>CBDCUR010000004.1:0-44516 GCA_965222645.1 Saprospiraceae bacterium | reverse complement strand
GAAACGCTCAAAAACGGATTGGCGCTGCATTTCAGCTCACAGCGTAGTTCGTGTGTAGGATTTCATCCAATCAGCGACTCGCATGCATCCACCCAATGAAGCGGGGGCCTAGATATTGTGCCGGGAACGTCAAAATTGAACTTCACACTTGTTCATTAGCGTTCAGCGAGTGAACATCTCTCTCTGCACCGGCGGTAATTACCAAACCAAGCGGAACTCAATGATCAAGCTACGTTACAAGACCAAGTATATAGGTATTTTTAATATATTATATTAAGTTACTAATTAACTTGCTCTGGCTCTTCTTAGGGCCAGCGTAGTTTAAAGATGCCTCTTGTAGGCGATATATCATGGATCTAACGGAATTGACTTGGCAATGAATCTGGCTCTGACAATGGAAATGAAACAAATTTGGCTCAATTACTTATGAATTTGGTAACCTCAGGAAATGAAAAGCATGTAAAACTGGCTTCAGACATATTGGATTTGGATTTGGACTTGATAAAAGGAAATGCTTCAGATAATTAGGTCTAAATGATTCTGGTAATAATGAACAAGAATTAACAATAGATAACAATTCTGAAACTGATATGGAATGGACCACGGTTAAGCCCAAAAATAAAAGAGTAAGGTCAAATTCTAATGATTCTGAAAAGATAATAGACAACTGTTTCCCCGAGTAAGAAACAAAAATCTACTAGGCCTAACAACAAAGACGACAAATCTACCGGAAATAAAAATACTGACAATAGAAAGCAAGGTCATGGTCAATCAGGCCAAAATACTAGGACAAAACCAGAAATTAGGACTAGGAACGCACTCGGCAAAGATTCAGTATTAGTAACAGTAACAGAAATTCCGGAAAATACATATTTTAACTCCATTAAAATGGAAAATATGATTTTGAATTCATTCCCTAAACTAAAAGAAACTGGCATGTGGACCAAATATAGGGTTAATAAGAGACACCAAGGTAAATGTTATGTAACCCTACCCAAGGACCATTTTAATGAAAATGTATCTGAAGTGATTAAGTCTCAAACAGGATTTGAAAATAGCAAGGTCAAGGTCATAAAGGGCATCAATGACGTTCCAGAAAAGGCTCATAAAGTAGTAGCTATAGGGGTGCACCAAACCATATCTGAGGACGATATTAAGACCGAATTAGCTAAGAATAATGTTAAAATTAACAAAGTCCAAAGGTTAAAGTATAATGGCCAACCTACTAGAAAAGTAGTAATCCAGTTTGAAAATGAACAGGATATGAAAATTGCCCTATATAGTGGAATCTATTTTGGCAGAATCCGTATTAGATGTGAGAGTTATAGGACTGCCCCCCAAGTGACACAATGTTATAAATGTCAGGGCTTTAACCATATAGCTAAAGATTGCAAAAATGCCCAAAAATGTTTACGATGTGCTGGTGCCCACAAATCTATTGAGTGCCCAGATAAGAATAAGGACAGTCTTAAACTGAAATGTTCTAACTGTAACGGTGAACATGTAGCCTCTTCTAAGGAATGCCCAAAATTTAAAGAACAAATAAAAGTCCAGGCAGACAAGGCTAAGGCTAGGCAAGAAAAACTTCAAAACAACTTAGTTGTTAGAGGAATTACGTTTAGCAACATGGTCCAAAATAAAACTGAAAAGGTCCAGTCTGTATTAGCCGAGAAAATCCAGAATAACAAAAAAGAAACAGAATTAGAATTAGGTAACATAGTCCAAAAACTAGAGACTAAATTAGAAGAGTCTTTTAAAGCTCTCAGTGAGAAAGTTGTCTCGTTCATGGTTAATTCCATGGTAGAAATATACGAAAAATTAGATAGAAAGAACGCAGATAAAGTGTACAGCATCCTATCTAAAGAGTCAGTTGACTGTTTTAACATTCAGTTACATCCTATAAGTCCCCCATTATCGCCCTCTACGTCAGTGGAAACGTCCGTATCCCAGTAGATACCTCTAAAACCAAAAACAAACCTAAGAAGCCCCCTATAACCCAGAAATTAGCAGCTCCTCACAGCAGGAAACCCCAAAATGGTAGTAAAAAATAAATTCAGGGATATTAATCATCATTCAGGGATGATGGCTCACATCTCTCTGTTATCCAATGTTAGGCTTACAGGTTTAATGGATTCAGGGATGATGGCTCACATCTCTCTGTTATCCAGTGTTAGGGACTACTAATCAAAATGACCATGTCCTTCGTAGTAATGCTTGGTCATTCTTCTCTTTCAGGAACACTAATCAACATGACCATGTCCTTCGTAGTAATGCTTGGTCATGGGCTACTAATCAACATGATCATGTCCTTCGTAGTAATGCTTGGTCATGTTTTTCTTTCAGGACTATTAATCACAACTTCATTCTTTCTCTGTCACTGATGCAGAAGACATCTCTGAAAAATGGCTCGTACCAAGCAGACTGCACGTAAATCTACTGGAGGAAAGGCCCCCAGGAAGCAGCTGGCCACCAAAGCTGCCCGCAAGAGCGCCCCTGCAACTGGAGGGGTAAAGAAACCCCATCGTTACAGGCCTGGAACTGTTGCCCTTCGAGAGATCCGTCGTTACCAGAAGAGCACTGAACTTCTCATCAGGAAGCTGCCATTCCAGCGTCTTGTACGTGAGATTGCACAGGACTTCAAGACTGACCTGCGCTTCCAGAGTTCAGCCGTCATGGCCCTGCAGGAGGCAAGTGAGGCTTACTTGGTTGGCCTGTTTGAAGACACCAACTTGTGTGCCATCCATGCCAAACGTGTCACCATCATGCCAAAAGACATCCAGCTGGCACGCAGAATCCGTGGAGAGAGGGCATAAACTCGCTCACAGCACATATCACACCGGCCTTTTTCAAGGCCACCACATTTTCACGATCAGTGCCGACCTTTGAATCCTAAGTTTTGTCGGTCTTCATTTCTGTCAAATATATAGTTAACTTTTGAGTGTTTGAGAAAATACTGGTTCATTTTCTCTAATCAGGGATTATGACCTTCCAGCTCAAGGTCATATGGAACATGCACTTGGCTGGCCATACTTCCCTCTTGTTATGTGAACAACGTAATGAATCATTGGGTGACATTAGACATATGTTCATTTACTATATATCCGATGAACCTGTACCGAAAGGATACTTTGTCCCCTAAAGTCTGACAACTATAACAAAGATCTTGTTTACACAATTTCAGAGTCAATTGTCTTAAAGGTGTCAGATTAAGTGGTGGGGCACATTCGCCCCTGTTTTTGCTACCTTATGCAATAAAAACAGTTAATACACCACTAAATATCAGGAGACTATGTCACGACCTGTATCTCAAAGCAAACGTGTTTCTGTTACTTTAAAATTAAGGGGTCCAGATTAAATTTAGTAAAAAAGGGGCGAACTTGCCCCGGTCTCCCCTACACACAAACAGTCATTCATTTAGGTTTATTAAACTCACTGACACAGGACAACTCAGGTAGACAGATTAACCTCATGATTAACTCATTAATTTGGGACTTTTTAGCATGACAGTGGGCAAGCATGTAAAATAACATAGCAAGGATTCAAAGGTTGGCATTGATCGTGAAAATGTGGTGGCCTTGAAAAAGGCCGGGTGTTGAAAATCCAAGAAACAATGTTTACTTGGCCTTCTGTGTCTTCTTGGGCAAAAGTACTGCCTGGATGTTGGGCAGAACACCTCCCTGGGCAATGGTCACACCTGATAGGAGTTTGTTCAACTCCTCGTCATTACGGATGGCCAGCTGCAAGTGCCTGGGGATGATTCTGGTCTTCTTGTTGTCACGGGCAGCATTGCCTGCAAGCTCCAAGACTTCAGCAGCCAGGTACTCCATGACAGCTGCCAGGTAGACTGGGGCACCAGCTCCTACACGCTCGGCATAGTTGCCCTTCCTCAGAAGCCTGTGGATTCTGCCCACTGGGAACTGCAGACCAGCACGGGATGAACGGGACTTGGCCTTTCCCTTGGCTTTTCCTCCTTTACCACGACCTGACATGATGCTCTGATACTTTGTAAACTCGTTTTAACGAAAGATATACAAATGAACCAGACCGCCTTTAGACGGAGTGTTAAGAGGCGAGAAAACGGATTGGAGCTGCAATTGGTGGCTCGCATGTACTATATCGCCGGCATTGTGCCTTATAACCACTTGTGGCTTCAATCCGAAATCTGCATAACTCGCCTCTTAAGTATTTCAGGCTTCCAAGTGGCATTTTAGTTTTTCACTGATTTTCTGACGTGAAGATGCCACCAAAACCAAGTGCAAAGGGAGCTAAGAAGGCCGCCTCAAAGGCCAAGGCCCAGAGAACTGGGGACAAGAAGCGCAGGAGGAGAAGAAAGGAGAGCTATGCCATTTACGTCTACAAGGTGTTGAAGCAGGTCCACCCTGACACTGGAATCTCCAGCAAAGCCATGAGCATCATGAACAGCTTTGTGAATGACATCTTTGAGAGAATAGCTGCTGAGGCTTCCAGGCTGGCACACTACAACCGCCGATCCACAATCACCAGCAGAGAAATCCAGACTGCCGTGCGTCTGCTCCTTCCTGGAGAGCTGGCAAAGCATGCTGTGTCCGAGGGAACCAAAGCCGTCACCAAGTACACCAGCTCCAAGTAAACGTTCTGTTTCTTGGACTTTCAACATCCGGCCTTTTTCAAGGCCACCACATTTTCACGATCAATGCCAACCTTTGAATCCTCGCTTGCACAAACAACAGTAGGAACATGGGGCATAACAATAACTGTAAAAGGGGTTGTAAAAGTTTAGGGTGCACGATTATAAAAGGGTTAGGGTAAATTGCTAGGTTTATTTGTAATATTGCACATAACTTTGTATTTAAACATGTGAGCACATTTATTTATCCAATAACATGCAAAATCACAATATAAACATTTATATGAATATTTTGAGAAATAAATGTCAATTTCTTTAAACAAATTATTTGTACTGAAATTATATAAAATGACTTACCTTTGAATACTGTCAGTGATGTTTACTTGTGTCTTTACTCCTGTTAACCTGGCATTTAAGTGTATACCCACTAGACAGTTTCTGCCCTAATTCCAAAAAAAGGCTTAAACACAGTTTCATGATCCCACTAATACTCATTGGGCCATGTCAAATCCTTAACATGATACAAAGGCAGAGTTTACAAACATAGATTCACAGAAACTTTAACCAGTATTCAGAAAGAATAATAACTGTACATATGAAATGAAAACAGATTAACTTGTAAATTTAAATTACAATTTCAACAGGCATAAGGTCTATGGGGTTAGGGTATGGGGTAAGGGTTTGGGGTTAGGCTAGGGCTAACTTTTAGGGTTTGGGGTTAGGGTTTGGTGTTAGGCTAGGGTTAGGGGTTAGGGTTTGGGGTTAGGCTAGGGCTAGGGTTTGGGGTTAGGGTAGGGTTTGGGGTTAGGGTTTGGGTACTCCTCCAACCCCCCCCCCCCCCACACACATACACTGGTTAGAAAAGATCATCATAATCATAAAATTCCAAAGTTAAAAGATGTTTTGTACATATATAAAAGAGAACATGTTTTCGGTAGGCCAGTGCACGTGCACTCATTTTGGTGTTTACAGTATGGTGGCCTGTGATTGGTGGGCATGCTGTGTGCCGTGAGTGGCTAGAATGGGTCGAATCAACCAATAGGAATGGTTCGAGTTGACCAATAGGGCAAAAGCATCTTACAATGTTGGGTATTTTTACAGTGCGTTTGCTGCAGCGAATCCACATTCAACACTTAGTTCCTGAGTGAAAGAAGCATCATGTCTGGACGTGGTAAAGGAGGAAAAGGTCTTGGAAAGGGGGGCGCCAAACGCCACAGGAAAGTCCTTCGTGACAACATCCAGGGTATCACCAAACCAGCCATCCGCCGTCTTGCTCGCCGAGGTGGAGTGAAACGTATTTCTGGGCTCATCTATGAAGAAACCAGAGGTGTTCTGAAGGTATTCCTTGAGAATGTCATCCGTGACGCAGTCACCTACACTGAGCACGCCAAGAGGAAGACCGTCACAGCCATGGACGTGGTCTATGCCTTGAAACGCCAAGGACGTACCCTGTACGGATTCGGAGGTTAAACAGACCAGAGACAACACACATTTTTAACACCCGGCCTTTTTCAAGGCCACCACATTTTCACGATCAGTGCCGACCTTTGAATCCTTGCATTTACAACTTGGTCTTAAATGAACTACACTAAAGTAACCCTAAAACGCCATCTCCACCCCCCCCCCCCAATAAACCCTGAAATTAGGAAAAGCATGCCAATAAAATGTACACATGTGTCTATCGGACAGACACAATGAATGTGCAACAACAACAACAATAATAATAATAATAACAATTTTATCACAAGTCAGACTAGCTTTGGGCCAAGCAGTTGGCCCTGGTGTATAATGACTGTGAGCTGTCACCAAGAAGCCAGTACCCCCCTCAGCCCTTCCTCACCTCCTCCCCCCCCCCAGACACACACACACACACACACACACACACACACACACACACACACACACACACACACATGCATAGACACAGAAAAATGCATGCTGACACCCTGACACACACATAGAGAAACGCAAATGCCATGAAAAACATGCATGCTCACATACCCCTGTCAGGATTTGACATTATGCTTGTTATGAAAAAGATGAACAGTTTTCCACAAAAATGAATTTATGACCTAATTTCAGGCCTGATTGCAGAAAAATTAGTAAGGTTTTTGGCCTGCCGCTGCTGTGCTTAACAGAAGGGAAGATAGTCAATTTTGAGGCCTAATTTCAGTGGCCTACGTCGTACGTAGGCGAAGCAATTAACATGTAAAAATGGTCGAGAAACGCTCAAAAACGGATTGGCGCTGCATTTCAGCTCACAGCGTAGTTCGTGTGTAGGATTTCATCCAATCAGCGACTCGCATGCATCCACCCAATGAAGCGGGGGCCTAGATATTGTGCCGGGAACGTCAAAATTGAACTTCATTCTTTCTCTGTCACTGATGCAGAAGACATCTCTGAAAAATGGCTCGTACCAAGCAGACTGCACGTAAATCTACTGGAGGAAAGGCCCCCAGGAAGCAGCTGGCCACCAAAGCTGCCCGCAAGAGCGCCCCTGCAACTGGAGGGGTAAAGAAACCCCATCGTTACAGGCCTGGAACTGTTGCCCTTCGAGAGATCCGTCGTTACCAGAAGAGCACTGAACTTCTCATCAGGAAGCTGCCATTCCAGCGTCTTGTACGTGAGATTGCACAGGACTTCAAGACTGACCTGCGCTTCCAGAGTTCAGCCGTCATGGCCCTGCAGGAGGCAAGTGAGGCTTACTTGGTTGGCCTGTTTGAAGACACCAACTTGTGTGCCATCCATGCCAAACGTGTCACCATCATGCCAAAAGACATCCAGCTGGCACGCAGAATCCGTGGAGAGAGGGCATAAACTCGCTCACAGCACATATCACACCGGCCTTTTTCAAGGCCACCACATTTTCACGATCAGTGCCGACCTTTGAATCCTAAGTTTTGTCGGTCTTCATTTCTGTCAAATATATAGTTAACTTTTGAGTGTTTGAGAAAATACTGGTTCATTTTCTCTAATCAGGGATTATGACCTTCCAGCTCAAGGTCATATGGAACATGCACTTGGCTGGCCATACTTCCCTCTTGTTATGTGAACAACGTAATGAATCATTGGGTGACATTAGACATATGTTCATTTACTATATATCCGATGAACCTGTACCGAAAGGATACTTTGTCCCCTAAAGTCTGACAACTATAACAAAGATCTTGTTTACACAATTTCAGAGTCAATTGTCTTAAAGGTGTCAGATTAAGTGGTGGGGCACATTCGCCCCTGTTTTTGCTACCTTATGCAATAAAAACAGTTAATACACCACTAAATATCAGGAGACTATGTCACGACCTGTATCTCAAAGCAAACGTGTTTCTGTTACTTTAAAATTAAGGGGTCCAGATTAAATTTAGTAAAAAAGGGGCGAACTTGCCCCGGTCTCCCCTACACACAAACAGTCATTCATTTAGGTTTATTAAACTCACTGACACAGGACAACTCAGGTAGACAGATTAACCTCATGATTAACTCATTAATTTGGGACTTTTTAGCATGACAGTGGGCAAGCATGTAAAATAACATAGCAAGGATTCAAAGGTTGGCATTGATCGTGAAAATGTGGTGGCCTTGAAAAAGGCCGGGTGTTGAAAATCCAAGAAACAATGTTTACTTGGCCTTCTGTGTCTTCTTGGGCAAAAGTACTGCCTGGATGTTGGGCAGAACACCTCCCTGGGCAATGGTCACACCTGATAGGAGTTTGTTCAACTCCTCGTCATTACGGATGGCCAGCTGCAAGTGCCTGGGGATGATTCTGGTCTTCTTGTTGTCACGGGCAGCATTGCCTGCAAGCTCCAAGACTTCAGCAGCCAGGTACTCCATGACAGCTGCCAGGTAGACTGGGGCACCAGCTCCTACACGCTCGGCATAGTTGCCCTTCCTCAGAAGCCTGTGGATTCTGCCCACTGGGAACTGCAGACCAGCACGGGATGAACGGGACTTGGCCTTTCCCTTGGCTTTTCCTCCTTTACCACGACCTGACATGATGCTCTGATACTTTGTAAACTCGTTTTAACGAAAGATATACAAATGAACCAGACCGCCTTTAGACGGAGTGTTAAGAGGCGAGAAAACGGATTGGAGCTGCAATTGGTGGCTCGCATGTACTATATCGCCGGCATTGTGCCTTATAACCACTTGTGGCTTCAATCCGAAATCTGCATAACTCGCCTCTTAAGTATTTCAGGCTTCCAAGTGGCATTTTAGTTTTTCACTGATTTTCTGACGTGAAGATGCCACCAAAACCAAGTGCAAAGGGAGCTAAGAAGGCCGCCTCAAAGGCCAAGGCCCAGAGAACTGGGGACAAGAAGCGCAGGAGGAGAAGAAAGGAGAGCTATGCCATTTACGTCTACAAGGTGTTGAAGCAGGTCCACCCTGACACTGGAATCTCCAGCAAAGCCATGAGCATCATGAACAGCTTTGTGAATGACATCTTTGAGAGAATAGCTGCTGAGGCTTCCAGGCTGGCACACTACAACCGCCGATCCACAATCACCAGCAGAGAAATCCAGACTGCCGTGCGTCTGCTCCTTCCTGGAGAGCTGGCAAAGCATGCTGTGTCCGAGGGAACCAAAGCCGTCACCAAGTAC
Source organism: Saprospiraceae bacterium (assembly GCA_965222645.1). Classification (GTDB taxonomy): domain Bacteria; phylum Bacteroidota; class Bacteroidia; order Chitinophagales; family Saprospiraceae; genus JABDMH01. The sequence goes on along the minus strand of CBDCUR010000004.1, from coordinate 35,312 downwards.
ACCAGCTCCAAGTAAACGTTCTGTTTCTTGGACTTTCAACATCCGGCCTTTTTCAAGGCCACCACATTTTCACGATCAATGCCAACCTTTGAATCCTCGCTTGCACAAACAACAGTAGGAACATGGGGCATAACAATAACTGTAAAAGGGGTTGTAAAAGTTTAGGGTGCACGATTATAAAAGGGTTAGGGTAAATTGCTAGGTTTATTTGTAATATTGCACATAACTTTGTATTTAAACATGTGAGCACATTTATTTATCCAATAACATGCAAAATCACAATATAAACATTTATATGAATATTTTGAGAAATAAATGTCAATTTCTTTAAACAAATTATTTGTACTGAAATTATATAAAATGACTTACCTTTGAATACTGTCAGTGATGTTTACTTGTGTCTTTACTCCTGTTAACCTGGCATTTAAGTGTATACCCACTAGACAGTTTCTGCCCTAATTCCAAAAAAAGGCTTAAACACAGTTTCATGATCCCACTAATACTCATTGGGCCATGTCAAATCCTTAACATGATACAAAGGCAGAGTTTACAAACATAGATTCACAGAAACTTTAACCAGTATTCAGAAAGAATAATAACTGTACATATGAAATGAAAACAGATTAACTTGTAAATTTAAATTACAATTTCAACAGGCATAAGGTCTATGGGGTTAGGGTATGGGGTAAGGGTTTGGGGTTAGGCTAGGGCTAACTTTTAGGGTTTGGGGTTAGGGTTTGGTGTTAGGCTAGGGTTAGGGGTTAGGGTTTGGGGTTAGGCTAGGGCTAGGGTTTGGGGTTAGGGTAGGGTTTGGGGTTAGGGTTTGGGTACTCCTCCAACCCCCCCCCCCCCCACACACATACACTGGTTAGAAAAGATCATCATAATCATAAAATTCCAAAGTTAAAAGATGTTTTGTACATATATAAAAGAGAACATGTTTTCGGTAGGCCAGTGCACGTGCACTCATTTTGGTGTTTACAGTATGGTGGCCTGTGATTGGTGGGCATGCTGTGTGCCGTGAGTGGCTAGAATGGGTCGAATCAACCAATAGGAATGGTTCGAGTTGACCAATAGGGCAAAAGCATCTTACAATGTTGGGTATTTTTACAGTGCGTTTGCTGCAGCGAATCCACATTCAACACTTAGTTCCTGAGTGAAAGAAGCATCATGTCTGGACGTGGTAAAGGAGGAAAAGGTCTTGGAAAGGGGGGCGCCAAACGCCACAGGAAAGTCCTTCGTGACAACATCCAGGGTATCACCAAACCAGCCATCCGCCGTCTTGCTCGCCGAGGTGGAGTGAAACGTATTTCTGGGCTCATCTATGAAGAAACCAGAGGTGTTCTGAAGGTATTCCTTGAGAATGTCATCCGTGACGCAGTCACCTACACTGAGCACGCCAAGAGGAAGACCGTCACAGCCATGGACGTGGTCTATGCCTTGAAACGCCAAGGACGTACCCTGTACGGATTCGGAGGTTAAACAGACCAGAGACAACACACATTTTTAACACCCGGCCTTTTTCAAGGCCACCACATTTTCACGATCAGTGCCGACCTTTGAATCCTTGCATTTACAACTTGGTCTTAAATGAACTACACTAAAGTAACCCTAAAACGCCATCTCCACCCCCCCCCCCCCCCAATAAACCCTGAAATTAGGAAAAGCATGCCAATAAAATGTACACATGTGTCTATCGGACAGACACAATGAATGTGCAACAACAACAACAATAATAATAATAATAACAATTTTATCACAAGTCAGACTAGCTTTGGGCCAAGCAGTTGGCCCTGGTGTATAATGACTGTGAGCTGTCACCAAGAAGCCAGTACCCCCCTCAGCCCTTCCTCACCTCCTCCCCCCCCCCACACACACACACACACACACACACACACACACACACACACACACACACACACACACACACACACATGCATAGACACAGAAAAATGCATGCTGACACCCTGACACACACATAGAGAAACGCAAATGCCATGAAAAACATGCATGCTCACATACCCCTGTCAGGATTTGACATTATGCTTGTTATGAAAAAGATGAACAGTTTTCCACAAAAATGAATTTATGACCTAATTTCAGGCCTGATTGCAGAAAAATTAGTAAGGTTTTTGGCCTGCCGCTGCTGTGCTTAACAGAAGGGAAGATAGTCAATTTTGAGGCCTAATTTCAGTGGCCTACGTCGTACGTAGGCGAAGCAATTAACATGTAAAAATGGTCGAGAAACGCTCAAAAACGGATTGGCGCTGCATTTCAGCTCACAGCGTAGTTCGTGTGTAGGATTTCATCCAATCAGCGACTCGCATGCATCCACCCAATGAAGCGGGGGCCTAGATATTGTGCCGGGAACGTCAAAATTGAACTTCATTCTTTCTCTGTCACTGATGCAGAAGACATCTCTGAAAAATGGCTCGTACCAAGCAGACTGCACGTAAATCTACTGGAGGAAAGGCCCCCAGGAAGCAGCTGGCCACCAAAGCTGCCCGCAAGAGCGCCCCTGCAACTGGAGGGGTAAAGAAACCCCATCGTTACAGGCCTGGAACTGTTGCCCTTCGAGAGATCCGTCGTTACCAGAAGAGCACTGAACTTCTCATCAGGAAGCTGCCATTCCAGCGTCTTGTACGTGAGATTGCACAGGACTTCAAGACTGACCTGCGCTTCCAGAGTTCAGCCGTCATGGCCCTGCAGGAGGCAAGTGAGGCTTACTTGGTTGGCCTGTTTGAAGACACCAACTTGTGTGCCATCCATGCCAAACGTGTCACCATCATGCCAAAAGACATCCAGCTGGCACGCAGAATCCGTGGAGAGAGGGCATAAACTCGCTCACAGCACATATCACACCGGCCTTTTTCAAGGCCACCACATTTTCACGATCAGTGCCGACCTTTGAATCCTAAGTTTTGTCGGTCTTCATTTCTGTCAAATATATAGTTAACTTTTGAGTGTTTGAGAAAATACTGGTTCATTTTCTCTAATCAGGGATTATGACCTTCCAGCTCAAGGTCATATGGAACATGCACTTGGCTGGCCATACTTCCCTCTTGTTATGTGAACAACGTAATGAATCATTGGGTGACATTAGACATATGTTCATTTACTATATATCCGATGAACCTGTACCGAAAGGATACTTTGTCCCCTAAAGTCTGACAACTATAACAAAGATCTTGTTTACACAATTTCAGAGTCAATTGTCTTAAAGGTGTCAGATTAAGTGGTGGGGCACATTCGCCCCTGTTTTTGCTACCTTATGCAATAAAAACAGTTAATACACCACTAAATATCAGGAGACTATGTCACGACCTGTATCTCAAAGCAAACGTGTTTCTGTTACTTTAAAATTAAGGGGTCCAGATTAAATTTAGTAAAAAAGGGGCGAACTTGCCCCGGTCTCCCCTACACACAAACAGTCATTCATTTAGGTTTATTAAACTCACTGACACAGGACAACTCAGGTAGACAGATTAACCTCATGATTAACTCATTAATTTGGGACTTTTTAGCATGACAGTGGGCAAGCATGTAAAATAACATAGCAAGGATTCAAAGGTTGGCATTGATCGTGAAAATGTGGTGGCCTTGAAAAAGGCCGGGTGTTGAAAATCCAAGAAACAATGTTTACTTGGCCTTCTGTGTCTTCTTGGGCAAAAGTACTGCCTGGATGTTGGGCAGAACACCTCCCTGGGCAATGGTCACACCTGATAGGAGTTTGTTCAACTCCTCGTCATTACGGATGGCCAGCTGCAAGTGCCTGGGGATGATTCTGGTCTTCTTGTTGTCACGGGCAGCATTGCCTGCAAGCTCCAAGACTTCAGCAGCCAGGTACTCCATGACAGCTGCCAGGTAGACTGGGGCACCAGCTCCTACACGCTCGGCATAGTTGCCCTTCCTCAGAAGCCTGTGGATTCTGCCCACTGGGAACTGCAGACCAGCACGGGATGAACGGGACTTGGCCTTTCCCTTGGCTTTTCCTCCTTTACCACGACCTGACATGATGCTCTGATACTTTGTAAACTCGTTTTAACGAAAGATATACAAATGAACCAGACCGCCTTTAGACGGAGTGTTAAGAGGCGAGAAAACGGATTGGAGCTGCAATTGGTGGCTCGCATGTACTATATCGCCGGCATTGTGCCTTATAACCACTTGTGGCTTCAATCCGAAATCTGCATAACTCGCCTCTTAAGTATTTCAGGCTTCCAAGTGGCATTTTAGTTTTTCACTGATTTTCTGACGTGAAGATGCCACCAAAACCAAGTGCAAAGGGAGCTAAGAAGGCCGCCTCAAAGGCCAAGGCCCAGAGAACTGGGGACAAGAAGCGCAGGAGGAGAAGAAAGGAGAGCTATGCCATTTACGTCTACAAGGTGTTGAAGCAGGTCCACCCTGACACTGGAATCTCCAGCAAAGCCATGAGCATCATGAACAGCTTTGTGAATGACATCTTTGAGAGAATAGCTGCTGAGGCTTCCAGGCTGGCACACTACAACCGCCGATCCACAATCACCAGCAGAGAAATCCAGACTGCCGTGCGTCTGCTCCTTCCTGGAGAGCTGGCAAAGCATGCTGTGTCCGAGGGAACCAAAGCCGTCACCAAGTACACCAGCTCCAAGTAAACGTTCTGTTTCTTGGACTTTCAACATCCGGCCTTTTTCAAGGCCACCACATTTTCACGATCAATGCCAACCTTTGAATCCTCGCTTGCACAAACAACAGTAGGAACATGGGGCATAACAATAACTGTAAAAGGGGTTGTAAAAGTTTAGGGTGCACGATTATAAAAGGGTTAGGGTAAATTGCTAGGTTTATTTGTAATATTGCACATAACTTTGTATTTAAACATGTGAGCACATGTATTTATCCAATAACATGCAAAATCACAATATAAACATTTATATGAATATTTTGAGAAATAAATGTCAATTTCTTTAAACAAATTATTTGTACTGAAATTTTATAAAATGACTTACCTTTGAATACTGTCAGTGATGTTTACTTGTGTCTTTACTCCTGTTAACCTGGCATTTAAGTGTATACCCACTAGACAGTTTCTGCCCTAATTCCAAAAAAAGGCTTAAACACAGTTTCATGATCCCACTAATACTCATTGGGCCATGTCAAATCCTTAACATGATACAAAGGCAGAGTTTACAAACATAGATTCACAGAAACTTTAACCAGTATTCAGAAAGAATAATAACTGTACATATGAAATGAAAACAGATTAACTTGTAAATTTAAATTACAATTTCAACAGGCATAAGGTCTATGGGGTTAGGGTATGGGGTAAGGGTTTGGGGTTAGGCTAGGGCTAACTTTTAGGGTTTGGGGTCAGGGTTTGGTGTTAGGCTAGGGTTAGGGGTTAGGGTTTGGGGTTAGGCTAGGGCTAGGGTTTGGGGTTAGGGTAGGGTTTGGGGTTAGGGTTTGGGTACTCCTCCAACCCCCCCCCCCCCACACACATACACTGGTTAGAAAAGATCATCATAATCATAAAATTCCAAAGTTAAAAGATGTTTTGTACATATATAAAAGAGAACATGTTTTCGGTAGGCCAGTGCACGTGCACTCATTTTGGTGTTTACAGTATGGTGGCCTGTGATTGGTGGGCATGCTGTGTGCCGTGAGTGGCTAGAATGGGTCGAATCAACCAATAGGAATGGTTCGAGTTGACCAATAGGGCAAAAGCATCTTACAATGTTGGGTATTTTTACAGTGCGTTTGCTGCAGCGAATCCACACGTTCACTAGCGCTCGTCTAGTGAACATCTCCTCTGCATCGGCGGTAATTAACCAAGCGGAACCTCTGTTACCAAGCTACGTTAAAGACCAAGTGTATAAGTATCTTTTATATATTTTACATATAATTTAGTTACTAACATCTTGCTCTGGTTCTTATTAGAACCAGCGTAGCTTAAAATGCCTCTTGTAGGCGTTAACGAAGATGCTAATGGCGTCATTGACGTCGTTAGCATCAATAAGAATGGATTAAATGGAAACGGAAATGGAAATGGAAATGGAAATGGAAACTTGAATGCTAAAATTAATGAAATTAATAACTTGCCCGAGAATAGAGTATCTCTGAATGAAGTGATTTTGAATTTGGCCAGCTCTGGAAATGATAAACATGTAAAATTGGCATCAGTTTTATTAGATTTGGACTTGATTGAGGGAAAATCGCTGGAAAACGAAAAATTAGGAGAAAATTGCTTTGATAAGATCTCGGCTAAAAAGGATCAAAAGGTTGAAAGCAAAACTACCGAAAATCACTCAGAAAACGAAATGGACTGGACAACGGTTAAATCTAGATCCAAAAGACATAGGTCAGGATCTAATGATAGAGTAAATGCATGCCCGGATACCTCTGTTTCACCTAATAAAAAGCAAAAATCTGGAATTAGGCCTAATGCAACAAATCTGGCTAAAGAAACTAAAAAACAAAATGGCCCTCTGAATAAGGACTCAATATTGGTTAAGATTTCGGAAATCCCAGATAATACCTACTTTAATTCTATAAAAATGGAAAACATGATTCTAAAGGCCTTCCCCCAGTTAAAAGAACCAGGAACATGGACTAAATATAGGATAAATAAACGCCACAAAAACAAATGCTACGTGACCTTGCCAAAGGCTCACTATAAAGAAAACACTGACTTAATTATTAGATCACAGTCAGGATTTGAAAAATGCAAAATTAACACTCTTAGTGATATTAATGATGTACCCCTCAAGGCTTTTAAGGTAGTAGCTGTAGGAGTCCACCAATCAATATCTGATAAGGAAATTATTGAGGAACTGAACAAAAGTAATGTCAAGGTCAACAAAGTAACTAGGTTAAAATTCAAGGGTGCCCCCACAAATAAGGTAATAATTGAATTTGACCAGGAACAGGACATGAAAATAGCCTTGTTTAATGGTATTTACTTTGGTAGGATTAGAATAAGGTGCGAAACATTTAGGCCCAAACCCCAGGTAACACAGTGCTACCAATGTCAAGGCTTCAACCATGTAGCCAAAGACTGTAAGAATCAGGTGAAATGTCTGAGATGCGCAGGCTCTCATAAATCTACTGAGTGTCCCAACAAAAATCAGGATAATCTAGTAGTAAAATGTACAAATTGTAAAGGTAACCATGCATCAGTATCAAAAGATTGCCCCAAATTTAAGGAACAGTTAAAAATCCAGACAGAAAAAGCTAAAACTAGGCAGGAAAAGGTCCAGAACAGTTTGGTAGTCAGAGGAATTACTTTTAGCAATATTGTGAAAAACAATAATGAAAAGGTAGAGTCAACCTTAACAGAGAAAATCCAAACTAACCAACGTGAAACTGAACAGGTACTAGAGAATGTGACCCAAAAATTAGAAGATAAAATATCAAAATCATTTAAAGAACTGAGTGAAAAGGTCGTTACCTTTATGGTTAACTCAATGATGGCTATTTATGATACACTAGATAAAAGTAATGCTGATAAGGTATATGAAATAATGGCAAAAGAGTCAGTTGAATGCTTTAATCTTAGACTAGGTATAACTCCCCCATTATCGCCCACCCCGTCTGTGGAAACGACCGTTACTCCAGCAGTAGGTAAGGCTAGCTCCCAACAAAATAAACCTAAGAAAAATAGCAACTTAGCTAACAAAAATGCCACTAAACAACGCCAGGCCCCCAGTATTCAGAAATATACTGCCCCTCATATCAAGTCTCACTATCACGGAATTAAAAAATGAATAGTTTAAATATAGTACATTTCAATCCTGACGGTATTAGAGGCCGTCAGACCAACATACTTAACTACATAGATCAGGAAAACACTCATGTAATAGCAGTTAGTGAAACTCACCTTAAACCTAGTCAGCACTTCTCTTTAGGTAACTTTATTCCAATAAGAAAGGATAGGACAGAAAAACGTAAGGGAGGGGTAGCCTTCTTTATTAACAATAAGATAGAATTCACTGTAAATGACTGGTTTAATAAATACCCAAATTTAGAAGCCTTATCTGTGAAAATATCCCCAAGTGAGGTAACTAGGGCCCCAATAGACGTAGTAGTGTATTATAACCCTCCACCAAAAGTGATAGATAAAAGACTGTTTGAAATAGTAAATAGGAATAGTAATAATGCAGTAATAGTTGGTGACCTAAACTCCCCACACACATCTTTTGGCTCTAGGATCACCAAAGAATCAGGTATAGAACTAGAGAATATATTAACACAGGAGAATCTCACTTTGCTCAATGATCCTGATTCCCCTACCTACCACCACCCCCCGGAAATGTTGCCCAATATTCTAGATTTAGCAATAGTTTCAGGTAACCTAGGTACAATCAGTTCATGTAAGGTAGGCGAGGATTGTGGTAGCTTCCATCTCCCCATACATGTTAGCATAAATGTAGGAATTAACAAACTTCCAATCAAACTAATTAGACCGCTTAAAAACATAGACTGGGAGGAATTTAAGGACTCTTTGAGGGAAAAAGAATTTAAGTTTACAGAAGAATCACTTAATTATAACTGTGAAAATATAGATAGGGCCATCTGTAATCTCACTGATAACATAGGTAGCACTTTAGACGAAGTCTGTCCCAAAAGACCAACTATTAACAGAAATTGGTGGAAATTTACACCTGAAATAGCTAAGTTAATCAAAGTAAAAAGAAAAATTAGGCGCATGCTGAAAGAGGATCCCATTCCAGGGCTAAAACCCCTATATAACAAGCTAAATAAGCTAGTCAGGGAAAAAATTAATCAGCAAAAACAGGATAAATGGAAGGAGTTCGTCAGTAGCATAGAAGCAGAAACAAATGTATCCACCTTCTGGAATAAATTTAAGTCCTATAGCAATAGCAGACTAAACCCGAATTTAGGCAAGGTAACAAACTTGGTCATGGAGAATGGCAACATAGCTGCCACTAACAAACTAAAAGCCGACACTTTTGCTGAGTCTTTAGGTAAAATCCATCAAACTCACTATGATCCAAACCATGATCCTAACACAGAGACAGAAGCCAGAAACTTTCTTAGTGCTCACAAAGTGGTCTTTAAACCCTTAGAACAGGCTAAGCAGGAAACTGAAGATAAACACTACATGCTTAGGGAAATAAATGTCCTTGAAATAACTAAGACTCTCCAAAAATGTAGAAATAGATCTGCCCCAGGTGAGGATCAAATCTCATACCTTATCCTTAAAAACTTAGATAGAGAAAATTTGTCAAATATTGCCCTTATCTACAACTCCTGTCTTAAAACAGGATACTTTCCCAATGCTTGGAAACAAGCTAAAGTAGTTATGCTCCCTAAACCAGGCAAAGACCTAACAAAACCAACTAGCTACAGACCTATTAGTCTCCTACCAGCAATGGGCAAAATATTTGAAAGAATAGTCGCAAGTAGACTCTCAGCATTTCTGGAAAAGGTAGATTACTTTGATGAAAATCAGGCAGGATTCAGGAAAAAGCGCAGCACTGTAGATCAACTGTTCAAATTGTCTCAGTCAGTTAGCACAGCACTCAAAAAGCATAAGAAAGCTGTAGGGGTATTTCTGGATGTAGAAAAGGCTTTTGATGCAGTCTGGTTAGAGGGATTAAAATACAAATTAGGTAGGCCAGAAATAGGTATACCCACTAAAATGGTTAGATTACTTAGCTCATTCTTGACAAATAGACACCTTAGGGTCCATCAGAACAGCGCCATATCAAATAAAATAGAGTTAAAGGCAGGCACCCCTCAAGGCTCGGCACTAAGCCCACTGCTCTTTATATTTTATGTTAATGATACCCCAAAACCCCCACCAGGGGTCCTTATTAGCAAATTTGCAGACGACATGGCCGCTTGGGCCATTCAGAAGCAAGAAAAGAGAGCCGAAAAACTTATTCAAAAGTACCTAGACTCAATGTCAGAATGGTGTAATAAATGGAAAATAAAGTTAAATCCATCCAAAACTCAAGTAGGCCTGTTCACAAATAGTAACACTCCTAAGGAAATCACAATAAATCTAGGTAGAATCCCACTCACAGTGAGCAACGAAATTAAGTTCTTAGGTCTCACCTTTGATAGGAAATTAACTTGGAGGCATCATATTGATAATGTAAGGCATAGGATGTGGCTAAGAATCAATGCTATAAAAGCTATATCAGGCAGGAACTTAGGAATGCAGTCCAAAACTCTGATCCACCTGTATAAGATGTGGATTAGGCCTATAGCACTGTACGGCGCTCCTGCCTACTTCAGTGCTGCAAAAACACATATAAATAAAATTCAGGTTATCCAGAATTCAGCCCTAAGGGTAGCACTAAGAAGGACTAGAAGAACCCATATAGAAGACCTCCATCAGGAAGGTAGTCTTAGTCTATTAAAAGCTGAGGCAGTTAGGTCCTCTCATAGATTTATGGAAAAGAAGGTAGATGATAGTTCGATACAAAGGCTACTGTTAGAACATAAAATAATGTTAGATTACGATAGGTATAGGAAGGCACGCCCTTCTAAAACACCAATAGATTTACTCCCTGACTACCTAGAAACTCTTTTATAAAAAGTTACGTTAGGAAATATAACTAAAATTTTCACCTAACATTCTGGATCCAAGGATGATGGCTCACATCTCTTTGTTATCCAATGTTAGGCTTACAGGCTTAAAACCCCTTAAACTTAATGGATTCAGGGATGATGGCTCACATCTCTCTGTTATCCAATGTTAGGCTTACAGGTTTATTCGATTCAGGGATGATGGCTCACATCTCTCTGTTATCCAATGTTAGGCTTACAGGCTAAAACCCCTTAAATATAAACTTAGGACAATCTAACTAACATACTGGATTCAGGGATGATGGCTCACATCTCTCTGTTATCCAATGTTAGGCTTACAAGTTTAATGGATTCAGGGATGATGGCTCACATCTCTCTGTTATCCAATGTTAGGCTTACAGGTTTAATGGATTCAGGGATGATGGCTCACATCTCTCTGTTATCCAATGTTAGGCTTACAGGTTTAATGGATTCAGGGATGATGGCTCACATCTCTCTGTTATCCAGTGTTAGGGACTACTAATCAAAATGACCATGTCCTTCGTAGTAATGCTTGGTCATTCTTCTCTTTCAGGAACACTAATCAACATGACCATGTCCTTCGTAGTAATGCTTGGTCATGTTTTTCTTTCAGGGCTACTAATCAACATGACCATGTCCTTCGTAGTAATGCTTGGTCATGTTTACTTTTCAGGCATGAGGCCGGTTGGTCCCGGTTGTGTCTCTGGGCAGGACACTTTACTCAAGTTGCCCAGTACTAATCATGTATGCTTTTGTTCATTGTAGCACTTCCTTTTCTTCCTTTGCATGCGGTCTGACATGGTATCTTCACTATTTTTCAAAATCAAATCCTATGGCGTGAAGAGACAATAGGTCCATGCCCCTGCCCTAGGTGGGGACATCCCTGGCGTCTGAACACGTTTATAACAAAATCATCATCATCATCATCAGCGAATCCACATTCAACACTTAGTTCCTGAGTGAAAGAAGCATCATGTCTGGACGTGGTAAAGGAGGAAAAGGTCTTGGAAAGGGGGGCGCCAAGCGCCACAGGAAAGTCCTTCGTGACAACATCCAGGGTATCACCAAACCAGCCATCCGCCGTCTTGCTCGCCGAGGTGGAGTGAAACGTATTTCTGGGCTCATCTATGAAGAAACCAGAGGTGTTCTGAAGGTATTCCTTGAGAATGTCATCCGTGACGCAGTCACCTACACTGAGCACGCCAAGAGGAAGACCGTCACAGCCATGGACGTGGTCTATGCCTTGAAACGCCAAGGACGTACCCTGTACGGATTCGGAGGTTAAACAGACCAGAGACAACACACATTTTTAACACCCGGCCTTTTTCAAGGCCACCACATTTTCACGATCAGTGCCGACCTTTGAATCCTTGCATTTACAACTTGGTCTTAAATGAACTACACTAAAGTAACCCTAAAACGCCATCTCCACCCCCCCCCCCCCCCCCCCCCCCCCAATAAACCCTGAAATTAGGAAAAGCATGCCAATAAAATGTACACATGTGTCTATCGGACAGACACAATGAATGTGCAACAACAACAACAATAATAATAATAATAACAATTTTATCACAAGTCAGACTAGCTTTGGGCCAAGCAGTTGGCCCTGGTGTATAATGACTGTGAGCTGTCACCAAGAAGCCAGTACCCCCCTCAGCCCTTCCTCACCTCCTCCCCCCCCCCAGACACACACACACACACACACACACACACACACACACACACACACACACACACACACACACACACATGCATAGACACAGAAAAATGCATGCTGACACCCTGACACACACATAGAGAAACGCAAATGCCATGAAAAACATGCATGCTCACATACCCCTGTCAGGATTTGACATTATGTTTGTTATGAAAAAGATGAACAGTTTTCCACAAAAATGAATTTATGACCTAATTTCAGGCCTGATTGCAGAAAAATTAGTAAGGTTTTTGGCCTGCCGCTGCTGTGCTTAACAGAAGGGAAGATAGTCAATTTTGAGGCCTAATTTCAGTGGCCTACGTCGTACGTAGGCGAAGCAATTAACATGTAAAAATGGTCGAGAAACGCTCAAAAACGGATTGGCGCTGCATTTCAGCTCACAGTGTAGTTCGTGTGTAGGATTTCATCCAATCAGCGACTCGCATGCATCCACCCAATGAAGCGGGGGCCTAGATATTGTGCCGGGAACGTCAAAATTGAACTTCATTCTTTCTCTGTCACTGATACAGAAGACATCTCTGAAAAATGGCTCGTACCAAGCAGACTGCACGTAAATCTACTGGAGGAAAGGCCCCCAGGAAGCAGCTGGCCACCAAAGCTGCCCGCAAGAGCGCCCCTGCAACTGGAGGGGTAAAGAAACCCCATCGTTACAGGCCTGGAACTGTTGCCCTTCGAGAGATCCGTCGTTACCAGAAGAGCACTGAACTTCTCATCAGGAAGCTGCCATTCCAGCGTCTTGTACGTGAGATTGCACAGGACTTCAAGACTGACCTGCGCTTCCAGAGTTCAGCCGTCATGGCCCTGCAGGAGGCAAGTGAGGCTTACTTGGTTGGCCTGTTTGAAGACACCAACTTGTGTGCCATCCATGCCAAACGTGTCACCATCATGCCAAAAGACATCCAGCTGGCACGCAGAATCCGTGGAGAGAGGGCATAAACTCGCTCACAGCACATATCACACCGGCCTTTTTCAAGGCCACCACATTTTCACGATCAGTGCCGACCTTTGAATCCTAAGTTTTGTCGGTCTTCATTTCTGTCAAATATATAGTTAACTTTTTTGAGTGTTTGAGAAAATACTGGTTCATTTTCTCTAATCAGGGATTATGACCTTCCAGCTCAAGGTCATATGGAACATGCACTTGGCTGGCCATACTTCCCTCTTGTTATGTGAACAACGTAATGAATCATTGGGTGACATTAGACATATGTTCATTTACTATATATCCGATGAACCTGTACCGAAAGGATACTTTGTCCCCTAAAGTCTGACAACTATAACAAAGATCTTGTTTACACAATTTCAGAGTCAATTGTCTTAAAGGTGTCAGATTAAGTGGTGGGGCACATTCGCCCCTGTTTTTGCTATCTTATGCATTAAAAACAGTTAATACACCACTAAATATCAGGAGACTATGTCACGACCTGTATCTCAAAGCAAACGTGTTTCTGTTACTTTAAAATTAAGGGGTCCAGATTAAATTTAGTAAAAAAAGGGGTGAACTTGCCCCGGTCTCCCCTACACACAAACAGGTCATTCATTTAGGTTTATTAAACTCACTGACACAGGACAACTCAGGTAGACAGATTAACCTCATGATTAACTCATTAATTTGGGACTTTTTAGCATGACAGTGGGCAAGCATGTAAAATAACATAGCAAGGATTCAAAGGTTGGCATTGATCGTGAAAATGTGGTGGCCTTGAAAAAGGCCGGGTGTTGAAAATCCAAGAAACAATGTTTACTTGGCCTTCTGTGTCTTCTTGGGCAAAAGTACTGCCTGGATGTTGGGCAGAACACCTCCCTGGGCAATGGTCACACCTGATAGGAGTTTGTTCAACTCCTCGTCATTACGGATGGCCAGCTGCAAGTGCCTGGGGATGATTCTGGTCTTCTTGTTGTCACGGGCAGCATTGCCTGCAAGCTCCAAGACTTCAGCAGCCAGGTACTCCATGACAGCTGCCAGGTAGACTGGGGCACCAGCTCCTACACGCTCGGCATAGTTGCCCTTCCTCAGAAGCCTGTGGATTCTGCCCACTGGGAACTGCAGACCAGCACGGGATGAACGGGACTTGGCCTTTCCCTTGGCTTTTCCTCCTTTACCACGACCTGACATGATGCTCTGATACTTTGTAAACTCGTTTTAACGAAAGATATACAAATGAACCAGACCGCCTTTAGACGGAGTGTTAAGAGGCGAGAAAACGGATTGGAGCTGCAATTGGTGGCTCGCATGTACTATATCGCCGGCATTGTGCCTTATAACCACTTGTGGCTTCAATCCGAAATCTGCATAACTCGCCTCTTAAGTATTTCAGGCTTCCAAGTGGCATTTTATAGCAGTTTTAGTTTTCAGAGTTTTCAGAGAAACTAAACTCATTTTGAGTATACAACTCACCATGGGTGACTCAAGTGACGGCGGTGAACAACTGGGTCAAGACCCCTTCAGCAGTAGTATAGAGGTAGTGTCAGATGGAAACAAGAGGAACAGGGACGAATTGGGCAGCGGCAGCAGCCTGTTAGGACAGCCACCAAAGACAGCTAGGATAGATTCTTCGATATTAGGTGATACTAATATTAACACTAAAAATAATGGTGATGGTTACTCTGATACTAAACTTCCTACCCCTCGCTCCACCCCTATAATATCTAACAATGCCCAGGCTAACAAAAACAATCATTTTGTAATTGTATCAGGTTTTTCTTCTCGTTACAAAAATGACAGGTTAGTTATGAAAGGTTTTCAAGAAATTAGGAAAAAGATAAACATCGTAAATATCAAAAAATTACGTGATAACAAATATGGTATCACACTGGAAAATGAGCGTGATGTATTTAAATTTATGAACACAGACTTTGCCAGTACAACAATCTGGAAGGAAAACCCTAGTCTTAAATTAAACCTCCCAGCCACAGAAACTGAAAAAAGAAATTTGAAATCCCCTCTTTATCCAACAATTATCAAAAATGTGAACATGGAAAATGAAGAACTCAATCAAATATTAAATGATATCGGTACAGATTCAAAATATGTAAAAGACCTTGAAAATAGGAAAAATCAAACAGTCACAGGGCACAAAATAGCATACCTAACAAACCCAGCACATAGGGCAAATCTCGTCACATTAGGGTTGACCGTGGATGGACTTTATTACAAATGTGAAATCCCAAATTTTATAAAGAAATCAATCCAATGTCATAAATGTTTAAAATTTGGCCATCATAAAGAACAATGTCAAAATGCAGAGAAATGTATCAGGTGTGGAAAAGATCATAATGTCAGGAACTGCTCTATTAAATTTGGAGATGTAAAATGTTTTAACTGCCATGGGAAACACCCAGCAACATATATAAATTGCCCTACAAAACTAGACTATATACATGAGTATCCCCCTCTCTCCAGACGACCAAGAAAACAGGTCAGACGTGAAACAAAACCACAAACAAGTACACAAACGACCCCTTCTATTCAGAATCGATACCATGTACTTGAGACACACAATAGCCCATTATGGGACGATATAATGGAGCAAGAACAGCCATTAGAAACTATTGTCCCCTCGTTACCGGTACCTTCCTATGCAGAAATCACTCGCCCAAAACAAGTTGGGTATGAGAACAGTACACCTAAACAAGTGTTTATGTCCCCAATTCAGACTGAACATCAGCCGAATAGGTCAAATAGTATAAAAACAAAGGAGGCACAAATACCAGTCCCACCTAGTGAACGTTCTCAATATCACACTCCTGATATTCATTATCAGACCAGACTGACAAATAATATGGAAACCCCGTCAATGATAAGTAGAACCAAATCTGTTACCAAAGATACCAAAGTGATATCTTTAGATGAACTATTTGTTATCATTCAACATATGATGTCGTTCATGATCCATAGAAGAGGTCCTGTATCCATGGTAGATATAGGCCCATTTGTACATTCATTGATAAAAAATCTCACAGGATTAGAAACCAACCAGATCTTAGATTTTGGGTTATATAGCCCAGAATCGGAATATTATTAAATAATAGCAGGCGATAAAGTGTTACAGTTAGGACAGGATCCTTTAAACATTGTCAGTATAAATGTCAGAGGGTTAAGAAATAAGATAGAGGAGATTGTAAAATTATTCAAAGATTATTCTATACATGTTGGTATCATACAAGAGACTAAATTAAAAGAAGGAATTAACGTAGAAATTGTTGATTATAACATCATTTCCTTACTCCATCCATCTGGGAAATCAAAAGGAGGTACAATAATAGCTGTTCATAAATCAGTATCATTTAAAAAGCTAGACTTTAAATATCTTGGTAATAGCGAATATTGTGATATTGTAATAACACAGTTTAATCAAAAAATCTTTTTACATTCAATATATAACCATCCAAACGATCACCTAGAAATTGACAAAATCAAAAAATCTATTTCAGATAAAAACCACCACATTGTATTAGGGGACTTAAACTCTCATCATAAATTATTAAAGGGAAAAACAACAAATGACAATGGAAAATTATTGTACAAGTTATTACTAGAATCAGATTTGATTACTTTAAATAATAACACTCATACTTTCTATCATGTCAATAATAAATACTCAGATGTTCTGGATTATGCTTTCGTGACTTCTAAACTGTATCAATTTATATACAAGTTTAAAGTTTTAGATGATGTAGGCAGCGATCATCTACCAATTTTAATTAAATTCAACCATACTGACCATAGAACTTTATACTCATCTTCAGCTAATTTGAATTTAAATTACAACAAAGCAAACTGGAAATTATATCAGGAAATTTTAACCAACTCTTCCTCTCAAATAGACACCAATGCTCCCTTAAATGAACTTAACAGAAATATTTGTACAGTTATTTTAAAAGCTGCAGAGAAATCGATTCCAACACATAGATTAACACAAAATAAAACGCCTCTACCAAAATATATTATTAATAAAATCAAAAAACGCAGATATTACCATAGAGAATTTATTAAATATAGAAATATCAATGATAAAAAGTGTTATAATAGGCTTACCGGACAGATTCGAAAGGATATCAAAAATTACAGAAATAGCAAATGGCAAAAATTAATTAATGATGTTAACTACGGTAATAAAAATAGTAGAACTTATTGGAGCAGCATTCAACGAATAATTGGAACCAAAAAGGCTAAAACGCAAATAAAATCGATTAAAAAAGAAGATGAAATACTTACCAACGAACAGGAAATAGCAGATTATTTTGGTGAACATTTTGAAAAGACATTCTCTGATTCGAGTGATAAAAATTTTGATAATGATTGGTTAAATAAGGTTAATAATGACATTTTATCATCAGACATCCAATTAGATTATAATAATCAAATAATAATAACTACAGTAGAAATTGATAAAGTTATAAAAGGCCTGAAGGTTAATAAATCCAGTGGATACGACCAAATTTCAAATAAAATGTTGAAAAATCTCCCCAAAGAATTTATACAAATTTTAAAAATATTATTTGAAAAATCTCTAAATACAGGCACACTTCCAGATGACTGGAAACATGCAGTTATAACTTTGGTCCCTAAACCAAATAAGGACCATCAAACATTAAACGGATACCGTCCAGTAAGCCTTTTAAGTTGTCTATCTAAAATATTAGAGAAGATTGTGAATGCCAAATTAATGAACTTTATGGAAACCAATAACCAAATCATTCAAGAACAATGTGGCTTTAGAAAAAATAGATCTACCATAGACAATTTAACCAGATTCTCATTAGATATATATAATACCAATAAGCATAATAAACAAAACATTTTAATAGCTTGTATATTGGACATTGAAAAATGTTTTGATAAAATTTGGATAAATGGATTAAAGTATAAAATATCAAAACTAGACATTCATTTAAATTTAAAAGCTTGGCTTTTTAATTTTCTGACTGGAAGATCATTCAAGGTCAAAATTAATAAAATTTATAGTGAAACATTTGAAATTACAGCTGGTGTCCCCCAGGGGGCGATACTAAGCCCTACATTATATCTTTTATTTACCTCTGATATGCCTTATGCTACATTAGAAGATAATGGTACAAAAGTATCGGCATATGCAGATGATTTCAATATTTGGAACATAGCACCAATGAAATATAGCTATTTAGCTAGGAAAGCACTTCAAAAATCTTTAGATGTAATGATTGATTGGGCAGATAGATGGCGCCTTAAACTGAACCCTCACAAATGTGAAACAATATTAATAAAAAATGGACTCGGTGCTGGTAAAATATATTATAAAAATCTGTATATTCATGACGAAGAAATTAGCAAAGTGGAAAATATAAAATTTCTTGGTTTGGATTTTACAAACAATTTTAGATTTGATCAATTTATTGAACGGAAATTAAAAGGATGTAGTCATATTATAAATGGAATAAAAATAGCTAAAGGGAAAAAAGTCAAAAGAGAAATAACAATCCAAATTTATAACACATTTATTAAAAGTAAGTTAACATATGCTTGCCCATCATGGACTCCCTTTCTAAATAAAACAGATTTAAAACGTTTAGAAACCTTTCATTTAAAATGTTTAAAAATAGCCTTAAACTATCCACCATGGATGGAAACAACCAGAGTATTAAAAGAGTCTATTTCAACTAAATTATACGAAACCTTTAAACAACAAACATTAAATTATATTCAGAAAAGCAGGGGTTTACAAAATGGTTTAAACAATGATTCATTAGATAATTTAAAAGAAATTTTATCTGAACAGGAATCTAGGTACTTTTAAATCAATATAATATAACTTTTTGTAAAATTTGACCCATATCCATCCCGATTGACATTATGATACATATAAATACATCTTAAATGTGAATGCACGTTTAGACTGCATATATTAACAGGCTTCATCTCATTAATCTGTCGCCAGGAGTCGCCACTGGCAGAAGAAATCATTATCTTCTTGAATCATTATTTATTTATTTATTTAATATCTCTTTAACTGCACTGTTATTCATTCAGGGAACACATCCAAAAAACACTTTTCAATCCAGACGGGATGGCTATGGGCCAAGCAATACATATTAACACATGTATTGAACCATCTATATTATATCTTTGATATTCTTTTATTGTATAGCTGATTTAATTGATGCTTTGAACATATATGTTTATCAAACAATTAACATTATACCTAGGATATTTATATTTATTCTCATATTTACACTATAATAACTAAGAGATGATAAAATTAAACACCTGAATAAAACCCAAACTAAATCTCTACAATTATTGGAATCAAAATCATGTATTTAAACAGTGCCGAGAAAAAGGTCACAATAGTTCCAACTACTCTAAAATAACTTTGAAATTATCTTCTGAGCTGTGTACTGGTGACGGTCTAACCTAAAGTGGTGATGGTCTAACTTCAAGTAACTTAAAATCATAATCATAAATAATAGCTGATGCGCCTAATACCCCAGTTGCCTTGGTGGTGTCAAACGGCCCCTTTTTATGCTTGGCTTATACTAATGTGGTGGCATCTTTAGTCTAACAGTGGGTTATGGTAGGAGCCTTTCAACCCGAAAGTGCTCAATCCAGCATACAACTTAACTAACTAAAAAAGCATTTTAGTTTTTCACTGATTTTCTGACGTGAAGATGCCACCAAAACCAAGTGCAAAGGGAGCTAAGAAGGCCGCCTCAAAGGCCAAGGCCCAGAGAACTGGGGACAAGAAGCGCAGGAGGAGAAGAAAGGAGAGCTATGCCATTTACGTCTACAAGGTGTTGAAGCAGGTCCACCCTGACACTGGAATCTCCAGCAAAGCCATGAGCATCATGAACAGCTTTGTGAATGACATCTTTGAGAGAATAGCTGCTGAGGCTTCCAGGCTGGCACACTACAACCGCCGATCCACAATCACCAGCAGAGAAATCCAGACTGCCGTGCGTCTGCTCCTTCCTGGAGAGCTGGCAAAGCATGCTGTGTCCGAGGGAACCAAAGCCGTCACCAAGTACACCAGCTCCAAGTAAACGTTCTGTTTCTTGGACTTTCAACATCCGGCCTTTTTCAAGGCCACCACATTTTCACGATCAATGCCAACCTTTGAATCCTCGCTTGCACAAACAACAGTAGGAACATGGGGCATAACAATAACTGTAAAAGGGGTTGTAAAAGTTTAGGGTGCACGATTATAAAAGGGTTAGGGTAAATTGCTAGGTTTATTTGTAATATTGCACATAACTTTGTATTTAAACATGTGAGCACATTTATTTATCCAATAACATGCAAAATCACAATATAAACATTTATATGAATATTTTGAGAAATAAATGTCAATTTCTTTAAACAAATTATTTGTACTGAAATTTTATAAAATGACTTACCTTTGAATACTGTCAGTGATGTTTACTTGTGTCTTTACTCCTGTTAACCTGGCATTTAAGTGTATACCCACTAGACAGTTTCTGCCCTAATTCCAAAAAAAGGCTTAAACACAGTTTCATGATCCCACTAATACTCATTGGGCCATGTCAAATCCTTAACATGATACAAAGGCAGAGTTTACAAACATAGATTCACAGAAACTTTAACCAGTATTCAGAAAGAATAATAACTGTACATATGAAATGAAAACAGATTAACTTGTAAATTTAAATTACAATTTCAACAGGCATAAGGTCTATGGGGTTAGGGTATGGGGTAAGGGTTTGGGGTTAGGCTAGGGCTAACTTTTAGGGTTTGGGGTTAGGGTTTGGTGTTAGGCTAGGGTTAGGGGTTAGGGTTTGGGGTTAGGCTAGGGCTAGGGTTTGGGGTTAGGGTAGGGTTTGGGGTTAGGGTTTGGGTACTCCTCCCCCCCCCCCCCCCCCCACACACACACTGGTTAGAAAAGATCATCATAATCATAAAATTCCAAAGTTAAAAGATGTTTTGTACATATATAAAAGAGAACATGTTTTCGGTAGGCCAGTGCACGTGCACTCATTTTGGTGTTTACAGTATGGTGGCCTGTGATTGGTGGGCATGCTGTGTGCCGTGAGTGGCTAGAATGGGTCGAATCAACCAATAGGAATGGTTCGAGTTGACCAATAGGGCAAAAGCATCTTACAATGTTGGGTATTTTTACAGTGCGTTTGCTGCAGCGAATCCACATTCAACACTTAGTTCCTGAGTGAAAGAAGCATCATGTCTGGACGTGGTAAAGGAGGAAAAGGTCTTGGAAAGGGGGGCGCCAAACGCCACAGGAAAGTCCTTCGTGACAACATCCAGGGTATCACCAAACCAGCCATCCGCCGTCTTGCTCGCCGAGGTGGAGTGAAACGTATTTCTGGGCTCATCTATGAAGAAACCAGAGGTGTTCTGAAGGTATTCCTTGAGAATGTCATCCGTGACGCAGTCACCTACACTGAGCACGCCAAGAGGAAGACCGTCACAGCCATGGACGTGGTCTATGCCTTGAAACGCCAAGGACGTACCCTGTACGGATTCGGAGGTTAAACAGACCAGAGACAACACACATTTTTAACACCCGGCCTTTTTCAAGGCCACCACATTTTCACGATCAGTGCCGACCTTTGAATCCTTGCATTTACAACTTGGTCTTAAATGAACTACACTAAAGTAACCCTAAAACGCCATCTCCACCCCCCCCCCCCCCCCCAATAAACCCTGAAATTAGGAAAAGCATGCCAATAAAATGTACACATGTGTCTATCGGACAGACACAATGAATGTGCAACAACAACAACAATAATAATAATAATAACAATTTTATCACAAGTCAGACTAGCTTTGGGCCAAGCAGTTGGCCCTGGTGTATAATGACTGTGAGCTGTCACCAAGAAGCCAGTACCCCCCTCAGCCCTTCCTCACCTCCTCCCCCCCCCCCACACACACACACACACACACACACACACACACACACACACACACACACACATGCATAGACACAGAAAAATGCATGCTGACACCCTGACACACACATAGAGAAACGCAAATGCCATGAAAAACATGCATGCTCACATACCCCTGTCAGGATTTGACATTATGCTTGTTATGAAAAAGATGAACAGTTTTCCACAAAAATGAATTTATGACCTAATTTCAGGCCTGATTGCAGAAAAATTAGTAAGGTTTTTGGCCTGCCGCTGCTGTGCTTAACAGAAGGGAAGATAGTCAATTTTGAGGCCTAATTTCAGTGGCCTACGTCGTACGTAGGCGAAGCAATTAACATGTAAAAATGGTCGAGAAACGCTCAAAAACGGATTGGCGCTGCATTTCAGCTCACAGCGTAGTTCGTGTGTAGGATTTCATCCAATCAGCGACTCGCATGCATCCACCCAATGAAGCGGGGGCCTAGATATTGTGCCGGGAACGTCAAAATTGAACTTCATTCTTTCTCTGTCACTGATGCAGAAGACATCTCTGAAAAATGGCTCGTACCAAGCAGACTGCACGTAAATCTACTGGAGGAAAGGCCCCCAGGAAGCAGCTGGCCACCAAAGCTGCCCGCAAGAGCGCCCCTGCAACTGGAGGGGTAAAGAAACCCCATCGTTACAGGCCTGGAACTGTTGCCCTTCGAGAGATCCGTCGTTACCAGAAGAGCACTGAACTTCTCATCAGGAAGCTGCCATTCCAGCGTCTTGTACGTGAGATTGCACAGGACTTCAAGACTGACCTGCGCTTCCAGAGTTCAGCCGTCATGGCCCTGCAGGAGGCAAGTGAGGCTTACTTGGTTGGCCTGTTTGAAGACACCAACTTGTGTGCCATCCATGCCAAACGTGTCACCATCATGCCAAAAGACATCCAGCTGGCACGCAGAATCCGTGGAGAGAGGGCATAAACTCGCTCACAGCACATATCACACCGGCCTTTTTCAAGGCCACCACATTTTCACGATCAGTGCCGACCTTTGAATCCTAAGTTTTGTCGGTCTTCATTTCTGTCAAATATATAGTTAACTTTTGAGTGTTTGAGAAAATACTGGTTCATTTTCTCTAATCAGGGATTATGACCTTCCAGCTCAAGGTCATATGGAACATGCACTTGGCTGGCCATACTTCCCTCTTGTTATGTGAACAACGTAATGAATCATTGGGTGACATTAGACATATGTTCATTTACTATATATCCGATGAACCTGTACCGAAAGGATACTTTGTCCCCTAAAGTCTGACAACTATAACAAAGATCTTGTTTACACAATTTCAGAGTCAATTGTCTTAAAGGTGTCAGATTAAGTGGTGGGGCACATTCGCCCCTGTTTTTGCTACCTTATGCAATAAAAACAGTTAATACACCACTAAATATCAGGAGACTATGTCACGACCTGTATCTCAAAGCAAACGTGTTTCTGTTACTTTAAAATTAAGGGGTCCAGATTAAATTTAGTAAAAAAGGGGCGAACTTGCCCCGGTCTCCCCTACACACAAACAGTCATTCATTTAGGTTTATTAAACTCACTGACACAGGACAACTCAGGTAGACAGATTAACCTCATGATTAACTCATTAATTTGGGACTTTTTAGCATGACAGTGGGCAAGCATGTAAAATAACATAGCAAGGATTCAAAGGTTGGCATTGATCGTGAAAATGTGGTGGCCTTGAAAAAGGCCGGGTGTTGAAAATCCAAGAAACAATGTTTACTTGGCCTTCTGTGTCTTCTTGGGCAAAAGTACTGCCTGGATGTTGGGCAGAACACCTCCCTGGGCAATGGTCACACCTGATAGGAGTTTGTTCAACTCCTCGTCATTACGGATGGCCAGCTGCAAGTGCCTGGGGATGATTCTGGTCTTCTTGTTGTCACGGGCAGCATTGCCTGCAAGCTCCAAGACTTCAGCAGCCAGGTACTCCATGACAGCTGCCAGGTAGACTGGGGCACCAGCTCCTACACGCTCGGCATAGTTGCCCTTCCTCAGAAGCCTGTGGATTCTGCCCACTGGGAACTGCAGACCAGCACGGGATGAACGGGACTTGGCCTTTCCCTTGGCTTTTCCTCCTTTACCACGACCTGACATGATGCTCTGATACTTTGTAAACTCGTTTTAACGAAAGATATACAAATGAACCAGACCGATGATGATGATTTTTGTTATAAACGTGTTCAGACGCCAGGGATGTCCCCACCTAGGGCAGGGGCATGGACCTATTGTCTCTTCACGCCATAGGATTTGATTTTGAAAAATAGTGAAGATACCATGTCAGACCGCATGCAAAGGAAGAAAAGGAAGTGCTACAATGAACAAAAGCATACATGATTAGTACTGGGCAACTTGAGTAAAGTGTCCTGCCCAGAGACACAACCGGGACCAACCGGCCTCATGCCTGAAAAGTAAACATGACCAAGCATTACTACGAAGGACATGGTCATGTGATTAATAGTCCTGAAAGAAAAACATGACCAAGCATTACTACGAAGGACATGATCATGTTGATTAGTGTTCCTGAAAGAGAATCATGACCAAGCATTACTACGAAGGACATGGTCATTTTGATTAGTAGTCCCTAACACTGGATAACAGAGAGATGTGAGCCATCATCCCTGAATCCATTAAACCTGTAAGCCTAACATTGGATAACAGAGAGATGTGAGCCATCATCCCTGAATGATGATTAATATCCCTGAATTTATTTTTTACTACCATTTTGGGGTTTCCTGCTGCGAGGAGCTGTTAATTTCTGGGTTATAGGGGGCTTCTTAGGTTTGTTTTGGTTTTAGAGGTATCTACCTGGGGTACGGACGTTTCCACTGACGTAGGGGGCGATGATGGGGGACTTATAGGATGTAACTGAATGCTAAAACAGTCAACTGACTCTTTAGATAGAATATTGTACACCTTATCTGCGTTCTTCCTATCTAATTTATCGTAGATTTCTACCATGGAATTAACCATGAAGGAGACGACCTTTTCACTGAGTGCTTTAAAAGACTCTTCCATTTTAGTTTCTAATTTATGGACAATATTATCTAATTCGACTTCAGTTTCCCTTTTACTTGTTTGAATTTTTTCTGTAAGTTCAGACTGTACTTTTTCTGTTTTGTTTTGCACCATATTGCTGAACGTTATGCCTCTAACAACTAGGTTATTTTGTAATTTTTCTTGTCTAACCTTAGCCTTGTCTGCCTGGACTTTTATTTGTTCTTTAAATTTTGGGCATTCCTTAGAAGAGGCTACATGTTCACCGTTACAGTTAGAACATTTCAGTTTAAGACTGTCCTTATTCTTATCTGGGCAGTCAATAGATTTGTGGGCACCAGCACATCGTAAACATTTTTGGTCATTTTTGCAATCTTTAGCTATATGGTTAAAGCCCTGACATTTATAACATTGTGTCACTTGGGGGGAAGTCCTATAACTCTCACATCTAATGCGGATTCTGCCAAAATAGATTCCACTATATAGGGCAATTTTCATATCCTGTTCATTTTCAAACTGGATTACTACTTTTCTAGTGGGTTGGCCATTATACTTTAACCTTTGGACTTTGTTAATTTTAACATTATTCTTAGCTAATTCGGTCTTAATATCGTCCTCAGATATGGTTTGGTGCACCCCTATAGCTACTACTTTATGAGCCTTTTCTGGAACGTCATTGATGCCCTTTATGACCTTGACCTTACATGATTCAAAACCTATTTGGGACTTAATAACTTTAGTAACATTTTCCTCAAAGTGGTCCTTGGGAAGGGTTACATAACATTTCGTCTTATGTCTTTTGTTTATTCTATATTTTGTCCACATACCAGTTTCTTTTAGTCTAGGGAAGGCCTTTAGGATCATATTTTCCATTTTGATTGCATTAAAATATGTGTCATCGGGTATTTCCGTTACTACAACTAGTACAGAGTCCTTATTTAGCTCGTTCCTATCATTATTTCTAGGTTTTCTGCCTAGATTTTGTTTCTAATTTTTGTCCATTATCTGTGGTTGCAGTTACACTCGATTTTTTGGATTTTTTATTAGGGGAAACATCTAAGTTTATTTTTTCAAAATCGTTGGAGCCTGATCTAGATCTTTTGTTTTTGTGCCTAACAGTTGTCCATTCCATGTCAGATTCATGTTCAGAGTTTTGGTTGCCATTTTCCGAGAGTGAAGACTTATCCAAACAATCAGGGCCTAGATTGTTATCTATTGTTACATTATTTTCTAAGGTTAATTCTTGTTCATTCGTATCAGAGCCAAGATTATCTTGTATCAAGTCCAATTCCAACAAGTCCGAAGCCAGTTTAACATGTTTTTGGTTGCCTGAAGTTGCCAAATTCATAAGCAATTGTTTTAAACTTATTTCATTTCCGTTATCAGATTCAGATTCCATTGCCAGGTCAGTTCCGTTTGATCCATGATTAACGCCTACAAGAGGCATCTTTAAACTACGCTGGCCCTAAGAAGAGCCAGACAAAGTTAATTAGTACCTTAATATGATATATTAAAAATACCTATATACTTGGTCTTGTAACGTAGCTTGATCGCATTGAGTTCCGCTTGGTTTGGTAATTACCGCCGATGCAGAGGAGATGTTCACTCGCTGAACGCTAATGAACGATGAACCAGACCGCCTTTAGACGGAGTGTTAAGAGGCGAGAAAACGGATTGGAGCTGCAATTGGTGGCTCGCATGTACTATATCGCCGGCATTGTGCCTTATAACCACTTGTGGCTTCAATCCGAAATCTGCATAACTCGCCTCTTAAGTATTTCAGGCTTCCAAGTGGCATTTTAGTTTTTCACTGATTTTCTGACGTGAAGATGCCACCAAAACCAAGTGCAAAGGGAGCTAAGAAGGCCGCCTCAAAGGCCAAGGCCCAGAGAACTGGGGACAAGAAGCGCAGGAGGAGAAGAAAGGAGAGCTATGCCATTTACGTCTACAAGGTGTTGAAGCAGGTCCACCCTGACACTGGAATCTCCAGCAAAGCCATGAGCATCATGAACAGCTTTGTGAATGACATCTTTGAGAGAATAGCTGCTGAGGCTTCCAGGCTGGCACACTACAACCGCCGATCCACAATCACCAGCAGAGAAATCCAGACTGCCGTGCGTCTGCTCCTTCCTGGAGAGCTGGCAAAGCATGCTGTGTCCGAGGGAACCAAAGCCGTCACCAAGTACACCAGCTCCAAGTAAACGTTCTGTTTCTTGGACTTTCAACATCCGGCCTTTTTCAAGGCCACCACATTTTCACGATCAATGCCAACCTTTGAATCCTCGCTTGCACAAACAACAGTAGGAACATGGGGCATAACAATAACTGTAAAAGGGGTTGTAAAAGTTTAGGGTGCACGATTATAAAAGGGTTAGGGTAAATTGCTAGGTTTATTTGTAATATTGCACATAACTTTGTATTTAAACATGTGAGCACATTTATTTATCCAATAACATGCAAAATCACAATATAAACATTTATATGAATATTTTGAGAAATAAATGTCAATTTCTTTAAACAAATTATTTGTACTGAAATTTATAAAATGACTTACCTTTGAATACTGTCAGTGATGTTTACTTGTGTCTTTACTCCTGTTAACCTGGCATTTAAGTGTATACCCACTAGACAGTTTCTGCCCTAATTCCAAAAAAAGGCTTAAACACAGTTTCATGATCCCACTAATACTCATTGGGCCATGTCAAATCCTTAACATGATACAAAGGCAGAGTTTACAAACATAGATTCACAGAAACTTTAACCAGTATTCAGAAAGAATAATAACTGTACATATGAAATGAAAACAGATTAACTTGTAAATTTAAATTACAATTTCAACAGGCATAAGGTCTATGGGGTTAGGGTATGGGGTAAGGGTTTGGGGTTAGGCTAGGGCTAACTTTTAGGGTTTGGGGTTAGGGTTTGGTGTTAGGCTAGGGTTAGGGGTTAGGGTTTGGGGTTAGGCTAGGGCTAGGGTTTGGGGTTAGGGTAGGGTTTGGGGTTAGGGTTTGGGTACTCCTCCAACCCCCCCCCCCCCCCACACACATACACTGGTTAGAAAAGATCATCATAATCATAAAATTCCAAAGTTAAAAGATGTTTTGTACATATATAAAAGAGAACATGTTTTCGGTAGGCCAGTGCACGTGCACTCATTTTGGTGTTTACAGTATGGTGGCCTGTGATTGGTGGGCATGCTGTGTGCCGTGAGTGGCTAGAATGGGTCGAATCAACCAATAGGAATGGTTCGAGTTGACCAATAGGGCAAAAGCATCTTACAATGTTGGGTATTTTTACAGTGCGTTTGCTGCAGCGAATCCACATTCAACACTTAGTTCCTGAGTGAAAGAAGCATCATGTCTGGACGTGGTAAAGGAGGAAAAGGTCTTGGAAAGGGGGGCGCCAAACGCCACAGGAAAGTCCTTCGTGACAACATCCAGGGTATCACCAAACCAGCCATCCGCCGTCTTGCTCGCCGAGGTGGAGTGAAACGTATTTCTGGGCTCATCTATGAAGAAACCAGAGGTGTTCTGAAGGTATTCCTTGAGAATGTCATCCGTGACGCAGTCACCTACACTGAGCACGCCAAGAGGAAGACCGTCACAGCCATGGACGTGGTCTATGCCTTGAAACGCCAAGGACGTACCCTGTACGGATTCGGAGGTTAAACAGACCAGAGACAACACACATTTTTAACACCCGGCCTTTTTCAAGGCCACCACATTTTCACGATCAGTGCCGACCTTTGAATCCTTGCATTTACAACTTGGTCTTAAATGAACTACACTAAAGTAACCCTAAAACGCCATCTCCACCCCCCCCCCCCCCCCCCAATAAACCCTGAAATTAGGAAAAGCATGCCAATAAAATGTACACATGTGTCTATCGGACAGACACAATGAATGTGCAACAACAACAACAATAATAATAATAATAACAATTTTATCACAAGTCAGACTAGCTTTGGGCCAAGCAGTTGGCCCTGGTGTATAATGACTGTGAGCTGTCACCAAGAAGCCAGTACCCCCCTCAGCCCTTCCTCACCTCCTCCCCCCCCCCAGACACACACACACACACACACACACACACACACACACACACACACACACACACACACATGCATAGACACAGAAAAATGCATGCTGACACCCTGACACACACATAGAGAAACGCAAATGCCATGAAAAACATGCATGCTCACATACCCCTGTCAGGATTTGACATTATGCTTGTTATGAAAAAGATGAACAGTTTTCCACAAAAATGAATTTATGACCTAATTTCAGGCCTGATTGCAGAAAAATTAGTAAGGTTTTTGGCCTGCCGCTGCTGTGCTTAACAGAAGGGAAGATAGTCAATTTTGAGGCCTAATTTCAGTGGCCTACGTCGTACGTAGGCGAAGCAATTAACATGTAAAAATGGTCGAGAAACGCTCAAAAACGGATTGGCGCTGCATTTCAGCTCACAGCGTAGTTCGTGTGTAGGATTTCATCCAATCAGCGACTCGCATGCATCCACCCAATGAAGCGGGGGCCTAGATATTGTGCCGGGAACGTCAAAATTGAACTTCATTCTTTCTCTGTCACTGATGCAGAAGACATCTCTGAAAAATGGCTCGTACCAAGCAGACTGCACGTAAATCTACTGGAGGAAAGGCCCCCAGGAAGCAGCTGGCCACCAAAGCTGCCCGCAAGAGCGCCCCTGCAACTGGAGGGGTAAAGAAACCCCATCGTTACAGGCCTGGAACTGTTGCCCTTCGAGAGATCCGTCGTTACCAGAAGAGCACTGAACTTCTCATCAGGAAGCTGCCATTCCAGCGTCTTGTACGTGAGATTGCACAGGACTTCAAGACTGACCTGCGCTTCCAGAGTTCAGCCGTCATGGCCCTGCAGGAGGCAAGTGAGGCTTACTTGGTTGGCCTGTTTGAAGACACCAACTTGTGTGCCATCCATGCCAAACGTGTCACCATCATGCCAAAAGACATCCAGCTGGCACGCAGAATCCGTGGAGAGAGGGCATAAACTCGCTCACAGCACATATCACACCGGCCTTTTTCAAGGCCACCACATTTTCACGATCAGTGCCGACCTTTGAATCCTAAGTTTTGTCGGTCTTCATTTCTGTCAAATATATAGTTAACTTTTGAGTGTTTGAGAAAATACTGGTTCATTTTCTCTAATCAGGGATTATGACCTTCCAGCTCAAGGTCATATGGAACATGCACTTGGCTGGCCATACTTCCCTCTTGTTATGTGAACAACGTAATGAATCATTGGGTGACATTAGACATATGTTCATTTACTATATATCCGATGAACCTGTACCGAAAGGATACTTTGTCCCCTAAAGTCTGACAACTATAACAAAGATCTTGTTTACACAATTTCAGAGTCAATTGTCTTAAAGGTGTCAGATTAAGTGGTGGGGCACATTCGCCCCTGTTTTTGCTACCTTATGCAATAAAAACAGTTAATACACCACTAAATATCAGGAGACTATGTCACGACCTGTATCTCAAAGCAAACGTGTTTCTGTTACTTTAAAATTAAGGGGTCCAGATTAAATTTAGTAAAAAAGGGGCGAACTTGCCCCGGTCTCCCCTACACACAAACAGTCATTCATTTAGGTTTATTAAACTCACTGACACAGGACAACTCAGGTAGACAGATTAACCTCATGATTAACTCATTAATTTGGGACTTTTTAGCATGACAGTGGGCAAGCATGTAAAATAACATAGCAAGGATTCAAAGGTTGGCATTGATCGTGAAAATGTGGTGGCCTTGAAAAAGGCCGGGTGTTGAAAATCCAAGAAACAATGTTTACTTGGCCTTCTGTGTCTTCTTGGGCAAAAGTACTGCCTGGATGTTGGGCAGAACACCTCCCTGGGCAATGGTCACACCTGATAGGAGTTTGTTCAACTCCTCGTCATTACGGATGGCCAGCTGCAAGTGCCTGGGGATGATTCTGGTCTTCTTGTTGTCACGGGCAGCATTGCCTGCAAGCTCCAAGACTTCAGCAGCCAGGTACTCCATGACAGCTGCCAGGTAGACTGGGGCACCAGCTCCTACACGCTCGGCATAGTTGCCCTTCCTCAGAAGCCTGTGGATTCTGCCCACTGGGAACTGCAGACCAGCACGGGATGAACGGGACTTGGCCTTTCCCTTGGCTTTTCCTCCTTTACCACGACCTGACATGATGCTCTGATACTTTGTAAACTCGTTTTAACGAAAGATATACAAATGAACCAGACCGCCTTTAGACGGAGTGTTAAGAGGCGAGAAAACGGATTGGAGCTGCAATTGGTGGCTCGCATGTACTATATCGCCGGCATTGTGCCTTATAACCACTTGTGGCTTCAATCCGAAATCTGCATAACTCGCCTCTTAAGTATTTCAGGCTTCCAAGTGGCATTTTAGTTTTTCACTGATTTTCTGACGTGAAGATGCCACCAAAACCAAGTGCAAAGGGAGCTAAGAAGGCCGCCTCAAAGGCCAAGGCCCAGAGAACTGGGGACAAGAAGCGCAGGAGGAGAAGAAAGGAGAGCTATGCCATTTACGTCTACAAGGTGTTGAAGCAGGTCCACCCTGACACTGGAATCTCCAGCAAAGCCATGAGCATCATGAACAGCTTTGTGAATGACATCTTTGAGAGAATAGCTGCTGAGGCTTCCAGGCTGGCACACTACAACCGCCGATCCACAATCACCAGCAGAGAAATCCAGACTGCCGTGCGTCTGCTCCTTCCTGGAGAGCTGGCAAAGCATGCTGTGTCCGAGGGAACCAAAGCCGTCACCAAGTACACCAGCTCCAAGTAAACGTTCTGTTTCTTGGACTTTCAACATCCGGCCTTTTTCAAGGCCACCACATTTTCACGATCAATGCCAACCTTTGAATCCTCGCTTGCACAAACAACAGTAGGAACATGGGGCATAACAATAACTGTAAAAGGGGTTGTAAAAGTTTAGGGTGCACGATTATAAAAGGGTTAGGGTAAATTGCTAGGTTTATTTGTAATATTGCACATAACTTTGTATTTAAACATGTGAGCACATTTATTTATCCAATAACATGCAAAATCACAATATAAACATTTATATGAATATTTTGAGAAATAAATGTCAATTTCTTTAAACAAATTATTTGTACTGAAATTATATAAAATGACTTACCTTTGAATACTGTCAGTGATGTTTACTTGTGTCTTTACTCCTGTTAACCTGGCATTTAAGTGTATACCCACTAGACAGTTTCTGCCCTAATTCCAAAAAAAGGCTTAAACACAGTTTCATGATCCCACTAATACTCATTGGGCCATGTCAAATCCTTAACATGATACAAAGGCAGAGTTTACAAACATAGATTCACAGAAACTTTAACCAGTATTCAGAAAGAATAATAACTGTACATATGAAATGAAAACAGATTAACTTGTAAATTTAAATTACAATTTCAACAGGCATAAGGTCTATGGGGTTAGGGTATGGGGTAAGGGTTTGGGGTTAGGCTAGGGCTAACTTTTAGGGTTTGGGGTTAGGGTTTGGTGTTAGGCTAGGGTTAGGGGTTAGGGTTTGGGGTTAGGCTAGGGCTAGGGTTTGGGGTTAGGGTAGGGTTTGGGGTTAGGGTTTGGGTACTCCTCCCCCCCCCCCCCCCCCCCACACACATACACTGGTTAGAAAAGATCATCATAATCATAAAATTCCAAAGTTAAAAGATGTTTTGTACATATATAAAAGAGAACATGTTTTCGGTAGGCCAGTGCACGTGCACTCATTTTGGTGTTTACAGTATGGTGGCCTGTGATTGGTGGGCATGCTGTGTGCCGTGAGTGGCTAGAATGGGTCGAATCAACCAATAGGAATGGTTCGAGTTGACCAATAGGGCAAAAGCATCTTACAATGTTGGGTATTTTTACAGTGCGTTTGCTGCAGCGAATCCACATTCAACACTTAGTTCCTGAGTGAAAGAAGCATCATGTCTGGACGTGGTAAAGGAGGAAAAGGTCTTGGAAAGGGGGGCGCCAAACGCCACAGGAAAGTCCTTCGTGACAACATCCAGGGTATCACCAAACCAGCCATCCGCCGTCTTGCTCGCCGAGGTGGAGTGAAACGTATTTCTGGGCTCATCTATGAAGAAACCAGAGGTGTTCTGAAGGTATTCCTTGAGAATGTCATCCGTGACGCAGTCACCTACACTGAGCACGCCAAGAGGAAGACCGTCACAGCCATGGACGTGGTCTATGCCTTGAAACGCCAAGGACGTACCCTGTACGGATTCGGAGGTTAAACAGACCAGAGACAACACACATTTTCAACACCCGGCCTTTTTCAAGGCCACCACATTTTCACGATCAGTGCCGACCTTTGAATCCTTGCATTTACAACTTGGTCTTAAATGAACTACACTAAAGTAACCCTAAAACGCCATCTCCACCCCCCCCCCCCCCCAATAAACCCTGAAATTAGGAAAAGCATGCCAATAAAATGTACACATGTGTCTATCGGACAGACACAATGAATGTGCAACAACAACAACAATAATAATAATAATAACAATTTTATCACAAGTCAGACTAGCTTTGGGCCAAGCAGTTGGCCCTGGTGTATAATGACTGTGAGCTGTCACCAAGAAGCCAGTACCCCCCTCAGCCCTTCCTCACCTCCTCCCCCCCCCCACACACACACACACACACACACACACACACACACACACATGCATAGACACAGAAAAATGCATGCTGACACCCTGACACACACATAGAGAAACGCAAATGCCATGAAAAACATGCATGCTCACATACCCCTGTCAGGATTTGACATTATGCTTGTTATGAAAAAGATGAACAGTTTTCCACAAAAATGAATTTATGACCTAATTTCAGGCCTGATTGCAGAAAAATTAGTAAGGTTTTTGGCCTGCCGCTGCTGTGCTTAACAGAAGGGAAGATAGTCAATTTTGAGGCCTAATTTCAGTGGCCTACGTCGTACGTAGGCGAAGCAATTAACATGTAAAAATGGTCGAGAAACGCTCAAAAACGGATTGGCGCTGCATTTCAGCTCACAGCGTAGTTCGTGTGTAGGATTTCATCCAATCAGCGACTCGCATGCATCCACCCAATGAAGCGGGGGCCTAGATATTGTGCCGGGAACGTCAAAATTGAACTTCATTCTTTCTCTGTCACTGATGCAGAAGACATCTCTGAAAAATGGCTCGTACCAAGCAGACTGCACGTAAATCTACTGGAGGAAAGGCCCCCAGGAAGCAGCTGGCCACCAAAGCTGCCCGCAAGAGCGCCCCTGCAACTGGAGGGGTAAAGAAACCCCATCGTTACAGGCCTGGAACTGTTGCCCTTCGAGAGATCCGTCGTTACCAGAAGAGCACTGAACTTCTCATCAGGAAGCTGCCATTCCAGCGTCTTGTACGTGAGATTGCACAGGACTTCAAGACTGACCTGCGCTTCCAGAGTTCAGCCGTCATGGCCCTGCAGGAGGCAAGTGAGGCTTACTTGGTTGGCCTGTTTGAAGACACCAACTTGTGTGCCATCCATGCCAAACGTGTCACCATCATGCCAAAAGACATCCAGCTGGCACGCAGAATCCGTGGAGAGAGGGCATAAACTCGCTCACAGCACATATCACACCGGCCTTTTTCAAGGCCACCACATTTTCACGATCAGTGCCGACCTTTGAATCCTAAGTTTTGTCGGTCTTCATTTCTGTCAAATATATAGTTAACTTTTGAGTGTTTGAGAAAATACTGGTTCATTTTCTCTAATCAGGGATTATGACCTTCCAGCTCAAGGTCATATGGAACATGCACTTGGCTGGCCATACTTCCCTCTTGTTATGTGAACAACGTAATGAATCATTGGGTGACATTAGACATATGTTCATTTACTATATATCCGATGAACCTGTACCGAAAGGATACTTTGTCCCCTAAAGTCTGACAACTATAACAAAGATCTTGTTTACACAATTTCAGAGTCAATTGTCTTAAAGGTGTCAGATTAAGTGGTGGGGCACATTCGCCCCTGTTTTTGCTACCTTATGCAATAAAAACAGTTAATACACCACTAAATATCAGGAGACTATGTCACGACCTGTATCTCAAAGCAAACGTGTTTCTGTTACT
>CBDCUR010000003.1:0-4425 GCA_965222645.1 Saprospiraceae bacterium | reverse complement strand
CCATTCTCATCCGTAATGACCACCGAATATCCTTTAGACCCGTCAAGGGCTGCCCACAGGATTTCATATTCCGAGTCGGAAATCGCATGGGCCTCCGTAATCACCGGAGGGAAGCAGTCCACTACCTCGATTTCTTCGTCACTTCGACCATATTGAAATAGGATGGGATCAGAATATCCCTGATTGCGGAAGTACACAGTTTCTGAGGGAGAGCTTGCCCTGATTCTTAGCACATATTTTTGACCCGCCTGCATTTGTTCCACCTCACCTCTGACTCCGAATACAAATTGGTTAAGACTCTGGGAGGACCCCTGGATCAGGGTCTCAAAAAGTGGTGCCCTTTGAAAAAAATCGTTGCCCAGGCCAAATGCTGCTGCGGTCTCGTCGTAGGGATAGATATATAATTCGTAGTCAACGGGAAAGGTCATTGTGCTGAAATTCATCAGCCAATTGATCTCCAAGGGTTGCTGGATCAGAGTATCAGTCACATCAAAGACCTGGTCCCCATACGGAGTTGTAATCAAAGGAGGATCCAGCAGGTCCATACTACTCAGGGCGCAGGATTTAGCGGATAGGGGGGCTTCATCGAATCTCAAAAAATGCAATACCTCGACACATATGGTGTATAGCCCTTCCGGAAGGTCACCTCCGGATCGCAAGAAGTCTTCGCGGTCCAGACCTTCTATGATATCAAAGGCATGGGGAAGGAAATAGGGGGCAAGATCAGGACCTGTGAGTGTGGTGGGCACTCCTGATGCAATGGAGATCGGTGCAAAAAGGGGATCATCGGTAGTAACCAGGGAAACCCCATTTTTTTCCAGATAAAAACGCAACCGTACTTCCACACTCCCTACTTGCACGTCGCGTAGTGTCAATGTGAGATTGAGGCCTGCAAAGTCACTAGATAGGGCATTGACATTGGCAGGGAATGTCATCGGGGTGTTTATAAAGGCGTCTATGGGATAGATTTGCGCCTGCAGCGTCTGTACCCCAATCAATATAGAGACGAGTATTTTCAAACAGTGTCTCAGCCTCTTACAGAAAGTGGGAATATTTTTCTTATTCCAGTTCTTAAAGCGAGATGTCGATGCTCGGTTTTTCACACGGTAATTGTCAGATATTTTAAGACAACTCAAGGTAAATATTTTTCGAGTGTGACTATCTCGATGGGATTACGTTACGATGTAGGTCAGCAGTAGCTTTGCAACACTTTCTGCCAGCGTCATGCGGGTTGGGCCTCACACTTGTTATTTTTCATTTATCACCATAATGCGAGTAAGCACTTAATACTAGAACTTTGACTACCTGATATTGAATGTCATAAATCAATCGATGCTTTTATTGACTCGTCTGGAGTATAATCCTTCTAAATCGTGCTTTAATTTTTCGGGTTGTCCCGTTCCTGTTCTGGGATGCTCCATTAATTCATTTAATTGCTTTCGGATCTTTTTCAAAGTGGCTCTATCTCCAGACTTCTTATGTTTTTCTATGTCCGATAATGCTGTCTTCGTAAAGTCTAGGCTGTATCTCATAGACCCAGTAATTCACTGATGTCTGCAGGTGTGGAGATCGTTTTCACATTTCCTTTCTTGGCTTCTTTAAGACTTTTTTTAATTCGCTTTACCATGGCTGCATTGAAGTATAGATCATCTTCACTGACAGCAGTTAGAACGTAAGATTTGTCCTTTCCTCTCTGTACAATAATCTGTTCTCCTTGATCTACTTTGTCAAAGTACATTCGCTGATTTTGTCTAAATTCTCTACTGCTTATTACTATCATAATCTATTCTTTATGTGTACCATAATGGTACAACAATCCCAAGATACAAAATAGTTTCATTCGAGGATGGACCAATTACTTTGCGAAGTTAGATCGCGACTCGATTAGAAAAGTTTTGAACTGGCTAAATTAGCGATTACTTAAATGGCTAGTGCGACATAGGAGTCTGTTTAGAAAGAGCATTAGAGCAGCTTATAAATATCTGCGACGACGTGCGAAAATCGAACCAGAGCTATTTGCACATTGGCAATTTGGGTGTACTCCATGACAGTGCAGTGAAGAGCCGTATGATGGGAGACTATCACGTAGGGTTCTGTGCCTGCGCACCGGAGTGCTTCGGCACACAGGTGTGAGAGGCTAGGGGTGAAATTCCCCTGGTCTACTCGACCGATTACAAGGCAAAAACAGCTTATGCCTCTTGAGTAAAAAACTCTTCAATTTTCTTTACATCATCCAAAATATAGTCGTTTCCTTCAAACAGGATTCTATATCTGTACAATAGTTCATCTATTTCCGGATTATTAATCAGGTATGCGGATATTACACCGCTAAGAACTTCTCGTTTGTCAAAGAACTTCTTTAAAGCGACTTTCTGATCTTCTGATTCAAAAAATTCTCTGTCACCATTCAATACTCGACAGTTTATGAAGTCATTTACTCCTTGCAAAGTGTTGAAGTTCTTAAAAAAATTGAACCCAACTTTTTCCATGAACATCATATGGTCAGTAACAATATTTTCAATATCATCATTACTCTCAACTTTATAAAATATTTCCTCCTCTTTGCAATCCCCAAAAAGACCTACCTCTTGAGCCAGTTCAGACCCCTGTACTTTGTATATCGTTAAATTTTTTGCTTGCGGAAAAAGACTACTTAGAACTTTAAAAACTTCTCTATTGTTAACTGATAATTTTGGTTGAAAATGCAGACTGTCAGAATAAACTATAGGTCCACCCCAATGAACAGTGAACTCTCCTTTTTGAAACAATCCTTTCGTCTTTTGTAACTTAAACGAATAGCTTGAATACTTTTCGTACAAGCTATTATACAAGCCTTGTTTTAATTCTTTTTTATCTCTTGAATTCATGAATTACAATAATTCTACTACTTCTTTTACTACAGATATATCATCTGCAGCACTTCCAAGTATTTTAAGACTTCCCACATCCGATACAGGAATTGTAAAAGTACCGATATTCATAGTGATATTAAAGGCACTTTCAATTGCATCAATTTTATCTGGATCGGTTGCTTTTATAACGACACTATGTGATTGACTTTGTATATCTGGAAATACTGTTGATTGATTCGGGGTTGAAGATCCACTCCATTCAGAAGACCAATTTTTATCTTTTGTTGAAAATTTGGCATCTCCTAAATGAAATTTACCACTTGCATCTTTACCTAAATAATCAATTCTAATCTTTGTTCCATTAACCTCCAATGTTACCTGATCTACTACCTGATTAGCATTAAGGTTATTTGAAGACCTAAAACTATTCCTTGCAATTCCAGATCCGGGAACAGACGGGTCAGGAATTTCAAAATTCTTTGCTTTTTCTCTTAAATTTTTCCACCAAAATCCTTGCCCCCATTTAATTAATGCTGCATCAGAGGAAGCTACGGCTTCATCTACAATATCCCAGTACCTACCCGGGTTGTCCAGGATATCATCGAAAGTATCAAACCAATCAAGGTTGTCAAGTAAATCTTGTCTGAGGGTTGGGTAGTTATCAAGTCTTTGGATGATATTATCAAAGTGAAGTTCATCAACATGTTGAAGATTAAGTCGATCTAAAATTTTGCCAACGTTTACTTCGTCTGCCGCATTT
The DNA here is from genome assembly GCA_965222645.1 of Saprospiraceae bacterium. Taxonomy (GTDB): domain Bacteria; phylum Bacteroidota; class Bacteroidia; order Chitinophagales; family Saprospiraceae; genus JABDMH01. The sequence continues at coordinate 813 of CBDCUR010000003.1, read as the reverse complement.
AAAATATCTCCTAAATGACCACTTAATGCAGATTCTAATTTCGCCTTGGGAATCTTTCCACTGATGAGAAGATTATCGAGCTTTCCTAAAGCATTTACATTTAATCTTACTCCTTCATCCATATGCTTGACTAAATCCCACGCCCGCACAACCCCCTCATTCCCCATCACCAAATCCCGTATCCCCTTACTATCCATCAAATCGCGCACAAACTGCTCCCTGACCGACTCCGTAAAATCCTGATTAACAATTCTCAAAAACAGTCCGCTCTCCAAAAAATCACTCTTTGCTACCGGATCATCCAAAGCCGACAACAAGTCACGTGCAAGATCATCGTCCGAAATATTAAAAAGAGCCTTGATGTGATCCGCATCCAAAGGATCGGGAAGAATATTTTTTAATCCTCTCCATAAGGTTGCGCCATCCGGTGAAAATCCGGCGGCATGTACACCCGGAGGCGTCGAATTAAAAAATCGAATAAAACCATTTACCAGTCGGTCAGGAGGGAGTGATCTGAGATACCGGAGTGCTGCCGGACTCGCACTGATCAACCCATGAAGGAATAATGCAGAAAATGCACCCTGAGAACATTGCACAAGATCAAATTCTTCTTTTACTTTTCCCTCCGACAATGCGCCATCTACAAAACAACTTATCGCCGCCGATATCCCGGCTTCCGCATATTTTGACTCCAATAAAATTAGGGCCTCTGCTCCCGAAAGTGATGCGGCAATCCAGTCCACTTTGTCGTTGGCTTCCTCCCAACTTATAGGAACCCCATTTTCGGGAAAATAATAATGCACAGCGTTCTGT
>CBDCUR010000002.1:0-12182 GCA_965222645.1 Saprospiraceae bacterium | reverse complement strand
ATTTTGCCCATTGCTGGTAGGAGACTAATAGGTCTGTAGCTTGTTGGTTTTGTTAGGTCTTTGCCTGGTTTAGGAAGCATTACTACTTTAGCGTGTTTCCAAGCCATGGGAAAGTATCCTGTTCTGAGACAGGAATTGTAGATAAGGGCAACATGTGATAGCTGTTCTCTATCTAAGTTTTTAAGAATTAGGTATGAGATTTGATCCTCACCTGGGGCAGACCTGTTTCTACATTTTTGGAGAGTCTTAGTTATTTCAGTGACATTTATTTCCCTAAGCATAGAGTGATCATCCTGAGTTTCCTGCTTATCCTGCTCTAAGGGTTGAAAAATCTCTTTGTGAGTATAGAGGAAGTTCCTAGCTTCTGTTTCTGTGTTAATGTCATGATTTGGATCGTAATAAATTTGGTGTATTTTACCTAATGACTCAGCAAAAGTGTCCGCCTTCAGTTTGTTAGTGGTAGCTATGTTGCCATCTTCCATGACCAGGTTTGTTACTTTGCCTAGATTAGGGTTCAGTCTGCTATTACTATATGACTTAAACTTTTTCCAGAAGGTTGCTACATTTGTTTCTGCCTCTATGCCACTGACGAACTCTTTCCATTTATCCTGTTTTTGCTGATTAATCTTTTCTCTAACTAACTTATTAAGCTTGTTATATAGGGGTTTTAGCCCTGGAATAGGATCCTCTTTGAGCAAGCGCCTAACTTTCCTTTTTACTTTGATTAACTTAGCTATTTCAGGAGTAAATTTCCACCAGTTTCTATTTATAGTTGGTCTTTTGGGACAGACTTCATCTAAAGTGCTACCTATGTTATCAGTAAGATTACAGATGGCCCTATCTATATTTTCACAGTTATAATTTAGCGATTCTGCTGTAAAGTTAAATTCTTTTTCCCTTAGAGAGTCCTTAAATTCACCCCAGTCTATGTTTTTTAGTGGCCTAATAAGTTTGATTGGAAGTTTATTAATTCCTATATTAATGCTGACATGTATTGGAAGATGGAAGCTACCATAATCCTCACCTACCTTACATGAGCTTACTGGGCCTAGGTTTCCTGAAACTATTGCTAAATCTAATATATTAGGTAACATTTCTGGGGGATGGTGATAAGTAGGGGAATCAGGGTTATTGAGTAAAGTAAGATTTTCCTGAGCTAATATATCCTCTAGTTCTATGCCTGAGTCTGTGGTGATCCTAGAGCCGAAATATGTGTGAGGGGAATTTAGGTCACCAATAATTACTGCATTATTACTTTTCCTATTTACTATTTCAAATAGCCTTTTATCTATCACTTTTGGTGGAGGGTTATAATACACTACTACGTCTATTGGGGCCCTAGTTACCTCACTTGGAGAGATTTTCACAGATAGAGCTTCTAAATTTGGATATTTATTAAACCAGTCATTTACAGTGAATTCTATCTTATTATTAATAAAGAAGGCTACACCTCCCTTACGTCTTTCTGTCCTATCCTTTCTAATTGGAATAAAATTACCTAAGGAAAAGTGCTGGTTAGGTTTTAAGTGGGTCTCACTAACTGCTATGACATGAGTGTTTTCCTGATCTATATAGTTAAGTATATTAGTCTGACGGCCTCTAATACCGTCAGGATTGAAATGAACTATGTTCAGACTATTCATTTTTTACTACCATTTTGGAATTTTCTATTTTGAGGAGCGGCTACCTTCTGAGCTATAGGTAGCTGCCGGGAGGGGGGGACTTGTTTCTTAGCCTTTTGTTTTTTGGAGCTATCTACTTGTGTTACGGACGTTTCCGCTATCGCCGAGGGCGATAATGGGGGACTTATAGGATGTAACTTAATGTTAAAGCATTCCATTGACTCTTTAGTCAGTATATTGTACACCTTATCTGCATTTTTTCTGTCTAATTTTTCGTAAATTTCTACCATGGAATTAACCATGAAGGAAACCACCCTTTCACTAAGTGCTTTAAAAGACTCTTCCATTTTAGTTTCTAATTTATGGACAAGGTTATCTAATTCGACTTCAGTTTCCCTTTTATTAATTTGGATTTTTTCTGTAAGTTCAGATTGTACTTTTTCTGTTTTGTTTTGTACCATATTGCTAAATGTTATACCTCTGATAACCAGGTTGTTTTGAAGTTTCTCTTGTCTAACCTTAGCCCTGTCAGCCTGGATTTTAATTTGATCTTGAAATTTTGGGCATTCTCTGGAGGAAGCCACGTGATCGCCGTCACAGTTAGAGCATTTAAGTTTAAGGGACTTCTTATTCTTATCTGGGCATTCAGTAGATTTATGGGAACCAGCACATCTTACACATTTTTGTTCCTTTTTACAGTCCTTTGCAATGTGATTGAATCCCTGACATTTGTAACACTGTGTTACAGGGGGGGTGGTCCTGTAACTTTCACATCTAATGCGAATCCTCCCAAAGTAGATTCCACTGAATAGGGCTATTTTCATATCCTATGCATGCTATTTTCACACACACACACTGGTTAGAAAAGATCATCATAATCATAATCATAATTCCAAAGTTAAAAGATGTTTTGTACATATATAAAAGAGAACATGTTTTCGGTAGGCCAGTGCACGTGCACTCATTTTGGTGTTTACAGTATGGTGGCCTGTGATTGGTGGGCATGCTGTGTGCCGTGAGTGGCTAGAATGGGTCGAATCAACCAATAGGAATGGTTCGAGTTGACCAATAGGGCAAAAGCATCTTACAATGTTGGGTATTTTTACAGTGCGTTTGCTGCAGCGAATCCACATTCAACACTTAGTTCCTGAGTGAAAGAAGCATCATGTCTGGACGTGGTAAAGGAGGAAAAGGTCTTGGAAAGGGGGGCGCCAAACGCCACAGGAAAGTCCTTCGTGACAACATCCAGGGTATCACCAAACCAGCCATCCGCCGTCTTGCTCGCCGAGGTGGAGTGAAACGTATTTCTGGGCTCATCTATGAAGAAACCAGAGGTGTTCTGAAGGTATTCCTTGAGAATGTCATCCGTGACGCAGTCACCTACACTGAGCACGCCAAGAGGAAGACCGTCACAGCCATGGACGTGGTCTATGCCTTGAAACGCCAAGGACGTACCCTGTACGGATTCGGAGGTTAAACAGACCAGAGACAACACACATTTTCAACACCCGGCCTTTTTCAAGGCCACCACATTTTCACGATCAGTGCCGACCTTTGAATCCTTGCATTTACAACTTGGTCTTAAATGAACTACACTAAAGTAACCCTAAAACGCCATCCCCCCCCCCCCCCAATAAACCCTGAAATTAGGAAAAGCATGCCAAGAAAATGTACACATGTGTCTATCGGACAGACACAATGAATGTGCAACAACAACAACAACAATAATAATAATAATAATAACAATTTTATCACAAGTCAGACTAGCTTTGGGCCAAGCTGTTGGCCCTGGTGTATAATGACTGTGAGCTGTCACCAAGAAGCCAGTACCCCCCTCAGCCCTTCCTCACCTCCTCCCCCCCCCCCCCCCAGACACACACACACACACACACACATGCATAGACACAGAAAAATGCATGCTGACACCCTGACACACACATAGAGAAACGCAAATGCCATGAAAAACATGCATGCTCACATACCCCTGTCAGGATTTGACATTATGTTTGTTATGAAAAAGATGAACAGTTTTCCACAAAAATGAATTTATGACCTAATTTCAGGCCTGATTGCAGAAAAATTAGTAAGGTTTTTGGCCTGCCGCTGCTGTGCTTAAGAGAAGGGAAGATAGTCAATTTTGAGGCCTAATTTCAGTGGCCTACGTCGTACGTAGGCGAAGCAATTAACATGTAAAAATGGTCGAGAAACGCTCAAAAACGGATTGGCGCTGCATTTCAGCTCACAGCGTAGTTCGTGTGTAGGATTTCATCCAATCAGCGACTCGCATGCATCCACCCAATGAAGCGGGGGCCTAGATATTGTGCCGGGAACGTCAAAATTGAACTTCATTCTTTCTCTGTCACTGATACAGAAGACATCTCTGAAAAATGGCTCGTACCAAGCAGACTGCACGTAAATCTACTGGAGGAAAGGCCCCCAGGAAGCAGCTGGCCACCAAAGCTGCCCGCAAGAGCGCCCCTGCAACTGGAGGGGTAAAGAAACCCCATCGTTACAGGCCTGGAACTGTTGCCCTTCGAGAGATCCGTCGTTACCAGAAGAGCACTGAACTTCTCATCAGGAAGCTGCCATTCCAGCGTCTTGTACGCGAGATTGCACAGGACTTCAAGACTGACCTGCGCTTCCAGAGTTCAGCCGTCATGGCCCTGCAGGAGGCAAGTGAGGCTTACTTGGTTGGCCTGTTTGAAGACACCAACTTGTGTGCCATCCATGCCAAACGTGTCACCATCATGCCAAAAGACATCCAGCTGGCACGCAGAATCCGTGGAGAGAGGGCATAAACTCGCTCACAGCACATATCACACCGGCCTTTTTCAAGGCCACCACATTTTCACGATCAGTGCCGACCTTTGAATCCTAAGTTTTGTCGGTCTTCATTTCTGTCAAATATATTGTTAACTTTTGAGTGTTTGAGAAAATACTGGTTCATTTTCTCTAATCAGGGATTATGACCTTCCAGCTCAAGGTCATATGGAACATGCACTTGGCTGGCCATACTTCCCTCTTGTTATGTGAACAACGTAATGAATCATTGGGTGACATTAGACATATGTTCATTTACTATATATCCGATGAACCTGTACCGAAAGGATACTTTGTCCCCTAAAGTCTGACAACTATAACAAAGATCTTGTTTACACAATTTCAGAGTCAATTGTCTTAAAGGTGTCAGATTAAGTGGTGGGGCACATTCGCCCCTGTTTTTGCTATCTTATGCATTAAAAACAGTTAATACACCACTAAATATCAGGAGACTATGTCACGACCTGTATCTCAAAGCAAACGTGTTTCTGTTACTTTAAAATTAAGGGGTCCAGATTAAATTTAGTAAAAAAGGGGCGAACTTGCCCCGGTCTCCCCTACACACAAACAGTCATTCATTTAGGTTTATTAAACTCACTGACACAGGACAACTCAGGTAGACAGATTAACCTCATGATTAACTCATTAATTTGGGACTTTTTAGCATGACAGTGGGCAAGCATGTAAAATAACATAGCAAGGATTCAAAGGTTGGCATTGATCGTGAAAATGTGGTGGCCTTGAAAAAGGCCGGGTGTTGAAAATCCAAGAAACAATGTTTACTTGGCCTTCTGTGTCTTCTTGGGCAAAAGTACTGCCTGGATGTTGGGCAGAACACCTCCCTGGGCAATGGTCACACCTGATAGGAGTTTGTTCAACTCCTCGTCATTACGGATGGCCAGCTGCAAGTGCCTGGGGATGATTCTGGTCTTCTTGTTGTCACGGGCAGCATTGCCTGCAAGCTCCAAGACTTCAGCAGCCAGGTACTCCATGACAGCTGCCAGGTAGACTGGGGCACCAGCTCCTACACGCTCGGCATAGTTGCCCTTCCTCAGAAGCCTGTGGATTCTGCCCACTGGGAACTGCAGACCAGCACGGGATGAACGGGACTTGGCCTTTCCCTTGGCTTTTCCTCCTTTACCACGACCTGACATGATGCTCTGATACTTTGTAAACTCGTTTTAACGAAAGATATACAAATGAACCAGACCGCCTTTAGACGGAGTGTTAAGAGGCGAGAAAACGGATTGGAGCTGCAATTGGTGGCTCGCATGTACTATATCGCCGGCATTGTGCCTTATAACCACTTGTGGCTTCAATCCGAAATCTGCATAACTCGCCTCTTAAGTATTTCAGGCTTCCAAGTGTCATTTTAGTTTTTCACTGATTTTCTGACGTGAAGATGCCACCAAAACCAAGTGCAAAGGGAGCTAAGAAGGCCGCCTCAAAGGCCAAGGCCCAGAGAACTGGGGACAAGAAGCGCAGGAGGAGAAGAAAGGAGAGCTATGCCATTTACGTCTACAAGGTGTTGAAGCAGGTCCACCCTGACACTGGAATCTCCAGCAAAGCCATGAGCATCATGAACAGCTTTGTGAATGACATCTTTGAGAGAATAGCTGCCGAGGCTTCCAGGCTGGCACACTACAACCGCCGATCCACAATCACCAGCAGAGAAATCCAGACTGCCGTGCGTCTGCTCCTTCCTGGAGAGCTGGCAAAGCATGCTGTGTCCGAGGGAACCAAAGCCGTCACCAAGTACACCAGCTCCAAGTAAACGTTCTGTTTCTTGGACTTTCAACATCCGGCCTTTTTCAAGGCCACCACATTTTCACGATCAATGCCAACCTTTGAATCCTCGCTTGCACAAACAACAGTAGGAACATGGGGCATAACAATAACTGTAAAAGGGGTTGTAAAAGTTTAGGGTGCACGATTATAAAAGGGTTAGGGTAAATTGCTAGGTTTATTTGTAATATTGCACATAACTTTGTATTTAAACATGTGAGCACATTTATTTATCCAATAACATGCAAAATCACAATATAAACATTTATATGAATATTTTGAGAAATAAATGTCAATTTCTTTAAACAAATTATTTGTACTGAAATTTTATAAAATGACTTACCTTTGAATACTGTCAGTGATGTTTACTTGTGTCTTTACTCCTGTTAACCTGGCATTTAAGTGTATACCCACTAGACAGTTTCTGCCCTAATTCCAAAAAAAGGCTTAAACACAGTTTCATGATCCCACTAATACTCATTGGGCCATGTCAAATCCTTAACATGATACAAAGGCGGAGTTTACAAACATAGATTCACAGAAACTTTAACCAGTATTCAGAAAGAATAATAACTGTACATATGAAATGAAAACAGATTAACTTGTAAATTTAAATTACAATTTCAACAGGCATAAGGTCTATGGGGTTAGGGTATGGGGTAAGGGTTTGGGGTTAGGCTAGGGCTAACTTTTAGGGTTTGGGGTTAGGGTTTGGTGTTAGGCTAGGGTTAGGGGTTAGGGTTTGGGGTTAGGCTAGGGCTAGGGTTTGGGGGGTTAGGGTTAGGGTTAGGGTTTGGGTACTCCTCCCCCCCCCCCACACACACACACACACACACACACACACTGGTTAGAAAAGATCATCATAATCATAATCATAATTCCAAAGTTAAAAGATGTTTTGTACATATATAAAAGAGAACATGTTTTCGGTAGGCCAGTGCACGTGCACTCATTTTGGTGTTTACAGTATGGTGGCCTGTGATTGGTGGGCATGCTGTGTGCCGTGAGTGGCTAGAATGGGTCGAATCAACCAATAGGAATGGTTCGAGTTGACCAATAGGGCAAAAGCATCTTACAATGTTGGGTATTTTTACAGTGCGTTTGCTGCAGCGAATCCACATTCAACACTTAGTTCCTGAGTGAAAGAAGCATCATGTCTGGACGTGGTAAAGGAGGAAAAGGTCTTGGAAAGGGGGGCGCCAAACGCCACAGGAAAGTCCTTCGTGACAACATCCAGGGTATCACCAAACCAGCCATCCGCCGTCTTGCTCGCCGAGGTGGAGTGAAACGTATTTCTGGGCTCATCTATGAAGAAACCAGAGGTGTTCTGAAGGTATTCCTTGAGAATGTCATCCGTGACGCAGTCACCTACACTGAGCACGCCAAGAGGAAGACCGTCACAGCCATGGACGTGGTCTATGCCTTGAAACGCCAAGGACGTACCCTGTACGGATTCGGAGGTTAAACAGACCAGAGACAACACACATTTTCAACACCCGGCCTTTTTCAAGGCCACCACATTTTCACGATCAGTGCCGACCTTTGAATCCTTGCATTTACAACTTGGTCTTAAATGAACTACACTAAAGTAACCCTAAAACGCCATCCCCCCCCCCCCCCCAATAAACCCTGAAATTAGGAAAAGCATGCCAAGAAAATGTACACATGTGTCTATCGGACAGACACAATGAATGTGCAACAACAACAACAATAATAATAATAATAATAATAACAATTTTATCACAAGTCAGACTAGCTTTGGGCCAAGCTGTTGGCCCTGGTGTATAATGACTGTGAGCTGTCACCAAGAAGCCAGTACCCCCCTCAGCCCTTCCTCACCTCCTCCCCCCCCCCCCCCAGACACACACACACACACACACACACACATGCATAGACACAGAAAAATGCATGCTGACACCCTGACACACACATAGAGAAACGCAAATGCCATGAAAAACATGCATGCTCACATACCCCTGTCAGGATTTGACATTATGTTTGTTATGAAAAAGATGAACAGTTTTCCACAAAAATGAATTTATGACCTAATTTCAGGCCTGATTGCAGAAAAATTAGTAAGGTTTTTGGCCTGCCGCTGCTGTGCTTAACAGAAGGGAAGATAGTCAATTTTGAGGCCTAATTTCAGTGGCCTACGTCGTACGTAGGCGAAGCAATTAACATGTAAAAATGGTCGAGAAACGCTCAAAAACGGATTGGCGCTGCATTTCAGCTCACAGCGTAGTTCGTGTGTAGGATTTCATCCAATCAGCGACTCGCATGCATCCACCCAATGAAGCGGGGGCCTAGATATTGTGCCGGGAACGTCAAAATTGAACTTCATTCTTTCTCTGTCACTGATACAGAAGACATCTCTGAAAAATGGCTCGTACCAAGCAGACTGCACGTAAATCTACTGGAGGAAAGGCCCCCAGGAAGCAGCTGGCCACCAAAGCTGCCCGCAAGAGCGCCCCTGCAACTGGAGGGGTAAAGAAACCCCATCGTTACAGGCCTGGAACTGTTGCCCTTCGAGAGATCCGTCGTTACCAGAAGAGCACTGAACTTCTCATCAGGAAGCTGCCATTCCAGCGTCTTGTACGCGAGATTGCACAGGACTTCAAGACTGACCTGCGCTTCCAGAGTTCAGCCGTCATGGCCCTGCAGGAGGCAAGTGAGGCTTACTTGGTTGGCCTGTTTGAAGACACCAACTTGTGTGCCATCCATGCCAAACGTGTCACCATCATGCCAAAAGACATCCAGCTGGCACGCAGAATCCGTGGAGAGAGGGCATAAACTCGCTCACAGCACATATCACACCGGCCTTTTTCAAGGCCACCACATTTTCACGATCAGTGCCGACCTTTGAATCCTAAGTTTTGTCGGTCTTCATTTCTGTCAAATATATTGTTAACTTTTGAGTGTTTGAGAAAATACTGGTTCATTTTCTCTAATCAGGGATTATGACCTTCCAGCTCAAGGTCATATGGAACATGCACTTGGCTGGCCATACTTCCCTCTTGTTATGTGAACAACGTAATGAATCATTGGGTGACATTAGACATATGTTCATTTACTATATATCCGATGAACCTGTACCGAAAGGATACTTTGTCCCCTAAAGTCTGACAACTATAACAAAGATCTTGTTTACACAATTTCAGAGTCAATTGTCTTAAAGGTGTCAGATTAAGTGGTGGGGCACATTCGCCCCTGTTTTTGCTATCTTATGCATTAAAAACAGTTAATACACCACTAAATATCAGGAGACTATGTCACGACCTGTATCTCAAAGCAAACGTGTTTCTGTTACTTTAAAATTAAGGGGTCCAGATTAAATTTAGTAAAAAAGGGGCGAACTTGCCCCGGTCTCCCCTACACACAAACAGTCATTCATTTAGGTTTATTAAACTCACTGACACAGGACAACTCAGGTAGACAGATTAACCTCATGATTAACTCATTAATTTGGGACTTTTTAGCATGACAGTGGGCAAGCATGTAAAATAACATAGCAAGGATTCAAAGGTTGGCATTGATCGTGAAAATGTGGTGGCCTTGAAAAAGGCCGGGTGTTGAAAATCCAAGAAACAATGTTTACTTGGCCTTCTGTGTCTTCTTGGGCAAAAGTACTGCCTGGATGTTGGGCAGAACACCTCCCTGGGCAATGGTCACACCTGATAGGAGTTTGTTCAACTCCTCGTCATTACGGATGGCCAGCTGCAAGTGCCTGGGGATGATTCTGGTCTTCTTGTTGTCACGGGCAGCATTGCCTGCAAGCTCCAAGACTTCAGCAGCCAGGTACTCCATGACAGCTGCCAGGTAGACTGGGGCACCAGCTCCTACACGCTCGGCATAGTTGCCCTTCCTCAGAAGCCTGTGGATTCTGCCCACTGGGAACTGCAGACCAGCACGGGATGAACGGGACTTGGCCTTTCCCTTGGCTTTTCCTCCTTTACCACGACCTGACATGATGCTCTGATACTTTGTAAACTCGTTTTAACGAAAGATATACAAATGAACCAGACCGCCTTTAGACGGAGTGTTAAGAGGCGAGAAAACGGATTGGAGCTGCAATTGGTGGCTCGCATGTACTATATCGCCGGCATTGTGCCTTATAACCACTTGTGGCTTCAATCCGAAATCTGCATAACTCGCCTCTTAAGTATTTCAGGCTTCCAAGTGTCATTTTAGTTTTTCACTGATTTTCTGACGTGAAGATGCCACCAAAACCAAGTGCAAAGGGAGCTAAGAAGGCCGCCTCAAAGGCCAAGGCCCAGAGAACTGGGGACAAGAAGCGCAGGAGGAGAAGAAAGGAGAGCTATGCCATTTACGTCTACAAGGTGTTGAAGCAGGTCCACCCTGACACTGGAATCTCCAGCAAAGCCATGAGCATCATGAACAGCTTTGTGAATGACATCTTTGAGAGAATAGCTGCCGAGGCTTCCAGGCTGGCACACTACAACCGCCGATCCACAATCACCAGCAGAGAAATCCAGACTGCCGTGCGTCTGCTCCTTCCTGGAGAGCTGGCAAAGCATGCTGTGTCCGAGGGAACCAAAGCCGTCACCAAGTACACCAGCTCCAAGTAAACGTTCTGTTTCTTGGACTTTCAACATCCGGCCTTTTTCAAGGCCACCACATTTTCACGATCAATGCCAACCTTTGAATCCTCGCTTGCACAAACAACAGTAGGAACATGGGGCATAACAATAACTGTAAAAGGGGTTGTAAAAGTTTAGGGTGCACGATTATAAAAGGGTTAGGGTAAATTGCTAGGTTTATTTGTAATATTGCACATAACTTTGTATTTAAACATGTGAGCACATTTATTTATCCAATAACATGCAAAATCACAATATAAACATTTATATGAATATTTTGAGAAATAAATGTCAATTTCTTTAAACAAATTATTTGTACTGAAATTTTATAAAATGACTTACCTTTGAATACTGTCAGTGATGTTTACTTGTGTCTTTACTCCTGTTAACCTGGCATTTAAGTGTATACCCACTAGACAGTTTCTGCCCTAATTCCAAAAAAAGGCTTAAACACAGTTTCATGATCCCACTAATACTCATTGGGCCATGTCAAATCCTTAACATGATACAAAGGCGGAGTTTACAAACATAGATTCACAGAAACTTTAACCAGTATTCAGAAAGAATAATAACTGTACATATGAAATGAAAACAGATTAACTTGTAAATTTAAATTACAATTTCAACAGGCATAAGGTCTATGGGGTTAGGGTATGGGGTAAGGGTTTGGGGTTAGGCTAGGGCTAACTTTTAGGGTTTGGGGTTAGGGTTTGGTGTTAGGCTAGGGTTAGGGGTTAGGGTTTGGGGTTAGGCTAGGGCTAGGGTTTGGGGGGTTAGGGTTAGGGTTAGGGTTTGGGTACTCCTCCCCCCCCCCCCCCCACACACACACACACACACACACACACTGGTTAGAAAAGATCATCATAATCATAATCATAATTCCAAAGTTAAAAGATGTTTTGTACATATATAAAAGAGAACATGTTTTCGGTAGGCCAGTGCACGTGCACTCATTTTGGTGTTTACAGTATGGTGGCCTGTGATTGGTGGGCATGCTGTGTGCCGTGAGTGGCTAGAATGGGTCGAATCAACCAATAGGAATGGTTCGAGTTGACCAATAGGGCAAAAGCATCTTACAATGTTGGGTATTTTTACAGTGCGTTTGCTGCAGCGAATCCTCAGTCCAAAACTCTGATCCACCTCTACAAGATGTGGATTAGACCTATAGCACTGTACGGCGCTCCTGCCTACTACAATGCTGCAAAAACACACATAAATAAAATTCAGGTTATCCAGAACTCGGCCCTAAGGGTAGCACTAAGAAAGACTAGAAGAACCCACATAGAAGACCTCCATCAGGAAGGTAGTCTTATTCCTTTAAAAGCTGAGGCAGTTAGGTCTTCTCATAGATTTATGG
>CBDCUR010000001.1:0-32914 GCA_965222645.1 Saprospiraceae bacterium | reverse complement strand
CGCGGTAACAAATACAAACAATAATGGATCGCGTATGTTATTCAGTGCTGTTTATCGGACAACTTATATTTATTTTAACTATATTATGCCCAGGGTAACGAAAGTTCGACATATTTGCCGTGAAACTACAAACAATAGACAATACAGGACGTTAACTATTGAGATTGTTTGCTTTCTCTTTGAAGTCGGCATCGCTGTAGCTGTCAGTTTCGGGTCAAAACGGCTCGCCTGACAATTTTTGCTGTCATCTGATTGGAGGCCTTTGAAATAATTGACGGGTCTCGCGGGTCCTGACTTACAAACTCTCGCAAAAAAACGCTTATTCGAGAATAAGCGCACCTTCTGATTGGTTGACAGACTTTATGAGTTATTCATGATTCGATGCCCTCTGGGGTTGCTGAATCAAGGCGTATTATCGATAGGATGATACAGAAGACATCTCTGAAAAATGGCTCGTACCAAGCAGACTGCACGTAAATCTACTGGAGGAAAGGCCCCCAGGAAGCAGCTGGCCACCAAAGCTGCCCGCAAGAGCGCCCCTGCAACTGGAGGGGTAAAGAAACCCCATCGTTACAGGCCTGGAACTGTTGCCCTTCGAGAGATCCGTCGTTACCAGAAGAGCACTGAACTTCTCATCAGGAAGCTGCCATTCCAGCGTCTTGTACGCGAGATTGCACAGGACTTCAAGACTGACCTGCGCTTCCAGAGTTCAGCCGTCATGGCCCTGCAGGAGGCAAGTGAGGCTTACTTGGTTGGCCTGTTTGAAGACACCAACTTGTGTGCCATCCATGCCAAACGTGTCACCATCATGCCAAAAGACATCCAGCTGGCACGCAGAATCCGTGGAGAGAGGGCATAAACTCGCTCACAGCACATATCACACCGGCCTTTTTCAAGGCCACCACATTTTCACGATCAGTGCCGACCTTTGAATCCTAAGTTTTGTCGGTCTTCATTTCTGTCAAATATATTGTTAACTTTTGAGTGTTTGAGAAAATACTGGTTCATTTTCTCTAATCAGGGATTATGACCTTCCAGCTCAAGGTCATATGGAACATGCACTTGGCTGGCCATACTTCCCTCTTGTTATGTGAACAACGTAATGAATCATTGGGTGACATTAGACATATGTTCATTTACTATATATCCGATGAACCTGTACCGAAAGGATACTTTGTCCCCTAAAGTCTGACAACTATAACAAAGATCTTGTTTACACAATTTCAGAGTCAATTGTCTTAAAGGTGTCAGATTAAGTGGTGGGGCACATTCGCCCCTGTTTTTGCTATCTTATGCATTAAAAACAGTTAATACACCACTAAATATCAGGAGACTATGTCACGACCTGTATCTCAAAGCAAACGTGTTTCTGTTACTTTAAAATTAAGGGGTCCAGATTAAATTTAGTAAAAAAGGGGCGAACTTGCCCCGGTCTCCCCTACACACAAACAGTCATTCATTTAGGTTTATTAAACTCACTGACACAGGACAACTCAGGTAGACAGATTAACCTCATGATTAACTCATTAATTTGGGACTTTTTAGCATGACAGTGGGCAAGCATGTAAAATAACATAGCAAGGATTCAAAGGTTGGCATTGATCGTGAAAATGTGGTGGCCTTGAAAAAGGCCGGGTGTTGAAAATCCAAGAAACAATGTTTACTTGGCCTTCTGTGTCTTCTTGGGCAAAAGTACTGCCTGGATGTTGGGCAGAACACCTCCCTGGGCAATGGTCACACCTGATAGGAGTTTGTTCAACTCCTCGTCATTACGGATGGCCAGCTGCAAGTGCCTGGGGATGATTCTGGTCTTCTTGTTGTCACGGGCAGCATTGCCTGCAAGCTCCAAGACTTCAGCAGCCAGGTACTCCATGACAGCTGCCAGGTAGACTGGGGCACCAGCTCCTACACGCTCGGCATAGTTGCCCTTCCTCAGAAGCCTGTGGATTCTGCCCACTGGGAACTGCAGACCAGCACGGGATGAACGGGACTTGGCCTTTCCCTTGGCTTTTCCTCCTTTACCACGACCTGACATGATGCTCTGATACTTTGTAAACTCGTTTTAACGAAAGATATACAAATGAACCAGACCGCCTTTAGACGGAGTGTTAAGAGGCGAGAAAACGGATTGGAGCTGCAATTGGTGGCTCGCATGTACTATATCGCCGGCATTGTGCCTTATAACCACTTGTGGCTTCAATCCGAAATCTGCATAACTCGCCTCTTAAGTATTTCAGGCTTCCAAGTGTCATTTTAGTTTTTCACTGATTTTCTGACGTGAAGATGCCACCAAAACCAAGTGCAAAGGGAGCTAAGAAGGCCGCCTCAAAGGCCAAGGCCCAGAGAACTGGGGACAAGAAGCGCAGGAGGAGAAGAAAGGAGAGCTATGCCATTTACGTCTACAAGGTGTTGAAGCAGGTCCACCCTGACACTGGAATCTCCAGCAAAGCCATGAGCATCATGAACAGCTTTGTGAATGACATCTTTGAGAGAATAGCTGCCGAGGCTTCCAGGCTGGCACACTACAACCGCCGATCCACAATCACCAGCAGAGAAATCCAGACTGCCGTGCGTCTGCTCCTTCCTGGAGAGCTGGCAAAGCATGCTGTGTCCGAGGGAACCAAAGCCGTCACCAAGTACACCAGCTCCAAGTAAACGTTCTGTTTCTTGGACTTTCAACATCCGGCCTTTTTCAAGGCCACCACATTTTCACGATCAATGCCAACCTTTGAATCCTCGCTTGCACAAACAACAGTAGGAACATGGGGCATAACAATAACTGTAAAAGGGGTTGTAAAAGTTTAGGGTGCACGATTATAAAAGGGTTAGGGTAAATTGCTAGGTTTATTTGTAATATTGCACATAACTTTGTATTTAAACATGTGAGCACATTTATTTATCCAATAACATGCAAAATCACAATATAAACATTTATATGAATATTTTGAGAAATAAATGTCAATTTCTTTAAACAAATTATTTGTACTGAAATTTTATAAAATGACTTACCTTTGAATACTGTCAGTGATGTTTACTTGTGTCTTTACTCCTGTTAACCTGGCATTTAAGTGTATACCCACTAGACAGTTTCTGCCCTAATTCCAAAAAAAGGCTTAAACACAGTTTCATGATCCCACTAATACTCATTGGGCCATGTCAAATCCTTAACATGATACAAAGGCGGAGTTTACAAACATAGATTCACAGAAACTTTAACCAGTATTCAGAAAGAATAATAACTGTACATATGAAATGAAAACAGATTAACTTGTAAATTTAAATTACAATTTCAACAGGCATAAGGTCTATGGGGTTAGGGTATGGGGTAAGGGTTTGGGGTTAGGCTAGGGCTAACTTTTAGGGTTTGGGGTTAGGGTTTGGTGTTAGGCTAGGGTTAGGGGTTAGGGTTTGGGGTTAGGCTAGGGCTAGGGTTTGGGGGGTTAGGGTTAGGGTTAGGGTTTGGGTACTCCTCCCCCCCCCCCCCCACACACACACACACACACACACACTGGTTAGAAAAGATCATCATAATCATAATCATAATTCCAAAGTTAAAAGATGTTTTGTACATATATAAAAGAGAACATGTTTTCGGTAGGCCAGTGCACGTGCACTCATTTTGGTGTTTACAGTATGGTGGCCTGTGATTGGTGGGCATGCTGTGTGCCGTGAGTGGCTAGAATGGGTCGAATCAACCAATAGGAATGGTTCGAGTTGACCAATAGGGCAAAAGCATCTTACAATGTTGGGTATTTTTACAGTGCGTTTGCTGCAGCGAATCCACATTCAACACTTAGTTCCTGAGTGAAAGAAGCATCATGTCTGGACGTGGTAAAGGAGGAAAAGGTCTTGGAAAGGGGGGCGCCAAACGCCACAGGAAAGTCCTTCGTGACAACATCCAGGGTATCACCAAACCAGCCATCCGCCGTCTTGCTCGCCGAGGTGGAGTGAAACGTATTTCTGGGCTCATCTATGAAGAAACCAGAGGTGTTCTGAAGGTATTCCTTGAGAATGTCATCCGTGACGCAGTCACCTACACTGAGCACGCCAAGAGGAAGACCGTCACAGCCATGGACGTGGTCTATGCCTTGAAACGCCAAGGACGTACCCTGTACGGATTCGGAGGTTAAACAGACCAGAGACAACACACATTTTCAACACCCGGCCTTTTTCAAGGCCACCACATTTTCACGATCAGTGCCGACCTTTGAATCCTTGCATTTACAACTTGGTCTTAAATGAACTACACTAAAGTAACCCTAAAACGCCATCCCCCCCCCCCCCCCAATAAACCCTGAAATTAGGAAAAGCATGCCAAGAAAATGTACACATGTGTCTATCGGACAGACACAATGAATGTGCAACAACAACAACAATAATAATAATAATAATAATAACAATTTTATCACAAGTCAGACTAGCTTTGGGCCAAGCTGTTGGCCCTGGTGTATAATGACTGTGAGCTGTCACCAAGAAGCCAGTACCCCCCTCAGCCCTTCCTCACCTCCTCCCCCCCCCCCCCCCCCCAGACACACACACACACACACACACACACATGCATAGACACAGAAAAATGCATGCTGACACCCTGACACACACATAGAGAAACGCAAATGCCATGAAAAACATGCATGCTCACATACCCCTGTCAGGATTTGACATTATGTTTGTTATGAAAAAGATGAACAGTTTTCCACAAAAATGAATTTATGACCTAATTTCAGGCCTGATTGCAGAAAAATTAGTAAGGTTTTTGGCCTGCCGCTGCTGTGCTTAACAGAAGGGAAGATAGTCAATTTTGAGGCCTAATTTCAGTGGCCTACGTCGTACGTAGGCGAAGCAATTAACATGTAAAAATGGTCGAGAAACGCTCAAAAACGGATTGGCGCTGCATTTCAGCTCACAGCGTAGTTCGTGTGTAGGATTTCATCCAATCAGCGACTCGCATGCATCCACCCAATGAAGCGGGGGCCTAGATATTGTGCCGGGAACGTCAAAATTGAACTTCATTCTTTCTCTGTCACTGATACAGAAGACATCTCTGAAAAATGGCTCGTACCAAGCAGACTGCACGTAAATCTACTGGAGGAAAGGCCCCCAGGAAGCAGCTGGCCACCAAAGCTGCCCGCAAGAGCGCCCCTGCAACTGGAGGGGTAAAGAAACCCCATCGTTACAGGCCTGGAACTGTTGCCCTTCGAGAGATCCGTCGTTACCAGAAGAGCACTGAACTTCTCATCAGGAAGCTGCCATTCCAGCGTCTTGTACGCGAGATTGCACAGGACTTCAAGACTGACCTGCGCTTCCAGAGTTCAGCCGTCATGGCCCTGCAGGAGGCAAGTGAGGCTTACTTGGTTGGCCTGTTTGAAGACACCAACTTGTGTGCCATCCATGCCAAACGTGTCACCATCATGCCAAAAGACATCCAGCTGGCACGCAGAATCCGTGGAGAGAGGGCATAAACTCGCTCACAGCACATATCACACCGGCCTTTTTCAAGGCCACCACATTTTCACGATCAGTGCCGACCTTTGAATCCTAAGTTTTGTCGGTCTTCATTTCTGTCAAATATATTGTTAACTTTTGAGTGTTTGAGAAAATACTGGTTCATTTTCTCTAATCAGGGATTATGACCTTCCAGCTCAAGGTCATATGGAACATGCACTTGGCTGGCCATACTTCCCTCTTGTTATGTGAACAACGTAATGAATCATTGGGTGACATTAGACATATGTTCATTTACTATATATCCGATGAACCTGTACCGAAAGGATACTTTGTCCCCTAAAGTCTGACAACTATAACAAAGATCTTGTTTACACAATTTCAGAGTCAATTGTCTTAAAGGTGTCAGATTAAGTGGTGGGGCACATTCGCCCCTGTTTTTGCTATCTTATGCATTAAAAACAGTTAATACACCACTAAATATCAGGAGACTATGTCACGACCTGTATCTCAAAGCAAACGTGTTTCTGTTACTTTAAAATTAAGGGGTCCAGATTAAATTTAGTAAAAAAGGGGCGAACTTGCCCCGGTCTCCCCTACACACAAACAGTCATTCATTTAGGTTTATTAAACTCACTGACACAGGACAACTCAGGTAGACAGATTAACCTCATGATTAACTCATTAATTTGGGACTTTTTAGCATGACAGTGGGCAAGCATGTAAAATAACATAGCAAGGATTCAAAGGTTGGCATTGATCGTGAAAATGTGGTGGCCTTGAAAAAGGCCGGGTGTTGAAAATCCAAGAAACAATGTTTACTTGGCCTTCTGTGTCTTCTTGGGCAAAAGTACTGCCTGGATGTTGGGCAGAACACCTCCCTGGGCAATGGTCACACCTGATAGGAGTTTGTTCAACTCCTCGTCATTACGGATGGCCAGCTGCAAGTGCCTGGGGATGATTCTGGTCTTCTTGTTGTCACGGGCAGCATTGCCTGCAAGCTCCAAGACTTCAGCAGCCAGGTACTCCATGACAGCTGCCAGGTAGACTGGGGCACCAGCTCCTACACGCTCGGCATAGTTGCCCTTCCTCAGAAGCCTGTGGATTCTGCCCACTGGGAACTGCAGACCAGCACGGGATGAACGGGACTTGGCCTTTCCCTTGGCTTTTCCTCCTTTACCACGACCTGACATGATGCTCTGATACTTTGTAAACTCGTTTTAACGAAAGATATACAAATGAACCAGACCGCCTTTAGACGGAGTGTTAAGAGGCGAGAAAACGGATTGGAGCTGCAATTGGTGGCTCGCATGTACTATATCGCCGGCATTGTGCCTTATAACCACTTGTGGCTTCAATCCGAAATCTGCATAACTCGCCTCTTAAGTATTTCAGGCTTCCAAGTGTCATTTTAGTTTTTCACTGATTTTCTGACGTGAAGATGCCACCAAAACCAAGTGCAAAGGGAGCTAAGAAGGCCGCCTCAAAGGCCAAGGCCCAGAGAACTGGGGACAAGAAGCGCAGGAGGAGAAGAAAGGAGAGCTATGCCATTTACGTCTACAAGGTGTTGAAGCAGGTCCACCCTGACACTGGAATCTCCAGCAAAGCCATGAGCATCATGAACAGCTTTGTGAATGACATCTTTGAGAGAATAGCTGCCGAGGCTTCCAGGCTGGCACACTACAACCGCCGATCCACAATCACCAGCAGAGAAATCCAGACTGCCGTGCGTCTGCTCCTTCCTGGAGAGCTGGCAAAGCATGCTGTGTCCGAGGGAACCAAAGCCGTCACCAAGTACACCAGCTCCAAGTAAACGTTCTGTTTCTTGGACTTTCAACATCCGGCCTTTTTCAAGGCCACCACATTTTCACGATCAATGCCAACCTTTGAATCCTCGCTTGCACAAACAACAGTAGGAACATGGGGCATAACAATAACTGTAAAAGGGGTTGTAAAAGTTTAGGGTGCACGATTATAAAAGGGTTAGGGTAAATTGCTAGGTTTATTTGTAATATTGCACATAACTTTGTATTTAAACATGTGAGCACATTTATTTATCCAATAACATGCAAAATCACAATATAAACATTTATATGAATATTTTGAGAAATAAATGTCAATTTCTTTAAACAAATTATTTGTACTGAAATTTTATAAAATGACTTACCTTTGAATACTGTCAGTGATGTTTACTTGTGTCTTTACTCCTGTTAACCTGGCATTTAAGTGTATACCCACTAGACAGTTTCTGCCCTAATTCCAAAAAAAGGCTTAAACACAGTTTCATGATCCCACTAATACTCATTGGGCCATGTCAAATCCTTAACATGATACAAAGGCGGAGTTTACAAACATAGATTCACAGAAACTTTAACCAGTATTCAGAAAGAATAATAACTGTACATATGAAATGAAAACAGATTAACTTGTAAATTTAAATTACAATTTCAACAGGCATAAGGTCTATGGGGTTAGGGTATGGGGTAAGGGTTTGGGGTTAGGCTAGGGCTAACTTTTAGGGTTTGGGGTTAGGGTTTGGTGTTAGGCTAGGGTTAGGGGTTAGGGTTTGGGGTTAGGCTAGGGCTAGGGTTTGGGGGGTTAGGGTTAGGGTTAGGGTTTGGGTACTCCTCCCCCCCCCCCCCACACACACACACACACACACACACACTGGTTAGAAAAGATCATCATAATCATAATCATAATTCCAAAGTTAAAAGATGTTTTGTACATATATAAAAGAGAACATGTTTTCGGTAGGCCAGTGCACGTGCACTCATTTTGGTGTTTACAGTATGGTGGCCTGTGATTGGTGGGCATGCTGTGTGCCGTGAGTGGCTAGAATGGGTCGAATCAACCAATAGGAATGGTTCGAGTTGACCAATAGGGCAAAAGCATCTTACAATGTTGGGTATTTTTACAGTGCGTTTGCTGCAGCGAATCCACATTCAACACTTAATAGGACTCAGTATTAGTAGTAGTAACAGAGATCCCAGAAAATACGTATTTTAACTCCATTAAAATGGAAAACATGATTTTAACTGCATTTCCTAGGTTAAAAGAAACTGGAATGTGGACTAAGTACAGGGTAAATAAAAAACATGAATGTAAATGCTATGTAACACTACCCCAGGACCACTTTAATGAAAAAATGTCTGAAGTTATTAAATCCCAAAGGGGATTTGAAAGCTGCAAGGTCAAGATCATAAAGGGCATCAATGATGTACCAGAAAAGGTTCATAAAGTTGTAGCCATAGGGGTCCATCAAACTATTTCTGAGGAAGATATTAAGACTGAATTAGCCAAAAACAATGTTAAAATTAATAAAGTCCAAAGGCTAAAGTTCAACGGCCAACCAACTAGAAAAGTAGCTATTCAATTTGAAAATGAACAGGACATGAAAATTGCACTCTTCAGTGGAATTTATTTTGGGAGAATGCGTATTAGGTGCGAAACTTATAGAACCACCCCCCCAGTAACCCAGTGCTATAAATGTCAGGGATTTAACCACTTAGCAAAAGACTGCAAAAATGGCCAAAAATGTGTCAGATGCGCAGGTCCCCACAAATCTACTGAATGTCCAGACAAAAATAAAGAATCTTTAATAGTTAAATGCTCTAACTGTAACGGCAATCATGTAGCAGCCTCTAAGGAATGCCCAAAATTTAAGGAACAAATTAAAATCCAAACTGAAAGGGCTAAGGTTAGGCAGGAAAAACTCCAAAATAACCTGGTAGTAAGAGGAATTACGTTTAGCAACATCGTTCAAAACAGAACTGAAAAGGTCCAATCTGACTTAACGCAGAAAATACAAATTAACAAAAGAGAAACAGAACAGGAGTTAGATAAGGTAGTCCAAAAATTGGAAGCTAAGCTAGAAAACTCATTTAAGGAACTAAGTGAAAAAATAGTCTCTTTCATGGTTAACTCCATGTTACAAATATATGAAAAATTGGATAGGAGAAACGCCGATAAGGTCTATGATATCCTGTCTAAAGAGTCTGCTGAACATTTTAAAATTAGGTTGGACCCAGTTAGTCCCCCATTATCGCCCTCTACGTCAGTAGAAACGTCTGTAACACCGGTAGCTAACTCCAAAAATCAAAACAAAACTAAAAAACCTAATACTCAAGTGATTTTAAACAAACAGGTCCACCCTCCCCGTCAGCTCCCTATAGCCCAGAAGATAGTAGCCCCTCGAAGTAAGAAACTCCAAAATGGTAATAAAAAATGAATAGTCTCAATATAGTTCATTTCAATCCTGACGGTATTAGAGGCCGTCAGACTAACATTCTTAACTATATAGACCAGGAAAACACTCATGTGATAGCAGTTAGTGAGACCCACTTAAAACCTAATCAGCACTTTTCCTTAGGTAATTTTATTCCAATAAGAAAGGATAGGACAGAAAAACGTAAGGGAGGTGTAGCCTTCTTTATTAACAATAGAATAGAATTCACTGTAAATGACTGGTTTAACAAATATCCAAATTTGGAAGCTCTATCCGTGAAAATATCCCCAAGTGAGGTAACTAGGGCCCCAATAGACTTAGTAGTGTACTACAATCCCCCACCTAAAGTGATAGATAAGAGGCTTTTTGAAATAGTTAATAGAAATAGCAATAATGTAGTAATAGTTGGTGACCTAAATTCCCCACACACATCTTTCGGCTCTAGGATCACAACAGACTCAGGTAGAGAATTAGAAGATATATTAGCACAGGATAATCTCACTTTGCTCAATGACCCTGATTCCCCTACCTATCATCACCCCCCGGAAATGTTGCCCAATATCTTAGATCTAGCAATAGTCTCAGGTAACCTAGGTACAATTAGCTCATGTAAGGTAGGCGAGGATTGCGGCAGCTTTCATCTTCCCATACATGTTAGCATAAATATAGGAATTAGCAAACTCCCAACCAAACTCATTAGACCACTCAAAAACATAGACTGGGACGAATTTAAGGACTCCTTAAGGGAAAAAGAATTTAACTTTACGGAAGAATCACTTAATTATAACTGTGAAAATATAGATAGGGCTATTTGTAATTTCACTGATAACATAAGTAGCACATTAGATGAAATATGTCCCAAAAGACCAACTATTAATAGGAATTGGTGGAAATTTACCCCTGAAATAGCTAAATTAATCAAAGTAAAAAGAAAAGTTAGGCGCATGCTAAAAGAGGACCCTATTCCAGGGCTTAAACCTTTATATAATAGGCTTAATAAGATAGTTAGGGAAAAAATTAATGAGCAGAAACAGGATAAGTGGAAGGAGTTTGTCAGTGGAATAGAGGCAGAAACAAATGTAGCAACCTTCTGGAAAAAATTCAAGTCGTATAGCAATAGCAAACTGAACCCTAATCTAGGCAAGGTAACAAACCTGGTAATGGAAGATGGCAACATAGCTGTCACTAATAAACTAAAGGCTGACACTTTCGCTAAGTCACTAGGTAAAATCCATCAAACTTACTATGATCCAAACCACGATCTTAACACAGAGACAGAAGCTAGGGACTTCCTTAATACTCACAAAGAGGTTTACCTACCCTTAGAACAGGTTAAGCAGGAAACTGAGGATGATCACTATATGCTTAGGGAAATAACTGTCATTGAAATAACTAAAACTCTTAAAAAATGTAAAAACAGGTCTGCCCCAGGTGAGGATCAGATTTCATACCTGATCCTTAAAAACTTAGATAGAGATCAGTTATCACATATTGCCTTAATATACAACTCCTGTCTCAAAACAGGATACTTCCCCATGGCCTGGAAACAAGCTAAAGTAGTTATGCTTCCTAAACCAGGCAAGGATCTAACTAAACCC
This sequence comes from Saprospiraceae bacterium, assembly GCA_965222645.1. Lineage (GTDB taxonomy): Bacteria > Bacteroidota > Bacteroidia > Chitinophagales > Saprospiraceae > JABDMH01. Next base: position 21,646 of record CBDCUR010000001.1, on the reverse strand, counting down.
ACTAGCTACAGGCCCATTAGTCTCCTACCAGCAATAGGTAAAGTATTTGAAAGGATAATCGCAAATAGATTGTCAACATTCCTAGAAAAGGCGAACTATTTTGATGAAAATCAGGCAGGATTCAGGAGGAATCGTAGCACTCTAGACCAATTGTTCAAACTGTCCCAGTCAGTTAGCACGGCTCTCAAAAAGCATAAAAAAGCTGTAGGTGTATTTCTAGATGTAGAAAAAGCTTTTGATGCAGTCTGGTTAGAGGGTTTAAAATACAAATTAGGTACAGCAGAAGTAGGTCTACCAACTAAAATGATAAGATTACTTAGCTCATTCTTGACAAATAGACACCTTAGGGTCCATCAGGACAGCGCCATATCAAATAAAATAGAGTTAAAGGCAGGCACCCCTCAAGGCTCGGCACTAAGCCCACTGCTCTTTATATTTTATGTTAATGATACCCCAAAACCCCCACCAGGAGTCCTTATTAGCAAATTTGCAGACGACATGGCCGCTTGGGCCATTCAGAAGCAAGAAAAGAGAGCCGAAAAACTTATTCAAAAGTACCTAGACTCACTATTTCAGAATGGTGTAATAAATGGAAAATAAACTTAAATCCATCCAAAACTCAAGTAGGCCTGTTCACAAATAGTAACACTGCTAAAGAAATCACACTAAATCTAGGTAGGGTCCCACTCACAGTGAGCAACGAAATTAAATTCTTAGGTCTCACCTTTGATAGGAAGTTAACTTGGAGGCATCACATTGAAAATATAAGGCATAGGATGTGGCTAAGGATCAATGCTATAAAAGCAATATCAGGCAGGAACTTAGGAATGCAGTCCAAAACTCTGATCCACCTCTACAAGATGTGGATTAGACCTATAGCACTGTACGGCGCTCCTGCCTACTACAGTGCTGCAAAAACACACATAAATAAAATTCAGGTTATCCAGAACTCGGCCCTAAGGGTAGCACTAAGAAAGACTAGAAGAACCCACATAGAAGACCTCCATCAGGAAGGTAGTCTTATTCCTTTAAAAGCTGAGGCAGTTAGGTCTTCTCATAGATTTATGGAAAAGAAGATAGATGATAGTTTAATACAAAAGCTACTGATAGAACATAAAATAATGTTAGATTACGATAGATATAGGAAGGCACGTCCCTCTAAAACACCAATAGATCTAATCCCCGACTACCTAGAAATTGCCCTATAAACGTACACACTTCGACCGGATTGATTAGACTCGACTGACCTTCTGGTTCGAAGCAAGTGTAACTCACCGTAACTAGTTTAATGCAGGCACTATTCTTAGTGCACATTTCTACTAGCTGGAGTAGACTCTTATGCACACTTCTACCAGATTGATTAGACTCGACTGACCTTCTGGTTTGAAGCAAGTGTAACTAAGAGTAACTAGTTATCTAAAAAGCCCTAATCTTAATACACACTTCTACTAGATTGATTAGACTTGACTGACCTTCTAGTTTGAAGCAAGTGTAACTTCCAGCAATACTTGGTTATATTAACTACATGTAACCTCCTAAACTGGACTCAGGGATGATGGCTCACATCTTTCTGTTGTCCAGTGTGTTAAAATACGACCAATAAAATAAAATCTCCCCTCCCCCCACAGTTCACATAACATAACGGATTCAGGGATGATGGCTCACATCTCTCTGTTATCCAACTAAACTAATCAATATGACCATGTCCTTCGTAGTAATGCTTGGTCATATTTTTCTTTCAGGACTACTAATCAACATGACCATGTCCTTCGTAGTAATGCTTGGTCATGTTTTTCTTTCAGGACTATTAATCACATGACCATGTCCTTCGTAGTAATGCTTGGTCATGTTTACTTTTCAGGCATGAGGCCGGTTGGTCCCGGTTGTGTCTCTGGGCAGGACACTTTACTCAAGTTGCCCAGTACTAATCATGTATGCTTTTGTTCATTGTAGCACTTCCTTTTCTTCCTTTGCATGCGGTCTGACATGGTATCTTCACTATTTTTCAAAATCAAATCCTATGGCGTGAAGAGACAATAGGTCCATGCCCCTGCCCTAGGTGGGGACATCCCTGGCGTCTGAACACGTTTATAACAAAAATCATCATCATCAGCGAATCCACATTCAACACTTAGTTCCTGAGTGAAAGAAGCATCATGTCTGGACGTGGTAAAGGAGGAAAAGGTCTTGGAAAGGGGGGCGCCAAACGCCACAGGAAAGTCCTTCGTGACAACATCCAGGGTATCACCAAACCAGCCATCCGCCGTCTTGCTCGCCGAGGTGGAGTGAAACGTATTTCTGGGCTCATCTATGAAGAAACCAGAGGTGTTCTGAAGGTATTCCTTGAGAATGTCATCCGTGACGCAGTCACCTACACTGAGCACGCCAAGAGGAAGACCGTCACAGCCATGGACGTGGTCTATGCCTTGAAACGCCAAGGACGTACCCTGTACGGATTCGGAGGTTAAACAGACCAGAGACAACACACATTTTCAACACCCGGCCTTTTTCAAGGCCACCACATTTTCACGATCAGTGCCGACCTTTGAATCCTTGCATTTACAACTTGGTCTTAAATGAACTACACTAAAGTAACCCTAAAACGCCATCCCCCCCCCCCCCCCAATAAACCCTGAAATTAGGAAAAGCATGCCAAGAAAATGTACACATGTGTCTATCGGACAGACACAATGAATGTGCAACAACAACAACAATAATAATAATAATAATAATAACAATTTTATCACAAGTCAGACTAGCTTTGGGCCAAGCTGTTGGCCCTGGTGTATAATGACTGTGAGCTGTCACCAAGAAGCCAGTACCCCCCTCAGCCCTTCCTCACCTCCTCCCCCCCCCCCCCCCCCCACACACACACACACACACACACACACACATGCATAGACACAGAAAAATGCATGCTGACACCCTGACACACACATAGAGAAACGCAAATGCCATGAAAAACATGCATGCTCACATACCCCTGTCAGGATTTGACATTATGTTTGTTATGAAAAAGATGAACAGTTTTCCACAAAAATGAATTTATGACCTAATTTCAGGCCTGATTGCAGAAAAATTAGTAAGGTTTTTGGCCTGCCGCTGCTGTGCTTAACAGAAGGGAAGATAGTCAATTTTGAGGCCTAATTTCAGTGGCCTACGTCGTACGTAGGCGAAGCAATTAACATGTAAAAATGGTCGAGAAACGCTCAAAAACGGATTGGCGCTGCATTTCAGCTCACAGCGTAGTTCGTGTGTAGGATTTCATCCAATCAGCGACTCGCATGCATCCACCCAATGAAGCGGGGGCCTAGATATTGTGCCGGGAACGTCAAAATTGAACTTCATTCTTTCTCTGTCACTGATACAGAAGACATCTCTGAAAAATGGCTCGTACCAAGCAGACTGCACGTAAATCTACTGGAGGAAAGGCCCCCAGGAAGCAGCTGGCCACCAAAGCTGCCCGCAAGAGCGCCCCTGCAACTGGAGGGGTAAAGAAACCCCATCGTTACAGGCCTGGAACTGTTGCCCTTCGAGAGATCCGTCGTTACCAGAAGAGCACTGAACTTCTCATCAGGAAGCTGCCATTCCAGCGTCTTGTACGTGAGATTGCACAGGACTTCAAGACTGACCTGCGCTTCCAGAGTTCAGCCGTCATGGCCCTGCAGGAGGCAAGTGAGGCTTACTTGGTTGGCCTGTTTGAAGACACCAACTTGTGTGCCATCCATGCCAAACGTGTCACCATCATGCCAAAAGACATCCAGCTGGCACGCAGAATCCGTGGAGAGAGGGCATAAACTCGCTCACAGCACATATCACACCGGCCTTTTTCAAGGCCACCACATTTTCACGATCAGTGCCGACCTTTGAATCCTAAGTTTTGTCGGTCTTCATTTCTGTCAAATATATTGTTAACTTTTGAGTGTTTGAGAAAATACTGGTTCATTTTCTCTAATCAGGGATTATGACCTTCCAGCTCAAGGTCATATGGAACATGCACTTGGCTGGCCATACTTCCCTCTTGTTATGTGAACAACGTAATGAATCATTGGGTGACATTAGACATATGTTCATTTACTATATATCCGATGAACCTGTACCGAAAGGATACTTTGTCCCCTAAAGTCTGACAACTATAACAAAGATCTTGTTTACACAATTTCAGAGTCAATTGTCTTAAAGGTGTCAGATTAAGTGGTGGGGCACATTCGCCCCTGTTTTTGCTATCTTATGCATTAAAAACAGTTAATACACCACTAAATATCAGGAGACTATGTCACGACCTGTATCTCAAAGCAAACGTGTTTCTGTTACTTTAAAATTAAGGGGTCCAGATTAAATTTAGTAAAAAAGGGGCGAACTTGCCCCGGTCTCCCCTACACACAAACAGTCATTCATTTAGGTTTATTAAACTCACTGACACAGGACAACTCAGGTAGACAGATTAACCTCATGATTAACTCATTAATTTGGGACTTTTTAGCATGACAGTGGGCAAGCATGTAAAATAACATAGCAAGGATTCAAAGGTTGGCATTGATCGTGAAAATGTGGTGGCCTTGAAAAAGGCCGGGTGTTGAAAATCCAAGAAACAATGTTTACTTGGCCTTCTGTGTCTTCTTGGGCAAAAGTACTGCCTGGATGTTGGGCAGAACACCTCCCTGGGCAATGGTCACACCTGATAGGAGTTTGTTCAACTCCTCGTCATTACGGATGGCCAGCTGCAAGTGCCTGGGGATGATTCTGGTCTTCTTGTTGTCACGGGCAGCATTGCCTGCAAGCTCCAAGACTTCAGCAGCCAGGTACTCCATGACAGCTGCCAGGTAGACTGGGGCACCAGCTCCTACACGCTCGGCATAGTTGCCCTTCCTCAGAAGCCTGTGGATTCTGCCCACTGGGAACTGCAGACCAGCACGGGATGAACGGGACTTGGCCTTTCCCTTGGCTTTTCCTCCTTTACCACGACCTGACATGATGCTCTGATACTTTGTAAACTCGTTTTAACGAAAGATATACAAATGAACCAGACCGCCTTTAGACGGAGTGTTAAGAGGCGAGAAAACGGATTGGAGCTGCAATTGGTGGCTCGCATGTACTATATCGCCGGCATTGTGCCTTATAACCACTTGTGGCTTCAATCCGAAATCTGCATAACTCGCCTCTTAAGTATTTCAGGCTTCCAAGTGTCATTTTAGTTTTTCACTGATTTTCTGACGTGAAGATGCCACCAAAACCAAGTGCAAAGGGAGCTAAGAAGGCCGCCTCAAAGGCCAAGGCCCAGAGAACTGGGGACAAGAAGCGCAGGAGGAGAAGAAAGGAGAGCTATGCCATTTACGTCTACAAGGTGTTGAAGCAGGTCCACCCTGACACTGGAATCTCCAGCAAAGCCATGAGCATCATGAACAGCTTTGTGAATGACATCTTTGAGAGAATAGCTGCCGAGGCTTCCAGGCTGGCACACTACAACCGCCGATCCACAATCACCAGCAGAGAAATCCAGACTGCCGTGCGTCTGCTCCTTCCTGGAGAGCTGGCAAAGCATGCTGTGTCCGAGGGAACCAAAGCCGTCACCAAGTACACCAGCTCCAAGTAAACGTTCTGTTTCTTGGACTTTCAACATCCGGCCTTTTTCAAGGCCACCACATTTTCACGATCAATGCCAACCTTTGAATCCTCGCTTGCACAAACAACAGTAGGAACATGGGGCATAACAATAACTGTAAAAGGGGTTGTAAAAGTTTAGGGTGCACGATTATAAAAGGGTTAGGGTAAATTGCTAGGTTTATTTGTAATATTGCACATAACTTTGTATTTAAACATGTGAGCACATTTATTTATCCAATAACATGCAAAATCACAATATAAACATTTATATGAATATTTTGAGAAATAAATGTCAATTTCTTTAAACAAATTATTTGTACTGAAATTTTATAAAATGACTTACCTTTGAATACTGTCAGTGATGTTTACTTGTGTCTTTACTCCTGTTAACCTGGCATTTAAGTGTATACCCACTAGACAGTTTCTGCCCTAATTCCAAAAAAAGGCTTAAACACAGTTTCATGATCCCACTAATACTCATTGGGCCATGTCAAATCCTTAACATGATACAAAGGCGGAGTTTACAAACATAGATTCACAGAAACTTTAACCAGTATTCAGAAAGAATAATAACTGTACATATGAAATGAAAACAGATTAACTTGTAAATTTAAATTACAATTTCAACAGGCATAAGGTCTATGGGGTTAGGGTATGGGGTAAGGGTTTGGGGTTAGGCTAGGGCTAACTTTTAGGGTTTGGGGTTAGGGTTTGGTGTTAGGCTAGGGTTAGGGGTTAGGGTTTGGGGTTAGGCTAGGGCTAGGGTTTGGGGGGTTAGGGTTAGGGTTAGGGTTTGGGTACTCCTCCCCCCCCCCCCACACACACACACACACACACACACTGGTTAGAAAAGATCATCATAATCATAATCATAATTCCAAAGTTAAAAGATGTTTTGTACATATATAAAAGAGAACATGTTTTCGGTAGGCCAGTGCACGTGCACTCATTTTGGTGTTTACAGTATGGTGGCCTGTGATTGGTGGGCATGCTGTGTGCCGTGAGTGGCTAGAATGGGTCGAATCAACCAATAGGAATGGTTCGAGTTGACCAATAGGGCAAAAGCATCTTACAATGTTGGGTATTTTTACAGTGCGTTTGCTGCAGCGAATCCACATTCAACACTTAGTTCCTGAGTGAAAGAAGCATCATGTCTGGACGTGGTAAAGGAGGAAAAGGTCTTGGAAAGGGGGGCGCCAAACGCCACAGGAAAGTCCTTCGTGACAACATCCAGGGTATCACCAAACCAGCCATCCGCCGTCTTGCTCGCCGAGGTGGAGTGAAACGTATTTCTGGGCTCATCTATGAAGAAACCAGAGGTGTTCTGAAGGTATTCCTTGAGAATGTCATCCGTGACGCAGTCACCTACACTGAGCACGCCAAGAGGAAGACCGTCACAGCCATGGACGTGGTCTATGCCTTGAAACGCCAAGGACGTACCCTGTACGGATTCGGAGGTTAAACAGACCAGAGACAACACACATTTTCAACACCCGGCCTTTTTCAAGGCCACCACATTTTCACGATCAGTGCCGACCTTTGAATCCTTGCATTTACAACTTGGTCTTAAATGAACTACACTAAAGTAACCCTAAAACGCCATCCCCCCCCCCCCCCAATAAACCCTGAAATTAGGAAAAGCATGCCAAGAAAATGTACACATGTGTCTATCGGACAGACACAATGAATGTGCAACAACAACAACAATAATAATAATAATAATAATAACAATTTTATCACAAGTCAGACTAGCTTTGGGCCAAGCTGTTGGCCCTGGTGTATAATGACTGTGAGCTGTCACCAAGAAGCCAGTACCCCCCTCAGCCCTTCCTCACCTCCTCCCCCCCCCCCCCCCACACACACACACACACACACACACACATGCATAGACACAGAAAAATGCATGCTGACACCCTGACACACACATAGAGAAACGCAAATGCCATGAAAAACATGCATGCTCACATACCCCTGTCAGGATTTGACATTATGTTTGTTATGAAAAAGATGAACAGTTTTCCACAAAAATGAATTTATGACCTAATTTCAGGCCTGATTGCAGAAAAATTAGTAAGGTTTTTGGCCTGCCGCTGCTGTGCTTAACAGAAGGGAAGATAGTCAATTTTGAGGCCTAATTTCAGTGGCCTACGTCGTACGTAGGCGAAGCAATTAACATGTAAAAATGGTCGAGAAACGCTCAAAAACGGATTGGCGCTGCATTTCAGCTCACAGCGTAGTTCGTGTGTAGGATTTCATCCAATCAGCGACTCGCATGCATCCACCCAATGAAGCGGGGGCCTAGATATTGTGCCGGGAACGTCAAAATTGAACTTCATTCTTTCTCTGTCACTGATACAGAAGACATCTCTGAAAAATGGCTCGTACCAAGCAGACTGCACGTAAATCTACTGGAGGAAAGGCCCCCAGGAAGCAGCTGGCCACCAAAGCTGCCCGCAAGAGCGCCCCTGCAACTGGAGGGGTAAAGAAACCCCATCGTTACAGGCCTGGAACTGTTGCCCTTCGAGAGATCCGTCGTTACCAGAAGAGCACTGAACTTCTCATCAGGAAGCTGCCATTCCAGCGTCTTGTACGCGAGATTGCACAGGACTTCAAGACTGACCTGCGCTTCCAGAGTTCAGCCGTCATGGCCCTGCAGGAGGCAAGTGAGGCTTACTTGGTTGGCCTGTTTGAAGACACCAACTTGTGTGCCATCCATGCCAAACGTGTCACCATCATGCCAAAAGACATCCAGCTGGCACGCAGAATCCGTGGAGAGAGGGCATAAACTCGCTCACAGCACATATCACACCGGCCTTTTTCAAGGCCACCACATTTTCACGATCAGTGCCGACCTTTGAATCCTAAGTTTTGTCGGTCTTCATTTCTGTCAAATATATTGTTAACTTTTGAGTGTTTGAGAAAATACTGGTTCATTTTCTCTAATCAGGGATTATGACCTTCCAGCTCAAGGTCATATGGAACATGCACTTGGCTGGCCATACTTCCCTCTTGTTATGTGAACAACGTAATGAATCATTGGGTGACATTAGACATATGTTCATTTACTATATATCCGATGAACCTGTACCGAAAGGATACTTTGTCCCCTAAAGTCTGACAACTATAACAAAGATCTTGTTTACACAATTTCAGAGTCAATTGTCTTAAAGGTGTCAGATTAAGTGGTGGGGCACATTCGCCCCTGTTTTTGCTATCTTATGCATTAAAAACAGTTAATACACCACTAAATATCAGGAGACTATGTCACGACCTGTATCTCAAAGCAAACGTGTTTCTGTTACTTTAAAATTAAGGGGTCCAGATTAAATTTAGTAAAAAAGGGGCGAACTTGCCCCGGTCTCCCCTACACACAAACAGTCATTCATTTAGGTTTATTAAACTCACTGACACAGGACAACTCAGGTAGACAGATTAACCTCATGATTAACTCATTAATTTGGGACTTTTTAGCATGACAGTGGGCAAGCATGTAAAATAACATAGCAAGGATTCAAAGGTTGGCATTGATCGTGAAAATGTGGTGGCCTTGAAAAAGGCCGGGTGTTGAAAATCCAAGAAACAATGTTTACTTGGCCTTCTGTGTCTTCTTGGGCAAAAGTACTGCCTGGATGTTGGGCAGAACACCTCCCTGGGCAATGGTCACACCTGATAGGAGTTTGTTCAACTCCTCGTCATTACGGATGGCCAGCTGCAAGTGCCTGGGGATGATTCTGGTCTTCTTGTTGTCACGGGCAGCATTGCCTGCAAGCTCCAAGACTTCAGCAGCCAGGTACTCCATGACAGCTGCCAGGTAGACTGGGGCACCAGCTCCTACACGCTCGGCATAGTTGCCCTTCCTCAGAAGCCTGTGGATTCTGCCCACTGGGAACTGCAGACCAGCACGGGATGAACGGGACTTGGCCTTTCCCTTGGCTTTTCCTCCTTTACCACGACCTGACATGATGCTCTGATACTTTGTAAACTCGTTTTAACGAAAGATATACAAATGAACCAGACCGCCTTTAGACGGAGTGTTAAGAGGCGAGAAAACGGATTGGAGCTGCAATTGGTGGCTCGCATGTACTATATCGCCGGCATTGTGCCTTATAACCACTTGTGGCTTCAATCCGAAATCTGCATAACTCGCCTCTTAAGTATTTCAGGCTTCCAAGTGTCATTTTAGTTTTTCACTGATTTTCTGACGTGAAGATGCCACCAAAACCAAGTGCAAAGGGAGCTAAGAAGGCCGCCTCAAAGGCCAAGGCCCAGAGAACTGGGGACAAGAAGCGCAGGAGGAGAAGAAAGGAGAGCTATGCCATTTACGTCTACAAGGTGTTGAAGCAGGTCCACCCTGACACTGGAATCTCCAGCAAAGCCATGAGCATCATGAACAGCTTTGTGAATGACATCTTTGAGAGAATAGCTGCCGAGGCTTCCAGGCTGGCACACTACAACCGCCGATCCACAATCACCAGCAGAGAAATCCAGACTGCCGTGCGTCTGCTCCTTCCTGGAGAGCTGGCAAAGCATGCTGTGTCCGAGGGAACCAAAGCCGTCACCAAGTACACCAGCTCCAAGTAAACGTTCTGTTTCTTGGACTTTCAACATCCGGCCTTTTTCAAGGCCACCACATTTTCACGATCAATGCCAACCTTTGAATCCTCGCTTGCACAAACAACAGTAGGAACATGGGGCATAACAATAACTGTAAAAGGGGTTGTAAAAGTTTAGGGTGCACGATTATAAAAGGGTTAGGGTAAATTGCTAGGTTTATTTGTAATATTGCACATAACTTTGTATTTAAACATGTGAGCACATTTATTTATCCAATAACATGCAAAATCACAATATAAACATTTATATGAATATTTTGAGAAATAAATGTCAATTTCTTTAAACAAATTATTTGTACTGAAATTTTATAAAATGACTTACCTTTGAATACTGTCAGTGATGTTTACTTGTGTCTTTACTCCTGTTAACCTGGCATTTAAGTGTATACCCACTAGACAGTTTCTGCCCTAATTCCAAAAAAAGGCTTAAACACAGTTTCATGATCCCACTAATACTCATTGGGCCATGTCAAATCCTTAACATGATACAAAGGCGGAGTTTACAAACATAGATTCACAGAAACTTTAACCAGTATTCAGAAAGAATAATAACTGTACATATGAAATGAAAACAGATTAACTTGTAAATTTAAATTACAATTTCAACAGGCATAAGGTCTATGGGGTTAGGGTATGGGGTAAGGGTTTGGGGTTAGGCTAGGGCTAACTTTTAGGGTTTGGGGTTAGGGTTTGGTGTTAGGCTAGGGTTAGGGGTTAGGGTTTGGGGTTAGGCTAGGGCTAGGGTTTGGGGGGTTAGGGTTAGGGTTAGGGTTTGGGTACTCCTCCCCCCCCCCCCACACACACACACACACACACACACACACACTGGTTAGAAAAGATCATCATAATCATAATCATAATTCCAAAGTTAAAAGATGTTTTGTACATATATAAAAGAGAACATGTTTTCGGTAGGCCAGTGCACGTGCACTCATTTTGGTGTTTACAGTATGGTGGCCTGTGATTGGTGGGCATGCTGTGTGCCGTGAGTGGCTAGAATGGGTCGAATCAACCAATAGGAATGGTTCGAGTTGACCAATAGGGCAAAAGCATCTTACAATGTTGGGTATTTTTACAGTGCGTTTGCTGCAGCGAATCCACTTGTTCACTAGCGTTCGACTAGTGAACATCTCTCCAGCGGCGACGGTAATTAATTACCTAACCAGGCGGAACTCCGATCATTCAAGCTACGTTACAAGACCAAGTGTATCAGGTATAATTAATATTAATATATATTAAGATACGTTTTACCTTGCTCTGGTTCTTTTTAGAACCAGCGTGGCTATGCCTTCTATAGGCGAAATTAGGGACTCTGGCGACGTTATAGACGTCGTCAGTATTAATGAAAATGATTATGGAACTGATATTGGAACTGGAAATGGACAGGCTCATGGAACTGATATTGTAAATGGTTTAAAAAACGGAACTGATAAATGGCTAATGGAAATTTGACTCAGAGGCTCCAGGAAATTAATGATATCCCCGAGAAGAACTTCTGTTGAGGAACTAATTAGGAATTTGGCTAGATCTGGAAATGAAAAACAGATAAAATTGGCTTCTGATTTAATTGACTTGAATTTGGTACAAGGAAACGCATCAGAAAATCTAGGCCCTGATTGTTTTGATAAAATATCAGCATCTTAATGATAAATTGTCCAAAACTGTAGGTCAGGAAAGGAATAACGATAATCAGGCTAAAAATACCGGAAGTGAGGCAAATTCTAACGAAACTGATATGGAATGGACAACCATTAAACCTAAAAAAAGAGAAGTAGGACAGGCTCAAATGATTCTGAAAAAATTAGGCTAGAAACATCCGTTTCCCCAAACAAGAAGCATAAAACTAATGACGAAAATGTAAGGAAAATTAGAAAAACAGGGAAAACAGGACTAAACTGAAAAGGCTGAAAGGACCCCTCTTAATAAGGATTCAGTTCTAGTTATTATCTCGGATATCCCAGATAATACATACTTCAACTCTATTAAGATGGAAAACATGGTACTAGCTACTTTCCCCCGACTTAGGGAGTCAGGTATGTGGACTAAGTATAGGGTTAATAAAAGGCACAAGAATAAGTGTTACATTACGCTACCCAAGGACCACCATAAAGATAATGTCAGTGATATTATTAAATCTCAGTCAGGTTTTCAGGGATGTAAGGTAGATGTGAAACTAGGAATAAATGATGTCCCATCCAAGGCTTATAAGGTAGTAGCTATAGGCGTACACCAAAGTATAAGTGATGAGGAAATAATCCAGGAACTTGGTAAATCTAATGTCAAGGTCAATAAGGTTCAACGGTTAAAATTTAAAGGTAATCCTACACAAAAAGTAGTAGTAGAATTTGATCAGGAACAGGATATGAAAATAGCCTTGTTCAATGGGATCTTTTTTGGCAGGATCCGTATTAGGTGTGAACCCTTTAGACCTGCTCCCTCTATTACACAATGCTACCAATGCCAGGGCTTCAATCATATTGCCAAAGATTGTAAAAGTCAGGTAAAATGTATGAGATGTGCTAAGCCACATAAGTCAGCAGAATGTCCAGGAAAGGGTAAGGACTCCTTTAAGCCTAAATGTAGTAACTGTAATGGGGAACACGTAGCGGCATCTAGGGAGTGCCCTAAATATAAAGAACAGTTCCAAAAACAAACAGAAAAAGCTAAAGCTAGGCAGGAAAAGATCCAAAACAGTCTAGTGGTAAGAGGTGTATCTTTCAGTAACATAGTGAAAACTAATACAGATAAGGTACAAACCGCATTATCAGAGAAAATCCAGCTAAATAAACAGGAGACCAAACAAGAATTAAACAATGTAGCCCTGAAACTAGAGGAGAAAATGGAAGAATCCTTTAATGAACTTAGTGGGAAACTAGTTTCTTTCATGGTTCAAACTATGGTAGCCATATACGATGCTCTAGATAGAAAGAATGCAGATAAGGTCTATAACATACTAGCAAAAGAATCTATTCAATGTTTCAATATAGAGCTAGAACGTGTAAGTCCCCCATTATCGCCCGCCCCGTCAGTGGATAGAACTAACTCCCAACCAAATAAAGGCAAGAAGGGTTCAAACTCAGGCTTAACAAATAAAGATATCCAGAAGCAACGTCAGGTTCCTAGGGCTCAGAATTATATACCCCCTAAAATCAAGTCTCATCATAATGTTAGAAAATGAATAGTCTGAACATAGTACATTTCAACCCTGACGGTATTAGAGGCCGTCAGACTAACATACTTAATTACATAGATCAGGAAAACACTCATGTTATAGCAGTTAGCGAAACTCACCTTAAACCTAGCCAGCACTTCTCTTTAGGTAACTTTATCCCAATTAGAAAGGATAGGACAGAAAGACGTAAGGGAGGTGTAGCCTTCTTTATTAACAATAAGATAGAATTCACTGTAAATGACTGGTTTAACAAGTATCCTAATTTAGAAGCTCTATCCGTGAAAATCTCTCCAAGTGAGGTAACTAGGGCTCCAATAGACTATAGTAGTGTACTACAATCCCCCACCTAAAGTGATAGATAAGAGACTGTTTGAGATAGTTAATAGGAATAGTAATAATGTAGTAATAATTGGTGACCTAAATTCCCCTCACACATATTTCGGCTCTAGGATCACCACAGAATCAGGTATAGAACTAGAGAATATATTAGCACAGGAAAATTTCACTTTGCTCAATGACCCTGATTCCCCTACCTACCATCACCCCCCGGAAATGTTGCCCAATATCTTAGATTTAGCAATAGTCTCAGGTAACTTAGGTCCAATTAGCTCATGTAAGGTAGGCGAGGATTGTGGTAGCTTCCATCTCCCCATACATGTTAGCATAAATGTAGGAATTAACAAACTCCCAATTAAACTAATTAGACCGCTTAAAAACATAGACTGGGAGGAATTTAAGGACTCTTTGAGGGAAAAAGAATTTAATTTTACAGAAGAATCACTTAATTATAACTGTGAAAATATAGATAGGGCCATCTGTAATCTCACTGATAACATAGTTAGCACTTTAGACGAAGTCTGTCCCAAAAGACCAACTATTAACAGAAATTGGTGGAAATTTACACCTGAAATAGCTAAGTTAATCAAAGTAAAAAGAAAAATTAGGCGCATGCTCAAAGAGGATCCCATCCCAGGTCTAAAACCCCTATATAACAAGCTAAATAAGTTAGTTAGGGAAAAAATTAATCAGCAAAAACAGGATAAATGGAAGGAGTTCGTCAGTAGCATAGAAGCAGAAACAAATGTATCCACCTTCTGGAATAAATTTAAGTCTTATAGCAATAGCAGACTAAACCCTAATTTAGGCAAGGTAACAAACTTAGTCATGGAAAATGGCAACATAGCTGCCACTAACAAACTAAAAGCTGACACTTTTGCTGAGTCATTAGGTAAAATCCATCAAACTTACTATGATCCAAACCATGATCTTAACACAGAGACAGAAGCCAGAAACTTTCTTAGTGCTCACAAAGTGGTTTTTAAACCCTTAGAACAGGATAAGCAGGAAACTGAAGATAAACACTACATGCTTAGGGAAATAAATGTCCTTGAAATAACTAAGACTCTTCAAAAATGTAGAAATAGATCTGCCCCAGGTGAGGATCAAATCTCGTACTTTATCCTTAAAAACTTAGATAGAGAAAATTTATCAAATATTGCCCTTATCTACAACTCCTGTCTTAAAACAGGATACTTTCCTAATGCTTGGAAACAAGCTAAAGTAGTTATGCTCCCTAAACCAGGCAAAGACCTAACAAAACCGACTAGCTACAGACCTATTAGTCTCCTACCAGCAATGGGTAAAATATTTGAAAGAATAGTTGCAAGTAGACTCTCAGCATTTTTGGAAAAGGTAGATTACTTTGATGAAAATCAGGCAGGATTCAGGAAAAAGCGTAGCACTGTAGATCAACTGTTCAAATTGTCTCAGTCAGTTAGCACAGCACTCAAAAAGCATAAGAAAGCCGTAGGGGTATTTCTGGATGTAGAAAAGGCTTTTGATGCAGTCTGGTTAGAGGGACTAAAATACAAATTAGGTAGGCCAGAAATAGGTATACCCACTAAAATGATTAGATTACTTAGCTCATTCTTGACAAATAGACACCTTAGGGTCCATCAGAACAGCGCCATATCAAATAAAATAGAGTTAAAGGCAGGTACCCCTCAAGGCTCGGCACTAAGCCCACTGCTCTTTATATTTTATGTTAATGATACCCCAAAACCCCCACCAGGAGTCCTTATTAGTAAATTTGCAGACGACATGGCCGCTTGGGCCATTCAGAAGCAAGAAAAGAGAGCCGAAAAACTTATTCAAAAGCACCTAGACTCACTATCAGAATGGTGTAATAAATGGAAAATCAAACTAAACCCATCCAAAACCCAAGTAGGCCTGTTCACAAATAGTAACAATACTAAAGAAATTACACTAAATCTAGGTAGGGTCCCACTCACAGTGAGCAACGAAATTAAATTCTTAGGTCTCACCTTTGATAGGAAGTTAACTTGGAGGCATCATATTGATAATGTAAGGCATAGGATGTGGCTAAGGATTAATGCTATAAAAGCTATATCAGGCAGGAACTTAGGAATGCAGTCCAAAACTCTGATCCACCTCTACAAGATGTGGATTAGACCTATAGCACTGTACGGCGCTCCCGCCTACTACAGTGCTGCAAAAACACACATAAATAAAATTCAGGTTATCCAAAACTCAGCCCTAAGGATAGCACTAAGAAGGACTAGAAGAACCCATATAGAAGACCTCCATCAGGAAGGTAGTCTTACTCCTTTAAAAGCTGAGGCAGTTAGGTCCTCTCATAGATTTATTGAAAAGAAGGTAGACGATAGTTTAATACAAAGGCTACTCATAGAACATAGGATAATGTTAGATTACGATAGGTATAGGAAGGCACGCCCCTCTAAAACACCAATAGATTTAATCCCCGACCACCTAGAAATTGCCCTATAAACGTACACACTTCGACCGGATTGATTAGACTCGACTGACCTTCTGGTTTGAAGCAAGTGTAACTCACCGTAACTAGTTTAATGCAGGCACTATTCTTAGTGCACATTTCTACTAGCTGGAGTAGACTCTTATGCACACTTCTACCAGATTGATTAGACTCGACTGACCTTCTGGTTTGAAGCAAGTGTAACTAAGAGTAACTAGTTATCTAAAAAGCCCTAATCTTAATACACACTTCTACTAGATTGATTAGACTTGACTGACCTTCTAGTTTGAAGCAAGTGTAACTTCCAGCAATACTTGGTTATATTAACTACATGTAACCTCCTAAACTGGACTCAGGGATGATGGCTCACATCTTTCTGTTGTCCAGTGTGTTAAAATACGACCAATAAAATAAAATCTCCCCCCCCCACAGGTCACATAACATAACGGATTCAGGGATGATGGCTCACATCTCTCTGTTATCCAACTAAACTAATCAATATGACCATGTCCTTCGTAGTAATGCTTGGTCATATTTTTCTTTCAGGACTACTAATCAACATGACCATGTCCTTCGTAGTAATGCTTGGTCATGTTTTTCTTTCAGGACTATTAATCACATGACCATGTCCTTCGTAGTAATGCTTGGTCATGTTTACTTTTCAGGCATGAGGCCGGTTGGTCCCGGTTGTGTCTCTGGGCAGGACACTTTACTCAAGTTGCCCAGTACTAATCATGTATGCTTTTGTTCATTGTAGCACTTCCTTTTCTTCCTTTACATGCGGTCTGACATGGTATCTTCACTATTTTTCAAAATCAAATCCTATGGCGTGAAGAGACAATAGGTCCATGCCCCTGCCCTAGGTGGGGACATCCCTGGCGTCTGAACACGTTTATAACAAAAATCATCATCATCAGCGAATCCACATTCAACACTTAGTTCCTGAGTGAAAGAAGCATCATGTCTGGACGTGGTAAAGGAGGAAAAGGTCTTGGAAAGGGGGGCGCCAAACGCCACAGGAAAGTCCTTCGTGACAACATCCAGGGTATCACCAAACCAGCCATCCGCCGTCTTGCTCGCCGAGGTGGAGTGAAACGTATTTCTGGGCTCATCTATGAAGAAACCAGAGGTGTTCTGAAGGTATTCCTTGAGAATGTCATCCGTGACGCAGTCACCTACACTGAGCACGCCAAGAGGAAGACCGTCACAGCCATGGACGTGGTCTATGCCTTGAAACGCCAAGGACGTACCCTGTACGGATTCGGAGGTTAAACAGACCAGAGACAACACACATTTTCAACACCCGGCCTTTTTCAAGGCCACCACATTTTCACGATCAGTGCCGACCTTTGAATCCTTGCATTTACAACTTGGTCTTAAATGAACTACACTAAAGTAACCCTAAAACGCCATCCCCCCCCCCCCCCCCCCAATAAACCCTGAAATTAGGAAAAGCATGCCAAGAAAATGTACACATGTGTCTATCGGACAGACACAATGAATGTGCAACAACAACAACAATAATAATAATAATAATAATAACAATTTTATCACAAGTCAGACTAGCTTTGGGCCAAGCTGTTGGCCCTGGTGTATAATGACTGTGAGCTGTCACCAAGAAGCCAGTACCCCCCTCAGCCCTTCCTCACCTCCTCCCCCCCCCCCAGACACACACACACACACACACACACACACATGCATAGACACAGAAAAATGCATGCTGACACCCTGACACACACATAGAGAAACGCAAATGCCATGAAAAACATGCATGCTCACATACCCCTGTCAGGATTTGACATTATGTTTGTTATGAAAAAGATGAACAGTTTTCCACAAAAATGAATTTATGACCTAATTTCAGGCCTGATTGCAGAAAAATTAGTAAGGTTTTTGGCCTGCCGCTGCTGTGCTTAACAGAAGGGAAGATAGTCAATTTTGAGGCCTAATTTCAGTGGCCTACGTCGTACGTAGGCGAAGCAATTAACATGTAAAAATGGTCGAGAAACGCTCAAAAACGGATTGGCGCTGCATTTCAGCTCACAGCGTAGTTCGTGTGTAGGATTTCATCCAATCAGCGACTCGCATGCATCCACCCAATGAAGCGGGGGCCTAGATATTGTGCCGGGAACGTCAAAATTGAACTTCATTCTTTCTCTGTCACTGATACAGAAGACATCTCTGAAAAATGGCTCGTACCAAGCAGACTGCACGTAAATCTACTGGAGGAAAGGCCCCCAGGAAGCAGCTGGCCACCAAAGCTGCCCGCAAGAGCGCCCCTGCAACTGGAGGGGTAAAGAAACCCCATCGTTACAGGCCTGGAACTGTTGCCCTTCGAGAGATCCGTCGTTACCAGAAGAGCACTGAACTTCTCATCAGGAAGCTGCCATTCCAGCGTCTTGTACGCGAGATTGCACAGGACTTCAAGACTGACCTGCGCTTCCAGAGTTCAGCCGTCATGGCCCTGCAGGAGGCAAGTGAGGCTTACTTGGTTGGCCTGTTTGAAGACACCAACTTGTGTGCCATCCATGCCAAACGTGTCACCATCATGCCAAAAGACATCCAGCTGGCACGCAGAATCCGTGGAGAGAGGGCATAAACTCGCTCACAGCACATATCACACCGGCCTTTTTCAAGGCCACCACATTTTCACGATCAGTGCCGACCTTTGAATCCTAAGTTTTGTCGGTCTTCATTTCTGTCAAATATATTGTTAACTTTTGAGTGTTTGAGAAAATACTGGTTCATTTTCTCTAATCAGGGATTATGACCTTCCAGCTCAAGGTCATATGGAACATGCACTTGGCTGGCCATACTTCCCTCTTGTTATGTGAACAACGTAATGAATCATTGGGTGACATTAGACATATGTTCATTTACTATATATCCGATGAACCTGTACCGAAAGGATACTTTGTCCCCTAAAGTCTGACAACTATAACAAAGATCTTGTTTACACAATTTCAGAGTCAATTGTCTTAAAGGTGTCAGATTAAGTGGTGGGGCACATTCGCCCCTGTTTTTGCTATCTTATGCATTAAAAACAGTTAATACACCACTAAATATCAGGAGACTATGTCACGACCTGTATCTCAAAGCAAACGTGTTTCTGTTACTTTAAAATTAAGGGGTCCAGATTAAATTTAGTAAAAAAGGGGCGAACTTGCCCCGGTCTCCCCTACACACAAACAGTCATTCATTTAGGTTTATTAAACTCACTGACACAGGACAACTCAGGTAGACAGATTAACCTCATGATTAACTCATTAATTTGGGACTTTTTAGCATGACAGTGGGCAAGCATGTAAAATAACATAGCAAGGATTCAAAGGTTGGCATTGATCGTGAAAATGTGGTGGCCTTGAAAAAGGCCGGGTGTTGAAAATCCAAGAAACAATGTTTACTTGGCCTTCTGTGTCTTCTTGGGCAAAAGTACTGCCTGGATGTTGGGCAGAACACCTCCCTGGGCAATGGTCACACCTGATAGGAGTTTGTTCAACTCCTCGTCATTACGGATGGCCAGCTGCAAGTGCCTGGGGATGATTCTGGTCTTCTTGTTGTCACGGGCAGCATTGCCTGCAAGCTCCAAGACTTCAGCAGCCAGGTACTCCATGACAGCTGCCAGGTAGACTGGGGCACCAGCTCCTACACGCTCGGCATAGTTGCCCTTCCTCAGAAGCCTGTGGATTCTGCCCACTGGGAACTGCAGACCAGCACGGGATGAACGGGACTTGGCCTTTCCCTTGGCTTTTCCTCCTTTACCACGACCTGACATGATGCTCTGATACTTTGTAAACTCGTTTTAACGAAAGATATACAAATGAACCAGACCGCCTTTAGACGGAGTGTTAAGAGGCGAGAAAACGGATTGGAGCTGCAATTGGTGGCTCGCATGTACTATATCGCCGGCATTGTGCCTTATAACCACTTGTGGCTTCAATCCGAAATCTGCATAACTCGCCTCTTAAGTATTTCAGGCTTCCAAGTGTCGTTTTAATCCCAGTCAGTTAGCATGGCTCTCAAAAAGCATAAAAAAGCGGTAGGTGTATTCTTAGATGTTGAAAAAGCCTTTGACTCAGTTTGGTTAGACGGTTTAAAATACAAATTAGGTACAGCAGAAGTAGGTCTACCAACTAAAGTGATAAGGTTACTTAGCTCATTTTTGACAAATAGACACCTTAGGGTCCATCGGGACAGCGCTATATCAAACAGAATAGAGTTAAAGGCAGGTACCCCTCAAGGCTCGGCACTAAGCCCACTTCTCTTTATATTCTACGTAAATGACACCCCAAAGCCCCCACCAGGAGTACTTATTAGCAAATTTGCTGATGACATGGCCGCCTGGGCCATTCAGAAGCAAGAAAAGAGAGCAGAAAAATCTATTCAAACCTACCTCGATGCACTATTTGACTGGTGTAATAAATGGAAAATCAAACTAAATCCATCCAAAACCCAAGTAGGCCTGTTCACAAATAGTAACACTGCTAAGGAAATCACACTAAATCTAGGTAGGGTCCCACTCACAGTGAGCAACGAAATTAAATTCTTAGGTCTCACCTTTGATAGGAAGTTAACTTGGAGGCATCACATTGAAAATATAAGGCATAGGATGTGGCTAAGGATCAATGCTATAAAAGCAATATCAGGCAGGAACTTAGGAATGCAATCTAAAACTCTGATCCACCTCTACAAGATGTGGATTAGACCTATAGCACTGTACGGCGCTCCTGCCTACTACAGTGCTGCAAAAACACACATAAATAAAATTCAGGTTATCCAGAACTCGGCCCTAAGGGTAGCACTAAGAAAGACTAGAAGAACCCACATAGAAGACCTCCACCAGGAAGGTAGTCTTATTCTTTTAAAAGCTGAGGCAGTTAGGTCTTCTCATAGATTTATGGAAAAGAAGATAGATGATAGTTTAATACAAAAGCTACTGATAGAACATAAAATAATGTTAGATTACGATAGATATAGGAAGGCACATCCCTCTAAAACACCAATAGATTTAATCCCCGACCACCTAGAAATTGCCCTATAAACATACACACTTCGACCAGATTGATTAGACTCGACTGACCTTCTGGTTTGAAGCAAGTGTAACTCACCGTAACTAGTTTAATGCAGGCACTATTCTTAGTGCACATTTCTACTAGCTGGAGTAGACTCTTATGCACACTTCTACCAGATTGATTAGACTCGACTGACCTTCTGGCTTGAAGCAAGTGTAACTAAGAGTAACTAGTTATCTAAAAAACCCTAATCTTAATACACACTTCTACTAGATTGATTAGACTTGACTGACCTTCTAGTTTGAAGCAAGTGTAACTTCCAGCAATACTTGGTTATATTAATTACAAGTAACCTCCTAAACTGGACTCAGGGATGATGGCTCACATCTTCCTGTTGTCCAGTGTGTTAAAATACGACCAATAAAATAAAATCTCCCCCCCCCCCACAGTG
>OZ244968.1:2662500-6228811 GCA_965222645.1 Saprospiraceae bacterium | reverse complement strand
ATAAAGAATAGCATCACAGTGCTTGCAATGGAACCTAAATGTTGTGACTTCACTTATGGAAAAACGTCTTAGCACTGACATATTTATAAATTACACATATATATATGTTATTAGTGTAATAGGCTGAAATTCATAATATAATTGAAAAAAATATATATGACTTTTTACCCTTCATGTACTAATATTTCTTAATTATACACCGTCTAACTGAGCTCCAAAATTCCAGGCTTTGCTTGGAGAATGATCCAATAAAGGTGCGATTGTTCTGTAGCACCACACTGCATTGCATTTCGATTTATTTTTCAGC
The DNA here is from genome assembly GCA_965222645.1 of Saprospiraceae bacterium. Classification (GTDB taxonomy): domain Bacteria; phylum Bacteroidota; class Bacteroidia; order Chitinophagales; family Saprospiraceae; genus JABDMH01. Next base: position 6,228,504 of record OZ244968.1, on the reverse strand, counting down.
TGCCGTAGACAGTACTTTGTTCTAACGGTCTGATATATCCTCCAGAAAACATTGGTAATAGCCCCAGCTCTTTTATTACTTAAACAAACCCGTTATGTTTATTCGACCCTTTTTACAATTTCAAGAAATCACTCTTTGGAAACCACTAAATCCGATTTTACTATTCTGTTCATTCGCCTCATTTCTATGCATCACTCCTACTGTGTTTGCTCAGAATGTTCCATGTGAGTGTACAAACAGATGGGAGCAGGGAGGCACATGGAATCCCGATGGATCAATTGATGATAGTCCAAATGCCGAAGAACCCAATGGAATCATCAGATGTGGATCCTCAGCTGAGACGCAATCTCAAGTGGCTCCGTTTAATAATTGCACCTACAACTCAAATTCCTTTGATATTGATGTTGATGATTTCCCATGTGTGGATCCCAGCTCGGGTGAAGAAGTATTTCCAATAAATCCAACAGAAGGCGAACCTATCGTATGGCTAAACTTTGATGTACGGCCTTTTGCTGGTAATTTCCAAATCCAAATCAATGACAATTCCGGAGACAACATTGCTTGGGCTCTCTACGTCTCTGACGTCCACACAACAAGCACCAGCTTTGTTCCTTCAGCACAAGATGAGTTAAGCGGGGATTGCAATGCTTTAAACCCTGAACCTGTCTCCTGCGGAGTAGAGAGCTCGAGTACGTGGAATACCATACCGATCGATCCTGCCAACTTTGTTGTTGCAAATAATTATTACCTGGCAATCTGGGATCAGGACGCTGATGGTGACCTTAGCGTTAACAATTTTAAAGCTCGTTTTGGATGTGGTGATGCTGATTTCGTCCTGTGCCAATTGAACATCGGTGATCATGAGGTGATTTGCAATAGCGATAATACTTACACAGTCATCGTCGACGTCCTGGGAATTAATGGTCAGTATACAGCCATCGATCAAAATGCCATCAGCATTTCAGATGACATTTGTCTGGGAAACGCCGGTGACAATAATGTAAATGGCTCCTTTACATTAGTGTATCCACATGGCGTGGATTACAACATCGATATCCAGTTGGTCAATCCATCCACAAATAATTGCGTAGATGGTCAGCAAAATGTTAATCCGGAAGAACAGTGTGCAGTACAACTTGCTGGCACGGCACCAGATTGCTGTCAACTCACGGTCTCATGCCCGGATGATCTGTATATTGGCTCATACACATGCGAGGATGTGATTCCATCTTGTCCCACTGTCCAGATCGATGCCGACGGTAATATTACCGTCGATAACGATGCTGGTGATTATGGAATTGATGTTGGAGATGACCCATGCGGAACCATCGTAATCGAATGTACGGATGATCCTCCGGTAAATCTGTGTGAGACTTCAACCATTACCCGCACAGTAACAATTTTTGATGATCTCGATGACGATGGAGTTCTGGATAGAATTGCCAATGGTGATGACATCGACGAATCCTTCGAAGTATGTGTTTTTACTTTGGATCTTAACTATTCCCTCACCTTTTCATGTCCGCCCACAACTAATCTGGAAGCTTGTCTTAGAGAACAAGAAATTCGAGACGCATACAATGAATGGGTTGCCGGCTTTACAATCGAAGGCGGATGCAATCTGATTTCAAATATCGACGGAATCCCTGCTCTTCCGGCCTACTTATGTGGAGGTCCCGTTGCACTTGAGTTTACCCTGACCGCAGAAGACGACTGTAATTCTTTGACAGAGCTATGTACCAGTACATTCTCCGTGACAGGAGTAGAACAACTTGCTTTGAGTGCAGAATGCCCTGGAGATCCCGATTTACCATCCTGCAGTACGCAAGAAGAAATAGACCAGGCCTGGGAAACATGGATTAGCTCACTGGGTACCATTGGAGTGGTCGGTGGTTGCAACGGCGCCCTGGTTTTCTCTGTTCCCATAAACACACTTGTAAAACCTACAGCTTGCCTGGAGCAAGAGCAAACTGTGAGCGTTGAGATCAGCGCTGTAGATGATTGTGGAAACTCAACACCATCAATCGTATGCACATTTTCGGTGGCCAGTACCTCAAGCCTCGTTGTGACTTGCCCATCAGCTGCGGTGTCGTTACCTGCCTGCAGCAGCAGTGAGGAGATACAAGACGCATATAATACCTGGGCCGCTGGCTTCTCAGTATCCGGAGATTGCTCAAGTTCTAACCTTGGATTACTGCCAGCACTTCCAGCATATCAATGTGGGGCTGGAATTAATCTGGCTTTTACCCTAGAAGCTACTGGATGCAATGTTCAGCAATCCTGCAGTTCATCATTTAGCGTTGCTGCTGTAGAATCCATTGCATTCACATGTCCACCAATTGTGGATCTCGAAGCTTGCTTATCGGAGCAGGCTATTCAAGATGCATATGATCAATGGGTAGCTGGTTTTACAATATCAGGGGGGTGCAATCTAGTCAGTAATATTAGTGATATTCCTCCCTTGCCTGCATACGTTTGCGGTGCCGCAGTTGGATTGGAGTTTGCACTGGTTGCCAGCAGTGATTGTGGACCGCTGGAGGAGCTTTGTCAAAGCTCATTCTCGGTAAGGAATGCCGATCCATTGTCGTTGAGTGTTGCCGATTGTCCCGGAGACCCCAATCTTGCTGGTTGCGCTTCTCAGGAAGAAATCGATGCGGCCTGGATCGAATGGATCACTGCACTTTCCTCGATAGAGGCTGTTGGTGGTTGCAACTCAACTGTATTTTACTCCCCGGCTATTGAAGATTTAGTAAAACCGACCTTCTGCTACACTGAGGATCAGGAGGTGACATTAGAAATTGTAGCCATTGATGATTGTGGTCAAGCCAGTACGGGTTTTGCCTGTACTTTTAACTTGGAAGCTACTGGACTTCCCCTTATTTCGTGTCCAGTTCTAGAGCCAATCACATGCGAAGAAGCAGATGACTACCTGCCTCCACCTGCAATTGTATCAGGAGGCTGCCTCGAGAGTACGCAGATAGAAGGTACCATTACTGGAAGGACCTCTGATGAATGCGGAGGCACTTTGACAATCACATATAGTGGGACAGATGCATGTGGGCGAACTCTTGAGCCCGTAGAATGTACTGTCCTTGTAATCTGTGAGGAAATCGAAATCGAAATAGGAATCCCCGGGCAAGCCAACTGCATTAAAAGCCCTACTCTTCCGGGTGCAGCGGAACTACCAGAACCTGCTACGATAGAACAACTGATAGCCCAGTCAATCGTTCCTGAATGCATCGAACTGGGTACACTTCACCTCGAGGTTGTTGTGGGTGAGCCGGTCCAGGTAGCGGAATTCGAGTATAGGTATGAGAGGACTTATACATTGAGTGGCCCCCAAATTGCAACCGCCACAGCTGTCGAGGTACTGGAGATCTTCTGGGATTCCAACTTCCCCGTCTTTACCAATTTACCGGAGGACATTGAAGTAGAATGCGGTGATCCGTTGCCGGATGTTGCGACTGGTATAGAGGCAACCGATGTAGAGTGGGGTGATCAGGTCACAGTAGTTTACTTAGGTGAAAACGACTTGCCAGGGAGTTGTGGGGATAAGGTAGAGCGACGATGGAAAGCTACTGATGGATGTGGTTGTAGTACTATCGGCTCGCAAATCATTTCTTTCGTGGACAACGAACCGCCCCTGTTAATCGTACCACCTGACACTACGATAGAATGCAGTGAAGAGGTACCAGATCCAAGCTATGAAGTGTCTGATAATTGTTCAGCCGTTCAAGTGAATATCGATGAGACTACTCACCCATTAAATGATTGCGAGTACCGGCTTATCCGCACTTACACTGCAACCGATGGATGCGGACGAAGTACAACAGCGGTACAAAACATTGATGTAGTTGACACGGAAGGTCCTGTTATCACATTTGGGGATCCCGATATGGCCAATCTACCTAACGGTGGGACGATGGTAATCTATGGATGTGAAACACCATCACTCGAAAGTGCTCTACCCCAGGCCACCGATAATTGTTGTGTGGCTGATCTTCAGGTAGGGGACCTCGTTGTCGCACTCAATACTTGTGACATTTTTGGGTACTATAGAAAGTGGCGTTGCTTTGCAACAGCAACAGATGCCGCCGGAAATACAACTGAGTACGAAATGTTTGTAATTCAGTATGATACAACAGCGCCAGTGATCCATAACGTGCCTGGTGACATGATTGTTGATTGCGGAAATGATGTACCGGATATCGGAGATGCAATTTATCAGGGGGTCGAAGCCACCGACGACTGCAACCATGTTACCAATCAAGTCAACTTTGCTGAGAATCTGGTGGTAGATCAAAATGATGATACCCGCAAAGCTATAGTCAGAACATGGACCGTTTCTGACGCCTGTGGTAATCAGGCAGAGGCAACTCAGATTATTTCTGTCTGTGGATTTGATCCGTCACTGGCCTCATCTTCCATTGGGAATTCGGTCTGGCAAGATATCAATGGAAATGGTATTCAGGAACAGGAAGAACCCGGTATCAATGGGGTGAAGGTCAACCTCTACTCCATTAATGAGAATGGGGCCCGGATGCTTACCAGTACTACTACTAATTCGGAAAAAGGGCATCCCGGTTATTTCATGTTCTCTCATTTGGTGCCGGATAGCTATCAAATCGAGTTTATCCCTCCTCAGGGAATGACATTTGCTCCCCATCACCAGGGTGAAGATCACCAGATGGATAGTGACGCCGATCCTGCGAATGGTATGACGTCTGTGATTCTCCTTGATGCTGGAGAAAACTTAAACGACATAGATGCCGGATTCGTAGCCTTGTCAAATTCATCAGTTGAATTAGTAAGTTTTGAAGTGACATCTGATAACTGCACTAATACCATTGCATGGGCTACAGCTGCTGAAAGCAATCTTGAGGAATATGTCATCGAGTACTCTCGGGAAGGTGAACTCTTCGTTCCAGTGACTCGAGTTGATCCCCGGGGATCGATTGATCAGACCACTCAGTACTCGACATTGGATCAGCAAAACAGAGCTCGAGGTCAATACCGGTTGAAAATGATAGGTTATGATGGTACGGTTCGATATTCGGATGCGGTCTCTTTCGCATCCAGATGCATCGAAGATCGAAATATCAGGGTCTTTCCAAATCCGTTTGTATCCAGTTTTATACTTGAATTCAGTAGCGACAGCAAAGGAGATACTGATATTCAGATTGCAGACAGGTTGGGTATTGAAGTTAAGCAGCAGAGATATGAATCTTACAAAGGTGTAAATCGTATAGAGGTGACCCTAAATGATCTACCTGTGGGTACCTATTTTATCAAGATACAAAAGGAAGGTTGGACGGAGAATCGAATGGTAATAAAGACGGAATAGATCCGACCAAATTCCCTTTTAGTTTCTTCAAGCCGTTTAAGCTTAACGGTTTTGAGGGTAACAATCCGACGGTGTGCCACTTCCCAGTGGCATACCGTCATTTTTTTGTGCAATTACTTTGCCAGCATAATCTCTCGAAACCGCTATCTTTCACCTATGCCAGCAAAAAAAGTGAAGAAAGGGTGCATAATCACAGGAGCCAGCAGCGGCATAGGCAGGGGTATTGCCCTAAAATTTGCATCGGCTGGTTATGAGGTCTTCATATTTGACATCAATTTCGCAGAAGCACTCCAGGTCGAAAAGGAGGTAAAAGATATGGGAGGTGCATGTACCGCACTGGAATGCAATGTGGCCGATTACAGTGCAGTAAAATCTGCAGTAGAGGAGGTCGCATCTCGAGCACCTATAGAGGTCTTGATTAATAATGCCGGTATTGGCCTTGTGGGCGATGTCGAAAACACATCTGAGGAGGATTTTGACCGGCTAGTGGCCGTAAATGTAAAAGGCGTTTATAATTGCATCCGCCATGTCGTTCCATTCATGAAAAAAAATAAAAAAGGGGTGATCTTAAATATGGCTTCAGTGGCAGCAACAGTCGGATTGCCTGAAAGATTTGCCTATTCAGCCACTAAAGGAGCCGTTCTTACAATGACATATGCCTTAGCTCGGGATTATATTCCCCATGGGATCCGATGTAATTCGATATCACCGGCTCGGGTGCATACAGCATTTGTTGATAATTATATCGAAAAAAATTATCCGGGCAGGGAAAAGGAAATGTTCGAGGAGTTATCGAAGACTCAACCTATCGGAAGGATGGCCCGACCCGAGGAGGTTGCTAATCTTGCATTATATTTATGTAGCGACGAAGCAGCATTTATTACAGGGTGCGATTATCCACTGGACGGTGGCTTTGTAAAACTAAACACTTAGAAGGCGAACCCAATAGATCAAATTAGAAATAAAAACATGTCATTGAATACCAGAAAATCTGCAAATCCACTTTCAGACTTTACTCCGCTTGGAATTCTTATTTTCAGTTGCATTCTGCTGCTTTCTTGTGCAGATTTAAAAAAACGGCCAGATACAGACGTAAAAGATACTTCTCCAAAGGAGATTGTACGATATCGGGACGTTCCACTTCCGGCAAAGCCCAATATCCTTTGGTTGGTAGCTGAGGACCTGAGTCCCTACCTCCCTTTTTACGGAGATAGTACTATTGAGACACCAAATCTCAGCCGGTTGGCTGCTGAAGGGATTTGTTTTGATCGCTTCTTTGCCTCAGCTCCCGTATGTGCTCCGGCTCGTGCTTCAATTGCTACAGGTATGTATCCCACCCGCATTGCTGCCGGCCACATGCGTACGGGTGGAAATCCGAAATTTCTACCCAGGGCGCCTTATGAGGCTTTACCACCGTCTGGCACAAGAATGATGAGTGAATGGCTCCGCATGGAAGGCTATCACTGTACAAATAATCCCAAGGAAGATTATCAATTTAGAAAAACACCCACGGCATGGGACGAAAGCAGTACTGAAGCTCACTGGAGAAACCGTAGAGAAGGGCAACCCTTCTTCGCTATCTTTAATTTTAATATTACCCACGAATCAAGGATATGGGCTAAAGCCAATGATCCCTGGCAGGTAGACAGTACAATGAGAGTCAATGTGCCACCTTACCTTCCCGACACAAAAATAGGTAGAAGGGATATGCGTCGCATGTACTCCAATATTGTGGAGATGGATAAAATGGTGGGTGACATACTCACCCAGTTGGAAGAGGATGGTGAGCTGGAAAACACCATCATATTTTGGTACTCCGATCATGGAGGACCACTTCCGCGACAAAAGAGACTTCTGTATGATTCCGGACTAAAGGTGCCGATGATCGTGAGGTTCCCCAATAAAGAATATGCCGGGACTAGAGATGATCGAATGATTAATTTTCTCGACCTCGCTCCCACTGTACTTTCGCTTGCAGGAATAGCACCAAAACATTATATGGACGGACACGATTTTTTGGGAGCGCATCAACCAGCAGATGAGAGAAAATACATTTTTGCAGCAGCTGATCGATTCGACGAAACAACTGATTGTATAAGAGCGGCTAGAGATTACCGGTATAAATACTTGCGATATTACCAGCAGGAAAAACCTATGTTTCTACATGTCAATTATCGAGACCAGCAGCCCATCATGCAGGAACTGTATCGCCTGCAAGATCTGGACTCACTTTCAGCGATACAACAATTGTGGTTTAGACCAGAAAAACCTGCGTTCGAATTCTTTGATACGAAAAATGATCCGCATGAAATAAATGATCTGGCCAATGATCCGGCTTATCGCGAAAAAATTCAAGAGTTGAGTGATGCGATGGATAGATGGCTGGCAGATATCGATGACACCGGTATCATTCCGGAAGATGACCTACTCGAAAGGATCTGGCCGGAAGGGATCCAGCCTGTTACTGCTGATCCCGAAATAAACAGGGACGTTAGTGGGATTTCGATTTCATGTGATACAGATGGTGCCTCTATTGGGTACAAAGTGTACACAGATGTAGAGCCCGATGTCTGGATGGTATATAAGGGCACTTTCGACATTCAGCCAGGTGATAAGGTAAAGGCTGTTGCCCACAGAATTGGCTTTGTGCGAAGTGATGAGGTGATTTTATGACAGTGCTCACCGGAGTTGCTACTGGATGATATCTTTTTCGGCAAGTTTGGAACACACCTCAGATGATTCCATGTTTGCGTATTTGCTGGAATTTCTAAACTTTGCGGAAGGAATCGCATTTGAATGACACGTTCACTGCATCATCTTTGGGGCCCTGTAGTTCAACGGATAGAATAGGAGTTTCCTAAACTCTAGATCCAGGTTCGATTCCTGGCGGGGCTACTTGATTTGTTGTAGTGATATGTATCAAGCTGGTTCTCTTGGCATTACCTTGGGAATGGCTCGATTCTTTCGTCTGGTTTTGGAATAATTGTTGTTCCAAAAGTTGCACCCAAAATTTGGGGGTTACACAATGGCAAGCATTAGAGTAATTAATCCACGTAAAAGTGACCGAGCCGGGCAGCAATGCTGTACAACTTGTTACAAGTCACTTTCCAGGAGCCATGAGTGACCTGAGCTCCAGGGCTTGCCATCTTCGAATGCTGCTTTCGAATATGAATAACTCAAGATCAATTGATGCTGGTCATAAACAAGGTAGGCATTTTCTTGATACACCCTGGGAATACAGGCGACTGCTATCTTTCCATGTAGAATTAGACTACCTTCAGCATCATCAAAAGAACTTCTGCCAAATCGCAATGAATCCACGATACCAATTTCTGCTCCATTGAAAATTTGCTCATTCTCAAACAAGAGATCACATTCTTCATGCCGGACCGGAGTCAGTTGACTGGACCTGGGGTCCAAATGGATCACGTCGTTGTCATAAAAGAAAAACAAGGCTGATTTACTCCGATTTGGAAGCTCAATTCGATCCGGGTATGTATACACTGGATATAGAGCAAGATCAATGATACGTAATGCATCATTATCACTACGTGAAAAATGTCGCAGTAGTGTTTCCTTAAACATTAAATGACCAACATCCTCCCCTTTTAATTCCTCATTACCTCGGACAACTTCCAATAGCAAGGTGTCCGGCTCATATGATGATAGTATGCCTTCACCATCTTTACACTTGACGCTATGGGGGATGTATCGACTTTTTTGCCCTACTTTCAGGTTTTGAAAATCGACAGCTCCCGGTTTCACTTCATTATTGATCACACCCGTTGGGCCCAAAGTAGTTTCCAGAAAAAATTCTTCCTGCTGAATACATCCCAGGATGAGGAAAAAGGCAAAGGTGATCATGCAGATCTGTTTCATCATTCTCCTATTTGTTCATTCATTGCAATGACGTTCTCCAAAACATTAGATAGCCCGAGGCATTTACAGGCAATAATTGGCTAACCGTAATTTACGATTTTTTCGCATAATACCATTTGCCATGATTCCACAGTACCTACAATTCACGAAAAAACATGCCGAAACGACCTCATTGGTAATGACCCTCCAAATAGGGAGCCAACATAACCAAACAATCAAAAGGAAAACCCACATACTTATTATTACATTTGCTTAGATGAATGCATCATAAAACTCTTAAAGAGAAAATCTCAACCCATTTTTGATAAATGGTTTTGAGGAAAATCCCGGACCTCTATATGACCAAATTCGTGTTCAAAAATGAAAAGTATAATTTTCGCTATGTCAGTGCTCGCGTTGCTTGGAAGTCTATCCGGAGTTGCTCAAGAATCTTATCCCTATCAAATGCTCTCCAATCAAGAATTAAAAATGCGAGTCTATTCTCCGGATGCAAAATTCGGATTTTACCGGGCAAAACGATTTGACTGGTCAGGAATCATAGGAAGTTTAAAATATAATGGCCATGAATTTTTTGATCACTGGCTCGAAAAACACGATCCAACGAATTTCGAGTCAGCACCTGGTCCTGTAGATGCGTTTGCTCCTTTGGGGTTTTCAGATGCCAGGCCGGGAGAGAATTTCGTTATTATTGGCATCGGCATTTTGCAAAAAACCGATGACAAAGATTATCATTTTACCGTCGACTATCCATTGATAGATCCTGGTCACTGGAAAGTAAAATCTGAGCCCGATCAAGTGCATTTTCAGCAGCGAGTGAAGAGTGACATTACCAGTTATAAATATTCTAAAAGAATAAGACTCCTTAATGATCAAGCTGCATTTGTCATTGAGCACAAACTCATTAATACCGGTCATAAAAAAATCGAAACTACTGTCTATAATCACAACTTTTTTGTCATCGATCATGTAAAGTCAGGTCCAGATATTTCCACAATTTTTCCCTCAGCAGTAATGGGGGAAGGACAGGGATTTAACGATTTGATTTATACCAGGGAAAACAAATTGATTTTTGACAGATTAATTCCTAAAGGTGAATCGGTCTACTGTGGAGACATCAGAACGAAAGGCGGAAGTCTGCCGGACTACGATTTCAGAATAGAAAATAGGTCTGCGAAGGTCGGTGTACATGTCTGGTCCGACCGGCCACTAGTGAAGCTTGCATATTGGGCCTGTCACACCACTGCATGTCCTGAACCATTTACAGAAATAAATATCGATCCCGGTCAAAGCTTTAGTTGGAATATTACATATCAGTTCTATGAAATTGATGACTAATTAGACTCCTGATAGTGTCATGACATTTGCCGGTTCCGGTCATGTCCATTCTCCGTCAACCAGTCGTCGTATGCCCAGGGGATTGTCATTTTGTAATGCTTGTGGAAGCATATCGTCTGGAAAATTTTGATAGCAAACTGGACGGGCAAAGCGCTTGATTGCATTGGTCCCCACCGATGTAGACTGAGCATTTGTCGTTGCTGGAAACGGACCGCCATGAACCATAGCACTACAAACCTCCACTCCGGTCGGAAAACCGTTTATGATGATCCGTCCCACTTTCCGCTCAAGAATTTCTAATAGATCCCGGTAATTCTTTAGGTCTTCTTCGGTCCCATGCACAGTCGCAGTGAGATGTCCTTCAAGTGCATCTGCCGCTTTGATTATCTGACTCCGGTGATCAGACTCAACAATTATGCTGCTAGGTCCGAATATTTCCTCAGATAATGTGGGATTTAAGGCGAGCAGACCGGCGGAAACAGTGAATATCTGGGCTTCCACTCCCGTGACGCTATTGGCGCGCTTGCTGGTCGTCAGGACACTTGCTCCTAAGCCTTCCGCCCCGGCTTTTCCATTTTCGTATGATGATTTTATTCCGCTTGTGAGCATGGTACCACCATTCATGCGATTGATTGAGTTGGCCAGGGCATTTTTGAAATCGCCATTATCACCTTCCGGTGTAAACACCAGTCCTGGATTAGTACAAAATTGTCCCACCCCCAAGGTCACGGAATCCGCTAACCCCTCCGCGATAGATTTTGCTCTCTCCTGCATAGCACCCGGTAAAACAAAGACGGGATTTGTGCTACCCATTTCAGCAAATACCGGAATGGGTACATCCCGCTGGTTGGCCAGATCAAACAATGCCTTCCCGCCTTTGAAGGAGCCGGTAAATCCTACAGCTTGTATAAGGGGATGCTTAACCAGCTCCACTCCCGGTAAGTGAGAGGGTCCCTGCACCAACGAGATCACACCATCAGGCATACCGGACTTTTCCGCTGCATTCAGCATGGCAAGAAAGACCAGTTCAGATGTCCCCGGGTGTGCCGGATGACCCTTAATCACCAGTGTACATCCAGCAGCCAATGCAGAAGCAGTATCTCCACCTGCAACCGAAAACGCAAGCGGAAAGTTACTGGCACCAAAGATTGCCACTGGTCCCAGTGGTCTCAACATATGTCTAATATCCACCCTCGGCATGGGTGTACGATCCGGTAATGCAGGATCTATGCGTGCATCAACCCATGACCCTTCTCTAACTACTTTGGCAAAAAGTCGCAATTGCCCGACCGTCCTACCCCGTTCTCCCACTATCCTTCCCTGGGGCAAAGCGGTCTCGCTCATTGCACGATCTACCAATTGTTCACCCAGGTTTAAGATTTCGTCTGCAATTGACTCCAGAAAATCTGCTCGTGACTGGTCAGAAATTCTGCGGAACCCTTCAAAAGCTATTTCTGCCTTCTTTACCGCAGCATCGATCTCAGCCATTGTAGCTTCGTGAAAAGTACCTGCCAGATTCTCGCCGGTGGTGGGATTGACTCCATGGAAAGTTTGATCACCTTCCCGAGAGGGCTCAGAGCCCAAATACTGACATCCTCTAAGTTTCATTTGTAATCATTTTTAGGACTGTGAAGTAAATTAAATTCCTTAATACATTTAACTAAGCTGGCTGTCGGGCGACCGTGTTTATCAAAGTACCGATTCCATCAATACTAATTTCAATCCGGTCCTTTTCTTGCAAAGTAAAAGGATGATCAGGTACCAGACATGTACCGGTCATTAAAAAGCATCCATTCGAAAAGTGGCATTCTCTGAACAGATATTCGGCGAGCTCTTCGTGGGTTCGTTTCATCTGACTCACTTTCACGGAGTCCCTATATATGATTTTTTCACCTCGACTGATTACCAATCCGATTTGGGTCTCCGGAGAAATTGGTTTTTCCTTCACAAGAATACACGGCCCAAGTGCCGCACATCTTTCATAGGTCTTAGCTTGAGGTAAATAAAGTGGATTTTCTCCTTCGATGCTGCGACTACTCATATCATTACCTATTGTGTAACCTTCGATAGTTCCTGCACTAGTCAGAAAAAGAGTGAGTTCGGGCTCAGGTACATCCCAGGTGGAATCACGCCGGATATAGACATCTTCCTCATGACCTACTGTACGTGCGGCAGTAGCTTTAAAAAATATTTCTGGTCGGGGTGCATCGTATACACGGTCATAAAAATCTCCCCCACCAGCAGCTTCCGCTTCCTCCATCCGTGCTATTTTGCTTTTTAAATAGGTGACACCTGCTGCCCACACCTCCTGATTCTGAATCGGAGCCAGGATCTTTTCCTTTGGTCTCTCTGATATCGGGGAGCTACTGCCCATAGATTCCTTGACAGAGTAGTGCAAGTTCGTTCTGTTTATAAATGCATCCCAATCTACATTCCCGAAACTAAACCACTTTCCATCATCTTCCACAAAAACACCAGTTACAGACTTAAAAATTTTCATCAGTACTTCAGATTGATACAGGGCAAAGTAATTAATATATTTTAGAAGTCCCGGATTCCTTCTTAAACCAACAAATCGTTATTATCGGATCACGATACAAAATTCCATACATTTATACCGATATCGTAGACATGGAAAATCTCGTCTTATTTTTTGAAGACCTCAGTAATCCTCAGAAGCTGATTTGGATTATTATTTGTCTTTCTTTCTTTTGGTTTCTCGAAGGTGTGTATCCTCTTTTCAAGTTTGAATACAAAAAATGGAAGCACGCAAAGACCAATTTTGTACTACTTTTTACCACGATCCTTATTAATGTCGTATTTGGGATTGCCACTGCAAGTATTTTTATTTGGGGTCAAGAGAATTCGTTTGGTTTGTTGCATTGGATTGATTTACCCTTGTGGATCGAGATGATAATCGGCATCATGTTATTGGATTTGATCGCACAATATTTCGTGCACTACCTCCTACATCGCATCGGATTTATGTGGCGTTTTCATATGGTGCACCACAGTGACACGCACGTGGATGTGACAACCGGCACAAGGCATCATCCGGGAGATTATATTTTTAGAGAGACCTTTGCGTTACTGGCCGTCGTCATCGGAGGGATGCCCTTAGCATTTTATATGATTTATCGCATCCTGACTGTTTTATTTACTTACCTGACACATGCCAACCTCACCGTGCCCACCTGGCTCGATCGCACTCTAAGTATACTCTTTATCTCCCCCCATATGCATAAATTTCATCATCATTTTGAGAGGCCCTGGACTGATACCAATTTCGGGAATATCTTTTCCATCTGGGATAGACTGTTTGGCACCTTTGTTTATGATGATCCGCGCAAAATAAAATATGGCTTAGATGTCCTTCAAGCTGAAAAATCCGATGATCTAAAATACCAGCTGGGGGTGCCATTTGATTATTCAATAAAGACCGATTATTCCAAAAAAAAGAATTCAGGATAATTTACCTATCTGGCCTTCACCGGAAACAATTTCTATAGTCTGAAGGTGACTTACCCATAATCTCCTTAAATTGATTATTAAAGTTGGCCAAACTATTATACCCGCTATCATAGCAAATTCGACTGATTTGATGATTGGTTTCCAATAGCATGCGCGCAGCCATGCCTACCCTCACGTTTTTGACATATTCGAGAAATGTTTGGTTGGTCTTCTTCTTAAAATACCGACAAAAAGACCCCGGGGCCATATTGACAAGCCTTGCGGCCTCATCCAGACTTAGACCGCTTTGCAGATTATTAAAGACATATTCATAGATCGTACTAATCTTCTCAAAATCTTTTTTATAGCTATGAGGAAACATACTGGAGCATGATAAATATTCGTACTCTTCCACCTTGAGCAGAGCACTAAATATCTCGAGCAAAATAATGTAACTCTCAAGTCCTGTGCTGTCTACCAGCCTCCCCAATTTTTCCTTTATTTCCGATTGTTCCTGATCTTTAAACCACACACCTACAGATGCCCGATCTAGTAGCTCAACCACCTTCTCAAATTCTGGAATATTAATTAAGTCCGTTTTAACAATGTTTTCATAGAAATGAATAGTTATGCATTGAGCAATCTCCTTATCTTCCTCAAAAACATTCCAACAGTGCGGTAAATTAGGACCCATGAGCACTAGATCATCGGGCTCATAGTTAGAAATATTATTACCGACAATCCTTTTTCCCGATCCTGTAAGAATATAGTTAAGTTCAAAATTCTTGTGGGAGTGCACGCGTGTCGGAGCCTTCAGTCCATGCCGCATCTTGCGTGCTACGAACGAACGCTTATTCGGTACATGTATTTGGTCTATTACGAATTCCATAATTATTTTGGATATTCACAGGTCTAGCCCCAATTTAGCATTTTTTTTTCGACATTTGGTTAATAAACTGTAAAGAGAACTATAATTTCTTTCTCAAGTAAATCCGTAACACCACCATTTTCTAAAGCATAGATGAACTTCAATCTCCTCCAGCGTTATGGATCCCGATATTGTGCGTATTTGAGTACTGCACGTTATCGTGATCTCTATTTCATATGGCAGTGCCTCCGGAACTTCCAAGAACATTGGAATCTGCAGCATGAAGACCTTGCACAGATGTACGATCGGGCCCTCTCCAATATGGTCTCGAGGCAGCTCTGGGGTGGTGATCAACATTCGGCAAAATCTGTTATGCTCAAGTTTTTCTCAATTAATCCGGATTTCACAAGTGCGATGTTCAGAGATCTATTCAATCAAAAACTTGATCTGACGCAGAGGCTACAGCGCTTTCGATTTCATTGTGATCAAATGGTGGCCCAGCTCAGAGCAATGCAACCCTCTGAAAATTATCACTTTCACGATTCTGCTAAAATGCCTCTGCTATATCTCAGCCTCCGGTATCCTGACAATCACTGCATCTATGACCACGAGCTATTCGTGCAGGTTTTGAGAAAAATTAAAGCCAAGGAGCCCGAAAAGTTAACGATTGATCGCTTTCAAAACATTTGTACGGTCCTGCAACAGGTCGTCCTCTCGCAAGACGAAATGCGGCAAATCCTCATCAAGAACACCCCTGACACTGATGTCGAATGGCTCCAATCGAGATTTAGCATCTATTTTCTGTACAGGTTCATTGGAGAAGATCAGAGCCACTAACTTGTTCTAAGCCAAGTATTTACTGGCAAGGTTTTTGCTGTTATTTCGTTGAATTTTAGCCGATCAAAAACGGATTGTCCATCCGGGCAAGCTGCCAAAGTTCCATAGTTCTTAATTCACTAAATAAAGAAGTTGCCTATGATTAGGACGTATACAACACTTCTTATTTCCTGGATAACCCTATGCACTGGCCTCGTCATGGTAGGTCAGACTGAATCCGAATGGAAAAAAGTGATTAACAAAAACGACGTGGAGGTGTTCGTGCACCATTGTCACCACATGAACGTGCGAGCATTCAGAGCTATCGCAACGGTAAATATGTCGCTGGACAGTCTCGAAAAGATTTTCGATGATGTTGAGAATTATCCCAAATGGCAAGAAAACGTCAGGGAAGCCAAAATCGTACACCGGTTTTCAGACGATAAATATCACTTTTATAGCCGCAATCAGCAGGGTTGGCCTGCCCGTCAAAGAGATCTTATTTGGGCAGTAGAGAAATCATGGGATACCCGGACTGCGAGTCTCGTTTACGACCAGATTGCATCCACGAATATGCTCCCCGAAAATCATCAGGGAGGAGTTGCGACACAAGCCTTTGTCTCCTGGAGATTGGAACCGCTAAGTGAGCATGAGGTAAAGGTCACATACAATCTCACTATTCAGAATGGAAGAAGGACACCCAATTGGATTTTGGCAATGCTTAATGCCAACAATCCCTATAAGACGCTCTTTACATTGCGAGACCATTACATAAAGGGAGATGGAAGCAATGATGTCGCTCTGGATTGATCACCGATCCTCATCCTTTTCTTCTCAGCGTTCGCCTACATTACTCCAGGCAGATTCCACACTGTCTTCGAGCCACTTCACAATAGTGTTGAACAGCATCCTCCCTTCTTCAGGATCGTATGCCCTAGGATCATCACCCAGGATCCCAAACAGAACATTCCCGGGATCACGCCGGTGCTTTCCCCAGCTATCGCCACCTGGGTCATCAGCTGGAAAATCAGTCTTTTCGGGCAGTTTGTCCAGTTTTACCAGTTCGGGATGCAACTCCTGGAGAATTGAGGTCTCAAAAATGGCCCCGTGATCTCCCCTCATCTCAGCATGGGGACATCCACTTATCGAAAGCGGAAGTATCCTGAGGCTCCTTGATTCTTCTTTCCATAAATGATCTAATCGTTCCAGAGCTGCCAGTTGCCTCCTCCCAAAGTGACCTGTAAAAATCACTACTAAATCGACTCCAAATTGCTCTATTCTTCTGATCGTGTCCAGGATAATGGATAGGAAAGTCTCTTCTTTTTCCAATAAAATTGTCCAGGGATGATGGCCAATGCTGCCTGTCATCCCATAATAAAGGGATGGCATGACGAGGCCACCTGTCGATTGGGCAGCTCGGAGGCAAATGCCATGTGATGTAAGACTGTCAAGCCCGATCGGCAGATGGAGGCCGTGGTACTCGATGGCACCCAATGGCATGTAGATCAATGCCCTCTTCTGCAAAGAGGAGTAGATCTGGTCCGGAAGTAACCTTTCTATCTGAAGATTTATGTGCGACAAAGTTCAAGATCCTTTTTCCTCGATCAGAGATATAAGTCTATTGACGGCATCCCGTACAAACTCCGGTTCTTCGGCATGGAGATCTTTTTCGATCACAATTATATTTTCGGGGACCCCTTCTTTCAGCCGCTTAAAAAAAGCGGCATCGGAATCCTTATCTTCAAGCACCCCTCCAGGAATGGAATAACGCCCCACCCCTTTTGTGGGCAGCATCAGATAGGCTTTCGTCCTGGTATGTTGCAAGCGTTTACAAATGTCATCTGCAACCCGGCTGATCTCTTCCACGTTTAGCCTGGGTACAAATATGACAGGACTGTGAAACACATACTGGTGATTTCTATAGGATTCAGGTACCTCATTAGGAGGCACCAGGATTCCCAGATGTTCAGCGCCACCCGGACATAATACTTGTGGAAGACCGAGTTTACCAGCAACTGTCAGCCGTTCAGGACCACCCGCCCGCAATACGCCAAACACATCATCGGCAATTTCTCCCATCGCGTAATCAAATACGGCACCGATAATACCCTCTTTCATCATCTGCTCCATCGCTCTGCCACCCGATCCCACGGCATGAAACACAATGACTTCATACCCGGCTTCTTCAAAATACTCGATGGCCTTCATCGCTCCTTGGGTAAGGACTCCAAGGTTTGACATTCCGATGAGGGGTTTGTCACCTTTTTGCATCTCAAAAATGGATTCTGACTCCGCCATACCGCAAGCTGCAGCCGCCGCATTAGCCAGCACTTTTCTCGTAAATGGATTGAGCTTAAGAATGTCACTTACCGAAAACATCATGGTGATATCCTTAATGCCGACAAAGCTCGACGTGTCTCCGGAAGCCACTGTAGATACCATCACCTTTGGAAAACCATATGGCAAAACTTGCATAATATCACAGCAACTGGAAGTGCCCTGAGTCCCCCCTAAACCCAAAACAGCATCTACTTTTCCTTTCGATATCATCTCCTTCAAAAGAAGACGGCTGCCTTCCACCATGACCTGTCCAGCTTCCTCTCGTGTAGGATTTTCAAGGAGGGATGACATTGTACGGCCTCCCGCCTCTGCAATCTGCTCACGTGTAATGCCAGGCTTGATCCCCGGGACTCCAATAACGCCAATATCCATCAATAGGGCTTTATGTCCTCTCGATTCGATCTGCTCCATCAGGTAGCCCGCCTCTTGATCTTTTGTATCGAGTGTGACAAGTAGAGCTATCGTTTTACTCATGATTCTAAATTTGCTTCGCTAATAATCACTTGGGAAATCGCAGATCCGCAAACTCCTTGGCAGTGGCATATACGGCCCGTTCGATTGGGATGCGTTCTGTCGAGGATCCCGTCCATATCCCGTCACAGCTGGTATTATCCAAGATAAACTGGGCATCTTCAGGATTCTCCAACGCTGCTCCATGGGCGATCAATAGTACATCGGGACTGATCTTTCGCAGTTCTTTATATACCTCTTCTGTCCGTGCCGCCGTCTGCTCAATGGTTTCACCTGAGTCATATCCGGTAAGACCTCCTTTTGTTGTGCCCGCATGAAAACAAAAGATATCTGGTTTTGATTCCGAGACCATTTTTAAGGAGTCCTCCTCATCAAATGCCAGACCTACGGATACCATATCCATCTCTTTACAGAGCTTCAGCATTTCAATTTCATTATCGAGGGTAATACCGCTCTTGGTAAGCACCCGGTAAATCTCACTATCCTTATCGACATAGCTGATTGAGGGGCCGATATTGGAGGCCGAAAAGACTCCAATATTTTTCAGATCCTGTAGCACACAGCGCATGTCTTTTAGGGGATCATTGGCATTGAGGCAGGCACAGATAAAAGAATCCCCATTTATTGCAGGCATGATATCTTCACGTGTATAATCGATAGTTTGTTTGTTGCTGTCCAGGATGGGCCACATCATGGACATCGTCCCCATCCCATTTGCTCTGAGTCTCGCTCCGGAAAATGTATTGATACAATCAGCACCCGCTTTTTCCAGCAATTTTGCAACCAATCCACTTCCTGCACTTGCTATGAATATCGGGATTCTGTCTTCTTTTTTCTTCTGCAACTTTTGCATTATAGCCGCTCTGGACGTCCTTGGTACAATCATTTTTCACTTATCAAAATTATCAGGTGGAAATTACTGAAAAGATATGAAAAGACATTTTTCCAACAGCAGCTGAAAATGCAATTCCAGTTATTTGCGAAAATCTGATAAGATAAAAGTTTGAATATCTTAGCCAGTCAAACTTTATTCTACTGTCATCAATTCTGATAGAGTATGAAAAATCGCTGGAATCAAAAAGAAGCAAATAAATTGAAAGGAGACCTTCTCAAGCTCCGGGTATATACATCGCGCTTACAAGGCCAGGAAGAGGATCTCGTCTTGCATGGTGGAGGTAACACTTCGGTAAAAATCAGAGAGAAAAATGTTTTTGGAGAAAATGAAGATATACTTTATGTCAAGGGAAGCGGTTGGGATCTTGCGACTATTGAGACAGAGGGATTTGCCCCGGTACGGCTGTCACGCCTGCTGCAACTTGCACAACTCGACACTTTATCGGATTTGGACATGGTCAAATACCAGCGCAGTGCTATGACGAATCCGAACGCTCCCAATCCCTCGGTCGAAGCTATTCTACACGCGTTGATCCCTTTCCGTTTTGTGGATCACACACATGCAGATGCAGTTGTTACGGTCAGTAATACACCTACTGGAAGGCAGATGATACATGAAGTCTACGGCGACCACATGCTAATCGTTCCGTACGTGATGCCGGGATTTATTCTGGCTAAGACGATTGATAAAATGACCAAAAAATTGGACTGGTCTTCTATCGAGGGAATGATTCTGCTCAATCATGGCATATTTACCTTTCACGAAGATGCAAGGGTCAGCTATGACAACATGATCAAAAATGTTTCGCTTGCTGAAAAATACTTAAGAAGTAAAAAAGTCGTAGGCTTTCCCTCGCTCAGAAAGCCCGGGAAAAATAGTTTTTTGGAAATCGCTTCTCTTCGAAAGGGACTCTGCAACGTAGAGGGATCACCAGTCCTGTGCCGTACAATTAAGAATAATCGGGCCGTCGCATTTAGCAGCTTACCTGATTTGAGGAAAATTGCCAGCCGGGGTCCGCTGACTCCGGATCATATAATACGCACAAAACGAAAGCCCCTGATCGCCGGGCAAGACCAGAAAAAAGATCTGGAGAATTACGTATCTGATTATTATCAATATTTTGAAAGACATAATCCGGGTCACTTGACCTGTCTCCGGCCAACACCCAAATGGATCGTGCGACCCAACCGGGGCACAATCGTGGTAGGCAATACGGTCAAGGCCATGAACATCATTGCAGATATTACAGATCACACCATGAAGGCAATTTACCAGGCCGAACAACTGGGGGGATGGAAGGCCCTGCCCAAGAAGGATCTTTTTGAGATGGAGTACTGGAGTCTTGAGCAGGCAAAGCTGGCAAAGGCGGGTAAGCCCAAGCTGCTTCAGGGTAAAGTAGCACTTGTCACCGGAGCAGCAAGCGGTATAGGAAAAGCATGTGTCGAAAATCTGGCAGCAAAGGGGGCGGCCGTCGTCGCCCTGGATATTAATGACAACGTGACATCGTGTTTTGACTCTAATCATATTCTTGGTCTCAAGTGTGATGTGACTCGCAATCGAGAGGTGCAGCAATGCGTCGAAAGAACCATCGAGTTATTTGGAGGACTCGATCTGCTGATTTTGAATGCAGGAATATTTCCAAGGAGCCAAACCATTGATCAAATGGACGACAAGATCTGGAATAAAAGCATTGAGCTGAATCTCACTAGTCAGCAAAAAATGATGCAGGTTGTCATCCCATATATGAAGCAAGGTGTGGATCCGGCAATTGTGATAATAGGTTCCAAGAATGTTCCCGCTCCGGGTCCTGGTGCATCCGCTTATTCTGTCGCGAAAGCGGGACTCAATCAACTCGGTCGGGTGGCCTCGATGGAGCTTGGCGAGGATGGAATCCGCGTAAATATGCTCCACCCCAATGCGGTCTATGACACAGGCATATGGACGGATGAGGTACTGGAGGCACGAGCACGTCACTACGGGCTTTCGGTCGAAGAATACAAGACCAACAATGTTTTAAAGAAAGAAGTGACTTCGCGTGATGTCGCTGAGTTGGCTGTCACGATGTTGGGACCTGTTTTTGCCAAAACAACAGGCGCACAGATACCGATTGATGGAGGAAACGAACGGATCATATAGAATGTGATCATGTTCAGTCCTCACTAGTTCGTTTCTCGTAACTGCGCCATGCACTTCATCCGACACTAAAAATTGCAGAGCGCAGATTGTTAAAACCTCTCTCTATTTATCCTCTGGATTTTACACTGTAAAATCCAGATGTAACTATTGCTTAAGATCCGGACATCCTACTGGCTCCTTTATCCTGCGGAGCCCGTTTAAAAATCACTATCTTTGGACATCATCACATTGCGAATTTCTCAGATGAATTGGCGTTTCCGTCCTTTCTTACTTTTGAGTTTTACTTTTCTTCTTTCTCAGTGCACAAGGACTGAGCAGGGCGTTGGTGTTCTTCCCAAAAAAGTAGACTTTAATTTTCACATCAAACCCCTGCTGAGTGATCGCTGCTTTGCATGCCACGGCCCGGATGAAAAAGCAAGAGAGGCTGAACTTTCACTGCACCTGGAAGGGGGAGCGTTCTCGGCTGTTGACAATGATGGCATGTTTGTGATCAGTCCCGGAAATTTGCAATCTAGTGAGTTGTACCATAGAATCATCTCGGACGATCCAGATTATATGATGCCTCCGCCATCCAGCAATTTGTCCCTAAATGACTACGAGAGAAAACTTATCACCAAATGGATTTCTCAGGGAGCCGAATGGAAAGAACACTGGGCTTTTATTCCGCCTGAAGTACAGGGTATTCCTCCAGCAAAGCGCGAGGGCTGGGATAAAAATCCAATCGACGCATTCGTACTCAAAAAAATGATTGATCAAGGGTTAAAGCCCGCTGGTGAGGAAAAGCCGGAACTGTGGTTGAGGCGGGCTTCCTTTGACCTGACTGGCTTACCCCCATCTCCTGAATCAGTTGATGCCTTACTGGAATCATCTGGAGAGGACGATTATGAGAGAATAGTCGATGAACTTTTAGAATCAAAGCAATACGGAGAACATATGGCCAGCAGTTGGCTCGATGTCGCGCGGTATGCCGATTCTCACGGGTACCAGGATGACAGACCACGCACCATCTGGCCCTGGAGGAATTGGGTGATAAACGCATTCAATCAAAATCAACCTTATGATCAATTTGTGACACAACAGCTTGCGGGCGACATGTTACATGACCCAACTTACGCTCAAAAACTTGCAACGGCGTTTAATCGAAATCATGCCATCACCCAGGAAGGCGGTGTCATCGACGAAGAATATCTTACAGAATATGCTGCAGATCGGACAGAGACTTTTTCCACGGCTTTCCTTGCCATGACCATGCAATGTGCCCGGTGCCATGACCACAAATACGATCCGATAACTATGGACGAATATTATGGCTTGTTCGGCTTCTTCAATAATGTGGAAGGGGAAAGGGGCCGGATCAGTTATTTCGATCTATCTCCATCACCCTCAATAAAAATGGAGGATGAGGATTATCTGAGGAGAAAAGAAACAATTGGAAAAAAGATAAACGAAGCAAAAAATAAAATTGGTGAATTACGGAAATCAGAAAGCCTTGTATTTGAAGAATGGAATAGAAACGAATCAGAAGCACTCTACGACCTAAAGCAAGGGCTTGTGGCGCACTTTAATCTCGATGATAAAGACTGGCATTTTTTTGATGCTGCTTTGCAGGAAAAAAAAGGAAGGGCAAATGTAAATCTTCCTCCAAAGATCCCGCTGCCAGAAAAATTACCGGGTTTCAGTGGGAATTCATTGCAATTTGATGGTGATAACTTTTTGACACTTGGTGAAATCGCTGATTTTAATCACTATGACCGGTTTTCTGTGAGTCTATGGGTCAATCATAAGATAAAACCTATAAGGGACGCTGCAATATTTGCCAGACGAAATGAAGAACAATACAGACAGGGATATGATTGCACTTTGCTTACCAACCGTAAGATCTCGGTAAGACTCATACACAACGTATTTAATAATAAACAAATAGAAGTTCGGACCAGAAACCGGCTACCTTCGAAGGGTTGGCATCATCTGGCAGTCACCTATGATGGTTCCGGAGAAGCCCGGGGAGTAACTATTTTCTTGGATGGACAGAAGCAAGCAGCCGAGATAGTAAAAGATAGCCTGGGAAGCCTAAGTATAGATAATGGCAATGATTTTCTGATCGGTCATTGGAATCACCGCGCCAGAGTACTCCAGGACCAGCATGGATTTAAGGGTGGAAAAATTGATGAAGTGAGAATTTATGATCGCCGGCTTAGCCAGCTGGAAGTAAAAAAGATTATCAATAAATCTGCGCGCAGCACGAACGAAGAATTACTGGAAAATTATCTTGTAAATCACTCTACCCCGATAAAAAAATGGGAAAACACACTCGATAGCTTAAGGGCTCTTGACACCATAGTGCCTCATATTATGATTATGCAGGAGAGTGACACCATCAAGCCATCGTTTGTTTTAGATAGAGGAGCGTATGATGCAAAACTACATCGTGTGGAAAGAAATACACCAGCTCGAATTCTACCTTTCGAATCGGAAGAGCAAAACAGACTTGGATTGGCAAAATGGCTATTTGAAGATAAGAATCCACTGACGGCGAGAGTGATGATAAATCGGCTGTGGCAGCAATGCTTTGGTCAGGGAATTGTCAAAACAGCGGAAGACTTTGGAAACCAAGGCGATCTCCCAAGCCACCCCGAATTACTCGATTGGCTCTCGATTGAGTTTAAAAAGAGTGGCTGGGATATCAAACACATGTTAAAGCTCATCGTGCTGAGTAAGACCTATCGACAGTCTGCGGCCTTTGATGACAGGTCATATCAGCAGGATCCGTCAAATCGGTACTTATCACGAGGTCCCAATCGACCACTTTCCGCAGAGATGTTGCGCGACCAGGCTCTGTACGTCAGCAATACCCTATACGATCTGGTGGGTGGAAAGTGGGTAAAACCTTATCAACCACCCGGAATTTGGAAAGAACTGGCAAATCAAATCGGCGAAAACAAATACAGAGTGAGCCCCGGCAAAAGCAAATATAGACGTAGCCTGTACACGTACTGGAAAAGGACGATCCCTCCACCCACCATGATCACCCTTGATGCTCCGGAAAGATCGGTTTGCACGGTACGCCGTCAAGCCACCAGTACTCCTTTGCAGTCTCTTATATTGCTCAACGATCCCACCTATCTCGAAGCCTCGAGGCATTTGGCTACGCTCTTATCTGAAGAAGAAGACGATTTGGAATCGCAGATAAAAAGGGCATTTAGAAAAATCACCACCCGAATTCCTTCGGTTTTGGAATATGAAAAAATGAAATCCTTTTTTGATGAATCAAAAATGGATTTCGATCGTGATCCGGACGAGGCGCTGGCAATATTAAGTGTCGGAGATTCGCCGGCAAGTCAGTTTGCTGAACCCGCAATAGGAGCTGCCTTGACGATGACCGTGAGTATGATTTTTAATCTGGATGAAGCAAGAAGAAGATAAGCCGTCGAATTATGAAAAAACTGAAGTCAGCTTCCACTCGTGAAGAGCGCATTTTCCTCGAACATTTTTGCCAATTAAACCGGCGTCATTTTTTATCAAAATTTAGTCTTGGGATTGGCGGTCTTGCGCTGGGTAATCTGCTGGGTTGTATACCTTCAAATACACAAAGCTCCGTTCCTGGCAAAGATGGGTTGCTCGACGCGACCCACTCCTCTCCCAAAGCCAAACGTATAATCTATTTGTTTCAAAGTGGAGGACCTAGTCAGCTGGACTTATTTGATTACAAACCGCTTCTCACCGAAATGCACGGAGAGGAGCTACCTGCATCCGTAAGAATGGGGCAGCGTCTCACCGGGATGACCTCAGGACAAAAGACCAAGCCTCTGACGGCCTCGCTCTTTAATTTTTCTCAACACGGTGATTGTGGTGCATGGGTAAGTGATCTATTGCCAAAAACAAGTGAAATTGTCGATGATCTGTGTTTTGTCAAAACCATGCATACCGAAGCGATCAATCACGATCCTGCGATCACATTTTTTCAAACCGGATCTCAGCAACCCGGCAGACCCAGCATGGGATCATGGCTCAGCTACGGTCTTGGATCTTCAAATCAAAATCTCCCTTGCTTTGTGGTTTTACTTTCCCGGGGGGCTCAAAGGCCGCAACCTATTTATTCCAGACTTTGGGGTAATGGTTTTCTGGCGAGTTTGCATCAGGGAGTACAATTTCGATCGGGTAAGGAACCCGTATTATATCTTCAGAATCCAGACGGGATGAAGGAGGAAAGCCGTAGAAAAATGCTCGATTATCTGGCAGATCTCAATCACCACCGCCAAGAGCAATTTGGAGATCCTGAGATTCAGTCTAGAATTGCCCAATACGAAATGGCCTACCGGATGCAAACTTCAGTGCCTGAGGCCATGGATATTTCCAGTGAGCCCGACGAGGTCTTCGCGCTCTATGGAGATGATGCTCGTCGCCCGGGTTCATATGCTGCGAATTGTCTATTAGCCAGGCGAATGGCTGAGCGCGATGTACGGTTTATCCAGCTTTATCACCTGGGTTGGGATCAGCATTCGGATTTACCGCGCGAATTATCTTCTCAATGCCGTGACACTGATAAGGCCTCAGCGGCATTGATTACCGACCTGAAGAGAAGAGGTCTGCTCGAGGACACCCTGGTCGTTTGGGGTGGAGAATTTGGCCGGACTAATTATTCTCAGGGACGACTTACTCACGAGAACTATGGCCGTGACCATCATCCAAGATGTTTTACAATTTGGATGGCTGGCGCCGGCATAAAGCCGGGATTTACCTTTGGCGAAACCGACGAATTCGGGTACAATATTGCCAAAGACGCGGTCCACGTTCATGATTTTCAGGCCACCCTATTGCATCTGCTGGGAGTCGACCATGAAAAACTGACGTACAAGCATCAGGGAAGAAGATATCGGCTCACTGACGTTCATGGTGAGATAGTGAATCAAATCTTAAGTTGATCTCAACGTATTCCAGGGAGCTTGATCAAAAACCTCCTCAACCTCATATCCGCTCTCTCCAACAGCCGGTCCCAAAATAGCAAGTACCTGGGCATTTTCCTGACCGATATTAAAGGATGCATGGACCACTCCAGTACCGATAAAAGCAGCATCTCCTTTTTTCAATATCTTTTTTTCTTTTCTCACCCATTGTTCGACAGTGCCGCAAAGCACATAAATTACTTCTTCCTGATTGGGATGCAAATGGAAATTGTGGCCCATCCCGGGATTTAAATCGACGTGTAATGTCACGATATCCTTTGCTTTGTTAATTAGCGGACCACTTATGGTGGCTAACGAACCCCAGTCCAGATTTTCCCGCTCAAGATTTATTCCTTCCAAAAACATATTAACTATAATATTTTACTATTCCTTATTCCTACTCCTTATCTGAGATCGTCAAGTTACAAAACGCTTCCACCTGCTCTTTGATGGCAACCTCCGTGGGCAACCGTTCCATGCTACTGGCGCCATAAAATCCCCCGACTTCCGGACAGCGCGATAATATAAATTGCGCATCCTCCGGCATGGCAATCGGGCCACCGTGGCATAAGATGATTGCCTCAGAATTTATTCTTTTTATCACGTCTGCCATCGTGTTTATTAATTCCACACAAGCAGTCAATGTTTTTGCGGTTTGAGCTCCAATACTGCCAGCAGTGGTGAGTCCCATATGGCAAACAATAATATCCGCACCTGCTTTTGCCATCGCCGCGGCATCGTCTACATTAAATACATAGGGCGTAGTAATCAGGTCCATGTCACTTGCCATGGAAATCATATCTACCTCCTGGCTGTAACTCATTCCAGTTTCTTCCAGGTTTTCGCGAAACACACCATCAATAAGGCCAACAGTGGGGAAATTCTGAACTCCGGAAAATCCCTGTGACCATAATTGTTTTAAAAAGGATTCCATGCCAATAAATGGGTCTGTAGCATTTACACCCGCGAGTACGGGCGTATTTTTCACCACCGGCAGCACCTCTTTTCCCATTTCCACAACAATCTCATTCGCATTTCCGTAGGCCAATAGCCCTGCCAATGAACCTCTGCCGGCCATCCTGTACCGCCCGGAATTGTAAATAATAATTAAGTCAATTCCTCCCGCCTCTTCACATTTAGCTGATATTCCTGTACCCGCTCCTCCTCCAATAATCGGCCTGCCTGCACTAATCTTTTCCCGCAATCGTTTTAGAATTTTTTCCTTATTCATTTTATAAATACGATCTCTTGTCTAAAATATATTAAGTGCCAAAAATTCTGAGATAATGGCATTCGTAAATTCCTTGTCGTTTATGCTATAAGGCAAAGAGATAATCTCTCTGTCCTCTGTTTGGTTGATGTCATTTTTTAATGTATTGAAAAGTTCCTGATCAGCTTCAGGATCATAAAAAGGTTGCCCTTCTACCGAAAGGGCTGAAACCCCCTTTTCCGGAATAAATAATCTGACAGGGCCTTCGCTTATATTTATTTTCCGTGCAATCCATTTTCCCATTTCACGATTTTCTGCAGGGCTAGTGCGCATCAGTGTCACCTGAGGATTGTGTTTGTAGAGAAGTCTGTCCCGATATCTTGTAGGTACGGTTTCTATTCCCCCAAAATTTACCATATCCAGTGCGCCCAGTGAAAGGATATAGGGAATTTTTCTCCGGAGAATTCTGTCCATCCTTTCCTTACCGGCACTCATGATCCCTCCCATATGCAGATCACAGATCTCTGTGGTGGTCATATCTATAACATGATTGACCATCTCAGATTCAACCAATTTCTCCAGCGACCGGCCACCTGCCCCGGTGGCATGAAAAACTAACACTTCAAATTGCTCCTCAATCCCTTCTTTCACTTGCATCACTCCCTTGGTGGTGACTCCAAACATGGTCATTCCCACTATTGCCTTCTCCGCCTCATAGGGTTGGATTTTGTTTTGCAACATGCCAAGAAGCGCATTTGTCGCATTGCTCAATAAAGTATGGGAAATCTGGTTTACACCGGCTATATCGGTAATCGAATAAAGCATAAAGATATCACTTGCACCTACATAGGGGGCCACTTGACCGGAAGCCACCGTCGAAACCATAATCTTGGGAATCCCGACAGGGAGTACTCTGAGTCCTGCACAGATTATTGATGTGCCACCTGAACCTCCCAGGCCGATTACTGCCATTGGCCGATTTTTCCTGACATAGGCACAAAAGGCTTCCGACATACATGCCACCGCATCTCCCCTGTCGGTATTATCACCCAGGAAGCCAGGGCGAGTGGGATGATTTACGGCAATTTCCTCCGCTTTTATCTCAGGCTTAAATCCGTGTCTTCTGGTAGACACATCCACAATCGAAACACGGGAGACTTGAGGTTTTAGCAGCTCATATACAAATGATATCTCCTGCCACTTTGTATCACAGGTACCGACGACCCACACCCCCTTTTCAACCATATTTGGATAATTACATGTAAGGACATAAAATCATGAGTCTCCAAAATAGACATTTAATGATTACATCATAAAGGCAGACGGTTATTTCAGCACAAAGGGTAACATATCTCTGGGAAATTTCACTATATTAAGAGGGATTTGATCAATGGAATCAAATATTCCTTTTTCGTTTTTTCGAAAGAGCAGTCATTATGAAGTACTCTAAACTCCAGCCTTCTGTGGCACTTAGATCCGTCGTACAATGCTACTATGTGCTCAAGGGTATTTTTCCCGAGGAGGGATGCTGGATCGACTCTCCACCTAATAGTTACACTGCCATAGTCTTTAATCTCTCAGGCGACCAGAAATTGAGTTTGGATAAGGGGCAGGTAAGTACGATGCCACCCGCATTCCTCTCTGGTCAATGCATTAGAAATTACGCCATCCGCTTTGCATCGAAAATAGACCAGATCGGAATTGTTTTTAAACCCACAGGATTATTTAAGTTGTTTGGTCTGCAGATGTATGAATTTTCCAACATTCGGATGGACATTGAGCTTCTCCTGAAAGAAGAGTTTAGAAACGTATTTGACAAATTGCAAGATGCCCCTTCTGTCGACACGCGTGTAAAAATTCTCGAAAAAACCCTACTTGCCCAACTGGGAAAAAGAGAGATAAATCCGGATGGTGTAGATTTCGCTGCACAACAAATTATTGACCACAGGGGCAATGTCAATATTGGTGATCTTGTTTTGCACTCCTGCATGAGCCGTCGCACATTTGAAAGGCACTTCTTCCAAAGAGTGGGTCTCAGTCCCAAATTTTATGGCCGGGTCCGGCGCTTTGGA
Source organism: Saprospiraceae bacterium (assembly GCA_965222645.1). Classification (GTDB taxonomy): domain Bacteria; phylum Bacteroidota; class Bacteroidia; order Chitinophagales; family Saprospiraceae; genus JABDMH01. The sequence continues at coordinate 6,198,745 of OZ244968.1, read as the reverse complement.
TATGTATGTTCATTGATGGCGGGCCAACGACAGGTCGAATGGGATCGTTTGATTTATCAAGTGGGCTACTTTGATCAGAGTCATTTTATCAGGGATTTTAAGGAATTTACAGGGCAGTCCCCTCAGCATTATCTCCAACATAATAGTGAATTGGCCCATCTTGTCAAACCAAATGCAAATGCAACTTAAAGTCTTTGTCCCTAAAGCAAAAGATTTTAACCCAGATCTAAAAAATTATCACTCGATCAGCGATTCCCAATCTTCCTCCGCTGCTTTTAAATCGCTCTTTAACCTGGCATATTTACCGAGTTGATCCTCAAGATCCGGCCGCTCATAAAATCCTTCCTTCACCATTTCAAGATCCATTTTCGCAATCGCTGCCTCCAATTTCAAAACCTTCTTTTCAGCTTTCTGTGCAAGACGAAGCCGGGATCTTGCGGCTTCCTTGTCCGAAGGCATGGCCCGATCTCTCGTCGTATTTTTTGTCGGAATTCGATCCCCTTTTTGCAGGGCAACTTCCCGCATGTTTTCGAGTTCCCTTTTCTTGAGAAAATACAATACATCACCTAGGTAGGTAAATAATTTGTGGTCACGCAGCTCAAAGGTTTTATCTGTGAGGTCACTAAGAAAATCGCGATCATGCGAAATAACGACCAGACTGCCCTCATAATCCATCAGGGCTCCCTTTAAGACCTCTTTTGAGTCGAGGTCCAAATGATTTGTGGGCTCGTCGAGTATCAGCAGATTTATTGGTTGCATCAACAGATGCGCAAGTGCTAATCTCGCTCTTTCACCCCCCGAAAGTACCTTGATCTTCTTTTCGACATCTTCACCACTAAACATAAATGCTCCGAGGATAGACCGCACCCTGGTCCGCATTCCTTCCGGGGCACGCAGCTCCATAAATTCCAAAATCGTCTCATCATCTTCGAGAAGATCCGATTGATTTTGAGCATAATAACCCACATCGAGACTGGTACCCATTGTCACCTCTCCCGACGTAGGCTTCAGAACTCCAAGCATGATTTTGCAAAGTGTGGTTTTGCCCTGACCATTTTGCCCCACTATTGCTACGCGATCTCCCCTTTCGAGATCAACGTCCAGACCCACCAACACTTTTTTATCTCCAAAACTTTTCCCGAGATTTCTAATTTTCAAAACGGTGCGTGCGCTCCTCTTTACAGGCAGAAAGCGCACCTTCATCGATTTTTGATTTACCTCATCGAGCTCTATGCGATCTATTTTGTTTAGCTGCTTTTGCATAGATTGCGCCATGCTGGTTTTCGTGGCTTTGGCCATAAACCGCTTGATCGTCTTTTCTTTCTGAGCGATTTGACGTTGTTGATTTTTAAAGGCCGCTTCCTGGTATTGCCGGACTTCAGCCTTCTGGGTGAGGTATTTATCGTATTTCAGATTATAATCCGTTGCCTTACTATTTTCAATTTCGATTACCCTCGAGGCAGTATTGCGCAAAAACGCCTGATCATGTGATATGACTATCAGAGCACCCGGATAGTTGACAATGTATTGCTCCAACCAAATGATTGCCTCGATATCCAGGTGATTTGTTGGTTCATCAAGGAGTAATAAATGAGGTTGCTGTAAGAGCAATTTGGCCAATTCAACCCTCATTTGCCATCCTCCACTCAGTGTAGACAAGGGTACATCAAACTCAGCTCCAGCAAATCCCAATCCCTTTAATACAAGTTCTATTTTTTTATCTCTTCCATCTACATCATGGTGATGTAAGTGCTCCAAATTCTCATTAAATCTTTCCAGTAATTGCAGATACTCTTTGCTTTCAAAATCTGTGGAAGCCTCCAATGCTTTTTGCAGGGTTTCATTTTCCTCCTCGAGGACATTAATTGTTTCAAATGCCTGTTCAGCAGCACTCCTGACGCTTAGGTCCTGATCGATTGTTAATTTTTGGGGCAAGAGGCCGACGACAATTCCTGACTGTTTATTTATCGTGCCTTGATCTGGCTTCTGATCACCGTTTATGATATGAAATATTGTCGATTTACCCACCCCATTGCGACCTACCAGAGCAATTTTATCTCTTGTGCCAATTTGAAAAGAAACATCCTTAAATAGAACGCGCTCCCCATACTGAATTCCAATATCAACTAGTTGAATCATAAATCAACCCACCATTTCCGGTTAAGAATTTAATGCAAATACAACTTTAATAATAGAAACTCGTGGGTGAAAAATAATTCGGTGAAAGGTCAGCATACATCAAATCAATTCCAACTAAAAGTATCAGGCATTTTTGCAATGACAGAAAAAGCATCTCCCTTATTTCCCATGATCTGTTGCCATAATTGATCCGGGTTAGATTTAAATAAATAGTTGGCATGCATATGGGCACATACCCATGATCCATATTGAAGTTCATCTTCAAGCTGACCAGAGGACCATCCTGAATAACCGATATAAAATCGTATGTTTTCTAATCCAACTAATTTGGATTCGATAAGAAATTTGAGTTTCTCAAAATTACCACCCCAGTAGACACCATTCCGCACTTTAACACTATCCTCCAGCAAATCTCCTACATTATGTAAGAAATGGAGGCTATCTGTCGCAACAGGTCCGCCGAAATAAACCTGGGATTCAAATTCCGGAAAATCTGCGAGAACCTCACCAACCTTTACCTGCATCTTCCGGTTCATTATAAAACCCACTGTGCCCTCCCCCGTGTGCTCGGTGAGAAGCACAGCAGTCCTCCTAAAATTTATATCGAGGCTAAAGGGCTCCGCAAGAAGCACGGTCCCCTTATATACTTTAGTGTCATTCATCAGAATCAAATTTACAAAGCATCGGTCGGAATTTCCCTATCGATCCTCCTTACCATCCCTCGCAAAACTTTACCTGTACCTCCCACCTCCAAAAACCGTTGTATCCCAAAATCTATCATGTTTTCAATGATAGAAGTCCACCTGACCGGAGCGGTCAGCTGTTGGATCAGTTTTTCTTTAATCTCCACCGGGTCTCTGCTGGGATTTGCATCGACGTTCTGAAAAACCGGACATACAGGCAAAGAAAAGGTTGCTGAATTGACGGCCTCAGCCAGCTCAGAGCCTGCAGGGGACATCAGGCTGGAATGAAAGGCACCTCCTACAGCCAACGGAATGGCCCGCTTGGCGCCGAGATTTTTCAGTGCACTGCACGCCTCAGCAACTGCACCGATCTCACCGGAGATCACAAGTTGTCCCGGGCAATTATAGTTGGCTGCAACTACAACCCCTTCGACTGTAGCGCAAGTGTTTTCCACAACTTCATCCTCGAGACCCACGATAGCAGCCATGGTACCGGGATTCATCTCACAGGCTTTCTGCATTGCGGTTGCTCTAATCTGCACGAGACGGAGTCCTTCCTCAAATGTCAGAGCCTGAGCTGATACCAGGGCTGAAAACTCTCCCAAAGAATGTCCCGCAACTGCTGAAGGAAGGACATTCTTATTGATTTCTGCAGTTATGACAGAATGGAGGAAGACGGCAGGCTGGGTGATGCTCGTTTGCTTGAGATCATCTTCAGATCCATCAAACATGATTTTGGAGAGGTCAAATCCCACCAATTTGTCAGCATAGGCGAATCGCTCCCTTGCCAGACTGGAGGACTCGTAAAGATCCTTTCCCATCCCTGCAAATTGACTGGCCTGTCCCGGAAAAATAAACGCTTTCATCTTTTTACTGCTTGTACCATTGCTCTCAATGGAGTGAGGCACTGATAAGATTTAAGAACTCAGCTCTTGTCTCCTCCTTTCTAAACTCGCCCGTAAAGGCTGATGTCGTTGTCACCGAGTTTTGCTTTTGCACTCCTCTCATCATCATACACATATGACGGGCTTCGATTACGATCGCAGTTCCATAGGGCTTTAATACATCCTGAATACAGTTAAGGATCTCGTGAGTAAGTCGTTCCTGCACCTGCAATCTCCGCGCAAAGACATCAACCACCCTGGGTATCTTACTGAGTCCTACAATCTTGCCACGGGGAATGTAAGCCACGTGTGCTTTGCCAAAAAAGGGAAGTATGTGATGCTCACACAGACTGTACAGTTCAATATCCTTGACGATAACCATTTCGCTGTACTCTTCGCTAAAGAGCGCACCCTCCAGTATTACCTTTGGATCCATATCATAACCCGATGTCAGATACTTGATTGCTTTTGCGGCCCGAAGTGGAGTTCTCACAAGTCCCTCTCGTGTAGGGTCTTCCCCTATGTGGGTCAAAACATTGACAAAATTATCAGCCATCTCAGCCGGAATTCGTTCACCGACCAGTTTATCCGTATGATTATCCATTTTATTGTCTTTAGCTTACTAAAAGGAAAAAGTCCCATAAAAGTTTAGCCGGCTAAAGGTAGGAATTTGACTTTTTACTGGATAGCAAATTTTCCCTTTCCCAATGGTACATGATCACAGCTTGGCACCATTTTGTCATCACATGGTCCATTCTCGTCACTTCCAGTGTTCCGTTCATCTATAAGTCTGTATATTGTAAACGAAGATGATGGTAATCATGTTAGGTACCATATGAAGGTAATAGCCCTAAAGCAACTCCTGCAGCGCACCGCTTTTTGGGGTGATCGCCGATGGATAGGTCACATGATCTTTTGGCTTGTCCTACTCGCTGTTTTGGTTGCCTCCGATTTCTCTGAATTGGGATGGCCCTTTGTACTGTATCAAAAACTGATTGACATCATGTTTTATGCGGTGTTGATCTATATCAATCTCTTTTATCTAATCCCGAAATACCTGTCTGCAAAAAAATTCTGGACCTATGTCTTTCTTCTCATTTTAGCAGTGCTTATTCTCACCCCTATTAAGACCACGATTCAGGTGCTTTTGTCTTCAGCCACTCCTACCACTCAACATTATTTCATATCTAATCAATCATATTTTTTCATGTCAATGTTTCTTGTCGGTAGTTCATCTACTATTTATGGAATAATTAGCGATTGGTTTATTCACCAGTCTGAAAAAATGGAGCTCCGGACGCAGACCATGCAATCTGAATTAAAATTTTTGCGATCTCAAGTCAATCCTCATTTTCTTTTTAATACATTAAATAATCTTTATGCACTTACCTTGAAGAAATCTGATGATGCTCCTGAAATTGTTCTGAAACTATCAGAAATGATGAGGTACATGCTTTACGAATGCAATGAAAAAAAAGTACTCCTGAGCAAAGAAGTCACCTATATGAAAAATTATTTAGATCTAGAACAATTGAGACAACAAAAGACAATAAAAATCAATTTTAATCTCGAAGGTAAAATTACAAACCAAAAAATCGCTCCACTATTATTGATACCTTTTATAGAAAACAGTTTTAAACACGGACCGAATACGCAGATTTCCAGTGGCTGGGTAAATATTGATCTGAGTGTGCATCAGAATAATTTAAAATTTAGGATAGAAAACAGTAAGGGCCCGTCACAGCCAAGGCTTGTACATCGAAAATCAGGTGGAATTGGCCTTGTAAATGTAAAAAGGAGGCTGAACCTTATTTATGATGATAAATATGAATTGAAAATATCAAATAATCCCAATACTTATCTAGTAGACCTTGACTTAAATCTTAATTAAAAATTACTAATGAAAATTAAAACCCTCATCGTCGATGATGAACCCCTCGCACTGGATGTCCTTGAAACCTACATTGATAAAGTACCTGAGCTGGACCTTGTAGCTCGATGTGCAAATGCATTTGAAGCAAATCAAATCCTCACTCAAGAGGATGATATCGATCTTATGTTTCTGGATATCCAAATGCCTCAACTGACCGGAATCGATTTTGTAAAAACCTTAAAAAAGCCGCCGCTCTTGATCTTTACTACAGCATTCCCCAATTATGCCATCGATGGATTTGAGCTGGACGCTGTTGACTACTTACTTAAACCCATATCGACCGAGCGATTTATGAAATCAGCGAATAAGGCAATCGAACAAATAAAGCTTCGACAATCGGGTCAGAATTCTCCAAAGGCGATCGAAAGTGATTTTATTTTTGTCAAAGCTGACAAAAAGTATGTCAAAGTGAATTATAATGACATCATATACATAGAGGGGCTAAAGGATTATGTCATCCTCAGGATGGCAGAAGGAAGAGTGATCACCTTACAGACAATGAAAAGCCTCGAGGAAAAATTGCCGGATAAAATATTTAAAAGAATTCACCGCTCTTATATTCTTAACGTTGACAAGATCAATGCGGTGGTAGGCAACGCCATTGAGGTCATTGAAGGCGGAAAGACGAAACATCTTCCAATCGGCAAAAACTATCGCGATGATCTGCTCGAATTGATCCAGAGGAATAAACTCTAAGCCCGTTGCATTATTTTCTTGTATGAATTTCCAAAGATTTTTTGCCAGATCGAGATGTGGGCAGGCATCCTGTCAAGAGTGACAGCGATGAGAAGGCAAAAAATGGAGAAATTGTTTATTATAATTAGTGTAATAGTCTAGTAGACGAACCCACTAAATCTTATGACAAATTTTCAATTATTTTTGCACCTCCCGAAAGCTTTCGGGATCGTTGCAAAGCCTCGCCAGAGCTCCTGCTCTGTCGACGTTTTGCGTCTCATTTGGCAACAAAAATACACTTGAAACTTTGTGACAACATTAAATGCTACTTATGCAAAAGTAGGACGCTAATGTGAAGATCGCATAGTCCATTCGGCCATGACGGTTTCATGGCGCGGTTTTTGCGCTAAAAACAACGGAATCTCCACAATCGGGCAGGTATGATTGCCGGCCTTATGTGGGGAAGCCGGATTGAGTATATGTTACAACCATATTTCTCTGAGATCAATAGACCAGTCAAATTCTTCCACAGCTTAGTGATGAACCCCAGGGAAATGCAGAATGCTTGCGGAGAATCCCTTGCATGACCGGACAAACTATGTGAAGATCCGGCTGATTTCCATCGATTCCCATATTGGAATCACATAGACCATGCACACCGGAGTGGGAGATCATTCTGATGTGTGATTTTGATAATGCGTAATACAAACAAAGCCTTATGTTTGATACCAATCTTGTTGCTGCAGGATTGATCCTCCTCTTGGTCGCATCTTGCAGTCCGTATGATGACGATTTACATTTGAAACAACGATCCGTTGTCCCCGAGGAATTGAAGCATCTTGCCGAAACCAGGAAATCTCTTACTGGAACCTGGCGTCTGGTTGATTCCCAGTGGGATCAGGAAAAACTGGATCCAAATTCTGACATAGTCGGTTACAAAATATTTTACGACGATCGTTTTGCGGTCATTAGGTTTAACCCCGACAGCCTCCAACTAGTCGGTGCCATCGGTGGAACCTTTGACAAACGTGACGATCAAATTCTCGAATATGTAGAATACAATACATGGGACAGTACACTGATCGTAGCTCCTCAGTCATTTAAGTACGATCTGAAGTACAATAGTCTAACCCTGGAGGGTGAAATCAACGGGGGAAGGGGAAACTACTCCAACATTAAGGAACGCTATGTGAGAGTAGCCAGAAATTATGATCACAAGCACCCTCTCATGGGTGTCTGGCGGATGACAAAACTTACCAATGATCACAATGGATCCGTAATCAGACCGTCTGAATATGAAGAGACCATAAAATTTATAGTACCTGACTATTTTTATCGGGTTAGTTTCCGGTATTCTGGAGCGATTTCCGATCTTTCGTTTGGCCGGCAAAAACTCAAAGAAGATTACTATATCCAGGAGATGAAATTTCATACCTCCGATCAGGATTGTGCAGGTAAAGAATATCAATATATCTGGAAAGCTGACGAATATCGCTTTCGTCAGACGGGATCAATCGACCCGGATGCCGAAGTAGATTATGCTCTTGAAGAATACTATCACAGAGCTTCTCTACCCAGAATTTATTGATTTGATTACTTTTGACAGTCAAGTCAAAAAAGGGTTGTAATGTCGAAATGTAGTCCTCAAAATAGCACCTCCAGACGTAAAGCTATCAAAGATACCGCACTCCTTGCCGGATCATTTTTTATTGTCCCCCGGCACGTGCTGGGCAAGGGATTTGCAGCCCCCAGTGATCAGCTGGGCCTTGCAGCAATAGGTGCTGGTGGCAAAGGACGATCTGATATCATAAACGCATGGAATAAAGGTGAAAATCGCGTCGTTGCCCTGTGTGATGTAGACAAAGCTCAATGTCAGGAGACGATCGAGAAATTCCCAAAAGCAGTTTTTTTTGCGGACTTCCGCAAGATGCTGGAAGTCATTGGGTCAGATATTGATGCAGTGACAATCTCGACTCCTGATCACACGCATGCTGTTGCTGCAATGGCAGCAATGGACCTTGGTAAGCATGTATACGTACAAAAGCCACTTACCCACAGTATCCATGAGGCAAGGACTTTGACTGAAAAAGCGCGATCTAACAGGATAGTGACCCAAATGGGAAATCAAGGAGCATCAAATCCCGCTCAACAACAAATGATTAAATGGTTTGATACGGGATTAATAGGGACCGTGCATACAGTGCATGTCTGGACGAACAGGCCTGTCTGGCCTCAGGGCATTGCGGCACCTCAAGAGTCTGTTGCACTTCCTAAAACCATGACAACTGCGGATTGGGATTTGTTTGTCGGTCCGGCCGAAATGGTGGATTATCATCCCCTGTATCATCCTTTTAAATGGCGTGGATGGTGGAATTTCGGCACCGGTGCTTTGGGCGATATGGGATGTCATCTCATTGATCCCCCATTCAGAGTGCTTGGCTTGAGCTACCCTACCGAAGTGGAATGCAGCGTGGGTCAGGTGTTTACTCGTGATTGGGTGCCTGAGTATATTCCGGAGGGATGTCCTCCTTCATCGCGTGTCGAAATAAAATTTCCGCCCAGTACAAGAAATCAAAGGGAGGTAAAAATGACATGGCATGACGGCGGACTCAGACCTTTCCATCCGGATCTGATTCCAGCTGAGGACTTCATCGGTGAGCCCGGTAGTGCCAATGGTGTAATTATGATCGGGGATAAAGGCATTATGACATGCGGTACATATGGTAGGAATCCCCAGGTCTACCTCGCGAATGGGGATAAACTCACGATGCCCGAAGATTTTACGGCAGACAATCCATATGCCGATATGAACAATTATGGTCATCAAATCTTGTGGACAGAAGCTATTAGAGAAGGATTTGGCGGTGAAAAACACAAAGCTTTGACTTCCTCTTTTGACTATGCTGGCCCGTTGACGGAGACTGTACTTATGGGCAATGTCGCAATCAGAAGTTTTACTTTGGGTAAAGAGACAGATGACCGAAGAGGTAGGATGCAATTTGATGGAAGGAAGCGACTGCTATGGGATGGAGAAAAAATGGAGATAACCAATCATCCCGAAGCCAATCAATTTGTCAAACGAGCCTATCGGGAAGGTTGGTCACTGGGTTAGCGGTATGCTCTGCCGGATTACTCGTGAGCTCATTCGTAACGCTTGACACTGAGAGGTCAGTCTATAATTCTCTCAGTTTGATGTCACGCCAATGGACCTTGATTCCCCCACCACTGTGAATTTGAAGGGCGATATGACCACTGGCTTCGCCGATTATCGAATCGGTGAGGGTGACCATCTCAAAGCCGTTGAGCCATGTTGTCACCTGTGAATCAACTACCCTGATTTTCATTTTATTCCAATCTCCAAACAGGAGGTGCCTGTCCAGCAATGTGTCTGGTTTAATCAGCCAACCGCGTCCATAGGACTCGTAAATTCCCCCGGTATTATGGCCAGGTGGAGCCACTTCTACCTGCCAACCACTGATTTTTGTACCATCAAGAGTGGAACGAAAGAAAACACCACTGTTGCCGTCTGCACCTTGCTTAAACTCCAAATTGAGCTCGAAATCATCAAATGTATCGTCTGTTCTCAAATATCCGTATTCCTCATCGGGACCACTCTCACATACGAGCAGACCATTCTCCACATACCACTTTTCAGTGCCGTGCACAGTCCAGCCATCAAGATTTTCACCAGTAAATAAAGTGACCTTGGATTGACATCCAATCATACAAAAGATGAAGATGGAAAGATAAGCAAGCGCGATTTGTAAGAAAGTTCTACTCATCTCGATAAGATAGGAAAAGCATTTGTTTATCTTTTCCACAAGATCGGACAAACTTTGAAAATGACGTTAGTATACGCCTGGTCTTGGACAGACTAAACGGAGCATCAATTCCATCCAATTTGTGTCTGCACTGTATCTGGAACTGCCTACTGGCTGGGCGATTCTCCAAATCACATTACTGAAGGAATTCTCCTCACCGGCAATTATTGATTTATTCACCCACCAGCACTTCCAACGTACGGATATTTTGACTCGGATTCTTGGGGTCCTTTGCGTATCCGAAGTAACTTACAATAGCGTTTTCAGCGTCAAAATAAATACCTCTTGCCGAAGATGCTCCATTTTCATTTTTGACAAAGGTGATCTCTCCGTTTTTGATATTGCAGAATACAGGATAAATACCAGCGGACGTTTTTTCTTGCGCATAAAAAGAGATCCAACCTTTATCATTTTCCTGTATAGGACCAAATTTTACCAACTTTTTCGGATCGGCATCATCGGGTCTTTGATAGTACTCGGCGTCAATAAATTCGCCATTTTTCTTCATCTGTGCCACGATAAAACCATGGGAAACTTTGTTAGACACCACACCTTCGATTTCCACCTGGACTGCAGCGTGTAGTCCCACATTCTCTTCTACCTGGTAAATCACCAATATTGTGCTATCTGATAGTCGCTCCGGTTCACCCTGTAGAGAAAGCTGAATATTATTGCCATTCTTAGATCGTTCGGTAACAAAGTGCTCGAGCGCTGCGAGCGAACTTCCGGTGGTGGATACTTTATGTGCACCGTCATAACCCACATAGCAATTGACAAGGTGCATTCCCTCACTGGACATGTAAATCTCTCCCTCGCCATGACGAATCATATGGTGAGCCTCAAAAAGCTCATGCGGACTCACAAGGACTGCTGAATTTAAGAGCCCAGCCCTCTTGTCAAAAGAGTAGTAATAAAATTGCTTTTGTCCTGATAACTCGTCTTTAGGGGTAAGCACCCAAATTTGTTTTGCGAGCTCATTCCTTCCGTTTCGGACGGTGAAAATCTCTTCACGGTGTGCTATTTTCATAGCTGAGGGAAAGTCAAAGGAGTGTTGACCGGCTATCAGTCCTGCCGTGTCAAATGAGACCAATTGCATTTGATTTTCCAGTATTTTCTTACTCTTTCCCCGATCATATTTATTCAACATACTCAAAGTAAATCCTTCAGCTGGATCAGTCGCGGGCAGATATAAGTTTGTCCAATAGTTCTTTTTTGTACAACTGTCGAAGGTCTCGAGATTGATCAGCTTTGATATGGGTTTCAGCTCATCAGTGACTGCACTGTCCGGCTTGACCCACCTCACAATGTGGAGATTCGACAGTTTAAAATCACCATCTACATTAAGGGAAGACTCATAATATTCCGTTTCCAATGGCTCCGCAATTTCTTGTATTTCCCGGGACTGTAAGGCAGGAGCTATTGGGATATCGTGATAGTCGTGCACGGATATTAATTTTAAGTCCGACTCTATCAGCTGGCCGTACTGTCCTTTTAGACCAAAGACCAATCCACGATCCGGGACAACTCCCGTTTGCACAAATACCCGATCCTCCTCCAAGATTTCTCCCTGCTGATCATAGGTGAGGTAGTATAACCCGATAAGAGTGACCTGCCTCCCCTTCACATCATTGGGATCGTCCGGTGTCAGAATTCTTGCTTTTTTCTCGAATTCGAGAATGACCTTAATTTGGTCGCCCTCAGTTTCCACATACCTGATGCCGCATTTTTCAGGTCTGATCACATCTAGATCCAGTGGCATCTTACATGCTTGCCCCATCAAGGAGTGGACAGTAAGGACAGATATCAATGCAAATAAGTATCTCATATCGAGAATATTAAATAGTAATTATTTTTTTAATATAAGTCTTCCAGTAGGAAGCGACAGATGAGATAACTATGGGCTGATACACGGGGAAGTATGGAGTACCTCACGTACCGGGGAAACCAACCGCATTTTTCATGCCATATTTGTGTAAAACGCACTAGAAATCAAGGAGATGTGGTGGTTCCGGGATTGCCTGTCCGGATCTTTTCTTTCATCCTGAAATCCCTGCGCCTGCGAAGCATTTCACTTGCTGAGATACTACCAACCACTTGCTATATTTGCACATAGCATATTGATATACCATGAATAGACTTTTTATTTACCTCCTTTTCTTCCTGACCCTGCCACCGGCCCTTCCCCTAATGTCACAGAATATCCCGCTTCCCGAACACCCGCGTCCTGACCATCAGCGGAAAGATTGGATCAACTTAAACGGCTATTGGAATTTTGAGTTTGAAAAAAGTGAGGACAATACCGATTCCTGGTCTACACGGACTGATTTTTCACAAAGGATACTGGTACCCTTTCCATGGGGATCATCCTTATCTGGGGTGGAGGATAATGGCGAGGTAGGCTGGTATCAACGTAAGATCAGGGTCTCCGAAGATTGGGCAGGTAGGCGGATCTTTCTGGTAATCGGTGCAGCAGACTGGGAAACTACAGTCTGGATCGACGGTCATAAGGTCGGCACTCATCAGGGAGGCTATATTCCCTTCGAATTTGATGTAAGCGAATGGATTTTACCAGGAGAATCACATGATTTAGTCATTCGGGTGGATGATGTTCGGCGCGATTTTACCCTTTACGGTAAGCAAGGTTACGGGAATGCACGTGGAATCTGGCAGACCATTTATCTCGAGACCCGAGGTGAAACCTACCTCGATGCCCTTCATTTTGCACCCGATATAGATCAGAGTGTGGTCACTGTCACAGCCTATTTAGACAGGAATGCAGAGTCTGATATGACCCTGGAGTTAGAGATCGACGGTCAGAAAAGTGTAAATGATTTGAGCATTAAATCCGGTCAGTATAAGGGCACATTTACTATACCCATAGATCAGCCTCATTTGTGGAGTCTGGATGATCCCTTCCTTTACAATGTCAAAGCAAAACTGGGTGATGATCTATTGAGCACCTACTTTGGGATGCGAAAAATTTCAACGATGAATCTTCCGGGGACCGATCATAAATATATTGCCCTCAATAATAAACCCATTTATTTGCAACTCGCACTGGATCAATCTTACCATCCAGAGGGCTTTTACACATTTCCGAGTGATGCTTTTATGAAGGAGGAAATAGAGCGCAGCAAATCGATTGGACTAAATGGCATCCGGACCCATGTGAAGATTGATATACCCCGCAAGCTCTATTGGGCGGATAGGCTCGGGTTGCTTGTCATGGCCGATGTACCAAACAGTTGGGGCGAACCGGATAAATATATGCAAAGAGAGACAGAGTATCACCTGCGCGAAATGATCAAACGGGATTACAATCATCCTTCCATTTTCTCCTGGGTGATTTTTAATGAAACATGGGGTCTGATGAGTACAGTGCCGGGATCAGAAAACAAGAGAGAATACCTGCCATCGTCACAACAGTGGGTTGCCTCAATGTACTATTTGGCAAAATCACTTGATCAAACTCGGTTAGTGGAAGACAATTCAATATGTTGTGGTCGCGGTCACGTAGTGACCGATATCAATTCCTGGCATGCATACTTACCCGGATGGTCCTGGGATGATCACTTAAAGAAGATTAGCGATAATACCTTTCCGGGCAGTACCCATGACTATGAGGTGGGATTTATTCAGGGTGACCAGCCGAATATCAATTCCGAGTGCGGAAATGTGTGGGGTTACGATGGTAGTACCGGCGATGTGGATTGGAGCTATGATTATCACCGCATGATGAACAGTTTTAGAAAATATCCAAAAATCGCCGGATGGCTGTATACGGAGCATCATGATGTGATCAATGAATGGAATGGATATTGGCGATTTGACAGAACAGATAAGATTACCGGATTATCAGAGATTGTGCAAGGCATGTCTCTCAAGGATCTCCATTCGGATGTATATGTTTCTACGGGAAATGACATATGCATAGATGTGGATGCTGGGAGCCAGGTAAAAATTCCTATCTATCTTTCTTCCATGACGGATAAAAACCATGGGGATTTTCTTACCGTAGAATATAGTCTTTTGGTCACCGATGAATCTGGCGAGGAAGAGCGATCAAATTCAGGTAGTTTTACATTGCCTTACAAACCCTGGACACAATTATCTTACAATGACTTTACTATCGAAGTGCCAAATACTAATGGACTTGCCAGACTTGCTTTAATCACTAAAAATAAGGACAGCGAGATTGTGCACAGAAATTTTATCCATCTAAGTATCTCCGGAGCCGCACCAGACCAGGCAAAAAAAATAATTAGTGTCTCCCCGGAAGATTTTCATCATGCCGAGTGGAGCAAAAAACACTGGTCAGTCATGGATGGGAAAAAAATAAATGGCACCGGAGAAGGCTATTTTTCATACAGGATAAATATCCCCAGTGGCCTAAAAATAGGTCAATACGAACACGTCTATTTTCGGGTCGAGGCCGCAGCTAAACAACTGTTTGTAAAAGACCAGCAGGCATTTGACCGCAATCAAAATTATATGAGGGGTTCTGTTGTCGCACCAAGCAGCAATCCAAATTCATACCCCATGACAGACGAAGTGACCTTTCCCTCAGTAATTGAGTTTTCAATAAACGGCAATGTTTTTTTGACAAAGACTTTACCCGATGATCCGGCTGATCACAGGGGGGTCCTTTCCTGGCATAATCAAAATCAAGATCGAAAGTTGCACGAGGCAGGTTCCTACGGTTACATGGTATCCATACCTGTATCAAAAAAAGATATGCGTACGGCTGCGAGAACAGGATACCTGGAGATTAAAATTAGAGCTAAGGATGAAAATGGCCTGGCGATCTTTGGAAAAGATTTCGGAAGATATCCTGTCGATCCCTGTTTAGTTTTTGTAAAGTAACGGCTGCCAGATAAATGGGACGATAATCGATGGATCGGGCAGAGCTTGCTAATGGTCAATAATATAATCCCATCACTCAGACATATCAAAATATTCGCAGACTTGGGCAAAATTGCAGTTGTGTCGGTGTACAGATATTACCTAAATATACAGTTGCTTTAATAGACAGTGGTGCCACCCTTTAAATATGGCCCGGATAAAATAAAACTTATGTTTACATATTTAAAACCGACTTTTATTGTCATTCTCAGCTTAGCGCATACCATCGGTGTGATTAGTCAACCAAATAATGCTTTTATTGCGCAATCTGATCTTATTTTCCCATTGCAGGAAAAGCATGTGCATGGAAGTAGCATTGTGGAATTGCCCAACGGGGATCTCCTCACTTGTTGGTTTTATGGCAGCGGTGAGCGCAAATCAGACGATGTCAAGATCATGGGATCGCGATTGAAGAATGGAAGCAAAAAATGGAGCGATCCGTTCGAACTCGCTGATACCCCTGGATTACCGGATTGTAATCCAGTCCTTTTTTTGAACGACAAAAATGTTTTATTTCTGGTCTGGATCGCCGTGCAAGCCAATCAGTGGGAGAATTCGATTTTGCGGGTACGTACTTCACAGAATTATTTAGGCAATGATGCGCCTGAATGGACCTGGCAAGACAATATCCTATTAAAACCAGGTGACGAGTTTGCAATGGAGGTGGAAAGAAAGCTAAAAATGTTGCCGGAGACAGGAGCTGGTTGGGCGGCATACGCACCTGAATATGATAAAATGATCATAGAGGCGAGTGGTAATCTACTTTATCGCAGCCTGGGATGGATGACTCGCTTGCCACCACTTCAAACCGATGGGAAAATTCTCCTTCCCCTGTACTCCGATGGACTAAATATGTCCCTGGTCGCCATTTCTGAAGATGAGGGAAATACATGGAGGGCCAGTCTCCCCATTGTGGGTAGAGGTCCCATACAGCCTGCACTCGTGCAGAAAGAAGACAAAAGTATAGTTGCATTTATGAGAGATAGCGGTGATAAGCCATCTCGCGTCCAAATAAGCACATCGACAGATGGTGGTGAATCTTGGTCTCCGGCTACAAAATCAGACATTCCAAATACGGCAACTGCTGTTGTGCTCTCCCTGAAAAATGGAGATTGGGTATTTGTCGGCAATGACATTGATGACGGGAGATATCAATTATCGATCTGGATTTCGGATGATGAAGGAGACTCCTGGAAATGGAAAGAAAAACTGGAAAATGTTCCACCGGGAAAAGGTAGTTTTTCCTATCCGTGTGTCATTAAAGACAAAGGAGATGAATATTTACACATTACCTACTCATATCATCTCGGCAAACGAGAAAGATCGATAAAGTATATTAAGGTTGATGTAAGTAAAATAAAAAATTAAGGAGCTCCACAATGATTGTAAAAAATATATTTCTCATCTCCACACTCACGATTTCACTTGGTTGCAAGCCAGCTAGTGATCAAAAAGACATCACGTGGTATAAAGGCAACACGCACGCGCATACATTGATCTGTGGTCATGCGGACACATCTCCGGACAGTGTTGCACTTTGGTATCTGGAGCGCGATTATAATTTTTTAATATTAAGTGAGCACAACCATTTCATCGATCCATCTGATGTTCAGCTGCCCGAAAATCGTCGAAAAGATTTTATCCTTATCCCGGGTGAAGAGGTCACCGGAAAATTGAGTGTTCATACCACGGCTATGAATATCCGGCAATTTGTGGACGAACCTATTAGGGCGGACATTCAACCAACAGATTCGCCCGATGAACAGTTGAAAAAACAAATTGCTGCACTCCGCACACCGAGTAGCGAGAATAAAACTGAGATAATGCAAAGGCACACAGACAGTATTCGTAAAGCGCTGGGTGTTCCTATTCTCAATCACCCCAATTTTTCCTTGGGTGTAAACGCAAAGGAGATTCTTCCTGTAAAACATCTGCACATGTTTGAGCTTTACAATGGACACCCCGATGTTTTTAATTGGGGAAAAGAAGGTCATGTTTCTGTAGAAATGAAGTGGGACAGCCTTCTTACTGCAGGAATGCTGATCCTGGGAGTATCTTCAGACGATGCTCATCACTTTCAGGAATGGACCGAGCGGACGTCCAATCCCGGCAGAGGCTGGGTCATGGTCAACAGCCGGGGTGCCCTGACACCCAAAGCTATTACCCATGCCATGGAGAGAGGAGATTTCTACGCGACCAATGGAGTGACATTGGATCGCATCGAGTCAAATCACAAGTCTTATAAAATAATTATTAACAAGGCTGAAACGCTCAAGGAAATCAGTACTCCGTTTGTAACCGGGAAAATTGTGGAAGATGGTGAGGTCGGGTTCAAGACCGAATTCATTGCCACGGGAGGTAAGGTCGTCCATTATTCTAATGATCTTATAAACACGTACACAATTACGCAAACGAATGGGTACGTCAGAGCAAAAATCACTTTTACCAGGGAAGCGGATGACGGAAAATACGAACAGTTTTATGCATGGACACAACCTCAGTTTCTAGATGAAAGAAATGATCAATTAAAAAAAGGAGGCAGTTAAGTGCTCGAAATCGTTAAAAAATGATTTTATAATAAATATGAAAATAAGTATCACGAAATGATCCGTCAATTTGCAGTAATATTTATAGTTGCGTTCGGCACAATATTCTATAGTTGCCATTCATCATCAAATCTGGCCGATCCAGAAAAGCCCAAATTATGGTCCAAGGCGCTGGGTTATCCTGAAGACCGGTTAGTGCTGATTTTACATGCCGATGATCTCGGAATGTGTGAAGAAGCCAATATATCCGGAATAAACTATCTCGAAAACGACCACATCCAATCTGGCTCAGCAATGCCACCGTGTCTGGGATTTGAAGAAATGATTGCGTGGGCAAAAGATAATCCGGACGAAGATGTCGGTCTCCACCTCACCCTTACCAGCGAGTGGCAGACCTACCGGTGGGGTTCGGTGGCTGATCGGTCGGATGTATCGGGTCTCTATGATCCGGAGGGTAAATTATGGCGCGAGGTGCGTGATGTGGTGGTTAATGCGACTGCTGAGGAAGTTGAATCAGAAATAAGGGCCCAAATAGAAAAAAGTTTGGCACTTGGATACCGGCCGGGTCATATTGATACCCATATGGGTACATTATTTGGTCACCCCGATTTCACCAGAGTGTACCTGGAGGTCGCTGAGGATTACAATATCCCTGCCATGGTAATTGACATTAATAAACCGGAGGTCTTTAATGCATTGAAAGCACAGGGCTACCCGGCAACCCAGGAGATGAGGGATGTAATAAATAGCTACAAGCTTCCTAAACTTGATTATTTCTATTCCGTTCCGACAGCAAAAACTTATGACGAAAAATTAGAAAAGTTTTTTTCTCTTATTAAGTCCTGCCGGCCGGGTCTTACGGAGATTATTTTTCATCCATCGGAAAACACTGGGCAATTAAAAAGCATAACAAATTCGTGGAAACAAAGAGCGTGGGAGGCGGAAATGTTTTCTGATCCTGTCGTCATGCAATTCTTGAAGGAGCAGAAAGTAATCTTTACTGATTGGAAAGAAATTATGAAAAGATTCAATAGATCCCTAACCAACTAGTTGGAGAACAATCGATTGCGAAGAGAATCCTTTCCTCCTGGTATTTTAAGGAGAGGTTAAAAAGAAGGATAAAATCAACAAAATAATAGAAGAAGACTAGAGCTAAATGAATTTATTTTACACTGTGACATGAGATGTTAAGACCCGTTGTGTTCACATCTGGTCATTTTGTGTAAAATGTCATTTGCTAGTCACCCTGTACTAAGGTCTATGTTCAAGTGACCCCACTGGACACTAATTGTCTATTCACTAAATTTTTCATAGATGAAAAAGGAAATTTTCTCCAATTTAATTTTAACCGTACTGAGTTTTTGCTCCCTGACATTATTTGCTCAGCAGACCGTCTCAGGGGTAATAACTGATCAAGATGGTGTTCCACTTATCGGTGCTAATGTGCTGGTAGAAGGTACAACTCAAGGTACCACATCCGATCTGGATGGCGGGTACACGTTGAATGATTTAAATGAAAATTCGGTGTTGATTTTTTCATACACCGGCATGGAATCTGTGACAGAAACCGTTGGCACTCGTTCGACTATCAATATAGCATTGTCCAGTGCCTATCTCGACGAAGTGGTGGTAACCGCCCTGGGAATCTCCAGAGAAAAGCAATCACTGGGCTACGGTGTGAGCGAGGTGGAAGGTGAAGAACTCCAAAAGGTCGCCCAGGAGAACGTACTCAATACCCTTGCGGGAAGGGTCCCCGGAATGCAGATAAGTCAGACCAGTGGACCGGGCTCCTCTGTTCAGGTAATTATAAGAGGAATGACCTCCCTGACCACCGACAATCAACCTCTCTTTGTCGTTGATGGTGTTCCCATGGCAAATTCGGTCAATAACATTCAGGAAAACGGCTCCCGTAATCAAGTGGATTATGGGAATGCGATCTCCGATATTAATCCGGATGATATACAAAGTATTTCCGTCCTCAAGGGACCAAGTGCAGCCGCACTATACGGATCCCGAGCGGGTAATGGTGTTGTCCTAATTACGACAAAGTCGGGAAGTGGAAGAAGCGACATAGGTGTCTCGTTTTCGACAAGCAATGTATTTGATCGAGCCTCTACCCTGCTCGATTATCACTACCAGTTTGCATCAGGAGAAAGAAATGCAGTGCTCGATGAGGGATCGGCGTATTGGGGAGGACCAGAACTCGACAAAGGAAACAGAGCCGTACAATGGAACAGCCCGGTTGATGGAAATGGTGTACCGACGCCCACTGAATTAGTATCCTATCCGGACAATATGCGCAACTTTTTACAGACCGGAATTACATCAAACAATAACATTGCCATCACTGGGGGTGGAGATAAAGGAAGTTTCCGGTTGTCCTATTCTAATATGTTGCACCGGGGCATGATTCCCAATTCAGATCTTTATCGAAATACATTGAGCACAGCGATCAATTATGAGGTAATTAGGAATCTAACTCTATCGTCGAATATTAATGTGGGCCGGACTCACTCCAATGATAGACCCAATACAGGTAACCGGGGTGCCAACCCACTACAAGCTGTATATGTATGGCCACATGTCGATGTCAGAGATCTCGAAAATTACTGGGTGGAAGGAAAGGAAAATATCGAACAATTCCGGCCGAGTACCGAGGGTAACAATCCTTACTTTATTGCATATGGAGTCACCAATGCATTTAATCGCGACCGGCTTTACGGCAACATTAAGTTGGATTACCAGATTACTCCCGAATTTTCGGTCTTCGTAAGGCACTCGATGGATCAGTCCAACGAAAACAGGGAAACTAAAATCCCTTTCAGTTACAGCAGGCAAAGAAATGGAGGCTACTGGCTTTCAGATCTTGGATATCTGGAATCTAACAGTGATTTTCTCGCCACATATGCCAAGGTGTTTGGAAACATTGATGTGCGGATTTCCGGTGGTGGAAATTACATGAAAAGAAAGTCAACAAATAATTCTATCGGTTCCACAAATCGAAGGGTAGGCCTTACTGTACCGGGAGTATTTAATGTTGGTAATATAAACAGGGATAATCTCGGAGTGAGCAGCAGCCTTTTCCGAAAAGGTATTTACAGTTTATACGGACTGGCATCGATTGGTTTTAACCACATGCTTTACCTGGACATCACGGGTAGAAATGACTGGTCCAGCACATTACCCGCTGCCAACAGGTCTTATTTTTACCCTTCTGTTTCATTGAGTTGGTTGCTCAACGAAACATTCGAATTGCCCAGTGCAGTCTCTCTCCTGAAGTTTAGGGCCGGTTGGGCTCAGGTGGGTAATGATACAGACCCATATCTCCTTGAGCCCACATTAAGTGCAGGCAATTACAACGACATTACTACAGTGGGAGTACCTTCCACTTTACTCAATCCTGAATTAAAACCCGAGATTGCAACTTCTCAGGAGTTTGGTGTCGATCTCAATTTGTACCGGAACCGTGTACGATTTGAAGTGACCAGATATAAAATGGATAATGAAAATCAAATATTCTCGATATCACTACCCCAGTCTTCCGGATATGCAGGCAAATTTATTAATGCAGGACTTATAGAAAGTTCAGGTTGGGAAATTGCTTTAGGTCTTACCCCCATTAAAGGAGAGTTGACGTGGGACATCAATTTTAATTATTCAAATAATAAGACCATTCTCAAAGAACTTACAGAGGGTAAAAACTTTATTGATTTGTGGCAGGATAATAATGGAGGTGCTTTCACCTTTGTGGGTGAAGAAATTGGTGATCTTTACAGTGCCGGCTATGCCCGGGTGATGGATCCCAATTCTCCGTATTACAGATGGCCGATTTTGGGTGACCACGGAGGATGGCAAGAATTACCAAATGACAGAGAAAACAGGATCAAAGTCGGAAACGTCAATCCCGATTTCTTGATGGGTATTCAGACTGGACTCAATTACAAGCAATGGGGTCTCTCAGCCAGCTTTGATTGGCGGAGTGGTGGTAACTTCCAATCCTACACTTACCGGTACGGAGAGTCGGATTGGAAATCAACTCGTCAAATGGATCAATTGATACCTGGAGGCCAATATTCGGAGCAGGAATTAATTGATTTATTAAAGTCAGATCCGGAAAAATATATCATTCCTCGCAATGGAAATTATCCAAGAGTAGGTGGTCACACACAGGAGACCGGAGGTTTTTTCTATGACGATAACGGAAATGCTGTTGCCGGACATGACGGTGCTTTTGTGCCCGGTGTAATACAGACTGCAGGACAGGAAACACCGGACAACTTTTCTGATGACGAGTACAGGGAGCACCTTTATCCCACGGAAAATACTTTGTATCCAATCACTGATACTTACCCATGGGATTTCAATCAGGCGATCACCTTTGATGCTTCATTTGTAAAATTGCGAGAACTTACTTTATCTTATCTAGTACCAAAATTGGGCGGTATCACTAATGCTACGCTTTCTGTTTTCATGAGAAATCTCATGCTCTGGAATGCAGCCAAAATCGGAATTGATCCAGAACGTGCATTTGAGGCCAACCGCAGAACACAGGGAGATACCAGATTGCAATTTAGACAAGGTCTCGAGCGGCAGAATATTTTACCGTTTTCTAATTCATTTGGATTAAAATTAAATGTCGATATATAATTTTTTTAGATCGCATAAATTTTAACATCTAAAATTGATTAAAATGAAAAAAATAAATTTTCCATATAAAATTCTTCTTTTTGTTGTGAGTCTCCTCATGATTACGGCCTGCGACGAAGAGTTGACTGAATTAAATCAAAACCCCAACGGCATCGACCCCGGTACTGCCAATCCGAATATGTTAATGCCCGGTGTGTTGGGTGGTGCAGCACAGAACTACCTGGGACTGGGATTTGGAAATATTGCGGGAGTCATGCAGCATACCCAGAAAGATGGCTGGTTTGGAGGACATAATCATTACGATTGGAATTCCCAGGACTGGTCAGGTTGGTACGGGCTCTTGCGAAACAACAATTTGATGTACGAACGGGCCGTAGAGCTCGACTGGAAATTCCATCAGGGAGTGGCACTGACGATGAAGGCCTTTATTTTTGGAATGATCACAGATCTCTGGGGGGATGCTCCTTATACCAATGCATTGCAAGGAAATCAGGGAGAAGTTAGTCTGCAGTTTCCCTCTTTTGACAGTCAAGATGTGATATACGCGGGAATAATCAATGACCTTAAAGAGGCAGCTTCTCTTTTTGCTTCTGGTGACGATACTGGTGTAGATGGCGGCAATGATCTGTACTACGGAGGATCACCTTCTTCCTGGATGAGTTTCGCAAATTCACTATTACTGCGAAATTACATGCGCATTTCCGAAAAAGATCCTTCAACCGCCCAAGCTGGAATCGAATCCATTTACAGCAGTGGAAATTACATCCAAAGTGCTGATCAAGATGCAACATTGGAATATACAGGTGGCGGAAGTGATATCTGGCCATCGGAATATGCAGGTGATGCCGGGAGCAACTTTAGACGATTAAAACCATGTCAAACTTTGGTGGGACAGTTATTGCAATCGAATGATCCTCGACTGGGCGTCTGGATCGATCCAGTCCATGTACAGTGGATTGAAGATCCCGCCCTCGGTACAGAAGTCGATGCCTTTATTCGTCAAAATGGCGAAATCATGGATGGCATCGAGGCATTGCTGGACGAAGAATTTTTATCATTGAAAACGGCTGGAAATGTGTTTACGAGACGTTTTAATCCGAACACATCCGCTGCAGACCTTAATACTGATCTTTACGTGGGCTTGCCGGCAGGACTGAGGCAACCCTCTTCCTACAATCTGAATCCCACTCCAGGTCAAAGTGTAGAAAATCAGCACGTGTCGCAGTTGAGTGAGATCTATCGTGCAGGCGGAAGCGACCTTCTGCGGGCTCGCCTGATTTCTGCATCGGAGATTAGCTTCATCTTATCTGAAGCTGCCCTAAAAGGTTGGAACACCGGGGAGGCGCAGACTCATTATGAGGATGGAATAAGAAATTCGTTAGAGGCCTGGGGTGTCGGAGACCAGTTTGATGACTTCCTTCCCAATGTAGCTTTCGATGGGTCAATGGAACAGCTGATGATGCAAAAATGGGTAGCGAGTTGGACAGCAGCAACCGAGTCTTGGTTTGACTACCGGAGGACGGGATTACCCGTACTGGAAGCAGGACCAGCATCAGAGCAGCCTGTGCTGCCAGTGAGATTTAATTATGGCTCAGACGAATTGATCAACAATGAGGTCAATGCACAAACAGCGATCGGCAGATTGGAAAGTACTTCCTACTCCGGAGCTCGTGGCAATGATAGTCAATGGTCAAAAATCTGGGTAATTCAGGGTACGGGAAAACCCTGGTAGAATATATTTTTTAATTGGGTAGTAGAAGTAGGAAAATAGCAGTCTTCATACTGGTTATAGAGTTTATTTTCCGAAAAAAGGATGCCCGGCAAAATAAATCATTTTGTAGGGTGTCCTTCCTTCTTTCTCCCCAATTGAAATCTTTTTCAAAAGAATCGAAATAATCATTTAAATATTTCAGGGATTGGAAACTAAGGCGCAATCTTTTGAGATCAAAGGTGTCATCCCACCTCTTATCACCCCTCTTCACAACCACAGTGAGATTGATCCAGAGGGGCTGGAAAAACTCCTCAATCATGTGATTTCCGGTGGAGTGCACGGAGTCTTTATCCTCGGAACGACAGGTGAGGGTAGCAGTCTGCCGGTAGAACTCAAAATGAAACTGATTTCACGAGTCACGTCAATTGTTGATCGCAGAATTCCCGTTTTGGTTTCAATAACCGATCCAGTTTATGCCAACGTCACAACGCTTTCCGCACAGGCAGAAAAATGCAACGCAGATGCGGTCGTCATTGCTCCACCGTACTATTTTCCTCTAAGTCCCCTCGAATTTGAAACATATCTTGAAAAAATCGCAGCCCAGATTGATATTCCGTTTCTACTGTATAATATGCCGGTCCACACAAAGTTTAGTATCACTGAAGATTTGGTATTAAAGGCAAAAGACTTGGGAGCTATAGGAATAAAAGACAGCTCTGGTGACCTAGATCATATATTGTCATTGATTAAACTAAAAAACAGAGACGAACGGTTTTCAATTATTTGTGGATCAGAAATCTTTTTATCAGATGCCATTGCTGCTGGTGGTGACGGTGTCATCGCTGGGGGTGCAAATATTTTCCCTTCGATCTTTGTGGATTTGTACTATGCCTCTCTTTCAAATGATTCGGATTCCATAAAATATCTCAAATCTCTTCTTGACCAAATAGAAAAAACGATATATCGTGTGGGTCCGAATTACTCAAGAGCTATTTCCGGTATTAAGTGTGCTGCATCAGTGATGAATTTGTGTAGTAATTATTTAGCACCGCCACTTATGAAGCTCAATGGCAAAAGAACCTCGCAAATCAAGTCAGCCGTAACCTGTATTGAAAAACACTACGCTGAGTATGCCGGCCTGAATTACCACATTAGATGATTGTTCGATACATGAGAGAGGGCTGGAAGCTTGAGAAGTCCAGCAAAATCAGTGTGCCCGGTACTGAGATCTCGCTTCCCGAATTTAATGATGACAGCTGGCTCGATTGTACTGTACCTTCCACGGTCCTGGGATGCCTTGTTGATAATGGTGTGTACAGCAACCTTTATTTTAGCGACAATCTGACCCAGGTAGACGAAGATGGATTTAGAGATCAGTGGTGGTATCGCAATAAATTTATTATTGATAACTCTGATGAAAATGAAAAGTGGCGATTAGATTTTAAGGGAATAAATTACAAAGCCTCCATTTTTCTGAACGGCAATTGCCTCGCTTCTGAGGACAGTGTTGTCGGAGCATTTAGGATGCATTCATTCGATATCAGTGATTTTATTCAAGTAGGTACAAATATCCTTGCAGTACAAGTGACACCCCCTGTCCCGGGTGATTTCTCAACCGGCTTTGTCGATTGGAATCCTCCTCCCCCTGACAGAAATATGGGATTATTCAAAGAAGTGCTTTTATTGAAGAATAATGGCGTTTCGCTTAATCATCCCAATGTCGAGAGCAGGTTTAAAAACCGGGATTATTCTAAAGTCTTCTTGCACATAAGTGCCCAACTGGTAAATCACCTCGATGAAATAGCGACGGCCATCCTTGTTATTAAGACTGAAAAAGCAAATTTTGAAAAACTTTTTACACTCCAACCCAGGGAGGAAATCTGGATTAAATTTTCTCCGGAAGAATTTCCTGAGCTCGTCTGGGATCGACCAGAATTATGGTGGCCATATCAATGGGGAAGTCCACATCTGCATAAGCTCAAACTTCAAGTCCTGATTGAGGGAAAGTTATCCGATGTTTCACAGATTGATTTCGGCATAAGAGAAATAAAAGATTATTTTAGCAATGGTCACCGGGGTTTTGAGATCAATGGCGAAAAAATATTGATTAAGGGGGCGGGATGGACCGATGACTTACTTTTGCGAGATACTGCAAGATCCATCTCTGATCAAATCGCCTATGTCAAACACCTTAATCTAAACTGTATCCGTCTGGAGGGATTCTGGGGCAAAGACGAGAAGATATACGAAAAATGTGATCAAGAGGGGATTTTAGTGATGGTAGGATGGAGTTGTCAGTGGGAGCACGAAGAATACCTGGGTAAACCTACTGATCCCGATTACGGAGGAGTTGTCACTGATGAAGATATCCATCTTATTGCAAAGTCCTGGCAAGATCAGGTTTTGTGGCTCAGACATCACTGTTGTATTTTTACCTGGGCAGTCGCTAGTGACTTCCTGCCCCATCCCGAGTTGGAAAAAAAATACGTGGAGATTTTTAAGAAATTCGACCAGTCCCGTCCGTATTTAAATTCGACCGGTGGTGTCGGGAGTGAACAATCAATAATAACAGAAAATGAAATAATAAGCGATATATCAGGCTCGTCTGGCATGAAAATGCTGGGACCTTATGCATATACTCCTCCTATTTATTGGTATACCGATACAACCCGGGGAGGAGCATATGGGTTTAACACGGAGACATGTCCCGGAGCCAATGTACCACCTATACAGAGCATTCTGAAAATGCTACCGGTAGAGCATTTATGGCCAATAGACCATGTGTGGAATTTCCATTGCGGACTCAATGATTTTAGCCACTTAGAGCGCATCGTCAATGCAGTAGATAACAGGTTTGGCAAAAGTACTGATCCAGAGGATTTTGCCATAAAAGCGCAGCTTCTCAATTATGAATTGATGAGACCGATGTTTGAAGCTTTTCGTGTAAATCATCCGAAAGCTACAGGAGTCATCCAGTGGATGCTAAACTCGGCATTTCCCAGTTTTTATTGGCAATTATATGATTATTACCTCATGCCCAATGCAGCATTTTATAGTGCCCGAAAGGGCTGTGCTCCTTTGCAGGTTATTTTTCATTATAAAAACAATGCCATTTATTTGGTCAATGAACAACTGAGCTCGATCAAAGACCTGACTGTCAAGATTACCATTTACGACGTCAATTCACATGTGGTCTGTACACAAAAAATGGAGTGTGATGCCGGCAAAAAGTCAGTACAAAAATTATTAGATATTCCGGTGGAATTGGTGAACAAAAATTGCTTCGCATATTTTCAGATCTTCAATAATTCAGGATCCGAGCTTGCCAACAATTTTTATTGGTTGTCTTCAAAAAGAGATCAATTAGATTATACATCAAAAAGTCACACGTGGGAATTTTACACCCCGACGAGATCCTATGCAGATTTTAAATGGTTGATGACACTCCCCAAGGCGATGATCAAGGTGGATGCCCAAAAGCCAGGGATTTCAAATGAAATTGAGGTTACGATTACAAATCAATCCCGCACTATGGCATTCTTTATTGAGCTAAGGCTTTTGTCCCGAGTTGGTAATTGGGATTTATTACCTATTTTTTGGCAAGACAATTACATCAGTATTCCTCCCCATAAGCATCAAAAAATCAGTGTCAGGACCAAACAGATAAGTGGTGAAAAGGAGATCAGGCTTCTTGTGAAAGGCATAAATACGGGGATTGAAGAAGTATTAGTAAAAATCAAGGATTAGAATCGGTTAGAATTCTGAAAAATCTAAATCGGTACAGTAATAAAATGAGGTAAAAAACTTAATAGATGAATATTGCAATCAAAAATAGACTGGCCATGAATGGCGGTCACCCGGTGAAAGATGTTGTAGAAAATCCCTGGCCTCAATGGCCTGTCTGGGACAGCAATGAAGAAATGGCTTTACTCCGGGTCCTCCGCAGTGGTGTTTGGTCATATAATGGTCCTTTCGAGCAAGAATTTAATAGGGCATTTGCAGCCTACTGTGGAACGAGATATGCAATCTCCTGTGCAAACGGTACAATCACCTTGCAGCTGGCCCTTGAGGCACTTGGGATCGGGCATGGAGATGAGGTCATTGTGCCTGGTCTTACCTGGCAAGCTACCGCAGCTGCAGTAATCGATGTCAATGCCATTCCAGTCATTGTAGATGTATTGCCCGGCAATTGGTGCATCGATCCTGCCCAGATTGAGGCGCACATTTCGCCGGCGACCAAAGCCATTATACCAGTTCATCTTTACGGCAGTTTCTGTGATATGGATCAGATTAGGGAGATTGCAAACAGAAATAAACTGTACATTATCGAAGATTGCGCCCATAAACACGGAGGCGAGTGGAAAGGTCAGAAAGCTGGAAGTATGGGTGATATCGGAAGTTTCAGTTTTCAGCTTTCGAAAATTCTGACAGCTGGAGAAGGAGGTGCACTCACCACTAATAATCCGGAATTGGCCGATAAACTGGACGCTCTCCGCAATTGTGGTAGGAGACCCGAAAGAGGAGCTAACCCCGAAGCTGATAAAGGAGCCGGACAATATGGAGATGAGGGAAATTTTATTCAATCCGGGAATTATCGAATTACAGAATTTCAAGCTGCAATCTTAGTCGAAGGCTTAAAGAGACTTCCTGCTCAGAATAAAATCAGGGATCAAAACGGAATTTATTTAAACAGCCTTCTGCAGGATTTACCAGGTGTATACCCAATGGAAAGGGATAGCAGAGAAACAGCCGAGACTTATTTCAATTTCGCCTTCCGGTACAAGACCGGGGAGTTTGGGGACCTTCCGGTAAATGTCTTTAGAAGTGCACTCCAGGCAGAACTGGGGCTGCAGGTGGATTCGTGTTACAGCCCACTCAATAGATGCTCGCTTTATGCTCCGCATACAAAGCCAAGCCGGCATAAAATAGACCTTGAATACTGGAATGCCATTGATCCCAAAAAATACTCCTTGCCTATTGCTGAAAAGGCATATGAGGAGGAAGCAATTTGTTTTCATCACAAGTTGTTGATGGGCTCAAAAAAGGATATGGATTTGGTTCACCGTGCCATCGAAAAAATATTCACACAGAAAGAATCCCTACTGGACGGAATATGATAAATCTTGCCATTATAGGAGGAGGGTACATTTCGGATTTCCACGCACGAGCTGTGCAGAAGCTTCCCGGCGCGAGGATATGTACGGTAGTAGCCAAAGATCTGGCGATAGCCAGGGCATTCGCCGACCGATATCAAGTAAGAGATGTTGATACTGCCGAGTCTCTAAATGCCAGGCCAGACATTGATGCGGCCATTATTGCCACACCAAATAAGTTTCACGCCCCCTATGCTTTAAGTGCTTTGGAAAGAAATCGGGATGTCTTTCTCGAAAAACCCATGGCAATCAACTATGAAGAAGCGGTGGAAATCGAAAAGAGCGCCCTTTCAAATCAGCAGATGGTGATGGTGGGGCATATGTGGCGATTTGATCCCGAGGTCCAGGCCGTCAAGAAGGTTATTGGCAGTGATAGTCTGGGTAAAATTATCAAGACAAGGGGTTTCGGCATTCATACAAATTGGGGACCTGAAGGATGGTTTACTGATAGGTCCCTGGCAGGCGGAGGGGCCCTTATTGACATGGGTGTACATGCGATCGACACAGCACGCTACCTGCTGGGAGATCCCAAACCCGCCGAAGTTTATGCCAAACTCAACACGCACTTTGGAAACTACAATGTCGATGATACGGGAGTGGTGTTCATCACCTGGGACAACGGATCGCACTCCATTATTGAGTCTGGATGGTGGCAACCCCACGCAGATGGTCCTGAAGCTGCAACACGAATTTACGGCACGAAGGGTTATGCGAGTGTTTTTCCGAGTCATTACAAAAAAATAGAAAACGGCAAAATGAGGGATTATAAGATTCCTGGTATGGAGCGGGAAGAACACTGTGACCAATCACTTTACGATGCACAGATGGTCCACTTCCTGCAATCAATCATATCGAGGAAAATGCCCAGTCCGGGGCCAGATGAGGGGAAGACTATCATGCGTATTGTAGATGCAGCCTATAGATCATCTGCAGAAAATACAGTAGTTAAATTATGAGCGTATTTATTTTCACTGCATTTTAATTCAATTTAGCCTTCACGCATATGCTATCAGGAATAGATTATTTTATTGTTATTGCCTATATCATTGGGATATTACTGTTGGGCTTTTATTTTCGAAGGTTTGTAAATAGTTCGAGTGATTATTTTCTCGCTGGAAAAAGTCTGCCATTTTGGGCCATTGCGATGTCTATCGTTGTCTCCGATATCGGAGCCCTGGATTTTGTAGGAATATCAGGACAGGGGTATCGCTATGGAATTTCTGTCGGCAATTTCGATTGGATAGGCTCCGTGCCTGCCATGCTCTTGGCAGCATTTATATTCATTCCCTATTTTTGGAAAGGTGGCGTATATACGATTCCGGAGTATTTGGGTCGACGCTACAATAAATATGTGCGGACTATTGCATCGCTTACCTGGATTGTATTTTTTGCCGTAAATCTCGGAGTGTTGTTTTGGGCAAGTGCAGTACTACTCAACGTTTTGATGGGCTGGCCGGTGTGGACTGCGATTTTTATCACCGCCATCGTAGTGGGTATTTACACTTATTTCGGAGGAATCACAGCCGTGGTGATGACTGATGTAGTGCAAATGATAATCATGTTTGTGGGAGGATCTACGCTCGTTTACCTTGGATTTCATCATGTAGGGGGGTGGGACAACATGGTCGAAAAAATCACGAGTATGGGTCCTGAATTCGAAAGGCATTTTAAGCTGATGCAACCCGCGGATGCCAGTACACCATATCCGTGGACGGGCATTCTCTTTGGTCTCACGTTTGTGATGGCCAATGCATATATGATCGGAAATCAGGCTGTGGTGCAACGTTGCCTCACAGCAAAAAGCATTTGGCACGCAAAGGCAAGTATGATTATGGCCGCAGGGCTAAAAATGCTTATTCCCATTCTCGTTTTATTTCCTGGTATTATGGCGATTATATTACATCCTGATCTTGCTGATGGTGACCAGGCACTTCCCACAATGATCAAAGAGATTCTTCCACCGGGATTAGTAGGCCTCATGTTTGCCGCTTTTTACGCCGGCCTGATGTCCAGTGTAGATTCTATTCTCAATTCTACAGCTACAATTTTTACAAAAGATATTTACGAGCCGTTTATTCGCCCCGCAGCCAGCGATCGGCACTATTTGAAGGTAGGTAAAATTACAACTTTAGTCCTGTTAATTATGGGCGTGGCCACTTCAAAAATCAGCAGCCAATATCCCGGACTATATGTCGCCATTCAGTCCTTTCTCTCCTATTTTCAGGGTCCCATATTTTCGATTTTGCTACTTGGGATTTTTTGGAAAAGGACCACACAATGGGGTGGATTGGCAGGTCTTGTCATTGGAATTATCGCGGCGTTTATTCTTAATACTATACCCGGAATTTTTACGATTGAGGATGCATTTTTATATGTTTCGTGGTGGTCATTTGTTGCGGGATTTATTGTGACAGTTGCTGTAAGTCTATTTACATCACCCCATACTGATGAATATTTAAAAGGACTGGTTTTTCAAAAAACAACAAAAAATAAGTAGGCAATGTCATACATATTAAACTTCGAGTGGCTGTCGGGAATTGACGTAGATCATGCCAAATACATCTTTCTTACCCTGTTTGTTTTGATTGCCGTAGTCATTCTAAATATTCCCAATGCCTATATCTATGAAGGAATCGACGATAACGATCGACACTGGTATATGAATCTAAAATTATGGGCACTCATTGCACTAGGGTCGATTTTTTACACCTATTGGATTTTTTAATCTACTGCCATGAAAAATACGGATCGAGACAACTTAATTAAACGGCAGGAAGCCAAAATCAACTTTGCCCTCGGATTATTTATTGCAATTTTCGGTTTGATCATCGTCATTGCTCATTTCTTTGTAGAGTCAGAATTAGAAAAAATAACAAATCTTGTGGCAGGGCTCATACTGACAGTTATCGGAGGGGTCATGCTCTTACTGAACAGGAAGACATCAATAAGCAAAGGAGAATAAAAAAAATAGGGCCATTTCTGACCCTACCTATCAAAAATTATGATTGTAAAACTGGAGATCATATAGATCTCACATAAATAATGAAAAAGGTTGCCCAACTACTAATTCTTCTGTGGAGCACTGATTATATTTAAATACCTTCCCATCCAGTAAGGCAACAACCAGATATCACCTGCACTGTGCTCAGAGGTGCCACTACCATTCCGGTCGAGTCGAAACATATTGGCATTGTGCCGCTGAATCGGTCTTTCATCCGGAGGCAACACTTCAGTCAAGGTTTGACCCCTGAAATTTTCCTGCACAAAATCAATATCTTTTCTATGACTATTAGCGATCCCCCAGTCTATCAGATCTAACGGATGCTCTCTCAGGTACCATATGGCCTCTTCCAAATCAAAGTCCGCTGCACCGGTAATCGCAGTAAATATATTCCACAGCCCTTCCTTCTCCGGTCGCTCTGCTTCCCAATGATCGATAATAGCATCCTTATAAATTGCTTTCAACTCCGGTGTAAAAGCGTAACGGTAGAGCCCCCAGTATCCCACGTAATACATCTCATCATCAGAATGATTCCACCTTGAGGATAACATTTTTGACCATTCATCGGCATCCTCACCGGCTTTACCTATTTCAGCAATAGGTCTCCTGAGGTTCTCCAGGTATCCATGATCATAAAGCAATTCGAGCGCTTTTTCTTTATACTTATCTTTGCCCGTAAAGTGATATGCAGTCTGCAACATTCCGGTTATATTGGAAGAATTTAATTTCCGGTCTCCGACCATCTTTGGAAATCCATTTACATAGTCGGGATGCCATCGTCCCCAGGTGGTATGTTTTCCATCATAATCGATGAGATACAAATCATTTTTAACAATGTGCGACATCAAGGTATCAATCAGTCTGATCGCTTGACTCTTTATCTGAGAATCAGGGATGAGCTCTGCAATAACCCCAAAGGCAAAAATGTGGCCGATGGCTTCATCACTGCTGGTTGTCGCCTTCCAATCCCATTCCGGATCCTGTGCGTGTTGCCACCGGTGCGGATCAGCCAGTTGATCAATATAGCCTCGTCGTACAAAAGAACGGGATGGAAATCCAGGTACGGGATTTATGGTATAAAGTCGTTCCATAGCATCCAGGGATTCCCTACAGTTTTGAAGGGCCTCCTCAGATTTGGTGACTGCATACCTAAAGACCTCACCGGCAAGATACATGGATGTCCACAGTCCGTCGTTATCCGAATCGCGTAAATATCCTGTCGCAATATCTCCCTTTATCATCGAGGACAAACCAGCATTAAATCCATGCCGGATGTGCCTGGAGCGAACTTGCTTGTCAAAAAATTCGGCTTTTTCTTGAAGTGTAATCTCCTTGAATGATATTCTGCTCAGTCCGTTGTCAGATAGCAGCAACACATCCCTCCCCGCTCCGGGAGCGATATTAATTACTTTATTACCTGTAAGCCATCGCTCTCCATAGTAGTAATTGTATTTACCATCATCACGCAGCATAAATGCACCCTGTGGTGATCCATACCACAGGTGGTCGTTAATCACAGAAACGCAATTAATCTTTTCTACAGGTAATTTTTCGACTTTTCTAGATTTAAAATCGCGATCGATTAAATACTCGATTACACCATCGTTTACTACACTGATGATTTTACGATCACCAGTAATCGCAAATGCACGGTACGATGCACCAGCAATTACTTTTTCGACGTCCTCCATCTCTGGATCAAATCTATAAATTGCATCAGAGGTCAGCACCCAAAACAGTTTACTGCCTTCTTCAAACTTTAGATCCAGGATCCCTCCGGAGATATCAATTGTTCTTACCGGTTGACCCGGACGCAGGTATTGAAGATTTTTCTGGTCCGAAATAAGACACTCGAAATCTTCACCCAGGCTTAAAATTTTAGCCGCGGGAAGTGTGTGATGGAGAAAGATATTCCCTGCCCAGGCGTTACTAAAAACTGATTTATCATCTAAATAGACAAACTGGTCCTGATAGATTTTTACGTCCCGGATCTCCTTATCCGCAAGTGGCCTATATCGACGGTTAGGAACGATTTTTCCCGGCTGTAAAAAAGCACCCCCACTGCATGTCATGAGTCCGCCATTGGAGATAACCTGTATCTCACCATTGCGATCACACCCGACACTTTTCAACTTTACATAATTTCGGGGCAGGTAGTACTTTACACTATATTCTTGAAAAAAAGGAATATCGGTATAAATAGGCTGTCCCTCGCTATTTGTTTGGCCTTGTGCAATACTATTAATATGAATTGCCACCAAAATCAAAAATGAAAGAATGGGCTTCATATCTAATCAACTTGTTAGCAAAGCAAATAGATTCAAGACGAAAAGCCAAACACTTTCTTATCGCAAACCTCTTTCATTTTAACACAATGTTTTTGTTGATAGTGATCCTTGCAATTCAGGTCTCGGTATTACAAGACGTATCTTTCCGGATAAATCAAAATCTGAATCCGGGAATGAAGGCTATGCATGAGACGGAAAGCGGGAAAAGTCGGTTTTCTTCCCTGGCACATTACGTTTCCCTTCCGAGTAATTCTTCAGAATAAAGACCGATGGCTGACCAGTGCGATCTAACTGCCTTACCCCAGGACAAGGGACAGAGACTATTATAATTGCTTGTGCAACAATTTCATATCGCGATTGCATTCTTCTCCCGTTCGTGCCCGACATCCATTTTAAGCTTCATTCAAAATGATAGGCACAATTTCCAAAACGAGGGTCAAACAACCTCTACTAATAGGGCTGATCTTCGCTCAGAAATCCGTTTCTTTGCACAACTCTTTTTTAGTCAGAAAATTTAAAGCGCTATGTATTATTTCAAATCTTTTTGTCTTGGCATTCTGGTCTGTGGATTTTTTGCCACAATTCCTGCTCCACTATCAGCTCAAGATGAGAAGGAGTCAGAATCCAAAAAAGACACAACCGAAACCGAGAAAAAGGAAAAGACGTATAAGGACTTTATCACCAAAGATGCGATCAGTAAGGAAGGCCTTCTTGGTGTACACAAGGTAGAAGACAAATATTATTTTGATCTGCATGATTCTATTTTTGGGAGAGACATAATGGCAATCACAAGAATAGCAAAAGCTCCAACAGGTGCTGGCTACGGTGGTGAAATGGCCAACAGGCAGGTTGTCCGGTTTGAAAAGGGTCCCAATAAAAAAGTGTTTGTCAGGGTGGTGAATTACATTAACATGAGCAGCGATACCACACAACCCATTCACACAGCCGTGACCAACTCCAATGAACATCCGATTGCTGCGGCCTTTGATATTAAAGCTGTTAAGAAGGACACTTCCGTGCTCATTGAAGTTGGAGATTTTTTCAATGGAGAAAATCAAGCCTTTATGATCACCCCTTTCTTTAAGCAGCGATTCAAACTTCAAAAACAGGAAAAGGACCGCTCCTATATTCACAGCATCAATACATATCCGATCAATGTGGAAGTGAGAACTGTGAAGACCTACAGTGTTCAGCCGCCTTCTATCAATCCTCCTACTGGAAATCGAAGGCCCCGAACTGTGGACCTGGCAGCAGGTGTTAGCGCGGGAGTAATCACTTTTGAACTTAATACATCGCTGATTCTATTGCCGGAAAAATTGATGAAGCGACGTCTTTTCGATCAGAGAGTTGGAATCTTTGCCAACAGTTACACTGTCTTTGACGGAAATGACCAGCGAAGTGAGCGGCAGGTCTTCACTGTCCGCTGGAATCTTCAGCCAAAAAACAAGGCCGATGAAAATAAACAGCGCAACGGTGAACTAATCGAACCAAAAAAACCCATCGTCTTTTACATCGATCCAGCTACACCAATAAAGTGGCGGACTTACTTAAAAAAGGGAGTCGAGGATTGGCAACCGGCTTTTGAACAGGCAGGGTGGAAGAATGCGATCCTGGCAAGAGATTGGCCGGAAAAAGACACCACAATGAGCCTGGAGGACGCGCGATTTTCGGTCATTCGATACTTCGCATCCAATATTCAAAATGCATATGGGCCAAATGTGCACGATCCCCGAACAGGGGAAATCATCGAAAGCCACATTGGATGGTACCACGATGTCATGCGGTTACTCAAAAATTGGTACACTACTCAGACAGCTGCAGTCGATGAAAGGGCCCGAAATAATGAGTTTGATGATGAATTGATGGGCAGGTTAATCCGCTTCGTATCCGCCCATGAAGTAGGACATACACTTGGCTTGCGCCATAATTTTGGGGCTAGCCATGCCACTCCCGTAGAGAAACTCCGGGATCCTGAGTGGTTAGCTGAAAATGGGCATACATCATCGATCATGGACTATGCGCGATTTAATTATGTGGCCCAACCCGAAGATGGAGTTACCGACTTTCTACCCGGGGTGGGCGCATATGACATGTGGGCAATAGAGTGGAATTACAAACCAATTTACAATACCGGGTCGGCAGAAGAAGACCGGGCAATTCTCAATAAATGGTATCGCGAAAAAGCGGAAAACAATCCTTCACTACACTTTCTCACTGAGGCGAGTAGATATGATCCAAGAGCCCAGTCGGAGGACCTGGGTGACAACTCGATGCTGGCATCAGAATATGGAATTAAAAACCTGCAAAGAATCTTGCCCAATGCCGTAGCATGGACGAGTGAAGAAGCCAAGGATATGACAAGAGCCGAGGAGCTTTATGACAATGTGTATTCCCAGTTTAGGCGCTACATTGGTCACGTCTCTAAATGGGTCGGAGGTTTGTTTGACACACCAAAAACCGGTGATCAGGAAGGTCCGGTTTTTGTACCCGCCCCGCGAGACATGCAGAAGACTGCTGTTTCTTTTCTACACAAACATCTCTTCCAGCCTCCACTTTGGCTCGTCGACAAGGAGGTTGTGGGCAAACTCAAAGCCGAAAGTGGTGTGAAAAGAATCGGTGATCTGCAAAAGTCGGCAATCAACAATTTGTACGGCAGCAGTCGCCTTCAGCGCCTGATCGAGTCAGAAGCTGCGCATCCGGGATCCTATTCGTTGGAAGAGTTTTATTCAGATATGCAAAAGGGGATATGGGCAGAGGTTGCATCGGGTGCGACTTCCTCGTCCGTGTATCGAAGGAATCTTCAGAAGATGCACCTTGAAAAAATCATATCCCTCTTAGAACCAGGCAGTGATTCCAATGGATTTATTTCCACGTTCTTCCGCACCACAGCAAGTGTAGATCCGGCTATGACAGATATTCGCTCACTTTCAGTCGGTGCACTCGAGGACTTACATGGTCAATTATCTAAGTCCGTTCGGCGCACATCAGATCGACTGACCAAATATCACTACAAGGATTGCCTCATGCGAATCGAAAAAGCACTGGATATGGAGGATTAGGGAATTTCGAATGACGAATGTCGAAGGACGAATTTCGAATGACGAGTGCAGAATGACGATTGTCGAATGACGAATTTCGAATGACGAAGGACGAGTGCAGAATGACGAATGTAGAATCAATGCGAAGAGCCTATACATCGAAGACAAGGGCGAATTTATATTCGCCAGCCTTATCTCTACCAACTGACTGACCATCCTCAAAAAAAGAGAAAAAAAACTTCAATACCGGTAACGTTTCTCGGTCTAATGTCACTTTACAATGACTACACCAATAACCGTAACTTTTGGTGAAGTCGAAGCATTTATTACTTGAGTTGCATTCTGTATAGCACTCAAATTCGTAACCAGATGAAACAACTCATCCTGACCGTATGGATAGCAGGTTCTCTATGCCTTGACATTTTGGCTGCACCTACACCGATGCTATCCATCACTGTTGATGGAAGGGTACTGGATCAGCACGAGCGACCAATCGAGTTTGCTACCGTTTTGTTACTCGATCTCGACTCCACATTTATTTCAGGTACCACGACGAGTACGGAAGGATCTTTCGAATTGACATCCACTCTCGACCGTGCCCTGTTGTGTGTCACTTCACTAGGCTTTCTGGACACTACGTTACTCCTGTCCGGAAACGTTTCGGAGACTCTCATTATCAAGCTCAGAGAAGAATCACATACATTGGCTGAGATCTCAGTCACAGCAAAAAAGCCGCTTTTAGAGCAACGGGAGGATCGACTGGTGATGAATCTGAGCGGAAGCTCTTCAGCGGCTGGAAATTCCGCATTGCAAATCCTTTCCAGGGCACCGGGGATCGCCATCGATCAGCAAAGCAGTGCGGTAAGTCTCAATGGAAAAAACGGGGCACAAATCATGATCAATGGACGTCTCTCCAGAGCTCCTCTGGATGTGGTATTGAATCAACTCGAATCGATGAGCGCTGAAAACATTGAAAGCATAGAAATAATACACCAGCCTCCCGCTAAATACAGTGCCAGTGGGGCCGGTCTTATCAATATAGTATTCAAGAAAGATGAGTCACTGGGCTTTAATGCCTCTTTAAATGCAACAATAGGATATGGACAGAAGGAAAAGTGGGGAATGGGAGGCTCATTCAATTATCATACCGGCAAAAGCAATGTATATGGAGACGCAAATTATTTTCTCGATCTCTCCGATAAATACAATTTCTGGGTGGGAAGGGAATATGATTATCAAGGCAGCATTTACGAGCACTATAACGAGACAGTTTTAGCTTTTCAGCGCAAACGGTCATACAATGCCCGGCTGGGTACAGATATAGACCTGGCTGATAAAACTACCCTGGGTGTTTTAGGCGGGATGGGAAGCTTCCGGCATAATGCAATCTCAGAAGGGACCTCATATGATGTAATCGATCATATACAAAACCCCTCGTATGAATATGAAATGCGACCATTTGTCCTCAACGATCACAAATACATCAATCTAAACCTCTTTCACCAGATGGAAGGCTCATCACTCAATTTTGATGCAGATTATGTGGATTACTTGTTATCAAGTCCTGGATTGTTCTTTTTAAAAAAGGGATTTGGTGAAGATTTACCAACCGAAATCGAGGTCGATAGAAATACGCCTCTAAAAATCGGAACGGCAAAAGCAGATTTTGTTAAGCACTTTCAGGGAGAACATAAACTGGAGCTCGGCGCAAAAATTACACGCAGTACAATCGATAATCGTGTTTCCATTCGCAGCAAAATAGATGACATGTGGAAAAGTGACAACGTCTTTTCCAATAATGATAAAATCGAAGAAAGCATTTACGCGGCATATATTTCATTTGTTCCAAAGGTCACAACAAAATTTAAAATCGAATCCGGCATTCGCTACGAGTATATCGACTATTTAATTGACAGTGAATCAAAAGACCGGAATCAGCACAGAAAAAATGGTAGTCTATTCCCTGTTGTCCGGTTAAACTATAAGATCGATAGCCTCAATAGCCTTCAGATTTCGTACAACCGTCGCATCACTCGACCTCGTTATAATCAGCTTGCCTCTCATTTCGTATTTATTGATCCCTCGATCGTATCTACGGGCAATCCACTTTTACGACCAGCATTTACTAATGCCGTCAAGCTCACTTACCAACGCCGCTCGATTTACTTTTCCCTGGAGGGCAATCGCAACAGCAACTATATATTCTACTATAATACAGTGGATAAGGCATCAGATTTCCAGACCAGTATTACGCACAATTTTACGAGGTACGACATTGCAAGTGCAACACTTAGCTTTCCAATCCATCCTGTACACTGGTCTGATATTACAATAACCGCCATAGGGCAATACCGTGAAATTGAAGACAGGAATCGAACAGTACCGTTTAGCACAAACAGGACAAACCTAATTTTGCAGTACAATCAGGTCTTTAGATTGGGGAAATCCTGGTCAGCAGATTTCAATGCAATGAGACTCAAAAATGTCTCGATGGTGATCAAATAAGATATGATTTCCTAAACGTCAATTTAGGTCTCCAGAAGAAATTTGCATCGGGAAGCACATTGGCCATTTCTTTTAATGATGTCTTCAATCAGTCAATTTCAATTCCCTATGACTACGATAATCAATCTGAAGGAATTCACACTTTTGGTAAAGTTGACTGGTCTGAACGTCAAATAAGACTGACCTATCGATTTATGATCGGTAATGAGAACGTAAAAAAGCATCGACAGCGGAGTACCGCTTCTGAGGAAGAACGCGCCAGAGCAAAAAATTAGGTTTCATGGTAGCCCCAACTTTTGTTATCTTATCAGAATCATTCGACAATGAATCAAATCATGAAAAAACTTACCTTCTTACTTGCCCTACTATGGTTATTTCACTCCTCCAAGGCACAAGAGCTAAAACCAGGTACCCTTGTCGGCGTACACAATGTAGAAATAAAGCTCAAGCCGGGAGTAACATTCAAGGACTATTATAAAGAACTCCTGGATTTTGCTCCAAAGTATAGTGGTGCCTTTGAGGGTGTAACACTCGTGCCTGTCAGAAGTATCAGAGGTGAATGTGATAACTGTTTTGGATTTCTCATGGTGATAGAATCTGATGAAATCCGCAATAAATACATGGGTTCAAATGGACTGACAGCAGAAGGACTGAAAAGCATCGCAAAAATAGAAGAAGATTTGGCTGCCCTCGAAAAATTTGGCACTTATACGAGTACTTATACAGACTGGATTGTAAAACCCAAGCCCGATATGATCACAGGTACAGAACTGGGAATCACCAAAACGGAAAGCCCACTGAAGGGTTCGTGGGGCCTTATTGAAGGAAACTACTCGGGAAAAGACAGCAAACACAATGGTGAGATTTTCCAGTACAAAATTTTTGACGATCGCCACTTTAGTTTATCCATGAAAACACCTGAAGGAAAATGGGAAAGAAATGGCATAGGGACCTATACGATCGATGACGATACATTTACGGAAACATTTATCAGTGGAAGTGATACACAATACAATGGTGTCAGTGCAGAGTGGAAATATGAGATGCAAGGAGATACTTTAATCACAAATGGTCCCATTAAAATCTTTGACAAAGATGGTAATCCAGTATTTCAAGACGCAGTTAATTCTATGAGAGAAGTGAGGATAAGATTACAATGAGAAAACTCGTGAAAACATTATTAATGATGAAATTTAAGATGTTTTGTCCGCCATGATTTTTCCTGTGAAAGCAGATATTGTTTTTTTACTTGAAAACCTTGTACAGAGCCTTAGGCCTTTTGCTGAAGCTCAAGACGTATCGCTTGGGTTTAGATGCAGTCTCGACACTATTATTGCAAAATATCAGCCCGAGCAAATTATCCCATCGCTCACGCAAATCGTGTGCAGGGTGATCACTTTTACACCACAGAATTATGGCGTTACTACCTCATTAAAAAAATGTGTGGAAAATAGCAATTGTGTCAGTTTTATCGTATGCAATACGGGAGCTGATCTCAGTCGCTTGTCCGAAATCCGGAATGGTCTTCGATACCAAATCAGGGTCACATCGCTAGCCGGTGTTGGCACCAGGTTTGAAATTCAAATTCCCATAGATCTTGCCGAAAAGAAAAACGAAAAGGCGCCACCAGGTGTGCACGATATGATACCTCCATGGTATGCGGAAATCAGAAAACGACTCCTCAGCCACTTTAGCAAAGCAGACCGCTTAGCTGCTGCTATCCAGAAGAATCCACAAGACAGTATTTTTCTTCAGAAAGTAAATGCCGTGATTAACAGTCATATGCAAGACGAAAACTTCTGTTCAGAAGATATGTCGAGGGCCGTCGCCCTGAGTCGCACCCAGTTACATCGAAAAATCAAAGAACTTACTTCACTTTCTCCAATGAAGTATCTCAAATATTGCCGTCTACAAAAGGCAAAATCGTTGCTGGAGTCTGGTAAGCTCAATGTCACCGAAGCTGCTTATCATGTTGGATTCGCAAGCCCCAGTCACTTTAGCCGTTCCTTTCATCAGGAGTTTGGATTTAATCCATCTGCCATTCGACACTCGGAACATGATCTGGGAACGGAAAAAAGTGCGACCAGATTGAGAAAAATATCCTCCGGTGACTAGCAGTAAAAGCATGTAAAAAAAATCAATGAAACGGAGGCAGTTTATAAAATCATCGGCAGTAGTCACGTGCCCTTTCTTGTACGGTCGGTATCAGGATATATTTAAATCAACCCAAAGTGAGGTGCATTACTTTAACGTTGGTGCATTTAAGTGCACATTGGTCAGAGACTTTATTTTTAAATATACAGTCGAACAGTTTTATAAAGATGTTCCAAAAGACCAACTAGAATCTGAGTTAGGTGCCGAGCAACTTAATCTACCCATCCCCTCTCCTTTTGTGTCATTGCTCATTGAAAAGGATAAAGATGCGGTTCTTGTCGATACTGGCTTGGGTGTACAATCAGAGCCCCTGATGCTTGGAGATCATCCCCTGAAACTAAATGGGAGCTCCTTGAAAAATCTGGAAGCAGCAGGCAAGAAGGCAGAGGACATTACCCATGTCGTCTTTTCCCATGCACATCCGGATCATGCTGCTGGAAATTATTCGGATGGAGAACTTGTATATAAAAATGCACGCTTTGTGATGCACCAGCTGGAATGGGATTATTGGATCAATAAATATGGAAAGGATGGCAATTCCATAAGTCCCATGTTCGAATATACTATTGACAAGCAAATAAAACCACTTGGAAATCTAGATCTGCTGTTGACCAAAGGCGAATCTCATGAATTAGTAAGTGGAATGCACCTTTTGCTAGCTCCTGGTCATACTCCAGGCCAGTATTGTATTCACCTGGATTCCAATGGTGAGCGTTTTTTATACATATCCGACATTTGGTTCCAACCACTTAATGTCAAGTATCCGGAATGGAAAAACGGGTTTGATCTGGATGACGAGCTATCTATAAAGACCAGGAAAAAATATATGGACCTGGCATATGGAGATCAAATGTTAGTTCAGTCGTTCCACTTTCCCTTTCCCGGGATCGGACGGGTGGATAAGGTCGGGGATCAGATGGCATGGGTTTCCAAAGTCTAGATGTCTGAATGCTGGAAAGCGGAATAATAATGCAACAGAGAGGCAAATAATTGCAACACACAGGCAAATTTTAGTGAAAAAGTCCCATTAATTTAGTC
Source organism: Saprospiraceae bacterium (assembly GCA_965222645.1). Lineage (GTDB taxonomy): Bacteria > Bacteroidota > Bacteroidia > Chitinophagales > Saprospiraceae > JABDMH01. Next base: position 6,155,627 of record OZ244968.1, on the reverse strand, counting down.
CTTGAGTTTATATCCGTAATAATAAAATTGCAAGATCATGAAAAAAATATTAGTCGCTGGTCCAACGGGAAATCTGGGACCGCATCTCGTAAAGGCTTTTGTAAATGCTGGACATGATGTCTCTGTTCTTATAAGGCCCCAGTCATTTGGAGATCCTGAAAAGAGGTCGAAACTTCCGGAAGCAATCAATTATATCCAGGGAGATGTGGATGATCGAGGAAGCTTACAAGGTGCCTGCGAGGGTCAGGACGTTGTTGTTTCCGCACTTGGAGGCGGTCAGCTCTTACAGCAAGTGGCTTTTGCCGAAGCCGCAGTAAATGCCGGAGTGGAGCGATTTGTACCCAGTGAATTTGGCGTAGACCCTTTTATCCTTGAGAGAGGCACTTGTGACCTTGTCGATGTCAAGGCCAATGTGCAAGAAAAAATCAAGGCCACGGGAATACCCACCACTATGATTTATGCCAATGCTTTCATGGAATTTTGGGCAACTGGTCTTGGCCAATTGGGACCAATGTCACCTCCCGAGTCGGTACAGTTCTATGGTGACGGGAATACAGCCGTTTATATGGCAGCACTCCAGGATATTGCAAAGTACACCAGTGCCATTATTGAAGACGACGACACGATCAATAGGGAGGTGAGTATTAAAGCGCACAAAACCACACAAAATCAATTGATAGAAAATTGGGAGCAATTAAGCGGAAATCAAGTGGAAAGAATTCCCGTGTCAGGGCAGGATTTACTCGACGTTATCAACAAATCGACGGCACCTGAAGACATGATGACCCGGATATTTACGCAATTGCATCGATCTGTTTGGATCATTGGGGATGGTGCTAAATCTCGCGATGGCGTGATTGAAGCTACAACCAGGTATCCACAAATGAATCCGATTTCCATTTCGCAATACTTATCTCATTTTAATACCGTAAGCGCCTAAGAAGTGAGGTAATAATCATTAGAAAATGGGAAACAATCTAAAGGAAAATAAGGAGTTTATACTACGCTATTTTAATGCACTATCCGGGGTGGTCAAAACACCAGATATGTGTGATAAATACATGAAAGATGACGAATTAAAGGAGCACATTCTGTTTTTCGACACCATCTTTCCGAAGTATGAAATATTTGCTGACGAGATGACTGCTGAGGGTGATCGCGTGGTGGTGCGCGCGAGAATGACTGGCACTCACGAGGGTATTTTTAATGGGATACCACCCACGTTCAAAAAAGTGGAAATGCCCTTTGTTGTCACTTATACGATTGATAATGGTCTGATAGTAGACCACTGGCTTGTGGCAGATCAGATGATGCTAATGCAGCAAATGGGAATTGTGGAGGAAAACCCCACGACATAGACCCCAGTAAATCGATCAGATTAAAGAATCTGATAAGTAGGTTGCCATACAAATCCGCAAATGAGTCATTTTTCTTGAAATTGGCTTTAACATTCTGCACCAACTCTCTGGCAACCTACATTTTTTTTTCGGTCACAGAAACTGGAATTTGAGACATTTTTTTAAATGCAATATCTATTGAGAAAAAGAACTGAAGAAGAGAAATTAGGTCGAAGAATTAGATTCCACATGTCATGGCAGAGACACCTAAAGTTTATCATCTAAATATAGGAGACGTTAAATGCACAATCTTCAGGGATATGATGTTCTCCTATCCCAGTAATCTACTCTTCTCAAATGTTGACGAAACCATTTACCAGAATGCACTAAAGCGATATCATGAGGACACCACAGTAATCCCTTCCCCATATGTTGCGCTTCTGATTGAAAAAGGTGAGAATAAAATATTACTAGATACGGGAGTGACCATGTCCAGATCGATCGACTACGTGGGTCGTGATGTTCAGTTGAACGGAATACTGGAAACACTGCTGAATCAATCCGGTACTACTCCTGCGGATATCACTCATGTCATTTTAACACATTTTCATCCCGACCACATCGGTGGAGTGTATACCCGTACTCTGACTTTATTGTGTCCTAACGCCAAATATTTTTTTCACAAACTGGAATGGGATTACTGGAATTCATCAAAGTGCTCAAATGAGTCTCCACTGTTCCACTTTTTTATTGATGAAAATATCAAACCTCTGGCAAAGGCGAATGTCGCTCTGGATTTTATAACCACAACGGAATGCGAAATCCTGGAAGGTATTTCGACAATTCACATTCCCGGTCATACGACGGGGCAAATCGCTTTGAGAATAGAATCTAAAGGAGACAAATTCTTATATATATCCGATGCCTGGTTGCACCCCTTACACATTGAGCATTTAGATTGGCAGTGTGTCTATGACAATGATCCATATCAGGCTCTGAAATCAAGACTTGCTATGTTGGAACTGGCCTATAGCGAAAATGCGCTGGTCCAGAGTTTTCACTTTCCCTTCCCCGGATTGGGACATGTTGACAAGTCAAAAGAGGGCTGGAGATGGGTCAACCTGGATTAAGCCATAGTTTTGCCGTGATGGTAAAGAAGGACAAGGGCGAAATTACATTCGCCTTGCCCATTACAAATTCTCGGAGGTCCAATATCTAAGCTTTACGCTCCGCATAAAAGGTCGTACTGTAAATTCCTACATTACTGCTTTTCCAGATATCCTTTTCTTCAGCAGATAAAAATTTGTCCACGACTTCATCCGGAATTTCAATTTTTCGTTCTTTCTGAATGACAATGTTCTCGAATCCAGTTTCCTCAATAATCGATAAATATTCTTCTTTTTGCATTGCTCCGCTTACACATCCGGCGTATAGCTCAGCATGCTGCCGAAGCTCTTCCGGTACTTCACCTACGATAATTACATCAGAAATGCTAAAATGACCACCGGGTTTGATAATGCGGTAAGTCTCCGCAAAGGCTCGTCGGCGATCCGGAATTAAATTAAATACACAATTGCTCACCACCACATCGGCAATCTTGTCTGGAAGGGGATTGTGGTCGATTTCACCGAGATAAAATTCTATATTTTCAAATCCCATTGACTTGGCATTTTTTCTGGCTCTTGCCACCATCTCTACGGTAAAATCCAATCCGATCACTTTTCCATCCTCACCTGTTTCTGCTCGCGCAATAAAACAATCGTTACCCGCACCTGAACCGAGATCGACTACAGTATCACCCGGTTTTATCTTGGCAAATTCAGTGGGTAAACCACATCCAAGGCCGAGATCTGCTTCGGCTACATAGCCTTCCTTCCCATCATAGTCTTCACCGATAAACGAATAATCAGCGCCACAGCAACTGCTGTCGCAGCATCCCTCTTGGGCATCTTGGGCAATTGATGCATATTTTTCTCTGACGAGATTCTTTAATTCGACTTCTGTTTTCATAGTTTATAAATTTTATGATTAACAACATTTTATTTCTCTAAATAATCGGTTGAGTTGCTGCAAGGTTTTCCTACATGTGTCCATATTGAGACAATAGCAAACCCTGGGACCATCAATCTCTCCATCAATCAGCTCAACCTCCTTTAATTCTTTTAAATGCTGGGAAGTTGTAGACTGGGACAAGGGGAGAATTTCTACAAGATCATTGCAGATGCAAGTGTTGCGCTTTGCCAGCTGCTTGAGAATGGCAATGCGTGCGGGGTGAGCCAGCGCTTTGGCTAGTTTGGCGAGCTGAATGTCTTCGTCCTCAAAATGTGATGCTTTAGAATAAGCCATAGATTTTATCTTATATCGCAAATATACGATAATAAACGTAATTTGCAAGTGCCGAACTTCATTTTTTTACAAAATGATCCCTTTTATTCGCATGAACGTGAACCGGATCACGATCTGATTCAACCAGTCACAGGATGAATACACGGTATATCAATCGCAGAGCTCTACAGGGATCTAACTGGGTCCATCACTGGACAGTAACATGGTGAATTTCTTTGTAATTTTGATCAGATGAAATCAAGGAGTCATGGCAGGTCACAATAAATGGTCGAAAATAAAGCGAAAAAAGGGAGTGGCTGATGCAAAGCGCTCTAAGGAATTCAGCAGGGTGATCAAGGAGATCACAATAGCAGTGCGAGAGGGGCAATCTGGTGATCCTGACTTCAATCCGAGACTCCGTGTAGCTCTCGCCAATGCGAAAGGGATAAACCTACCCAAAGACAATATTGAGCGTGCGATCAACCGGGCTCTGGATAGCAGCGGGGAGGCCATGCACGAACCCACCTACGAGGGTTATGCGCCGGGTGGAGTGGCCATCTTTGTGGAGTGTACTACCGATAACCTCAACCGAACAGTTTCTTCCGTGAGATCAATATTTAATAAGAAAGGTGGTAGTTTGTCCACCTCAGGATCGGTAGATTTCCTGTTTGATCGCCAGGGAGTCTTTATTTTTTCAGCGCAGGATCAGGATGTCGAATCACTTGAGTTAGATCTGATCGATGCCAATGCTCAAGATATTGAACATGACCAGGAAACCAATGAGATAACTGTCATTGTAGATTTTGAGGACTTTGGTGCCATGCAAAAGAAACTGGAGGATCTCAAAGTGGAGGTGACCAATGCCACGCTCGAGCGTGTGCCAAAAAATACGATCAAGCTCTCGGTCGACGATGCAAAATCAGTACTCAACCTGGTGGAAGCTCTCGAGGATGATGATGACGTAAATCAGGTCTTTCACAATCTCGAACTTACCGAGGAAGTCGAAGCAGCACTCGCAACGGAATAAATCTCTCCATATGATTTCACAGAGTTCGATTGATGCCATTTTTCAAGCTACCCAAATTGCAGTGGTCATCGAAGACTATGTGAAACTGACAAAACGCGGTGTAAATTACAAAGGACTTTGTCCCTTTCATGATGAAAAAACGCCATCATTTACAGTTTCGCCCACGAGGAACATATATAAATGTTTTGGCTGCGGACGGGGTGGTAACGCGGTCAATTTTCTCATGGAGCATGAAGGTCTCTCCTACCCCGAGGCTCTTCGATTACTGGCACAGAAATTCAATATCTCAATCGAAGAGACCCAACTTCCCGAAAATTATCAGATCGAAAAGCAGGAAAGAGATAGTCTTTATCTTGTGAATGCATTTGCCGGTGATTTTTACAAAAATCAGTTGTTTAATTCTGATATGGGTAAAAGCGTTGGCCTCAGTTATTTTAAAAAAAGGGGGTTCATACAGAAAACACTTGAGTCATTTGACCTCGGTTATGCTTCTGCAGACCGGGATTCTCTAACCAAAGCAGCCACCTCAGCCGGATACAAAATCGAATTTCTTCGCAAGCTTGGACTAACGAATAAACACGATCGTGATTTCTTTTTCAACCGTGTGATTTTTCCCATTCACAATTTATCGGGAAAGATCGTTGCTTTTGCCGGCCGTCAATTGACGGAAGAAAAAAAATCACCTAAATATGTCAACTCGAAAGAATCGGACATCTATCACAAGAGTAAGGTGCTCTATGGATTGCATCTTGCTAAGCAGGCGATCAGAAAAGAGGATTATTGTCTGATGGTGGAAGGGTACACCGATGTACTTTCGCTGCATCAGTCCGGTGTACATAATGTGGTCGCTTCATCAGGGACTGCCCTCACGGTAGATCAAATCAGATTGGTCAAAAGATACACTAAACAAATAAAGATCTTGTTTGATGGTGATCCGGCAGGGATTAAGGCTGCCATGAGAGGAATTGATCTCGTACTGGCACAGGATATGAATGTCAAGTTAGTCTTATTGCCTCCCGGTGAAGATCCCGACAGTTATATCACTAAAGTCGGTGTATCGGCTTTTAAAGATTTTTTAGACGATCAGGCTCGGGATTTTATCTTATTTAAGACCAACCTACTACTGAAAGAAGCAGGTGATGATCCGGTCAAAAAATCGAATCTCATCCGCGATATTATTGACAGTCTTGCCCATATTCCCAACACGATCACACGATCTGTTTATACAAGGCAATGTGCGGAACTATTAAATGTAGAGGAGCACCTGATCGTATCCGAGACAAATAAAGTCATGAGCAAGAGGATGCGAGATGAACGCATCAACAGATTTAGGGAGGCAAAAACAGATCATGAGGTTTTTCGAGAGCGCACTGATCAAGATTTGCGAAAAGCGCCAGGGACCACACAGCAAACAAATGTCGATCTCTCAGATGAATACCAGGAAAAGGACATTATTCGGATTCTGATATTATTCGGTCATCGCATGATCGAAGCTGAACACGGAACGAACTATACAATAGCCCAATTTGTACTTTCAAACATTCAGGAAGTAATTCCGGAATTCGATAATCAGTTATATCGCAAAATAGCCACAGAATATGGACTGACCCTTGCCGATGGAAAAGAACTCACGACGGATCATTTTATCAATCACTCTGATCCGGAAATTGCCAAACTTGCTACGGAGTTTTGCGCTTCTCCATATGATTACAGTGAAAATTGGGCAAAAATGTATGATATCAAGCTTGAAACACAGCCGATGCCGGATGATAATCAGATACAGGACAGCATACAGGCGGTGTATCGACTGCAACTGAGGAAATACAAAAAAATGAGTGATGAAAATCTTAAACAGATAAAGATCTTTCAGGAAAATGATGACCAGGATTCCCTCCTTAAACACCTAAGTGTACAAAAGATGCTCGTCGAAAAACGCAACGAAATCGCTGACAAACTAAATACTGTCATCCTCTGAATCGGCTACAGCCCTGCCCCGGGACTTCCCCAATTACCTTCGACACCACTTCTCTACTTCCCTACTACACTAATTCCCTACTACACTAATTCCCTACTACACTACTTCACTAATTCCCTACTACACTACTTCCCCACTTCACTAATTCACTAATTCGCGGGCTTGCCAATCCCTTCGTTTTACTCCGGACTTGGGAATCCCTACTTTCCTAATTCCCTAATTCACTAATTCCCTAATTCCCTACTACACTACTTCCCCACTACACTAATCCACTAATTCGCGGGCTTGCCAATCCCTTCGTTTTACTCCGGGCTTGGGAATCCCTACTTTCCTAATTCCCTAATTCACTAATTCCCTACTACACTACTTCACTATTCCCCTACTACACTACTTCCCCTACTACACTACTACCCCAATTCCCCACTACACTACTTCACTATTCCCCTACTACAATACTACACTACTTCCCCTACTACACTAATTCCCCACTACACTAATTCACTAATTCGCGGGCTTGCCAATCCCTTCGTTTTACTCCGGGCTTGGGAATCCCTACTTTCCTAATTCCCTAATTCACTACTTCACTACTTCCCCACTACACTACTACCCCAATTCCCCACTACACTATTCCCCTACTACACTAACTACCTACCTTCAGCATCTATCCATGCAGTTGAGGTCTTCAAAGGCCTGCTTAAGTCGCGCTACAAATGTCTGCTCGCCCGCTCTAAGCCACTGTCTGGGATCGTAAGTCTTTTTATTTGGCTTATCCTCACCATCGGGATTGCCAATTTGCCCCTGTAAATAATCCTTTTTCTCGTTGTAATAATCTTTTACACCTGACCAAAAAGCCCATTGCATATCTGTATCGATATTCATTTTTATCGCACCGTAGCCAATCGCTTCCCGTATTTCTTCCTGAGATGACCCGGAGCCCCCATGGAAAACAAAATTGATGGGATTGGCTCTGGTTTTAAATTTTTCCTGGACAAAATCCTGCGAATTTTTTAAAATAATGGGACGCAATTCCACATTACCTGGCTTATAAACACCGTGTACATTACCAAATGCAGCCGCGATTGTAAACCGCTCACTTATTCTGCTTAGTTCTTCGTATGCATAGCTCACTTCCTCGGGTTGGGTGTACAATCTGCTACTGTCTACATCAGTATTATCCACCCCATCTTCTTCGCCACCGGTCACTCCCAGTTCTATTTCGAGGGTCATTCCGATTTTGGCCATTCTTTCGAGGTATTTTTTGGATATTTCTATGTTTTCCTCGATAGGTTCTTCCGACAAATCCAACATATGACTGCTGTAGAGAGGATAACCCCTGGACTCAAAAAACTTCTCCCCTGCATCGAGAAGTCCGTCTATCCAGGGCAACAATTTTTTTGCACAGTGGTCGGTATGTAGAATTACGGGAACACCATAGGCTGCGGCCATTGTGTGGACGTGCATTGCTCCCGAAATACCACCCATAATGGCGGCGTTCTGATCTTGGTTTGATAGACTTTTCCCCGCAAAAAAGACGGCACCTCCATTTGAGAATTGAATCATCACAGGTGAGTTGACCGCTTTGGCTGTCTCCAGTACTGCATTTACAGAATTGGTTCCCACAACATTCACCGCCGGAAGAGCAAAATCATTTTCATTCGCATAATTCAGTAACTCTGTTACCTCATCGCCATGTAGAACACCGGGTCTAAATTTTGTCTTTGTACTCATTTTATTTCTTGTCGTTAGTATTCCAATTAAATAATTTCTTTTTCGGTCAGATAGCGTTCGGCATCCAACGCCGCCATACAACCCGTCCCTGCAGCGGTCACTGCTTGTCTATAGACTTTATCCTGTGCATCGCCGCTCGCAAAAACCCCCTCCACATTGGTATGGGCTGTATCGGCTTGTGTGATGAGGTACCCGGTCTCATCCATATCCAACCAGGGTTTAAATATATCCGTATTGGGTTTGTGACCGATGGCCACGAAAAAGCCACTCAAAGGTATGGTTGAGACATCACCCGTCCTATTGTTTTTGACGCGCACTCCTTCCACAACCTCCGATCCCAGGATTTCTTCTGCCTCGGTATTCCAATGAATCTGAATATTCTCTGTTTTCCTCACTCGATCTTGCATGATCTTGGAAGCTCTCATCTCATCTCTCCGCACCAGGAGATGTACTTTGGGGCAAAGTTTAGAAAGATAGGTTGCCTCCTCCGCGGCGGTATCTCCTCCACCGACGACAGCTACTTCCTTGCCTCTGAAGAAAAACCCGTCGCATACGGCACAGGCTGACACTCCCTTATTGGTCAATCTTTGCTCAGATTCCAATCCAAGCCATTTTGCGCTGGCTCCGGTCGCTATGATGATGCTATGGCTCTCCAGCTGGGCACCGGATTCTGTCCAGGTCCTATGTACCGAACTGCTGAAGTCAACTTTGGTGACGAGCTCCATCCTAATTTCAGTCCCAAACCGTTCTGCTTGTTTTCTGAATTGGTCCATCATCTCAGGACCAAGGACCCCATCGGGATACCCGGGGTAATTCTCAACATCCGTGGTAATCATCAGCTGACCTCCAGGCTCCATGCCCGTGTAGAGTATAGGCTTAAGACCTGCCCGTGCAGCATATATGGCCGCGGTGTATCCGGCGGGACCCGATCCAATTATAGTACATAATGCAGTGTCTGTAGCCATGGTATGACGAATTGCGGTGAAAGGTGCAAAAATAAAAATTAATCAAAGCTCAATTCATGATGACATTGAGCACCAGTGTGGATGACAGTGGTTTATTGCTTTCTAAACACTAGAGACGTCCAGTTGTTCTCCTCAAGCTCGCGGTTTAGTTCTAATCCATAACCGATAAATAGTTGTTCTATAGTACTCCGATCCCTTGCCAGAAATCCGGATACGATGAGCGAACCCGGTGATCGCAAAATCCTAACCAGATCTGCGGCATGGTCTGTGATCACATTCCGTGTAATATTTGCCAGGACTACCTGTACATTTGAGTCGTTGAAAGAATTGAGATTGTCGCTGAGGTGGGCCGTGACCTGCACCCCGTTTGCTTCAATGTTTTCCAACAAATTGGTGTGCGCTGCTTGATCACACTCTACTGCCCAAATCCTCTGGGCTCCCATCTTTGCTGCTAAAATCGCAAGAAGGCCAGAGCCAGCTCCAAAATCTATCACACTATCCATCTTTTCTATACCGGAAAGGGCTCTTATCATCAATCGCGTAGTCTCATGATGTCCTGTACCGAATGCCATGCGAGGTTCGATCAAAATGCTGTGGGTAACCACCGCCGAACGCAGATGGAATGCCGCTCGAATCTGGCAAAAATCATCGATAATGACCTCCTTAAACGACGCCTCCCAGATTGCATTCCAGTTCTCCTCCGGAACTTCATCGATCTCGAACTTGAAATTAAATTCTTTCGATAGAGATGCCAACTCCCTTTCGAGATTTTTATTCCACAGATCCTTCTTGATCCCTGTAATTACCATTCCTGATTTCTCTTCAAAAGCGTCAAAAGGAAAACCTGCAAGTAGAGCCAACAAAATTTCAGTCTTGGAGGGCTCGATGTGAAAACTGACTATTATATTGGTAGGTCGTTCAGTCATTTGAAATCAAAAAATTATTGTATTTATTATTGTATTTATAAATCGCGAAAGAAAATTTCCTTTTTTGCAACTATCTTACCTCGATCTTCGTCATCTTGTCCTAAGGCCTTCCTCCTTAAGGATAGAAATTAAATAAAATGATTAAAAATTACTTCTCCATCGCCTGGCGAAATACAAAAAAAAATAAACTGTGGTCCTTTCTCAATATTTCGAGTCTCGCGCTGGGAGTGGCTTCATGCCTGCTGATTTTCCTATTTATCAGAGACGAGAGGAGTTTTGACAACATACATCAGAAAGGTGATGACATTTATCGCCTCACTGAAGTTCAGAGTTTTCCAGGGACAAATGTGCAAAAAGTGGCTTTATCGATGCCGGGAATGGGTCCGGCATTAGTCAGAGATTATCCACAGATACAATCCTTTTCGAGATATCTGGGTATGGGAAGACAGTTGTATTCGCGAAATGACCGGAGCTTGCTCCTGGAAGAAACTGTCTCAGTTGATAGTACATTTCTAAAAATATTTGATTTTCCCCTCTTGAAGGGTGATCGCGATGTCGCTCTAAATGAGCCTTACAGCGTAGTGCTGACCGAGGAATCTGCAAGAAGATTTTTTGAAGATGAGGACCCGGTTGGGCAAATTATTCACCAAAATGACAATGCTTATAAAGTCACAGGAGTCTTGCAAGATATCCCGGAGAATTCACATGTGCAATTTGATGCATTGATATCTATGGCAACCCGGATCAGTGATCAGCCTGATTTCGATTCTCAATTTGGATCCAACTATTTGGTTACCTACCTCGTACTGGATTCCAAGACTGACATAGGAGAATTGGAGGGTAAAATGCCGGAATTCTTGCTGCGCTGTATGCCGCCGGATGAAGGTAGTACAAACACAGTCACAGATTTTTACAAGTTGTTTTTTCAGAAACTCCCGGATGTACACCTGGCATCCACAGACATGGAGCACGATTATCACAACTATCGCAAATTCAATGGAACCTACCTGGACATTTTTACGCTGGTGGCCTTTTTTATCCTATTGATTGCCTCTGTTAATTTCATGAACTTAATCACAGCCAGAGCATCCCATAGATGGAAGGAGGTCGGGGTGCGTAAAACGGTCGGAGCCCAGAGGAAGCAGATGTTTGCCCAATTTTCGTTAGAGTCGGTATTACTTGCCGTGCTGTCCTTCTTTTTCGGAATAATAGTCGCTATAATCTGCACTCCCCTTCTCAATCAACTGCTGGACAGGTCTCTTTCGATGAAGTATTTTCTAGAGCAACCAATGGTTTTGCTTACCGCATTAGGGGGTACTTTGCTTATGGGTTTTCTTGCAGGTATTTATCCTTCCTATTATCTCTCCTCTTTTAAAACGACTGATATTTTAAGAGGTGGTGGCGAGGGAGAAGGAAGATCCGTGTTTCAGAGTACCCTGGTCGTTCTTCAGTTTGGTCTGGCTATCGGCATGATCATTTGCACTTTTGTTGTATTGCAACAGTTGTACTATGTGATGAACAAAGATATTGGCATCAACAAGGATCATATCCTGCTGGTTGATTTAAATGATGATGCAAATAATATTTTTAAAACATTAAAAACCGAACTCAAAGCAAGCCCAAGAGTATTGGGTGTCACTGCATCCGGTCAGCGGTTGGGAAATAATTTTCATCAGTGGGGTTTTAAATTACGGACAGATTCAATACAAAGTGTTACACCCAGTAATGTCAACGTCGATTATGATTATCTGGACGTATATGAAATCGAACTTTTGGAGGGACGAAATTTTTCTGAAGACCGTCCCCGGGACAATGGATATGCCTTTATTATCAACGAATCTTTTGCACGGGAACTTGGGATCCGGGAAAATCCCATAGGTGTCAGCGCAGGACACCGGTGGTATCCCGATGATTCTCTGGGCACCATAATTGGAGTCACGAAAGATTTTAACTTTAATTCGCTTCACTATGCGATAAACACCTTGTCACTCGTGGTTCATGAAGAATGGGGCTATGATGAATTATCCATAAAAATAGATGGCAATCAAATTGAGGCTGCAATTGCAGATGTTGAGAGAATCTGGAATAATCACGTGCCCACCTGGCCATTTCAATACTCCTTTCTCGATCAGCATTTTGAGGACCTCTACCGCTCGGATCAGCAGATGAAGGCAGTTGTGTCAATCATGGCCGTGCTTGCAATATTAATTGCATGCATGGGTCTGTTCGGTCTGGCTGCAATCACTACCGAAAAACGGGTAAAAGAAATAGGAATCCGAAAAGTGCTTGGTGCTTCCGTACCCGGCATCATGATCCAGCTCTCAAAAAGATTTGCACTTCTGATATTACTCGCTTTTCTGGTGTTCAGTCCGGTCACTTATATTTTTACGAAAAAATGGCTGGAAGGTTTTGCAGACCGGATCTCGCTTGATTCCGGAGTTTTTATCCTCGGTTTTGTGATTGCTTTTGTCATAGCCGTAAGCACCATGAGTTATCACACCTTAAGGGCCGCACTGTCGAATCCGGCAAATGCACTGCGAGATAATTGACCGGCACTTTTTTTTGATCAGATCTGTGGACAATGGATTAATTTTGATATGGCCTTCACCTCCATGTAAGGGCCACGCTGATTTATGTACTTTTGGCGGGAAATCTGAATAACTATTATGCAAATACTGGACGGTAAAGGACTATCAATCCGGATCAAGAAAGAAATCGCTGAAGAGGTAGAAAAAATCAAGCAAGATGGCGGTAATGTGCCCCATCTCGCTGCTGTCCTGGTCGGGGACGATCCCGCAAGTCAGGCCTACGTAAGAAACAAAGTAAATTCATGTAATGAGTGCGGATTTGAATCCACCCTGATCCGGAAAGATGACAGCATTTCTGAAGCTGAGTTATTGGAGATCGTGGGCGATCTCAATAGTAATCCCGATATCGATGGATTTATAGTCCAGCTGCCATTACCCGGGCATATCAACGAAAGTGCTGTGACCCTCGCAATTGATCACCGCAAGGATGTAGATGGCTTTCATCCAATAAATTTCGGGAGGATGGCTCAGGGGATGCCCAGTTACCTGCCTGCAACTCCCTTTGGGATCATGCAGATGCTCGAGCGCTATCAAATAGATACGGAGGGTAAGCATTGTGTCGTCCTGGGCAGATCAAATATCGTGGGAACACCCATGAGCATTTTGCTATCGAGAAAAGCCAATCCCGGCAATTGTACAGTGACCCTGACCCACAGCCGCACCAGAGATATTGCCGCAGAGCTCCTGCGCGCCGATATCGTAATTGCTGCCATTGGGATCCCGCGGTTTATCACTGCAGACATGATCAAGGATGGGGCAGTGGTCATCGATGTGGGTATAAACCGGATCGATGATCCCACTCGCAAAAGGGGGTATCGCCTTGTAGGTGATGTTGACTTTGACCAGGTAGCACCCAAATGCAGCTTCATCACACCTGTGCCCGGAGGAGTGGGGCCAATGACGGTGACATCCCTCCTTATGAACACCCTGAAGGCGTCAGGACGTGAGGTTTATCAGTGATTTATACATGCAAAAAATCACTAATATACCTTGTTGTATGGTGATAAATTGATACTTTCGCAAACGTGAAAAATGCACTCTTTCTTCTTGTCTTCCTCAGCTGGAAGCCTCTATTCAGTCAGTCACCAAAACCTTCTTATGCTGATCCCGTGCCTGAAGCGGGCATATTTGTGAAATTTAGTGAGGCACCCATCATTATTGATGGCAAAATGGATGAAGGCATATGGTTTGAAAGTAAGCCCGCTATCGACTTCTGGCAACACTTTCCTTCCGATTCTTTGTCGGCAGAACATCAAACCGAGATATATATGGTGTACGATGACAAAAATTTGTACATCGCCACCAAATGCTATAGCTCACGTGACGAATATATCATACCTTCCCTGAGAAGGGATTACAATTTTTCCAGCAATGACAACATCAGTCTTCTGTTTGACACCTACAATGACCAGTCAAATGCTTTTTTGTTTGGTATAAATCCTTATGGGGTATGTCGTGAGGCACTAATTGCAAACGGTGGACGACAGCGAAATGATTTTCAGTCGTCCTGGGACAATAAATGGCATGGTGCGGCAGAGCGGTATGACGGCTATTGGGTCGCAGAATTTTCAATTCCGTTTCGCACCCTCCGTTTTAATGATGGCGGTCAAAAATGGAGATTCAATAGTTATCGCTACGATACGCAGACAAATGAAATAAGTACCTGGACTCGAATTCGCCAGAATCAGATCATTATGGATCTGGGATATATGGGAGACATGATCTGGGAAAAACCACTCAAGAAACCGGGCACTAACATTTCTATTATACCTTACACCATTGCCGGGTTAACAAAAAACTTTGAAGATCCGGAGTCCTCGAAAACAAAATGGAACACGGGAATTGGAGGAGATGCTAAAATCGGGGTAACATCGGGATTAAATCTTGATCTGACATTCAATCCGGATTTTTCGCAAGTGGAGGTAGACGAACAGGTAACAAACCTGGATCGATTCGAAATATTACTTCCTGAAAAAAGACAATTTTTTCTTGAAAATGCGGATCTTTTTGGAAGCTTTGGCAGCATGCGAACGAACCCTTTTTTTTCACGACGAATTGGAGTTGCCATTGATACTTCTACAGGCCAGAATATTCAGAATAAAATACAATACGGAGCTCGACTAAGCGGAAAGTTAAATGATAATTTTCGTCTTGGAATTTTAAATATGCAGACCTCAAGCCAGGAAGAAAGCGGACTGCCTGCCTTTAATTACACGGTAGCCGCCCTGCAACAAAATGTTTTCAGTCGCTCAAACATTTCGATGATATGGGTAAATAAACAAGCTGCCGGAAAAGAATTTGGCGGGGACTACAACAAATACAATCGAGTTTTGGGCTTAGAGTACCGCCTGGCTACTCCCGATAATAAATGGACTGGAAAATTTTATTATCACCAGGTATTTAGTCCAGATATAGTGGATCACAAATACAGTCACCACTTTCAGATAGAATACCTGCAGCCTAAGTATAGATTGGAATTTGCAGAACTCTTTGTAGGCCAGGGATACAATGCAGAAGTGGGATTTGTGCCGAGAAGAGATTATTTGCTGATCAGTCCCGAAGCAGAATTGTTTTTCTTTCCAAAGAAAAAAACAATACTCAATAGGCATAGTCTGATGGCCGACTACAGATATATATTAAAAGTCGGCAAAGACGGTAACACCTTTTTGCCATCGTACGGCAACTCCGATCGACAGTTGGAATTAGCCTGGGATTTAGATTTTGCAGACAATAGCCGGGGGGCTGTTTCTTTAATTCATGATTACATTTTCCTGGTACGGAATTTTGATCCCACACGGGTGCAGGAGGACGACATATTTCTTCCCGCGGGGACTGATTACTCTTTTACGAGTGTGGAAGTATCTTATCGATCAGATCGCCGCAAATCATTTTCTTTTGGACTGCAGCCTAATTTTGGAAGTTTCTACAGCGGCTCAAGATATGGTCTGCAGGGAGAATTTACCTACCGGTATCAACCACTTGGTTTTATATCCATTGATTACGCAGTAAATCACATTAAGTTAGGTGGCGATTTCGTGCCGAGCACAGTCTGGCTCGTAGGGCCGAGGATCATTTACCAAATCCCTTTTTCTGACCACTTTTGTACAATATAACAGCCAGTTTGAAAACCTGAATATCAATACTCGATTCCAATGGAGATTTCGTCCTGTTTCGGATTTTTTCGTGGTCTACACAGACAATTACTTATTCGATCCCTTTAGTCAGTTTTCAGTACGCAATAGAGGTCTTGTTGCAAAATTGACCTATTGGTTATGACGTACAATAAAATGGCTATTTTTATCTTTTCTATAAAAAACGCAAATAATGATTTATAAGATGTTAAGGAGAGTAGCCTACTTAATGGCAATTTCCGGTCTTGTGCTTATGGTTGCTTGTGGACAGTCCGGATCGTCACACGCCGATGAAACTGGCCTGGAATATACAAGCGCCTATGTGTGTCCTATGCATTGCGAAGGCAGTGGTAGTGATAAGGCTGGGACATGTCCTGTTTGCAATATGGATTATGTGATAAATGAGGAGCATTCGGGTCATGATGCTGATCATGATCACAACCATGACCATGACCATGACGGCCACGATCATGATCACTAAAACAATAGCCCACAAGTCAATGGTCGCACTAATGCTCGCAGGTATGCTTTGCCACTCCGTGAGCAAAGTCCATGCACAGACCAAAGACGATGTTGTAGCCATCCTTAAGGCGATGAGCACCGTACCGGAGTTGGATCCACTCTTTCAAGTGGATCTATCCGAAGGAATCGCCATGGTCATTTTAAAGGAAGATGAGGGACCCAGTCTTGGGGACAATGAACTCGAAAGAAGTTTCTCGCTGCTAACCAATGAAGATTTATGGGGGTTCGACAGGGTAGTCAAAGTAATGACAAGAGACGAAGCTGTGCGCAGCGGCGTGCGATCAGATCAACTCACCGGCATTGGCCTTAGTATCGTGGAAGATCAGTGCAATGTGAAGGTCAGTGGTTTGGTAAATGACGGCAACAAATTTCTCCAGGGCTGGGTGAGCCTGGTGAGGAATGGTTTTGATTGGGAAGTGAAAGGACGAAGTGTGCAAGTGAGGTGATCACTGGGCATTTGTCTACAGATCGGATTACCATGATCTAAGTTCATCGTCTTTTACCCTGATAGGAAAATCACTTATTTCCTGATATCAACCCAGTTGACGATCATGCTCAACGGATATGACTTTTCAAAGAAAACAATTTACTTCAACCACTGATCAAACCAATCGAATGCTTCCTTTTGCATCTCGGCATCAAACTTGTGTGGTCCCGGATAAAAACTTGCCTTGTAATTTTCAGGTGCCCCAGCTTTGGCATAGACCTCGCCTAGTATTTTGTCCGCATTCTGCATTTCCGGGAGGGTGTATAATTGATCATCAGAATCATTTAGGACGAGCGTTGGCAATGGTACTCTCATTCCGAAAATTTCCGGAAAGTCCAGATCATTAGCAATAAGTGGGACGTATGTCATCCATGTGTGCGTGTAAGACTTGTTGAGTAAAAAATCGGACCACGTAGACATAAAACCAACACAAACTGCGCACCTTATTCGCTCGTCAAGACCTCCTGTGAATACTGTGCGCAAACCTCCACCGGAAAGTCCTGCGCAGCCCACTTTGGTCGCATCCACATCTTCACGGTTGCAAAGTATATCCAGTGCCATCTGATCCTCCGATAAGAATATAGCGGGCCAACATGTCCCTCCACAAAAAAGAGACTTGGCCATAATGTGCTCATGATTTGCTGCCCAATCATTATAAGCTTTGATGTTGTCAATGTCTTCCGGATTCTCGTCATCTAAGCCCCTGCGAATTTGTCTGGGAACCTCGTTAAGCAAAACCCGCCGGCTCGCAAAAGTAAATGCATCAGAAACCAAGACTACATATCCCAACTTGGCAAGTTCGTTGGCCCAAGCTCTTCCACTGTAATAGTCTCTTTGGTGCTCAATCATGAGCGGATGTTGATCGTCTGAAACCCTAGTAATCTTTCTCCGGCCAAAATATTTATTACCTCCGTGATCATGAAAAGCCAATATACCCGGAAGTCTTTCAGTGTTTCCTTCAGGTTTTAAGAGATATGCTCTTGTAGGTGCTCCATACGGTAACTGCCAGGTCAAATCCTCGATGTGCAATCCGTCGTACGAATGTATCTTTTCGACTTGCACCTCGAGGTGGGGATTCCCGAAATCGGGCTTTGCAAGACATTCGTTAATGCGAGTCAGTGCATTTGGTTTCCATTCAGGAACTGATTTGTAAATCTCGCTTCTAAAAGACAATCGCCGTGGTCCCTCACTTGTCAAATCATTGACCCATGGTCCATATGCACCGATTATATTTTGTTCATTCATAAAAATCCCTTTTTCCCTTTCAATGCCATTATGATTAAACATCAAATCACTGAAGCTCAGGAGGGAACCTGCACTCAAAAATGTAGCACTGTCACTGACAAATTTTCTTCTAGAGTGCAAAACTTTCATTCTGTTGAAGTTAACAAAAATGCCGTGATAGTTTCGTGATTATTTTGTGACCAAAGATTCACTTGTACGTGAATCTTACATGAAGAATGAATATGATGTTTGCATATATTATTCTTAACACAAAATTAATTACTTTATGAAACACGTAATTGGAATTTTCGTAATCACCTTGCTCATCTTCGGATGCAGCAAGGAGGATACCTCTCTGTGGAAAAACTCGCAGAAGACTGCGAATCAAGGTATTCATTCTAAAAATGCACCTGGCATACATCAAGAATTTACGGTGAGCATTGAGAATGTAAGTGGGTCGAGTGAGCTTCCTACCCCCTTTGCTCCGGGTGTATGGATTATCCAGAAGAAAAACAGTGCACCCATTTGGTACAAGGGACAGGCTGATTTTGGTGATGGTTTGGAAGGACTGGCTGAAGATGGCAATCCCGGTCCACTTAATGAATCGCTTAACAATCATCCTAAAGTGCGCAGTAAGGGTGTTTTTAACACACCAGCTGGCGCCGGTGGTCCTGCTCCGATCTTTCCTGGTGAGAGGTATGAATTTACTGTGATTGCAAAACCAAATGATCACTTAAATTTTGCCACGATGTTTGTGCAATCAAATGACTTGTTTGTCGCTCCTTCGATGTTTGGTATTTCCCTCTTTAAGGATGGAGAACCACTAAGTGGAGATATCACAGGATACTTACACTTGTGGGATGCAGGTACAGAGGTCAATGAGGAGCCTGGAGTCGGTCCAAATCAAGCTCCTCGCCAATCTGGTCCTAATACTGGCCCGGATGAAAATGGAGTGGTTGATTTCGTCAATGACGGATATCACTATCCCGATATAGATGATATACTTCGTGTCACAATAACTCCCACAAGCTAGTAGACTGTTGCATTATTTTTTTGTTGGATTTCAATATATTTTTTGTCAGATCAAGGATTGGGGAGTGAAGCAGGGTGGAGTTCCTGTGAGCGACGACAGCGATGAGATGGCAAAAAAGATGAAGAAATTGCAGACAATAATTAATGCATTATAATCGGGAGGATATCTGATATCCATCGTGACACGATTTATGGAAGCCGGCAATATCTTTTGCCGGCTTGCTTTCTTCATAGTTTTTTATCAATTTCTAATTGAGGACATCTGCCACATGATCTTCATACCCAAAAATATCATCCAGCGATAATTCGACTAAATCCCCATATTCATTTAATGCTGAAAAATTTAGTTTATTCCTGTCTCCAAGTACTGCGATATTATATTTTTTACCTTTTACAAAGTTGCTGTGGAAAGTCTTCAAATCCTGGAATGACATTTTTTTGACCCCCTCATAGACTTTCTCCCTAATATCGTAGTCCAATCCCTTATCCTTCGCCCCTAAATAATTAAAAAACACACTCGTCTTGGTAATGCGATTACTTTGAATTTTTTTGAGAATCGCCTCCTTTGCATTTTCAAAATTTTGCTCGGATTCCGGAATGTTATTCAATAGATCGATAAGTGCACTCATGGCCTCTTCCTGCTTATCTGCTTGTGTACCGATATACGCCAGAACAACATCGTGCAGTTCTCGCTTCGCTGCCTGACTAAATGAAGAAAACACAGAATAGGCCAGTCCCTGCGCTTCTCTGATTTCCTGAAAGACGACACCCGACATCCCACCGAAATACTCGTTAAACATTTGCACCTCTGGAGATATTTCCGGATCGTACCTGGGCCCCCGGCTTTGCATCACTACCTCTGCTTGTACCATGTCATAATTTGTCCAAAACACTTTCGGATCTTTGGTATCCAAGACTGCAAATTCCTTCCGTGAAGGGGCAGGACGTAAAGATTCAGGTACATTGTGCTTTTCATTGAGTACTTGGATAAGAGCTCCGGCATCCATCGGGCCATAATACATCACTGTGTGTTCTATGTGCGTGATATTTTTAATAATATCGAGCAGCTCTTCAGACCCAATCGCATTGAGCTCATCATTACTCAGCACATTGGTAAATGGTGACTCTGCGCCATATTTTGAATAATTCATCAGACCTCCCCAAAGGATTCTGTTCTTGCTTTTTTTAGCATCCGACCGCTCTTTATGAGCATCCGAAATTAAATTGCCAAGTGCTTCTTGATTTGGCTGTGGATCTGCAAGTAAGGACTCAAACAGATCGACTGCAGCTTCAAAATTTGACTGTAGCCCACGCAGGGTCACATAGGTTCTGTCCTGTGAAGCAAAAACAGTAAAGTCACAGCCGAGTTTGTAAAATTGTTTTTTTACATCTTCGGCCGATACGTCACCAAATCCGAGATATTGTAAGTAGTCCAGGGCGATCTTGACTTTTTTATTTTCGTTTGTTCCCGTTTGCAACAAGTAATAGAGTGAAAAGAGATCATTCTCTGTGTTCTCCTTGTATAGCAATTCGATATCAGACTTCATCGCATGTTGCTCCAGGTCTTTACTAAAATCTACATAGACGGGATCGATCTCATCAATTTCCCGACTGGAAATACTTTCAAAAAATGGAGATCGAGCTGTTCGATCCAGGTCCACTTTTGTAATTGATGGTTTTTCCACTTCCAATTTATTCGGATCTTCTCCCGTTTTCTTATAAACAGCTACATAGTTATTTCGATAATGTCGATTGGCGAAAGCCACCAGGGAATCCTTACTGATTTCCTGCATCTTTTCGATACTGCGTACAAACTCTATCCAGGGAATATTATTTGTGAAAGCCATGACCATGTCATTGGTGCGGGCCCAATTGCTCTCCAAAGACTGTAATCTGTTCTTTTTGAAATCATTGACAACGGCATCGATGAGCCAATCTTCAAAATCTCCCTGTTTGATGAGCTCAATCTGGTCTAAAATAAGGCCCTGCACATCTTCCAATGTTTGTCCCTCTCGGGGATTACCATAAAACGTATGAATAGAATAGTCATTCATATCATTTACATAAGAACCGGCGTTTAGGACTTTTTGCCCCTGCACCAGGTTGAGATCGATAAGCCCTGCAGTAGCATTATTAAGCAACATGTCGATCATCCGCACATAAGGCATATCATCACTACCTGTGCCCCCAAATCTAAAACCCATTGTAACAGACTCTTTATCCGGACCGAGTACGGTCACTTCCCTTGATGAAGTAATAGCTGGCTCCTCGATGGGCGTATATGGCTCCAAAGGTTTTGATTCCCAGTCACCGAAATATTTATCAACCATTGCGATCGTCAGATCATAGTCTAAATCCCCACTGAGACAAATCGCAATATTATTCGGAATGTAGTATTTGTCAAAATATTCTCTGATGTCTTTAATTGATGGATTTTTCAAATGCTCAATCGTACCAATTACGGTTTGGGTTCCGTATTTGTGTTCTCTAAACATCGCCTGGTACAGATTTTCATAAACTTTCCAGCCGTCATTATCCAGGGATCGATTTTTTTCTTCGTAAACAGCCTCAAGCTCGGTATGAAATAATCTATTTACGATCTTGCTAAACCGCTTTGATTCTATATCAAGCCAGTTTTCCAGTTGATTAGATGGGATATCATTAATATAAACTGTGCGATCTTCGGTCGTATATGCATTTGTCCCTGTGGCCCCAATCAAGGCAACCATTTTATCATACTCATTAGCAATGGCGAGTTTGGATGCTTCATTCGACACCTGGTCAATCTTATTGTAATAAACCCTGCGCTCCTGCGGATCATCAAGCGTACGGTAGTGCTCAAACATATTTTCGATGCTATCGATAAATACCTTTTCTTTTTCCCAATCCTTGGTACCAAAATGATTATTGCCTTTAAACATCATGTGCTCTAAATAATGAGCAAGACCAGTCGAGTTTTCAGGATCAAATTTGCCACCAGCCTTGACTGGTATTGCTGTCTGAATTCGCGGCTCCTGTTTATAATCTGACAAATACACCTTTAGACCGTTGTCCAGCGTGTAGATACGTGTCTGCGATTCATCATTGGTTACAGATTCGTACTGGTAACCAGCGCTTTCTTCTGTCTTTACAGTATAGGTCTCCTGCTGCTGTCTGCAGCTTGACATTAACGCAAATAGTAGTAGTAGAGCGAGAGGGCTTCTCAAAGTCTTCACAAGATTATGATTTAGTGATTAATAATAGGTTTACTGTACGATTCAAACGTCTGAGGGATAAAATTAGTGCCTTTTCGTTATTTACTCTCCCTCATAAAAACGTACTTCAATCTCCTGGGATACAAGCTGTTGGGATGAATGGTGCAAGACCTCAAGATGAAAGCTTGAAATGTCATCAGATATGGGAAGGTCGAAGGAATAGGATCCGGAGGCATCCAGTCTGGCTTTGGGCTGCCAATAGAGAAGGCTTCTCAATTGGGCGGCTGTCTTGCGAGTATCACATTGCACAGGATACCGGATCGGAGTTTGCCGACCATCCAGGAAAACATTCGGCAACACCATCTCTTCAGGAATCTTAAATGTGGGATCCAGCATTTCGATAACACCTATACCACCTATATCCACGATTTTTAAGTCGCGAATTGATTCAAGGTAAGAATATACATCCAGGGACCTTACGTCCTGAATGGGAAGGTTTGCAATATAATTGTAAGCACGTGTCAACACTCCATTAATAAAAAAAACGGGATCATCGCGGTAAAAATTTTTAAAATGTAAAAACTCGTAAAGCACCTTGACGCCATATTGCCCTTTCCTCTTTCTTCGAAATTTTATCGGTGTTATTACCTCATTAAGAAGATCTGCTAATGAGCCACGGACGGAGAAGTCCTGTACATCCATGGTGTAATTTGGCTGTACTGGGATAGGAAATGAGATAAACTGCACGTCCTCGACCGACTCCTCAAGGTTGGAATATATGCTATAAATCTTTTTTCGTTCATCATACTGCAACAGACTGTGCTGCAAATCGACAGCATTTGAATAATCTATATTCTTTGGAACTTCTACTCGATGCTGATCAAGGGAAACTGAAAACTCATTTCTCACATTGTCCAGGAAGAAAAGATTCTTAATTCCATAAAAAGGTGGCATTTTTATCAAAAAATTTCCAACACTATCAACCCAATTAAATCTGAAGAGCATATTTTCTGGCTCAATAGCAAAAATAAAGGTAGGTTTACCTTCGTTCCCAGCTTTTAAAATCCGGGCACCACGCAGGGGAATGTCTTGCCATATTTCTCCTTCAATTTCCTCTACATATTTTATCGTAATCGACTTTTGTTCGCGAGGGTAAAATTTAAGATCCCTCACAGCGATAGATATCAAATCTCCCTCCTTTCCTCCTTCTACTTTTACCGAATAAGTGGGTGTGGACCTGGCCTGAACTAGCGTTGGACCATCAAGGGAGATCGACGATCTACTCTCAGCATGTACAGAGAGTGCAGTCATAGCTACACCCTGATTTACACTCTGCATACTAACAACGGAGATTGGTCGCTCCATCAAATTGACTGGCAGTCCCTGGCCACCGGAGAAAAGGTTGATGCTAAAAAAATAGACCCCTCCCGGAATATCAAATGGTAATTGAAAATATCCATGGGCTTCTCCATCGTATAAAATATTGTAGTGCGAAAAAGTGGCTTTCTCATTTGCACCCAGTTGCACCTGGATTACAATGCTATCCGGATCCTGGATCGTTGAGGAGAGACTATAGTAAATTATTTGGCCCGGGAAATAATAGGGCCTATCTATATGACAAAGCACGGTATCCTGCGCCCCTGACCAAATAATGATGGTCGATAAAAAAGCAGCTGTGAGTATATAATTTCTCATGTTTTATTTCCAGTAGTGTGGCTTTTCTAAACTACTCGAAAAAATCTCCAGACAATCACAACAAGTCTCTGAGACATATTGGAAGGCACATAAATGTGGTTGATTTCCGGTCTCATCCTGCGTAGAAAGGTGTCTCAATGTATCAACCGTAGAGGTATAGAAGTAGCCTACAACATCTTTTGCCTTTCCATCAATTTGAGAAAGATTGGATCTAATTGGTCCTGCTGGTGCATCGAAAATGGTACCCTCTCTATTTAAGCCGCGTTGCACATCTTGCCAATAGCCCGCAGTCTCAGCACCAAATGCTTTTTGTATAGCCGTAAAGTAATATCCGGCATGAAACCTATAATCTGCAATCAGCTCTCCAATTTCATATTCCGATGCGTCAGCAGTGCTAATTTCCTTGCTGTTCAAAACATTCACGCGATTTTCCGGAGGGAAATCATTTACATAACAGTCTTTAGCAAAGAAAAAAGGATCCTCAGACCAGGTAATCTCGGGAAAGCGATACACTCCAGTGAGATCCCATCTAAACGATACACGCTCCTCATTTTCATTGATTACTGGTGTATTCACAAATACTTTGACGTATTCCCTGTCTAAAATGAAGTTATTTTGATTGAGCTCTTCCCTTACTACAGTTCCCAAAGAAATATATCCCAACGGAGGCCGCTTAATAAAAGTCTGATTACTCGCTGTAAAAACACTTCCGTCCGGCAGGGAGACCTTAATATTGAATGAGCCCTCCCGCACATTATTTCCCAATACACTTTCCAAAGAATCAATAGAATAGATGGCTTCCCTGCCATTCAGAAGAGACATGACCTCTACACCATCGTACATAAGTCGAATATCGGCATCTTGTCGCAGTTTTTCCAACGGTTCAGTGAGCTGTTGAGTCTGGCCCACAGTGACTATAAAACGATAAATATCGGGACTGAGTTCGGCCGTGCCCTCTATCACTAACCTACCTTCATTGCCTGCAGGCAGATCGATTTCAATATCATCGATGCAGGACACAAATAATAATCCGAAAAAGAACCAAAAAGAGATTTTCCTCATAGCAGTTCGAAATTGAAAGTCAAGGATGGAAAAGCATTGCCCAGCACTGATAATTGCCTTATTCGAGGATTTGTAAGTGCTTCTTGTACAAGATAGATAGAAAATGCATTGCGCCTCGCGTAAACATTATAAACAGAAAAAGTCCAGCTGGTTTTAAATTTTCTACTTTTTCGATAGCCCTGACCAAGTGTATAAGCAATATCTAAGCGGTGGTATGTCGGAGCTCGAAAGGCGTTGCGTTCTGAAAAATTTAAGACGATAAATTTTCCTTCGATTCGATGCCGGTCAACCGGAATAGTAAGGGCACGACCAGATGAAAGAGTAAAATTAAGTGAAAGTGTATTTCTTTTATTTAACTGGTAATTTGCAACCAGGGACAAATCATGTGGTTTGTCGAAATTGGAAGGATACCAGTCATTTTTATTTATACCTTCGATTTTTCTCAGTGATCTGGAAAAAGTATAGTTAAACCAACCGTGTACCATACCCACCTGTTTCTTTATGCTGAGTTCTGCGCCATATGTTTTTCCCGTACCGGAAAGCAGCTCTGTCTCAAGGTGATTATTTGCGATCAGATCGGCAAAATCTCTGTAATCAATCAGCCGATCTATAGAGCGATAATAAACTTCAAAACCTGTGATCCAGATATTTTCGAGATAGTTTTTAAATACTCCCAGCGAAAAATTATGGGAAAGTTGAGACGGGATGTAAGGATTTGTAAGTTTCCAGACATTTGTGGGTGTCGGAGTATCTGTATTGCTTATTTGATTTATATATTGACCTGTACGGGCATAACCCAATTTTAATGAAGTGGCGGCATCAAGTAAATAACGTGCAGAAAACCTTGGTTGCAGCAACCACTCAGCATGGATGATCTGTTGATCACGGGACTTTCGTTGGAGAATCTCTTCAATTATTGGCCGGCTGGGATTTTCATAGTCAAACAGTGAATGTGGTCCCAGAAATTGGTAATTTGTTAAACGCAGTCCTGCAATCCAGGAAAATCGCGGTGAGATTTGCAGGGAAGCATCAGCATAAAATGCAATTTCCCGACCCCGCTCTCGATCCACTTTCCTCGGAATGACCACCGAATTTGTCCCGGTTGGATTGAGTTCTCCCGGATCGACACGATAATCAATCCATGACAATCCTGCATTGATTTCAAGATTATCCACCGAGTAATTTATGTTTTCCTTGACTTTTAAATATTGATTTGCCACCGACAGGTCAGAAGCATTGGTTCCTTCTAGATCAAATTGATTACTTGAATAATCGCTCACGGCAATGCTTAAGGTAGATAAGATATTCTTACCAAATACGCTTCGATAATTAATCAAGCCCAGTTGCGTTGCGTAATCAAAACCAAACTCATTATTGTATGTAAATTGGTCAGCGGTGGAATAACCGGCTAAGGAAATAAAGTTCTTTTCATTAAACCTGTGTGTCAATTTGACATTGACATCATAAAAAAATGCTGAACTGTTCTTCACTTCCGGGAGGTTAATGTTTTGCAATAACCAGTCCGAGTAACTGCTCCTTCCCGACAACAGAAAGGAGGTTTTATTCTGCACTAGTGGCCCTTCCAGTGTCAGTCTGCTGGAGACGATACCAAGGCCTCCCCGAAATTTAATTTTTTCGAAATTTCCATCTTTGACATTCACGTCAAGCACGGAGGATAATCTACCACCGAATTTTGATGGCATATTTCCCTTGTGTAGAAGAGCATCACTGACGATGTCCGTATTAAAACTGCTGAAAAATCCCAAGGCGTGGCTTGCATTGAAAATCATTCCCTCATCCATGAGGATTAAATTCTGATCCACAGTCCCACCTCGCACATTAAATCCACTGCTCCCCTCACCTATGGTACTGACACCCGGCTGTTGTAAAAGTCCTTTTATCACATCTACCTCACCTAGAAAACTTGGTAGTTTTTCGATTTCCCTAATGCTGAGCCGGGACACGCCGACCTGTGTCGACTGAATGTTTTCATCTCTCTTTTTTGCCTCGACCACAATTTCATCCAGCAAGATGCTGCTTTTGTTTAGTTGGAGATCAAGAGTGCCAGAACTGATGACACGTATTGGTATTTGACGCTCTTGATAGCCGATATATTGGACAGTGAGGGTGTAGGCACCGGGAGGCAATTGCAAATTAAAAATGCCTTGATCATCGGTACCAGACCCTTTTCCTGTCTCCTTCGTGATCAGGGTTGCTCCGATTACAGGATCACCAGTCTCGCCATCTGTTACAGTACCTGTAATCGCTATGGCACCTGTCTGTTCGATCATACTTACGCTGCCTATGACAAGTTCCCGCGCATCAGCATGTCGTTCTGCATCAATGCTTTCCTGGAGCGCGTGATAATATGTAGTCGGACGATTTATGGACAGAGTTTCACGGTCAGCAATTACAATCAAATAGTCCCTGTACAGCAGATAATCAAGTCCAGTGTTTTTCAAAAGGTCAGATAATACATTTTCCAGGAAAGCCCCCTGATAATTATGTCCCTCAGTGACAGAAATAGTGGAATCTGACAACGCAATTTTGACCTCTATGCTTTGTTGCAATCGGGAGAGGTTATCTAACAGGGATCCAGCTGATGACTGAAAGTCGATTCTTAAGGTATCGAGTCCCTGTCCCAAGAGAAAAGAGGCCTGTAAGGTAAGTACGAACAACAGAGTGGAGTGGACAAAGACCCGGGTCATTAAATCACCTTACAGTTTAGCATGCTTAAATGTAGGTATTCAGATCGATTTGCAAACATTTTTTTTAACTTGAGACCTATAGATCCATAAACAAGCGGTTGTGTTCTTTACAAAGGCTTTTCCATATAAAACAAGATGAAAAATGAATCACAAAAACCTTTTTATTTTCAATGCGATAATATGCTTCATAACCGGTCTACCCATGTAGATCAAACCCCAGCTGATGATCGACCTCTATGCAGTTGACACTGCTGCCAGTCCCATGGTGCTTTTTCTGGCACGAACCTATGGCAGTTTAATTGTGGCAGTCGGTTGTTGTCTCGCTGCCGCTACAAAGGCAAGAACTTCATATGGCCGACGTGCCATCTTGATTTTGATTACAGTAGCCAATGTGATGGTGGGAATTCTCCATATTACAGCAATATCCGGAGGTATAGAAAACAATAATGCGTGGATCATTGTGGTCGTTGTATTTGTTCTGGCCATTTGGGGAGGATTATTGCTCGCCAGAGAAAAAATCGAATAGACAAACCCACTTTTGAAAGTCCTAACACCCATGAATAAACCAAAATATATTGGAATATCCATAGGATAAAGTGATCGATTTATCTCTGTGATTCTTTCCAAAATTGGTTACTTTCACGCCTTTAATTTAATTCCAAACTAGAGAAAACATGTCTGATTTACGATTTGAGACTTTGCAATTGCACGCCGGCCAGGAAGAAGTAGAGGGAACTACGAGGTCTAGAGCTGTACCTATATATCAAACAACATCCTTCACTTTTAAAGACTCTGAACACGGTGCAAATCTCTTTGCACTCAAAGAGTTTGGAAATATATACACCCGCATAATGAATCCCACCACAGATGTTTTTGAAAAAAGGGTGGCAGCAATGGAAGGTGGTGTAGCTGCATTGGCAACCAGTTCAGGCCAGGCTGCTCAATTTTTGGCTTTGAGCAACATTATGGGATCCGGGGATAACTTTATTTCATCTGCAAATCTATACGGAGGAACCTACAATCAGTTTAAAGTTACTCTGAAGAGATTGGGAATTGAAGTGCGTTTTACGGAGGGGGAGTCACCAGCCGATTATGAGAAATTAATTGATGGAAACACCAAAGCCATTTATTTGGAGACGATCGGAAATCCAAGTTTTAACGTTCCTGACTTTGAAGCAATTACTGCGGTAGCAAAAAAGCATGACCTCCCGGTGATCGTTGATAATACATTTGGTGCCTGTGGATATTTGTTTCGCCCGTTGGAACACGGTGCACATATTGTTGTGCAGTCCGCAACGAAGTGGATTGGAGGTCACGGCACTTCGATAGGAGGAGTAATCGTAGATGGCGGTAACTACAATTGGGCAAATGGAAAATTTCCACAATTTACTGAGCCTTCAGACGGATATCACGGAATGGTATTCTGGGATATTTTCGGTTCTGAAGGACCGTTTGGAAACATAGCCTTTATTATCCGCGCTCGCGTGGAAGGTCTTCGCGACTATGGTCCGGCACTTTCTCCATTTAATTCTTTTTTACTGCTTCAGGGATTAGAGACCTTGTCGTTGCGGGTACAACGGACGGTCGACAATGCGCTGTCGCTGGCTAAGTGGCTGGAGAATCATCCAAAGGTCGATGCAGTAAGTTACCCCGGTCTTGAGTCCTCCAGTACTCATACTAATGCTAAAAAGTATTTGAAAAATGGTTTTGGTGGCGTTTTATCTTTTACAATCGATGGGGATAAGGAGAATGCAACAAAGTTTGTGGACAATTTGAAATTAGTAAGCCACCTTGCCAACGTAGGAGATGCAAAGACATTAATTATCCAGCCATCCGCTACGACTCATCAGCAGTTGACCAATGAAGAGCAAGCCGCCGCGGGCGTGTTGCCCAATCAATTGCGTGTCTCGGTAGGTATTGAACACATCGAAGACATAAAAGACGATTTTACCCAGGCTTTTGGGGCTTTGTGACAACACCTCCCTGAGGAGAACCCTGGTCCCGTAGCGACCCAACGTTGGTAAAAAAGACGTGAGGTGTGCTCTGCGTGCCGTAGGTAACAAATGTGGTTTGCCTGAATTTACTTCCTGTCTCCTTGCACGACGCCCAGCCCCAAAGGGGAGTGTTAGCCCGCATCACGATGCGACCCCCGATTCCTAAAATGGAGAGCCCTGCCTGTCTGCCTCGCAACCCCAGCCCCGAAATTGGGAGTGCTTGCACGTTTGTCTTCGCGACCCCCAGCCCCAAAAAGGAAGTTGGCCCCGAAGAGAACCCTGGTCCCGTATGGATCCAACGTTGGTAAAAAAAGACGAGAGGTGTGCTTTGCGTGCCGTAGGTACGAAGTGTGGTTTGCGGCAATCCACAACAACAAGGGGTCCCACCTTCGCTGATGCTTTGGTGAGGCATGGACAAGGGGTCTTGGACCCCTTGGAGGAATGTATTTTTGAGTGGCAGACCAAAGGTCATTTGACCCCAAGGGAGCAAATTGGTCTTTTCAGTTGCACACATGGGGTCCCACCTTCGCTGATGCTTTGGTGAGGCTTGGACAAGGGGTCCCACCTTCGCTGATGCTTTGGTGGGCAGGCACGGACCCCTTGGAGGAAATGCCTTGATGGTCACGTAGGGACCTAACGTGGGTAAAAAGTACGTTAGGTGTGACATTCGTGCCGTAGGTACGAAATGTGAAGTCTTGGGAAAATCCTCGAGTTTGCTCAGCTACCCCCAACCCCTAAAGGGGAGTGCTTGCCCACAATATTCATTGGGTGCTACCTGGGTTACATTTTAGCTCAATTATCAGGCCAACTGGCTAGGTTCTATTGGATGCACGTGGATCCGAGTAATAGATGTTCCTATCAAGTATCATACTTTTAGGAGACAGGGATCTCTCGGAGGGAATGCCTTGATAGCTATAAACCCAACTCAACCTAATCTGACCTTTGCTTTTTACGAAATGCAGCTGCACTCAGACCCATGTACTTTCTAAACACTTTGGCAAAATAACTGCCATCCTTATAACCAACATCATAAGCAATCTCATATACTGATTTATCGGTCTTTTCCAATAACTCTTTGGCTCTTTGCAAACGCATATCCCGTATTATTTGGGTATATGTTTTACCAGTAAGTGCTTTAAGCTTACGATATAATTGCACCCGACCAAGGTGAAGGGCCTGAGCTAGATCATCAATTTGATGCTCATCATTATTGAGATTAGCGTCAATATGTTCTCTGACCTGATTTATAAATTTATTTTCCCGGACTTCTTCCTGGGGTAGCATCCGAAATTTTTGAAAGTACTGCTGGAGTCGTCCCTGATGTGCAAGAAGATTGCTTATGCGAAGTAACAGTTCTTTCTCATTAAATGGCTTTATCAGGTAAGCATCTGCACCACCTTCGAATCCTTCTATTCTGTCTTCATGAGTCGATTTAGCGGTCAACAAAATAACGGGAATATGGCTGGAACGCTGATCAGATTTGATTCTTTCGCAAAATTGAAATCCGTCCATCTCCGGCATCATGATATCAGAAATGATTAGGTCAGGGATAAAATCAAAAGCCTGACTTAGACCTTGCTTGCCATTATCTGCATGGATAATTTGATATCGATGAGCAAGTAATCTTTCCAAATATACCCGCACATCTTCATGATCCTCAACGATCAATACCTTTGGGGAGTCCTTGTCATCGACGAAAGGAATGGTACTAGTCTTCGTCAGACTAGCATTTAGGTCTGCTTTCATTTGCCAATTGGCGATTGGTGCCTCTGCTGTGATTGGCAATTGAATTGCAAACGTACTTCCGTGATTTATGTCACTTGTTACAGTGACGTTTCCATTGAGGAGACCAGTAAGATCATGAACGAGTGCTAAGCCGATTCCAGTGCCATCTCCGTATCGTGTCGTTGAGGAATCTACCTGATAAAATCGATCAAATATTCTTTCTTGATCTTCCTTACGAATTCCTCGACCCTGATCAATCACTTGAATTTTACAAACATTATTAGTTTTTTCCGTACGCATTCTTATAATGCTACCATCAGGAGAAAACTTAAATGCGTTATCGATCAAATTACCTAGTATTCTAGTGAGAAATTTTGGATCGGTATCCATCCATAAAACATCCTCTGTCAGCTCTAATTGAAAATGTTTTTTTCGACCTGAGATTCTATGTGAATATCCTTCCCCTAAATACTTGATGAATGGTATTAAATCCATTTGAATCCAGTTCACTTCCAATTTACCTGCGTCCAATTTGCTTAAATCCAACATTTGATTTACTAAATCCAATAGCTGATCTGCATTACGTCGAATTAATTGCTTGTCACCAGAGTCGTCAGGCAATTGATTTGCGATGCCTGAGATGACAGTGAGAGGTGTGCGAAATTCATGCGTAATGTTGGTGTACAGTTGTGATTTAAATTGGTCAATTTCCTTGAGGCGTTGGGCTTCTCTTTTTTCGAAATCTCGCATTTTCTCCGATAAAATCTTTGCATTTTCAGCTGCTATCCGATCTTCCTTGAGAGTTTTAAATTGACGAGCCAACCCGAAGGAGAAGAATAGCATACCAAATGTTGCCCCGAGATTTGATAGTTCATATACACCAAACCTAAGAGGAGTTCCAGTTCCCTCAAAAATCCCGATTGAAACACTATTTGTAATAAAGGTCCCTACAAACCAGACACCGTAGCCGAGTAGGTAATATTTTGCCTTACCATTTTTCAGGTAAAGGGATACAAAACCAATATATAGAAAGCCAGGATGGAATAAGAACTGACTTATCACATACAAATCTCTGCCAAAAGATTGTAGCATAAGGTACGTGTGGTGTGGCAACAGCCCCGCAAGGACTCCAAACATACCTGTTCCAAAACAAAACCAGCCAAGTAGTTTGGCGACAGTCGATAGATGGGAGTCCTTTGGGAGAGACAAATAGGATACTGTAAAGGGAGCAGCAATGGTAAGGGCAGTGAAACAAAGTGCAGAAACTGTTTTGATATTCGTTCCAATGTTTTCTACATCAAAGAGTTGAATGAAATAGCCGGCATTGTTGGCAATCAACGCACACTCTGCAAGACTAAAAATACTGAGATATAAAAAAGTCGTTTCGCGATTATAGAGAAAGAGTATGAAATGATAAAAGAATATGGTAAATAATATGCTGATTAATGGCAATGACTTAAATGCCTGGGCTTTCTGCAACTGATGAATCCGACTACGATTATTGAGTTTTCTGTGTGTGTCTTTCATCCGGCCATGTCCGACATCTCCAACAATTCTGGGACTGCATTGGAGAATGTATTCGTGGCACTGATCCGCTTTCAGCGATATGGGGAAAAACAGATCAGGACCAAATCGGACGCTGTTTGTTCGATTTCTGACATTGTAGCCATAGAGTCCAGTTTCCCAAACTCCTTCATTGACGGATCGGAAAAATCTCACTTCCGGATAGACAAACCCCAGATACCAATCAGATTTATCAACTTCGGAACATACTTTGAAATAGAGCCAGTATTTATGTTGATATGGTCCATGGCCATCGATCTCATCTGGCTTAACAGGGCCGAACAAGTGAGCCCTAGAAATAATCTCTTCAAAAGACAATTCACCCGTACTGTCTACCAACAGGAACATGTATGGATCCAGATCAATGTGTTTGGTTTCGTCCGAGATAAGGAAAGAATTAATCAATAATTCAGGAGATTCGATCTTCTCCCACTCCCCATTCTCCGATGCAAACATATCCCCTACAGCGAGTTGTAGGATTACTAGACCAAGCATTCTGACCACCAGGGCTTGACAGCTCGAACAAACTTGTCGAATTGTGACCCTGCTAATAATATCTAAACAAAGTAATGCCAAAGTTTATTGGTATATCCCATAAGTTAGTAAACATGCATTAACATTTGCTGGGCCACAGATCACTTTTTTGCTAATATATTTGCACCAATTTAAGAGCAATGGACAATCGTAGGACTGACCCATCGTCCTATTTCCCTTTTTGATTGGTATATGACAGATACTGATCAACGCTGGGATTAACCAGCCAATCGGTATGGATTTGGGAGGGCTGTCCTAGTTTTTCCAAGGATTCGAAAGCGGGTCTCATCATTGCAAGCTTCTTTAGACCATGTTCAGTCCAATTTCCATCCACAGTCCAGTATTTATTCCGTATTTCGTGCGATTTCATAATCATGAGAATTCCCGTACAATTCTGACACTCTCCGCGCAATCCCATCAGATTATAGATTTCGATGCCTTCGAGTGCTTCCTGGTAGGCTGGAAAGACTATCTCCATATATTTTTTCAGATACTCCTCCATGGTAACGCCGTCCTTTAGCTGGACATCTGTAGCTTGATGCAAACCGATTATTGTACCTGTCTGCAGAGACTGTGCACTTACTTGTTGTAGCGAAAAAAACAGAAGTAACAGAGTTAAATGTTTCATTGTAAATAATTTTAGTGAAAGAAATATTTCCAAAATTAGATGACCGAGGAAAGGTAAAAGAGTACTCTCGTTGCCCAAAAGGGTAATATTGTTTCAAGCAGGTATTAGTCCGAGCAATAAATTCCATCTTAAAATTTTGAACTCAAATAAGAAAAGGAGGAAGGAATGACTAGCGCGAAATCTGCTTGACAGTACAATCGGTATTTCAATTACTGACCTATCACTTTTTTACGGTAGCTGGGGGGCGAGATCCCGACATCGAAACACAGGGAAGACCATTTGGATCCTCGGGTTGTTCACAGTTGCACACATGGGGTCCCACCTTCGCTGATGCTCTGGTGGGCAGGCATGGACAAGGGGTCTTGGACCCCTTGGAGGAAATGCCTTGATGAGTCCCATAGGAACCCAGCGTTGGTAAAAAAGACGTGAGGTGTGCTTTGCGTGCCGTAGGTACAAAATGTGGTTTGCTTGAATTTTCTTCCTGTTTGTCTTCTCGACCCTCAGCCCCTAAAGGGAAGTGCTAGCCTGCCTTAGCGACCCCCAACCCATGATCATAATTGACAATTGGTCCCAGAACTTGTCCAAAAAAAAAATGGTCCGGAAGGGATGGAATTAATATGATCCTACGATTCTGCGTATTTCTTCCACATTTTTTTTATGAAGGAAAATCCATCGACAAAAATTTCATCGTAGGTGGCTTCAAAGTTTCTCCACACATTTATTCCGGAAGCAAACTCGGGATTGTTTCTACTAAAAGCCTCAATAGTCAACCAACCATCATAGCCGATTTTTACAAGATTTGCAAATGTCTCTTCCCATCGCACCTGACCATTGCCGGGCGTGCCCCGGTCACTTTCAGAAATGTGCACATGAGCAATTAAATCTCCATATTTCTGCAACGTACTTTCTACATTTTTCTCTTCAATATGAGCATGGTGTGTGTCGTAAATCAATCTGAGGTTTGGATGATCAACCTTCTTAATCAGCTCAGAAATATCATCCATCGTATTGAATAAATAGCATTCGAATCGATTGAGCGCTTCCGGCGTCAAGACGATATTGTGTGTGGCTGCATACTCTGCTGCTTGATGTAAGACCTCGGCACTTCTGTTGCGTTCTTCCTGAGTAGGCGGATGGCCACTAAATGAAGCAAAAGCAGAGTGAAACGGACCGCCAATCACTTCAGAGCCCATTTCGGCAGCCATATCTATGCGCCATCTCATCTGCTCTACCGCAGTTTTGCGTACACTGGGATCAGGACTTACGGGATTACCATCATCGAAAAGTGATGTAACAGACGTCCTGCGCAGATCAAGCTTATCACACAGTTTTCCCATGTTTCGGTAGTAATTCACATCTCCCTCGCCAATTGGAATTTCGATGCCATCATATCCTGTAGATTTTATTTTCTCGATGGTCGGATAAAGGTCTTCTTCGATATAAGTCGCCCAGAGCAACATGTTCATTCCGATTTTCATAATGCAAGTTTTTCTTGTGGCAAGATATCAAATGCGGTGAGACCTGGCAATGCAGTATATTAGTTTTGTAAATTGCCAGCATTCGTGTTTTACAGAAAATTTATGTGATGAAGAAAAGAGAATTCATTAAAAATATGAGCATTGCCAGTTTGGGAGGTCTTGCAAAATTTGAATGGGTAGATGAATTGCTGGCTACAGTCAAAAATAAATCGGTAGCAGAAATCGCTACAGAGGAGACGTTTTGGGCAGGAATACGAGCTGGATATCGACTCAAACCTGACTATATAAATTTGGAGAACGGTTACTATTGCATTGTCCCACAAGAGACCCTGGAAAATCTGATACACCATGTACGCGAAGTAAATTATCAGGGCTCATACTATATGCGCACTGTACAATGGGATAATAAAAGAGCTGTGTGTGCCCGTCTCGCCAAAATTGCCGGTTGTGACCCGGAAGAAATTATTATTACGCGCAATACGACGGAGTCTTTAGACTCGGTAATAGGCGGATTTCCCTGGAAAGCCGGTGATGAAGCCGTCATGGCTGAGCAGGACTATGGATCTATGTTACATATGTTTGAACTTCAAGCGCAGAGACACGGTATAGTTAACCATAAAATATCTGTACCCAACCACCCAACTAGTGATGAGGAGATCGTTGAACTTTATGCAAGTGCAATTACTCCAAAAACCAAGCTGCTTATGGTATGTCACATCATCAATATCACTGGACATATTCTGCCGGTGAGAAAAATATGTGATATGGCACATTCTAAGGGAGTCGATGTCATGGTGGATGGAGCTCATGCATTTGGACACTTTGATTTTAATATACGAGATTTGGATTGCGACTATTACGGCACGAGCTTACACAAATGGTTAAGTGCACCATTGGGCTCAGGCATGCTCTACATTAGAAAAGAAAAGATTGCCGGTCTGTGGCAGACCTTTGGTGAGATGGGAAAAGAAGCGGGAGACATACGGCGGCTGAACCACACCGGAACACACCCCGTGCATACTGACCTGGCAATTGGGAATGCCATCGAGTATATGAACCGGATCGGGCTTCCCCGCAAGGAAGCAAGACTGAGATACCTGCAGAATTATTGGACTAATAAGGTTAGGTATTGGCCCAATATCATCCTTAATACACCCGCTGAACCACATCGCTCATGTGGTATCGCCAATGTCGGTATTAAAGGGATGGAACCAGCCGACATGGCTAAAACATTAATGGAGAAATACCGGATCTGGACGGTGGCCATCAATGGTGCGGGAGTGCATGGCTGCAGAATATCTCCCAATATATACACATCGCTCGAGGAGCTTGATTTTTTTGTCGATGCTCTTAAGGAGATATCTGCATCTTAAGTGGCTATCCGGCAATGCGCCCGGATAGATCATAACTGCACAATGCGGTAAATATTCTAAACAGTAAGTTCCATTGGCACAAAGAGCATTTATTGCTGTAGTGGTTGGGTCAGTTATTGCAGGCCTGACGGGATTATTTATCAAAAACATCACCGTACCTGCAACCTCCATGGCATTTGTGCGGATGGGAATTCCCGTAGTCGTTCTCGGAACGTGGATGTGGTTTGCCAGAATAAAATTCTTTCGAGGCAATTACAAAAAAATGTTGGTAGCATCTGCACTTAATGCGGTCCGAATGTATCTCTTCTTGCTTGCCTATGTCTATACAACAATTACTCAGGCAGTGATTATCTTATTTACATGGCCAGTATTTGTCAATATACTTTCCACATTCTGGCTTAAGGAGAAGATTTCAATCAAACAAATCGTTGTTCTACTTCTCTGCTTCCTGGGTATCGTAGTCATTTTCATCAATCAAACTTTTAGTTTCCATAATCGTGATTTTGTAGGTATGGCAGCCGGAATTTTTTCGGCCTTATTTTATTCAGTAAGCTACATCATTTACAAGACTGAGATCGACAACTACAAACGCAACGAAATTATTTTTTACCAAAATCTGATCGGTACTCTTTTATTTATGCCCTTTTTTATTCTTGCCACCCAGATTCCAACAATGAAAGACATGTTATTGATGACGGGCTATGGCCTGATCATGGGAATATTGATTTTTAATTTCTTCTTTTACGGACTGAAATATTTAAAGGCCTCGCAGGCTTCTCTCATTCACTACCTCGAAATCATCAGTGCGGTTGGTACAGGTGTTTTGTTCTTTGGTGATAAAATCACGATCAATATCTTGATTGGGGGCATTCTAATCCTCGGGAGTATAGGCTATTTGAAGTCATCCCGTACAGGCTGGAAATAACAGGTCTAATATCCAAATTGCCCTAATAGTAGACGAACCCACTGAATCATATGACAAATTTTCAATTATTTTTGCACCTCCCGAAAGCTTTCGGGATCGTTGCAAAGCCCTGCCTGCCTGCAGGCAGGCTCGCCAGAGCTCCTGCTCTGTCTACGTTTTGCGTCTCACCTGGCGACAAAAATATACTTGAAACTTTGTGACACTATTAAATGGGTTCATCTACTCGGATCACCTTCCGAATAAAACTTTCTTTGCGATCAATCCTAAGTCAGTGCTTCCAATTTCTCTGCCAGATCGATCCATCGGTTCGTCTTCTCCTCGATCTCCTTTATTACATCACCTAACTCCTTCGACCATTTCGTAATCTGTTCCAAATCCAAATCAGTCCGGCTGAGATCTGCCTCCAGTTGAGCCTTTTTATTCTCGAGTGTGGAGATGTCCCGCTCTAACTTACTGAGTTCATTCTTTTCTTTTTTTGATATGGCTGAGATACGATTGGGTTTTTGCTTTGTTTCTTTGACCGGAGCGCTTTTTTTATCCAACTTAGAGAGTCTATATTCCGTATATGTACCATTATAGCCCTTGATATTTCCTGCACCATCCAGGATAAATAAATGGTCCACAAGCTTGTCCATAAAATATCGATCGTGTGACACCAAGATCAGACAACCTGCAAATTGAGAGAGAAACTCTTCGAGTTTATTTAGTGTTATTAAATCCAAATCATTTGTTGGCTCATCCAGAATCAGAAAATTGGGATTTTTTATTAGGACGGTCAACAAGTGCAATCGACGTTTCTCACCACCGCTTAGCCTGGAAATCGGTTTGTATTGTAATTCTTGCGGAAATAAGAAATGGCTCAGGAATTGAGAGGCAGATAATTTTACCCCATTAGACAGTGGAATATATTCTGCAATAGACTTTACGTAATCGATAATTCTCAGATCCTCATCCAGGAATAATCCATCTTGTTTGTAAAAGCCGAAGACGACAGTCTCTCCCACTTGAACACGACCGGAGTCGGGGTGCTCCTTGCCCGTTATTAATTTTAAAAAAGTAGTTTTTCCCGCACCATTTGGTCCGACTATGCCCACGCGATCTCCTTTTTTAAACGTATATGAAAACCGGTCGATTAGCTTGGTATTTCCAAATTGCTTAGAGATATTCTTCAGGACCACGATTTTTCCCCCTAGGCGATTCATTTTTACAGCGAGCGCAATAGATTGATCTTCAATTTTTGTCGAGGCCTTATCTGCCAGCTCGTAAAATGCATCGATACGAGATTTGGCTTTAGTAGTACGAGCCTGTGGCATCCTGCGCATCCATTCCAGCTCCCCGCGCATCATACTATTGGCCTTCTCAATTTCCCGCCTAAATACTGCTTCTCGCTCAGCTCTCTTTTCTAAAAAATAGGCGTAATTACCCTGGTGCACATAGAGTCTTTCATTGTGTAGCTCGATAATTTGGTTGCAAACTGTATCCAGGAAATATCGATCATGGGTAACCATAAAAAGCGAAATTCCGGATGCACTCAAGAAGTCCTCGAGCCACTCAATCATCTCAATGTCCAGGTGGTTAGTGGGCTCGTCAAGTATTAGCAGGTTGGGGTTTTTTGACAAGGTAATGGCAAGAGCCACCCTCTTTCGTTGTCCGCCGGAAAGGTCGGCTGCCTTTAAAGAAAGATCGTCGATCTTAAAACGGCTTAAAAATGATTTCAAATTTCGGTCATAATCCCATGCATTTTCCACCTCCATACGATGGGCCAGAGAAGCGAGTTTTAGATTCTGCGCTTCTGTTCCATCGTTTTCTGCATTGGCTCTCTCATATTCTGAAATGAGCGCGCGGACATCCCGATGGGCATCCTCCACAATTTCGCGAATCGAATAAGCTTCGGGAAAGGTGGGATCCTGGTCCAGGGTCCCTACCGTGATATCCTCTTTTGTCCAAATAGTCCCTTCATCCGCCTCCACTGTTCCTGTCAGCACCTTAATCAATGTCGATTTCCCAGCTCCGTTATTTGCAACAAGTCCGATTTTATCTCCCTTGTAAATACCAAAAGTAAGATCAGTAAACAGTGGCTGATCAGGAAAATTCTTGGATAACTTTTCTACAGAAAGATAGATCATGGGATTAAAGGTAAGGTTTCCCGGATTTGGTGGTTGCTGTCCCTAAACCTTGGAATGTTTAGCATGGACAAGGGGTCCCACCTTCGCTCATGGTTTGGTGAGGCATGGACAAGGGGTCTTGGACCCCTTGGAGAATCGTGTTTGTTCAATGGCGGACCAAAGGTCACGGACCCCTTGGAGGAAATTGGTCATTTCAGTTGCACACATGGGGTCCCACCTTCGCTGATGCTTTGGTGGGGTATGGACAAGGGGCCACGGACCCCTTGGAGGAAATTGGTCTTTCAGTTGCACACATGGGGTCCCACCTTCGCTGATGCTCTGGTGGGCATGGACAAGGGGTCTTGGACCCCTTGGAGGAAATGCCTTGATGGTCCCGTAGGGACCTAACGTTGGTAAAAAGTACGTTAGGTGTGACATTCGTGCCGTAGGTACGAAATGTGGGGTTTGTGCCAAGCCACACCCAGTAAAATTTTTATTGATTAGCAAGCCTCGGAGGTTTACCAAACAGACGTCCGATAAAGGGGTACCAAGAGTTTGAAACACATCTCTTAACAGGTTCTAATCCCTCCCCGGATACCTTACACCAACCTGATCTCTGACTTCGTCGAGTATGGAAATCAAATCCAGGCTGTTTTGATGTGACCAAAGCTCACTCTCGATCTTTCCCGAGCGCAGGCAGCGATGACATTCCTCAATCTCGTGCGAGAATCCCTTGCCTAGTGCTGGACAATCAATGGTCTTTGCCTCATCACCTGCCTTGATCAACACCAGTTGTGCTGACTCGTGCCATCTGGGCTGTATAAGTATATAACCTTTCTCCATAGTAATGCGGGCCGGCATCTGCGATTCAAATACCACAGAGCTAAATAACGATGCAGATTTTCCATCCGGATATTCAAACTGCATCGTGCACGTCTGGTCCGACCCGGTATCGTGTCTCTGAGCCGTGGCGGTAATTTTCTGTGGAACCCCAAGCAACAGATACGCTAAGAATGCAGGATAGATACCAATGTCTAAAATGGAGCCCCCACCCAGACTTAAATTATACAAACGGCTCAAAGGATCAACCGGTGCCTCAAAACAAAATTCTGCTTCTATTTGCACCACAGCACCCATCCCTCCGCTCTCGACGATCTTCAATACCCTTTTCATACTGGGAATAAATCGAGTCCAAAGTGCTTCCATAAAAAAGACATTGTTGGCACTCGCTGCCTCTACCATTTTTTGCACTTCCAAAGCATTGAGGCTTGCTGGTTTTTCGCAGCACACCGCAATCCCATTTTCCAGACACAACAGGGTTTGTTCGAGGTGGAAACTATGTGGAGTGCCGATATATGCAATGTCAATATTGCCATCGGATATCATGGATTCGTAGGATGAAAATTTTGTTTTTACCAAATGACTGGCTGCAAATGTCGAAGCCCGATCCATCGATCTAGAGGCTACAGCTGTGATCTCCGCATCGGGGACCAAGGCGAGATCGGCTGCGAATTTATTCGAGATTTTTCCGGGGCCGATGATACCCCAACGGATTTTGTCTTCCATGGGGTTTAATTTACGGAATATAGTGAAGTGTGTACTAGGTTAGTAGTGTAGTGGGATGATTGTGTACGGGACAGCGATGTGGTGGGTTAGCCATATTCATGCACACCTCACGCACTTGGTGCTTCCCGGCATGAGAGCCAACCGCTGAAAAGGAATCTGTTGACCACATTTTTCACAAATACCAAGTGGCTCTCCATTTTCCAACTTGTGCAATGCGGTCTCCATTTGGGACAAGTCTTCTTCGGCAGAGCGCAAGGCTGCTTCCATCACACTTTTATTATTGATGGCATCCATCCGGCTCACTC
This sequence comes from Saprospiraceae bacterium, assembly GCA_965222645.1. Lineage (GTDB taxonomy): Bacteria > Bacteroidota > Bacteroidia > Chitinophagales > Saprospiraceae > JABDMH01. The sequence continues at coordinate 6,113,505 of OZ244968.1, read as the reverse complement.
TACCGATCGCATTTTCGGGGCCAATAGGCTGTGCCATGTCACGCATCCGATCGATTTTGACTCGAGCACGATCGATCTTTGTATTTAGCTTGGTTTTTAAAATCTCAATTTCGTTCTTATCTAATGCCATCGCGATGAATTTGAAATGTGCCGCCGAACTTTTTTCCAGAAGAAGTAATGTGAATAAAATACGTCCCCGGTGCCAATACTGGAAGCTTTATTTTTGCACCAGACGTATTTTGTTGCCTTTTTATCAACTGTCCTCCCTGATTAAAAATGCTGTAGTCAAAATGCTTGCCCTCAAACTCATTTTTTATCTCTAAAAAACCCTGCGGAGGATTGGGAAAAATCTCCAATTGGTGAAGTGCGGATTCCCTTGTGTGACTGGCAAGACTAAAAGAATTAAAGAATTCCAGGGTGGCCAAAATTGCAGGTAAAACACACTCACCATGATCGGCATTCGGGTTTACATCGACCGCTTTTACATCAGGTGCACCCTGATTATTCATATACTCTTCTGCAATCAAGCTGTTTTTAAAATTGACCTGATCATCTGCCATGCAATAAAACAGGCGCATGGGAAATTGTGGAACCCATTCATAAACATCATTGTCCGTTAGCGCGAGATTAGCCGGATGTAGTGAATCGGCAGTAAAATCGTTGAGAAATTCATTTACAAACAAATGCTTTGGAAGGCTTTTCCCATGGTCACTAATTAACTGCTTAATCAAAAATTCGTTTAATGTGCCCAAATCAAATTCATGATTGTAGAACTTCCGAATATTGGGAATAAATACCGGCTTAAAGACCTCCTCTAAATCCTGATAAATATTCTGATAGACCTCCTGGTATCCCAATAATGCATATACGAGGTATCCGGGAAAAAAATATTCTGCCGAATCGGAGAGAATAATCTCCTTTTGTCCCTCTGACAGACTATAGGGCCCCGACAAAGGAGCAGCTGCGGTAATCCATAGGTCATCGGTAGGGCGCTCCTGAAGGGCTTTTGCCATCGCCATCGCCCCATGCCCACCTTGCGAGTAGCCCGTTACAAATATTTTATCTGGTGTCTGAAAACCTTGTTGTCCAGCAAAATTCAATCCTGCAATCAATAAATCTATGCCGGCTGATGCTTCTGTTTCGGCGTGCACATAGGGATGAAAACCCCGGCTATCACCCATCCCGATATAATCAGCTGCCGTCACAATATAGCCCTGACCTGCGAGCGCCCTGGCCAAAACCGATTCGTTATTGAGGCCCGAGGGAACATCGTTGTAATCGGAGGTACCGTGCTGGTAAGCAATTATCCCCTTCACCTCTTTATCTAAGGGCAAAACCAACAGGCCGGAAGCTGTATCGGGCGTTTGATCAGCACCCACCGTCACATAATTGAGCTTGTACGCGTCAATTCCAGTAAGTGCAGGAAAACCTGTTGCCACACTTAATGCTGACTGATCCAGCATCTCAAGATGTTGCTCCTGGACAATAGCCTGCCCTACAATCTTCAATTGCAACATCAACACAGCAGAAATCGCTAATAAAACTCCATGTTTTCTTCCCATAGATACCAAACGAGGAAAAATTGAAATTAATATGATTAAACGCTAAAACTTGATCGGGAAAGGCTCCTACATCGGGCTATAAAAATAGTTAGCCTGTGCTTTTGACCTCATTCCATGAGCATCCTAAGAGTGGCTTTGCTTCTGTGAAAACCTGGAAATTACTTTAGCACACATGATTTCTCCGAGATTCAAACGATTTAATCTCCGGCTGAGTAGATCCTGTGTCTCAACAATAATTACATCCAACTTTCCAAGTAAATCAAAATCCTCATCCAGATCCATTTGGGCAATTTTGGTCCTTGCCTTAATTCCTATCTCACTGATAAAATCTTGATACCTCTTATAGGTTTTCATCTTTCCGAATTCGAATACAGAAAATAAAAAACGGTTACCATTATAAACATCCAAATCCTCAAAAATATCTTCAATGTCATCATTTACTTCTGTTAGTAGATCAAATTCGTACCATGAGTCAAAGGGCAGTTTCTCTTCGAGGTTATGTGAATGGTGATAGATTAATTTCCTCATCAACCGAACATCACAAGATTTATAATAGTAGAGGTCCTCAATCGGGTATCGTGCTGGTGACAAACCTTCTCTTAAATCTAACTCGCGTTTTTGATAAATCTGAATTTCGTCACAAAGTTCTTTTTGAGCAGGACCGGATAGATCAAAAAGGGACATGACCCGATATATTTCGTCCCAGTATTGTTTCAGATTTTTGGTATTTACATTCCAGTTGGTTTCGAGATGATGATCCAGATCATATATCGCCACTTGCAGCTCAACTAGTTTCTGAAGAAATGGCTCCTTGCTTTCAAGATCACAATTATGGATTAATTCCGGTATTAATCGATAATTAAATAGCGTCACGATTTTTTCCCTGAGTTGTGGTGTATTATCCAGCATTAATAATTAATTCCTATCAGTTGAATAGCCATCTTTGTTAGTCCTCGTTTTTCTCCTCGTCATCAATTAGATTATGTCTTTTCAGAATTTGCAAGACTTTTTCCATAGGTATCTCTTCAATGCCTTTCTGCTCAAAACCTTTTGGAACCTTCGCAGCAACCAGGGCATTTAAGATTGCTTCCTCTGTAGCTTCAACGGTTGCCAAAAACAGTGGCGATACTTTGTTATTGTGTAAGTCAGTGACCTGACGAGTCGACTTTTCAGAAGCATATTTGACAAAATTATCCTCGTATGTACTAAATGCAATTACATAGTCTCCACTCCCATTTGATGCAAATCCTCCCGTGCGTGCAAGACCCAGCATCGCTCGCTTTGCCAGTCTCCTCAGGTTTCGTGCACTGAGGGGTGCATCTGTCGCCACAACGATCATACATGAACCATCGCCATTTTTGTTGATCGCAGCACGATATGCATGGCTTTTAAGCTCCTCTCCCACCGGTGCTCCTGCAATATTTAATACGCCTCCAAAATTTGCCTGTACAAGGACACCGATTGTAAAACCTCCCATGCTTTCCTGCAATTGCCGGGAAGAGGTGCCAATTCCCCCTTTAAAGCCAAAAGCAATTGTGCCGGTTCCTGCACCCACGCTCCCCTCAGGTACCGGGCCACTTTTGGCATTTTCAATGGCCGAATAAATATGATCTTCTTTCACATGCATTCCCCTGATGTCATTCAAATAACCATCGTTTGTTTCTCCTACAACAGCATTAACGGATCTCACTGATTTGTTGCCCGGTAAATCCAAGGTGTAGGAGACAACCGACTTTATGGCATCACCGACACTAAGGGTGTTTGTCAAAACTACCGGTGTTTCCAATACGCCTAACTCTGTGACCTGGGTGCTGCCTGCCAACTTCCCAAAGCCATTTCCCACATAGATGCCTGCTGGTACTTTCTTTTGAAAAACATTCTCAATATGAGGCAATATAGCAGTGACTCCTGTACAAATTGAATCTCCCTGTATCAACGTAGTGTGGCCCACGGAGACTCCCTTTACGTCAGTAATGGCATTGTACTCCCCTGTATTTAATATTCCTGGAGAAATTCCATAATCCCGGATCCTTTGTTGAGCAGACAATATTTGTGTATGAATAACGAGAAGTAAGAAAAAAAGACGAAACATCAGATCAAATAAAATCGAAGGATGAAATATAGAGGGGCTTCGAGTCAATAAATTCACGCGAATACTCAGATGCTTTCTCGGGTATTAATACAATCTTCACAGCAGCATTATCAACAAATTTATTCATTAGCCCGTGTCTTCCCAATTTTTTCAATCTACTATAAAGCGGATCTCTAATGTCTAACCAAATTAATATAACTCGAACTTTGAAGTGGTGCATGACTGACTCAAACAAATTCAGTAGTTCTTTCTCACGTCCCTGGGCCACTACAAAACCTTCAAGGGTCAAGAATTTAAATTTGTCCGGATTAAACAAGGAATTGAGAAAAGGTATGTAGCGACCAAATTTCAGCAGAAAATTGCTAAACCTGCTTGGAATATTCTTTATAACCCATGTTGCCGGATGCACTTGACACCCTGCAATTATTTTTCCTCTTTCCCTCAAAACAAAATAGTTGCCCTTCTGAAAAATATAATTGTCATGAGCCAATGCGAGCTTTCCCTGGTACTCATGCAACAGGGTTTTCACTTCGTCTACAGATTCAGAATTAATGCGCTCGAATCGCTTGTCTCGTTGAGGAAAGAATCGATTGTAAGCTATTGTGCCGACCATCGCAGTTTCCTCATATCCCAATTTGGACAGGAGATTACCGGAGCGGTGATTTTTGCTTTCTACGGATGCGTAAAAAATGGCTTCATCGGTTTCGTCTTCGACTAACGACCGGATCAATTTTCTGCTATATATTCCAAATCGCCTCCGTTCGCGAAAGTCTAGTTTATGAGCGAGGTATCTAAAAAAATACCCTTTGATATACCGGTTGCCCAGTCTCAGTTTTCGTTCTTCAATAACTACCATGGACCTGAGCTCACCGTTGATACGCAAAGTAGTCAACACCGGCTTTTTTAAACATCTCACGCGTTCGTCCGTACGCTTATGTTTATAGAGAGTCTCTTCCGTACCCCATGTTGTTTCTTCGAGAAAGTCTATCATCTCACTGGTAAACTTCATCTCTTTTTCCACAGTAAGATCACCATCACGAAAAATGATTTTTCTTTCGTTTTGTTGACTGCTTGATGTCATGACTTGATTGCGATCCTCCAAAGCTCGAGGCTCTTTCTGAGACATGGATGTCTATAAGTTGATGTAGGAATGCAAGATAATGAAAAGATTAGTGCCAGCCGGGCAGCCTGCTCATCCATCCGTGCAGGAATTATCAAGAAACAGCGTAGTCTGAGGACCTCAATTTATCAAAAACACTCCTTACAAGGGACTATCATTTCCCATACAACCCCTTGAAGGCTTCCTCATATTTATCACCCTGGATCCACTGAGGACGTTGCTGCTTATCTGCAATCAACCTGGCAGTGTAGCTAAATGCACGGGAAAACTTATGGACATAACTGAGACTAAGAGATTCTACCTCATCAGATGGTCTATGATAATGCTTCATAATTTCCTGATCAAACTTTTTAAATCCCGGACTAAAGGTGGGTGCCGGCACCCCGGCAACGGCAAACGATACATTGTCAGACCGGTCAAAAAGTCCTTGTTCCGGTGCCGGATCTGCAAAGGTGCTCAACCCAAAAGCCTCACAGCCTCTCACGATCTCATCACGGACTCCCACTCGGTCTAGGCCCATTACAGAAACCAATGTGGTGTCTGTGTATCCTGCCCCATCAGTGTTTAAATTAAAAACAATTTGTTTTAACTGCACCGGGGGGTGTTCAACAAAATAGCGACTGCCGATTAAACCGATTTCCTCGGCAGTAAATGCTGCAAAAATCACCGACCTTTTGGGAGGATTAGCGCCCAGTGACTTAGCCGCTGATAATAAAGCCGTAACGCCCATGGCATTATCTCTAGCTCCATTAAAAATATAGTCATCTCCACTCTGGACATTATTTGAATTACCAACTCCTACATGATCAAAATGAGCGGACAAAACAATGTATTCTTTTGATAACACAGGATCTGTGCCCGGAAGTATTCCAACTACATTGCTGGAAGGTTTAGGATTAGATTCTGTCCCTGCACATTCTAGTACTACATCAACTTTCTCTCCATTTTTTAAACGAGACATCAGCGAATCCACTTGCGGTTTAATCAAGACAATCGGAAAATCATCTCCGGGATTTTCATTTATAATTTGCAAACTGGTCCCTCCCAAAAAATGCTTAATCATTCGCCAGGGATATTGCCCCTTGTAAATTTCGATGAGTCCCTTAGCTCCCTTTTCTTTTAGTGCAACACTTTTTAACCACGATGACGCCACTGCTTCCCTCAATCCCTCATCAGGATTACCCAAATGTGTCAAAACAATTTTACCCTTTACCTTATCAGTGATTTCCTCACCCATAGGAAGGTAAGTGAGCTCGTACTTAAAAGTGTCTGCCTGGCTCATTCTGACAATAAAATCAGACTCCGGATCAAGCTCGTTTTCTCCAAGTACCAGATTGCTAGAACTGGCCGATTTTATTTGTGTAAAAGGAATTTGCTGCAAGTAATCAATGGCATAAACATCAGGGCTCTCTATACCATAGTACCTAAACTGCTCTGCAATATACCTGGCAGCAACATTGTTACCCTGCTCACCGGTCTTCCGTCCCTGAAATTCATCTGAAGCAAGAATACGGATGTGACGCTCCACATCATTCTGTCCAATCAGACTTCGTTCGAGACCCTGTCCATAAATCGGTGAAAGCAGCGTGAGCACAAATAGAAAACCCAAAAACCTACTTCTTGACGTCATTATTGATTATTAAGTGTACAAAAGTATACAATCTAATGATAGAATAGGTTTCAATATTCAGCACTCAATCTCCCGACCCTCCCCATTCTTTAAATAATCCCATGGTACTACTTTGGCTGGAGATTGGGCTCAGGAGAGCTTCATTTTGATCCCAGACTTTACAAACAGATAATTATTTACATTAGACAGCGATAACAATTTGTGGCCAATGCCTACTCGACTATGCCGTGTACAGATGGCGACTCTGGTTCTAGCCATCCTCCTGGCTTCTGACCTGTGTTTTGGTCAAGCTAATGGAGCTGGTGAGTCGGTCAATGCGGGTGAGCGACCCACACTTCACGCAGTGATGTTGGAACAGCCACCAAGTGTGGATGGTGACATTTTATCGGAGCCACTGTGGATGAAAATAAAGCCATCGACCCAGATGGTTCAGACACAGCCTTTAGTGGGATCTCCTTCGTCCGAGCTCACTGAAATTCGGGTAGGATTCGATCGTGAAAATCTATTTGTCGCTGTCGTGTGTTACGATAAAAATCCTCAGCAACTTGTAGTTTCTGACGCCAGGAGAGATGCTTCACTCGATAATACCGATGCGTTTCTTTTTATTTTGGACACCTATCACGATGGTCAAAATGGATTTGTTTTCGGGACCAATGCTCTGGGTGTTGAGTATGATGCACAAGTGGATAATGAGGGACAGGGCAACTTCAATTTGAATCGACAACAGGGTGGAATGATCGGCGGATTTAATTTGAATTGGGATGCATCATGGACTGTTAAGTCAAAAGTATTCGATCGGGGATGGAGTGCAGAATTTGAAATTCCCTTGCGCACGATCAGATATAAAAGTGGAGAAAATCAGATTTGGGGAATTAATTTTCGAAGAAATATCAGAAAGACAAATGAAATTGTTTACTGGGCTCCCATTCCCGTAAATTTTAATTTAAATAGATTGTCACTTGCCGGCACATTAACCGGCCTCAATTTGAAAAGTGCCGGAAATCTAAAAATAACTCCTTATGCACTATCTCGTGTTGCCAAGGATTACAAAACCAATAATCCCAAGACGAAGCTAACTTCCGATCTGGGCGCGGATTTGAAATACAGCATCACTCCAAGTCTCACTTTAGACCTGACCTACAATACAGATTTTGCCCAGGTGGAAGTAGATGAGCAACAAGTAAATCTCGATCGGTTTAATTTGTTTTTCCCCGAAAAGAGACCCTTCTTCTTGGAAAATGCCGGACAATTTGGTGTCGGAAGTCCAGGCGAGGTCGATTTGTTTTTTAGTCGCCGGATAGGAATAGGTGCGGGAGGCCAGATAGTCCCGATCATTGGAGGAACCCGATTGTCCGGAAAAATCAACTCCACGAACATTGGTTTTTTGTCAATGTTTACCAGTGAAGTAGAGGATTTTGATATTCAGGCAAACAACTTTACAGTCGCCCGGGTAAATCATGAGTTTTCGGCAAAGAGATCTGCGATTGGTGCCCTGTTTGTAAATCGAGTCGGGATGGGTGAGTTAGACGATGATTATAATCGAACCTTTGCCATCGACGGCAAACTAGGCATCGGGGAAAAAGCCCGCGCATCGGGGTTTTTGGCAAAAACCATCACCCCAGGCATTTCTGGAGAGGATCACTCATTTAAAATAAAAGGAGAATATGAATGGAATTTTTGGAGTGCATCAGCAGGCTACACTGAAGTGGGCCAGGGATTCAATCCGGAAGTGGGGTTTTTATTTCGAAATGCATATCGCAATCCCGAATTTAGAGTACTGTATCACTGGAGAATGAATGGAAAATTTGGACTGTTGGAGTTACGGCCACATGTGTCTTATCGCAGTTATTGGAATTTTGATGGCTTCCAGGAAACGAAGTTTCTGCACATCGATAATCATTGGGAATGGCAAAGTGGCTTAGAAATCCATACCGGTATAAATGTAACGAGTGAAGGAGTTGTGGCTCCATTCGAGATTTCTGAGGGAGTGATTGTACCCGGAGGCACCTATGATCATACAGAAGCCCAATTGGTATTTCGTACTAATCAAAGTAAAAATATATCGATCAGTACTCGACATATACTGGGGGGATTTTTCGGCGGGAAGCGTTACGCCAACAGTGCAACCCTTATGCTGAGATTTGGTGACCGGTTTAATTCTGAATTTGTAATAAGGCATAATGACATTCAGCTACCCAATGGTAACTTTATCGCCAAACTGCTCGGTGCCAGACTGTCCTACTCTTTTACACCCAAAATCTTTGTGCAGAGCCTGGTACAGTACAACAATGTGTCTGATATTCTTTCATCTAACATCAGATTTGGATGGCTGCAGCAGGCAAATTCAGGCTTGTTTCTGGTGCTTAACGAAATACGAGGTGATGACCGAATTAGTAATCGGAGTATTACGCTGAAATATTCGTACTTAATTGATGTACTAAAATGATCTCATTTATCGATCTATTTTATGAATGCTGATTACCACCCCAAACGGCCGGATTATTGCGTTGTATAACCATCAATCTGATTTCTAATGCATAAATCTTTTCTACGCTCAAGTCTCTTACTCGGATTGGTACTCCTGCTGATCCCCGTGCTCATTGCACAGCAACCCACGGTGCAGGATTGTCTAGGAGCAATACCGATCTGCCAGGAAATCTACGAGGAAATGAATTCTCCGGAGGGTGCCGGAAATTATACCAACGAGATAAATCCAGTGGGTAATGGGGGCATTTCCTGCATGGATGTAGAAGTCAACAGTATCTGGTATACATTTACGGTAAACAAGTCCGGAAATTTTGGATTTGTTCTGACCCCCAACGAGCCGACAGATGATTATGACTGGGCATTGTTTGACATCACGAATGCCAGTTGCGGAGATATTTTTAACGATCCCAGTTTGCAGGTCAGTTGCAATGCTGCAGGAAGTGATATTGCAGATGCGTACGCCTGCAATGGGGAGACCGGGGCCGATGGTAAATCCTCATACTCCAATCAGGGTGGCGGATGTGGAACTAATCCCCCCAGTATAAACAGTGGATTTACTGCTCACAATGACCTGGTGCCTGTACAGGAGGGGAACACCTATGTCTTACTTGTTTCAAACTGGACAAGATCTACAAACGGATATAAAATCGACTTCGGTATTTCCGGGGATATCGGCATTTTTGACGATCAACCTCCATCCATAGCCAATGTAACCGTTCCGACTGATTGCGACGTTGATGACATTCTGATAAATTTTTCAGAAAATATTCAGATCCCTTCCATTTCGACCGGCAATTTTAAGCTCACCGGACCCAGTGGAGAGCACTCGATGATCCTCCGGTCTCTTTCACTATCGGTAGATGGGACCTATGACAGATCCTTCAGTCTACTTACAGATCCACCCCTGACTGAAGTGGGAAGCTACTCTTTTGAAATTGTAGCAGACGGGAATGCTGATATCCTCGATCTATGTGGAAATCCACTGCCCAGAGGATCATCTTATGATTTCGAAATTACACAGGTACCGCTTCTCCCTCCGGATATCCCCAGTGATACGATACTCTGTGATGATGAGACCCTAAGTCTTGACGTTACAGATCCTCAAGCTACGTCTTATCTATGGCCGGATGGATCGACTTTACCCACTTTTGAGATCGAGGCCACTGGATCTTACGAAGTACAACTAACCAATGACTGTGGTACCGTGAGCTCAACGATCAATGTCAGCTATGCTAATTGCGGAAACTGCGAGGTATACATTCCAAATGCCATCACACCAAATGGGGATGGGATCAATGATGTCTTGCAGGTATTTTCTGATTGCGATCTTCAGCAATTTTCGATCAGCATCTTTGATCGCTGGGGAGGCAAGCTGTACAATTCTGATAACATGCAGAATGCCTGGAATGGCAGAGTGGATGACCAACTTCTTTCACCAGGTGTATATATCTATGTAGCGCAATACCAGGTGCAGGAGTTGGGAGAGGTCTTTTTTCGAACGATAGCAGGAGATGTAACGATCATCTATTGAAGTCGAGTTAAATGGCCAAGTCGGTGTGGTTGGATTGCAAAAGTGTATTTCTCCCTCCAGGAATGCAACTTTCGGTTTAAAATATGTAGTGAGAGATTGCGGTTAAATCTATTTTTCGAAAATAGATTCAATAACAAATTCATGCATCAAGAATTGCCTCTTAGCGCCCACATTTTTAGTCAATGATTGAAATTATATTCAATTGACACAAAGCAATTTATAGTGTGATAGTTTAAGCTTTGATCGAATAGATTTTTTTACCGGTGAAAAATCTTCCTGATGTCTTCTAAGGGTGGGGTTAAACCTATTTTCCGAAAATAGATTCAACAATAAATTTACTACTTAAAGTATTGTCGCTTCACAACAGAGATTCTGAAGTTTTTTTGAAGTTTTTTTATCCCAGTAGTCAATCGCAGCCGGAAACTGTACATTTGACTGTATTGAAACTGAGCAATGTTGTTGAAAGCCTCTACAATCTCCATTTTACTGGCTTGTTTCTGGACGGCAAGCAGAAGTCAGGTGGCTTCTGACCTCCAGACACAATACCAGTTGGAGATCGTGAAAGCTGTCGATAAAATCAGTATCGACGGGAAGCTTTCAGAGGCCACCTGGGAGCAAGCTTCGACTGCAGATGATTTTTGGATGAGTTATCCCATAGATGATCAGCGGGTGAATAGCAAGAATCAAACCGAGGTGCGCATGAGCTATGACGACGATTTCTTGTACATCGCTGCTGAATGTCATGGAGCAGGACCATATGTAATTCAGTCTTTAAAGCGAGACAATGTCCTTTTTTGGAGCGGAGATGCATTTGCCGTGGTCCTTGATCCGGTCAACGAGAGACAGTCCGGCTTTTATTTTGGTGTCAATCCGGCCAATGTCCAAAATGAAGCCCTTGTGAGTGGGCAGACAGGACGTCGAGGTCAGTCGAGCTCGTCCGGATCTGTCCGAGGCGTAAACACAGCATGGGACAACAAGTGGTACAGCAAAGTCGCAGAAGAAGTAGACCGGTGGGTGGTGGAAATTGCCATCCCATTTAAGACATTACGGTATTCGGAAAAGACTGTTTGGGGTGTGAATTTCTTGCGTGGTGATGCCCGGACCAACAGTTATCACACCTGGTCACCCGTACCTGTTCAATTTAGGGGAGTAGACCTGGGATATACAGGATCTCTTCAATGGGACAAAAGGCCACCGAGCGCTTCAGGCAACATTTCACTCATCCCATATGCATCTGCTTCCACATACCGCGATTTTGAGGAAGGAACACCTGCAGACAACAGCCTGAAGGGAGGGGTTGATGCCAAAATAGCGATTACCTCCAGTCTTAATCTCGACATTACCTTGAATCCGGATTTTTCTCAGGTTGAGGTTGACCAACAGGTAACCAACCTTACGACATTTAGCATCCGGTTTCCGGAAAGGCGCTTATTCTTCCTGGAAAACAGCGATATTTTTTCTGATTTTGGCATCCCTCCAATGCGGCCATTTTTCTCGCGCCGGATCGGACTCGATTCGGATAATAATACCATACCCATTCTCTTCGGGGCTAGACTTAGTGGCAATTTGAATAAAGATCTGAGAATCGGGGCGATGACGATGCAAACCAAGGATCAAGAGTTATTACCCGGCGAAAATTACACCTCATTGGCCTTCCAGCAGCGATTATTTGGCCGGTCTGTGATCAAGGGTTACTTCCACAATCGACAGCAATATCACGATGGTGAGTTTATGCAAGAAGATTTCAACAGAGTTGGAGGATTGGAGTTTGCCCATCGATCTTTGGATGGTAAGTTTCAGAGTTTTGCGGGATATGGAAAATCATATCAGAAAAATGAATATGATGACAATTATTTCTATCATTTTGCCGTGGGTTATGACGGGCGAAATATCAGTGCTTACACTAATTGGGCTGGTGTTGGGAATAATTACGAGGTAGACATGGGTTTTATTCCAAGATCATATCATTATGATGAACTTAAAGACACGTCATACCGGATCGGTTTTCACCACAATTACACGCGCATAGGTTATACATTTTATCCCACCGAAAACTCGAAAATAAACTCACAAGAAGTCGGCTTGCGTGATGTTCTAGATTTTACGAAGGGAGGAAAGCTGATTGCAAATCGGCTTGAAGCCACCTATAATATTCTTTGGCAAAATTCAAGCATGTTTGAATTTTCTCTCACCCAATCCAATGCTCAATTGCTATTTCCCTTTGGTTTTACCGATGCGGAGCCACTACCGGTTGGCAAATATAGTTACCAAACGATTGGTGCCATGTATCAGTCCGACCGCAGAAAGACCTTCAACTACCTCGCTGGATTTGAAACGGGCGGTTTTTACAATGGCAGCCGGCAGCAATATCAGCTTACGCTGAACTACCGAATACAACCCTGGGGAAACTTTGGTTTGAATTTCGTACAAAATAATTTGGAATTTCCTGATCCATATGGCAAGGAAAATCTATTTTTGATCGGTCCAAAGATAGAACTTGCATTTTCGAACGATCTATTTTGGACGACTTTCTTGCAGTACAACACACAAAATGACAACTTTAATATCAATAGCAGATTCCAATGGAGATTTCAGCCACTTTCTGATCTGTTTTTGGTCTACACGGACAACTATGCTGTGGAGTTCTGGGGTCCGAAAAACAGAGCTTTAGTGGCAAAAGTCAATTATTGGATCAATCTTTAATCATTTACAAAAAAGTTCTCTAAATGAAATACTTAATTTTTTCTCTTCTCCTCATGTTTTGTATCACGAGTGACGCACAAGGTGAATATTACTTATTAAAGACCTACCATTTTTCCAAAAATAATCAGGGAGAAAGAATCATGGATTATTTGGAGGATGCCTATGTTCCTACATTACATGGGCAGGGATTTAAAAATATCGGTGTGTTTTCAGATATCACAAACGACACAACGGATGCAAAAAAGATCTTTGTTTTGATTCCCTCAAAAAGAATTGAAGCTTTTTTCGAGATCGAGGACCTTTTCACTTATGTGGGATCACAACTGGATGGGGCAAAGGCTTACTGGACATCACCACATGATCAGGCACCCTTTGACAGAGTCGAATCCAGCCTCCTCAGATCATTTACTTTACACCCTAAACTTCGTACCCCAGAATTGAAAGGTCCGAAAAAAGACAGAATTTATGAATTGAGAAGTTACGAAGGTGCTACCGAAAAATTATATCGGAAAAAAGTCGAAATGTTTAATGAAGGTGGTGAGATAGCCATTTTTGACGATCTGAATTTTAATGCAGTCTTTTATTCCGAAACCTTGATAGGCGCCCATACTCCAAATCTAGTTTATATGACGACATTTGAAAACATGGAAGATCGCAATAAGCATTGGGATGCTTTTCGAGAAGCTCCAGCGTGGAAAACACTTTCAGCTAAGGAAGAATACAATAATACCGTATCGCACATTGATATTTATTTACTGCGTCCGGCAGATTTTTCTGATTATTAATTCTTGTCGAAGCGTAGTGGTATAAGATTGTGAAAACTTAATTGTCGGAGGGAGCCAAGTGAGGACTTTTTTTGATTGGATTCTATTTCTAGATATATTTTTTTGCTTGGTTCCTGCCCGATAATAGAAGGGCTCAAATATCAGCCGGTAAGTACCTCTACAGTGTTTCTATCATTTTTCGATGTCACCTATTTCACAACTGAGGGCGCTGCAAAAATACGAGCAAGTCTGCCATTTGCTGTGGAGAAATTGAATTTTCAAGTCCCTCTGGCATCAGCGACAATCCGGTTGATTGCATTTTTCTAATCTTGCTCTTGGAGATGACTTCCCGTCCTCCGCCCATCATCACCAATGTAAGAGAGACGTCTGTCTCTTCCTCAATGATACCACTTAAAACCGATCCTCCCTCTAGATCAACGACGTGATTTATATACTCCGGATCAGCAGCAGCATTTGGATCTAAAATATCATGCAGCAAGGTCTCTTTACTTTTTCTGCTTATCTCTGTGAGGTCAGGGCCTACTGAATTTCCCAGTGATCCAAACCGGTGACAGGTGCCACACTGTTCTGCATAGATCTTCTTTCCCTCACTCGCAACTCCGGTAAGTACCAGGGCAGATCGCATTTTTTCGATCGCATCCTTGCGCTGTACGACACCCACATCACTAAATAGTGCTTCAGCTCTCCTCCTCGTTTCTTCATTATCACTCCACAACAATCTTCTTCGTCGTTCCAGATCAAAATTAAATTCTGCGAGTTTCAATGTTCCTGATGCGAGACTTTTAAAAAGGAGATCGTGATTAAAATCTCGATAAATTAAAAAATCAGTAGCTCTGCGCCGAATCGATGGACTCAAGGAGGACCAGCGACGTACCAATTCATCCCCAATTTGCGGATCATCAAAGTCTCCCAGAACCTCCATTGCACTTTGCTGGACTGTGATGGGATGTCGTGTATCAAGTAAATCAAATAATGGGGCCTTAACTTCCTCAATCTCACCGTACCTCAGCACTTGTACCAATGCCGGAATCTCTTCATTCTCCACGGTGTTGGATTGGATTCTCGTTGTTACTTCGTCAATAATTCGGTCTGAAGTAGGACCCAGAGGGAGTTCCAATTTTGTTTTGAGACTCCATATACTTGCAAGTAAAGAATAGTTATCGCCCGTTTTGACCTGATTTAAAAACCGGTTTAGCCTTGATTTCGCATTGCGCCCTTCCGCAGATATGCCGATGCTGTTCAAACCATCCAGAGCATGCTGCATATCATTCTGATCCCTAAATTCTGCCAAAAATTCAATTATCTGATCGACATCGTTCACCTGTGCCACCCGCATGGCGATCAAATGTATTACAGATTCCGAAACAGTCCCTGTGTCCTGTGGTAATACGGACAAAAGATCGGTGGGATGGTTTTTAAATAATGTCATCAATGCCATCCGGAAATACGGGTCTTCAAAATCATGTCCAGAAATATTCTTTTTCAGAGAAAATAAGATGTCATCTTTCAGGCTATTCAGCATTTCCCATGGTATGGTTCCAAGCGAAAGTATTGCCTGCATTTTCACTCGACGATCGACATGCAAAGTCATACTCAGGAGTCTCTCTACCAATACGGGAGATACCTTCAAGTATTTTTCTGATATGCGAATTATATTCTCTGCAAAACCGGATTCTATGTCGGGGTTCATTTCATCCATAATAATGTCTGAAATATCCTCGTCAAGTGCCTCCAAACACCATAGAATATGTGCCTTACCAATATTCGAGGACTCAGCAGAATACCCATCCCTCAATAAAGAAGCGGTGCTCGCTGTTTGTTGTTCTAAAATCAGACGTTGAGCCGTAAGCCTCTGCCACTGGTTTTGATGTCCTAAGATTTCAATCAAGTTTGCAGGGTCCCTTGGCAAAGTCCAATTAAATAAGGCTCGACCTTTTTGCTTGATTTTATATATTCTGCCTTTATCTTTCCCCGCGTCTAAATCCATTTTTTGCTCGAGCTGATCGGGAATCCATTCCGGATGCTCTATGACCTTGCGATACATATCAACGATGTACAATGCTCCATCAGGTCCCACAGTGGAATTAACGGGTCGAAAATTACGATCTGCACTGGCTAAAAAATCGAACCCTTCATCTACTCGAGTGGCTCTAAAAGTTGTGCCGCTATTGGAAATCTTATCCCTGTGCACGAGATTTAATACCACGTCATTTACAAAGATATTACTTTCAAAATCAGATGAAAAAGCTCCGCCTCCATAGTATGTGATTCCGCAGGCTCCGGAAAAATACCCGGACTGCTCGGGATGATTTACTCTTGTTTCCTGAATGCCTATAGGAAAGATGCGAGCCAGTCCATTTTCTTCGTGATCAGAAATATTATGCAATGTGTTTGCGGGTTCCAGATGCATACCATCCATATATTTGTGAGGAAATACAACAGCATTTATGTGATGTACATTGTGCGTACCAAAAAATCGACCCCAGTTGTCGAGTGCTAATTCATAACCACCACTACTCCTCCCTACGGACTCAAATTTCTTCCCATCTATTTTTATCCGAAAATCATTTCGACCGATTCTCAATGTATCGCTGGGATTTTCAGACCAAAAGGTATAGCCCCCATTACCCCCATTGGCCAGATAAATCCAATTGTCAATACCGTAGGTCAGGCCATTATAATTATGTTGGAGATTTGCATCTGTAAAACCCGACATTAAAATATCCTTTTTATCGGCTACGCCATCTCCATCAGTGTCTTCGAGATGTAACAGATGGGGCGGGGCAGCTACCAGAAATCCATTCTTAAATGGCAAAAACGCTGATGCCTGGTTTAAATTCTCAGCAAAAAGTAATTTATCATCATAAATCCCATCGGAATTCTCATCGACGAGACGCACAATACTGCTCTGATCTATACCATGAGGATATCCCGGCATTTGCAGGACGTATGCATGTCCATCTGCATCAAACTCAAGATCAACCGGATCTTTCACAAGAGGTTCTAAGGCAACCAACTGCATTTCGAATTCCGGATGCAACTCAAAGGCAGAATCTGCTTTATCTTCTTTATTTGATGAGCAGTTCCAGAATGACACAAATATCACCAGTGATAAAAATCGAAAATTCATAAAGTACAGGTTCCAATATTAAAATAGGAAAGTACAAAATTTATACCTGAGAAAGCATTTCCCGTTTTTCTAAAGATCTGAGGAATGCCAGCCTAATAATAGGAACAACTAATGTGATTGTAAAAGGTCCGTCTGTAGACAGCATTCTCTGGCATTCCTCATTCGTCATTATCTTTGAGCTTGGTTTCTTCCATTTAAATGAAAGATTTGGGTTAATTTTAGATTTGGAATTCGGAATTGCAAATTTGGAATATACGTTAGCAAATAATGCAATGAAAACTGAGGAGGCGAAGGCTCTGATAGAAGAAGGTGTAGCGCACAATGCGCTCTACTGGGCTGATCTCGGTGCGGGCAGTGGTACATTTACTCTGGCACTGGACGAAATAATTGGGTTTGGAGGAGTTATCTTCGCGGTAGACCTGAGACTGGATATCCTGAGGGAAAAGATAAGAACTCAATATTTTCGAGCTAAGGTACATTTGTACGAAGAATCATTTACGGATGGTCTAAAGTTTCTTCCTAAACTGGATGGGATAGTCATGGCAAATTCGCTGCATTATATACAGGATCAAAAAAAGTACATCGGAAAATTATTCGAGGATCATCTAAAGCGTGATGGAGTTCTGATAGTTGTAGAATACGATCGGGTGGAGGCAAACCAATGGGTGCCCTATCCCCTTCCCCTCGCCTACCTGGAACGCCATTGCCTGGCTCAAAATCTGCAGCTTCCTTCGGAAATAGGAAGGATACCTTCGATCTATGGAAATCAGGATATTTATGCGGCAGTATGTTGCAGAAATCAAGTTCTTGACCAATAATAAAAAAATTAGAATTATGAAGATCTCGCCTAGATACTTCACCCTTTTTCTAATGATGGTTGCATTTCAGATGTCTGCCCAGAAAAGCCAGGAGTGGCAGAGTCTTCTGGCCATTTTTGAAAAATTAGAAAAACATAACGAACACAATGACGATTTGTCTTTTCCTGATGTATCTGTTCTTGCGCAGAAAAAAGATATGGATTTTTATGCATCAATTTTAGATGACCTTGACAAGATCGATAAAGACAAGCTTTCGTTTCAGGAACAGATAAATTACGATGTTTTCAGCTATCGAATTCAAAATAGTCACGATGTCATTAAGAATCAAATGTACTTAATCCCTTTTAATGCCGAGGGTGGCTTTTATAACAGGATGTCATATTCTACGAGGCGATCTTATTCATCACTCGAAGATTATGAGAAATACTACAAGCGACTCCGCGATTTTCCTGGCTATTTTAACCAAAACATCCAATTGATGAGAAAAGGCATGGAAGAGGGTTTTGTGGCACCAAAGGTGACTGCTCAAAATTACAGTGTGCTCATCCAGCCCTTTATCGAAAAAGAAATAGAAAAAAATATGTTTTATAAACCGTTTCTGGAGCGTCCCAATAAGATCCGGGAAGAACCATTCGATAAAATTCGAATGAAAAGTGAAAAAATAATCCGGGACACCCTCGTTCCTCTCTATGAGGATTTTGATCGATTTATGAAGGAAGAGTATTTACCTGCCTGTAATGAAAAAGTGGGAATCGCTGAGGTCCCCGGAGGCCGGAATCTTTATGAGCAACGTATAAAATATTTCACCAGCCTGGAGATGAGCCCCGATGAGGTATACAACCGGGGACAGAGTGAAGTAAACCGGATCAGGGCAGAGATGGAAAAGATAATCAATGAGGTTGGATTTGATGGAAGCTTTTCGGAATTTCTGCACTTTTTACGCACGGACTCCCAATTTTACTGCAAGACTCCAAAAGAGTTATTGATGCACGCCTCATATATTGCCAAGAAGGCAGATGGTCTGCTCCCAAAATATTTCAACAATTTGCCTACTCTGCCCTATGGCGTACAACCCGTACCGGAGGCCATAGCCTCTAACTACACCGGAGGCCGGTATTCAGGAGGATCCTGGGAAAATCATCAGGCGGGTAATTACTGGGTAAATACCTACAAACTGGAGAGTCGTCCGCTGTATGTCTTGCCGTCACTCACCTTGCATGAGGCCGTTCCCGGACATCATTTGCAGATAGCGCTTGCCCAGGAACTAAAGGATCTCCCAAAATTCAGGAATAATACCTATATCAGTGCATTTGGAGAGGGTTGGGCCCTTTATACAGAATGGCTGGGTGACGAAATGGGGATCTACGAGACTCCCTACGAGCAGTTTGGCCGCCATACCTACGAGATGTGGCGTGCATGCCGGCTGGTTGTTGATGTTGGGATGCACTACAAAGGCTGGACTCGTACCGAGGCATTTGATTTTTTGTCTGGTAATACAGCGCTTTCCATACACGAATGCAATACTGAAATAAACCGTTACATCGGTTGGCCTGGACAGGCTGTTTCTTATAAGATCGGCGAGTTGACCATTAAAGACCTCCGGCAAAAATGTGAGGCGACTCTTGGCGAAAACTTCGATATTCGAAAGTTTCACGACAAAATACTGGAAAATGGTTCAATACCTCTTTTTGTACTTACTGACGTGATAGAGCAGTTTATTGAGGATGAAAAGAAGGAAATTTCTAAATCCGATAAACCATGATTTCGCAAGACCTGCAATTGCGTTACCTCACCCAGTAGTCGACCACTGTCACTTTGTCCAGATGAGGCCCCAGCTTTTTACCAAAGGCCTTGTGGGCCGGATGTATTAAATAGGCATCCCGATCTGGTTCGCTGCGGAATGTCATAATAAAGCAATGAGTTAATCCCTCATTAAGCCCTTCTGGGCTATTGTTCTCTCCCCACTCAAAATGCTTTATCTCTTCAATTTCATGCTCGAGATTTTCAAAGGCAGTACAGATCATATCTACATCACCCTCTGAAGATGTATCCTTAAACTTAAACAAGACAACATGCTTTAGTTTCTTCTTCATCAAGATATCGTTGGATATTATCGTCCCCAATAACAACGGGACAGAAAGCAA
The DNA here is from genome assembly GCA_965222645.1 of Saprospiraceae bacterium. Taxonomy (GTDB): domain Bacteria; phylum Bacteroidota; class Bacteroidia; order Chitinophagales; family Saprospiraceae; genus JABDMH01. Next base: position 6,093,503 of record OZ244968.1, on the reverse strand, counting down.
AAGTAAAGATCTGTAATTTGCCATCAATCGGTATTTTAAATAATTATCAAATGGTGATACATGAGACGTGAAAGATACAATATTGACAGAAAGTCCTGCAATCTTGCCAAAAACAGAGTTTGACATAATTTTTGCATGTGCATAATAAAAATCAGACCATGACGTATTATATCAGATCACAATCTAAAGTTACGAACACGATGTGGAGATTGGCTGAGAAGGTTCTGGTATTGGTATTGATATTTATGTTGTCTCTGAACGGCTGGGCAAATCCCATTAAGCCGGATTCCTCATCCACCTTCCTAAGGACTACATTTGGCCTTTTCTTTTCCCAACACTGTTATAGCAAATATTTTAAGGGCGGAGGAAGAAGTTCAGTTGCTCTGGGAGGTCATATCGACACGGAATACAATCATCAAAAATCAAATCATCATTGGGAAAATCGGCTACAGATAAGGTATGGAGTGATCAAAATGTCAGAACTCCCGGTGCAAAAAAATGAAGATCTATTTCAGCTGGATTCGAAATTTGGACATCAGGTTACAAAGAATCTGAAGATATCTGCCCTGTTTGGCATAAGTACAAGACTACACGATATATACGAGATTGATAAAGAAGGGCACCGAGGCAAACGCATCGGAAATTTTCTGTCGCCCCTATATGTAAATTTGGGTTCTGGCATCGATTATTTCACAAAGGGAAAATGGCTGAGCATATTCTACACTCCGGTAAACAGTAAATTCACCCACGTGTCCGATTCATCGTTGGTTCCTCAGTATTTTCCACAAAACGAGACAGGGAAAAAATCAAGATACGAATTGGGATCCCTGCTGAGATTCGAAATAAAAAAGGAAATCATGCAAAATATTTTCCTACACACTGTAGGTTCCTTTTTTACAAATCACCTCGATGATTTTGGGATTTTTGATGTCAATGTGGAAAGCATACTAAAATTAAGGGTAAATAAGCACCTGAGTGTGAATTTACTTACACATTTGGTGTATGATCAGGATATTTTATTTGATATTCCGATCGAAGATGGAGAAAACGTAAATTCTTACAAAGCGCCTCGTACTCAATTTAAAGAAGTGCTCAACGTGGGATTGACTCATTCTATATGAAGCCTTCAGTACGAATTTAATCAGAATTAATTCCAAAATCTCCGGAATTAAAACAAAAAACCATTAAAGCGAAAAACAATAGTACTTATCTCCTGATTTTGTACCCGGTTTACCACCACCTCCCGCGGCAATAATAACATACTGTTTGCCATCAATCATATAAGTGGATGGAGTGGCATATCCTCCTGCGTCCAATTGGTACTCCCATAACAACTCACCACTAGATGCATCATACACGTGCAGGCGCTCGTCCATTGCCCCCCCGATAAATACCAGCCCGCTTTTGGTAAGGAGGGGTCCACCCATATTGAATGTACCCGTTGGTGGCAATCCTCTCTCTTCCAATTCAGGATAAGTACCGAGAGGAACCTGCCAATCGATTTCACCTTTGTCCAGATCTATGCTTGTCAACATACCCCATGGTGGTTGATTGACCGGGAAACCCTCAGGATCTTTAAATTCGTTATGACCAGTTGCCACATAAGGGATTTCACCAGAAATGCTCAATCGAATTTCATCCTTGTCCAAAATCGTTTTATGACCCACATCCCGCAAAAATGCAATCAGGGCATCCTTTTCGTCATTACTCAGATGGTTGTGTGCCGGCATTTGGTTTTTTCCATTTACAATTTGATCCAATACTTCAGCATCACTTTTTTCTTCGACAGATTTGCGCAGGTCTGTCAGTGTTGCAAATAAGGGATTTTCTGATACCGATAATGAGTGACAACTGGTGCAATAAGTGCCAAAAAGATTTTTACCAAAATCAAATTGGGAAATTTTGTCGTTGGGTTTTGAAGGTACCATACTTATCCATTCTGCTTCATTGCTGCAGTTAACAATCAATTTTCGCTTTACGGGATCATATGCAGCTCCTCCCCAGTCTGTGCCACCGTTGAATTGGGGAAGCATGACAGAAGGTTGCAAGCCCGGCGGTATAAAAATATCTCCAGTGATCATTTCACCCAATCGTTTCAGCACACTGTCTGCAGATTCTGGACTGACATTGGTCACATTATCACTATTAAATCTCTGATCCGTATATCGCAAACCTTTGATGGGAAATGGTTGAGTCGGCCAGGTGACCTCACCCGGAATCACCGATTGAGGAACAGGTACTTCCTCAATGGGAAAGAGGGGTTCTCCAGTCTCTCTAGCTAACACAAACAAATGACCCATTTTAGTGGGTTGAGCCACGGCATCTATGAGAACTCCATCGCGCATCACTTGCACCAGATTAGGCGGGCACGGTATATCATAGTCCCAGATATCGTGATGTACCACCTGATAGTGCCAAAGTCGCCTCCCGGTTTTGGCATCCAAGGCCAGGATGCAATTGGCAAAGAGGTTCTCTCCGAGGCGATTCCCTCCGTAGTGATCATATGTGGATGATCCTGTCCCACAAAAGACGATGCCTCTCTCTTCGTCCAGGGTAAATCCGCCCCATGCATTGGTACCTCCGGCCCATGTGTAGGAGTCTTGCGACCAGGTCTCATAACCAAATTCACCGGGATGAGGGATGGTCCGAAAGGTCCATTCCAATTCTCCGGTTTCCAGATCATATGCCCGGATATGTCCTGGAGCGGCTGGCCCGGGACCCTCGCCCAAAGATGTTCCCTGTATGATTTTATCCTTGTAAATGATTCCTGGAGTGGCCGCCTGTACGCGCAAATGGGCAATGTTGCGATCAAGTCCCACTTTTAGATCTACTGTACCTTTTTGTCCAAAAGTGGTGATGAGGCCACCATCTGCTGCATCCAGCGCATAGAGGAAATGCCCTTTGGCATAATAAACGCGCTTTTTCTCTTCCCAAATCACCACACCTCGATTTACGCCACCTCCATCACCCTCATCAAACACCCAAATCTCCTCTCCGCTCTCAGCATCCAGTGCCACGAGATTCAGTGAGGGGGTCGTAATATATACCATCCCATCAACCATTATGGGGTTGCATTCGATCGTGCTTCTCGCCGTGTTATCTCCGGAGGCATAGGTCCAGGCTAGTGTTAGATCGGTGATATTCTCTCTGTTGATTTGAGTCATTTCCGTGTACTTTGATCCCGAGGGGTCGGCACTATACATGGGCCAGGTCACATCTTCAGGTTCACGCTTACAATTGGATATCAGTACCGTAAGGACCATCAGTATAGCCACTGGTAAGCTTAGTCTTGCCATAAATCGCTCTTATTACCACTAAATTTAGTCATTTCCTGATTTTGCCCTCCACCCGACAAAAATGATGACATCCACCCTGGAAACTAATATTAACCGTAATTTGACGGCTTCTGGTCGAATTTCCTAAATCCCTGAAACCTAATGAGATGAGATCACGTTGTATGATTTTGAGCTTGGAATAACGATATACTAATGGGATATTCTTTTGCATTTGTTGCTGCATTGACCGGACTCCTCTGCTGGAATCTCTTTGCAAAAAGGAAGGCTGGGACATTGTTTCAGGTAATCTTTTTTGCAGGCCTACTTACGTGGGCATTTATGCTTTACAGTTCTGCGCTTTCCCTAAACGAAAAAATGTTCGTCACCATGCGCGACCTTTTGGTCCTGGGTTTCGGCGGTCTCATTATGAGCAGTGCGAAAACTAATTTTATTGCAGGGCTCCTAACCCTGGCAGGAGCTTTTGTATTTCTACAAGTGTCCTATTTAGATATTCTGAGAAACACTTTTAAGGATATAAAAGTGGGAGTGGCTCCGGAAGCAGAATTGCTTGTAGATGTGCATGTCGGTAAAGTTGTAGCTCTAAAGGAATTGCTCACAAAAAATGGCGCGAGTCTCACACGTGCATTTTATCCGTCATCGCCGGACATCACCAGTTTGGATGAACTGTATTTAATCGATCTGGAAGGTGATGCCTCCGCCCGGGAGATAGACAGAGTTCGGGAAATATTACACGAAAATAAAATGACGGACTGGATAGAGGTCAATGAGACCGTGCGAATCGAACCCTTATCCGGCAGTGAATCTTCACTTAAATCGAAAAACAAGTTTGTTAACGATCCCCTCGCAGATAAGCAGTGGGCACTCGAAGCTCTTGGCATTGCAGAACTTCATGCTACCCTTTCCTCTACGCCGACGCTATCAGCGAAGAAGGCCCTGATAGCAATTGTTGATACGGGGGTTGATGGGAATCACGAAGATCTGAAGGACCGGTTCCGCAGCAAAAATGCGATTTACGATAGGGACGGCACGGGACATGGCACTCATGTAGCTGGCATCGCCGGTGCTATGAGCAATAATGGGGTGGGTGTTGCTTCTTTTGCCCCCGGTGGCTCGTTAGTAGAAATCACCAGTATTAAAGTACTGTCCGATCTGGGTTTTGGTACGCAAGCCACAATCATCAAGGGGATGGTCGAAGCTGCAGATATGGGAGCAGAGGTCATATCCATGTCTCTGGGAGGACGCAGTTCTGACAAGAAGGAGAATGCATACAAAGCGGCAGTGGAGTATTGTAATAAGAAGGGAGCCATTGTGGTCGTCGCCGCGGGTAATGCCAACACAGATGCCCGGAAAATTACTCCCGCAAATGTAGAGGGAGTCATTACAGTAGCTGCCTTAGATCGGAATCTGAGGAGAGCTTCATTTTCAAATTGGGTTGACGACATCGATATGGCAGTCTCCGCACCCGGTGACGGGATTTATTCTACATATCCCAATAACTCCTACAAGGAATTGCGCGGTACTTCCATGGCCACACCGCATGTGTCAGGTCTTATCGGCATTTTGAAAAGTTTAAAACCCGATCTCAATACAAGGGAAGCCTTTGAAATTCTCATTGAGACCGGACGCACTCCTGCCCAGGGCGAAAAAGCAGGGACTATGATTGATCCTACCAAGGCAGTTTCATCACTAATCAAGTAATTTGTTTTTAATTTGATCTAGCAACCTGTCTGTGTTTTCCCTTTTTGTCGATCTGAGATCCAGGTCAACAACAATCTGTGCCTGCTCATAAATGGGGCTTCTCTGCTGAAGCAATGCACGAATATATTCAGACAGTTTCTCTCCTTCCTTGTCAGCGATCAGCGGTCGTACATGGGAAGAATGCGAAAGGCGATAGACAATAGACTGAGCATCCGCTTTGAGATAAACAGTGAGTCCGGATTCGTTCATGAACGTCATATTATTGGCATGACAAGGCAACCCACCTCCGGTACCCATCACTAGATTTTCATGAGTTTGTACTACTTCTCGCAGATAGTCGTGTTCCAGTTTTCTAAAAAAGAGTTCTCCGTAGTTTGAAAAAATGTGCTCTATGGGTTCTTCCATTTTTTCAACAATTAGATTGTCCATGTCGATAAAAGGGTGTTCCAGCCTTTCAGCCAGCATTTTACCGAGCGTACTTTTCCCAACACCCATAAATCCCAACAAAAAAATTCTCATTCCACCCACCTTCTTTGTGGGGGGCAAAATTATCAAATTTGGAATCTTTTACGATATATTAGACCAAGGACCAAAAGGATGAATAAACATATGAAGATAGGTACTGCCAGGGACTTGTTTGCGATAGGACTCATATCTCCAATGGCGATAAATCCTGCCCAATAGTAAGGATCTTTGTATGCAGGATCTGCGCTATTGATGTAATCGAGCTTAGCCCTACGGAGTGCATGATCTTTCCTAAATCCCTTTTTCAGATATTGATAGAAGTTCAACATGATTTCAGCTGTAGATTGGTCATTGACCGCCCACAAGGAGGCGATCACAGATTTTGATCCAGCTGCGGTAAACGCTCGAGCAAATGACATAACTCCCTCCCCATGGATGTATTGGCCAATAGCGGTTTCGCAGGCACTCATGACGACCATATTAGTCGGTATTGTACTGTAATAAATATCGGACAAGGAAACGGTATTCTCTTCCAGGCTGGGATCAAAAAAGATCCGTGCCTCTTCGCCTTCATTAAGAGATGTAAATGCATGGGTTGCAATGTGGATAAAATTTGAATTGGGTGATCGCAGATTAAAATTATCGACATTGGCCTTGCCGTTGAGAAATAGTTGACTGGAGGATAATAAATCGGCAAGATTTCCTGCCTCACTCCTGTTATAAAGGAGAGGATCCAGGTTATCTCCTCTTTCTGAACTGCCCAGGGTGTTTGACTCATCCTCAAAACGGGGTGCAAAAATGACACCACGACCTTTTAGAGGTGGAAACGACTCCATCTGCTTGATCATCTGCAAGGAAAATGAATAACTCACCGCATAGTGCTCAATCAGCCTGGATCCACTGGAGTCAGTCAAATCCTCAAATGGCATTTGATTTAATAACCCGTCAGGGATTATTACTACTTCATTTGTGTTAGGACTAAAATCCCAGGGAATGAGAATTTTCCACAGTCCATCGCTACTATTCAGTTGAGAGGTATGTTCTCCCAACTTCGATATTTTTTCAAATGTCTGACCATACCATCGCAATTTATCAAGGGAATAAAAATTCGCCTTTCCATTTTCCAGGATGATTATTGACAAGGTGGAATCAAAATGTTGAAAATAATTTGCAAATGCCTTTCCCGGCTGAAAAAATTCTTTGAAGTTAGTGAGATCTGTGACAGGTCCGGAATGCTGATTCACTAAGTGCGTATCTCTTTCTTCCCTGGCTAACCAAAAATAAATACTGTCACTAAGAGCCAATTGTTTATCTAGATTCGACTCGGCATTCAGTAATTTTTGAAATTGTCGAAATTTGTCTCTGTATTGTAATTTTCTACTATTATTAGACCTTTTTTCAGCAATTTCTTCGGTCAGCACCAGAGCCTTATTGGCCTCCATGCATCGTAAGCCCAGAGCGAGGTATTTTTCTTCTCTTGTAGAAACATAGAGCCTTTGACAAATTTTAATGCTCTTATCATAGACTCGTTTAGCGTATTTCATAAAATTTTGACGACCCAAGGGAGAGGAAATTTTCAGACGAAGGGCCTGAAGCAAAACATTAAACTCCATAACTAAATCATAGGTATCCAAGAGAAACTCATCAGCATATTCTGATTCATTATCAGTATACAATGCATCTAAATAGTTTGCACAATATTGCACTTTATAAAAAGGATTAATCAGTGAATTTTCATTGAGTAATATCTCTTCTATACTATGGTAAATTTTCAATGCGTCTTCGTTCTTTTGAAGGCCACTAAATATCTTTGCCTTTAACAGCAGGTGGAGGCATGTATCCAGACCAAGTACGTCTGAAAAATCAATCCGGTTAAAATACTGCATTGCCTTTTTCAAATCCCCCTTTTCGAAATAACATTCACTCAGGTTGGAGAGTACCCAACTTTTCTCTCTGGGACTTTCATTTTGCCAGTGTGGGATTTGCCTTTCAAAAAAGTGGATGGCGCTGTCATACTGCTTCAAATTGAGATAAACCTGCCCCGCCATACTGTACGTGTAAAAAGGCCTGTCAGTACTATCTATTATAGGATTTAATACTTCTACTGCACGATTTAGCAATTTGTTATCACTATAAATCTCTGCATGCGTATTGATAATATGGTAGTACTCCATTTCGGATTTGAAAGATCTCAAATAGGGTTTGAGCAGGGCAAATATCAATTCACATTTTCCCAAATCCCCCCTTTCTGCATATATGCTACCCAGCAGATTTAGTGACCGGGGCCAATTCTTCACTTTTTTCTCAGTCCATTGGAGACTCAGTGCTGAATCTAAGAACAGCAGTGCATCATCGATGTTGCTGATAAGTCTATTTTTTTCTGCCAGGTGAAAATAGACTGAATGAATCCGGTTGTGACCCGGTGGGTAAAATCTTTTGTAGTAAAATAATGCCCTTTCGAAATTACGGATGGCTTCCTTTCGATCATGTCCTAATTCTAGCGCCTTAAACACGTAAGTCCTGCCTGTGATGCTGTCACTTACTTCTTCCGACATCCTATAAATCTCCAGGGCTCTGTCGCAATAGGTAATAAGATCAGACTTTGCCTCTCCCGAATTCCTGAGGCGCAGGAGTAGATGATAGATTCCCTCGGCGTCACCTCGAAGGGAATCTCGCTTCCATTCTGCCTCCCATCTAGAGCTAGCCTCCACGCTCTGCCCTACAGCTGTAGAACAGATACAGAGAATCGTAAAAGCAGCACACCACCTCATCGAAAGGCACTTAGGTCGATTCAAAGGTAAGCCTTGTCACTGTATGATCCGGAGGATTTAGTGATACGGTGTAGTGGTCATCAATAATATTTCGAATATCAGAAAGAGTAATATCGAGATCTCCGGAGATCGCGTAGGCAAGCCCTACCATACGCGACATCCATGCAGCTGCATAGGAAGATCCCCTCACCTGATCATTCCAATTACCAATCGCATTAAGTGTCACACTATTCTGTCCGGTATTCCGGCCCTCGCAACTCACGGCTATTACATTATCCAACTCCATAGAAAAATTAGAAGGCCAATGAGGTCTGATGTCATTATTTGTACCGTCATTTCCAGCTGAACAAACCACAGGTTTTCCGGTGGCTGCCAGAGCTTTCTTCAAGACAGGATGTGGGTTCTTGGCATACCAACCCTGGCTCAGGTTGATCACCTGAACGTCATTCAGGATACACCGGTTGTACAAAGCACAAATGACATCAAAGACAGTAGCAGGACAATTGTGAAATGGGACAATTGGACAAGCTTTGACCACAAGGCCAGACTCGGCACCCGCAGCACCCTTAATTATGGTTTCGATCACCTTTGCATGGGTAGACCCTTGATCAAAATCTCCACGATCCACTACACCGACAGCGATAGGGGTTGTTCCTTGTACAGCTTTAATACTGCCTAACGTACCCTGTAATTGATTGAATGCTACTAATGACACCAATCCAGCTCCCTCTTCTTTAGAATCTCCCGAAGTACCTCCAGATTCATCCTCAGATCCTCCTGAAGTTCCGTCCCCTTCATCGATAATCCGCACCAGTTCTTCAGTCCAGAAATCAGAATCGAACTCAAGGTACCAGATCGCATGATTATGTTTACAAACCTGGGCTGTCACGATGTTAGATGGCAAAAGTTTGTTATAGGTACCACCTGTCAGTTTCACCTTTTTACAGAAAAAATTATTGACAATGCTGGCCAGTACTTCAACAAGGCCACAGTCTGATAGTTGGGAGACGATATTCTTCCTCTTAAATTGATAGTCGTTGCAATCAGTCAGATCCTCATCACAAGCGAATCCATGGCCCAAGTTTGCCAGGCCGGGAATAGGACATCCGGTATCATAGACAATAGCATTTCTGTGAATGATCCCTTCTTGTGGGTGTTCGATAAATCCCTCCGGTAACTGGGTAGCAGGTGGTTGTTGATCTCCGGATGGAAAGAAGTCTTCCACATTAATGTCGATCCTGAAATCACTTTTTTCAGATCCCGATAAAATATGTTGATTAGTATGGATGTGTGTTGGGGAGTAATTTCCTTTGAATGGCATGATGTTTTACGAATTTGGTTATTGATAAGTTATAGTGTCGAAAGAGTCTGTAAGTGTTACCGCCAAATCGACCTATTTTGGAAAATCTTTGGCTAAATCCACTTTTTCTTCTTACTAACAAACTATCTACACAACACCCTGATCCTGTTGATTTCACAGAACGTCACTTGGTTTTTGTCCTGAACATTTTGATCCATCTCCTGCCTTTGATGATCACAAATGGATTGATTTTTGCAGTTTTGTCACCATCATTGCCCTCGAAAATTTCCAATTATTGGATTTTTTCTGAATTTTGTACAGGCATTGGCACATATCTGTAAGGAAAACACTGGTTCACTCATTTCTAAATAAAGTTTGAATATTCAGGGCTTAAGCATCTGTTTTGATGCTATGTGAGATGACTTAAATGAAGTTATCCGGGGAAAAGCCTCTGGCTCTGGACTTTTAAAACTGAAGAATGAAAACAGATCTGATGTCAATCGAAGGAACAAACCGGCTTCTATTATCTCCCGGAAGCAAATTATCCTACGCAGGCGAACATGTAACGGGCATGGGTATCACTTGCCAATGGGATTGGTATATACGTGCCGATCACGTCTCATTAGGACCGGAATTTCAGGACTTTTTTGGCTACAAACAAGATGAAATTGGAGATTCAGCGGTGACGTGGCTTCAATTGATCTGTGATGAGGACCAAAGCGAGCATACCCAGTGTCTGGATGAACACTTTCGATCCCATGGTCTCAATCAGTATGATACCGTGGTACGCTATTGTCATAAAGACGGCTCTATGATCTGGGTACGCAATTATGGAAAAGTGGTTGAGTGGGATGAAGACGGACATCCTCTTCGCATGATCGGGGGGCATGTTGATGTCACCCAGTTTAAGGAGACTGAGGAGAATCTCCGGAACGAGAATACCGAATTACAGCAGTCGACTTACATGATCACTCACGATCTACAGGAACCCCTGAATGCGATCATGGGACTCATCGAAATCCTGGATTTAAAAGATGTCGACTACAGCGAGAGTGAGATCAGCTCGATAATAAAACAGATAAAAAAATCTTCTTCCTGTATGAAGCAGATGATCGAGGATCTGTTGGACTACTCCCGGCTCGGACATCGTTGTGATTTGGAGGAAGTTGATCTGGAAGAGCTGATGGATGAGATATTAGCCGGCATGTCGGTGGTGATTAGCGAATCCATGGCCGAGATTATCGTTGATGACCTTCCGGTGGCTCGGTGTTGTAGACAGGAAATGAGGCAGTTGTTTCAAAATATTATTGCAAACGCCATCAAATTTAGATCACATGAGATATCTCCAAGGATACAAATTCAGTATCGGAAGGAGAAGGATCACCATTCATTCACAGTGCAGGACAACGGTATAGGAATTGCCCCGGAGGATAGGATCACAGTTTTCGGTATGTTCAGAAGATTGCATTCTAAATCTCAATACGAGGGGTCGGGCATTGGTCTCGCACATTGCAAGAAAATCGTGGAGCTGCACAGGGGAGATATTTGGGTAGAAACTTCACCTGGTGGTGGGAGTCGATTTCGCTTTACGATTAGCACTGATTTATGACTGTGATCCGGATTTTTTGCAAGTGCAGTTATAAGTGGCCATTCCATCCCTGGTTTTGAGTGGTTAACCGGCAATCTAGTACCACAGTTTGGCATTGTAATTGGTTGCATTTAGGGAGAAACCGGCTAATGGTTACCTTTACTCACAAACATAATTGCTATGAATGCAAGATCTTTTCTAGTCTATTCGATTGAAGAACTCGAACAACAATTGGAGACTACATTTCAGGAGTATTTCGTGCCCTCCGTCGGGCTTGCTTTTGGGGATACCGATTTTGATATTGAAGCTGCCTTAAGGCTCTTCAAAAAGTACAATATTGACCTCATCGGTTGCACTTCAGCTGGTGAGATATGTGACGATCAAATCGCGGATGTAAGCTTCGGAGTGTTGCTCCTCGATCTCGAAAAAGATGCTTACGATACCATACATGTAGCTGGGACCGGCTTTGATTATTTTTCAGTTGGAGTGGAACTTGCTATCCACTCAACCAACAAGTTTAAAAATCCATCTCTGATCACATATATTGGGGGAATGGGTGTTGACGGTGAAAGCGCGATCCGCGGCATCAAATCAGTAACCGGCCCAGATGTGGCCCTCTATGGTGGAATGGGTGGAGACAATTTTCAGTTTGAAAGTATCCACGCCTTTGATCAAAATGGCATTTATGACAATGGAATTGCAGCACTGATATTGGACAGCGACAGAGTGGATGTGAAGGGCAAATCCTATAGTGGTTGGAACGAACTGGGTAAGTGGCATCAAATCACGAAATGCGAGGGAAACGTCCTTTTTGAGGTCGATGGAAATCCCGCTCTGGACTTGTTCAATCAATACTTTAAGAATCTGGAATTCAAGATGGTGGAAAGTAATAGCCAACTTTTTACACACCCAGGAGTATTTGCACTGAGTGTAAAGCGAGACAATGGAGAATTGTTCATGAGGTCTACCCTGCTGTTTGACTTTGAAAACAGGGCACTCGTGCTGGCTGGTGGAGTAAAGAATGGAGATTCTTTCAGATTTTGTCCTACCCCAAGTTTGGATGTAATCGAAGATACAATCAATCAATTTGATGACCTTCCCTCAGAATTCAAGAATCCCGATGCTGTCATTATGAATTCATGTGCAGCTCGATTTATGGCTTTTGGACCATTGATGGAGGATGAAGTAAAGGGTATCTGGAAAATATTCAATTCTGCACCTATGATCGGATATCTGGCTTATGGTGAAATCGGGAAAAGAGATAAGGATCCCGAATGCTCATTCCACAACGTCACTTGCTCGTTACTAACGCTCTCGGATGCTAGATAAGGGGCTTAAAGCGATCGATGAACTAAATGAATTGCTTTATGACGTTCAACTACCTCAAGAGCACCGGGCAAGCTATGTCAGGCTTCTAAAGGAAGTCAGAAAAGGTCAGGTCAAATCCGATTTTGCGCTTAAAAGACTCCGACTAGACAAGGAGATCACAGAGGGATTTCTAAATGAAACGATCAAAGATCTCGAAGCGACGACCGAACAGCTGCGAGCGTATCAGGAAAAAGAACTTGCCGAAAAGGATCGTACAATCCTCTACAAGGAGACGCAACTCCAACAGGTACTCGACGCTGCGCCCAACCTAATATCACTGGTAGACAGGGAATTCAGATACCTCATTACAAACGAATTGTATACCGGTTTTTTCGGACATCACCGGGACGATCTCACCGATGCACATATAGAAGAGGTGATATCAAAAGATACTTTCCAACAGATCAAACCTTTCTTAGAAAATGCATTCAACGGGGAATATCAGGAATTTGAACAACCGGTCAAGGATCAAAACGGGTCCAATCGAATATTGAGAATAAGCATATCACCCGCCACTGATTTGGAGGGAAAAAATGTTGGAGCCTATCTATTTGGCCAGGACATTACGGATCTCAAAGAAATTGAGGCTGCTATTAATAGCAAAAACATCGAATTGCAGAAATATATCCAATCTAATTTGCAGCTGGAAAATTTTGCTTACCTGGCTTCTCATGACCTGCAATCACCGGTGGCAAATGTCATAAATTTTGCGGATGCCCTGACCGAATCCGCTCATGACAAACTTGACGTGACAGAGCGTCAATTTTTACATTATATTAATACAAGTAGCAAGCGGATGCAGCAGTTTATCAATGATCTGCTAAATTATGCTCTGGCTACAAACAGAACCATTGACGCCAAAACAATTGATCCCAGGGAAATACTAGACCATGTGATTGAAGACCTCAGTACACAAGTAAAGGAAAGCAACGCGAATATCTCCATTGGCAAATTTCCTAAATCTATAGAAGCAGACGAAACCATTTTGAGTCAAATTTTTCAAAATCTATTGTCTAACGCCCTTAAATTTGCGCACGCCGACCGGCCACCTGTGATTCATGTCGATTACAAAATGCTTCCAAAACAGCACGTATTCTCTGTTTCTGATAATGGGATAGGGATCCCGGAAGAATACCACGGGAGTATCTTTGGGATTTTTAAGAAATTACATCTCTACTCCGAATATCCCGGTACAGGTATAGGGCTGAGCACAGTAAAGGAAGCTGTAGAAAAGCACAATGGAAGAATCTGGATCGAAAGCCAGGAAGGTGAAGGTGCAACTTTTATTTTCACGGTCCCCGAATTTATGTAAATTTTGTAAGCAGATATTTAAGAGTAATGTCAGAAACAAAATATCCATATGTCTTTTTTATCGACGATGACGATGCCATTAATTTCTTGCATGAGTTGGTCATTAAAAAATCAGACATGTGCGGCGATTATCGTTTTTTCACAAAGGCAGATGATGCCCTTGAATACTTTGAGACTGCAGATGCTGGTCAAGAACTTCCAAGTCTGATCTTTCTAGACATCAATATGCCGAAGATCGATGGTTGGGAATTCTTGGACAGGTATGCAAAACTCAAAATCGAAAAGTCTCCGATTATTATAATGCTTAGCACATCATTGAATCCAGCAGATAGAGAACGTGCCGAGCAGAATCCTTTGGTCTACGACTTCCACAACAAGCCCCTCAACGAGCAGTACTTAAAAGATCTTTGCAATAAATTTAATCCCGATTCTCCCCTCTCGGATTAATCCGCTCTACGGCAAAAGAGATCACCATCCTTAACAGTTTTAAAATAAGAAAAGAGGATGCCTTGATAAAGCACCCTCCTTTTGAACATTCCAGCACTCGAAATCGAATCCAAATGCACCCCTAATACATCAGGATTTCCTTGCGATTGCTATTTACTTGAACACGCCAAATTTATTTTTCATCCGAGGCATGCATTGGATTTATTTCAATAAAGTCTATGCATGATTCAGACTTCTCTACGGATGGGAAATAATACATGGAAATCGATAGTTGAAAAGAAAAAAGAAAAAAGAGGGGGATTCCCCTCTTTTTTAACACTCAATCCGTAATTATTTGAAAACCCGTAGTATAATTCAATTTTCATTTGTTCACCCATCGGTGTACAATATAAGAGATGAAAAAAGTATACCACCAGACCAGACAGCTGGAAATCAAATCCCTACACATAAAGATTGAGAAAGTATATTTCCATTTTTGGAAACCTTTCCCAAACCAGGCAATCGGGTTGCTGGGCTAACCCCTCAAAACAGTGAGTCAGAGGCACAGAAATATTTGCTCAACTGAGGATTTTAGTTGAAGGAGATTCGGGAACAACACATGCAATCAGATTTCTCTTTGCTATTTCGGAGTCTGAAGCATCCCGGACCGATGCACACCACCCGGTGGACGATGAAATAATCAGATTGAATGCTGTTGAAATCTCTACTGGAGCCAGCTATACGACAAAGATTTAGTACGCAAAGAAAAAGGAATAGGATTACTGCCCAGAAAAGAACTCTGATTGATGTCGAGGTCACTCTGGCTAACTGCCGGATATCTGTGCAGATTTGAAAGACTGAAACTCCACTAGTAACTCATCAATCCTGGTATGTACTGAATTCTTTAACGATTTAATGTCTTCAACGACTTCTTCCACATCCGGGTTCTTCTCCAGACATTTGGCTTCAATACGGACAGCCTTGTCGAGTTCTGCCTCAAAATGAAATACACTGAGTGAAGCTTTCAATTTATGGACAGCTGCTTTTATAGCAAGCAGATCACAATCTGGGTTCCCGATTAAATCATTGAGAATTGTAAAATTGTTTGCAAAATCTTTTTGAAAAGTAGTAACAATTTCTTCAATAATCTGGATATCCTGGAAGGTCTCCGTCAAATAACCCAAATATTTGTAAGAAGCCATTGGTGCTATGCTTTTTCCATAACAGTCGATTCCTTTTCCATCGAACTCAGCAAATTATAGATTGTCGATTTGCCAATTCCCAATGCGGTTGCGGCTTGTGAAACATTATTGCTGTACATATTCAAATAATGCTTGATAATCTTTTGCTTGTACTGTTCCATAGTCAATCCCGTTTCGAAGAAATCAGAAGAACCAATATCGATTGGATTGAGTTTCAAATGCTTTGCATCTATGATGGTTGTGTCGCATAGCACGCTAGCGAGTTCAATGATTGCTTTCAGTTCTCGTACATTTCCCGGAAAGTAATATTGTAATAATTTGGTCTTGGCATCGGGAGATAAGAATTTTCTGTCCTCAGGATTTTCCTTGGCCAGATCGGCTAAGAAAAATTCGGCTAAAACGATGATGTCCTTCCCTCTTTCCCGCAGTGGTGGCAATGGAATGGGCAACCCCATTAATCTAAAAAACAGGTCCTGTCTGAAATTACCATCCTGTACCTCTTTGCGGAGGTCTTTATGTGTAGCACTAATGATTCTGCAATTTATTGGGATCGATTTTTCAGCACCAACGGGAGTTACTTCCCTTTCCTGCAATGCCCGCAATATTTTGGTCTGCGTAGATAGGGGCATCTCTGCAATCTCATCAAGGAAAAGTGTACCGGTATCGGCGAGTTCAAACATCCCCTTCCGGTCTGAAGTGGCTCCTGTAAATGCGCCTTCTTTGTATCCGAACAATTCACTTTCCAAAAGTTCAGATGGGATAGCCGCCATATTTATGGCCTTAAATGGTCCTTTCCTTCTTCCAGAATTGTAATGGATACTCTTTGCGATGACTTCCTTGCCAGTGCCCGTCTCACCGGTGATGGATACCGTGATATCCGATTGTGCGGCTTTCTTCGCGAGGTCAATGGCTTTCTCAATGGCATGGCTAGAGCCGTTGATCATATCACCAAACGGCCTTTTATCATCATCCAATTTGGTCTCCAGCTGTCTAATCTCGTCTCGCAGAGATTGCTGATTTTTAATGTGCTGGATTGTATGAAGTAACCGGTCTCTGGTTTCTTTATCCTTAGAAATGTAGTCAAATGCACCCTCTTTGAGCAGATGCACCGCTTTCGCAATATCCTGCTGTGCCGACAAAATGACCACGTTAGTCAGGATATTAGACTCCTTAATCTTGTCGAAAACATCCTGTCCCTCTGCATCAGGTAATGACAAGTCAAGTATAATGATGTCAGGCTGTAAGTGCAGATTATTCAGGCAAGCTTCGCCTGTCGTAAAGGTATGCACTTTGTGATCGGGGTTGAGCTGGAGAATATACTTGATAAACTTTAAGTACACTTCATCGTCTTCAACCGCAAAAATGCACCATTTCCTGGTCCCCGCTTTTCCTCTTTCAGCCATATATCTAGCCCGCTGTAATTGTTTACTTAATTCCTTGAAAATCATGCCAAATTTGTTGCCTGAGACCTCACACTCAGTATAAGTAAGTTTATTGTGGATTGACCTTCACAAAACCACAAATCAGGACAACAAATGAGCATTTGATATGGCTACAAAGAAACAGCAAAAAATAGTTCTTGGCAAATATTCAAAGCAATGATTCCTGCCTTGTTATCTATTTCTTATTTGAGTTGAAATCGATCCTTACCGGAACCATCTGTGATTGAAAGGATATCATCTTAGTTGGGACTGGCTTTGGACGTATCACCGCAGATCCAGGAACCGTATCTACTGTCAACTTTGATCCCGTAATCTCTTGAGTTTCCATGAGTTTCCTACCGGCTCGATCAGCCCTATTTAGTACGATGATAATCAGTAGAAGAGTTGCAGAGAAAATTAAGAGAGTCATTCTTATGGATTTTTAGGTACAAAAAACAGGTTAAAAGCTATGGATCACAGAGGCCTGCAATGTCCATGCTGCAGTTTTTGTGCCAAAAGTCAGGTCCGATTCCCGAATGAGTTGGGCTTCAATGGTTCCGTTCTCACTATAATTGTAACCAGCAGTGGCACCTATCCTATTGGCTTGCAATCTGGATTTCTCGAGATTCTCAGAATCCCCCAGTAAATTGATGAATAATTCGTTGTACATGCCAACGTAAAATTCCTCCGAGAACGGTATCTTATATCCGGCTCTCACCCTGGATCTCACGAGGAGTGGGTTTGGTGCAATATTACTTTGGAAAATCTGCTCCTCGATAGCGACTTTGAGTGAGAAAACACCATAATCATCTCCCGTAAAGTACTCTACATCCTGGCTAAACCTGAGCTCATTACTCGGCTTCTGGCTAAGTCTCTTCCAAAAGAATCCCATTCCACCTCCAATCTTGAAATGATCAGAAGCAAAATATCGCAAGTGGCTGCGCACGTGCATTCTGTTGCCAGTCGAGTTATTATATTGGTCTCTTCCAAGATCAGACTCCAGGATGAAGTTGTCATTGATCTTATATGAATGCTCGTATCTCATGCTTACCTTATCGGATTCTTCTTCTTCAGTAGCGAATAAAGCTGCGTCTGAATGAAAGATTAATGTTTGAGCTGCTATGTTGGTAAAAGAATTAGATAGGATCAGGAATATGATGGCTCTTAAAGTCTTTTTGAGTAGTGTTCGTATTTTCATATCGTTTGAGTTTATTTGGGTCTTCACCTCATGCGATACTGCTGCTAAGTAATCCAATGACAAGCCATTCTCTTCTTTAGCTGATTTTGAGGAAGATGTACATCTTCATTTTTGGTTATGCATTCCCAATCCTGGAAAGGTGAGCTGTAATTGTTTCGATTTTAACTGATAAATGCAGGCAAAAAGCTCTCGAGCGAATCCAAAATCGAGGCGGGGAGGAGCAGGCTTGAGATTCAAGTGCTACAAAGTGCAGGAATTGATGGATTTACGGATCCACCTTTGTGCCTCACTGTGGTCTTGTTTAAGAGGTAGGACCTGCTAGCTGATTTACGAAGTCATCATGATCCCAGGAGATATCTATATGTTTTATCTGGTGATCATCATCCAATTCGAAAACAAAAATATGCTCACTATCAAAACGACCCCCATGACTTGGAATCCCGGCAAACTCTTTCAATTGTGTTCCTGCAATCGAAACACGGCAAAGGACGTTTCCTTCTTCTGAAACAATGGAGTGCACTGTATTCCCAATATCGGGAAAGCAATCGATAAGACTACTCCACAAATTCCTTCCCAGCTGTCTAACTGTTCCAAGTCCATGCTCACCAAGTGGCTTAAAATGGACTGTAGCTTTGTCATTGCATAACAGAATCATAGCTTCCACCTCCTGGTCCTGATATGCTTTCATGAAGTCGACGCAAATATTCTTACTGACTGAGAAATGTGGTTGATGATCAGATTTTTGTACAGGTCCCATATTGCTTAGTTTTGTGCTTAAAAGATACTCAAATTTGGACTTACTTCCTCTTTTATCATTGTATAAATGCGTCAATCTCAGCAGGGATTGCTACAAATCATCAGGGAATGCCACTGCTCTCTCTAACCCATTATTTATTAGGGTGCTGGTTTTTCCAGCTATATGGGCAGTTCTTGTCTTCACCTCCTGTCACACCAGCAAAGGGACAAAAAAAACAGATCTTGATCCAAGTGCAGAAATTCTGGAAAGGGCATACAAACAGGCTGGAGGTCTGGATAATTGGAGAAAAAAATCACTCCTTGACTTTACTAAGGACCAGACCCTATACGAATCAAACGGCCATCGGGAATCGCGAAGTGTGAAGCAATACCGAATACATTCGGGGACGAGTCAAGAAATACAAGTGAAATGGGATGAGGAAGATTCCAATTACCATGTGATTTTTGTGGACAACGTACTATCTGTATACAAAAATAATCTCCTTGATAAAGAGTCGGAGGTAGAAACCAAAGCTTCTCTTACGGCCGCAGAATATGTTGCTTCTCTTCCGTTTAAGATCGCAGATGATGGAAATGAGACACAATATTCTGGCATAGATAGTTCACTATTTGAACGTCATTGCTATGTAGTCAGGATGGCCCACCGTGATTCTCAGGATATATGGTGGCATTATTTCGATGTGGAAGATTACAAACACTACGGATATAAAGTCAGGCACCTGGATCACATCAGCCTGGTAAAGAACCTGACTTTCGTCAATGCTGGCAAGTTCACCATGCCACAACGGAGGAAAAGTTACCGTGTGGATGGTTCCGGAAAGATTCAGTATCTCAGGGCAGACTATTTTTACTCAAATTACAACATAAAATAATCTGACCGGACAAGGATTTCTCGATAAGGGTTACTTTTGATCTTTCTGATATCATTGACCACAACTGCAACCAAGCATGAAAGTATTCTTGTCAGTTCTTCCCCTTTGTTTTCTATTGTCCGCATCCTGTTTACTTACAGGTCAGACATCTACTGTTGCGATATCGTCAAAACTGGATTATGCTTCTCCGGAAGCTGAGGGTGTCTCTTCAGAGCGGTTGGATCGGATCAGCGAGATGTGCCGAACTGCAATTTCTGAAAAGCAGGTACCGGGCATTGTTGCCCTGGTGTGCCGTAATGGAAGGATTGTGTTTCATGAGGCATTTGGCTCTGCCAACTCTCAGGGAACGTCACTGGACAAAGATGCCGTATTTCGGATAGCTTCTCAATCCAAAGCGATTACTTCTACGGCTGTGATGATGCTGTGGGAGGAGGGTAGATTTCAGCTCGATGATCCCATCTCAAAATACATTCCGGAGTTCTCTAATCCACAAGTATTGTCTTCCTTCCGATATTCAGACACTTCGTACACCACTGTGCCCTCTGATCGTGAAATCACAATCCGGCATCTCCTTACGCACACCTCGGGGCTCGGCTATGGGGTAATAGACGGTGATGAAAGGTTTCAGATGCTTTATAAAAAAGCCGGAATCACAGATTTATTTACGACTGAGTCCATCGCCATCAAGGAGTCTGTACTCAAGCTGGCCAAATTGCCTTTGCATCATCACCCAGGGACAAGGTATACCTATAGTGAAGGTCTGGATGTACTGGGATACTTCATTGAGGTAATCACAGGGATGTCCTTTGATCAGTATCTGAGAAAACATCTCTTTGATCCGCTCGGCATGCATGACACCTATTTTTACTTACCGGATGAGAAGGCAGCTCGACTCGTTGAGGTTCAGATGATGAAGAATAATACGTGGCAGAAGTACCCGAACACATTTTACGATACTGAATACCCGATTAAAGGTGCAAAGACATTTTTCTCCGGTGGTGCAGGATTATCCAGTACTGCAAGAGATTATGCAACTTTCCTCCAGATGTATTTGAATGGAGGTCACCTGGATGGCGTACGTATACTGAGCCGGACAACCGTAGAGGCTATATTAAGTAACCAGATTGGTCACCTGGACAACAGGGACTACGGCTTGGCTTTTGGTTTAAATGATGCTGGTGAAGCTGCCAAAGGCGGAAGGGGATCAGAAGGTACCTTTGATTGGGGTGGATATTTTAATACCCAGTATTTTGCAGATCCCAAAGAAAGAATGATCGGGATCCTTATGAAGCAAACCAGAGGTCCTGTGAACGATCAGACCGGTTGGAAATTCCGGATTTTGGTAAGTCAGTCTGTAGACGACTGACTTTCGACTGAAGGGCAAAATTGTGTGACAGGTAATGTGAAAAAATAATATGCATGTCAGCAACCAATATGCAGGCAGTAACGTTTGTAGGAAATATAACTTTGAGAAAGAAATAATTGGAGATGAAGTCGATCAAATTTTTCTATTTAATCACTACAGTTGTCCTCGTGAACTTTTCCTGCAAGAAGGACGAAACTTTGACCCCGGAAGACCAACATGCTGAAGATCTCATGATCATCGAACAATATCTTGAAGATAATAATCTCTCGGCCACACGCACACCAACAGGTCTCCACTACATTGTTACCGAAGTTGGACCAGGTGAACATCCCTCTGCCAATGATGAGGTGGAAGTCAAGTACAAGGGGTACTTTACTGACGGACGTGTATTTGATCAGACCCAACCAGCTACCACGGCCAAATTTTTTCTCACGGGTGTTATTCCAGGTTGGACCGAAGGTATACCTTATCTGCGGTCCGGAGGAGGAAAGGGGATTTTTCTACTACCATCCTCTTTGGGTTACGGTAATCGAAGCGTCGGTTCTATCCCTCCAAATTCAGTGCTCATATTCGAGGTCGACCTTATAGCAATCACGGGATAATACTTTATCAAGGCGCAGTATTGCTCATACTGTACAGGTACTGCCTGCTGCCGTTTACCCTACCACATGCCGTACCTACAGCACGGAGAACAGGCACGATTGAAACCAACCTACATAGGGTCCCTATGGGACCAGGTGAATTAAATAGATTAGATCAACCTTTATCAAGGAGAGCGTGCTACCAATTGATTTAGCATATGCCGTACCTACAACACGAAGAGATACCTGATACCTAGATCAACCCCACGGGACCTGCGATTATGATCCACTACCTGTAGTCTCTATGGACCTGGGGCTTAGATTGATAACTTGAATTGCAAATAGATCATCCTCAACTGGGTCCCGTTAGGGACCGAACCCGGGCAACCACATCTTGGGCTATACAGATCTTGCGGTAGGCATGTGGGTCTGAAGTTGAACGAAATATATTTTATTTGCAAGCAAGATCCCTTAAATAAGCAAGTCGATCAGTCACAAAAAAGCAGCCGTATGAATTTTGATCATAAAATCGTCCTCATTACCGGTGGTAGCAGAGGCATAGGTAAGGCCATTACCTCCGGTTTTGCTGACCGGGGTGCCAGAGTGGCTATTAACTATCGCAGCAATGATGCCAGTGCTCAGGCCTTTTTAGAGACACTGTCCGATGATTATCATCGTCTATTCAAATACGATATTGGAAAGATTGATCAATGTAAGGCCTTAGTGGAAGCTGTCCATGATCACTTTGGGAGGATTGATGTATTGGTTAACAATGCCGGAATCCACGAACAACATCCCATTGATGTGGTCGACTACGACAATTGGAACAGAATCTTTGAGGAAACATTGGAGACTAATCTTTTGGGACCTGCACGACTCATGTACCTGACTGCACAAATCATGAAGGACCAAGATAGTGGGGGTCGGATTGTGAACGTTTCTTCACGAGGAGCCTTTAGGGGTGAACCGGATCAACCAGCCTATGGAGCGAGTAAGGCTGGTTTGAATGCACTCAGTCAATCACTGGCCAAGAAATTGGCGCCTTACGGTGTTACAGTAGGTGTTGTAGCTCCAGGTTTCGTGGATACCGAAATGGTAAATGACTTACTGAATGGACCGGTGGGAGACCAGATTCGAGATCAAAGCCCTTTTAAGCGGGTGGCAAAACCAGAAGAGGTGGCCTACGCAACCATGTTCCTGGCTTCGGAAGAGTCTACTTTTTGTTCCGGTGCTATCCTTGATGTCAATGGTGCCTCCTACCTCCGCAGCTGATTGGGATTACAGCCCACTGGATCCCTTTTACCTCAATTTTCGGTTGGTACCGGATCTCTCGCCAAGGTAATCTGTCTCAGTGTTGAGGTTTGTGTACCGGGTACAGGAGAGCCATCCGGATATACCAAAGCAACTCCGATGCTGTTTTGTCCCATTGGGAGGCCTTCGATAAAGTATGGTTCCCAATCATCGATCAAAGTCACTTCTCCGTTTACCTGCAATTTCACTTTATAATCTTTGCCAAGCTCTGCATTGAGTACATAAAAATCTACCATTATTTTTTTTGTATCGTCACCCACATATGTGCCTTTGGGCCGGCTGTAGAATAATGCTGGTGTGGTGATATCTTCCTCATTAACAATGCTGTTATCTTGTACAGTTACTCGCTTTGCAACATATGCCTTGTCTGTCTTGATGCTTTCGTGGTATGATCTCGATAAAAAAGCCAGGATATTGTGCTCACCGTCAGGGATCTCATGGTCAAAATTGGAAACATACTGGGCAGAGTAAGGTCTATCGCCCACGATCAGATGGATATGTTGTCCCTTACCTGAGTTGGCACACATTTTTTTGCCCGCATCTGGAGTCTGTTCTCCCAATTTGTACTTCTCCCCGGCGACATCAAAACTAAACCTCCCGTTTTCAAACTTCATATTACTGATGGAAGCATCAGGATATTGTGTAGACTTACCCATCGGTGAGACGGCATATTCTTTTTCGAGTGTTTCAATGCTCTCGAGATCTTCTGAGGCAGAAGGATCTTTTTTATCACTTTTACAAGCTCCAAAGACAATTAAGGCATAAAAAAAACAAATCAGCGGCCCATTATATTTTATCACAGTTTTACTATTTTCTTTTATGATCGGAGATACTAAAGTAAGATTTTCTAACTTCAGGGCACAATTTATTTGATAAAATTGGACGCATCACACGGCTCACCATATAAAGAAGCTCCGGTAAAATACAAACCGGATAGACCTGTTTTGCTCGACTGTCCAGTCTGCCATAGTTTTATCAGCTCAAAAGATATCGACGTAGATAAGGCCAGGGCCACATGTGGCCATTGCGATCACAGTTTTGATTTTCGTGACAGCTTAGAAAAAGATCCGAATAGGAGACCTGAATTAATTATTCCCGATGGTGTCGAAGCTCTGAAAATAAGCTCAATGCTTGATCTGGAGATCGACTGGTACAAATCCGGAGAAAAGAAAAAGGTTTTAGGATTGCTCGGCGCCTCATTTTTCTGGAATATTCTTCTGATACCCTTGATTATTTTAATGTTGTATATGGGAGATTTTTTCCTCCTGCTTATCTTTTCGGGACATATTTTTTCCGGCCTCTATCTCATATGGTATTTGATGGCTTTATTGCTCAACAAGACAAACATTCTGGTAGACAAAGAAGGAATTAAAATAAAGCACAGCCCTATTCCGGCTGTAAACAGATCGATAAACATACCTCGAAGTTCAATAAAACAATTGTATGTGACAAGGTATACCCAAAAATTAGGGAACAGAAAAAAAAGTATCCAATCCTATGCCCTGTACGTCATCTTAAATAACAATAAATCGATACCGTTATTAAAAGGTATGGATCAAAAAACGCAGCTTTATCTGGAGCAGGAAATAGAGACATATCTGGACATTAAAGATCATCCCGTAAAAGGCGAAGTGCCAAGAGTATGAGCAAGCACCACAGACATCAAAGAAACAAACCAGCTGTAAAGCATAAGGAGCAACCTCTTTTGCTCGATTGTCCACAGTGTCACTCGTTTATCAGCGAAGACCAAATTAACACGAAAAACAAAGTTGCTAAATGCGCCCATTGTGACCATGTATTTTCTTATGAGGAGGAAGGATATTGGGATCCATTTGGTCTGCCAACCAGCACTCAGCCTGATGGAATAGAAATGCTAAAACTACCCAGCTTTCTCGAATTCTTAATCCGACCCAGTAAGGCAATATTCAATAATTTATTCTTGATTTTTTTTACGTTCGCCTGGAATGCAATAATCGGAATATTTATTTATAACGTCCTTACTTCAGGTGCGTGGACAAATCTCCCCTTTGTCGCCATTCATTTCGCATTTGGTCTGGTTCTATTGTGGAATATCCTTGGCCAGATTTTTAATAGATCACGAATTTATATAGACGAAAACGAATTGTGCGTTTCAACCAAACCTTTCAAGTTGGGGCAACGAGAAAAATGTGTACCCGTAAGTGACATCAATGAACTTACAGTCAAATTAAAGCCAAGTAAGGGTAAAAATGGTCAAGTAACATCCAGCTATCAACTCCTGGCAAATACATACGACCGTAAAAAGATTTCGCTCATAGAGGGACTGGATAGAAATACCATGAAGTATCTGGAAAAAGAGATCGAAGCATATCTCGGTATTGAAAATCGCTAAGGCCCTTCAATAAGTCCCAGTGGGCTGTAATAAATGATTATCGGTACAGCTGACGTTGATCCTTGCTCTTAATCACCAGGTGAAAGAAAGATTATTGCTATTTCTCCTTTTTTGTAAATAAATCCTTAAGGCCAGAGCGCGACCCTTCTTTTTGCTTTTCAGATTTTCGTTTTGCCCTTTCCTTTTGTTTTTTCTTTTTCTCCCTCGCACGTTTGCGCTTGTCTTTCTTAGATCGCTTTAGTGGAGATTTCTTTGATTTGACCTTCTTGACAAACACATAGCGTAAGCTCACCGCAGTCTCCGATTCAAAGGGCATAATGTCGCGATTTAGATGATAGACCGGTTTGTAATCCCAGGACAAATTAAGTCGCCCCAATGTCATCTCACCTCCTGCAATAGCAGTGACACCCCTGAAAATCGATTGATCCGCTTCTACGTAGTTTTGCCATCTGTTGTGCACACCGCCGCCTATGTAAAAGTTAAACCTTTTAGAGATTAGTGGATTATGTACCTCCAATAAGACCGTAGCCGTGGTGCGGTCTTCGATGGGATTTGAAGATACAATACCTTCGACCGTAAGAGTTTTTGCCAGTTTTTGTTGGAGTGTAATCCCAAAATTAGAACCCAGTCGCAATCCCATGGCAGTAAAATAGGATTGACTAAAGCCTGCAATGGCAAGAGAAAATAAGAGTGAAACCAAAAGTGAAAAACGAACCATTACTTGAATACTTTGGAATTAGGAAATGCGGGTTGCTTTACCATCACAAACATTATGCCTTAGTATAGGGATTGAAAAAGTGGGAGTTTCAAAAGGTTAAACCGACATGAGTAATATTTTAGTATACTTAGCCGGAAAATTATCTCATCATATCAAGGGATTACTTGTGCCAGATGGTACTGAATCTACTCGAAAATGCACATCGTAAAAAGCTGACATGGAAGTCTTCAGGAGGCTAAACCGGTTTCTTCATTTTTATAGGAATGCAAGGACGGTATATCGGGTGCACTCCCCTGCCCTCCACACATTGGTCCACGCTCTATTTGACCCAGGTCACCAGACCCCGCCTGGACTTCGTGACGCTCGTCTCCGTTTCTACAAAGACCATAGCCCTGTGCCGACAGTGGATATGGGTGCTGGTCGCCCTCGCAATCATTTCCAAATTGAGCTAAGAGATATCGCAAGGAGATCATCAGTTTCGGAGCGGCAATCAAACCTGCTATACAGACTGAGTTATCACCTCCAGCCCAAGGTGGTGCTGGAGCTCGGCACATGTCTGGGACTATCGGCAGGCGCACTGCAGGCAGGCTGCAGGACAGCAGCAGTGACTACTATAGAAGGAAATCCTCATCTGGCAGAAAGAGCCAGATCTTTGTTTTCGCAGCTACATTGGGAGCAAATACCCACTGTTCATACAGGGCCCTTCGCCAATGTACTACCGCGAGCCCTGCAAGCTATTCATCCCATTGACCTGGTATTCATAGATGGTGACCATACATTCGAGGGAACAAAAACCTATGTGACCAGCATTCTACCCTATTTAAAGCAGGCAGGCGTTCTGGCAATACACGACATAAACTGGTCAAGAGATATGCAACTCGCCTGGCAATGGTGTAAGAGCCTGGACGCTGTGACGCAAAGTATTGATTTGTATGAGATCGGCATCTTACTGACAGATCGCTCCTTTGTCAACAAGCGACATCTGAAGATCGTACCATACTGGATGAAACCCTGGCAATTGGGTGTTTTCAACTGAAATCACCGGTCAGAACTACGGAAACCAATGCGATTTTTGTTGAATACGAATTGATCTGTATTGCTCTCGAACTCTGTGACATCTTTCAAAACGATCTTGTGTAAATCGTTGCGCTCTTCCTTTGCCATTGCAGCAAGCCTAAGGTTTTGATTCTTAATCGCCTGGTCAACCATAGTGCGCACTGTGCGCGCATTGCCAAAATACCGGTCTCTGTGAGAGTGCAAGAAAGACAGATAACCCGATAAATGATCACTGGCCTCGTTCTCCAACTGGTAGCCCTTATCTCCAAACATTTTGATCGCTATCTTCAGCAGATCGGCCACAGAATAATCATCAAACCTTAAGATCTTATCAAATCTGGACCTCAAGCCGGGATTGGTCTTGAGAAACACCTCCATATTATCCGGATAGCCGGCAGCAAAAACAAAGAATTCACCCCGTTGATCTTCCATGCGTTTTAAAATGGTCTGAACTACCTCGTTACCAAAATCTCCTGCAGAATTGTTGCTCAGACCGGTAGTAAGCGAGTATGCCTCATCGATAAAAAGGACACCACCCATCGCCTCATTGATTTTCTCGGTTGTCTTAATAGCTGTCTGGCCAACAAATCCAGCAACTAGCCCTTGCCGGTCTGTTTCGATCATGTGCCCGCGTTCTAAAATGCCCAGAGCTTTATAGATTTTTGTGAGGATCCGAGCCACCGTCGTCTTGCCGGTTCCCGGATTTCCAACGAAAACTGTGTGTAGATTAAACGAATTAAGCACATTTTTACCCTCAGACCGGTGGTATGTCACCAACTCTACCAGTTGATGAATCTCCTTTTTAATCGCTGTCATTCCCACCAATTGATCCAGCTCCAGAAGGGATGATTCCAAAAGCTTGGAATCCATCGGTATTTTGGGATTAAATTTCCTTGGAAACATCTTTACATTCTCAACATCTTCGAGCGTCACCGTCTGCAGTGCATTTACACTGAGAGCTTCTACATCTTTCTTTCGCATGATCCTGAGGCCAAGATTTATTTTGGCTTTTTCCAGTAAATCATTGACAAACCGGGCATTGCCAAAAGTGCGATCACGCTTTCTAAAGGCCTCAGTAATAAGCTCCTCCACCTTTGTTTTGGCCCCTCTGGTCAGTTTTATTCCCTTTTTCTGACAAGTGTAAGAAGCAATCTTGGCTAGTTCTTGTGGCATGAAATCAGGAAACTCATAAATTAGGTTAAATCGCGATTTAAGTCCGGGATTGGAATTGAGAAAATGATGCATTTCTTTCGGATAACCAGCGGCAATAATTGCGAGGTCACCTTCGCCATTAGACATTTCCTTCATCAAGATCTCGATCACTTCTCTGCCAAAATCTTTGGAATCCTCATTAGTGCGTGCCAGTGAGTAGGCCTCATCAATAAAAAGTACTCCACCCCGTGCTTTTTCTATCGTCTCCTTTACTTTGGGCGCAGTTTGACCGATATACTCTCCCACCAGGTCCACTCGATCGACTTCATGAACATGACCTGAGGAAAGCAGTCCCATTTTTCGATAGATTTTGCCCATCATCCCAGCCACTGTAGTCTTTCCGGTACCGGGGTTTCCGATAAACACCGAGTGCAAATTAATGTCCTCTTCCTCGGGAAATCCCCGATCTCGTCGCAGCTGCAAAAACTGAATGTACTTGGCGTGCTCGCGCACCCGGTTCTTGATTTCGCTCAAACCGATCAATTCATCTAACCGGCCAAGAACATCCTCAAAAGTCACTGACAGATCTTCATCCGGAGCCATAACCATCGGTTGTTTCCGATGAGGCAGACGCACAGCCGGCACACCCATCTCAAACTCAGGGCCCACTGAAAAAGGAATGACAGCAAGCAGGTGATCCATAAAGACAAGATCAAGTGTATAGTCTCCTTCTCTCCAGGATCCTTTTACATTACTCCCCCATCCGGCCGTAATGGTAATAAATTCATCGTCCTTTTTGATGCTTTGGAGCCTTACGACCTGCCCTTTGAGCTCCCTGGCACCGTTATAAAACTTAGCAAACAATTCACATTGCCATTTCCGCTCATCATTGAGATTTTTGAAGACAAACTCGCCATAGATATACCTTGTTTCCTCATCGCTAAAGCTCTTGTAATAGACACGATCTACTTCAGGTAAATCATCAAACGGTCCCTCATACAATCGAATAGACCTGAGCTCCAAATAGGGATTAAATTCGGCACAAACGATATCCCCTGCATCTTCGATATAAAAGTACTTAGTCGCTTCTTTGCGGTTATTTATCCACGCTTCCCAGTAATAGGTGCCTTTCTTCCAAAAAGATCCCTCATTCTTATTTCCCCATCCTTCTCTTATGAAAACGACCTGGTCATACTTGCTCACTTTCTTGTTTATGGCCAGCTCGCACAATTCTTTTCGCTTACCCTGCTCGACTGAATAGCACTTTAATCGAATGGCTATATCCCAATCCGACTCATCAAAATACTTGTTAAAAAAAGATAACTCGGCGTAGATATATGCCACTTCATGCCGGTCAAAAACCTGACGGTATTTTTTTTTGTTGTCGGCTAGCCACTCGGTGGAAGCATAGACTTTTAGCTCCTTAAATTTGTAGTATTTGGGTGGTGCACCCCCTGTTGTCTGATCCACTCTAGTGCTTTTGAGAAAGTAATTTAGTGTTTATCTCGAATAATTGCCCGAATAACAGAATTTTAACACCTCGATTGCCAATTACTCGCTCAAAGAGCCGCCGGAACAAGATCCTGATGAGTTTGTTTAGAAGAAGGAATCAGCATACTTTTGTGCGCTCGTATCACTGATATATGGCTACAGTAAAATTTACATTTGAAGATAAATCGATACCCGAAGTCCTGGCAGGAGACGTCGAAAAGGGGTTCTCTATACTCGAAGTCACTGAGGACTACGATGTACATCTCAATCACAATTGTGGTGGTGTCTGCGCCTGTAGTACATGTCACATATACGTTGAGAAAGGCGATGAATTTCTCGAAGAAATCTCCGATAAGGAGGAAGATTTTATCGACCGGGCCATTGATCCCCGATTGGAATCAAGATTGGGATGTCAGTGCATTATCCTGGATGAGAAGGCCGAGATAGAGGTCACCATTCCTGACCAAAGCCGAATTATCGGTCACGAACACTAATAAAAATTGCACTTTGGATGAGTTCGTTTAAAGAGATTGAAAATATTCCGATCACCTGGATGGATCACGAAGATATCGCTATGCAGCTCTATGACAAGTTTGGCGATGACTTCGATGAACGGAAAATTTACCGGATCCGTTTTACTGATCTTCTCGACTGGATCATGGAGATTCCAAATTTTGAGGGAAAGAGGGCGGATTGTTCCGAAGGACATTTGGAGCAGATTCAGGCCAAATGGGTCTACGAATGGCGTGACAATCAATAGCACGTGAATAATCTAAATAAATTCAGGGAGATCACTTCTTTCTTTTTTGATATCGACGGCGTCCTCACCGGGGGATCCATTCTTTTACATCACGACGGGACGCTCCTGCGATCTCTCTCGGTGCGAGACGGTCATGCGATGAGGCTTGCAGTGCAAAAGGGATACCGCATTGCAATCATCAGTGGAGGCAACACGCCCACTGCTGTGGAAAGATTCAGAAGTCTCGGTATTACTGATATCGAACTCAACTGTAAGGACAAGAATGCGGTGGTAACTGATCTAGTCAAAAAATATGACCTAAATAAGGAAGAAATATTATTTATGGGTGATGATTTACCTGATCTCGAGGCAATGTTGGCAGTCGGCTTACCGTGTTGCCCCAGAGATGCCGTTGACGAAATCCGGGATTTATCCTTTTATGTTAGTCCGAAGAATGGAGGTGAAGGATGTGCTCGTGATGTGATCGAAAAAGTCTTAAAGTTACGAGGAGATTGGCCCGGATATCCCAACCTCAATATTTAGTATTTTAATGAAATGTCGGTACTTGTATTTCTCAAATTGGTTCGACTACCCAATCTGCTCATTGCCAACTTGACGATGTTTTTCGTGGGCGTATTTCTAGGTCAAAGAGGAATGTTTGTTTTAGATAAAACCTCATTTTGGATGTTCCTTTTGGTAATGGTCACAACGACAAGTATAATGGGTGCAGGCTATGTCATCAACGACTGTCTGGATGTCAGAGCTGACAAGATAAACAAGCCAGAAAAAGTAATCGTATCAGATCTTATTTCGTCAAAAAAAGCTCAATTAATCTATGGGTTGATGAACTGTTTTGCCCTGGCAGGGATAGTTGTCATTTTCATGCTAACTCAAAATCTAGTTCTGTGCTTAATCCTGGTTTCCTGCATATTAATTCTATTTACCTATTCAAAATGGTTACAGCACACATTTTTGATCGGTAATATTCTTGTCGGTCTTTTGTGTACTCTTTTATTCTGGATCATTCCCCTGGCTTTGGTTTTTCCGTATGATTTCCTGCATTCTTCGTATGCCGGATTATGGTATATTTCAGCTTTTGCCTTTGTTACCACAATAGTTAGGGAAATTGTGAAGGATGTGGAAGATCATGATGGAGATCTTTTGGAAGCTTCCCGTACGCTGGCTTTGTTATTTTCAAAAAAAGGAATACGTGTCCTTCTCACAATCCTCCTATTATTCATTTTTTCATTGCTGAGTTATCTACTGATTTCCTTTCTACATCTGAGAAATATTTTCGTCACTGTTTATATGCTGCTGCTGCTCTGTTCGTCAATTTATCTCCTTATAAAAATACTGGCAGCCAAGGACAAATCAGACTTCAGCACGCTACAAAAACATATTAAATACTTTATTGTTCAGGGATTATTTTTACTACCGTTATGGCCGGAAACACACCCTTAGCATTGACAAAACCGATATTACTGGCCAGCGGCTCTCCACGGAGAAAATTCCTGCTGGAGCAAGCGGGTTACCACATACGTATTGTTGTGCCGGACATCGATGAGGTGTATCCCAAGCAAATTAATTCCCTTGAGGTACCAGAGTATTTAGCCAGACAGAAAGCCAAAGCAGCCATAGCACACATCAGGACTGGCGAGACCATTATTGCCGCGGACAGTATTGTCATCCAGGACGGGAAAATTTTGGGAAAACCCCGGGATGAAAATGAAGCTAGAACAACATTGTATAAATTATCTGGAAAAATACATCAAGTGATCACTGGAGTCTGTCTTAAGAATAAGGTAAAAGAATTTGTTTTTTCCTCTACAACACAGGTACATTTTTACCCTCTGGAAGAATCAGAAATCGACTACTACATCAAAAAATATCAACCGAACGATAAGGCGGGAAGTTATGGAATACAGGAGTGGATCGGATGGTGCAAAGTAGCCAAAATAATTGGTTCATACTCTAACGTAATGGGCCTACCCATGGCTCAACTATATGGACATCTGACCTTATTCTAGGCTCACTAATCGTTTGGTGCCTCTACAATGTGGTCAAAAAACTCATCCAATTGCTCAGGACCCAGATCTTTGCTTACTATTTTTTTATTCCGGTCAAGAATAAACAATTTCGGAGTTTTCTTAATATTGAATAGTTTATGCATATTGGATCTTCCACCACTTTTGTCACTGGTATTTATCCAGCCATCCAAATTGTTTCCGTCAATAAAATCCCAACATGCAGGTTCTTCATCCAGCATCTTTGTACAGACCGAAAACACCTCGATGTTTAGATCTGTCTCCTTTTCGTAAAATTCCTTCAACTTCGGCATCGACTCCTTGCAATGATTGCATGTGTGTGACCAAAAGATCAAAATCGTATAATCTGCATCGACATCATACAATTGGATATCAGTACTGTCCCTTAATTGAACTTTAAAATCAGGTGCCGTTTGACCGATCAGTGTCGGAGATGCATCCCGGGCATTGGCAATTATCTTCTTTAATTGAGTTTCCTCCACCCATGGTGCTTCACCCCGTGCGTAATAGTTAAGTGCTAAATGTACATAGACCGCATCCATTCCCACTATTTTACTCTGAGCATATTCGTTGAGAAACTCTACCAAATAGTATTTATAGGTCTCCTCTGCACCCTTCATTTCTTCTAATAAATAATCGATCGACACAATTATCGAGTCCGGGTCTTTTGGCGTGAGCTTATCGATATAATAAGTAATTTTACTATCAAGCACATGAGCAGGGGTCCTGATCATTCGGGGATCAGATAAATCTACATTGTCAAAATAGTGCTTTTTATAGTATAGGTAATTCTTGAGATTTTTTTCTTTTTCAGTCCCTTCAAATTCCGGAAGATCAATTTGAAAACCACTCCTAATCAGGAGAGCAGTCATAGAATTGGGATTATCCTCGATGATCTTCTGCTGGTGTTCCAGTACTTGTGCGTTTATCCTTTGTAGCTCTTGCTCCACTTTTTCAAGATCTTTTCCAGTGGCGGTTTCTTTTTTCGAATTCAGATCCTCCACAAGGGCTCTTTTACTGGCGATAAATTTTAAGTGATCATAAAAAAGGTCATTGTCCGGAGACTTTTCAAAAGTGATCGTACCCTCGATATCTGCCATATCCGCCTGAAAAGAAAACAATGACTGTTCCTGATGCACCATCAGCTGAAAATACTTATTATCGGGAGGCATAACAATCATGTAGACTCCGGATCTCAAAGTATCCGTGCCGGAAAACTCGAAACTTCCATCTAAAACAGAGGAAGTATCGAGAAGGTACTGCTTGTCTGCATAGTAGTAGCCCAAAAAGATTGTGTCCTGATCATAACCATTGATCATACCCTTGATATGATATCCATTGCCCTGGCCATAAGTACCACCACAAATCAAAAAGCAAAGGAATAAGAGGATAGTAAATTTGCGAATCATTGTAAGGTGTTTGAAATTATTCAATACTTAATACTAACACATAAAACGGATGCAAAACCCGGTGAATCATAGATTTACGATATTATTAACGCAAAATCCACTGACATTAAGTATCTGTCGCACTGCGTGATCTTGGAGCAGCCAGAAGATAAAGGACTGCCATACGCACGGCAACTCCGTTTTCTACCTGCTCCAAAATTATAGATTGCTGAGAATCAGCTACTTCAGAAGTCAATTCTACTCCTCGATTTATTGGTCCGGGATGCATTATGAGTACCTCAGAATTCAGATTTTCAATCACCTTGCTGTTTATACCGTAGTACTGGGCATATTCGCGTAAGGAGGGCAAGTATTTGATATCCTGTCTCTCCAGCTGAATGCGCAATACGTTAGCCACATCACACCACTCCAGGGCCTCGCTAAGTGAGTAAGACGATCGCACACCGAGAGATTCAATGTACTTGGGTATCAGGGTAGGTGGACCACATACCATCACTTCGGCTCCCAGTTTTTTCAGACAAAAGATATTGCTCAATGCGACCCTCGAATGCAGGATGTCTCCAACTATTGCCACTCTCAAACCCTTGATATCACCCAATCGCTCCCTGATCGAGAAAGCATCGAGCAATGCCTGTGTAGGGTGTTCATGCGTACCATCTCCTGCATTAATAATGTGTGCATCGATATGATTGGAAAGAAATGCTGCAGCTCCGGGAGCGGGGTGCCGCATCACTACCATATCGACCTTCATCGACAATATATTATTGACGGTGTCCAATAGCGTTTCCCCCTTCTTGACAGAAGACGCTGACGATGAAAAATTAATCACATCAGCCGAAAGTCTTTTTTCCGCTAATTCGAATGATATTTTAGTGCGGGTTGAGTTTTCAAAAAAGAGATTAGCAATGGTAATATCCCTCAGAGAAGGCACTTTCTTAATGGGACGATTGATCACCTCCTTGAAGTTGTCTGCCGTCTCAAAAATCAACTGAAGATCATCGCGATTGAGGTATTTGATTCCGAGGAGATGATCAGTGCTGAGTTTGAGTTGGGCCATTCTTACGAATTTGATTTTTCTGCAAAGAGAAGAATGCGATCACGACCCGAGTCCTGGCTCCATTCTACCTTCACATAAGCCTCGTCTAACGCATCTATTGTGAGACCAGTGTAATCACTGGAAATGGGTAGGTGACGGTTAAATCTGCGGTCGACTAACGTGAGTAACTTGACACTCGAGGGCCGTCCAAAATGCTGTATTGCCGTCAAAGCCGCTTGAATGGTTCGTCCTGTGTAAAGGACGTCATCGATCAGCACTACTTGTTTGCCGTCGACGAGAAAATCGATATCAGTACTATTTGCGGCAAGTGGTTTGTCCCTTATGCGGAAATCGTCGCGATAGAATGTAATGTCCAACTTCCCGTACAGCAATCTCTTTCTCTTAAGTATTTTCTGCAACCGCTCTACTATCCGGTTACTTAGGAGTACTCCCCGGGGCTGGATGCCGACAATACAAGTCTCAGAAAAGTCGTCATAGCTTTCGATCAACTGATGGCATAATCGTTCGATAGTGAGATTAAATGGTGCCTCATCTAAAATGACTTTTCCTCTCGGCATGGTGTGATCAAATATACTATGACTTTTTCTTACTCCAGGAATCTTTTAAACTCACAACCCTGTTAAATACCGGTTTACCATTTTGGGAGTCCGGATCCACTACAAAATAACCCAGTCTTAAAAATTGGAAACAACTGCCAGGTGTCACGTTTGACAGTGAGGGTTCTAATTGCACCTTTCTATTTATAACCAGGGAATCTGGATTGAGAAAGTCCAAAAAATCCCGATCCGGATCGGAGCCGGGTTCGGGTACGGTAAACAGTGTATCATAGAGCCGGACTTCACCTTCCACCGCATGTGATGCCGATACCCAATGCAGGGTACCCTTAGCCTTAACTCCGGAAGTATCCTGTCCGCTTTTGCTGTCCGGATAATAAGTGCAGCGTATCAGACTTACGTTGCCATCCGGGTCGGTCTCATGTCCGTGGCAGTGTATGATATAAGCGTTTTTGAGGCGTACTGTTCGGTCGGGTCCCAACCGGAAATACTTTCTCGGCGGGTCTACCATCCAATCTTTTCGTTCGATGTAAATCTCTCTGCTGAATGGAAGTTCTCTTGTACCGGCACTTTCGTCTTCGGGATTGTTTGTCGATGACAATCTTTCTTCATGACTTTCCTGGTAATTTTCAATCACGACTTTCACCGGGTCCAGAACAGCCATGACTCGATTTGCAGTTTTATTGAGGTCCTCTCGAATAAAGTATTCGAGTAAGGAGAACTCGATCAGATTCTCCCTTTTTGCCACTCCCACACGGTCACAAAACTCTCTTATCGACTTCGGTGTATATCCCCGTCGTCTCAAGCCAGCAATGGTGGGCATCCGGGGATCGTCCCAACCACTGACATAACCACCTTCCACAAGTCTCAGTAGCTTTCTTTTACTAGTGATCATATATGACACATTGAGACGCGCAAATTCGATCTGCCTGCTGGGAAAGATTTCAAGCTCCCGAATAAACCAATCGTATAGGGGCCTGTGGTTTTCAAACTCCAGCGTACACAGCGAATATGTGATCTCCTCAATGGCATCTGATTGACCATGTGCAAAATCGTACATTGGATAAATACACCATTTATCACCTGTGCGGTGGTGTGGGGCTCTTTTTATTCTGTACATGAGGGGATCCCGAAGGTGCATATTTGGTGAGGTCATATCTATCTTTGCTCTCAACACTTTTGAGCCGTCCTCAAAATCGCCAGCTCGCATTTTGGCGAAGAGTTCCAGATTTTCTTCGATGCTTCGATCTCGAAAAGGGCTCAGCTCTCCCGGGGTAGTCGTTGTCCCTTTCATCTCAGCTATTTCTTCCGAGGTAGAATCATCCACATATGCCTTTCCTTTTTCAATCAGTTTGACGGCAAAAGCGTATAGCGTTTCAAAATAATCGGAAGCATAAAACTCTCGTTCTCCCCAATCAAATCCCAGCCACCTGATGTCATTTTTTATGCTCTGCACGTACTCCGTATCCTCCGTGCTGGGATTTGTATCATCAAATCTCAGATTGGTTAGGCCGCTATATTTTTCGGCAATCCCAAAATTCAGGCAAATAGATTTTGCGTGACCGATATGCAAATATCCATTGGGCTCGGGTGGAAATCTCGTCTGTACTTTTACCGACGGATCTTTTGCTAAATCTTCCTCAATAAATTCTTCAATAAAATGTAAACTTTCGATCTCACTCATTTTACTCACTGATTTAAATAAACCTTTACATTCTGTCCGGCATCTCAATACCCAGGAGATTCATTCCGTCCCGGAGCACCAGGGCCACTCCCTGATTTATCGCAAGGCGGAAGCCTTTTGCTGCCTCGCCTTTTGCAGACAGGATTGGGAGATCGTGATAAAATCGGTGATAAGCCTTGGCCAGGTCGTAGCAATAGCCGGCAATCTCCGAGGGATCGTACTCTTGTGCGGCTCTTTTTACGACAAGTGGATATTGATACAAAGTCTGCAAAAGTATTTTTTCGGTCTCATGCATTTCCGTATAACCAAAAAAGTCTCCCGTAATCTTTTCGGTGGAAGCTTTTCTCATGATAGAACGGATCCTCACATAGGCGTTCTGGATATATGGTCCGGTCTGGCCCTGCATGTCAACACTTGCAGCCGGATCAAATGTCATCCGCTTTGAGGGATTTACCTTCAAAATAAAAAATTTGAGTGCAGCCATTCCGATCTTGCGATAAATCTCCTCTCTTTCCTCTGAAGACAACATTTCGATATCTCCTTTTTCTTTCGCAACTCCGGCAGCTTCGGCTATCACATCTTTCATTAGGTCATCGGCATCCACCACAGTACCTTCCCTGGATTTCATTTTTCCTGAAGGGAGATCGACCATCCCATAGGCAAGGTGGTAAAGACCGGATGCATATGGCTCTTCCAATATCTCAAGAATCTTAAATAGAACCTGAAAGTGATAATTCTGCTCATCAGCCACTACATAAACCATTTTGTCAATTCCATAATCCTTATATCGCTGGATAGCTGTGCCAATATCCTGCGTCATATATACAGAGGTGCCGTCAGATCTTAGCAGGATTTTTTCATCCATGCCATGTGCGGTCAAATCAATCCAAACAGAACCATCCTCTTTCTGAAAGAAATGATTTTTTTTAAGCCCCTCTTTTATCTCTTGCTTACCGAGTTTCCAGGTAGTGGATTCGTAATATAAGTGATCAAACTCCACTCCTAATTTTTCATAGGTTTGGCTGAACCCCTCATAAACCCAATTATTCATCCTATTCCACAATTTAATTGTATCCGGATCTCCCTTCTCCCATCGCCTTAGCATTTCTTTGGCCTTTCTTCCCAGGGGGCTAAAATTGTTGAAATAAATATTTTTATAATCTCGAAAAAACGCAGGCTTTTGTTTTTCCTTTTGTGCCCTTTCTTCATATATTTTTAACGACTCAGGTGTCTCCTGCCACTCTTTGTATTCTTCAGAAAACATTTTTTCAAAAAGCACGTAATATTTTCCGACAAAGTGATCCCCCTTTATATTCTCCAGCTCTGGTGTAGCACCATTACCTTTAATTTGCCAGGCAAGCATACTTTTGCAGATGGCAATACCACGATCATTCACCACTTGTACCCTCACAACTTCAGATCCAGCCTTTTCCAGTATTTTAGAACATGACCAGCCCAGGAGAATATTTCTTATGTGCCCGAGATGCAGTGGTTTATTTGTATTTGGTGAAGAAAATTCAATCATAACTGTTTCCCCCGTAGGAGGCCAACTGCCATAACCCGGATCCTCGACCACACCGCCTAAAAAATGGAACCAAAATTCTGGAGTAAATACCAGGTTTAGAAATCCCTTTACAACATTAAAAGATTCAATTTCTTCGAAGGACTTTTGCAAATAGCCACCCAATAAGGCTCCCAGCTCCTGTGGATTTTTCCTAAGTTTTTTGACAAGCGGAAAAATCACAATAGTCATATCTCCATCAAATTCTACCCGTGTTGGCGATATTGTAATCAGATCCGGATCCACTACCTCCTGATACTCCTTCCGGATTATTCCTAGGACTTCATCTCGAATTTGATCTAACAGTTGCATGTCAATACTTCAGTCAAGATTAATAAAATCGGGCAACGCCCTGTCTAAAGCCGCGTAAAAATAATATGCTGGGGAACAAAAAGGGGATTAGCCAGAAAAAAAACTAAAATGAGTATCCCCATAATTCCGTTCCAGTTCGAACGAAGGATGATGCTTATAGGTGTGCCTGGCATTGTGCTCGAGTACAAAAAGACCATCTTCACTGATGATGTCTCTACAAAAAACTTTCGCCGGAATCTCGTCAATCCAGGGAAGATTGTACGGAGGTCCGGCAAAAATGTAGTCATATTTCTCTATGCAAGTCTTTAAAAACTTGGCAACATCTCCCAGCACGGCATGCATTTCGTCTTCTATCGAAAGTTCTTTAGCGATCTTATTTACAAACGAATGGCAACCCCTGTGCTTATCGATATAAGTCACGTCTCTACATCCTCTGGAGATAGCCTCATAAGTGTGACTTCCGGTACCTCCAAAGAGATCGAGCATCTTTATTTTGGCAAAATCAAACCTGTTTTCCAGGATATTAAAGAGTGCTTCCCTAGCAAAATCTGTAGTGGGCCGGGTTGGCCATTTATTGGCAGATGGTCTAAATCTCCGACCTTTAAATCTACCGCCAATGATTCGCATGGTGCATGCAATAGAAATCGAATAGATGCATGGGATCCTTGACACTGAGCGGCAATCTCCACCCGTTTTTCCAATCAATGGCTGCAACATGGATAAAGTACCTCCCCAGCTCCGCCTTCAGATCATCGGCCATTGTGCGATTACCTGTAATTTTTAAATAGACTTTTCTCGGATTGAGTTTTCTATGCTTGCAGGCCGTAACAATATAATACAAAAGGTCCTGTGCTGAAGGGGCGTGATATCTGTTGACCAATGTTACTTCCCGGTTTTCAAAAATGACGAGATATTGTTCCTCATCGTGGATAATGGAAAACAATGTCGGATCATCACCTACTTCCTTTTTCAGGTAGCTAGTGATAGAGGAGCTCAAATGATGCACCTGACTGGTGGGGTACAGCGTGGAAAGGAGTTTACGCAGTGGCATTGGATATGAATAGATACAAAAAACTTTATCAGTGGCTTCAGATGCCACGACATCGTCTTTTTTGACTCCAGACGCTACAAAATTGAGATATTCAGACCAGGAACCTTCGTCGTACAATGCCTTGGGGACGTAGGTAAATGCATCGTGATCCACCGAGATATGCACGTCTTCAAAGCGTGTATATCTCAGGTTATGTTGTTGTACAATGGAGAGGATTTCGACTGGATCAATAAAGCGAAAATGCTCGTTCTTGGATTTTAATGGAATATTTTCATAGACCGATACTAGATTGCTCTGATCTATGATCATAAATGCAAAACTGTCCATCCTAATCAGAATGGACAGCTCGTTTGGTATGTTCGTTTGTTTTTCCAGATTTTCTTTTATCGCTCCCAATTGCCCGATAAGTTGGGCTTATTCATATCGCCAAATTTTATTAAGCTATTTGGTTTGTAAGACATATCGTATCTCGCATATTTTGGATCTCCATAAACACCCATAAATGTCTTAATGGGGGTACTCACCTCTACCACATTGACAAGGGTACTCTGATAGGTGAGTGTATCCGCTTTTATATCAAATGTAGCTCCATTACCGTACGGGATGAACTGCAAAGAATCAAGATTGATTCCCAGGGCACGGATCGTATCTATAGCAGGGATATAAGAAGTATCGTAAGTAATCTCGCCGGTAAAATTCGGATCGTCCGGATCACCTACAACCTTTACATTCATGAACTGTCCTGTCTTCAATGTCGAAGAGAGATCTTCCCAGCTAGGTGCAAAAGCTCCACCCTTAATATCTCTATAAAACTCCTGCATCTTCCTTATTACCAGCAGTTTATCGACCACAGCGTTTTGCCGTTTATCTTTTTCAGCTTTAAACTTGATGGGTTCCTGGATGCTGTATACCAGCAAATAAGCGATCCCAATTATAAGTGCGAAAAGAACTAGGTTAATTATTATTCTCATCGGTTGAATTTTTTCGTCTTATATGATTCTGCACAATTATACCAATTTTCATGCACAATCTGATACAACAAAAGCGATAAACTTTAGTAGAAATGGCCGCTTCCGCAGTCCAATACCGGAACCTGGCAGAACGGCCGTCAGCCACCACCAAATGCCATGATGTCTCAGCACATTCTTCCCTCCGGGCCATGAAATCAGCCCTCCGGGGCAGACCCTACACCCTTTATACCCACAAACATGCTTTGCAGATGCATGAATGGAGTATTTTGGTGCATTCACGTTACCTTTATCCAACAGGAAAATATTATGCTTCCTCAGTATATTCTCTCGATCGAAACGTCCTGCGATGATACCGCTGCTGCAATCCTGATGGATGGTGTAGTGCTATCAAACGTGATTTCCAGTCAGACTGATCATAAGCTGTATGGCGGAGTTGTACCGGAAGTCGCTTCCCGGGCTCACGACATCAGTATAATGCCGGTGGTAAGGAGGGCCCTGGATGAAGCGGAGATTAATCTCGAAAGACTCAATGCCGTGGCATGCACGATTGGTCCCGGACTCATGGGATCGCTGATGGTCGGTTTTTGCTTTGCCAAGTCACTTGCATATGCCCTTAAGATTCCATTAGTCGGTGTGCATCATATGGAGGCCCATGTTCTTTCCCATTTTATCGAAGATCCAAAACCCAGTTTTCCGTTTCTGTGCCTCACAGTGTCAGGTGGACACACTCAACTGGTGATGGTCAAATCATCGACGGATATGGAGGTAATTGGTAAGACACTGGATGATGCAGCCGGGGAAGCCTTTGACAAAGGTGGAAAAATCATGGGCCTGGACTATCCAGCCGGCCCCGAAATAGACCGCAGAGCAGAAAAGGGATCCCCTCTTTTTGACCTTTCGAGACCGAGAATTGCTGGCTTCAATTATAGCTTTAGCGGCCTCAAGACCTCATTTTTGTACCTCGTTCGGGATCAAATCAAAAGGAATCCCCGCTTTGTGGAAGATCACATGAATGACCTATGCGCATCACTACAGAGCCGGATTGTGGATATTTTAATGGAAAAGTTTAGAGCTGCAGCTGAATGGTCAGGTGTCAAAGAGATCGCAATAGCAGGTGGTGTCGCTGCCAATAGTGGTTTGCGGATGGCCACAAAACTCATGGGTGAGGAAATGAGATTGCGGGTCTTTCTTCCCAGAAGGGAATATTGTACAGACAACGCTGCCATGATTGGAATTGCCGGGTGGTATAAGTTGCAGAGTGGTGAATCTTGCGCCCTTGACGCTAAACCTGATCCAAGGCAGCCTTTTGGCACGAAGGGCTAATCGGATGGATCTACAATCCTCTTTTTCAAAACCTCAAATTCGTCATGAGAAATAAGCCCATTTTCCAACAACTGGGCAAGTTCTTTGAGGCGGTCCAACGCATCTACATTTTCGTCCTTTTTTTCCTCTGCTGTGACTTCCACTTCGGCCCTGGCTTGCTCGTTTTTCATGCGTTTTGCGTAAACCTTACCCTTCTCAAACATCTCGTCATAGACCTTCTTCAGCCGTGTAGGGTCAAAATCAAGGAAAGTTCCTCCGGTCTCAAAATGCTTTTTGAAAACCTCGCCCAGGGCATATGTGGATGCGCCTGACAAGATAGCAAGCGTCACTCCGCCAATTACTGACCCTACACCCGGGATAAACTTTACCGCACGAGCTCCAACTCGAGCAGCGACCGATCCGGTCAGGGAACTGATCACCGCCTTGCC
The DNA here is from genome assembly GCA_965222645.1 of Saprospiraceae bacterium. Taxonomy (GTDB): domain Bacteria; phylum Bacteroidota; class Bacteroidia; order Chitinophagales; family Saprospiraceae; genus JABDMH01. The sequence continues at coordinate 6,050,651 of OZ244968.1, read as the reverse complement.
TTCGGTGTCCTTGTAATTAATTTCATATAAATTACAGAGCTGGCGGATCATATCGAGTTGTATTGCGCTTACTGCAAATACATCGGCAATAGGTACCGGGATCAGCCCTGCACCCATAGACCACATCATATGATTTTTTATAATGGAGGAAGCCTCTTCACCATGAGATGACATACTGTTGATTTATATTTCCTAACCTAAGATCTAACAAAGATCTGCAATCGACATCTTATTTCCGACCAATTCGCGGGGAAAAACGGCAAGGAGATCGAATTACGCAAAATTATTTCATCAGCATACAACATTTGCAAACGATAGCCTGTTCTTATCTTAACCGAATGTTCCTCATTCGGTTAAGATAGTTCTACGGGGTTTTGAGTGTGTTAAAAAGCTGCCATTCCTTAAAGGCAGCTTTTTTTATTGTTCGTATTCGATTTCAATTCTTTCTCCTGAGCTGTGTGCAGAAAATTCTGGTGCATACATCGATTGCAGCGTGCTAAACCCCGATGAAAAATTCCCAAGCTGGTTTATTCTCATAGAATACTGGAGCGTGTACCGCCCCCTTGGCATATGATCAATAAAAAAATGAGTACCTAAATCCGTATTGGTTTCGTAAAAGCCAAGGCCACCCGACCATCTGTAACCACTCAGGGTCTTTACTGGTTCAAGGGCAGCCCCCCTCAAGTCTTTCAGATGCACATAATCCATCTCCCTGTCCGTCTCAATCTCGAGCTGGACTGTGATCACTTCCCCTCGGTGCATTGTTTCTCCTTCGAGCTGCTGTAATCTGGGGCCGTCTTTTTCGATCGTCTCCTTAAAGGTCATCTTCCTTATCTTCAATGCGGAACCACCATCACCTGAGACCTGATCAAGATCTTCAAAGTACTGATAGTAGATAGATATCCAGGATGGCTGATTGCCCGGATTTATAACTCGAAGTGTACCGGGTGTGGCAAGTGCCTCTGGTAGTAGCTCATATTTTCTGAAAAGCGAACCCGCTTCAGTTTGCCCCACTTGCTTAATGGATGCATGGTCAAATTCGATCTGAAGATCCGATGATTCTGATGCCCAATCGGTGCCAGTCATCAGCGCTTTAATTGCTGCGACAGTCGTCTTAGTGTTGTCCCAATGGTTTGTGCGTTTGTTGTTTAGAATCCATCTTTTCAGCTCATCTACCAGTCGTAAATCATCTTCATCCTCAAATATTTCAATCATTTTGGTCTGAGTTTCCAATCGATTTTCCCACCATCGATATCCGCTTTCTGCAAGCCAGTACCAACCGAGATCGGGATTCTTAATGATCCGCTCGCGGAATGATGAAACCAGTTTTGAGCGCAATTCATTCCTCTGTGTGAACTCACACAATTGAGCAATAATTGCCTGTGTAAAAAGTGACTTCGAATTCCAATATCTTTCTGCTTGATCCAAGATAAACTGGTGAATCTTCACAAGGTTCCTATCAGTTGGCACGGCCGATTTATGGCGTACATACAAGTAATGCACTAAAATGTCCCGCAGATGGTTCGCGTCCCACTTCGTATTTCCTTTTTTAACCTCTGCCTGAAGATTGTGATAAAAAACCTCCACTTTTTCGTCCAGGTACTGGTAACCTCTATCGATAATCCGCCGGGTCTCCTGCTGCATCTTTTTATCGAGGTCTGGTAGTAGATCTATAAGGCCTTCTACGATGTATTGGGTGATATACCGATCAGATGGACCACTGCCAAACCATGGAAATCCACCGTCTGGATTTTGCCGCTGCTGCAACTTCGCAAAGGTGTTGGTGCTTTCGTACTTGATATGATTGAAGTCAAAATAGGATGCGAGTTGAGCCATCTGTTCGGATTCCGCAATCGCTTCTCTCACCCACGGTGTCTCTTCGATCATTGCCTGTTTCAGGTCTTGGTCCTTAAGCAGGCTGCTGGTCAGGTCTTTACCCTCCCACTGATCGAAATACGCTTTGATCTTTGGATTGCCATTTACAATTTTATGCCCCACCCTGTAAGCATACAGTCTGTTCAAAATCTGCTCAGAACACTCATGGGGATATTCGATGAGGTAGGGAAGAGCCTTGACAGCATACCAGATGGGATTGGGCGTTATTTCTACTACAAGCTTATGTGGAGCCGAAACCGAAGATCCGCCCTGAGTTACCTCATTCATGTCATAATCAAGTACTTCTCCTCCCGGTATCTGAGAAGCTCTTGTAGTTGTGACCATCGTGCGATTCTCCAGTACAGGAATAATCCCCTTCTCCGCATCACTGTGATTATCACTTACAGCCGTCAACTGATACTCAATCGGATCCCTGTAATTGGCTGGGATTTCAATGCGCCAGAAAATACCCGTACTTGACTTTCCATCCAGGTGAAAAGACTTTTCTTTTTCGCCGGTAATAAATTCTTCGAGAGACACTCCAGTCAGGGAATTGGTGAGCTCGAGAGTTGCCCGGCCACTTAATTGTTCGTCCCTGAGATTATCTATTTTCCCACCCAACCAGATCCTGTCTCCGGATCTCAGGAAACGCGGCTTATTAGCCGTCACCATAAGCTCCTTTTGGCTTTTCAACAGGACTTCGGTATAGCCGTGGGCAAATCTTTCGTCATGAGCGAAGAGCATCAATTTCCATGTCGTCAGAGCGTCATTCATCACAAAGTCAAATTCGACTTTTCCATCACTGTCTGCTTTTAATTCCGGGTAAAAAAGCAATGTCTCTGCAAAATTCGATCTGGGTAGCTCACTAGTTTGCCTTGATGAATTGCTCATGTCAGCAACACCGGATTCTTCTTCTAGTCTTTCGGGAGGAGGGGCATTTTTGGCCGACTGAGATCTGACCATCACAGCATCCTCCATTTGCATCATCCCAGTGAAACCGATCGGAAATCCAAACCAATTTAGTCGGGGATGGCCATCACCTGGGATTGCGTGATGTGACCGATACCAGGCCGAGGTAAACTGCTCGCTATAGATCGGTCTGTATCCACTAGAAGTGATATTCAAAAAACGTGAAGTCGCCGGGAAAAAATGTCGCTGCCAGCTGTGCGGAACAATCTGATCAAGAGATGAATCATACATGGAGGCTAGCATTTCTACATTAGCAGGCTGCCCTCTATGGTCGCTAATGACAAGGGAGACCTTTTCACGGGCACCAGGCTTAGTCAAATTTCTGACCGTATTAAGTTGAAGATCCAATTGCTTGTCGACCCAGGGAACGTCGATCACAACCGTCTCATGTACAAATCGGTTTTGATACAGCATATGGAGATGCAACAAGATTCCCCCTTTATCGGTCTCCTTTACCGGTATCCGGATTTCAGACCAACCCTTAAAAGTAATTTGCCCGGTTTTGGGGTTATTCGTCCTTTGAGCAGTTTGCCAGAAAAGCGTTCCTCCTTGGATAGGGACACCCACCATAATAATCGCCGTATCACCGGGTAGTGAGCGGTTGTTATCTTTAACGATTTGGATCAGCTCCTGTTTCGGTACGTAAGAATCTGGGACATTGGGCCTGACCAGATGGACTAAAAATTCTGTTTTGATCTCCTCAGAGCTTGCACTCTGTGACCATGCCGTTATTTTATATAACCCCGGTGTCATTCCTTCTAAAGGCATCCGGAGGGTATCACCGGCAGATTCCAGTCTTAGATTTACTGGACTTCCCAGGAGCATTTCGTCATCGATCGGTGAGTACCAACGATTGATTCCTGTATCGAATTGATCAGCTTGTCCGGCCTCTTCTGGTTTTTCCCAGTAACGTTTTCTTTTCCATTCCCTTTGTGACTTTATTTCGGTGATTTCAGCTTTTCCAACTGCTTCAACGACCTGACCGGAGGGGCTTCTTGCTACAAAAGCAATGTGCGTTTGCACATCCAGGTTGATCAGCGGCTTTCCGCTTAAGAATAGGCCAAATGGCTGCTCTGATAGGGTAACCAGATGCGAGGAAGACTGTGATTCTCCACTTACATCGGTGACTGTGATGTGCGTTTCGAAATCAAAGACCGGACGGTCTCCCGCAAAGGTCTGGTGGTCTGACAAGGCAATGTAATCCAGACCAAAATTGCCTTCAGAATCTGTTGCGATCACACCAGATTTGATCTCCTTCTGACCACCCATCGGCTGCGGGATTCTCCTGTAGGATGACCAGTACAGAAATCGAGATCTCCGTACCACGCGATATGTGAGCCTGGCATTGGAAATGGGTGCTCCCGCATAAGATGTGACCTGACCGCGTACACTGACTGTGTCATTGAGCTGAGGGGTTTCTTGTGATTGCCGGTAAACAATTTGAAATGTCGGTCGTTTATAAGCTTCAACCCGAAAATATTGCCTTTGAGCACTTAGATTTGTGCCGATGGACATGCCACCTGCAAGTGAAGCGGAAGGAATAATGAAAGAACCGCTAAAAGATCCGAATTCATTTGTCCCTTTTTCCTCCTTGTCTACAATCTGACCATTGGCATCATAAAGAGATACGACCAAACTGCTATGTGCCCTAATCGATGGCACGCGATCTTCGTTTCTATCTGTCAATATTCCCTTGTAAAGCAATTTCTGACCAGGTCGATAGAGTGCTCGATCAAGAAAGAAAGTGGATTCGGTCTCTTGTTCAAAATGTCCAAATCGCATTGGTCTGTAATATTGGTCATCGAGCCAAAGTGTGTCCCGGCCCCTGGTCAGCTTAAATGACATGCGCTCATCACCTGCCCTAGAGACCATTACCTTACCTTGCCCGTCACTCACCATCTCTCTCACTTTTTTTCGAACAGATCTTCTTGCAGCCTGGTCAAAGCGATTCTCGTAAAAAGTGACGCTAACACCGGGAACCGGGCTACCAGATGACCGGTCATGGGTCTGAATAATGCTTTCCTCCCGGTGTTGAGTTTGCGTAAAGGAAAGGTTTGATACTACAAATGTGACAACACTAATTCCTTCCTTTGCCGGATCAAACTCCTTCCCAGAACTCAGTACCAGGAGATACGATCCGATTTCCAATGGATCAAGTGTAAACTCTATCGTATGGTCTTTAAAGTCACCATGATCAGGCAGTCTATAAGAGACCTGGTCTATCCACTTTTGTCGAAGAATGAAGGGAAGTCTTTGATCATACTCCAAAGTCCGAAGCTCATGAATTCGGGCACCATCGAAGCGCACTAACCTGCCGTGTATTTTGTCCAAATTTTTATATCGCAAATGCAGGAGAAGTGGTTGGCCCGGCAGGTTGACCTGTTCCATTTGCACATTTAGATTTGGTCTTTCAATGTTGTGTACCATGTTCTCACAGTGGCCAGCCGGTCCGCTATCAGGCCATTTTTCCATGACCTGCTGACATGTCTCATGGGCCTGACTTAAATGACCCCTCCCTAGGTAGTATTGCGCCAGGTGCAACATTCCCAAAGATTCATTTTGATATCGATCTGAAAGAGCCGATTCATACAGATCATCCTTGTCAGGCATTTTACTCTCTCTATGGAAAAACTGAAGCCTTCTGAGATCAATCCCGATCCAGTCCGGGTACTGACGCAGGGCATCCTGGTAAATCAGCGCAGATCGATATTTTCTGTCCCAAGTGGCTGAAGTATCGAGTGTGAGTGCAACAAACTCCGGAACTGCACTAAGAAATCGAAAGTCATCCGGGTCAAATGCCCCTTGCGGCACATTGGGAAGGGGCATGTGGTTTTCATAGTGATCAAGTGAACGCACGATCAACAACTGCTTGAGTGTCCAGTCCCGCAACTCACCGTGCGGCTGCGGGGATTGAAGTAAAATCGTGAATTTTTTGAGAGGCTGATCGTCTGCGAATTGGGAAAGTGATTTCAGATAATGTTCATCAGCGACAGCAGCAAGGTCATTGAGGGACATCGACATCACATCGCCTGGCCTTTCAGAGCGAGTCTTCTGCTCCTGCAATTTCCACCTGTTTTGTTCGAGATAGGAGGAATAGAGTTCACCCAGATAAGAATGCAGTATTGCCCTGCCCGCAGAGCTTTCTAAGTCCCGAACTTCCTTTTCCATTTGCTCGATTGCCCGCACAATACCGTCTTCATCCAGCTGAGCCTGGTAACGATTCTCATAAATGACAGCTTTGATCAGATGATCCTCCCACCCATTCTCTTTTGCCTCAGCTTTTATCTCAAGAACCTGATCAAGAGCACTTTGAGGCAACTGAAGTTTATCCAAAGAATCGACTTTCAACCACAGTTCATCGACGGCTGTAAGATCCTTATCCGACGGCATCTCTGGGAATGTTTTGCAAGTGAGTAAAAGAGCTGGTATCAGAGAAAATAAGAGAAATTGCAGAAATCGAGATGGCATTTTTTATAGATTTTTCACCCATAAGATGAATTACGACAGAGCAACGATATAGTATGCAAGACAATTAACAAATGCTTAACGATCGAAATAGCAAATCTAGTCAATCTGAGCTCCCAAATCTCAAAATGTCAACCTGGGTATGGAGGTTAGAACCACCCGCAAGCCACTGCACAAAGTGGTCTGCCCAATATGGTCCCAATGAAGCTCCCTTTGTGCCCAATCCATTAAAAACGTAGAGGTTTTTATGGTCTTGGATTTCTCCCATTACAGGTCTTCGGTCTACAATGGTGGGCCGGATTGCAGCCCGGTGTGCAGATATTCGAAAAGGAACCCTAAGCATTTTTTTTGCCTGCTCGTAGAGATATCGTTTTCCCTTCTCGGAAGGTTTGTGATCGCTGAAATGCCAGCTGTTAAAGGATCCAAACCAGAAATTTCCGTTTCCAAGTCCGGTTAGAAAGCAGTTTCGTTTGATCATTCGAGTGGGAAAAAAGTCCTTGATTTCGAGTTCTAGAATCTGTCCCTTAGAGGCGGTAAGAAATGACGATGTAATAAATGGGTTTTTCGAAATGAGTGCACCCTCACAAAAGATGACTTTCTCGAAGAGCAGTGGCCCATAACGCCAACCTTTCTCAGATCCGATCAAGCTTTGGTGATTGAATGATTCTTCGTGAAGAAGTGCCTTTTTGGTAAGTCTTTCTCTGAAAGAAGTGATTAGCAATGGAAGATCCACCTGATAGCTGCCGGTCACCTCAGTCCAGTGGCCCCGAAGGTCAACGATCTCCCGAAATTCATTCAAAGATGGATTTTCGACAACATAGGGTTTATACTCAGGGAGCGAGGATTTACCCTGCCAATCGTTTAAACCGCAATGATCGGGAAGTACTCGCAGGATGTTCCGCCGGTGCACGATCGTCTCGCACAGGAGCTTCTCCAAATCTCGATAAACCGGTATAGCGCTGTGCAATAAATCATCATACAACCAGGATTTTACGAATCGTCGACCCGTTACCGGATTCATTATTCCTGCAGCAATGAGACTGCTGCTGCACTGGTGGCCTTGGTCAATCACCCTAAAAGATATGCCGGCCTTTTCCAGAAAATGGCAGATAAGTGTACCTGCTAATCCTTGTCCCACGACAAGAACCTCCATGCTCATTTAAGGTTTTCCTCCTCGTCCTCTCTCAGAGAAAGCCTGGTTTTTTTGGGGAGCCCCGCGACCACTAAATCGTATGAATGATCGATTAGCTCCATCAAAAGCTTACCTTTAATTGAGTCATCACAATAGACTGTATTCCAGTGTTTTTTATTCATGTGATATCCTGGGATTACGGATTCATATTGTTCTCTGAGTTCGACTGCTCGATCCGGATCACATTTGAGGTTTATGGACAGTTCAACTTCATCCAGGGGAGTGATGGCAAATACCTTACCGGCCACCTTGTATACCAATGTATCATCCCCAAAGGGAAACTCCTCCGTTACTCCGGATTTGCTCAGACAATACGTTCGAATCATTTCCAGGTCCATCGTTACTCATCAGGTGATTGGTGAATCTTTAGAGCGCATGAGATCTTTCATTTGCTTTTGTAGGCTGTAGGCTGCTTCCTCCACGTCCCGGTCAAAAGTAGACTCTTCCTTTCCGGCAAAAATGATTGATCGAGACGCGTTTACAATCAGTCCCACATCTTTGTTGCAACCATTGGCATAGACTGCCTCCAGATTTCCCCCCTGGGCACCAACTCCGGGCACCAGTAAAAAATGGTTGGGAACAATCTGCCGGATCCGGATTAATGCTTCGGGCTGCGTCGCTCCTACGACAAACATCATACGGTTGGAATCAGGCCAGTTTTTGGCTCGATCTAAAACCTCCTCGTACAACGCTATCCCATCGACATTTTTGTGAAATTGAAAATCACTCGATCCGGGATTGGAAGTCAGTGCGAGCAAGATAACCCATTTGTGCTCAAACTCCAGGAAAGGCAATACGGAGTCTGCGCCCATGTATGGAGCGACCGTAATGGCATCAAAATCAAATGTCTTGAAAAACGTTGTAGCGTATAGCCTGCTCGTATTTCCAATATCCCCTCTCTTGGCATCGGCAATACTCAAGTGTGTATCCGGAATATAGTCCAGCGTCTTAGCCAACGCCTGCCAGCCTCCTGTGCCCAGAGCCTCATAAAAAGCAATATTGGGTTTGTAGGCAATACAGTAGTGCTTCGTAGCATCAATCACCCGGCGGTTAAACTCAAACACAGGATCGGGATACTGAAGAAAGAATTTCGGCAATCGGGTAAGGTCCGGGTCCAATCCTACACATAGAAAACTCCCTTTCTCCCTAATGTGCGCAATAATGTCACCTCTTGTCATGCGATCGACTCCTCAATAGCTTCTACCCGGTCAATCTCGGGAACCAGACCCTTTACTACTTCTTCAATTCCAGCCTTTAGTGTCATTTGTGTCATATTACATTGCTGACAGGCCCCGAGCCATCTAATCACCACGACGTTTTCATCAGTAATCTCAACAAGTTCCACATCACCTCCATCTACCGCAAGGTGTGGTCGCACCCTCTCCAGAGCACCCTCTACCTGTTCAAGGAGTTGTTTTTTAGAAGCAGATATAACTGACATTTTCTGTGATGATTTTCAAAGATTAAATGCTAAATACTAAGTCTTTATCTCAACAACCTGTGTAGCAGAAACATTGCGATTTCGCTCCAACACAGCCCTTTTTACATTTCGGGCAATGTCCATCCAAAGTTCCTCTACTTCAGGATTTGATCCCACTACCGCCGGTGTACCTATGTCTCCCGATTCCTGTATAGCCTGTACCATGGGAATCTGTCCCAGGCAGGAGCTATTGGCAAATTGTGCCAATCTCTCTCCCCCTCCCGAACCAAAAAGAGGGTATTTTTTTTCAGGATGGTCAGGCGGTGTAAACCATGACATATTTTCGACAATACCCAAGATAGGCACGTTGACCGCATCCATCCTAAACATATTGACGGCCTTGATCGCATCGTTTACCGCCACTTTCTGTGGTGTGGTGACAATAACGGCACCAGTCACCGGTACGGTCTGTACCAGGGTAAGCTGGATGTCACCTGTACCCGGAGGGAGGTCAACGATCAGAAACTCAAGGTCGGGCCATATGGTCTCCTGGATAAACTGCTTAATGATTCCTGCCAATCTAGGACCCCGAAGGACAACGGCTTGCTCCGGTTCTACGATAAAGCCGATTGACATGACTTTGATATCGTACGCCTCCAACGGCATCATTTTCGGTCTTCCGTGTACCTTTACGACCTGGGGTTTCTGGCCCTCCAGATTTAACATCGTGGGGATCGATGGCCCATAGAGATCCGCATCAATAATGCCGACTGAATGACCGAGGGATCGCAAACCAAGTGCAATGTTAGCAGATACCGTTGACTTCCCTACTCCTCCCTTTCCAGAAGCAACAGCGATGATATTTGTCACATGGGGAAGCACAGATGACTGTCGGTTCGCTGTCTGCCCCTGTGTCTCAACGTGTACATGAACTTCAGCAGAAGGAAACTCGGTCTTGACGATACCGATGCAGGCAAAATTTACTGAAGATTTTTGTGCAGCATCCAAATTGCTGTCAAAGCTCAAGATAATTTTTACATCCCGTTGATCAATCTTAATTTCTTTAATTCTGCCAGCACTTACAATGGATCGGCCAGTCAAGGGATCCTTGACTTGCTCCAAACAATCAATGACTGTATTCTTGGTTAAATCCACTAAATCTACCTGCCTATTTCGTTAGTAAAGGTACAACAATTGAACGCACTTCGGAAAAGTGCCAATACTCATAAAATGACCAAGTATCACGCTTTAGATGGTTAGATACGATACCTGTCACGGGGATATATTTCACCATACCATTATTGGGGAGGCGGGAGCGCTCAGTCGAGTGAGAAAAAAGAAGGGAACCTCCATGCCGATACCTGTGAGTCCGGCCAGGGAGGCATTTTTTGATTTGGCAACCTGTTTGAAGTACAATCGACAATAAAAACATGAAATGAGTAACAGAATAGGCAAGAATACCCAGTTACATATTAAAGAAAACTTTCATACATTTGGAAATGCTCATCCATCACGGTATTGAAAACCTTCCTGCATTTACAAATGCAGTACTTACATTGGGATCCTTTGATGGTGTCCACCTGGGTCACAAGGGCATTATTGAAAAAATGATGAATCTTTCCTCAGAGATTAATGGGGAAACTGTAGTTGTAACTTTTACCCCGCACCCCAGACAAGTGATTTACCCCAGAGATAAAACGTTGCGACTATTATCTACAAACAGGGAGAAAAGCAACTACTTCGGCGCCCTGGGCATTGATCATCTAATCTTCTGTCCCTTTACTGTAGAGTTTTCGCATCTAAGTGCAGATGAATATATCGAGAAATTTATTGTACAACAGTTTAATCCTGCTGCGATCGTAATCGGATATGATCATCGTTTTGGGCTACATCGAAAGGGTAATATTGACTATTTAAGAAATTACGAACGTAAAAGTAATTTCAAGGTATATGAATTGCCTCAAAAAATGACTGAAGAGCTCCAGATAAGCAGTACGAGGATTCGTAATTTTTTATTAGATGGCAATATTAAGCAGGCAAACATCCTCTTGGGACACCCATATCATCTGACCGGAAAAGTAATAGAAGGAGAACAAATCGGCGAGAAGCTTGGCTACCCCACTGCAAATATCGAAATAGAAAATCCTTTGAAATTACTTCCAGCTGATGGTATTTACGCTGTACAGGTGGTGTACGGAAATAGAAGGTTCAACGGGATGATGTACATTGGCAAGAGACCAACGGTATCGCAGTCTGGTAAAAAATCTGTTGAGGTAAACATTTTTGATTTTACAGAGGACATTTACGGAGAGGAACTGACATTGGAAATCCTAAAATTCATCAGGGACGATGAAAAATTTGACAACCTCGAATCTTTACGCCGTCAGCTGGACAAAGATAAATATGACACCCAGTCTTTTTTCGACTCCGATTCGAGTGTAAAAAAACGCGCTAGTATTTTAATACTCAATTATAATGGAAGAGAGCACTTGGAGTATTTTTTACCCAGTGTTGTAAGGTCCACATCCACATTTGAAATTGTAGTCGCCGACAATGGCTCGGATGATGACTCTGTTTCTTTCTTAGAAACTCAATACCCAGGGATAAAAATCCTGAGACTTTCGAAAAATTATGGCTTTGCAGAGGGTTACAATCAGGCCATAAAAAAGGTTAATTCAGAATACATTGTACTGCTTAATTCTGATGTTGAAGTCACCACCAATTGGGTCAATAAGTTAATCGATTTTATTTCTGAAAGACCGGATGTAGCGGTAGTACAGCCGAAAGTTCTCTCATCTGATCGACGCGGTAAATTTGAATATGCCGGAGCAGCAGGCGGATTACTGGATGCTTTGGGATATCCCTTTTGCCAGGGAAGAATTTTATCCGAAACAGAAGAAGATATGGGCCAGTATGACCAGGCAAAAGAAATCTTTTGGACGAGTGGTGCAGCAATGGTCATTAAGAAAGATTTATTTGAAAAGTCCGGGGGCTTTGATGTCGATTTTTTTGCACATATGGAGGAGATCGATTTGTGTTGGAGGCTGAAGAGAGCTGGTTATAAATCGTATGTCATTCCCAGTGCTGTAGTCTATCATAAAGGGGGAGGGACACTTTCTTATCTCAGTGCAAAAAAAACGTATCTCAATTTTAGAAATGGATTTAGCCTACTTCTGAAGAATGAAAAAGGCACAAGATTGATATGGCTACTCCCTTTGAGGCTTGGCCTTGATCTCGTAGCCCTGCTTAGATTTGTTGCCATTGGCGAATTTAAAAATGCTGCAGCTGTGGTGAGAGCCTTAACATACACCATTGTGCATTTTCCAAGCATTTGGGAAAAAAGACAAAAGATAAAATTACTTGTGGAAAGGATCAGGATCGGGATCGATAATTCGGGAGTAGGTCGTTACTCCGGTAGCATCGTCTGGGAATTTTTTGTAATGGGCAGAAAAAAATATCACGATTTGCGACACGCCTCAAATAAATATCTTTGATCTTCGAGGAGCTTCCGATCGTTTCACAATATTTGAATTTCCCTGTAAGTAATTTTGATGAGAAAAAAACCGCAAATTCTTTTCGAAGATAATGATTTACTTGTTGTCAATAAAAATGCAGGATTTCCCACACTCCCGGACAGGCACGATAAAAGCAGCCCGAATCTCCTCAATTATTTAGGAAAGTATTTTGGCAAGCTCTACGTAGTGCACAGATTGGATCGGGATACAACAGGTGCCATGTGTTTTGCAAAAAATCCTGTGACACATAGATCCCTTTCGGAAGCCTTTATGAAAAGAAGAGTGGCCAAAAAATATCTGGCTCTGACCATGGGAGAATTTGACGAAATGGAGGGACTGATAGAAGCACCTATTGAGAAACTCAATAACAAGAATAAAGTCTCCATCGCGAAAGGGGGAAAAAAGGCTTTGACGCATTATCACGTACTTGCAAAATGGCCGGGATACACGCTGGCGGAGTTGGATATTAAGACCGGCCGTACACATCAGATAAGAGTACACCTCCGGCATATCGGTCATCCCCTGCTAGTCGATAGCAAGTATGGCGGCCTCACAAAATTTATGCTTTCAACTCTGATCAGAAACTACAAGGGTAAGACCAAAGAGCGTCCTCTCCTGCATCGTACTCCACTCCACTCCCATGTCCTTTCTATTCCGTCTTCAGATGGGGATCTCTCTACTTTTAAGGCTCCTTTACCCAAAGACATGAAGGCCGTGATTTTTCAACTCGATAAGCATCTGGGAAGAAGGTGATCAATCACCAACAACTTTGGAACTATTCAAAATACGACTAAATACAATTGCTGGCGTGGAGCAGGACAGGTTTTCAGCCGAAAAATAGCAAATGAAATGGGATAATTCTAGTACATAGTCTAGTGGAATATGCCGAATAATTCTGAGTTTATTTTATCGAGGGGCAAGGCGACAGAACATTGATGAGTGATCGGTGTAGCCGTGGATGTCCGGTGGACATCCAAACGAATCAACCGCATCGCGGATGGGAAAGGTAGCTGGAGCTATAGCGAGCCTGCCTGCCGGCAGACAGGGCTCTGCAACGAAGCACCTCGGAAAAAGAAGCCAGAATTAACGACAATCTTTCACATGACAATGTACTAGGTATTCAAGGCAAGGTGTTCAGATATTTCTCTCACCGCAATGAGTGATACAAAAAGGTTCAGGTTATTGATACACCAGTCCTCAAGCTTACGGACCTCCTCACGAGTGAGTCTCTTCAGTGATTTGCGCAATTCTTTACGGAAGATTCCTTGGTCAAAGCTTACCTTCTCCAGGATTGTTTTACTATAAGAGAGCCAGGAAGATGTTCGTTGCATTCTTTGGAATATTTAATGTTGACTTCGGAGCTAGGGGGTAGAGCTCGCTTCTATCATAGACCGTCATCTAATTAAACGGAAAAAATACAAAAAGGATTATACGGAAGGGCATTTTGTTTTATTTACCCCGCTTGAGTCCCCTTCTCTTTGCATGTCTGTCATCCGCTCTATTCTTTAATTCCGGTACATTTTGTCTCAGAAGCCTCTTGAGAAGATCAGTCCTGCCCATAGCCTTTAGCTTTGCCCTGATCAGCCGGTGATTCGACTTCTTGTACCAAAAGAAGAACAAATGCTGATGTTTTTTCTCAGTCTTTGTCTTAGCGGTGTAGACGGGGCGCAATGTGTAGGGATGTAGACCAGAGTAGTAGATCACCGTTGCCACTGTCATCGGCGTAGGGGTAAAATCTTGCACCTGATCGAGTTTAAACCCCATTTCCTTGGTCTCCGCTGCCAGGTGAGCCATATCTTCTTCTTTGCAACCCGGATGACTGCTAATGAAATATGGGATCAGCGGCTGATGAAGACCATTTCTCTCATTGATCGCATCATATTTCTCTTTAAACCTGTGAAAATGGTCGAAAGAAGGCTTTCGCATGAGTTTTAAGGTGTTTTCGGATGTATGCTCGGGCGCCACCTTCAGTCTTCCACTCACATGATTGCATACTACTTCCTTCAGATATTCATCCAGATCATTCTCATCTGCTTTCTTATTATACGATTTGACAAGTAGATCATACCTAATTCCGCTACCGACAAAAGCTTTTTTCACACCGGGGTGCTGATTAACTTTCCGGTATAAGCGGGTCATGGCAGAGTGATCAGTGTCCAGATTATCGCAAATCACGGGATGGATGCAAGAAGGACTGACACACCTCTCGCAGATCTCCGGGTCTTTCCCTTTCATCCTATACATATTCGCCGATGGACCACCCAGATCACTTATGTATCCCTTGAAGTCAGGCATTTGAGTCACTTTCTCCACTTCTTCCAAAATTGACTTTTCGCTCCGGCTCGAAACAAACTTGCCCTGATGTGCCGAGATTGTACAAAAACTACATCCACCAAAACAACCCCTGTGCATGTTTATCGAAAATTTGATCATTTCGAATGCCGGTATCGATCCTCGCTTCTTATATTTGGGATGAGGCAGCCTAGTAAAGGGTAGATCAAAAGACTGGTCTATCTGGTGCTCAGTCATTGGGGGATATGGTGGATTAATGACGAGCTGTCGATCGTCAATAGCTTGGATAAGTCTCCGACCATGTATCTTGTTTGATTCTTGCTCGATCACTTTAAAATTGGCCGCAAAGGCTCTTTTGTTCCGAAGGCATTCTTCGTGACTGGCGATTGATTTCGTTTGCCAATTTTTGTTCCGGGGCAATTCGCGACTTGCAGACCATAGGTAAGCCGTTTGCGGAACTGTGGTAAGCGATTCAAAGGGAACGCCTTTTGCCAGTAATTTCAAAATGTGACGCAGCGGCATTTCGCCCATTCCATAGACCAGCATATCAGCGTTGCTATCCTCCAAAATCGAGGGCTTCAATTGATCAGACCAATAATCATAATGTGTCACACGCCGAAGGGATGCCTCTATTCCCCCAATTACAACCGGAATGTCCGGATACAGGTCTTTGAGAATATTGGAATAAACAGTAGTTGCATAATCCGGTCGAAATCCCGAGCGTCCCCAGGGGGTGTAAGCATCCGTGGATCTTCTCCGCTTAGCAGCGGTGTAATGATTTACAATGGGATCCATACAGCCCCCAGTCACTCCAAAAAATAGTCGTGGCCTTCCCAGTTTCTTAAAATCTCGCAGGTCATCTTGCCAGTTGGGCTGAGGAATAATCGCAACTCGCAGACCTTCATTCTCAATAATCCTGCCTATGACGGCTGTACCAAATGAGGGATGGTCTACGTAAGCATCACCCGAAATCAAGATCACATCGAGTTCCTCCCAACCGTGATATTCAACTTCTTTTTTGGTAGTAGGCAGCCAATCCGTGATATTTAGCCGTAGCACCCTGCAAAACTAATCATTTGCGGGCCCTTTGTACCGTTGTCAAACTTGTGCCTGTTCTGGATCCGGTATCAGCGATTTTGCGGGATCGAAGAGTAAAGGGAAAAACTGACCCCCCAATTTTTGTCCCCGCGGTACTGTCGGGACACCATGCAACAAAGGATCATTGCTATCCGAAAACGTCCCATCCGCAAATACATTGAGCACATAGGCCCGGCGCGATCTCGAGGATTTATTTTCATAGGAGCCATGTACGGTCAAAGGATGGTGAAAAGTACCGTAACCCATTTTCATCTCTGCGGGCACCGGATGAAATTCGTTTTTGTGCTTTTCCTGAATGAAGTCCATGAGGCCATCCATATCTCCTGCGAGTTCCGGTTTTTCGAGAAGGCCCCAACGGTGACTTCCCGGAATATACTGAACGCAGCCGTTCTCGATACTAGCGTCGTCAAGCCCCACCCAACAAGTGAGGTGTTGCATTGATTTTGTGCGAGTCCAATAAGAATAATCCTGGTGCCAGGCAACTACTCCACCGTGATGAGCAGGTTTGCAGAAGAGCTGGTCATGCCAAAATCTTACCGGCACATCACCCAACAATTGACTAGCGGCCACGACGAATGCGGGATTCCAAAGCACATCATGGAATCCGGGAGTAATCCTCCAATGTCCGAGTGAATGGAATAAAACCGTATTTGGATTCGCAGATTCGTTTGATGAAAATTCATAGAATAAGTGGTGGCCGGGATGCTGTGGATTTCTTATTTGCTCCAGTTCGTCTCTCAACTTCCCAACTTGCCTTTTGTTTAGCATCTTGACATTTGAGAGATATCCATTCTTATTGAAGAACTCCACCTGCTCATCTGACAGCAAATACTGCTCCCATTCATTGCTCGAAGTGGGCCATTGAAACAAGTCCGTAACTAGATGGTGTATTTTAGATAAATCTTGCTGCGCCATCAAAGCGGTTTTCTAATTGTAAATACAGGTTTACTTATTGCGATTTCAACCATCTCTCAACTTTTTTTCGAGACTTGAAAATAATTAATTCTGAGTCAACCCGTCTTTTGTGGAGCAATGCTATGATCTTGGGTCTGTATAGTCTATTGAAGGTTATCACGTACCACAGGAATTTGATATCAAATCGTTCTGGGCAACCAGCCGGCCCTCCCGGACGCACTCTTCTCCAGTGGTGTAGTATTCTTTTTATCGAACGCCAGAGGCAAACGGGAGTAGGAAAATCCAGAAAAATAATTGTATCTGCATATCTCAGTCTGAATTCCAACGTGCTTTTGTAATTGCCATCCATTATCCATCTATTCTGTTGACATAGATCGGCCACGATTTCGCCCCATTCTTCTCTTGCGGTTTCCTGCCAGCGCGGCTTCCAGAAGTACTGGTCCAGTGAGATAAGGGGTAGACCCGTCTTTTGGGTGAGCTTATTTGCCAAGGTTGTTTTTCCGGCTCCGCTGCAACCTATGATTAATACCTTTTTCATCTGCTGACCAAGTAGAAAAAAGGGGAACATCAGGTGTTCGCCCTTTATAATGAATGGTAAAAAAGACTGTAAATTTTTAGCCCGGCACTTGTTTTTTAGGCACTGCAGGCTTCACAAGTGGGGTCATCGATGCTGCATGCCAATGGTGCTGTTGCCGCTTCCACCATCTGTTCACTTACGACTGTACCCTCAGACCGGCCATTGCCGTTGGAAAACTGCCTTTGGTGTTTCTGGCTCAATGTGAATTTAATCGGATCGACGGCCGCCTTTGACCTCAAATAATACATTCCCGTCTTTAAGCCTGCTTTCCAGGCATAAAAATGCATCGATGTCAATTTGCCGAAATTGGGTTCTTCTACAAAGAGATTTAAGCTTTGACTTTGGCAAATAAATGCTCCCCGGTCTGCAGCCATATCAATGAGTACTTTTTGGCTGAGTTCATAGGCTGTTTTATAAAGTGCCTTCAGATCATCCGGAATTCGTTCAATATTTTGGATAGAACCATTTGATGCCATGAGTTGTTCTTTCATCTCGTGATCCCAAATCCCACGCTCTATCAGATCATTTAGTAAGTGCTTATTTACGACAATATATTCACCGCTTAATGTGCGGCGTGTGTAAATATTTGATGTGTAGGGCTCGAAGCATTCTGTATTGCCCAGAATTTGTGAGGTAGAAGCAGTAGGCATAGGCGCCAGCAATAAGCTGTTGCGTATGCCGTGCTTCTGGATATCGGTTTTCAGGCTGGCCCAATCCCAGCGTTCTGAAGGAGAAACTCCCCACATATCGTACTGGAGTATCCCCTGGCTTGCAGGCGAGCCTTCGAATGTCTCATAAGGCCCGTCTACTTTTGCTATCTCACAGCTTTCCGTAAGTGCGGCAAAATATATCGTTTCAAAAATGTCTTTATTCAATTGTCTTGCTTCGGGACTGTCAAAAGGGTACCTGAGCAAACTGCAGGCATCGGCAAAACCCTGCACGCCGATTCCAATAGGACGATGGCGCATATTGGAGGTTTGGGCTTGCTCAATAGGATAATAGTTTACATCGATCACCTTATTCAGGTTTCGGGTCACCACTCTTGCAATTTCAAAAAGCCGCTGAAAATTGTACTGGTTGCCCTCGATAAATTTTGCCAGGCTCAGCGAAGCCAGGTTACAAACGGCCACTTCATCCGGAGATGTGTACTCCATTATTTCTGTGCATAAATTGCTCGACCGTATCGTGCCCAGATTTTTCTGATTCGACTTTTTATTTGCTGCGTCTTTGTATAAAATATACGGTGTACCCGTTTCTATCTGAGACTCCAGAATGCTAAACCATATTTCTTGAGCGCCAAGCGTCTTTCTGGCTTTTCCCTCATTTTCATACTTTTCATAGAGCTTATTAAACTCCTCACCGTAGCTATCGTAAAGGCCCGGACATTCGTTGGGACAAAATAAAGACCACTCCCCGTCTGCTTTCACACGCTCCATAAATAAATCGGGAATCCACAGTGCATAAAACAGATCGCGAGCCCGCATCTCCTCTTTTCCGTGATTTTTCTTCAGCTCTAAAAAATCCATGATGTCGGCATGCCATGGCTCCAAATACACGGCAAATGCTCCCTTTCTTTTTCCACCTCCCTGATCCACGTACCGGGCCGTATCATTGTACACTTTGAGCATGGGTATTATTCCATTGGAGGTTCCCCCAGTGCCCTTTATGTAGCTACCCTGTGCCCGGATATTATGTATACTCAATCCAATACCTCCTGCGGATTGAGATATTTTAGCGCATCGACTTAATGTTTCGAATATCCCCGGAATGCTGTCTTCGGTCATACTTAGTAAAAAGCATGAAGACAATTGAGGTTTGGGTGTACCTGCATTAAATAGTGTTGGTGTAGCGTGTATAAACCATTTTTCAGACATGAGATGATAAGTCTCCAGGACCGAATCAATATCATCACCGTGAATGCCGATGGCTGTTCGCATTAATAAATGTTGAGGCCGCTCTACCGCCCGGCCGTACATTTTGAGCAGATACGAACGCTCCAATGTCTTAAATCCAAAATAATCAAAGGCGTAGTCACGATCATAAATAATGGCAGAATCGAGACGGTCCCTGTGTTTGCGTATGACCGCCATGGTCTCCTCTCCTATCAAGCTCGCTTTTTCCTTGGTCACCGGGTCCACATACTTATGGAGTGCCTCCATGGTCTGCGAAAAAGATTTCTTGGTCTCTTTGTGCAGATTTGATACGGCTATCCTCGCAGCCAAGAGCGCATAATCTGGATGCACAGTTGCCATCGAAGCTGCAGTTTCGGCAGCCAGATTGTCTAACTCAACAGTGGATACACCATCGTATAGCCCCTGAATTACTTTTTTTGCGATTTCAATGGAATCGATAAAATCTGCATTGAGACCATAACACAGTTTTTTAATTCGCGCGGTAATCTTATCAAAGCTTACAGCCTCCTTTTTACCACTTCTTTTTACGACTTGCATATTAAATTGAAAGTTTGGTTAAGGATATATTCTAAAAGTCTTCGTCGAGTTTAAATACCTGTTTTTCCTTGTCAGCCATCACTCCGGCTTTTTGATAGTCCCCTACCCTTTTCTCAAAAAAGTTGGTCTTACCTTGAAGCGAAATCATGTCCATCCAGGGGAATGGATTTTCCACGTGATACTGTTTGGCGCAACCCAGTGATGCGAGGAGCCGGTCTGCAACAAACTCGATGTACTGACACATCATTTCGGCATTCATACCAATAAGACTTACGGGTAGTGCATCTGAAACAAAGACCTTTTCGATCTCTACAGCATCCGTTATGATTTCGATCACTGTGTTTTCCGGTAAGCGGTTTACAATGTGCTTGTTGTACAGCAAACAGGCAAAATCGCAATGCATTCCCTCATCCCTGGAGATCAGCTCATTGGAGAAGCAAAGCCCCGGCATCAGACCTCTTTTTTTCAACCAAAAAATAGAGCAGAAAGACCCCGAAAAGAATATGCCTTCTACTGCGGCAAATGCGATGATACGTTCGGCAAAAGAACCGTTCTCAATCCAACGCAGTGCCCAATCGGCTTTTTCTTTCACACAAGGCATGGTATCGATGGCATTGAGGCAAAAGTCTTTTTCTTTAGGATCCTGGATGTAGGTGTCGATCAGCAAGGAATATGTCTCACTGTGTATGTTTTCCATCATGATCTGAAACCCATAGAAGAACTTAGCTTCGGTATATTGCACCTCTGCGACAAAGTTTTCAGCAAGATTTTCATTGACAATCCCATCGCTTGCAGCAAAAAAAGCGAGTACGTGTTTTATAAAATGTCTCTCGTTGTCATTGAGTTTCTCCAGCCAGTCTGTTTTGTCCTGACTGAGGTCTATTTCTTCAGCTGTCCAAAAGCACGCTTCCATCTTTTTGTAGAAGGCCCAAATGTCATCATGTTCGATCGGAAACAATACAAATCGTCCCGGATTGTCGACTAAGATTGGCTCTTTAATTTCATGCATAGCAAATAGTTTTAAGAGTTAATGACACCGCATACGGTCAAGACTTCAGGGGTTGAGGTTCGAGGTGAAAAAGGTACCCGACAGCTTCCTGCCGCATGCGATACTCAATAAATAAATTATATTTTTCTAAATACTTACTCCTTTAGGAGGCAAAGGATTATGTATTTATCGCTATGATTGAGGATAACAATGATACCGATCCATTACCTAATCAAGCGGGAGCTAAATTAGACAAAACGGCACATCGATTGTGGATTAGTTTTCAACAATATGTTAATAAAAACTCTAATTTGTTGACAATCATTATATAAAAGATTTTCATAATGTGTTGACAGGTAGATTGGGATGTCATTTTTCAAATGAAGTGAGCCAATCAGTCATCCCCAGTACAGCAATTACATTTGAGAAATCGTTCGGTGCCCGGAAAAAGATTATTGACATTTGGCCACGAAACACTTTAGGCTAAGCTGCTTTTCTCGGCTTGTCGACTACCCAATATCTAGCTCAATCAAACTCGGGCATGAATTCGAAAGCAATTAGAAGAGTTCGCGACGTCTGAAAATCCAGGCCATGGCAAGTGTCAGGGCGATCGAAAGGATGACAACAAAGTAAAACCCTCCATCGGATTGGGCCAACGGCAGGCTCTTCACATTCATCCCGTAAAAAGAAGCGATCAATGTAGGTACCATCAGGATGAGGGTGATCAGAGTGAGTCTCCTGATGACCGTATTGAGATTATTTGAGATGATGCTGCCGTAAGCTTCCATGGTTCCGTGAAGAATATTAGTATGCACATTTGCCATTTCCAGCGCCTGTGAATTATCAATAATTACATCTTCGAGCAAATCGGAAAGAAATTCATCATCTCGAATCGCAAGAAAATCCGTTCGCTTCATTTTCATTTTAAGCAATTCATTAGACGACAAAGAATTCACAAAATAGACCAGACTCTTCTCAATTCTCAGGAGTTCTTTTAGTTCTGAATTCTTACTGGAGTTGTACAACTCTATCTCGATCAGATTCCGTTTGAGATTGAGCTTTTTAAGACACGCCAGGAACCGGATCACTACCTCTTCAAATAGCTGCAACACAAACTTGGGATAATTGTGTGGATCAAAGTTCTTAACCCTGTTTTCCATAAAAACACTAAGGACTGGATTCTCCTGACCGGTGATGGTCAAAATATGATCATCGGTCAGGACAATGCCTACTGGAAGGGTCACATAAAAGGCTTCATTTTCTTTGTCCTGCTCATTGAGGATCGGAGTATTGAGCAAGATCAGTCTCCCCTCTTCCTCTCTCTCGTATCTAGATCGCTCATCTGTATCGAGGGCATCTGCCAGAAAGTCTAAAGGTATTTCAAGCTCAGCTGAAAGCTTTTGCAGTTCATCTGGTCCAAAAGGTGGACCAACCGAGATCCAGCAATGACGTTCCCTGGTGTCGAGCTGCTTGATCTTTCCATCTTCCTTGTGGTAGTAATGTATCATAACCCGACGAATATTCTTCCATACTGAACAAATGATTATTCTCCTGACCCCGCCACAAGGACTCTCAGGTCATCCACAAAATTAACAAAAACTGAAAGATAAAAATGTATGAAACCGGAAGTGCAAAGGGCCTACCTGAATGGGCAAGCCAAGCTCCTCTAGTCAAGCGGCAACATCACCCTGGTGGGTGTTACCAAGGAAATGCTCGTACACCCATAAGTCATCTTTAGAAATTCCACCCCAGCGCGGATCTTCGCCCTTCAATAATCGAAAATAATCTGCTATGATGTCACCCTGCTGTTCTAAATTAAAGTCCTGCAATTTTTGACCTCTTCGTATTGCCAGCAGTAGATTGGACAATCCTCCATAATCATAACCTTCCGGAGAAAACTGTGCCCGCAGTGCCCGTGGTATATATACAGCTCCCATCTGCTGGTATTGCCATACATGCACTAATTCGTGGATCAATATATCCTCTTTCAAGGGTCCCCAGCTATTTATGGTGCAAAAACTCACATACGCAAAATCATGTGTTTTGGGCCCCAGGAAAGAAAACTCATCAAGGCGTATGCGTCGTAGGTCAATCCTGTCATTAAATATCTTTCTGGCTAATGCAATCTCACTGTCATTAAGGGGCCGTGCATTAAATTTAATAATCGCTGCCAGGGTCTCGTAGATTTCACCGATCCCAAGGAGGTCACCGAGATAAAAGATCAGTTCTACAAACCAAAAGAAGTGCTCAGTCAGATTTGCGATCTGTTTGGGATCCCTGTATATACTGAGAAAGGGTTTTACAAGGTGGTGTAGGAGCCTGCCCAATCTCAGGGGAATAAGCCGGAAAAAATCGTACAGCCTGATCATGAGACCATCGACCTTGGCAAGGCAGAGTTTTGCAATGTTCGTCAAAAAGTGCATTCGATTCTAGTTAAACCTAAGGGACTTGGTAGGAGAAATCCTACTTATGAAGTACGAAGGCAGTACTAAAATTACAATTGTTAAAATAAACGTTCCAATATTTATCAATAATATAATGGTGATATCAAGATCGATAGGAGCTACATTAAGGTAGTAGTCTTCCTCCCGAAGTCGAATAAACTGGAATTTTCGCTGGAATAGGCAAAGTAAGATACCGATGGCATTGCCAATGAGCAGCCCGAATCCGAGAATCCGTCCGGCCTGACGCAAGAAGATTTTCCTGACCTGCCAGTTTGTTGCACCCATGGCTTTAAGTGTTCCGATCATTTGTGTCCGTTCTAGTATCAAAATCAATAAAGCTGTAATCATATTGATGATGCAAACGAGCAACATCAACCCTAATATCAAGACCTCGTTTGTATCCTGGAGGTCTAGCCAATCAAAAATACTGGATGACACTTGTCTGATGCTCCGGGTGTAGAGATGAGATGGTAAAACTTCCTGATTGATATACTCGTTCAGGATGTGTAGATCATCTATATTCTCCACCACAACTTCTATACCAGTTACATCATTTTCCGACCATCCAAGGATGTTCTGCATATCGGATATTGCCATAAACCCCAATTTCTTGTCGTATTCTGCCAGACCGGTTTTGTAAATTCCTCCAATACTAAATCGCCGTGGCTTCGGCCTTCCGTCCTTTATAAAATACAAGAGCACCTGATCACCCGGGTTTAGTTCCAGCCTTGTTGCCGTTGTTTGAGATATCAGTATTTCATTACCGTCTTCATCTTTCTCAGATTTATTCAGGACATGACCTGACACGAGGTACCGCTCAAAAAAACGACTTCCAAAGTCATCGGCAAGGCCCTTAAAAACCAGGCCCTCCATATCAGAGCGCGTAGTCAGCACAGCTGGATATTGAATGTAGCTGTATGCTGATTTCACTCCACCGGATGTTCTGCGGGTTCGAAAACGATCTGTGGGTTTTCCAAAAAGATAAATGGGCCACTCATAATAGATTTGGCCTACATCGAGGATGGAGTCTACAAGTCCTTCCTTCGTCTGCATTGGAATTCCTTCAAGAATGGGATTTGTAAAAGCCTGTGTAATTTGTATATGACCCCAGAAGTCAAAAATCTTTTGGCTAATCTCCTTCTTAAACCCCCGGATTGTCGCTGTTGCCACAATCATAACTACAACAGACAATGCAATTGATGCGGTGGCAATACGAATGATCGTACGTGAAAAGGATTTCTCGGAGGGCGATCCCGAAAGGCGGGAAGCAATAAACTGTTCGAGACGCATCTGCTCTTCTTTCTCTTCAGTAAAACGCGAAAGATACGATCACTATGATGAAAAATCTTAAAACCGGGTAAGACATGCCTTTCGATTGTGTTACTTTTGGTGGCATTAAAGGTAGTCAATGAGTGATTTTCTGCAAGAACTAGAGTGGCGGGGTATGCTACACAACTATACAGAAGATGTAAAGTCGATTTTGAGCGCCAAAAAGGTAAAGGGATATATTGGATTTGACCCCACTGCACCTTCCTTGACAATTGGCAATTACATCCAGGTCATGATCCTTCATTTTTTTCAGGAGGCCGGACATACGCCAATCGTATTGATGGGTGGTGCAACAGGTCGCATCGGTGACCCATCGGGAAAGGATGGTGAGCGTCAACTGAAATCATATGAGGAGCTAGACCGCAATCTGGGCTTCCAAAGTGCACAATTTAAAAACCTGCTCAATTTTTCGACCGGCCCGAATAAAGCTATGTTGGTCAATAATATTGATTTTTATAAGGACATGCATGTCTTCGATTTCCTAAGGGATGTCGGTAAAAGCATCAATGTCAGTTATATGCTTGCCAAAGATTCGGTTAAAAATAGACTGGAAAAAGGCCTTTCATTTACAGAGTTTAGCTACCAGCTTTTGCAAGCTTATGACTTTCAATGTCTTTTTCAGCAGAATGAATGCATTTTGCAAATGGGTGGATCTGATCAATGGGGAAATATTACATCCGGAACAGAATTTATTAGAAAAAATCTGGGATCTAAAGCTTATGCAATAACTACGCCCCTGTTGACAAAATCAGATGGATCCAAATTTGGAAAATCTACCGAAGGGAACATCTGGCTCGACCCTAATTTGACATCACCTTACAAGTTCTATCAATTTTGGATAAATACCGACGACAAGGATCTTTCCAAATTTTTCAGGTATTTTTCATTTAAGGAAAGAAGTGAAATTGAAGCACTGGAAGAATCTTATTCGGATGACAAACAGGGACTTAAAAGGATCCTGGCCGAAGAGATGACAAGGCGTATTCATGGTGACAACTCGTATACCGCAGTACTGAAAGTGTCAGAATTACTATTTAATAAAAAATGCAACGAAGAATTTTTAAAAAATCTGTCAGAGGAAGACTGGAGTGCCTTGTCGGGAGAAATTCCTACCGTGGAAATTGAAAAGACTAAAATTAAAACAGGTGAATCGATTTTGGATTTTTTGGTGGAATCTTCTCGCATTTTGTCATCTAAAAGCGAGGCACGAAGGGCAGTTTTGGGAAACGCCATCAGCGTCAACAAAAATAAAATTGGGAAAATAGATTTTATCATAAAAGACAGTGACTTAATTAAGGAAAGATATTTACTTATTGAAAATGGAAAGAAGAACAAATATTTGGCGATTGGTAAATAAAATCGCTTAATGCACCGGATATAAATGAGAAAAAAAATAAATAGAAAAAAATTCATCAGAAAAAGCGGACTAGCACTGGCTCTCGGCTCCGGGACATTGTCCGGATGCCTGTCAGGCGGCGATGATAAAAACGAAACAAAAAATTTCGACCCCAGTAAAAAGTACCGGTGGAATATGGTGACCACCTGGCCACCTAATTTTCCCATCCTCGGAGAAGGTTGCAACAAATTTTCTGAATGGGTCGATGAGATGTCTGGCGGCCGATTGCAAATAAGAGTGTATGGTGGTGGAGAACTCATACCTCCACTGGAAGCTTTTGATGCGGTGAGTAGTGGCACCGCCCAGCTGGGACATGGCAGCGCATATTACTGGGCCGGTAAAATCCCGGCTGCGCAGTTCTTCGCTTCAGTACCATTCGGGATGAATGCCCAACAGGTAAATGCTTGGATTGTCGGAGGAGGAGGCATGGAGCTCTGGCGTGAGCTTTATGAACCCTTTGATCTAATCCCTTTCCTTGCTGGAAATACCAACGCCCAGATGGGTGGATGGTTTAATAAAGAAATCAATACGATTGATGATTTAAAAGGACTTAAAATGCGAATCCCAGGGCTCGGAGGACGCGTATTTGAACGGGCTGGAGGATCAGCCATTCTGTCTGCCGGGAGTGAAATCTATACTAATCTCGAGCGGGGTGTGATCGATGCTACAGAATGGATCGGCCCCTTTCATGACTATAAGATGGGCTTCCATAAGATTGCAAAATACTATTATAGCCCGGGATGGCATGAGGCGGGAACGGCCCTCGAATTATTCGTAAATAAGCCCACTTATGACGAATTGCCTAGAGATCTGCAGGTGATCTTAGAAACATCAGCCGCGCGTTTGAATCAATTCATGATGACCCAACTTGAAGTACAAAATGCAATCTATTTAAAGATCCTCAAAGATGAGGGAGTCGACGTCAGGCCCTTTCCTCAAGAGATCATCGGGATATTGAAAGAGACCACTAGAGAGGTGATCGATGAGATTGTAGCCAAAGATCCCAAAAGTGCAAAAGTGTATCAATCGTTTAAGGATTTCAAGGCACTTAACAAAGGCTGGACAGATCTGACTGAAAAGGTGTTTTACAATCAAATCTCGTAAGCCCCGGGACGAGGCTGCCCATAGGTCCATTTTGACCGGTAAGTAGACAATCGATTGTTTTTTTTCTCCGAATCATTGATAATTCATCACTTTCTTTTCTATTTTGTCAATCCACTTGCCATCGAATTTGAACAATAGATCGTTGAAGTAACATTACACTGCTGGGACAAGTTTCGGATTTTTACAACAAGGTTTACTGATGACTCACTGGTCAACAGAAGTGTAATCAGGTATGAAATAACATTGTTTATCTAACTAAATTAAGTATAGTATGAAGCCAAAATTACTTATGACAGTTTTCCTGCTACTGGGAATGCTCTCATATGTACAGACAGTCGCAACTCCCGATATTAGTACTGTTGAGGAGTTTGCCACGATCACAGGAACAGTGACCGATGCAAATGGTGTTCCGTTGCCGGGTGCCACTGTTCTAGTAAAGGGAACAACAAGGGGAACGGTGACCGATTTCGACGGATCCTATTCTCTGGATGCTGAGCCGGGAGAGACACTGGTCTTCTCCTTCACTGGTTTTGGGACCCAAGAAGTACTGGTTGGGACACAGACCACGGTGAGTATCTCGCTATTGGAAGAAGCATCCACACTGGATGATATTATTGTTGTGGGCTACGGTATCCAGAAGAAAAGGGATGTAACCGGTGCGATCGCGACGATCGACAACGAAAGTATTTCGAAAATCCCGGTGCCATCAGGAGTTCAAGCCATGCAGGGTCAGGTAGCTGGTGTTGACGTAATGAGTACTGGAGGAAGACCAGGCCAGGCGCCTACGATCAGAATCCGTGGACGTCGGTCGATTTCTGCCAGTAATGATCCATTATTCGTGATCGACGGAATACCACAGACTAGTGGAACATCTGCAATTACCGACATTAATCCCCAGGATATTGAATCAATGGAGGTACTAAAGGATGCCGCCGCAACCGCTATTTATGGTTCACGTGGTGCTAATGGTGTTGTAATCATCACGACCAAACGAGGCTCGGAGGGAAGGACCGTCGTGTCATATGATGGTTATTATGGTACCACAAGTGCGATCACCAATGTCGACATGATGAACGGAGAGCAGTGGGCCGCCGGGCGCCGTGAGGCATTTAGAAATGGCTTTGACGGTGCTATACCACCTGACAGCGAAATATTTGATGTGATCCACGAGCAAGCAATGTCAAGTCCAGTGGATTGGCTAGATAAAGTGCTGAAAAATGGTTGGCAGACCAATCACCAATTTGGCCTTCGAGGTGGTAATGCCAAGACGCAATTCAATCTTTCCCTGGGATATTTTGACGAGGACGGGATTATCGACAACATGGATTACAGCAGAGTCTCAGGGAGGTTGAATTTGGATCACGAAATCAGTCGCGTCTTTGATGCTGGTGTATCCTTCACAATTTCCAACTCAGTTCAAAATTGGGGATCAAGTGCCACGATGGGTGAGGCTCTTGGTAATGTTCCATTGGGCATACCGTACCTAGATGATGGGGTTACACCGCGATTCTTGCCTACAAACGATGGCATCAGAACGAACCCCCTTAACGAGATTCTGCCCAATGCATATATTGATGAACGAAAGGTGACAAGAATTTTCTCGCCTATATATGTCCGGGCAAACATTTTGGACGGACTCTCTTTTACTTCAACTTTTGGGCCTGATATCAGATTTTATCAGCGGGGAGAATTTCGAGGTCGATTCACAAATGACAATCGTGGAGGACCAGCTGATGGAGAGATAGAGAATGATGCTGATTATGGCTACACTTTGGAAAATTTATTGAATTATAACAGGCCTATCGGCAATAGTAACTTGGGAGTAACCTTGTTACAGAGTATTCAAAGTTTTAGGTCGGAAAACCACTATACCGCAGTGAGCAACTTACCGTACGAATCCCAATTGTTTTACAATTTGGGTACAGCCTCAGTAAAAGGTAATGTGCGGTCACGATTGACCGAATGGACACTTGCCTCATTTATGGGCAGGGTCAATTATGAGATTGCAGGTAAGTATATGATTCAGGCGACTTTGAGAGCGGATGGTTCTTCCCGGCTTTCAGGTAACAAGTGGAACTACTTCCCCGGTCTTTCTGTGGGCTGGCAAATCGGTCAGGATTTATTTAGCGATGTAAGCTGGATAAACGGATTGAAGCTAAGAGCTTCATACGGCGAAGTCGGTAACACGTCTGTGTCTCCCTACCAGACTGCTGGTCGTTTGGATAGGACAGTATATTCCTACGGTGGCAGTAATGCGTTTGGTTTTGGGCTTAATGAGATTCCAAATTCTGAGCTCAACTGGGAGGTTTCAAAAACAGTTGATATTGGTGTTGATTTTGATTTCTTAAATGGACGCATCTCCGGATCGCTCGATTGGTATAATACAAATACCGAGGATATTCTTCTGGAGCGCAACCTGCCACCAACCTCGGGATATAGCAATATTCTGCAGAATATTGGTGCCACACAGTCCAGAGGCCTGGAGCTGGGATTAAGTGCCGGAATCATCGAAACCAGTGATTTTAGTTGGTCTATCGATTGGAACATAGCTGGATACACAGAGAAAATCAAAGAGCTCGCCTTGCGAGATGCACAGGGAAATCCCACTGACGATGTCGGTAACCGGTGGTTTATTGGCCAGCCCATCCGTGTGTGGTATGATTACGAAAACATCGGAATTTACGGTACCTCGGAGGCAGACCTTGCTAATTCGGCAGAAAATAAACTGCCCGGAGAAATTAAGCTGAAAGACCAAAATGGTGATGGTGTGATCACGGCAGATGACCGGGTCATCATCGGCACTGACGTGCCCGATTACTATGGCGGCCTTACCACTAATTTTGCATACAAGAATTTTGATTTAAGTGCTTTCTTCTATTATAGACAGGGACAGACGGTTTACTCCAACTTTCATGTTGGAAATAATTCGTTGTTCTTCCGGTATAATAATCTCAATGTAGATTATTGGACGATAGATAACCAGGATGGCAGATATCCGAGACCTAACCAAAATCAGGAGCGACCGCGTAACAATACCACCATGGGGTATTTCGATGGCAGTTATGTGAAACTGCGAAATGTAAATCTTGGATATAATTTTCCAAATTCCGTATATGAGCGCCTGGGTATGAGCGGATTACGACTCTACGTTTCGGGTCAAAACCTGTGGTTTTCTGCCAAATACGACACCTTTGATCCGGAGGTGGACGATCCGGATACGGAAGATCTACCGAGCTTGGGGGCCGGCACCACGCCGAGCACAAAACTGATTCTATTTGGTGTCAAAGCACAATTCTAAAAGCATGAAGACAATGAAAAATTTAAAATATCTATTAGTAGTTCTCGTGATTGCTTTTGCCAATCAATCATGTGAAAAATTTCTTGAAGAAGATCTTGTGTCTGATGTTTCGGCATCGACATATTACACTACTGCCCAGGGATTTGAAGATGCGGTCAATGCCACCTATTGGTGGAATAAGCCATTCTTCGGACCGGAGAGAGGGTTTACCATGTCTGTATTTGGAACAGATACTTACACGGAGGGAGCTGACGGTGGCCATAAGACACTCAATCGCTATGACGGAAGTTTAAATCCAACCCAGCGGTTTGTAAGGGAAACTTGGCGGGATTTTTACCGCGGTGTCAATCAGGCGAATGCGGTGATAAACCGTTCACAAGAACTTGATATTCCGGAAGATCGCAAACAAGCCAGAATTGCGGAAGTCCGGTTTTTGAGAGGACTTTTCTACTTCATGCTCACTTCTCACTATGGGGATGTACATCTCACCACGGAAGAGACTGAAGGAGTGGAAATCGAAGCCAACCGAACATCGATTGAGCAGGTATACGATGAAGCGATCATCCCCGATTTAGAGGCAGCAATCGCTACGCTTCCTGAAACACAAAGCGATTTCGGACGTGCAACCAAACCCGCCGCTGAATTTTTACTGGGAAAAGCCCTGCTGAGAAGAGGATGGAGAACCAACAGCGCTGCTGATTTTGCACGTGCTGAGACATTGTTTTCTAATGTGATAAATAACTATGGATTCTCTCTCCTTCCAGACTTTGCGGACTTATGGACAATCGGCAATGAGCAACATTCGGAAATCATTTGGACGATCCAGAATAGTAAGAGCCAGGTCGACGAGGGGATAGACGGTCAAGGACACCGGGGCCATCTCTATTTCCTTATGGAATATGATGTGCGACCGGGGATGACTCGTGATATCACAAATGGCAGGCCCTGGAAGAGATTCAGACCTACTGATTATCTACTGAGTTTATGGGACAGGGATGTTGATTCTCGTTATGACAAATCATATAAGCATGCCTGGATTTCGAATAATGCCGGAACCATTCCTACATGGCCGGATGGAACGCCGAAATTCGAAGTCGGTGACACGGCGCTCTTCATTCCAGGACCTCAACGGGATGACGAATGGACAGATGAGCGAATTGCCAATACCAGGTATACTGTCTACACACATCGAGAGCATTACTGTTTTGAATGTGTGACACATCTTCGGATCTTTCCTTCTATGAATAAGTGGATTGATGACACCAGACCGGATCGACAAAAGACGCAGGGTCAACGCGATTATGTTCTGATGCGACTTGGTGAGGCCTATTTATTGCGAGCCGAGGCCAGATTTAAACAGGACAACATGGATGGAGCTGCCGAAGATATCAATGTCATTAGACGTCGTGGAGCGTGGCCCGGAAAGGAGGCAGACATGGAAATTTCCGGCGCCGATGTTGATCTCGAAATGATTTTGGCGGAGAGAGCTCGAGAATTGATCGGAGAGGGACATAGATGGATGGATTTGACGCGTACGAACAGCCTGGTAGAAAGGGTGAAGGCGCATAATCCCGTGGGAGGTCCTAATATTCAGGATTATCATGTGGTCCGTCCCATCCCTCAGGATCAAATAGACCGTACGCAGGGGGGATATGCGCAGAATCCCGGATATCAATAGAATTTGAATGTGATCTCTTGGATATAAATTTAGTTTAATTGTAGATTACAAAAACGCCGGAAGCAGTTCTTACCGGCGTTTTTTTTCTTTTTTCGGTGAGTCATCTTTTGTGAGAAAAAAAATGGAAATGCGACAACGGGACAACGTTGAAATACCCTTTCTTTAGATGGATTATTTCCCTAATACCAATAAACTTAGTAACTTGAAAAAATAATTTAGCATGATATTTCGCAGTATGGAAATGACTAAAATTCGCATATTTAGTGTTGCCTTATTGGCCACTCTTCTTGTATTTAATGGACAGGCACAAGAAGATGCACCATGGAAAGAACTTTTCAATGGACACAGCTTTGATGGTTGGACAAAAAAGAATGGTACGGCGGAGTACGAGATCGTCGATGGAGCCATTGTGGGGATCTCAAGGAAGGGAACACCCAACACTTTCCTTTGTACGGAAAAAGATTATGGGGATTTTATTCTTGAGCTCGATGTGAAATTGGAATACGGTCTAAACTCCGGTGTCCAGATAAGAAGTCAAAGTCTGGAAGACTATCGGGATGGCCGCGTACACGGGTATCAAGTAGAGCTCGATCCATCAGATCGCCGATGGACGGGAGGAATTTACGATGAAGCTCGTCGCGGTTGGTTGTACCCACTTACTCAAAATAAAAAAGGGGCATCTGCATTTAATGTCGGGGATTGGAATCACTTGAGGATCGAAGCCATTGGGCCCCATCTGCGGACCTGGGTGAATGGAGTGCAATGCGCAAATCTCGTTGACGATCTCACTGCGTCGGGATTTATTGCTCTGCAAGTCCACTCTATTCACAACGATGATCAAGTGGGAAAAACAATTCAGTGGAAAAATATCCGAATAATTACAGAAAATGTTGCGAAATATGAAAGCCCATCCGCAGTTTATGCATCTGAATTTAATTACTGCAGCGAGCTGACAGAACACGAAAAACGAACCGGCTGGAGAATGTTGTGGGACGGAAAAACTGCCGATGGCTGGAGAGGTGCTAAGACCGAGCATTTTCCCGAGCAGGGATGGGTGATAAAAGATGGCATTTTAAGTGTCCTTGAATCAGGGGGAGGGGAGTCGCGACACGGTGGCGATATTATCACTAAAGACACTTATTCCAACTTCGAACTTGTAGTTGATTTTAAAATTACCGAAGGTGCCAATAGTGGAATAAAATATTTTGTCGATCCGGATTTAAATAAGGCTGAAGGATCTGCAATCGGCCTGGAGTTCCAGGTACTTGATGATGATGTTCATAAAGATGCTAAAATGGGTGTTGGAGGAAATCGAACGGTGGGATCTTTATACGATTTAATTCCCGCAGGTAACCTTTCCGAAAAAAGTAATAAGAAGAAAAGGTTTTTCAAAAACCAATGGAATCGAGCACGGATCGTGGTAAAGGGTGGACATGTAGAGCACTGGCTCAATAATGTAAAAGTGGTGGAATACGACCGCTGGTCCCAGACATTTGCCGCGCTTGTGGAAAAAAGTAAATACGCAAAGTGGCCAAATTTCGGGCGGGGAGTGGCCGGACATATTTTATTGCAAGACCACGGCAATGCTGTACAATTTAAAAATATCAAAATCAGAGAGTTTTAAAAAAGCAGGATCATGAAAAATAAAAATACGCGACGTCAATTTGTAAAAACCACAGCTGTCGGTACAGCCGGATTGTCCATGGGAATATCTGCCAAGAGTTATGGCAGAGTTCTAGGATCAAATGACAGAGTAAATTTTGCCGTCATCGGGATGAATAGCAGGGGTGGTGCACTGATCGATTCCATCCTTGATGTGGCCAATACCTCGATATCTGACATCTGCGATGTTGACAGTCGAGTCGTGGAAAAACGCAGTGGAATCATAAAAGAAAAAACGGGAACAGCACCTACCGGTCATGTTGATTTTAGAAAAGCACTTGAAAATAAGGATGTGGATGCGATTGCAATTGCATCTCCAGACCACTGGCATGCGCCTATGGCAATCCTGGGAGCAAAGGCCGGCAAGCACGTTTATGTAGAAAAACCATGTTGTCACAATCCCGCTGAGGGAGAACTTCTGGTGGCGGTCCAGAAAAAGTATGACCGGGTAATACAAATGGGCAACCAGCAACGGTCCGGACCTGCTTCCCAGCAAGCGATCCAGGATATACGTGATGGTCTCATCGGAGAAGTGTATTTCGGCAAAGCCTGGTACGCCAATAATCGAAACTCGATAGGGAAGGGAAAAAAAGTGGCTGTGCCGGACTGGTTAGATTGGGAGTTGTGGCAGGGACCAGCTCCCCGAAGCGAGTACAGAGATAATATTGTGCACTACCACTGGCATTGGTTTTGGAATTGGGGTACGGGTGAGATAAATAACAATGGTACTCACGAGCTGGACATTTGCAGGTGGGCCCTGGGAGTGGATTTTCCAACAAAGGTGACTTCATCTGGAGGCCGGTATCACTTTGATGATGATTGGGAATTTTACGATACACAAATTGCCAATTACGAGTTTGCAGATGGAAAAATGATTACCTGGGAAGGCAAGAGTTGTAACAGCCACAAATTCTTTGAGCGGGGAAGGGGGGTGACTATCCACGGGACAAAAGGAACGATTATGATGGATCGTGGTGGTTATTTTGCCTACGATCAAAAGGGTAAGACGATCAAGGAAATGAAAGAAGTGACTGATTCGGGTACGACAGACCTGGTGGGAGGTGGAGGACTGACCACATTCCACATGCTGAACTTTTGCAATGGTATACGCAAAGGCGAGACTCTTGCAGCACCAATCGATGATGGCTACAAAAGCAATTTACTGGCACATCTGGGCAACATTGCACAGGAATGTGGAGGATCCGTCGAGGTAAATCCGCTCAACGGACACATTTTGGGGGATAGCCACGCCTCAGAAATGTGGTCTCGCGACTATGAATATGGGTGGGAACCCACTCTCTAGAAAGGCCGGGTAGCTAATTGTTCGACACATGAGAATCAAGTATGAGCAGATGATTCTGCGATTGCGTAGTATCCTGCTCAAGTATTCTTTCCCCAGTGAGAACGCAGAACTCGTTGCAAAAATATTTTCTGATTCTACTTTAGATGGTTACCATAGTCATGGAATCAATCGTTTTGGCGAGTTTATCAAAAATGTGGAAAAGGGAATCATTGACCCTCAGGCATCTCCCACACTTGTAGAAAAAATCGGTCCTCTCGAACGCTATGACGGTCAGCAGGGACCCGGGCCGGTAAATGCCCATTTCTGCATGCAAAGGGCGATCGACCTGGCAAAGAAAAAAATAATGAGCTGTGTTTCTCTCCGCAATACAAATCACTGGATGAGAGGGGGAACCTATGGGTGGATGGCTGCCGAAAAAAATTGCATTTCTATTTGCTTCACGAATACCATGCCCAACATGCCCCCATGGGGTGGGACGACCACAACTACAGGAAACAATCCCATCGTAGTTGCAGTGCCGCGCACAGGGGGGCCTGTGATTCTCGATATGTCTTTATCCCAGTTTTCATATGGAAAACTCTATCGTGAAAGACTTGGAGGAAAGCAACTCCCCTTGCCGGGAGGATTTGATCACGAAGGAAATTTAACCACCGATCCAGATGCCATAATCAAATCCAAACGGATTCTTCAGACGGGATATTGGAAGGGATCCGGTTTGTCTCTGCTCATTGACATGATGGCTACCTTGCTTTCAGATGGAAGCAGTACCAGCGAAATAGGGAAACTAGATGCCGAGACAAATCTGTCTCAGGTCTTTATGTGCATAGATGTAAACAGACTCGGTACTAAGGACAAGATGGATACGGTATGTGACGAAATAATTCGGTTTTATAAAAGCTCCATTGCTCAACAACAAGACCATCCTGTGCGTTATCCAGGAGAGGCGACCCTGGAGAGGAGACGAGAACAATTAAAATCGGGTATCGAAGTCGATAATCAGATCTGGGAGTCAATAGATCGACTTTAAAGCAAATCACGTTTTAATGTTGAATTTTTGACAGTATCAGCGAGAATTCGAATGGCAGGACAAATTTTTGAAAATGTAGAAGTGATATACGTTTTATCATGGATGAAAAACTGATCAATTCCCTTTTTGAAAAACATCAAGGATGCAGCAATTGCCCTTCGCTCACACGTGTAAAAGATTTTTTTCAGTCACTTCTGGGAACACTTTTTCCGGAATTTAGTGATCAGCCTTTTCATGATTTGGAAGCTTTTAAGTCACATATTGACACTCTTAAAAATGATTTATTCAAAATCTTTGATTTCCGTCCTTTTAATCAAGAGGCTCAAATTGAGGAGCAGGTTAGTCACTTCTTTGATGCCATTCCATCGATCTACAAGAGACTGCTGATGGATTTGGAAGCTTTGGAAAAAGGTGATCCCGCGGCAAAGAGTCAGCAAGAAGTAATTCGCACCTATCCGGGTTTTTATGCGACTGCGGCACATCGCTTTGCACACTTGATGAATGGGATGAATGTTCCCATTGTGCCGAGAATGCTGTCTGAATATGCGCATAGCCGCACCGGTATCGACATCCATCCTGGGGCAAAGATCGGTGACTACTTCTGCATTGATCATGGCACGGGAATAGTCATTGGCGAAACCTCTGTAATTGGGAATCACGTGAAGATTTATCAGGGAGTCACCTTGGGGGCTTTAAGTGTGCGAAAAGAAGATGCCTTGTCCAAACGGCATCCTACGATTGAGGATCATGTGGTGATTTATTCAGGAGCGACCATCCTGGGTGGTGACACCATTATCGGTCATCACAGTGTGGTGGGCGGAAATGTCTGGATCACCAAAAGTCTGGGCCCCTATTCGAAGGTATATTATCAGGCAAAGATGCACTATGACAACAAGGAGGAATTGGATAAACTAATATACAAGATGAAAGACTGATGAATGTACTTGATCTGATCGGGCACACACCTATTGTAGAACTGCAAAATATCCCCGAGAATCCCAGGGTAAAGGTTTACGCAAAACTGGAAGGACAAAATCCCGGAGGGAGCGTCAAAGACCGCGCGGCCTATGGAATGATTGTAGGAGCACTGGAGAAGGGTACAATTACAAAGCATAGCCATCTATTGGAAGCCACAAGTGGAAACACAGGCATTGCCCTTGCAATGATTGCTCAGATTTTAAAGATTCAGATTACGTTGATCATGCCTGATGATGCCACAATTGAGCGCATAAACACGATGAGGGCTTACGGTGCCAAAGTCATATTGACTCCCGCGGAAAAGACCATTGAACACTCCCGGAAAGTGGCTGAGGATATGGCTGCAAATGGCGATTATCATATACTCAACCAGTTTGGTAATCCGGACAACTACGGTATGCATTTCCGGACAACCGGACCTGAGATCTGGCACGACACCGATGGGGAGGTCACTCACTTTGTGTCTGCAATGGGTACAACAGGGACGATCATGGGAGTATCCCGTTACCTAAAAGAGCAGAATGCCGACATTCAGATCATTGGCACACAACCGACTGAGGGCTCTCGAATCCCTGGCATCAGGCGGTGGTCACCGGAGTACGTACCTAAAATCTATGAGCCCAAACGTGTGGACCGGATATTTGATGTAAGCACAGAAGAAGCAATTGCCATGACGAGAAGACTGGCGGGAGAAGAGGGTATCATGGCCGGTATGAGCACTGGAGGGGCAATGAGTGCTGCTTACCGCCTCTCACGAGAGCTGGATGAAGGTGTTATCGTTTTTGTAGTTTGTGATCGCGGTGACCGGTATTTGAGCTCCGATCTATTTGAATAGGATCTGAAATCTAGTCCCTTCTATCCAATCCCCATCGACAGTCCATCCCCAATTTAGAAAACTCAAAAGCTTTAAAAGATGTAGCCTGAGTTTCCAGGACAGAAACATCAGGCTACATGATTTCTAGTGAGAAAAAACTAACTATAAAACACGTTTAACGACTAAGGAATCATCAGGTAACTCTTCTACTTTATTCAGCTTGCGTTCGATCACACGCCGACGCACTCCGACCTGATCGATCGCATTATTTGCCTCGGAAAGCTTCTTCTGAACTTTTTCCAAGGCACCACCAAATTTGCCAAATTCGGTCTTTATCTCGCTCAGCATTGTCCAGACTTCACTGGATCTTTTTTCGATGGCAAGTGTGCGGAAACCCATTTGCAGACTACTTAAGAACGCCGACAGATTATTAGGCCCTGCCACAAGAATCTGATATTTCGAGCGCAAATCATGAAGTAAGTCACCCTGTCTGCTGATTTCAGCATAGAGGCCCTCAACGGGTAAGAACATTATGGCAAAATCAGTGGTGTGCGGAGGTGCAATGTATTTGGTTTGAATATCTTTTGCGGCAACGAGAATCGCGCGTTTCAGTTCCTTGGTTTTCTCGGCGATTTGCAGTGCACAGCCCAGGTCGTATGCATCGGTCAGCGATTGGTATTTATCTAGGGGAAATTTGGAATCAATGGGAAGAAACAAATGTTCGCACTCGTTTTTCTTACCAGGCATTTTGATAGCCACCTCTACCCTGCTGTCTTTACCCGGTGTCACGGAGATATTGAGTTCATACTGATCGGGAGTCATGATCTCCTCAATGATATTGAGCAGTTGTATTTCGCCCAGGATCCCCCTTGTTTTCACGTTGGAGAGTACTTTCTTCAAGTCTCCTACACCTGCAGCCAGCGATTGCATTTCCCCCAGGCCTTTTTGCACCTTTTCGAGGTGGTCACTAACAATTCTAAATGACCTCCCAAGCCGTTCTTCAAGAGTCTGATGCAATTTTTCGTCTACAGTCACCCTCATTTTTTCCAGCTGTTGATGATTTTCGGTACGGATAGTCTCCAGTCGTTGGCTTACTTCACCCCTGATCTTTTCCAATGCCTTCGCCGTACCATCGCTCAATTTATTGAACCGGTCTTCATTACTCGAGACCAGATCTTGCACCTGTTGCTTTAATCCATTAACAGCCTCCGATTGCCGGTGCGAATACTTGACGAGCCTGTCATCAAGCTCCAATCTCATATCGCGAAGATTTGAAGTAAGTTCCCGCCTTTGCTCGTTTGAATCTCCCCGAAGCTCATTCTTAAATTCATTTTGCTGATCCCTCATCTGAATCTGACTCTGGTGAATCAAATGCTCAAAATCCGGGGTCCGCCTAAATATCGAAATGATAAAGTGGATGACCACGAGTATAAGGGTCGAAATCGTAAGAATGGTTGTTAATTCCATAGTGTCCTTTTTTGTTGGCCAATGAGCAATGAGTGAGGCCATGTCATACCTGGCCCACTCACTGCCATATTCCTCCTAGCTTTGCACTCGCCGCACAATTCCCCCGGTGATATTGACCAGAGAAAGTAGGCTGAGTGCAATGATTGCAATGAGTAGTAAATGTGCCATGAGTAAGTGCTTTAATGGTGATGTAAATATTGCTTTTTATCATATCTGACAATACAAGATTAGACCACCAACGTGCAATGTTTTTGCACTCTAATGTAAAAATACATATTTTTATTTTTTTATATGTATTTTTCGCTGTTTAAGATTTGATTATGCCAACAAACCTTCATGCTTTGATACGCTACCGTACGATAGACGAATGCCTCGGCAAGCGTCATCGTAGGTGGACCTGGGAAGATCTGGCCCAGGCCTGTGCCGAAAAGATCTACGAGTACGAGGGTCTCGATGTCTATCCCTCAAGGCGCACAATCATGTATGATATACAATATATGCGCGATGGAAAATTGGGCTACTTTGCTCCCATTGTTTATGATCGTGTAAATAAGAGCTATAGATATGATGATCCCAACTTCTCGATTCAAAAATTTCCATTGAGCAAGGACGACATCTTCGAGCTTGAATACGCACTTTCCATTTTGAAGAACTTTAA
Organism: Saprospiraceae bacterium; assembly: GCA_965222645.1. GTDB lineage: Bacteria > Bacteroidota > Bacteroidia > Chitinophagales > Saprospiraceae > JABDMH01. Next base: position 6,010,737 of record OZ244968.1, on the reverse strand, counting down.
GGGATTCCAGAATACAACGGGGATCGAAAACATTATAACTAAACTCGAGCACACAGTCACTTTGCAGCAAGCGTCACGCAAAGAAATCATCCACTTTGACCATAGTTTGAATGAGCCGGGCCAACGATGGCTGCATGAACTATATGATTTTATCCAAAATGAAAATGCACTCAAAATCACCTACCAGCCCTTCTACCTGGATCAACCCTATACGCGGGTGATCAGCCCCTATGTAATAAAGGAATATGATAATAGATGGTTTTTAGTATGTTGGGATCATTCTCGTGAAGACATAAGAAATTTTGCACTCGATCGGCTCGTTCAGGTTGAAAAAGAAATGGTCCGTTTTTACCGTGATACCAATTTCGATCCCCTTCATTATTTTGAAAATATTATCGGTGTGACATTGCCGAAAAAAGGCAAAATCGAAAAAATCGTCTTTTCTGCTTCAGAGGATAATGCAAAATATTTGATAACCAAACCCCTTCATGTCTCACAAAAAATCACCGGGACGAGCGAAAAGGAGACTGAATTTTGCATCGAAGTAATACCAAATTTCGAATTGGAAAGCACGCTTCTTTCCTTTGGCGAACACATCATCGTCAAAGAACCACCTCACCTTAGAAAAAGATTCAAAGAGCGATTAAAAGAACAATTAAAGCACTACACGTAATCATTCAGGCAATCTGAAATAACGACGTCAAGTAATTTGGTAATCGTCCATCCATAAGCCCTGGCCTGCTGTGGCACAATACTCATTTCGCTCATACCCGGAATTGTGTTCGCTTCAAGGAAGTGAAATTTATTGTCGACTAAAATATAATCAAAACGCACGATTCCCTTACACGACAATATGTTGTAAATTTTTTCAGAAAGTGCCATACATTGTTGCGACAGGGTCGTGGAGATATCGGCTGGAGTAATCTCGTCACTGGCACCGTCGTATTTGGCCTCGTAAGTAAAAAAATCTGCCTTGGGAATTATTTCTGTGACCGGAAAGACATGCAGCTTATCTTGTTCCTTGACTACTCCACAACTAAATTCCCGGCCGTCTAAAAATGATTCGACTATGACTTCCGAGTCATATCGGAAGGCATCTTCAATGGCTTCATATAATTCTCTTTCATCGATCACTTTGTGAACACCATAACTCGATCCATTTCCATTCGGTTTTACAAATAATGGTAGTCCCAGTGCCTGAATTTTTTTCTTGTCAACAGGATTTTTTTTCAGGATTAATATCGACGAAGCCATCGGAACGTCATAATTCCTCAGGTAGTCTTTACATTTTTGCTTGTCAAATGTAAGCGCAGAACAGAGGGTATCGCAAGTGCTGTGTGCTATACCCATCAACTCGAAGTAACCCTGCAATTTTCCATCTTCTGCCGGTGTACCATGGATCATCAGAAAAACAAAATCAAAGTGTCTCTTTTTTCCATCCAGCGTCAGACTAAAATCATTTAGATCTACTCTGTTTTTCGAGTCCACATCGATCCACCCTGATTTTTCTATTGAGATAAGCCGGATCGCGTATTTTTCCTTGTCCAGATACTTCCGGACCAACTCTGCACTTTGTTCAGATATGGATCGCTCACTGGAAGTTCCTCCAGTTAAGATCGCAACATTCATATCACGTCTTTATATTATAATCAAAGATAATATGAATTTGAACCAAAACGAAAAACAAATGACTGCCCGGAAGACAGCCACTTGCAAAAAGATCACCGCTCCAAGATTTGCTCCCTGGAGAAGACCGCGACCCCGGCTATTTCAGACTATGAGTAGAAATAAACACGAGATCATAAAACTGATAAGCCTCAGATGTTACGGCCAACTTGTATATTCCGTCTCTTATCTCTCCGACCTCAAAGGATAATATGTCCCCTTCGTCGATGTGCTGCCCTTTCTTACGAAGAACTGACCTGCCCATCATATCCCGGATGTCGACCGACAGATCCTGATCAAACAGCTCTTCCGGCACCGCGATGCGTAAAATACTCCTGACCGGATTTGGATAAGCCATTTGTCTATACGTGCTGGATGAACCGAGAACAACTGCGGTGTCGGCCGGATTCACCACAAAGAAGAACCAGTCTGAATCCTCGCTTATCGTTCCGTCCAGGCATTGGGCATTTACCTTAAACTCATAAAATCCCCCTGCTGCCAGGTCGTCCAATACCAATTCGTTTTCGGCAACAATACTGCTCAATCCATAAAAGGGAGTGGAGTCGATACTCTGCACCTCCACCTCATAGTCGAGGATGTCGTCCGTCTCATCCCAGGATAGAGTCATATCACCTTGATCATTTAGAGTAGCACTTAGTCCCGTAGGGGAGGGACAAGTGGGTTCTAAAGGCCCTTCAGCCTGAATAATCATCCATGGTGAACAATCACTAATCAGATATCCATGGCAAAAAGCTACTACTTTCCACTGGTAGGATCCTCCCGCTACTAAGCCCTCGAGCTGGAACATAGTGTCCCTTGTGGTAGTTACCAATTGGAATGATGGTGTCAACCCTATATTTTCTACCTCTAGAAGATAAAAAGCACTATCAGAGGCCGGTGTCCATTCCACAGTGGCTGTGCTGTCCGTGATGTCTTGTAATACCGGGATCGGAACGGAGCAACTATCTACCGGATCAATTGGAATATGCAACGTCTGAAACAAGAATGGCTCAGACCATTCACTGGTATCAAATTCTGAGCAGAGTGACCTAACGCTCAGAGAAAAGTCCTCACCAGGAGGTAAATCCACCAACTTGATCCTCGATTCCATAATTTCTCCCTCCTCAAAATAATAGTCCTGCGAATCCGGAGTAAATACAGAGAAAATGAAATGCCCCGTATCTACACTACTCCAGGAGATCCATGCTTCATTTACATCTACAGAATCAAGGACAAAATCTTCGGGGGCAAAACATGTGTCGGACTGTTCTTCCCCCAACGTGATAAAAACTGATGTATCCGTAGGTTCTCCACGTAGACCCTGACACACCGATTGCAAATAATAACGGTATTCTGTCATGGGTAGCAGTGAATCCGCGTGCAGCTCAGGATCGTCGGTGGTGTAGACTGTTTCTTTCATACTGCCGGTGTCCTGATCCATCAATACAATCCGGTAATAATCAGCATCTGTCTCGTTCCAGGAAATCCACACTTCGTGCGTATTCAGGGAATCTACTTGCACTTGCTCCGGCGCCGGGCATTGGAATGTGGTGTCGGAAATTTGAAAAAGGGACCAGTCCGTATAGTTGGAAGTATCCCCGGTGTCGCAAACCGAAATGAGTCGAAACCTGTATAGAGTTTCCCCTTCAAGCCCGCTGACCAGTAGCATTGTATCCGCGGTTTGCAAATCCAATAAAATTTGCGAAGTCGTATCTTCCAGAGCCACAAATACCCGATATGATATGGCGGTCGCGGATGGTTGCCAGCTCAGCTTGACTGTACTGTCGTTTTCGGTTGCGGCAGATAATTTTGCAGGCTCGGTACATGTAACTATCGCCGGAGTCTCAAAATCCAACCATTCGGTATAGGGACTTGATTCTTCATTTCCACACAAGCTTCTCACGCGCACCTCGTATGCCGTTGCCGAATCCAGGTCGGCAAGCATCAGAAAAATATAATTGCTATCTGCTTCCATGACGAAGCTCCAGGAAGTGTCCTGGGTTCGCACCTGTATCTGATACCTTATCGTGTCACTTCCCTTCCAGCTCAAGTAGCTGTCCTCCCCTACAACGCTGTCGATCCTGAATTCAGCGGGAGGCTCACAGACCAATGAAGCTAGACTGTCCGCCTCAATCGGGAAACCAAACCACTGTGAGAACGCTCCTTCGGCATCCATCGAACACAAGGCTCGTACCCTAAACCTGTACTCTTCTACTGAATCCAGGGCAGCAAAGAGAAGCATTGCATCGCTCACAACGGAATCTGCATAGAGATCCGCCTTCATTGTATCCCTGTCTGCAACCTGGACGTGGTAACCCGATCCGTCCACAGAATCCCAGCTAAGACTGTACCTGCTTGAATCAACCGGAATCGCATCAAGTCTCACTATGCTATCACATTCCACCACAATGCTATCCGTTTTAAACAAGACGGATATTTGACTTGATATCCCGTCGGGGCAACTGTCAATAAGGGTAAGGTAGTAGTCAGTGGCCGGGTCGAGACTGTCTAATGAGGCGTGATTCGAAACACCATGGATCACTTTGATCAAACTTGAATCCTTGCCCAGATTCAGAGTGAATTTTGCCTCCGGGTTTACCTGATTCCAACTGAAGAAGACCGATGAAGATGTTACGGAGTCGATTTCGAATTGTGAGATCGTGGCACAAGTATCTGGCATAATCTGATCATCAAGTTGGAATTTGTACCACGAGGTCGCTCCGCTCACAGCACCATTTTCACAAGTACTTCTGATCCTGAATTTATATTTGCCAAGAGGGATCAATCCGGTGATTGTAATGGAGGTGTCCACGAGACTTTTATTAAAATAATAGAAAGGGGTTTGCTTACCTCTACTCTTAACTTCCACTTCGTAATGGGTCGAAAAACCGGAACCAGTCCAGCTCAGGGAGACAGTGGTCATGGAGTAAGCCTTAGCCTCCGGATTTTCAGCCTTGCCGCAAGACTCGTGAGGACTCATACCCGATGTGGTAAAAGTCCGCCACTTTGTGAAACCACTTCTGGCGCTGCCACATCTAGTCGCTACCCTAAACCGGTATTTACTCCCCGGGATGAGGCCTTCGATAGCGACTTGTGTCTCACTGGAAATCTTGGTCTTCACGAAGCTGGGTGTCCTGCCCATAGACCGTATTTCGACTTCATACTCATCACCTGCTCCTTTACTTTGCCACAATAATTGGGCAGTGTGTTCAGTGACCATATCGGTCTGTAGATCAGCGGGTTTGACACACTGCCCTAAATTAGTTTGAGCATGAGCGTCTCCAGCCATGTGAAATAAAAGCCACATCAGCAATGCAGCCATGGCAATGCATCTGCACAATTGATAAATAGATTTCATTATATCAAAAATTTGTAAGGGTTAAATAATTCCTTTTGACAAATGAAGTCTGCTGTACGTAGATATTACAGGTAAAAAGTTTTGATATGTGAGACGGAAAAAGAAAAGTCGGTATGTGCTGTTAAAACTGGATTTCAAGGAGAAAATTGTACGGATAGTAAATATTAACACTTTTTCTAATATTTTTTCTATAAGCAATCCTCGCAGTCAAACCGGAAAGGGATTCTTGTCGTCATGCATCTGTCGAATCTAAAGCTTGCACGTGAGATGATATGCCACACGCGGGAAAGAAAACCCGAGATATGCCGTACATTTGCATCTGATAAAATTAAAGGACGTTTAGCACCATATGGGAAAAGTTGCAAGCCAGGCAAGGCGAAAATTCACTAAGAAGATCTATCTCCAGTGGTATGAGATCATGCTGCTCATCAGGCGATTTGAAGAGCGAACACTCATGGCGTACGGTCAAAACAAGATTCGGGGATTCTGTCATGTCTACATTGGTCAGGAAGCCATTGCAGCAGGCTTATTAACCGCATTGAAGCCAGAGGATGCTGTCGTAACAGCATACCGACAACATGGTATTGCCCTCGCACGTGGTTTGGACCCCAGTCGGTGTATGGCGGAGCTTTTTGGTAAAGCCACTGGTGTTGTTAAGGGAAAAGGGGGATCCATGCATTTTTTTAGTAGGGAGCACCGGTACTTCGGAGGCAACGGGATTGTGGGTGCTCAGATTCCCATCGGTACGGGGATTGCTTTTGCTGAGAAATACAGGGGAACTGACCTGCTGTGTCTCACGATGTTTGGTGACGGTGCCGCAAGACAGGGAGCGCTTTATGAGTCTCTCAACATGGCTGCGACTTGGAAGCTTCCCGTGTTGTATGCGTGTGAGAATAATCATTATGCCATGGGCACATCAGTGGAGCGTACAAGCAATATTACAGAGATCTACAAGATCGGCGGCGTATTTGAAATACCGGCCGAGCCCGTCGACGCTATGAACCCGGAAAGCGTCCATTCTGCTTTCGATAAGGCTGCAAAACACATTAGATCTGGTAAAGGACCTTATTTTTTAGAACTCAACACGTACCGTTACAAGGGGCATTCTGTCTCTGATCCGGCAAAATACCGATCTAAAGAAGAATTGAAAGAATATCAAGAGCGCGATCCCGTAAAACAGCTGGAGAAGAAGATTCTTGGAGATGGCATTGCACGAGAAGATGAGATTTTGCAGATCAAGGAATCAGTCAAAGAAACAGTAACTAAAGCAGTTGAATTTGCCGAAGCCTCCCCCCTGCCTGATCCAAAGGACCTGTACAATGACAATTATGTGCAAAAGGACTTTCCTTTTACCGTGTAACAATCTGATTCAGTTTTCGTTTTAAAGGCTATCTTTGCACAAATTTTCTAAAACGGGTATGGCAAAACGAAGAAAGCGGAAAAAAGTACAAGATGAAACTATAGTTGATATAGTTGAGGTAAAGGAACAAGCGGAAGACTTTTTTGAGAGAAATCAGAAGCCCATATTGGCAGTTCTTGGTGCAATTGCCTTGATAGTTGGTGGTTATTTTGCATACAAGCAGTTTTATGTGTTACCCAGGGAAATCGAGGCAGGAGAGCAGATTTTTCAGGCTGAGCTCCAATTCGAGCGTGATTCATTTGAGCTGGCACTGCTTAATCCCGGCGGCGGCTACAGTGGATTTCTCGATATCATCGACAATTACGGTGGCACCAAAGTGGCCAACCTGGCTCATTATTATGCCGGGATCTGCTACTTGCATTTGGGAAAATTTGATGCCGCTGTTTCCTATTTATCAGACTTTTCTCCGGGTGGTACTATTACACCCATTATGAAATACGGTGCATTGGGAGATGCGTATTCTGAGTTGGAGCAATATGACCAGGCTGAAAAAGCATACAAAAACGCAGTAAGTGCCGGGGACAATGATTTTCTGACTCCATATTATATGAAAAAACTCGGTCTTCTGTACGAAAGCCAGGGCGACTATGCTGCGGCTCTGAAAACCTTTAAGGAGATCAAATCCGATTATGCAAAAAGCCAGGATGGATTTAATATTGATAAATTCATTGAGAGGGCGCAGGCGGCACTGAATTAAATGATCAGCAAAAAAATTCTCAAGCCCGTTGTCATTCAGTGTTGATTGCGGGCTTTTAATTTTCCGGCTACCAACAAAGACGATGAAGGATATTCATAAAAAAAAACAAAATAAAATAATCGAACTGCCCGATGCCGGGAAATGTAAAATCGGTATCGTAGTTTCTGAATGGAACGGTGACATTACCACGAGCTTGCTCAAGGCATGTCAGGATACTCTAAAAAAAAATGCGATACAAAAGGAAAATATATTCACAGTTTACGTACCCGGATCATTCGAGCTCCCTACAGGAGCGAGAATCATTGATGACCAGCACAACTGTGATGCGGTTATTTGCCTTGGCTGCATTATAAAAGGTGAAACCCGCCATGACGAATACATCAGCAATGCTGTAGCTACTGGCTTGGTTCAGCTTGGGGTATTGAGAACAAAGCCATTTATTTTCGGTGTCCTGACTCCCAACACTCTGGAGCAGGCCAGGGAAAGAGCAGGAGGAAAAGTAGGTAACAAAGGCGAAGAGGCAGCAATTGCCGCCCTAAAAATGCTGAGAATGAAAGCGAGTCTTCACTCGAATAAAAAATCAATCGGATTTTAGAATGACAATTAAGGCAGTGGAGGCTGGACATTTTAAACTGGACGGAGGTGCCATGTTTGGAGTCGTGCCAAAACGCCTGTGGAACAAGCTGAATCCCGCAGATGAAAGCAATATGTGTCCATGGATCATGCGCAGTCTACTGATCGAAGTCAACGATCGCAAGATTCTGGTAGATTGTGGAATCGGTTTTAAACAGGGTGAAAGATTTAGATCACATTTTCATCCCCATGGACTGGAGTTGTCCGATTCACTCGAAAAGGAAGGAACAGGAGTTGAGGAAATTACCGATGTATTTATTACGCACTTTCATTTTGACCATGTTGGCGGTGCTCTGCGATTTGATGAAAAGAAAAATATAGTCCCCACATTTCCGAACGCCCGGTACTGGTCAAATGAAGTTCATTTTAAAGCTGCTTCAAATCCAAATCCACGCGAAAAAGCCAGTTTTCTTCCCGAGAATTTTATACCCCTACAGCAACTTGGGATTTTGCACTTTATTGACTATCAGCGTGAGGACGTAGAGTGGCTGCCCGGGATAAAAGTTCGGTTTGTGCACGGACATACTGAAGCCCAAATGATACTAATTCTCAGAACTGGCACAGATTCTGTGGTGTTCTGTGCAGACCTGATACCCTCGTCATGGCATATTCCCCTACCCTACATCATGTCATACGATGTGCAACCGCTGGTCACCCTTGAAGAGAAGCAGAGATTGCTCGATGAATGTATTGACCAAGGATTGCGCTTGTTTTTCGAACATGATCCCGTTACAGAAAGTGCTTTTGTACTAAAAGACGAAAGAGGCAAGTACAAAGGCCGATAGTTTGGACACGCCAGGTTAATTTTTATTAACTGTCTAAACTATGAAATACCATGAGGTTAATGCTTATCGCATTTCTGACCATATCCGCACTAAACTTATTCAGTCAAAATAGCCGGGGCTTGTACTTCAACGAAATCAGGGTTGATGATGCTCAGAAGGATGATATCGAGTTTATCGAGATCATCGGGCCTGTGGGATCTGCGCTGGATAACATACAGGTCCTGCATTACGCCAAATCCGGCGAACACCAGTGGACCTTCACCTTTCCAATAGGCAGCAAGATGCCCAATGATACAATCACAGATGCACAGGGAGACAAACTGGGCTTAATATTGTTGGCACAGGCGGAATCCATGCTTAGATCGGGTGATTTCTTACTGAATGACACCTTAGACAATGCCAAGGGAAACATGCTCCTCCTTATTGATAGCATAACGATCCTGGATGTAGTGGCCTGGGGAAAGGTAACTGAGCAACTACCGACAGGTACAAAAAAGAGCGGTCTGAGCAGCAGCTCAAATTTCATATCCGAAGCTCCCAAGGACAAAAATACCGACGAATCCCTTAATGCTCCTAACATCCTGTACGATGATCCCGGATCGGGTTGGCAGGTACTCCCGGCCACCCCGGGGACCATAAATGGAAATCAGGAATCCGGTACTATTCAGCTGAGCTCATCGGTCTTGCCGCTTCAACTCGCAAATTTTAGTGGTGAATTCCAATTCAATCGCATTGTCCTCCAATGGTCCACCTTTTTGGAGGAAGGCACGGAATCTTTTGATGTTCAGAAATGCTTTCACGAAAACGATTTCACCACCATAGGAAGTATACCGGCGACAGGATTCTCAAATACGACAACTGAATACTCTTTCACGGACCACAAAATCGGAAAAACAAAGTCTATCTACAGACTTAGAATGGTCGATAGAGACGGTTCATTCTCGTATTCTCCCATTATTTACGTAGAGACTCCATCGACAAATGATATTACAGTATATCCCACCCTCGCCTTTGACAAAATCAATGTGAACAATTCTTCCCCAGTGCAAAATGTTATCATCGTGGACCAGGCGGGACAAATCCTTAAAAAATACACTCTCGAGCGGGGGGTTACCGAAATAAATATTAACTCACTAAGTCATGGAAAATACTATATAGCAAGTCTTGAGAAAAATCGAATTATTTCCGCCTTCATCAAGAATTAAGCCCTAAAATATTATGCAAGATTAATCGTCCAAAATTCGTCCCACTTTTTATTTAGATGTCGGAGGCATGCGATACCCGTGCATAAAAACCGGGCGTAAAAATGTTTTGATTTATACATCGGCCAAATCGATTCAAACACCTCAGGCAATAAATCCCGAAACGCGATCGTCAGATGTGCATGAAATCTCCCGCGTTTTCTCTCAGAGATAAGACCCTTGCGGATCAGGCGGGATGTAAGATCTCCGGAAAGCTTTTCTAAAGGAGAATTTTTCTCCACGTTTATAAACAAAACATCTTTGCGGAAATGTCCGAATCCATTGAGAACTACCTCAAAAGGCTCCGCCGTTATTTTATCATGCATCAGTTCCTTCCTAATATTTTCGATTTGTTCGGCGTTGCACCTAAATGGTGACACCACTGTAATATGTGGAGGTGACTTAAGCACGTGACGGCAATGGTAATCTTCTGCTAGTAGATGTCTGTATCTATCAATTCGAAAAGATATCTCAGGATGAGGAAATACAGCTAAAAAATACAACTGGTGATCCATTGACGTACGAGTTAAATTGGTTCTGTAACTTTACACATTTCCATACAGCTATGAAAATATTATTTCTCTTGATGATAAGCCTGGCATTAGTAAATCAATGTCAACAAAAGAATAAAATGGATATGTCAGCACCGGACTTTACACCTGGTGACAGTATATTTGCCGATGTTTTTTTTCCATTGGATGGCATTTGGGAAGGGACTTTCCAGATATACAAGGATCCAAATGGCCAGACTCGTTCTACACGACAACCCGTAGAGATCCCCGGGGCACATAAAATTAAGACCTTCACTAAGACTGATGAAATAAAGGTAAGGCAAGAATATGAATCAAAGTCACCGTATTTCCAACGAGTAAAAATCACAGACCAATATGATAAAAATGGTGACACTCGTGTAGTCGAATCCACAGGGGTAAACAAGGTGCAGGACGGACTGCTTTGGTGCGTTGTGGAAAAGCCTGATGAAACAGTGGTGCATCAGGGTCAATTTATTCCTCCCGCAACTATTATCTGGTCACGACATGAAAAATTGCCACTTAAAAAAGAATATTTCAGGGAGACGATATCTGACGATAAATATACTATCCTGGGATACGGTTATTACGGGAATGATGATCCTGATCTAAATCCAAAGACCTGGTTTGTGGGAGAATATCAGGCCGTAATGGATTATGAACGATGAGGCGGAAAAGGATAAGTAGTGAAGAAGGGGGACGGAGGAACTTTTTGAATCTATAATTGAACACGGAGTCACTGAGACACGGAGGAATCTTTAGGGAAATATTTAGTTGAACACGGAGGCACTGGGACACAGAGATATTTTTGGGAAATTATATGTTGACAGACAATGGTCGGTTTTGGATATAGATTCTTGTTATTCGCGGTCGCAGGATGATCTAAATCATATTATTTTTTTTGTTATGTGTAAATATATGTGCTAGATTTACAGTCACACATTATGTCTGGCATTCCCAACCATAGCTCTCCTATCCAAATCACAAGGGCATTCACATATAAGCAGAATACCCTCAGCTGTCACATCTCACACTATTTGCAGACCGGTTTCTTGCTGGCAGCCATATGTTCCAGGGTGGTCAGCAATGCTGTTTTGTCAGGCTGTACTTCTCTCAATTATACCAATTCAATTTGACTATGAAATGACATACGCATGAGAATATATTTAAAACTAACTCCAAACCGGAAAATTGTCCCCTTCAACTACCAGCAGTGCCTGGTAGGAGCTTTCCACAAATGGCTGGGCGAAAACGAACTCCACGATGACATATCGCTGTACTCGCTGTCCTGGTTGCACGGTGGCCGGATGCGAAAAGATAAGAAGGGATTAGAATTTAAAAGAGGAGCTACATTTAGCATCTCCTCTCCACTTCAGGACCTTCACAGAGCGGCCGTAGACGGTATTTTTAAAGACCAGCAGATCCGGTGGGGTATGCGGGTGGCTGAGGTAGTCATGAAACCCACCCCGGACTTTGGCACGGAGCATCGATTTTTTCTCAACAGTCCTGTGCTCATCAAGCGATCGGTTGAGGGAAGAAAGCACCAGCGATATTTCTATTATACCGATCCTGAATCCAATAAACTTATGACTGAAACTATGAGACTAAAAATGGAACGATTCGGGATAAATGAGGAGATAGATATAAGTTATGACCCTACATATCTCAGCCCTAAGATCAGGAAAACCGTATTTAACAAAATAGACATCAAAGCCTCCATGTGCCCGGTAATCATCAAGGGTACACCCAATGCCCTGAGTTTTGCCTGGGATGTAGGGATAGGAAATAGTACAGGGATTGGATTTGGGGGAGTACGGTGATAAAATTGCTTCGATAGTGTTATTGCCGAGGGACGATAACAAAGTTTTTCGATTTGGAGATAGAAATTTTAGAATAATCCTTGCCGGCAAAGAATGATGGAATATGCATTTGACTAGAAAATATCCACTTGATTCACGACACAAATTTTCCGATTAAATGAAAATAACGCATGACTACTTTATCGCCAAATTTAATCGTAGTGGAGATCGGACAAAATTGTCTTTCCTGATTTCACTATTGCATGCGGATAGAGCGTTGCAAGAAAAGTTTATTGCTTTTGCTGAGCAAAAAGAGGAAGATGACAGCATTCCATCCGTTGATGAATTTGCCGTGGCTATCCGAACATGTCAGGAAGAAATAGCAGACAAATTGGGCCGGATAGACCTTCAATATCCGGATTTGGATAATTATGTTCCTTCCCATTCCGGATATAGGAAGGACTGGGAAATCTGTGAAGAAGCCTCCCAACAAGAATTGCAAGCTGTCCTCGATCATTATCAAGCTCTTGCCGCAGTATATTTAAAAAACCAAAACTTAGCCGGTATGTACATCGTCCTGTTTGGTTTACTTTTAGCATGTCGGGAAACAGAATTGAAAGATCCCGTGCCGGCATTTGATGATGTCAATGACTATCTGCTGGAGATCCTGCCCCACGTATTTTCCGGGGTGAGCGACAAAATTGACTTTGCCATTGTCTCGGAAATGCAAATTCGTAGCGTGTTGGTATTGATCCTGGACTACTGCTTTCGGTACCGGAAAAATGATACAAATCTTCTTTTGTCGCTTCAGCCTGTGATCTATGCTTTGACCAAGAAATTGAAGAATGGAAAAGAAGTATTGACCCGTTATCAGGAGGAACAAATAGGTAAAATTTTGCCTCAGGTACATTTGCACTTACTGTGGACCTGCGGGCAAAGGGAAGAGTGGCATGTCTTTGCCAGGAAATCCTACTTGAGAGATCCACACATTGCTCATCAATTATTACTTTATTACCGCGATACCGAATCGTGGATGCATTTTAAGGATTTGGGTCGCCAACTTTTTTATTCGGATAAGTCTTACTGGGCAGAATTAATACAACCTCTAGTTAATCTGGAACGGGATCGCAGCCTGTACCTCGATGTCCACCTCCATTTGATCAAAAGGCATCGAGACCTGGACTTGTACAAAAAATTGCAACCGGAGCTGAGCCAACAGCAAAAAAATCAGCTGATTGACGAGATTTACGACAATAAATTTTTTGTGGATGTACTGACGGTAGAAAAACGCTATGAGGATATCAAGCAATGTGTAAGTACAAATCATGATTCCTATGATTTTGTTGATATTATGACACCGATCATTGACATTTATCCCGGATACTGTTTTACTACGATCAAAAAAACAGTCAAAAAACAATTAGAGACGGAGCGAGGTCGAAGAGTTTATCGGCGCATCGTAAGTAAATTGAAACTTGCCCGGCAAATAAAGGGATTTGAATCAAAGGCAGAGCTACTGATCCGGGAGATATATCAGGAAAATAACCGGCTATCTGCTTTGCGCGATGAGATGCGAGTATCCGATTTGATTTCAGATTAAGATATCCAGGATCAGAGATACCAAACACGTTAAAATAAAAAACAAATCATATGAGATTTATACTTCGAGTCGAACTTTCTGAAATAGCCGATCCGGTTATTTGGAGGAAGATCGCGGTACCTGCAAAACTTACCTTCCATGGGCTTCATCAAATGATCCAGGCAGCTATGGGATGGAAGAATAGCCATTTATATAGCTTTAGGGAGAACCCACGTAGCCGCTACTTCCAGATCGTCAGTACACATGCAGAAGATATGGGTATAGATGCCACCCTCGCACCTGCATCGAATATATTGCTTGACTACCTAAATCAATTTACTCCTGATGAACGTCCCCGTGACAAACTGCACTACGAGTATGACTTCGGAGACAGTTGGCTTCATGAGATCGATGTGTTTGAATTAGACAGGAGCAATCGCACTTCACCGGAGTTGCTGGAGGGAGGCGGAGCCTGTCCACCCGAAGACTGCGGTGGTTTGCACGGATTCGCTGATTTGAAAAAGTCATTAAAAACCGGCAAACCTTCGGACATTCATGGCGAAAGCTGGATATCGTGGCTGTTGGAATGTGGCTATAAAAATTATGATCCGGAGGTATTTGATCTGAAGAAGGGGAAGGTGGGGGTAAAGGGATGGAATGTGAAGAGGTAAAATCGTAAACGAAAAAAAACTCTTATGAAAATAGATTTATCAATACTAAACCAAAGACCCGAAAAGGATATGCAAGTGATCTTATCGATAGACCCCCTTGCACCTCTATCAATTGTAAGTACTTTTCCGGGGTCCTACTATAAGAGCCAAAATGTCCCGACAAAGGCAAACCTTTGTGGAATTTTTGAAAATGTAATGGGATGGCATTTAGGCAAGAAAGAGCGAAGTGCGATTCATAAAGAGACGAAGAAGTTCTACAAGAAAAAATTCAAGATAAATGAAATTGAAAAAACCCAGTCAGCAGTTGGATACACTTCTTTGATTGGACATTTGTTTGACATTGAACTACCACATTTTTATCCTCCAATTGATTGCAGGTATGATGACTTGTGGACGCAACAAATGAAGCATAATGACAAGCGCCATATGGACGGAACTGCTAATCTAAGCTGGCAGGTTATTCAGGATAAATCATGGTTAAAAAAAGAATTAAAAGCGATTGATGATAATGATAAATTTGACAAAAAAGAGAAGAAGAATTTAAAGGATAAGCTCATAAATGATTTTGTTGCAAATAATTTAGAGCGATTACCGATGTATTACACCTCGCCAACCGCAAGAGAATTTATAATAGTCAACCAACCTTACCAAATCAAACTTTTAATAAATGAACATTTATTTAATATGCTAAATGATTGTTTCGAAGAATACAACATTGCCTATTTGGGTACAAATGAAGGCTGGGTGGATTTATCAATAAAAGAACTCTAAATCATGGAATATTTACATCCTTATAGTCGGTATGGATTAGCTCTGATTATGTTAGAAAATAATTTTCAAAGCCCTAAGCAACTCACTTACGAACAATTGAGGAATGCTTTGATTTTGGGACTAAATCACTTTAGAGTAGAACCTGCCGAACCTTATCAGCAAAAGGAAAACGTTAGGTATTCCTATATGAGCTATGACTACATTTTGGCAAACAAAAAATTTCAGAGTAGTGGTTTGCCAAATGAAGGGATTTATTTAAGCCCAAATATTATTGCTTCTGACCAAAGTGCCCGACTAACTTGGGGTGGCACAACTTCATTAATTGAAAATTTAAAAAAGAATAAGACAAGTAATGAGAGTCTCACTATGAGCATATCTGCTGTTTCAGCAAAATTTAATAATGGTAAAAAAAGCCAAAGCACTCCAAAAGCATCCATTAAGGAAGTCGGTTGTGCAGCCACTACAAATATTACTCCTTATAAACCTTGCCTGACTTATCGGGTATTCAAAAGTGGAAAAACGGAAAGAAGTAACACGACTATCATCCCTGATCTGCCACTTGACCAAATGATAAAATTTATCGCTCTATTTAAGTCAATGATATTGTCGCAATCCGTAAAAGATTTAATGGTTGGTAAAGTTTCTTCTGAAACTATAGGGAAAGGCAAAAGTGAAAAGACAGTTTATAGTCCATGGCGACCAAAAATATTTAATGGAAATTTTCCTAATCCACCGCAAAGCAGTGCCTTAGGTAGTGTTGCATTATTGGGGGCAATTGGAGAATGGTCGAAAAAGGCAAATAGATGGACAGAGGGAAAAGCCGTTCTTGACAACTTGGTTAATGTGCCTATTTATATGGTTAGTTATGGAAACGCAAAAACTTTCACATACAATCACCATGTAATTGATTTAGCGAAAGAGGATAAATTGAATACTATTATTGATTCTATTTATTATTCAAATGTTTTCAATACTGAAAGTCGGATAAAGAATAAAACTGAATATCAAAGCTTCGACCTATTCGCCAGCAGGTTTCTCCAATTATTCAATCGTCCTGCATTCAAAGACTTTTTAGCTTTTCGTGCAGAATATCGTCATCCAATTGAAATTTTATTCACCACATATTTTACGAAAATGGAAAAAATACCAATAGAACTTGTCCAGTCTGCAAAGGAATTGGGTCGCTGGCTCAATTATGTGGCATACCTCGCAGCCAAAGCAGAAAACAGCAATACAAAAAGCGAGGAATTTAAAAAAGCCAAAGCCAAAGCATTAGTAGAAATTGAGAGTTCTGCTTTTGCTGCCAAAGAAGGAGACGCTTTAGTAGCCCAGGTAATCATCCGTGCAGGCCGAATTTCAGGCATGGATGCTCCCCCTGAAGCAATTGAATATATTGAAAAAACCTGTTCTGGAGAATTGCCATTGGAAAACGCAAAAAATTTAATCATGGCATTTTCACGGCTTCGCAATAAGTATGAAAACCCTACTAAACCAACCGACGAAAAGGAAGATGAAACGAGACACGATAGTGCTGATTCATCTGGACACTCGGAGGCATGAACCACTTTTTAATCACAATTTTAAAAATCAATCAAGATGGAAATCAAAGGAATTTTAGTTTCAAGTATCGCTGTATTTGAAAACCATATTGCCAATGGTGGCGAAAAATTATTGGGCAATGCTTCTTCCATAAAAAGAAGACCTGACGGAAGGGTATATGTTTCAGGGCAAATGCAACGGCATGTTATCTTTAGTGCCATCGACCGACTCAATAGAGATGATGCCAGCAAAGGCGAAACATTTGTCTCAAATGGAGATGGTGTAAGTAATAAAATCGAAGTGGATTTAAGAGCAGATATGGGTGGATTTATGCACCCGTCTAAGGGCGATTATTCTGGTCGAAGAACTGCTCCATTAACTGTTACTCCTGCTGTTGCTCTTGACCCAAGCGAAGTGGGTAGAGATTTATTGGTGAGGTTAAAACAAAACCCTGAAGAATCAGATAAAAAACAAGCACTTGCTACAAAGGAATTTAGCGAAAGAGATTTAATGCACATGAATTTCTTTTTAGATATTAGCTCTTTAGGTATTTCTAAAGCATTTGAATATCAAAAGGAATTTCACGTTGACACCAAGTTCTTCAAACACATTGTAGAACCGGAAAGAATGCGTAGAGTGAAATTGTTCTTAGAAGCTACTCGATCCATGAACGATTATGCAAGTCAAGCCAGAAATGCTGTAAGCGGTGAGCCCCAAAAAGTATTGATTGTTTTTGATACAAAATTGAGCAGAAAAGCATCAAGGTATTTTACGGCAAGTGAGGTAGAGAAGAAAAATATTTTGGCGGAGTTGAAATCAAGAGAAGCTAAATATTTTTTAGGTGATGATACCGAAGGTAACGTTTCAGTTATTAGAGCTTTTACCGATGCTTGCAATTTTTTAAATAATGAAGAAAACGAACTCTATGACCCTTGTGATGAAAATGTTGAAATTAAAACGTTTGCTCAAGCATTTGAAACACCTGAAAATGATAGCAAAAAAGGATAATGGAATATTTAGCCAAATCATCAGGTATCACCCTTCAAGAACACGTTGATAACGTAGTTGCAGAAGGGCAAAAAATAATTGATAGTTATCCATTTGTCATTGAGAAATACAAAAAAGTGACTGGAAGGGATTTGGCAAAACGGCTCGAAGGTGCTTGCCTTTTTCACGATGAAGGTAAAAAGCACAAGCGTTGGCAATCAGCTTGTCAAAAGGACTATCAGATTTTTTTGTATTGGCAAAAAGCCAATGGAGGTACTTTCAAAGATTTTGAGACAAAAGTGAAAAGAACGGGTAAGAATCTCATGCAGGCGAAGGTAAGACATGAAGTAGATTCTGTAGTTCGACACCCTAACCTTCCACTGCCAACACAAGTAGCTATCGGCGCACATCATAGAAAATTGTCAAAATACCATGAACATAAGTGGGTCGGCGAAGTATGGAAGATAAAAGGTGGAAAAGAAGCTTGGGAGAAATTTGAATTACTGAACAATGAATACATTCTCGAATCATCATTTGCATTTAGGAAAATACTAAAAAGGCATTATGAGTTTGCAGGAATACGTGGCTTATTACAATTGGCAGATCAAAGAGCAAGTATTGCCGAGAATGATGCATTTATACCTGATTATATTCCGTTCGAGTATTCCTTTAAGCACACAAAGAGAAGATCAGTACAACAAATTGCAGAAGACAATTGGAAAGATGATTTGCTTTTATTACGTGCGCCAACAGGTGCTGGAAAAACAGATGCTTCTTTACTTTGGGCGAAAAAGCAAATTGATAATGAAAAAGCTGACCGATTGATAATTGCAATGCCCACTCGCTTTACCTCCAATGCTTTAGCAATTAACGTTACGGATACACTCTCTGATACAGGGCTATATCATTCAAGTGCCTGGTTTCAAAAATTTCACGAAGAGGCAAAGGAAAGTAAAGCGAAACACAAGGCAAGAATGTACCATGAATTTGCACGTAGACTGCAGACTCCAGTTACGGTTTGTACGATTGACCACTTGTTGATGTGTTTTACACTGTCGAGAGAAGACCACCATGCCATTGCTTTTAACCTGGCTCATAGTTGCGTAGTTATTGATGAAGCAGATTTCTATGATGAATTTACCCAAGCCAATATTTTGGTCTTATTGGAAGCACTACATGAATTGAAAGTTCCTGTGCTGATTATGAGTGCATCATTGCCAAAATCCTCTTTAAAAATGTATCAGTCCACAGGATTCAATGTTACCGAGATTAAAGAGGATAAATCAGACAATGAGCGACCAAGATGCGAGGTGAAAGCAAGGTTAGATTATGAGACGGCCGATGATGTTTCTGAATTACTACTGAAATGCACCAGAAAACCCGCCATCATATATGCCAATACAGTCGCAAAAGCTGTCGAATTCTATGATTGGTTTATTGAAAATACAGAGATAAAACCCGTTCTCTACCATAGCCGATTTACTGAACCACATAAATTGTTGAAAGAGGAAGAGTTGCTTGATCACTTGGGTAAAAAAGCATGGGAAAACGCAACGGCAAATGGCGTTGCCATTCTTACTCAAATTGGCGAAATGAGTGTAAATATTAGTGCTGATTTAATGATAAGTGATATTTGCCCGATTGATAGATTGGTACAACGAGCGGGGCGGCTATGCCGGTTTGACAAAGAAAAAGTTGGAGAACTATATGTATTACTTCCACACCAAACAAGAGAGAATAAAAAGACAAGGGAAATATCGAAAAACATATACCCTGCACCTTATGGCACTTACGATAAACGTAGCTTTAAATGGGAAATGAATGAGGCATTGGAAAAGACAATAGAATTATTGAAGTTGAAAAAGTACTCGGCAGGTGATTTTGTAGAATTTATTAATGAGGTATATCATGAATTGGAGGATTTTTCTGTATGTGCCAAAGAGAATGCGAAATTGTTAAAGGAAAACTTTGCTTGTAATTGGGTGATTCTTCCTCACGCTGCAAGTGAAGTAGATGATACAGGTACCGTATTTTGGAAGAGCAGAAATATTGCTAACAATGTTTCTGTTTTGACCGAATTCCCTAAGAATCCCTATTTCAATAATTATATGGATTGGCAGGCGTTTAAGAATGAACATTCAGTTGATTTGTCAAGGTATTTAGTTCCTCAAGGAATAGATTCTTCCAAGATTGATTCAAATAAGTGGATTTATATAAAGGAAGAAAAAATTCCTGTTTATGTTACTTATCTAGACATTTATACAATTGGAAGAGGACTCTACTGGAAAAAGCAAACTGCAACACGAATAGAAGATCAATTCCTCTAGCCCATGCTCCCTTCCACCACATACCACATCTACAATCACGCCAACGGTGGTGATAATCTGTTTCGGGAAGAAGAAAATTACCACTACTTTCTTCGAAAATGGAAACAACATATTCATCCGGTAGCCGATACGCTGGCTTATTGCCTGATGCCTAACCATTTCCATTTTATGGTGACAGTTAAGGTTCGAGAATTGCTGGTAAAGGCTATGGTGAAGAGGAGAAAATTTAATTATAACCAAGACCTCGAAGGTTTTTCCCCAAAATCAACAATAGATGAAATTATAAATTATATAAACCGGTTGAGTATAAACGGTGAAAGCCTTCGAGGTCTGGACGATATTCTATCCTCCTACGTTATCCAGCAATTCTCGAACCTTTTCAACGGGTATACCAAAGCAATCAATAAACGCTATCGGCGATATGGCAGCTTATTCGCCCCACGCTTTAGAAGAAAAGAGGTAAACTCAGGAGAATATCGCCTTCAGTTGCTGGCCTACATTCACTGCAATCCTGTCTTGCATGGATTCGAATCGAATCTCCAAAATTGGGAGTATAGTTCCTACAATGACCTCATTGAAAATGGAAATTGGAAAAGACATTTTTCGGAAGATTTTACATCTAAAGAAGATTTTGAAACATTTCACTGTGATTACCTTGACCACAAAAGGAATGACGATGGACACAATGATCACTTATAGATGATTCCCACCGCTACCCATATTGCCTATTATTTTACCTGCCACCGCAAGCTCTGGTTGTTTCATCATGGCATTCAGATGGAGCACACCTCCGACCTGGTCTACGAGGGTAAGATGATCGGCGAACAATCGTATGACAGACGCCATAGCAGATTTAGGGAAATCGATCTTGGTCATATCAAAATTGATTTTTATGATCCAGTAGCGAAAGTCATCCATGAAATAAAAAAAAGTAAAAAGCTTGAAAAAACACACCAATGGCAGCTCAAATTCTATATTTATGAATCCAGGAAGGCCGGCATAGCGGTCTCTTCCGGAATCCTGGAGTACCCGAAAGCTAAAATCACGACAAGAGTACAACTAGAAAAGGAGGATGAAATAGAACTGGAGAAAGCGATCATCAACGTGCGATCAATAATTGCCAGCACTTGCCCTCCGGTGATCGAAAAACGCATTTGTAAAAAGTGCAGTTATTTTGAGTTCTGCTACTCAGGTGAAGGGTAAACATCGTTGGTCCAACCAGAAAAAGTGATGAGTAAAAAAACGTACTACTTATTTAATCCGGGACGAATGAGCCGTAAAGATAATACGCTCAGGTTTGATCCAAAATCTGAAGGGAGTCCTCTGGGAAAGACCAGATATATACCGGTCGAAGGTGTCAATGATCTGTTTATTTTCGGCAGCATTGATGCCAATAGTGAAATGTATAATTTTTTAGGAAAGAATCAGATTGCCGTGCATTTTTTTGATTACTACGAGCATTACCGGGGCTCCTTTATGCCCAAAGAATATTTACTGGCAGGGAAAGCCCAGATTGCCCAGACGAAGACTTTTCTCAGCCCGAAAAGGCGGATGCATATTGCAATGCAATTGATAAAAGGAGCTTCTCACAACCTGCTGAGAAATCTGAAATACTACCAAGGCCGGGGAAGGGATTTGGCGGCATTAATAGAGCACATTAAAGAAATCCAGGTATCTGCAGCTGAGGCTGACGATACTTCGGCCCTGATGGGATACGAGGGTAACATGAGGAAGCTCTACTACCAGGGATTTAGTAAGATACTCTCGGCCTGGGAAGTGGAAGGCAGGAGCAAGCAACCGCCCAAAGATCCGGTAAATGCCCTTATCTCTTTTGGCAACATGATGTGTTATACGCTATGTCTGGGACAGATCTATCACACCCAGCTCAATCCCACGATAAGTTTTTTACATGAGCCGGGATACCGGCGGTACTCACTTGCCCTAGATCTGGCCGAAATATTCAAACCAATCCTGGTGGACCGGGTTCTATTTAAAGTACTAAATAAAGGAATGATCACAGGCAAGGACTTTGACGATAATCTGGCTGGGGTTGTGATGAAAGATTCAGCTCGAAAGATCTTCATCAGGGCATTTGAAGACCGGTTGCAGGAAACCATCGAGCATCGAATATTACGCCGCAAGGTGAGTTACAGACGATTGGTACGGCTAGAGTGCTATAAACTAACTAAGTATATACTGGAAATAGAAAATCGATACCAACCGTTCAAAATATGGTGGTAAATCACTCCATCACAAAATCACCAAATAAAAAATGTACGTTATTGCAGTCTATGATGTCAATCAAAAACGGGTGACAAAGATGCTAAAGCTATGTCGTCGATACCTGCACTGGATACAAAACTCCGTCTTCGAAGGGGAAATAAGTGAAATAAAACTCAAAGAACTCAAACTCCAGGCCGATAAAATCATGAAAGATCGGGACAGTTTTATTATCTTTAGCAGCAGGGAGAAACAATGGATGGACAAAGAAATATTAGGTGTAGAAAAGTCCAGTACCGACAACATTTTGTGAAGTCGTCGAAGTACGGGGATTTTTACTCTAATGGGCATCGACGATAAAGGGGAGTAAAATGTTCTTTGACATAAATTACATGACATTGATAATAAAGAGATTACATATAGATAAGCTTCGGCTTTTAATTGCACCATACCGGAATTGAAATATGTAGTAGCTCAATTGACTTGATAACAACCTCAGTCTTTTAACTTTTAATTGCACCATACCGGAATTGAAATAGTCTTTTCTAGCTACCATTATTTCGTGGACACTGTAGCTTTTAATTGCACCATACCGGAATTGAAATAATAAATGGTCGTTTGCAAATCCCCAAACAGCTATTACTTTTAATTGCACCATACCGGAATTGAAATAGGATTTGTGGCCTGGAATTCAACCCTTGACGTGCACTTTTAATTGCACCATACCGGAATTGAAATGGGGGGGTAAATCAAGTTCAAGATATCATACAAATGCCTTTTAATTGCACCATACCGGAATTGAAATGACGCGATCACAATGGCGGTGATTGTTGCGGGGCTATCTTTTAATTGCACCATACCGGAATTGAAATCTGGCTGCCTAGGTGCCGGCGCAAATACATTGTCACTTTTAATTGCACCATACCGGAATTGAAATCTATGTTCTTGTAGCTCAAGTATTGCGAAGGCCGTTCTTTTAATTGCACCATACCGGAATTGAAATGAAAATCCGCTCTACTAACATGGCCAAGAGCTTTCGCCCTTTTAATTGCACCATACCGGAATTGAAATATGGCTTCTAGCTCCTCCTGATCTGCATCTTTCTTCTTTTAATTGCACCATACCGGAATTGAAATGATAAATAAAAACAGGCTCATCACTGCTAATAACAACTTTTAATTGCACCATACCGGAATTGAAATGAATAGAATACGCGAATACTTGCAGGTCGGTAAAATTCTTTTAATTGCACCATACCGGAATTGAAATGTCCGACAATCCTTTGTATCGATCAATTATTTCGAGCTTTTAATTGCACCATACCGGAATTGAAATGATGCTGTAACAATGGGCTTAATCGTTGCGGGGTTAACTTTTAATTGCACCATACCGGAATTGAAATAGCACAAACAGGCTAGAGGTAAATGGAGCAGCCTCAACTTTTAATTGCACCATACCGGAATTGAAATATCCCAATTAGATTTATATCGTTCGCCAATGGTTTGCTTTTAATTGCACCATACCGGAATTGAAATGATTTCCGTAGACCGTTTGCCATGCTTGTAATTCGTCTTTTAATTGCACCATACCGGAATTGAAATTCATAGTGTTTATACGAATGGCGGGGCATCTACATCTTTTAATTGCACCATACCGGAATTGAAATGAAGCCCCTCACTTGACTAAGTGGAAACAAGAATTGCTTTTAATTGCACCATACCGGAATTGAAATGGTTGTAAGTGTCGTTTCCGATAATTGACAAGCCGTCTTTTAATTGCACCATACCGGAATTGAAATAGGACGATACGCCGGAAGCCGTGCCCCGGATTAACAACTTTTAATTGCACCATACCGGAATTGAAATAGACATTGGGCGCGGATAAAAAATCATACGGACTTAATCTTTTAATTGCACCATACCGGAATTGAAATAGATCCCCCACCTGTTTTTGCAGCTGTACCGTTAAGTCTTTTAATTGCACCATACCGGAATTGAAATGTAAAGGCAGCGGCAGAAACAAAGTTCGGAATATTCTTTTAATTGCACCATACCGGAATTGAAATAGATTGTGCGTCTGCGCTGAGCTTGAATCCTTTCAGAACTTTTAATTGCACCATACCGGAATTGAAATATATTTTGGAGTTTTCGGCGACATCGGCGGCAGTACACTTTTAATTGCACCATACCGGAATTGAAATACCCACAAATTTAGCCGGGGCATTCTCTCGCTTATGACTTTTAATTGCACCATACCGGAATTGAAATCTCCATAGGCGTGGGATAAATCCTCATCATATTCATCTTTTAATTGCACCATACCGGAATTGAAATCCGCCACGAAGCGGCAGGTGGCGCCAATCGCTAGCGGACTTTTAATTGCACCATACCGGAATTGAAATGTGCCATCCGCCCGATTTCCAGACGTGGCCACATTTGACCTTTTAATTGCACCATACCGGAATTGAAATATGTTGTCGGTCTGCGTCTCCTGCAATCTTACTTAACTTTTAATTGCACCATACCGGAATTGAAATGTGGATTAATCTTGTGCTGTCGGATCCATAGACCACCTTTTAATTGCACCATACCGGAATTGAAATCTTGGCAACCGAATCTCATTTTTTTTCGAGTGATAAACTTTTAATTGCACCATACCGGAATTGAAATTTGGAATATATGAAGGAAGTTTCTTGCAAGGCGTTCTTTTAATTGCACCATACCGGAATTGAAATGTAATTGAATTGTTTTTGCGGACGTATTAAATACAACTTTTAATTGCACCATACCGGAATTGAAATATTACGCGCATTACCTCAATCAACCCCAATGAAATCCTTTTAATTGCACCATACCGGAATTGAAATACGAATAGATCCTCGCAAGTCCACCGTTCCGGCGATCCTTTTAATTGCACCATACCGGAATTGAAATGATAAAGCAGTCCATTGTTGTGTTACTTCACCACCACTTTTAATTGCACCATACCGGAATTGAAATACCCTAAAACGGCATATCGTCCTCCTCGTCTAATATCTTTTAATTGCACCATACCGGAATTGAAATCCGATGCGATTAACATGAAGGTCCTTGGATGGACCCCCGCTTTTAATTGCACCATACCGGAATTGAAATACGAATAGATCCTCGCAAGTCCACCGTTCCGGCGATCCTTTTAATTGCACCATACCGGAATTGAAATAATTCTCCTTCATATGTTCTCGTTTTAACATTGCTAACTTTTAATTGCACCATACCGGAATTGAAATGCATTCATTTTCATTATATCAATACGATTATTTGACGCTTTTAATTGCACCATACCGGAATTGAAATTGAAAGACACCGAGCCACCCTGGAGCGCCCCAGCTTTACTTTTAATTGCACCATACCGGAATTGAAATAGTTACAATCGACAAAATGAAACTTAGAAGAGCTTTCTTTTAATTGCACCATACCGGAATTGAAATCATCTACATATGCACAGATCAATCACGAAGGCTCTACACTTTTAATTGCACCATACCGGAATTGAAATCTGGACAGATGGTCACGCTAGGCTCTAACAACATGGCTTTTAATTGCACCATACCGGAATTGAAATAGCTTGACAATAAAGTCCTTGGCGTCTTTAAGTTTCCCTTTTAATTGCACCATACCGGAATTGAAATTCTGTCTGATAACCCGCAATGCTATCTGATTGAACTACTTTTAATTGCACCATACCGGAATTGAAATCGGAAATGGGCACAAACACAGCGGAAAAGAGTATATGCTTTTAATTGCACCATACCGGAATTGAAATTGAACTAACAGGACCTGAGCGAGAACTACTTAATGCGCTTTTAATTGCACCATACCGGAATTGAAATTCCTTGGGAGTAGACTATAGACTATGGCATGGGTGGACTTTTAATTGCACCATACCGGAATTGAAATACGAACTTAATCCCTAGTGTTCCTAATAGCGCCATTTCTTTTAATTGCACCATACCGGAATTGAAATGCGCTCCCCGTCGAACTGCGTGACCCCCATTCGCGCTTTTAATTGCACCATACCGGAATTGAAATAGGCAGTTATGCGGACGGTGATGCGTTGACATTTCAGCTTTTAATTGCACCATACCGGAATTGAAATGCCATATATCATTTATACTTCGGTCTGTTAATGCGCTTTTAATTGCACCATACCGGAATTGAAATTACGGACGGACGACATTCCCGTTTGTGACTACATTTTCTTTTAATTGCACCATACCGGAATTGAAATGGTCTTGACTGAAATTCGGATACATGGCCACGTGGCCTTTTAATTGCACCATACCGGAATTGAAATACTCTGGAAGAAGTCATCAGCTATTTCAACGAAAAGCTTTTAATTGCACCATACCGGAATTGAAATGGAACAATACATCAACACTCTATCTAGCTGAAGTGGGACTTTTAATTGCACCATACCGGAATTGAAATTCTGCCAAGAGCACCCGATTTACCCGGAAGGATACACTTTTAATTGCACCATACCGGAATTGAAATAAACAAAACCCTTATTTCCCCTGTAAATCCCTCAATGCTTTTAATTGCACCATACCGGAATTGAAATGAGGGTGTAAGGCTCTCTATATGTATAGCATCCCAGCTTTTAATTGCACCATACCGGAATTGAAATTTTGCGTAAAACGCTCATCATCCCCCCATACACGTACTTTTAATTGCACCATACCGGAATTGAAATAAACAAATGCTTAGTACTTCCCCATCTAATGTTTGACTTTTAATTGCACCATACCGGAATTGAAATCACTAATAAATGCAGCCTTTAATACCGCGCCCGTTTCCTTTTAATTGCACCATACCGGAATTGAAATCATATCAAAATCAACTAGTTCACAATGGGAGCACGAACTTTTAATTGCACCATACCGGAATTGAAATGAAAGATGGAAAGAAATACCTATTTACGTACAAATACTTTTAATTGCACCATACCGGAATTGAAATTGGGCATCGATTTTTTCAAACAGGTCATCGGTAATGACTTTTAATTGCACCATACCGGAATTGAAATGGCGCTCGAAGGTCACGATCAAGCGGCACTTGCGTACTTTCAATTGCACCATACCGGAATTGAAATTTTCATCACCCCTAATTAATTTCCAAATTTCAATTACTTTTAATTGCACCATACCGGAATTGAAATATTTGATTATCGACAAAATCCCCCGGATTTTCAAACCTTTTAATTGCACCATACCGGAATTGAAATATGGGATGGAATCAATTTCATTGACTCGATCAAGACTTTTAATTGCACCATACCGGAATTGAAATATGCAGTCAATTGCGCAGATAATAAGCCTGAGGTGGGGCTTTTAATTGCACCATACCGGAATTGAAATCAAACGACTCGACGCCAGTTTATTACGATATTATTTCTTTTAATTGCACCATACCGGAATTGAAATTACGACACCGTCATAAACCCAGCTTCTCACGTCTGCTCTTTTAATTGCACCATACCGGAATTGAAATCACGTGGTAATGACAGAGGGATGGCTTGAACAGTCCACTTTTAATTGCACCATACCGGAATTGAAATGTGTAAGGCGTATTCGCATCTATATTCGCATCCGTCTCTTTTAATTGCACCATACCGGAATTGAAATTTTATAATTTTATATCGCTTTGAGGGGTAAACGAGACTTTTAATTGCACCATACCGGAATTGAAATGTGTTCGGTTTGCTCTATGTCTATTTTCCGTTCATACTTTTAATTGCACCATACCGGAATTGAAATGAGAACTACTAAAAAAATATCACTTTGAGGGTGCTACTTTTAATTGCACCATACCGGAATTGAAATAACAAAGACGAAAATGGCACAAAAGTTGGATCACTATACTTTTAATTGCACCATACCGGAATTGAAATCGGACGGACACATAAAAGAGTGGCACGAAAACGGGCTTTTAATTGCACCATACCGGAATTGAAATGTCGGAATGAGAGTATCGAATGACGAATGTAGAATGACGAATGCAGCTTTTGGTTGCACCAGAAAAAGAGCGAGAAGACAAGGGTAAAGAGTGATTTGATAATTCAGATCTTACGCTCGTTTATTGTTCGATACTCCGCATGTTAACGATAACGAGCTCCGAATTCAAAGTCTGCTAATAGAAAGTATGGGAAAATAGTACCAGTTATAATCCAAATACAGCACCAAAACAAAGGTGAATTCGCTGATTTTCAACCTTGTTATGCACCTGACTCACCCCCTTTTCGGAGAATCCGTTCAGCTCGTTCTCCCCCTCGCCCAAAAAAGAAAAGAGACCGTTTCCGGGCGGAAACGGCCTCTAAGAACAATAAACCTAACTCAAGAAAAAGACGAAAAGTTCTTAACCTGATTTGATCGCTCAAATCGTATCTAGCATCGATCAATCTACATTGTCATGCAGGTATGGGTTGTCTTTCCTTATTTCAGGTTCGTCATCTCCAGTGATCGTCCATCGCGAGACGGCGATTTCCGAAGAATGGGGTACATCATCTAGTTCTACTTTCCTGCGTAAATACGCCGGCTCGTTTTCCAGATCTATTACCGCCTGAGGATTATTTAATCGTTTATTTTGAGCGCGTAATTCTTCCCTCCGTTGCTGCGTAATCCGGTGCGGTCTCTCATTGGATTGTTCTTGTGATTCTTCCTGAGCACCAGCTTTTACATACGGTTCTCGCCGCAGCGGTTGCTCGTGAGTTCTTTCTTCAGTTTCCTTTATGTTGAGATCAAATGTCTGCTGCTTTTCTCCTTCTTTATAACCCGTATCATAGACACCCATCTTTCGAGCACTCCGGTCGTCTTCTAAAGACACAATAATTTTCTTTTGCGGTTCTTCCTTCAGCGATTTATGGTCTTTGTGATCAAATCCGGTAGCAATAACTGTCACACAGATTTTGTCACCCAGTGTCTCGTCCATACAATTTCCCCAGATCAAATCTGTATCATGACCTGCCTCATCCTGGATGAAGCCCGTGATCTCACAGATTTCATCCATGGTGACTTCTTTCTCCCCTGAGCTCACATTGAGTAAAATGTGCTTGGCCCCTCTGATGTCATTATCTTCCAGTAAGGGACTGTTTAGTGCCTCATCTACGGCCTTCCGGGCTCTCCCCTCACCTTCTGCAACAGCTGTACCCATGATCGACACTCCACTATCTCTCATCACCGTATTTACGTCTTCAAAATCGACATTTATGTATCCGGGTACCGTAATGATTTCGGCTATTCCACGAGCTGCAGTGGCCAAAATATCATCGGCGTGCGCAAACGCCTGACCCAGTGGAAGATTACCGTGAATCTGTCTCAACTTGTCATTTGACACAATAATGAGCGAGTCGACACTATTTTTCAATTCCTCCAGGCCCTGGGCAGCCTGCTCCCTTCTGCGGCGACCTTCAAAATTGAAAGGGATCGTCACGATGGCTACTGTGAGAATGTCCATCTCCCGTGATGCTTTGGCGATGATCGGCGCAGCACCAGTGCCGGTTCCTCCTCCCAGACCCGCTGTAATAAAAAGCATTTTGGTGCCGCTCTCGATAAACCGGCGCACATCATCGATTGATTCGATGCACGCTTGTTTACCCACTTGTGGAAGTGATCCAGCTCCCCTGCCCTCCGTAAGGTGAGGCCCTAGCTGAATCTTTGTCGGCACCGGACTCAACTCCATGCACTGATTATCTGTATTACATATTGCGAAATCTACACCTACAATACCTTCGCTAAACATATGGGACACTGCATTATTTCCACCTCCACCTACACCAATTACTTTTATTATCGAATATTCTTCCTTCGGAATATCAAACTGCATAAGTCATAGGATTTTTATTGATTAAGAATTAGGTTATACTTTTTTTAATTTAAATCGGGATCAGGATCAGCCTCAAACCATTTTCTCGTACGTTGATAGGCTTTGTCGAGCCAGCCGTCCCTTTCTTTTTTGTCAGATGATTTTTCAGATCCCGCACTGGCAAACTCCTCACTTTGAATGACCGTACCTGTTTCTCTCAACTTTTCATTAATCTGAATGGCCTGATCGTATTCACGGGTTTCAAAGGCGTGTCTGAGCAATCCAATGGATGTCGCACAAATGGGAGTTGCAATTTCCTCCGGGTAGCCATGTGCAAGTAAATCAACCGGATATCCTACCCGCGTGGGTATGCCAGTATGAAATTCTGCCAGCATATCGATGTGCTTTAATAATGACCCACCACCCGTTAATGCAATTCCACCGATCAATTTCTTTTCAAATCCAGACCGTCGTATTTCCCAAAGCACGTAGTCGAATATTTCTTCCATCCTGGCCTGGATAATCAAAGCCAGATTCTTCTCGGAAATCTCCTTTGGCTCACGGCCTTTCAGTCCCGGAATAGTGATAATGCGATTATCATACACTTCATCAGCGAGTGCTGATCCAAATTTTATTTTCAATTTTTCTGCCTGATGAGGCATAATTGTACATCCCTCCTTGATATCTCTTGTGACGACATTTCCTCCAAATGGAATTACAGCCGTATGCCGAATAATCCCGTCGTGAAAAATAGTGAGATCCGTAGTGCCCCCACCAATATCTACCAGGGCTATTCCGGCTTGCTTTTCTTCATCACTGAGTATGGACTCCGAGCTCGCGATAGGTTCGAGAGTGAGGTCAGCCACTTCCAATCCTACCTTCTCAAGGCAGCGTAAGATGTTATTCGAAGCTGTGATTTGTCCAGTGATGATGTGAAAATTGGCTTCAAGTCTAATGCCCGACATCCCAATTGGATCTAAGATGCCTTGCTCGTTATCCACCGTAAATTCCTGAGGAATTACATGCAGGATTTTATCACCGGGTGGCAAGACAAGTTTGTACATATCGTGAATCAGCTTGTCGATATCCTCTTGAGCAATCTCATCATGAGCATTGTCCCGTGTGAGAATGCCTCTGTGTTGAAGGCTTTTTATATGCTGGCCGGCAATTCCCACATGCACTATCTTTACTTGAGCATCAAGCTGTTTTTCCACCGCATTAATAGCTTCCTTAATTGCATTTACCGTCTTCTCAATGTTAGATATTACACCTCTGAGTACGCCCTCAGACTTCACTTTACCAATACCCAATACCTCGATTTTTCCGTACTCATTAAGCCGGCCGGCAATAGCGCAAACTTTGGTCGTGCCGATGTCAACCGCAATGATTACTTCTTTTGGATCAAATTGATAAGGTTTCATTTTTTTTATCCCGTTTATTGTTCTTTAATGTTCACACTTGAGCATGTGATTTGGCAACCACCTGCATATCAAATTTTAAATTAATGGACTCCAAATTCTTCCACCCGGTCACCTTGAGGCCATCTTTAAAAAAGGCTTTTAATTTGTGGAACTTTCGATCAATGTTTTGATCATCTCCAAAAATAACCTTGAATGATCCCAAATTTCCCGTGAGCCATAAATCGTCCTTCCCACGTACAAATACACTTTCAAGCCATGCATCCAAAAACTTATCCTGTCTTGCTGCATTTACGACATTGTACGCAGTTTTTAATGAGTTGTTACTAATTAAAAAATCATCCCTATAGGTAGATACTGCACCAGTGACAACAGGTACTCGTGCAGTAAAATGTTTTGATAGTGGCAATCTAACACCCTCGGCATCCAAGTAGAAATTGCTTCCATCTTGAGTCATTATCCTCACAATTGGAGTACGTTGCTGTATGTCCAAATGCAAGATACTTCGAGCGTCTATATATGCATCAGCACTGACAATAAAAGCTTCTCTCAGCAAGATTTCTTCCAGCTCCTTGAGGTCCAGCAAATCGATCTCAACTCCTGCCAAATCCAATTTATAAGCTTCAAATACTTTATCCTTAATTTCTTCTATGGTGATGAGGTCATTTCCATTGGTAAGATGCACCAGGTTATATTCCACATCTTGTATCACATGCGACTCATGATCCTTAACGGCTGCTACAGATACGATAAAAAACAGACCAGCGATCGCAACCCACATTAAAGTGGAGAAGATTCTTTTAGTCTGATCTGTATGCCAAAAACCTGTCATTTTAATAAATCGATAATTTCATTCACAATTTGTTTCGTGGCATTGGGTCTAGCCCTTTGCTTAATTTTTTTGGAGAGTTTCTCCAACATCCCTTTATCATGGATTAAATCCAACGCGGTAGTCAACAGTTCATTCTCAACCTGTTCCTCCCTTATCATAATGGCGGCTTCTGCTTTGAGCAAAGCATTGGCATTTGCAGTTTGATGGTCCTCGGCCACATTGGGTGATGGCACCAGTATTGCAGGTTTACCAGTAGCTTCCAGCTCGGCGATGGTAAGCGCGCCCGCTCGACAGATCACCAGATCGGCACAGGAATATGCAAGATCCATGCGATCTAAGAATTCTATCGCTCTTACGTTGGACAGTTGTGCTGTTTTTGTACTTAAAAATTTACTGCTATAGATTTTTCCGATCTGCCAAACAAATTGCACATCCTTATTTTGATCAATTAAAACAGCACCTTGTTGCATTGCATTATTAAATGCACGAGCGCCCAGGCTTCCACCAAAAATCAATATAGTAGGCTTGTCCTCCTGGAGATCATAAAATTTTAAAGCCTTGGATCTATCCACATTGCCTTGCAAATCACCGCGCACGGGATTTCCAGTCATTCGTATTTTCTCACTGTCAAAAAAGCGCTCCATCCCATCATAAGCCACGCATATCTTGTTGACTTTTTTCGCTAGCCATCGATTGCTCAATCCAGCATATGAATTTTGCTCCTGAATCAGTGTTGGAATTCCCAGAATGGAGGCCATATAAACAGTGGGTGCGCTTGCATAACCTCCCACGCCAATCACAATGTCCGGTATAAAATCCTTCAAAATTTTTCTCGCATCCCTCAGGCTTCTAATAAGCCCTATGGGAAACATCACATTTTTCCATGTCAAAGATCTTTTCAGGCCTTTTATTTTTAGACCCTTTATTCTGTAACCCGCTTTGGGCACTTTTTCCATCTCCATTTTTCCTTCAGCTCCTATAAATAAAATATGAGACTCAGGAAATCTTACTTTCAATTCATCTGCTATCGCAATAGCAGGAAAAATATGTCCACCAGAGCCTCCTCCGGTAATGATAAATCGATGTTGCATTTATTCATCACTTACCAGACTCAATTGAGTACTCTCATTCACTGCCTCTATATATTTGCTCACACTAAGTATAATTCCAAATGCAATACAGGTAAATATGATGGATGTACCACCCATACTCACCATGGGGAGTGTCAACCCCGTCACCGGTACCAGATGCACCGATACTGCAATATTTGCAAATGCCTGCATCACCAGCGAAAGACAAAGACCAATCGCCAACATGGCACCAAATGTTTTTGGGCTCTGTGTAACCAATCTCATACACCGTACGACCAGACATAAATAAAGTAATATAATTGCCGATCCACCCAGTACTCCATATTCTTCACATATTATCGCATAAATAAAATCTGCGTAGGGATAAGGGATATAATTATTCTGAGTACTTTGACCAGGACCTACTCCAAACCATCCACCCTCAGCAATTGCAATTTTTGCCTGTTGAATCTGGTATCCCCCATCGGGATCATTGATAAAAGCATTAATTCGCGAAACCCATGTATCAACCCTTACGAATTCCGGAAAAAAATTACCCAGTGCGACGATAGAAGCAAGAACAAAAATGCCCAGTACCAGTAGAACAACGATATATTTTAAATGTACTCTCCCAATAAACATCATCAAAAGACAGGTAGAGAAAAGAATCACAGCTCCGGAAAGATCAGCAGGTGCAATCAAGGCACAAACAATCAATACGGGAATGATTATCGGAACAAAAGCACTCGAAAAATCCTTAATAAATTCCTGCTTAAAGGCAATAGACCTTGCTAAATAAACAATGAGTGCAATTTTTGCAAAATCGGAAGGCTGTATACTTATACCTAATCCGGGAATAACCAACCATCTCCGAGCTTCATTTACCTCCGGACCAACTAGCATGGTAAGGATCAATAGACATACAGAAATCCATAACAAAAGCGGGGCAAGCGCCGAATATCGCATGTAGTACAACAGATGACAGACATAAGTGAAACAAAGACCACCCACCAGGATGACAAAGTGTTTAAGCAGGTAGTACTCAGTATTTCCGCCTTGTAGTTTATAGGCCAGAGTCTCAGTCGAACTATAGATGGCAACCAGGGAAAATGCAGACAAAACCGCTACAATCAGCCAGATGAATATAT
The DNA here is from genome assembly GCA_965222645.1 of Saprospiraceae bacterium. Classification (GTDB taxonomy): domain Bacteria; phylum Bacteroidota; class Bacteroidia; order Chitinophagales; family Saprospiraceae; genus JABDMH01. Next base: position 5,976,206 of record OZ244968.1, on the reverse strand, counting down.
CACCCTTTAACTCTTTGTACAACTTCCCCTTGATAGACAGCATTCCGTTCATTTTCTTTTGAGCTGTTCTTCTACACAGTTTATGTTCTCAGCATAAATCGAGATTAGGAGAGGTGGGGTGAATAGTTTGGTCAATTCACCCCACTTTCCAAAAATTCATTCACTAACCCTAGTCGAATAACCCGTCTTTAAAAACGGTCTTTACAATGTAGTTTTCTCCTAATCTAAACCCTATTTATTACTAAATACAAATATATATATTTTCTTAAGAAATAATATATTATAAATGCTTTTTTTTATTAATATATACATTTTACTATATGTACTACCTTATCTTTAAGGTAATTATGGTGGATACGGCCAGAATAATACCTACTATCCAAAATCTGGTCACGATTTTTGACTCGTGCATACCCAGTTTCTGATAGTGATGATGCAATGGTGCCATTCGAAAAATCCTTCGCCCTTCTCCATATTTTTTGCGCGTATACTTAAAATATGCCACCTGAATCACAACAGATAGATTCTCCAGGACAAAGATGCCGCACAACAAGGGGAGCAATAACTCCTTTCTGAGTAAGATGGCAAGTGTGGCAATAATCCCACCGATAGTGAGACTTCCGGTATCTCCCATAAATACCTTTGCGGGGTAGGCGTTGTACCACAGAAAACCAATGCACCCACCGAGAAAACAAGCACAAAAGACAACCAACTCTTCTGAATAGGGCAGGTACAGAATTCCCAAATAATCTGCAAATAGATTGTGACCGGATACGTACGCCAAAACACCTAATGTGGCACCGATTATAGCGGAGACACCGGTAGCCAGTCCATCCAGACCGTCCGTTAAGTTTGCCGCATTTGATATCGCGGTCACTATCAAAATGACCAGTGGGATAAATAAAAGCCAAACCCATCGCTCTGCATTGTCCTTTAGAAAAAATAGAAGATTTGAATAGTCTAAGTTATTTCCTTTAACAAATGGAATATTAGTAAGCGTTGTTTTGACGTAGACCATTTCCCTGGTCTCATCACCCTGGTTTGCATTTACCCGCTGCATTACCTCATACCCCCCGACTTCAGCTTCAGCTGGTGACATTCTTACCACGACATCATTGTGGCCCAGCATCACCCAACCAACCAGTAGACCTAACATCACCTGCCCCAGTATCTTAAATCGGCCTTTTAAGCCTTGCTTATTCTTAAGGAAGACTTTTATGTAATCATCAAGGCCACCGACAATCGCCATCCATATTGTCACAATCATCATCAAGACGATATAAATATTGTCGAGTCTGGCCAATAAAAGGCATGGAATTATTGTAGCCAAAATAATAATAATGCCTCCCATCGTAGGAGTCCCTTGTTTTTTTGCTTGACCCTGGAGACCCAAGTCCCTTACGGTTTCTCCGACCTGCTTTTTATGCAAGAACCGGATTATTTTTCCGCCCATTAGAAGAGAAATAACTAATGAAAGTATTATGGCTAGACCAGCTCTGAAAGAAATATATTGAAACAATCCCGCACCGGGCAGATCAAAGCTATCATCTAGAAATTCAAATAAATAATATAGCATAGATCAGTGTTTGATTCACCTGAATGTGGGTAAAGAAAAAAGAGCAGTGTCATTTCTATCACAACTGCTCTTAAACCACCTGAGAGTGATGTAAATATTTTCAAGGGATATCAGGGACAAATCTTTGTGATTCACGTTTTTCAGCTCTGTCACTTGTTGTTTTATGAGACCGGTCATAAATTCTCGCGCTTCCATCGATTTATTTGGATGAAAAAATAGATTTAAGAACCTCACGATCATCAAATGGTTTGTACTCGCCCATTACCTCCTGGTAAGTTTCATGCCCCTTACCGGCCACAAGGACAATACCCTCCTCTTGTGAGAGAGCACTCGCAACTCTAATGGCTACCCTGCGGTCTGTAATACTTAGTACTTTTGATTTTTGTTCCTTGGGAACACCCGTCTCCATCTGTCTGATAATCTCTCCCGGATCTTCGTTTCGCGGATTATCTGAGGTCAAGATCACCTGGTGGCTGTATCTTACTGCAATCTCGGCCATCATGGGGCGTTTAATGTGATCTCTGTTTCCTCCACATCCTACCACAGTTATTATTTGCTGGTTTCTTCGTTTGATCTCATTAAGGGTCCTCAATACATTTTCCAGTGCATCAGGTGTATGTGCATAATCTACAAAGGCGACAATCCTTCTCCGGTCGTCTTTGACCACCTCCATCCGGCCCCTGGGAGGTTTGAGCGTACTCAGTTGTTTTAAGACATCTATTTTTTCGTGTCCCATTACCCTGGCGATCGCATAGGTTGCTAATAAATTGCTTGCATTAAATGCTCCAAACAATTGAGCATGTAATTCGACATCGTCAATGAGAAGGTGCAAACCATCTACTGAATTATCCAGGATCTTTCCTTTAAATGTTGCTGCTTTTTTCAAAGCAAAATGATTGACTTTGGCTTTGCTATTCTGTACCATCACTTCTCCCCTCCTATCGTCTATATTGATTAGTGCAACGGCATCACTTTCCAGACGATCAAAAAAGGATTTTTTAGCGGCAATATATTTATTAAATGATCCGTGGTAATCGAGATGGTCGTGAGAAATATTGGTAAATACTGCTACATCAAATTTGCAGCCGGCAGTACGGTGCTGATCGAGAGCATGACTACTCACCTCCATAAAGGCATAGCGGCAATCTGATGCTACCATTTGAGCCAATAATCGTTGGAGACTCACTGCATCTGGAGTCGTGAGGGATGCGTCCAATTTATCAAACCCGATTTTATTTTCGATCGTGGAAAGCATCCCCGAATGCGCACCAAGAGACATAAATAAATGATGGGATAACTGGACAACACTTGTCTTGCCATTTGTACCTGTCACTCCAATCAGTTTTAATTTTCGACTGGGATGATCAAAAAAGTTTGAGGCTAAAACTCCTACAACTTCGCGGCTATTTTTTACTTCGACAATTGTCACATTGGGGTCAGAAACGACAGAGGGATCTTCACAAATGATGGCTATGGCTCCCTCTTTGATCGCCTGGCGAATAAATGAATGTCCGTCGGCTTCTTTCCCTCTCACCGCAATAAATAAGCATTGATTCTGTACCTTGCGTGAGTCCAGTTCCACCCCACTTACCATCTGGGAATAGTCGCCCTGCACCAACCTGTGAGAAATTTGATCCAATAACTGACTTACTGTTTTCAATTGTAGCCTTATTTCTTGTTGATCATCCTAAGAAGAGCATAATTTTCTGTCCGTCACATCGCGTGCCGGGAGGTATAGATTGTTCGCGCACCCGCCCAAATCCATTGATTTTAACTTTCAAACCCTGATTCTCAAGAATAAATAGGGCATCCCTCATTCCCATTCCCACAACGTTGGGCACAATGTCCTTTTGTATTTTCCGGTTCTTAAGGGTCATTTTATCCTCCTCCGGGATGGTCACTGCCCATTCTTCAGAGACCTGGTTTTCGCAATCAATTTCAAGCTCTGCCAGTACGGTTTTCATATCCTGTGCAAATCCGGCATGAAAGGTTGGCATCTGTGTCACTTCCAGAAGTGGGTCCCCAGCTACATCGGCAAAAAGCTCGATATCAGTTGCCATGCATTTGTCTGCAATTTCTCGAAAGATTCTCCCTGCTACAGTACCGCCATAGTACCCCTTTTGGGTTGGATTATTCACGAGTACAATACAAGAGTATTTTGGTGATTCGGCTGGAAAATATCCGACAAATGAAGCCTGGTATTTCTCAGTACCTTCCTTCCAATATTCCAATTTGGTAGTACCGGTTTTTCCTGCAAAGTTGTATTTGCGAGATTTAAACAATGCTCCTGTCCCGCTTTCTACCACACCTTCCAACAATTCTTGTGCGGCATCAATGGTGGCCGGAGATGCTATTCTACTATCGAGAATTTGAGGTTCTATCTTTTCGATCACTTTTGATCCATCGTTGATTTCGGAGACGATATAAGGCTTCATTTTTTTCCCTCCATTTGCCACAGCATTATAAAACGTCAACATCTGAAGTGGAGTCATTCTCAATTCATATCCATGAGCCATCCAGGCCAAGGACATGATCTTATTCCAGCTTTTTGAAAAAGCATCTTTAATAAACGGCTCTCTTTCTCCCAGAATTTCGATGTCTGTTTTTTGGTCAAGCCCAAATTGTTTTAGGCGCTTTATAAACTGTGCCGGCTGCTCCCCGTGATTGTATTTTTGATCTACCATTGTGGCTACTCCCACATTGGAAGATATTTCAAAAGCACTTCTTGCAGTTACCCGTATATGTTTATTCCACTCCGAGTCCTTCATTTTGTATTTTCCAAACTGAGCTCGCCCGTGATTTATTTCCACAGTATCATCCAGAGAGATGAGTTTGTCTTCCAGAAGGGCCATCATCGAAGCCAGCTTAAATGTCGAACCGGGCTCCGTCGCATCGGCAATGGCGTGATTATATTTTTCTGTGACACTTTGCCCATTGCGATCTAAATTTGAGATCGCTTTTATGGCTCCGGTCTTTACCTCCATGATAACTGCAAGACCAAAGTCTGCTTGATGTTGAATTATTCCATTTTCCAATGTGGTGTGGCAAATATCCTGCATTCGCATATTAAGTGTAGTGACAATATTTTGTCCTTGCTGAGGTTGGATCTCAGCCAAATCATGGACAGGAATCCAGACATTACCCACTTTTTGCATGAGAATCTTACCGGCATCACCTCTCAGACTTTCATCAAAACTGCCCTCGAGACCTACCGATGGTGCATTATCCCGATCCAGGCCGATTGTGCGAGCAGCCATTGCCCTAAAAGGCTTGAGACGCCTTGATTTTCGCTCAATAATTCTACCTCCTTTCAATTTCCCCAATCGAATAAGGGGAAATTTTAAAATCATTTTGAGCTCTTCAAAAGTGACATTTTTTTTAATAAGAAAATACCTGTCTCCTGCCTTTCGTCTGCGTACAAGTCTCCTCCTCACAGATGTGGTGGACTCCCCCTTAAATATATTTTTAGAAAGACAATGGGCCAGCGAATCTATATTGGCATCAAATATTTTCTGAGTCATCGCTTCCGACTTTAAGTCGAGATGTATATCAAAATAGGGTACTGAGGTAGCCAGTGGATATCCATCTGAGGCGTAAATATTACCTCGCTCCGGCTCAATATCAAAATATTTAAGATTTGTGCTATCTCCCTTCTCCCTCCAATCATTTCCCTGAATTACACCGATATTTATTGTGGCCCCTATTAGAACTAAAGCGACTCCCACAATTGCCGCTAAAACGATGTAAGCTCTCAGCAATAACTCACTTTTTTTACTCATAATAAAAAATGAATCGTTTTACTACTTTTTGCTAATACCGAGTTTTTTGGGAAAATCATTTTTATTTGAGAATTGCTTCTTTTGCACCTTCTCATTCAGACTGCTGTAAGTAGCTCTGTAAATGGCATCTGATTTAACTGACATATACATCCAGGTCAGTTCTCGAATTTCAGTTTTGAGACTATCGATCTTTCTTACTTTTTTTTCTGTCCAATGAGCATTTCCAATATAGATCATTGCCAGCAACATCAGGAAAAAAATATATGGGAGATTTTCTTCCGCATTTGCAGAATTAAATCCCCACCTGCTCCATTTTTTTTGTTTCTTCTTCATGTTTATCGATTGCTGCGATATTCTAATATTTTATCGCGACTCTGAGTTTGCAACTCCTGGCTCTATTATTATTCCTTATCTCCTTCTCACTCGCCATCAATGGCTTTTTATTGAGTGGCCGAAGACAAGGTGTGTAATTCAAATTCCTGCCAGATGGTATCGTGCCAGATTTAAAAAAGTGCTTAACAACTCTGTCCTCAATCGAGTGGTATGTTAGTACCAGGAATTTACCTCCCGGTACCAACAATGCCGCTCCTGCAACAAGGAAATCTTCAAGAGCTTCAATCTCATTATTGACCTTAATCCGAATAGCCTGAAAAACCTGTGCGAGATACCTTCTTCTATTCCCTAGAATCAGTGGCTCAACACAGTGTAGTAATTCATGAGTGTTAGAAATCGGCTTTTGATCCCTTGATGCAACAATCGCCCTGGCCAGTGATTTGGCATTTCTCACCTCGCCATAGCGACTGAAAACGTCTACCAGACTTTGTTCTGTTTCTTTGTTTACAATATCGACAGCTGACCGTACAGCCTTTTGATTCATCCGCATATCAAGTGGACCACCAGAAAACGAAAATCCTTTTTCCTCATTATCCAATTGTGCTGAGGAAACACCCAGATCTGCCAGGATGCCATCCACTGCCAGTACGTTACGATAATAAAGGAAGTGCCTCAAAAATCTGAAGTTGCCATTGATCAATTCCAACCTGGGATCGTCGATAACCTGCTCGAGTGCATCCCGGTCCTGATCAAGGGCAAATAACTTTGCTCCCCCTGCCAATCTGCTAAGCAGAATCGCACTGTGGCCACCTCCTCCATAGGTGGCATCCACATAGGTTCCCGCTATATCAGTCACCAATATGTCGGCAACTTCATTAGCCATCACCGGTTCGTGATAAGTCGATCCCATTGCTAAACTCCTTCTCCGGGATATCCCAGAACTTTCTCTGCCAGGTTTGCAAAGTCGGCCGGTTCCTGATCCAGCAAAGAGTTATAACTGCCCTTATCCCACATCTCGATCCTATCCAGGTAGGCAAACAGCACGACCTCCTTCACAATGCTCGCATAGTCCAGCAGACCTCGACTTAACAAAATCCGGTCGGACGAATCTGTAGCAACCGTACTTACTCCCCTAAAGAAGTATCGGATAAAATTTCGCTCTTCTTTTCGGTAAACGTTCAGTTCGTTAATCTTTTCAAGTGTGTTCTCCCAAACTTTTTCGGGATAAATCATCAGACACGGCTCAAATCCACGGTTGACAAAAAATGTATGTGGCCCGGTCGAGCCAAGTTGCCGCAATAGCATTGCCGGCATCTTTACCCTACCTTTTGAGTCCAACTTACATTCGTATTCCCCGTGCAACTGTGGCATCAGCTAGTGTCTTTTCCTAACGTGTTAGTGACTCAAATTTAGAAATTTATCCACATAATCCCACTTTTTCCCACATTTTTCTCCATTGTTGGAAATTTCCTCGATTTAGAATCATCAAATGACATCATTTTGATGTCAACATTGTACCCAAAATATTGACAAATCTTTATATATCATATATATTATATGTAATAGTCATTAATAATAACTGATTTACACATATAGAGTACTTATATATATACTGTTCTGTTTTAACGGAATGCTAATCGCTGGTGTGTCAAAAAGTGGGAATATTTTTCGTAAAAATTGAAAATCTAGAGATAATAACGTTCGCAGATTATGGCTGAAGCCCTCCTTCTGCCCAACGAAAAGAACCGGTCATCCTGGCAGATCTAAGCCTCATTCAGTCGGCTCCACAGACTCACGACGATCACACAAAGGCATTCGACCTTTGCCTCAAAACATATTTGAAAATGTTAGAATATTATCTGAATTAATCCAAAATTTGCCCTCCTATCCAAAAGCGTGTTATGATTCTCTTCTTTGGCAATCCCGACCAGAAAATCTTCGCTGTCAGGTCCGAGGGGCAGACCGGTGACGAAGATGTGCAAAAGCTCGAATGGCTATTTGATGTTGGGCGAATTCCGGAAGAGTCCATTGAAGGTTATTTTATTGGCCCCAGAGCGTCGATGATTTCCCCGTGGAGCTCTAATGCCGTTGATATTGTAACAAATATGGGAATCCCGGGAATTTTGAGGATCGAGCAATTTATTGCATCACAACCTGAGATTCCCTTCGATCCCATGCTCTTTCAAAATTACATGGGATTAAATCAGGCGGTATTTGATATCGATCTAGAACCGGCACCTATTCATTTTGTCGAAGATATTCAGGCTTATAATCGACAGGAGGGATTGGCCCTCAGTGAGGACGAAATCACATATCTGTCAAATCTATCCAGCCGGCTTGGACGTCTACTTACTGATTCTGAAGTCTTTGGTTTTTCCCAGGTAAATAGCGAACACTGTCGCCACAAGATTTTCAATGGCTCCTTTATCATAGATGGTAAAGAGCAATCCGAATCCCTTTTTGCACTCATTAAGAAAACATCAAAAATAAATCCCAACGGCATTGTTTCTGCATATAAGGACAATGTCGCATTTATCAAAGGACCACGCCTTGTGCAATTTGCTCCGGGCATCACCGGAGAAGCCTCTTTCTACCTGGAAAGGGAGATCGACTCTGTCTTATCACTCAAGGCTGAGACCCATAATTTTCCCACCACCGTCGAACCGTTTAATGGAGCAGCTACGGGATCTGGAGGAGAAATCAGAGACCGGATGGCCGGTGGCAGAGGATCTATTCCACTTGCCGGAACAGCCGTTTACATGACCGCGTACCCACGTGTTGCAAATCAGCAATGGGAAAAGCGAGTTAGGCCGAGAAAATGGCTATATCAAAGTCCACTTGACATTTTGATAAAGGCATCCAATGGCGCCTCCGATTTTGGAAATAAATTTGGCCAACCACTCATTTCGGGGTCTCTCCTCACTTTTGAGCATGAAGGTCAAGACCAGAAATTGGCATACGATAAAGTCATTATGTTGGCCGGTGGCATAGGTTATGCCAACGCTGCCCAGGCTCAAAAGGCAAGACCGGCTCACGGTGATCGTATTGTTGTGCTGGGGGGAGATAACTACCGGATTGGCATGGGGGGAGCTGCGGTTTCTTCAGCAGATACAGGCGAATACGGTGCCGGCATCGAGCTCAATGCAGTACAACGGTCTAATCCTGAGATGCAAAAAAGGGTTGCAAATGCGATCCGCACTATGGTGGAAGATCAAGATAATCCCATTGTCTCGATACATGACCATGGTGCAGGCGGACATTTAAATTGCCTTTCTGAGTTGGTCGAAGAAACAGGTGGAAAAGTTAATCTTGATCTTCTTCCCATTGGAGATCCCACACTTTCTGCAAAAGAAATAATTGGAAATGAGTCCCAGGAGAGAATGGGATTGGTCATTTCTGCTCAAGATTTGGGAAGACTGCAAGCTACAGCAAAAAGGGAGCGCGCGCCATTGTATGAAGTAGGTATGATAACCGGGGATGATCGATTTTCATTTTACTCTGAAAAAACGGGCGAAAAACCTATTGATTTAAAAATCGATGATCTGATCGGCAATTCACCAAAAACAATTATTTATGACCAGACTCACAAGCATCATTTTGAAGCGCTTACGTATTCCACAGATGAAATCTACAATTATACCGAAAAAGTCCTCCAAATGGAGGCTGTGGGATGCAAAGACTGGCTTACAAACAAAGTAGATCGTTGTGTGGGTGGGCTTGTGGCCAAACAGCAATGCGTGGGCCCCCTACAATTGCCCCTGAATAATGTGGGAGCTATGGCCCTGGATTTTTCATCACCAGACGCCATCGCGACTTCGATTGGTCATGCTCCTATTTCAGGTTTGATCGATTCGGGAGCTGGTGCCCGGAATGCAGTCACTGAAGCACTCACAAACCTTATATGGGCTCCTTTGAAAGATGGAATTAAGTCCGTTTCTCTATCGGCTAACTGGATGTGGCCATGTAAAAATCCCGGAGAAGATGCCAGACTTTATGAGGCCGTCAAGGCAATATCAGATTTTTGTATTTCGCTCGGAATTAACATCCCCACTGGTAAGGACTCCCTGTCAATGAAACAAAAGTATGCCGATGAAGAGGTGATTTCTCCGGGGACTGTAATTGTATCAGCAGTAGGTCATTGTCAAAATAAAAGTAACATCATAGAACCGCTCCTGGATCCTGAAGGTGGACCAATTTATTACATTAATTTTTCTCAGGATAATTACCACCTCGGAGGATCATCATTTGCGCAGACTCTTAATCGTGTGGGAGAAGAGTGCCCCGATGTAAAAAACCCCGATTTTATTATCCATGCTTTTAATGCAATCCAGCAATTAATCAAACAAAATAAAATCGTGGCTGGTCATGATATTTCGTCAGGAGGAATGATTACTTCTTTACTGGAAATGTGTTTTGCACAAAATAATCTCTCTGCCGAAATTGACCTTTCACAAATTGATTTCGGAGATCCTGTACGACTCTTTTTTTCAGAAAATAGCGGAATTATTTTTCAGGGAAGGGACCGGTCCGTTGAAGATTTTCTCGAAAAAGAGAATGTGGCGTACAAGAAAATTGGTCACGTAATTCCGGGTGAGACATTATTTGTGCTAGCATCAGGACAACAATACGAATTTGATATTCCAAAACTGAGAGATTTTTGGTATAGACCATCTTTTCTTTTTGATAAACACCAAACCAGAGGTGATCTGGCAACGCACCGGTTTAATAACTACAAGATACAGCCTCTCCAGTTTGTTTTTCCCCCGGATTTTACCGGGAAGAAACCAGTACAACCGGAGATAAAAAAGATAAGAGCCGGTGTACTGCGCGAACAGGGAAGTAATTCGGAAAGGGAAATGGCCAATGCTCTTTACCTGGCAGGATTTGAGGTGAAAGATATTCATATGACAGATTTGATTTCGGGACGAGAGGACTTGTCTGACATCCAATTTCTCGGTGTTGTAGGTGGATTCAGCAACTCAGATGTATTGGGATCTGCAAAGGGATGGGCCGGTTCATTTTTATTCAATAAAAAAGCTAAAAGTGCTCTGGAAAGATTTTTTGAAAGAAATGATGTTCTCTCTCTGGGCATCTGCAATGGGTGTCAATTGTTTATCGAACTAAATGTGATCAATCCCAGTCACTCACAAAAATCCAAAATGCTCCACAACGATTCCGGCAAACACGAGAGTGCTTTTACCTCCGTATTTATTCAGAATAACAAGTCTGTAATGCTATCCAGTTTGGAAAAGGCTCGCCTGGGGGTTTGGATATCCCATGGTGAAGGAAAATTCCACTTGCCACTACCACAGGACAGGTATAACATTGTTGCTGAATACGGATATGATCAATATCCGGCCAATCCAAATGGAAGCGATTATAACGCTGCAATGATTTGCAGCGACGACGGAAGACATCTAATCACCATGCCTCATATAGAACGCTCAATTTTTCCCTGGAATTGGGCCCACTATCCCGGGGATCGAAATGATAAAGTATCTCCCTGGATTTCTGCGTTTATCAATGCCAGGGAATGGTTAGAAAATAAGAGCGAATAGTAGGTTGTCAAGTGAAACATTGTCGTTAAATCCTGGCTCCAAAATTACACTTGAAATTTCATCACAAAATTTAATAAGTTTATCTAGTAGACGAATCTGAGTAAGTTTGCAGTAAATCCTAAATATGATCTGGGACGAACTTACGACAACGACGATAGACACACTGAATCGGGCGATACCCGTCCTACTTCCTATCGCGGCCACGGAACAGCACGGCCCTCACCTACCTTTGGCCACCGATAAAATGATTGGATGGCATTTTGCATATTCCTTACATCAAAAAATTCCTCAAGAGATTTTGGTCCTACCCCCGGTCTCTGTGGGATGCTCAGCGCATCATATGGATTTTGGAGGTACGCTTTCTGTCGGTCACGATACATTTGCAGCCTATGTGGAGGAAATCGTCGAGTCTGTCGTGAGAGCCGGCTTTTCCAACATCATCATCCTAAACAGCCATGGTGGTAATCAGGGAATCGGCACCGTAGTTATAGAAAGACTGGGGCCCGAAGTGCCAAACATTGTATTCATAACATGGTGGAATCTCGCCAGAGAGGCACTTTTGAAAATCACTGAAACTCCAGTGGGTGGTGTGGGTCATGCCGGGGAATTTGAAACCTCGCTAATGCTGCATGTTGCACCTCACCTCGTAAATCAGGAGCTCATCGTCAAGGGTGAAAACCAACCTACTTTTGTGTGGGCTGAAAAGGATATGTTGAGAAGTCCAAAGGCATCCCTGTACCGAAGTATGACGGAGATGACACCCAACGGAGTCTTCGGTGATCCCACCAAGGCCACAGCTAAGAAAGGAGAACAAATATCAAATCATGTTGTCCAAAGTCTCAAATATCTTGTCCTGGACCTCTTCAATGACCGTTAATCCATGATGCTGGTCTCGAGAACGAACCAGTCTGGGTACACCCACACCGACAGCTCCAAACTTGCTGCCTCCCGTCTTTTTCCTTAACTTCGAGTACAAATAATTGACAATGAAAGAAATCAAGCCAGGAAGAAGAGATTTTGTAAAAAAGACAAGCTCTGCTGTGTTGGGCAGTACCTTGGGATTTAATATACTCACGGCAAAAAATACTGGTGGCCATGCCTTAAATAGCGATACCTTAAAGGTGGGATTAATCGGTTGTGGTGGCCGGGGTACAGGAGCTGCCTTGCAGGCGACCAAGGCCGAGTCAAATGTAGTACTTACGATGATGGCTGATATTTTTCAGGACCGTCTTGACGAATCCCACAATGCGTTGATGCAGGAAAATCCGGATAAAATAAAAGTGGCCCCGGAAAACAAATTGATCGGATTTGAAGCCTATAAGAAAGTGCTCGAAAGCGATGTTGACGTTGTTATTCTGACCACACCCCCATCCTTTAGACCCGGACATTTGAGAGCAGCGGTAGAAGCGGGAAAGCATATCTTTTGTGAAAAACCTGTTGCCGTGGATGCACCCGGTATCCGGCACGTAATCGAGACCGCAAAAATGGCAAAAGCAAAAGGGCTTGCCCTTATGTCAGGCTTCTGCTGGAGACATGACATACCTAAGCAAGAGACCTTTAATCGTCTTCTGGATGGAGCAATTGGCGACATTCACACTGTATATAATACTTACAATACCGGAGCTCTTTGGTATAAGGCACCTCAACCAGGCTGGAGCAAATTTGAGACACAAATGCGCAATTGGCTTTATTACAATTGGATTTCGGGAGACCACATAGTGGAACAGGCAGTTCATAGTATAGATATGATGTCATGGGCTTTTGGTGATGTCTTACCGGTAAGTGCAACAGGGACCGGAGGTCGACAAAGCCGTACCGAAGAAATATATGGAAACGTGTATGATCATTTTGCCATTGTATACGAATATCCCAATGGTAAAAAAGGATTTCATTTCAGCAGGCAACAAAAAGATTGCTCACGCGCCTATGGTCTCGATATTTTGGGCAGGAAGGGTAAGTGCAATATTCACGTTTCAAACAATCATCAGATCACTAAGAAAAAGAAAAAATGGAAATGGGAGAGCATGGAAAAAGATCGGCCAAACATGTATCAGAATGAGCACGATACGCTTTTTGCATCCATTCGATCAGGTAATCCATTTAATGACGGTGTGCTAATGGCTCACAGTACGATGCTTGCAATTTGGGGCCGGATGGTGGCCTATACCGGTCAAACCCTCACATGGGATGAGGCCCTAAACTCCAATGAAACACTGGGTCCCAAACTGGAAGAATATTCGTGGAATTTAAATTGGCCGCTCAGGGATGTGGCTCAACCCGGTATCACAAAATTCGCGTGATCTTTAAATCTTAGGAAGGATGAATCGAAGAAGGTTTTTACATCAGTCTGCACTCGCAGGCATGGCGCTGGCTATTTCACACCAGGAATGCCATGCAAACACCACATCAAATCCACTCAATAAAAAAAGCCTGAAATACGGCATGATCAAAGAAGAAATTTCATTGGTCGATAAATTTAAATTGGTAAAGGAATTGGGTTTTGATGGAGTAGAATTAAATAGCCCCAATGATTTAGACGAAAAAGAGATTCTCGATGCCCGGGATAAATCGGGAATTATTATTCCGGGTGTGGTGAACTCAGTACATTGGAAATCTCCCATGTCGGATCCCAATCCCGAAGTACGAAACAAATGCACAAAATCCATGATCGATGCCCTTCACAAATGCAAATTATATGGAGGTACTACGGTCTTGCTTGTTCCAGCTGTAGTCAATGAAAACGTTTCTTATGAGGAAGCTTGGGAACGTTCTACTGAAGAAATAAGAAAGATATTGCCGGAAGCACATAAAACAGGAATTAAAATTGCCATCGAAAATGTCTGGAACAATTTCCTTTTGAGTCCACGTGAAGCGGTACAATATATCGACCAGTTTGATAGCGATCACATCGGTTGGTACATGGATATTGGAAATATAGTGCGCTACGGCTGGCCCGACCAATGGATCCGTATTTTAGGCTCCCGGGTTTTAAAGGTCGATGTCAAAGAATACTCCAGGGAAAAAGCAAATAATGAAGGGGTCTGGAAGGGATTTCAGGTGAAAATCGGTGACGGTGATTGTGGATGGACATTAGTCAATAAAGCCCTGGCAGAGGTGGGATACTCCGGGTGGGGATCAGCAGAGGTACCGGGCGGTGATCGCGAGCGACTGAAAGAGATCTCGAAAAACATGGACCGTGTTTACAGCCTGATGTAAACTGAGCAACTGCCTCATTCCGCAAAATTTACTGGATGTAATGGGTGGCAACTATGTACAGTGCGTTTGAAGGGAGACCAAATGGTCATCTGTGCCTAAGACGCACAGATTTGCTGCAGACTGTTGATCTAAAATAGGCTGGAAAAATCCGGAGAAATCACAAAATTATCATACAATAGAAATTCCAGTTCTTCCGACTGAACATATTTTCCATCATCTAAAACAAAGCTCGTTATAGATTTTTCGTCAGGATCGATTATAAGATAATATTTTACTCCAAATTTCTGGTATAGGGCATATTTAGATATTAAATCTTTATCCCGGGTAGAGGGAGATAAAATTTCTGCGGCTAATACTGGTGGGAAATCTAAAAATTTTTGCTCAATTGGTTTGCAGACGATTGACAAATCTGGCTGGACCACGGTGTGCTCATCGATTTTTATATCAATGGGGTCATAGACTTCGCAAGGGCAATTACCTGGCTTTTTTCTTAGTGAATCAAGCAAGGAAAAACTTAATTGGGCAGATATCTTTTGGTGATAAGGTGATGGTGCAGGGCTCATGGCATGGGGGATACCACCAATCAATTCCCATCTGCCTTCCCATTGGCAGTAATCCTCATAAGTGTAGTTTGGCAAAATTTGACGGGCCGATGTCATACCATAAAGATACAACTATAACAGCTGAGAATCCAGCCTTCACTTAGGCTTGTATGAATGATTAGGAGGATTTACCTTTCAAAACGGTCAAAATCTTTATTTTTAAAGAAATTCTAGCCATGCGACGCCGATCGTTTATCAAAAAAGGAGCTCATGCATCTATGTCAATGAGCTTTCCATTTATCTATCAGAAAAAAGATTTCTTGGGGCGGGATAAAAAACTTGGTATTGCCCTGGTGGGATTGGGGAATTATTCATCTCGGCATCTCGCACCTGCCTTGCTTGAGACTCACCATGTGAAACTCACAGGTGTCGTGACCGGCACCCCTGAAAAAGAAAAAATATGGGCTGAAAAGTACGGCATTAAGGCATCGAATATCTACAATTATGAAAACTATGATGAGATAAAAAACAATCCTGAAATTGATGTCGTATACATTGTATTGCCAAATAGTATGCACGCTGAGTACTCGATCCGTGGTGCAAAAGCTGGCAAACATGTGATTTGCGAAAAACCCATGGCAAATAATGCTGCAGAATGCAGGGCAATTATCGCCGCTTGTGATGAGGCCGGTGTCAAACTCCAGATCGGCTACCGGCTATTGTACGAACCCAATACCATAGAGATGAAGCGGCTCTGCAAATCGGAGGAACACGGTGCGATCACTGCCGTGGAGACTAGCAACGCCTTTTACGCCAGAGATGATTGGGATAATTGGAGATTTCGCAAAGATCTTGCCGGAGGAGGACCACTTATGGACATGGGTGTCTATTGCGTCCATGGGGTCAGGCAAGCCATGCATGCCGAGCCATTAGCCGTGACCGCACAATCGTTTAATACCAGAACAGACAAATTTCAAGACGTAGAAGAGACCCTGTACTGGCAGATGTATTTTGAGAATGGAATAGTAGCTAATTGCATGACGAGTTACTCTGCCAGGGCAGGACACTTGCTCCTACATGGTCAAAAAGCAAGCTATAAACTGGAACCTGCTTATGGGTATGGCCCCATAAAATTATTTGTGAAAAACAATGAAATCCAAATACCCCATACAAACCATCAGGCCGTACAGATGGATGCCTTTGCAAAAAATATTTTGGAAGACACTCCTGTAGTAGCTTCTGGGCAGGAAGGACTAAACGACATGAAAGTTATCGATGCCATTTACAAAGCTGCAGAATCCGGAGCCAGGGTCAGCATCACATAGGGACTATTCCCATTACCAAAAACCGGCACTATTTTTTCACTTAAAATTCATTTTCCAAAATAGCATATCGGTAATTATCCACCCACTCACCCCTGATCGGCAGTATTTCTCTGCCCCTGCCCTCCCGTTGCATTCCTATACGCTCCAGCAGTTTGATCGAGCGCAGATTATGCACAGCAACTCCGGCGTGAACGCGGTGAAGTTTCAAATTGTCAAAAGCAAAACGCAGAACGAGACTTACAGCGTGAAAAGCATAACCATTTCCCCAGTGCTCAGGAAAAAATGAATAGTGAATTTCGCCGCTCTTAAACCTCTGTGCATCCAAGGCCAGACCAACAATACCGAGCGAAGTCCCATTATTAGCATCCTTGACCATCCATTCGTATTGTGTGCGGATTTTATTTTTGCGATCCTCAATCGGTCCCGAAATCATTGCTTTTGTCACTTCGAGATCCCCCGGAATTCCTATTGTATTAAACTGCTCGACCAGCGGTTCACTGTGTAAAGCATGGATCACGGGCAAATCATCCCAATCCGTCTCCTTTAAAACAAGATTCTTACCACCTATTTCCACTCCTGTATAAATTGAGCTGTCAGAAAATGCTGCCAGAAGGTTCTTGTGATTATGTTTGTGTCAAATATAAGGCAATTCAGTACTTTCGAATACATAAGTCAATCGAATGAAACGAAGAAGTATTTTAAAACTGAGTGCGTACTGCGCCGGAATGAGTTCCATTCCTATTTCACTGACTGCATTACAAGGCTGCAAACCATCCGGAGAAATAAATTGGGTCCCCGACAATTTAAGCCCAAAGCAGGCAGCATTTTTATCTGAAACCGTAGAAACTATTATTCCTGCCTCCGAAAATAGTCCCGGTGCCGCGGATTTGCACATACCCGAGTTTATTGATTTATTTCTGGGTAATTGCATCCTTGAAAAGGATCGGACAAGATTTCTTCACGGCCTGGATTTATTGTTGCGACAATGGGATGGGAGTAAAAAGGGCCTTAAAGGATTTATTTTAGATGTCGACGAGCAAGCTTTTTCTGATCAAAAAGAAGATCATGACATTTACAGATTGATTAAGCAACTTACGATCATTGGTTACTACACATCGGAAGAAATTATGACCAATCACCTGAATTATAATGCAATTCCGGGCCGATATGATGGCTGTATTGACATGGAGAAAGATGATCTGGTTTATGTAGACGATAATATTTCAGGTTAGAAAACACAACTTTGGCAAATGATGAATGAAGAACTTGCTTTTGATGCTATTGTAATAGGATCCGGAATTTCCGGCGGCTGGGCTGCCAAGGAACTTTGTGAAAAGGGTTTGACAACGCTGGTCGTAGAACGAGGAAAAAGCTTGCCTCATGTAGGAGGATACATCACTGCCGCCACACCCCCGTGGGAATTTGATCACCGGGGTAAAATCACCAACAAGGATCGCTCAGACTACCCGGTGCAGAGCACGGTCTATGCATTCAATGGCGGCACCCGTCATCTTTGGGTAAAGGACACCGAACATCCATACAGCTCAGAATCAAACGGTCCCGAATATCGATGGATCCGGGGCTATCATACCGGTGGCAGATCTATCATGTGGGGAAGACAGTGTTACCGCTGGAGCGACCTGGATTTTGAGGCGAATGCAAAGGATGGTCACGGGATCGACTGGCCAATAAGGTACAGGGACATTGCGCCCTGGTACAGTTACGTAGAGAAACATGTGGGCATCAGTGGAAAAGCGGAGGGACTTCCTCATTTACCGGATGGTGAATTTCTGCCCCCGTTTGACATGAATTGCGTAGAGGAGCATGTGAAAAAGGGCATTGAAGCAAATTTTCCCGGCAGGAAGATGACTATTGGGCGGGTGGCAAATTTGACTGTGCCGCACAATGGGAGAGGACAATGCCAACGCAGGAATCTTTGCTACCGGGGTTGCCCCTACGGTGCGTATTTCAGCAGTCAGAGCTCGACGCTCCCCGCTGCAGAAAAAACGGGAAACCTCACCGTGATAAACGAAAGTGTTGCAACAAAATTAATATTTGATAGAGATAGCCGAAAGATATCGGGGGTGCAAGTACTAAACAGGGAAACGGGTAGCTACAAGGAGTATACAGCAAGTGTGATTTTTCTTTGTGCCTCTACACTAAACAGTACCTGGCTTCTTTTAAATTCATCGACGAATGAATTTACGGACGGTCTGGCCAATAGCAGTGGAGCCTTGGGAAAATATTTGATGGATCACCAGTACCGCGCCGGAGCTAGAGCGGCTTTTGAGGGCTTTGAGAATAAATATTATTTCGGAGGTAGGCCCAACGGAATTTACATCCCTCGATTTAGAAATGTCGGAGACAATCATCCGGATTTTATCCGTGGTTATGGATATCAGGGCAGTGCATCCAGAAGTAGTTTTTTACGGGGGGCAGGTACACCCGGAATCGGTGAAGACTTTAAAAAGAGTTTGACACATCCGGGACCGTGGTCGATGAGTTTAATCGGATTTGGAGAAGTTCTTCCGTACGAGAATAATTATGTCACTCTTAATACGGATAAGCTGGATATCGATGGATTACCCACCCTAAATATACATTGTACCCATCGTGAAAATGAAAGTAAAATGAGGGAGGATTTTAAAAATCAGGCAGCCGAAATGCTAGATGTGTCGGGTGGTAAAGGTGTAGAAATCTATGATGACGGGGATTATCCGGGATTCGGAATCCACGAAATGGGTACTGCCAGAATGGGAAATGATCCCAGGAGCTCTGTGCTAAACAGATGGAATCAATGCCATGATGTCAAAAATCTTTTTATCACCGACGGATCATGCATGACATCTGCCTCTTGTGTAAATCCGTCAGTCACTTATATGGCACTTACTGCCCGAGCGGTCGACTATGCAGTAAAAGAATTAAACAAAAAAAATATTTAAAACCCGTAAGAATTGTTGTCTCACACTTCTCTGTCAGGGTCCAATACCTAAAATCACACTATGCCTGCTTTTATTTCTGATCTCCATTGCCACTCATCATTTAAACCCTACAATAATATCGATGCAAAACCCAATACATCGATATGGGAAATAATTCCGGAAGATGACTCTCTTTTCAATAAAATACCTAAAGAACTTCGTCCTATTGTAGAAGAAACAGCCAGAAGCTCACAATCTAACTTTGATGATTTATTCAGGGGAAAAGTAAGAAGTCTTTTTATTGTCTTGCATCCGATGGAAAGAGGCTGGCTATTTAGACGCAGGAATTCTCCGCATCCATTGAGAAGAGCAATATTGAACAAAGTACTCAAAAAAAAGCATCTTCCTGTACTTGCTTCTTCATTGTCAGGGATCAACATGAATAAAATCAAGCAGTATTTTAAGGAGCTGGAGAGCAACGACAAATTAGACTATTACGAATCCGAGACTTTTCCCGAATATCAATTTATACGGCACAATACTGCTACAACAGGGCAGCAAGATGCCACTTACAAACTAGTGACTGATTACAATGACTGGCTGGATGTCATTGATAACAAACCCGGCACCATTGCCGTAATACTCACAATAGAAGGTGGTCATGCTCTGGCCCAATATCCAAAACAATTGATTTTCCACAAGGTATATCATCAACTCGATCAAAAGGACGAGGTCTTTATCCGCAAGGGTTACCTGAAAAATGTAAAGAGAATAAAGGGGCTTCTCAAGACAAAATCATTTCACCGGACTCATACACCATTTTTCATCACACTGGCCCACATGTATAATAATTTCTTGTGCGGTCACGCAAAGTCCTACAAAGAGGGCATTGGAATTTTTCCCGGGATGGACGATTTTCTCGACCAGGAAGCTGCGATGAACACGGGGATTACACCGTTAGGACATGAAGTGATTGCAAAGCTTCTGAATAAATCGAGTACAGAACGGCGAGTACTCATAGACGTAAAACACATGAGTCTACAGGCTAGAAAAGAATATTACAGAATTGTCGAGGGCCTTAACGCCAAAGGAGATCATATCCCGATCATATTTAGTCACGGGGGGGTGAATGGCATGCCCGAGTCTATGTTTCGAGGTATTGATGTAAACGCCGATGACCGGAATGCCTATCTGAGTCATTGGTCGATTAATCTTTTCAACGAAGACATTATTAAGATCTATGAAAGCGATGGTCTGATAGGCCTAGCCCCCCATGAAGGACGTATGCCCGGTGGAGAAACGCTCGTCAATTTTAAGGCAATAAAGCAAGCTATAAAATGGAAAGACCATCGAAAAAAAGAATATGAAATGATGTTGCGCCTGGAATATGTAAAACTTTTCTTGACAAATGTCTTCCACATCGTGTCGATTATTAATCACCGGGAGGCCTGGGACATCATTTGTATTGGCAGTGACTTTGATGGCATCATGAATCCCTTTGACTCCTATAAGAAATCATCACAACTAATGCGATTTTTAGGTGACATGAAAGAGTTTTTGGATAAATCTGGTCAAGATCTGGTGGGTTACTTTGGTCCCACCAGGATCACCATCGACAGGCAAGAGCGTAAAGAGCTAATGTTTGGGTTGTCCTCAGCCAAAATAATTAGAAAACTGCGGTCAGAAAACACCAAAATTTTTCTGTCTAAATACTTTACCCCGGAGTATCTGGGTGGGTCAAACCAAACCGCCTGACTCGAAAACATTATCGCAGGTAGTTTGTTTTGAAGAAAACACAAAAGAATGCACAGATCTAAGAGCTACTTTGGTGCAAGACTCCTTCTCCTGATGTCCTTTCTGGGATGTAATCTGGATAGAGGCGATGGAAATGTTGTGGATATGCTGACGGATGCTGAAAAGATTATTGCCAGTGCAATTGCGTACCATGGAGGTGACCGCCTAAATACACATGATATCGAGTTTAGATTTAGAGATAAAACCTACACTTCGAAAAGGAATAAAGGTATTTTTTCTTATGAGCGAATTTTTAGAGATAGTACCGGCCGAAACGTGAGGGATGTACTTAACAACGATGGCTTGACGAGGTACATCGATGGTAAAGTTTCCGACATTTCTGAGGAAAAAAAAGCGGCCTATTCCAATTCAGTAAATTCTGTCATTTACTTCGCTCTTCTACCCTATTTCTTAAGGGATCCCGCTGTCAACTCGGAATTGCTTGGTGAAGTGGAAATACGAGGAAAGAATTACAATAAAATCAAGGTGACGTTCAGAGAGGAAGGCGGAGGACGTGATCACGAGGATGAATACATTTACTGGTTTGACAAAAAAACGCGGGCACTCGATTATCTTGCCTACAACTATTTGGTAGAAGGTGGAGGTGCTCGCTTTCGTGAGGCCTATAATATTCGAAATGTGGGAGGTATTCGTTTTTCTGACTATATAAATTACAAACCAACCGATACCGCGAGAAGGGATGTGAAAAATTTTGATCAGTTATTTGTCAATGGAGAGCTGGAAAAATTATCACTTATTGAAACAAAGGAAGTTGTGGTCCGATAAAAAACCACAACTTCTGTCAGTGCTCCAATCATTCCTTTAAACTTTCGATGGAATTGGTCAAAAGTGCTTTTGCATAGTTATAATTGTGCACACCGCTACTTCTGTCTTCCTTAATAAATATATAATTCAATGCAGCACCTGCCACATCTGTTGGGTAATTACCTGTGTTCCACAATTCTGTATCGGTATTGTAAACACCTTCTGCAATGAGTAACTCCTCGAGTTCATTCAGCAATGATGCGATCTCGTCTTGCGTTCCGTTTATATTGAAGTCCTCGGCTCCGGCATGACACTGTGTGCAGGCGACTATATTGGGTCTCTCGCGACCGTGAGATTCATAATTCATGTTGAATGTATGACCCCCTCCCGTATTTCCAAATGCAGTAGCCATATGGCAGGTAATACATCCATCTGTGATCAGGTCCTTATGGGGAGAATCGCTGTATTCTTCGGAACCCGGTATCTCATATCCTCCAAGGCCAAAAATCAAAGTGGACTGGGGTCCGTGGTGTGTACCCCATCTCGAGCTCGAGATCTCGGTACTATCCGTAGCCATGTCTGGAATAACATAAGGTCTCGACTGGTGGCAATTTATGCACATATTGCCCTTCCCAAAATCAACTGTGCCGCCATTAATTAATTCAACGGGTTCGGTGACCCTCAGATCGTAATCCGAAACATCATATGTCTCGTGGATCAAATGGCAAGTACGGCAATTTATCGGGGTTGGATTCTGAATGGTCTCGGCCGTTTCAAGCATTCCTGTTGTAAGCCTCTCCAGAAATCCTTCGTGGGTATGACATCCTGCACACCTTGTAATATTTCTTTCAAAATTTCCACCGGTAGCGTGAATAGAACTGCGGTACTGGATTTGTTTTGCATACAGATCAGTGTTGGAAGCATGACAAGCACTGCAACTTTCAGCACCGTCTTTGCCATCAACTCCATTTACCCCATCAACACCATCCGCACCGGCAGAGCCCGGAGGGCCTTGTGGTCCTTCTTTTACACAACTGGAAGAAAACAGCAACAGAAAAAAACACAAACTAACCGAAAACAATGCCTGTACTCTCATAATAAATCTGTTAAAGAAAAGTTTCGAATCAATTCTTTACAAATTTATGACAAATAGAACCTTGATTGATATTTCAGCTGGTGAGATACATCCCGGAAAATAGTGACATATGTCACTTTAATATTGATATATGTCATGCCTGCAGTGAGTGGGCAGATTACAGATTATCCATGTAATTGATCACGCACCATCGATCTTCGACATCTGTAATTTTCTTCTCAAAATTTGGCATGTCTTTCCGGCCAATAAATGATTTAAAATACTTCTCACCGTCACTTTGATTTTTATATTCTTCAATGGTAATATCCGGCACAGGCGTATCTATTTCCGACGCTTTTTTCCCATCACCATAACCCTCAGATCCGTGACAGGACTTGCAATGCTTGACATACAGGGACTTACCAATATCCATGCACTCCTTGTCGCTCCCGCTGGTAGGATTTTCCATTGATAAATATTTATCAGGAATATCCCACGGATCGTCCTGCGAATAAAAGGCGGTGATCAAGAAAAATACTCCCACGCAAATAAGAGATGTAATCGTTATTTTCATGATTTAGTTAATTGCTTTGATTTTCACATCTATTGTAACTACTTCAACGCCTCTAAAGTTTCCTAATGTTTAGCAATTTTACAACAGAAAAAAAGTAGTGCGCCCAGGCAAGCACAAATGCAACAGATACTGCCACAACAATCCAGAGTGGAGCATCGCGACTCCACAGAGCTCTTTTCTCTGATAGGTCATAGGGTACAAGAGTTCCCCAATCCACTTTTGTACTTGTTTCGAGTGTTCCATAGTCTCCGTGATCTGATATCCTGGCTGTAATCCATAGTTCACCAAAGGCATCCCCCGGAAGATCCCCGGGGAATTCCATCTCTAGCTTTCCTTTTTCTAAAATACCCTGAAGGACAGGTAACTGGCTGTACAATCTCTTAACCAGAATACTGACTTCAGCAGCATCCATCAGATGAGCTTTACCCCGCTTATAGTATTTTCCTGTGACCGTTAATATATTTACCGAATCCCGGACCTCAGCTTCAAGGTTCAGGTCGGTTGTGATAACAGAAATCTCCTTACTCGTCCTCTTAAATGTTTCATCTCCCGCAAATACAACTTCAAATATTGTAAGTCCCGCAGTATCAAATACCATCTGGGAGGTGACAACGTCTATGTGAGCTTTACCGTCAATTCCGGTTGTCGCCTGGCCCAGAAGCGTTCTATCCGTATCCGATTTATTGTAAAAATCTACTTCGACACCTGCGAGCTGAACAAAAGTACCTTCATCACGATATTTTAATTCTGCCTCCAGGTATCGACTGGCATCTGTATGTATGTAATTCAGATAAGTATAAACACGCTGCGTACCCTGCCCAAAGGCACCTGACATAAATGCCAATAGACTCCCGGCATACGTTGCAATCAATAACACTACTCTGGTCATTTTTTTGATTCTAGCGTCTTGTAAAAAGGTTTAGGTACAACGATCTCGTCATGATGTTCCAGATCTCCAACCGGCACAACAGGAGCGAGCAAATTAAATAGCATAAGTAAGATGATCGCGAAGGCGAGGCCGGCCGCACTAAGTGCCCACTCCACCCATGTAGCAGAATAGTGTACGTATTCTACCCGGAGGTCCTGAATGGGAAAATACGGTGTTTCCAATGTAGGTACTATGATCAGATATCGCTTCAGCCAGAGACCCACCAGCACCAGCAGGGAAATGAAGGAAATACTTCTCGGTGTCCTTATTTTTGGAATGATCAACACCAGGAGTGGAATAATTATGGTAAACGAGATCGTAAAAAGAGACATCATACCGTACTCCTCCATGTCCATAAATTTATTTATCCATCTGCCGTGAGTTTCACTGACGTTATACCATTCGGTGATGTACTCACTAAAAGTGAAATAAGAAAACCCAATAATGCACAGCAAAAGTGCATAGCCGGCATATTGAAAGTGCATATCTGTAATTATGTGGTATAGATTGTATTGCTTTCTATACACTGCCATCAAAACGATCAGCACGGCAACCCCGGAAAACAATGCAACCAAAATAAATTCCGGAGCGAACAAAGTACTGTGCCAGCCCGGTCTTAAACTCATGCCGAACAACCATGCTAAGAGTGAGTCAGCTAGGATTGCACAAGGAATTATTGTAGCGGCAAGGACATTTCTTGCCTTGTTAAGGTTCTTTACTTGTTCCGGATTTCCCACATAACCAAGTGCCAATTTTCCAAATAGTTTTCTTTTCCATTTTGGCAGATCCAATAACTGGGTATCGCGCAATTTTGCAAAGTCCCGGATATGTGTAATATATAAGTAGGTAAAAATAAAGACCAAATTAGTCATGATAGCCATCACATCCCATGTGATTGGAGATTGAATTCTCGCATACATGAAAAGATAATGTAACCGGTCCAGGCGGCCAATACATAGCAGGATAAATATGGGCCCCACACAAAGTCCAATCAAGCCAAAGAGAGCCGGGATTCTTTGAATCGGACGAGCCCATTTTATATTAGCGAGATGAAAAACACTTGCGATTATTGCTCCTGAATAACCAATTCCCAAAAAGAAAATAAAATTCACGATAAATATGCCCCAAACCACATTATCACGCATCCCCGTGACAATATGTCCATGTAAAATCTGCTGAATCAATGCCAACAATCCCACGAAAACTATAGCGAGCATGCTGATCATCAGCAACCACCAGGATCGTGAGGGTTTGGATATGGGATGTTTAAATTTTGCCAGTATTTGATCAAATGCAGTGAGTGCCAAGGCGAATCTTTTTTAAATAATATCCTCGTATAATTTCTTTTGTTCTTCAGATAAATCCTCGAGACCACGTTCGTAAGGAAACATCCGTTCAGTGGGAGGCAGGTAATACACTCGAGGCTCCGTACCTAGTTCCTCCAGGTATCTAAATCCTCCCCGATCAGCAAGTAGCTGCCGAAATCTGACTGTCTCTGTGCCATTTGAAACAGCATCTTCATTGGCATCACCAAAATAGATGGCACCCATGGGACAGCCGGTCGCACAGTGAGGTAGCTTGCCCTCCCTACTGAGGTCCGGGCAAAAATCACATTTTCCAATAGTCCCGACTTTGGCAGGTACACTCGTTTCCGGCGAATAGATTTTATCTGAGATATCATACTCCGGATTATCCTCCCAGTTAAAAACCCGGGCGGAATAGGGACAGGCTGACATACAAAACTTACAGCCTATACATCGCTCATTATCCACGAGGACTATTCCGTCATTGCGCTTGTAAGTAGCATCTACCGGACATACTTTGACACATGGTGGATTATCACAATGGAAACAAGGCTTGGGAAACCAGTATGGATCTGTTTCTTCGCTGTCCTTCATCAATAAAATCTTCATCCAGTCCTGATCGGCCGCCAGGTCATGGCCCTTCTGACAGTTTTCAGTGCATTTACCGGCATTTCGACATCGACCGAGATCAATCACCATGACAAATTTTCTTCCGGCAATCCCCTCTCTTGCAGCAGCTCCCGATGGTGCTTCAGGGGCTACCTTAAGCATCGAGCTATCTACTTCCATCATTTGACCATCGGTTGTCAACACTTTGACTTTCGTCCCAGTCAGCTGCGTGTTGTCAGATTCTGCGCAGGAGCCGGCCATGGTGAGACCAGCAGATGCAGCAAGTCCTACTTTTAGCGATTTAGAGAAAAACTCCCTCCGGCTATTCTTTGATTTTTCATCCATAATATAGTCGTGCTCTGTCGTTACTAAATTCTTACTGTAATATTGAAGCCCAGTAAAGCCCCGCTATCGAAAAAATCATTCTGGTTAAATGCAACATTGTACTGCGGAATGATCTCCTGATAGTTGGAGACGAAAATCTGGAAGGCATGTGTGCTCGTCCCCAGTTCCAAGCCCAATGCCAAACCGGCCTTAGGAGGATTTGTAAGGATCGTGTGCTCGGCAAAATTATTCGGCGCTATGGGTTGTGTGTACTCAAAGATCAGGGAGTTATCACTCCAGAGTTTTAGTCTCCCTCCCAGATGCCAGGCAATTTTATCATGCTCCAGCAACGAATCTACTGCGTTAAAATGTGTAAAACTCACAGCTCCGTGCAGGGTAAATGATGTCGAGAATTTTCGGGATACAATGAGTTGGTTGAAATAAGAAATCCGGTGCCTAAATTCATAGTTGACTCCAAATACCTCTTTCTTTCGAGCATCAATTCCCAAATTTCCATAGTACATTACTGCTATTGGAATTCTTCCGGATCTCGTTTGGTCCAGTAGCCTGATCGCAAGATTAAATTCCTGCATTTTGTGATTCTTTTCTGTACCAAATCCAATACTTATCCGGTCTCGAATACCATAATTTAAACCAATGCGGATGTTAGAAGGTGCATAAATACCGTGCAGATCAGACCAACCATTTCCGAATGTGCCGAAGCGATGATGGATATAATACTCAAACACACCTTTAGCAGGTGTTTTTGTCGTTGGAAAATCAACCAACATTACAGCCTCATAAGGAGATCGCACCGGTCGCTCATCTGTTGTTTCTTCTTCCTGACTAGATCCCATTACAGATCCCAATAAAAAAAGCGCAAGAAGCAGTACCCTGTTATACTTTTTCATTTTTTCCAATTTAATTGTTCTTTGCTCCCTTTTTAATCCATTCTAAAATCAAGGCTCTTTCTGCCGGGGTAGATCTATCTTTATGTGTGCCAGATGCGTCAATCAACTTTTGATAAAGCTCGCTCTGCTCCGGATCATCAAGATTTACCATTTCTTTTCTAAATAGATCTTCATAGGCATTACTTTCTGACAGATCCAATATTTCGAATCCCTGCGCATGACATCCGCTCTGATTACAACTTTCATTAAATACCATGATAATATCATCTGAAAATGTGACTACTGTGGGTATCACAACTTTTTCGGGTTCGATAAATTCGTATTCACAAGAAATGAGTAAGAAAAAAGACAGAAAAAAACTGCCGGCAAGAAAAGAGGATAAATTTCTTTTACACATATTTGTTCATGTTTAATGATACCTATCCAATACAAAGACAAAGGTATGATATGGCTTCCTTCCCTGCAGGCTTTCTGACGTGATTAGTATCATAAACGGCTATGATTGTGGTCATTTACTCATGACACTTTTAGTAATATCTCGCAACCCATAAGAAGGGAGAAAAAAAGTCAATAATTATGTTGATTTCAACACATCAGATCGATTGCGAATGTATCGATTGTCTCGCCCAATACTCACCATTTACACGTCTTCATCACGACGAATTGGAGTTGGTACACTTAAATAAGCACGTCGTAACGTATAATTCCGGAGAAATGATAGTTAAGCAGGGATCTGCTATGACACATGTAGTGGTCATCTATTCCGGGTTGGCCAAGTTGTATCTGGAGGGTCTTGACGGGCATAATCTAATTCTCCAATTATTGACCAAACGCGATTTTATTGTAGGGCCAGGCATTTATACCGACTTTAAGCACCACACATCAATTAGTGCAGTTACAAATTGCACAATCTGTTTTATAGATATCCAGGTATATCTTGACTTACTATGTCAAAATATGGATTTTGCAAAGGAAAATTCCAAAGTAGAGAATCTGAAAAGGATAAAGACCTATGAGAAAATGATATGTCTGACTCAAAAACAAATGTCCGGTAGAATTGCCGATGTCCTTTTATATCTTTACGATATATATCAAACCAATCCGTTTGAGATCGACATCACCAGGAAGGATCTGGCTGCAATGACCTCGCTGTCTAAAGAAAGTGTCATCAGGATCTTAAAGCAATTTAGGGAAGAAAACGTTATCCGGATCAGGGGCACTAAAATTGAGATACTTGACTTATCAGCGATAAAACGGTTAAGCCAGGTAGGTTAATTCCTGACTCACAAAAATATATAGAATTAAGTTCGTTTTGCTTTCCCCTATAGTGGCCAGCCGGGTTGCTTTGCCGAGGTCAAGAAATCAGATCACTAAAAAACCCGTGAATAAAATTGCTCCCACTCCGTAAAAGCATTATTGTCCGGAGAAGGAACCAAACCCTTGCGACTTCTATGTCTGTCAAAGTGAAAAGAATTTATGCCGATTTTGCGAGGAGCAAGAACATCATTTACCAAATTGTCACCGACAAAAACAACCTCATTTGTGTCTAATTCTGTGATTCCAAACCGGGATAAAGCTTCTAAATAAATCTGCTTCCCCGGTTTTTTAATTCCCAACCTCGCACTGTCAATTACAAATTCAAAAAAGTGGTCGAGTCCAAAATGTCGAAGATATCGCCGTGGAAGATCCTCGAGAAAAAAATTTGAAACCACGCCCAATCGCACCTTTCCATTGATGCTGGATAATAACCCTTCAATACCGGGAGTCACTCTCAAGCTTTTCGGATAGGTTTTGTGAAATGCATGGATCATCTCACCGACCAAATTACTGGGGATCTGTTCCTTATTTTTCATATTTAATACAGCTTCCAGTCTTTTCTCAAGGGCAACTTCCTCATCGTTTCCTTCAGACCAATATTTCTGTCTCCAGTAAATGTAATCTGCGTAAAATGCATCGGGTGCATGGTAATAGCCGGCGTCATATGCCATTCTGGAAAGTGGCTTGATTCCGGTACTGTCTCCCTCCTCGTCAAAATCATCAATTAGGGTATTAAAACAATCAAACAGGATAAACTTAATCACTGGCAGTACAATTAGATATGGTTTAAAAGTAAACAAATAAATATTGCAGATTCGTGCAGTTTCCATACATTGGAAGTCTCAAACAGATAATCTGATGAAACATTTCCTCCTTTATTTTTTTTGTCTTAGTCTTTTTGGCAGTTGTGCAGTCACTAACGTCGGAGTGGGTAGCAAAGGCCCCGGGGACGCAGAAATTTTCTTTGACGGAACCCCGGCCATGCTGCATCAAAAATGGACGTACTGGGAAGGACCAAGACTGGCTGCCGCATTACCAATTAAATGGCAAATTGTGGACGATCCTGTGGGTGGAGGTAAGGTAATGAGTGCCAATGATCCATCGGCAGCCGGCGGCAAATATGGTGCCGCAGACATTGTAACCAAGAAAAAATTTCGCGATTTCCGAGCTCATGTTGAGTTTCTTATTACAGCTCCTGGGGGCAACAGTGGGGTAT
This sequence comes from Saprospiraceae bacterium, assembly GCA_965222645.1. Lineage (GTDB taxonomy): Bacteria > Bacteroidota > Bacteroidia > Chitinophagales > Saprospiraceae > JABDMH01. Next base: position 5,946,139 of record OZ244968.1, on the reverse strand, counting down.
ATATGCAAAATCGCTACGAAATACAAATATTGGATGGTGACAGTACCAAGCACGGAATGGCTGCAGTCATCAATGAGACAGAATCGCCGTATCAGCATTACCGCGGTGTAGGTAAATGGAACGCATATGATATCAATTTTAAAGCTGCCAGATTTGATTCTGAAGGCAACCGGATTGCAAAAGCTCAAGTCACGTTATATTTTAATGGAAAAAAAGTGCACAAGAATCAGGGAATTAATCAGGTCTGGGGCGGACCGAATTCAGGTATCGACGGTGGAAATGATGATGGAAAAAAAATATCAGATACTCCCGGCGGTTTAAAATTGCAGGCTGAGGGACACGATGTGCGCTATCGCAATATTTGGATTATCGAAACAAATCTCGATGGCAAAAATACTGACTTTTGAAGGCTACTTTGAGTTTACGAACCTCGCCTGCTAGATTTAAAATTAGACTCGGTCTACTCCGTACGTGTGAATAGTGAATTCAGTCCCCATAGACTGGTACCTCCTCTAAACCTTTTTTGTTTCATGCCACACATACATTACCGACCAGTATTTTCAAGCTTATCCACGGTAAAACCATCATCTTGTTTTTCCATTAATTCCAGAAGAATCTGATAAATGCAAGTAATCTGCGATTGTAGGTTTCGGTTTTCTTGTCTCAGTCTTCCAATCATCTGCAAATATGCTTTCGTGTGATCAAGACCCACAGCAGTGTTTATCCGGTTTAATCCTGGGTCCGAAGAACTTTCCCAGGCCCGACCTACCAACTTATGATGCAGCTCAATCTCATCCGTACCTAGAGCTACAGCAATGCCATCACCATTACCGCTGGCTACGATCCAGTCGCCGGCTTGCACCTGCCCTTGCACATTGGTGCGAATCTGGCCAAGAAAGCTGACTTTCTCAAAACCTGGGATTCCTTCAGCATCGTCTCCAGAAATAGCTGGCCTATTTCCTACCACAGCTGCCTGATCGGTAATCACCATCACATGGTCGGCATGGGTCGTCTCCTTCGAGATGTAACCGCGGTAGACGCCAACCACATCTCCTGGACTGAAACTTTCAGTATGATCCCGAATTGGAAGATATTCGGCATAGTCACTGCCACGTGAGACATAGGATATACCCCCGCTGCCATTGCCCTGTACCTCTCCAAGTAAATTGCTACTCCCATTATAAAAAGATAGGAAATTACATCCTTCCGCCGGATTGCTAGTGCCTACCTGCAATGCTAGTACATCAGGACTACTCAAGGTGCTTTTATTCTTTATTAGACCCATGTGGCCTGCCAAGGTGGAAGTACTCTTTTGCCCTTGGATGTTAAGGCTGTGGCCGGTGGCTTCAGCTACATATATTCCGTTTCTCCCGGCGTTTAGGATATGAAGACCATCATGTCCGGCATGCCCCATATAAATCCCACTACTGCCAGTGGTTCCCATATAAATCCCGAACACACCCGCATCATTTATCGACATCGCTGTACCACCATTACTGTTGACTTGGATCCCAATTCCTACTGCATCAATATCGATCAGAGGAGTCTGACCATCAAGCTGCAAATGTACTAATGTCAACATGGCCCAGCTCAAGAATAGCATTTCGAGAGATTTCATAGTTCTCATAATTATCATATTTTGATTTTACCAGATTCCGATATTGGTGCCTGTTGTAACAACTTGCACGTGCAGCATGTTGAAGGGTTGCGGTACTTCCAACATCCACCAATCAGGATAGTACAAAAAAGGTTTGTGGTCTTCAATTTTGTATTAAATTACAAAATATGCTCAACTTTGGGGACTAATTCCTAAATGTAATATGTAGGCCCTTAAATGCTATAATTAAAAATATTTTCATTTTTCTCAGTCGGCTGATACACAGGCATCTTCCAATTTCAAAAAAAGTGAAAATCTCACAGCGCCTATTAAATTGCCATGAAAACTGGTTCAAATAATTGACTCATTTTAGTGAAATTTGGCAATTTCTGGATTAGACTCATAGTTTGTTGCAACATTTTTTATAGGAATTTCAAAATATGTTTTGTAAGATTAAGGTGTCAGGAGTGCAGCAGGGCTGCTCCTGAGCGACTTGGTTTGCTCCGTCTTTAAGGAGAGGCACTGAAAGACTAGGCTTTGCTCTACCTTCAACAGCAGACCATCAATCAGGGACCCCAACGATACGATGGAAAAAAAGATGAAGAAATTGCAGGTAGTAATTAGTTTAAAGTCGACTAGGTTAAATGGCCTTATGGGAAATGGTGAAACTGCTTACTTTGTAAGAATGTAGCTATCAGCCTTGACCGTGAAGCTGTACAGCAAGAACTTCATGATCAAGAGCGATGTTTTGTTTGGATTAAAATGTGGCTACGAAATCTACGGGATTAAAATTCGAGATTTCACTAATCCAAGATATTTACGCTATCGCAATATTTGGATTATCGAAACAAATCTCGATGGCAAAAATACTGACTTTTGAATTTTCAACAATTATTAAGAATGAATGATACCCCACAGTAAGTATTTATTTTTATTTGCCTGTACTTTTGTACTGGCAAGCCTACAGTACAGATCTGTTCTCAGCGATCGGTCAAGCTCTGAATCCTGGATAAATTTATTTAACGGCAAAAATCTGGATGGCTGGATAGCTAAATTACATCATCATCCAGTCGGAGTAAATTTTGGTAACACCTTCCGGGCTGAAGATGGAATTATCAAGGTGAGGTATGATCAATATGGAGCCACTTTTGATGATCAGTTCGGACATTTGTTCTACAGAACCCCATTTTCCCATTTTCACTTAAAACTAGAATATCGCTTTGTAGGAGAACTCTATCCCGGAGCACCGAGCTACACGTTATTGAATAGTGGCGTCATGTTTCACTCTCAGGATCCTCATAAAATGCCTGTCGAACAAAATTGGCCCATTTCTGTCGAAATGCAGTTTCTCGCTGGCCTTGGTGATGGACAACCCAGACCTACCGGAAATATGTGCTCACCGGGCACCCATGTGGTCTTCCGGGGAGAGCTGACAGAAGAGCACTGTATTGAGTCGAGCTCCAGAACCTATCCCAAGGAAGAATGGGTATCTGCGGAACTCGTAGTACATGGGAATGAAAGCATTAAGCACATCATAAATGGTGACACCGTTTTACGGTATTCTCAGCCTCAGATCGGTGGAGAAGTAGTGGAGCGATTTGACCCGAGGGAAAAAAAAGATGGACAAAAATTAAATAGTGGATTTATTGCTCTGCAAAGTGAGGGACAACCTATCGATTTTAGAAATATTGTATTAAAGAAAATAAAATGAGTGGATCCTACTCACCAGAACTCCGCGTTTTTTTATGTCCTGGGATTATATAATCTGATTTCTATTCTGGTGTTTTTAAGAAATTGATTCTGATCCGAAACGGGATATCGGTCGCCAAACCCATTGATATGAATTCTCCGTGAGGTAATGCCATTTTTCAATAAATAATCTTTAATACTCGTGACTCTCCTGAGTGATAATTCCCTATTTGAATCTGAATTTGTCAGTTCGTCTGAATGGCCATCGATATCAATTTCATACAATGGATTTTTCTGTAGCAGATTTATTACCTTATTTAATTCTGCCTCTTGATTTTTTTCGAGAGTTGTATTTCCTTTCCCAAATGCAACATCTAACGGTGTTACATTTCCCTTCAAAAGCAACTTGACTTCGCGTGGGTGGAACCGGAAACTTGCAATTGGGGTGGAAAACTCCAATTTCCTGAAGCAGATTTCATGCCTGTTATTATAGCGACCGGTAGCCGCCGTAACACCCCAGTATAGTTGGGGATCTCCATAAAAAACTTCTTCCACGATATCCCCCTGGTAGCCTATCACCTCCCGACCATCCAACATCACGGATATTTTATGTTGGTCCTTGTCCCAATAAATCCCCAATTTGTGCAACTGACAGTCCTCCACATTCCCAACAACTACAGGGCCTTCTAAATTGTAGCCATGGTGTACAAAACCATGTTGTAAAATGGCAATATGATCTTCGACCGGATCATCCAAATGATCATTTTCCCAGGTATCAATCTCGATTCCCAACGATGGTCTTAGACCGGCAAATCCCATGCCCTCCCCCTGATATCCTGTCGTACCCTGCATAGGAGTAAAAACAAATACTATCCCGTCTGCACCTACCACATCATTGCAGCCAAACATGAGGTCCATCTCCATCGAAAACGAACTGGACAAATCTATGGGATCGCGATACCACGCAGATCCACCCGCCCAATCATAGGCAGGAGTGAGTCTTACACAGTGCTCGTCCATCAACACTGCATCACCGGCAAGAATAAAATCCGAAACATCGACCAGGTCATCCTGAGCAAAACTTCGCCCTCCGGAAGATTGCAAGATTACCAACAATACCATGTATAGCTTAAAACAAATCCGCATTTTGGAGTGGATCAATCATTTTTTCAAAGTAATAAAAAAAGCACAAAGTAGATCTGGATCAGGAGATAAAATGCATTGATTCCAGGACTACATTCTGCTCCTGGTCGTTTGAAATCGTGTAGTTAAATCCCTTCTGAATTGCGTAGGCTCCGATTTCACCGCCCTTATTGATCGCAATAAAAGCAACTTGAAAATCTTTGGCTTTCTCCGGATTTCTTTTTACAATCCTGGCGATTGCCTTTTCACATGCCAGCTGAGGAGTCATGCCACTTCTCATGAATTCGACGACTAAATGACAACCACTTGCCCTGATCACTTCTTCTCCCTGGCCAGTAGCAACGGCAGCACCGTACTCGTTTTCCACAAACAATCCGGCTCCAATGATCGGAGAATCCCCAACTCTTCCCCGCATCTTAAATCCCATCCCACTGGTCGTGCACATGCCTGATAATCTCCCTTCCTTGTCAATGGCGATTGTGCCCATCGTATCGTGATTGTAAGAACCGTCCCCCAGTTTCTTTGGGACGTTTGGTCCTTTACTATTCCGTTCAATATTGATTAGCGGTTTATATTTTGACTCCTGAAGCCATTCATCATATGCCTTCTTTGCGTCAGGAGACAGATCTCCGGATTCCAATTCAAATCCCCTGGAAATGGCAAATTGTTGGGCACCCTCACCAACCAGCATCACGTGTGGGGTTTCCTCCATGACCTTGCGTGCCACGGACACAGGATGTTTCACTCGCTCCAGAAATGCAACAGAACCACAATTGGCACGATCGTCCATAATGCAGGCATCTAAGGTCACGTATCCCTCCCGGTCCGGATTTCCCCCCAGTCCAACACAGCAGTTTACATCGTTCTCTATAGCAATCCCCGCCTGCTCAACAGCATCAAGGGCTTTGCCACCCTTGCTCAAGATAGGCCATGCAGCCTTATTGGCAATTACTCCGCTATCCCAGGTGGACACTACAAGCGGCCTCCGGGTTACAACAGTACGCGGTAAAACCGGGGCACAGCTCATAATGGAGAATCCCAAAAAGGAGTGAGCTAAGAATTTACGTCGAGTCCCTTTCATTATTTATCTATTTACTTTTGATCTGAGCAGCAAGGCTCTGGGAAAAAGGATAAGTGGGCTTTAGCTGCTTCAATTTTAGCTAAATTAGCTCGTCACAACCGTATCTTATGAGAATTATTTTTGCTTTGTGTTTGTTGGGAATCCTGGGCTGTTCGGAATCCCCTACAGATGGTGATGGACAAAATCCACCGAATATTCTGTTCATAATGTCTGATGATCATGCCTATCAGGCGATTAGTGCATATTCGGATCACTTAATCAATACGCCAAATATCGATAGGATCGCGAGGGAGGGAATGCTCTTTACAAATGCATGCGTCACAAATTCGATCTGTGCACCTTCTCGTGCCGTGATTTTGACCGGTAAGCACAGCCACCTCAATGGAAAAATCGATAACCGGTTTCCATTTGACACGACAAATGTGACTTTCCCACAGATCCTTCATGAAAACGGATATCAAACTGCCATGTTTGGAAAGTTACACTTTGGAAATAATCCAAAAGGCTTTGATGAATTTCAGATACTACCCGGTCAGGGGACCTACTACAATCCCGATTTTATCACGAAAAAAGAAGGTCGCATAAATGTGACCGGATACACCACGGACATCATCACGGAAAAAACTATAAACTGGTTAAAAAACGAGAGAAAAGTCGATCAACCTTTTTTTCTGGCGTATCTGCACAAAGCCCCACATCGCGAATGGTTGCCCGCAGAAAGACACTATAAGGATTTCATTAACAAGTCATTCCCGGAGCCTGAGACCCTCTTTGATGACTACGAGGGAAGAGGACGTGCTGCAAGAGAAGCTGAAATGAATCTGCTTTCTCACATGAATTGGGCAGGAGATAGCAAGATTTATCCCGAAGTGATGGACGAGCTCGGTATCCCGCAGACCGCGGACTGGGATAAACGGGGATTCGAGCGCGAAGTAGGTAGACTAAATCAAGAGCAACGAGCTGCCTGGGATGCAGTTTATGGCCCCATGAACGAGGAATTTAAAAAGAGCTATGCGGGTATGGATCGCGAAGACCTGATGAGATGGCGGTACCAGCGATATATGCAGGATTACCTGGGTTGTATCGTTGCAGTGGACGAGGGAGTAGGTCAGGTCCTTGATTTTCTGGATGAAAATAACTTACGGGAAAATACAATCGTGGTCTACACGTCAGATCAGGGATTTTACCTCGGCGAACATGGGTGGTTTGACAAGCGGTTTATTTATGACGAGTCCTTTAAGACACCCCTCCTGGTGAGATGGCCGGGGGTGACCAAACCGGGGAGCGTAAATACTCAAATGGTGCAAAATCTGGATTATGCCCAGACCTTCCTGGCAGCAGCTGATATCGATGCTCCTTCAGATATGCAGGGCGAAAGCCTGATACCTTTATTGAAGGGCGATAATTCCGGATTCAGAGAAGCCGTGTATTATCATTATTACGAATATCCGGCCGTGCATATGGTAAAACGGCACTACGGAATAGTTACAGAAGACTACAAATTGGTGCACTTCTATGATGACATCGACGAGTGGGAGTTATACGATCGAAAAAAGGACAAACTCGAAATGAGAAGTGTCTATAACGATCCCCAGTATGCAGAAGTGGTGTCAGATCTCAAAGAACAGCTGGCTGCACTGCGTATAAAGTATCAAGACAGTGAAGAGTTGGACAAAAAATATATGGACCTGTATAAGACAGATCGATCAAAATAGACCTTGCCAATGATAGATCTCTAGTCGAATTTCTTTATATTTAAAGCAATCGCAATAAACCCAAAGATTTTGACAAGAGTCGTCAACATCAATAGACAATCCTTGGTTCGCAAGGGTTACGAAAATCTCACTGACTGGCTAAGCGATGAACGGCATGTGTACATCGGCCGTGCTGTGCGGTATGTAGCTGGTGCTCGACAATCTAAATGGGCAAACCCCTTTTCGAAAAAGAAATATGGGCGCGAAAAATGCATCGCTTTATACGAAGAATATCTTTTGGGAAATGAACAACTATTGTCACAGATCGATGAGCTGGAAGATAAAGTACTCGGGTGTTGGTGTAAACCGGAGAATTGTCACGGAGATGTCCTGGTGAGGATCCTAAATTCGAAAAAGAATAATTAGTTAATTGTAACAGATGAATGGTAGTATAAATTGGAATAATTTTGTTTTAGATCTAAGTAGCGAAACCCCACCAGGTCACAGCTACCTGCAGTGTTTCAGGCAGGGTTTTTGATGATGACTACCTGGTGCATAAGAAACCAATTGATGCACCTGAATTATTTGTTACATTCAACTGTAGCTACAAAATCCCAAATTAAATGAAAATAAAAACTTCAAAAGATCTAACCGGATACCATCTGGGATTTGGCATGGATGGTCCCATAAAATTTACAGGAACTTTTGGCGATTCGGAACTACGTCATTTATTACGCAGAACACTTTTTGGTGTCACTGCCGAAGACATGGAACTCTTCAGGGGAATGTCACTGGACGATGTCGTAGAATCTCTTCTTACATTTCTAGATTTTCCTTCACCTCCTCCCGTCAACAATTACCGGGTTTTTATTGAAGATAAGGATGTGCCTTACGGTGAGACATGGATTCGGTCTAGAGCGGGATGGGCAAACGAGGAAGAGGACGACCCGGACACAATAGTTGTTTCCAGATTGGATAGTCTGCGTGGATGGCTGATCAATAATATGATCACGCAACCGCCCACTCTTCACCATAAACTTCTATTATTCTGGCATAATCATCTGGCTGTGGATGCCTTTGTTCCGTTTATTGCCAAGAGCACGTATCAATACTACAAGCTTCTCTGGAACCAAAGCATGGGAAATTTCAAGACATTGATGCGGGAGATAACCATAGATCCAAGCATGCTGATATTTCTCAATGGAACCGAAAATATCAAAGATGCCCCTGACGAAAATTACTCCAGGGAGCTACAAGAACTCTTTTGCATTGGTAAGGGAGAAAATGCCCAGTTTACAGAAGGTGATGTTCAAGAGGCAGCCCGGGTTCTCACCGGATGGGGAGTAAAATGGGAAACTGCAGAAAATGAAGGTGAAATCGAATCTGCTTATTTTGACTTTAATCACGAAACCAGAGATAAGGTATTTTCTGACTTTTATGACAATAAAGTAATAAAGGGACGATCTGGAATGGATGGTCAAGCAGAACTAGACGATCTCATTGAGATGGTCGTCACCAATCCTGAAACGGCCAGATTTATTTGTAGAAAATTACATCGTTTTTTTATTTCTCCTGCGATTGATGTCGAGGTTGAAAATAATTTTATTGAACCACTTGCCGAATTATTTATTGCTTCAAATTATGAATTAAAGCCCCTTTTACGCTCCTTTTTCACAAGTGATTATTTTTTTGATTCACAAGTGAGGGGTGCCATCATTAAGAGTCCTGCCGATATGTTGATTGGCTTTTTGCGAAGTAATAAGGTTAATTATATCACAGATCCCGGAAATTTAGATAAGGAATTCTGGGTCCTCATCATGTTTGGCAATAGCCTTCTTGATATGGGATATCTGCTGGGGAATCCACCAAGCGTCTCGGGGTGGCCAGCCTATTATCAGTTACCTGCTTATGATAAGGCATGGATAACGACATTTACACTCATAAGTAGAATAATAGTTACTGATACCTATACCAACGACGGATTTTGGACACCAGCAGAGCGAATTCCCTGGGACTTTTTATCATTTACCATGACATTGCAGAACCCCGATGACCCGGACCTACTCTTACAAGAGGTATTTGATCTCAACTTAGCTCAACCGCTCGATTCCGATACCACCGACAACTTGAAATCCATTCTCCTGGGAGGACAGCCACAAAATTATTACTGGACGAATGCCTGGAATGATTATATCAGTGATCCGTCAGACCCAATAAAAAAAGAGGTTGTGGAAACACGTCTTCGTTTTTTTTACACCAGTTTTTTCCAACAACCAGAATTCCAATTAATGTAACCATGGATAGACGCACATTTTTACACAAAACGGCCCACTCTCTGGCAGGAGCAACTCTGTTTGCACATACACAACCCTATCACCAACTGTTGAATTTCAATCCGGATAATGATCACGTGCTCGTAATTATCTTTTTGAATGGAGGTAATGATGGTCTTAATACAGTTGTGCCTCTTGAGCAAATGTCTATTCTACATAAACTGAGACCCCATGTACTACTTCCGGAAAATCGGTTACTCAGACTTTCAGATCAATCACTCGCTTTTCATCCATCGCTCAAAGGATTTAGGCAATTGTATGAAGAAAGAAGACTGAAGGTGGTAAGGGCTGTTGGGTATCCCGACCAAAATTACAGTCACTTTCGGTCATCCGATATCTGGATGACTGCATCTGACGCTCATGAAGTAATTCCTTCCGGATGGCTTGGTCGATATCTAAATCTTACTTACCCCAATTATCCTTCAGAGTACCCCAATACAGATCATCCCCACCCCTTAGCTCTCGAATTGGGATTTGGCAATTCGTTGCTTTTCCAGGGTCCGTTGGCCAATATGAGCCTGGTAATCAACGGCGAAAGAGATTATTACCAGCTGGTCGAAGACAAACCTGACACGCCACCTAATACATTGGCCGGACGGCAACTGGCACATGTCAAATTGATTCGCAGGCAATCCCAGGTATACGGAGAAGTGATCAAGGAAGCAAATGAGAAAGTGGGTAGCCAATCCCCATATCCGAATACAGATTTTGCCAGGCAACTGCGGATTGTGGCCAGAATGATTGCCGGTGGCCTTCGCACACCGATTTACAAAGTAGAACTGGGAGGGTTTGATACCCATGCTGCACAGGTGGAAGACGGCGATACCACAGCGGGGCCCCACGCAAATCTACTGAGGGAGTTGGATGAGGCGGTCATGGCCTTTTTGGCTGATCTGGAGCAATTCGGTTTAGCAGACCGGGTTACTGGCATGACTTTCTCAGAATTTGGCCGGAGGATCGTTAGCAATGCAAGTCTTGGCACTGATCACGGTGCAGCAGGACCTACTTTTGTCTTTGGAAACATGGTAGAGGGCGGGGTACTGGGAAGTGATTATGCACTCGATGCAGATATGACTTACGAAGACAATCTGCAATATCAACATGATTTTCGTCAGGTTTATGGTTCGGTTCTAGAGCAATGGCTCTGTGTATCTCATGGAGAAAGTACAAGTGCGATCGAAAAGGTTTATGAACCCATTCCGATCATTTCTGATGCAGCTTGCAGCACTGTAGCCATCAGGAATCAGACTCCAGGCTCGCTCGACCTTAGCGTGAGTCCTAATCCTGCAAGGGATTTTGTTGATGTTAGTTTTCGACATGCCAAGCTTCCCCTCTTGATTGAGTTAATATCAGCAGAGGGACGCAAAGTATTGTCATTTCCAGCCCCGCAAGGGCGGATAGCACGACTCTCCTTGCCTCACCTTCCGCCCGGTCAGTATTACATACGGGTGTCAGGTAGAAAAGTCCAGGAATCAAGATCTATGATCAAGATCTGAACCTGTAGTGTATAGGACAGAAATCAATCATAATGTCACGCCCCGGAACATGGATTTTTGTGTCAGTTAGTGTCAAAAAGCACAGTAATTTGATTTTGGATTATCAGCATAATTATCTTTGTCCACTTTTAGTGAAACCACGTCATCTAAATTTGCGAATTGGACGAAGTACTGGAGCGAGATTTTGATCAGTTGTTTAAGGAGCATTTTAAGCCTGCTGTGCTTTTTGCACGCAATTATACTGCGGACATTGATTCCGCACAGGAGATAGTGCAGGCAGTATTTGTCAAGATCTATGAGAAGCGATCTGAGCTGGCAATCTCAGGAAGCTTTAAGGCTTATCTATATACTTCCATCCGCAATACTGCCCTTAACAATATTAAGCAGATGCAAACCCGGCAGGCAATCGAGGTTGCCCAGGCAAGTAGCGACGAAGTATCAATCTTTGAGGCATCAGAAACAGAAATGGACGATCGCTGGAATGCCCTGGAAAAGGCCATTGCTGAGTTACCCACACAATGTGGAAACATTTTTAGATTGAGTCGTTTTAAACAACTGAAAAACAAAGAAATAGCTGAGCAATTGGGAATTTCGATCAGAACAGTGGAGACTCAAATAAGCAAAGCGCTCCGTATATTGAGGGAAAGATTCAAAAGTTAGTGAGAAAGCCGTACGTGTTTGTCGATTTTCAATTGTCATTAGTATGTCTATGTCACCCCTAGACTTCTTGCTACTATGAAAAATAAAACCCATATAGAAGATCTGATCGTCAAGTATCTGGATCAGACTGCATCCGAACTGGAGTTAAGTCAGATCAAGGACTGGCGTGCTGAGTCTCCAGAAAATGAAAAAGTTTTCCAGGAGACAATCAAACTTTGGGGTGAGGCTGGGGAGCTGGGCAAATGGCAACGGATTGAGGTGGAATCCGCACTAAGCGATCTGATCAACACATCCCATAAATCCAAAAAAGCCAGTATTGTTTCCCGGTTGAAACCGATGATGGGCTGGAAAGTGGCAGCAGCGATAGTTGCAGCCTTACTCATCTTTAAGATTCTTACTCCTACCGGCAGCGGCGAACTCAAAACTGATTATCTGGCCCATCAGGATACCATTTTTCAGCTCCCAGATGGATCCGCTGTCCACATGAAAAAAAACAGTCAATTTACCATTGCTGAATTTGATTTATCGCAAAGACGTGTATCGATGCTCCGGGGTACCGCGCTCTTCGATGTCATTCATTCGCAGGAATCCCCATTTATTGTCCATTCTGAAAGAGCAACGGTAAGAGTATTAGGGACCGTTTTCGAAATTGAGGAGAGATCCGATACCACGACAATCAAGGTAGAAAGAGGTAAGGTCATTGTGGAATTGCCCTTGGATAAATCTTCTTACCAGATTCTAGAGGCAGGAGACTCATCATTGATTGTTGGCGAAGTTTTTGTAACAGTGGAAAAGGAGATTGTTACCTCCGGAGAAGTTCATGCCGATTCACCCGTAGATCACCCACCCATAAAGAGGATTCCCGAGACAAAACAGGAACGCTCCTTGCAGTTTAGAAATACATTGATCAAGGAAGTTATCTCAGATATCAATAGACTGCATAACGATGTTCTGATTCTGGACAAAAAACTTTCGCTTAACTGTAGAATCGATGCAGATTTTACGGAGACCGATGTCAATACCATGGTGGAATCGATCAAAAGTGTCTGTGGCCTGAAGAGTCGTAAACGTGGAGATAAAATCATGCTGTACAGGTAAGTTTATATATTGGATCACTCCGATCTGCACCCTCCTTCTTTTGTCCAATCCTTCTTTCGCCCAAACAGACTCTATCACTTTTTCATATTCTACTAATTATTTAGATAACATCTTCCAAGACATTGAAAATCAGACATATTATACATTTGTCTATGATCCAAGAATTCTTCCACTCTCACGAAGATATTCGGTACCAGCACAAAGAGGATCACTAACCAAAATCCTGGATGAGCTACTCAAACCCTCTAATATTAAGTGGCAATTTATCAACAACCAAATTGTACTCAAGCGGATCGGTGTACAACGTCATAGCATACACGGACTGGCATATCTCCACGACTCAGATAGACCCGCTCCAAATGCACTGGTTACAACGAATACAGGTCGATTTACAAGAACGGACCACAATGGCAATTTCGTTTTGCAACTGATGGAGGGTACTCATATACTCAAGGTAGAAAACGGCACCACTCAATCTGATCCGCTCGTTGTCGAGCTGTATGAAAATATGAAAACCGACCTGCGAATAAAAGGAACAAATGCTCAGGAAAAGGAGACCAATTTCCAAATATCCTCTTATTCGACAATGGACCAGCCTTCTGATGTCCCAAAAGATAGATTCCGCAACTCCACGATTTTAACTGGCAATGCTTCTTGGAGTTATCCGCTGGCTACACATTCATTATCTCCCTTCAGCGTATCGGGAGAGGCTCTTTCAGGGTCAAATCATCTCATTGCAGGACTGCACGAAAGTGCCTTGGCAATAGACCAGAAGGCGGGCCCACTCTTTCAATACAAATTTGGCATAAAAGAGCAGTGGCAAAATCCTTCATTTCTGAAAGGTGTGAATAGCGATGCTCTTGCGATCTCCAAGACTAATAAACGGGCTAATTTTTTAGTCAAGTACTCGGAGTCAGATCGAGATGAAATCACATTCCTGGGCACATACCAGAACGGCGACAGATCGCACAGTGTCAGAGATTTCGGAATTTTCATGGATAATCAAATGTCATCTATCCGCACAGAGGTGGGACTGGAACAACTTCGAATGAACATTCTTTGGAAGCACCATGTGAGTCCTTCGCAGAATTGGAGCCTGGGAGCAAACCACCAGAGCCATGATCACAATGCAGAAGAGCACTTCATGGGATTGGATTTGAGGCTCCGATCGAACCGGACTCAAGTCAGATCCAGTCACACGGATTTCACGACTTCCTACCAGGTGCATCTACCCAACAACAATACTGTAGAGGTCGGATCTGAATTGAGTCTGGTCAGGTTTCCCAGGGTGACATCGAAGCAAAGGTTTGATAGAACGACATTAGATGCAGACAATCAAGCAGATACGGAGCAACTGGTGAGACTTTACCTCAAGGACCTATGGCACATCAATCACCAACTAACTGCTCATGCAGAAGCGGGCATCATTACGATAGCAAATCAGGGAAAAAGACACTGGGGACACCAATTCCTGGGATCCATTGATTGGTATTATAGTGCTAAGCTTCAACTCAACATCAATCTGGTGAGTCAGTCAACCCTGATGGACATCGTTCCCCTAATGACGACGTCCGGAATCGAATCTTTTACACCTGTATTTATTGGAGATGTACAAACACTACCACGTACCACATCGGTGACTGTAAGAGCAAACTACCAATGGATGCCAGCGATTTCCTTCCATGCCAAGGCGGGATTGAGGCGCAGTACGCGATACCCGAATATTTTTGCTCTGAGCACTCTCAATCTCAGGCCCTATTTTAACGAAGTATCAGAGAAGGGAATAAGGAGCGAATTACTCCTAAACCTTCGAGCTAGAGCCAGAACCGGATTCTGGAGAGGAGAAATGCGATACAATTACACAAATCCTCTAATGCGTTTGGAGTCCCGTACTGAGGACCAAGACTTCTACCCGCCACAGATTTTCACTCACGAGATATCTTTGGAGATTGGTATGGATATTCCCAATCAAAGAAATCATTTTCAATCTGTCAGTATGCGATGGAATCTGCAAGCTGGAAGCAGGATCACGGTCCCCTCTCTACGCAAATTTGAAAATGAGACCGTTGTACTATCAGACAATGGTACACCGGGTCATCGTTTAGGTTCTAACCACTATTTGGATCTACTCTATCAGCGGGAGGTAACCGTGCCCAATTATGAGCGTCAAGTGCTGATCTACGCCGGGGTGCAAAACATATATAGTGGTCACAGATACATACGCGGCTACTCCAGGTTTGTCTCTACTCTTGATGCCTTCGAAGTATTAGAATATGATGAACTCCCCCATCTTCTGCCCACTGCCGGATTCTTGCTGAAGTTTTAGTCCTGATTGAACCATACAATGCCATGGAATTTGCAGGATGGCACCAATGTCAAAGTGGTCTCAAACCGAATCTCGCCTACAGGAGACTCCTTTTGGTACTCACTGATATTGTCAAATAGATCCTAGAGCACAGTAAGTCATTCGGATTTAAGAAAAAATTCAGGTTTACATCTCGATCTAAAAGATTCTATAACAGCGTTTTACAGGTCAGGAACAAAATAATGTAAACAATTTTGTGAAAAGGTGTACGTGTATTTTGAGGGTCACCTGTCTTATACTCGAAAGACAGCAATATTCTACTTTGATTGTCAACACTCGAATCCGGCTTCAAAGTTTTTTGTTTGTTTTCGGTCTTAGAAAACCACTTAATGCTCCGTAATAATAGCATTGAGATAACAACTGAGTAATGTTTTTAAGATACACTCAGCATCCGTAGTTAACCAACCTCGTGATTGCTCGTCCAGGCTAAGCAGTCATGTGGAACCCCAAAAGTCTGATGATTCCAGACTGGTGTTTGGAAGGGATTAAAGCATTCAAATCCAGATCAAAGCTAATCCCTAACACACTCAAAAATGCCGTACGAGAAAACTCTTCCCAGTTGAAGATTTCTTGTACGGTTTTTTGATTAAGTATCCACTACCAAAGCCTGATCAAAGGCCTCCAGATACTAACTTTCTACTGTTTTGCTCCTTCGTTATGGCTTAAATTCCTTGCGATTTATGCTGATCTTCATTCCTGTGAAAGCCCACCAGCCTCTTCTTCACAAATCACATATAAGCCTAAAAAAAATCCGTTTTCAAATTGTTAAAATATCGCATTACCCTCAAAAATATCCTATCTTTGGATTGAACATAAACCCGATATCCATAATTTAACATTACCCGTTATGCCTTTAGTTATCCCTCAAAAGGAAATCATCGACTTTGATGATTACCGCAACTGGCTCTGCAATTCAGGTCAGAAATACTACGAAGAAGTTTGGTCCTTCCGGAATAAAGAAACAGTATTGCAAGAATATCTTGCAGTTTGCTACGCAAAAAAATCCAAACCCAAATTCAACCGAGAAGATTCGCTCACAATCAATCGGCTGAGCAGAAAGAATTAGTGCTTTGAGCATTAGGGATACTTGTAACTGAGAGAAGCTTGGTCGTTCACGTTTCCATGTGATGGGAAATCCTGATGCTCTGACCCTAAAGCTCCTGCAGGTCTTTTTCTTGCAAGACAAGTAGCGGTATTTCCGAATAGATGGCCATCTTTCGCGTCATGCTTTGATGGAATAGGTCTCTCCAAAATCCCCTTTCTTTTCTGAGCATGACCAACAAGTCAATGTTATTCTTACCAATGTATGACTGGATGGTTCTGGAGAAATCATCGTTAAACAAAATAATTTCTTTCAGGTGATGTCCCGGATCTTCGAGCATAATTCTCTGCTCTTCCGCTAAGTCCTTATTAGTACCCTTGTCCACAAGATGCACAATATCAATTTCTGCATCTTGATTTTGGGTCAGATACCTGATTAAGTTCACGGCTCGATCAAATAATCCAAAATGCGCAGTACTGTAAAGAATGTGATCAAAGTGGACATCTTTTACATTGCCGGGAATTAATAAAATGGGACATTTTAAATGCTTCACAATCCAAAGGGAGACAGACCCCAATATTTCTTTTATTTTTTGTCCACTACCCGTACTGCTTAATATGACAAAGGTGTCAGGATTTTCTCCGATATAGTGGTTTATTTGATCAGTGACCCCTCCTACCCTAAATTCACCTTTTACTTCTACATCCTCTTTGTCTGACCTGGTTAGTGAGTTACTCAAATCGTCTACGTACTTATTAAATGAGTCTCGGGCTACTCTTGACATTTCCTGATCAATATATACTACACCTTCTGCCGGTACAACGGCTGGTGCATGCACATGTAAGACCACGACCGGCACCCCTAGTCTCTTTGCGAGTTTTATCGCCTGGAAAAATGCGTTGCGCGCTACCATGGAGTAGTCTACAGGCACCATGATTTGCTTCACTCTTTTATGGCTCGAAGTATTCATAATTTTGCTCATTATTTTCTTAATCTCTATCCCTGGTTCGGTACCCGTATCCAGGTGGTAAACCTGCCCATTACTCCACAGACAGGGAAGTTCTTCAATCCCATATTTCAAAAACTCTTGTGGATCTGACACTGTCATTAAATCTGCATCGAGACCAGACCGAATTATTTCCCTTTCTACCAGCCTGCGAATATTTTCAGCATCTGAATTCTGGCGACCAAATAATTTAATGCTCCATTTTCTCATGCCGGTTTTCACTTCCTGCTTTTCGCTAACTATTGACTCATAAAATAGCAACTGCAGAGGCCTCTTGCAAATGATTTATATTATTTGGCAAAGTGATCCTGCTCATTCCAAATCGACCTGTTTGTATGCATATTTGATATTTTAGCATTGGCATTTTAGGACAAAATCGAAAATCAATGGTTATCAAGGATTCAAAAACTATAAAGGATATTCAGAAGGAATTTCAGGATTTATATCCCGCCTTAAAAATTGCATTCTATAAGGAGAAACACGGGGACCACCAGGGTTCGAAAAAAAGCATGGAATACACCGAAGATTTGCCCCTGGCAGAGATCCGTACAAAACACACCGAAGGGGAGATCAAGATCGATCCCGAAATGAGCGTTCAACATCTCGAAGAAAGCTTTGAAAACACCTTTGGTCTCCATGTGCAGATTTTTCGAAGGTCAGGAGACCTGTGGCTTCAGACCATCACCACAGATGATTGGTCCCTTAATAAGCAAAATGAGAGAGGCCTAAGAAGATGATGATGTAGCCCTCCTAACCCATCCTTTTCCAAAATTCTGATATCGTGATTTGTACTGGATGAAAGGTTGGGATAATTTCTATATCTTTCATTGCTGACTTCAGTAGGTGATTGTACAGATCGTCATTAAAGAGGGTGATGGTTTCGATATATGATCCCATCTTTTTTTTTCAGCATTGAGTTATGATTGGTTGGATTAAGGAGGTCAGTGACATTAAATTTCAAGAATGAATCGAAGAAAAGCAATACAGAACATCGCCATTGCCGGAGCGAGTGCAGTATTTTATCCCGGATGCAAGGTCGAGGATTTTCCCAAATATGACCGAATACCTATGACGGGAAGACAGTGGAGAGTCTTTCAACAATTTGCCGAAGGAATTTTGCCTACGGATTATGATCTCTTTCCAGCTCCCGAGTCAAGGTCAGAGTTTATTTTAAATATCATGAATGCTTGTGCAACTGACGAAAGCGTATCGGCTTACAACGAGGGCTTAAAAGAATTTGTAAAAAAAATAAATGACATGGGAATTAAATCCCTCATGGACCTGGACGAAAATACACTGGATACGTTTTACAAAGAGCTGGAGCAAACAAAAAGAGATAATCCCAATCTGGGCGATTTTTTTCAGAATACTCGTGATCTGGCGATTCAACATTTTACCACATCTGAAAAATACATGACTGAGCAGCTGGATTTCGAATTTGTCCCCGGCCATTATCACGGTTGCATAGACGTCTAAAGACTTCTTCTTGATTAAATAGAAAATAAACACAAGAAATTGAGAGAATCAAACACATATGATGCCATTGTAATCGGTGCGGGAATGAGCGGTGGATGGGCGGCAAAAGAGCTCTGTGACAAGGGGCTCAAGACATTGATAATTGAGAGGGGTCCCCATGTAAAACATATTGCCGATTATCCGACGACTAATATGCAACCCTGGGAATTTAAGCACAGGGGAAGAATTCCCGAGGAGGTCAGGAAAAATAATCCCGTGATCAGCCGTTGTTATGCATTTAGGGAAGATGCAATGCACTTTTTTGTCAAGGATCAAGAGCATCCATACGTACAGACCAAACCATTCGATTGGATCAGAGGTTACCAGGTGGGTGGCAGATCTCTCATGTGGGCCCGGCAAACTCAACGGTGGAGCGATTACGATTTTGAAGGCCCGGCCAGAGACGGGTTTGCCGTAGACTGGCCGATCAGATACAAGGATCTCGCTCCATGGTATTCCCACGTTGAGAAGTTTGTGGGAATTTCAGGTAACTATGATAAGCTGGATACCCTTCCTGATGGGGAGTTTCTAAAAGCCTGGGATCTCAATTGTGTGGAAAAAGACTTTCAAGATTCAATAAAAGAAAATTACAAAGACCGGCACGTGATATACGCCCGCTGTGCTCACATCACAGAGATGAAAGAGATCTTCAGGCAACAGGGTAGAGGCATGTGCCAGGGCAGAAATATTTGTCAGCGCGGATGCCCGTTTGGCGGTTACTTCAGTTCGGTTTCCTCAGTAATTCCATGGGCTGAAAAAACAGGTCATCTCGAAATTGCCCCGGATTCTGTGGTGCAATCGATTCTGTATGATACCAGCGTAGGAAAGGCTACAGGCGTACGGATAATTGACAGATTTACCAAAGAAAGCCGAGAATTCAAAGCGAGAATCATCTTCGTGACAGCGAGCACTTTAAACTCAAATCTCATATTGCTGAATTCAGTGTCGTCGAGATTCCCCACAGGCCTCGGAAACGACAGCGGTCTTCTGGGCAAGTATGTGGCTTTCCATAATTACCGCTCGAGAATTAGGGCAGAACACCCCGGTCACCGCCAGTTTAAGTCAGAAGGAGGTCGACCTACCTCGGCGTATGTACCGAGGTTTAGAAATGTCCATAAACAAGAAACAGATTTCCTGAGGGGTTATGCCGCGGGATTTAGTGCCAGCCGAAGGCTTCAAATAAACCGTGAGGGGAATGGAGACACCCTGGCCCGAAACCTCATGGCTGAGAAAGAGTATGGACCGTGGCATGTGGGATCACATATGATGGGAGAAACGATCCCCAAGATCGAGAATCAAGTGTTTTTGGATGAGGAGAACAAGGATGAGTGGGGAGTGCCTTTATTAAATATCGACATTGACTACGATGACAATGACGAAAAGATGATACTCGATTTTCAAGAGCAGTTTAGTGAGATGTTTAGAAAAGCGGGGTTCACAAACATTGAGGTAAGTGATGACAAACGCGTCCCCGGTCTTGACATTCATGAGATGGGAGGAGTGAGAATGGGAAATGACCCGGCGACATCTCTACTCAATAAATACAATCAGTTGCATGCATGCCCCAATGTCTTCGTCACTGATGGGGCATGTATGACTTCAGTATCGACACAAAATCCTTCACTTACGTTTATGGCTTTAAGTGCCAGAGCCGCCAATTATGCGGTTGAACAGCTAAAAAAAGAAGTGATTTAAAATTATTCAACACTCATCCGGTGGCGTAATGCCCCATAGAAGGACGCACCCTGCAGGGCCGCTTTGTCATTTAATACGACTCGTACCGGCACATGCCGAAGCAACGAACTCATCCTTCCTGCCTCCAAAAAGTAGTGGACGAACTCTTCTTTTGTCAAGACATCAAGATTTTTCGGGACAATGCCTCCGCCAATAAAAACTCCACCAAAGCCATTGAGTTTCATCACAACGTTAGCGGCTTCGTTGGCTAGATTCCGCCAAAATACCTGCATAGTCTCCCTGCAAACCGCATCTCCATTCTTTGCTCCCATTGATATCACTGCTGCCGGATCACCCAGTTCCAATTGATCCCTTAACGCCCGGCCCGGAGTGATGCCGTGATACTCGTTGAGAAATTGATAGATTTGATGGATACCCATTCCACTTACCACACGTTCCCAACTCACATGTCCGTGAATTTTTCGCAGATACTGTAGTAAATCGGCATCCAGATCGGTATCGGGTGCATAATCCGCATGACCACCTTCCGTTGCAAAGGGATGAAAATAGTGTCCATCCCAAAACATACCAGCCTCACCGAGTCCGGTGCCCGGCGATATCATTGCCGCATTGCCCGATTGCTCGTTTGTACCCTCATGAAAGGTGATTAGATCATCTTCGTTGAGCGTGGCTAAACCGTAGATATTTGCTACCAAATCATTAATTAAGTAAACGTGTGGTACTCCCACAATCCTTGCGCAATCGACCGCATCGATGGACCACGAAAGATTTGTGATTTTCACCGCTCCATTTATTACAGGACCTGCAACACCAACCGATATGCAGTCTGGTACAGCTTGCTGACCGATAAAATCAACAATCATTTCGGAAAAAGAATCATGAATCTTTGACCTGTAAACCTTATCGTGAATCAACTGACTGGAATCTTCTCCGTATTCGAACAATGCGAGGTGTGTCTTTGATCCTCCCACATCACCGGCTAAAACGCGGCAGGGTTTCCCTCTTTGTCCGTACTCTTGGAAAGCAATTGGAATCATTGGCAGCGCAATTAAAAATCTACTCGAGACAAAGATGCAATTTTTCGATATTCTCAAATTTTAGTCCATTGCGGTTCCCGATGTGCTATATGATAAAAATCAATATGTAATGTGGCACTAAATTGGTAAGAAATTCGTTGTAGAAGCAAACCTGTCCCGATGTTGCAAGCTCTTTCTTAAACATCTAATTCGTCAATATGATTCAGCCTTCACAACAAGAGACCAAAAATACATCTCGAATCCTCTCCAGACCAGCCACCGAAGTACAAGCACCGGCTCTGAAATCAAATCAGGCCAACACTTGGATTGCGAAACTTAAAAAGTGGGTCAGCATCTTAGAAAAGTTGGAACGGGAAGCCATCCTATTAGATGGCTTGGTAAGCCATTCGATCGTCGGTGAAGAAGAAAACCTGCGCATTGTGCAGATGCATAGGTCGCTAAAGAAATTGATCAAAGATGATATCCGGAAAATGAAGGTGTCGATCTTCGATATGCAACAAAACGTACACTTGATGGTGCACAATGTGATAAATGGCCAGCGTAAAATGAAGCAGTCAAAGCAGGACATACGATCGCTTTCAGACGAGTATGAAAAGGTCAAGTTATCCATTTTGAAGGAACTCACCACCTACTACCCTGCCAGGATATTTTGAATCCATTAGCTGACAGTGTTAGGCAAGTGCATTTTCATTTCCCCCATCGATAGTGAAGAGGCATGACACGCCCAGTTGATTAACTCTCTTTCTGAGTTCCTCGATTTTGCATTCCTCCGCTTGTAATGTGATAATATTGAGATCTGCAAAATTCACTTCATCTTCTTGATGTCCCTGAAGCCTGTTGATGAAATTGATAGAATCGTAAGCCAGGCGGCCGTTTGACAATATGTTTCTGATATAGTTTTTCATGTCATCCACCCCTTCTGCACCGGTTATCGCATTTACGTGAAGTTTTCCCTTCCAGTTTCTGCGCAACAGATGGGCAGTCAAAAGGCCCACGTTTATATGGTCCACCCGATACACTTGATCTAAATCGGCGTGGCGAAAATCTATCCACAAGTTGATCGTCTTTTCCAATCCAAGGCCGACCTTCTTGTAAGGGGCATACAAATACGATGCAAATCCATATTGATGAGCTTTTGTCAGTAAGACTTCGTACTCGGGATCTTGCTCCAAATCGTCAGTGATGCTCAGGAACAGCGTGTTTGGAGTAAAAAAAGAGGCTTTCAGTCCCTGCATACAAATCTGTACCCCTCTACCAAAACTTTCTGCCTCCACAATGGCGGTTGCTGCGCTGATATTTTGGTCCATAAACGATTGGACCAGCTCAGGAAACCTTCGCCTCATTTGATGAGCCGCAAAAGAATTGTCCGTGTCAAATCCCAATATCTTTACTGAGCCCTTAGGTCTTGACAAATTGTATAAGGTTTTATAACACCGTACGACATCCTGAATGGTCTTCGCGGGCACAAGAAGATTTGGCTGCCAGGCGCGTTCATTCGCATCCGGAAAACGGCTTACCACTTTTGTAGACCACTCCGCAAGTGAGTTAAACATCCCACTGCGGGTGTCGCCTTCACTCGATTCGAGGTTCTTCTGCCTCGATAAATAAATGTACATAGCCACCACAAGTCCGATTGAGATCAGGCCTATAGTCGAGTTAATTATAAACATGACCAAAAAACAACCAACAGCTCCCAAAAGAGGTACGAGAATGGGAAGTTTGATTGTCGGTCTAAAACTAATCTGACCGATGCCCTGCTCGATCAGGACCACTACGTTTATCATTGCATAGGTGATCAGGAAAAACATCGTCAGTAATGAGGCAATTGCATTGAGATCACGAAGCAAAAGGGAAAGGAACACTAAAGTGGCTGTGCTGTACAGGGCAATTTTGGGTTCGCCCTTTTGATCGAGTTCGGCGAG
This sequence comes from Saprospiraceae bacterium, assembly GCA_965222645.1. Classification (GTDB taxonomy): domain Bacteria; phylum Bacteroidota; class Bacteroidia; order Chitinophagales; family Saprospiraceae; genus JABDMH01. Next base: position 5,922,766 of record OZ244968.1, on the reverse strand, counting down.
CTTATCATTGGCAAAGAGAATCCGGTTCTGTCCGAGTGCTTGCAGAATTCGCGGAGCCCCGACCAGTGAGGATAGCGCAGAGGAGAAGGTGGCTCCCAGTAGACCCGCTAATACCAGAATCGGCAAGAAAGATCTGTCGATTAATATGTTGTAATTGCTTCGCAGCTCCTCAGGAGTAGCCAGGAAGGCCACTGCCACGACCAAAGCCACATAGATCAGGTAGCTCAAGAATACGGCCGCAAGTGTACCCACGGGTATGCTTGTACGCGGAGATTTGAGGTCACCAGACATGTTGGCCCCAGCCATGATTCCTGTGACTGCTGGGAAAAAAACTGCAAAAACCATCCAGAATCCCATCCTGGAGGAGTCTTGTACATCGCCTATCACAAACCACTCGATCTGGTGGTTTACCGGATATTTAACGAATCCCATTGCGATTGAAACCAGGGATATGAAAATTATGGCAAGTACCAGATATTGAATCTTAAATGCAAAATCAGTACTGATATTTGCCACGAAAAAAATAAGACCAAAGATGAGTAGATCAATCACTATAGCAGGATGATCCGGAAACATCCATTGCCATCCCTCTCGAAAGCCGAAAATATACATAGTGACAGCCAGTGCCTGGGCTACGTAGAGAGGGATACCAATTGCTCCTCCGACTTCGAGCCCGAGTGATTGGGATATGATCGAAAAGGCACCTCCGGCTTTGATCCGAATGTTGGTGACGATGCTCGCCATGGACAATGATGTGAAGAGCGTAATCAGTGAGGCAATACTGACGATCGCAATGGCACCAAGGACTCCCGTATTACCCACAACCCAGGGACTCCTCACATACATTATTACGCCGAGGATGGTGAGCAACGTCGGGGTAAAAACACCTTGAAAAGTGCCGAATTTCACTCGTCTGACCTCCCCTTCTGATGGCTCCTCACTGGTTCCGGCAACAAAATCGTGTGGGGGCATAGTGTCGCCCATTGGTGCATGTTTTTTCATATGTAAATCCGGTAAAATCCCGGCATACTAAGAAAAAAAATATTTCGTAAAGTCCTTCTTTTTTATTGATATTGGATCACATGGTAGTACTTTTATTTCCGCTATGCAGACAGCAGAGCCACTGGCGACGGAGATTTTTGAATTGCTGCGCGATACAGCGAGATGTCGGGATGTCATGGTCATCGATTACCTGGAGGACACCCTTGCATTGTGTCAATCAATAGTTGCTAAAGGCGATGAGATGGAAGGAATGTGGGATGATGACAACCCATTGCTGTTTCCTTCCCTTTACTTTCACTTTTCGCTAGTACCTAGATTTAAACAGTTTTTACTACTTAGGCGGGACATTTTATTTCAGCACTTCAAAGCGACTGTCTTGCACTCTGACCAAATGCTAACCGAGGAGAAGGTCGAGACACATTTGATTGATTCGGAGACAATGCTTAAGCAGGCAGCAAAGGAAATTTCTGAACAGTCATCGAGTCACTATAACTCCCTTAAGGCCACTGGTCTGGCAAATAATCAGATTAAAAAATGGCGGCATCAGGATAGTCCCTGGTCCATTTATAAGCAGCAGATTACGACGATCGGTGAGCAGTGCCGGGCACTGGCTTCCAATGTTGAAATTGCCAAGACTTACAATGGGTCTTTTCACGAAATCAGGAAACTGATCGAAGATGCTCAGTCTCAAATCACTCATGAAGTCTCAGAGCTGAAAGCCAAAGCTAAGGAGGTCAATGAATTTTTAAATAAGGATGATCTGCAACCGGCACAGATATCCGCATATGTGAAGCAGGAGGAAGAAAAACTAGTTTTTGATGAACACAAAGAGTTGTTTCGAGACCGGCTGCAGGATCTCATTAAATCATTGCCGGCAAAGTGGTCGGTAGAAGTAGGACTACATGCAGGTACGATAATACGTCCGGATCTAGACCTTCAAAAAAAAGTCCTGCAATGGCTGGAGAGCGAGATCATTCCACCACTTTATGAAGAATGGTCGATTTTGACAAATGCAGAAAATGATTTCCGCATCTCCCTGTCCAATCTACACAATCAGGCATTGGTATTGGAACAATCCAAGGAGCCCCCGGCAATCTCGTTTGCAAGACTTTTGGCACCGGCAAATGATAAGATAATTGCTGCCAAAGAAAGCATCAACGAGCTATCAAACATAATCGTAAATCGGCTAAGTGACAATTTTCGATTGGCACATTTGTTTGATAATGACAAGGCTTTCCTCAGTTTGATGACTGTGCAAAACACATTGAGACAATTTGGAGAAAAAGGCAATCTGTTTATTGATTTGGTTACCGGTTGGCGTGAGCGGAGCAATGCATGGTACAACAGATTTTGGCAAAAGGTAAAGCACGAGGAGGGTCTAAATACGGCAGAAAAAATTTCTCGTTTTATTGAGCACCGGCAATCAAAGTACGGTGATTCACATTATAGTTCATTATTTCAGACAAAAGGCTATATCGGATCTTCCTTCGGAAGTGGTAGAACCAAAGAGATGGACGAACTCCAGGGCTTGATACGACGATGGGGTAAGGGATACCGGGGATCCGTTCTACTCAGCGGTCCTCGATTGTGTGGTAAAACCTTTTTTGGGAGCTGGGCTGCAGGCCGTCTATTTTCCGGACATTCGATTTTGCACATTAATGCGGGAATGGAGGTCAACTATCTGGGTCGCAAACTTCCCGGAACTTATGATCTCTCAGAAGCCCTTGAGTTTGTGAGCAAATATGCATTACAGAAGCGACCTGTACTCTGGCTCGATGATCTGGAATTATGGCAAAATGCGCATTATACTCTTTCGGAGAATGTCGATGTACTGATGCACTTTGCTGCTCGACATTCTACGCAGTGCTTCATTATGGCATCTACAAGTGAATGGGTCCAGGAAATGCTCGAAAAAATTGAGGGTATCGAAACTGCATTTCAATCTGTCATTCGCCTCAACCGCATGCCCAGGAATGATATTTCAAATGCAATACTGATCAGACATGGGGCCACTCATAAGAAACTCGTGTCCGGAGATGGCGAAATACTTACTGCTCCCGAATTTCAAGATTTGGTAAAGCACATTTGCAAGGCCTCACATTACAACATCGGAGAGTCTCTACAATTGTGGGCAGCAGGAATCCAGGACATTAAGGAGGAAACTATTTATCTCGAATTTCGAGATTTATATGGTCTCCCAAAAGTTCTAGATCCTACGGATTCTATTATTATCCGCACTATTTTATTGCAGAAAAAAACAGATGAATACCGGCTTAGAAAACTCTTTGGCCAGGCCTTTACTGAAAACTATGCCAGAAATGTGAGGAGATTGTTATCACAAAAATTGTTAGTCAGAAATCCGGACGGCACGCTCGAAGTGAGGGACAATATTGCAAATGCACTTGCGGGCCGTATCTTCAAAGACCAAATGCTTGTCTAAAAATGGAGCAACTATTGGAGTATCAGTTTACCTATTGGCATATGGCCAAACTCGTCCTGTGGTTTGGTGTGATTTACATCCTCCTGAGAATTATAAGGAGATTCCTGGCTATCGATAAACTCAGTAAGACACAACTTACAGGAGCTTTTAGACGATCACTATCACAGATTGTGGAGCGCATACTAATCCTTTTCGAGCCCGCATTTATTATATCAATCCTTACCATCTTTGTCTTCATCAATCCCCTTCTTCACGGATTGGGTATTCTTGTAGTAATCATAGCCGGCTTCCCCTCGATCAATAACTACATTAATGGTCGATTTTTGCTACTCAATAGTGCAATGTCCGGTGCCACACAAATCGAGACATCCCTGGGAGGCGGTTCGATTTTTAGGAAGGGAAGGACAGGAGTCTACATTCAGACACCGGATGGACTGCAGCATGTGCCTTACAGTATGTTGGTGAAGACCGGCTACACGCTGATCTCTGGAGATAAAATCGGTCAACTTGTTCATCTGGAAATAAAAGCTAAAGACGAATCCTCCACACCTTTTAAAAAGCTCAGGGGAATTCTGCTGTCAAATCCCTACCTTGATCTTCGGCAGGCACCGCATTTTGAATCTATAGACGATGATAAATATGTGTTGACTGCAATGATGAGAGAGACAAAGTACATCACCAACTTTATGGACGTGATCAGAGAATGGGGCTGGCACTGTAAGGAGATTAGAAGAGATAATTAATAGGAGAAATAATTTTTTGTCAATGGATATCCTGACTTCGTACAATTTAATAATCGTTGCATCAGTAATCATTATTTTATCCTTCTTATTTAGTGAAGCTGCACGTAAAACCAATATTCCTTCCGTCCTGATGCTAATTGTGTTGGGTATTGGCTTAAAATTCGGATTGGATGCTATGGGATTAGGGGATCTCAATTTCTTTCCGATTCTCGAAGTGCTTGGGATCGTTGGGCTGATCATGATCGTCCTTGAAGCAGCTCTTGAGCTGGAATTAAAACAAGAAAAACTGATACCTATTGCAAAGGCATTTGCCATTGCTCTGGTGAGCCTGATGCTGTCTGCATGGGTTGCTGCCCTTATACTTCAATATTTTATTGAGGAAATGACAGTGATACAATCATGGTTGTATGCGATACCGCTTTCTATTCTGTCCAGCGCTATTATTATACCCAGTGTGATTGGGCTGCGCTCCCACAAAAAAGAGTTCCATATTTATGAAAGTACCTTTTCCGACATCCTGGGAATTATGGTCTTTTATTTTGTCGTAGGTCAGGTAGAACCTCACGATGGCCACGGAGGCAATGGACTTTCTTCCTTCTTTATGAATCTGGGCATTACCATTGCCATCGCTGTAGTCACCAGCTATGCAATTCTTCTTATTTTTCAAAATATCAAGAGTCACATCAAGCTTTTTTTATTGATCTCGATCTTACTGCTCCTGTACGCACTCGGTAAAAAAATGCATCTGTCATCTCTTATTATTATTTTGATTTTTGGGTTGATTATTGCGAACATGAAGTTGTTTTTCCGGGGACAACTTGGGCAATGGCTTAATCTCGAAAAGGCCAAACATATTTATGAAGGCCTGCATGTTGTGACTGGAGAAACTTCCTTTGTAGTCAGGACATTTTTCTTTGTCATTTTTGGAGTAACTATTTCGCTGGCTTCATTGGCAAATACTCAGGTGGTACTTGTAAGTCTCCTGATTGTCGCCTCGATTTATATTATTCGCCTCATACTTCTCAGGATTACATTAGGCAGCGACATTTTACCACAACTTTTTATAGCTCCACGGGGACTAATTACGGTGCTACTGTACTATGCCATTCCGGAGCATGCTGAAGTGCTGGGATTTGAAGCAGGAATATTATTGTTCATTATTATTTCTACGAGTTTAATCATGACGTTTGGCATGGTGTATGACAAAAGAAGATCCGGAAAGGGAATTCAAGGGGCCAAAAGCATTCCCGTGGATTATGTGAAGTGGAAAGCACCCACACCGGAGGAAATTAATTAGAGAGCGGAAGAATCGCGCTAATTCATTAGACCCATTTGAGTAAACAGGCTCCATTTAAATAGCACAACTTCTCTTTTTTAATGCGGAAGTCTGTCCCTGAGCAAACCATACAGATAGGTACCAAAAGTGGCACTAATGATTACTACCAGAATTGACAAAAATCCATGCCCGACAAGCACAAACATCGGACCGGGACAGGCACCGGTCAAAGCCCAACCTAATCCAAAAATTATTCCCCCGAATAAATATCTTTTTACTCCCAGTTCTTTCGGATCAATACTCAGTTTGCTTCCATCAATGGGTTTTAGATCTATTTTTTTAATTAATAGAAAGACAATTGCGCCGGCCACGACGGCTGTACCTATTATCCCATACATATGAAAACTGTCAAAGAGGAACATCTCTTGAATCCTAAACCAGGAGATCGCCTCCGATTTGGTCATCGTGATCCCAAAAAGCACACCCACGAGCAGATATCGTATGAGTTTCATTTGTATTTGGTCACAGATTTATTAAAAAAGGCAACAAGAGATGGGTCATCAAAAGCCCCCCGAGAAAAAACCCAATGACGGCAATAAGAGAAGGCAATTGAAAATTTGATAGTCCGCTGATCGCATGTCCTGAAGTACAACCTCCTGCCCATCTTGTACCAAATCCGATTAGAATTCCTCCAATAACCATAAAAAATAAACCTCGCAAGGTAAATAGCTGATCTAAAGAAAAAACCTCTGAAGGCAAAAATCCGGATCCTTTCTCCAGTACTTCGGGAGTGTTGACCCCAATGTCTTTCAAATGTTCTATGGTCGATTGAGCTATTTTTACCGGAGCATCACTTTGCAAATAATGGGAGGCCACAAAACCACCCATCACGGCACCACCGACAAAAACCAAATTCCAGATCTGGCTTTTCCAGTCAAAATCAAAAAATGGTACTCTCTTGCCCGCACCACCAATTGCACAAAGAGTTCTCAGGTTTGCCGAGACCCCAAATTCACCACCGAGATAGAGAAGAAAAAACATGGTCAGCACGATCATTAGTCCCGAAATGGACCAGTGCCATGGTTGGGAAACAAAGTCAATCAAGTTACTCATTGAGGGCGCTATGGGCGAAGTTTAGTCGATAGTGCTTGGACAAACATACTCCGACAAGGGAATATCAGTCTCCTTAATGGCGGTAAAACCCTCTTCAATATCAGTCAAATTGTGATACCCGCGCGATTTCAGTATCGAAGCAGCAACGATCGACCTGTAACCGGATACGCAATGCAAATAAAAATGATCCTTTGTGGGAAATTTGGCTAAATGGTCATTGATATAATCTAGTGGTGTATTTTCTGCACCAATAACGTGCTCTGACAAATACTCCGATCCCCGCCGAACATCAAAGAGATTTAAATCCTTATTTTGCTGTATCAGGCTCCCGAGTTCACCGGCCTTAATCGAGTCGATTTTATCAAACTCCTTTCCAGCCTTGATCCAGGCTTCTATCCCTCCTTTCAAAAACCCCAGGGTATTATCAAAACCAACTCTCGCCAATCTTGTCACTGCCTCTTCTTCCTTGCCCTCGGGAGTCACGAGCAAGATGGGGGTCGCGACGTCCTTGATCAAAGCACCTACCCATGGGGCGAAGTCACCATCCAGACCTATGAAAATCGATCGGGGAATAAACGCTTCCCGGAAATCCTCTTTGGTCCTTACATCTAGGACTAGTGCATCCCTATGCTCAGCTTCAAGCTCAAAGGCATCGGGATCAAGAGGTCTGGTACCCTGACTGATCACCTCGTCAACATCAGCGTAGCCCTCCTTATTCATTTTTACATTCATCGGAAAATATGCAGGCGGTGGTAAAAGACCATCTGTCACCTCCTCGATAAATTCCTCTCTGCTCATGTTTTCTCTCAGCGCATAATTGACCTTTTTCTGATGACCCAATGTGTCGACGGTCTCCGTACTCATATTCTTACCACAGGCAGAACCCGCCCCATGTGCCGGATAGACAACCACATCGTCAGACAGCGGTAAGATTTTAGTCCTAAGACTATCGTACAGCAAACCCGCCAATTCTTCTTTCGTCATTTGAGCCGCCTTCTGCGCGAGATCGGGACGACCCACATCTCCAAGAAACAATGTATCTCCGGAAAATATCGCATGATCTTTTCCATTCTCATCCCTGAGTAAAAATGTCGAAGATTCCATGGTGTGCCCCGGTGTATGAAGCACAACAATCGTAACCTTGCCCAATTTAAACTCCTCTCCATCTTCAGCAATATGAGCAGTAAACTTGGGTTGTGCAGAAGGTCCGTATACGATAATACCCCCGGATTTTTCGGCAAGCGTAACATGTCCACTTACAAAATCGGCATGAAAATGAGTCTCGAAAATGTACTTGATTTCGGCATTATCTTCCCTGGCCTTCTCCAAGTAAGTATCCACTTCGCGTAGCGGATCAATGATGGCTGCCTCACCTTCACTCTCGATATAATATGCGCCCTGCGCTAGACAACCAGTATAAATCTGATCTATCTTCATAACTTTTTTTTTGCTAGAATTTGTACAGTCCGAGTGCTTTCAAAGATAAAGCTTGAGTCGTTGTTTTTGGGTGACTGGGATCACACTGCCGGGTTTTCGGCTGCATTCAAGATCACATTCTCAAGCTGTTGAGCCGATTGCATCCCCGACTGCTTCCAAAGCACTTTGCCACTTCTGTACAACACAAAGGTAGGAACACTCATGATCCCCAGCTTTTCTGCCAAAGACCTATTCTTATCAATATCAATCTTGATGATCTTTCCTCGATCTCCAATCTTTCTGGCCACTTCTTTCAGGACGGGAGCCATCATTTTGCACGGTCCACACCAGGTTGCTGTAAAGTCGATAAGTGTGGGGGTCTCATTGCCTATGATATCTTTAAATGATTTCTTCATTTTTCCCAAATTTATTATTTGTGACAGAAGACATCCTTTGTCTTCTTGCCAATTTTATTAGTTCATATATTAGCCAAAGCCAAGGTAAGCCATGTAATAAAATATCCAAAAAATCAACACCTTTCAGCACATATGTCCCAGTCAAGATCCACTCTACTTTTTCCCACAAATGGGGTTTGGGGTAAAATGGAGCCAAACCCAATGTGAGGCATGCCACCAAACTTAGGATAATGTTAGATCTAGGCATCGACATCTTCGAGTCAAACATCAAGAAGTCAAAATAAGTTTACAAGTCGTTTATGGGGATTTGTCAAAGATAGCTGGTTGCAAAATGTCATCCAGTGATGATAATCACACCGATAGCCACCGTGATTGTTCAGTCTAGTAGGTTCCCAGAAATCTTCTCAATGCCCATTCTAGGACAAGGAATCCCAGGAGAAGGAAAAACAGCCATTTCAAATGGATGGCACTTCGGGTTTGTAAAATCTGGTAAAATACGGGCTTGAGATCACTATTTTCCCGCAACATAGATGACAGTTGAGAAACTTGTGCCGGATAGATCATCTGCCCACTTGAATTTTCAGACAGATAAGAAAGGATCTGATGATTGGCTACCGATTCGTAACTTTCCTTTTCAATCGCCTGTACACTAAACTGACCTTGTGCGGAATATTGCTGTCCTTCATACTGGGTATTAGCTGTCCACGTGTAGTCATCTACTGGCAGTTTTCCCGCATTCAAAGAATAGCCATCATTTCTTTTAGAAAAGGCAAAATTAAAGACGTCACCATTTCGGTTTAGGACTGTAAATGTCACTTCAGGCTCATTGATAAGTTGGTAAGACTGGTTGTACAACTCTGCATTAAAAAGAGTCTCTTCATTTTCAGCCCAGAGATTTTTATTTTGAAAAACTCTAAATCTTCTTTTGTCTTCCCGTAGAGTCACATATTGTATTGTGTTCGCAATCAATTCATCAACGAGATCGGTGTGTTCGCGTTGTAAATAATCGAATAATTTCCACTTCCAAATCCCTTCAGCACACAAAATTGCCTGTCTGGACCCGGCCTCTTCGCCAATAAGCAATAATGGGAAGTCAGTATCCACAGAACCAACTCGTTGCTTTAGAAAGACTTCTGTACCTGCCCCAAGACTATATTCTCCAAAAGGTGCATTCAGGGGAGGAAATTCGGAAATTTCTTGACTTAGATTGTGACTAATATTGAAAAAAGAAAACGCTCGATTGTAAATGGCCTGCACTTCATTGGAAGTTGCGGTCTTTAGTTTTATTGAAATCAATGATTGCATTTGATTAAGAGCTGCAATATTGGTCTGAGCTCCGACAACTATCATTCTCGGAATTGATTTTTCATTTAAACTCCGAATAATATTAACTGCAGGAAATTTTCTTGATGGCAATTGGTGCAATACCACAAAATCATAATCAAAAATACTTTGATCGTAATTCTTTAATAGGGCACTTTCAACATCATAATTTTTATTTTTTTCCAGACTATTCCTCAATGCCGAAATATCAGGATGAGGACTAGCAGCCAGGATCAAGATCTTCTGTCTGGCATCTACCACGTCAATAAAAAAATCTTTCCTATTATTTGACAAGCTTCTTTCTCCGGATTGTGCACTGAGTGCCACCCGGTATCTCTGGAGTCCTATATAATCTTGCGGTATCGAAACCTCAACAGTGGTAAAGTAATCACTATTGTCAATAACGATGGGCTTACTCACCAGCAATTGATTGCCCTGGGGATCAACTCTAAAAAAGGAGAGTGTGCTTTGAACACCCTCGCAATTGTAGCCCGTGATATCGACCTGAACGGAAGTTTGATCACCTAAATAAGCGATGTTATTGTGAAATATTTGTTTTACAATCAGATCGCGATCGGGAGTTGTATCACCCATTGCCACCGTATAAATGGGTGCCGTAAAATGCAGATTAGCATACCTGGGATCTTTACCTTCATTGTATATTCCGTCTGTGGCATAGACGACAGCGCCTAAATTCTGGTCACCATATAAATCCCCGACATATTCGAGAACGGATGATTGGTTGCTGGTTTTATCACGAAAGCTGAAATCCAAGGTGTCCCTGAGCGATTCGCCGAAGGCCAATTGCTTCACCTCGTACTCATCTCCCAAATCTGCAATTACCTGCTGCAGATCACTTTGATAATTAATCAGTGCAGCAGAATCCCATTCAGACTTTATCGATGATGAAGCGTCTTGAGCAAATACAACAATGGGCTTTTTTGACTCCTCCTTATTGTATTTAAGTACGGGAGATAAAAGGAGTAAACTAAGGACAGTGACAGCCAGGAATCTTAGAGTGGCGAGACCGGACTTCAACCAATTATTGGCTGACGGAAAGTTTAGTGCCCTGTAATAAAGCAAGGCAGCAAAAACCAGACCTACCAATACGCATAATACTATGTACCATGCAGGAAATTGAATTTCGATGTTGCTCAACCTTTAAGATTTAGTAGATTTCGGGCAAAGTTAGAAATATCGAGCTGGCAGAGCTAACTGTCCAACACACTGAGCTAAATCCTAGATACAACGTACGAACCGCTAAAAAATATATTAGTAGCTGTCTCAAACTTTGCCCTGTTGGTATCAAATTCATCTCAAAATCGTACACTTTTTACCTTTTTGCACGTTACATTTACTCAGTGCAAGCAACTAAAGAGCCACACATATGATCCGTCGCACACTTTTTCTCGTCCTGTTCTTTGCCATGTCCAGTCAGGTTTGGGGCTCGTACATTCTCCTTCCGATGGACACAGAACAAAAGGAACATCTAAAGGCTTACGGCATCACCTATTGGGTTCTGGAAAAAGGTGCTGAGGCCTGGTGGTTACTCAATTATCGTGGTGGGAGTTTTGCTTTTCGTCACAATGCACTTTTCGAAAAGGAATGTCGGACAAGAGGAGTGAGTTTTGAAATTATGCCGGACGTGCAATACAATGGAATCCTCGAAGACATCTTTAGTCCCGCTGTCAATATGGATGCAATAAAACTGGAGGCAGCACCCAAAATCGCAGTGTATACCCCGGAATCTAACGAAAAGGGCGAGGAGGTACAACCCTGGGATGATGCAGTCACCATGGTACTCACATATGCCGAAATTCCATATGAAACCGTGTACGACAGCGAGGTCCTTGATGACAGACTTGCCCAGTACGACTGGCTACACCTTCATCATGAAGATTTTACTGGTCAGTATGGAAAGTTTTACCGCTCGTATCACGCGTTTAGCTGGTATCGCGAAAACCAGGAACGCATGGAAAAGTTGGCAACAGATCATGGATTCGCGAAAGTGTCACAACTCAAGCTGGCCGTTGCCAAAAAAATTAAGGAATACATTATCGGTGGAGGATTCATGTTTGCCATGTGTTCGGCAACAGACACCTATGATATTGCTCTAAGCGCCGAGGGACTGGATATTTGTGCAGAAATATATGATGGTGATCCAGCAGATGGAAATGCCCAGAGCAAACTCGATTTTTCGAAGACACTGGCTTTTGAGAATTTTGAGCTTATTAAAAATCCACTTTATTATGAGCACAGTACGATAGACAATAGAAACCGGAAAGTGACTCCGCAGACAGATTACTTTACTTTGTTTGACTTTTCGGCAAAATGGGATCCGGTACCAACCATGCTGACACAGAATCACACGCGTACAGTGAAGGGTTTTATGGGGCAGAGCACATCTTACCGCAAACAGTTTATCAAGTCCGGAGTGCTACTACTGGGAGAAAATAAACCAGCGTCTGAGGCACGGTACATACATGGCACCTTGCACGAAGGTCAGTTTACTTTCTATGGGGGTCATGATCCTGAAGATTATCAACATTTTGTTCAGGATCCGGACACGGATCTGAGCCTCCATCCCAATTCTCCGGGTTATCGACTCATTCTGAACAATGTACTCTTTCCCGCTGCAAAGAAAAGGAAACAAAAAACGTAGGTACAGCTGCGCCCAGAGTACAAAGGGCGCGTGTGATAATGGCCGCGCTGCGGTCCACCATCCTTCCTTTTCGCATTGCCCGGCATCCTATTTCGGATAGATGTCGAAGTTGTCTCCTCAGTACCCTGTCTTATCTATGAAGTCATTGTGGGCACAATTTTCGAAATGGGATACAATGTTTGAAAGTCCAAACATCCAGTTAAGATGCCTGGAGGCATTCGTACAGTCCATGCACTTAAGTGGTTCAGTTCCTTAACCTCATAGGATATCCCTATCTCAGTCAATTAAAGCACTCATAAGTGCCGTTCAACTGAATATCCCGTATATTGCCTTTCGAGATACCTTTATTTCTATGACTCGAACGAAGATTGCGGGAATCGGACATTATGTACCTGACCGAATTGTATCAAACCAGGATCTGGAGAAGCTAATGGAGACCAGTGACGAATGGATCCGTGAACGCACCGGTATTGAAGAGCGAAGATTTGGAGTGCGACACAAAGAGACCACAACGACGATGGGGGCAGCCGCTGCCAAAAAGGCGATCGCTGATGCGGGAATTGATAAAGAAGAAATCGACTTCATCATATTCGCTACATTAAGTCCGGACTACTATTTTCCTGGCTGTGGGGTACTTGTACAAAGACATCTCGAGATCTCCAATACAGAGATCGGGGCTTTAGACTTACGCAATCAGTGCTCGGGATTTGTTTATGGTCTGACTGTCGCCGACCAGTTTGTGCGGTCAGGCATGTATAAAAATGTCCTTCTCGTAGGTGCCGAAATGCACAGTATGGGTCTTGATTTTACAACCAGGGGTCGAAATGTATCGGTCATTTTTGGAGATGGTGCAGGAGCTGTCATATTACAGCCCACCGAAAATGATAACGAGGGAATTCTCTCCTCGAGATTGCATTCGGATGGTCGAGAAGCCGAGGAGCTGGCTTTTATCAGTCCCGGATGCCACGGGGGGTATCATGGAGATTATGACTCTTATGGATTTTCAACAAATCCCTATGATACAGTCTTTCTTACTCAAAAAATGCTCGATGAAGAAATGATCTACCCGTATATGAATGGACAGCATGTCTTTAAGTTTGCGGTGAAAAAATTCCCTGAAGTAGTGATGGAGGTTTTAAGCGAGGCGGGATATCAAACCAGCGATATCGATTTATTCATTCCGCATCAGGCGAATTTGAGGATCAGCCAATTTGTACAGCGGCTGCTGAAGCTCACCGATGACCAGGTGTTTAACAACATTCAGAAATACGGGAATACAACAGCGGCTTCAATACCGATTGCGTTGTCTGAAGCTCGAGACTTGGGAAAAATTAAATCAGGTGATTTAGTTTGCCTGGCTGCATTCGGGAGTGGATTTACCTGGGGAGCCAATTTATTGAAGTGGTAAAATGAAAGTGGATATTCTGGCGATCGGTGTTCATCCGGACGATGTAGAGTTGAGCTGCAGTGGAACTATCTTCAGGCATTTGGACAAGGGATATCGCGTTGCTGTCCTGGACTTGACGCACGGTGAATTAGGAACCAGAGGATCCGGTGAGTTGAGATTACAAGAAGCGGCTAAAGCTTCAAAAATAATGGGGATTTCGCACAGAACACACCTTGATATTTCAGACGGATTCTTCAGGGCTGATGAAATCAATAAGAAAAAAATAGCGCGCGTGGTGCGGCAATTTCGTCCCGAAATAGTTCTTGCCAATGCAATTGATGATCGACATCCTGATCATGGACGCGCTGCAAAATTGATTTATGATGCTTGTTTTATTGCCGGCCTGGTCAAGGTGGAGACCAAAGACGATGAAGGAAATATCCAAAAAAGGTGGAGACCCCGGGCCATTTATCACTATATCCAGGACAAGATACTCATCCCTGATTTAGTTGTCGACATCACGCCCTACCTGTCAAAAAAAATGGAAAGTATTCTGGCTTACCGGTCACAGTTCTATGATCCCAATAATACCGAGCCCGACTCTCCGATTTCCGGCCAGGATTTCCTGGATTATATTAAGGCACGAGCCAGAGTGCACGGGCGTCAGATAGGTGTGGACTACGGTGAGGGCTTTAATGTCACCCGGGTAATCGGCACGGATGACCTATTAAATTTGATTTAATTTGTTTTTTCTCATCTTATATTCCTATCAGGAGATAAGAGATTGATTATTTATTAGTGGATGTGTTATTTATCTAAAATGAAATCAATATTTTACCTCATAGCTTTTACATTATTAATTTTCCCATCTGTCCTTTTCTCTAGCGGGGTAGAAAAGCAAGAAAAGTTGCCTAATTTCATAATCATTTTTACTGATGATCTGGGATATGGTGATCTCGGTTGTTTTGGTAACCCAACAATAGAGACTCCACATCTGGATAAAATGGCGTCAGAGGGACAAAAATGGACTCAGTTTTATGTTGCAGATCCCGTTTGCACTCCCAGCAGGGCCGGCTTGATGACAGGCAGATATCCGATCAGGAATGGCATGACGTCATCTTCCCGTGTAGTTCTTTTTCCCGATTCGGGAGGGGGACTGCCGCAAAGTGAGATCACGGTTGCTGAGGTGCTTAAGCAGAAAAACTACGCCACTGCCACTATCGGCAAATGGCACCTGGGTCACCTTCCACAATTTCTTCCCATGTCACAGGGATTTGATTACTACTATGGTATCCCTTATTCCAATGATATGGATTTCGTTTCGGGATCACCAAATTACCGGAACAGTGCAGAAGATCCAAATTTCCTGGCTGAGACGAGCCATTATAACGTCCCCCTTTTAGAGAATGAAAAAGAAATAGAGCGGCCTGCCGATCAAAATACCATAACGAAAAGATACACTGAAAAAGCAGTTGAATTTATTCGCAATAATAAAGACCGGAATTTTTTTCTATATCTGGCTCACAGCCTGCCGCACATCCCTCTTTTTGCGCATCCTGATTTTATCGGATCAAGTAAGAGAGGTCTCTACGGGGATGTACTGCAAGAAATAGATTGGAGTGTGGGTCAGGTCTTGTCTACACTGAAAGAATTAGACCTCGAAGAGAATACAATCGTGGTTTTCAGCTCAGACAATGGGCCGTGGTTGTCTTTTAAAACTCATGGAGGATCAGCAGGCCCTCTAAGGGCTGGCAAAGGCACCAACTTTGAGGGAGGTCAGCGAGTGCCAACGATATTTTGGGGGCCGAACAGAATAAAACCCGCCACCATAAATAAATTGGGGTCGACTCTGGACATTCTGAAGACATTTGCATCTCTGACCGGTACGGACATACCCACCGATCGCAAAATGGACGGTTATGACCTCTCCCCTATTCTCCGCACCGGTGAGGGAGAGAGTCCTAGAAGAGATTTTTTTTATTGGAATCGAGGAGAACTTCACGCCGCGAGATCTGGCCCATGGAAATTACATATCAAGCAGCGTGAGCCTGTCAACTATGGCAAGGAAGTAATCTTAGAAAACCCCGAGCTCTATAACCTGGAGACTGACATTTCTGAAAAATATGAGTGTGCTGAAATATATCCCGATAAAGTAAGTGAGTTGCTGGGTATTATCCAAAGACACCAGCAAGATGTGAAAGATACTCTACCCGACAATCTAGCCAAACGGATAGAATAATTATTTATAAAAAGATAAGGGAGAAATGCATTGCTTATTTCTATTGGAAAAACACTGTTGATAAGTATTGAGCTTTTCCAAAACCATTATTACTTTTTCTTACGCCTGCTTTTTTCGATGAAGCCACTTAATATACTGGAAGCCTGTTCAGGATTACTACTTACATTTTTGATGCGCACAGGAGTAAAACAGTATTCCGCGACAACTAATCCTGCACATCCACCAATAACAGAACCCAGGATTGGTTCTGCAATACTTTTACTGGTCGGTTGATTAATTAAATCGAGCAGAAATTGCCTCTCTGGCTCAGGGCGCAAGGCCCTTCCTACCAAAAATCCAGAAACCATCCCAACACCTGCACCGATCAAATTTGTTCGCCACTGACGATTTCTTTCGACCAGCTTAATCTTGTTTATTTCCGAAAAATCAATATCGCCCTGAAAGTAGTTAGGGACACGGGTTTTTTGATGCACAACACTACTGATCACCGAAATCGAGTACTCATTCACCTCAGACAAATATGATTTGGGATAGCTCTTTTCCCATAGATCTAAATGAACTACCGGCATACTCTTCACCTCTTCAGGATCGATGCTTTTGCCCTCTTGAGTCAAACATGGTTGAACGAGTACCAGGGCAATAAAAAGAAAACATAAAGAGCTTTTCATTCGAATTATGTGCTTTTTTATTATTGACTTAATTGATTATAATAAATACCTGGCCTCCTAAGCTGTAGAATGCAGACAATGGATGACCTCTCGATAAAACTGTGGATGAGACTGCCATGTTTGCGCTGTGACTATCCTCCCATCCCGAACCGCTTCTTTATCGGCGCAAAAATGACCACCACTGGCCTTTACCTCATATCTGATATGCTCATAACAAGTGACCTCACGATCTTTCACCAAACCAGAGGCAATCAGCACCTGGATACCATGACAAATGGAAAAAATCCACTTGTCTGCCCCGGCAAATTGCTGTACAAGTCCAATCAGCTTTTCATCATGCCTCAGATACTCCGGTGCCCGGCCACCCAGAATTAGAATTGCATCGTAAGCATCCGGATCAACATCCCCAAAGGTCAGATCTGCCTCAAGCTTATATCCCGGTGACTCCTTATAAGTATCCCAACCAGGCTCAAAGTCGTGGATAACCAGGTTGAGGAGCTTCTTGGTGGGAGCAGCAATCTGTCCTACAAAGCCCTCCTCTTCAAATCGATGTTTTGCATAAAGGGTCTCATAGCTCTCACCCGCGTCGCCTGTTACAATCAAAATTTTCTTCATAATATGGTCAAGATAGGAAGAAGAGCCTGCCGCCACAAGTAGGGTGAGAAAAAAAAGTTTACGTAAATTCCATCCATCTGGTTCTCTACTTATCATGAGGCAATGACGCAAACTAACCATGAATCACTTTGTCGACCAAAAGAATCCGGATATTTCTATTAGTAATAACAAACAAATTTCATATGTCAGTGAATAAATACAGCGTCAGACAGTTTTATATAACAATAAATATACATTGGATCCCTATTACAAGATGAGACCCCGGGGAATGAAAGAAACCAGGGCTATGAGTTCTGTAGCACCAGTGGGTGACAACGCCCGGAGATAGGAGCCTAATCAGCAGTGATCGAGCGTGTTGCGGCGAAGACTAATCTTGTAAAAACTGCGTTAAACACTTGAATTTCGGCCAGAATTGACCTATCTTGGATGGGTAGTTCCCTGTAGAAACCAAATTTTAACAATTAAAACCCGTTCGAAATGTTACCTGTTAAGCCTGTATTGGTATCCGTATTGCAGAAAAGCACATTCATATTAATCCTTACATCTCTGGTAATCTCCGCGATTGCACAGCAAACCCTGATTGCACAATCCAGTGAGTACTCGGCTGATGATCAAAGTGACAAATTGTGGCTGCAATATCATAACACTTTTGAGTTTAAGCGTGGCTATTTTATAGATTCTGATTTCGGTCATGTATTTAATATGGATGACCTAGGTCGCCGCCTTAGTGTAAGAAGTGTCTTCAAATACCAACTGAGCGAAAATCTGAAAGCTGGAGCCGGCATGGGATTTTTCTGGAATTACGGCCAGCCCAATCTCTTGCAAGAACTGAGATTTGTGCAGGAAATCAATTATTTCAAAGATTACGGATCCAGCCTGATGTTTCACGATCTGCGGCTGGAACAAAGGATAAAACAAGGCATCCTCACCGGTGATGATTACCTAAGCAGATTGCGATATCGCGTGGGTGTTACTATTCCGACAAATGGCGCTATGTATTTTGGTGTTTATGACGAGATCTTCAAGGTCTTAACCAAAAATGCCGAATATGAGAATCCATTTGTCACTCGCAATAGACTGGCTGTGATGGCAGGATACAATACCTTTCAGTTGATCCGGCTGGAGGCGCACCTCATGATGGAAGACAAATACATTCTCTCTCCTGCACCACAGACCTTTCGCACTCTCTCAATCAACATAGTCGTGAAGCAGGTCATATGACAGGCTCTTTCGCTCCCGGAAGATGGTTCTAACGGTTTTTAAGTACCTTGCCAGCTCGGTTTAGTCCTGGCATATGCAGCTGAACTTGTTGATCGGAAGTTCATTAATATGTTTATCTCTAAGTGCGTGTCGAAACAATGACCAAGTGGCGACCGACTTACCTGCTATGGAGATTGCTTATAATGCCATTATCCCTTTTGAGGACACGGTAAATTACGAAGTATTTGCTGCCGATACCAAAACGGGCACGGTTGAAAATCTGACTAACCATCCGGGTGTAGATTGGGTATATCATGCACATGATGACTACTTGTTTCTAATTTCCGATCGCGATACTCCCGGTGGCATCTATTACCTGTACAAATTGAATATTGAGAGCAAGCAAATGGAAAGGATCTACGAGCAACCCGTGGCTGATTCGTGGTTGGATGTAAGGTATGATGGTTCAGAGATGATTGTCTGTAGACAAATTGGAGCTCAAAAATCCCTTGTAATTCTCGATCAAAATGGCAACGAAGTCAGGGAGATTCTGAACTCTCAATATTATGACATCAATGATCCGGCATTTAGTCCCGATGGTAATTGGGTAGTATTCCGTTCGAAAAGATCGGGCACAGATGAGCTATGGATGATGAACGAGTACGGAGAGGATCTTAGGCAAATCACTTTTTATCCCTCACGAAAGGGCCCTGTAAATAAGAAATACTATCATACCGGGCCGCCCCGGTGGCAACCACATTCGGAAAACATTTCGTTTCCGTCGATGATAGAAGACAGTTATCAAATTTTTAGTATCCGACTGGACGGGACACACAAGAAACAGTTGACGCAGATCCCGGCACAAAGTGGTTGGCATTCATGGTCCTCAGATGGGAATTTCCTCATCTATGACGGATCAAATGAATTAAATCAATCCAGCGATTTATATCTACTAGACCCGAAGACACAAATTGTCCACAGACTCACAGATACTCCCTATTCTGAAAGGGCACCTATCATACTCAGTAGATAAACTTCGGGCCACCGCCCGGTTGTTGCGTATTTACTCCGCACTATAGTGCTCTCTCTCCTGGTAAGAAATCACAGTACAGCGAATAAGTATTTTTTAATTTTGTAAAAAATGAATAAAAGAAATGCTTGCTTTAATCGATAATTCAGCAGCCATCTACCAATTTACCATAGTTATCATTTTCATCACATCGATTGTTTTCTTTGTTGGTATGTACTGGTACTCAATATCGCTGCAAAAGAGTATGTCGACTCAGGAGCAGACCCGTCAATCCCTATTGATCAACTCGCATGAATTGCAGAAAATGCAATTGAGAAATCAAATATTAGAAACTGAAAGATCGGTACGAGAAGAAAAGACATTGAGATTGCAGCAGGAAATAGATCTGAAAAATAACGAATTAGTTTCATCCACCCTGATGCTCAATCAACATATCAGATTCGTTGATGAAATAGAAAACTTGGCAAAGGAACTCGAAAAACAGGCCGCGAGCACCCATCTTAAGAAATTGTTGAAACTGGTAAAATCGCAAAAATCAAAAGATGCCAACTGGGATACTTTCAAAAAAAGATTTGAGCACGTCCATCCCAACTTTGTAAAAAAAATAGAAATAAAGCATCCAAATCTGACTCCTACTGACCTGAGACATTGTGCATACATGCGAATGAGGCTTTCTACCAAAGAAATTGCACGACTGATGAATGTCGTCCCGACAAGTATCCAGATATCTAGGGTAAGGATTAAGAAGAAATTGGGATTAAAGAGGGAGGAGGACCTTCGTTCGTTTATTGCAAGTTTTTAGACATCTAATAGCTTTGGTTCAATTTCGATCCACAACGATAAAAAGACGACATGCCTAATGCGCAGATATCTACTCTGGATACTAGTCTACTGGTAGGTTACTTCGTCATCGTCCTGGTTATTGGGTTCATTTTTGTCAGACGCACAAATACGGGTCGTGATTTTTTTCTCGCTGGAAATCGACTCGGATGGACGGCGATAGGATTCTCCCTTTTTGCATCCAACATTAGTGGTTCATCTATAATCGGCCTGACAGGCCAGGCCTATGCTACTGGAATTTCGATCGCAAATTATGAATGGATGGCCACACTTGTTCTAATATTTATGGCCTTGTTTGTCATACCGATTTATTTAAAAAACAAGTTGAGTACCATTCCGGAATTTCTGGAAAAAAGATATAACCCTTTTACACGGAAATATTACTCTCTGGTCACGATAATACTCACGATAATTATTGACATCGCAAGCTGCCTTTTTGCCGGTGCCTTATTGATTCATGTTTTTCTCCCTGATATCTCCGTCGCCACTGCCTGCTACACCATGGCACTGGTTTCCGGAATTTACACGGCAGCTGGAGGGCTTGCCGCAGTGGTCTACACAGATATGCTTCAGGTGATTATCTTACTTATCGGTGGCGCCATAATGCTCTTTGCCGTGTTGGGTCAGTACGATTTTGATTGGAATGAAGCCGTGTCCCACATTGACAGCAATCGAATGAAATTAATCCAGCCCATCGATGATCCCACTCTTCCCTGGTTGGGCACCCTCATAGGTGTCCCCATCCTGGGATTTTATTATTGGGCTACAAATCAGTATGTTGTACAACGGGTTTTGGCAGCCAGAAGCATTCCTCATGCCCAGTGGGGAGCACTTTTTGGAGGTCTCCTTAAATTGTTGGTACTCTTCGTTATCGTATTCCCGGGTATCATGGCCCTTCATCTTTTTCCGGATTTACCCAATTACGATATGGTCTATCCCACAATGCTTCTTAATCTCATCCCTGCCGGGGTAAAAGGAATCGTGCTAGCCGCTTTGATTGCAGCGATCATGTCTACTGTCGATTCTGCATTAAATGGCTCATCTGCACTCATTGTTTTGGATTTTATTAAACCCTCAAGAAAAGATCTCGATGAGAAGGATCTTATCAGGTTAGGAAGAATTACAACCATGTTGGTCATGCTTGTCGCAGGTCTCTGGGCACCCGTTATTGGCAACTTCGAGGGTTTATTTAATTATTTACAGCAAGTACTGGCATATTCAGTTCCACCGGTGGTTGCGATTTTCTTGCATGGCTTTTTTTGGAAAAAGGGAAGTGGAATAGCAGCAAAGTATACACTTATTTTTGGTCATTTACTTTGCTTCGTGGCAATGGGAATGTCTATAGGAGGATTATTTAATATTCACTTTACAATAATGGCCGGCATATTGTTTTTTGTGTGCAACATTATTTTTATAATGATCTCTATTCTCCTGCCGGGAGAAGACCGGGAAATTGGTCATCTCATTTGGTCCAGAGCTATTCTTGCAAATAAGCCGGATGTTCCCATTTATCTTCAGGCCAAAAATATTGCATTATTGCTGACACTGCTGACCATAATTATGGTATTTTTCTACTGGTAAACGACTACTGAAAACAAGAGTGTCCTGAAAAGATTACATGATGACGGTTGCACCCCACAAACCAAAAAATTAAGAATTGTAACTCGAATCTAGTAGATGAACCCATTTAATGTTGTCACAAAGTTTCAAGTATATTTTTGTTGCCAGATGAGACGCAAAACGTAGACAGAGCAGGAGCTCTGGCGAGCCTGCCTGCCGGCAGGCAGGGCTTTGCAACGATCCCGAAAGCTTTCGGGAGGTGCAAAAATAATTGAAAATTTGTCATAAGATTCAGTGGGTTCGTCTACTAGTTCTTCCAGAGTAATGGTGTCGCCGTCAAGATCAACAAGGTTTTCACCGAATGGAATTTTTAAATCAATTTTTGGCCCCCTTGGATATTTCGATCTTTTCTCATAGTTGGTCACATATGAATGAGTCCCCTTTCTCCTTTAAGGGTTGCGTATGGCTGAGGAATCCCGGGACACAACAGATGATAATCAGATAAAACTTTCATCCTTATAAAGGTTTTCCTCGACAATGAGATTACCAAAAATAGCCCACTAACAGGGCTGTGAGGATTAACAATAGTACACTTAATATTCGATAATTTTTATACCAGGGCAACCCTCTCAATTCCTCCGTCTCTTCATTAATCAGCTCCTTTGTCCAGATATACTCCGTAGCGACGTCTTTCCCACCACCTGATATATAGCTGACTATAATGTGAATGCCCGCACAGAGTACAAACAAATAAAATGATTTGTGTAAAAAATGAATCTCATTTATCCCTGGGAATAAACCAGTCGAATTTGAAACCAATAAAAAAATTGCAATCACAAAGCCGCATAATAAGCTCGTGATCGCTCCCGTAGCATTCGCCTTTTTCCAAAAAAGCCCCAATATAAAGACGGCAACTACCGGTGGACAAATAAATGACAAAACGAGCTGAAGATACAGCCACAAAGTGTCAGCAATTTTATCAATTTGTGTGGCCCATAACGAGGCAAGGATCACGAGGATCAGGGTCGATATCTGACCGACTCGCACTAGCTGTTTACTAGTCAGGTTTGGTCGAAGTTTATTTACAAAATCCATCGTAATGAGTGTAGAGGCAGAGTTAAAAGTGGCGGATACGCTGGACATCATCGCAGCAAGCAGTCCCGCAAGCACCAGTCCCAGAAAACCAGTGGGAAGAAGGCTGGATAATAAGACGGGATAAGTCATGTTTGGACAGTCTTTGAGGTTTGTACAAACTTCACCACCAGGCAGGACGTAATTTAATGCACTTAAATCTAAATCCTTAAAAAGTAAAATGGCTATTGTGCCAGGGATAACCATAATAAAAATCACAGGTAGTTTTAGGAGTCCTGCAAAAAGCGCACCCCATCGACCATGGTTTAGATCTTTGGCACCCAGTACACGCTGTACCATGAACTGATTATTGGCCCAAAAATAAAATCCGAGTATAGGTGCTCCAAGGAGAAGACCAGTCCAGGGCATAAATTCATCATTAGAGGGCCGGACCATACTGAGTACTTCCTCAGCATTATTGAGTCGAATTCCGGATTCCTCATTGAGAAACTCACCGGCTGCCGCCATTTGATTCAAGCCGTCAATCATGCCTGACCATCCACCTACCTGATCAAACGCATAATAAGTCAAAACAATCGACCCCACTACCAAAAGAATTGCCTGAATGACTTCCGTCTGGATTACCGAATTTAATCCACCCGGGATCGTGTAGGCAGCTGCTGCAAAAGCCAGAATGACAATGATAATCCGCGAATCGAGTTCGGGAAAGATCAACTTGAGGATAATATTCCCAACGTAAAGTGCTGCTGCCGTATCAATCAGGACATTGCCGATGATGGTGATGGCACTAAAATAGTATCTCGACCGGCTATCATATCGCCGCTCGAGAAACTCTGGCATGGTGTACACCCTCGATTTCAGATAGAACGGAAGGAAAAAGATGGAAAAGAAGACAAGAATGACCGCTGCCAGCCACTCATAATTAAAAACATGGGTGTTTGTTTTGAAGGCATCTCCTGCTAATCCAATCAAAGTAGAACTCGAAATATTAGCAGCGAATAGAGATATGCCAACGATTGGCCAAATCATGTTTCGCCCAGCCAGGAAATATTCCTCAGAGCTTCCCCTTTTGGCATGGTACAGACCATATCCTATGATAAGAACACCATACAAAAGCATGATGGCTATATCAATCCCACTCAGGTTAAATCCAGACATATTACTCGTTTTGCATGTTCTACGAAGTCAGCTCAAAATGAAGAATTTATTGCTCTTTCGCCAATTTTGGCCTACAAAGAATTATACCACACCTATTACAAACCTATTACAAGGTATTTTCAAAATCGTATTGCAAATTTCGTAATATATTGTATATCAATATTTTATATAATACGAGAGTCACTTGGAGGTAAGGTGCAAGTATTACAAATACACCAAACACTCAATTTTTCCTTAAAGATTTGTTAACATTGCAATAGCCCCTTCAGAACCAACTGCAATTGCTATTTCAAATCTAAAATGATTCATTGTATGAAGCCTATTCAAAAGCTCTACCTAAAGAAGCCGCTGCTTGCCCTACTTGTCATGCTGATGGCAGGATGGGTCTACGGTCAGCGCACCATCACGGGGTCCGTCTCCGATCAGGATTCTGGTGATCCTCTCCTGGGAGCCAGCATTTTGGTGCAGGGCACCTCAGTTGGGACAATCACCGACTTTGATGGTACCTACACAATCGATGTTCCCGAGGGGGGATCGATTCTCATCTTTTCTTACACAGGGTATTCCACTGTCGAAATCCCAATTGATGATCGTTCTTCAATTGACGTTTCACTGGCTGCTGGAACAGAATTGGAAGAAGTTGTCGTAACGGGGTACGGAACACAAAAAGCCAAAGAAGTCACCGGATCAATTGCACACGTTAGTGCGGATGACTTCAATCAGGGAAACGTAAATGATCCCACACAACTCCTGCAGGGGAAGGTGGGAGGATTGGTCATCGCCAAGCCCGGATCAAACCCCAACGGAAATTTTAGTATCCGTCTGAGAGGCCTGTCGACGATCGGCGCAAGCACCGAACCGCTTGTCGTCATCGACGGTGTACTCGGAGGAGATCTGAACAGTGTCGAACCACAGGACATCGAATCGATAGACGTGCTGAAGGATGGATCTGCCGCAGCGATCTATGGTACTCGAGGTGCCTCAGGTGTAATCCTGATTACAACAAAAAAGGGACAGGCCGGAACATCCAGAGTGGAATACACAGGTCAGGTCACCTTTGACGTGAAAGATAATGTAACCAATGTTCTTGATCCCGATGAGTATCGCGCTTTTGGCGGTGGAAATGATTTGGGCTCAAGTACAGATTGGTTTGATGAGATTATGGAGACGGGAGTAACCCATTTGCACAATATCTCACTCAGTGGTGGAAACGCCGGTACCACATATCGAATTTCTGGAAATTACCGCGATGTCAATGGGATTGCCCGCACCACCGGCTTTGAACGGGTGAACCTCCGGGCCAACTTAAGTCAGAAAGCACTGAATGACCGTTTGACGGTCACGGCCAATCTGGCAACGAGCACCGAGGATGCAAGTCTCGGTTTTGAAGAGGCCTTCCGATATGCTACCATATATAATCCCACTTCTCCCGTACGTGACGGAAATGATCGCTGGGATGGATATGCTCAGCAAGTACTCTTTGATTACTATAATCCGGTGGCGATAATCGAACAGAATTCAAGTTTGGAAAAAATCAAAACACTTACCGGGAATATCCGGGGAGATTATCAGCTTACCGATGCACTGTCTACCAGTGTATTTTATTCACAACAACGATCCAATGAAAATGAATCGCGTTATTTTGATAAAAACAGCTTTTGGGTAGGAGAAAATGCAAATGGACGAGTAGAGCGAAACAACCAGGAAGATGAAGATCGATTGTTCCGTATTGAAGCAAACTACAAATCAACTATTGGCAACAACACTGATTTAGGTGTGCTCGCTGCGTATGAATATCAAGACTTTAATTCGGAAGGATTTGGACTCAGTGCGGGTAATTTTCTCACTGATGCATTTCAATACAATAATATATCAGCCGCCCAAGATTTTGCAACGGGTAATGCAGGTGTGGGTTCAGGAAGATCTCTGAGCAAATTGATCGCATTTTTTGGTCGTGCCACATTGAATTTTAACGACACCTATTTCTTCAGTGGAAGTTTGCGCCAGGAAGGATCTTCTCGATTTGGAGCCGACGAAAAATGGGGATTATTTCCCGCTGTTTCTGCGGGAGTTGATCTCGTAAGGGCTGCAGGTATAACTGGATTTGATCAATTGAAGTTACGTGTGGGTTATGGGGTAACCGGTAACAATGTCGCCGATCCCTATTTGTCTTTGCAGCGATTTGGACCTACGGGAAATTTCTTTTTTAATGGAGGATTTGTACAGAGTTTTGGACCGATATCCAACCCGAATCCAAATCTGAAATGGGAAACCAAATCTGATATTAATGTCGGGCTCGATTTCTCACTGCTTGATTATCGTCTTACGGGATCGCTGGAGTATTACGATGCGACCACCAAAGACGGCATTTTCTTTTTTAATGTGCCTGTTCCGCCAAATTTCTTCGACCGGACATGGTTTAATGTAGGCGAGGTGAAGAATCAGGGATTGGAATTGACATTGGGTTACAACATCCCACTTGGTCCCGGCCGTACGTGGCAGATTGACTTTACAGGTAGCCGGTGGTTTACGCCGGAGCTTGTATCCCTGACCGATGAAGAAAGGGGAGTTACCCTGGGGGGATTCAGAGATGGTGCCAATCTGGGATCACCTGGTCAAAACGGGACTCCATTGATCAGGCTGGAGGAAGGGAAACCAATTGGTCAGTTCTGGGGACTATCCTACGATCATGATCAACTTGTTGACGAAGATGGCAATTGGAATATCATCGACCTAACTGGTGATGGTGTTGATAAAATAAAAGACAGGACTGTACTTGGCAATGGATTTCCGAAGTACAATATTGGTTTGAATAACAATTTTGCACTCGGAAATTTTGATGTCAATGTATTTTTCCGGGGTGTATTTGGTCATGAAATGATCAATACTTTCCGGGCATTTTACGAGGCACCCAGTCAGATCAGTGCTTACAATATCCTGCGTACATCTTCCAATGTCAAGGATCTTACCGATCAACCACAATTTGGAAGTTACCATGTCGAAAAAGCAGATTTTCTGAAACTCGATAACATGACGGTCGGATACACGCTGAATCCCGACGGACTACCAGGTGGATTTAGTAAGATCCGCTTTTTTGTGACGGGACAGAACCTCTTTACGATTACAGGTTATTCCGGAGTTTCTCCAGAACCTCGTCTGGAAGATGACAGTGACTTCGGATCTTTGGCTCCGGGCATTGATAGGAGAAATACCTACTTCACAGCACGTGGCTATACATTTGGAATCAATTTAGGTCTCTAAATTCTTGCTGTCATGTCTAGAAAAAAATTAAAAATGAAAAAGTTTAAATATTATCTAAAGGCCGGCATGATAGCAATGCTAATGCTTGCCTTCATACCCGCCTGTACAGACCTGGATGAAGAAATCTTCAGTCAGGTAACAGCGGAAAATTTCTTCCAGACGGAAGACGAATTAATATCTGCACTTGGAGCTGCCTACACATCTCTGTACGGATATATGGGTACAACCTCCCTTTATGCCGCTCAGGAGGTGAGTTCAGATGAGATGGTGGTACCTACCCGTGGTCCTGACTGGGGTGATGGTGGTCATTGGGTGCGATTGCATCAGCATCTGTGGACAGCTGAGGACCCAACCGTGACCAACACCTGGAATTTCCTTTTTGCAGGTGTCAATGCGTGCAACCGCTTGATCTCTCAGTTTGAAGAACTTGGAAATCCCCTTACAGATCCGTTTATCAGTGAGCTGGAAGGCCTTCGCGCCATATATTATATGTGGCTCATGGATTTGTACGGTAATGTACCCATTGTGACCTCATTTGCGGATGCCGATCCCAATCCCCCCACAAAGACCCGGGCCGAGGTCTACTCGTTCGTAGAAAGCGCATTGACCGCAGCCCTCCCAGATGTAAATCAGGGGGTGGATGGTACGACTTATGGCAGAGTAAACTCCATGGTCATCCAGATGGCCCTGGCCAAACTCTATCTCAATGCAGAAGTGTACACAGGTACTCCGCAGTGGCAGAAAGCGGCCGATGCGTGTGCGACAATTATTAACAGCGGAAACTATTCTATTGAGCCGGATTATTTCGCCAACTTCGATATCGATAACTCGGGCTCTTCCGAATTTATTCTCGCCATTCCATACGATGCGGTGTTTGCTGGAGGACTAAATATTGTGATGCAAACATTGAGTTATCTCAACCAGCAGACCTACAACTTGCAGGCGCAACCCTGGAATGGCTGGTGCACTTTGGAAGAGTTTTACAACTCTTATGAGGACAATGATCTCCGAAAAGGGAAACCAAATACTGAAGATGGTCCTTCCACGGTGAGGGGTAATTTTCTGGTAGGCCCACAGTGGGATGTAACCGGAAAGGAGAGACTGACAGATGCAGGTACTGCCGCCAGCGGAACAGATCCAGACGGTGAGCCCTATACCTTGAGAGCAGAGGTAAACGAACTTTTTCCTGAAGCCTGGCGTGAAGCCGGAGCACGTGCTGCAAAGTTCGAATTTGAGGTGGGAGGACGATCAAATATGAATAACGATTACCCAGTATTCAGATATTCCGATGTATTGTTGATGCGGGCTGAAGCTCTATGGCGCATGGATCCCGGAAATGCGGAAGCACTTGAACTCGTCAACCAAATCCGGCGTAGAGCCGGCGTAGATGGCTTTACAGAACTCAATGCCGAAAATCTTTTAGCTGAGCGGGGACGAGAAATGTACCTCGAGTGCCACAGACGCACAGACCAAATTCGTTTTGGGGTATTTACAGATGAATGGTGGGAAAAACCTCCCTCTGAGGAGTGCCATGAAGTTTTCCCAATCCCCAAGGCACAAACAGATGCGAATACAAATCTGATACAAAATCCGTGTTATTAACAAATGGCAAAATTTGCAAATGGCAGTAGAATTTGAATCTATCAAGTTCTAGCTTGAATTGACAGATAGATTTAAGCAAGTAGAAAGACCCTGATAAAGATGTTCTATGCTTTATCGGGGCCTTTTTATTTAACTTTAATGATTGTGAGAGCACTATTGAGTCTACTCAGAAAAGGTTGCCAAATTAAGAATGGCTCTTTTGGCCCTGTCTGTCTGGAGATAAGCGAAGCAGGGAGATTTTCGTTTTCCTTTAAGTGCCTGATTAGTCTTTGTGTTTTTACGTGTGGGCTTCATTTGGTCTCAGAACAAAACCTGCTTCTATGAGGCTTTTGAGAATAACAAGACCTCTACTCTATTCAGCGATGGGCATTATTATGTACACTGCTTGTGATCACAGTGCCAGTGCATACGTCGCCATGGAAGCCCGGGAATTGGCCAGAAATGAACGATTTGACAGCTTGTTTTTCGGCCTTTATTTGGGAATGCCATCGAAAGACTTCTATACCCACTGCTGGGAACTAAATAAGAAGGGCCTGATCAAGCAAGGTGCATCAAATACTTCCGTCTATTATGAAGTCCCGGATTTTAAACATCCTGCCGGAATGGACTTTTATCCTAAATTCCACAATGGGAAAATTGCAGAAATGCCTATCGAATTTAACTATACTGCCTGGGCCCCCTGGAACAAACACCTCTTTGCCGATAGTCTCAAGCTAGAAGTGCACTCGCTCATGGAAAAATGGTTTGGAACGGGATTTATCAAAATCGAGAATCCCTACAAAATCGGTGGAGATGCATTGGTAAAAATAGATGGCAATCGCAGGATATCGATTTACAACACAGACGACAGCAAAGTATTCGTTGATATTGTCGACTTGCCATTGGTAAAGGAAATTGAGAAAAGGAAAAAAGCGGAACAAGATTAATGGAAACAGAACGTTTGTTGGCACTACTTGTCTTGACAACAGCTTTCTTGGCTTTTTCTTGCGTCAAGGAAAAATTTGAAGAGCCAATGGAGAGTGGCTTCAGCTTGTTGCCACCTGAAAGTACCGGCGTTACCTTTTCCAATGACCTGGCGTATGATGAGGAATTCAATATATACACGTATCGTAATTTTTACAATGGCGGTGGTGTTGCCGTCGGTGATTTTAATAATGATGGAATCGTTGATATCTATCTGACAGCTAACATGCTGTCCAATAGACTCTTTATTGGAAATGGCGATCTCACCTTTGAGGACATCACGGAAGAGGCCGGTGTGGCAGGTGCCAAGTCTTGGTGCACCGGGGTAACTGCCGCAGATATAAATGGCGATGGATGGCTCGATCTATATGTGTGCAATTCCGGCGACCGCACAGGCGACAATAAACAAAATGAATTATTTATAAATCTCGGCCTCAATGAAAACAATTTACCGAGATTTTCGGAGGAAGCACAAAAATACAACCTGGCAGATCGAGGCTACGGCACTCACACCGCTTTTTTTGATTATGACAGAGATGGGGATCTCGATGCATATCTTCTCAATAATTCCTACCGGTCTATTTTTGACTTTAATCGCATGAAAAATCAGCGGCCGGTGAGAGACGATCTTGGAGGCGATAAACTTTTTAGAAATGATGATAATTTTTTTACTGACGTCAGTCAGCAAGCCGGTATTTACGGTAGTGAAATAGGCTTTGGATTGGGCGTGACAGTAGCCGATATTAATCTGGATGGCTGGATGGATATTTTTGTCTCTAATGACTTTTTCGAGCGGGATTATCTCTATATGAACAATGGTGACGGCACTTTTAAAGAGGATCTTGAAAATCAAATTCTGTCTCTGAGTGTAGCTTCAATGGGAGCCGATATTGCCGATATCAATAACGACGGGTTTCCCGAAATATTTGTGACTGAAATGCTACCTGAAGATGAGGCCAGATTTAAGACTAAAATGACTTTTGAAAGTTGGGACACCTATCAATACAATGTCGCTAACGGGTATTACCACCAATTTACGCGGAATGTCCTGCAGCTCAACAATGGAGACGGGACTTTTAGCGAAATTGGCCGATTGGCGGGTGTAGAGGCCACCGACTGGAGCTGGGGTGCATTGATGTGTGATTTTGACAACGATGGGCTGAAAGACCTTTTTGTGGCAAACGGACTTTTTAAGGATATCATTGATCAGGACTACATTAATTTTGTCTCCAATGAGGAAATCGTGCGGCAAGTAGTTACCGAGGAAGGAGTAAACTATAAAAAACTGATCGACACGATTCCCTCTACACCGATACCAAATTATTTATTTAAAAATCAAGGTAATTTAAACTTTAAAAATAGAGCTCGCGAATGGGGCCTTGCCATTCCAAGTCATTCCAATGGAGCTGCGTATGCTGATCTCGACAATGACGGAGATATGGATCTGGTCATAAACAATGTAAATGATCATGCATTCATTTTCAGAAACGATCTGGATAATCAGGGTAATTATATAAAGATCGTACTTAAAGGCACTTTGAGAAACAGCTATGCCATTGGCTCAAAAGTCCGGGTATATCTCAATGACAAAACGCTGTATCAAGAACTCGCACCCGTGAGGGGTTTTCAGTCCTCAGTGGATTACCGCCTTAATTTCGGAGTGGGAGAAGTGATTGTAATAGATTCGATCAAAGTGGTCTGGCCAGATAATCAGGCCTCTCTTATGACTGAGGTCGCGGTCAATCAGACATTGTTCCTAGACCAATCAAATACCGAAGTCTATCATCAGGATTACACCGGTTTACCCTCCGGCAATCCGCTTCTAAAAAATATTACGGATGAGATCGAAATTGATTTTATTCACAGAGAAAACCGGTTCGTTGATTTTGACCGAGACAGACTGATCTACCACATGGTCTCCACTGAAGGACCTAAAATCTGTGTTGGTGACGTTAATAATGATGGTCTGGAAGACTTTTTTATTGGAGGAGCTGCAGGTATGCCCAGTGCACTCTTTATGCAAAATAGTGATCAGACATTCAGAAGCACGAACGAACGACTTTTTATACCGGATGCTGCACACGAAGATATCGACGCCATTTTCTTTGATGCCGATGGAGATACCGATCTGGATCTTTACGTTTGCCGGGGTGGAAACGAATTTCTGTTGAACCCCAACCTTCTTGTTGATCAACTGTATCTAAATAACGGTACAGGAAAATTTACACGATCTGCTCAGTTCCTACCCACTTTTAAACCGGAGTCCAGTTCTTGCGTGAGGACAAGTGATTACGATCAAGATGGTGACTCCGATTTATTTGTTGGAATCCGGATCACTCCCGGATATTATGGAATGTCTACAAACGGATACATTTTAAATAATGATGGCCAGGGAAAATTTAAGAATGTAACCCCGATCGTTGCCCCTGATCTGGAAAAAATCGGGATGATCACGGATGCGAGATGGATTGATATAGATCGTGATAATGATGACGATCTCGTCGTAGTTGGAGAATGGATGCCCATCACCATCTTTAAAAACAATGGTGGCAAGCTTGAAAAAATAAAGGATCCGGTGCAGGGATTAAGAACAGAAGGATGGTGGCACTGCATACAACCCGGGGATCTTGATGGTGATGGTGATCTCGATTTTGTAGTCGGAAATCACGGAATAAATTCGAGGTTTCGGGCCAGCCAAAAACAGCCCGTAAGTATTTATATAAATGATTTTGACAAGAATGGCACACCAGATCCTATAATTACTCAATACCAGGGAAATAAGGCATATCCCACGGTTCTCCGGCATGACCTGGTCATGCAACTGCCGATGCTAAAGAAAAAATACCCCAACTATTCATTGTATAAAGAACAATCAATTGATGATTTCTTCGAAAAAGATCTTTTGAGGCAGAGCGTACATAAAGAAACATTTCTGCTCCATAGCAGTATTTTCATTAACGATGGAGATGGGCGATTTACGATGGAGGAGCTGCCTGTATCGGCTCAAATGTCACCTGCTTTTGGCTTGATGGTGAGAGATATAACCGGGGACGATCATCTCGATATACTTTTGGGTGGAAATCTTTACGGAGTCAAACCCGAGGTCGGAAGGTATGATGCCAGTTACGGAGTTTTTCTAAAAGGAAATGGAGACGGATCCTTTGAATCGTTAAGTGCTAAAGA
The DNA here is from genome assembly GCA_965222645.1 of Saprospiraceae bacterium. Lineage (GTDB taxonomy): Bacteria > Bacteroidota > Bacteroidia > Chitinophagales > Saprospiraceae > JABDMH01. Next base: position 5,889,577 of record OZ244968.1, on the reverse strand, counting down.
TTCGGGCTTCAGAAGTAAAGGCCAAATCCGGGACATCGCTCAAATCAGCTTTGGAAATCGGAACCTGGTGCTCGTTGCAAAGAACAATGATCTGCTCGAAATATTTGAATATTAGTAGTCATGATGATTCAGCAGGTAACATTTGCGCTGGGATTTCTCCTGCTATTGTCATGCCACCAGGCAAATCATGACCCACTGTTCCGGCTGATCCCGGGAAGAGATAATGGCATCAATTTTTCAAATGATCTTTCCGAAGATGACAGTTTTAACATCATACAATACCTTTATTTTTATAACGGCGGAGGAGTTGCAGTAGGTGACATAAATAACGATGATCTTCCCGACATTTATCTGTCTTCAAACCAAAATGCCAACGCACTTTACCTCAATGCGGGTCAAAATGAACACGGTGTCGTTCAGTTTGTTGATATCACCCGTGAAGCAGGCGTCGCCGGTACAGGTAATTGGAATACAGGAGTATCTTTCTGTGACATAAACGGCGATGGATGGCTTGATATTTATCTCTGTACTGTTGGCGGGTACAAAAATTTCACCGGAAAGAATCAATTGTATATTAACCAGGGGATCAAAAGCAATGGTGCAGTGGCATTTATTGATCAAGCACGGCAATACGGTGTCGATCACATGGGTTTTTCGACTCAAAGCGCGTTTCTTGATTTCGATCGCGACGGAGATCTCGACATGTACCTCCTGTGCCACTCTGTGCATTCATCAGAGACCTATCGCGATACGGGTTCTACCAGGATCCGGGATGTGATGGCCGGAGATAAATTTTTTGAGAATAAAATGATTGATGATGTTGATCCTTCTCCTGTTTTTTCCGATATCAGTGATGAGGCGGGTATTATTGGCGGTATCGCAGGATATGGACTGGGAATCGGGGTCAGTGACTTTGACAAGAACGGATATCCGGATATTTACGTGGGAAATGATTTTCATGAAAATGATTTCCTATACCTCAATCAGGGCGATGGAACATTTCTAGAACGAGGTACTTCTGCATTTGGGCACACGAGCTATTTTACAATGGGAGTGGATATTGCAGATATCAATAATGATTTATTACCCGATATTCTTACCCTTGATATGAAACCGGATAATGAATTTATCTACAAATGTAGTCAGGGACCAGACCCATTTGATATCTACCGGTTTAAACGCAGTTTCGGATATGCAGACCAGTTCCCAAAAAATGCACTTCAAGTACACCAGGGAATATCTCCTGGCGGTCACATAGTTTTTTCCGAGGTAGCATCACTTTTTGGCATTGAAGCAACAGATTGGAGCTGGAGTTCTCTGGTCGCAGATTATGACCTGGATGGATGGAAGGACGTTCATATTACCAACGGTATTTTGCGAAGACCAAACGATCTCGATTACTTAAAATATGTTGCTAATGAAAATATTCAAAAAAATGCCAGTGATTTGGATTTAGCCCGTCAAATGCCAACCGGCAGTGTTAAGAATCGATTTTTCAAAAATTTCCACGGTTCTGACTTTAGAGATATGACCGAAAAGTGGTGTAATTCTACACCCTCCTTCTCCTCCGGTGCAGCTTATGGTGATTTTGATCTTGACGGAGACCTTGATCTAGTCATCAATAATGTCAATCGACCCGCTTCATATCTCGAAAACACCACTGACGATCTATCGTCGGTTAATTATCTGCAAATCAGATTGCGAGGCCCCGGGAAAAATATTTTTGGGATCGGAGCCAAGGTTTCCGTTTACACAGAAAACAATCAACAATACAGTGAGCTGTTTCCTGTAAAGGGTTGGCAATCTTCTGTTGAGCCTAAAATCATATTTGGTTTAGGGCAGCATTCAGTCATTGACAAGATCCTGGTGGAATGGCCCAATGGCGTTAGACAGGAATTACAGAATATCCGGGCTAATCAATGCCTGACGATCGAGTATGACTCTTCCCGGACACAAGAGCATCCTGATCTGCAATTGTCAGGTGGATTTCACGTGGCCACCATTCCTTTTAGACACAGGGAGGATAACTATGACGACAGTAATAGCGAGCCACTGATACCTTATTTATTGTCTACTCAAGGACCTCGAATTGCCGTGGCTGATGTAAATGGAGATGGAAGAGATGATCTTTATATAGGCGGTGCCGCCGGGCAGACAGGTCAACTATTTATCCAGGAGGAGGCGGGAGCATTGGTGTCTCGACACTCAAACCTTTTCGAGAAGGAAGCCATTGATGAAGAGATCGCAATCATCTTTGTAGACATCGATCGTGATAACGACAAAGATCTATATGTGGGAATTGGCGGCAATAAGACGTCTGTGCGATCAGACAGAGTTTATGTAAATGACGGTCAGGGCATCTTTTTTGATCGCTCTGATCTACTCCCCTCCTTCGTCAACCAGACCTCGTGTGTGGCATCTTGCGACTTTGATAAGGACGGCGACCAGGATCTGTTTGTGGGCAGCAGGTCGATCGCCAATTATTATGGAAAATCGCCCGATAGCTATCTTTTAATCAATGACGGCTCTGGTCACTTTCTTGCAGCAAGGCCACCAATTGCTGATCTCGAAGAATTGGGAATGGTAACGGATGCAGTCTGGACGGATCTTGATAGCGATGGAGACCAGGATATATTGGTTGTCGGAGACTGGATGCCCATCACCATTATTGAAAACAAGGGAGGAGCTTTTGTAAATAGAAAAATCGATAAGACCGAAGGTTTGTGGAACAAGATAGTAGTCAAAGATATTGACGATGATGGTGATCCCGACTTTATCGCAGGAAATTTTGGTACCAACAATTCGCTGAGACCAGACAAAGAATCTCCTTTGCATCTATATATTGCTGATTTTGATAAAAATTATCGACCCGATCCAGTCATTACCTACATCAAGGAGGGAAATGAGTATCCCATTGCACACCTGGACCTCCTGAGCAAGCAATTAATCTATTTAAAAAAGAAATACAGAACCTATCAGCAATTTTCGACTCAAACTATTGGAGACATTTTTGATATTGATAATTATCAAAAAATCGATAAAAAATCTGTTCACACTTTTTCGTCCGTTATTGGAATTAATGATGGTAATGGCAACTTTCAGTTAATGCCATTACCGGAAGAAGCGCAAAGAGCTCCAGTCTATGCCATTTATGCAGACGACTTCAATGCTGATGGTCGGCTTGACCTCTATCTGGGGGGAAACCTATTTGATGCTCAACCACTGATTGGCCGGATGGATGCGAGCTATGGTATATTGCTGCTTCAGGGTAAAGATAGCAGTATATGGCGGCATGATGATTATGCACTCACCCCTTTTATCAGGGGACAAATCAGAGATTTAAAGTCGATATTATTGAATGGACAAAAATATATACTCGTCGCCCGGAACAATGATACACTATTAAAGCTTCCAATCGCTCAAGACAATTTGTAATGAGAAGTTGGTGCTTCTATATATTGCTGCTCACCTTGTTCGTCTTCAGTGCATGTCACGAAGGTGAGCCCGAGTTGCCACTCTTCCAGCTGGTCACTCCCGAAGTGAGTGGTGTCGATTTTTCAAATGATTTACATCATACTCCTGAATTTAACATGTACACATACCGAAACTTTTATAATGGAGGGGGAGTCGGGATAAGTGATCTTAATAATGATGGGCTAGCAGATCTGTTTTTCTGTGGAAATCAAGTAGATAATAAATTATACCTCAATAGGGGACAATTTCGTTTTGAAGACATTACGGATCACGCTGGTGTAGCTTCCGAAAATATTTGGAGTACCGGTGTGAGTTTTGCAGATGTCAATGCAGATGGTTGGCTAGATATCTACGTCTGCAAATCGGGAAGGCCGGGAGGTGACAAAAGACACAACGAATTATTTATTAATAATAAGGATGAGACATTTACAGAGCAAGCTGTGAAGTACGGAATTGCGGACGAGGGGCTAAGCTCACATGCTGCTTTCTTCGATTATGACAAGGATGGAGATCTCGACCTATACTTACTCAATAATTCTTTTCGATCGGTGGGGGGATATGACATGCGACCGGGACTTCGCGAAATCCGGGATACCATTGGTGGAAATAAGCTCTACCGCTGCAATTTGAAAGAAAAATTGTCAGAGCCATCGCTGCCTTTTTATAGTGATGTGAGCCAATATGCAGGTATTTATGGCAGTAACATCGGATTTGGACTGGGTGTCACGATCGGGGATATCAATCGAGATGGATGGCAAGACATCTTCGTGAGCAATGATTTTTTCGAAAGGGATTATCTGTATATGAATCAAAGAGACGGTACATTTAAAGAAGACCTGGAAAACCAAATGCGAGAAATAAGTCTCGGGTCTATGGGAGCAGACATGGCCGATATAAATAATGACGGGTTACCCGAGGTATTTGTCACCGAAATGCTCCCGCGTGCGGAAGAGCGGTATAAGTCAAAAATGACTTTTGAAAACTGGGATAAATACATGCTCGCGGTAAATACTGGATATCACCATCAATTTTCGAGAAATGTGCTGCAATTAAATCATGGGGACGGTTATTTTTCGGAAATCAGCCGATTGGCCGATGTGCACGCAACAGATTGGAGTTGGAGTGCTCTGATTGCAGATTTTGATATGGATGGATACAAAGACATATACGTGTCGAATGGAATTTACAAGGATTTATTGGATCAGGACTATATACATTTTCATTCAAATGATCCCGAAATTATAGCGGGTTTACAAAACCGCGAAGATAGTGCTGTCCTAAAATTAATCGATCGGATTCCCTCAGAACCCATTGCAAATTTTGTATTTCAAAATGGGGGTAATTTAATCTTTGAGGACCAGACGAAAGAGTGGGGACTTGATGTCCCCAGCTTTTCGAACGGATCAGCTTATGGTGATTTAGATAATGATGGTGATCTCGATATTGTGGTAAACAATGTCAACATGCCGCCATTTATTTGGGAAAATATGTGCAGAGATCAGGAAAAATCTGACACCACGCATTATTTGCAAATCCTTTTAAGAGATAGTTCCCTCAATACCTTTGCACTTGGATCCCAAGTAACGCTGGAATGTTCTGGAAAAATAATGTATCAGGAGCTGTCTCCCATGCGCGGTTTTCAGTCCTGCACAGATCATAAACTCACCTTCGGTCTGGGGAAAGATTCCATCATTGACAAGCTCGTTATCCAATGGCCGGACGGTCTAAAATCGATTTTTGAAAATATCGATTGCAACCAGTTGCTCCGGATAAGTCGTGATGAGGTACTGAGTCATAAATATCATGAGTCGGAAGATGGGCAGAGTCCAACTTTGTTCACAAAAATGGAAGATTCCATATTGCCATATAGACACAAGGAAAATGATTTCATTGATTTCGACAGAGACCGTTTATTACTCCACATGATCTCAGCAGAAGGCCCAAAACTCTGTCAGGCTGATGTCAATGGCGATGGGTTGCAGGATCTATATGTAGGTGGTGCAGTAGAACAACCCGGTGAGATTTTTATCCATAACAGTGATGGTAGATTTTCTCCCAGACCTCAGCAGGCTTTTTTTTTAGATCGCCTGGCGGAAGATAACGATGCTGTTTTCTTTGATGCTGATAGCGACGGGGATGTCGATCTTTTTGTTTGCAGTGGAGGGAATGAATTTACAGGAAAATCCCCCTGGTTGGAAGACAGATTATATTTAAATAATGGATCGGGTGAATTTACCAGATCACCCAATGCTTTTTCAGAAAAAATGTCTACGAGCAGCTCCTGTGCCCTCCCTTCAGACTTTGACCTGGATGGAGATATCGACTTATTCGTGGGCTCAAGAATGGTACCTGGTGTCTATGGAGTTCCGGTAAACGGAATTCTATGGGAAAATAACGGTGACGGTACATTCAAAAATTCTACCAAAGTGCGAGCTCCTGCTCTACTTGACATCGGTCTTATCACAGATGCTACATGGACGGATATTAATCTAGACAACTATCCGGACCTAATTGTTGTGGGTGAATGGATGCCGGTCACAATTTTACAGAACAATGCAGGTGACTTTAACAACATCACACTCCACAAAGGTCTGGATCGGAGCAACGGACTTTGGACTTGCATCAGATCAGAAGACCTTGATGGAGATGGAAAAAAAGACCTGATCGCGGGCAACCATGGACTTAATACCAGGCTCAAAGCTTCTTTTGAAAAACCCATTACTTGCTATGTCAATGATTTTGATAAAAATAATACAGCCGAACAAATCATTTCTGTTTTTAATGGGCAGTACTCTTATCCGTTGGCATTGAGGCAGGACCTGGTTATGCAATTGCCAGAATTAAAAAAGAAATATCTGTATTTCAAGGATTACCAAAATCAAAAGGTCACTGATATTTTCGACAATGAGACAATCAGAAAGTCCTCTAAGGTAGAGGTCTATACTACGCAGACTTCAGTTATTTGGAATGAAGGAAGCAACAAATGGAAGATAAATACTCTTCCGCTTGAAGCACAATTCGCACCGATCTACAGTATTTGTTTCGATGACTTTGACGAAGATCAAAATCTGGATGTTTTTCTAGGTGGTAATTTTTCAAGATCCAAACCAGAGATCGGATCTTATATGGGTAGTCGAGGATTTTGCCTTAAGAATCGTGGGGACCGTAAATTTTCTGCGATCAGGGCCCGGAATTCCGGCATTGATGTCCGTGGAGAAATCAGGGATATCGTGAAGATTCAACGGATTGGAGATCATAATGACATTATCTTATTTGTACGAAATGATGACACCCCAGTGCTATATCGAAAAACCAAGGATTCCTAAATCGCCTATGAAGGGATTCCCAAGCCCGAGGTGAAACGAGGGTTAACAAGCCCGGAAAAAGAACCATAAAGCTAAACCGCGGCTTGCCAATCTGTTCCTCGACACAAAGCCCAGCGCCAGCTTGGGAATCCGCTACCACCGAAAGCCATGGATTCCCAAGCCCGAGGCGAAACGAGGGATTAACTAGCCCGGAAAAAGATCCATAAAGCTAAACCGCGGCTTGCCAATCTGATGCTTGACGCAAAATCCCAGCGCCAGCATGGGAATTCACTACCACCGAAAGCCAGAAATTCCCAAGCCCAAAGTGAAATGTACCACCGGAAGCCAGGGATTCCTAAGCCCAAAGTGAAATGAAGGGATTAGCGAGCCCGGAAAAGATCCATAAAGCTAAACCGCGGCCTGCCAATCTGATGCTCGACACAAAGCCCGGCGCCAGCTTGGAAATCCGCAGTCGAGGAATTCTGTTTTCGGCACTCATATCATCTTTTTTTATATATATTTAATGTTTTAATATCAAATCAAAAGTGATGAAACATTTAAAGCTCTTTGTCTTACTTTCTCTATTTGCGTTTATGATGACGGAATGCACCAAAGAAAGTGACCTTGGTACATTGACTAAGGAAAATTCACCAAAAATCGATCTCAGCACAGATTTCAAAGTCGCGATGAATTCTGGTTCGTCTAATCGTTACATCTTGCAGAGTACCGGTTTAAATGAAAACCTCAGCACCATTAGAGGAAGATTGGCATCCCTGGGTGCAATGGAGACCGGCTATCTTCCCGAACTAGATGCATTGTTTGTGTCATCAGACCATGGGAACTTTGTAGATGAGATGAAAAAAGCAGGCCTTGTGGTGGTACGTGATTTAATTGTGGAGGTACCGAATGTCAATGCGGAACCCATGAAACCAGGCGGTGACAATCCTCCCTCTGCCGGAGATGATGATGAGTTCTTTGACCTTCAATGGGGGATGGATGCGATCGATGCTCCACAGGCTTGGAATGAAGGCTTTCGCGGTGCGGGCGTTAGAGTAGCTGTCCTGGACGGAGGATGGCAACCTCAACATCCGGATTTGGCTCCTAATATTGACTTTGCTGCCAGGCAAAACTTTGTAAATCTTGACGACGTTTGTGAAGACTGCTGTGTATTTGGAGAATGTGACCCTTTGGATATCAATGATGCAGATGGCGGATTTAGCCATGCCACTCATGTGGCTGGAATCATTGCCGCTGTCGATAACGAAATTGGAGTCATAGGAACTGCTCCGGATGCCGAGATTGTTCCTGTAAAGGTATTGTCAGATCTCGCGGGTTTTGGGTATGTATCATGGATCGCAGCCGGTATCGTTTATGCTTCCCACCAGAACGTTCAGGTCATAAATATGAGTCTTGGCGGCCTGAGGCTGAAGGGTGTGGGAAAAGGATCTAATGTCGTTCAAGCTGGCATCAAACTCTACAATGATGCGATAAAATATGCTAATGATCAGGGTGTGACCGTGATAACAGCTGCAGGAAATAATGGGATCAACTTTAACCATGCTGGCTCCTTGACTGCGTTCCCTGCCGGATCTCCTTATTCAATTGCGATTTCCGCCACCTCTCCTTATGGATGGGCATATGATGTGAATGTAGATCTAGATGAATTGGCTTCCTATTCCAATCATGGCAACTTAATTGACTTTGCCGCTCCCGGCGGAGATTTCGATCATCCCGGAGCTCTCTACTTCTTTGATATGGTTTTGAGTACAAGTGGTCCCTCCGGTTACTGGTTTGCTGCCGGAACAAGTATGGCCTCACCACATGCTGCGGGAGTGGCAGCGCTCATAATCGAAAAGAATGGAGGAATGATGAAACCCAATGCAGTCGAAGCTGCATTAAGACATTCAGTCGAAGACCTTGGCAAACCGGGACGTGATGTGGAGTATGGTCGTGGAAGAATAAATGCACACCACGCTGTAAGGTGATCGTGTCTATTAAATAAGAGATTAGCAAGCCCGTTCTTCAAGTGTTCGCGGCTTGCCAAGCTCTTGCTCGACCGGTTAGTTATTTCGCGGCTTGCAAATCTGTTGCTCGAGGCAAAGCCTAGCGCCAGCTTGGGAATCCGCTCCACTCGATTTGGGAACTCGCTTTCTTACAGTCACCATATTAATTTTCGTACTTTCATAAGGCTGGAGAATACGTTGAAAGTCAAGGTCCTTGGAACATAAAATACTTTTCTCCCTGGTTGGATTTCTAAGTCTTACGCTACTGGTAGGCCAGGAATTTCCTTGCGATGGCTCTTTCTATTTTGTAGCTACCGATATGGAAAGGGGCAGCAAGCTGTACAAATTGTCTAAACAGGCACATGGCTATGTCCAGGACGAAATGCCACTTGACAATAAAAATCAACGACACATCACCTGTCTGGGATACAATGTCAAGGACACTTATTTATATGCCCTGGATTTTAATTCCTATGAACTTCTCCGAATCTCCTCCACGGGAACAATTTTTTCCCTTGGGATGCCCGACAATCTCGATACATCTTTTCATTATTTTGCAGGAGGGATGACTGCGGATGGCAGACGCCTGGTCGTCATAGCACGAAATCGCAACTCGGGAATAGACGAACGCATATACTCCATCCGTGTCAATGACCCACCCGGCCACTACGCAGGCTACTTTTCGATCGTGTCGGATGTACCAGTAACCATCTCTGATATTGCTGTTGATCCCTATGTCGGTACCACATATGGTTTTGACTATCACAATGGTCAAATTATTGAAACCGATCGTACCGGCCTCACCTCTGCTAATCACAGATCCCTGGAAAAAGTTAACCAGGGGATCGGTGCCCTTTTTTTTGACGGTGAAGGCAATATGTTTGGCATGGGTAGTGCCAGTCAAAGTGGAGGGGTACATAATAATTTATACAGAATTGATAAACTCGATGGCAAAATATATGAAGAAACAAGTTTTGAAAGTGGCGAAGATTCCGATGGATGCAGTTGTCCCTACACCATTTTATTTGAAAAAGAATTTAGCAGTGAGGTCACAACGGGATGCAATAATTTTACTGTCGAATATACTGTCACTAATCGCGCTGGCATTGGCCAGGTCGGATTAAACCTCTTTGACGTATTTCCCACTGAATTCAAAATTGTTGAAATTGACATGGAAAACATGTTTAATGTGGAAGTGAGAAGTGGTGTCAACTCCCATTTTTTGGATATTGACCGGTGGACCTTATTACTCGGTGAAAATAAGGTGAAACTAAATGTGACAACCGGAGATATAGATCCCCAGGACTTACTATCCCAAGCAAACTTAAAAAATAATTCGCTCGCCCTGGGTGAGACGATCTTCTCTGATTATCCTGAGACTAAAGTCGTGGGTGATCCGACACCCTTGTCAATTGTCGATCCATTGGAATTAAGTCTTGAGGACAATATCTGGACATCGTGCAGCAGCGATACCACATTTCTAACTTTACCCTTAGAAGGAAACTTCAGCTGGAGTACCGGGGAGACGACACCTATCATCTCCGTATTAAATCCCGGATTATATTCTGTTACGGTAGAAAACTCTTGTCTTACCGTGGTGGACGATATAACTTTGGAAGAGAATAAAGATCCTCTCTTCGTGGATCTTGGTCCAGATCTAAGTCTATTGCTAGGTGATCAAGCATCCTTGCATGCGCATACCAATGTAGGCAAGATCGAACAGCTACATTGGGAAACCAGTGATGATATTGCTTTAACCTGTCAGATGTGTACGGAGCAAAGTATTGAAGCCACAAATACGGGATGGGTAAAAGTCACGATCACAGATGATCGAGGTTGTACTGCAACCGATGAACTAAATATCTTTGTAAATCCAATAAAGGAGATCTTTATCCCCAATGCATTTTCTCCCAATGGTGATGGGATCAATGATTTTTTCAATGTGTATGGAACACCGGGAAAAATCACACACTTTCACTTGTTTGATCGGTGGGGTAATCTCATTTTTAGTAGCCCAGCAAGGGATATGAAACTAACAGATTATATTTGGGATGGAAAAATCAATGGTTCGTTTGTAGATCCTGGCATCTATAGTTGGGCGCTAAAAATTGAATTTCCTGATAGGGCGCAGAGTAAGTATGCAGGATCTGTTATGGTAATAAGGTAAAAAGGTACAGCACCAAAAGGATACCCGGAAAATAGTTCTGATTGGACATAGATAATTCTAGATTTTTTGACTAATTTTTAAAATCAATTTAGTGAGATCATTTTCTTTCACAAAAAATTATTCCTGATTATGATAAGAATATTCTTAGTAGCCAATGCTTATTGTTTGATAACTGTTCTTTCCATGGCCCAATCCCACTTTGTCATTGAAGGTGTAAATATAATCGACGTACAAAGTGGAGAAATCTTAGAGAATCGGGATTTGGTCGTAGAGGGAGAAAAAATAACCGCCATTTCTCCTGGTGGATCTATGGAAATTGCAGAAGACATTGAGAAAATCGACGGCAGTCAAAAATACCTGATACCCGGCCTGGCAGAAATGCATGCTCATATTCCTACCCCTCGCGATGGTGATGACACCTATGTACGAGAAACTCTATTTCTATATCTGGCAAACGGAATAACAACAATCAGAGGAATGCTTGGCCATCCATACCACTTAGCACTAAAAACCTATTTGGAGACAAACCCTTTCCCTTCCCCAAGAGTCTATACATCAAGCCCCTCAATGAACGGCAACACGGTCACCAGTCCTGAAGTAGCCGAGGAAAGGGTAACCCAATTTGCTGGCGATGGGTACGATTTTTTGAAAATACATCCGGGTATATTGAGAGACCACTTTGACAAAATGGTCACGACAGCCCGGGAGAAAAACATTTTATTCTCGGGTCATGTACCGGCTGATGTCGGAATCGAACACGCAATAGAATCCGGATATGCAAGTATTGATCACTTGGATGGATATATTGAGGGACTGGCACCGGAAGAAATCCGTGAAGACGGAGGCTTCTTCGGTGTTCTACTGGCAGACCGCTGTGATGAAAACAAAATTGAGCCTCTGGTAAGGGCCACAAAGGGAAAAGGAGTCGCCGTCGTTCCGACTCAGACGTTGTTTACGAGATGGTTGTCACCAAAGGACCCTTCTCTCATGGTACAGGAGCCCGAGATGGCTTACATCCCTCCCTCTCTTCGATTTAATTGGAGACAAAGCAAAACTCAAATGTTAGATCGGTTGAATTATTCGCCTGGAACGTACAATCGATTTATCGAGCTCCGCAATGCATTCTTGCGCTCTTTTGACAAAAATGGCATCCTCATGCTTTTAGGCAGTGATGCACCCCAGGTATTTAATGTCCCCGGATTCTCAATTCATCACGAAATGAAGGCAATGGCAGACGCTGGTATTTCCAATCTCAATATTTTAAGATCGGGAACGATTAACGTAGCCCAGTTTTTTAAAGTTGAGGACCGAGGTAGCCTAGAGGTGGGTAATGTTGCAGATATGGTCCTGCTCAATGCCAATCCCCTGGATGACATCTCAAATTGTTCCTCCATTGAGAGTGTCATTTACAAAGGCAATATTCTGAGCAAGGATAAAATCACTGAAGTTCTGATGCAACTTACCGAAAAGTACAGGGGCACAGAATAGAAGACTTCCAATAATTGCAGTATGATTGCAATTGATTGTACATTTTATTATGTTTATCTTACATTATGTTTGTCTTACATTATGTTTGTCTTACATTATGTTTGTCTTACATTATGTTTGTCTTACATTATGTTTGTCTTACATAATATCTTTTGATCTTCGATTTATTATCTAATCAAAATGCCTTGAGATTTATAAACAGAAAAAGAGAGTTAGATAGATTGGCAAAAGCTGTGGAAAGCAAAAATGCCAAAATGATAGTAACCTATGGCAGAAGAAGGTGCGGTAAATCTAGACTGCTGAAGGAGATACTAAAAGAGGGCGATATCTACTATGTGGCTACCCAATCAGATGCATTAGTACAGAGGGCTCAACTAGCAGATGCCATCGCTCTTAAGGTTTCAGGCTTTAATGATGTTCGGTACCCGAATTGGGATGCATTGTTTCACAATCTAGATATCAGATTAGATCGAAGGATTACTTTGTGCATCGACGAATTTCCCTATCTGGCAAAAGGTTCTACATCACTTCCAAGTATTTATCTTGATCAAAATCCAAAACGGAAATTTCACCTGGTATTATGCGGATCTTCACAGCAGATGATGCACAGTCTGGTCTTAGATCAATCCGCACCACTCTATGGAAGAGCCGACGAAATTATCAAGGTAAATCCCATGAACGCGGGGTGGATTACAAAAGCCTTAAAGGTCAGCCCAATCAGGGCAATCGAAGAATACTCCACCTGGGGAGGAGTGCCAAGGTATTGGGAACTCCGAAGCGAACTGCGCAATTATGAAGAGGCAGTTAAGGTACTTGTACTGGACCGGTTGGGAATCTTGCATGAGGAACCGGCAAGGCTCTTCATGGATGATATGAGAGAATCGATTCAGGCAACATCGATTATGACACTAGTCGGAAATGGAGCACATAAGATGTCAGAAATTGCAGCCAGATTAAATAAACCAGCAACTCATCTTTCACGCCCTCTGCAAAAATTGTTAGAGCTGGGATATCTTACCAGGGAAATTCCCTTTGGTGCAAATGAAAGATCCAATAAGAAATCATTATACAAGATTAAGGATCCGTATTTGAATTTCTATTTCACATTTGTTGTCCCAAATCTATCGATGCTTGCCCTGGATAAGATCGACCTGGTATACCGGAAAATCACCAAGCGACTAAAGTACTATCAAGCCGATGCTTGGGAAAACCTTTGCCGCGAGGCAGTTCCTTTTATGTCATTCAAGGGTAAAACTTTTAACCGGGCATTTCGATGGTGGGGAAATAATACCCTCCAAAACCAAATGGAAATCGATGTCGTAGCAGAATCAACGGATAAAAAATTCCTCCTGATTGGTGAATGTCAATGGAGAATTAAGACGAAGACAAGTGATGCAATTAAAAATCTACTAAATAAGATCCATCATTTTCCTAATCCAAAAAATAAGGAGATTATAGCCGTTCTTTTTTTGAAAAGAAAACCAAACTCGGACAAATCCGAAGTAGTCATAGTTACTCCAAAGTTGGTTCTGCAAAGTTTGAGAAACGATTAGCCAGTAAGCCACCCGGGCATGTGTCAATTTTATAAAATTGAATCAATTTTGGATCTGGCTTTGTGCAATTTCATCAGTCGATTGAGGAAAACGAAAGTGAATCATTGTGCTTTACTAAATATTGTCTCATGTACGATTTCACCATCAACATTTCGATGTTCAAAGGCAATAGTTGGAACTGTTTGTCTGGGAGAAACGGATACCACTAAATACCCGCCCTTAACTCTGAGGAATCGATGTTCAGGCAACACATTGTCCTCCTCCCATCCCCCGGCATGCTGATCAGACCCCGGCCCGCAACTAAACTCCCACAAGTTTGTATTGTCAATATGACTCACATACTGCCAGTGCCGGTCTCCGGTGCAAATAAATACATTGTCAAATTGATTTATAAAATTTCGTATTTCATCTCCTTCATAAGTGAAACCTGAATTGGCATAATTGTCATTCTTTTTCCCTCGATCCGGACCCAAAATCGGTGTAGGTGTAATTATTATTTTAAATGTTGCATCAGATTTGGTTAGGGTATTAAACAACCAAGTTTTTTGAGTTTCTCCCCAAATAGTTTTTTCTGGTCCATCGGGATCCGAATTTTTACCGCGGAAATTTCGACCTTCTACAAGCCAGATTTGTAAATCCTTCCCCCACCTTATGGTTTTATACAAAGAGTCATTTGATGGAAATTGTTCCTCATCAAAAATCTCCAAACCTCTTTCAAAGGTCACCGCACCATATACCATTCCCGGATAACAATCATTTGACAGTGCATCGTGATCATCCTTGATAAAGTAGGTACTGTGGTGCAAATAAAAATTGCGCTGTAACGGAAGGGCAAACAATCGATTCCATTTGAAATACATCAGGGCTTCAGTCATAGCCCAGGGATTGGGTTTGTCATAATACTCGATATCACCGGTGTGTATGTAAAAATCCAGATTGTCCAGCATCATGCTGCGATAGATTTTATGACCATTTTCAGGGTCATCACGCCTGTTGAAATCATGACCGGTCACTACACTAAACCTTATTGCTTTCGTTGTCGAATCATTGGGTGCCGTCTCAAAGAAGCCCACAACCGAATCCGATGTTATCTCACTATTAAGTGCCCGCCCATAGATTTCTGCAACATACCTCGTACCTGGGTTTAAACCTTCAAGTCTCCATTGTCGCGTATGGTTTTTGTTTTCATGCACCCTCAGCCATTGGCCCTCTATCTTTTGTGTGGGATTATCACGTTCATAGTAGACAAGTTTTACAAACCCTGAAGATCCAGGACAAGCACCGTCCATCTCATCAAGAGTATGCCCTTCCGGAATTTGCGCTTTCGTTATTCTTTCGACATCTCCCTGATTTCTTAATATCGCATGTTCTTCCTTTGACAACTCAGTAAATTGAATACCGCTGTGGTTAAGGTCAGGAATAGAAGTCAGCCTGGTCCATAATGAGATAGAATGCTGGTCCACCCAACCATTTCTCATTCCATTTCCGCAAAAAGGCCCTTTACCAGATGATGGGACATGATTTTTTGCGCTGTGGCATGTGACGAACATAGCTGCCATAAACCAAAGACCCACTGTAAAATAGACTCTCATCCCGTTCGTTCAGAATTTAGAATCAAAAGGTAAAAAGAATAATTCGCATGCTGTAGATGGCCTCGCGACAAACTTCCAGGTAGAATTCATAAAACTATCAAAACTCTTTAAGGATCACAAGGTGTATTGATTATCTCAAATTCAGCCCCGCTTTCGAGATTAAAATCCGGCTCCAGTAAAATTTCCATGGCCTTGAAAATTACATGACCGGGATTGTTTATGCTACCATTGGATCGAATCAATTGGTGAGCCTGATAGTTTCCGGGAGGAATCACTAAGTCCTCTAACGATAGAATTTCCGGACAGTTGACACATCCCAATTCCCGCACACTGACATTTTCGATATAGGCATCAATCACACTTGAGCCGACTCCAAAATTAAATCGAGCATCCGGATCGGTACTGCCACTCATCTTAAACTGGTAATGAAAGGGTGTGGGGCACTCTGTGAGATCCAGTGCCTGATAGTGATACTGAGATCCGTCTAAAGCGGTCATAATCACATTTGCAGAACGGGGAGCATCCGCATAGGATACAAATGATACCTCATAAACACTTCCATGTGTCAGCGTGACCCCGGATTGACGCAATGCCAGGTGCCAATCTGAAGTACCTGGAGCAGCCACATCAATCCTGGCATAACCAGAATTATCAACAGACACAGAGCCATCAGCGTCATTAAAAGTCACCAGCTGCCAGTCATTATCTAACGACTGGAAATCACCGTCAGTGATGCGCTGGCAGGCATCAACGGGAGCACAATTGTCATCGACCTGATAGACCCGTACCCAATCCACTTCCATTGTAGCGGGCAATTGATCAATGCCGTTGTTTGCATCGTTCCATGGCTCATCGAGATAATCACCTCCAACGGCAAGATTTAACCTTAGATAGAAATCCTGATCAAATGGCTGGGGATGTATACCGGCATTGGGCTCCTTAAAGTCGCTTATCGTATGGTAATGAATGCCGTCGATATAGTAACGAAGTTCGCCTTCATTCCATTCCACTCCGTAGATATGCCATTGACTTGCATCACCGATTGTAAATGGTCCCTTTTGTTGCCGTTTATCTGTACTACTATTACCCCATATGGCATTGGCATAGACCTTTTTCATATCGTGGCCTTTACCCTCAAAAATGTCTATTTCTCCGCTTCGTGGCCATGCACCATAGACTTGATCGATTGGGCTCATCCAAAAGGCAGGCCAAGTACTGTTAGAAGCTGGCAATTTTACTCTTGCCTCAAAGTATCCATACTTCCAGCTTATTACATTTTTTGTTTGGACAAATCCAGAGGTAAAATTCTTCTCTAGTCCATTACAAGTAGCAAATTCGTGCCTCGCTGTTATTGTCAGATTCCCATTAGCAACGGATACATTTTCTTGTCTATAGCAGTTTTGCACATTGCTTCCATTCCAGGCACCGATTTGGTATGACCACCTGTCCAATGCAAGCTGAGTGCCTTCAAACTCGTCTGACCAAATCAATTCGTAGCAATCAGGGGGAACCGAAGCGAAAGCTGTAATCACCATGCAGCTAAAAAAGGAAAATATAAACACTCGTGACATAGAAATACGGATTTATTAATCGAGTGTGTATATTGTAAAACGAAGCGAGAGCCAATTCTCGTACTATCAAAAGGAAAACATTCATGGTTATGCTGATAAGTCTAAAGAAATTGTTAAATCTTTTTCCCGGCTACGTATTTTTGATATGCGTTCTGCTCTTGTACATTCCCGGACAAATGTTTAGTCAGGAGCGTTCCTTGATCTTTGCCTCATCGACAGGAAGAGACAATAGCCACGGCATCTATATTTTCGAGATGCAAAACAATGAGCTGCATTTGAAATCTAAAGTCGCTACGGTAAAAAGTACAAGTTATCACAATATTCATCCGACCAAACCCTTGCTATATGCCGTAGGCAATAATAAGGTCTATGCGTTTGAGATAAATGCAGAAACCGCGACTTTACAATATATCAACGAAAAAGAATCAAAAGGTGGTCCTTGCTACTTATCTGTTGATGAAACCGGTCAGTTTGTGCTTGTTGCAAACTATGGTGGTGCGACCATAGCTGTTTATCCTTTGGGACAAGGAGGTGCACTGCAGGATCCAGTGCAAGTTCTCAGTCATGAGGGTTCATCTATTGACACGAGTAGGCAACAATCCGCACATCCGCACATGATCTCAGTAGCTCCGGGAAATCAATATGTCACCGTCCCGGATTTGGGTACGGACCGCATTGAGATTTATCGCTTTAAATCATCAGAGGGAACTCTTGAGGGACACTCCTTTGGAAAGTCTTTACCCGGAAGTGGACCCCGGCATCTGGAGTTTCATCCCACTTTGCCTTACGTTTTTGTACTCAACGAATTAAACTCTTCTGTGACATCATTTAAGTGGAATTCTGCACTAGGAAAGATGCAACACCTTGCCACCTATCCCTTATTGCCTGATGATTTTTCTGAATTTAATAAATCGGCAGATATCCACATCACCGCCAACGGTAAATTTTTATACGCTACTAACCGGGGCCACAATAGCATTACTGCATTTGAAATAAATGACAACGGAACTTTAGAACTCGTCGATTGCACTTCGGTTGAGGGCGAATGGCCCAGAAATTTCTTCATCACACCGGATGATCAATTTATTCTTTTGGCTAACAGACACACGAGCAACATTGTACAGTTTTCAATTGAGGGTACAACCGGAAAGCTTAAAAAAATGAGGGAATACAAAAATATTCCGGGGGTTTTATGCATCAAAATGTTTGAAAAGTAGCAAGGTCAGATCGGCTGGTGAAAATCGGTATTTCTTGCTTATACACCAGTCAGAATGACTTCTTATTAATGCGAATAGATTTTCCTTCTTCTGATGTACCTTCTTTACACTTTTGCTCAAGGACCAATGATGAGATCAAGGCGTGCAACACGCTCAGCCCGGATGCTTAAGTGATACGCAGCAGACTACCTCGTGAGATTTCGAGAGAAAAACGGCAAAACGTAGTTTTCAAGACGAATTCTAAACCTATTTGTGTGGCCTCCAACATATTCAGTATACGTGTGTTTGATACCAAACTCATTCAGCTTTTTGGAAAACATACGACTTTCATTTACTAAAAAGTCTTCTGAACCATGCTCTATCGCAATATTTAAAGACTGGTTTTTATTATTAAAATCCTCTATTTGATTAATAAGTAAGTGTCTTGACCAATTTTTCCAAACATCCTCGTCACGTATCAATTGCCTCCCTTTCTTATTGTACAAAAAATCGGCATAATAGGGTGGTTTATCACTAGGCACAAAAGCCATAGCCTTTGAAAGTATTAATCTGTCAAAAAGCGTATAATCGCGTAGGGGAGAATTTCTATTAACTTTCTCAAGTAAGTCACCATATCTTGTATTTGCCATCTCATCCGTGGAAAGGTTCACAGAACTCATCGCATACACAGCACTAAATACTTCAGGTCTTTTCATTGCGATTTTTAAAGCCCCATATCCACCCATTGAATGCCCTGCAATACCCCTGCATTCTACCTTTGAAATGGTTCGGAAATTTTCATCGATATGGCTCACTAGCTCGTCAGCTATAAAATTAATCCATAACCCTGTGGTAGATGAATTAGTATACCAGTTTCCTCCATACTTATTGCTGCAATCGGGTATAACAACAATCATTTCCTCTATCACATTATTGGTTATGAGACTATCCATAGAAGTCAATAAATTGAACCCCTGCGTATGTGGACTCTCCTTCCATGAACTTGCATCTTCGCCATAACTATGCAATAAATACAAAACAGGATATCTATTTTCTGGTTTGATAAAGTAGGATGGTGGCGTGTAAACTAAAAAGGTACTGGCTTTGGCCTCCGAAATTCTATTTCTAAGATTTTCACTATAGATCAGCTGCTGACACATTGTACCTTCTGAGGGCCTTTTGATCCATTTGTATTCACGGTTTAATTCCCAATTACCATCTTTTGTGACTGAAAAGGACTTGGCTATCTTCTCATCTCGAAAATGTTTCGTTCTGTGTCCCGTTTGATAGGAACTTTTCTCTGAATTAAACACCTGTAATAACTCTGTCGAATCCTTTCCCTTAGTGATTAAATTTCCTTTTCCTGTTATGCCACCTTTCCCAAACTGTAATACGACAGCTTGGCCTTCCTCAATATCCCAATACTGTATAAATCTCCATAAGACATCAGTTCTTTGGTCTCCGACAACACCAAACAATTTACCTGTGAGAGCATATTTATTCAAAGTTTGTTTCCATTCTATCTCATAGAAATCGTAAATCTCAGAATTTGATCCATACTTTGAATTATCGGCTCTCCAAACACCGATGTTTTCTTCTACATCCTTAAGATACCAGCCCGGAACCTGAGCAGTTGCAATATGAAAAGACACAATCTGCGTAAAGACAATAAATAACTTATCCAAAAACATAGACTATCTTTTATGATTGCTTTAAGCTAAACCAATTCCCTGAGTTATCTATGAAATTTGCTGATACTCCAGATGGAGTTTCGGTTGGTGGATCAACAAAGGTAACACCCTTTCTGGAGAGTTCTTCGTATGTTGCATAGATGTCCTTACACTCAAACACGCACCATCCAAACGTCCCATTTGAAACTAATTTGTTTACGTCCTTAGCCGCCTCTTTACTAAAAAAGGGTCCTTCCATAGCTTTCATCAGAACGATTTCTAATCCCGGCTGATTCGGGGGTGAAACAGACAGCCATCTTTTTCCTGGGCCAAGTGGGATGTTTGCTACAAGTCTAAACCCAAGTATTTCTGTATAAAAATTTAATGCCTCTTCTTGATTCAAGACATAAATAAACGAATGGGAGACTTTAGTAATCATAGTGCTCTCTTTTAAGTCAAAGATAGCTTCATCTTATTTTAAATCCTTGTTGAAAATTGCTATTATCCCCGCAAGTGCCTCAGTGTATAGCATCCGGGAATTTGTTTCAATGGTGCATTGTTCACTTCAAACCTTCGGGCTTTTGTAAACTTTCTATATTGCAAAGGTGTCCTTCCGGTTTTTCTCTTAAAAAGATGAATAAATGAAGATAGGCTTTGAAATCCGGCGTCCATGCAAACATCTGTAACAGATTTGTTAGTTTCTGTCAGTTCAATTTTTGCCATCTTAATTCTGATTTCTATCAAAAATTGGTGGGGAGTCAAACCATAAATTGACTTAAAGAGTCTAAGAAAGTGATATTTAGAAAAGTGTGCTTCTATTACCATTGTATCCAAATTAAGATCAGTATGGTAGTTGGTCTCTATAAATGCCTTTGCGTTTACAATTCTTTGATATAGATAACGTTTATGATAATTCATTTTTGAAGTCAGTGTATCGCTCTGTGTACTTATTTGCTGATTTGCAGGTACGCAAAACACTTAAATTCAATTTCTTCAATTTGATCCATTCTGGTGAGATTGCAAACTATTTCTTCATTTGGATCGTCTTTCTTTTGGCAGCTCAAACACAAATCTGGTAGCGGATATAAATCCGGATTAAATTCCGTCCCATCATCATGATAATAACCCATTATTTTTTTTCGTTTCTATATTATCTTGCGTCACATCAACATCAAATTTTTCTAAATATTCTTTGACCCATTCTTCATACTTATAAGCCTTAAACTTAAACCACCGCTGCCTGATATCCTTGTGACCATCGCCTTCATATTTGAAATTTCGGAACGGTTTGCGACGATTGAGGGCACGCTGACGGCCATCCGTGAGTCTCCCTTCTTACGTCTGGTCAAATCCGGTTTTCAATTGAATTTGAAAATTGCCCGTGGTTTGTTCCAGTCCACATCTGTCAATCTATCGCGAAAGTCCAATATGCTCTCCTCATTCGTTTGATTCATTTACTTGAGAAATCCTGTTCCGGTTTTTCAGAGGGGTCAAACATTAAAAGTAAGTTTTAACTGCAAACTCAAATTGATCTATAAATATTTTTTTGAAAGTAAAAATGTTGTTTTGTTCGTAAAAAATCAACATTGCCTTTTTGTACTCGATTGAGTTTATTGTTCTGAATGAAATAGGACAGTACTCGTAATTTATCAGACAAGCATTGCTTACAATTCTTGCTGTCCGTTTGTTTCCATCATTAAATGGTTGTACATAAGACAAAAGAACTAACAAGAGCAATGATTTTTCGAAAATATTTGACTTTGAATTAACGAGGTCGCACACCTGCTGAAGTGCTTCACGTATTTGAAATTCATAGTCCAAGGGTCTGTAGTTTGTACCAGTAATTCCTACTCCTCTCGTTCTAATATTTCTAGCGACTCCTAGCTCCTTCATTAGTATGCTGTGTATATCTTCTATTTTGCTAATTTCAACGGGATCCAGGTAATCGGGATTTTCTGTAATAAAGTCTAAAGCCTCTTTATGATTCAACAGCATTGTGGCTTCTTCCTTGTTTTTTCCCTCTGCAGTTTCTTGCTCTTTAAGTAATTTCTCAGTCTCTAATAATGAATAGGTATTTCCCTCTATTTGAGAGGACTTCCAGCTTAAGTCAATTGCTAATCTTTCTAGTTCTTTCTGATATTGCGAATCTGATAAGCTTTTAATTTTATTAGTATATGTGTTCTGTAATGCTTCCAATCTGTCTAACTCTTGATGAGAAAATAGATCTACATTTCCCAAAACATTCGGAATTAATTCTAAATCAAATTCCCGTTTTATCTCCCTTTCATCTATCTCTTTTTCGAAATATTCGTTGACATCTATTGGTTTAATTATGGAGTATGCAAGACTTACTTTGTATTTTGTTCCTCTACCCTTTCCCTCAATTTCAATAAGGTTGTTTTCAGATAATCTGCTGAGAATTCTCTTGACAGTTGCATAACCTATATCAAATTTAATTCCTTCGTGTATCTCCTTAGAAGAACTTAATGGGTTCCTTAGTACATATTTAAGGATTTGTTGTTCATTCATATTCCTTTGAGCTCATATTTGTGTTCGTTCAAGCTCATATTGAGCATTAATTGAGCTACAAATATACTTCATATGAGCCACAAATGCAATAGGGCTTCGTTATTAATATTATAGAGCTCAAAAATGCCTGAAAATGAGCCTTAAATAATATCAAGGTGAGCTTTATCGATAGATCAATAACATATAATGCTCTCCCAGGCCATCAGTCACGGTTTTTAAGTTATTGTTCTTCGGTTAAAAACTGGCGTTAGCAGTTCCGGGTAGATTCGGACGGAGTGAAATCCGTTGTAATTGCGGTCCTACACTGTTGCCACTCGCTTTTATTTATTCCGTAACAAATACATTTTTCGTATCCGGGATATTCTTTCAGTTCCAGATGTTTAAATTCTCCGATTTTTTTCATCCCAATTTTTTTCATTACGTTTTCCGATCCAGAATTTTTCTCCGCACAAGTAGAGATAATATTTTCTAAATTCAGTATGGTAAATGCAAACTCAAGACATTTCTTGGCTCCTTCGGTTGCGTAGCCGTTTCCCCAGGCACTTTTTTTTAACCGCCAACCAATGTCCACAGCTGGGGTAAATTCAGTTCGATACTCCTGATAAGCTAAACCGATAAAACCAATAAACTCATTATTCTCCAGTATTTCAGTTGCGAAATAAGTGTGGTGGTGTTTTTTGTAATGAACTCTTAGCTTTTCGAACAATTCCTCATTTTTTTTACTTGTCAAGGCTTTTGGAAAAAATTCCATTACTTTAACATCCGAATTCATTAGCTCCAACTCTTTCAAATCGCCCTTCGTCCAATCGCGAAATCCGAGTCTTTCGGATTTAAAAATGTACTCTTTTTTCAATTTTAACGTGATTTTTCAAATGTGTGACAACTCACTCATCTGCTTACTTTTCATTTCTAATAAATCCAATTCCCGTGTGGAGAGAACGATCAGTGCAATCCAAAATCCTCGGATCTTGAGGTTAAATATAGGCATTGAGGAAAGACATGGTAGGTCCCAAATTAATCTGATAATTTCTCCCTTATAGGATTTGCAGGAGACCTATTTTAGAGGTCCTCATAACGGAGCTATGGCTTTTTTAATCTTTCTGAAACCGCAGCTACAGTTTTCTTGGAGTTTCCCACAAATAGGTCGTCCTCGATCAGAATCACTGGTCGCTTCAGAAAAGTGTATTCATTTAAAATTAAATCCCGGTAATCCTCTTCCTTTAGTTCTTTCTCATGGAGACCCAGTGCCCTGTACTTCATCGCTCGCCGGTTAAACAAAGCTTCATAACTGCCTGCCTTTGATCGCATTTCATCCAACTGACCACCAGTGACAGGCTCCGTCTTGATGTCTTGCAAAATAAAACCATCCAGCTGTAATGACTTCAAAATGCGTTGACAAGTAGAACAGGTCCCTAAATGATATACTTTACGCATTGACTTTCCGGTGATCGGCTAAAAATTTCTCCAGGCCAATATCCGTAAGGGGGTGCTTCAGCAGACCCAAAATCGAGGGTAACGGACAGGTGACCACATCTGCTCCGGAGAGTGCAGCTTCCACAATATTTTTAGCCGAACGGATTGATGCTGCCAGGATCTGAGTTTCAAAACCCTGGATTGCATAGATTTCCGCAATCTCACGAATCAATTGGCTCCCATTCCAGGTGATATCATCGATCCGGCCAATAAAGGGACTTAGATATGTTGCCCCAGCTTTTGCCGCTAATATGGCCTGACCCGATGAAAATACCAAGGTGCAATTTGTGCGAATGCCATTGTCTGAAAAGAAGCGTAAAGCCTTGACCCCATCTTTGATCATTGGTACCTTAACCACGATATTAGGTGCAAGACCGGAGAGCATCTTTCCCTCCTCAACTATTCCCTCATAATCCGTAGAAATAACCTCTGCACTGACATCTCCCTCGACCAGCTCACAAATAGTTCTGTAATGGTTTATTACATTGTCATGCCCCGATATCCCTTCCTTGGCCATCAAGGAAGGATTTGTTGTAACGCCATCTAAAACACCCAGGTCTCGTGCTTCTTTTATCTGATCCAGATTAGCCGTGTCGACAAAAAACTTCATTTATGGGTTTTTTAATTTTGGCGCAAAGTTATAACTATTTCTATCTTGATCATATCATGCTAGACATACAGGACACACCCAGACTCAGGCAGTATCTCCTGGATCGGCAACTGATTTCGAGGGATGAACCCATATCGGTCTCTGCCCTATCAGGTGGTGTATCAAATAAGACATTGCTGGTTTCGAGACCGAAAAATCGTGCCTTTGTGATCAAGCAGGCACTCTACAGACTTCGTGTAAAAAAATTGTGGGAGTGCGATCCTGCCCGGTTACAGATCGAAGCCTTTGCTCTGCAATGGATGTCTCAACATATTACGAGCTGTAAAGCTCCGGAGTATATCTTCTTTGACGCCCAAAACCATATCCTTGTTATGGAAGCCATCACTTCCCCCTTCGCTAATTTGAAGACACAACTTCTCTCTGGCCAACCAGATAAATCTATTATTCTGAAGGCAGCAGCTGCACTGGCAGAAATACATAATGAGGGAATTCATGGTCGCGAATATGGTTTTGAAAACAAGTCTTTTTTCAAAACGCTACGTATCGAACCGTACTACCTGAACACCACCTCAGAAATCCCGTCCACAAACTCCTTTTATAAAAACCTCATCGATCAAACCCTCGATATAAATCATACCTTGACACATGGTGATTTCAGCCCCAAAAATATGCTCATTAAAGATCGAGATATCATCCTCCTCGATTACGAAGTCATGCATTTTGGTGATCCTGCATTTGACATTGGTTTTTTTCTTACTCATTTACTTAGTAAGGCTAATTTTCTTCCCGCTCATCGCGATTCCTTCATACACGCATCTTCTTTTTTTTGGGAGAATTATTTAAGTAAGGTGCCCTATTTTCAAGAAAATGAAAATGAATTGAGAGCGGTAAATCATACCCTGGGTTGTCTACTCGCAAGGATAGCCGGTCGATCCCCCCTTGAATATTTAGATGATCACGCAAGACAACGTCAAAGAGAAGTAGCATTGAAAATGATTATAAAAAAACCTGGAAAAATATTCGAATTAATTAACGAAATCGAACGACTACTAATAGTTCATCATGAAAATCAAGAAATTTAGAGGGTTGGAAATTTTGGATAGCCGGGGGAGACCCACCGTAAAAGCCTTTTGCCAACTTGACGACGGTACACGGGGAGCTGCATCCGTACCTTCAGGTGCGTCAACAGGTAAAGCAGAAGCAATCGAATTGAGGGACAATGATCAACACAGACATCAAGGACTTGGAGTAAAAAAGGCAATATCAAAGATCGAGAGCTCCATAAATGGTGCTATACGTGGCATTGACTTTGGGAGCCAGGAGGATCTGGATATTTTTTTACTCAATATGGATGGCACCGCTAATAAATCTGAGCTGGGATCAAACGCAATACTTGCTTGCTCACTGGCTTATGCCCGGGCATGCGCATCCCATCTAAAAATACCTCTATATGAATATTTTGGGTCACTTATTGAAAATCATGATTTTGCTTTGCCCCAGCTCACCATCAATTTATTTAGTGGCGGGAAACATGCAGGAGGACAAATCGCCGTGCAGGACGTACTAATAGTTCCCTCGGCTAGCTCGATTGAAGAGTCTCTTCACATAGCAACTGCAACATACCAATCGGCATCACAGCTAATAATGAAAAAATACGGTGCCAGACCTCTGTCGGCAGATGAGGGTGGACTAGCTCCCGAATTTACCTCTGTAGACCAAATACTAAATGATGCGGCACAAGCAATAAATCGAGGTGGATTAACCGCAGGAAAAAACGTATACCTTGCAATGGACATCGCTGCCAGTCATTTTTATCTAGGGGGAAATTACAATGTGGAAGGCAAATTACTCGATAGCATAAAAATGATTGAATTAATTGAATCGTGGGTCAAAACATATCCAATTGTGAGCATTGAGGATGGTCTTTTTGAGGAAGATTGGTCAAACTGGGCCGTCCTAAAAAAGAGAATTGGGAATCACACGAAGATCATCGGAGATGATTTATTATGCACACAGACCAAACGCATTAAAAAAGCGATCGAAATGGATGCGGCGGATGCGCTTTTACTAAAGGTAAATCAGTGCGGTACGCTTACGGAGGCAGCAGATGCACTGCAACTCGCCAGGGGAGCCAGTTGGGATATCGTGGTGAGTGCGAGGAGTGGTGAGACGGAGGATGACTGGCTTGCCGATCTTGCAGTGGGATGGGGAGCTGATCAAATCAAAGTAGGATCAGTCACTCAGTCAGAAAGACTGGCAAAATACAACAGACTACTGGAGATGGAGAAGTTTGACAAGTTGGCAATGCGCGACACACAATGATATGCATTTGCAGCGTAAAAAATCAAACAAATGCCGAATTAAGAATTTTTTTTGAGAATTGCCTGGCAGGACAACTAATTTCGAGGCAAAATATTTTTGTATAACAAAACAATCAATTGCTCAACGACCATTATTATACTTATGGAATATTGTCTGACCAGATCTTACAAATTATTGAGTGTGTACCAAACCTCCCCTGACCACAGAGCATCATCATCCTCACTCCTGAGGCTATCGTCAAACAAAAAATAAACCACATATCCTTCTCTTAATCCTTCGAGAAAAAGTCTTGCAGATGTCCGGTCATCTGACAATGAAATTCGATCTACTGCCAGCCGGGTTTTATCCACCTTATCGCCACCATACCTCTCAGTGGATTCATAGCACCACTGTTCAACAATGATGGTGCTCGCATCCAGCTTGTGGCTTCGATTCAAAGCCTTCGTAAAGACAACTTCAAAACCATCTTCCCGAGATGAAACAGATAATATTTCGAAAGGAATCTCCCCATTAAATTGCAATTTCTGTAAACCAAATTGCTTCTC
The DNA here is from genome assembly GCA_965222645.1 of Saprospiraceae bacterium. Lineage (GTDB taxonomy): Bacteria > Bacteroidota > Bacteroidia > Chitinophagales > Saprospiraceae > JABDMH01. The sequence goes on along the minus strand of OZ244968.1, from coordinate 5,862,079 downwards.
CTTATGTGACCACCCACCATGCATCCCAACACCGCCGGCATAAATTCCGCCATCTGGCCCGTAGGCAAGTCGATTAATTCCGGCTTCCATGCCCTGCGAAAAACGAAAAGCACAACCTTGGTACTCCCCTTTTCTCTTTTCTAAAAAAACTCGAGTAATACCTCCATGAGTCACATCTCCAAAAACCATCTGTCCTACATATGGACCATCTCTAATAATTATGGGATTCCCGGGTGAATTACCGATTTCATCTTGAGGCAACCAAACGGCCGGCAATTCTTCTTTCATCCCAAAAAAACGATCACCGGTGCCGTGTTGGCAACCGTAAAAATGATTCTCCCGGACATGTATTAATTTACAACCCGGCACCCACTGTCCCTGATTTTCAGTGACAAATAAATCGCCACCGGGACCAATACCAATCCCATTGGTCTGCCTAAGACCACGGGCGATGATTTTAAAATCACTCTGATTTGTCACAGAAAAGACGGTACCACGATCTTCATGCTGCAACTCCGAGTTCATCAAACGCATCGCAAGACCAAGTGCCCCGTAAAGAATTCCCTCCCTTTTGACCAGGCCGTAAGAAAATTCATGAAAATCCGGTGTGACACCAAATTGATTATTTACACAGTGGTAGATATCCATAACTCCATCTCCATTCCTGTCCTCCAATCTCGTGAGCTCATGTTTTTGCATTACGTAAATGTCCTTGCCATCCGCTTCCAATCCCAGTGGTTCTGACAATCCCGATGCAATAAGTCGTATTTCTACAGAGTCGGGATTATTCTTTTCTACACCCAAAAGCTGATAGACTCCTCCGATACTATCCCAGGTGCTAACGAGTAGACTGCCATCTCCTGCAAACGTCATCCCCCCCACTCTGGGCTTAAAATCATCTGGTCTTATTCTTATCAAATCAAATGCAGGATGAACACCTGCCAATGATGCACCAAATCCTGGTTTTATCTTCCTCTCCGGATTGCTACCAATGGGGGCTTGTGCATTTCTCCTCAATGTCCTCCTTTCACCTGTTTTAAATGTCAAAATAAATTCGACCATGCCCTCCAGATCTTCAATGTCGATATGCGGATGTGGTGTCATCACAGTGTTTCCCCAAATTCCAGTTGCACCAGACCTAATCCGCTGGGCTAACCGTCTCACATCTTCTTTTGTACCTACATAAGCATTAGCAATATCGCGATAGCTGGGTCCGACATTTTTTTCCAACGGATCATGACAGGTTGTACATCCACTTCGATCCAGCCAATACTGCTCACCCCGGGCACTTACGGATTGCTCGGGAGCGGTCACTGGATAATTCCAGGGATATTTAAACTCGATGGTCGATTGGTCTGATACTGGTACTCCGCCGGCAATAAGCTTTTCGTCTTTCTCCAATCCCGACAACGTGAAATCACGTCTAAAAATCAGCGAATCATCGACCTGAAATAAACGTGGATTTTCGATAATTCTGATTTTTCTCTCCCCTTGATGAATGGAATATTTAAAAGATATTTGGCCATCTTGCAAAAATTCATAAGAATCAAATTGAATTGAATAAGGCTCGTCCTCGTCTCGTGCTACAGTCCAAAACGAATGAATGGGATGTACTAGATAGGCTTTTCCATATGATGAAGGCTGCACCGTTTTCACGTTATTAAAGGCAGCGCCATCCCACAGCACTCCCCCACTCCAGAGTTTGTACAATGCCATGGTTTCTAAATTATAGGATAACCATTGACCACCTTCAAACTGCAACGAAATCATTCGGGTGTGCTGATCTACCACAGATCTTCGATGCATTTGCAGATCCAGGGGAGCCAAATCCTCATCTTGATTGCAAGAAATAAGACCCATAACAAAGAAAATAAGGAAAATGGGAAGTTGCGAATATCTTAGGCAGTATCCCATATTCTCTTTGCGTAAATCAAATCCTTCTTCATCGCTTTCAGCACCTCTTTGACGGGAATTTTAGGAGAGTCCTTGGTACCGTGTTCTACACCTCCGAGATCATACTCATAATGTATGGTAAAAGGTACTACTAATTTCAGTGCTTTTATTATCTGAAAATATGCTGGAAAATCAACCATACCTTCTCCCAAAGGCACATTTTTAATTTTCCACTTACCGGAATTATTTTTTTCCCAGATAAAATCTTTAAGAACGAGACTATTTATTTGGGGAGCAATTAGCCTTATTCCATTTTCCCATGATGCACCGCCTTCCACGACCCCATGCCTGATATCATACTGTACACCCAAAACCGACGGATTAATACCTTTGAGTAAATGCCAGAGATCCCAAATTTGAGCTCCGATACGTTTACCGGAGTGATTTTGATAGCCGCCCTGAATTTTTAACGATTCATTTAGTTGAGCCAGATCGTGCATTTGCTTATTCAGTTGTTTGAGCCTTTCTGGTATGGACAATGCATCAACGAAAGAAAGGTACCCCATCCGGTAATACGCAATCCCGTATTCAGATGCAGTTTTTAACACTGATCGATCCAAGTCATTATTTGGATCGGTGACATTACTCACCATCATTTCATGACGTAATCCTGCTTTTTTAATCGCTTCGACTGCCTTGGGGAGATCCTCATTGACATTTTCCGGTAGCACATGCCCCTTCGGTCGCACTGTCAGATCCACACCATCAAATCCGAGGTCTGCTGCCGCATCTGCCATATCCCTGTAGTCTAAGAATTGAAGATGCTTTGAAAAAATGTGATATGAAGGCCGACCATCTATGGTAGTCGCAGAGCTACACACCGATTTTTGACCGAGAACTATTCCTGAGGAAAGTGCTGTAGAAGTACGAATAAATTTCCTTCTTTTCATTATCCTAATTTATGTACAAATTTATAGATTGTCTGGGAATCCCTCTAGATCGCAGAGTCCGGAATATGCATATTTCGATAGCAAATGAAATCTTATCCTAATATCGGGTTTCCATAAATTCCCATTCCGGATTTATTTTTTTCATCTCCGCTTCATCATCCCTTTTGGTAAGACCACATTTCAAAAAATTCTCATGCAATTTAATTAATTGTTTTCGATCAATCTCTACTCCCAGACCCGGACCCCGAGGAACCTCCACACATCCTCCTTCGATCTTTAATTTCCCCCCCACTATTACGTCCTCACTTTGCCATGGGTAGTGGGTATCAAACTCATGATCAAAAACCGGCAAGGCCGCACCAATGTGGACCATCGCAGCCATAGAAATACCCAGATGACTATTGCTATGCATCGAAAATCCCCTACCTATAGTTTTGCAAATCGAATATAGTTGCATGGTCGCCTTTAATCCTCCCCAAAAATGATGGTCAGATAAAATGATGTCTTCCGAGTGCATCTCAATACTTGATGGAATATCAGACAAAGAGGTAGTACACATGTTTGTTGCAAGCGAAATATCTACTTCTTTCCTCAGAGCGGCCATATGGGTCTGACCTCGCACGGGATCCTCAAGATATTCCAGGTCGTCCTTTAACACCTTTGCCCACTTGATCCCGGTAGCCAATGACCAGATGGCATTAGGATCAAACCGCAGGGGCATTGAAGGGCCAAATTCGCGCCTGATTGCCAGGCAGTCCTCCACTTCCTTTTCGGGAGAAAATGCACCACCCTTGAGTTTTATTGAGTTGAAGCCAAAGGCAGCACACATGTCAATTGCCTGATCCACGATGCCCTCCATCGATGTAGCTTCCCTTTGTCTTGCTGCCGCCCATCCCACTGCGTTAGGATCTGTATCGTATCCCAAATCACCGCCGGCACCCTCGTACTTGTAGAACAAATATGCCGAAAAAGGTACCCGGTCCCTCATTTTTCCTCCCAACAAGTCACATACGGGTCGGTCCAGAATTTTACCTATTACATCCCAACATGCTACTTCGATGGCACTAAAGACGTGAATGCCAATACGCTGATCCCAGGGGGCACCTCCCCTAAGATCTTCATCCTCATCGTGATAGAACACCTCATTGGTGAGCTTTGAAATCAAGTGCATATTGAATACATCTGTGCCTATGAGTTTTGGACTAACCTTTTTAATCGCCTCCTCCGTTTCGATATTTCCCGGAATTTCACTGATGCCGATAATGCCAATGTCAGTTTCTATCTCCAGGATTATTCTCAAGGCATATGGGGCGTGGACTCCCGCACAATTGAGTAACGGTGGGTCGGTGATAGCGATGGGTGTTGTGATAATTCCGGAAATCTTTGCAGAACTACTGTTCATTTTTCGAAAAATTTTGGAGAAAATACCAAAAAGGGCGAATAACGGCCTTTATTTTGCTGAAAGTTGAGATCAGCCGGCCACCAAAAAGGCATGCAAAGAAAAAAAATTAAACCTCAAATATGGAAGCGTGATAACTTGTTTTTTTGCGACCTCCTACAAGACTAATTAGGTTTATATTTGGCCGGGAAACAACAAAACGGATCTCATCACAGCAGTGGCATCACTTTGGCTAAAATCATAACAGCTGCTAAGCCTGCTAATCCCATTATTGACAATAAAAAAGAAAAGAATCGAATACTTTCTTTTTCCGTCATACCACTCATTTTTGTTACGATCCAAAACCCGCTGTCGTTCATCCAGGGAAACAACTTTGACCCACAACCGATCGCCAGTGCAAGATAGACCGGATGAAAACCCAATGTACTGCTATCTGCAAGAGCACTAAGAATACCTATAGCCGTGATCATTGCCACCGTTGCAGATCCCTGTGCTGTCCTGACTACCGCGGTGGCAAAAAAAGCCAGTGGTAACACTGCCAACTGATAATTTCCAGCCATATTTTTTACATAACTGCCGATCCCCGATTGCTGCAATAAGGCACCTAGCGCACCACCAGCTGCCGTAATCAAAATAATAACTCCGGCACTACTCAAAGCTGCAGCCATATGCTTTTTTAATGCCGCTGGATCGGGTGTAAATTTATATAAGAGATATAAAGAAATGAATGCCGATAAAATCAGTGCCAAATTACTGTCACCGAGTATTTTGGTTACACCCAGTAGGGTTTCGTACTCAGTGGCATTGGCCGATTGACCTAATGTAGCATTTAGGATAGTGTTACCTGCGATGAGCACTATTGGTAAAATGATTGGCAGCATGGAAAAACCAAGACCGGGAAGATCGGATGTCGCTTTTTTGGTGAGGTTTTCCAGTTCCTCAATCGGTGCCTCCGGAGTGTCTCTCAGTGGCAGTTCCCATTTTACAGACGCCCAACGCGCATAAAGATATCCCGCCAAAATAGTGACAAGGCCCACCAGGATACCCATCATTATCATTGTGCCCAGATCGACCTGCAACTCTTCTGCAACAAATAACGGACCCGGTGTGGGTGGAACCAAAGAATGAGCCATCACTCCTCCGGCAATAATACACATGAGATATAGCGAGTACTTTTTTGCATTTCTTATTCCAAAAGATTTGACCAGTGGAATCATCAAATAAAAGACAGTATCGAAAAAAACGGGGATTGCTAAAATAAAACTACCGGACAGAAATGCGCCCGGAGCATTTTTCTTTCCAAATAGACTCATGGCGCCTCTCACAATTCGTTCTGCACCTCCACTTTTCAGCAAAGCAGTTCCAATTATTGAAGCCATGGCGATCAAGATGCCCACCTTGGCACAAGTATTACCAAATGCTCCCGCGAGTCTCTTTCCCAATAACTGGTTTGAATATGTCGTCGCCGCATCTTCACTCATTCCTGTCGAAATGGCGTATTCGTAGAGCATCGCAGGTGAGGTACATACCCCTACGACTAATGCACCCAGCAGAAGCGAAACAAACGCATGCAAACGCAGTACAATAATGCAAAAAAGCACTACCGCCAGACCAAGAAGTAATATGACTATTGGATTCATAGTTCGGAATTACAGGGACGAGTATCTACCACCACTCTGGCAAAATTTTTAAAGTTCCTCATTGACCGGGGGTTGCTTTTCTTTAAAAGTAACTAATAAAGCCAACAAATCTCTGATTTCTCGCTTCGATAAAATCGATCCCATGGGAGGCATACTCGAAATTGCATTTAATCGCTCAACAATATTTGTTTTACTGACCTTAACCTCCTCATTGTCGCTATTTCTAACTATGATTTCTACTTCATTTTCAGATTCTAATATTCCACTTATCGTTTTCCCCTCATCAGTACTTAGCGTCACGACACCATAGCCGGCAGCGAGGTGTGCACTGGGATCTACCAGTGATTGCAATAGGTATTCCGATGAGTATTTTGTCGCAATCTCATCCAACGGTGGGCCGGCTACACCACCATAGCCCCTGATAGCATGGCATTTCAGGCACTGGGCAGCTGAATTATTTACGAGTATGCGCTGACCAGATCTGACATTTCCGCCATCCAGGCATTCTATGTAGTTGGCAAGCTCACCTTTATCACTAAACTTGTCTCTAAATGTTTTGATTTTCTTGTCGATTATTTCTGATCGGTTTGTATGGGCCACTTCCAATAAATCTAATTGCAGTGATCCTTCTATTTTTCCTTCTAATAAAAGATCTAGAAGATCTGTCAATTGAGCCGCAATCTTATCATCAGGTAAATTCTTGAAAGCTGTCATAGCAGATTGCTTCTCTAATGACGATCCATCGATCAAGATATCATTTAGAAGATCTGCAATGTCATCACTGTCTACATCGAGATACTCCAGAGACTCCATTGCCTTTATTCTGACAGACTCCTTCTCGTGGAGTAGCACCTTCTTGAGATTGGTTTTTGCTTTGTCGGGATCTAATTTTACGAGTGACCAAAATGCCTCAGCTCTTACTTCGGCAGCTCGATCAGTTAGGAATGTATTTTCAATATTTTCAGCGATATCAGAAATCCCTAACTCCGTAACCGTCCTCAGTGCATCAATCCGGATATTTTTATTTGGTTGTCCCATCAGAGTAGCCAAAGCCGGCGCACTTTCTTCCCTAACCTGAGCTGCAGGTCTGTTGATGACTCCACGGTATCTCCCATCTACCCGGTCACACACCGAAGGATTGATCCAGGTACTCAAGGCTCTCAGTGCTTCGATTCTCAGCACTTCTTTATTGGCATCATTCGAGGCATAATTCAGTAAGTTTCTAATGTTTTCCTTATTCCCAACCCGAAGATTTGCATTGATGGCACGTCTTACTAAAGCCTCATTTCCGAATTGCGTCTCATTTAAAAGATCTGCTAATTGCGGCAGCGCTGATTCTACAGAGAGGTCATCGTTTATCGCACGTGCTGCCTCAGTCACTACAAATTCATCCTGGTCTTTTAGAAATCGCGCCAGGGATGGATGCCTAAGTAAACGCAAAGTTACCACAGCCGCAATTCGCAGTGCACGATTATCACTTCCAGCTAGATCCACTATGGGATCTACTTCACCAATGCGTGAGAGTGCCAGTGTAGCAGCATGTCTCAGATACACATCTCTGTCATTATTTCTGCGAAGCAACTCGATGATCGGCTGCACAGCCGGTCTGTATTCAATCCGGCCCAGGGCTTCAACAGCAAAAAAAGCAACGCGATCACTTTTATCGTCCAGGCAGGGAAGCAATTGTGTGGCGGCTTCTTTATAACGGACATCTCCAATCAACTTACAAACCTGCGATCTTACTTCCGGATCCGGATCTTTTAAAAAAGGCATGAGCACTTTGCCCGATATCTTTTCTTTTCTAATCATTTGTCCGAGACCCCAAAAAGCATGAATTCTTTTTAGCTGATTTTTATCTGCAGAGGCTGAACCCAAAAGTTCGTCAGCTGCATCTTTTTTTACCAATGCAAATTGTGCCTTCTGACGAATTCGCATATCGACATGGCCCAGTAAACCGGTTAATTCTGAGTTATTTTTCTGATCAAAATCTTCCGAGAGAAAAGTTTGAGTTTCATCCCGGATTTTTTGATTTGTGTTTTTTTCTACGTCGAGTTTCCAAATACGGCCGTAATTCTTCTTTTCCCACCCATCAATCCAGTCCGTAAAATACAGTGCGCCGTCAGGACCTACATCTAGCCCTGTAGCCAGCACCCCACTGAGTATCTTTTTTGTGTCGATAAATGTCATTCCTGCACCCTCGGCTTTCAATCGAAAAGCGTGTATGCCTGACCTGGCAGGATTGCCATTAAATTCGACAACAAAAAAGTGATCCTTCCATGCCTGATCAAGTGCAGTCCCGGGATTATACAACATTCCTGTGGGGCCATTTATATAGTTTTTAATACATGGCACAATATGAGCTGCCTGATTTTCGTGCCGCGGGATATTTAACGCCTCGTCCATCCACACCTTATAATCATTGTTTTTAGGATCATTGTACTTCCCAAATTGCCAGTTGATCCGCCATCCGGCATCTGCCCCTTCCACAATATAAATCAGGCGTTCGCTTTCACCAGGGTGATCTCCATCGTTATCAACAGAAATCATATTGCCGTATTGATCGAAGACAAACTCATGTGTGTTACGGAGTCCATGGGCAAAAACTTCGAAATTGGTGCCATCGGGATTACAACGCACTATGACCCCTTCATTGGGATAGGACCAACGCTTTCCCGATTTATCGATTCCGTTGAAGCCAATATCTCCGATACCCCAATAGATTCTGCCATCTGGTCCCATAATCAGGCCGGACAAATTGTGGCCGCCAAAGCCAATATGAACCTGAAATCCATGGCTTATCGATTCTTTCTCGTCCATGATCCCATCCCCGTCCTTGTCAGCTAATCGCCACACATCGGGTGCCACGCCCACATAAAGATGATCCTCATGAAATAACACACCACCTGCTATATCAGTGACTTCTTCCTGAAATCCCGTCGCTACCAATTGAGAAAAATCCCCAATTCCATCGTTATCCAAATCCTCGACACGAAAGACTTGCTCCGATTCCACAAGGAGATCACGCCAGTCATTTAAACTGTCCCCATTGAGATCAAGGGGTTTGCCTAATTCTGCTCCTTTTTCGGGAGTCAGTGTCTTCCTTAGAAAGGCCCTTCTATCCTCCACATCTTCAAAAGAAAGTGATTCGAGCTCCCATTCGCGATGTCTTCGAATATCAAATTCTGATGTACGTCTCCGGTTGGTCCGGGTAAAAAAAGCGCGACCCAAATCATCCATATCAAGAGCGACGGGATCAGCAACCAAAGAGTCTGAGGCCCATAAACTGAGCACGAGGCCAGAATCAATTTCAGCAGCTGTTTGATCGCGCAAAAGGGCTGCCTGGCGCTGAGCATCTTCCGTACTTAGTCTCACTGCGGCACTCTCTATAAGTCCTGGGGTGTGGGGAGATCTACAACTCAAAAAAAACATTCCGGAAAAAAATACAGCAATTAGAAATCGATTGCACCAGCACATCAAATACGATAAACTCACTCTATATCCTCATTAACTGAAAGAAAATTCACTGCGGTTGGGGAGAATCATCGGAAATTCCAATATCACGCTAAATTACGGAATTCGATAATTTTGAGGATGAAAAAGAAATACGATTACAATCTACTGCTCGGGTTTACAACCACCTTATTCCAACGTGAAGGTCTTGATCCAGATTGGGCTGATACAATGGCTCGCACCTTGATATGCTCCGACCTTATGGGCCACACAACCCATGGGTTGCAACTGCTAAGACCCTATTTAAAACAGCTTAAACAAGGGACTATGCTTAAATCCGGAGAACCATCGATAATTGCCGATTCTGGCAGCGCAATCACCTGGGATGGACGACATTTGCCCGGTCCTGTCCTGGTGGAAAAAGCAATAGATGTGACTATGAAGCGTCTGGAAGAATACCCGGTCGCGACACTGGCAATCCAGAACAGTCATCATATAGCCTGTCTGGCTGCATATCTGGAAAGTGTCACCAAAAAGGGTAAGATCATCATCCTGTGCTCTTCTGATCCGGGCAATAAAACGGTAGCGCCCTATGGGGGAGTCACGGGTACTTATAGTCCCGATCCAATTGCTTATGGCATACCCACACTGGGTGATCCGATTCTGTTTGACAGCAGTGTATCTACGCTTGCTAATGGGCAGATCATGCAACGCCTTTCGAATGAAGATCAACTTGATGGAGCGTGGTTGATGAAGGCAGACGGGAGTCTTTCCGACGATCCCGTTGACTTCTTTGCAAATCCCCCGGCAACAATTCTTCCGGTAGGTGGCTTGACATTGGGTTTTAAGGGTTTTGGTCTGGCCATCTTAATAGAAGCGCTCACAAGTGGACTTGCTGGAAAAGGTAGACGTGATCCTGCAGAGACGTGGAGTGCTTCTGTATTTCTACAACTCATCGATCCGGGACAGTTTGGTGGCCAAAAATTATTTGTGGAAGAAATGCAACACCTGGTCGAAAGCTGTAAAAGGAGTGAATTACATCCTGCCTTTAATGAAATACGAATGCCGGGAGAAAGAGCGCTGAGATTAAAAAATAAACAAATGGAAGAGGGAATAATTTTACATCCGGTAGTGGAGAAAGGACTTCATAAGTGCGCAGCGGAATACGGGATCAGCCTCAATTGATCTGATTCGACTCCCACTAGAGAGCAAAAGTAATCACTGACATTAATTCCAGGAGATTAACAGCGATACTATACCAGAGTTCGGAATCTGTGGTCTTCTTCACAAAGAAGCCATTTTCCGGACCTTCTTCACTCTTCAACATGATATTCATTGTCGAATTTCCCAAGTGCCTAATCTCCGAGGCCCAAAAATGATGCTTTATTGTGATTAAATTTTGGTGAGAACTCTCTCTATTATATTGCAGTGTATTTGTAATCACGAGTGGCGAAGCACCCTTAGTATCGATCTGGTCACTTCTGGTCTCTCTTATGGGAATTGGTTCAAATAAGGAAGGAAAACCTTCGATAACTATATACCTACCTGGAAGAATTTCAATTTCCGGATCTGCGTAGTAAAATGGTGAATAATCGATGTTAGTTTTCTCCAACGATTTGATTTCCTTCCCAGAAACGTCGTAATAGCTAAAGAAATCGCCATTTACCATATATTCCGACCTATCCATATGAAAAACCACAGGTTGGTAGCCGTTATTTTCTATCGTAATTCTCGGAATTCCGCCCTCCGTCCAAAAATCATAGTAAAGAGCGAGGCTGTCCTTGACAAAAGAAAAATGATTTTCCGAATAATCGACTTGATCGGATTTCAATTGTAGCACCTGATAGCCCGAATGGCAAGACATCAAGGCAAAAAATGCAACTAAGTAGAACAGTGTAGAAATTCTCAACGTGCAGGTTTTTATCAGAATAAATTTAGTACATTGAACGTTTGCTAAAGGAATCCCGATTCCACGTTAAAAATTCCTTAACACGAGATTCGAAGACTTTAAAGCTTTATTAAGAAAAGAGTGGATAAATCCGTGATACCAGAGGAGGTGGCTTGACTAAAAATATGGACCGTGCTATCGTATATTCCCGGACCCAGATCGGTTAGTCATTTTTCCCAAATTGATCCCCGAAACACTAGTAAAATTAATTTCGCGAATAAAGAGCATCTCGTCCCATAAATATTTATGCCCGGGAAGGATTCTTGTAAACCTCATTCGTCGTTTTAGTGCCCTCAATTCACTTTCTGTAGCTTTGCGTCTGTCGCCCAAATTGCCATATAATTTTAAAGCAGGATAACTTTTAAAGTGAGATTGGAGCAGCGCGCTTAGCCACATCTTTTTGTTGCTGTTTACGGCTAAAACACACACTTTTGAATTTTCCTCTGCATGTACCGGCAGAAGTGAGGGGAATTTTTCAAAGTAAAAACCAGACATATCGTCATTTAAAAAAAGAGAGCCGATGGGGGTCACTGTTGGCTGACCCGCCTTGTCAACAGATGCTATTGACACATGCAGTGAAGAGGAAAAGCTCTTACTAAAATGTCTTCTGATTTTGGCCCAATCTGACTTAATATCCATCGAAATTGTTTGATAAATTATTGCCTACGTCAACCTAAATATCCCGCACAAGCAAATGAGCCATTTTTGACTTGGTAACCTCAGGAGTGGACTCACAAGTTAGTACATAAAAATAATTTCTAAGGCTCCATTATTATTGATCGAAAAATGCTGCTTTACCTGTTCATACGACTTCAACAAATGCAAAATCTGGTCTCGAAGAATTCCCTCTCCCCGGCCATGAATGATTGTTGCACTGCTAAACCTTTTATTTATTGCTTGCTCGATAAATTTTCTCGCTATAAAGATTTGAAAATCCAGTGGGCTCTTCCCGCTTGCCGGATTATAGCCAGGCAATTTGTCTAAATGCAGATCTATCTTATTCCCAAAACCAAAATCTACCTGTGGCCTTATTTTGTCTTCCAGTTCCGGAAAAAAGAATTCATCATCAATTTTTTCTGAAAACAATGCGATCTCATTTGGTCCATAGAGCATTTGTTTACCATCGATTTCGATCAGCGCCTTATTACCCCGCATTCCTCTAAATTTACCTACTTTACCAGATGAAATAACACTTACGAGATCACCTATCCAAAGGTCTGTCAAATTAATCATGAATCCTGAGATCTTGTCTTGAGAGAACTTAAATCAAATACAATGCAGCACATACCCGGTTTGTATTTTGGCTCATCAAATAAAGAGGGTATCGGAGTGTTTACAGCCCAAGATATACAAGATGAGGATCTGATAGAAATATGTCCTCTTCTTTTTATCCCTGGAGATCAAAGACATTTGATCGATAAGACGGTCTTCTTCAACTACTATTTCATATGGCCCGGAGACCAGTTTTCCATATGCCTCGCTTTGGGTTACGGATCATTGTACAACCACTCCATATCAGCAAATGCAGAAGTTACTTTTGATATTGATGAAAAGATTATGCTGGTTACAGCAATTGAGAAAATCTCAGCCGGGGAGGAAATCTACATCAATTACCGCGGCGGAGGCAAGAGTGAAGAGTCACTTTGGTTTGAGGTCAGGTAAAGTTGTACTAACTCCTGAGAGCCTTTACCGACATATTCACAGATGATCTTCGACCAATCCTTGAAACTTACATTTTCTGAAAAACAGGTCCCTGGAAGAACCAACAAAGGGGGAAAACAATTTCCGTGATAGAAATGTGATTCTTTGGTGATAGAGTGGCAATATTTTACCGATAATTTTGGTATTCAAAATCACTTTATTATGAGAAATAATTGCATACTATTCACCTCACTACTATTCCTTCTTTGTGTATCCCAGGAGGTAAGGGCACAGTGCGTAGACCTGCAGGTCTACACGAGAGATGGTAAGGATGCAACATCCGTATGCGCCGGAAGCCCATCTGCAATTGTCCATATTAAACCCAGCACTATGGTAGGACCTCAACTCATGGTCATTACCGATGATCAAGACAATATTTTGGTCACCAAGACAGGGCGCTCTATAAATCTCAAGGGTGCACCTCCGGGAGTTTGTAGAATTTATCTCGTTTCTTTTTGGGGAAAGCGCGAAGATGTCGTGGGCCAAAATGTGCATGAAGCACAGTTTAGCGATTATTGCTATAAACTGTCTTCCAACTATGTGACCGTAACCAGAGGTGCTGCACCTGATCCTGCAACAATCAGCACCGATGATCCCACTGTCATTTGTGTCGATGGTAATCCGGATCCCATTGACGTAATGGTTTCCGGTGGTACGAGCGGCACTGGAACATGGATCATTACAGATCCGAACGGAAAAATCCTGGGCCTTCCCCCAGGGCCTCCCTTTGATCTCGACGGAGCAGGTCCCGGTACATGTCTGATCTGGCATGCCACATCCGATGGAGATATCAAAAATCTTGAAGTTGGACGGAATACTTCTAGTCTCGGAGGTTGCTTTGCACTTTCTAACTCGATCGAGGTAAGAAGAGATGTAGCCCGTGGTGGTCGAGTTGCAACAACAGATGGAGAAGAAGAAGTAAATACTATCGCAGGTGATGGAATGTCAGACTTAATCACTTTTGCCGCAAGTGAAGCCTCTAATATTAATTACGCCTATATGATCACAGACACCGATGGAAACATCCTCGGACTGCCTCCTTCCAATAGTCAGGACTTTGAAGGTGCAGGTGGAGGAATCTGCCTGGTCTGGGGTCTTTCTTATACGGGCTCTATCCTTGCCAATCCCGGTGACAACGCATTTGAAGTACAGCTTACCGATGGTTGTTATGATCTATCTGAAAATTCTATTCGAGTGGTTAGAGAGGCATCAAATACATTAGAAGGAGGAAGCGTAGAACTCGAAGATGGAACGACAGAAGCATTTACTTGCCCAGGTGATGAAATGGATGATGCCTTAACTTTTGTGAGCAAGGGAGCCAGTCCCGACGCTCAGTTTACATTTGTGATTACAGATCCCGACGGTATCATTCTCGGTATACCCGAAGGTGATCGTCAAAATTTCGAAGGCGCTGGTGAAGGTACTTGTCTCGTTTGGGGACTTGCATATACCGGGAATCTTACCGCCATGGTCGGAGATGATGCCACGGCTGGTCCGCTATCCGATGGCGAAGGTGATTTGTCAGATAATTTTATCACCATTCGCAGAGCTGTACCCCATGCTGGTGCAGTTATGACCGCAGATGGCATGACCGAGGTTACTACAACTCCGGGTGATGGCGTAGATGACATAGTCGAGTTCGTATACGAAGGTGCCTCCGATTCAAAATATGCTTATATCATCACAGATCCTGATGGCAATATCCTTGGTATACCTGACATCCCATCTCAAAATTTTGAAGGAGCCGGAGTGGGAACTTGTCTCGTATGGGGACTCGCTTACACTGGTAACCTTACTGCCATGACGGGTGATAACGCAATGGACATCGCGCTGAGTGATGAATGCTTCGATCTTTCCCATAATTTCATTACAGTAAATCGTATGAGAGATGTCAATGGGGGAACTGTTGCCATGCCCAGTGGCGCCACGACACGCTATACTTGCCCCGGTGATGGAGTGGACGACATCGTCATGTTCGTCAGCGAAGGCGCTAGTCCGGATGCTCAATTCACATTTGTGATTACAGATCCCGACGGTATCATTCTCGGTATACCCGAAGGTGATAGTCAAAATTTCGAAGGCGCTGGTGAAGGTGCTTGCCTCGTTTGGGGACTTGCATACACCGGAAACCTGACTGCAATGGTCGGAGGTGATGCCAATGCCGGTCCGCTCTCGGATGGCGATAGCGATCTGTCTGACAACTATATCACCATCAATAGGGCGATGGCCAACGGTGGTACCGTCGCTACATCTTTGGGGCTCACTGAAATCACAACCACTCCGGGTGATGGAGTTGACGATATTGTAGAGTTTATGTCTTCCGGAGCTTCGGAATCTAAGTACACCTATGTAATTACAGATCCCGATGGAAATATTTTAGGACTTCCGGATGTACCTTCACAGAATTTTGAAGGCGCCGGTGAAGGGACTTGCCTCGTTTGGGGACTTGCATATACCGGGAACATTACGGCCATGGTGGGAGATAATGCCATGGACATCGCACTGAGTGATGAGTGCTTCGATCTTTCCGACAATTTTATTACGGTCAATCGCAAAGCCGGTCTCAACGGAGGTACTGTTGCCATGCCCAGTGGCGCCACGACACGTTATACTTGCCCCGGTGATGGAGTGGACGACATCGTCATGTTCGTCAGCAATCGAGCAACACCGGACGCTCAGTTTACATATGTGATTACGGATCCCGACGGTATCATCCTCGGAATACCCGACGGTGATAATCAAAATTTTGAAGGCGCCGGTGAAGGGACTTGTCTCGTTTGGGGACTTGCATACACTGGAAACCTGACTGCAATGGTCGGAGATGATGCCAATGCCGGTCCGCTCTCGGATGGCGATAGCGATCTGTCTGACAACTATATCACCATCAATAGGGCGATGGCCAACGGTGGTACCGTCGCTACATCTTTGGGGCTCACTGAAATCACAACCACTCCGGGTGATGGAGTTGACGATATTGTAGAGTTTATGTCTTCCGGAGCTTCGGCATCTAAGTACACCTATGTAATTACAGATCCCGATGGAAATATTTTAGGACTTCCGGACGTACCTTCACAGAATTTTGAAGGTGCCGGTGAAGGGACTTGCCTCGTTTGGGGACTTGCATATACCGGGAACATTACGGCCATGGCGGGAATTAATGCCATGGACATCGCACTGAGTGATGAGTGCTTCGATCTTTCCGACAATTTTATTACGGTCAATCGCAAAGCCGGTCTCAACGGAGGTACTGTTGCCATGCCCAGTGGCGCCACGACACGTTATACTTGCCCCGGTGATGGAGTGGACGACATCGTCATGTTCGTCAGCAATCGAGCAACACCGGATGCTCAGTTTACATATGTGATTACAGATCCCGATGGTATCATTCTCGGCATACCCGACGGTGATAATCAAAATTTTGAAGGCGCCGGTGAAGGGACTTGTCTCGTTTGGGGACTTGCATACACCGGAAACCTGACTGCAATGGTCGGAGATGATGCCAATGCCGGTCCGCTCTCGGATGGCGATAGCGATCTGTCTGACAACTATATCACCATCAATAGGGCGATGGCCAACGGTGGTACCGTTGCTACATCTCTGGGGCTCACTGAAATCACAACCACTCCGGGTGATGGAGTTGACGATATTGTAGAGTTTATGTCTTCCGGAGCTTCGGCATCTAAGTACACCTATGTAATTACAGATCCCGATGGAAATATTTTAGGACTTCCGGACGTACCTTCACAGAATTTTGAAGGCGCCGGTGAAGGGACTTGCCTCGTTTGGGGACTTGCATATACCGGGAACATTACGGCCATGGTGGGAGATAATGCCATGGACATCGCATTGAGTGATGAGTGCTTCGATCTTTCCGACAATTTTATTACGGTCAATCGCAAAGCCGGTCTCAACGGAGGTACTGTTGCCATGCCCAGTGGCGCCACGACACGTTATACTTGCCCCGGTGATGGAGTGGACGACATCGTCATGTTCGTCAGCAATCGAGCAACACCGGACGCTCAGTTTACATATGTGATTACAGATCCCGATGGTATCATTCTCGGTATACCCGAAGGTGATAGTCAAAATTTTGAAGGCGCCGGTGAAGGGACTTGCCTCGTTTGGGGACTTGCATACACCGGAAACCTGACTGCAATGGTCGGAGATGATGCCAATGCCGGTCCGCTCTCGGATGGCGATAGCGATCTGTCTGACAACTTCATCACAGTAATCAGAGCAACTCCCAATGCAGGAATGGTCTCGACAGTAGATGGATTAACAGAGGTGACGACCAATCCCGGAGATGGAATCGATGATATTGTCGAGTTTATGACGGAAGGTGCATCAGAATCGAAATTTACATACGTGATCACGGATCCCGATGGAAATATTCTCGGAATCCCTATGGGATCTTCACAAAACTTTGAAGGTGCAGGTGCCGGCACTTGTTTAGTCTGGGGATTATCTTACACAGGGACATTGACTGCAAAAGTGGGTGACCTCGCCATGGAGATTGACTTCAGTGATGAGTGCTTTGATCTGTCTGATAACTTTATTACGGTAAATCGTATAGAGTCAAATGCGTTTGGAGCAAGAGGACTTGAGGAATCACATGTTTCTGAACTTGAGATTTTCGTAATCAATCCCATAAGGGAATCGATTGAAGGCAGATTTGCCGGTGACTCCAGGTACGAAACAGTTCTCTCCCTTTACAATATGACTGGAACGCAGATAAAAAACTGGACACTTCCATCTTTATCCGTGCAGACTATAAACTTGTCTGTTGTGGATATTACACCAGGGCTCTATGTTCTTCAGATAAGAAATGGGGAACAAGTTATCACAAGAAAATTGTTGAAGCAGAATTAGTGCACGAATCCACTAATATCCGAGATGAAAGGTGCTGCGACCCACGGACAGACTATCCGTGGGTTGCTCTTTTTGTCGAAAAGAAGTCACTCACAGCTGTTTTCATTTAAGTGTCGATAAAAGATAACGCTGATAGGGGTATGGGCATCAATGTTCTCGCACCGGTGAGCGTTGCAAAGTGCATAGATTTTACCCTTTCCTCTTACCTAACGAGCACTTTTTAGACCGTACTTATCTGTCAGAATTTGTGATCTTCGGATCCAGAAATCAACTTTAAATTTGTTGTCAGTGTAATAAATCTTGAAACTCAGTGTCATAATTCCAGCCTTGAATGAGGCCGTACTCCTGCCAGCAACGATCCGGGCGATTCACCAGGCGGTTGCTGCAATCGACCATGAAATTATTGTGATAGATGATCATTCAACGGATGGTACCGAAGACGTCCTGGATCAATTGAGACAGCAGATAACAACATTTCGCTGGCTGCAGAATGGAAGACCCCGAGGTTATGGAAATGCTGTGAGATTTGGATTGGAGCATTTCGAGGGGGATTGTGTGGCGATCATGATGGCTGACCTTTCCGATGATCCACAGGACCTGGTGGCCTTTTATCGGGAGATGAACAATGGTAATTTCGACTGCGTATTCGGTAGCCGATTTATAAAAGGGGGGGCTGTCCATAACTATCCCAGGGTAAAACTGATATTAAATCGGTTGGCAAACCATATCGTAAAAGTGGTCTTTAGGGTACCTTATAATGATATGACCAATGCTTTCAAGCTGTATCGCAGAAATTGCATTGAAGGCATCCAGCCATTATTGTCTCCCCACTTCAATCTTACTTTGGAAATGCCTCTTAAGGCAATCGTGAGAGGATATAATTACACTGTCCTGCCAAACAGTTGGAAAGACAGGACCCAGGGACAATCAAACCTCAAAATCAAGGAGATGGGTAGTCGTTATTTTTTTATTTTTTTGTATTGTTTTATAGAAAAGTATTTTAGTAAGGGAGACTATCAGAAGAAGACCTGAAGTTTGGCTAATGAAATTGGATGTTACAACTCTCAAGCCGACATGAGCAAGAATTATTCCGACCATCCCAGCGGATTTGTGAGAGCGAACTTGTAATAGTCAAACTGCAATCAATGGTTTAAATAGTGTTAGAATGTTAAGAAAAGAACTTTCGCTGATCATTTACTGTCTCTGTTTATTCGGCATGGAGGTATATGCCCAGCCCAGATTTGACCTCGAATTAATTCCGGACTTTTTTGCACCACCACCGGATGGCCAATTTATTCAACCAACGGGTGTGGCGGTCAATTCAAAGGGACACGTATTTGTTTTTAATAAGGGCAATAGAAAACTTGTTGAATTTGGCGCTAATGGTGACTACATTCGATCATTTGGAGAAGGGCTCTTTGTCGATCCACATGGGCTTCGGGTAGACCAGCACGACAATATTTGGACTACGGACTTGGAGACCCATACAGTCCTCAAGTTTGACCCTGAGGGACATGTAGAGATGGTTTTGGGTCAACGCAATACTCCTGGCCTATTTGATGATGTGCGAGATATGCCCTTGTTTTTTAAGCCTGCAGATATCGGATTCAGCAGCAACGGTGATGTTTTCATTGCCGATGGATATGGAAATCACCGTATTGTTCAGGTAGATCGCCACGGCACATTTATTCGCACCTGGGGTGAGCAGGGACCCGAACAGGGAAAT
This sequence comes from Saprospiraceae bacterium, assembly GCA_965222645.1. Lineage (GTDB taxonomy): Bacteria > Bacteroidota > Bacteroidia > Chitinophagales > Saprospiraceae > JABDMH01. Next base: position 5,842,503 of record OZ244968.1, on the reverse strand, counting down.
TTTGACAATCCCCACAATATCGTTGTTGATCGCAACCGGGTGTATGTTGCTGATCGGTATAACAAACGCGTCCAGGTTTTTGACAGGGAGGGAGCTTTTGTAGAGGAGTGGACACATGTGGGAAAACCGTGGGGTTTAGCAAAAAGCCCTGAGCGCAATTTATATCTGGTGGATGGAGATGCCGAGGTGATTTACAAGCTGACTATGGATGGACAAATAATAGGTAAATACGACGCGGGTGCTGGATCAATGCCTGGAAACCTCCGGGCAGCTCATGGAATCGCATCCGGACCTCAAGAGGAATTGTATGTAACAGAAGTTTTGAATTGGAGGGTCCAGAAGTTCCGACAGAATTTTTTGGCTGGAGACTGGGAGCGCATCATCACTGAGAATTGTGCCCACTACCGGCACGAAAGTGCATTTGCCGAGATCAAGGGAAAGTTTTATGCACTCGGAGGTCGCAATACCCATGCCCTCGACATTTATGATCCCACGACAAAAAAATGGTCAAAAGGCAAGGACAGTCCGTTGGAAATGCACCATTTTCAAGCAGTTGTTTATGAGGGCGAAATTTGGGTAGTAGGAGCATTCACGGGACCCTATCCAAAAGAAGAGCCCATCGCATTTTTGCATGTCTACAATCCCGGTACAGACAGCTGGCGTACAGCCGGGCGCTTACCGGACGGTCGTCACCGGGGTTCGGCCGGAGTTGTAGTCTACAATGACAAGATTTATTTACTCTGTGGCAACGAATTGGGGCACTTTACAGGTCATACAACCTGGTTTGATGAGTTTGATCCAGCTACCGGGCAATGGCGTTCCATGCCAGATGCACCTCGCACCAGGGATCATTTCCAGGCTGCCGTGATCGATGATAAACTCTATGCAGCTGGTGGTCGTAACTCATCGGCAAAAACGAATAGTGTGATTGACGCCACCTTTGCAGAAGTTGATGTATTTGATTTTAAGACAAATACGTGGTCGACCCTGCCTGCTACTGCTAATATTCCTACCGAACGGGCTGGCACCACGGTCGTGGTGGATGGAGATAACTTAATTATTCTGGGAGGTGAAAGTGGAAATCAGGTTCCGGCGCATGATGAAGTAGAAGCTTATAATATCGAGGAGGGTTCCTGGAAAAAATTACCACCGATGCTGCAAGGCAGGCATGGAAGTCAAGCAATATACTGGAATGGAAAAGTCTATCTGGCAGGCGGCAGCAGTGACCGGGGTGGAGGACCGGAGATGAAAAGTATTGATTGCTGGAATCTTTCCGGCAGTAAAGAATAGTTTAAATAACAAAATCGACAGAAGAAATGGCTGTGAGCGAAGAATTCAAAAATTTTATCGTGGACCAACTCAGTGAGTTTGCCCCATTTGATACAAAGAAAATGTTTGGGGGAATTGGCTTTTTTAAGGACGGGAAAATGTTTGGGATGATTGGCGGAGATACATTCCGCCTGAAAGTCGATGATCACAATCGACCGGATTATGAAGCTGCGGGAATGAAACCCTATGAGAGCAAGTCAAAAAAGAAGGGTATGCCCTATTGGGAGGTTCCACCTGATGTGGTGGAAGATAAGGCCACGCTAAAAAAGTGGGCGGAGAAATCCTTTGAAGCAGCACAGAGAAGTAAAAAATAAAATCAAATGTTTGCAAGGACTGTCTAAACGACATCTAATAACAACTGACCTCTACAAAAATGAATACTGAGCAAAAAATAGCTGCTTACTTTAAAAAACACGGCGATAGAAAAGAAATACTTACCAAACTGGATAAAATCATGATTTCCTGTGGGTTGACTCCGGATTACAAGTGGAGTTTACCTGTATATACACATGACGGTAAAAACATTTGTGGTCTGGGAGCTACAAAAAAATACGCGGGCATCTGGTTTTTCCAGGGTGGACTTCTCAAGGATGAAGCAGGCGTCCTGGTAAATGCACAAGAGGGGAAAACCAAAGCGATGAGGCAATGGAGGTTTACGTCGGCATCAGACGTGAAGACTCGCCTTGTGAAAAAATACATTCGCGAATCCTTAGCTAATTTCAGGGCCGGAAAAACAATTAAACCTACTCAAAAAAAACCTCTTGTTATTCCATCTCTTATGAAAAAAACATTCGAAAGCGATAAAAAACTACGGGTTGCATTCGAAAGATTGAGTCTGTCAAAAAAAAGAGATTTTGCAGAATATATCGATACGGCTAAACAAGAAACAACAAAACTTAGACGCTTAAAGAAAATTACACCGATGATCTTATCAGGGATAGGTTTAAATGATAAATATTCGAAAAACAGGAAATAAAAAAATGAAACATCTGATAACTTTTACCGTTCTATCCTTCCTTTCTATCCCAGCGTTTTCCCAAATGCGCAAACTCCCGGCAGACACCACCATTGTCACACAACATGAGACAACGATAAAAGGAGAAAGAGTGCCCTACCGGGCTACCTGTGGTACACAACCGGTGTGGGGAGAAGACGGAAGGGCCATAGCTTCTTTGTTCTATACTTTTTATGAGCGTACAGACATCACAAACCAAGCTGAAAGACCATTGGTGATTTCATTTAATGGTGGCCCAGGTTCAGCATCAGTATGGATGCACATCGCCTACACGGGACCTGTGGTCTTAGAAATTGATGATGAGGGATATCCGATTCAGCCCTATGGCATCCGTGACAACCCATATTCCTTGCTTGATGTCGCCGATATCGTCTATGTAAATCCCGTAAATACAGCTTACTCCCGGATACTGGATCCTGAGGTCGATAAAAAAACATTTTTTGGAGTCAACCAGGATATCAAGTACCTGGCAGATTGGCTAAATAATTTTGTGACGCGAAAAAACAGGTGGCGTTCTCCCAAGTACCTCATCGGAGAAAGCTATGGCACCACCCGTGTGTCAGGATTAGCTTTGGAGTTGCAAAATGCTCAGTGGATGTACTTAAATGGAGTAATCCTTGTCTCGCCAACGGGTCTGGGGATAGAACGGGATGGCCCGGTTGAAGCCGCAAACCGCATACCTTACTTTAGTGCAGCTGCATGGTATCACAAGGCATTGCCCAAAAATCTGCAGTCGCAGGATTTGGATGATGTGCTTGCTCTATCCGAAGACTTTGCGATAAACGAGGCACTTCCTGCACTTGCAAAGGGAGGTTTTCTCGATATCGACACAAAGAATAAAATCGCCGAAGGGATCACCAGATTTTCAGGTCTTTCAATGGAGACTGTATTGCAAAACAATTTAAAGGTGCCCATCTCCTATTTCTGGAAGGATTTACAGCGCAAGAGCACCGGATTTACATTGGGGAGACTAGATAGCCGGTATTTGGGTATTGACCGCGAAGATGCCGGAACACGACCAGACTACAGTGCCGAACTGACCTCATGGCTGCATTCCTTTACACCGGCCATAAATTATTACATAAGAAATCACCTGAAGTTTGAGACAGATATAAAATACAATATGTTTGGCTCTGTCAGACCCTGGGACCGGAACGGGGATCGCACGGGAGAAAATTTGAGGCAGGCCATGGCTCAAAATCCGTATTTAAAAGTGCTAATCCAATCTGGTTATTACGATGGAGCTACAACCTATTTCAATGCAAAATACAGCATGTGGAATATCGATCCAAGTGGTAAAATGAGTGACCGTTTAGACTTCAAAGGATATCGAAGTGGGCATATGATGTATCTGCGGCGAGAAGATTTGGAATCCGCAAATGAGCACTTAAGGGAGTTTATTAAATCATCCCTGCCGGGGAAGGGTGTGCCTGCAAAGTATTAACAAATACCGGGGTGGGTTGCAAAAGTCATCGATCTTAAACAAAACCGTTTTGATTGTTTGAAAACAGACCTGCAGCTCGTGGCTTAAATTAGCTGTCAGAATGAGAATTATATTTTCTTCAAATATCCTAAAATTTCACTTATGAAAGTTGTAGTCACGGGAGCCACTGGCATGGTAGGTGAAGGAGTGGTACACGAGTGTATAAATGATAACAGGATCACTGATATTCTCCTTATAAATAGACGTCCATCAGGAATAAAAAGCAAAAAAATAAAGGAGATTATTCACAAAGATTTTTTTGATTTAACTTCTCTAAAAGCCGTAATCGAAGGATATGATGCATGCTTTTATTGTCTTGGTATATCTTCAGTGGGAATGAAAGAAGAGGCTTATCATAAAATCACTTATGATCTGGCTGTCCAGTTTGGAAAAATGCTGCTCACGCATAATCCAAAAATCAAGATGATTTATGTCTCCGGTGCTGGCACAGACAGTACTGAAAAAGGGCGCAGCATGTGGGCCCGTGTCAAGGGTAAAGCAGAAAATAAAATCCTAAATATGGGATTCGAGGATGCATATGCGTTTAGACCGGGATACATTATACCGACAAAGGGATTAAAGAGAACGCAGAAAGCTTATAAGTATCTCAATTTTTTATCGCCCGTGTTGCGCGCACTTTTTCCAAAATACGTTACATCCCTTGCTGAGATCGGCCGGGCGATGATAAATGTGGCATCTGAATCCCGAGACAAGAAAGTACTGGAATGCCGTGATATACTCCTAGCTGCCAGAAAATAACTAGACGATAAAATAAGAAACAATGTACGACGAACATCTTGAGGAGCGGATAAAAAGAATATTGGATCATAAGAAAGTGAAATACCACGCAAAAAAAATGATGGGTGGGCTTACATTTATGGTCGATGACAAAATGTGTGTAGGCATCGTCAAAGACGAGTTAATGGCACGTATTGGTCCGGATGCCTACGTAGACGCATTAGAAAAACCGGGTTGCAAAGAAATGAAATTTACAGGCAGGCCGATGAAAGGGTATGTTTTTGTCGAGCCTTCAGCTATAGACCTCGACGAGCAACTTGAATATTGGGTACAGCTTTGTCTGGATTTTAATCCTTTGGCAAAGTCAAGTAAGAGGAAGAAAAAGTAAATTGCGGTAACTGCGGTAGATAGCATTGATTCTACCAGTGGCATTACTTGGCCCGGGATGGTTGGCATAATTTGGTCCGTTTTATACAGCCTGACCCAAAAAACCACTATCTTGCCTTAAGAAGTATCCCAAGGGGCTTCCCTAGCAGGGTTCATTCAACCGCGATTGACAAATGGTGCAGGCTGTATTGTTTACGTCAATGAGAGCAGTAGCTCCACATTTTAACCAACTAATTTTGAGTTGTGAACTTAGACATTCCTTTGAGCTGTGCAACATAATTTTAAACTAAAATGGAAAAAGCGCAAAGAAAAAATTATTTCACCAAGTTTTTTAACCAGCGGATAGGGACAATCGAAGAGCTTGTTGCAGCTTCCAATTCTTTTTTCCTAATTAGATCAGATGCTGAAATTTTGAAGAAGAACTTTGATTCAATGTCACAGGAAGTTCGATCTGCTTTTTCAAGAGCGTTTATAGTCACATACGCAAAACCCTTCTTAAGTGAGAACAATGGTAGTGGTTCAGGTAAATTTATGAGTGTCAAATACTTAACTAAGGCGGGAGATTTTGACACAGATCTACATTCCGGTTTGTTGGAACTTAGAAATACTCTAGTTGGTCATAGATCGAATGAAAAAACTGATATGCGTATGTTTTCCTCTCCTGCAAATTCCGATGCCGGCAACCCAAAAGTTAAGCGTGTCTTTATTCCACACACATGGTATTTTCAAGCAAGTTCCTTATTGGGATTTAAAAAGGAAATACTTGAACGTTTGGCAAAACATTCCAACTTATGTTATGAATTGACACTGAAAGAAGCAGAGGAGGCATGTAGACGATTGCGTGATACCATCGTGGAGTATGCCGATGTTGGTGATCGAGATTCTCGAATTATAATTCTTGACGGCGAACCAATACCAACTTTAGAATCTGCTCATGAACTGTTTGATCGAGAGATACCACAGGTTTCTTTAGCAAATGAATTAGATTTTCAGGTTATCCAATTTAGAGTAGGAGTTCCATTGAACATTAATTACGAGAATGAATATTTTAGTATAAAAATGGAGCAGAATAATAAAGGAACTGCTACAGGTACAATCACCTTTAAAGATATTTAGGTTTACGTTGCACAATAATTAAGGATTCGAATGGTCTGCAAGACCCATATTTGAATCCTGTGTTGGACGGAATCGCTAAGCTAGGAGCCAGAAGAATGGATTTACTTCACGGAGTTTGCAAGACACTGAGAGTAGCGTCTATTTCTACAAGAATTGTATCGTTTGTGCTTGCTGCCACGATGACTACAGACATAGAGATGTCCACCCAGGTCGGGAGTCCGGCATGATTGAATAGCTTGTAGCTGTCTGATTTGATGTAGATTACTTCGCTTCAGAATATTTGGCCATTGGCCGGAAATGATCCGACCAATGGCATCAGGAGTGACCAAGATTTACGACGAATAGAGTTGATCCATGGGACTAAATGCTTCTACCGAGTCAAGTCTGGCTACATGGAGATAGACTAGGGTTGTAGTCAGGTGAGCATGTCCAAGTAGCTTGCGCACCATATCCACATCGACACCAAATTCAAGCAGGTGCGTAGTATACGAATGTCGTAAACTATGCATGGCTGCATTTTTAGTAATGCCAGCACGTTTGATAGTTTCTTTCATAGCCCATCGAACAGCGTTGACGCTTAGTTTACTGCCAGTGGCTCTACCATTAAATACATATTCTCTGGGCTATAACCTTAGCGATATTTTTGCAGCCTTTTGATCATGACCTCACTGACTGGTACGTATCGATCCTTATTAAATTTAGTTTTTAGGATATGAAAGATTTTTCGATCAAAATCGATATCCGTCCATTTGAGGTTACGCACTTCTTGCGACCTGAAGCCGGCGGAATAAATAAAACTAAGGAGAACACGATCCTTTAGAATCCTGCCTGCATTAAATAATTTTCTTGCATTCTTTAGCAATTAAAACCACAGGCAGGGGACTACGTCTCTTCAGACTAGGTAATTTGAGGGCCTTATCCTCATGACCATAGACTCTAAAGAGGAATCGCAATCCGTAGGCCGTATGCTTAAAGTAGCTCCCTGAGAGCTGTTGATCAGAAGCAGAAATTGTAAATACCCGTTTATTTGCACTTCCTCAAGAAGGTGAGCAGAGCATTGGAAGTGGACACTAATCCTGGCAAAACACCGACCCTAATTGGTCAGGGTGGAATTGGACAGACCACCAAGCTGCGCCTTTTGCTCAAGCTTTTCATACATTGCTCGAAAACCCTTAACTTCAAGCTTAGCTTTTTCGATGATGGTTTGACTCTTTCTCTTTGACTTTTTCATGACTCAAAAATTTAATTATTAAGAAATATGAGTTCCGAAAATTCTAGAGAGTAGTCAAGCCATCGCCGATAGACGATGTAGTTCAACAGGGGCTAGGACACAATGCCGACCGCGGAGTGGTATTATTTAGTCCAACACGGACTTATATTTGAAGGAGAGCGTCTTTAGGGGCACTGCGCCTAGCCCCCCGGGCCATTAGTGCCAATTAAAAAATTAAAATAAGTGCAGAAACTATATCAAACAGCGAGGTTTAATGCTTTATATCATTGGATGGAATTGACTGGAAGAGATTTAAATTATACGGAACAAGGAAATACAGTCAGAGAGGAAGTAGCAGACAATTTTGAATGTAAGTGGCAACAAAGAAATTGGAAAATCCATAAGGGAACGGATAAAGAAGATAATCATATCAGTATAATCTGTAGCCTAAATAATTGGGCAAGCCATATTTCAGATATTCTTACAGATATGTCATTTGATTTAGTTCAGATTTATTCTTTTCCAGTCAAGGACGAAATGATAGATGATGAAACAAAGGAAAAATTTGAGTTTGATATATATACTTACGAAAAACTGATGAGACATTACGGTCGATTTTTTCTTGTCATCTCAGAATTAATACTCGACTTTGGAGAAATAGCAAAGAAATTGGGAAAAACGAATAAAGATCTTAATAAATTTTATTCTGAAGATAATGTTCTGGATTACGAGAAGCTTAGAGGATTTATAAATAACGTTTTTAAACACAAAACGAATAATTAAGTTCCTTGGAATATGTTACCAAAAACTCGATAAATTATTAGATGATAAGGGTCTACTTGAAATCTCAAAAGACTATGGAGACAAATATTGAAAATAAAACTGGCACTAATCAAGTAGACGGTCCCACCAGCGATAACTGATGGGATGCGCCTCTCACACCACCCAGCATACGGGTCTCGTACCGGGCGGTTCATTAAGTCGAAAATTTAAGTGTGGAATAGTAATCAATCAAAGGACATGTCGAGTAGACCAGGGAAATTTCACTCCTTGCCTCTCATAGAACAGGACGTGATAGTCTCCCATCATACGGCTCTTCACTGCCTAGTCAGGAGTACACCCAAATTGCCAATGTAAAAACAACTTCGGATCGGTTTTCGAACGTCGTCGCAACCATTTGTACGCTGCTCTTATGCTCTTTCTAAACCGCCTCCTATGTCGCACTAGCCATTTAGGTAATTAAGCCAGTTACACACTTTCCCAACGGATTGACGATCGAGTTTGGCATAGTAGTTCGCCCAACCTGGCAAGCGTGCATTCAAACTTGAAGCAGTCTCTCCGAGATCTGTTTGCGGCCCGTGTGTGGACAGTATGCTTGTTATCCTATCCCCTACGATTCTGTGCCTTTTGACTCATCCCAAAATCAAACCCATGAAATTACACGACTTAGCCATATTCCACTCCCTTCTTGGTTTAAAGTCAAAGCCCAGAAAAGTGAACTGATGTTGCTGACACATTGCTCTGAAAAGTAAAAAGGCTTATAAGAAATAAAATTATTCTTGTAAGCCAATTATTTATCTGTATAAAAAGCCCTCTCATCCTTACTTAATTTTCTTCAAGGCTTTCTGAGCTTCTTTCGATATCGTTTTATCCTTATCTTCTAACAACTTTTGTAAAGGTTCTTTTGCTCTTGGAGATTTGGTGTTTCCCAATGCTGCGACAAACATGTGCCTTGATTCTCCATTACTCTCATCCTGAACAATCTTTATGACTTCATCAATATAGTCTGCCGTCATGATTACAGCCATTGTATTACCAAAAGCCCAACGATAGCTAGGATTGTCTTTTGGTGCTTTTTGGTATTCATCAATAATAGCTCTGCAAGCAATCCCTTTTGCTTCCTTTACCGCCAAAGATCTAACAATACCTTCCTTGTTCTTAACATGGTATGACTTGGATAAATGCTCTACCAAAATTGGAATAGCTGCCTTGTAACTTGACTTGGTATTAACTAAATCCCAAGATGATGTAATATCCAACCCTGTCTCTAACAAAGCATCTATCAAAGGCTTTTCATCTTTTGCGTAAGCCAAATCAAGCATCTGACCTATTTCATCCTTTTCTCTTAGCCATTTTTGATATTCTTCATCCTGCTGTAACTGCGTTTGTAATTCGGCACTAGTAATACTGTCATTACTTGTCTGAGATTCTTGTGATCTCTTAGGGCCTTTTAATAATTCAGCCCACTTCTGCTCTAATTCAAAAATCTCTTTTGTTATCATAACCCTGGAATAAATTTATGAGTAATTGTTCCTTGATTTATAGCATGTCGTAAAGGGCCAGAAAGAACCGTATTTGGTCTGGTATATAGATTAAACTGTCTCCCGGTCTGTTGAGAAAAAGAATGAAAGTCCCTTAACTGTCTGGTGAAACTTAGTGATTTAACATTCTTTACTTCGGTCAAAGTTCTCCTGGTAAGTGCATCTGGAATCCTAGTTCTACCACCAACCTTAATTGCTGTCTTTGCCCCGGATAATCCAACTGCATTTTCTCCTGCAACCCCTAAGGCACGGGCTCTAGCAGTAGCACTTGCCCCCCTAGTGGCACCCCTCAATCCCATCGCCAATCCCTTCAGCCCTAAACCACCGGCAAACAAGGTAGCATTTTCAAAATTAATCATAGAGCGTAATCCTGGATCGGCAGGTCTGGGCATGCCATCCGGATAATAATTGTGAATGTCCAGTGATCCATTATCAATTGCGGCTACCAATTGATTCTGATAGTGTACTAAATGCTGTTTGTCTCCATGGAAAATATACGCTGGTCCCAACCAATCCAATCCCTCTTGAGGACCGGTCTCAGGAGTCCAAAATATGTCACCTGTGGTGGGATCTTTGTACCAGTCTGGCAACACCGGTGGTGGACTAAACCCAAAACCACCACCTCCCTGTCTGTACAATCCAATGCCCTGTCCGCCACCTCCCACGGCCACACCCGCTTTGCCCAAAGCATTTATACCGGCATTAATGGCAAAACTACTTCCAAGTGCCAATGCTATACCTGCCAGAATTGGCAAGTCTCCATCCGGATCGGAGTAGGTCAAAGGTGAATTAGCCAGACTGTTGAAGGGTGTCATACCTGGTAGCATTTCTGCCCTTGGATCGACCCCCAGCCACCTGCCAATTTTACTGTCCAGCATTCGATAGGTCGCCACACTCAGATCCAGCCCGTGATCCTCGACATATTCGATGCCGTTATACTGGTATTTCTCATTATTTAGATAGGTATTCTCACCCCAATCGCCATCGATGCGGAAGCCACCCGGCTGGTAGTTGTATTCTGCAAGAATCTCGGAGGCACTAATGCCACTGCTGTTGTCCAGATCACTGAATACCACCCGGGTATTGCCCAGGTGATCCTGCACAAAATAATCGTAGCGCCAGTCCTCACCCACAGGGCCTGAACCAAAAGTGGCCGTAAAAGTGGTGCCCCCATCGACCGTAAAATTCTCATTGAGCTCGATGCAGTCTTCGGCTACAAAATCGACTGTACTGCCACTCTCGATTAATGCCGTACTGCTGATCGTAGCACCGTAGGCGGTCTCCGTGCCGGTGATGATGCCATCCAGATCGATGTGGGCCGGATCAAAGTTTTTATTGTAGATTCTTCCCACATCATGGTAAATCATTTCAATCTGATTGCCCCCATATTCGATCTGGCCAACATACCTGTGGTTTTCCAGTACCGTGTTGTCTTTCTTTACCAGTTTTTGCAGCATACCGCCCCGGGCATCATAAGTCCAGTTGATCGTTTTTCCAGCTCCCAGATCTGCCGATGTGGGCAGGTCGAGGTGGTTGTAGGTAAATGTGGTGCTCGATCCCGGATCGTAGGTGACATTGCCATTGGCATCATACGCGTAGGCCTGACCATCGGGGTTGTAACCATGATGGGCCAATCCGGCTGAGGCGTCATCGGATACGGAGTCCAGCTGGTTGCTGTTAGCCGCATAAGTATAGGTGAGATCATCGACCATGCCCTCCACAAAGGTGTTGCCGTCTCGATAGCGGAGTTCCCGCTTCATCCCCTGCCGGTTGCCCCGGACATCGTAAGTGATTCCCGTCATCCGGTATTTGCCATAGCTCTTGATGCTGCCTGAACTGTTGTACTCGATGTTATTGGCCCTGGTAAAGCGGTCCAGGTAGTCATACTCCAGCCCAAAACCGATGCGATCATGACCCAGTACCTGAGTGAGTGTACCCGCCACGGTACCATTTTTCTGTGGAGGTGCCATATCCGGAGCGCTGACAAATATGGCATCATCGTCATAGACCAGCTCTTGGTAAAAGACATCGCCATTGGCGAGTCCGGCATCGTTTATTTTACTCAAAAGACCATTGTCCAGGTAAGAAAAATCCAGGGCTGCAGAAGAGATTCCACCCAGGGTGAGTTTGGTGAGTTGTTCCTCGTGATCGTAGTTGGCATCGCTCAGGGTTTTTAGTGCACCACCATGGAGCCGGTGTTTGTACAGATCCGGCCGGCCTATGTGATCATAGATGCGCTCGTGACTAATGGTCTTGGTCCCTGCCGGACCTGTGTGGGTGTAATCATCCGAGAGCACACTGCCCATCCAGTCATGGGTATAGGTATGTGTCTCACTGCCGGCGCTGAGATTGACAAAGCTATTGCCGGAGGATCCTGTCATAAATCCACAAGTGGAATAATCCAGATCCGTCTGCAGCCAACTGGAAGTACCCAGGATTTTGCTTTTCAGGGTCACGGGTTTATCCACCTCATGCGTACCCGATGCGCCATAAATATCTTCGGTCAGTGCCTCAGTGATCTGGGCCTGGCCAAAGGACAGATTGACCGCAGGGGTACCGGTGAAAAATCCCGATTTGGTCTCCCTGCCGTAGTCGTCGTATTGCCAGGCATACCATTTATTTTGAGCCAATAGATTGGCATCCTGCATATAAGCCAACTGGTTGCGCTCGTTGTACAGGTATTTTATGAGTCCTTTCCCCGGTATTTTTTTGGTGAGGATATTGTCCCGCACATCATAGGTGTAGCTGTATTTCAATTCTGCATGTGAAGCACCTCCCGGTGGTGTCACTGTTATAGGCCGGTCCCGTCCGTCAAAACTAAAACTGGTGGCAACCACCGAGCCTTCATTTTGATCGGCTCTACCCTGGTATATTGTTCTGCCCCGCTTGTCTGTAAAAGAGATAGAATAATGACCATTGCCGTCTTTTATTTTGGTTTTTCTCAATCTCCCAGCCAGATATCCGGCGACCTCACCTCCGCTATTGGTTTCATAAAAATACTCGGTGGGATACCATGAGGGTGGGGTCACTTTTTTTATCCGGTTCAGTGGCGAGGCTTCGTACTCGTTTAGCGTATGATCGTGACTGCTGGTGATGCTCACGTATTTTCCAGTATTCAAGGTACTGTGATAGGGTTCGTACGCCCTGTTTATCCTGCCCTGATTATCATAATCCCGGGCATAAATAATATCGCGGTTGGATGTCTGGGAGTGATTTTTTCCCACCGTTTGTACCTCTCTATACAGGCCATCCAGATAGGTGATGTTTTCGATCACATCCACGGCACTACCACTCACAGCTACATAATCTTTTTTTTCAGATACCCAGTTGTATCCATTGTTATTGGAGTCATTAAATTTAAAATCAAAGGTGGTGAGCGTACCCGTGCACTCATCCATGATGGTCTTGCGCCGGATCAGGGCATCATAGCTATAAGACATTTTTTGTCCATCAACTCCGGTCGAAGATTTTGGCAATGATGATCCGGGAAAGAACTCGTATTTATTGACATAGTTTTCAAACGAGTCGGTAGTCATATTACCCAAATCATCGTAGATCGAATAATTGATTTTCCAGCCGTCATCCTGACTTTGGGTGGCAAAGCCATAACGCATGTCGTACTTTAAATACTCCGTGAGGGAGCGCCAATCTACAATAAATGGTGTGCCCGAATAATCGGTTTCCAGTGCCTGACTGTATCTGGGATAGGGGAAGGCATTGCTCGTGTCACTTTGGGGTGATCCGGATGTATTATTAAAAGCAGACCATAAAGTGCGAGTGCCATCCAAATCATAGGTAGACACATTCTTTTTCTGCTCATAGGGCACCCCGATCATGTGGTGATCGATAAAATAATCTTTTAACTCTGTGTCATGCGCATACGATGACAAATAGGCAATCTTGGAAGACACAACAAAGCCCTTGCTGTCATTAAATCTGATCTGTGTAGGCTCCAGGAAATAATTATTACCATAGACGTAATCGCTTTTCACCTCCACTCCATCCAGATAATTTACGGTGGTATCCGGTCTAAAATAATTGCGGGTGACGTTGTTGTATACTTTATACGTGTAATTCGTGGGGATGCCCGTTATTTTTTTTAGCCTGATGTTGATGCCTCCCAGATTTTGATAAAAATCGTTTTTTTCCACACTCCGGTCGTAGCTCACCAAATTGTCCCCGGAGTCTAAAATGGCAGTCGAGTCGTGACTGCCGGCCAGGACACGGGCTTGTAATCCGGTGGAAGGATATCCGGGGGTGTGATTAAAATCTTCGGTTTTAAAGGTCTGCACCGTGGTGCCGTTTCCGTTGTGCTCAATCTCCACCCGGGAATAACCGATATGATATCCCTCAAAGGAGGTCAGTGGTGCCAGGCTGAAGGGTTCGGCCATCAGCTCATACGTAACTGGGGTGCCATAGCTGCGCACCACATCTCCATATAGGGGCCTGCCGATATACACCCCGCTGGATTTATTGTCCGTAAAACTCTTCCGGTATTTATAGTTCTTGATGATGTCCCGGCTGGTGTCAAATCCATCGTGGGCGATGGTCTGCTTGATCCTGAAACCACCGACCACTACATCGTCCGGGACAGTCTGGTAGTAGTAGATATCGGCAAAGCCGCGGCCTTCGTTATTTACCGTAAGCCGGAAGGTGGTCGATGTACTTGAGCTTAATCCATGACCCGCCAGGGCTACCGGACCCATCTGAAAGGGGCCGTCATAATTAAATTCTTCCAATATCTTGACCACATTGTTTTGGAGCACCTCCAGGCGCACCAGGGTCGTATTGCCGGCACAGTCGCCAAAATGGCTGCTGATGCCGTAGACAAAATGGCCGTTGGTGATTTGAGCGGATGAGAGGGTGGTGCTGTAGGAGGCTGTGTGGGTAGAGGGAGTGCAGGAAGATGCCGGAGATGTTCTGCCGGCTTCCAGGTCCTGTATGGATGTTTTATCTCCCTGGGCATTGGGATCCAGGGCTCGATTGGCCTCCCAGATGTACTCATGGTACCCTCCGGTGGGCAGCGTGATTTTCGTGAGCAGGCCACGCTTGGCATAGGTCGTGTCTACATCCCGGTTCGCGTTTCCGTAGCTAAAGGTGGTCTGATTGTTTGGGGACACATACGTCGTATTGGGAATGAGGGTAGACAGACTGTTGTTTGCCGTTTTGCCGTTGTAGCCGCCGTAGTGATCCAGGCCTTTGGTGAGCCGGGGTGGTAGGCCATTGGGATTGAGGTAGGTAAAGGAATAGGCCGGGATGCTTTGGGTATTGTCACAACTCTTGAGTGTTACCGCATCCAGTTTAAGTCTTTTGCGCCAGGGATCGTTCATCCCGCTACCGTCCGTAAAATAGCTTTGGGTAAAAGCATATTGCTTGCAATGACTGTCTCCTTCGTGTATTTTTACACCGCTGATCCGCAATTTTTGATTACCGGATACAACACTGACATCGGTGCGGTCGGCATGCTCAAAATCAATCACCTGGGTGCGGGTGATGATCGAATCAAGCACCTCAGAGATTACCTCCAAGGTCTGATAGCGTATTTGCGTACCGCTCAGCACTGACGTGTATGGTTCCGGAATGGCCACCTGTGTGGTACTGCCGTTAGTGACATGGGTCACCTTGAGGTCGGAGGGCACCAGTGTCTCGTACCTGTATACACTGGGCCGGTATCGATATTCTATCGTGTTTTTTCCATCATACGTTTCGATTCGACGTAGGTGCCAGGCACTGTACATATATTTTTGTGGATGACCACCGGGTAGGTTTACATTTGTAGTGTAATCGACATCGATGTCGGCCTTGTCAGGCAATCTTCCAAAATAATACTTTGTGCCATCCGGTGCCGTGACTACAAAACCTAGAATAGAACAACTAAATGGCTCTGCTGGACATAAAATCCCGGTGACTTCTATTTTTAAGTTGTTATCCGGTATCAAAATAACCTCCGATGGATTTACACCGTCGCCTCCTGAAAATTCAAACTGACCCTGGTATCCCGGCATATAAAAAGTAAAAATGTCTTTTTCGCCATCCCGGATATTATTTTCTACTTCCGTGCGATGTGTTGCGGCCACCGTCAGATCCCCTCCGTGCATATAGTAGCCTTTGCGACCATTGTTGTCATCCTCATCCAGCATATGTTTGTGTTGACGGAATATTGCGCCTCCTCCAAAAAATTGAAATCCCAGGCCCGGGTCTCCGGCCAACTCGCCGGCTTTTGGACCCGTGCTGTGATATTGCAATCCAAAGGGTACCCGCAGAGGCCCTTCCTCGATCGTCCCCATCGGTACTGTAATAAGGGGTGTACCCGTGTGTGCACTCACCGGGATGTCTATCAGCTTTCCAAAACTTCCCGATATATTGGTGCCCTGATGGTACTGGGCCAGAGAACACGCAGGAAATAAATAAACGGCTAGAAAAATCAAGGCGGACTTCCAATCAGGAATTATCCACAAAAAGGATATTTTATTTTTTCCTGTCCCGTGCATTTTCATTTGTTTTTTAAAGTACGATTTTTTCAATTTTTTCATAGCAAAATGATTTTTTGATAGGGCTCAGATACTTTATTGTTGATCACCACAAAATAGATCCCGCGACTCCAGCTGCCACAATCGATTTTGAAAATGCTGTTCGGAAATAACTCCCGTTGTTGCCAGACTCTTTTTCCCGTGATATCAATAATGTCAATTCGCACGGGCTCCTCCGAGGGAATTTGACCACTTTCGAGCGTCAAAAAGCTGCGACCCGGATTGGGATAAATATTAAGGTAGGCCCGGGATGCATTTGGAGGTTCCTCATTGAGTTGTTCGCGCAGGCTTACTTCCTCCAGGTCATGGCAGACTGTCTCCGTGTGGTTCCAAAGACCGTAGCGTGGACCTCCCTTGCTGAGGGCTGCGTGCATCCGGTCGATCTGCCCGCGGGTAAACATATACATACACGCATCGTCTGTGTTGTCCATAAAGTTCATGGTCATCTCCAGTGGAAAACCGTAGCAGGTACTCAGATGCCGGTAGCCCGGACAGCCAAAATTGGGAGCATTGTGCGGAGGCACATCCCGGATATCTGATGTGCAGTTCTTGCTCCAGGCAGAGGGCACACCCAGGTAATTACCAATCAGGTGTACCAGGGTTTTGCCCTCCGCATACGGACTCTGTGCCGTGCCCATCCTGCCTACATACCGGTAGTCTACCACGATCCCGTCTGTGGCTTTATCGTAGCCCGGCATCTGGGCATAGCCACTCACACTATCCGGCAGATCCGTGATCCAGATATTGATAAACTTATCCGTATCCCAGGCATCGACACCTCCGTCTTTTTTTTCTTTGATCCTGTTGTCGTAGGGCGACACGGGTGCAGTTGCACTGTAATACTGGATCCCTTTAATCAGAGAATTTCCTTTTTTTTGAGCTCCTAAACAAAATTGGATACCTGCCTGGTCAGCCAGTTTATTAAAGCCGCCTTTTTTGTATTGTTTGTCTTTTTCCTTCCGGGTGGAATCTCTTTCACTGATTCTCAACTCATCACCGAAGTGGTCATTAAGGGCCTGCACCTGACTCATCACCTGATCTTCGGTGATTTTATTTTCGTCAGATGTATATAATACATGAAAGACCACGGGTATGACCACACCCTTTAGTCGCTTGCTTTCTTTTTCTGATTTTTTCAACCATTTTTTTAGGTCGTGTTGAGCTTTTTTTTCTGCTTTATCTTTCTTTTTTATTCGTTCCAGGTATTCATTGGTTTTGATATGGCGGTAGGGACGGTCTTGGCCGTTTATGGTACTACATGTCACAGTACAGAGCAGGATGGCTATTGCGAGTTTTGGGTAAAGGCCGAGGAGCTTCATAGGCTTTAGATAAAAATGGTTTTAATAATTTTGATTAAAATACACCGGCCTATGAATCCGCTAAAAACTCAAGCAGGCCGGTGCAGGTGTACGGATACATCCCCACACCCATACAGGTTATGGTATAACACCCATATAACCCTTGATCCCATCTTTATGGCATCAACTTTTTACTCGCCCAGATCAAGGACAGGTTACGGTATAATTTCTATGAAATCTTTTTTTGGAAAATCTAGATGAGGTGCATGATCATTTTGGTTTGTGCCTCCGTTAACTTCTTTTGGAGCCGGTTAATGTTTATGGACTAAAATAGGCGCGAAGCTACTCCACCGGATCCCCCGGTATCACCATACCGCATAGCCCAAGTAGAAAGTCCGCGCCCGAAGGCGCTTGTTTCTATTTAGGGCTATGGCCTAGAAATGGTGATTTAAGGGAGCCTAATAGAACACCTAAAACTTATATGTCGATATTTACTTTAGCAAATAATTCGTGTTTTACTTACACTTGGTACTAATATATAAAAAGAATTTCGTACAACGAGAATTTGACCCCGTGTTTTGTATTACATCAGATAACCCAATAAAGCATAAAGTAGCAAACCAAGTGAAAGACCAATAAACACTTGACTCTAATTGTGAAGCCCTAATCATAATCCCAAGATTCGTCATGAGTTCTGAATAGGGATTCTCATATTAAGCAATCAAAATCCCAAACATATATAAATCAAAACTGTAATCACCACCAGGGTAAAACTCATCCCCCGGGCGTACTTCCAAGGCTCCATGGCGACAGCTCCCACATCTACAATTTTAAAAGGATTATCATTCAGATAGACCAGGGACACCAAATGCATCACAATCAGATTTAAAACAAACTCGATGCCCCAGATGTGGACAAAGTGTAAGTCCACTCTCAGAACAAAATTCATAAAAACGTAAAATCCCAGTCCAAAAAATAAGCCGGCCTTGGCACCACGTGCTGATACCTTTGGAAAAAAGAATCCCGCCAGAATGACCGTGGCAATAGGAATGAAAAAAATGCCATTGAGCTGTTGCAACAATTGGTACAGCCCGGCAGGAGCATTTGCGACAAACGGCGCAATGACTATAGCAAACACTGCTAATATAGCCGATATCGATTTCCCTATCCTGACCAATTGCCCTTCACCTGCATCGCGACGAAAATAGCGTTTGTAAATACCCAGGCTAAAAATAGTAGCAGCGCTATTTAATGCACTGTTGAATGTGCTTAACACTGCACCCATCACAACAGCGACAAAAAATCCGGTCATCCAGAGTGGCATGACTTTTTTTACGAGCATGGGATATACTGTGTCCTGCTCACCATATAGTGTATCCTGAAAATAATAGTAACCAATTATACCTGGCAAGATCACGACAAGCGGGATCAGGATCTTCAATACACCTGTAAATAGTAAACCTTTTTGGGCCTCCCTGAGGCTGATTGCCCCCAAAGCCCTTTGAATAATCGATTGATGCATGGTCCAGAAATACAACTGATTTATGATCAAGCCTGTAAATAGGACTTCGAAAGGTAGAATAGCATCCCTGCTTCCCGGACCCACTCCAGCCTCCTTACTCACGACATTAAATTTTTCCGGTGCAAATTCATATACTGCATGAAGTCCCCGGATTATATTTCCATCTCCGATTTCCCAAAGGGCCAGCAGCGGTACCAGCAGTCCAGCCAGCAACAATCCAAAACCATTGATTGTGTCTGTATATGCTACCATTTTTAACCCACCAAAAATGGCGTAAACCGATCCTATAATGCCCACCGCGAGCACCGTAATCCAAAGTCCCTCGAGTTTCGAGACACCCAGTAATTCTGAAATCCCAAACAGGCTCTCGATATTAATAGCTCCGGTGTAAAGTACAATGGGAAGCAAAGTACTCACAAATGAAACAATGAGTAAAAAAGCCACGAAGGTGCGGGTAAACCCATCGAAACGCATCTCTAAAAATTGGGGGATGGTTGTAAGCCCCATTTTTAAATATCGCGGCACGAAATAAATTGCTGCAGCTACCAGCGCCAGTGCTGATGTTACCTCCCACGCTATTATGATTGCCCCATTGCGATATGCAGATCCGTTGAGGCCTATGAGGTGTTCGGTAGAAATGTTAGTCAAGAGCATTGACCCCGCAATAACGATCCCCGTAAGACTCCTACCACCAAGAAAATATCCGTCTTGAGTACTTAAATTATCGCGCCTGAGTTTCCATGTGGCAAAGCCTGCTACGAAACCAGTAAAAACAAGGAATGTTATAAACTGCATAAAATGCTCACACTACTTAAGAGCCGGCAAAATAATTAATTAATGCCTCCAAAAAAAAGGCTTCTCATATCACATGAGAAGCCAAAAGTCTAAACAATGATTTTCTTTTATTTCAATTGTCCAGCTTTGTATTGAGCGTGATCAAAGTACTTTCCTTTAGGGACTTTGCCATAAGCTGCTGCCGCTGCGCTCTTATTTCCGGCGGCTTCATAAGCTTCGGCCAACGCCAAAATATATTTTCCCTCTCCGGCATCACCAGCCATTTCATTTGCCTTTTCGGCGTGGGCAATTGCATCTGAGGCGTTACCCTTTTCTAATAAAGACTTCGCGACATAATAACTCACATCAGTTGCTTCATTGCTGGCGAGAAATGCTTCCCCAGCTGCGATGGCATCATCGTATTGTTTTTTGCCATAAGCGAGTCCGACGAGGTTAGCAGCGCGTTTTGTATATCTCTCCGCTCGGTCTGCTTTCTCCACTTTCGTTGCCACTTCAGCAGCAGCGAGGTAGGCAGCTACGGCATCAGCAGTCTTGCTCTGATCATCCAGAATCTTTGCCTTTCCATAGTAGCACGTGTACGAATTGGCATTTAGTTCGATTCCTTTATCAAAAAGAGCCTGCGCTTCGTCATACTTTTTTTCTTTTACCAGTTGATTTCCTTTATAGTAGGCAGCAATTGACCCATTGCCCTTTGCCAATCTAAGAACCTTAGCATCGGCCTCGGGATCAGCGACCTCGATCGCCTTGAGCATTAAGTCATATGCCTTGTTATAATCTTTTGCTTTCAGTGATGCCAAACCATCGTTGTAGAGGCTTGCGGCTGATTCTGTAGCGGTCTCTTGAGCCAGCAGCACTCCCGCCGAAAGAAAAAACAGTAATACTAATTGAAGTGTCTTCATTGTTATTCCAATTTTAAAGTTTGGTGACATAAATAAATTTAGGATGCCGAATTTAATAAAAATGTTGGTCAGCTGAAAATGATGGATCTTAAAATGCTGTTAAAACATACTACGAAAATTCGGGAATTCTTTCAGAATTTCGGCTACTCGTGAGCTCCCATATTTTTGACAATCAATCACTTATAGGCTATTTCGAAATTCGAGGTATTCCTTCCAGTTCCTTCTCTAAGACCTCCTTCGCTTCCAGCTCAAGATCAGAAAGCTCTACTTTAGCATTGAGCTCAAAAGGATCTGCCTCAAGGTCAAAGAATCTCCCATCCTGATATAACTTGTATCTGTGTGAAAACGCGTACAAATCCCGATGTTTGTTCGCATTCTGACTGTGACGTGGATCGTAATAGATCATCATAGCTTCTCGCGTTTTGACGCTCCTACCCAGCAATGCCGGGAGCAGGCTCTTTCCATCCACTTTGTTCTCCCTTCCCACAATCTCGCCCAGTGTCGGATAGATATCCTGAATGCCCCATAAATCTGAATTTACCTGTCCTGCGCGAATGACATTGGGCCATTGCATTATTGAAGGTACATGGGTACCGTACTGTATGGTCCGGCCCTTTGATCCTGGGATGATACCGTCAAGCGTGTTTGACATGATTTGACGTCCAGTACCATTGTCTGCCAAAAAAATAAAGAGCGTGTTGTCAATTAGGTTGTTTCTTTCCAGAGCTGTTAATAATCTACCGACTATTTTATCCGTATACTCCACCATATCCTTAAAATACGCTGTATCATTTTCGTGTCGTCCTGCCCTATTGCTCCAAGCCTCACTGTCCGGGGTGGGCACAAAAGGATCGTGGACCAGGACCATTGGATAATAAATGAAAAATGGGCTTTCCTTTTTTCTTGAAATAAAATCGATGGCATATTCACAAAAAACATCAGGACCATAATCATCGATGGTGAGATCCAGTAATTTGCCGTTTTGTTCGATCAAAGGATCTGCAAATCGCTCTCCCTGAGCTCTTGTCTGCGTCAATTGCCACAAACAATATTCATCAAAACCAAATTGATTGGGTCGTTGGCTATCATCATTGTCCGGATCATTTTTATTTAAACCGTTCAGTTGCCATTTGCCCACGATGCAGGTTTTATAATTGGCCTCTTTCATCAATGATCCAAATGTATATTGGGATCGATCCAGGTATCCAAAATGGGTGTAGTTTTTATAGTTGTACATACCTGTCATGATCTTTACACGACTGGGTGTACAGAGAGGCTGAGCATGAAAATTAGCAAAGCGCAAACCCCTCTCTGCCATTGCATCGAGTACAGGTGTATTGTATTCTGTGCTACCATTCGACGCAAGGCACTCGTAACCCATGTCATCTGCCATCAGTAGAATTACATTTGGCAATTTTTTTGGGGGAGAGATTTTTGATGTGCCACAGGAAAAGACTCCAAAGAGAAAGACCCAGAAATAAAAACGAGTTGACATCAATGATTTGAGTTGTAATGTGCTTTAATCAGATCTCTTCCAAAATCTCCGTCGAAATCACGCCATACCGAATGTACATGATTTGCATTGTTTTGCGTATTGTCAAATTCGATAAGAAATGATGGACCCTGTAGACGATAATAATGACCATCACTCCGATCTGTGACCCCAGCCCAGGCAAAATATATCTGATCCCAGCCGGAATTTTCAATCTTTGCCCTTCTTTTATCTCCTATTTTCGCGGGCATAATTGAGATATATTCTTCAATTAATCTTTTACATCTCTCCTTTTGATCATCATTTAATTCGGAAAATAAAATTCCGACTTTTTCAAGAGGTGATACATGACTTTTGGCAGAAGTATAAACATCGCTCGGAGCTTTGTCGAGAATTACTGCTTTATTAAGCTGAATATCATCTAAAGAGTTTAATAGTTCTAAGGCGAGATCTTCCTCATTACTCAGAACCCTCAGTCCCTTTTTTGTCCCTTCTCTTACTTCTGCCGGATTTGAACCCAAGAATGTAGGTGTACTGGCAATCAAACCATCCACCATTGTATAATGCAATGATAAGTGATGTCCTGAAAATGCCCAGCTCCAAATACCTTCATCTGAAGGATCACCGTAAATAGCAATGTGATACTTTTGGGGATCACGCCTCGTAGGATTATTTTCCAGGATTCTCAAAACCTGCTCTAGACTCATTATTTTTTGTGCCTTGTCAAATCCCTCTGTACTCAATGATGCCGCTACCAAATCCAGAACCCTTCGATCCTGATCATCCGATAATTCCGTAAGTGGAAGTCCGAACCGCGCAAAATCTGTTGCAGGTAGAAAATGCCAGATTTCTCGGCTTTCATCATTCACTTCGAACTGGATTTTGGCCCTTTGTTCACTCGATAAGCCTTCCAGTAAGTGTTTAGCAGCTGCTATCATAACGCCCTCGGTCTCCTGAAGTATGGCAGGAGTCGAACACCCGAATAAAAACAAAGCCAGAAAAAAACCTATCATCGATTTCATAAATGTGGTGTTTAATTGATCTGGTAAGCTATTAAAATCAATCCAATTTACCCAACGTCAATTTACCCAATGCAGTAGAAGGGGTGTTCTCCTTTTAAAATTTCTGAGGTGACTGTAAGGAAATACTTGATTTTCAGAACTGTCGACGGGATTGGCAATTGCAAATTCTTTATTTTTACGGAAGAAAATTCAAATGCAGATATGAAGTTTAGTAAGTGGTGTGCTCTACTTTGCATTTTTGCCTCGATACTTGCCTGCAAGCCGGATACAACATATCTGGGTGTTTCGGCAGAGCCGGTCAATTTACATCGTGCGCTGGATAAACTGACTGAAATCATTGTCTATGATATTTTCTCACCTCCAGTGGCAAGTCGAATTTATGCTTATGCGAGCATAGCAGCCTATGAGACAATATGCCAGGACAGTTCAGATCATCCATCACTGGTCGGCCATATAGCCGGATTAAAACCTTTGCCACGTCCTATAAACACGGATGTCAACCTCAATATCGCCTGTGTATTTGCGTTTGCTAATGTGGGTAGAGCTCTGATTTTTTCCGAAGCAAAAATGGATGAGTTTCTGGCAGATCTGAGGACGCGGTATCGCGAGGCTGGTGTACCTAGGAGGGTCCTGACCAGTTCAGAAGAATATGCCCGCATCGTGGAGAGTCATATTATGGAATGGGCTAATCTCGATAATTATAACCAAACAAGGACTTTTCCAAAATTTGACATCAGGGACGAGCCCGGGCGGTGGCAACCTACGCCACCCGACTACATGGAAGGTATCGAACCCCACTGGCGCGATATCCGAACCTTAGTCATAGACTCTGCCACACAATTTACACCTCCCTTACCGACGGAGTATGACCTGGACGAAGGCAGTGTTTTTTATCAGGAAGTTGAAGAGGTCTATGAAACAGTAAACAATTTGGATGAAGAGCAGGAAGCCATTGCACAATTCTGGGATTGCAATCCCTACGTGAGTCATCACAAGGGTCACGTTATGTTTGCCACAAAAAAAATAACGCCCGGCGGCCATTGGATGGGAATCGCACAGATCGCTGCCAAGAACTCTGGAGGGGATATGGTCAAGACTGCGAAGACATTAGCCTGGACATCGATAGCCCTCTTCGATGCATTCATAAGTTGCTGGGATGAAAAATACAGGAGTAATCTGATCAGGCCGGAGACTGTGATCAATAAGTACATCGATGAGGACTGGGTCCCACTGCTGCAGACTCCTCCATTTCCCGAGTATACAAGCGGACACAGTGTAATCTCTTCTGCAGCGGCCATCATGCTCACGAGTATTTATGGGGATCCATTCCCCTTTGAGGATACGGTCGAACTCACTTATGGCCTTCCAATGCGAAAGTTTAACTCCTTTTTGGACGCTTCCGCTGAGGCTGCGATCAGCCGCCTATACGGAGGAATACATTACATGCCAGCCATTGATAATGGCGTAACACAGGGTCAAAAATTAGGACGGTTCGTGGTCGATAAATTACCGGGCTAATTTCGATAGTCCATCTGGTCGAAATTGGAAGCAATAGGTCAGATTTTAAACCTTTGGCCAACGATTCGGTCAATATCTACGTGTATGCAGTGACAACCTTAACAAAACAATTGTAATCTATATGGGAGGATTTTCATCATTTAGCATAGAACCCTACCAGGGGGCATGGGGTAGAAGTGAAGCAGCCCATCTTCTGAGACGAACTACATATGGATCGGGAGAAGACGAAATCGGAAAGGCACTGGAGTTGGGTCTGTCAAGTACCTTGGATGAGTTGCTCGCTACACTTCCTCTCCCCGATCCTCCAGTCAATGCATTCGATCAAAATGATCCACTCGTCCCTATTGGAGACACCTGGGTTTATGTGCCCTATAGCCGGGTAGAGAATACAAACAAACTGATCAATGATCGACTTAGATCATTAGCTGCCTGGACTGTAAAAGTAATCCTGGAGGAAGATTTTTCGATCCGGGAAAAAATGACACTATTCTGGTATAACCATTTTGTGACATCCAACATTCGCGATGCAACATTTCGCTATCGAAACATCACGAACTATAGAGAGAACTTCCTCGGAAATTTTAAAGAGCTCGCAAAAGTGACCACGATCGATCCAGCCATGCTGCGATATCTCAACGGAAATCAAAACACGCGTAATCGACCAAACGAAAACTACGCTCGTGAGCTGCTCGAATTATTTACTATTGGAAAGGGTCCATTGGCGGGAGAAGGTGATTATACAAACTATACAGAGGATGATATTCTGGCCATCTCGAAAATATTAACGGGATGGCGTGATACGGGTTACATTTTTAGAAACGACAGCAACGTTGATTCCGTATTTGTATCTGCACGTCATGACAAAACCACGAAAATACTCAGCCACCGGTTTAATTCTGTTGAGATCCCGAATATGGAGTCAAATGAATACAGTCACCTTATCGATATTATTTTTCAGCAAGATGAAGTGGCCCGGTTTATCGCAAGAAAAATCTATCGCTGGTTTGTGTACTACGATTTAAATGAACAGGTGGAAGCGGGTATTATCGAACCAATGGCTCGAATTCTGAGGGAAAATAAATACGAAATGCTCCCAATGGTAAGAACTCTTCTCCAAAGCGAACACTTTTATGATGCTTATGCCATAGGCGCTATGATTAAGAATCCGATTGATTTGGTATTGGGCTCAATCAAACAATTAAAAGTGGAGATTTCTGGCGGTTTGACCAGACGATATCGATTGTGGCAGCGACTCGGCGGGGTTACAGAATTGCTCCAAATGCAGTTTTTCAATGCTCCGACCGTTGCCGGGTGGAAGGCCTATTATCAGCCACCACTCTATTATCGCACGTGGATCAACTCCACTACCTTGTCAAATCGCTTGTTTTTTACCACAGCTATCATCGCTGGAGTAGATGGTGATGGTGTTCCCGTTCAGGCTGATTTGTTAAGTATTGTTGATCACTATGAAAATGCCGGAGAACCTGTAGAACTGATCGATTACCTTACAGATTTATTTCTACCGAAGGAAATATCTCAATCACAAAAGGAATATCTGAAATCGATCCTAATCCCCGGGCTTCCGGATTATGAATGGACAATCGAGTACGCCGAATATAAGGCTAATCCCGACGACACGAATCTGAAAAACGCTGTGGAGAATAGATTGAAAGCAATGTTTGCCGCTATGTTTAGTCTTCCAGAATATCAACTATCCTAGGTAATATTTTTAATATCTCTTCAAAAAAAACTGTACGTCATGAAAAGGAGATCTTTTTTGCGATCCGGTTCTGTTTTTTCCCTTCCAGTAGCCCTGGGAGGAGTAAATATCGGAGTACTTGCAAATTCAAAACTCAACTATTTATTTGAGGAAGAAAATGACCGGATTTTTGTGCTTATTCAAAAAAATGGTGGAAATGACGGACTCAATATGGTAATTCCCACCGACCAGTATAAAAATTTATCTGCTCACCGTTCGAGCATTCTTATTCCAGAAAATCAATTATTAAAATTAAGTGATACGATTGGATTTCATCCCACAATGTCCGGCCTGAAATCACTCTATGACGATCAAATACTTTCAATAATTCAGAGTGTCGGATATCCCAATCAAAATCGAAGTCATTTTCGATCCACAGATATTTGGGACAGTGGTTCCCAGGCTCAGGAAATCATTACTACAGGATGGATAGGAAGATATCTCGATCAGTTGCACGGGGGCTATCCCGAGGGCTACCCCAATAATGAATTTCCACATCCTGTGGCCATCACTTTGGGGCCAACTGTCTCCGAAACCTGCCAGGGTATTGCTGCCAATTTTTCACTGGCTATTAATGATCCCACGGCACTCGCCACTATTCCGGGTATTGAGGGTGATCCCTTACCCGACTTGCCTTACGGTGACGAACTCACATTTCTCAGGCAAATTGTAGAGCAAACAAATGTCTACTCCAAAGTGCTAAAGGACATCTCCGAGAAGGGCACCAATCAGTCGTCACTTTATCCCGAGCCGGGGGTCAATAGTCTTGCGGATCAACTCAAAACAGTTGCGCAATTGATTTCGGGTGGTCTTCAGACTAAGATTTATGTGGCCAATATCAACGGTTTCGATACACATGCAAATCAGGTAACTGATGGAGACGTTACTGTAGGTGACCATGCCACTCTATTGTCTAACCTATCTGAAGCAGTGATGGCCTTTGTAGATGATCTGCGGATACAGGGCCTTGATCGGCGTGTTATTGGTGCTACACGATCTGAATTTGGTCGTCAAATTGCTGCCAATGGCTCCCTGGGTACTGATCATGGTGATGCAGCTCCACTCCTAATTTTTGGAACGTGTGTCAACGCACGTATCATTGGCAATAATCCCGAGATTCTTCCTGAGATCGATCCTCAGGCCGGGGTGAAACCTCAATTTGATTTTAAAGATATTTTCGGATCTATTTTGATAGATTGGTTTAATGTTGCCGAGTCTGATATCAATCAGATCTTTTCGCATGAATTTAAACACATACCGCTTGTGACGGGATGTGCGACAACATCAACGCCCGAAAACAATTTGGATAGGTGGCTTAAATTTTCAACTTATCCCAATCCTTTTTTCGAAAAATTAACTGTCAGTTTTGAGTCACCCGGATCAGAATTAAAATTAAGTCTCATTAATTCGCTTGGGCAGGAGATAATTCAATTTGACAATCGCTTTTTTCAAAAGGGTAGTCACGAGATTTCTTATCAAATACCGGAGATCCCTCCTGGTAATTATCTGTGCCGTATCAATGGAAAGGGAATAATGAAATCCGTACCCCTCATACATTTCTAAGAAGAGGCGTACTTCATTAAAATGCTGCAAACTGCTACTTGAATCTGACCCCGTTCAGAAGCATGTTATAGTTGAAATCCGGTCTTAGGCCTGTCGACGTGCCTTGTAATCTGGAAATGTGCACCCTGTTTGAACCTCGTTTTGTAGCTTCGATATCGATGTTTGGATTGTCTACCAGGGCTTGAATAAACTCATCAAGGCTATCGATTTTTAAGTCGACATTCACTACCACCCTTCCCAGTCTAAGACCGGATACTGACGTCACATTTTCCCCACCAAATTTATACACTATGATATCAAACAGGTCATCCATAGTGACATTATTGCCTGTAGGTTCGGGTTCGGGTGGAGGTGGTGGCTCATACTTGATGTAATTCAAGGTTGTTCCGTCGTAAGTCACTTTATCACCCTGATTCAAAACAACAGAATCTCCCTTGGCGGTGCTAAATTTCACCTGGCCCTCCATGTTCTCGGCTTCAGCACTCACACCTTCTACCTTGTACATAAATTTCGTTCCTAAGACATCAATAGCGGTGTGCTCAGCGATAACTTTGAAAGGCTTTTCGCCTTGTGCAATATCAAAAGTCGCCTCTCCATCAAAATAGACATGTCGGTTTGCAGCACTTGGAAACCTGTCTGCTTTCAGATGCCTGATCTCTGTGCCTGCTTTCAATCCTATCTTACTGTTATCAGGCAGGGTGTATTCTTCATCTGATTGAGCGATGTACGAGATGTAGGGATCGTTTGTAAGATAAAAGTACAGTCCCAAGCTCAACAAAGCCACTACTGAGGCGGCTGCAAGCCATCTCCTCGTATGATTTATGGATCTTACCTTACCTATCCCCGTTTCCTGCATGATATTTTGCCATGCCTGATCATGAGAAGGACGTTTGTAATCCCTCAGGAGGTCAGCATCGTTCCAAATCTTGTTGAGTAGGTCAAAATCAGCCTGGTCAAAGGAGGGATCCTCTCGAATCTCCTTATCAATATCTTTATCAGCAGATGCTCTTCCGCTGATGATGTATTGCAATATTTTATCCTCTAACTTGCTCATTTATACCACGATATCATCCTAAAGACGTTTCACAATCGGGTGATCCCCAATTTCTCGCTCATTATTTTTACCATCTTCAGACTTTATCCTTTAACAATTCCTTTAGTTGTATCAATGCATTCTTCATATTGTATTCCACAGTTCGCTTTGAAATGCCCATATATTCGGCAATTTCGTCATATGTGAGACCTTCTCTCTTGTTCAATTGGAAGATCTTCCGGGTTTTGGGTTTTAGCTGCTCCACAGCCCAAGAAATCTTGTGTGCGAGTGTCAATTGACTATCTTCTTCCACAGACATGACTTCAATATTGTCTGTACCTTCTGCATATTGTTCCGAATGTTCCGTGGATGATTTGACTTGACGATAGTAGTCGATCAAGGTGTTTCTGGCAGCCTGAAATAGATAACTCTTTGAGGAAGTGCTAATCGAGATATCGTGTCGCTTCTCCCACATCTTGACGAATGTCTTCTGGGCGATTTCCTGACTGAGATCCCAGTCTTTAGTCCTTGCATTCAGATAATTGCACAACAAATCGTAGTGCTCTTCGAACAACTTCCTAAATGATTGCTGATCTAATGCAGTATTGCCCAATTGAGGTGCTTAAAAGGTCAATTTAAAGCATTGACGTGATCCCGATCCCAGAAATTCTCCCATTGCTCAGATTTACGCGAATTCTGTCATTGTTTTAGCCAATGCGAACCACCGCTCCCGCTCGACATCCAGGTCGATCAGTGCCCGACTTTGGCTGGTCCGGAAGTACTCAAAAGTAACGTCTTTTGCTCGATCAATAGTTCCGGGCATGAAGTATGTTCTGCCCGACCTTCTCACCAGGAAATCTTCCGGTCTAACAATCATTTCAAATTCACTACAGTAGTCTAATTCTGCCTTTAGCAGCAAGTCAAAGATAGTACTTCCCTCCTGTTTTTCTTGCGAAACTTTCTCCAAAATCACTTTTGCAGCTTTACCATAATTCTGCACCAGGTAGATGAAGTGATTTTGGGGTAGGTTTAACTTTGCGTGCTTCTTTACCAGAGTCTCGATCCCATTCTCCACTTCCCCGTAGTTCGTGTAAGCTGGTTCCACCAAAGGAATACCTTCAGTCTTAGAAGGATGGTCTCCTGCGGTCTGGGGATACATACGTGTGATGACTCGATCTACAATGCGTTCTGCCATTTTGCGATATCCGGTAAGCTTGCCACCAGCGATGGACAACAATCCATTGGCGGCCTCAAAGATCTCATCCCGTCTCGATATCTCAGAAGCCGATTTGCCATCTTCATAAATAAGTGGACGCAAGCCGGCCCAGGAGCTCATGACATCATTTATACGAAGGGGCTCAATCGAGAAAGTCTGGTTGACTGCACCGAGAAGATACTCCACATCAGACCTTAAGACGACTACCTGATCTTTATTCCCATCATAATAGGTATCCGTTGTCCCAATATATGTTGTGTCGAGTCTTGGAATGGCAAATATCATCCTATTATCATGGGGAGCATCAAAGTAGACCGAATGGTTTACAGGCAACTTTGATCTCGGCACCACAACGTGCACACCTTTGGTGAGATACAGTCTCTTCCCCTGCACTGTACCACAAAAAGTTCTGATGTCATCGACCCATGGTCCCGCTGCATTGCAGATATTCCTACCGCGAATCTCGAACTTTTCAGATGCGACCAGGTCCTCGCAGGTAATTCCAACCACGGCACCTTCATCCTCAATTATACCCTGACATTCTACATAACTAAGCAGATTAGCACCCAACCTAAATGCTGATTTAGCTACTTCGATCGTTAGTCGGGAGTCATCTGTCCGGTATTCTGCATATATACTTCCTCCCAATAATTTGTCAGTGGGCAAAAGGGGTTCGATCTCCTGGATTTGGTGCACATCTAGCATCTTACGCTTATCCTCTCCCTCCACATCTGCCAAGAAATCATAAATATAGAGACCAATGGACGTCATAACTTTGCCCAGAGATCCACCCTCGATAATGGGTAATACCATTTTTTCGGGCACTACCAGATGGGGGGCAAGCTGATGCAATAGCGCTCTCTCTTGACCAACCTCTTTCACCAGCCCAAACTCAAATTGTTTGAGGTATCTCAATCCTCCATGGATCAGTTTTGTCGATTTTCCGCTGGTGCCCGAGGCGAAATCACCCTTTTCGACAAGGCAAACAGACAGCCCCCGACTCCTCGCATCTAGAGCAATTCCGGCACCGGTAATCCCCCCACCGATGACAATCAGATCAAATAACTCCCCCTTGGCTCTTTTCAGGAATAAATGCCTGTGCTGAGCCGAAAAACTTACTCTTTCATCCATCCGGTTGATCTTTTTACCGCTTTTTGCCAGCCACTGTAGAGGGAAGCACTTTGATCTTGTGACATTTCAGGATCAAACTTCCGATCTATTTTGCGTATCTGGGCAATATCTTCCTCAGTCCAAAATCCAATGTGTAATCCGGCCAGATATGCTGCTCCCATTGCCGTTGTCTCGGTGATCTCCGGACGCAAAACGGGGACACCAAGGATATCAGCCTGAAACTGCATTAAATAATTATTTGAAGTTGCTCCACCGTCCACATTCAAACTATCGAGTTTGATTCCACTATCTATTTCCATGGCCTCCAGAATATCCCTGGTTTGATATGCAAGCGAATCAAGAGTGGCTCTCGTCAATTCTGCTGAAGTAGTGTCGCGTGTGAGTCCAAATATGGCCCCGCGAGCGTACATGTCCCAATATGGAGCACCCAGTCCCGCGAATGCGGGAACCACAAAAACACCGTGTTCTGGATTTGCCGACCGTGCCAGTGCCTCGGATTCCGAGGCATTGGCAAATAACTGAAGCCCATCCCGCAACCACTGGATGGCGGCACCGGCAATGAAGACACTTCCCTCTAAAGCATAATAGACTTTCTCATCAATACCCCAGGCAATTGTGGTAAGTAACCCGTTCTGCGATCGAGCGGCCTTTTCACCTGTCTGCATAAGCATAAAGCATCCGGTACCGTACGTATTTTTTGCCATTCCGGGTGCGAGACATTGTTGCCCAAAAAGTGCTGCTTGCTGATCGCCTGCCACCCCCCTTATTGGGATCTTTACCTCTCCGAATTCAAAGTGGCCAAAGTCAAATGAGGAGGGCTTCACCGCTGGTAAAACCTGCCGCGGTATTTCCAACCGCTCAAAGATCCATGGATCCCATTCCAATTCGTAAATGTTGTAAAGCATCGTCCTCGATGCATTTGAGAAGTCTGTAATGTGCTGGTCTCCCCCCGACATTTTATAGATAAGCCAGGAGTCTATTGTTCCTATGGCGAGATGACCCTGGTGGGCAAGAGCCAGAGCTCCCTCGACATTTCGCATGATCCACATCACTTTAGTCGCCGAGAAGTAGGAATCCACAACAAGTCCTGTCCGGCTCGTAATTTCCTGTGCCCATCCCTTTTCCTTTATCTCCTCACAAATATCTGCCGTGCGTTTATCCTGCCACACAATTGCATTGTAGACAGGGCTGCCCGTTCTTTTGTCCCACACCACTGTGGTTTCCCGCTGATTGGTAATCCCGATTGCCTCGATCTGTCCCGGTGTAATATCAGCTGATTTTATCGCCTTGTCGATCATGGCGTGCTGCACGTTCCAGATTTCGTTGGCATCGTGTTCTACCCATCCGGGTTTTGGAAAAATCTGAGTAAACTCCTGTTGTGCAACAGCCTTGATATCTCCCTCCTGAGTTATCACCAGAGCTCTGCAACTCGTTGTCCCCTGGTCTATTGCCAAAATATATTTGTCCATGATCCGACTGTTTTTTTAAAAGCTTTGTGAATAGTATGCCATTTTAATAAATACTATCGAGATTTTTCGCTTCTATGTGCAGCAATATTGAGATTAATTAAAATTCAGCTATTTTGGTGCAACAATTAGATATGGAAAAATGAAGAGAAGATCCTTTTTAAAATCCTCGGGAATTACCGCTGGTGCAGCATCAATAGTGCCCGGTGCCGTTGAACAAATTTCCTCCCAAACTTTTTTTGCAAGAAAAAGAGTAGCCCTTGTTGGGACGGGAGTTCGGGGTACTTCTTTCTGGGGAAAAAATCTGGTAGACCGTTATTCTGACATCCTGGAGTTTGTCGCACTTGCAGATATCAATCCCGGCCGTCTGGAATACGCAAAAAAATTTATGGGAGTAAGTTGTCCCGTTTTTACAGATTTCGATCAGATGATGCGTGAGATCAAACCAGATGTCCTTATTGTAACCACTGTAGATGCAACACACCATGAATTCATAATTAAAGGACTGAACGCAGGGATACAAGTGATCACGGAAAAACCCTTGACCACCGAGGCGGAAAAGTGCCAGGCAATCCTCGATGCCGAGAGAAAATCTGGAAAGCAAATTATTGTGGGTTTTAATTACCGGTGGGCTCCACACCCAACTAAAATCAAAGAACTGCTCAAGGAGGAGCGGATAGGTAAAATAACCTCAGTGGATTTCAACTGGTACTTAAATATTTATCACGGAGCAAGCTATTTCAGAAGGTGGCATGGAATTACGGCAATGGGGGGTACTTTATGGGTACATAAAGCCACTCATCACTTCGACCTACTCAACTGGCTTCTCGACTCCGACCCAGTCGAGGTTTCTGCATACGGAGCATTAGAACATTATGGAAAAAACAATCATTTCCGGGGAGCAAATTGCAGGAATTGTGCCTATACAGATAAATGCAAATTTTATTGGGACATCACAAAGGACAAGAGATCTACTGCGCTCTATACGGACAACGAAAAATATGATGGATATGTCAGGGACAATTGTTTATGGCGGGGTGAGATTGACATTTATGATAAAATGTCAGCGCAGATCAAATACGCAAATGACGTTCTTGTAAATTATTCCCTGACTACCTACTCCCCATACGAGGGATGGCGCATCGCTTTTAATGGAATGGATGGCAGGCTGGATTCGTGGCAGGACATTCCCTGGAGGGACAAGGAAAAAACCGATCAGGCCGCGATGCATGCAGCAGAAATGGACCAGTCCGCGAAGGAAGAGTTTGAAACTTACAACGAGATCGTTGTGATGAAGAATTTTGAAGATTTTGAAGTTATTAAGGTAGGCCAATCTCGTGGAGGCCATGGAGGTGGAGACGTGAGGCTGCAGGATAAGATCTTTAGAAATCAGAATGCTCCTGACCCCCTGCAGCATGCAGCCGGAAGCAGGGACGGTGCGATGAGTATTTTAATAGGCGTTGCCGCCCGTAAAAGTATTGAAGAAAAAAGGCCTGTAAAAATCACGGAATTGACCGACCTGCAGCCACAGGCAGTAAGGCCAAACTATTTTAAAGGAGTAGACTTTTAATTCATTTTTTTTGCGTTGATTGCACCTGTTAAGTCAGTAGCTAAATCTTACTCTATATTGCAACGAAAATTTATTCCTTTGAATTTGAAACGTGGTAAGATTGCCATTCCAATGATCAAACATTTAGTAATAAAATCTGAATAGTGAGGAGGTATTTATTTTATTCGATGGCGGAAAAGGCATTTAACTTTAGTGCTCGATCACTTTGCGAATAATGTCGAAAAAAGTTTTCGTAAGCAGAATCCTTCCCGATAAAGCTAAAGAATGCCTGGAAGAAGCCAACTGTAGAGTGGAGGTCTGGCACCTGGAGAGACCCATGCTCCAGTCTGAGCTGATTCAATCATGTCTCGACAAAAATGCCTTGTTGTGCACCTCAGCGGATAAGATCGATGCACACTTCTTCAATCAATGCAGCCATCTCGACATTGTCTCGACTTTTGCAGTGGGATATGACAATATCGATTTGGCTGCCGCAAAAAATCATGGTGTACGGCTCGGCAACACTCCCGGAGTACTTACGGAGGCAACTGCGGAAATTGCCTTTGCACTCATGATTGCCGTCGCGAGAAAAATGTTTGCAACACACAATAAAATAGTAGAGGGTAATTGGAAATATTTTATTCCAAAGGCTAATCTGGGGCTTGATCTAAAAAATAAAACCTTAGGCATTTTTGGATTGGGCGCAATCGGGTATGAAATGGCACGCCGATGCCAGGCGATCTACAACATGGATGTAATTTATCACAACCGCAACCGCAATATTGAAGCGGAAGAAAAATTAGGTGCTTCCCTGGTAAGCTATGATAACCTACTCAAGAACAGTGATGTACTATCTGTACATGCAAACTTAAATCAAGCAACAGCAAATAAATTCGATGCTGCTGCTTTCTCCAGCATGAAGAAAAGTGCAATTTTTATTAATACCGCCAGGGGTGGATTACACAATGAAACAGACCTGATCCAGGCATTAAAAGAAAAAGAGATCTGGGGTGCCGGATTAGATGTGACAAATCCTGAGCCGATGCTATCGACTAATCCTCTTCTGGTGATGGAAAACGCTGTTGTTCTTCCCCACATTGGCTCCTCTACGATTGAGACAAGGAATGCGATGGCACGTCTTGCAGCTGAAAATATAGTCAAATATTATCAGTCCGGACAGATACCCCATGAAATAAAATAATTAATACTATAAATCTGTACCTATGAGTGATAAGATAAAAAGATCAAAACTCAACCTATTTATACCAACCTTATTTTTCTCTTTGATTGGCTATAGTATTTATGGCCAGACAGCGGTAGAAAAAGCAGGACTTTCTGAGATCGGATTGGAGCGCTATTCAAATTTTATTAAAACAGAAATCTCAGAAGGTCGTGTAGCAGGTGCAGTCAGTTTGATTTATCGAAAAGGCCAGGTAGCCCAGAATACTGCCTTTGGACATAGTCAGATGAAGAAAAAGGATCTGATGACTGAAGACAAAATATTTTATATCCAATCGATGACGAAACCTATTATCTCAGTCGCATTTATGACACTCTACGAACAAGGGCACTTCTTACTTACTGATCCTGTCTCCAAATATATCCCGGCCTTTGAAGATTTAATGGTCCTCAGCGATCCGAGTGACATCGAGTCCAATCTCGAAAAACCCAACAGTCCCGTTTTAATTTGGCATCTACTATCTCATACGGCGGGATTTTCGCATGGCCTCGGCCAATCAGATTACGAAAAGAAACTAGCTGCCCTGCTGTATCAAAAGCCACACAAATCCATTGCCGAGAGAGTAGATGCTCTGTTGTCTCATCCCCTGATGGGACATCCCGGAGCACAGTGGAACTACAGTGCTGCAACCGATGTACTGGCAGTGTTAATAGAACATTTTTCCGGTCAGACCGTAGAAGATTATCTGAACGAGTACATCTTCACACCACTGGGCATGAGTGATACAGGTTACAACGTCCCTGAAGAGAATTCTGAGCGCATCGCGGGATTACATGCATTGCAAGAGGATGGCACACTGCAATCAATTGATCAGTGGAGTCCCTCCAGTGGCAACACTGTATTTGGAGGTACTCATGGACTGTATTCGACCGCGGCAGACTATCTAAAATTCGGCCAAATGCTCCTTAACTTGGGAAGTTATAACGGCAAACGAATTGTCGGTAGGAAAACATTAGAACTCATGACGGACAATCACATCGAGGGCCTCAAGTACTCATCTGGCAATGGCTTTGGATTGGGATTTGGAATCCGTACAGACGTCTCTGACGTGCGATTACCGGGAAGTGAAGGGGCATATTATTGGAGTGGTGCTTTCAACACCTATTTTCTTATTGATCCCAGGGAGAAGATGATAGCTATTCTGATGACCCAAAGCTGGCCTTATACTAATTATTATGGCACAAAAATGAGGCAAATGGTTTATTCCGCAATTGATGACTAATGATCTATCTATAATGTAAAACGAGTGTAAATAAATTTCATCTCAAACCTGGAAAATATCTTGCGCTTACTCACGTTATAACTTTACTATTCGGACCACCCGACCCACTTTTCCTCTATTTTTCAGATCGAACCTCTCGGACTGCATTATTTAACGTTCTTAAATATTGAGTTCTATGAATCGACACAATGTACTCATTGTAACAGTGTGCCTATTGGTATTAACTTATCAGGCGCATGCGCAAAATTTCAACGCGAGAAAACTGAAATCCCAACCAATCGAATCTTTTACATCTTATGATCTCTTTTCTTTAAAAGGTGATCTTTCAAGAGAAAAACCTGAACAAATTGCTGCAATTAAAAAGGCTGAAATCCTGCAGTTGAAAGATGACGAGTTTGTCAGACTTTCTCAAAACAGGGATAACATGATCAAAATCAAAATCCCGACATCAAGGGGCCACCTGCAAATCAAGTTGCAACGGACGAGCTTTACAACATCAGATTTCCAGGCCCACACCTCATCAGGAGTTCCCATCGACCTCTCTCAAAGTCTCTTCTACTGGGGAGTAATTGAAGACCGGAAAAAAGGAATCGCTGCCATTGCGATCTCCAATGGCCAGCTTTCGGGGATTGTAGCCCATGACGGCTTGACATTTAATCTCATTAAGGAGGAGAATGGCACCCGCTATCTTTATTTCGAGGAGGGAGAGGTGAATGTCAGCAACCCCTTTGATTGCTTTGTGACAGATGAACACCATCAAAACAGCAGCGAAAACGATCTCCAGCGTGTGGCCCCAAATCCGGACAACTGTGTAAGGATGTATATCGAAGTGGATTACGATCTCGTCCTGGCGAAAGGTGGTGTGCAAACGGCCTCTAATTATGTGATGGATGCATTTGGGCAAGTGGCGTTCTTGTACGCTCAGGAATCCATAAACCTGACTGTAAGTGAAATAAAAGTTTGGGACCAGCCAGATCCCTATTCCGGCCCCAACACCAGTAACTACCTGACACAATTCAGAAATGCATTAAACGGACAATACAACGGAGATCTCGCTCACCTGGTCGGTGTAAACGGAGGTGGCGGGATTGCCTATCTCAACGTCCTGTGCAATGCATTTTACGGTGTTGGATACAGTGCAATAGGCACTTCATTCCAGACAGTGCCAGCCTATAGTTGGACGATCGAGGTGCTCACGCACGAGATCGGACACAATTTGGGTTCTCAACATACACATGCTTGTGCATGGAATGGTAACAACACGGCAATCGACGGGTGTGGTCCGGCAGCTGGTTATAGTGAGGGTTGCGATGGCCCTTTGCCCAGCGCAGGCACCATCATGAGTTATTGTCATTTGGTGTCTGGAGTAGGGATTGATTTTAACCTCGGTTTCGGACCCCAGCCAGGAGATCTCATCCGGGATCGAGTGTATAATGCCCCTTGCCTCACGCCATGTAGTCAGTCTTCAGCTGATGCATCGATTAGCACTGTCATTCAGCCTGCAGGCGATCTATGTGGAACGACCATCGATCCCATCGTCACCCTCACCAACGAGGGTACAGCAGTACTTACATCTGTAGAAATATTGTACAATGTAGACGGCGCTACAAATCAACAGTTTAATTGGACTGGAACCCTGTCAAGTGGCCAGTCTCAAGATGTGTCTTTGCCGCCGCTTCAGACCGCATTGGGCAGTCATATATTTTCAGCTGCCTCGGCAAATCCCAATGGCGAAATTGACGACAACCAATCTAACGATGCTGCCAGTGCAAGTTTTACGAATTCGGAAACACTTCTCTATTACGCTGACAGTGATGGAGATGGATATGGAGATCCAAACAAATCGATCGAAGATTGCACACCCCCACCGGGTTATGTGCTTAATAACACTGATTGTAATGACAGTAATGATCAGGAATATCCCGGGGCACCATGTGATGATGGAGACATATGCACTGAAAATGACCTTCTTGATATGAACTGCATGTGCTCGGGTACTCCGGTAGATGCCTGTGATTGCACAGAAGCAACTAAGTCTTTCGATGCTAATCCACTTTCTCACATCGGCGACGGAACTTCTGAGTCAAAAGTAACCCTGGAATTGGATAGCCGGGATGCCAATTTCACCATCAGTAATCTCAGTGCAAAATTGAACGGTAATCCCATCCAGCGCTATGAGGACATAGCGACTGTGAAATATCTCGATGCCAATAACCAGGAAGTCGTACATGACACATACAGTGGTGCAAACGTAAACTCGGCAACAGTGGTAATCCAGGGAATTGTAAATCGGATCACAGTCAGCCTGAGTGATGGTTATGATGCGCACAGTCCGGGGCAACAGATCTCTTTAAGCCCTGTGAACTATTGTTCTACTGGAGTACCGTGCCCTGATGATGATGACGACAGCGTTTGCAATGCCGATGACATATGTGAGGGTGGTGATGACAACATAGATAGCGACGGAGACGGCATCCCGGATTTTTGCGATGACGACTGTACCGATCCATTGATTTCCGTTTTCAATCCTTCAGTAATTGCCCACAGCGGGCCCAATTATGCTTCCAGTACGTTGAATTTTCCCGATGGAAATCAGGATGTCGCTTTCGAGATTACGGGGCTCGATTCAAGGACCAGAGGAAAGGCAAGTGATCGTTTTATCGAGACCGCCACAGTGTATTATGATGACGGTACAGGAGAGAAGGTTTTTGATACTTATCGGGGAGATCAGGTGGAATCTGCCTCAGTCAATATTACGGGCTCCGTCACGTCTGTCAGAGTTGAATTATCAGATGGCTTTGAAAATGGCACTAATAATCAATCGCTCTTAATATCTCTAGGTGAGGTGAGCTCTTGTGTCATTCCTCTGGGTCTGAGTGCTGGGATAGCAGGGGGGAATTTAGATCTTTCGATATATCCAAACCCGGCAAAAAACTTTGCGGTGTTGGATTTTAATCGCACAGTGGAGAATGGTGAAATCATGATATCTGACGCCTTAAGCAGGCCCCTCTGTCTTATTCCAGTTGATAAGAGGAGGAAGCTTGACTTGAATTTCAGCAAATATGATCTTCCCGGTGGTCTCTTGTTTATCACGCTGAGGGTTGATAATCAGGTGGTACAATCGAAGAAAATATTGGTTGTAAAATAGAGAAGGCTGATGATATGATTCTGTGATGAAAGGTGGCTCGTCATCGAGTCGCCTTTTTTTTGCCATTTATTCAAAAGAAGAAACGCACTCTCTACGGATAGAAAATGCGTCAAATCGTCTAAGTGAAAATATAGTTGAATGGTTTATTTTTCGGATATCACTTTTTCTATTTTCAATAGAAACGAACTGTTGATTAGTTCGAGTTTAGAGTCTTTTATTTTTCGACATCAATTGAAACCCCTCCCTATTTTATCTCGATGATCACGACATGATTTTCGAGTGACATGCTGATTTACGTACAGATAAGCAATGTGAATACCATAAAACTGCTGCTTTACAGCCGATCCGTCCCATCGCGTTCCCAGATCGAGAAGGCCATATTGAGCATGCGCTTCAATATCAAAATGATACAAGTGAATTCCAGCCACAAAATCCAGGCCGGCATCTGCACTCTTGATTTCGCGCTCTCCACTCCAGTACTGCTCCGACAGATCAGGTTGGGAAATGGATTGCTTAATCAAATAGGAGCCATAGGCACCGCCTCCGAAATATCCGTGGATGTTGTCTCCACCTACTTTAAATAAAATTGGATTTAATGCGACCTTCACTGCAGAAAGATCAACTTCCACAGGGTTTACGGTATTCTCAACGCTGTAATATTCTTTAGAGCCGTATTGCATATATCCTGCCATCAGATTTCCCCGCATCCATCTCGTGCGATATAGCTCACTTTTAAATCCCAGCTCAAATCCCTGATGCATATCAGAAATTCCTTGTTTTTCCCCTCCCGACAAATGTTGTCCCAGGTTGGATTTTACTAATCCAACATAAGGGCCGAAACCTCCGCCTTGATCCGAAAAATTAATTTGGGCAATTGCTGAAACTGCAGTAAAAATCAAAATCAATAACACGAGTAGACTCACAATGCGATTCATGGTCATATAATCTTTTCCTAATTATTAAAGAAGGTTACACCGCAAAGAAGGGAATCACTCAAACTAGTCCTCACAGAAATGGTATTTAGGGGAAGGACAATTACCAGGTGGCTAAAACCGTACCAAACTTTAGTATACAGCCTGTGCAATAATTCATTGCAACGTAAGAGTACTGAGTGCCACCGCCATACAACATATAGATGTATCTATCAGGAGCCATGTCCGGATTAAGAGTGACAATTGTCAAATGGCATCAAGATGGAAAAAGCAGAGTTTGATTAAATCATAAAGAGGAACTGTAATACCACACAACACGGGTTTATCCTGCCAGCTTAGGCGCCTCGAGCAATCGGAAGAATTGGTCGAGTTTTGGCGTAATTATAATCTCAGTACGTCGATTGAGACTGCGACCAAATTCATCCTCATTGCTGGTCTTAGGCAAATATTCGGCTCTGCCCCCAGCAGTCATTCTTTCCGGAGAGACGAAGTATTCGTCTTGCAATGTCCTTACGACTGAAGTAGCTCTTTTTACACTCAAATCCCAGTTGTCCTCCAGACAACCGGTCCTTATCGGGATATTATCGGTGTGACCCTCGACGAGAATATTCAGATCGTCGTGATCGTTAAGGACACCGGCCAGTTTACCAAGGACATTCATCGCCTCCTCTGTTATTGTCGAGCTACCTGACTGAAACAACATCCGGTCGGAAATTGAAACATAAACCACCCCTCCTCTTACCTCCACCTGAACATCCTGATCATCGACGTCAGCGAGTGATCTTTTGAGATTCATCACCAATGTGAGGTTTAGAGAATCTTTCATCTGAATTTTGGTGGTCAGATCTTCGATGTATTCATATTGTTGACTTATCGATTCGATAGACTTCTGGATGCTTTCTGCTCCGGTTTTATTTATCACAGAAAGATCTGACAGTCGCTCAAGAAGGCTCGTGTTAGTCCCTTTCAGGTGATTTAGTTCTTCTCGAAGATGCTTAATCTGCTCATCTTTCAAGGCCATTTGTTGCTTGGCTTTCTTACCACATGCCGAAGAAAGCAGGATGGAGGAGATGAGTATAAATGAAATGTGTTTACTCATTGGAAACAGTTGTTGAAGGTCTAGTCTCAAAACCCGTTCCAACCTACTTTTAGTATGCAACTTCAAATCTATCTAGGCTCAAAATCGGCTTGCTCTTAGATCTGATGAAATATTAATGCCCTCATGATCTCACGATTCAAGGTTGAAAACGTACCTTTGCACTGCCTCTCTGCGTTATAGCAGGGATAAATAATGAAATAATGAAAAATTCGACCTGGATATTAGTCATTCTACTAGTCCTTGGGACCCTGGCAGCTTGCAATTCTGCTGATAAAGATTCTGTGAGGGACGATGCTCGTTCGTCGCTGAGAGAGATTCCGCCCGGTACAGTCGCACCACCAGCCTCTTCCACGCCTGCTGCAGTGAGCACGAGTGGAGTTCATCATTACATCTGCCCAAACAATTGTGAGGGATCAGGCGGAGCAAGTGCAGGAACATGCCCGGTCTGTGGTTCTGAGTATACGCACAATCAAGCGTATCACAATCAGCCCAGTGCAGCAAATAGTCCTTCTACATCGGTCTTACCCGCTCCGGGTCAGTCGATTCAGACGACTCCAGAACCAGCTCAAAATGCTGCTGGAGTTTGGCACTATACCTGTCCTGCTGGTTGTGATGGAGGTGCTGGGAGCGCCGGGAAATGCTCAAAATGTGGCGGAGATCTGGCCCATAATACCGCCTATCATAACTAGAGTTCACATACTGGTGGTAAGGACCTGGGGCAAATGATAAGAAGACCAGACTATCTACTCAGCATATCGATGATACCTCTGGTGTAGCCAACCGATTCTGCCAGTCCGGAAAATGGATCGTCTTCATCTTTCTCATATTCCAGTCCCAGTACGCCCTGGTATTCATTTTCCTCCAGTAGCTCAATAAAAGCCGGGATATCGATTATCCCCCTACCGATTTCTACACTGTGCCCATCGGCAGAGGCCTCATTTACGTCTTTGAGATGTACGTCGTAAAGACGGTCTTCACAGGCACGTGTTTCCTCGAGATGATCTTTGCCGAAGCGGATTGTGTGACCGATATCATGACATATGCCGACACGTTTATCGAGATGCCGGATCTTCCTCATGATGACGGATGGAATCGGATAAAGGTCATCACCGGGACCGTGATTGTGTATCGCGACTTTGACATTAGTCTCGATCACCTTTTCATTGACGAGATCCAATAAATCGTGATTTGGCACCCCGATGATCGTCTCGATCCCGGTGGCAATGGCATATCGAAAGGCGTTTTCCACTTCAGCGGCAGTCTTCATAGAAATCACACCTGCCCCGTATAATCGCAATCCGGACTTGGACACTTTATTGGCAATTTCCTCGAGATCTGCATTTTTAGCCTCCAATGGCATATGCATACTCTTAAGAGCCAGATTTGCCAGGCCCAAAGTCTGCATGCATTCAATCACCCTATCGAGACTAAATTTGCGTAAAGTGTATGAAGCCAGGCCAATTTGGCTTCGAAGAGAACTGCCGTCAACAGGCCTCTGATGAGCACC
This sequence comes from Saprospiraceae bacterium, assembly GCA_965222645.1. GTDB lineage: Bacteria > Bacteroidota > Bacteroidia > Chitinophagales > Saprospiraceae > JABDMH01. The sequence continues at coordinate 5,798,963 of OZ244968.1, read as the reverse complement.
TTTCTTAAATGCAGGAATAGCAACAGAACCAAGAGCAATACTTTTTATGAATTCCTTTCTCTTCATTTTCATCGGCTAGAAAATTTTTCAAAAGTTAATAAATATGTGCCAATAAAGAAACTTGAGCAGCAGGCCTCAATAGAAAATCCATTATCCTTGCAATCGCAAAAAATCATGACAAAGGAAGACATACGGAAATTTATCCTACCTAAAGTAAAATTTGCGAGTACTTCATTTACGGCCACGGTAGTAGATTATACCCTCTATCTCTCTCTGGTGTATAGTGGCTTTCCCAAGGTGTATTCCAACATTGTTTCAGCAGGCTGTGGATTTCTCGTCAATTTTTTTCTACAAAAGAGATTCATCTTCACTCTGAAGAGAAAGGCCACTACTACCTTTCTCATATCCATAACATTTTCTCTGCTAGGCATTGGGATCAGTACTGTATTAATTTACTTACTGAGTAAGAACTCATTCTTAAATTCTCATCAATATATTACCAAGCTTTTGGTGACAGGTATTATGTTTTTTTACAACTACTATACTAAACGCTTCGCCTTCGAAAAAAAAATCAGTGATCTTTAGCGAAATGACAATCTTAAATAATCTCAGAGTGTGATGATTTATTCGGTATCTGAACACAGATCCCGAACCGGGCGATGAAAGGCACAATCTCACATTCCTCTCAAGGGAACATATCCCTGTACAAATGTGATCTTATTGACGTCATGGAGTCTCGTGCACATAGAATAACTTCGAAAATAAGTTGCCAGCAACATGTCTAACATTCGCATCCTAATATGTGATGATTCATTATATTGTACATCTTTGATCAAGCGCAATGGTAGACAGATTAATGCCATTCGAATGTCAAAAGATATCTACTGTTCAATTAGTTGCAGATGAAAAAACTCTTATTGATTTTCCTCGTATTTACATACACTTTCCAAATCCATGCTCAAGACTATTTTCTTGGTAGTTATGGCCCTTATGATCCCACTATCGAATCTCCTGAGTCCTTTTTGGGCTATCCAATTGGGAGTCATCATACTCGTCATGACCGCATCGTATCTTATATGGAGTATCTAGCCGAGCAATCACCTAAGGCCACAATCCTGACCTATGGTGAAACCTACGAACATCGAACTCTTATAATGCTCACAGTATCGAGCGAAGCCAACATGGCGGATATCGATCGGATTCAGCGGCGACATCTCAACATAAACAGCCCAGAGATCAACGAAGATTTTTCCAGCTTACCCGTTTTTGTCAATCTGGGATACAATGTGCACGGAAATGAACCCAGCAGTTCTGAAGCCGCAATGCTCACTGCATACTTACTTGTGGCATCACATAGTGCTGCAATTGAAAACTATTTGGAAAATGGAGTCTACTTTATTGATCCTGTCATCAATCCTGACGGACGCGACCGGCACAGCCATTGGGCGAATATGTATAAAGGTGATCCCCTTGTCAGCGATCCCGATGATGTAGAACACAATGAAGCATGGCCTCGAGGCAGGACCAATCATTACTGGTTTGACCTCAATCGAGATTGGTGGCTAGCCGTCCATCCCGAAAGCCAGGGCAAGTTAAAGTGGTACCATCAATGGTATCCCAACGTGGTCACAGATTTTCACGAAATGGGATCCCAAAGTACATACTTCTTCGAGCCTATGAAAGCCAATGCATCCAAAGATCCTGTGATGCCAAGGGAAAACTATACGACACTAAATGAAACTTTTGCCAGATACTTCGCTGAGGACTTAGACGCCATAGGATCGCTGTATTTTACAAAGGAGGTCTTTGATGGCACCTACCCAGGATATGGATCCTCTTATCCGGATTTACAAGGTGGATTGGGTTTGCTATTTGAGCAAGCTAGTAGCAGAGGTCATGTGCAAAAAACAGATATGGGAGAAATCACATTCCCTTTTACGATCAGAAATCAACTCATCTCAAGTTTAGCAACCGTGAGGGCAGCAGTAGAAAACAAGGATCTATTGCACCGTTATCAACATGATTTTTTTTCTTCAGCTCTTGAAAATGCTAAATCGAGCAGAATTTCGGGTTATGTGTTCGGCGACGATAAAGATCACAATCGGACGAAGGCATTTATCCGGACCTTATTGCTTCACCAGGTAAAAATTCATCGCCTGGAAAACGATATTACCCACAATGGCAGGGAATTCCGGTCGAGATTTTCATATGTCGTACCGACATTCCAGCCACAGTACCGGATGATCCAGAACGCCTTTGAAACGTATGACGAATATGTCGACAGTGTTTTTTATGACGCTTCAGCTTGGTCGCTGGTCAATTTCTACAACATGTCCTATGCCCCCATTGTCGGCTCCCTATCTCTGGGCAATGAAATTTCAAACAATGATTTAGCAATTGATCTCGAGGATCTTCCCAAATCCGATTATGCATACCTCATTCCCTGGGATGACTACTACGCTCCAGCACTGCTTTATCACTTGTTGCAGAAGGAAATCAATGTCGCCAGTGCCTTTAAACCATTCGAGGCAAAAGTGTCGGGAGTGCAAAAAACTTTTAATTACGGAACTCTGATGATTCCGGTAAAAAAGCAATCAATACATGCTGACTCTTTACATGAGGTCATTGACGCTATTACCAGCAAACTGGGCGTGCAAGGGTATGCTATAAATACTGGCTACAGTCTAAGTGGAATCGATTTAGGCAGCCGGCATTTTCGGACGATGAAAAAACCTATACCACTTATGCTGATCGGAGATGGAATATCATCTTACGAGGCAGGGGAGGTCTGGCATGCACTTGACACCAAACTAAAAATGCCTTTGACAAAAATCGACGTACATGATTTTAACCAAATAAAATGGAACAAATACAATGTATTGGTGCTGGTATCCGGATCATATAGTTCACTTGATTCATCTGCTATCCAGAAAATAAAATCGTGGATAAATGAGGGCAATACATTGATTACAACGAGGCAGGCCTCAGAATGGGCTATAAAAAAGAATCTAGTCGCAGAAAAACTTATCGAGGAGAAAAAGGATGAAGAAAATAAAAAGAAGGAATATCGAGCCTATGTAAATTTCCCGGAAGAGCTCGGACGTGAGTCAGTAGGCGGCGCAATCTTTAAGGTACAACTCGACCTTACTCATCCACTGGCTTTTGGCTATCATCATGAAGAAATCCCCGTCTATCGAAACAGTACCGTCTGGCTCGCTCCCAGCGAGAATGCCTATAGCACCGTAGCCAGATACCCTGAAGATCCTCACATCGACGGATTTATTACTGAAAAAAACCTGAATGAATTTTTGAAACCGTCCGCATCTATGGTCGTAAGTAAAGTAGGAGGAGGAAGAGCCATTTTATTCGCAGAAAACCCCAATTTCAGAGGAAGTTGGTATGGCACCAATAAGTTATTCTTTAATGCCCTGTTTTTCGGTAATCATTTGCGAATTCCAGGATAATAAACTTTGCGGGCCAAAGGAGCTTTTTTTATTTCTTAATTAGTTTACCCCCGGGATGAAATGCCTTCCAGGCAAACCAATACATCGTGTGAGCGACCATTCTATTTCCTTCACTGTCGAACACTCGCGCATTATTGTTTTTTCGGTCGAATCTGATAGTAATTCTATCCCCACCAATCTCATCACTAAAAGTTTCTCTTTTGCGCAGCAATGTAAATGGATATGCCTTTGATTCGCCATTAAGCACAATGCCCAACACCAATGCCTTATTTCTCAATGATGAATCCTCCTCATACACGGGAAACATTAAATCATCGGATTCTCGATAATCCGCATAGGCCTGTAAGTGATACCTGGGAAGATGCCGATCTGGAATGGAAAGAATCTGAGAATCCGGGTACCTCTCTTTCCAATCTTTCCAGGTTGTGTGATCAACGCTAATAAATTCCAAGGCAGTACCGACAGCAGGTCCACTTATAGCCATTCCCTTTATTTGAGACCACAGTGATTCGGACTGTCTATCATACATGAGGACATCGCTGTTATAGAGAAGTCCCGATACGCCGAACGTATAATTTCTACCCTCGATCTCCCCCTTGAAGACCATCCCACTGTTACAGAGCGGGCAGTAACTGATCACCAGATTCTCATCTCCAAATCGATCATTCACAATCTCATGGCGATCCAATATCTTGATCGGATATCCCCTGGAGATACCTTTGTAACTCACTCCCAAGATCTGGTCCATGTCCTTCATAAATGTGATCCGGTCTGGTTTAGTAAAAAGTGGCTGATCAATGGCGGGTATGCCATCTTTTGGAGGACCACCATGCTTGATCTCACCAATCGGAATAATGGCATTATCCACGTTAAAACCATTGAGGACAATTTGCTGCGATTGAGTCTGATCTGGAAAATAGTCTGCCGGAAGCCAGGTCGATAATCCTTGCGTACTCCAAAATCCAAGCTCCACAAATTGATTATCCCCCATGGTCCCGGGACTACTTATGTCTATCAACTTTTGATTTGGAATAATGTAACTTACATCCTCATTTTCATCCCGGGGGCCCCAGTTCTTTTTACCCTTATACCGGATCGACACAGGATTATCCAGGGTAATCATCACCTTCTTTCCCTCTCTTCTCACGATGTCCTTCCCCCTTACAGTCCGTAATATTCTTATGCTGTTTTCTCTCGTGATTTCTACCAAATTCATAAAAAAACCATCTTTCTCGGCTGTACCCCGCACTAAAGCATCGAAAAAATGCCGCTTAGATCCCAGGTAAGCATTCTCACGATTCTTTTCTATGGATTTGAAATTGTTCGAATTGTCATCTTCCATGCTGGCGAAGAAAGGTTTTACACCAAAAACTGTGGTGATATTCTTCTTTTCAAATTGCTCAATATCGAGGAAAATATGATAACCAAGATCCCTGTTAGTCACTTTTAAGAGATCGTCCGCAATCACAGAAAAACCATTACCATCATTGCTTTTGAATAAAAGGACATCCGGGTTTTCGATTTTACAATTTTTGGTAAAGTCAGATTGACCAAATAACTCACGTTGAAATTGTCTAAGATATCTTTCTCGTTTCTTATTTCCTCTGCCCTTGACCTGAACTACTTCAATATCATGAAATTCGGGTTGAAGTTTAACAAGCGATGAAGCAGTGGGAATTTTTGAAGTAGCCACAAAATAGGATTGATATCCCAGATGAGTCACCCCCAGTTCATGGACATTGTTATCGGGTAGGTGAATGATAAAATTTCCACTTTCATCAGTCACTGTGTATATAGATGTAGAAACTAAATAGACGAGGGCACCAATAACGGGATTATCATTTTCGGCATCCAGTACGGTTCCTTCCACCGGTAACTGACAAAGTAAACTAGTAGCAAAACCCAAGGAACACAGAATCGCGATGTATCTCAAACAAAACATCACCAGAAATCGAAAAAAGTTGTTTTTAATTGCATACCATTTCCAATTTCTATTTTACAACAATCGAAGATACCGGAAGTTGTGCCGACTCAGGTAAAATGGCCTCTGTCACTCAAAAAACGGCATTCCCTCTGTCGCATACTTTCGCAGTCCCTCCACATTAATGTCCACTCCAATTCCAGGTTTTTCAGAAAGGGGAATAAATCCGTCCACTATTTTATCTCCGTCATAAATTACGATTTCGTCAAACATAGGATTGGTATGGTAATAGATCTGCCATTCGAGTACCATGAAGTTGGGTACAGAGGCACAGGCATGACAAGAAGCCATAGCACCCAAAAATGTAGCTACCATATGTGGTGCAAAGGGCACATAGTATAAGTTTGCCAGGTTGGCAATGCGCTGGGCTTCTCCCAAACCACCCGCTTTCTGCAGATCCGGCATAATAATATCAACAGCGCCAATTTCGAGCATTTTCCTAAAACCGTAGGCGAGATATACATTTTCTCCAGCACAAATTGGGGTGCTTGTAGAATCCGATATTTTTTTATATGCATCAATATTTTCAGCTGGAATAGGTTCCTCCAGCCACATGAGATTCAAGGGCTCGATCATCTTGGCGACGCGCTCACCTGTGGTAGTATCATATCGCCCGTGCATATCGGCACAAATATCTATCTCGGGTCCCACGGCTTCCCTGGCCGCTGCGAGTTGGTCATACATACGTTGCAATTCTCCGGGACTCGCCGTCCAATTATACCGGTCATACTTTTTGGGATCGTTTCGTTGATCCAGGTCAAATTTGATAGCCGTAAAACCCATTTCCTTGGCCATTAATGCATTTTCGGCAAATTCCTTAGGACCGGGAAGCTTATTTTGATATAGTGCAGTGTCGCAATACACCCTTATTTTATCTCTGAATTTTCCGCCCAATAATTGGTAGACTGGCAGGTCCAGCGCTTTACCGGCCAGATCCCACAATGCTGCTTCGACAGCTGACATAGCGGCGACATATGATCCCGATTGAGCTCCGCCAAAAACACCACCTCTCCGGATATCTTCAAAAAGACGATGCACATTTAACGGGCTTTTGTCTTTCATCATTCTGGCAAATCTCTTGACCAAATGATAAGAACCCACTGTTGCATCAACACCCTCTCCCACACCATAGATATCCTGATTTGTCTCGATTTTTACATAAAGACCATTACCATTGCGGATATAGGCACAATTAATGTCCACGATTTTCAAATCGGAAGGACTAGATAACTTTGATCTATCCCTGATTTTATTTTCAAAACCCTGAAATGGGACCATCAATGGAGCAGTAGCTCCAATTCCACATTTTTGCATAAAGGATCTTCGGTTCTGTCTTTTTACCATGTCCTTGATTTTAATAGTTTTTCAATTTGTTCTTTCGGTACAGGAAGATCATCAATATGTGCATTTAGCCAGGCTGAGAAATCTTTTTCGATCTCGTCACTCCAGCGGCTGTCAATCTGGCCTGCAGTATACTTTTTTTCCCGCAGGCGGGTATGACCAAACATATCTCTGAGTCTCACTACTTCAGATGTAGTCACTACCTTCTCAGCCAAATGTGGAGGAATGAATATTACCCCACCATCTCGACCTAGAACTACATCACCGGACATGACTGTGGCATTCCCTATTCTCGTCGGGGTATTTAATCCCACCAGGGTGGTATTAAGACGGTTATCCGGTTTATTCAAATGGTGAGAAGGATGATAACTTCTCACAAACGCTGTAAATCCCTCCAGTTCCTTAAGACCATTGATATCCCTGATGGCACCGTTGTAAACAATTCCATTTTCTGAGTTAGCGTAGATGGCATTCCCGACATTATCCCCAATGGTTGGCCCATCGACATGCGCACCAAACTGGTCTGCGACATAAACATCACCTTTGACCAACATATCTACCGGCCATGAATTCTGAGATTTAATTCTACCGTCTTTTGTATGCCCCTTCTCATCGATGACCCGGTGTATATCCGGCCGTCCTGGCATAAACGTTGCTGTCATGGCCCGACCGACCAGCACATTTTGCTCATTGATTACCATCCACCCATCTTCGTATTGGTGATTATATCCATTATTTCTGAGCACCGCCCATGCCTCCTCCAGGGTCACAAGCTTCATTCTCTCCAGTATATCATCGCTTACCTTCGGACGACCATCTTCAAATCGCTCTCCTTTCCACTCCGGTGTAAGAAAGACGAGATCCTCTTTGGAGATCTGTTGGCATTCTACAATGCCCCCAAAAATAAAACAGAAACAAATAAGGAATAAATAACGCATGATGACAGGTATTGCTCCCCGTCAAAATAAGAAATTTCCAATCCGTTAAAAAACTATCCGTATTTGACAGTCATATAATCCCAGCACGATTTGACGAGATCCCTTAGCTTTACTCGATCTACATCATCAAGATTCTTGATGTACAAACATGATTTCCCGGTCTTGTATTTTCCCAATTCATTGAGGATTGCATCATATCGGTCAAATCCGGGTATTATGTATAATGTGAGGCTTTGCTTGCGTGGCGAAAATCCAATTTTCATTAAATCTCCTTCCCTCCCACTAGCGTATTTATAGTGGTATGTGCCAAATCCAACAATACTGGTACCCCACATCTTGGGATCACATCCAGAAATCTCTGACATCATCGCGACAAGCTCTGTAGAATCAGACCGTTTACGGATGTCTCCGACCGAATCGAGGAAATCACTTACGCTTTCATTTGTTTCTACAGTTTTATTCCTCTTACTCATTTTAGTCAATTTTCGATTTACAATATTTGAAACGTCTATAGAATCCCAAGAATCTACATTTTTTTATCCGTTTTTACCAATCTTTTCGATTCAATACGATTCTGCTCAGGAAAATGTTTATTCCAAGCCATCCAAGAGCAATTAGAGTTTCTTTAAGTCCCACGAAATTCTGAGTCTCCCGCAGGATATATTTGGGAAATGGAACAGGTATAAGATTGTAGATACTGCGAACCGGGAAAAACTGTGGAATCTTTTTCACAGCTGGATCGAGGCGCGGAAAATTTTCTAAAAAGAGGGCTAAGAAAGGCTCGAAAATTATGGTATAGAGAAAAATTCCCACGATGACAATTCCGGCCTTAGGAAGCAAAAGAGCAATCCAGAAACAAAAAGTAAGATAAGTAGTGAGAGACAGAAAATAAGCTCCAATGAAATCAAGAGATTGGAAAAAATGACCCTTCAACGGGATATTGCTATAGATTGCACCCATGAGTAAAGCCAGAACCAAAATGAGCAAAGTAGCCACAATGCTCAGTGACATGATAAGTGAAAATTTTGACCACCAAAAATCTTGCTTGCTTAGACCATCAATGATATTTTGCCTCAGAGTGCGGTAATTATCCTCATTCGAAACGGAAATAATGACGATAAATCCGAGTACAACTTTAAAAAATGATGCCATGTAGGTCATATTTTGCCAGACATCTGAAAAATCATAAATTGGAATAATGGTAGGATCCAGTCCTTCAAAGTCTGCTCCTTTACTTTTCAACCATTCCAAAAAAAACATGCCGGTACTGCAGATTAAGATAATGGCAACAGTATACATTAAGAACAACACCCAAAAAGGCTTGTAATATTTAAGCTTCAACCATTCTATCGTAAATAATCTAATCATTCTCCCCCAAAATTTCCAAAAATCGAGATTCAAGATTTCCCATATTTTTTTGTAATAATGTGAGCACAATACCCCTTTGAAAAAGGTATTGATTTAAGGCCCTGGGACTGAGTTCTTCTCCCCTTACTAATAACCTTCCCTCACTCTCGATTAGGTCACTGATGCCCGGATAATACTCTAGAGCCATTCGCATTTCCACCATCTTTTCGGCCTTCAGTGCAATCTGGACTGTATCAGATAAGGCTTCCGTTACACTCCCCTGGTAAAGCTTTTGGCCCTTCCGTAGAACCAGGAAGTGAGAGCACACCCTCTGCACCTCATCGAGGAGATGACTGGCCAAAATGATTGTTTTGCCCGTGTCAGCTATTTGTCTGATCAGATTCCTGATCTCCACAATACCCTGGGGGTCGAGTCCATTCGTCGGTTCGTCCAGGATCAATACTTTAGGGTTTGACAACAGTGCCGAAGCGATGGCCAGACGCTGCTTCATTCCCAGTGAATATGTCTTAAAGGGGTCATTCCGCCTGGCACTTAAGCCCACGATCTCAAGTGATGTTTCGATATCCTTTTCAGTAGACATTTTTATTGCCGCGGCTATACACAGATTTCGATATCCACTCAAATAGGGATAAAAACAAGGACTTTCCAGGATAGCTCCGATTTGCCTACGCACGTTTTTTCCAGTGGGCTGACCAAACCAACTAAATTCGCCGGAAGTAGGTCTCAACACATGGAGCAGCAAAGCCAGTGTCGTTGTTTTACCACTTCCATTAGGACCCAAAAATCCAAATACCTGTCCAGGTTCAACAGTGATATCAAGTTGGTCCAATGCTCGGATCCGACCGTAATTTTTTGAAAGTTGTCTAGTTACTAAAATCGGTGCCACAGGTTACTACTTAATCGTATCTTGATCGTGAGTCAGGCTATCGATGGGGTTTATGCTTTCTGTCGTGTCCTTATTTGCATTTCTTTTGTTCTCACCGATCAGGGAAAGAATGTCCACAAACTGGTCATTATTGTCACCTTCCTGAAGGTCCTCAAAAAAACGCTGCGCCTGAAAGACATTAATCATACCCAGGAAGTGCAAAATGTAGTGGGTACCCTTTTGATCCACCAATGCGATAAGCTCATCGGGGTTTTCTTTTCCCAGGGCAAGGAAATCTAAATCCCGGTTATTGATCCGAATGTATTCTTCGAATTCTTTTGTTCCACGTAACTGTCTTTCTAAAGTATTGAGTTCTTCCGTGGTGAAATCGTCCTTAAGTCTGTAAAAGACCAACCTTCTCAAGTCCTGAATCAGCGCATAATAATCGGGATTTTTCGAAATATTCATCGCCCTCAATGTACTCGGATAGAAGTGAAGCACACGGTCGGTTCTCTTACCTTCCTGCAAGTTCCTCAAAAGGTCACCCGCTTCAAAATCGGCACGCACGCATCCTTGGAAACAAAGAACCAGCATGAGGATAAAACCATACGGTAATTTCATGCTCAAATATAGTCAAATGGTCTCCTCGCCTATCATAGACTCGATAGAACTCGATTTGGGTTCGACAAAATGATGAGAAGCTGGCCACAATCAGATCACTTAACGATAGCACGATAATCCTCTGGTCTTGTACTGTTTGGCCCGACAAGGCGAATCTCAGAGTACAATAAAAAGAGCCAGTATTGGATTCAGGAGCTCACTCACCTACTGAACGTGATTCTTATCACAGCGAGGTGCACAGTGTCTCGCCCTGCTTTTCGCAGGATTGCTCAAGAATGCCCATGTTCACAGACATACTGGGACTGCCAAAAAGTAAAAAAAGTTCATCATGATTTTTGATTCTTTTTGGTTATAAAATGATTAGAAGCATGGAGTAGCCAAAAATTGACCCACATCTGCATTAATGCAGAGTCTTTCAGCTTCGAGATACATTGCGTATCTTGGAATGATTAAAAAGATAGAAATGGAAACAGAGTTACAAAACATTATAAATGTCGATACTAGCGAAATGTACAGGATTTTCACGAGGCAAAAAGAAAATCAATTCAACGATGAGCTGGTAGAGCCTTCTTCGCGAAAAGCCAGGTTGAAAAAATTCCTGAAGGTATTTTTGAAAAATCGAATTAAAATCCAGGAAGCGTTGTATCAGGATTATAAAAAACATCCTTTTGAAGTAGATATGACTGAGTTCTATCCGGTTTCCTCGGAGATTAAATTTGCGCTAAAAAATCTGAGGCGCTGGACAGGTCGACACAGGGTATCTACACCACCCGCTTATCTGGGATCGTCATCGTGGATCAAATATGAGCCGAAAGGAGTTGTTTTGATTATTTCGCCCTGGAATTTTCCCATAAATCTAACATTCAGCCCATTGGTTTCTGCCGTAGCTGCAGGAAATACGGTAATTATAAAGCCCTCCGAGCACACCCCTCATGCCTCAGCCCTGATGAAGGAAATAATTACCGAGACATTTTCAGAGGATCAAGTCGCTTTAATAGAAGGTGGCGTCGAGACTTCGACTCATTTATTGAGTCTTCCATTCAATCATATATTTTTTACCGGAGCACCCAAGATCGGTAAAATTGTTATGGAAGCCGCCGCAAAGAATCTAACGTCGGTAACTCTGGAGCTGGGTGGCAAATCACCTACTATCGTTGATGATTCTGCCAATATTAAACTGGCTGCTCAACGCATTGCGTGGACTAAATTTATCAACCTGGGACAAGTCTGCCTGGCGCCTGATTACATTTATGTACACTCTAAAGTAAAAAATGAATTTACGAAGGCAATCAAATCAAAGTTGGCAGCATTCTATTCTGAAAATGCCATCAATGAGCCATCGTATGCCCGCTTGGTCAATCAAAGGCATTTTGACCGGGTGAAAAATTATATCGATGACGCAATCAAAAAAGGCGCCCAAATTGTCTCCGGTGCAAAATATGAGGCTGATAAAAATTACATTGCTCCTACCCTCCTCTCAAATGTTCCGGTCGACTCAGTCATAATGAATAATGAAATTTTTGGACCTGCACTTCCTTTGTTTGAATACGATGATATTCTGGAGGTCATAAAAGAAATTAATAATAGGGAAAAACCACTAGCCCTGTACATTTATTCAAAAAATAAGAAGAACATCAACTATATTTTAAAAAACACTAGAGCTGGTGGTACATGCATAAATCACAGCGCAATACATTTTAATAACCACAACCTTCCCTTTGGAGGATCAAACAATAGTGGCATTGGCAAGAGTCATGGCTGGTGGGGATTTCAGGAGTTTTCAAATGCGCGGGCTATTCTCAAACAAAATGTGCCCAACGCATTGGATCTACTGGTCCCGCCATACAATGCATTCAAGCAAAAAATTATCAACTTTACAATTAAGTATTTGTAGAACTCGCAGGTCTGTGAGTATTTCTGTAAGTTTCTATACAATAATGACGTCAGTCTAAAATAGTTAAACACATAGAAATCATAGAGGGTTGAGAAATAAAACAAGATTCTATGTGACTCTATGTGCCCATCTAGTGCTCTATGCGGCCAAAAAAAAAACACATAGAAAACAGTAGGCAAACACATAGAAATCATAGAGGGCTGAGAAAAATAGCGTGTCTCTATGCGCCCATCTATGTGCTCTATGTGGCCAAAAAAAAACACATAGATAACATAGATGCTGGAAAAATGGCACGACCCTATGTGGCTCTATGTGCCCATCTATGTGCTCTATGTGGTCAAAAAAAAACACATAGATAACATAGATGCTTAAAAAATAACAAGACCCTATGTGACTCTATGTGCCTTTCTATGTGCTCTACGTGGTCAAAAAAAAAAACACATAGATAACATAGATGCTTAAAAAATAACAAACCCTATGTGACTTATGTGCCTTTCTATGTGGCCTATGTGGTCAAAAAAAAACACATAGATAACAATAGCCCAACACATAGAAAACATAGATAGCGGAGAAATGACAAGATTCTATGTGGCACTATTTGCTTTCTATGTATCTATGTGGTAAAAAAACACATAGAAAACATAGATGCTTAAAAAATGGCACGACCCTATGTGGCCCTATGTGCCCTTCTATGTATCTATGTGGTAAAAAAACACATAGATAATAGTAGACTAAAACATAGATGCCTTTCTATGTGGTCCATGTGGATAAAAAACCCTATTTCGTAAAATCATCTTAATTCACTATTGATATCGCAAACTACCATATAATTCATTCACAAAGGTTTTTTGCCCATTCTCAAATATATTGATACAATTAAAATTGATAATGATTCCTTTGGGTTTTGATAATAACTTCATGTAGGTCAACAATATTGATTCATGAACTGGCAACACAGACTCAACAGCTTTCAATTCTACCACAATTAAGTCTTCAACAAGTACATCAAATCTGAGATTAGCTCCGAAGACTAAACCCTTGTACTCCATTTGAATTCTTCGCTGTGAAATAGCATCAATTCCTCGAATTTCGAGTTCCCTAAGAAAACACTTTTCATAAATACTCTCCAATAATCCGGGGCCTAACACCTTATGCACTTCTATTGCACAACCAATGATTTTATAGGATAGGTTATCAAGATATTTTTGAGTCAATTTCATAACTTTAATGCGTTTGCCAACTATGCTGTAAAGGTCAAAAAAAACACATAGAAACAGTAGACTAACACATAGAAAACATAGATGCTGGAAAAATGGCACGACCCTATGTGGCTCTATGTTCCCTTCTATGTGGCCTATGTGGTCAAAAAAAACACATAGATAACAGTAGGCAAACACATAGAAAACATAGAAGACTGAGAAATAAAACAAGATTCTATGTGACTCTATGTGCCTTTCTATGTGCTCTATGTGGCCAAAAAAAACACATAGAAAACATAGATGGGGGAAAAATGGCACGACCCTATGTGACTCTATGTGCCTTTCTATGTGCTCTATGTGGCCAAAAAAAAAACACATAGATAACAATAGCCAAACACATAGAAAACATAGAGGGCTGAGAAATAAAACAAGATTCTATGTGGCCCTATTTGCTTTCTATGTATCTATGTGGTAAAAAAACACATAGATAACATAGATGCTTAAAAAATGGAACGACCCTATGTGGCCCTATGTGCCCTTCTAAGTGCTCTATGTGGCCAAAAAACAATTATCCATTCCATGCAGGTAATAATCTCCATTTAGAACCACGTCACCGAAAATCATCCGGCACCTCTTGCGTAACTTTTCCTGTTGCCACCCATTCTGCAGCTCGTTGCAAAGTGACTTTAAAACCGATGTGTTCTACTGATTCATTATTATGACCTAGTGTAGTATGAAAGATCCTGCCTAAACCATAATGTAGGGCCATCATTACAGGCTCATGTCTGTCCGTACCTCTGATATCAGGAGAACTAAAAGCCGTGGCGAGAATTTGCATGTTGATTGCAGGACCCCGCATCATATCATACAGCTCATCCCTGGCATGCATCCAGCTTGTAGGCAAGCCCTGCATGATCGGATGTGCACTATCTCTGACTTCAATTAAGAACTCATGCTGGTCCCCGTGATGGCCACCCGGACCGGGACTTTCATCTCTGATTAATTCCCCATTTTTGTCGTAATAAACATAAGGTCCATGAGCCTCAGTGCGGCCCAACCAACCTCCCAGACCAATCATCTCGTTGTAAGCTTTCCAATCAGGGAATGCATTATCCGCTGCATGGACAGTAATAAATCCTCCACCGTTGCGCATGTACTTTTCAAATGCGTCCATGGTCTTCTGTGACCAGGGATCTCCTTTGTAGTTCGAATAGTTAGAAATAACCAAATCATACTTTGAAAAATCGGGATTAAATGTATTGATATCATAACCTACCGGTCCGGTGCGAGCAATATCGACTGAGAATAATCCGGACTCCATCAAATGATTCTTCATAATTTCTGTTACATCCATCCAATTGACGTGATTATTTTGGCCATCGATAATTAATGCACTTAGTCTATTTTGCAACAGTCCTTGATTTTTCATCCAGGTCTTACATGTTTTTGGCCAGTCGGCCACACTTCCTAATCCCTCGGCAAAAGAAAACCCGTGTCCACCACCTTCATAAATGTGCAAGGCAGCTGAAACATTGTTCTTCAATAATGCACGGTAATAGGCAATGCTATTTTCTGGTACAACTCCACGATCATCACTGGCATGAATCAAAATGGTAGGTGGAGTCTCTGCAGAGACTTGTTTTTCGTTGCTAAAATATAATTCCATTTCAGAATCAGCATCAGTTCCTATTAAATTGCGGCGTGATCCAGTATGTCCGAAAGCTGTGTCCATACTGATTACGGGATACATTAAAATAGAAAAATCAGGTCTGCATCCATATGTGTTCACCTTCTCCGCTGAATTCTGATCACCACCATCAAAGTGCGTAGATAAAGTAGACGCCAAATGCCCCCCTGCCGAAAATCCCATGACTCCCACCCTCTCCGGATCAGTTTTCCAATCGCTCGCGTTCATACGTACAAGCCGCATTGCTCTTTGAGCATCCAGCAGCGCTACTTTACTGCGGCACTCCACTGACTCCCAACGGGGCAATCGGTATTTGAGTACAAAAGCATTCACTCCCAAAGAATTAAACCATTCGGCCATCCGCGTACCCTCCCAATCATAGGCAAGTACCGTGTAGCCTCCTCCAGGACAGATTACAACTCCGGGAGCTAATCCTGATTTATCATTGGTAAGGTAGGTGGCCAAAGTGGGTTCGTTTACTTTCTGGATGCGCCTACCGGTATTCCCCACTTCCCAGCTTTCTTCCCGCAGCTCGTTTGCACAAGGTATTCCCTCAGGGTACAAAGGCAACACTACATCTTGAGACATCAACGTAATAGGAAGAAAAACAAATAAAAACCAAAAATATCCTCGAAAATTCATAGTCAATACCGTTTTTGTATATCAGGCAATATAACAATTTACCCCACTTTCACTGAGCATTAATTTGATTCTATGACTTATTTAGTCACAGCACTAATTAATAGTTACGGATCTGATCTATAATAGTTTTACTGTGCCTGGTGGCAAACTGACAACAATGCGATCCGGGCTGGAATCAATTATCGTTAATGCCGGTTCGAAAACGGCATTCGATATTCCCGGACCAATAAGTGTAATTTCAGCTCCATCGGAAATGATTGCTCCTTCCGTTCCCTTCATAAATATCGATACCGGATCAGAAGAAATGAAACCAACATTCAGAAATTCTAATTTCATTCCCATTCGCACAAAATAGAAATCGGGTTTTTCTGTCTCCATTCTCAAAGCCAGTGCTTTACCCTGTACAATGATGCCCTCATAATTGACTTCTTCAGCAGTGCTCAGTTCCAATACTATATCCCGCACATGATCATTGTGATGCACCGTGCAACCTGACCAGTCGACATCAGCAATCCGTGAAATACCGGGTTTTGCAGACAGGTCGCTGTAAGGGGCGAGCACAGTCACCAGATTCTTGATACCAGCATCACCGACTATGTATCGTGCTCCAAGACGAGAATGGTCAGGATAACCCGGATACCGATCCGGAACAGCAGAAGCCACTTTTTCGGTCGCAACAGATTCTGGGGGTGTTGCAAAATAGAACGAAAGATTGATCCCTGGAACCTTGGCGTAATGATCTATCGGTGCTGTGTATTCCTCATTTTCAAGGATGGTTAGCACCGATGATTGATTTGCGGGATGCAAGTAATTAACTATTTGGTCACCTACAGCTCCAACCACTTCATCAAACAAGATTCCGTACGACAGGGTCTGGTCACTGCTGTGTATGAGGAGAATATTTCGAAAATGGTCCTTACTGGTCAATGCCCGACCAGCTGATCCACTGGCATAATCCAGCCACTCCGTTGTAAATCCTTCTACGATCCCTTCACCTGTCCGTGCATCATGCACATCCTTATTTATTGTGAGCGTATTATTTAAGGCAGCTGCCCGTACCGGAGCCCCTAGCCTCCCACCATTGACCAAAAGGCGGTTACCATATCCTGAAAAAGCAAGGCCATTGACCTCTTCATGGGTGTGCCATTCTTCCCGTGCCTTGATATTATATAGTACCATGTGTAAGCCATCATCTCCCCTTCCCTTCTCTCTGAAAAAGGCTCCTCCGTCATGGTACAGTTGACTGCCTGGTTCTACAGGGTCCGGCAGTGCGACCCTGGGTAAGACATACGTCAAGATGTTACCTTTTGCATCCACTCTCTCATGAAACCACGCGGCATAACCTGCTGCCTCCTGATCAAAATTGACTACACGTCGATGCAACATATCATTATGCACATTTTGGGTAGGCAGCATATCGCCGATGATTGCCATCTCCCGCGAACAATTTACGCTGGATCCAAAAAGCCAGCGTTGAAATTTTTGCAACCGCTCATTTTCATAATATCGCTTGTCTATCCCCGTGTACTCGAGGACATCCATGTAGCCGGATTTGGAAAGCCGGCTGTCGCCGCCTCCCACTCTCTCCCAGGCGTAATGGATTGTAACAGGACTTACTCCATCCTCGGTGATCTGATTCATGATTCCCTGGTAATACTCATCATCGGGAGTTTTCCGGTCACCTTTGTAAATATCCCATGTACCATGTGTGCCCGACCGTACATCCTGCCACGAACCCTGCCTGCTGATTTTGAATATCTGGTCTGAAATCACCTCTTCGCACTTCTCAATCTCCTCATCAGATAAGGCATCGTAGACAACATCCAATGCGAGAATCGCCATGTAGAATGATCCCAAATTGGGCACTACACCTTCCCATCCCTGGCCGTCCACGACATCGAGCTTTGCATACTGCTCTAGAATAGCTTTTTTGACCTTCTGGGCGTGGACCTCAGAATTCCCGTCGTCCAAAATATAAGCAAGAGCCAGGGCTCCCACATAATCCTGGAGTTTGTACGGTTGTGTGGCACTGCTTCCGGATGCTCGCTTTAAGGCATCCTCTTTCATCGCCTTCCACGGCTCAGAATTGGCCTTATTTCGGAGCGATGGAAATTCTTCTTTCACAGTAATAAGAAATGGATGGTGTGATTCTCTGGGAGTTACCATAGGGGTATTATCTGTAGTGGGTTCCTTGCTACACGACCAGGAGACGGCTGCAAAAGCCAGGAGTATGAGTAGACGGAGATTCACTGGTCAGGGATTTCTCAGTACGATTTGCTTAATTACACCAGCCACTTCATCGGCCAGAGCCTTTGACCCCTCTTCGGTAAAATGAACATTTCGAGGTCGCATTAATTCTTCCATTTTAGGTTTTACAAATGCATAGAGATCATTTATCTGCACTTCGTGTTTTTTCATCACTTTCATTGCTTCACCATTATATCTTTTGGGCATACCGGGTTGTCTCAAGGGCCCATCGACAGGATTTGGATAAGGAGTTGTCGTGGCAAAAATCAAATGTGCCTGAGTAGTTTTTAATTTTTGGGTGATTTTATCCAGATTTTTCCGGTATTTTTTCTTTTTCGCCTGTTGAGGATCTT
Organism: Saprospiraceae bacterium; assembly: GCA_965222645.1. GTDB lineage: Bacteria > Bacteroidota > Bacteroidia > Chitinophagales > Saprospiraceae > JABDMH01. The sequence continues at coordinate 5,780,363 of OZ244968.1, read as the reverse complement.
TGGGGTTTAGGCTGTTTTTTCCAGTGACCGGATCGACGTGCTTTATATCATGCAGTCCGAAATTAAAATGAATTACATCCCATTTTGCACTTCCAATCCATCGTTCGATTTCGGTGAGACCTTTGGTCGTTCCGGCACAATTTTCCGGTTTTCCGTTTTCCAACATTGGCCGGTGAACATCGGCAATATCTTGTAAGATCTCTCTGACAAACGGAGTATAGCCTATAGATATCGAGTCCCCCAATATAAGTACCTGTGGGCGGGCTAATGCTTTTGATCTGCCAAATAATGCAATAGGCTTCAGCATGGGAATCACCCCTATGGCAGCAGCCAGAAAGGATCTTCGATGTATGGATCTTGTGATTACTGATTTCATATCGGTTATGGTGAAATGATAGTGTTCCTAATAGATTGCAAATTTACCTGTTTTTGACATTAGAGGTGACTGATCGCATCGAATAGCGTGATTTATCTCGGAACCCGATTTCCACAGATTTAGATGATATCATTGAAGATCATTGTCCCATAGAGACTTAACATAGGTCAAGAGTAAGCGTTTGGTCACCTCCTGCCGTGGGTATAAAACCTGATCTTGGGTCAAAAATCATAGAAATTCGGACAGGAATCCCATTGAGTGACTTCTTAATGCAGCAAAGGTCTTATGATTGATGAGCCCGACTTTCTTAGACTGACTTGGCAGGATCATGTCAGGGGTATGAGATCCACACTACAAAGTATTTTCAACAAGTAAATCTATTGAGAAGAGGATTAGAATTAAAAATGAAAATCGTCGCAGTTTGCAGCGAAAATGCTGCGACAATTCTTAGAGGAAAATGGATTATCTACATGTATTTACCTTACCCTTACATCCAAAAGAAGAATTGATAATTTCATGGCAGCTTATCAGGTCGCGTAAACCAGCTTCATTTTATGGCCTGGAAGACTTGTCTCTGTTAGCTTTTTTATGAAAATGGAATAATGCAGATGTATGATTCATTAGGTTGTTTGCTACTGATTGTTATTCTGGGGTTTCGCGAAACAGACCTGAGAAGTAAATAAAAGAAGAACAAAATACTAAATCATCATTGCTAGCCAAATACAAATTTAGTTTTTTGCAAACTTAAAGCTCTGCGTCCCATGTACAATCAGTATGTAAATACCTGGAGGTAGAGATCTTATATTGATGATGTTGGTGTCAAGATTGCCATCCAGTATCATTTTCCCGATGCGATCATAAATCTTGTAGGGTTCACCTGTAGCAGCAGATGTAAATAGTTCTTCGGAGGCAGGGTTTGGATATATTTTCAGATCCTCTGCTCTAAAATCTATCAGGATTGGATCTGAGTACAGAGATCTGCCTGTATGATCCTGGTAGTGAAGTCTGTAAGTATTCATTCCCATAATGGGACTTAAGTCATCAAATTCCTGCGATACGATTTGCTCTTCACCTCTTTGGCTTATCAACGTATTCCAGCCGTCATCACCAGCTCTTCTTTCAATCTCGAAATTTGCAGGAGCGCTGGCCACATGTAAACGGGTTGTAAGATTACCCATTTTTTGTCCCGAAAAAAATACGGTGGCGCTCCCGAAGTTGAAACTAGGAGGATTGCTAAACGCAATTTCAGCCTCCTGATGATGCCAGGGAAGTGATTCACCCCTGCCAAGGACTATAGTGCGAAGGCCTGTACTGCTATTATTCCAAACTAATTCCATTGACCCCGTTGCTGTGGAAAGGCCCGAGACCTTAAATCTACCAAAGCGATGACCTGATGGCTTATACGAAATATAGGCTGCTTTTTCTATCGGACCAGGATAATGATCTCCAGTTGTATTTAGATTAGCAATAAGATATCCATCTTTGATTGCTGTGGAAGTTGCATCGTAGTATTCGATCTTAGTCAAAGAGTCAAACACGACAGAGCGATCTCTAGGCAGTAAATTACAAAAACCATGAGATTCTACCGATGTTACTTTTGAAAAAACAGGGTTATTAAAAAGTCCCTCGTTGAAATCTAAGACAAAGTCACTGTGGCTTAAAAAAATAAAATCAGAATCACCCTCAAGGCCATTAATGATTATATCAAAATAGAATTCATTGCCCTCAATTGATTGATTTACAACTGACAGATGGACATTGTTTTGCCCACGCAATGGAGGTGTTAAGAAAAAACATAATAAGACAATAAAAATATTTTTCATTTTTTATCGATTAGGTGTTCTTACCAGAGCATTTCGGTTTTTCCAAGTAAAAAATTGTTCCTCACTACTACAGACACCATCTAAATTGGTGTCGCAATTATGGTATCCGAAGTCACTAAATAGATTATCTTGAGCTATTGCTCGATCCAACGCATTTATCACACCATCTCCATTGAGATCTCCAGCCCACATAGAAGACCTCCCCTTGACAATAATAGATCCATTATTACCATATGATGCGGAATCACTGGCTGAGAAATCGAAATTAATGCCACCAGCAAAAGAGATCGGACTCGCCGATGATATCGGAATATGATTACGATGTCTCACGGTGACGTAATATTCTCCTTCAAGAACCTGTATAGCCAGAGGAGATATTCCATCAATATCCACGATATCTCCATCTCTTTGTAAAATTGCTGAGGTAGCCGCAACAACATAGTCGTAATTATTCTTACTCCTCAATTCAACATAGACCCAATCGACTACGCCGTCGTCACCCCAAATGGTGAAACTAGAGGGGTCACAGACTAGACTGTCAAAATAGGGAGAAGTCACAGGAAAGTAATCAATGACCCCTGCAAACATGAGGGAGTCTGGATAAGAGTAGAAAAACGGGCCCTCCAAAAATGCTCGAAGATTCACCGCTACTTCTGGAATTACGACGTCCTCCATGATATAGCTGACATAAGCTTTCTGTGCTCCAAGTGATGTATTTATAAACGTTATATCGCCGAGTTGCCTTTGATAAATCTCTGATGAAAATTCGCCTCCGAAGAAAATATAACGTGAAGATCCATCATACGATCTAGTGCCACAAATATGACCGACGGTCTCATCCAACTCAGTCCCATAGTTCCAATAATTTAGCAGATCTCCTTTCAAATCGAGCTCCATAATTAAGACATCAGAACCACCTTTTGATGTTACATTAATTGTATCTGAAATAAATTCATTCGAGAAAGTAGCTCCCAGGAGAATTCTAGGTTGAGAATAATCATTAAATTGTGTCTCAAACTCCATGTCAAATCTGGTAGTCTCAATGTTCAACCCTTCCAGAGATGTAATGACATGGAAAGAATTTTCTTCCTTTAAACTAACAACATGAAGACCAGCAATTAGCTCTTGGCCTTCGAAATTCCCGTTTCCGTAAAGTGCTATGGCTATATTTCCTGTGGGATCACTTGCCAGAGCAAGCGGCTCAAGACCCTGCCCGATTGCAATAGCACTGAAATTACTCAGGTTTTTATCTCCTATATTAAAAAGTAAATAGTCACCTGGGGAAACCTCATAATTAATTCCGTTCACAATGATTTCAGGCTTGCTTGGAGATGTTAGAAATAATCCCGAATTGGGAACATCACCCCCAGAAATCGAACCTCTCATTTTTATTCCCGAGATTGTGCTAAAGTCAAGTATTTCACCTCGAGTTGAAATCAAAGCAAAAAACTGGGATGTGTCAATGCTTTCATAGAATGGTGTCCCATCGACTGTCAAAACTCCGGTGACCTGCCCTCCGATCATGTAGAAGGAATCCTGTATAGAGCTATAATCAATGTTGATATGATCTGTGGATACCCATCTCCATTTATCAAGTAAAAGATTTTCACTGAATGTTAGGAGATATTCAAACTCACTAACCTTCATTACTGAGAACTCACTATGGTTTTCTCGCTCGCTTTGATAATTAAATGTAAAAGCATCAACTTGATCAATATCAAACTTTTTCAAAGTAGGCTGATCCCAATTAAGAGTGAGACCTACTCTTTGGTCTTCACTCGAAACGATACCAAAGGGTGCAAGATAACTTTCTTCTCGATCAAGGAGATATTCAAATGCAAATCGATCCAGAATCTCATTTTCATTGCTACCAGTGATGTACTTCATGACAGAAGAATAGCCTGTCTCATGCGTCACCAATGTGCTATTCACATTGTCGTTTTCTCCTGCCACCAATTGGTTCTGATTAGCATTCGTACGGTCACAGCGGTCTCTCATGACTTTGATTACCTGATCACGAAACCTTTCAACAGACATCACTAGTTGAAAATCAAACCCCCCTTGAACAAGCTGTCCATTGTCAAGAACATCTAGAAGCGGATTTTTGCAAATGTATGTCCTACCACTCTGGCTAGAAAAAATTTCACTGCATGATATGGCTGGTGTAACATCGCCGCCATAGAATATTTGTTCACCGCAATATAAATTTAATTCGACATCATAGTGCTCAAAATTACATGCACAAAACTTGATCCAATCACAAGGTTGAAACTGTTCATTTACTAATAAATGCTCTAACCTACTGCCTTTAAAGGAAGACATGTTATTCTGCAAGACAAGTAGGTTTTCCTGCAGTTCAACAGCTGGTAGGCGAAACGTGGCACATCGAAAATCGATTGGTTGGTCAATTTCAGGGAGTATTTCCGAAAGGTTTTCACTACAAAATTTTCTATTGAAGATCATTCCCTCGCACTTATAACGGATACATTTTCCATCCTTTATGGGATATGCAAAAAGTAGATCACCTTGGGGCGGAATAAAGTTTAGCTCATGTACCTCAAAATCCGCAGGACAGACTCTCAGAAGGGCACAATCAGGTCTGTCATTAACTCTTCTTTCTAGAATTTTTCTATATTCAAATGTTATTGATTGGGAAGCAACCAAGGCATCCAACAACTGTGTGTATCTCCACTTGGGCATTCGTTTAATATATGGCACATCTACCTCATATTCCATGTTACCGCACTTCACCACATGCCTACAAGTCAGGCCCTTAGAATCGCCACCACCGATAGCGAATGAACTTGTCTCTTTCAAACCTGTAAATATAATTTCATCCTTGCATAACAGATCATACTCACAAGTTGGAATTCCGTGACCTAGAATTATTTCCTCTTCGGTATTGTCTTGAGACAATCCAGTAAATGTTTTTTCCAAGTCTACAACAGGGACAAAGATCTCGAAAGTTTTGGTATTTCCATCAACCACGACCGTCACGCTGTATATTCTCGGCCCTTCCAAATTTTCGATGACGATAGGAATACTTACATTTTCACCACCAGCAGTAACATTTGGTAAGGAGTAAGGAAGACCATTAAGAAATACACTAATTTCCTTGCCAGAATTTATCTGATATTCAAATACGATGCTTCCATTACTCATTCCTTCGCAGGATCCCTCCACTGTAGCAATTGCCCACTCGGAACTCTCAATTGTATAACATCCTGAAAAGCACGAATTCTCCTGTGTCTTACCCTCAAAGCAGTAGTAACCAGGTGCCAAGTTTTCAATAATTGAAGTTGTCTGACCACTACTCCAATTTATTTGAGAGATCCTATGATTTTCTAGTGAAATCTGAATCCTGCCATTGTTTCGACTACCTATTGATGGAGTGACTACAGCATCGACTTCAATAAAAGTTTCAGGTACCTTACACTGTTCCATTTTGAAAGTGTATCTCTTTGTCAGACATCCATTTGAGATTTCAACAACTACTTCTCTGCCGCCTTGGACGCCCGACACTACCTCCGCATTTGTTGCAATTATACCCAGGTCACCCCAATTCCGATACCATTTATTGGTATACTGTCCTGGAGGATCGACAATGAGCTGAAAACTGCCATCAGTTTGGTCAGTCGCATAAGTAATAGCAACGCTGGCCTCAAAATCTGTAAAGCCAGCATCAAAGCAATCTTCCACAATGCTGGTGAGCATAGTGACACATCCCAATTTATCGACAACACTTATTTCATATGTACCAAGACATAATTGCGAAAGGGACTCCACATGGAAGTCCAGGTCACCAGAAATTACAATTTCACGTTCGAGCGAAAAATCCGGATTATTCGGGCTCGTAATTAACAACTGATATGGGCCTAGTTCCTTCTCAAAAACCAGCTCCATTTCACCGACACAAAGATCAACATCACCATTTATGTCAGGTTCGATCTGTGTTCCCTGCATGCTTGATATACTAACTTGTGCCGCCGCCGTCATGAGGCACAATGCAGATATGATTATTGTTGTCAGTAATTCTCTCATTTGCATGTGTCGTTGAGGAACTTGTTAGAATCTACAATTTGAAATGCCGGGATATTCAAGCTGCTGTTTGCTTGGACTTTTGGTCTTCTTATATTATCCGAACCGGATCGACAGAACGGAGTACAATTGTGTGTATGAATGAAGGAAAGGAAACTCCTTGCGGTAGATGGAAGAGAATAGGGCCATTTCATTTACGGGATCATTGTTATTACAGATTATGAATTCGCAAATATCATGCCATTTGTAATATGTATGTACTGATTAAGGCATTACTGATAGTAGATCAGAACGATTTATCCCCACAGATACAGATCAAGTTTTACTCTTTGCAGAGTAAGCGTCTAGTGATGAGCGTATTGTCTGCCTGGATATCATTGTTAATCTTTGTGGAAAAGTGCAAAGATGGCCAGACAGAAAAAAGAAGATGTATTCCCATTAATAAAAGGTGTGTTGGAGGGGCAGATAAGCAAGGAAGACTTTTGTGAATTGACCACTAGACGCTTACGGTGAAGCTACCATTGCAGATGGCATCCTGGATAGATTAGTTCACTCCACCTATAGGATAAATCTCAACGGAGAGTCCTATAGAAAAAACTTATTTGACATTAACGAAATCTAATTTTTATTAGCTTCATGCCAACCTCCCTAAGTGGCATACTTTGACCGAAACAAATGGCATGGTTTGACCGAAACACACAGGAAGCACGAGAAGCAAAAGGCATCTCTCAAAGTGAACTGGCAAGGTTGCTCAGCACTAATCATACTATCATTGATAAGTGCGAACGTGATGAAGTCAAGCCTACCGTTGATGTGGTCAAGCGACTGGCTGAGAACTTACACACTACTGTGGGTTTTTTACTTGGCGAGTCGGAAGATCTCAATATTCTCAAAGACCCTTCTATGCTTAAAAGACTCAATGAAATAAATAAGCTCCCTTCTAAAGAGAAGGAAGCTTTACTTCTTAATGTCGATGCTATTCTTAGAGATTTTAGAGCAAGACAGGCTTACGCAAGCTGACCTGTAGACAAAATTTCTTTGAGTTGGATTAATTCTTCTCTCGTATCAAATCCCGGTCCTTTTGGCAATTCTTGATCAATCCATACATTATATAATTTATCGAAATCAGAAGAACAGACCAACTTCGATATGATCAAACTATTGATGGCGTCCTTCCATACAGGTTCTATTTCAAAATTATAGCCACCTGAAATAATCGGTTCATTCAACCATTTATTAAATGACTCTTGATCATTAAACTCAATAAAAAAAGGCAAGATTAATGTCCTTAAACATGATTTAAGATTGATAATATATTGAGATAAAGACTCTTCCGAAACAACACTTCCTAAAGTTCCATTAAATTTTCTTCTTTCAAAGTTTAAGTCCTTGTCACCATATCTCTTAGTAAGTTGAGAGAGCCTATAGCTAATAATAGACTTCTCTCCATTTTTAGTGTTTACCAAAGAATGAATCTTTTGAACTGGCAAATTAGTTACTCGCACACTTAGTCCAACTCTAAATGAAATCTTTGTTTTTTTCGATACTTCAAAAAAAATTACTTTTTCTCCAAGTTTGTACTTCTTCTTAAAAAGATATCCCGATTCATCTACTTCAAGATTAAATCCCTCTTTCAGCAGTACAGAGTTTAGTTCATTCCTAAATTTTTCCTCTAATTCCATTTCATCAATGATAATTAATGACAGTTTCTACAATTGAGTTATCATTCTGTTTTGATTTCAGAATATCAATTTTCAAATCTGATGTAGGCAAAATATCACCTTGACTTAAGCCAGGTATGTTTTCTAATTTACTATTCGATGCTCTCACTTCAACACTTATATTCGATTGATTTTTTATCCAGTCAAATACATCTCCATGATTTGGCGTAACAGCATTCTCTACTGTAAAATTTGACTTGGTCGTGTACTTCGCATCAGCAATATGATATTTCCCATTTTTAAAAGCCAAAAAGTCTGGTACAATATCAATTACTTCTCCAGTTACATTATTGGTGACTTTTAATGAAATATTCGTTCCGTAAACTGTTCCAAATAATTCCTCAATTTTGTCAAGTGCTGCAACACTTTCAAACTCGTCTGCCAATTCTCTTAGGTTCTTCCACCAAAATCCTTGCCCCCATTTTGCAAGAGGAGAACCAGATGGGATATTACCCTCTCCAAGAATATCCCAATACTTCTCAGGATTGTCTAAAATATCATCGAATGTATCAAACCAGTCTGGGTTATCAAGTAAATCTTGTCTTAAGGTTGGGTAATTATCAAGCCTTTGGATGATATTGTCAAGGTGAAGTTCATCAACATGTTGAAGATTAAGACGGTCCAATATTTTACCAACATTAACTTCGTCTGCTGCATTTAGAATATCTCCTAAATGACTATTCAATGCTGATTCTAATTTAGCCTTTGGAATCTTTCCACTAGTGAGAAGATTATCAAGTTTCCCTAAAGCATTTACATTTAATCTTACTCCTTCGTCTAAGTGCTTGACTAAATCCCACGCTTTAACCACATTCCTACCTTATGCCTCAATTTTTAGGCTCAAGACTTTTCTTAAGCACGCCTAAAGTTACCTGTTTTTATTTTTCAACTGAAGGATTTTTCAATTGAAAAAAATAAGTTATCTCAACCTTGCTGCAAAACTTTTTCTTATTACTCTTCCTATATAACTGTTTAATCCAACTCCTCGCATTGCTAATGACTTCATTCTTTCAACCCGATCTATTCCAGTAGAAGCATAATTATACAAGTAAACTGCACCTGTGGTAAACATGACCTTGATTGAGTCAATACCAATTTCGTATGCTCTTATTCCTGAGTTTCCTCCTAAGTTTAAATATCTATCCATTGTTCCAAATTTTATCCGCAACAAAAACAGTCCGTATCTTCTATAAGATCAAACACTTCTTTGTATTGACCTTCACAATCAACTGTTGTTGCTTCTTCTTTAATTTTAATGTTGTCATATAGTTCGCCTAAAGCATAAACATGCTTCCGCGTTTTAGTGATTGCTTCTTCATTTTTAATTTCAAAAAGTAATGTTTCTCCTGGGTCAAAAAAGAGTGATACTTCTTCATATAGTTTTTTACATTCTATACAGTTTTCAATCAGACTATCCATCTTTAATTCACATACGGGACTTAGTTCTCCTTTAATATGACTTATCATTAGTGAGACTATTTCTGATTTATTTGGATCCAAAAGATTCGTTTGATCTCTATTTGTCATTGCCATTTTTTCTTTAGTTTGCTTAATATAGGTTTCTTATTCTCCTTGTGCTTCTTGATAGGTTTTGTCTAATTGCAGCTTCAGATTTATTAATTAGTAGACTTATCTCAGCGTAAGTCTTTCCTTTTATAACTCTTAACTCCATGATAAGTCGTTCTTCTTTTGATAGATGAGCATCCATTAGCTCATACATCCTTCTACGCTTCTTATCATCCGCTATTCTTATTTCTTTAATCAATTCGTGGTCTTCAACCAATGCTTGACCACATGCAGTTTTGTACGATGTAAAATCAAATTCCTTCGATTTATCTTTTTGCTTGTAATGCTGTTTTACCGCATTTTGGATAGTTATAAAAAGATAAGCTCGTGGGTCTTTTATTTGTTGCTTTTCCCTTTGTTCAAGTAGTGCTAAAAAAGCATCTGAGACTATATCTTCTGCATATTGTTCTAATCCTTTTGTCCCTAAGTAATTTAAAATATTAGGTACATATTCACTTAGTAAGTCAACTATTGAAGCGTCGCTTACTAATACTGTAATACTTGGAGGATCTGCCTCCGACGAGGTAACTTTCTTGTTCATTTACAAAAATTTAATTCTACAATCATTTCTCAACCTTAGCTACATATATAAAGAGTCGTTTTCTCTAATCTGTGACAAGATTATTTTGTTGTCACAAAAATCTATTCTCTCCTCTTTATAAGTGAAGATGTGATTATCACATTAAAACAAATTTATATATTTAAAAGTTTCATATTATGGCAGTAAACAAACCAGTCGGCGACAACAGTAGAGTTGGAGCTGTTCGCAACAGAGTTCAAGTATTTAATCCAAGAACTAAACTTTGGGTTAAAATCAATACTAATTCTAACCGCATCATTGATGTAAAAACTACAGGAGGTAAGTTTAAAGGAGTTCGTTCTAAAAGAAGGTAGGACTTTAAAGCAGAGCATGGGCAAAAACAAAACCGATAGGCAACTCTTTTTGGGTGGCGATAGATCAAGGGAGGAGATCGCTGGCATTCGCAGCTTAGCCATAGGCTCCATTGAGCTATCTGAGGGAAGCCTATTTTTGCCGTTCGGGTTTGTTTTTTAGCGTGGATTGTGGGTTTAATTTTTTAGCAGAGAAAGAGCCTTCAGCGAGCGGTGGCATTCGCGGGGGCGGACGACTGCGGACACGAACGAGGTGTGAGTCGAGAGTGCCGACTCGTAGAGGCACGTAGACGAAGTTGCTGCAGCTTCGAGGAATGGAATAGCGACAGCCAGACTGTGTTTAGCTTTTGTGTTGGGATTTAAAGGCTGGTGAAGCGTATGGAATGACGAGGCGATGAGCATTCGCAGGGTGCAGCAAGGAAGGAGGATAAACCGCTTTTCTTTTTCAATTGATTTTTATCCGACTGACGCAGCCGAGTGAGTCGAGCAGTCCGCCAAATAATTAGTAGTGGAAGGATGTAGACAGTCTATGGCGTAGCGAACCGCAATGAAGCTTTAGCGTAATGAAGGCATAGTCTGTATGCAGTCTGGGAACTACTGTGAGGAGCTGACCGCAGTCGTCATATATCATGACAAAGGTGCTGACGTAGGAAGCTCCTGTGAGCCAACGAAGTGCTCTGGCAGGATATATGATGTAAGGGAACCCGACGAACGCCGCTTCACTGCCTGAACCCTGTAGCTTCAGCGGAAGGGTGAAGAACTACTATGACATGCGAGGAACGAGCATACAGCTCTATTTAAACGGATGATGTTTTTTGATCTGCTCTTTTAAGTCTGTAAGATCTGCTTTTCTATATCGCTCTGCACTCAACACTCTTCTAAAACCTGCCAAGTATTGACCTTTTCGTAAACCTTCATTTTTAACCCAGATACTTACTCTTGATTGCCTTAGATGATTCAGCTTTTTGATTTCGATGTTGGTAAGCGTTCGGTGAAATGCCTGTTTAGATTATGGCAGTAAATCACTTATTTTTTTTACGGGATATGTGCCGATGTTGTCAAGGGTACTTTTAAGCCAGAAGAATGGATTTACTTCACGGAGTTTGCAAGTACCCAGAAAACTGTACATAATTGCCGCTCTTTTGGCACCTTCATGCGACCCCGCAAACAGGTAGTTTTTTCGACCGAGAGCCAATGGGCGTATAGAATTTTCAACCGGATTATTGTCTATATTCAATCTTCCATCCTTGGTGTAGGTTTGTAATTCCTTATATCTTTTGAGGGTATACCTTATAGCTTTGCCAATGGCACTCTTGGGACGCACCTGGTGTAAATTTTCATGTAGCCAGTTTTCAAGCTCATGGAGTATTGGTACTGCATATCTGTGACGTACATCCTGGATATGGTGGGGATCCATTTCCGGGCAATCCTTCTTTATCATGTCCTCTAACATATACAGCTCTCTTATCTTCCCCAACACATATTCTGCCCTGACCCTATCATTTTGCTGAGCTCTATGAAAATATCTACGAGCATGTGCCCAGCAATGCAATACTTTTATTTTCTTTTTGGTTTTAAATATCTCATATGCTGCATAGCCATCTGTCTGTAAATATCCTTTATAGTTTTTAAGTATTTGTGTAGCAACTTTTCCTTCTTTACTTGGCTGATAATCAAAAATGACTTGATTATTATTTACAGCTTGATACACCCACATGTATCCGCGATGAGTAGAGCCTTTTTTATTTTTTGTCAATACCGGTATTGGGGATTCGTCCATTTGTATGTATCCACTACTAAGCACTTCTTTTTTCAAGGATTCATACAGGGGAGTCATGAGGTCAGCACTTTGTGATATCCACCCACATAGCGTTGATCTGGATATACGCTCATCATACCGGTTGTATATCTTTTCTTGACGATAACACGGTATGTGATCTACGTATTTATCTATAATTACTTTACTGATCAGACCACTGCCTGCCTTTCCCTTTGCAATAGGAAAATCCGGTAACTTCCCTATTATTACTCCTTTATCCTCGTTATTTGGATCTACATATTTTGGCCGGATATATCTTTTTACATGCAACACTGCTGGTCTAAAGTCCAGCATCTCTGTTACAACTTCTCCAATTTTTTTCAAACCACTCACATCTTCTTGTGGTTCTATTACCTCATCTATCCTCTTTAACTTCTTGGATATACGGGTCCGTTTAGGCTTGGCTTTTTCTACTCCTGTTTTCTTGATGTTTGTGCTCGAAGGGGAGGGTCTTTTTTCTATTTTATCCACTGGATTAGATACGGATATATCAAGCAGTCTTAATTGAGATGGATCCAGATTGGATACAAAGCGTTCGCTCTTTACTCCAAATACTAATCTACGCAGTTCTTCATACTGAAATCGGATATCCTCATATTTATTCTTAAGCTCATAAATAGTGGATATTAATTCCTCTTTATTTCTATTTTCATATCCATTTTGCACACATTAAATATATTATTTATATCTGAATTTATCCATATTTATGATGCTCTTTTTCTGAAAATATATCGCTATAATAATTCTGTCCCGCATTCCCCAAGGATCATTCTCACAAGCTTCATACAGTTGGTTGATTTCTTCTTTGCTCAGGATAGTTCTTTCCTTCTTGATGTCTTTTGCTACTGTTAATCTTGTCTTGATGATCGGAGCTTCGCCATAGTTTTCTAAGTATTCATTGACGAGCTTTAGCACACTGATGTATCCTTCTATTGTTCTTGATCTGATAGGTCTTTTGTGTAGAGCTTCGTTGTAATCTTCTAAGTCTTTTTGAGGTAAGCGTCTAGTGATGAGCGTATTGTCTGCCTGGATATCATTGTTAATCTTTGTGGAAAAGCGCAAAGATGGCCAGACAGAAGAAAGAAGATGTATTCCCATTAGTAAAAGGTGTGTTGGAGGGGCAGATAAGCAAGGAAGACTTTTGTGAATTGACCAATCTGAAGCTATCGAGCTATCAATATTGGTTGAGGAGATATCAGAATGAAGTGATGAGTGACGGCTCATTTGTGCGAGTAAAGACAAATAAAGTGAGGGATCTGCCTTGCAGTGTTGAGATCTGCATAAATCCGGATATAACGATACGTTTTTCACAACTGGTGCCCCCAGATTATTTACTTAAGCTTATCGAGCAGAAATGATAGGGTTATCCACCACGCACCGGTATCACATGTATCGCCATCCCACAGATATGAGAAAGAGCTTTACGGGGTTAGCGGGTTTGGTGATCAATGAGATGGGAGTAGACCCATTGCAGGGAGATGCCTACCTATTTGTAAATAAGCGTCGTACATTAATTAAGGTATTGATATGGGACCGTACAGGTTTTGTGATCTACTATAAGAAATTATCGTCCGGGACATTTGAGTTGCCGAGTTGGAAAGAAAAAGGATCATCGAAAGAAATAGAAATTCCGACACTACTGATGATGCTGGAAGGAGTACACATAAAAAGTGCAAAACTACGCAAGCGTTATAGGGGCAAGGTAGCTAAAAGGGCGTAGAAATAAATCGAATAAATAGGAAATATTTTTTGTAAATATTATAAAATAATTGCATGTATTTTTGTAAATTAAAGTGTGGAAAGAGTACGACCAACATATGAGGAATTGGTTAAAATCAATGCTGCACATGCCTTCTAGCCCCCTAAAAAACCGGAACGGGATTTCTCGAAATAAGAGAATATTAAATTAGAGGAATCATGAGAAAAAAAAGAAGGAGATGGAGCGCATCAGAGAAGATGCAGGTACTGCAAGATGCAGAGTTACATAGCGTTTCTGAGTCATCGAGAAGGCATGGTGTGTCTTCCAATATGATTTACCGTTGGCGGAGTAAATATGAAGCTGAGGGCCAAGCTGGATTAGGCAAATCGGGAAGTAATGTAGATCGGGAGAAGAAGGAGCTGCATCGAGAAATTGAACGGTTACGTCAAGTTGTTGCAGATCAGGCTTTGACCATACGGATCAAAGATGAACTGCTAAAAAAAACTCGATACCGCTAGTACAGAGAAAGGAAGTGGCACGCATGTATATTGATCAGGGGAATAAAGTAGATGTATGCCTGAAGGCGAGCAATGTTTGCCGCAGCAGCTACTATTATATTACACGAAATGGCAGTAGAGGAAAAACAGCTAGCGAGTTTACAAGTAAAACGGATGGAACGGTAGTATCAAACGAAGAAGTGGTTAGGCAGATCAAACGGCTATTAGATCATGAGTTTGTGGACTATGGTTATATAAAAGTGACACACTGGCTATGCAAACGTGGAGATTATTTGATTAACAAAAAGAAGGTGTACCGCTTAATGAAGGAGAATAATCTATTGAATACCAAGCGAGTAGTTCAAAGACAGCCCAGATTATGGGTTAAAGAGCTCGTGCCACAACCCGATGGGATATTTGAGCATATAGAAATCGATATCAAGTATATCTATGTTCATGGAACCCATCGAAACATGATGCAACTAACGGTGTTGGATGTCAAGTCAAGGTATGTTTTAGGCTATATTCAAGGTAGGCGACTAGGACATCGAGATGTGATTGCCCTATTTGAAAAGATATTTTCGATCATTAAATTTCCGGTGAGTTTTTACATTCGATGTGACAATGGCAGCCAATTTGTAGCACATCAAGTACGGTCATTTTTTAGTGAGCGTAGTGGAGCAAAGCAAGAATTTACTCGTCCACGAACACCAGAACAAAATGGTCATATCGAAGCATTTCATTCAATAATACAACGTACTATTTGTCATCGATTCGAATTTGAAGATGAAGAAGATTTAAAGCAAACGATGGTAAGATTTATTAAATTTTATAATACAGATCGCATTCATTCTGGCATAGACTATGAGTGTCCGTTATTTGAAATTCGCAAATATCGGCCAGAGTTTAAACCGGTTTGGGTGGCAGACTATTCCAATGGTAATCCCCTCTTAAGCCACCAATCCGAGGGGTTGCCAGTGGGAGAGTCTGCCGTGGGTGGCCAATTGACATTGATTAATTAACTAAGAGAATTCTTGTCCAGTTTATAGGGGGTTAAGACACATGTACAACAAATAAGTGTACAAACACAACAAATAAATGTACAGGCACAACAAATCACATTACTTAAATACGAATTAGAACAATTAAAAAAAGCCATCACCGGTCCTAGATCAGAACGATTTATCCCCACAGATACAGATCAAGTTTTACTCTTTGCAGAAGAAAATACTTCAGATGATGAGATGCCTGATCAGAACCAGACAGAGGTAAAAACACTGAAGAAGAAAAAAAGAGGCAAGCGACCTAAGATGCCTACCCATCTTCCAGTGGATGAAATCATCGTCGAACCGGAAATAGATACATCTCAAATGGAAAAGATAGGGCAGTATGAGAGCTGGAAGTATACCATCATACCTCCGGAAATCAAAATCATAAAAACCATTCGCCCCAAGTATAAAGACGAGCAGGGTAGCATTCATATCGCTGATCTAAATGAAGCCTTCCCCAAGACCAACTTTGATGCTTCTATGATCGCGTACATGATCATTCAAAAGTTTATGTATCATCTACCTGTTTATCGGCAGGTTAAGATGTTTGCAATGTTTGGGCTGTCATTTTCAAGATCTACGCTGAACAGCAGAGTAATAAAAGGAGCCGCAAAACTAAAGTTACTCTATGAACTGCTTAAAACCATGGCTCTTCAATCAAATTACTTACAGGCCGATGAATCGGATAAAGATCATGTCTTTACCCTTCTCGATGCTTTTATTGCTCGCACTAAACTACAAGGGTTCGTTTAATATTTCTTGAAGTTTTTCTACACTTGTATTTTGCAAGTAAGAGTTCAATAGGTTTAATTGGTTTAAAAAATTTCCATCCCCAAACGTGGCTTTTGTAAATTCAAGATATTGATTTGCTAATTCTGAGTATTTATTATCATTTGTGACCTTACTCAGAATTAAAGCATTAAAAGCCCATTGTCCATAGCCTAAGCTATAAAAATTCTGTGGTGGTGAAGTAGATTTCATTTCGCAAAGAATATCATTATAGTCCGTTTTACTTTCAAAAAAACTAAATCCTTCTTCTAATAGATATTTTTTTACCGCATCACACATGACTACTATGTCCGCATAATTGTCAACTTGAAACTCTTTGGGCTTTAATTTAAAAACACTTGACTGACTCAATGAAATCAAAGTAGTGTAGTTGTTCTTCTTAACCTCTTGGTCTAATGCATTCTTTAAAATTATATAAACTGATCTTGATTGAACCCAAAATCCGAATGATGTTGGACGACAATTATCTCCAATTAGCCATGTATAATTAATGAAGTGTACAAAATCTCCTAACTTCTTTTGGTAACCATCCCTTACTTTCCTATACCCTTTATCTTTTAAAAATGGACCCAAATTATCTACGATACCATCCTTAACTTCTTTTGATGTCATTATAGTTCTAATGTTTTCTTATAAATATTATAACCTGCAGAAGCTGGTGAGTCGTTCACATAAAAATCAACTTTCTTAGATAGGTTAATAAAAGGCAGATCATCGTTTGAATTCACATTAAAAAACTGACGAGCTCTTGCTCCTCTTGGTTTAGCTTGAGTTAGTGTTCCATTCTGTAACGCATCATATAACTTTTTCTGGTTACCAGTACTCATGCTATTTCGCAGTTGCTCTGGAGTTTTTGCACTTAGATTATTGTTTATACTGCTCTTCGCATCTCCAATTTTGAAATTTATTTTACCTCCAACTTCATCTATCATATTATCAAGACGTACTGTAAAGGTCTCTGTTGTAGTTGTTATATCAACTGTAATTTGTCTACCAACATTATCCGCTCCATATATCTCATCCAAATGAGTGTTCACATTTGATTCATGATTCCACCAGAATTTTTTTGATGTATTATTGACAGGGTTATTGGTTACTACTAATTCATCAATCTGTTCAGGTGAATCAGCAATTGGCCCATTAACATCATCTGCAGGGTTATCATGAAACGTCTTTTTAGGTTGAAGTTCGTCAATGAATTTTTGCTTATCAGGAGCTTCGTCAAAGGCCTGTTTAATCCTATCATATTGAGTATTATTGATAGTTACCTGATCATCAATCTTTTTTAAATTATCAACATTCTTTCTTATCGAAGGACTCGAAAACAACGCCTTCCACGCTTTAACCTTATCTACGCCCCCATCTAAAAAGGATCGAATCTCCGGTAAATCTGCAAAGAGCTGATCCAGAATAATTGGATCTGTTTTATTCAGCTTTAAGAGCTCATCTGTCGTTTCGTAAAAATATTTCCAAGCATCAGCTCTAGCTGGATCAACATTCACCCAGTCAAAAAATGATCCTATTTCAAGATCCGTACTAAAACTAGTGAATAATTCAACATCATCAAAAGCACGAATCTTGCTCAGCAAGGCAATTGCATTATCGGTTTCGTCTACTATAAATTTTAATGCTACATCTGAGAGAGCACCAGGATGAAACCCTTGCAACATATCAGTAGTTGCGCTAACCAGAGACTCTAGATTTGCATCTGCACCAGGTATTTCCTTAAATCGAGCCCTTAATATCTCAAAGATATCATCAGCTGCCTTAAATGTGGTGGCGAAGATAATATCTAATTCATCCTGAAATTTTTTCCCATTCTGACTACCTGCAGCTTCCAGGGCTTTGTACCCGCTCGGTGAGAGTACGTTATCCAATATCGCATCATCACTATTGTGAATTCTGTTTACAATAGAATTTAATTTATTAGGGCTCAGTTGACTTGGCTGTCCAATATTTAATAGGATTTGTTCAGCTATATCATCAGCTCCAATAGCTCCTTTTGATAAGAAAACGTTCTTTGAAATAATCCCCCGGAGTCCGGATGTGATTGCAGGTTCCAGAATTTGGCCACCCAGGGAAAAATGCAAAACAATGCCAGTACCATACACGAGAGCACGAACATATTCTCCTCTATATTGGGCCAAAGCCATACCTGCGAAATCAGGGATAATCCCAACGATTGGAATAAATGATAATCCATCTAAAAGTGGATAAATCACAGCTGTAGCCAGATCATTCTTTTCAAATAAACAATCTTGATCCACATAGGTGGAAAAATAGTTAATAAAAGCAGATCTTTCGGATAAGTCCCTAGCATGGACATGAGAGTACTCTTCTACACAACTCTCCATGAGATTGGTTTCCCGCCAAATATCAAAGAATGTGGGATCATTAATATTGTCAAGAGATTCATTCAGGAGTTGATACAATGTTTTATCATAACCCGTCACATTCGGCAAGCTCGTAACATCAGGAGTCTGTTGTTTATACTTCCAGATGATAAAATCGTAGATGGCTGGCATACCGGTGATCTCAACTGGCATTCCTGTCTCATCCTTGTAGATCCTCTCACTGACTTCCCTGTTTTGACCCGGAAGGTCTTTATATACAAATTGGTGATAAGGTTTTCGGATACCCGAGTAATGTTGCATCAACATTTTTTGCAATGAAGAGGCCCCTGGATCTGGAATATCTTCAACTACAGCATTGTCATTCACAAGAAAAAACTGAGGGAGAAGAATGCTGATTTGCGGTACCGTGAGATCATCGAAACTCACAAAAATGTCTTCATGTAAGTGCACAAATAAGGTTGCAGTACTTGCCCCCGAATTGATAGAATTATGTACATCAATAGCCACCGACTCCAACTGATGCTCTTCCAGAGGATATTCTTTCTGAAAAATGACGACCTTGAATGACTTACCCGTGACATTAAAAAGCACATTCAGTTTATCCTCAAACCATTCCTCGAAATACTGCAATTCGAAGTTGGCATTTGAATAATTGTGAAAATTATATTGTGTATTGGACGCCAAGTCATTCAAGAGGTCCAGTCTATCCGCTGCTAAATTAGCATTGCGCAGAGTCGTAGTGCTTGTCACTCGGTCTTCGAGAGTCTGACCACTTAATGGTATTCTACCATCGTACTCCAGCCCAGATGTTGACAATCGTATGCAGCAATCAGCTAATTGACCAAGAGAATTGATAAATGTGCCCTTACCTGTACTAGATGGAGTCTCGTAGGACTTGAATAGTATCTTGGTCAAAATTGGATCTGCCTTTCGATAGATCACATGCGTCTCCAAAAACTCATTGTCTGCAACGTTGTCTTCCAGATTCACATCCAGGAAGAAATAAGCTCTTGAAATGGGCGTGGGGGCAGTTTCAGACCTTTTGTTCGCAAAGGCATAACCAAGAAATTGATCTCCCTTTCCAAGTGCTAAATGTCGATCATACCGATCATCGTTAATTCTGAAGATTGCTCCCAGGCATCCATTGGCATAAGCCGGGTCGCCATTTACAATCTTTGGATTAGAACAAGCCAAATCGCCTCCAATGAGTCTTGAAGAGATTCCGGCAGGTGAAATAAATATGCTCTCATCTTCCACTTCAAAACACCCTTCCTGAAGGTTTCTTGCTGGCTGACTAGCATCAATGTGCGAATAACTCACTATCTGAGCTGAAATATCAAACAATAATGCATTTAAGATCTCCTCATCCTTACTGGAGAATGGATTGTAATACAAACTCATTTCGGTAAACGACTTACTCGTTTCGATGAAAGTCAGATGATCTGCATCAATGGCACCCATTACATTCGGAAAGTCAGGATTCTTAGTCCCTATGAAAAGAAAGTCCTGGCCAGCTGGGTTCTCAAAGACATGGAGCCAAAACCCCCATTCTTTTTCTTCAACAAGTGTCCTTATTGCGTTAAGATTTGCAATTCCATCACAAAAATTTTCATTTTTCGTTATCACACCTATTACGTCACCTTGGCTGTCGAAGTAATCTCTTATCAAGACATCTTCAACCAGGGATGCAGGATCAAAGAAGATGTCTTGGATCTGAATCTCCGTTCTCGACCGATCATCAACCAAAGTCCAACCAGCACCATCGGGGATTTCAGAACCGATAATAATGGGCAATTGATAAAATCCTGCATCACTAAAGTACGATTGAATGAGAGTAGGATCACCACCTGTGGATTGCTCGATGGTAACTTCGTCACTCAAAGTGCAACCGCCCATCGTAGCGTCGACTCGATAGGTACCTGCTTCTGTCACTACGATATCACTCGTCGCCAGCGAAATATCTATACCATCTCTAAACCATGTAAGCTGTGCTCCTGGAGATGCTTCTGCTGAAAGCACAATATTGCTTCCGGAGCAGATTGTTGTCACTTCCGCAAATACCTCCACACTGAAGTCAGTAATTGAAATACTTATTTCGTCAGTGCGAGGACAGGTCCCGTTGTCTCCCCGCAATAAGAGCTCCGTACTCTCCTCAAAGGAATGCAAGAGTGTGGATCCTACTCCCAGTAATTGCAGATCCGATTTTCGGAGCCATTCATAGGTCGTTCCCGTTCCTGTTGCAGTCAGCGTAATCTCCTCCCCAGGGCAAGCAACTCGATCGTCTCCTGCATTTACAGCGGGCTCATCGACTACGGTAACAACTTGAGAAACTGTACTAGAACAACCTGATGCCGAAAAACCCGTCACGCTATAGGACATGGTTTCGGTGGGAAAATCAGTATTAATCCGACCGTCGGATTGTGGCGTCCCAGCACTCCAATTATAGTTATCTGCACCATCAATAAAAAATTTCACCTCTTCACCCGTGCAAATAGTGAGAGGAATTGTGATAAGATTAAGAACCGGTGAATTACTGGAGCTAATGTTTACCTCATCCCTCAAAGCACAAGTTCCAGAAATATTGCTCACGTTTACAGAATAGGTACCTGCCTCGGTCACGGTCACGGAGCTCGTCGTGCCTATTTCCTGACCTTCGGACACCCAGACTACATCTCCGATTCCAGAGCCCGCTACTGACAAAACTGCTGACTCACCCGAGCACAGGTGTAATTGTGTAGCAGAAATTTCGATGTAGGGAACGTCGAATGGAAACTCTGGAGTCTGGGAAACACAAGAAGCATTGGAACTGACCACAAGAATTGCGGACGTAGTTTCTGGTATCTGTAGTCCATTAAGTGAGGAACCTTCCGCTATCAGGTTCATATCTTGATCCTTCCATTCGACCTTGTCCCCGTCTGTCAAAGCGGTCAAAACGAAGTCGGTACCAGGGCATAAACCAGGATCAAAGTTCTGTACAGTAAGGTTGACTGGATCTCCTTCCCCTAAATAAATAACGTCCTGGGCAAAACAGTCGTTTTCGTCCTTTACAGTAAGAATGTAACTGCCTATTTGTTTTACACTAGTTGATTTAATAGTCCTGTCGCCTTTAGGCCATGTCACTCCTTCGCCTGCCCGCCAACTATAACTTGCAAAATCTTTATTTGGCCTCAAAGTAATAGATTCCCCCACATGACAGAAAGCCTTCTTATCACTGATAATGCTTACATCTAAATTGCACTCTTCTCCTATGCGCGTATATTCTTCACACACAATTTCGCCATTTCTCAACCCAATCATTTGGTAAACTCCAGGTTCACTCAAACACACTTCCAATGTGGAGGAAGTCTCACCTTCTAAGATTACATCATCTTTTTTCCATGCATAGCAATCAGCATTGAGACAGTCCTTTCCGATCGTGAAACAATCCGCACACCTGCCCTGGCAGAACTCATCAAAGTCGCAATCCAGTTGATTTCCATAAACATCAAAATCAATGACTTTTTCACAAAGCAATTTATATGAAGAAGGAATTTTACCTGTCAACTGATTGTTTTTCAATTTTATTGACGTAATTGGATCGCTAAAAATCTCAACTTCTGGTAATTCGTCCGAAAGGGAATTATTACTAAGATCAATTTTTTCAACTGTACTAATCCCGAAGATTTCCCCATTAAGTCCGCCTGTGAGGCCATTGTTGGGAAGTTTGATTTCAATAATTCGTTTGTCTGAATCACAGGTTATTCCATACCAATCACATACATCACATTCTGTGAGCCACCCTGAATTATCTAGCCACTCAGCTCCCCCTGTTGAAAAGTACAAGGCTGCCAAGGCATTATAATCAATTTTAGTATTGCCTTCCTTCACCACGACTGGTATTAAAGTCTCACAGCCTTCGCTATCGGCGGCCTGAAAGTAAACTCCCGGACTGGTATATGTGACATCATCAACTGTGACCTTTCCGTCAAAACAAAGTGATGTTGTGATAATTTGCTCCCGAGTAGCAACTGAATTATCATAAATGAGATCCAATTTTGGAAACTGATTTTGGTAGTATCCAGGTAGATCATCACTACTCCTGAAGCTAATAGAATTAGGAGTACATTGAATAAGGAATCCAAATATTCTTCCATTCTGAATCCCTCTTACGAAATCTGTGACATCAATCTCTACAAATTCATTTGTTTTCTTGATATCGACTTCAATAAAATTTCCATCGTCAAATTCTGGTCTACTATTCCAGGTTACCGTTTGCTCATCCCACTTGCTGGTTATAGGAAATAGTTTTATTTTAAATTTATTTCCTGATTTACCGGTTACAAAGAGAGAGAAAGTGGCAGACGTCAAATATCTTTCACTCAGTAGAGTTTGTTCTCGTATCTGGGGAAAGTCAATCAGCGCAAAAGATTGAAATGTAGGATAATTGCCAGCAGAAAAGCTGGTACTAAAATTATGATTGGGATTATTTGAGTTTACAACAGCATCTTTTCCTACCACGGCGCCAGGCTGCACCGTTTGTGGCTCAAGGCAACTCGGTACTTCTGGGGATCTAATTAGATCGAGAGTAACAACACTATCGCAGCCTTTGTTGGATTCGATCGTAGTGACATATCTACCGGTCTCAGTAAATACCTGATCTCCAATTGCAAAGGATCCGTCATGACGAATTACTTTCTCCAAATAAACATTATGAGTATCAATAATTTCCAATGAAATATTTCTCTCGCAGTAGCCACCATTCAACACAGGAATGATGTAGTGTCCTGGTTCAGAATAAGTATCATCACCCTGCAAGAATATGTCTCCTTCACAAAGTTTAATTTCGGAACGCTCTACCTCATTGTGAAAAAGATCTATTTTCAATAGACTATCGCACCCATTTTTAGTAGTTAGGTACTGCTCATAGCTTCCAGGTGATGTGTAGATCTCATCTCCTATTCGTACAGATTGACCTTCACACATTGGGAGTGCAATATTTGTGGTCTTGGTTTTGCCAAAATCGAATATAAGAGTTGGCCTTTTATCTACTCTATTATCCTCGCTATGGATAAAATCTGTAAACCTCGAATTTTGGGCAACTGACGTATTCAAATAGATTTTGAAACCATACAGATTCTTCTTTGTGGCCATTTCGATCACCAGATCTGTCACATCAATCTCGACCATAACGCCGTCAGAATTATTATGTTGATTTACACTAAATTGTATTGATCTAGAGAGGTCGCTATTAGGTGCCGTGTTCCATGTTACATTATTTTCGTCCCAGTTTTCAGTAATCGGAGTCAACAATAAGGGCGCGCCTGAACTATATGTACTATATAATTGAAGCCTTATCGAATTGGCTTCATACAGCTTGAAAAGATCGCTATAAGAGCTTCTCACCTCTGCAAAATCAATCAGTATGTGATTTGTACCGATAAAACAATCATTGCATCCAGTTGCTGGATCCGGAACAAAAGTCAGTGCTGCCCTTAGCCTTTCGTCGCCGTAATTATTATCTTCATCAGGTGAACTAAATTTTGTATTGTGCTTGATCACGGCATCCTTTCCGGTTATATCATCTAGTCGATAGCTCAGGGATGTTGAACATTGATCGGGACTAACTATATCGACTTCAGTCACTGATAGATTCAGGATCACGGTACTATCGCATGCGTCACCCCTGGAAATTACTACCACATGTGTTCCTGCAGTATTGAATGCTTCGTCTCCAACTTGATATGTATCACAAGAAAGAATTGTAGCCGCTATTGTGGTTTCAACTGGCACAGTAACCTCGAGGTTAAGTTGAATCAACAGTGAGGTTCCGGATGGTGAAGTATATTCATGAATATATGATCCGGATTGGGATAAAACTTGACCATAAAAACTATATGTTTCTCCCTGACAGATTTGCTTATCCAGTATTGTTAATGCCTTTTCATCGCATCCCGTTTCACAGAGGTTTTGAAGAAAATGGGAGCCGCTACTTGTGCATGAATTGACATCAGTAACTGTCACCGAATACACTTTACCACCCTCCAGTCCTGTCAGGAGTGAGGTGGATGCACCAGTAGACCAGTTGACATTATAAGGTCCTGATCCTCCAACCACGTTTACTTCAATATGACCATCGGGTATTGTATTTGAGGAAGCAGGTTTGGAAATAAAGGTAAGGTTGAGAGGAGACGGTTGACTAATATCTATATTGGCACTAGTTTCACATTGATTAGCATCAGTAACGGTTACAGTGTATTGACCGGCAGAAAGAGATTGGGCTTGTGCTGAATTTCCAATTTGGGTGGGACCTGACCACTGATAAGAAAAGGGTGCTTGTCCTGAAGGTACATTGACAAATATTTCTCCCACATTGTCACCAAAACAAGGAATATCTGTTGACGTAATTTCTAACTGGATATCGTCATCACTGGTGAGCGTAATCGATGTGCCTTTAAATTGGCAAGTACCGTCACTAATCCAAGGAACATATAAACCACTCACTAAATTTGTGAAGTGAGGGTCATCTTGCCAAATCCCCTGATTTAGTCTGTACTTGTAATCCCTTCCTGACACAGGTTCGACGAAGATGATAGAACCATCGGCAGCTCCACAAATTGTCGGATTTGTCTGTCCTTGCAATTGTACTTCGATAGTTTCAGAGGCTGCTATATCGATAGGCCCTTCTGATACCACACATGCCAAATCTGTACTACTTCGAACATAGGCAGTATATTCTCCAGGTGATAAATTCAGAAAGAGAGGAGAAAGCTGCCATTGCCCAAGGTTCATCCTATATTCATAGGTTCCTTCACTGCCATTACCCTGCAGTTCAATCAAGCCATTACTTCCGCCACAATTTGTAGATTCATAATTGACCACTGAAATAGAGAGCAACTCAGATCCGCGAATTTGAATTTCTTCACCCACAACCCTGCATGCCTCAGCTGTTCCAGCAACATTGTTTTTGATCTGAGGTGTATAAAAGCCACTTTCCAAATTGTCAAATACAGAGCTCTCTTGCCAGGGTAAATCATTAAGTCTAAATAAAAATGAGCCTGTTCCACCCGATCCCGATAATTCAATTCTACCATCCGGTTGGCCACATCCCGTGTGTTTTACTGGCGAGATAATAGTCAATTCGGGAGCCTTACCTTGATTAGTTAGGTTGACTAAAGGTCCCTCAGTAATACATGAATTATCGATTGCGTTCCTTACAAATGTTCGATAATTACCTTCCATCAGGTTTAGGAATTGACCGCTAGAACTCCATGATTGTGGAATTGACCTGGAAAAGTCATTTTGTTCTAGTAATCCAAACTCATAATTACCATCTCCTCCATTTCCAGATAGTGAAAGTGATCCATTATTTAGATTGCAACGAGGATGTATTCTTGTTCCAACCGAAATTGACAAGGTGTAACCCATCACTTCGATAGGATATCCCGAGGTTCTGCAGTCTGCACCGACATCCCTAATAAAGGTCGGATAAGTCCCAGGGGCAACATTCTTAAAGATTGGGGAAGATTGCCAATCGCTATTGTCTGCCGTGATCGAAAACTGGTATGTTCCGGTTCCTCCTTCCCCAACTAGTGCTATCTCGCCATTAGAGAACCCACAAGTTGCATTTGTTGCCGTTGCAACAACTAGGCTCGCGTGAGTTCCATCGTCAGGACATTCAGTATTTTCAGTAACTATTTCTTCAGCGATTTGCGCTGGAGTGTAGATGAACGTCAGAAAAAAGGAAGTGGAAAAAAATATGACTCGGAGTGTGTAGGGCCATTTCATTTACGGGATCACTGTTATTTACAGATTACAACTTTGCAAATATCATGCCATTTGTAATATGTATTGTGTGATGATATAATACCTATGGTCTAGGACTTAGGAAAGATTACAGAGCCAATAATCTTAAAAAGATTCCCTGATTTAAATCTGATTGCTTTCATTTTTGAGAACAAACTTCATTCTGCCCGAAGAAACATAGTATGCTCAAACGGCGTATACCCAGTCACATAAATGCTCAGCCCCTCGACTTTATCTTCAGCACCCCTCAACTGCGTCCAGTCATGCTCTTGCCGTGCACCAATAATGAAAATGCCTGACTCATCCGCAGTGTAAACTGCTTTGGCATTTTTCAGAAAATATGAGTCGTCAATATCGGGCACAGCATCGACACCATTTAGCTTTCCGCCTTTTCTCAGACTGATTTCAATGGCTACCGGTACGTGATCTGTACCACTCGCATTAAACTTCAGTGAAAATCCGCCAGGCACTTCTGTCACTTCCAGCCTGTACTCCATTTTTTGTATCTCGCTCTGAGGCCGTTTGTTCCTGGGCATTTTTTCCCAATTGCCATCAGCGGATATCAACGAATCGGCAATAGGCTGGTAATATGGACCCTCGAGATGTTGTGTCAAAATAATTTTGTCGCCATCGTCGATTAATGTATCAGCAATAAATTGTCCCTTGCCGAAAAATGCGGTGGCCATCCGTACAGCTTGTAAAACCGCTTTATCGTTCTGAAAAGTAAAAAGGGTTGAATTTTTCGCGAGTACAGTAGCGTCATAATTATTCCTCCTTATCCTGACCAATTCAGAATGCGGAAAATGTTTTCTGTAATCGTTCGGTAGATCTCCTGTAGGATAATTATTTATAAGACTGGAGTCCTCCAAAAAATAAATCAAATCATCTGATAATTGTGAATCGGATAAATTGTTTTTCAGCAGATCTACGATACTTCCGAACTGACTATTTTTATCCCGAAGACTCATAAACAAATAGGGATATAAGTACCTCACCGGAGTCCGGGCTAAATACTGATCCTGCCTCCTTGATGCTTCGGTGGCGATCTCTCCATTGGGATGGATATAATATATCGTCATATCCAGGTTTTTCCTCACTGGGTCAAAAAGTGCCGGTTTATCTGCCAGTCGGGCTATTGTGATTAAGCACCGGTCTGTAAGTGGAGAATACACCGCTGTGCTGCGCTCCGTATATTGACCGTCGGGATCGATATCGATGCCTTCATTAAGCCATTCATTTATCCTCTCCGTGTATTTTTCATTCGGAAACAACTCATTTATTCTTGCCAATGCCATACTGACCACCCATCGATGATTTGGCGTGTGGATGCCACCCCTGCTCAATGCCTCAGCTCCCTTTAATAAAAAATCCCGCAATTTATTTAAAAGGGGTTCGAGCCCACTCCATTTGTTTTTGTCTAAAACTTTATAGCTCAATGCGAGGGGTTCGACTACAAATCCGAGGTCGGGTGTAGAATGAAAATTAGTGGTGAGAAGATCTATGGTACCATCTTCATGCTGCCTATCTTGCAGGAAATCCATGGCAGCCTCCATTTTTTGCACAAGGAGACTATCTTTAAAAAAAGGCGAGCCTGGAGAAACGAGTGCAACGGCACTCCTTCTCACAAAAGCAGCAGTACTGCCTGGATTAAAAAGTTGGTAAGTATTTGGAATGCCGCCATAATTGTCAGTTGAGGGATCTGCAGTTTGACTCTTGAGCATGGAAACGACCTTTTTATCGTTCTCCAAAACCAAAGATTCTGTCCACAACATATCCTTGTCATCAGGATTAAAATCATCACAGGATGTGCAAAAAACAAGCAGAAGTACGAGGGAAAAAAAGAAAGTGAATTTCAAAAAATAAAGTGGTTGAATTTGATAATGGGAATATACTATTAGTTTTAGTGAGAAAAAAGACTCAAATGCGATCTCTTACTCTATTGTGCTTGATACTATGTTTTCCGGGCCGGAATCCACACTCTCCCTTTACTATGGATAAATCAATCAATGATCCGATGAGGATTGCCCTTGTGGGTCTCTCACATGATCATGTGCACTGGGTGCTCAGACGAAATGAAGATCCTGATATCGAGATTGTGGCCATTGTCGAGCCCAATCAGGAACTGGCAGAAAAATACAGTGTCCGCTATGGATACCCAATGGACATTGTCTTTGATACAATGGAAAAGATGATCAAGAAGACAAGACCAGAAGCCGTAACGGCTTTTAATGCAATTGCTGATCATGTGGATGTGGTCAAATTTTGTGCTCCTCGGGGCATCCATGTTATGGTCGAAAAACCACTGGCAACAAACGTACAAGATGCTCAGATGATGTTGGAAATGGCCGAAAGGCATAAAATAAAGTTAATCACCAACTACGAAACGACCTGGTATGCCTCTAATTGGAAGGCTTACGATCTCATTCACAGGGAAAAGGCCATTGGGGATCTACGAAAAATTGTTTTTTATACGGGACACTCCGGACCCAAAGAGATTGGATGCAGTGATGAGTTTTTGGACTGGCTCACTGATCCTATTAAAAATGGTGGTGGTGCACTTACCGATTTCGGATGTTATGGCGCAAATTTGACCACTTGGCTTATGCAGGGTCAATCACCGCTGAGTATAAGTTGCATTACTCAACAGCACAAACCCAACATCTATCCCGAAGTTGATGACGAGGCGACTATATTACTAGAATACGCAAAGGCACAGGTCATCATCCAGGCATCGTGGAACTGGCCGCACAGCCGCAAGGAAATGGAAGTTTACGGTACCGAAGGGGCCATTTTTTGCAAAAATGGTAGTACGATGGTCGTGCGAAAAGCGGGTGAGAATAAATTTCAAACTCAAGAGTTATCTCCTCGTCAAGGTCACCTGGGAGATCCCTTTGCATTTCTGAAATTCATTATCCGCAATGACGTCAACCTACCTTCATTTGATCCCTCGTCACTCCCCAACAATGAAATTGTGGTGAAGATTCTCAATGCAGCGAAGACATCAGCGAGAGAAGGCCGGTCGGTTATTTGGTGAGGTGTCGTTGTGAGACAATTACAGACCAACCGATCGAGAATGATTGGTGTAAAGTGTCCGTCGAATGTAAATTCGACTATTTCTGTGCTGAGTCATGCTCGAGAATACTGGAAGAGAGCAGAGTGAAAGGCGAATTTAGATTCGCCGGTTTGCATGCACCTGCTTTCATAGTTGAGTGCAAAAGAATCCTCGAGGTAAAAAGACGCAGTGCCGGGATACCCGAGTGCGAATCGTTGTCATAACAGCCCGTCGAATGTGAATTCGACTGTTACTGTACTGGGTCATGTCTTGGACTACCTGAAAGGCTCGGGTGATAGGCGAATTTAGATTCGCCGGGTTGCAATGCACCTGCTTCCGTAGTTGAGCGCAAAAGAAACCTCGAGGTAAAAAGACGCAGTGCCAGGGATACCCGGGAGCGTATGTTGTCGTGACAGTCCGTCGAATGTAAATTCGACTATTTCTGTGTTGGGTCACGTTGCGGAATACCTGAAAAGAGCAGAGTGAAAGGCGAATTTAGATTCGCCGGTTTGCAGTGCTCCTGCTTCCATAGTTGAGCGCAAAAGAATCCTGGGGGTAAAAAGACGCAATGCCAGGGATACCCGGGAGCGTATGTTGTCGTGACAGTCCGTCGAATGTAAATTCGACTATTACTGTGTTGGGTCACGTCGCGGACTACCTGAAAAGAGCTGGGTGAAAGGCGAATTTAGATTCGCCGGTTTGCATGCACCTGCTTCCATAGTTGAGCGCAAAAGAAACCTCGAGGTAAAAAGACGCAGTGTCGGGATACCCGAGTGCGAATCGTTGTCATAACAGCCCGTCGAATGTAAATTCGACTATTACTGTGTTGGGTCACGTCGCGGACTACCTGAAAAGAGCTGGGTGAAAGGCGAATTTAGATTCGCCGGTTTGCATGCACCTGCTTCCATAGTTGAGTGCAAAAGAAACCTCGAGGTAAAAAGACGCAGTGTCGGGATACCCGAGTGCGAATCGTTGTCATAACAGCCCGGCGAATGTAAATTCGACTGTTACTGTACTGGGTCATGTCTTGGACTACCTGAAAGGCTCGGGTGATAGGCGAATTTAGATTCGCCGGTTTGCAATGCGCCTGCTTCCGTAGTTGAGGCGCAAAAAAAGGTGAATTCCTAGGTTTCTTTATACTTTAAGGATCATCATTCCACAAATTAATCTAAATTTGTGGAATGGAGTTTATCGATAGGTATATAGATTTAGCCGAATTCACGCTTCCTTCCAAGGTATTGGTCTTATATGGACCGCGCCAATCCGGCAAAACAACTCTACTGCAGCAACTCATGTCTAAAACCAGATTCAAGTACAAGTCAGTAACTGGAGAAAGCATGGAAACCCAGGAAATCCTGGGAAGCAATAATCTGAAGAACCTTGAGGAATTTGTGGAAGGCTATGAACTCCTGATCGTAGATGAGGCACAAGAAGTGAAAAACATCGGACGATCACTCAAGCTTCTGGTTGACACACACAAAGAACTTAGAATCGTGGTGACTGGTTCATCTTCATTAAATCTGGCTCACGAAGTGGGAGAACCTCTGGTCGGCAGATCGACCGTTAAGACTCTGTTTCCCGTATCTCAATTTGAGCTTAATAATGTTTTCACAAAATATGAGCTCAAGCAAAACTTGGAGGAAATATTGCGATTCGGATCCTACCCGGAAGTAATCACAGCATCCACTCCCCACGAAAAACAGGAAGTAGTGAGTCACATCGCTGATAGCTACCTATATAAGGATATTCTCTCGTTAGAAAATATCAAAAATCCACTTAAGCTCAAGCAATTATTGGTTCTTATAGCTTTTCAAGTGGGTAATGAGGTATCTCACTCTGAATTGAGTCGAAAACTTTCTATTGATGTAAAAACCGTTGGACGGTATTTAGACCTCCTGGAAAAGACGTTTATCTTGAAAAGTTTACCGGGATTCAGTCGTAATCTAAGACAAGAAGTAAATCGAAAAAATAAATACTATTTTTATGATACCGGTATTCGAAATGCTGTCATTGCCAATTTTAATCCGAGGGAATTACGAAATGATCTCGGAGCTCTCTGGGAAAATTTCGTTGTTTTAGAAAGGATGAAACTTTTGAACTATACTAACATAAGAGCAAATCATTATTTCTGGCGTACTTACGATCAAAAAGAATTGGATCTCATCGAAGAGCGTGAAGGCACGTATTATTGTTTTGAAATGAATTACGGTAAAGCAAAAGCAAAAAAACCAAAATTATTTTTTGAGACTTATCCCAATTCTGAATTTCATGTAATTAGTAGAGAAAATTATCTCGATTGGTTGTTATAGGATGGTAAAAACCCAAAACGAAGTTCAACTCGTCGTGCTCACTGGGAACTCCAGTACCGTGCAGCCAGGTGATAGGCGAATTTAGATTCGCCGGTTTGCAATACTCCTACTTCCATAGTTGAGCGCAAAAGAAACCTCGAGGTAAAAAGACACAGTGCCGGCGATAACCGGGAGCGAACGTTGTCATAACAGCCCGTCGAATGTAAATTCGACTATTACTGTGCTGGGTCACGTCGCGGAATACCTGAAAAGAGCTGGGTGAAAGGCGAATTTAGATTCGCCGGTTTGCAATACTCCTACTTCCATAGTTGGTGCAAAAGAAACCTCGAGGTAAAAAGACGCAGTGCCGGGATACCCAAGTGCATACGTTGTCGTAACAGTCCGTCGAATGTAAATTCGACTATTACTGTGCTGGGTCATGTCCTGGAAAACTTGAAAAGAGCCGGGCGATAGGCGAATTTAGATTCGCCGGTTTGCAATACTCCTACTTCCATAGTTGAGCGCAAAAGAAACCTCGAGGTAAAAAGACCCAGTGCCGGGATACCCGGGAGCATACGTTGTCATAACAGCCCGTCGAACGTAAATTCGACTCTTACTGTGCTGGGTCATGTCCTGGAAAACTTGAAAAGAGCCGGGCGATAGGCGAATTCAGATTCGCCGGTTTGCATCGAGCCTGCTTCCATAGTTGAGCGCAAAAGAAACCTCGAGGTAAAAAGGCGCAGTGCCGGGATACCCAAGTGCATACGTTGTCGTAACAGTCCGTCGAATGTAAATTCGACTATTACTGTGCTGGGTCATGTTGTGGCATACCTGAAAAGAGCCAGGTGATAGGCGAATTCAGATTCGCCGGTTTGCAATGCACCTGCTTCCATAGTTGGGTGCAAAAGAAACCTCGAGGTAAAAAGACGCAGTGCCGGGATACCCGGGAGCGAATCGTTGTCATAACAGCCCGTCGAATGTAAATTCGACTGTTACTGTGCTGGATCACGTCGTGGAATACTTGAAAAGAGCCGGGCGATAGGCGAATTTAGATTCGCCGGCCTTTGAAAGTTGCTTACTCTCCATGACATCACCCCCTCATTGATCAATTCCCCAATTCTTATTCGGGGCCTTCCCCAACTCCAGTAGCAACTCCCCTCCATTGGTCATTGCCTCGTGAGTGATCCGGTAGCTGTTGTGGACTTCTCCATTCCAGGTCGCTGATCGGATATAATAATTGTCCGAAGCTTGATTTTCTGCAATGATTCTTACCTGTCCTCCAGGATAATATCTAGGATCAAGTTCTATTGATATTTCATCAAAAATCGGACTACCGATTTCATACCCCGGATTTTCTGATGTACCTCCATCAAGCGAAAAAATGCCCATTTTCATCAGTACTGCAAGTGCTCCCATCAGTCCCTGATCTTCATCACCGTTGTAGCCGCGATGTGGAGAAACTCCGGAATAAACCTTTTCTACAACCCTACGACTCCAATACTGAGTGAGCCAGGGTGCCTCCGCATAATTAAACATGAAAGCAGTCTGCATACTCGGCTGATTACCATAATTGATATAGACCCTCCTATTTTCTTTAATCGTTTCACTACTGTGTGCCTTACCCGAAGTAAAATCATGTGATAATGATTTTTCAAAAGAAGTATTTAATTTATTTACAAAAGCTTCATTTCCTCCCATAAGGGTAGCCAACCCATGTACATCATGGGGCACAAACCAGGTGGCCTGTGCAGCATTACTTTCGACAAATCCCTTGCCGTATAATAATTCGTCAAATGGATCCTGCCAATCTCCATTAATATTCCGTAACCACATCCAACCCCGATCCTCGTTCCATATATTTCTATAGTTTTTTGATCGATTAAAAAAATACTCATAGTCATTATCCTTTTTTAAGGCCTTTGCCAGTTCTGCCAAGCACGCGTCCTGGTATGCATATTCCAAAGTCTGCCCCGATCCATTTTCATGAAATCCTTTGCCACCTTCGGGCAATGGATAAGGTATATATCCCCGTTCGATATAATAATCCAATCCGCCGCCGATAGTGGAATTATGCTCGTATCCGGCCTTTGACATGAGGCCGCCGGGCATATGATTTTTTTTCAGCGCTTCATAGGCAAGGTCCTCATCAAAATCTCGGATTCCCTTCTGATAGGCACCCACCACAAAAGGAGTAGACGAGGCTCCGGTCATCACATAGGTATAGTTACCTCCCGAGGGACCGCGTGGAATCAGACCTCCGTCTTTGTACATGAGGAGCATTGACTGTACAAACTCCTCAGCCACTTTCGGATACACGAGTTGCCAGAGAGTCTGGATGGTCCACTGTGCACCCCAAAAGCTATCGGAATTATAATGGTTGAATCTTGGCAGGCCTTCTTCGTCCAATGGAATTTGCCCAATTCTCAGATTATCACCCGTCAGATCCGGATATGTGCCCTCTACATCACTTATGATCCGTCGCCCCTGTAGAGCATGCCAAAGATCGGTATAAAACCTACGCTGGTCATCCAACTTTGCTCCTTTGACCTTTATCTTGCGGAGCCATTCATTCCACACAGATCGGGAATTTTTGACGACCCCATCAAAATTCCAGTGAGACAACTCTGTATTCATATTCGTCCTGGCAGCCTCTATGCTGGTATATGAGATCGCGACCTTCATAAGTCGCTGTTCATTTTCTTCGGTAGAAAAGTTGACAAATCCTCCTGTCTTTAAACCTGAGATTTCTTTCTGACCCGGGATCACTTTTTTATCCTTCCAAACCGAAAATTCTTCGAACGGAGATTCGAAATCGACAACGAAATATATATTAATGGGCTTGGGCCTCCTCCGCGTTGCTGCCATAGTGGCATAACCCTCCAATCGTCGATCATTGATCTTTTTTATGTGTCCGGCCTTTGTATCACAGGGTCCTAAAAAAGTAGAAAAATCAAACAGTATTTGGGCTTGATTAGATTTGGGAAAAGTATACCGGTGAAATCCCACCCTGGTCGTAGATGTCAACTCCACATTTATCCTATAAGTGTCCAAAAAGACCTGATGATATCCCGGTTTGACTTTTTCCCTTTGATGACTATAAGAAGAACCATAAATATCAGCACCAAGGTGGCCTTTAAATTCACCGTTTGTAGGAAAAACGGGAATAGCCGACAATTGCCAAGCATGGACATGACTGAAGGATCGAATCGTATCCTCATTGTATCGATACCCGGAATTCCATGCCCCGTTGATAATCATATCCGGGCTTAGATTTACCATGCCAAAAGGCCTGGTCGCGGAATTGAAGAAAAACCATCGTGAGTTAGCAGAATCTACCAGAGGATCTACCAAGTCTACCGGTTCGGGATCTATCACCGGCCTGTCAATCGTTGCACCACTGCAGGAAAAGAAAAAAATGAGGAGATAAAATCTGCAGCAATATGATCGGTGTAATTTCATGATTTAATAACCTAACTTCTGTCATTCATATAGGAGGATAAGCTCGCGAGGTTGTCTGTATTGATTAAATCAACTCCTATATCCATCAATTGTTTCCACAATCTCTTTTTCTCTGGGGTGGCCCAAAATCGCACCTCGTATCCGCCCATATGGGCGAGCTCCACCAGCGATCTCAGCTCCTCCAACTGTCCAGAGGTCAGAATCCCACTACTATCCAAGTCACACAGTTTACGGAAATCCTCACTAATAAAAGGCATTATTTCACTGCCATATTCCTCATTGAGGTCGGATGGTCTTCCATCTAAAAATAAATATCCCGAATTCTCTTCAAATATCTTCTCGAATGGACGGTCTCCACTTATTATGATTTGTACTTTTCCACCTGGGTTGTTTTCCCTGTGATAGAATATCTCTGTGTAGGGCATAATTTCCTTTTGCAATAATTCAAACACCTTCTCACCACTGAACTTAATATCTATCCACAGGTAAAATAAATCGCGATAACCCGGATAAATCTCACCACTATTTGCTTGAAAAATTTTGAAAAGGGGTGCAAGATAAAGTGTATTAAGCTCCTCCAGTTTATCGCCCAATAATTCCTCCCTATCATGGCCCACAAAAAGCTTGGAATCATGAAGTCAATTTCACATTCCACACTTACAAAACCATGACTAAGTGCATCGTGGAGTGGTCTTTGGTGTTCGTAATCATTATGTGCATGAGTATGTGGAACTGCCAATCCGGGACCTGCAATACGACAACCACATATGCAAATAAATAGAATGCAAATAAATCTCACATGTAGTCCAGGCATTAATCTTGTATTTGAAAAAAAACTAAGATCAGGAAAAATGTGATATCAATACAAGTTAAGTGCGAGCAGTTAGACATTCTTTCAATAAATTTACTGATTTTGAATTAAAAACAGATACGATATTGAAGCTTGAAATCATCAAAGGAGACATCACTTATGAAAAAGTTGATGCTATCGTCAATGCAGCAAATTCTTCCCTGATGGGTGGCAGTGGTGTGGATGGAGCAATCCACAACGTAGGAGGACCAGATATCTTACAAGAGTGTAAAGAAATAATCGCTAAGGATGGTCAACCTGAAACCGGACAGGCAGTGTTTACCTCCGGTGGAAATCTTGCTGCCAGATTTGTCATCCATACTGTCGGTCCAATCTGGAAAGGAGGCCAACAAAATGAAGAATCATTACTGGCGAGTTGCTACAAAAATTCCCTTGGTCTTGCCGAAGAACTGATGCTGAAAAGTATTTCCTTTCCCAATATCAGTACAGGGGTGTACTGCTTTCCCAAAAAGGAAGCTGCAGAAATCGCGATTGGGGAAATCCAAAAGTTTTCGTATAAATCACTCCGAAGGGTGAGATGCATCTGCTTTGATGAGGAGAACTATGCCATTTATCAGGCACTTTTAAATAAATGGACACGACTATCACAGATGTAATTAAGTGTCCAGGGATCAATTTAATTGATATGTTTCGCTTCCTATTTTTATTTCTGATTTCTATACCGTTCTTGAATGGTCAGGATTCGAGATTCGAGTTTGACGGAGAAATGCAGCAAGTCTTTATTGCCGGCACCGAGGGATATGCGTGTTTTCGTATACCGGCCATTATAAAGCTAAAAAACAACGACTTGATTGCCTTTGCAGAAGGGCGCAAGAAGGGTTGCTCCGATACTGGCGATATTGACCTGGTTTATAAGAGATCTAAGGACGGCGGTAAAACCTGGAGTGCCTTGCAGGTCATTTGGGACGATGAGAACAACACTTGCGGCAATCCTGCTCCCATCGTAGATCATAGGACAGGAAATGTCATCCTGCTTTGCACCTGGAATTTAGGGGGTGACAATGAGAAGGACATAATCGCGGGACAAAGCCGGGATACGAGACGAGTGTTTAGCTTGATGTCAAAAAATATGGGACAGCGTTGGACCAGACCCAGGGAAATCACAAAAAAAGTAAAGAAGAATAATTGGACCTGGTATGCCACAGGTCCAGGTTCCGGTCTGCAAATCGAAAGTGGAGTATACAAAGGCCGCATGGTAGTAGGATGTGATCACATCGAGGCTAAAACCAAAAAGTATTTCTCGCATAGCATCTTCTCTGATAATGGTGGTAAGAAATGGAAACTCGGAGGATCCAGTCCGCGGGATCAGGTAAATGAATGTGAAATTGCGGAGATCGAAAATGGTAACCTTATCATCAACATGCGTAACTATGATCGCACAAAGAGAACTCGACAAGTTGCCTATTCAGATGACGGGGGACTTAGCTGGCATAATCAGAGACATGCTGATGAATTGATTGAACCCATTTGCCAGGGAAGCATGATAAGTTATAAGAACGATCTTTATTTCAGTAATCCGGCTTCATCTGAGAAGCGAATCAACCTTTCTGTTAAGTGGAGTGGAGACGGAGGAGGTTCGTGGAGAAATGGAATAACCTTACATGAAGGACCATCTGCGTATAGTGATCTTGTGGTAATCAGAGACGGAATGCTAGGATGCCTATTTGAAGGAGGTGCTGAGAGTCCTTACGAGCATATTCTCTTTGCCAAGGTATTTTTGAAATAGACCGGATATTCTTTTTCATCGGGAAAAGGGCGGTGCAATAACTAAGAGAGGAGAAATAAAAGAAGCTGCTCAAAATCGAGCAGCTCCCCTTGATTTTCATATGATTTTCAGAATTCCAAATCAGTCATCAGCACCCTGCCGGTCGTAAACGGTATTAAACACCAGTGCGGCCAATGCTCCACCACCAAAACATCCGATAAGAAATATCCAAATATCGGACCAGGCTGCCATGCTAGCAGTCGATACACCTACTGCAACGGCAGGGTTGAAGGCACCACCAGAAATTCCTCCCAGGGCATAGGCCATGGCCGTCACGGTCAGACCAATTGCTAATCCATAAAACGAATTACCGGCGTTGCTTTTTGTCGTTGCCGTGTGTAAAACTACCCAGCAAAGTGCAAATGTCCCCAGTATCTCGGCAATCAATCCATTTGTCGAACTCGCCATACTTGAGGCAGCCTCTGAAGGTGCAAGACCAAGTACCTGTGCTCCAACGATCGCAGCCAGTGCTCCACCAGCGACCTGAGCAATCATATAACCTGGAACTTCGCCTCCACTGATTTTTCCCCTCAAAAAGACGGCGAGCGTCACCGCAGGGTTATAGTGAGCGCCTGAAATATGTCCTCCGGCGTAGACCATTACCATCAGGGAAACACCTATCGCCAAAGGAGCCATTGCACCCGCACCGCCATTTACTGCAGCCACTACGGTCAGTACCAGAAAGAAGGTGCCGATAAACTCTACAATGTACTTATTCATAATTAAGTTGGTTTAGTTCTGTAACCAATATAGTAAATTCCTCTGGACTTGGGAACTTACTCGATTGATAGTCAAAGTCTTACATCTATAAAGTGGCCCAGATCACGCTGCTTTCCCTACCGGAATATGCCCATTTATTGCCAGAATGGCTATCTTTACAGCATGAAAGGTCGTATGCAAAAATTCCTTTTCATTGCTGTGTTTCTGGTTGGCTTTAGCATCGCCAATGAGCTCTTTGCCCAATGCCCCATGTGCAGACTCGCCGTCGAATCCAATTATGCCAATGGAGGTACTGGACCAAGAGGACTAAATATTGGCATTTTGTTTATGCTTTCCCTCCCCTACCTCATCGTAGGTTCCATCGGATATGTATGGTGGCGAAACAATCACCGCACTAGATCTTAACAGGTTGAACGCTGTACTCCTGCACTCGTGGGAATCCCTTGCGGAGTTTTTAATAACAAGGAAGTAACAGGAGATAAATCGCAGGGCCAGTTATTGCTACATAAAACCAGACGGGAAAAACCCATCGAGCCATCCTTTTATGTCTTACAAATTGCTGGGTAATGGCGCGGATGTAGGTAAAGAGGATAAATGGCAAAATCAGGGAGGCTAAGACCACATGTGAGATCAAAATAAAAAAGTATAATATCCGAATGGCTCCCTGGCCACAATACAGTGTTTCTTCAGTGGTGATGTGGTAAAGCACATACATAATCAAAAAACTGATTGACAACAGGATGCAAATAGTCATTATACGTTGATGAAGGGCAATATGCTTCTTTATTCTAATCAAATAGTAACCAAAAAGCAATAGGATTGCAGTAATAAAATTTATTGTCGAATAAACGAAAGGGAGGAAAGAGACATCTGCATTAATGGATATTTTAAACCGTCGCATCAACACAATAAGAAGAAAAACAGCAACTGAGACAGCCCAAGCAATTCTATTTAATTTTTTTTCAAAAACCATCCTGCTGTCCTCGCTCATTTTTCTTTTTCGCGTTTTATCATAAAGTCCTTTTCCTCTTCCAGTGGGAGTAAAAAAGCGATATCCTCGGCCAGACTTGCCACCTGATCATCGATATCCACATCATAAGCGTTGACAATAGCACAGCTCGTATCTACTAAAAAAGCAGCATCCGAGCTTGGTTTAGTGTCGTGAACCAAGGCCCAGACTTTCGTTAAGGAATCAGATAAGGCTGTGGGAATCTCCCGAGGTAATCGTACAAAGGACACGAGTGTGGTCTGATCATGAAAATGCTTTCGGATAGTATTGATGCGATTTTCCCTCTCGACCGGGTAAAAAATCTGAATCTGTCCCGGACTGCAATTTTCTCCAACAACAGTAGCTTTTCCGGACAATCTTTCTCTTGCATTCAGGCGTACTTCTAAACCCCCTCGAATGAAATACCAACTAAAAACAGGAAGGAGTACAAGAAGGAGTACTAAAATTAGAGTATGAAGGATTTTTTTTGGCATTTAAATGATACACTATAAATCATCAAAAACTAAATGCCTTGCTGCAGTCTGGTGCCGCCTCTCGTCAATGGCCACCATGCGAGTCGCCAGCATCTGGTGCTTTGGCTGGTCCCCTTGGAATCAGCTTTGTCTCTACTTGCTCTGTATCTTGCTTTTTGATGTCAGCCCGTGCTGTACGCCAGTATTTTCCTTCCATAAAGAATGCGATAATCGCCCACACTAAAAGTACGGTAGGTAATAAAACACTGCGCACTAGTCCTTTGACCTCATATTTCATATGCATGAACTCAAATACGACGAGATAAGCTTTATAAAGACTTAAGACGATCATCAGTATGTACATAATGGCCCGTCCGATCGGAAATCCTCCCACAACCATTTCATAAGGTACAAATCCGGGGATCAAATATCCCTTGCCCATCAGCGCAATCACCACTTCAATAATAGTGACTACACCGAGAATGACAATGGTTTTCCACGCAATGCTCTTCGACTCTTCATATGTGTGAGCTGCCATAATTTACCTTTTCAACTTATTTAACAAATCTAAAGCAGATAAAATACCAAGAAAACAAAGACCCAAACAAGATCTACAAAGTGCCAATAAAGTCCCATCTTCTCAACCATTTCGTACCCGTTCTTTCGCTTCACATACAGACCACTGGCCACATTTATTGCTATAATTATCAGAAACACTACACCGGAGAAAACGTGAAATCCATGGAAGCCTGTGATACAGAAAAATAAAGCCCCAAATGCTTTTGGTCCAAAGCTTAGTTCAGACACTTCACCTGCTGAAGGTCCGGAAGTATACTCAAAGCGCCTTTTTACCCAGTCTCCATCTACCTTATGTATCAAATAACTTTCTCCTTCCTTGAAAGTTTCTCTCTCAGCCCCGGAAGCATAGGCATGACCGTGCTCGTCCTCGAGATAGATACCATCTGCCAGATGAGTGCCAAAAGGATCGGTGGAAATCGTCATATGCTCTTTTGCGATCAGTGTATTCCACTCCCAGGCCTGACATCCCAGGAACATAAGACCACCAATAATTGTCAATATCATCCACTTGATCACACCATTCTTATTTTCTCTCTTTCCCTCTTGTACGGCTCTAATCATTGTATACGAAGAAGCCAAGAGTATAAAAGTCATTAAACTCACAAAGAGCAGCGGGTAATTGGTACCTTTCAAAAAGGGAAAACTACTGAAAACGAAATCAGGCACAGGCCAGGTTTCCATGCTGAATCGCATGGCTCCGTACGAGATCAAGAAACCGGCAAATGTGAACGCATCGGAGAGCAGGAAATACCAAATCATCAGCTTTCCGTAGCTCGACTTAAATGGCGATTTAGCACCTGACCAAAGGCTTTTTTCCTTTGATCCTACATGAGCATCTGCTATTTCTGCTGCCATAAATATTTATCTGTAATAGGTTAAAAATAAAAACAAAACCACCCAGAGCAAATCGACAAAATGCCAGTATTGAGCAGTAATTTCCAATCTATTTATGCGTCGCTTTGATGGCTTGAAGGGCAATGAAAAACCATGTATTATCGCCACACACCAAGCTGCCAGACCTCCAACGACATGAGCCACATGTACTCCCGTGATGACATAAACAAACGAACCAGAAGGATTTCCCTTAATATCTATACCCATCTGCTGCAACATCAGCCACCCTCTATATTGTAAGAAAATAAATGCCAGTCCTAAAAGTAGTGTGGCAATTAACAAGAATTTATAAGGTCTTTTTTTCCCTTTCCTAAAATTCAGAACACAGAAATGTGCGCTTACACTACTTGCCACAATCACAACAGTACTGGCAACAAAAAACCAGGGAAGGGTAAACTCCAACCAATTCCCTCCTGCTTGCCTCACCATATAAGCACTCATAAATCCACCAAAAAGCATGCAAATACTCGCCAGAGCGATCCACAATGCAAATTTGTGCGGATGGATCTTGCCACTTCCTTCTTTGCGATCCATATGTGCTACCATCATAGACTACCTAAATAAAAAATGAGCAATGTAATGGGTAAGTAGGCAAATGAATAAAACATTAATTTCTTAGCCGCTTTATCACTCTTTTCCTTCTGCAAATTCCAACCATAAAATGCATAGATCATTCCCAAAACAGAAATAAGAATCGAAGCCCACATACCAATCATTCCCAAGAAGAAGGGTGCTATTGCAAATGGCAGCAGCAGAAGACAAAATATCATTGATTGGAAGCCCAAATTAGGATGGACCTTACCATTCAATTCCGGGACTAATTTAAAACCCGCTTTTTTATAGTCTTCAAAACCGAGGAAGCCTATCGACCAAAAATGGGCAAACTGCCAAAAAAATTGGATTCCAAATAAAACCAAAGCCAGGTGAGTCACTGCGTTATCCGCTGCCACAACTGCAATCATGGTTGGCAAGGCACCTGGGACAGCCCCGACAAAAACTGACATACTCGAAAAGCGCTTCATTGGTGTATATAGAAAAGCATAACTAACGACGGCGCATGCTCCCAACACAGCAGCGAGGAGGTTGAAATAAGCCAATAAAAGAATGCCAACCACAAAAAAGATTCCCGCGTACATTACCGCATCGGAGACTGCCAATCGTCCCCTGGCTACCGGGCGATTTGCAGTACGTGTCATCATTAAATCATAATCCTTTTCTAAGACCTGATTTAATGCATTCGCAGCAGCTGTTATAAAAAACCCACCGAGACCGAGTACAATCATCCCAACGGATGAGATCTCGCCTTCAGCGGCTATGAGATAAGCCAGCAAAGCACTCAAAACCACTAAGATGGTAAGTCTCATCTTTATCAGAACCATCAGATCTGACCACCTTGACGGCAATGCAAGCGCTTCGCTATCTAAAGTGACTGGCTTTTTACCGTTGGTCTGCATTAGTTTTTTTATTAGGTGCAATTATTTCTTCTATTCTCTTTCACGCTAATGATCGGACGGCTCTTCTCCCTCCATCAATGGAGTGATTTGCGTTATATACTCATGGCCGTCTTTTCCATAATCATATGCCCATCGGTGCACCGCAGGTATTTTCCCTGGCCAGTTGCCATGTCCAGGCCGGATTGGTGTAGTCCATTCGAGCGTGTTTGCTCCCCACGGATTTTTAGTTACTTGTTTTTTGCCTCGCCAAATGCTATAAAAGAAATTAATTATGAAAACAAACTGCACAGCAAAGGCCAAGATGGCACCAATAGTTATGAACTCATTCATTCCCGAAAAATCTCTAAAGGCATCAAAGGTGTCGAAGCTATAGTACCTTCTGGGCACCCCGATCATCCCGAGATAATGCATTGGCCAGAAGACGACATACGCACCGATCAATGTGCCCCAAAAATGTATTTTCCCCATTGTCTCATTCATAAACCTGCCAAACATCTTGGGAAACCAGTGATACACTCCGGCAAGCATACCTAAGAATGCCGCCACTCCCATCACAATATGGAAGTGTGCAACGACAAAATAGGTATCATGCAATTGTATGTCGACTGCTGAATTACCCAGGAATATACCTGTCAATCCTCCTGAAATAAACATTGAAACAAACCCGATGGCAAATAACGCCGGGGTGTTGAGATGTACATTTCCTTTATACAAAGTAGCGATCCAGTTAAAAACCTTCACCGCAGAAGGAACGGCGATAATAAGGGTGAAAATCACAAAAATATTGGAGACAAATGGATTCACTCCTGCCATAAACATGTGATGGGCCCATACAATAAATGACAAAAATGCGATCGCGAGCATGGATAATACCATTGCGCGATAACCAAAAATCGGCTTGCGCGACTGTACCGATAATACTTCAGATACCAAACCCATTGCTGGCAGGATAATGATGTACACCTCCGGATGACCCAAAAACCAAAATAGGTGCTGGTATAAAATAGGACTACCGCCCACAAAATCCAGCGCTTGCCCACCAATAAATATTTCGCTTAAATAAAAACTCGTCCCTAGTCCTCTGTCAAAAAGCAACAGAAAAAAACCAGCCACCAGTACCGGGAACGAAAGCAGTGCAATAATCGCAGTAATTAAAAAAGCCCATATTGTAAGTGGCATACGCCACATACTCATTCCCTTCGTCCTGAGGTTAAGAACGGTAGTAATATAATTTATTCCCCCAAGTAATACGGACACGACAAAGAAGACTAAACTTGCCGTCCACATCGTCATACCGGCTTTAGACCCAGAGCTCGCCTCCGGCAAGGCACTTAGAGGCGGATAGGCTACCCATCCACCCGAAAATGGGCCTGTATTTAAAAACAATGAAATAAACATGACTACCCCAGCTAAGAAGAAGAACCAATAGGACAGCATATTCAGAAATGGAGAAGCCATATCTCTGGCTCCCAGCTGCAATGGGATCAATAGATTGCTGAAAGTACCACTCAATCCCGCCGTGAGGACAAAGAAGACGATGATGGTGCCATGCATGGTAACCAGTGCGTAGTAAAACTCCGGATCAAGCGTACCCATACCATTGCCATCGACCACGATCCATTTTCCCAGCAAAGGCTTTAGCCAGGCCACACTTTCTTCCGGAAATCCCAATTGCAACCTAAAAATCACCGACATGGCCGATCCTATAACCGCCCAAATAATACCGGTAATCAAAAATTGTTTGGCAATAACCTTATGGTCTTGCGAGAATATA
Organism: Saprospiraceae bacterium; assembly: GCA_965222645.1. Lineage (GTDB taxonomy): Bacteria > Bacteroidota > Bacteroidia > Chitinophagales > Saprospiraceae > JABDMH01. The sequence goes on along the minus strand of OZ244968.1, from coordinate 5,735,642 downwards.
TATTTACTAATAAATCCAGCCTGGTATTTATCACCATGATGATGCTCGTGAAAATGATCATCATACCCCAGCTCCTCAATAAGAGCTTCTTCCCGGGTCAAAATACTTCCTCTTTCGTCAGCCATCAGTAATAGTAAATTAAGATTTAGTAATTTTTATTTCCGTACGTCGATTATTAGCCCGCCCCTCTTCAGTACTGTTATCATCTATCGGTCTATGCTCTCCATAACCAGCCGAAGTGACCCTGTTTACATCTATGCCGGCATCGATCAGATACTTGGCCACCACGGCCGCTCTTTGCTCGGACAAACTTTGATTGTTTTCCACATCGCCTGTGCTGTCTGTATGCCCCCCTACTTCGATCTCTAATCCATCATTCGATTGCATCACTTCCACAAGATTATCCAGCTCGTAAATAGAGATCGGAGTTAATGTTGCGGATCCTGTTTCGAAGTACACATAGTTTAGTCTGAAAATCCGGTCGTCAATGTCTTCTGCTGCCAGTGCCGATTTAAATGCTTCCGTAAATTCAGCTTTTCTCTCCTCAATTTCGAAATCAAATAATTGATCTTTATACGGGTCTTCATCGGTACCTCTTATTGAAGACAAATAAAAAGATTGTTGTTGCCTCAACCAGGCCTGATATTCTTCGGGTTCTACGATTCGCACGATTTTGCGCATACTGTAATGCCCCGAACCACATAATTCCGCACAGGCCAACTCGTACTCAAATGTTTCCCATTTTTGTGGTCCAAGCGGATCTGCGGGATCATCCGGCACTTGATATTCCGGGTATTTCGAAAGCTCCTCCCGGTATTCTTCTGTGGTCTTACTTGGGGTAAAGACAAAATAGGTGGGCATCCCGGGTACAGCGTCCATTTTCAACCTAAAATGGGGTAAATAAAAATTGTGAAGGACATCCCGTGCAGTGATGCGGACTCTCACTTTTTTTCCTTTGGGCAAAACCAAATCCTGAGGTTGAAAATCATCGAGATTTTTTAAATCAGACCAATCCTGACCCAAAGCATTTGCAGAATTTATCAATCGAAAATCTCGTGCACCGAGCTTACCATCTTCCCCCGGATATCTCAGAATCCAGCTAAACTGCATGCCAGTAGCTTCCACCTCAACATGGTCTTCTCCCGGCTCCACATCTGCCATAACTTTGTTCCATGCAACCAGGCCATTAATAACTAAAATGCACATCGTTACTGCAGGTATCGCCGTCCAGACTATTTCCAACTTATTGTCATGTGGTAAAAAAGAAGCCTTTCTGGTAGCCTGATATCGATATCTGTATCCGAAGTAAAAAAGAGCTATGTGTGTAATAAGAAAGACAATACCCGTGATAATCACGGACAGATTAAAAAGGCGATCAAGCATAGGACCATGCTCAGAAGCAGCAGTGTGTGGACCATAGCCCAACATATAATTCTTATAGTACCAGGCCGAAACCACAGTGGCCAATAAAAAAACAACGACAAAGATCAGCAGGTATCTCGATTGACGTTTATATCCCGAAATTGCGGCATCAGTTTCACCCCTTAATTTCTTGGCGATCTCATTTATTCGACTTATTTGTAGAATTACAATCGCCAGTAAAACGAAAATTAATATGATAATTAGACTTGTCATTTTATTTCCTCCGCATTTTTAAACAACATGGTGGTGTAAACTCTCGTCGATATATGGATCTCTGTTTGCCACCAGAGGTGCCTTTTTTAATTCGCCAAGAAAAAACCAGGTAAATAAGGCAGCAAAACCAAGAAAAGTACCAATCTCTAAAAGACCGGGTAATGTAAATCCAGCGACAAAATGACTGGCATGATCTGCAGCATGTTCTGCCGTTTCGGCTGAATGTGCCACCGTCCTTGCCACAGCATCATGAAGCTCAATGACGCTGCCGTGATCCGCGTCATGTCCGTGTCCCATCAACTCATGAGCGGTGTGCAGGACTCCGGGTTTGATCATCAAAAAATAATCCAGCCAATGACCAAATAAAACAATGCCACAAATGATCGCCATGGTACCTGCTTTTCGCTTCGTATCGTTACGCAATAACACCAAAAATGGCAGCACAAAATTGATAATCAAATTGGTATAAAATAATACGGGATATTCATCAAATCTCTGTCTGAAATATATTGTTTCCTCGCCGATATTCCCATACCATATCAACATATATTGAGAAAACCACAGATATGTCCAAAAAACACTAAAACCGAAAACATACTTTCCGAGATCGTGAAAATGATCTGCCTTTACTTCCGGGTAATAACCCTTACTTTGCAAATATATAAGGGTCAATACTGTGATGCAGAGCATAGACACAAACCAGCTTATCGTGCAGTACCATGCAAAGAGTGTACTGTACCAGTGTGCATCCAGACTCATTACCCAAAGCCAAATGATAGCCGCGCTGGAAAATCCACCAATAGGCAGGAACCATGATGCCCAAACACGCATTTTTTTCTTGTGTACACTAAAGTCAAATTTCTCCACATTTTCTTCATCGAGGGAAAAGCGTCTCAATTTTATCGCAAAATAATACCATGCACCCACGATGATAAAAGTAAATAGCGTATAAGTCAACGGATTTAAAAAAGAACTTTTTCCGGATAGTACTGCGTCACTGGCAACTGATTCTGGATCTGCCCAATGATAGAGATGATGTCCGTCGAGCCACAACCCTACGATCACAATTGCCATCAATATCAAACCCACAAGTAGAAACATGGCATAGGCTTCCCACAATCTCTTAAACGCCACATACCATCCTGACAAGGCAATAATATTAGCACATAAAAACAAGAGTGCTAAAAAGGCAATTCCCGTAAAAAAAACACTGTTGTGTAAAAAATTGCTCCAGAATCTACTGTGGAACGGATCATCTGTGAAATAAGTAATACCCAAGCAGATTAGGCCCAAGATCATAAAACCCATCAAGAACGTTCGCTCCTTTCCGACTAAAGTGTATTGATTCATCAGAATAATTAAATATTTAAATTAATGGTGCTCCTCGCTTTCGTCACCATCTGCATCAGTATCTACATTTTCATTTCCTTCTTCAGCTATATTTCCGGCCCTGCCTGGTGCCAAGGATGCTCCAGCCTCATAAACCAATCCGGCTTCCTCAGCCTGTAGAGATCGGATATAGTGAATCACCTGCCATCGCTCCTCGTAAGACAATTTATCCGCATAACTACCCATCACATTTTTCCCATACATGATCGAATGATACATGAATCCTTCTGAGGCCTCTACAAATTGTGGTAATAAGAGATTGGCGGGCTGATTGGGATACACCCCTCCATCATCCCTGACCAGATATCCAGCTCCATCAGCTTTATCACCGTGACATATGCCACAATAAATTGTATACAATTCCTTACCGCGAGCTAATCCGGACTGAGTAATCGGGTAAGGGTTGGTTGTTATTTCTGCAGCTGCCCGCAATCTTTCCTCTTCGGTATCACTGTAGGCGTACGGTACATATCCATTTACGGGCATCGCCTGATAATGTGCTGGATCGTCTCCTCTGCTCAGCCCCATGTGACCTCGAGGTATGGTTCCTTTTACAGGCTCGCGTGGCATGGCATAGCGCTTGTACTCTTCCTCTGTGCCCCATGTATTGTAATAGTAGTAATCATATAAATTGGCCTCGTAAGCGATAGAGTGAAACATGTCCGGCATAAATTCATGTCCGGGATCCTCGCCACCAGATCTACCACAGGAACTCATGAAAAGTACGCAGCATAGCAAGCCAGCGGTCAATGTGCTAAAATTATTTTTCATTCTAGTTCTCATATCAATAATTACAGGGATTTACTCCCAACTTCGGTAGCTCCAGTCTCTCTCAAAAAAAGTCGATAATCTTCCAGTTGCACATCGGACAAATGCTCTGCGTCAAAAGCAATACAGAATTTATCGTCCGTTATTCTATTATCTATTACGCTATTTGTCACTCCGGGTCCCTGCCCATTAATTGCGTAATAAGTAACCACCATACCTATACTCGCAAAAAGAACAGTAAGCTCAAATGTAATCGGGATAAAAGCAGGTACAGACCAGTAAGGTTTTCCTCCGAAAATAATCGGCCAGTCTCGCGTAAAAACCCATGTCATAAACAAAAAAGCAGTGAGAGTCCCGATTAGTCCAAACACAAAACCAGCCTGATGCAATCTTGACTCTGATAAACCCAACAGTGGATCTAACCCATGAACAGGAAACGGACTATATACATCATCTATATCCAAATGCCTCGATTTTGCAGCTTTTACAGCATCGAGTAAGACCTCCTCGTCATCATACAATCCGTAAATCACTTTTTTATTTTTCATCCTCTATCGGTATCAATTTTACCTTCAGAAATAATTTAATGTGTCGATTCCATCGCTGAGCCCGAATGTGAGCCATGTGATCCAATCGCATTTTCACCAACGTATTGATTTCCTCCTGATTTTAATATCGCTTTTACCTCCGCTATTGCAACCACCGGAGCAATTCTCGTAAAAGCGAGATAACATGTAAAAAATATGCCCAGGGTGCCGAGGAAAATTCCCACCTCAACCCACGTTGGCACATAGTAACTCCAGCTGGACGGGAGATAATCCCGTGCTAATGTGGTAGGTATAATTACAAATCGCTCAAACCACATTCCGATATTTACAAAAATCGACATCAAAAAAGTCACTGTGATATTTCGTCGCATTCTTTTTGACCAAAAAATCTGCGGTGACAATACGTTGCAAGACATCATTCCCAGATATGCCCACCAGTAGACTCCTTTCACCCTATTCATAAAAGCAAATTGCTCATAAATATATCCGCTGTACCAGGCCATAAATAACTCAGTGAGATAAGCTACCCCTACAATGGTTCCTGTAAGGAGGATCACTTTATTCATCGATTCTATATGCTCGATTGTGATATAGTCCTCAAGCTTCAACACCTTTCTGGTTATTACCATTAAGGTAAGTACCATTGCAAAGCCGGAGAAAATCGCTCCAGCTACAAAATACGGAGGGAAAATCGTCGTATGCCAACCGGGGATCACAGACGTGGCGAAGTCAAAAGAAACGATGGTGTGTACAGATAAAACCAACGGTGTGGCTAAACCGGCAAGTACCAGTGAAAGTGACTCAAACCGCTGCCAGTGTTTTGCTGCTCCGGTCCATCCAAAAGATAAAAAGTTGTAAAATTTCTTTCGCATTCCTGTAGCACGATCACGCAATGTGGCAAAATCAGGAACTAAACCAGTATACCAAAAAAGAAGGGAAACAGTAAAATACGTACTTATAGCAAATAAATCCCAAAGTAATGGAGAATTAAAATTTACCCAAAGTGGTCCCCGCGTATTGGGGTAAGGGAAGAAATAAAAGACTACCCAAATCCTACCCACGTGAATCGCGGGAAATAAAGCGGCACAGATTACCGCAAAAATCGTCATCGCTTCGGCAGCCCTATTTACCCCGGTACGCCATTTTTGTCTAAACAATAAAAGGATGGCAGAAATGAGTGTGCCGGCATGACCGATACCAATCCACCAAACAAAGTTGGTGATATCCCAACCCCAACCAATAGTTCGATTGAGATTCCAGGTACCAATCCCAAACCATATTGTCCAGAGGATACAAAAAACGCCGAAAGCCAGAAAAGAAACCGCTACAATAAAAGCAACGATCCAAGCCAGACTTGGAGCTCTTTCCGACGGTGCACAAATATCTTCAGTAATCTGATGATAGTTCTTATTACCGGTAATTAATGGTTCCCGAATTGGAGAAACAATGGCACTCATATTTTCTTTCTGTTGGTTTTACGCCAATCGATTTACCCGATCATGCGTCCTCCGAATTTATCTTATCGCTTTTGTTCAGCACCTTCATCATGTACCCCACTGAAGACCTGACATTCGTTTCTTCTAAAGCTATATACGTCTTGGGATCTTCCCACAAACTATTCAACATACTCTCAGGATCATTTTGATCTCCGAATACTATTGCACCCGTAGGACAAGCAGTCTGACAAGCAGTCTTAATATCCCCATCCTGCAATTTTCTATTTTCATTTTTTGCAGTTAATTTTCCCTCCTGTATCCGCTGTACACACATACTGCATTTTTCTATTACACCCCTGGATCTCACCGTCACATCCGGATTGAGGACCATCCTCGTTAAGTTATCGGCATAATATGGAATGCTCTCATCAAAGGGGTCATTCTCGTTTGATGGGAAAGTATCCGCGGCATTGTAATCGAGCCAATTAAAGCGACGTACTTTGTACGGGCAATTATTGGCACAGTACCTCGTTCCCACACAACGATTGTAAGCCATCTGATTTAGTCCCTCAGAACTGTGGTTGGTGGCTGACACCGGACACACATTTTCACAAGGTGCATTGTCACAATGCTGACACATCATAGGTTGGTAAACCACGTTTGGCGACTCTGCATCGCCGAAATAATACCGGTCGATCCGCATCCAGGTCATTTCATGATGCCGATTCACTTCCTTTTTTCCGACGATCGGCACATTATTTTCCGCGATACATGCTATCTGACAACTGCCACATCCAGTGCAGGCATTTAAGTCTACTGCCAAGCCCCAATGATGCCCCATACCATAGTACTCTGACCGGTCCGGGTACAGCGTTTGCTCATTCAAGTGCTGGTGATGTGCTCTTTCCTCTTGCAGGTCATGTACTGCCGACTCAAGCGCAGTCGCATTGGCATACCTGAAAATTGATCGTTTAGTCAATCCTCCCTGCACACCATTTCCAATGGTCATGACAGATTTCTCATCGACGTTAATTATCTCCCCTCCGGCACTTTCATCCCGGCCTGTAACACCCAGGGTATGATGATGCTGTACACAGGCAAATCGTTTATCTCTTCCCACGCTGCGAGAAACCGCTACTTCGGTTGTAAAATACTGGATGTTTCCATCGTCATCTACTGGAAGGAGTGGATAACAACTTGCTCCAACATCGGTTCCTGCTTTCCCACTTACGGTACGGCCATATCCAAGTGCACAGGCAACCGTCCCTGCCATCTGGCCAAACTGACGCACCACGGGCAATGTAAATTTGCGTTCGCCCACTGTACAATCCGCAAGGAGACCATCCTCATCCAGATCATTAAAATATTCAAACCTGTTGCGTCCGTTCCATTTCAAGGGAATGTGTAAAACATTGTCCCAAACAACCCTTGTCACTGGATCCGGCATTTCCTGCAGCCAGGGATTATTGGCATAAGATCCATTGCCCACGCCTATAGGTTCATAAAATTGGACCTCGAGTTCAGTATTCGACAGTCTGTTTATTTTTCCGGCTAATGATCCAATATCAATCGAGCTATCTGTCACTACCTTCTCTTCGTCTCCGCCCATGGTCCCGGCAACATGCACGTAGCCATCGTATATGGTATTATCCCAAAATGACTGGAAGGAGACAAACTTGCTTTGCATCGGAAAAATTGTCTCTTTCCAATGATCCATTAGGATCTTATACATGGGATCCTCCCCATCCACAGGATCAGGAGCTCCCCCTGCCCAGGCGAGCAGAGATTCCACTTCATGCCTTGTATTAAACAGCGGCCGGATGACTGGCTGAACCACACCATAGTGTCCCTTAGCTGGCATCACATCACTCCATGATTCCAAATAATGGTGGACAGGAGCAGTAAACCTGCATAAATCTTGAGTTTCACTAGGCATACTTGTCAATGCCACACTAAAATCTATATCCTCTAAAGCCGCTGCAATTTGTTCTCCCCGCGGATGATCATAGACGGGATTTGCATCACCGACAAAAATCACTGCATCCACCGATCCGGCACCTAGCTCATCGACAAAATCCGACATCTCTTTATCTACTCCCTGTCGCAAATAATAGGGATTATCTTGATCCACCGTTTGGCCATAATTACCGAGGTGCTTATTAATTGCAATGACCAATAATTGTTCAGCTGTATTATTCGATCCGGAGAGCACTATCGACGAACCACTGGCTTGCATGAGGTCATCTGCCACACTGGCGATCGCTTTTTCTGCTTTGGGATTCGACAGTGTACCGCTTATTTGTATTGTGGCCCCTCCTACTTTTGCCGCAATCGCGTTATGAAGTTTGGCAATAGCCAATCCCTGTTCGCTTGGTTTGATCAAGATACGATGATCCGCATTTGATCCTGTGTAAGACATAGCGCTTTCAAATTGAACCATCCGGCTCACACCGGTCGAATCATCACCTTTTACTTTTCTTCTTTTTGCGTATTGGGCTGCAAAAATCGAAGGTGCAATCCATGTTCCGAGAAAATCGGCTCCAAAATTCACAATGAGGTCAGCCTTATCGAAATGATATCCCGGCACAATGCGGTCACCAAAGGCTTGTTCATGTGCCAGCAGCAAGGCAGAGGATGAGACAGGGTCATAGGTGACCAGTTTTGCGCCTCGATATCTCGCTGTAAACTTTTCCACGGCAGCATGAAAAAGGGGGCTAATGTTAGTATGGGATACAATCCGGATAGATCGTGCTCCAATCATTCGTGCACTGACGGCATTATCGAGATCAGCCCAGTTTAGATCAGAACGGATTCCATCTACATCCTTACTGCTGGGTGCTCTAAGACGGCCGACGTCGTACAGATCCAGTACTGATGCCTGAGCCCTGGCAGTGGTTCCTCCTCCGCCAAAGGACGCCATGGTATTACCTTCAATCTTAATTGGCCTACCCTCCCTGGTCTTGACCAGAATAGGGCAATAATCTCCTCCCCTTACAAACGAACTGGCATAGTAGGTTGCTATTCCGGGTACGATGGCCTCAGGTTTGTCAACATAAGGGATGGCCTTCCTGACCGGAGTATCGCAAGCTGCAGCGATTGTCGCAGCACCTACACTAAAGCCCAGATATTTTAAAAAGTCCCGCCGATTGGTTTGTGCGGAATATTCGCCCACAACTTTGTCATCCGAGAGATCATTGAGTATTGGAAGATCATAAAACTCCTTCTGACTTTCCCTCACTAATTTCTCATCGCCTCCAAGATCCTCAGCACTGATCCAAATATCTTCGTTTTGCTTCATTGCATTTTTGTCCATCATTTAATAATGACATTTTTGACATTCCAGTCCTCCAATTTCTTCTACCGTTACTCCTGTACGGGTGCCATTGGAGATTTCATCATGGTATTTCTGATAATCCGTATAATAGGGATTGCCCAAAAAGTCCACCTCCGTCTTCCTGTGACAATTTACACACCAACCCATACTCAATGGAGCGAACTGTCTCACCACTTCCATTTCTTCTACGGGACCATGACACTGTTGGCATTCCAGCTTACCTGCATTTACATGCTGAGCATGATTAAAATATACGTGGTCCGGAAGATTGTGAATTCTCACCCACTCAATAGGACCTTGCACTTTGGGCTTAGTAGGTGATGTCAATGCCCTTTTAATCTCCGTCCATGTATCTTCCATCAGCCTCTCACCCTTTCTATCCAAAACACTATTATCCAGCACGTACTGATTCGCTACCCAAGCAGTAAATATTTTCTTGACATCATCTTCTTCCAGGTCCTCATAATTTTCGATGTAAGTTTTTTTGTTAGGATCATAACCGGCGCTGGCATAAATCTTCGAAATTTCAGCGGTTCCATATTTGCTCCCACTCTCGATGGCCTTGTGGCAATTCATACACGTATTTGTGGATGGAATAACCGAATGCCGACTTCGACGGGCTCCGTCATGGCAATACTGACAATCAATTTTATGAGTACCGGCATGTGTAACATGCGAAAACTTTATAGGCTGTTCAGGTTGATAATCCTGCATTCGATTTAGACCCACGCCGTTATGTACTGTAGTATAACCTCCCAAAACGATCAGGGCGAAAATGATAATGCCAATCACACCCTTGGAGGTTAATGTTGACCACAGGGATCTGGGACCCTCGGTAATTATTCCCTCTTCGACATCACTTAGATATTTTAACCGGTTGAGTACCCTGGCGAGCACTAATGCTAAAATCGCCAGGAAAGCGAAAAGCAGGAGATAAAAAAGTCGACCAGAGAAAAAGCTGTCTGATTCAGCCGTGCCTCCGGCTGCACTGGGATCGACCGGGCCTGCAACAGGAGCACCATAAGTGCCGTCAAAAACACCCTCAATATAAAGTAGAAGTGAACCTATTTCCTCGTCGGTGAGTGTAGGAAATGAGGTCATCAATACCTTATTATTGTCATTAAAGACCTTATTGGCTAATGGGTGGCCGGATTCAATTAATGCAGATGAGTTCCGGATCCAGGCATACAGGTCTTCCTCCGGATACTCCGACCATTTTTCTGACACACCTCCAAGAGCTGGTCCAGTGGATGCCGCGGTCATATTCTTGTTATGACAGCTGGCACAGAGATTTCTGAATATCGTCTTTCCCGCGTCGGCCGATGATTGAGCAGTCGCACTTAGAGAAAATCCCACGAGTAAAATAAGGTATGAAAGCCTGACTAGCAGCGACTTATACATCATCTTTTTCCTTTTATTAATCTCGGTCTTGTAAATTTGGTGCCAAAAATACAATTCGTTTATTTTTATCAGCAACAATTACAAACTCTCCCAATTATTTAGATCGATTCTAAACAAAGTGACAAAATCATACGGCCACTGCGGCCTTGATATGCGGGAGGGGATTGTAATTTAACAGTGCAAAATCTTCGTAATTAAATTCGAATATATTGGTCTTATCAGGATTGATTTTTAACTGCGGGAGTGGGCGAGGAGTCCGGGTGAGTTGTTCTTTGGCTTGCTCAAAGTGATTGCTGTACAAATGTACATCACCAAAAGTGTGCACAAATTCGCCTGGTTTCAAGCCGGTGCATTGGGCCATCATCAAGGTCACCAGGGCATAACTCGCAATATTAAATGGGACTCCGAGAAACACATCGGCCGAACGTTGATATAGCTGACATGAAAGACGACCCTCCGAGACATAAAACTGGAATAGACAATGACATGGCGCCAGGGCCATTTTTTTGAGGTCCCCTACATTCCATGCATTTACAATTATTCTTCTGGAATCCGGATTGTTCTTTATGAGTTTTACTGCGTTAGAAATCTGATCGACATTCCTACCATCTGCACTTGCCCAACTTCTCCATTGTTTTCCATATACCGGCCCCAGGTCACCATGTTCATCCGCCCATTCATTCCAGATGCGGACACCATTGTTTTGCAGGTAATGCACATTGGTATCTCCCTTCAAAAACCACAGCAATTCATAAATGATTGATTTTAGGTGCAATTTCTTGGTCGTAAGTAATGGAAATCCGTCCTCGAGATTGAAGCGCATTTGGTAACCAAAAACACTCAATGTCCCCGTCCCAGTCCGGTCTGTTTTTTGGGATCCGTGATCGAGAATGTGTTGTAGCAGATCCAGATAGGCTCTCATGGTCGCAAAAATGAATATTATATTAGAAAAAAAGTAATTTGTTTGAGAAAATCTACTTGAAATATTCGGGAAATTCTTCCGGCACAAATCCCCATAAATAGGGAAGAACAAAATATGCGATGAGCGTCAGTAGAAGTATGGAGATCAAATTCATCCAAATGCCCGTACGTACCATATCGGGAATACGCAGATAACCCGATCCGAACACGACAGCATTTGGTGGGGTTGCAACGGGAAGCATAAAGGCACAAGAAGCAGCCACTGTTGCGGAAACCATCAGCAGAAACGGATGGACATCGATACTCAAAGCTATAGGTGCCAGGATCGGAAGCAACATGGCCGTTGTAGCCAGATTCGATGTGATCTCGGTGAGAAAGTTTACACTTGCTATCAGAATGAGCAACAACATCATGATCGAAAATCCCTGCAATAGACTCATTTGGCTTCCGATCCAAACAGCGAGACCACTTTCTCCAAATCCGTGTGCTAATGCCATGCCGCCACCAAAGAGAAGGATGATTCCCCAGGGCATCTTTACAGCCTCATTCCAGGATATTATCTGTTCGCCCGTCTTGCCTGAGGGAATGAGAAACAATAAAATCCCACCTGTCATAGCAATAACAGTGTCGTCAAGAGCAGGTATCCACTGTTGCAGCAATGACCGTGTGATCCACATTAAAGCCGTGACAACAAATACGGCCAGCACGATTTTCTCCTGGTTAGACATTACTCCCAGCTCCTTCAATAATCTTCGGATTTCGGCCTTCCCCCCGGGAAATGATTTTTCCTTAAATCGAAAAGCAATAGTGGTCAGATACTTCCAGCATATAAAAAGGAGTACACATGAAATGGGAAAGGCAAACATCATCCATCTGCTAAAGGAAATTTCGACATTGTACGTTTCTTGCAGAACGCCTGCAAGCACCAAATTGGGAGGGGTGCCCACGAGGGTTGCCATTCCTCCGATCGAAGCACTGTAGGCTATCGCCAGCATGAGTGCCTTACCAAAAATCAGATTTTCATCTGCTACAGTTGCCGGATTGTCTTTTAGCTGGGTAATAATTGCCATTCCGATCGGCAGCATCATTACGGATGTGGCTGTATTACTTATCCACATTGACATAAATGCCGTTGCCATCATAAAGCCCAGGATTATTCTCGTAATATTCGATCCGATCAAGTGGATTACATGGAGGGCAATACGTTTATGCAATCCCCATTTTTCTATGGCGATAGCAATCATAAACCCACCCATGTACAGGAAAATAAACCGGTGACCATATTGTGCTGTAGTAGCAGAAAGAGCAAGGCCTCCTGTCAAGGGGAATAGCACAATGGGGAGAAGTGCTGTCACGGCAATGGGTATCGCCTCGGTGATCCACCAAATAGCAATCCACAGCGTGCTGGCCAGAACACCATTGGCAGGTTTGGATAGTCCAACAGGATGAAAGAAACAAAGCACAATGAGAAAGGCAACCGGACCGGCAATTAAACCAATTTTTGGCACTGTCAGCTTCATGAAAATAGGCAGCTCTTCATCGATCTAAGGAACAAAAAAAATAAGTATATATCGTGATCTCACCAATGCTGGTAAATCACATACACCTGAGGAGATCAGATCCGTGCAGCTGAATTTTTGACAAATGTTTTTCCGATTTTGACAATTTCATATATCAATGCTGTGAATAAGCATATATTGAGAATATCCTTTTTTTATAAAATTATCTGCGATGAGAATCTTTCGATCATTTCCACTTCCCATGGTGGTCTTCTTCTTTTTATCAAGTCATGGCATTCTCGCTCAATCAAGCTTTGATTCTTCCTTCTTCACGGTCAAACCCTATTTACAATATTCGACAAAAAATAGCATCAGGATACTTTGGGAAACCCGCGATTCCACAACTGCAACCGTAAAATTCGGGCGTGCAAGACTTAATGTGAAAAAAGCAGAATTGTCACAGGAAGAAAAAGTCCTTGAATTTTCCAAAATGCATGAGGTTGTACTCGAAAACCTGGGGGAAGAGACAAACTATTTCTGGCAGGTACATGGTAATACCCAAGACGGAAGGCTTTTCGAGAGTGATATTTATTCTTTTAAGACTGCAGTGGGAGACTCTTCTGCCTTCATGTTTGCACTGATCGGTGACTCGCAAAAGAATAACCGAACTCCATGGGCATGGGATTCGATCGCCCGGAAGGTATGGCAAGATAGGCCTAATTTTATTGTACATGCCGGTGACCTCGTCGATTGGGGTCCCGCTAAATCAGATTGGACAGAACATTTTTTTAAAGGAGGGCAACCCCTGATGTCGAGAATACCCATGTATACCGTTTTGGGAAATCACGAAGGCGATGCTGACTATTATTACCAGTACATGTCAAATCCAATGCCCGAGTGGAAGTACCACTTCAGATATGGAAATACCGATTTTTTTATGATCGACACCAATCGCGATGTCACGGAAGGCTCTGCTCAATACAATTGGCTGGAGCGCGTCCTTGCACAATCAACGGCAAAATGGAAGATAGCCATTCACCACCACCCACCCTATTCTTCCGAGACTGATGACCACGGTAATGCGTATTTTGCAAAATCTACTTTGGGCACACATGCCCGTGACCTGACGCCCCTTTATGATAAATACAATGTGGATTTTTGCCTTTTTGGCCATACCCATGTTTACGAGCGCACCTGGCCCCTGAAAAATAACATGATAAATGAAAAAAACGGTACGGTTTATATTAATTCCGGTGGGGCAGGTGGTGGTTTAGAATCTTTTACACCGACCCGTAACTGGTTTACCCTTGAGCTTGAAGAAGGTCATCACTATTGCACGTTTGCAATCCACGACGGAACACTCTTTTTCAAGGCCATTGACCATCGCGGCCGCATCTTTGATTCTTTCCAAATGAAGAAAGACAATTCAAATAATCAATTGACTGTTTTACAGCCTCCCACTCCCATGATCGAGACGGACAACATTGTGTTTGAGAAAAGTACAACAGTCAACCTCGAAGCATCCCTGGACGACTTAAAAATATACTTCACTCTCGATGGCAGTGTACCAGATAGCTCCACTACACTCTACAGGCAACCATTCACGATCAGTGAAGATTGTACGCTTAAGACTTGTACTTACACAGCTGATCACAAAAAGAGCAGAATAGTAGAGAAGGAATTTATCAAAATGAATCCGATCTCTTCATCACCGGTTACAGGAGAAAAAAGAGGTCTAAAATACGTTGTGATAGAAGGAGACTGGCGCGACAAAAAGGAGAAATATTTTATCGAAAATGCAATCAAAAGCACCGGAATAAAGCACATGGTCAATTTAGACAAGATAAAACCAAAGGAAAATTATTGGGGTATCGCAATGGATGGTTTTTTAAACATACCAAAGACGGACACTTACCATTTTTACGCCCTCTCATCAGAAGGACTTACCCTGACCCTTGACAACAAATTTGTAGTGTATTCTGATGATGAAAATCAAACCATTAAGTCCGTGGTTTTGGAAAAAGGTTATCATAAAATATCGATAAAAAGCTATCAAAGAGAGAATCGTAAACTATTTAGTGTGGGATACTATAATCCCGATTTGGGCAGGGTTCCGTTTTCTCCACATAATCTAGCTCACGAATAGTTTATTTTCCTGAAATGTGCAGTGTGCTTTGGGGAGTTTGGTTCTCACAAAGTGCGAAAATGTAATTAATTTTTCTCTCAAAGGCGCAAAGTGCGCAAAGATATTTGTCTGTTTTCTCGCAGTGACTAAAAGTGCGCAGAGGTATTGTTCTTTTTCTCGCAAAGGCGCAAAGTGCGCAGAGGTGCTTGTTTGTTTTCTCGCAGAAACGAAAAGTGCGCAGGGGTATTTGTTCTTTTTCTCGCAGAGACGCAAAGTGCGCAAAGATATTTGTCTGTTTTCTTGCAGAGACGAAAAGTGCGCACTGGGGGTGCTTGTTTGTTTTCTCGCAGAGGCGCAGAGTGCGCAGAGGTATTTGTTAATTTTCTCGCAGAGACGCAAAGTGCGCAGAGGTATTTGTTAATTTTCTCGCAGAGACGCAAAGTGCGCAGAGGTATTTGTTCTTTTTCTCGCAGAGACGAAAAGTGCGCACGGGGGGTGCTTGTTTGTTTTCTCGCAGAGGCGCAGAGTGCGCAGAGATATTTGTCTGTTTTCTCGCAAAGGCGCAAAGTGCGCAGAGATATTTGCTAATTTTCTCGCAGAGCCGCAAAGTGCGCAAAGATATTTGTCTGTTTTCTCGCAGAGCCGCAAAGTGCGCAGAGGTATTGTTCTTTTTCTCGCAAAGGCGCAAAGTGCGCAGAGGTGCTTCTTTGTTTTCTCGCAGAGACGCAAAGTGCGCAGAGGTATTTGTCTGTTTTCTCGCAGAGACGAAAAGTGCGCAGAGGTGTTTGTCGATTTCCTCGCAGAGACGAAAAGTGCGCAGAGGTATTTGTTCTTTTTCTCGTAAAGGCGCAAAGTGCGCAAAAGGTATTTCTCTTATTCGACTTGTCGATTTAGTTGTATCAAGATTTTTACTCAACCATATTTTTTAAGGTTAGCATTTGCCATAAAAATTCTATCGACCTTCTCTTTTATTTTCTTGTCAACTTCCAGAACAGGAGCATGGTGAGGCTTGATTCGGGCATCAATAATCAAGGGACCGTCACAACCCCAATGTTTGTTTTTGACAAACGATTTTACACCATAGATATCATGCGATGGATTAGAACGCGTGAAAACCGTCCAAAGAAAATTGTCGAATCGCGATGCCACAAAATCTGCATCGTCGACCAGGACGATTAGGGGAAATCCTTTTAGTGGATTATTTTCAAGGTACTCGGATAGCGAGGCAATTGATTTCGTTGTCGATGGCATACTCTCATATCTACAAGTCTGGACAGCCAGGATCCCCTTATCGACTACCTTGATTTTGGAAAAATCTCCGGGCAAATTTATATTGCTTGTCAGTTCGTATGCCAGTCGTCTGATTGGCTTCCCGCAGCAAGCCATAATCACTTTGGAGCCAGCATTCCAGCCGGTACCGCTATAGTCCAGTGTATCAATCGTTGTATTGGTGAAAAAATGAAGGTCCCTCATCCAGTCGATTCGTTCCAGTAGATGGTAGAAAAAAGATCGTACATCGTAGACCGACCAGCTATTATCGCCGTCATCAGCTGCTATTATCAAGTATTTTGCGAGCGAGGTTTGACCAGAACCCAATAAATGGTTTGCTTGCGTGAGGATCTCCTCGGGCTTCTTTTCCCTGAAAGGCATATAGCGTTCACTTCCTTTGGCCAGCAAAAGAGGATGTACACCGGCAGCATCAACAGCATGTATTTCCCTAATTCCGGGAAACTCCTGTGACAACACCGGATCCACAATCTTGTGAATCAGATATCCAAATCCGGAGTCTTCTTGTGGTGGTCTTCCCACAACAGTAAAATGCCAGATCGGATCTTTGCGATGGTATACATTTTCCACCTTCAACACAGGGAAGTCATGCTTCAGACTATAATATCCCAGGTGATCTCCAAATGGTCCTTCCGGTTTGAGAAGATTTTTCTCTACAGTTCCCGTTATGATAAAATCGGCATCGTTGCTGTAAATAAAGCCATCACGCCGTGAATATCTAAATCTGCGCCCGCCCAGCATACCGGCAAAGGTGAGTTCCGAAATGTCTTCTGGCACAGGAAAAATTGCGGCAACAGCATGAGCTGGTGGGCCACCAACAAAAATCGAAACCTTGAATAGGTCACTTGATTCCTTATACATGGTATGGTGAATTCCAATACCGCGATGCAGTTGATAGTGCAATCCCACTTCCCTATTTTCCTCATATTCATTGCCTGACATCTGAATGCGATACATACCCAGATTAGATCGCAACAGTGATTTTTCTCCCGGTGGCAATGTCAGTACCTGAGGCAATGTAATAAAAGCACCCCCATCCTTTGGCCAGGATACGATCAGCGGCAAGTGAGATATCGAAGTTTTATACCATTTGCCAGTCCTCCTTTTAATTGGCAACGCCCGATATGCCGTCATCAACGAACTCAAATATTTCGAAGGATTCCTAAAGACCAGTTCCGGATTTGACTTTATCTCGATTATTTTTTTAATTCGGTCGATTTTCTCTCCGAAAAGAAAATCAATACGTTCATTGGTCCCATAGATATTTGATACAGCCTCGAATGGACTACCGATCACATTCTTAAAGAGCAGTGCCGGGCCCAGGGTTTCGTACACCCGGCGCTGTATTTCGGCCATCTCCAAATTAGGATTCACTTCCTGCGTGATCTCAATCAGGTGTCCATGAGCCTTTAAATCAATTACACAATCCCGAAGTGAAGAATAATTCAAATTATTGATGCTCTTAAATGTCAGATCCCGGTATCATACGTGCCTGTAAATGTAAACCAAAAAGAATGATTGTCCATGTACATATCTTGAACAAGTCCTCCTGTGACAGTTGAAATGAATCAAGTGACTCATTCCTGATAAAAATACCGTTCACGATCTATCACATTCCAATGATAGAGTAGCCTCGCATTTGATCTCGAATCCCCGGGATCATCTATTATCCTATACTCCATGATGGTGCAGTCATCCTGCAATACTGTGACATACTGTAAAGAGTTGGCAAAGACTTTGAGAGATCTCATTTCGCATTGCTGCTTTTCGGTTTCAGGCCGGTCAGCACTTATAAAAATTATCAAGAATATAACAATTGCAGGAATATAGATGAGCATCTGTCTTTTAGACATTGCCTTGAAGAGATAAAGGGTCGAATATCCATAAAAATACATACTCACCAGGGTAATGGGCATAAAAGTATCATTCCGGACTATATCTGGGCGGTGATGCCGGTACCCATCTAGAGGTAAGAGAAGTGGGTAAAGAAAAGAAAAAATGCAAAGCCATTTTAGCATCCGGAACAATTCTTTTCCACTTTTGCCGGAAAAGAATCTTCCTACCAAGACACAATTTATAAAAATCATAAAAACGAGAAGTGGAAAACCGATTTTTGTAAAAAGCACCTCAAAGATTCCATGTGGTCGACGCAGATATCGATCCAATATCGCAACGTCTTTAATATTAAGCGCATTAAATTTTCCAATGTAAAGTGAGTATATACTCAAGGTAAAAGAAAGGACATAGGAAGCTTTAAGAAAAAAAGGTAATCCGGAGAAAGAGAGCGATACTTTTCTCAAGTCAAAATTACTTCTCGCTAAATCACCAAAAAAAATGTAGTCCAAAAATAACCGCAATCAAAGCAGGATTTAAGGGTCCACTGAAGGGAATAATCACGGCTAAAACAAGAATGAATATCCCCTTTCCCAGTCCGACATTTCCAGAGGTATTAGCCCAATGCCTCCTGTAAAAAGGATAGTAGAAAGCCATCAATAGTGAAAGTGAAACGTTGCACTAACTATCAGCAGCTTAACCCACTTCAGCCTCATTGAGAGATCCAAAAGATTATAATTGTATAATAGCCACCTAATAAAGTTACATTTATATTGGCTAAAACATCCGTCTAAATGGTATTGTCAAATATTTCATCCATCAGGTTTACAATTATTCTTTCTGCCCTGTTTCTTCTATCCGGAGCTTTTGCCCAGGAACAGGCAATGCTGGACTCACTGACTTCGACTCTTTCCTTCCGAAATGTGGGTCCTACCCGGGGAGGTAGAGTGACAGCGGTGGCAGGACACACTGCACAAACTGCAGCTTTCTACATGGGATCAACAGGAGGTGGAGTCTGGAAGACGCAGGATTATGGTCAATCATGGAAGAATATTAGCGACGGCTACTTTGAAACCGGATCGATAGGGGCTATCTCCATAGCTCCCTCCGACAGTGACATCGTGTATGTGGGCACCGGTTCTGATGGAATCCGAAGCAATGTAATTATCGGGAAGGGAGTGTATAAATCAACGGACGCCGGTAAAACCTGGGAACATTTAGGTCTGAGGAATGCGGGACAAATCGGAGCCGTGATCATTCACCCGGAAAATCCCGATGTAGTCATGGTCGCTGCAATTGGCAATCCATTTAAGTCTAATCCGGAAAGGGGAATCTTTCGGACTATGGACGGCGGTAAAACCTGGAATAAAGCACTCTTTATCAGCGACAGTACTGGTGCTGTCGATTTAGAATTTGCACCGGACGATCCCAAGGTCGTTTATGCCTGCATGTGGAAGGCAAGGCGTAAGCCCTGGACCATAATAAGCGGAGGTCGTGAAGGCGGAATCTATAAATCAAGTGACGGTGGGAAAAATTGGAAAAAATTAGAAAAGGGGCTCCCACAAGGTGTTATCGGAAAGAGCGATTTGGCAGTAAGTCCCGCCGATCCGGATAGACTGTGGGCATTGATCGAAGCTCCCGGAGATGAGGGCGGTGTCTACAGGTCCGATGACCGCGGCGAAACTTTCACGGTAATTTCAAACAAGAAGGAATTACTGGACCGGCCATTTTATTATTGTAACATTGACGCCAATCCTCAAAATGCAAACAGTCTCTATGTAAATGCTACTGCATATTGGCACTCGGTCGATACGGGAAAGACCTGGAATAGACTGAGAACACCACACGGAGATAATCATGATATGTGGATTAATCCCCGGGATACACAACTATATATTCAGGCTAATGACGGGGGGGCAAATGTGACCAGAGATGGTGCCAAAACCTGGTCCAGTATTGAAAACCAGCCCACAGCTGAACTTTATCAGGTAGCAGTAGACGATCAATTCCCGTATTGGCTGTATGCCGGGCAGCAGGACAATTCCACCATCTCAGTCCCCAGTCTCCCGCCTTATTCTTCACCGGGTGGAAATAAGGCATTTTGGCTCTCTGTCGGGGGTTGTGAGACCGGACCTGCTATTCCAAAGCCCGGTAACCACAATATCGTCTACTCAAATTGTAAGGGACGCTTTGGCGTGTACAATAAACTAACCGGGCAAGAAAAGCAGTATTATGTCGGCGCAAGTAATATGTACGGACACAATCCCAAAGACCTAAAATTTAGATTCCAACGCGTGTCTCCCATCCACGTGTCACCACATGATGCAAATGTAGTTTACCATGCTTCCCAATATTTGCACAGGACCATCGATGAAGGTAAATCATGGGAGATCATCTCTCCGGATCTCACAGCATTTACTTCTGAGACACAAGTTATTTCCGGAAGTCCGATCACTCGCGATATTACGGGAGAAGAATTTTTCAGCACTATTTACGCGGTACAGGAATGCCCATTGGAAAAAGGCGTGATTTGGGTGGGTGCCAACGATGGACCAGTCCATATTACACGAGATGGAGGGAAGAACTGGACTGACGTGACTCCGCCCCAATTGCTGCCCCAGGGAAGAGTACAAACTGTAAGTACCAGTCCTCATCAAAAAGGAAAGGCTTACATAGCCGTGTATCGGTATTTATTGGGTGATTTCAAACCTTACATTTTCAAAACTGAAGATTATGGACATTCATGGACATTGCTGACCGATGGAGAAAACGGAATTCCGGATGATTATCCCGCAAGAGTGATCCGCGAAGATCCTGAAAAACCTGGTCTGCTTTATGCTGGAACTGAGTTTGGATTATTTATTTCCTATGATGACGGAAAATCGTGGAAGAAATTTCAAAAAAATCTACCCGTTACTCCCATCACAGACATGCGGATACATCGTGACGATTTAATTATTTCGACAATGGGTAGATCATTTTGGATTTTAGATGACCTTAAGATGGTCCGTCATTTGGATTTCGATAAATTTAAGACAGATTTATTTATTCCCGATGTTGTCTACCGGTTTAGGCATCACAGAAGTAGTGAAAATTCGGTTCCGAGCTACCCAGGTACGGGACTAGATATCAGGTATTTCCTCGAAAAAGATTATGAGAAATTAAATATCAAGGTCTATGCAGAAAGTGGTGATCTAATCAGAACATTTGAACCGGAGGAAAAGAAAGAAGAAGAGAATGAGGAAACGGATATGCAGACCGGATTTAGATCCAGCCGGATTCCTGTGCATCTTAAGACCGGAAGTGGGGCACATTCCATTCGATGGGATTTGCGGCATGGTGCAAAAAAGGTCAATGACAAAACATTGAGCAGCGGTCCCCTGGTTGCACCCGGAAGATATCGTATCGAACTCAATGCAGGTCTCCGATCCATGACCGGTTTCGTCACTGTAAAACCAGACCCCCGACTTAAACACGCTGGAGTCACGCATGATGACCTTGTCGCACAGGAAGAGCTATCCCTAAAGGTGCAGGCCCTCGAGTACAATGCGACCAAGTTTGAGGCTTACCTGAAAAAACAGATTGAAGAAAATGAAACCTCCCGGTCTTTGGAAGAGCTCAAAATTGCCAAAGCGGAGTTGACTACAGCAAAGGGAAGATACCAAACTCCAATGCTGATCGATCAGATCAAATATCTGCGCAATATGCTCGATCGGGCCGGCCAGGCTCCGGGAAAAGATGCCTTTGATCGATATGAAGAATTGAGGAAAAAGCTGGATGGGCTCAGGAAGAAGGTGAATGCTCCTGGAGTTATGAACTAGGGCGATTACCCAGTACTTAGGTCCATCGATTCGGTTGTCACAGGGAGGTGGAGATTTTATGGTTCTGCATAAAATATCAATAGGTTTTTCTGCCTTTTGATATAATCCTGCTTGTATAAGTATTTAGCAATTGCAACACAGATGACACGGATTTTCCAGATTTTCACGGATTCTATTAGGGTCAAGAAATCTGCGTAGCTCTGCTAAATCTGTATATCCTGTGGGAAGGGATATCGTTCTTTTCGGGGTCCCGCTGTCTTTACGCCTTTACGTCAATTTTACTACCCTACCCGGTCAAGATCTGCGGTATATAATCCCTCTGGGCTCCTGTTGATCTGGCACACAAACAAAGATTTTTCTAGTTCCGTCTCGCAAAAATCAGCCTTGTTCCCAAAAACAAACTACCAACACAGTCTCAATTTTGAAAAAATAATTCACGCAATTACAATAAAAAAAAAGGACGTTTTAATTTTGAATACGCATTTGATACATAGCATGATAACTCCAACATTTCCAGATGCCCGTATAGTCGCTGTACTCATCATGACCCTGATCGCCTTCAAAGCTGTACCCGGACAAAACAATACGGATACGGTGGAGTGGGCACCCATTGGCGCTAAGTGGTGGTATAATTACGGCGTAGGTGTGACCATAAGATCAGAAGGAACATTAGTGATGGAGTCCGTTGGAGATACTGTAATTCGCTCCAAAAGATGCCGGATCCTAACCAATGAGGGTCGGATTGGGGATCACATCGATCAACTGGAAAGCTATTATATTCATCAAAATGGAGATTCCATACTCTATTACAATGCCGAGTTGGACACCTTTGTGCTCCTCTATGACTTTTCGTCCACGGCCGAGGATACCGTTTTTTTATTGGAACCTCATTCGTTCTACGGTGACTCACTGATCCCATTGAGCGTAAATAATCGCAAGTGGATTGATTCTCTAGGACTCAGGACATTTGACTATACTTATCTAACTGAACATACACAGCAAACACTTTGGTTATTTAGCGGTCACGTCATAGAGAAAATCGGAAATGTAGGACAGTATTTTTTTCCCATCATTGGCAATTGGTGTGATGCAGGATGCGGTGAAGGGCTTCGGTGTTATCAGGATGATGATCTGAGTGTTAATCTGGTATCCGGTGAGCCTTGCGAGGTCATCACCAGCGTTTTTTCCCATACATATGATTCACCTACCATTTACCCCAGTCCCGCTTTCACTTATATTGATATACAGGATCTTCAAAATAAGATCACCAGGGCAGTGATCTATAATATCCAGGGACAAATTGTAAATGACTCGCCACCCGGCAGAATAGACATTGCTCATCTGCCTCCGGGTTTCTACACCGTCCTGCTACTAGGCAGGCAGCAATTCCAGCATAAGAAATTGTTGAAAATATAAAATATCAACAGGTTTATTCTGCCTTTTGATATAATCCTGCTTGTATAAGTATTTAGCAATTGCAACACAGATGACACGGATTTTCCAGATTTTCACGGATTCTATGAGGGTCTAGAAATCTGCGTAGCTCTGCTAAATCTGTATATCCTGTGGGAAGGGATATCGTTCTTTTTCGGCTGCTTGCTGTTCCCACTGCAAAGGAGATCACAAATCTTGATGGAATAAATGAGAAAAAGTTGCTCAGGGAGCAAGGTCATCGTCCTCGGCTGCTTCGATCACCTTCGATCGGGACAATTCAGAATCAATTGGAATATTGTCAAGGATGTTTTTCATCGAATCCCTGACCACAAAATAATCGGGTAATTCTTCTTCTGCCATCGGATCCGGTTCTGGTAGATTTTGACTTAAGAAATTTACTTGTCTTCCATTTTTCCAAAACCGGAAGCAAACATGCGGGCCTGTAGCTAATCCGGTACTCCCCACATAGCCGATCACCTGGCCTTGTTTCACCTGCACTCCCGGGGTGATGCCTTTGGCAAACCTTTGCATGTGCAGGTATTGCGTCTCATAGGTCTTGTCGTGACGTATTTTCACATAATTTCCGTTTCCCTTGGTGCGACTGGCCTTTGTCACTACACCATTGGAAACTGCCATAATAGGCGTGCCGTAGGGTGCGGCATAATCCGTGCCCAGATGGGCTCGCACTCGTTTTAATATGGGGTGAAAACGGCGTAAATTAAATCTTGATGATATTCTCGAATATTTCACTGGAGCTCTTAAAAATGCCTTTTTTGTGGGTCGACCTTCGAGATCGTAAAAACCATCGTATTTTTCACTCGCATATTTGATCGCATAGTATTCATTTCCACTATTGGAAAAGAATGCTGCGTAAAGGTCGCCTACACCTACACGATGATCATCTACGTAGAGCTCATCGTAATAAGCTTTAAATTTATCGCCCTTTTGAATATGGAAAAAACTTACAGACCAACCCAGTGCATCTTCCATCCGCCAAGCTAATTCATAGTCCAGTCCCTGTTCCTCCACCATTGTCTTCCACAATGATGAAGTAATCGTACCACTTGCTTCCTTCCGCACCCTTGTCACATCGCGCTCGTGCACTTCGACGGCGCTATTTTTTATATCGTAGACAACGTAGATGATAGGATTTGATTCATAAATAAAATAATCAGCCATTGTGGCTGTATCTTTATTCAGAACAAAATATTTTTTATCCTCACGCAGTTGACGTACATCAAAAACAGGCTTTGCATTTTCAGCTAGATTTGCAATTGTTTGATAATCTACCTTGTGTGGCAATAAAATATCGGCCAGAAATTGGTCCCTGCGGATCGAGTCTTCAGAAACAAAAAAATTATTAAAATTAAATCCGAAATGTTCATTTTTTTCAGGAATGGGTAGCTCATCCAGTTGAGTTAAATCAACAGCACGATTATTTAGATCAAAACTAAGGCTGAAAATAAATGCTAATCCCAATAGGCCGGAAACAAAAATGGGTAACGATTTTTTTCCACTGATATTCAAGTTTCAGTCGTATTGATTTCCAATGCAAAAGTAGACATTTTTTTCAATGTACGCTCATACACCTGCTTGCTTACGTCGTACAGATGGTGTTATTGCTTCACCAATATTCTCTTATTTTTGCGTATAGAGAAAAGGAATCATGGCAGGTAATTCATTTGGCAAAGCTTTTCGAATCACCACATTTGGCGAATCTCATGGACAAGCCCTGGGGGTGATCATCGACGGATGTCCTGCCGGTCTCCTGCTCTCTGAAGAAGACATCCAAAAGGATCTGGACAGAAGAAGACCGGGACAATCAGCCATCGTGACCCAGCGAAAAGAAGGGGATAAGATCGACATCTTGAGCGGCGTCTTTGAGGGTAAAACTACGGGTGTGCCCATTGCTCTGACGATTACCAACAAAGACCAGCGATCTAAAGATTACAATCATATCGCCGACAAATTTAGACCCTCACATGCCGATTTTACATATACTCAGAAATACGGCCACCGGGATTACCGGGGCGGTGGCAGATCATCGGCGAGAGAAACAGCCGCAAGAGTAGCTGCGGGAGCTGTAGCCAAGAAGATCCTTGCAATCAAAGGGATTGAAGTGTATGCCTATGTCAGTGAGGTTGGCCACTTAAAACTTGCCGAGAAGCACAATCAGATGGATCGGAGCCTGATCGAAACCAATATTGTGCGGTGCCCGGATCCTCTGCTCGCTCAGGAAATGGAGGCCGAGATAAGGCGAGTTAAAAAAGAAGGAGATACAATCGGTGGCGTTGTGACCGGTGTTATTTCGGGATCACCAGCCGGACTGGGTGAACCCGTTTTCGACAAACTTCACGCAGATCTCGGCAAAGCCATGCTGAGCATCAACGCCTGCAAGGGATTTGAATATGGTTCCGGATTTGATGGTGTCCGGATGCGTGGATCGGAACACAATGACCTTTTTGAGAACAAGAATGGTAAGATTGTAACGACCACAAATCATTCAGGTGGTGTGCAGGGAGGCATCTCGAACGGGATGGACATTTACTTCAGGGTAGCCTTTAAGCCCGTGGCTACCATTATGAAAGATCAATCAAGTGTAAATGCGGCAGGGGATCCAGTGACAGTTTCCGGCAAAGGGAGGCATGACCCATGTGTCGTACCAAGGGCTGTGGTGATCGTAGAATCTATGGCGGCACTGGTCATGGTGGATCACTTGCTTAGAAGCGGGATCGCATGGTAGTTTCTCTCATTGTCAGAAAAGTCAAAGAATCTACATCAGGCCAGGAATTAATTCCCCTCCTCCAATTCAATCTCCACTCCTGGATCCGCTGTTTTGATTTTCTGTCTATTTCCCTTAAAGATTTCTCCAAAAGAATCAAAACCTTTACTGAATCTAAAACCGACACCCAGCTTACTCCTGCTGCCTTGCAGTGATGGAAAGCGCTTGTAAAATAAACTCAATTTTAAGCGTCTATCCGGTGTGATAAAAAAATCGAGTTTTACGTCGGTACCGATAAATGCAGATCCCTGAAATACCGTGCCCTCGATTACAGATGCTCCCGGACTAAATGCAAGGCGGTCATCGAAAAAGCGAATATTCGGGGCCAGCGCAAATTCTGATCCCGACACAGCTCCTGTCGAAGATCCATTCAGAAAATCTTCCGAACGATAATAGTTATAGTCAAAATAAAAATCAACTCCGGAAATATATTCGACATCTTCAACTCCCTGTGTAATATATGCTGCAACATAATTACTCAGCTGGGAAGTTAGAAATTCGCTCAGCGTATTGACAGTTGATGAGGCAAGATCCACATAGACGTTGGGAGGTAAAAAAGAATTAAAAAACAAGAGACCGTATACCTGTCTATTTAATTCGCTCACATCCTCCTTTAGGATTCTAATCTTGCTTTCCACCTGACTTTTCAACTGCGGATCAATCTCCGGAAAAAGGATATCGAATTCTATTTCTGGCTGACTTAAGATTCCCCTGAGCAAAAGCACCAAATCGACCTGAGTGCTAATATTAGCCAGTGTATTAAGTTCGTCTGACGACGGTCCCAGAAGCTCTTCAGCAATCAGGTTTTTCGGTGGCACTTTGAGTCCTGTGTATTTTGCCTCAATATTTAATTGTGCGTTGAGTGGATCGCCACTCCATGTGATGAGCCCACCTCTGTCGATCACAAAGGGCTTATTGATAATATCAAGCAAGGTATATAAATACTGACCCTGATCAATTTCATACCGACCTACCATTTGTAAATCGGAAGCGCGTTCCTTGGTCAGTGAAAGAGTTCCTGATCCGGTACCTTTTATCACATCTCCCGAAAATTCATCGAAGATGATTTGCACTTCTGCATCTGGAGTTATATTGAGCTGCATAAATAGATTGATACCCGTAAGATTTACGGACCTAGCCTGAAGGGAGTCTCTCTCAAATACGTAAGTAATAAACGAACCACCCGCCGACGAATAATTATCCTCAACCGGAATTTTTAACGTTGATCCGGGTCCTGTGGTCGCTTCCACTCGCATTGTGGCACGTTGAAAATCTCCTGAAAAATCGATACGGCCTTTTCCGATTCCATCGCCGTAATAGACATTATTGTCTTCTTTTTCAGTATCCAAAAACTGAAAATAATCTGAGCTAATGGATGCATTCATGCCAAAATCACGGAAGTGATTGTGAGTAATTCCACCTGTAAATCTGGCTTCATTGCCAAGTTTATCAACAAGAGTCACACCGGTAAGATCAAACAATTGAGAATTCAGTTTTACTTTCTGGTCACTCACCGTATAGGTGGTTCCCAGATAATTTATTCGCGTAGATCCATCCAGATTAAGATCACCGAGGATAGAGGTTTCACCGTTGTCGGTATACAATCTAAACGATCCATTTGCATCGCCGGTCGTGTTACTTAGACCTCCGTGAAAGAAATACTCAAGAATTCTTACGGGATAGTTGCTCATTAAAACATCCATATCGTACTCTAGTGATCGAGTATTTTGAGCACGAATGGGCAAATAAAACTCGCCGGAAGCTACAAGTTCATTTCGCTGGTTTGAGATGATGATTTCGACCCGGCCATTTTGCACAAAATCAGGGATCGATGCCTTGGCCACCAGTTCACCATAATCATCTCCATTGACCATCAGAGAGTCTATCTTAAAGTCAAAAGTCATAGGACTTTCGTCATAAATATTCTCAATGTGCAAGGTTGAGTATGCCTGCCCCTGGATTGTCATCTGATGTTTATTCATCAAATCCTCCAGAAAAGAAATATCGATTTTTTCCAGTTCTAAATCCAGACTTTTATCTCCAGGGCTACTGACACGGATAAAGCTTTCGTCTGATAAAAAGACCATATTCTCGGTCTTAATAAACTGGTCACTCAACTGAATATAATTCTTGGGAATAATTTCCCAGGGTTCGTTCAAGAGATAGAATGAGCTATTGGCAAGATCGATTTGGAATAAAGAATCATTTAAATAGAGCAAGCCATTTAGATCAATATCTGTCAAAATATTGGCAAAAGATCTCGAATTAAGAGAAAACTGGAGGCTGTCATTAGTGAAGGTACCATTAAATACGAGGGGGTCAAACTCCTTTTTACCCATAATGTATTTATCGGCAAAAACGATCCATTCGCTCCGTTCATCTTCTCCGGAGAGATCGATAGCAATCGCTTCAAACTTATTTTCCTTATACTGTACAAATGGTGCATGGAGATCCATACGGTACTTGAAGCTGTAGTTGCTATCTGCAGTAAAGGAACCGTTGATCGTCACTTGTCCGAAATCAGCCAGATAAGCATTAAACAATTTCTGGATACCTCTGGAGTCATCTAGTGTCCCATTAAAGTGAAAATCTTGCTCCACAAAAAGGCTATCTGCAATGTAACCATCCACTCCGCTTTTTTTTGCAAATTGAGGATGTTTTTTTTGGATGAGTAGTTTTACAGTAGATGGCAACCTCTCCAAATCAAATTTGCCGAGAAGGTGAAAATCAAAAATATCAGAAACTACCTGTAGGTTCTTTTGAACACCGTCATTTAAATCCGAAACAATTCTTACGCTATCCAATTCGTGCACAACTGTATCGTCCATAATGCGAAGACCATGAGCATATGCATCTCCATCGAGATTGAATAAATCGTGGTAGGTAAAATCAAAATCGATATCACCGGACATTTCGATTTTCCTGTTAAATACATTTAAAGCCCCGAAATCAATATACTCAACACTGGCACTAAAATCAAATTTAGGCAGGGTATCAGTAAGGTCAATATGTCCGTCAAAATCAAGTGTAACATTGGAGTCGTCGATATAGAATTGTCCTTCAAAGAATCTCCTGTTTAATTCGCCCAGCAGAACCGCATTTTTATAATCATAACCATTGTAGTGGAAGTCATCCAATGTCGCCCGCAGGTCGGCATAGGCTTCATTTAGGCTCAATCCCTTTCCCTCTTTCACTTCGGCCGTCAAAGATGCACTTCCATAGATCTCAGAATCTGCCCATCGAGCCATATCAAACTCAATCAACTGCAATCTACCTTGATAGGAAGCATTGTTAAATCCGCCCTCATCCCAGTTCATCCGCATGTCCATCATGAGATTACCGAGATCTGTCTCCACTGCTCCCGATGCTGTAAAGTCATGAAAGAGTCCTTCAAATTTTCCGGTAAATTGCAAATTTCCCAGCTTGTCATAGTTGGGGGGCGGATTAAACCCGGGAATCAATTGCCTCAGCGTGCTCAACTCGATTTGGGATTCCTTGAGATCCAGCTTCAAAAATTGCTCACCCCTGGTAGTCACATTCCGCAGGTCCAAATCCCCTGCAAAAAAGCCTTTGCCTGCCAGGCTTAAATCAAGGTTGCGTCCTCTTAAATTATTTATTGTTCCTCTGATGCGACCATCGAGGATAAATTCTTCTCCACCATTGGTGATAAAAAATTCGTTTTCATTTAATACAGGTGAGAAGTACAGCAGGTCCTTGAGTGCAATATAGCTCCCTCGCAAATTTGCATTTATTGCCACCTTGTCCTCAAAGCGGTCGAAATCCGCCCACCTGTCAAACGAAAATTTGATCCGATTCGACAGCTGACTATCCGGAGTCCTAAATAAAAAATCGGTAAACGCGATACTGGATCCGGAAATAAATACACTATCTGACTTTACTTCCTCCAAAATGAATCCTTCAGGCATCCGGTATGAGAGTTTCTCCAATTTAAAATCTCCTTCAACTCCCTTCCACTTGAAATCTGAAATGTGCAGATCGAGATTAGTGGCTTGTGCATCTCGCCAATCCACTACATTAGCAGGTGTATATTTCACCGGTTTAAACTTGTTGACGACCCGGACATTTCCATCATTGACCAACAACTCGTCCACATAAAATTCTTCTCCAAAGAGTGTTTCATGGGTCTCCCCGACAGGCTGATTTTCAGCTGGGGCTACATCCGGAGCATCAGCCACGGGATATTTTTCGAGGTAAAAAGAAGGGTGATCTAATTGCACTGACTCAAATCTCGCCGGATCGGAAATCGAGGGTCTTACCACGGTAACCATACCACCGGGAATCTCGAATTCTGTCCTGCGCCCCCGCTGGTCATTCTCGTGGTAAAAAACGACCTGATCAAGATCAATTTGCAGAGGGTCAAACAGCCATTCCAATGTATTTTGAGCCGTATCAAGACCTATGGAGTCAATAATAGTGGACTCCTCTCCCCTGAAATAATTTAGAATTCTGTCATAATTTCGAACTCCATCTCGGCGCGTTTTCAGATAACATCTGGAATTTTCCAATTCAACGGCTTTTATTCGCATCTGCTTTCGAAAAAAACCAACAACTGGTCTATCGACGGAAAGGTATGTACGGCTACTATACAACAGCGTATCCTCGTCTTCATCCCTGATCAAGAGATCTTCGATCAGAAAATCTTTAAAGAAATTAAAACGAACGTGACCTACCTTTACTTCAGTCCCAAGGTTGCGGGAAAGCCGTGCACTGAGATCAGTCACTACCCTATTCTGCACGGAAGGAATCTGTACCACAAGGGTAATCATCACCAGCAGGACAAACACTGCAAGGAGGGCATACAATACCCATCGCAAATGCCATCGCACTTTTTTCGGCTGATCCTCCTTCATTCAGACTTTGTAACGCACAAAAATACAACAAGTTGTTGGCTCACAACTCTTTACTCTCTGGTATCCCTGCAACGTATATGCCAAGACCCCAAATCAGTTTATCAACTCGAATATTTTTCCGGTTTCAAGGCCTTCCACAGCGCAATGCATTCGCTAGCTTCACGCACGTCATGTGTACGCAGAATTTGAGCCCCCTTTTCCAGGGCAATCATGTGTAAAGCTGTCGTCCCATTGAGGGCCATGTCAGTGTTTACTCCCAGTGTTTTTTGAATCATGGACTTTCTCGAAATACCCACCAGTATGGGTCTTTCAAGCATCTGAAAGACATGTAGATTTGCCATGAGCTCAAAGTTGTGATCCACGAGCTTACCAAAGCCAAATCCCGGATCGACGATTACGTCATGCATTCCTCTTTCCACCAGCACTCCCAGCCTGGCAATGAGAAAATCAAGTACTTCGGTCACAACATCCTCGTATCGAGGATTTGCCTGCATATTTTTCGGTGTCCCCTGCATGTGCATTAGGACATAGGGTACATTTTCAGCAGTCACGAGATCCAACATCCCGGGATCGATAGACCAGGCTGAAATGTCGTTGATTATGTGCACGCCCTGATCCAAAGCCCATTGGGCAACTTTACTCCAGATTGTATCAATAGAAAAAATCTGGTCCGGCATTGCTCTCAAAAGCTCCGGAAGAATCGGTTGCAGTCGATTAATCTCTTCCTCAGGAGTAATTTGCTCAGCCCCGGGTCTTGAAGACATTGCCCCAACATCGAGAATCGACGCACCATCACTGACCATTCCCGCAGCCAGTTTGAGCGCTTTGTCGACATCCAGGATTCGGCTGGCACTGTAAAAGGAATTGGAATTTATATTGAGGACACCCATAACTACAGGATGATTAAGATCCAGCAATACCCCCCTGCAATTTAGTGTTGACTGCCTCCAGTGCATTTGCATAAAGGTGCAAAAAACAAATCATTACAGAAGGTGAAAGTCGATGATTAAATCATGATCAATCACGGTACATATGCAACTTCTAAAAATAAACAGGCCGAATCAATATGCAGTGGGTTTGATTTATAATGTACCTTTGCAGACCGAAATACAGAGTACTTTCGGTTCGATGCGTCTTCATCCTCAAGATATACTTTCTCAATTGGAATTTGATAAGGTCCTGCTGGATTTGCAGAGCCGCTGCAGGGGTATTCCTGCTAAAAATGACCTGGCCTCGCAGTCTTTTTTAGGCGATGTACTTCTCATCGAGCAAAAACTGGAAGAGATTGTTGCATTCCAGGAAATCATGACTGAGTCGAAAACCATCTTTGTAACAGACTACAGTGATATTTCCCAATATTGGAAACTCCTCGAAAAGGATGGCGGAGTATTGGAAATTGAGGAACTTTTGGAACTGAGCAGTCAACTGCAAATGACTCATTCCTGGTTTGAATTCTTCAACAAAGAGCGCAGGGTAAGGTGGAAGGCCCTATACAAAGTACTGTCAGGGACTGAACCTCAACCAAAAATCAGGAAAGCCTTTTTTAGGATTTTTGATGAAGATAAACAAGTAAAGGATTCTGCATCGTCACAACTGACGTCGGTCCGAAAATCTTTGCTTAAGAAAAAAGCGGAAAGGAACCGCGTTTTTGAATCGGAATTATCCAAAAATAAATCGCGGGAGCTACTAGCCGATCAAACAGAGTCTGTGAGAAATGGCAGGAGAGTACTTGCTGTACTGAGTGAGCACAAGCGAAAGGTCAAGGGAATTGTTCACGATGAATCATCGACAGGTAAAACTGTTTTTATTCAACCCGAAAATACGTTGGCCCTCGATAATGAAATCTTTGAGTTGCACAACGAGGAACGCAGGGAGATCAGAAAAATTCTGATGCAACTGTGCGATGATCTGCGAAAAGAAATCTTTTGTCTTAAAACCAATTTTTCTGTCATCATCGCATTTGACATTATTCAGGCAAAGGCAAAACAGGCAAACGATCTCGGAATAAATAGTGCACCAAAATGTAGTGGGGATGCAGAATTAGAATGGTATCGTGCGCGTCATCCACTCCTCTTATTGAAGCATAAGAAAAACCATGATGCGGTGATTCCCTTTGATTTAAAAATAAGTGCAGACACCAAAATTACGGTGATCAGTGGTCCTAATGCCGGTGGAAAAACAATCACTTTGAAAGCGGTGGGACTCCTCTGCCTTATGCACCAGGCGGCAATTCTCACCCCAGTAGAAGACCATTCTACAATGGGAATTTTTGACCAGATCTTATCAGACATTGGAGATCAACAGTCATTAGACCAGGACCTTAGCACATACAGCTCCCATCTTCAAAACATGACATACTTTACCACGGAAGCAGATGCCAGGACCCTGTTTTTAATCGATGAATTTGGTGCGGGGACAGAACCCACAATAGGTGCAGCTCTTGCTGAGAGTGTATTATTGTCTTTGGCGAACTCAGACTCCAGGGGGATCGTGACAACACACTATGGAAATCTAAAGATCTTGGCCTCGAAGGAACCGGGCATGCAAAATGCCAGTATGGCCTTTGATGAAGAAGCACTCAAACCCACATTCAGACTCCAAACCGGGGTACCGGGTAGCTCATTTGCATTTGAAATGGCTAACCGGAGCGGGTTGTCGCCAAATATCATTCGTAACGCCCGGAAAAAAACAGGAAAAAAAGAAGGGCGACTGGATTATCTCCTCTCAAATTTACAGAGGGAAAAAAAAGAACTTAGTGAAAAAATGGACGCCCTGGACGAGGAAAAGAAAAAGCTCGACAAACTTGTTCGAAATTATGATCGCATGTCGAAAGAATTGGATGTGCGACGAAAAAAATTAAAACTGGAAGCAAAGCAATTTGAATTGCAGCAAAAAAATAGATCTAACAGGGAGCTGGAAAAAGTAATTCGGGAAATCAGAGAAAATCAGAAATTAGAAAAAGCTAAAGAGCTAGCGTCCCGAATAAAAAAATCCAAGAAAATCCTCGAAGAAGAAACAAAAGATTTACACAAAGAAGTTTTTGACAAAAGCCCGGATCGATCATCTCAAAAACCGTTTTCCGTTGGTGACCACGTCAGGATGAAGAGTGGAGGTCTAGTAGGTACAATTCAGTTTATTCAGAAACAAAAAGCAAAGGTCATTGTCGGAAACATGACTCTAAGTGCTCCCCTTACCGACCTGGAGCACAGCAGAGCTCCCATCGACATACAACCCTATAAATCGGTGAAGTCTACAGTAATGCAAACTAATGAGGTACATCACCTGATCGATGTAAGAGGGCTGCGCAAGGAAGAGACATTAGTGCGTCTTGAACAATTTATTGACAATGCTCTAATGGCCAATCTCAAATATTTAAAAATCATTCATGGCAAAGGCAATGGTGTGCTCAAGCAAGTGGTCAGGGAAAAACTAAACGACTATGCCAACAAGTTTGAAATTTCCCACCCCCGCCCTGACCAGGGAGGAGAAGGAGTCACCTTGGTAACCATCGAATGAAAATCAAAAAGTTTCATTCTGATTCTTCGAGTATACGACTCATTGATTTTAGGGGAGTAATCTTGAGGTCAAACTAAAAGAATGAAGATACTTTTATTGGGAGCGACAGGTAGAACAGGAAAATTAGTATTAAAAAAGCTGCTCGAGAAGAAATGCAACGTCACCTGTATCTCCCGAAATTCTCAGCGGATTGAGCAGCGGAAGGGATTGACGATTTTGGAAGGTGATCCTCGCGATTTAGTGGACATGCAAAAAGTAATTTTCGAAAGTGACGGGATAATCAGTGTCTTAAATATTTCACGAAATTCGGACTTTCCCTGGTCGAATCTGAGGACACCAAAGACTTTCCTCTCAGACACAATGAAAGTGCTGGTACCCTTAGCTCAAAAAGCAAAAATCAAAAGGATTGTGGTATGTTCGGCCTGGGGAGTTTTAGAATCAAGGCATGACATCCCTAAATGGTTCAGGTGGTTGATAGACAACAGCAATATCAAATTCGCTTATCAAGATCACGAGAGACAAGAGAAGATCATTTCGGAATCAACTTTGCGCTGGACTGTTGTCCGTCCGGTCGGACTTACCAATTCCAAACGGATGAAAAGTGTGAGGGAAAGCTTTGACAACAGACCTAAGCCCGGATTGGTTATCAGTCGTTCAAGTCTTGCACAGTATCTCGCGGACAGTGTGCGTCGAGACGATCTGATTGGGAAGAAAGTAGTAATCTCTTCAGGGTAATGCAGGTCACAACCCGGGCCTATAAAATGCTTCTATAGTGATCCATCACAAACATTTAGGCCGTCAATTATCTTCATAGCTGTAATGGCCTCCCCTGCTCGAACAGATCATTCACGGATCAGGAGGGTTATTATCAATGTCTTTCAACTTTGGAAAAATGGAAGTCGCTCTCGATTACCGCGTTTTCATCACTGTCCGATCCATGCACGGCATTCTCACCGACATTTGTTGCATATAAGGCACGAATGGTGCCCTCAGCTGCCTCATCCGGATTTGTAGCACCGATCAATTTCCTAAAATCTTCCACCGCATCATCCTTTTCTAAAATCGCCGCTACAATGGGTCCACTCGACATAAAGTCTACGAGCTCTCCGTAGAATGGTCTCTCTTTATGGACAGCATAAAACTCTCCGGCTTTCTCCTTTGACAGTCGGGTCATCTTCACGGCTACGACCCTAAATCCCGCTCCACAAATCATCTGCATGATGTTGCCAATGTGACCCGCTCTCACAGCGTCGGGCTTGATCATCGTAAAGGTTATGTTATTCATAACGTGTATTTCTTTTCTGGTAGAGGGCATCAAAAGTAAGTAACGGCAGGCGCTTTTTTACAGCGTGAGACCCAATTTTTTCCAATTGAGGGAGTCCTCCGAAGCGTGATTTTTATCACTTTGGAAAAAGCGGAGAGCAGAGACTATCGAGGAATATCCTCGGATTACGCGGGCAGAGGCTTATTACAGGGGCAATCTAGATTTGTGGTCTGTCAACCAGGGTATATCCTCCGGGAAATAAATTTTTCGCCTTCGATAAAAATTGACATTTTCGCTCTCTAATTCTAAGAACATGCAGGGTATCGATGAGGTGAAGGGTACTTTAGCTACCCCTAAGAATGTGCTGATTACCAGTCACCGCAATCCGGATGGTGATGCCATTGGATCCTCGCTGGCCATGGGTCATTGGCTGCGGGACAAAGGACACCGGGTGATGATCGCATTTCCCTCGGAGTATCCGGAAATTTATTCTTGGATGCCGGGAATCGACGAAATCGAAATCTATGACGTGGATCCCGAGCCAATCGAGTCCTTTATCCGGAAGGTGGAAGTATCGATCATACTTGATTACAATTCACTTGAAAGAATCGATAAGCTCGGAAAGCTATTGCAGGGCATTAGTCCATATACATTGCTTATAGATCACCACCTATATCCAGATGATTTGGGTGATTTTGTTCTATCGGACACCGCGGCCAGTTCGACCTGTGAGTTGATTTATCGCTTTGTGGAGGCTTATGATGGGAAACCCGTCCGGGATCCGGAAATCACGGCGTGCCTTTACACCGGAATTCTGACGGATACTGGTGCATTCCAGTACAGCACCACTCCAACGCTTTTTCGGATTGTAGCAGATCTGCAGGAGACTGGCCTGCAGAGTGACTTAATCCACAACAGAATATTTAATTCCATCAGTGAAAAAACATTGCGATTACTCGGTCATTGTCTGAATAATCGTATGGAAATTTTACCAGACTATAGTACGGGTATCATTTTTTTAAATAAACACGATTTTAAGGTTTTTGATATCCAGAGAGGTGATACAGAAGGGATTGTCAATTATCTGCTGAAAGTCAAAAATGTCCATATGGCAGTTTTTATCCGGCAGCAGCCCACAATTATTAAAATATCTTTTCGTTCCAAGGGAGAATTTTCCGTAGAAGAAATTGCCAAGAATCATTTTAATGGAGGTGGTCATCGCAATGCTGCAGGAGGGTATTCGAAAATGAGTCTCGCAGCCACGCTGGATAAATTAAAATCACTTTTGCCCCAATATAAGGAGCAATTAAATAAAGAAATATGAAAAATCTTAACCCGGCCATTTTCCTGTTTTTGATAGTGTTTGTATCAGGGTGTAAGCAAGAAAGTAATGATGTGACTTATCGGGGATACAAGCTGGTAAGACATATCAGCAATCAGACGGCACAACCTCTGGCAGGGGAGTATGCATACTTCCACATCAATCTCAGACACAAAGATTCCATCATTAATACCAGTTACGAATCCGATCAGATTCCGCGCCTCCGTATTCCGGCACAGGATGAGTTTAATCGAGAGACACCAATCTATGTCGATGCCCTTGCGTTGATGGCCAAGGGAGACAGTGCAACATTGTATTGCCCGATTGATTCCCTGGGACAGGTGCCACCTGCCTTTGCCGATATGGACATCCTGGAGTTTGATCTCAAAATGATCGATATTAAGACTGATGCGGAGTACCAGGAAGAAATGCAGGTAGCATTAGATGACAGGCAAAGGGAAATGGAGGAATCACGGGCTAGAAAGGACGAAATATCAGAATTCGCAGCAAAGGCACTTGATGACTACAAAAAAGGAGCCTACCCAGATATGATCAAAACCCCATCGGGACTAGAATATGTGATACACAAAGATGGTACAGGGACTGTTCCTAAATCCGGACAGATGGTGAGTGTTCACTATTATGGAACATATATGGATGGGAAGGTCTTTGATACCTCTTTCGAGCAGGGTGAACCCTATAGGTTTCCGCTTGGGCAAGGACGTGTGATCAAGGCATGGGATGAAGGCATAGGCTATTTAAAACCAGGTTCTATGGCTTCACTTTTTGTTCCACCGGAGTTAGCGTATGGAGAAACCGGATATATGGGAATTCCGGGAAACACGCCATTGTATTTTCTGGTGGAACTGAACTAATCTTGTCTCCAATTATTTAGTTTACATACAGTGTTATTTCATCAATAATTATTAGACATGACCATTGAGCAATTACAGGCCATGAAGGACAGAGTGGGTTCTCTTAGGAGGTATCTTTGACGTCGATAATCGACAGTTTAAGATTAAAGACAAAGAGCAACAAACACTTGATCCAAATTTCTGGGATGATCCCAAAAAGGCGGAAACCGTTTTAAAGGAAATTGGATTATTAAAGAACTGGGTTAACACCTTTGAGGAAACATCTACCCTGGTAGATGATGTCGAAATTCTCTTTGATTTTTGGAAAGAGGGTGAGGCCACTGAGGCGGAAGTTGTTACCGCGTATCAAAAAGCACTTGCTAAAATCGAAAACGTAGAATTTAGGTCTACACTTAATAATCCCGAAGATGAGCTCGGTTGTATCATTGAGATTAATGCAGGAGCAGGAGGGACGGAGAGTTGCGATTGGTCTGCAATGTTGTTGAGGATGTACCTGATGTGGGCCGAAAAAAACAGCTTCAAAGTATCTGAGCTAAATCGGGTGGATGGGGATGTAGCAGGTATAAAGTCGGTTTCACTGGAGATCAAGGGTGACTATGTGTACGGCCTTCTGAAGGGTGAAAATGGTGTGCATCGTCTGGTGAGGGTGAGTCCTTTTAATGCACAGGGAAAAAGGATGACGTCTTTTGCCTCGGTTTTTGTCCATCCAATGGTGGATGACAGAATCGAAATCGATGTAAATCCCGCGGATCTCGAATGGGATACCTTCAGGAGTAGTGGAGCCGGAGGACAACATGTCAACAAGACAGAATCTGCGGTGAGAGTTCGCCATCTTCCCACAGGACTCGTTGCTGAGTGCCAGGAAGAAAGATCACAACATATGAACCGTGAAAAAGCTATTCAAATGCTGAAATCACGTCTATATGAGCTGGAACTCGAAAAAAAACGTGCTGAACGAGATAAGATCGAAGCGGGTAAGATGAAAAACGAATGGGGTTCACAAATCAGGAGTTACGTGCTTGATGACAGACGGGTCAAGGACCATCGGACCCAGCACCAAACGTCGGACACTGACGGTGTGTTAGGCGGTAACATCACTCCTTTCTTGAAAGCATGGCTCATGCATGGCAAGTCATAATTGAGCATAAAACTACGTAGGGATATCAATGGAACTAGCACAACCAATTAATCAGAGTTTCGGATGCTGAAGAGGACAAACTTTGTCCCAGACAATCTGCACTTTTGATCAGGATAAATGCAACTATTACGAGAACCACAATCAGCAATAACATCTTAAAAGTTTTCATAAGGTAAGTTTTTAATTCTATAACTATAAGGTTGTCAATGGTTTAAGGAGTTCACCTCGATAGGCCTTTGACGAGTAATGAAGGAAAATAAACGACCAACCACTAAAAAAAACCGATAATCCCTGAGTGCTGATGGTCGACATTAATCGACTATCTTTGGACCAGAAACAGCAACTGCAAATGCCCACAGTCTTAGATCAACAGGTACTGGCGTGGAGGGAACGCATTTCAAAATCAGTCGACCACCTTCTCTCACTCACCGAAAACATTGGACATGAAGGCCTATCAAGCACAATTACGGACCTCAAAGATCGCATACGAGAGCCCTTTATGTTTGTCATCGTTGGGGAAGTAAAAGCAGGTAAAAGCAGTTTTATCAATGCCTTGCTGGAGACAGAGGAAGATATTTGTAAGGTAGCACCCTCACCTATGACCGATACCATCCAGCAAATTGTTTATGGTGAATCTGCCCATGAGGAAATCATAAATCCGTACTTAAAGCGAATCTATCAACCGGCAGACATTCTGAAGGAAATTGCAATTGTTGATACACCGGGCACAAACACCATCATCGATCATCATCAGGAAATCACTGAGAGGTTTATTCCCGGAGCTGATCTCATAGTCTTTGTGTTTGAGGCAAAGAATCCTTACCGGCAATCATCCTGGGAATTTTTTAATTACATCCATGAGGACTGGAGAAAAAAAATTGTATTTATTCTTCAACAAAAGGATTTACTCTCTGATAAAGATTTGGAAATAAATTTAGATGGTGTCAAAAAGCAAGCAATGGAAAAG
This sequence comes from Saprospiraceae bacterium, assembly GCA_965222645.1. Classification (GTDB taxonomy): domain Bacteria; phylum Bacteroidota; class Bacteroidia; order Chitinophagales; family Saprospiraceae; genus JABDMH01. The sequence goes on along the minus strand of OZ244968.1, from coordinate 5,695,477 downwards.
GGTATAAAAGAACCATTAGTATGGGCGGTATCAGCCAAACAGGAACAAGAAGGCGAAAAGCAAGCCAGTGGATACATTCCCCTTCGCAATTATATAAATGAGCACATCACCGGTGGAAAGGCTCCTTTTTTAAAACTAATAAGTAATGTAGAAACCGCCCTCAACATAAATAACAAAATAGAGAAGGGTCTCAACCTGCGCACTGAGCAATTTCAGACAGATGTGGAATTCCGGGAAGACATAAGAAAAACCCTTGACAAACAGAGTGAGATTTCTAATGACCACGTAAGTATCTTAGTAGAAAATCTACTGGCCGGGTATGACAGCACCATGAAGGACAAAACCGATGAATTGGGAAAAGTGCTTTCTTTTGGGTCAATTTTAAAACGAAGTTTCTCCTCCATTTTTTCAAAAGAGGCATCGATCAAAGATTGGCTCACCACATTTGCTAAAGATATGGAAGAGGACCTCAATGGAAAATTGCGGCATAAGCTCAATGAAAGAGTTCTTGATCTGGCAGAGTCCATCCAACAAATGGGTCAAATCATCGATTTAAAAATAAGATCGAGTAAAACGATTTTAAAAGACGATCATGAGATCTTTAGCGATATTGCTGAAAAAAGGTCAAAAGTATTAAGTGAATTGCAGGAAGCTTTTACCAATTTTTTAAATCAGTCTGAGAACTTTAAAGATCAAGCTGTTTTTTCTCAGCAAGAAAACATGTCACCCGCCTTGGCCACGGGGGGCGGAATTGCCGTAGTAGGTGTTTTACTCACCATCATTACCAATGGTATGGTCTTCGACATCACCGGTGGTGTAATCACTACAATCGGATTGCTCTTTGCAGGAGTGTCAATGGGTTTGCAAAAACGCAAGATCATGCGGCATTTCAATGCAGAAATTGAGAACGGAAGAAACCGGCTTGAGGAAGATGTATCAAACCGTCTACAAGAATACGTAAAGTTTATCCGCGATCGAATCGAAGACAATTTCGAAAAATTTGATTCGCTGTTGAGAAATGAAAAGGAAGCGCTAGAGATGCTGCGCAATAAACACAGCGATGTTGAAAGCGAGCTGCGAGATGTACAAAAGTCCCTGGAAAAGCAGACGTGATGATTTCCGGCACCGATAATCCGTTACTATCACATCAAGATCATTGCACTCCCGTGAGATTTCCGGGTAATTGACATCGATAACCGGTTTGAACCAAAATTTCGATAACCTGCTGCGCCTTCAATGTCTGCAATTATTTATGGCTGTAGATTAAATTCTTCGAATTCTCAATCATTTCTAACGAATTCTCGAGCATTACCGTCTAAACATTATTTGTGCGAATCCAAGCCCTACTAACAGCATAGATTTGTGACTGTCAAAACTATTTTTTAACAGTTATAAATTTTCAAGCATGAAAAATCTAATTTGTTTTATTACGGCGTGCTTTTTTGCCTCAACTTCGATTATCGCTTTTCCTGCAGATTCATCCAGTACAACTTTAAATGTATTTGCTCCAAGTGGTCTAAAACTTCGTGCATTTCCCGATATCGATGCGGAAGTTCTGGATATTGTCAAATTTGGTGACCAGGTAGCCCTTGTCAATACATTTGGCTATCCCAAAGAAAAAGAAGATCGCATAGATTGGATTGACGGGCATTGGATCCTCGTAAATTATGACGGCATTGTAGGTTACCTTTTCGATGGTTATTTATCAAAGTTGCCATTTCCACACTCTAAGGAAGAACTTATTCAGGATGGATATTTCTATCCTTATACATTGTCCGAGTACTTTGAGAGATTGTATAAAGTTAAATCTAAGTTGGTAAATTCAGAAAATGCCAAGATCTATTTTCTTGAAAATGATATTAAAATTAAAAGGATCACAAAAGAAAGTAACTGGTCAACGACATTGGAGATTCCGGATCTGAAAATAGGCGATGTGCTTAATCTGATGCGCAGTATGCTTCCAGATAAGAAAATGCGAGAACAATTCGAAAAGAATTTGATTTTCATCAAAGGGAAAAATGATAAAATTATTGAGGTCAAAGTCAATATGGGAGACTCGGTAGTCATAAAGAAGAAACCTGACGGAACACTCATGGTGAAAGCATCAGGGTATGTCGGGTGCTAATTTTTTCTAAATCTGGTTGGCAGTTTGAATGCTGCATTTCGAGTAAAGGCCATCCTGCAGGTGGCTTTTACTTTATTACACTATTGCAGGCAACATAATATAAAACCCTGAACCAAAGTTCGGCCTGAAGGGCCAAGCTCAAAGCCTCTTCAGGTCAAAAGGGGTAATCCCCGGGTCGCCAGACTAAATCCGCATTGATCGGTAGAACCTGCGGATCAGTTGCCTTATAGACCTTTAAATAGGAACATAGAGCGCGAGAATAAAGCTGATAGTCACAGATTACCGACTAGTGAAATGCAGTGAAGATCACGATTCGATTTCACCAAACACCGCCTTCTTAAATTCCAGCGCATTATTCTAGACGGTCACATTTTTTGAATGTTTCCGAAAGCATAGCATGCTATATATAAGCTAGGCACTTGAGTCCAATCAATTTTTGTGATTTGGTGCTGGGCTTCAATGGCAGCATACTATCTTTCTAATTCGTTATCTTCATCGATGGAACAAACTGAATCTACGGCAGTTGTCCAGTCTACTTCAGCTATAGGGACTTTCGATTGACATGTCGGATTTTACGTTTAAGTGGTTGTAGACCAAGTGTTTGGATAGATTTGGTTTATTAGTTTATAGTTGTTAATATCTTAAACAAAAAAGAAAAAGTATGAAAAAGCTCTTATTACCACTCTTGGTGGTACTGTTTGCTGCCGGTGTTGCATCTGCACAAAGGACCATTACTGGAACTGTGACCGGTGCGGACGGTGGGCCTCTCATCGGTGCCACTGTACTGGTGAAAGGAACCGAAGTAGGTACTGTTGCTGACTTTGATGGAACCTACTCCATTACTGTCCCTGAGGGGGCAACCTCGATTATCTTCAGCTACACGGGATATTCCACCGAAGAACTCGAGATTGGTGTATCTGACGTTTTGGACGTCGTGCTTGATCAAGGCATTGAACTAGGTGAGGTGGTCGTTACGAGTTTGGGTATACCCAGGGAGCAAAAGTCTTTGGGATATGCGGTTCAGCAACTTGATGGTTCTGACTTAGCCCAGACAAAGGAGACAAATATTATCAATTCGCTGCAGGGAAAGGTAGCCGGTATTCAAGTTCAGGGGAGTCCTTCTACTATTGGAGGAGCATCCAGGATAACTATCAGGGGATCCAATTCCTTTTTAGGAAACAACCAGCCCCTTTTTATTGTAGATGGGGTTCCGTTTGACAACTCGAATTTCTCTGGCAGCAGCCAGCAAAGAGGATTTGGAGGATCACAAGCATATGATTATGGAAATACTGGACAGGACATAGATCCTCAAAGTATTGAATCTATGACTGTTTTGAAAGGCGCTGCCGCTACAGCCCTATACGGCCAAAGGGGTGCCAATGGAGTGATCCTGATTACAACCAAGGATGGCAGTGGAAGAGAAGGCATTGGAGTTGAGGTGAATTCGAGCTTTACGACCGAATCTGCGACTAACTTTATTCCCCATCAACAACAGTATGGAGGTGGGGCCATAAATCCCGCAACCTCGCATGGCTTCAATGAAGTGATTCAAGACGGTGTGACCTACCTTTATCCCTCATACGCAAAGGATGGATCATGGGGACCAAAATATGAAGGCCAACAAGTTAGGCATTGGGATTCCTGGGATCCTGACAACGCTTCCACTTACAGGGAAACCCGACCGTGGCAAGCACCTGCAAATGGCTATGAAGAATTTTTCGACAACGGCCAAACCTGGACCAATAGCGTCGCATTGACTGGGAATAATGACCAGGGTTCATTTCGATTTGGCTATACGAATCTCGATCAAAAAGGAACGCTGCCAAATTCTGTGTTAAAGAGAAACTCATTCAGTATCAACTCCAAATACAATTTGAATCATAGAGTTTCTGTAGGTGTGGCTGGTAACTACATTCGTACTGATGCCAGTGGCAGAAACATCACAGGATATAACAATGGCAATCCCCAGCAAGCCTTTACCCAATGGTGGCAGACCCAATTGGACCTTGAGAGGTTGAAGAACGTTAACCGGGTTGACGGTAGCCAGCAGACCTGGAACGCTGTCGGTCCACAGAAGGACGGCGAAAACAACCTGCTGTTTTTTGATCCCACACCCCGGTTTTTTGATAATCCTCATTGGGTTTACCAAAATTACCTACAGGAAGATACTCGAAATCGATTCTTCGGAAACGGCAATGTAAAAGTCGATATAGTAGACGGTTTGGACGTCACTGCTCGGGTGGGAACAGACCTTTATCAGTTTAGTTTAGAGCAAGGTATACCACTTGCATCGGTTGAAACTTCAACCTATAATGAGACGGAAAGAAGGTTTCAGGAAACCAATATGGAAGCTCGATTAAACTACTCAAAGACATGGAATAAGCTGTCGGTTACAGCCAGCTTTGGAGGCAACAGGATGCGGCAGTTGACAAGGCGAACCACTGTTGGCACCTCCGGTGGTCTTAGCCTGGAAGGTTTCTTTAATGTATCGAACTCGTCCGGATCACCAACGACCTCAACATTCGAGCAAGAGTGGGGTATTAATAGTTTGTTCGGCATGGCATCGTTTGGATGGAACAATTGGGTCTACTTAGACTTTACCGCTCGCAACGACTGGTCATCTACTCTACCGGCTGAAGAAAATTCTTACTTCTATCCTTCGGCGTCGTTGAGTATGGTACTATCAGAACTGGGAGCTCTGCAAGGTCTCAAGTTCCTCTCTTTTGCCAAGCTTCGGGTGAGCTATGCAGAGGTGGGTAATGACGCCAGTCCTTACAGACTGACCGATGTATTCAATGCAATCACACCAAACTACTTTGGTAATCCACGATATGGCGTACCCAATGCACAAAACAATCCCACTCTCCGGCCAGAGCTTACCTCTGAATACGAAGTCGGACTCGATCTAAGGTTTTTCAATGGTCGTCTAGGCTTCGACTTTGCCTACTATGACCGCACCACTAAGGATCAGATATTTACGGTACCCTCTTCTGCTTCTACCGGATACACTTCCCGTGTATTGAATGCTGGTGAAATGAGGAATTGGGGTTACGAAGTACAGCTGACTGCTACTCCGATTGAAACCAATGAGTTCAGTTGGGATGTTGGGTTAAACTTGTTTAAGCAAAACAACGAAGTGGTAGAGCTTACCGAAGGAGTGGAAAGCATAGCTATGGGTGCAACCTGGGCTGCTGACTTAAGGATAGCCAAAGGGTTCCCATACATGGCTCTATTCGGTCAAAATCATATTTACCACAGCAATGGACAACCAATGGTTGATGAAGATGGATTTTACGAGTTTACAGGACCGAGAGAATTCTTAGGCTCTGCCATTGCAGATTGGACAGGTGGTATTAGCACCAAAGTGGCATACAAGGGAATTTTTGCCAGCGCATTAGTTGATTTCCAAAAGGGAGGTATCATTCACTCGACCTCACTGCAGTGGGCTAAATACTCTGGTATGCATCCTGAAACAGTGAGTTTCAACGGTGTGTCAGACATCCGTGCTGAAGGACTGATCCTACCAGGAGTAAAAGCAGATGGATCAGCGAATACCACGAGCATTGATCCTCAAACGTATTATCAGACCTTCTGGAATAAGGCAGCATTGAACGTTTATGATGCAGACTTTGTGAAACTCAGGGAAGTGCGTCTTGGATTTACGGTACCAGATAGACTTTTCGGTAATTCGCTATTTCGCGATATGACTGTAAGCTTGTTCGGTCGAAATCTAGCCATTCTATCCTCTGACCTGCCATACCTGGATCCCCAGATCATAACTGGAGCTGGCAATCGACAAGGATTGGAAAATGCACAAGTGCCTTCCACCAGATCATTTGGGATCAATCTTCAATTTAAACTTTAATACAAACCAGAGTAATCATGAAAGTATTTGTCAATTATAAATTTTTGGTCCTCTTAGGGCTTTTCGTGATGGCGCTACCCAGTTGTGACGACGAGCTGACCGATCTAAATATCGACCCTAATAACCCAGTCGAAGTGCCTGCAGCGAATTTGGTTACCCAGGCTGAATACTCTTTGGTCAACCTGCTATGGGGCCGTGGTCTCAATGCCGAATGGTCTATGTTGATGGTCCAGCATTTTGCCCAGACCGAATATGCTGAGGAGTCAAGGTATACCGTTGATGCTAACGACTTCAACGGAGAATGGACTACCTTTTATGCATCAGTTCTTAATGAGCTTAAGATCGCAAGCGAGATCATCGAGGCCGATGCAAATGTGCCTCCTGCAAGGAAAAGCAATCAGCTGGCTATCGTAGATGTGCTCACAGCTTATGCCTACCATAATCTTACCGATCTGTATGGTGCCGCTCCTTTTGCAGAGGCCCTAAACAGTCTGGACTTTCCCAATCCATCATACGATTCTCAAGAGTCAATTTATAACTCAATTTTGAGTATGATGTCTAATGCCATTTCAGCTATGGACGAATCTGCGGGCTCGTTCTCCTCCGGAGACCTGATCTACGACGGCGACGTTGCATCATGGAAAAAACTGGCTAATTCATTATTGTTGAGAATGGCGATGCGGATTGTTGATGTGGATCAAGGTACTGCCAGCACGTACATCCAGCAGGCTTCTACCGGTGGCTTGATCGGTAGTAATGACGAAAATGGAATGTTTGTGTTTTCGGATGAAGCTGATATTGCCAATCCATTATTCCGCGATCATGTAATCGGCAACAGGGACGATTTTGCTGTTACCGATGTCCTGGTCGATCACTTAAAAGCCACCAGTGATCCACGGCTCGAGTCCTTTGCCAATGTAAACAACGAGGGTGAATACCTGGGTCTTCCTTACGGCCTTACGGATGGAGAATCGTTTTCACTACAGACAACAAGATCGAGGCCAAGTACCGAACTTCGAACTGCCACTGCACCAGGCATCATAATGGATTATGCAGAAGTACAATTTTTGCTGGCAGAGGCTTATGAAAGAGGTATCCTAAGCGGTGATGCGAGCGCAGCCTACAATGAAGGAGTAAAAGCCTCGATGAACTACTGGGGCTTCACTGATGATGCCATGATTAGTGCCTACCTGGAAGCCAATCCATACAATGCCGCCAATTGGAAAGAATCCATCGGTACCCAAAAGTGGTTAGCATTCTATATGAACGGTACCCAGGCTTGGGCTGAATGGAGACGACTGGACTACCCCGTTTTAGTTGTACCTGCAGCCGCCACAAACACTACGATACCTGTGCGACTTCCCTATCCTATTGATGAGGAAGTCAGAAATGGTACTGCACTTAGTGCGGTGACCAGCGATCCTAACGATATCAGTACTAAATTGTGGTGGGACGTAAACTGATGCTTATTATTTGAAGAAAATAGTCAAAAAGGGTTTTTGCTTCGGCAACAGCCCTTTTTGATTTTATTGTCGCAGGCTAGGCCCTATTGAAATACAGAATGTCTCCAGTAATACATTAGCTTAAAAGTATTACTGCTCGACAAAGTACTTTTTGAGTGACAATCGTTATCTTTTAAATGAGCCATTATTGGCTTTAATGAAATGCAATATCGATACGTTCTTTTGACCCTGATTTGTCTGTTCCTGGTTTCCTGTTCTAAGGAGCCAATGGCAAACGATGATGCAGACCCTAATACAACACCCGAAAAAAGTAACAGAGTAACATTGATCGAAGATACCTTCGAAAATACGGAACTCGCAATTGTGGGTAGCGATGGGAGGAATTTTGCCGTCGCCTACAATAGAGATCTTGATGGTGAAATGTTGTCACTCCGTGTTGTGCCCAATACTTTGCCCGTTATGATGGAGGACCAAAAAGGTAATCGCTGGGACCTTTCAGGGAAAGCAATTTCAGGTCCTAATCGGGGTGACCAGTTGCAAAATGTAAATTATGGAATGGGCTTTTGGTTTGCTTTCGCAGCACTGTATCCGGAGCTACAACTCCATCAGTTAGGGTCGATTGGAGGCGATCCACATCCTCCCACCTCACACGATTGGGACATCCCCAGAGAATATGTCGCCCAGGGTGCAGGATTTGATGCAATCCCATCCATCCAATCTCCCGAATTTTATGAGCTTGGAAATTTACCCGCAGAACCGGAGAACGACTTCTATTTGCAGGATGACGACTTCGTACTGGTGGTATCGCTAAATGGCGAATCCAAAGCCTATCCACATCCGATCCTAGACTGGCATGAAATCATCAATGACGTTGTTGGTGGGATGCCGGTTTGTGTCACATATTGCCCCTTGACTGGAACTGGAAAAGTGTGGCAACGACAACCGAGCAACTCCTTTGGAGTCTCAGGCCTTTTATTCAATAGCAACCTGCTTTCGTTCGACCGGGAGACGGAAAGCCTCTGGCTCCAATTGGAGGCCAGATGTGTGAACGGTGACAAATTAGGTGAAGTTCGGCCAATAGTCCCCTCAGTGGAGACTAAGTTTGAAACAGCGCGTTTATTATACCCTGGTTTAAAAGTCATGACTTCTAATACTGGGGTGGACCGAGATTATTCAAAATACCCCTATGGAGACTATCGAACCAATGACCTCGTATCCTATCCTTTGGCGTTTCGCGATGATCGGCTACCCCTTAAAGAACGGGTTTTTGGAGTCATTATCAATGGTAAAGCCAAAGTATACACCTTTCAACACTTTTAATCTAAATCCATCCAGCCATGAAATACGAATGATGCAAGTGGCTTGCAGTAAGAAGTGGTTGACCAGCGGGCTGTTAGTGGTGGGGCTGATGTATAACCTATCCGGGCAAGCTTGCTGCTCGGGAGGCACTCCTTTATCGGGCATCATCGGTTTGGAAGTCAGATTGGCCAACAGTGGAGTGTTTGAGCTGATTAATGATTACAATGTCCAATCTGATCTGGTCTCACACTCTACCAAGTTAGGGGATAATCCACGTCGGCGCAGTACCCATTCCCTCCTTTCTAGCATCACCTATTCGCCCTCAGATGCTTTTTCCATAGTGGCGGTGGCCTCGTGGGTAAGACAGGTAGAATTGATTGATCGACCGAATGGCCAAAAGGCAGAATTAGCGGCACAGGGAATGGGCGATGCCATCCTTTTTGGTCAGTATGCCTTGTTCCAGAATCGAATGACTCCCATCCTCCTAGGCGCTGGATTGAAGATTCCGGTGGGCAGCACTCGTAAAAGAGACGAGATTTTCGGACTGGATCTTCACCCCGACCTACAACCTGGCACAGGCTCCTGGGATGTGCTCCTCGCAGCCGGCATTTCAATTTCTCCTGCTGTACAAAATGAATTGACCTTGACTTCAAATCTAGTGTATCGTCTTACAGCTCCAGCAGACCGTTATGCCGGCCAGCTCGAATACGAATTCGGTAATGAACTCCGGTGGCTAAGTGGACTTTCGCGAGGCTATCCGATGGCCAGCAGCAGCATAATAGAGCCATCCATCTCCCTTCTCTACCGCCATACTACACCTGATGTCACAAATGGATTGGACACTCCAAATACGGGTGGAAGTTGGATTCACCTGCAACCTGGAATCGGCTTTACCTTCGCCGACCGCTGGAAAATTAGTGGATTTTATGAGTGGCCGATTATCCGAAAATTGACTGGTACGCAATTGACCACCTCGGCCCGGGCAAGACTGAGTGTACGATACTCATTTTACTTTACTCCGTGATTTTCTGCATGCCCTCAGAAGGCCCAAACTAAGCCTCAGAGTGGTAATTTTTCCTTGCCGAATTGCAATATGATTGATCCCTGGGGCGCACATCGACACAAAGACTCTTCCCCATTATTTTTGTAAAGAGGGTTATGATGATTGCCAAAATTGACTTTGAAAAGCTGTAAATTGCTAACACACCCGAAAAAATCAGGCCTTTGTTTTTGTTGGTCCACTTTTATTAAACTATTGAAGACCCACTTAATGACAGACACGTAAAAACAATTTTCAATGAGCTATCCCCTTTTAGAATCTGTTCTTTAAAAGAGCTACAACCCTCGCCTTTTTTCTGACAGAAACAGGCACCAAAGAACCATCGATCATCGCCAAATAACCACCTTCCGTCTTTTTATAAGACTGTACACAATTGAGATTGACCAGATGTGACTGATGCACCCGCACAAAATTATGCTCCTCCAATATTTTGTCGAAAAACTTGAGTGTTTTTGTGACTAGAAATCTTGTACCGTCTTTGAATATAAAGAGTGTGTAATTATTGTCAGCCTCACAACGGACAATATTGTTAATTTCGACTACTTTGATCTCGTCACTACTGTGCAAGGCTATCCGGGGTACATCCAATTTATCTGACCAATGATCCAAAAGTACATTTACATTCTCCCTGGTATCGCGATTAATGATTTTGGACACAGCCTCTTGAAGTTGTTCAGTATTTATTGGCTTGAGTAGATAATCAATTGCCGAAAATCGAAAAGCCCGGATGGCATGCTGATCCGATGCAGTCACAAAAATAATCTTGAAATCTATCTTTTGAAGAATTTCCAGGAGATCAAATCCCGTACCGTCTTCGAGCTCAATGTCCAGAAACAACACATCGGGTGAGAGTTCGTTGAGAAGCTTGGCACCAGAAACGACACCACTGGCTGTGCCAATAACATCCACCTCGGGACAATAATTATGCAAATCCGACCTGAGCTGATCAAGTGCAGATTGCATGTCGTCTATCAATATTGCCTTTAGTTTCATATTTCGATTTCCCTAGCCATTAAGATACAGGAAGTAAGATTCGGACTCTCGCCCCTTTCACATTTCCATTTTCAGTGCTTATGTTTTCCAATAATAGCGGTGAAGCTACCGTACCTTGAAAATAATTTTCCAGTCTTTCTTGCGTAATTCTTATACCCAATGACCTGTGATTCGTTGTTGTATCGATGGCGTTGGGAAATCCACCTCCGTTGTCCACTATCACACATGCCAGGTAACTCCCCTGCCACTGAAAATCAATCTCAATCACCCCTTGTCCCCTCACTGGCATTCCATGTTTAATTGCATTTTCGACAAATGGCTGGATCAGCATCGCCGGAATCTCCACAAACGAAGGATCGATAGATTCTGCCCAATAAATCGAGTACGAAAATCGATTGTCCTTAAGTGTTTTTTCTACTTCGAGATATTGGCACAAGATATTTATTTCATCCTCAAGTATGATCCTCTCCTGTCTTGAGTGATCCAGGTAATTCCTCATCAGTTGGGAGAAATTTTGCAAATCTGATCTCGCCTTCTCTGCACTACCGGATGTCACCTCCTTCTGGATAGACTGAAGAGCATTAAAAATAAAATGTGGATTCATCTGGAGCCTGCGAGCAGATTGTTCCAGCTGCAACAATCTCTTCGATGTCTCCAATTCCCTGTGTTTTCTCTCCGCTTGTCGAAGGCGGTTTCTCAAACGCGCCCAATAAATTCCATAAATAATAAAACTGAGAAACAAAAAGCCGGTCAGGTAGAACCACCATTTGTTGTAAAAGGGCTGCAAAACTTTGAAGGGGATTTCAAGAATATTTGATTCATGCCCAATGGAGTTGATTGCCTTCACTCTAAATCTGTAGTCACCAGGTGATAGAGAGAGGAAATTAAATAATCCATCACTTCTCGATGTCAGCCACCGGTCAGCTCCATTGCCCAATTGATATCGATAAGTAATATCTCTTGAAAACCTTTGATCAACTGCCTTTACCTCGATAGATAAATCTGAGACCCCGGGGCCAACATTCTCCAAATACTCGTATACTGAATCCGACAAGTGATTAAGCCTCCGGTCACCAATATCCATGCTCACCAGAGTGAGCTCAGGACCAGACTGCATGGGTAAAGGTGCCTCTGGTACCAGCTGTAGAAGTCCGGCAGAAGTACCAATAAAAGCCCTGCCGTCTTCGCTGATCTCCATTGCATCAGGGATGATCTCCAATGGGGGCAACCCGGTCGACTTGTCAAAGACCATATCGACTTTTATCTGCATTTGGCCTCCCAAGCTACATTGGTAAATTCTCTCATTATCACATAACCAAATATCATCCCCAATGCCTCTTGAAATAGAAATAACACGCGCAAATTCTTTACCCGGTACAGGAGATATCTCAATTGTGGAGTCCACATGTTCTGCATAATACAGTCCGCTCTCCTCTGTGCTGATCAACATTCTATTCTCGAGTAAAAGCATCCCCGTGGGATTAAAAGCCAAATTATCAATAATAGCTTCATCCAGGATTCCAATACATTGATTTCCATAAAACCAAATCTGATATTGTCGATTTCCAAGTATAAACTTGGTGACCGGTGTATGAAATAATAAGTCAGTTGAAAATCTAAATTGCTCTGTGGAGTCACCGGAAGTCATATTGATCTCAAAGATTCCTTCTGGTGATGCCCCAATCAATCGCGATGAATCAGCTAGAAGTAAATCATTGACAGAAGTAACACCCAGATCATTTTTTTCAAGGAAAAAATAGAAGGAATCAACCGGATAATAAATACCTCGTTCTGTTGCGTATGGCACCCCAAGAGTATCATCAAATAAATAGTGAGTTACTTTTTGATTTCCCAATATCGGAAAATTATATTCCGTCAATTTATTTCCACTGATTCGATCCCACCGGCCATTTGAATACGAAATGTAGATCTTATCTCCATCTTTATCCAGGCTTTTAATAAAGCGACCAGAAAGGTCTGGCCAACTCTGTAGTAAATAGGTTTGGGACGAAAAACGGACCAGACCTCCACCGGCAGTAGCCACCCATGTATTCTCCCAACGATCAAACAAGAGATCAGATACAAAGTCAAATTGGACTTGATCGGAAAGTGACAACCAGAGCGAATCTATTTCATTAAATATCATCAGGCCTTTATCTTCAGTACCCACAAAAAGTTCACCGAGACTTCCATCCTCGATAAACGTAATTCTTGATGACGGCAGGTCCTTAGCTGAAATAACCGACTCTAAGGTCTGTGAATCGACCAATCGCTGAATTCCTGCATTCCTGTCCAGAAATAGAATTTTACTATTCCGGTCAACATCGATCGTCGAACATGATCCCACCTGGATCTCGGATGGCAGTTTTCGCCATTCTTCATCTGAAAAGATATAAAGACCGGAATCCGACGTGACAAAGAGGGTGTCATTTCTCGACACTGCATTATGAAATCTTGCAGGAGGCACTTTAATATTATGTAGCTCTACACCCTCACGGGACAGAAAAACAGATCTTTTTTCTCCAACTGCGAAAATCATATCCTTCGTCCCGATTATACCTTTCACTACTCCGAAATTTTGAATCGTAAAGGAAGTAAATCCCTCTTTGGTATATTTCAGGATCAAATCATTACCACCAAACCACATGTGATCACCTTCTGCAACTACCTTGTTAAAGTCCTTCGTTCCCAGATTATCTTCATTGTTAAAGTGTTGAAATTCAACACCGTCATACCTTGCTATCCCCCAGCCCTTTGTCGCAATCCATATGTGACCATCGGAGGCTTCGGCAATACTTGTCACGTGGTTGGAAAGCAGTCCATTTGTGACATTAAAGTGGACGGAATGCTTAATTTGGGCAACACATATTTCAACTGAGCCTAAACAACAGACCAAAGCCAAGATCCATGCTGATGCCCCGGCAGTTCTTCGTGCAGATCTCCTGAACCTGACCGACCTACTAATAAAATCACCGGTAGCTCTAGTACGAATTGGGATACTACTCATTTAAGGTATTACGAAACTGCGGTGAGTTTTAGTACGCTCTGATTTACGGATTAGATAAATTAAGCCTCTGCTTCCAATTCAGTAGGATTTACCCTATTCACCAATTTATCTACAGTAAGGCCTTGTACAACAATAGAGAAAATCACAACGACATAGGTGATCATCAAGAACAAATCACGCTCCATAGTCTGGCTCAGGGAAAGGGCCAGTGCAATGGAAATTCCCCCTCTCAAGCCACCCCAGGTCATGATCAGATTCGTCTTTGGAACGAAGTCGAGTTTTCTTTGAAAAAATCGGATAGGTGCCAGCAGAGATAAATACCGGGCAGCCAGGATTAACGGGATCGCAATTAACCCGGCAACCAGAAACGTAGATTCGTAATGAAGAATTAAGATTTCCAAGCCGATCAGCACAAACAAAATTGCATTTAGCATAAGATCAATTAATTCCCAGAACCGGTCGACATATTGCTCAGTAATCTCCGAAAATGCCGAGTTTCTGACTGTATCATTTCCCACAACCAAACCGGCTACTACCATAGCAAGCGGGCCTGAAACATGCAATTTGTGGGCCAAAAGAAATCCACCCATCACCGCAGCCAAAGTAATCAGCACTTCGATATCATAGTCGTCGATCGATTTCATCAGTCTGAATGCCAGATAACCAACCGCTAAACCCAGTGCTATTCCTCCAAAAACCTCCACTCCAAACAATTCAAGTATATGCATTGCCTCAATTTCAGCGTCTCTCGCTTTCGCCACCTCATAGATGGTTAGAAATATAACTACTCCAACTCCATCGTTAAAGAGAGACTCTCCTACAATTTTTGTTTCGAGTCTTTTGGGCACTCCAGCTTTCTTAAGAATGCCCAGCACTGCAATTGGATCTGTCGGAGAAATTAAAGCGCCAAAAAGCAAACAATAAATAAATGAAACGGGATAACCAATTACTTGCAAAAAGTAATACATAAAAATCCCCACAAGAAATGTACTCACCAGGACTCCAAAAGTTGCAAAAATCAAAATCGGGTATCGCTGTACCTTTAGCTGATCAAAATTAGTGTGTAAGGCACCGGCGAAGAGCAAAAAACCAAGCATGATATCGAGTAGCACCGTCTCGAAATCAATCGAACGCATCATGCTTTCCAGATAATTGAAAAAAGAAGGGTAGATAAAACTACTGAGATATAGACCCAACGTAAAGAGAATTGCAATGATCATGACACCAATGGTATGAGGCAATTTTACAAATCGCTCGTTGATATAGCCGAATAGTGCAGACAGAACAATCAGGATCGTAATGATGGTAAATATTTCCATTGCTCAAATATAATATATCTGACATAAAGGTATTATCCAAAGATCACAGCAAGACATAACAGTGGTTAATTTGCTAAAAAGGACGTATCTTTCCTCATAAAAAAACACAAAAATTCTACATTGTAAAAAGTGCATCTGAATCTTTTACTCCGATTTCGGCACCGGCATTTACGGGAGCCCTGTTTTTGATTGAATAAAATCAGATCGGTTGGTTTATTTTGAAATTTATAATGCATACATTGATGCCTCACAGAAAAGTCCGGAAATACCCTACTAAAATAAGATTGGGGGAAGGCATTTCTTCAGAAATGGAGAGATGGCAATGTCCAGATATCGAAATGGGATATGCGATTACACGCTTTACCAATGAAGGTATTTTTAGCAGAAGAAATGCAGATGATGTGGTCCGGATCCATCTTGGTCTCCGAGGAAACTATCACTTTGATTTCATCCCTTTAGGTCAGTCATTTGACCTAATCGGCGGGCACGTCAATATATTATACTCACCTAGTTTTGAGATATGCGTTTCAAATAAAACAGAAGTGATTGAGACATTCGGCATACAAATCTCTAGGAAAAGATTTCTTGGGTTTACCCAAGGGGCAAGTGATTTTCTGAAAAACTTTACTAATCAGATTCTTGAAAATCAAAGTACAATTTTATCACCCGTTTGGGGTCCGGTGACTGTTGAGCTTGAAAGAATAATAACCGAGCTAAAGTCAACTCGGTATCAAGATGGTTTGCAGGAATTATTTCTCTTGTCCAAGGCCATCGAGGTATTGGTATTGGTCGTAGATTCTTGCGACAGGTCTCATGAGAACAAACTATTTATAAAGAAAAAAGCCGACAAAGAGAAAATCTTAGCTGCTAGAGATCTAATCAATGAAAACTATATCCGTCCATTATCCCTTTCGAAAATTGCCAGGGAAGTGGAGTTAAATGAGTACAAACTAAAAAAGGGATTTAAGGAGATTTTTGGTCATACTGTGTTTGGATACCTCCGTGAAATGCGATTGAACTACTCACTGCAATTATTGAGGAATACAGACATGACTGCCACTGAAATCGGTCATCGCCTGGGCTACTCAACACCGCAACATTTTCACCGCCAGTTTAAGCGAAAATTTGGATGTACTCCCTCAAAGGCAAGAAAAAATCCGTAATGTGCCAAAGTATAAACCAAACATTATTTAGTATTACGCACCAAAAGAAATATTGACATGAGCAAATACATAGAAAACTCGATTGAAATAAAGGTGCCGGCAGCTAAACTGTGGGAGATATTGACTTCGCCTGAATGGACATCCAAATACATGTATGGTTGCAAAACAGTATCTGATTGGAAGGAAGGAAGTGACCTCCTTTGGGAAATGATGCACGAGGGCAACAAAATCATTGCTGTCAAGGGTAAAATTCTAAAGATCGAGCAGGATCGACTTCTTGAATACACAGTAATCGATCCCAACTCCGACATTGAAGATATTCCTGAGAACTATCTTAATGTCACCTACACATTAACACCAGAGGGTGACCAAACGAGACTTGATGTGACACAGGGTGATTATGATAATGTCGCAGATGGTGAGACTAGATACGAGCATTCATACAATAATGGGGAGGGATGGATGCCCATCCTGAAACAAATAAAGACCCTGGCTGAGTCAGAATAAGTAGAGACCGGTTATGACACCCACGTGTCTCCGTGATCATTTTACTGGGTAGTTCAAAGTACTGAACGTAAAATCGAACTGTTCTGCCATTGGACGCCGTCCTCAAAATAAAATGCAGTCTTTTCTGGGAAACTTGGTATTACTCCTGGAGATTCATCCTCTCGAGCAGTCTTTTAAATCCTGGCTCCTGCCTGAGAAAGTCAAATGCGCCATCTGTCTTGATCGAAAAGCCGAATCTGACGTTGTGCATATTTACCCCTTCTTCCAAAAGTTTTAATGCCTGATTACGGTCACCCAGGGCACAATAGTATAAGCAAACATAATGAACGCTGTTCAGTCTCTCGTTATTGGGAACGACCTTCTTCTTGACTAACCAATGGTGTATTCCATCTATTCCCGATTCTTCATAAATCTCTTCGAGTTCAGAAACCCGTGCACTAGTCTCCGGATTTTTCGAAATCATCTTCAAGTATTCCTCGGCAGCTTCTGAATTATTACCTTGACGGAGGTAAGCCTGTGCCAACCAAAAATGGGGAAAAGTGGAATCCTCTTTTATATGTAAAATATTCTGCAATTGATCGATCGCTTTTTCAAACCGCCGTCCAAAGTATAAGATCAGGCCATAGGCCAGATTAAAGGCAAGAGACAAAGGATTTAATTCCATCGCAATTTTTATATGATAGAGAGCCTCATTCATCCTTCCATGCATAGACAAGAAGAGCGCCATCCACTGATGCGCTGTTGGATAGTTTGGGTTTAGTGTTAAAGCCTTTCTAAAGTTTTTCTCTGCTTCAACCTTATTCCACTCATATAATCCGTTAAAATATCCAAGAGAAACGTAGGTCTCACCCAACGTATTGTCAATCTCCAATGACCTAAGGATATTTTTAATCCCCAGTTTATAGGCTTCATGAGACAAAATATACCCCCAATCATATTGTATTGCATACGCGTCAGCAAGACCAGAATACGCCAATGCAAATTCCCGATCTAATTCGATCGATTTTTTAAAGAAGTAAATACTATTGTCCAGGCCTTCTTTTGACCTCATATTCCAGTGATGCCGACCCTTTAAATAAAAATTATAAGCTTGCAAATTATGCGTTTTGGTCTTTAGTATCTGCTTGCGTTCATTCTCGAATAGCTGAATTCTTAATCGATCCACGATAGCAAGTGATATTTCATCCTGGATTTCAAACACATCCTTGAGCTCCCGATCATACCGTTCTGACCACAAATGAGACCCATCTGCTACCTCAATGAGTTGAGCTGTGATCCGCAGCCGGTTACCGGCCTTGCGCACACTTCCTTCCAAAATATGACTGACATTGAGTTTCGCACCGATTTTCCGAATATCCTCATTGAGATTTTTAAATTCGAAGGCCGAAGTCCTGGCAATGACTTTTAATTTTTCAACATGTGTCAGTGCATTGATAATTTCCTCAGTAATCCCGTCGCAAAAGTACTCTTGCTCCTGATCCGTACTCATATTTACGAAGGGGAGCACAGCAATGGACTTTTCAGATGGATCTGATCCCGCAGAAAGTATCTCTTCTGCAGCTAAATCGAATGAAACATTATAAATCTTAATTGGGTCTGTAACATTTTTCAGGATTTTTTCTTCTAGAAAAACTGTGTTAATCCCGATCTTATTTTTGACATTATTATAGACAGCACCGGAAATCGAAATATGGCCCGATCTGGAATACTCCTGCAGGCGGGAGGCGACATTGACACCATCTCCAAACGCATCTTCATTTTCGAATAAGACCTCTCCCAGGTGTATGCCGATCCTCAAAGGAATATCTTGACTTGCTATCCGTTGTTGAATTTCGATCGCACACAAAACGGCATCAGATGCTGTCGAAAAACTGGACAGCACACCATCTCCCATCTCCTTTATCCAACGTCCTCCATACTTGCCGACCAGCTCCTTTTGAATTTTTCGACTGGTTCTCAGCACTTTGAAAGCCTTCTCTTCGTCAGAACCCATCAGAGCCGTGTAGCCGACAATGTCTGTAAACATTATAGCAGCGAGACGTCGTTCTTGCATAATAAACTGGAATCGGAGATGCTCAATTCATTTGGACAAAAGTAAGATAGTGATTTTAGGTGGGACAGTCAATAATGCAGGAATCGGACTAACTGCAATTCCTCTACTGAAGCGTTGGACTTGCCGGTGATTTATGGTTACACTCATGCTTATAGTAAGTGTCATCACAAATGTTACAACACATGCTAATCTGACGTGATTTGTGCAAGATCTGTTAAATAGATGTTAGTCCTTATCTTACACCGCGGCAAGATTAATAACTCATCCCATAGCCGATGTCGATGAATTAAATTGGGTAAGGGAGATGTCGATTATCACGAGGGCGAGGATGATAGCTGAAGGAACAGCCATTTGTGCAACACCCCAAGACCAACAGGGTGAGTGGACCATTAGAAGTCTTAGCCCACCCATCCTGCTTGTTCTTAAAATTCTCGAGATCAAAATGGAGTCTCGGCTTTGGGTGACATCACCATAAATTCATCGATGACTATCTCCGTAACATACTTTTTGATTCCTTCCTTATTCTCATAACTCTTGGAGGAAAGCCTACCATTGATAAGGAGCTTAATACCTTTTCTACCCATAGCCGTAAGCCGTTCAGCAGTTTTACCCCAGGCGACTAAAAAATGCCAATCTGTGGATTCGATCCGGTCACCCGCTTTATTGCGATAGAACGAATTTGTGGCTAGCGTAGTTTTGGCCACCCTCTTGCCCTCCCCTATTTCTGTTACTTCGACGTCGCGACCGAGATGCCCGATCAATTGTACCTTGTTTACTAGATTTCTCATTTTTAATGCGTGTTTTAAAGATTTGCGAATAAGTTTTCGAACATCACCATTAGATGATGTCACAAAGGTCAAGTGAAGCAGTACTATTATTCGGTTAATAAATATTTAGATTCGTTTCTAAGCATATATTGTCGTTTGTTGTCGTTTTATTTTCTGATAATGTGTTAGATATGATTTTCTTGCCATCGATGAAAAAAATGCACTTTAGACGGATCTAGCCTGTTTCCTTCGGATGAGCAATCGAATTGCATCTCTAGCCGATCCGGGAAAGAAAAGACTGAATTGTTCCTTAAAAAGCTGAATTAATGACATGTGATCTGTCTCCTGCTCTTCCAAGTCATGTCATCGCCAAGTTTGGAACATGCTGCCCTCAGGATTTGGAGATACAAGAATGTAATGTCTGAACTAAAAAGTATTAACATCTAGGTTCACCTGCCCTTAACCCATCCTCAATACTTTTTCATGGTCTTCAGCCATCTGCAACTCATACTGAATCTTATCCGGAAACGTTATATGATCAGCATTGAAATGACACATTGCAGCTACACCCTGAGTCCGGGCAAGAATCATTAACTCGGCAGAGTGCTCGCAAATCGTGTTTACTAAAAGATACCGCATAATGAACACAACAACATTCTGGATAAATCACTTTCGACAAAATCTCACTAGAGAAAGAATTAATTGGCATCTAACTCCCAGTCTCTCAAAATCAGATGAAAGAGAAGTGCTACCCTCACTAAGGGCATGGCAGCTGGGGGAAACCAGTGATGGTCGACATCTCCTGAAGGCAGCAATAATCTACTCTGATAAGATAAATGATCCCAACTATCTTACGGCCGTCCAGTTATTCATCAAGGAAGAACAAAAACACGGAAGCAATCTCGGAAAGTATATTGACCTACTAGGGCATCCGAGAAAACATAAGGATTGGGGTGATTCACTTTTTAGATTTGTTCGATACTTCAATACGAGCATGGAGCTATGGACCATTTCAGTTATCATCGTGGAAAGTGCAGCTCAAATATTTTACAAAGCTATGCATGATGCCACTCAATGCAAATTACTCAAAGAAATTTGCACTGATATACTTTTGGATGAAGCACACCATATCAAGTTTCAAAACGAAAGACTATACGTAATCTTTAATAATAAGAATGTATACAACAGGGCATTCACTGTGGGTCTTTACGGAATTCTCTTTTTTCTAACCATTCACGCTGTTTGGTTAGGACATTATAGAGTCTTTCTTGCCGGCAATATTTCCAGGTCTGGTTTCATCAGGAAGATGTCCTATAAATTCTTTTCTACGCTCAAGTATATTTACTCCACTCCCAGAATGTCGATGGCAATATAGATGGTCCTCCTTTTCATGGTTATGCTTCAATGTTTTGCTGGGCAACTGGGCTTGCAGTGTCGTGCTTTCCGGCCTGGCCGGATAAGATATTCGTTCAATTCGGATTTGAAATGTACCGCTACATCAAACTATTTGTGGTTCTTAATCCTGTGTTTTGAAATAGTTTTATTTTACATTCAACCAAGTGTATGTGGCGAACATGGGTTAGCACTGATGACATTCCACGGAACTTGTATCAGGCCATCTCGTTTTTAGGGGTCGTCCATCATGGTCTACAATGAAGAATATAGTGATCATAGCATTCATTCTATTCATGAGTACTCTAGGTACTTCGGCTCAAGATATATTTAGGACCGCCTGCAGGGGAAATCTGGCTTCTCTGGATAGTCTTCTGGCATCTAATTCCATCAACATCAAAGATGACAGGGGGAGGTCACTACTTCATTGGTCGATTATTTGCAATCAAGACATGGTATTCAATTATCTAGTTGAGAACGGAATAAATCCAAATCTGGAGGACCTGGAAGGGAAGACGCCAATGCATATCGCTATCCATTTTGAGAGACTCGCATTGTTGGATACTCTTGTTGGCCTCCAGAAGAGCAGGACTTGGGTAGATAAATACTCCAATTCACTTCTAGAAACGGCAATCTTGAAGCGCAACCCAGCGGCTGTCAAGAGAATAATTGATCAGGGAGTAGAACTAAATACACCGAATTCAAGGGGTAGTACACCTGTTGAAATTGCCAGGAGAATAGAGGCAAAAGAAATTTATACGGAGCTGATTTCATCAGGGGCAGATACGACCAAGATTCGGGTGATTAGTTGCAATGGGGAGTACATGGGTCAGCAATGTCAGAAGTACGAACCAAGTTTGTTTGCTCCCAATTTTATTTCGACGGAGGAATCTGAATTTGGCTCTATTTTTAATGCAGACGGAACCGAATTTTACTATGGTGTGGATGTAAATGGCAGGAATGAAATACGTTGTTCCAGAATGAAAGATAACCGGTGGAGCAAACCCAAAACTGTTCTCACACATAAACTTTATAGCTACAATGACCCTTTTCTTTCGAATGATGAAAAGAAATTGTACTTTATTTCTGACAGAGCATTAGATGGTATGGGGGAGCCTAAGGATATCGACATTTGGTACGTACAAAAAGAAGATGATGGGTGGTCAGAGCCTCACAATGCAGGTTTCAATGTCAACTCAGCTAATAATGAATACTATATTTCTTTCACCAATGAGGGAACAATGTATTTCTCATCAAATGTGAAAGCATCTGATGGAAGGATGAGACGAGATTACGATATCTACTATTCAAAGCAAATTGGTGGTCATTTTCAAAAACCTGTAGCCCTGAGTCAATCTGTAAATTCAGATGAATATGAAGCAGATGTTTTTATTTCTCCTGTTGAAGATTATATGATATTTTGTTCCACTCGAGTAGGAGGTTTCGGACAGGGAGATTTATATATCAGTTTTAAAAATAATGACGAAACGTGGAAACCGGCAATTAACCTGGGTAAAAAGATAAATTCTGCTCAATATGAATATTGCCCATTCGTCACAAAGGACGGCAGGTATTTATTTTTTACAAGGAATCAAGATATCTACTGGGTAGGGACAGATCTAATAGATCAAATCAAAAAAAAAGCATATCTGCGATGATTACACGAACTTAAAACGCAAACAAAAGTCCTTATCCCCGCTCCACTTAAGGTCATCTTATTCATGTGAATCGAAATCCTCAGTGAGTCAGTCCTTCGACCACCAAATTAAGATCTCGTACTATTCGAAACACTTTCTTTTATCCTATAAGTGAAGGGAAAAACATTCATCGAGTGCCTTTCCATTGTAAAAAAAATCACGTTGCAAAATAAAGAACTGACTTACTCGTTCTAATATGAGTCCAAATTATATCCTCCAAGCAACATCACTGACAAGTGCTAAATGTAGTGTCCCCAGGGAATTGAGTTATAGGCTCTATAAGATTTAGCAACTAATTCCTTAACTGGGCAATCCTTACTTTCAGAATCAATTTAAACACTCTGTAATTTCCCAAAAATAATAATTGACAAAGTATCAACGTTGCTTAAATATAAAAAAAGAAATGCTTAGATTTCCCCTGCTCATTTTGATAGTCCTTGGCGGGTTTAAGATTTCGCTCTCCCAGGAGTGGCAATTCGACCTTAATCACTGTAAAAAGATCGCTGCTGAAAAGGAACAACCGATAATTATTGTGTTCCAGGGCAGCGATTGGTGTGCTCCGTGTATCAAATTAGATAAAGAAGTCTGGAGCACTGAGATTTTTAAGTCCTTTGCTGCCGAAAATTATGTGATGTTGAAGGCAGATTTCCCCAGACGTAAAAAAAATGCATTGCCAAAAGAGCAAGCCCAATCCAATGCGGAATTGGCAGAGAGATACAACAAAGAAGGAATCTTTCCATTGGCAGTAGTCCTGGATGAGGATGGCAATGTACTTGGAAAGACGGGTTACAAGAAAAAAACACCAATGGCATATATTGAAGAATTAAATTCATTCATAAAGTAAATTGAAGCCCACCCGTCTTATATTACTATTTCTTTTTCCAATCTTGTGCTGGAGCCAGCAACCTTATAAGCGATCGCTCCAGCTGATGGGGTGTAATTTTGAGATTGTAGTTGTAGCAAGTGACAGGATAGAAGGTAACAATTATATTGACACCGCGATTAACGAAATAAAAAGAATTGAAAAACTGATATCCTCCTGGGATGCCAATTCTCAAACCTCAAAAATTAATGCAAATGCCGGAGTTCTACCGGTAAAGGTTGATCAAGAGCTGTTTGATCTAATAGAGCGCGCGCTCCGTATATCTCAACTCACGGATGGTGCGTTTGATATTAGTTATGCATCCATCGATAAGATCTGGAAATTTGATGGATCAATGATGGAAATGCCGAGTGCGGAGGCTGTGGAGGCATCTGTAAAATACATTGATTACAAGCGCATTCGACTGAATAGAAGAGACACGACTGTGTTCCTCGAGAAAAAGGGAATGAAAATCGGGTTTGGAGCTATCGGTAAAGGATACGCGGCAGACAAAGCCAAAGAACTCCTCAGATCAAAGGGCATCATGTCCGGTATTATAAATGCTTCCGGTGATATGAATACCTGGGGCACAAAACCCAATGGTCAGGAATGGAAGGTAGCCATCACAAATCCTTTGGACAAGAAAAAATCCTTTGGATTGCTTCCAATTCACAATGGCGCGGTCGTCACTTCCGGGAATTATGAAAAATATGTTGAATTCGATGGCAAGCGCTATGCGCATATCATAAATCCCAGAACAGGTTATCCAGCATCAGGTATTCTGAGCGTGACGGTTTTTGCTTCCAAGGCCGAACTGGCTGATGCCCTGGCAACCTCGGTCTTCGTTTTGGGCATTGATACCGGATTGAATCGAGTTAACCAATTACCACAGGTCGAATGCATAATTATTGATGATACGGGAGGCATTCACCTTTCTACAAATATTCAACTAGACACAGAGGGATGAGAAATACGTTGGCAACAGTACTGACCGTAATGATTTTATTTTCTTCTTGCGTTGTTGTCAAGGAGTATGAAAAGGTGAATATCAATGATCCCGACATGGTGCTAACGGAAAAAAAATGTGCAAAAAATATTTTGATAGTCCACTCGTATAGAGAGGCATCATCTGGAGCCAACGGCGGCAAAACAGGAGGCGGATGTGGATGCAATTAAATAAATTGAAAAAGATAAAATATTTTTTGGGCGTCCTGCTACTGACGCTTTTTGCTCAGTCATCGTTTTCCCAGGAAGAACAAGAACAAGTTTACAAAAAACGAGTTCTAGAAGTTGCCGAACTCGACTTCTTAAATAGTTATTATTCCCAAGACGGTGATAATGCCGCCGTAACGGGTGGAATTGGTACAGAGCGACTGGAGGATCTGACTGGGACCGTCATAATCTCAATACCGCTAAGCGATGATGACGTTTTGACAATTGATGCGGGAGTATCTGCATATACATCGGCGTCCTCAGGTAATGTGAATCCATTTGACAGTGATCTTGCTGATCCATTCATCGCAAGTTCTGGTGAGTCGACAAGTGATGTCTGGACCAGCATCGCCGGCAGTTTATCTCACAGCTCAGATGACAGAAACAAAATATATAGTGCAGGGCTTTCTTTTTCTAATGAATACGATTATACTTCCATAGGACTCAATGGAGGTTTTACTCATTTATTCAATGAAAAAAATACGGAAATCAGCTTTAGAGGATCGGCCTATTTTGATTCGTGGTCCTTAATATATCCTGCTGAACTAAGACCAACAGGAAGGGGTAGTGAGGACGAAGAAGACGAAGAAGATTTTGATATTAATAAATACACGATAAAGGGCAATATAAATTACAACCCCTCTTTTACGCCGCTGTCAGCAAATGCCAGAAACTCATTTTCGATTGGTCTGGGCTTCTCACAAATTTTGTCGAAAAATCTACAAGGATCTTTTGCGGCAGACTTTGTACTTCAGAAGGGATTATTATCCACTCCGTTCCAACGCGTATACTTTGCTGATGTGCCGGATTCCTTTATCGAAAATTTTCATTTGGCGGATGACATCGAGCGTCTTCCGGATTCCAGACAGAAGATAGCAATGGGTGGCAGATTGCATTATTATTTCAGCGAATGGCTCACTGCACGGTCGTTTGTGAGATACTACTTTGATGACTGGGGCATAAAGTCTTATACGGCAAGTATAGAGCTACCTATCAAAATCGGGAGCAAGTTTACACTGTATCCTTCGTATCGCATCTACGATCAGACGTCGGCCGATTACTTCGGCTCCTATGAACAAACACATTCCAGCCAGGAATTCTATACCTCAGATCATGATTTATCTGATTATAAGTCAAACCAATACGGTTTTGGAGTAAGCTACACGGATATCCTGACTCAAACCCATCTTTGGAAGCTAGGCCTAAAAAGTATTGATCTCAGATTTTACAAGTACGATCGCAATACTACCTTCACTTCTTATATTGTAAGCACCGGGGTTAAGTTTGTTTTGCAATAGTCAACCGTTTTTCACAGGAAACTTTTCTTCTGACAAATATTTAGGAAGATATCCTGTACCATATCATCTGAACATGATTGTTAATGCGGTATCCAGAAATTCGCAGTTTCTTCCATAAGATATGGTAGATTCGCGAATACACAAATCAATGCTGTAAATACTGCGGCCAGAATGGAAAGCAGCGGAGAGGTTGGTAAGGTTAATATTTCAACCGCAACCTATGATATCATTAAGGAGAATACCGACTTCTCATTTCAAGACAGGGGAAAAATAATGGCTAAAAACAAAGGAGAAATGAATATGTATTTTGTATCCAGCTCTGCAGTCTGATGATCTGAGTAAGTAATATTGACAAAATAACGATAAATTCGAGGTATGATTAACAATTCGAATAAGCTAGCGACAACGATTTTTATAGCACTGGCCTTCTTGGGAAGGAGTCTTGCACAAGACATCATTTCTAGTGATGTCAGTGTGGAAATACACAGAGTTTTCCCGTATATCTCGATTACTGAGACGGATCTTCAAGACGCCAAGACGATCCGCGATCTAAATACAAACCATAAATCATCCTGGATCTGGGATTATCTATCCGTTGAGGTTTTAGTAAATTCAGAAGGAAAAATTCTGAAAGCGCAGGGCAAAAATAGTGTCCTTACCCGGGAACAAAAGAACATTATTATTGAGGCCGATACGGGGTCAGAAATTGAGGTTAAAGTAAAATACTTGCCGGACAACACTCTTTCTTATAACGACCCAAAAGAGCTCCACTATATTATTTCGATTGACCCCGACCGCCACGCAGAATATCCCGGCGGTCATCTGCATCTTAAAAAATATCTATTGGAAGAGATTAGTGCCAAGATTCCAATGGGAAGTTTTAAAGATTTTGATTTAACTGCTGTAAAGTTTACTATTGATGAGGCCGGGAAAGTAATCAACGTCCACACATTTGATTCCATTTACAAAACATTTGAGAATGATAATGTCGACAACATATTATTGATGGCGATTAGTAATATGCCCCAGTGGACACCGGCAGAATATTCTGATGGAACCAAGGTGAAACAGGAATTTGTATTGACTGTAGGGAATATGGAAAATTGTGTGGTAAACCTACTTGGTATCCGGCGACTTTGATTATCTCAGGAAGATTGAGTGGACTGTAAAAGGCGATTCCATATTCCAAAGATTTTGAACCAAACCGAAGAGAATAAAAGCGAGGTGAGCCGGCGCTCTCTATGGCTTTGATGATGCATTGTTGATCAAAGGGGGATGATGAAGGAGCTCTCGTAGATTTTAGAATTATCCTGTCTCTCGTAGTCTATTTTGAGACAGGTAATTATTTACATGAACAAACATTCAACAGCCTAAACATTTGCAATATATGAAGCAGATTGCCATTCTAAGGAAGTCAAAAAAAGTTTACCTGGTCCTTACCGCGATGATTATCCATTTAGTCTCCCACTCGAAAAACAATATCAGAGATTCGTCACAAAAGGCGCGCATAATTGTTACCACCGATATTACAAACGAACCCGACGACCAACAGTCGTTGGTCAGACTTCTGCTCTATGCCAATAACTTTGATATTGAAGGCTTGATCGGGTCTACGGGGATATGGAAGCTCGCGGATCCGGCGACCCATGTCATTCACGATTGTATTAATGCATATGGCAAGGTGCGACACAAACTCGCGCAGCACGACAGTGCATATCCTACGGAAGCCTATCTGCACAGTATCACTGCGACTGGAAACAACGGATACGGAATGAGTGCTGTCGGCTACCGTCCTTCCCAAGGAGCAAATCTAATTATAAAAGCCGTTGATCGAGATGATCCAAGGCCTGTATGGTTGCTTGCCTGGGGAGGTGCAAACACCATAGCACAAGCAATCTGGACAGTAATGCATACAAGGAGCAAAGATGAGCTCCGTGAGTTTATAGCAAAAGTCAGAATTTACGATCTCGCCGGACAAGACGATGCGGGTGCCTGGATGGCAAAGACTTTCCCAGACCTATTTATTATCAGAAACGTTGTAGCCTACAAGGGAATGTCAAATCGATTTAGTGCTCGAGCGTGGGACCACACTCGCGGTGGAGATGAGTCCGTCGTGACCAGGGAGTGGGTAAAGCAAAACATTCAACGGAAACATGGACCCCTGGGCAAGCTCTATCCCGATGCTCTACATATTTGGGAAGGAGATACACCGACCTATTTTTATCTGATGCCCAACGGTCTAAATGATCCGGAAAAACAGTGGCACGGAAGCTGGGGTGGCCGATTCAGTCGAAAGAAAAAAAAGAATGTAAATATCGTAGCACAAGAATATGCAGGTGCGGACTGCTCCAAAGGGTGTTTTGTCAATGAAAGTCCCTACCTGGACTACTGGTTGTATGCTGATACTACTGATAAGTGGGAATATAATGGTGTCGTCTATGAGAATAAATGGTCGCCAATATTCCGTTGGCGTACCGATTTTCAAAATGATTTTGCTGCCCGTATGGATTGGTGCATCAAAGGACCCAATAAAGCCAATCACAATCCGGTTGCAATAGTCGATGGCGATAAAACAAAACAGGTGATCTATAAAATGGTGACATCCGGAACTGACCTGGAGGTCAGTGCTTCGGATTCATATGATCGCGATGGCGACAAGCTGAATTATCACTGGTGGATTTATGGAGAAGCAGGCACCTATCAGGGAAAGGTAAAAATCGCTCACAGTGCTTCAAATAAGACAACTGTGAACGTGCCAGCAGATGCTCGTGGGAAAACCATTCATCTAATCCTGACACTACGTGATCAGGGTGATCCTGCTCTGACAAGCTATCGAAGAATCGTGATTACGGGTAAATAAGAAGATAGTAACGAACCACTTAAGGATTTCGGCAATTAAACAAAAAAAGCATCGACTCAACGAACAAGTCCCCCTCCTACTCATGCAATGTCTGCGCCCATTCGGGAAATACATTTTCAGCAATATCAAAAATATATGCACCTAAATAGTAGCTTGCAAAAGTGACGACAATGATTCCAATCAAGTTGAGAACAAATCCCGTCTTTGCCATTTCGATCACCGTAATGCGGCGGCTACTAAATACAATCGCATTGGGGGGAGTAGCAACTGGCATCATGAAAGCAAGGGAGCCAGAAACTGTCGCGGGCAGCATCAGTAAAAGGGGATTCACCTCTATACTCACTGCCAGTCCAGCTAGAATCGGGAGCAGGGATTCGACCGTGGCTGTGTTGGACGTCACTTCTGTAAGGAAAGTAACCAATAAACTGATGCAAAGGATCAACAGAAGCGGATGTACCGCCTTGAGCCAAATGAGCTGCTCACCAAACCAAAGGGATAGTCCGGATTCTTTAAAACCACTGGCCAGAGCAAAACCGCCGCCAAACAAGAGAATGATTTCCCACGGAATTAATTCAGCTGCCTTCCAATCCATCAGGAAACTACCCGGCTGTTGCTTTGAAGGGATTACAAATAAAAGGATAGCAATGAAAATGGCAACAGTTCCGTCATTAAACAATTGGGGCTCTGTAAAAACATTTGACCATCCAGGTATGCGAAGCGATCCAATAACTATATCGGCACGAAAAAACCAGAGAAGGGCAAGGACCACAAAAGCTACCAATAAAACCTTTTCCTCATAGCTCTTTTCACCAAGTGCAAAATAATCGTGTTTTATCTCATTTCTGCTAAGGCTCTCCCATCCCTTTCGCCGCTTGACAAATACAAAATACAAGTAGACAAACAAAAGAAAAAAAAGTAAGAGAGAAATCGGAAATGCATAAAAAAACCACGTGGCAAATGAAATCTCAGGAGCCTCCGGAAAGTAGATGTAGAAAATCCTGGCAAAAGATAAATTTGGGGGCGTTCCTACAAGAGTTGCAATCCCACCTATAGATGCGCTGTAAGCGATACAAAGTAAAAGACCCACTGCAAAGTGCCTTATCTGTTCCTCGCCATTTTTATCTTCGAGTTTAGCGATGATCGAAAGCAGTATCGGCACCATAAGCATGGCGGTTGCCGTATTGGATATCCACATCGACAAAAATGCAGTTGCAAACATGAATCCCAACAAAATACGGGCAGGGCTGCTACCAATGACCTTGAGGATAGATAGTGCAATACGCTTATGTAAATGCCACTTTTGGATAGCCAGCGCAACTAGAAAACCACCGATAAAAAGAAAAATTACGTGATTGAAATAAGTTGCAGAAACGGCACGACCATCCATAATCCCTAGTGCTGGAAATAAAACAATGGGTAGTAACGATGTAATGGCTAAAGGCACAATTTCTGTCACCCACCAAAGTGCCATCAGTATCGCCACTGCCAATGTATTGGTCACTGCCGGGTTTTCAGGATCCAGTTCCGTAAAGAAAATAATATAGAATGAGATCACCGGAGCAAGCAAAAACAGGATATGCCTGAAAGACAGGCGCGGATCTACCTCAAAATATTTTCTTCCAGTGGCCATAATTTCCAATCTACCGAGGGAAGCGATAATTGTCTGCAGTTATCTACCGATCGTAACCAACTTAGTCTGGCCTGCCCACAATTTAAGATCCCACCTCCGAAAATTTAGTACTGATTCCTCACGAATGTATTCAAGTGTCTTGTTTTACAAAATAAAAGAATTTAGCCCATTCAATTTGCCCCAATGTGAAGCCCTGTATTCATGAGTCAGATCGGATAATAATTATCTTTATTCCCGGACTACCAACAACCATTGGATAATCTTGTCACACACAAACCCCTGATGTTGTATTATTGATGAAGATGACAGCAAAGTCGAAGCTAATCTTTATCTCAATCTTTGGGGCTTACCTGGCCTGCCTTGTTCTTTTGTCGGGTACGGCAATGAACTGCACGAACCGGGACAACACCCTGAACAGTGATGAGGATAACGACACAATAACGGGAGCCGAGGTGAGAGGCGTTGAGGTCTCAGGAAGCCCGGAGAATTACCGCTTCAGTGTAGAAATAAGAAGTCCGGATACAGGATGCGATCAATATGCCGACTGGTGGGAGGTTATCAGTCCTGACGGAAAGCTCATCTATCGGAGAATATTGGCTCACTCCCATGTCAATGAGCAACCTTTTATCCGAAGTGGATCGCCAGTTGAGATAGCAGAAACCACGGAGGTGATTGTGAGAGCTCATATGAATAATCTTGGTTACGGGACCCGGGTCCATCGGGGTACTGTGAGAGATGGATTAATGCGCGAGACCCTGGGTGCCGATTTTGCCGGGGACTTGGAAACTGCAGATCCCCTACCGAGTGATTGCGATTTCTAGTTGAAAATTGACTTCTGTCATAGCTTATTAAGCTTTAACCTACAGGGGATATTAGGGATTCGCAAGGGTGAACCTGAGAGCAAATATCCCGGTCTGTGTTGGCATGATGCCAAACAGATTTTACTACTTTTACTACAGCAAACGTTTAAAATACCGAATGGACCAAGCACATTCAGAATTATGTTTTGCTCTATCCATCTTCATCAGTGTGTTTCTTATTTGCCCATTGTCGGGTCAGTCCAATGATGAGCGGCAAACTGCATTGGCATATGATCTTCTCGTAGGCATCGAAAACAATAGCCTCTACAGTGGTCCAGAATTTAAGGATCAATACCGCGACTCATGGGATGGAAGTCATATCTATCTTGATTCTTCTACATTTATGAACAGCACCTTGATTTACGACGGTCAACTTTATACAAACGTCCTGCTCCAATATGATGTCCTCGATGATAATATCATCATTCGGTCAGACGGTCGACTTAGCACTTTTAAAATAACAATCGATAAAAGAAGACTCGCCAGTTTTTCGGTAAACGGACGTCAATTCATCAAGCTGAAGGATTACAGTGATGAGCAAATAAATAGTTTTTATCAGATTGGCAAAAGAGGTGATAGTCTGTCACTATATATCAAGCACCAAAAGAGAAGAAAATTGGAGACTATCGATAACATCCCTCAGTATAAAATTGAATCTAAGAACTACTATTTATTAGAAGACAAGAAGGGAGAGCATTTCCTCATATACTCCACAAAGGACTTCAAAGATATTTTTCCCTCAAGATATAAGCGGGTCAGAAATTTTTACAAACAGAATAGGTCCCTGTCTAAAAAAGACCCAGACACTTTTATGATCAATCTTGTCACACACCTTGAGGAGTTAAATAGAGATAAGTGACCGGTCGTAAATCATTCACGAAGTATTGGATTGCCGCGACAATCATTTTTGGGACAATCTTCAATCTGAAGGGACAAAATGGTGAGGATATAACAATTGGATTTGAGCACATCTCCCTTGAGGAGGCATTGCTGGAATTGGAGGAGATTAGTCAGCTCACCTTTTTCTACGATGATTCATGGCTCGAGGATCATTTTGTCACCAAGAGTTATGATAACATGGCGTTAGATGATATTCTGGATGATCTCTTCGATCATACAAGTATAAATTACTTTCGGACTGAAGACCGTATTATCTTACTTAGTAACAGTGCAATTCATTTAGCCTTACCGCAGCGCTATTTTGATACCGCAAATACTTCTGAGGAGGAAGCGATATCAGCGCCACTTTTTCGAGAGGAGTTCGTTTCAGAAACAGAGGAACAAAAAAGAGAAATAATCACGATCGGCAAACAAGATTTAAACCGGGAGAATGAATTTTTTGTACTAGCGGGTCAGGTCACTAAAAAAAACACTGGAGAGCCGATTTTCGATTTGTCGATTTCCACTTCGGATCGATCCATATATGCTGCGACTGACACAAATGGCTTTTACGAGATTACATTGCCAGCCGGATACAATGAGCTCGAGACACATTTGTTGGGATTCGAAAAGATATTTCAGGAGGTACTCTTAATTGGTGATGGCTCATTAAACTTAGAAATAGAGGAAGACGTGGAGATCCTCGATGAGGTTGTAGTCAGATCAAATAGAGATGCCAATGTGAGAGATGCTGTGATAGGAGCAGCGACTGTAGATGTAGAGGCTATTAAAACCATTCCACTGGTCTTAGGTGAGCGCGATATACTCAAAGTAGCTACCACGCTGCCCGGTATTACAACAGCTGGTGAAGGGTCAAGTGGATTAAATGTGCGCGGTGGAAGAGC
Source organism: Saprospiraceae bacterium (assembly GCA_965222645.1). Classification (GTDB taxonomy): domain Bacteria; phylum Bacteroidota; class Bacteroidia; order Chitinophagales; family Saprospiraceae; genus JABDMH01. Next base: position 5,662,261 of record OZ244968.1, on the reverse strand, counting down.
TGACCAAAATCTGGTCTTACTTGATAATGCTGTCATTTATAATCCGTCACATTTTTTAGGATTTTTCTCTGCACTAAATCCTTTCACTACCAAGGGTATTGACATCTACAAAGCGAGCATTCCTGCAGAGTTTGGTGGTCGACTTTCTTCTGTGTTTGACATTGAGGCTAAATCTGGGAGCACCGAGAAACTTACTGGCCAGGGCTCTGTTGGCCCCGTGACCGCAAACCTGGCACTGGAAACTCCTATAGTCAAGGAGAAATCGAGTCTCACTGCGGGTATACGAATGACCTACGCCGATTATATCTTAAATAACTTGAATGAGGAATCTTTGAGAAACAGCGAAGCGTCATTTTACGATGCACTTCTCAAATATTCGCACAATATTGATGATAAGAATTCTATACAGGGCACATTTTACTATAGCAAAGACAAATTCAGCATTACATCCGACTCACTTTTCAGCTATAACAACAAACTTTTTTCGCTGAAGTGGAACCACAATTTTTACAAAAAAAGTTGGCTATCGGTCATTATGGCTAGCAGCCAATATCAATATGATATCCTTTTTGATGCTGAAGCCAACGGTGATTTTAGTTTTGGATACATTCTCAATGAAAACCTCCTTAAAATAAATGCAAATAAGATTCTTAATGGGGGGCATAGGTTGACTTACGGAGCGAGCGGGAAGTTGTATGTGACCGATCCCGGAGCTATCGCACCTTTAGGTCCTGACTCAGATGTGAGAGAAAAGGCAGTGGATAGGGAAAAGGGGGTTGAATCTGCCGTTTACCTCTCTGACCTTGTCGAACTCAATGATCGATTATTATTGGATGTGGGTATACGCTATTCGCTGTATGGAGGGTTGGGTACTGCTTCACAAAACGTATATGCTGAAGGAATACCAAGAAATGAGAGCTCTGTCATCGAAGTCAAGCACTTTAAGAACAATGAAGTTATCAAGACTTTCGGAGGATTTGAATATCGGGTTTCGGGAAGGTATTTGTTAAGAGATGATCTTTCGCTAAAACTGGGATTTAACCGGACGCTGCAGTACATCCACCTATTGACAACCAATACTACAGTCTCACCCACTGACATCTGGAAGTTGTCAGATCTAAATATTAGGCCTCAAAAAGCTGATCAATTGTCCCTTGGAATTTTTAAAAATATTATATCAAAGGACATGGAATTGAGTATAGAGGGATACTATAAAAAGATGAATGACCTACTCGACTATAAGATCGGAGCCCAGTTAATTCTAAACGATGAGCTTGAGACCGAGTTACTACAGGGAAATGGCAAAGCATATGGTATTGAGTTTCTTATAAAAAAATCTTCTGGGAGGCTGAATGGTCATTTGGGATATACTTATTCGCGAGCTTTGATCAGACTGAATAGTACAATCAGAGAGGAGCAGGTAAACAACGGAGACTTTTTCCCCGCTAATTTTGATAAACCTCATGATCTCTCGTTTATTTCTAATTACCGATTTACCAAACGTCTAAGTGCTTCTGTAAACTTTATCTATCAGACCGGGAGACCGATCACCTATCCAGTAGGAAAGTACTTTTATGCAGACGAAGAGCAAGTGCTTTATAGCGACAGGAATCAATTCAGAATTCCAGATTACTATCGACTGGACTTAGGAGTTAACATTGAGGGAAGTCACAAAAAGAAAAAGTTAGCCCATAGTTTCATTAATATTTCGGTCTACAACCTACTGGGAAGAAATAACCCATATTCTGTCTTTTTTGTAAGTGAAGGTGGACGCATTAAGGCCTACAAAACTTCCATTTTCTCGATTCCTGTGCCGACACTGACCTATAATTTTAAATTCTAGATGCTTATTTGCAACAACATACTGGATAATGGCCATGAAGTAATGCTTCCAAATTGTCAATGTGACCTCAGCAAGAAAGAATAACATCAATCCCATGATGAAGAAAGAAAATCAAATAATATTGAAATTCGGTTGAAATTCAAATGCATCATCAAAAAGAAATAAAATACTCGATTATAGTCTCGATTCTTCTCTGTACATGTACGGAGCCATTTTTATTTGAGACAATCGACTATGAAAGTATATTGATTGTAGAAGGGGTGATAACTAACGAAATGAAACAGCATATTGTAAAAATATCGCGCTCTCTTCCTCTAGATAGCCGAGAAGTCATTGTGGAAGATCAGGCTAAAGCTATGGTCGAAAGCAGTGTTGGTCATGTCTATAAATTCTCACAAAACACCGAAGAGGGAATTTATATTTCTGATGAGTCATTTGCTGCTGAGTCCGGCGTATCTTACGTTTTAAGAATCAATACTCGGGATGGAAATAGATATACCTCGAATGATGTATTCCTGCCGAAAGCCGTGGGAGTAAACCGTGTTTATGCAGAAAAAGGATTTCGGGGTGATGCCGAAGGAGTCATGATCTATATTGACTCAGAGGAAACCACAAATGATGGTCATTATTTTCGATATGATTATGAGGAGACATTCAAGATTAAAGTACCAAAACCTTCCAATTGGAGTTGGACGATTGAGGATTACGACTTCAAATCTGGCCTGTATGATTTGAATCTGACCCGTCGAAAACCAGAAACAATTTGCTACTCAACAAATTATTCGACAGGTATTCTACAAACCTCTACAGCGGAGTTTGCTCAAAATCGAGTCTTGTATTTTCCAATCCACTTTATTTATAAAAGCAGTCAGATGCTGCGTGAACGCTACAGTATCTTAGTAAAACAATATGTGCAAAGTCTCGATGCATATACTTTTTATAAGACAGTGAATGATCTCGGAAAGGAAGACAATTTGTTATCGCAAGGACAACCCGGATTTGCAACAGGCAATCTAAGGAGCACCACAGATCCCCCCGCTAAAGTATTGGGCTTTTTCGAGGCAGCCTTTGTAGCAACCAAAAGAATTTATTTTAATTACAAAAACTTTGGTTTCCAGTTTCCTCCGTATTTTGATGACTGTACTCGAACAAAAATTTTTCCAACAGCTCTTCTGATAAATAAGCTCGAAAAAGAGAATTATCAAATTCAGGATTTCGAGGAGGATGGTCCAGTTAGGTTATTTCATATTTACAAAGATATCTGTACCGATTGTACCTCATTCTCCTCAAATGTAAAACCTAACTTTTGGGAAGATTAAACAGTTTTAGCAAGATCTGGTTGATCATCTGCGTGATAATCCTTTCTTTCATTCAGATCACCTGTACTGAACCGTTCGTAATCAATAGCATCGATTTCTCCAATGTGTTGGTCGTGGAGGCCACCATAACTAATGAACTAAAGCATCACGTCGTAAAATTGACGAGGACCATACCACTCGAAGATTTTGGGCAGTCAATCGAGTATAATGCCATTGTCGAGATCTCACGTTCTAACGGCGAAAAAATTGGATTTTCACAAGATCCTAAAACTGGAGATTATATTTCGGATATCGAATTCAAGGCCGTCCCAGCGGTCTCTTACACCTTAAAGATCACCACTCAAGATGGAACGACCTACACCTCGACGCCGACCGACCTCCCACCTGTCGCTGAAATAGAACGAGTATATCCTGAATTAACAACTGAAAATGGAAAAGAGGGAATACACGTTTTCATCGATTCCGAAGATCAGGGTGGGGAGGCCAAGTATTTCAGATATGAATATGAGGAGACCTACAAGGTAAAATTACCACACCCGAGTGCCTTATCTTCGGAAATCGTACGTTTTGACCTTTTTACACAAACTTATGAGATTGAACTCTCCCCCAGGAGACTTGATCTGACATGCTATACATCCGATCAATCTACAGGCATTTTACAGACCTCGACGGCTGAGCTTGGACATGATCGAGTTGTTCGATTCCCGGTGCGTCTATTGAACAAACGTGACCCCGTAATCAGAGAACGGTACAGCATACTGGTGCGACAATACGTTCAGTCACTGGAAGCCCATACATTTTACAGGACTTTAAGCGATCTGGGAAATATAGAGAGCTTACTTTCCCAGGGACAACCCGGCTACGTCTCGGGAAACCTAAGTTCTGGTAGCAATTCCCAGGCAAAGGCTCTTGGCTTTTTCGAAGTCTCTGCTGTGTCGTCTCAAAGGATATACTTTAGCTATAGGGACTTTGGCCTGGATCAACCACCTTACTTTGTTGAATGCGAACACCTCATATCTTATGTGATCGGCAGAGATGAGCTGAAAAGAAAGCTTGAGTTTGAAAATTATCAAGTCTTTTTCTATGAAGAAAAACCAGTAAATGGCTCTCCAGCGAAGATTTATCACATTGCCCAATCTGAGTGCACGGAATGCAAAGAATTCTCTACACACTTAAAACCTGATTTCTGGGAGGACTAAACAATGAAGTCAGCAAAAATTACTAATCACAAGAAATCATGCGTCCTTCCAGCTGAGACAGTAAATGCAGGACGACATTTTTTACAAAGTGTGATAAAATTTCTCTTTTTTAAAAAAATACTCTCACGGGATCGATTTATTCCTTTGCGACCTAGATATTGTAGAAATATGGGAAAGGACGATGCAACACCAGGTACTACATCTTTTTTATCCATTGGTCATTATCTGTACTATCGATTTAGTATCATCCTCGGGCTTTTATTATTCTCCCATAGCAAGATATTTGCACAGATACCTGCTGACCAAGCCCCCATTAATGCGGATACCTTTAGTAAGGAATACACATCAATAGTCGTCAATACAAATCTCTTACTGACTGGTGAACGACTTTTATATAAGGTTTATAATAATAAATCATCCGGTGTAAGTAGCTCACTTAGTAAGATAATTTACGTTTCACTGCGAAACGATAGAGACTCCTCAGTGTTTTATCACAAACTGAATTTGGAAAATGGATCCGCCGATGGTTCTTTTTTTATTCCAGCTACATTGGAAACCGGATGTTACAAGTTATTGAGTTATACAAATTTTTCACTTAATAATAAACGTGACCCTGTCAGTGAAAAAGACATTTACATTATCAACCCCTTCATAAGGTCATCTCCAAGATCGGAAAAGGGAATCGAAGTGATTGAAATCACGAGCGGACCAAATGATACAAATATCAAGAGAAAAAGAACAGGTCCTGCCGGCCTGGTTATAAAGTCTGACAAAAAACAGTACAAAGTCCGTGAGCAAATAAGAATTGATATTGAAAATACTGACGAGGAGGTTGACCTTGGAAATTGTGTTTTGTCAGTAAGAAAGCGGAATCCCGTCCGGATTTCTAATTCCGAAAGAACTAATGCCAGATATTCCTCTAGCCAAAACACCTACTATATCCCTGAGTACCGGGGTGAACTCGTTTCAGGAAAAGTCTTGTCAGTCGATGACGAAAGACCAATTGCGGAACAGGTCGTTTCTTTGAGTATCCCGGGAGAAGAATATCTTTTTAAACTGGATAGGACAAATGAAAATGGTGTTTTCTTTTTTACGCTGGACGAACCTTATAATACCGGGTCTTGTGTCCTGCAGGTCACCGGTAAGGATAGGGAGAAGTATACACCAGTATTATTTGAGAAGAAACTTGAAATAAATACGAAGGTAGCGCCGACAAAACTTAAGCTTGACCCCGGGATAAAAGAATGGTTATTGCAGCGCAGTATTTATGTACAGGTACAAAATGCATACTTCGATCAGCAAAGAATTCTCGTCGCCGAAGATAGTCCTCGCGTTGATCCATATAGACCTGTGGGAAGAAGATTCGTGCTTAATGACTATACGCGTTTCCCCTCCTTGAGAGAAACTTTTGTGGAAGTCATTAATCTGGCACGAATCCGGAAGAAGGATGATCGGTTTGTATTCGAGGTATTCGATCCACGCAGTCCCTACAAAGACGGCCCCTGGAGTGATCTCCCTCCCCTACTGCTGATTGATGGTGCCTTCATCCAGAATCCAGAAGAAGTCATCGATTACCCCGTCAATGAAATTGAAAGCATCTATGTATTCCCCAGACCTTACCGTCACGGCCCCATGATTTTTAGAGGCATTATTGATATAGAAACCAAAAGTCCCGAAACAACACAGATCGGCTCCAAGGATTATATGAATATCTTCGAATTGCAAGGTCTGGAGAAACAGAAAAGATATCAATCCCCAGATTACTCCATTGATACATTTACTAGAATACCTGATTATCGGGTTCAATTGCATTGGGAGCCTCGGCTTGATCTCACAATGCCAAATAAAAGTGTAAACTTTTTTGCATCGGATGTCACCGGTAGTTACGAGATCTTTTTAGAGGGATATACCAAAGATGGTAACCCATTTTATGTAACCCATGAGTTTGAAATTGAATAGCCCGAACTCAATGACGAAAAGTTCTCTCCTGTGCAGCCAAATGTGCTTCTTTCCATCGGGAATCACCCCCGTCCCATTCCCAAATTTGGTAATCTAACTGATCATACATAAACATGGAAGGAGAATATTATCAAACAAAGGAGTCTGTCGATGAATATATTCGGCTAGCAAAGGATTCTTCCGGAAAGCAACTCATAGTCAAGTTAAAACAATTTCTTGCACCGGATTCGCATCTACTCGAAATAGGCTCTGGCCCCGGCACAGACTGGAGAATACTCAGAAATTTTTATCATGTCGTTGGCTCCGACAATTCAATTGAGTTCTTAAACCATCTCAGCAAGAATAATCCTGCTGGTCACTTCTTAAAGCTGAATGCTACTACTTTGGATACCGATCAATCTTTTGATGGGATATACTCGAATAAAGTGCTTCATCATCTGAGTAATGACGAACTCATGGCTTCGATCAAGAGGCAAAGTGAAATACTCAAATCAGGAGGTATTATCTGCCACTCATTCTGGCTCGGAAAAGGTTCAGAAATTTTCAAAGGCCTATTCGTAAAATACCACAATAAGAAGGGTCTGGTCTCTTATCACGAAAAGTTCTTTGACATCCTTCTACTAGAAGACTATAAGGAGTTTGAAGAGAGCGATTCAATTCTACATATCGGTAGGAAAAAAACGGGAACATGTAAATCCATATTGACGGAAGGCGCTACCTATAGATAATTTGTCAATCCATCAAATACGAATCAACCTGTATATCCTTACTACACACCATCCTACAAAAAAGAAAAAGACGGTGTACATCAACAAAGCTAGAATATTGCCCCATTCAGCAGTAAATAAATGCCATAAGGACTCTGTTTCATAATCCATCATTCCCAGACAGACAGCTGTCAGAAAGGAAAATACCAATAGATAGAAGTACGTTTTTTTATTCATTTGTATAAAACCAATTAGAGTCAAACTAAAATTAGTTCGCAATTTTGTAATCTCTTAATCCAATCCAATATTGCCACCCACCTCCAGACCACTTGGTACACTTTCCGGGATTTGCTTATCAAAGCTATCGTCGTTGAGGCTCAATAAAAAATTGATTATGGGCCCCATGTCTTTTACTTTTAATTCCAATTCTCTGGCCAATGGATCGAGCATGTCCGCTGAAACGCTGGGATTGCGTGATTTTTCACCGCCGATATCTTCATAAAACTCCAAAATCTCCTTTAATGCGCCAAACTCACCATTGTGCATAAAGGGAAAAGTGAATCGCAAATTGCGCAATGAAGGTGTGCGGAATGCAAAAGTGCTCTGAAAACCGCTGTCTTGTACATTTAACTTTTCGCTGGGAGGAACGCTGATCACGTGTGTTTTAAAATCTGAAAACATCGGGCCATTGTGACACTTTGCACACCCTACCGTTTTAAATAATTCAAAGCCTTGAATTTCAGATTCAGATAAGGCCTCCTTGTCACCCCGCATATATTGATCAAACCTGGAATTATTTGCAACTAAGGTGCGCTCATAAGCTGCAATCGCTTTGGCGACATTTTTCATTGTGATAGGATTGTCCCCTGAAAACGCATCTCTAAACAGATCCTGGTATTGCTCATTACTTCGCAACCTGTGTTCGATCTCATCAAATATTTCATCCTCAGAGAAGTTCTTACCCCGCATTTCCTCCATTGCCTTAATCGGCTCAACAGCCTGATTCTCCAGACTCTCGACACGCAGATCCCAAAACATTGGGGCATGGGAAGGATCATAATCTCCGTGAATGTCTATTCCATTGTAAGCGGCATTTAGGATACTTTGAGCATTTCTTTTTGTAAATGGTATATCATTTGGGTGCTTAAAAGCACGTTGGGTCCCAAATCCCTGGCCATTTACTCCGATTGAGATTTTTAGTGTTTCCGCGTATCCACTACTGGGATGATGACATGTAGCACAAGCAACATCTTTTTCTCCGGAAAGAATAGGATCATAAAACAGGAGCCTCCCCAATTCTATTTTTGCCGGTGAGGAAGGATTGTCAGGAGGACTTTTGACATCCTCCGGCAGAGCAGTAAAACGCACTCGCACAAAGGTACTCTCCTCTTCACTTGTCAAGTCACTTTGGGTATTCCGGGTACAGGAAAGGATAATGCAGCAAATACCTAAATAAATTCCACACTTTATTGGAGCCTTAATTGATTTCATGCTGTCATCGCTTGATGTGACAAAAACAAAAATAATAATGGAAAGATAATCAGTTCATCAGGACCAAAAGGTGACCTGGGTCATTACGTGGTTTCCTGCTTTTTTGTGATCCCTTTACCATACCTCACTCCGAGAAAAATGATGAGCAAAGTGGCGACCATCAGGACCACGGCAACCGGTCGCTCAAAAAAGCTCATGAGATCCCATCGAGACTTTATTGCGCTCACCATGAAATTTTGTTCGAGAATCGGGCCTAAGACCATGCCCAAGACCACCTGAGCCAGTGGAAATCCACCGCGCTGCAGCAAGAAGGCCAATAGTCCCATCAAACCCATAATCCAAACATCGCGCACCTCATTATTGATTGCGTAGGCACCGACAATGCAAAGTGCTGTAACAACGGTAAGAAGTAAAGGCATTGGAGTCTTGATCAGCTTTTTTGCCATCAAGGCGCTCAAATACCCATAAAAGGGCAGTAAGAATATATTGGAGATGATAAACGTCGCATAGAGTGCAACAATGAGATCGGGTTGCTGATCAAACAGCAGTGGACCAGGACTTATTCCCTTCATCATAAATACTCCCAATACAATAGCGGTAACCGTATCTCCGGGTAACCCAAGGGAAAGGGCGGGGATCCAGGCACTCGCCACTGCGGCATTGTTTGCACTGGTTCCTGACAGTATAATCTCGTCATCATCTTCTCGATCCGGATTGCGTTTCTGCTTCATTTTTTCCAGACTCGTCGATACCCAAGACCCAATATCTGCGCCAGCACCTGGTAAAAAACCCACCAGAACTCCTACCAAACTCGAGCGCAACACAAGCCACTTTTTCTTCAGTATCAGATACAGAGGTTTGACATAAAATGATCGAGCTGATCGCTCACTGGTAAATTCTGTCTCATAGTGGCGCCCGGGATTAAACAAATGATTGAGTACCTCAGAAAATCCAAATAAACCGATCATGGCCACTATGTAGTTGAGCCCTCCCATCAGCTGGGTGCTCCCAAAATGAAATCGCGGAAATCCCAGAGTAGGATCTACTCCGACAGTAGAAAACAAAAGACCCAGCATTAAAGAAACAAACGATTTGATCGCTGATCCACTCGATGCAAATACACCTGCTGTAAGTCCTAAAACTGCAATCCAGAAATACTCGAACGAACTAAACTGCCTGGCAAAGGAGACAATAACAGACGCGGTGAGCATGAGTAGCAAAGCGCCAATTATACCTCCAATTGCACTACCCATGGCGCTGATCCCTAAAGAATACAATGGGCCTTCTTTCCTGGCAAGCCCATACAATTTATCAAAATATGCAGCGCTTGCAGGGGTACCGGGAATCCGGGCCACTGTAGACCCCACATCACCCGCAAAAATAGCGACCGATGAAATGGCAATAATTGCCGGAAGCGCAATTGAGGGATCCAGAAAGAATGCGATTGGAATAAAAAGGGCAATGGCCAAAGTAGCTGTAAGGCCAGGAATTGATCCAAAAACGGCTCCGTATAATCCCCCTAGCAGCAAAGCCAATATTCCCTGAATGCTAAATAATTCGCTCATAATGGCACATGCAAAATGCGGTCAAAAATCACATAAATAAATCCTGTAGTAAGAGCTGCAGTGAGCAAACTCTTGAGAATATCGAGTTTCATGAGAAGTCCGACGAAAAAAATAGCGATCGCAATAGAAATAAAAAAGCCTGCAAAATCCTTTAAAAAAGGGAAAAGGGCCAGGATTATCAATAGAGCAATAGCCGGGATCCATTTTCCGTGCAGTTTGCCAACATCACCGGTTGAACTTCGGAACGAGAAATAAACCAGCAACAATCCCATAATAAAGAATCCCAGACCAATGCCAGTAGGAAACAAACCCGGCCCTGGATATCCTTCCGGCAATTCGGGAAATTTCCTGGCTAAGAAAAAAACAAAAACTCCCAGCAAGGTGACTGCAATGCCGATGTGTGTTTCCTTATTGGTTTTCAAAATCTGGGAGGAAATTTAATTTTGTTTTAGGCCGGCTACCGTCATGGCTGTCTCATTTTTTGCATGCTGCTCTTCCATAAAAGTAAGTAGTTCTGCTCCTTGCATAGATCTGATATTCGAACCGGCCTGACTTAGCGCTTTGGTAAACTCTGGATCATCCATTGCCGCTTTAAGTGCCGTCTCCCATTTAGCTTTTACAGAATCATTTAATCCCTTTGGAGCACATACAGAAACCCATCCACTCGACTGCCATTCAATTCCCTGCTCTTTTAAAGTCGGCACATTGGGGAACTGTGTCAGGCGTTCGTCAGACATTACCGCCAGAGACTTTACCTCCCCTGCCCTCCTCAAAGCATCTACCTCAGACATCGAGGCAGTCACCACATCCACACCACCCGCGATGAGTTCTTGCAGTGCCGGTGCTGCACCTTGACTGGGTACCCATGGCAAGTCACTCTCCTCCAAACCAGCAGCGCCTAAAAATCCAATCCTGGCGAGATCCCAAATCCCCCCTCTTGCAGTGCCGGAGGCTTTTAATGATCCGGGAGACGCTTTTATGGCATTAATTAGATCCTGTAAATTGTTATAAGGCGCATCTGCGCGTACTGTGACCGAAGCCGCATTATCTACCAGAAGGGTAAGGGGAGTGTAATCTTTATAAGTGAGGGGGGTAAGACCCAAATTATGCAACATCGTAATTTCTACTGTCACGGCACCGACAGTGTAACCATCGGGTTTTGCCTGGCTGATCGCCAAATGACCAATAACACCACCACCACCGGTACGGTTGATCACATTGACCGTAGTGCCGATATGATTCTGGAGAACAGCCGCGATAGCCCTTGCACTCAAGTCTGTCATACCACCGGCAGACCAGGGGACGAGCATTGTAATCGGGCGTTCCGGAAAATCGTCATCATTACTACTACTTCCAGAATCCGATTCGCAGCTCAATATGGATATAGCCATAAACAGAAAAATAAACTTACAGGTCTTAATAATCATTTCTTGTTTCATTCAAAGATTTCGACAGCCAAAAGATAACAATAAATCCGACACCGCAAGCCTCAGTTACCAGCGCCACGACTGTGTCCTTTCTGTCGATAGTCGTCCAGTATCTTTGTCAGTTCGGCTACTTTGCCCGGGTATTCCACAAAGAGATTTTGTTCCTCCCCGGGATCCGTCCCCAGGTTATAAAGCTGACCGGTGGGACCATTCGGTACTGGCGTCCGGACTCTCGGTTCTGAAAATCCTCCGGAGCCGAGCCCAAGAATGAGTTTCCATTCATCCTGCCGAACAGCAAAAAAATTTCTTGATGAGTGATGAATTAGAGCTTCCGGTCCGGTCCACCCGGCATTATCACCCAGCAAAAGAGGCAAAATACTATGGCTGTCCGGTCCCTGATCACCTTCCAACGATGTTTTGACAATGTCTGCACATGTTGCCATAAAATCCACAAGGCTGATGGGATTGTTACATGTAGACTCTGATGATATTTTCTCCGGCCATCGTGCAAAGAAAGGAATGCGATGTCCTCCTTCCCAGGCATCGGCCTTCATTCCCCTCCATAGACCGGCTGACCGGTGGTCATATTGCTCAATAAGGGAAGGTGTCCAGAAGGGCCCATTATCACTTGTGAATATGACGAGCGTGTTTTGAGAAATATTTGATCTTTCGAGCGATGCCATTAGCTGACCTACCATTGCATCGACCATATGCACAAAATCTCCGTAACTCCCTGCGTCAGTTTCCCCTTCAAATTCCTTTGTAGGCACCCATGGAGTATGTGGAGATGCGTATGGCAGATATAAAAAAAAAGGACTTTCTTTTTCTGCATTGTTCTCGATAAATTTGATTGCCTTGTCAGTGAACATTGGCATGACGCCTTCCATCGAAAAATTCTTTGCTTGTAATCCCGGTCGCCAGAAGGCGCCAGTATATCCCGTGTTTAAATCATTGCCCTCGGTAGTATCAATAAGCTCATCGGTAAGTATGTCGTTTTCCAAGAAACAGTAGGGATCCATGTCTAAAGACGCCGGAAGAATAAATGAATAATCAAATCCGTGATCAAGAGGTCCATCAGATGGCGCCTTCCTAAAATCAATGAAAGTTGGATCCATTTCAGTCACCATCCCGACTTCGTTAGTGCGCACTTTAATACTGGCTAAGGAGTCTTTAAACTCGTCTTTTACTATCCAGTCCAGTCCAAGATGCCATTTGCCGACCACACCTGTCGAATATCCGCTTTGCTTGAGAAGCTCAGCAACGGTGGTGCGTTCAGATTCGATCAAGGATCGGCCATAGCCGCGTAAAACCCCCGCCGGGAGTCGACTCCTCCAGCAATATCTGCCGGTGAGAATCGCATATCTTGTAGGAGTACAGACAGACCCGGGAGCATGAGCGTCTGTAAATCGCATACCCTGCAGAGCAAGTCTGTCCAGATGTGGAGTTGGTATTTTAGATTGAGCATTATAGCAACCCAAATCACCAAAGCCCAGATCATCTGCGAGGATAAAAATTATATTCGGATAAATGGTTTCCTGATGATTCTTATCAACGGATTGACAGGCGATAAATAAACTAACCGCGACAAAGCAAATATTTCTCATAGAAGTAATAATTTTTTCTCTCGCCCGATTTCAATTCAGCCAATCTGGTTTTGGAAATTTACGCATTCTCGAATGTCTTTTGTAACTGTCAAAAATCTCCGGATTTTTTCCGACTACCCGAGGATCTTCATAGAAAGTAAGTTGCTCTAATAATAGTGCTTTTAATTTTTGAGCATCTGCTTCATATTTTTTATCCCTCATGAGATTGTGAACGCAAGACGGATCTTCGACCACATTAAAAAGTTCGAATTCCGGTCTTTTATCATGTGTGATTTTAAAATACTCTTCTATACCGGGAGTACTGTGATTCTCGATTAGAAACGTCTTGGTAGGGCAATCATCAATATCGGTAAATGCCCCGTCCGGAATATATTTTCCCTCCGCGTTGAGACCAAACATGGGCATCAGTGCACTGGTGTCCTGAGCATCAAATCGTTGCGGAGCACCAGAAGGCCACCGGTTGGGCTTCATGTTCCATATGAATAAAAAATCATCACTTCTCATAATGCGTTGCGGATAACCCCAATTAAGATACCGGGAAGAAGAGTGGCGCTCCCTGCTAGAAATAGCAAAATGCCGGTGCTGGTCAGGATTCTCTGATCGATCAGGATATAAGAGATTAGAAAAGCTTTTTCCGCTCATAGGTAGCATGCCATCAGGTCGCACATTGACCAGATCGAATATCGTTGGAGCTAAATCTACAAAACTGATCAGGTCTTCGACGATGCGATTTCCTTTGATTTGCTTTGGATATCTTATTGCAAGGGGCACATGGGTCCCATATTCATATCCGTTTGCCTTTGCTCTTGGAAATGGCATTCCATTGTCGGCAGTAACGATGATTATGGTATTCTCCAACTCACCGATTTCTTCCAGATAGTCGATCATTCGCTCAAGGTGCAGATCGGCCCACTCGATTTCCACAGCATAATCCAGTAGATCGGACCTGATCACCTCGTGATCCGGATAAAATTCAGCGACTGTGACCTCCTCCAGTATCTTCTGATTTCTGCGCCAGGATCCTTCTTCATACTTTCTGTGTGGTTCGTGCGAGCCGTACCAAAAGAAAAAGGGTTTATCTCCCCTTTCTTCCGCCATAAACTTTTTAAAATTTGCAAAGTAATTTTTGTTGTTTATTCCCGTTGCCACTCGTTCATCATCTCTGTTGCCGTACCTGATATCGTTGTACATAGGCCCCGCGGCATTTCCATGTCTGAGCTTTAAGGTTTTGCCATTGTATGTGATTTCTTCCAGGTCTAAATCCTCTGCGTAGTAAAAGGGTCCTACACCCTTACCGGTTACACCTGTTTTGTATCCGTTTTGTGCCAGGATATCGACGAAGGATTTATACTTATCCAACCAGACAGCAGCGTGCTGACCTGACTGTTCATTTTGCCAGTGATATCTACCGGTCACGATCGTACTTCTGGATGGTGCACATCCGGGAGATCCGGCATAGCAGTTTTTAAAATAGACCCCCTCAGTGGCTATTCTGTCAAAGCCCGGGGTATTGACAAACTCGCATCCTGCAAAACTCGTATGTAGAAATGATTGATCGTCATTGATCACGAATAAAATATTAGGATGGTCAGACCCCTGTCGGGATCCCCTGCAAAAAGTGAGTAAAAGACAAACGGTGAAAAACAAAAAATGGAAAAAAGCATTTTTCATCTGCAAGAAATTTCATTTCAGTTCTATAATAAAAAAAGTTTCAGAAAAACCTTGACTCTTTGACCTGATGAACCCGATATCAAAATAGTAAAATCTATTACTACCCGGTATCTGGTTGAATCCTCCTGGCGGATCAGGCTCAATGGATACCACAATGTCTACTACAACTTTCAAGTTCAAACTTCGAGAACTTCAGGCATGGATCTGTGGCTATGTAGCTAAATCAAACGCAGGTCGAGAGCATCAAGCGCTCATTCGGGATCAGACGAATTTATATCGCATATAGCAACACTCCAAACACGGTCTCTCAGACCATGATTTTGTGAGCTTGAAATGCACTGGCAAACTTTTCTACCAATCTGATTACGAATTTGGCCTGAAATTTGTAAAATCAGCGTTGAGTCCCCCGGAATCAAATAATGAAACTCGATGCGCAAGGTATTTTTATTGCTCATACTTGCTGGTGTACCTCTCTTTCTCTTTGCCAAAATAGATTCTATACCATACGGAACAAATCTAGTTGGAGAAATTTCATATCCAGGTGAAATTGACACTCTTCATTTCTTTGGCAGTATTGGTGACCGTCTTTGGGTCAGGATGGGCGATGCACAAAGCAGTGTAGATGCAAGTCTGCGGCTGTATCAAGATGACTCGATCCTGGTCACTATTGAAGGAGCCGGAGGGGATATTCAGATCTTTGATTACACATTGGAGAAAGATGCAGGGTGTCTTCTTGTCGTTTATGACCACAACCACAATGATACAGGTGATTACGGGCTGGCTTTGCATAAGATCAACAATCCCGCCTACGCTAGAAAAATCAGTTGCGGAGATGATATTAGGGATACGATTGCCACCGAGGTAGCGTGCCAGGTCTATGTAATCGATGTCCAGGAAGGAGATCTCGCCCTTGCTCAAATGAGGGCTGAGTCCAGACACCTCGAATCTTCGATTTACATTTTCGATAGTGATGGCAATAGACTTCACAAGTCGCAAAGAAAATCCAATTCATATGCCTTCATAGAACCATTTTCTGTGGATAGTACTGACCAATTTAGCGTATTTATTTTTGATGCAAACGGAAATGATACTGGCGAATATGGTTTTACTTATCAAGATCTAAATAGTGATTGTGGAAATATTCACGCTACCCAAAAAGAATATGTCCATTCCGCAATTTCTAAAAATGCAGAAATCCATGCAATGCGGATCGGAATGGCAGCAGGTGATGGTCTTGTCTGCAAAGCCCTGGCCTTAAATCAGGGATTTGAGACCAAAGTAGAAATCTATGATCCGCATGGGCAAAAAATTGCAGGAAACAGAGTTTCGGGAAAAGCGAATGATTTAATTATTCCTACGGTGCTGGATGAAGGAATGTATACAATTTTACTGAGTGATGACAGAGCCAATGACAAGAGCGAGTATCATTTTTCGATTAGTTTGATAAATCCGGATTGTGCATATCCCCTCGCACTTTGCCAGCGACAGGAAGTTGATCTCGAGCGTCCAGCAGAACTGAATCTCTACTACTTCTACATGGCGGAAAAAATAAACCCAATAAAAATCAAAGAGATTGATCGCAACTTAGAATTTTATGTCAATATTGTAAACGATCAGATGGTCATCACCAAAAAGGAAGCTTCCAAAGTCATCATCAACGGAGATGATTTGATTCCAGGACAATTTACCTATTTGATAGTAAGTGACAATGGAGGTAATGATGTAGGAAAGTATAGGATTGGGCCAGAGGAATCCATAGATGGTGAAGGTATCGACCCTCCAGTTGCTTTCAGTCGGAAAGAAATTCACAGGAAAATTCCGGACAACGGAAATCTCCAATTAAGTGTGAAAGAGGTAGATCGGGGAAGCTACGACGATTGCCAATTGGTCCGGATGGAGGTCATTCCCAATCTCTTCACCTGCGGTGATCTCGGTGAGCACCAGGTGCAACTTGTGGTCACAGACAACTTAGGTCAGAAAGACACGTCCTTGTCTGTCCTACACATCTATTCAGACCTGGAGCTCGTCTATGACCCTTGCACAACCTATTCAGTGGATCAATACCTCGATAACAACTGTCTGAAGGTGGAAGTATCCGCAACCGGCGGGTCAGGTATCTACAGCTATCAGTGGAGCAATGGCAAAGATGGAGCGGAGATCCGGGTTTGCCCTGATGAAGTAGAGATTTTAAGCTGCTCAGTATATGACGCTAACGGTTGCAACTCGAGCGGAGTAATAATGCTGCCTCTGGGTGAAAACATTAGCTGCCACCCCAATGGCAAGAAAGTAACTATCTGTCACCAAACTGACGAGGGATCTCAAGAATTATGTGTTGCCCAAAGCAGTCTGTCTGACCATCTAGGTCACGGTGATCTATTAGGTCCGTGTGATCAACCGGATTGTTTGGATGGGAGTGTTGCACAAAAAAACATGGTGCACCAGCCCATAATCAATAGTGTGTCAACACACGCGAAATGGAATACCACTTCTCAGATCATTTCTTTTGAAAGCAGCGAAAGGAAAATCAAACAAATAAATGCAGTTATCGTAAATGCGCTGGGACAAATTATTTATCAGAAAAGTCTGACAGAAAATGCCATTAATGATCAGATCGATATCAGAGACTTACAACTAACCAAAGGTGTTTATTACATGCATGTAGAAATCATCGGAGCACTAGAGAGGAATGTTGAGACAATAAACATTATCATTCAGTGACACTGATGGAGATCCACGTCCGTAAAAAATCAAATATCGAATGATACCAGATCCGGTACCAGGTCAATCAAATTCCCTACTTCAAAATATTTATTCGCTTAGTGATAATTTCCTTTCCTGCTGTAAAACGCACGTAATAAATACCCGGCACCAAATGTCTGGACGTCAGCTTAAAAACATTCTGTCCCTTCTTTAGAGAGTGTTTTGTTTGTACAAGCATTTCACCATCTTGATCGATGATGCCGATATCCGTCGTTGTTGATGCTGGGGTTTCGATCTCGATAAATACATAATTACCCTTTGATGGATTAGGGTAAATATTGATGGATGTAAAACTAAAACAATCACCTCCCTCCAGTCTCTGGTCTGTCAGGACTACACGATTTCCCGACTGATCGGTTCGAATCAGTCTAAAAAAATTCTGTGCATTTAATTTTCTCTCAAGGAGTACTTCGTAAATATTCTCATTGCGATATTCATTCTTGGCCGGGACCGTCGCAACCTTGGAAAAATTATAGCCATCAAAACTGTATTCGATTTCGTAGTCAGCAATTTCTAGTTCGTGACTGGTCACCCATCGCAGCACGGGCATGCACTCTTCGTCAGGCACCAAACCAAATTTCACAAGCTTAGGTGGGATAATTTCTGTCTTGAAAAAGCTCATATTATTAAACAGACCCAGGCCTCTTGCATCCGGATCTTCAGCTCTGCCTGCCTCATAATACTCGATCGTAATCGAATCCAGTTCTCTGTCTCTAAATGAGACGCTAATCGTGCCATCATCTTGATTTGCGAATGATGATCCGGATGCTGTCCTTCCGTATCCACCACCCAGTGCAACTGCTGTAGATCCCATAACTCTGACAGTGGGTTGATCCGACAATACCTGCAGATCAGGCAGCACTGTACCACCATTACCAGTGACGATCAAACTGTCCTTCCTCCCCGGCGCAATATCGATATCCGAAATCTCAAACTGAAGACACTGAACTGGGGCGCTAAATATTAGGGTGACCCGTACCGGTGATGTTCCCTGATCCGGATGAGGATCAAACATAAGACCCAGATCGCGACCTTCACCAAAGTGATAAATGGTGTCTCCATCGATATAAGGTGACAAGACACCAAATCCCTCAAAACTTCCCAGGGTCCCGGTCTCCACTTTAAATTCTACATCCACAATGTGTTGCTGATCTTCTGATGGCACATGAAGTACCGCGCGTCGTGTTCCAAAATCCCAATAAACATCAGACCAATCCAAGTTTACTTCGATATCACCACAGTCCTGGCCGTCAGACGTATTGATGCTCACTGCAAAGAGAGAAAGCAAAATCATAATTATGATCGAAAACATTCGCGTACTGGGGTCCGGATCAGGTATTCTCATATTAATAAAAAGTATTATATATTGTCACAGCAAATTGTTTGCCAAACTAATACATAGTAGAACTTTTTAACATATATGAAAATCACGCAATTATGGGAATTCATGGATCACGAAAAGAAACAGTACGATTTTATCTGTTTGTTAAGGAAAAAGTCCAGTAAATCCCGTTAAATTTGACGATTCTCAGATATTCAAAATTTGCCAATAAGACGATGAGACAACCGATTATTGTACTTGTATTGCTGTTATTTTGCGTTTCTTCGGATGCCCAGCGGAGACAGCCATTAGATATCACCATTGATTTTGAATCATACGATCCCCCATCTACATTGGTGGTTCCGGAGAATCCTAAGGTTCGATCAAAATTTCCGTTTATCGACATACACAATCATCAATGGAGGTTGGGTGAATCGGACTTATCCCAGCTCGTCTCTGAGATGGACTCGCTAAATATGCAGGTATTGGTAAACCTGAGTGGCCGAGGAGGTGCTGCTTTGAAAGCAATGACAGATAATGTCGCTTCGCAGGGTCTGGAGGACCGGTTTGTCGTGTTCACCAATATTAATTTACAAAGCATCGATGAACCCGATTGGTCAGAAGAAACTGTAAAGCAAATCGAATACGATTATGCCAATGGTGCAAAGGGATTGAAAATCTATAAAAGCCAGGGCATGAGCAACAAGGATTCTAAGGGAAACCGGATCGCCATTGATGATCCGCGTATTGATCCCATATGGGCTAAATGTGGAGAATTAGGGATGCCTGTATTAATCCATTCGGCAGATCCAAGACCATTTTGGCAGCCGCATGACAGCCTCAACGAGCGATGGCTGGAACTCAAATTAAGGCCCGGAAGAAAACGGGGTCCGGATAATCCTGTGTCATGGGAGAAGATCATTGCAGAACAACACAATATCTTTAGAAAACATCCCGGC
Organism: Saprospiraceae bacterium; assembly: GCA_965222645.1. Classification (GTDB taxonomy): domain Bacteria; phylum Bacteroidota; class Bacteroidia; order Chitinophagales; family Saprospiraceae; genus JABDMH01. The sequence goes on along the minus strand of OZ244968.1, from coordinate 5,642,436 downwards.
ACCACATTTATCAATGCACATTTTGGGTGGTTTGCCAATGATCTGCAGAAATTGGGAACACTGCTCGATGAAATTCCCAATATGTATGTCGAATTCGGTGCAGTAATTGCAGAGTTGGGCCGGCAACCTAGAATGGCCTCTGCATTTTTTGAAAAATACCAGGATAGAATTCTCTTTGGCAAGGACTCCTACCGTCCAAACGAATATCACACATACTTCCGGGTTTTGGAGACCGCCGACGAATACTTTCCGTATTACAAGCGCTACCACGCATTTTGGAAAATGTACGGGCTAAACCTCCCCGATGAAATTTTAAGAAAGATTTACTACCTCAACGGGGCGAAGTTATTAGGCCTCGATCTCGACCAGTTTGAACTTGAGGAGGGAGAATAGCAGCCAGAGGAAGTTGTTTTCTAAAGTCTACGGCACTATTGTACTTTGGTAATCCACTCACTCCAGGAACCCGGATAGAGCTTAACTTCCCCGTATCCAGCCTCCTTACATGCCAGAACATTATGACACGCGGTGACCCCGGAGCCACAATAAAAAACGGTGTGATCAGGATCAATACTTCCCGCCGACATTTCGATGGAACGACGCAGTTTTTCTCCCGATCTCCACAGTCCATCATCGTCAACATTGAGCATCCAGGGGTGATTTACGGCACCATCGATGTGACCCGCTACCGGATCAATGGGTTCTCTCTTACCACTATACCGATCTGCATCTCTAGCATCGACCAGTGTCCAGGCGTGATTCCGGCGAATTTTATCGACTTTGGAACGATTGACGACAAGGTCTTTTTTCAGATCATAGTTGTACTTCACAGGTTTAACGGCATCGGGTAGCGCATTTGTTACAGGATACTCGCGTCTTGTCCATTCTTTCCACCCCCCGTTGAGAACTGCGACCTTTTTATGACCGATCCAATTAAACATCCACCAGAGCCGCGCGGCGATCTTTCCTTCATTTTGATCGTAGACAACAATCTGAGACCGTTTCCTAACCCCCCAGGATTCTACTTTCCTGACAAAACTGCTCACTCTGGGTAGAGGATGGCGACCCGTTTTACCCGGGATGACCGGGCCTGATAAATCGCGATCAAGATGAGCGTAATGAGCACCGAATAAATGACTTTTGCGGTATGCCTGTTCTCCTTTGTCCGGCTTATCCAGGTAAAACCGGCAGTCGATAACCACCCAGGAAGGCTCAAGGTAATCGAGGAGGCAGGCATCAGCGGGTATGACTGTTTGCCACATAGTTGAGATTGTTTTTTGGTTTCTCTACAAGTTATACATACTTTACAAAAAAAGACTATATATGGTTGACAAAATAATGCAATATCTTTCCCGACACGGTCATTTTTCTACCTAAGACTAGGTAGGCCAAATCTACATTATAAGCATTGCCGATCAGTTGTTTAACAAGTAATTTAGCCCACGAATGAAGAGATAAAACCAATGCATTTAATGCTCTCAGAACTCGAAATCGGAAAGTCTGCCGTACTGGAGCCATTTGTTGTGAGCCAACTACACAAGAAAATGCTTTCTATGGGGGTATCTCCAGGTCAGACGGTAGACGTGGTGAGAAGATTGCCACGCAAGGGGAATCTTTACGTGAGAATTGATGGTCGATCTATTGCTTTGAGGTATACTGAGGCAAGCCAAATTGGAGTGAAAGTTTGATCCATAATGCGTTGCCTACGATCGTCCTCACAGGGAATCCCAATAGTGGAAAAACCACATTGTTTAATCTGATCACCGGTGGTCGCAACAAAGCGGCGAATTTTCCCGGAGTCACAATCGAAAGAATTAGTGGGAAAACAGAGCTTCCCAGATGTGGAACTGTGAAGGTCGTTGATTTACCGGGAAGTTACAGTCTGTTTCCAAATTCGTCTGACGAGCGAATTACAACTTCAGTACTCATTAATCCCAATCATGAAGATCATCCGGATCTAGTCGTGTACGTCGCAGACATTAATCACCTCGATAAACAATTACTCGGTCTTTCTCAGATTTTGGATTTGGGCATTCCGACTATCCTAGTGTTGAGTCTCCTGGACGAATTTGAAGATCGTGGAAATCAGATTGACCTCAACAGATTAATTGCTGAGCTACATGTAGATGTAATTGCAATCAGTAGCAGAAAAAGGAAAAATATTTCTGATCTAAAAAATCTCATCTGTCAAAATCTAATAAGGAAGCAGCGGCCCCCGCGGATGATAAAAGAACTGCATCGGGATGCACTGAAGATGCTGACAGACCTGGGGCAACTCGAACCGGAGCCCAATCTTTACTTGAGGTGGCTATGGGCACACCATCACAAATGGCTTGATTTCGAAACGGGATACACAAAAGATGCGTGGGAGTCGAAACTCGAAAAGTTTGATTTTGAGCCATTGAAAGAGCAAGTCGAAGAAACTTTCGCCCGCTTAAACAATCTGGAAACACTCGTAGGTGGAGTGGTCACCAAAAACAAGGCAGCAATCTCTCTCTCAGACAAAGTAGATAATGTAGTCACCCACTGGCTCTGGGGACCATTATTGTTTTTTACAATTATGCTTTTTGTTTTTCAGGCGATTTTTGCCTGGGCTACTTATCCGATGGACGTAATCGAAGAGGTATTTGGTGTAGCGGGAGCATGGGTAAAAAACAATTTTTCCCCCTCCTGGATTACCGATCTCATCAGTGAGGGAATTATTCCAGGGCTGGGTGGTGTCATGGTGTTTGTACCACAGATTGCAATTTTGTTCTTCCTCATAGCACTACTTGAGGAAATTGGATACATGTCCCGGGCAGTATTTTTATTTGATCGTTTTTTGGGCAGATTTGGAATGAATGGAAGGAGCATTGTAGCCCTGATAAGTGGTGGCGCCTGTGCCATCCCCGCTGTGATGTCTACCCGGACAATTGTAAATTGGAAGGAGAAGCTTATCACGATTTTAGTAACGCCTTTTATCTCTTGCTCTGCGCGAATTCCGGTGTATACTGTATTAATTGCTTTTGTGGTACCGTATGAAAGAATGTGGGGAATATTCAACAGTCAGGGGATCGCATTTGCCGGTCTTTATTTATTGGGAATTTTAGGTGCACTGGGATCGGGATGGATTTTCAAAAAAATCCTAAAATCGAGGATGCAATCCTTTCTCGCAATGGAACTTCCGCCCTACCGGATGCCGGACTGGCATAATGTGTGGAGAAATATCAGGACCAAAGTAGGTGCCTTTATTAGGGAAGCCGGAAAAATCATCCTGCTCATCTCTGTTGTCCTGTGGTTTCTCGCTTCATACGGCCCGGCGGGTGACATGAGCCAGGCTGCTGAAGAAGCCAATGCTTTGGCGATTGAAATGGGTCTGGATGCCAGGGAAACTGACGACCTCGTAGCGGCTCAAATGCTGGAGGTCTCCTATGCCGGGATACTGGGTCGCTATATAGAGCCCATAATTAAACCGTTGGGATATGACTGGAAAATAGGAATTGCATTGATCACCTCATTTGCAGCCCGTGAAGTTTTTGTGGGTTCGATGGCAACTATTTACAGCATTGGAAGTCAGGAGGATGAATTTAAAATACGAGCTCACCTGGCAAAGCAAAAGGATCCGGTGACCGGAGAATTAATTTTTAATTATTCAACTGCCCTATCCCTGTTATTGTTTTTTGTATTTGCCATGCAGTGTATGAGTACTCTGGCCGTTGTAAAAAAAGAAACGCACTCCTGGAAATGGCCGCTTGTGCAATTTACCTTCATGACGTCTCTGGCTTACCTTGTGGCATGGTTGGGATATCACTATTTTTAGATGCAGAAGTGTAGCAGTGTGCTGGTGTAGTGGTTTGGTGTGGAAGTAAAAAGGTATCGCGATGTTATTGTACAGAGGTCCGGCGGTATTGTAGTAGTATTGTAGAATATGGTGGTGATAGAGGGGATACTTTTTGTTTTTTTTCGAAGAGTTATGTATCCCTTTAGCATGTTCAACAGAGTGAGTACTTCTTCTAAGAACTTGTGAAATTTCTTCTCCTCACTTGTCCGGTTTTAATGCGTGGCTGGACCAAGGCACCAGATAGGTATTTTCTGCTATACAAAAAAAGCGAAATTCGTTGTGAGAATCAGAAACAAGTTCTGCAGGATTATGGGCACAGTTACAGCTGCGTAGGTGATCCCATATCGTTGCAGTGCCTTCAAAGTTATGCTCGTTTCCTTCTGTGACTAATGTGAGATCAATATTTATATTAACCAATAGCTAACATATCTGAAGAGTATTGTTCTTTTTTTGTTTGTTGTCGGTCAGCGCCTTATTTTAGCCTCAAATTCCCGAAGGTCTTGTCCAGCCGACCTCAAAACAAACTTACTATGAGAAAAGTCTTTCTGATCTTTTTGGCAGCCATAGTTTTTAGCAGCCATGACATGTTTCTTAAACTTGACAGTTATTCTATGCCCGTGGATCAGATTGTCACTTTTAAGCTGTTTAATGGCACTTTTAATCACAGTGACAACACCATCGCCCGTCACCGGATGGTAGATGTGCGTTTGGCAGGAGTTCAGAAGCAAATCAGTATAGATACTACTCAGTGGAGAGAGAAAGGAAATGTCACCATGTTTGATTTTGAGACTTCAGATGGTGGTACATGGATAGCCGGTGTTTCGACCAGGCCTCAGGTCATTGAGCTGAATGCCGCTGATTTTAATGAATATCTCGAACACGACGGCGTTTTGGATATGCTTCAATGGAGGCGCGAAAATGATGGGCTCGATCAGGATGCGGTAGAGCGCTATTCCAAACACGTTAAGACCATTTTTCAGGTAGGTGATACTCTGTCTGATGATTGGAAAACAGTCCTGGGATATCCGGTAGAATTTGTGCCCTTGAGCAATCCCTATGCTACCCATTCAGGACATGACATCCAATTTAGATTGCTATGGCATGGAGAACCCCTAGCTGATCAGCTGGTATATGCCGGCAAAGGAGACGAAGACCAGGAACATACCCATGAACACGGTGCTGAATCGGCACACGCACATACCCATGACAAGGAGCTACGGACCAACGTAGAAGGCGTTGTGACCGTGCCTTTGACCAGCGAAGGTATATGGTACCTCAGAACAATTTACCTGACCCTATCTGATGATCCCTCTGTAACCCATGAGTCCAACTGGGCGACAATCACCTTCGGAGTGGGACACGGACACAGCCATGATGCACATGATCAAGACCACGCTCACGATCACCATGATCATGACCATGAAGAGCCCTTTCTGGGTATCCCCGGCTATGTATATTTAATTGCCAGCATAGTATTTATTGCCATTCTTTTTTTCTGGTATAATCGCAGAAACTCGTGAAAGTGCGTTTGACTAAGGGGCTTGTCTTTGCACTCTTTTTCTTATGCCCGCTGGTGTTAAGTGCACACGGTGTGAGTTCGAGTGATCAGGAAATCCTGGCTAATGGTGGTTTGCTGGCTTATATATATGTAGGTGCCAAGCACATGGTCACCGGCTATGATCACCTTTTGTTTTTGACCGGTGTAATATTTTATCTTTCAGGTTTTAAAGACATCATCAAATTTATTACGGTGTTTACCATTGGTCATAGTATCACTTTAATCAGTGCCACCTATCTGGGCATTAAAGCGGACGAGCATTTGATTGATGCCGTCATTGCCTTAAGTGTACTGTATAAAGGTTTTGAAAACTTAGGGGGATTTGAAAAAGTATTTAAATTCAGATCTCCTACCTTACTTCTGATGGTCTTTCTCTTTGGATTAATTCACGGCTTTGGCCTCTCGACCAGGTTGCAGTCTTTCGATATGGGCACTAGTCAATTTCTAGCCAAAATAGTTTGCTTTAACATAGGTGTTGAATTGGGTCAGATTTTGGCATTAATACCAATTGTTTTTATCATCACCAGGTGGCAGACTAGAAAAAGCTATAAGGCATTCTACCGGGCCACCAATACCTATTTAATTATTGCAGGTATTGCACTCTTTATTTATCAGATGATCGGTTATTTCAATCAGTAAAATAAAGTATTCAAGGCTTGCCAATCTTTGCACTCCCGACGATCTCTCTCCCGACGATCTCCCTGCGGTCGATGTCGGGATCTCGCTTCGCTTGATCTCCGCTACGCTAAGATGTTCGGGATCTCTATTCGTTTTGGGCTTGGGAATCTTTACTTCCTCACTCAATTACTTACCTGCTCAACTGGTGACCGGTCCCTGACCAAACCAAAGGTCATGATCAGGCTGGATATAATAATGACGTAAAGCAAAATTCCGCTGTCGAAACCCTCTTGTTCAAAATCGTGCGGAATGGCAAAAAATAACAAGATCGTGATTAATCCCCTGGGAGCAATCCACAATTCGGGAGTGATACTGTCTCGAATAAATAATTTTAAAAATAAAAAACGAACTAAGTACAGTATTGCCAAAACGATGGCACTGATTAAGAAAACATTAAAATCAACGAGTGATGCCAGATTGATCGTCATTCCAAAAACAACAAAGAAAAAGGTACGCACCACAAATGCTGTCTCCATCGTGATCAAATGAAATTCTTTTTCAATTTTTTCAATCGGGTCTGTCGATTCATCAAGGAAATAGTTTTTAAAGACCTTAAAGACACTCTGATGATTGGACAGTGACATTCCAAAAATCAGGATGATCAGTAGAGGTGAAAGATGTAGCAATTTACCAAGAGAATATAAAAACAATAGTACCGCAATAAGTAGAAATAACCTGACGTGCCCCTTCATGTCTTTAAAGAGGAAGACCAAAAGATAACTCGCTGCTATGGCAACCAGGATGGTAATCACAAGACTTGTCCCAAATTGTATGGTCGCAACCTTCCCACCGGATTCCAGAAAACTAATCACGAAATAAAATAGCATGATGCCAAGTATATCGGAAAATGCACTTTCGTAAACCATAAAATCCCGTTTTGACCTCGTAAGATTAACTACGCTGGGTATTATGATTGCACTTGACATAATGGACAAAGGAGTACTGTAAAGCATAGCCACAGCAAAGTCCATGGGGATAAATAACTGAATAACCCATGCGATGATCACTGCCGATAACACAAGACAAAGCAATGCCACCAGCAGGGTTTTCCCTATCACCGGCAAAGTCTCCTTAGATAATTCGAGATCCAAAGCTGCTTCCAACACAATCATGATGAGGCCAATAATACCAAGTATCTCCAGGCTTTTCATCAGGTCGAATTCTCCGCCTCCGTATGCCTTGAGTCCGTAATTGAACAGTATTCCTAAAATAATGAGCATCAAGACGGATGGGACCTTGGATTTTGCCGATAGAATATTGAAGAAATGGGACAATATCAAGACGGCAGAAGCCAAAATGATTAACACATACGCATTCGATAAGTCCAAATCTGCGAAGAGAATGAAGGGATACATCCAGTGATATTTTCTTGTGACGAAGGTATGTGATTTTCTGCGAGGGCAGAAAAATTATCTTTGCGATATTATATTTATGAGTACAACATTACTATCATGAAAAAACTCTCGAGCTTGCTTATTGTCATTTTTCTGGTGATCAACAGTAAGGCTGTATCTTTACAGACAACTGATGATGATATCTTTTTCGCAGTGGATTGTGATATTCCGACTTCACCAGAGATATTAAATGGCCGTATGCTGATCTTGATTTCTACCAAACCCGTACAAGATATATCAGACGAACCGCGTTTCCTGATTTCTGATGGACCCACAACTCAAATTGTATTTGGAACTGATATTGTTGACCACAAAAAATCTGAACCGATCAACATTAAAGGCGATGCATATGGGTACCCCATCACTTCACTTACCGCCGTTCCTAAAGGGGAGTATTATGTACAGGCACTCTTCAACCGGTACGAATACTTTGATCGAGGGGATGGTCATCGCGTTTTATTGCCCCCCGATAAGGGAGAAGGCCAGCAATGGAATCGTAAACCAGGCAATTTTTACAGCACACCGGTTAAGGTCACTTTTGACCCGTCAATAAAAGATCCAATTACCATTTCTCTGGACAAGGAGGTCCCTGAGATTAAAGAGCCGGAAGACACTAAATATGTCAAGCATATCAAAATGCGCTCAAAATTACTTTCTGATTTTTGGGGTCGGGATATGTATTTGGGTGCACATGTCCTCTTGCCCGAAGGTTGGGCAGATCACCCTGAAGTTAGGTATCCTCTTGCGATCTTTCACGGACACTTTCCAAGTGATTTTGGTGGATGGCGCACAGAGGCTCCCGATCCGGATCTCAAACCCGACTACAGTGCAAGGTTTGATGTGCACGGCTACAACAAAATTGTCCAGGAAGAACAATATAATTTCTATAAAAAATGGACTGGTCCGGATTTTCCACGTGTCATTGCGATCGAAATACAGCACCCCACTCCATATTACGATGATTCCTATGCGGTAAACAGCAAAAATAATGGGCCATATGGAGATGCCATTACGTATGAATTGATCCCTTTCATTGAAGAAAAATTTCGAGGTATTGGAGAAGGTTGGGCGAGATTTACCTATGGCGGAAGTACAGGTGGCTGGGAAGCTCTTGCTGTGCAAGTAATGTATCCCACCGAATATAATGGATGCTATGCCGCTTGCCCTGACCCTATTGACTTTAGGGCCTATTGCCTTGTCAATCTTTACGAGGATAAAAATGCCTATTTTGTAGAAGGACCATTTAAAAAAACATTGCGACCAGGGCACCGTGATTATCTGGGCAATGTCAGTGCCACGCTCAGAGATATGAATCTTCGGGAGCTCGCACTTGGATCAAAAAGCAGGTCCGGCCAACAATGGGATATTTGGGAAGCAGTGTATAGTCCGGTGGGAAGTGACGGTTATCCTCAACGCATTTGGAATAAGGAAACAGGTGAAATTGATCCGGAGGTAGCTGAGTATTGGAAGGAGAACTACGACCTGGCCTACATTTTAAAGCGAGATTGGGAGAAACACGGAAAGGATTGGAAGGGCAAAATCCATATTTATTGTGGAGACATGGATAACTACTATCTGAACAACGCCGTATATCTGGCCGAAGAAATCCTGGAGGAGACCACAGACCCCTATTATGACGGCAAAGTGGATTATGGTGATCGGGCAGAACACTGTTGGAATGGAGATCACAGCCAGCCAAATCACATTTCGAGGCTGAGATATAACGAAATGTTTATTACTAAATGGGTGCAGGAGATTAAAGCGCGTGCTCCAGCACATGCAGACTTAATAAGCTGGAGATATTAATGGAGAGGGTTGAATGTTGAGATTAAAGACATTTTAAAATATAGAATTGCTATTCCACTACTTTAAAAGTAGTGCGGCGATTTTGTTGATGCTGGTCCTCGGTACAGTCATCGCAATCACAATTTATTGCAAGAGCTGTCTCGCCGTATCCCACAGCCTTCATTCGTTGCGTGGTAATGCCCTTGGAGACCAAATAATCTACGGCAGACTGAGCCCGGTCCTGAGACAAGCCCAGATTATAATCATCATCTGCGCGACAATCTGTATGAGAGGATAATTGGATATTTAATACGGGATTTATTTTCAGTAAATTCGCAAGAGAATCGAGAGTCGGTTTGGCATCTTCACGAATAAATGATTCGTCGAGATCATAGTAGATATTCTCCAATACAATTTCCTTATCGTAGAAGATCTTATTCAAAAGTATTTTGTCCTCAAACTTCTGTATCCTTTTAGATGAATCAATTTCCAAATCCCTGGTGGAAAAAATTAATTCATTATTAAAAAAGCCCTCATGAGATGCAAAAAACCCATATTCTTTATCGGGATTTAATTTCAAAGTCATTATTCCGTATTGATTTGATCCCGTTTCCGTAAAATTGCGGCCATCTTCTGTCACCACAATTTTTGCGTTAGGAAGTGGCACCCTCATTAGGACCTTACTATTTGGATCATCGGGATCTTCATATTGTCTCTGAAAAACACGAAGGTCCAGTACGATTTCATACTCAAACTCTTCAACGGGCTCTTCTTTTACCGGATAGTATTTTCTCTTTTCATATAGATAAATATCATCACTCCCCTGCCCTCCCCGCCTATTCGAACTAAAATATCCCGACTGTAAAATACTATCCGTGGCAGTAAAATATCTGTCTATCACAAAAGCGTAATCATCGGCACCGGAATTAATCGGAGCCTGTAGATTTTGAGCCCGCGACCACGAACCGTCAGGCAACAAATGACTGCGATATATATCCAGGCCTCCCATCCCGGACACATTTGAGGCAAAATACAATGTATCAAAATACATGAATGGAAAAGCTTCGCGTTTCTGGCTATTTATCCTGCTCCCCAGCGAAACCGGATCCTGCCAGGAACCCTCCTCTAATGTGCTCAAGTATAGATCATAATCATTGGTCGCCTCATCGATATTAGCTGAAAAAATGATCGACTGACCATCCTCCGTAAATGTGGGTTGCCGGTAGTTGATTCCATCCTTTATAAAAGACATTATGGTGGGACGTGTCCACGAATCACTATTCTCCACCTTTTGTGCAATGAGCAACTTGCAGTGAGCATCGTAATCATCGCGGCTGAAGCACCTGCAAAACACCATGCTTTGACCGTCGGGACTAGTCGCAGCTGTACCCTCATTGTCTTCCCGATTTACACCTTCAAAAGCTCTGATCTCATTTTGATCCAGATCAGCTATAAACAAATCCGAAAAATCATTACCGCTCCAGGCGTACTTGAGATCTCCGGTGCTTCCTTCCCTGTCACTTGTAAAAGCAATTTGATTTTTAGACAAAGGAAATGCCGCATAATCAGAGGATAAACTATTGATCTTGAGATTCTCAATAACGTACGGACTGTATTGCACTCCATCACGCCATTCCACTGCCTGAATACATGCTGCAATATCCGGTCGAAATCTAATTCTGTCTCCCAATTCATCTCCTGCCTTGACATAAGCATTTGCCGCCTCCTCATATTGCTCCAGTTGCTTTAGGGTATGTGCATACGAAGCCAGTGCCCCAGCTCCATAGCCGCCCTCATAGGCTGTTTTGTACCATTCAGCAGCACCTTCAAAATCGCCAAACTTAATATGACAGTCACCGATGAGATGAGCAATATTCATCTGATCGATGTTGCTGCCAGCAAGCTTAAACTCGTCCTGGAGCATCTCGGAGGCCTGGAAATAACGCTTGCGCTCATATGCCGTCCGGCCATCCTTAATCTTTTCTGTGAAGGTACACTGGATCAGTACTGCCGCAGCCAGGAAACAAAACAACATTCCGATCGATTTCGAATACCACATGCATTAAAGATAACGAATGGCAGTCGAATAAGTTGTCACCCGGAGAAGGATACAACACTCCTCCAGAAGATAGGGAAGAAAACTCCTGAGACTTACGTTTTTACCGCCCGCGAAAAATGCTTTTTCTTAGTTACGTTTTTGGACTTCATCTCCCCGGTAAAATCATGGAGCAATGGCGTGGCAACAAACACTGTGGAGTACGTACCTGATATAATACCTACGACCAGTGCAAAGGCAAATCCCTTGATGCTAGCCCCACCAAACAAGAATAAAATCAGCACGACGAGCAAAGTGGTCAACGATGTGATCACCGTGCGACTTAAGGTACTGTTTATCGCTTTATTTATTGTTTCCGTCTTCGATCTTTTGGTGTATTGATTTAGATATTCCCTGATGCGGTCGAAGATGACAACGGTGTCATTAATGGAATAACCAATCACTGTAAGTAACGCAGCAATAAAGGTCTGGTCGATCTCCATGGTCCACGGTACAATACCATGGAAAATTGAAAAGATACTTAAGACGATCAGCGAATCGTGAAACAAAGCCGCCACGGCACCGGCACTGTATTGCCATTTGCTAAATCGTATTAAAATGTAAAAGAAAATAAATAACAGGGCAACAACAGTGGCATACATTGAGCTCTCTTTAATGTCGTCGGCAATCGTGGGACCTACCTTGCTCGAACTAATCACATGGGTTCCCGAGGCATCGGCATCCTTAAATTGGTCAAAATCAAGAGAACCTCCCACTATGCCAGCAACACCTTCGTGCAATTTCTGAAGGACCAGTGCATCTGTTCCTTCATCATCATTATCAATCAAATAATCAGTGACGACATTAAATGTATTTTCTGTATCCACCGATTTTACCACGGGCTCTGAGCCAAACACTTCTGCTAATCCTGTGCGTAAACTCGTCGCATCAATATCTGTCGACTGATCAAATTCTATGGTATAGGCATACCCACCTTTGAAGTCAACACCCAGATCAAATCCCCTGGTAGCAAAAGAAATCAAACCAGCTAAAATAATCGCGCCCGAGATAAAATAGGCGATTCTCCGCTTTCCAAGCCAATCGATTTGCAGATTTGCGAATAGATTCTTTGAAGGACCACTCCAAAAACTAATAGATCTCCCTTTCGATGTCCACCAGTCGATCATAAGTCTGGTCAATAATATCGCCGTAAAGAGTGAAAAGATTACACCTATGATCAAGACCACTGCAAATCCCTTGATCGGGCCGATACCAAAATAGGCCAGGACAAAGGCAACCAGGATCGTAGTCACGTTGGCATCAATGATCGCACTGTAACTGTTTTTAAATCCATCGGTGATCGCCATCAAGGTGGATTTACCTTCACGTAATTCCTCCCTGATCCGCTCATAAATAATGACGTTGGCATCCACTGCCATACCAATGGTAAGGATAATACCGGCAAATCCGGGCAATGTAAGTACTGTACCATAAGATGCCAAAGCACCAAAAATGAAGAAGAGGTTGGCCAACAAAGCAATTATCGATACGATTCCTGCTCCACCGTAGTAGAACAACATAAACACGATGACCAGGCTAAATCCTGCGATGAGAGAAAACAGAGACCGGTTGATATTGTCCTGGCCCAATGATGGACCTACAATGGCCTCCTGTATACTTTTAGTGGTAGCAGGAAGTTTGCCAATCTGCAAGATATTAGCCAGATCTTTTCCCTCCTGGATCGAAAAATTACCACTTATCCTGGAATCACCATTCATAATAGGCTCATTGACGCGCGGTGCTGATACGACCTCATCATCCAGCAGAATCGCAATCTCACGGTTATTGTCGTTAGCGGCTTTTGTAGTGAGATCACCCCAGATGCGAGCCCCCTGATTGTCAAGGCTCAGATTTACTGCAACTTCATTAGTCATGGGATCTGGCTGAGAGGTAGCTCTTATCACATGATCCCCCTCTAAAGGGGCATTGTCCGTGCCTCTTTTCTTCCGCAAGACATAGAGCTCATGCCGGCCCGTAGATTCCCCAGTTTGGAAATCAGTATATGGTTTTTGACTCCATCTAAAGAAAGCATCCTGAGGAAACAACCTTCGTATTTCGGGAGTTGCCAATAATTCGTCAATCTGATTGCGTTTATTGGCATCGGCAACACCGAACACGGAAGGAGAGAATCCCAAAGTGCCGGCTGCAGTTGTTACATTGAGGTCTAGGACTGAGAGCAAAGGCCCCCTGTCGGAAAACGGATCATCCTGGATGGCACTCTCTATCACATCATAGGTGGAGTCTCCCGTGGGGTTTCCCAAACTATCGAGGGTGGGTGTCCAAATAGTGTCCAATATTACTTCCTGAACCATGGCCGAATCCAAACTCGTCGAGTCTCCTTCTTGCTGTCGTTTTAGTCTTCGGTCTGCTTCAATAAATGCGTTGAGCAGGCCGGGATCAGAGACTCGATATACATCCCAGAATTCCAATTTAGCAGCACTTTGCAGAAATGAGCGGGCTCGCTCCGGATTGTCAATACCGGGCAATTCCACCAATATCAGGTCCCGAGCCGCATCGAGCGAAACATTTGGCTGGACAACACCGAGTTTATCAATACGCTCTTTCAAAAGGTTAAATGTAAGATCGACCGTTTCATTGGCAGCCGTCCGCAATACAGATGTCACTTCATTGTCGCTGGTTTCGAAATTTACCTGATCTCTGAGGGAAGGGCTTCTGGAAAAAATGCTGGCCAGGGTCTTGCCTTCCGGAGCTAACTTGCTAAACTCATTGGTAAACAAGGTGACGTAGTCAGATTGTGCAGAAGTCATCGCTTTATCTGCATTTTCCAGTGCCTGCAAGAATGTAGGATCCTTGCTATCGTTAGAAAGAGTTTGAATAAACTCTTTGAGGTTTACCTGCAGGACGACACTCATACCACCCTTGAGATCCAGACCCAATGCAAGCTGTTGCCTCTTCAATTCCTCATAGGTATATCGCTTAAACAAAGGGATACTAAATACCTCTTCAGACGACATCGAGTCGAGATAGGCGATTCTGGCCTGCTTTGCAGCAACGCTGGATAAATCATTGTCTCCCAATTGCATAGCCACTTTAGCAGAATGGGCATCAGCGGCCTTTTCTACCTTCCGGGTTGGCAGGATAAGCATGTACTGAAAAGCACATACGATCGCCATGATCACTAAGAAGAACTTTACAATTCCTTTGCCTTGCATACGTTACTGTGATTTAGAGAAGATGTCAGTTTTCAAAAAAGTTGGGCAAATATACGGTTTTTCATATAGATAGAAATTCAATTGCAATACGCATGGGATCGCAATTAAACGGCTGTAAATCAAGCACTCAGATATTAGGCATATTGGTTGTTTGTTTGAAATTCAAACGGCGGGGAACCAATATCTTGCACCGTGCGATTATTTGTATATAGCAACCCGTATCAGCTTTCTCATTTTGTGTCAGAAATGGTATATTGCAAATCGATTTGAGCATGATATGAGGTGCTTCATTTTTTAATATTTAAATCAATTTATTCAAATGGGATTATTCTCTTTTTTAAAGAAGGCAGGTGAAAACATTTTTAAATCTCCCGCTGAAAGAGCAGCAGAAGCTGCCGAAGAAGCTGCAGCCAGGCGAGCTCAGCAAATCATTGCCCTGAAAGGTGTAATAAATAGTCTTGGACTTCCGATCAATGATTTAGATCTGGAGGTAGAAGAAGATAAGGTGACGGTTTATGGTCAGACTGAGAGTCAGGCAGATAAAGAAAAGATTATCTTGGCTTTGGGTAACGTTTCAGGTATTGCAACGGTAGATGATAGGATTTCAGTGGTGGTTCCTGCACCGGAGGCAACTTTTTATGAAGTTAAGTCCGGAGATTCACTATCGAAAATTGCCAAGGCGCATTATGGTGACGCGATGAAGTACCCTGTGATTTTTGAAGCTAATAAACCTATGCTTTCAGATCCGGATAAAATCTATCCTGGACAGGTATTGAGAATACCGGTCCTGGAGTAAGAGATCCAAATATTTCTACACGGTAGAAAAGACCGATTTATTAGGCAGTTACTCCTTGGGTACTGCCTTTTTTTATTTTATTCACTGAAATTTTCACTACTACATAAATGCTAAGCAAAATAATCTGTGGCTATCCCGACGATCTACACTGGAGGGATTCCCAAGCCCGGAGCGGAGCATAGGGATTGGCAAGCCTGGTATCTGGAGGGATTCCCAAGCCCGGAGCGGGGCATAGGGATTGGCAAGCCCGGTATTGATTGTAGCAGTGGAAAAGTTGGCTGATGGTCTCTCGGTAAATTAGGGTTTAATTATTTTTCTTTTCTGTGACTAAATTTAGTTTTCCACTTTTTGGCACCCACCAGGCAAGCCAATCCTGACAAGGAAAAAAGTTTGCCTTGCTGGAGGAAAATAATTTTGTTTTGTCTTTTTCTTTTTTGTGACCAAAAAAGAAACAAAAAAGTTTTGCAATACAATTTTCGCTTTTTTCTTGATAAAAAAGCTAGCAAAAAATCAAGACTGTGAATGATGGCCTAACATCCTGTAAGCTCTTGCTCCCCCGCGCGCAATCAGAGCCGTTCGGCTTATTCATGCTGAGTCTACTCTTTTTACCAGGACTATGCCTCACTTCGCTGATTGCTTCTTTGCTCGTGCTCAGAGCAACAGGCTGTAAGGCCACCATTCAAGGTCGATCACACGGATTACCAAGCTGTAAAACTCGGGATGATTTCTTGCTTCTAGACATTGATAGACTGTTATCTTCCCATTGCCTTTGGGTCAATGGGAACACTGAGGATCATGATGAGAGCAGTCCCCCAAAATGCGGGGCGAGGTACGGTGTACCTCGAAGGGATAAGAACCACGGATAGTGGGTGGGTGAGCTCCTGCATCCTCGGTGACCCACATCTTGGGTCTTCGCAAGATTTTATAAGGCTCCCACTATGTAGTGATGAGGCCTATTTGCTTAAGATCACTTTTGCCATGTATTTATGATTTGTCATCTCTTTTCCGCTTGATAAAATCTAACGCTACAACCCAAGTGTGGGGCCCCACCTACGGATGCGAAGTCGGAATCCATAGGATTTTATTCCAGTGCCTTTCACTCTTTTTGTCCTATTTTAACGGCAAAATATCTAAGGTGCTGTAGGCATGCTCCGCATACCTGTTGAATGACTCGCAATCGCAGGCACAGGCAGGTTTATTTTGAATAATTCTCACTGGAGGGATTCCCAAGCCCGGAGCGAAGCATAGGGATTGGCAAGCCCGGTATTGATTGTAGCAGTGGAAAAGTTGGCTGATGGTCTCTCGGTAAATTAGGGTTTAATTATTTTTCTTTTTTGTGACCAAATTTAGTTTTTCGCTTTTTGGCACCCAGCAGGCAAGCCAATCCTGACAAGGAAAAAAGTTTGCCTTGCTGGAGGAAAATAATTTTGTTTTGTCTTTTTCTTTTTTTGTGACCAAAAAAGAAACAAAAAAGTTTTGCAATACAATTTTCGCTTTTTTCTTGATAAAAAAGCTAGCAAAAAATCAAGACTGTGAATGATGGCCTAACATCCTGTAAGCTCTTGCTCCCCCGCGCGCAATCAGAGCCGTTCGGCTTATTCATGCTGAGTCTACTCTTTTTACCAGGACTATGCCTCACTTCGCTGATTGCTTCTTTGCTCGTGCTCAGAGCAACAGGCTGTAAGGCCACCATTCAAGGTCGATCACACGGATTACCAAGCTGTAAAACTCGGGATGATTTCTTGCTTCTAGACATTGATAGACTGTTATCTTCCCATTGCCTTTGGGTCAATGGGAACACTGTGGATCATGATGAGAGCAGTCCCCCAAAATGCGGGGCGAGGTACGGTGTACCTCGAAGGGATAAGAACCACGGATAGTGGGTGGGTGAGCTCCTGCATCCTCGGTGCCCCACATCTTGGGTCTTCGCTAGATTTTATAAGGCTCTCACTAGGTAGTGATGAGGCCTATTTGTTTAAGATCACTTTTGCCATGTATTTATGATTTGTCATCTCTTTTCCGCTTGATAAAATCTAACGCTACAACCCAAGTGTCGGGCCCCACCTACGGATGCGAAGTCGGAATCCATAGGATTTTTTTCGAGTGCCTTTCACCCTTTTTGTCCTATTTTAACGGCAAAATATCTAAGGTGCTGTAGGCATGCTCCGCATACCTGTTGAATGACTCGCAATCGCAGGCACAGGCAGGTTTATTTTGAATAATTCTCACTGGAGGGATTCCCAAGCCCGGAGCGAAGCATAGGGCTTGGCAAGCCCGGTGTTGATTGTAGCAGTGGAAAAGTTGGCTGATGGTCTCTCGGTAAATTAGGGTTTAATTATTTTTCTTTTTTGTGACCAAATTTAGTTTTCCACTTTTTGGCACCCACCAGGCAGGCCAATCCTGACAAGGAAAAAAGTTTGCCATGCTGGAGGAAAATAATTTAGTTTTGTCTTTTACTTTTTTTGTGGCCAAAAAAGAAACAAAAAAGTTTTGCAAAACAATTTTCGCTTTTTTCTTGATAAAAAAGCTAGCAAAAAATCAAGACTGTGAATGATGGCCTAACATCCTGTAAGCTCTTGCTCCCCCGCGCGCAATCAGAGCCGTTCGGCTTATTCATGCTGAGTCTACTCTTTTTACCAGGACTATGCCTCACTTCGCTGATTGCTTCTTTGCTCGTGCTCAGAGCAAAAGGCTGTAAGGCCACCATTCAAGGTCGATCACACGGATTGCCAAGCTGTAAAACTCGGGATGATTTCTTGCTTCTAGACATTGATAGACTGTTATCTTCCCATTGCTTTTGGGTCAATGGGAACACTGTGGATCATGATGAGAGCAGTCCCCCAAAATGCGGGGCGAGGTACGGTGTACCTCGAAGGGATAAGAACCACCTATAGTGGGTGGGTGAGCTCCTGCATCTTCGGCGACCCACATATTATGTCTTCGCAAGATTTTATAAGGCTACTCCTTCCTTAATGGTTAAGTCTATCCTTGTGATCTGATTTTGTCTGTATCCATGCTCTTCAACTCTTTTCCGCTGGATAAAATCTCACGCCACGTCCCGAGTGCGGGACCTCACCTACGAATGAAAAGTCGAGGTCATCAAAACTATTTTAGGACTTTTATACGAGCGCTCCCAAAGACCTTTGTAAAAGGTCTAATCCCGGCCTTATTTTTTTTAGTGATAAAATGCCAAAAAACCGTTAAGAACTTTAAAGTGTTTGAACGAGTAGAACTTTCATCGAAAATCTAACTTGAATAAAAGCAATCCGATATTATTACGTCAGGATTTATGTGAGTTTTTAAAGTTTAGGTTTTTTGGGCTTTTATTGCGTTAGGAAAAAAATATAGCCGGTGGTTTTATCAAACTTTTGCCAACAAAAGTTTGCCCTGCCGGAGGCAAGAAGTGGTTTTTAAAGTTTAGGTTTTTAAGGCTTTTATTCCGTTAAGAAAAAATATAGCCTCGTCACCAGTCTACGGTAGGGAGTCCAACATGGGCCCTTATTCAGAGAGCGGGGGGAAACTGCAAGATGATCAGATCAAATGGTGAGATGTAAGGAATTCTCACTGGAGGGATTCCCAAGCCCGGAGCGAAGCATAGGGATTGGCAAGCCCGGTATTGATTGTAGCAGTGGAAAAGTTGGCTGATGGTCTCTCGGTAAATTAGGGTTTAATTATTTCTCTTTTTTGTGACCAAATTTAGTTTTTCGCTTTTTGGCACCCAGCAGGCAAGCCAATCCTGACAAGGAAAAAAGTTTGCCTTGCTGGAGGAAAATAATTTTGTTTTGTCTTTTTCTTTTTTTGTGACCAAAAAAGAAACAAAAAAGTTTTGCAATACAATTTTCGCTTTTTTCTTGATAAAAAAGCTAGCAAAAAATCAAGACTGTGAATGATGGCCTAACATCCTGTAAGCTCTTGCTCCCCCGCGCGCAATCAGAGCCGTTCGGCTTATTCATGCTGAGTCTACTCTTTTTACCAGGACTATGCCTCACTTCGCTGATTGCTTCTTTGCTCGTGCTCAGAGCAACAGGCTGTAAGGCCACCATTCAAGGTCGATCACACGGATTACCAAGCTGTAAAACTCGGGATGATTTCTTGCTTCTAGACATTGATAGACTGTTATCTTCCCATTGCCTTTGGGTCAATGGGAACACTGTGGATCATGATGAGAGCAGTCCCCCAAAATGCGGGGCGAGGTACTGTGTACCTCGAAGGGATAAGAACCACCTATAGTGGGTGGGTGAGGGCCTGCATCTTCAGCGACCCACATATTATGTCTTCGCTAGATTTTATAAGGCTCTCACTAGGTAGTGATGAGGCCTATTTGTTTAAGATCACTTTTGCCATGTATTTATGATTTGTCATCTCTTTTCCGCTTGATAAAATCTAACGCTACAACCCAAGTGTCGGGCCCCACCTACGGATGCGAAGTCGGGGGTCCAAATACTATTTTTCGGAATATCAATTCTCATGCCTTTTTGGTTCAGCATTATTCACTTTGGCCTCCTATCTACAACAAACGGTTATTAAAGAATTGTCGCAGCATAGTACCAAGGCTGAGTCATTTCACTTCCTATCATTTTAATGCTTTTGGACAACCTTCTTTGCCAGCTCTATTAACTCAGCGACTGAATAAGGATCCGAAAAATCGACATTATTTTTTACGATAGTCGATTTCAATCTCCTCTTTTTACTCCTATAAATCTGTAAAAATTGTCTTTTGTTACTAAATGTTTGTCCTTCCAGCACGTATTGGGACTGATCTGAAAATTCGAATTTTGAATCCCACTTCTTAGCGTACCAATCTTCTGGTTTTTCAGGTCGACCGGTAAGAACTAAGCCGTACTCCGAAGTGCCTGAATAAGTCCCATGAGCGCCATTTTTACCATCGATTTGAAACGCAAATCTGTAGTCGTATAGCAATTGTGGAGATTTATTCAAAAACAGATAAGGTTTTTGATCAACAAACTTAAAAAGATGTCTTCCAATTTGTGCAGAGTCCGCTGCAGGATCTATAGGAACTGGTACTATTTTATGACCCAAATCAGCGACTACTTCCTGTGTAACCAGATTATAGTTTAAGGTTGCCCATCTTCTTTCTCCATTCGAGTAGAATATTCTCCCTTCCA
This sequence comes from Saprospiraceae bacterium, assembly GCA_965222645.1. Lineage (GTDB taxonomy): Bacteria > Bacteroidota > Bacteroidia > Chitinophagales > Saprospiraceae > JABDMH01. The sequence goes on along the minus strand of OZ244968.1, from coordinate 5,622,014 downwards.
CAAAATCGTCGAGCAAATATGGAGAATCCATTTCCACAACCTGTCCCACAACCCGAGGTACACAAAAAAAAAGTAAAGCGATGGTAAAAAACAACGAAATAAAAGCTCCTATTATATGAGATTTGTACCCATTTAGTATTTTTAATGTGATTATGATTTTCATAAATTCAATCTTGGCGGATGACCACTAAACTACTGAGTCTACTTCTACTATCAATTCTTGTTTTCCCTTTTAAAAGTACAAAAGAATTAAGTGACAAGTCCAGGCCCGATATGCGGAAAAATGGATACGGCTCACTATCTTATTGCAGCAGTGGGTTTGACTTCTCGTATGAGGGTATCGATACGACAGATATCCCCGCTCCCCTCTTCGACAATATGGGAAATCACAGTTATCCGGTCCATTCTATCTCCAAGGAGGCACAAAAATACTTTGATCAAGGCCTCAAACTAATTTGGGGATTTAACCACGCAGAAGCCTACCGGTCATTTTCGGAAGTGAGCAAACTGGATCCGGGATGTGCTATGGCATACTGGGGTATGGCCATGGCCCAAGGACCAAATCTCAATGATCAAAACCCCTCTTCAACTCGCGAACAGGAGGCATTTGAAAAACTGCAAAAGGCCAGAAAACTGGCAAGCGGGAATGACAAAGAATACAATCTGATCAGCGCCCTGGCATTCCGCCATACCGATACCGTGAGTCTGGATCGTCAAATACTCAATCGCAGTTATGCCAAAGCGATGAAGGAACTATCATCCAAATACCCTGATGACCTGGAGATACAGACATTGACTGCAGATGCTATTATGAATACAATGCCATGGGACTATTACATAAATCCAGGCGAAGCCAAGGAGGAGGCACGAGTGGCTACTAAGATCCTGGAGAATGTCCTGAAAATCAATCCCAACCATCCGGGAGCCCATCATCTCTACATTCATATCGTAGAGGCATCAGATAACCCTGACCGGGGAATAAAAAGTGCAGAAAAACTGGGAAGCCTCGTACCGGCTGCCGGACACCTGGTACACATGCCCGCTCATATTTTTGCCAGGGTAGGTCGTTATCAGGATGCTGTTGTGTCCAATCAAAAAGCCATTTTGGCTGACGAAGAATACTTATCAGCTTGCCAGGCACAAGGAACATATCCGTTGGGATATTATCCACATAATATTCACTTTCTTTGGATGGCAGCCACCATGAGTGGTCAAAAGGAAGAAGCACTGGATGCTGCTGAAAAAGTCGCCGACAAAATACCAATCGACGCCGCATCTGAGGATTTTGTATCACAAGTTTGGATGCCAGTACCCCTTCAGGCCTATGTGCGGTTTGGGCTTTGGAATCAAATCCTTACCACACCAGAGCCCTCTCCCGATCTACACATATATAAGTTGTACTGGCATCATGCGCGTGTCATTGCGTTTGCCAAAAAAAATATTATCCCAAAAGCCCAAGTCGAGTTAGAATTATTACAAGATCTGTTAAAGACAGAATTGGATTCTTTAAATAGTTCTGAAATATCAGACACCGTATGGCACCAAATGCAAGTTGACATGACCCATTTATTGGCGTTGATACCGGAAGCGACTTTTATGATGGCGACAGGTGAAGGCGAAAAGGGAATAGACCTCCTTAAAAAAGCTGTAAAAAACGAAGATAACTTGCCCTATAACGAACCGCCAAATTGGCATCATCCGGTAAGGCAAGTGCTGGGTAATGCCCTCCTTAATTATGGAGATTATAAAGCAGCAGAAAAAGTTTTTCGGGAGGATTTATTAAAAAATCGAGAGAATGGATGGTCTCTTTGGGGTTTGTATTTGAGCTTAAAAAATCAAGGTAAAGCAGAAGAAGCGACAATCGTCCGAAAGAGATTTAACAATGCCTGGAAAAATGCTGATGTCGATATTGAAAAACTAGCTCTTTAAATTATTACCACCTTTCAGTGAATAACCTAAATCGAAGTTTATTTTATTGTTTTTTTTGTTTTAGCACGTTAGGTTATTTATTTATTTCTTGTACAAAAGAGGGAGGGCAACCTCCGGATCCGGTTTATCCAATACCGCACGATCGGCAACTGGCGTGGCAGCAACTCGAATTTTACGCTTTTGTGCATTTTAACATGAACACCTTTACTGACATGGAGTGGGGTACGGGAGGTGAAAACCCGAATACTTTTAATCCAACAGATTTGAATTGCGAACAATGGGTACGCACCTTCAAAGAAGCGGGAATGAAAGGTGTAATAATCACTGCAAAACACCATGACGGTTTTTGCTTGTGGCCATCGAAATACACCAGGCACAGTGTAAAATATTCGAAATGGAAAAATGGAGAAGGTGATGTAATTAGAGACTTAGCGGATGCATGCAACGCACATGGATTGAAACTCGGCATTTATTATTCACCCTGGGATCGCAATCACGGAGATTATGGGACGCCACAATATATCGATTATATGAGGCGGCAGCTCAAAGAATTACTCACGAATTACGGAGAAATTTTTGAAGTGTGGTTTGATGGCGCTAATGGCGGCACCGGATATTACGGTGGAGCTAATGAAGAAAGATGGGTAGACAAACGCAGTTACTACCAGTGGGAAAATACATACAAACTCATACGCGACTGGCAACCAAATGCCGTAATCTTTAGCGACGCAGGGCCAGATGTGCGATGGGTGGGTAACGAAAATGGCTACGCATATGAAACAACGTGGTCTAATCTCACACGCGACTCTGTGTACGGCGGAATGCCCACCTACCACCTGGACTGGGCAGATGGGCAGGAAGACGGCACCCACTGGGTTCCGGTCGAAACCAATGTCTCGATCAGACCCGGATGGTATTATCACGGTTATGAGGACCACAAAGTGAAGTCTTTGCCCACCCTTGTAGACATATACTACAATTCGATAGGACGAAATACACCTTTACTTCTCAACTTTCCAGTGGATCAGCGGGGCCTCGTCCATGATGCTGACATCGAAGCTCTCAAAAAGATGACTGAGAAAATAAAAGGCGATTTTTCGGACAATGTCGCTGCTTCGGGTTATGCAAGTGCTACCTCAGAAAGGGGAGATCATTTTTCAGCGGCCATGGTTATTGATAATGACAAAGATACGTACTGGTGCAGTGAGGACGAGGTCACCAATGGGAGCATTACCATTTCTTTCGCCACCGAAATAACTTTTAACCGATTTTTAGCTCAGGAATATATAGCACTGGGTCAAAGAATAAAATCATTTGTCATCGAAATAAAACAAGACAATCAATGGGTGGCGATAGATACGGGAACCACAATCGGCTACAAGCGTATTTTACGTCTTGAGGACATCAGTACCAACGCCGTAAGACTGACTATTTTGGATGCAAAAGCATGCCCTACAATTTCTAACATCGAGCTATATTATGCTGAACCCCTGCTATACCCTCCGGAAATAAAAAGAAATAAAAATGGTGTTGTTGAGATCGTCGCTGCTGATCCGAACACGGAAATTTTTTATTCAATGGACAGATCGGAACCCAATCGTGAAAGAAACAAATACGTCGAACCTTTTTTAGTTGCAGAACCGGCGACTATCAGAGCTATTGCTTACGATAAAAAGACTGCTAAGAAAAGTGAAGTCACCCGGATGGATTTTGACTTACCGAAGACACTTTGGAAAATTATAAGCAGAGATACAAATGCCATTCTGGCTATTGACGATAATGATGAAAGCTACTGGAATGCCACATCTCGAGAACGCGACCGGATTATTATTGATTTGGGTGACTATATCAAAATTAAAGGCGTCAGCTATTTGCCGCCTCAGAACCGGTGGTTTGCGGGAATAATTTCCGAGTATGCTCTTTATGGCTGCAATACATTACCCAATTGGAGACTACTGGCCAGGGGAGAATTCAGTAATATCAAAAACAGTCCGGTGAGACAAAAAATCGATATCGAAGAGCGGATGGTGAGATATTTAAGGCTGAGGGCTTTGAAGACGATTGATGGCCAGCCACCTGGTTTTGGCGAGGTAGGGGTTGTGACACGGTGAGGATGGAAGTGGTCGGTAGCACAGTATGACGGCGAGGATGATGGCGAATGTAAATTCGCCTTTTGTCCAGGTTACCGGCTGGCAATAGATCCTGGGGGAGTATGACGGTGAATGTAGTCGAGTATGTCGGTAGTGCAGTATGACGGTGAGCAGGACGGCGAATGTAAATTCGCCTTTGTCCAGATTGACCGGCTGCAGTAGATCCTGGGAGTTTGACGGTTAGCGGGACGGCGAATATAAATTCGCCTTTGTCCAGATTGCCGGCTGGCAATAGATCCTGGGGGAGTATGACGGTGAGCAGGACGGCGAATATAAATTCGCCTTTGTCCAGATTGCCGGCGTCAATAGATCCTGGGAGTTTGACGGTGAGCGGGACGGCGAATATAAATTCGCCTTTGTCCAGATTGCCGGCTGCAATAGATCCTGGGTGTATGACGGTGAGCAGGACGTCGAATGTAAATTCGCCTTTGTCCCTGAGGCTTGGTCATGATGGCGAATGTAAATTCGCCTTTGTCCAGATTGACCGGCTGCAGTAGATCCTGGGAGTTTGACGGCGAGCATGACGGTGAATGTAGTCGAGTATGTCGGTAGTGCAGTTTGACGGTGAGCAGGACGGCGAATGTAAATTCGCCTTTGTCATGGAGATTTGTACACTAATTGTGGACCGTCAGGTGATTAAGATAATATGCAGTAGTACTTAAGATTATCTTAATCCTTATATTTGTGGAATGTGGATTGAAAGGAAAGCTCGCAAAGACATTCTTGAGGTTGTACGTTCACGGCCTGCCCTCTTGTTGACAGGGATACGACAAACTGGCAAAAGTTCTATCCTGAAGAGACTTTTCCCGGATTATGCATACGTTTCGTTAGATGATCTTCTGGTGGCCGATGAAGCAGAATCGAATCCAACTAAATTCCTGGACAAAATTGAGAAAAAGGCCATTATCGATGAGATCCAATATGCTCCTTCCCTTTTTCGCGACTTAAAAATCGAAATTGATAAAAAAAGAGATAAAAATGGCAGGTGGATCCTGACTGGGAGCCAGCAACTCTCCCTGATTAAGAATGCATCTGAATCATTAGCGGGCCGTATCAGCATCCTTAATTTATTTCCACTATGCAGCAACGAACTGATAAATGCAAATTTACTATCTGATCCGCAACAATTACTTTGGAAAGGGGGATTTCCGGAAGTATGGTCAAAAAACTTAAACAGTACACAATTCTTCAATGATTACATTCAGACATACCTCGAAAGAGACCTTAAGCAGGTGATGGATGTTAGGAATCTGCGGGACTTCAGACGTTTTCTCATACTATTGGCTGTTCGCGCAGGTCACCTATTAAATCTCACAACTATATCACGCAATGTAGGTGTGTCGGTAAATACCATAAAATCATGGGTAAATGTACTTGAAACCACAGGGATCATTTTCTTACTACCTCCGTATTTTGATAATTTAGGAAAGCGGGTCATTAAAACCCCCAAGCTATACTTTTGTGATAATGGATTGCTTTGTTCGCTTCTCAATATACATGATTCATCAGCACTTGGCAGAGCACCCCTGCTTGGAAATATTTGGGAAAATTTTGTTTTTACAGAACTCCTCAAGAATGGATTTATCCCTGGCAGATCTCTGTTTTTCTTTCGTGATCAAAATAGTGTAGAAATTGATTTTGTACTCCAATACAGTGGAATGAACATTCTGATTGAAAGTAAATACACAGAGAGACCGAAATCGACCAAATTAAATTTTCGAAAAATTCAGGACAGATTTGATGGTCAGACCCGACCTTTGGTAGCCTGTACCATCCCTCATCAAGATATCATGTCCTTGCAAGACTTTGAGGTCTTTAATCCCCTCTACGGATTGCCTTGCCTAGGTGGAAAACAGATAAAAGGTGGATAGTGAAGAAATCTATCTGGCCTCCTGCAGACGACGAAGTGTGCCAATAAAGTATGACGGCGAATGTAAATTCGCCTTTATCCAGATTGCTGACTGGCAATAGATCCTGGGGAGTATGAAGGTGAATGGAGTCGAGTATCTCGGTAGTGCAGTTTGACGGCGGATATAAATTCGCCTTTGTCATGGAGGCTGCGCTATCGCTAATTAGCCTTTGCCATGGAGACTTAGTCATGACGGCGAATGTAAATTCGCCTTTATCCAGATTGCTGACTGGCAATAGATCCTGGGGAGTATGACGGTGAATGTAGTCGAGTATGTCGGTAGGGCAGTTTGACGGCGAATATAAATTCGCCTTTGTCATCGAGGCATAGGCAGTACGGCGAATGTAAATTTGCCTTTGTCCAGATGCCTGCTGGCAATAGATCCTGGGAGTTTGACGGTGATTGTAGTGGAGTAAGTCGGTAGTGCAGGATGACGGCGAATATAAATTCGCCTTTGTCATCGAGGCATAGGCAGTACGGCGAATGTAAATTTGCCTTTGTCCAGATGCCTGCTGGCACTGGATCCTGGGAGTTTGACGGTGATTGTAGTGGAGTAAGTCGGTAGTGCAGGATGACGGCGAATATAAATTCGCCTTTGTCATGGAGGCTGCGCTATCGCTAATTAGCCTTTGCCATGGAGACTTAGTCATGACGGCGAATGTAAATTCGCCTTTATCCAGATTGCCAGGTAGGAGAACTATCTGGCATCTTTTTAACAATGCTAAAATTCATTATAAACATGACGGGATGTATAATACTTGTAGGCCCAATGCATGGAAAAGGTGTAGGCTCAGTAAAAAACCATCCACCCTCACAAGTTGCAGCCTCCCCTGCATTTACCCCCAGGGTGCGGTGACCATTTGGCATCACGGTGGCCCAGTCCATTCCAGATGATTCTCTTTGTAACTACTACTAAAAAGTTATGAGGTCCTCTTGATGAATCAGGCCAATGCCTCACTGGGGTAATTAATCCTCATTCTGCGCATTACCACAATGAATAATTCGAAGTACTTTGCTATCATCACCATACCTCTTTGCACGGAGACCTACCGGCTGTACATCAGATTCTTGCTCCACAATTTGAACATAATCTCGAACCGTAATAAAGTCATATGCTTCATTTCTAGACAATTTCCCTTTAGGTAAAATTTTAGGACCTTGATCTAGATCATCTATGAATCCAGGAGCACTAAATATACTCCCCAGATTAGCACAAAGGCCAGTCTTTTCCTCCCAATAACCATAGTCTACACTATTATACCCTCTTACCGTAAAGAAAAATTTGGACTGGGACAAAACAAATGCATGTGAAATATATTTCTTGTTTGTCTTCTGATTAAAAAATGTCGATTCATCGAAATTTGGATCTAGTAGATTCTCAGGAGAATCTCCAAAAGTAAATTTCCAAGTACACGAAATAGATCGAGTTTCAAGATCAAAATAAAACATAGAACTTAACCTCGATGAAAAAATGTTAAAGCCTTGGTTAACATTCTCCAAGTGCACTGGAAGTGTTGTTCCTGTAAACTTACGGAGATCTGACCTACTTTCTGATCGAAGCCAGTATTTTTCTCTAGACCTGTTATCAAGATCTGTAATCCAAATGCTATGTTGATGTTCAATGTAGAGTGGTGTTGGGACAAACTGAAACATTCTATGTCCCTTCAACAACCTACACTTTGATGCGTACAGGTCGTTCGTGAATTCAGAGTGTAGTGACAGATCAGTAAGATTGTAAACAATAATCTTTGAACCCATATCTGTCAAAACAAGTACACTATCTGCAAGTTCAATGTCTATATCGACAACTCCCAAATACTCTCCAGGACCCTTACCTCTAGATCCAATCTCCTCCAAGTCGCCCGATGATGCATTAAATAGATAGGCGCTGTCAAAACCAAAAATGCCAACAAAATCTCCAGCTTTAACAACGCCAATTATTGAATTTAGCGATGATGAGATACTTTCTGGAATCACCACATACTCTAATCTGGAGGCAAAAGAACTCACACCAATTTCCGTAGCTCGTTCTTCAAATATGCATTCTATCTTTACTTCATTGATCGGATCATCGAAAATGTCCTTCTTGTCCGTACAACATAAAAAGCTCAGAATAAATAGTACTCTGCAAATATTCTTAATTTGCATTGTTTAATTTAATGTAAAGAACAATATCCACATCCACCAGCACAATCGGCTGCCCAAAGGCATGAGAACCAACATGGTGCCTGCTTACAGGCATTTGCAGATGTAACGGTACCCAAACAATAATCTACACAAACAACACCAACGCTAAGACTCTGTCTACAACCCAATGTCGGGCCATTTGCTCCGCACGCACCCGACGTTCCACCCTGCGCCAGCGCCTCTTGTGTCACCAAACCCATCGGACTATCCACAGCAGTCTTCACATGCATTGAAAATGCCAATAAAAATAGGCCGAGGCCCATACTTAAAATGATCTTTTTCATAATTAATGATTTTTAAAGTTAAAAAAATTTTAAAAAGCTCGTCCACCATCGCCAATGACTGCGGTGGATGAGAAAGCGCGATGTCCGGATCGCTTTGTGTTTTGAGCACTCGCTCAGATCATACTGAAAAATAATAGTGGCGAGCATGACCGAGGTTCAACCTAACATGGTCTGATGTCAAGTTGTCATCACACCTGAAAGTGCAGCAGTTTTGATGTTAAAATAATGCTAAACACTTAATATTTTACGTTAATTAATTCTCCTCGTCCGAGAAGTACACAATTCTCAGAATTTCACTGTGAATATTGGTTGTAGCCTCCAAATTCCTAACTTCTGCACTTGGCAAATCATCAATTAGGACAATATCCCATCCAACCCGATCATGATTAAAATCCATAGGGAAAAAAGAAGGTCCATGAGAAAGATCGTCAACGATACCGTTATCGCCGGCTCTTCCAGAACGTTTTGATATGGTATCATAAAACATATACATCCTTCTCATTTTCTTCCTACTTTTAAATATATGAAACCTACCTAAAACAATAGCGTCATCTACCGAATTTCCTTTTAAAACCTTGTCCCTATCAAAGCTATTTCGATCAAAATTAAAATCCGGTGTAATCGCATAACTGTCTCTAAAGTCATATCTAAAATATGGCTTCACATCTAAAATCTTCTGATCGACCTTCACTATTCCAAAAGAGAATGTCTCAAAAATATACCAACCTCCATCAAAGCACGGAAAAATCCTACTGGTAAAAATCGAGTAATCAGAACTCACATCAAGTTTATCATATCTTCGCCAAAACATTTTCTCGATCTCACCTTTATCAGATAAGACCCAAAGGGAATGCCCATGTTTCCAATAAAGAGGTCTAGTTACATAAAGGAGAAGTCTATCTTTGGACAAAAATTTCACATCAATAGGATTAAGATCACAACGAAACTCATTAATAAAATCACCAGAATCCAAAGAAAATAAAAGCATTTTTCGTGATCTAGAATCAAAAACGACTAAAACGCCCGAGTCCGATAGAACATCAATCGAATTTATCTCCAGATATTCTCCCGGGCCTCGCCCAATACCTTCGGTAATCTTCCACAACAGGTTCCCAAGGATATCAAAGCAAAATAGATTTTTATTATTATCCGTCAGTACGATATATGTCGAATCTATCAAAAGCTCGTCTATGGAATAAATAAGGTTATGGCCCGTATCTTGCAAAGCTAAGTATCTTACCGAATCAGCAATCTGACTCAAAGTAAAAGAAATACTCTCTTCTTCGAATCCTCCAGAAAGATCAGTTATTACAGTTGAATCTAATATCGCAGAATACTTTGAATCAGGACTTCTACAGTCCCGACAAGACAGTAGGATCAATGCCAGATAGACGAATAGTTCACCTTTTTTTACCATGAACATGCATTTCTTTCACATAATAATCTCAAACCCTGGGTTCATTAGTCTCATGCAGACATAGAAATCATGTAATAAACTTCCATATTTTCTTTAAAAAATCCTTTAACGCCGCCTTAAAAAATCATATTTAAAGTAAAAATGGCCATTTTCCAATTACAACAACAACATTACTCAGAATGTAAAATCACATACGAATACAACCACCGCAACCCCCGGTGCAATTGTAATCGACACAAGTATTAAAAGGAGAATAATACTTGCATTTTTTAATATTAAAATATTGTGAAGTGCAATTATTATAACAATACTCGCTTGTACTAAATGCTATCGTATAAAAATGAAACACTCCCGTATTGCATTGCGATCCACCAGTCCCATCGGCCACTGCCTCCTCCGTCACCAATTTCATCGGATTATCGACCGATACGGTTGCGTGATAGGCGAAAGCAGACAGAAATAAACCTACGCCCTGAGGGCAACCAAAACACAATAAAGCGGATTCGAATGGCTTCTTTTTCACCCGGACTTCATCATCAAAATCGCACATAGACACCGCTATGTTTGATTTTGCTTCTTTGCCTGTATAAAAAATAAGCTCATTCATTCCCTCCCTTTACTGTGTTCTGGTCGCCCTTACTCAAAATTAATTTTTTCATAATTAATGATTTTTAAAGTTAAAAAATATTTTAAAAAGCTCGTCCACCGTCGCCAATGGCTGCGGTGGATGAGAAAGCATGAAGTTCGGATTGTTCGATGTCCTAACCAATCACTCCGATTGAAATTATCTCGTCATTTCCTCCACTTGAGATACTTTTATTTACTCCTTGATATAATTCTTCCACCACGTAAACAGGTCTGTTTTTTACTTCTCTAAATACCTGGCCTACATATTCGCCCACGATACCAAGCAACATAAACTGTATACTACTGAAAAACAAAAGCGCTACCATCACCGAGGTCCAGCCTGACACAGTCTGGTGTAGCATGAGGTGTACATACAGGGCATAAACGATTAGGGCCAACGCCCCCAGGATTGAGCTGAACCCTATCACCAGACCGATCCTCAGGGGGTCTCTGGTGTATATATTATACCTTGGCCAGATCAAATCCTGTGCCCCTAATTATTCCTCAGCACGGACTGATCGAAGGAGTCAACGGCCCTTGTCCATGTAGATCCAGCTACTATCCAAAATCTTGCTATTCCCTCGCTTAAATATCAAATGTAAGAATGTCGGTCTGTAACTGCTTTTCAACTATGACATGGATCTTACTACTCTCATTACTTACACCAAAGTCAATAAATCTAATAGGAATTATAAATTCCGTTGCATCGCCTTTGCTTGGATTAATTCTATAAATGGTGCCAGCTAAAAGACCATCTTCATCCGTGTTATTTGCTAGATAATTTGTATAAATATAACCTTGTGCATAAACCAATTTTTTATGAAATATTTGATTTTCCATGCTCGGAAGCGAACCATTAAATATTATATCTTTCCTCTCTTCACCACCAAAAGTCCATCTTTCGATCAGATTAAGATCATGATCATATGCCTGAATTTCATCCTTTAAGGCAAATCCTAAATAAAATGCAGTACTTTTGTTACTATTTACTATTGAATGTGTCAAGAGAATGTCTCTAACATTATTTGGATAGGTTTCAACAAAGGGCCAAAAAGAATTCGAATGAACTAAGTTTCGAATCTCTTCATCCCGAACTAGCAGTAGAAGATTCGGATAACCTCCACTAATAACGAGCTGGTCTTGACCAGTCAAAAATAGAGTCTTAGGTATGTGCATCTCTTTTGCTACTAGATCCCTAATCATCAACTTTCTTGTTTCAACCTTTAGTTCTTGCCCGTAACTCATGGTGGCAGTGCTGACCAAATGGTATTGATCAGCTTCCTGATCATCTATAACAAGATATTTCACATTATTCCTAAAGACGGTCTGACAATGACAATAGGGATTGTACATTGCCTCTGGTCCTGTAAGTTTCCCAAATGAGCGAACTAACCTTCCCGTCCCTAAACTAAATAAATCGAAAAGATTTGAACTCTCATCTCCCGTGTAAACCAAAAGGAAAGAATCTATAACACATACTGACTGAAGTGAGGCACCGCTATCAAGAGTGGTTATTTTCGATGGTACATCTAACCGAACATTATTTGAGGTAATGATTTCCTTTACCTCGAAGTCCAATTCTTGGGAACAAGCAATCACTAATCCCATACTTGCGAAAAATAGAAATCTAGATATCCTGTACATCACTACTTATATATTTCACTAAAACATTATGTCTAAATAACTACCTCTAGCAATCATTGTTCTAATTAATCAGAAATGATGGTCCACATCTTTACATTGTGGACCACCATCATTCAGTCTCAATTAGGGATTACATGTTCCCTGATTAAACGCAGTCAAAACATTTTTCTTAGTTCTGCAATCACCACATTTATAGATGGTCCATATTCCTCCCGTTGCCCAAGTACTGTAACAATCAACAGTTCCCCCTCCTGTTGCATACACCACTGCCTCCTCCGTCACCAATTTCATCGGATTATCGACCGATACGGTTACGTGATAGGCGAAAGCAGACAAAAATAAACCTACGCCTAGGCTCAAAATTAATTTTTTCATAATTAATGATTTTTAAAGTTAAAAAATATTTTAAAAAGCTCGTCCACCGTCGCCAATGGCTGCGGTGGATGAGAAAGCATGAAGTCCGGATTGTTCTATGTCCTGACCAATTACTCCGATTGAAATTATCTCGTCATTTCCTCCACTTGAGATACTTTTATTTACTCCTTGATCTAATTCTTCCACCACGTAAACAGGTCTGTTTTTCACCTCCCTAAATACCTGCCCTACGTACTCACCTACGATACCAAGCAGCATAAACTGTATACTACTGAAAAACAAAAGCGCTACCATCACCGAGGTCCAGCCCGATACCGTCTGGTGTAGGATGAGGTGTACATACAGGGCATAAACGATTAGGGCCAACGCCCCCAGGATTGAGCTGAACCCTATCACCAGACCGATCCTCAAGGGCCGGATACTCTGACTGGTAGTTCCCCTTAATGCCAGGGCAATCATCTTTGCCAGGCTGAATTTTGTATCGCCACTATGCCGTCTCCGGTGTATATATTCTACCTTTGCCTGATCAAATCCTAGCCAGGAAAAGAGCCCACGCAAGTACAGATTTTTTTCCGGCAGACGACAAATGATATCCGCCACCTTCCGGTCAAACAATCGAAAATCATTGCTTTTGTACACCACTCGAGGTCCACCCAGAAATTGAAGAAAACGGTAAAATAACTTGGAGGTTAGTTTTTTAAACTATGTTGTAGAATCGTGATACACCGGTATCTCGTGTACAATTTTAGCCCCCTCTCGCTATTTTTCTGAGAGTTCCGAATTTATTTTTCCTGTCCTTAAATACACCTACTATTTGGCTCCTAATCCAGTGCAAATGTCATTTGCTTAAGCACTTCCACCCAGGATCCCGACAGATGAAAATGGTGACCTTCGTAATCAAAAACAGTCAGATCAATATGCTTTTTTTGATCCGCCAGTACGCTCAGCTGATCCAAATCAACCTGCAGATACGGATCTTCAGCTCCATAAAATAATCTAACCCCTTTCGCTTTCAGTTCAGATAATTGGATCAGTTGATGAGCATCTAATGTGGGAGACAACATAATAATACCACCCAGGACGGATGAATTTTCTGCCAAGTGCTGATAGGCAATTTGGGAAGCATAGCTCTCTGTATAAATGAATATTTCTTTCTCAGCGATGCGAAGTGTATCTCTCACATACGTGATGGCTGCTTTCAAGTCTGCAACCTGATTGGGAAGTGAACCTGCATCAGCAAACGTCCGGGCATATCCCGAAGATCCCCGGTAATTCACGGTGAGAAAATAGTACCCAAGTGAAGTAATATGGTGTCTGTCAGGCTGCCAATAGGGCATACTCTGTAAATGGGGGCCGCCATGTAAATGAATCACAGCTTTATGGCTTGTTGCTGTCTTTACAGGTTTATAAAGAAAGGCCGGAATCGAATCTACTCCCAACATCATACCACTGATGTCATAGACTTTATTGGGCTTTGACCGGAGGGGATACTCCCCAATCGAATCCGGGGCCATCAATGCTAATGACGGATACGTATCTTCACCTTGCACCTTTGCAAAAAGGATATCATGATTTAGCTGAATATCGATGCCGACATCTTCTGGACCATATTTATGCAACCCTCTCTCATTATACCGGATGAGTTTTTGATGACCTTGCCTATTTACCTGAATTACTATTTCTGAGTTGCTGAGCCAGGCAATTTTTTCCACTTGGGCAGATGGTGCATATAATTCAGAAAAACTGGTTCTAACTATATCATATAAATAGGCTGAGTAAAAAAGATCATTGGGTTTTCGTCCTACTAGAGCTACTCCACGGCTTTTTCGCTCAAGTGCAAATTGTTTAATCTCCAACCCCGGGCTGCTCAAAAGAACTTCCTCAGTCCTTGTAAGAATATTTAACCGGATCAACTTTCCCTTCCGAGCTGCATTATAGATTATCGTGCTATCCGATTCCCATTGATAATGCGAAAAAGTTGTAAGGTCTTTAGGGTAATAACTTGTTGTCGATCTATTTTCTACATCAATTATTTCTAAACTCAATCTATCGCCCACCAAAAGAAAAGCCACTTGCCTGCCCTCGGGAGACCAGATCACCGGAGGCATGGCAGACTTAGATACGGAATTGGAAATGAGATTCTTTGTGCCAGCATAGACATCCAGTACAAAGAATTGATAGCCTTTTACCTTGGGCTCATAGGCTTGATAAATGATGTTGTCACTAAGGGAATTCCATTTAACCGACAACTGCGACCATCCATGTCGATCCAGAATTCTTCGTGTGGTGTCCCCATTACTTTCCAGATACAATGTAAAGGTGCCTGCATCCCGGCTCTTATAAAGCCGAAAGTGACCATCCGGGGAAGTATTTATATGTTCCGGATATTGATCATGAACGAAAGTCTCAATTCGGCTTGTGATTTCCTCGGTATCGGGCGTCCATGATTGACAAAAAACAAACGTCAAGCAGGTGAGTATAGCACCTACAAGAAATATGTCCGACAATCGGAGAGACACTAGGGAACTGCTCTATTTCTCACCCAGTGCTTGTAAAAGGTCTGGTATTCCGTTTCACTCGTTTCCCAATCGCAATATAGTGAAATGCCATCAATGAGTATTATCATGTGCCTCATTCGGATTGAGCTCCAGTTCAACATAATTAATTATGCCCTGGTACAAGGCATCAGCTACTTCTATTACTCTTACCGAGGTGTTCATATGCCCTACTCTAACCGTGGTGTCTTGCAAAACGACAGCTTCATCAAGATTGTCCTGACACAGTAGCTCAATATAGCACACCGGCGCTCTTACTAACCGGGTTAACACCATATTCCGGGAATATATTCCAGGTGTACCGCTGTAGATACAGTTTGTAAGTGGATATATCCCATCAAATTTTCTGCCGATTACAGAAACTCCCGTAGAAGATTCCAAGGATTTCAATATCGACTCTGAAAATCGTATGGATTCCATAATCGTAGTAGTCGAAAAAAGAAATCTGAATGACTCTATATCACTCGTAGTTGAAAATTCACCAGGCATGAAAGATCCCGGTACGAAAGCTAAATGGTAATTCTGCTTCGTCGGAATCAAATAATCCCCAGGTGAATCCAACCGCTTTGTTGAATGGACATTATAGTGTATAACGAGTATGAGATCAGGTTTAAATCGATCGATAATTTGAGTACGCTTTATTAACTCAAGATTTTTAAAGAAAGAATGGAAGATTACTTTCGGCCGATCTTTATTTGTCTGCAACCAGTGATATTTCTGATCACTAATTTCGCTTCTCGCATAGGCAGAATCAAGGGCAGCCAGGAAATCCTCCTTCATCCATTCAGTAAACGTCTTACCAAAACTTGTTTCCCCTGGTCTTGTTCTGGTCATAAATATTTCATAAGGGCCGGGCCTCAGCCTTTCTTTCAAATGTAAGGCCGTGCCAAGTGTCAGATCTGCTTCCGAAAATGACAAATAGTTGCCATTTGGGTCTTTTAGTCGAACAGATTTTTCCTCGATATGCTTCATTTCATGACTTCCACCTATATGTCCCGGGTCTAAGGCGATTCTAACATTTTCAGCTGAGCTTTCGATCGAAAAACTGTCACACACAACCAAATCTTGGTCACGCTGGTTAAAAGACTTAGAGTCCGGCTCCATGTTAATTTGGATTTTGAGTCCTAAAGAATTTGCAATAATAATGGAGTTTTTATTATGCTCTACGAGGTGTGCTGAAGATGGATGTAATAAAAGGTCCAAATTCTGTTCGAAAATTCTTTGATTAGAACTTGGGGAACGACACCCAACTAATGTCATGATAAATATAAGATATCCAAAATAGGTCATCTCCAAAGAGTTTTAGTATTTTACTGACTATTTAGACCAGAAGAGAAAGTGTATCTCAACCAATTCGATCGAAGTATACTTCGACTAATGATGCATCGTTTTAAAGCATTTGGTTTAGATCTCCGGCAGCCTCCAATTAAATCATCGAAATAGATGTCCTTTTTAAGGTGTGATGATCTGTCAAAAGAGAGCAATCTTACCATCAAAACGGATTATTCATATTTGAGAAGAGACCATCATAAATGAAACAACACTATAAATTGACTAGCGGTACCTGAGGAACTCGTACTCTCTAAACCAATTTTAGCAAAATCTAGATCATCTGATGAAATAAATGTTGCCATTCTATCGCTAGAGATCCTATAGGAGATCTCTGGTATGAAGATCCCTAGAGATCCTACTTGTAGACCATTGGAGACAATTAGCCTCTTTTTTGCTTTATCAAGATAAGCCAACAACTTTGACCCTCGATCTCCTTGAATATCTTTAACATATGAAAAGAGAAGGAAGTCTCTTGTATCGTAGATTTGATCCGTAAAACCATCGAAACCCACACTTCTGCGCTCCTGTAAATAACGAATCCTATCCTCAACAGGTTGTTTGAGAAATTTCTTTGTCATCTTATTCCTGCCGTAATCTATGTAATAGCTTTGTATAGTGGGAGGCCAATCCATACAGTTTAGTCGATGTATCGTATCACTGAACATCCGCCAATACATCACGGATTCCCCATCATAAGAATAAGGAAGTGTGAAATTAACGTTGTTATTGTCAAAATTTTCTTCACTATAGTTAAATAATGAATCCGTTAACAACTCGAATGAACCAAGAAATATCCTTTTACCTTGTTGAAAGGAGGGGCCTCCCTGGCCTGAAATTAAACGTTCGAAGAAGTATTTCTCATGAGCAAGGTACTCAATGTGATTAACCTTCAGTATACTATTACCATCAAAGTATTCGAAAGGAAAATTCAAGGATCTACGAAATTCTCCATCAAGAGAAAAGAACAACATCCCTTTTATTAGATCAGTCACAATAATCTCCTTCTCCGACTTATTAATCGTGAAATCCAGGGGCTCCATTATCTCACCTGGACCATGACCCAAAGAATTAATGGAATAAATATGCTTTCCCTCCAGATCAAAAACGTGAACACCAATATTGTATCTCCGATCGAAAATATAAAGCCTTGAATCATAGTAGACAATCTTCTTGACGTCTCCTAAGACTCTATCATGATCAATTTCTAACCTAATGATCGAAGTATTCTGAAAAATATCCTCAGCCCTAAGTTGAAGCTCAACAGCATCCTCAATCTTGATAATCTCCCCGTCAAAATCCGGACTACCTGAAAATGTCCCTAGACAAGAAATCTGCCCGAAATAAATAGTAAATAGCGAAATAATAACAAACTTATTCACCAGGTTATATCAAATTTTAAGACACATCCTTTGAGGCGTCTCAGACATCTCAAAGGATGTGTGTCTCGTCTAACAATTGATCGTCTACTATCTTGAACTAAAACTAAACCCTAAGGACAATCAGTATTACTTTCGCAGGTACACGCTAATGCACAACATGCATAATAACCTTCACTACATTCTACACTACAATCGTAACTAATTGGTCCAATTGTTCCTGAATGGGAGCAGCTCGTAGATCCGCAGCCACCACTCATACATTCGACTGTAGCCATTGCAGTTAACTGAGTTAATTCCAACAAGTCAAAATTCTGAGAATTCACTGCCTTGCTTTCGGGTTGCTGCCAATTTAAGCACAGCACTAATGCAACTGAGACAGCTGCACAAAACTTCAATAAATAATTCATGTTTAAAAATTTTAAATTTAAGAAATCGAAATAATAGAACAAAGTATTTAAGCCAGATTCTGTTTTTTTTAATCTGAATTATCGAATTAAAAATGGGATAAACCCCCACTTTGCAATATCATGATTTAGGGTCTCTAACCACTAAGCATAATCAATCAAAATGTCATGTGTGTCTCTTCTTCGATAGAGTGAGTTAATATTCATCACATCGATAAATTTCGCAATTCTTCAACCATTTCCGAAACGGCTTTCCCGTCAACCTTTCTTTTATTTGCAATAAGTTTCTTAGCTAACTCCTTGCATCTCGCTTCATCACCTTTAGCGCACAACATCTTTACCAATAAATACTGTGGCCACAAACGGTGCGGCACCATAAAGTGACTCCGCAAATAAGCAATCTCTGATTGATCATACATATTCAATTTTGAATAATTTTCACCCATCAGGGAATATGTAAATGGGTCATTATAATAATTTTGCGACCAACGTAACATAGAATTGCTGCCTTCGATATCACCAATCTGCTGCAATGTCTTTGCAGTCTGCTGCAGAAACAAACCCTGGTACATTAATGCCGGATAAGCCTTATGATACTGAATCAGTGCTTCTTCGTATTTGCCAAGAATGTAGTCCTTTTGGGCGCCTTGCCACTTTGACTTGGCCTGATTAGCAACTCCTAATGACACCATCATAAATACAACACTAAGAAACAGTGACATAATCAGTGGTATCTTCCAATGTAACACAATAATTACTGTTTCTTCTCGAGCTATCATAGCAATAGCTAACATCAACAAGATCATGATTGGAAAACTATAGCTAGGATACGAAAAACTAGCAAAGATTATCCATGCCAATACTAATGCTTGCCAAGGGCCCTTTTGTCCATTGGCTACACAAAAACTGAAAGCCAACAAAAGCAAAAACAGGAACAATCCAATCGAGCCAACCTCCACAGCCATCTGTAAAAACTCATTATAAGCTGTGTCAGCATGTCCGGCTAGCAGTTTCTCTCGTTCAGATCCACTCCCCGAGGCAAAATAATCAGCTTGAGATATCATATACTCTGGAGCGAAACGGGCAAAACCTCGACCAAACAATGGATCATCAGCAAACATTCTGGCAGAGACTTTCCAGATTAACAACCGGCCATCGGCAGAATTGGGCTTGAGTTTATAGACACCGTACAAACCACCAATCAACAAACTTATCAGTATCCCAATCGTTCCTAGCTTTAGAATCTTGCTTACTTGCCTGAATCTTTCCCAGATATTCAATCGAAGCAAGAGGACGTAACCTCCTCCAGCAACTAGGGCTAGCCATGAGGCTCGACTTCGGGCTGGTATCACCACAATCAAAATTAGAACAGCAATCAGCCAACCTACCTTGCTCTGCCATCCAGATCGTTGATCATGGACTATTGCCCAGTGAAGTGCTAATGGAAACAGGAGAGCCAAAAAGCCAGAAAAGGGTGCGGGATTGAAAAAGCTACCAGTGATCCTAAAAATGCCATGTTGACTCAGAACCACATCATACAGCTGTAAAAGTCCCCAAGATGATTGAACCAGTGCCATCAGCATCAGTAACACCCAGATGAGATGCGATAATTGGGAAGCTAACTGTCGAAAAACTACATATGCAAGAGCAATTCCAAGAACCCACAGGGTAGTACCCTGACTCCAATGGCTTTCTGGCGTTGTATAATATCTGACCATCATATAGAAGCCGAAAATAGTAGCTCCTACATCTACTCTTGACATTATAATTTGATCACTCTTAAAAATCTTATGTCCTGCATAACAACCTCCTATAGCTATAGCAAGGAGAGACATCATAGCTCCTGGTTGAAAATAATACGGAATCCACGAAACTTCACCTGAAGGCCATAGTGATAATACTAAAACAGCTGCAACCACAAGTATGGAAATATTCCTGTGATTAATCAGTGTCGTTTGCTCTGTTGATCTACTTATAGCACTCATTTAAGTTACTTTTCATCTACCTTCGAACTTTCAGGTCATTTTTTCAACAATATCCTTTTCACGACAATGGACTTAACTGGGCCTTCGATACATCTAGCTTAACTACAAGGATGCAAACAACACTAAATTCACTCCTTCCTTCTAAAACATCTTCGTTTCAAGACAATATCACTCAGTAAATAAAAAAATAAATTCATTCTTTTTTGTCTCTTCTAAGTTTAAAATGGGCAATTTAATTCGTCAAATCTCCGTAGGTATTTTATGGATTATCAAATACACCCTTACCCCGAAAGCACTGTTCTTTCGAAATCCAACCCAAGAATGTTCGTAAAATGATAGGCAGGCAATTTATCCCTGAGAAAGATAATTTTACCCAACTCTAAAAAAGAGAAGCTGATTTTCTTTCTATTGATTCAAGTTTAAGATGAACTATTTAATTTGTCAAGTTTTTTTTCACTTTTTTTTGTGAGTGGTCAAAAATAGCCTGTGATGGTCAGAAAATGGGGTTGAGCGGTCGAGCGGCGGAGCCGCGTTAGAGGGTTAGAAGCGTGAAGCACGGAGAGCGAAGAACGAAGATCGAAGAGCGGAGAAGGGAGAGCGGAGAACGAAGCACGAAGAGCGGAGAATGAAGATCGGAGAACGCCGGATTTCTATTGCTAGAACAGGGCAGAGGCGAATTTACATTCGCCGGATTGGATTGCCAAAAGATTGGGAGAGCAGGTTAAGTCCTCTAACCGGAGACCTGGAAAATGCAAATTCATATTCGCCGTATTCGCTAACCTCATATCACCGGATTTCTATTGGTAGAAAGACAGAGGCGAATTTATATTCGCCGGATTCGCTAGCCTCATATCCACCGGATTTCTATTAGTAGAAAGACAGAGGCGAATTTATATTCGCCGGATTCGCTAGCCAACGACCAGAAGAGCCGGTTATCCATCCCTTTGTTTTTTTGGTAAGCCTTCCAGGCTTGAAAGACATTTTGGAGCCAGGAAGATCGACGGGAACGGAGAGCGGAGCACGAAGATTGAAGCACGAAGAGCGGAGAACGCAGCACGAAGAGCGGAGAACGCCGGATTTCTATTGGTAGAACAGGACAAAGGCGAATTTATATTCGCCGTATTGGATTGCCGAAGAGAAGCACGAAGTAGGAAGCTAGAAGAAAGATCGAAGCACGAAGCACGAAGATCGGAGAATGGAGATCGGAGATCGAAGCACGGAGCACAAAGAGCGCAGAATGAAGATCGGAGAACGAAGCAGGGAGCACGAAGAGAGCAGAATGAAGGATCGGAGAACGAAGCACGGAGCACGAAGAGCGGAGAATGGTGTGGAGAACGAAGCCCAAAGCGCGATGACCAGAGTTATGGAATGTGTATTCAGTCTGGTTTGCTCTGGCGCGGAAAACTTCTTCTCACTTATTTCTTTCGCTCACTGCTGCCTTAAGATTGAGGATCACCTTGCTAAGTCCATAATCGATTGTAGGTCTAAAAGGACCTTGACTACTTCCATTTGTAAATTCCCTCCTCATTTTAACACTGCCACCAAACTTAGCGATAAGTGCATGATTGATTGGTCTCTTGCTCCAGTAATTGTCATCGTAATCAATTCTTTCAACATCATATATTTCATGATATCCGCGAAATATATTGAAAGCAACAGGTTTGAATGTTTTGTGATCTGAAAATACTAGTTTCGCCTCCACAGTCTTGGATCCCATGGAATTATGGGAATCCATTGAGATTTGAGATGCTAACAAAATATTGCCCTTCAAAATGTACTCAAATGAGTATTCCGTGGTCCAATCAGGACCTAGTTGGATAGTTATGAGAGAATGAAATGTCAATGAATCATCCATCGTAACCCTAATGGGAATCAGTGTTTGCCTATCAACCTCTATTCTCCCGGACATAGTTACCTTCCGGTTTGATTTCTTGTTCTGAAAAGAAATGTAAAACGTGTCTGTCAATCGTTCAGGATCTTGTATAGAAAATTTAAATTTTCTCCAATAGGAACTTAAGGGACCATATTCCCTGAATAATCGCTCAGCACACTGCAAATAGTAAGAACCTTGTTTTCGAGCAAAGGAGTTATAGGCTGACGAAACACCGAAATAGTCATCTGGAATATTTGTATGTAGTAAATTATATCTTGAGGTAGATGGAAGTAATAGAAATCTACTGTACCAAAAACTCATTGAAAAATTGGGGATTGTCGGTAAGTGAGAATAAAATGAGCCATGATGCTCATTAAAATAGATTCCTAGATCGCCTTGCAGAAAGGTACTCATATATCGATAACGACCAATAATGGCTGATGGATGGCGAATCCTGGATCTATAGGCTTGAATGACCTGTCTAATAATTTTGCCAGTGCTTCCAAAAACCACAACAACATCTTCCAAATCGTAAGTGACTTTCTCCAGTACAATCCTTTTATTAGATAATGATGCCAAAGTGCTGACATAATCCTTGTAAGATATGTGTGAAATCCTCACTGTCACAGAGTCATCCAGAGAACTTTTTCTTATTCGAACAGCCCCGTCTATCAATGATAAATATATTGAATCACTTCCTGCGATTGTGACTACAGCATCGGCAACTGGATTTCTATCTACATCATATATATAGAATTTAACACTCTGACCGGTTAGTGAAATCCAGCAAGCACTTAGACACACTAGGAGAATCGTGCTGAATTTATAATGTGAAGGAAAATATGCCAAGATCCGGATCATCTTTCATCTCATTATAATATGCCAAATAAATAGTATTACCAATATTCCCAATTACCCTAATTCCTGCTGGTATAAGAAAGTCACCAATGAGTTGTTCTTCCCGATAAATCTGAAGGCCATCCCAGGAACTACCATTGCCACGAGTATAGGTCCTCAGAAAGAATCGATTCTCATTTGCTCTTAAGGTATAAATTGAATTGTAATATCCAAACTTGCTTCTTTGGTCCCAATAAACTTCCTCAGCCTCTTCAAATGTACGAGTAATAGCATAATCCACGTTCATGTCGTAACCGGGCATACCAAATTTCCTGATCAAGCTATCATTCAAATCATAGATGTAGATCAATGGATCTATCTCAAAAGAAATGACATAAGCATCATCTTCAAAAAAGGAATAGTCAAAACCTAAAAAATTAGGTAAAAGCAACCCTTTGTTGTAAGGCTCAGAGAGTCTACCAAAGATCTTGGAAACCTTGCCCGTATTTGCATCCATTAAGGCCAGTATTCTTGCCTTCCCTTCTGAGTAATAATCAGGAATATAAAAGGGATTGAAATTCGGATGCTCAGAAATTACTCCGATGCATATATTATCATCACTTGGAATCTCGAGTTCATACTTGAAAGTATGTGTTGTATATATTCTGGGATCATCCGGATCTGGTGTTCCATGAAGTACTTCGAGAAATTCATCTTCACTTTGAAAATCATTAAAAGAGTATTTTAGAGACAAAATATGCATCCAATTTTTGTCATACTTATGAACCCCCCAACTCTTATCTTCCACATAAAATATATCGTCCCTCCTTGCTATAGATCTAATAATGCCAGTGAGTTCACCAGGGCCCTTCCCAATAATGAATCTATGTGAATCAAGAATGGATAAATCTTGATCATAGGACCAAATAGTGGTGTTAACTTTGTCTACCAAGAATATTATGGAATCAAAAACCTTTATCAACATGTCTCCACTAATATCCTCTTCGATCGGAATGACTGATTCAACTAGGTCCAAAGTATCCGGAGCAGATATACTTCTAATAACCTCAGGTGTTTCGGTTCTATTAATACAACACAGAATAGAAAGGCAGATAGCCAATATGAATATCAAAACATACCGGCTATCTGCTTTCCTCAATACAATATCAGTATTCAATTTGTCCATCGTTAACAGTTCCCTAAAATCTGGTTTCCGCAACAAGGTCGAAACGAAACACAATTACCTGGCTCACATGTATTTGTATTGGTATGCTTTCTACAGGCAGAACCATTGAACCAATAGCAGATGCCATCAATGGTAACATGACAGCATAAACAACCTTGTGTGTTTTGCGCCATTGCCTCATCCGTCACCAATTTCATCGGATTATCGACCGATACGGTTTACCCCGGAATATCCACCAGAAATCTACTACGCACTAAAACTGCTTCAAATACGGGCACATAAGCACTTTTTGATTCTCACCATAATGATCACTATGTCTGCGAGTCAAAAAGCGCTTGGAGCACCCGTCTTTTTGCATTTTTGGCGCTCATCACGATTCCCCGCGCATATTCCGGGGTTACATGATAGGCGAAAGCAGACAAAAATAAACCTACGCCCTGAGGGAAACCAAAACACAATAAAGCGGATTCGAATGGCTTCTTTTTCACCCGGACTTCATCATCAAAATCGCACATAGTCACCGCTATGTTTGATTTTGCTTCTTTGCCTGTATAAAAAATAAGCTCATTCATTCCCTCCCTTTACTGTGTTCTGGTCGCCCTTACTCCAAATTAATCTTTTCATAGTTAATGATTTTTAAAGTTAAAAAATATTTTAAAAAGCTCGTCCACCGTCGCCAATGGCTGCGGTGGATGAGAAAGCATGAAGAGATTGTTTTATGTTCTGACCAATCTCTCCGATCGAAATTATCTCGTCATTTCCTCCACTTGAGAAACTTTTATTTACTCCATGATATAATTCTTCCACCACGTAAACAGGTCTACCTTTTACTTCTCTAAATACCTGGCCTACATATTCGCCCACGATACCAAGCAACATAAACTGTATACTACTGAAAAACAAAAGCGCTACCATCACCGAGGTCCAGCCCGACACAGTCTGGTGTAGCATGAGGTGTACATACAGGGCATAAACGATTAGGGCCAACGCCCCCAGGATTGAGCTGAACCCTATCACCAGACCGATCCTCAAGGGCCGGATACTCTGACTGGTAGTTCCCCTTAATGCCAGGGCAATCATCTTTGCCAGGCTGAATTTTGTATCGCCACTATGCCGTCTCCGGTGTATATATTCTACCTTTGCCTGATCAAATCCTAGCCAGGAAAAGAGCCCACGCAAGTACAGATTTTTTTCCGGCAGACGACAAATGATATCCGCCACCTTCCGGTCAAACAATCGAAAATCATTGCTTTTGTACACCACTCGAGGTCCACCCAGAAATTGAAGAAAACGGTAAAATAACTTGGAGGTTAGTTTTTTAAACTATGTTGTAGAATCGTGATACACCGGTATCTCGTGTACAATTTTAGCCCCCTCTCGCTATTTTTCTGAGAGTTCCGAATTTATTTTTCCTGTCCTTAAATACACCTACTATTTGGCTCCTAA
Source organism: Saprospiraceae bacterium (assembly GCA_965222645.1). GTDB lineage: Bacteria > Bacteroidota > Bacteroidia > Chitinophagales > Saprospiraceae > JABDMH01. The sequence goes on along the minus strand of OZ244968.1, from coordinate 5,596,495 downwards.
TCCAATGCAAGCGTCATTTGTTTAAGCACCTCCACCCAGGATCCCGACCGATGAAAATGGTGGCCTTCGTAATCAAAAACAGTCAGATCAATATGCTTTTTTTGATCCGCCAGTACGCTCAGCTGATCCAAATCAACCTGCAGATACGGATCTTCAGCTCCATAAAATAATCTAACCCCTTTCGCTTTCAGTTCAGATAATTGGATCAGTTGATGAGCATCTAATGTGGGAGACAACATAATAATACCACCCAGGACGGATGAATTTTCTGCCAAGTACTGATAGGCAATTTGGGAAGCATAGCTCTCTGTATAAATGAATATTTCTTTTTTAGCGATGCGAAGTGTATCACTCACATACGTGATGGCTGCTTTTAAGTCTGCAACCTGATTGGGAAGTGAACCTGCGTCAGCAAACGTCCGTTCATATCCCGAAGATCCCCGGTAATTCACGGTGAGAAAATAGTGCCCAAGGGAAGTAATATAGTGTCTGTGAGGCTGCCAATAGGGTCTACTCTGCAGATGGGGACCTCCGTGTAAGTGAATCACAGCTTTAGGATTTGATATGGCCTTGGAAGGTGCATAGAGAAACGCCGGAATGGAATCTGGTTTCAATTGCAGAGCGTCAAGGTCGTAGATCTTCCTGGGTCCTGGTCGAGATGGATAATCCACAATGGAATCACGTGTCATCAATGCAACGGACGGATAAGTATCTTCTTGTAGTATTTTAGCAAAAAGGATATCATGATTTAGCTGAATATCGATGCCGACATCTTCTGGACCGTACTCTTCCAGCCCGCCTTTGTCGTACCTATATAGTTTTTGATGACCTTGGATATTCACCTGAATTACTATTTCTGAGTTGCTAAGCCAGGCAATTTTTTCCACTTGAGCAATTGGCGCATAAAATTCAGAAAAACTACTCCTTTCCATATCATATAAATAGGCTGAGTAAAAAAGATCATTGGGTTTTCGTCCTACTAGAGCTACTCCACGGCTTTTTCGCTCAAGTGCAAATTGTTTAATCTCCAACCCCGGGCTGCTCAAAAGAACTTCCTCAGTCCTTGTAAGAATATTTAACCGGATCAACTTTCCTTTCCGAGCTGCATTATAGATTATCGTGCTATCCGATTCCCATTGATAATGCGAAAAAGTTGTAAGGTCTTTAGGGTAATAACTTGTTGTCGATCTATTTTCTACATCAATTATTTCTAAACTCAATCTATCGCCCACTAAAAGAAAAGCCACTTGCCTGCCCTCGGGAGACCAGATCACCGGAGGCATGGCAGACTTAGATACGGAATTGGAAATGAGATTCTTTGTACCGGCATAGACATCCAGTACAAAGAATTGATAGCCTTTCACCTTGGGCTCATAGGCTTGATAAATGATTTTGTCACTAATGGAATTCCATTTAACCGATAACTGTGACCACCCATGTCGATCCAGAATTCTTCGTGTGGTGTCCCTATTACTCTCCAGATGCAATGTAAAGGAGTCAATCTCCCGGCTCTTATAAAGCCGAAAGTGACCATCCGGGGAAGTATTTATATGTTCCGGATATTGATCATGAACGAAAGTCTCAATTCGGCTTGTGATTTCCTCGGTATCGGGCGTCCATGATTGACAAAAAACAAACGTCAAGCAGGTGAGTATAGCACCTACAAGAAATATGTTCGACAATCGGAGAGACACTAGGGAACTGCTCTATTTCTCACCCAGTGCTTGTAAAAGGTCTGGTATTCCGTTTCACTCGTTTCCCAATCGCAATATAGTGAAATGCCATCAATGAGTTCATTATCACTAGTTATGGAATATTCGACATCTTTGATCACTTCCAATGTATGTTCAATTGATTCGATGGCGAGATTTCGGTATTTTTGCAGCTGCACCTCATTGACAAAAGTGCCAACTGAAATGAGATATTGCACTTTAGGATGTGCCTGATCAAGGCTCGAAATATCTGACACTAGATCCGATGCTGCATTGTAAAAAGTCAAAGTATCATGAATCTGTGTATCGTAAAAAAGGAAAGACAATTGATTAATCTTATCAGACAAGGTGTGCAACTCTGCTAAGGTTGTTTGCTGTTTCCAGTGATTGGCAAGAGGAGAGGTGGAAACCACTACTGATGAAATGAATGCTTCTGGTAGAGAATCACGAAGCTTACCATGAAAGTAGTTGACCCTTCCTGCATATGCTTCTCTATCTACCGTTATACTTGTATTCAGTAACTGATCCAAATACGGATCCCCGGATAACAGATATTCGAAATCGATGTGCACCCCTGGCACTTCTAAAAACTCAATTAATTCTTGTACAGAGTTAATAGCGTTATCGATCCAGTTACTGTCTTCAAGAAACACGGTGCGGTGTTGAATGCCTCCCACCCATGGCAAAATAATCGCCTCTGGATGTTCTCTACTGATAAGATTGACATTATTTTTAGCCAGAGTAGAAAAGGGATAGTGGGGCAATGTTCCATTCGATTGGAATGGCCCTGCAAAAAGATAAAGATATCTTATATCAGATTTCTTCATTTGCTGTGCAAAAGAGATGACATCCGCTTCTTGAACTCGATAACCGGTCCTTGGTTTTCGACCCCGTAGATACATACTTTCCACCCAGATGGCATTATGACTTAAATCGGATTTTTGCTTTTCATACGTGCATGAATTGATAGGGAAAGTCAATGAGATAGAATAGACCAAGATTCTTATATTCAGCAAAAACCCTTCAGTAAAGAAATTATCAAATCCAATCAAAATCTTGTTTTCACTCGCTGGGATGACTACTATTTGTACTATTTAGCTTCTGACACCACATTATCCAATCTTGCAGCAGTTTGCTCAATACCCCAATCGACATATTAAGGTGGGGTCTATTTATTTCTTATTGGCCAACTTCAAAATTTGCACTCTGTTCCATCGCAAAAAAAAATCAGACTTTCATCATATATTATCTATTCATTAATTGTTCTATCCATTTTGTCAAATCCTTATGACTTTGAGATCATATTAAATTAAACATGGCACCTGGATAGCAATCAACAGCAAATCAGTCTCTAATCTCGATTTTTACTATAATTGGATTGTCGTTTTCTGTGGCATCATCGATAATTCTTTTTGTAGCTGGAGTCAACAAGTCACTTTCAAGATTAGACAATAATTCCTTATTGGAATACGCATAGAGAATATTCGATTCATCAAACTCTACATATGAGGGAGCAAAATCACGAATGAAATCGAGTTTAACATGCCTGATAATTGAAAGATCTTTGTCATACACCACTGTTGCCGATCCCTTATTTCTTCCACCAGGGAAAGTTAGGAACCTTAATACTCCATTTGACACATGAACGTACATTATGGGAAAGGTGATGTTAAGTTCCTCCCGGATCTTGATAAAGCTCAACGGATCGTCCTCAACCTGATTTGGAACTTGAGATATTGAAAAATTATTCGCTCCAAAATTAAAGCAATATTGCCCGTCCATTAATAATCCATTTAGCTTATACAACGAATTTTCATAAACATCTAAGAAATAGAGCTTCTCCCCTCGTTTGTAGAACTTCGTTGTATTATCCAGACGAACATTCCTCATTTCAAAACTGACCTGCAATGCATCAGCAACAATCTTGCCTCTTCTACGTGAGTAAAAATGTAAAAGACGATCCTCGTACTTTGCGTAAAAAACAATTATGTCTTGGTCCACAATACCAACTCGATGTACTCTGGTCAATTCGGGAACGTTTGCTACCTCAAGAAGGCCATCGTTCAGATCATAGGCCAGAAGTTTCCCATGAGAATCAAGGAGCTCAAGTCTCCCGCTATATGAGTTGAATACAATGTCTACTAGATGCAAATATTCTCCTCTTCCCTCACCAATCTGATCGATAGTTTCAACGAAATTACCTTCGCTATCGAACACAACAACTAGGTTGCGAGAATTATCCACAACAAAGATCATATTCTCAGTGACCACGATACTACCAGGTCGACCAATTACGGATTTATTCAACGTCTCTAGAGGAATGAGCTCCACCTTTGATATTAATGATGAGCTTGGCAGTTGCTTTTCAAAAGATGCCAGGTCAATACTAATCTCCTCATTACAGTTATATCTATCCTTATAAAATCGCTCTGTAGAAATTCGATCTACCTTCCTTTGCTGATCACCACAAGACATCAAGAGCAAAGATAATCCCAAGAATAGTAACAAATAATTTAACACAGCCAAATTTTTGTAGGGTGTTTGAGATTTCTGTAAAAAAAACATTTACCTCTCTCAAACACCCGATTAAAATAGTTTATTAAGTTATTAAATTATTAATTTATTAACAACGACCTAAATTCCTAGAATACACACATTAAAGGACAGTAATCTTGGGGATTCCCATTTGAATCGCAAAAAGTATCAAAAGTACCATTAGGTAAGTCAGTAGCACTACAAATATAGCAGCATCCATATAACCAAGTGCTGCAATTTACAACGATTACTCCACCTTCCCAGTACACGCACTCTGATGCCATGGCCTGACTGTTCTCCAATGATAATACAGTAGCTTCACTCGTAGAATCAAGGTCTCCACCTTGCATTTGCTGTAGATTCATGTACATGGTACCAAGAAACAAACTCACTCCCAATAATTTAAATAAGATCTTCATAATTCAATGAAATTTTTGTTAAAAAATATTTTTTATTTTATATATTGATAAACTCTCAGCTCTTCAAATATTTCCTGTTGGGCATATGAAGGAATCTTCACAACTTCATTTGATAGTATAGTTGCCAGTTCCCTGCACCTTTGTCGATCACCTTTTTGATAAAGCATCTTTACCAGCAAATAACGGGGCCAGATCCTGTGCGGCACCATATTCCAAGAACAATCATAAGCTTCTTCCGCATGATCATATTTCTTCAAAGCTGTGAAATTCTCACCTATCATGGAGTAGGTGAATGGATCATTATAATATTTTTTTGACCAGCTTAACACTTTATTGCTGGCATCATACTCTCCCAATTGTTGCAGGGTCTTTGCCGCTTGTTGGAGGAAGATCCCTTCATAAGCAAGCGACTCAAAACCATCATTGTACATGGAGCTCGCCATTTGATAGTCTCCGCGATCATACCTCTCCATTGCATCTCGCCAAACCTGAACAGGCAAATACATTTTTGCACCCCATACACACAGGTAGGTACCTGCAATTAGAACAGGAAGAACAACAAAGTATTTTACAGTTGTTTTGCTTTTAAAAGAATAACGGATGCCTGCATTAAGCTGACTTAGAATGAGTAGAAGTAATATTGTTATTGACCAGGAATACATAGGGTAAGAGAAGCTTGCAAAGACAATCCATCCAATCAACATTGCCCTCCAGAAAACTTTATCCTGCCTTGTCGATGACTCAATTCGTTTACTTTCTATAGCCCAATAAAGTACAAGCATAAAAAGAAATACTCCAACAAGACCGAGCTCAACAGCCATCTGAATAAACTCGTTATAAGCAAACGTAACCTGACCGGCGAGATTCTTCTCCTCATCTGTCCCATTCCCCACTGCAAAGTAATCCCCCTGTGCCAGCATGTACTCAGGAGCAAAACGGGCAAAACCATGACCAAATACAGGTGCACCGTTTACCATTTCACTCGCCACTTTCCATATTAAAATTCGTCCATCAGCTGAATCGGGTTTTAAACTGTATAGACCCCATCCCGCCGCTGTGGCCAGAAGAGATACAACAATAATAGCAGACATTCTGGCAGAATATCTCAATGTTCTGAATCGAGAAAAAATATTCAATTTGCTGAGAAATAAATACGCACAGCCCACTCCTAGTGCCAACCATGCAGCACGACTATTGCTTGGAATCACCACGAGTAGAATACCAGCGCAAACAACCCATGCAATATTTTTTTTCCATGGTGACACTTCTCTTTTTATGATTTTGGCCAATGCCAATGGGAATAAAATGCTAAGAAATCCGGCGTACGGTGCAGGGTTAAAGAAAGTGCCAGTCATTTTAAAAAGACCGTGATATGAATTTAGAATGCCGTAAAGCTGAAGTAACCCAACAGTGATGAGGAATACAGCTATCAGCAGTAATCCGTACCATAAAATCACGGAATCGCATGTCCTACTGAGCCTTCGAAAAACTACATAACTCAAAGCCAAACTTACAATCCAAATCGCACTACCTTGACTCCAATGACTTTCGGGCGTGGTCAGAAACCGTATTAATAGGTAAAGCCCAAACAATGAAAGGCAAATATCTACCCTTCCAAATTTTATTGTGACGGATCTCCATAGATCGGTACAAATCCACACAACCAGGGCTAAAATAACTCCCAATAACAGAAAGAATCTTGTGTGAAAATATTGAGGAAGCCAGTGTACCCGATCGGGCGGAAGTAACGCCACCATAAGGGGAGAAAGCATTGCCAAAAACGAAAGGGTTTTCACAAAATCGATCTTCTTAATCCCAGTGAAATCGATATCTATATTTGCTGTCCCAATAGACATATTTTAGGTCATTTCAAACTTCTACCCCAAATACAGGACGTCATTTTCCAATAGCAGTAGATCCATCTCTCCTGCATATTCATTTTTCATTAAAGTGTCCGTAAATAATGCTGAGGAATTACTCCTGAGAAAAGATCATTTTCATCTCAGCAATAAAAAGAGCTGATTTTCTTTTTGTTGGTTCAAGTTTATAATGTGCAATTCTATTTGTCAAGTTTTTTTTCACTTTTTTTTGTGAGTGGTCAAAAATAGCCTGTGAGTGGTCAGAAAATGGGGTTGAGCGGTAAATGCGGCGGAGCCGCGTTAGAAGTTGGAAGTTGGAAGTTGGAAGTTGGGAGTTGGAGGTTAGAGGTTGGAGGTTGGGGGTTAGAAGTTGGGAGTTGGAAGTTGGAAGTTGGGGGTTGGGGGTTGGGAGTTGGGAGTTGGGAGTTAGAGGTTGGAGGTTCGGGGTTAGAAGTTGGAGGTTGGGGGTTAGAAGTTGGGAGTTGGGAGTTAGAGGTTGGGGGTTGGGGGTTGGGGGATAGAAGTTAGGGGTTAGAAGTTGGGAGTTGGGAGTTGGGAGTTGGGAGTTGCCTTCTAGCCCCCTAAAAAACCGGAACGGGATTTCTCGAAATAAGAGAATATTAAATTAGAGGAATCATGAGAAAAAAAAGAAGGAGATGGAGCGCATCAGAGAAGATGCAGGTACTGCAAGATGCAGAGTTACATAGCGTTTCTGAGTCATCGAGAAGGCATGGTGTGTCTTCCAATATGATTTACCGTTGGCGGAGTAAATATGAAGCTGAGGGCCAAGCTGGATTAGGCAAATCGGGAAGTAATGTAGATCGGGAGAAGAAGGAGCTGCATCGAGAAATTGAACGGTTACGTCAAGTTGTTGCAGATCAGGCTTTGACCATACGGATCAAAGATGAACTGCTAAAAAAAACTCGATACCGCTAGTACAGAGAAAGGAAGTGGCACGCATGTATATTGATCAGGGGAATAAAGTAGATGTATGCCTGAAGGCGAGCAATGTTTGCCGCAGCAGCTACTATTATATTACACGAAATGGCAGTAGAGGAAAAACAGCTAGCGAGTTTACAAGTAAAACGGATGGAACGGTAGTATCAAACGAAGAAGTGGTTAGGCAGATCAAACGGCTATTAGATCATGAGTTTGTGGACTATGGTTATATAAAAGTGACACACTGGCTATGCAAACGTGGAGATTATTTGATTAACAAAAAGAAGGTGTACCGCTTAATGAAGGAGAATAATCTATTGAATACCAAGCGAGTAGTTCAAAGACAGCCCAGATTATGGGTTAAAGAGCTCGTGCCACAACCCGATGGGATATTTGAGCATATAGAAATCGATATCAAGTATATCTATGTTCATGGAACCCATCGAAACATGATGCAACTAACGGTGTTGGATGTCAAGTCAAGGTATGTTTTAGGCTATATTCAAGGTAAGCGACTAGGACATCGAGATGTGATTGCCCTATTTGAAAAGATATTTTCGATCATTAAATTTCCGGTGAGTTTTTACATTCGATGTGACAATGGCAGCCAATTTGTGGCACATCAAGTACGGTCATTTTTTAATGAACGTAGTGGAGCAAAGCAAGAATTTACTCGTCCACGAACACCAGAACAAAATGGTCATATCGAAGCATTTCATTCAATAATACAACGTACTATTTGTCATCGATTCGAATTTGAAGATGAAGAAGATTTAAAGCAAACGATGGTAAGATTTATTAAATTTTATAATACAGATCGCATTCATTCTGGCATAGACTATGAGTGTCCGTTATTTGAAATTCGCAAATATCGGCCAGAGTTTAAACCGGTTTGGGTGGCAGACTATTCCAATGGTAATCCCCTCTTAAGCCACCAATCCGAGGGGTTGCCAGTGGGAGAGTCTGCCGTGGGTGGCCAATTGACATTGATTAATTAACTAAGAGAATTCTTGTCCAGTTTATAGGGGGTTAAGACAGTTGGGAGTTGGGGGTTAGAAGTTAGTGGTTTAGAAGTTGGGGGTTGGAGGTTGGGGGTTAGAAGTTGGGAGTTAGAAGTTGGGAGTTGGAAGTTGGGAGTTGGGAGTTGGGAGTTAGAAGTTGGGAGTTGGGAGTTAGAAGTTAGAAGTTGGGAGTTAGAAGTTGGGAGTTGGGAGTTAGAAGTGTTACGAGATCCCGACATTCGAGCGAATCGAAGATCCCATACATCGGAGCGTAGCGGAGATCAAGCGAAGCGAGGTCCCGACATCGACCGCAGGGAGATCGTCGGGATCGTCGGGAGCGAGATCGTCCGGAACGTAGCATGAAGCACGAAGCACGATGAATGAAGTCCTCTAACCGGAGACCTGGAAAATGCAAATTTGTATTCACCGGATTTCTATTGGTAGAAGGACAGAGGCGAATTTATATTCGCCGTATTGGATTGCCAAAGACCTAGAGAGCTGGTTATCTAACCGGCGGCATGGCAAAATGCAAATCTGTATTCGCCGGATTTCAATTGGTAGAACAGGGCAGAGGCGAATTTATATTCGCCGGATTGGATTGCCAAAAGACCGGGAAAGCCGTCTCTAACCTGCAACCTGGCAAAATGCAAATTCATATTCGCCGTGAATGTTATTGGTAGAACAGGACAAAGGCGAATTCATCTTCGCCGTATTCGCCTGACAAAGACCGGAAGAGCCGGTTCTCTAACCGGAGACCTGGAAAATGCAAATCTGTATTCGCCGGATTTCGATTGGTAGAACAGGGCAGAGGTGAATTTGTATTCGCCGTATCTGATTGCCAAAGATCGAGAGAGCAGGTTCCCAACCGGTGATTTTGGACAAAGGCGAATTTATATTCGCCGTATAACGACCGAGAGAGCCGGTTCCCTAACCTGTGGTTTTGGGCAGAGGCGAATTTATATTCGCCGTATTGGATTCCCAAAAGACCGAGAGAGCAGTTCCCCAACCTGCGGTTTTGGACAAAGGCGAATTTACATTCGCCGTATTCGCCAACCCCTTATTCGCCGGATTTCAATTGGTAGAACAGGTCAGAGGCGAATTTATATTCGCCGGTTCAGATTCCCAAAAGACTGGGAGAGCCGGTTCTCTAGCCGGCCCGTGCACAATAAACTTACTTCGACAACTGTTAATAAAATAAGACATGCTGAAAAATGTGCCCCGAATCTTCTTTTCTATTACCCGGCTTCCGACTGACTCAATTCTTTTTCTAATAATATTGTTTATATTGACATACAATATTCATCATCCGTAACACAGTAAAGAGATGCAAATTTTATATATGAAATAAGAACTTATTAAACCCTCTGCTATGAATGCTCCATTCATCAATCCACTCGACCCCAATTCCTTCGTACTCCAGCATGGCGGTACATCGACCAGAATTTTCTACAACAAATTGATGCGACTTCAATTCGAAAATAACCATGTCGTACTCTACATGGCCGACAAGGAACCCTTCTATGTCAATGCAAATTTTTCCAGTTTCAGGGATTTTTTTTCCTCGCGTAAGGGTTTTGTGGAATGCTATAGAAATCAAATAGTCAATCTGCACAGCGTGTCGGAAGTCAGCAAAGATGAATCCAGAATAATTATGACCGACGGCAGCGTTTGTCCAGTCTCACGAAGGAAACTCAAATGTGTAATGAAACAGTGGCATAATCTCGAATCCATAATATGAATGAGACCTAATTGTATGTCACCTTACAGATATTTATTCATCATCCTGGGATCCTACCTGATCTACTCCTGCTCAAACTCCTCCTCTCCGGATGAAGAAAACCTACCCCCACTCACTACTGAGGTGCCACAGGACACGCCGAAGATATCAGCTATCATTTTGCAAAAGAAATCATTCGAAAAAGAAATATTAAGTCAGGGAATCATTGAGGCAATGGCAAAATCTGATGTCGTTTTTCCTATCGATAAAATGATTGAAAAAATAAATGTAGGCACTGGTCTCCGCGTAAAAAAAGGTCAGATCCTTGCCACTCTTGACAACTATGACCTAAAGCACGAACACGATATCATTGCTCAGGAAATTGAGCAGACCTGGATCAAAATAAATACCAAACTCGTTTCCCTCGGATATACCCTGGATGACACCTCAAGGCTATCCCCTACCCTTTGGGAAAATATAAAAATCGAAAATGGCCTAGCCACATTGCACCTCCAAAAGAAAATGGCAAAGCACAAATTGGATCAAACGTCAATAATTGCTCCCATATCGGGGATCGTAGCAGATGTTGAGGCTCAGGTGGGAAACCCATCGTCAAACTATAAAAAACTTTGCACGATTATTAACGATTATCAAATGCACGTAAAGTTTGCTCTTCTCCAAGCTGAGTTAAGGACCGTAAAAAAAGGGCAAAATATCGATGTTTCTCCCATGGACCAGCCGGACACTAAATTCTCTGCAAAAATAACTGCAATAAATCCACAGGTAGATGAAAATGGTGTACTATGGGCCTTTGCCAAAATAAATAGACCCGGCGGCAAGCTCATCGATGGCATGAAAGCTAATGTAAAAATAAAGGAAATCGTACCTGACCAACTTGTTGTTCCGAAATCAGCTATCGTAGACCGTCAAAATCGCTTTGTCACCTTTGTCTATAAAAACGGACAAGCCCACTGGGTCTATTCACAGATTTTGTTTGAAAATGCCTCCGAATATGCTATTGACGATTCCGGCCCGCAGCCCGGCGATACCGTGATCGTGAGTAATAATTTTGATTTGGCGCATTTGGAGGAGGTAGTTTTGTTAGAGGTTGGGGGTTAGAGGTTGGAAGTTGGAGGTTGGGGGTTAGAGGTTGGAGGTTAGAGGTTAGAAGTTAGAAGTTAGAGGCTGGAAGTTGGAGGTTAGAGGTTAGAGGTTAGAAGTTAGAAGTTAGAGGCTGGAGGTTGGAAGTTGGAGGTTAGAGGTTAGAGGTTAGAGGTTAGAAGTTAGAGGCTGGAGGTTGGAGGTTGGAGGTTGGGGGTTTAAAAAAAGAATAATAATAATGGAAGCTGAAGTAAAATTTAAATTCGAAAAATTGAGGATTTGGAATATTGCCATGGACCTTGCGGAAGAAGTGAACGAACTTACCGAAGACTTTCCGAAAAAAGAGCTTTACAATCTGTCGTCACAGATGAGACGTGCTGCCGACTCCATAGCTCTTAATATTTCTGAGGGAGCGATTTTACAAACAGTGCCGGAATACAGAAAATTCATAGGATATGGCATACGATCCCTAGCAGAATTAGTGACTTGTTTTCACAAGGCCTATCGAAGAAAATATTTAAGTACGAATGATTTCAATAAATTTTATGGATTATCCTTTAGTTTAATGAATATGATGGTTTCCTTTCGAAGTAAAATAAAGTAGTTAGGTAATTTAAGAGAGAAAATGTGAAATAAACCTCGGTCTTCGAGATCAGAACTTTATATAACAAACAGTAAATGACGAAAAGGAAGCACTCACTCCCACTTTGAGTTTGTGACCTGAGACCTGGAGACTTTACCTAGAAATCAACGACCATTAAAATCATGAGCAAGAGATTTCAAATATCCCCTCCGAAACTTCCGGCTCCTAACTTCCAACCTCCAACCGAAGACAGGCAATCCCGAAGATTGCACGGCTTCACCCTCAAAATCCTCTTCCTCCTCCTCTCCCTCACCGGCCTCTATCTCCTCCCCAAGGTAAATCTGCAGCTGTCGCCTTCACCAAAAACCAATCACCTCTCCGTGTCCTTCAACTATCCGGGCGCCGGAGCTGAACTGGTAGAACGGGAAGCCACTTCGATTCTGGAAGGTGCACTCAGCCGTTTGAATAATCTGGTAACTATAGAATCCACATCCTCCGATGGTCAGGGACAAATCCAACTGGAGTTTGACAAGTATGTGAGTATCGAAGACGTACGCCTTCTCGTGTCTACCATTGTGAGGCAAGTGCATCCAAGCCTGCCGGATAACGTGCATTATCCGAGGATCAGCTACCAAAGTACTTTCGAATCTTATCCGGTCATTCTCGTCTATGCACTGGTGGATAAAAATAAGAGTCACACATTTAAGCAGGCAATTGATCGAGATATTGTTTTACCTCTGTCTGCTATCAAAGGCATTTACGATATCGAAATCACGGGCCTGGAAAGTCGAGAGGCCATCGTCGAGCTGGATGAGTACTCTCTCCACAGCTTAGATATTTCCAGTGACGAAATACGAAGAGCTATTATTGACGGAAAAACCCGGGAGCAGGTGGGCTTTGTGAGTGAGCAGCACGGGCAAATTACAGGAGTCAATTACTCTGCAACCAAAGGTGGAAATCCCATGGAGGCATTGAGACATCTGGTGATCCAAAACAAGGGTAACCGGAATATTAAATTGACTGACGTAGCCGATGTATACGATAGGTACGAATTAAAAAAAAGACACTACCGGATCAACGGATTGACGAGCGTCAATATGGTCATCCGGGCAGATCCCAAAGTAAATCAAATAGACCTCGCTGCTGCCATTGATAAAAAAATAAATCAGATCAGGATAAATACGGATCAGGTAGAAATCATTAAGCAGGCTGACCGGACGATTTATCTGAATGAGCAACTTCGTACTATCATGACAAGGATGCTTGTAGCATTGGGAATCTTATTTCTTTTTATGCTCCTGATATACAGAAGTGTGAAAAGATTATGGCCAGTGTGGTGCGGATTTATTGTTACATTATTGCTTAGCGTGATCGTTTATTATTTTGTAGGACTGGAGTTACATCTTTATTCACTGGCAGGATTAACGTTATCACTGGGTATCGTGCTGGACAACCTGATTATCATGACAGAGCACGTGCGGCATCAGGGAAACCAGCGCATATTTGTTGCACTCCTGGCAGCAACACTGACTACAGTCGGAGCCCTGTCTATTATCTTTTTTATTTCACCGGAATACCGCGAACAACTAACGGATTTTGCGTGGATTTTTATCATCAACCTGTCGATGTCTCTCCTGGTGTCTCTGTTGCTAATACCGGTAATCACAAAAAGCGAACCACTGAGTCAAAAATACAGTACTCGCCGTCGGCGCATGATAAAGCTCAACCGGCATCATAAAAAATACGTGTCCTGGATAACCCGAAGAAAATGGATACCGCTCACCATTTTGTTATTGTCTTTTGGAATTCCCCTCTTTCTCCTGCCTACTAAATGGAAAAAAGAACACAAGTACGCCACGGCTTACAATAAAATAATGGAGGGTACCTATGGTCAGGAGATACATCCAGTGTTATCAAAATATCTTGGGGGTACCTTGAGGTTATTTACAAGAAGTAAGGACCGGTTCTATTTTCAGCGGAGAGATCCACAGGAGACAAAGCTCTACGTCAATGCCAAAATGCCCTTTGGAGGCACCACTGAGCAACTCAATGATCTCGTCCTGGAATTTGAAAGATTTCTTTCTGTATTTCCTGAAGTAAAGCAATATCATAGCCGGGTAAATAATCCATATAATTCCAGGATTGAAATATCCTTTAAAAAAGAATACGCGGACGGTATATTCCCCTATCAGCTTAAAAGCAGGCTGGAGAGCATGGCCGTTGATATGGGCAGCGGAGATTTTCAGATATACGGAGTTGGCAGAGGCTTTGACAACGAACTCAGAGGTGCCCACCTAAGTACACACTTGCGTATGTTGGGATATAACTATGATCAATTGTGGAAAGTAGCCGAGATCGCAAGAAAAAATCTGCTGCAACACATGCGCATTCAAAAAGTATTTATCAATCCCACCCGAAACTATTATGCGCCATCCACTCAATTTTTTCAAGCTGACTTTGATCCCCGGACTTTTCCGGAGAAGTTTTTCGCTACTTCTTTATATAGCCTGTGGAATAGCAGCCAGCCAGATCAGGGTGTTGTGGCTGATTATACATCCGGCAACACTCCTTACCCTGTGCGATTAATTTATCCGGATAATAAAAGAAACACATTTTGGAATCTGCAGAACTCTATTTATAAATATGATTCTGCTCATTTTATTAAAAATACAAATTTGATCAACCTTGAAAAGAGAACAGGCAGTTACGATATTGTAAGGCACAACCAGCAATACCAGCTGTATGTAGAGTATGATTTTATTGGCAATTACCGGCTCGCAGAGAAAGTAAAGACACAAGCACTAAAAGAAATTGCAGCTCAATTGCCGCCAGGATATATGATCAGCGACGAAAAATACCAGTGGTGGTGGAGAGAATCTTCAGATAAATTGACCTACATCGTTTTGGGTTCGCTGGTACTTATCTTTTTTATTTCTTCTATTTTATTCAATTCGATGCGCCAGGCACTTATTCCATTACTTCTGGTACCACCTGCATTTATCGGTATTTTTCTCGCTACTCATTTTTTGGAATTTAGGTTTGATCAGGGTGGCTTTGCTGCACTGCTGCTCGTGGCCGGACTTTGTGTAAATGCCGGTATTTTTATTCTCAATGATTATAATAATTTTAGAAATAAATGGCCCACAAGATCCAGAATAGATTTGTATGTAAAAGCGTTTAATTCCAAAATTATTCCAGTGTTCCTCACAGCACTTTCAACGATATTAGGGTTATTGCCTTTTTTGTTATTCGAAAAAAATGAGCCCTTTTGGTACGCCCTGGCATTGTGTACGATAGCCGGTCTCCTTTTTTCGTTTATTGGCATTTTGGGTATTTTAGGAATAGGTACAAAAAATAAGTTATGAGCGCTCCTATAGACATACTTGCCTGGCTGCCTCACGCAGACTTGTTCCCTGCTTCACGCTTCATTCTCCAAACTTCGTGCTCCAGGCTTCTAGCTTCTAGATCCCTACTTCGTACTTCGTACTTCGTGCTTCGTGCTTCTAACTCCGTACTTCGTGCTTCGTGCTTCGTGCTTCGTGCTTCGTGCTCCATTCTCCGTGCTTCGTGCTTCGTCCTTCGTGCTTCTGACCCATGATAAAATTCCTCATATATCGTCCCATAAGTGTGATCATGCTCTTCGTAGCAGGGCTCATCGTCTCCGGAATTGCTACATCTCGTCTAAACACTTCATTGTTGCCGGATGTGGCCATTCCGGAAATCACGATTTTGGTAGAAGCCCCTAACTATTCGCCGCTGGAAGTGGAGGCTAAAATCATCAGACCCATGCGCAGATATCTTCGTCCCATCGGAGGACTAAGTGATGTGCGATCCAGGACATCCTGGGCGGCAGGTGAGATAGTCTTGGAATTTACCTACGGTACAAATATGGAGAAGGCATTCATTGAAACCAACGAGATGCTCGATTTGAGTATGAATGCATTGCCATCTGAAATAACACGACCCCGGGTGATCAAGGCCAGGGCAGAGGATCTGCCGGTCTATTACTTGTCCCTGTTTCTCAGCAGGCAAGAGTTTGATTCCACGGCTTTCCTGCAGATGAGTGAATATGCACAGGAGGTGCTGCGAAGGAGACTGGAACAATTGCCTGAAGTGGCATTGATCGATATCCACGGAACTCGAAGTATGCAAATGGTGATCCAAGCGGATGAGTCCTTGATGCGGACTATGTCTATTGACCAGAATCAAATTCAGGATGCTCTGAATGGCAGTAATTTGCCCTTTACCTCACTCGCCATAAGGCAGCGTGAATATCAATATACCGTGCGTATTGGCAAACCCGTGAGTACAGTAGAAGACGTAAAAGATGTCCAGCTAAACATCCCGGGGCGGCGCATACACATCGGGGATATTGCAGCGGTAGCCCTCGAAGAAAAGTCCGGTGCTAGTGGATACCTATTCAATGGTTCACCAGCAGTCAGTCTGGCTGTGATCAAAAGCGCCGAAGCATCACTGAGTGGGCTGGACGAACAGCTTCAGATTTTAAAGGATCAACTGAGTGTTGAGAGACCGGATTATACATTGAAAATCACAAGGGACCAGACATCTTTGTTGCGCGTCACGCTAAACAACTTGCGATCCAGTTTGATCCTGGGCTGTTTATTGTCTGTAGGTATTGTGTTCTTTTTTTATTCGCGCTGGCAAATACCAGCTATCATTGGGATCATTATTCCCGTGAGTTTACTTTTATCCCTGCTATTTTTCAGGATTTTTGGTTTATCACTCAATATGATGAGTCTCTCCGGACTACTCCTTGGGCTTGGATTAATGATTGATAATGGAATTATTATACTTGATAATATAGACCAGGAGTGGAAAGCAGGAAAAGCTTTGGATACGGCTTGTATATCCGGGACCAACGAAATGATTACCCCGCTGCTCACTTCGATGCTTACCACTATTAGTGTGTTTCTCCCATTGATTTTTCTGAGTGGTATTTCTGGTGCATTATTTATTGAGCAGGCTGCAGCCATCGCCATCTGTCTGATCACCTCCTATCTGGTTTCCATTACGTTGTTGCCGGTACTCTATTTTCTTTTTCTCAAGAGAAAGGTGGGAACAAGGGATAAAAACAGCAAACTTGGAAAAATTCTCACTGCATTTTATGATTGGGGATTTACAATGAGTTTAAGGAGTCCACTACTTTGGGCATCTTTGGCATTAATTCTTGCAGGTTCCGGTTATTTCATCGTGAAAAAATTGCCGGTCCAACGATTCCCGATATTACCGGAAAAAGCCTTCGAAATAAATATAGATTGGAATGAGTCTATAAATACCCGTGCTGCCACGACACGGCTGGATAATATTTTTGCCCCCTTGAAGGTTTCCTGGCAAGCGCACTTGGGCATCGATCAATATCTGCTCAACAATCTTTACAAAGGGAGTTTAAACACTGCATCGGTATTCGTATCATTGCCTGATCAACTTTCAGGTGAAGAAATCCGAAAATCCATTGCAAATCAGATACAAAAGTATGCACCAGGTGCGACATTTGAATTTACGAAAGAAAAAAATCCCTTCGAATTTATTTTTCCTCAACGGGGTAATTTCGTTGAAATAAAATGTTTTATCAATGCTCCATCATTTTCAGGTGAAGAAAAGATATTTGATGAGATATTCATTACAATGCGGTCATGGCCCGAAGTAAAAGAACTTGCCGGCCCAGATTTTGATAAATCCTACACAATCAGACCTATTCCCGATAATCTGATCACTTATGAAGTAGACCAGGCACAATTGATTGGCGTACTAAAAAAGGAACTCAACCATCATGAGTTGCTCAGTCTTACGAGTTTTCAATATTCAATACCACTGGTCATCCGGGGCAACAACACAGATATCCGGAGTCTCCGCCAAAATATATCCGTCTCAAATAAAAAAGGAATTAGAATACCGCTTCATCAATTGGTTACGATACACGAGACGAGAACACTGAGGAATATCGAAGGTGCCTCGGAGGGTGCCTATTGGCCGGTTCTGGTCAGTACAGACATGCCGGAAAGAATAAAGACCAGAACACAAATGTTGAAACAAAGCACAGTGGATGCCAACCTTGATGTCTCAGGTGCATACTGGGATAATCAGAAACTTTCGAAAGAAATACTGCTTTGTTTACTTGCGGCTGTTGTCATGTTGTATTTTCTAATGACGGCACAATTTGAGTCCTTTATCCAGCCATTGATCATTCTTTTTGAAATTCCAATCAGTCTGGCGGGTGCTGTTTTTTTATTGTGGTTTGCCGGAGGAAGCATCAATATTATGTCGATGATCGGAATGGTGGTCACTGTTGGTATAATCATAAATGATTCCATTATTAAAGTCGATACAATAAACAGGTTGCACGGGAAAGGAATGCAATTGATAGATGCAGTCCATTTGGGAGGTATAAAGCGAATAAATCCTATAGTGATGACTACGCTTACCACAATTCTGGCAGTTACACCTTTTCTATGGGGAGAGGACATGGGTCGCATGTTACAAAGGCCGTTGGCCATCAGCCTCATTGGGGGAATGATAGTCGGCACTTTTGTCAGTTTGTTCCTTATTCCTCTTTTCAACTATTTCATCTATAAAAATAAAAATCAGAAGGGATGAGAGCAATTGTGTTCGCGATAATTTTCGGTTTATCATGCCAATATTTGAGAGCTCAGGATACGACGAAGCTCACACTGGCAAAAGTATTGGATATGGCGATCAGCCAGGCGATCGATCTTAAAATAGCCCAGTCCCAGAGCCTGGAGCAGGAGATGGCCTTCGAAAATGCACGTCTCGCCTTCCAGCCTCAGTTGTTTTTTGGAGCTACATTGCCCAATCTGAACCGATCTATTGAGTCTCGGCCTCTGCCGGATGGATCAGACGCTTTTGTAAACCGGTCTACCATGTACAATGGTCTGGGTCTTGATCTAAATTACCAACTGGAGCAAACGGGAGGTTTATTATCTATAAATTCAAATATCGAACGTCTAGACGTATTTGCCACCGATCAGTTTGAGGGCAAAAAGACCTATTTTATAAATCCGATATCTATTGAGTACACGCAGCCGCTTTTTCAATTTAATGAATTGAAATGGCAAAAAGAGCGACTTTCTTATTTATATGCAGAGTTTAAAGAACGCTATGCACGTACAAGGGAAGAAATCATACTGGAGGCCATTTCATTATTCCGCAATTGTTATCTGGCTCAACAAAGAGCAGATCTTTCGGCTCAAAAAATAGTCGAAACAGATGCATTAAAAGAAATAAAAGACCGGCTTTTTGATTTGGGTCAGGCTACAATAACGGAAATTCTCAGGCTGGAGTTAGACCAGCAAAATAACCGGCAAGAACAGTTGACCACCGCCCTTACATGGAACAATGCACAGAGGGCCCTTCTGGATTTTGTTGGAATGAGCCGGTCTCAGACAGTAATTTTGGAGGACCCGGATCCACTGCAAGACATCACAATCTCCTGGATGCAAGCAATCGATTATGCAACCCAAAACCGTTTTGTCACGACTGCCCAGCGCAGCCGGATGGCAGAATTTGAAGCTGGTCTGAAAAGGGCCGAAAAAGACAAAGATATCGATCTAAATCTGCGTGCATCTCTCGGTCTCAACCGTTCATCGGATGATTTTAAAACCCTCTTAAATCCCCTTCTTGACAGGGAGATTTTCTCAGCATCGGTGCGCATGCCCATTACCGGATGGAAACGTTATGATCTGCGGGAAAAAATAGCACATGAACAAATAAATCAGGAAATTTTACGTCAGGAAAAAGAAACCCTTGATCTGAGCAGGGAGGCTATGGATCTGGTCAGTGACTTTGATTTACTAAAACAAAATTTAGAAATACAGCAACAATCCAGTACGGCTGCAGACCGAATATTCAGCATAGTGCGCCAGCAATTTTTGTCGGGCAATGCCACCCATACCGATATTTTGGTGTCCTCCCGTGAACGAGAGCAGGCCGTGCTCAACTACTATAATGCACTTCTGGATATTATTGAGAGATATTATCAGATACGGAGGTTGTGTATGTATGATTTTGAGAATGACAGGGAGTTAGTGGGGGGTTAGAGGTTAGAGGTTGGAGGTTGGGGGTTAGAGGTTGGAGGTTAGGGGTTGGAGGTTAGAGGTTGGAGGTTGGAGGTTAGAGGTTAGAGGTTAGAGGTTAGAGGTTAGAGGTTGGAACGAAGTGTTCCGACATTTATATTCGCCGGTTCGAAACCAGAAACCAGGAGGACCACCTTTCCGACCGGCGCCCTCGAAAAACGCAAATCTATATCCACCCGATTAGATTGGTATAGCTGGACAGAGGCGAATTTATATTCGCCGGCTTGAAACCAGAAGTTAGGAGTACCAGTTCTCCAACCGGGGGCCTCTAAAAATGCAAATTTATATCCACCCGACTAGAATAGAAGAACAGACAGAGGCGAATTTATATTCGCCGGTTCGAAACCAGAAATCAGGAGGACCACCTCTCCAACCGGAGGCCACTAAAAATGCAGATTAATATCCACTGAATTATATTCGTGTAGTAGGACAGAGGCGAATTTATATTCGCCGGATTAAATGTTGGGGCTTGAAGAACGAAGCTCGAAGAACGGAGAACGGAGTGCGAAGAACGAAGAACGAAGAACGGAGTGCGAAGAAAGAAGCTCGAAGAGCGAAGAGCGGAGTGCGGAGTGCGAAGAGCGGAGAACGGAGTGCGGAGTGCGGAGAGAGGCGAATTTATATTCGCCGGTTCGAAAACCAGCAATCAGGAGGACCACCTCTCCGACCGGGGACCTCGAAAAACGCAGATTAATATCCACTGAATTAGATTAGTAGAACAGACAGAGGCGAATTTATATTCGCCGGTTCGAAACCAGAAGTCTGGAGTACCAGTTTCTCCAACCGGAGGCCTCTAAAATGCAGGTTAATATCCACTGAATTAGATTAGTAGAATGGACAGAGGCGAATTTATATTCGCCGGATTAAATGTTGGGGCTTGAAGCTCCAAGAGCGGAGAGCGGAGCCTGAAGCCGAAAGAACCGGGTCCCCACCCGGCGGCTGGTTTGGTAAGCCTTCGAGCTTGCTAAATATTTTGGACACCTAAGTCCGAAAGGCGGAGAGCGGAGCCCACCCTTTTTAGCCCATGGGTTTCAAACACAGCCTACTATTTAATTGGAAAGAATCGACTTCAATTGTATATACATCTCAGAATCTTGTCCAACTACTTTATTCGATGAGTCCAAAAGGATTACATGATCCTCCACATCACTGGACGAAAAGTATAATTGTCGTATGCATGTAGATGTGTCACGATAGATGCAACCATGAAAATCGATCTTTGCTAGATTAAAACCAAGTTGCAAACTATCCGTCCATGATATTGGTACAAATTCAAATTCATTTTCCAAACAAAATGCCTCTAATTTTATCAACCAAGCGAGGCATACTGAGCAATTCCCATCGAAATTATAAGTGAGCTTATATTTTCGAGAAAAAGGTTTTCCGTCGCAATTACTCACAAGTAAATTTTCAAGAGAACAAGGCAAAGAATAATTATCATGTCCAGTGGCCTTACCAGCTTTTCCATCGGAGCAATTCCAAGAAAGGATACAGTAGAAAATTGGGAGAATCATGGACCACTTAGTTGCCTTTCTTTTGCTCCCCGTCAAAGCTTGAATCGAAGTATTTCAATATTTGGTATCTGAGTTATTCCATAAAAAAAGTTGTTTTCCCAGTCGACGTCAAAAAAGTAGATTTGTCGATCCAGAATTAACTTTTTAATTGGTTTACCGTCCCAATCAAATTGAAATATGGTATCATAATGATAGCTTTCCTCCGATCTTTCACGTCTCAATGTACGACCAGAATAAAAAGAAAATATTTTTTCATTATTCGCTCTTAGAGAAAGATGTCCATCCTTACTTTTATTAATAACAGGTGATACCGCCGTGCCTGCACCAAGAGAGATTGTTTCTACAACGGGCAAGAATTGATCGGGGCCATGGATCGATTTGAGAAGCTCCAATGGTTCAACTGAAAAAATTTGAATCAGATCTGTCATCATGTGACCTGTCACAATT
Source organism: Saprospiraceae bacterium (assembly GCA_965222645.1). GTDB lineage: Bacteria > Bacteroidota > Bacteroidia > Chitinophagales > Saprospiraceae > JABDMH01. The sequence goes on along the minus strand of OZ244968.1, from coordinate 5,574,557 downwards.
CTGGTGCCGTCTGGCTTCACAGCTATATTGGCTATAAATGCCTGAGGCAGTTGTTCTGTTGTATAGCTACTTGATGTTTTGGGATAAGTCTCAAAGGACCCCAATGAGTGGCCACTGGAATCGATTAGCAATAACCTATCCAATGGATGCATTTGGTATGATGTTCCAACGAATTTTGAAGAATCTATAAAGTCCAGTCGGTGGATAAGCTTTTCTCCTAATTCAATCATCTTAGTAGAAGAATCGGACAGGTCAAATCCATCTTTATTCCATGCAGTTCGTAGCAGCTTACGCTGCCCCAAATCATGAAACCAAATATGGCTGCCATCATCAAGCACATCCCATATACTCAACAATTCGTTTGGCCCCGCTCCCTTTGATATCAAAGTATCAACCTCAGAAAGATTGCCCAAATTAAAGGCAAACACCATCTTTTCACCGGCATCGTCAAACAGAAAAAGGCGATCTCTATGAATTCGTAAGCTTGGCTGCCTCAGAGTAAAATCGACCTCAACTGGCTCACTCTCAAGGTATTCAGTAGCATCAAAGTCATCATGATCAAAGGTCGTCGCATCCTCAATCAAGGAAACATTGCAAGCAAAGATCCCCAGTGAAAGACAAAGAATTAGAAAACGCAACAATCTATTGTTGTGAACCACCACCGCAATGTCCAGTTACTCTATGATTTGAGGCAGTACATGTTTCGGTTTGTCCATTTACCGTAATATTTACCGTGCAAGACCAAATCTTTTCGTCACAACAATTACCACTACAATGAGCTTGGGCAGTTTCAGTACTGAGAAAAGGTGCAATAAATAATCCAAGTACACATGCAAAAAAAAAGAAGTACTTTTTCATAACAATCTGATTTAAAGATTAAGAAACTAATTTAAAGATCGTTAAGACCAGTAATTTGTATGAAAGAATTCATTTTGACAAGTTTTTTATCACTTTTTCTTGTGAGTGGTCAATAATTGCCTGTGAGTGGTCAGAAAATGGGGGTGAGCGGTAAATGCGCCGGAGCCGCATTAGAAGTTGGAGGCCGGAACGAAGTGTAGAGAAGGAAGATCGAAGCTTGAAGAATGGAGAACGGAGAACGGAGAACGGAGAACGGAGTGCGAAGAACGGAGAACGGAGTGCGGAGTGCGGAGAACGAAGAACGGAGTGCGGAGTGCGGAGAACGGAGTGCGGAGTGTGGAGAGAGGCGAATTTATATTCGCCGGTTCGAAAACCAGCAATCAGGAGGACCACCTCTCCAACCGGCGGCCAGGAAAAACGCAAATCTATATCCACCCGATTAGATTGCTAGAACAGACAGAGGCGAATTTATATTCGCCGGCTCCAATGACATCCGCCTGACGCAGCTTGTTTGGTAAGCCTTCAAGGCCTGCTAAACATTTTGGTAGAACGGACAGAGGCGAATTTATATTCGCCGGATTAAATGTTGGGGCTTGAAGAACGAATAGCGAAGCTCGGAGAACGGAGTGCGGAGTGCGGAGAAAGGCGAATTTATATTCGCCGGTTAGAAAACCAGAAACCAGGAGGACCACCTCTCCGACCGGCGGCCAGGAAAAACGCAAATCTATATCCACCCGATTAGATTGCTAGAACAGACTGAGGCGAATTTATATTCGCCGGTTCGAAACCAGAAGTCAGGAGTACCGTTCTCCGACCGGAGGCCTCTATTCGCCGGCTCGCAACCAGTGGGGTGAATCATTCGCTGGATTCTCCGCTATTGTCTTTTTAAACAGACAATTTTACCATATATTTGTCTTTTTAAACAGACAATTAGTGAATAAGAGGGCTGTCTTTCGACGATTAATCGCGGAATCTATAGAATATCCAATACCAGATGCCTTACCTCGCAGCATTGATATTCCGCTGGATGTACCGAAAATTATCTCGATTCTAGGGCCTCGAAGAGCTGGAAAAACGTACTGCCTTTTCCATGTCATCAAACAATTAAGTCAGGATATCGAACGAAGTAGGTTAGTCTATCTCAACTTTGAGGATGACCGTTTATTTCCTTTAAAACTGGGAGAAATGGATGGCATTTTAAAAGCTTACTTTGAGTTGTTTCCCCACAATAGAGATCAACAGGTTTGGTTTTTTTTTGATGAAATACAGGAAGTAGACCACTGGGAGAAATTTATCCGTCGCATGTGGGATACAGAAAAATGCCGAATATACTTAACGGGATCATCATCAAAATTACTGAGCAGAGATCTCGCCACCGCCCTGCGAGGCAGAACACTTCCATATGAGATACTACCCCTGAACTTTCGAGAATTTTTAGAATTCAATAACATCGAGATCAATAAAAATACATCAAAAGGCAGTGCCAAGATTTTACATTGGTTCGATCGATGGCTCAGACAAGGTGGTTTCCCGGAGCTGGTATTTCTTCCGGAAGATTTACACCGCCGTACGGTCGATGAGTACCTGGATTTGATGTTGTACAAGGATCTCATTGAAAGATTTTCATTAAAGAATCCCTCCTTACTTAAATATCTTTTCAAGCATCTGGTGATTAATGTGGCAAACCCGCTAAGTGTAAATAAAATATTCAATGACATAAAGTCTCAGGGATATCAATTGAGTAGAGCAACAGTCTATGATTATTTGTCATACCTGGAAGAAGCCTTCCTTGTATTTAGGGTCGACATATGGCATAGGTCTGCCAGGTCAAGAGCTCAAATGCCAAGTAAGACTTACATCATCGATCCGTCATTTAAATTTTCAATGACTATGGGTGAGGACTTGGGCAGGTTATTGGAAAACGCAACGTTTCTACACTTAAAACAAAAAAATAGGAAAGTACACTATTTGCTTAACAAACAGGAAGTGGATTTTTATTGGGAGCAAGGTACCCCCATCAATGTCTGCTACGACTTTTCTTCACAGGCTGCCAGAGAAAGAGAACTCAAAGGCATGATTCGGAATTTGGATTTTCTGGGTTCTCATGATGGATTGATCATTACCCGGGATCACACTGAGGACATACAAATAACTGACAAAAAAATTCTAATTCGACCTGCATGGGAGGTTTTTTTGGAATGAAGATCGAGACTTGAAAACTGAATTTTTAATTATTAGAGAACGGAGTGCGGAGTGCGGCGAATTTATATTCGCCGGTTCGAAACCAGAAATCAGGAGTACCACTTCTCCAACCGGAGGCCTCGAAAAACGCAAATCTATATCCACCCGATTAGATTGGTATAGCAGGACAGAGGCGAATTTATATTCGCCGGCTCCAATGACATCCGCCTGACGCAGCTTGTTTGGTAAGCCTTCAAGGCCTGCTAAACATTTTGGTAGAACGGACAGAGGCGATTTTATAGTCACCGGATTAAATGTTGGGGCTTGGAGAACGAAGCTCGGAGAACGGAGTGCGGAGTGCGGAGAGAGGCGAATTTATATTCGCCGGTTCGAAACCAGAAGTTAGGAGAACCGCTTCTCCAACCGAGGGCCTCTAAAAATGCAAATTTATATCCATCCGATTAGATTGGTAGAACGGACAGAGGCGATTTTATAGTCGCCGGCTCCAATGACATCCGTCTGATAGGCCAATTCTCTAACCGCAGCTTGTTTTGTAAGCCTTCAAGGCCTGCTAGCATTTTGACAAAGAACAGGACAGAGGCGAATTTTTATTCGCCGGCTCCAATGACATCCGCCTGACGCAGCTTGTTTAGTAAGCCCTCAAGGCCTGCTAGCATATTGGCAAAGAACAGACAGAGGCGAATTTTTATTCGCCGGCTCCAATGACATCCGCCTGACGCAGCTTGTTTAGTAAGCCTCAAGGCCTGCTAAACATTTTGGTAGAACGGACAGAGGCGAATTTAAATTCGCCGGATTAAATGTTGGGGCTTGAAGAACGAAGAGCGAAGAGCGAAGAACGGAATGCGGAGCGTGGAGAGAGGCGAATTTATATTCGCCGGTTCGAAACCAGAAGTCAGGTGTACCGCTTCTCCAACCGGGGGCCTCCAAAAATGCAAATTTATATGCACCCGATTAGATTAGAAGAACAGACAGAGGCGAATTTACATTCGCCGGATTAAATGTTGGGGCTTGAAGAACGAAGAGCGAAGAGCGAAGAACGGAGTGCGGAGCGCGGACAGAGGCGAATTTATATTCGCCGGTTCGAAACCAGAAACCAGGAGGACCACCTCTCCAACCGGTGGCCTCTACAAATGCAGATTAATATGCACTGAATTAGATTAGTAGAATGGACAGAGGCGAATTTATATTCGCCGGCTCCAATGACATCCGCCTGATAGGCCAATTCTCTAACCCTCAGCTTGTTTTGTAAGCCTTCAAGGCCTGCTAGCATTTTGACAAAGAACAGGACAGAGGCGAATTTATATTCGCCGTATTGGATTGCCAAAGACCGAGAGAGCCGGTTATCCATCACTCTGTTTGTTTGGTAATCCCTCAAGGCCCGCTAAACATTTTGGCTGGACAGGATAAAGGCGAATTCATATTTGCCGAATGCATTCGCAACCACCCGGAGAACCAATTCCTAATTGCTGTGTACGATCTCATATCGGGAAATCGTTGTACTGGAAAGATTTAGTAATTTATCAAAGAAGTGAACCTGTGCTTATCCTAAGGTTGCTGAAGTCAAAGAACGAGAGCTAATCAGAATTTACGGACTAAAATGGAAATTTGAAAGTGAATAAAAAGAATTTGAAGAGGATCTCCCTGGCTGGATTGTGCCTTTTCTTAATTTTCATAAATCTGTATTGGCTGGCCATTCTTATTGCGATTGCTTACTTGATTTATCTGGGAGTTAGCAATTTTTATAATCGAATGAGGGACAAGAAATGGAAAAATATCTTTTTTGTTCCCACATATTTTATTTGCATTTTCCTCCTGGCAATTTGCACACGTATATTCCTTGTTGAAATTTGCACTGTACCAAGTGGCTCCATGGAAGACACGATCCATGTCGGGGATCACATCCTTATTAATAAACTAACCTATGGACCCAGAATGCCACGACATCTGATCGATATACCGTGGCTACATGCATTTTATTTTATTATAAAAGGCCCGGTTGCCTATGCAGCGACCAAAGAAGAAATTGAAAATCGCTCGCACAGACGTCTAGGAGGATACAGCAACATAAAGCATGGGGACATTATTATTTTCAAATCGGAAAACTCGGACAATCTATTGATCAAACGATGTGTTGCACTTGCCGGTGACATAATCTCGATTAAAAATGGGTATTTGTATGTAAACGGAAAAAGGACTCCCCCGCCTGAGGAAAGTAAAATGCCATTTCACATCTTTTTCGATAAAAAGTCAAACTTCCTGAATGACCTCGGACATAGATCCAGGCAATTTCAACGAGCAAGAGACTCGATCGAGGTAACACTAAGTCAAGATGAATTGGATTCTGTTAAAAATATCACAGGAGTTGAAAAAATAAAACCGGCTGTAATCTACCCGGACACAATGAGAAATATCTGGCCAAAAATAAAAACCGGTATGTGGAGCATTGATACTTATGGACCATTATATATCCCCAGGAAGAATGATAAATTTCCATCGTCAAAGGCTACCGTATCAACTTATTTTCCGACACCCGGGGATTTAAGATTATCAGAGCAGATAAATATTGTCCCAAACAATTATTATTTCGTAATGGGCGACAACCGTCACGGTTCTATGGATTCCAGATTTTGGGGACTGGTGCCCGAAAATAATATAAAGGGAAAGGGATCCCTAATTTTGTTTTCAAGATCAAAGAGAGAGCCTTTTTATGAGAGACTGCTTAAGATATTGGAGTAGGATAGTCTAAAGGGTCAAATCATGACTACACCCCAATCTTCCGATTTGTCGAACTTCTCACAACAAGGTCGGTAGGCAAAACGACTGTCTCATATCTGTCAATTTTTCCTTCAAGTTGTGCGAGTAATTTCTGGACACAGATCGCTCCCATCTCATGAGCCGGATGCGTAATGGAGGAAAGGGAAGGATCTACTATTTGACAGATCGGGTCGTCATTAAACCCGATTATAGCCAAACTCCCGGGTATATCAATATCCAGAGTTTTTGCCACCTGAATGGCTGCAACGGCCGATGTGTCATTAGCACAAAAAATGCCATCGGGTCGCAGCTCCCTTTCGAGTAGCAGCCGGGCAAAATCCCGGCCCTCTTCATAACTGAGTCGTTTGCCGTGGAATTGAAAAGTCTGATTTTCTTCAATTCCATTTTTTGCAAGAGCCTCCCGGTAACCTGCAAATCTCTCCTCGTAAATATTCCGCGATAAAGATCCCCCAATATAGGCAACCCTCCTGCAGCCGTGCTCGATCAAATGATTTACAGCTTTATATCCAGCTGTAAAATTATCGATGACCACTTTCTGTGCGTTGATATTCCCGGGTACACGATCCACAAAAACGATGGGTGTTTCCGAACGCAGGAATTTTTGGAAATGGTCGTAATCACGAGTTTCCATAGAAAGCGAAATAATCATTCCACAGATGCGCAAATCGTACAGGGTTGTGGAGATTTCATCTTCGATGTCATATCGATCAGCTGTTTGGGAGATAATGGCATTGTATCCGTGTCTTCTTGCTTCTTCCTCAATACCGCTGATCAAGCTGGCATTGAATGGACGATCTATCCATGAGACAACAACACCGATGGTCTTTGATACCTGGTTTCGTAGATTAGCCGCCATCATGTTTGGGCGATAGCCACGGGTATGAGCGAGCTCCTTGACCGCTTCACGGGTGTCTTTGCCTATGCTTGGATGGTCCTTAAGTGCCCTGGAGATCGTAGACGGAGCTAAATTCATCTCCTTGGCCAGATCGTGAATCGTAATATTCTTTTTTTCGCGCACTTACCCAAAAATCGAAAAAAACTGTCAAAATGTGAAACCTGCCATTCATGAAGAGTAAGCTCAATGTCTTCGGCTTGCATTGGAAATCCTAAAAAATACAATCTCCGATTTGGATCTCCAGTTCTGCCCCTTGTAAAACCTGAAAACCCGGGTCGAGATATACGTCATGCCTGGCCCGGAAAATAGTATTTCCTGATAGCAATGTGCCCGAGGCAACAATAAAGTCCGTGACTTGATATAGTTTCGGAACGATGTATTCGTCGTCCAGAACATAAAAATCTGCACATCCCCGGGATTTGAGACTTGCTTCTATTTTTAGATCATAGATCTTCTTCTCCTTGCTCGTATCTTCCCACTTGAAGTCGGAATGAATCAACCGGGGATCCGGGTTTTCCTGCATCACAGGAGGAATCAATAGAAAATTTTGACTCCACGTGACAACAATAAGTAAGAGTATATTCATAGCAAATTTTCTGAAACTCAGAATACCTCTTAATTATCAAATTTTGTACCACAGCGCGATAAAAAAGCCAAAGTCTGAATATAATATTTGATGATTTTACGTTGAAGTATCAGAATGACCCTTACAAAATTACTATTCCCCTGGGTATTGACCAGCGTGCTTTTCTGTGGTGCATATGCACAATGTGATTGCCCGGACCTTCCCCAACCACATGGAGTTTTGGATAGTGTCGGCTCCATATCTGAATTGATTTCTGCAATACAGGCTGCAAATACCAGCAATGGAAATCGCACAATCCTCCTTCAGCCCGGTCTCTACCAGCTCACAAACAACCTCCCATTTATCTCAGAGAATATGAGCAATCTCACGATACGTGGGATAACTGGAAACCGGGATGACGTAGTGATCAAAGGAATGGGCTGGAGCAATAATAGTGTTACCCATGTATTCAGTGTAGCTGCAGACAGTTTTACCGTGGCAGATATGACCATCGGTGAAGTGTTTTATCACCCTATACAGGTGCACAGCAATCCCGCAGATGCAGATGATTTTATCGCTCATAATGTGCGATTTGTTGATGCCAAAGAGCAGTTGCTCAAGGTATCGGCCGGAGGGCCATTATTCTGTGACAGGGGGATCGTGAGATGCTGCCTTTTTGAGTTTACTGCCGGCATAGCATATCAATATTATACGGGAGGGATCGATGCACACCGGAGCCATAATTGGAAAATTCTTTACAACACCTTTCAGGGTATTCGCAGTCCGGAAAACAATCTCGCCGAGCATGCCATTCATTTTTGGCGAGAGTCAGAAGGAACAATAATAGAGGGAAACCAAAATCAGAAATTGTGATCGAGGAATTGGTTTTGGGTTGGGAAATGACATTCTGAATGGCCACACCGGTGGTTTGATCTTCAACAATTTTGTCCATACTAATCGCGATGTGGGTATAGGCCTCGAATATGCACCCCATGCAGACGTTTACCACAATACGGTCATCACCGAGGATTATCCAAATGCCATTGAATATCGATTTGCCGGCACCACGCAGGTACAGTTGAAAAACAATCTTACTCTGGGTATGATTATCTCAAGAGATGGAGGTACAGCTACCCTGGCATCAAACCAGAGTGTCCCGGATCTCTCAATTTTCGTTGATCACAATACTTACGATTATCACCTTAGCGCTGTGACTAGTGGAGTCACTGATGCCGCTATCCCGCTGAGTGAAGTCACCACTGATATAGATTGTATCTCCAGGCCTATAGGCGATGGACCGGACATCGGAGCAGATGAGTATGAAGATGCCCTGACTTCCGATGTAAACCTGGCGAATACCGCCATTGAGATCTTCCCCAACCCCACTCCGGGCACATTCAAAATTGAGGGTCTGCTGGGACAATATGACATTGATGTCCTGGATTCCGCGGGCATGATTCATCAAAATCTGGATCAGCAAAGTGGTACTATCGAAATAGATCTGTCATCGCTCCCCGACGGTCTTTTCTTCATCCGTATTAAAAAGACAGACAATGCTGTGCAAAGCATTCAATTAATCTTGAAAATGTAACCGGTATCTGAGAATCTTATCTTTGAGCCGGAAATCAACCGGCATCTATCTTGAAGGAAGAGCAGATTTATAAGTCAAAGAATAAAATCAGGATCCTGACGGCGGGGTCGCTTTTTGACGGGCACGATGCTGCCATTAATATCATGCGTAGAGTCATGCAACAATCTGGTGTTGAAGTGATTCACCTCGGCCACAACAGAGCAGCGCATGAGATCACGCAAGCGGCGATTCAGGAAGATGTGCAGGGCATTGCGATTACATCATACCAGGGCGGTCATCTCGAATTCTTCAAATACATCTTTGATTTGTTGGAAAAGAAGAGTTCTTCACACATCAAGCTGTTCGGTGGAGGTGGCGGGACTATTTTGCCGCACGAGTCGGATGAGTTGCACGAATATGGTATTGAGCGAATATATTCTCCCGAAGATGGAAGAAAAATGGGCCTGCAGGGGATGATTAATGATTTGCTGAAAAAATGTGATTATGCTTTACCTAAAATGAGGGTAGACGATTTGTCGACACATGAGCATAGTAAGATCGGAAGGGCAATTACTCTGATAGAGAACGATCCGGATTTTCTGCTTCCCGGATCTAATAAAAGGAAAGAAGAAAATATCTGGGGAATTACTGGTACGGGAGGAGCAGGCAAGTCAAGCCTGGTCGATGAGGTTGTTCTTCGTTATCTGGAAAAATTTAAAAATAAGACAGTTGCAATTTTGTCGGTAGATCCGTCAAAAAGAAAGACAGGCGGGGCATTGCTGGGCGACCGGATCCGTATGAATGCCATTGATAGTCCACGTGTTTTTATGCGATCCATGGCAACGAGAGCACACCATCAAACGCTGAGCACTGCGGTGGAAAAGTCACTTGGGATCTTTCAATCAGCCGGTTTTGACCTGATTATTCTGGAGACTTCGGGCATCGGGCAGTCGGACTCGCGGGTTGCAGATTTGGTGTCCTATTCTACCTATGTTATGACGCCGGAATACGGGGCAGCTACACAGTTGGAGAAAATCGATATGCTCGATTTTGCCGATCATGTGGTGATCAATAAAAGCGACAAGAAGGGCGCTGAGGATGCATTGCGCGATGTGCAAAAGCAGTACAGGAGGAGCCATGGACGGTGGGAACGCGAGCTCAGCGAGATGCCTGTATTTCCCACGGTGGCAGCACAGTACAACGATCCCGGAGTGCACAATTTTTTTGACACCCTGATGACCTCAATGTTTAAAGAGGAATATCGTGCCGGGGGAGAAGCACAATCTCCTCACCCTATCAATATTATTCCACCAGCCAGATCAAGATACCTTGCTGAAATTGCCGAGACGATCAGGAAGGATCGGGAAGATATAAATCAACAATCGGAACTGGCAAGTCAATGGTACAATCTGGAGAAAACGATGTCCATTCTTTCAGATGACAAGCAAGCTGATCTCGACCTAATCAAAGATAAAATAGCGAGCATAACAAAAAGCCTTTCATCCCAAAATCAGGAGTTGATAAGCAGCTGGGATCAGAAAAAAATAAAGTACGGCGAGGAAAAAAATAAATACAAAGTAAGGGATAGAGATATCGAAGTCGAAAACTATAGTGTGTCCCTGTCACACCTGCGAATTCCCAAAATTGCATTACCTGCTTTCCGCGATTGGGGTGATTTATTGCGTTGGCATTTACTGGAAAACTTACCCGGCTACTACCCGTTTACGGCAGGAGTATTCCCTTACAAAAGGAGAGGAGAAGATCCAACGCGGATGTTTGCGGGAGAAGGTGGTCCGGAGCGGACTAATCGACGTTTCCATTATGTATCTCAAGGAATGGATGCCAAACGGCTTTCTACGGCATTTGATTCCGTCACTTTATATGGAGAAGATCCCGATACCCGGCCTGACATCTATGGCAAAATAGGCAATTCCGGTGTAAGCATTTGCTCCCTGGACGATGCTAAAAAATTGTACTCAGGTTTTGATTTGTGCAGTCCATCCACCTCAGTTTCGATGACAATCAATGGACCGGCCGCAACGATCTGCGCATTTTTCTTGAATGCTGCAGTAGATCAACAATGCGAAAAGTATATCATCGAAAATAATCTCGAAAATCTTATTGAGGAAAAATTAATAGAGAATTATGATAATAAAAACCTCGAAAGACCGCGGTACATGGGAGATCTCCCTCCAAATCATGACGGACTCGGATTGAGACTATTGGGAATCTCCGGTGATGAAATTTTAGAGCCCGAAATATACCGGGAAATTAAATCTGATGCGCTAACAAAAGTGCGAGGCACTGTGCAAGCCGATATTCTCAAGGAGGATCAGGCTCAAAACACTTGTATTTTTTCGACTGAGTTTTCCCTCAAATTAATGGGTGACATGCAAGCTTATTTTATTGAGGAAGGAGTACGCAATTTTTATTCGGTTTCTATTTCGGGATACCATATTGCAGAAGCTGGAGCAAATCCGGTTACACAATTGGCATTTACTTTGGCGAATGGATTTACTTATGTAGAATATTATCTCAACCGGGGGATGCACATCGATGCATTTGCCCCCAATCTTTCCTTTTTCTTTTCAAACGGAGTCGATCCCGAGTACGCGGTAATCGGAAGGGTAGCCCGCCGTATATGGGCCAAGGCAATGAAGCTCAAATACGGAGCCAATACCCGGTCACAGAAATTGAAATATCACATTCAAACATCTGGCCGGTCACTCCATGCGCAAGAAATAGATTTTAATGATATCCGGACAACGCTGCAAGCCCTGTATGCTATCAATGATCACTGCAATTCATTACATACCAATGCCTACGACGAAGCAATCACAACCCCTACAGAAGAAAGTGTACGACGGGCTCTTGCCATTCAATTGATCATAAACCATGAATTGGGATTATCAAAAAATGAAAACCCCAACCAGGGTTCTTTTATAATTGAGTATCTCACCCACCTGGTGGAGGATGCAGTGCTGGAAGAATTTGATCGAATTTCATCCAGAGGAGGTGTATTGGGAGCGATGGAAAAAATGTATCAACGCAGCAAAATTCAGGAAGAAAGTTTGTATTACGAATCATTAAAACACAATGGTGAGCTCCCAATAGTCGGTGTCAATATGTTTTTGAAAGACAACACAACTCCAAACACGATAGACAAGGAAGTAATTCGAGCAACAGTTGACGAAAAAGAAGCGCAAATAAAAAATGTGTTATCTCTCCATTCTTTTAAAAAGAATAAATCGATAAATGCTCTTGAAAAAATAAAGAAAATAGCTATTTCGGGAAAAAATATTTTTGAGGAGCTAATGGAGACAGTAAAACATTGTTCACTCGGTCAAATCACCAACGCCATGTATGAGGTAGGGGGCGAATACCGTAGAAATATGTGATTAGCATTACTCCCACCAGACCCCATAAATTTCCACTAATAAGTAAACTAAAAATCGATGACACGCAGAGTAAAAAACCTTTCTGAGGACTGCCTTTCCAGTCACTATTATACCCTAAAAAAAATAAAATATAAATATCAAAAGAACAACGGGGAGTGGACTTCTCACACAAGAGAAATTTATGACCGGGGAAATGGTGCCGCTATATTGCTCTACAATAGCGAAAAGAAAAAAATCGTACTCACACGGCAATTTCGCATCCCTACCTATTTAAATGGAAACGAGGAAGGACTACTGATCGAGGTTTGCGCCGGCCAGCTGGACAGGGATAGTCCCAAAGATTGTATCATCAGAGAAACTGAAGAAGAAACCGGCTATCGCGTAAAAAACGTAACTAAAGTGTATGAGGCCTACATGTCACCCGGATCTGTAACCGAGAAACTGCATTTCTATATCGCGCAGTACGAGGATCATATGAAGGTCAGTGACGGAGGAGGTGTTGATCACGAGCAGGAAGACATCGAGGTGATGGAGATCGATTTTGAGAAAGCAATTGATATGATTTCCAGCGGCCAAATCCAAGATGCAAAAACTATCATTCTCCTCCAGTATGCGATCCTCAATAACCTAATAGGTTGAAACTGCCGGTAAAAAAAGACTTAAGGATAAGGACCGAAAAAGCTTTTCCACCGCATCTTAATGACACCAAAAGCAGCTTCATGTACGATGCCTGATGATAATTTAGATACCCCAGCAATACGATCCACAAAAGTGATGGGCACCTCTTTTATTTTAAATTTTCTTAAAAAGGCAGAGAATTTCATCTCGATCTGAAAGGCGTAACCGACGAATCGTATTTTGTCTAAAGGGATTGCCCGCAGGACACTGTGTCTATAACCGACGAATCCGGCCGTCGGATCCCGGACAGGCATCCACGTGATCATTCGTGTGTACAACGAAGCTCCAAAGGACAAGACAATCCGGTCCCAAGGCCAGTCCTTTACCTTACCTCCCCGGCAGTACCTGGACCCCACTACCAGATCATTGCCATCTTCCTCGAGTGATTTATAAAGTCTGACGAGATCTGATGGATTGTGAGAAAAATCTGCATCCATTTCAAAAATATAATCGTAATCCTTGTCAAGGCCCCACTTAAATCCCATTATGTAGGCCGTACCAAGGCCGAGCTTGCCCGATCGCTGCAGCAAGTGCAATCGACCGGAAAACTCTTTCTGCATCTCCTTTACAATATCTGCAGTACCATCCGGTGATCCATCGTCAATCACGACGATATCAAATGGCACGTGAAGCTCAAATACCTGATTGATCATCCGGCCAATGTTCTCGCTTTCGTTATAAGTAGGGATAATGACGAGATTCTTACTCACCAAGCTCAGGTATTAACAAGTTTTTCGATGTGATAAAGTGCGACTAAGATAAGCTTAAGACCGGAAACCTCGCAGGATCGCTTTCTCTCATAATCTTATAAACCATTTCTACGACGTCTTCACGATTGGGTTTGGCAAAATAGTCCCCGTCAGATCCATAAGGTGTGCGATGTTCTTTGCCGGTCAACGTACGTGGAGGCAGTTCCAGATAATCGAAGCCGCCCCGATTTTCGATCACTTCCTGAAGCATGTATGCAGTAGCTCCCCCAGGTACGTCCTCGTCCATAAACAATATTCTGTTGGTTTTCTTCAGAGATCGCAGGATCACATCATCCCTGTCAAAAGGCAGTAGTGTTTGGACATCAATAAGCTCAACACTAATACCCATCTCATTGAGGATGCTCAATGCATTTGCCGCAATTCTGACACACGCTCCATAGGTCACCAAAGTGACATCTTCTCCGGATTCGATGATCTCTGGCATACCAAGAGCCACCGTAAACTCACCGACATTTTCAGGTACAACTTCCTTGTGCCTGTAACCATTGAGGCACTCAATCATGATACAGGGATCATTTGATCTCAGGATCGTCTCATACATGCCCACGGCTTGCACAAAATTTCTCGGAGTAAGAATATAAATACCTCTCAGGCTATTGAGCAACATACTCATGGGTGATCCGGTGTGCCAAATACCCTCGAGCCGGTGACCACGGGTTCGGATAATTGCAGGTGCCATCTGGATACCCCTTGTGCGATACCTCAGGGTAGCAAGGTCATCCATCAAAGGGGCAAGTCCGTAGACGATATAGTCCAGGTACTGTATCTCGGCAATGGGTCTGAAACCCCGCTGGGCGAGTCCTATTGCCTGACCTATAATCGTCCATTCACGAAGGCCGGTGTCAAAAATGCGCGCTTCCCCATATTTCTCCTGGAGCCCCTTCATGCCCTGATTTACATCTCCAAGCCTTCCCACGTCTTCACCGAATGCAAGCAGATTAGGGTACTTCGAAAACGCTCTCTCAAAATATTGGCTTAGCACCTGATAGCCATTTAAGATCTTTTCTTCAGCGCCATACTCCGGAGGCACAGGAACGACCTCCAATGCCGAATGATCGTTTTCAGCAAAGAGATGAGTGCCATAATTATTTTGTTGAATTCTTGTCTGGTCCTCAATAAATTCGACCAACTGCCGGATTTCACTTTTATATCCGAGGGTGGAGGCCCGGTAATAAGCCTGCCGGGCCAGTGAAATGAGCTCGCTCGAAGTGGGATGAATCATCCTGCTGAGGGTTCCGTTGTACAACTCGAGCTGAGGAATGTTTGCCGAAAGGGGCGCTATGATACCCTGCAAGTAATCCCGGTCCTCGAGTACGGGTTTGATAAATCGCTTCCAGGCCGTCTGCTTGCAACTTCTTGCATAATCCTTGGCTTGTCTCCTTAGCGCAACCAAGTCGTCGAGTGTGGCAAGCTTGTGGTGGACGATCCAGGCTTCAAAAGCAAGAATACAATCCATCTCTTTTTCCCAAAGGATCCGATCGGCGGGCTTGTATCTCTCATGGGATCCGGAGGTACTGTGCCCCTGGGGCTGGGTCATATCCTCCACATGAAACAAGGCCGGAATTTGTGACTTTCGGATCTTCTCGACACCCACACTAAACATTTCGCACAGGGCGACATAATCCCAGGCCTTTGCCACATAGATCCGCATCCCCGAGCTGTGTTTGTCGTCTATTAACAAACCCTCCATTGCCTGCGAAATGCTTCCCTTGGTGGTTTGATACTTCTTGGGGACTGATATGGCATATCCGTCATCCCAGACACAAAATGCGACAGGTATTCCTTTGACACAGCTCGCATTTACAGCCTCCCAAAACACACCCTGACTGGTACTTCCGTCTCCGATTGTACAAATCACGACCTCTTTGCCATTATTGGAAAAAGAGGCTTGTTCCAGCTCAGCCAATTCACGGTATTTTTTTGACGCCAGTGCCAATCCCACTGCCCGTCCCATTTGTCCCGCCGTACAGGAGACATCAGCAGAAGAATTAAATCGCTCCGTGTGATCCAACCAATTCCCTTCGGAATCTATCGTCGGAGACGCAAAATGTGTCATCATTTGGCGTCCAGATGAAAATGGATCGTTTGCCACATCGGAATAGAGCTGTGCAAAGTAATCCTCGATCGAGGCCTCTCCCAGGGCAAACATCAACGTTTGATCACGATAATACCCGGCTCTCCAATCCCCTTTCTTTACCGCCTTTGCCAGGGCTACCTGAGCCAGTTCCTTTCCGTCTCCCGTAATTCCAAATTTGCCTTTACCAGTGAGGACCTCCTTCCTGGCAAGGATGGAAGCTTCGCGCGAAACGCAACAGATATAGTAATCATTGAGCACCTCCTGTGTAAACGATTGTTCGTCTTCGCCCGAAGGCACTTTCGAACCAAACAGGGGCTGAAAAACAGTTTCTTCCATCAACGATTACAATTTGGGAGTCAGTGAGTGCATCATGATACTCCCCAAAGATACTATCTTTGATTGGATGCCTTTAGATTTTTTGGAAATTCCTGACCTATCGGGAACATATTTTGGCTTGGTTTTCGTTTGTAATTTGGATAGAGCCGGGGATCTTATGCCTGCAGGCCTTATGGGATGTGTCCGCAAAATTTGATAACTTTGTTTCATTAAAAAAAATACGCATGAAAAAGATATTCTATACCGTTGCAATAGCGCTCCTCATGGTAGGTGTTGCCACCGCACAGACTGCGAAAAAAAAGGTGGCTAAGAAAGCCGAGAAGGAAATGATCAAACAGGAGGTGGTGGATGGTCCTAAGATCACTTTCGAGTCGACTGTGATGGATTACGGAGAGATAGAAAAAGGTGCTGATCCCTTAAGGAAATTCAGTTTTGTAAACGATGGTACCGAACCTCTTGTCATAAAAAGTGCCAAAGGAAGTTGCGGCTGCACCGTACCCGATTGGCCAAAAGAGCCAATCCTTCCGGGAGAAACCGGCTCGATTGATGTACGTTATGATACCAACCGAATTGGTACATTTAGCAAATCGGTAACACTGACGACCAACATTGGCGATGAAAAGATTGTGTTGAACATAAAAGGAAAGGTAAATGCCCTTCCGAAGGAAGAAAGTGTACCCGCAAAGGAAGGCACAATCTTTTAGCACAAACACCATAGATAAAAAATCAAAAACCCGCTGAGTATCCCGGCGGGTTTTTTTTATTGACTAAATCATTTTGTTTTATGGTAAATTTGTGCAAAATATAAATGCGATATGATAATCTTACTCTCTCCAGCCAAGTCCCTTGATTTTGAGCCCTTAAATGGAATACCTCGTTCTCAACCCCGATTTAAAAAAGATACTCTGGAACTTGTGGACATTATGAAAAAAAAGAAAGAGGAAGATCTGAAATCGATGATGAAGATTAGTGATAAACTCGCCTCCCTTAATGTTGCCCGATTCAAAATGTTTGAGAGTAGCCATACCAGAGCTAATTCCAAACAGGCGGTCTTTGCCTTTAGAGGTGATGTGTACCAGGGTTTAAATGCAGATGACTTTTCCAAAAAAGAATTGGATTTTGCCCAAAAGCATGTGAGGCTGTTGTCGGGACTTTACGGTCTTTTGCGACCGCTAGATGTGATACAACCCTACCGGTTGGAAATGGGCACAAAACTAAAAACAAAAAGAGGCAATACCCTTTACGAGTTTTGGGGAGACTCCATCACCGGGAAAATTAATGAGGATTTAAAAGCCTCCGGAAAAAAGGCCGTAATAAATCTTGCCTCGGTAGAATATTTTAGTTCCGTAGACCGGGGAGCTATCCGGGGCGACATTTACGATATCAGGTTTAAAGAGTGGAGAGGTGGTGTCTACAAAATTGTCTCATTTAATGCCAAAAAGGCCCGGGGTTATATGACGCGTTACATCGTGAAAAACGGAGTAACAAATCCCGAAAAAATTAAGGGTTTTGACCTTGAGGGTTATTCCTTTAATCACGAATTATCTTCAGACAGGGATTGGACATTCACCAGGGGATAAATAGCTTGTATTCTACTGAATTCGAGAGAATGTTAACTCTACCTGTCCAAACTCATTGCAATAGCTAGAAACTCTATTTAAGAAATGTTTAAGATTCTTTGCGAACTACACGATCGCAAATAGCGGTTTTATTAATATGCGGAATACAGCTCTCATTTGTGTTATTGCCTTTATCTTACTGGGATGCCAGAAAGACGACCCGGTGCCGATAATTGACGCAGAAAATGAATTGCATTACGATGCAAATAACCTCTCTGCTCCTGTCCTTGCTCGAGGTATTTCCTATCCTACCGTGATTTTTCCAGGTGGAGAGATTGGTCAGCAGGGATTTACAGGCGGAACACTCGAAGCTGTGAAGTTCTTCGTCGAGCAACAACCATCTGACATCAATTTGCTCATATTTGAATTTAATCCCGCAGACCCAAACGAACCCGGCGATCTCCTCTACGAAGACGCTGATGTAAACACTAGCAGTAACTCCTGGAATGTGCACCACTTAAATCCTTCCTTTACTCTACCTGAGCATGGGATTTGGATTGCATTTGAAATAGATACCGGTGACAACGATGTCGCTGTCATTGGCTGTGATCCGGGGCCTCGAGCAACCAACGGTGATGTTTATGGATTCTTTGGTGATAACAATCCCGGCTGGACCACTTTTTACGATTTTTCTTTCCAGGCTACAGATATAAACTGGAATATCAGGGCTGTAATTGAATAGCCTCTCGCAAGACACCGGCTTTTGAGATATTATTGCTTAGAAAGATTTTAATCCTATTTTTACTGGCATCATCATCTAGTTTATTCGATTGCGCCAGTTATTATATCTTGCCCTGCTGATCTGTCTTCCCGTAGTCTTAATTAATCTTTCTTCCTGCCAGGAATCAGGAGTTGAAGAATCGGGAGATCAAAGTGATCATCCCCAAGTGCGGGAAATGAGAGTTCCATTATGGGCGCGCAGCACCTCAGTGTATGAGGTCAATATCAGACAGTATACACCGGAGGGCACTTTTTCAGCATTTAGTGAGCATCTCCCCAGACTAAAAGAGATGGGCGTGACCACATTGTGGTTAATGCCAATTTATCCCATAAGTTTCAGAAAAAGAAAAGGTACACTGGGCAGTTACTACGCCATTGCCGATTACACAAAGATAAATCCCGAGTTTGGAACATTTGAAGATTTCAAAGACCTCGTCGGTAAGATTCATGAGATGCAAATGCGTATCTTACTCGATTGGGTTCCGAATCACACCGGCTGGGATCATCACTGGATTACCAGCCATCCGGAGTGGTATACCCAGGTCGCAGATACAATCTCACATGGTTTAAACAATGATGGGACCCCAACAGATTGGTATGATGTCGCAGATCTTAACTACGAAAATGAGAGCATGCAGAACACCATGATCGAATCCATGAAATTCTGGCTGCGCGCTGCAGATGTAGATGGATTCAGATGTGACATGGCCCATTTAGTTCCCGTTGATTTCTGGAAAAAAGCCAGACCTGCTCTCGAACAGATTAAACCGCTATTTATGATCGCTGAGGCAGAGGGAGAACCACTCCATTTTGAATCTAGCTTTCAGGCCAACTATGGCTGGACGCTACATCATATGTTAAATGATATTGCCAAGGGAAACAAAAATGCGAGCGACCTGGAGCACTATGTGAAAGAAAGCAGAGCCAAGTATCCCTCGGGAGCATATTCAATGAACTTTACCTCTAATCACGACGAAAACAGCTGGGCAGGAAGTGCACCTGATCGCCTTGGTGATGCTTTAGAGGCAATGACAGTCCTCACATTTACCATGGAGGGAATTCCCCTTGTATACAGTGGGCAGGAGGCGGCAAACACCAAGGAATTGGCGTTTTTTGAAAAAGACGAAATCACATGGGATAAATTGACGCTGGAAGATTTCTACGCAAAACTGCTGCACTTCAAAAATTACAATAAAGCTCTCTGGAATGGCATCAATGGAGGCCAATTAGTCCGCATCAATGCAGGTGAGGATATATTTGCTTTCAAACGTGAGAAAGATGGGCATCGTGTCTTTGTACTTATCAATTGTACCGGCAAGAAGGCCATCACCTCAATAACGGAGGATATTTTTGCAATGACCGACTTGTTTAGTGGTGCTGAATTATCCTTTAGGAAAGGCGACCAGATAACTATGGATCCCTGGCAATATTATGTCCTGGGTAATCCCATGATCATACTGGAGTAATACTTGAATCACCAGGAGCAAATATTTATTCGAGATTCCTTATTTTGTAGAGGTTATTCCTACTATGAAACGCATTTTTTATATTCTGGCCCCCTGCATATTTCTACTGTTGTACCTGGTTTTTTTATCCCGGCCTGTAAAAACCGAGTCTGCTACAGTTCCACCTCTTGGGGACTTTCTGAATCCATTTACGGGATTTTGGCAAAATGCCGAGCAGGACGACTCCTATCAAAATTTTACGATCTCTGGTCTCACTTTGGAGGATAGTGCCCGAATGATATTTGACGAGCGCTTAGTGCCTCACGTTTTTGCACAAAGTGAAGAAGACATTTACTTTTTGCAAGGCTATTTACATGCTAAATACCGATTATGGCAAATGGACATTACCCAACGACAAACATCGGGCCGGCTATCAGAGGTACTCGGTAGTTCGCTTTTGGAACATGATATGCGAATGAGACGAATGGGGCTTTTGGAAACTGCAAAAAAATATGTGAAAAACTGGAAAAAAACTTGTCCTGACATCGATCTTTTCCAAAATTATATCGATGGGGCTAATGCCTATATTTCCAAATTAAAAGAAGCTGATCTTCCGCTGGAGTTTAAATTATTAAATTATGAACCCGAACCGTGGAGCCTGGAAAAATCGGCATTGGTAGTGATGAACATGAATCTCATCTTGTGTGGCAGAAATGAAGATATTGCCGCAACAAATACATTAAACAGGCTGGGAAGGGAAAAATTTGATCTGATTTTCCCAAAGTGGAATCCCAAAGAATCACCGGTCATTCCCTCAGAAAAAAAATGGAAGAATTCAGCCCGGATCACACAAAATCCTTCATCAAAAGCAGTCGGTTTTTTTAAAGACAGATTTATTCAAAGTTCTCCCAGGGGAATAGGAAGTAATAACTGGGCGGTGGGCAAAGAGCTCACCCGGGACGGATCTCCCATACTGTGTAACGATCCGCATTTATCTTTGACTCTACCTTCTATCTGGTACGAACTGCACATAAATTCACCCGAAAGAAATGCCTATGGTGTCAGTATCCCGGGTGTGCCAAATATCGTGATCGGATTTAATGACAGGATCGCCTGGGGTGAAACAAATGTAGGGATGGATGTATCAGATCTTTTTGAAGTAGAATGGGTTGACGATGAAAAATTGCGATACAAAGCGGATGGAAAGATAGAGTCGGCTACAACGAGAATAGAGGAGTACATGGTAAAAGGTATCGGTATCGTCACGGACACAGTAAAAATGACCAAGTGGGGGCCGGTATTTTTTGAAGATGATCGCTCCCTGGCGCTCAAGTGGTTGCCTAATTTTGTTATTGAAAATTGTATTAACCAAACTTTTCACTTATTGAATCGCGCTCAAGATCATGAAGAATATTATGAAGCTTTGCGGTATTTTAAATCACCTGCTCAGAATTTTGTATTTGCATCAAAAGAAAACATAGCATTAAAAGTGCAGGGAGAAATACCGATCAAAAGCAAGGGAGAAGGTCAATTTATTTGGAATTCCGCTGATTCAAGCACAGATTGGCGCGGCAGTGTCCCTCATGATGAAACTCCATACATCAAAAATCCCGACCGTGGTTTTGTCTCCAGTGCCAACCAATATTCGACAGATACAACATATCCCTACAAATATCACGGTTATTTTGAGGACTACCGGGGTCGCACTGTAAATGAAAAACTTTCGCTGGCTTCAGATATTACAGTAGAAGATATGATGTCTTTGCAAAACGACGTCTACGACAAATCTTCAGAAGAATTATGTCGAGTTCTTTTTGGCCTGATCGAGGGTCACAGCCCGGATGATAAATATCTGGATCATCTCAGAAATTGGGATTATAAATACGAATCAGACAAGGCAGAGCCCATAATTTTTGATATCTGGAAGAATAAATTTTATTCGCTTGTTTGGGATGAATTTATAAACCTGGAAAAGGAAGGAGAAGAGGAATTTTTATCTCCCGAACTTTGGAACACAATAAAACTGGCAGAAGAAGAACCCTCCTCCTTCGTGTTTGATCTGGAAGAAACAAATGAACTGGAAACTGCGGAAGATATTGCAGCAATGAGTTTTGAAGAATGTAAAACGACGTGCGACAGCCTATTTACTGCAGAGCCAAAAATGACCTGGAAAGATTATCGCCCTGTCAATATAAATCACATGGCAAGGATTTCCGCTTTTTCAGAATCCAATGTCAATGTTGGGGGAATCGGAACGGCAATAAATGCAATCAAATCTAATCATGGACCGTCCTGGAGGATGATCGTGCAGATGGGTAGCTCCGTCAAAGCATGGGCGGTGTACCCGGGTGGCCAGTCCGGAAACCCCGGTAGCGCTTTTTATAAGAACATGATTGAGAAATGGAGTAAAGGCGAATATTATGAGGTGCATTTTACCGGAGAAACTGAAGCCCTAAAGGATGTACAGTTGTTTACTATTGATGCAACACCATGAGGCTCGCAGTGTCATTTCTTATCTGGGTCATCCTGGCGTTTCTCCTCTCCCACTACCTGCATTGGATTGCTGGCATTCTGTCAGCTGTGGCCCTGGTGCCACTTGCAAAAATGAACTTGCGAGAATCTTTAATCATGGGTTTCCTTTCTCTTAGCCTGGTCTGGGCCGGGTATGCGGCCCTTCTCAACACCGGAAACGCAGGAGTGCTGTCAAATGCAGTAGGCGAACTGTTTGGTGGTCTTTCCGGGTCCACCATGGTGATTATCACAGGTTTCTTGGGTGGTGTTGGCGGGCTTCTTGCTGGTTGGATGAGCTGGAGTCTATTTCGAAATACAAGAAACGCAAGTCAATAAAATAAAAGTAGCACCATGTGAACATTTATGGGGTATATTATCGTTTATGTACATTATAAACCAGGAGATGACAGAAGAAGAAAAATATCGCAGAGCCCGTCAAAAGGTTAAGAGGATTAAGAAGTTTTACACCCATCTATCTACATGGATGTTTACGAGTCTCGCCTTGATGGTATTATTTTTCGTATTGAGATTACCTCCCTGGATCACTTTAGTCGCTGTGGCAGGATGGGGTATTGGTGTCGCTGCTGAGGCCATAGAGGTTTTTGGATTACCAGGTGTAGATCACAATTGGGAAGAGCGAAAGATTCAGGAAGAGATGGAGCGGATGGATCACCACCGCGAGGCCCATATCCCCCTGGAGGAGAAATTAGATTTGGAAGACCGGCTCGAACTTCCAGATTACGAGGAGATTCCCCGGGACTGGAAGGACTCAGATTTTGTATAATCTGCTGTCATATGCTCAGGGGCTGCTCAAAAGGCTGAAAGCAGTAGGAAATAATTCATTCTTATCCATCATTTTCTAAGTGATTGATTATGAGATGATATTGATCATGCATTGACATTTTTTTTTATATTTAGTACAATGTTTTGCTAATTTATCTATCTTTAGTTCCTGCAAAACGGAGGGGAAAGTGCCGACCAATAATTTTTCATAAAGCGTAGAAGAGGCCATCCCATAGAAATTTTAAGTTGGCATTGTCCTCTCTTCTTTGCACCTTTCTACAAACGTTCCTCATAGCATAGTACTACAACTCGAAGGGCTACTTAATTGAGAAACTAATGGCTTCCATCAAAAACGCGAATCTGAGCAAAGAAAGGATACACGAGATTATTTTCGAGTCCGACACCCCCGAAGGTAAGTTCTTCGACGTCTCCCTATTTGTGGCAATTTTGATCAGTATTGTAGTGGTCATGCTTGAGAGTATCGATCGGATACATGATAATTATGGTAGAAGCCTTCTGGCAATTGAGTGGATTGTAACTTTCTTTTTTACTGTAGAATACATCCTCCGGCTTTATTGTGTCAAGAAGCCTTGGCGATATGCACTGAGTTTTTATGGTATTATTGATTTTCTAGCTATCCTGCCTACTTACCTTGCCTTCTTCTTTGTTGGCACCCATTCGCTCATGGTCATTAGAGCATTGCGACTGTTGCGGGTCTTTAGAATTTTTAAACTCGGGTCCTTTATGGCTCAGGGTTCCATTATTGTCGAATCCATCAGGCAAAGCAGGGATAAGATCGCGGTTTTCCTATATTTTATAATCATCTTAGTACTTATTATAGGGTCAACCATGTATGTGGTTGAAGGATCGGTAAACGAGCGCTTTGACAGCATTCCAACCAGCATATATTGGGCAATCGTAACTATTACGACAGTGGGATATGGTGACATTACCCCAGTGACCAATCTAGGCAAATTCCTATCAGCCTTTGTAATGATTTTGGGATATGCGGTTATTGCCCTGCCGACCGGGATTGTAACAGCAAGTCTGATAAGATCACGTTCTAAAGTAAATGGCCTCGCCTGTCCATCCTGCGGTCATGAAGGACATGATAACGATGCAGTGTATTGCAAATATTGTAGTGAAAAACTATGAGCGATGGGGGGTGGGGAATGCGGATTAAGAGCGAAAGCGCTTTGGGACCCTGGTATTAGCCAACAATGTCTTAATGCTATACCTTCCGCTAGTGTTTGCAGAGAGGAAGAGAAGTCCACCTAAAATGGCAATATTCTTCATGAAAAGAATAGCTTGTAGTCTCCTTTCAGGTTCGATATCATTCCAGAAAGAGTGCACAATAAAAGTGACCGGGATCCAGTATAACATAAGAAGAATAGCTCCAAATCCGATGCGGTATCCGATCAGCAATAAGGTACCCCCTACCAAAAGCAGGATGATGGCGCCGATCAGTAAAAGGTCTGGCTGAAAGCTGAGACCATAATCAATCATGGTCTGCTTCGTCTTGTTAAAATAAAGTATGGAGTCGATGGCTTCATAAATAAAAATAAATGACAACAAAATCCTTCCTATTAAATCGACAATATCTTTCATACTTCGAATCCTTTTTGATGTGCTATACCATCTGCAACTCGCTGACCATCTATCGCAGCAGAAACGATACCACCCGCATATCCGGCACCCTCCCCACAAGGATAAAGTCCACTCACTTGAGGATGCATCAGTGTCTTTGGATCCCGGGGTAATCGCACCGGTGAACTCGTTCGGCTCTCTACTCCAACGAGAATTGCTTCCTCAGTTACAAAGCCTTTCATTCGCTTTTCAAAGATACCAAAGGCATTTCTCATCAACAGATATATTTCCCGGGGAAGTGACTGATCTAGTCTTGCACAAAATAACCCCGGGATATAGGAACTTGCCGGGAGCTGTGAGCTGGGCCTGCCGACAACAAAATCTGACAATCGCTGGCAGGGAGCAGCCTGGCCACGATCCCCTAAAGCAAACATCGAGGTCTCCAGATCTCTCTGTAGACGAATTCCCAGTAATGGAGATTGATAGCCCAGCCGGGTGATGTCTTGGGGGTTCATGGCCACCACTATCCCGGCATTTGCAAAGGGCGAATCTCGTCTCGATAAAGACATTCCATTTACTACAATTTCACCAGGTGCCGTTGCCGCTGGAACAATCATACCACCCGGACACATGCAGAAGGAAAACACTCCTCTGCCCTTCACCTCACACGCGAGGTGATACGATGCTGCCGGCAAGTTGGGATGTCGGGGTCCCTGCCTGTACTGGATTTCATCAATCAGCTCCTGAGGATGCTCGACTCGCAAGCCAACAGCAAATGCCTTATCCTCCATCCTTAGCCCTTTTGCTGAAAACAGGTCGTAAATATCTCTTGCAGAATGACCAGTGGCCAACACTACATGACCACTGTAAAACACTCCTTTTTCAGTCACCACGCCCCGGATACAATGGTCCTCGAGAATGAAGTCCAACACCTTGTGCTCGAAAAGAACGCTGCCACCATAATCTTCGATGGTTTGACGAATGGCTTTAATAATTTGGGGCAACTTATTAGACCCAATATGAGGATGAGCTTCAATGAGTATCCGCGGATCAGCGCCATGTTCTACCAGGATTTCCAAGATGTCCCTGACGCTGCCTCTCTTTTTCGATCGCGTATATAGCTTACCATCCGAATACGTCCCAGCTCCACCCTCACCGAAACAATAATTCGAATTTGGATTGACGATACCATCTCGCTGGATTGACTTCAGATCCCTTCTCCTGGCCTGCACATCCTTACCCCTCTCCAAAACCAATGGGCGGATTCCGTACTCGAGACATTTTAGCGCAGCAAAATAACCAGCTGGGCCGGCCCCAATAATAATGATGTCATCACCACTGCATGCCTTATAGCGATTCCCGTCATCTCCTTTCGGACCAGGGGGAATTTCATTTCGTGCATATATCGCCACCCTGATTCTGAAATGAGGCTCTTTCCGTGCGTCAAGCGACCTTCTCAATACAATCAAATGCCCTATCGAAGACTCCGCAATCCCTGCCTTTAGTGCACACTTTCTTCGCAAGATCTTCTCTACACCCAGTTCCCCCGGCTCAATTAATACTTCTACTTCCTGGGGCATCCCGGTCAGATTTTAATTGCTGTTACGAAGAAAATCATCGAGGTCAGACAATCTCTCCAGGACGGATTCCAACTGAGCCAGTTGGAGCATATTGGCTCCGTCAGATAACGCACTTTTAGGATCCGGATGAGTTTCGATAAAGAGACCATCTACTCCAAAGGCAAGGGCGGCCCGTGCCATCGATCCGATCAGGTCTGGCCTTCCTCCAGCAATTCCGCTTTTCTGATTGGGACGCTGGAGACTATGTGTACAATCAAAGATCAATGGGCAATGTGACCTCATGACTGGAAACCCTCGAAAGTCTACTACCAGGTCCTCGTAGCCAAAGGTGGTACCCCGCTCTGTAATGAATACCCGATTATTGCCGACTGCAAGGATTTTTTCTACTGCAAAGATCATTGAGCCGGCACTCATAAACTGTCCTTTTTTTATGTTGACCCATTTTCCACTTCGGGCCGCGTGATACAGCAGATCTGATTGCCTGCAGAGAAAGGCCGGAATCTGAATGACATCTACTACTTCACCAACCGCTTCTATATCAGCAATAGAATGAACATCCGTGGTCACAGGAACCTCAAACTCACTTCGTATGCGCGCTAAAATATTGATCGCCTTGTCAAAACCTATTCCGGTAAAAGAGCTGTGCCGGGTGCGGTTGGCTTTATAAAATGAGGATTTAAAAATCCAGGGTATTTCTATTTTCTCACAGGTTTCGGCGATGTGACTGGCGACCTCAAGCGGCGTCTCAGAGTTTTCTATTACACACGGACCTGCAATAAGCACAAATCTCTTCCTGCCAAATTTGGCAAGACCAGGTATTTCTTCCAGCGATACCAAAATCTTATTGCAGCTCTTTATATACCCATGCGTTCGGATCAAACTGTTCCTTGGCAAAATGCAATGTCTCCTCGACATCTAGATCACAATCATACCTCAATCCCACTTTTGTGAGTTTGGAACCTTCGATCACAACCGATCTGTATTGTGATTGGTCAATCCTCCTTACCATTCGATCTACATTCTTCTCATTTGCAAAGGCACCGACGATAATCATGCACGACGCACCTGATTCAACATCATCGTAGCTAATGACTTTTCCTGCTTTAGACCGTACAGGTAAAAAATTGGGACCGATATCCTTAAAAATGGGATTCAGCTTTAAATCAGAGAGATTCTCGATGACAATATTCTCTACTATGGGTACATTTTCCATCAATCTAACTTCCTGCTCCGAATCCAGGTTTTTCGGAAAAAATAAATAGATCATTGATGCAATTACGAGCAAGAATATCGATCCAATAATAAATCCCCATCTTCTCTCCGTAGTGATACTACCCTCATAGAAAGAACCGGGTTTCTCCCCCGCTGTTTCTTTGAGATCAGCAAGAACTTCCTGTTCCGATTTAGTAAGAGGCTCAGGTAACTTTACGGATTGAAGGCCAAAATAGCGGTTTATCGAAATGTATTCTGCGGCAGGCTCGAAAAAGAGGTTTTGCCACTGATCTTGCTTGAGCCATCCGATATTTGGTAACGTGATGGTGCCGTTAAGCAGCAATTCTTCTCTTAGATCTCGCATGAAGTTGTAAACCAGATCAGCAGCTTCATCGTGATCGACTTTTGCAATGAGCTCAACAATCTTGATAAGAATCGGATCCAGATCGGGTTCGTCAGATGGAACAAAGTAGATCTCCTCCCTTGGTGGATTTATTGCATTTACATTGCTATTTATAGTCGCAGACCTGTAGTTTACCCGCAGTGTACCGATACCCTTAAGTAAAACAATTCTATTTTCGCTTAAGACCTGAGGAATATACAATTTGAGGGTCTGACTCATGCAATGTCAATCGGTGGTGTTCAACAAATGGATGGCGAATATAGACATATTGGCCCCCTGTGAACGGATTTCACATTAAAAAAAATATAATTATAAAAATTTATGATATGTTTCGCTTCATTTCCAATCCTAATTTTCTTCACGACCATGTTGATAACATTCGGAGAAATATTAAGAAATAAATACATTTATTATTTTTATAATATATAAAATTCTAATTATTAATTTTTTACGTAGCATTGGTCTGTTCTTTATCAAAACCCTGCTTGATATTCAATGGCACAGAGTTTAAATTCTAAACGTCTATTTGAAGAGGCGAAGAGATACGTCCCTGGCGGTGTACATTCCCCGGTCAGAGCCTTTAGGGCTGTTGATGGCTCGCCCCTATTTATCAAAAGCGGCCGCGGTTGCAAGATCGTATGTGAGGATGATCGTACCTATCTTGATTTCTGTGGTTCGTGGGGTCCGCTCATCCACGGTCATGCAGATCCTGATATCGAAAAGGCCATCATTACGGCTGTAAAAAAGGGCTGTACTTTTGGAGCCCCTACAGCACTGGCAAATCAACTCGCAAGAATGATCGTGGACCATCATCGATTCATCGACATGGTCAGGTTTGTGAGCTCGGGGACAGAAGCAGTAATGTCAGCAGTCAGGCTTGCAAGGGGATATACGGCAAAGAATAAGATTATAAAATTTGAGGGCTGCTACCACGGTCATGTGGATTCTATGTTAGTGAAATCCGGGTCCGGGATGGCGACTTCGGGTGTCAGTATTTCGGAAGGCATACCCGATAGTTACATAGGAGAGACTCTGGTCCTGCCACTTGGTGACCATGAAGCTCTAGACCGGTGCATTGCCAACAACAATGACATCGCCGCAGTAATTATTGAGCCTATTCCGGCAAATCATGGATTACTTTTGCAACCGGAGAAGTTTCTTCAACACCTGCGTGATCAGTGTACCAGAAATAGTATCGTGTTGATCTTTGATGAGGTGATCTCCGGTTTCAGGGTGGGATTTGAGGGTGCTGCAGGTCTGTACAATATTGATCCTGATCTATTGACGCTTGGCAAAATAATCGGAGGCGGTATGCCTGTTGGAGCTTTCGCCGGTAAAGAAAAAATTATGAAGAGGATAAGTCCGGAAGGAAATGTGTACCAAGCCGGCACGCTATCAGCCAACCCCGTTGCGATGGCAGCGGGTATCGCATCATTGAAAAAGTTATTGGAAGGGAATTTTTATTCTTCACTTGAGGAAAAAACCCAATTTTTTACGGATTTGATTATCAGACATATTGATCGTCATAAATATCCCGTAAAAATCGTCACATGCGGGTCTATTTTTTGGATATCTTTCTCCAATAAAAAAATTCATCGGGCTCGAGAAATAGACCGGGAAAGTGATAGATATTTTGCTGTACTTCATCGGCATTGTTTAGACCGGGGGGTTTATCTCGGGCCATCGGCATACGAAGTGGGATTTGTATCTTCAGCTCATGGAAAAGGGGATCTCGATAAGGGTGCAAAAATAATCAACTCAGGCCTCGATCGTATCTTTGCAACTCATCATGACTAGGCCAAAACTAAAGGATTCGAGGGTACTATCTCATTTCATTGCCGGTTACATGTTGCTGGCCCTTCTTTGGTGGGGTATTTTACTCCTCAAAAAAAACAATGAAATTTACGAATTACAGAGGGACTACATCGAGTCTCACCAGTCCTCTGGTGCAGCTGACACAACTGAGCTGAATAAAATAAGTACTGCGCGGAAACGCCAGCACTTGATGGTTGTGGGAGAGGGATTAGTATTTGTCATAGCACTGATTACTGGAATATGGTTGATCAACCGGGGATATAGACGAGAGATTGATGTAATCAACCAGAGGAAGAATTTCTTGCTCGCAATAACGCACGAATTAAAATCTCCACTGGCTTCCATAGGATTAATATTTGAAACCTTACAAAAAAGATCATTGAATAAAAATGATCAAACCAAGATGTTACAAAATGGAATCAAGGAAACCGCCCGGCTTACATCACTGATTGACAATCTCCTGCTATCGGCCAAGCTGGATCGTTTCTACCAACCTGACTACATCACCATCAATTTAAACGATATTTTAAAATCAGTAGTTAGAGATTTTAAAAATAGCTTTCCGACAGCAACAGTAGCAGAGTTTTATGAGCCGTTACCAATGATAGGTCAATTTGACAAGCACGGTCTATATTCTGTTTTTTACAACATCCTGGAAAATGCAATAAAATACAGTGATGAGACCAAAGATATTAAGATAAGGTCCGAGATAAATCCAAATCATTTTTCAGTCGAAATTTCAGATCTCGGAAAAGGCATTCCACAAAATGAAAAAGAGAAAATTTTCGAACAATTTTATAGGTCTGGAAACGAAGAAATACGAAGCACCAAAGGCACTGGACTAGGCCTATATATCGCAAAAAAAATGATTGACCTCCATCATGGTCGAATTGAAGTGGGGGATAATATACCCCGTGGAAGCATTTTTACTATTTATTTACCGGTCAAGAAAACATAATGCGCATATTATTGGTAGAAGATGAGCAAAGCCTGCGAGAAGCAATTCAATTGAACCTCTCACTGGAAGGCTACGATGTGATAACGGTATCAAATGGCTATGATGCTTTGGAGACACATAGCGGCCAACACTTTGACCTGATCTTGCTGGATATTATGCTTCCGGGAATTGACGGTTTTGAAGTTTGTCAGCGCGTACGGCTTTCTGATGCTAACACACCCATCATTTTCCTTACTGCCAAAGACACGCCAGAAGACCGGATCCGGGGATTGCGAATCGGTGCTGATGACTATATGCAAAAACCCTTTCACCTGGAAGAGTTATTGCTGCGTATACAAAATGTTCTAAAACGAGCCCATCCTGAAATGGGTGAAGCCCTGGAGGTGTTTGAGTTCGGAACTTTTTGGATAGATTTTAAGAACTTCAAGGCCCTGAGTAATCAAGGAGTAATAAATCTGACGCAGAAGGAGACTCAGCTTCTCAAGCTCTTAATTTCCAAGCGCAATATAACGGTATCCCGCAAGGAAATTTTACAATCGGTGTGGGGATATGAAGTTTTCCCAAGCACGCGTACCATAGATAATTTTGTGCTTTCTTTTAGAAAGTATTTTGAAAAAAATCCGAGAGAACCGATCTATTTTAAATCCGTTCGCGGTGTGGGTTATCGTTTCGAACACGAAGATCCTGATTGAACGGATGCACCTGTAATCCATGAAAACCGACTGGCTTGCCTTTGGCCGGTGAATTTCCAAGAATTTTTACTTCGGGGTCATGTCCAGTGGGCGGTAATTAGGCAGTGGATGCACTCCTCCTTTTTCGCCTGGTTTTAAACAACTCCATAACTTCCTTTTCCTTCATAAAACCGAGATCCTGAAAAGTGGGAATGACGAATTTCTTTATATCCTGATAATCTTTTCCCCTCTTGTCGGTATACTTTTTAAGAAGTTTCTTTACATAGATTACCGACTCTTCCTTCAGACTTTGATTAAAGTGTTCGTAATCAAAAATATCCATATAAGACACAAAAGTTTTATTGAGCTCGAAATAGTCCGGATATTCCTCTTCGGAGAGATTTCGTAAGACATGGACAAACTGACTTAGAATCGACTGTCGCAGGCAGCTGTTTATTGTCGATATTCCGTCATACTTACTGTAAAGGACACGGACTGCTTCCCTTGCATCTTCGTGCACAAATCCCAATTTGGCGACGGTTGCCATCGCCGAATAGTAGGTCAGCAAATCATCTTCGATACTAGGATCCAGATGTTCACTCAAGCGAGTATCACAGGCAGGGCCGAAAGGTAAATCTGAGGATAAAAAGTCGAGTAGAAGTTCGAAATATTCTTCATTAAAACCACTGTGATTTTGCCGCACTGAATTTAGCACCTTTGCAAGCCGTTTTTTATCAGCTTGTTGAAATTCAATAAAATTGGCGACCAGTGTCAAAATATAGTTGTATCTATTGCTGTACAATTTATCATTCTCAAGCAGTTCGAGAATTTTTTCATGGTAGCTATTGTGATTAGCATTTGTTTTGATCCGGTACTCAAGAAATTTCCTGAGCAGTCCAAAACCACTGGTGAGCTCTCCGAGGGTAGCCGGAAAATCTGTAGATTGATAATTGGTGGTCTGAAACTGTTTCCGAAAGCGCAGGTATCCAGCTTTTCTATTTTTTAAATCCCGGTACTCATCTTTTTTCAAACCGAGTAAAAACTGTTTTACATGCTTATTATCAATTTCGTCAAAGAGATTTGTAATCCAAATATCAGAACTCAACGCAAAACCGACTTGTATTGCCTGACCAACGCGCTGTTTGATAATGTCATAGTATGGTGAGTTGACCATTGTAAGCAAGATCTTTTTAAAATGTTCGGGCGGTCGCACATATTTATACACGTCACTCGTGTTACCTCTCAAAACAGCATAGCCCATAAGTCTCGGAAAAAACAATCCCTCAAAACCGGGATCTATCAAGCGCTCATCCAGATCAAACAACTCAAGGGGATCATCTGCAGCAACGGCTTCGTAAACCTCATTGATTTTCTTTTCAAAACGATCCTGAATCTTTTGATAATCGTCTGGATCTTCTTCTTCCAGATAATTTTTCAACTCTTCAGATTCCTGGATTTCACTCTTGATCTCTTCTAATTTATCAATGTATTTTTGCTGTAATGCCTTCATTTTAGATTATAGTTAGTCCTGGTTTTAATTATACAAAACCCAGTAGCATTTTAAATGGGCTACCAGGTTGCAGAGAAGTACCTTCACATCTCTGAATAAAACTCTCATTCTATAAAAAGTGCTTTCTTATCTGAGTGAAATAGAATTTCCAAATAAAAAAGCCAACAATAAACGAACGATGTTATTTCCCTATCCAAATCCACCTCAAAAAGTACTTTCGATCGTACTTTCGATTTGTTGTAATATGCGCAAAGCACTTCAGAATGTGCTTTGCATCGAATATACAAAACCCCAGTCAATATTGAGAAACAAACTCACTCCTCCTCAGAAGTCAAATCCTCGACAACATCAGCGACTTTGTCTTTTGCTTTTTTAATGGAGCCTACAACGGCACCGGCCAAGGCCGCAGCACCTTCTTTTACATCCTTAGCGCCCTCTTTCACTGCATCAACAGCATCTTCCACTACATCAGCGGCAGCCTCCTTCACGTCTTCCATCTTATCTTTCACTGCATCCACGACCTCTCCCGCACCTTCCTTGACGTCTTCAATGACGTCGGCTGCAGCTTCTTTCGCATCATCAACTTTGTCCTTCACATTTTCTATTGCTTCAGAAGCCTCCTCCTTTGCATCTTCTACTACTTCTGCCACGACTTCCTTTGCATCATCCACTTTTTCCCTCACATCCTCCGCTACTTCAGCGACGCCCTCCTTTGCATCCTCTACCGCATCAGCGACTGCCTCCTTCGCATCCTCTACTTTTTCCGCAACCTTCTTGGCAGCCTTGGAAGCACCTTCCTTCACATCCTCAACGATTTCTGTTGCTTTTTCCTTGACATCGTCGACAATCTCGGATGCGGTATCTTTGGCCTTATCCACTTTTCCCTCATCGACCTCGGTGCCATCCGCCACCGACTCCACGGCTTTTTCAACGGCATCTCCAGCACCTACGTCTACCTCTTCAACTACCTCTTTTACCTTTATTTTTGGAATTTTACCACTCACCGCCGATAAAAATTCCTGCTTTTCCCTCGCCGTTTCCTCTCTGCGCTTCCGGATTCTGGCTTCCTTTTCCTCGACCCAGGCATTCCACTTATTCATTGCCTCATCTTCGGTGAGAGCACCTTTTGCAACTCCACCCATCAAATGCTTTCGGTATAGTACTCCCTTGAATCTCAGAATATTCCTGACCGTATCTGTGGGCTGGGCCCCCTTCATCAACCATTCATAAGCCTTATCCCTGTCCAACTCTATTGATGCTGGTTTGGTCATCGGGTCATATGATCCTATATTTTCTATGAATCGGCCGTCTCTCGGTGATCTGGAGTCAGCAATAACGATGTGATAAAACGGTTTCTTTTTACGGCCTTTCCGCTGCAGCCTGATTTTTACCGGCATTGTTTAAAATTTAATTGGTTATACCATACCTGACTAATCCGCACGCGAACATCAGGATTTCAACAAAGACCGCAAAGGTAAAATATTTTTCGTTAGGTGGTTGCTGTCTCAGAAGTCGACCTTGAGGCGGAGGTTTATCCGTCGGGAGGTCAGGAAATTCTTCACCGCATACTGCACATTATAGATCGACTTGATCCAGGTGTTTGAAGCTACATTGGCAACCTGTAGGAGATTGAAAACCTCTACACTTAACCACGTGTTTTTTGTAAAACGCAGGAAATGATTTGGCTTGCGACTGGACCAGGATTGATTATACAACAATGCCGAAAAACCTATATCTACACGATGGTACTCCTTAAATCTAAATGGATTTCTGATTTCTATATTGTTGTCAGCTACACCGAACGGCAAGCCACTTCCAAACGTAAAATTGAGGTGCATTTTCAGATTCTCGTTACGTGGAAGATAGTCCTGAAAAAACAACGAAAGCGTCAATAGTTGATCTGTGGGACGGGGTACGTGCTCCACTTCCTTTCGATCTTTACCTCCCTCAGAGATTTTCACATGTTGCACGCCGATGAGCGTTTCTCTAGCCTGTAAAAAAGAAAGATTAATCCAGGATTCTGCCCCCTTCACAAACTCGCCATTCAGTCTCATATCAAAACCCATGACGTAACCCTTCGCATCGTTTTCGCCGGAATATCTTATGCGCACATTCTCGATGTCATAGGAGACCAGGTCCCAAAGCTGTTTGTAGTAGGCCTCGGTAATCATTCTAAACTTGGTAGATCGCCTGTTCTTTCTTGTAAAGTCCATAGTCATCCCACCCACAAAGTGAAGCGATTTTTGCGATTTCAGATCCTCGTTTATGCTCCCATCTGTACGTCTCAATTCACGGTAAAATGGCGGTTGAGAATAGTATCCCGCAGCCAGCCGAAACGAAATACTTCGATCCCAATCTAATGGTTTGTACAAAAGCTGTGCACGCGGAGAGACCAATATCTCTTTATTGAGATCCCAGTATGTAGCTCGTAAGCCCGCAGTGAGTTTTAGCTCTCGCACACCGGGTTGCAACACGGTGTATGTGTTTTGCACAAATCCGCTAATACGCGATGATAATAACTGGTTTCTTGTCTTAAGCACATTCTTAAGCTCTACCGCCTGCTCATTAAAGTTTAGAGAATAACCTGCCGAATCCAACCGTTCCCACTCATTTATTCGATCAAAAATGTCTTCTGTCTGATACTTTGCACTCCACTCTATAAAGTGGCTTTTTGTAAAATCCAAATCGTTTTCGACCGCAATTTCGTATCCCCCCCGGTGTTCGAAATTCAGGACTGTAGACTGTAAAAAGTTTCGAGTATATAAATGTTGTGTGCCAGTGCCCAGAACAAATATCTCCTCACCTGCATTTTCGCTTCCCAACGCGGTTTCTATTTGGCTCAAACGATAGAATCCGAGAATATCAAATTTTTCACTTTCCTCAGAGCGATAGGCCGAAGCCAAAAACTTGAGAAAAAACGGGTTATTGTCCCGGTCCGGCAAATAGGTAATCGAGAGACCACCTAATCCCGTTCTGAAGTCATCCAGTTCCGAACCCTCAAATACAGATGTGAGTTGCAGGGCAAAATCGATCAGACCTAAGGCCGTGGACCGGGATACAGGTTTAAACTTATAGATACTCTCATTGTAATTAGCAAGGAGACCCACCTGCAAATTGCGACTTAGATCGTAGGTGAAGTATCCCTGCACATCAAGGAAATTGGGTACATACTCCCCCTTAGTATCCAATGAGCCCAGCAAATATGCGTTGGTCTTATAGCGGGCACCAAGGAGATACCTAAACCTGCGAAAGCTCTCCTTCTTTAGCACTTTACTACCCTCGATATGTGCCGATCCTCCCAGGAGGCTCATTCCGATGGACGCCGCGGTCGAGTCTGGTCTCTTATATTTTATATCAAGCACAGAGGATAACTTGTCTCCGTATTTTGCCTGAAATCCCCCTGATGAAAAAGACAAATTGCTAATGAGATCAATGTTGGGAAAGGAAAGACCCTCTTGTTGACCAGCCCTGATAAGCTGGGGCCGATAGATCTCAAAATCATTGACGTAAACCAGGTTTTCATCGTAATTACCACCTCGCACATTGTACTGCGAACTCAGTTCGCCGCCTGTGCCTCCACTGGTACCCAGGGCGATATGCGGGAGTACGGACTCGAGATTGCCCGTAGTGGTAGGCAGCAGCTTCAGCTCTTCCACATCTTCTCTCAACATGCCTGCATCGTCTACCGATGACTCCGTTACCACCACTTCCAAATCGCTGTCACTGGGCACCATTGCCACATCCACTCGCCTGGTCTCTCCAGCCGACAAAGGATCAATCTCTACATTATAGATCTTGAAACCGATTCGACTAAAGACAAGCGTGTGTGCTTTTTCCGCCGGCACCCCAATCTGATAGTAACCCTGTGCATCCGTCTCCACAGCCCTGCTTGATCCATCGACATAAACCGTGACCACTTCAACGGAAGCATCGGTATGTGCATTAGTCACATAGCCCAGTACAGTCTGGGCATCCAATGGCAGTGTGTACACAAAAAAGATCTGAATGACGACAATAAATCTCTTTTGCATTGTAAAGGTCGGTGTATCTGTCATCTACAATTGTTTAGACCTGAATGGTATCAAGTCCTAACGCTCTCATTCTATCGATCGTATCATTAGGATCCTCAGATTTAAAAATGGAACTACCGGCAACAAGAACATCCGCACCGGCCCTGAGAACTGCTTCTGCATTATGTAGACCTATACCGCCGTCTACTTCAATCTGGGCGTTGAGATTTCGACTATCGAGTGAGTGACGTAACTGCCCCACTTTGTGCAAGGTCCTGTAAATGAACTTTTGCCCTCCAAATCCCGGATTGACCGACATGACCAAGACCAGATCCAGATCCTCAAGAACATCCTCTAAGTCACTCACTGGTGTATGCGGATTAATGGCTACTCCGGCTCTACAGTCTAGCGCTTTGATCATCTGAATGGTACTGTGGAGGTGATTGCAAGCTTCCGCATGTACAGTTATGTTATAGGCACCGCCTTCAGCAAACCGCTTGATGTACTTTTCGGGCTGGACGATCATCAGGTGTACGTCCAGGGGTTTTTTTGCGAGTGGTGCAATAGCATCAACTACTGAGAAGCCATAAGAAATATTGGGTACAAAAACACCATCCATAATATCCAAATGAAGCCAGTCCGCATTGGAATGATTGACTAATTCGACTGCTTCTCCAAGATTCGTAAAATCAGCCGCGAGCAACGAAGGTGCAATCAGATGTCTCATGGAGTACAAAGATAGAATACTATTTACACAGGAGATGCACTATATATTAGAAAAATGAAGTATCTGACACTTGAGGGAATCCCCTTATTTACCTATTAGGAAAAGAGAATGCTAGACACTTACCACATTCTCCAATGCAATGGGCTCCCTGCCTTGCATTTTGAGAAGAACCTGCGCTACCGTGAGCACATCTTTCTCACAGTATCTTGCAATGCGATTCAGATCATTATCTTGCCAATAGACCTTTCCCACCATGCTTCCGTCTATATCGTCCTTAGGAGTCTGAACTTGCAGAACCGATGCGAGGAGATCGAGTGAAGTATAGTTCTTAAAATCCCCAAATTTCCACAATTGCATTGTGTCGAGAAGATGCTTGGTTTCCCATGGTTTCTTCCCAGTGAGATTCAGAATTGATGGCAGGGTGACTCCATTGATCACCAACCTCCTGCACAAGAAGGGGATGTCGAATTCCCGGATATTATGCCCGCATATCAGATGTTCGTCTGGATCATGGAAATGCCGGCCGACCAAATCTGTAAAATCCTGGAGAAGTGTTTTTTCATCGTGATTTGCAAAAGATTTTATTCTAAAATCATGACTTATTCTGTGTAGGTAACCAATTGATATACAGACGATTTTGCCAAATTCCGCAAAGATTGCAGCCTTTTCCCGATAGAGCTCAGCCGGCACGGGCTCTTCATCCGCATTCCGGGAAGATCGACCTAGGAACCCGGACTTCTTTGTCCAGTGGCTTTTCAGTCGATCTGGGAGTTGATCAAAATGTGCGTGCGAGCTAACGGTCTCTATATCAATAAATAATACATTACTTATTTTTACATGCTCCAGCATTCAAGTCTTTTGAAGGAACTCTGAATTAAATAAATTGGTTAAACATTACAATCTTAACGACCAAAAGTCGTTTACAACATTAAGCCTTATTTATAACTAATTTCAAAATTTTATCAAAAATGAGTCAAAAGAATTCACAGACACAGCTGATCGCCGTGGCCTCAATTACCATTGTGGCCTTGCTCGGGATCATCGGTTGGCTGTACTACAACAACAGTCAGCAGGACAAGCTGATCGAAAAACACCGGATGGAGCTCGATGAAGCTTCACAAGTAAAAGCTGAGCTCGAGAAAGAGTATTATGAAGCGTTGGCTGATTTGGAGGAATTGCGAGGTGATAACACAGAACTCAACGCAATGATTGAGACCCAAAAGGATGAATTGAAGAAGCAAAAGGAACAGATTAGTTCTTTGATCCGATCTAAGAAAAATCTCGCTGCGGCTCGCGAGGAAATTAAGTCACTTAAACTTCAGGCCGAAAGTGCCTTATCTGAATTGACCAAGCTCAGAGAAGAAAATGAGGTATTGGCAGCCAACAACGTGAGATTGAATGAAGAAAAAGAAATTCTTACTGAAGAAATCACCAAAGAGCGAGAGGTCAACGACGAGCTGCTGACC
The DNA here is from genome assembly GCA_965222645.1 of Saprospiraceae bacterium. Classification (GTDB taxonomy): domain Bacteria; phylum Bacteroidota; class Bacteroidia; order Chitinophagales; family Saprospiraceae; genus JABDMH01. Next base: position 5,535,416 of record OZ244968.1, on the reverse strand, counting down.
GTAAAGGCGGCCCTCATGGAAGAGAAAGAAGACTTGACAGAAAAAACCAATGTACTGTCTAAAAAGGTCACCAGGGCATCTGTCATAAATGTGACAGATATAGATGTACAAGGGTACAAGCTTAAGGCCAATGGAAAGGAAGTGAAAAAAGGCGCCGCGAGAAATGTCGATTTACTAAAGATCTGCTTTAAGGCCAATGAAAATGCAGTCGCCGAGCCGGGTAATGAAGAGTTTTTTGTACGAATTATTAATCCGGGAGGGGAAACTATCATGGTCGAAAACCTGGGTAGTGGCGTTCTCAGTAATGCCGAAACGGGAGAAGAAGTGGCGTACACCAAAGCAAAGGAATTGATGTACACAGGCACGGATGCAATGAGCTGCCTCAGCTGGCAATCAGACAACGAAATGGTAAAAGGTCAATACGCTGTCGAAGTGTATAACAAAGGATATTTGTCTGGAAAATCAACTTTTAAGTTGAATTAGTGTTTCAAGATTAGGATCTATAAGAGACCTGCGAACACATGATGCGCAGGTCTTTTTTTATTTGCAGAATCAAACGACCTCTGAGATGTGTCAATAGAGGACGGTGACCGTCCCTCCTAAAACATCACTAATCCTCGCTCCTTTTTCATTGTATCCTTCGTACTCCAGGGTCCAGATGTATACTCCCCTGTCTACCAGGTCCCCATCCACTAGACCATCCCACGAATCTTCAGTATCGGTCGTCTCATAGAGCTCATTCCCCCACCGGTCAAATATTCTCCACCTCAGAGAAACTACTTCACTTGCAAAAATCTCCAGCGCGTCATTGACCTGATCTCCATTAGGTGAAAATGCATTTGGCACATAGATCCGGGATGGACAACGCTCGCTCAATAAAATTTGGGCGGTATCGCTACACCCAAAATCATCTGTTACTTCCACCCAGTACAAGCCCTCCTCCACTGCTGTTACAGATCGCTGATTTGATCCATTAGACCATCGATAAAAATCAAAAAGACCGGGATCGAGGTTTATGTCTCCGATCAGATCGCAGACAATGGTGTCATTACCCAATTGTGGATCCGGCAATGGCACGACCTCTACGTGAGCATACTTGGGATATGTTGCACAACCCGAATACGTCCCCACTACATGATATCTCCCTGCTGCGTCTAATGTCGCGGCAAAATTTGGAAATTGATCAAATGAGGAAAAAGATGATGGTCCTTGCCAGTGATAGGTGGCGTTTGCGACATCAACTGCTCCTAATCTAATCGTATCACCCTGGCAGAGCTTGATGTCGGGCTCGACTTCGATTCCCCTGCGAAGGGTTACTTCGAGCTGTTGATAAACGGTATCCCGAATATCAAGACATTGATCATAAATGCTGAGCCACAGATCATAGGTACCCAGTTTGCCGTATTGATAATCAAATTTGTCTGCCGTACGGGTTTCACCATTACCGAGATCCCAGAAAAAGGAATATCGATTTGGTGATAGACCTGTATCGAAGAAGATCGTGTCGGAGAGACAACCACCCACAGGAATCGGGTTTGAATTAAGTTTGCTAAAATTTGCTCCGGCTCCATAGGCATAAGATTCTGCCGGTCCATATCCATAGGCACTTGCGAGGACACCGCATCCATCCGAAGTTAGGGTATGGGTTCCTTCATTTACTTGTAAACTCGCATACGTGTAGTCTTCCCTTCCAGGTATTTGATACAGGGCTGATTGATCTATTTTCCTTCCGTCTAGCAAAACCGCTGATGTATCTGCTGTCCTAAGCACCACATTGATGTAATTCTCTTCAATGCGTTCCAATCCCGAATTGTACAGAGTGACAGTATCGCGTGTTTGTTCAATACTATTCAATAGCAAGAGCGACGGATCGCCGATTCCCACACCATTGCACATGTTACCGATGTTGAGTTGACCGACAAGTATGGGTTTGGTTGAAGAAATAAAAGTGGGTTTACCATAAATGCTGTATTCGACAAACTCACCAGCTGCCAGTGAATAAGATTTTCCATTGGAGATTGAGACCACAGTGTTATCCTCAGATGCAAGGATCCGGAATATATCATAGGTAGCCTTGTTGCTGGGCACGGTGAGATATTGCTTTCCCCATGTAGAGATCGGGTACATTTGCTCCAGCAGGTTATCTCTGGCGTTACATCCCGTTGGCACTTCTGTCCAAACTGCCCCTCCAAATACAGACAGATCTTTGTCTCCCACTACAAGACTGCCTGTAAAATCATCATTAGCCGTCTTTCCCTGAATCTGATACGTTTCGCCGGCATTGAGATTGATCTTCATCGTTTCACCCTTTCTTTTTCCGCGTGCGGTGTTTGCGCTCAGTGTTATTTCGACAGCTGTCTCATCATAAGCTCCCACAAGTATGAGTTCGCTGGGATAAATGGTTCCTCTTCGCTCGATTCCCTGATAGGTCAGGATATAGTAAGACTTACCGAGTGAGCTGGTAGGCAGGACTGCTGCAGCTTCGCTTCGAAAACCAGCATACTGATGGATATATATAGAGATGTCCCGGTTTGAGACTACCTCGATGCCGTTTGACGACACAGACTCAGAACCTGCTGTCTCGGCACTGGTGGGAAGATGCACGATGGTTACCTGATTGGCTTGCACACTAAATGACTTGGTCCAGTTACGATGGGGCATCCTAACTTCTCCAGTCGTATTTGTCTTCGAAGTAATCATTACGACCATGCTATTTTTAAGATGGTCATAGTGCTCCATGAATCCAAACCAGAAGTGATTCCCCTCATTAGACTGCGCACAGACTGATTCCACTAGGCAAGCGGAGGACAAAACGATGTATATTGCTGAAAAAGCTTTCATGATCCAGGACGAACTGAAAGAATCACTACTTAGATTTTTTCTCAATCGGTGCATGACAAAACCAAAATACGAAAAGCATCAAGAACTCTATTTGATAAGACCTTCCCGGGAGGTCCATAATTAGTACATAGAAGAATGTATATCATTGGTCGATAGTACAACAGATTGGGAGCTGGATTAACATAATCCTAACAAGAGTTCTCTCCTAAATTGGTTTATATTTGCGTGGCAAAAAATAATTATACCTCGTGAGTTTTTCAATGTTCTTACTTGTCTTTTATGCCTTGGTAAGTATCAGTCTTTACAAAGTCTTCGAAAAGGCAGGTCGACCTGGATGGCAAGCCTTGGTACCGGGTTATAATTTTGTGGTGTGGTCAGAGATTGTAGGTAGAAAACCTTTGCATGCTGCATGGATGCTTTTTCCGATTGTCAATATTTTTATTTTCGCAGCTCTGGCCATTGATCTGGTAAGATCATTTGGCAAGCATAAATTTTGGCATGCATTCCTGGCTGTTGTGGTCACTCCGTTTACCTTTTTCTACTTAGGCTTAAAACAAGAGGAAGAATATGAAGGCCCGATTATCCCAAAAGAAAGGGAATACAAGGTAAAAATCGAAGAGGCCAGGAAATCTAAAAATAAGACACAATTAAAAAAACTACTCGCAAAAAATCCATATCGAAAAAGTGGAGGTAGAGAATGGGTTGAGTCAATTATTTTCGCGGTCTTTGCTGCTGCATTTATCAGAATGTTTCTAATAGAAATGTATAAAATTCCGACTAGCTCAATGGAAGGGTCATTGCTGGTAGGAGATTTTTTATGCGTGAGTAAGGCACATTATGGTATTCGCACCCCAATGACAATTGCGATGATACCTTTACTGCATAACCGGCTACCTTTTTTTAATAAGGAATCCTATTGGGAAAAACCCAAATTAAAATATTGGCGATCCGGATCCATCGAAAATATTGAAAGAAATAATCCCGTCGTATTTAATTATCCTGAAGGTGATAGTGTAATTATCAGACCTGGTCGCACCTACAGCATTTATGACATAAGGAGACAAGGTACTGCCATCACTTCAGCCGTCCTGGACGATGTCGTGACCAGGCCTATGGACAAAATGGATCATTACATAAAAAGATGTATTGGTCTGCCTGGTGATAGCATTAAAATTGTTGACCGGCAAGTATATATCAACGGACAACCAGGTACCAATCCTACCAATATCCAATATGCTTACCTGGTTAGATCTCAGAACACTCCTATCAATACTAAGAGACTCGAGGAATGGGGTGTTAATTTAAAAGACAGTCCGGGAAACAATATATACATGCTTAATAATGAACAGGTAGAAAAAATTAGATCAATGGGGAATGTCACTGTGGAGCATCTTCCCCAGCAACCACGTGCATTATTTCCCTATGATTCCAGAATGACATCTGGGTGGACTGTGGACAACTATGGCCCACTGTACATTCCGAAAAAAGGAGTGACTGTAGACATATCTGCAGAGTCTATTGCTCCTTACCGGCGTATCATCAAAAAATATGAGGGAAACGACTTGAAGGAAGCAAATGGTAAAATATTTATTAATGGTACTGAGGCACATAGCTACACATTTAAGATGGATTATTACTGGATGATGGGAGATAATCGTCATAACTCAGAAGATTCCCGGGTCTGGGGATTTGTGCCTGAAGATCACATTGTGGGAAAGCCTCTTTTTATTTGGTTTAGTACTCAGTCGGGGAGTATAAAGAATGGCATTAGGTGGAATCGGCTCTTTACTTCTGCTAAAAAACCTTGACCTGGTAAATGAAGGGACGAATATTTCTATTCTTTGCAATGTCGATCACAGCTTTGCTAAATGCTCAGAAAAGTGATCTTTATTTATTGGATCTGGTTAAAATTGCGGACTCGTACGAACTTGTAAACTGTCGATATTTATCCGGTTTTAATCCGGACGGTTACACAAATCAACCTTCATTTGTCGATCTGTATACCCTGCTGGTTGCTGCCGGCACAGCTGATAATCCTCAGGAAACAGACCTTTATTTTCTCGATGTGAGATCAAACCGAATCACCAGGATCACCAAGACACAGGACAGAGAATATTCGCCGGTTATTACGCGAAAAGACGAAGATCAATTAGCATGTGTCGTAGTCGACGTAGAAAATAATGATAGACAGCTGATTTGGCAATATCCTCTCGATCGCTCAGATGGTGGCAAACTATTTGCTAAAAGCGAGGGACAGATTGGATATTTCAAAGAGTTACCAGGTGAATGGCTTGCCCTGTTTGAGGTAGGCTCTCCAAACAAACTTTATTTGCAACATCAGATCGAAAACAACAGAAAATTTATTAATTCAAATATTGGTCGTTGTTTAAGATCTTTACGCGACGGTTCTCTCGTCTACGTACACAAGTTTTCAGATGATTATTGGTTTTTAAAAAAAGTATCTGCTTCTGATTTCAGATCCGAGATTATTAAAAAAACCTTACCCCAGTCTGAGGATTTTGAAGTCCTCGATGACGACTCAATTATCATGGCAAAAGAAAGTAAAATATTTATCCTGTCCAATGGCGAGAATAGGACATGGGCGGAAATTGCCGATCTCAAAAGCCTGGGCATCGAAAATGTTACCCGGATTGCCTTTAATGGAATAAATCAGCTTGCGATCGTAGATCAGAAATAAAACGAGATCTATCGTATTGAGGACTCACTCACCCCTCTCATATTATTGAAATCACCTATCTTTATAGGAACAAATTTGAAATTGGATGCGGTTTAAAGTCTGTTCGTATCTCTGGCTGGTTTTCGCGATCTCCGGTTCCGTAATTGCTCAAGAGCCACAAGACCTTCCTAATTCCATACTTGTTAAATTCTCTCCAGATGCTGACTATTCGTCAGTGATTGACAATCACAAGCGGGAATTCCGCAGCCAATCTTATATCAAAGTAGTATCGACAAGAAAACTTATTTACAGGTATGATTTTTCAAAGAGAGAAGATGCCATTGCCACAAAAAAAGAGTTAGAAAATAATCCTACTGTAGAAATTGTGGAATGGAACTACAAAATGACCAGGCGGGGATCAGCCATACCCAATGATCCAAAATATGGCGAGCAATGGAATTTAAGAAAAATTGGTTTGGAAAAATTGTGGGATAAAACGATGGGCGGAACAACGCCCTGTGGAGATACCATTGTGGTTGCAATATTTGATTTTGGTTTTGACCCCAATCATCCCGACATGCAGGACCTGCTATGGCACAATAAGGGCGAAATCCCAAATAATAGTTTTGACGATGACCAAAACGGTTATACGGATGATTATAACGGTGTAAACCTCGACACCGGAAATGACCGGCATAGTATTGCCGAAGACTATCACGGCACTGCAGTAGCAAGCGTGATGGGTGCCAACACAGATAATGAGATTGGGATATCAGGCGTCGGCTGGCATACGAAGCTTCTGATTGTGAGTTCTGAAGATAAAGACCAGGCCCTTGCAATCGAAGCCTATGAATATATAAGGGATTTACGTAAAAAATACAATGAATCCAACGGTACGGAAGGAGCATACATCGTAGCGGTCAACAGTTCTTGGGGGCACAGTGGCGTTTATGAGGAAGATTTCCAACTTATGTGTGATATGTATAATGATTTGGGTGAGGTTGGGATACTCAGTGTCGGGTCTACGGATAATACACAGGTAAACACCGATTTTTTTGGGGATATCCCTAGTGATTGTTCCAGTGATTACCTGATCATTGTAACCAACACCGATGAGGAAGACAAACTGGCTGTGGGTGCATTCGGAAAAGAAAATGTCGATTTGGGAGCTCCCGGTGAAAGGATCCAGGTAGCCGACGAAAATGCATCGTATAAAGCGCGGGGAGGGACCTCATTTGCGACCCCACATGTGACCGGAGCCATCGGTCTCCTGTACAGCCTTGAGGAGGCCACGTTTTGTGATGATGCGCGACTCAGCCCCGAAGAAGCGATCTATTCATTAAAGAATTATCTGCTCAATGGTGTAACTAAAATTCCTACCCTTGAGGATCGTTCGGTAAGTGGAGGACGACTCAATCTGGACAGAACAGTCGATATGGTGACTTCTACACATGATACCAATGTTCTGGATCTTACTGTATTTCCAAACCCCGTCGATGATTACTTTTCACTTCGATCAAGAAACTATTTTACAGTCGTGAGCGCACAGGTTACAGATGTGGCGGGTAAACTGATTTTTGAAAATAACAATCTGAATTTACTCGAGCCGATAGACGTTAGAACCTGGTCCGCAGGTCTTTACTTTTTGACAGTCAAAAGGGGTAGCTTCCTTACCGTAAAAAAAATAGTAAAGAAATAACAAGGTGCAATTGCAGAAAAAAACCTCGCATTTTTTCTGCGAGGTCTTAGGAAAGTTAGCATAAAATGATGGTGGAGTATGACTTCTTCCCAAAAATTAAGGAACAATAATTTTTGTGCTAAATTGCTCACCTTTATGGGAGCGCATGTTCAGTCCAAAAACTCCATTAGATAAATGTGGAATTTTAACAAAAGCTCTTTCAGATTGTGAAGAAAATTTCACTTCATGCACAATTCTCCCATAGATATCGACTAGCCTAAAATCCGTGGGATCGGCAATAAAATCAGGAACTTTCACAAAGAACATTCTTTCAGTAGCCTCAAGGACAAGTAATTTTTCATTGTTTTCAGATACCACTTCAGGGCATGAGGGACTTTCGAGATCCAGCTCCAAGCTACAATCAGGCATAAGAGACGATTTAACCACGAAATGTAAACGGGTATCCTCGCCGCCCTTTAGGGGGCCAATGTGTAGTGGCAAATCACTCAGTAAAAACTCGCTAAATTTTTCACCTCCCAATTTTAGGATAAAGGACTGATGGGCATCAATCTCATGATCGAAATCGAGATTTATCCAGAGAGAATCATTTTTGCACTCCAAAGTATCAGAGCGAAGATTTGAAATAGCGCAAACTTGATCGCAAGCGGGCATCTGCAACGTTTTTTCAAAACAGCAAGAGGTGTTGTCACTCACACATAGCCTTACAATGATGCTATCCTTTTCCAAGTAGGGAACAGAAACCTCGATCGGAAACTTATCCTTCTTAAAAAAACCAATTGGCATGTCTCCATAATAGACATCGAATGCAGGAAATTCGCTTGTGACAGAATCAATCCTCAAAAGAAGCTCACCGTCCATACATTGTACAAATTCGATTTTCGCATTAATGTCGCATTGCGCCGGGCAAACGATTCGACCGATTGGAAACTCAGTATAGCAGTCTTCCTTTTCGCTGTCGTAAAGTTTAAGCCAATAAAATTCTTCACCACCCGGAAATGGACCCACCTTAACCGGCAGATCACTGTATAGATGTTCTGACGAGCGGGCACCTATCTTTGTGATGAAAATTCCATCTCGACCTTCTTGTACAAAAAAATCTACCCAGACATGAAATTGATTTGATGTATCACATTCTGTCACTTCAAATGCAACAGTATCGAAGGGGCAATGATCCTGTCTGCAGATCAGATCAGGAACCTCCAGATCGATATAGCAATCGTGATTTACAACATCAATGATGACAAACTCATAGTGATCGTAGGCACTAGCATCGAGTTTCTCCAAAGTGAGAGGGAGATCTTCATATGCGTATTTTCCATAATGTTGTCCATTGCCCTTCAGTTTAAAGGAATCTGACGGGTAAAGATCAGTGGAGGTGTACAACTTGATATCAAAGGTATTAGAATCACACCTCAAGATTTCATGAAGAAGATCACTTGTAAAACACGATTCCCGGCACGGACTCCCACTTATTACTGCCTCAACCATACATTCTTCGTACATAAGATCTGTGGCAATAAACTCGAGGGAATCCCGCAAACCGGCCGTAAATGGCCCCAGAAAGACCGGCAACTCCTGGTACTTAAAGACCCCATACTCTTCTCCATTTCCACGAAGTGAAAAACTCTTACCATGAGGACCAAAGTGATCTATTTTCACTTTTAGATAAAATGTTGCTTCATCACATTCCACCGGGATAATGTCCAGGTGGGAAATACCACATTCATGCGCTGAGCCGCATTTTGGAGGCAACACTTCCACAATTTTCCGACAGTCTGGATTGTCATTTCCTGCAACTTTGATGATATCATAGTCAGAATCTCTTCTCGAAACCAGGATATTTGAAGGCAATTGGGAAAGTGGATAGAACCCCGAGTATTCCTCATTTATCCAGACATCCACAGCATCGGTGCCCGCTGCTATCACAGAGAGCCTGGCCTCATACTGGCCCTCTTCGATACATGTGTCGATGGGCGTAATCACGACCTCCTGAATGGAGCAATCCCCGGTAGTGCAACGTATTTTGCCAAAATCAATCGCAGAAGAGCAATTTTCAGTACTCAGATCGATGGCCACAAATTCGTAGATCAAATCGGGATTTACCTCAATCGTTCCGATGTTTACTGGCAGATCTTTATACTTGTAGGTTCCGTATTCCGTACCGTTTCCGGCGACCTTAAATTCCCCTAAAGAATCCTGATTGTGATTGAAGTGAATCCAGACCTCTACTTTGCCATCATCCGTGCAATCACTGAGCTCTACAATGATGGAGTCGATCTCACATTCTGCTGATAATGTGATTGATATGAGCAGGGCAAAGAGAATAGACAGGAACAGCTTTAGAGCTAGTTTGGGTATATCCGCCATAATTGTGGTTTTAATTTGCATTCATTTCCATAGATACATGTCCTCATACAAATGTGGCCTATCAGATCATTTTTTTAGAAGCAGCAGGCTTTTTATTCAATCAAAATAAGTGTATCTTTGGCCCCGTTTTGCAGGATTGGCCTCGTAGCTTAACTGGATAGAGCACCTGACTACGAATCAGGAGGTTGCAGGTTCGAGTCCTGCCGTGGTCACCAAGCCCGAAAGGGTGCAGTTTTATTAGAAATCTGATCATTATGTCAAGAGTTTGCCAACTTACTGGAAAGCGTCCCATTGCGGGTAATAATGTGTCGCACTCCAATCGAAGGACAAAGCGAGTCTTTGCTCCCAACGTGCATAAAAAGCGTTTTTATATCCCAGAGGTCGACAGATGGGTCACCTTGAAAGTGTCTGGGAAAGCGATCCGCAATATCAACAAGCTGGGCATCTACTCTTACCTGAAAAAACTGGAGAGAAAAGGTGTGAAGACAGGAGTAAAACTCTAGCATACTCATTAAAGAACAATCATGGCAAAAAAATCAAAGGGTAATCGGATTCAAATAATCCTGGAGTGTACTGAACACAAGAATTCCGGCAAGCCCGGTACATCGCGCTACGTGACTCAAAAGAATAGGAAAAATACTCCGGACAGACTGGAACTAAAGAAATACAATCCCATTTTAAAGAAATATACCGTACATAAAGAAATCAAGTAATTATGGCTAAAGTCAGTAAAAACGCCCGGGTATCTCAAAGAGCAGCCAATGCCGGAACCGGAAAAGATTTTGTCAAAGTCATCAAACCTGTTAAGGATCCAAAGACCGGAAAATATTTGTACAAGGAAATGATGATCCATAAGGATGAAGCAAAAGCTTTCTTCAGTAAAAAATAATTGGTTTACAGATTTCGGATTTCCATCCCTCTCTCACATTGCAACGAATTTTTTGATTGATCAATGTGAGTAGATTCCATCAACAGCTTTTTACCTTTCGACAAGCACTGAACAAATCACTGAGTTTGTTCATGTCATTACCAAAAATACCTAAGTCTAATTTCAAATCACGCTATGGGGTTCTTCGATAAATTTTTTACAAAAAAAAGAGAGGAGGACCTGGATAAGGGTTTGGAGAAGACCAAGTCAAACATCTTTACCAAGATTACCCGCGCGGTAGCAGGTAAATCGAAAGTGGATGAAGAGGTACTCGACGAACTTGAACAGATTCTGATATCCGCAGATGTCGGTTTGGAAACCACAATAAAAATAATCGAACGTCTGGAAGTCAGGGTGGCCAGGGATAAATATGTCTCCACAGACGAACTCAATACAATCCTAAAAGATGAAATAGTTGACTTGCTTTCTGAAAACAACACCCGGGATCTCGAAGATTTTGACTTTCCCCGGGAACAATTACCCCATGTCATTTTGGTTGTGGGCGTAAATGGGGTCGGAAAAACAACGACAATAGGAAAGATTGCGCATCAATATCATCAACGGGGCTGGAAAGTGGTGTTGGGAGCCGCAGATACCTTTAGGGCCGCTGCTGTAGATCAGTTAGAGATTTGGTCGGAGCGGGCTGGATGCGATTTTTTTAGCAAAGGGATGGGGGCAGATCCCGGAGCAGTCGCATATGAAGCGGTACAATATGCTATCAATGAAGAAAAGGATGTTGTAATCATCGATACAGCTGGCCGGCTCCACACGAAAATTAATCTTATGCGCGAGTTGACTAAGATCCGTAATTCTATTGCCAAAAAGTTGCCTGGTGCACCTCATGAAGTATTGTTGGTCCTTGACGCAACAACCGGGCAGAATGCATTTGAGCAGTGCAGAAAATTTTCAGAATCCACGGATGTGTCAGCACTGGCACTGACTAAACTTGATGGGACTGCAAAGGGGGGAGTTGCTCTGGGAATCTCCGATCAATTTAAGATTCCGATAAAGTATATTGGTGTCGGTGAGGGCATCGATATGCTTCAGATTTTTAACAAAAAGGCATTTGTGGAATCCCTATTCAAGTAAAACCACATAAGTCTGAAAATATCCACCTCTCAGGCGACCATGGATCCCTTAACCTTCCAATTTTGACCGACATCATGCAATAGGACAGAGTGGAAAGTGGTGGTAAAGGAGGTGATTCTCACGGTCAAACTCTATGCCACTGACTATCAATCCCTAACAAATAAGACATTTTTGCCCTATATTCGTGCAGGATTAGTGGATATTTGTTAAATAATGCCGTTTTCTTGTTTGAATCGGCATTATCCAATAAATTGATTCACAATGCTTTACTCTTTGGGAGCTATGAAGAGATATTGGATCATCGCTTTTTTTTACACGAGTGGCATCGCAGGGCTATTTGCTCAGCTACCCAATGTTTCCATATCACCAGATTTCAATTTCTTTGATATCAATGGTAAGCAGCATCATCTTTACAGTTATTTAAGTCAGGGAAAGGTGGTCATTCTCAACTTCTCCCCCGCCTGGTGTCAGGAGTGTTGGTCATATCACAAAACCAACGCACTAAAGGACTTTTACACGCTGTACGGACCTGATGGCACGGACCAGGCCCGCGTAATTTTTATCGAAAAAGACGAAGCAATGGAGCTTTCAGATCTGCAAGGTCTGACATCTGCTACGGCTGGTAACTGGGTAGATGGAACTCCCTATCCGATCATAGATACTTCTGCTGCAAATGAAGACTTTATTCCCGATGCCCTTCCCACTATTTATGGAATTTATCCAAACAAGTTTGTCTTTAACATTGGCAAACTCACCTCAGATGAAATCTTTGACTTTGTGCAGGCATACAGCGGTCCAACTGTTGGGCCGGACACCATGATCAAGGTCGACTTTGACGAAATCAAAGCTCCATCTTGTCCCGGATTTGACGATGGAGCTATCCGGCTGTCTGTTGACGGTCCCGGATTGGAGTATTCGTACGCGTGGAATAATGGGGATACCACGCAGGACATCAGCGGCCTTCATGGTGCGATTTACAGATGTACGATCACCGACAATCTGGGTAATAACCACATTATTGATCCCATCACCCTTGAAGAGCCTGATACACTCTCCCTGTTGTTCTTACAAAACACTCCCACTTCGGAAACAGCCAGTAATGGATCCATCATAGCAAGTATAAATGGCGGCACTCCACCGTACAATTTTATATGGAATACGGGAGCCACCACTGACCGCCTCGAAAACATTGGTGAAGGAACATATTCGGTGCAGGTCATCGACGCCAATGGATGCCAGGTAAGCGATAGTTCCACTTTATCCGTTCCGGATTGTAGTCTCGTTATTTCGATCAATGTGCGACCCACATCTTGTGACGAAAACCCTGACGGTGAAGTCAATATATTGGTCGATGGAGCATCCCCACCCCTTACATTTGCATGGAATAATGGTGCGACCACACAATCCCTGCTTAATGTTCCCAGTGGTGGATACGAATTGACTGTGACCGATGCCATTGGCTGCATGGCCATAGTAGGAGGAATGGTCGAAATCGAAGATCAAATCATCCCGACAGCCAGGATAAAAGAAGGCCCGATACTGTTATACCTTGATGAGAATGGACGGGCAGAAATTCGCGCAGAACAGGTAGATTCCGGCAGTTTTGATAATTGTGCCATTCTATCCATGGATTTGGAGCAAGAAATGTTTGACTGCAGTGACATCGGCAGAAATTTTGTAGAGTTCACGGTGATTGACAACAATCTCAATTTAAATTCAAGAGATGCCGAAATTCTGGTACTCGATACCATAACTCCTGTCTATGAGTGCCCCGAGGATATCACCATAGCAGCGTGCGATGGCATCGTCAATTATAGCCCACCGAGAATTGTTGACAATTGCACTACCGGTTCGGTTACCCGGTTGGAAGGCTTAGGTCCCGGAGCAAGTTTTCCACTGGGTACATCGTTGGAAAAATACACTTATACATCCGGGGATGGTACACGCATTGAGTGTGCTTTTAATGTCACAGTGGAAAAAAAGATCGATGCACGAGTTGAGACTCAAGACGCGTCATGTCCGGGAGAATCAGATGGATCCGCGACGGTCCGGGTTGACTCTAGCACGGAGGACTATGAGTACAATTGGAGTAACGGGCAAAATACACAGACCGCTGTGGGATTGGAATCGGGCCTTTATTCCGTGACTGTCAGCTCCATCAACGAATGTACATTTGTAAAGAGTTTTTTCATCGGTGAACCCACTGAGTTATTTATTCGACTCGATAGCATAAAGGCGCCGGATGGTAACGGAGATATCTACATTTCGGTACTCGGCGGCACCCCTCCTTATCGCTATGAATGGACAAATACAGAGGGAATTGTATCTACGGTGCAAGACCCGAAGGATTTGCCTTTTGGCACCTACCAGATAAGGGTAAAAGATTCGAGAAATTGTGAAACAAGTAATTCGATTAAGGCAGACCTTTCGACAGATATTCAAGAGGAAAATCTCCTCACCGGAATTAGTTTATCGCCCAATCCGACACGACAATTTGTAGATCTCGTAATCGATGGTCAGCTCGGAAAAATGGCACATGTTGCAATCCGAAGTATTGCGGGTAAGAATTTATTCGAGTCGTCATTTCCTGTCTCCGCAATAAATTCTATCGATGTGGAGGGTCTACCTTCTGGCTTTTATTTCGTGAGAATTCAGATTGACGATAGGCATGCCATAAAAAGGCTCGTCATCCAATGAACATTTTCATAGCCGCTCTCCATGGTAGGCTATTGCACTAATTATTTTAGCTCCATTAAATTTTTCGGAAAAACTAAACAGCCCTGACGAAAACTCTGCCAAGATCCCAATTTGATTGAACAGTAGATGGGCAGGCCTGTCGACTCATAGCTGGATAAATGCAGGATAGAAATTGAGAAACTCAGTGAAACTAACTCCTTCATGGGCTGGGGATCTTATGGATGAGAAAATGAAAAAATTTATTCGGACAAAACTCAAGGGTGAACTTATCAAATATTTTAAAATATATCAGGAATATCCAATATGGGGCTGACTCTTCGAATTCATTTGGAGTAAAAAAAAATCTTAAGGCACGAAAAGCAATTTTGGTAGCCGGATATTTAAAATCAGACTACAAAAAAATTGCAAAAAAAAAGAGTTTACTCGGTCAATTTTAGTACATCCAGAAATGCCTTTTGCGGCACCTCTACATTTCCGATCTGGCGCATCTTCTTTTTTCCCTTCTTTTGTTTTTCCAAAAGTTTTCTTTTACGTGTAATGTCACCTCCGTAACATTTTGCCGTAACGTCTTTTCGCATTGCTGAAATGGTCTCTCGCGCGATTATTTTTGCCCCTATGGCAGCCTGAATGGCGATCACAAATTGTTGTCTTGGAAGAAGTTCTTTTAACTTTTTACAAATCTGTCTTCCAAACGCGGGTGCTTTTTCTCGATGTACTAATGCAGATAAAGCGTCAACAATATCCCCATTGAGTAAAATATCCATTTTGACCAGGTCTGATCCCCGATAATCTTTTGGTGCGTAATCAAAACTGGCATATCCTCGACTCATGGACTTCAGCCGATCGTAAAAATCGAAAACAATTTCTGCAAGAGGCAGTTCAAACGTTAGTTCGACTCTTTCGGTAGTGAGATAAGTTTGTTTTGTCATCATCCCGCGCTTATCCATACAAAGTCTCATGATCGTACCGATGTAATCTGGCTTCGTAATTATTTGCGCCTCGATAAAGGGTTCTTCGATTCGGTCTACCAGTGTTACATCAGGTAAATCATTGGGTGTATTGATGATAATTGCTTTTTCGGGATCCTTTTTTAAATAGGAGATGTAGGAAACATTGGGGATAGTTGTGATCACCTCTTGATTAAATTCGCGGGATAAGCGTTCCTGAATAATTTCTAGATGCAACATGCCCAAAAACCCACACCGAAAACCAAAGCCCAGGGCGGCTGAAGACTCGGGCTCGTAAATCAAAGATGCATCATTGAGTTGCAACTTCTCCAAGCTATCACGCAAATCTTCAAAATCTTCGTTTTCTATCGGATAAATACCGGCAAAGACCATGGGTTTTACATCTTCAAAACCCTTGATCGCCTCTTTGCACGGTCGATCTGACTGGGTAATTGTATCTCCCACTTTAATTTCTTTGCTCACCTTTATGCCGGTAATGATGTACCCAACATTCCCGGCGGAAATCTCATCAACCGGGACTTGATTGAGTCTCAGGAAACCGATCTCATCAGCGGTGTATTCTTTGCCAGTATTCACAAAGCGCACCAAATCACCTTTTCTCAAGGTTCCATTCATCATCCTGAAATACACGATCACACCCCGGAAAGGATTAAATACAGAATCAAATATCAGTGCTTGTAGGGGAGCATCCGGATCTCCCTTAGGCGGTGGGATACGGTCTACAATTCCGGCAAAAATTTCATCCACACCTTCGCCAGTTTTTCCGCTTGCCAACAAGATATCGTCGGGGTCGCATCCGATCAAATCAATAATCTGCTCCGACACTTCATCTACCATGGCACTCTCCATATCAATTTTGTTGATCACGGGAATGATTTCAAGATCGTGACCAATGGCCAGGTAAAGATTGGAGATCGTCTGAGCCTGTATTCCTTGGGTAGCATCAACAAGTAAAAGAGCACCCTCGCAGGCTGCGATTGACCTTGAAACCTCATATGAAAAATCAACGTGTCCCGGGGTATCAATCAAGTTGAAGGTATACTCTACCCCGTCGCTGTGCTTATGGTATAGTTGAATGGCATGGCTCTTGATCGTGATGCCTCGTTCTCGCTCCAAATCCATGTCATCCAGAGTCTGCGCCTGAAGTTGCCGGTCAGAAACTGCCTGTGTATGCTCCAGGAGTCTATCGCTGAGTGTACTCTTGCCGTGATCTATATGGGCTATGACACAAAAATTTCTGATGTGCTGCATGGGGGGCAAAGATAGGGTAATCGCTGCGAAGTAGGGAAGTAGTATCGTAGTGTAGTAGGAAAGTAGAGAAGTAGTGAAGTAGTGAAGGATTCCCAAGCCCGGAACGAAGTGCAGGGATTGGCAAGCCTGGAAAGTGGGACGGTAGGGAAGTAGTATAGTGGCGAAGTAGTGTAGTAGTGTAGTAGGAAAGTGGTGAAGAAGGAAAGGATTCCCAAGCCCGGAACGAAGTGCAGGGATTGGCAAGCCTGGAAAGTGGGACGGTAGGGAAGTAGTATAGTGGGGAAGTAGTGTAGTAGGAAAGTGGTGAAGAAGGGAAGTAGGAACGGAAGTCGGGGAAATGGACGAAAATCGTAATTTGACTGAAATTCATTTTTTGTGCCAAAAACTAAAGTCTGTTGAATTCTCCCAAATTTGAAGATCTAGAAATCTATAAGAGAGCTGTCAAGTTGAGGCAAGAAATCTATGCACTTGCCACGAAATTCCCGAAGGAAGAAAAATTTCGACTGGCAGATCAACTTATCAGAGGCACCAGAAAATGTCCAGCAAACATCGCAGAAGGATATGGTCGTTACCATTATCAAGAAAACATCCAGTTCTGCAGAATAGCACGAGGTTCCCTTTTAGAAACTTTGGATCATCTTTCTTGTGCTGAAGAGTGTGGATTTATAAATGAGTCAGAGCTCCGCTATTTTCGAGAGAAAGTTCTCACTCTGATGAAAATGTTGAATGGATATATCAACTACATAAAAAAACAGAAAAGAGACACCAACTAATGCACATTTATGAAGTATCTGATATTAGGGACGTGGTTATCTTTTGGCAGGTCGAAGAAGCGAAACCGCACATAGCCAAAGCCTACCTGCGGTATCGCAAGCAGGGCTTTCGATGATGCTTTGTTGGCCGAAGCCGGATGGCGAAGGGACTGTTGAGCTACCGGAAAAGAAACCGTCAATAGTATTAGATATTTTGTAGATGATATGCGCAATTTGACAAATATTAATCATCCTAGATAATCTGAATACCCATCATGCTGGAACCATCTACGAATTCCTTTCATTGCCAAGAGCAACTCAACTTGAGAAGAAAGATTAAATTTCTTTATACGCCAAAGCTTGGGAGCTGGCTAAACATGATAGAGCTCGAATTCCCTGCACTTTCACGTCAGTGTCTGGACCGTCGCATTTGGAAATCTAAATCGTCTTCAAAGCGAAATACAGAAATGGATTGAATCCAGAAATTGCAATCAAATTAAAATAAATTGGAAATTCAATACCCAATTGGCTCACAAAAATTTTTGCTTCAAAATATATTAAAAATTAATACCATTGTTAGGTTGACAAATGTAGAAGCTGACACCATTCTTCTACACTACTTCCCTACCATACCAATAATCCCTACTTTTTCCTCACTCTCACTTTTGTTTCCTCAGTCAGCCCATCCAACACTTGAATCCGAATGCCATCCGACAATCCGAGTTGCACTTCCTTTTCTTCAAATTCCTGATCACCGGTCTGGACTTCCACAAAAGTTGTGTCTCCCTTAAAAATCACATCTCTCTCCTGAATGGAAAGCACGTCATCTAGTTGCTCTAAAATAATATCACCACTTGCGCTGTAACCAGCGCGTAGAAAGGTTTCTTCACTAGGTGTTATTGCAGCCTTTATTTCAAATTTTACAGTCCCTTCTTCCAAAACACCTTGAGGGGCAATGTGCTCCAAAATCGCATCAAAGGTGTCTTTTTCAATGGCACCGACCTTCAATTTTAACGGCATTCCCTCCTTTAATTTCCCAACCTCGGACTCGTCTACTTTCCCTTCAAAAATCAGTGAGTTCATATCAGCAACCACAGCGATACTGGTACCTTCATTAAAATTGTTCCGTTCGATGACAGAGGAGCCTTCCTCTACGGGCACATCAAGTACCATCCCATCTACGGTACTAACCACGGTATTAGAGATTTGACCAAAACGTCTGGAGGCTCCCTCCCGCATCAATTGTAAATTGGTTATTGCTGCCTCTAGTTCTTCCTTTCTTATTTCGAGTTCTACTTCGAATTGTTTAAGATTGTTGCTGGCTAGGATTTTTGCATTTTCCAGGTCTGTCTTACTAACATTTTTATCCAGCGCAAATCTATTGTACTCTTGCTCAGAAATAATACCATCATCAAACAATTGCCTGTTGCGTTCTTCTTCCCTTTCCGCATTGTTATAGTTGGCCTGAGCAGTTTGAATATCCAGATTCTGGCTAAAGATTTCTTTTTGACGGGTTAACTCCCTTTCTGCATCCCGGTGCCTTATCCGGGCCAGCTCTACGCTTGACTCGGCATTATTGATATTCACAGGACTCGGCACTAATTTTATTCTTGCTAATTGTTGTCCTTTTTTCACGATTTCACCGGCTTCGACATAGAGCTCTTCCACAATTCCGGAGATCTGAGGTTTGATCTGCACTTCTTTTCTAGGTTTCACTGATCCAATCGCCACAGATTTTTTCAAAATATCGGAATACTCCGGTGCCTCAAATTCATGTACGACAGGATCCTTTACACTTTGTTGATAAAAATAATAACCGAGTCCAACTGATAGGAGTGCGACTGCTGATATTCCAGCTATGAGACAACCTTTTTTCATTTATTCTTCCTTTATTCGTCTTTTAATGCAATGACAGGATTGACGTTTGCAGCCTGCAATGCTGGCAACAATCCAGTGAGTGCTCCAGCAATTATGAGGATCAGGAGCGCGACAGCACCAACGGTAAAATCAATCTCGGGATTAGCAAAAAATTCGCCTCCATCACCAACTGCCTTATTTAAACCAAAAATTAATCCGGTGCTCAACAAAAGTCCTGCATACCCGGCCACCGTCGTAATAAATACGGATTCTAATAAAATCATGCTAACAATAGACCCGGGAGTGGCTCCCATTGATTTTCTAATGCCGATTTCCTTTGTTCTTTCCTTCACAATTATCAGCATGATATTTCCGACTCCAATGATACCTGCTAACAAACTTCCTATCCCAACCACCCAAATAATCATTCTGATGCCAAAAAATAATCCCTGAACCTCTGCAAATTCTTTTTCCATATTAAATGATCTTATACCCTGGTCATCATCGGGATGCACCTTGTGTCTCTTTCTTAACAGGGCTTTTAGTGGTCCTTCCAGATCCCCTACTTTTACATGATCTGCAGCAGTACAAATAAACCATCCGATTTTTCCGATGTTACCGGTCACCTGCTGCGCTGTAGTCATGGGCATCATAATTGTCTTTTCGTCATCGGCCTGATCCTGCCCTCCCCTACTTGACTTACAAATACCAACGACTTTATACTCGATCCCAGAAATTCGAATGTGCTGACCTATTGCTTCCTCATCTTTTTCGAAGAGTAAGTCTTTGACATATTTGCCAATGACAATCACCTTGCGCCGATTTTCCATATCGAGAGGATTAATAAATCGACCTTGGACAACATCAAAAGCTTCGATATGAACAAAGTCGGGAGATTCTCCTCTGATATCAAAAGTGCCTGTTTTCCCATTTCGCGAAATCTCTCCATTTGTGACATAAATTCGGGGGGCCATGTACTCGATCTTATCGGCGAAATTGGACTCAATAGCCAGTATATCGTCCTCAGTATACCGAATTCTCCTACCGGATTGCAGGCCCGCATACGGTAAGGATGTATTTTGTGTCCACACATAAAGGGCATTTGTAGCTCGGTCACCGAAATTGGTCATTACACCATTTTCCATGCCTTTACCACTACCCATCAAAAAGACCAGCATAAAAATCCCCCAAAAGACCCCAAGCGCTGTCAAAAATGTACGAGTCTTATGCTTTTTTATGGTACCAAATATTTCCTGCCACTTATCGTAATCAAACATTTGTTTCTTTTCAGGTGATCTCTAATCCTTCATTGCCAATACCGGGTTTATTCTTGACGCCTTTATAGCCGGCCATAAGCCCGCAAGTGCACCACTCACCACAAGCAGTAAAATTGCAGAAACTACTACGGCAAAATTCACTTCCGGATTTCTAAAAAATTCGACCTCAATGTTGTTTTTTGCCATGAAATAATTTAAGCCATACACAATACCAAACCCTACCAATAAACCCATATACCCGGCTATTGCCGTGATAAAAACGGATTCCTGTAAAATCATCGTGACAATCGATCGCGGGGTCGCCCCCAGGGCCTTTCTAATACCAATTTCTCGAGTGCGATCTTTTACGACGATGAGCATTATATTGCTTATTCCGATCACGCCCGCAATAATACTCCCAATGCCGACAAACCAAATAAACCCTTTTATAAAGTTCATCACCATCCTAAATTCCTTGTAATTCTCCAAGTCGTTACTCACATAAATCGCCTGGTCATCCTTCGGGTCAAATTTGTGTGCCGTAGAAAGCATTTTTGTGACACGATCTTCTATAACTTTTGACTCCTCAAAAGTCGCATCACCCACAGTCATCATCAATTGATGAATTCTGTCTGTGCCGGCAAATAGCTGCTGTGCAGTACTAATGGGGATATAAATCATCCGTGTTTCACTTTCGCGCTGATCTGTGTATTCTCCAACCACCATGTAATTTATCCCACCAATTGACACCTCTTTTCCCACAATGTTTTCGGTGCTATCCACAAAAAGCCCTTTTTTTACCACATCCCCAATGAGACAAACCTTACGACCTTCTCTTACATCAGCGGAATTTATATATCTCCCACGCGTAATTTCTGTATTCTCCAGGATTTGATGATCGGGATGCACGCCATTGACACGATATGAAAGACTTTTTTGCTTATAACTAATTACGACATCTCCGGATAAATAATATCGACCCGTGAGGTGATCGACTTCTCCCACCTGCTCATCGATCATCTCATAATCGCGATTATCAAATTGGATAAATCTTCCCACAGGAAGTCCCTGGTAGGGTATTGAGGTCCGGCCTTGAAAAATCCAAATGCTATTTACAGCATCATCGGCGAAATTATACTCCACACTATTTTCTAAACCACTTCCGGCACCGACCAAAATAATCAACATTAAAATACCCCAAAAAACACTTAAGGCTGTGAGAAAGGTGCGCAGCTTATGTCTGCGTATTGATGAAAAAATTTCTGACCACTTATCGAGATCAAACATTATTACTCGATTTTTCCATCTTTAATATTTATAATTCGCTTCGTCATTCCGGCAATGTCATTTTCATGAGTGACAATTATCACAGTTATTCCTTCCTGATTTACCCTTTTAAAAATATCCATTACCTCATAAGAAGTCTTGGAATCTAATGCGCCTGTAGGCTCATCTGCCAGGATAATGCGAGGTTGATTGGCTAGTGAGCGGGCAATTGCGACACGTTGCTGTTGTCCTCCTGAGAGCTGATTGGGCAAGTGTTCAGCCCAATCCACCAATCCCACCTTGCCCAAATACTCCATAGCGATCTCATGTCTCTCTTTTCGGGGCACTTTGCGATAGTAAAGGGGAAGAGCTACATTTTCCCACGCCGTTTTAAAATTTAGCAGATTAAATGACTGAAAGACAAAACCAATCATTTCATTGCGATAATATGCAGCTTTCTTCTGTGTAAGAGATTTCATCAATTTGCCATCCAGATAATACTCCCCCTCATCATACTCATCGAGGATACCAAGGATGTTGAGAAGTGTACTCTTACCAGAACCCGAAGATCCCATGATAGATACAAGATCTCCCTTCTCAATAGACAGATCAATTCCCTTGAGGACTTGCAATCTTGTAGAACCAGTATCATATGCTTTGTAGAGCTTCTTGACTTCTATCATTGACACTTTGGAATTGGATGCAAAGAAAAAACTATTCGTACAAAAGGACGACCCAAATAGACAAACCGATAGCAGTCGACTATGAGCGAGGTGAGTTTGGCCATTAGATCGATAGACATCCCTATATTAGACGCAATAATCAAAGGGAAGTTGCATCGCGATGATAAATCTGATGAGTGACACTGTGACCAGGCCTTCCGAAGCCATGCGGGCATTTATGATGCGTGCCGAGGTGGGTGATGATGTGTTTGGTGAAGACCCCACTGTCAACGATCTGGAGCAAAAGGTGGCTCAAATGTTTGGTCACGATGCCGCTTTGTTTTGTCCCTCCGGAACCATGACAAATCAGATCGCAATTCAGCTTCATACCGGCAGACTCGGTGAAGTAATTTGTGAGGAATCTTCCCATATTTATCAGTACGAAACCGGAGGTTATGCATACAACGCCCGATGTGCTATCAACCTTATTGCGGGGCAAAATGGAAAAATGACGGCCGATCAGGTAGAAATGGCCATTAAACCGAAGTACGATTGGTTGCCGGAAAGTGCCCTTGTATCAATTGAGAACAGTTGCAATAAGGGTGGTGGCAATTACTATAATTGGCACGAGGCAAAAGCCATTCAAAAAGTATGTCAAGAAAATGACATGGCGTATCATCTCGATGGTGCTCGAATTTTTAATGTGTTGGCTGAGACTAATGATACTCCTGATAAATGGGGACAGCTTTTTGACACCATATCCATCTGTCTTTCCAAAGGACTTGGAGCACCAGTGGGTTCTTTACTTGCGGGTTCTGCTCATTTAATAGCCCAGGCCCGGCGGCTGAGGAAAGTGATGGGAGGAGGTATGCGCCAGGCGGGAATATTGGCAGCTGCGGGAATATATGCTTTAGAAAATAATATCGAGAGATTAAAAATCGATAACGACCGAGCCAGTGAAATAGGTCAAGTATTGCTTACTAAATCGTTTATCAAGAAAGTGCGACCGGTAAGGACTAATATTGTCATAGCTGCAACGACAGACGACTTTCCGGCTGTCGAATTTGTCCATTTACTCGAGCGTAAGAATATCAGAGCAGTAGCACTGGGAAAGAACCTGATCAGATTTGTTACGCACCTGGATATTACAGCAGAGATGATGGATAAGCTCCTTAACCAACTAAAGAAAATCTAACTTCAAATCAGTCACCACCCACGTCGCTCTTTCTGAAAGCATAAAAGTACTCACCCTCAAACTGCGGATAAAAACCGCCGAGTTCCACGATATCGGCTTCGACATCCTTAATAGCCTCTAATGTCTCATCTACACTAGTTACAACTTCGCCATTGACAGAGGTTATTATAAAATCGAGCTCCATATTGGTATCATCTATTTTACTCTTCCTGTAAATGCTATTTACCTTTGCACCGGACTTACCAAATTTGGATACTTCAGTCTGCTTTAGATCGTGTAGCTCAAATCCTATTTCAACCATCATTGGATCGAGCTTGCGAATTATTTTCTGACGCAGTACAACTGTCGATTTGTATTTTTTCCCATCTCTCAGGTATTCTATGGCAAGGGCATCACCGGGTCGGTTTCGAGCCATTAATTCCTGAAGCTCGGGGAAAGTACTGACCTGCGCTCCATCCAAGCTCACGATCACATCTCCACTCTGCAATCCCGCTTCCTTGGCGGCGCTATTGTAGTTGACCTCTTTTATGTACACTCCATGTACTTCCTTCAGATTCATTTTCTTGGCATCCTCACTTGTGAGATTTCTTATATGAGCTCCGAGTACCCCCCTTCTCACTTCTCCATAATCCCGGAGGTCGGCGATCACTTTCAGGGCCAAATTCGATGGAATAGCAAACGAATAGCCCTCATATTTGCCTGATTGTGTGATGATGGCCGCATTGATTCCAATCAACTCTCCATTTGTATTAACCAGCGCACCTCCACTGTTGCCTTGATTTACCACTGCATCGGTCTGAATAAATGATTCTACGCTGGCTTCATTTTCCAAAATGCTGATGTTGCGTGCTTTTGCGCTGACAATACCTGCAGTGACCGTAGACTCCAACTGAAACGGATTTCCGATGGCAATTACCCACTCTCCAATTTGCACATGATCTGAATTGCCGAAGGTCACAAAGGGCAATTGATCCGTATCGATTTTTAGCAAGGCAATGTCAGTAGACGGGTCGCTGCCTACCCATTCTGCGACAAACTCTCTCTTGTCATTTAGGGTAATATGTATCTCCGAGCCGTCGGTGACGACGTGATGATTCGTCACGATGTATCCATCCGGAGATATGATCACACCACTGCCCGAAGAGGCCGTGTATTTATAGTTCCAGTATCCTTTTTTATTGGCATGCAATGTCCGGATAAAGACGACCGCAGGTGTGGCTTCCTGTGCGGCAGCTATAAAATCCGTAGGTGATGATGAGGCATTACCTTGAGGTGGCTTTTGAGAAATCTCAACATCATTTATGTACGCCTTTTGAGGCAGGATGGGTTCTCTAATAATGATCTTGTCCGGACTTTCAAAATATTTAAAGACCCCAACAGTAATCATTGAACTTAGCAGTGCGACGGTAGCCAACATCAAAATGTTCTTCATAGCTCTCTTTTTTAGCATGATCGAATCGATCAAACTACGGTCATTCAGGACAACGTGAGGCGATAGCTTTCCAATTTAACGTAAGGATAACGTCGAAGGTATGTTTACTAGAGCAATCTCCTTGCCAGATTGCATAACCGCATAAACTACTTCCACTCAATGGTATTTCCCCGATAGTCCCTGAGTTCTCATTTCCCGTTTTCCGATTCAACAAGTCGCCTGGACCAACCAAGTGGCCCCGGCTCTTGATGTCAAGTTAGCAAATATGAGCAGTCATTACAACAAATCGCTTGAAGAAATGCAGAATGCCGCCTGCCAAACGATCGTGACATCCATCTACACCGGTAGGTAATCTTCACCTGAATTGTCTCCTTGCAGCACTGACTCCAAATAAGAAAAATGCCAAGATACTGACCTGCCTGCAAGGTTAAGCCCAAATAAGCCGGCTTGTTTAAACGAATGCTGACCCATAACTTCGCTGTCTCTTAAGATAAGTAGAATGGCAAAACGAAAGTTTTTTCCAGAACAAAAGGACGAATACCTTGGTAATATGTGGGGATGGCGTTTTTCACTCTTTGGCTTGGTTTTGATTTTGCTGCTTGTGGGATTGATGGGTTATCGATCATGCAAGCTCAACAGTGATCCCAGTCCACAAGAAATAGAAACCACTAAATAGGAGTATGGCAGTACCCTTCAGCAAGTATCAAGGCACAGGAAATGATTTTATCATCATTGACCAATTTCAGAACCGTCACATTAAACCCGACCAGCAGCGTCTGATCAGAAGGTTGTGTGACCGCCGTTTTGGGATAGGTGCAGATGGATTAATCTTGCTTCAGTCTGCCTCTGGGGTGGATTTCGAAATGATTTATTTCAATGCCGATGGTCTTGTAGGCTCACTTTGTGGGAATGGATCCCGATGCGCAGTATCACATTGTCACAAGCTGGGGAGATTTAGTGATCACGGCCGATTCATTGCATCTGACGGTGTCCATGAAGCCCGTATATCAGGGGCAAATGGAGATGTAGAGGTCAGAATGACAAATGTTCAAAATATAAATACAGGCAAGGGATTTTATTTTCTCAATACTGGCTCCCCTCATTATGTGACCTTTGTGGAGGATCTCAGTGATCTGGATGTAGAACAGACCGGCAGAGCTATACGTTATTCAGCTCCATTCCGGGAGCAGGGAGTCAATGTCAATTTTGTGGAACGGATTCCCGATGGCATTGAAGTCTCTACTTATGAGAGGGGTGTGGAAGCCGAAACGTTGAGCTGCGGGACTGGAGTCGTGGCTTCGGCAATTTCTCTGGCCATCCAGCAAAAACAAACTGGATCCATCTCCACTGTCATCAAAACCAAGGGAGGTAAATTACTCGTGAGGTTTGAGCGGGAGGGTGATACATATCGCAATATCTGGCTCTGTGGTCCTGCTGAGTTAATTTTTGAGGGAAGCATTGCTTTATAAGACCTCTTCGATCCAAAAAATTTTGAGACACTTCCCGATGCTCCTTTTGTCTCACATCTGCTCTTGTACGTCGTATCGCCTGAAATGATTACTCGTTTGTGTCAGAATCAGCAAGCAGGCGATTCTGTAGATCAGATTGAATCTCTCTCAATTCCCTGAGACTGTGATGATCATTTGCCTCCTCAGCCAGCTCTACGCCCTTGTCATAGATACCCAGGGCCTTGTAGGGCAATCCGATGGCCTCAAGACACTTTCCGGCGTGGTAGTATGTGCCCAGATACTTTGGAAATGAATCCAAAAGATGCGTGTACTTTTCCATAGCCTTGGTGTGATCATTTACTTTCTCAAACTCTTTGGCCAGTGCAAAATGCAAGAAGGGATCACTACTGTCCTCCCGGAGAAGCTCCTGCAATTGATCAATTCTGTTCACTTCCAAGATTTTTTATAATTCATACACATCCTGCTATCTTTGCCGTCCTACAAAAGAAAGATATGAAAAGTCTGGTTTGCATAAGTAAAGTGCCGGATACGACCGCGAGAATTGCCTTTACCAATGATAATACGATATTTGATACCTCAGGTGTCCAGCACATTATGAATCCCTATGACGAGTGGTATGCACTAGTCAAAGCACTCGAAATAAGAGAGGCTCATGGTGGCACGGTCACTCTTATCCATGTGGGAGAGCCAGCCAACGAATCGATCATTCGTAAGGGATTGGCAATAGGTGCTGATGATGCCATTCGAATCAACAAGGAGGCTTTAAATGCTGAAGATGTGGCGACACAAATTGCGGCTGTGGCAAAAGATGGGAATTACGATCTCATTTTCACGGGAAAAGAAACAATTGAGTACAACAATGCACAGGTTGGTTCGATGTTGGCAGGTCTGCTCGACCTCCCATTCATATCATTTGCCACAGCGCTGGATATTGACGGGCGGTCGGCTACCCTGGTGAGAGAAGGCACATCAGGAGACGAAAAAATCGCACTGGAGCTTCCCCTTGTCCTCAGTGCATCCAAAGGGCTGGCAGAGCAGAGGATCCCAAACATGAGGGGAATTATGATGGCCAAGCGCAAACCATTGGAAGTCAAGGAACCCGTTATCTCAGGGGAAAAAACCCGCATAGTGAGATTTGATCTTCCGGAAGAGAGGAGCAATTGCGTGCTGGTAGATCCTGAGGATATGGAGGAGCTGGTCCGGCTCCTGCACGAAGAGGCCAAAGTAATTTAAGAAAATCTACAATTTGAGAAAATGTCTGTATTAGTATACGCAGAGAGCGTCGATAAATCCTGTAGAAAATCAGCCTTTGAGGCAGTGACGATGGGTAAATTGATTGCAGATCTTAAGGGCACCGATTGCATTGCCATGACTATTGGTCCGGTCAATAATGCTGGAGATCTGGGACACTACGGAGCATCTGCGGTAAAAAATGTATCGTTAGAAAATGAACATTTTGATGAATCGCAATTCGCCAAAATCATAGCTGAAACTGCTTCCAGGACGGATTCTGCCATTGTGGTGATGAGTCATAGCGCACAAGGCAAAGCTCTTGCAGGGCGACTGGCGGTCCTAATTGATGCTGGGTTAGTTACCGCTGTAAATGCACCTCCGCAAAATAACGATCACCTCCAGGTGAAAAAATCGGTCTATTCCGGAAAAGCCACAGTAACCATTCAGATCGAATCCCCTAAGGCGGTGATCACAGTTCAGGGAAATTCGATTCCACCGGTAAAAACTGGTACAGCTGTTGATGTAGAATCACTTGATGTTGAGATGCCGCCATCTAGCATAAAGGTGGAGACGCTAAAAAGAGAAGATGACGTGGTACCATTGCCGGATGCAGAACTGGTTGTCTCGGGTGGAAGAGGCTTTAAAGGCCCCGAGAACTGGTCCATTTTGGAGGACCTCGCGAGGGAGCTGGGTGCAGCTACAGCTTGTAGTCGTCCAGTCGCAGATTCGGGATGGAGGCCACATCATGAGCATGTAGGGCAGACCGGAGTTGCAATTCGACCTAATTTATACGTTGCGATTGGGATATCCGGTGCTATTCAGCATTTGGGAGGAGTCAATAATTCTAAAAATATCGTTGTTATAAACAAGGATCCGGAGGCTCCATTTTTTAAGGCTGCAGACTACGGAGTTGTTGGAGATTTGTTTGATGTGGTACCCAGATTGACCGAGGCTGTGCGAAGATTTAAGGCTGCTAACGGATAAAATTTAATCGCTCTGTGGCTTAAATTTTACTTACTTTCGTTACTAACGGTAAAAACTATTAATGAGGAAAATACCCCTGGATATTGTTGCATTATCACACAGCGTAAGCCAAACACATAACTATGCTGTCGTGTTGGGAGAACAAAATGGATCGAGGCGGTTGCCGATCGTCATAGGTGCATTTGAAGCTCAAGCCATTGCCGTAGCTATGGAGCGAATGACTCCAAACCGACCCCTCACCCATGATTTATTTAAAAACGCTCTGGATACTTTTGATGTAGATCTCAAGGAAGTTATTATCAATGATCTTTTAGACGGCATTTTCTACGCTAAACTGGTTTGCCTCCGAAAGGGGGAAATTATAGAAATCGACTCTCGTACGTCCGATGCATTGGCGATGGCTGTCCGTTTTAACTGTCCCGTTTATACCTATGAATTTATTTTGGAGACCGCTGGTGTAATTCTTGATGAAAAGCAGGACCCGGAGGGAAAGGAAGGAAAATACATGGAAGTTGTAGAACCCCAAGAAAAGAGAGGAGGTCCACTTTCCAGTTATTCGATAGAAGCTCTAAAAAATATGCTTGATGAAGTTTTGGCAGAAGAAAATTATGAAAAAGCCGCCCGTATTAGAGATGAAATAAACAAGCGGACACAGGGTTCTTAGTTACCAACTTAAATATTCCCACCGGTGTCTTGCGAATCAAAGTCCGTTCGAAATAGTTCTAATTGCTCATTGATCCAGCTCTGCGTCGTTTTTAGGAGTTTGAGCGGATCGTCGTCAGTGATTGGCTCAGCAAATTCGATTCGGCAGACACTTTGGCTCTTGCCAAATTGATACAGGTACTGCTGAAATAGTGACTTATTCTTCCAGTGATCCCGGGGATCTCGATACTCGATGGCCACAGGTACGACCCAAATATTCTCTGAGGAAGCAATCTCAAAAGATCCCTTTTTAAAGGGACCGGACTTTGGCGTATTAAAAGTTGTTCCTTCCGGGTACACTAATACGTTCCATTTTTCGCGGAGGGTATGTGATATCGCATCACGAGCACGTACCCTGCTATTCATATTATCCCTCACAACATATAGGACTCCCGTGATTCTTGCTCCAAAACCGATCAAGGGATAAGAATTCACTTCTGCCTTAGCCAGAGGCAGAGCGTATATAAAATGCAATATCACGACCGGATCCATAAAAGACCTGTGATTAGAAATATACAGGAGACCACCTTCTGCAGGAGGTGTAGTTTGATTAATGATCTTCAAACCCAGAACAGGTGAAATAAACTTAATCCACCTTCTCCTGATGTTCATACTTCGTTGCAGATTTTTACCCCCTAGCAGAGATGCAATGAGAATAACTGACATTCCGATGGATATGGTGGACACGAAAATCAGAAGTCTGACGTACGCCCTTAATTGATTAAATATCATATAGCACTATCCCCACTTATCAAATAATGTAGAATATCTATCGTCAAAATCGAAAATCCGCACAACCTGTATCAATAGATTTCATGAATAAATAAGACTATCTCAATTCCAAATCCATCACGATAGTAACAATTAATTCCTTAAATCAGCATTTTTTCCTGACGTGCCAAGGCTAGCAAAATTTGGAATTAGAGGAAACAAAATACCAACTCAAGACGCATAATTATTCCGGTGAAGAGCACCGATGATTTTCCAGGAGGTTCCATCACCTCGTTAATAATGCATTGATATCAGTAAACGCCGAAGTACTGTATGTTAGGTATTTTACGGGAAAGTGATGGGTACGAAAACGCAAAATAGATCCGAGCTTCCTCAGACTTTTATTGGAAAACACAGCTGGAATGCACAGACTAGCCTGAGTAGTCTTCTGTATCTTGACCTATGCTCTACACCTTCTTTTGAGAGAAGCATACAAAAACCCTCAAACCGGGTACAATTATTTCACTAATTTTGGAAGTATCGTCAAGTATTGAAAATGAGTGCCTGCAATAAATTCGTAAGGACACATAATCGCAGAGAATTCCTATCCAAGTCAGCTTTGGGTCTGGGCTCCATAGCTCTTGCGGGTCTAATCAATCCTTCCTTTGGACAGGCATCGGCTATACAGGACATGAATGTCCGACATTTTCAACCGAAAGCAAAGCGGATCATCTATTTGTTTCAGAGTGGGGCACCTTCACAGATGGACTTATTTGATCCAAAGCCCTTGCTTACCCAAATGTACGGTCAGGAGCTTCCGGAATCGGTCAGGCAGGGTCAGCGTCTTACGGGAATGACGGCCGGCCAAACTAGCTTTCCCCTTGCCGGATCACTGTTTGGTTTCGATCAGTATGGAGAAAGCGGTGCCTGGATGAGTGAACTCCTACCCTATCATTCTCAGGTAGTCGACGAGTTATGTTTTGTCCATTCGATGCATACAGAGGCGATAAATCACGATCCCGCTGCTACATTTATTCAAACGGGATCGCAATTACCGGGCAGACCTTCTATGGGGTCGTGGATCGATTATGGTCTGGGTAGCGAGAATAGTGATCTTCCAGCATTCATCGTGCTGATCACAAAAGGTAAGGGTGGCCAACCGCTCTACTCCCGTCTATGGGGGAATGGATTTCTTCCATCGCAGCATCAGGGGGTTCAATTCAGGGCCGGAAGAGATCCTGTACTATATCTCACCAATCCGGATGGAATAAACAACGAAGACCGTGCACGTCAACTTGAGATTTTAGACAAGATGCAACGAGCACAATATGGGGTATTTCAAGACCCGGAGATCGAAGCCAGAATTGCACAGTACGAAATGGCGTTCAAAATGCAAAGATCTGTGCCTGAGATCACCGACCTGTCATCAGAACCAGAACACATTTTCGACCTGTACGGACCCGATGCAAAAATACCCGGAACCTATGCTGCAAATTGCCTGCTTGCGAGACGGTTGGCTGAGAAGGGAGTACGCTTCATTCAACTTTACCATCGTGGATGGGATCAACACAATAACCTTCCCAGAGATATAAAACGTCAATGTAAAGAGACTGATCAGGCATCAGCTGCACTAATTATCGATCTGAAACAACGCGGTATGCTGGACGATACGCTTGTCATTTGGGGAGGAGAATTTGGAAGGACAAACTATTCGCAGGGAAAACTGACCCTCACTAATTATGGAAGAGATCATCATCCAAAATGCTATTCCCTCTGGATGGCTGGTGCCGGAGTTAAAAAAGGATTTTCTTTTGGGAAGACAGATGATTTCAGCTACAATATTGTAGAAAATCCAGTTCATATCCATGATTTTCAGGCCACAGTACTTCACCTATTAGGTATTGATCACGAACGGTTCACATATAAATTTCAGGGTAGAAGATACAGGCTCACTGACGTGCATGGCAAAGTAGTAAAATCGATTCTGGCGTGAGGGTGTACAAAACACATTACTGCAAACATAGCCCAGGTTTGATTCTCATCTCCCTTATCTTCTTTATCGCCTGTACGACAGAAAATAAGGAAGTTGTGTCACACACATCCACTCCGGAACAAATCGACTTTAATTATCACATCCGGCCAATTCTATCCGATCGGTGTTTTCCCTGTCATGGTCCGGATGAAAAGAAAAGAGAGGCCGATCTCAGGCTCGATCTGGAATCGGGATTATTTGGAAAAACTAAGGAATCGGGCAAATATCCTTTCGCAAAGAATAATTTGAGAAGGAGTGAAGCCTGGTTGCGCATCATTTCTGATGACCCGGAATATGCGATGCCCCCACCCAATTCTAACCTGACTTTGGATGACCATGAAGTACTTTTGATTAAAAAATGGGTATCAGATGGGGCTAAATGGAAAAAACACTGGGCCTTTATTCCACCGGAAAAAACGGAAATACCAGAAGATGTCGATAATCCCATAGATTATTTTATTCGAAAAAAACAAAAATCCCTGGGACTCTCTTCTTCTCCTCTTGCAGAAAAAGCAAGGCTGATAAGAAGGGTCAGTTTTGATCTCACAGGACTGCCACCAAGCCTGGAAGAAATCGATCACTTCCTTAATGACGACCGGGAAGATGCTTATGAAAAACTTGTTGAGTACCTGATGCAGAAGGACAGTTACGCGGAGCGAATGACAATGGAGTGGCTGGACGTAGCAAGATATGCAGATTCTCATGGCATGCATGCTGATGGTATTCGGACTATGTGGCCATGGAGGGACTGGGTGATCAAGGCATTTAAGGACAACATGCCCTACGACCGGTTTGTCACATGGCAAATTGCCGGTGATTTAATTCCGGATGCCGGCACAGATCAAATCCTTGCTACAGGTTTTTTCAGAAATCAGCCTTTGAATTCCGAGCTGGGAATCGTACCGGAAGAATTCCGGCTCAAATATGTTGCTGATCGAACGAATACTACGGCCACTGCTTTTCTTGGTCTGACATTCGAATGTGCCGAATGTCACGATCACAAATTTGATCCCATCACTCAGCGAGAGTTTTATGAGACGTCTTCTTTTTTTAATAATGTCAACGAACTCGGTATGATTGGTAATGATCGAAACTTCGGTCCTTTACTTCCGCTAATAAATTCAAGCACACAAAAAAAATTAGATTCTATTACTGACGAAATCAATGAATTGGAGAGAATACAAAAAATGAGTTTAGGTAACCTGGACTCCATAGCGGTTTTCATAAAAGGAATCGATATAGATAAAACCCGGGGAAATAAACCAGTTCTGGATTTCGCTTTTGACAGATTCGAGAAAAGCAGCGAGAATGACATCAGAGCTTATATCGATAAAAATAAGCATGCTCGAGTTAATGGCACCCCTGATTTGGTAGACGGAATTAAAAACAAGGCCATCCGCATAGATAGCGATTACGACATCATCCACTTCGACGGCACTATACATCCTGATCTCTTTGACCCTTTCTCAGGCAGTGTGTGGGCTCGAACGGAAAAAAGAGGAGAATTTCAGGGCGTCATAGGCAACATTGGAGATAAAAATACCGGTTGGCGTGGATGGCTGTTCTACCTCGATACACTTGGCAGACCAGCTTTGATTCTTTCGCACAGTCTATCGCACAATCTCATGCAAGTGGTCGGGAACAGGCAGGTCAAAAACGGGCAATGGACCCATCTGGCTTTTGCATACGATGGATCGGTGGATGCAAATGGAATTAGATTGTACCTAGACGGAGACAAACTTGAGACTGAAATCATTCACAATAACCTGTATAAAACACTTGCCCCGGTGCAAAACAGAAATTACATACCATACCCCGAAAAGTCGGTCCGGATGGGATTCGGAAGTAAATATCTGTTTGCTCCAACAGATGACGGCGTTTTTAAGGGCGCATTTGATGAGGTAAAATATTATGACAGATACATAACCGCGATAGATGTCGGCCTTTTGTATAGGAAATCAAAACACGGAATAGCAGATGTAGACTTTTCGAAAAAGAATAAAAAAGAATACTTCTCATATTATTTTGACAGTGCCTTTATTTCCAGAAATCGAAAATTATGGAGGCTTCGAAAAGAAAAATACAGTCTCCTTGGACCCGTGCAGGAAGTCATGGTCATGCAAGAAATGAGAGAACCGAGGGTCACCCACTTGCTCGAACGCGGTCAATACGATAGACCCATGGAGGCAGTGGGGACAGCGACACCCCGTGCAATTCTTCCCTTTCCAGAACATCTACCAAAGAACAGACTGGGCTTTGCAACCTGGCTCTTTGACAAAGCCAATCCGCTGACAGCCAGAGTAACTGTAAACCGCTACTGGCAAATGGTATTCGGGAGGGGGATTGTAGACACACCTCATGATTTTGGAAGCCAGGGATCCCTGCCGAGTCATCCGGAGCTACTCGATTGGCTAGCGGTTTATTTTATAGAAAGCGATTGGGATGTAAAAGCCCTGCTTGGTTTAATGGTCACCTCAGACACTTATAAACAGTCATCCGCAATCAGGACTGAACATCAAGTGCGAGACCCAAAAAATATATATTTGTCCAGAGCACCGAGCTACCGGTTGCCGTTTGAAATGATAAGAGATCATGCACTTGCTTCCAGTGGTTTGCTAAACACTGAGGTAGGGGGTGAAAGTGTGAAACCTTATCAGCCTCCCGATCTGTGGAAAGAAAAAAATGAATTTTCGGGATACCTAAAAACATATGTCCGTGATTCTGCAGATGATTTGTATCGCCGAAGCATGTATACGTTTATACGCCGTACCATTCCTCCGCCGGCAATGATTACATTTGATGCACCAGGGCGAGATAAATGTACAGTGACTCGAGAACGGACCAATACGCCTTTGCAAGCATTGGTGCTGCTTAATGATCCTCAATTTGTGGAAGCGGCACGAGTGCTGGCAGTGCGGATTCAGAAAGAGATGAACAATGCTACCTTAGAGAAGCAGTTGAGTTTTGGCTTCAGATTACTGTTTGGAAAGTCTGCATCATCGACTGAGCTCAAGTTAATGCAGAATCAGTTTAGTGTTTCATTGGAAAAATTTACGAAAAATCCTTCAGAAGCAAGTAAACTATTAAACACAGGAGAATTTCCTGTTGATCCCAATTTAGACCACGAAAAAACAGCAGCTCTTGCAATGGTTGCAAATACACTTATGAACTACGACGAATTTTATATGAAGAGATAATAAGTTTATCTTTTGACCAACCTTTTACTGTTTGCTCAGTTTTATAGTGGATCAGTCCTTTAGTCTAAGGTGTAAATTACTATTGACTCAAGCGAGTGTGAGGCTATAGCAATGAAGGGAGTAGCCATGAGATGAATTGATAGCTAAAAAGACTTTTCGGTAAAAATTAAATTCCGCGCATTATAAAGGAATTAATCTATTCTGGCACGACATAGAAACAATTTGACAAGGAGAAGACATGGCAAGGAGGAAAAGCCGACTTTTGTGGAGAGCGCAAAAGCCCTTAAATACCTCCCGAGGTTTTTCAAAATGATATGGGAGACAAACAGGGCGCTTTTCGTAGCAAATGTATTTTGCCGCCTTGTCAAATCCGCATTACCCGTTGTTGTGTTATGGGTCGCCAAACTAATTATTGACGAAGTGATCCTACAATCGTCTCTTGAGACTAAGAATTTCGATCACATTTTTTTATTGTTGACTATCGAATTCTCCCTTGCACTTTTATCCGACATTTTAAACAAAGCAATCTCATTATTTGATGGCCTTTTAGGCGATCTGTACGCCAATAAATCCTCAGTCGAATTGATTCATAAAGCCGCTCAAATGGACCTGGCTCAATTTGAGGATCCGGAATTTTACGATAAATTGGAACGGGCACGGAGACAGACCTCCGGAAGGGTAAGTCTCATGACTGCAGTGCTGATGCAGATGCAAGAAATCATTACGATAGGATCTCTTATGGCGGGGCTGATTGTATTTGAACCCTGGCTGGTCCTTATTCTTGTGATAGCCATCTTACCCGGTTTTATCAATGAGGCCTATTTTAGCAGAAGCAGCTACTCACTTATAAAGAGCTGGACACCCGAAAGAAGAGAACTCGATTATTTGCGGTATGTAGGTGCCAGTGATGTAACTGCTAAAGAAACTAAACTCTTTGGGCTCGCCAAATTCCTTTCTGACCGGTTTAGGATACTCGCTGACAAATATTTTCGAGCAAATAAAAAATTGGCGATAAGGCGTACCATATTTGGTAGTGGTTTCCACCTCATCGGTGACCTGGCCTATTATGGGGCTTATCTGCTTATAATCATGCGGACAGTCAGTGGCATTCTCACTATTGGAGATCTCACATTCCTGTCAGGGACTTTTAATAGACTTAGAAATCAACTGCAATCCATTTTTACTCGATTTTCCAAAATCACCAGTGATGCTCTCTATCTGCAAGATTACTTCGATTTCTTTGAGATGCAACCGCTAATAGAAAGGAACACCAAAGATTTAGCATTTCCCGAGGTCATCAAAAAGGGGTTCGCATTTGATAATGTCAGTTTCAGATACCCCGGCTCAGACAGGTGGGTACTCCGCAATGTGAGTTTTACGCTTCATGCCAATGAAAAACTGGCACTGGTAGGAGAAAACGGTGCAGGAAAAACAACATTGGTAAAATTGCTAACCAGACTTTATATTCCGACCCAGGGAAAAATCACCCTTGATGGCATTGATATCGGCAGCTACGATATTGACGATTACCACCGAGCAACCGGAGTCATTTTTCAGGATTTTGTAAAATATCATTTTACTGCAGCTGAAAATATTGCAGTCGGTAATATTGAGGAGCTGGATAACACAAATGAGATAAGCCAGGCAGCCGAGGCCAGTCTTGCAAATCATGTGATTGCAAAGTTGCCGGCAGGGTACGAGCAGTTGCTGGGTCGGCGATTTGCAGGCGGCAAGGATCTTTCCGGGGGTGAGTGGCAAAAGATTGCACTGGCCAGAGTATATATGCGTGATGCCCAGATGCTTATCCTGGATGAGCCCACTGCAACCCTCGACGCCAGGGCGGAATATGAGGCCTTTAAACGCTTTTCCAGTCTAACCAAAGATAAAACTGCCGTCATAATATCCCACCGGTTTAGTACGGTAAGAATGGCCGATCGAATCCTCGTTTTGCAGAACGGAACCATATTAGAGCTGGGCACGCACGACGAATTACTGGAAAAAAAGGGTCTCTATGCCGAATTATTCCATCTCCAGGCAGCAGGCTATCGCTAAGGCTCTTTCATTTGAAACGGTGCGCTCCTTTTGAAACCTGTCTACTCCCTGGTCAACAAATCCACAAGACAATGCAGGAGTATTCAGAATTTTTGAGTCATCTACCTATTCCCCAAGTGCAAAATTAGGGAGTGATAGATATTTGATTATCTCCTGCTTGCATCCCTGAGGGCCTGATTGAGATCTTTAAAATTTATCTTACCCTTGGTGCTCTTTAAGTGCTCTATCACAACTACGGCTTTCTCCAGGCGTTTATCAGAGCTCTTAGGCTTACCAACAATAAATAAAAGGTTTCGCTGCTTACCGGGGGTTAATTCATGAAAAATGCGATTGCCTTCTTCATCAATTTTAAGAAGTTCAGAAAATTCCTCGGGCATCGGGAGGCCGTATTTACTGTCATCTGGCATCAACACTACCTCAACGTCATCACCGGTCTCGATTTTTAATTTCCGTCTGCGCTCCTTATTTACATTGATAAAATACTTCCCTTCTCCGTAGGGCATGAGCGCACATTGAAATGTAATCTGACCGTTCAGCGTGCACTTTAGTCTCTTTTTTTTGTTTTCAATAAAGTACGAGCTTATATCTACGGGTACAGGAAGATAGAAGTGCCACAAATCCGAATTAAAACGATCAAGAGTAGATGAGAATTTCTTTTTCAATATTCGACATATTTTGCATCAATCCATTATTTATTTTTTCTTATTACCGGTAGCCCTATTCCATCTATTGGTAAATCTGTCTCTTAATGCCCTTTTTTTGGCTGGAGAAATGAAGGAAGCGTCGATAGCATTCAT
The DNA here is from genome assembly GCA_965222645.1 of Saprospiraceae bacterium. GTDB lineage: Bacteria > Bacteroidota > Bacteroidia > Chitinophagales > Saprospiraceae > JABDMH01. The sequence continues at coordinate 5,497,302 of OZ244968.1, read as the reverse complement.
ATTGCACACATAAAATTGCTCTTCTGTCCAATTAAAATTAATCGCCATTCTTTCATATTCAGAGACAAGATCAGTATTAGATATGGTGCGGCCATCGGTGTTTATACTCATTGATATACCCCGGGAAAAAAGCTCATCCGCTACATGATGATCAAAGCTTGGATAAATCCCCGTTTGAATATTACTCGTCGGGCAGACCTCGAGGTGGATATTCTCTTTTAGTAAGTACTCAATTAATTCAGGATCTTCAATACTCCGCACGCCGTGACCAATTCGCATAGGATAAAAATTATCGAGAGTCTCCCACACACTTTCGGGCCCACATGCCTCTCCAGCATGAGCTGTCACGTTTAGACCCTCTGCTTTGGCATATTTAAAGGCAGAGATATGATTGTATATAGGATGGCCTGCCTCATCAGCTGCGATGTCAAATCCACAAACAGGTGTACCTTCAAAAGTCTTCACCAACTCAGCGGTCTTCATACTTTTTTCCTCCGAGAAATGGCGCAAGGTACACAGGATAAGAGATGCTTCGACATTTGTCTTCCCAATTCCCTCAGCAATTGCGGCATTTACGATCTCAATGACTTCTTCCACTCGTAGATCCATATGCGTATGCAGAAACGGAGCAAAGCGGATCTCTGCGTAAAGAATGTTGTCTCTGCGCAACTGGTCGAAAAGATCCAGGGTCGCCAAACGCAAGGAAGTTTCATCCTGCATAAGCTCAACGGCTCTCACAGCACGACCCAAATAGTCTCTCAAGGAGTGGCAGCTACTGCCTGCCCGAAAATTCGTCAAGTACTCCTCCTCCGTAATCTCAGCATTGATTTTGTGGACAACCTCAAAGCTCAAAGAGCAATCCAGGTGAAGGTGCAATTCGATCTTTGGAACTCCCTTAAGATTCATGAAACAATGATACACATATATTTCATCTTGAATCTCCGAACAATCAGGATATCACTACGTTCAGTAAAACTCACCCTCTACACCATCTGAGTAATCCAAACTTCTTCTCATAATAAATCTCCTGACTGATCGCGTCGATATCGCACTTGTGTTTCCAATGTAAAAATGTATATTGATAGCATTGGATAAAATTTCGAGAAAATAAAATGAAGAAGGTATTTCTCACAATCACTGCACTTTCACTCTGTACTGGGGTGCTTCTTTCACAGAATATTAATCTCTTGAGTGGCAGATATGGAGATGGTGATTTAATGCAGTTATTGATCCCACATGAAAATTGGACTCCCTTTCCCCTGATCGATGACAGAAAGGGATGGTCTGCTGCAGACCGGGAGATGATCGAAGCCTATGCGAAAAAGGCCGAAGAGTATCTGGATTATGAATGGCCATCTATACCGGCAACTGCCTCGCTCTTGTATGTCCGCGAGGGTGATCGTAATGTCTATCAGAAACTGAGTTTCGGTAAAAGAAAGGCGCTCGGCACACTATTACTTGGAGAAATCGCTGAAAATAAAGGACGGTTTATCGACCAAATCATTAATGGGGTCTGGTCTATTTGTGAGGAGTCCTTTTGGGGAGTACCGGCACATCTACCCGGAGAAGTGGAAGGCCTGGCAAATTCGGCAGATCCCATTGTAGATTTATTTGCAGCAGAGACAGCAACTTACCTGGCATGGGTAGATTACTTTTTAGGTGATAAGCTAGATCAAGTGACTACCCAAATCCGATCCCGGATTTATAATGAAACACAACACCGGATTTTCTCCCCTCTTAAAAATAAATATCACAGGTGGATGGGACCCACATCTTCCGGAAGGGGGCCAAATAATTGGAATCCCTGGATTTGTTCGAATTGGATAAATACGGTACTGCTGCTGGAAAAAGATCAGAAAAAAAGAGCTGCTCATGTACATAAGGCACTCGAAGTACTGGATGAATTTGTAAATCCCTATCCCGACGATGGCGGCTGTGACGAAGGACCCAGCTATTGGGGCGCCGCAGCAGCCTCTCTGTATGACAACGTTTCGCTGTTGAATTTAGCAACTAACGATGCGTTCGATTATGTCTATAAGAATGATAAATTTCGAAAAATGGGCCAATTTATATATAAGGCTCAAATCAGTGAAAAGTACTTTTTAAATTTTGCAGATGCAGATCCTCAACCACGAATGTCCGCCAGCATGATTTACAGATACGGCATAGACATTGAGGATGAAGATATGGCACAATTTGGAGCTTACTATTGGTCTGGTGACCGTGAAGGAGAAATTCCGCGGTTTCATTTTTTTCGCAATTTTTTCGAATTATTTATTCAAGAAGAAATCTCCTCTACAAAAAAAGAATTACCCTATCCCAGGGACGTTTGGCTACCAGATCTTCAGGTTATGGCTGCGCGTGATTCCGAAGGTACATCCGACGGTTTTTATTTGGCTGCCAAAGGTGGCCACAATGATGAAAGTCACAATCACAACGACATTGGGAATTTTGTGGTTTACTACAATGGAGAACCCTTGCTGATCGACGTAGGCAGAGGCACCTATACACGAAAGACATTCAGCAATAGGCGGTACGAGATTTGGTACAACTGTTCGGACTATCACAACCTACCCACCATCGGTGGTATCACCCAAAGAAATGGGATGGACTACAAAGCGAATCGCGTCGAATATGAGAAAAGCAATAAGTCAGTTGAATTTAGTCTGGATATTGCCAAGGCATATCCCGATGATGAGAACATTTTAAGATGGGCACGCAAGGTAGCCCTCATACGTGGTCAAAGTGTGCAACTTGTGGATGCGTTTAGGCTGAGAAATACAACCGGCATAACCGAGCATCTCATGACATGTTATCCACCCCAAATAGTAGCTCCCGGCAAAGTGGCTATCCAGCTGGAAGCTGGAGACACCACAGAAACTTTTGAGCTGAATTATGATGCCGAAAAATATCACGCAGATGTAGAAAAAATAAAACTGGAAGCTGTTGAGGACCAGGGTATAATCACTAAGTGGGGAGACCGGATATACCGTATAAACTTCCGGGGCAAAGAAAAAATGAGGAACGGATCATTTGGATTACAGCTTGAAAAACAATAATAGAATTTCGTATCTATCACAGCTTTTTGAACCCTGAAGGGTGTGCCCACTCAAAATCTCTTAATACAACTATAGAATGCACAAACTTGTTATTAAGACTATTTGTCTTCTTTTTTATTTTGAAATTATTTCGGCAAATTCTACGAATCAGAAAATAGATACATTTCCCTGCATCGAGGAGAACCTTCCACATTATTCTGCCTTCAGAATAGATCGCAAATTGAACATTGACGGAAAATTGAATGAGGAGGAATGGAGAGACGCCGAGCGCTCACCGACTTTTAGGGATTTGGTATCCGGACAACATGTACCCCTTGACACCAGGGCCGCTGTATTATGGGATCACGAAAATTTATATGTGGCCTACTGGGTCGAGGAGCCTCATATTGCAGCCACCTTTACCGAAAGAGATGCTCTGCTCTACAAGGAAAATGATGTTGAGTTGTTTATCGCAGGTAAAAACGCTTATTACGAACTCGAAATCAATGCGATCGCAACCATTTATGAAGTATTTTTTATCTGGCAAGATGCCTATGAATTAGCAGGTTTTGACAAGCTTGCCGAATTCGGTATGGGAGTCCCTGGTTATCGTCTCTTTCCGGGCGTTGGATTTAAGGAGCATCCACGAGGCAAGAGATTGGGTTTCTGGAATTGGGATCTCCCAGGCATAAAAGTGGCCACCAATATGGATGGCACTCTAAACGACCCCGCAGACGTAGACAAAGGCTGGACCGTGGAAATCGCAATTCCCTGGCCTGGTCTATCAAAACTTTTTATAGGTGATAACCGGAGTTTGCCACCTTCAGACGGAACAGTATGGAGGATGGACTTTTCAAGATTTAATCAGGACAAATCGGGAGATGATTCCGGAGGTTGGGCTTGGAGTCCACATTATGTCTGGGATTCACATGTACCTGAGTGTTTTGTTTATGTGCATTTCACACCACAATTATTGCTGCCAGGCAAATAGCGTACCTTCTTTGTCAGTTACCGTAGATTATGATATTTTTGTTGGGTTTTTGGGGGCCTTAGCTCAGTTGGCTAGAGCGCTTGACTGGCAGTCAAGAGGTCAGGGGTTCGACTCCCCTAGGCTCCACAATCAGGATAGAGCGGGATTTTTAAGTTAGGCGGCACGTGCATTGGTTTTTTCATATAGAAGATACATCCATTCCCACTTAGAAAGTTCATGACTCTTTTCAAATCCGTGAGATTGAATGATCTCTTCTATTTTAGCCCGAGAATGGATGAAAGGCAAAAGTTGCCCACGATATCTCTGAATCACTCTAGCCATTCTAAGCCCAAATCGCACCCACCAAACATCCCTGGGAATACTTATTGCATACCAACGCTCGGACTTCGCCACTGATTTACTGACCAGTTGCTCGAAATCCTCATAGCAACAAATGACTTTATCCAGGGTTACGAGATCTGCAGTATCAATCTCAGAAAATACTTCCACAAAATCACCTTGAAAGATCTGCACTTCGTCTGAAATAGAACGACGCCTGGTCTCCTCCTCAAAAATCGAAATATTGGAAGGTGAAATATCGACATGAGTACTTCGCGAGATATTTTTCTTTAGTAATTCAAATGAAAGTATACCTATTCCCCCTCCTATATCCAATAAGGTCTTACCTTCTAAGGGGAGTTGTGACAGCGATCTTACAAGAGGCAGCGAACTTCTTTTGACCCCCTTTTTTAGATAGGACTGCAATTCCCGATGAGCCAATTTTAAATCAAAGGTTCTTTCATAACGTTTTAGACAACAGGATTCCATAAGAAATAATTTTCAGGGAATTTTATTTAACTATTTAGCACATTAAATCCAAAATCGTGCAAGGTATAAAGTTTTCGATGGTGTAGAACACAGAGGGATTAATTCCGGGAGTCTTTTGGACGCCTTGTTAACCATCTGATCGATTGTTCTAAAATCTTTCGAAAAGAAATACTCTCAAAAGCGCTAGGACCATGTCCACTCTGTAAATAGATTATGTCATGGCCCAGATACCGGTTTATCCACCCCAGCAATGGCATGCTTCGGGGGTGATCTGTAGACAATAAGGGCATGACCGAAGAAGCAATTTCGCAATTTCCATAGACCTCATCTATGAGTGTGAAATCCGAAAGATCCCTCACCACCGGGTGACTGGGTGACTCTATGGTGACATTTATTTTCTCATCGTGTTTGTAGTAAGATGCCTTTGTGGTATCTTCAGTATGATAACGCCCCCCAACAATATCGACAAACTCAGGCCAATTTTGATATGAAACCAGGGAGTGATGTAAAAATATCATTGGCTTTTTACTCTTGATCAGTTTGAAGTAGCCCTCTTTCTGATTTTCTGTAATTGTATCGTACATATCGTAAAAGACCAAAACGTCAAAGTTTTGACACCTGTCATTTTCGATCCATTCGTTGGCGATCGGTTGGTAGACTTCTTCAAATTCTACATCATCATACGACTTAAACATTTCAAAAAATGATAGTCGATCAAAATCGTGACCACCTGTGACAACCATAACCTTAATAGGAGTCTGACCCTGCAATGGCATGAGACAAAACATCACCAGGCAGACAAATATATTTCTCAAATCAGGGAGTCTGATACTGAGCTCGTAATACCGCATACACCAGATTAAATAAAAAAAGAATGAAACTAATAAATAAAAGGGCTCCACCGAGTACAATTTGCCGGCTCATGTACTCCACTTGTTCGAATGTAATTATACGATTCCCAGCAACCTCCCTCGTCTTGAAAACGATAGACAGAAACAACAAAATAAATGCCATGTGAAGCAATAATTGAAGTCCTACACCTAGATTCGAAAAAGGGTATCTTTCGAGATACTGGTACGTACCCGCCATGATGCCGAAAATAAACGTAAATGCAATAGCTAAATGAAATGTACCCAGCACTGCATATGTATCATGAAATTGAAAATCCACATGATGATTCGGAAAGATCAGAATTACCATCCACAACACAACAATCGAAATCCAAATCCACATGTATGACCGTCTGATACTCATGCCTTTTATCCTAAAATTAAGGATTTTCACCATAGACTCCCTAAGTCTTGCGCAGTAATTTGTCACACCGGCTCAAAAGCGCTCCTGCACTCACTCTCATTGAAAAAATGTCGAATTCCAATCTTAATCTGATATGAGTTCTCTATGCAAAGCAAACCTGAAATCAGTCCCATCGATAAGCACGTAATGTGCAAGTTAGAATGCTAAAAGGTTACCTGCAAGGATTGAATCGTTTTTACCTGAAATACTCTCACTCATTGTGTCCAACTCCATAATGTTTCCAAATAGAAACATTTTTTGTATATTTGTTTCCAAATAGAAACATTATGAGTGCTAGGAGACCAAAATTATTGCCAAAAGAAAGAAGAATACTTGAAAATCTAGGTGAGAATATCAAACTGGCAAGGTTAAGAAGAAAGTTAACAACTGAGCAAGTAGCAAATAGAGCAAACATATCCAGAAAAACACTTTGGCATATCGAAAAAGGAAGTGAACACATTGGTATTGGGATCATACTACAAGTGCTATCAGTTTTGGGTTTTAGCAATGATTTGAAAAATATTGCAAAAGATGATTTATTAGGAAGAAAACTACAAGATGTAAACCTAACAATAAAGAAAAGAGGGCCAAAAAAGACTAAATAGAAATGAGAGAGATAATAGTATATGCAGATTGGATTGGTCTACCAGAAATCTCTAAAATGGGAATATTAAGATCCGAACAATCAAGAGGAGAAGAAATTTTCTCATTTGAATATTCAGAGCTATGGCTTAAAAGTGGATATGCACAAGAGATTGATCCTGATCTAAAACTATATGCAGGCCCACAATATATAAATGATGGAAAGCCTAACTTTGGATTGTTTTTAGATTCGTCACCAGATAGATGGGGAAGAACGCTTATGGATAGAAGAGAAGCAATACTATCACGCCAAACACAACAACCAAAAAAAAGATTACTAGAATCTGATTTCTTGCTTGGAGTAAGTGATGAAACAAGAATGGGAGCACTAAGGTTTAAAATAGAAGAGGAAGGAGACTTTTTATCAAATCAAGAAGATGTAAAGGCGCCGCCATTTACTAGTATAAGAGAATTAGAGCAGGTTAGTTTAAGAATTGAAGACGATGATTTTTTTAAGGATGAAGAAGCTCAAAAGTGGTTGATGATGTTGATGGCACCGGGGTCATCCTTAGGAGGCGCAAGACCGAAGGCAAGTGTCATAGACGCGAATGGTCATCTATGGATTGCAAAATTTCCAAGTAAGAATGATTACAAAGATAGCGGAGCTTGGGAATTAATCGTAAATCAAATGGCTCATGAGTTGGGGATAAATACAGCATTTGGATCCGCAAAAATTTATTCTCAAAAACGACATACATTTTTAACAAAAAGATTCGATAGGACAAGTGATAACAAACGCATTCATTTTGCTTCTGCGATGTCTTTATTAGGGTACAAAGATGGCCACAGCCATCAAGAAGGAGGTAGCTATCTTGAATTAGTTGAACTAATAGAGCAATACGGAAGTGAGGCAAATGATGACATCAGAGAATTATGGCGCAGAATAGTATTTTCTGTTGCAATATCAAATACTGATGATCACTTAAGAAATCATGGTTTCTTACTTTCTAAAAACGGATGGAAACTTTCCCCTGCATACGATATAAACCCAATTGAAAAAGGAACAGGATTGAGTTTGAATATTTCAGAAGATGATAACAGTCTTGATTTTGATTTGTGTATTGAGGTTATAGATTATTTCAGATGGGAGCAGAAGGAAGCAAAAAATTTCATAAACCAGACAAAAGATATCGTAAGTAAATGGAAAGATAGGGCAAATCTAATGGGAATTTCACATAGAGAACAAACCATGATGGCGATGGCATTTGAAAGATAATAAAGAAAAACCAGCAGGTAATAACTAAGCAATCAAGGAGCATGTAAGGCCCAAATTTGTCGAACTAATTAAACCTAAGAAGAATGATGAAGAGATCTGTACGCCGAATGATTGGAGGTGAGATGTGCAGGAACTTTTTGAAAATCACGTCTGGCATTCAAAAATACCATGGACCTCTCAAAGACTTTTTAAATAAGCAATACTCTGCGGAACTTGCTCAAAAATCCGCTTGCTTTCGTCCTCAATAAAAAAGTGCTTAATTCCGATTTTATTTGCTTGCTTTATGATTCTTTTTATCGGTACCTGGCCTTGGCCCAGCGGGACATTGAATCCTTTGTTCGTCCCTCCTGTAAGATCCTTGGGTATTCCGTGCTGCATATCTTTGAGATGCATGAGCTTCCATCGATCACCGTATTTTTTCAATAGTTTCACTGTATTGCCACCTCCAAAATGGATCCAGAAAACATCCATCTGAAAACCCACATATTCTGGATTCGTATTCTGGATTATATAATCTAGCAAAGTGCCTTTGCCATGGGGCCAGAATTCATATCCATGTGCGTGATAACAGAGCGTCAGGCCATGTTCCTTGAGAATCTTGCCGGCATTATTAAACACCCTCACTCCCTTTTTAGCATCCTCAAGGGAAAACTGGCCAGTCTCATGCGGAATCCATGCACACATCACATATTTTGCCCCGAGAATTCTTGCCTTTTCGGCCACGCCCTCCGGTTCCTTTTGCAACTCCTCAAAAGAAGCTCCTGTAGAAGGAATGCTAATCCCCCTTTCCTCACATAACCGTCGAAAATCTGCCGGATCAATTTTCCCGCCATCACCCTCAATCTCGGTAATCCCAAGCTTTTGGATTGTATCTAAAGTTGCCAACATATTTTTGGGAAAATAATTTCTGTATGTATGAGCCTGTACTCCAAACTCAGCCTGATACAATCCTTTACCGTTTTCCTGAGCAATGACACCAAACGGCAAGTTTATACCTATGAGAACGGCAAATAAAAGCGAGGGATTCTTCATCCTATTTTCTGTTTATGTGATAGTCGTAAATGTAAACCATTTTTAGAAATAACAATACGCATATTAGTGCCTCTTAAAATAAGGGCTTTGTCAACTAATTGTATCTCGAGAGATATCAGGTCAACGTTTTGGTAGACCAACTCTTCCGTCCCCACATTTCTATGTGAAAACCAATCGCAATAGATCGATCTCAATCTATCTCTGTGATCTTGAAGGATCTCATTTCAGCTCAGATATACCCAATAGTTCAAAGCAAAATCCGGGCTCCGGTGGCAGCCGATTTGTAAATTGCTTCCACAATGGCAATATCTTTCAGGCCCTCCTCTCCCGGTACCAGCACTTCCGTAGAATTAATAATCGCCATAGCATCGTTGTCCATTTGAGTAGCTTGCTCATTTTCGATGGGGAGATTGAGCAATGTGCCTGCACTCGTTTCCCCCGTTACACCGCTATAGGCAGAAAAGGGTTTCAGACCATACCAGCCATGGTCGCAATCCACACGCAGAAAATTGACACCTTCGGCAAAGCTGGTTTTACAATGAGCCATGGCTCCGCCCGGAAATTCAAGATCAAAGAACGTTGTTTCATCCACTTCATGGTAGATTTCCGGTCTGGTCACCTCATGCCGGGCTGTCACGGCAATCGGTTCTGCACCCATAGTGTATCTGGCCGCATTAAGGGGATATACACCCATGTCATACATACATCCACCTCCCAAAGATTTCATCTGTTTCCAATGATCTGTCCGGTTTTCCCGGTAACCTGCCTCAACCTGGATCTCTTTTATTGCTCCAAAAGGTCTGGATCTGGCATATTCCATTATCGTACGGGTGTTCGGTTCATGCTGCATCCGGTATCCTATTGTCAGCGCTACTCGATTTCTCCGGCAAGCATTGATCATGGCAAGGCATTCAGCAGCAGAAGGAGCCATTGGTTTTTCGCACCAAACATGCTTGCCGGTATCGGCAGCTTTGATTGTATATTCCGCATGTAAGCCAGGTGGCAGAACGATATAGATCACATCAATGTCATCATTGTTAGCTATGTCAGCCATACTCTCGTAATTGTAAACATTGCGGTCCGCAATCCGGTACTTTTCCTGCCAAACCGGAATTTTATCGGGGCTCCCGGTTACTATTCCTGCAAGCTTGCAATGATTGGTCAGTTGCAATGCAGGTGCAAGCACATCTCTGCTGTAATATCCCAACCCTACCAATGCAACCCCTAGAGTTTGCTTCGATTGCGCACTAATGAATGTTGGTAATGTTGCACCCGCGAGCATCAAACCAGATTGTCGTACAAATGCTCGACGGTCCATTTTATTCATCTTCTTCATATGTCATCAAAAATTTTATGAATGAAAAATGCATAATTACACCTCATGAGAGTTCTCTAATTTATTTGCCTGGTTATTTGACGAATTATTTAAATGCATTGCTCAAGATAAGTCAAAGAAAAAAAATGATCTTATTGTTGCCTCCATTAACTCCCATATTCCGGATTCCTTAATACGGGAATGGGGGCATGCATTTGATCAATCCATTGCTCCATCAGCTGAAGGAGGTGGTCCCTTTCGTTGGGATAATCCTCGATCAGATTATTTCGCTCTCCGGGATCAAGTGAAAGATTGTAAAGCTCCAGGCCATCATCTTCGTAGTACCTGTGCAGTTTCCAATCCCCATGACGAACGACTGTCCCCGGGCGAGTGCGAAACAATGTATCTCTGGCATCATCCAGGATCCCATTGTATTTCTGCAGATAAACAGGGAAATGCCAATACAGGGATCGCTCAATCGGATCGGATTCGCCCAATAGCAAAGGCAACAAACTTTGTCCATCCAGTGGGTGGGTCGTTGTCACTGTGGAACCTACCAGTTCTTTGATCGTTGGAAAAAAATCCAGATTGGTGACTGGCACATTGCAAATAGAAGATGACCTTATCTTGTTTTTCCAGGAAACAATCAATGGAACCCGTATGCCTCCTTCGTAGTACGATCCTTTGCCCGCTCGCAATGGGCTCTGTATGGATTGTGCACAAATACCACCATTATCTGAGGTGAAAATAATTAGTGTATTTTCATCCAAACCTAGATCATTCATCTTTTTCAGTATCCTCCCGATATTTTCATCCACACACTCTACCATTGCAGCATAATCGGGATTTGATTGTCTGGGGTGAAATTTTTTCTCCTGATTTTTTTTCAACAAATCTTTCCTGCCCATAAGTGGAGTATGGATCGAAAAAAAAGGTAGATAAAGAAAAAATTTGCTGCGATGATTTCTTTCCAGAAATGATATCGCTTCATTTGTTAGGCGATCGGTGAGATATTCCCCTGGCATTCCGTCATCCAGATCCGGGTTCTTATATGGGCTATAATAGGTGCGTGGAGCTCCCCGCGTATTTCCACCGATGTTTATATCGAATCCCTGGGTAAGTGGGTTTTTCCCCAGGTGCCACTTTCCCATTGTCGCTGAAACATAACCCTCACTTTTTAGAAACTCGGCAATGGTAATAAAAGAATCAGCCAGGATCGTTGTATTTTGTACCGGAATTAATTTTCGATCTTTTGCATTTCCCCGATCGGAATTGCCTACGGTATAAATGCCATGTCTCGCAGTCTGCAGGCCGGTCATCATACATGCCCTGCTAGGGGCACAATTAGCCGCAGAGGCATATGCATTGGTAAAGCGCATACCATCTTTTGCAAGTGCATCGATATGAGGTGTGAGGTACGACGGACTTCCGTAAATGCCTACATCTCTCCATCCCAAATCATCGACATTGATCAAAATAATATTGGGCGAATCTACAGTCATTTTCAGGATACCAGGCGAAGATGCCTCACCGCAGAGCAAAGTAGGGATAGATATCAGGACTATCCACCAGGTAAAAAGTAGATTATTTCTCACCAGTAAATTTAAATACTTCATTAGGAACCCTTGCATTTTTCATCAATGCCAAAAGCTCAGACACGAGTTCCGGGTTTTCATCAGCTAGATTATTTTGTTCTTCAGCATCGTTTTCTAAATCATATAGCTCCGGAGCCCCCTGGGGAGTCCGGTTTACATCGTACTGCACTAATTTCCATTTATCCCTCCTCAGTGCCTGACGACCTCCCCGCTCGTGAAATTCCCAATAGAGATATTCATGCTTCTCTTGCATTTTATTGTCACCCAATAGAGTGGGAAGAAAAGAAATCCCGTCTAGGTTATCCTGCACTTCCAGACCTGCAATTTCTCCCAGAGTAGGCATGATATCCCAAAATGCAGAAGGGTGAGCAGTGGTAGAACCCGGTGAAATATGACCCTTCCAACGAGCTAACATGGGTACGCGGATACCTCCCTCATACAAATCTCTCTTATACCCTTTAAACGGACCATTACTGTCAAAATAATCGGGATCTGCACCACCTTCCAGGTGTGGGCCATTATCTGAGGTGAACATAATCAGTGTATTTTCATCCAGACCAAGAGAATCCACTAAATCAACTATATCTCCTACATGTTCATCTAACATGTGAATCATCGCAGCAAAAGCAGCATGGCTTTCTTGCTGCGATCCATACGGCCCGAGACGATAGTTGTCACCGTCATCCACTCCTTCATATTTGTGCTCGGGAAGAAACTTTCCCCGGAATTTTTTCATATAGTTTTCGGGTGCCACCAATTCGGCATGGGGAATCACGGATGGGTAAAATAGAAAGAAAGGTCTGGTATTATTCTTTCTTACAAAATCCAACGCTTCACGATGAATATTTTGAGGTGCATAGTGTGCCGTACCTTTTTCTTCATTTCCTTCCAAAACTATTTTTTGATCATTATCCCATAAATAGTAGGGATAATAATTGTGGGCTAACCGTTGGCAATTGTATCCAAAGAAGTGGTCAAACCCCTGACTATTGGGATCCCCTTCAGTGCCAATAAATCCCAACCCCCATTTTCCAAAGGCCCCTGTGGCATATCCCTTTTCTTGAAGCAACTCGGCAATGGTCACTGCAGAATCCGGTAAGGGCCACTGCCCTTCAGGCTGCCACTCCTTGTTACCTCTAATATATGTATGTCCTGTGTGGAGGCCGGTCATCAGACTGGACCGGGATGGAGCGCACACAGTTGCCCCGGAATAATGATTTAAAAACTTGATGCCCTCGCGTGCCAATCTATCGATATTTGGCGTAGTAAAAAGAGATTGGCCATAACAAGTGAGATCTCCGTAGCCCAAATCATCCGCCAGTATGTAAATGACGTTTGGCATGTTTTGTGAATCTGGATCCTCGTCCTGGATGGCGGGAGAGCAGGTGATACAAAAAACCAGCAAGCCGTACAACCATAAATTTTTCATAGCAACTTGATTAAGGTGTAATATAAAAAAGATGATTAAGTTCGGATTACGGATCTATAGGATGAACCGTAAAGTCCCAAATTAAATCACGCCAGGGCTTCACCAAAAACGATATAAGTAGAAAAGAAAAATGATAAATTTAAAATGTTTCTTTTCTCATTTCTGACATTTCAGTGAGGCTAATCTTTTAACAGTCCACTCCGTAAAAGCGCTTTGTCAATTGCCAAACGATCCACTTGATTTACAGGCTTAAGTGGAGGCCTTACAAAATCATACTTTTGACGACCAAGTTTCACAAGGGCATATTTCATTCGCACATGAGCGTCTTGTCCCGGCTTATAGAAAACTTGAGACAAGGGGAATATACGATCATTTATTTGTCTTGCAAGTATGAGGTCTGAAGCCTCTATAGCTTCAGCCAACGTCACATGAAGATCAGCTGCCACACTCCCCATACCGGAGAGAATTCCGTCTGCGCCGGTGGCTAGGTCCGCGAGCAGCCACTTGCTGTGAGTGGACCAAACCGCCACATCTTTGTCCAAGCTATGTAATGCCCTCATGTTGCACTCGAATGTCGAAGGATCCTTACTTCCCTCTTTGACTGCAAACACCGGGGGGAGACTGGCCAGTTTACTTAATGTCTCTGTGGTATACCTCGATTGATAAATGACCACGGGAAGACTGCTCGCAGAGCATGCAGAATCAAACCGCTTTCGTGCATTTTCCCACAAAAAGCCTTCTTTGCTGGAAGGTGGCATGATCGTCATCGCAGATGCACCTTCAAGTTGTACATCTTTAGCCAATGGTTCCAAAGATGGACATTCTTCCGATTCTCTTACGGCTGCAATAATTGGAACACGATCACCTACGGCAACCAGAGCTTCGTAGAGTAGTTTCCGTCGCTCATTACGAGTCAATGTTTTGTCATGTCCCGAACCTCCATTAATCATTATTGCCGAAACACCACGAACATCGGCCAGGCTGAGCAGGTGTCGCTTGAACTCGACTATATCAACCTTGCCATCTTCGTCAATAGGTGTTAGTGCAGCCGGAACAATTGCCTTGTGAGGTATCATTCCTTTACCAGCGTCATGAGTTTTCCTCGGCACAGGAACCTTGTTTGGAGAACGCGATAGTAAGGAAATCACTCCGGCACTCATCGTAGCAATAAATTGATTTCGATTCATACTATAATCAGTTTTTTCTTTGCAGTAGAATAAAAATATACAAAATTTATCCTACAGGATCTTCTTTTCGATTTCTTTGGTTGGAGATCATGAGAGTCCAAGGCGCCTCGGTTCCCCTTCTTTTTTCATTAGATTTTCGGTTTTCTCTCTGTCTCCGTTTTTTTCCGATACGAACTCCTGCAGTGTCGGAATCATAAGTAGTCGACCATTGTCGACCAAAAAATCGAGCTCAACCAGTTCTCCTCTTAAAGAATCACCTGTCAAAATTCACTATCATTGTGAGTGCAATATCATTGCAAAATTTTTGAATGGAAAATAGACTAACACATTTCGAATCATATGAAAGAAATTGCCACTTTTTATCTCTTCACATTATCGGCTTTACTATTTGCACAACAGCCGGCATCCTCCTTGCTCTCTGACGCTGAGAGCACTGGTTGGACTCACGATGATAACGTTCTTCTGCACGACACAGATGACGGGGTAAACGTGTCCAGCTCCCATGACATGGGATGGATTACCTCTCTTACCGCCTATGACAACTTCCATCTTTCAGGTGCATTTTTACTTTCTCCGGGTGCAACTGCTCAATTGGCCTTTCGTGTACCAAAAGATGATAGCCCATACCCAGCATTCACGGGATATGCTCTGCAATTTGATCGCAATAGTGACCAGCAGAACAATCTGGGATCTATTATAAACGTCGCCCGTGCCATTGAGCCGGACAGTTTGGATCTCGGTCAATACAACTCCTTTGACATCATTGCACATGGCGATCACCTACTAGTGAAAATAGACGGAAAACGAGTTGCGGAGGTGCACAACCGCCGCAGCACACGTGGATTTTTTAAAATTGGTGTCACCGGAAAGGGAATCACCTTTCGAGATTTGAAAGTGGTAGAAATACATGCAACCTATCCATCGAGTCCGGATATAAAAGATTTTATCATCAATTTTCCGGGCTTTGACTATAAATCTATTTTTGATGGGAGATCACTTGAGGGATGGACCAATACAGGTGATAGTAAATGGGACATCAGTGATGGAGTATTGCACGGTTACTCCGGAGAAAATGGAGGTTTCTTGATTAGCACTGACGAATACAAGAATTTCCATTTTAAGTTTAAGTTTAAAATCAAATTTGAAGACAACAGTGGGATCTTTATTCGGAAGCCAAAAGGAGAAGGGGTTTCTATAGAAAATAGTGTCGAGTGCAATATCTATGATTTCAACGGCTATACCCATGCTTATTCCACCGGATCATTGGCTACGCATGCACGAGCCTGGAGCAAGTTGATTGACTATCAAGATTGGAATACAGGAGACATTTATGCCTTGGGAGATCACATAGTTATGTATATTAATGGAAATAAGGCTTCGGAAGCGCACTTGCCTCAATTTGAGTATAAGGGAAATATTTGCCTGCAAGCGGGTATAAAAATCTTTACTGACAAGGGTCCATCCGATATCTTTTTTAAAGATTTATGGGTAAAGTGTATCGATTAAAAGACAGAACGAAATTAAAAAATAGGTCTAAATTTTTTCATAACGCGATAAAGCCATAAAAAACGGTTCTACTTACTTCGAGTTGCACACTAGCTCGGCCACATAGTCAAGCGTTCTATTATCCTACTTTCTCACTGCCCGAAATCCCACTATGACCTCGACTCGTCTAGAGGCGAGTCCTCGAGGTCAGTCTAGCGGAGGAAGTATGAGGTGGATAAAATTCAAAAATGCTCAGCTTACACCTCACAATGCGAGTTATCCACCAGATATGCGGAGCATACCTACAGCACCTTAGAGGTTTGCTGTGAAAATAGGACAAAAATTGGGAGAAAAGGAGTGATGCCGAAGTGAGCTTAGGGAACGATATACGACCTTTTTAACGACTCCCAATCGCGAATAGTAACGAATGATCAACAGAAAAGCGAACGGCTGAGATCACAAGCGGGGATTGTTTGCCTGTTAGGCAAAAGATCCAGTGTTTCGTCTGGTAATTAGATGTACAGATCAAGCCAGATATTTTTTACCATATCGAATCCATGATACTGACCGTAGCGTCAGTAGAAGTAAAACCGCATATAGCGGTGCTACATAAGCCTGCCTACCTGCGGTATCGCAGGCAGGGCTTTTAATGATGCTTTACTGGCGAAGCCGGATGGCGAAGGGACTGAAGGTATGGTGAACATCATTCAATATAAGACAGCTCATGAACCCCACGACGAGTCATCCAACAGGCATGCGGAGCATGCCTACAGCACCTTAGATATTTTGCCGTTAAAATAGGACAAAGAGTGCAAGGTAAAGGAGTGATGCCGAAGTGAGCCTTGGGGCCTAAAAGTAAGTAGGAATTCAACTTCTTAGCCTGTTAGAGGCTGCCATTCCTGACATCCAAGTTGTTGGTGGCTACGATCTGGATACAGAGGCTACGGGTGTCTTCTGGGGAATAATGTCACAAACCACGAAATGCATTCTTGCCTCCGGCAGGGCAAACTTTTGTTGGCAAAAGTTTGATAAAACCACCGGCTATATTTTTTTCCTAACGCAATAAAAGCTCAAAAAACCTAAACTTTAAAAACTCACATAAATCCTGACGTACTATATCGGAATGCTTTTATTCAAGTTAGATTTTCGATGAAAGTTCTACTCGTTCAAACACTTTAAAGTTCTTAACGGTTTTTTGGCCTTTATCACTAAAAAAAATAAGGCCGGGATTAGACCTTTTTCAAAGGTCTTTGGGAGCGCTCGCATAAAAATCCTAAAATAGTTTTGATGACCTCGACTTCGCATCCTTAGGCAGGGATCTCAATTGGATTCCGTCTGACTTGTCTATAAGAAGTAATGAGATGAACAACAGTCCATATGAAACTGCATATAAACCCTCCAGCGAGCGACCAACCAGGCATGCGGAGCATGCCTACTGCACCTTAGATATTTTGCCGTTAAGGTAGGACAAACAGTGCAGGGTAAAGGAGTGATGCCGAAGTGAGCATTTGGGAACGTAAAAGAAGACAGGCATATCAACTTCCGGTCAAGCACAACAAAGTGATGATCGAAAAACCGAACGGCTGGGATCACGAGCGGGTTTGGCCTAGTAGGTAAAAGATCCAGTGTTTCGTTTGATAATTAGATGTGCAGATCAAGCCAGATATTTTTTGCCATATCGAAGAAGTAAAACCGCATATAGCGGTGCTACATAAGGCTTTTAATGATGAAGAGATGGTGAAAAAGATCGGCTTCAGCTGTATAGATAATTATCGGACGAGGCACTAAAGCGAAAGACTTTTTTGGTTCTTTTTTGGTCACAAAAAAGAATGAATGATATTGTCAAAAAGTGGAGAGTCATCCGACAGGTATGCGGAGCATGCCTACAGCACCTTAGATATTTTGCCGTTAAAATAGGACAAAGAGTGCAAGGTAGAGGAGTGATGCCGAAGTGAGCCTTGGGGCCTAAAAGTAAGTAGGAATTCAACTTCTTAGCCTGTTTGAGGCTGCCATTCCTGACATCCAAGTTGTTGGTGGCTACGATCTGGATACAGAGGCTATGGTATCTTCTGGCGAAATAATGTCACAAACCACGAAATGCATTCTTGCCTCCGGCAGGGCAAACTTTTGTTGGCAAAAGTTTGATAAAACCACCGGCTATATTTTTTTCCTACGCAATAAAAGCCCAAAAAACCTAAACTTTAAAAACTCACATAAATCCTGACGTAATAATATCGGATTGCTTTTATTCAAGTTAGATTTTCGATGAAAGTTCTAATCATTCAAACACTTTAAAGTTCTTAACGGTTTTTTGGCATTTTATCACTATAAAAAATAAGGCCGGGATTAGACCTTTTACAAAGGTCTTTGGGAGCGCTCGCATAAAAGTCCTAAAATAGTTTTGATGACCTCGACTTCGCATCCTTAGGCGGAGATCACAAATGTATTCCGTCTGATTTGTCTATAAGAAGTAATGAGATGAACAACAGTCCATATTAAACTGCATATAAACCCTACAGCGAGCGACCAACCAGGCATGCGGAGCATGCCTACATCGCCTTAGATATTTTGCCGTTAAGGTAGGACAAACAGTGCAGGGTAAAGGAGTGATGCCGAAGTGAGCATTTGGGAACGTAAAAGAAGACAGGCATATCAACTTCCGGTCAAGCACAACAAAGTGATGATCTAAAAAGCGAACGGCTGGGATCACGAGCGGGTGGGTTTGGCCTAGTAGGCAAAAGATCTACAGCGAAAGACTTTTTTGGTTCTTTTTTGGTCACAAAAAAGAATGAATGATATTGTCAAAAAGTGGAGAGTCATCCGACAGGTATGCGGAGCATGCCTACAGCACCTTAGATATTTTGCCGTTAAAATAGGACAAAGAGTGCAAGGTAAAGGAGTGATGCCGAAGTGAGCCTTGGGGCCTAAAAGTAAGTAGGAATTCAACTTCTTAGCCTGTTAGAGGCTGCCATTCCTGACATCCAAGTTGTTGGTGGCTACGATCTGGATACAGAGGCTACGGGTGTCTTCTGGGGAATAATGTCACAAACCACGAAATGCATTCTTGCCTCCGGCAGGGCAAACTTTTGTTGGCAAAAGTTTGATAAAACCACCGGCTATATTTTTTTCCTAACGCAATAAAAGCCCAAAAAACCTAAACTTTAAAAACTCACATAAATCCTGACGTACAATATCGGATTGCTTTTATTCAAGTTAGATTTTCGATGAAAGTTCTACTCGTTCAAACACTTTAAAGTTCTTAACGGTTTTTTGGCATTTTATCACTATAAAAAATAAGGCCGGGATTAGACCTTTTTCAAAGGTCTTTGGGAGCGCCCGCATAAAGTCCTAAAATAGTTCTGATGACCCCGACTTCGCATCCGCAGGTGGGGTCCCACACCTTGTGTTGTAGCCTTAGATTTGTTCCAGCAAGTATTAATAGGGTGAACATCATTCAATATAAGACAGCTGATGAACCCCACGACGAGTCCCCCTACAGGTATGCGGAGCGTGCCTACAGCACCTTAGATATTTGCCGTCAAAATAGCCAAAAAGGGTGGGGTAAAAGAGTGATCCCAAAGTGAGCCTTGAGGCTTAAAAGTAAGTAGGAATTCAACTTCTTAGCCTGTTAGAGGCTGCCATTCCTGACACCGAAGTTGTTGGTGGCTACGATCTGAATACAGAGACTAAGGGTGTCTTCTGGCGAATAATGTCACAAAGCACTAAATGCATTCTTGCCTCTGGCAGGGCAAACTTTTGTTGGCAAAAGTTTGATAAAACCACCGGCTATATTTTTTTCCTAACGCAATAAAAGCCCAAAAAACCTAAACTTTAAAAACTCACATAAATCCTGACGTACTATATCGGATTGCTTTTATTCAAGTTAGATTTTCGATGAAAGTTCTACTCGTTCAAACACTTTAAAGTTCTTAACGGTTTTTTGGCATTTTATCACTAAAAAAAATAAGGCCGGGATTAGACCTTTTTCAAAGGTCTTTGGGAGCGCCCGCATAAAGTCCTAAAATAGTTTTGATGACCCCGACTTCGCATCCGCAGGTGGGGGTCCCACATCTTGTGTTGTAGCCTTAAATTGGTTCCAGCAAGAATTAATAGGGTGAACATCATTCAATATAAGACAGCTGATGAACCCCACGACGAGTCCCCCTACAGGTATGCGGAGCATGCCTACAGCACCTTAGATGTTTTGCCATGGAAATAGGACAAAAAGGGTGGGGTAAAAGAGTGATGCCGAAGTGAGCCCTGGGGCTTAAAAGTAAGTAGGAATTCAACTTCTTAGCCTGTTAGAGGCTGCCATTCCTGACATCGAAGTTGTTGGTGGCTACGATCTGGATACAGAGGCTACGGAGTCTTCTGGCGAATAATGTCACAAAGCACTAAATGCATTCTTGCCTCCGGCAGGGCAAACTTTTGTTGGCAAAAGTTTGATAAAACCACCGGCTATATTTTTTTCCTAACGCAATAAAAGCCCAAAAAACCTAAACTTTAAAAACTCACATAAATCCTGACGTAATAATATCGGATTGCTTTTATTCAAGTTAGATTTTCGATGAAAGTTCTAATCATTCAAACACTTTAAAGTTCTTAACGGTTTTTTGGCATTTTATCACTATAAAAAATAAGGCCGGGATTAGACCTTTTACAAAGGTCTTTGGGAGCGCTCGCATAAAAGTCCTAAAATAGTTTTGATGACCTCGACTTCGCATCCTTAGGCGGAGATCACAAATGTATTCCGTCTGATTTGTCTATAAGAAGTAATGAGATGAACAACAGTCCATATTAAACTGCATATAAACCCTACAGCGAGCGACCAACCAGGCATGCGGAGCATGCCTACATCGCCTTAGATATTTTGCCGTTAAGGTAGGACAAACAGTGCAGGGTAAAGGAGTGATGCCGAAGTGAGCATTTGGGAACGTAAAAGAAGACAGGCATATCAACTTCCGGTCAAGCACAACAAAGTGATGATCTAAAAAGCGAACGGCTGGGATCACGAGCGGGTGGGTTTGGCCTAGTAGGCAAAAGATCTACAGCGAAAGACTTTTTTGGTTCTTTTTTGGTCACAAAAAAGAATGAATGATATTGTCAAAAAGTGGAGAGTCATCCGACAGGTATGCGGAGCATGCCTACAGCACCTTAGATATTTTGCCGTTAAAATAGGACAAAAGGGTGAAACGCACTCGAAAAAAATCCTGGGGATTCCGACTACGCATCCGTAGGTGGGGCCCCACACTTAGGTTGTAGCGTTAGATTTTATCCAGCGGAAAAGAGCTGAGGAGCATAAATGCAGACAAAATCTGATCAAGAGCAATAGACTTCTCCACTAAGGAAGGAGGAGCCTTATAAAATCTAGCGAAGACCCAAGATGTGGGTCACCGAGGATGCAGGAGGCAGTTTTTGACCCATCCCGACAGATATCGTCGGGACTGACAAAAAGTGGGGAAGGATATTTTTGGTCACAAATAAGAAAATTAAATATTGACAAGAAGTGAAAGAAAGAAAATAAGGACACTACGTCATCTCTCTCACCTTTCTGTAACGCCAATAAATACCCAGCGCTTGTCCTCTTGCTATGACATATCCTCTCCACCCGTCCAGAAAGCCGAGTCTTATCACGTAAGCCAATAGGAATTTATACAAGGGTTTGATCCTTAAATGAAAAAAATGAGGGCTCATACCCTCAGCCTTTAACTGCTCTGCCTGAATGGTACTAAATTTATCGACCTGCGCGAGATATTCACCCACCTCACTCACTGTGTAATGCAATAAATCTCCCTCAATTTTTTTAACTCTGCAACCGGGTTCCATGACGACTTTATCGTGTGGATTTTTTCCACCCCAGCAGCCTTTTTTCCGGTTCCACAATCTGATTTTTCTATCCGGATACCACAACCCGTGGCTTATCCATTTTCCACAAAAGAAATTTTTGCGGTTGACCATATAGGCATCTGCATTCCAATTTTCTTTAATTGTTTTAATTGTTTTAATCAATTCCGGAGAGAGGACTTCATCGGCATCAAGGGATAGCACACAATCATACTTGAGCTGATCAAGTGCAAAATTTTTCTGCTCAATATGACCGGAGAATTTATTTTTTATCACCCTCGCACCCTTCGACTCGACGATATCGGTGGTCCGATCTGTGGAGTATGAATCTACGACCACTATTTCATCGGCGACACCATGTAAAGAGTCAATACACGCACCAATCTGCTTTTCTTCATTATAGGTTATTATCGTTGCAGAAATCTTCACGGATATCACGCTGCGAAAATAAACAATAGGTGGCCATCACGGAAATTCCATTATATTAGACAGCATCAAATTCCCGGTTTATGGATATGATACGTTACCCATTTTCACATTGGGCATTCATGATTGTGGTCATCACAGCTTGTGCCAATCCCAATGCTCAGGTCGAAGAACAAAAAGAAGATGGCAATCCACCCAATATCGTACTCATCTTTACCGATGACCAGGGTTATGAAGATTTGGGATGCTTTGGTTCTCCAGATATTCGGACCCCCAATATCGACCAAATGGCTAAGGAAGGAATCCGCCTGACCAATTTTTACGTATCCCAACCTGTTTGTTCTGCTTCGCGCTCTTCTTTGCTCACAGGATGCTATGCAAATAGATTGGGAATACATGGTGCCTATTCCCCGTATGTAAAAAAGGGATTACACCCCGATGAACAAACCATAGCCGAAATTCTCAAACCATTGGGTTATGCCACTGCTATTTACGGGAAATGGCATTTGGGATCCGAGCCTGAATTTCTTCCTACACGCCAGGGTTTTGATGAATACTTTGGCATCCCGTACTCCAATGATATGTGGCCACACCACCCATGGCAGGGCTCAGTTTTTAATTTTCCTGAATTACCACTGATCGAAAATGAAGCAATCATCGACACCCTCGATGAACAGTCAATGATTACAACCTGGTATACGGAAAGGGCAACATCATTTATTAAGAAAAACAAAGAGCGACCTTTTTTTCTATATGTCCCCCACAGCATGCCCCACGTGCCGCTTTTTGTGAGTGATAAATTTAGAGGTAAGTCACCTCGTGGATTATATGGTGATGTAATTGAAGAAATCGATTGGTCCACAGGTGAGATACTGAAAACCCTGAAGGATGAAGGGCTTGATGAAAATACATTGGTGATTTTCACATCTGATAACGGTCCCTGGTTGTCTTACGGTGGTCATTCCGGAGAAGCCCACCCGCTCAGGGAAGGGAAGGGTACATCACTAGAAGGGGGAGTCCGGGTTCCGTTTGTAGCGAGGTGGCCAGGGCATATCAAACCAGGCAGCACTTCGTCAAATCCGGCAATGACAATCGACATTTTGCCAACCATCTGCCAGATCACCGGTGCGACTCTTCCCAGTAAAAAGATCGACGGCAGAAATATGCTTTCACTTTTGCAAAGTGATGATGGATACTCACCTCATCACGAAGCCTATTATTTTTACTATGAGAGGAATCAATTACAGGGCATTTTGAGTGGTGACGGGCGTTGGAAGATGTATTTTCCGCATAGCTATCGATCCCTCAACGGGCGGATCGGAACAAATGACGGCATGCCGATCGACTACGATCAAAATCAAATGGATATGGAATTGTATGATCTTCAGAATGACATACGAGAAACTACTAATGTGGCAGAACAATATCCTGACATAGTCACTTCATTAAATGAATTGGCTGAAAAAATTCGCAGTGAGTTGGGTGACGAATTGACCGAAAGAGAAGGCTCAGAGGTAAGGCCACTTGGTGTTTTGGAGTAAAGCGATTTAGATTTCAGCCTAAATAAAATTTCGGTGCAGTCAATAAAAAGAGTTGGAAATCCATATCTATGAACAATGGAATTTGCCACGACCTTTAAACTGGATCACTGACACTTGTGGATTTTTTTACACGATCAAGCTTAACCTGGTAGGAAGGTCAGGCAGTAGTGCGTACACCCCCTACAACCAGTATTTAGTTCATCTCGTTCTAATAAATTATCCTGTTGCAGCGTACATTGATGCACCTAACAAAGACTAGCTAGAAGATTCTGATGACTCATTACGGCAATTTACCTTGAACTTAAAGACGGGATGAAAACCATTAGGAGTCACATTAAGATGAAATACCGTATGAACAATTGCCTTCGAAGGATAGACAATCGATACAGTTTGAGTAAATGCATTCTGATTTGCATGACCTGTTATTGTGGCATTTATTGGAACAGAGTCTCCAGAAGAAAGCTCCGTCGCAGTACCCCTCCAGATAGCGGTCGATCCATTTTCAGTCTCAATAATTTTAATTGTACCGATTTCATGAAAAGCTCCGCAACCTTCATCAAAAGTCTGTTCATAGGACTCTTCAAAGATTACTGCCCCATTCTGAGCGTAAGATGAAACTAAAAAAGCAACAAAGAGAGATAGAAATAATAATTTTTTCATAACAATTGATTATTTGGTTTGTCTCACATAAAATTGATAAATTCAATTGTAACTGTTCGCTTTTTTTTTATGCTTGGTGACAAAGATCTATCAAACGGATTGTAATTACTGATAACTTGCAGTTTACAATTAGCTATTGGCAAAATTATCTAAGGGAATCCAGATAAGGTATCACAATGTACCATAGGGCGGAATAATGGTGTTTCCGATCCAATACGGGTGATATTTTAGTCAAATCAGTATCATCGGTCCGCTAAACCTGGCGCTAATTTTACATCTCGCGTCGGCCTCTCAAAATCAATTGCCAGGCCTGCACGCAGAAAGACCTCCTAGGCGAATGACACAGACGCTGTGTAAGTCTTGATAGACACAAACTGATTCCAACATGCGGATGTAGAAAAAACTTGTACCAGAGCACCTTTACTTCCATGTCTATTTCTATTTTCGCATCCGGTAAAACACCACAGAATTTTGGCGGGAAAGATGACGCAGATCGATTTTCACCTGGAAACCAGTCAGGTAGACAACCGTCCAATCTTTATCTCGGGCACCTTTAACAACTGGTGTGACAATGATCCCTTGTTTCGAATGCAAAAGGTGGGAGAAAAATCCTATCTGTTTAGATTAGAGACCACACTCCCCTACCCCTTTGCCTATCACTATCATAAAGGCGACCGGGATCAGGGTGAGCTGGATGAATGGGGCAATGTTCCGGCCGTAAGAAAAATTCTTTCCGGAACCAGGCAAGTCTCTGATTTAGTACCGCGGTGGAAGATCAATGGCATGGCTGGTTCTGCACTCTACATGCCAAAGAAGTTTATCATAGAGGATGATTTTGAGATTCCTCAATTAAAGAAAAGAAGGCGGATCTGGGCTTTATTACCTCCTGATTACTATTACACAAAGGATCATTACCCAGTGCTTTATCTGCAGGATGCTCAGAACCTTTTTAATGAGGATGCACCTTTTGGCAATTGGGCTATAGACGAAAAACTCAGTATACTTAAGGAGTTGGGCTACGGCGATATTATCATTATTGCAGTAGAACATGGCGATAGAGACCGCATTAAAGAATACAGTCCTTTTGAAACAAAAAAATTTGGGGCCGGTGAAGGGAAACTATACGCTAGATTTATTGTAAACACGTTAAAGCCCTATGTAGACTCCAATTTCAAGACCCGAACTGATCGGAAATACACCGGTATAGGTGGCAGCTCTATGGGTGGCCTCATTAGTCTCTATACTGCAATGACCTATCCCAAAATTTTTTCTAAATGGATGATTTTTTCTCCCTCCCTTTGGTTGACCAATAAGATATTTACCGAAGCAAAAAAATTTTCCAGTCGAGATCACGTTTCTGTTTACCTTTTTGGCGGCAAGAAAGAAAGTGCCACCATGGAAAAGGATTTGACTACATTTGCCACGACTTTACGAAAGAAAATCAATGACCAAAATATTGAGTATAAATTATCGATCGATCCGGAAGGAACACATACTGAGGCCTGCTGGGGTGCCGAATTTCCCAAGGCAGTAAAGTGGCTTTTTTTTAAGCAAAAAAGCTGATCGATAAACAAGTTATTTTTTAATCGACTAATGTTTTTTTCTTCATGAATATTGAGTTTAGATCAAAACCCTACCAAAGGGGATATACTACAATTTTACCCTTTGACCAAAATGTCACGAGGTCCTATAAAAGAAAATGGAAAGATCAATACGGACTACCGGCTTCAGCTTTTGATGATGAGCTTAAGAAGGATATTTTTAAAATAAACAAGAATAACCGGATCAACCAGTTGATCGTATTAGATGTCACTGAAAAATACGGCTATAAAGAACTATCAGATATATTTCTAGATATAGCGATCAAGGATAAATTAATTCTCAAATCGAAGGTACAAATCGACTTGCGCAGTGTTGACTCAAAAATCATTGCTACATCCGCAATTCACGCTTTTTCTCTCGCATCCTATCAACTGCTAAAATACACTGACACTGTGGTGCAAAAACACCCACTTTCGGAGAATAATGCGGCAGTCATTCTGGTGAGCGATGTTCCGGATGACGATCTAACGAAACTTCTTTTTGAGACAACGATCATCGCCAGGTACCAAAAGGAAGTAATGGACCTCGTAAATGGTCCCAACAATAAAGTAAATGCACCTTTTATAACGAAGTGGATTAAAGACAAAGCCAGGCTGAGTAAATTAAAGATCACCGTACTTGACAAACAGAAAATCAAAGATGCCGGGCTGCATGCAGTACTAGCTGTAAACAGAGGCAGCGAGAATAATCCGGCATTTGTCATCGCTCAATACCGGGGCACCCGAAAAAAGAAAACTAAAACTATTGGGCTAGTCGGCAAAGGGGTGACTTTTGATACAGGAGGAGTTTCGATAAAGCCATCCAATAACATGCACTACATGAAAAGTGACATGGGAGGAGCGGCTGCTACACTTGCCACGGTAGCAGCGATCGCAGAGCTGAAATGGCCGGTAAATGTTATTGCCATCGCTCCCATTACAGACAATTGTGTCGATGCCACGGCTATTCTCCCAGGTGATATCATCAACAGCTATAGCGGGAAAACAATCGAGGTAATCAACACTGATGCCGAAGGGAGACTGATCCTGGCCGATGCACTTGCATATATGACTCAAAATTTTGAAATCGATATTCTCATTGATCTGGCAACACTCACCGGTAGCAGTGTTCGTACTTTTGGAGACGTTTGTGCCGCCATGTTTTCCAATGATGAAGAACTTCAGGAAAATCTGATGACTACCGGACTGGAGTGTGGGGAAAAGCTTTGGCCCCTACCCCTATGGGACGATTACGATGAGGAAATGAAATCGGAGGTTGCCGACATCAAGAATCTATCTACACGGCCTGTAGCTGGAGCAATCACTGCTGCCAAATTTTTGCAACAATTTACAAATGGTCATCCATCTTGGGCACACCTCGACATCGCCGGAGTGGCTTTTGGAAACACCAAATACGGGAAAGGTAAAAATGCCACTGGTTGGGGTGTCCATTTATTGACTTCCTTTATTCGTGATCATCTCAAGTAGCGATATATTTCCCTAGCATTACAAGATCAAAAATGGCTCTTTTGGCCCTGTCTGCCTGGAGGCATGCCAGGCAGGGATATTTTCATTTTCTTCATTCGGCTGATACACAGGCATCAGCAGATCTCAAAAAAGTGACTCAAAACAATTAACTACTTTTTGACTTACCACATATTTACAACCAAAGAAATAAGGAGAAAAAACCATAAGGTCTGTCACCTTTGCAGCGAGAATCATTTGCTCAATCTTTTTGTATGCAGGATGTTTCTTGAGAGATTTTTCTTCGAACTCAAGCTGACTAAATCCGCTCTCTACTCCAATAATTGCCAGCTCTGCACTATATGTAAACTGTTTAAATTAAACATACTATGGGTTTAATTATCAGAAGTAATGAGTTTCAATCCGCTACCATAATCCTGGATAAAACCCTGCTTGAAAAAATGAAGGACATCGAGAACTTAAGCGACGAAGACAAGAAACAAGTTTACTACGTCATTGATATGGCGTTGTCTTACCACAAGACTAAACGGGCTTTCGCGGGGGCATAGCAGTTTCTATGAGCTTACCATTATAGCTAAATTGTAGAATCGGATAGTCTCTAATCTCAAAATTGGACACCTTTTCAGACGTAACTGCCTCAATTAACCTATCCGAAAAGAAAAGATTAGATACTCCTTGCACTGAAATTATATCCCTATTCGAATATTTGTTATCTAAAACAACCCGCTCAAAATTAGTTATAGGATTCGTCTCATTCAGTTTACAATAAGCATCATAATCTTTTACCTCAATGTAGTTCTTATTAGGAGATAGAGCCTCAATAGAGGGGTAAATTAATGACTCTGAAAAATTTATTTCTGTATTGGATACCCAAGGCACATAAAAGAGAAAATAATTTGTTTTGATCTTATCTATATCAACTTTTATTAAATGATATTCTGTCTTATCAATTCCATTTTCATCTAAAATATCAACAAACTTTTGGCTTACAAGAAAATGAAAACCAAAGTAATAGGGGGAATACCCCATCAAGTCCGTTTGCTTCGCTTTTTTTAGCAACTTCCCAGTAATGTTTTGTACTTGCAAGTTGAATATTTTGTGTCTGTTGGCTAAGAAATCGTCTAGATTAACTTGGGTTAGTAAACAAGATATCTCATCATAATTCGCATTCTCTTTTAAACTATCCTCATTGATCTCAACCTGATAAATTCCATTTGTCACCCCGATTACTTTAGGTTCCGCAGAAATCGTTATGCGTTTAAACATCATAGTTTATTCAATTGTCTGAAGTAGTCATTTAGTTTCATGCCGCTATCATATGCTTGATTTATCTGAGCGTTGAGAGTCTTTTGTAATCCTCTAAGGCTTCTTGCATTCAAATTTCCTGCATTAATCAAATTTTGAATTTGATTCCCAACGAATGTATTATACTGTGGGTGGTTTCCATGGAAAGGTGTCGGTAGCTTTTTCAGATTAAATCCACTGTTGAGCTTCATAAACGGAGCTAATGCAGCTTTGTTTCTCTTAAACACCGCTTTAGGAATAATGTGGTGTTTCTGCATTTTTACCAGGAAGCGCGGCACTTGTCGAGCTATTGGCTTTACGGCCGTCTTCGCTCCACCTCCAATTACTTCTAAACTTCCTGCTCCGCCTATAGGCACTCCTTCTATCTGTGGCTTATTGAACAGATAGTCCATAGCATTGCTAAAACTCAACCCATCGTAACTGTTGTGTGCATTGTAAAAATCAGTATACGCATTTACAATGTCCATGTCCGGAAAAGAAAATCCTTCACCTTGATTTAATTCATTGGCAAAGAATTTCGCCTTTTGAAAATCCGTACTATTAACTACGATGGTTTTATCGATACCGTCGTTGACTTCAACTTGTTGTCCTGTTTCGGCATCTTCATAAATCGTTTCCGGTGCCATCCCGGTCGGATCGGTGAACCGGATAGGGTTATTGAACATAGCAGAGTATGGACTCCAAGCAGGCATATCGCTTGCCAATGGATCTGTAGCCAAAAGCCTCCCAATAGTCTGATTATAGCATCTGGCCCCCATCCCAAACATCCGCAAGCCATAATCTCCTATGTCCTCATGTCCCTGAAAGGTAAACTTGCAAGGTGCCGGAGTATTTACCTCCGCATTAATCTGTACACCAAATGGGCTGTATCCCGCCGCAAATGTCTGCTGCAATTTTCCGTTCCGCTCCGTAAAGGACACCCGCAGATTGCCCACCTGGTCGCGGTATTCGTACTCGTAGCGGGGGACAGTGTCTTCATACACTATGCGGCCCTCGGTCATGGCAATCTGGTACGGATTGCCGTCTTTAAGAATCATACCGCCCAGATAATCCCAGGATGTGCCATCGCTTAACTCTCTTCTAATCAATGTACCCGTGCCATCATAGATGTATTTTACCGTTTCTCCTGTGCTCAGGGTGACCAGCACCGGCTTACTCAGGTACGTGTCGTAGTCGATATTGCTTATGTTTTCGTTCAGGTCCTTTTGCAGGCAGCCATCCGCGTAGTAGGCATAGTCATCGCTGCCGCTGTTGCGGTTTACAAAGTCTACCTCATTGTCTCCACTTACCGCATCTTCTACACGCATCAGGTGATTGCCCGAGTAAGTGTAACTCAGATCATCTATCTGCGCATAGCCGCTTCCCTTCTTTCCCATCCGCTTTAGCCGCTTAATGTTGCCGTTTTTATCATAACGCAGATCACTCACACTATAGTTCTCGCCATTGACTCCACTGTATGTCGCTCCCTTGATCCGGCTGGCTGCATCGTAGTTAAAAGTGTAGGATCGCTGCTGCAGATCCTCGTTGTGATGGGCCCAGGCCTGGCTGCCCATCGTACCATCATACCGGCCTACCGATGCGTAATTCATCTTCATGCTAAACAGATCGCCCTCACTCACATTGGGCACCGGATTGCCCTCGGCATTGAGGTTGATCCCCGTGAGCCAGTCCCGGATATTGTACGAATACTGGATCGTCTGCAAGGCATTGATTGTAGTCCCCGGATCAGTTGTGGTGTCTATCACGGCCATATAAGTATTGATGCTGTTTACATCGATCGTGGTGCCCGCATCCAGGATGATTGCCACTCTTGCGGTATCGGCTGTGTTTGTCTCTGTGGGACTCGGTGGCCGGAAGATATAATCATTGGTGCCTCCCTTGGTATAGCTTCCTCCCGGCTGGTATACCTTCTGGTTTAATCTTCCCGTGACATCATAAGCCGAAGTGCAGATTACCTCCGGGGCTGCATCTACTCCACTGGCATAGCTCACCGGTCTGCCCCGGTGATCATAGATCGTACTGTCTATGTGGGTGATGTCGTCTCGATCCTCAAACTGCCAGGTCGTCTTCGTTCGCAGAATATCCCCGGCATGATTGTACTCCAGACTCGTGATGATCTTCTGTGGGCTGGCAGGACTGGCGGCCAGATGATGGCTCGTGATGCGTTGTATCTCCCTGAGTTTGTAATCATAGTATACTACGTCAAAGTACGACTCGTTGGCATCATCCGAGTTGTAGCTAAAACTCCCCGTAAGCAATCCAGTGGCATCACTGATGGCATTGTGATAGGCGTGGTCAGAGTCAAAAGGGGCCAGGCTATTCCATGCCGTGTAGCTGTCATAGATGTTATCCACCTTTATTTTTTTGCTGGCACTGTTGAGCTCTGAAGGAAAACTCACCGTAGTCCAGCTTCCTGCCACCCATTGCTCATAGCATTGATTGATGGCCTTAAACTTATCAGCCAGTGCACTTTGACTCAATGAGGAGGTTAGTTCTCCGGTGTGGGCCACTCTGCCAAAGGCATCATACCGGATATAGCTCCATTTGTTATTTGCTTTTTGTAATGCCGTTTGGGTAAGCACGATTCTATCCAACCGGTCGTATACCGTAAAACTCCGGCCTCCTCCCGGCGTGTGTCTCGATATTTCCCTGCCCAGGCTGTCGTATACAAATTCAAATACGCCATCCTTAAAATAGGCATCGTCTATGGTAAAGCTCTGCGAGGTCTCAAAACTCTGGGGTTGTATGACAAACCGCACTCGATCGTGATTATTATAGATAAAGGCAGT
The DNA here is from genome assembly GCA_965222645.1 of Saprospiraceae bacterium. GTDB lineage: Bacteria > Bacteroidota > Bacteroidia > Chitinophagales > Saprospiraceae > JABDMH01. The sequence continues at coordinate 5,465,642 of OZ244968.1, read as the reverse complement.
GTGCCGGTAGGTGCCCGTAGAGTCTTGCTCAGATCGCTGTACGATCTTGCCATCATTGTCCAGATAAGCTATCGTGACATTGCCCTGCTCGCTGATCGTCTTGCGCATGTACAATTCATTGGGTCCATATGTGCCGCTGACCGATGCTCCACTTATTCCATTTACGTATTTTCTTATCGTACTGCCCGGTGCCACCTCATAGGTATTTTCTACAAACTTATTTTGGCTGTGCCAAGTACTGCCCAGACCAAGGATTTCTTTGGGTTTCAGGAGGGGGCTATCATCATACGTCTTTACCTCGCCATAAGGCTTGTTGTCTCCATGAACACTTGTGGGCAGTGAGGCCTTTTGTGTAGTACTGCCACCTGCTGAAAAAGGTACATAGTCTCTGGATGTGCGGCCAAAATCATCGCGAGTCACCGCTCCCCGCACGATATGGGTGCTCGCATTCGGGCTCGCTTGTTTTTGCATGGTCTGTTCGGCTCTGCCTAAACCATCGTAAAAGTGGATGTCGGTCATTACCTCGGTGATATCGGTGCTCAGAATGCTCATAGACGACCTCGGTGTATGAATAATCACTCGACTATTTCCCCCAGAAGATATCACGTACTCGGTTTCCTGATCGATGTCTCCGGCATTATCCAGTATTCTTTTAAACCGGCCATAACTATCGTAATTGTAGGTTGTGCTTATACCATTTGGAATAATTAAAGTATCCATGCCCAGCAGGCTCCGGCTTATTTTGTATTGCGTGATCTGTGCCGCTGTGTTGCCATGGTGCAAAATGCTGTTTTGCATGCGGTGGTGGTAGGTGCTATTGGCATCCGTGTCCCAGGTATATTTAACAATGCTGTTCCCCGGTCTTTTCCAGCGGTCTATTTTACCGTGCGTCGTGTAATCTATAAAATCCAACCGGTGCACATAGCTGGCATCCCTGCTGATTGTACCTCCCGAGCTTACATTGACCTGGGTAAAACTCGTGGGTTGATTCAGATCATCAATGCGTGCCTGGTAGATATTTGCAGGTAAAACATAGTAACGGCTGTCAAGCAGTTTGATACTGTACTCGCTTAGTAGTCCCGATAAATACCTGGTGGTACTTCCGGATTTTCTAAGCGTATTTATCTCTATAGGGGTATTGAGTTGATTGTTTTCCCGCATGTGGAAAAAGGCCAATGCAGCACCTGTGTGGGATGCAGATAAATTAGAAAGACCGGTGACATACCGGTATCTTTTTATGCGCTCATCCCCATCGGTGTTCGTATATTTTTCTTCGGTGAGCTGATAGTCATCCGGATCATAGCTCTGGGTGATCAAACGATCCACGTATTTACCAGGGGTTATATCATCGTATTTTCTGCTTCGTGTTGTATTTAGTTTTAACAATCCCGGATACCAGGAATATGGATTGAGAATAAACTGATCGTCATCTATCAGGCATCCTGACCCGTTGGTAACCCCGAGCGTAATCATATCCAGACTTCTGCCCAAAACATAACCCAAAGCCGGTGTCGGATTGGATGGAATAATCGCTGTGTACGTGTTCGTGATTTCTTCTCTGAGGTTATTATCAGATCCGTACACCTTTCTGCTGAGCAGTTGACCACGGGCCCAGTGCCGGCTTTGCAGCACTTGCCTGTTGGTGGCTCCATTACCGGTGATAGCCAGATCGTTGACATCATTTTTGTAGGTGTATATGGTTTTTCCGATACTGCCCGCTCCGGTACTATCTTCATATACCGTAACCTCGCCATAGGTGACCGGTACACCTTCAAAGGCATTGATTAGTGTGTTTACTCCAGAGCTCAGACGCATGACATTGTAGGAGTAATAATCACTACCTCCCGTGTTGTCTTCTTTTTTGATCATCTGGTCAGTGCGCATCATGACCTTGCTATAGTCCCGGTATGTTCCGTGACCTGATTCACTGGCTCCATACCGGAAGGACTTTAACAGCGCTCCACTCTGGGAATAGCTTGTCATTTTTTTTATCCGAAGACCTCCTGCCAGTATAGATGTAGAGCCATCTATATATTTATGGGGTTCGTATTCAAATTTGGTATATCCACCGGTGGGATAATCTATACGCTCCAGCATCCAGGCGTTCATGTATGTGCCATTCGAATTGCGATTGGCAGGATTGGCATTGGTAGCTGTAGAATTGGTACTATTGCAATTAGGTGCATAAGGTATCGAATAGGCCGGGATTAAATTGGCATTTGTAGCTCCGTTGTAATATCCCTGTTCATCTGTGGCATACGAATCTTTTTTTGGTAGGGCTGTCGTGTTGTAATCCATTTTATAGGTGCCTATCACTACACCTCCATTATCTTTTTGCTCTACTTTTTCCAGAAATAATACTTTACCCCCATTGGTGCCACTGCGCGTCTTGTACACGTAGGATAAATCATAGCTTCTGATGAGTTTGTATTTATTGGTACCGGCTTCTTCGAAATCGTAGCTGTAGACATCGATTTTATCCAGTGCCTTGGCTCCACTCAGATCCTGCCTGTCCTGGCTCTCCAATACAAAATGGATCTTTCCGCCGGGAAAAAAGATTTCTTTCAATGGCCTTTGGCTGATATACACCGTGTTTTGCAAATAGGTGGGAGGTTGAGGTCCGGAAGTAATTCCAGCCGGTACATTATCGCATAAATCTGTATGAACGGTATGCACTGTGGTATGATCGGTGATGTAGCTGAGGGTCTCCAAATTATAGTATGTGTACGATACTTTTTCCCCGGGCACACTGGTTAAAATTTCACTGACATGCCAAGCACTGGTATTATTTATATTATTACCGCCTGTATTTTCTTTGATGTCATAATAGTATTGATTGCCGTGATCATCCAGTAAGGTAAAATCATTAAATCCTCCCGAATAATTGATCAGGCTGCGATCGGCTTCCAAAAAATAAGTACTGTCTGGGGTCACTACAAAGGAATTGGTGCGCAACGGGGTGCGATAGGTAAATACATCCCGCTCCATATCATAGCCAAAATTGATATGCCCATCCAGCAGCTGTTTGTCTGCCGGGGTGATGCAGCTCAAGGTAAAAGTGGGCAGGTCATTATTGAGCATGCCTGTACTGCTGGTCTGATCGGCCTGCCCTCTTATCTCAGTACTTAAACTGTACAATCCCGTAACACTCCAACCCAGGCCTTGCCTGGGAGCGACATCAGATACCTTATTTCCACCAGAGTGGTACTTGAGTTCGATTGGAATTTTGAGCGCTCCCACTGCTATTGTGTGAATCGGTATGGATATATCGGCGATACCCGTAAAGTGTGACACCGGGTATTGATCAAAACGCTCCATGGCCGCTACCTCCGGCGATTTTGGTGTGGTCTGTGGAAGGAGGTCCAGCAACTGGTCAGGAGCATTGCTGTTGCCGCTACTGCTAGCTGATGCCGTCATAGCCACAGCCAGTATGTGATCTTCTCCCTTTTTGGTCACCTCATGGAGCCGGTAGTATATCCGTTTTGCCTCCTTGTTTTTTTTCTTACTTTCTTTGTCTTTGAGCTTGTATTCTTTTTCTTCCTTCTCCTTTATTTTTCCTTTATCTGGTTTTATTTTTTCGATCGATTTATACGGTTGAGCATCGATGGCAGCATACAGTTCGAAATAATCGACATCGTGTTCTTCGATGGTAATCCAGTCTATATCAACATCTTCTCCGGTGATCCTTGCCGATAGTTTTTTCACTTTTGTGCGCTTTCCCTTTCCTTTACCAGGAGGGATCGTGTCAAAAAAGAAAAGCCCCCTTGGATCATCATCAAGGGCATCCCGGTTCTTTTCCAGCGTATTTATTAATTCTGCGCCGGTGGGTAAGTTTTTATTCGGACAGAAGTATGGACAAATATCAATAGCTGCAAGGGATAAAGAAAAAGAAAACAGCATAGGGATAAATAAATGTCGATAGCTCAGACGGAAGATTAGGGCTTTCATTTTTTTTTTGATTTATTTAGTTATTTTATAAAAGATAGGTTCACTTGATTTGCTACCAGTGGAAGTGGTCGATATTAGCTTTGCAAAGGATATCAAGGTTTTTCAAATGAATTTTTATATGTTTGAATATGCACCGGCCTTTATGAATCCGCAGCCGGTGCACCAGTTATATACGTACCAGCCTTTGCCGGTACTCGTATTTTACCGCTTCAAAGAGAATCCCTCTGTTTTTTGACAGAGAAATTTATCTAATGTTTTTTTTGTGGATCGATGGTCAGCTCATGATTTTGATTAGTTCTGGGACTCCTTGAGCTTCTATAGAGAGTCGGGTTATTTAAAGTCTTTGTATAAAAATAGGCGTGAAACTCGTAATCGCCTTGTCAAAGGTTTTCGCACACCTAGTGAAGTCGATCAAGCCCACGCCTAAGCGTGTAGACTTGATCCGTTCTTCACTTGTAAAAATGTGCGATTCATGACAAGCACAGATCCGCCTTATAAATTCTAGTCCGATTTAGTAAAGCCATCGCTTCATTTAATCAGATGTGTGACTAATATACAAAAGGATTTAATTTTTTGGGGAGAATTTTTTACGAATTTCTCCTACCATCAGGTACCTAGAGAAAGACCTCGTTGGGAAAGTCGTCTGCCTTTTCTGGTAGTGCCTCATGAGTCTGCTCGATTGCTCCGTGGAGGCCGAGAGCACCATTGAGCGTTGCTGAGTCGATCAAAAAAGGTGTCCATGGTACCTTTCTTCATCCGGTTTCATGGTATACCGATCGATTAGTCTCCTGTTTGCAAGAGAGGGCATTTGACCATCTACACGGTTGTCCCGGGTCCATGCATCAGAGCAGGTCCGTAGATCCGGTTAGTCAAAAGTTTGCCCCTAGATTTGATGACCGATAATGGAAAATGGTCTTTTCCCGATCATATTTGCTATTGCGCAGCACAAAGAAAATGACGACATCCCAGCTCAATCAGCTATTGTTTATGTTTTCAAGTAACTCCTTTTACAATCGGACCCATAGCGTCTCGAATACGGCATTCGGGGCTGAGAATATTGATAAAAAGCCTACAGCGGCACGTTCTCGGCATTGATCCTCCAGTCGGGTGATTCGAAACACCACTCTGACACACAAGAAAATTTTATCCCCTTGTATCATCCGAATCTATAGCCGAAAAAGTATGCCCCTGTTGGGCAAACAGACATTATATGGTGACCGGTCCGCATCAAAAACTGATCACTCCCCGTTTACTTTCAATAAACTAGACTATTAAAAATGAACTACTACGACGACAATCCGAATTCACTTAAGAGCAAATTGAATTTTGTTCATCTCAATTTGGTAAATACTCAAGTGCTGAATGAGCTGCAACAGGAAACATCTTCTATTTACTCTGGCTTTATATTGCGAGTCTACAAAAAGTTTAGTGGTAATGAAAAACCCATATTTATAAATCAAAGTGTGTTTTTAACTAGAGGCTATTTATGCCTGGTATGGTTATGGGAATCTATTAAGTCCTTGGAAATTGAAACCGAGATATTGGAAGACTTAGAAAAACATCTTGACAAAAGGATCTTTAAATTCATATTTTCTGGCCAGAAGAGAAAATCTGATGATTTGAAGGATATTATTAACTCCATAAGAAATGCCATTAGCCATGGAAAGGTAGAGGCTCATGAGGATAAATTTGTTTTTAAAAATATAGACCCTAGAAAACCTGAAAGCAAAGATCACTGGCGAATAATTGAAATGTCTTGGGAGGGGTTTGGGGAATTATCAGAAAAAATGGTTGAAGTAGTGGACGAGCATTTCAAAAAAGAAAGGTGGGGGTAAGAATAATTAGCACGATAATATCCAATTTTAAAAATCCTATGGCTGTTGAAAGTAAATGAATATCTACTTTTACATATGGCCAATTAGGAAACCGAATGCAGAAAAACCATGCGGAATGGAACCATGCCTATCAGAAACAGATAATCGCTCTACCTCTCACATGAGTCTCGGCCTAGACCCATGTTGCGATGACATATGACCTAGGATATCTTAAACTTAACTCATTAATTAATCAAGAAATATGAACAATGACTCAGTTGAAAAAAAGATTCGTGTGAGACCTGGAAATTCCGCAACCAATGGGGACCCAAAGATTGACTCCGTAATACTGGGAAGGAAGGAGTAGTTTGATAAGTCTTTTGTGCCAATTTCCTGTGATCAGAACCGGATCTTACCTCGCATTGTTTAAATGCGTCAATACTTATTAATCTCAGTGTAGAATGAGCATACTCCCTTGTGGAATCTTCTACTCTCGATCTGATTCCCACTCACGTTCTAACCGATTCTGGAGCTCACTTACTATGGTGGGCTCCAGATCATAAAGATTTGTTTGCTCCTGAGGATCTACTTTCAAGTTGTACAACTGACCCGGTGGAGATCCATCTGGTGCTGTATACCTGGTGAATCCACCCGAATCTTTGCCGAGGATGAGCTTCCAGTCGCCCATCCTAATACTGAAAATACCCTGACCCGAATGGTGAATCATATGGTCACGAATATTTTTCTCCGGTATAGATCCCAAAAAGACGGATGAAAAATCATAGCTGTCTGGTGCGGCATCATCGGGCAAAACACTATTAGTAATCGCAGCCAGAGATTTCATCAAATCCAATAAAACGAATGGTTGCGCGCTGGTAAAGGGATTAATGATGCGATCCGGCCATGTGATAATAAAAGGTACTCGATGACCGCCCTCCCATATATCGGCCTTCATTCCTCTCCACGGACGGCTCGGGTCATGTCCATACTTTTTTACGCTTCCCGTCGCCCCATTCATATCCGTGCCGTCCCGCTGTGGAGATCCATTGTCTGATGTAAATATGACAATGGTATTCTCAAAGATTTTATTCTTCTTCAATGTCTCGACAACCTGGCCGACTGCCCAGTCGACCTCCATCACATAGTCTCCATACCACGCAGCTTTTGATCTGCCAATGAAATGTGGCGATGGAGCAATGGGTGTATGTGGAGCAGTCAATGCGAAGTAGAGAAAGAACGGATCGTTCCTGCTGACTGCCTTATCGATGTATGCACATGCCTTTTGCGTAATGGTGGGCATAACTGTTGACAGATCCCATCCCGGAAGCATCGGTCCGGGATGACCAAATATGTTTTCTGGCTTAGAAGCCGACGGAAGACCTAGAGTTTGGTTGTTTTCAATGAAGATATATGGTGGAAAATTGGGGACATCATCACCGAAATAATAATCAAATCCATGTTGAAGAGGACCTCCTTTTAACGGCATTGAAAAGTCGATTTTTTCCGCTGTGGCCATTTGCCACTGCCTATCATTCACACCTTGTTTTGCCAAAGAATTTACCGGATTTCCATATGCATCGTACCAAGTGAATCCAAGATGCCATTTTCCAACACATGCGGTCTGATAACCTCTTTCCGAAAGCATATCCGGAAGTGTAAGTCTTTCATCTTCCAGCAACGGAGAATCCCAGGGCCACAGTACACTTTTTTTTAAAGCCGTACGCCATGCATAGCGGCCAGTCAGAATCCCATACCGGGTGGGAGTGCAAACAGAGGCTGGGCTATGAGCATCCGTAAACCGGATACCATTAGCAGCAAGGCCATCTATCTGCGGAGTGGGGATCAGGGATGAGTCATTGTAACACTGCGGATCTCCATAACCGAGATCATCGGCCAGGATAATGACAATGTTCGGCAAATCCTGTCCCCAACTCCGGCCCATCAAAAGCATCGCAATCAGCAGGAGGCTACAAAATCTAAATACCATAGGTGAGAGAATCTTCTCTAAAGTAACAGAATTCCCATGCTCGTACAAAAAGTGGTGTTCTCAAATTATACGCTATATTTAATCCGTCGGGATATATGGCCAATTTAAAAAAGTCTTTTTTCCAAAAAATAGGTCCCGGACTAATTACAGCAGCTCTTGTATTTGGTCCGGGCAGTCTTACAGTAAATACAAAATTGGGAGCTAGTTACGGGACTACATTTTTGTGGGTTATTGTAGTCGCGATTGTCTTCATGTCCAGCTACACCAATCTTTCCTCCAGAATCGGCTGCATTGCAAATCGATCATTAATGCAAATCATCGCAAATAGATTTGGCCGGTGGGTATCGGTTTTATTGGGAATAGGAATTTTTTTTATTGGAGCCTCTTTTCAGGCGGGAAATGCCATCGGTGCAGGTGTTGCTTTTAAGGAGATATTTGGCTTATCGCAACCATTCTGGATTGTTCTTATTTCTGCGCTTGCTATTGCAGTTGTTTATACGCGAAAATTTTATAAGGTTTTGGAGTCACTAATGGCATCCTTAGTGATTCTCATGCTCATTTGCTTTTTAGTCACCTTTATTATGAGTAAACCGTTATTGAGTAAAATCATTGCTGGTTTGGTCCCCCGCATTCCCGAGGGATCTGAACTGCTCCTTGTGGCACTGATTGCCTCCAGCTTTTCCATCGTGGGAGCCTTCTACCAGAGTTATCTTGTACAGGCAAAAGGCTGGACAGAAAAAGAAATAGGTACGAGCTATCGAGACAGTGTACGCGGAATATTATTGCTTGGTTTTCTTTCAGCTATTGTGATGCTCTGTGCCTCCTCAATACTTCACAGCCAGAATATTGAAGTTAATCATGCAGGGGACCTGGGTCTGGCACTAGAACCCCTATTCGGAAAATTTACGACAAACCTTTTTATGGTCGGTTTATTTGCTGCCTCTTTTACTTCCCTTTTGGGAAATGCCACTATAGGTGGAACATTGCTTGGTGATGCTTTCGGATTTGGGCATCATCTAAATCTGCCAGCTGTAAAGCGGGCAGTCATGATGGTCATCATTTTTGGAAGTGCAATAGCCATTCTCTTCGGAAGGCTTCCACTCGAATTGATCGTCTTTGCACAAGCGATAACAATCGTAATAGCTCCTGCTGCAGCATTTTTCCTGCTTATTGTAGTTAATGACAAAAGTGTTATGAATAATCGGGTAAACAGTTGGTTGGATAACGTTATTCCCATAGGTGGTTTTTTATTGCTTCTTTTTCTTGCCCTATTTCATCTCAGGAGACTAGTTTTTATGTAAAATAATAGCTTGAAAAAATATGGATGCTGCAAAACTGGAACAATTGCTTACTTCACCCTCAGAGAGGCTTTTGGCAGACGTCAAGAAAATCAATGAAGATGTAATGATCTTAGGTGCTGCTGGCAAGATGGGACCCAGTTTAGCTGTTTTATTGAAAAATGCATTTCTAATAAATGGTCAGAATAATGACATTATTTGTGTTTCGCGATTTTCTGACAAAAACGTAGAACGATATCTCCAATCACATGAGCTCAAGACTATCGCCGGTGATCTTCTCAACTCTGATTTTCTTGATGCTTTGCCAGACGTACCGAATCTTATTTATATGGCGGGACAGAAATTTGGCACTACAGGCAAAGAACCAGGCAAATGGGCAATGAATGTCTTTTTGCCAGGCTTGGTTGCAAGAAAATATCGAAATTCGAGAATTGTAGTTTTTTCCACGGGCAATGTTTATCCGCTTGTACCTGTAAAATCTGCAGGAGCAAATGAAGAAACCAGTCCCGAACCCATCGGTGAATATGCCCAATCCTGCCTCGGACGTGAACGGATGTTTCAGTTTTATTCGCAGGAAAACAAAACACCTGTCCTCATTTTCCGCCTAAATTATGCGCTCGACCTTCGTTATGGTGTCCTGACAGATATCGCTCAAAAAATATGGCAGTCGAAGCCCATCAATCTGACAATGGGTCATGTGAATGTGATCTGGCAGGGTGATGCCAATGAATTTGCAATCAGGTCATTGTTACGCTGTTCTTATCCTGCAGAGATTCTAAATGTGACAGGTGGTAAAGTCCTCGAGGTAAAAGAACTTGCTTTCCAGATCGGTAATTATTTAGGCAAATCACCAACTTTCGCGGGAAAGCCTGCCGATACTGCCCTGCTCAGTAATTCAGGAAGAGCTCTCCAGATATTTGGTAAGCCCCGGGTCTCCATTGTGCAAATGTGCAACTGGACAGCAACTTGGATTAAATCTGGCGGAACACAGCTGAATAAGCCGACTCATTTTCAAACTCGGGATGGAAAATTTTAAGATAAATGATCGATCAATCAATCTACAAAAGATTACACAGCGGAGTAGTCATTCCAGCTCATCCCCTGGCGCTCAATAAAAAGAGACATCTCGACGAAAAACGGCAACGCGCACTCACAAGGTATTATCTGGATGCCGGAGCTGGTGGGATTGCAGTGGGTGTCCATACCACACAATTTACTATCCGGGATCCCAAAATAAATCTATTCAAAAAAGTATTGAGGATTGCAGCTGAAGAAATCGATCAAAGTCCCAAAAAAAATATCATCAAAATAGCGGGTGTGTGCGGCGAAACACGTCAGGCTATTGAGGAGGCCAAGTATGCTAAAGAGCTTGGATACGATCTTGCATTACTGAGCAATAGTGGATTGCAAAAACTCAGCGAAAGACGTTTACTGGAACGAGCTCAGGTTGTGAGCAAAATCATTCCTTTGTTTGCTTTCTATCTGCAGCCGGCTGTAGGTGGTAAGATCCTGTCAGTGGATTTTTGGGAGCGTTTTTGCATGATAGACAATGTATATGCCATCAAAATTGCTCCATTCAATAGGTACCAAACCCTGGATGTCGTGAGAGCGACTGCCCGCTCCCCAAGAAATAAAGAAATTGCCTTATATACGGGCAACGATGATAATATTTTATTGGATCTACTTACCGAATATAGGGTACAAAGCAACAACGGAATCGTAACTAAAGAAATCGTTGGGGGTTTGCTGGGTCATTGGGCTGTTTGGACAAAAAAAGCAGTTGAGCTATTGCGACAGGCTAAGAAAATTAAATCTGGTAAAATAATACTGAGTAATGATATTCTCACTCTTGCCCAGCAAATCACCGACAGCAACGCAGCTTTTTTCGACGCGGCGAATAACTTTAAAGGGTGCATTGCGGGAATACACGAGGTACTGAGAAGACAGGGCCTAATGGAAAATACACTTTGCCTGGATCCCAATGAAAAAATGTCATCGGGACAGTCTGAAGAAATCACAAGGGTCTATGAAGAATATCCGCATTTGCACGATGACAGGTACGTGGAAAAAAACCTCAGGAGGTGGCTAAAGTAAAGTTCGATTTCCTGAGTGTCGAAAATCTTGATCAGGCTTTAGGACTTTCGACAGACGCGGGATGGAATCAGACTCAAGAGGATTGGGAAATGATCGTCAGTCATCCGGGACTCCACCTGGCGGCCTGGGACGGGTCCAAACTCATTGGAACCACATGCTGCCTCGATTTCCAACATTGTACCTGGGTAGCCATGGTTTTGGTAGATAGCAAATACCGGCGTCAAGGCATTGCCTCGTATATGATAGAAAGAGTATTTGAGAAATACCCCCATCGTTCACTGGCACTTGATGCTACACAAATTGGAAGTAAAGTCTACGAGCGATTGGGTTTTAAGACAGGTGAAGTAATAAATCGATGGCTTTATTCCGGTGAAAATAATAATAGGAATAAGTCCCATGCCACCACAATTCCACCCCAAACGATCAACAAAATCATTAATCTGGACAGAAAAATAATGCATGCCGACCGATCTGCAATACTTCTAAATATTGCGAGGCGTGAGAATTCTTTCCACTACATTAATCCCATAACAAATGCATTTGTGTTGGCTCGAGCCGGCCGGTTGGCATTCCAAATCGGGCCTCTGATTGCACAAAACAGCGCTAGCGCAATTGATTTACTCTTGAAGACTATCAAGTGTGTCAAATATTTTTCCATTTATGTGGACGCACCGGAAAGAAAAGACTGGAACGCTTTATTAAAAGAACAGAATTTCACTATCCAACGGTCTTTTATACGGATGCACTATGCAGAACATGAAACACCGAATTACAAAAATCTCTTTGCCACGGCCGGTCCAGAAGTAGGATGAAAGCGTTTTCAGTACAAACAAATCGAAATGTAATTTGAAGTTTTCATTCTAGAACCGCGGGACAAAGCACGGTTTCACCAAAGAAGTTACTAATCCCCAAATTGCTTTATCAAAAGAGCATAATCATATTTTGCTTTTTATATAAAGCATTCTGTATATCTGCTTTGTAAATAAAGCAAAATGGATAGATTGATAGAACAATCCAGGCGAGTACTAACTTCATTCAATCAGCCCTACAGGCGTTTTCTTTATGAGAAGATGTTCACCCTATTAATTCTTGCCGGATAAAATCTAACGTTACAACCCAAGTGTGGGGCCCCACCTGCGGATGCGAAGTCGGGGTCAGGTAAGTGGGAAAGTAGGGATTCCCAAGCCCGGAGCGAATCGAAGATCAACCGAAGCGAGATCCCGATATCAACCGGAAGGAGATCGTAGGGTCGTTGGGAGTGAAGGGATTGGCTAACCCGGAAATAATTATTCATTCTTTATTGTGACCAAAAAAAGAAACAAAAAAGTCTGGTAATTATGGCTTCGTATTTTGATGGCGTTAAGAATAAATATAGCATTGATGCCGACGCATCATAGCTGTGTTGACCGAGCGATTTTTGGTCAGGATACTTCAAGAAGTATCAAGAAGAAAAAGGAGGAAATACTTTAAAACCATTTGTGAGGACGTCATTGGATTGCTGTCGAAGCTTTCCATGCCGGAAGTAGAATATTGAATTGATTTCAATTCCACTTATCAATTCGTCTTCCAAAAATACGGGGTAAATAAAATGAGAATGGTAAATAATTCCAAGCGCCCCAACAACATAAGAATCATCAGCACCCATTTTACAGGCACGCTCAATGACGCAAAGTTGCTCATAGGGCCCACTTCTCCGATACCGGGTCCCACATTTCCAAGACTCGTGGCAGCAGCACCCATGGAGGATAAAAGGTCCATGCCCAGAGCGGAAAGTACAATAGTGCCAATGACAAAAACTGCGAGATAAATGAGTAAAAAAACAAGTATGTGAGTAAGAATTCTAGCAGGTACGATCTCCCTATTCATTTTTAACCTGATCACAGCTTTGGGATGCAACAATCTCCTAAATTCTAAAATCGAATTTTTGACAAAAACGACATGCCGTATAAGTTTGATCCCACCGGCAGTAGAACCAGCACTGGCTCCGGCAAATAAAAGAATAAAGAAAATTGCCGTCAAGCTGGACTTCCAGACGGTATAGTCAGCTGTGACATAGCCAGTTGTGGTAACCAAAGAGACCACTTGAAAAGTCGCATGTCGAAAGCTTTCCTCCCATGATTCTCCTGTGGAGTCATAGACAAGGATGGTTATCAGGGCAGCCAATAGGCTGACTATAATCAGGTAAGCCCGAAATTCTTCATTTTTCCATACCCTTCGAAGATCAAATCGAACCAAGTAGAAGATGACCGTATAATTGATGCCGGCAAAAAACATAAAAGCAATAATTACATAGTGGATAAACGGGTTTTGGAAAAAGGCAATACTCGAATTTTTTGTCGAAAATCCACCCGTAGCCATTGTGGTCATAGCATGGTTAATCGAATCAAAAAACGACATACCCCCGTAGTAAAGCAGACCACATAAAATCGCAGTAAACGAAACATAAATCACCCAGAGAGCGCTGGCCGTAGCCCGGATCCTGGGATGTATTTTATCTGATGTGGGACCCGGAGCCTCAGCCACAAATAATTCGATTCCGCCAATCCCCAATACTGGGAAAATGGCAATAGTCAGGACGATAATTCCCATCCCACCAATCCACTGTGTGAGACTTCGCCAAAACAGTATGCCCTCTGGCATGATCTCGATATCGTTAAGAATTGTAGCTCCGGTGGTGGTCATGCCAGATACTGTTTCAAAAATAGCATCTACAGAAGACGGCATTACACCACTGATGAGATAAGGCATGGTGGAGCATCCCAGCATAAAAATCCAACCGATTGCCACAACGAGATATCCTTCGCGCTTCAAAATGGTCAGATCCCCATTCCTTGTAAGACTGTAAAAAATAAATCCAAGCAGAACAGTGGAAGCCCCACTCAGTGATAGTGCAAGTCCGTCACCACTCTCATAGTAATAACTAAAGGCAATTGGTAAAAACATGAAAAGCCCCACCATCATCAACAAGATCCCTACAATATGAAAGATGGCGTTATAATTAATCATGGCGGCTACCGAAACACCTTTTCAACGGCACTAATTGCATCCGGTAATGCCAAGACGATAACTTTGTCTTCGGCTTCCAATTGAAAATCAGGACCTGGTAGTAAAGCTTCATTTTGGCGGATCACACTGCCAATAACAGCGCGATCGGGCAGATGTAAATGGCCCACTGAGCGACGGGTCACTCGATGACCCTTACCCACATGAAATTCGATTATTTCTGCATCAGATCCATGTACACTGGTTATGGCCTCAATATTTCCCTTCCTTACATATCGGAAAATATTATTAGCTGCAATTAATTTTTCATTGATCAAAGTGTCTACACCGATATTTTGTGACAGGCGAATGTAGTGCGCATTACTCACATGTGCAATGGTCTTATAAACTCCCACTTCTTCAGCCAGTAGACTGGCAATAATATTTGATTCAGAATTATCCGTAAGTGCCACAACGGCATCCATATTCCTGAGACCCTCATCCTCCAAATCACTCAGATTACTTGGATCAGTGCAGACAACGAGGGCTTTATTCAGATTTTTTACGATGGTATTACAGCGACTTTTATTTTTTTCGATTAAGATTACGTTGTAGTGCTCTTCTAAGAGCTGAGCGGTCTTTAATCCCATTTCGCTTCCACCGATGATCATGACATTTTTTACATTGACGTTGTACTTACCCACTATTTTTGTCAATGCATCAATATTATTATTCTGAGTGAGGAAATAAACATGATCACTCCGCCTCAGAATTGTATCGCTATCGGGAAGGAAGGTCTGATGGTTCCGCAATATCGCAATGGGCTTGAATTGAACTTCTGTGTAGAGTTGATCTATTTCTTTGATTGACATATTTACGATAGG
This sequence comes from Saprospiraceae bacterium, assembly GCA_965222645.1. Taxonomy (GTDB): domain Bacteria; phylum Bacteroidota; class Bacteroidia; order Chitinophagales; family Saprospiraceae; genus JABDMH01. Next base: position 5,450,635 of record OZ244968.1, on the reverse strand, counting down.
AGCTGAATCATCCAAATGGATTCCGATCAAAGAAATATCCCCGTGCTCAAATTCAAATATATCCGTGAGCGAACACTGTTTTAGCAATCGCAGAACTTCATAGCCGGCGAGCTGTTGTGGGCTGATGATAGAATCAACACCGAGCTCGTCAAAGATCTCTTTTTGAGCATCCTCAAGATACTCGGGAGATTTTACACGGGCAATAGTCTGTCTTGTCCCCATCTTTTTTGCGAGGATTGCTGTGACAATGTTGGTTTTTTCAGATGTGGTCACCGCAATAAGAAGCCGTGATTTAGAAACCCCAGCCTCTTGCAAAACTGAGATCGAGCTTGCATCACCTTTCAGTGTCATCACATCCAAATGAGTGCGTGCATGGTCTAGTACTTCTTCGTCAGTATCTATCAGGACTATATCCTGCTTCTCATTAGCGAGAAGCTTTGCGATATGAAATCCAATATCCCCAGCTCCAGCGATTACAATCTTCATGAACTTCTATGGCTCCCCATTGTTTTAATAGGGTACCCAATCAAAGCAAATGTAGCATTCAAGCAGATAAAATTCTATGTTTGCTCTGATTTTCATATTAGAAAAAGATATTATTGGTTTTTCATGAAAATACTCATGGTATGCCTTGGAAATATTTGCAGGTCTCCACTCGCTGAAGGGATCACACGGCACTTGATAGAAGAACGAAACCTGGATTGGGAGGTTGACTCTGTCGGTACCATAGGATGGCATGAAGGCAACCCACCTGATGAGAGATCTATTGATTCTGCTGCTGCCAGGGATATCGATATTTCTTCACAAAGATCACGGAGGGTTACCTATGATGATCTGGTAAAATCTGACCTGATTGTTGCCATGGACGCCCAAAATTACCAGGATATCCTCCGACTACACCCGAAAGCGAAAGAAAAATTACATTTGATGATGAATTATCTTCATCCATCAGAGAACCGCGAGGTACCAGATCCATACCACGGAACACCACAGGATTTTCAAAATGTATTCGATCTTCTGTTCGAGGCATGTGAATCTATGTTAAATCATTTGGAAAAATCAAAGTCAACCTGAAATTATGCTGTCAAAAAAAATGCAAGATGCACTCAACAAACAGATTGAAATGGAATCGTACGCTTCCTTTCTATACCTTTCAATGGCCTCCTGGTGTGAGCAGCAGGGAATGGAGGGTGCAGGACTTTTCTTCTATCGACAAAGTGAGGAGGAAAATGATCACATGATGCGTATTTTCAAATATATCCTGGAAATGGATGGAAGATCAATTGTACCTCAGGTAAAGAAACCACCCCATAATTTCGCCAACATACAGGCGATTTTCGAGGACGTCTACAAGCATGAGCAAAAAGTGACCAAAGCGATCAACCACCTGGTCGAGTTGGCTCAGGCAGAAAACGATCACAGCACGGACAACTTCCTGCAATGGTATGTGACAGAACAGCGAGAAGAAGAAGTGATGATCAGAGGTATTTTAGACAAGCTAAGACTGATCGGAGACGGACCGCAATCACTCTATTTTATTGACAAAGAGATTAGCAGCATCAATAATCAAATAAATGCTGCCAGTGATACAACTGAGTAAGTGATATCAGAGACTGATCACTTTTGCCTTAAGATTTCTCTCTTTTACTACATTGGTGACAAAGGCCTTGTGACCCCTCGGAGCAAATAGAAAAAGTGAACCATTTCGCATTTCGGCGAGCGTACTTAACAGCTTCCACTTACGAATACTGCGTTCCGGATTTTCCTCCTTAGTTGCTACTTCAAAGTAGCTTTTTACACCCAATTTCATCCCAGTCACATCGGGAACATAGGGTTGGTCTTCACCCGGTTTGGAATATGATGTAGGGATAGCGTGCCCTTCCAGATTAGCCTTAATATCCGAAAATCTGTTATTCTTCACCCAGTTGACTACCTCTTCCCGTAGTGATTCTGTTGTCGAAGTTGTTGTTGTCATGCTCTAATATTTGTCTTGAGTTTTAAAAAGCGCTTTTCCAAGCCCGTTGTTCATCGAATCAATCTATAGTAGGGTTGAAGTTGTCAAGTGCAAAGTAAATAATTTCCGATTCCCTGACTTATATTAAACGCGATCCGCTCCAAGATTAGTATGGTGACAATATCTGCCATCTAATGGAACCAGCAGGACCTCCACGGTGGTTTACATTATACCAAAGAATGAAAAAGCCGGATCTTGGGAAAGACCCGGCTCAATTATTAACAAATGGTTGTAGGCTATAAGGGTGGTAGACTACTGTTTAATCCATACCAAGCTATTACCTATGACCATGTCATATCCTATGACGTAAGCGAACCACCACTACCACAAATTTTCGAAAAAATTTACTGCCCTAATTCGACAAACTCTATTCTGACGGAGATTCAGACGGGCCGGTGAGCTCAGAAATCTTAAATTCCATGAGTTGGGCAATACTCCTCGCTCTTTCCACTGCCAGGTCACTTCTGGGTCCATAGAAACTATCCCTGACAGCCTGCTCAAAATACATAGTCCATAGGCGGTAGTGCTCGGGTTTTAAGGTTACCTTCTTATTGAGATCAATATGAATCTCCATTACATTCTTCCTGTAGGCACCGGTATAAAACAGAATGCTGTGCCAGAAATCTATCAAATGCGGAAAATGCTTTTCAAGATCTAACCTGGCAATGTCAACAAAGATCGGTCTCATGATTTCATCTGCAAGAAGAAGCTTGTAGAAGCTTCTCACCACTTTATCGATGTCTTCCCTGGATTGGATATCTTCCAAATCATTCCATTTGTTACGCACAATATCAAGAAAATTATTGCAGGTATTTGTACTCTCCCATTCATTTTACCCGGTTTCAATATCAAATTACAGAAGTTTTTGAAGTGGCCGTCTAATGAATTAATATTGTACTATGCTTTCTCGCTTGGGCATTTTCATGCTTGCTGCTTTCCTGTTTTTTGGGTGTCGTTCGGAGATTGCCCCTGTGAATTCTCCCGAAGAGGAATTGAGCACTTTCCAATTGGCTGAAAATGTGGATATCCAGCTTGTAGCTGCAGAACCGATGGTTGAGGAGCCCGTGGCCATCACTTTCGATAAACGTGGTCGGCTCTGGGTGGTAGAAATGAGGGGATTCATGCCTGACATCGACGGGACTGGAGAAGGCGATCCCGTCGGTCGAATTTCCGTCCTGATAGACAAAGATCAAGATGGTCGCATGGATCAATCAATTGTCTTCCTGGATAGCCTTGTTCTTCCCAGATCGATTGCTCTTGTGAGCGATGGAATACTCGTGGCCGAGCAATTGCCCCTCTGGTATGTGCCGGATCTTGACGGAGATCTTCGGGCTGATCGAAAAATCCTAATCGATTCCACTTATGGAGGCAATGGTCTTGTGGAGCACTCTCCCAATGGATTGTGGAGGGGTATTGACAACTGGTACTACAGCGCCAAATCTACCGCGAGATACCGCTTGAAACAAAATATATGGGTCAGGGCGGAGACCGAATTTCGGGGACAATTTGGTATCAGCCATGATGATCATGGAAGGTTGTTTTACAATTACAACTGGTCTCAATTGCACGCCGACCTCGTACCGCCCAATTATTTATCTCGCAACCGGAACCACATCGCCACAACCGGAATAGATCACGGACTTACCATAGACCGTGCAATCCATCCCGGCAGGTCAAATCCCGCGACAAATAGAGGATATATAGACGGAACCTTAGACGAGGAAGGAAAACTTATTGAATTCACTTCAGCTTGTTCACCTTTCGTCTATCGCGGCACGGCACTACCGCAATTTCGTGGAAATGTATTTGTGGCTGAACCCGCTGGAAATCTTGTCAAGAGAAATATCGTGGATTACAGCGGTGTCGTTTTATCTGCTGAAGCAGCGTACGACAAAGTTGAATTCCTGGCATCAACTGATGAGCGATTTCGTCCGGTTGCCTTCACATCGGGTCCTGACGGTGCACTTTATATTGCAGACATGTACCGCGGTATAATTGAACACGGTCCATATATTTCCGAATATCTGAGAGAACAAATATTAGAACGGGGGCTTGATAAGCATATTCATTTGGGTCGAATTTGGCGGATTGTTCCAAAAGATTTCGAAAATCCTCCGCTCAAAATCTCAGCTAAGCCCGATTTAAATCAGCTCATAAAATTACTCTCCAGTGATGATGGTTGGTATCGTGATCTTGCGCAGAGATTATTGGTAGAATCGGGAGATACTACCATTTATTCAGATCTCGTGGCATTCCTCGAAAATGAAAAAGAGTACCTTGGAAAAATCCATGCATTATATGTCCTGGATGGGCTTTCGATCCTTACAAAAGAAATATGTCAACGAATATTGGATATTAATGAACCCATTGTTCAGTCCGTGGCACTTCGCTTGCTGGAAAAAAACTTTTCTGACAGGGAGTCGCTGGAAATTATCAGGAAATTTATTACCCGTTATGATTTATCCAGCGAACCCCTGACACTCCAATGTGCATTAACTGCAGGAATACTCCCAAAAAAGGAAAAAATCCCCTTTCTGTTCAGGCTTTTACAGAGGGAAGGTGACAAGGGACTTTTTCGAGATGCCCTATTAAGCAGCCTGGAAAACGACGAATTTGAAATGTTCAATTATATTCTTAGACATAATAATTCGATAGATATTTCGATTTCAGAAGTTTTTATTGAAATGTTGAGTATTGCAATCTTTAGAAAAGGTGCAGTAAATGAAATTGAGGATTTGTTTGATCGCATGATTCCTACCGAGAACGAGTTGGATCCTCAACAGAGAGCGATGGTGAGGGGGTTATCGCTAGGTAAAGTATCAGATCGACCACCAATAAAGCTATCAAAAGCTCCGGCAATCTTCGAAATTGATTTTGAACATGATCCTCCAGTTTCCAAAAGATTAAAGAAGTTATCCACAATGTTTTCGTGGCCAGGCCATGTACCCGAAAAAGATCCGCAGGGAACTGTCGAACTCAACAGCGACGAGCAGGCGCTTTTCAATCTGGGCAGACAGCATTATATGACTTCGTGTGCATCATGTCACGGTGTGGAGGGAGAAGGATTGAGTCGGTTTGCACCTCCTGTGGTGGATTCGGAATGGGTTTTAGGAGATTCGTCGCGATTGGCTCTACTTGTTTTGCATGGCATCGAAGGAAAAATTGAGGTAAATGGCAAAATCTACCAAAGTCCTGAGATATTACCGGTTATGCCGTCCCATTCCATACTCGATGACAGAACGATTGCATCGATTCTGACTTACATTCGATGTGAGTGGGGTCACAACGCAGGTCCTGTTCGACCTTCTACAATTTCTTTTTTAAGACATCGCACACAAGGCAGAGTGCAACCTTGGAGTGTACCTGATCTGCTTGCACATGAGGCAGCAAAAAGACCTTCTGCAGAAAAACAATAGTGACTATATCGATCTGAATGGAAATGTTTTCAGCATCACCGGATTGATAAGGCCCATTTTTGATGACGTGTGATTTATGACAGATTGATGGACATCACCATCGGTGTATACCGACCAGAATATTTTTTGTATCATGCAAAGAACTGTATGAAATAAACGAATAATCTAAAAATCAAATAGACTGATATGAAGCTACCTGGCATCAAATTATTTAATCTAAAAAATCGTGTTGCCATTATCACCGGCGGAAGTAAAGGACTCGGACTGGCAATGGCAGCGGGATTGGCATCAGCAGGTTGCACGACCGTAATAGTAAATCGTAATCACAAGGAGGGCAAATTAGCAGCCGAACAACTTACAGAGAATTATCGTGCGGATTCTTTTTTCTTTGCTGCCGACGTAACGAATGAAGCAGCCATAAATCGAGTAGTCAAAAAAGTGTACAAACAATTTGGGCGGATTGATATTCTAATAAATAATGCGGGAATAAACATTCGCGGCCCCATCGATGAGTTAAAGTGGGAGGAATTCAGAAAAGTAATGGATGTGAATGTAGATGGTATTTGGTTGGCTTCGAGAGCCGTCGTACCATTTATGAAAAAAAATAAATCGGGTAAAATCATTAACATTTCCAGTACCCTGGGTCTTGTAGGCATGGCAAATCGAACTCCCTATGCGTCAAGTAAAGGGGCAGTAATACAAATGACGAGAGCCCTAGGTTTAGAACTAGCCCCATTTAACATAAATGTAAATGCGATCTGTCCTGGTCCTTTTCTCACAGAAATGAATATTCCGATCGCAGAAACGGAAGAAGCCAAAAAATTCGTAGTCGGTGCGACGGCATTGGGTAGATGGGGAGAATTAAAGGAAATCCAGGGTGCCGCAATCTTTCTTTCCAGTGATGCATCATCGTATATGGTTGGATCAATGGTGACTGTCGATGCCGGTTGGATCGCTAAGTAGTTTTGCGTTGTATGGATAAATCGAAATTGCTACTGATTCCAGCATTTCTGTTGATGATTTGGGCCTGTGCAGAAAATGTAGATTCCAACCGTATTCTTCCCGGGGATCAGTATATCCTAAAATCCGTTGATCTACCAGAATATGAAAATCGTCTTGACCATGCCGCCTTTTTGCGCGATAACGATCGGAGTAAGTATTTTCGGGGACAGACTATATACCGGAACACATGCTATGCTTGTCACGGCGATTCTGAACAACCGGGCTCACTTCCGAATTCTCGAAAATTTTGGGAAGATGAGTTTAAAAAGGGCTCTGATCCTCACAGTATTTATAAAGTCTTAACTCAAGGGTTTGGTCAGATGCCTCCTCAAGTACATCTCTCGCCACTCGAGAAATATGATGTAATTCATTTTATAAGGGAGGAGTTTATAAAAGAGTATCAATCTGAGTCTTATACTGAGATTACAGCAGAGTACCTTGCTCAACTTCCAAAAGGGGATACCATTGGTCCTCCTCCAAAAGACTATCACCCATGGTCCGATATGGATTACGGCAATTTCTTGGTTCAATGTTATGAAATCGCCGATGACAATGATTCTCAGAAAAAGATTTCCGGTGGGAGAGCACCGTTGCCTAACGAAGATTATAGCGATGTAAACTTTGCTTACAAGGGCATAGCGATGCGACTTGACGGAGGACCAGGCGGTATAGCCGCAGGCGAGACTTTTGCGTGCTTCGATCACGACCTTTTACGCTTGGCAGGAATCTGGACCGGTAAAGGATTTATAGATTGGGAAAGCATACTATTAGATGACCAACACAATGTCTATCCCCGTACCAAGGGGAATCTTCTAGCTGCAAACCCGATCACACCGGGTTGGGCAAATCCACTTACGGGAAGTTTTCAAGATCCGAGAATAAGAGGTTTAGATGGACGGCCATTCGGACCCTTACCTCGGGACTGGGCTCATTATAAAGGCCTGTATCATCACAACGGAAATGTCATCCTCAAATACACAGTAGGAAAAGCATCAATTCTGGAAATGTACAGCCTTGATACAATAGCCAATCAATCTGTCATTACCCGTACAATTAATGCATCTAATGTTTCCAGGACTCTATCAATGCGAATTCTTCCGGAGCATTTTAAAGTAAAAATGATTGCACTAAATGCAACCGTGAAAATTGAAGATGGGTATCATGTATTGGTAATCGAACCGGCAAATAGCGACAAAATTAAAATTCTGATGTCTAAGGAGGAGATCGCATCAGATGAAGAATATTCATCGGGTGCAATTGAGGATTTAAGAAAATACACTCAGGGTGGAAAGAAAACAAATTCTGAATCCCTAAGCAGCAATATTATCAATATGGATAGTGAGAGGGCATTATCGCTTGACATCTTTTCTCTTCCACTCAACAATAGATGGCAAAGCAGAATAAGGCCGACAGGTATAGATTTTATCAACGATGGAAGAGATGCACTCGTCTGCACTATCGATGGGGAAGTTTGGAAAATAGAAAAAATAAATAATATAACTGGTGAAATAAATTGGCAGAGAATTGCAACAGGAATGTTTCAGCCGTTGGGGATAAAAGTTTTTAAAAACCAAACGTACGTCACTTGTCGGGATCAGATTGTAAGACTGCACGATCTCAACGGTGATGAAATTATTGATTTCTACGAAAGTTTTAATAATGATCACCAGGTCACGGAACATTTTCACGAATTTGCAATGGGATTACAAGTTGATGACGAAGGAAATTTTTATTACGCAAAGAGTGGAAGGCATGCCCGAACATCTCTCGTGCCCCAGCATGGCACTTTGATAAAGGTCAGCTCAGACGGAACAGAATCCGAAATTCTGGCAAATGGTTTCCGGGCTGCAAATGGAGTTTGTTTAAATCCGGATGGATCGTTTTATGTGACAGACCAGGAGGGCTATTGGAATCCAATGAACCGGATAAACCGTGTATTGCCAGGAAAGTTTTATGGCAATATGTGGGGATATGGTGCACCACAGGATACGAGTGATAAAGCCATGGAAATGCCCTTGTGCTGGGTTGACATGAGATATGACAGATCTCCTGCAGAGTTGCTTTGGGCAAAAACAGATCTTTGGGGTCCCTTAAATAATTCGTTATTGAGTTTGTCATATGGATATGGGAAAATATTTTTAGTACTTAAAGAAAAAATAAAAAACAAAGAGCAGGGGGGAATCATTGAATTACCTATTCCACAATGTCCGACCGGACTTATCAGAGGCCGATTTAATCCTTCTGATGGCCAGCTATATATCTGTGGTATGTCGGCATGGGCTACTAGTCAGATGCTTCAGACAGGTGGATTATATCGCATAAATTACGATGAGAAAAAGCCTCTAAACCTTCCTTTGGCGATCAATACATGGATGGATGGAATCGAAATCACCTTTAGTGAGCCAATTGATCCGTTGAAAATCGATCGCAATAACTTTCAAATAAATACGTGGCAGCTAAAACGATCCCGCCGGTATGGCTCTGATCGATACGATGAAAAATCTCTTGACATCAGCGAGATTAAATTTGTAAACGACAATAAAACCGTGATGCTGGAAATTCCGGATCTGTCACCCACCTGGATAGTTGAAATCTTATACCAGCTAGAGGATAAAAACGGTAATCAATTTGAAGGTGCTTACCAGGGTACCATTTATGAATTATCGAACGTGCCGATTTAAACGGATAGAAGAGACTAATACGAAAATTGTAATTTCGAATCACGGAATAAATCTAAAGTCTACTAAGATGAAAAAAATGACATGCCGACAACTAGGTGGTGCCTGTGAAAAAGAATTTGTTGCATCGACATTCGACGAAATGGCTGAAATGAGTAAAGAACATGGGAGAGAGATGTTTGAGCAGGGTGATACAGATCATTTGCAAGCGATGCAGCAGATGCAGGAATTGATGAAATCACCTGTGGCGATGCAGGAGTGGTTTGAAAGCAAGCGGAAGGAGTTTGAGGCGTTGCCAGAGATGGGTTGATTGAAGGGGATTTTCATCCTGATTACGAGCCAGCAGTTGGTGTATTTGCATATATAGTATATGATCTATCTATAAGTAGCTGAACTTTAGTAACATATTCGTACGCGTACCGTACGCAGCAAACCCCCTTAGAAACAATCGAAGTAAATCGATCCGTCCGATCACCGATGATGGGCCCCTCGTTAACTACCTTCTGATGGGTGAAACGCGAGCATAAAAATTCATATTAATTTATATCATTATGTATGTTCAATTGATTAACTGCTACATATTCGTACGCGTACCGTACGCGGCAGTTCTTCCTTAGAGACAATTGATGTAAATCGATCCGTACGGTCACCGATGATGGGCCCCTCGTTAACTACCTTCAGATGGGTGAAATGCGAGCACAAAAATTCATATTAATTCATATCATTATGTATATTCAATTGATATTCTGTAATATATTCGTACGCGTACCGTACGCATGCATTTCTCTCCAGTGAAACTATAGCAGTGAAACGATCCGTCCGATCACCAACGACGAGCACCTTGTTCCGCAACTTCTGATGGGTGAAGCGTGGCAATGAAAATTAATATTATCCTAAGTGATAATGTATATTCCCTTGATATTCTGTGATATATTCGTACGCGTACCGTACGCATCAAACCTCCCCTTAGAAACAATCGAGGTAAATCGATCCGTCCGATCACCGATGACGGGCCCCAAGTTAACTACCTTCTGATGCGTGAAACGCGAGTATGAGATTTCATATTAATTTATATCATTATGTATGTTCAATTGATATTCTAGAATATATTCATACGCGTACCGTACGCGGTAGTTCTCCCTTAGAGACAATTGATGTAAATCGATCCGTCCGATCACCGATGACGAGCACCTTGTTCCACAACTTCTGATGGGTGAAGCGTGGCAATGAAAATTAATAAAAATTTATATCATAATGTATATTCAACTGATATTCTGCTATATATTCGTACGCGTACCGTACGCACAATTTCTCTCCAGTGAAACTATAGCAGTAAATCGATCCGTCCGATCACCAACGACGAGCACCTTGTTCCGCAACTTCTGATGTGTGAAACGTGGCCATGAAAATTCATATTAATTTACTTCATTATGTACATTCAACTGATATTCTGTTACATATTCGTACGCGTACCGTACGCGGCAATTCTCCCTTAGAAACAATTGATGTAAATCAATCCGTCCGATCACCGATGATGGGCCCCTCGTTAACTACCTTCTGCTGGTGAAACGCGAGCATAAGATTTCATATTAATTTATATAATTATGTATATTCAATTGATATTCTGTAATATATGCGTGCGCGTACCGTACGCATGCATTTCTCTCCAGTGAAACTATAGCAGTAAATCGATCCGTCCGATCACCGATGACGAGCACCTTGTTCCGCAACTTCTGATGTGTGACACGTGGCAATGAAAATTAATACTATCCTAAATGATAATGTATATTCCCTTGATATTCTGTGATATATTCGTACGCGTACCGTACGCATCAAACCTCCCCTTAGAAACAATCGAGGTAAATCGATCCAGCTGATCACCGATGATGGGCCCTTCGTTTCCTAACTTCTGATGCGCGAAACGCGAGCATAAAAATTAATATAAACTTACATCATAATGTATATTCCCTTGATTATCTCCTACATATTCGTACGCGTACCGTACGTATCAAACCTCCCTTAGAAACAATCGTTTTGGGCATATGCTCCGTCTCGTTACTTTTGTTGACGAATTGATAATCGGTTGAACGCAGATCAACTAAGTGAGGTGGTTAATTGGTGCAAGAGGAGATGGCGTCATGATGCCGAGCAATGCTGCTTTAAGTTACGGCGATTTCGAGGTTTTTTCCTAGTCCAATCTCTACGATCTTCCTTAAAGTTCGTAGTTCAATGTCAGATCTATTATTCTCGATGCGGGATATGTAGTTCTTAGTGGTGCCAGAGCGGATTGCGAGTTGTTGCTGAGTAAGACCAGCATCAAGTCTAGCGCTTTTTAGAAGTTGGCCGATCTTGTATCTCTGATTGGCTTTATGATCATCTTCACTTGATTCGTAGAGTACGACGGGATCGAGATCAAGATATGTTTCGAACTCTTGTCCGCTACCGATTTTGATGGTCTTTTTTATGTCAGGCCAGCTTAGGGTGCCGTTAATCAGCTTGACCTTCCTGAATCTTGATGGTTTAAGTAGGGGATAGGCAAAATCTGTTTTCTTCAAGTTCCATCGTTCGAAAAACTTGGTGAAATTGATGATCTTGTATTCGCCTGTGTTGAAGGCACAGTAGATCTTGAAATCCCTGACCTTGGTGATCTTGATGATTCGTGGGATTCTACGGTAGGCCTTTAAACCTATTTCTTTCTTAGTTCGTTCCATATTGCCTGCAATGTTGTCCTGTTTTCCTCAGCCCACTTCTTGATGAATGAGATTTTATTAGAGGGTAGAGTTCCATGCAAGATTTCAGCCATTTCGATACTTATGATTGCATCATGTTCAGCAATTCTTGCATGGAAATGGGGTGGATTGTGATCATTGTAGTACAGTTCAATCTTAACCCCATCCACTATGAAATACGTGGGCATGTATCCTATTTAGGTAACCAAGATAGTGCTTTGGAAGCAGATTGTCAAACAAGGATCGTTCCTGCATCATAGCTAATGATGTAAATCGATCCGTCCGATCACCGATGATGGGCTCCTCGTTAACTAACTTCTGATGCGTGAAACGCGAGCATAAAAATTAATATCAACTTACATCATAATGTATATTCCCTTGATTATCTGCTACATATTCGTACGCGTACCGTACGCATGCAATCCTCTCCAGTGAAACTATAGCAGTAAATCGATCCGTCCGATCACCGACGACGAGCACCTTGTTCCGCAACTTCTGATGTGTGAAACGTGGCAATGAAAATTAATATCAATATATATCATAATGTATATTCAACTGATATTCTGCTATATATTCGTACGCGTACCGTACGCAACAATTCTCTACAGTGAAACGATAGTAGTGAAACGATCCGTCCGATCACCGATGACGAGCACCTTGTTCCGCAACTTCTGATGTGTGAAACGTGGCAATGAAAATTCATATCAATATATATCATAATGTATATTCAACTGATATTCTGCTATATATTCGTACGCGTACCGTACGCAACAATTCTCTACAGTGAAACGATAGTAGTGAAACGATCCGTCCGATCACCGATGACGAGCACCTTGTTCCGCAACTTCTGATGTGTGAAACGTGGCAATAAAAATTAATATCAATTTATATCATAATGTATATTCCCTTGATATTCTGAGATATATTCGTACGCGTACCGTACGCGGCAATTCTCCCTTAGAAACAATCGAGGTAAATCGATCCGTCCGATCACCGATGACGAGCACCTTGTCCGCAACTTCTGATGTGTGAAACGTGGCCATGAAAATTCATATTAATTTACTTCATGATGTATATTCAACTGATATTCTGTTACATATTCGTACGCGTACCGTACGCGGCAATTCTCTCCAGTGAAACTATAGCAGTGAAACGATCCGTCCGATCACCAACGACTAGCACCTTGTTCTGCAACTTCTGATGTGTGAAACGTGGCAATGAATATTCATACTATCCTAAATGATAATGTATATTCCCTTGATATTCTGTGATATATTCGTACGCGTACCGTACGCATGCGATTCTCCCCTTAGAAACAATTGATGTAAATCGATCCGTCCGATCACCGATGATGGGCTCCTCGTTAACTAACTTCTGATGCGTGAAACGCGAGCATAAAAATTAATATCAACTTACATCATAATGTATATTCCCTTGATTATCTGCTACATATTCGTACGTGTACCGTACGCATGCAATCCTCTCCAGTGAAACTATAGCAGTAAATCGATCCGTCCGATCACCGACGACGAGCACCTTGTTCCGCAACTACTGATGTGTGAAATGTGGCAATGAAAATTAATATCAATTTATATCATAATGTATATTCAACTGATATTCTGCTATATATTCGTACGCGTACCGTACGCAACAATTCTCTACAGTGAAACGATAGTAGTGAAACGATCCGTCCGATCACCGATGACGAGCACCTTGTTCCGCAACTTCTGATGTGTGAAACGTGGCAATAAAAATTAATATCAATTTATATCATAATGTATATTCCCTTGATATTCTGAGATATATTCGTACGTGTACCGTACGCGGCAATTCTCCCTTAGAAACAATCGAGGTAAATCGATCCGTCCGATCACCGATGACGAGCACCTTGTCCGCAACTTCTGATGTGTGAAACGTGGCCATGAAAATTCATATTAATTTACTTCATGATGTATATTCAACTGATATTCTGTTACATATTCGTACGCGTACCGTACGCGGCAATTCTCTCCAGTGAAACTATAGCAGTGAAACGATCCGTCCGATCACCAACGACTAGCACCTTGTTCTGCAACTTCTGATGTGTGAAACGTGGCAATGAATATTCATACTATCCTAAATGATAATGTATATTCCCTTGATATTCTGTGATATATTCGTACGCGTACCGTACGCATGCGATTCTCCCCTTAGAAACAATTGATGTAAATCGATCCGTACGGTCACCGATGATGGGCTCCTCGTTAACTAGCTTCTGATGCGTGAAACGCGAGCATAAAAATTAATATCAACTTACATCATAATGTATATTCCCTTGATTATCTGCTACATATTCGTACGCGTACCGTACGCATGCAATCCTCTCCAGTGAAACTATAGCAGTAAATCGATCCGTCCGATCACCGACGACGAGCACCTTGTTCCGCAACTTCTGATGTGTGAAATGTGGCAATGAAAATTAATATCAATTTATATCATAATGTATATTCAACTGATATTCTGCTATATATTCGTACGCGTACCGTACGCAACAATTCTCTACAGTGAAACGATAGTAGTGAAACGATCCGTCCGATCACCGATGACGAGCACCTTGTTCCGCAACTTCTGATGTGTGAAACGTGGCAATAAAAATTAATATCAATTTATATCATAATGTATATTCCCTTGATATTCTGAGATATATTCGTACGCGTACCGTACGCGGCAATTCTCCCTTAGAAACAATCGAGGTAAATCGATCCGTCCGATCACCGATGACGAGCACCTTGTCCGCAACTTCTGATGTGTGAAACGTGGCCATGAAAATTCATATTAATTTACTTCATGATGTATATTCAACTGATATTCTGTTACATATTCGTACGCGTACCGTACGCGGCAATTCTCTCCAGTGAAACTATAGCAGTGAAACGATCCGTCCGATCACCAACGACTAGCACCTTGTTCTGCAACTTCTGATGTGTGAAACGTGGCAATGAATATTCATACTATCCTAAATGATAATGTATATTCCCTTGATATTCTGTGATATATTCGTACGCGTACCGTACGCATGCGATTCTCCCCTTAGAAACAATTGATGTAAATCGATCCGTACGGTCACCGATGATGGGCTCCTCGTTAACTAGCTTCTGATGCGTGAAACGCGAGCATAAAAATTAATATCAACTTACATCATAATGTATATTCCCTTGATTATCTGCTACATATTCGTGCGCGTACCGTACGTACAATTTCTCCCCAGTGAGATTAAGATTGCTAAACTTAACAAGGCTCAATGGCTACTGAGGCAGTTGTTCTGATTTTCTGGTTTGTGAAAAGTGATCGATAAAAAGTTTACATTAATATATCTAAGATGTATATTACATTGATTATCTGTTACATATTCGTACGCGTACCGTACGCGGTAATTCTCCCTTAGAAACAATTGATGTAAATCGATCCGTCCGATCACCGATGACGAGCACCTTGTTCCGCAACTTCTGATGTGTGAAACGTGGCGATGAAAATTAATACTATCCTAAATGATAATGTATATTCCCTACGCATCAAACCTCCCCTTAGAAACAATCGAGGTAAATCGATCCGTCCGATCACCGACCATGAGCCTTTTATTATCACATTATCAGGTACATGGCTACCAGGTGCATTTACTCAGGGCGGTGAGAAAGCTAGCCACCAGAGATTCATATTACAACTGAGCTAGCAAATAAGTAGTTGATATTACCTCTGATATCCTGTGCAAACTTTGCCAGCCTTAAAAATTCCCTTCTTCAATCCAGATCTAAGCTCCCATCGCTATTCGTTAAATTTGTAGTCGAGAGAATAACTCACCATGGAATGCGATAATTATAAACCATTCAGCCGCCGGGATTTCTTGAGCAAAACAACTCTTGGATTAGGTGCACTTACCTTGTCCGGGCTTCTAAATCCGGCCCGGGCTTCTCCACCTACGACCCACTTTCCAGCCAAGGTCAAACGAGTGATTTATCTCTTTCAGAGTGGAGCACCTTCTCAATTGGATCTTTTTGATCACAAGCCAACGATCAAAAAATTTCATGGTCAAAACCTGCCAGACTCTGTACGTAAAGGCCAGCGTCTCACAGGAATGTCTGCAGGACAAACGTAAGCGTCCTGCAATCTACGTATAGTAATAAATGGCACTGGATTAAGTTTCAAGCAATGGTTTGCTTGAATATCTGTTTGTTTTTCTCAATGGGTAATAGTTGATGTAGCTTATTGATGTCATGCCCATCAATGTGATTGAATGCATAAATGAGCCACCGGAAAGGGTCGATACCATTGAGTTTGCAAGTTGCGATCAGACTATAGGCGATGGTTGCCATGCGAGCACCATCATGTGAGCCACAAAAAAGATAATTTTTTCGGCCCAATGCCAAGGGACGTATTTGATTTTCGATCAAATTATTATCAGGTTGTAAATTGCCATCTTTGGTGTATTCGATTAGACCATCCCATCTTTTGAGCATATAGTTAATTGCTTGCTGTAGGGGATTAGTGGGTAGATTGGGTTGGATATTATCTTCCAGCCACTTCTTGATGTCATTGAGCACAGGGATTGAATCACTTTGTCTTCGTTGGCGTATTTGCTCGGGATCCAGGTTGTCTTCTTTACATTTTCTTTCAATGTCATAGAGCTGACTGATTAGTCCCAACATATGGTCTGCTTTTTTTCTATTGTAATCTCTTGCTTCAAAAAAATTACGTCGGCTATGGACCATGCAATGCATGAGGGTAACATCTACTTGTCTTCCTTTCGTTTCATAGGAGACATTACCATCTACCTGCAGATGACCACTAAACCCATTCAGGCCTCCTAAAATATTTACCTTTTCTTTAGTTTTTATATAATCAAATACGACCAATTTTTCTTTGGGAGCTAGTTTAATCAGCACACATCCTTTTAGGGCACTTCCTGGTTTATCTCTGGTGAGTACTGGGATGGACGATTCATCGGCCTGTAAGTAATTTGATTGAAGAGCCATGGTTTTAAGCAGTTCATAGAGTAATTTTAGTTTTGCGGCTCCTTTTATTACTCTGCTGTTCAGCGTAGATCTTGAAAATGACAGCCCAAACATTGCAAACATCTTAACCTGCCGATAAACAGGTAGATGATACATAAACTTTTGAATGATCATGTACGCGATCATAGAAGCATCAAAGTTGGTCTTGGGGAAGGCTTCATTTAGATCAGCGATATGAATGCTATCCTGCTCGTCTTTATACTTGGGGCGAATGGTTTTTATGATTTTGATTTCCGGGGGTATGATGGTATACTTCCAGCTCTCATACTGCCCTATCCTTTCCATTTGAGATGTATCTATTTCCGGTTCGACGATGATTTCATCCACTGGAAGATGGGTAGGCATCTTAGGTCGCTTGCCTCTTTTTTTCTTCTTAAGTGTTTTTACCTCTGTCTGGTTCTGATCAGGCATCTCATCATCTGAGGTATTTTCTTCTGCAAAGAGTAAAACTTGATCTGTATCCGTTGGGATAAATCGTTCTGATCTAGGACCGGTAATGGCTTTTTTTAATTGTTCTAATTCGTATTTAAGTAATGCGATTTGCTGTACATGTGCATTTATTTGTTGTGTCTGTACACTTATTTGCTGTGTCTGTGTATTTATTTGTTGTACATGTGCAGCATTGATTTCAACCAATTCCTCATATGTTGGTCGTACTCTTTCCACACTTTAATTTACAAAAATACATGCAATTATTTTATAATATTTACAAAAAATATTTCCTATTTATTCGATTTATTTCTACGCCCTTTTAGCTACCTTGCCCCTATAACGCTTGCGTAGTTTTGCACTTTTTATGTGTACTCCTTCCAGCATCATCAGTAGTGTCGGAATTTCTATTTCTTTCGATGATCCTTTTTCTTTCCAACTCGGCAACTCAAATGTCCCGGACGATAATTTCTTATAGTAGATCACAAAACCTGTACGGTCCCATATCAATACCTTTATTAACGTACGACGCTTATTTACAAATAGGTAGGCATCTCCCTGCAATGGATCTACTCCCATCTCATTGATCACCAAACCTGCTAACCCCGTAAAGCTCTTTCTCATATCTGTGGGATGGCGATACATGTAATACCGGTGCGTGGTGGATAACCCTATCATTTCTGCTCGATAAGCTTAAGTAAATAATCTGGGGGCACCAGTTGTGAAAAACGTATCGTTATATCTTGATTTATGCTGATCTCAACGCTGCAAGGCAGATCCCTCACTTTATTTGTCTTTACTCGCACAAAAGAGCCGTTACTCATCACTTCATTCTGATATCTCCTCAACCAATACTGATAGCTCGATAGCTTCAGATTGGTCAATTCACAAAAGTCTTCCTTGCTTATCTGCCCCTCCAACACACCTTTTATTAATGGGAATACATCTTCTTTTTTCTGTCTGGCCATCTTTGCACTTTTCCACAAAGATTAACAATGATATCCAGGCAGACAATACGCTCATCACTAGACGCTTACGGACAAACAGAACTCCCAGTGGTTTCGTCCCCCTACAACTTTTCGCAACATGGAGACTCCGGCGCATGGGTCAGTGAGTTAATGCCTCATACTGCTCAGATTGTCGACGAATTATGTTTTGTAAAATCAATGTACACGGAAGCGATAAACCATGATCCGGCGGTGACTTTTATCCAAACTGGATCCCAACTGCCGGGAAGACCCAGCATCGGATCATGGGTGACCTATGGTCTCGGGAGTGAAAATGAAAACCTTCCTTCTTTCTGTGTCCTACTTTCTCAAGGTGCCGGTGGTGGAGGGCAACCCCTTTACAATCGCCTGTGGGGGAATGGTTTTCTCCCATCCCACTATCAAGGAGTACAATTTAGAGCTGGAAAAAATGCAATATTATATCTCGGTAATCCAGACGGACTTTCATATGAAGCACGAAAAAATCAGTTGGAAAAAATCATAAATATTCAGCGACAAAACGCTCGAGACTGGAAAGACCCTGGTATAATCTCCAAAATAAATCAATACGAGATGGCTTTTCGCATGCAAACATCAGTACCAGAGGCACTCGATGTTTCAAAGGAACCAGATCATATTTTTGACTTATACGGACCTGATAGCAAAGTTCCGGGCACTTATGCCGCAAATTGTCTGCTCGCCCGGAAATTAGCCGAAAATGACGTGCGGTTTATCCAGCTGTATCACCGGGGATGGGACCATCATGGTAACCTGCCAGGGCAAATCCCCAGGCTTTCCAGACAGACGGATCAAGCATCGGCAGCCTTGATCATCGATCTCAAACAGAGGGGTATGCTGGATGATACCCTGGTAATCTGGGGAGGAGAATTTGGTCGAACCGTCTATTCACAAGGCAAATTGACAAAAAATGATTTTGGAAGAGATCATCATCCACGTTGCTTTACCATATGGATGGCCGGCGGTGGTGTAAAAAAGGGACTTACATACGGATTGACTGATGATTTTAGTTACAATATCATCGACAATCCTGTGCATGTGCACGATTTCCAGGCGACGATTTTGCACCTTTTAGGTATAGACCACGAAAATCTTACCTATAAGTACCAGGGAAGAAGATTTCGCCTCACAGATGTGCATGGCCATGTGGTGACAGATCTTCTGACATAACTCCTAAAATCTGTGGTGAAAGAATTTTATATACCGTGTATTTCGATTCTGGTTCTCTGCCTGGGATGTTATTCTGATCAACCTGAAGAAATAGACGGAAAAAAAATTCCCAATGAAATCAGCTACAATTTTCACATTCGGCCACTATTGGCCGACAGGTGTTATAATTGCCACGGCCCGGATGAAGCAGCCCGGGAAGGTGACTTAAGATTGGACATCGAAGATGAGGTTCTTAATTATCGATCAGAAGGCAGTAAGCCAATTCTTGTAAGATCTAATCCGAAAAAAAGTATACTATGGAAGCGCATTATTAGTGAGGAGGAAGAATCTGTTATGCCGCCCCCTAAAAGCAAATTATTTCTCAACAATTATGAAAAGGCCCTTATAAAAAAATGGATCGAACAGGGAGAGCAATTTGAAAAACACTGGGCATTCTCGCCAATAAGTCACCCTGAAATTCCCTTGATAAAAAATCAGCAGGATGATATGCCGATTGATGCTTTTGTCAAGAAAAAG
This sequence comes from Saprospiraceae bacterium, assembly GCA_965222645.1. Lineage (GTDB taxonomy): Bacteria > Bacteroidota > Bacteroidia > Chitinophagales > Saprospiraceae > JABDMH01. The sequence continues at coordinate 5,430,629 of OZ244968.1, read as the reverse complement.
CTGGGGGAAATCAATCTCAATCCATCCGGGTTGGCCGATCCCTACACGCTCATCAGAAGAGTCACACTAGATCTCACAGGTCTTCCCCCAATGCCTGAGGATGTTGAAAGATTTGTAAAAAATCCCTCACTTGAAAATTATACTCATTGGGTTGACCATCTTCTCAGCACGGATGCTTATGCCGAGCACATGACCCTGGGTTGGCTAGATGTATCAAGATATGCTGATTCACAGGGATTGCATTCTGACGGATACAGATCCATGTGGCCCTGGCGGGATTGGGTGATCAATGCGTTTAAAGAGAATTTACCATTTGATAAATTTATCATAGACCAGCTCGCCGGAGATCTGCTTCCAAATCCCAGTAACAAACAATTAATTGCCACCGGTTTCAACCGAAATCATCCCACCACTGCAGAAGGTGGTATTGTCGATCAAGAATACATGATGGAATATGCCCACGACCGGGTTATTACCACAGGTACTGCTTTCCTGGGCATGACGATGGAATGCGCCAGGTGTCACGATCATAAATATGATCCGGTTAGCATGAGGGATTATTATCAGCTATTTGCTTTTTTTAATCAGGTTGATGAAGTTGGTCTGACGGGCGATGATGGAAACAGTGGGCCCAATTTATTACTGCCAAATGATAAATCGAAACTCACCCTGGATTCAATAAAAAACGAAATCCAAAAAAGAAAAAATAGTCTTGATAAAATCAGGGCCGGCATTGACCTTTCCACTACTGAAATTTCTTCAAAGAAAATAAAAAGTCAATTAAATAAGGATCTTCAAATCTATCTTTCACTTAGCAAGATTGGGTCTGGTCAGGTAGATAGCAGATCAGATACGTATGCGGCTGAAGGAGTCGAAACTTTGCAAAGTGCTCGTGGTAGTGTCGCATTTTTCAACAGTGACTTCGAATACATTAATATAAGGGATGTAGGATTATTTGACTTTCATCAATCTTTTTCAGGAGCGATTTGGGTGCATCCGTCTGAAAGAAGGACAACACAACAACTCGTTGGTAATAGCGGACCTAAAGGGGTGTTCTGGCGTGGTTGGGATTTTATCCTGGATTCATTGAATAGGCCTTTACTAAGACTTATCCATGCGTTACCACATGATCACCTTGTTGTGAGATCTACAAATCAAATTCCCGTAAAAAAATGGAGCCATTTGGCGTTTACCTATGACGGGTCGGGAAAGGCTGGTGGGGTAAGCATTTTTATTGATGGCATAAAACAAAAAACAGCAGTTGACAGAGATCAATTGCAGCGCAGTATTTATCCGATCTCATTTAATAAAGAAAAATCAAACACTCCACTGCGCTTAGGAAGAAGCTATCGCGCGTTTACGGGTGAGTATGGCATTTTTGAAGGTATGCTGGATGATTTTTATCTGTACAGGCGGGTCCTCAGTACTTTGGAAATCCGGCATTTGTCAGAAACACAACTCGATGCTTCTACTTTTTCAGAGCAGGAAAAGAGAGAATGGTATCTGAGTCACAACCCACATCCTGTAGAAGCTGAAATCGATGTACTTGAAAAAAGATGCTTTGATATTCTGGATTCTGCTCCTGAAGTAATGGTCATGCAAGATGTAAAAGAACAAAGACCCACAAATATTTTGATTCGTGGAAACTACAACCAGCCGGGTGACTTGGTCCAGCCGGGAACACCTGAGGCCATATTGAGTTTTCCGGACTCTTTGCCCAAAAATCGACTGGGATTTGCCAAATGGCTTGTCCATCCCAAAAATCCTCTGACAAGCCGCGTAATTGCAAATCGCCTGTGGCAACATTTTTTTGGAAGGGGAATTGTCGCAACCCCACATGACTTTGGTATGCAGGGACAATTACCTACCCATCCTGAATTGTTAGATTATTTGGCATCACAACTCGCAGAATCCGGTTGGAACATCAAATTCCTCATAAAAGAGATTGTTACGTCTCACACATACCGTCAGTCATCTCAAGCAGATTCTATCAAACAGAAAAAAGATCCCGAAAATATCTTTTTGTCACGTGGACCAACTATGCGGCTCACAGCAGAAATGCTTCGAGATCAAGCCCTTGCAGCTACAACAGCCTTTAATTCTTCAGTTGGAGGTCCCAGCGTAAAGCCCTGGCAACCCAGGGGACTATGGAGAGAAAAAACAAGTAGTACCCATATTTTGCGTGAGTACTTTCCTGACAGTGCATCCGCAAGATACCGGAGGAGCATCTACACTTTTGTGCGTCGTACTTCCATGCATCCTGCCATGGAAATTTTTGATGCACCAACACGAAGTGTTTGTACTGTAAAGAGGCAAGAAACAAATACACCCCTGCAAGCATTGGTACTGCTTAATGATCCACAATTTGTGGAAATCTCGCGTCTGCTGGCTGAAGATCTGCTCGCAAAGAATGAGAATGCTGAAAAATCAGTGGAAGAAGCTTACTTCCGGCTCTGTGGCAAACCTATTTCCAAAAAGACTAAAAGTGACCTGTTGAAATTGTATGTTGAGGAAAAATCAAGATTCGAATCAGAAATTGATGCTGCAAACACATTTGTGAAGATTGGTCAGTATCCACCACCTAAAAATATCGAAGCCCCAAAATTGGCATCATTGACATTGATAATAAATTCGATAATGAATTTAGATGAATTTTACATGAAAAGGTAACCAATTTGGTTTTGGAGGTGTGGGCAAAGAGCATGGCGATCGGGAAAAATCTGATCAGAAAAGATCGATTCGGTAATGAAGGTAAAAGCCGGCAAGGTTCCAATATAAGAACGGAAGAAGCGGACCTGAATCCACCTAGACTGATCTTAGAAAAGTCTGGATAGAAACGGCAAAACTGTAGTATTTATATGAACAATATTCGCATTCAGATCCTGCTCATTTTCATGATCAGCAGTATTTATTGCAAGGTACCTTCAGAGGATTCCGCAAATATATCTCATGAGTCAATCAAAGAATACTTTAAATTTACCAAAAAAAAGGCGCTGGAAATCATTAAAACCGGATTTAATGCCGGAGATGGTTATGGAGAAATTTGGATTCGTGATTACAATACCTTTATCGATCTCTCTGCTGAAGTATTCGACGCGGCAGTTCTAAAAGAAAATCTAATCGTCTTTTTTAGAATGCAGGGAGATGACGGTAACATAATTGACGGATATATCCCAAAGGACAAACTTTCGGGACATGGATATGACTATATCTATAGTGAGGAAGAGCCTCGGTATGCAGGTCACAAGAATACTGTGGAAACGGATCAAGAATCATCACTCGTGCAGACAGTGTATAAATACATAAAAGCGAAGGGTGACTATTCCATTTTAAACGAAGTAGTTGGAAGTATCGAAGTAGGTGACCGGCTGGAATCGTCAATGGATTTTCTCATGCAGCATCGTTACAATGAAAAATACGGACTATTATGGGGTGCTACAACCGCCGACTGGGGGGATGTACAGCCTGAGCATGACTGGGGCGTATATTTTACCGATGACACACATTACGCTATCGATATATACGACAATTCCATGTTCCTTATTGCGCTAGATAACATGATGGAAATTCTACCTCGCACAATAGAAAAATGGAAGTCAATCAGAAATAAAATTGCAGAAAATGCACGGAAGCATTTATGGGACCAAGAAAATCAAAAATTTAGGCCACATATATATTTAAACGGCTCGCCCTTTCCGGATGACTTCGATGAAAACAAAATCTATTATCACGGAGGCACCGCAGTGGCAATCGAAGCAGGTCTTCTCACAAAAACCGAAATTAGAACCGCGCTTCAGCGAATGCAGGCAAACGTCAAGATGTCCGGTGCAGGGTCGATCGGTCTGACTATGCATCCTCCCTACCCCGAAGGATTTTTTAAAAATAAAAGCATGTATCCCTATGGCTACCAAAACGGGGGAGACTGGACCTGGTTTGGGGGCCGGATGATTCAACAATTGATTAAAAATGGTTTTATCGATGAAGCTTACCAGGAAATATTGCCCATGGTAAAGCGAGTAAAAGACAACAACGGTTTTTTTGAGTGGTATACTATTGATAACAAACCAAAAGGATCAGGTACATTCCGGGGATCAGCTGGAGTTCTGTATAAAGCGATCACTATGTTTGAAGAACGGCAAAGCTTCTGAAAACTAATTATATTAAAAAAATATCGTGCGAGTTCTACTTTTTATCTTCATGATTTTTTGTAATTGCCGTACGGTTGATCACACCTCGAGGACGCCAAACATCCTACTCATCATGGTGGACGATATGGGTTTTGGAGATGTATCTCACTCAGGAAATCCCCACATCCAGACTCCGAATCTTGACCAGTGGGCCTCAGAAAGCATCAATTTTTCACACTTCTATGTATCACCGGTATGTGCTCCCACTCGTGCCAGCCTTCTTACAGGTAAATACCACCAGCGTACCGGTGTACATAGTGTAACTAACGGTTACGAAACTATTAATCCTCAAGAAGTCACACTGGCCGAAATTTTGAAGGAAAAGGGATATCGAACTGGAATTTTTGGCAAATGGCATTTGGGTGAATATTACCCCAGCACCCCAAATGCTCAAGGATTTGATGAATTTCTTGGGTTTCGAACGGGCCACACCTCCGACTATTATGATGCCGTCCTCGAAAAAAATGGACTCGGTCAAAAAACCAAAGGATATATTTCGGATGTCCTTACAGATCATGCTCTTGATTTTATGTCCACAAACTATGGCACCCCCTTTTTCTGTTTTCTGTCATTCAATGCCCCTCACACTCCCCTTTTTATAGACAGTACCTATTTTAGTAAATTTCTTTCCATGGGCCTTGACGAACGCACTTCCAGAGTATATGGAATGATCGAAAATATCGATGAAAATATTGGCAAAATCGTCTTTGAGCTTAGAAAACAGGAACTGGAGGAAAGCACGATCATTGTTTTTATAAGTGACAATGGCCCTATTAATGGTTGGAAGGTAGCCCAGGATCAAATGAGGTATAACGCAGGATTGAGAGATCAAAAATTTACAATCTACGAAGGGGGTATTCGCACACAAAATTATTGGCAATGGAAGAATAATTGGCAGGGGGGCAGAACAATCGATCACGTTGCAGCTCATATCGATCTCGTGCCCACTGTGACTGATATCTTAGGAATGGAGTCGGATCCAAAAATCGATGGCATATCCCTTTTGCCTCTTTTGGAAAACAAAACGGAAAAAATAGACCGAACTTTTTTACAGAAATACGACTTGTCCACATTGGGCACCGATCTACCCTTTCCAGGGGGAGTAGTAAGAAAAGATAATTGGAAAATGATAAATGGTGAGCATCTATATGATCTGGAAAAAGATCCGGGTGAAAACATTGACCTCGCCAAACAGCATCCGGAAGTTTTTGCGGATTTAAAGAATCAGTACAATAACTGGTGGCAATCCATTTCTTCAGAATATCGTCTGACTCCATTACCAATTCCCGTTGGACATCCTGAGGAAAATCCTGTCTATATCAAACCCCACCATGGCATCGCTCGTGGCACCCTGGAATACACAGGTCACCGTGGTCTCACCGGTGAGCGGATTGGCACTCACCCAAGGGGAGTAGACGGGGATTGGCTTGCCAAATGGACTCCTGGTGGAAAGATCACCTGGGAAATAAACACCGCTGCAGCTGGACAATATGAAGCTATACTTATTGGGCGCGATTCAGGTAAGGGTGACAGTGACTTTTTAATTCAGGTCGACGACTACAGCTCTAAAATGCACGTAGATTTTGGGACAAAAGAATGGACACTTTTGGTAATCGACACCTTCAACCTGGATAAAAAGAACTACAAACTCACATTACAAATGGTTCGTAAATCGGAAAATACTAAGGTTGAAATAAGAGAAATCGGCTTACGTCGACTAAATCATTAGGTTTAAATGAATACAATATCTTCCCTAGTACTTGTCCTCACGCTTCTCACCTATAAGGGTTGTGTAGATGAGCAAATCGAAGTGCAAAAAATTTATTCGGACGGCAATCACAATGCCTTCACGTCACTAATTAAATTTAATGATAATTATTATTGTGCATTTAGATCAGGAGAAAGACATGTATATGGAAAAAATGGGGCGATCAAAATCATAGTTTCTGATGATGCAAAGACATGGATACTACACCATCAGTTTGAAAGTGATAAATATGATTTGAGGGATCCCAAACTATGCGTAATGCCGGGTGGTAGAATCATGGTGCTGATTGGTGGGTCGGAATATCAAGGCAAGGAATTACTATCTCAGCAGACACATGTGGCGTTTTCTGCCCCAGGTGGGGACTCATTTTCTAGCATGCAACCCATAGTCCTGGATTCTACGATTCACTCAGGTCGAGACTGGCTGTGGCGGGTGACATGGCACAATGCAATAGCTTATGGAGTTGTCTATCAAGGTAGAGATAAATCAGCCTCGTTAGTAAGTTCGCGAGATGGCATTCACTTTTCTTTGATCAAAAAATTAAAATTATCCGGTAGACCCAATGAAGCCACAATTCGGTTTTTTGATAATGAAAACATGGCTATCCTAATCCGTAGAGAGGAGGAAGATAAATTGGGATATTGGGGAGTCAGTCCACCTCCTTACATCGATTGGACATGGGCCCAAGCTAATTTTAGACTCGGTGGTCCGGATTACATTATCCTCGACAATAAACACATTCTCGCAGGAAGCAGAAGGTACCACGAAGAAGGAAATTATACAGCACTCCTTTTGGGTGATATGCATGGGATATTTGAAGAACTCTATAAATTACCAAGCGGAGGCGATACAAGCTATCCAGGTATTTTATATGAAAAAAACAGAATTTACATGTCCTATTATTCGTCACACGAAGGGAGCACAGATGTATATCTGGCCACCATTCCGGTTAAATTTGTGAGATAGCAAGATAGCTTTGCAAGTCACTATACCAGATAAAAAACTGAGATTAATTTTTAATCATCATGTAAACACCTAATTGCCCTTTCAAGTTATGTTGGACCGATAAAAAATAGACACCCACACCCAGATTTCCAAGATTTAAAACTACCGGATTGCTGGATCCGGAATAATCTCCGACCGGGTTTCCCGAAATATCAAAAATCTTTAATTCAAAATTATCTAAAACGCCATCTACAACAATGTAATTCTCAAACGGATTGGGAAAAAGTTCAACGCAATCTTCAGTAGTGACTATATGTGAATTGGTAGAAAGAGGGACAGCTGATTTCTGAAATCCCGTACCTGGTGACCCGACAAAAACCAGTGGTGATGTGGTATGGTCCACCTCTACCGCAAGGGCAAATGGCCATGGCATGTTCTGATTTTGCTGAGTCCAGGTTAATCCTCCATCATCAGAAAATTGGATGCCTTTGGACTCTATATTGTAGCCACCGGCTGTAAACGAACTTGAAGAGGTTGCGTAAATCATATCTGAATCTGTCGGTACAATTTCTACCTTCCTCAAATAGTCATCTGTAAGAACTTTTTCCCAGGTATCACCTACATCTTCACTCTTATACAAACCCTTATTTGAGCCAATAGCTGTCACGTAAAGAACTCCAGAAAAATTCGGGTCCGGTTTTATGTCAAAAACCCCGTCATAAGTTCGATCCCAGTACTGACGACCTGGTGTGGCCTTCATCTCCGGATGACTAACGTCATCCCAATTAACTCCTGCATCCCTGGACCGCATTATTCCAACTTCTCCTCCTGCATATATAAGGCTGGAATCCATCTCATCCACGGCAGTAAAACGACATCCGTTGCAGTCCCATACCTTAGACCAATTCAAGCCATCATCTGTACTCTTATAAACATCACCATCTCCGGTCACATACAGAGTACGGCTATTTTGATTACTGTGACGATTTAAAGCAAGACCCATAACTTCTACATCTGGTAACCCAAGATTTGCCAATGACCAACCATTTATATCTCCTTTGCTTTCATTCCTTAGGAGGTAAGTGGGAGATTGTCCTTCCTGGTTTGGAGACATCGATGCCCATACGACATTTTCGCGGTCAGGATCAGCGATAACAGTTGCACAATTACCTCCTTTCCCATCCCAATTGCCAGTGTACATTTCTGGATTACAACTATTCCAGGTCTGCCCACGGTCATCGCTACGCCATAATCCAATATCAAAATACCCGATATAAATCAACTCAGGATCCGATTCTTGAATACAAATGTCTTGCATATTGACATTGTCAAAGCCCCTGCTACTCCATCCCATGGGAGACTCTTTAGTGAACAAGTTGTTAAAGGTCGTCCCAAAATCGTTACTCCCAAATACATACTGAATATTAACCCAATAAAAATTTGCGGGATTTGACAGATCCTCCCCCAGGGTCTTACAAATTCCATTAAAACTAATGCCGTAAGAATGAAATAATTGCCCATTAAAAAAAGTATCCCAATTATTTACATCACCTGTTTTAGAAAAAGTGACTCCACCGTCTGTTGAAGTCCATGTACCGGCAGATGCCACCCAAGGATATGGCTCACGGGGATCAACAAGTCTGATCGTACCTGTATTTTCGATAAAAATCACACCCGTATAAGCTGATAAAGCATCACCCCAGCTCGTTCCCCCATTAGTACTTTTAAAAATTTGCCCATCCAAATCCGTCCAATAATACTGTGCGTTACAGTTGGCATTCATTGTTGTAATAAATATATTTTGAGGATCCGACTGATCAACAGCGATGTCCAGTATTTCAGGTAGATTTTCTGTAATATTTACCCAATTTATACCGCCATTTACTGTACGGAAAACCTCAGCTGGCCCACAAGGAGCAAACCTGCCATTTCCCGTTAGCATATAGGCAGTATCAACATTTGAAGGATTTACGACGATTTTCAAGATTCGAAGTCCAGCCGGAATATCGGTACTGACTTGAGCCCAATTTAATCCATCATCCGTTGATTTAAATATCACTCCATTATTAGAATTATATTGCGGATGCCATGTGGCATAACCGGTGGAAGATTGAGCAGTCCCAAATTCGATATCCGTAATATATCCTCCATCCAAAACACTGACCACCATGTCCCCGCCATCAGTGCTTCGGAAAATGCCGGATTCAGTACCGATATATATTTTATCACCATCGACGCGATCGAAACCTACCCCGCTCACATGAGTTATTGTAAGACCTCTACTAGCACCTATCACATCCCAGGTTTGACCGCCATCGACGCTACGGTATGCACCAGACAAATCACTGCCCGCGATAATTATTCCTGATACACTAGCTCCAATTGTACTATAAGCACCGCCTCCCCCTGGATTTGTTCGGATCCAATCGTGGGTTTGGGCATTGATGTGACCATAGGTGCCCTTAAGTCCAACAAAAATCAATAGTATAGTTATTGCTCTCATAACAATAAATGCATGGAAATCTTAAAAAGAAGAGTGGTCCCGTAATTAGACGGAATATGTGGAAACTTTATTTTGCACTTAACATACCCTCGCAAAGAATTCTAAGTGTCTCCTGCGACTAGCCTGGGATGTCACCATGATCAATAGATGCCAGCCAAAGCGATGGATCACTGATTCTTTATATGGACATTTGCAAAGTGTCCGTCTGTGCCAGGCCCTACCCATAAACCAACAGAGCCCTTTGTCCCCGCTCCGTGTTTTAGGTCATTTACAATCAAAGTAGGTTGCTCATTGCCATGCACAAATAGTTTTGCCGTCGTCCCTTGCACAGAAATCTTGACTTTAGTCCATTGTCCCGGAACCAGATCGACATAGCTTTCGTACTTGCCGGGGGTCTCCTTTCTCAACTTGAACCAGGGAAAATCAGGATAAGATATATATTGTGCTGAATGATTTCTTCTCAATTGATCTTCCGCTCGTCCATTAGTGGGTCGAAGATAAAAGCATTCGAATTTCGAATTGTCGGAATCAATGCGAAAACAAACTCCCACGAAGCCTCGTGCTTGTGCTCCTGCAGTGGCAGAGGGACTTCCCGCAAGGTCTAGCTCTATGATTCCATTTTCAAATTCTATCTCTTTTAATTTTACAAATTTAGCCTCAGACTCTACTTGCAATGGTTGTACAAACATCGCCTTTTTCCCTTCGTAAACAACACTGGAAATCTCAACATTAACGGGCATCACATTGTCCGGATCAAGTAAACTGGCTGACTTTTGACTGAAAACAATGCCAAATTCAAACAGAAATAATATAGCGAAACCGAAGTAGCTTTTAAAAGACATCATTTGTTGTTAAATTATTAATTTTATTCACCCATCCATAATTGGAATAGGGTCCAACTTCGTTATTCAAAATAGTAAAAAAAATGACAAAAATGCCAGCTGTTAATTTTAAACGCAACGGATTCCATACGATCACGACATACCTAATGGTTAAAAAAGTCGATAACTTAATAGAGTTTATCTCGACGGTATTTGAAGGTAGTGTCATATCAAAGGTAAACAGGACAGATGGAAGTATTATGCATGTGGAAATGAAAATTGGTGACTCCATGATCATGATGGGTGAACCCCGTGAACAGGATGAATCAATGACAGCAGCATTATACATTTACGTGGAGAATTGTGACGATGTTTTCAAAAGGGCCATCCGAGCAGGGGGAACAGAGATTATGGAGCCAATGACCATGCATCACGCTGGTGAGCGATATGGTGGTGTGAAAGATCCCTGTGGTAATCAGTGGTGGATCGCCACACACGTTGAAGACATCAGTCTAAACGAACAGAAAAGACGTATCACAGAGATGGGGCTGTAGTCCACCACGTAATTCGTAATTCGTAATTCGTCATTCGTAACTCGTAATTCGTCATTCATCATTCGTAACTCGTCACTCGTCATTCGTAATTCGTCATTCGCAATTCGTCATTCGCAATTCGTCACTCGTCATTCGCAATTCGTAATTCGTAATTCGCAATTCGTCATTCGTAATTCGTAATTCGCAATTCGCAATTCGTAATTCGTAATTCGTCATTCGTAACTCGTAATTCGTCATTCATCATTCGTAACTCGTCATTCGTCATTCGTCATTCGTCATTCGTCATTCTTCCTCTCCTGCAAAAGGTGGATGCTCGTACGGAATTACATCAGATATGACCCTTGGATCTCCGGTACCAGACAATACATCCATTAATTGATTTCTAAGTTTCTTCCTCACTTCCTCGTATTGGGGATCGCCAGCCAGATTGATCACCTGATCGGAATCTGTTCTTATCTCAAATAATTCTTCAGCTGGCCTTTTTCCAAATGCAAACTGAAAATACTTTTTATTATCCGGTTCCCTTCGGTGTGCTACAATCCATGCTTTACTCGGGCTTGCATCATAATCACCAAATGCATGAAACGTATTATTGGTAAGTTCATTGATGTCGGGAACATAATTGTTGTCATCGACTCCCAGGGGATCTCCCATGGGATACCGGTCGGGTTCGAAATTAATAATGTATAAAAACTCCTTCGTCCGGATTGCACGTTGAGGATAGGGCAGTGCGCCTGCACGTGCCATTCGCACATGTCTTTCTCTTCCTGTGATAACATAGTCACGATCATCCTCAATCTGACCATTGTTACCACTCCTGAAAATACCCATCAGACTTCGGGATGTCATCTCTTTTGGGAGAGCTACGCCAGCGGCCTCAAGAAAAGTAGGTGCCAGGTCAGGGAGACTGACAAAATCTTCCACTTTACGACGGGAACCAATCACACCGGGCCATCTTGCTACTAATGGCACTTGCACTCCAAAGTCATAAAGATTGCATTTGCCATTGGTCATGCCAGGAAATCCGTGATCTCCACTCACTACTATCAGAGTATTATCCAATTCACCTCGATCCTCAAGGATGGACAAAAGAAGTCCTAATCCTGCATCAAAAGCCATGATCTCGCCTAAATAATCTGCAAAATCAGTGCGGACTGTATCGACATCGGGGAGAAAAGAGGGCATTTTCCCCTTTAGTTTTTCCGGATCCAGGTTCCAAAATCGCTCTCCGGAACCATAGATCCACTTTCGATGGACATTCGTCGGACCCCACCAGTAGCAAAAAGGTTGGTCGTGCTCCCTTGCATCTAAAAAATCCTGGAAATTATTCCGGACCTCCTCATACAAAACCCCTTTGGCTTCCTCCAAACTCTTTCCATCCTCATCCATAAATTTTGCAACATGCTGGCTAAAATTATTGAATTGAGCTGCCCGTTGAAATCGATTTTTAACTCCTCCATAACCGGCATCAGGGGGTTTACCTGGAGACCAGACTTTGTAGGTATAGCCGATATGGTACCCGCTGTTGTGCAGGAGTAACGGGAAAGTTGGAATAGATTCATCCCACTCAGCACCTTGCAAAATTGCTCCTCTACCCGTGCGAAAAAAATGCTGACCAGAAAGTAGGGAACTCCGGCAGGGTGTACAGGATGGTGCATTGACAAAAGCGTGCTTAAAAAGTATACCTTCGTTTGCTATCCGATCTACATTAGGTGTGTTGAATAAGGCATTTATCGACCGGGGCCCGTCAATGCCTTGATAACAGCTTGCATACTTTCCCCAATCATCGGCAAATGCAAACAGAATATTGGGCTTTTCGACTGTCCGGGCTGCATCGCCATTTTTGCTCACCCGATTACAAGCCATCAGGATACCTAAAAGGAGTAAATACTTAAATGGCATTAATGAACGACCAAGGCAAGAACTATATGCTATCATCATTTTTTCCTAGAATTTCCAAAATAGATTTTTAACGTGTGTTTTTAGTCAATTTTTTGATAAAAAACGTGATCTACTATCAAATCCGGGCCCCGGAGCCCAATAATAAAGATACCGTCATCAGCATGCATATGACCATTCTTAACTAAAATTTGAAATACCGGAATGAGACCTTTTAGCAAAGGTCTTTCGGTTCGACTCACCCTAAAAGTCACAAAATAATTTGTAAACCCCAACTACGCGTCCGGAGGTGAGTCCTCACAATTGTGTTTACAAGAGGATTGGATGGGGTTGATAAAATTCAAATAACACAATATAACACTTTACAACTCGAGTGATCCAACAGGCATGCGGAGCGTGCCTACATCGCCTTAGATATTTTGCAGTTAAAATAGGACAAAGAGTGCAAGGTAGAGGAGCGATGCCGAAGTGTGCAGGAGGATCGGTAAAAAAAAGGTATAAATGTCACCTTTTGATCACAAATAATAAAATGACCGGCAAAAAGCGAACGGCTGAGATCTCGAGTGGGATGGCTTTGGCCTATTAGGCAAAAGATCCAGTGTTTCGTCTGGTAATTAGATGTACAGATCAAGCCAGATATTTTTTGTCATGTCGAAGAAGTAAAACCGAGTATAGTGGCGCTACACAAGGCTTTTACTGATGAAGAGATGGTGAAAAAGATCGGCTTCACCTGTATAGATAATTATCGGACGAGGCACTACAGAGAAAGACTTTTTTGGTTCTTTTTTGGTCACAAAAAAGAATGAATAATTATTTCCGGGCTAACCAATCCCTTCACTCCCAACGACCCGACGATCTCCTTCCGGTGGATATCGGTATCTCGCTTCGGTGATCTTCGATTCGCTCCGGGCTTGGGAATCCCTACCTCCTTTCTTTCCCACTTCCCTGACCCCGACTTCGCATCCGCAGGTGGTGCCCCACACCTTGTGTTGTAGCCCTAGATTTGTTCCAGCAAGAATTAATAGGGTGAACATCATTCAATATAAGAAACTCCCGAACCCCACGACGAGTCCCCCTACAGGCATGCGGAGCGTGCCTACCTCGCCTTAGATATTTTGCCGTTAAAATAGGACAAAGACTGCAAGGTAAAGGAGTGATGCCGAAGTGAGCATTTGGGGACGTAAAAGAAGGTAGGCATCTCATCTTCCGATCAAGCGCAACAAAGTGATGACCTAAAAAGCGAACGGCTGGGATCACGAGCGGGGTGGGTTTGGCCTATTAGGCAAAAGATCCAGTGTTTCGTCTGGTAATTAAATGTACAGATCAAGCCAGATATTTTTTGTCATATCGAAGAAGTAAAACCGCGTATAGCCATGCTACATAAGGCTTTTAATGATGAAGAGATGGCGAAAAAGATCGGCTTCAGCTGTATAGATAATTATCGGACGAGGCACGAAAGCGAAAGACTTTTTTGTTTCTTTTTTGGTCACAAAAAAGAAAAATAATTAAAATTGTTGCTCACCAAGGATGCAGGAGCTCACTCATTGTACGACGTTCATTTCACTTCGAGGTACACAGTACCTCGCCCCGCCCTTGGCGGGATCGCTCAAGAATGCTCCACTTTTTGCCCTGCCGGCGTGGCCTGAAAGGCGGGTGCCAAAAAAGTGAAAAAAGGATTAAATCATTGGTTGTGAAATAAGAAAATGAGGTGGCACCTGGCGATGGATTTAGTAGCGAAAGTACGGTCTATTTAAATTCTAAAATCTGCTGCTCGGACCTCATCGTATTGAGTAAACTCGCTGGGATTTCTCCCCACAATTTCCTGTGGTATATTATCCAGAATTTTATTGAATTTATCCACATCAAGTGAATCAATAAACCCGGCAAATTCTTCCGCACCTGTCTCGTAGGGAAAGTATTTTCTACTCATCTTCACAATGGCCTTCAACATAGGCAAATAAGGTTGCAGATCTGTGGTCGTAGAAGCTTCGTCACTGTCGATCCATGCAATTGGAATTTTTACTATAGATTGTTCTCTGAGCAATTCCGTTTTGACAAGTAATTCGATATCAAAAGCAAATCGCTTCTCAATCAAGTCATCAATTATCTCTGGTATTATCTCAGCCCTGAATGCCTTAAATCCACACTGGGTGTCTATGATATTTCCTAAATTGGGAATCAGCCTCTTCCACAAATAAATAAAAAGCTTACCACGATTATTTCGTGCACCCTTTTTAATAACGACTGATTTTGACTCCCTCCTCGATCCTATGGCACACAACTTGTCCCCATACAGCAAAGGCTCGACTAATAGCATCAATTGACCCAAATGTGTAGACAGATCTGCATCGGTATAAACGACGGTGTGATGTTCCCCTTTCTTCTCTCTCACTACATCCCACATCCCGTAAATTATCGATCCGCCCTTCTGGCTATCTCCAGTTGATTGCAATGACCTGGCAGGAGGATACTTATGGGCGATCGCATCCTTGAGATATACGACCCGCACCCGGTCATTGAGATTGTACTTGTCTACAATAGCCTGGGCAATTTTTCCACTGTTTTCCGGGCAACCGTCGTCGACTACCACAAGCTCCCAGTTGATATTGGAATTATCACCGAATAACCATTCAATTTGACTCACTTTTCTGACAAGAAAGTCTTCTCCATGTGGATGCTCGTCGTTTTTTCGAATTCTATTATGCTCCTTGTAAATGGCAAAAATGATCGAAATAAATAATGGTTTAGCAACCTTCGACGCGATGATTTTAGACTTCGCAATTTTTAGTGAAAGTGGAAGAATGACCGATGCATAGTCACCTTTCGTGAGCAGCTCCTCTTCCATAGCCTCAATTCTCGCAATACCGTATCCCTGGTTTATTATTGAATCAACAGTATTATTGATTAAGTCCGCATGTTCTTCATTCCTGAGATCCAGTTCTTCCGGCCAATTCTCCATTACCTTTTCAAGCATTGTTCGTCTGATTTAATTTGATGACTCTCATTTACATCACCCATGGCTCGAGGACTTTTCCGTTCTATCGGCCATAAACATAGAGATTTCCACAAATACTTTAGGCATCCCACTGTCGTCACAGTTTCTTATTAGCATTGGTTATTTTTGTGTAGCCAGAGTGTCACGTCCTATGTCTCGATAAGCTCATGAGATTTTCTTGTTTCCATCACTCGATCATTCAAATAAAGGCACATCATTGTAATCTTGAAAATCATTTTTCTACCCTAAGGGGGCTAAGAATGCTGTTGGAAAATTGATTCCAGCTAAAGAATTTTTCGCTGTTTTCATTCTGGGATCTCAACTTTTTGAGATCTTGTGGGGCTGGCCAGGCCTTGCATTTGAGGTACCTATCAGGATAAGGTGATTACAAAAAACGGTTGTCCTAAAGAAAAAACGAACTATGATCATTCAAAAGTTTAAAATGGCCTTTGCTCCCCATCTAGGGATGTTTAGACATCATGCCGGTGCAGACCCCATCGACCAAATCAAGTTTATGGCGGACCAGGGCTTTACTGCATTTGAAGACAATAATCTCAAACGGAAGGAAAAATCGCTGCAGGACAAAATAGGACAAACTTTGGCCCAGCTGGGAATGCGAATGGGTGTCTTTGTAGGAGGAAGAGTGAGAAGTAATCAACCCACAATTACGACTGCAGATCAATCCTTGAGGCAAGCATTTCTCGATGATATCAAGTCCTCCATAGATGTGGCAAAGCGCGTAAATGCAACTTGGATGACCACTATACCTGGCCGGCTGGATCTGAAGGTAAAAATTGGATACCAGACAGCACACGTCATCGAAACCTTGAAGAGAGCCGCTGCACTTCTCGAACCACATGGCCTTGTCATGGTGCTGGAGCCCCTCAATTTCTATAATCACCCCGGAGTCTTTCTGACTACCATCCCTCAAAGTTATTTTATTTGCCGGGCAGTGGATAGCCCTTCCTGTAAGATTCTATTTGATATCTATCATCAACAGATTGAAGAGGGCAACCTGATCCCCAATATGGATAATGCTTGGGATGAGATTGGCTATTTTCAAATCGGTGATAATCCCGGAAGAAACGAACCCACCACGGGCGAGATCAATTACCAAAACATCTTTAAACATATCCACAATAAGGGATATCGTGGCATTTTGGGTATGGAACACGGTAATTTTATCGACGGCCTCGAAGGAGAGTCAGCCCTCATTGCAGCATATCGATCCGTAGATCTGGACTAGCGAGCCTACTCCCTTAGACTTGCATCAGCAAAAAAGTTGTGATCTTGCGATCGTCGAATGTCTAAGCTTCACTGAAGGGACCTAGAGCTTACTCAAAGGTTAAGGACCTATTTTCGGATTTAGTCCTTCAGTGAATCTTACATCCAGAGTCCAGATAGAAATTGAGGCACCAAGGCCTATTATCAGGGAATTAGACCGCAGATGTATGCTTAGACATTTGGCTAATTTCTAAACAATTAAAGGTATTAAAATGAAATGGGACTCAATTATGGGCATCGATGTATCGAAAAGGAAAATAGATCTAGCCTTGGGCGAGAATACAGCTGATCGAAGCGTGAGAAAAGCCTGCTTTGCCAACAATTTAGGTGGATTCGATAAACTGTATAATTGGATGAAGAAGCAGGGGCTGAAAATGAACAGTACTTTGATCTGTTTGGAAAACACCGGTATTTATCATCGGCTATTGGTTACCTATCTTCAATCAAAGGAAGCATTTGTCTGGGTTGAAACTCCAGTTCAAATAAAGTGGTCAGGAGGGATCCAAAGGGGAAAAAGTGACGAGATTGATGCTGAACGCATACTGAGCTATGCCTTTCGCAACCAGGACAAGGCAAAGTCCTATGAACAGATGGACAAAGCACTGCTTCAAATATCTGATTATCTGTCACTTAGAGAAAGACTACAGACCTCACTACTGTCTTTAAGCAAGCCGATTAAGGAGCTCAAAAGTGTTGGGTTAGTCAGTGAATCGGAAGCCCTTCATCAAGCTTGTAGCAAGAGTTTAGAAGCTTTGAAAGAGGAACTAAAAGCTCTAGAGGTGAAGATTCTCAAGGCCATCAGATCAAACGAAGACCTTAAGGTCAAGTATGAACTTGCCACCTCGGTAAAATCCGTTGGATTTGTTGCGGCGACATATCTTCTGGTCTACACCAGGGGATTTACACGTTTTAGCAATGCCAAGCAATTGGCATCTTTTGCAGGTATTGCTCCCTTCGAATTCAGCTCAGGATCGAGTCTTAGGGGAAGAACCAAAGTCCATCCCATGGCAAACAAAACACTCAAGACAATCTTACATATGTGCGCTGTAAGCTCGGTGAGAAACAATCCAGAGATGAAGGCGTACTATATCCGGAAGGTCAGACAAGGTAAAAACAAAATGTTGGTCTTAAACGCTATACGTAACAAGATCGTAGGTAGGGTTTTCTCTTGTGTAAAAAACCAAAGAACTTACAAGATTGACTATGCAGCATGAGCATACTTTTTTTTCAACTGACCCGCGGAGCGATTTGAAAAAAGTGATAATTGAGTTTGGAAAGTCTATAGAAATCCGAAAAGGTTGCCAAATCAAAAATGGCTCTTTTGGCCCTGTCTGCCTGGAGGCATGCCAGGCAGGAATATTTTCATTTTCTTCAATCGCCTGATACACAGGCATCAGCCGATCTCAAAAAAGTGAAAATCTCATCCAAAATTGACTCATTTTGTGAAATTGGCAATTTCCGGAGTAACCTCACTAGTCGAATGTAAAAGGCAAGCACGGATTTGCCCTTCAAGTCCCCGGACGGAAAAATCGTATAAGGATTTGGGTCATCTTACTAAGATATTTTATTTATTTACCACTTCAATTTTTTTCAGAATCCCCTTATGAAGAATCGCGATTATCAGTCACATAAAATCTAAAAAATAGAATGAGCTTAACATTGAAACGAGATTGTCAATACTCCCTGTTGGTAGCCACAAGTATGGGCATCCGACTTACACCCTATGATAGGCAGCCGGTGTACAGTAGTGACCTGTTTAAAATGCACGCAACCAGCGCAGAATCAAATGTTGCAAGTGTTTCCTCTTTTCTAGGTCTTCCGGTAAAAGTGCTGACGGCATTCGTAAAGCACAGTCCGATAGCAGATTACATCAAGAGTGATCTGGGAGCAAGACATATGGATTTTGAAGGACCAGAAGTAGAACAGGGAGGTCCCTGGGGATATCGCCATCAAATCAACATTGCAGATTGTGGATTTGGCACTCGCGGTCCACGAGTTCAGAACGATCGAGCGGGTGAAGTGGGCCGATCACTGAAGGCCGGTGATTTTGACCTGGATCGGATTTTCGGCTCCGAAGGAGTACAGATTGTTCACTTGTCCGGTCTTATCGGGGCACTTTCAAAAGATACAAGTAAGTTTTGTCTTGAAATCGCCAGAACGGCAAAAAAATACGGATCACTGATTTCCTTTGATCTAAATCACCGGGCTTCTTTTTGGAAGGGCAGGAAGGAAGAGCTTCATGCGATATTTACCGAAATTGCCTCCTTGGCAGACATACTCGTTGGGAATGAAGAGGATTTTCAATTGTGCTTGGGTATTGAGGGTCCGCCAGCCGGTGGGGAAGGCCTAAAGTCAAAAATAGATGGATTCAAAGAAATGATTGGCCGTGCTAAGGCTAAATTTTCGGGAGCCTCTGTTTTTGCCACGACGTTGCGGCAAGTGGTAAGTGCCAATGAACATCTTTGGGGTGCAATACTTAGTGAAGGTGACAAATGGCATGTAATTGAGCCAAGGAAAATCGAGATTTTAGATAGAATTGGGGGAGGTGATGGATTTGTCGGAGGTGTTTTGTATGCTATCCTCAGAGATTGGGAAGCGGAAAAGTGGGCACAGTTTGGATGGGCTACCGGGGCACTGGCCACAACGCTATTTACCGACTATGCTCGTCCCACCGATGAAGAAATGGTGTGGAGTATTTGGGAAGGAAATGCACGTGTAAAAAGGTAATCAGTTTTTTCAGATTAGGGATATAAATAGAATGATTTATTATCAAACAGGAAGTAGCACAACAGATTTATCGCGAGAGGATATCAAAAATGCTGTTTTTTCCACTTTGGAAAAGTTGGGCGCTCGAAAAAAGGTGATCGCCGTACCTCCTGATATTACCAGACTACACTCTGGCGCAGGATTGATTACGACTTTTATTCACGAACATTATGACCGCGCTCTGACGGACATCATGCCGGCACTGGGTACACACAAACCTATGACGGCCACAGAGATAGATAAAATGTATCCCGGCATCCCCCATGAGTTATTTCGTGTTCATGATTGGAGAAACGATGTCGTAACAGTAGGCACCATCCCGGGAGAACAGGTCAAAGAGATGACAGGAGGCCTGGTCGAGTCGGATTGGCCTGCGCAATTAAATAATTTAATTTATTCTGGAGGTCATGATCTCATCCTATCTGTTGGCCAGGTTGTTCCCCACGAAGTTATGGGTATGGCCAATTACAATAAAAATCTCTTTGTCGGCACCGGTGGCTCAGCGGGAATAAATCAGAGCCACTTTGTTGGTGCCGCATTTGGTATTGAAAACGTGTTGGGACGGGCAAAAAATCCTGTTAGGGATTTATTGAATTATGCATCTGATCATTTTATTAAAGAATTACCAGTCGTTTATATATTGACGGTCGTTGCTCTAAGTGAGGATGGTAAATTGGTAACCCGGGGATTGTTCATCGGAGACACGGTTGAAGTTTTTCATTTGGCAGCCGAATTATCTCTAAAGGTCAATTTTACTTTGTTTGACCAGCCATTGGAAAAAGTTATTGTTTATTTAGATCCTGCCGAATTCAAAACTACCTGGTTGGGTAATAAAAGTATTTATCGCACGAGATTGGCGATGGCCGATAATGGGGAGCTTATCGTACTGGCACCTGGACTATCCGAATTTGGTGAGGACAGCGAGATAGACAGACTTATTAGAAAATATGGCTATTGCGGTACTCCAGCCACATTAAAAGCTTTGGAAGAAAATCAAGATCTACGCAATAATTTAAGCGCAGCTGCACATATTATGCATTCCAGCAGCGAGGGTCGATTTTCAATCACATACTGCCCTGGAAATCTCACCAGGGAGGAAATCGAAAGCGTACACTATCGCTATGCCGATCTCAATAAAATGCTCGAAAAGTATGATCTCGGAACCCTGCTAGACGGGTTTAATACATTGCCCTCCGGAGAAGAGATTTATTTTATCTCAAATCCCGCACTGGGCCTATGGGCTTATAAAGGCAGATTTACTGTGTAGAGAGAATTTCATCAAATGGACTTGATCAACAAAAGACATTGCATTAATATCAAGTGATTATAAGCCAAAATATTAACAAAACCTACTCATCAACCCAATTACGAGTCATCCTAAAGGTATGCGGAGCATGCCTACAGCACCTTTGATGTTTTGCCGTTAAAATAGCCAAAAAGGGTGGGGTAAAAGAGTGATCCCGAAGTGAGCCTTGAGGCTTAAAAGTAAGTAGGAATTCAACTTCTTAGCCTGTTAGAGGCTGCCATTCCTGACATCGAAGTTGTTGGTGGATACGATCTGGATACAGAGGCTACGGTGTCTTCTGGCGAATAATGTCACAAACCGCTAAATGCATTCTTGCCTCCGGCAGGGCAAACTTTTGTTGGCAAAAGTTTGATAAAACCACCGGCTATATTTTTTTCCTAACGCAATAAAAGCCCAAAAAACCTAAACTTTAAAAACTCACATAAATCTTGACGTACTATATCGGATTGCTTTTACTCAAAGTTAGATTTTCGGTGAAAGTTCTACTCGTTCAAACACTTTAAAGTTCTTAACGGTTTTTTGGCATTTTATCACTAAAAAAAATAAGGCCGGGATTAGACCTTTTTCAAAGGTCTTTGGGAGCGCTCGCATAAAAGTCCTAAAATAGTTTTGATGACCTCGACTTCGCATCCTTAGGCGGAGATCACAAATGTATTCCGTCTGATTTGTCTATAAGAAGTAATGAGATGAACAACAGTCCATATTAAACTGCATATAAACCCTACAGCGAGCGACCAACCAGGCATGCGGAGCATGCCTACATCGCCTTAGATATTTTGCCGTTAAGGTAGGACAAAGAGGGCAAGGTAAAGGAGTGATGCCGAAGTGAGCCTTGGGGCCTAAAAGTAAGTAGGAATTCAACTTCTTAGCCTGTTTGAGGCTGCCATTCCTGACATCCAAGTTGTTGGTGGCTACGATCTGGATACAGAGGCTATGGTATCTTCTGGCGAATAATGTCACAAACCGCTAAATGCATTCTTGCCTCCGGCAGGGCAAACTTTTGTTGGCAAAAGTTTGATAAAACCACCGGCTACATTTTTTTCCTAACGCAATAAAAGCCCAAAAAACCTAAACTTTAAAAACTCACTTAAATCTTGACGTACTATATCCTATTGCTTTTATTCAAGTTAGATTTTCAATGAAAGTTCTACTCGTTCAAACACTTTAAAGTTCTTAACGGTTTTTTGGCATTTTATCACTAAAAAAAATAAGGCCGGGATTAGACCTTTTACAAAGGTCTTTGGGAGCGCTCGCATAAAAGTCCTAAAATAGTTTTGATGACCTCGACTTCGCATCCTTAGGCGGAGATCACAAATGTATTCCGTCTGATTTGTCTATAAGAAGTAATGAGATGAACAACAGTCCATATTAAACTGCATATAAACCCTACAGCGAGCGACCAACCAGGCATGCGGAGCATGCCTACATCGCCTTAGATATTTTGCCGTTAAAATAGGACAAAGAGTGCAAGGTAAAGGAGTGATGCCGAAGTGAGCATTTGGGAACGTAAAAGAAGACAGGCATATCAACTTCCGGTCAAGCACAACAAAGTGATGATCGAAAAACCGAACGGCTGGGATCACGAGCGGGTGGGTTTGGCCTAGTAGGCAAAAGATCTTCAGCGAAAGACCTTTTTTGGTTCTTTTTTGGTCACAAAAAAGAATGAATGATATTGTCAAAAAGTGGAGAGTCATCCGACAGGTATGCGGAGCATGCCTACAGCACCTTAGATATTTTGCCGTTAAAATAGGACAAAAAGGGTGAGGTAAAAGAGTGATGCCGAAGTGAGCCTTGGGGCCTAAAAGTAAGTAGGAATTCAACTTCTTAGCCTGTTTGAGGCTGCCATTCCTGACATCCAAGTTGTTGGTGGCTACGATCTGGATAAAGAGGCTACGGTGTCTTTTGGCGAATAATGTGACAAACCACTAAATGCATTCTTGCCTCCGGCAGGGCAAACTTTTGGTGGCAAAAGTTTGATAAAACCACCGGCTATATTTTTTTCCTAACGCAATAAAAGCCCAAAAAACCTAAACTTTAAAAACTCACATAAATCCTGATGTACTATATCGGATTGCTTTTATTCACGTTAGATTTTCGATGAAAGTTCTAATCGTTCAAACACTTTAAAGTTCTTAACAGTTTTTTGGCATTTTATCACTAAAAAAAATAAGGCCGGGATTAGACCTTTTTCAAAGGTCTTTGAGAGCGCTCGCATAAAAGTCCTAAAATAGTTTTGATGCCACCGACTTTGCATCCGTAGGTGGGGTCCCACACTTGGGTCGCAGCGTGAGATTTTACCCAGCAGAAAAGAGTTGAGGAGCATGAATACAGACAAAATCAGATCACAAGTGATAGACTTCACCACTATGAAAGTTAGAGCCTGGCTCAGGGATCAAAGGCCAGTAGTGGAACTTCCTGGGGGACTCTGAAACCACCTTCCTAAACATTCCAAAAATAACCTATTTCGTTGAAGAGGAATTTTAAGCTATCATTCAAAGCAGTCATACACGCAAGAAATGATCCCGAGCTATACCACCTGGCAATCCCTTTGATCGACCTTGAATGGTGGCCATACAGCCTGTTGCTCTGAAGGTAAGCAAAGAAGATCACTTAAGAATGATCAAGAAATAAGCGAAAATCCTTATTGCAATACTTTTTCACTTCTTTTTTGATCACAAAAAATAAAGAATAACATTTAGTTTCCAAAAAAGTGGAAAAGAGGATATAATTTATACATTGTGTGGTGAAAAAACGGAAGAAATATGGCAATCGCCTTTCTAGTGAAAAATTCAATATTAGAAAATGAAAGATAAATCAGATATCGGTGTTATAGGCCTGGCTGTAATGGGAGAAAACCTGGCCTTAAATATGGAATCAAAAGGTTTTACTGTCTCTGTGTACAACCGCACAGTGCCTGGCATTGAAGAAGGCATTGTCCAAAAATTCATAAATGGTCGAGGTGTGAATAAAAACTTTCGTGGTTCGGATGACCTCCAGGAATTTGTCCAATCGATTGAACGTCCCCGAAAAATCATAATGATGATTAAAGCAGGAGCAGCAGTGGATGAAATGATAGAAAAACTCTGCCCACTTCTCGAAAAAGGAGATATTCTAATCGATGGTGGGAATACTCATTTTCCCGATACAAACAGGAGGACGCAACTGCTGGAGAGCAAGGACATGCTTTATATTGGTACAGGGGTATCTGGCGGTGAAGAAGGTGCACTTCTTGGTCCGTCCATTATGCCGGGTGGATCAAGAGAAGCATGGCCAATGGTAAAACCGATCTTGCAAGCAATTTCTGCCAAAGTAAATGGTGAGCCCTGTTGTGATTGGATTGGAGAAAATGGTGCGGGCCACTTTGTAAAAATGGTACATAATGGGATTGAGTATGGAGATATGCAGCTGATTTGTGAAGCGTATTATATCATGAAAGTGTTGTTAAAAATGTCAGCCGAGGAAATGCATCATGTTTTTGCAGCATGGAATCAGGGAGAGTTAAATAGTTATCTCATCGAGATCACAAGTGACATACTGGGGTACAAGGAAAATGGAGAGCCCTTACTCGAAAAAATCCTGGATACGGCAGGGCAAAAGGGAACGGGAAAGTGGACTGCGATAACCGCTCTTGATCTGGGTATACCTCTTACGATGATAGGAGAAGCGGTGTTTGCACGGTGCATATCAGCACAAAAAGAAGAGCGCCTAAATGCATCCAAGATTTTAGATGGGCCTAGTCCGGTATTTAATGGAGATAAAAAAGTCTTCGTCGAGGATATACGTCAAGCCCTTTTGGCATCTAAAATAATTTCCTACGCCCAGGGATTTGTATTGATGCGTGAAGCTGCAAAGGAATATGGCTGGAGTCTAAATTATGGGGCAATTGCACAAGTGTGGAGAGGGGGATGCATTATTCGATCGGTCTTTTTGAAAAATATCAAAGACGCATTTGATAAAGATCGAAATCTTAACAATCTGCTTTTGGACAGTTATTTTCAGGAAAAACTGTCAGATGCCCAGACCAGCTGGAGGAATGTCGTTAGCACATCTATAGCTCAGGGCATTCCCGTCCCCGCATTTGCATCTGCCTTGACATACTACGACGGATATCGCACAGCGCGATTACCTGCCAATCTGCTCCAGGCTCAAAGAGACTATTTCGGAGCACATACATACGAGCGGTTAGATAAGCCGAAAGGCGAATTCTTTCATACTGACTGGACTGGTCGAGGCGGTGGTACGGCTTCCACCACTTACAATGCCTAGAATGCAATAAAGAGACGGGTAGAGGGGCAACATATTGATGTGTAATGTCGTATCTTGGCGTTTCATAATAAAAGTAAATCCAAGTGGCTGGTAAGAAAGAAATTCTAAACAAGATCAAGATTCTCATCACACAGAGTTTTGATAATCCGGAACAAGCATTTCACTTTTTTGATAAGAACGGTGACGGTTATCTGTCATCGACCGAGCTTAAGAATTTAATTTCAGAGGCAGAAATAAGCAATTTCCTATCGGCAATCGTCGCAAAGAAGTTGATACGCGAGCTGGATCAGGATAAGGATAGAAAGTTTAGTTGGCGAGAATTCAGAAAGGCATTTAAAAAACTTTTAGTAGAAACTGACGAGAAGGAGGAAATTGCATAGATCTTTTTTGTATCGAGTTTTTAATTTTTTAAAGCAAGTTTTTGCCCTTTCCGAATTAATAATGCTGTCCTGGAAAAATGTAATTAGCTTCAAAGTGGCTCCTCCGGTAATGAGGTGGTTCATCATCATCGTGGTCCCCCTGATAATTTCTTGCTCAAAGTCCAAGACTGTCACACCTTCACCGGGAGGATCTGTAAATACGTCTAATGGCTGGTTGATACCCATTGATCAGGTATTTGATGGAGGTCCGGGGAAGGATGGGATACCATCCATCGACAATCCCCAATTCACGATTGCCAGCAATGCCGAGTTTCCAGATGACGAAGATCTTGTTCTCGTCATGCGAGCAGAGGACCAGGTGAGGGCTTATCCAATAGGTATTTTAGATCATCATGAAATAGTCAACGATGAGCTTGCAACCAAAAAATTCGCGGTCACATACTGCCCATTGACTGGCACCGGGATCGCCTGGAATCGAGTCGTGCAGGGCGAAGAAACGACGTTTGGAGTGTCCGGATTGTTGTACAATACCAATTTGATGCCTTATGACAGATCTACGGAAAGTATCTGGTCCCAACAAAGACTGGACTGTGTAAATGGCAAGCTCGTAGGTGCGAAGGCCAAAATCTACAGCATGGTAGAAACGACCTTTGAGACATTTCGATCTGCATATCCGGAAGGAACAATCATGACCAGGTCGACCGGTTTTGATAATCCTTATGGAGATTATCCCTATGGAGATTACCGGACCAACCAGGAGCGGCTGATATTTCCAATCACCACGAAAGACAGCCGGTTGGACTTAAAGCAGCGAGTACTTGGAGTTCTGGGTCAACGGGTAAATCGGGTCTATACTTTCGGTGAAGAATTGGAGAAAATGGAAATGATCCGGGAGCAGCTGGGTGATGTTAATCTGATTGTAGTGCGTAGTAAATCCAAAAATTTTATCGTGGCTTTTGATGGGGGTGATCGAGAATTCTCGTTATTGGAAAATGAATTTCCGGCAATATTAATGGACAGCGATGGCATCAAATATGATCTTTTGGGAAAACCACTGAATGGCAACGAAAATAGCGCTACCCTGGAATTACCAACTCAGTTTATGGGCTTCTGGTTTTCCTGGGGTGCTTTCTATCCCGGAATTGAAATATCTTCCTGGTAAATAAGACTGTATTCCAAAATAATTTGTAGACTTCGAATTCGCATCCATAGATTCTGGTCTCTCACCTGGATCGAGGCGTTAGATTTTATCAGTGGCCCAATTACCCTACTACCAAACTTACATGATCCCCCATGATTAATCCTACGTAGTCTAGTAGAAAAGTCAATGGATGTATAACAACCACTATAAGACAACTCAAGAACCCGACGACGAGTCCTCCTCAAGGTATGCGGAGCATGCCTACAGCACCTTAGATATTTTGCCGTTAAAATAGGACAAAGAGTGCAAGGTAGAGGAGTGATGCCGAAGTGAGCATATGGGGACATAAAAGAAGGTAGGCATCTCATCTTCCGATCAAGCGCAACAAAGTGATGATCTAAAAAGCGAACGGCTGGGATCACGAGCGGGTGGGTTTGGCCTATTAGGCAAAAGATCTACAGAGAAAGACTTTTTTGTTTCTTTTTTTGGTCACAAAAAAGAATGAATAATTATTTCCGGGCTAACCAATCCCTTCACTCCCAACGACCCGACGATCTCCTTCCGGTTGATATCGGGATCTCGCTTCGGTTGATCTTCGATTCGCTCCGGGCTTGGGAATCCCTACTTCCCTTCTTTCCCACTTCCCTGACCCCGACTTCGCATCCGCAGGTGGTGCCCCACACCTTGTGTTGTTGCGTTAGATTTTATCCAGCAAGAATTAATAGGGTGAACATCATTCAATATAAGACAGCTCATCAACCCCACGACGAGTCCGCCTACAGACATCAGGAGCGTGCCTACCTCGCCTTAGATATTTTGCCGTTAAAATAGGACAAAAAGGGTGAAAGGCACTCGAAAAAAATCCTATGGATTCCGACTTCGCATCCGTAGGTGGGGCCCCACACTTGGGTTGTAGCGTTAGATTTTATCCAGCGGAATTTTGAAAGAACATACAATAAAAATATTCTACCTCCGGTAGGGCAAACTTTTGGCGACAAAAGTTTGACAAAATCGCCGGCTATATTTTTTTCCTAACGCAATAAAATCCCAAAAAACCTAAACTTTAAAAACTCACATAAATCCTGACGTACTATATTGGATTGCTTTTATTCAAGTTTGATCTTTCGATGAAAATTCTACTCGTTCAAACTCTTTAAAGTTCTTAACGGTTTTTTGGCATTTTATCACTAAAAAAAATAAGGCCGGGATTAGACCTTTTTCAAAGGTCTTTGGGAGCGCTGGCATAAAAGTCCTAAAATAGTTTTGATGACTCCGACTTCGCATCCGTAGGTGGGGGCCCACACTTCGGTTGTAGCGTTAGATTTTATCCAGCGGAAAAGAGCTAAGGAGCATAAATGCAGACAAAATCTGATCACAAGCAATAGACTTCTCCACTAAGGAAGTCAGAGCCTGGCTCACGGATCAAAGGCCAGCAGTAAGAACTTGTTGGGGGACTTTGAAATCACCTTTTCTAGACATTCCAAAAATAATCTATTTCGTTGAAGAGGAATTCTAAGCTATCATTCAAAGCAGTCACGCACGCAAGAAATGATCCCGAGCTATACCATATGGCAATCCCTTTGATCGACCTTGAATGGTGGCCAAACAGCCTGTTGCTCTGAAGGTAAGCAAAGAAGCAATCAGCGTAGTGAGGCATAGTCCTCGGTAAAAAGAGTAGGCTCAGTATGAATATGCCGAACGGCTCTGATTGCACGTGGGTAAGCAAGAGCTTACAGGATGTTAGGCCATCATTCACAGTCTTGATTTTTTGCTAGCTTTTTTATCAAGAAAAAAGCGGAAGAAATCACTTATAAAATCTAGTGAAGACCCAAGATGTGGGTCACCGAGGATGTAGGAGCTCACCCACCCACTGTACGTGGTTCATTTCACTTCGAGGTACACAGTACCTCGCCCCGCCCTTGGCGGGATCGCTCAAGAATGACCCATCCCGACAGATATCGTCGGGACTGACAAAAAGTGGGAAAGGACATTTTTAGTCACAAAAAAGAAAAGTAATTATAATTGTTGCTCACCAAGGATGCAGTAGTTCACCCACTTCACGCGCAAGCTTCTGACTTCGAGGTACACCATACCTCGCCCCGCCCTTGGCGAAATCGATCAAGAATCACCCCCATTTTATTTACATATGTTAATCCGGAAAGAAGAAATGTTTTTCTATCATTGCATGAGCCGGCATTGCAGAGCATATATTTCACATTTGCAGTGTAGATGAATATTCTATAAATTAAATATGTCTCACAAGAGAAATTCGGGAGAGGTCTTCGTTTTCATTCTGGTCCTTGGAATTTCGTTTGCTCACTTTTCCTTTTACTACTCCCCTCTTTTGAATTCCGACAGTGCATTGAGTATTCTAATGGCCCATCATCTTCAATTACCTCAAGATCTGTACTGTTGGGGGCAAGACCGAGGAGGAAATCTCATTCCTATAGTTGCATATATGGTCAATAAGCTTTCAGGTATTCCGTTAATCTTGGTAACCTCACTGACACACTATGGCATCCTGCTCCTTGGGGTACTTTCATTCTCCTCTTTTATTAAGAACCGATACCTACGCATATTCTTGTATCTGATCTGGTTTTTGCCTCCGTGGCAATTTGTAGAATTTCTTTTGTATCCCTTTGGTATCCAATTCAGTTTTTTTGGAATAATTCTTTACTGCCTAAAGAAAGTAAAACAAGTTCAAGGAAATAATTCCCAATACTATTGGATGGCATGCACCGCATTGGCAACAGCAATACTCATCTGGGTTTCAGACTTTGGAATAATCTATGTGGCAGCAATTGTTCTGGGTCTATTATTCAGCAATCCTCAAATATTAAAAAGAATAAAAAATCGAACGGAGTATAAGTTATGGATTATTTCCTCCATTATACTTGTTGGGTCTTTTATAATATTTGCTAAACTTCAGGGGATCCCTAGCAATTCCTACAGTTCGTTTAGACTAAGCACTTTATCCGAAATAGGAAATGGATTGGAAATAATCTGGGCATCCGTCAAACGGATCTTGTTGTTTAGATCTGAAAGCAGTGTGCAGGGTGTATTCTGGATTGCAATAATAACAACACTCGCCTCCTATTTCTTCTACGTGAAAACAGGTAGAAGAAAAAAAGGTACAACACATTTGCACAATACCCTGACGAGTATTTTGTTTGTCACGCTCATCCTTACAGCGGTAATACTATTTACGGTAAACTGGGTTTATTTAAATGAAATGGGAAGAAGATATTTCAGTTGTCTTTTTATCTCTGCTGCATTATGGCTATTAGCACATTTAGATAGCCACCCAGGTCTGCCGAAATGGATGGCGGTCTCCCTCCTGGTTTGTTCACTCTTGTCCGTATCCAGTGCGTTGGAAAATTTTTACCGAAATGGTGTAGCAAAAGCAATACGTACCACAGTACAGGAATTGGAAAGCCTCGGGAAAATCGGATTGATAGGTGATTACTGGAATTCATATGTCAATTCAGCAGTAAACCCTGACCTTGTAATTGCTACCCCTCATGACAATGCAGTCTACCGCAATATAAAATTAGCGGAAGCAGTATTTGAAAATGATAAGATCTTTCTGATAAGGGATATGTGGCTCGACACATTTCCAACCAGGGTTAGGCAATTCGGGAGAATCTTAATTAAAGACGGTGCTCCATTTAAGCTAGCCGATAGTGAGATGTGCAAATACAAACTATCCAGTGACTCTTATAATTTTAGTTATAGAGCACACCTTCCCAATAAAATAAGAATTAAATCCTGGCTCAATGGCACCATCATCCTCCCGTCAAATAAACTCTTTTACCGAGGTTACCCCAACTACGATTCGCTCTCTACTATAAAGCAAAGCATCAAAATTTCAGATGCCGGGGGAACAGGAACCACCAAGACAGTGAAGTGCAGCACAAAACTATCATCAGGGATTCATGAAATAAAATTTAGCCTTAGAAAGCAGTCTAATAATATCCGGGAAGATCCAGCTCTAAACTGCACTATTTCCAGTGGTGAATCCATCCATCTTAATCAGGAGCTAGATCCGAGGAAAATATCGCATTCACGCTTTTCCGAATATCCGGTGCGGATCAATCTTGCAGAGGGACAGGTCG
The DNA here is from genome assembly GCA_965222645.1 of Saprospiraceae bacterium. Lineage (GTDB taxonomy): Bacteria > Bacteroidota > Bacteroidia > Chitinophagales > Saprospiraceae > JABDMH01. The sequence continues at coordinate 5,399,699 of OZ244968.1, read as the reverse complement.
TAGACATTGTCTTAGAAGCCATCGACGATAGTGTACTCTTTCTCGACATGATTACAATCAGCCAGTAAGACTTTAACTGTCACGGCAGACACCAACGTCGGTAACTCCAGACCCAGCATTGAGTCAAAGGCGAATTTACATTCACCGGCACAACACTACCATAAAAGACTATCACAGACCCGCATTGAGACATCTGCGAATTTACATTCGCCGGCCCTGCTCGTGCCGTAGGTACGACATGTTGGTAACTCCAAACGCTGACTTAATGATCGTGCCGTAGGTACGAGATGCATATAACTCCAGACGATGACTTAATGATCCTGCCGTAGGTACATTATGCAGGTAACTCCTACCATAGATCGGCAGTCAAAGGCGAATTTACATTCACCGGCACAACACTACGTGGAGGCTATCTCAAACCCACACGCAGTCAAAGGCGAATTTACATTCGCCGGCCCTGCTCGTGCCGTAGGTACGACATGCAGGTAACTCCCTACGACGTACCTAATGATCGTGCCGTCAGGTACGACATATGGGTCAAAACCCCATAAAAGTCCTCTTCTTTAAAATCGTAACGGAAAAATCATCGAAATAACCCGGTTCAGATTTATTAAACACATATATTCCTATTTCCTTTCCCCCCATATCTTCCTCAATAGTATAAGAATAAGAAAGCCTCTCCCATCCATCTTCATCTGTCTCTGTGGCTTCGTTTGAACCCACATAAAAGTCCTTACCGGCATTTCCCGAAATAACGACACTCCCGGAATTCCCAAGTCGATAAACCTCCACCTGGATTATATCGCCATATCGAGCACCATAATAACGATGTGTGAACCCGAAGGAACTGCCAGATCCAAGCATCAACGAGTACCTTCCCGATCTCGACCGTTCTTCAGTTCGTTTATCTGCATTTCCAAGAAAAACATCAGGGAGGGTTGTCGCCAAACCATGGGGGGACACCACGTCCTCAGCGTCGCATGTGAGAGTCGTAATTTCGTATGAAGAATAAACGTAATATCTCTTGTAGATCACAATACAAGACAAGAAGAGTAAAGCCGTAGAAAAAATAACTGCAACATATTTAACCATTTTCTGCAAAGGCTCTGGAGATCTAAATATCCCATTGATTATTAAAAAAAGCAATGGAAAAATCGGGATAAAATATCTCCCCTGAATCGTTTTAATAACGTCACTCCCCACACACTCCCAGGTAAGTAATTGAGATAAAAGCAACAGAAAAGTGGAGATGACAAGAGCGATCAACAGGATAGCATTATGTTTAAATCCTAGTATTCCTCTAGCCGAGACATCAAACAGAGCCACAAAAATCAGGACGATGTAGCTGAGATGCACCAACCACCTGGGCATTTTTGCATCAAGCCAACCAAACGTGCCAATGTACCCGTAAAAATACATGTCAAATGTCTGTACCATGGAGTTGCTAAATACTTTGACAGGATACATGAAATTTTTATAAATCAAATTCATCTGATCATCCATATTGGCACAACGCATTAAATCAATCCAGTCCCGATGATCCGGATTGTATTCAGCGTAAGGGATATAAATAGAGTCAATGATAGACGACCAGAAATGGGCAGTAAGCAAACCGGCTAGTCCGAGAATAAAGAAATAAGTAAAAAAATGCCGGGTGTTGATAAATCGCTCCTTCGGAATCAACAAAAAAAGTAACGCCAATGGTGCATATACGATTTTCGCGGATACCAAAAGAACAGTCACGGCTAAGAACATGAGAAGCTCCTTCCTCCCAAAAAGATCCTTCGATTGAGTGCTGTAAAGTGTAAAAGAAATAAACATAAATGCCAGAATATTGGACATCACGTCAGCACTCAAGGACATATTTACATAGAGGGACATAGGCAGTAGGGCCAGGAAGGTAAATAGCCACTTATAAGCCGGAATAAATTTTATACAAATGGCAATCGAAGAAATCCAAAAGAAGAGGGTAAAAATACGTGCCCCATAAAGGATAATGAGAGGTGGTAGATTAAAGGCCTTCAAGAAAAATATAGCCGATGACTGTGGAACATAGGACACCGGATTGTACAACCCGGTGTTGGGAAAATCCACAAAGACCTTTTCACTGGGATTTAGTTCTGTTCTTAATTTGCTTTTTATTACAGCAGCAGATGTTTTTCTATTCATTTGCCACCGCAGGTGGAGAAAGGGTTCTGCCACCTCTATGAACGAAGCAGGCACAAATCCGCCGAGGCGATTTTCATGATTTTGACCGATAGGATATCCATCTGCAATCTGATAAGCTCTGTAAAAATGATTGACTTCATCGGGGACCTGAAAGGGAGGCGTTAGAAAGATGAGGATAAGTCCAAAGAGAAGGCTTGTCAAGGCAAAGAAGTGATGTGGACTAGTGGACTGTAACTGATGAATCGGATTCATAAATTTCAGAGATTTTGGGTCAGGACGAAAAAGCAAAACCGCGCATAGCCAAAGCTACGTAAGGCTTTTGATGATGAAGTACTGGCCCAAAAGAATGCAATTGATGTTTCGGTTTCATTTGTTACAGTCCACTAGGTGGCCATTTAAAAAAAAGATATGTTTTGTCTTCACTCAAAGGCAGCTCAGAATAATTTGACAGTACCAACCCCAAGGTACGGAATGGTGTTGGATCGATACGTGGTCTGCCATGGTCCGTGACCCAATGGTCTATTGACCCCCAGCCGATAAAAATGAATAGGTATCTCCAATGGGTCCATGACCCAATGGTCTATGGTCCCCAGCCAATAAAATAAATAGGCATCTCCAATGGGTCCATGCCTGCCCGCCAAAGCCCTCACCCTGTCCACAGCTGCACTTGCTCATCTCGCATGCGAAAACAGAAGCTTAGAAAGGGCGAAGGCGGGACCCATTGACTAATAGACCCATGGCCTGAGGGATCCAGGATCTGATCCCCCAGCCAATAAAACGGATAGATATACTCCAAGGGGTCCGCGCCTGCCCGCCAAAGCCCTCACGCTGTCCACAGCTGCACTTGCTTATCTCGTATGGGAAAACAGAAGCTTAAAAAGGGCGAAGGCGGGTCCCCTTGTCTGCCACACCTCGCCACGCCTGCCCACCAAAGCTTAAGCGAAGTTGGGTCCCCAGCTATCGAGGAGTATCTTTCAGAATATCTCACACAAAATAATTGTAAAAAAGTGTTACAAAGCCGGTAACGAAAATCGATCTCCAAGTAACTATAATGTCAAAACCCACTCCCAAGACTATGAACTCAACGGTATAATTCTACTAACGACCATTAAACCCAGATGAAAACAACGACCAAAACAACCAGTGAGATTGCACTGAGACCAATAATCTCAATTTCCCAGCCTATAAGTAATTGGTACGCCGTCTATACCCGGTCCAGATCTGAGAAGAAATTCCATAACGCACTAATAAACAACCGTTATCAATCCTTTCTGCCTCTAGTGAAAGAAAGACGGCAATGGAGTGATCGTTTAAAAACAGTTGAGGCTCCCCTGCTGCCCGGATATGTTTTTGTCAACATAATGAATAAACAAATATCTGAAATATATCGTTTTCCCTGGATGGTCAATTTTGTTTACAAAGACGGAAGGCCGGCCATAATAAGACAAGAAGAAATAGACGCTTTATCAAATACACTGAAGAAAGGCTATAAAATATATGCGACTTCCTCGATACAACGTGGGCGACAGCATAAGAATTAAGGCTGGACCATTTCGCGGATTTAATGGTGTGCTATACCGCCAGGGAAATGGTTGCAAAATAATTATACACCTTGATTCAATAGATCAGACCTTTTGTTTGGAAATGGGTGCGGAAGATATCGAGAAGGTAAATTAATTTGGCTTCGGCTTTTGTCGAATACTACATTCGATTTTTCGAAATTAAAAAACGTTTGAATAATTCATGTCTGTGAGTTAAGAGGGCGGAGCCGTCTGGCGTTCTATATAAATTGATGTCCCAATTTTTCAAATGATAGTTATCCTAATAAAAAGGAATCTACAAGCTGCCTCCCGTCAAAAACAAATCTACGCATTCGAAGCATAGAAGTATTCAGGATAATAAATCACATCTAAAAAATAAAAACAAATATATACAGAATATTATTTTGATAATTAATTTATTTAATTATATTTAAGCATCATTTCTTTTAGACGTCTGAATAACTCCCCTATGTGAGTTAAGTGAGCGGAGCTTTGTGCGGGTTGAATTCCTTTTGAAATTTGTGCAGCAAATAGGTCCAATAATTGGTCTTAACGATTATGTAAAAAGGAGAAAGCACAGACCATAAACAAAGTCCAAGAAAAAGTCCGGAATGCGCATACACAAAATAAATTTTGGTTTCTAGCTACCTTTGACGTGTTTTAAACCACACGTCTCTTAGCCATTGTAAGGCTCTTTAATTAGATAAAAGGCAAGCATTTTAATGAAAGCACTGATGTTGTAATCGGTTCAAAACCAAAATGTTGTCAACCTGAAATTGACAAAAAATGCACTCACAAAATGAGATAGAACTGAAATCAAGCAAAATTGCTGGAATGAAAAATGTATGCTGACGGGGATATTCCCCAACCTGCTTAAGTAATAAAATTGAGGCAGGAAATCATTTTAAACCATCAGTAATGAAATCAAATATTTTTAAGATTTTATTTATTCTTTTTGTGGTCCTTGTTGCTCAAAGTTGTGAGAAGGAACCAATTGAACCTAGTAGAGAAGAAGCAACAAGTTTGGAAAAAGTAGAGACTGGAGAAATTTGGCCACTGGAATCACTTGAAATTGAATCTATCATTAAAACTAAATCAAGTAGTTCTGGTAATTCTGCCAAAGCAAGATCAAGTCAGGATCAAGATGCATTCCAAGTAAGTGGCCAAATTAAAGACCCTACTACTAGTGAAAAATTAACTTTAAATTTTCATCTTTGGCCAAGTACGAAATATAGAGACAAGTTAATTAAAAGACTTAAAAAGAACGAGTGGGATAAAATAAAAGAGGAGTATTCTGGGGCGATAATCGCGTACAATCTTAATAGTACAGAGCAGCAATTTAGAGCTGTTTATGAAAAGGGTGAGTACAAATCAAAGTTGTACTCTGAGAGTGAGTTAGCTTTACTTTATGTAAGTGATTGCGAGCTACATACGCTGACCATTACCACACATCATTATACTGACTGGTGGGTAAATGGAAATTATGTCGGAAGTACATATAATGGTTCATCTACCGAAGTATATGAATGGATCGAATGTTATGGAGGATCTGATCCACCACCATCTGGGGGAGGGACAAGTGTTACGAATGATGAGAATACAGGCAATACCATACTACCATATAGCTGTGAATCTTTTATATTGCATTCTACTGGATCAAATAAGTACAGTGCTTCACTATCAAATATTAAACTTTCGTTCTATGACGTTCTTAAGTTAAGGTCCTATAATTTTTATCTATCGATAGATATAGAGTTCTCTACTAATCTGAAGGAATGTGAAATTAAAAATAATCTTGCGGCATCTTTAAATTCTGGCGTGCAAGACGTTGTTCGAGTTTTTGGATTGGATAGAGTATATAGACTAAGTAATGCATCTGATATAATTGAAAGTGATCTTGAAATAGCTGTGGAGAAAGAAATCAAAACACGTTTTGGAGGTGGATATGTGCAAGTACCTTCTGACAATTATCTAGGTAATCCATCTCCTATTCCTGCTTTACCAGGACAATCACAAAATTGTTGTAATTAATGAGTATTATATATTTCATTGTGTTGCTCCATTGTGTTTCAAAGAATGATATTAAAGATAGCCGAATCTTTATATATTGTTCAAAGTTTGATTGGAATCAAATGCAGATGATATACATCGATGCTTCAATTATTTATTTAAATTTTAAAAGTCATCTATGTGAGTTCTATGATTCTAAAGGTGCGTATTTGACAAAATACAGCATTAGAATTTATGAAAATTATATCAATATTGCTGATACCGTAGATGGTCGTTTAGAAGATGGTGGTCTACACCTAACACTGGATCATGCCTCTGATTTAAATGTGTTTTTGGTGGAACTAGATAGAGTAAATTTAAATTTAGGTTTCTTACGTGAAAAATATTTAGATGAGTTAATAAATATTCATGGATATTATTTCTATATGACTAAATTTAATGACACAATAGAGTTAGCTCAAGTTGTTGAAATAAAAGAGGATCGTAGGGTTGTACTAAAGAGAATATTTGCTGAGTCATCTGATGTTGAAGTACAATTGGATTGAACAAAGAATTGTACCGAGAATATGACCTCTTAAGGCAATAAAATTGAATATCTACATACCAACATATTAAATTATGTATGGAACGCTTGCCAACATTGCATAGCACACAATAGCGGATAATAGAAATCACTTAACTTAGAGCTGGATTCATCCGCTACTGTGGCTATGCTAATCCGTGCTCTGCAAGCATAAGCAATTAAATTCCGAGAAGAATAACCATATTTAATTGGAAATAATCTGATTATTTAATCATCAAAATCATGTATTATGAAAAATGATAAAAAAGATTTTTTCGAAGTACGAGTTTCAACAGACTTTTCGGATTTACCAAGTGACATTAAAGACTATCTTAATGAAAGAGTTAAAGCAGTCCAAACCAGATAGAGAAAAATACTCATTTACAAACTTTGTTCATTACTAACACATTCTTGCTATTGTAAGGTTATTACTTAATAAAGCTTGGGATATACTACTATCAAGTTGGTTCAAATTTTCTTGAAGAGGAAAGCCTGCAGAGAATCGAGTAGACGGCCCCGGCCAATAAATAGACCGGGGTGCGCCTCTCACACCGCTGTACGTGGTTCTTTTCATTTCGAGGTAGGAATAATTCATATCTGTGAGTTAAGTGGGCGGAGCTGTCTGGCGAATTATAAATTGATCGTGGAAGAAGAAAATAGTATCTTAGAGAAAACTGGAGCTTGTCCAATTGAGATCTCACCAAGTCAACTTTGATAATGGAAATCTTGGTGCGAAAATAACCAGCTACAGTTTCAGAAATAAATGATTAATCAGCTAATAAATGAAAAGACGAAGCTTCCTAAAAAATTCCTCACTTGCATCCGGTGCGTTTATAGCAGCACCGTATATTTCCAATGGTAAAATTAAAGAAAAAATAAAAATGGGGATCGTCGGTACCGGTTGGTGGGGATCGTCGATCCTTGCCAGTTTTGGCATATCATCTGGCGAGGTCGATATAATTGCAATTTGTGATGTAAGTGAGGACAATCTTCATGCGGCATCAAATCTGGTGACACAAGCTACTGGTGCCACTCCCAAGCTTTTTAATGATTACAGGGAGATGTACGACCTGGAAGGTCTTCAAGCAGTGGCCATTGCTACACCGACCCATTGGCACGCCCTTCAATTTATTGCTGCCTGCGAAAAGGGGCTGGACATATGGCTAGAAAAACCAATCAGTTACGACATTAGGGAGGCACAAGCGATGAAAGCTGCACACGAAAAAGCAGATAACATTGTGCTCGTCGATTTCCCCCGTGTTTATGGCCCAATCAATAAAGAAGTAAAGGATTACCTGGCTACGGGAGTAGTCGGAGAAGTCACCCAGGTTAGTTTTAATATTTACAATCCCGATGGATATCCTCCTACTGTAGAAATTCCGGATTCCATAGATTATGAAACATTTTGTGGTCCAGCCCCTAAAGAGCCTTACCGCACATGGCCGGACCGGAAATCACCGTGGTGGAGGGCCCAACATGCATTCGGTAGAGGAATCTTGGCTGACTGGGGAATCCATTATTATCAAAATATCCGCAAGGTATTAGATCTGGACAGTCCCACAAGTTATTCTGCATTTGCAAAAAGACCACAGTCTGGAGCAGGCGAGCACCCCAGCGAACTGGATGTCCAGTTTTCATTTGCAAATCTCAATGTAAACTGGAATCACAAAACCTGGGGATATATATCTCCAATAAAGCATCATGCAATTGGAGTATATTATATGACGCCTAAAGCCACCATTTTTGCCGGTGACATGGGTTGGGAAGTATTTATGCCAGATGGCGATGTCAAAACTTTTCACGATCCAACCATTCCGCAAGGAGGTCCCAAATACATGGCAGAAGCAAAAATGGTGATAGAAAACATGTTTACAGAGTTTTCTGAGGCAGTGCGGCAACAGAATCAAGATCTGATCACCGCAACTTTCGACGACGGCTTTAAAGCAACCTGTGCTACCATCTATGCCGACATTGCGCATCGTACAGACACTACAATAAAAGTTGACTATGACACGATGAATATATTGGATAATGAAAAAGCAGCACCGCTGGTGTATCGCAAGTACCGGGAGGGATATAAGCATCCGGGGGAACCGGTCTGAGATAATTTTGGTAAATGTGGACTATCTCATGTTGTATATAAGAAAATATATAAGACCCTAAGATTATCGAAATATAATCAGAACATTGGCACATTACAGATCGCCGATAAAAGCAAGTAAAGGGTATAATCATTGATATTTAAGTGCTGTTAATTATATTTAAACAGCATTTTTTCTAAGACGTTTGAATAGCTCTTCTATGTGAGTTAAGTGGGCGAAGCGGCGAAGCGTGTGCAAGAGGATTCTCTTTCTCATTAAAAATCTTACAAAATGGTATAATATCTGGTGCCTAAGAACCCAGATTTTACGATGATCACGCTATCACTCTGGTGATTGACTCCAATCACTCCTTTTGCTGAGTACAATAACAGGTCACTTCTCTGCACTAGTTTCATGTGAAAGCATTCCAAGACAAGCATATCTGGAATTGACTAATATTTTTAATAATACTATAAAATCATTGACACATGTTCTTTGACCTACATTGCCACAACACGATAAAGCCATACTACTCCACCAATCCGGACACCAAACAGCCCCCTAATCCGGATCACTGGACCGCTATCTCTAAGACAGATCTTTCCAACAAAAAGTATGATTGGATTGTAAACACGCTCACTTATGAACTAATTCACCGAAATCAATCCCATTTCTCTGCCTATTACAAGGGAGGTTTTCGATGCGTTTGTACGGGCTTATACCCGATCGAACAAGGGTTTACCCAGGTAAATGCTGGTGTAGTAATACCAGCCAATCTATTCCTGCTTGCCGATCCTCTTAAAATGATTGCCTCAGTGATAGGCATCAGTTTAATTTCAGTAAAAAGAATACAAAACAAGGGATTTCAGTATTATCCGGACCTCATAAAGGAAACGGCTGCATTGATCGATAATCAAGGACTCCCCAATCGATTCAGTCCTGGTAAATCCTATCAAATAGTTTCCAAGTACAATGACATCAAAAAAAATCTAAAAGATCCCAAAGTCACTTCCGTAATACTCACCGTCGAGGGATGTCATTCCTTCATATCAAAAAATACTGTTGGTGAGCAGGTTGATCTAGAAAGAGAGTCTCGGAAGGAAAGTTCTCAAATAATGGATCGATTATTGACAGAAGTTTCAATAAATATCAGAGCCTACAAGAAAGATTACCCACTGTTTTTCATAACATTTGGCCACCATTTTTACAACTTGTTTTGCGGGCATTCGCCCAGCGTACCCTCAGGTATTTTTAATCAAAGTGGATCTGGTAATAGATATTTTAAGCTCGGCGTAAATAAATATGGAGAAAAATTAATTAAACTACTTCTGGAAAGATCTCCCAGGAGAGTATTGATTGATACAAAACACATGAGTCCAGCAGCGAGAATTTGGTACCATGATTTGGTAAAAGAGAGAAAGAAGAACGGAGATCATATTCCAATCATTCAGAGCCATACTGCGGTATCGGGAAGGCCCTCTGCCCGGAAGTTCGTCAAACAAAAATTTAGCAAAAAACCCAGGCAAGACGAGAAAAGTAACGGTCAGGCATTTCTAGATACAGTGAATACAAGTCCACTCAATTTATATGATGATGAGATTAGAGAAATAGTGGATAGTGACGGCCTGATTGGAGTCATGCTGGACGAGAAACGTATTCTGGGTAAAACGCTGCCTGCTTTTAGCGAGAATAATTTTACCAAAATCGGCTCAGAAGAAATACTTCTCAACAATAAGGATATCAACACCTACAAGGAAACAAAACGATCACTTGGTAAAAGGTATCTAAAACTCTCGAGAAATGAGAAAAAATTGATGAGACTTAAAGGAAGTTCGCAAGCAAACAAAATAGAAAAAGTAAAGGCTAGAATCGCTAAAATCAACTCAGAGATCGAACAAATCAGGTCTATTTTGAGGCCAGTTTCATGTGCCATATTCCTCAATCAGGTACTACACCTCGCCAGAGTAGTAAACGATAGAAAGATATACTTCCATATTTGTCTGGGTACAGATTTCGATGGTGTAATAAATCCCTTAGACACCTACCCCGATGGAAGTTATATAAATCAGTTTAGAGATGACCTTATAGTATTTTGGGAAAAACGTATTTCAGAAGGATTGAAAGACTTCGACAAACTGAGATTTGGGCTCTCCACTTCAGAAATCATTGACAACCTCATGTGGAACAACGCGGAGGCATTTTTGGCGAAGTACTTTACTGATAAATACTTACTACATTGAAAAATTGTCGATAGATTCTAACAATCTTATCTCCTATTTAGCAAATAACTCCATCAAACTTCTAACTTACTAAATCACTAATTGGTAATATTTCCTATAAAATGAGTTCTCAATCAAAACAGTCAAAACAAGGTAAATCACACATGAGGTTCAAGAGAATGTTTAGGGATCACCTAGCGTATGATCGTGTCCCGTTGAAAAACACCATTGAGTACCAAAATATCGACTTTAATTCAACGGTCGCGATAAATATTGCCCTATGTGGAGCATTGTCTGCCTTATTATTTATAATTCCACAAACCAAAGTCATGATACATGACTACCTGGCTAGCGCTACAAAACCATTAATAACCGTCTTATATCTATGCATGATTAGTTTCACATTTTACGGATGCAGTCGTTTTGCTACAATTAGGCGATATTATTTCAATAAAGAAAAACAGGGCATAGAAGTAGGCAGAAAAAAAGCATACAGTAAGGACGGCATTATCGTTAGCACCACTTATATTTTTCCACTTCTTCTTGCAACATACATTGTGGTACAGTCTTGGTCTAATGCTGGTAATTTTCTACTAAATCTAGCCTGCATAGCAATATTACTTATTTTTACTTTTGTGTTTCTGATGTATGTACTTCAGGCACCGAATTACTCTGAATCAAGTGATAATAAAAAGAGAATCGATGGCTTTGTCAGAAAACTTTCCTTTCTAAACCTAGCACTTGTAATTTTATATGCGCTGGGAACTCACCTTTGGCCACAGTGGTTTACAGGTACAATAGGTATTTCACCTTTCGACATAACGCTGGTAATTATTATGACAATCAGGATTCTATTCTCCCTAATTTACTACCTCTATGCGAATTCACCAACGTTTGATTCCTTGATAAAAAACAGCATTCATTCTCATCCAGCTAAAAATTTGAACTCTCTTATTGGCTTAATTATTTTAATCGTCTTCCTCTTTGTCACTACACTATCTCCTTTTGACGGAAACCATAATTTTAAAAAAATACAAACTGCCACTTTAAATGCTGAAAACATTGAGCGGATAGGCCTTAGAGAATATATTGAGGGCTGGCTTTTAAAGAGAAAGACTGATAGGAATCCAATTTATCTCCTAGCTGGTCAGGGTGGGGGTTCTAGGGCTGGCTTTTGGACTGGATCAATACTAGCCACGCTAGATACTATGAGTAAAGTATCCTTTTATGATAACTGTCTAGCTATTTCTACAGTGTCCGGGAGTTCTGTTGGAGCCGGTTTATTCGTTTCTGCGAAACGATCGCAAATAGACATAAACTCAAATGGCGAAACACTAATCAATGGTATGAAAAAGTTCTTCAACAAAGATTTCTTCAGTTCCAGTTTAATGCGTTTATTCTATTTCAATCCGATACAAAGGGGACTCTGTTTATTCAGAAGAACCAATCGCAATGATCAGCTAATGATCGAGGAGGCAAGTGCCTTTAAGTATGATTTCGGCCTAGATTCTTGCTCCATGTGCTATGACACCCAATTTCCAATAGTGACAAAAAAAACTGTAAAGATAGATTACGATCATCCCCTATTCCTGCCAAATACATACAACGTAAGTAAAAAACTTCGTAGTGTCATTTCACCAGTACAATTAATTGATAAAGCAAGAGACAATGATGCTCTAGTACCTTACGAAGACTTACTTGCTACAATGATTGCCAGTAATAAATCAATTTCTATCGCCCAGGCTGTTAATCTCAGTCAAATGTTTCCGGTAATGAGCGCAAGTGCAGTGTGGAATAGTTGCGAGTATTTCGATGGAGGGGCGTATGACAATTCAGGATTATCGACGGTGAGAGACATCTACAGTACCCTGGTTCCCTTGAGAGACAAGATTTCACCAGATAAGGAAATTATCGTCATTTATGCTAAGAATTCAAGCGAGGCAAGTACTCCGGGACCACATAGGACAGCAGTTGGTACTCTAGCATCAGCAGCATTGGGTAGCATTTTTAACGCCAGTGAAATCAGGCATGTCAGTAAACTCAGCTCTGAAGTAAACAAGCTAGGTGACCGATATCTCGAACTGTCCCTGGACACACCCATTGTCTTGAATCGGTGGCTTAGCAAGACAATGATCGATACAATGACTCAAGAATTAGTAAAAGGTATTGAGTCGATCAAGGAAGATCTGCTAGGCAGAATGGCTCGGGTACCTACTCCGGCACATCACCAGCTCACAATTCACTTTGAATTCGGTGAGTCCAGTCTGACAGATAGGGCTCAAGCTAAATTAGATGAGCTAGTAAACTCAATCGAACCCCGTGGCATAATATTACACGGTTATACTGACAATATTGGTAATTCACAACGGAACAAATTGCTAGCTGCCGCACGTATAGAAGCAGTTGAAAAATACATTTTGAATCGAGGAAATATTTCCCGAGAAGAAATCAATAGAGATACAGTTGGGATGCAACCCGGGGATGACGACTACAGCCGCCATTTAAATCGTTGCGTAGAAGTAGAGTTTGACTCATACATTGTTCGAAAAAGGTACTACCCGGCAGGGAAGTAAAGACTTGGATCATTTGACCATCTACATCGGTGGCTACTTCCACAAGATCAATGAAAACAAGGAATTAAAATTGGTAGTGAACTCCATTTGCTGGGATACTATATTTTACACTGGTTACAAACATCAAAATAGTTTTCGAATTAAATCAATTGGAATGGAAACCCCAGTTAGAAAAAATAAATTCCTCAAATTCAAACAAGATCGGAGAAAATTAGAGTCGCTATATCGACAGCTTATGAAACATGAAAGTGTACCTGAAAACTACAAAAGTATGCTGCAACTAACATTGGCGAAGATAGAGAAACTCACGATATCTGTAAAAAAGGCAAAATTCTGGCACTATTTACTTAGAATTACTGTGTTTTTTCTGTCGGGAGTAGCTACAGTATTCTTAGCCTTTAAAGATAAAAATGAATGGATATCTGATTGGGCATTAGTAGTAACTGCTACAATTACTTTTCTCACCAGTCTAGCTGCCTTCTGGAGCATTGAGGAATATTGGCTTAGTCGCAAAATAATGCTAAACAGAGTGAGGGAAATTCAGTATGAATTGTTAATCCATGCATCCTCCTTCATTGATGATAAGAATCTGACAAATCATTTACAGACTCTCTTCAACCAATTCTTAAGTGCCATTTCAGATGATTACTGGGAAAATATGCTTCGAAACATGCCACGTAGAACCGATTTAATGACTTCGAATCGCGAATCAGGATCTTAGCCAATTGATTTTATTTGGGTTGTTCGGAACAATCTGACAATAGCATCATGCGATTGTAGGTTGATGGCATAAAAAAGGAAAGTGTCAGGTCATCCCAACCTGCAGTTTCATATGCGTTTTAATCCTTGCTGAATCGATTAAAATCTAAATCTTAATATTATGCGAATAGCAACTTTTAATCTTGAAAACCTGGACGAGCAATCATCAAATCCAACGCTAGGCGACAGAATTGCAATTATGAAACCTCAACTCAAAAGAATTCAGGCAGATATATTATGTCTTCAAGAGGTAAATAGTCAAGAAGACTCTAATGGCATTAGATCTTTTACCGCTTTGGATTCTCTTTTATCTGGAACCATATATCAGGCATACGACCGCATATCTACAACTACAACGTCAGATGAACCATATGCGGAGAGAAACCTCCTCATATTATCTCGGCTGCCATTTATTTCCCATGAAATGATCCGGGATGCATCCGGCCCACAGCCATCATACCGGATCGTGACAGCTGATCCCCCTGAAACAGCAGCAAAGGACATCAGATGGGAGCGACCCTTACTATATGCAAAAATAAACTGGGAAGGCACCACTTTGCATGTTATCAATGTGCATATGAAGTCAAAATTGCCTACAGCTATACCTGGGAGAAAGATAGACAACTTTACTTGGAGTACGGTATCATCCTGGGCGGAAGGATCTTTTATCTCTGCAATGAAACGGCTGGGTCAATCCCTTCAGGCACGTCTACTTATTGATGACCTGTTTGATTCAGAAGGATCTGATGCATCTATCTTAATATGTGGTGATTTCAATGCCGATGTGTCAGAAGTGCCGCTTAAAGCCATTATCGGTCCTGTAGAGGAAACAGGAAATCCGGATCATTCATTTCGAATTATGATACCCTGTGAAAATAATATTCCGGAGTCATCCAGATACTCTTTATTTCATCTTGGGAAGGGTGTCATGCTAGATCATATCCTGGCTTCCAGAAACATGATCAAATATTTTACAGGATCCGAAATTCACAATGAAGCTCTTCCCGATGAATCTGGTGCTTTTAGAACAGATCGAAAATTTCCTGAATCGGATCATGCTCCGGTGGTGGCAGAATTTAGATCTCCAAATGCTCTACTTTAAAATTTCTTCAAATTTCCTAAAATTTCAACCATGAGCCTAAGATTATTTAAATCAGACATTTTATTTTATCAACGACTACTAAAAGCCTGCGGTTTTTACTCCGGCCGGTTGGACGGTCACTGGGGCCCCATGACCCGGTCGGCCGATGAGGCCTTTCTCAAAGAGTTTTTAAAAATAAGAGCTGAGCTGGGCGAACTTGACTTCCGAAGTGAATACCACATTTTTAGTCTGGTCCCAGCCGCTCAGGAACTAGCTCGAAAGTTTATGAAACTCGCTTTAACATCCGGCAAGGATATTACAATCATCTCTGGTATCAGAACCTATGAGGAACAAAAGGTGCTTTTCCGCAAAGGGAGATGGGGTAATTCCGGTCCAATAGTTACAAATGCCAGAGGGGGGCAGAGCTATCACAATTTTGGTCTTGCCTGGGATATCGCAATTTTCGAAAATGGTGTATACATCACCAGAGATCAACCCTATAAGGAGGTGGCAAATCTCGTGGTTGGAAAGCTAAATAGGCTTGAATGGGGAGGCCATTGGATCACGTTCCCAGACAATCCCCACTACCAGTTGGAGGCCATCGATATTTCCATCGCTGAGGTGCGTCGTCTTTTTGAGGATGGGAAGCGATATTTTTAGTAACGATCTAATATAAATGTAAAGGATCTACTACTCTTCACTACAAGTTTCTATCTCGATTGAAAAAATGGCATTTGAATTTACTTCAAAACCACCAAGCAGATCAACTTGATTTCCGGCAATAAACTGCACTGTTTCATTGCTAATGATCTGGGCGCTGGATTCAATTGTATGTTCAGCCTGAAAAATACCTGTTGTTATTGGAGATTCGACCAGGGCGAGGTAGAAAGGTTTTAAGCACAAACCTGCTAGATCCCAGAGTTCATTTCCCTCAGAAGTTGCATTAGCTCCAAACAGGATTTGTCCATTCAAATTTGCAAACGAGTGTGGTTCACTTCCCACTTGACCCGGTAAAAGATCTACTAATATTCTTGTGCCTTCGGTTGTTCCATCTGACTTCCATATTTCCCGGCCATGAGTTGAATCCGTTGCCGAAAATATTAAAACATCGTCCACTGAAATGAGATCCCATGGGTTACTACTTAATGACCCGGGAAATATGTCTCGCAGTAAAATAGTGCCTGACGAGGAGCCGTCAGTACTCCAAAGTTCCATACCCCTTGAATCCATTGCTGTAAAGAATAAATTCCCTCCCGCTTCCATAAAATTTTGAGGATAACTACTTCCGTCCAAATTTATATCTTTGACCAGAATAGTTCCCTCTGTAGTCCCATCTGTCTTCCATAATTCCCTTCCATAGTAATCATACGCTGCAAAGTATATTTCATTCTTATATTGATAGAAACCAATAGGCCTACTTCCATTGATGCCCGGATTTATTTCTTTTAGTTGATAAGTACCTTCTGCCGTCCCATCGGAGATCCACAGTTCACTATCGGAATGATAAACTCCTGAAAAAAGAAAGAAAGAATCAAACGGAGTCATGAATCCGACGCTGGATGAGGCTACACCCGGAACCAAATCTTTCAGAAGAGCAGTGCCCTCCGGTGTTCCATCTGTTTTCCAAATCTCTCTGCCATGAACTCCATCGTCTGCTGTAAAATATAAATTGCCTTGAAATTCGATTGCTGACTTGATTCTTGCAAACGAACTTGATGTGGGATGAATATCCTTCAGTAAAAAACTGGTATCGCCAGTAAATGCCCAAGGCTCAGTACCGTATAATGCATCATAGACATCCATAATAAGTACATTATTCACTTTTTCAATACCGTTTAGTATAATTTCATCCCCAGTAGGCAAAGTATTTGATGCAGTACCATCCATGCGATACAAGGTTTTTCCGAGGCCAGCATTATTGGCTAAAAAATACAAGTGACTATCCAACTCAGTAAAATACCCTGGATAAGATGAACTCACTCCTTGTAAAATATCATCCACAAGTTGTGTTCCTTCTGTGGTTCCATCTGAGATATAAAGCTCAACCCCAGTGGATTTTTCTGATGCTTTAAAAAACAAATTTTCATTAAATCTAAAAAAGCCATGCGGATTTGAGCCGCTTTCACCCAAATTTAGATCATGCTTGAGCACTGTGTTTCCGACAGATCCTTTTGACACCCACAGTTCCTCACCATGAATGCAGTCATTTGCAACGAAGTACATGGAATTGTCAAATGCAATCATCGATCTGATCCCAGAATTTTCAGGTCCTTGATAAATGTCCTTTAGAAAGACGGTGCCAACCTCGGTGCCATCCGACCTATACAGCTCTGTACCAGTAGATGAATCTGAGAAAGTAAAGAAGAGAAACGTATCCGTTGCTCTTAGGTTGTCCACATCTGAATCTTGCAGGTCCATATTAAGATCAGTCAGTCGTTTTGGTGACTGTTGGAGTGAATTTAATGTCCACAGTTCATGGCCATACACTGAATCAACTGCAGTAAAAAATAAATCACTGAGGCTTGGGGTAATATTATCTGGATAAGAACTCTCTAAACCTTCCCATAGGTCTGTGACTATAATGGTACCCGGTGTCGTCCCATCTGTTTTCCACAATTCAGCACCATGCAAAGTATCATGTGCACGAAAATAGAGGGTATTATCAAACTCAGCAAACTGGGTGGGATATGAGCCCCCTCTACCGACATTTATATCTTTGAGCATGTTGGTACCATTTACAGTGCCATCTGAGTACCATAACTCATAACCAAAAGTGTCTGCCTGGGCAGGAAAGAATAACATTCCATCATAGGGCACTATTTGGAAGCCATACGGAGAAATATTAGTCGCAAAGTTCACAAACACAGTGCCGTCATAACTCCATAACTTAGCTTCGTCCGGCGGGCCTCCATCTGTAATAATCAACTTGTTGCCAAGGGAGAAAAGGTTTTCAGGAAACAGCCCTTCGGGAGTCAGCGCACGAAATCTCGTCCCTGAGGTACTTCCATCTGTCACCCAAAGTTCAAATTGAGCATTAAATCGAGTAATAAAATAAACGAGATTTCCTACTCTGGTGAATTTCCCCCAGCTGCTACTGATTCCACTATTCGTCTGCCATGTTCTTAGTAAAACTGTTTCACCACTAATCAGACTGGAAAAGAATAACTTGACCTCTTCTTGGACCTTAGTAAAATAGAAAACACTGTCTCCGACAGTCCCCATAGACCAGATCAATTGATTGGCGGGAATATTACCAGTCTTAAAAACAATTCTTGGTGAATTTAAAGTGTCATTAGTAAAGTAAATATTTCTACTTCCATCTTCATCAGATGCTGTAAAAACAATTCCGGATTTTGCCGCCTGCACATGACTTATTCCAGATCCTTCAGCATCAATGCTGATATTCTTTACCAGGTTCTGTGCTTCTATAGAATAGGGTACCAAAACAAAAATCAGAAAGCGACTAACCAGAATATAAAGTATGGATCTGCGTATTGGGCAATAAGACATAAGCTGGCATACTTGAGACACTTCAAAGATAACACTTTGATTTCAAATGTGAGATACCTAGTAGACGAACCCATTTAATGTTGTCACAAAGTTTCAAGTATATTTTTGTTGCCAGAAGAGACGCAAAACGTAGACAGAGCAGGAGCTCTGGCGAGGCTTTGCAACGATCCCGAAAGCTTTCGGGAGGTGCAAAAATACTAGATTACAATCAATGTGACTCTTTCTGGAAGGTTCTCGTCGCCATATCGAATTGAGGCCTCTATAACACAATAAACAGTGCAATAACATATCGTGAAAAAATTCGTCTTCCTAAATACAGATCTTTTGTAAATGTGATTACCATATGTATCTTGAATCCTAGGTTGGACAAATTTATTCATACCGCCAAATCACTACCAGTAGGTAATCTTCCGCTCTATAAAATAACATGGGATATTATCCCGGATAATGGTTTGCTCAATCCAATTGCCGTAAGAATCGTACCGACAGGTATAGCTGGTAATCATGGTACCTGAGTCTGATGTGAAAGTCACCATTTCGATCACGTCATTGTGCTCATTGTATTTCTTTTCACTTCTACTTGTACCAATGCTCTTAAATGTGGCTGAAATTTCATTGTTGTGATCATCATATTTAAATCTCCGTTTGCTTGTGCGTCTCTAGCCTGTCTCCTATCTGAATTAGCATCTCCAATTGGTTACCATCCTCATCAAAATCATTTGTGGCACGAGTCTGGACCAAACCCATATTATCCATCGTAACAAATTCAATAATCTCATAGTTTTCATTGAGTTTGTACGCCCATCTTCCTTCCATCTTACTTTTTTCGAGGTTTACAAATTCAAAAATACTGACCTGTCAAAGAATCATAGTCCAACTGGCCCGGTGTGATTTTGTGATCAAGTTCTGACATAAGAAATGTCATAACCGAGAAAGGACAGGATTCAATGGCTTTGACGTTTGATCTAAGTGCCTTGGTTTTTCCGTCTCAGATATTTCCATGTCGAATTCATATTGTGTCGCATCATAACCTCCTCCAAAAAGTAAAATGAGCATCTCTAGATGTCCCGACTGGCTGTAAATCTCCTTTGTATCCTGGTCCCGCTCCAGTCGTCCTTAATTAGTTCTCCCCCCCAACCCAAACGGCACCACCTTTCCCCCCTCTCTTTCCTGATTTGCTCGCTCATCTTCATACCAATCGGTACTCTCTAAAAGAGTCCTAAAGCACCAACCCGCAAATTTCTGATCCCGCTCAAAGCAAGCCGCCAATATATCAATGACCTCTAAAGCTTCAACATTACTCCCTCGATCAAAGTATCTCACCTCCTCATCGGGATATTCCTCTTTACCTGCCAGAATTTTCATCGGGTATTTATTGCGGCGATAGGCCTTCATCAACTGCTTTCTGGTCTTTGACTTTTTCCCAAGAGTGTAGTACATATAAACCAGCTTGCCATAGACAAATATCAATCTGTCACTATTTTTAAACTTTTCCAGCAATTCCCTCACTTCTGGCCACTTCTTCATATAAATACAATAATCCATAAGAATTACACGATTGGACTGATTATCATTTTCATTCATTTCAATCAATTCCCACAGCATATCTACACCCTCCTCAGTCTTGCCAGACTGAAGATGTTCTACAGCCATGAGTTGCATAGCACGCATATAAGGTCTTGTACGATGATCGCCCCACCAAAGGTTATTTTCATCAAGAAACTCCATATCGAGGATCCTCTCACCGGCCTGCAATGCCTTTTCCAAGTGTTGAATTCTGCTACTTGCATCTACCTGCCATCCAGCCTGACAAATATGGGCCTCCATGCAATCCGGAAAATCTTTCAATATGTTTTTTACTTCAACTACCGATTTTTCCTTGTGCAAAGAAAATAGCTTTAGGGCATGAATATTCGCTTCATTCTCCGGGGTTATTTTGTTTTCTATTTTTAACTCTTCAAACGACTTTCCTTTCATCGATTCAATCACCTTCTCGGCTTCTTCCATATTCTCAAATTCACCGTCCATTATATTCATTAATTCGTATTGCTCCATAAAGGTCACGTAGTGCGCAGTGGGAGCATATAAATTCTCTTCCAAATACAATTCTAACCATGATAGAAACTTGACATCAAATTCCTCCAATAATCTGGAAAAAAGATTTATGTCATTTAGGTATCCGCAAACGAGTGCCACAAGCTCACAGCCTTCTTCAGAAACTGATTCTACAACAAACTTATCTCCTTCATTCCTTTTGTCGTTTACAATGGGTAATAGGTCTTCCACTATTTCTGTAAACTCCCCTAATAGCATTGAATCTATCTTACGCTTATATGTATAGATCATCTCCACAGGCATCCAAATTTCATCCTCTTCAATCTTCTCATGGTCCTCTATGATATATAACAAACTCACCGGTCTATAGCTGCGATTCCCATCCGCCGATTTTAATTCATGGATGATCAATTCGGTAAGTCCTGCAATATCCCGGATATCAACTTCGAAGTATTTTGACAGCTCATTGTCTGTTATGCCCATCACAGTATCCTTCTGCTCGAGTTTACAACATCTGGCAGCTGCCAATATGAACGCCGCTGCCCAAAGGTCAATGCGATCTTCCTCAAGATCAGGTGATCTAATATCTCTGTAATCGTCAAAAACCTCGACCACTGTATCAAAAAACCAATATCTCCTTAGATCCAGGAGGCAATCGGCAACAACCTCATAAAAAAAATCCTCATTTTCCATAAATAAATATTATTCCGCACAGTGAAAACCTATTATGGCTGGCACTAGACCAAATATATTAAATATGGTAATATAAGCCCAGGAAAAGTGAATATCTCTTCCAACGTACAAGGCTAAATAATCGGTTTAACAACTTCATCCCAAGCGCAGGGTCGTATCTACTCCAATTGTTAGCTTGCCGTATTTAATTCGGGAATTCACTGATTGGCAGCGCACCTGAGTGATCCGTTCTCCACCTTTGATTTCTTCCCTCAAACTTCAGTGATCACTTCCTCACTACCCCAAAACCCCTATCTTTAACCATGCGCTTATTCTACGTATTAATTACTCTTTTCCTGGGATTCAGAGCTAATAGTCAGGGAAATATTGAAGATAATGATCTCACACTGATCTACGAAAATACTTTGGCATCCTCCAGTGAAGTCAGTGATTGGAAAATGGAGGGCCCCGGAACAGTCGATTTTAACAATAAATGGATGCACATGAACTCTCCCGGAGAGGAAGGTCACCATGTTTTTTGGTGCCCTCAAGATTTCCCGGGTGATTTTGTAGCAGAATGGGAATTACAGAATCTCGAAACCGACGCAGGGCTGGTAATTGTATTTTTTTCGACAATCGGAGATAACGGAAAAGATATCTTTGATCCATCCATTAAAAAGCGTGACGGTGTTTTTAAAAAATATACCCGGAGCGACCTAAATTGTTATCACATCTCGTATTATGCCAATGCCGATGGAAATCAACGAGAAATAAGTCATTTAAGAAAAAACTCAGGATTTCATCTCGTACATCAGGGAGAATTGGGAATTCCAATACAGTCACAAAAAATCCACATAGTCCGATTGGTAAAAATCGGCAGTCATATCCGGATGTATATCGATAGCAGAAAAATAATCGATTGGATCGATGACGGCAAAACATACGGATCTGTTTTAAGTGGTGGTAAAATTGGATTCCGTCAGATGCGGTGGAGCCATTTCCGGTATCGGAATTTT
The DNA here is from genome assembly GCA_965222645.1 of Saprospiraceae bacterium. Classification (GTDB taxonomy): domain Bacteria; phylum Bacteroidota; class Bacteroidia; order Chitinophagales; family Saprospiraceae; genus JABDMH01. The sequence goes on along the minus strand of OZ244968.1, from coordinate 5,377,451 downwards.
AAGGTCTGGACTGTAAATAATGGAATGGCCAAGAGCTGGCCGCGCCATACTATAGACAGTACTTCGAATGGTGCGGATGGAGTTAAATCAGGAGATATAAATAATGATGGCAGGCTTGATCTCGTTGTCGGTTGGGAAGAAGGTGCTCTTACAAAATTGTACACCAACCCCGGAAGACAGCACATCAAATCACCCTGGCCTTCCCAGATAGTTGGTGAAACACCAAATGTAGAAGATGTGCTGATGGCCGATCTCGATGGTGATCGACAAGAAGAGATAATTAGTTGTACCGAAGGGCAAAGTCAAAAAATATTTGTGCATACACCCGACAAAGGGTCTAAGGATAAATGGATACAAGTATCGCTCCCAGCTGCTGAAAATAAGACCAAATGGATGTATGCAACACACACACAAATTGACAATCGGGGTCTCCCCGATCTTGTGGCAGGTGGTAAGGGCACTTTGGGATGGTTCGAGGCTCCGGCAAAGTCCCGTCAATGGAATAAATGGAAATGGCATGAGATCTCAAAAGTCGGCTGGCTAATGTCTCTTCTAGAGACAGACATGGATGGAGATGGAGATACGGACCTTCTGATCACGGATCGTTATGGAGACCTCAGTGCTTGCAGGTGGTTGGAAAATCCCAATAATAAAAGAAGTCGGAAAAAACCGTGGAGTAGTCATGTCATAGGTGCAAACGGACTGCAAAGCATGTTTATTACTACCGCTGATTTGGACGGGGATGGAGTGCCTGAAGTGATACATTGTGAGCGCACTGAAAACACATTTCGCATTTATTGGAAAAAAGACAAGGAGGGTATTAACTGGAGTGAAGAAAAATATCAGTTGCCCAAAAGCTCAGGAAAAGCCAAATCAATCGAAGTAGCTGACCTTGACGACGATGGCATTTATGACTATATAATTAGTACAAACACTGAAGGAATCGACAAGTGTGGACTATATTGGTTGTCTGGAAAAAAATTATCGACCTATTCTGATAATGATTTTCGATGTATTTCAGGAGATCACAATGCAAAATTCGATAAGGTTGAGGTCCTGGACTTAGATAATGATGGAGATTTGGATATTTTAATTTGCGAGGAAAATTACGGTAAAAATAGCCGGGGCCTTGGTGTTGTTTGGTATGAAAATACTTTGAATTACTAAACCTTCTCTTCTTATTCGGCATAAAAACCAGCAAACAGATAGCCAAACGCATATTTATGCACCATTTTGACAGCGATTTCGCATCCATAGGTGAAACTCAGATTGAGTAGTAGTGGGAGACTCAATCCACTTTCCCACTTCCTTGGGGCTTAAAAGTAAGTAGGAATTCAACTCCTTAGCCTGTTAGAGGCTGCCATTCCTGACATCCAAGTTGTTGGTGGCTACGATCTGGATACAGAGGCTACGGAGTCTTCTGGCGAATAATGTCACAAAGCACTAAATGCATTCTTGCCTCCGGCAGGGCCAACTTTTGTTGGCAAAAGTTTGATAAAACCACCGGCTATATTTTTTTCCTAACGCAATAAAAGCCCAAAAAACCTAAACTTTAAAAACTCACATAAATCCTGACGTAATATATCGGATTGCTTTTATTCAAGTTAGATTTTCGATGAAAGTTCTAATCGTTCAAACACTTTAAAGTTCTTAACGGTTTTTTGGCCTTTTATCACTAAAAAAAATAAGGCCGGGATTAGACCTTTTTCAAAGGTCTTTGGGAGCGCCCGCATAAAGTCCTAAAATAGTTCTGATGACCCCGACTTCGCATCCGCAGGTGGGGTCCCACACCTTGTGTTGTAGCCTTAGATTGGTTCCAGCAAGTATTAATAGGGTGAACATCATTCAATATAAGACAGCTCATGAACCCCACGACGAGTCCCCCAACAGGTATGCGGAGCATGCCTAAATCGCCTTAGATATTTTGCCGTTAAAATAGGACAAAGAGTGCAAGGTAAAGGAGTGATGCCGAAGTGAGCATGTGGGGACGTAAAAGAAGACAGGCATATCAACTCCGGTCAAGCACAACAAAGTGATGATCTAAAAAGCGAACGGCTGGGATCACGAGCGGGTGGGTTTGGCCTATTAGGCAAAAAGATCCAGTGTTTCGTCTGGTAATTAGATGTACAGATCAAGCCAGATATTTTTTGCCATATCGAAGAAGTAAAACCGCATATAGCGGTGCTACATAAGCCTGCCTACCTGCGGTATCGCAGGCAGGGCTTTTAATGATGCTTTGCTGGCCGAAGCCGGATGGCGAAGGGACTGAAGAGATGGTGAAAAAGATCGGCTTCACCTGTATAGATAATTATCGGACGAGGCACTAAAGCGAAAGACTTTTTTGGTTCTTTTTTGGTCACAAAAAAGAATGAATAATTATTTCCGGGCTTGGGAATCCCTACTACACTACTTCCCTACTTTCCCACTTCCCTGACCCCGACTTCGCATCCGTAGGTGGGGCCCCACACTTGGGTTGTAGCGTTAGATTTTATCCAGCGGAAAAGAGCTGAGGAGCATAAATTCAGACAAAATCTGATCACAAGCAATAGACTTCTCCACTAAGGAAGGAGGAGCCTGGCTCAGGGATCAAAGGCCAGTAGTGGAACTTCCTGGGGGACTTTGAAACCACCTTCCTAAACATTCCAAAAATAATCTATTTCGTTGAAGAGGAATTTTAAGCTATCATGCAAAGCAGTCATGCAAGCAAGTAATGATCCCGAGCTATACCACCTGGCAATCCCTTTGATCGACCTTGAATGGTGGCCTTACAGCCTGTTGCTCTGAAGGTAAGCAAAGAAGCAATCAGCGGAGTGAGGCATAATCCTTGGTAAAAAGAGTAGGCTCAGTATGAATATGCTGAACGGCTCTGATTGCGCGCTGGGGAGCAAGAGCTTACAGGATGTTAGGCCATCATTCACAGTCTTGATTTTTTGCAAGCTTTTTTATCAAGAAAAAAGCGGAAGAAATTACTTATAAAATCTAGCGAAGACCCAAGATGTGGGTCACCGAGGATGTAGGAGGCAGTTTTTGACCCATCCCGACAGATATCGTCGGGACTGACAAAAAGTGGGAAAGGACATTTTTGGTCACAAAAAAGAAAAGTAATAAAAATTGTGGGCACCGAGGGTGTAGGAGCTCACCCACCCACTGTACGTGGTTCTCATCGCTTCGAGGTACACAGTACCTCGCCCCGCCTTTGGCGGGATCGCTCAAGAATGACCCACTTTTTGCCCTGCCGGCGTGGCCTGACAGGCGGGTGACAAAAAGTGGGAAAGGACATTTTTGGTCACAAAAAAGAAAATAATTACGGTTGAGGTCCTGGACATAGATAATGATGGAGATCAGGATATTTTAATTTGCGAGGAAAATTACGGTGAAAATAGCCGGGGTCTGGGTGTTATTTGGTATGAAAACACTTTGAATTAATGAGAAGGAACTCAAATAATGACTCGGCAATAGTCTGTCACAATTCTAACGATGGTCATGTGGACTCAACATTGCACTCCTCATTTAATCGAAAAAAAGCAGAGGATGATCTTTGGACATCTTAGGATTGGTGGCAGGGCGGGATCCAAAAACTCATTACCAACCAAGACCTTACCGGACGATCCTTAAATATTGCTGGATAGTAGATTCTATCAGCTACCATAGCCTCCAAAAACTCATGCAACTTAGGATTCACTTTCTGATTTTCGATCGAAATCTCAGTGACCAATTTCTTGCCTGTTTCGTTCTATTAGGATTTTAAACTTAAGAGCTCCACAGTCTTTACAATCATACCCACCTGGACCAGGCTCCTCCAGGCATGCTAATTCTTCTGAAAATAATTCTTGTCCCAAATCGTGACGATCCCCAATGCAGAATGATGGTCTTTGAACTGAGACGGAGGAAAAGGTATCTCTTAATTCATCATAGACCGATTGGTGCCAGAAACTAGGTACCTCAACATCAAGAAGCTCATCTTTATTGTAATCATATTTGTAGATCATCCGGTCATGTTGATTAAACTCCCAAACCCCTACCCTTAAACCATTCCGGTGTTGACCCTTTGTCACAATGTGTTTGCCGCATTTTCTTTCAAAGGCACCTTGAAATTGGCCATCTGAATTTAGCATGGATCGATCAGTGACTCCCGAATCATCTTTTTGAACGTAACTCCAGGTCTTGCATCCAATAGCCAACATCGAAACAAGAAAAAGAATCGAATAGAGGAGATAGGACATTTTTCCAACCATGATGTAAAATTAAGTGTTTATTTGGTATACTTTTAATTTTAAATTTTAGAGACTGGAAGTACTTCCATGATAAGCTTAGATCCATTTGGTCAATTGGCATAATCAATTGACACTTATTGGACAAATAGGACGGTCTTTCTCAGGTCAGGTGATAATGTCGTTACGACTAAAAAAACAGTTCTGTTCCGAATAATCGGTATTACCTCCATCCCTATACCCGTTCAAAATTCCGCACCTCCACAATCTGATTTGGCAAGTGAAACCCATTCTCACGAAGTGCCTTCATACAGCGCTGGTACAGATCCAATTTAATTTGAAACACTGATGTGTCTTTGTCATAAGTCCCGATCCAAAAATAAAGTCTCAGCACCAACTCGCTTGTTCCAATTCCCGAAATCGTCGTTTGTGGTATCTTCGTTTCTCTCAAAATGCCCGGAGTCTTGTGGGCTTCTTCCAACACAATTCTGCTTGCAAGGGCAAGATCTGACTCATATTCCAATCGAAAATCCATTTCAAACCGGAGAAAGCCATCGATGGTGTAATTAAATAGTGGGTTTTTCAACAACATGGCATTGGGAAGGTAAACGTCTTTTCCGTCAAACGTCTTGATATGTGTATCCCGCAATTCCATTGTATTGATTGTACCAGTGATACCATTGGTTTCGATAACGTCCCCAATTTTAAAAGGCCTCTTAAAAGCCAGGGCGATTCCGGCCAAAAAATTTTCTCCGATATCCTTAAATGCAAATCCTATTACAAAAGCCGACAATCCTGCGGTAGCCATTATTCCGGCAGCCGCATCCCCCCACCCTATCACTTTTAATAAGAAAAGAAAACCTGCCACCAACCAAAAAACTTTGGCCACTTGTGCTATGAAATTTGTAAGTAGTCGATCGTCAATGTGAGTCGCCAATCGTCTTTTGATCAACCTTTTTGTACGATTCCCCAAAAACCAAAACAATAGAAATCCGAGGATCCCAACGATAGCATCAGGAATAAAATGCACGAGTTCGAAATAATAATTGGTTAAGCTTTGCCACAATTCGTTTAAAAAATTCATTTTGGTTATTTGTTCAAAGAGTAATGTAATTCGGACTCAAAATTAGGAAAATTCGGGTGACTATATGGCTTCTAATTCCTGAAGCCTACCTGGCTATGAGTAAAAATTGATATTTGTATTTTTGATCCGATTTAACAACGTAACTAATATGCTCACAGTCAAAAAATTCTTGTTCGTCACCCTGCCAATTGTACTCCTGGTAGCTGCTTGTAAAAACAGGGTCCCTATCGCTACCAAGCCCAATATCCTATGGATCACCTGCGAAGATATTAGCCCTAACCTCGGCTGCTACGGAGACCCAAATGTCTACACGCCCAATCTCGATCGTCTTGCCAGGGAAGGAGTCATGTACCAAAATGCCTTCGCTTCTGCTCCCGTTTGCGCCGTAGCCCGATCCAGCATAATCTCAGGATTGTACGCATCTTCTCAAGGCACTCAGCACATGCGCTGCAAAGGGATCATTCCCAAAGGTGTCAGGCTATATCCGGAATTGCTGAGAGATGCGGGATATTATTGCACCAATAATGTAAAAACTGATTACAATTTTGATATGGATCCAAAATCTATCTGGGATGATTGCAGCAATACCGCGCACTGGAGAAACAATAAAAAATCAGGGCAACCCTTTTTTGCAATCTTTAATTTTACTTCCTCACACGAAAGCCGTGTTAATGACATAGACCGTCATAAAGAAGCTATAAGGAAAGTGCCACAAAAATATCTGAAAAATTCGACTGAAATTACCCTTCCTCCATATTATCCCAATACGGTAAAGACCCGCGAACTAATGGCCCGGGTCTACAACAATATAACAGGTATGGACATGCAGGTCGGAGAAATACTGGAGCAACTAAAGGAAGACGGCCTTGAAGAAAATACGATCATATTCTTTTATTCAGATCATGGAGCTGGAATACCGCGACATAAACGATGGCTATACGACTCGGGAATACGTGTGCCATGGATCGTAAAAGTCCCCGACAAGTATCGGAGTTGGACGCCGCACGAAAATGGAAAGTCGACAGACGAGCTCGTAAGTTTTATTGACCTGCCGGCGACCGCATTAAATCTGGCTGGCATAAATATTCCCGGCTATATGGAGGGCAGGGCGATTATCGGTGAGGAGTTGTCGGAAATGCGAAAATACATTTTTGCCGGAAGGGACCGGATGGATGAACGCTATGACATGCAACGATGCGTTAGAGATAAGCAATTTAAATATATCAGGTACTACGAGTCCTACAAACCTTTTTGTCAATACATGAACACACCGGAAAAAGGTGCCATCATGAAAGAAATTAGAGCGGCACACAAGGGTATGACTTTGCCGCCAGAGGGGCAACATATTGTGTCAACCACTAAACCTTCGGAGGAATTGTTTGATTGTAAAAACGATCCTTTCGAGCTCAATAATTTAGTAGATAATCCCGAGTACGAAGACAAACTGCAGGAGCTTCGGGCAGCGCATAGTCAATGGTCTGATAAAACAAAGGATACCGGTCTCATTCCCGAGACGATTTTAAGACAGTGGGAAGCGCTCAGTGGATTATCCGTTTACGATTATATGCGATCAGAAGATGTTCCCGTAGATGTAATACGAGAGACTGCACTCGCAGACCTCCCAATCGATAAGCTCAATGCCAGACTCTCACACGAAAACGAGGCGGTACGATATTGGGCGGCCATTAATTTGGGAAATAAAATCGAGGGAATCAAGAACTTCGACGGGTTGATTTCATCTCTGGAGGACAAAGTGCCCGTTGTTCGGTTTGCAGCTGCACGTGCCTTAGTCATGGCTAATAAAAAACAACAAGCATTGGAAGCCCTTAAGACCGGCTTAAAGCACAATGATGAATGGGTGAGACTTAACGCTGCTCAGGTGCTTGACGAGATGGGTGAAGATGCAAGGCCTGCCATTTCATCAATGCAGGAGGCCATGGATGACAGCAATAAGTATGTAGTCAGGGTAGTAAATCACGCGTTGAATATTCTTCTGTCTCGAGAAAACGTAGTGCCATAATTCTTTGAGCATGGAAGGTACCGATTATTCCTGCAGGGTGGATTTTTTAAATATTCGTTTGTATGAGGATTACTCCTTCCGGACCAATATGATCCGATTACTCAATTCCCTTTCATGTTTTCCTCAAAGTATTCGCTCACATTTATTGCCGAATTTTTTGCCCAGGGAGCATCTTGCGACGGTAAATACTTTAGCAGATTGCCTTGAACGTCTTCCCTGACCGATTCATCATTGATATTGTACCACTCATTGGGATCAGCAATATGATCGTAAAATTCTTTTTCCCCATTCTCATAAACAATCATTCGAAAATCTTTTGACCGGATAGCGTGATTATTTCTCCCATAAGTGGTTATAGCCGGAAAATCTCTTCTTAGATTCGGACTTCTTAAATGAGGTACCAAGCTGTGTCCCTCATTCGATTTGTTTTCCGGAAGATTACAAAGATCCAATAAAGTGGGATACAGATCCAACAACTCTACAGGCTGATTGCATGATTTGTTTTTCGAAAATCCGGGTGCTGAAATGATTAGAGGTACTCGCGTGCTTTCTTCCCAGAGCGAATGCTTGGCAAAACGATTTTTTTCTCCTATATGATAGCCGTGGTCTGACCACAAGATGACGATGGTATTATTGGCAAAAGCACTTTTTTCCCATGCATCTAAAACCAATCCCACATAGTGATCAACAAATTGGATACTGGCCAAATAGGCATGCACAATATTTTTCCATTCATTGTTTTCCCTTGCCCATTCCGTAGTGGGCATCATTGGAATGTCATGCACTGCTTTTGACATTTCCGGTAGATCTTCCCAGTCCTCTTGCAGGTAAGGAGGAAGATCCAAAGTATCCTGATCAAAACGGTCAAACCATTTTTGAGGCACGTACCAGGGTACATGAGGACGAACAAACCCAACAGCAAGAAAAAAAGGTCGATCATGATTTTCTCCTAATCTATTTACTGCCCAATGTGCAGCTCTATGATCAGGCATTTTCTCATCCATGTCCGGATAGGCGCCCCAATCAGTCTGTGTACCTCCGGGTTTATCAAACCATGCCGGATCATACTTAAAACGCCTTTCGGGTTTCGGTCCAAATCCACCTTTCCTGCCACCCTCTACATCAAAGACACCATCCGGAGCAAAATTGTGAAATAGTTTACCTACTCCCAGGGTCTTGTATCCGTGGTTACCAAAATACCGAGGTAGGAAAGTGATATCTCTCTTGAGAGCTGGTCGAAGATCCTTATCACTGATCTGCCCATAAATACCTGACGTAGAGGGTCGCAGGCCAGACATCAAACTGGCTCTTGAAGGACCGCACAAGGGGGCCTGGCAATGTGCATTGGTAAACAGGACACCCCTGCTGGCAAGTCTATCCATATTAGGTGTACGTGTGTCGGGATGTCCCCTCATACAGCCCACCCAATCGTTGAGATCGTCAACTGCGATAAAGAGTACATTGGGCTGGGGCGATGAGGAGCTAGTATTCTTTTTCAGATAGGCACCTCCACAAGAACTGAGGAGTACAGCAAAAAGAATACAAAGTTTATCAATCCTACAATTGGGCAAACACATTATGTCTTAGATTCATTGGGATAATATACAATAATGGTTTGTTCGAGACAGTTGTTAAGCTCTTTCATCTTGTTGTTGTTCTATTCGCTGAGAATAACTACTTTTGCCTCTGCCATGCACGATGGCAATCTGGTCCGGTAGTTCAGTCTGGTTAGAATGCCTGCCTGTCACGCAGGAGGTCGCGGGTTCGAGTCCCGTCCGGACCGCAAATGGTTTTTTACAACGGATTGATTCACAATTATTTGTGATCAATTTCAAGATTGAGCAATCAGTTTTGTACATAAGAACCTAATGAGTAACTTTGAATTATATATATTCAAAAAGTTAATGCATGGGGCCTAATGAGCCCCTTTTTCGTATTTCTACTGAGCGTTACTTTTTGAAATATGAACATCTCACCTCGCTTCGAACTGAGGAGGCCTAAGTCTGATTCTGAGACTTCGATACTTCTCCAGCTTCATTTCAATAAAACCTATTTCCAATATGGAACAGGGTTGATGATGGCCCCTTTTGAAAGAAGGATGTACTAACTTGCTCACAGGACTTAAAAGCACGCCTTTAGACGACGCTCGGACAATCCGCAGCATACCTTTTGTAAGTGTATATGATTATGCAGAAACTACAGGGAACCCGTAAGTCACACAGTCTAGATACAATTATTTTGTTTTCATACGTCAGTAAAATGGAAGTAGAATGAAAAACATATATACTGTCTTTGCTAATAAAAGATTCTTAACTGATTACAAGCTTTACTTTATTATCCCCAAATGCAATATTCGTCCCCCGGATTGATTTACCGGACTCACACTCTTACCGATTACAATCCCATTCTCGGGAGAGAAATATTCGCTTACTTCATGGCCAAAGATATTTCTAATTGTTGCTATTTTTTGACTTTTTTTTAATTTATCAAGTAGGTCAGCGTGGATAGTGAGCAGACCACCTCTATCCGTGTAAAGCCACAATGATTTATCACATATCACCGTATCCTTATCCCCTATTTCAATTTCGTCATCAATCATTTGTAAATGACAAAGTACATTGTGGATACCTTCCACTCCACTTCTAATAAGTCGCTTTTGGAATATACTGGGATTTCCCACTTCTAGGGTAATTGCGGGAATTCCTAACTCATCTGCGGCCCCGCGCAGGGTACCATCAGATGGTGGGTTGTGTACGATTATATCAGCATTCTGAAGCATAGCCAATTCTTTGGTTGCAGGTTGATCCATATCCGCACGGATATAGTATGAATTAATTCTTCCGAATGATGCTGTATGAAGGTCAATCAGATAGTTAAATTGCTTGACCAACTTATCTACAAATCTATAAGCGTATATCTCCGAGACATTACCATTGGCTTTACCCGGCATAATATGATTCAGATCTACCCCGTCATTAAACCTTCGCTTTTTTCTCATAAAAGAAGGCACGTTTACAACTGGTACACCGATGATTGTTCCTCTTAGTTCTCTGACATCTATTTCATTAAATAATCGCTGAATCACCGGAATGCCATTTAATTCGTTGCCGTGAACTGCCGCAGTTAATCCTAAAGTGGGTCCATCCATTACGCCTTTTGCCACGATAAGCGGAATACTGATCGGATTGCCAAAACCGTCAGAAACGATCTTGAGCCAATAGTAATTTAATTCTCCTTTGGCGATGTTCCCGACCGAGAACTCGGAAACGACTTCAATGTTATCCTTCGAAAAAATCATCGGCATATTGAAAAATTTTGTTTAGTGTTGGATTTATAACGGGCCTTCCAGTTTGCTTTTCTGCTTGAGGGAAACCTCCAATACTCAAGGCATTTATCTCGGAAAGCACCCGCCATCCATCGTCGTCCACTAGTGTATCTGCCCCGAAGATTAAGACACCTTGGTTAAGCAGGTAAGGGCTAATGCGTTTTATAATTTCCCTTTCTCGTTCATCAGGTTCTGACTTTACCGAAGTGCCTCCCATAGCAACATTACACAACCAAGAATCTCCGGCGGGAACTCTCAAAACTAAGGCTAATATTTCTCCACCTACCACTATTAAGCGCTTATCACCAAGGGATGCGTTTTCCAGGTACCTCATGGCTAAATACCCGTCCGATTCAAGGGCGCTTTCAATAGACTCCAAATACTCCATAATCGGATGATTTTTCAAGCCATCATTGAGCACACCGTCTTTTATTCGGACAAGCCCTTTACCCCCATACGCCCTAAGAGGCTTCAATACTATGTTTTGATATTTTGAGAAATCCTGCACATCCTTAATCGAGTGACATACCTTCAAAGGGGGGCAAACATCCTGGAAATTGAGCAATACCGCTTTATTGCCACATTTGATGATTCCAGACGGCTTGTTGATAATACAATGTGAACGGAATTCCATCTGCAGATCTTTCAAGAATTCATCGGTCGTAGGTCTGGGAAGCCTTAAAAAAATAATATCAACGGCAAATGGATCAACAGTATCCTCCACATCATTTAATCCATTTCTGCTAACATGATAATTGAAATTTGCATCTATGCGAATCGCGTGGAGGTGGCTAAAATCACGTTGCTCGAAGAACCTGTTATTCAATTTATTCGAGCGACTGGCTACAACGACTTCTTCGCATCTCGTATGGGTCACCATCGACGAAAGTAACGCATAAATCGAGTTCTCCGGACTGTGGCCTGAATGATCTGTCAAACAAAGAACTCTGTATTTTCTCATACCATGATTTCGCTTAAGAGGCTGGCATCATTATTCAATGATTTGAACAACTTGTGCTTGAATTTCCCTTTGGAGTTGAACAAATTGATACACATTCTGTCAATTGCTATCGTGGACAATACGGTCTGAATATATGCCTCAATTAAGTCGTCCAATCCCAATCCAAGCTTGTTGAAATCACGTCTGTCCATAAGCATTAACCGATTTGTGTCAGAACCCCACTCGTATTCTCCCTTTTTTATAGATAAATTGGTTCCTAACATCGACCAGGAATTACTCCCTTCCTGCAAGGTATCTGACAGTGGTTCTCTAGCCCTTCGAGAGTAAATGCACAATGGGCGGATTCCGCTCTCCGTTGTGCTCACCATCATTCTAAGATCCGCAACATAGGTAGCCCCTAAATTCGTAGGGATTGTGCCCACATGATAGTACTTTCCTTCATCCCCCCTGGAACTCCAATTGTAGTTTCCAATGAGGCTTTGAACAATGTATCGTTCGTAACTAATCTCAGTAGACATGAATGCCTCCAATTCCCTTTCATTGGTGATAGTAAAAACGCCCTGCCCTGCATTAGAGTAAGGTATTTTCACTACTGCATGTCCTCCCAACTTCTGTACCCAAAGAGGAATTTCGGCTTTGCTGATATCCCATATTGTTTCAGGCATGTTAATTTTCAGTCCGTATCCCGCAAGCTCCGAATTGAATAAATCATAGGCTTTGGCAGCTACCATTTTATTTCTGCCCCCTGCCAGGCAAGCTACAACCGGATTCAGGATTTTGGTCTTCGAATGTAGTGGTAGCCTATTCCAGGGCTTTTGTGTCAGGTATCGAAAGACCGCACGAAGTGGAACCCATTCATCATCGAGAACGGTCCGTAGAATACCATCATTTTCTACCCTTAAGTGGCTATTCTCAAACCCACAGTAATATGGAATTAGTAAAACCTCCTCCTCAAAGACATCGGCAATTACAGCAGCATAACCCGAGGTTTCCATAAAATTTTATCATAAATCACCGCCAGCATCCCATCTACTTTTGATACCCCTTGCCTTGGTTTGAGATAAGGCTTAAACGTCCTTTCTATTAATAATCTATAGGACCCATCTTCTTTATTGTCGTCAACCAATGGCATTGACTTCTGCCCGGATGGGCATGAATTGTTTTCTATCACAACCATCTGTCGATCACCATCTTCTGATGTCGCATTAAAGAGATCAGCTCCACTCCAGAGAAAATACTTGCATCTATAGGAAAGGATTTCCTTCAACTTCGCTTTGTCTACTTTAGGACGTAGGTGGCAATATCTCGAAACGATCTTCTTTACGTCGAGATTGAGAAAGAAGTTCACCATTGGATGAATGGTTGCGTTTAAGGCCTTTGGATACCAGTGGTTCTCATTATTGAATGAACCAGGAGATACTCGCTTTGTCTTACTTTCCACTTCAAACCGATTAAAAGATTTTTATTGAGCGAAAGATACATTTAATAGTTTCTCGTAGATGCTTTAGTATTCAAATCTTTGACCGGAATCAAGAAGGGTCTTAGGATCGCGAGCAGAAAGTATAGGTCTTACTTATTTCGAGGCTGGCAAATCATCACACTACCCCATTGTCTCCGAAATAGTTCACTGATCCGTCCCATCAGGGCGTAGACTGTGCCTGAATCAACCAGTGACTTCTCCTCCAATCTTTCACAATTATTTCTGGATCCTCCTCACCATCAGTAGTCCGCCTTGGTTATCTGACCATCCAATACATCTTAGATCAATCGCTATACCTCCTCTTTTCTTCCTGTTGGTTCCCTTTCATGGATGTCAATAATAAAATAAAATCTAAGTACGCAATAACGCAGCGTCACCGGACACACTACGCTTCACTAAACACCAAAGGTTTTCTCGTAAAAACATACATAGGATCTTCAGGTGGGGTGTAAAAAGAATAAATTCAGTTCAACTGAAGCAATATTTATAAAATACAAATTGATGGATGGAAAGAGACGGTGTGAAGAAGGCGTAATACGATCCTAAAGGACTTTGGTCACTCGAAAAAAACGCCACATCCTGTACGGCTCTTAATCTTCAGATAAGGGCATAAATATTTCTTTATACCAGCCACTAGTTGCACTACTATCTCATCTTCAATAGATTCAAAATACTTCTCTCGTTTTGCCTTTGATAAGTGTCCGTCATTTTGATGGATGAATTTGATCATGAGATCAACACGAGTGTAGCAATTACAACACTGGCTTTCGTGTGAAAAGCAGTGATCAAAGTGATATTGCATGAAAAATGATTATAAATCAGCCTTATTCATGAATAATAATTACAATAGATGACGATTGTATGTCATGACACCACAGAATCAAATTGGTAGGCTTTGCAGCATTTATCTCGAAACAATCGTATACATTTACGTGCTTTACTGATTCAATACTTGATAAAAGAACGAAATGAAAGAATGTCCAAAATTTACTTTTGGTGTAGGTGATCGATTTGCTCACGGTGCCCACCCTCAGCTCCAGGCCTTTATTGAAGCAAAAAAATTGGGGATCGACATCATCCCCGTGTGGAATAAATCCAACCGCGAACACGACATTATTGGCTCTGAACCCCAGCAGACCCGGGACGCGGCAGACAAAGCTGTCCATGACCTGGGCTGGACCGGTGACTACCTCCTGGATGCCGACCACATCAACCTCGCTACCGTAGATCGTTTTATCACACCATGCGACTTTTTCACTTTAGATGTAGCTGATGATATTGGTGAAGTTGCAGACCCTGAAGATGTAAAAGCGTTTATCAAGCGGCATCCTGAACTTATCGGGACTATCCGTATAGAAGGTATCGATAAACCCTTTGAAATAGGTCGCGATTATGTGGTAAGGACAGCAAATCAATTTCTCAAGGCCACTCAAAAAGCCAAAGCGATTTATGATCACATCCTTAAAGCAAAATCGGGTAACGATGATTTCGTCACAGAAATCTCGATGGACGAAACCGATAATCCACAAACACCCCCGGAGATGCTGATCATTCTCGCGGCTATTTCTGACCAGGGCTTACCCATTCAGACAATTGCACCCAAATTTACGGGCCGCTTTAACAAGGGAGTCGACTATGTCGGTGACATCACACAGTTTGAAAAAGAATTTAACGACGACCTGGCGGTGCTTGCCCATGCCGTCAAGGCTTATGGTCTTCCAACCGGTCTTAAACTATCCGTGCACTCCGGGTCAGACAAATTTTCGATTTACAAACCGATTAAAGATGCATTAAGACGCACGGGGGCCGGCCTGCATATCAAGACTGCTGGTACCAACTGGCTGGAGGAAGTAATCGGTCTTGCAGAGGCAGGTGGTCTGGCGCTTGACCTTGCGAAAGAAATCTACAGTAAAGCGCTGATCAAAAAAACAGCACTTTGTGAGCCCTATTCCACCGTAATTGATATTGATGATTCTAAACTTCCTGGGGCTGAAGAAGTAAATAAATGGAGTAGTGAGCAGTATGTTGCCGCGCTTACCCACGATCAGAACAATCCCGGATATAATCCCCACTTGCGACAATTATTGCATGTGGGTTACAAAATTGCAGCTCAGCTCGGAGACCGGTATCTGCATGCCCTAAAGTCGAATAGTAAGGTTGTGGGACAAAAGGTTACCTCCAATCTCTTGGACCGCCACATCATACCGCTCTTTGGCGAGTGATTTTAATCAATGATCATTTCCCTCGACAGACTGAATTAACCTGTGAAATACAGATATGCTACCAAGATCAACAGAACTACCAGACCTGAAATTACATAGTCAATAGTGCGATAAGTCGCCTTGGTCGCAGCTTTTTGTTCTACCGTAACCGTCCCCAGGGTCAGGCCTTTTATTTGTGCCAATACCGGTGCCTCAGAAGCATAACTTACCAGGACCATAGTTATTGCCGACACAATAAAAATCACCAGACTGTAATATTGAAAAAACATATTATTTAGGATCCAGAAAAAAGATCCTTCTTCGTAAGAAAATCCTTCATTGAGCATCACCGGAGTATCAATGATCAAACGGAAAAGACCGAGTGCAAATCCCACCAATAATGCCGCCAATGCCCCTTTGGCATTTAGGCGTTTATTAAAAACGCCAAAGAAAAAGACGACAAAAATGGGTGGCGCAAGGTATCCCTGTACACTTTGCAAATAATCATATAATCCCCGGCTACCCTGGATCACAGGAATCCATAGTAATCCAATCACCACCATTACAGCGGTGGCAATTCGCCCCACCTTCACCAGTTGTTTTTCTGATACATTTGGGCGGAACTTCGAATACAAGTCCATCGTAAACAGGGTAGATGAGGCATTAAAAACCCCCGCCAGTGAGCTCATCAATGCTGCGAGCAATCCCGCAACAACAATACCTCGAATCCCAGCTGGCAATACCTTAGCCACGAGCAGTGGAAAGACCTGCTGGGCATTGGCATTGATAATATTACCCTCGCTGTCTAGCAAAGTTCCGGCTAGTTCAGGCATTTTACCACTCGCTGCCAATGCGAAACAAATTATTCCCGGAATAATAAAAATAAATACAGGCAATAATTTAAAAAACGCTGCTGCTATGGTCCCTCTTCGAGCCTCTGTCAGATTTGCTGCACCTAGCATTCTTTGCACGATATATTGATCGGTACACCAGTACCATAAGCCGATTATGGGTGCACAAAACAACATACCCAGCCATGGATAATTACCATTAAAATACCAGGCCATTTCTGTACTTGTCTTAACAGGTGCCCACGTACCCTCCATTCCTTCAGGTACCAGAGGTTTCCATAAATTAAACATTTCCGAACCTGCAATTCTCTTTAACTCATCCCACCCACCAAGCGCATTTAGCCCGTAGATAGTAACTGCAACAGAACCTAAAATCAAAATAACGGATTGGATTGCTTCGGTATATGCCACTGCTCGCAATCCCCCGAGAATCGTATAAATCCCCGTCAAAACAATCATGAGAATCGAACCGACCCAAAAACTATTTAGACCCATTATATTAACTTCTGGTAATAGAACTCCAAACACGATCCCACCAGCAAATATTCCGACTGCCACTTTTGTGAGTACGTAAGCAACGAGAGATATCACCGACAATACATACCTGGAAGTTGATGAAAATCTTTTCTCCAAAAATTCCGGCATTGTATATATTTTGGAGCGCATATAAAATGGTGCTAAAAGCCAGCCTAAGACTAGAAGACACCATGCATGCAATTCGTAGTGTGCCATGGCTACCCCATCAGTTGCTCCGGAACCTGCCAAACCAACGATGTGTTCTGAACCAATATTAGATGCAAAAATCGAAGCACCAATCACAAACCATCCCAGATTTCTTCCAGCGAGAAAATAATCGTCTGAGGTCTCATTTTTCTGGCGAATAACCCACCAGGCGATGCCCAAGATCAGAACAAAATAAAGTGCGATAAAAATCCAATCAATGGGAGCTAATACTGACATATTTAAGTTGGTTGTTTCGATGAAAATATTTAAAAAATACCACCTATTGTGATATTTTCAATCCGATTTATTAAATGGAGTTTCTACATAATTTAATTTTCCATTAAAATCCACGTTGGAATAAATGAAAGTATGCCTCATTTGCATGGAGTTTATCCTTGAAATCTCTGACATTGGTTCGATCGTCAATGACAAGTAATTCGATCCCCGCAATGTCTGCAAAATCTTCCATGTATTCAGCAGTTAACGCCTGTGTATAAACAGTGTGATGTGCACCCCCTGCTAAGATCCAGGTTGTTGCAGCTGTCTGAAAATCCGGTTTGGCATCCCACAACACACGGGCTACCGGGAGTCCAGGTGCGTCATGGTCAATGGCCACACTTTCTACTTTATTCACAATCAATCGAAAACGATTCCCAAGGTCAACCAGTGATGCATTTATTGCTTCGCCGGGTTTGCCATCAAAAACCAACCGTACCGGATCAGCCTTGCCTCCAATGGTCAATGGGTGAATTTGACAGCTGGGCCTTTGATTGGCAATCGAAGGGCAAATCTCCAACATATGTGATCCCAGCACATAGGATTTCTCAGGAGTAAAATGATACGTGTAATCTTCCATAAAAGAAGTACCTCCATCCAGCCCCTGACCCATAACTTTGCAGCACCTAAGTAAGGCTGCAGTTTTCCAATCCCCTTCTGCCCCAAAACCAAATCCTAGATCCATAAGTCGCTGCACAGGTAATCCCGGCAACTGCTTAAACTCTCCCAAATTTTCAAAAGTGTCGGTAAATGCTTTAAAACCTCCTTTCTCCAAAAAGGCTGAAAGGGCCAGTTCTATTTGTGCGGCTTCGACCAAGGAGTTTCTCTTCCTCCCACCCTTTCGCAAAGTCGCTACCAATTCATATTGGTCTTCATATTCCTTCACCAACCTTTTCACCGCACGACTGGACGGTCCTGGTAAGTTTCTTAAAACATCGGTAGTATCATAGCCATTCACTTCAAAACCAAAGCGAATCTGGGCGGAGACTTTGTTTCCTTCGGTGACAGCCACATCACGCATATTATCTCCGATCCGGGCAACTTTTAGTGTTTGCAATTCATGCCATCCCAGTGCCACCCTTGACCAAACATTTAATTTTTTCCAGACCTCCCTGCTCTGCCAATGCCCAACGACGATCTTTCTTTTTTTCCTCATCCGGGACATTATAAATCCAAATTCCCGGTCGCCGTGCGCAGACTGGTGCAGATTCATGTAATCCATATCGATGGATTGCCATGGAATTTCCTCATTAAACTGGGTATGTAAATGACACAGTGGCTTGTTGAGTTTTTTTAAACCTCCGATCCACATTTTCGCAGGTGAAAATGTGTGCATCCACACCACCATCCCTATGCACCTGTCATTAAAATCAGCTGCCGAACATATTCTTTTAATCTCTGAAGCAGTTGTCGCCACACCTTTATTCCTAAATGAAAGCAGCAGTCCCGCCTTCCGATTTATTTGCTTAACTATTGTATTGGCGTGCCCATTTATCTGTTCGATTACCTTCTGGCCATATAGATGCTGGCTTCCAGTGACAAACCAAATTTCTTTGTCTTTTAATTTCCGCATTCAGAAAAATTTCAAATCACTGCCCATAGTAAGCATCGCTTCCGTGTTTTCGCTGGTAGTGCTTTCTAACCAAAGAGTCTTTTAGTCTCGGGGCATTGGGATCAATCTGAAGTGTGAGGTACGCCATTTTTGCCACCTCTTCCAAAACTTTACTGTGATACACCGCATTGTCCGCATTTTTACCCCAACAAAATGGACCGTGATTACCCAACAGCACCATAGGTATCTCTTCGTAATCAAGGTTACGATCCCTAAAGCAATCGGTAATCTGAAGTCCGGTATTGTGTTCGTAGTTTCCCTCAATAAGCTCATCCTTCATTGGAGGTGCGCAGGGTATGTCCTGTGTGAGGTGATCAGCGTGCGTAGTCCCAAATATTGGAATATCTTTTTGGGCTTGAGCCCATGCCACTGCATACGTTGAATGCGTGTGTGCGACTCCACCAATCTTCTCCCAATTTTTATATAACCATGCATGGGTCTTGGTGTCTGATGATGGCCGCAATTTACCATCCACGATATTATTGTCATAATCCAAAACAACAATATCATCAGGGGTTAGAGTTTCATAGGGCACCCCGCTGGGCTTTATGGCGAAAATCCCTGCTGATCGATCAACGGAGCTTACATTTCCAAAAGTGTAAATCACCAAATTCAGATCATTCAGTTTGATATTGGCTTCGTAGCACTCTCTTTTTAGTTCCTTATATCTAGACATTTTGATTTTTGTCCACTTTTATGAAAAGAAAAAATGACTATCTGGAGAATCCGTTTGAGTAAAAAAAAGATCCGGATTAAATCTGCTCCTCCACAAACGCCCCCAAGGCCTCGTATTTTTCCATCGATTTTACAAAAAACTCTACTTCTTCAGGCTGAGGATGATATTCTGCCTCAAATTTGCTGGCAAGATTTTTAATTGCATCGATCACATTGGGATAAAGTCCGGCAGCTACGGCAGCATAGATCGCTGCACCCACTGCAGGTGCTTGATCACTGGCTGCCACTATAATCGGCCTGTTTAAAACATTTGCCAAGGTCTGCATAATATATGGTGATTTCCTTGCCACCCCTCCAATGCCAATCACTTTTTTAATTACTACCCCTTCCTCCTCGAAGCGATCCACTATTTTCTTAGAACCAAAGCAAATGGCATGCACCAATGATTTGAAAATATGAGGTGCCTGTGTGCCAAGTGAGAGGTTAGAAATCGCACTTTTAAGGGATTGGTTTGCATCGGGTGTACGTCGCCCATTTATCCAATCCAAGGCCGTGGGAAGACTCCCGGATAAAGGAATTTGCTCAGCTTGTGTCGAAAGTACATCAATTAAATCTCTTTCGATTTCATCAATCAATTGTTGTTTAATATCAGGGGAAAGCACACTGCTTTTTTTCAAAACGTTTTCCACCGGCCACATCAAAACATCTTTTAGCCAGGCCAGGACATCTCCAAAAGCAGATTGACCGGCCTCCAGACCAACCATACCGGGGATAACGGAACCGTTTACCTGACCACAAATTCCCTTTACGCATTTAGTGCCGATGATATCATTTGAGGCAACCATAATGTCACAAGTGGAAGTCCCCATCACACGCACCAGGCTGTACTCTTCCACTCCGGCTCCCACTGCCCCGGCATGAGCATCGAATGTGCCAACAGCAATTGCTGTTTCGGTAGTTAAGCCCAGTTTCGCAGCCCATTCCGCACTCAGTTTTCCGGCAGAAATATCAGAAGTGTAAGTATCTGCATATAGTCTGTCACGTAGTGCTGCCAGGTACGGATGAAGCTTCTCTAAAAAATCTTTCGCTGGCAATCCGTTCCAGTCTTCATGCCACATGGCTTTATGTCCGGCTGCACATCGAGACCTTTTTAGTTTGCCAAGCGATTTATTTCCAGTCAAAATATTGGTCATTAAATCACAGTGCTCGATCCACGAAAATGCCCGGTCTCTTACGCCAATATCCTGCCGAATCACGTGCAAGATTTTAGCCCAAAACCATTCCGAAGAATAAATTCCACCCTCGTACTTCGTAAAATCCTCTCCTCCCCAATTTTTTGCCAATTGATTTATTTCATCTGCCTCCCCAATTGCTGTATGGTCTTTCCAAAGAACAGTCATGGCATTGGGATTTTCTGCAAATTCATCCAACAGGCATAAGGGTGTGCCATCCTCGGTTACCGGTACGGGAGAACTACCTGTTGTGTCGACACAAATTCCCCTTATCTCCTCCGGTTGCAAACCTGACTCTTGCACTACCGCTGTGATTGTGCTCTCCAGACCTTCCAAATGATCAATGGTGTGTTGGCGAAATTGATTTGTTGCCGGATTGCAATATTTGCCACCTTTCCAACGGGTGTACCAATCGACTGCCGATGCTACTTCCGCACCATTCTCAGCATCAATTAAAACTGCCCGAACAGAATCAGTGCCATAATCGAGTCCAATTACATAGTTTTTCATTCCAATTCTATGTTCTTTTTCAGACGAGGGCTGTAAATCCAATCAGAGGACAAAAACAGAGCGTCCTCAGTCCATACTCATCGAATGCCTGCACCGGCCATTATTTCATTGAGTTTATTTCGCACCCGGTGTAATTTCCAAAATCACTTCTTTGCCATCCCTGGTCACAACAATTTTCTCTTTTTTGCCCGCCTCGAGTTCGCCCAGAATATAGGTATAATCGTAAATATTCAAAATTTCTTTGCCCGCTAACTCGATGATAATATCTCCGGTTTTCAATCCAGCCTCATCAGCGGGAGCTCCGGGTCTGACTCCACTGAGTTTTACTCCTTTTACTTCTGCAGCATAGTCTGGAATGGTTCCGAGATACACGCTGAATCCCCTTGTAGAGCGCTGCGATTCACTCATCTCTACTTTTTGGTAAGAAAGTTCTGACTCATTGACTTCTAAAACCAGATCACAAGAAAACTTCGTGATTCTTTCCAGATCAGGATAGTTTACAGTGTGTGCATCATCTGAGGGACGGTGATAATCCTCGTGCAATCCCGTGAAAAAGCTAATAACCGGAATACCTGTTTTGTAGAACGAAGTGGCATCTGTAGGGAGATATGGATCTTCCTGAAGTACCAAATCAAATCCGTGTAAAATATTTTTTTTCTCAATGATGGATTTCCATCCGTCTCCGGAGCCAAGACCTTGCAGGATCAGCCTGTTGTCTTTCATCCTTCCGATCATATCGTAATTAAAGTAGGCCAACACTTTATCTTTATCAACAGGCAATTTTTCACAAAAAGCAGATGACCCGATGAGGCCGAGCTCCTCCCCACTCCAGAGACAAAAAACCAAATTGGGTAATACTACCCTAGGATCCTTTCGCTTCAGGCTGGAAAAATACTCCGCCATCTCGAGGATCGCAGCAGTGCCGGAAGCGTTGTCATCAGCTCCGTTGTGTATTTCATCAAAATTATTTTCGGCGAGTAGTGATCCGGTATGTCCCAATCCCAGGTGATCATAGTGGGCTCCAAGCACAATAAAGTCACCAGACTTGTTACCCGGGAGCAATGCCACTACATTATTGCCCACCTTTTCTTCTTTTTCTGTCGTGACTTTAATTTCGAATTTCTTATCCAATTCAAATGAAGTTGAATTATGTGGATTGAACTCCGAAAGCGACTGACTCAACTCGATTAGATTTTTATCACAAGCTGTGAAAAAGGCACTTGCGCGATGGGGATCGAGTCCCACAGTGATGATCCCCGAATTTCCGGACATCCGTCGTTCGTGAGGATCATCAAAATCACCAATTACCACAAGTGCTTTGGCTCCCGCTTCCCTGGCCACGAGGCTGCGATACTGTAGGGGACCATATCTTTTAAAAGCGCGTTCCAATGCTTCATCATGTGGTTGTGCATAATCTTCAAAAATCACAACGACTTTATCTTTAACATCCAATCCCGAGTAACTGTTATACCCACCATCGCCGGGTATTTTGATTCCGTATCCCGCAAAGGCAACATCTCCAGCCACTTCATCTGATTCCGAGCCGGCAAGAGGAGCATAGTCCACATTTAATTCCAACCTCTTCCCGTCTAAAATAAAATAGGTCTTCTCCGGGTCTACCTTGCTTGAGGCGGAAAAGGAAAAAGGAACGCGGAAGGACTCATCAACCAAGGGTTGTAGCATGTGATCAGAAAAACATTTTATCGCATAATCCGCGGCAAGCCTCGCTCCCTCAGTACCGGTCATTCTACCTTCCAGGGCATCTGATGCAAGGTAAGTGACTTTTTCCTTCAACTCCGCCTTGTCGATCTTGCCGCTGAATAGGTCGCTACCAGCCCGATCAGGAGCTTCACCAATAGATCGGAGAGCAGCAGCATGATCCCAATCTGCAATAAACAACTGTGCATTACCCTCCGATGTGCGATTGCTCGTCCATACAAGTTTTTCGCCATTCGGGGAGAAGACTGGCAATCCATCAAAGCCGTCCGTGTAGGTTACTCTTACAGGTTCCTTTTCGCCATTGACATCGACCAGAAAAAGTTCAAAATTGGAAAAGCCGTGCTTATTGCTGGCAAAAATGATGTACTGCTGTGAAGGGTGATAGTAAGGCGCCCAGCTCATACAGGAAAAATCGGTCAACTGCTTCTTATTGTTACCATCAAGATCCATTGCATATATATCCGCAATATCTCCCTTCTCATTAAATCTACGCCAGACGATCTTTTTGCCATCAGGTGAGAAAAAAGGACCACCATCATACCCATCTGTATTAGTCAGTCTCCTCACATTAGAACCGTCCACTTCCATGATATAGATCTCATTGAAAAATGCCGGATCATATTCGAGTCGATCCTGCTGCTCTTTTGTCACATCTTGCGTGAAAGCCTGCCGGTTGCTCGCAAAGGCTATATATTTTCCATCCGGGGAAAAAGAGCCTTCCGCGTCATAACCTGCCGTATTTGTGAGATTTCTTTTTTCTGTACCATTTTGATCAAAAATAAATATATCCATCGATGGCTCGTAATCCCAGGAGTAGCGCCTTTTCTTGCCGGATTCCCGGAATTCGATTTCAGCCTTTTGTTTGCCTAGGGCTTTGGGATCGTGATGGCTGGAAGCAAAAAGGACTTCATCTCCTGTTGCCCAATTAAAATAGCCACATGTAACTTTTCCAGTTCCAGGAGAGACCCTCGATATATCTCCCGTCCTAAAGTCGAGAATGTACATCTGGTAAAAAGGGTTTTCGTCTTCACGCTCTGCCTGAAAAATCAGCTTTTGTCCATCCTTCGAGAAATATCCTTCACCAGACCGCTTACCCTCATATATAAGTTGCCGGGTATTAGACAAAAATGTAGATTCTTCCTGGCTGAGAATATCCACGCAATAAACCAATAACACAGCCCAAAAAGCCAGAAATTTTGAGATAGAAGAAATGCTCATCATAAATGGATCATTTGATGAAAAAAATAATCACAAATGTACGGTAAATGGACACAGGCAAGTCATCAGGGAGCTGGTTTATTGGGATCTTTACATAAAAATGATCGTAACCTTTCTAGTGAGGTTACTCCGGAAGTGCCAATTTCACAAAATGAGTCAGTTTTGGACCTGCTTTCATGGGATTTCAGCAGACTCAGTGAGATTTTCACTTTTTTGAGATCGGCTGATGCCTGTTTATCAGGCGATTGAAGAAAATGAAAATATCCCTGCCTGGCATGCCTCCAGGCAGACAGGGCCAAAAGAGCCATTTTTGATTTGGCAGCCTTTTCGGAGTGGACTCACTAGTCCACCAGTTCTATTCTATACACTCTTGAGGGTCTTGAAGCCTGGGTATGTTGTGGAACAATGTCGGTGCAATTGCTCACATACAGTGACTTTCCATTGGGTGCAAAGGCCAGCCCCATTGGTCGATTAAGGTGAGCTGTAAGTGCTCCACCCCTTGGTACAAGACGCTTTCCCGATCCGGCAAATGTTGTGACTGTCCCCTGGGCATCAATCTTGTAAATCTGATTGGTACTCAATCCCGCAACATAAATATGCCCTTCATGGTACTGCAGATATCCCACCCACATAATGTATCTCAGCTCGTAGAACTCAGGAATGAAAGTTGGTATTACCGCAAATTGACTCACATTTCCATCCGGACTGATCTTCTTAATTATTCCTTCCTGCGAATTAATCGAAACGTAAAAATTCCCATTTTCGTCACGAGTAATCCCCCGTACATTCTCACCGACGTTGGCGAATAAAGTCACATCCCCATTCCCGTCAATTTTGAAAATGGCACCAGTCTTCCTGTCTGCTACATAAATATTCTTCTCGTCGATATAAAGCCCATCGGGCTCCTGTATCAGGGGCTGGTTCATTTCTACATATTCTACTTCGCTATTTTGTGAAATCCTGATTATCCGGCCTTGACCAGGTATGGACTGATAAAAATTATCATTCTTGTCGAATGCATTTCCCGCCAGGGGTGGTAAGGTATCGACTACGATATCGGGAGCATCGTGAGACCACCTATATACTCTTGATGATTGGTCATCGGTGTCAAAGAGCTCCCACAAAATATTGTAATCTGTCATCGCCAGATTTCCTTCTGAATCTATCGAGAGACAACCGGCTCCTCCTTCCAGTTCGTTACCATACCGGTGCACGATATTATTTTTGGAAAGTGTAAGAGCATCCTGGCTGATGGTCAAAGACGGCAAATGATTATCCCTATTCCTGGGTAAAGACAGGACCGCAAAACGATATGATATTCCCTCCACAATTAAATCGCCATCAGTATCCCTGGCAGACTCAGTCAAAACCTTTCCTTGCAGTGGAAAGATTTCCTCAGGGCGTGCGACCGTAAACCGATCCGCATCCAGATTTGTAAGTTTTGGAATGTCATAAGTATCTGCATCAGCAGCTTTGATCACAAATATGTGATACTCTAAAACACCATTTATTTCAAACTGTTTGCGAAAATTCACCTCAATGTCAGCACCATTTCCCTTGTTATCAATGTCTGCAGCTACTATCATGTCTGTGGTCTCCAACTCGACCGGATCTTCTTTCCGGCAGGCCGCTAACAATAGTGTCAGTGCAAACAATGTTGATCCTAACGATAAGATTCGCACCCGGAATACTGATTCGGCGGAACGGATCATGGTTGATTGATTTTCAATATTTTATAACGGTTCGTCATCTACTAGAACGTCTGACATACAATGCTTTGAGTTCCTCAGCCAGTTCGGGATTTGCCATGATCAAATTTGTTCGCTCACCCGGATCAGCTTCGAGATTCACCAGAAAATACATATCCTCTTCCTTATTTGGTGGAGCCTCGCGCCCATTAGATGTGTCTTGCGGGTCGTATAAAAGTTTCCACCCGTCCCGCCTCACAGACCACTGTGTACTAAAATTCCAATGCCACTCCGAATGAATATCTTCCGCAGAAGGATCGCGAAGAATCTCCGTAAAATTCACTCCATCGATGGCATGTGCTAATTCCGAAAATCCACAGAGGTCAACCAGAGTAGGGAGCCAATCAGTGGCATTCAGCCATTGATCACGGCTTTCATTTTCGGGTAGTACTCCCACCCAACTGATTATGGCCGGCACTCTTAATCCGCCTTCATACAGGGATCCTTTGGCTCCTCGAAATGGTCCGGCGCTTCCTCCGCCAAAGTGGGCCCGCTCTTCTGTGGAATGACCATGGTCGGACTGAAAAACAATAATTGTATTATTCCTAAGGTTTTCACTTTCAATTTTGTCAACTAACTTTCCAATATATTCATCTAGTGTCGAGACAAAAGCATTGTACAAATTACTTGGATATTCTATCTCCTTATTATTGTAATATTCTAACCACTTTTTATGTCCCTGATAGGGATAATGCGGATTATTCATCGCATAATAAATAAAAAAAGGATGATCTTTATTTTCATCGATAAAATTAAATGCTTCCTGTAAACACATTTCTGGAAAATATTCCCCATCGCGAAATATTTCCTCTCCATTCCGGTGCAGGTCATGTCGATTGGGCCCATTCCAATAATAAAAATGAGAGTAATTGTCTATACAACCGACAAGGTGACCAAAGTGATAATCAAAACCCTGGTTGTTGGGTTGCATTTCAGGAGTATATCCCAGATGCCATTTTCCTATTGCAGCAGTTCGGTATCCGTTTTTCCCAAAAATTTCAGCCATCGTGATTTCCTCGCTGGGTAATCCTCGTCGAGAGCTCGCACTGGCCCCTGCATTACCGGGTACCCCGGCATGGATCGGTGTTTTGCCCGTCATTATTGAGGCACGAGATGGTGAGCAAATTGGTGCGCTGGCATAAAATTGAGTAAAGCGCACTCCCGTTTTTGCCAATCGATCTATATTTGGAGTAAGCAGATCGTCAGACCCATAGCAACCAGCATCTGCATATCCCTGATCATCTGTCAGAATAAAAATGACATTGGGACTCTGGCCATTTGACTCCAATGAGAAGAGAGTCAACAAAAGTACAGCAAAAATCGATTTAAAGTCCATGCTCCAGGCGTTATTATTGCAAGTTATTTTTGGTTCATACCAATTTCTCAAACAATTTCGACTTATTATTCCGGATTTTAAACTTTTGTCAATAAGAATAGATATAACAGGGAGGAAGTTGAGTGCGGAATGGGTTCGTTCATTAAGTCCAATATAGTGCAATTTTACTCCTCAAAAAGGAAACACTTCGCTCCAACTGATCAAAACCATCTACGCCATCTTCGATACTGATCCACCCATTAAAGCCCGCGTTTCGCAATTCTGAAAAAATAGCATCGTAATCATTTAATCCCTTGCCTATTTCACCATGACTCAATCTTTTCGCGTATCCCTCTGCACCCATCTCCTCATGTCTCAAATCCTCCAATGTGCCTTCTGAAAGATACCGGTCACTTGCATGCATTGTAACCACCCGCCGTGACATTCGGCCTAAAAGTTCGAGTGGGTCATCTCCTGCAAGATAAGCATTGCTGGGATCATAATTTACGCCAAAATTTGGATGGTCAATGCTTTCCACCAGTCTGCAGAATACATCCATCTTTTGGGCAAACTCCGGAAACTTCCAAAAATCATCTTTATAGTGATTTTCTATGATGAGGGTAACATTCTTCTCCTCGGCATATGGGAGACATTGCTCAATAGAATCTACAGCCAACTCCAGGCCCTCTTCTATTGTCAACTCGGGACGCCTTTGACCACTGAGCACTCTGCAAAAACGACCGCCCAGGGCAACGATCATGTCGATCCAAAAATGTTGTTTCTCTATTTCACGTCTTCTGAAATCGGAATCCGGATGCGTAAAATCCGGAGAACAACAAAGCATGGGAATCTCTTTACCTAAACCTTCGACCTCCTCTCGAAAAAAAATCCAATTATCCCTTTCCTGCATCTCAAGAAATCCCGCATACCATTCCAATCCATCAATATCTAAGGTAGAAGCAAGCTTTATCCAATCTCTCACTTTCATGCTGCCGTCCTTACACAGGGCTGTCATATAGGCCTTTGGAAATACAGCTAATTTTGGCATTGCTTTTTGTTTAAAAAAGATTTAGTGCACCGATCAAATTGCACTGAACTTAATCAGGCCTCAAAACGCTTTTTACTACGGCACCGCTATGCATTTTCTCAAATGCAACCTTCCACTCTTCCAGATTCCATATGCCTCCAATGATCGGTTTAACATCGAGTAATCCAGACGAGAGGAGAGAGATCACTCGCTCCCACATAGACCAATTATGACTAAAACTACCTTGCAGCGTAATGTTTTTTTGTACAAGTGGATCAAGGGAGAAATCGATTGGCTTTTTTCCCCAACCTACCTTGCTTATCTGGCCTTTGGGTCGTACCAGATCAAGAGCAATTTTTAGGGTATCGCTGATCCCTGCAGCATCTATTACGCAGTCAACACCGAGGTTATCCCTTTCAAAAGCCCAATTTTTGGCTTCTCCAACGATGGTTTTACATCCATACGATTTTGCAATTTTCAGTCGAACTCGATCCGCCTCCAGCCCCAACATTGCCACCTCACCTCCACACAATCGTGCCATTGCCGCACAAAGGATCCCTATCGTACCAGGACCAATCACCAAAACACGATCGCCGGGCTTTACCCGCATATTCTCGACTACGGCATTGTATGCGACACAACACGGCTCAGTGAGACACGCCTGTTCAAAGGAAAGATCTCCAGGGACTTTGTGTAAGCATCGTGCCGGTGTCTTCACATATCTGGTCATTGCCCCATTTACTCCATACCCAAACCCCTTCCTGCTGGGATCAAGGTTGTAATAACCCTTTTTTGTCATTGGACTATTTAGGTCAATAATGGCTGCCGTTTCACTGACCACCCGGTCGCCTTCATGCCATTGCTTCACGTTTTTTCCCAACTGGACGACCACTCCACCAAACTCATGACCTAAAACGACAGGATAATTTACCGGCCAGCTGTGATCGCAGGTCCACTGATGTAAATCACTCCCACATACACCAACGTTTGAGACCTCCAGTAAAACATCGTCCTCCCCAATCGTTGGTTTTTCAATTTCCCTAATCTCGACCGCACCTTTTTCGGGAGCATAATTTACTACAGCAACATTCTTCATCACTAATTAATTTTGCGCGAATTTTTTCTCAAACAGGATCAAATCACTACCTTCTCCAATCAAAGGTTCATTTTTTTTCCGTCTGGACATATTTTTTTTGGATATGAATTTCCCCAAAATCAAACTCTGGACGTCAGGAAATAAAAACACTTAATAATTTTCAGGCAAGGGAGTAAATAATTCGTTCGAGAAATTTTATTTACCTACATTTTGCAAAGATACCGGAAGAGATCGAATCTTTTTATCCCCGCGATCCTCTGGAGTTTGGCTTCATACATCTCCATACGAATGTATTTTTTCACAAATAAGTCTGAGTGAGCCCTCTAGGTCACCATCGGCCGTTTTAAATGCATCTGCGTCTATTGTCAAAGGTGCACCCAGGACGACAAGTGGAGCTCCATAGGCCGGGCACTCAATGGCTTGTTCGAGTGATAATCCTCCCACTGCCTGCACTGGAATCCTGACCGCTTCCACTACTTCCTTCAGTTTATCCAGCGGGCTGGGCATCCTGTTTCCGGATGCGGCTATACCTCTTCTTTCATCATACCCGATATGATGGATGATGTAGTCACATCCCAAATCTTCCAGCAATTTCGCCCCCTGCACCATATCAGGACAACCCAGGTTGTCACCCATTACTTTCACATCATAATCCTTTCCTGCCCTGACTACACATTTGATTGTCTCTTCATGAGCCCTGGCCATCACAACCACATGTGTGGCTCCAGCCTTTGCCATCATTTCAGCTTCCAGATACCCTCCATCCATCGTCTTTAGGTCCGCCACAATCGGTATCCCAGGAAAATTACTTTTCAAGGCTCTAACTCCATGAAGTCCTTCGGCGAGAATTAAAGGGGTACCTGCTTCCAACCAATCCACACCTGCTCTCAGAGCAATTTCCGCTGTTTTTATAGCTTCATCAATATTAGTCAGGTCTAGCGAAATCTGTACAATAGGCCTCATGAAATCCAAAATACAATTAATTCGATAAGGTAAATCAGTTTATCAAAATCTCATCAGATCTTGTCAAAATAGTGAATAAACTGCGCTCAAATTTAGAGGATCTGCCTACCTATTTACAAAGTCTTAGTTGGGCATAATAAATTAATCAAGAAGTCAGTCCGTCCTTTAAACCAAAACAAGGTTTCTACGTTTTAAAATCTGAAAATCCGACACTCATTAGAGATCTTCGGCAGAGGACTAGCTTGTGATTTACAAGACAGTGACTCGGTGTATCGATACTAATCCGTTTGTCTTTAGATTTAGGAAATAGCATCCACTTGGTAGATTCAGATCTCCTAAGTCAAGACGGTAATCTGATAAGTCAGTGAACGTCTCTGTAAATATAACCTGACCACGGACATCAAATAAAATGAGAGTTGTTTCTTCTACTCCTCCCGAAATCCTTAAATAATCTTGTGCTGGATTTGGATAAATCGCAAACTCTCTTGCCTCGAGTTGAGCAAAGTTTATACTTTCAATTTCAGAATAAAATACACTACCATCTTCCTCGATCTGTTTTATTCGGTAATAATTAAATCCTTGAGCGGGTGTAAAATCTGTGAAAGTGTATTTTTTCTCAACATCATCAAGGTGAGGAGGAGTTACATATATCGATCTATAATTTATGTTATCTGATGAATGCTCAACAGCATAGCTAACGACAGAGTTGTCACTCTCCGTTTTCCAATCGACAAGCACGCTGTGATCTTGAGCTTGGACATCAAAATGTGTGAGACGTAAAGGTAACAGGGATTCATTTCCGGCTATAAAAATATGGTAACTAGCAGTAGGTGTACTGATCGATTCAAATTGGATGGTCAAAGATTTTAAGGAAACATTAGGCTCAAAATAGGCCGAGGCGGCCTCATTGTCAAAAATGTTACTATGTGTACTTGTGCTGTAACTCGTATAATTAGATGGTGAATTTCCTAAAAGTGCAGCATTCGATCCATCCCAATGAGGTAAATAAGTTGAACCACTGCCATCGGCGTCAAAAGTCTGTTTAAACCAACTGCTGATCGTACTGTTTGACACAGCCTGATCTGAGGCGTCAATAGCACTAATGACGGCCTGATCAACATCAAAATCCACCAGAGCAAATGCCCAACCAAAAGCTGGAGTGGAAGAGTTGAATGTAATCACAAGATTGATTGTCTCAGTAATGGTTCCACCGGTGTTGCCGCCGACTCCCAACCGGAGATTTTCTGCATTGTCTGCCTGACCATAGGTGCTCTCAAAATTATTCGACCCATCGAAAACATGGTTACTACTTACCGTGTGAGTCAATAATTTATTGCTGGGCCCAACAGTGTAGCTAAAGTCCAGATTGGACAGTGTCGCAAAAGTACCCGTTCCACTAGATGAAGATGCAGTCCAGTTGGCATACTCGGTTACCTGGGCCCTTAGAGGGCTTATAACAAAAAGCAGGGCCATAAGGGATGTAAATCGTGTGTGCAACGTCATGATCTTTATTTCAATTTTCTTACGGTAATAAGAAACAATCAAATTTTGAGCCATTTTTATTTTTAGAATCCATAAGCGAAAGCTCACCAAGCTTACTTCAGGAGTAAGCATAATGCGATCTAATCACAAGGGACTTCAGCAGAAAACACGAAGGATCATGAATATTTTAGCGATTCCTCGATATTTCTAACTTTACGAAATGGACAGTGAAATAGATCTGGGCACAGCTCTATGCCAAATAATTCCGAAAGCCAGGGTGAAAACACGCCTGCTGGACCGGTATGCATATGCAAGTGACGCCAGTCATTTTTACCTTGTGCCGAAGGCAGTCGTACAACCCAATACAGTTGAAGAGATCCAGAAGCTATTTGCCTTCTCAAGACATCACGGTGAAAGTCTGACCTTTCGCGCAGCCGGTACCAGTTTTTCTGGTCAAGGGGTAACTGATGGAATCCTCGTCGATCTCAGCAACTATTGGCGTGAGGTCACAACACAGGACCAGGGAAGGCTTGTGCGTGTACAGCCCGGTGCCATCGGTGCTCATGTGAATCGGGCTCTTAAGAAATACGGTAAGAAAATTGGGCCGGATCCCGCCTCTATCAACGCATGCATGATGGGCGGCATACTCTCGAATAATTCCAGCGGTATGTGCTGCGGTGTAAAAAACAATTCCTACCACACTTTAAGTCATATGACTTTTGTGCTACCCAACGGAAAAGTATTTAATACCGAAAAAAAAGAAGACTATCGCAGGTTTGAGAATCAGTGCCCGGAAATATTTACGGGACTTATAAGTCTCAGGCAGGAGTTGCGAAACAATAAAGAACTCACAGCAAGGATCAGGCAGAAATATCTCCAGAAAAATACGGTAGGATATTGCATAAACGCATTTTTGGATTTCGATCATCCACTTGATATTTTGACTCATGTAATAATTGGAGGGGAAGGAACACTTGCATTTATTGCCGAGGCCGTATTAAAAACAATCCCAGATTTACCGTATAAAAAGACCGGAATGCTTTATTTTGAGAATCCGGAACAAGCCTGTAATGCCATCTTCGAACTGAAGAAAACGGGTGCTGAGGCCCTTGAATTTATGGATAGAGCATCATTGCGTTCTGTTGAAAATATGCCTGGCGTTCCTGCTTTCATAAGAGAATTCCCAGAAGCTACATCTGCAATACTATGCGAATTTCAGGAAGCCTCATTCGATGCATTGCAGGAAAAATATAATAAAGCAGTTGCTGTATTTAATCATCTGCCAATCATCCGACAACCGGAATTTACGGATGACGAAACTGAGCAAGCGCTACTCTGGAAAATCCGAAAAGGAATGTATCCATCTGTAGCAGGAATGCGAGCAAAGGGAACATCTACCCTCCTTGAGGATTTTACTCTACCGGTTGAACGCCTAGGTGATGCCGTGGTCGACATTCAAAATCTGTTTGAGAAATACAACTACACTACTGGGATCATCTTTGGTCATGCAAAAGACGGGAATCTCCATTTTGCCGTTTCACAGAGTTTTGCAACTCAAGAAGATATCGATCATTACGAATTATTTAATGACGAACTGTTTCTTTTAATACTGGAGAAATATGACGGAGCATTAAAAGGAGAACACAGTACTGGCCGGGCAGTGTCTGCATATGTCGAAAAAGAATGGGGGCCAGATGCATACCGCGTCATGAAAATACTAAAGAAACTCGTCGATCCGCAAAACCTTCTCAATCCCGGAATTATCATTACGCAAGACAAGTTCACTCATATTCACAACCTCAAAGTTATGCCGGTTGTGGAAGAAGAAGTAGACCGGTGCATAGAGTGCGGTTTTTGCGAGGATCATTGCCCATCGAGGGATTACACAATGACTCCACGCAGGCGTATCGTTGTGAGAAGAGCAATAGAAAGACTGAACACCGCAGGAGCTCATTCAGAACGGGCGGCCCTCCTCAAAGAATACCAATACGATGGCATTGACACTTGTGCCGTCGATGGTATGTGTGCAACAGCATGCCCGGTAGATATAGATACGGGCCAACTCATAAAAAGATTGAGGCATGAAAACCATTCAAAGGCCAGGATTTTTTTTGCAAACGTTTTTGCAAACAATTTTTGGTTGCTTGAGAATACAGCTAAGATAGGTTTGAGAATTGGTCACGCAGTAAGCAGTCTCTACGGAGAAAAAGCTTTGGTCAATTTCACAAAAGCAATTCGAAAAATATCTCCTTCCTTTCCGTTGTGGTCCCGGTTTATGGGTAAGCCCATTTCCTCAAATAAATTAAGAACTCTAAATGATAACACCCCAAGGGACAAAGTCCTTTACTTTAGCACCTGTATAAACCGAATGATGGGTGACGACACCTATCTTGCCTATTCAAACTTATGCAAAAAGGCAAACATTGGAATACTGGTTGCCGGGAACACCTTAAACTCATGTTGTGGTCAGATTTTTTCCTCGAAGGGCTATAGATCAGCATTCAGAAAAATGGCAAATAGCACAATAGAAAAACTGTATGAAGCTTCCAAAGAGGGAGAAATGCCAATCGTTATTGATATTTCGAGCTGCACGCAAACGATAAAAAAATGTGGACACGACTTAAACGAAAAAAATCGAGAAAAATTTGAACATCTGAGATTTTATGACGTGGTCGATTTTTGTGCAGATATTTTATTGCCGAGACTAAATGTAACCAAGCCCAAAAAGAGGATTGTTTTTCACCCCGTGTGCTCCCTGCAAAAGTTAGGCAATCTCAGCAGTCTGAAAATGATCGGCGATTCATGTGCTGGTGAATTTGTAATTCCAGAAAATGCAAGATGTTGCGGAATGGCTGGAGATCGTGGCTTTTTCTTTCCATCCCTTACAAACTCAGCCACAAAAAGAGAGTCCCAGGAGGTAATAAAAACAGAATATGACGGATATTACTCTTCCTCAAAAACCTGTGAAATTGCCCTATCAGATGCTACCGGAGTACGATACGAATCCATAATCAAATTACTTGACGAAGTGACCTCGTGATGGTTTACAGCTCTGAATCAGCCAAACCTGAATACCTGTAACCCGATGAAGATCGGATTGTCCCTGTCAAACATTCGAATCCAGGGCTACTAAATCCGGACCTTGAGCCTACTATTTAAAAAGATTCATATTTTTCAAGGATAAAAATGCCTACTATCTCAGTGAAACTACTTTTCTCAGTAATCGTAAATCTGATTTTTTCGGTACTGTTTATATCCTGTAACAAATCAGATCAAGAAAAAACTCAGCCCCCGAATGTAGTCTTTATCCTTGCCGATGATTTAGGATGGGCTGACCTTCCGATATATGGCAACGAGTTTAATGAAGCACCAAATATAACCCGGCTGGCATCACAAGGCTGTCGATTTACTGATGCCTATGCAGCCTGTCCCGTCTGTTCACCTACAAGAGCAAGTATTCAGACGGGACAGTATCCTGCCAGATTAGGTATTATTGATTTTCTCCCTGGTCACTGGAGGCCTTATGAGAGATTGACCGTTGCACAAAACCGTACGCAGTATTTACCTCTAAAATATGAGACCCTTGGTGAGCTCATGAAAAAAAACGGCTACGCGACTGGATATTTTGGTAAATGGCATTTAGGCGGCCAAGAACAGAATTTTCCAAAAAATCAGGGATATGATCAAAGTGTCATTTTTCAGGGAAGTCCATACTATAATTATAACGAAGTACTCAAGCCCAATCAACAATTTCCGAAAGAAAAAGTACTCTCGGAGGCCCTTACCGATTTAAGTATTGATTTTATTGATAAGAATAAATCGAATCCGTTTTTCCTTTTCCTGGCACACTACGATGTGCATGTACAATTGGATGCAGATTCTGCATTAATTGAAAAATATCTAAAAAAACCGAAAACAGATGGTTATCCTTGCAATGCCGTTTATGCCGCGATGGTAGAGCACATAGACCAAAGTGTCGGTCGTGTGATGAATAAATTGGAAACACTAGATTTAGACGAAAACACCATCGTTATATTCTTTTCAGATAATGGTGGACTAATTCGTCGATTTGACAGAATTCCATTGATCGCGAAATCAAAACAGCACATCTACGAGGGAGACAGTCTCTTGTACGTCGCTTCTTCAAATGCACCACTCAGATCGGAAAAGGGCACACTTTACGAAGGCGGAATTCGAGAACCCTTAATCGTAAAATGGCCCGGAAAAATCACGGCTGGATCTACGAGTCAAGCGATCATCACCAGCGTTGATTTTTTTCCTACACTGCAAGAATTGACCAAATCGAGCACTGTACAAGAAGTAGATGGTGAAAGTATCTTTGACAAAACGGATGGTAAGATCGAAAATAAACGTGCCGTCTATTGGCACTACCCGGTCTATCATCACAGTACACCGGCAAGTGCAGTACGCAGTGGTGACTGGAAACTCCTCCATTTTTACGAAGAAAATAACTACGAGCTATACAATTTAAAAACGGATATTGGAGAAGAAATAAACCTCACAAAAGATCATCCTGAAAAAGTAACAGAATTAAGAGGATTGTTAGAATTATGGTTGGAGGAGACAGGTGCAGACCTTCCCGGTGCCAACGATGCCTTTCATCCGGGGAAAAGATATGAATGGGGCAAGCATCCTGGAAGAGAAGCAATGCGCAAAGGAGAATAATTTTATTGTAAGATCTATTCACAAATGAAAATAATAATCATTTTCAACTATCTAGTGCATCATGTACAAAATATCTAATACTATTGACGGTTTCTTTTCTGGTAACTCATCAGTTCCTTCGCCATCCGGCTTCGGCCAGCAAAGCATCATCGAAAGCCCTGCCCGCGATACCACAGGTAGGAAGGCTTACGTGGCTTTGGGCCATGTGCGGTTTCGCTTCTTCGTCCTACCAAAGAATAACCTCGTCACTAATATCAGATACTTCATACATGGTGCATTAGTTTTTTCTACTATGTTATTTGTTGCATGTGGGCCGCCGAAGGAATCCCACCAGCCTGACTATGACGTGATTGTTTATGGAGGCACATCGGCTGGAGTGATTGCGGCTGTCCAGGTTGCCCGGAAGGATAAATCTGTATTGCTCCTTTCCCCGTCGCAGCACCTGGGAGGTCTCACTTCCGGAGGCCTGGGCTGGACTGATACAGGCAATAAAGAGGTGATCGGTGGTATGGCCAGAGAATTCTATCAGCACATTTACGACCACTATCAAGAGGACGATAATTGGAAATGGCAGAGCAGGACCGATTACGGGAATCGCGGTCAAGGCACTCCCGCCATCGATGGAGATAAAAGGACCATGTGGATCTTTGAGCCTCATGCAGCAGAAAATGTCTTTGAGAAGTTTATCAAAGATCACGAAATACAGGTATTGCGGAATGTCTGGCTAAATCGAGAAAAAGGTGTCATTAAGGTAAACGGTAAAATACAATCAATAGCGATGCTGGATGGCAATAAATATTCAGCAAAGATCTTTATCGATGCCACATATGAAGGTGATCTGATGGCGGCTGCAGGTGTACCGTATCATGTAGGTCGTGAATCTAATAATACCTATGGCGAAAATTGGAATGGTGTTCAAGTGGGTGTACTCCACCACAGGCACCATTTTATGACAGACATGAGTCCCTATATAATACCTTATGATTCTACCTCCGGGATATTACCAAAGATATCAAAGGAATTTCCGGGCAGAAAGGGAGAAGGAGATCATAGAATTCAGGCGTATTGTTTTAGAATGTGCCTGAGTAATCATTCTGAAAACCGGGTACCTTTTGTGAAACCAGAAAATTACCAGAGAGATGACTACGCATTGTTAGGTAGAATTTTTCAATCTGGCTGGAACGAGACATTCCACAAATTTGACCCTATACCAAATAAAAAAACTGATACCAATAATCACGGTCCGTTCAGTACAGACAATATCGGGATGAATTATGATTATCCGGAAGCTTCTTACGAACGAAGAAAGGAAATAATAGAGGAGCATGAGCATTATCAACGTGGCCTGATGTATTTTATCGCAAATGATAAAACGGTGCCTGGTGAGATCAGAGAAAAAATGAATGAATGGGGCCTTGCCAAAGACGAATTTGTAGACAATGACTACTGGCCCCACCAAATTTATGTGCGTGAAGCCCGTCGCATGATCGGTGATTATGTCATGACCGAGCATGAAATCATGGATCATGTAAAGGTGAAAAGGTCCATTGGGATGGGATCATATACTATGGATTCTCATAATGTACAGCGCTATATCAAGCCGGATGGTTTTGTACAAAACGAGGGTGATATCGGGGTGAAACCTCCCAGGCCTTATCAGATCGATTATGGATCGCTCATTCCGAAAAAAGAAGATGTTGAGAATTTACTGGTTCCCATCTGCGTATCGAGTTCTCATATTGCATTTGGCTCTATCCGGATGGAGCCTGTCTTTATGATTTTGGGTCAAAGCGCTGCAATTGCTGCGGTGCTATCCGCCGATCAAAATATTCCGGTACAGGACGTCTCTTACGTCACGCTTAGAAACTTGCTTCTGGACGAAGGGCAAGTGCTTTCTTTGGATCAGTTAGGTCAGTAAAATGAACACGGAGGCACAGGGGCACTGAGATAATTGTTTATTGATGAACACGGAGGCACAGAGGCACTGAGATAATTGTTTATTGATGAACACGGAGGCACAGGGGCACTGAGATAATTATTTATTGATGAATGCGAAGACGCAGGGGCACTGAGATAATTATTTATTGATGAATGCGGAGGCACAGGGGCATTAAGCTAATTATTTTTTTTGATGAACACGGAGACGCAGGGCACTGAGATAATTATTGTTTATTGATGAACACGGAGGCACAGGGGCACTGAGATAATTATTTATTGATGAATGCAAAGACACAGGGGCACAGAAATTTTATTTTTTGATGAACACGGAGACGCAGGGCACTGAGATAATTATTGTTTATTGATGAACACGGAGGCACAGGGGCACTGAGATAATTATTTTTTTTGATGAATGCAAAGACACAGGGGCACAGAAATTTTACGTTTTTTGATGAACACGGGGGCACAGGGCACTGAGATAATTGTTTATTGATGAATGCGGAGGCACAGGGGCACTGGATAATTATTTTTTTTGATGAACACGGTGGCACAGGGGCACTGAGATAATTGTTTATTGATGAACACGGTGTCACAGGGGCACAGAAATTTTATTTTTTGATGAACACGGGGGCACAGGGCACTGGATAATTATTTTTTTTGATGAACACGGTGGCACAGGGGCACTGAGATAATTATTTATTGATGAATGCGAAGACACAGGGGCACAGGGGCACTGAGTTATTTGTTTTTTGACGAACCTCAAGGCGCAAGGACTTGGAGAAGTTATTTCTTGGTGAACAGCTGTCAAAATATCATATCAAAAGCATGCTGCTGTGTCATATTGGCGCATTAAAAAAACATCAAAGTTGGAAAATATGCCATTTTGGCGCAAAAAACGCAATGGTAAGCGAATTGCATTAGAGAAGTTGACATTGATAAAACTAATTTCTCAACCAGAAAAAATAATAATTATGAAACTTATGAAGAGAAACGATCGATTTTTCCCCAGTGTTTGGGATGGATTTTTTGACAGCAATTGGTCAGGACTACCCGCGTTTGCAGAGACCAGCAGTCATGTACCTGCGGTAAACATCAGGGAGTCTGATGATGGTTTTGAGATCGAGATGGCGGTTCCGGGCTTAAAGAAGGAAGATTTTAAGGTTGATTTGGATCACAACTTACTCACCATTTCTGCTGAAAAAAAGTCAGAAAAGAGCGATACGGATGATGGTGGAAAGTATACGAGAAAGGAATTTAGCTATCGTTCTTTTAAGAGAACATTTACATTACCTGACACGACAAACGATCAAGGCATTAATGCAAAATATGAGGACGGTGTGCTTTACGTCAGCATTCCCAAAAAGGAAGAAGCAAAACCACAACCGCCAAAAATGATCGAAGTGGCTTAAGAAAGTATTTGCAAAGAACAATTTTTGGAATTTAAGGGTGGTCCTGGTGCCACCTTTTTTGTTTAATACAATTGGGTGAGTTTAATTTCTCTTTATCTTACGAAAAAATTAAGAAAATAAGCTCCTGTATTAAATATTTCATAAAGTAGATCAATCAATCAAATCTCCTCAATATCTATTAATAAATTGCAGGCAAGTAATATTTAGCCAAATGGAAAAATCGAAGTCAAATCTAAGAATCACACCGATCTTTCTGGCCATCGTGGTGCTTATCACCAGCTGTTCCAGCGCCACCTTAATAAGATCAGAACCTGGCGGAGCTGATGTTTTTCTCGATGGTGAGCGAATGGGAAAGACACCCTATATGCACAAAGACACAAAAATCGTGGGCAGCAAAACGCTCGTAGAGCTCAGACTAGAAGGATATGAACCCTTTCACACCTCCTTTGCGAGAAATGAGGAAGCCGATGTCGGTGCTATTATTGGCGGAATCTTTTTGCTTTTTCCCTTTTTGTGGACAATGAGGTACAAGGACAGCAGGACATATGAGCTAGTCCCCGATGGTCAATAGTCAAATCTGATCGAAGAGGAAACTTTCATTAAATAAATGAGGTCCGGGCAACGCCTCGACCTCATTTATTACCTGGAAACCTATTTCGATTGAGTTGACAAAAATCTAAAGAAGGTAAAACCTCAATTGCAGTAATTTCAGGCCATTGTTATCATAATTCCAAAAGTAGTTTTCGAAACATGGATCAAATAGCCAAACATCTACTTCTTCCACAGGATCGTCCCCATCTGTGTCTGTAAATCCCAGGCAATCTGCCAGGTCAGGATCTTCATCTGGGTCAAGTAGGATAGTCATTTTCAGTAAATTTTCTGTCACATCAATTAATATGGGTTTACCACCACCTTTGTTATTACTTCCGCCTCTGCCGTG
This sequence comes from Saprospiraceae bacterium, assembly GCA_965222645.1. Taxonomy (GTDB): domain Bacteria; phylum Bacteroidota; class Bacteroidia; order Chitinophagales; family Saprospiraceae; genus JABDMH01. The sequence continues at coordinate 5,336,749 of OZ244968.1, read as the reverse complement.
ACCTTCGATTGTAATACCATTATTACCACACCAAATATCTCCCTCAGCCTCTCCACAAGTAGTCAATGTAGCAGAACCTCCCGGCGTGCCAAGGGCTCTTGCAACAATACGATATGACGGGGAAATACCATCCTCCGGATCTGGATCAGGAAGCTGAAACAAAGCTCCATCATCATCTGTTGCATTGGCATCCAGCACCTGGAAATCTCCCATCTGTAAAAGAATCTTATTTATCTTATCTAGATCGTTCCATGTTTTTCCCTCCTTCCACTTGCCACCACCATTCTCTACTGTTTCTCCACCATTTAATCTCACAAAGATCCGGCGCCCATTATTCTCGTCCATATCAGCCGATTTATCCTTGGGGACTCCAATAATATTCAGTAAATAGTCGTGACCATTTCCATTGTTTGCCATGGCACTGGCCACTTCTTCAACTCCTCCTTTATCTATTGCTTCGGTAAGACCTGTGTCTTCATCACAAGAAATAAAAAGGCTGGTAAAAACTACGGCACAAATCACAAACTTAACAGGATAGGATTTCAAAACATGATTAATAATACTCATTTGATTTAAATTTTTTACGTTAAATAAAAGAATACATCTATGCATCGAAAGCGGTCGAATTACATACAATGAAGTCAAATATGCCATACCATGCATCAACCCTCGATGACAAGGTCAGCATTCAACAATGGTTGCAACCAGTCTTAATAAAGGAAAAACAGTTTGTGCGGTATACTGTTAACCCAAAATGAGAATTTATATTGTTAAGAAAGTCTAATAATTGTAATTATTCAGGAATTTAGATCAAAAACAATAGGCAGTTTAGGCCTATGACACGCATATTGGACAATGCGAATGCGATTAGATTGTGCGATTAGAAAATTTGGGACCGGCTACGACAGTAGTTCCCTGACCACTTTTCCGTGCACATCGGTGAGTCTGAATCTCCTTCCCTGGTACCTATACGTGAGTTGCTCATGATCAATGCCCAGAAGATGTAAAAGAGTGGCCTGAAAATCGTGAATATGCACGGGATCTCTACTTACGTTGTAGCCCAGTTCGTCTGTTTCCCCATAAACTAGTCCTTTCTTAATTCCTCCTCCACACATCCAAATAGTGAAACAACCCGGGTGGTGATCGCGGCCATAATTTTCTCTTGTAAGCCTTCCCTGAGAAAAACTCGTACGACCAAACTCGCCTCCCCAAATGACCAAAGTATCCTCTAGCAATCCCCTTTGTTTAAGATCAGTCACCAGCGCAGCCGAGGCCTGATCAGTCTGCCTGCACTGTCGAGATATGCCACTTGGTAGATTTCCATGCTGATCCCAACCCATATGGTACAGTTGTATAAACCGAACATCTTGTTCTGCAAGCTTGCGAGCCAGGAGGCAATTGGCAGCATAGGTACCTGGAATACGGGAATCCTCACCATACAGTTCGTAAATGTAATCAGGCTCATCTTTTGTATTTACTACTGAAGGCACAGATGACTGCATACGAAAAGCCATTTCATATTGATTGATTTTGGATTCAATCCCGGGATCCATCCAAATCTCCTTTTGATGCTGATCCAGGTCCTTTATAAAATCGAGTGACCGGCGTCGATCACCTGCATGGATGCCATACGGATTGTTCAGGTATAGCACGGGATCTTTGCCAGCCCTAAATTGAACACCCTGATGATGGGAGGGCAAAAATCCACTTCCCCAAGAACCTGAGTTCAGAGGCTGAGCACCTCCGCCCTTAGAAATCATCACAACAAATGCCGGTAGATTTTGGTTGATACTTCCCAAACCATAGCTCAGCCAACTCCCTATCGACGGCCGACCCCTGAGCTGGGATCCGGTCTGCAAAAACATCACAGCCGGCTCATGATTTATCGCCTCGGTATACATTGACTTCACAATACAAAGCTCGTCCACAATGCTGGCTGTGCGGGGAAGCAGGCTACTAACCCAGGCCCCATTCTCACCATATTGCTTAAATGGAAAAATCGATTTCACCAATGGAAAGGTGCTTTGCTCGGTGACCATTCCCGAATTCCGTTGGGTGCCTTGCACTGATGGGGGAATTTCCTTGCCATGCCATTTGGCAAGTGCTGGTTTGTAATCGAATGTTTCTATTTGTGACGGTGCTCCACTCTGAAACAAATAAATAACCCGCTTCACCTGGGCAGGGAAATGCAGGCCGGTGATATTACTTTTGGATTGTGCATGGATGGATTCTGTATTTATCAATTGTCCCAGTGCCAATGCACCCAATCCTCCCGCAGTCTGTCTCAGAAACTGTCGTCTTGTATTTTGTTTATTAAAATCCATCACTTCATTACCTGAGCTTCATACGTATTTAAAATATTGTGACCAAGTGCGGCCAGGCACGCCACTTCTTTTTTATTGTAACGGTCGGGTACGGCAATCTCCCCGTTCTCAAAATATTCCCGAACCTGCTTTGGATTATTTTCTAAAATGTCAAATTCATTCCAGTAAAATTTTTTCATATTTACTATCTCAAAATCATCGGGATCTCGACCGAGAATACGTTTGAAAACAAAGTGCATCCTGTCTTCCAGCCGCTCAAAATTTTCGCAACTTTTCATAGCCAAAACACAGCAAGCTTCCACATAGTGTGGATCGTTGAGCAGAGCCAGAGCTTGTAAGGGTGTATTTGTTTGTTGTCTCCTTACGGTACAAAAGCTGCGATCCGGCACATCAAACAGAAGCATGGAGGGAGGTGGAGCCGTCCTCTTCCAAATAGTATAAAGACTTCGACGATACAGTCCCTCTCCTGGTTCCTGCAGATAGGGATAACGCCAGATTTTGTTACTGATCTCGTCCCAAAGACCTGCAGGTTGATAAGGATAGACACTTGGTCCGCCCACCTTATCGACCAGAAGTCCACTGATCGCAAGTGCATTGTCACGCAGCATCTCGGCAGATAGTCGTTGAGATGGGCCACGCGAGAGTAATCTATTCTCGGGATCCCTTTCCCTACTCTCTGCTTCAGATAAAGCAGACTGTTGGTAACATCTTGAAGTCAAGATAAGTCGATGCATATGCTTTACATTCCAACCTGAGTCAATAAACTCCCGGGCCAGCCAATCCAGTAACCCAGGGTGAGAGGGCAATGCTCCCTGAGCTCCAAAATCCTCTGTGGTCTGAACTAATCCACGGCCAAAGTGCTGCTGCCAAAGGCGATTTACAAATACGCGTGCAGTCAGGGGATTTTCCTCCGAAAACAACCATTGAGCAAGGCCGAGTCTATTTTTCTTAAATCCCGAAAAATCCGGGGCTATAGATGCAGGGACAGCAAGATCCACAAGATGCTCAGGCATGTCATATCTGCCACGGTTGAGGAAATAAGTAGGCCTGGGTTCTCTGCGGTCACGCATGACCATGATTTCCTTAATATCAGTTATAAAATCATTTAGTTCCGATCGCAAACCATGGAGATGTTTTCTCTGCGAATGTGCTATAGAATTGTGATTAATAAAATCAAATTGCTTCCGTAATTTTTGGTCTTTATAGTTTACATCCGGATCTCCGTAGTCAAATTTAATTTCAAGCTCAGACAATAAATCATTAAAAAACTTTATTTCATCAATTGCTCCTCCTTTGAAAGTCTTGATTTTGTCACGGTAACCCAGCCTCACTCCATGAAACCCGTAGGTATGTATATCAGGCTCATATAAAACTGATTTATAAAGTGTGTTGTTAATAATTTCCTTTTTGCAAATTTCGCCATTTAGATAAATCTCGATGCCGTCTGCCCGGCTAGATCCATCATAGTTGACAGCAATATGGGACCACCGCCCGACAGGTACTTCACTCTCACTCAGCACTTCGATGGAATGATCCGGCCAGGCGCGGGAAATAATAAATCGCAATTTATTTTCCTGCAAATGCAGTGAATACCCTTTATATCCAAGTCGAAGGTCTTCACAATGAGTTAAGAGACCAGCCTCATCATAGTGACGTTCTGGCCTGATCCAAAAAGTGAATGCAAATGGATCCATCCGGTCTGCCCAACCCACTTTATCTGCGAGGGTGATATAATTATAGTCATTGATAAAAAAAGCTTTGCCCTTTTGTCCTTTGCGAAGGTCCGGCTCAACCATTACTGCTGGTTTCGCTTTATTCACAAGATTTATCGAATGGTACTTTTTCTCGTCGATTTTTTTTATTTCATCGAATGTATGATGAGCTACAAGTTTATCCTGAAGAATTGATTTGATATCCGGATTATTTAATTCTCCAAAGCTGACTGGAGTGCGGAATTCCAAGTCGCTTAATTTTTCTTCCTGTTCACTTATTTTCTCTCGGAGGAAATTGATTTTTTCATCCTGCTCATCAGTGCTCAAGAGAAGAGCCGGACCGGGTACCTGATCGGGACCATAGATTGCCGTGCCCAATTCATTTGTTTGATTAAAGAATCCAAAAAGTTGATAATATTCGTTCTGAGAAATTGGATCATATTTATGATCGTGGCACCGAGCGCATTCCAAAGTCATTCCCATGAACGCCTTCCCAAAAGTGTGCACTCGATCTGCAACATACTCGACCCTGTACTCCTCAAAAACGATTCCGGCTTCAGAATTTTTTCTGTGCAGGCGATTAAAGGCAGTGGCCAAAATGCTTTCTTTCGACGGATTCTCCACCTGGTCACCAGCCAATTGCCATGTGACAAATTGATCATAGGGCATGTTCTCATGAAAGGCATTGATCACCCAGTCACGCCAGGGTGAAAAATCGCGATGTTTGTCATCTAAGTAGCCGTCACTATCTGCGTACCTCGCCACATCCATCCAGTCAGCTGCCATTCGTTCTCCATAAGCCGGGCGTTGTAGCAGATCATCGACTACCTTCGAAAAGGCATCCGGATCTAGATCATCTACAAAATGATCAATTTCTGCTATCGTGGGTGGCAATCCGGTCAAACCAAAATAAATTCTTCTAATCAATGATTCTTTTGAAGCTGGAGCAGTGAAAGTCATTCCGTGCTCCTCTAATTTTTTTCCAATGAAAAAATCAACAGGGTGTATATTTTCCGGAATATCCATTTTTTCTGGTGCCACAAAGGCCCAATGAGGTTCGTATTCTGCACCTTCGTTAATCCACTGAATTAAAATGGCCTTTTCCCGATCACTAAGAGTCAATTTGGACTCAGGTGGTGGCATCAGTTCTTCAGAATCTTTGCTCAAAATCCGCTCTACTACCAAGCTTTTGTGCGCCCTGCCGGGCACAATAGCAGCTCCATTTTCTCGATCTTCGATCGCATAATGGGCATCGTCCAACCGCAAATCTGCTTCCCGTTGAGCTTCATCGGGTCCATGACAATTGTAACATCGATCTGAGAGAATAGGTCTGACATGAAAATTGTAGTCAATCTTCTTGGGTAGCTGGTCCTGTAAATCAGTGATTTCCTGTGGCAGCTCGGTACGTCCGGAGCAGGATAATAGCCATCCTACAACAGATGCTAATAGGAGCACCGGAAAGTATCTAAACCTTATGACCCCAGCTGTATCGCGGTTCATCAATTATAAAAATAGGAATAATAACTAATTTGGCACTTGACCTCTACGATCTACCACCACCTGAGTCGGAGTTTCTTTCTGCCACCGACATCAGTCCGTGTTGGAGAATTATAGAAAGGAAAGCTCCTGTCATATCGCGCTCAAAGTCTCTTGTAGCTTTTGATGAATCAATCACAGGAAGTTTTAATAAAAGACTGCGATTTAATCCCTCAGAGACACCATAAGGCAGTCAAGAACTTTATTTGTGTTTTCATCCAAAGATTTTAGACATTTGCAATGATAAAATAAAGCAAGAAGAAAAATGAAAACCACAAGCTATCTCTTCTGGTCCTTTACGCTCATATTTTTGCTATCATGCACCTCTAAACCAAAAGTGATTGAGCCTCTACCGACTTCGAATGCTGATGTTACTGCAGGTGCTACTGATCAAGTGGTTGATCCAAAAAATGAATTACACAAAGTGAAGGTAATCGATTATTTACACGCTTCGCGTTACACTTATCTCAATGTGACAGAAAATGACAATGACTTTTGGATTGCAATTCCCTATACAGAAGTAGAAAAAGGACAGACGTACTACTATCAAGGTGGTGTCTTAATGCATAATTTTGAAAGTAAAGAGCACAATCGCATCTTTGAAACACTCTATCTGGTAAGTGCTGTGAGCACCTCTCCGGATCTCGATATATTGGAGAAAATTCCAACACCTGATCCGCACAGTAATACCACTTTGAATACAAAAATTGAACAGCCGGAAAATGGAATCCCGCTTAGTGAACTTCTGGAAAATGCAGAAAATTATAAAGGCGAAACAGTAGTAATAAAAGGACAGTGCGTAAAACTAAATAGAAACATCATGGGCAAAAACTGGATACATCTTCAAGATGGAACAGAAGATGCAAATGGAAAAAAATATGATCTTACTATCTCAACTCTTGAAGAAGTACCTCCGGGACATATTGTGACATTCGAGGGTAAGATTTCTACAAATAAAGATTTTGGTGCCGGCTATGTATATGCCCTAATTATGGAGGAGGCAATAATAAAATAGGCTTCCAATCTGCATGCTTAAAAGATAAAGTGTGAGGGTTATATTATCTGAAATTCACTTAATCTTACTTTGCAAGATCCCCCAAACATTTGGGAAAAAAAGAAGTAGGTTTTTTTTGACAGGGCATCTCTATTTATTAGGCGAGTGACACAAGAGTGATAGTAGGTTTTCAAGAGATTTACCCATCTCATCCATACAGTGACTTTCCTTAGCTTTTCTTACTTTCACAAAGTTTTTTAATGTTACAACTATGATTCGTATTGCTCTATGGACGTTTCTCGTCTTTTTACCCTTAGTTCTGATCGCACAAAAGCCCCACAAGCCTTCGTCAGCCGAGATTTTTGACGCGATCAAAAAGGCACAGGTCCTGGGATCCGTACTTTATGTGGCTGCCCATCCCGACGACGAAAACACATCTCTGATCTCCTATTTTGCAAATCACCGTCACTTTCATACGACCTATTTGTCCCTCACTAGAGGTGATGGAGGCCAAAATCTGGTCGGAACAGAAATAAGCGAATTACTCGGATTGATCCGGACACAGGAATTACTTGCAGCGCGGGCCATTGACGGTGGCAATCAACTGTTTTCGAGGGCGATCGATTTTGGATACTCGAAATCTCCCTCTGAGACTTTTGCCATCTGGAATAAAGATGAGGTTTTTGCAGATGTAGTGTGGGCTATTCGCAAGACAAGACCGGACATAATCGTGAATAGATTTGATCACCGGACAAAAGGCACTACGCATGGTCACCATACGGGCTCTGCAATCTTGTCTTACGAGGCTTTTAGCAAATCGGGTGATGAATCGGTTTTTCGCGAACAGTTGGAATATGTGGAGCCATGGGAGCCCTCCCGCCAATTTTTCAATACCTCATGGTTTTTCTATGGAAGCAGAGATGCTTTTGAAAAGGCAGATAAATCTAATAGGGCTTCTGTGGATATAGGAGTCTTTTATCCCACAAGGGGGAAATCAAACAGTGAGATCTCGGCTTTGAGCAGGAGTTCACATAAAAGTCAGGGTTTTGGTGCTACGGGTTCCCGTGGATCTCAACAGGAGTATCTGGAACTGATCCAGGGAGATCCAATCACTCCTCAAGACGATCCGTTTCTAGGGATAAATACATCTTGGAGCAGGATAAATGGTGGCGAAAAAATTGGAAAGATGCTCGCTGCCGTCGAAGAGAAATATGATCTTGCTAATCCTTCCGCATCAATTCCGGATCTAATAGCGGTTTATAAAGCCATTCAGAAAATACCGGATGATCACTTTTGGGTACCAAAAAAATTAGGGGAAATAAAAAATATAATTGCATGGTGTGCTGGAATTTTTATAGAGGCGACCGCATCTGATTTTACGGGAACACCTGGCCAGGAAGTAAATGTCAATATAGAGGCAATAAACCGCTCACCAAAAAATGTTTCCTTGGTCAATTGGGAAATTACTCCCGGAAATATGAAAAGCGACAGTGTACTGCAGTTAAAAAATAATATTCGATTCAGGACAACAGTCAATTATCAAATTCCAAAAAATGCCGATTACTCAACACCTTATTGGCTTGTCGAAAGCGGTACAGTGGGATTGTTTGGCGTAAAAGATCAGTCTCTTCGCGGATTACCTGAAGGAGAAAGACCCTGCTATCTCAAATACTTATTAAATATCGAAGGCCTTTCTCTCGAATACGAGACCCCGCTTGTCTTCAAACGCAATGACCGGGTAGATGGAGAAGTATACAGGCCCTTTGAAATTAGTCCACCGGTATTTTTGAATTTCCAGGATGAGACATTGGTTTTCGGTGATGCTCATCCCCGCAGCGTAAACCTCACAGTGGTGGCTACAAAAGACAGCCTTGAGGGCAAGGTGAGTCTCAATGCTCCGTTAAATTGGGGAGTAAGTCCCCCTGCGATCGATGTTAAACTCACCGGGAAAGGTCAAGAAGAAACGGTTTCATTTACTGTTGTTCCTCCTGCCGAAGCAGGTACCTTCGAGATTGGCGCGGAATTTACCAGCTCCGGGGCCATGTATAACTATGGAGCCACTGTTATCGAATATGATCATATACCTACACAGACGATATTAAAGCAAGCCCTTGCAAAAGCGGTGACTCTTGAGCTGAGCAAAAATGGCAACCAAATCGGCTATATCATGGGAGCTGGTGACAAGGTGCCCGAATTTTTGTCTCAAATCGGTTACGATGTCACCATGCTTACCGAAGACGATTTGACTGAAGGAAATTTATCAACTCTGGACGCGGTTATTGTTGGTATTAGAGCTTACAACACCAATGACAGACTGAAATTTTTTAACAAAGTCCTTTTTGATTACGTTGAAAACGGCGGCAATCTCATTTTGCAATACAACACCAGTTCCAGATGGGGTAATTTGAATAGTGAAGATTTTTCTCCCTACCCCTTAAAAATATCTCGTGATCGTGTGACAGACGAGAACGCTGAAGTGAGGATACTGGCTCCGGATCATCCTGCTATAAAAGGACCAAATCCAATTACAAGTGCGGACTTTGAGGGGTGGGTCCAGGAGCGAGGATTGTATTTTCCCGATGAGTGGGACGACAAATTTACTCCGATCTTATCCTGTAATGATCCCGGTGAGGATCCGAAGAATGGAAGCTTACTAGTCGCTCAGTACGGCAAGGGCTGGTATGTGTACAGTGGTCTTAGCTGGTTTAGAGAATTACCTGCGGGAGTGCCGGGAGCCTACCGGTTACTTGCCAATTTGATTTCACTAGGTAAAAACTCTGAGCCCTGATGCAAAAGGATGAGGAGCAATTGCCATTTGGCTTTTCATGGAACCAAATGTATATTTTTTTAATCGCCGCTCATGTAATTGTGGTGGTCTTATTTCTCCTATTTAGTAATAGCTTTAGCAATTAGTGGGAATGAGTGCACTTGATTGGACCATACTCATTGGCACCCTATTGCTCATCGTGTGTTACGGTATATGGAAGACAAGAGGAAGTAAAAATATAAGTCAGTATTTAAAGGGAAATCAGGAGGCAAAATGGTGGACGATCGGACTCTCCGTGATGGCCACCCAAGCGAGTGCAATCACTTTTTTATCGACACCGGGCCAGGGTTATGCCGATGGGATGGGGTTTGTACAGTTTTACTTTGGCTTGCCCATTGCGATGGTCATTTTGTGTGTCACATTTATACCCATTTATTACAAGTTAAAAGTCTATACCGCTTACGAATTTTTGGAAGGTCGATTTGATTTAAAAACACGTTCTCTGGCCGCTTTTTTGTTCTTAATACAGCGAGGACTTGGTGCAGGTATCACCATCTATGCACCTGCAATTATTTTAAGTACAATAATGGGTTGGAATTTAAATCTCACCAACCTACTTATCGGACTTTTGGTAATTACTTATACCGTTTCAGGAGGCACCCGTGCTGTAAATGTCACCCATAAATACCAAATGCTAGTCATTTTCACGGGGATGTTTATTGCTTTTTTTCTGCTAATTTCCTACTTACCTGCAGGAGTATCATTCGTTGAATCTCTGAAGATAGCAGGAGCTACGGGAAAGTTGCAAACAGTGGATTTTTCTTTTGATTGGAATAATAGATACACGTTTTGGTCAGGGATCACAGGAGGCCTGTTTCTCATGCTCGCTTATTTTGGTACAGACCAAAGCCAGGTACAGCGATATCTTTCGGGTAGATCTATTAAAGAGAGCAGATTAGGGCTGATATTTAATGGACTTCTGAAGGTACCCATGCAGTTTTTTATTCTTTTGGTGGGCATTATGGTGTTTACCTTTTACCAATTTCATGAGGCACCGATTTTCTTTAATAGTGCCGAGTACGATAAAGCCATGCAGACGGAATTTGCAGGTGAATTGCGTACGTTGGAAGTCGTAAAAAGGCAGCTCGAGGCTGAACGGCAGACATTAAACCTGGCATACATCGAGGCTGACAGACAGGATAACAGCCAGCGTCTGGCCTCATTGAAAGGAGAAATTCTCAACAATGAAACCGATCAAAAGTCATTGCGTGAAGAAGCAAAAGCAGTGATTAAATCTGCGGTACCCTCTGCAGAGACTAATGATCGTGACTATGTCTTTATAACTTTCATTTTAAATCACCTCCCCAAGGGATTAATAGGCCTGTTGCTTGCCGTGATCTTTTCTGCAGCTATGTCCTCTACTGCCTCCGAGCTAAATGCATTAGCTTCTACGACAACGATAGATATTTATAAGCGCTCGATTAAAAGCGATGGTAATGACTCACACTATTTAAGATGGTCTAAATTGTTCACCCTTATGTGGGGACTTTTTGCCATTGGATTTGCGTGTTTTGGGACATTATTTGAAAACCTGATCCAGTTTGTAAATATTATTGGTTCGCTTTTCTACGGCACTATCCTGGGTATTTTCCTATGTGCTTTTTATATAAAATCTATAAAAGCAAATGCTGTTTTTTGGGCGGCTCTTTTAGCCGAGGCAATTGTCATTATTACCTATTTGGAATCAGATATCGGATTTTTATGGTTGAATCCCCTGGGATGTCTGGCAGTAATCTTTTTTGGGTTTTTGTTACAGGGTTTTTTAGGTGGCCGTTCTGAGACTGGACCATACAAAGGCTAAGAAAGTTTGTAAGCATTTCGTTTTCTACATCCGCTTGAAGTACGTATCGCATTCTTGCCGGTGACTTTTGTTGAGTTCTAATCTGTCCTCACAAAACAAGACCAGACCCTTTAGCGTACTTAGCTCCGGTTCTGTTTCCAACAAGTGCAGACCAGCATCATTGGCTTTTGACAGTCGCCAACTGCCTTCGAAGGTCACTTCGTTATTGTCCCGTATCCGAACTCTATCCTCAATAAACTCTACAGTATTACTATCGCCGAATCCCGGTCCGGATCCTCGAAAAGCAGAACAGTCTGTAAAATCCCAGGTCCACTCGCCACTGATTTTTTCTAACACTGAAATACTATCCCAATTTTCTGCATTATGGCATTGCCACATCATTTCATGATCGGAGATTTGGTCTTTACTGCACGATAAAAGCAGTGCAAAACACAATATCATTGCAATAGATTTTACATTAATAGTTTGCATTATTGTCGCCTTTTATTGGGAAACGAATCTTGATGTGTGATATTTTAGTGGGTACATTCCGGAGGTGCATTTTAACGTTTGTGGTTTGTCTGAAACTGGTCCCGATATCTCACTACTCACTTGACTTGGAATGTCTTTCCGGATTTCGGATATTTCTAGAAGTCCAATGCTTTATATTTATTTGTAAAGGCACTGTAAAAGATTAGTTCGACAGGCAATCTGGTTCATACTTTGGTACAACCTGTATATATTGTGCCATCAGAGCATCTTATCAGATACACGTACCAAAATCTTGGATTCATAATCATAGCATTTTCAGTCATCGCAGGGCACCGTGATTTACGAGGGTGGACTGCGTCCAACGTAGCCCCCCTCCTGCATGACCTTCTTTGAAGTCTGGGCGAAGAAAAGCACTAAGGCTTTCACCTTCACAAGGACTTAGGTGAACACCACCGGGGCGCGGCCCTTCTATATTACGTTCTGGGAGCCTGGGCGAAGCCCTCCTACGCTAAAGCTTTCACCCTTGCTAAAGCTTTTACCTTCGCTAAAGCTTCGGTGAACGCAGTCGGGGGGTGATGTCAAATAAATCGTTTGTTTCTAAATGCTTTTCCCGATCCGGATTTCAGATATTTCTCGAAGTCCAATGCTTTGTATTTATTTGTAAAAGCGATGTAAAAGATTAGTTCGACAGGTAATCTGGTTCTCGTGTAGTTAATTTGTTCTTTCCTATGCCTTTCCAGCCTACTTTCTACATCTTTGGTACAACCTGTATATATTGTGCCATCAGAGCATCTTATCAGATACACGTACCAAAATCTTGGATTCATAATCATAGCATTTTCAGTCATCACAGGGCACCGTGATTTACGAGGGTGGACTGCGTCCAACGTAGCCCCTCCTGCATGACCTTCTTTGAAGTCTGGGCGAAGAAAGGCACTAAGGCTTTCGCCTTCACAAGGACTTCGGTGAACACCGCCGGTGCGCGGCCTCTCCTACATTACGTTCTGGGAGCCCGGGCCTGATAGGCCAATGTCACTTTAGCAAGTCAATCAAGTTGCCGAGATTGCCTCACGGCGATCTCCTTGGCGACCGAAGTCTAAATCAAAACCAAGATCATCCCTACGGGCTGATAGGCCAATGTCACTCCGGCAATTCAGGCAGGTTGCCGAGATTGCCTCACGGCGATCTCCTTGGCGACCGAAGTCGAAATCAAAACCAAGATCATCCCTACGGGCTGATAGGCCAATGTCACTCTGGCAATTCAAGCAAGTTGCCGAGATTGCCTCACGGCGATCTCCTTGGCGACCGAAGTCTAAATCAAAACCAAGATCATCCCTACGGGCTGATAGGCCAATGTCACTTTAGCAAGTCAAGCAAGCTGCCGAGATTGCCTCACGGCGATCTCCTTGGCGACCGAAGTCTAAATCAAAACCAAGATCATCCCTACGGGTTGATAGGCCAATGTCACTTTAGCAAGTCAAGCAAGCTGCCGAGATTGCTGATGCGATCTCCTTGGCGCCCGAAGTCTAAATCAAAACCAAGATCATCCCTACGGGCTGATAGGCCAATGTCACTCCGGCAATTCAAGCAAGTTGCCGAGATTGCCTCACGGCGATCTCCTTGGCGAACGAAGTCTAAATCAAAACCAAGATCATCCCTATGGGTTGATAGGCCAATGTCACGCCGGCAATTCAAGCAAGTTGCCGAGATTGCCTCACGGCGATCTCCTTGGCGAACGAAGTCTAAATCAAAACCAAGATCATCCCTACGGGTTGATAGGCCAATGTCACGCCGGCAATTCAAGCAAGCTGCCGAGATTGCCTCACGGCGATCTCCTTGGCGAACGAAGTCTAAATCAAAACCAAGATCATCCCTACGCGCTGATAGGCCAATGTCACTCTGGCAATTCAAGCAAGTTGCCGAGATTGCCTCACGGCGATCTCCTTGGCCACCGAAGTCTAAATCAAAACCAAGATCATCCCTACGGGCTGATAGGCCAATGTCACTCCGGCAATTCAGGCAAGTTGCCGAGATTGCCTCACGGCGATCTCCTTGGCGACCGAAGTCTAAATCAAAACCAAGATCATCCCTACGGGCTGATAGGCCAATGTCACGCCGGCAATTCAAGCAAGCTGCCGAGATTGCCTCACGGCGATCTCCTTGGCGACCGAAGTCTAAATCAAAACCAAGATCATCCCTACGGGTTGATAGGCCAATGTCACTTTAGCAATTCAAGCAAGCTGCCGAGATTGCCTCACGGCGATCTCCTTGGCGACCAAAGTCTAAATCAAAACCAAGATCATCCCTACGGGTTGATAGACCAATGTCACTTTAGCAAGTCAAGCAAGCTGCCGAGATTGCCTCACGGCGATCTCCTTGGCGACCGAAGTCTAAATCAAAACCAAGATCATCCCTACGGGCTGATAGGCCAATGTCACTTCAGCAAGTCAAGCAAGCTGCCGAGATTGCCTCACGGCGATCTCCTTGGCGACCGAAGTCTAAATCAAAACCAAGATCATCCCTACGGGCTGATAGGCCAATGTCACTCCGGCAATTCAAGCAAGCTGCCAAGATTGCATCACGGCGATCTCCTTGGCGACCGAAGTCGAAATCAAAACCAAGATCATCCCTACGGGTTGATAGGCCAATGTCACTTTAGCAAGTCAAGCAAGCTGCCGAGATTGCCTCACGGCGATCTCCTTGGCGACCAAAGTCTAAATCAAAACCAAGATCATCCCTACGGCCTGATAGGCCAATGTCACTTTAGCAATTCAAGCAGGTTGCCGAGATTGCTGACGCGATCTCCTTGGCGCCCGAAGTCTAAATCAAAACCAAGATCATCCCTACGGCCTGATAGGCCAATGTCACCCTGGCAATTCAGGCAAGTTGCCGAGATTGCCTCACGGCGATCTCCTTGGCGACCGAAGTCTAAATCAAAACCAAGATCATCCCTACGGGCTGATAGGCCAATGTCACTTTAGCAATTCAAGCAAGCTGCCAAGATTGCCTCATGGCGATCTCCCTGGCGACCGAAGTCTAAATCAAAACCAAGATCATCCCTACGGGCTGATAGGCCAATGTCACTTTAGCAATTCAAGCAAGCTTGATTGCTTCCGTTCCATTTGCCTCTTCCTTGGTTTTGATTCTTTAGTGGAGCTGCCGAGATTCGAACTCGGGTCCAGAGAAAGCACCCAATAGATTTCTACATGCTTAGTAGTCAGAGTGATTTTCGTGGATCTACACGCCTGGCTACAAGCCAATAGATCCCTTAGCCTCTGGAAATTCGCACCTGAAGAGGAGGCCCTCTACACGCACTATCCGCAAACGTTGATGTGCATTTCCACCGTATCCGGAGTCAGGAGGAAGCACAAAAGCTACTTAATTCCTGGAATTACGCAGCTAAGGCAAAATTTCGATTGCCATTTAAAAATAGGTTAATGTCTGTTTAGTGACGGAGATAAGACATTATACTCCGGCATGCTTACTATTACGCAACATTTCCTGTCGATTCCAATTCAGCCCCATATCGTCTGTATCATCCACAACGTGAAATGACCTGTCCTTTGTCAGGTAAGTAACAAACGTACAAAAGGACCCCGGGAGTTCCCACAGCGACTAAATAAATTTTCTCCTAAGCAATGAGGGATCAACCCATAAGAAATTATGATAAGAGACTTACGGGCTTCGACCAATATGATCAGTGGAGGTCTATCGGTCATTAATTTTTTTAGCATCTTACAGTGATGTTATTCAAATTTGTACCAGACAAGGGATGGCACTGTAGTAATCCCTATTTTCGGGTAATATTCATGCTGGCCTTGGCATCATTTCTTGGCTTGTCATGTCAGCGCGATCAGGGAAAAGATTCTGTTGATTGGGGTCATTACCTGGGAGACCTCTCCAGCAATCAGTATTCCTCATTAGATCAAATCAATGAAGGCAATGTAGATCGATTGGAGACGGCATGGGTCTATGATACCGGTGACAGTGCCATGTACCAGACAAATAATCTGGTGGTGGGCGGAATCGTGTACTCCGTCACACCCTATAGCAGAGTAATTGCTCTCGATGGTGCAACTGGAGCTGTAAAGTGGGAGTTTGATCCATCCATGGTACACGAAATAGGTAAAGACGGCGATCAGCGGGGGGCAATGTATTGGGATGATGGAAAGGATGGTCGCATACTCAGCGCCCGCGGTCCATGGTTGTACTGTCTCAATGCTCTTACGGGTAACCTCATCAAATCATTTGGAGAGGGAGGATATATCCACCTGGGCGTCGGAATGGATGTCGAAGGCAGACCGGAAGTAACCCTTAATACACCGGGTTATATCTACCGGGATATGTTTATCATTGGTGCCAATACCTCAGAAGATGTACCTGGCGCAGTCCGGGCATTCGACATTGAAACCGGAGAAAGGAAATGGATTTTTCACACCCTCCCCCGGCCGGGAGAATTTGGATCGGAGACATGGCCTGAGGGATATTTGGAATATACCGGTGGTGCTTCCGATTGGTCAGGAATTGCCATAGATACTGCTCGTGGCATCGTGTATTCTTCAACGGAAACTGCTGGCCCGGATTTTTATGGAGGGAAACGATACGGCGAAAATTTATTTGCAAATTGTCTAATCGCAATAAATGCGAATACCGGTGAGCGGCTTTGGCATCACCAGTTGGTACATCACGACCTTTGGGATCTGGATCTTTGTACTCCCCCCACCCTGCTCACTGTTCATCACAACGGTAAAAGAGTCGATGTCGTGGCGCAAGGGACAAAAATGGGTCTACTCTTCGTCTTTGACAGGGAGACAGGGGAACCTTTATGGCCAATTGAAGAAAGAGCCGTTGCATCTTCCAGAATGAGTGATATGAAAGCATGGCCCACTCAACCTTTCCCTTCCTCTCCCCCACCATTGACCCGGCAGTTGTACACTGAAAATGACATATCTGATATTTCGGATGCTGCAGAGAAATTGACTTCCGATGGCATAAGTACGTATGGGACTTATGGCCCCTACCCTCCACCTGGCCTATCGGAGACGATTATTTTTCCCGGTTATGACGGAGGCATGGAATGGGGCGGTTCCGCAGCAGATCTAGATGGAATTCTCTATGTCAACGTCAATGAAATCCCATGGTTTTACCACCTCGTCCCCACAAAAGGTGCCGATGGAAAAAAACTATCCTATGGCGAACGCATTTACCGGGCTCAATGTGCTTCGTGCCATGGTATAGATAGGCTTGGATCTCCGGCTGATGGTTTTCCCGCGTTGCACAATGTGAAAGGGAGGTTGAATGAGGAGCAGGTCAGGCTTTTTATGGATCTGGGTGGGAGCAGGATGCCTTCATTTAAATACATTCATTCATATTGGAAGGAGGCCATTATCGACTTCCTCTTTGATCGGGAAAAAGTTACCCAGGAACGAAATACGGATGAGTACATTCCACCTTATGTGTTTAGAGGATTCCAGCGGTGGTTTGACAAGGAAGGGTATCCAGCTATCAAACCTCCATGGGGCACTCTAAATGCCGTGGACCTAAATACGGGTACGATTAGGTGGAAAGTCCCTCTTGGCGAATATTCGGAACTGACAGATAGAGGGATCCCTCCGACCGGAACTGAAAATTACGGCGGACCAATCGTTACTGCGGGTAATCTCATTTTTATCGGAGCAACTGCTGACGCAAAATTTAGAGCATTTCATAAAGAAACTGGTGAAATATTATGGGAGCATGATTTACCCTTCGATGGCAATTCTACTCCAAGCACCTACATGATGGATGGAAAACAATACGTAGTAATTTCGGCGGGAGGAGCCAAAACAATGAGGCCCAAGGGGGGAGTTTTGGCTGCATTTGCATTGCCAGATTAAATCAATCCTTTTTTAAACCATTTTATTTCGAAAAAAAGTAATCCAAAAAATAGCACATGAATGCAATAATTAGATATTTATCAGCTGTACTTGTATTTTCTTCGTTCTCCCTACTTTTGATTTCTTGTGGCCGAGATAATGTGAAAAGTGAAATCCAGGAAATAAAAAAATGGGAAAAGATAACTTTATCATTTAAAGGACCTGAGACATCAGAAACTGACACAAAGAATCCTTTTTTAAATTATCGGTTGATTGTGCGATTTACCAAAGATGGTACAACTTATTCCATACCGGGATTTTATGCAGCCGATGGTCGGGCGTCAGAAACAAGTGCTGATGCGGGAAACATTTGGCAGGTCAGGTTTAGGCCACCCGAGGAAGGAACCTGGTCCTACACAGTAGAATTTAGGGAGGGCGAAAATATTGCAGTATCGGATGACGGACAAGCCGGAAATCCCATAGCCTTTGATGGAACTACTGGCAAAATCAACGTGTTGCCAAATCCGGATCACAAGGGCAGATTAATAAAAACTGGTGGGCGGTATCTCAAGTATGCTGACAGCGACGATCATTTTCTCAAAGGGGGTGCCGACAGTCCTGAAAATTTTCTCGCTTATCACGAATTTGATGGGACTTATCGCGGGAAGGATCCCGAAGAGCGCAGTGGTGAAGCAACAGCCAATGAAGAATTGCATAAATATGAAGCCCATATTGCAGATTGGAAAAAAGGAAATCCCACATGGCAAAATGGAAAAGGGAAAGGTATAATTGGGGCATTAAATTATTTATCCAGTAAGGGTATGAATTCGGTTTATTTTCTCACTATGAATATCGAGGGAGATGGTAAAGACGTCTGGCCCTATACTGGCTATGATGAACGAGTGCGTTTTGATTGCAGTAAACTCGATCAGTGGGAAATTGTTTTTGATCATATGAACCACCTTGGATTAATGTTGCATTTTGTGACTCAAGAAACCGAAAACGAAAAATTGCTTGATGAAGGGAATACCGAATTGCATCGCAAATTATATTATCGGGAATTAATTGCGCGATTCGCTCACCACCCTGCCGTCACTTGGAATTTGGGAGAGGAGAACGGTCCCATGCACTTTTCACCAAACGGTCAGAATACCAGGCAACAAAAAGATATGGCCACTTATTTGAAAACACACGACCCCTACAAAAATTTTCTCGTCATACACAGCCACCACAACGACTCTTCCAAGCATGCACTCTATACACCACTATTGGGTTTTCCACATCTCGATGGCATGTCCATTCAAAACGGAAACCCTCACCACACGCACCGGGTGACCAAAGAATGGCTTCAAAAATCACAAGCAGCCGGGAAGCCATGGATCATGTGTATGGATGAACTCGGACCGGCAAACAGGGGGATCGATCCCGATGATCGTGAAGACAACAATCAGGACGAAATGCGAAGTGCAGTCTTGTGGGCCAATCTCATGGCCGGTGGAGCGGGTGTAGAATGGTATTTTGGGTATTTGAATCACAATAATGATCTCGGTTGCGAAGATTGGCGTAGCAGGGATCAAGTATGGGATTTTACTCGAATAGCACTGGAATTTTTTCAAAACGAAATTCCCTACACCGAAATGGAGTCTCATGACCAACTCCTGGATTGCGACAACCGTAATTTTTGCTTTGCGAAACCCGGAGAAGTTTACGTCGTCTACTATTCAAAATTTACGAATTGTGGCCTTGACCTCAGCGGCACTGAAGGTGAATACACAGTGCAGTGGTTTAACCCGCGAGACGGATCCATGGCCACCGGATCCAGGAGCAGTGTGAGTGGGGGAGCAAAAATTGATGTAGGCGATCCTCCAGGTGATACGGATAGAGATTGGACGGTGTTGCTTCGCAAAAAATAATCATGAATCGATCTATAGGGTTACCTCTTTTATTTGCTGTAATACTCACCTGGTGCATTGCTCCTGTGTCTGATGCCGCTTGCCAGGAGGTATCAATAAAATGCTGGTATGGCACAAAACAAAATTTTGGCAATCTTGGCCATCCGCAGCGCTGGGTCAATGTGTTGGGAAATATAAGCCCTGGAGATGGAGTCTCATCCAATTATTTCATATTAAATAGTAATGATCCGGATACTTTTAATCTCGGAAGTGATCTCCATCGATTAGCTGCATCCGGAGATTTCAATATCCAATTAAGTTGGGAAGATTTAAGGCAGGGGAAAAACAATCTGCAAATTATTGTTAAAAATACCTCCGGTCAAATTACAACTGAGACGATTATCTTACATATTGAAAAGGAAAACCGATGGCCATTGCCATACGCCATAGATTTTTCAACCGTCAGTGCATTGCAGGATGTCGTCCAGGTGGTCGACGGCAAATGGCGTCTGGAGAAATCCGGGGTTCGGACCTCACATCGTTATTACGACAGAGTCTTGACGTTGGGCGATTCCAGTTGGAAAAACTACCAGGCTCTGATCAAGTTGACAATCCACGACTGGACTCCCTCCGAACCCGGGCCTCCCACATACAATGTAAGTCACATGGGAGTTGCACTCAGATGGAGAGGACATCATGAAGATGGAAGACAACCTAGTCGAAAATGGTATCCTCTTGGAGCACAGGGAGAGTTTTTATTGAAGCAAAATACGGATAGCTGCCGGTGGCGAATTCTATTTGACGGGACTAAAGACAAGAAGAGGAAATATGCAGATGTGACCAACAAATTAAATCCCGGTGCACCAATTTTCATTAGAGCCGAAGTAAAGACAATTTTAGACGGAAGATCTCGCTATCGATTTAAACAGTGGCATGCGGAAGAAAATGAACCAAAGTACTGGGATGTGTCCGGAATGGAGGAAAATGATTATCCTTCGGGGGCCCTTTGTCTGGTACCTCATAATTCTGATGTGACAATTCACGAGATAAGGGTTGTCCCATTGGAATAAAAAACGATCTTGCTGTGACATATTCCAATCGACAATCTACTAGCTACTATTTTTTTGGTTAATGAATATTAATGCTTAAAACATTGGAAGAACAAAATCTGGATGTTGGGTCGTTGGCTGCAAAGGCAAAAGAGATAAGAACCGATATTATAAAAATGGTATACGGTGCCCAATCAGGGCATATCGGAGGTAGTATGGGGGCAGTCGAAATTCTCGTGTATTTGTATTTCCATATCATGAAACACGACCCAAAGTGTCCCGATCTACCTGACCGTGACCGATTTATTCTATCAAAAGGCCATTGTACTCCTGTACTTTATTCTACTCTCGCCCGCTGCGGATATTTTCCTTTGGAGGATTTACAATCTTTCCGAAGACCAGGATCTCACTTACAGGGACATCCGTACCAACCTAAGACTCCCGGGGTAGAGGTCTCTACAGGGACACTGGGTCTGGGGATTTCTACCGGGGTCGGCATGGCTCTCGCTGCCAAAATGAAAAATCAAAGTCATTTTTACTACGTGCTATGCGGCGATGGAGAAATTCAGGAAGGGCAGGTATGGGAGGCGGCCATGTTTGCCAATAAATATTCTCTCGATAATATCATTGTATTTGTAGATCGGAATTATTTGCAAACAGACGGAAATTCAGAAAAAATCATGCCCTTAGATCCGTTGGATGAGAAATGGGAAAGTTTTGGGTGGCATGTGGCTACAATAGACGGCCATGACTACAATCAAATCAATAATGCTGTGATAGCTTCCAAGAAACAGAAGAAACCTGCTGTAATAGTGGCTAAAACTACAAAGGGTAAAGGTGTTTCATTTATGGAAAACGCAGCAGCATGGCATGGAAAACCACCCACAACTGAAGAATTCGAAAAAGCCATGATCGAATTACAATAAGTGATTTCAAAATAAATGGCATCATTAAAATATGAGCTTTAAGAAAACACGGCAGGGTTATGCAGATGCGCTCATTGAGCTTGCCGAGGAAATTCCGGAATTAATTGTTTTGGATGCAGATGTTTCAAAGGCAACTCAGACATGTGATTTTGCAGCAATTTACCCCGATCGATTTATCAATTGTGGTGTTCAAGAGCAAAACATGCTTTGTGTTGCAGCTGGTTTCGCACTCGAAGGGTTTATCCCTTTCGCATCCACTTTTGGCGTTTTTGCAACTGCAAGAGCAGGAGATCAATTGCGAAATGCCATTGCGTATCCACAATTGAATGTCAAAATAGGTGCGACGCATTGTGGTATTACAACCGGTGGGGATGGTGCATCTCATCAGGCTAATGAAGACATCGCTACGACACGGGCACTGCCTAATTTGACTGTGTTAGTGCCCGGTGACTACGAAGAAGCTAAAACAGCAACATTTGTCGCAGCCCAACACAAAGGTCCGGTATATTTGAGACTGGGTCGTGATGCATACCCTGTGGTTCCGGAGATTCATGGTGAGATACAGATTGGAAAATCGAAGCTATTGCGCGAGGGGACAGATGCTACAATAATCGTAACCGGTATCCTCGTAGGCGAAGCGCTGGAGGCTCACGAGATTTTGCTCAATGCAGGAATTTCAACACGTGTTATTCATATGCCTTCAATAAAGCCGATCGACAAAAAAGCCATTATCAAGGCTGCCACCGAAACAGGTTGTATTGTCACCATAGAAGAGCATTCCATCATTGGTGGTCTCGGAGATGCAGTGTCTGCAGTCGCTACGGAGAGCTACCCGGTTTTTGTGTCAAAAATTGGCATTCCGGATGTTTTTGGCGAGTCCGGTACTGCCAAAGAATTGCTGGATAAGTTTAAATTGAGAGCGAAGCACTTGAAAAAAGAAGTTATTACATTGGTGAGCAAGAAAGGAAAATGAAAGCACTGGTAAAATATGCCAAGGGGAAAGGAAACGTGCGAATCGAAGATATACCTGAGCCCACTTGTGATCACGACTCCCTGATTTTGGAAGTCGAGTATTGTGGCATCTGCGGTACGGACATACACGTTTATAACGACACTTTTAAAAACTACCCTCCAGTGGTCTTAGGTCATGAGTTTAGCGGCAAGGTTCTAGAAAAAGGTCACAATGTAAAATCGACTAATATCGGTGATGCGTTTGCAGTTCTCGGTGCCACCGCGGTTACCTGTGGCTGCTGTGATTTTTGCCTAAGCGGTGAATTTATGTTCTGCAAGCACAGGCGGGGTATGGGTCACGGAGTAAATGGTGCATTTACCCGCTATGTAAAGGTGAGACCTGACCAACTTTTTAAGATTCCTCAAAATGTGCCCATAAAGCATGGTGCACTGATGGAGCCTTTGGCTGCCGCTGTGCATGCTGCGTGTGAGGTAGCAGATACTTCACTAGGTGACACGGTATTAGTTTCGGGTCCCGGTCCGATTGGTTTACTTTGTGTCAAACTACTTGTACACCAATCGATCAATGTAATAGTAGCGGGGTCAAGTCAGGATGAAAAACGCCTTCAAGTTGCAAAAAAGATGGGAGCAAGAAGAACTGTAAATGTTGAGGCCGAGGATCTCAGTGACATCGTTGTTGAAGAAACTACTGGAAAAGGTGTAGACATTGCTTTTGAGACGGCAGGTGTTGAGGGCTCAGTTTCAAATTGTCTGTCTGTTTTAGGCCCCCTGGGCACTTATGTACAAGTTGGTCATTTTGGAAAGCAACTCCACGTACCCTGGGATCATATCGCATTTAAACAATTGAGGATCCTGGGGTCGTTGGGCTATACACATGAGACGTGGCGTAAAACAATAAAAATTATGGAAAATGGATTTGATCCTTCAGAAATTATTTCTCACGAATTGGAATTGTCATCGTGGGAAAAGGGATTTGAAATTTGTAAAAACAAAGAGGCAGTAAAAGTCTTATTGACTCCGATAAAATAATGGTCTTTTTTTAAATATCGATTTAAGTATGAAATATTTATTCACATGTTTCCTCCTCAGTCTTACATATGCCAGCGTATGTCAATCAGTATCCAGCTGGCATTACATCGAGATTGATAGCAATAAAGGAAAATGGGGAGACTGGTCTGAACCTTCCTGGTTGCGATACTTTGGCTTAGATATGGGTGATATAGACGGCGATAAAGATCTCGATATTCTATCCGGTAAATATATTTATCAAAATCCCGGAGGAAACATGGAGGAGGATTGGCCGAGACGTGAATTGCCAGAGAATGTCGATGGTATTTTTCTTCTGGATGTCGATCTTGATGACAAGGCTGATGTAATTGCTCAGGCACTGCCGAATATTTACTGGCTTGAATTGGAAAACCCTCCTGCTAATGATTGGAAAATCAAAAAGATAGGAGAAATACCTGCTACAAGTCATGTAAATAGTCAGGGTTTTGAAAAAGGGCAGTTTATGCCGGGAGGAAAAGAAGAATTTGTAATCGCCGGCAATGGAAATATTTATCTTCTGGAAATTCCCGATAATCCTGCTATGGAAAACTGGGATGTCCGTCTAATAGCTGAGAACACATCTGACGAGGGAATCGGAGTCGGAGATATCAATGGTGATGGCAGGATCGACATTGCCGCGGGACGTCGTCCTGAAGGAGGCGAGGAACCACTTATTCTTATGTGGTTTGAAAACCCCGGGACCAATGAACAGTCCTGGACAGGTCACGAGGTGGGCAAGAGTAATCACCCGATCGACCGGGTGGAAATAGCTGATCTGAACAGTGACAAGAAAATGGACATTGTGATCGCCGAGGAACGTTACCCAGGCCTCGAACCCGATGGCTCCCTGTTTTGGTTTGAGCAACCGCCAAAGGAAGGAGAAAAATGGAATCGGCACTCGATTGTAACACAGTATTCAATGAACAATCTCGATATCGCAGATTTTGATATGGATGGCGATACGGATTTAATTACGAACGAGCACAAGGGTCCATCACTCGAAACACAATTATGGACTAACGATGGAGGGGGTAATTTCTCCAAAATCAGTCTTGATTTCGGAAAGGAAAATCACCTCGGTACCCAAGTTGCAGATTTAGATCTCGATGGAGATTTAGATGTTGTAGGGGCTGGTTGGGACAACTATAAAAAAATGCACGTGTGGCGCAATGATTATATCGATAACCGTTTCTCCTGGACCCATTTGAGCACCACTAAAGGAACCCTTCCGATGACCAATGGGAGTAACCAACAAACTGCTTCACTGGTCGCAGATATAAATAACGACGGTGTCCATGATATCTTTATCACAGATCGTACTACCAGTCCATCGGTCCTAGGTCTCATCTATTCAAAATCCGGGTGGCAGCGCTATATGATTGATTCCGATTCTCTTCGCATCGAAGCGGGTTCAGCTGCTCATGACATCGATGATGACGGGGATCTGGATTTAGTCTTTGGAGGAGAAAGTCGAAGCAATGAAATCTGGTGGTGGGAAAATCCATACCCTTCCTTCGATCCGGAAAGATCCTGGACACGTCGCACTATTAAGAAGAGTGGAGCCACAAAACACCACGACCAGGCATTTATCGACTTTGACGGAGATGGTAAAAGGGAATTTGTTTTTTGGAATCAGGGAGCAGCCACACTTTATTTTGCTGAGATCCCGGTCGATCCGAAGGCTGTGGATGAGTGGAATTATCAGCCTATTTATTCTTATACTTCGGATGGTGAAATGCAACCCCGAAGTGAATATCCGGGATGGAGGCGAACACACGAACATGAGGGCTTGTTTGCCCAGGATATGAACGCAGATGGAGTCGATGATATCGTTGCTGGTGGCCGGTGGTTTGAGTACAGAGATGGAGAGTTTTTGGAGCATATAATCGATGCCGCTTATACATTCACCCGATCAGTAGCAGGACAACTTATTGCAGGCGGCAAACCTGAAGTCGTCATGGTCGTGGGAGATGGAGTTGGTCCTCTCGTGATGTATGAGTGGCAAGAGGGAGCATGGCAAAGTACCGTTTTAATTGATCTGGTAGACAATGGTCATACTCTTGATATAATTGATTTTGATCAAGACGGACACCTCGACATTTTCAATGCAGAGATGAGATTTGGGGAGGGCAATCCGGATGCAGAGGTCCGAATCCTGCTCGGTGACGGTCGAGGAAATTTTTCCAAGCACGTTGTCGCACGTGGCACTGGAGTCCACGAAGGTAAAATTATAGACCTGGATGGGGATGGCGATTTGGATATTTTGGGTAAACCTTATACCTGGAAAACTCCACGTCTTGACATCTGGGTAAATGAGAGTACTAATTAATATGTTGGACAATGACCGGATATACACGTAGACTGCTGATCACTGGTTGCCTCTTAGTTGCCACTGCCATACTACTTGGAGCATTTGGAGCTCACGGTGTGAAATCACTGATTACGGAGGAGAATCTCACTGTTTATAAGACAGGCGTGTATTATCACATGATACATGGGTTGGGTATTCTGCTCCTTGGCATATTGAGTTTTCATTTACCGCCGGAGAATATTAAGTGGTCTGTTTACCTGATCCTTTTGGGAATCATTTTCTTTTCCGGATCGTTATATCTGCTGTCTACACGATCAGTTACCGGTATAAATTGGTCCTTTCTTGGCCCAATGACCCCAATTGGGGGCTTGTGTTTCGTAGCAGCGTGGCTGTTGCTCGTTTTCAAATGGATTAAAAACAACTAAAAAACAGGAGTTAACACATTACTTTATTTCAATATATTTCTATATTGTGTTATTCTTTTAAGAAGTATTAAACCATATATAAAATGACTACGAAATCCTTGTTTGTAACATTATTAATATGCCTGGTTGCAATCTGTCATTCAACCGCACAGAATTACGATAATGCATTGGGTCTTCGCCTTGGTTGGGGTTTTGGTGTTTCCTTTAAGCACTTTATCAGCGATGAAGCAGCGCTGGAGGGTATCGCCAGGTTTGGTGGGGTTTACATGAGCTATACTCAAATCACCGGTTTGTACCAAAAGCATAAGCCGCTGGACGAGGTTCTTCCCGGGCTGCAGTGGTACATCGGTGGCGGTGGTTTTATAGGCTTGTGGGGTGGTGATTTTACGGATAGAAGTTTGAGAATTGGCATTGCGGGTAATATTGGTCTCGATTATGCCTTTGAGGATATTCCACTTAATATTTCGTTGGATTGGATACCCAGCCTGGCTCTCACGGGATTTGGGAAAGGCTTTGGTGCAGAGTCCGGAGGCTTCGCAGTGCGATATATTTTCTGATAAGATCATGAACTACTCAATGCGATTATTACTCGTCATCTTAGGATGTTGTTTTTGCTTTGGAGCATCAGCACAGTATTATGATTCTGCAGCAGGCCTAAGAGGCGGCACTGGTGCCACCATATCGTATAAGAAATTTCTCGGGCAAACCATTGCCTTAGAGGCGATCGTCGGATCGTTTGACTACGATTATTTCGGTACCGGAATTCTCATAGAAAAACATGCCGATCTGGGGGTCGGAAGAGTCCAATGGTATTGGGGGGTGGGTCCTTATCTCACCTTTGCAAAAGATTTTACAGGTTTTGGAGCCCTGGGCGCTCTCGGTCTGGATTACGCTTTAGAAAGCATTCCTCTTCAGTTTTCACTCGACTGGACGCCTCGACTTCGCATCGCCGGTGCATCCGGAAAGTTCTTCAATCGCAGTGCAGGGGTTGGGATTCGGTATATTATCAGTTATTGAGACACGTCCAGATATCTTACTAACTGGTATTAAGAGCCCTTAGTAGGAATTTCTATCAATTTGGAGTTCAAAACTCCATTTTAATGCATTTACATGTATGATCGCATAGTCTCACATCCCGACAAAAAAAGTTTCTTCCTCTTTGGTCCCAGGGGTACAGGTAAATCTACCTGGTTGATGCACAAATTCCCGGGAAATGTATATTTAGATCTATTATCAACTGGTTTAACACGGCAATTACTTGCTGCCACAGAGCGATTAGAAAGTTTCATACCTCCAGGAGAAAAGGGCTGGATTATAATTGATGAGATTCAGAACAGGCATTTACCAGACCATCCGGCCAAGGGGCCCACTAGACAGCCCTGCCGAAATCAACGGTCCTGCTTTGGAAACATTATTCATGCAACAGATTAGGGCCATTAATGACTATGTAAATCTCAACTATTCGATCTACTACTGGAGAACCGCGGTGGACATGAAGTTGACCTGATATTGTATGGACCCCGTGCTCTTCTTGCATTGGAATTTAAGGCCTCTAAAAGATTAAGAAACGAAGATTATCGGGGACTGCGCGCTTTCAAGAAAGACTATCCCGAGTGCAGGTCGCTCCTCATCTACTGTGGGAAAGAAGAAAGATTTGAAGACGAAATTCATGTAGTTCCTGCTGAAAAATTTCTGCATGATCTAATAGACTACTTAAATTGACAAGGGTCTGCCAGCAGCTCAATTGATGCAAAACAATTCACAGTAGATTGGCCAAAGAAGCATCAATTACAATGATAACCAATAATTGATTTTTAGTACGATGGCCCGGTTCTTTCTCGTCCAAACCGAACTATTGTAATTATCGGTATAGACCAAATACACCCAGGACAAAGGTTTAAATTGCCACTGCAAACGGCTATTTATATTAAAATTTTCCGCTTGAGTATTGTATTGCACAAAGGTGCTCCAAAAAAGATCTCGAGTAAAGGCGATCTCGAGTTTGGGCCCCACCAGCCAGAGTTTAGAATTTCCATAGGGATCGGGAAATTTCAGATCATTGTATTCTGCACTGACGGTAAATAGACCCCAGGGTTGCCTTCGATAACTTGTCCCAAGAGTCAGAGATCGCAATGTGCCACTATAAAAACTTCCCCTGGAAAAACCGACAGAATAATTAAATAATTTACGTGTATCTGATATGTACTCCAATCCATAATTAGTTTGAGAATAATCACCAATGGGAAGAGGGGTGTCGTCTGTAAAACTAAATGGATATTGCAGTGTAATTTTTGAAGTACTAATCTGGAGGAGAAGACTACTGCTATTGGCAAAAGCACTTTCGATGAACAAACCAGTATTTGCTTCGTTCTGATTGAAATCAGGATCAAATACCAGATAATTTTCAGTCATAAATTCCACACGTTGTATAACGTCAGTTTTCTCCGGAATAAGTGTAGCCCCTATTGGGAAAAATAAAAATTTATACCCCTGACGTATTTCACTGTCTGTCGATGCATCATACTGAAATATCCGGTTTATAAACCCCACGTCTGCATAATAATTGGTGCCGATATCCAAAAAGGCCACTACTGCATTCAACACTTTGCCTGTATATGATGCCCCGAAATTTGTGTATTTATTTTCACTATTTATTCCTTCTTTAAAAGAATGATGATAAACTGACCATGCGTCCCATTTGCCATCCTCACTTTGATATCGAAAACTAAGTCCGGCGTTGCGCCCATAATCTTTTTCGATATTCTTGGATCCATTAAATCCCTGACGATTAATCAAAAAGCCGCTTAAACTTGATCGTTTAAGTAAACGTTGTGAAAAAGCCGCCATGAAATAATTTTGGGCATCGATGTCTCCTTTTTCTCCGGTGTGTACATCCAGTAATCCTATACGGAGATTATCATTTAGGTTACCACTTAACCGGGCACCAAATTGTATGGGGACGGGAAGTCCATCATCTCCCAGCCCAATTCTTCTACTAAAAAAGGGACGGATCAGGGGATTACCGAATGAAGAAAATAAATCGCTATTCTCTAAAAAAAAATTCCTTCTCTCTGGAAAGAAAATATCAAAACGCGTGAGGTTTGTCACCTGCTCATCCACCTCTACCTGGGAGAAATCGGGATTTACTGTAAGATCGAGATTCATCGAAGGGCTCACGGCAATTTTTACATCGGCACCCGTGGAAAGCTTGTTTTCCTTGCCGATTTCTTCCTCTTCATTTACAGATCCAGAAACATAAGGGATTACAGAAATATTACTCTTTGCTTTCGGAGGGTTTTTATCCCAGATTAAATGACCCGTATATCCCAAATCGATCGGCCAAAATTGTCGAGGCACCTGAGCCCAAACATGGAGTTCATTTCCTTTGGCATCACTTCGCACAAAATTAATGCCCCACTGCAATTTCTGTGGGTCATATCTCAACGTCTTAAACGGTATCGCAAACTCGGCTGTCCAGTACCCAATATGCTGGGCCGTTTCGGCAAACCACCTATTGTTCCATTCGTCGCTCCAATTGTCCATACCACTACCTCCTCCAAGTAGAGCATCCGTTTGGGCACCCGAGGTGTTAATGCCAAAAAAAAGGCCGTTTGTAGCTTCATCAAAAGGATCTACAACTATAGCAACACCGTCACTGTCCCAGAATGTCTCGTCTCTTTTTTGAGTCTGCAAAATGTGAGTCCTGCTACTATCATAGCATGTAAAGCCCACATAAAAAAAATGTCGATCATAGGTCAGTTTCACCTCCGTTTTCAGTGCAGCTTTGATATCGTCTCGAGGTGATTTTTGCCAAAAGTCCTTTGCCACAGATGCCTCTGACCAGGAATTTTCGTCGAGTCGACCATCAAGAGAAATGGGATCAGTATTCATGCCTATGTGAACCTCATATCCCCTATCGTTAAGTGTTTGAGCAAAGGTCAAACTACAGGCAACCGTAAATGCGATAAATAAAAATCCTTTCAAGACAGTACAGCAGATAGTTTAATATCAACCAATTTGGATGTCACAAAAGTAATATAATAATACAGGAAATAGATAGAATTGGTGTCCGGCGTCCTGTGACCGTATCCGGTTGGTCAGAGGCGAATTTACATTCGCCGGTAACAAATAAGTAACGGCGAAAATCTCTTCGGCAAAAAAGGTAAAAGCGGTAACGTAACGGCGAAAATTTAACGCCGAAAACCGATAAAAGTCGTGACGCAGCAGCAAAAATATTTTCGCCGGATTCGCTTACCTGGCACGCTCCATCACAAAAGAATCTAACATTGATTCTTTACTACTCCTGTAGTGAAAAGCCTCAGCCCATCCGAGATTAAATCGCTCACCGAGTTCACGATCTGATGGCACACCTCGAGCATACATACTGTCTTTGTCCAGCACAAAATGCTTGATATAATTCCGGTCGGCTGAATCCGTGTTATCTCCGAGGATTTTGAGGTTCTTACCTTCTTTTTTCAACCTATTAAAAAGCCTCGAACCATTTTTTCCAGCAGGCCCTTGGGTGACATTGGCCAGATTAGCCTCAATCTTTTTATCAAGGTGACCAGAAATCTCAATGACGCGATTCACAAGTTGCGGCCCTCTGGCAAAATAATAAAGTTCACTGACCACATGAGGTTTTAGACCGGCGTCAAAATGCTCGGGATAATCCAGTCGACCCCCAGCCATCCAGCGTGCAGCTTCTACGGCCCTGGCAGTCACATAGTGATCTGGATTTTCCTCATAATGACCCCAGGGATCGTAAGATATTATCGTGTCTATTTTCAAGAGGCGGATCAAAAAAATTAACCTGGCTCTGAGCTCGACACAGCTCACATTGTCCAACCGGTGATTCCGGTACCCAAGGTCATAGACCTTTTCACAACCCAGAGCCGTCGCCACAGCCTCATTATCAATTTCATTGTTTCTTATCACCTCTCCCACTGTGCTACCAGCACCAGCATGATCATCATTAGTAATGCGGATCAAATATCCTTTGTACCCTTCATGAATTAGTTTTGCCACAGTACCACCCGCAAAAAGTGGAACATCATCCGAATGTGGCTGTATCGCAGCCAGTACTTTCCCTTGATGTGGTCTTCCATTTTGTGACCGCTCTATCACTATATCCTCATCATTGACAAAAGTCCTTTGAGTATAATTTGAGGGTATAAATGGAATGGCCATGCTATTTTCCAAAAAAGTCCTTCTATCCATAAGGTCTAAAATTAGGATAAAAAAAGGGAAAGTCTATCTGGTGAAGGTCTCTATGGATATCGGTCCGTTTTCTAACGGGATGGATTGATTACTCCGTGGGCCTATGTGGTCATTAATGAAATAAATGGAAAATTTTAAAATGAAAAGGTAAAATATTTGAGGAAGATCAGCATGATTTCGTACCCACACCAATATGTGCATGATTTGACGAAATCAGTGCGATGTACCATGAGTATGTGATTTACTAGACCATTTGCTGCCTGAGTGGCGCAATTTCTGAATTTTAACAGAATCCGCAACGTAAAGTTACTCTCGTTTGAATATCTATAATCAATCACTTGAAACAGTATGAAGAGTCTAATGGAATGGACTGCCTACTGAATCGACCTGCAAATTACCGCTATCCCTCAAATGTGGGAAATTGCTCAGCAGAATGTACAGGAGTAACGTTTTGGTCGTATCTTACACTTAAGATAAATGCAATCAGGTTTTCTCCAAATGATAATCAAAAAAAGCATAACACTCCTTCTGGGAATGCTCCCTTTACTGGCAATAGCTCAGATACCAGAGGCAATCATCTTGATCAAGGGAAAGGTCTTCCAGCATATGGGATCCTCACTCAGGGAGGCGGAGTCAATCAGTCTTTCCTTCTCTGAGATCAGCTCATGTAAAACTGATGCAAGGGGAAATTTCGAAATAAAGATACCTTATACCGAAGATGACGTACACATTGAGGTGCAACAGAAGGGTTTCCAGATAGTGAATCCACCTGAGGGGACTTTGCTCGTGAGTGGAATGCCAGTACGCGACACAACGCTCCAGGTACAGATACTAATATTGCAAGAGGGGGTCGAAATTGACCTGGAAGCACTGCAAAATATTAAGCAAAAGGTCAAAAATCTTGAAGCGGAAAACAGATTTAGTAAACGCCAGCTCACTAAAATGCAACAAATGCTCACAGATACGTTGCTGCATTATCAGCGTCTACAGATGAAAGATCAGAGACGGCTCTCAGAGCTTGACCAAAACCTTTCTGCAGCAAAAGGCGAATTAGATGCCTCTAAGAAGGCTTATGCGGAGGAAATCAAGCAACGCGATGACTCCCTGGAAAATATGCTCAATAAACTCATCGGGGCACTGGAAGAAAGGTATCTTCTTCAACGGGAACATTATGACCAAATAACATCAAATCTCGATACATACATCGGTACGATAAAAGATCTTCGTGATCAACTAAAAATCATCGAAATGGTCTTCAAGCAAGATCAATCTTCGAGTGATTTCCGTGAGATATTAATGGCCTACAATAAAATATATGAAAAAGTAAATACCGAGCGCGAATCTCATATTGAGGCAGTGGGACATTATTGGGAAAATACGTTGCTTAAAAAATCTTTGCGGGATCTCTATTCAATGATCTTAGATAAGATACACGCGAAGTCCGTATATCAACCGTTAAATGCTTCCTTGATTCCTTTGATCCAGGAGGCCGGGACCGGAAGAAAATCTAAGATCAAGAAAGCAGAATCATCCGCTCAAAAAATAATTGATGATCTCAATATTTTATTACCGAAACTCGAAAATAAAAAAGAAAAATTTGTACAAAACTTAAGTATTTTTTAAATCCAGATTTTTAAACCAAAGTAACCTATGAAGACGACTCCCACTATTCTCATTTTATTCCTATTGACCTCACTGAGTTGTAACCCCGATTGTGGGCTTACCGCTTTTTTTGAAGTAGATGGCATTGGGTTCCAGCACGATCAAGAAATCTTGATTAAAGCCAGTCCCACCACCGTACTGCAAGGCAAAGATGTAATGTTTTCTTCCGGAAATTCGGCAGCTAGTGTCGTGGTGGGAAGTGATCAAACACGGTATATCCCAAACGTTGGATTACTGGTGAAAGTCCCCAGAGGTATTTCAGGCACAGATGTAGATATGTTTATCGATGACCCTGACTGCGGGCCACTTTCCTTGGGCAGTTCAGTCGTGGTTGGTGATGAGGAATTTTTCACCGACAATCCGGATTTTATTGTGCCACCAAATCTAAATTTCATAATTCCTGTCTCCACACCTATCATACCACCACTGGTGAGAAATGCCTGGGTGCACCCCACCGTGACAGACTATTGTGTTTGGTTTCGGTTTGTACTTGATGAAAACGATAATGAGACCACAACCATCTGTCCCGCAACCAGTGCAGAACTCAGTATTAACTGCGATGGGACACCAGATCTATACCACAAGAACCCTGTCTACGGAGTTATCGACAAAGAAAATAATTACATCAATTTCTTTATCGACCGCACTTCTAAAAATGCCGGTGTGGAGGAATTTGAGGGACAATTTATTGACGTTGATGACTCAGAATATGGAGGAACAGGTGTACCGGAATGTGGAGCCTGGACCCCTGGACGTACCTATATGATGCTCGTGACATCCAAGCAAACTGGACGGCAACTCGTGCTCTACCAGCAGCTCAAGGAAAACGATCTTGGTCTTGGTGAGGTTGCCCTTGAGAATGAATTATCATGCCGTTCATAAATCAGATAATTGCCATTATCAAGGTGGCACAAAATATCTACTGACATGAAACAATCTTTATTTTATATATTCTTTATCACTTCTCTAATTTTAACTGTTGACCTGGCTGGTCAGGAATTGGATATTCCGTCAGAAGAAAAATCTACAATTTATATCGATGGAATTTCTCCTTTTGTCCTTAGCCACGCCGAGGTAGAAGCATCAATAACCTCATCTTTAACTTCCTTTTGGAATGTCTTTAACGGTTACAACAGAAACGGAGAATTTTATTCCAATATTTACAGACTCAGTGTCGCAAACTCTATAGCTAATATTTCATATGGATTTTCTAATGATGGCAGATGGGATCTGGGTGCAGAATTTCACTATACTTTCCGGAGGTTTGATGACCGTGCCTTAAATTCACCCTTTAAGGTATTTAGTGGCGAAAGTCCCAGTTTTAATGGTCTCTCCTACCTGGGATTGCGGGCAAGGTTAATGCCCTTTGAAAAACTACCAAACCTGACTGTTATCGGCTCCGCACTATTTCCCAATGGAGATAAAGTCTTGAGGAGAAACCTGGGAGCAGACCGGACACAAATGAATCTTTATGCGACTTACTTTGAGCGGATCAATACGGAGACCGGTTACTTTTTTCAGGGTGGCTGGGGATTTCACTTTGCCGGTTCTTCAAATTCAAGCATGATCAATGCAATAAATGCGGGAGCCTATTTATCCATTAATCTGTGGAGCAACCAGTTGTTTGTCATCCCGGGCCTGGCCTACGCCGGAACTTATTATTCGGATATGACATCCTTGTCTCAAGGTGTATTTGGTATTGCAGTTCTTCAATACCAGGCAGGCACGAAAGTCAGTATTAACCTGCAGCAGGGCTTACCTCTGCTTTTTGAGAGCAACCAACCCTCTGTTGCATTTGAGCGCACAAGTTTTTCAACGACCTCACTGGGCCTGCGAATGCTGTTCCAGTGAGAGTTCGTTTACCGGCTTGCATATATTCTAATTTTGGACTAAGAAAGACTTTTGCTTAATTCCCACTGCCGTTTGCAAAATCAAACTATACCTTCCATTCCCTAGTTTGTGCATGTCGAGATTGTCATCTATTCTGCCTTCTGTGATTTCCCATTTGGCATCAAGTACTGCCCTGCCCAAAGCATCCTGAACCCTAATGTTAGCACTGGTCAAATGGACAGGTAAACCACTGCATTGAACACGAATGAAATCCATTGCAGGGTTGGGAGAAATAATGAGATCCCACGTGTCAGACGTGTTGTTGCCAAAATTTTTGCCGAGGTTTTTAGATACTTGGTCTACGTCTGGGGAGAACACCTCTTGATTTCCAGATCGATATCTTAATTTGTCTGATCCATTTTTCTTTTTGGAATGCGTTTTTGAATGTTTTAAGTAAATCTCCACGACGCCATCCCGGGCTAGCTGACCATACTTTGAGATTGCTTTTACCCCTTTAATCACATTTATTTTTTCTATTGTAGAAGGATCAATACTATCCATCTTGAACTTCTCTGTAGACATGGAAATCAGCTTAGATCTACGATCGTATAACACAATAAGGGGATCACCCAATCTCGATTGCCCTTCCTGCAACAATGTTTCTTCCTCTACTTGCTTCAACCCCTTATCGACTTCAATTTTGAGATCAAATTCAGTCACTTGTGAGTCTGAAGGTATCGACTTGGCAAGTTCGGTCATCCCGACACCTGGTCTTATAGCCGTGCTCTTTTTTTCATCCAAATCAATCTTAAAAAGCCCTTCGTCCATCGAAGAAAGAAAACCATCAATCCTTCTTGACCTTCCGTTTTTTAAATAAATCTCTACTGCTCCCTGCTCTGCCTGCTGTCCGTATTTATTCAATGCACCTTCTCCCTTTAAGATATTAATCTTGTCAATGAGCCGAGGATCGGGTATATGATCAAATTGGAGATACTTCCCCAACAATGCTCCCCGGTTGTCGTATAGGATTAATA
The DNA here is from genome assembly GCA_965222645.1 of Saprospiraceae bacterium. Lineage (GTDB taxonomy): Bacteria > Bacteroidota > Bacteroidia > Chitinophagales > Saprospiraceae > JABDMH01. The sequence continues at coordinate 5,300,864 of OZ244968.1, read as the reverse complement.
GGGGCCTGCTCGTATCAGCCTTAAACGGTTTTACCGATTGCTCTCTCTCTCTACCACTATCTCTAATCTTCATGGAAGTGACAGTAATCACCGGACTTGTTACTCTTCTGGAGAAATCATCAGGTAACTGCTCTAGCTCTACCTGTCTACTTGAGTCCTCGACTTGTGCATTTTCTATAACAGACCTGCTGCCAGAAATTCGGGGAGACACATCTCTGCGCTCATTTACAAAGTCAATGGTGATAGGGAGCTGTGATTCGATGTAATGTTCGCTGAGGATTCGTACCTTCCCCGAAGCACGGTTGACCTCATAGTCCAGATCTTCGGTCAGCACCTTTCCTCCTGCTTTCACACGAACCGATCCATTGGCAGGAACCTCCGGTGTGAGACCGTATTCGGATGATTCCCTTACGATCTCTTTATCCCTATTCTCTGATCTAAATGCCATTATCACCAGCAATAGTAGGATAGTCGGAACCACTAAAAGAAATTTCCACTGGAGCCAAGAAGCTGAAGGTTTCTTTCCAAGCATCATAACTCTGCTTTTTAGGTAGTTGTTAAAAAATTGGTTTGTCAGTGCAATACTTATATTTGAGGTAAGAGTGTTCTGTAGCAAATCGTCGTAATTATTTTCGCGATTACTCACCACATGATCACAAATAAACTCATGGTTTTCCCGAATAGATTTTTTATAGATGTAAATCAGAGGATGGAACCAAAGGACGATACCCAAAAACTCGATGAGTAAAACATCGATACTATGTAATTCATTGACATGGGTTATCTCATGTTTGATGATTTCGTTTACATCGATACTACCGGATTCGAATTTATCTGACCAGAAAATCCAACGGAAAAAGGAAAACGGAAGGTGATATACAGGTGTTTCTACGAAAGTAAACCGGTCATAATTTGTTACATTTCCAGAGACATACAATTTATAAATCTCCCAAAATCCCTTGCCCGTTTTTAGCGCAAAAATAAGTACACCTATAAAGTAAGTCACCCAACCCACCAGTACCCAATCCAACAAAACAGATCCTGGCTGGGTCTCGATAGTCCGGAGATGCATATCACCGGCATAAAATACATTGGAGATCGGATGTATCAATTGGGCGACCTCGGATTCCTGAATAGTACCCATCGAAAAATATCTGAGTAAGGGTAATAGTACGCCGATCAGTAATGCGGTGAGCAGATAGATTCGATTTAGCCTAAAGAAAGTTTCTCGTCGCAAAAAGGAATAATAGATCAAGTAAAGTAGAGACCAAACAAGGGTGCAATCTATGAGGAATTGAGCAAGATTCATTTCTTGTTCCTTTTATAGTAACGCAATAAATCTTTCAATTCATCTGTATCCAAATCTTTCTCCTCGATCATAAAAGACACCAGACTTTTCATAGACCCGTCAAAGTAATCATTGACCAGTGTTCGCAATGACCTGTCAGTATACTTGCGTTTACTTATCACCGGAAAATATTCGTAAGTGCGGCCGTAAGCCTTATAGTCGATAAAACCCTTCTTTACCAAAATTCGCACAATCGATGAAATTGTCGATGTTGGTTTATCATGTGCATTGAGCTGATCGATTATGTCGCTGAGTAAGCACTTTTCCTTCTCCCAAATCACATGCATGATCTCCTCCTCTGCTTTTGTCAGTTTTTTCATATCATCAAAGATATGTCTTTTTTACTAAAAAGAAAGTTTTATTACGTATTTTTACGTTTTAAGGTTAAATTTAAAGTAAGTACAGGTTTTTCCCACGAATAACAATAACTGGGATAGGTAAGTAATAACAGAGGAAACCCGAAACAAATGAGCATTTTAGCACGGCACAGGTTTATTTCTCACCCGTCCAGCGGTAGCGACTTGTGTCTGCGCCTTGCGTATAGTAGCCGGAAAAAGTCTCCTCTTCAGCATCCAAATGAAAATTGAAAAGTCCGTAATTGGATTTCAGCTCAGACTGCCATTGTCCCTGCATTTGTAAATAATCATTTGAGAAAGTGATGTTTTTGAGGGTGTCTGTGAGAGCAGTCTCACCATAAGTAATGGTCGAAAGACCGATTAATGTACCGTGTTGGTTTACAAATGTAATAATCCCTTTTTTTGATCCCTGATTAGCGGACTCCCTGCTCTGAGACCATTGACCCATCCAATTGCCTGATAGAGTTTCCGAATTACCACCGGTACTAAAAACCTGGCTCAAGACGAAAATCGCTGCCAGGGCTAATAATGTCAGGACTGTAGGAAATCGATATTGCGAAAGAAAACTTTTTTCCTTTTGCTTTAATTTACCCTGTAACTCGGACTGGGAGGGTACAGGAAATCCTGCATTTGAGAGCGCAAAGATCTCTAAAGGCTCCTCAATATTTTTAAACTCAAAATTTCCCACTGATCGAGCCTCGAGGTTCTTCTGGTTTTTGATATGATCATAAATGCCCTTTGAAAACAAGACAGCGCCCGGAATACTTATCGACTCGATCCGTGAGGCAATATTTACTGCATCTCCAAAGATATTTCCTTTGTCAAAGATTACATCACCATGATGTAGACCCACTCTTACATTGAGATCTGGAACGCTTCTCACCTTTTCCTGTAACGCCTTCGCAAAATTGATGGCCTGTATAGAACTGGAAAAAACGAGCAAGCAACCATCACCCGTGTCCTGTATTTGCTCGCCATTGTATTTTGAGAGGTACTCCCGGATAATCTGTCCAAATCTATCAAGAATGTTAAGAGCATTTGTCTCATCCGCCTGCATCAGAGCTGAATAGCCCTGGATATCGGCAAATAAAATTGCACTAAGTTGTCGTGTGGATTTGTCTGCCATGGAGATGTCAACAATGTATTGGAAAAATAGGCAAATTTCCTGTGAATGAAAATGGAAGGACATTATACTCTGAAAGAACCTTACCACATCTTCTTCAGCCGTTATAACTGTCTATCTTTGTCTTGAGCAAAACAAATAAGGGTTATCGATGAGCATCAAGGATCTGTTTAACAATTTTAATCGAGCTGGAAAGGTGGATTGGTTAGGACATAGACCTGCAAAACGGTCAGAGGTCAGAGTAACAGAAAGTGTCCATGTAAACTCCGATATCGGAATTGTGGGCGATCATTATAGAGGGCAAGATGGCAAGAGGCAAGTCACTTTAATGCAATCGGAGCACCTTGACACAGTTGGTAAGATTTTAGAAAAGAAGATCATGCCTGAACTCACACGGAGGAATATCCTGGTGTCAGCCATTAATCTGCAGGCCCTTATTGGGAAAGAATTTAAAATTGGTGATGAGGTTGTCTTAGAGGGCATGGGACATTGCCGACCTTGTAGCCGGATGGAAGAAAATCTGGGTCATGGGGGATATAATGCGATGTTGGGCCATGGTGGAATTACCGCCAGAGTGATCCGGGGGGGAAAAATCACATTAGGAGATTTGGTGGAGCCCCTGTCTTCAGACTCGAAATAGGTTTGCATAAATAAGGATTTCACGAAGCAGCTAGCAGTTGCAATAAAACAAGCCGGAGGTTTGTGAGCCAAATCAGATCAACAGTACACAAAATAGTAACACGGATTTGACGGATTTTTCGTGGATCTGTTGGGCTCATAATCCAATATAAAAGGAAATCGGAAGTTCTCGGCCAAATCAGATCAACAGTAGACACAAATAGGAACACTGATGACACGGATTTTACGGATTCTCGCAGATCAGGTGCACTTAATTTATTGTAAAAACAATTTAGAAGTTGTCAGACGGAACAGATCATGGCAAATATGAAATGGGAACACGGATGACACGGATTTAACGGATTTTCGTGGATCTGTTGGGCTCATAATCCAATACAAAGGGAAATGGGAAGTTCTCGGCCAAATCAGATCAACAGTAAACACAAATAAGGAACACTGATGACACGGATTTAACGGAGTCTCGCGGATCAGCTGCGCAGAATTTAGTCCAAATGGAAATCGGAAGTTGTCAACTGGATCAGATCAACAGTACACACAAATAAGGAACACTGATGACACGGATTCGACGGATTTTCGCGGATCAGATGCACTTAATTTATTGTAAAAACAATTTACAAGTTGTCAGACGAAGCAGATCACGGCAAATATGAAATGGGAACACGGATGAAACGGATTCGACGGATTTTCGCGGATCAGATGCACTTAATTTATTGTAAAAACAATTTACAAGTTGTCAGCTGGAGCAGATCACGGCAAATATGAAATGGGAACACGGATGACACGGATTTAACGGATTTTCGCGGATCAGGTGCCTTAATTTATTGTAAAAACAATTTACAAGTTGTCAGCTGGAGCAGATCACGGCAAATATGAAATGGGAACACAGATGACACGGATTTGACGGATTCTCGCGGATCAGGTGCCTTAATTTATTGTAAAAACAATTTAGAAGTTGTCAGACGAAGCAGATCATGGCAAATATGAAATGGGAACACGGATAAAACGGATGAAACGGATTTTCGCGGATCAGGTGCACTTTATTTATTGTAAAAACAATTTACAAGTTGTCAGACGAAGCAGACCTGGCAAATATGAAATGGGAACACGGATGACACGGATTTAACGGATTCTCGCGGATCAGATGCCATAATTTATTGTAAAAACAATTTACAAGTTGTCAGCTGGAGCAGATCACGGCAAATATGAAATGGGAACACGGATAAAACGGTTTCGATGGATTCTCGCGGATCAGATGAGCTGAATTTAGTCCAAATGGAAATCGGAAGTTGTCAACTGGATCAGATCAACAGTACACACAAATAGGAACACAGATGACACGGATTTTCGCGAATTTTCGCGGATCTGGTGCACTTTATTCATTGTAAAAACAATTTACAAGTTGTCAGACGGAACAGATAATGGCAAATATGAAATAGGAACACAGATGACACGGATGACACGGATTTTCGCGGATCAGGTGCACTTAATTTATTGTAAAAACAATTTACAAGTTGTCAGACGAAGCAGATCACGGCAAATATGAAATGGGAACACGGATGAAACGGATTCGACGGATTTTCGCGGATCAGGAGTACTTTATTTATTGTAAAAACAATTTAGAAGTTCTCAGCTGGAGCAGATCACGGCAAATATGAAATGGGAACACGGATGAAACGGATTCGACGGATTCTCGCAGATCAGGTGCACTTAATTTATTGTAAAAACAATTTACAAGTTGTCAGACGAAGCAGATCAAATGGTATTTATGAAATGGGAACACGGATGACACGGATTTTCATGGATCAGTGATTTCGATCAGTTCCAAAAATTTGCAAAGTGTATTTATATTGTGGTTAAATAGTTGGCTGGATATTCTGTCTTCGGTGCGATATTCTCCATTCCATTTTCGAAGACTCATCTCTTTTCTAAATCGGTCATCCTTGACAATCCACCTCCCTTGATCATCCTGACTATTGAGAATTTCATTAATAAGAGGAATTAAATTCTTTACCTGCTGATCGTAACTCTCTCCATTTATGACTTTTGTCTCCTTCTTCCACAATTGATAAAATCTTGCCTTGGCTTCTTCTAAACGGTCAGAAATATCGATCTGATAGCCGTAACCAGTGCGTCTCTCTAGTGACAAGTCTTCTATAGAGTCAACGCGAATCCTGTCCCGGTCATAATACAATGCTTTATTTGTACCTAATTCTAAAAAGCGACCCCATTTCCCATTTTTTAATCTGGATTCCTCAAGCCAGCGGATAGCATCGGGGATTGGTTCGAGATAGATAAACTCTCTGGTAAATTCGTATAGATCCAAAAGTGAAAACAAATTCGCAATGGTCACCTGAGTGCAGACAGAAGGCGGCTCAAAAGACCGTGCCCAGGCAGGTTGGAGATATTCATTGTACTGTTGCGCCCATCCGGATTGTGGAGGAGGAAGTTGTGAGATGATTAAGAACCTCCCTACTTTGTCAAGGCTCATCCTGCAGTCCTCCCGGTTATAAAATCTACTGGCTTCAATCATCACCCTGATACAATCATTGATACCCTGGTCATTGAATGTCGCAAAATCGTGATAGCTCCCATCCGCAGGATATCTATGTGGCCATGCTCCATTTTCGAGTTGGGATTTTATCATCATATCCAACGCTCGATCTATACCCTTTGAGAGAACTTCACTATCTACCTCCTGATCAAGAGCCATTAAGAAAGAAATAGCACTCTGGGTTTGATCGTCATCAAAGCTAACTCGACGCCCCTTGGGCTTGTTAAAATAGATTTTATGTTCCCACCCCCCCAGTGTATTTTGGCCTCGAATCAATGCATCACCAGCATCTCTGGCAGCCTGTAAAACTTCAGGATCATTCAGAATTCTATTAGCTCTGAGGTAGGTCATACCCACAGCGGGAGTACCGGGAGGTTGGACCTCAATGGTATAATCATCCGTTTTTCCTTCGCCCCATTTTTCTTTGAGATCGATGGAGTAGTGATAAACGTAACCTCCTTCAATGTTAATTGAATGAAAAAAAGTTATGCCCTTTTTGATTGACTCTTTTGCCTGAGCTGCAAGTACCTGCACTTGTGAACCGGATTGGCCATAATTATTTGTCACCAGCAGTAGAGATATTGACAGAATATTAGCGACTAGGAGAACCCTGAAACTGCGCATTGATTATGTATTAAAGTTATATCAACTCAAAATAAAAATGTTTTGCCGGTCACATGGATCATCAGAATGTTTAGCACGCCGCGAAGACAAGAAAATGTTTAACAAGCCTCAAAGGCTTACCATACAAAATGCCCGAGGGAGCCGGCGAATATGAATTCACCTCTGTCTTGTTTTACCAAAATTTAGCAAGCCTTAGTGGATTGCCCAACAAACTGCAGCATAGATCCGGCGAATATAAATTCGCCTCTGGCTTGTTATACCAAATATTGATCCTGGCGATGTCGCTTCGCTTGAGGTCGGGATCTCACTTCGTTCGAGCTTCGGGCTTCGTATCGATCGGATACCTTATTCTCCTCGCAATCTAACTGCAATTTTATTCTCTCCTGCTTCCAGTAAATAGCCGGGGATGCGCAATTCGACTCTTTTTAATCCTTCAATTTTTCGATCAAGGGTATGTGGTGGTGGATCTAAAGATATAATCGACACTGCTATATTTGGATGACTTAAATTTTCTAAAAAAAGGCTTTTGCCTTCCTGTTTTAGGATTGCACCAGTTTTCGTAATCGCTATATCGGCTGTTGTCATCATTTGCCACGTAACCAATTTTGTACTATCTAATGGTATAATCAAATCCTCTATTAATAATGATGATGGAGTATCTTTGATAAATCTTCTCTTTGCGCTTTGCAATTGTCCGGCAAAAGTAGCATCTAAATTTATCGTGGCTTCAGGTCTTTCTCCTTCTTTAAAATCCGAGATGTAAGCATAGCCATCTGTGACATGCAATGCATTATTTACCGTAATAGTGCTGTGACCGTAATTGTTTTTTGTCAGTAAGGTCCAGCGTTCGCAATCCTGGCATCTTCCCCAAAGATCAAATCCGGTTTTTTCCAATGCGTGATAACTCTGATTTCCGGGATCTACGACCCACCTCACTCCATCGAGCTCAAAAATAAAAGAGCCACCATCCATATTGCCATGATTTACGGTACCGCGCCCACCTTTTCCTCCAAAATAAAATTTCCGCGAATCGCTATCCCCACCTCGGAATATGACAATTGGATTAGCACCTCCTCCCATCCATTCTTTTGGCATGGCCGACTCTTCTTTTGGCTCAAACTGAGACAACCACACTAATCCGGGACCAGAAATACGAGAGAGTTTCCCCATCGACTCCGGAGATCTCAGGAATCGATCTTTCTCATAGAATGCTGAATTACCAGTGTGTGTAGCAAACCACGCCAATATGATATCCCCATTTTCACTACGCTTATCTCCACAATCCGCAAAATTGTAGTACCAGCCTGAGGGTGTGTTACACAACTTTCTAAAAACAGCGCTTTCCTGAAATGCGGGATATTTCGCTAATCCGAAATCTGTGCCAAAGGCTGTCGTCAACATGGAAGAAGTGAGTACCGTAAAACTGGTTCCATATCCCCAGTATGTTGACCCTTCAGGATATACTCCATCAGGTCCGTATTCCACCATAGCACGAGGTATTCCGTCGAGAGACCTCTCAATGGTCTGCGAGGCTAAATCGGGATCGATGTCCGCAATCACAATAGAAGCTGCAATCATTCCTCCGTTGCACACCTGGTTCCAGTTATTGGTGCCACTTATCCAACCCACATTTCCCTCTTTATTATAACTCGGTTTTATACCTTTCTCTATCAAATTCTCTTTAACCAATTCAACTGTGGATTTCGGAAGATCCTTCCCCACCCAGTCTACAGCAATCGCTAATGCCAGAGACATTTCAGCCACATCAAGATAATGTGAAGGGTTCCAGTCTGAAAAGGCGCAGACAGCAAGCAGTTCGTCGTTGATTCGATCTAAAATCGCTTTATCACCATCGATGCTATACACCATTCCCAATATCCCCATTCTATAAAGCATTTCTCTCGAAACTCTTAGAAGACGTCTCCCGATTTTATTTCTCTTGAGCAAGGGCTCTTTCACAATTGCATCTGCATTGAGCTTAATCGCCTGGTAATAATTGCCAATTTCAGATCTTGAATCAATCTTCCTCTTGATATCTCGAAGCAAATCTGATGTGAGAATCAATCTGGGAGAATCCTTCCTCAATTTTTTTTTCAAGTAGTCAACAGACACCGGATTATCTAACCTGGGAATATCCTTGTGCTCCTGGGCAAAACCCGTAGCGCAAAAAAGCAAACAGAATAAGTAGGTAACATTAACTCGAGAAAAATTCATAGACCATTTCATTTTTATAACCCTATTAAAAGTACAAATAACCTGGCTAATAAATATCCATCAGGGTGAGAAGGTCTTTGTCAAATCACTAGCAACCAACTTTTTAAGCTTTAGCGATATAAGCCGCTGAAAATACTCCCCGATGCAGACTGGGTACAACGACGAATCTAGGGCTAATGCCATGAATCTAGCGAGGATTTAGAATCTAGGAGCACGACCGTATTTATATAAAACCAGTCTGAAGGATCAAATCTATAGCCCAATGGATTACAGCCCTAATCTATCTTAATCACTCTTTGCACGATCGAGTATCGTTTTGACTCCAGCTTCACCAAATACATGCCAGATGGCATCCCTTGAAGATCGAGTAATCCTGCAAAGTCGCCTTTAAAGTAGAAATTGCCTACACCATCAGTAATAGCGACCCGGGCATCACCAGTTTCCCCTGCTAACCATAAATACCTTGCGGTAGGATTTGGGATAAAGCGAATTACATTCTTGTCTGGTGAACTGCTAATTGTAGATCTAAGGCACGCCTTAAGAATCTCGGGTCGGTCGTTACATCCAACTTTATTTTTCGATATCGAAAATAGATTTTCCGAAAGTGAGAGGTAATCACAAAGACTTTTTACAGAGCAGCTGCTAAGATTGGGATTAGAAATCAAGGCAATGTCCGTAATTGTTTCACTATTGATACTATCTAGACCACTCAGGCTTTCTAAAATGTCATTACTGACTATTTGTAAAAGTCCATTTATTTGCCTCACCTCTGCAAAAGCATGCAGGCTTTGCAGTGATCGATTATTTGCAACCTGCAAGAATCCACCAACATGTTCAAGGTTATCAATTCCATCTACTGATAGTAACGATTGATTCTGATCGATGATAAAATCCTGTCCCACAGATGCTAATTCGGCCAATCCGTTTAAATCCATTAAAAAAGAATTATTGCTGCATAAGAAATTTCCCCTTATGACACGCAGACTTGTTAAGCCTTCCAGATTACTGAGTACTTTGTTTTGATCGAGAATAAAGCTGCCGTCCACCTCAAGTAAGTTTTGCAGCCCTTTAAGTGATGACAGCTTTTCGTTATCGGAAATAGATAGATCCCCCCTTACAACTTGGATATTATGTAGAGCTGAAATATTTTCCAGGTCTGGATTACCATCCAATCTGAGACTTCCTCCAATAGACCTCAAGTGTTCAAGCCCTGATAGGTCCTTCAAGGATGCACATCCAGACAGTGTGAACCGGCTGCCAATCGACACCAGATTATCCAATCCAGAAAGTGAAAACAGATCTCGATTAAAGTTGATTTCGAGGGCTTTGTCGATGTGTGTAATATTTTGCAGACCATGCAAGTTAGCAATGGCACCTTTAATTCCTTCCTGAATAATTACATCATTTTCAATGACCCTGCAATGCGGAAAAGAAATCGCAAAATCATCTATTTGTTTTTGCGTCGATAAAACAATATTTCCCTCCGGACACTGAGACAGGACGTGTCCTGGGATCAAAAAATTACAAATCCAAAAAACAAGGAAAATCTTGGCTTTCATCTATCAAAATGTGAAAAGAAAACAAGACCATAAAAAAACAAAGAGGTCAAATTCTGAATTGAATTTGACCTCTTCAAATATAAATCAATTTTTTATTGGCATATAAAAAATGATTGCTACATCTACCAACCCGGATTTTGCTGCACATTCGGATTCTGAGAAATCACGCTAAGCGGTATAGGCCACAAGTAGTGCTTGCTTTCGTCAAAAACCGGTGATTCGAAGTCAGTTCCTTTATACACATCGATATAAGGCACTCCATCCACCATCGAAGTCATCACATTGGCTTTTTCATATCGAGCAACAGCGGCATCATCAAATCGGATTCCGAGATCCGGAGCTTCCAATTTTTTGCCCTGTTTCCATCGACGTAAGTCCTCGTAGCGGAATCCCTCCATAAATAACTCAATGCGTCGCTCACGGCGTATTTCGACAATAAGTGGAGACACCCCATCATTTTCATATCGTGGATCTACAGGCACGTTGGCCATATCGAGATCGGGCATTCCGGCACGTTGCCTGAGTCTATTGATTGAAATATTCAGGTCCTCCTGAGTGATCGTACCCAGTTCGGCCATCGCCTCGGCATAGTTTAACAAGGCCTCACCAAATCGCATAATAATAGCAGGTGTGTTTGAAGTATTGTACGTGGCATGTGCCGTATTGACGTCATAGACTTTTACAATATGGTAACCCGTCTCTATACGCAGACCACCATCCATACCCGTAAGTCGCGGATAAGGCCTACTATCATTCCGGTTGTACTGGTAGTACGATACGTCCTCAGGATGCAAGATCGTTTGTCTCAGGCGTGGATCACGATTCTCAAAAACATCCTCAATCTGTGCATCGCCCTTATACAAGGGTGATAATGTGATGGGCAGTCCATCGGTGCAGAGGTAATCCTCAACCATACTTTTGGTTGCTCCACCATTATACCCCCTGTGATAACTCTGCACATGATTGGTGAAAATACCTCTTTCATACCTTCTCCAGTACATGACTTCCGGAACACCTGTCAAGTCATCGGTAGTGCGATGAATGGCATGGTAATCATGCTCGGGATCTCCTGTCATATACAGGTCATATGGCCCGTTATCCATCAACTCCTTAGCAGCATTGGCCGCTTCCTGTAACCACATTTCGGCACCTGATCCTCCGTGGTATTTCTGCCAGGTCCCTTCGAATAAACAAACCCGGGACTTCACGAGAAGAGCTGCCCACCGATTGAGCCGGCCAGGTCCTCCGCCATCACCCCAGTCATCAGGGAGGTGTTGTGTTGCAAAATTAAGATCAGCGAGGACATTTTGCATCACTTCACTTCGCGGTGTCCGTGGAGCATACAGCTCTTCGGAATCAATACTCAGTTCTCGATCCAACCATGGTGCATCACCAAACTTACTTACTTTATCTGCATAAAACCAACCCCTGAATAACCTAGCCTCGGCAGCATATATGTCTTTTACTTCCTGCGTCACACTGGCATTGCCATAGTTTTCCAGTCCAATATTTATCGTACGGATAAAACGCCAGCCATTGTTTCTATATCCAAACCACTGTGGTCCAGACGGAACATTGTGCTTTCCGGCTCTTACCTGCTGATACCGCGTATGCCGGGAATGCCGGGGAGCGATATTATCCGTAAACTCATCAATATACCATATGCCCCACCGGTGACTACTAAAACCTGCATCATGGCCCATTAAGATCGGAACGTCATTGTCACTTCTGGCATAGTCATAAATACGATTGTTGTATACACGCAGGTCATTTTCGGTATTCCAAAATGTCTCAGCGCTGATCTCATCCAATGGAGATCTGTCAAGAAACTCATCATTACAACTCACCAGCAGAACACAGGTGAGTAGAATGAATTTATATATGTAATTTTTCATTGTCTTAATTTTTTTTGTCCAAATTAAATTAGAATCCCACTCTTATTCCCAGAGAATAAAGTCGTTGCAACGGATACTCAACAGCTCCATTGTTGTTAAATTCTTCAGCAAGTACGTTTCTCCTCAAATACTCAGGATCCAAAGGTTTCCTGATTTTTGTGGCTTCCCAAAGATTCATTCCTGCCACGTACACCTGAGCCTGGCTTAATCCCATAGTGGTGATCAAACGCTGTGGCAAACTATAACCGAGCGTTAAGTTCTTGAGACGGATGTAACTGGCATTCTGCATAAATCTACTTTGACGGTGTTTGTTTTTACCATCTCTGGTAGAAATATGTGCAGCTGGGAAATATGCACCGGGATTTTCAGGAGTCCAGGTATCAGTTACATAATACCACTCCGCATGTCCGGCATTCCAAGGGAAGAAATAGGTCCAATTGCCATCATTAGGCCAATAATCCCGTTTTCCAATACCCTGGAAAAATGTAGTAAGAGAAAAATTCTTCCAGCTCACATCGGCGTTTATACCAAAACTGAGTCGCGGACTTTCATTACCTATAATGCGTCGATCCCCAGGATTATCTAAAGTATTATTACCGGGAGATATTTCACCATCGCCATCGAGATCAGCATAGTGAATATCTCCTTCTCTCCAGTTTGCTCCGAGTCTGGATTGGTCTGCGGCAGCATCAACCTCGGCCTGGCTTTGGAAGATACCTTCGGTTTCATAACCCCATATCTCTCCAAGCATTTGTCCGACGTAACGCTCTGACAAGGCACCGGTAGGATTGTCGTATTTCGTAATTTCGGATACCCAATCAGCCAGCGAAAAGCCCAAACGATAGCTCCAGTCGCCTCCGCCAAACCGGTCTCTCCACGTCAGTGCAAGCTCCCATCCCCTTGTCTGCAAATCAGCAGCATTTTGCTTTGGTGCAGATGTACCGAGAACGCTGGGAAATTCCACATCGGTCAGCATGTCCTTCGTGTCCCTTGTGTATATGTCAAATGATGCGTCCAGTCTTTGATTTAATACTGTAAAATCAATTCCAAAGTTTTTAGTGACTACGGTCTCCCATGTAAGGTTAGGACTAACCAGACCAGCAGGTGAAACATATGGACTTCTGGCACCTCCAGTAAACATATATGGAGAAGTACCGATTCCCATCGTCGCAATTGCAGGATAAAAGACCTGCTGATTGTTGATCTTAATGGTCTGATTTCCAAGCGTACCGTAAGACGCCCTAAATTTTAAGTTGTCGATAAAATCCCGTGTGCCTTGCATGAAAGGTTCTTCCGAGACCCTCCAACCCACAGAAAATGACGGGAAGAATCCAAACCGGTCATCCTTTGGGAATCTAGAGGTACCATCGTATCGACCGTTGGCTTCGAATAAATAACGATCTTTAAAAATATAGTTTAAACGATAAAACACGCCCCTTAGAGCGATGTGTTCTTTTCCTCCAAAAGTTTGTTGTCCGCCTACAGTGGCATTCAAATCTGTGATCAAAGGTGTAATCAGTGAAAAAGCCCTTGCCCGTTGAAAAGTGTAGCGTCCCCATTCCTGATTAAACCCAACCATTGCCCTTACATAATGGTCATTTCCAACCTCAGGGGTATATTCTGCATAAGAATTAAATACGTAGTACTGATCGTAGTCGTGTCTGTTTTCTATCCAATCCGTACCACTAAATCCATTATCGACGACAAGGTTCGTGAGATCTGCACCCTCCTGAATCACCTCGACTTTACTTTGTACGTCCTGATAATTTCTGTGGAAGGTATTGTAAGAGAAATTACTCTTGATCAAAAGCCCTTTTAGCGGTCTGATATTGACACCCTGTGTAAGCCAAGTGTCGTTGATTGTAAATGTTCGACGACCTCCATCTTTCAAGTATGGAAAGAAATTGGTACCTCCAAAATACTGACCGATGTACTGCTCAAAGTCACCTCGATCTCCAGGTGTAAGGTAGTACTCCAAATCAGGAAACTGAATTTTATCGAGTGGGTGTTGTCTGGCAAGCGTATTGATATTCACATCCCAGTGGTAAAAAGTGGGCTTGTCACTGTTTTGGGAATTGAATACCACTTTTTCTTCCAGCTCCAACCAATCGTTGATTTTAAAATCAACCTTCAAAACACCGTTGTACCTCTTAAATTTTTCATTATTAAAAGGTTTTAAGTACCCGTCCTTGTTTAAATGTCCAACAGACAAATAGTAGTTGGCTCTTTCATTCCCACCAGAGACACTAAGGTCATATTTCTGTTGTGGGGCAAAATCAGTCATGATTTTATTCTGGTAGTCATTAAATCCATAGTATTGCAATGTACCATCAACCACTCCCCATTCAGGGCCGGTACCTTCCGAGAATGCTTTCACATTAGCCACAAATTCATCATTGTAAGAAGGTGTACCACTTGTCCGGATGTTAGCGGCGTTACGTGCCAACACAAACTGATAGGGATCCTGGATCGGATCCATGTGGAAGATCGGTTTCGCGGCGCTTAATTCAGTACTGAGTTGCACTTTCGCTTTGCCGTCCTTTCCTTTTTTGGTTTCTACCAAAATTACTCCGAATGCCGCACGTGCACCGTATACAGCGGCTGCAGATGCATCTTTCAAGACATTGATACTGGCAATATCGTTGGGATTGATCCGCTCGAGCGCCATCGGCACACCATCCACTAAAATAAGCGGATCACCACCGTTGATGGATTCATATCCACGGATGTTGAAATTAGCAGATGATGTGGGATCACCATTCCTAATTGTGACATTCATGTTGGGTACAAGTCCCTGCAAACCGTGACCAGCACTGGCAATAGGACGCATTTCCAATTCTTCACCGGAAATAGCTGTCACTGCACCTGTCAGGTTCGCCTTTTTCTGAGAACCATACCCGATCACCACCACTTGATCCAGTGATGATACTTCAACGTTCATACTCACATTAATGACAGATTGACCTGTAACTGCAATCGATTGCGCACTATATCCGGTATAAGAAAAAACCAGAATAGCATCCTCATTATCGATTTCAATACTGTACGATCCATCAAAATCAGTTACCGTACCATTCGAGGTTCCCTCCTCGAGAATTGTCACCCCGATTAAGGGCTCTCCTTCTTCGGAAGTCACCGTACCTGTGATGGTACGAGCCCCCAGTGCGACACTGGCTGATATCAGGGGCAACATCATCAGCCATGTGAAATGTTTGGTCAGAATCTGACCCAAAGAATACCAAAGTTTTCTTCGCAGCTTCATAGCAAATAGAGTTTTAAATTTTTGCAATAAGTGACAGTAAATGTGGAGCGTAAAGAATCCGGATTTCAAATTTTCACAGCTTCCGGCACATTGAATTTCTTAAAAAAAAGACAGTTCACATACTTTTACAGACATTAATTTTGCAAATTCTCAACCATGCGAAGTTTTTACAATGTTCTTGACTGAAAGTCAGGTCACAAATATGGCAAATGCTCTATCTATCCCAAATTAATATTATGATTTTTCATAATGTAAAAGTCATAGATTATCAACACAGTGAGGTTCATAGTCGATTGCGGTTTTATGGATGTGATTTAATTTTCATTGGTCTTCGATGAACAGTGTAAAGATTCATTATCATTGTGCATAACTCCGAAAAGAAAAAAATTGAAGCTCATGAATATCCAAGCCTTTAGAGGTCAATTTCCCTCACTTGGCAAGACTATTGGCGACCATCAGACTGTTTATTTGGACGGCCCTGCCGGCAGTCAGGTGCCGCAACAAGTGATTGATGCGATTTCCAATTATTACATTGAAAGTAATGCCAATACGCATGGCTTTTTTCATAATTCGATGCAGACCGACTCTCTGATTTCCGAGACTCGTGCAAAAGTTGCCACCCTTCTGGGAGCACCTTCTGCAAAAACGATTTCCTTCGGTCAGAATATGACTACTCTTACATATTCCCTAAGTAAGGCTTTATTGAGACGAATGCATGAGCGTGATGAATTGATCATTACTCAACTAGACCACGAGGGAAACCGGGGTCCCTGGTTGGCTCTGGAAGAGTCCGGAATTATCGTGCGTGAAGTGGGGCTTTTACCAAGTGGTCACCTGGATTATGAAGATTTTCACAAAAAGATCAACGATCGCACAAAGATGGTTTGTGTGGGCTATGCTTCAAATCTGCTGGGAACAGTAAATGACATAGCACGGATTAACGAGCTTTTGGATGGCAGAAATATCTTTCTATTGATCGATGCAGTGCATGCTGCTCCTCATATAGTCCTTGATGTCGAATCCCTTGACTGTGATTTCCTTGTGTGCTCTGCTTACAAGTTTTACGGCCCGCACGTGGGTATCTTATACAGCCGGGAGGGTTTGCTGGATTCTTTGGAAACAGACCGTTTGTGTACACAGGACGCAGGATCACCATATCGAATCGAAACGGGCACTCTTAATCATGCTGCCATAGCCGGGGTAGGTGCCGCAATCGAATTTATTGCCTCCTGGGGCGAGGGGGATAGCCTAAGGACAAAACTGGTCAACGGTCTAACGTCGATTCATGACCATGAGATGGAATTAGCACAGATTTTGTACCGGGGTTTAAGCGAGATAGATGGACTGGATATTTATGGTCCAGCAATATCTGAGAGTCCGCGTACACCTACGCTTTCATTTACTGTAGAGAATCAAAATGCGGCTGATATCTGTACTCAATTAGGAAAAAAGGGAATCAACGCCTGGGACGGTCATTTCTATGCGAAAAAGGCAGCGGAGGTACTGGGGATCATGGAAAAAGGTGGTGCCGTGCGGATGGGTATCATGGGGTACAACACCAGGGAAGAAATTGATAGAACAGTACAAGCGGTGAAGGGAATTGTGGGAAGTGGTAAAGTGGGGAAGTAGTAAAGTAGTTGAGTAGTAAAGTAGTTGAGTGGTGAAGTGGGGACAGGTATAGTCGGGAACGAGGGATTCCCAAGCCCGGAACGAAGTGTAGGGATTGGTAAGTCTGGACTGTAAGACGGGAAGTGGCAAAGTGGGGAAAGTAGTATAGTGGGGAAGGAGGGATTCCCAAGCCCGGAACGAAGTGTAGGGATTGGCAAGCCTGGACTGTAAGTGGTAAAGTGGGGAAGTAGTAAAGTGGGGAAGTGGGGAAGTAGTATTGTAGGGAAGTGGGGAAGTGCTATAGTGGTATAGTGGGGAAGTAGAGTTGAGTGGGGAAGTTGGTTGAGTAGGGACAGGTATAGTCGGGAAGGAGGGATTCCCAAGCCGGAACGAAGTATAGGGATTGGTAAGTCTGGACTGTAAGACGGGAAGTGGTAAAGTGGGGAAGCGGTAAAGTGGGGAAAGTAGTATAGTGGGGAAGTGGGGAAAGTAGTTGAGTGGGGAAGTAGAGTTGAGTGGGGAAGTTGGTTGAGTAGGGACGGGTATAGCTGGGAAGGAAGGATTCCCAAGCCCGGAACGAAGTGTAGGGATTGGCAAGCCTGGACTGTAAGACGGGAGGTGGTAAAGTGGGGAAAGTAGTATAGTGGGGAAGTGGTTGAGTGGGGAATCGGGAAAGTGGAAAGTCAGTCATGAAAATAGAAAATAAATATTCATATAATATTGAAGATCGGGATCTTAAAAGAAAATAAAAAAGGGGAGTCTCGCACACCGCTTACACCTTCCCAGGTTTCTTTCTTACGGAAGGAACTGGACATCGATATTTCTGTACAGGCATCTGGCGAACGATGCTACTCAGATGAAGAGTACTTTGACCGGGGAGTGCCGGTGAAGCCCGATTTAAATGATTGCGATATTCTCATGGGAGTTAAAGAAGTACCGGTTACTAAGTTGCTGCGTCGAAAGACTTACCTGATTTTTTCGCACACCATTAAAAAGCAGGAATACAACAAGCCATTATTGAAAGCTGTTTTGGAAAAAAACATCAGGCTCATCGATTATGAATTGCTCACCAACACCCATGGCCACCGCCTCATTGCCTTTGGGCATTTTGCCGGACTAGTAGGAGCACACAATGCCTTGTGGACCTGGGGAAAAAAATCTGGTCAACTCGATTTGCCACGCATGTGTGATCTTAAATATTACCAACGGGCAAAGGAATTGTATGAGGAAGTCAAGATCCCACCTATAAAAATTGTCTTAACAGGTACAGGCAGAGTGGGCACAGGTGCTTTGGTCACTCTGCAGGACATGAATATTAGGCAAGTAGACCCACTGACATTTTTACAGAATAAATTTTCACAACCTGTTTTCACACAACTGCTGCCACATCATTATGCTGCTCACAGTGAAGGGGATGCTTTTGATAAATCAGTGTTTTACAATGATCCTTCTCAATTTATGAGTATTTTTTCTCCATTTACGGAAGTGAGTGATATCATGATAAACGGCATTTATTATGTCGCGGAAGCTCCTCCCTTTTTCAGTCTGGAGGAAATGAAAAAGCCCTCATTTAGAATCCAAGCAATTGCTGATATTTCGTGTGACCTTGCACCACACGCATCGATTCCGAGCACTATAAGATCGACTACGATTGATGATCCCGTTTATGGTTTTGATCCCATTGCTGGTACAGAAACACTTCCATTTTTGAAACACACTGTCGACATGATGACGATTGACAATTTACCTAATGAGATTCCAAGGGAAGCAAGCAAGGCTTTCGGAAAACAATTCATTACACGCATTATGGGAGAACTGATGAAGACCGATGGTAGTGAAATGCTCGATCGAGCTACCATAGCAGAAGAGGGAGTGCTCAAACCAGGATTTAGATATCTGACGGATTGGGTGTCGGGCAATTGATTATTTCTTTTAAATTAACACCAGGATTTGTCCAGTAAGGTGTGAAAAGGGCAAGATGGAAGACTATTCTAAATTAGTCCGGCTTTTTCCAATCTATTAAATTTCCAAAAGCTAATCATACGTTGGCTTTCTTCATCCCACAAATGATTAAACATAAAAGAAAGGCTTTCGAAAAAGCCAATTGTTGTGACGTACTTCCCCAATATGGGATTTTCTTGGGCGCATTGGGTTAAATTATAATTTGGAATTTTCGAACTCAAATGGTGAATATGGTGTAAGCCAATATTGCCGGTAAGCCATTGAAACATTTTTGGTAATTTGTAGTAGGTACTCCCTTTTATACATGAGAACAAATATTCCCAATTTTCCTTCCATTGTTTGTAAGTGTGTTCATGCTGATGCTGAACATAGAAAAACCACACCGCAATTATTGCAAAAATAATCACAATGGGTACATGTACTAAAAAGAATTTTTTCCAACCTATTGCGAAAGCAACCAAAGCGTAGATCAAAACCAGATAAACGTTGTTATAAAACTGTGACCATTTTACTTTTTTCCAACCCCGCAATTGAATTAAAGGAAAGCGAACATTAATTAATAAGTAATAAACGGGACCAATAACAAACAGAACGATGGGATGCCTAAAAATACGATAACCTAATCTTCTCAAGAATCCCAGGTCTTTATATTCTTTCACTGTTAATGTATTTATATCGCCGATATCCCGTACTTCAAGCTGACCACAATGTGCGTGGTGAAAACTATGAGATCGGGACCAATATTCGTATGGGATACTGCTGAAAAAACTGCAGAATAATCCAGTGAGATTATTCAATTTTCGTTTGCCGAAAAAAGCTTGATGACCGCAATCGTGCTGAATAATGAAAATACGGACCAGAAAAAACGCATTAACAGCTGCGAGACCAAGGGTAATCCAGTATGACCATGACAAACTAAAGTACATTAAGATCCAGAGCCCTAAAAAAGGCAGGAACGTATTTAGGATCTGTGTTATCGCCTTTTTTTTACTCGGTTTGTGATACTTGCTTACGATCTTAGGCCATTCTTTCAGTGTATTTCTTATCTGCTGATCGGCAGTTGTTTGCTTTCGATTCATTTTCACCCAGTTATCATCTAGATTGTTACATCTGGCCCCAAATATATTGTTCTTTCGGTTGATTCATCCAAAGTCCAAGCCAAATTAGTGATCGAAATACCTTAGATTTACTATTCGAGCTATGAGAAAAAGAGTAATCTTGATTGCGATGGTCGCATTCTGCACGTGTAGGGTGCACGGTCAGGAAGTGGTAACCTGGGCCGATCACATCGGTTGCCTGATCTATTCCCACTGCAGTCCATGTCACAATAGTGAGGGAATAGCACCATTTGCACTCCAATCTTATGAAGATGTCAAAGATCGTCGATTCCTGCTTGAACCCATCATCTCGAGCAGAACAATGCCTCCGTGGCCTCCGGGTAAAAATTATGGCCATATTGCTGGTGAACGCAGCCTCACTGACGAAGAGATTGAGCTATTCAGAACCTGGGTAGAGACAGGTGCTGCGGCAGGAAATATGGAAGCAGCTCCAATGCCACCGGTCTACGAAACGAACCTGGAGATTGCAGATCCTGATTTTGAATTGAGGCTCCCCACCTATGAGGTGCCCCCTAGCGATGAATTAGACCTCTATCGCTGTTTTGTAGTTCCGACTGATGAGCCTGAAGACCGCTTCATTACTGCTATCGAGATTATACCCGGAAATCGTAGCATCGTACATCACGTGATCTTGTTTCAGGATACGACTGATGAGGCATTTGTACTGGATGAGGAAGAACCCGGACTTGGATACACCTGTTTTGGTGGTACGGGCACAAGCACTATCAGCATGATCTCGGGGTGGGTGCCGGGATCCAGTGCCGTTTATGCTCCGGAGGGAATGGGTATTCACCTTCCCAAGGGAGCGACATTGATCGCACAGCTTCACTATCCCGAGGGAAGTGAGGGGCAGAAAGACTCCACATTAATTCGGTTGAAGTTTTCTGAACATGAAGACCTGCGTCGCATTGAAAATCTACCGGTACTAAATCACAGTTTCGGAATGGATAGACCATTATTTATTCCAGCAAATACCAGACAAACCTTTCACCAAAAGTTTTTCCCAGTTCCCTTTAAAGTGATCGTCACGGGAATAGCACCACATGCACATTTGATATGTGAATCCATGAAGGCATTCGCCACCACTCCGGGAGGTGACACGATTCCACTTATTGAGATTCCACACTGGGATTTTGAATGGCAGGGATTCTATCAGTTTCAAAAACCGGTGGTCATTCCCGCATTTTCCACATTGCACGGTACAGCAACTTACAACAATACTACCACCAATCATCATCTCCCAACTGATATGCCTGTCGACGTCTCGGTGGGAGAGGCTACGACAGACGAAATGATGATTTTCTTCTTATCACTGAGTCGTTATCATGATGGAGATGAAGATATGATCATCGACACCACAAGTCACAAGCCTCATTACAACGATTGTGTGATAGGAAATTTTATTACAACTACATCAGAACCCTCTTTCGTCGATTTTCAGGTGTATCCAAATCCTGCCTCTCATTCTCTTGTTGTAGATGTCCAGGATCCAGGTTCAGCTGATTTGGACTTTGTCATAGCTGACCTCTTTGGCCGTGTAGTCTCTCGCTATAAAATATTGCGGCACAAAAATGTTTTAGAATTACCTCCTCAAATAAAGACAGGAATTTATTTCTATCGAATCTATTCACGGGACCACAAGCAGTACCGGTGGAATAAAATTTTGATTACTAAGTAAATTTTCAGTGGTGTGAAATGAAGAACCCCATATTTTCAGGAGCCCCAATATTGATCACCATATTGTGCCTCAATTGTCAAATCAAAAATAATCAAGATTTGGGTTTTACCGAAGGTACGTTTGGCTATGACATTCAGTTTCTCAAAAAACATTACCCTGATCTCGCCGTAATTCAATCCGGCAAAAGTGCTATTGCTGTAGCCCCGGAGATCCAGGGACGAATTATGACAAGCACAGCCGATGGAGATCAGGGTGCAAGTTATGGATGGATTAATCACGGCCTGATTAAGTCAGGCCAAATCTCAAAACATTTTAATCCCTTCGGTGGAGAAGAACGCTTTTGGCTTGGTCCTGAGGGAGGTCAATTTTCGATTTATTTCAAATCCGGTGACCCTTTTGATTTGGATCATTGGTATGTGCCCAAAGTAATCGATACTGAGCCTTTCGATCTGATAAGGCGCAATGACAATTTATTATCTTTTAGGAAAAAAGCATCTCTTATCAATTATTCAGATTTCAGGTTTGACTTCGAAATCGAGCGTAATATTACAATACTTTCTAAGCCAGAAACCGAATTATTGCTTGAGACTAAAATTCCAGAAAACATAAAATTTGTTGGAATGCAATCTGAAAACGTACTAAAAAATGATGGTACCTCTGCCTGGACCCAGCAAACCGGTATGTTATCAATTTGGATTTTGAGCATGTTAAGGGCTACAGAAAATACGGTCGTGGTCATACCTTTTAAAGGTGGTGCTGAGGAAGATCTCGGACCGGTTGTCAATGACAATTATTTCGGACCCGTGCCTCCCGGACGGCTGGTTATTTCCGACAGTATCCTTTACTTTAAGACTGATGCTCAGTACCGGTCAAAAATTGGAATACCTCCAAGGCGTGCTAAAAGAATAATGGGAAGCTATGATCCCATGAGTAATCTTCTGACAATTGCTCATTTTACCTTAGATCCGGAAGACACCCTTTATGTAAATTCGAAATGGGAAATTCAGAAGGAGCCTTTTCGGGGAGATGTGGTCAACGCCTATAATGACGGGGACACCGGAGCCGGACAACAGTTAGGGAATTTTTATGAATTGGAAAGCTCCTCACCGGCAGCAAATCTATCACCGGGAGAGAAAATGGTACACAGACATTCTACGTTCCATTTTGCAGGCTCCGAGGGAGGGTTGGATTCTCTTACAAATGAGCTGCTGGGTGTTCGTTTGAAAGACATTAAAAATGCTTTTAACTAACACCCAGCTGACCGAATTATCAATAGTGATTTTGATGCAATTTCGTTGCATCACTTCTTAACAAATTGCTGAGTATGACCTTCATTACTTTTCAGAATATAATTTCCCGCTGGTAAGTCATGCACATCAATAGTAATTTCGTTCCACGCATTCGAACTAAGTTCTTTGCGTTCTGTAAATATTTTCGTTCCCATCAAATCTGTCACGGTAAACTCATCGATCGTGTTGCCACTAAACAATTGTACTTTTAAAATACTATCTGCCCCAGCATGAGTAGGGTAGATTTTCATTGTTGGAGATGATGATTTTACTTTTGCAGAGACCGGATGGGAAATATGTTCCTTTCCATCGTGATCAAGTTGCTTGAGTCGATAGATATAAGACTTACCGGGTAAGACATCGCGATCGGTGAATATATAGTCCATAGCTTTGGAATCGTGGTTTCCCAAAAGAAATGCCACAGGACTAAATTCATGCGAATCATCAGAGCGCTCAATTATAAATTGTGCGCTGTTTGATCCTGCCAGCGTCACCCATTTTACGGTGATCTGCGCTTCCATCTGAGCAACCGCCATCGATCGCATACTCATCGGCAACGCCACCTCTTCAACAGCCGCAGTGGGCTCTACTCCATTATATGAGGTGGTTGGATAATCAATGGAGTTAACGGAGGTGCTGGTCTGGACCGCATATGCATGTGCTGGAGCAGCATCTGCAAATACAAAATCAGACTGGGCTTTTACATAGACAAGAGTTGAGAGGAGTAAGAATGAACACAGTGCAAAAGTTCTCATGATTCTTCATTTATGGGCTCATTCCAATTGCCTTACTATAGGCAGAAATTGGTCCACTGAATATCCATTTGATTTACTGTGACTTATGTATTAGAGAGAGATAAATCCATTCCAGAATTGGGAATCGGTTCGGAAATTGGACGGAGTCAATTCCCAGAAATCCGGTACTAATTAGAAAGGACTTAAGAAACGTGGTTCCTGAATGAATGTAGAATCGCTGAGGGTCTTGAGAAAAGATATGAGGGCTTCTTTTTCGTGATCGAGCAGGTTTAATGGTCTGATCAGAGGATCCTTGTTGGTTTGAAAATGCCCACCTGAATTATAATGCTCAACCACCTCTTCTAAAGTGTTGAAACGTCCATCGTGCATATAGGGTGCTGAGAATTCAATGTTGCGCAAGGTTGGAGCCCTAAATTTGCCATTATCAAATTCGACTCCTGTCACCTCAGCTCTTCCCAGATCGGGGAAATCAACTAGGGACTCGATTGGTTCAATACCATTGTTGAAATATTGGTTTGTCGTAAAGAGTGGAGCGTTGTGGCAATGTCCACATTCTGCGTCGGGGATATTCGGGTCAAGGTCAAAAAACAAAACATAGCCGAGAAACTCTTCATCTGTGAGCTCCAATTCTCCACGAAAGAATCGATCAAATCTGCTTTGTCCACTGCTAATCAAAGTCCGTTCGAATTGTGCAATGGCCTTTGCAGCGAGTTCCTTGGAAATCTCCTGAAAACTCCGGATGCCAAAAGCCTTGCGAAATAAGGTTGGATATAGTTCATCCTGTTGAAGATTCTGCACTACATTTTCCCAGGTATTGTGGAGCTCAATGGGATCTTCGACCGGTGCGAGAGCCTGGTCCTCAAGAGAGGTCGCTCGCCCATCCCAGAACAGACCTTGATCTGCAAATCCAATATTAAGCAGTGCCATGGAACTCCTCTTGCCCTCAATCTGGTCAACTCCCTTGCTCAGCGCAAGATTATCGGTAAAATTGCCCTCGGGCAAATGGCAGGAGGCGCAAGACATTGTTCCATCAGCAGAAAGCACAGGATCGTAAAAGAGCCGCCGGCCGAGCTCCACACCTTCTTCCGTTGTGGGATTATCTGAAGGTATTGACATCCGGGGAAATCCTTCCGGCCCTTCCAGATGCAATGGATGTGGATTGTATTCCACCTCGAGCAATGGATTGGGATCGGAAGTCTTCCTGCAAGAAAACCCCAAAAAAGCAATGATAATGAGCCAAGCCACCAATCTATACATATCACATCCTTTTCCTATCACTTAAACGCAAAAATGATGCAAATTTGGGTGGTGAGTCTGATCAAATCAAAACTTATTGATCCTACTCAAAAAGGGATTATTCAATACAGTATTTTTCAGGTAATTGGCAAACACCTTGACATTTTCCGGATCTCAACCGAGAAATATGAGTTATTGCTCGCCTACATATATCAACGACATGAGTGTATACGTTCTATTACTACCATGCGCGAAACCTTAAAGGGAATTGTATTAGTGCTATTACTCCTCCTCCCACTGGGGTGTAAGGAGGAAAAGCTCAATATCACTTTGCACATCCAACTGCTATATGATGGGAATCCTCTGCTCATGCAGCAGGAGTACTCTTATCCCGATGGAAAAGTCTTTTCTCTCACAAGAGTGAGCATGTACCTTTCGGATCTGATCATTGGCGATGAGGATCAAGAGCAGCTCCTCCATGAGGTGCATTTCGCTGATCTTACTACAAGCCACCGGGATCTGTCATCAGCGTCCTCAGGCTATTTGCTCTTCGGTGGTGAAACTTCCTTAAGCAGGGTGTCTTCTATAGACTTCAATGTAGGGCTCACCCCTGAGCAAAACAGCACAGTGCCTGCTGACTACTCTTCCGGCGATCCCCTGGCCATGACCGGAGAATACTGGCTGGCTTGGAACAGCTATATTTTTGTAAAAATCGAGGGGTGGATTGACCTTAATAATGACGGGGCACCGGAGACTGGTGTCGCCCTTCATTTGGGTTCTGATGATGCAATGTCTACCATATCGCTTGACAATACAGAATCTGTGACTGATATCACAATTCAAGTTGATGTAAATAAAATCTTTGCAGGAGGGAATATTTATGACATCGAAGCAAATCCACAAATACATAGTCTATCTCAAAAAGCAGCGCTGATAGAGTTGTCTTCAAATCTGAATAAATCAATAAGTTTAAAAACCAATCTATGAGTAGGATTCCTCTTTTTTTATTTGTTTTTGTATGCACATTTTTGATCACATCCTGTAAAAAAGATGAACCTGAAGAATTAGCAGAATTAAGGTTCGAATTCGACTTTAATGTGGATGGAGCATCTTTGGAATTTAACAAGGATTACACAGTCAATGGCAACACGGTATCTTTTGATGCTGCCAACTTCTATGTGGGAGGAATCGAGTTGAAAATGGAAGAGGGTCTGACCATAACACTGCAAGATGAATATTTACTGGCAGGGATCGGAAACACAGCCACATTAAACAACGATTTGCCACTAGGCAAAATAATTTCAGTGAAATGTTTTATTGGAGTAGATCCCGAGACAAATGCACAGGAAGAAATCGATTTCACCAGCAGACCTCCGGAGGATCCACTGGCCATTAAGGATCCGGCGATGCATTGGAGCTGGGGTACTGGTTACAAGTTTTTGAGGGTGGATGGTGATATCGACACAACTTTCGATGGGACGACCGATGTGGGCATTGCCTATCACCTGGCTACAGATAATATGTTGAAGCATTTGGAATTTAATAAAGAAATTCTCCTCACTAGTGGAGAAAATATAATTACTTTTTCGTTTGATTTAGTTGATTTTTTTGATGGTGTGGATCTGCAAAAAGAACGCGATACCCACACCCATAATAATCCACCACTTGCCCAATTATTACGCGATAATCTGGAAAAATCTATATCGGTAGAATAACCTTGAAAGCAATGGGTAGATCAATCCGTTTTCTACCAATTTTCTGCTTTTTTTTGTCATGTAGCGGAGAATTCAATATTCCACCGCATTTTCCGAAACCAAAAATTCCCAAGGATAACCGGGTTACTCTAGAAAGGATCCAGCTTGGTGAGAAATTATTTTTTGACAAAAATCTTTCGCTCGACAGTACGATATCATGTGAGAGTTGTCACAAACCGGACCTGGCATTTACGGATGGCCAAACTCGATCAACCGGAATATACGGCAGACTGGGCAAAAGAAATACACCTAGCATTCTCAATGCAGCTTATCTCACTGCCGTAAACAAGGATGGAGGCGTAAAAAATCTTGACCTGCAAGCATTGGTGCCAATCGAGGATGAAAATGAAATGGGAATTTCTATTTTACAGTTGAGCAGTCGTCTTAATAAAGATCAGGAATATGTGCAGATGGCAAAGCGCGCTTATGGACAGCCAATAAATGCTTTTGTGATCACCAGGGCCCTAGCCACTTTTGTACGGACACTTTACTCCGGGGACAGCAAATACGATCGATTTGTATTAGGGGATTCCACAGCGTTAACTGCAAATGAAAAAAGGGGCAAACGATTGTTTGAGAGTGATCGTTTAAATTGTAATGCCTGTCACGTAGGATTTAATTTTACCGAAAATACATTTGAAAACAATGGCCTTTACGACCATTATGAAGACCGTGGAAGAGCACGGATAACAATGGATTCAGCCGATATTGGAAAATTTCGAGTGCCGAGTTTGCGAAATGTCGGAGTGACACCACCCTATATGCATGATGGAAGTATAAAAAGTCTGGAGGAAGTTGTTACACATTATGAAGAAGCTGGAAGGCATCCGCGTAAGCGACAGAGTGACAAGATGAAGTCGTTCCAGCTTACCCCGGAAGAACAATCGGATTTGATTTCCTTTCTGAGAGCATTGACGGATATCGCATATGCCAAAAAGGGAGGATTATAAAACTGAGAAATTGGGCTGGCTAGGGATCTTAACCTATTTAGCGAAAATAGGAACAACATAAACTTTACTTGTTCTTTGCGAACCCATTTCTGCCAGCGAATTTTTTGCATTTGGTCAAGACCGGGACAGAAAAAATCTCAATGAGATCGCTTCTATCAGTGTTGTCAAAGCTGGTTGGACCTATTTAGCGAAAATAGGACCAACATAAGCTTTACTTGCTCTTTTGCGAACTCATTTCTACTAGAGAATTCTTTGCATTTGGTCAAAACCGGCATAGAAAAAGTCTCAATGGGATCGCTTTCGATCGGGTATTGCCGAAGCTGGTTGGACCTATTTAGCGAAAATAGGAACAACATAAACTTTACTTGCTCTTTGCGAACCCATTTCTGCCAGCGAATTCTTTGCATTTGGTCAAGACCGGGATAGAAAAAATCTCAATGAGATCGCTTCTATCAGTGTTGTCAAAGCTGGTTGGACCTATTTAGCGAAAATAGGAACAACATAAACTTTACTTGCTCTTTGCGAACCCATTTCTGCCAGCGAATTTTTTGCATTTGGTCAAGACCGGGATAGAAAAAATCTCAATGAGATCGCTCCTATCAGTGTTGTCAAAGCTGGTTGGACCTAATTAGCGAAAATAGGACCAACAGAAACTTTACTTACTCTTTTGCGAACTCATTTCTACTAGAGAATTCTTTGCATTTGGTCAAGACCGGGATAGAAAAAGTCTCAATGAGATCGCTCCTATCAGTGTTGTCAATGCTGGTTGGACCTATTTAGCGAAAATAGGAACAACATAAACTTTACTTGTTCTTTGCGAACTCATTCTGCTAGTGAACCCATAGCATTTGCTTAAAACTGGCATAGAAGAAGTTTTCCATGGGCATCGCTTTTATCGGGTATTGCCGAAGCTGGTTTTGACCTATTTAGCGAAAATAGGACCAACATAAATTTTACAAATTCCAATGGCCATTAGTACCTGATTATCAATTATTTATAAGGGAAGCGTATCAAAGCCTGAACAAGTTCCCATTCAATTTTTCGAAACGTATACCAAGATTGCAACTGTGGTTATGATGCGAAGAAAATTACTCTCCGGGCTAATGTCCACACTCCAGAGAAAGGCAAAGTGATTTGAAAAAATCTGCCATAAATCCATCTTAAGCAATTGTCCTACTTATACTTACACATTACCAGTTATAATTATGTCTTCTGAGAATTCACCTTTTTTAGGTACATTTGATCGCTTATAGAAAAGTGCAAGTGACATGACCTTATTGATCCTATTCTTCGCTATTTCGATTATTTTTTCGTTCCTGTGCTCCATATGGGAAGCCGTGTTGCTAAGTGTCACGACACCGTACATACGGCAAAAGGTGCAGAATGGACAAGAGTCGGGTATCTTGCTACAGAGATATAAAAAGGACATTGACAAGCCATTGTCGGCCATCCTAACTCTAAATACAATTGCGCACACTGTAGGAGCCATTGGTGTTGGAGCTCAAGCTGGTAAGTTGTTTGGAAATAATCATTTTTCCATAGCCGGAGTACATCTCGGATATGAATCGATCATCGCCGGCCTAATGACTTTGGCGATATTAATTTTGTCAGAAATAATCCCGAAGACAATTGGTGCAAATGCATGGAGACAACTTGCCCCATTTACTGCAAAATCTCTTCGAATATTGATCTGGATTCTGTGGCCTCTGGTATGGTTGAGTCAATTGATTACCAAATTTTTGAAAAAAGACAAAAACAAAAGTGTTCTCAGCCGTGCCGACATTGCTGCCATGACCCATGTAGGAGAGGAAACAGGAGCACTACACAAAAGCGAATCAAAAATCATGAGAAACCTCCTTCGATTGAAGGATCTCACCGTCCGAGATATTATGACGCCGAGATCGGTGATGAAATCAGTATCTCAGGCCACAACTTGTGGTGAGTACTATGACTCAAAGGGAGATATGTCTTTTTCGCGGATGCCGGTCTACGCTGCACATCCGGACGACATCACAGGATTGGTGCTCAAACAAAGGGTTTTAATGGAAGTAGCTGCAGACCGTCATCAGACCAAACTGGAAGAGATAAAAATTCCGATCCAGTTTATCCGGGACAATATGGCATTGCCAAAGCTGATGGAAAATCTAACTCGCGAACGATCACATCTCGCTATCGTCAGTGATGAGTTTGGATCGATAGCAGGCTTAGTGACCATGGAAGATCTGATGGAAACACTTCTGGGTATTGAAATTGTAGATGAAACTGACACGGTGGAAGATTTACAAAAACTGGCTCGAGCGGAATGGGAAAAAAGGGCAAAGGAGCGGGAGATTGTGCCTTCTCCAAATAAGCCCTTGTGATAAGATTGTCCAGACGAAAATTTCGACTCGGCATTTGTCCCAACGGTCCATTACGATTTATCAAAAGTTTACGATTGAGATCTTAGGGATTTTATAAGAATTGTTGATTTGTTAACAGAAAAACCCTACATAAAGTCCCTCTTGCTGGATAAAGAGCACATGCCTTCGAAAGGGTTCCCATTTGATATCCCTGTGGTACATAAAACGGAAAAAATAGATTTTCATAAGGATGTCACCTTTTTTGTGGGAGAAAATGGATCCGGAAAATCTACCTTAATTGAAGCTCTTGCAGTACATCTCGGATTTAGTCCGGAGGGAGGCACTAAAAACGTACAATTAGATTCTTCAAAATCTACTTCAGACTTGCATAGATTTGTAGAGACAATAAAGAGCTTTAAGACCCCTTCTGAGCAGTACTTTTTGCGTGCAGAGAGTTTTTTCAATATCGCCTCCTATATGGATCAAACCCAGTATCTCCAGGGTTATGGAGGAAGATCTCTTCACAGTCAGTCACACGGAGAGGCGTTTCTTTCTGTGCTCAATTTCAAACTTCTGGGACACGGATTATATATTTTTGACGAACCTGAAGCGGCACTATCACCTAATCGACAACTGACCGCACTTGCTATTTTCGATGAGTTGGTGAAGAAAAATTCGCAATTAATCATCGCAACACATTCTCCGATTTTAATGTCTTATCCCAGCAGCACTATCTACCATTTGTCAAATGATGGAATCAAGCCTATCCATTTTGAAGAAACGGAGCACTACCGGACAAACAAATTATTTTTTGATGACTATAAGAACGTATTGTCAAAACTGCTGCAGTAAATTACTGCCTGAATCTTTCGGTCAGCAATTTTTTTGGAGGCATTTCCTGAGGGATCCTATTCTTATATTCTCCGAGCCAGGGCCAGTTAATTTGCTTGTTTAAGTCAACTTCCGACATCGCGACAGGCGCCTCATCTGTTCCCTCGCAGATTAGATTTCCCTCAAGGTCAAAAACTCCCGTTCTCATATCGGGGTCATACGTAGAAGAAACAAGGTAAATCTGATTTTCAATAGCTCGAGCCTTGGCAAGATTAAGATTTCCACCCCAAATCGGCATAAGAATAATTTCTGCACCCTGCATGGCAAGTGCTCTGGCAGGTTCGGGAAATGCCACATCCCAGCATATCATCAATCCGATCGTGCCAAAATCGGTCTCAAAAACAGGGAAGGTATTCCCGGGACTCACTCCGCCCTCAATTTCTTCCCTGGGCAGACAAACTTTACGATACTTACCTGCTAGATTACCATCCCGATCGATAAGAACAGCGGTATTAAAGACAATATGCTCCTTCTTTTCCAGCACTCCTGCGACGATGTACATATTGTACTCTGCGGCTATTCTCCCAAGATATTCTGTAGTGGGTCCAGGTACTGTTTCAGCTACTGCCATGTAATCCAGACCGGTACCGACCATCGTAATTCCCTCTCCCAGGCAGACAATATCCGCACCTCTTTGACCGGCCTCACTAATGAGTCTTCCAAACGCTTCGAGATTTTGCTGTGTATCAGAGCGTTTTGGCTTGTGATGTACGGCAGCAAGTTTTACAATTCGTTTGGGTAGTGATGAGAGCTTCTCCAATTTTGGTTGTGAGAAATAGACAGTACCATCTTCATCCCATCTGTATATTAGCGACATCTCGATGCTTTGCGCCCCTTCCGGAACAGAGTAGGATTGCTCTATAATTCTCCCTTGAGCAACTTCCTGCCGTTTCTTCCCCGGAAATTCTTTTGGGCCGATTTGCTTTCCAGCACCATCCCGCCATACAAAAGCGGCCAGGACGGAGCGATGAGGATCTTCCACATGTTCGATTTGATAAGAGATTGAAATTCTTAAAAAGTCCATCCCTTCTACACCAAAATGTCGTTCCCAACGCCCATTGACAATCTTCTCACCGTTCCCCTGAATCACCAATCTGGGTGTTCCATCAACAATGGATGAGTCTATCCAGTGATTGGGTTGAAGGGCCGCCCTTTGGCTTTCAAAGACCCATGAACTCCAGGGTTTCTGTCCATTCACCAAAGGGACATAAACGGTCAGAATAAGAGCGGCAAATAAGAATCTAAAAATGCTATCCTGTTCCATGATCAAAATAATTGGCCTTCGCGAAGCAAATACTAAGTTAGCCAGTATTCCTGACTTGGGCAGGCAATTGCGATTTAACCAAGTGGATTTATCGAGTAATAGACGCATTTCGACGTCTTAGTCAACAATAATCGGGGAGAATTAATACTTTTGCCGCCATGAAGGAAGAGAGCGGAAACAAATTTCAATTATGGCTAAAACGACTGGGAGTTGCAGGTTTTCTCTTCTTTCTTATCAAGGGTCTTATTTGGATATTTGCCCTTGTTTTTCTCAACGCCCAGCTGCAGTGCTGACTAGTCCTCCCTTCTGGACTTGACTATTATTACTGGCATTCCTTCCAACGAAAACAATCTGTAGTGTGATCATTCACCATCCCCACGGCTTGCATAAAAGCGTAGCAAATTGTACTTCCAACAAATTTAAAGCCTTTCTTTTTTAGTTGCTTACTCATTAAGTCACTCTCCTGCGTAGTGACAGGTACATCTGACATTTTTTTCCATTTATTAATAATAGCTTCGCCTTCCACAAATTGCCAGAGGTAGTCGTCAAACGTAATACCTGAATTTTTTATATCCAGAAATAACCTGGCGTTCGTAATAAAGGCATTTACTTTCAACTTGTTCCTCACGATACCAGGATCGGACAATAGTTTTTCGATTTTCGCAGAATTATATTTCACAATCTTCTTGGCATCAAAATAATCGAATACCTTCCTGTAGTGTTCCCTCTTTTTTAGAATTGTAATCCAACTAAGGCCGGCCTGGGCACCTTCGAGACAAAGCATTTCAAAAAGTTTCTGATCATCGTGAAGGGGCACTCCCCATTCCTTGTCATGATAACTTACATAAGGCTCTGAACTACCAGCCCATGCACATCTCGTCCTTTCCGCGGTCATAACTGTTGCTTTTTAAATCAATACTCAAGATAGAAAATTAAAAACCTAAAAAAGTTACTTTTGAAACGATGAAAAATTGGGCAACTAAGGAGGGAAAGACCTTGGAAGAAATGGCTGTCATAGCCCTGCAAGTTTTGACAAATTATGTAGGGCAAAGTTGTGCTGGGGATACTCATGTCGTCGATCTACAGATAATGGAGGAAATGACTAACTCCCTTGATCTGGGCCACTTAATAAGACATGGGGGATTATCCCCTACGACTCTACCGGAATTTCTAAAACAATATTTAGATCACAGTATGCATATGCACCATCCCGGATATATCGGTCACCAGGTGGCAGTCCCTCATCCAGCAGCAGGAGTGGCAGATTTGATCCATGGTGTGATTGGTAATCCGATGTCTATTTATGAGATGGGGCCCGCTGCGGCTGCCGTCGAATCTGAGTTGGTCTCCTGGATGCTTGAAAAATTAGGATGGTATGGTGAGGGTTCCGGTCTCTTCACCGGTGGAGGATCGCTGTCAAATATACATGCCATGCTCACTGCACGGTCGAAGATCGATCCCCAGGCATGGAAGGAGGGTCCAGCTCAGGATCTAGTGGTCCTTGCACCAGATAACGCACACTATTCGATAGCTCGAGCTGTAAGTATCGTTGGCCTGGGTAGCAGATCTGTCATTCCCATACCAACGGATGCAAATGAGGTCGTAATAGCTGTAGAGTTGGAAAAAATCATTACCGAGCAAAAGCGAAAAGGCCTGAGAATTATGGCCGTCGTAGTCAATGCCTGCGCCACATCTACCGGGCTATACGATCCACTGCAAGAAATTGGATCAATATGCAATGCACACGAGGTCTGGCTTCATGTGGATAGCCCACATGGAGCCACTGCTCTTTTATCTGAAAAATACAAGAACCTACTCAAAGGTATTGAGCTGGCAGATTCTCTGTCATGGGATGCGCACAAAATGATGCAGACTTCGGCCCTGAGTACTGCTCTTTTATTTAAGAATAAAAAAGATTTTCAAAAAACATTTGCTCAAAAAGGAAGTTATCTCTTTTATGAAAAAGAAAATCCCGGTTACGATGTACTGCCATACCAAATAGAATGCACAAAAGGTGGTATTGCCTTTAAGCTTTTTCTGGTCCTGGCCGTAATCGGTGAATCCGGAATGGCGGAATTTATAGAATCGATTTACGACCGTACAAGAGCCTTCGCAGACATTATCAAAGAACGCCCGGGTTTTGAAAGCCCATTTCCGGTAGAATCCAATATTATTTGTTTTAGGTATAAGCCTGAAAAATATGATCAATTGAGATTGCGGGAGAAAATAATCAGGACCAAATCCTTTTATATCACCAGTACCGAAGTAAAAGGAGTGCGGTTCCTGAGGCTGGTCGTAATGCATCTGGGTACTACCGAACGTACAATTTGCGACTTATTGAATTTAATAGAAAAAATCGCCGGAGACACCACAGATGAAATTCTGTGTAAATGATACCGAATTCTTGCGATTTAATCCTTTTTACTCAAATATTAAGTCCGGATCCAATTCGATTTCACATTGTTGATCCAGAGAAAAAAACAATTCTGCCATCTCATCATATTTATTCTCAGAGTTTAGACAATATGATGTGATTTCCTTTGCATCCGGATCGACCATTAGATAGTATTTTACACCAAATGATTCGTAAAGGTCATATTTTGTGATTTGATCTTTGAGCTTTGTGGACGGTGAAAATATTTCTACGACCAGAGTAGGAGGCTTATCCAGATATTTTTCCTTTATGGGATGACATACAATTAGCAGATCCGGATTTACCACTGTGTTTTCTTCAATCACCACATCTATCGGATGATACACTCGGCAATTGCAACCTGACTGCCTCACTTGTGTTACTAACAAATGATTCAGATTAGATGCTATGTAGTGATGACTGGGTGAGGGGGACGGGCTCATAGCATAGGCAAGACCGTCAATGATCTCCCATTGGCCCTCCCAATTCAGATAATCGGTATAAGTGTAATTGGGCAATATCTTTTTTACAACTCCAATTGTCTGTACCAAAGATACGTCAGAGAGTGCAGTCCGGAAAACAACAATTTTTTGAAGCAAGCCATTCTAGACCAAAATTGACGTCGATCCAGAAGCCAGGGATCTAGATTTCCCACTTTCAGGTTGGGTGATCTGTTAAGGATCTCGTCACTCCCGGTAGGTTCAAGGAGCCTTACCAATTTGACAACACTCTTGTAAGTTGACCCAAACTCTTGTGATAGTAGCAATGGTGTGGATCTAATTGCTGGAATTTCCAGTTTGATTTTGCATTTTCGCACTCCCTATTGAAAAAAGAATCTTTAGCATGAGTGACCACAAAGTGATTTTTGCCATGGAGGGTGTTAGCAAAAAATATCCTCCACAGAAGCAAGTATTAAAAAACATCTGGTTGTCCTTTTTTTACGGAGCTAAAATCGGTGTTTTGGGTCTCAATGGATCAGGTAAATCCAGCCTGCTTAAAATCATTGCCGGTTTGGATCAAAACTTTGATGGCAGTGTGAGTTTTGACAAGGAATACAAAATAGGGTACCTCGCCCAGGAGCCCATTCTGGACGAAACCAAAACAGCCAAAGAGGTAGTGACCGAGGGTGTTCAACACATTGCAGACGTAGCAAAAGCTTACGAAGCTATATCTGTCCGGCTCGCTGAGCCAATGGATGACGAAGAAATGATGAAACTCATTGAAAAACAGGGCGAACTCCTTGAGAAAATGGACCACCTCAATGCATGGGAGCTCGATCACACCCTGGAGGTAGCGATGGAGGCTTTACGTTGCCCACCGGACGACACTCCAGTGGAAGTCATGTCCGGAGGTGAACGGAGACGGGTAGCCTTATGCCGCTTACTTTTGAGCAGGCCCGACATCCTTCTGCTCGATGAGCCTACAAACCACCTCGATGCCGAAAGTGTCCACTGGCTCGAACAATTTTTAAAGAATTTCCCCGGCACGGTGATAGCGGTTACCCATGACCGGTATTTCCTGGATAATGTTGCGGGCTGGATACTCGAACTGGACCGCGGTGAGGGAATACCATGGGAAGGAAATTACAGCAGCTGGCTCGACCAAAAGTCCAAGCGGCTTGCAGCTGAAGAAAAAGCAGAAAGCAAACGTCAAAAAACATTAAAGCGCGAACTCGAATGGACACGGCTCGCTCAAAAGGCACGTCAGGCTAAAGGAAAAGCCAGACTGAATGCATACGAGCAAATGAATAATGCGGAAATAAAGGAAAAAATAGCTAAGCTCGAATTATTTATTCCTCCGGGACCAAGACTGGGTGATAAGGTAATCGAAATAAAACGTCTTAAAAAGGGATATGGTAAGAGATTGCTGATCGATGGATTAGATCTATCCATACCTAAAAATGCCATTGTTGGAATCATTGGTCCAAATGGTGTAGGAAAATCGACATTGTTCCGCATGATTATGGGAGAAGAAAAGCCCGACTCAGGCACAATTGAAATCGGAGAATCTGTGAGACTTGCATACGTAGATCAGAGCCACAAAGACTTACTTCCCGAAAAGTCTATTTACGAAGTCATCAGTCAGGGCGACGAAACAATAAATGTCGCCGGCGCCGAAATAAATGCGCGTGCTTATTTGAGCAAATTTAATTTTACGGGTGCTGATCAACAGAAAAAAGTAAATGTTCTATCCGGGGGCGAGCGAAACAGATTGCACCTGGCCATTACTTTAAGGGAAGGCGGAAATGTGATACTCCTCGATGAGCCTACTAACGACATCGATGTCAACACGCTGCGTGCGCTGGAAGAAGCTATTGAAGCATTTGCGGGATGTGTTTTGGTGATATCCCACGACCGGTGGTTTATCGACCGATTGGCGACACATATTTTGGCATTCGAAGACGATGGAGAGGTCGTCTTCTTTGAAGGTAATTTTGCGGGTTACGAAGCACAAAAGAAGGAACGATTGGGTGACATTGCTCCCAAGAGGCCGAGGTTCAAAAGTTTAATTTGATCATACAGGTTGTAACTAGCCATTATTAGCGGTAAGAACGGTTATGATCGGCTATTCATGCTCAATAAGAGGACACTCCATCCCAGTTTTCGTCTGTGTTTTGAATTTTTATTAATTATCAATCCTTTACATATTAAATATAAGTGCTTTATAATCTGATTATCAATTGTTTACAACTAGCCGTTTTAACGGTTAGAACGGTTAGGATCGGCTATTCACGTCAAATAAAAACCATTTACAGCTAGCCGCTGATAACGGTTAGAACGGCTATTATCGGCTAATCTCACTCGAAAGACGTACGCCATCCCATCCCTTACCCCTTTTTTGGAGATATTACTTGATTATCAAGCTTTTACATATGTAGGAAATTCTTTTATGAATTGATTACCAATCGTTTACAGCTAGTCGTTGCTAACGGTTAGAACGGTTATTATCGGCTAATCTCGCTCGAAAGACGTACTCCATCCCATCCTTTACCCCCTTTTTAAGATAATCCTTGATTATCAAGCTTTTACATATGTATGAAATTCTTTTATGAATTGATTACCAATCGTTTACAGCTAGTCGTTGCTAACGGTTAGAACGGTTATTATCGGCTAATCTCGCTCGAAAGACGTACTCCATCCCATCCTTTACCCCCTTTTTAAGATAATCCTTGATTATCAAGCTTTTACATATTTAGAAAATATTTTTATAAGTTGATTATCAACCATTTACAGCTCGCCGTTATTAACGGTTATAACGGTTAGGTACCTATTCATGTCCTAGAGAAGTACTCCATCCCATCTTTCGTCTGTGTTTTGAATTTTTATTGATTACTAATCCTTTACATATTATATATAAGTGCTCTATAACCTGATTACCAACCATTTACAGCTCGCCGTTATTAACGGTTATAACGATTAGGATCGGCTATTCACGTCCTGGAGGAGTACTCCATCACATCCTTCGTCCTTTTTTTGTTTTCTTTGATTATCAATTTTTTACATATAATAAATCAATGCTTTATAACCTGATTATCAATTGTTTACAACTAGCCGTTTTAACGGTTATGATCACTTGATCAGCAAATTCCTTCCCACATACTCAGAAAGGACCAAGAACACCGGTGGCATAACCATCCTAAGCATGTCTTCCCACAGCTATAACATCCTCGTTGACAGAAGTCGAATTCTCATATCTTTGCAGCCGTTTTTCAAAAAAAGTCAGTCAAGGTTTGGACCTTCAAACAGAAATAAAGAAGAGACGTACATTCGGAATTGTGAGCCATCCCGATGCAGGCAAGACCACATTGACGGAAAAGCTACTTCTTTTCGGTGGAGCCATTCAGGTGGCAGGAGCAGTGAAAAGCAATAAGATAAAGCGACATGCAACTTCCGACTTCATGGAGATCGAGCGACAGCGGGGTATCTCTGTGGCGACCTCTGTCATGGCCTTCGAATACAAAAATCTTAAAATCAACATTTTAGATACACCGGGACACCAGGATTTTGCTGAAGATACCTACCGGACACTTACAGCTGTGGACAGTGCAATAGTAGTGATAGACGTGGCTAAGGGTGTGGAGGCACAAACTGAAAAACTCGTCGAAGTGTGCCGGATGAGAAATACCCCCATGATCGTCTTTATCAATAAACTCGATCGTGAGGGACGAGATGGTTTTGATCTATTGGATGAAATCGAAGAAAAATTGGGTCTCACAGTTTGTCCTTTAAGCTGGCCGATAGGCATGGGACAACGATTTAAAGGCGTTTACAACCTGTTTGAAAAAAAGTTGATCCTTTTCCAACCGCATGGGAAGCAAGATGCAGAGGAAATCATCGAAATACACGATACAGATGGAAATGACCTAAACGATCATGTCGGTGATGCAGCAGCTCAAGAGTTAAGAGAAGAACTCGAAATTATCCAAACGGTGTATCCTGATTTTGATCGAAATAAATATCTACGGGGAAATTTGTCACCTGTATTTTTTGGCAGTGCTATAAATAATTTTGGTGTGAAAGAACTTCTGGATTGTTTCATCCAAATTGCTCCCACCCCACTTCCGCGGGAGACCGAAGAAAGGTTGGTGAATCCCGAAGAGGATAAATTCAGTGGATTTGTTTTCAAAATACACGCTAATATGGATCCCAAGCACCGTGATCGAATTGCTTTTTTGAGAATTTGCTCTGGAAAATTCGAGCGAAACACAAATTATTTGCATGTGCGGAATAATCGCAATCTCAAATTTTCTAATCCAACTGCATTTATGGCTGCTAGAAAATCTATCGTAGATGAGGCATTCCCCGGAGATATAGTCGGTCTTTATGACCCGGGCAATTTCAAAATTGGCGACTCGCTTACCGAAGGAGAGAAACTGCATTTTAAGGGGATTCCAAGTTTTTCACCAGAATTATTCCGCTATTTAAACAATGCCGATCCATTGAAAGCAAAACAATTGGACAAGGGAATAAAGCAACTTATTGAAGAAGGTGTTGCCCAACTGTTCATTAAGGAAGACAATAACAGGAAAATTGTTGGCACTGTGGGGGCACTCCAGTTTGAAGTCATTCAATATCGATTAAAACACGAATACGGTGCATCATGCAACTACGAACCTCTCAATCTGCACAAAGCTTGTTGGATTACATCTGATGACAAAGAGGCTATAAACACCCTGGTTAAGGAAAGGAAAAAGGATATTGCTCGAGACAAAGAAGGCCGGCTGGTCTTTCTAGCGGAATCTGCATGGTCCCTTAAAATGGCACAGGAAAATTATCCAAAAATAGACTTCCACTTTAAATCCGAATTTTAATTCGATTATCTAATTTGACAGAGACCAATGATGGATTTTAAAAGAATAATATCTCATGCCAAAGAATACGGCTTCATTTACCAATCCAGTGAAATATATGACACCCTCGCTGCAGTCTATGATTATGGGCCGAATGGCGTCGAATTAAAAAATAATATAAAAGATTATTGGTGGCGTGCTATGACCCAGAGACTGGATATCGTAGGCATCGATTCTGCAATATTTATGCATCCCAAGATCTGGAAGGCCAGTGGTCATGTTGATGCGTTCAATGATCCGCTTATAGATAATAAGGACAGTAAAAAAAGATACCGGGCTGATGTTCTCGTCGAGGAGTACATGGATAAAATAGAAGCAAAGGCCAACAAGGAAATTGCAAAAGCTCAAAAGAGATTCGGAGATAAATTTGACAGGCAGCAATTTATCACCACTAATGAACGTGTGGTCAGGTATCTCACCGAAAAAAAACAGGTGGGCGAAAGGCTCGCTGGAGCAATGAAAGCCAATGATCTTACTGAATTAAAAAAAATCATCGAAGACCTGGAAATTGCATGTCCGGTTAGTGGTTCCAGAAACTGGACGGATGTTCGCCAGTTTAATCTTATGTTTTCTACACAGCTCGGTAACATTGCAGGTGAAGAGGGCAAATTGTATTTACGGCCAGAGACTGCACAGGGTATTTTTGTCAATTTCTTAAATGTGCAAAAGACCAGCAGGCAAAAAATACCTTTCGGTATTGCACAAATAGGAAAGGCTTTTAGAAACGAAATTGTAGCGAGACAATTTATATTCCGTATGCGGGAATTTGAGCAGATGGAGATGCAGTATTTTATTGAGCCCGGTTCGGAATTGGATTGGTACGCATACTGGAAAGATCTGCGATTGAGGTGGCATGAAGCACTGGGCACACCAGGGGAAAAACTTCGATTTCACGATCACGATAATTTAGCTCACTACGCCAATGCAGCAGTAGATATCCAATTCGAATTTCCTTTTGGATTTAAAGAGCTGGAAGGTATTCACAGCCGAACGGATTTTGATTTGGGGAGTCATCAGGAGTTATCGGGCAAAAAAATGCAATACTTTGATCCTGAAAAAAATGAAAGTTATGTCCCCTACGTCCTGGAAACTTCAATCGGTTGTGATCGTATGTTTTTGGCACTCCTAAGTCATGGTCTTCAGGAAGAAACTGTACCGGATGCAAAAGGAAAAGATTCAACACGTCTGGTGATGAAACTACATCCGGCAATTGCTCCCGTAAAATGCGCGATCCTACCACTGGTAAAAAACAAACCGGAAATAACGGAAAAGTCCAAGGCCGTTTTTGATGATCTCAAGTATTTTGCACAGTGCCAGTATGACGAAAAAGATGCCATAGGACGGAGATACCGCCGTCAAGATGCAATAGGTACACCATACTGTATCACCGTGGATTTTGAAACACTGACTGATCAGCAGGTAACCATTCGAGACCGGGATTCTTTACAGCAACAGCGCGTTAATATTTCGAGAATTCATGAAGTGCTCAAGGACAAGATCAGTATGGGGGTTTTATTAAAGGCGATATAACTTTATCTTCCGTCAAGGGATCTCTATCTTGAGAATGTCTCGGGAGAGCCTTATCTTT
Organism: Saprospiraceae bacterium; assembly: GCA_965222645.1. Classification (GTDB taxonomy): domain Bacteria; phylum Bacteroidota; class Bacteroidia; order Chitinophagales; family Saprospiraceae; genus JABDMH01. The sequence continues at coordinate 5,259,098 of OZ244968.1, read as the reverse complement.
GGAGACAAACATATCCCATCCAGATGATAAAAATGTGGTCTTCTACGCTTTTCACCTTTACAATACTAGCAATGATTTGTACTGAATCTGGGGCCCAATTGACCCAGGAATGGCAAATTAATTTACCGCTAAAAGATCTCAATCCCTACACAATAAAAGCGATAAAAGTAAATCGAGACATCTTGATAGCTGGAAATAGTTATGAAGATCCAACCAATATCACTACTTTCAAAATTGGGAAAGACGGAACTGTCCTATGGCATTTTCATTATAACGGTGATCTGGAGTCATATGACCATCTTGGAGATATTACCACCGATAATTATGGAAATGCAATCATCACGGGTGAAACATACACCAGGTTTGTTCCGGAATATGACGTGCTTTTGGAAGGAAGTAGTAGTGCCATTGCTATAAAGCTTGACTCGTTGGGTCATCTCAAGTGGAAAAATCAATATTCTTTTATCGATAGTTCTTGGACTTCAGGACAGATTGTAGTTGCTCTCAATGACAGTTTAACACTCCAAATAGTAGAGCAGAACAATACGGATTCTACAACGGTAATATTTACGTATATAGACATGATGGGAAATCTGACTCGTGAGAGAATTGTACACCAATTCGTTGGATGGGACATCATTTCATACTATTTATCAGATAGTGTGGTTTTTCTCAATATCCTTCGCACTCAGGGATTACAGGAATTTCGATTAATAAGATTGTTGGACTTTGATGGCAATGAGATCAATAGCTATGTTCTTCCCAAGCCACATTATTTTTCAGATCTTGTAGGCCTTGGAGACCCGGAATTTTATGGAATTTTGACTCTTGGAAATTTTGGTCTGATCAAGATGGATTCTAATGGAAGACACTTGTGGAAATATGATTTGCCTTCTAATTTGCAACCAAATGTCCGTGCTGACCAAGTACACAAGATAGAGGTTGACAGAGATGCAATCTACTTGACTGGACGATACCATAGCGAACAAACCAGAGGTGATTTACTTACCAGCAGGTTGAATACTGATGGAACCCTGGTCTGGTCTGATCTCTATCAGGGAGCTGGTGATGACAAGTTCCAGGGTGGATATGATCTTTTACTGATGAATGACTACGTAGTCACAGCAGGCAGTTCGGAAAACAATGGCCTTATAATGATCTACGACAAAAATTCGGGGACCGTCAGGCAGAGAAAAATTCAAGCTGATCAGAGGGAAATTAGAAAGTTAATTAAAGTGAGCGAGTCAGAATTTTACTCGATTGGACATGATGAAGAAAAAATAGTAATCACTAAATATGGCGTGACAACATCTTATAATATGGAAGACCTGGAAAAGCCTGTTAGAGTTTTTCCAACCTTAGTGACATCTGTTGTCAATATTAGTTCTCCTTTTGAAATTGAACGTTTAAGGCTGTACGACAGTCAAGGCTTATTTCTTCATGAAGTCACAACAGCCGAAAACCGAATAGAATTAAATTGTCAATCATTGCCTCCTGGAGTCTATTTTTTACAAATTTTGACAAGAAAGGGTATCTTTATCGAACGGGTGTTCAGGCAGTAGTTTGTCACAAATTTTCATGCACCTGTGACTCTCCCACATCAGAATCTAAATCTTTACTATGAGTGAAACAAATCTCCCGGGAGACCCATCTCTCCCCTCTCCTGAAAAAGTATTACAGGAATTAATTAGAAAGGGCAGTGAAGGTAATCCTAAGTATACCGTTGAAGATTTTTTTAAAAATCCCGACAAAAGCAATTATCAATTATCGCCAAATGGCATCTATTTTTCTTTCCTGGCTCCATATGAACGGCGCAAAAACATTTTTGTCCAGAAAATCGGTGACCCAAAAGCCGTCCGCCTCACTGACTCACTAGATCGGGACATAAATGGCTATGGTTGGGCCAGTGATGACCGGATCGTATTCATAAAAGATGCGGGAGGCGATGAAAATTTTCAGCTGTATGCCGTAGATAAAGACGGAAAGAACCCGAAAGAACTCACCCCTTACGAAGGAGTGCGTATTCAGCTCATCGATGTCCTCGAAGATAATGATGACGAGATGATCATTGGGATGAATAAGAACAATCCCCAGCTATTTGATCCCTATAGAATAAATGTACACACAGGAGAAATAACACAACTGGCCCAAAATAACAACCCAACAGAGCCGATCAGCAGCTGGATGACCGACCACGATGGCAGACTCCGAATTGCCTCAAAGGTGGTAAACGGTACGGAGACAGTCCTCATGTACAGAGATCATGAAGACGAACCCTTTAGAGATATTCTCAAGACGGATTTTACGGAATCATTGAGTCCATTATTTTTCGATTTTAACGAAAGTCAGATCGTCTATGCATCCTCAAATTTAGATAGAGATAAAGCTGCATTAGTCCGGTTTGACATGAAAAAAGGCACAGAGATTGGTGACCTGATATTCAAACACGATGAGGTCGATGTTTCCGGATTGTTCTACTCGAGAAAGCGAAAAGTTCTAACCGCCATTTCCTATACGACAGATAAAAGACACAGGAGATTTCTGGATAGTGATACTGGAGAATTATTTAACAGATTGGAAAATTTATTGCCGGGTTATGAGATTGTGATTTCCAGTCACAATAAAGCCGAAAATAAATTCATCATACGTACATATAGTGACCGCTCACTGGGTGCATATTATTTCTATGATAGTAAGACAGAAGTTATTCAAAAAATTGCAGAAATAAGTCCGTGGCTGGAAGAAGAGGACTTGAGCGAAATGAAACCCGTACAATATCAAAGCCGTGATGGCCTGACGATAAATGGATACTTGACCTTGCCTAAAAATGGATCTGAAAAAAACCTTCCTCTGATAGTGAATCCTCATGGTGGGCCCTGGGTACGAGATTCCTGGGGATATAATCCTGAAGTTCAATTGTTTGCCAGTCGTGGATATGGTGTATTTCAAATGAATTACCGCGGTAGCACTGGCTACGGTAAAAACTTCTGGAAATCGAGTTTTAAACAATGGGGTAAAAAAATGCAGGATGATATCACCGATGGGGTAAATTGGCTCATTGAAAAGGGGATTGCAAACCCGGACAGAATTGCTATTTACGGCGGAAGCTACGGGGGCTATGCTACTTTGGCGGGTGTAACTTTTACTCCGGATCTCTATCGCTGCGCAGTGGATTATGTCGGGGTCTCCAATCTATTTACATTTATGCTCACTATTCCTCCATACTGGAAACCTTATCTCGAAATGATGTATGCGATGGTGGGTAATCCGGAAATCGACAAGGAACAAATGGAAGCTGCTTCCCCAGCTTTTCATGTGGATAAAATCACTACTCCCTTGTTTGTCGTACAGGGGGCCAACGATCCCAGAGTCAATATTGACGAATCTGACCAAATTGTGAAATCACTTAGAGCAAGAGGCATTGATGTGCCATATATGGTGAAATACAATGAGGGCCATGGATTTCACAACGAAGAAAATCGTTTTGAGATGTACAAGGCTACTTTGGGTTTTTTAAAGAAATACCTGGACAATTAAAATGCTATTCCGTCACTTTTTTCGTCGATAATAATTCTGTACAATTTCGCCTATAAACACCTTTGAATCTTTCAGCTTAAATTCCAATTTGTGGTCGAGGTTAGAGAATAGAGGTATCCCACCGCCCAATAAAATGGGGATCGTCGTAATAATCATTTCATCGATAAGATCATGCTTTAAAAAGCTCTGTATTGTTTTACCCCCGTCAATATACAGTCGATAAAATCCCTTCGCATGAATGTACTTTAGAACATCTTGCAGCGAGCCCTTCACAAGATAGACCTTATCTTCCAGTTGCTTTGGCACACCCTCTAGTGAGCCTAATCCGAAAAGGTTGCCAAATCAAAAATGGCTCTTTTGGCCCTGTCTGCCTGGAGGGCATGCCAGGCAGGGATATTTTCATTTTCTTCAATCGCCTGATACACAGGCATCAGCCGATCTCAAAAAAGTGAAAATCTCATCCAAAATTGACTCATTTTGTGAAATTGGCACTTTCCGGAGTAACCTCACTAGTCTAGAACTCAATACAAAAACCGGCTTTTTATGAGGCCACTCCACATCAAAACTGCAAACCAACTCAAAGGTAGATCGTCCTATCACAATTGCATCCATTCTGCTAGAAAACTCCAGATAGCCCATGTCAATTCCATCGGGGTTAGGAATGGATTGAAGCCAATCTATCCCCCCGCGCTCGTCAGCAATATAACCGTCAATACTTGTAGCTATACATACACTATTAGAAGGTTGCATCAGTATATTCTTTTTTTTAGATCTCAAATTTCGCGTATAATGATTCCGAGCTAAATATCTGGAACCCTGGAGATTAGCTCACTTGCGGTGAAGCAAGATCTTCATCTAACAATTGCCTTTCAGACAAATCGCTTAATATCCTTAGTGCCCGGTGGGAATCTGTTGTACTTACAAAAATGTGATCGTGGTGAAAGCAGGACACGACATTGCACGCAATATTATTCTTTGCTAATTCAGCGGAAAAAATTGCTATAAGGCCAACAGCATTAAGAGAAGAATGAACCATTAAAGTAATCCATGATGCGGCAAAATCGTATTCCAGACCCAGCTCGTCTGCTTTCAGGCGTTCTACAATGACTGTTATACCCTCTTGCTCCTTGAATTCACAAAGGGTATGTTTTCTCTCGATTTTCCCAAAGTCATCTATATGGCAAAACACATACTCACCTTCATTTAATTTGGGGTTCATTCCCGCGATCAGTTTTTGCATATCTTTTTCTCCAGTCATGATTCGTCTTCTAATGTGATTCCCGTACCAAACTGATACAATGAAGAAGGGACTTACAGATTTGCTGTAAGGAGTAGGTTCAGATCCGTGTACTTCATATTAAACTTTTGGGAAAGATACTCGTTGGTGAGGCACCCCTTGAAGGTATAAATGCCATGTCTGAGACCCTGATGATCAAAAAACAGTTTTTCAAAGCTCGCGGTATTTCCAGCCTGAAGAAGTATCGGCGTTAGAATATTTCCCACTGCGACAGATGCAGTACGCGAGACCTTGCTGGAAAGATTGGGCACGCAATAGTGGATCACCCCGTGTTTGATAAATGTTGGTCGCTCGTGAGAAGTGACCCGGCTGGTTTCGAAGCATCCACCCTGGTCGATACTCACATCCACGATCACAGATCCCTCCTTCATTTTCCTGACAAGATCTTCAGAAACAACCATGGGAGTCCTGCCGAGCTGAGAATGAATAGCTCCAATAGCCACATCTGCCTTTACAAGCTCCCGCTCGAGGTAGACCGGATTGAGCACGGATGTATAGAGCTTTCTCCCCACCTGGCTTTGGAGACGCATCAACTTGTAGATATTGTTATCAAAAATTTTGACCTCAGCTCCGAGGCCCAATACCGCAGTCGTGGCCGATTGAGCAACTACACCAGCTCCAAGGATCACCACTTGAGCCGGGGGCACTCCGCTTATCCCTCCCAGAAGCTGTCCTTTCCCACTGCTGGGGTTTGACAAAAGCTCAGCTGCCGTAAGGATGGCACTTAAACCGGCAATTTCGCTCATAATCCTCACTATGGGGAAAGAGCCGTCACTGTCCTGGAGATACTCCATCGCTATAGCAATCACGCGCTTTTGCTTCAGCTTTGCGAGGTATTCCTCAGTCAGGAAAGGCAAATGAAGGGGAGATATAAGCAGCTGATCAGTGTGTAAATGATCAATTTCTTCTAGAGTGGGTGGAGCCACCTTTACCAGGCAAGTCGCCTTAAAAACCTCACGTCGGTCGTACGCTATTTCCGCTCCGACCTCACTGTATTCATTATCTGAGAAATTGCTTTTCAGCCCCGCACCCGCTTCTACCACAACACGATGTCCGTGAGCCACGAGTGTCGCCACAGCGGATGGCACCAGAGCCACCCGGTTTTCCTGAAGTGTGGTCTCGACGGGAATCCCGACATAAAGTTTGTTCTTACTGGTTGAGATATCAAGCACCTCTTCTTTGGTGTCATAGTGGGAACTAGACCAAATGCCAGGCTTACCGTACTTGTGGGGATCAGTCATGCTAAAACTCCAGTTCCTATAAAATTACGATTTTCCGCTGTTGATCAGGCATATGAATCATCTCAATCTGCAGATAATCTTCAGGTAAGATGTCCAAAATCAGGTCCGGCCATTCGATAAAGATAATATCTCCGCTTTCCAGGTATTCCTGTATTCCAATTTCGAGTGCTTCCTCAAGCGACCTCAACCTGTATAAATCGATATGATGGATCATTCCTGAATCTCTGGTCAGGTAGGTATTGATCAGCGAAAATGTGGGGCTGATCACCTCATCAACTACCTGTAAATGCTTGCAGATGGCTTGCACCAGGGTTGTTTTTCCAGATCCAAGGTCGCCTGACAATGTCACTACATGCCTTGATGACAAAAGTTTGCACAACAATGAGGCCGTTTTATCCAGCTCATCCAAAGATTTCACAACAATTGTCTCCAATACGTGTATTATTAGTCACCGAACACTTAAAAATGCGATGTAGTCAGCACTTATTATAGAAAAAATTATCCTATAAAAATTACTCAATCTTAACGATTTAACAACACTTTTTGCTCGTTTTCGAGCCTCAAAATTCGTATCTTTGGTTACTCACAGGTTTATCACATAAAACAGATCTAATGACATCAAAAAAGAATGATTATAGTGCCCAGAACATTCAGGCTCTGGAGGGTCTTGAGGCCGTCCGTAAGAGGCCAGGCATGTATATCGGGAGTACCGATGGAAAGGGGCTACATCATTTGGTTTGGGAAGTGGTAGACAATTCGATCGATGAGCATCTCGCCGGGTACTGCAATCGCATCGATGTGATTGTACATACCAACAACTCAATGACTGTCAAGGATAACGGTCGGGGAATACCGGTGGAAACACATGAGAAATTGCAGAAGTCTGCACTGGAAGTTGTTATGACCGTTTTACACGCTGGAGGAAAGTTTGATAAGGATACCTACAAAGTCTCTGGTGGTCTTCATGGTGTAGGCGTATCCTGTGTAAATGCCTTGTCCGAGCATTTAAAAGCTGAAGTGCATCGAGACGGTCAGGTGTACGTACAAGAGTATCAACTAGGTAAACCAATGGCTGATGTCAAATCCGTTGGTATAGCCGATGATACCGGTACTCACATCACTTTTACACCCGATTCAGGGATTTTTGAAACAACTGATTTCAAGTACGATACACTTTCTCAGAGGTTGAAGGAGCTTTCCTTTCTCAATAGAGGACTCACTTTGACCCTGGTAGATGAGCGAGAAAAAGAAGAGGATGGCAGTTTCAGGTCCGATTCTTATTATTCCGAAGGTGGGCTTATCGAATTTGTCAAATATTTGGATGCAAGTCGTACTCCTATTATCGACGAACCGATTGTTGTGGAGGCGAAGAAAGACAACGTGGAAGTGAGCGTAGCCCTGCAATACAATACAAGTTATTCCGAAAATATTTACTCATTTGTCAATAATATTACCACCAAAGAAGGCGGTACCCATGTCAGCGGTTTTAAAAGGGCAATCACCAGGGAGTTTAGCAAGTACGGAAATGAAAATGGCTTCTTTTCGAAGTTGAAATTCAATGTTTCTGGAGAAGACTTTCGCGAGGGTCTTACCTCTGTCGTTTCTGTCAAGGTGCCTGAACCACAATTTAAAGGTCAGACCAAAGGTGAGCTCGGCAACTCTGAGGTGACGGCCATTGTGTCACAATGTGTTGGTGATGCACTCAAACATTATCTGGAGGAAAATCCAAAGAAGGCGAAGACAATAGTCAACAAGGTAGTCCTGGCTGCCACTGCCAGAGAGGCCGCCCGGAAAGCAAGGGAATCAGTGCAGCGAAAAAATGTGCTTGCAGGTGGAGGACTACCCGGAAAGCTCTCTGACTGCACTTCGAAAGATCCGGTCGAATCAGAAATCTTTCTCGTAGAGGGAGACTCTGCCGGAGGAACAGCAAAACAGGGCCGTGACCGAAACTTCCAGGCTATTTTACCACTTCGCGGAAAAATCCTAAACGTCGAAAAAGCGCTGGAGCATAAGATCTACGACAATGAAGAAATCAAAAATATGTTTACCGCTCTAGGTGTAAGTATTCAGGAGGATGATGAGGGTGAGCGCGTACTCAATATTGAAAAATTACGCTATCACAAGATAGTCATCATGACAGATGCCGATGTGGATGGTAGCCATATTACAACCTTAATTCTTACATTTTTCTTCCGGTATATGCGCACCCTGGTCGAGCAAGGTTATATCTACATCGCTGCTCCACCCCTTTATCAAGTGAAAAAAGGAAAAAAGAGCAGGTACTGCTGGAGTGATGAGGAACGAAGAGAAGCAATAGAGATTTACACAAATGGAAATCCCAATGACAATTCGGTCAAGACGCAGCGATATAAAGGTCTTGGAGAAATGAATGCCGAGCAGCTATGGGATACTACAATGGATCCCGATAATAGAATCCTCAGGAAAGTAACCATAGACGACGCCCTGGAGGCCGATCGAGTCTTTAGCATGCTGATGGGAGAAGAAGTACCCCCAAGACGAGAGTTTATTGAGCGCAATGCCAAATATGCCAAGGTGGACGTCTGATCGATGAAAGGTAATCAGGGTGGATGGGACAAAAGGTGGTAGGCCAAATTTCCTGGTCAGCATAGTTAAGTTCCTTCAGTTAGATCTGATGGTGTCAGCTCGTTCTTCTCCCCTTCCAGTAGTAGTCTTTCATCGTCATTGACAGGATACCTACAATCACTTGTACGACTGGATTAAAAAGATGACTGAAGATTTTGGTCGCCCAATCAGTACGAAAATCGAAAAAAGATTCTCCCTCTGATAGCAGGAGCTGGTCAGAACTGATCTTGATCCCAAAATGGATCAGAAAAAGTAGAAAAAATGGGCTCCCAAAAGCCACTGTCAGAAGTAGATTTACCAATAAAACGAATGAATTAATAAATACCAGGATGCCTATCCATTTCGTGGGTTTGTGCAGATATCCCCTGGTTTTTGATGCCCAGCGTATCCGTTGTCTCAATAGCTTTAAAAAACTTTCTTCCGCAGCGGTATTGACCCTAATGCGGGAATTTTTAATAAATGTGATCTTTTCTGGCAACGCCTTGTAAATTTTTTGGGCCAACATCACATCATCGCCTGAGGAGAAATTGTCATTTCCTTCGTATTTTCCAAGCTCGCTAAAAATGTTCTTACGGAAAGCTTGATTGGCTCCATTAGATAATACGAGAACACCTGAAATAATTCCAGCACCTGTCGCGACCATAAGACCTGCCAGCTCCAACTGTTGATATTTTTCCAATATCGTCGTGGGTTCAGAATAAAACACAGGCCCGGTAGTGTAGAGAAAACCATGTGACAGCTGCGCAATATGACTCCGAATCCAATTGCCCGGCACCTCACAGTCTGCATCGGTAGTCAGGATAAAATCTCCCTGGGCTATCGAGATACCGTACTCGAGTGCTTCCTTTTTGAACGTTTCTTCCTGGTCCCTAATGGTTGATAAATCTATCACCCGGATCCGGGGATTGTCTCGATAAGCCTCGAGAACCCGGAGTGTACCATCAGAGGAATGATTGTCTAATACAATGATTTCAAAGGCAACCGGATAGTCCTGATCCAATACCGAATCAAGACATGGACCAATGAGATTTTCTTCATTCCTGCAAGCTATCAACACAGATACAAAAGGTCCCAATTCAGCATCTTCGACCTCGCAAACAGCAAGTGATTTCCAAGTCCGAAATAAATAGAATTGGGCATAACCGTACAATGATGCTACCAAAAGTACGGTTACGCCATAGACGATCAGCAAAATGACCCAAAGTTTAACACCTGGACCAGGTCCGAATTTCTCAAATAAGAGAATCTAATCAAACAACTCCTCGTAATCATCAGTCTTGACACTTTTCCGTCTTTCAAGCTCCGGAAGTTCGAGTGGGGTTATGATTTCCTCTTCGACGATTTCATAATCGGTAAACTCTGCCTGTTCTTTCTGCTGAAATTCCTGCTGGAGAGATTTCACTTTTTTATTTAAAAGTGCTCTTCCCAGTAAAAGCACTGATACAACCGGAAACCCCACGATAGTCAAAAGCGAAAAAAGTATACCTGATACCAGATTACTCTTGAGTAAGTTCATTAGCCATTTCCCGTAATTAATGATCACCCGGTAGTCAATAATCAGTGTGGCAATCAATAGCAATGGCGCTGCCCAGGCCAGAATTGAAAAAATACTCTTGGCGAGCCAGAAAACCGCCATCATTGCCAGGACAAGGAAAACAATTCCAATAATGGCATTTGTGCCGCTATAACCCTTTGATCTTGTACCCATCAGTTATAAGAAATTAGTCATTGTTTCTAACGTAAAAAATAAGTGCGTTGTTCGTAAAAAATTTAGTTGAGCGACGGTTAATTAGAATGATGCTGTTTCAACAAACTGCAGATCGTGCAACTTTCGATAATGACCTCCCGGCTTCTCCACCAGATCTTCATGACTTCCAAACTCGATGAGCTTACCATGACTCAAAACCGCGATGTGATCGGCGTGTTTTATTGTTGAGAGTCGATGGGCAATAATGATAGACGTCCTTTTCTGTATTAGCGTTTCAATCGCAAATTGAATTATCGCTTCAGTCTCACTATCCACTGATGAGGTTGCCTCGTCTAAAACGAGAATATCCGGATCATAAACCAACGCCCGGACAAAAGATATAATCTGTCTTTGGCCCATCGACAAATTGCTTCCTCGCTCATTGACCCTAAAATCGTATCCATCAGGCATGTTTAGAATAAAATCGTGTGCACCGATCATCTTAGAGGCATTTACCACAGCCTCCCTGCTCATTAATTCATTTCGCAATGTAATATTTTCAAAAATTGAACCGGCAAAGAGAAAAACATCCTGTAGTACGATTGAAATCTTCTTTCGATAATCAAATAATTCGTACTCCTTAATATCTCTGTCATCAATCTTAACAAACCCTTTCTGCACCTCATAAAAACGACTTAAAATATTTATGATCGTTGATTTTCCCGATCCTGTACTTCCGACCAAAGCAAGTGTCTCCCCGGGTTTAATATGAAAATCTACATCGTGCAACACGTAATTTTTGTCATCGTAAGCAAAACTTACATGCTCAAATTTTATATCACCATCCAGTGCTTTTTTTTCAAATACTCCATCATTTCGAATATATGATTCATTGTCCAAAATTTTAAAAACCCTGTCTGCGGCAACCATTCCCATTTGCAAAGTATTGAAACGGTCTGCGATAAAACGCAATGGTCTAAACAACATGGACAAATAAATAGGAAAAGCCACCAAGGCACCGAAAGAAATCTGATCACCAATTACTCCCCGGGCTCCCCACCAGACCATAAGGCCCAATGAAATTGCAGATATAATCTCGACCACCGGAAAAAATACAGCATAATAAAGTATAGAATCGAGATTTGCCTGGGTGTAAGCCCTGTTTATTTTATTAAATTTTTGCAATTCTCGCTGCTCAGCGGTAAATATCTGTACAATCCGCATGCCTGAAATCCGTTCCTGCATAAATGCATTCATTTTTGATATCTGGGTACGCACTTTTTGAAAAGCTGCTTTTACCTTTTCCTTAAAAATATAGGTAGCAATAATCATAAGAGGCATGGTGGCAAGACAAATAACCGTAAGCTGCCAACTTGATTTCAGCATTATAAACAGAATAACGATTATGCTCAAGATATCAGCGACTATCGTAATTACACCCTGGGAGAAAACAGTATTTATGGACTCGATATCATTAATTGTTCTCGTCGTTAGTGTCCCGATCGGAGTTTGATCAAAAAAACGGAGTTTCAGACTAATTATGTGGTCAAATACTCGCTTACGGAGATCCCGGATTACAGACTGACCCAACCAGTTTGTAGAATAAATAAATCCATACTGTAGAACCACTTGCAAAACCAGCAGCCCAAAAATATACAACGCCATTCGCAGGAGTCCACCCAGGTCAAAGTTTACAATATATCGATCTACCATAAGATTGATCAAATACGGTTGCAGAGAAGCAACGGGAGCAAGCACTACTGCAAGCACACCCGCCAGTATGAAAACCTTGCGGTATGGTTTTGCCAATCGCAATATTCTCGCTAGGATCTCAAGATCAAAACTCGGCGTATTTTCGTTACTCATTAATTATTTAAATGATTCCCTCGTCCTTAAAACTAAAATAGTCTCCCTGACAAATAATGAGGTGATCAACAATTTGAATATCGAGGATTTTTCCGCCCTCAATTATTTTCTTGGTAAGGGCCACATCCTGAGCACTTGCGGCCAATTGACCACTGGGATGATTGTGACATAAAATGATCTTTGTCGATAACAACTGAATACACTTTTGAAATATAATGCGTGTATCCACTATGACACTCGATATTCCTCCCAGGCCGACCTTCATCCTCTGGATCAATTGGTTGGAATGAGAAAGAAAAAGAATCCAAAACTCCTCTTGTTTTTTATCTTGCAGCATTGGCGCAATGGCTTTAAAAGCCGCAGTGCTATCCATAATTTTTACAGGAGATCTCCCACCTTGAAACTGTCTCCTCCGCCCCAATTCCAGCGCAGCAGCTATGGTAATGGCTTTCGCTTCTCCAACACCCTTAAAGCTCATCAAATCTTCGATGCTTAGAAGTGAAAGGGAATCAAGATCACCATCAACAGAGCTTAGGATCTCCTTACACAGATCCAGTGCAGATGTCGAAGCTGTTCCCGAACCAACAAGTATGGCAAGCAACTCAGAATCTGACAATGCTTCCCTTCCCTTGGTGCGCAATTTGTACCTTGGTTGGTCATCCTTAGACCAGGATTTAATGGTCCTACCTGATAGCGGCTTAGTCTTCATACATGAGGATCAAGGCTAAAAATAGAAATAAAGCATCTAACCCTTACATTTGCAGATCACTTAATCAAAATGCGATGGCCCCTCTTAATGTTTATATCGTGTCTGCCGTCCGTACACCGATTGGAAGTTTCGGAGGTGTCCTCTCGAGCCTCAGTGCCATTGATCTGGGCAGAATTGCCATCATGGGCGCTCTGGAAAAAAGCAAACTTGATCCTGAGGTCGTGGATGAAGTTTTAATGGGCAATGTAGTATCAGCCAACCTTGGACAAGCTCCTGCGAGGCAGGTAGCAATCCGGTCAGGTATCCCAAACCACGTTCCCTGCACGGCCGTTAATAAAGTTTGTTCGTCAGGTATGAAAGCGGTCATGCTCGGTGCGCAAAGCATCATGCTTGGACATCAAAATGTAATCGTAGCCGGTGGTATGGAGTCCATGTCTCAAATACCTTTTTATGTGCCAAAAGCCCGGTTTGGATACAAATACGGCAATGCAGCATTCGTCGACGGATTGGTCAGGGATGGATTGGAAGACGTCTATGATCAGTGTGCAATGGGAAATTTCGCCGATCAGACGGCGAGCATCTACAATATCTCCAGGGAAGAGCAAGACTCTTATGCAACGCGATCTTATAAACGCAGTGCAGCTACCACTTCAAGCGGCACTTTTAAGGCCGAAATTGTGCCTGTACATGTCCCCCAGCGAAAAGGTGATCCTGTAATCCTGGACGAAGATGAGGAGTTTAATAAAGTAAACTTTGATAAGATCCCCAATTTGCGCCCCGCTTTTACTAAGGATGGAACAGTCACCGCTGCGAATGCCTCAACCATCAATGATGGTGCATCTGCCCTCATACTGGCAAGCGAATCCGCAATCAAGGACCACGATCTCAATCCAATCGCAAGAATCGTTTCCTTTGCAGATGCCGCACACGATCCTAACCTCTTTACTACAGCTCCAACCCTGGCTACTCCCGAGGCACTAAAACGTGCAGATATGACTTTGCAAGACATCGATTATTTCGAGGTAAATGAGGCGTTTTCTGTGGTACCTCTGGTCTTTGGCAAAATTCTTGGCCTGGAGATAGAAAAGGTAAACGTGCATGGAGGAGCGGTATCACTCGGCCATCCATTAGGAGCCTCAGGGGCAAGAATTCTGACGACGTTGACCAACGTCCTGGAGAAAAAAAATGGAAAATTTGGGCTCGCTACGATCTGCAACGGAGGTGGAGGGGCATCGGCGATGATCATCCAGCGTTTGTAACTCATCGACAGCACAGTCTACTAACCTAATGCTCTTTTAAGGTCCGCGATCAAATCGTCGACGTGCTCGATACCGATACTTAGCCGGATCAAAGAGTCTGTGAGCCCTATGCTGAGCCGGTCTTTCCTTGGGATGGACGCATGAGTCATGCTTGCAGGATGACCTATTAGAGATTCGACCCCTCCCAGTGATTCTGCAAGACTAAATATTTCTGTGCGACGCAGCACTTTATTGGCAGCACGCTTAGTATCACTTTTCAGTGTGAAGGAGATCATCGCTCCATAGTGAGACATTTGCTTTTTGGCGACAGCATGTTGAGGTGCATCTTTAAAACCCGGGTAAAAAACCCTGTCCACCTTCCGGTTTCGCTTTAGAAAAGCGGCAATTTCCGTTGCGTTGTCACAGGCACGTTGCACACGAAGAGGCAAGGTTTTGATCCCTCGTAAAGTGAGAAAACAATCTTGTGGTCCAGGGATAGCTCCCGATGCATTCTGAAAAAAATGTAACCTCTCGCCCAACTCTTTTCTTGCACAAACCACCGCACCCAAGATTACATCGGAGTGACCAGCAAGATATTTGGTGGCCGAGTGATGCACAAGATCGGCACCTAAATCGATGGGGCGCTGCAGATAGGGGGTTGCAAAGGTATTATCGACACACGTCACGATATTTTTCTTTCGTGCTGTATTGCAAATCTGGCGGATATCCAATACGGTCAACATCGGATTGGTAGGTGTTTCGATCCAAATCAACCTGGTCTTATCATTTATCCGGTCAAGCAGAGCTCTTCGGTCGTTGAGGTCTATGAAATGAGGCTTGATTCCGTAGCGCTCATAAAGCTGAACCATCAACCGGTAGGAGCCGCCATATAACTCATAAGTGGATATCACTTCATCTCCCGGTTCCAGCAATTTAAAGACACCATCCATTGCAGCCAGTCCTGAGGCGAAGGCTACAGCGTCCACTCCATTCTCCAGGGCCGCCAGATTTGCTTCCAGGACAGACCGTGTGGGATTTTGTGTACGTGCATATTCATACCCCTTGTGCTTACCCGGCGCATCCTGCACATATGTTGATGTCTGAAATATAGGAGTCATTATAGCTCCCGTAGAAGGATCCGGACTAATTCCAGCATGGATAACTTTGGTCTCAAATTTCATGATGTACTCTTGATTTTGATTTGGATGTAGAGGGGTCAGGAGACACTACGTAGTCATGTAAATCGAGAAAGGCAATCCTTTTGCAGATTGCCTCTCTTTTTCAAATTTGAAAATGTTTCTTAAGAAATGGCCAGAAGCACTAGTTTACGGCTTCAGTTAATTTTGATCCAGCCTTAAATTTTGCAACCGTTTTTGCTTTTATCTTGATTACAGCACCTGTTGCAGGATTGCGGCCTGTCCTGGCTGCTCTTTTAGAAGTTGAAAATGTACCGAAGCCCGGTAGTGTCACCTTCTCGCCCTTCATCAAACTCCCCGTGATCGCATCTAGCGTTGCATCTACAGCTCTTGCAGAGTCAGCTTTTGTTAAGCCAGATTGAGTCGCTACACTTTCTATTAGATCTCCTTTATTCATTACTAAGATTTTAAATTAGATAAATATTTAATACGGCAGTAAAGGTAGGGGCTGTAGTCGGTCGAAGCAAATTTATATCGAAATTTTCCTAATATTATTGACGAATAGCGTGTTAAAACCCATAATTATCACGTAATTATTTTGTTATTTAGGGACCTCCGGCTGAATAGCCTCGAAATCATGGGTTTTGTAGCTGTTCTAATGGTACTTTCTTCTCCCTATGTCGGTATTCTTCGCTCCTTTTTTTGATCCACATCATAGAAAAAGTGTATCTTTGCACGTTCAAATTTGATATAAAATGGCTCATCATAAATCGGCACAAAAAAGGATTCGGCAGGACAGGGCAAAGCGTCTTCACAACCGGTATTATAAGAAATCCACGAGGACAGCCATCAAGAACCTGCGAGAAATGACGGACAAAAAGGAAGCCGAAAAATTTCTGTCAAAAGTCATCAGCATGATCGATCGCCTGGCCAAACGAAATAACATTCACAAGAACAAAGCTTCGAATTTGAAAAGCAAGCTCAGCAAACATGTAGCTTCTCTGTAGTTTTCGTATTTCCAGCTAATGGTAAATTCACCTCTGACCAGCCAGTTACCCTTCACCAATTCTCTCCGTTTCAGGCGAAAAATTTATCTCCGCTAAACATATTGACAACCGGATACCGATCTCCGGATACCAATCGTATTTGTTTCCGGCGATGGTACATTTAACTCTGACCAGCCGAATACCGGTCTCCGGACCCCGGTCACAACTCTGATGTCAGGTTTGGTTTAAAAATGAATTATCTTTGAGCTTCTCTTGTTGCAATTATTATTCGTAAGTAAATTTTCAAGATCATGACCTATTATCGACGGGACCCCAATGCCACTGGATATGGGGGTCGTCCCCGCCGCCGCAATGCCATCGGTGGCACTGTGCTTATCGCCCTGGTTATGGCCGGATTCGCTCTTTGTAAGTACTATGGTTCTTCTCAGGTCAATCCGATAACCGGAGAAAAGCAATACATCAACATGACCGTTGAGCAAGAGATCGCCATTGGCTTACAGAGTGCTCCTAGTATGGCTCAGCAGCACGGTGGTCTGCATCCGGATCAACGAGCGCAGAGTATGGTCAAGCAAATCGGGCAGAAGCTGGTAGCCAGCACTGTTGCCCAGCAATCTCCGTACAAATACGATTTTCATTTGCTGAGAGATCAACGCACAGTGAATGCCTTTGCACTCCCCGGAGGTCAGATCTTCATCACTGCAGCTTTGTTTAATCGGCTGGAGACGGAAGATCAATTAGCTGGGGTACTGGGTCATGAAATAGGGCATGTCATCGCACGGCACTCCGCAGCAAGAATGTCAAAAATGGAACTCTATCAGGGACTAACAGGTGCAGCGGTGATGGCCACATATGATCCATATAATCCGGCCAGTCAGCGATCTGCCGAAGTAGCCCAATACATCAGCAACCTGATTACTATGAAATTTGGACGGGATCAAGAGCTACAATCTGATGACCTCGGTGTAAGACTTATGCTTGAGGCAGGTTATGATCCCGAAGAGCTCATCGGCGTCATGAAAATCCTGAAAGAAGCATCAGGTGGTCAAAGTCGACCGGAGTTTGCCAGTACTCATCCCGATCCAGAAAACAGAATAGGGAAGATCCGGGAGGCAATAAAAAAATACCGGGATCAGCCTGTGATGTAAGAATTCGACTGGTAATATTAAACTTCTCACCCCTATTCCGGTGTTATATATAATGTTGAAAACAAATGACCATGTTAAAATCGAAATCAAAAAAGAGAGGATTGTTTGATTCGTCAAATCCCTATCTGAATGAAAACGCTTTTGCCCGGGTGGGAAAACCAATGGACTTCGTAGATGAGGAGCGAATGACGGTATCCGGGGCTGTAAACAAAACCTTTTTACTCGGTATGATATTGCTGGCTTCGGCAGCTGTATCATTTACTTTTCCGAGCTCGTTGCTTACCTGGGGAGGGGCCATTGCCGGCCTGATTGTGGTTTTTCTCTCTGTAAGAAAACCCGAAAAATCTGCTACTTACGCACCGATATATGCAGTGTTGGAGGGTTTTTTCATCGGGGGAATTACCGCGATGTATGCTGCTGCATTTAGTGGGATCGTACTCCAGGCAGTGACCCTGACCTTTGCCGTATTTTTCGGTATGCTTGCGATTTACAAATCGGGCCTTATCAAGGTCACCAAGTCTTTCCGCACGGGTGTCGTGATGGCCACCTTTGGAATTTTTGGCCTTTACCTTGTCTCATTTGTATTGAGTTTCTTTGGTATCCACATGCCGTTTTTACATCAGGCTACGCCGCTTACTCTTATCATTAGTTTGGCAATTTTGGCCATAGCTGCGCTTAATCTACTACTTGATTTTGATCAGTTTGAAAAAGGAGAGCAATTTGGCGCACCTGTTTATATGGAGTGGTTTGCAGCAATGGGACTCCTGATCACCCTGGTCTGGATCTACGTTGAAATCTTGCGAATTCTTGCCATATTCGGAAGCCGCGACTAATAGCAAGTGGAATATATTCAATAATTCTGACCAGAATTAACGACAATCTTTCACTTGACAATCTACTACTGATAAAACAGAAAAAAAAATCAAGCCAAGTATTTCTCCTGTTAATGGTGGGTTTGTCGTTTCTAGCCATAATTCCTTGTAGTTTCTCACAGGAAACACCCATAGAAACTCCAAACTATTTCGTAAAAATTTTAGGAGTTGCACAAGATGCAGGCTATCCTCAGATCGATTGCAAGAAGAAATGCTGCAATTTGTACTGGAGTGGCAAGACCGAAGCCAGACATCCTACTTGCCTGGGTATTGTAGATCAGAAAAAATCGCAAAGCTGGCTGGTTGAGGCAACACCTATGATCAAAAATCAATGGCAGGTTTTATCTGATGAATATCCCATTGAAGGCATTCTTATTACCCATGCGCATGCCGGCCATTACACCGGTCTTTTGGAATTGGGGCGGGAGATGCTGAATACAGATAAAATGCCTCTTTATGTGCTCCCGAGGATGGCTCAATTTCTTACAGATAATGCTCCCTGGTCCCAACTCGTGCAGTTGGAGAATGTGGAGATCAAAACCACCTATCCCGATGCGATTTTCACCCTTGGCGACAAAATAAAGTGCACCCCATTTCTGGTACCACACCGGGATGAATTTTCAGAAACGGCCGGTTTTATAATTGAGGGACCTAAAAACAAAATTTTGTTTATTCCAGATATTGATAAATGGACCAATTGGGACCAGAATATATCGGAAGTTATTAGGACCGTTGATTACGCCATCCTCGATGGCACTTTTTTTCAAGATGCCGAACTTCCCAATCGCAAAATGGAAGAGATACCCCACCCATTTGTGGAGGAAACGGTTGCCCTTCTGCATGACTTGCCCAAATCAGAAAGAAATAAAATCTATTTTATTCATTTTAATCATACAAATCCGCTGATTTACGATGATCCCAATGCGGTCAGAATTGTCAGAGATGCAGGTATGCATATTGCTCGTGAAGGAATGATTTTGGATCTTTAAACTTCTCTGCAAAAAATTATAATCTTTTATGAGCAACGATGGCAGCCTTACCGTTGATGTAAATGGCAAAGTTTCGACGATCACATTTGCGCATCCTTCACATAATTCTATTCCAAGTCAATTGGCTTCCCGGATCACTCAGGTGATTTTACAGGAGGGCAAGAATGACGGGTCGAAGATCATCCTTCTGAAGTCTGCCGGAGATCGAACCTTTTGTGCGGGTGCCAATTTTCGTGAATTGGCAGCTATAGAAACTCTCGAAAACGGTAAGTCTTTTTTTTCCAGCATAGCCCAAATAATCCTTGCAATCAAGAATTGTAACAAAATAGTAATAGGACGGGCCCAGGGTAAAGCGGTAGGTGGAGGTGTTGGATTACTTGCAGCCACTGATTATTGTGTTGGCACTAAATGGTCAGAAATCAGGCTAAGTGAATTGTCAATAGGAATAGGACCGTATGTGATCGAGCCCTCCATATCCAGAAAAATCGGAACGGCGGGATTTAGCAAGCTTGCTCTCGAACCCACCCAGTGGCACTCTCCCTCCTGGGCCATGGACCAGGGCATTTACAACCATGTCTTTGACAATAGCAAATCAATGGACGAATATCTGGAAGGATATCTTAAAACCATGACTGCGTATGACTCAACTGCATTGAAAAATATGAAGCACTTGATATGGCAAAACACGGATCATTGGAACGAGATCCTTGACGCACGTGCTCTTCAAAGCGCCAAACTTCTACTGAGTGAGCAGACTCAGACTTTTCTTAAAAACCATATCGCTACGGGCAGTTGACATTCATGTAGGAGTTAATTTGCAATAGGATGCAACCAATCAAAGTGACGTGCGTCTATTTAGTAGTAAATAATCAATATTTGAAAATGATGAATTACCTTATCTATCTCCTCTATTTCTGTATGATTTTTGTGGATACTGGCTTAGCGCAGGAAACGCGTAATCTGGAGGACTTTGATGCCATCTCGGTCGCTACAGGAGTCGAAGTACACCTTGTAAAATCTACCGAGACTAAAGCTGTTGTGACTTTGGAAAGTGCAGAATCGGAAGAACTCATTACGAAAATCAGAAATAATCGATTGCTAATCAAGTTTGATGACTCCGGCATCAAGAGAGTTTTTAAGAAGGGAAGGAAAGCTTCGATCCTACTTCATTACAGGGATGCACATTCAATTTCGGTTTCTTCTGGTGGAGTTGTTGATGCTGATCACACGATAGAACGGCAAGCTCTTGATTTGGAGGGGTCTAGCGGAGGGGTTATTAATCTTAAGGTCAATACAACCGACCTGGAAGTAGATATCTCAAGTGGAGGGGTTATTACCCTCGCTGGAACTACTGAAAACCTGCACGTAGAGGTTTCCTCCGGAGCATCAATGAGGGGTCAGGACTTGAAGAGTGACCACGCTGAAGCAAGCGCGTCCTCTGCCGGAGTGGCTTCTTTTCACGTATCAAAATCACTAGATGCAATTGCCAGCAGTGGAGGTGGAGTGCGATATACCGGCAATCCGGATAAATTGAGGTCCAATAGTAGCAGTGGTGGAAAAGTACGCTCTCGTGAGTAGTGCTAGACTGCGAAGCTTTCGCCACAACCACACTCCCGCGTAGCGTTTGGATTATTAAAATAAAAACCCTGACCATCAAGGCCACCAGAAAATTCTAAAGTGGAATTAAACAGGTAGAGAAAGCTTTTTAGGTCAGTGACGATCTTGATCCCTTTATCTTCGAAAATCTGATCATTTTCCTGCAGCTCGTCATCAAAATCCATCTTGTAGGAAAGGCCACTGCAACCGCCACTCACTACAGTCACCCGGATGAAATGGTCATTTGTAACCTCCGAACTGGAGCGCAGCTGGTCAATTTTTTCTTTTGCACTTTCGGCCACATTGATCATGAGGATAAAATTTATCCCGTTACAGACTCTGCTTCATTCTTCCCTACCTCTTCCCCTATCCCATTCTTGGTGCGATAATCTTTTATTGCACTCTTGATAGCATCTTCAGCTAGTACAGAACAGTGTATCTTTACCGGGGGTAAAGCTAACTCCTCCACAATATCCATATTGTCAATCGACATCGCGTCATCAATGCTTTTTCCCTTCAGCCATTCTGTTGCCAATGAGCTCGATGCAATTGCTGATCCGCAGCCAAAAGTTTTAAACTTCGCATCTCTGATTTTCCTTGTCTCCTCATCCACTTCAATCTGCAAGCGCATCACATCACCGCACTCGGGTGCACCCACAAGTCCTGTGCCCACATTTTTCTTACTCTTGTCTAATGTACCCACGTTGCGAGGGTTTTTAAAATGATCTAAAACTTTCTCTGAATAGGCCATTTTTCAAATTTTGATTTTCAAAAATTTTATGTGTTATTTCTTAATTTATTCCCATTAGTGCTCTGTCCATTCCACAGATTCCAAATCCACACCTTCTTTGTACATCTCCCAGATAGGGCTCAGATCACGCATGTGATTTACTCCCTTAGCAATAGCTTCTATCGTGTAATCGATATCCTCTTGAGTATTAAATCTTCCCAGGCTAAAACGCAACGAACTGTGTGCCAAATCATCTCCAAGCCCCATTGCGATAAGAACATAGGAGGGCTCGAGTGAAGCAGATGTGCACGCAGATCCAGAAGACAAGGCAATATTTTGATTAAAAGTCATCATGAGACCCTCACCTTCCACGTGCTTAAAAGAAAGATTTGTCACATGAGGCATTCGATGTTTCGGATCTCCATTGATATAAACCTCTTCCAGGGATTCCATCAATGAGGATTCAAGTTGATTGCGCAAATCACTGATCCGAACTGCATCGGAATCCATTTCCGTTTTTGCAATCTCGGCCGCTTTTCCAAAACCAACAATGCCAGGTACATTGAGCGTACCAGATCGCATACCTCGCTCATGTCCGCCTCCGTCCATCTGAGCCGTCACCTTTACCCTCGGCTGCTTTCTGTTTACGAATAGAGCTCCCACTCCCTTCGGGCCATACATTTTGTGTGCAGTAAATGCCATGAGGTGAATCCCCATCTCTTTCGGAAAGACCGGCACCTTTCCAACTGCCTGCGTTGCATCACACATGAATAAAACTCCATGCTTAGCACATATCTCACCGATTTCTTTTATGGGTTGAATTACTCCAGTCTCGTTATTGGCCCACATTATCGACACTAATATCGTGTCTTTCCTGATCGAACTTTCAAGTGCGGTAAGGTCAATTCTACCTACCGAATCCACATCGAGATAAGTGATTTCAGCCCCTTCCTTTTCCAATCGCTGGCATGCATCAAGAACAGCTTTATGCTCTGTCCTTACTGTAATAATGTGGCTGCCTTTGCGGTGATACATCTCAAACACCCCTTTGATAGCCAGGTTATCGGACTCGGTGGCACCACTCGTAAAAATAATCTCCCTGGGATCGACATTGATAAGACCAGCAATCTGCTCCCTTGCATAATCTACCGCTTCCTCCGCTTGCCACCCAAAAGGATGGTTCCTGCTCGCAGCGTTTCCATGTTTTTCATAAAAATATGGCACCATAGTGTCTACAACTCTTGGATCTACTGGTGTGGTAGCATTGTTATCAAGGTATATAAGCCGTTGAGCCATCTCTCTAATGTTTATTTAGATTTAATCTAAGGTACAAAGATAAACGTTTTTAGATTCAAAAGGTTTATCTGCCACATTTGTGATAGATTTACCCGACAATGTCCTATCATTCCCTGCTATGACAGAAGAAAAGACCTTCGAAAGTCTAAGCGAGATTTTCAAATCACTTTCTGTATCAGAGTGGCGCGAAAAAGCGATTCGGGAAATGAGTTCGGTGAAAACCAGCAAGGATCTTCGTTTTGATCTCGGAGAAGGGATCTACCTCGATCCGATCCCCCTCCGCACAAAACGCGATCTCGTACCGAAATTCCAAAAGAGATCCTGGAGCGTGTCTGAAGAATGGTATTGCTTGCCATCGGAAAAGGATGTTGCGGCATTGTCTCAGTGTGGTATACAGTCATTAATGATTCCTTATGCCAAAGATATTCCGGACTGGATCGCTGGAAGAAATGAATTCTCGCTGAGAATATCTCAGACAGATATTTCTAAGGTAGATCTCAAGACACTAGAAAAGTTTCAATTTGTTAAAATAATTGATCGAAATGTTGGATGGGCAAGCAGCCCACCGTTTTCTAAATGGATTTGTGTAGAAGCTGACCACCTGCAATCTCCATTCGGGCAATTAAAGGAAGTGACCTCTCAGTTATTGCAGATCCTCACTGATCTCGATGAAAAACAAAAACTAGCATTCCCAAAAATCAGGGTTTACACAAAAGTCGGGCATCGATATCTTACGGAGATTGGCAAATTACGAGCCTGTCGACTTCTGATAAACAATATCTGGAATGCCTTTGGATTGGACCAAAGGGTGATTCCAGGTATCCATTGTCTCATGGAATATGATGAACACCTGGATGAATACAATAATTTAATCGGTCACACTGTCAAAACAATGGCAGGGATAAATGGAGGTGCAGATGTCTTGTGTTTTGGATTACCTCAGGCTTTGCCGCCACAGTCTGAATTTGTGAGACTGAGCAGAAACATTCCGCAGATTTTAAAAAATGAATCACAATGGACACATCCTTTCGACGCCCTCATGGGAAGTCATGTGATCGAAGCCATTCGCGATAAACTGGCAACTGAGGTCTGGAAAGAAATAGGGGGAATGGCTTCTTAGAGCATCAAGAAATCACAGTTACTTAGAAATCTTGAGAACGGCCACTCCCCCTTCCTTTTCAAAAGGTTTAAAATGAATCGACCAAAAGATATCATTTATTTTTAATGGCCATTGTACTGCTGGGAATGGGGAAGCCCTTTTATAAAATAATTAACCCTCGCAGAGTTTTTGAATACCATTGTTAAAATCTTTTATTATTAAGTTGCTATTATACAGATCATTACAATTATTTAAAATAACTAATATATTTGAGTTAAAATCCTTAACATTTGGCGTGGTCTGAAAAACGAATGGTTGATTGCATCAGGAAAAGTGATCGAATTGCCCTGGCAAAGATGATTACTATGGCGGAGAGCGACCTGCCTGTGGATAGAGATCGGGCAGCCGGAGTAATCCGTAAGCTGGCACAATCGAGAAAGGCTTTGCGTATTGCCATCACCGGAGCACCCGGGGTCGGTAAAAGTACCTTTATCGATGCATTGGGTGAATACTTGATTGCGTTAGGTCATAAAATTGCGGTTCTTGCCACTGACCCCTCGAGCATAAAGACGGGTGGAAGTATTTTGGGGGATAAGACAAGGATGATACACCTGTCTAAAAATAAAAATGCATTCATCCGGCCTTCACCTAATTCGGGATTGCTCGGTGGCTTGAATGATGCATCATATGAAGCATCTTTATTGTGCGAAGCAGCGGGCTTTGATATTATTTTTGTGGAGACGATTGGAGTAGGGCAGGCGGAAACCGAAGCTGAATATCTATGTGATATTTTTGTGGTTTTACTCCAACCCTCAGCAGGTGATCAACTTCAAGGCATGAAGCGAGGTATCATGGAAGTGGCAGACTTACTGGTCGTTAATAAATGGGATGGAAATCAAAAAGTAAATGCCGAGTCGACAAAAAGTGCATTTCAGTTCGTATTTGAAAATAATCGGGTCTTACTCTGCTCTGCTCTGGAGAAGAAAGGATTAGCAGCTATTTGGGAGCGTATCGAAGAGATTAGGAAATTGATCGATCTGGAAGAACTTAGGAAAGAGCGGGAAATCTTTTGGTTCCGAAAAATGGCGAGTGCCGATTTGTTCCAGAAATTGATGACACGGATTGAAGGCCGACTTGAAGAATTTCAGGAAAGAATTCTCAAGGGAGAATTGCATTACACGGAAGCAATTTCGTTCATCCAAAATTTAGAGGATCGATGATTCGTCCCGGGTTTCTTCTTCTCTTCTTCTGCCTGGCTACTTCTACTAGCGGCCAATTGGCCCTTGGAGATTGGACCATCCACCCTCCCGTGGATCTGCCAATGAAGTTATCCGGCACTTTTGCAGAACTTCGCGGAAATCACTTTCATGGGGGTATCGATCTCAAATCCAAGAGTGGGGCCTGGGGCGATCCCATCTATGCAGTGGATGATGGTTATATCTGCAGAGTAAGGATTTCCGCTGGAAGCTTTGGCCATGCACTCTACATAAATCATCCCAACGGCATCACATCGGTATACGCACATTTGCAGGGTTTTACCGATAATGTAGAAGTTTATATCCGCAAATTGCAACGTTCAAGAGAAAGTTTTGAAATCACGGATTTTCCCGGTAAAGAGCAATTTCCTGTAAAGAAGGGAGAAATGATCGGGAGGATGGGTTCTACCGGCTACTCCTTTGGCACACATCTGCATTTTGAACTGAGAAATTCTAAGACAGAAAGGACGATAAACCCCCTGCATTATCTGGATATTGCCGATAATGTAAATCCAGTAATAAATCAAATTGTACTGTATTCTCTCGATGAGAATCTGGATAATTTCGCTGAAAAAAAAATTGCAATCTCGCAACTTTCCGGACGAGATACATTCCTGGTTGATGCGCCTAATTTGGGAATCGGTGTAGTGACGCATGATCCTTTTAATGGGGGTAGAAATAAAAACGGGATTTATGGGATTACCATAGAATGTGACAAAAAGTTAAATTATAACTTTTCTCTGGATTCTATTGCCACTTATACATCCCGGGATTATTATGCACATATTGATTACCGCGCTGACATACTCACCAACAGAAAAATCCATAAATGCTATCGACATCCGTCGAACGAATTAGAAATATACAACAAAGAATGTTTTGGAGTTATCCATGTTAGTAGTAATAGGGCACAGAAAATCGATATCACTGTAAAGGACATAGGAGGAAATAAGAAAACAGTTTCCTTATGGATAAGGAGTAGTGGAAAAATCCCAGAGCGGGATAAAAAATATT
The DNA here is from genome assembly GCA_965222645.1 of Saprospiraceae bacterium. GTDB lineage: Bacteria > Bacteroidota > Bacteroidia > Chitinophagales > Saprospiraceae > JABDMH01. The sequence continues at coordinate 5,232,779 of OZ244968.1, read as the reverse complement.
CGCATTATATAAAATGCGGATGGGAAGCAAATATTGAAATTCGGGATTTAAATATTTATTTTCCGGAAGACGCTCTTTATGAAGATGGTTTCTTTGACATCTACAGCTCGATGAATAACAATGAAGAAAGGATTTACCATGTGCATGAGAATGTTGTTCCTTTAAAAGAGGATGTAACGATCAAGATCAATCCAGTAAATAAGAAGCAAATAACTCCGGAAAAAATGCTTATAGCCTCTATTGACAGAAGAGAAAATATCACAGGTCTAGCAAGCAAATGGGATGGCGGCTGGCTATCTGCCCGGACGGGAAAATTAGGTGATTTTAAAATAATTATAGACACCATATCACCGGATATCCAGCTCTTGTCAAATCGCAATACATCAGATGGAAAAATCTTTGTTTTTAGAATTGACGATAACATTGATCACCAGGGAGGATTGAAATACAGGGCAACATTAAATGGCAAATGGTTACTCGCCGACTATGACCTAAAGAGCAAGCGTATACACTGCAATATAAGTAATAAAGAATGGGCCGGGGGTCCTCATCATTTTAAACTCGAAGTGACTGATGCTGTTGGAAACAAAAAGGACTATATATCCCGGTTTATTTTTTGACTCAATTGCTGAATTACACAACACACTTCGTCAAGATTCGAACGTCGTAAAATAGTACGAATCTTTTTGAATTAATTGTGTTTATATTTATTTTTGACTTTATAAATTGGAATAGAATAATTAAAATGGCTGAACTACAAAAAACGCATTTGTCGGTCGGTGATAAAGCTCCGTCCTTCTCTTGTGAAGATCAAGACGGTATTGTCCATAGCTTGTCAGACTATAAAAATGATAAACTAATAATATTCTCTTATCCCAAAGACAACACTCCCGGATGCACTGCTGAAGCTTGCAATTTGAGAGACAATTATACAAGTCTAAAAAAAGATGGATATAAGATTTTGGGCGTTAGCGCTGATTCTCAAAAAAGGCATCAGGGTTTTAAAGAAAAATACGATTTACCTTTTCCATTGCTAGCCGATACGGACCACCAGATGCTCAAGGCATTTGGCGTATGGGGACCGAAGAAATTTATGGGCCGAATCTATAACGGTATACTGCGAAATACCTTTGTTATTGAGAGGGGAGTCATAACCAAGATCATTGAAAAAGTGAAAACGAAAGATCACACGGCACAGATATTGGATGAATAAACCGGAAAGGAGGAATTGATAGATCTGCTAGAATTTGGGAGTAGAATAAAATACCGGAATAAAGGCCAAGGCAATTTTTGTAGGAAGAGAGACTTGCTCGCCAAAATCATCCTCTACAACCCAATCGCGTAGGTCTCCTTCCCATGACGTATAGATCTGCACCGCACCCATTTGAGTGTGCTCTGCAGACCACTCCTCTAAAATATTGGCCCACTTACTTTTGACATCAAGCCTTAACGCACCGTTCTTCACTTCCCACTGCCGCCAGTCATCTCGCCAGACTGTCTTGATCGTAATGACCTCATTGTCAGACCGCAGTTCCCACAGGTTTGGATCATCCTTCCGCTTCTGCTGGATGGTCCCACTCAATTCGCCTAGTCTGAAATTCCACTGAGACCAGTCACCGCGCAAGGGCCATTTCATAGTGATCTCACCTTCCAGCGTTTCATCTTCCGTATAGATAACCCATTCGGCAAAAGAATCATCCCAACGTGTAGACAGGCCTGCAAGAAACTGTGCCTGAGTGTTCAGCGAGCCACATAGAAAAAGTAGTACGATCCAATTGCGCATATTAATAGTAATGCAAAGTCCGGGTGAAAAGTTTGAATACATGACCGACTCTCATCCAAACTCTAACGAACCGACCAGATATTACGACAAGAATCTTCAAGATTGTTGGTTCCAGACGGTGTACAGAAACGCAGTCATAACAAATGCAATGACGCATTTCTACTAGAATGGCAAATCATCGTCATCTTCAGCGCCGTAGGCTGGTTCGGTTGCCACATCCGGAAATGCTTCGGATGGAGGTGGAGGAACGATAACTACGTCTTCCCCGGCTTTTTCAATCTTCCAGGCATTTAGATTGGTAAAAAACTTGTCATTCCACTCCCGGCCACGCAAGTCAAAGTGCACCTTTATGCGAGCTCCTTCCTCAAAGGAATCAATAATGCCACAACGATCCTGTGTGAGCTGAAATTTGATGTATTGGACATAGTTGTTAGAGTTTGTTTCAATCACAAATTCTCTAGCCTGAAACGTCTGCGTCTTGCTCTCTGTATCAAACTTGCGATGTAGCCTTCCCTCGATTTCAAATGACATATTAGAAACTGGTTTAGAATATATTTCGAAAAATACATATAAGAATATTCAAATGTACAAAATGGCTCCAAAGTTTTCTGACCTCCTCTCGTGCATACAACCATGGATTTGGGTAAATGCTGAGCATATTTGGAGAACAGCGCAAATGTAATTTATAGAATCGGCGGGCTCAATCTCATTGTGGTCAGTAAGCCCTTGCAAAAACAACACGGCCTTGTGAAGGCCTACCGCTCAGAATACAAGCTCCCTCCTCTTTTTCATTTTCCATCGGTATGCATCTTATTGTCGCCTTTGATTTCGCTTTTATTTTCAGCTCTGTCTCGGTGGTACCGTCCCAGTGGGCTAGTACAAATCCTCCTTTTTCATCCAACAATGCGACAAATTCTTCCCAACTATCTGCCTTTGCCGTATGATCCTCCCGATACCGGAGGGCCTTCTTCTTCAAATTTTCCTGAATGTCGGTGAGCAATCTGGCAATGTGATCCACGCTGCTTTCCACCGTCACAGAAGTCTTTTCCTTTGTATCCCGACGAGCGATTTCCACAACACCCTTTGCCAGATCCCGGTGACCGATTCCCACTCTTACCGGTATACCCTTCAACTCGTATTCGGCAAATTTGTATCCCGGCCTGTTTTTTTCATCGAGATCAATCTTGACACTGATCCCTTGTGCATTGAGACCTTCCTTCAGCTCCTCAGCCACAAATGTCATATCGGGATGTGGTTTTGGTATGGGTACAATAACGACCTGTATCGGAGCAAGTTTTGGAGGTAAGACAAGTCCCTCATCATCAGAATGAGTCATTATTAATCCGCCCATCAGCCTGGTAGAAACTCCCCAGGAAGTTGCCCAGACATACTCTTCCTTATTGTTCTCATTAAGAAATTTGACGTCAAATGCCTTGGCAAAATTCTGGCCTAGAAAATGTGACGTCCCCGCCTGTAATGCCCGCCCATCCTGCATCAATGCTTCGATGGCGTAGGTGTCTATAGCACCTGCAAAACGTTCGTTTTCTGTCTTAGTACCCCGTAAGACTGGCATGGCCATATGTTCCTCAGCAAAACGGGCATAAATATCCTGCATCTGCAGGGCTTCTGCCCTTGCCTCTGATTCCGTAGCGTGTGCCGTGTGACCCTCCTGCCATAGAAACTCAGCTGTACGGAGAAAAAGCCGGGTACGCATCTCCCACCTCACCACATTGGCCCATTGATTGATCAGCAACGGAAGATCCCGGTAGGATCTGATCCAGTCCTTGTAAGTATTCCAAATGATCGTTTCTGAAGTCGGGCGTACAATAAGCTCCTCCTCCAGCCTTGCATCGGGATCTACCACCACTCCAGTCCCATCGGGACTTTGCATAAGGCGATAGTGTGTGACCACAGCACATTCCTTGGCGAATCCCTCGACATGGTCCGCTTCCCGGCTCAAAAAGCTTTTTGGTATAAACAAAGGGAAATAAGCATTCACATGACCCGTTTCCTTAAACATGCGATCTAGCTCAGCCTGCATCTTTTCCCAAATGGCATACCCATAGGGTTTGATCACCATGCAACCCCGCACTGCGGAGTGATCAGCCAAACCAGCCTTCTTGACGATGTCGTTGTACCACTGTGAGTAATTCTCCGACCTGGATGTGATTTCTTTTGCCATGGTGTTACACCTTTACTAAGGCCTTGCCTAAAACATTTAAAAAACTGTTAACATGAAACTAATAAACCCCCGAAGATGTCTTACTATTGATGACTTTTGTAGACGATCTCGACCTTTTAACAGCCTATTTCTAAACTTTAAAAGTTCATTAACAGGAAATAAGGCCCAAAAGTAATAAATTAGAGGTCAAAGAGCGTCAAGGTAATTATAGGATAAAACAACAATCATGAAAAAGTACGTTTTTAAAATTGGTTCACTGTTTGTTCTGGCTTGGGCCATGTCGCTCACCGCTTGGGCACAGTTTGACGACATCTATTTTGATCCTGATTCTGACGAGTATTATGTAGACTCTTATGAGGAAGAGGGTGATACTTATGTCACTGAAAACTACTATTACGACGACGATGAGTACGATTATTATGACTATGACAACGATGAGGATTTTTATTACTCCTCCCGTATTCGAAGGTTCAATCGTCCTTTCCGTTTCTCGGCAGGATTTTACGATCCGTTTTTCTATGATCCATTTTACTATGGTTCGGGCTTGTACCTGTCCATAGGAAGTCCATGGAACCGCTGGAATAGATATCGATTTAACCGCTATAGCGCTTTTAACAGGTATTATGGTTACAATAGCTTCTATAACGATCCGTTTTTCTACGATCCGTTTTATTGGGGTAGCAGACGATCCAGCTATTTAGCATGCTATTTCGGTAGTCCATATAGTTATGGCTATGGTAGAGGCCTGGGGTATGGCAATTATTACAATGTCAACAATTATTACGGATACAGCAGAGGTTATGGCAATGGATATGACCGCTTGCAGCCAGTATTTGGCAATACGAATAGAGGCACATACTACGGCGCTCGGAGAGCGGGTGCAGTAAACGCCTCGCCGAGAACACCGGTGAGAACAAAGGCAGTGAACAACGGTCTCAAGACCAAAGATGCCAGGCTGATAAATCCACGAAGCAGCCGCAATGGCGATATAAAGATCAACAATCCCGGATCCAGGAAGACATATAGGACGCCTAGTTCGGTAAGTGGAAAGAGGACAAAAAGCAGTACAAAGACCTATACGGCAACAAGGCGTCCGGTGGCACCTTCGACGAAGACGTATCGACCCACTCGAAGCAATACCAACAGGGCTATTTCGCCTAATTCGTCTCGAAGTACTCAAAGGGTTGCTCCTTCTTCTTCACGCTCACGCAGCTCAAGAGGATATTCTCCAAGCAACTCCTCTTCACGTACGAGAAGTTATTCTCCAAGTAGAAGCAATAGCTCAAGAAGTAGAAGTTATTCTCCAAGTAGCAAAACAAGGAGCAGAAGTTATACGCCGAGCAGAAGCAATAATACAAGGAGCAGAAGTTATACTCCAAGCAGGTCTTCTTCTCCGTCTAGGAGCTACACACCGAGCAGGTCCAGTAGCCCGAGTAGAAGCTATTCACCGAGTAGGAGTTCATCTTCTTCCAGACCATCTGCATCTCCCAGTAGGAGCAGCAGCAGTTCGAGTAGAAGCAGCTCGCGAAAGCACTGATAAAGGAACAGTAGAAACGTACATAATAGATATGAGGTGGGTCTTGCAGTTTATGGACCCACTTTTTTTATGCCCTTAAGCCATGTAACTAATTTAGAATGATACCAATTATGACAAAGCGAGGTAGAATATTAAAAGGTTTCTGGATAGCGGTGATGTTTTCCATGACCATTTCACCAATCATCTCACAAACATCGAGTGATATTATACGCTATAGCTTCCAGACCGTGCAAGGGACAGCCAGGGCGATGGGAGTAGGAAATGCCATGGGAGGTCTGGGTGGAGATTTTACATCGCTTTCGATCAATCCGGCAGGCATTGGGGGGTATTGGAAATCTGAACTTGTGGTCAGCCCTGTTGTGATCGGCAATAATACGCGCTCCAGCCTGGCAGGAGGACCAGAAAGCCAGACATTGGCACGTAAATTTGCGCTGAGCAATCTCGGGCTAGTCTTTACTACGCCAAATGACCGCGGCAACTGGCGCTCTGTGAGTTTAGGATTTGGGATAAATAAGCTTGGATCTTTCAACCAGGAATTTTTTTACAATGGCGCCACGGATGGTTCTATCACAGATCGCTTCGCAGGACTGGCTCATGGACTCGCACCCGACGAATTGGATCCGTTTGAAGCAAGATTAGCTCATCGTACTGAAGCTATATTTGACTTGGAGGGAGACGACATTTACGAAACCGACTTTGACAATCACAGTCAGGCCTTTGGAAAAAATCAGACCGTGACAAATCAAGGCTACAATAATGAGATGGTTGTTGCATTTGGCGGAAATCTCAACGACAAATTATTGTTGGGCCTATCTCTCGGGATTCCTTTCGTCTCGTATGAATCCGCTAAAAGTTATGTCGAATTTGACGAAGACGATGTAATCCCTGTCTTCAATCGATTGCAGTTTGATGAAAATCTAACCACACAAGGAGGTGGTATAAATATCAAATTGGGTGCGATTGCCAAACTAAAAAACAATTTGCGAATCGGTGCGGCATTTCATTCTCCCACCTACCTGTCTCTTACTGACAGATTCACAACTGACCTATCTTATGAATTTGATCAGGGAAGTGGAAACGAAAGCTACTCCGATGGATCTCCCGATGGAGAATTTGAGTATGCCCTGATCACACCGTGGAAAGCAGTGGCAAATGCCGCCTGGATCATCGGTAAGAAAGGATTTGTAAGCACTGACTTAGAATACGTTGATTATTCCTCCGCCAAATATGATTTTACCACAAACAGCGAGAGTAATGAGGATAGAATCTATCAAGACGAAGTAAATGCTGAAATCAAATCTATATACAGAGGAGCATTAAATCTGAGATTGGGCGGTGAACTCGCACTGCAGGGATTTAGGTTTAGGGCGGGTACTCAATTTTTTAGTAGCCCGTTTGTAGGTGATAGCTCTTTAGACTCCATATTCTCACTTGGAGCAGGCGTGAGGGGTAACAAGGCGTTTCTAGATCTTGCATTCAGTCACAGCACCGGGAAAGACACCTACCTGCCTTACAGTGTAAACGGAGCACCAAATCAAGTCGTGACAAACCACCGGGGCACTAATCAGATCGTACTCACTGTGGGTTTTAAAATCTGACCATATTTCTGCACTGAGCTTCGACGATCCTATCTCAGCTGTATACTGGGTCAAAATCCCCTCTGCGATCCTTTAGTACCGTTAGAAAACAACAAGTTACGCCAATCCGATCCCTCGTCATCACTTATTAGGAAATGACAAATATGTCGGTATTTTTTTGCAATATTGTGGCATCAATTTGAGATAATCGTAAGTTCAACAAAACAAGGTTGTATATGAAGCCCACTCTAAGAAGTCTTACCGTAAGATATTTCCAGACTTTGCCCTTGATCTTTTTGACTTTTGCAATCGGTCAGTTTGGCTTAGCACAGACCCCAAATCCCAATTGTTGCGACAGCCTGAGTAATAACAGTTCTAAATCAATCAAAGCCATTTATTTTCAATACACGGGAAAGAGTTGCAATAGTAATCTCAATGGTCAATCCGGAGGTAAAGTGACCTGTGAAAATTTTGATCTCCACACTGATTCCGCATATCTAGTAGTTGAAAATGAAAGTGGTCAAAAAACGGTTTGGTACAGTGACACTGTCCTTCTCGGAGATGTTTACATTGTATCCGGTGATAACAATCCGGATACCACAGCAATGGGAAACCAATTACTTCTGGGAAATTCCCTGAAGATTTCTGTTTACAGGATCGGCGTAAATCCCGATAGCCTTGATTCTGATAGTTTGCTACAGATAGTTACCTTCTTAACTGGATGTTCCCAGGCTATCGGAGCCGGCGATGAATTTGGTGCAGATAGTATTACTTATCTCCGGTTTGAAGACGGAACAGCCTGTGGTGATATGGATTACGGAGTCCTGGATCTTGGTGATGCACCGTCTTCCTACTCCACACTCATCGAGGATGACGGCCCACGACATAACACTACTGTAAATGGACCATTTCTCGGAGTAAGTGCGCCTGACCATGAGAGCGATGGAAGTCCGTCGGACCTCGGCGATGGAGATGACCGCGATGAGGATGCTATCGGCACCGTGTCGATCATTGAGGATAAAAATGCAACGCTTAAGGTCGCTTATGACAATGCGGTCTCAGGTGAAAAAGCCTATCTCACGGCATGGTTGGATCTCAATGCGGATGGCTTTTTTGATGAGACGGAAAAACAGTCGGTTGTGATCGATCCGGGTGCAGTAGATACTGCCACACTGGACTTTGGAAACGTGCCAATTTTAGCTGACAATATTGCCTCGACCTTTGCCCGCATCCGCATAAGTAGTGATTCTGTATCGGTTGAATTACCCACGGGACTTTCTCCGGATGGTGAGGTAGAAGACCATTTTATAATTGTGCAACAAGCTGTTTTCCCCGTTGAATTGGCCGATTTTAGAGCAGATCTTGTAGATGGCAAAATTGAAATCAAGTGGCTCACACTCTCAGAGACTAATAGTGACCATTTCAAGGTCCAGAGGTCCGCAGATGGAATTGATTTTTCCACATTTGCGACAGTGAGAGCTGCAGGGACTACAGCTACAGCAACAAATTATCAAACCACAGATGAAGATCTCTCTGTACCGGTTCTCTATTATAGATTAAAACAGGTAGATGTAGATGGCAGTTTCCAGTTTAGTCCCGTTGTTGAGGTATCGATCTCTTTGACAGGGAGTGAAATGAAGGTCTTTCCGAACCCAGTGGAAAATGAGCTTTCCCTGTCCTTGAGCAATTTTGAAAACGGAATCAGCGGTATTGAGATTTACAGCATACTCGGACAAGTTGTCTTTTCAAAGCAGTTTCGTACGTACCCCAAAAATATGACTTCTGAAAATATTGATGTGTCTACCCTTGGAGCGGGCGTTTACCTCGTAAAAGTAAATGACAGAAAAAACATAAGCCTAATCCAAAAATTTGAAATTGCCCGCTAAGAAATCGCCTTGACAAATGGAGGGTGTTTTGCGACACCCTTTTTTTTTGCGCCTCTTTTTGAGAATAGAGAATTTTCTTCATGTCAAATAATCCGGGTCAGGAGATAAAAGCGATACAAACTTTCAAAATGCTCGAAAAATTCAACCCGCTACTAAACTCATACCATTTTGCCTCCTCAAATAAAACAAGACAGAGAAGATAATAATGTGAACGTATCCGAGAGATCAATTTAGTAGATTTGTAATCCAGAACTTATCCAGAGAATATCTTTATGCCAAAATCAGCAACTGAATTACTCGAGGCTATAGATTTAGAACAAATCGAAGTCAATATCTTTTCCGGTTCCAGTCACGATGTTGGTGCGCACCATGTTTTTGGTGGACAGGTAATGTCACAGGCGTTGCACGCAGCAATTCTCACTGTACCTGATGACCGAATTGCACACAGCATGCATGCGTATTTTATCCTGCGCGGAGACTTAAATGCACCTATTATTTATATCGTCGATCAGGTACGCGATGGAGGTAGCTTTACGACAAGACGTGTTAAGGCAGTACAACATGGTCAGGATATTTTCATTATGGCCATCTCCTTTCAGTTGGTTCAGGAGGGATTCAGCCATCAGATCGAGATGCCTGAGGTAGCAGGGCCTGATAATCTGCTTTCGGATCTGGAATTGCTCAATAAATACAAAGATCAATTACCCGATGGGATCAAGAGGTTTCTGCGTCCTCGCCCGATTGAATTTCGCCCGGTTAATCCGCTCAATTTTGTTATGCCTCAAAAACAAAAGCCCTTACGTCATCTTTGGTTTAAGGCAAAGGGAGATTTTGATGGTGATTTCAGGGTGCATCAACGCCTTTTGGCCTACGCTTCCGATTACAACCTGCTCACTACTGCAATCCAACCCCATCAGCACGAGTATAGTGTGCACGATCTACAATTGGCAAGTCTGGACCATGCGATGTGGTTTCACCGTCCCATGGATATGAGTGATTGGTTACTATACGAGGTAGATAGTCCGAGCGCAAGTAATGCTCGCGGTTTTACCAGGGGTAATATATTTAGTAGGGATGGCAAGCTCGTTGCCTCTGTGGCACAGGAAGGTCTGGTGAGGCCAAAAAGAAAATAGTTTGGCTTTTATTTAATTTTTTTTAGCAATTCCTTCTCCATCATATCAACCCAGGCCATGTACATTTTCGCAGAAGGGTGCAAATCGTCATTGGCAACAAGATCGGGCTCAGCTAGTCCTTTCCTTGAGATGGGAGTAATGTCAAAATACTGCACGCCTTGTTCTTTCGCGATTTTTCTGTTGATGGAATTATAGTCATCGATTTCTGTAGAAATTCTTTCCGGATCTTTTTTCTGACCAAAGGGTGTGTGGGCATAATCGGGGATTGAAACGACAAATACTCTGTCCGGATCATCAGCCGCCAGAGTGATTGCGGTAATAAGTAAGTTGCGAAAATTATCTGGGTAGTCAGAAATATTCTTTTCCTGATATTGATCATTGACCCCGATGAGCAGAGATACCAGGTCGTAGTCATTCGAAGGCTCTTCTTTTTTTATTGCATCCCTGAGATCAATAGTAGTCCATCCCGTCACTGCTATTATTTTAGGATCCCGCATTTCTACTCCACCTTGTCGAAGTTTATGTACTAATTGATTTGGGAAATTACTTTCATTATCGACACTTTCACCAATAGTGTAGGAATCTCCCAAGGCCAGATATTTGATTGTTCCGGGAGTCTTTGTCGTGCCACATTGTGCCAGCAAGCAAAATGCCAAGAAAAATAAAACAAAATTCATCCTAATTTTAATTAATAAATCGACAAGGGAACTGTCAAATGATTTTTCACGTAGTAGTCGCAATTCTCCCTCACAACAATATCCAACGGTAAATGCTGAACTTTTTTTATGTCCTCCTTCAAAATTAAATGATTGACCAAATTGATAATGCCGAGATATCCTTGCAGAACGGGATTCTGATTAATCAAAAAACTGATTCGGTTATTTTTTAGGTATTTCAAATTTGGTTCGACTAAATCAAAACCCACAATAGCTATGTCATTGAGCAATCGCTCCTGCAGACAGTCGAGCAGCCAGTAAGCCCGGGAATTAGTGACAAAAATTCCCTGCAAATTATCTTGCTTTTCGAGTATAGCCCTCATCCACTGACCCAGTGCTTCGGGATCCCTGTAGTCGCTAAACGAACGCGTGATTACACTTACTTCTTTCTCCGGAATCTGACTAAAGTAGTGCCTGAAGCCCTTTTCCTTGTCGTGGAGATGCTGACCCAACATGGGTGCTTCATCTAAATTGAGAAGCAAAGCAGTCGCCTTGTTTCGAAACCTGAAATTGAGAAGCCGGGCAGCAATGACACCACTCTGGTAAGAATCCTGACCAATATAGCAAAGAGCGTGACTGCTGGGCATTTCTGTATTGATGATGACCGTTGGAATACTTGCCTCTGCACATTTGGAAAACGATCGATCACTTTCGCTGGCAAATAAAGGGGCAATCACTGCACCATCGGGATTGCTTTCAATCAGTGCATCTACATTTTTGCGAAACGTTTCAGGGCTAGTTTGATCACAAACAAGCACATCCACCTGGACACCGTAGTGTGTTGTCCTCTGTTGAGCCAGCTCTATGCCAGCTCGTATTTGGTGCCAATATGGATCTTCCTCACCAAATGTCAACACACCGATATTCAGAGTCCGGTTGTAAGCAAGGGTGCTGGCAAGAAGATTTCGCTTGTAACCCAACTCCGACATCACTTTCAGCACCCTCTCCTTCACATTAGGAGCCACATTACCTCGATTGTGAATTACCCGATCTACCGTTCCTGTAGACACACCGGCTTGTTGAGCAATATCTTTGATCCTGACCTTCATCTCTGTCAAAATAAAAAAATGATTTGTGTGCGCACACAAATTTGGAGATTTCTTATATTAGTATCGTTCAATTGCTGTAGCTTAAAAAGGAAAACTATACCTAAGAAATTATCGTAATGTATAAATGCCTTATGATGAGGCAATTCCATTCCATCTCAATCACTTAGGAGTTACTTGATTAAGGGTTTCACAAAGAACTCCAACCATTTCAATTCACACATCGAAGGAAGTGTGCGTTCTACTAACAATTAAAAATTCTACAATTTAATGAAACAGAGAAAAGTACTTTCGTTGCTGATGTTGCTCTTTGGCTACATCTATGCTTCGGCACAGACCGTGACGGGCACGGTGACCTCAGAGGAAGGTGAGGCGCTGATTGGGGTAAATATCTTGGAAAGAGGAACCTCGAATGGTGCTGTTACAGATCTGGACGGTTCCTATTCCCTCACACTGTCAAGTGCAGAGGCTGTTTTGGTGTTTTCATACACGGGATACACCACACACGAAGAACCTGTTGGCGGCAGGGATGTATTAAATGTCTCCCTTGTACCCGGGATTGCTATCGACGAAGTCGTAGTGACTGCTCTGGGTATTGAAAGGGAGGAAAGCTCGCTTTCGTACGCGCAACAAACGGTGGATGGCAGCGAACTTTTGAAGGCCAGAGACATCAATTTCCTAAATAGTCTGTCTGGCCGGGCAGCTGGAGTGGAGATTAAAAAAAGTTCTTCAGGTGCCGGTGGCTCAACAAGGATCGTACTACGGGGGGATAAGTCGCTCAGTGGAAGCAGTGAGCCACTATTTGTTATAGATGGAATTCCGATGGTTAATGCCAGAGGACCACAACCTGGCATGTGGGATGGCGTTGACGGTGGAGATGGAATCTCTCAGCTCAACCCAGATGACATCGAAAGTATTTCCGTGTTAAGGGGATCCAATGCTGCAGCTCTTTATGGAAGTCAGGGAGCAAATGGTGTAGTTTTGATTACTACCAAGTCTGGCCAGGAAGGAAGGGCCAAGGTCAGTTTTAGTACTGGCCTCACCTTTGAGAATATCTTATTAAAACCTGATTTGCAATTTAAATACGGCAGTGAGGGTGGTACTAAAGAAAGCTGGTCATCTTCAGCTGGTAATCATGAAAGCAATTATGTAGACGACTTTTTTCAAACCGGAAACAATTGGATCAATTCACTTTCCATCAGCGGTGGAACTGCTCGAACCAAGGCGTATTTTTCTTTTGGCAATGTCAAGGCCAGGGGAATTTATCCCGGACATGAATACGAAAGATATAACGTGACCTTTAAGCAATCTACAAAGTTGGCCAACGATAGATTGACCATTGGATCCAGCGTCATGCTGTCTGATGAAACTACTGAAAATCGTCCCAGGGCAGGATATTATGACAATCCGCTCACCGGACTCTATTTCTTTCCGAGAGACAGAGACTTCGAATCGTTCAAAAACAACTTTGCTGTGCTTGACCCGGATAGAAATGTCGAAGTACAAAATTGGTTTGTTATTGATCACCATCAATCAAATCCTTACTGGTTGCTGAACAGAGAATCGAGATTAAATGACAGCAAGCGCCTGATCGGAAGTGTCACGCTCGATTATCAATTTACTCCTAAGTTGAGTGCTGCAGTGAGGGGTAACTACGATTACGCTAAAAAAGTAAGAGACGAGAAGCAATCTGCCGGAGGAAACACGACTACCGTCCACCCCAATGGCAGTTGGACTTTTGATGACTACACCGATGAGCTTTCGTACACAGATGCAATTTTGAAGTACAATGACAATTACGGTGATTTCAGCCTTGGTGTCGTGGCGGGTGCCAGTTACCAAAAAACAGTATTGGGATTGGGAACCGGTGTATCGGGTAACGCCAATAACGGACTCCTGTTTGCCAACGAGTTTTATTTCCAAAATATAGGATCATTGGTGCAGGTACGCTCAACGCTTAATAGTCGGTTGGTAAAACAAGCTCTTTTTGGAAACGCGACCATAGGGTACAGGGATATGCTTTATCTTGACCTGTCAGGCCGAAACGACTGGGCTTCTACGCTAGCTGGCACTGGAAATCAATCATATTTCTATCCTTCTATCGGTGCCACGGCGATTTTAACGAAATTATTCAATTTGCCTGCTGCCGTATCTTTTGCAAAAGTGCGATTTTCTGCAACCCGGGTGGGTAACGAAGTCCCATTTAACGTCGTAAAGCCACAGAACTCAATAAATGCAACTGGTGGCGTAAACAGAAATACGCAACAGCCTTTTGACAATCTGTCACCGGAGATTATCACTAGTAATGAGTTTGGTACTGACTGGAGATTCTTGGATGACCGTTTTGGTTTTGACTTGACTTATTACAATACTGTGAGTACAGATCAGTTTATCTCTTTGCCTGCTCCTTCGGGTTCTGGTTTTACTAGATATTTTATCAATGCTGGAAAAATTGTCAATAAGGGTATTGAGTTGACGATTGATGTCACTCCTATTTATACTCCAAATTTCTTGTGGACAACGGCATTGAATTTCTGGTCAAATAATAATGAAGTTGTAGAGACCCATGAAGATTTGACAAATCCTATCACTACCGGTCAATCTGAGGGGTATTATTCAAGATTTGAAAAGGGAGGTTCAATCGGAGATCTTTACGTACTTAAGTTTAGGAGAGATGGACAGGGACGAATTATGCTGGATGCCAATAATGCTCCCTTGAGAACCGCTACTCCAGAACTTGCCGGTAACTTGAATCCCGATTGGAGTTTGGGCTGGAACAACAATTTTAGATTCGGCGATTTTGGCCTAAACTTCATCGTCAACGGTAAGTTTGGTGGGGTTGCATTTAGCCAAACACAATCTATGCTCGATGGAGCTGGCGTGACACAGGTCACTGCCGATGCGAGAGATGCAGGTGGTGTTGAGGTGAATGCTGTCGGTGAGGATGGAAGTGCAGTTTCGAGAGTCGATGCTGAAACATGGTATAGGGCCATCGGTGATCGCAATGGTGTCGGTGAAGCGTATGTTTATGACAGAACTAATGTACGGCTGACTCAATTTGCATTGACATATGACACGAAATTTTCCGAAAGAGTACCGGTGACATTTTCTCTAGTGGGACAAAATTTGTGGCTGATTCATCTCGATGCGCCATTTGATCCAGAGTTGGCAATGAGTACCAATCGCAATTCCAATTCGCTGGATAATTTTAATACACCAGCGACGAGGACATTTGGATTTAATATTAACGTAAACTTCTAATCCATGATATCGAGTGTTAATTAGTTGGACTAGTTAAACATGATATTAAAGCTAAATAATATGAAAAATATTACCGTTCTAAAATATCTACTTGTGGTCTCCTTACTTGTAGGTTGTACAAAGAACTTTGACGAATTAAATACTAACCCATATCAAATATCTGACGAATCTTTAAGGCAAGACAACAACCACGTTGGTGCGTTCTTTCCCACGATGTTGAATAATATTTTTGGGGATCAGATTGAACACAATTTGGCACATGAGTCCTTTGTCAGGCATCTGGCAACACCGACACCCTTTGTAGGTGGTGTAAATAATACAACGTACTACATACGTTGGAACACTTATTGGAACCGGGTGTACGGCCGAATTTTTGCCCCGGCCCGTCAGGTTTTGCAGATCGCTGAAGCCGAAAATAATCAGGTTTTTGCCGCCTGGGCAAGGCTTTTACGAGTTTTGGCAGCATCGAGACTTTCTGCGTATCACGGACCAATTATTTATACCAATTATGGCTCTTCTGATGCTACTATTTTTTACGATAGTGAGGAAACATTGTACAACACCTGGTTTGCAGAACTGGATCAAATTGTCGCCGACTTATCTGCCAATGTAGAATTTGGGGGGATGGCAAAATTTGATGAGAGCTACAGTGGCGATATCAGCAAATGGATTAAACTTGCTAATTCGATGAGATTGCAACTCGCCATGCGTGTTTCAAAAGTCGATCCCGGACTCGCCCAGGCTCAGGGAGAAAAAGCAATCGCTGCACCTGGTGGTTTAATTGATGCCAATGCTGATAACTTCTACATTAAGAATTACGATGGCTTCTTCCGGCCTGCCCGAATCTGTTTTGGTTGGGGTGATACTCGAATGAGTGCAACGATGGAATCCGTGTTGGGAGGGTATGAAGATCCCCGGGTCTCAAAGTATTTTGATCCGGCAACAGATCCTGCCGTTTATAGTGATCATCCGGACTTTCCATACAAGGGTATTCGAAATGGTGCATTGTTGGTTGCTAAAGATGACAGGCTTACATATTCAACCATCGCATCTGCTTTTATTACCTGGCCTGCCAGACGCTGCTTTAGTTCCAGCGAAACACATTTTCTCCTTGCTGAAGCGGCACTCAGAGGTTGGGCTGGTACAGGCAATGCTCAGGAGCACTACGAAAATGGTGTGAGAGAAAGTTTTGCCGAATGGGGAGCTGGTGGTGTAGATGGCTACCTACAGCAAGACCAGACGAAGTTGCCATGGGACTACAACGATCCTAAGGCAGAAGGAGATGTCAATGACTTCACCAGTAGAATTGAAGTCCCTGTGAAATGGGACGAAGCTGATGATAATGAGCTCAAGCTGGAAAAAATTATAACGCAGAAGTGGATAGCTGCCGTACATAACACAATTGAGATTTGGGTCGATCACCGTCGTACCGGGTATCCAAAATTACCATTTAATTACAAAAATGACAGTAACGCAGATTGGGGTGTTGTCCCTACGGATGACTTCTTAAGACGAATGCCGTTTGTCAATGGCGAACGAAACAACAATCCTGATGGAGTATCCGATGCGACTGGCAAACTCGGTGGTCCCGATGAAATCGGAACCCGGCTGTGGTGGGATACAGGTGGTCCCAATTTCTAGTTTAGAAAAGATAATCGTATATCGAAAATCTGAATCTGTACGCCAGGTTCAGATTTTTTTTTCAATAAAAAGTCAATAACAGTCGTGAAAGGACAAATAGACTGTTGCACCAATTACTATAGGCAATTTCTTCTTTTTGCCTACAAAAAAATGCAACACAATCTGCTAATGGGAATGGTGGTCATGGCCTTTTGTAAAATCCACAGAACTCAGATCCAGGTGATCGACCTCTTCTTGTCCCTCTTTAATTCTTATGACCTTATTTACAGGTATATCGGTATAAACAGAAACTATCCTTTTTGCATTGGCCCATGTAATTTCTAAACTTTTTATGACTCTTGCCTGTCCCAGTCCGATTTCCGCCATTAGGCTATTGCCACCAAAGCTCGCTCCTGAGCCCACGGTATGAAAGACGGTCCTAGGAGTGTCCTGATCATTTATGCTGATCTTGACCCTACTGCCAATGGCGGATCTATTACTCACTGTCCCTTCCAAAATAATATTTATCCAATTATTCTTGTTGCCAATCGGGTTTTCAAATAAAACGTTCTGATAATTATCTCCTTCGTATGCTCCTCCCATCACGGCATAAATGTCTTGATCACCATCCAGATCAAGATCACCAAAACCAATTGCGTGCCCCTTTTGAATATGACCAAAACCCCCGGAGAAGGTGATATCTTCAAATCTCTCACCACCAATGTTCCTGTACATCCTGTTGGGTACGATAGAGAGAAAACTCGGATCACCTGTCGCCAGGTAAAAGTCGAGGAATCCATCGTTATCCAGATCACCAAAATTGCAACCCATGGTGGGAGCGGGCTCGGTAAGGCCCAGATCGTATCCGACATCATCAAATGAACCATCTCCATTATTTCTATACAATTTTGGCCGTCGCTCCATAATCCGTGGATCATGAGGATTCCTAATATTCGCCATCAACATATTTGCCGGAGATTTCTCTGCATTTGAATATCCGGAAACGAAAATGTCCTCAAAACCATCGTTGTTGTAATCAAACATCCAGGTCGGAAAACTTTCATAGGGTCCCGCAATACTCATGCTATCCTCAAATGGCGCAAATAACAAGCCGTTATCCAAACCCCTATTCACATACAGTAAATTATTTCCTTCAAAATTTGAAATGTACAAATCTGGGAATCCATCATTATTGATGTCACCTGCATCTACCCCCTTAAAAAAACCGAATGCCCTTAGATTGGCTTCCTGCGCAACTTCCCGGAAGGTACCCTTACCTGTGTTCAAAAAAAGCTCACACGGGTTGACACTATTTGGCTTTGACTCATTTGCAATAAATAGATCCAGCCACCCATCGAGATTAAAATCTGCCCAGACCGCTGTCTGAGTGGGTCGCAAGGAATACATTCCAACCTCCTGAGTCACATCAGTGAAAGTCCCATCGCCGTTATTTCTAATAAGTGAATTGGGTATACCGCCATAATTTTCCAACCAGGCTCCTCGTAAAATGACGAAATCTAGGTGCCCGTCATTGTTGTAGTCCGCATGCTTCAGGTTGAGACCTCCGGTGACTCCCACAAGTCCCGTATACGATGTCCTGTCCAAAAAACCTCCGCTCCTATCATTTTCGTAATACCTGATCTGATCTTCAAAACCCCAAGATGACACCATTAAATCCAGGTAGAAGTCTCCATTAAAATCACCCACACAAAGCCCTCCGGAGAGTTCATTGACATCAACGCCGAGATTTGAGCCAATATCCTCAAACTTGGGAAAACCATCTTGCTGAAAATAGTGCAACGGAATGATAAATTCAGGTGGGACACTATCTGGGTAAGTACCCAAGGTCATGTGAGCTATGTTGAGCAGATATTGGTATTCATAGTTTGTGGGATGGGTTTCAAGGCATTGATTTAAATAGAATATGGCTGCATTAGAGCTTTCCCTTTGTATGTGTTGCCCTATTTCCGAAATGGGTATGATACACGACTCATTGGTATGGTTTTGGATACAATTGTCCTGCTCTCCTTTTCTCAAATGACAAATTGCCAGCTGCTGGCGAAATTCATTCAACGTTGTTACTTTGTTGACGAACTCTCTATCGGTAAAAAAAGAGAGAAAGTTGCCAAACACATCGATCGCCTCTTCTGTCTCACCCGATCTCAACAATTCCTGACCATAATCGTACAAAGCCAGGTTACGTTCAGCTCCAATTTCCATATCGTCAAGCCTTTTCTTTAAGATCTTGACCTTCTCATGATTCAAGATGTAAGGTACTTTCTCCGGATCAACTTTGTCATATGCCCGTCTCACAGCTTCTATCATCCTTTGAGTAGTGCTGTCAGTAGAAACAATTGCCTCATACTCACTGATTTGTCCGAATTGGGGGTGCAAATCATCGCCTTGCTGACATCCAGACAGAATCGTCAGTATCAGGTATAGGAATATTTGAACGTCTCTTTTTTCCATTATCATAGACATCTAAATGCAAAAGAATAAGATGTCCAAGTACCTGTGAGTTGCCATGGGCCTAAGTAAGTAATAATTTTCTGCAAGAAGTGTTTATTTTATCTATTTTCCAATCATGAAATATTATTTTCCACAACTACAAATTGGCGTCCTGATTGTCACAGCACTCTATGCCTGTGATCCACAGGCCAACAGCGATGTGGATCATACAACACTCTTCGAGCTGATGGATGCCGAATACACGGCAATTGATTTTAGAAATGAGGTGCAGCAAACAAGAAATAACAATCACATTGTCAACGTCGAATTCATATCTGGTGGGGGTGTTGCATTGGGAGATGTCAACAATGACGGAATGCTTGATATTTTCTTCACCGGAAATCAAGTCAGGGACAGACTTTATCTGAATAAGGGAAATTTTCAGTTTTCAGACATATCAGAAAGTGCCGGTATTTCGCAGGATACACTCTGGTCAAGCGGAGTGACATTTGCTGATGTCGATTTCGATGGAGACCAGGACATATATGTGAGTCGTAATGTATATCTCGAAGATGAAAATAGCGCAAATCAGTTATACATTAACAACGGCGATCTCACCTTTACTGAGAGTGCAGCATCGTATGGTTTAGATGATCATGGATTCTCTATTCAGTCTATTTTTTTTGATTACGACAATGATGGATTGGTAGATATGTACTTAGTAAATCTCCCACCGAGCTTACCCGGAGTGGGTGGGCAACTCGACAAATCCATGGCAGTCAACCGGCTATTTAGCGATAAACTATTCAGGAATCTTGGAAATAACAAATTCGAAGATGTCACAGATGCTGCACAGCTTAGAAACTTCGCTTTTGGGCTATCGGCATCAGTTGGGGATTTTAATCATGATGGTTGGATGGACATTTATGTACCCAACGATTTCAACGAACCAGACCACCTCTACATGAACCAGCAGGATGGCACATTTGAGGATAAGATCCATGATCTGGTCAACCACATTTCAAATTTTAGCATGGGCAGTGATGTTGCAGATTATGACAATGATGGGCACCTGGATATTCTCGTGGTCGATATGGTTGCGGAAGACCATAAGCGCATAAAAACACACATGGGAGCAATGAAGCCAGACGATTTTTGGGATCAGGTAAGATCAGGTGGTCATTATCAGTATATGTTCAACACTCTCCAACGCAACACTGGTAACGGCAGTTTCAGCGATTTGGCCCAGCTGGCGGGTGTAAGTAATACAGACTGGAGTTGGGCACCACTATTTGCAGATCTTGACAATGATGGATACAAAGATATTTTTGTGACCAACGGTGTGAAGAACAACAATCGATTCAGTGATCTGCAAGATATTTATGACGCTAAGTTGGACAGTATAAATAGGATAGCTCACCAAAAGGGAGTCTCATCACGGGATTTGATTGATCTAATGGAGTTTGTCGAATTGGCTCCCAGTGATTACCTGGCCAATTATGTGTTTAAAAACAACGGTGATCTGACATTTACAAAGATGATCAAAGAATGGGGATTTGAGCTTCCCACACTTTCCAATGGTGCAGCTTATGGTGATTTAGATGCAGACGGGGACCTCGATCTCGTGATTAATAACATCGATCAGGAAGCCATGCTTTACAAAAATCAGACAATGGAACAGGGCCTGGGAAATTTCATCCGTATCAGATTGAGTGGGATCGACCACAAAAATATTTATGGCTCAAAAGTCACCCTCTATCAAAATGAAGAATTTTGGCAAATGGTTCAGATCAGCAACGCCAGGGGCTATATGTCTAAGAGTGAGGAAATCGTTCACTTTGGACTTGGTCGTGAACAGGTTGTTGACAAAATGATTGTGCAATGGCCCGATGAAACTGTGACTGAATTGACAAACCTTCAGGCAAATCAGATCATCGCAGTTCATCAAGGGGACGCATCGATTAATATACCGATGACCAAAAATGAAATTGAGGAACAATTATTTGTCAATGTCACTGATGTGCTGGATTTGTCTAAATCCCTCCATCACGAAAATGAATTTGATGATTATATCAGGGAAGTATTATTACCGCACAAAATGTCTGAATTTGGACCACCATTAGGTGTGGGAGATGTCAATGGAGACAAATTACAGGACTTTTTTGTCGGTGGCTCTGCGGGATACTCCGGTACTTTGTATATGCAAAATAACCTTGGCAATTTTGATCCGATAACTTCGGGGGCATGGTCCCAAGACTTAGCTTGTGAAGACATGGACGCTGCGTTTTTTGATGTGGATTTAGATGACGATCTGGATCTATTTATTGTCAGTGGGGGTAACGAGTTTGCAGAAACTAGTGAGAGCTTGCAGGATAGGCTTTACATCAATGACGGTAGTGGAGCATTTGTCAAAAGTGCTGAAGCATTGCCTCGTTATTTATCGAGTGGTTCCTGTGTCGCTCCCGCAGACTTTGACCTGGACGGTGATATTGATCTTTTTGTCGGTGGGCGTTTAATACCAGGTAGATATCCGGTGCCGGCGAGCAGCCAATTACTAGAAAATCGCAATGGAAAATTCGTCGACGTGACAATGAAAAAAGCCCCACAATTTATTGACTTGGGGCTGGTCACTGCTGCATCCTGGACCGATCAAAATAGGGATGGCAGAGAGGACTTGGTTATTGTGGGAGAATGGATGCCGGTCACACTATTTACACAGGATGATGATGGCCGGTTTTCAAGGAAGCGGATCAAGGACTTTGACACTTCGAATGGTTGGTATTACGCAGTTACGGCTGAAGATATGGATGGAGATGGAGATGAGGATCTGGTGGTAGGAAATTTGGGACTAAATTACAAATACAAAGCCACTCCGTTCGAACCATTTGAGATATTTAGCGATGATTTTGATGACAATGGCAGCCTGGATATCGTGTTGAGCTATTATGAGCATGGAGAGATCTATCCTGTGAGAGGCAAAGATTGTTCATCCCAGCAAATACCTTCATTAACGGCCAAATTTCCCACTTATGAAGACTTTGGTTCTGCAAATCTACAGGACATTTATGGTCCATCACTTGAGGGTGCGCTTAATCTTAAAGCGCATAGTTTTGCCTCGACCTACATTGAAAATTTGGGCGGAGGAGCATACAGGAATGATCCATTGCCCAATCTCGCTCAGATATCATCGATAAATAATATTCTCATCAGAGATTTCGATCTTGATGGGAATAGTGATTTGCTGCTATCGGGAAATCTTTTTCAATCAGAAATCGAAACTCCCCGCAATGATGCGGGATATGGTTTATTCTTAAAGGGAGACGGGCGCGGAAATTTCGATCCGGTGGGTCTTAACCAAAGTGGGTTTCATGCTCCTTTTGATGCAAAAGATATGGCGGAGATTCGATTGAAAGATAATAGAACGATAATAATTATAGCCAACAATAAACAGCATTTACAAACTATCGAATATAAGGCCCCAAAAAGTGCATTGTAATTTCTTTTTTGCCAATGAATTTAACTGATCTGCACTGGGAACTATCGAAAAATAGGACTTAATAGGCATGTTCACTATTCCTATCATATTTAGAGGTAGAGACTTACGCAAAATAATGGCCAGTGAATTCAGGAGAACTAAATTCTATTTCGAGGTTTAAAAATAAACTCAAAAAATGCCGGATACCACCTGGAAAAATGACACGCAATTATTCTCACTAATTCGACAATACTTATTCACAGCTGTAGTCGGTGATATAATGGATCAACATGGATTGATGAATCAGTTTTTGCCGGCCTCCGTCCAACCGCTGAAGGAAGACATGGTTCTGGTGGGAAGGGCAATGCCCGTTCTACATGCGGATCTGGATTCGACCAATCAGTATTTACACTCCGAAAAACCATTTGGTCTTATGCTGGAGGCATTGGATGATCTTAAATCAGGAGAAGTATACTTGGCATCCGGAGGCAGCGCAAACTATGCACTATGGGGTGAACTCATGAGCACCAGGGCCATCAAGCTTGGAGCTGCCGGAGCTGTTCTCAACGGTTTGAGCCGGGATACTTCGGGAATCCTGGCCCTCAATTTTCCTACTTTTTGCCGAGGACGGTATGCTCAAGATCAGGGACCGCGAGGGACTGTGTTAGATTTTAGACTCCCCCTCAAAGTAGGCGTGGTTGATGTCAGACCGGGAGACCTGGTCCTGGGTGATATTGATGGAGTGTGTATCGTGCCATCAACAATGGAAAAAGAGATTATAAATCAAGCGATCGAAAAAGCAACGGGGGAGAAAGTAGTGCAAAAGGCGATCGCAAATGGCATGAGTGCTGTAGAAGCATTTAAGAAATATGGAATAATGTGATTAATTTCGATTGTGTACTTGCACTTAGGTCTCCGTATATATGAATGAAATCACAGTATCCGAATAAAGAAAATAGTATGCAAGCAATCGATCTTTCAGAACATAAAATTCTGATCACGGGTGGAGCGGGTCTGGGTATTGCCTCAGGGCTGTGTGAAGCCCTAAATAATTGCGGTGCCACGTTAGTTATTAATGACATTTCTCAGGAGAAGCTGGATCGCTGTAGGGAGCAGTATCCATCAGCATTGACCATTCGGGCAGATCTAAATAAGAGTGCGGATCTGGTCGAGATGTTTGATAAAATAGACGAGTTTTGCGGGGGAGTAAATGGCCTGGTGAATAATGCAGGTGTCGGCTTAAGCAAATTAGCTCATCAGGTATCTGATGAAGAATATAATCACCTATTTAATACGGATGTGAAAGCAGTATGGCAACTATCAAAACTCTTTGTCAAAAAATGCCTGGAAAAAAATACCACAGGGAATATCGTAAATATTTCTTCTGTCCATGCCCATAGCAGTCAGTCCCGGTATGCCCTGTACTGCAGTGCCAAAAATGCCGTAGTGGGTTTGACAAAAGGTATGGCTTGTGAAATTGGTCCTTTGGGATTTCGAGTAAATGCGGTAGGTCCCGGATATGTACATGCCGAACAAAATTATGATCTCATAAAAACATGGACTGATGATCCTGAGCAGTGGGTCAAGGATTTTGTCGAAAATCAACAAGTACTTAACTATGATATCAGACCAGTAGATATCGGCAATTGTGTTGCCTTTTTGTTATCAGATTTAGCGCGGTGTATTACAGGTCAAAACATATTTGTAGACAACGGAGTGACGAGTCTTATTTTTAATCGTGATTTCACTTAAATTTTTCGACCACTTAAAAATTGACTCGCAATTCAACTGAATAAAAAAAACCACCCATAAATGAAAATACAATTATTTGAGTTTTATGAAGTGAGGGTGCCGGCTAAACCCGAATCTGTTGCAAGCAAGACCATCGACAAACCTCTTCACAAATTACCCGTTGGCGTACAAAAAGGTTGGAGTGTTCAGTTTGATCAACTTCCAAAATTACTAATCAAGATGTCACTCCGAAATGGCATTGTTGGATGGGGAGAATGCTATCGCGATCACCAGTGGACTACCGTGGATAAAATTGCACGTCAACTGCTCGGTGTAAATATTAAAGACATCAGCCTTCAAGATCTTCCTTTCGCATATTGCAGGGAGTACGATGGATTTGAATGTGCGATCTACGATGCATTTGCGAAAAGCCATCAGCTTCGAGTTGTGGATCTGCTGGGTGGCCCCGTTCAAGACAGAATCCGGGTCGGTGGATGGTCCAGCCACCGGGAAAAAGAAGAAATTCCGGATCTCGCTCGAAAATTTTCGGAAATGGGTTATGACTGCATAAAGTTTAAAACCGACCTGGAAGATGATGTGCAGGCTTGGTGTGAAAGCATAAAAGTGATCGATGACAAAATGGAAGTAATTCTCGATCCCAATGAAAGGTGGGAAAATGCGGGTTATACCCGAAAGCGAATGCACCAACTCGCCGATATAGGCAACGTGCTTTGTCTTGAAGATCCGATGCCACGCTGGAAACTGTCCGACTATGCATTACTAAAGGCACAAGGCACCGTACCTATTGTGTTACACGTGTCCTTACCTTATATTCTCCACGGTCAAAGGGTGAAAGATGCTATTCAGGCACTCGAATTCAACGCTGTGGATGGATTTAATTTCAATGGGGGTTTAGCTAATTTTCAACGGCTGGATCACATTTCGACTGCTGCAGACTTACCTTGCTGGCACGGATCAGAGGTCGACCTGGGTATCCTCGAAGCAATGTATTTACATTCCTGTGCCGCAGCAGTCTCATGTTCCTGGCCCAGCGACATTTTTGGCCGCCTTATCCGCGAACATGATCTCCTCAAAGTGCCTCTCGACATCCGGCCCCCATATGGCTACCTTCCCAAAGGCACGGGGCTGGGAGTTGAACCCGACATGGATGCTGTGAAGGAATATCAAGTCGACCACCGGGTAGTGGAATAGTCACTTTTGCTGCCAAATATCTTTTTTGATACGCTCATTCCATGATCCCTATTCATGCCATTTATACAGGAAATAAAACAGCACCATGGTTTTGCTTTCAACTCTTTAGCAGGGTTGAGGCTATTGCAATAAATCAAATTTGTTTGGAGCTGGGATTGATTTTCTAGACCGGCGTCTGTTTTACATTTACAGCATAATAGAACGTTCGCATAAAATCCCTCGATATTTGATTGGAATGCAGCATTAATCATATTTTTATGAGAATAATAAAAATAAATCATGGTAAATAATCCGTTTCCCAAAAACTCAGACAGAGCTGAAATTTGGACCATGCTGGTAGCCCGGGATATCCAAGCATTTGTAAATGCCGATTGGGGGATGGTGGATAAAGATTTTATCCCTGAGGGATTTATTGGTATTGATGGAAAAAAAATAAATGATCCCGATCAATGGACTATTACTTTTCCAAATCTTGAGTTATACAAGGAAGAATGGCTTAGGCAAGCGGAAATATTTAAAAATACAGATTGGTCCGGCAACTGCATTGAGGATCTTCATTCCTTGACAGATCTGACACAGATCGATGTCACCGGAGATGTAGCCCTGGCACATAAAAAGTTTGATGGCTACCTCACAAAATCAGATGGTCAAAAAGATTATTTAAAATGGCAAACACTCTATCAATGCCGCAAACACCGCGGACGTTGGAAAATATCAGGGTTTGTAGGGTACCTCCCCTATCCCCTGGGTGAGCAGGGTACCAAGGGAGGGGTAATCCAAATTCCCCATGAGGCCACTCAACATAGCACTGCCGGGCCTTACTCCCCTGTCCTGGAGATCAGTTCTGACAAACTGGTCGTCATATCCGGTCAGGCTGCTATTGATCGGGATGGAAATGTGGTAGGAGATGATATCGAATCTCAGACGCGGTATACCCTTGAAAACTGTCAGATGCAACTTGCAGCCGCAGGTTGTACCCTGGATGACGTATTTAAGGTAAATGTCTACCTGAGGGATCTGGCAGACTGGCCAAAATTTGATGAGATCTACAGTACGTATTTTTCAAATCCACTGCCAGTCAGAACCGCAGTACAGACACCGTTGCTCATGACACTTCTTGTCGAGATCGAGTGTTGGGCAGCCCTGTAAATTATCGTAGGCTATCATCAGAATATGGAATTTCATATCTTTCTGTAATGATAATTATTATATTCCTGTGTATTGCTAATCTCCTGGCAGGACCGGGCACGGAAGCAAATACTTATGAGGTAAAAAAGGTGAAAGAAGACATCGCTGTGGATGGCAAGGCTGACGAGTTATCCTGGTCTGAAGCTGGCATGCTCACGGATTTTCACTTCCCATGGGAGGAAGAATTGCCGCAACCGACAACCTTCAGAGCTTTGTGGTCTGACTCTGCTTTATATCTGTTTTACAACGTGATCGATCGCGATATCGTGGCTCCCGGCACTAGTAGTGACAAGCGGGAAGTACTTCCCAGTGATCGAGTCGAAATCTTCTTTAAATCGAATGGAGAAATGAATCCCTATTACTGTCTTGAGCTGGATCCCAAAGGGAGGATACTTGACTATGAAGCGAGGTTTTACCGGAATTTCGACCTAAACTGGTCATGGCCCAAGGGTCACCTCAAGGTAGCCAGCACACTGACTGCTGATGGATACAATGTGGAGGCGAGGATCACGCTGGAGTCCCTTCGCGATTTGCTGGTTTTAGATGAAAACTCCCTTATGGAGGTCGGCCTGTTCCGGGGAGACTTCTATACGGTCAATAGTCGAAGCAATAATGTAAAGTGGATATCCTGGATCATACCAAATTCCGAGAAGCCCGATTTTCATATTCCCTCATCCTTCGGAGTGCTGAGATTAATGGAGCGACGCTCTTAGCTCGCTTTAAATACCTGATTTTTTTTAATGACCAACTTCACATGGCACCTCGATGGATTGATTATCCTGGTTTACGTTGTGGCTACCGTCATGATCGGTCTGATGGTAAAGAGGTATGTCAGGGGAGTAGATGATTATTTACTGGCAGGTCGCAAAGTCGATGTTTTTCTTGGCATAGCTTCTCTTGCAGCCACAGAATTTGGTATTGTGACTTGTATGGCCAATGCAGAACTTGGCTTTAAATACGGATTTGCGGGGACCACCCCCGGTATAGCCTTATTTTTTGCGATGTACCTCATTGGGCGCACCGGTTTCTGCATCAGGCCGCTGCGTGAAAAAGGTGTGATAACGATCCCTGAATTTTTCGAATCAAAATTTGGCAAAAAAGTCAGATGGGCAAGCGGAGTAGTGATCGTCTTAGGTGGTCTTTTAAACATGGGTGTCTTCCTACGCATGGGCGGTGATTTCCTTACGGTGATCTTTGGGCTTCCTGAAGGTTATTTGGAAGCCATGATGACCATACTGTTACTCATTGTTGCTTTCTATACTATTCTGGGAGGCATGCTGTCTGTGCTGGTGACAGACTATATGCAATTTGTTGTCATGAGTATTGGTCTACTTCTGGCAGTCGCACTCATTTTAGTAAATTATGGTTGGACCCCCATCGCTCAGACGCTTGTGGAAAAATATGGCCAGGCTTCTTTTAATCCTTTCCTGGGTAATCGCTACGGCCTGGATCGGATTATTCTTGATCTTATTTTGGCTTTCGCCACAATTCTCACATGGCAGACTATGATCAGCAGGGTGCTTGCAGCCAGAGACTCCAAAACTGCAAAAAGAATCTACAAGGCCACTTCTCCTTTTTTTCTTGTGCGATTTATCTTACCGGCCTTTCTCGGAATTGCAGCGCTTTATTATTTTTCATCAAATAACATAGCAGCACCCACCCGTGAAATCCTCGCCTTACCCACATTTTTGGCAGTTATTTTACCAACGGGAATTCTGGGATTATTAATTGCCGGAATGATAGCGGCGGATATGTCAACAAATTCCTCTTATATGCTGGCATGGAGCTCTGTGATCTACAACGACATCATGGAACCCATTCACAAAAGAAAATGGTCTGAAAAATCGGGATTATGGGCTAATCGCATTTTGGTTGCCTTTATCGGTATATTTCTGTTAATCTATGGTCTTTGGTTTCCCCTTAAAGGTGATTTGTGGGTGTATCTGCAAGTAACCGGTACTATTTACCTCAGCAGCATGAGTACAATCCTTATAGCGGCTTGCTACTGGAAGGATGCAAACAGCTGGGGGGCTATTGGTGCAATATTGTGTGGATGTATCATACCGGTTAGTTTCCTCGTGATGCAGCAACTCGAAAGTACAGAGGCTCTTGCGAATCAAATAGGACCATACAAATCATCAATCGCAGCCTATGTGACAACCGTGATGGCCATGATCTTTGGAAGCCTCCTTAAGAAAGCCTACTTTACAAAATCAAATGCATAAAATGCCTCTATCGACAATCTGGATGGTTGTGTTGTTTGCCATACTCGTTTGGTATGTAGTTGTCACGGCTATAGTGGCTATCCGGGGATTTAACAGCATCCGGGAGATGCTGAAAGATTTGTCGTGACTGAGACAATAGCTCTGCATGTCAACATAATCTTTACAATTCTGGCATGCCATTTGACATATTCCTGATATCATCCTGATACCCATCTTCCTCCAGACCATTGCATGAGTACCGTCCAGATCATGAGTAAATTGACCGGGCACAAATCCAAAAGTAGAAATCCGACCCTTCCGTAAGAAGCATTTTGGGTGTGTTATCAAAAACGCATGCTTTTTTAGACCCTGCACATTGGGCTAGTCTAAAGAGTGTTCATTCGAGAGGTTGAATGAGAAAAAAAATTGTCTGAAAAGCCCTGCCTGAAAAATCAAGACATGTGTTTAAGTGTAATGGATCGATAAAAAGTTATTGGTCCATTTTTTTTTGTCAACCCATTCCATTGCACTCAATAAATACTCCTATAAATAAATCACCATTAGTCAATACTTAATTAATCAATTCATAGTACCTTCCCATCCAATAGGCACATAAAAAATAAGTGCCCGGTACTTCCATTGCACCATCACTGCCCGAATCAAGCTGGAAGGGGTTTGTATTCCAACGAAAAATCTGGCTCTCCGGAGGGGGGATGGGTCTTGTGGACTGGGGTTTATCAAATCGATCAGTCATCGTACTATGCTGCAAGTCCCAGCGATGGCTGTTTGTCACCGACCAGTCAATTAAATCCACTGGATATTTTTCCAATTGAGACCTCGCTATATTAATGTCACAATCTTTTTCCAATAGTATAGAGGACAACATGAATACTTCCCGTCTTGAAGTAGGTCTTACTAGTGAGCCTACTCCGGAAAGTGCCAATTTCACAAAATGAGTCAATTTTGGATGAGGTTTTCATTTTTTTGAGATCGACTGATGCCTGTGTATCAGGTGATTGAAGAAAATGAAAATATCGCCAAAAGAGCCATTTTTGATTTGGCAACCTTTTCGGATTTCTATAGACTTTCCAAACTCAATTATCACTTTTTTCAAATCGCTCCGCGGGTCAGTTGAAAAAAAAGTATGCTCATGCTGCATAGTCAATCTTGTAAGTTCTTTGGTTTTTTACACAAGAGAAAACCCTACCTACGATCTTGTTACGTATAGCGTTTAAGACCAACATTTTGTTTTTACCTTGTCTGACCTTCCGGATATAGTACGCCTTCATCTCTGGATTGTTTCTCACCGAGCTTACAGCGCACATATGTAAGATTGTCTTGAGTGTTTTGTTTGCCATGGGATGGACTTTGGTTCTTCCCCTAAGACTCGATCCTGAGCTGAATTCGAAGGGAGCAATACCTGCAAAAGATGCCAATTGCTTGGCATTGCTAAAACGTGTAAATCCCCTGGTGTAGACCAGAAGATATGTCGCCGCAACAAATCCAACGGATTTTACCGAGGTGGCAAGTTCATACTTGACCTTAAGGTCTTCGTTTGATCTGATGGCCTTGAGAATCTTCACCTCTAGAGCTTTTAGTTCCTCTTTCAAAGCTTCTAAACTCTTGCTACAAGCTTGATGAAGGGCTTCCGATTCACTGACTAACCCAACACTTTTGAGCTCCTTAATCGGCTTGCTTAAAGACAGTAGTGAGGTCTGTAGTCTTTCTCTAAGTGACAGATAATCAGATATTTGAAGCAGTGCTTTGTCCATCTGTTCATAGGACTTTGCCTTGTCCTGGTTGCGAAAGGCATAGCTCAGTATGCGTTCAGCATCAATCTCGTCACTTTTTCCCCTTTGGATCCCTCCTGACCACTTTATTTGAACTGGAGTTTCAACCCAGACAAATGCTTCCTTTGATTGAAGATAGGTAACCAATAGCCGATGATAAATACCGGTGTTTTCCAAACAGATCAAAGTACTGTTCATTTTCAGCCCCTGCTTCTTCATCCAATTATACAGTTTATCGAATCCACCTAAATTGTTGGCAAAGCAGGCTTTTCTCACGCTTCGATCAGCTGTATTCTCGCCCAAGGCTAGATCTATTTTCCTTTTCGATACATCGATGCCCATAATTGAGTCCCATTTCATTTTAATACCTTTAATTGTTTAGAAATTAGCCAAATGTCTAAGCATACATCTGCGGTCTAATTCCCTGATAATAGGCCTTGGTGCCTCAATTTCTATCTGGACTCTGGATGTAAGATTCACTGAAGGACTAAATCCGAAAATAGGTCCTTAACCTTTGAGTAAGCTCTAGGTCCCTTCAGTGAAGCTTAGACATTCGACGATCGCAAGATCACAACTTTTTTGCTGATGCAAGTCTAAGGGAATAGGCTCACTAGTCAAAGTATCTTCAAACTCGCAAGTATACACATAAACATCACTGGTCATAAGATCGGCGGGACCCGGCCAAAAAGGTTCATCACCACTACTTTCGAAGACAAGACTGCTGAATTTATCAAAAATTTCAAATTTCTTAATTTTAAGTCTCCCCGAGTTTCGGCTTTAAGCCGGGAAATCTATATTCCTAAAGAGCAGTGCTATTCAAAAATCAATGATATACGAAAACGGAGGTAAGATCGGAAGAATAGTAATGGCTTTGAGTTTAGGAATAATCTTAATCGGCTTTCTATCGTCGCTGTACTCTGTACGACCATCGAATTTGTAATAACTGGCGTTCTTCCTGAAATACGCATTATATAAGTTATAGACCATGCTCTTCTTATGCTTTCTTTTTTTGCTCACCCAGTGTTTGGTAGCACTGAGGTTGAGCCGGTGGTAGACAGGCATCGTGTAGTTGTTCCGCTCCGGAGAATAATAGAACGGTAAGAAAAGACTAATCTCTGGGAAGAATAGAGAGTGATTTATTTCACCAACGCTCACTTCACCGCTACTCTCGCCAGATTGGCGCCGTAAAACGACCTGATTTGAACGAAAGCGTATCTCCCAGATTCGCAATAGGGTCTCCGCTGGACAAAACAAAATTGGCCTGAAATCTACCCTTAATCAATTGCTCTTCAATCGAAACGAGATCAATATCAATAAACTGGGTATTAAGAGTATCAAGGCTGTACCTACCTAGCAATAAATCTCTATCTGTCGCGGCTGCATAAACTTTTCTAATGGCGATACCAAACGAATCAGGATGAAGAATATAGTGGTCCTCAACTCCAGGAACTCCTGAAAAGATTACGATTCCGTTGTCAATACTAGTACGTAATTGAATGGAATAAGTATTATCGTCGTCATCTCCGGTGTAGATTGTAGCATTTGCTTTACCCCTCCAATCGACTCCATTTAGTAGAGCAGAAGCCTCCCCAAAATGAGGAGGCTGAACGATCTCTTCCTTCTTGCAAGCTAGGAGAAATAATAAACATGTGAGTATGAAAGTGTTTTTCATGGAACAAGAACTTTCTTAGTTATTTCAACTTCTCCAAACGATAAACGTATAAAATATGTACCTCTTGTAAATTGCTGAATATTTAACACGGTGTTATGTCCAATTATGTCCAATTATGTCCAATTATGTCCAATTATGTCCAATTATGTCCAATTTATATATCCGATATCGACTTATGGAGTAAATCCTCATTTATTTTTGGTGGTTCTCGTCTTGCCTCACTATAGAATCCAGACAATGAATCTATCTGTTATCGAAGAACACCAAAGTCTCACCTGTTGTGACCTGGAAAAGAATTCCCATTTTACGACCTGGGCAGCCACAGTTTTACCCCTCCTTTGCTGTAATCTCTGCCCATTGTCACCGTGCCTATATTGCAAGACAATCAGGTAGCATGTCTTTGCACTACTCCAAATGACGGAGTTCATTCTGAAGTGAGCTGGATACCCACTTTACAGCAAATCCAAACGCTTTCAGGATCTCATCCTGTTGCGGTGCACTGAGCATTCCTTTGCCTGTATCCAGGCTAAAATCTTTAATTCTACAGAGAAAAGTACGATATGGAATCCCGGCTATGGCTGCCAGCTCTTTCCTGGTTCTGTTGCATAGAGACAACTCGATGAAGAATGTGCTCAGTCAAAATGCATGACCAAGGATTTTGATCACCTGTCATCCTCACTGACAAAAAGGATACAGTCAGGAGGATCCAGTGGGGGACTATCAGGAGAGTGGTAAAAAGGCGAATACAGGAAATCCCATTTTTGTAAAAACCTACAAATCTTATAAAAATAAAGCACTTACAACCAGCAATTTATACGTATTTTTTTATAAATGAATGGGGACCGGAAAATCACCTAGAGTTAGAAGATTGAGACGAATTCTCAACATGGAAAGAACTATGACTATAAAAGGATATTCATACTTTCATAAAGGTAATTGTATCCACAGTATTTCCTTTTACTAAGGTAATATAATCACTAAAGGTCTTTTGATCGGTAAGCCCAGAACTCAGTCAAGATCAATTGTTTGCATTAAGAATTTCTTTCTCCTTCTATCGAACAATAACAAATAAAGGTGACCATTCATATATTCTAGAGAATTGATAGTAAAAGACAACAAATCAAATTCATGTATAGCTCTGAGCTTTCGAAGATCACCATCCAACAGCTGAAGCTCCGCTGTATTTTCGATATCACCATCTTCACCAATTTTTGTAATTAGACCAACAAACCCAGAGTCAGATGTTTGCACAAGATTGGCACAGGAATAGTCCTCAGGATCAGCAAGGTCCCGCTTGTATTCAACATGGTCAAAATCAGTTGTTGCATAGATCGACTCTCCATTAAACAAACAATATAGTCCGTCTTTTTTAAAGCCATTGTAAAAGGTGCTCACGTAATAATTTATATAATCTGGCTGTGCTGCAATCTGTAGAATCTTATCCAGCCTGTACTTGTTTTCGTGGAACGTCAACATCACGAATTTGAAAACATTGGTGGAATCGACAACTTTCCCGATTGGAACCTCACGACTTAATATCAAAGTATCCCTTCCGATAAAATGTCCACCCTTCAAGGTCATCGCATTATTAATCAAATCACGCAAATAGAACTCTTTTATCTGGAGTGAGTTATCGGTAAAGGCCACACCATAAATGACATGATGATCAGATTCCTCATACAAAGACTCTTTAGCCAATACAGAAATTGCCAACTCGCAGGCAAAGGTTGTGTCATCGATCCTAAAAAACCGGGTGATCGAATACTGTGACTGACTACAAGTTGGAATTTCATCAGATTCCTGATCGTCATAGATGCGATATCGATTCCAATAGGAATCAGATTCCAATGCAGTTCTGATCTTATGACTCAACTCACCATGATCCATCTCAACCAATAATGCGCCACTATGATTATCAATGACGTATGCCGTTTTATGTCCAAAGTTTGCAATACTTCGATTTCTATCCACTGGAAGCAGATTACCCAAACCTTGAGAGGAACTTGCATAGTTTGGTTCGTCAGCATCAAATGCCAGTTTCACAATCTCACTTTGGGACAGGATTAAAGTGCTGGCTGCAAAAAGTGCAACCAGCACACAAAAAACCTTATTTTTCATAGCAGATGTCTTCATCATCCGCCCAACAATAATAATTATGTCCCCCGTCATTATTTGGTTCTTTTTTATACAGATCACCCATGATTTTCACTTTCCTCGCAAATGACTTGTTGGTTTCACTAATTAATTTACGGGTTTCTGCATTAAATTGCAAATGATTTTGAATAGATCCATCTTCGTTTTGTATAAAGACGTTATCAATCTTTAACTCAGACAAAGCGTTGTTCTCATCAGCGCAACCGGTACTCAAAGTCAAAACAAAAAGCGAGATCAGAACAGGTACATAATTCTTTGATTTCTCTAATCTTTGAAAATACATAGTAATAAATTTTCATAAATCCCACATTTATCTCAGCTGTGGGTAATTGCTGATAAAACAAAAGTTCGAATCTCCAAGGCCTTAACGATTTTTCATCATCTGTAATACAATCACAATACTACCACCATTTTCCTATCCAGTCAAGACATAATTATGTCCAATTATGTCCAATTATGTCCAATTTATATATCCATATCGACTTATGGAGTAAATCCTCATTTCTTTTTGGTGGTTCTCGTCCTGCCTCACTACAGAATCCAGACAATGAATCTATCTGTTAACTAAGAACACCGAAGTCTCACCTGTTGTGACCTGGAAAAGAATTCCCATTTTACGACCTGGGCAGCCACAGTTTGACACCTCCTTTGCTGAAATCTCTGCCCATTGTCACCATGCCTATATTGCAAGACAATCGTGTATCATGTCATTTGCACTACTCCAAATGACTGAGTTCATTCTGAAGTGAGCTGGATACCCACTTTACAGCAAATCCAAACGCTTTCAGGATCTCATCCTGTTGCGGTGCACTGAGCATTCCTTTGCCTGTATCCAGGCTAAAATCTCTAATTCGACAGAGAAAAGTACGATATGGAATCCCGGCTATGGCTGCCAGCTCTTTCCTGGTTCTGTTGCATAGAGACAACTCGATGAGGATCGGATCTTTCAAATGCATGATCTTGAGTTTAAATGGTCTGTGTGCGTCCGTCTCATTCACGAAGAGTGCCCGATTGTCCCCTACACCAACTAGTGGCATATCGCGTAATGATAATACTTTTTCAGCGGCCAGGCAGGACTTTAACAAAAGAGCATCTAACGGAATCGATGCGATCCTGGCAAGAAATATTAAGGATTACGTCAGATCAAAAATACCTGTTTTTACCTCTGAGAATTACTTGAAAACTTTTAGAGGTGAAAAGCAACGACGATGAAATCAAAATCTAGAAGTTAATCGAAAAACTATCCACCCTTTCCCATTACAAATCCTCGAAAATTAGTCCGATCGATCATCGAGTATGTGGATTCGTTGTAATCCCTTAACCAGGTCTTAGAATGGTTTCTTTTTTTTGCCTGCCATTTTATTTCGTATCCTTCTAAACGACCATCGTATTCTTCCACATAATCGATTTCGCTGCCAGAATGCAATCGCCAAAAATATTTATTACAATGGAATCTGTGATTCTCGTTGCGTTTCAATCTTTCGGCTATCATAAAATTCTCCCAAAGCTGACCTTTATCCGGCCTAAAATCGGAATAATTAAAATTCTGAATAATGGCGTTTCTGATTCCAACATCATAGAAATAGATTTTATTCATTTTAGTTACCTCAGTTCTTAGATTTCGTCGATAACCCGTTAGTTTGAATATTATGAATGATTTTTCCAAAAGATCGATATAATGCACCACTGTATCCCGGTTTACCTGCAAAGTCTTTGCAAGCTCATGTATCGAAATCAGGTTCCCAATTTGATATGCCAGCAATTGTAATAATTGCCTCAATTTTTCAGGATACCTGATATTTGCCATGGTATAAATGTCCTTATACATGGCAGCATTCGTAAGTTCTAGCAATAATTCTCTCTTGTCGTTAATATTTACTGTGGTGAGTATTTCGGGATACATACCGTAAAGCAGCAAAAGATTTAATTGGCTTTCATCTACTGCTAAATTGAACTCGCCAAAGTCAAATTGCTCCTCGTAAGAAATGGGATAAAGTCGGTAGGTCCATGTTCTACCCGTCAAAGGCTCCACAACTCGATCTGCTAAGTCAATGGTTGATGATCCCGTAATAATAATCCGGAGCTCAGGCATTTGATCATGCAAGATTTTTAAATTAAGACCAATATCCGGAATCCTTTGAGCCTCATCGATAAAGAGAATATCCCGATTACCTACGAACGACATTAGCTTTATATGGTTCCTGCTGGAAAGAATCTCACTGAATGGATTTTCATCCGCATTGACCTCAATCACAGATCCTGACATCTGTGCAATGATCTTTTTAATCAATGTGGTTTTACCCACTTGTCTGGCACCATAGACTGTAATTATCTTCTTACTATTTATTAGTCTACGGGTGATCTCCTCTTCCAAAACACGCTTAAACATGATCAAATATACGATTTTCCATGGTTAACCATAG
Source organism: Saprospiraceae bacterium (assembly GCA_965222645.1). Lineage (GTDB taxonomy): Bacteria > Bacteroidota > Bacteroidia > Chitinophagales > Saprospiraceae > JABDMH01. The sequence continues at coordinate 5,195,741 of OZ244968.1, read as the reverse complement.
CAAATCAGTCTGTTTCCTATGGTTAGTCATAGCAAATTGACACTCAGTCTCTTTTGGCAGGTAGTGAAGTAGTGTTGTTGTAGGAAGTAGTGTTGTGTGGAGGTAGTGCTGCACACGCTTGGCAAGAAATCATTCTAACCACACCTCAAATCCTCTTGAGTTTCATGATTGCTGCTTCACTCTCCGCGCTTCGAGCTCCGCGCTCCACACACACCTCTCTTACCGCTCGCAGCCAATTAAAAAAAAACATTCCTGTGACTAAGAGCTCTTATTCCCGTTTTCGCATCTTAAAAACAGTTTTGTCCAGCCTCGGTTCCTCCTCGGGATCATATCCGTGGGCACGTAAGCTCAGATGATAACCAGCTTGAAGACGTTCCCACCACGGACGGGATCGCCAATAGGCTACTGTATTTTCCGCCTCCTTATAAGTCTGGATTCTAAATTTTGTCTTGTCGAGTTTGTTCTCCTTCATTCTTGTTCTAAGTATTCGATATCCGCCTGGTCTTTTAATCTTCCCGCAGATTTTTTCGTCTGTATCAATGCCTCATAACTTAACAACGGTATATCAATTCCCTGGGTTTCTTTTATCTCAGAGTTTTGATAGCTTTGCTCAAACTCCAATCCTTTCACTTTAGTCATTAGATCAATAGCAGTCGGGGAAATACCAAATGTAAAGACATCGTAGCGATCCGTGTCCAGGAATTGCTCCTCTGTTATGGCCTCCGCGGGAAGTCCAAAATATCTAAATGCCAGAATTAGTTTTACATAATTCTCCCTCGTGGGATTAACCCAAATATCCATGTCTCCTGTGCTCCTCATATATCCATGCAATATCACTGCATAGCCTCCTACCAACAAGTATTCTACATTGTGTTTGTTTAATGCTTCCAAAAAATCTATAAAATCGCGATTAAATATATTCACATTCTCTCTTTCTAAATCCAGTCAGATTTACACAAGTAAATTAGCTCAGTGAAATGACAACGTCACACCGGCCCTCACAGTCCTCCGCCGTCCCCTACTTCGACCTCAAATACACCCAGGGCCCGGTCGAGGATCACTGCCCACTCACCTCTCGTTAGAGCCTGATCCGGATCATACATTCTTTCATTGTTTAAATAATTATTTAGATCTACCGTTTGCCCCTGTGAATTTTTTTGAGAAATAATTTGGACAGCATTACCGGCCGTTAAAAAATCTCTTTTTTCTGAAACTGTTAATTCGACATGAAAAAATTCTTCAATGGCTGTGATCTGCGAAAAAGGCACCAGCGAATCCGGATAAAACCATGTCCGGTTTGCCCACTGATGAGGCTCTCCCTCACCCTTTAATAATCCCGTTGCACCCACTTTTTGGATAGATCCAAAATACGCGTGCTCCGGTGGTACATCGTAATAGGGCATGATATATCCCCCCTGATTCAAAATTACCTCCTGGACTTGCCGTGCCGGTAAATCATGGGTCGTTATGCCACTTTTGACACAGATCGCAGCCATAACTCCCGCTGCCTGACCCACCTGCAATATGACTGGTTGTAATCTACTCGCTCCATTTACAATATTAGTTACAGAAATGGCCTTATCAGCAATAAGCAGCCGGGTGTGGTCCCGGGGTATCAAGCATCCCATCGGGATATTAAAGGACGGTACTGGTGGAAATTCGATTTCCGGCACATCGAGATTTTTTCCATGGTGATGGTCAATGGGATAGTCTCCAACGGCGATACCTGTCCGGTACAATTCATAATCAAAGGGAGATAAAATGTGATTTATGTTAAGTCGCTCCAGGCCATCCACTCTCCTACCCTCCCTGTGATAGGGAATTAATGCTAATTTATCTTCGGTAGGAAATTCATCAGCCAATCCCAAATGATCAAAACCCAATTCGTTTTGAATAAAATAAATAAAGTCGAGCGTTCTATTTTTTGCATTCTCGATTTCGGCTGACCTCTCTTCAAGACTTAGAGGCACCATGTTCACATAGTAATCATTTCCAAAAATAGGCCAATTAATTAAATACTTTTCGTTAGGTAATTTCGCATAGGTGAGCATTGTCTTGCAAGGATGAGTCTGCACAGTACTATCCGTACAAAATGAATCACAGGAGCAAATAAAATCATTCAGATTGTACTCCGGAGATCTGGCGACTAGTGGCGCCTTTGCGGGTGAATAGTCTTGCAGTATTGCAACATGAGTTAAATCCTGCACCATATCATTAGCAATTAAGGGGGCAATCCCTTCTCCGCTAGAATCCCGGCTATCCATACCAACATCAAATTCGCACCCAACCTCCGCTGCGATATCACCCAGGTCTGTCCCATCGACAAGGATTCGACTTCTCACTAAGTTACTAGCCCCTTCCTTACCATAAGTAACCTCCCAATAGTCCCCCTGATCTGTGATTTTTTGCCAACGGTAATTTTTTTCGACGATCAAATTATCAGCCAATTGTCCTGTTATGTTGTCCAAAATTTCAGCTCCAATTTTTGGTTCAAACAGAGTAAAACTAACCCACCCGGTAGCCAGGTTTTCTGCACCGCCATAGCGCTGGCGCAAACTATCTCTAAATTCTCCCCATATTCCCGCCGGCATATAGTGATTGCCGTCTATCGCACTCACTCCTGCACTGGTCAACATACCTCCCAGCCATGGTCCCTCCTCAATGAGCATCGTACTCACCTCCATCCTTGCCGAGGCAATAGCCGCTGCTGTCCCTCCTGTACCTCCTCCGAGTACGAGTACGTCAACTTCAACAACCCGGTCATCATCACATCCCTGAAAAATCAGGGAAACTCCCAATAACATTTGTATTATCCGGATCATTGTGGCAAAGGTATGCAACAAAAGAAGAACAAGAAAAAATGTCGGTGGCGGAGCAATCAAGTGCTGAGGGGAAAATGATCAGGCTTTAGAAATAGATATGTACTGAAAACTAATTGATCAATAAATATTCGTTGTGCTCAGATGGGCCGGTCCCGTTCATACAATTTCCATCAGCACTATCCACCCTATTCCCCTTTCCCTTATTCGAGTGCTTCCATCCTGAATTTATCCAGTGCCGGCGTGTCATGTTCTTCAAGCATAATTTCCTTCACTCGCTTAATCATTTCCGGATGATTTGCGGCAATATTATTTTGCTCCTGAATATCAACGGATAAATCATATAATTCGACCTCCATATTGCCATCCATAATATTTTTCCGTACGGCTTTCCATTTTCCCATCCTCACTGCTTGCTGACCTTTATAGGCGGGAAATTCCCAATACAGGTGATCATGTGCTTTTTGATTTTTTTGAATCAGCGATGGTAAAAAGCTTATTCCATCCCGGTCATCCGGCATTTTTACACCGGCTATCTCGGCCAATGTAGGCATGACATCCCCGAAATAGGATATGTGATCTGAAGTAGTACCGGCAGTTATTTTCTGTGGCCAGTGTGCTATCATGGGCACCCGTATACCTCCCTCGTAAACAAATCCTTTCCCCCATCCATGCTCAGTCTTAAATGGTCTTGCACTGTCAAAATAGGGAGTATCTGCACCGCCGACGTAGGTAGGACCATTATCGCTTGTGAAAACGATTAAGGTGTTGTCATAGGCGTTGTGTTTTTTTAGAAGATCGACGATATCCCCAACTTGCTCATCCAAATATGAAATCATCCCGGCATAAGTGGCTCGGGGATATCGACAGGGAAAATACCCCTTGTCACCGGTATAGGGTTCCTCTGCTCCAAATTTTGCCCGGTAATAATCGACCCATTTTTTTGGAGCTTGCAGGGGCACATGCGGTATCGTACTGGCGTAGTAAAGAAAAAACGGATTTTCAATATTTTCTGAGATAAATCCCAAAGCCTCATCGTGGATTAGAGTGGCTGAGTAATCATTTAAATTAAACTTTTGATAACTCTCTTCAGCATAAGGATCCGCATCCTTTTCCAATTTTGTACGTGGAGGTACCAACTCATTATTTAGAACTACCTTATTTCTGTTTTTCCATAGATGCATGGGATAAAAAGTATGTGCCTGACGTTGACAATTATACCCATAAAAAAAATCAAACCCCTGTAAATTCGGTAATCCCTCTGTACCGGGAGCACCCAATCCCCACTTACCCACGCAACCGGTGCGATAGCCTTTGGTTTTCAATAATTCGGCAATAGTGATCTCCTCGTCCGGAATCGGCCTCTGTCCCTCAAGAAGAGAATCGCGAAACATTGCTTCGAAATCCCAAACCTCACCACGCTCACGCCACTCGTCATTCCCCCTGATATGTGCATGTCCACTGTGCCTTCCGGTGAGCAAGACGCATCGAGCAGGAGCACATACCGGTGCCCCACTGTAAAACTGCGTAAAACGCATGCCAGATGCCGCCAACGCATCTAGATTGGGAGTTTCGATTATCTCTTGTCCATAGGAACCCAGCTCCCCATAGCCCAAATCATCCGCCATAATAAATATGATATTTGGCATGGACTCCTTAGTCGAATCCCTAGGAACCGAGCATCCCAAAAACAGCAGCAATGTGAAAGAAACGATCTGAGTCGACATTGGTAATTCTCTTTTCTACAACTCTACGAAACTAATATTTTAGAGTGGATATCAAAAACACGTCAATACATGAAATGTATAAAGACTTTCAGGAGGCATCTTGATGTATGTTGTGGTCTCCATCTCGTTTTGCATAGAGAAATCAGAATCTTCTCCTCACTCATTTTTCTTTTATTGGCTTTGTAATGATGTCTCTGCCAAAACCATATCTTTTTCTCATTGTTAATTGAGAAATGTCCCATATTTCAGCCATTCAATCATAGCTTATTTTGTAAAATAATTGAAATGAACAAAACATTACTTGTCTTTGGTGCCAGCAATAGCAGAAAGTCGATAAATAAAATACTGGCCCATTGGGCTGCACAACAACTTCAGGAATGTGATATAAACCTTATCGATCTCAATGACTACGAAATGCCCATCTACAGCATTGATAGAGAAATGGATACCGGTATCCCAAAATTAGCTCATGATTTTAGAAATCAGATCAAGCAATCCGATGGAATAATTATCTCGTTTGCCGAACACAATGGTGCCTATACCGCTGCATTCAAAAACATTTACGACTGGGTATCCAGAATACACAAAGACGTCTGGGATCAAAAGCCGATGTTCCTCTTATCAACATCGCCTGGTGGCCGGGGAGCAAAAACTGTTCTTGGGATAGCTTCAGACAGGTACAAGTTTTCCAATAAAAGTCCAATCTGCGTGTTTTCCCTACCCTCCTTTCATCAGAATTTCAACGCTGATAAAGGTATCATCGATCAAGACCTCAAATCCGCATTCTCTCTTCAGCTTGAAAAATTTGAAGCTGCCCTGATACCTCCGAATTAGCTATATTTCAGTCGAGCCCCGGTGGCAATTGATTTGAGACACGAGCTAAGAATTGTGTGTTCATCCTGCATGCCGATTGCTCCCGAATAAATAATGTCATCATGAAAATAAAACACAAGACTACAGTAATTACTGGTGGAGCATCAGGTCTGGGAGAAGCGACTACCCGTGATTTTATCAAACGGGGTGGAAAAGTGACCATCATCGATGTGGATGATCACAAGGCATATGCCCTTGCCAAAGATTTTAACGGTGATACTTTTCAGTATGTCAAAGCTGATGTGACGAATGAAGAGCAAATCAAAAACGCTCTTGAAAAAACAATTGAAAAATTTGGCTCGATCCACATTTGTATCAATTGCGCCGGAATAGGTCCCTCTATGAAGACAATAGGCAGAAAAGGTGTCCACAGTCTGGAGTTATTTAAGAAAGTAATTGAAATAAATCTCATTGGGTCCTTTAACGTCCTGCGGCTTGCAGCCGATCACATGCAAAGCAACAATCCGGATGAATACGGGGAGCGCGGTGTAATTATAAACACTGCCAGCATTGCTGCCTACGATGGTCAGATCGGTCAAGCTGCATATGCCGCTTCCAAAGGAGGGATTGTGGGAATGACGCTGCCCATTGCAAGAGATTTGGCCCGGTTGGGTATACGGTGTTGCACCATTGCACCCGGACTCTTTCACACACCGCTCTTCGATTCGTTTTCGCAAGAAGTCATTGAGTCGCTGGAGGCACAGGTGCCCTTTCCACCTCGACTGGGGAAGCCGGAAGAATTTGCCGGACTGGTTAAGGCCATTGTCGAAAATCCTATGATGAATGGTGAAACCGTGAGACTCGATGGTGCCCTGCGAATGGCTCCAAAATGATCTAAAATCAGCGTACCCTTATACCAAACGTATAGCCCCGTCCGGGCATTCTATAGCGTTCGAGCTCTTCGTAGAGACTATTCGTAAAATTATCTACACTTATGTAAAAAGAAACATCGGAAGTAATTTGGTAATTTATTCTTCCGTTCCATACCGAGTGCGCGCCGGGTTCGCTTCCCGGATAAATAAATACTTCTTTTATCGGGCTGCGATATCTGTAGGAGAGATACGTGGAAAATGATTTATACACCGCATGTATTCCTCCTCTGAAGGAATGCTTTCTTTTATAAGCGAGAAAATCATTCAGTCTGTTTTCAGAAATATCCCGGGCATCTAAATATGTATATCCCGTATTTATCGAAATAAAATCACTGGGATTGTAGGTAAAATTTATCTCCACACCTTGCATCAGGGCCCTATTAAGATTCACCACCTGGAATAATAAGGATCTGTCTGCCGAAGGTAGTTGTTGAAAAGAAATCAAGTCCCGGTATCGATTATAGAAAAGGGAAACATCTGCATTCCATTTATTTCCATCCCCAAAGTTACTGCCCAATTCGATCGAGGTCGTAAGCTTCTCAGCGCGTAGTTTAGGATTTGGCATAAATCTCAATCCTCCACCCTGCTCAAATTTTATAAAACGCTCTGCAATGGAAGGATTGCGAAATGCAGTTGCAAAAAGTAACCTCATGGAGGAATTTTTACTTTGCTTCCATACGGCAGCAATTTTAGGACTGAAATTCGACTCACTAAACTCATCTTCCAGATGGAAATAATCGTACCGCAAGCCAGCAGTAATAATCATTCGATCTTCGATCGAGACCTCATCCTGCAAATACAACCCGGAACTAAAAGATCGATGAAGACCATATAAAACTGTATCCGGCTTTCCATTTACAAAATCACTTTTGAGATCCAGCCCGGCTATCACATAATGTGATCCGCGGTAATAATCTGCCTGAAATGTCGCCCCCAGGCGAGATGATCTCACAGATTCTTTAGGTACAGATTGTTTGCCAAAGTTGATATTACTGTCCGTTTTATTTTCGGGATCATCGTCAAACGAAAAAAAGGAATAATTCCGGTAATAATATAGTCTGCTATGAAATTTAAGTGATTGCGATCTAATCGACTGATATTGCAAATCAAGACTGCTTTCGTCTTTCTCTTGAAAATCGTCACGTCGGTGGTCTGCTACTGTATACGCCAATCGACGATTGATCCAGGTAGCTGGAGCATCGTTTTTTATCTCATTGTGATTTGCAGAAAAGATCCATTTATTTTTCAGATCATGCTGGTAAATCACTTTTCCGAATAAATGATAGATATCGAAAGCAGATTTTTCACGATGTCCATCATTAGAAGTAACGCCTCCGGAAGTAATGTACTTCCACTTGCCCAGGTTTCCACTTTGATTTACTGCGGCACTGTAATACTGACCACGACCACTGTATTCGGATGTGGCAGGAGCCCCATCGTAAAAACCATAGCTAATATGAGCTCCAGTATGAGACCGTGCACTTGCTTTTTTAGTGAGTACATTGATTACACCACCCATCGCACTCGATCCAAAAAGGGATGAGTAAGCGCCCTTGACCACTTCGACCCGGTCAATGACGGAAATCGGCACCAGGTTCCACAATGCACCTCCCGATTCAGGGCTCAATGAAGGTCTGCCATCGATAAGCAATAAGACACGATTTCCTATTCCACCACCTGCAACTTCAGATGCTCCCCTTATAGACAGCGCCTGCACATTGGCTCCACTGGACCGGGTCACCTGTACACCTGTAAGAGCATCAAATGCCTGATCGAATGTATTTACATTTTCGTTTTCCAATTTGTCAGAAGACAGGACGGATACCGATGCTGGAGCGAGAGCCACGGACTGTGAGCGTTTTGCCGCTGTCACCACAACCTCACCGATATCTAAATCATCGGTTGCAAGGCCTAGATTTAATTTGGTTGTACCATCACCATCAACCCTGATCGAATCCATGATCTCCCGCTGGTACCCCAGAGACGAAATCGCTAAACGGTATACTCCTGCTGGAATTTCCCTAATTGCAAATTGGCCCCGGTCATCAGTCACAGCCCCTTTTTTCAACACATCGATACTAATGTGAGCTAATGCCAGGGGATGTCCGTTCTCCTTATCGTAAACCAGGCCGGTAATCTCTCCTGCAGGCATATCCTGCGCAGTCAAATAATTTCCACACAGGCTGACTAAGAAAATAAGCAAACTGCCCCTGAAACTCAGCATGGAAAGCTAAAATTGGTACCAGAGAGGAAGTATCCCAAAGTCGGCCCTGAAATCTATGGTCAGATTATCTCCCGCAGCCACAGTAAATTCCTTTGGAGCCGGATCATCGAGTATTGTAGTGATATTTCCAGCTATAGAGATCTTGATTACCACGCCGTGACTTACTGCTCCGGGATCATCCCAATGTACTCCCAGCGGTGCTGTCCTTCTGTTGGGATCTACAACAAGGTCATGCCTGAATCCCAGAGCCAGTGCAGAATACGTTCCGGGATCCAGCTCAAACTCATATTCAATTTGATTGAATCCCGCCTGATACTCTATCACAAATGGATTCTGGGCATTGGCTGGCGCACCCACAGGAAATGTTCCACCGGGCACTCCTGGTCCCAGTGCATCATCGGGCACCATCCCCCATCCTGCCGGAGGATTTATGGAAAACTCGGGAAATATAGTAAGCTGTACTTCGCCGCTATCCTGGTAAGTTTCCCAGACCTCTGTATTGAGAAGTGTAATAACGCCCTTTATCTTGGCAGTAGTAGGAGCGGGTTCCGGATCATCTTTGTCACAAGACGAAATTCCCAGCAAGAGTAGCACTGCGACAGGGACAAAATATTGCCATTTTTGCATAAGACTTATTTTTGAATCTAAAAGGACCACAAACCTATGGACTTTCACCTCAACAAACCGGATCTCGTCAAGCACTGCTGAAAAGTTGACAATATTATGACGGTTGAGAAGTAGGGCTATCAAGAGCTCTCCTATACGAATGACAGCTGCTTGGGTTTTTCCTCCCTGGATTAGCTTCTGTAGTAGCCTGATCTAATGACCTAAAATGTGATTTTGTAACTCAGGTTTGGAATTACGAGAGCTTCTCTGTAAGGGACGATCGTCTGATCTCTCAGGTGAATCCTAAAACTCTCAAATTCCTTATATCCCCCGGCATTGATGACCTTTAGTGATAGAGCATGGGTGACTTTTTCACGTGCGACTGAATAATTCACTGTAAAGTGATGCACCATAGCATGATCAAAGCGCCGGGAATACGGACTAGATTCCTGATAAAGAATTTCACCGGTCATCAAAGAGTTACTTTCATCTACCGGAGTGTAGGGTGCACCTGCCTGATAATTCATTCTATAATTAATACTGAAAAACCTATTTTTCTTAGTCCCGAATTGGAATTCTTTTCCCATGAGAACATTTGCCACAAATCCCGTGTTAAACCTCGTATCTGTCCATGACAGAAGCTTCGTTTTATATTTCGAATCGAAGATTGATGTTGTGACGAGACCATAGAATCCATTTTCAATATATTTTTCCCATGTGATGTCAACCCCAATATTTCTCCCCTTTCCGGAATTAGCGAGAGCGTCATCAATAAACCATTCATTGTCCAGGTTAATTAAAGATCTATAACCATCCTCGAGAATGGGAATGTCAAATAAATGTTGATAATACGGTTCGACTTTCAGCATTGATTTTTCAGCAATATTCCACTGGAAGCTACCTGTAATATGATGTGCCTTCGTCAGTTCCAGTTCATGATTTATTAGTTGTCCCCTGTCATTTTTAATAAAATAATAATGAAGGGGTTCTATACGGCTGTGTTTGCCATACGCCACACCGATCTTTGTTCTGTCATTGAGTCTCCGGGTTATTGCAATCCTCGGTTCTACAATGGCTTCCTTTGACAAAGCGAAATACGGTATCGAAATACCCGCTACCATTGTCGTTTTTTGAGATAACTGCATAGTCGAGTTGAAATATAAATTGGTTAAGAATGTATTGCCAGATTCATCAACCAGATCCTTAAGTCCGCTGAAATCTGCCACCTCAGCCAGGCCAAGATTGTAATGTAAATTCCTGACTCTGATTCCCGAGCTATTAATATGATTTTCGCCCAATTTAGAATCCAAATCAAGCATAAAGTAAAGATCGCTTCTTCCACTAAGGATTTTATTTTCCGCTTTCAACGTATTTTCAGCATCCAGTTTATCTGTTTTAAGGTCTGTCTCACTTTGCGTAAAAGCCACCTGCATACGCAAGACTTGCTGGCTTTATTATTTAGAAATCGCAAATACTTTAAACCCGTAGCCCCCATGCCCTGGCGCACGCTTTGCTCATAGAGATTTTCAATGTATAACTGGTCCAGAGGTTCACTGACTGCTTTTTGACCTGATTTATCCAGCAATCCCAGACCCCACCACTCCAGCGTGCCTTTTTTGAGACTGGGAAACGAGAATTTAAACGACAGATCTTGATAATTGATCCCCTGAGCCTCTTCTGGGAGTAATGACTGAATCAGACCTAGTGTGGAGTACCGGTAGTTTATCAGATAAGACGACTTTGATCTCGACGACAAAGGCCCCTCTGATGCGGCATCTATTCCGATAAGTCCGATCTGCAACTGATGGCGGTGACTTCTCGAATTGCCTTTTCTCATTGTTAGATCAAAGACACCCGATAACGCGTTGTGATAGCTGGACGGCATAGACCCTGTGATAAAATCACTGTTATCCAACACCTGGCTACTCAATGCCGTCAAGCCTCCTCCACCAAAAGCGGCGAGATCTGCAAAATGGTTTGGATTTGGGATTTCTACTCCTTCCATTTTCCATTGCAAATATTTAGGTGCATTGCCTCGAATGACTATTCCATTGCTGCCAATCCTGCTGCTCACTCCGGCAAACGCCGACAATAATCTGGCCGGATCATCAAATCCACCGGCGTAGCGATTGGCCTCTTCTACGCTTAGCAGCCGGCCACTGACCAGGATTTGGTCATTCTTGGTCTTCTTCTTATCGATCAGGGGTTTGACCACCACCTCACTGAGAACAGCTGGCACCTCTTGCAAACTCGTATTTACTTCCAATGGCCTGCCCGAGTTTACGACCATGTTGGGCAAAATCACCTCCTCATAGCCCACAAATGATATGCGAATCTCATATCTTCCCAAGGCTACTTCTTCCATCTCGAAAAAGCCGGAATCATCTGTCACTGCTCCGTATTCCTTGTCGCCGCTTATCGCCAGAACATTGGCGAAAGCGATGGGTTCACCGGTCTGTTCATGCACAATACTACCCACAATCGAAGAACTGGTTTGCGCCTGGGCAAAGACTTTGAATAGAGGAAGAATCACAAGCAATTTTACAACGAAAGTTTTCATGACACTAAAACTGCATATTCCGGGGATGTATTGATCAATCCATATACTGAATAATCAGTATTTTTCCGTTATGAATGAATTGGAAACAATCACAACAGAGTATCGGGAATTACTATTTAGACATCGAGTCGAGGTATCTGATCAGGATTATGAATGGTTCCAATCTCAGATCCCTTTCTTGCAGAAATTTTCTCAATTGGACAACAGCGCAATTTCGGTCTTCGATCTTCATCAAAAAAAACACCTTTTTGCCTCTGAAAATTTTAATCAATTATTTGATATCCCCGCAGAAGAGGCGATAGCCGAAACGTCAATAGACAATTATGTGCATCCTGATGATCGCATTTTATTGATGAGTCTGGGTGTAAAATCCTTGCGGCTCTATAACTCACTGCCCATGAATGAAAAGACAGACTACAAATTGGTTAACGAGTTTAGACTCTTGACAAGGGGTGGCAAGTATGTAAGAGTAATCGAACAGCACAAAGTTTTTAAAACGGATAAAAATGGTAACGTGTGGCTTGCACTCAGCATCGTCGATGTATCTCCCAATCAAAATCAGCAAAACACAGTTTTGAGCCAAATGGTCAATACTAGAAATGGCAAATCTTTTTCTCTTTTGGATCCTAACGATGAAAAATTAAAGAAATTATCAAGTAGAGAACGTGAAGTCTTAAGGCTGGCCGGCAAGGGATTACTCAGTAAGGAAATAAGCGATATGTTGAGCATCAGCGTGCATACCGTAAATACCCACCGGCAGAGGATTCTGAAAAAAATGAATGCAAATAATACCGTAGAAGCTGTCGATACTGCCAAGAGGTTCGGCCTGGTTTAATAATACACTTCGAAGAAACTCGGGATTGGTTTTCTAAAGGAAATTCACCGGGGACATTAATGACTTCTTTGGAGTACGAAAAAGACATGAATTATATATCTATCCTCACACCGGATTGCAAGTAGACCGTCTTCTTCTCAACGTCCGGATGGCTACTAATGATCTGCCTGACTTGATGGTCACGCTCTTTAAAATGAGACCACTCCTGGTAGTGAATAGGAATGACTGTATTAGGCCGGAAAAATTGCACGGCCTTTATTAAATCCGAAGCATCCATGGTGTACTTTCCTAAAAAGGTCAAATACCTGAACTGTACTTTTCCCAAATGAAAAATTGCAATATCGACATCAAAACGCTCAGTAATTTCTTGTAAGCCATCAAAAAGGACGGTGTCACCAGAAATGTAAATGACTCCCCGATCCTGCTCCTCGTATGATATCACAAAGCCGGTTACCTCACCTTCAAAAAAACCTGGCAACCACCAGGGCCGATGCTGAGCCGGTACTGCTGTAATCCTTAAATTAGATATTTTAGCTGTTTGCACTGGGATGGATTCCCAATCACCCAGACCCTCGATTCCCTTTATGGCCTTCGCGGCACTTTTTGTAGAGATAATCATCTTCGCAGCACCCAAAATCTCTCTTCCCTTGTGATCCAGATTGTCTTTATGATGATGATGACTCAACAAAATAAGATCTATGTCCAAAAGATCCTCAATGTCAAAGGTGGGATCAACCAGTTTTTTCGAAATCGCCCCAAAGCCATGATGGTAGTACTTGCCGGCTGCATCCAGCGCGGGATCTGTCAAGATTTTAAATCCATTTATTTCAATTAGGATACAAGCCGTTGAGATATGAGTAATACCGACCTTCATGCGAATCGTTTTTATCCCGCCTGGGCATCGTTCTTTTCTGAATTCGTGGGTAATAAAGCAAACCCTATAACTGTCCTACACCCATCAGCTTGCTTAACCCAGGCAGCATTTTTCTCACTTAAAAGTGACATCTCTGTCATTTGTCTGCCTCGCACCCGGTGTACTTCTGCCTCTCTCCGTATAGTCTCTCATCAGATCAGTGAGATGCTTTACTACAACCGGGTTTGCATCTACCACATTCCTTTCTTCGCCGGGATCAACATCCAGATCAAATAACTGCATCGGAGGAAGATTCAATGAATCAGCCAACTCTGGTCGTGGATAACTCCATCCACCAGAGCCCGGGCAAAAATTCAGTTTCCATTTATTTTGGCGAATGGCAAAGCTCCCGTTGATCGAGTGATGTACAGTTGCTTCCCGGAGTGGCCCGATCTCCTGTCCGTCTAAAATCGGCAGCAGGTTATAGCTGTCTTCGCCCGAAGAATGGGGAAGGGAATCTCCGATTATCGCAGCTACTGTGGCAAGAAGATCAGTGAGACATACCGTTTGGTTACTCTCTCCACCTTCAGTAATGTAGTCCGGCCATTTTACGATAAAAGGAATGCGGTGTCCCCCCTCATAAATATCTGCTTTATGTCCGCGATATATATAGCTGGGGTCGTGCCCATAAGTGGCCAGCTCTTCAAAATCGGCCATTGGACTGCAACCGTTGTCACTGGTAAATATAATCATGGTTTGATCACGTATACCGGCATCATCAACAGCCTTTGATATCTGTCTTACAACATCATCGACCATCACTACAAAGTCACCGTACTCGTTGGCGTTTGATTTGCCCAAAAATTCATCGGTGGGAAGAATTGGTGTGTGAGGGGCTGTCAAGGGAAAATAAAGAAAAAAAGGATCAGACTTCCCAGATTTTTCCGCGATAAAATCCAATGCCTTTTCGGTAAATTTTGGCAATACTTCTTCGTGAACAAAATCATTTCCAATCACACTTTTTCGCCAAAATTTTTTGCCTCCCATCGCTTCAATCGTATCGACAGATGTTGCAGTAATCCGATCATTTTCGATATAGAAATACGGAGGGATATCTAGCGAAGCAGTGATGCCGAAAAAATAATCGAATCCCAACTGATTCGGACCGTTTTTTATCGGCAGTGTAAAATCAATATCTCCGGTTGCATTTTTGTCCCAGTCCAGGCCCAGGTGCCATTTTCCAATACAGCCTGTCTGGTAATCCGATTGTTTTAAATAGCTTGCCACCGTAAGTCGAGATGTTTCTATGAGGGGTGCATCATAGGTCCATGTCACTCCTTTTTCCAGTCGAGATCTCCAGGCATACCGGCCAGTCAAAATCCCATACCGTGTAGGACTGCAAACTGCAGACCCGCTGTGTGCATCGGTAAACATCATGCCTTCCCTCGCCAGAGCATCAATAGCTGGAGTAGCAATCTTTGACTCTGTGTTGTAGATACTGACGTCTCCAATACCGAGATCATCGGCTAATATGTAAATGATATTGGGCCCTGTACTTGTCTCATCCTCAGCAGTAGAACACGCAAAAAGGAAAACGATGCAAATACAGCAAGTCCATTTTACAAATCCACGAAAAATACCACCAATCATGTCTGAAATATAATAAAAGCGCTAAGAAAAAATCCTCATATTGCAAACTAAACCAGGTCATGTATATGGAAAGTTTATCCGGATTACAGGTGATTGCATTTGATGCAGATGACACACTCTGGGGCAATGAGCACTACTTTCGAGAAATCGAAGAAAAATTTTGTGCCCTGATGGAAGATTATCACCCACAACATACGGTCTCCAGAGAATTACTGGCAAAGGAGATCAAGAACCTATCACTCTACGGTTATGGGATAAAAAGTTTTATGCTTTCGATGATTGAAGCAGCGATTGAAATGTCCGGAAAAACAATTGGCATCGATGCGGTTGAAAAAATCATTGACTTTGGTAAAGAAATGCTGCAAAAACCGGTTGAGTTGCTCGATGGAGTCGAGCAGGTCCTGGCTGCGCTGCAGAAAAAATACAGATTGGTAATGGCTACCAAAGGTGATCTTCTGGATCAGGAAAGAAAACTAATTAAATCAGGTCTCGAAAAATATTTTCATCATATAGAAATTCTGACTGAAAAAAAAGAAGAGAATTATTCAAAATTAATTAGGCATCTGGATATATCCCCGGAACACTTTCTCATGGTAGGAAACTCTCTTAAATCGGATGTATTACCAGTGCTTCATCTAGGGGGACATGCCTTTCACATTCCATATTACACAACCTGGGAACACGAACAAATAAAGCAGCATATCGATCATCCTAATTTTAAAAAATTAGAAAATATACGAGAGATCCTCATGTACATTTGATGATGGAGATTCAGACCAAATAAAATGAGGACTATCAGTCCCCAGCAATTTGGACGGCGGGAATTACCGTACAACGACAAACCTCTTATACACCGTCTGGTCTAGTATCCGTAACCTCATGGAATAAGTGCCTGGTATGAGCCGACTCACATCCAGGTCCAACGCATGTGTCCCATTCTCCCTTTCAAGCGATGTGCTCAATACCTCCACCCCCTTGATATCGATTATTTCGAGAAGCATTTTTTTTGCGTTTGACAGAACATCGTCAATCCGAATCGAAAGCAAATATGATACTGGATTAGGGCTCAAAATGACATGACTGTCTTCAACTTTTCGAAAATTTTCTTCCCCAATTGCGGATCTGGTGGGCAGCGCGTCGCTGGATTCAAGACTGCAGGACATGACATCCGACATCGATATTTCCATTTGCACACCTGAATTGCCATCATAAGCATCTGTCAATGACACAGAAATCGATTTAACAGGGCCGGAAATCATTACCTCTACGTCACTGACCTCATCTCCGCGAAATATTCCATAGGTGTGCTCCACATCGACAGGATCGATGTACCGGACTGTAACCCGATCTATAAATCTCTTCGACTTGCGTTTATTTTTGCGGGCATTAAGTCCACTTAAAGAAAACTCCACCTGTTGCTGTAATCCTGCAAAAACCACAGCAGTGCTTGCACTGTCCGTACCTGAATGAGTAAGTGGATTGTCAATAAAAGCATCGGTTTGTGAGATACAATGTTCGCACCCATCCGGAATTCCATCACCATCTGTGTCGATACGATCGTCATACCCTGGACAGACATCTTCAGCATCGCATACGCCATCATCATCTTCATCTGCAAAAGTACCTGCGCAATTGCAATTTTGATCATAAGAATCACCTGCAGTACAATCATCACCGTCATCACAGCTCATTCCAATAAGAGCGTCATCCACACCCGGACACTGATCTTCTGCATCACAAACCCCATCATTGTCACTGTCCCGAAAGGTTCCCATACAATTACAACTCGGGTCGTACACATCATTTATGGTGCAATCATCTCCATCGTCACATGGTGATCCCTCGATACAAGGAGACGAAGATTTTATCAGCGTAAAATAATCATCGACACTTCCGGTCTCGCGAATAAATCTTACATCCATCTGTTGCCCATTGACTTCAAGCACACAAGACCCAAATTCTGCAACGGAATAATACATAGCCGGATGATTGAGCGGCCCGGAAGATTTCTTTCCAGACGAACCACTGGTAATATAGACGGATCCTTCCATTTGCCCTGCATCTTTGTGATAAACCCCATCTCCATCTGATCTTCCATTCCCACTGCCTGTAGCACCAATCGTATGTGTTGACACATTAAAAGTGGAGGATGAGCCGTAGTGTCCATTTATGAAATAGGATCTCTCGTACGAATGGCTGTGACCAGAGAGCACCAGATCTACCCCATACATCTCCAGCAATGGTAGGAAATTTGATCTCATTTGGATCAATGATCCCTCGCTGTCTGAATCATGAGATCCCTTCGAATAGGGAGGATGGTGCCAAAAGGCCACGATCCAATCTGCGGTAGTGTTCTGCAGATCTGATTCGCACCAGGTATACATAGTTCCACCTACCGACCGATCAGAATCGTAACTATCCAGACTGATAAAATGTATGTTTCCATAATCAAAAGAGTAATAAGCCTCAGTGCCCGACGAAACTCCTCCGGCCTCCCCTTGAGTGGGAAAAGTAAAAATATCGTAATAGGGTCCCGACTGAGTGCTGCTCGATGCGCTGTGGCCATCGTGGTTACCGAGGCAGGAATAAGATAACGTATTCTTTAATTTATTCTCGTACATATTTTCGAACAGAGCAAATTGATACTCCGAATCCGTTCCATCGCTGTAGGCATTATCACCCAGAAACAAAATTAGATCTGTATGCGCTGCACCAACATAATTGTAAAACGCATCGCGGACATCCCTTGCATGGTCATTACCCGTACCACAATCTCCTAAAATCCATGCTGTGATTGGAGCTTCTGTTCCCGGCTGGGGTGGGGTCTTAAAATAGAGGTCCTGAGAAGAGGGAATCAGAATATTATCAAGATCTGCTACCATGTAATAATACTTTGTGTCCGGGGAGAGTCCTCCTATTCGCAATTGATGTTCTGTCTTAGGTGAGGCATCTTCCGATGACATATTCAAATCGTTGGGATTCATGCCATAATAAATCCTTGATCCGGTCTGATTTGAAGTGCGCCACCTTATGGTGACGGAATCAGGTACTCCATTTTGCAAATATGGACCTCTTGTCACTCTGACAGATCCGGCTGGAAGTCCCTGTAGCCTAAAATCAAAACTTAAATCCGAACTGCCGGAAGATCGCTGATGAATTTCTATTGCAATTATATTGAATCCTACAACCAGGTTGTTAGAAATCACTTGTGAGGAGATTGCATCATCACCGCTATTTGACGCAGCAAAAGTCCCGTACTCGATCGGACCACTCTCTGGCATATTCACCCGCCATACCTCTGCGCCGTTGATATACACCACTCCCCCATCATCATACAATAATGTCATGTCCAATTGACCAAAATGACTGGGATCATTCACCTGTATTTCTTTTCGAAAATATCCGGTTATTATTCCCTGCTGCAGAAGCGTGTTTTCATCATTGTCACCATATCCCAGTTGAGCAGGTCCCGACTCCCACGCATTATCATTGTATGTCATGCCCATCCATGAGCTTCCACCCTGATCGGGTGGTGCATTAGTCAAGTCACTATACTTCCAGCCACTTCCATAGTCGATTAAAGTGGTTTGAGCTCCGGTGTAAAAATGAAGCAGTGAGAGAGTCACAAGGGCGATATAAACTCGCTTCCAGGTCATAACTTGCATACTAAGGTCTACGATCATTTGGAATAAATCTCAATCTGTTTAATCGGAGTATGGCGCCGTATGTCATCTACTGCAATAGATACCTTATCTCGCAATTCAATCAGGGCTGGCGTTCGCTGTAACCTTTCGGGTAATTTTTTTATTTCTTCTTGAGAAGCTAAAAGATCACTATATGCTTCGAATAATTTTCCTTTCTTTCTAAAAGTCAATGCACGCTCATAGTAAATAAATTCTTTACGTCTCGCAGCGTTCAACATTTCCGTTTGTAAGGCAATTACCCGATACCATGCTTCCATGACCCTGTATTGATCAATTAGTGCCTTGTACAGTATGGGTACTCTGCCTAAATGCTGGATACCTCTTTCCAGTACTTCTACTCCTTTTTCCCCCCGGCCACTTTCGATCCAGGCACACGACGCATCTACATAGTTTTCGGGAAAAGTCGCAACAGCATGGGTCAAAATATGCTCATAGCACAAAGCCGATTCTCTATCTCTTTTGAGGGAGGAAAGAATCTTTGCCTTCAGTCTCCAAGACTTCATGTCGTCTTTATCACTCTGCAAAGCGCCATCAATTACTCTTAAAGCTCTTGCGTAGTTCTTCAAATGATAATGAGTCTTGGCTTTGAAAAAATAGAAACGCCGGTTTAGCACTCCGTGCCGCTCAAATTTCCGGAAATCTCTCTTCGCCCTGATGAGATCGCCATGTTGGAGATACAACTCACCTCTACTCTGATAGAGAGACCAAACTCCGGGATCCCGTTCTATCTGTTCACTGAGCTTAGCGATACGAAGATGAAGATCCCCATGACCATGACCACACAACGGCAACAGGAGGAAAAGAACTGGGTATATTTTGTACATGTCGTGAAAGCTTTAATGCTCCCGGCAATTCACCGGTATAATAAACAAAATAATCCATAGGATAAAGTGAATCCGTAAATGTGAAACAAACGCAATAGGATCAGGTTTAACCCCCTTGGTCTAGATTCGAGCGTGTCATAGCGTTTGAGAAGCTCCTAATAGTTTTAACAGAAAAACCGGGCAATTATTGTAAGGACTGATAGATTAAAGCTTGTGGGGACCTATACAATCCCTCATCTTTGGGCTTCAAACAGTTTTCACACATCATTCTCGCTATCTCCCTTGATCACCGGACTGCCCAATTTCTTCCAATACCCTGACAATATTTTGATAACCCTAATATCAGGATCTGCACTATCGCAGGGTCGTAAATTGACCCCGTCTACACCCGGAAATCGTATTTACACTTCCTACATAAAAACGATCTTAAGCATCCACCTATAATGATTCAGTTGAAACCACCGGCTTTTGCCAGACCCTCAAATTCAGGGCAATCTAGTCTGAGATCCTCCTTGGCCAGGACCCTTTTCATCAAATTGCAGTAACCCTGTTTCTTTTTCTTTGTATAATAATTGCAGTTAAAACACATTCTTTGCATCGACAGAATTTCCGATTTGTTCAGGGCCCAAATAACTTCAACAATATGACTGAAGAAATCCCTTTGGTCTGCTTTGGATATTTTTTCCACAATTTCTTTAATCGGATCGGCAAAATTTCCGGCTTCCCTCACGATTTTCGATCCTTTTTCTGTCAGCGAGATCGTGTAAGCACGTTTGTCAAGATCAGAAGGTTGTTTTTTTATGAGATCCTTATCATTGAGAATCTTTACGGAGTCACTTATAGTTGCCTTACTGACATTAAACTCAGATGCTAATAAACTCACTGAATTCAGACCACTGCGATGAAACCGGATAAAAACTAAAATTTGAATCTGAATCGGGCTAAGACCAGTGACCTTCGCATGATCCCAAAGGAGGGCTCTGAATGTTTTTGAAATTCGTTCAAGCCCAGCAACAATCTTAAGGGGTAGATTTTCATTTTGCGCTGCCGGATCAAAAATGCTGCCTTTCATTATCCCCAAGTTAAAAAATAAAATTGCCCACAGAATGCAAACCTGCGGGCAAATTCACTAAATCCTGATTTGGGAACGAATAGGAAATGCAATGCACAGCATCACAAGATCCCTGTCCATACGAAAGTTTCCACATCGATCCCCGGGATTAAACAGAGATACACAACTTATATCCTCAAATCAGAAAAGCGTCGCTAATGAAGCGTCAATCAATTTTTTAAATCAGCTACCGATGCACCAAAGTTTATATGAAGTACATTGCCAGTAGGTGTCACAAGGGCCGGTACAGACTTCACTCCAGCGCTTTCTGCATCCGCTATCTTCGATTTATCCTCTCCCAGATGCACCACTTCAACTTGATTAGAATCAATCAATGAAAGAATGTCTTGCTCAGCGCTGACACATACAGGACAACCGGCATGGTAAAATGTTGATTTGCTCATTTTTCCACATTTATAATTGTAATTGCAAAATTGCACCACAATTATAGTAAGGATTCCTAACTTTTTTAAAAAATCTGTAGCTTTTTTTTTATCTCGCGTACGATATTTACTTGCAGGGTGCTGAGCGGGTAGTATCCCGGCTAAACTGGCCCCGGGTATCGCTCTGGGTCTGGAGATGGCAGTTATTAAAATCTATCACGTTGATCTCCTCTTCCTCGCATGAGATCGCACAAAAAGATCCAAGGACTCTGCGCATATTGCCTCTATTGTCTGAAAGCAAGATACTGTAGTTGTAAAGCCCAAAAATCACATTTCCGGAGGCACTTCTCGGTACCCAAATATCAGTCCAGCCGTTTACGGCAATATCAAATCTGGCGATTGACAGAACTCCGCTTGCTGCCGTGATCTCGAGACTGTCAATTATGAGAGCTGACGAGCTAAAGATTGAAAAAGCATCATTGCGATCATCAGAGCCGGGTGTTATTGCATTGGGGATAGAAAAGAATATCCCTCCCAGTGTATCTTCCCTGGACTCTGTTTTGCAGCAGTTTTCATACACATTTGTTTTCTGCAGTTCATCGAGATGAAACAACTCGCAGCTCGGAAAGAAACTGGCGACAGCTACAATCAGGAACAATCGTGCAGTACACAACAAGGAAAAATCAGTTTTTGGCATTAGACTACGTAAGAGTACCTGACTACATAATGCTATTTGTCACCCAAATATTGCTTCGGGCAATCAAGCTGAGAATATCGTATTTTCGTGTTCTAAATGAGTAAAAATTCAGAATTGGAAATCCAGTACCTGTTACGTGAGGGCAAACTCAGGGTAACAAAATTCCGTAAACTAGTACTAGGTGTCCTGCTACAATCGGGTGAAACCGCATTATCGAGCCACGATATCGAGGCCAAACTTCCTTCGATGGATAGAATTACGCTGTATCGCACTCTGAAATCCTTGGAAGGTGCAGGTATCATTCACAGTGTTTCGGACGGTTCAGGAAAAAGTAAATACGCATGTTGTTCACACGACTGTTTAAACGGGAAGCATTACGACAATCACGTTCACTTTCACTGCCGGATTTGTGATACGACATCATGCCTGGACCACATCATATTACCCGAGATCTCACTTCCCGCACATTACAAATCCGAGGAGGTGAAATTCGTAGTGGCTGGTATATGTGCCAATTGTGGAACAGTGGAATAGTGATCCGAATTTGCTCCTTGAGCTGTTGCAATTTCTGAATGATCTTGTACTAGAGATAGTGGTGAGCGATCGAAAATGACCGTACCAGCACCTTTCTATCATCTTAATTTATTTCAAATTCTTTGAATAAATCCCATTACTGAGGATTAAATAATTGATCAAAAAAAAGACAGTGCGGCTTCTGATCGTCGCAAAAAATCCTTATTATAGAGCTCCCTTAGTCCAAGGAAGATAAACTCCCACTTAATACTTTTTTAATTCTAATATTTTAACGATGAACAAGACTATTCCTCTCTTGCTTCTAATAGCTTCATTTATATTGGGTTTTTATATATTTAGAAAATATATATGTCCCCTCGGTGCCACGAGCACTGTTGCCGCAGCTACTCCTCCGGTAGTCGCAAAGACTCTTGATCTCGGTGACTGGATCATCCGTGATGCTGATGCTTTTAACACGTCATCTGACCAACATTTTAGATTCATCCGCTCCAGGTTTGGATATTTAGAGCCGTTGAGCACGGGACTAAACAATGCCCTTGAACAGACAGCGGGATACCTGAACGAAAACCCAAACCGCTCATTGAAAATAACTGGTTACTATGATGATGGCGAGCGCAATCTCAGTGTCCTGCCCAATGTCGGCCAGGCAAGAGCAAATCGAATAAAACGATTATTCATGTCGATGGGAGTGCCAGCTAGCCAAATCCTAATCGACGGCGATTTTCACCGGGATTGGTTTCTATCTGATACCCTCTTTAAGGGAATTGATTTTTCCTTCGCAGATATACCTGCTGGTGATGATCGACTCGCAGAAATAAAGTCACGCCTGGTCGGTAAGCCGATCGTCTTGCATTTTGAAACCGATGAAAGTACCATTAATCTCACATCACAGCAAAGACAGGATTTTCTGGATTTGATCTATTACCTGGACCACGTTGATGATGCAGGCCTGGACATTGTAGGACACACCGACAATGAAGGCGACCGGGACTACAATCTTCAGTTATCGAGAGAGCGAGCAGATTTTATCAAGAATTACTTGAATATAAATGGCTCATTCGCACTTGATAAAATGGCTGTAAGTGGCAGAGGTCCTGATCAGCCTGTTGCAACAAATGATACTCCGGAAGGCAAAGCGCAGAATAGGCGAGTAGAAGTGACACTTAAATAACATTTACTAAAATTCTAAATCAAACAATATGTTGTGCTGGTTATTACCATTACTATTTATGGCCCTTACAGCGGGACTGGGTTACTGGCTGGGTAGACTGTATGGAGAAGAGTACAAAACTCAGGTCGAAGAGCATAAATCCCGATATCTGCAATTGAGATCTGATCACGAAAAGGTTGGCTTACGTCTCAATAAACTGGATGAGGATTACGCCAGGCTAACTTCTGAGAAGGACGAATGGCAATCATCACTCAATTCCTGGAAATTAAAATATGAATCTCTGGAAAATGAGGGTAAGGGTCAGCAAGCCCGTTATGATACATTGGTCAATGAATTTGGTGATTATAAAAAATCCTCAAAAGAACGAGAAGATGCTATTTATACAGAGCTAAAAGCTGTGGAAGCCAAGCTTGCCGAAAAGCCAAAGGAGGTCATTAAAGAGGTGGAAAAAATAGTGGAAAAACCGATCGAGGTGATCAAAGAAGTAGAAAAAATAGTGGAGAAAGAAGTACCGGTAGAAGTGATCAAGGAGGTGGAGAAAATAGTAGAGGTAGAAAAGCCCGTTGAAGTCATTAAAGAGGTGGAAAAAATCGTGGAAAAAGAAGTACCTGTCGAAGTGATTAAAGAAGTGGAAAAAATCGTGGAAGTGGAAAAAATAGTAGAAAAGGAAATCGAGGTTATTAAGGAGGTCCCTGTGGAAGTAATTCGCGAGGTAGAGGTCGTAAAGTCGATCGATATGGACCAGTTGCGCAATATGCTCGCCAATGCCGACACTGTCGAAGTCTCAAAAAATCTTGTCGGAGAGACAAGGGTGGAAGGTGAAGCACATATTGTGAGTCGACGTCAGGTAGAAGAACTAAATGACGACTTGACCAGAATAGAGGGAATCGGACCTAAGATTGCTGAGCTGTTGCATCAGGGAGGAATCCACACTTTTAGGCAACTCGCCGGTACCGATGTCAAAGATATTCAGAAAATACTCGACGATGCTGGCTCAAATTTTCAAATGCACGATCCGGGATCATGGCCCAGACAATCCGCACTTGCTGCAGAAGGAAATTGGGAACAGCTTGATAAACTACAGGACGAACTCATTGGAGGCAAATAATTCTTTTTTTCGTAAACATATAGCAGTATCTAGATCATGGAAAAATCCAAATTGATTAAAAAAATAAGTAAGGACGCAAAGATTTCGAAGGAACAAGCACTTGCCGCATACAATTGCATCTTAAAGGCAAGTCCCGCTTGGAGAAAACAGGATATAAAAGAAATAAAAACAACCAGAGATAAAATAGTCAAGGTAAAGGGAAATCCAAAAATCACAAAGATTGAGTTAAAGAAAGAAGTACCTGTCGTTACGACGAATACAGTAGAAAAAATCAAACCTGTGGAAGTCATTAAAGAAGTGCCGGTGGAAGTGCTCAAGACAAAATTGGTCGAGGAGGTGAAAGAAGTAGAGGTTGTCAAAAATATTCCTGTGGAACTCCTCAGTGAAAAAGAAGTAATGAAAAAAGTAGAAGTAATAAAGGAGATTGCTGTACCCACCGTGGTCGAGAAAATCAAGGAAGTTCCTGTTGAAATCATAAAGAATGTAGAAATACCTGTTGAAAAAATCAAAGAAGTCAAAGTCACGGAGCAAGTACCCCTGAGAAAGGAAGTGGTAAAAAAAGTCAATGTCGTAAAGAAGCAACCAGTAAATATTGTTAAGGAAAAAGAGGTGCCAAAGAAAATTCAATTAGTCAAAGAAAAACCGGTAAGGACGATCGTTGAAAAAATAAAAGAAGTACCTGTAGTTGTGACCAATAACATCGAAGTACCTGTAGAAAAAATCAAAGAGATAGAAGTGCTGAGGGAAGTGCCTGTGCCTGTGGAAATAGTCAGAGAAGTCGAGAAATCCGTTTTTGTGCCAAAGGAAGTAATTAAGAAGGTTGAGGTGATTAGGGAAGTTCCGGTACCAGTCATAACAGAAGTGGAAAAAGTAAAGAAAGTGGAAGTGATCAAGGAAGTCCCGGTCGAAGTAATCAGGGAGGTGGTTAAGAAGGTCGAAGTAATCAAAGAAGTCCCGGTCGAAGTGATCAAGGAGGTAGAAAAAATAAAGGAAGTGGAAAAAATAAAGGAAGTCGTAGTGGAGGTCGTAAAAGAAGTGCCCGTGGAAATAATAAAAGAAATAGAAATAGAAAAACCGGTACACATATACGTTGAGAAGGTGAAAGAAGTGTCAAGAGTGATAAACAAAGTGGTAGAAAAGCCCATTGAGAAAATCAAAAAAGTTGAGATTTTAAAAGAAATACCTGTGAGCGTAATTAAGGAAGTGGCATGGGTAGAAAAAGTCCATCATACGAAAGAAGTAAAAGTCGAAGTACCCGTAGAAGTCATTAAGGAAGTGGAAATTGTAAAAGAGGTGCCACTGTACAAAGAAAAGATAAAAGAGGTGCCAAAGGTCGTAAATAAAATGGTAGAGAAAGCCAAAGAGAAAATCAAAAAGGTCGAGGTCATAAAGGAGATTCCTGTAGAGGTAATTAAGGAGGTGCCCAAGGTGGAAAAAGTACACCACACCCGGGAAGTAAAAGTCGAGGTCCCGGTAGAAGTAATTAAGAAGGTAGAGGTCGCAAAAGAGGTACCCGTGGAAGTCATCAAAAAGGTAGAGGTCAAAAAAGAGGTACCTGTAGAAGTATTCAAAGAAATAGAAAAGATTGTGGAAGTCGAGGTTGTCAAGGAGGTAGCTGTACCGGTCGAAAAAGAAATAGTCAGGGAGGTAGAAGTTGTAAATGAAGTGCCGGTAGAGGTCATCAAAGAAGTGGCATCTGTAAACGAGGTCGAAATATTGCGCGAAATTGAGATCCTTAAGGAAATTCCGGTGGAAATAATTAAGGAAGTCGAGGTTGTCAAGGAAGTCGACATAGAGTCTCTTTTGAAAAAGATGAGCAGTCTGGGTACTGTCGAAGTATCTAAGAAGGTCGTTGGTGAGACACGTGTGGAAGGCGAAGCAAAGATTGTGGATAGAAAAGCACGAAACACCATTACAGTCACGACAGACACATTGCAACTTGTAGAAGGTATTGGTCCTAAGATTGAGGAAGTACTCAATAAGAATGGGATAACCTCGCTGAAGAAATTATCAAAATCATCCAAAAAAGATCTTACGCGTATTCTGGAAAATGCCGGATTGGCATATCACGATCCTACTACCTGGCCGAAACAGGCGGAAATGGCTCATCAAGCCAAGTGGGAAGCACTTATTGATTATCAGCGATCTTTAGACGGCGGTAAGAACACAGATAATAAAGACACAATGTCAAAGGTGGAGCGATTTATCATTAATTAATCCCTTGAATACCATCAATCACGTAAGTAAGGCAACATAGACAACATGTATTATTCAAAGCAACGCCAGGTAAGTATTAAAGTCGGAAGGGAAAGACAGGTAGACGCAATTCGAATATTAAAGAATAGCAAGATCACCGATTTGGATCTCAAGGTCAATGTGAGATCCACACAACCGGAAAAACTGTCCCTTGCTCTTATTGCCCCGGATAAAACAAAGGCTGTTTTAAAGGGATCTGCTCTTTCAGGCCGGGGAAAACACCACACTGGCAATTTCACGGCATTAAAAAAGTTTAAAGGGAAAAAAACAAGCGGCCTATGGCAGCTGGAATTTGCTGACAAGAGTGACAATGAGAGCTACCTGGGGGGATGGACTTTATGCTTCACGTGCAATAACACGAAGAGGTCGTCCGAGATTTTCACTAATACTGGGAAAACGGGAATCAAAAGTTCCCACTATTGCCATCTTGATGAAACAGTACATTCGCTCAGCTCATTCCTATCGATCAAGCATCCAAAGGTCCAAAACCTGAAAGTCGTTTTGACTAGTCCCCAGGGCCGGCAGGTGACTTTGCAAAACAGACTGCGAGATAAAGGTGAGAACTTGACAAGAAAATATTCTAAGGCCGATTTAAAAGCGTTCAAAGGACAAAAGACGCGGGGGGTATGGACATTGGAAGTTATCGACGGGGGATCCTCTCAGGGAGGCCGGCTCGAAAAATGGGCCTTATGCATTAACGAATCGAAGGGGAAGAAACTTTCTGCCAAACCCGGCAAAAGCATTCAGCAGGCTAAGGGAAAATCAAAAAGCACAACAACCACTCGAAAAAGGAAAGACGATTTAAAGAAAATAGAAGGGATCGGGCCAAAAATTGAAAAACTGCTAAACGATGAAAATGTGTGGACTTTTTCTCAGCTATCAAAGACCAAGGCAAAAAAATTGAAATCCATTTTAAAAAATGCCGGTCCGAAATTTACGATGCATGACCCAGGCACCTGGCCAAAGCAAGCTGCGATGGCGGAAGGTGGTCATTGGGAAAAATTGAGAGCATGGCAGAACGAGCTCAGTGGTGGCAAAAAAGTGTGATTTTTCTTCGATTTATGGCTTAGCGCTGATTTATTGTGAAGCCGGATCGACCATCTGGAAACCATTGGATCCTTTGTATTGACGATATTCGTCAATAAAAATCTCGCGGTCTGTGATTCCCGCATTCAGTGTATTAGTTACACTTTGTTGCTCCTTCCATCTCCAGTAGTAGAGTCCCATTTTATAACCTCCACCCACATTTAGATTGCTGTATATTGTTTGTACAACCGGCATGTCAAAACTCACTTGACCATCCACCCAGATTTTTACCTTGCCACTGGTTTTTGACCACTTTACCTGAACTACGATATCAATCCATTGTCCTTTTTGAATTGTCTTTATCGGTACTGGTGTAATCCAATTTGAATTGGTACTGGATCCGGTTTGTCTTTGCAAAACGATCTCATCTCCGATCACTTCCAGCGCGATGATCGATGGGCCGGAGGAACCATGCTGCCATTGCCCAATGATAAACCGGATGTCATTTGCAATATTCTGTGGGGCAAAAATAAAGTCATTGGCAAAGTAATAGCTCATACCGTACCACCTTTCTTCGCCCTCCGTGGGGTACTGCGGAGTAGGAGAATTGTAGGCCGGACCCAATTCAGCTCTGTGTGTAGCTTCCCCACCAGGACCTTCTGGCCAATCTGACAGCGGGGTCGGCAGGAGACGAACTCTCAGACTATTATTTCCATTCCTAGCAAACTGACTGCTTCTTTCGATTTCGAAGTCATCAATGGGCCTGGTTGGTGATACGCAGACATCTCTCACATAATAAAGGTTCCAGGATGACGCATCCATACAACCATTTCCCGATCCAGTGGGATCAATTGGACGTTCTACCGGGTCCTCATAGGGTTCTGTCTGGTCCTCAAAATCCATAGCTATCTGTGGTACTGTACCGGTATTTATCTCGGTAATGGCATTGCCGTAGAGAACACCACCGTTAAGCTCAAACGGGCCCAACACATAGAAATTACCATTTGAGCCGTCTAACGTGCCTCCCGACTGGGTAAACCCACCTGTTGTCACCTTTAGATTAATCCCATTCCCAATCACCACCTCGCCCTGAAATCCCCCCAGGATCTCCAAAGTTTCGATTTCGATATGAACATTGACCGTACAACGGGTAGTCCCGCTGGCAAAAACGGCCTTGTCATCTCCAAAAGGCACGGAGTATCCCCCGCCGCCACCCGGACTATTAGACCAGTTGGCGGGCCAGTCCCAGTAGCTGTCTTCCGTGCCGACCCAGTACCTGGTTTCTCCAAATGCATTACCAGTCGCTATCATCACAATGATAAGGATTAGACTGGTCACTGATGCACTCTTGCTAATCAACCTGGAAACAGCGCGACCAAAACTGTGAAGTATTGAAGAAAATGGGTAAAACATAGGTATATCATGATCTCAAATATCACCCAAGCCAGACAACAGAGCGATATCTTTCACATTTACAGAAAATACTGTTCCAAAAATCGTTAAAAGAGGTTCGTAGGAAAAATAGTTCGGTCCGGTTTTCAGGCTTGCAGTTAGATCACTCTGATAACTGCATCAAGATCAATGTGATTCGCAAGGCAAATATCACTATATAAAATGAAAATTCTGTAAGATTATTGCCAATACCATCCCATATCTACAGCTATCCGCCCCTTTTTGCCTGAATAGCGCCTGATTAGAATGGGACGATATCCACTCATACGTGCTGATCCACCAGAATCGTATTTCCATCCGGATCAACTACTACAAAACTCGCTGGTCCTGTTGAATCGGGATCTGCCTCCCTCTCCGGAACCACACCTTTTTCCTTGAGCTGCCGCTGAATGTCCCTGATATCATCAAACGGCTCCACCTGATTAGCACTCTCGTCCCAGCCGGGATTGAAGGTGAGAATATTATTCTCGAACATGCCCTGAAAAAGACCGATCAACGCATTCCCGTTTTTCATAATCAAATAGTTGCGTTCAATGTCTCCGGCAAAAACAACAAATCCCAGGTTCTCGTAAAATTCTTTTGACTTCAAAATATCCTTAACACTCAGACTCACAGAAAATGCACCTAATTTCATGCTTATGCTTTTTTTAATTGTCAAATAGAAATCGACCGCATCCAAAAGTAAGCTTAATCTTTTAAGTTACTCCAAAAAGATATCAGTGAAAATCGAAAAATCCTTCTCAACAAAATCGCTATCTTGAGATCTGATATAATAGCACTTTTTTTCCATGAAACCTTGGATATCTTGCCTATGTTTTCCCCTTTTCTTCTGCTTTTCCACTGCACAAATCATAGGACAACAACCGGGCAAAGCAACAATCAGTGAGTATAATCATTTGTTCAAAACTTATCCTTTCTCCGACCCGGACCCAGTACCGATTCTGAGATCTAATGAGAAGATTTATCCCTACCATAGGTACGATGGCTATAGCCATGAAGCGAGAATGCGAGAATGGAAGGTTGTAAAACTTGAAAATGATTACATCGAAGTTTATGTCCTGCCGGAGGTCGGTGGTAAAGTGTGGGGAGCTATTGAAAAATCCACGGGTCATGAATTCATTTACCGCAATGAAGTCATGAAGTTTAGGAACATCAGCATGCGTGGACCCTGGACATCAGGAGGCATTGAGTTTAACTTTGGAATCATTGGGCACCATCCTTCTACAGCAACTCCCGTAGACTACTATTTATCAGAACACGATGACGGAAGCGTGAGTTGTATGGTTGGCAATATTGATCTGCCATCACACACACAATGGAGAGTGGAGATTTTTTTAGAACCCGGTAAGGCTTATTTTGAGACTCGTACTGTTTGGTATAATCCCACCCACAACGCTCAATCATATTACAATTGGATGACAGGGGCAGCCGTGGCCTCACAGGATCTCGAATTCTTTTGTCCGGGTAATGCATATTTGGGTCATCCCGGTGACGTACATCCCTGGCCGGAAAACAGCGATGGGCGGCAACTCAACAGGTATAGCGAAAACAACTTTGGTGGCAGCAAGTCTTACCATGTTGTGGGCAAATACAACGATTTTTTTGGAGGTTACTATCACGATAAAGACGTTGGATTTGGTCATTGGTCTCCATATGACGAGATGCCCGGACAAAAATTATGGCTGTGGGCATTGTCGCGATCGGGTGGAATTTGGGAAGATCTACTTACCGATACCGACCAACAGTATATCGAGTTTCAGGCTGGCCGGTTGTTTAATCAGTTTTCACCCGGAAAAACGAATACACCTATCACTCAGGCGGAATTTGAGCCTGGCCGCACAGACATCTGGCGTGAGATTTGGTTTCCAGTTCGAGGGATTGGGGGGTTGACTGAGGTCTCACCAAAAGCAGTAATGCATGTAGAAGAACGTACGGATAGTTTGGTCATTGGTCTAAATGCCCTGGAAACTGTGGAAGGCGCAATCTCGATTTCCAGCGATAATTCTATTGTGCGCACGCATCCTTTTAAATTAAAACCAATGGATGTGGAAATAATAAAAATTATAAATCCTAAGCATCCCTATGAAATAAAGATCCCTGCCATCGATATCTATTATCGTTCCAATAGCAATAAAAATATCCTTGACCGCTCATTTGAAGTTCTGGAAATTCAAAAAGAATATTCTGCCGAAACACTTTTTAAGAAAGCAAGAGAAGAAATAAAATTTAGAAATTACCGGCAAGCATCAGAATATCTTAAAAAATGTCTCGATATAGAACCGATGCATCTCAATGCCATCACGAGTCTTGCAGATTTGAAATACCGCAGTGCACAATTTGACGATGCATTGCAGCTCATCAGAAAGGCGTTGCAGCTGGATACATACGATCCGGGAACAAATTTTACCGCAGGTAAGATATATACTGCCCTGCACAAAAATACAGATGCGTTAGAATGCTTTGGGTGGGCAGCGCACTCCTTAAAATACAGGGCAGATGCCTACTGTGCCATGGGGGAGCTTTATCTAAAATCCGGCAATATTTCATTGGCAAATAAATATGCCAGAAATGCACTTGACTTCAACCGGTTCCACATCGGTGCCCGTTATGTACTCACCATCGCCTCGAGACTAAACCAAAACGACATGGCAGCAATAAGACAAATTGCAACTATAAGAGGAATAGATCCCTTAAATCATTTTGCCAAAATGGAGCAATTTCTTCTCACCTCTCATCAGGGGGATAAGAACGCTTTTTTAAGTAGCCATCGCAATGAGCTAAAATACCAGACTTTCCTAGAGCTCGCCTCCGTCTACCTTAGGCTGGGTCAGGATAGTGCTGCTCTGGAAGTACTCCAACTTGCTCCCGAACATGCACTCATCTCTCTTTGGATGGCCGCCCTTCAAAAAGATTTAAAGGGTGCTTATCAACAGGATCATTTTAACAAATTTATAGATGCGCCGCCCCACTTTGTTTTTCCCTACCGCATTGAAACATTGACCATACTGCATGAGGCATTAAATCAGTCCTCGCATTGGAAAATCAAGTACTACCTTGCTCTCAATTACTGGAGCGTAGGACGCAAGGAGGAATCATTTGACATCCTGGATCAATTAGGAGAAAAATTTGATTATGCCCCTCTTCATCTCGTTAGAGCTTCCCTTAAAAAACAAATGGATAAAGATCCGGCTTCTGATCTCGAGCACGCTGTGCAAATTGATAAAAATAATTGGAGAAGTTGGAAATCCCTTATCGAATTCTATATCGAATCTGGTGAAAAAACCAAAGCGATTAACGCAGCCGAAGAGGCACATAACCGGTTGCCAAACAACTATGCAATTGGAATGCTTTATGCCAAGACACTTTTGGAAAATAACCAAAACAAAGCTGCAGTTGATGTCTTACAGGGCACAAAGGTTTTGCCATTTGAAGGAGCTTACGAAGGAAGGCACCTGTGGGAACAGGCAAATTTATCAATAGCCCTGGACCTGCTGGAAAATAACAACTTTCGACAATCGGTATACTACCTTGAGTCAAGCCAGACCTGGCCTGAAAATCTCGGAGTGGGGCGTCCATATGATCCCGATCAGAGACTGTCTGATTATTTACTGGCTTACAGTTACAGAAAATTAGGTGATACGGTCAATGCCAATAAATATAACCTGCTTTTTGATCAAAGCTCTCAGAGTCATCACAAAGCAGATGATGTCGTCGGCCTTATTTATTTAAAACATAACAAAAATGCCCGGAGCAACGGCTCAGACCGTCTGGATTTAGATCCCGTTCTTACAGAATACATCGAGGCATATGATGAGGATAACATCCAAAAAATGCAGGAAATTGAATCTTCCAATGAACATCTGTTTTTCACAGCCCTCTTTTCACTAGTTAAGCGAACAATTAATTTGCCATGAGTTATTTAAAAAAACAGTTTTCCATTTACTTTATCTTGCTCTCCGGACTACTATTCCTAGATTGTAAGTCTTCAAATGAACAGCAGAAAACTCCTATGGAAATGAAACCAGTTACGATTATGAATGTGGATCCTGGACATTTTCACGCTGCCCTGGTCCAGAAGAATATGTATGATTCGGTATCGTCTTCTGTCTTTGTATTTGCACCTGATGGTCCTGAGGTGGAGAACTATCTTTCGGGAATCACGTCTTATAATACGCGACCGGAAAATCCCACATCATGGGATCAAAAAATATATCTGGGATCTGATTTTTTCGAAAAAATGCTAGCCGACCGACCGGGTAATGTCATGGTAGTATCGGGAAACAATGCAAAAAAGACCGACTATATACACAGAGCTGTTTCAGCTGGTATAAATGTACTTGCTGATAAACCAATGGTCATCAATCCCAATGACTTTGATTTGCTTAAGAAAGCATTTGAAATGGCAGACGAAAAGGGTGTTTTACTATATGATATAATGACGGAGCGGTTTGAGGTCACAACTGCTATCCAAAAAGCGCTCTCACAAATGCCTTCCTTGTTTGGGGATTTGGAAAAAGGAACGCCGGAAGATCCGGCTATCACGAAAGAAAGTGTGCATCATTATTCAAAATTAGTATCCGGAAAACCCATTAAGAGACCGGCATGGTTTTTTGACGTAAGTCAACAGGGAGAGGGAGTTGTTGATGTCACCACTCACCTGGTCGACTTGGTTTTCTGGGAGTGTTATCCCGGAATTGCTTTAGATTACAACAGAGATATTTCCGTCCTTTCAGCTCGTAGGTGGACTACCGATTTAAATCCATCGCAATTTGAAAAAGTGACACAATTAAGAAATTATCCCGAATACCTTCAAAAATATGTTCGTGATTCGATCTTACAGGTGTATGCAAATGGTGAAATTGTATTTAAAGTAAAAGACACCCATGCTAAAGTATCGGTCATTTGGAATTACGAGGCTCCTCCCGGTACCGGCGATACACATTATAGCATCATGCGAGGCACAAAAGCCAATTTAATAATTCGTCAGGGAGAGGCGGAGAGTTATAAACCCACTCTTTATATCGAGCCTGTTGGTGATAATAATATTGGCGAAAGTGTGAGGGAGGCAATAGCTGATCTGGAAGGTAGGTATAAGGAATTGAGTGTTTCTCAAACAGAAAATGGATGGACTGTAAACATCCCCACAGTATATAAATTGGGCCATGAAGCTCATTTTGCCCAGGTCACTGAGAAGTATCTCGAATATCTGTCTGCCGGCAAAATGCCTGATTGGGAGGTGCCAAATATGCTCGCCAAATATTTTGTGACCACCCAGGGACTGATAAAGGCTGGAAATTGATGAGTAACAACGGTCCTCTTCATTTAAAAACACCTTCTGGTGGAGGAGCCATTTCGTTCAAAACTTGAAGCACGCTTTGGAGTAACAGACTTGAGAAATGATTAAGCAGTCGAAGAGTTTCATTTATGTCATCTCAATCCTCTTGGCAGGTTGTCATTCAATCCCTGAAGATGCAGCGCTAAATCCATTCGATTTATTTGAAAGCGAGTTGAAAAATTTCATGCAACTGACAAAAGTTCCTGGGATGGCTGTTTGTATTACTACCTCAGATAGTACAATTTATTTTAGGGGATTCGGATATTCTGATTTGGAAAATAAAAGACAAGTGACAGATAGTTCGATTTTCTGGCTTTCGTCACTGACTAAACCTCTCACTGCAACAGTACTTGGACAAATGTCAGCTGAAAGAATCATTAGTTTTGATGATAGTTTGTCATTCTTTCCAAATAAATACTTTTCCAATGTCGATATTACTCACCTGCAAATCAAACACGTAATGAGTCATACTTCAGAAGGAAATCCACCAGGTTCCATCTTTCTCTACAATGGCAATAGATTCAATATGCTTTTTAACGTTTTTGACGGTGTTGGTAGAAGGAGTGACGATGAGTTTCCCCTGGATCCATTTTTTACAGAAATGGATCTCAGGTTAATAGAGCCTCTCAAACTTGAGAATACACTTTTGTCACTAAGTGGAGGCAAATATGAAGAGAAAAGACATCTCGTTGTGACACCCTATTACCTAAACAGAGAAAGCAATCAATACGAATATGATTCAGCCACATTGGCTAGCATTTATGCAAACCCTGGTCAAGGCATGCTTAGTTCCACCAAAGATCTTGCAACAATATCACGAGCAATCGACAAGGGCTTTTTGATCGGTAAAAAGGATTATAACAACATGACTAGGCCATATATAAATAGCCCCGACGGCACTTCGTATGGTTTAGGTTGGTTTACTCAGGAGATAGCTTATCATGACATCCACTGGGCTTATGGCTATGGGAGATCAGATGCATCGCTGTTTGTGAAAATACCTAAAAAAGGACTCACATTTATACTTTTGTTAAATTCCGATATTGCTTCAGCATCTACAAGACTCGGTGAAGGCAACCTTTTGAGATCGATCCCTGCGATAGCATTTATAAAATATGCATTGTTGGAAAACTATAGACCGTTCTCTCAGTTAAACATAATGGAGGATGTTTCTCTGGATGACAAAGACTGCTCAACTATATTTATAGAGGAGCTATTCACCCATGCAATGGTAAGATGGCTTCTTCCTGATAATCTTCACAGTGACAAATCCAAATCAATTGAAGCTCTCAACATGATTTATTCAGTTTGTCCTGATTATTTTGATGGCACAAGATTGGATCAATTTTATTTTCTTTCTACATTCGATGATTCAGAAATTTTGAAATTGGGAAGGAAAATTGTCCATGCCTATCAGGATCTTCCATTTCACCCGGTAAAAAGTTATTATGCTGCAGTTATAGAGGAAAAATTGGGTAATTCAGAAGAGGCAATTCATCTGCTTGATAAACTCATCACCTACAATCGCTTCTGGGAACACGATTTTATGCCAAAAGCTTATCTCAAGTTGAGCGAATTATATCTTAAAACGCAAAGAATTAAAAAAAGCGTTGAAACCCTGCAATACTTGATAGAAACTGAAGGGAAAAATGGTATTTCAAAAGAATACATACAACTCGCGAAAACAAAGTTGAGATCGCTTTCAAAGTAGTACATTGTGTTGACAACCATAACAGATCTATCTATTCACATGACTCCTATCCCCAATAGGTCTCCAGATTAAAACCTCAATATATCACATAAGAATTTAGTGCCTCACCAACATCTTAATTACGAATGTTCATTAACGACAAAAATTCAATTATTAAAATGATTAAACAATCGTCAGGTTATTCAATCTCTTGGTAAACCAGCTTGGCCTCACCCATCCATACACATTGGATTAATTTATCATTTTCCACCATTGTACTTTGGATTGTAAATGCTTCGCCAGGACGGAGACTAAATTCATAAGGATCATCATCAATCTGGTAAACGGTGTCGAGCACGGTGCCACTTCCCTGTTGTACCAGGATATTTAAATCATAGATCGGACAAAGAGAAAATGTGGTGACAGTCAGTATGCTATTATCCGAGATCGCATTAGAATACAATATAGTATCTGTGGCATGTTCAGCCCCCACCGTCCATCTTAGTTCTCCCGGGAGGGGATTGTCATTTAAAGACTCTTTGCCACAACTGAGTACAGCAGTCAGCAATGTGAGATAAAACAAAATCTTCTCCATTATAAAAAATCGTTCAGTCTGTAATTTATAGACGTTTATCGCTGTCAAATCGTTTATCAATGACCCATTTTTTCTTGTAGGTACGAATATTAAGCCAATGTGATCTAAGTACTGCGCAATTTTGTATGTTGACGAGATGTTGTCCCACATTAAGAATATTGGACCTGGAGCGATGGTGGCAGCTGCTTTTATCGGCCCGGGGACAGTCACAACAGCTACCCTTTCGGGAGCGGGTTTTGGATATACTTTGTTGTGGGCTGTTTTGTTTTCACTCTTCGCCACATTTATACTTCAGGAAATGGCTGCTCGTCTCGGCCTTTGCGGAAACCTGGGTCTGGGAGAGGCAATTAGAGCAAAAATCCCAAAGGGCGTCTTTAAGATCGCCGCCTTCATCCTTGTTCTGGCTGCCATATTTATAGGCAATGCAGCATATGAGGCCGGAAATATTACCGGAGCAATTTTGGGATTTGGTCCAAAATTATCCGGAATCCCCTTCGGGGAGACAATTCTGATCACCATTATTGCAGCTCTGGCATTTCTACTTTTGTACAGTGGGAAATACAAACTCATCGAACGAGCGCTGGTCCTGCTGGTTGGAACAATGGGTTTCATCTTCATTCTTGCTGCAATACTTTCTAGACCTGATTTTTCTCAAGTAATCCAAGGATTTTTTATTCCCAGAATTCCCGAGAGATCTTTAATAATGGTGATGGGACTTATTGGAACTACAGTGGTCCCGTACAATTTATTTTTGCACGCCTCGACTGTCCAGAAGAAATGGGGGCACGCGGATTTTCTAAGGACCTCCAGGATTGACACTATGATTTCGATTATCATAGGAGGTATGATTACCTCTGCAATCTTAATTACTTCGGCAGTGGTTTTAAATCCACTAGACCGGGAAATCACAAGTGCTGGAGATTTATCTCTTCAATTGAGACCGCTCCTGGGGGACAGTGCCGAGTACTTCATCAACGTTGGTTTTCTCGCTGCCGGGCTTTCTTCTGCTATTACAGCTCCACTAGCGGCAGCTTTTGCGGTATCCGGTCTGCTGGGATGGTCTTCAGATATGCGGTCCAGAAAGTTTAGATGGATATGGAGCTTCGTTTTATTTACGGGTGTAGTTTTTGCATCCTTAGGACTGAAACCGTTAACCGTCATTCTGTTTGCTCAAGTTGCAAACGGTCTCTTGCTGCCCATCATTGCCGGCTTCCTTTTATGGACTCTGAATGATGCAAATATCATGGGGTCCTATAAGAATAGTAAACTCAAAAATCTCCTTGGGCTGCTTGTAATGCTGATTGCACTTGCTCTTGGAATTAAAAGCATAATTAGTGCCTTTTAAAAATAAGTTACTAAATTACTAGGTGCGATTTGATCCGGATTGTGGTTGTCTGTTTCATTAAGAAGTCTTGTCAATTAGAGAAAATTCCTTATTTTCATTAATGACATGGATAAGAATTTACTGGTAATAATTCTTTTATTCTCGTCTGGGCTTTGTCTGGGCCAGGAATTACAGGTGAATATAAAATGGTTTTCAAATGTAGATGGCCTTCCTGGTCGTCAAATAAATGACATTCAGCAGGATGATCGAGGATTTATCTGGGTGGCTACAAATAACGGATTAAGTGTTTACGATGGCAAATCCTTTAAGTTGGTCAGCTCAGCAGATGACCACCTAACTTTCGGTGACATCGTTAATATCAAAAAAGATCATTTCGGAAGACTCTGGGTCACAATATTGAATAAACCTCCAATCATTTTAAACCCTACGAATCATACTACACAGCACTTTTCCGGTGAGGAGTTTGGTGACTCACAACTACTAAGACTAATACTGATTGATACTGCCTCCAACCGCTTTTTCTTTAGAGAAAAAAGTGGACAGATTTATTACACAGAGTCGGATGAACAACTCACAAAGGTACATGGTTTAACCCTGTCGATGCAGGACCGGCTTTTCCCCGGCCTTGATAATACGATCATAGTACAAAGAGAAAAACCAATTCGACTGGAAAAAATAAACTTAGAGGGTAAAGTCCTGGAGCATGTTACACCTCCTGATCATTTACCTGATCTCTACGAATCCCATTCCAATCATCTCTTCGTCTGGGACTTAATAGGTGATTATAAACTACACGAACTCATATATGCTGTTGATAAAGGTATGAACGTAAGTCCCATCTTGTCAGATGACAACTCTCTACCCCTGAGTCATGATGGTATCGACAGGACAATAGGACACAAAATAATCGTGACAAGAGACAGTCGGGGTTGGACATGGATGGTCTTTGATGAGCAACTCTGGCTTTTGGATGCAGGTGGAAATTTTTTGATGGATTTCACAGAAGATTTACACAAATCTATTGGCAGGTCCCTGCCCAGCATGTCACTATTATTTGTTGATAAACAGGATAATCTATGGATAGGTACGGGGTTCGGTTTGATCTTAGTCAATACCAGGACAAATCCTTTTCAGCATTACCTGACAGGTTTGAAAAACCCCAGTACACGAGGTATTTTAGAGATGAGCGATGGGAGACTGCTTGTTAGTACATATTCCGGATTTCATGTTGTGGATGTTCTAACGGAAGAATCGACACTTGTGAGTAAATATACCCCCTTGGCCATTGAGCGAGTCGGAAACGACAAAATTATCTGTGGTGTGCATGGAAACGGGATAATCACCTTT
Source organism: Saprospiraceae bacterium (assembly GCA_965222645.1). Classification (GTDB taxonomy): domain Bacteria; phylum Bacteroidota; class Bacteroidia; order Chitinophagales; family Saprospiraceae; genus JABDMH01. The sequence goes on along the minus strand of OZ244968.1, from coordinate 5,156,144 downwards.
GATGAGGGTAACCTCTCCGGATTATCCCGGGTACAAACTGATGCATTTAGACGAGGTAATATTCCTTTTTATGACCGCATCAATGATAAAATCTATGTAGGCACCGATCAAGGTCTTTTTTTGTTCTCACAGGAGGATAATTTGCTTAAGCCCTATACTTCACTCAATGAATTTGAGTCGATACGTACTGCTGATATTTTTTGCTTTCATGACAATAGTGAGGGAATTTGGATCGGCTCCAATCAGGGACTGTACCTTTTAAATCACAATCTGGGCATGGAAGCTCAGCGGAACTTCATCTTTAATGATATCAAAGATATCCATGAAGACGATCTCGGTGATTTTTGGTTAGCAACACGCGGAGGAGGACTTTTACATTGGAACCGATCGACAGATGTCGTAGAACAATACACAACAGGAGATGGGCTTTCAGACGATATCCTTTATGCGGTGTACGAGGATGACAAGGAGCACTTGTGGTTACCCAGCAACCATGGACTCATACAATTTGATAAAAAGTCAAAAGAAATATTTGTTTTTTATGAAGAGGATGGCATCACTCACAACGAATTTAATACGTTTTCACATTATCAGGCAACAAATGGGCGCCTATATTTTGGCGGATTAAAAGGTATAACTTCATTTTATCCCAGCCATGTTGCCATAAGTGAGAACAATGCTCCCTTCCATGTGACACAATATCAGAAATTTGACGGCAAGAAAGGGACTCTTGTCGACAATAGCTTTGCCTTTGATGCGAATGTTGGGATTGTATTGGAGCCAAGGGATAATTTCTTTACAATTGAGTTTTCGCTACTTGAATATTTTACGGATAATCACATTTACGCCTGGAAAATTGAGGGATTAGATCAAGATTGGAATTATCAAAAAGAAAACAAGATCCGTTTTAATACTATGCCTTATGGTCATTACAACCTACGAATAAAGGCCAAGGGCTCAGGAGGAAATTGGGCAAAAAACGAGCTTCATATTCCCATTACTGTATTACGTCCTTTCTACAAGACTGAGATCTTTTATCTGGCTTGTGCGATCGCCATTGCTTTGAGCGTCTTTCTATTTTTTAAGTGGCGAATTTTGCGACTCAAAGAAAATCAAATACGTCTGGAAAAAGAAGTAAACCTAAGGACACAAATAATTAAGCAGCAAAATCAAGCCCTGTCCCAACTAAATGCGGATAAGGATCATTTTTTCAGCATCATAGGTCACGATCTTCGTGGACCTCTCGTCTCTCTCAGAGGCCTTTCTAAAAAAGTAAATTTTCTCATCAAAAAGAATAGAATTGAGGAAGTATATGCATTAGGAGAAAAAGTAGAGCGTGCTGCTGACGGTGTCACGAAATTATTGGATAATCTTCTCAGCTGGGCACTGCTGCAGAAAGGACAGTTTCCCCATCATCCCGAAAAATTTGACTTGCGAGGCCTTGTAAATGAAATCATCGATCTGTACAGTAGTGTTGCTGAAGTGCAACAGTTAGATTTAGTGAGTGATATTGATAAAGAAATACCCATATATGCCGATAAAAATGCGCTCAACACTATTTTGAGAAATCTCGTTGACAACGCCTTGAAATTTACAAATAGTCCTGGCACCATTCGCCTTGGGGCGAACAGGTCCAACGGACAGGTGAGCATTCATATTTCAGATACTGGAAATGGTATGAATGATGAACAAATAGAAACTTTGTTTGAATTTGGCAGAACCCGCGAAAATGGTCGACAAGCAAAAAAAGGCACCGGACTAGGATTAGTTTTATGCAAAGAACTTACAGAAAAAAACAAGGGAAGCATCGATGTAAAGAGTCAGCCAGGTAAAGGCACAGAATTTACATTGACCTTTGCCAGCTAGTCAATAAACCACCTTGGCGATCTAAATAACCTGGATGCACTTGATCATTATCATTGCTCTCCCTCACTTTGATATTGTTTCCAGGTTTCCTATAATTGTCTACGGATTCTTCGCCTTCAGTAATATTGATTTTCATGATCCGGAGACCAGTTATCAATCCATCATTCAAATAAACAGGATCCACCCGCATGCAAGACATTCGAATCCTACTGGTAGAAGATGACCTTTCTCTGGCTCTGGAGATTGAGATGATGATAAACGAATTGGGTTACATTTTTCAGGGTAATTCCACAAACGGAGACGAAGCACTGCAGCTGATTACGGAGGCAAGACCAGACCTCATCATCATGGACATAAATATTGAGGGAGCTAAAAATGGCCTAGAAGTCGCCCGGGAAATCGCATCAGAAAAAATCCCGCTGATTTTCATTACTGCATTTCAGAATGAAGAATATTTCCAGGAAGCAAAGAAAATAGCTCCTGCTGCTTATTTGATTAAACCATTTCAACTACTCACCTTGCAAAATACCATCGAACTGGCCGTGATGAAGGCAGTCACTGGAAAATCCACCGACCCGGCCAGATGGGAAAATAGCATTTCCGGGGAAGGCAGCACTATCTTCATCAAAATGAATAAAAGATTGCAGAAAATATCAGTCGGAGAAATCCATTGGATCGAAGTGAGTGGAAATTATTGTTACATCTACACAAAGACTAAGAAATACATTCTGAAGATTTCACTCACCAGCATTTTAAAGAAAATTGTAGCGCATGCTGAGTTCATTCGAGTCCACAAGCAACATGTTGTGCAGCGAAAATACATTGATTCTGTCGATACCAATACAAACACTTTGAATATCGGCAATAGTGTTATCCCTATCGGTCGTAGATTTAAAAAAGACCTGTTGCTTAGGATTAATCTGCTATAACCACACTGGGACACATGTAATTATTAGCCTTATATCGAGATCCGACACGCCGGTGCAAACGTAATCTCAGAATCTTTTAAAGTCAGAGGCGTTTATCACCATTATAATGCTGTTGATCACCTCTTTTTTGCATTATGATGCTGCCTCATATAACTTTACGTGCTTCGATTACTTTGTAATAACGATTTGAATGCCAATTGATTCCATCCTGTTACGCCTCTAGTATTGATAGACTGTTTGTTGTAGGCTATTTGAATTCAATACACCCAAACGCCCCAAGACCGCTGCCTAATAGGAATAAAAAATCATTTGGTTTTTTGGGGTTGAACAGGGTACTTCGCAGTGATGCGGTGGTGTCCTGTTTTTTTTTGGCCAGGAGTCGTGAAAAGCCGATCCGCACCCTCATCGGCCTATCTGTCACGGCCATTCTATCTTACAGGCTGTGTGTAATGAGTTCCTTTCCTCCCACTCAGCATGATATGCGGATATATTATCTTTAGGTTGAGTGCCCTCTTTTACAGCCTTTGAAATCAGAACAATGACTGAACTCGGAGAACCTAAAATAATGAGAATCGTGTAGTTATGACTGTTGATATCAACTGCGATATGGGAGAAAGCTTTGGCAATTACCACATTGGTAGTGATGATGCCATAATGCCCTTAGTTTCTTCTTGTAATATTGCATGCGGAATGCATGCAGGTGATCCTGTCCATATTTATCGCACCCTGAAAAACGCAAAAAGACATGGGCTGAGGATTGGAGCCCATCCCGGTTACCCCGATCTCCAGGGTTTTGGCCGTCGTCATATTCAACTTACTGCAGAAGAGCTGACCAGCACGATCGTTTATCAGGTGTCGGCACTAGGAGGTATGGCTGCGTCTATTGGGCTCAAGTTGCACTATGTAAAACCCCATGGTGCCTTGTATAATTATATGGCGGATAACGAGAATTGTGCCCGGATAGTCGTGCAGGCCATTCGTGCAGTCGATTCTGGACTAGCAGTCATGGGGTTGGCGGGCAGCACTGTCAAAAGGATCGTAGAGAGTGAGGGTTCCACATTCATAGCCGAAGCGTTTGCCGATCGCCGATATACCGACAATGGTCGTTTGCTGTCTCGACAACTGGAAGGTGCAGTGCTGCACGACCCATTAGAAGCAGCTGAGCAAGTGATGGGTATCGTGAATGACCGCCAAGTGAAGACAGATACAGGGAATTATCTGCCATTGGAGGCTGAATCGATTTGCATACATGGTGACAATCCGCAGGCAGTGCCCGTATTACAAGCTATCAAAGTAGCATTGGAAGATAATAAGACCTGAATGTCATACCCGCATGCTCGTTTTGAAATTCTTCCCATGGGTGATTCAGCCCTTCTAATCAATTTTGATCAAAAGATAAGCAGGAAAGTAAACAACCAGGTCTTTGTTTTGTCAAAATACATCGCGAACAAAGGTATCGAGGGAATAACAACGATTATTCCTGCATATTGCTCCATTACGATAGGCTATGATTCCACCAAATGGGATTTTGACGACCTGTCCGAGCGATTATTCCGGTTTGCAGATAAAAAGATAATAATCTCTCCATCTGAGAGTAAGCACTGGAGTTTACCGGTCTGTTATGGGCCCTTTGGACTTGACCTGCATGGTCTTGTGAACGATTTGAAGATACCCCTTGACGACCTCATACGACTGCACACCTCACGCACATATGACGTTTTTATGCTGGGATTTTTACCCGGGTTCGTATATCTCGGTGAATTACCCCGGAAACTGCATTGCCACCGCAAACAGACACCCAGGCTGAAGGTCCCTGCTCAAAGCGTGGCAATAGCCGGTAGCCAAACAGGCATTTACCCCTACAGAGCACCGGGAGGCTGGCAAATAATTGGAAAAACACCTGTCAAGACTTTTTTGCCGAATGAAGAAGATCCTTTTTTAATAAAAATGGGAGATCAAATTTCATTTTTTTCCGTAGGCAAGGCGGTATACGAGGAGATAGACAAAATGCCGCCTATCGAGTACCGAAAAGCATTCATAAAAAAAAGATAAATAAATGCTTGTCTTTGCTTTCCAAAAACCGGGATTATATACCACGATTCAGGACGAGGGCAGATCAGGGTGGCAGCATTTAGGTGTACCCATTGGTGGTGCCATGGACCGGAATGCATACAGAAAGGCTAACAATACTGTTGGAAATCCGGAAAATAGTCCATGTTTAGAAATTACAATGACAGGACCGGAAATCACAGTACATGGCGAGGGCCACATCGCGATCACCGGTGCAGATCTTTCAGCGGAAAAAAATGGTGAGAAGATCCACCTCCACACTGCCCTTGCGGTGAGTGAAGGAGATATTTTGAGCTTTAGAAAGCACGTAAACGGATGTCGAAGTTATCTGGCAGCAGCAGGTGAATGGGATGTGCCAAAGTGGCTGGGCAGTTGCAGCCCAGTAACTTATGCAGAATTTCCAGATTTACCTAAAAAGATCAGTGTGGGAACGAAAATCAGGATAAATGGCAGAAAAATAACTGACAAATACCGTTCAAAAAATAAATTTAAACAGCCATTACAGCAGGCGAACCAAATAAGAGTTTTGCCAGGTCCAGAATTCGATTGGTTTTCACCGGACTTTCAGAGCACTTTTTTCCTCGCTTCACATATGGTTGGATCGCAATCAAACAGGATGGGATACAGATTGAAGAGCCAACTACCGGATCCCGGTCTCAACCGGGAGATGATCTCATCAGGAGTCGTGCCGGGCACCATCCAAATTACCCGGGAGGGTCTTCCCATTGTCTTGATGTATGATGCCCAAACAACCGGGGGGTATCCACGATTTGGAGTAGTCCATTCCGTGGATCTTCCGATCCTCGCGCAAGCGGTTCCCGGCACTGAGGTGCGCTTCTGTAAGATTTAGTATACCATCAAAGAAAGAATTGCCTCTAGTTGCTGAAAATTTAATTTGTTTCTGTATACCTTGAAATACAGTGAGTGTATATGACGTTTGATATAAGACACATTTGCAGTGAAAAAGAAAAGCCATTTTTGCGGACTCCTCCTTTGCCTTCTTTATATGACTGGGCAAAGTCGGGGTTTTCTCCAACTTTAATATTAGCTTACCCAATTATCCCGGTGTGGGTGTGGAGTACCACTGGGAAAAAAATAAGATCTACCTGGGGGCAGGAATGAATTATATAGACGAGCGGCAAGCCATTCATGTCCATAAATCCGGTTCTGAGAAAGAATTGTACAGTACAATGAGATCCAGAATATCAAGCATTTTTTCAAATAAATTTGATCTTACCCTCAGCTATGTGAACGAATATTTTTTTAAACCCTGTACTTATATCCAACTTCTCGATCTCCCTGTTTTGTCACTATTTTTGCTGGCTGCAGCAGCAAAAATACCGCCAAAACAATATCATGCCCTTTCCCTTGTCGGCGGGTTAAAACCCGCCTCAAAATCTTCGCGCTTCAAACTTCGCGCCTCCAACTTCGCGCTTCGCGCTTCTGACTCCGAGCTTTGTGCTTCAAACTAGCTTTTCAAATAAATTTGATCTTACCCTCAGCTATGTGAACGAATATCTTTTTAATTCCTGCACTGACATCCAACTTCTCGAATCCCCTGTTTTGTCACTATTTTTGCCGGCTGCGCAGCAAAAATAACCGCCAAAACAATATCATGCCCTTTCCCTTGTCGGCGGGTTAAAACCCGCCTCAAAATCTTCGCGCTTCAAACTTCGCGCCTCCAACTTCGCGCTTCGCGCTTCTGACTCCGAGCTTTGTGCCTCAAACTAGCTTTTCAAATAAATTTGACCTTACCCCTCAGCTATGTGAACGAATATCTTTTTTATTCCTGCACTGACATCCAACTTCTCGAATCCCCTGTTTTGTCACTATTTTTGCCGGCTGCACAGCAAAAATACCGCCAAAACAACATCATGCCCTTTCCCTTGGCGGCGGGTTAAAACCCGCCTCAAAATCTTCGCGCTTCAAACTTCGCGCCTCCGACTTCCGGCTTCGCGCTTCTGACTCCGAGCTTCGTGCTTCAAACTGACCTTTCAAATAAATTTGACCTTACCCTCAGCTATTGGACGAATATCTATTTTATTCCTGCGCTGACAATCCAACTTCTCGAACTCCCTGTTTTGTCACTATTTTTGCCGGCAGCTCAGCAAAAATACCGCCAAAACAATATCATGTCCTTTGCTTGGTCGGCGGGTTAAAACCCGCCTCAAAATCTTCGGGCTTCAAACTTCGTGCCTCCGACTTCGCGCTTCGCACTTCTGACTCCGAGCTTTGTGCTTCAAACTAACCTTTCAAATAAATTTGACCTTACCCTCAGCTATGTGAACGAATATCTTTTTTATTCCTGCACTGACATCCAACTTCTCGATCTCCCTGTTTTGTCACTATTTTTGCCGGCTGCGCAGCAAAAATACCGCCAAAACAATATTATGCCCTTTGCTTGGTCGGCGGGTTAAAACCCGCCTCAAAATTTCCGGGCTTCCTGCCTCCAATTTCGTGCTTCGCGCTTCTAACTTCGCGCTTCAAACTTCACGCTTCGGGCTCCGTGCTTCGAGCTTCGAGCTTCTAACGACCTTTCAAATAAATTTGACCTTACCCTCAGCTATGTGAACGAATATCTTTTTAAACCCTGTACTTATATCCAACTTCTCGATCTCCCTGTTTTGTCACTATTTTTGCTGGCTGCGCAGCAAAAATACCGCCAAAACAATATCATGTCCTTTGCTTGGTCGGCGGGTTAAAACCCGCCCCAAAATTTCCGGGCTTCCTGCCTCCGACTTCGCGCTTCGCACTTCTTACTCCGAGCTTCGTGCTTCAAACTAACCTTTCAAATAAATTTGACCTTACCCTCAGCTATGTGAACGAATATCTTTTTTATTCCTGCACTGACATCCAACTTCTCGAATCCCCTGTTTTGTCACTATTTTTGCCGGCTGCGCAGCAAAAATACCGCCAAAACAATATCATGCACTTTCCCTTGTCGGCGGGTTAAAACCCGCCTCAAAATTTCCAGGCTTCCTGCCTCCGACTTGGCGTTCCCTCTGTTGGGCGGGTTAAAACCCGCCTCAAAATCTTCGTGCTTCTGACTTCGCGCTTCTGACTTCGCGCTTCGCGCTTCTGACTCCGAGCTTTGTGCTTCAAACTAGCCTTTCAAATAAATTTGACCTTACCCTCAGCTATGTGAACGAATATCTTTTTTATTCCTGCACTGACATCCAACTTCTCGAATCCCCTGTTTTGTCACTATTTTTGCTGGCTGCGCAGCAAAAATACCGCCAAAACAATATCATGCCCTTTCCCTTGTCGGCGGGTTAAAACCCGCCTCAAAATCTTCGCGCTTCAAACTTCGCGCCTCCAACTTCTAACTTCTAACCCTCCCCCCATCTCTTTTTCACCCAAATAAATCCGGGAATACTCACCATGCTTAAAAAAAACATGACGATCCAAGTCGATGAAAATCCAATGGATTCGACCAACCTGGTGCCGACAATTGGAGCAATAATAAATGTGCTGGAAAACATCATGGCCCAAAAGCCCATATATTTTCCCTTGAGATGCGCAGGTGCCCTCGTGAGAGCGAGACTGTTGCCAAAGGGGAAATTGATTATCTCCCCAAAAGAAACAAGAATATTATAGACGAATACGATGACCAGCCAATGTCCCGGCAAATTTAAGGACAAGCATCCCAATCCGATAAGTGCAGCACCCAAAATCATACTCCTAAATGGTGACCATAATTTTTGGGAATAAGCCACCAGGGGCATTTCGAAAACAAATACCATTAGGCCATTAAATGTAAAAAAGAGGCCGATTTGGGATTCAGACATATGCAGTACCTTATCGAAAAAAAGCGGGACGGTAGAAAGAATCTGCATAAACGCAATAATATTGATTGCCGTAATAACCAAGAAGATTAAATAGAGGTGATCGGATGAGGCTTTCCTGATTTCGTCAGAAGATGGTTCGATTACCTTTCTTTTCTTCTTCGAATGATCCAGATTTCTGATTAGATAAACAGCTGCCAGCATGCACGTGATCCCATCGATAATAAAAAGCCAGGTGTAACCCAGCGATGCTGCCAGGAGACCAGCTACTGCAGGGCCAATGGAAATCCCCAGATTAAGGGCCATCCTGATGAGTGCAATAGAGCGAGTCTGATTTTCGGGTTTACTGAAAAGTGATACCGCGGCCATCAAAGGTGGTCTCGAGGCATCCAAAATCGTACTAACCAGGAGAATAACTACACATAACACATAAAACTGATGGTAGAGAAACAGGGTTGCCATTCCCAAACCTCCAAGCACAAGGCTCCATGACAATACCTTGTAAAACCCAATCTTATCCGTAAGCCATCCACCCAGCCATGAGCCTATCAATGAACCCGCTCCATACATACCTGTTACAATGCCCGCCTGGGTCACACTAAACCCCAGCTCTTTCGTGCAATACAATGTGAGGAATGGTAAGACCATCATGCCACTTCTGTTGATCAAAATAACAATGGCCAAAGTCCATACTTCCCGGCTCAGTCCCTCAAATGATCTAGTATAAAATGATAAGATCGACTTCATAAGAAAGCGCAAAAATATGCGTTTTTTGTTGGCACAATCTCAAGCCTGTGATTGCCTCCAGCTTGCACTCAAAGAAACTGGCTGTATAGCGATTATTCAAGACCGGTCACACGGGTTACACTGTAATATGCCCGGCGATAGACTCATCCGCGAGACATGGTCATAATCAATTTCTACACACAAAATGCCCGGAGAGATGGAAATTTTTTGTGTCGGGTCAATTCAATTTTATAGAAAAGAGGGGGGCAACCAAACGGAGCTCACAGCATTTAGTAAAAAATCAGAAATCCAATCTTATGAATTTGGTCTCAAATTCTTGGAAGAAAATATCACCTGGGTCTTTGGCAATCGCTTCTTCCAAAATATTGACCTCGTTAACCGATTTTGCACCGGTAGTTTCTTTTAAATCTCTTTCACTAACCCGGGCCTGGTTTCCTCCCACTTCTCTAACGTGCAAGATTACACCAGAGCCATCCATTGAAATACTGGCATCTACTAATAATAAATCCGGGGCATTAAGATCTATCAAAGATCGCTCTTCCAGCCTCGTTGTTTGACTACCGAATTTAGGCAAGAGTACTCTGGAGATCAGGGGAGTTGTACGTCCCCACCCAATTTTAGTTGCAGCCATATCTGAGGAATCACTGACGGAAGAAATCGTATATGACCAACGTAACTCCCCTTGCTGACTCGCTTTAAAATTGGTCACCCAGTAATTATTTAGGACCCAGGAGTAGATGTGATTATTCAAAGGTCTGTGTCGGTAATAGTATCGCCCCGTATTTATTCCACCAAACTGAACCAGCGGAATCTGTGGACTCACAAACACAATCTGCCCCCCTTTACCCCTGACAGCAGCAAAATGCTGAATCGTATTCCAATCTGCCGCACTCCCGCCCAGCTGATTCTGTCCCGGATAAACAACACCACCTTGAGCTTCAAAGGCCAATTGTCCTCCTTCCAATTTAAACGGAAAAGCAACGTAGACGCCCTCCGGATCGCTGTGCTGAAGTTTGTACATCTTGTACAATAAATCTATTCGCTTTTCGAAGTGAAAGAGCCGGAGCTCGATTGACACACCGCGCTCATCTGCACAAACGGGCATGTCACCATGCAAAAAAATGCTTCGATAAATTGGCCCGTCAGTTGATTTATCGTAAGAAATATTTGACAAAAAAGATCTGGACATCCCCAGGGGGCGATATATGGTATCCCGATTCGTGTTGGTGAGGCGTTCCATTTCATGCCGGTTATCTAATTGCTCATAAATCATCTGACCCAGTACCAGGGTATCATTCTGATCAATTAATTCCATCTGCAATTTTTTGTCAAAAATACTCGACAGCACTCCCCTCCTTCCCTCAACAATTATCCTGTAAAAGTCATTTTCTATTGTCTTTGAAGTTTCAGGCTTTTTCCCAGTGACAAAATCACCACTCCCTATTCTTATTTCTAATGTCTTATATCCAACCGGTGGAATATTCTCCACCCACAAGGTATAATATGCTCCTTCCTCCCGCCGTCGATTGACCTGGCTGGGAATAATATTCCCCTGCGCATCGACGATCGTATAGGGAACTCCGTCGGGGAGCGTTTCAAAGTCTATAAATAGGTCTACTGAACCAGAGCGGGTCCAGTTGAGTGTATTTACGACGGCGATCGTCGGATTTTCCCCTTTTTTGAACGCGGGTTCTAAAAATGAAAGAGCCTTCTCTTGCAAGGCACTCGATCGCTTTGCTGCCTCCCAGGCATAGCTCGATTTCATTCCCCATTGGTTTATGGTGTTCTCAGCCAATGGATCTGTGACACTCTCAGCTGCCCCATGCGTATGCTCGTCGTAAAACATCAGGTTGTCGTAGACGGTCTCAATCTCAGGATAGATATCGTCCGGTATTTCCTGCCCGAGCATTTTTGCCATTGCGAGCAAACATGTCGACGTATTTATTTCCGTGTGCACCCGCCTCACTTCCTTCGTTTCGTTGGCCGCACTCCCAACGCCGTCTGTCCACCAATCCGGCCAGGCCACTTCATACTGTGGGATTTCATCAGCGTGGTATTGATCCAGAAAGACCATAAATTCACTGGCGAGCGCATTGCGAAGTTTTGGCCATTCGTATTTTTCATTCCACTCTTTAATTATTTTGCAGACTTTGGTGGAGGGAGGAGAATTGTCGGTTATGTACCCGGAAAACTGAAGTGAAATCTTGTCGTAAGGGTATTTTCGATTCTCCAAACTCGTCAAATAAGCCGAAAGCCGGTCTCTCAAAACATCCTGCTGTCCACTCGTAAGGGTCAATGCATTGCCGTGCTGATAATGTTCACTTCGATATGTCAGCATCCGGTTGCCTGAAGGTGATTGCCACCAAAATGACGTAGGTTTGTCAAAGGGTCTTCTGGCCCTATGTGCATGAATTCCCATGGTGAGGTATTTGACATCGATCGGATCAAAATAATCTATTAAGCTCCACGCGACTCCATTGACATCATTTTGCATGGCTGTCCTGACCTCAATCCCTTGCTCTTTCAGAATCTTAAGGGTACGGGTTTGAGCAGCAAGAGCAGATTCATCAATGATTTCTGAAAAATTGAAAAACATACCCGTGGCCTCAATACGACCTTCCCGCAATCGCTCCAACAAACGATTTATCTGCGCCTGAGGACGGCTTCTCAAATACTCCCTCACTGACCATGAAGTTTCGCATGTCCATCTAAATTTTGCATCATCGGGAAAATGATCTGTCTGATCGCAATAATCTAATGCGTGATCGATGTATCTCAAGTGTTCCGGAAGGATCTCGGTCTGTGGTCTGGTATAACCTATGTCAGAATGTGTGTGTTGGACCAGTAACACTTCCCATTCCCTGACAGGTGATAGAATAAATGATTTTTCCACTATAGGAGACGCTCCAATCTCGATCCTAGCCATGTGTTCCGTATCGATTTCGGCCTTTGGCAGGAGTACCTCAACCCTGTTAAATCCGGGTTGGAGTTTTTTCCTTGTGGTAGCATCACCAATTGAGATACCGCACTCCTGGTCATCCCCTAAATGAACTATATCTACACTTATCGAATGAAGTGGCTTATCACGACCCCTGACCACTACATTATTTTGATATATATCAATTTTCTCCTTTAGATCGGCATCATAGCTTATAAACCAGGCATCATTTTCACTGGGAATAGCAGACACCTCCACCCTCACCGGTGATCCCGGTGTAACTGCAGTAATCGGTAATTTCATGACTGCAAATCCCATCTGATCATCCGTGTGGTCGACCATCGTAATATTCAATCTCAACTGTGCTCCCTCCGGCCCGGCTATTGACCTTTCCCCAATTTCACTTATTCTCGAATTTTGAAAACTAAACCATTGCCGGCCAGCAGCTGTCAATTTAAATTCTACCGGATCAGCCACAACATCCATAGCAAAAACCCAGATAAAGCTTACAAATTCACCATCAAAATCGAATGGTACTGTCTCTGTGTACCAGGAAATCGGTTCAAAATCCTCCCTCCCTCGCACTAGAAGGCAAGAAGTAATTTCCGGAAATGGAGAATGATAGGTAAATCTCTTCCCACTGACTTCCCGGTCAAAACCCTGTAAGTAGCTCTCATTGACATTTTGACTAAAAAGGGATGATGTAGCCGCAATCAAAAAAAACAAAATCAAAATAATTGGGGAAGCACCACATTTAATCATTACTTAAATATATTGGATTGCTCAATAAAGTTAATGACTAATGTACATGATAGCACAAAAAAGGTAGGTGCAGCGGGCTTAACAAATAAACAGAACATCAATTACATTCTTGTGCACCAAACTTCAACAACCACAACCTAGCATTTAAGGCAATTGAATAGGAATAGCAGGGCTCTCGACTCCATATCGATTTACCACCGATATCATGACTTTCTTTTGCTTAAATGGAAGACCACTCAGCGAAATCTCTTTCTTATATCCGGGAAGTACCAGAAAATTCCACCTATTGTCCTCGTAGTAATAGAAAATGATATGAGTAATGTCTTCTGTCATCACCAGTCGATCCTGGTCTGCCAAACGAGGAGCCCTCGGCGCACCATGTCGCAACCAGTTCATGGCGGGAGCTACTGCATCTAGACTGAAGGGGCCCTCAAGCAAAGCCGTCCTTAGGGAGTCGTCATCGATCAAGGGGGAAATACTCCAATGGACAATACCGGAATTCTTCTTTACCATTCCTCGTGTAATCATAATTTGATTTATCGCCTCATCATGGCCTGCCTTCCCTTTAAGCCGGGTGAGATTACAGCCTGGCCATATATATCGCTGTTTCTTGTTTTGATCCAACCACCATCCCAGCAGGACAGGAAAACTTTGTGGTATCTGATTGACCGGCCAGTAGAGTTGGGGCGTAAAATAATCTACCCATCCTTTTGATAACCACAACTTTGCATCAGCGTAGAGTTGGTCATATTGATCAAAACCTTTAATACTCTCAGGAAAACCAGGACGCCAAATTCCGAACGGACTAATTCCGAATTTTACATATCTCTTCCGGCGCTTAATCCCTTTGTAAACTCGCTTGATAAATCTATTTACATGGTCCCGCCTCCAATCACCTATGCTTAAATCGCCACCGTTACTTTTATACTGGACATAACTCGAGTGATCAGGAAAATCCAGATTGTCATTATAAGAGGGGTATGGATAAAAATAGTCGTCAAAATGCAGGCCATCGATATCGTAACGGTCTACCAGATCCATTGCAACATCATAGGAGTGATCCTGGGTTTCTGCCTTACTGGGATCTAACCACCAATAGCCGTCCTTAAGGGCCAGGACAAGCTCTGGCTTTTGCCTAATAATAGAAAAATCAGTGACTTCACCCCCCTCCGGATGATGAGCTCTGTATGGGTTTAACCACGCATGAAGCTCAATCCCGCGCTTATGAGATTCATCTATCCAAAAGTCCAAAGGATCATACTCCGGATTTGGTGCCACACCTTGTGCTCCCGTGAGATAGTAGGACCATGGCTCTAGATCGCTTTTATACAATGCATCACACTGGGGTCGTACCTGTAATATTACGGCATTGTAGCGTAGAGAATCCAAAAGATCAAGTAAGTAAAGTGCCTCGGATTTCTGAATCTCGATTGGTAAACCCGGAGAACTTGGCCAATTAATATTTGCTACACTAGCTACCCATGCTGCCCGGAATTCACGCGGAACGGAGGGTAATCCGGAATTGGTCGAGTATTTCGGCCTCGTTAGGCAACCAGGCATAAGAATAAGCCCTATCCCGGACAAGATCAGGATCAAATACTTCATGACAATAAATGTCGAAAAAATGTAAGAATTGCAATAACTGACCTGATCACCGGCTAATTTCTAATCCGATGAGCAATTCTCATAATGCTGCCACGCAGATAGAGTCCATTTTTCTCCATCCACCAGTGAGGCCAAAAACCAGAAAAGAATATTCTACTCACTATAATTATATTGCAGGTTCTAAAATTATTATGAATGAAATATCCATGGCCTATTTTATTACTTATTCTCATGGTGAGTTGTGGAACTCGCAAAATAATTAATAACGAACTGCATTTTAAATCCCTTTTTAACGGAAAAAATCTGGACGGATGGGTAGATGTCAATACTTCTCCGGACACCTGGAAAGTCCAAGATGGAATCCTCATCTGCTCAGGATTGCCGATCGGTGTAATGCGTTCGGAAAAGCAATACGAAAATTTTATTCTTGAGATTGAATGGAAACACATGGAGGCAGGTGGAAATTCTGGCATCTTCATATGGAGCGAAGGAACTCCCTTTTCTGAGAACGAGCCCCTTACAAAGGCTATCGAAGTCCAGATGCTCGAGCTGGAATGGGCAGAAATACATAACCGCACCGATGCCTATGTACATGGTGAATTATTTCCCACCATGGGCATGACAGCAATTCCCGATAATCCCAGAGGCACTCGCAGCAAGTCTCTCGAAAAAAGATGCCTTGGCAAAGGAAACTGGAATAAATACATTGTCGTTGCCGTCGACGGCACCGTCAAGCTTTCTGTGAATGGCAAAATTGTAAACGGCCTGCGAAATTCGCAACGCAAGAAAGGCTATTTATGCCTGGAAGCTGAGGGGGCAGAGATTCACTTTCGCAATATTCGCATCATGGAATTGCCGGGGGGTGTCATCAATGATGAGCAGATTGCTCCGGAGGTCTCAGGAAGTTGATCTGAAGAATTAATTCTTATGTAGGGGTCCGTAAAAAAATGCACGTAAAATTCCGGTTTCAAAAAAATAGAATTTTGGCCGACCACTTTGTCGTTTCCGAATGGACTTTTGCCAAGGAGGTAGGCTCGTGCAACTCAATACTGCGACGAATCATAACTACTATTTTAATTTTGTCGTGCAAATTCAAAACAGTAGTTTATGTTTGTCAACTCCGAGGTATCACATTGCGTTTCGCGGTCTTCTTCCCAAGCCGGAATTTCAGTCCAAGTTGAGCACCTGTACGCCAGTGGCCACAGTCACCAAAAACGTTCTGACCAGTAATAGCACCCGAAAGGGTGAGGCTGGTGCGTGGGGACAATCCGATTTCAATACCGGGTTTAAATGTAATGAAATGATCATTCAGATATCCCGAAAACCGTCCCATCCCCTCCATGGATGAGCCATAAAAAACTCCTTTTCCAACTTCAACAGTGAGGTAGGGCCGGATTCTCTGACCTTTGTTGTATCGAAAGGTAACGGGTAGTGATAAATAAAACTCATTACTTCTGTACAAGGCAGGCCTCTCCGACAATTCTCCATCCATACCTATGTAGGATCCTCGATCCCTAAAATTTTTCTGTATTGCATTAAGTCCAAGTGAAAGATCAATAGGCCCCATGGAAGCTACTTTGCGTTCAATGCCGAAAGTCTGAGTAATCTTAAAGCGATTAAATCTCTCTTCAAATCCCAACTCAGAATTAAACCTCCATTCGCTAAATTGTGCATGGTTGATATTAATACCGATAAAAAAAACAAAAAATAGAGCGGGTAATTTCTTCATCAGATAATTCTTTAGTTTACAATTGCATTGGGAATTTATGCGCCAGAAATTTATTTTTTTGAATAGTATTGACAGAACGGCCCAAGCATTTATCTCAACAGTAAAGTTCTCAATTTAAGAAAATTTTAACAGATTGAAAGAATGGTCATTGTAGAATATATCGGAAATATTTCCCGTGAGTGCCTTATGTCATTACGGTTCACCCTGACTGAGGTGGTGTAAATAAAATAGGTGCTACATCTCTGATATTCGCAACATCGCATCCTCTACCTCCCTTACCAGCGCTTCATACCTCGGTTGCCTCTTTACTTCTTTGTTGCGTTGCAGAGGTAAATCAATATGAATATTTTCTACGAAGCGAGAAGGCTGGGCTTTAAGAATGTGAATTTCATCGCCGAGATATACTGCCTCACGTATGTCGTGAGTGACAAAAATTATTGTGCTGTGAAATTTGTGCCATATATCATACAGGAGCTCTTGCATTTGCAGCCGGGTACGGATATCTAATGCACCAAAAGGCTCATCCATAAGCAAGACATCGGGATTAGAAAGGATACTTCTTGCGATAGCTACCCGTTGTAGCTGGCCACCGGACAATGTAGGATATTGAGCATACTTTTTTTCATGACCGGCAAGCCCCACCATCTCTATGAGCTCCATTGCTTTGGCGTTCCGTTCTTTCCTGTCTATACCCTTATATCTGAGAGCCAAAGCTACATTGTCTAAAACGGTCATCCAAGGCAAGGAACTATATTGCTGAAAAACCATACTGACACGATTGCTGTCACTCACCGGTTTTCCTTGCACAATGACCTCGCCTTCTGTCGGCTTTTGTAATCCGGCGATATATCGAAGGAGTGTAGATTTTCCACTACCCGACATACCCAGGATTATGACAAATTGTCCCTGATCGGGCTTATCGACAACAGTAAATTGTAAATCCTTTATAATCCAATTTTTACCACCGTCATAACTCTGACAGATATCCTTTAATTCAATTATATACTGACTCTTAATTTCTTCCATCTCCTACGTTGAAGGTGCAACTCGAATAACATCTTGTCTTTTTCTAAGGTATTTGTAACCCTGATATGCCAAAACACAGAATGCTATAAAATGAATGGTCCACACGGTATCTCCAAACAAATACGGAAGAATTTTTTGGCCACCTAATATGGGCACAATGCTGTCAATAAGCAATATGGCATAGACACCTATTACGATCCATATTGCAATACTCTCAATATAATTCCATATCAGATCAAATGTCGTCGTTTCTTTCACCTGATATTTTTGGGAGTCATCTTGCTGATATTTATGCGGGAAAAAGACTTTATCCAGGTAAATGAAAATCTTATCCTGAATAATTCCAATTATCATAATTATCAAAAGCATGGCAAAGACCTTGTCTACCCTGCCCTGACGTATTCCTGCCCTCCAAATCAAAGCTCCAATTCCACCCGTACTACCGATGCCTTCTGCGACAATAATATATGTCCAGGATATCGCGGTCAACACTCTAATATCATCGGTAAGTCGAGATAATACCGAGGGAATGTAAACCGTTTTGATGGTTTGCCAATTAGTAGCACCTAGAGTATAAACCGTTTTTAAATAGACATCCTCCACCTCATTGACCCGAACCATGACTACAGGTAATAAATAAATCAAAATACCAAACGCGAGAAAATGAACTTTCATGGCTGTCGAAGTCCCAAACCAAACTATGAATAAGCCCGTCACCGCCGTAAGTGGAATATATCTTATTGCATCTACTTGTCTTTGTGTGAGTCCCTTAACAAAGGGTATCAGACCGATCAAAAAACCTAGTGGAATTGACAACAAAATCGCCTCTATATAACCTGCCAGATTTAATCCCACACTCAAACAAGTATTTCTGACAATGTCATTGTCTGTGTACAGCGATCCGAATGATCTCAAAACGCTACCGGGCTTTGGTAAAATATAGGATGGGAATACGGGATTGGCTCCGGTCGTCAGTAAAAACCAAACAAGCAGTAGCAATACGAAGCCACCCGCTCCCAGCAGAAGGCTTTGCCGTTTTGTCAATTTACCATTCAGCTTGAAGAGGGACATTCAACTCATTGGCTCTATCCGGTTATTGTACAGGCGCTGCACCGATTAATTGAAATTCAGTGCGGCGATTCTTTGCTTTGCAAGCTTCAGTTGCATTAGTCTCGCATCCGGGCACGGGATTATCAGGTCCATTGCCCACAATGACAAACCGGTTTCTATCCATCCCATATGTGGATACCAGATAATCTGCGACTGACTGAGCTCTTTTCTTTGACAGATCCACATTCATTGCTCTTGCACCGACATTATCGGTGTTCCCTTCAATTCGCACGCGCAGATTCGCAAAAGAGCGAGCGATATCGGCGATCTGCAGATCGATCAAGGTCTTTGCATTTTCGGTTAGTGCAAATTGTCCCGTTGAGAAATTGATGGTTACCGGTTTGGTGGCGAGGGCGGGAGCCGTGCGTTCGGCTGGGGTGGGCGCTTTAAACTCAGGCTGTCCCTCAGCCTGATATCCAGGTCCTTGCAGCTTGCTATTGCTGGCTGAAATAGCAGCCGAATGGGCAATACTTCGCCAGGGAGGTGCTACGCTTTCCGCCTGACCGAGTTCGTAAAACGTCTCAGCCATTTTACCGTACAGATCAGCACCCTTCATACCGCGATAAGAGGGATTAAGGCCGAAGAAATTCATATTATCTCCATGTGTAGCCCATCTCACATCTAGCATAGCGCCGGCAGCATCCTCCTCCGGGAATCCCAAAAACTCACCGAGAATCTTAGCTGCCTTTTGCCGGTTGGATTCATTGGCATGAAGTTCGGCTACAGCCTTCATCCATCCCTCATAAAATGCATTTATCTTGTCGCGGTTCCTCACGAGATATTCCTCTTTGGCAAAAAAGATATCACCGATAATGTGTGATTGATCCTGGGTACTCACCAAAACCTTGGATCCCGCAATATCTCTCAAAGCCTCCAAATGAAAAGGGCTCCAAACTACAGCAGCGTCTACATCCGGACCTTTAAAAGTGGTAGCTGCGATGACCGGATCCGGTGATGCCACAATGGTAACATCATTGTAGGAAAGTCCAGCAGCCTCAAGAGCGGTGATCAATAAAGTCTGCGACGGTGATGGTTCTGCGACGGCAACCCTTTTCCCTTTTAAATCATTGATCGAATTTATTCCGCGTTTGGCAATTATTACATCACCACCTCGCGACCAATCCACCTGCATAAAAACTTTGGGCTTGTAAGCATTTATCTCTGCTGGAGCGGTATAAAGCGGAAAAGCATCTGCTGTTTGCACAAGTACATCATATTCATCTGCCACCCAGGCATTTAGGGCAGTCTCCAAATTATCGTTCAAAATAAAATCCACTTTTAGACCATAGTCTTTGAGAAATCTGGATCTACTATTGGTGCGTCCTCCCTCATTAAAATACAGTCCCGGAGCATATCCTCCCCAGGTCACCAACTGCACAGTCATCACGTCTTCATCACTGCTGGGTGCTTCCGGAGTGCTTGCGGTATTTGTCTCCGCAGAGCTATTATCTTTTTGATACTCCTCTCCCTGCTGTTTTAATTTTCCTCCCAGGTCTGTCTGATTCAGAATAAACCGGATTCCAAAAAACAGACCCAAAAGGATCAACATGGTAATCAGGAATTTTGAAAAGGTGGTTAGTCGTCGAGCCATAATTATTATTGATAACTTATTTCAAAAAATGATCGGGGTTATAATTCGAAAAAATCGTCGTATTGATTCTTGTGGTTTCCCACTCTTACCGGTTTCTTTAGAGGTTCTTTTAGATCCAGTACATTGTTATCATCGGCAGCCTCCAACAATAGTGCATCTTTTTCTTTGCCGAGTAAAAGAGAGACCCCTTCTTTTTCCCATTTTTCAAGCATCTTTAATCCCTCTTCTTCAAATACACCGTTTTGAAGATCTACAGACGACATAAAGCTTTCAGACATTTCCATAAACCGTTCCATCTCGCCCACTTTGCTACTCACGTCATCTGCTATGGCCTCCAGAGCTTCATCAAAAACAGCCCGGCGATCCTTATCTCCTTTTATTATGCTCATCGCCGATTTCATGGCTGAATTGCTCGCGTGAATGGCCTTTCGTTCTTGCTCTTTAACCATTACCTGATCCTGGATATCCTCAAGCATGATTTCAGAATTTTCATACATCTTGCGAAGTACCCGGTATAAAATCTCCATCTTCTGATAAAGATCTTCCAACTTCATATTTGATTCTCTCAATCGGCCGGCCTTTCGCGATTTGAGAATCATCACTGAATTTTTATTCTTCTGCTTAGCCTTACTTGCCAAATCTAAATTGGCAGCAATTTCCTTTTTATTATTTAAAATCATCTCCTGCAGCTTGTGCATCTGTCCCCGGAGTTGACTGACTTGCCGATTCATTTTTCGGAGATTATCCTTGAGATCATCTACATAACTCTTCAGTATTCCTATCGGATCTATTTGGATAAATATCCCTGTGATCCATCTCATAACACTTTTGTACATGTACCACACCAGATTCCTCATTTTTGGATCGAGGACCATGTAGATGACTGCTCCCAAGACCAGAAGAGTCAAAGCCAGATACAATGTATTCGAAAGCAGGGCGAGTATCGGCCCCCAAAAAGTACTCAAAAGAAATCCAGCACCAATTATCAGGCCTCCCAATACTAAGGCACCCGTTACACCTTCAGGCCTTTTCCAGAAAGTTGATCGTTTTCCCATCGATAAATCTTATCGGTTCTTTTTTGTTAATAAAATAAACAAGAAATATATGCGAACAATTCAAGGCACACGTAATTATTTCAAGTATTTATTGATATTTTCAATATCCTGTTTTATTTGATTCACCAAATTGCTATGCGATGCAACGAAGTCGCGGTTGGTTTTTTCGATTTTATTATTGGCTACTTTAATCTCGTCTTTCATTTTGCTCAGAACCCCTTCTGATTTGTCAATTTCGTCCTGCAACTTCTTAATCTGATTCCTCTTTTGCTCAATGGATTCCTCGTATTTTTTGATTTCAGAAAGACCTCCATCTACTTGCTTGGCGCGCTGATTGACCAGGGCCGTTCTAAACTTCTCTTCTTCCTTATCCAGCACGGTCACATAGCGCTGAGCTGAAGCTATCAAACCCTGTGGAGTGGCTCCCAGCGTTTGAGCCGTAGCGTAAGCCGATTTATAAACGGTGGCATCATCCATATTCATTTTAAACAAATTCTGGATGGATCGTTTAAATTCGATATAATCGAAACCCTCCTGATTGTTTGCCTCCAGGCTCTTCAACAATATATCCGTAAATTTCTGATTGATTTGACCTTCAACTGTCTGATACTCTGCTTCGCTAGTCGTTACTGCGGGTTCTGACGATGCTTCAGGCTGAGTCGATTTTACTGTCTCAGCACTTGTGCTCCGTTTCTGCTTGGAGGCGTCCGATCCCGTACCTTCTGAATCGATGACAAAAGCAGACTTGATTTTCTTAAATATTTTACTCATCAGGATCGTTTGATACCCGGGATACCTTAACTATTTGATATTCTGAATACAAATTAAATAAAAATAGCCGCATTAGGGGGGTTAAAGATCTACTAAATGCCCCTGATATTAGCTTAAAAGTATTCGTTAGCTGACATGATCACCTCTTCGCCTTGTTTTGAGCGTGAATTACCGCGATCCCTACCATTTCTACTATCTGCTGAACCGTTGCACCGAGTTGGAGAATATGCACAGGTTTGTCCAGCCCCAAAAGAATCGGGCCGATTAGCGGAAGATTTGATGTTTCACCGAGGAGGTTATAGGCGATGTTGGCACTCGACAGGCTGGGGAAGATCAGGACATTGGCTCTGTGTTTTAGTTTGGAAAAGGGATAGAACTTCGCGAGTATGGACGAATCTAAAGCCATGTGGGCCTGCATTTCCCCATCGACCTCCCAATCGGGGTGCCGCTGGTGGATAATCTTTGTAGCATCCTTCATAAGCATGGCTGATTCACCCTTGGGCACAGAACCAAAATTGGAGTACGTGACGAGTGCGATCCTGGGTTCGATATTAAGCGCTGTTACTTCGTCGTGGACCAATTCAGTAATATCTGCAATATCCTCTGCTGTGAGAAAGTGATTGATTGTTGTGTCGGCCAAAAATAGCGGACCATCCCTGGTTATAATAACATGCATACTTGCCACCTTTTTCACACCGGGTCTTGGGCCTATCACCTGCAGTGCAGGTCGAAGGGTGGCGGGATACTTCTGGCTCAATCCTCCGATCATGCCATCGGCATGGCCCTGTTTCACCATCATGACCCCGTAATAGGTGTTTGTGCTCATTGCTTCAGTAGCCTCGCGCTGAGTCAAACCTTTGCGCATTCGCATCTTATAGAGTTGGTCGATGTATTGGGCGATTACCTTTCGCTGCTCCGGGGTATCCGGACGGTGGGGATCTATGATGGGCACTGCGGGCAGATCTATATCATATTCTTCGATTATAGAAAGAATCTCTTCTTGATTTCCAAGTAAAATCGGCTTTGCGATCTTTTCTTCAAGGACGACCTGCGCAGCCTTTAGCACAGACAGATTGTCTGCATTGACAAAAACGATTCTTTTGGGATCTTGTTTGGCCTTGGTTTCGATGATTCGCGACAGGGCATTATCATTTCCTATCCTTCTCCCCAATTGATACTCATAATCATCCCAGTCTGTGATCGGACTTTTTGCGATACCCGAATCCATCGCTGCACGGGCCACTGCCGGTGCCACCTCAGATATCAATCGGGGATCAACTGGTTTAGGTATAATATATTCCCGGCCAAATTTCAAATTTGCATTGCCATAGGCCATATTAACAATGTCAGGGACTGGTTTTTTTGCAAGATCTGCAAGGGCGCGGACGGCTGCCAATTTCATAGGTTCATTTATTTCGGTGGCATGCACATCAAGTGCCCCCCTGAATATAAATGGGAATCCCAGTACATTATTGACCTGATTGGGAAAATCCGAACGTCCCGTCGCCATAATGCATTCAGGATGTACCTCCTTCGCGTCTGCATATCCGATTTCCGGAGTGGGATTTGCCATGGCGAAAATGATACAATCACTAGTCATTCCCCGGACCATTTCTTTTGAAAGCACATTCCCTTTGGAAAGGCCGATAAACACATCTGCGCCCTTCAAAATTTCCAGTAATGTTATGTCCGCCTTTACAGAGTCATTAATAAACTCAGGCTTTTTGCCATCAAGATTATTGCGATCTGAATGGATAAGTCCTTTACTGTCAAACATGTAAATATTTTCCTTTCGCGCACCGAGCGAATGATATAGCCGCGAACAAGAAATTGCTGATGCACCAGCTCCATTTACAATGATTTTAACTTTAGAGATGTCCTTATCGACCAGCTCCAATGCATTGAGAAGTGCCGCCCCGCTGATTATTGCTGTCCCGTGCTGATCGTCATGCATCACCGGAATATCCAATTCCTTCTTTAGTCGCTCTTCTATCGCGAAGCACTCAGGTGCAGAAATGTCCTCGAGATTTATTCCGCCGAATGTAGGCTCCAGAATCTTGACTGTGCGGACAAACTCATCCACATCTTTGGTATTCAGCTCGAGGTCAAAGCAGTCGATGTCAGCGTAGATTTTAAACAGTAGTCCCTTTCCCTCCATCACGGGCTTACCCGCTTCCGGACCAATGTCCCCCAGGCCCAGGACAGCTGAGCCATTGCTGATGACGGCCACGAGGTTACCTTTGGCTGTATATTCGTATACCTTGTCCCGGTGGTCTTTGATTGCCAAACAGGGTTCAGCTACACCCGGTGAGTAGGCAAGGGATAGATGTCTCTGATTGGCGGTTTCTTTAGTGGGCACTACTTCGATCTTGCCAGGTCTACCCTTGGAATGATAAGTAAGAGCCTCTTCTTTCAGGATTTTTTGATCCATTTGTTTCAATCTTAAGCCGTAAAATTAATTTATTTGTACAGTAATCAATTATTTATACTCGGTAGCTCCCGGTCCCATATTTCCTTCTTGGGCAAGTCGGAAATATTTACTTTTGAGTTTTGGAAAATAATAATCGATGAGCACATCACACGAACTTTTCGTCAATTCTGAAATCGGACTTTTGCAGAAAGTAATTGTACATCGGCCGGAAGAGGGAATTTCGAGAGTAAGTCCCAGAAGGTCAGACGAATTGCTTTTTGATGACATTGTGTATCTCCCCAAGGTACAAGAAGAACACGACATCTTCACCCGGATATTGAAAAAATTCATGGGTCCGTCAGGTGTCTTTTATTTTAGTGATTTGCTGGTGGAAGCACTTAATGCCGATCAAAAAGCACAAGAAGAAATAATAGCCAGGATTATTGACTTTGAAGAACTTCCCAGTAAATATAATCAGACCCTAAGCAATCTTGAAAATAAGAAACTTGCAGAAGTATTGATAAGTGGATATCTGACAGATGAAGACCTGATCTTATTTGATCCGGTTCCTAATCTTGTTTTCACACGAGATATCGCAGTAGCAATTCAAGATCATATAATTGTGACCCGTGCCGCCAAGGAAGCAAGATTTAGAGAAAACTTTCTGGCAAGATTTATTTTTTATGCACATCCCATGTTTAAAGGGCTGCGTAAGAAAAAGAAAATCATCAACATGAATGATGTGGAGCTATTTCCGAGATCCAGACGTGGCGAAGCAGTCTCGATTGAAGGGGGAGACATGATGCTATTCTCTGAAAATCATTTTTTGATCGGTTGTAGCGAGCGCACTACAGAACACGCAATTCATTCAATAAAAGAAGTATTATTTGAAAAAAATCTCATCAATAATGTCGTACAGGTAAATATTCCGAATAATCGAGCCTTTATGCATCTGGATACTTTATTTACACGCATAGATCACGACCATATGGTGTGCTTCAAACCTGTAATTTATGACGGATTGAGCTCTTATGTGACGGTTTATCGCCGGAACGGAAGTAAGGCAAAATACCATTCAGTAAGGGATTTTGTACATGCAGAAATAAATAGTAACATGCATTTTATTTTTTGCGGGCAAGGCATTTCTCCCTACCAGGAACGAGAACAGTGGACCGATGGATGCAACCTGGTAACCATAAAACCCGGAGTTGCGATCACCTATGACCGCAATACACGTACGATGAAGGCCCTGGAAGAATACGGTTATAAGGCCTTCTCCGCTAAAACCTTTTTGTCGAAAAAAATAAATGAAGAGCAGGTCGAAAAAGCAATAATACTTATTCCAAGCAGTGAATTGTCAAGGGCGAGGGGTGGATCACATTGCATGACATTTCCCATTCAACGCGTCAAAATGTGATAAAGATTCTTGCAGCGGATGTCTAAAATTTCATAATCTTAGAAGATCCCACACCTACACCTATTATAGTGCGCAATGCATCATCAGTTTTCAGATTCTCCACTCTTTCTATTTGTTCTTCATTTACATGAAATATAAATCCATTGGTGGGATTGGGTCCTGTGGGTACAAATACGGTAAGATTTCCACTTTCGTGCTCATCTGTAATAAATCCGGTCATACGGGTACCTGTATTAAAAACATCGACCAGAACAACATCGGTAAAAGGCATCTTTTTAGCTCCGGTAAATTGCTGCACCGTTTCCTTAATTGTACCATACATCGGTAGCCTCAGCAGATAACTTCTCTCAATCTGCTTAAATGTATTACGACCAAACTGGGTGCGGATGGTGAGCCCAATCAAGAAACAGAGAAAAATGACAATTGCCAATGCAATAAGTGCAACAACGTAATCTGGGACATTTAGGTCCAACTCGTTTTTTAATAAAGATGTCAGGGGTGCAAGGAGACTTACAACCAGATCAATAATCAACTTAATTACCAATACAAAAATGGCAAAGGGCAACAAAACAACGAATCCCCCAATAAGAGTTGTGACAACAAAATTACGTAGCCTGGTCATGATAAAATGATATTATTTTTGGAAATACCACCACGAAGATAAAAAGAGTAAGTCATAGCTGCCGGCATATCTTACTACCAGGATCATCACACTTATTGTATCTTAGGATAAGGCAAAAAATAAACTCGAAATGAAATTTGGACATGTAGAAGCTGAGGAAATTGATAATATTGACTTTACCTTATCTCCCGACCACCCTTTGAGTACGTTTTCCGGCCGGCCAGCCGGAACAAGGTTTTACGTCGGCTGCGGAAAATGGGGCATCCCAAAATGGGTAGGTCCCCTGTATCCGAAAGGCACAAAGCAGAAGGACTATTTAATGCAGTACATCAACCACTTCAATAGCATAGAGCTCAATGGTACGTTTTATCGCCTGAGTAGAAGCAGCGTCGAAAAGTGGGCTGAGGCTGCCGAGGGAAAAGACTTCTTGTTTTGCCCTAAATGGTCCCAAAGGATATCTCATTTCAAGCGATTTAAGGAAATTGAAGAAAATACGCAATATTTTATCGATGCAATGGAGCTTTTGGGTGACAATCTGGGATGCACCTTCATCACCTTACCTCCAAATTTTGCTCCGAAATACAGGGAAAGAATTCTTGACTTCATAAAGTTGCTCCCTCAAAATTATCCCATCCAGCTGGAGTTCAGGCATCAGGAGTGGTTTGAGAAAGACATATTTAATGAAGTTGCAACTGCTGTAAAAGAGAAAGGACTCGGAATCGCAATCACAGATGTAGCAACCAGACGAGATGTGCTGCACATGTGTCTGACCAATCCCATCGCCTTTGTGCGGTTTAATGGCTATGGTCTCCATCAAAGCGATTATCAAAGGCTGGATGACTGGATAGATCGCCTTGAAGAGTGGACAAAAAAAGGTATTGACAAAGTGTTCTTTTTTATGCATCAACAGGATGAAGCAAATACCATTGTCTTGTGTGAGTATTTTATCGATAAGATCAATGAAAGACTGAACGCCGAGGTTAAACCTCTTTCCTTAAATTCATAGGGTCTTGCAACCAATCAGCCATTGTCTCGTCATTATAGTGAAAAAATGTGGAATAACTACCTAAAAGTAGCCCTTCGCAATTTGTGGAAAAACAGGCTATATGTCTCGATCAATATCCTGGGATTAGGATTGGGTTTGGCATGTTGCATAGTGGCCTTTCTCAATTGGGAGTACAACGCCCAATTTGACAGTTATCACTCAGACACAGATCGAGTATACCGCGTTAATTTCATTCGCAACATCGATGGACAATCTTACAAGAATGGGAGCTGTCCCCTTCCCATTGCAGAACTTGCAAAATCCAATATCGATCAAATCGAAATTGCGGCACGGTATATGCCGAGAGGCGCTAATTTCAAAGTTAAAGATCAGATCTTTCGTTCCGGATTATCAGCAGTAGATCCTTCGTTTACAAAAATGTTTGAGTTTGATCTTATCGAAGGTGACCCGTCCAGTCTGGAGGATATGCGCACCATCTGGATAGATCAGAAGACAAGGCAAAAATACTGGACAGCCGGACAAGATGTCATCGGAGAAGTAATTACCTACCTTGATGGAGATCTATCGGTAGAATTTAAGGTAGGTGGTGTATTCAAAACACCTCCACAAAACTCCTCATTTCTATTAGAAACCTATGTCAATTATGAAGCCTTGTTTTCCATCGAGGGTAAAGATTTAAACAATTGGGCTGAGTTTAACAGCACCTTTATCCGTGTTTCTCCGGAGTCAGATTTATCGACAATTGAGAATCAGCTGCAATCGTATATAAAGCCTCAAAATCAGGCCAAGGACGATTACAAGGTAGCACGCTATTATCTCGATCCCTTTAGGGGGATGGCTGTCAGAGCTGAGAAAGAAGGAATATATAATCATTGGTTTTCGCAGAGTTTGCCGACAGCTGCTGCAGTCGCCCCGGGTGTAATGGCATTTCTCCTGCTGTTGATCTCATCGTTTAATTATACAAATACCTCCATTTCTACATCAAATCGCCGAATAAAAGAAATCGGCATTAGAAAAGTCCTGGGATCCCAGAAGCGACAAATCATGATACAATTCTTTGCAGAAAACGTTCTGCTAACGCTCCTAGCACTAGTTGCAGGCATTTTGATGGCGGCGTTTCTTGTGCCTGCATACAGCGCAATGTGGGTATTCCTGGATATAAGATTCACCCTTTTTGAAAATATCTATTTACTATTTTTTCTCCTGATCCTACTCGTTTTTACTGCCTTTGTTGCTGGTAGTTATCCCTCACTTTATGTCAGTAATTTCAGACCTGCATCGATCTTTAGGCGGACAACCAAGTTTGGTGGCTCCAATCTTCTTATGCGCATTTTGCTCACCTTCCAATTTGCGTTGGCTCTGGTCGCTATAATTTGTGGTTTCATTTTTGCCCAAAACGCAAAATTTCAGGAGCAATATGATATGGGGTTTGATCTGGAAAGTGTAATCTATGCCCGGGTTGACAACGCCAGAGGTTTTCGCGCGTTCAAGAATGAAGTGCAGGGCATACCGGAGATAAGTAAAATCTCGGGAGCAAGACACAATCTCACATCGTCCTGGTATACAGATCCAATCAAAACTGAAGGTAGGGAGATCGATGCGGCATTCTTTGATATTGGCCCGGACTACCTCAAGGCGATTAATGCGGAGATCCTGATGGGTAGAGACTTTATTCCGGCATCTAAGCACGATATTGCCAAGTCAATCATCATTAACGAGGAACTGGCAAAGCGTTTGTCCTGGACCGACCCGATCGATAAAAAGTTGATCCTGAAAGACACGATGTCGGCGACGGTTGTAGGCATGGTAAAGGACATTTATTTTCAAGGTGATTTGTTTAATCCCATTGAGCCGATGGTGCTGAGGTTGACTGATGCAGACCATTTTCGTTATCTCGTAGTACGGACGAATACCCATTCTGCCAGGAAGGTCAAAGCCCAAATGGATCAGAAGTGGAAAAAAGTATTCCCCGATAAAATCTCCACAGTGGAATATATGGAAACCGATAAAATAGAATCTGCAGAGGTAAATGCCAATATCAGAAAATTGTTTGTTTTCCTTGCGGCAGTGGCAGTAATTTTATCTGCCATCGGACTATTCAGTCTTGTATCACTCAATATAAATAAACGTCTAAAGGAAATCGGAATCAGGAAAATACTCGGTGCTTCCACTCCAAATATTGCCGTGAAAATCAGTTTCGAATTCATAATCATACTGGTCACAGCCTCAGTTGTGGGATCTGTCTGCGGATATTACCTGGCCCGACTCCTGATGAATAGTATTTGGGCCTATTATACTCCTATGAAGGTAGAGGTTTTTCTATTGGCTATTGGAGTGTTGGTCTTGGTATGCCTGATCACTATTTCAGGCAAAGTCCTTAAGACGGCCTCCACGATCCCACTTACGATGCTGCAGGAGTAGCCTTCGGAAAAACTCTACTTCTGTCTTTTTCATCTGCAGCTGAAAGAGTCCATTATCGCTTATCTCCGATAGAAAAATCAACACTAGGTCCTGAACATCTTGACACCCAGGGCGCCTGCTTTTAGGGATACTTAACCAGTTAATTTTTTGGTCGGTAGTGATGCTCTTTATTAATTATTTTCTTCTTCTGCCAAGTTCTCAAGGAAAAAAACACGCTACCATTCTTATTTCTCTTAAGACCCCTATCCAAATTATGACTTCCTAATAGATTGCTTCTGAAGGATGATGTGGCTAGCTGAGATTTTAGTTGCTTCCTATTTACTTCGTGTGATTTTTAAGTTCACCTCCTTCCCTTCGGGAGTATTTATGATCTGATGAGCAATAGAAGAGTTGTATTCTAGGTTTTCACTAAAAAATTTTAGGTAAAGATTGTCCATGAGATAATCACCTCCCAAAATAAAGGGATATTTTGGACAAAGCCTAAAGCCATTTCCCAAGTCTTCAATCTCATTGACCTCAAGTTCTTCTGTCAGAGCATGGCCAGTTAGATAGTTAACATCATCCAGCAGTACAGTTACCCATTGTTCAAAATTTTTAGCGAGGTGCTCAATCTCCCCGCTCTCGATATTTATCATTACGCAACCTTCTGCACTTTGCCCGAATAAGTTGCCAAAAATATCTTCCCCAAAAGAATATGAGATATCTAACAGATCTCCGTATAGGTTGGAAATAAGTGCATTCATTTGCACAAAATCATTCCATTTATTTGTAGCTCTAAGACCAAATAAGTGAAGTGAATTATCAAAGTAATATCCACCATTGTATGAACGTAGATAATCACGATAACTCAGGTCTTTAACAATAGGTGGAGGGCTTTCAGTCTGTGCTTCAATCCTCAGGCTCTGGTTCTCCAGCAGTGCTTTGTAAATCATATTTAGATGTCTTTTTGGTTCTTGGGAAGAACTCTAACTTTTGTACCATCTGGTAAACCCCGGATTTGCTTTCCTAATGAGCTTCCTGCACCCCGATTATCAGACTTATCAATCAGCTTTACGCTACCTGGCTGACCCGAGTTAATAACAGCCGGTGGAAATTCATCGCGATCCTTTCCAGGTTTGGTTTTAATGCCTTTTAAATTTTTTCTCCTTCGTGCAGATGCACCTGCTCGATCAACGACACCAATATTCTCGACCCCTTTTTCAATTGCCTCCTGAGCATGCCTTGCTGATTCAGGAAATCTGTTTGCATCTATTGTGATATTAATTGCATCTTTTACTTTCTTCGCTTTACTTGAAACCCGGATGGCAGCAGTAAATGGCCGGGATCTTCCCAAGGAAGCTGCGTCCAAAGCTGTCAACCCTACTTCAAGAAATGCAATTCCCAACGCCTTCAGGGCCTTGGTTCCCTCCTTCTTCACGAAAGTCCCTGCTTGTCTATTATCATTAAAATTATACCCTGTTTCCTTCTGGAACTCTTGAAGCCACAGGTAATTTGCACTCTGTAATCCATGCAAATCAATATTAGTAACTGGAGAATTCTCAGCGTAATTTATCGTCGTTGCATGAGGGAAGCTCGAACTAATCGGATCCGGCCCATCAAAGACTGCAGCACTTTTGATGTAATTACGCGCTTCAAACTCCAAATAATTGGTGTAGCTGATCGCCTCCTTGTCATTAAAGCTCTGGCGGTATTGCGGCACACCGGGCGGGTCGTCCTCATACTCGATCCCGAAGGGATAATATGCCTTAAACTCCATCACCTCATTGGCAAAATCAATGCCTCCGTCATTGTTTGCATCCTCAAAGAGCACCCTGGGACTTCCCAAATGATCCCGTATAACAAAAATATAATTTAATCCCTGCACCGCAAACTCTTCAATGTCCGCCAGATATTGGGCTCCATTTTTTACCTCAAAACCCGCGATCATCTCGATGCACTCCTGCGCCCTATTTTCTTCATTAGCCGGAGAATTTAATACGCGTTCTGTGGTGATTTTTACTGCCTTTTCTGTTTTTACATGACTCACTGTACCGGTAAGGAATAATTCCTCCGGCACGGGCCGGTCTAAAGTGATGTAACCATTGTCGTGATGGATTACACTCAGGGCTCCATTCCTAAACTCAAACATGCCAATCTTGTCGATTACTGTGCGTATACCTGCGCTGTCCAGCTCTCTGCGGTGCATCACCCCTGAAGCATCACGACTGCTCGTTATGGTCACATCTCCATAGGTGTACTCCAGGATGTGATTGAGGTGATCACGGATGATGGTAGCTCCATTCTCTGCGTCGTATTTTATAAATCCGTTTTCATCCTGCTGGTAAGTATTGCCATTTTGCACATAGCCCCGTTTGTTCGTAGAGCCTGAGCTGCCATCACTGATTGTCTGTAATTGATTGGTGCCGCTCTTGTAGGTGTACGTCAGATTATCAATCTGGCCTGCAGGACTGTTCCGGGTGATCTTGTCAAAATTACCTCGATGGTCCTCGTAAGTAAACGAAGCATCATAGGCATCATTATTTCCGGATTCAAAATATTCCGCTGCAGTCAGCATGTCCAGAAAATTATACTCATAGGCGTAGGCTTTTTTATTACCTACCGTGCCTGCGGCATTATCTCTCTGGCGCCACTGCACTGCCGTGATATTTCCATTGTTTTTTAATACCTGCCCGGTTACATTTCCTGCATCGATCTGAGAGTCGTATGCGATTTTCATCCCAAATAGATCCGTACCTACAGCAAAGTCGACCAAGGGAGAATTTATTCCGCTCAAAAAACGATTGTGCAGGTAAGAATAATCCAACCGCTGTAAGCCTCCTCCCACTATAAGATCTTCGATTTGTTCTTTTACCGTGTATTTCTTCTCGGTCAGTTCTTTTTCTGGCCAGGTGGTCGATCCGGTTGTCACCTGAATAAAACTTTTTATATATCTGCCTGCATGATCAAAAGTATTTCTGATGCGCACTTCCAACCCCTCTGGTTTTACTTTATAATAGGCCATCACAATATTATCCGCATCATCAAATAGCAAGGAGTCGACTGTACTCTTAGGTTGTGGATGTAAAATGCTGTTCTTTCTGGTTACATAAGCTCGGCCGCAATTGTCATATTCCGGCTCTGTGACTACAAAAAATTCTGTACCGGTCACTTTACTACTTTCTACAATGACCTTATCGATCTCAATGCCCGAACTGCCATAGGTACGCAAAATGACCGGGTCTGTCACTGCTCCTGCTGTTGTTCCAAATCCCTCGATTGTCGCTCTGCCATAGCTGTCTCTCACAAAAGAGTAAATCCTTCCCTCAGCAGCCATTTTCCCATCCTGCCAGGACTCCATCAACTCCCGGGCATCGTAGGTAAAGGTCTCCGGATCCTGATCGGGATCATCCTGCACCAGGATTTGATCATCGCCCGAGTACACTTTCTTAAAGATCAGATTGGAGCTGCTGGTTGTGGTGCCTGGCGGCAGGATCAGATACGGCCTGTTTTTGGCATCATACAAGGTGTATGTATCCGCTATACTGGTGCCATTTTTTCTGCGTACAAGGACCTGATTGCCGAGTACATCCACAAAGGTGTGGGTCTCATTGCCATCGGCATCCGTAGCCACCGTTTTATGCAGGGTATTGGCGGCGTAGTTGCCACCAGCAATGTGGTCTTTTACTTCAGTAGCCGTATTGGTGCCGTAGCTGTACAGCATCCGGCCCAATGTAGCAGAGCCTGGATGCTCTACCTTGATGGGCCTTTGCAGCGGAGAGGACTCCCAAAAAGTGCGGGTAAAGTGCGTATTGGCATTTATATAATTCGTCGGTGATCCTGTGTTGGTTTTGGGCTCATGCCGGTAGGTAGGCCAGTGCAATGCGTTGTACCCCTGCTCTTCAGCGACACTCTGGCTGGTACCCGACGGGTGCTGCTGGTAGCGCAAAGTCTGGATGGGACTGTATAGCTCGTCGTAAAAAGTGGTGGTGGTGAGCGATTTATTGGTCGATGTACCCAGGGTAGGATAGGTCACAGTGGTATTTACCCGGTTTTCTTCAGTGCCGTTGCTAAACACATACGCCAGGGCTGCCGTTACGCCCTTGCAATCTTCCTCCGACTCCAACCGCATAAAATCATCCCATGTATAATCGATCGTGGTGCCATCGATGGCTGTGTATTTTTGCAATAGATCACTGCCGGTGTAGTAGGTGTATATTTTGTTGTGGTCGATAAATTTCCACTGCAACAGTTTTCCACTGCTTTTCCAGCTCAGCTCCAGCGGATCACTCCAGCCATCTATCGTTACTTCAGCCGGACTGCCCACATTGACCTGGTATTTATCTACTGTACTTTGCAGCTGCCAGTCGTCGACTACCGCACTGCCGCTGTTGTCCCAGCTCATCTCGTAGCGGTATTTTTTATGGGGATACAATGCAGTGGTTGATGAAGTAGTGGGTGTACCGGAGGTAGTGAAAAAACTATATAATGTACTGTCTCCATCTACCTTTACATTGTCTACTTTTTTTACCGTTTTCCAGGCGGGTACAATTCTGTTCTGCTCCAGCAGTTTGTTTTTTACCGTTGATGATCCGGCGTAGGTAGAGGGATAGCTCATTTCGGTGCGATGCACATCGCCATCCGAATTGGTCACTTCTTGTGAGGTAGGAGCCAGTTGGTCATTGATGCTGTAGTCGTGAGATATCGTGTATTGCATCCCGTCTCGATCCACCACTTCTGTAGAGATCAAATTATAGCCCGTCCTGATTTTATAGGTGACATCACGCACATAGTAACATGCAGCCCCGGAAGGGGTCTCATCTTTAAAGTAAAATACTTTGAGCGGATCGGTCCCCAGATTTTCATAGTTTGAATAAAACGTATTTGTGCTCGACTGTACCTCGGTGTTATTTTCTTTTTTTACTGTGGTTTTGTCGTTCCTTCCATTTTTTACTAAAAATAATTCCGGTGATTGAGGATAGGAATTGACATGCACTCTTGGCTCTACATAAAATAAATATTCGGTATGGCCGTGGCTCTCCTTTTTTTCCACCACTCTTGTATACCCGATGTGATAGCCGTCGAAACCTCCCAGGGGCACCACCGCCATATCCCGCCAAAATAAATGAATGTAATTGGTGTTGTCTATGACCTGATCGCCATAGACCGGCTCCACGTACAACTCTCCACTGCTTTCACTTGATCCGGCTTTGGTGTATGAATATCCGGTGCTGTCCAGCAGCGTGCCAGCACGGCTATATTGGGCGATATTTTCGATGCGCAGGCCTCCCACATCTTTTTCTACCGCCTTTTTGACAAAGACTTCCGCTTCTCCCCAAGCATTTTCGGTCTCTATTGTAAAATAATAATCGCCGGCTGTGATGCTCCCAAATTCCTGCTCCAGATTAAACCGTACCGGGGGCTCTTCAATCCCAGGGGATTGGGTAATGCTTTTGCTGCCTACCTGACTGCCTGAAGCGGTGTATAATATAAAATTGAGGTAGTTAAAGGCAGAATCACAATTACCCGGGTAATTTGGTTCTCCATATTTTAGATCTAATGAGATTTCTGCGGAATCAACTTCTGCAGCTTCCAGCTCAAAAGTGTCACTTGTTGCAAATTCCTGCGTGCAGCAGGTCTGGCCCCCATTGACATAACATGTTGTTTGTCTTTCTTTACTCACAAAAGGCGCTGATGAACCGGCTGGATAAAATATCCGGTTGGCCCCAAACCGATACTCCGTATACCCCTTGGTCGGGAAGGTCACTTTTTTTAATGAGCCCGCCAGCATTGCACTTTCTTTGCTGTCTCTTTTGGAGCCTCCGTAATAAATGCCGTTTACTTCGGTGGGAGGTACATTCACGGGATAAGCGCCATTCAGCGTCTCGCCATTGGCAAAACCCCAGTGGTCGATCGCATAGCTCAGTCTATGGGGTACGCTGTTGGGATTGTGGTATTCGAAAACATACGGATTTACGACCGGGCTGCCATTCAATGCTTTTTCCTGGATTTGATCCAGCTTTAATCGCTTGTACCAGGCACTGCTCGTCGTGCCATTACCGATATCCCAGTTATCGGATGGACTCTGAAAATAGCTGTGGGTCAGTTCCCATTTATAGCCAAAATTGCCATTGTGGATCACGATTTCTTTTAGGCGTTGTGGTGGGCTGCTGCCAAATACCTCCAGGTCTTGCCGGGTTACTCCATCGGTATTAAAGTTTACTGTCTGAGTGCCGCTCGAATTGGTAATGCTGGTGAGCCGTTTGCCAATGATGTAATTATTATTGACCGCAATGTTGTAAAAGTTTAAATATTTAGTCCCTGCACTGCCCGATAAATTACAACTGGTTTGCTGGCTGATCATAAAATGTTCTGCCGATGCAGGATATCGCACCCTATAGCGTTCGGTGGCGTAATTAAACGTTAAATAATGTTTTTCATCGTGTGTTTCCATTCGCATTAAATACCATCCACTCGTAGTCGCATCTGCGGTGGGCAGTGGCTGTGAGGTCTCCACCATACTGCTTGCATCGTAATAGCCAAAATAGCACACCACCCCATTGGGAAGAATGACTTTAAATCCCTTCAAAATACTCCCCGAATATATCCGGGTGATTTTTATGTCCTGCCGGGGAATTATCATCGGTTCTACCGTCTCTGATGTACCTGCATTGATGTCAAATAAAAATTTACCCGAATAGCCGGCCACGTTAAAGACAAATACATCAGGCTCACTATCCTGAGTGCCATCGGCCACCGCGGCAGGACTTATCGTGCCCAGGTTTTGCAAACTAAACCAGCCGTTTGCTCCCTCGTCTGCCAGGCCAATCACGGTGCGCGAGATCATCCCTCCGGCATACATCACCCAGTTGAGTCCTTCCCGGCTCGCTACTTCACTTACCCGTACACCAGCCGTGTGATAATTCAAGCTGATGGGTAACGACAACGGACCCTGGGTAATGTCATATAGATGCAGGCCTACCCGGACGGTTCCTGTAAAATGTGATACCTGGTGTTCTGCAAATTTTCCCAGAGAAGCTGCCATGTACGACGGTACCGTCACATCCCCAAAACTATTATCTATTGAGCTTCCATCTACTTTTATGCCGGAAAATAAAAGCGTAATGACCAGAAATAATTCTATACTATGCTTTACGGTTTTTATTCTCATTGTTGTTTTTTTATTTGTGGTTTCTATTGGTATTTTTTTTTACCTTTTTTTTGCTCTTCGTGCTTCGAGCTTCACTCTTCATGCTCCGGGCTCCGTTCTTTTTCATCCACCGAAGCTTTAGCACAGGTGGACTTGTGTCTTCGTGCTTCGATCTTCATGCTTTTTCACTCCTTTTTCACATAACCACTCCGCTGCCCTTTTTCTAAAAAATACCGCATGCGTTGTACCTGACCACGGGTAAACATGTACATGTTTTTATCATTCGTGTCATCCATAAAATTCATCACCATCGCCCGTGGATAGCCCAGGCAGTTGCTGTGCCGCGTGGGCATCGGCTCACCCACATTGGGCGCATTGTGGGGTGGGGTATCGGCCACGCCATCCGACTCACAAGGCCAAAACGTGCCGTACAGATCACGCAAGCCCAGCCAGTTGCCCATTAGGTGCGTCAGTGTCTTGCCCTCTGCATGCACTTCGCCACCTGAACCAAAATATCTTCTGTCGATCACGATGCCATCGGTACCCTCAGGGCCTCCCGGATACTGGGCATATGAACCAATGTCTTCATCAGAGTCAATCACCCAGATGTTTACCGTACCTCCCGGATCCAGGGGCGGCGATCCCCTGTTGACGGCTTTCATTGCATTGAAATCCGGCCACTTTTCAGTTTTTCGTTGAGATGCTGCCATTCCGCCTTCCACAAGAGGA
Organism: Saprospiraceae bacterium; assembly: GCA_965222645.1. Lineage (GTDB taxonomy): Bacteria > Bacteroidota > Bacteroidia > Chitinophagales > Saprospiraceae > JABDMH01. The sequence goes on along the minus strand of OZ244968.1, from coordinate 5,118,429 downwards.
GAAAGCCTAAACCGGATACCGGTATCAGACGCACGGTCCATGTACGCTCCATCCGGATCATGGTGGTCACTGGCCGGGATTTTCGGAGGCCCAAAATCCCGGTTTAGTGCCTGGAGCTGTATGCCGATCTCCCGGGCCGCCACCGATATATCATCGGTATACAACATGTGAAATATAAGCTCCAGTACAACGGGTCTCCTATCGTACCGGTAGTCTTTACTTTCTCTCCTGATCACCAATTCATTTTGCATCCACTCACTCCGGGTCACCACAGATCTACTGAATTGGTCCCGCAAGTATTTGTCATTTTTGTACCGCTTGCTTCGACCAGGAGTATCTATTTCCATGTGGAATAGATCGTAGTAGGAATCCCGATTATTTTTTTCCGGATTTGCGTGAATGCTTTCTGCAGTAATCATACTACTGAAAAACAGCAATAGAAGGGTAGTAATCTTTTTCATCGATGTTTTTTTTATTTATTTCTCTTTGTGACCTCGTGTCTAAGTGCCTCCGAGATTATTATTTTTTGTAGCTCTCTACGTCTCTTTCCTTATTATTTCTTTTCGTCCCTGTGTTATTCTTTTCTCACTTTACTTTTCTCATAGTCTTCGGGACTCCCTATTTTTATTTTCAACACTCTAAAGAGCACCGGCCTTTATGAATCCGCAGCCGGTGCATCCAGTTATATCCGTACCAGCCTTTGCCGGTACCCGTGAATAGTATCGTCAATGGTCCTAAACTCCCACAAGTGTTTTCTCAAGGGAATAGCTATCTGTCTATTTAAAGGATCTTCTTAAAAGGATTCTTTGGCTTATCTGAAGTGCATGATGCTATCTGGTTTTGTGACTCCGTAAGCTTCTGTTAGAGCCGGCTTATAAAATAGGCGTGAAGCTAATTATCGTCCTATCAAGGGTTTGCACACCCTACCGAGATCGATCAAGCCCACGCCTAAGCGTGTAGACTTGATCTGCCACTCGGTCAACAATTTGTGCAAATTCGATAGAAACAGATCCGTCTTATAATTTTCTCTGATCAATAAGAGCCATCGCAGTTTTTGATCAGGTACGGACCAATATACAAAAGGATTTTGATTGTTTTGGCTTTTATTTATATGAAGCCTTCATACACAATCCAATAGAAAACCTCCCAGCAGCAACATCACTTGATTATCTTTGCAGATCAAATTCTTTTATCATAAAATCAAATTTTGCAGCTGTGCATAGCAAAAATGATAAATCTTTCAACATAACATACTTTCTTGGTGCTGGTGCAAGCTACAATGCCTTACCCATTGCGGAAGAAATGAAGGAACGTATGAGTTTATTTGTTTCTGAAATCAAGAAGGCTGCAGGAACAGGTGGCAAGTTGAGGGAGCTATTGAACGGGAAGAGAGAAGCTATTTCTCTTGTGTTTGAAGAATATCAATCCATCATTAAAGAGATCAACAAACATTACTCTGTCGACACATATGCAAAGAAATTATTCTTGAGAGGAGACTTTCAGGAACTCCTCAAGCTAAAATGGTTTCTCGCTGCATACCTGGAGTGGGAACAATATACTGATCATCTTTTAAGAAGAAACCCCTCCAATAAGAAAGTCACGATCAACGCTAACTCTCTAATGGAACCAATCGACTATCGCTATGATTCTTTTCTTGCTACATACCTACTGCAAGATAGTGGACTCTTGAAATTACCATATAATGTTCACATAATTACCTGGAATTATGATTCTCAGCTTGAGCTGGCTTTCCTGGACTACATACAAAAAGGAAGGCTCGAAGTCTGGGATGCCAAAAGACAACTTGGTATCTACCTACCTCAGCAAGACAAAGTTAAGGATGCCTTGTGTCTTGGAGAAAGCAAGATCATACACATCAACGGAAACTCAAACATCTGGTACTCTCAGTCAAAAGAAAAGTGGCTATCCAGCTATACGGAAAATTCAGATTCTTTGAGAACATCGATCCTTGCTTTCTTCTCTCAAAACGACAAAACTCTTTTACCGAATTTTAATTCTTTACCTGACATCTCAAAGGGAGATTACCCGGGAATATGGTTTGCATGGGATAGAAATGAAGGGCAGAAAAGAATACTAGATAGGTGCAATCAGATTCTGAAAGACACAGATGTCCTGATCATAATCGGATATAGCTTTCCGATTTTCAATCAAGAAATTGACCTGCAGGTTTTTAATGAAGCAGTAGTAAGAGAAGCATATGTACAAGTACCGACGTCTGAGAATTTTCATTCGATCCAGCATCGACTGTCCAGCCTTATCAAAACTGGCACAGGTATAATCGACAAAGAACCAAATATTAACCGCATGAACTATGTTGATCAGTTCTATGTTCCAAGATCTACAATAAAACCACGGACAGAGGGAGTTCGATTAATATGAAATCACGCATATGTGGATCAATCAAACTCCAGATTCCTAAACTAATAAATCCCTACCTTCACCTCGCTCAGCCACCCTAGCTCAGCTGGTAGAGCAACGCATTCGTAATGCGTAGGTCGGGGGTTCGAGTCCCCTGGGTGGCTCATTTTAGCCATTTGATCTTCTCAAAGGAGAAAAAATGAGGGAATTAGGATTTTTTTAACATTCACATATAAACAAATGTCGTCTTCTATCGTTAGATAGGTGTAGATAATTGTCCCTAAACGGGATTGACACACTCATCTGTTTTTCATCCGCATTTTTTTAACAATTATTTTAACTTAAAACATTATGAATCTTATGAAGAATGTGATCAGATTTTCGTTTCTGTTTGCCCTCGTGGCTTTCCTTGCCACTGCTACAGAGGCGCAGGATGACAAGTCGAAAAGGAAAAGTCCGCCGGTAGAAACCACAGGTATGATCGGTGATGTCACTGTCGCGATCAATTACAGTGCACCATCAATGAGGGGACGTACCATTTTTGGAGACCTGGAGCCCTGGGGAGAAGTGTGGAGGACAGGTGCAAATGAGGCAACAACTTTCGAAATTGATAAGGACATCACTGTAGAAGGTGAGACCTTACCAGCTGGAAAATATGGACTCTTTACAATTCCTGGAGAAGAAACATGGACTGTGATCTTTAACTCTGTATGGGACCAGTGGGGTGACTATGACTACGATACAGAAAAGGATGTCCTGAGGGTTGAGGTAGCACCAAAAACCTTAGATGAAGCGGTAGAACAAATGAAATTTGTCGTAAAAGAGAAAGATGGTGATACTTGGATTGCACTAAAGTGGGCGAACACTAAGGTGCCAATGAAAGTGGCTCCAATTGCGGCTAACTAGTGAGCCTACTCCGAAAAGGTTGAAATTGGCACTTTCCGGAGTAACCTCACAAGTTAACATAACCGTCAAGACTAAGGCTTAAAATTTTAAAGTGTGCCCTGGCAATCAGAATTGCCAGGGTTTTTTTTGTCAAATTCCTATTTTTAGATCATGCAAGACTCCCGGTTTAGAAAGGCGATTGAGAAAATCGATAACTTGAATGGTCAAGATCCTACTCTGGTCCTATACGAGGGACAAGAATATCCAAAGGAACAACTATACGCCCTGAGAATGAGTCAGACACTTAATGACTTCAAATCAAATCCCTCCGAAGCCTTGCAACTGGCTGTGCGAGCCCAACACATCCACAGGTGGAAGATCTCCAGGTCAGACTTTCCATTGGGACGCAAGGGCTACCTACGGTGGAGGAATACAATGAAGTCATTGCATGCTAAACTGACTGGAGAGATATTAAAAGATGTGGGCTATGACAAAGAATTCATTTCCCAGGTCCAAAGTCTGATCGAAAAGAAAAACTTAAAAACAAATCCAGATGCTCAAACCCTTGAAGATGTTGCATGTTTGGTTTTCTTAAAATACTATTTGGTTGATTTTTCTAAGAGTCAGTCCTCAGAAAAAATCGAAGAAATTTTACAAAAGACCTGGAGGAAAATGTCAGAAAAAGCCAAGAATGAGGCGATGAAACTAAAACCGGGAAAAATTAACCTGAAAAACATACTAGAGAAATGAAGAAATACAAAGTGCTCGTTGTGGGTTGCGGAAACATGGGTGTATCACATGCCAGAGCCTACCATAAATTAGAAGATTTTGAAATTGTTGGATTGGTCAGCAGAGGTCCCGAAAGCAGAAATAAGTTATCCGAAGAGCTTGGAGGGGTAGCAACTTTCGGTGACTATCAAGACGCTTTACAAATGACCAATCCGGATGTCGTTTCCATAAACACCTATCCGGAGACACATGCTCCATATTGCAAAATTGCTCTGCAATCGGGAGCACACGTGTTTATTGAGAAGCCTCTGGCTCTGACCGTTGATCAAGCTCAGGAGTTGGTAAATCTCGCAGGGGAGAAAGGTGTAAAAATGGTGGTCGGATACATATTACGGGTACATCCGGCATGGACAAAATTTATTGCGGTGGCCAAGACACTGGGCAAGCCCCTGGTAATGCGGATGAATCTCAACCAGCAAAGTTGTGGATCCATGTGGTCTACTCACAAATCGCTAATGAAATCCATGTCGCCAATCGTGGACTGCGGGGTACATTACGTCGACGTAATGTGTCTCATGACTGAATCAAATCCCGTGAGAGTAAGTGCAATTGGTGCTCGTCTTTCTGATGAAGTCGATGACAAAATGTACAACTACGGACAGCTTCAGGTGACTTTTGACGATGGTTCTGTCGGTTGGTATGAAGCTGGTTGGGGCCCCATGATGAGCGAAACAGCGTTCTTTATCAAAGACGTAATCGGGCCAAAGGGATCGGTAAGTATTATTGACGAAACCGGAGAACGTACTGACGATTCGCAGGATATTGAGGGCCATACCAAAACTGGAGGTATCAAATTGCATCATGCACAGCTTACCGACGATAAAGGTGCATTTGCAAAACAGGATGAATTCTTTAGCACGAAGGATGAGCCTTCGCATGACGAACTCTGCTTTCTCGAACAGCAATTTCTGCTCAACGCGATAAAAAATGACGTTGATTTATCATCCCACTTAAATGATGCCGTGAATAGTTTGCGCATTGTCCTCGCCGCCGACGAATCATTTAAAACGGGAAGAACCATCGAATTGTAAGGACTTCTTCTTTTTTGATATTCTGCCACAATAAAAATGAAAATTGAATATGCATTTTTCTCGACGAAATTTTTTAATAAATATTGCTGGAGCCTCGACCGCCTTTGCAATTAACATCAAAAAATCAAATGCACTGGCAGAGTCGAAAAATACTGACCTTGACAAGATCATTGAGACACCCCTGCTCAGAAAATATCTATTTAGCGAATCTGTTATTATAGAAGATCTGAAGCTGCTAAGGTATGAAAACAACTTTATTTGTGTAGTGACTGCAAAGAATGGAGCAAAGGGCCTTTCCATAAGTAACAATGCACAGATGAAATCCCTTTTTCCGATTTTCACCAATCGCCTGCAGCCATTTTTTATCGGTAAAGATGCCGTCGAGCTCGATCAACTTTTGGAAGAGGTTTATGTATATAAAAGTAATTACAAATTGCAAAATCTGGCACTTTGGGTTCCTTTGGCCACCATCGAATTTGCAATACTTGATCTACTGGGAAAAATTGCTGGTAAGCCAATGGCTTCCTTACTGGGTGATAGAGAGAACGAAAAAATTGCGGTCTATCAAGCCAATAATTATCGCGGAGAGACTGCTGAGGATTCCATTATAAAAATTAAGGAGCATGTTGAAAAATCAGGAGCAAAGGCAGTAAAATTTAAAGTGGGAGGTCGCATGAGTAAAAATCGCGACCATCCACCCGGTCGTACGGAGAAACTCATTCCACTAGTGCGAAAAGCATTTGGAGAAGATATGACAATATATGCTGACTCCAACGGATCGTACGATGTTACAGAGGCTGTGCGGGTAGGGCAAATTATGGAAGAATATAAATTTGATTTCTTTGAGGAGCCGGTACCTTTTGACTGGTACGAAGAGACTAAAGCTGTCACCGATCAAATCAATATCCCTGTGGCCGGTGGAGAACAAGAACCCAGCATGCATCAATTTAAATGGCTGGTAAAAAACGATGCGCTGGACATTGTACAACCTGACATTTTTTACTTCGGGGGTATGATCCGTAGCTTAAAAGTTGCACTGATGGCCCAGACTAAGGGTAAAACTTGCGTGCCTCATATTTCGGGGTCGGGCTTAGGCTATTTATATATGATGCACTTTGTCTCCATACTTCCCAACGCCGGTCCCTATCACGAATTCAAGGGATTTAATAAATCCATTCCTCTCGAATGTGCTACCTCCGATCTCAAAAGTCATAATGGGAAAATCCTCGTGCCAAGTGGCCCCGGACTTGGTGTGGAAATCGATCCTGATTATATCGCTAAACATGTAGAGGTGACTTAGTATGTTACGCAATTCATGAAGTCTAAGATATTACATTGTTGTACCTCTATTTACCAGCGAAACTTCAGTCTATTACTTGCAATCACTTATTCTACCTGACACATATCAAACCCTCAAATAAACCGTACCCTTTCACTGCCAGTATTACTCAATCAACCACGAAATACCGGTTGATATAAAATTAAACTCATCCGTTATTCCAGACCCAAAAGAAAAATCAGCCTGCAGATTCAGCCTTAGGAGATAGGTGAAACCCATATCCAGATTTAATTCCATCTCTTCAATATTTACAATCGCTCCATAGGGTTCGATAAATACAGATAATTTATCCGTGAGACTCACTCCTAAAGCCAGAGCATAAGTAAGATCCTGAGTTTCGGAATCAAAATAATCTAATCCCAAATTGTACCCCAGTCCTACCCTGTCGGAAAGTTGATGCGACAGTGAAAGCTTTGTACTTATACCCATTTGGTCTAAAGTGAGTCCATGAGATCCCGTAGGTAGTATAAGGTGAGCTAAAACAGCACCCTCTGTGGGCCCTCCACTATTAAATAGCCTGAATTTTGTCCCCAGTTGCAAATCATTTACACCCTGAACCTGAAGACTGGAAGATTCTCTAACCGTTACCATCTCATTTACGAGGCGCAATTCGAAACCTTTGCCGAGCCCCAATCTGAAGAGTGAGGTCGGTGTAACAAACTCCCGTTTGTCTCGTGCAAACGAAGCCAGGAGCCCTGATTCCAGCTGAAATGCTGCCTTATTTATCACTGAAGCACTTTCAGTCTGGTCTGGTCTGTCTGTGATAATCTGAGCCTTTATAGGGCCTGCCAATATCCAAAGACAGAAAATAATCGTGAATTTCCTCATCATGCGTTTAAACCATAAATGAGCGGTTAGAGTTCATTGTTTGTACATACTTTTGATTTCCGGAGCGGCGACTCCCGTAGAACACTCCAGAAGCCAAAGTGCGGAAAAGATTCGTTTTCAACATTTGAATAATGCCAGCATGAAAACACTAAAGGTTCAGTTTAGAAATAACAATGATTATCTGCTTTCAGCACGGATGGAATTCCCCCCGGACAAGCACCCTGTGGCATATGCCATTTTTGCCCACGTATTCACCGGGAGTAAAAATCTGGCTGCAACACGATACATCAGCCGGAGTCTTACGCAGCATGGTATCGCAGTATTGCGCTTTGATTTTACAGGCTTGGGTGAGAGTGAGGGTGATTTTGCCGACACCAATTTTACCTCCAATGTCGATGATCTGCTTGCAGCTGCCCAATTTTTGGACGAGAACTACCGGTCTCCGAGTGTACTAGTTGGGCACTCGCTCGGCGGAGCTGCTGTTATTTTTGCCGCTTCGCAGATATCTACAATAAAGGCAGTAGCCACCATTGGTGCCCCTTCCGAACCCGAGCATGTCACACATCTCCTGGAGGATAAAATCGAGAAAATTGAATCGACGGGGATGGCAAAGGTGACTATTGGCGGTCGTTCATTTAAAATAAAAAAACAGTTTCTGGATGACTTGCGCACAAAAAATATGTTTGGTGTTTTACGCACATTACGAAAGCCGATCCTTGTTTTGCATTCGCCACAGGATACGATTGTAGAAATCGAAAATGCGGCTAAGATTTATCATGCAGCATACCATCCCAAGAGTTTTGTCTCATTAGATGGTGCAGACCACATGTTATCGCAAAAATCTGATGCCTTTTATGTCGGTGAGGTGGTAGGTACGTGGTTAAGTCGATATGTAGAATATCCTCCAGCCAGCTCACTGGCTACCGACAAGGAAGTTGTGGCCCGCTTGGGAAATGCTGGCTACACAACGGAAATCCTTGCCGGTGCTCATCCCCTTCTTGCAGATGAAGGTGAAGAAGCAGGGGGCGATGACTTTGGTCCCTCTCCTTATCAGTTGCTTTCTTCAGCCCTGGCAGCTTGCAAGGCAATGACCATGCAAATGTATGCCAGGAGAAAGAAATGGCAATTGGAAGATGTGGAGGTACACATAAATTACAGCCGGCGGTATTTTGATGATTGCCAAGATTGCGAAAACCAATCAAAAAAAATAGACCATTTTGACTGCGCCATAGTTATCGAAGGTGATTTAGATCATACTCAAAGAGACCGATTAATGGAGATTGCAGGACGGTGTCCTGTGCATAAAACATTGCAGAACGAAATCAGGATAGAATCAAGGTTGGTTTCTTAGCAAGAAAAGCAAGGGGTCCAGGAGTACCATGCAGTATCCGGAAAAAGATCGAAAATTGTCGATGAGCCTACAGATCAACAATGAATTTCTTGCGAAGCAATACCTACTTCGACGACAGTGGAAAATAGGAATTTGGATTGCACCAGATTTAACGGATATCCACTGATTTAATTTGCAACTCTTTAAAAAACCTTGAAAATCTGTTAGATCCATCTCATCTGTGTTGCTATTACATAACTCCTACAGAGAAGAGCTTTCAAATCCAGAAAAAATATACTTCATAATTTACTTCTACGCCGGAAAAAAAGGGGAACGCGGATTGCATAGATTTAACGGATATCCACTGATTTAATTAGTAACTCTTTTGAAATCCGTGAGAATCTGTTAAATCCGTCTCATCTGTGTTGCCATTACCTAACTTCTACAGGAGAATAACTATCAAATCTAGAAAAAAATTCAATTATTCACTTCTACGCCGGAAAAAAAGGGGAACGCGGATTGCACAGATTTAACGGATATCCACTGATTTAATTTAACTCTCGAGAAATCCGTGAGAATCTGTTAAATCCGTCTCATCTAGGTTGCCATTACCTAACTTCTACAGAAGAATAACTATCAAATCCAGAAAAAATATACTTTCATTATTCTCTATTGCAACGGGTGAAAAAGGGGAACGTGAATTACGTAGATTTAGCGGATGGGCCTGATTTAATTTATAACTCTTGAGAAATCCGTGAGAATCTGTTAAATCCGTCTCATCTGTTTTGCCATTACCTAACTTCACAGGATAGGAATTATCAAATCCAGAAAAATATTCTATTATTAACTTCTACGCCGGAAAAAAAGGGGAACGCGGATTGCACAGATTTAACGGATATCCACTGATTTAATTTAACTCTCGAGAAATCCGTGAGAATCTGTTAAATCCGTCTCATCTGTGTTGCTACTACATAACTTCATGGGATAGGAATTATCAAATCCAGAAAAAAATTCTATTATTCACTTCTACGCCGGGAAAAAAAGGGAACGCGGATTGCACAGATTTAACGGATATCCACTGATTTAATTTAACTCATGAGAAATCCATGAGAACCTGTTAGATCCGTGTCATCTGTGTTGTTATTACATAACTTCACAGGAGAGGAATTATCAAATCCAGAAAAAAATTCTATTATTAACTTCTACGCCGGGAAAAAAGGGGAATGCGGATTGCACAGATTTAACGGATATCCACTGATTTAATTTAACTCATGAGAAATCCGTGAGAATCTGCTAGATCCGTGTCATCTGTGTTGCTATTACATAACTTCATGGGATAGGAATTATCAAATCCAGAAAAATATTCTATTATTCACTTCTACACCGGGAAAAAAAGGGGAACGCGGATTGCACAGATTTAACGGATATCCACTGATTTAATTTAACTCTTGAGAAATCCGTGAGAATCTGTTAAATCCGTCTCATCTGTGTTGCCATTACCTAACCTCTACAGGAGAAGAACTATCAAATCCAGAAAAAATCCTATTATTCACTTCTACGCCGGGAAAAAAGGGGAATGCGGATTACGTAGATTTAGCGGATAGGCCTGATTTAATTTATAACTCTTGAGAAATCCGTGAGAATCTGTTAGATCCATGTCATCTGTGTTGCTATTACATAACTTCACAGGATAGGAATTATCAAATACAGAAAAAAATTCTATTATTAACTTCTGCGCCGGAAAAAAAAAGGGAACGCGGATTGCACAGATTTAACGGATATCCACTGATTTAATTAGTAACTCTTTAGAAATCCGTGAGAATCTGTTAAATCCGTCTCATCTGTGTTGCCATTACCTAACTTCTACAGGAGAATAACTATCAAATCCAGAAAAAATATACTTTCATTATTCTCTATTGCAACGGGTGAAAAAGGGGAACGTGAATTACGTAGATTTAGCGGATAGGCCTGATTTAATTTAACTCTTTAGAAATCCGTGAGAATCTACTGGATCGGTGTCATTTGTGTCGCCATTACCTTTCCTGGCAAAACAGCTTCAATGACTTCAGATTAAGACTGTTGTGTAACCACTAAAATTCCAGGTATATCGGACAATGATCAGAACCCAGGACATCGGTGTACATCGAGCAGTCATTCACCTGATCCTCAAGTGTATCGCTGACTAAAAAATAGTCAATCCGCCAACCCACGTTCTTTTTCCTGGCATTAAACATGTAACTCCAATAGGTGTATTTGACTTCTTCCGGATAAAGGAGCCGGAAAGTGTCAATAAAACCACGATCGATCAACCTGCTAAAGCCATCGATCTCCACTTGTGTATATCCAGCCGTTTTATTGTAATTACTTTTGTCATTTTTCAGATCAATTGCCTGATGGGCTACATTAAAATCTCCACATACGATCAAAGGTTTCTTCTTTTTTAGTTTGACCAGATAGGTGAGAAGGTCCTTATCCCAGGATCGGCGGTAATCGAGACGAACAAGACCCCTGCCAGAATTGGGCACATAGACCGTGACCAAATAAAAATCATTGTACTCAGACATGATAACCCTGCCTTCATTATCATGTTTTTTTACACCGATGTCGTTCTTCACCTGAATGGGCAGGACTTTAGATAAGATTGCTGTACTGGAGTATCCTTTCTTCTCGGCTGAATTTGCAAATAGATGATAGCCCTTCAAATCAGTCAGAGCTACTTCGACTTCATCGGGTTGGGCTTTGGTCTCTTGCAGGCACACGATGTCGGCATCCATGGCTTCTACGCTATTGACGAAACCCTTCTTAACAGCTGCGCGGAGGCCGTTGACATTCCACGATACGATTTTCATGAGATGAATATATATGTTTTCTCCAAGGATTCAATCCAGCCAGCGGTGAGAGCACCCTTTTGTGTAATTTGTTCTATGTGATGAGAACTTTTTTTACAATTGTCAATAGTTTCCTTATATTGGTGTTTAAATTGTTATCCACGTGATATCAAAAGTGAATCACACTCAAACATAGTAGTTGAGGAATCTCAAGTTGCCGAGTGACTCCCGTGCAAGACACCCAAAATGTTACCAAGTATGAACCACTCAATACCTTCATACGATCACAAATTGTGTCTTGAATTTTGTGATAAGATTAACTCTATTAGGTTTATTGTCAGATAGTTACTGTTTTACCATGCAGTCTGATCTATAGTAGAGTTTAGTCAAGTCCCTTCGTTAGGTGAGTAGTCTCTCACTGCTAATTTCCATTTGGGTACGCTGACATTTTCAGTATGTCGCTCAAGCCGTTTTCATACCAATACTTCCGCTAAGACTAGGGCCATAAGCTTAGCTGCAATTTGCCAAAAAATTGTGTGCGACTTATGGGTGGCGAAGCCTTGTAAATCCCACTCATTTTGTCAACCTAATTTCTTGTTTTTACACATCACAACGACTCCGATCGATCTATCTCTAATACACCGATTTTATCACAACCTAGTAGTTACTTGATATGAAGAATTTTGTTTTAATTGGTGCTTCAGGGTATGTTGCACCCAGGCACATGGAAGCCATTAAACAAACTGGAAACAATCTGATAGCGGCTCTGGATAAAAATGATTCTGTGGGAATAATCGACAGATATTTTCCGGAGGCTACCTTTTTTACAGAGTTTGAGCGGTTTGATCGCTATCTGAGCAAAATGATCCAATATGGTACAAAAATCGACTATGTCTCGATCTGTTCGCCAAATTATTTACATGATGCACACATAAGATTTGGTCTCCGGCTCGGAGCAAGTGTCATCTGTGAAAAACCACTGGTAATCAATCCTTGGAATATTAAATCACTATCCGAGTTGGAATACCACCATGTCGGAAAGATTTATACCATATTGCAGCTAAGATTACATCCTGACCTAATGGCCCTTAAACACAAAATTGAGCATGGTCCTCCAGATAAGGTATATGACGTAGAGCTCACCTACCTCACGTCAAGGGGTAAGTGGTACTTTGCCTCGTGGAAAGGCGATGAATCTAAATCAGGAGGGATTTCAACCAACATTGGTATTCATTTCTTTGATTTACTATACTGGTTATTCGGCGACATTCGGGAGAGCATGGTGCACTCATACAGTCATGACCGGGCGTCCGGCTATCTCGAATTTGCCAATGCACGGGTGAAGTGGTTCTTGAGCATCAACAGGCAAATACTGAAAGAGAATTTTAATATGAATGGAGCCAGCACATATCGATCAATAAAAGTGGATGGAAGCGAAATTGAATTTAGTAAAAACTTCACCGATCTCCATACAAGGAGTTATAAGGAGATATTAGATGGCAACGGTTTTGGAATTCACACCGCAAAAAAAGCGATAAAAATTTCCTACGATATCAGAAACTCCAAACCTCAGGGACTGGTTGGTCAGTATCACAGGTTGGCCAGACACCCTGCAGATCCACATCCATTCAAGATCGAAGAGTTTATGTAGACCGTGACAGATGTGACACAAAATAGGCAGTGAATTTACTCAATAAATCAATTCAGGCATTTTCCTGGGTATTTTTAGATAAAATAGCTGCGAGCGGAGTGAGTTTCATAGTCACAATAATTCTTGCTCGCCTCTTGACTCCGGAGGATTTCGGGCTCATTGCGATGGTTTTGATATTCTTTCAACTGTCTTCCGTATTTGTAGAAGGAGGATTTTCAACGGCATTAATTCGAAAAAAACAAATCTCTGACATCCAAAAATCGACAACATTTATTTTCAATCTCATTACAGCCATTATAGTATACATATTGCTGTTTACCACGGCTCCAATTATTGCAGACTTCTTTAATCAGGAATCTCTGGTCCCGCTAATTAGAGTAATGGCAATTATCATTGTTATAAATTCTATCGCTATCATACAGAGGGCGACACTTACCCAGGAAATCGATTTTAAGAAGCAAACCCTGGTGAGAATTATTGCGGTTCTGATCTCGGGCATTATTGCGATCACGATGGCAATAAAAGGATTTGGTGTATGGAGCCTTGTTGCACAGTTAATTATTAAGGAGCTTGTCGCTACCGTCCTATTGTGGTTCTGGAGCCCCTGGAGATTGTCATTTCGATTTAGCAAATCAGTTTTTAAGGAGTTGTTTGGATTCGGATCCAAAATCCTGGTGATTGCAATCATTGATAAATTCTACAATCAAATTTTTAATATCCTAATCGGAAGGTTTTATCCTGTCTCTACACTAGGTTTTTATTCGCAAGCGACAACACTATCCAATGTATTCATTGTCAACTTTTACTCCACGTTACAGAGAGTCACATATCCCGTGCTTTCGAAGTTTCAGGACGATATACCCAAACTGCGCAATGGCTATCGGTTGTTGATCAAAGTAAGTACTTTCGCAATAGTCCCTATACTAGTACTTCTGGCCGTTCTGGCCGAGCCATTTATCATTACTGTTGTCGGAAACAAATGGTTGCCTGCGGTCCCTTTTCTTCAGTTGCTCTGTATTGCGGGAATAACACATCATCTAAATTCACTGAATTTCAACATATTATTGGTGGTAGGCCGACCTGACCTTAGCCTTAAGTTGGAGATCTACAAAAAAATAAATATCACTATCGGTATAATTATCGGCATTCAGTTTGGAATCTACGGCCTTGTCATTTCGCAAGTCGTCACCGCTTACATTGCAATATTGATAAATTCCTATTATTCCAAATTACTTATCGATTATTCGATAATTGACCAACTGTTTGACATTAAAAGAAGCTTTTTGTTCGCGATAGCTATGGGTCTTGCTGTTTTTTTCATTTATACAAACTCAGAAGCAAGCAATATGTTTCAACTATTAACAGGCTTCACATTTGGTCTTGTGATCTATGTGGGAATGCATTTAATATCTCAAAGTGAAGAAATTATTTTTTTAAAATCCAAAGTGATTCCCAGGGCGATACACGTGATCACAAGAGAGGCTTTTCCCACCAAGGGATAATCCTGTTTTAATATTATTTCAAAAAAAATATTTAATGAAGGTACTCATACTTGCTGGAGGCTACGGGACCCGGCTTAGTGAAGAAACGGGTATAAGGCCAAAACCAATGGTAGAGATCGGAGGCAAACCCATATTATGGCATATCATGAAGATCTACTCCCACTATGGATTTAACGATTTTATAATTCTATGCGGTTATAAGGGATACATGATTAAAGAGTATTTTTCGCAATATTTTCTCCATCACTCCAATGTAACCTTTGACCTGGCGGAAAACAAAATGGACATTCATAGTTCAAATAGCGAGCCATGGAAAGTGACCCTTCTTGACACCGGCCTTAAAGCTATGACAGGGGGAAGAGTACTCGGAGCTAGACCATTCCTGGAAGAAGGAGAACCCTTTTTATTGACATATGGAGACGGTGTCTCAGATATCGACATTCCGGCACTAATCAATTACCACAATACGCACAGTGGAGCCGTCACAATGACATCCTCGCAGCCTGAGGGTAGATTCGGAGCACTGGATATTAGAGCGGGAGGGCAAGTAAGCGCGTTTGTTGAAAAACCAAAAGGTGACGGTGGCTGGATCAATGCTGGTTTCTTTGTATGTGAGTTTGAATTTTTCAATTATTTAGGGCAAGGTGATCAAACAGTCCTGGAGCGACAACCATTGGAAACATTGGCTTCGGAAGGCAAATTGTATACCTATAAGCACAGAGGATATTGGCAGCCAATGGACACTTTAAAAGATAAAAGACGGCTCAATGATGCATGGGAAAGAGGTGACGCAAAATGGAAAATATGGTCTGATATAAGGTCAAATCAAAACTCCATATACAGAAAGAATTCCTTAAAAGGAGATGGGAATAAAACCACTTGGGCCCTTACGAAGTAATAAAATCAAACCCATAAACAAGTAATTAAAATGAATTTTAATGAACAAAAGTTACAAGGTGTTTTTGAAATAACGCCATCCCCACATTTTGATTCGAGAGGTTTTTTTATGAGAGCATATGATAATCAAATATTTGAGGAACTGAACATTCACAGAAATTGGGTACAGGAAAACCATTCTCGAAGCGAGATCAAGGGAATAATCCGTGGACTGCATTTTCAGTTTCCCCCTTGTGCTGAAACAAAATTGATCCGGTGTATCAGAGGTACCATCTTTGATGTATTTGTAGACTTGAGAATAGAGTCTCCTACTTTTGGCAAGTGGCAAGGGATTGAGCTCTCGGAACACAACAAAAAGATGGTTTACATACCAAGAGGATTTGCACACGGATTTTCTACTTTGACAGAAGTAAGTGAGGTCGTCTACAAAGTGGATAGTCCCTACAGTCCGGATTACGAAGCCGGAATCATGTGGAATGATCCCGATCTCAATATTGATTGGAAAATCCCCAATCCGTTTTTGTCTGAAAAAGATCAAAACAATATGACTTTAAAAGAATTTGTAAATCAACATCAAGCCATTTTAATATGAATGTCCGACTTTTTAAACCCTCTGTGGGTAACGAAGAATTAGCCTTGATCAAAGAGGCCTTTGATCGATCCTGGATCGGATTAGGTCCCAATGTCAATAAATTTGAAGAAGAATGGAAAAACTTCCTGGGCTGTCAGGTGGCCATTGGGACCAATTCGGCAACAGCTGCACTCCACCTGGCAATTGCTGCCTGTGGCTTTCCGGAAGGAAAAAAAGTGCTCGTTCCTTCTTTGACTTTTTCTGCAACGGCATCTGCGATTCTCTACAACAGATTGATCCCGGTTTTTGTCGATAGTGATCCCATCACATTGGGGATGGATTTGGATGATCTCCACCTTAAATACGATGAAAATTGTGTGGCGGTCATGCCAGTACATTATACGGGCCACCCCATACCCATGGAAGAACTCATGCCCTGGGCAAGAGAGCGCAATCTAAGAGTTATTGAAGACTGCGCACACACCATTGGTGCTGAGTACAAAGGAAAAAACCTGGGTACATGGGGAGATATAGGATGTTTTTCCTTTGAAGAAAAAAAACTAATGACCACAGGTGATGGAGGAATGCTTGTGTCTGATGATCCCGATCTCGTAAAAGATGTCAAGGCGATGCGATGGGTGGGCATTGACAAGGACAACTGGAAAACTGCCAAGACATATACAGAACGAAATAAGAATGCGATGCATTGGTTCTACGAATTAAATGTTCTGGGGTACAAATACAATATGAATGATCTCTCCGCTTCGATTGGTCTCGCTCAGTTGAAGAAGCTGCCGGCGATGAATGCTCGCCGATCTCAAGTAATAAGAAAATACCTCGACGGATTGCAAAATATAGAAGGGGTAAAGCCCTTGCTTCCATACGAACCCGAAAAATATTGCTATCAAATGTTTGGTGTACGTGCAGAACAGCGGGATGAATTAATCATACATCTCAAATCTAAAGGGATTGCAACTGGATGTCATTATACTCCACTAAGTCTTCAACCATTGTTTCAGAATTGGGGTAAAACGTGCCCCTTTGTCGAAGAAGAGCACAACAAGTTTATCACACTACCACTTCATGCCGACTTGACCGATGAGGAGGTCGACTACGTGCTGGAGGGTATTTATTCCTTCTCGGCGGTGGTTACAATATAGCGCCATGAAAAAGATTATCATTTGGGGAGGCACTGGAAATTTCAGGGTTCTGCGTGAGTTACTAAAGGACGAGTATCAGATTCTGGGATATTTTGACAACAATGAAAATATCGCTGGAGAATATCGTGGTATACCTTACCTGGGCGACATGAAAACCTACCGGCACTGGCAGGCGAATCTGTCACCAAATGCCAAGCCCCATTTTATTGTTAGCATTGGGCCAGGACATCCCCGTGCAAGAATTGAAATACACAACACACTAAAACAGGATGGGCTAACTCCGATCAAGGCTGTGCACCGTACATCCTTCGTGGCAGATACTGCGATCATTGGCGAGGGGACACAGATTTATGCTAATGCAACCATATGTGTGGATGTGGTGATTGGAGATTCATGCATTGTTAATACCCGCGCATCGATAGATCATGAATGCAGGATCGGCGATGGAAGTACTGTTGGTCCGGGAGCAGTCCTCGCAGGAAATGTAGAAGTTGGTAATCAGGTCGATATCTATACGGGTGCAGTTGTTCTTCCCGGATTAAAAATAGGTGATGGTGCGGTGATCGGTGCGGGTGCAGTGGTAATCAAGAATGTCTCACGGGGACATGTGATGGTTGGTAATCCAGCCAGGACAATGCGAATTGTAAACCACATTGAGCCCGTAGGTTCAAATCTAGGTCGATGATACATCGTCAATACAGAAATCGCCTTTCAAGTATAGAATAATGAAGTGTCTAATTCTTGCACCGAAGCGCTATCCCTTTATTCACTCACTGGAAAAGGAAATGGTCCGACAGGATATAGAAGTCTGTGTCGTAGACTATACCGATTTTTTTTCGAAACACATAAACAGATTCGTTAAGAAGTACACCAGCCTACCGCGAAAAATCAAACGACATTGGGAAGAACCACATGAAAATAGAATCAACCAGTCATACGCTGAGATATGTAAAAACTACGAACCGGACATTGTATTGATTTACAATAACCAACTGGCATCTCCTGATTTTTTACGGACGATTAAAAAGACGTCTAAAATTGTATTTCTACTTGGGGATCATCCCTTATATACACCGACTAGCCTAACGAATTTGCATATTCTATTCTTTGCAGATTACGTCATCTGTCCTGATTCTATGTGGGCAGAGCAACTGACACGCATGGGTGTAAAAAATGTTGTACAGGACTATGTAAGTTTTTCAGAGGAAATATACTTTCCCATGAAAGTATCGGAAGAGGAGCATGAAGAATATGGCTCAGATTGCGTCTTTATCGGAACTGGACAGAAAATAAACTGGGGATATAAGCGAATGCTCTATTTAAGTTTGTTTAGAGAGTTTGATCTAAAAATATATCTCAGCGGAAGTGGTATGAGAAGATGGTACAAGTATTTCCCCGACACTGCCACAAGGATCATTCCCTACGATCATTACAGTTCGACTTTTAACAACCTACTCTACAACTGTAGTAAGGTCACTCCTGTTGATCTCGTGCCATCATTGTTTAATGGTATTCACGCCCGTGTGTTCGATGCAATTGGAGCAGGAATTCTACCAATGTGCGAATATAGCAGCGACCTTGAGCATTTTTTCGAAGGGATTGCTATCCCTTTAATCAGAAATTACGACGAAGCGACCGATATCACCCGGTACTGGATCTCACATGATTTAGAAAGAAAGGATCTGGTAAGTAAACTTAGGGATAGGATTGCAAGAGAACATTCACCACAAAAAGTGATCAATCGAATGATGGATCGAATTTTTTCTCAGGCTTCGGTGAACTCCACTAAGACCCGAATTAAAAATATTGCTGTCAGCAACTGATAAGGAGGGTCCACTGGTCAGCATTTGCATGCTGGCATACAATATTGAACAATATATCGCAGATGCGATAGAAGGCGTCCTTGCACAAAAGACTAGCTTTCCCTTTGAATTGGTGATTGGAGAAGACTGTTCACAAGACAGTACAAGGGTAATTTGCGAAGAGTACCAGAACCGGTATCCGGATCTCATACGACTTCTTGATACGGGAATCAATTATGGAATCGCAGCTAATTATAGTAGAACATGGGAGCATTCACGTGGAAAATATATTGCGATATGTGATGGGGATGATATCTGGATTGATCCCAATAAATTACAGATCCAAGTTGACATCCTTGAAAAAAATGAGGATTATGGGGCTATTTTTTCCGATGTATATGTTGTGTCCTCAGACAGGTTGCCAGTTCAATGCCCCATTCATGATGATATCAGGAAGAGATATGCCGGTGGAAAAGTATTCTTTAAATTACTTCAAGGTAACTTTATAAACAATTCAACCGCAGTCTTCCGGAAAGAAATACTGATATCTTTTGACCCAGACCGTTCATCGAGTAATTCAATTCCAGACTTTTTGTTGTGGTTACACATTTCCACAAGATCAAGAATATACTTTCTCGATAGTAGGACTACGCAGTATCGAAAGCACAGCACAAGCATGACCAATACACCTTCCATCACAACTGGACCGACAACATTCCAATCTCATCTTCCATCTATACTTTCCGATTTTGATAAATATTACAAATGGAATTTCGACGAGAAAGATCGAGCCTTGATCTTCAGAAAATTATTGTCAGTTATATTTCACAGAAATTCACGTCGAAATACAAATTTGAAAATCTTAAGACTCTTGCCAAAATATTTTCCTGGTCTACAGGGATTCATCGATTTACTAAAAACTAAAGTCCGGGTATATACACGTAGATCACCTCTCAATCTCTCGAGTTGAAGCTCACTCAAAGTAGTAACATAAAAAAGCAGCCTTTTTTCTCAACAAACCGGCTCTTGGGATTTGTCATTCTCGTAGGTATAACGACCGCAATCTCTCACTTTGCACCGGATCCCATAATCACAATGCTATTCATTGCATTGCTTGTATTTTATTACTTCTCCAATGGTCTGGAGCCATTCTGGCTCGCTTTTTTTATAATAATCCAGGACGGAATAATGGGATTTTTCCTCAACTGGGAGAATGCCATTAGTGTATTACCTGGTCTTCCCAATATTGAGGTGGGCAACTTATACATTATTCTCGCATTGGTCAAGGCCTTCCAAAAAAAACAGAGATCATTTAATCCGTTTTATTCCTCCGTCCTCAAAATCCTGTTTGTCTACCTTGTATTTCTTGTAATCGTGGGTCAGGCTTGGGGCTTATCCAATGATCTCAACGTACAGTTTAGAATACTGAAACTAGTATTGCCTTGTCTATTATTGTACATCGTGCCCATTCTACTAGAAAAAGAAAATAAATATTATGAGTTCATGGGGTATCTTTTTCCCTTCGCGATACTGACCTTTATGGCACAGATTTTTACAATTCGATATGGTGTCAGTCCGGCAGTATTCATTGGGAGCGAAGGTCTTGAAAGTACGTTATATAGTTTGAAAAGCACAGGTATCTATCGCGGATTCTATAGTACTCAAATCGTTCTGATTACATTTTTTGGATCAGTGCTATTGCTAAACGTCAAGCAAAAATACTTTTCTGTTCCTTATTTATATTTAGTTTGTCTTTTAAATTTTGGTACAGTCTATCTTTCAGCAACTAGGGGATGGATAATCGCATTTGCATTTATGCTAATATGTCACCTCGGTTTCATGCTTTTAAGATCTCCCAAGCAATTGACGTACGGAGCCGTCTTAAGCATCGTTCTAATCCTCATTCTCACTTCTTTTTCAGTTACTCGCAATCAGGTATCACACTCCTTTGAAAGATTGAAGTCTCTTCAGTACCTATATGAAGGAGACATAACGGCGGGTTCCACCTTATCTCGCTTGAGTGAGAGAGGACCCAAGGTGATGAAAGAGTGGAGGGAATCGCCATTGATTGGTTTTGGGTTTTCAGACAAGTTCTTCGAATACCATGATATGCATGTTGGCAATCAAACGCTATTGCTCCATTCGGGATTGATAGGATTTGGATTGCTAATCTATGCCTTGATACAGTTTAATTTGCAGCTTATTAAGAGGTGGATTACTCTGCCATCAAGTAGCCCAAACAAGCAAATCCTTATTGTTTTCGTAGTGGGTACGTGTGCCCTACTTATCATTCACTCTTCCTCTGTTCAGGTATTTTCATATTATTTTCCACGACCCGAAAAAGCAATCGTGATCGCAGTGTTTTTTAGCCTTGCCGCCCTGATGTATAAGAATAGTTTTGGCAAGGTGGTGACTCAGGGTAGATTAAAACAAACTCGTAACCAAATCAGGTGAAAAAGAATCTTTAGCAGTATGTTCTTCTTTATCGAAAAATCACTTGAAAAAAAGAATTCACTGTCAAAATTAACGTGGTGCCAGAATCTGGTAGAGAATACCATTTCTGATAATCTATACATCACAAAAGGAAAGCAAAATTTTCTCAAGTTTACTAAAGGACCTGACACCTTTTTATTGTTGGGGGATCCAATACTACGCCCAGGATTCGATTTCGAGAGAGACATCACTTTTTATGGGAATAGCCCGGATCTCAAATCTCTCTATAGATCGATCAATGGACACTACTATTGGTTTCTCCTTGATAAGGACGGATCCCTAAAAGCAGGGACCTCTTTTTGTGCTTTGTATCCCCTTTTTTATTACAAAGAGTCTGAAAAAATCTACATCTGTTCTTCATCTATTTACTTAACCAGGTATCTGAAAAATATAGAAATAAATAGAAAAAACATTCTTGAGCGCTTGCTCTTCAACTATCCTTTGTCTGGCTCCACCTGGTGGAAGGGGATTCATTTGCTGGACACCCACCAATACCTCGAGGTGACCCAAGGGAAGCTTTCCTGGTGTAAAGGTTTCTCCCTTCCTCAAATCTTTAATCTCAAGAACACCTCTTCTCCAACATTGGAAGACCTGGCTGATCTATTTGACAACCAGGTCAAGGCCTGCATACCTCATGACAGTTATGCAATTTCTCTTACGGGAGGATTTGATGGCAGGGTGTTAGTTGCCTCCGCTCTCCAAACAAATCAGCCTTTTAAAGTCTACTGCTACGGAGGTCCACACTCATCCGACCTGGCCTTCTCCCAGACTTTAGCAAAAAAATTAAAAATTGACCACATACCAATATCGATCTCAAGAGAAAACCTCGAGGACGAAGGGTTAGAAAATGCTTCTACCTTTATGAATTTAAGTGAGTTCAATGGGAATATTGGGCGTCTACATTACAACCTGGCGGCAAGGACGTTGTCTAAGGATGTGAAGCATATCATAACTGGTAATTTCGGAAGTGAGCTTCTGAGAATGATGCATCGTCCCGGAGTGATGCTGAGCAATAACATGATGAGCATCTTCTCAGAAAAAGACAGGGCTTGGGCTAACAAGCTTTGTGTTTTCGTCGAGCGGCTTAATCTCGGTTTCCGAAAAGCAGATCTCGAATCACTGATTGACGATATTGAGAAATATCTCATGCAGTCTCGACACTTGTCTCCCCCACAACGATTTTACACCTTTGTCTATGAGGAACTTTTCCGCAAGTACTTTGGGCCCGAATTAATCGCACAAAGTCGTTATTTGAACAATAGGACCCCTTTTCTCAGTTATACATTTGCCAAGGAGCTGTCACATACGAAATGGGCTGCCGTTCACTCCGAATTATTTGAAAAAAACCTTGTGAGTCGGAGGAAGGGTCAACTGTTTTATTCCAATTATCTCAGGAAGTACAATAAACAACTTTACTTCGAGCAATCCAATAAAGGATATTGTCCGGCTGATGTTATAGAACCTAAAAGGTTCCCGTTTCTTCTGAAAGGGATAATTAAAAAGAAGTATATCATGAAAGCTGAACATGATCAGGATATGATGGCCGATTTCTTCCAAAGACATCATCTAGCGCTATATGACGTGATTGATCAAACAAAAGTAAATGATTCACTGATCAAGCCCTTAGATCGCTCTTTAAAAGAGATTCCACTTGGTAGGAATCTGGATTGGTGGACTAAATATTACTCCATCGTATATGGATTTAGCAGTGCTCTCCATAATAGTAAAAACAATATTCTGCATTTCTCCAGGCGGGATAGATTAAATACGACTTTTGCATAGTCTGATTACCAAAATAGAAAAATCTGAGAGCCCTGTCAAGCAAAGACGCACAGTGCGTCCGTTGCATTTTGTAACCTGGCGAGATAGTCAAGGTGGTGCAGAGATGTTTGCAAAAACCTATGCTTCTGCGTTTGAAGCTGAGAGGAGGTTGTATTGCAGACCTGTCAGGTCGACATATAAGGAAAGCGAAATAAGAATACTTCGACCGGTAGTACATTTTATTCAATATTGCCGGGATCTTTTAAGTTTCCACCGATATTGCAGAAAATACAGAAACCATAAATTCCACATTTTAAGTGCAGGACCATTAGCTTTGTCCATTGTTTTGCTTTCTGGGATCTCAAAACCACTATATCACATCCATGGAACACTTTACTACAAAAATAATAAGCAACGAGTTTATCTAAAGCTTTTGTGGATCTTGTGTAGGAGATTTGATGTCGACTATATTGCCAATTCTAATCACTCTGCCAGGAGATTTGCGGAGTCTGCAATTCCAAGCAAACCTGAGGTGATATATAATGGATTTGATGTGCATACATACAGCAGACGAAAATATCAAAGAAAGTCGCCAAAGCGTATGATCTATTCGGGAAGATTGGTAGCAGGTAAAAATGTTGATCTGATTATTCGGTTATTTAATGACTTATCGTTGAAATATGTAGACATCGAACTACACATTGCCGGCGATGGTATCCTCAGAGCAGAACTTGAGAAACAGGCAAGGCAAATCAGAAATAGTTCTAAAGTCTACTTTCATGGTTTTGTACAGGATATGGAATCCTTTTACATAGAAAGTGATTTCCTGGTACATTTAAGCTCATATGAATCCTTTGGTAATGTGCTCATTGAGGCCCTGCTTACCGGCATGCCCGTGTTTGCCAGCAGAATCCCGGCTTTTGAGGAAATATTGGAAGATAGCGACGGTTTTATCCTTGGCTCGCCCGATGATCTTGTCACGATCAGCTCAAACTTGGATAATGCCCTTACTAATTTCGAAGAATTTGCAAAAAAAGCATATCTGCTCAGTGATAAAGTGGCAATAAAATTTAGCATTGAAAAGCATCTGGCTGAAATTGAGAAATTATATAAATAGAATTGAGCCTCCAGTAGTTTATCACCATTCGGTATTACCTGATGTGCCTCCGGGATGGAAGCTCCAACCCGGGATAATAACCCCACTTCATATTTTTGAAGATCAACTTAAAATACTCAGAAAAAATAAGTGGGAAGCGTTGTCCCTAACGGAGTGGCATACAGAGCGACAGAATAAGCCAAAAAATGAATGGGCAGTATGCATTACTGTGGATGATGGTTATCTGGATTTCTGGGTATATGTATATCCACTTGCACTGCGTTACGACGTAAAAATCACTCTTTTTGTTTCTCCAGAATTTGTCGATACTCGAGATATTGTCCGGCCCAATATGCTGGATGTTTGGAATAAAAAGTGTGACCACCAGGACCTTGGACAACTGGGTCATTGTTCGTGGGCTGAACTCCAAATAATGCACAACTCCGGTGTCATCGACATTCAATCACACACGTTGACACATGAGAAGGTGATCTCCTCCCAAAGACTCACAGGTTTTTATTACAGTGACCAAATTGGCATCTATACAATCTTGGGCAAGTTTCCGCATATAAAACCCACTTATATGACTGACTCAGCTTTTTGGGAATACATCCCCCACGGCACCCCGATTTTTGAAGAATGTTCCTCTGTGGTAACGAGAAAAAAGATAATCAATAATGAATTTCTGGATGAAGTCTTAGCACTTGCCAATCAATTTGAACTGAAAAATGAGAATCACAAAAGAAGGTTTGAGAGAAAAGCTCTAGGCATTTATCAAGATTATGAGATGAAAGGAGCACTTGTCATATCCGAAGAAACTACTGCAGAATATAAATCCAGACAGCTGAGAGAAATCGTATTATCAAAAAAAATACTTGAAGAAAAGATTAAGAAATCAATTGAATTTTTGTGCTGGCCTCATGGAGACAATAGCGTAGAAGTACATGAACTTGCTATAAGCGAAGGATATCTTGCAACTACAAGCGGGAAGCTGACACAAACTAAAGATATGCCCAACCGTATTTCTCGAGTAGGTGTGGCTTTTAGAAACAAGAGATGGATTAGCCGGCAAAAGTTCTATCATAAAATTGGACGCCATTACCAAGTCGAACCACACCTTAGCATTTCAAAACTCAATAATGTGAGACACAGTCTACAATCTTCGATATGAAGAAAAAGATCAAGCTAGCTATCCTGAAAAACCAGTCAGATACCGATCATCTGCTGTGGCAATCTGCCTGCCAGGAGCTGCGAGATATCGTGGACTATGATGTCGTTGATCTCACCAAGGAAAACTGGCTTGAGATCATCAAAAACGCAAATTATGATGGGTTGTTGGCCAGGCCACCAAGTTACTCCAATCTCTACAAACAGCTTTATGACGAAAGGGTAGAAATTGCACATTACTGCTGTCAAATCCCAGTTTATCCATCTCTCCACGAGATCAAATTGTTTGAAAACAAGAAATACCTGGCCTATTGGCTGATGGCCAACGAGCTGCCACATCCACGTACAAGAATCTTTTATCAGAAAGAAGAAGCCGCGGAGTTTCTCAAGAGGACTACTTACCCTCTGGTTGCAAAGACTAATATTGGTGCCTCCGGAAGAGGTGTAAGATTTTTGAAAAATATACATGAATCCAAACAGTATTTGTCTCGAGCATTTTCTAGAAAAGGTGTAAAGCAAGGAATTGGCCCGAGATGGAAAAAGCCGGGCTTTATGAAAAGGGCTGTTAAAAAAATGTTTTATCCTGAGAAATTAAAAATGAAGCTCAAAGTCTACAACACTCAACTCAATGATATTCAAAAAAATTATGTAATATTTCAGCAGTTTATTGAGCACAAATACGAATGGCGATGTGTGCGAATTGGCGAATCCTACTTTGCTCATAAAAAAATAGCAAAGAACAATAAGGCCTCCGGTCATTTAATCAAGGGATACGAAGATCCACCCAGATCACTTCTCAATTTTGTGAGAGAGGTGACGGAAAGGCATGATTTACACTCAGTTGCGATTGACCTATTCGAATCTAATGGATCCAGGTATTTGATAAATGAAGTGCAATGTATTTTTGGTCAATCAGATGCTTATCAAATGCTGGTACAAGATCAGGCTGGTCGATACACCTACCAGAATGGCCATTGGATCTTCGAAGTTGGGGATTACAATAGACTGCAATCTTATCTATTGAGGCTAAACCATTTTCTTGACATTTTAGCTGTTTCACAACCCAAGATCGCCTATACTGCATGAAAGTACTTTTCGTACTAAGTGGCAAATCGGGAAATAGGAGACTGACCCCATTCATCAAAGTGCAGGGAGATTCATTGACCAGGATTGGTGTAAATGTCGAATATTTTACAATTCCCAGTGGAATTAAGGGTTACTTGAAAAGTATTTTCACCTTGAGAGAATGGCTTTCAAAAAATACCATTGACATAATACATGCGCACTACACCCTATCTGGCTGGGTTGCATTACTTTCGTTTTCAGGCAAACCAATCGTGCTATCACTGATGGGGAGCGATGCTTATGGTTTGTATTTTGCACAAAATAGGGTCAAGCCGGCTAGTAGGCTACTTACTATGGCTACCTATCTTATTCAGCCCTTCCTAAACAGAATAGTTTCAAAATCAAAGACTATCGAAAAATTTGTTTATAGAAAAAATGTGAGTCATATCATTCCAAATGGTGTAAATCTCACTCCCATTGCAGATACACAACAGGTAAGCCGGATTGACCTAAATCTTATCAGTGAGAAAAAATATGTGCTTTTCTTAGGTAACCCTAGGAACCCCAGAAAAAATTACTCACTTGCTGTGGAGGCTGTAAAAAGATTGAAAGATCCCAGAGTAGAACTCCTCAATCCCTTTCCTGTAAATCACAAAATGGTTTTTAAATATCTACATGCTGCTGATGTCCTTATCATGTGCTCATATATGGAGGGATCTCCCAATGTAATCAAGGAAGCCATGGCATGTAACTGCCCAATTGTTTCTACCGATGTCGGTGATGTATCTTGGCTGCTCGAAGGAGTACCTGGTTGCTATATTTCGTCATTTGATTCGGGAGACTTCTCGGGTTTGATCGCCAAGGCTCTCAGGTATTCCGAGGAATCCGGTCCAACAAATGGCCGTGATAGGTTAATTGAATTAGGTCTGGAATCTGAAAAGGTCGCTTCAAAACTCAAAACTCTTTATCAGGATCTAATCTAGGACTGGATTATTGTACTTACATATCGCTTGAGGAGTTACACGGCTCCCCTCATTATCTGCCCATGACCAATTTCGTCGGAAAGCATCCCGAAGGAAATTTTTTTCAGAGTCCGGCAGTATTTGACCTTTACGATAATCTTAGTGGATTCTGCCCGCTTCTCATTATTTGCCTTGATAATCAGGAAAAAATAAAGGGATCTCTCCTTGGTGTTATCAAATCTGAAGGCAATGGATTAAAATCTTACTTTTCGAGGAGAGTGATTATATGGGGAGGACCACTGTTGGAAGAAAATGCCAATCGTACTGAAGTATTAAGAGGCTTGCTGGAAAAGCTCAAAATGATCTGTGAAAAAAGAGCAATTTACATCGAGTTCAGAAATCTATTTGACACTTCGGAGCTTAGAAGCTCATTCGAAAACTTTGGTTACAATTACAAGCCTCACCTAAACTATATTGTGAAGATAGAGAGCAGAGAAGCATTATTTAGACGAATGAGCAAAAGCAGAAAAAGGCAAATAAGGTCAAGCATAGAAGCTGGAGCCATCACTAGCGAACCAAAATCAGAGGGAGAACTCGAAGCCTTTTACAGGCTTTTGGTTTCTCTTTATAAGGAGAAGGTAAAAAAACCACTACCAAGATTTGAGTTTTTTACAACATTTTGGAAATCTCGTTTAGGTAAAATATTCCTGATTAAGCACGGTTCGGAAATTTTAGGTGGGATTGTTTGTCCCATTTTTCAAGACAGAACCATCTATGAGTGGTACATATGTGGAACAACGGATTGTCCTAAAGGGATCTTCCCCAGCGTACTAGCAACATGGGCTCCAATGGAATTTGCTCTTCGACATCAAATTAAATACTTCGACTTTCTCGGAGCGGGAGCTCCAGACACATCCTACGGGGTCAGAGAATTCAAGAAGCGGTTTGGAGGATCAGAAGTCGAAAACGGTAGGTACCACTTCACGATCAATAAACCCCTTTACGGATTTGGAAAATTTGGTCTTAAATTATTAAAGGAAGTAAGCAAGGTCGCATCCTAATAGACATCGGTCACCCAGGCCACGTCCATCTGTTCAAAAATTTAGCAAAAATCCTTATTGAACAAGGATGGCATATATTATTTACTGCCCGAAGCAAAGAACACGAATTAACTCTTTTAGATAAAGAGGGATTTTGCTATAAAAGTTTTGGAAGGCATTTTAAAGGCATTCTGGGAAAGATTTTTGGCCTATTAAAATTTGACATCCTGATGATTTTCCAATCGGTTAGCTTTAAACCTGATCTTTATCTCAGTCACGGATCTATCTACGCTTCCCATGCAGCCTTTGTCCTTGGCAAAAAGCATATTGCATTAGAAGACTCCGGCAACATGGAGCAGATACGTTTATACCGCCCTTTCACACACAAAATACTTACACCTCATGTACTACCGGAAGATCTGGGACCAAAGCAGATTAGGTATAATGGAAATCACGAAATAGCGTATCTCCATCCTCATTATTTTACCCCAAATGAGAAAATCTACGGAGATCTCAAACTCCCCGAAAATACCCCTTATGCTATTTTGCGGTTTGTTTCCTGGAATGCAACTCACGACCTAGGTCAAAATGGATTAACGCCCGCCGAAAAAGAAAGATGTGTCCAGTTACTCGCCAAAAAAATGAAAGTTTTCATTTCCTCGGAAAATGATCTTCCTCCCGAAATGCAGAAGTTTATTATGCCCGTTTCACCTGACAAATTCCATGATGTGTTGTCCTGTGCAACTTTGGTCATCAGCGAAGGAGCCACTGTTGCATCTGAGTCAGGTGTTTTAGGTACACCTGCTATTTACATAAATCCCATTCGAAGGAGCTATTGTGAAGAACTACAGGAATACGGGTTAGTATACAATATTAATGACTACAGTTTTTCCAAACTAGAATCAACAATAGACGAAATTCTCAACCAAGACAACCAGGAGTTCAACAGTAGGAGAGATCTCTTTTTAAGTGATAAAATCGATGTAACAGCATTTGTTCACAAATACATAACCCAACGATGTACATGATTTTTTATTCAAACCGAAATTGGAAAATCGTAAGCAAAGAAATCGGATGCTGAATATGTCACAAAGAGATTTTACCCCCGATAAATACTCGCACTTGGTCAGATCCATCAAAGAGCAGGGTTTAAAACTTCAAACTGTTGCCGAGTATATAAGTAATCCAGGTAGCAGAACAGTACTTCTTAGGCATGATGTCGATTATCAAAAACATACGGCCCTAACCCTAGCCCACATATTACATGACCACAAGGTTCGCGGCACCTTTTACTTCAGAGCAATTCCAAAAATCTTTGATCCCAATGTCATCAAAGAAACGTACGAACTGGGACACGAGGTCGGATATCACTACGAAGACCTTGCCCTTGCAAGAGGTAATCTGGAGACAGCAATTCAATCATTCCAGAAAAATCTGGCTCGTTTTCGTCAATTAGTCCCAATAAATACGATCTGCATGCATGGAAGCCCAATCTCCAGACATGATAACCGAAATCTTTGGAAAAGGTTTGATTACAAATCGTATAACATAATTGGTGAGCCCTATTTTGACATTGACTTTAATCACACCCTCTACCTCTCTGACACAGGTGGTCACTGGAATGGAAATAGATCAAGGATCAGAGATAAAGTAAAATCAAACTTTAAGCATTCCTTTAAGAGCACCGACGATATCATTGGCTATCTCAAAGAAGAAAAACCGGATCATTCATTCTTATTCAATTTCCACCCTCACCGATGGATAAAGAACATTATGCCATGGTACGCAGAAAAATACAAACAGAAAACGAAGAACTCCATAAAAGTTCTGGTAAACACCATTCGCAATACTTAGAATCATCGAATAGTGAGTGACATAACCCCTGGAACACCGCAAACAATACTTATGTGAAAGATTAGACAATCAAAAAATCCTAAAAAATGACTCCTGAAAGATACACCATAGTAAAATCTCCCGAAATTGCTACGAAAAGTATCCACCAGAAAAAGTGGACTAGTAGCTTACAAGACGTCCTTGGCTATGAGTTGACAAAAACCTTGGAAGATGTAATAGATTCAGAAATAGGTCACCTATTCATCCTTGAAGATCTTGGTAATTTCCCGCCATATCACAAAAGTCAATCACAGAGGGCCTTCATAAACTCAAGTTATCAGCACGCATCCGATATTGAGATTGGATACTTTGATTTTATTGTCTCAATGATAAGATTAAACAAAGTCCGTCAATTGAACTTACTTCTCGAGTCGGTAAACGAAACCATGTTTACCGGAGGTTATTTCCTCAGTTATCTGGAAACAGATAAACCACCCAAATTGAGAGCAGATGTTGTTAATTTCGTCCATCAATCGGCATTATCCAGAGTAATTCAATATATTTCTCGATTAAGATCCAGAATTTCATCTTTTCTAGATAGATCTAGGAAAACCATTTCTAATGTCGAATTACATGGAAGATTAGTATCCTGTGGTTTTGAGCTAGTTAAAGTAATTCAACATAAAGAGAAGAGTTACTATCTGTGTAAAAAGGTAACTCCACCAGTTTACAACAGAAATGTTTCAGAGGGACTCCTTATCCGATTAAACAGGTTGGGAAAAGATGGAGAATTAATAGACTTTTACAAGTTACGTACAATGTATCCTTATTCCGAATTTCTTCAAGAATATATATACGAAAAAAAGGGGATTAGCACTAATGGGAAATTCTCGCATGATCCAAGGGTTACCCCAGCAGGTCGTATTTTGAGAAAATATTTCATTGATGAGGTACCCATGTTATGGAATTTAATTAGAGGGGATTTAAAATTAGTGGGAATAAGACCTATAAGTCAGCAATATCAGGGTATTTACCCTACAGAATTTGCAAAATTCAGGTCGAGATTTAAGCCTGGTGTAATCCCCCCTTATTATGCAGATTTACCAAAGGGGTTTGAGGAAATCGTAGAATCTGAAAAACGATACCTTACTTCATATGAAAGCAGTCCTCTCGCGACGGATGTCAAGTACCTGGTAAAATCGGCATATAATATCATTTTTAAAAGAGCAAGGAGTTCTTGAGCGACTACGATTATCAATAATCAGGACACAGATCATTCCCTGGTCAAGCTACGTACTAGTAGAGACAAATAACACTTGGATTCAAATCGAAAATGGCTCTCAATAGCCTCCCCTACAAATCAAGCACCAGTTTACAACGTCAATCCTTGAATAAAAGAACAAAAAAACTGGCAGCCATCGGTGGTGCATATGTTCTAATAGCCTATGGCGTCTATCAGATGTTACCTATTGGTACCTTCAACCAAATCAGTAATGAGGACGGAATCATTGAAAGTCTGGGAGCTCTTTGGTTCGCGACCGGTTGCATTATCTTCTTTTTAGGATTTTCAAAAATTAGGCAAAAATCACAACCATCTCAATTTGCCAAGTATTACTATTTTCTCTTTGGTCTGTTTCTCTTCTTGTGCCTTATGGAAGAAATCAGTTGGGGGCAGCGAATTCTAGGTATTAAAACACCGGCCTTTGTGGAAGAAGTAAACCACCAAAAAGAAATCAACATTCATAATCTAGAAATATTCACAAACATTAACTCCGCCTTTAGTAGCCAGTCCATTTTCACAGGTGTCTGGTTTGTGCTCTGTATTTTGATCCCGCTGGCAAATCGATACAACCGAGTCCTACAAGGCTTTGTCTTGAAGAAAGACATCCCTATGGTTTCTCTTTCAATTGGTTCAATATTCTTGCTAAACTATCTGTTGTCAAAAATGGCCTATGCACAAAAATATGGGCTTGAAAGACTGCTTGATGTGGGTCCAGAGATTGTTGAAATGCGCGAGTCCAATTTTGCATTTCTTTATATGATAGTCGCACTAGAAATGTATGGCATGGCAATGTTAGATCACAGTAGTAGGGAGGGCTTTAATCAATAAAAATTACAATAAAAAGATATGAAACCATTGAATCTTGAAGTTTTAGATCAGTCAAACAATCTAATCAGTACAAAACAAATTGCCAAAATAGTTCTAAGGAACTGGTATTTGTATATAGGGTCTTTAATCATTGGCATATGGTTAGCACACAGCTATAAGAAATCTGTTGATCCGGTATATGAAATCAAATCGAAAGTACTGATAAAGGAAGAAAGCAACCGATCCTCGGATGCGGAAGACTGGTTAAGTAATTTGGTAGACAACGGGGGCCGATCCGAGAACTTTCTAAACGAGGTTCAGATCATGTCTTCTTTCAGCGCTGTGAGGGATGTAGTAAAGAATCTCGGAATAAACAGGGAGTACTATGTGAAAGAAGGAAAAAGGCTAAAAAAGCTCTACGATGGAAAGCCATTTATTGTTGACAGTTGTATGCTCCGATCGGAGGAATCATATGGTCGGCCTTTCATGGTCGAATTCCAGGAAGATGGTCTATTCAAGCTCTATCAAGATACGCTCCTCGGTTCATATTGCGAAGGAGATATTATTGAAAACAAATATGGTACTTTTCGGATAAAAAGAATTACTGATTATCCATTCCCTGAACCCTTGTTTTTCAAAATATACAAAGAAGAAACTTATGCGCTGAGATTGCAAGATAAGTTGCATCTGGAGCTATCTGATGAAAATGCTTCAGTTGTAAATCTGACATACAAGGACGATGTTCCTTCACGAGGAGTCGACTTTTTAACCGGACTCCTGTCGAGTTACTCCAGAATGACATCAAGGGAATCAGAAGACATAAAGAAGAACACGTTGGCCTTTATTGACACTCGACTTGAAGACGTTGCATCACAGTTAAAATCAACGGAATATAACCTTGAGAGTTATAAACGATCCAATAAGATTGCTGGTGAAACCAATTCTGATGTAGCTTTGGTCTACGAGAAAATAAATCAATTAAGCGAAGAGAGACAAAATTACAACCTAAAAGCAAAGTTAGTTAAGTCTACACTTGAAAAGCTGACCACTGATGAGACGAAATTCGAATTACTATCACCAAGCAATGAAGCCCTTGGCAATGATATCGCAGATATTGTACAACCATATAATCAGCTCGTACTGGAAAAAAATCGATTGCTCGAATCTGCTGAAAGTTCGCATCCAGTGATCAATTCAATGGATGGAAAATTGAGAGAGCTCAGAAATACGATCAAGTCAACTTTAGAAAATAAGGAAGAAGAAATTAAGTACCGGTTGGAGGTGATCGATGAGGAGAATAACAACTATACTCAAAGATTAACGCAATCACCGCAAAATGAACGAAGAATTATTCAAATAGAAAGGGACAAGTCTATCGTGGAGGACCTCTATACCTACATGCTTAAAAAACGGGAGGAAACTGCTCTTTCAATGATAGCGAGAACTTCAAAAATTACAGTCATTGATTTGCCCTATAGTTCTGAGCATCCCGTAGCACCAAATGGAAAGGTGATTTATCTCACAGCATTTATGCTGAGCCTGGCATTGCCTTTGTCTTTACAGCTCATTAGAAAAGCTAATAATTCATCCATAAGCACGGAGGAGGAGATTCGTGTCGCCCTGCCTGACATGAAAATAATCGGAGCAATAAGTAAAGCAAATGTCAAGGAGAATCAACTGGTAGTATCAAATGGAGACAGTTGGATAACAGAGCGTTTTAAGAACTTGAGAATGAATTTGCAAATGATTGGATCTCGGAGACAGACAATTCTTGTGACATCTAGTGTAAGCACGGAGGGAAAGACCTTCATTGCATTGAATCTGGCATTTAGTTTTGCAAAGGCACGTAAGAAAACAATTTTGATTGATCTTGATTTCAGGAAACCCAAGATGAGTACAATACTCGGAAGGGAGAAGAAGAAGGGGCTAAGCGACTATCTGTCCGGAAATACTAAATATAAGAATATCATCCATAAGACCGATTTGCATCACAATCTGGACTACATCACTTGTGGTCTTAACCCAACCGCATCTGAAGAGATCTTGGACGAATCTATTCTTCGCCAGCTATTTACATCGCTTCGCAATGAATACGACATCATTGTGGTCGATTCAGCCCCCATCGGGGTTGTTTCTGATGCACTAATTATGAGAAAATTTACTGACCAAACCCTTTTTGTTGTGAGAGCAGGTGTGACACAAAGTGAGGTTCTCATGAATTCGAAAGAATTTCTGGATAGAAGGAAATTGCAGAATCCATCCATCGTATTCAATGAAAGTCCCAGGGTAAATCGATATGGAAAAAGCTACTATAAAAACTATGCCTCATGACTCGAGGTGGATATAATGTACAGTTTCCGGGAATGGCCTTATCAGGAACGACTATGAAAATATCCCAGAAGGAGAAGTCGAGTACAGGCAAAAGCGAGTTAGTCTCTAATCTTGTGGTCGATATGCACGGCCATTGGATTCCAAATGTCGATGATGGAGTGCAGACAATAGATCAGGCTTTAGATGTATTGCTTGGCCTGCAAAAACTTGGTTACAAGAAGGCAATTGCAACACCTCATATCAATGCTTTCTATAACAATGACACCTCAGATCTCAATTATGCTTTTTACACTTTAGTCGAAAAAGTGATAGAAAGTGAGCTGGAGATACACCTAGAATTTTCTGCTGAATATCTGCTGGACTTCACCTTTGAATATCATCTTCAAAATGGCAACCTATTACCGATCAGCGACAAATATCTTCTCATAGAACTTCCACTAACACATGTGCACCCCGCTACAAATGATTACCTCCTTGAAATCAAATACTTAGGCTACACACCAATACTTGCTCATCCCGAGAGGTATCTTTACCTGAACGCCCTGTATAAGTTGGAAAAACTCAAGCATTTTGGATGTAGCTTCCAGCTGAATTTACTTTCGATATGCAATGTATATGGAAAAAAAATAAGGAAAAATGCACAATCAATTCTGGGTCAAGGCTGGTATGAGTTTGCCGGCTCAGATGTCCATCGTCCTTCACAATTAGTTCCTTTACAAACATTAAAGCTTTCCTACAAATTTATCAATGATTCACTTTCTTAGCAAGGCTCTGTATACTGTGAGCGATCTAGTAAATGAATTCTAATAACATCTCGTTTCTACACATTGTCTTTGGCAAGGTAAAGTATAGGAAATTACTGGTCTTCTTGCCATTGCTCTTACTTTACTTAACCATCATTTGCATTAATGCCACCAATAATCTCGAACATGACGAGTGGAGGTATGTCATGTACGCTGAAAACCTGTTAGAGGGATTCTACACTGATAAAGACAATCCTGAGCTCATGAATGGGCCAGGTTACCCACTGTTTTTGGCTCCTTTTATTGCCTTAGGGTTGCCCCCTATTGCTGCAAAACTAGCCAATGGGTTTCTAGTCATGCTAGCGGTTGTGTTCCTTTACAAAACTCTTCTTTTCTTTGTCACTGATAAGGTAGCCACAATCTACTCCTATTTTTTTGGCTTATACTGGCCCATCTTCAAGTGGATGCACTATAGGATTACTGATTTTCTTTCTGTTTTTCTCATTTGCGCGGTACTATATTTGGTTGTGAAACAACTCCGAGGCAAAAGGGGATCTGCTTGGATGATTGGTTTAACAACTTTCCTGATTGGATATCTCATACTCACTAAATTATTCTTTTCCTATATCATTCTCATATGTTTAATTTTGGCAACCGTTCTTTTCATAATATATCGTTTACGATCCCTACGAACCTTAATTTTAGTCTTGTCATTAGGTTGGTCAATTGGGTCAGTACCATATCTGTCATATACCTACAAACTGACAAATAAGTCCTTTTATTGGGGTACCAATGGTGGCGAACAACTATACTGGATGACTTCCCACCTAAAGCATGAGTATGGAAACTGGATCACCCCCGATTACGTATTAGAAAATAAAGTTCCAGGGCTGGACAGCAGTCATTATGATTTCTTTGTAAAGGCCCATACCAAACCTCCTATAGAGCGCAACGAGATATTTACGCAAAAAGCAAAACAAAACTTGAAAGAAAATCCGATGGGATACCTTTACAATTTCACAGCAAGTTCTTTAAGACTGGTTTTTGCATTTCCTTATACACACCGGCTTCATTCCCTATCACCCTATCCTCGTATTTTTACGAATCTACTCCTGCTAGTTCCACTTTTATTCAGTTTGATGCCAACTTGGCGTCATAGGAGTCATTTCCCCATCGAAATCAAATGTATCGGTTTGTTTATTCCAATCTACTGGGGAATGACTAGCGCCATCACAGGAACTCTTAGACATTTCTATCCTGTGATTCCCTTCATAATAATTTGGTTGGCATTTATTTACACACATTTTGTTCAAATCAAATTTGAGAATCAATTCAGACAAAACTCCTGACATGTTATCTAACCCGGATTTCCTATCATTGGAGAGTCTCTAAGTACTCAATTACCTGTTCAATACTTCCCTCACCCAAGCCGGGATCTGGCATTGTAGTGCCGGAAGCAAAGGAATTCGGATTCCTCAAGAACAGAGCTAAATTTTGCTTAGTCCACCTGCCCCCTTTATTCTTCAAGGATTCTGAATAGCCAGGATATTCAGTAGAAGCAATTTTCCTGCCCAATATATCCCAGAGCGAGATCTTGGAAGAATTTGAAGATCCCAGGAACACTCCGTGACACTCAATACAGGATCGGACAGCCGGACTCAATTCAGCTTTGGGGGTGTGCTGACCACCACCAGCAACTTTCGGCTTTCGGCTCGGCGGAGTGAGCTCAACAATGCTCTGATTATCCGTAAAAATAACAAGTTCACCGGTAGGTAGTTGGATAAAATCTCTTGGTCTTTGTCCAATGAAAATTGACTCGACAAATTTTACAGATCCCCCGACAATCCTAACCCGCAGCAGACTCTGGGTTGATAAAGAAGATATCATTATATCACCTTTCCATTCTTGGGGAAAAACTAGTTCATCAATATTTGAGGGGGCAATCGATGGTAGCCAAGAATATGTTGGGTAAGTATAGCCGTGATGACGTCCCTGTTGGTCACTCAAAGGCCAAGAAAAACTTCCATAATCCGTTCCGTATGTCACATAAGGCCAACCGTAATGTCCACCTTTTTCGACCAGATTCAATTCACATCCGGCTTCAGGGCCATGATCAGCGACCCACAAATTGTTTTTGACGTCAATATGCAAGCCCCCGGGGCTTCTAAATCCCCTTGCGATCAAAGAGGTGGCACCCGTTTCCGGGTCAATACTGAAGACCTTCCCAAACTCACTTGAGTCAGAGGGCATTAGGTCCTCCTCATGAATTCCTTCATAGTAATGATCTCCTAAGCCAACAATCAAATGCCCAAGGCTGTCAAAATTCATCTTGCCTCCCGAATGATTAATATTAAATGGTGAATTGTCTCTTCTAGTCTTATCGTCAAATCTGAGCAAAGGCGTACTCTCATAAATGACTTCCCAGCCTTCGGGAATATGGGATGCGGATCCCATGACATACGACTCAATTCTATCTACCTGAAGGCGAGCAATTCGAACAGATTTGGCAGCCTCTTCTTCATGCCAATAATAATATGAGATATACAGCTCGTCCAGTCCATTGTTCTCACGTGCTACGATATCTAAAACACGAAAATTTCTTTCCAGCTTCCTCTGCTGTAAAGTGGAGTCAAGAGTTTCAGTCAAATATTTCAGGAAGCTATCTCTGTTGGTAGGTGCAGATATATTTAATAATTCTACATGTCCGCCTAGTGAATAAATGAAAAAAACTCCCTTTCGATCTACTCCAATAATTCGTTGATCAAAGTATGCAATCCCCCCTCCGTACCCCTCCAGTGAAGGTGTGGAAAATCTGAAGATTTTCTTTTCAAGAGGAAAAAACTTGGTCAGGACTGCCTCTGTTCTACCCTTCTCTAGTGCTTTGAAATAAGGCACAATACTCTCCTGCATCGAAGTGATCAAGGTATATGGAAATATTTGATACTTGCCAACAAGTAAGCCATAAGTAGTCCCCGAGATAAACAACAGAGCAAGTCCTCCTCCGATTAGGCTATATCGCAGAACCTTATTTCGTAAAATGCGCCTCATATAAGTTCTCTCATTCCAATTAATTTGCTGATACGAAGAACATCCGTGTCAACAAGCAGAAATATGTTTTCCGGCATAACTAAGATTTTCTATTAAGGAAACCTAAATCTCCCTTACACTTTGTTCGGCGCAAACTATTCTGTTGTCAATAATTTAAATCTATCCAACCAAAATTCAACCTCTTCCACTCCTAATAAAACACCAATCTCTACATTTAATCCTTTCAACTCTTTATCGACTTCAAATCTGTGAAAAAAGCTATTCCAATCTTTAGTAAATTCCAGGTATTTCTCAGAAAAAACCTGTGAGATATTGTCTGAGTTACGTATCTGAAGTAAGACAGGAGCCAATTCAGCACTGGCCTTACCCTGTAAACCAACAATATATTTGTTGCCGAATTCAAAAACTGCCACACTTTGAAATAGTCCGATCTCCCATAGACCCTTTCTCCTCATATCTGGTATTTCAATCCTGACAACCTTTCCATTTACTTCAGATTCTTCTGTGTCTAATTTAACGTCACCATCATGAGCAGAGGGATAAACTTTCCAATAATCCAGATCATGTTCAAAATGACTGTTCTGTAGAATATTCCTATAGCAATTACGAAAGTCAACTTGAAAAATCGATGACGTAGCGGTCGAAAATCCGGGATTCAATTCCACTCCTTTACTTACCAGAAATCGCGTTACATGTTCTGGCTCAACATGTCCATTAGAAATCACCTCTACCCCTCTTATCTCCGGCTGTATAATCTTTCCAACAACATAGATTTTCTCCATCATTTGACACTCGTTGCATTTATTGCACTGCTCACTTTCACATGAGAGAACTTCTAAATCTCCCATCAGTATTGTCTCATTTGCAATGAATTCAATTTTGTGCTTTCCGACTCCAGCACTTTCGACATCAAAATCAAAAGTTCCATCATTATTATCATTGACCCAGGATCCCTGGTAAGATCCATGTAGATCCAGATTTCCAGTTAACCCCCGGACCAACCCGTCTCCTTCACATAGGGTAAATCCAAAATCCAAATCTTGACTTTTCTTGGGTATTGTAAATACCCGCACTTCGCTCAATCCATAACATCGTCCCCCATGATTACTTAGGGCTGTAAGCAGAAGAAACTTTGCAGGAGCTCCTTTCAGGTCGGGGCCCCAAAATCCCTGGTAGATTCCCGATGCCGCTGCTCGAGGAAAACTAAACGTATCAATCAATCTCCAATTTTCTCCATCTTGTGAAACTTCCACTATGACATCATTAAGGCCATCATCCAGATAATCCGGGTGATTAAGGTTCCAGATTTGTAAAT
The DNA here is from genome assembly GCA_965222645.1 of Saprospiraceae bacterium. Lineage (GTDB taxonomy): Bacteria > Bacteroidota > Bacteroidia > Chitinophagales > Saprospiraceae > JABDMH01. Next base: position 5,078,494 of record OZ244968.1, on the reverse strand, counting down.
CATGGATTGAGATCACATTTTGAAATTCGTAGAGGATCCAGTGCGAAAGATCCCGTATTGGATTTGGGTTAGTGCTTTGCTCACAAGAAATCCACATATCCTGTACATTCGTGGTGTGCCTATCCGGATAGACCTGCGCCTGGATAAAATGACCTTCAAAAAACAGGAGAGTAAAAAATAGGATTGAGTATTTCATCTTCAGATTTTGAGAAATCCTATCGGAGGTTCCTCCGAACTCACAGAGTAAAATTCTGAAATATTGGGATAAAGAAATCGAAGGTCACTATTACTAACTCCAAACCATTTTGCGATCTCTGCAAAATACTGATCGGTGGATAGTGTGGGAATATATCTCCCCCTACCAAGTTCGAGGGGCAGTACACCGGTTGAATCTAGATCCGGATACTCTCCAAAAATTCTTTTTCCATTGATCAGATTTTGGCCGCCCATAACAAAAGTATTTCCTCCCCATGCATGATCACTTCCATTACCATTGGAGCTCAACGTACGCCCAAACTCCGACATTACAACCGTAAGGACACTATCCCCAACATCAATTCCTGCATGATTTCTTGCAACTCCATGGGAGTCTTCAAATTGAAAATTACTTCCCAGCGCCTCTTGAAATCTTCCTAAACCTTCACTTATCATTCTCAGCATGCCACCGTGGTTTATTATCACCTCATCATGATGATCCCAACCTCCAACATTTATAAAAAAGATCTGTCGCTTAAATCCCAGCGTCTGTCTTACATCAATGGTCCTGGCAATTAACTCGAGATCTGTTCCAAAATCGGTATTAGGGAAAACATCATCGTCAAAAACAATTGCTCCCTCCAAGGCATTAAGGAACTGGACATAGCCATCCCGGGCATTTCGTGTTGTATTTACAAAAGTGTTTTTAAAAATGTCCTGATATTCAGACTCCAATAGACTATCAATGGCCTGGGATCTCAACCTCCGTTCAAGATCAGAACTGAGTGGATCATAATTCTTAATTCCCTGAATTGTTTTATTCGAATCTAGGGCAAACTCAACCGTAGTACTTCCAGTCTGAAAGATATTTGATCCAGAGAGTGAAATATTCATGGAAATGGTTGAATTATTATTGCAATCGCGAATTAAATCTCCAATTTTACCTGCCCATCCTATCGAGCTGCGTTCTGTAGGAACACCCGTCTGCCATTGTTGCAGTTGATCTGAATGCGAAAAAATCGAAATAGGCACGTTGACATTTTCTTCGACATCTTCCTTCGTAGTTCCTGGATGTGTCAGCGTCCCAATATTTGCCAAAAACGAAACTTGTCCGTCATTAAACAAACCTTGTAATTTTCCCATTCCGGGATGCAAGCTAAACTGGCGGCCACCATCACCATAGTCCAGTACGGTGCTTTGCAATTCATTGCGTGGTATGGCTAATCCTCCATTCGAACTATAAAGTCCTGAACGAGCTTCTACATAGCTGTCATGGCTTTCTCTGTCATAAGGTATTAACATATTAAATGAATCATTCCCCCCGGACAGTAAGATACAGACCAGTGCCTTATAATCATCACATAAATGGTCTGAGGATGTGGCTGTCCCAACGACAGAATTGAGGCCTTTCAAATTAACCAGCGTATTGAGAAGAGTAAGGCTACTCAGGCCGCCACAACTGGCTTGTGTCAAGAAATTTCTTCGGGTATATTTTTCCATGATTTTTCAAGAGTCTATTTATCTAATAATTGCATAATCAGGTGAAATCAAGGTGAGGTACATTCCCATTCTCACCCTTTTTTCAAGAAAATCGGACTTTGTTGGGTTTAATCCATTTATTGCCGTCCTTAATATTTTTCTAGTTCGATCTGTCATCCTGCCTCCAAGAATGTGTTTGTCCAACCAATTAATATATGTTTCCGACTCATTGGCAATAGATAATAAGTGATCAATATTCCAGGTCACTTTTGAATTCTTCATTGATTTGGTCTCGAAAGCCATGATATAAAAATAAGCCCAGGAGTGAGCCGCATTTATGGAGGCAATGCTCGTACTTGCATCGTGCAATTTAAATTCAGGGGCGACCAGTCCCGCCTCTTGGATCTCTCCAAAGGGCACTGATTCCGGGCTAAAAAAATTGAAAACACTTGGTGAAGCAAAAATTGCTTGTTTCATCTCTTCTTGAAAACCACCATAATTTCTCCAGATATATCCATTAGGATTAGAGACTTCTATGGCACGGACAAAATGTGTATATCTAATCATTGGTTCTCGGAGCATGCTATTTTCGTCGTGATCCTGAAATTCTGCATCGCGAGCCTCTGGATCCATCAATATTGCCAAAATAACGGCTTTCATATTACCTCTTCCTGAATAAACACCATCTCCACTATTGAAGACTGTCGCCACCCTGTCGATGTACGATGGCGATGGATTCGATTTCACTAATCTTTGGATCAACCTTCTCGCTATGAACGGACCCACATTGGGATGATCGAATAAATGGCCAATCGCAGCATCAATCTCTTCGAGTCCGGACTGACTACCATCCAAGACAAATCCATCCAACAGTTGCTTGGGACCTGGTTCATGCTGATCCTCATCGTCATCCTGAGTATCTGGGTTATCCCATTCATACATCCTCATTGGTACCGTCATATCGGCATTGTAGATACGCATACCGAACCTTGCGGTATCGTCATATGAAAGGTCCGGGTTGGTGAGTTCAGGTTCTATATCCCCTATCCCAAGCCCGGTAAAAACCTTTGCAAACTCTGTAATGTCATTATTGTTATACGTTGGAACCTCCCTTCCATTTTCCAGATACGGAGTACCGTTGTTATTCAATTTTACCAGCCCAATGGAAAACAATTGCATCAGTTCGCGGGCAAAATTCTCATCTGGGTATATGCCCCCATCTAAATCAGTTTTTGGATTATTGAGGTGGCTCAGATAGTAGCCCATACATGGATGCAGTGCGACATCATACAGCAGATCTCGAAAATTACCGAACGCATGTTTGGCCAAAAGATCATAGTACGAGGCAACGCCATCTCCATAGGCGTTCAGATCTGAAAAACTTGAGATCACAAAAATCTCTGACAGGGCCGTTGCCATTCGATGTCTCAGGAGATCATCATTGGTCATATTTACCTGCCACCACGCATAACTAAAGTGATCATATCGTGGCCTTCGCGCAACCAAATCGCCAAAACCTGCTGCAATCATAGAATCGACTGTAATTTGATAGATAGCCTTTGTTTTGGGAAGAAGCCACGTAGCAGGTTTTTGGAACTGGTCTTCTATCCAGGCTTCATATCCCAGACTAAGTACCTCATCTACATGAGTCTCCTCAAAACCAAGCGATGTCTGCACTAAAAACCGATATGCATCAAAATAGGGTGCAAGAAGACCATTAGCGTTCACAGTGTTTTCAGCACTAGCTCTAGTTTGCCATCTGGGATTATGGTATTCATCACTAGCTGTCACAGTGATACCCTGTGTCTTTCCACCTCCATAATAGTCCAGATTCTGCGAGGACACCAATGGACAATAAAGCATAAGGAGCAAGAATAGTCGATACATTTGGTCTACCTAATCTGAGTTCTAAAAATACTACTAATTTTACACGATAGCAAGGTGATACACCGGATGAGGGACAAAATCTTTTAAAAGTTGAACGCTTATTAACCAGAATTGTCGCCTAGTAACATTGGACCATTTCAGCAGCCTGGACTTGGTCCATTGCCCTCCTGGATACATCAATCTGGTTGTACATTTGGGGATTATTCACCATAAATCCCTATTCTCAATACGCACACACCGATCAACAACAACGGCAATAAACACCAATAATGGAGGAACGGCGATGAGAAAATGACGTACTCGACCTCCCAGGATGATCATTGCACCCAAATAAACAAATGTAAGACCTAACATATACAGCAGTGAGATTGGCAGCTTCTGCTTACTCACAAACCATATGATCAAGCAGTAAAAAAACGTAACAACCAAAAAGGCATTTGGGAGTAAATATCCATATGTACTTAAAGAATGAGCTTGGTAGGTATGGGGATAGGAAAAGAGGAGCCTTCCCACATTAGCGACTGTATTTAATAAATATTTCTTTGGATATGCTTTCATATTAGCAATCGCAGTTGCCTTGAACGCACTATCTCGCTGCAGGTGTGGTAAATCGATAACCTCTAAATAAAACTGTTTGTGGTGCTTGACAATGCTATCCAGAGCAAAAAGATCGTGACCTTCTGACTTTTTCTCCAAGATGTAATCGCTGTAGATCCAATCCCCATATTCACCTTCATACGGTGTAGCCCTGTGGTATAGAATTTCACCTGCTTGTGTCCCCGTCAAAAAAAACTTTCCAGTCAATGACCAGGTGTAAAGAACAAAAGGAAGGAAAAGGATCAAACCTCCAGCCGTGGCAAGGGTATATTTTTTCAGCACCTCATCCCTATAAATAAAAAGCAAAAGTAGCCCAACAATGATCGCGACAATATAAATATGAGCGAAAAGCACCTTGACGAGTGAAAGAAATCCTAACAGGAAAATGATCACCCCCCAGACCTTCCATGACGTATTTGACTTTTGACTCATCAACACTAAATAATAACATATGGCACAGATCAACATAAAGGAAACTGGTTCTGTAATTGCAAAGGGCATCCATTTTATTAATGCCGGATACAATCCTAATAAAACCGTGCATGTCGTCGAAGATTTTTTACGGACACCCAAAAGGATCAAGCAACGATAAAAGCAAATCAGCCCAATAAAGACAAAAATACCATTAAGCAACTTTGCAAATATTAGAGGAATGTGCAAGGCTACAAAGGGAGCCAACAATGCAGGATATCCGGGCCCATTGTTGAAAGAGGGATTATCTGGATCCGCATAAAATCCATTGCTAATGTTTTCAGCATAAAAAACGTAGCGAGTTTCATCACCCTCCAAACCACTATTCCCAACAATAGCAATAAATACAAGGTAAAATAGTCCTAATGCCCACGAAAAAAGAGGTATACCTCGGATCACATTAATCATCAATATTCCCCTTTCTCAATAGTGTAGAGTTGATATTAAACAACTCATCGAAGTATCTTTTGTTTTGGAGAGACAAAAATCCTAAACTCAAAAACTGAATCGCACTGATCAGTAGAAGGCCACCTATAAAGAATGCGTGTGGTCTTTGCTGGAATACCCTTGCAATGGATTCGGTGAGTCTATCATTGAACATTCCCGAAGGAACATCGACAAGAGGATAAATTTCAAAAGTATGCCAAAAGATCCATCCAATAACCCATGTCGACAAAAGTAGCAGCAGAATACCAGTGGTCATGAAAAGTGCATAAGGACGGAAAATGAAACTTGACATCATGCCGGATAAAATACCTCTATAAATCCGGATACTCGATGTGCGACCTGCACTCTGCTGTTGCTCAGTCCAATCCAGATGTGCTGGTATTTCTCTAATCTTCGATCTAAGGATGGTCGCCTTGTGGAGGATCTCCGGATTTATTGCATAAGATGTCGATTTGAGATTTAAATTCTTTAGGAATTCCCTCCTGTAGACACGGACCATGCTCGTATATGTATGGAGATTATCTTGTGACATCATCCTCATGATTCGATTTACTACCCTGCTGAGGATGAGGCGTGACCGGGGTACAGCAGTACATCTTCCACCCTTCATATAGGGTGAAGCAACGACTATGTCAGCTTCTGTACGTTCGCACTCATCGAGCAATTGCTCGATGTGATCCGTGGCGTAACTCAAATCAAGATCCATTACTACCACAAAGTCTCCTTTGACATTTGCAAACCCCGTCTGCAATGCCCCTCCCAAATTGCGATTTGTCTTGTGATGAATCACACGTATGTGAGGGTCATTTTTTGCAATTCTATCTGCAATCTCTCCAGTCCTATCCTTGCTACCATCATTTACAATGACCAGTTCCCAGTCGTAACGATCTTCCAACCCTTTTAAATAAGAGCAAAGTACCCCGATATTCTTTGCAATGATTGATTCTTCGTTGAAGGCAGGAGTAATCACAGAAACCAGTGGATGATCTAATCTATATACCTGCGTTTTCTCTCTTCTAGAGGGTCTGATAATTTGTTCCATTTCAGTAATCTTTGTTTTCTTGCTCATTTTTTAAATCAAGTCACCCAAAGTCGCTCCACTGAATTGTATCTTTTGAAAGTTGTTGGTCACCCTTTTCCACTCCCGTGAACTCAGCTTGATCTGATTCGTACTTTTGAAAGGTGATAATTTTTTGAGACCTGAATGATTCAAATATTTCTGTCCAATGACTTCGGCAAGTCTCTTGATTATGTCCGTCGGATTTTCACACAAATCCACGTACCTTATCTGTAAATACCGATGCTCAGGTACCTTCGATCTTGCATCATCCAGGATATTTTCAACAGTTACAACCTGTTCACAAATGTCATCAAGATATTTCAGCGGATCATCCGAATCACCGGTATTCTTACTCTTCAATCCCCAGGCAGTATTAGAATCACCCTGCACAAGCTTTCGTGATTTGGCAAGTGACTGTACAACAAAAAGGGGGTCCCTCCTAATTTCAATATAAACTGGATCTTCAAAGATCTCCTCAAACCATTTGACACACAGCGAGTTTCGATTGTTTTTATTCAAAAACGGTTTTGGAAAACTCTTTTGCCAACTGGCAAAAAACGAACGCATTTCCATTTTCTTTTCGAAAGAAATGTCATCTGGAACACTATTTCTGTCCTCGCCAAGCCATCGATTCCAAATGTGGAATCCATCATTGGGCCCACCAAATCCCGATACACTTCCAAAATAATTCTTGAAATCTCCAGATTTCTTGCGAATAAGCGGTGCAAAAAACTTGCTTGCAGTCAAAGGTGATTTAGGAAAAAGAGCTGATAAATTATTAAAATAACTCACTTCCAGGCATTGAGCAAGCATTTGATATAATAATGTGGTGCCAGTTCTTGATCCTCCCAGAATAAATATGACAGGAAATATAGGAGACCCAGAAGTGCTCGTCCTTTTCTTTTCACTTGATTGTAAAAGAATATCAATGGGTTTACACAACATACTTAGTCCCTCGCGTAGGAGCGTAAAATGTGCCACCTTATTTCGTGAGAGCAACATCCTTTTTGCTAAGCCAACCGGATCTTTAAAATTGCTATAACTCATGCACGCACTGTTTCAATGATCAATTTTCGTTTTTTCATAGCGGTGAGATTTACACTCCGGCTATATTCACCCAGATCCAGGAGCTCAAAACTCCCCATTAACACCGCAAACAACTCTTCCATCACATCTATCTTTTTACTACTCTCCACACCCATTGCCGGAAAAAAAGATAAGCGGTCTGTATCGTCCTTACCCAAAAAATCCAAAGGATGAAGTAGGATTGAAGGTTCTACCTTAAAGAGTTTACACAGACTCAAAGCAAATCTCAAATAGGCCATAGAAAGCGACTTACTGTAGATAGAAAGATATAAAATGTAGCTGGCATGGATTGGCACCTTAAAGAGTGGCATTGTCGTCACAGGGATCTCCAATAATTTATCACCATTCTCAGTCCAATAATAGGGCTTATTCGGCCTAAAGCCGTCCTTCCAACTCCCAAACAAATGGCTCCTCTTCTTTTTTTCCGCTCTGCTGAGTGGGCTCCTCATTAAAAAATACTGTCTCGCCAAAGGATTTAAAATGTTTGGGAAAGTAGAGGCATCGTAGTCGTACTCCCTTTTGATCAATGTCTTTATTAAATCGGCAGAATGGCTAAATCCAGGACCTCGAAATCCCCTGGTACGCACACCTATGACTTTTTCAATGTGTTCTTCAGCCCGTTCGATTTCTTCATCCATTTGCTGTGGTCTGTACAGGTGCAACCATGGATCGTGATGAAAACTATGATTGCCGATATCATGGCCGCGATTTGCTATCTCACCCAATATCTCCTTGTTAGAATCAAAGACCGCATCCTGAGCGACAATAAAAAATGTAATCTTCTGTTTTTGTTTATCCAGAAAATCAAGAATACGAGGCACGGCAATGTGGTGATAGCTGGGATAATCACTCCAGCCTGGATCGCCGTGTGTCTTTAAATAGGTCCACAGGTCATCCAGATCAAGGGATATACTCGCTTTCAATTTCGGGTTTCTCATAATTCTGATTGACTGCTGGAAAAAACTGCGATACAAAGCGATCTACATGTTGTGCCACAGTATTATTATTTAATGTATCATTGGTAAACTGTGAAGTATTTAAAATGTAGAAATTTGGATGATTTGTAGAAATATCCGGAATAATTTCTGAATAATTTAGCACCTGTAGGGGCTGCACCATTTTTGCCCTATTGACATGGATCGACTCAATGTCACTGTCCCGGAAGTCAGTAAAAATCTTTTTTAATCCCGGGATAAATAAATCTTGTATTTCATCATCACTGCTGGTAAAAAGCCTGTCTGTGCTCAACAAATACTTAGGCAGATAGAGGACATGGCGGCCATTGGTTTGGTCCCTGTCCACCACTGTGGTCATCCCAATGACTCCGGTAAATGCGATGTCAGGATCGGCAATATTTAGAACGTAGTACGGTGATATTTCTTTCTTTGTCACTACTACAACACATATTACTCCAAGATATTCGACGGGATGCTTAACTCTCATCTCTGCCAAAGCCGGACTGACTATCTTATTAATGAGACCGGACGGACATGTGAAGATCACTTTGTCGAAAAGCTGCACACCTTCTGTGCTATCAATTTGGATCATATCATCATGTGTAGCCGAAATATGATTGACAACAGAATTAAGTAGGACGTCAGACCCCTTTCTTTCTATCTCATGTTGGAGCTTATCAAAGACAGCTTTATAACCACCGGCAATAAATCCCATTTGTTCTTTTTTGGCCGATGAATCCCGAGCGCCAAAAAGACGCTTTATATATGACCAAATAAAAACAGCTGAGACTCGCCTGTAGTTTTCACCTAGCTTGGCCAGTAAAAGAGGCTTCCAAAATTTTTCAAAGGTTTTTTTACCACTGTATTTAATCAGCCAATCTTCCACTGAAATTTTTTCAAGATCATGCCAATTGTTTATCCGTGATCCTTTTATAATAGTGAGCCCCAATCTAAATTTTTGCCAAAGAGTAAGCGGTGGAAAAAAAACAAAATCTTTTGTACTGCTCAGTTCATGAACTTTTCTATCCACAAAATAACCTGTGCGTGTCTCTCGCCATTTGACCTGGTTTTCTAATCCGATTTTGGAAAGAGCACTGAGAAGAAATTTATCCGTTGGCAAAACCACGTGATAAAACCTGTCCCAGTAAAATTCACCATAGTGGTGAAACGTAGAAAGGCCACCTGCTTGAGGTGCTTTTTCATAGACTGTAACGATGGCTTGGTCCGTAAGCAGGTAAGCCAGATACATTCCCATCCAGCCTCCGCCTACAATACCGACGCGCATAAGACCTTATTTGGTATATAGGGTAGTTGCCACTGTATCGTCTTATCCATTCCCTCTTCTATTCCAACCTCAGCCTTAAAACCCAGTAGTCTTTCGGCCTTGTCGGTACAGGGTACCCTACGCATCACATCCTGATACTTTTTCCCTTTGGAGATCTCGTCGTAGGGAATCAACTCATATTTGAGGTCGCCGGGGGTATGAGAGAGTTTCTTAAGCAAGCGGGCAAGGTCCAGGATGGTTATCTCCTGATCGCCTCCTGCTCCGATATTAAAAATCTGTCCATTTGCCGCATCTTCAGTAGCCGCGAGGTAAATCCCTCTCACCGTATCGCTTACGTAGGTAAAAGTACGTGTCTGCATGCCATTGCCATGGATTGGGATCACCTCATCTCTGAAAATCTTTTCGATAAAGACCGATTGTGGGCCACCCCACCAGGATAAATGCTGATTTGGCCCGTATGAGCCGAAAAACCTTAGCAAGACAACAGGAAATCCATAAGCGTCCATATACGAAAGTGCTAAATGCTCATCGTATAGCTTTGACACTGCATAGGCCCACCGGGGAACGGAGGAGGTTCCAATGAGACAATTACCATCTTCCCGAAAGGGAAGATCATCACTCATTCCATAAACATCAGAAGTAGAAGCAAGTACACATTTAATATTTCTCTCTCTGGCAAATTCGAGGACATTTTCTCCTCCCTTGGCATTTATTTGAAGAGTTTCAATCGCTTTGCCATATCTTGGGATCTTATAGGCAGCAAGATGAATCAACACATCTATCTCGTCATTAAGTGACTCAAAAGTATGCTGATCTACAATATCTTCTTCTAAGAATTTAAAATTTGAATTTTCGAGGTGAGCCGATATATTATCCATTTTTCCCTTGGATAAATTATCGATTCCTATGACTTTATGTCCCTCATTGAGTATTTTTGAAAGGAGGTTTGAGCCGAGAAAACCGGCTACCCCCGTGATTAAAAAGGATTTCATGAGCGTGTGTGGTTGTATTCAATATTGAATTTTCTGAGTTAGTAGAGAGGGTCGATATTCCCAAAGATAAGGATTATGATGAGAAATAATTTGCTTTTTGTTGTTGGAGCAAGGCCGAATTTCATAAAAATGGCCCCGATCTGTCGTGCACTAAGACTCCATTCAGATATCTCGTATGAGATCGTGCATACGGGTCAGCATTACGATGGGAAAATGTCTGATATCTTTTTTGAAGAACTGAGGATCGACCCGCCTGCTTATAATCTCGGAGTTGGATCCGCTTCGCACGGACAGCAAACGGGATCTATTATGATTGCACTGGAAGAGATTTGCCTGAATAAAGACTTTTCGACGATCGTGGTCATTGGAGATGTAAACTCAACGATCGCCGGAGCCCTGGTAGGTGCCAAGCTCCAGATCCCAGTAGCTCATGTGGAATCTGGTCTCCGAAGTTTCAACCGGAAAATGCCGGAAGAGATAAACAGGATTGCTACTGACCATATTTCAGATCTCCTATTTGCCCCCACCCAGCTCGCCATGAAAAATCTGAAAAACGAAGGTTTGTCCGAGCGATCCATATTTAGTGGTGATGTCATGTATGATATGATTCTTCAGGGTATAGAAATCGCCGAAGACAATTCTCAAATTCTCAAAGAATTAAACCTGGAAAAAAAAGAATATTTCTTATCCACTTTACACAGGCCCTATAATGTGGATGATGCCGATCAGTTGCGAGAGATTTTGAAAGGTTTATCCTCACTCAGTAAACCTGTTGTCCTCGCTGCCCATCCCCGATTAAAAAAAATGATTCGTGAATTCGAAATTGAGGTTTCGGAAAAAATAAATATCCTACCTCCACTTGGATACCTCGATTTTATTTGGCTGGAAAAAAATGCTGAGAAAATTATTACCGATTCAGGGGGAGTACAAAAAGAAGCATTTTTTGTAAAAACACCTTGTGTCACTTTGCGGCCGGAAACAGAATGGGTAGAGACGCTGGAATGTAATGCAAATACCTTGGTGAAAGACAGGAACTCGCAATCGATCATAAATGCGGTAAACGAAGTCAAGGATGCGCAATTTCAGTTACAACCATACGGAGATGGCTCTGCGAGCAAAATTATTGTCGAGAACATCTTAGAAAATCTGAGTGCAAATAATTGACTGCGAGATCGCACCTATTAATCGATCTTGCTGAGGTGCCCGGTGGCGCTAGTGAGGTTACTCCGGAAAGTGTCAATTTCACAAAATGAGTCAATTTTGGATGAGATTTTCACTTTTTTGAGATCGGCTGATGCCTGTGTATCAGGCGATTGAAGAAAATGAAAATATCGGCAAAAGAGCCATTTTTGATTTGGCAGCCTTTTCGGAGTAGGCTCACTAGTACCCGGGATTCTGCTCGACAGCCGCTGCCGAAAGATCAATTTCAGATTGCGGGATGGGTAAGAGCTCATGTTTTCCCACAACGAAATTTTTACCGTGTGCAATCATCACCTCGGCGGCGCGATCTGTCCTCAACAGATCAAACCACCTGTGCTGTTCCATCCCGAGCTCCACTCGTCGTTCTTTCCAAATCAATTCCCGAAGCAATATCTGGTTTGTTTCTGTAATGGGTCTCAAAATCTGCGGTGGGAGCGATCCCCTCGCCCGGTCCCTCACCATATTCACATACTGCAAGGCCTCCTCGGCACGCCCCAATTCGTTGAGCGCTTCAGCAGCAATCAGGAGAACATCGGCATACCTGAGAATGCGGATATTGCCTCCACCTTCACGACTGCCACCTCCTGCCCCGCGCTCTGCATCGGGCACCCAGGCTTTCTGATTGTACCTTTCGTTAAACATCTCCGGATTGTCTTCCACAATATAAGATCCATCCGGGACCACTTCACCCACATAGAGTACTGTTGCCTCCCTGCGAGGATCTCCGGGTTCGTATGCGCGGACTAAGTCATCGGAAGGCCGGTTGAAGCCCCATCCCTTAGCCGGTCGAATGCTTTGTACCTGATTGAACTGACTCCACCCACCAATGAGGGCTGGAGTGGCTTGCACTTCAAAGAGCGCCCCCGGACCATTCTCTCCCTCTTTACTCCAAATTTTTGCATAATTATCCGCCAGCGAATACTCACCGCTATTGATCACTGCATTTGCCATCTCCACGGCCTTTTGATATTCCTTTCTGGTGAGATAGACTTTTGCAAGAAGACCCTGGGCAGCTCCTTGTGTCACCCTGCCCAGATCTGCGGTAGAATATTCTGAACGACGAGGGAGATTTTCAATTGCAGAATTGAGATCATCTACAATAGCTGCATAAACTTCCTCTACACTCGCTCTCGGAATTTTGATTTCCTCTCTATTCAGCGGTTTCAAGATAAGCGGAATTCCTCCCCACCATCGCACCATTTTAAAGTGAAAATAAGCGCGTAGAAATCTCGCTTCACCCACAATGCGGGCTTGGAGTAAGGGATCCATCTCGATCTCCGGAACCTTTGCAATCACCCAATTAGCCCTCTTTACACCCCGGTAATATCCCTGCCACGAATCCTCAATAATGAGGCTGCCGGCATCCAGTGTAAACTCATCAGCGACAATAATGGGAGCTCCATCTGATGGGGTACTTCCTTTATCGGCATCATCAGAAATGATGTCTGTCAGCGCAATGTAAGCAAACACATGAATCCGAAAATCCCGTAGCATCTCATAAGTTGCATTTAGGGACTGGATAGCATGATCCTCATTCAAAAAGAAATTTTCAGAAGTGAGCTGACCCAGTGGTTTCTCTTCTAAAAAGTCCTTGGAACAACCGGTGAGCACGAAAACGAAAACAAGGAATTTCAACTTTTTCATATCGATTGCGATTTAGAAAGAAAGATTTAAACCTACATTGTATGTCTTTGCGATCGGATATACGCCGCGATCGATACCGGCTGATAAAACGTCTCTGCTGCCAAACTCTACGGCATAACCCGTGTATTCTGTATCTGTCAAAATGTTTGTTCCACTGATATAAACCCTGCATTGTTTCACATTAATTTTCGTAAGCAGGTTTTCCGAAAGACTGTAGCCCAGACTCACATTTCTCAATCTAAAAAAACTACCATCTTCCAGAAATCTTTCCGACACTTCATAATTGTGACCTCCGTTTGTGACACGCGGTTCAGTGTCACTAGTGCCTTCACCATTCCAGCGGCTCAAATAAGATTCCTCAAAATTATATGTTCCAAACCGGGCCTGTTTTTTTGAATTGTAGATTAGATTTCCACGCTGCCCATTTAAATCTACAGTCAGATCAAATCCCCGGTATTCGACACCCAAATTGGCTCCCCAAATAAGGTCGGGAATGGCACTTCCCAAAAAAGTCCGATCTGCGGTTGTGATGACTCCATCTCCGTTGGTGTCCTGATAGCTCAAATCACCGGGCACTTCCACACCGAGGGTAGGATTAGCGGCGATCTCGCCTTCATTCTGGAACACTGCATTTATTTTGTAGCCATAAAAAGCTCCTATGGGTAGACCCGGTACAGTACGTGTACCAAATTTACCTCCACTCAGGCTTCCGCCTATTAGTTCAGATTTATTTTCGCCCAATTCTAAAACTTCATTTTTTACTGTGCTCAGGACTATGCCCACGGAATAATTCAGAGTGTTTACCTTATCCTGCCAGTCCAGCTTCAGGTCGATCCCACTGTTTTTTACTTTAGCTGCATTGACAAACGGGAAATTGTCACGAATGCCAAAATGCCCCGGAAGAGCCAGGTCAATTAATATTTTATCTGTGACGCGATCGTAATAATCGAGTTCACCCAACAATTTATTATTGAGAATTCCAAATTCGAAACCGATATTAAATTGTGCGGTTTCTTCCCATTGTATTGTGGGATTGGGCAGGCCCTCGATCGTCGCGCCTACGTTCAATTTTTCATCTTCCCCAAAAGCATAAAAAAACGGACTATTTACCAGTGGCCTGCCGGGATAGGCTCCTATTTTATCGTTACCTATCACTCCCCAACTTGCACGGAGTTTAAGTCTACTCAATCCACTTTGGTTTTCCATAAAGGGCTCATTGGTGACATTCCAGCCCACAGCCAGTGACGGAAAATAGCCGTATCGATTCTCTGCACCGAACCTCGACGAACCATCTGCCCGCATTGATCCCGTAAATAGATATTTGTCCTTATAGACATAATTGACGCGGGCTAAATAGGACAGCATGGCCCACTGCGAGGCACCATTCGATGCCGTCTGCTCATCGCTTTGAGCTGCTTGCAAATAGAGAAACTCATCCGTACTCCCAATGAGATTTCTTCCCACGCCGGTGAGAAATTCGGAGTTGTACACTTGCGAGGTCATCCCCCCCAGGACAGTGAGTCGATGATCATCCCAATCTTTGTGATAGGTCAGGGTGTTTTCCCACAACCAGCTTTGCACCTGATTTGATGTGGCAGTAAGGACACTTTCCTCATTGCGTTGAGTGGCCGAGACAAAAAAGACCGGAGTAAAATTCTTACCTCTATTTTGATTGAGATCAATGCCCAGATTAGAACGAAAAATAAAATTCTTCAATATGGTCACATCCGCATACGCATTTCCCACCAATCGATATCTCTTTTGCTTATTATTAGAATAAAAAATACTGGCAACGGGATTACCGGTGGAAGCATTTGTACTTAAATCATTAAAATTTCCCTCTTCATCTTTTGGAGAAATTGTGGGATCCGCTCGATATGCTGTGCCTGATTGATCCGGGGCAATTTGGTTCCAGGATCGAACAATAGCCAAATTATGACCCACGGATATATGTTTGCTCACTGTGTAGTCATTATTTAAGCGCAGTGTAAACCGTTGATAATTACTTCCGAATTGAATGCCATCCTGATTAAAGTAGTCTGCACTTATTTGATACCTGATGGCATCACTTCCCCCCCGCACGGCCAGGGAGTGGTTTTGAATTGGCGCAGTGCGGTATATTTCATCCTGCCAATCAACGCCATCGCCAAAAACAAGTGGATCAGCAAAAGGTGGCTCCCGTTTTTCATTTTCGGCAAGTTCATTTGCCAAAGTTGCGTACTCCGTGCCGTTGGTGAGCTTTATCCTGGTTGCCAACTGCTGCCATCCGGTGTAGGTAGCCAATGAAACGATGGGTTTTTCCGAAGCTTCTCCTTTTTTTGTAGTAATAATTATCACACCATTGGCTCCTCGTGATCCGTATATAGCTGTTGCCGATGCATCCTTCAGGACTTCTACGGAGGCCACGTCTTGAAGATTTATGAATGAAATATCGTCGAGGAGCATACCATCAACGACATACAAGGGCGAAGCATCATTTAATGTACCGACTCCCCTAATGCGAATTTCAGCTCCTCTTCCCGGTTCACCTGATGCGGCAGCAACCTGGACGCCTGCAATCTTCCCTTGTAAAGCTTGTTCGAAACTGGACGTAGGTATGCGTTGTAATTCCTTGGATTCGATGCTGGCAATAGCACCGGTAAGGTCACTTTTACGCTGTACCCCATAGCCCACTACAACTATTTGATCTAACGTCTGCACATCATCGTTTAAAACAATTGTCCAGTCCGTCTGATCAGCTACAAGAATTTCCACAGATTGATAACCGATGTAAGAGAAAACCAGTGTACTTTGGTTTGAGGGGACCTCAATTGTGAAGGATCCATCAAAGTCTGTAATGGTGCCCAGATTATCTGCATCCTTAATTAAGATATTGACACCGATTAATGGTTCTCCTTCTGTATCCCTAACTGCTCCGGAAATGATCTCCTGGGCAAATATTGGGGTCAATATCGAGAAAGTCAATATTGCAAAAAACAGTTGCTGCATTACGGAGTTGAGTTTTTTCATAAATAGTTATTTCAGACTCGCCTTGAGTGTTAGTTTAACGTCAGAATCCGGACCAATTCCAAATAAGAATTCACCTGCTTCTGCAGTCCAATTCATATCTGCATCGTAAAATTTTAAATCATCTATGTCCAGGACAAATTCAACTGTTTTTGATTCTCCCGGGTTTAGAAATATCTTCTTAAATCCCTTCAGCTCTTTGACCGGTCTTGTTACACTGGCCACTAGATCCCTCATATACAATTGGACAATCTCATGGCCTGCCATATCTCCGCTATTTGTCACTTTGACAGAGAGGGAAAAATCTCCGTCTCTCCTGATATCTGACCTGTTTATTTTCTGATCACTGTAAGTATACGTTGTGTAGCTGAGCCCATAGCCAAAGGGAAACAATGGACTATTTGAAACGTCCAGATACTTACTGGTATATTTTTGCTCCGGGAGCATCGGCCTTCCCGTATTTTTCATGTTGTAATAAATGGGAATTTGTCCTTCATTTACGGGAAAGGTAACCGGTAGTTTTCCGGAGGGGTTGTGATGACCATATAAGACATCTACAATAGCAGGTCCCGCCATTGTACCTGGCTGCCATGCTTCTAAAATGGCATCAAAGGTCTCTACCTCCCAGGGCAGGCACAATGGTCTGCCATTGATCAGGACAAGAACTACCGGTTTATCCAGTTCAGCTAGTCTACGCAATAGTTTCTGTTGGATCGGCGGAATCCTTATACTAGATCTACTTGCGGCCTCGCCACTCATTGAAAAGCTTTCACCAACGACCACCACAATTTTATCCGCATTCTCTGCAATACCCAGCGCTTTGACAAAGCCGCTGGTGTCTGTCCCGAGAACCTCACAACCTTCTGCGTAGTCGACATCTTTCGACTGGACTTCAAATCCCCTAAGTACACTAAGGGCATCACCGGCCTGACCCGAAGCGTGCCAGGATCCCAATACGTCTACAGGAGCATCCGCTAGAGGACCGATCAGGGCTATTTTTTCCGCCTTATTTAAAGGAAGTACTCCATCATTTTTCAACAGTACCATCGAATGTCTGGCAATTTCCTGAGCGAATAATTTATTCTCCTCTGAAAGAATGATCTCATTTTCACGATTTTCGTCAGAGTACCGATAGGGATCTTCAAATAACCCCAGTTCAAATTTTATTTTCAAAATCCGCCTTACTGCAGCATCGATAGATTCTAAGTCCACATTTCCTTCTTGCAGCAGTGATGAGAGATAATCATAATAGACAGCTCCCTGCATGTCCATATCTACTCCTGCGTTAAGTGCAATTCTCGCAGCGTCCTTATTATCAACGGCATATCCGTGAGGGACCATTTCATTTATGGAGGTGTAATCTGAAACAACAAATCCCTGAAAATTCCATTTTTCCCGGAGGATTTCCTTGAGCAAATATTTATTACCAGAGGCGGGAATACCGTCCAACTCATTAAATGAAGTCATAAATGTGGCAACACCCGCATCCACGCATTCTCTAAAAGGTGGTAGATATGTTTCCCACAAAGTCCGGTCTGAAATATCTACGGTGTGGTAATCTCTGCCCGCTTGCGCGGCACCGTACGCCGCATAGTGTTTGGCGCAGGCAAGGATAGTGTTGTCGGCAGACAAATCATCTCCCTGAAAGCCCTTTACCCTGGCTGCTGCAATAAGTGAGCCCAGTAGTGCATCCTCACCCGATCCCTCAGAAATCCGGCCCCACCTCGGATCCCGGGCAATGTCTACCATTGGAGCAAAGGTCCAGTGCAGACCACCGGCAGACGCTTCTTCAGCTGCTATTCGAGCTGATTTTTCAATCATTTCCAAATCCCATGTCGCAGCTTCAGCAAGTGGAATGGGAAAAATCGTCTTGTATCCATGGATAACGTCATAGCCGAAGAGCAACGGAATACCCAGGCGGCTTTCCTCGATGGCGATCTTTTGCAATTTGCGATTATATGCGGCAGTGTGGGCATTGAATATATTGCCCGCCTTTCCACTCCGGATGTCATTGAGATAATTGTCCCTCATTGTGGGCCCGGTAGTTGCCCAGCTACTTGTAAATAATGTGAGCTGCCCGATTTTTTCCTCGATGGTCATCATATTGACTAATGAATCCACAAATTGGTCCTTGCCGGACTGAGCTACACCAAGAATACAAGGAAAAATGAATACTAAGACAAGCCAGAGAATTCTATCATAGGGTTGTGCAGCAAAATTAAATCTATTCATCTATTTACCATTCAAAATCAGAAATGAAGTCTTGTTTTGCATAGCTGATGCCGAATTCAAATTCATTTTTACATGTACACCTCTCAATCATTTTCTTTCAGCCAGCCGCCTTTAAATCCCGCCTTTTTTAATCCATTGCGGATGTAAGAATTTTTCTTCATCAGATTCCAAATAAGTTCATCCTCATGATTTTGCATTTGGATCAATATCGGCCCCTGATCTATTCCCAGGTAATCATAGTCAAACCAACCTTTATTCTCCGTTTCTTCGGTAAACGTGAAACTCAAATTAAAAGCATCTTTAAAGCCATATTCGCCAATAAGGTTGTCGTAATTATTTTCCCACATGTACTTTAACGCACTGAGGCATTCCTGTGGAGCAAATGGAATCGAACCACCAGCTGCAGTAGGTGCAATTGTACCGTCATCCCTAATTCTCAATACGGAAGCACCCCTGGCTGAGTACGTGCGAAAGCGTATGGGTTCTCCATTCCAGGTCGTATCCAGCCCTGCCGGACCGTCGCAAGCAGTGAG
Source organism: Saprospiraceae bacterium (assembly GCA_965222645.1). Taxonomy (GTDB): domain Bacteria; phylum Bacteroidota; class Bacteroidia; order Chitinophagales; family Saprospiraceae; genus JABDMH01. The sequence continues at coordinate 5,059,424 of OZ244968.1, read as the reverse complement.
CCCCCATTGGTCTTTTCCGTATCCGGTAAAGTTCTTTGGATTCTCAATGCAATAAGAACGATTGGCCAACGTAGCACGTCTGGAATTTTCAAAATAATCGATTCCCTTCTCATCCATATAACTGTCGTGAATATCACGGAAATCAATATACATATGACTGTACTGGTGCCCAAAAAGAGGCGAAAATTGTAAAAATTCAAAGCCCTGAAAATTGCCCCATTCATACGTGCTCGTCCAACCTTCCCACGCATTGTCTGGAATGGGGTGTGTAGGTGATCCCAAAGCCATAATCAATAAAACCATAGCTTCATTATATCCATCCCAGGATGCAGCAATAAATCCCCTCTCCGGCCTCCATCCCATGCTGAGCTTCCCATCATTGACATACATCCAATCCCACTCTACGCACCGGAAAAGATCATCGCCAATCCTTCTAATTTCCTCTTCGTGCTCATTATCGTTATCAAAGTATTCAATCACCGATAATATCCCGGCCATGAGCAACCCCGTGTCTATACTGGACAACTCTACATTTTTATATCGGATAGCCTGATCGATCGTCAAGAAATGATAAAAGAAGCCTTTGTAACCACTGACACCTGCACTATCCGGTCCCTGTGGTAAATCTCTCAACACTCTCAATGTGTTTAAGACGCGGTCTACTCCCTGGTCACGACTTATGTAGCCGTTTTCAATCCCTACCAGATATGCCGTGAGCCCAAATCCGGTTGCGGCGATGCTCGAAAATCTTCTTGAGGGATGACGATCCGGAATCTGCAGATTATTCTCATAAGCTAGATCCCAAAAAAAACGGAACGTGCGTTTTTTTAATTCCTCTTTGGAATATGCTTTTTCATCAATTCCGGAATTCTGATCAACTTTAGTGGAGTCCCCCGGTTTGGATGTCACTTCGCACTGACACCAGAATACGGACAATCCGATAAAGACGAGAAATAATGCAAGGCGAAAATTGACAATCATATCCGATTAAAAAAAGTTAAGAAAGAAAATGGGCGAATTAACGCCCATTTTCACACCTCAAAAAACCCTATAGTTTTAAAAATTTGGCATTTCCCGCCAGCTTGCCATTGCGGTCATACAGCTGAATGAAGTAAACGCCGGGTACAAAGTCGGATATATTAATCGTCGATCCGTTTGTAGCATAATTTCTGTAAACGGCTAATCTTTCACCCAGGCTGTTAAACACCTGCAGTGTATTAAATTCTTCAGATGTTATGATACGTACTGCATCCACGGCGGGATTTGGTGAAGCAGCAAAAGTGGGTACCTTTTCCACATCGAAGACAGAAACGGAGGTCTCGCATTCCGTCCCCGCTACCCGGATATTATCAAAGTAATACGTCTTATTTTCAGATGGAATATTGTCAAAATCCAGGATCAGGGAAATCGTTTTAAACTGATCATTAGGGAATGCATTATAATTCCACGTGACGGTCTCCCATTCGTTCGGAGTGGTATATTGGGCCATAATATCGCCCGTAGTACCTACTGTCTCTCCATTTTCCAACTTAAAAACCACATTAGCCTCATGATCCATAAGGACGTCCATGCTAATCATTTGATTGTCAGGATCAGTAAAGTTTATTGGAGTTTCTCCCCTGAGAAAAACACCGGCAAAATGCCTTACGTTGTCTGAGCCATCTCCTACTCCTGCCGACTCCACAAATGCGGCCACATTGTCTGATTCATTTATCCCTTCTTTTAATGGGTTTTCTACAACATGCAATGTACTGTCTGCAAAAGTTCCGTTTGCAAAGTACTCCCATCCTGTGGGATTAAACGGTTCGCCTTCAAAATTGATCACGCAACTTTCAAATGGAGCCAATCCCCAGCGGATATCATCCCAGTAATAAACTTCTCCGGGTACGGCTTCTTGTCCTGCATTCATAAATAGGACAAGTTTAGTAAAGCCCTTGCCGATAGACTCGCTAAAGTCAATGCTGTAGTTGACCCACGTCTCTGCTTCAGGCACATCCATAAACACTTCTTGATTGCCTCCATCACCCTCGAGTTTAAATAAAATAGGTACCGCGCGAGGAGCCCAAATTTTCATATTGAGCTGATTGTAATTGGTAAGGTCAAAGGGTGCAGGTGCTTCGTAAACCAGTGCAGCCCAATTGCCGTCAGGTTCGGTATATTTCCCGACAAGTGTACTGTTATTGGCAGGCGAAATATCCGGATTCGGAGATACCTCGAGCTGTTCTGCCCCCAGCGAGATATTCAGGTTTCGCTGACACTCAAAATCATCAATGGTATTGACGTTAGCCTCGGTGCCTTCGCAGGGATCCACCGTGGTTTCACCTTGTGTAAGATTATCGATAAAATACGGACCGGTAATATCAGACTCTGCATCGAATATGAAGTTTATTTGACTAAAATCGGTTATTGTAGCGACCGACGCAAAATCGAAAGAAATTGTAACCCACTCCCCAGTAACAGGGATATCACGCGTTGCGTCCCTAAATCCATCTACAGGGCTGACCAGTTGCATGGTGAGTGTTGTCGCCCCTTCGGGAGCCCAGACATCCACATTTAATTGTGTAAAAGTACTGAGGTCCAGTGGCTGCAACAGTATTGCCGAAAGCGAGCTGAAGGCATTGGTACCCCTTGAGTAGGAACCGACGCTGTCACTAGGGTTGGCGTCCCCCTGATCCGGATTGGCAATTACCTCGAATGAACCATTTGCTGCATCACTATCGGTAGGTAACCATGCGAGATTAGGACCTTCTTCATAATCCTCCAGGACAGTTGCTTCATCGCTTTTCTCCGTCCAAATGATTTCGTCAATATAAAATTGTACCTCGGAATCAAAAGCAGTGCCCGCTCCAAAAAATATAGCTAATCGCTTGTGATCTTCTGCAGCAAAGGCACTAAAATCGGCAGTGTAGTCTACCCACTTATTAGCTTCAGGAATATCGATAAAAACCTCCTTGGCCGGGGATGCACCGCCTTCCAGTTTAAACAACATGCGGTCTACTACGGGCGACCAAATCTTGGCCGTCAATACATTTAATGTTGTTAAGTCGATCTTATTATCATAGTCAGCAACAAGCGCCGCCCAGGCCTGTCCGGCAGGCTTCGTGTATTCGCCGACATGTGTTGTACTGTTCTCCGTTGATAAATCCGGATTTTCGATAACTGCAAGGATATCCCAACCATTGTCATAAGTCGCATTGCGCTGGCATTCAAAATTATCTACAATAGCCGGATCAGGGACGACACCGCTGCATTCATCTGCTGGCAAAAGGATTAGATTATCAAACAAATAGGTATCATCACTCTCTTCTACACCCGGATCAAAAAATAAGATGATTTTTGTGATGGTTGTAAAATCAGCAGCATCGCTGAAATCCATGGTGTACTCTCGCCAAGCGTTGGCTGTTGGTATATTCATACGTACCTCCTTTGCCTCACCTGCACCCTCGAATTTTAAAATAAACTCCGACTTCACGGGTGAATAAATCTGTATACTGGCCTGGTTTAAAATACTTAGATCGATTGGTGTCTCCTGCTCATGGATGAACAAACTAAATCTGTGCATTCCGGATTTTGTGTAAGAGCCGACATTTATACTGCTGTTTATACCATTCGTATCTGGATTTTCCACTACTCCATTAAAAAGGCCATTGCGGGCATCCCAGTCTAATCTGGGACCGTCCTCAAAATCTTCAAGGATCAAGGATTCTGGTGCTGGTGCAGCTGAAATATTGTCAAATAAATATGTACTGCTATCTTCGGCGTTGCCGGGGGCAAAGAAGATTAACATATCTGTCATTGTTGTCGCATCTGCTTTTGAACGAAAATCATAGACTAATTCTGTCCATACAGAGTCCTTGATGGGTTTGCGATCTTCCACAGCATTTCCCCCACCTTCTAATTTTAGCAAAACCTCTGTTGCCACGGGTGACCATACTTGCATCCGAAAAATGTTGTTTTCGGAAATATCAAAGGGAGTATCCATCTGGACTCGAAATAAACTGAATCCCCGACCACTTTCCTTTGTGTAGGAGCCCACGCTGTCACTTTTGTTGATTCCACTCGTGTCAGGATTTGCCACCACACCGTTGTAAACTCCATTGCCGGCCGTCCATTCGAGATTGCCGCCATCCTCAAAGTCTTCCCAGATTACCTGGCTCATGACCAAGCCAGAAACCATAAATGCAATAAAAAGCAGTACATGTTTTTTCATTTTCATAAATTTTTAATTTGAAGCAAAAATTTTAACAGCCCGGGAAGAGTAATTATCACTTATCTCGAACTAAAATCACCTTCTTTGATAATAATTGATCAGTCGTTTTTAACATTATAAAATAAACACCGGAATCATTCCGGTCGTTAATGCGCATAGTATATCTATTCAGATTATTATTTTCCATTGCATATTGTACAGCGGAACCACGATCATCCATGACCGCAACAAATTCCAATTCATTTGGTGTATCAAAATAAATGGTCCCGGCACTGGGATTTGGGTAAATTGCCACCGGACTCTGCCATTGTGCCACACTAGTGGTCGACTCGTCAGCGACAAAACCTATTTTATCTATGGCAATATTAATCTCTTCATTTCGCATGAAATAATCCCACAGCAATCCCGATCGATAATTCTCGATCATGCAAATGATCGGTCCCTGATCGATGGCGAGGTAAGAGGTAGCAAACCATTCTTGTGAGGGATTAAATGCATCGTAAAAACCCATGTCACCCCACACCTTCTCTCTGTATGAGTCTAAGAAATGTCTAATCGCTCCCACTGACTCAGACGGAGTATAGACGATGGAGCTTATCGCGGCGGAGGGTGTGACGGTACCATTGTCACTGCTTGCACTTGGAGCATGAGCCTTGTATCCCTGAGGATCATCACTGGCAGTCAGACCCCAGCAATCGGGTCCGTAGCCCATAAAATTCTTTGGATTTTGGATGCACCAAGCGCGATTTATCAGTGTTTGATTTTTACCCTGAAAATAATAGTTGGCATAGGCATCCTTTTTATTGCGGGGATCGAATCCCAAAAAAGAGTAGTGCGTAAAAAACAACGGCCCTCCCCGGTCTCTTCCAACTTCCAACTTATATCCGTAGTACGTATTACCATTTACATAATTGCCGCTTGCCCATCCTTTTTCATATGTACTTGGAGGTAAAGTATGTTTGGGAGCAGCTATACCAAGAATATAGGTAATCATCGTTTCGTTCCAGCCTCTGATAGGTAGATCAATGTCAAACCCATGATTGGGTGACCAGTGCCAGGTAAGTACTTGGTTCACCTGCTTCCGATACCAGTTCCAATCGACACTTTCCCACAGATCTGTGATTTCCGATCTTAATGTTGTTTCAGCGGGCTCGTCGCGATCAAAATATGCCCGGGCTGTCAGCAAGCCCTGTATGAGATAGGCCGTTTCCACCAAATCACCTCCGTCATCGCGGGCACTAAACGGTCTTACCTTCCCTGTGGAGCCATCCAGCCAATGCGACCAGGCACCGTGGAAGCGATCGGCACCAGCCAGGAAGGTCACCATTTTCTGAATCCGCTCTAGTCCCTCATCCCTCGTTATAAAGTTTCTGTGTATACCAACTACTATGGCCATAATTCCAAATCCCGATCCCCCGGAAGTAACCAAATCACCAGAGGTATTTCGCTCGCGAATAAGGCCTGAAACAGGATGAGCAAAATCCCAAAAGTATTTGAATGTTGCCTTCTGTACTTCTTCCAGCAGATCATCATCAGACAGGGCTAACAGGTTGTCGATTTCGTCGATGTAGGCGGCTGGACCACCGTTTGACATAGGATGTGACATCGCTATAAATCCAATCGAACACAGAAGGGTGTAAGCATTTTTACGATGTCGATGACCAAATGTGGCAAAGGTCCTGACAGTCAATAAAACAATCGCATTGCCAATTACCCAAAATATCATATCAATGTCATGGCCTTATTGTGGTCTAACAATGATAAGTTATAATGCCGGAAATTCAATCAAAATGACCTCACCACAACTACGCCAAATCTTATTTTTCTTTAAATTGACAGGAGATATGCCCAGAGCTATTATCTGAATATCAGAACTTTAAATGGTACTCCCACCAACCTACCTGGTACGCCATCGTCCTTAGTACCTTACCAGCACATCGATCAGGTGCTGTTCAGACGAGAGGTTCATTTTTTTTCGCAATCGATAGCGCTTGTTTTCAACTCCACGGAGGCTGATGCTGAGCAGGGGAGCGATTTCCTTGCTGGTCAAATTCATTTTGAGATATGCCGCCAGCTGAAGGTCTCCTGCGGTGAGTTGGGGATACTCCTGTTTCAGGGCTTTGAAGAAATTTTCATGCACGCTGTTAAAATTACTTTCAAAGACCTTCCATTCGTGATTTCCATTGAGATTCTTCTGTATAAGGTGTAATAGCCGATTGTAATGCGCGTCAGAAATTCCCGGTTTTAATCCTGCGAGATCAGCCTTCAACTTGAGAAGCACCTTGTTCTTCTGAATCAAATTCATGGTGGAATCAGCCAGCTGCTGACTCTTGTGCAGAATTTCCTTTTCCAACAACTTATTATCCATCGTCAATCTTTGCCTCATCAGTTCCCTTTCCTTCTCGGCCTTGATGCGGAGTGTCTGCGTAACCAGTCGCCTGTCGAAATAAGATCTGACCACATATGCCAAAACGAATAAAAGTATTACCATGGTGAGGCGAAACCAGCCTGTATGGTACCATGCGGGTAATTGGTCCAATGAAAATTCTGCGGTCTGCTCGCTACCCTCATACTGAAGCCTAAACGTGTAAGTACCCGGATTGAGATTGGTATATTCCTTTGTGGTGCTGGAAGTCCATGGAGACCATTCCGGATCAAAACCCATTAATTGATAGCGAAACGGTCTACTTTGCAAAAAGTCAAATGATCCGAACCGGAATTGTATCCGGTTCACCGCAGATGGAAGCACAACATCACTCTGAGACCAACCAGTCTGAAGGTCCAAATCTTCTACAATTTCAGCATTGCGGTGCCAGGCCGTAAAACCACTTACTCTCGGTGCTCCGGAAACCAAATGCTTATAACCCTTTTGTGAAAGATCCAGAATTGCATAACCATCCTCGAGACACGCCAGATATTTGGATTTAGTCAGGTGGGAAATATTTTCGAATCCCTTCACCAGTCGAACCGAAAATTCAGCAATTTTGACATCGCTCTGATAAGCATGTACCTGATTTTCTCCAGCTACAAAAGTGATGCCGTCAGATCCCGACAGCAGCTGACCAGCATAATTGAAATGATACATGTCCAGGGCCAGAGGTTCGAATCGAGTGGAATCAGAATTGAAGTAAAAATATTGATGGCCACTGTTTACCATAAGTGAGCATTGGAGATGGGTAAGACTCAATTGAAAATCAGACGGAAGTCCTTGCTCTTGTCCTATTTTTTGGAAAGCGAGTAAAGAATTTGTTGCAAAGTCGATTTTCAATCTCGTCAGGCCCCGGTATGGATTAGAGACCCACAGCCAGCCATCGTCATCAAAAGCCAATTGTTTTACGTTTCCTTCAAATCCTTCAATTGCAGAGGCATTCATCCAATCTCCATTAATTTTGCTGAAAATCGCCAGGCCATTATATGTGCCTTGAATAATTTTATTGCGGTACCCAGGCACGTAAATAGCTTCTCTTCCACCCGACATATTCGAAATAGACCGGGCTTTGGTCCCTTCCACCACATAGGTTCCATTGTTATGCCCACAAAAAATCAGGGAGTCATCTACAATTATCAAATCCCAAACTTGTCCCTGAGTACCTTCGATCAAATCAAAAGTTGAGTTTTTTTCGTCAGGAGGATATCGAATGGAAAATAGACCATGATTAGTACCAATAAATAAAAAGCTATCCCTGAGAACGGCATCATATACAGTTCCCAGTTGCCCGCCGGGGTCCTTGTAAAACCTGGAATTATTGCTCAATTCGAGAAGGCTTATCCCATCGTCCAGTCCCAACCACAAATCGCGATTTTGATCTTCATAGAGTGCAAGCACGGTATTGTTCTGCAGCGTAGATTCCTTGTTTATGCCGTATCTGAAGTTTCCTTTTTGATCGATGATATACAAACCATCTGAAATAGTCCCCAGGGCAAGACGTCCGTCTGTGAGTTTTACGACCTTATTGATCTGGTGCATCTTCAATCGATCATCTACTGTTGTTTCCAATGAAGTCAGCTCATGACCAGCGTAGACAAATAGACCGTGATTCTCTGTAGATAGATTGATATGGCCAGCACTATTAAGCCAAAGACCGGTTACTTTCAGTCCCTGTACTTGACTCTCGGGGATAAGTGGAATAAACTCTCCATCTTCCAGCCTCATTATTCCATGACCTTGCACTTGTAAGGCGAAATAGTTTTCTGTCAGTTCATAAACAAACCTTATCGAACTTGGAGGCACAATTAATCGAACCTCCTCCCCTTTTACTTCAAATATTTTTCCAAATGATTGAAAAATAATCGAAGAATCAGATTTCACAGCATTCCAGATTTCTTCTCCACTTATTCGATCTGCAGGAAGTGCACCAGAGAGATTGTTATACTCGAATTTTCCTGAATTTCGGGCAGCCCAATAACCAAATTCGCCATAAGAGCCCACGTATATGCGATCACCCTCTACAAGTAGGGTCCTGATAATCTGATGATTTGGCATCACATGGTGGGACCAATTTACACCGTCGTAAGTCATCAGACCTTTCGAATTAGCCACTAGGATAAGACCATTCTCGAGCTGAGCTATATCCCAGTTTTGTTTCTGTCCCCCATAAGAATCCTTAGAAAAATTAAACACATTCGGGATCTCGAAAGTCTGAGAAATCAAGTGATTACTAAGCATCAAAAAGCAACCAATAACGACCAATAAACAGGATCTCATAGGATTGACATTTTGCAAGGGGACCAAAGAATTTGAGAATTTCCCAAAAAACGCGGATCTTGTAAGTAAGATACCCGCTCTAAGTTGCTATCTATGAAAATTTTTAATAAAACTCAACTTCATTATGAAAAATAATCGTCGGTCCTTTATCAAAAAGACAGCAATCGGTGCAGGTGCACTGAGTATCGGTATGCCCTCTCTCAGTGCCAAAAGCTATCGAAATATTATGGGGTCAAATGATCGCATACGTATGAGTGTAATCGGGTGCCGGGGACAAGGATTTGGACACCTCCGGCGATGGGCGGGGATGGCCAAGGAAAACAATGTAGTTGTGAAAACAATTTGTGAAGTAGACGAAAACTTATGGTCAGAAAGAGTGAAAGCCGTCGAGGATCTGCAGGGTATTGCTCCGGATACGCAGTATGATATGCGGAGCGTTTTTGAGGATAAAGACATTGATGCAGTGTCCATTGCTGCACCTAATCACTGGCACGCTCTGGCGACCATTTGGGCAGTGCAGGCTGGAAAGGATGTCTATGTCGAAAAGCCATGCTCTCACAATGTTTTCGAAGGCCGGAAAATGGTGGAAGCAGCCCGTAAATACAACAGGATTGTCCAGGTAGGTTTTCAGAATCGAAGTATTCCGAACGTGAGAAAAGCCATTCAGTTTCTACATAACGGAGGAATTGGAGATGTATACATGGCCAAAGGTTTATGTTACAAGCCGCGTGATTCTTTCGGAACCTCCCCCGATAGCGATCCGCCCAAGGGGCTGCATTATGATTTATGGCTCGGTCCTGCAGCATGGAGACCATATAACGAAAAAAGAGGTCATTACAACTGGCACTGGCATTGGGATACAGGCAATGGCGATATTGGAAACCAGGGGCCACATCAATTTGATATCGCCCGGTGGGGTCTGCAGAAAGATGAGCATCCGGTAAGGGTATCTTCTCATGGAGGATATTATAAATACGGCAAGGATGAGTGCAGTCAGGAGACAGCAAATACACAAACAGCCACTCTGGAATACGAAGACGGAAAAATATTGCAGTTCGAGGTCCGGGGCCTTTTTACGGCCGGAGAAGCGCCTTTGAATGTAAAAATCGGCAACTTGTTTTACGGTACGGAGGGATGGATGGAAATCAAGGGGAGCAAATGGCAGACTTATTTCGGACGTGACAATGAGCCGGGACCCGGATCAGAATCCAAAGATGAAGGTGAAGATAAAGTCGTGGGATACCTGGCCGCTCCGGGTGGAGGAGGTCACTACAATAATTTTATCTCCGCGGTGCGATCGCGCAAGGTCTCTGACCTGACCTGTGATATCGAAGATGGATTTTTATCCTCAGCCTTGCCCCTTTTATCAAATATTTCCTATCGCCTGGGTCGACAATTAAGATTTGACGGAAAGTCTGAAAAATTTAGCGATGACTCTAAGGCAAATAAAATGCTGACGAGGGAGTACAGAAAACCATATGTAGTGGAAGAGACCGTATGAGGTGCTCGTGTGCACTAATTTCGTTTATCCTCGGAATGAATTTCTAATGTCGGGGCCTTTGAGCAGGTTGACTTATTCCATCTTAAAAATTAACGATTTGAGACCATATTTGTTGATACATATTTTCCTCCTATTCACATGTCGTACTTTACAGTCACAACCCTTAGATAATCTTAGACCACCACTTCCGGAATTTCCTTTAATATCCCTGGAAGAATCGGGCTTCGAAAGGGATTCAATCCACGGGCTTTTGGATCTCATTAATAATACACCACCCGCGGACTTTAGGGGACTTGTAGTGATAAAAAATAACCAGCTCGTAATTGAAGAGTACTTTAATACTTATTGGAGAAATTCAATCCATGACATCAGGTCGGCAGGAAAAAGTGTAACAGCTCTACTCTTGGGTATTGCAATAAAAGATGGCTTGATAAAAGATTTACATCAAAATATCTATTCATTTTTTCCGAAAGCCACCTACCCTTCAGTAAACATGGACTTTAAAAACATTACCCTGAGACATCTATTGGATATGTCTTCCGGCCTGGATGCAGATTCAGATATTCCCCAAAGTATGGGACATGCTGTTAATTGGATTGCTAAAGATGATTGGAAGGAGTACTTGCTCTCTGTCCCTCTTACCTCAGAACCTGGAAAGAATTGGATATATGCAGATATCAATCCCCTTCTGATTTCTATGGTGATTGAAGAGGTCACAGGAATGAGTCTTAGAGAATATGCAAGAAAAAAGCTGTTTGATCCTTTGGGAATCAAACAGTTTTATTGGTACACAAATGCTTCTAACCAAACTGGAGCCGCTGGTAATTTATATCTCTCAACTTTAGACTTGGCCAAACTCGGAGTACTTGTATTAAATAATGGTAAATGGAATAACGCGCAAATTATTGACCCAAGTTATATCGAGAAGTTATCAGATGAAGCATTTGATATTTCAGGCAATAACCCTTTTGCAGATGCTTACGGCATGTTCTGGTATAAATCCAGCAGATTTTTTAATGGAGAAAAAAGAAATTATCTCTTCGCCTCTGGACTGGGAGGTAATCATTTGATTGTTGTTCCCGAAAGTAAGATAGTTATTGCATTGACATCCAGTGCCTACGGTCAAGGCTACGGGCATGGGAGATCATACAATATAATGCGTAAAATTTTTAACTCAATGGAATAGCGTACCTAGTAGCAATCATTCCTTAATCAAAATTGGTACAGATCGAGAATCACCCCCAAGAGTCATTATATACATGCCGGGGTTAAGGCTTGATATTTGTACGGTTGTTCCCCTCATCACTTTGCTCAGCATCAATGTACCAGAAACTGTAAAGATCCTACATATACGTCCAGAAACATCACTCCTGAAATGAATGAAATCGCTGGTGGGATTGGGATAAAATTCGAAGGAAGGTGTTTGTTTATCAAAACTTGAGGTGGTCTGTAGAAATTCGTATGCCCCAGCATCAAAAGCTTCACCCACCCTATCGCGTTGTTCCATTTGCATTTTGTGCGCATAGGATGATTCCGGAGTAAGCGAAATGTCATTGACGGGATCTAATTCCCATCCCTTGTCGATCGCCGGTGAAGATGCATTTATGTGATAATCGTAATTGGCTTCATCCACGAAATCTGGTCTTGTCACACTATTGGTTGTGTAATTTCCTACCTGAACCGTATAGGGTCCTTCCAGCGCCCTACCGGAGCCGGCAAAAATATTGTTGGAAATATTAGCTACATCTATTCCTTCCTTGACAGATACAAAAATGCAAGATGCAACTCGCTTGTTCACACAGGTATTGTGAATGAAATAAAATTCGTGCGGTTCGTTGATTTGCAAAAGTCCCTCCAGACCATATCCCACAAGATTATTGTTTTCAGCTTCCGGTCCCTGCATCAATACATTTCCCATCACAATCGAAAATCCTCCGTTTGACAGATCGATGAGCCGGCTGGAATTTCCACTTTCTTCATCCATAATGCGATTGTACGCTATGTAGTTTTTCTTAGCACGTGATTTTAAACAATGACCGATTTTGGCATGATGCGAATAATTGAATTGAAAAGTGAGGGAATTTACCTTGCCCACATAAAGATTGTGAGACAATCCATCACCAAATCCGTTATTTGCAAATTCAGAATATTCGATAACAATGTCACCAAGTCCTGAATTTGACGTCAGTATTCCGTTTTCGTTATCGTGAAAAAAGCAATGTCTGACTGTAAGTCCGTCTCCATCCAATCTTATCCCGGCACCATTTTTATCCGGTACAGAAGCTCCGGAAAATTCGATATTTTCTACCGTGATACCATGACCTGAGCACACCCAGATTCCCTTGCCGAGAATGTACTGGCCGTCTGCTTTCATATGTGGAGTACCATTGACTCCGCGTATTAGAAGGCTATCTGCCTTCCACTCAGCAAGTGCGGCTTTTCCATTATATACCTCTGCATCAATCTCCACAGTATCACCTGTAGCGAGTACATTTGCTTCATACAGGCTCTGAGGATTGAGATAAGTCTGGCCTGTGCCGACTCTAAACACTTTTGCATCCAGGGATATCGCTGCAGTGAGCATCAATAGGATAAGGATGAGATTTGCATAATTCATAATTGTGATCAATCAAAAATCGTACTCAAATCACTACCAGGATACCCTTGACACCCCAGATCGTTGTCCAAACCGGATCATTTGAGGATTATTTTTTTCAAGACTCGATGTGGGATCGTTGGGTATTAAGGAGTGAAAACCTTTGGCAAAGACACACAATAAGGTCCAGGGTTGTGATACCAGATGCTATTGTAATCAGGAGGAGATCAGGAAGCCTTTAAACTCAAAAGCATTACGGAGTAATTCGGTCAATAATAAAAGGGGACGATTGCATTAAATCAATCATCCCCTAACCAATAAATCCGCTTAATTCTTTGGATCGATTGGGATATAACTTCTCCTAAATTAGGGCAATCTTATCAATTTTTTGACCTGAATGCCCTGTTTGGTCGTAAGTCTGACAAAATAAGCACCCGCGGGATGCTCATCCATATTGACATCATACTCACCAAAAGCTCCCGTGTTTAGGGGCATATCCATAACTGACGTACCACTATTGTTAAAGATTTCAAGTCGTGTCGCATCCTGCACTCCTGTCAGGTCGACTGTAAATTCCGAAAAGGCAGGATTCGGGTATAACCTCAGCGGCACAGCCGTCCCGGCAATATCCAAGCTCGAAGACAAGGCCTCGGGGAGGATTAGGCTGGTCGTATCGGGTTTATCACCTCCGGTGCTTGAATTGCCATTGACAGCATTACCGGCAATATGGATTGATACCGGACCGGTCCCAGCTGCAGGTGATGTCCACTCGATTACAAACTCTCCGGCACTCGAGGTCCTGGAGTGTTCGAAATAACTTCTCCCGTCAAGCACCGTAAGCTGAGTCCCATCTGGCGGAGTACCAAATTCTCCAACGAATGCATTGAGCGAATCAAGTGTAACTGCCTGAAAACCAAATCCTCCTGCCCCGGCAGCTTCGAGATTTAAGGCAAACTGATACTTGGTTTTTGGCTTGTACTCAACAATTGTATCTCCTGCTTCGTCAATGAGAAATGTTTCTATACTCAGGTCAAAGTCTCCACCACTATGGCATTGAACACAATAGTTTTGAGAAAGGGGGCTTCCGGTTCGATCCTGGCCTTGAATGCTCCCGGCACCTTCTGAATGGCCACTCCAGATATAGCCCAATAAGGCAAGGGAGAACAAGAAAAGTAAAGTATTTTTTTTCATTTGCAATAAGTTTTAGCAGCCAGGTAGACGAACGATCCACCAGGCTTCAAGTTTAAAATTTCCCAAAAAATATTCGTTTGAGATGTGCAGTAGTATTACAATTTAGAATTATTCTATGGAAATATCAAATCATCCACTATGCTTTAACATTTGGCAAAGGGAGAGCAAATCTGGTCTTATCTGGAATTGCATATATTTGAAGGTTTGCCTATAGCGAATATGTATAGCAAGACTTTTGCACTGGATAACTACTTTATGCACATCCCGGAAGAGCAACTCGACCTGGGAAGGCAACTCCTTGTGCAAAATCCTGTCACACCTGAAAAGGAGATGAAAGGGAATCTTTGGGTCTTCCATTGGAGTAGTCCTGAGGCATGTGAAACCGAGATCTCGATCGGGAGAAAAAATGTAAATGCCTACTCCTGTGACTGTACACTCTTCACCTCTTCCAAAATGTGCCATCACATTGCTGCAGCGCTGCATTACCTCAATGATGCATTCTTCGAAAAACAAAAGGAAAAAAGCAGCAGACATAATAGAAGGGATGTCCTCAGACAGATCAGATCGAAAAGTGTCCTTGACCTACTGTCTTCAAAAGAACTGCGTGAGTTCTCCCTGAGACAGGCGCTTTCCAATCCCCTTTATGCCAGTGCCCTGAAAACGCAATTTGCCTATAAAGTCGATTTAAAAGATAATCTCGACAAATACTATTTGCTCATCAAAAGCCACAGTAAAATCCTGGGTCAAGGAAGGTTGACCAAACAGAATTTTGGCAGACTCAAGAAATACCTTACTGATCTGATCGATCATGGTACAGATCTACATGCTGAGAAAAACTATCGGGAATCTCACCTAATCCTTTACGGACTTTGCAAATATATTGTAGCCGCCCAGGCATCGTTTAGCCAACTTCCGTGGATTGAAATGGTAGGCAAATTACACCGGTATCTCGAAAGGATTTTCAGCGATGATATTCCAATGGAATTAAGAAAAAAGGGAATTAGAATTCTGACCAGCCTGTATCGAGATGAATTTTACGTCATTCTGGACAGCAGAGACAATTTATATACCGCCCTGTACCAGTTGGCACGGGATGAAAAAACAGAGATTCATCGGGATTTATGTGCATACGGCTTGTCAAATATTGAAAATCAAGCAGCACAAATTGCGGTATTTATTAGTTGCGTCACGGAAAAGGATTGGAAGCATCTGGAAAGGTTTTTGACCGTGCACCTTTCACGGCCGAATTTGTTAAAGAGATGCTTTAAAGAATTTGATCCCCAGACCGATGGAAGGCTTATAGTCAAGTGGGCTCAATTTGTATACGAAAAATCGGAGGGAAAGAAACTCACAGACTGGGCCTTTGATCAGATGACCAAGCACGAAACGAACAAGACCCGCATATTGGATTACTATCTGCAGGACCTTCAGCGCACAAAAAAAAGTACACATCTGGAATCCATACGGGTTCTTGCTGGAGATCAGTGGGTGGAGGTTTCCGATGATCTGATAAAAAATTTTAAATCGCACCCTGACATGCGAGAAGTGATGTTGGATCTACTGTTGATGAAAAGAGACCGGAAAGGTCTTAAGCATGCGCTCAGGGAAAAAATGAATATGCAAGAACTGCTCAAGTATGCACCGGATATCTGCGAATATGATGATGAATTTGTGTTGAGTCATTTGAAAATTCTCTTTACCCGGTATTTGAAGCGTCACATCGGACATCAGAGTGCGGAGTTTGTGATCGGATCACTCAGAAATCTGGAGATCAAAGGGCTTCATCGCCAGGTAGTCGCGATAGTAAGGATGATTTCTGAGGATTTTTCTGAACGCACTCAACTTGTGAAAAAACTAAAGACAGAATTTTGACATGGCAATCGAGGTGTGGTGGGTAGGAAAGACCAAGATGACGTATCTCAACGAGGGTTTGGAAGATTTTGAGAGACGAATAAAGAGGTTTCATCCATTCAAAATCAGGGTTATCAAGGGGAGCAAGGCAAAACGGAGGTCCGACCAGATTGAGCAGGAAGGTCGGTTGATCCTGAAAGAGCTCAGGAGAGGCGAGCGACTTTATCTGCTTGATCCACAGGGGAAGGCAAATACCTCCGTTCAATTCGCAACATTTCTTAAGGGTCTGATCCACCAGCAAGGAGGAAAAATTATCTTTGCTATCGGTGGGGCCTACGGATTTAGCGACATGGTAAAGGCAACGTCGAAGGGTATGCTGTCCCTGTCACCGATGACGTTTACGCACGATATTGTCAGACTCATTTTTTTGGAGCAATTATACCGTGCATTTACGATAAATAATAATCTCCCGTACCACCATTAGACCTCCCATAAAATCAGATTCGTTCTCAAACATTAAATATGACAGTGACAGGAGTACTAGTGATCATCAGCGGTGTTGTGTCCTACATGGCATTTAACAATTCCACCCTATTCTATAGGCTTGCTCACTGGCCTGTGAAGGAGCACAGGAACAAGGAGCTATTCAGATTAGTCACCTCCGGATTTGTACATGGAGGCTGGGTACATCTCCTTATCAATATGTTTGTGCTATGGAGTTTTGGTAGCCATGTAGAGGCACATTTTCAGATATTCTTTGGTGTTGTAAAAGGTTCTGTTTTTTACGTTCTTGTTTATTTACTTACCATAGTTTGTGCTTCCTTGCCCAGCTATTTTGAGAAGAAAAATCAGGAAAATTATATGGCGGTGGGTGCATCCGGAGGAGTATCTGGCATCGTCTTTATTTTTATACTGCTCTATCCCTGGGAATTACTTCTGCTTTATATGGTTATACCCATCCCCGGCATTGTAGCCGGTATCCTCTATCTCTGGTATTCCTCCTATGCCAGTAAAAATGTTCAGGATCGCATAGATCATCAAGCTCATTTCTATGGTGCTTTGTTTGGTGTCTTATTTACCATTTTATTAAAACCATCTCTGGTTGGATCATTTTTAAATAGTCTTGTAAACGACTTTCCGTTTTAGTTCCGTGGAAAATAATCAGGACGTCCGGATTGCAATTTCTGCAAGAATTATTTCTAATTTTTCTAAGAAATCTTTCGCATGGTCTTCACTAAATACCAATGGAGGTTTAATTTTAATCACATTGTGATGGGGGCCATCCGTGCTTAATAAAATGCCTAGCTGACACATGCGGTGCACAATGTAGTCTGCTTTCTTCATCGAAGGTTCTTTTTCGTGCCAATTTTTTACCAATTCAAACCCCAAAAACAATCCCCTACCCCTGACAGCACCAATAAATCGATATTCCATAGCAAGATTCTTGATCCCCTCCAATAATAATCCACCCGTAAACAAAGCATTTTCCATTAGTTTTTCCTCCTGAATTGTATTTAATACTTCCAGACCAACCGCACAGGAAACCGGATTGCCTCCAAACGTGTTAAAATATTCCATTCCGTTATTAAATGACTCCGCAATTTCCCTTGTGCATACGACAACTCCCAGTGGATGACCATTGCCGATTGGTTTGCCTATAGTCACAATGTCTGGCCTGGCTCGTTGTTCTTCAAAAGCCCAAAAATGCGAACCCACCCGACCACAACCCGTTTGGACTTCATCGGCTATAGAAACACCACCGTGATCCCTGACTACTCCAAACAGCCTTTTCAAATAATGTGGTGGAGGTACAATTTGTCCTCCGCAACTCAAAATCGGCTCCGCAATGATCGCTGGGGCCTTGGAAGACTGTTCAATGAGTTTGTTTATTATTTGCTCTACATCCGCAATATAGTGGGAAGATTGTTCGCTCAGCGGAACATCCGAATAAATGCCGCGATAGGGGTCCGGAGCGGGAAGTATGGTAACTCTCTCTGATGGTCCCGATCCACCAGGACCCAAAAATTTGTACGGACTTACATCGATGCAACCCTGCGTATTGCCGTGATAAGCATGCTCTATAGCCAGGACATGATCTGATCCCGTTTTACTCCGGGCCATTCTCATCGCGAGTTCATTTGCTTCGCTACCAGAATTACAGACATATACCACCTCCAGGTATTCAGGCATGCGACTCACTATGGCATCGGCAAAATCAAGGATATTTTTATGAAGGTATCTGGTATTGGTATTGAGAACAGCAGATTGTTTTTTAATGGCATTTACCACAAGAGGATGTTCGTGACCTACATGGGCCACGTTGTTGACCATATCCAGGAAGTACCTGCCGTCAGAATCAATCAGGTATGCTCCTTTTCCTCTCACAACATGTAGCGGTTTCTCATAAGAAATACTCAGGTTTTTACCGAGAATATGTTGTCTGAGAGTCAATAGATTTTGAGTAACTTCTTCAGTATCTACGATGTGGTCAAGTTTGACCAGAGGCACTAAAAGCGAAGGATCAGGCGAAAGAGCACTCCACAGTGACAATTCCTCCTGGGCAGCAACACCTGGAAAATCATAATCACAATCGAGGAGGTCCAGAATAATCTGAAAATGTAAATGTGGCGGCCAGCCACCATTGACTTCAGGACTGCCGAAATGACCAATAAGTGCACCGGCAGGAATTTGCTGATCGACATGCAGCAGATCGAACATTGAATAGCTCAGATGCCCATACAAAGTGAAAAATTGAAAGTCAGAAATCTGGTGTTTTAATATTACTGTGGGCCCATAGTTGCGAGCGCCCAGGTTATTGTAGATACTGTGCACCACCCCAGGAAGCGGAGAAAAGACTTCAGTATTTTCATCGTAAAAAAGGTCGATCCCGAGATGTCTTGATCTGCGGATTGCTCCATTATTCCCGTCCTTACAAAAGACAGGATCAGTATAAAATGGGCGTGCCTCGAGATATTTTCCGATTCCCAGGACATTTTTGGGAACAATCCGTTGAAAATTTAATAGAAAATTCTTTTCGTCTTCGTAATCCAGATAATGGCCCAAAAATGCACTCCCGATACTGAGGTCCAATTCTATTTTCTCACCATGCAGAATCTCAGATCTTATTACCGGTTTAATATTTTTTTCGGATTTGATTTTATCGATAATTCTAGAAGACTGAGGTACTGGATCTAGGCCACATGCAGCTCTAAATGTAAAATGAACCAATTTTCGATCGAGCTTCAACCACTTCCCGAGTAGATCCATCGCAGGGACCGCACTTATTTGCAGATATTTATTTTTGGGATCTGTACGCCTCCTGCGAGCAGCGTGCGTCAGACTAATTAATAATCTACCCATCACATATTCGTATATAATATCTAGTTCATGTGCTTCAAGCCTAAAAACCTTGTAATATCCAGCTAAGACATGGGCCGCAGCTTCTAAAGGATTCTTTTTATTCAT
Organism: Saprospiraceae bacterium; assembly: GCA_965222645.1. GTDB lineage: Bacteria > Bacteroidota > Bacteroidia > Chitinophagales > Saprospiraceae > JABDMH01. The sequence goes on along the minus strand of OZ244968.1, from coordinate 5,039,905 downwards.
GGCACAGTAGGCCATTGCAATAGCTACTTCACTCACCACAGGAGCAAATAACACGTCTCCAAAGTCGATGATGCCACTGATGCGACCAGAATCGGGATTGACGATGAGGTTGAAATCATTCGCATCGTGGTAGCAAACTCCCATTCTCAAGTCACCGCTCATCTCAGATAGCTTGCCATGTACCCGATTATAAGCATCCTCTACCGTAATCCTGTCTTCATCATTAAATAAATCGAATTGCTGACTCACCCAATTTACTTTCGTCACATCCCAATCAAAACTTCGATGTGCTGCCGGATGGTCATAATCCTTCAAGCAGTGAGACAGCCAACCGCAGCATTGCCCTATGTCCCGTAGCAGCGACGGATGATGAGGCTTGAATCTACCCAGTGGAAGTCCGTCTATCCACTTTAAAATCCGCAAATGATAGTCCTTGCCAGCGAGATCATAAATATTTATCAGATTGCCTTCGAGATCCGTTACTACCTCCGGAGTAGAAAATGAAAGATCCTGCCTTCGCAGCAAAGAAAATACCTCATTCTGCATCTCTAAAAAACCAAGATCGCTCTCAGCGCTCATTTTAACCAGATAGTCCTTACCCAATCTAAAATTGATATCAACCTCGCCGGCAAGAGGGAATAGCTTTCCTCCAATCCCATATTTATCGGAAATAAACTGGCTAAGTCTAGATTGATCTATTTCCTGCATAGACAAAAGTGATAAAATTGAAATTGATAAAAAAGCATCTAAATATCTGTTTTTAGTGTAAAAAAACCATCATACAGTGTAATGAGATTGAATCAAACATTTTATTTACTATAAAATACTAAAAGCATAAAATAGCTCCGTAATTATATGTTGAAACAAAATCCTATAAAAGCACTAGGGATCTTAGGCGCTGTGGTAAATATTTATAATCTTGGAGCATTCTTTAATAAACAAAACCTAATCACAATGCAAACAAAACTTGCTTTGGCATGCCTGTTGGCATGTATTTTAGCCTGTCAACCATCTACAGAGGATTTATCACCAACAGATCCGCACTCACACGAATCTCATGAACATTTGGACATCCAGGAGTTTACCGGCTCACCTGAACTATTGCAGCGATTGTCGACTCCCATGAAGATAAAATCAAAGAGACGGTCTGCCGGTGACTACAAGGTGGTAGCCTACATGATGGAGTACATCGGTACGGGAGAAGATGGGGAAGCGGGCGCCACGGTCTTCTTTAATAATCGCGGCAACAAGCGGTTGGGTGGAGACTTTGTTCCTTTTCTCGCTTTAGATGGTACGGCAAACATTAGCTACAGTGTAGACGATGATCGTCCTTCGGAAGATGTATCTTCCGCAGCTTCCAATGCCGCTATCGATCGCGCGATGAACACCTGGGACAGAGTGCGTTGCTCGGATCTCGGAATGTTTGAAATCGCAGATCCCGCTGGTGTCACGGGGGGATTTATTGCAGATTTATTTGGATTCGAGGGTGACCGCAGTTATACGGCAGATGTACATCATGCCGGATGGATGCCGGCCGACTTTTTTGATTTACTCGCACCAGGTGGTAGCAATTTCATCCTTGGAGTGACATTCACAATTGTGTTTACTGACAACAACGGGAATCTAATAGATCTTGACAATAACCGCAGATATGATGTTGCATGGCGGGAGATCTATTATAATGATGCGTTTTCCTGGAGCGTGGACAGTCACTACCATATTGAGACCATTGCCCTACATGAAGCGGGACATGGCCTGAGCCAAGGACATTTTGGAAAAGCCTTTGCAACCGAGTCCAATGGCAAATTGCACTTCTCTCCGAGGGCTGTGATGAATGCAGCTTACAGCGGGATACAAACACGAATCGCCCGGAGCGATAAGGCAGGGCACTGCAGCGATTGGGCTAGCTGGCCGGAGCGGTAAGCAATTACCAGCTGACTACCTAAAATCTAATGCTCAGGGGAGAAGGATTCTACCTTCTCCCTTTTTTTATCGGATGGCAAAATCTCCATCCGGGGAAATACACAGACCTCTGAGTTTCACTTGATTAGTATTATTTTAGCTTACTTTTTTGAAATAACATGAAAGCACTGGTGATTTCTGGGGGTGGTGCAAAGGGAGCCTACGCGGGTGGAGTCGCTGAATATCTCATTGCAGAAAGGGGTATCGAGTACGATCTATTTGCAGGGTCATCCACTGGGGCTCTGATGGTGCCTTTGCTGGCTGCTGGAGAAGTAGACTTTGCACGAAAGATATATACCAACGTAACTCAAAATGACATTTTTTCCTCACACCCTTTTATTGTCAAGAAAAAAAATGGTGTATATCGATCCAGAATAAATCATTTGGGAATCATAAGAATGTTTTTAAAGGGCAAGAAAACGTTTGGAGAAAGTTTTGCCTTGCGCAAATTAATTAGTCGATCGATAACCAGGGAATTTTATGACCGCATAAAAGAAAGTGGCACGAAAGTGGTTATTGCGGTCTCTAATTTCACTTGTGATGTTGTAGAGCATAAATATCTCAGGGATTGTGAGTATGAAGATTTCCTGGATTGGATTTGGATCAGCGCCAATTTTGTTCCCTTTATGAGCCTGGTAGTAAAAAATGGTCAGGAATATGCCGATGGTGGATTCGGCAATTTTATTCCCTTGGCCGAAGCGATTGATGCCGGAGCCACGGAAATCGATGTGATCATCCTTACGCCACGGAATAAAATGATAAAGAAAACGCCAAATTCGAATGCATTCTCACTTTTGCTTTCATCGCTGGATTTTATGCTGTCTCAAATCGCCAGAGATGAAAAGTACATTGGATTATTGGAGAGCATGCATCATCAAATAAAAATCCGGTATTTCCACACACCGAGAGTACTTACAGATAATAGCCTTTGCTTTGATCCCGAGCAGATGCGCATGTGGTGGGAAGAAGGAAAAGCCTTTGCCCGGAAAAAAGTAGAAGACAGTAGTTGATGGTAATGTTGTTATATCGAAATAACCAAACTTTCTTGTGTCCAAATTCCCCCTACCCCACTACCCTACTTCCAGCTCATAACAGAAACCCGGCTCTCAAAGGTGATCCTTCCAGGATTTCCGACTGGATCTCTTCTTGCGCTTTTTTTTTCGTCGTTTGGTTTTCCAATCTTCGCTTAATTCCGAGAAATGATCTGAAATATTTTCCACTTCATCCTCTACAATCTTTGCGATATTCTTGACATTGATTGGCTCACCACGCATGGCCAAAAAATCAGCTGGAGATTGTGCGACTGGAACAAGTGCCCAAAAAAGAATGTAAGCGATAACTCCGACTCCTCCTCCTATTGAAAGTAGTGCAAACGCCACCCTCAACCAAACGGCATCCTGGACTCCAAAATATGCTGCAAGACCACCACAAACTCCACCGATCACTTTATCATCAGGATCCCGGTATAATTTTTTACCGGTCTTATACTCCCTGTGCTTGTCGGAGCCTCGATCATACGCTTCTGTACCAAATTCCTCTGGCAGACCCAGTATAGCTACTGCATGCTGCACGTCATCAACCGTGACAATCATCTTGGTCCGGGTGCGCTCCTGTAGAAGTTCTGCCATTCGATTTTCTATGTCTTCATAGATTTCTTCAAATCCCTCCGAGCCCCGAAAATGTGATTCGATCTTGTCCAAATATTTTTCTAATGCCGAATAAGCATCCTCATCAATAGTGAAAGGATATCCTCCCAAATTAATATTGTGTGTTTTGTTCATTACTGTACCAGGTTTTTTGTAGACTGTGTAACTACATTTACTAATCGATTCCAAGTGCCTAACAGTTCCTGAAGGAAACCAGTCCCCTGCTCTGTCAGGTGATAATATTTACGCGGAGGCCCCGAAGCAGATTCCTGCCAATTATAGCCCAGAAGTCCTGCATTTTTGAGGCGAGTGAGTAGAGGATACATTGTACCTTCCACCACAATCAGCTCGTTTTCCTTGAGCTTCTGAATAATATCAGATGGATAAGCCTCTCCTTCTGATATTATGGCCAGAATACATAACTCCAGGACTCCCTTTCGCATCTGTGCCTTTGTGTTTTCAATTTTCATACAACAAATATAAAACAAAATAGGTACTATGCAATACAAAGTACCTTAACGAGTCATAATACTATATGAACGAAGAGGAATTATCGACAAAGGGAGTCGCAACCATCCTCTCCTCAACTCAAAAGAACCCCTGCGCCAAACTGCCTTTCACGTTGACATCTACTAGGTAATGGGTCCGGGATTAAACAAGACCAACTCATTGTACAACCCCAGGTGATCGGACGCAATTATCTTATGACCACTGGCTACCTCCAGAATCAAATGAAACAGTTTCCAACCCAATTCTTCTAGACTTTGATTGTCTGTGAGTACCCTTCCCGCATCAAAATCGATTAAATCATGCCACCGATGACTCAAAGGTGAATTAGAACTCATCTTGATCACCGGCAATGTCGCAAGACCGTAGGGAGACCCCCGACCTGTGATAAAAACATGAATGTTCATTCCCGCTGCCATCTGCAAGGTGCCGCAGATAAAATCACTGGCGGGAGTTGCGACAAAATTTAATCCATTCTTTGTTACACGCTCCCCGGGTCCCAACACGTCAACGATCCTGGTTGTCCCTGATTTCCGGACAGATCCAAGTGCTTTTTCAACGATGTTACTCAGCCCTCCCTTCTTATTTCCGGGAGTCGTATTGGCACTTCGGTCGACACCCGATGCTTTCAGATAGTCATCATACCAGCGGACTTGCTCAATTAACTTTGCCGCTACAGACCTGTTGGCACATCTCGATATGAGTAAATGCAAAGCATCTCTTACCTCGGTTACCTCAGAAAACATCACGGTTCCTCCTGCCCTTACAATCAGATCTGCAGCAAATCCAGCTACGGGATTGCCCGAAAGACCAGAGAAGGCATCACTTCCTCCGCATTGCATGCCGACGATCAGGTCTGCGGCAGGGCATGTAACCCTTTTCCGCTGGTTTAACCTTTGCAAATGCTCCTTTGCGAGTTTCATAATGTGATCTACCATCGTCGAAAACCTCCCGAGGGATCGATTCTGCATATAATGTACCTGGGATTTCGGAAGGTCGAGGTGCGCTTCTCTCAACTTCTCGCACCCCAGTCCGATGATCAATACATCGTTTCCAAAATTGGGATTCTTTGCAAGATTGTGAAGGGTCCGGATGGGCACAATGGCACCAGGTGCTTCAATGGCTATCCCACAGCCATGGGAATGATTTAGTGCTACTACATCGTCAACATTGGGATAATCCCGCAACAATTCACCTTTGATCTTGTCCACAATTATGTTGGCGAATCCAGACACACATTGTACGGTTGTGAGGATTCCCAAGATATTCTTAGTGCCCACTGTACCATCATCATTCCGGTAACCCTCGAATGTATATCCTTCAAGACCAGGTAGATCTTCTGCAGCGCGACAACCCGTCCATGTGAGCTCCTCCAACGATGGGGGCGGCGGCACCTGAAGATTCCTTTCGCTTACCCATTCTCCAGCATAAATCTCATTCTTAGCCAAACCAATAATCTGACCATATCTGATCACAGGATCGCCTTTCACTAAATTGGAAAGAGCTATTTTATGACCAAAGGGGATATCCCTCAGACATGTTATCTCACCGTACACACTGCCTCCTCTGATTCCCTCCTTTTCCACGACAATGGCGACATTGTCCGAAGGGTCAATTTTCAGGATAGTATTCGTTGAGGCAGGCATGGATGAATAGATATAAAATGAAACAAACAAAAATTGAATGTGAGGCATTGGTCTGCAGGCAAAGCAAATTTAGTGGGACCATGTACTACCCGGTTCTGCGGCCATAATTCATACTACCATTTCAAAATGATGCGGCATTTAATGTACTTCCTCAAATTCGTAATCCTCAAAGCGAACAATGCTTATCCATCCATTTTCAATGTGGTGCACAAGTTCATCTTCAAGGATGGACAGAAATTCGAATTTTTGATTGATGTTTCCCACTTCTTTACCAAGACCATTGACGATATTCGTTCCCTCGCTGTGTAAAAGGTTTGCAAGCCATTTTATGACATCTAAACCATAATATGCATCCCGGCCTGGGATATCTCCAAACTTCTGAAAGAAATTTCTCTTTAACCCCATGTCATCCTCCGATCTGTAGTGAATAGGTCTCGCACTGGAAAAGTGCACATTTAGGTTTTCAAAATAATCATAATCAATTTGTGACATTGTCATCCACTGTGGAAAGCCAAATACGCTGATATCTTCTTCTCCTTTTGCAAAATTGAGTTTGGCGAGTGAGGCAATGACAAAAGACTCATCTTGCCAAATCGGAACAATAAAGCACCGATACCCCCTTTCAAGAATATCGACACTCAAGCTATCCGTCAGATCACTATCACCGATATCTCCTACAATCAATGTGCGTATTGTGTCTACCTGATCGATATCCAAAGTATCACCCTGCCTAAAAAAATCGAGTGTTTCCAGGTCGCGTTCGTTGTCCTTCGTGATAATCATTACTTCTTCCGTAGCAAAATTCTTCCTCACGTATTCATTGATTTTCTTTGCATGTGATGCCAACGAGGGTCTAAGCTGAATTAAGTAGGGATTCGGTTCGTCGAGTCTCGTTGTGTTCCAGGGGGAAATCACAATTTTCTCATTTTCTTTGGCATACTTCGCGACATTACTTAATTGATCTGTAAAGTATGGCCCAATAATTAGATCTGATTCTACCACTGTAGCGATATCCTCAAAAGAACCATCGAATCGACCCTCCTCTGTATCCACTACGTTTACTGAAATACTTATGTCTTCCAGACAATGATCCAATCCGTATTTCAATCCACTAAAAAATTCGATCATTCTTATCGACCTGGATGGGATTCGGTCATCTGTCGAGCGGACATCTGAGGCATCAAATGGAGCGAGTAAAGCAATATTGTAGTGAGCTTTGTGTTCTGTTACAAATCCCTTTGATCTTTCGAGAATGGGAGGATATTGCTCTTCCGAGAGAATATCCCAATCTATTGTATCAACAGTGTTGGAGAATTCAGGCTCCGGCACCGCTACTTCATCTTCCTGCTCAGGCTGGGGATCACTTGCCGGTGAAAACAGGCCGCACCCTGACATAAACACGAGCAAGATACCCAGTGCAACGAGAAGAGGATTATTCCCACTCAATAGTTGCCGGAGGTTTTGTACTGATGTCATAAACTACCCTGTTGATGCCTTTTACCTGATTGATAATCTGGCTTGAAATCTTTGAAAGTATTTTGTGTGGGATATCACTCCAGTCTGCGGTCATGCCATCCCTGGAGTTTACTGCTCGTAGTGCCACGACTTGTTCATATGTCCGCTCATCTCCCATCACCCCGACACTATGTACCGGCAATAGCATGGTCCCCGCCTGCCAGATTTTGTCATAAAGGCCAGCTTCCCTCAAGCTTTTAATAAAGATGTGATCGGCCTCCTGCAGAAGATGAACTTTATCCGGCGTAATATCTCCCAAGATGCGGATACCCAGACCAGGGCCCGGAAATGGATGGCGATTCAAAATATGGTTTGGAACCCCCAGCTCTTTTCCCACCGTGCGTACTTCATCTTTAAACAACATGTTTAAAGGTTCCACTACTTTGAGGTTGAGCGTATCCGGGAGTCCTCCGACATTGTGATGAGACTTTATAGTCACTGAAGGACCATGTACAGATACCGACTCGATCACATCCGGATAAATTGTACCCTGACCCAGCCATTGCACATTATCTAATTTTTTCGCTTCGTCCTGAAAAACATCAATAAATGTACTTCCTATTGCTTTCCGTTTTCCCTCCGGATCAGAAATATCCTTCAAAGCTCGGTAAAACCGGTCCTGGGCCCTGATGCCTTTTACATTGAGACCCATGCCCTCGTATGAGTCAATCACCTCTTCGAATTCATGCTTGCGCAACAGACCATTGTCGACAAAGAAGCAAATAAGCTGATCACCAATGGCCCTTTGCAAGATAGTGGCAGCAACCGAAGAATCGACTCCCCCTGACAGTCCCATGAGAACCCCCTCGGTACCTATTCGGTTTCTGAGGTTTTCGATCGATTCTTCAACAAAGGATCTGGGTGACCATGTTTTTGTACAACGGGCAACTTTAAATAGAAAATTGGCTATGATCACTTTACCATGCTCAGTATGTGTGACCTCAGGATGGAACTGCAAGCCATAGACAGGTGCAGCAAAAGCACCATTTTTATTTCTGTACAGCGCTGTCCGGATATTATTCGATCCGGCGACGAGCTCAAACTGTCCGGGCAGATCCGTGATTGTATCTGCATGTGACATCCAAACCTGGCTACCCGGAGGCACATTATCCAGCAACATGTCATCGATAGCATAGATCTGATCCAGCTGCGCCTTTCCATACTCCCTCACTGCGGAGCGTTCCACTTTGCCACCCGATAGCTGTGCCATCATCTGTGCACCGTAGCAAATCCCCAGCACTGGTACTTTCCCCAAAATCGCATCTAAATCGATTTGCGGCGAGTCGTCATCTCTCACAGAACATGGACTACCACTTAGGATTACCGCTCTGACCTCATTGCTGAGCGGCGGCATCTTGGAGTATGGATGGATTTCGCAATAAACCTCCTGCTCTCTCACTCTCCGAGCAATCAGCTGGGTGTATTGAGATCCAAAATCCAGAATAATTACTTGGGCGTTCATCTAAATGCGATATTACTCATCCAGTCCGCGGCCTGTTTTTGTGATTGCTCCCTGTTCCGTCAAATCCTTAAGTAATTTATCCAAAATACCATTGATAAAATCCTTACTCTTATCGGTGCTGTATATTTTCGATAGTTCCACGTATTCGTTTAAGGTAACCTTGGTGGGGATTGATGCGAAAATAAAAAACTCGCACAAGGCCATTTTAAGCAAAATCATATCGATATTAGCTACCCGGTCTACTTCCCAGTTTTCCAAGGCCGGAGCAATTAGCTCTTCATACTCTTTGTCTTTATCAACCACCGTCTGGAGAAGTTTTTCACCAAATTCGACACCGGCTTCATAATCAGGTCTGAACATTCTATATAGGTCTGGGCTTTCAGGCAACGCCTTGATCGTTTTCTTCATAGCACCGATGATCAGTGACTTATCATCCACCCAGGTAGGGAAATGGTCTTCAATCGATTCTTCAAATACTTCGTCTTTTGTCAAATACTTGTACAGATCGAGCAAAATATTGCAATCACTATCCTTGCCACTCTGCTCTAAAATATAGTTCCGGTAAGAATCACTTTTGGAAAAGCCCTTGTAAAATTTTTTGATATTATCAGCCTCTAGTAAATCGGTTAAATTTCTTTCGGCAATGCAATCGTGCAGGCCGGACTCTTGCACGAGTGCCTGCATCGAAGGGTTTTTAAACAATTTTGCAGAGAATTTTTTATCCTCCTCGCTCGGTAAATATTTGGATTTTTTACGTTCTACATCCTTGAGAGACAACTTAGATGTCTCAATCAAAGTGAGTAAATTGAAAAGATAGAGATCCTGAGAACGATTTAACGAGGAGCGATAAAAATCCAGGGTCTCAGAGATTGATAGTTCGGGATCGCGGCCAAACATGTAAAGGGTCTGTAACACTTTAATACGGATATTCCTTCTGCTTAGCATTTCAACAATTTCAAGATAACTCGATAAAACTTTCTTATACCTGAATGCAAATAAACAACTTTTCTGATACCTAAAAAACTACTTTAGGTACATCGCCTCCACTTCTGAATATTTAGGTAAATGCCTATAGTGCCACTTGTCTAAAATCTCACCATCACGCATTAATAGAATACCGGGATTAGACCGCACAATGGTTTTCAGCAAGATATCATCTGCAGAGCATATGGTGAAATCAATTCCCGTTTTAGTCTTGAAGTCTGACAACATTTGGGAATCGGCACCTCCAATTACGATCGCACTCTTGATCCCGGACTCAGCAGCTTCTCTGGTGAAAGGCAGCACAACATCCTTAAATCTCTTGACATAGGATTCGTCCCAATTATATTGTTTCACCTCCTCTGTGCTACGCACCAGCTCCTTGCCATAAATAAAGGAAGTATCTTCTCCTGTGATGACTGTGTCAACCAGTTTGGTCATTGTGTCCACTTTCTCGACAGATACCAGCTGACTCCCATGATGATAAAGTTTATGACATACAAGGAAGAAAAACGGATCCGTATTTGTAAGTATTTGCTCAGTGACATCACTGTCATCCGGTCCATAAATGATAAATTCGGAAATCTTGGTTTCCTCGACTTCCGGATCAGTCATTTTTACTTCGACATTTTCCCAATCCGTTTTTGGATATGATTTGAATTCCTTCATATACTGAGCATAAGGCAGAGTGACAAACTTTCCAGTCAGCTTGTTTTTAAGCGTATAGCTTATTATCTCTCTACTGCTCATTGCTGTTTCTTCCAGTTCCTTTTGGGTCCTAACATTAACCCCTTTCTTAAAAGGACGAAAATCTGTGTGCGGAAGATTCCAATATGAATTATTCAGGCAATAAAAAAGTAATAAAACAGTAAGTGTCGTCAGGATGAAGTTTCTGATCCGGGTGCTAAAAAGTTGATGCATATCCTTATGTCGAAAAATAAAAATAAAGGCCGGGACAAGCAGGGCAAGGTCTTTAAAGAACGAGGTACGTGGTTCGAGTTTTATAAAATCTCCAAAACATCCACAATCTGTTACTTTTCTTTGCAGCGGATTGTAGGACTCCCATTTTCCAAAGTCAAAGAAATTGACTTCGGGTGGTACATAACCCGTGAGAAAAGTAAATCCTGTGAGGAAAGTAAAAAAAACAACAAGAATCAAAAAAGCCCAAGAGGTCAACTTTGGCCTGGCACCCAAGATGAGCATTACACCGAGAATAATTTCGAAAATAATCATGAAAATGGCAAAGCCTGTAGAAAAAGATGCCAGCCAAGGAAAGAGAGGCGTGGCAAAAGACAAGAAAGTATCTGCAAAAGTATATTCAAACTCAGCAAAATACTGTTCCATTTTATAGGCAGTCCCCAATGGATCGATTGCCTTTACAAATCCCGAAATAATAAAAAGTACACCAGTAAAATTCTGGAGAAAAGTCATCAACCAGCTCTTGTGTTGTTTGTAGAGGACACCTATTACCAGGGTAAGCACAAAGGCGATTGCGCCAATGGTGATCAGCAATGTGGCTAAATTCATGAATTAAGGATATTTGGTTTTGCTTCCTCCAATTTAATCATCGCAAAAAGAGCATAATTAATCATGTCATGAAAACTGGAATCCAGGCCTTCTGAAACAAGGGTTTTGCCATCGTTTTCCAATATTCTTTTTATTCGCAATATTTTCATCAATATTAAATCCGTAAATGACGTCTGCTGCATCGACCTCCATGCCTCACCATAATCATGATTTTTGGCCAGCATTAATTTTTTAGTTTTCGCCAAATAAAAATCATATCGTTGTTGAATTGTTTCGTGATTGGCATGATCGTCAGCACTACCCAGCTCCATTTGCACCAAAGCCATCAGCGAATAATTTACAATCCCAATATACTCGTCCCTAACGGGATCATCAACGAGTGCTTCTCCCTTTTCCTCCAGGGTACGGATGCGCTTTGCTTTTATATATAGCTGGTCGATCAGGGAAGACAGACGTAAGACTCTCCAGGCCGTGCCGTAGTCAATCATCTTTTTTGCAAACAAGCCTCGGCAGGCTTCAGCTTCCCGGTTGTATTGCTCTACAGTATGACTCAAGCGAAATATATTATATTTTGCAAATATAACTCAAAACTCCAATTGCTGGTGGCCCATAGTACAGTACAAATCAGGACTTGATCTCGGCGATACTGATACAGTCAAAATGCCGTCTTCCGCTAATCTCATCAGGGTAACGATCTAAAGTGGAGGCAATGATATGATCGATCACCCTGGGATCGTGCGACCTTGGCAATGAGAACTCGACAAAAGGCGATTCATCCAACTTTTTTGCGGTCAGGGTAGCACCTTGAGCAGAGATTGCTTGCATCAACTTCCCCATGCAACTGTAATCAAAGAGCGCTTTGTAATGCAACTGCAACTCCTGGGTTATTATCACCGCGTTCTGCAGCGCATCTCTGGCACAAGCCTTGTACGCATTGGCCAGCCCGGCCGCTCCCAGTAGTTTACCTCCAAAATATCGAGCCACAACAACCACCACATCTGTAACCTCAAATGAATCAATCTGCGTCAGCATGGGCCTTCCGGCTGTCCCGGAGGGCTCCCCATCATCAAAGGTTCTGAAATCATCCCCACCGGGGCCGATCCTATATGCAAAACAGTGATGCCTCGCTTTTGGATGTCTTTGTTTGACTGATTTTACTTTCTCTAAGGAGTCAATACCAGATGTCGTCGGAAATGCAAAAGACAAAAATTTCGATCCGCGCTCCCGATAGGTCCCTTCTGAAGGGTTTTTGAGCGTCTGATATTGATCGGTATCCATCTCAAAGATTTCCCATATACCGGCTCCTACTCAGCTGCTTTCCTGGGATCGAAAGATAGTGCATAGCCATTTATACAGTATCTCAGACCAGTGGGTTTCGGACCATCTTCAAAAACATGCCCCAAATGACCATCGCAGCGAGCGCAAAGCACCTCTACGCGTGTCCTACCAAAGCTGGTATCCCTTTCCTCACCAACTGTATTACTATAAATCGGTTGATAAAAACTCGGCCATCCGGTACCGGATTTAAATTTAGTCTCCGAATCAAAAAGGGGCAATTTGCACGCTGCACACGAATAAACGCCATCCGACTTGTTGTCCCAATATCTACCAGTGAAAGCACGCTCAGTGCCCTTAGACCGCAGGATGTAATATTCCTTTTCGCTCAAGGCCTCTTTCCACTCCTCATCTGATCTTTCTATTTTCTGGAAATCGAAGGGCATCGGCTTCGTGTGTTGCCGGTTATTATCATTGGCAACTTGAGAGGTCCCTGTACAAGAAATAACTGAAAATACACAAAAAATCATAGCTGATTTTAATGTGTCAAGGCTGAGAGGAATCTTGATTTTTAGCATAGCCGATTATTTTTCTGATTAAAAGTGAAATTGCCAGGAGAACGAAGTAACAAAATATTAAAAGAAAAAATATCCACCGGATCGACCGTTGATCTTGCATATCTATTTCAGACAACGCCACTGCCAATCCATACCCGAAAGCTACCACAATAAATAATCCCAGGATTGCATTTCCAAGGTATGATATAAGGCTCTTTGTCTTTAATAAATAAAGTGTATTAAAAATTCCATATACCAAAATACTGGTAGCCGACACTACCCAGTGATACATTCCTCCTGATTTCTGAATACCATAATATGACATTAACAACAGATGCACTATAAAAGTTGCCAATACAATCAATACTGCCTGCGCTATTGGATTTTCAAATCTCTCACTCGAAAACGTCATTGTCAAACATCAAATTTGTACAAATAATATGCTATTTAGCCTGCCAAGCAGACTGCCTAATTATCATCTGCAATTTCCAGTCAAAGTTTTAAGCGCGGTCTCCCTATATTTAAAACAAATACGATTCACACTGGAATGCCATACAGATCATACTCGGTACTATCCTCAATAAAGACATTCGCAAAATCTCCTACTCTCAAAAAATACTTGCACGCATCAACGATGACTTCGTTATCAACCTCAGGAGAATCATATTCTGTTCGGGCATAAAAAAAATCTCCCTCCTTTTTATCGACCAGAACCTTCATCGTTTTCCCTCTTTTGCCTTTATTTATTGCAGCAGAGATATTCTTTTGCAACTCCATCAAAACCCTTGCTCGCTCACTTTTGATGCGCATAGGCACATCATCATTCCATTGAGTGGCACTGGTATCATCTTCATGACTGTATTCAAATATTCCCAGGCGATCAAATTTCATTTTTGTCACAAATTCGCACAATTCCTCAAAATGATTCTGATTCTCACCCGGGAATCCTACCATCAAAGTTGTCCTCAGTGCAATACCGGGCACCAGTTTTCTAGCCCTGGCAACCAAATCCTCTGTTTCTCGACGTGAGATTTGCCTATTCATATTCGCAAGTACCTCGTCATTTGCATGTTGCAAAGGCAGGTCCAGATAATTGCAGATATTGGGATACCGCGCCATTACCTCAAAAACTTTCTCCGGAAACTTCGATGGATAGGCGTAATGTAAGCGGATCCATCCCAGACCTTTTATTTGAGCAAGAGCCTCCAGTAATTCAGGGAGCTTACGACTTTTATAAAGATCCAGACCATAATAAGTGAGTTCCTGGGCCACTAAGAGAATTTCCTTCACTCCCATTCTTACCAGTCTTCTGGCTTCATCTACGATCTCCCCCATTTCCCTGCTTTTATGCCCTCCTCTCATGAGGGGAATAGCGCAAAATGAGCATTTGCGATTGCATCCCTCAGAGATCTTGAGATAGGCGTAATGGGGAGGACCCATTATTTTGCGATCCCCCAATAATTCACTTCGATAATTTATCTGAAATTTGGCTAACAATGCCGGAAGATCCATGGTGCCGAAATAGGCATCTACCTCAGGTATTTCCTTTTCCAAATCCTCGCGATATCTGTGCGAAAGGCATCCGGTCACGTAGAGTTTTTCGATCTTGCCTTTTTTCCTCTGGTCGGCGTATTCCAAAATTAAATTAATGGACTCCTGTTTAGCCACTTCGATAAAACCACAGGTGTTAATGATCACGCACTCTGCATCTGAACTTTCGACATCTGTCTCCACCTGGATATCTCCTCCCCTTAACTGCGTCATTATATTTTCAGAATCAACCGTATTCTTAGAGCAACCCAGAGTTATCAGATTTACTTTGTATGAAGCTGATTTCGTTTTCAAACTGACGTAATTATCTAAAATATTTTTGATTGCAAGACCAAAGTCCGGTCAGATGGCATGAGGGCGATCGTGGCTTAGAAGGGAAATATGCAAATGATCAGCAGTACCTCCATGCTGCAAAGTTCGAAATCCCATGGATTTAAAATACAGCTTCAGCAAAAAATTGCGTATTCCGGATCGGCCGCGGGTACGCATATCAAAAGCATGTACATAACCATCGCTTTGCCTGTAATGCAAGGATTGGGATTTCCTTGCCAATCCCATTTTTTCATAGTCTTCAGGAAGACGGTTTGCATCCGTAATCACTAATTTTGGATCAATCAATATGATCGTACTTACTCCCAACCGCAATATCGGATGTAATTGTACAAATTCTCTCGCAACCCCGTCGGTCTTCGCATTTTCTGCAGATATATAGAGCAATGCATAGCCGGCATAAAAAATAACAAACCCCATGACCACCAGGATTCTCGATCTCCAAGAATTAGGACGGCCGAAGAAAAAAGTAAGATATATGATCAGAAGCACACAGGTGAGAGTCAATCCCCCTAAGATCGCGGCAGAAGCAAAAAAATAATATTTGCTATGCAGAAAAACGGACGCGCGAATAAGTACAACAAAGGGTAAGACAGCGAGCACTATAATAGAAAAAAGTCGGAGCAGAATTCGTTTGACCATGGTTTCAAAAATCAAAAGTACACAATTGACTATTTAGTCTTCTTAGCCATGGCACATCATTTGCACTGATAGAATAAGTTTAGGGCAAGATCGTTTATTGACTGGGAGCACATCTATCATGACTAAATTTCTCATCGCAGTTTTAATGCTTTTCCTCGCAACAACGGCCTGTATTGGGCAGTTTGGTATAAAAGGAGAATACACAACTGCAAGTTATCATCTCAATACATCAAGTAACGCCGGAGAATACGATGCAGATGGTTACCAGGCTGCCCTGTTTTACTGGAGCAGGCTGAAGAATAATCGGATAGAATTTTTTCCTGAAATCTACTATGGAGAGTTGAGAGCGAAAGCACCAAATGACTTACCTTCAGGCAAAGTTACCCGCTATGGGTTGTCGGTACCGGTATCTGTTTATCCCCTGGATTTTAGGGGAGATTGTGATTGTCCTACATTCTCAAAACAAAACGATCGGTTTAAGAAGGGATTTTTTCTTCAGGTAATTCCGGGGTATTTATTTGAAAAATGGTCTGAAGTATCGAGGCACCAGGCAATTTTAGGGCTTGGGGTCGGATTAGATATTGGTCTTTCCAATTTACTTACGATCTCGCCAATCGTGCATAAATATACCAACCTTGTCAATAGTGAAAGTCTGGTGAAACCCACCATGAAGAATGATCTGCGCGCAAGTCTCCGGATCTTGTTGAGACCCGACTACCGGCAGTAGGAGAATCCAGCAGGAATTGTTTTCGTAAAAAAAATGTTCGTAGTAGCTGATAATCAGATTCTTATCTATTGGCTGATATACCTGCAAGTTGTAATTGCATGCCATTTTTGGGCATCGTAAGCAGTGATATCCACTACTTTTATCTCATGGCCTTAAACAAGTATAGTAGACGTGTTACACAAGATCCATCCCAACCTGGTGCTCAAGCTATGCTATATGCTACCGGACTATCAGAAGCCGATCTGGAAAAAGCTCAGGTCGGCATCGTAAGCACGGGTTGGGAGGGCAATCCCTGCAATATGCATCTGAATGCACTGGCTACAGGAATAAAGGAAGAAATCAGCAAGCAGGATCTGGTTGGGCTTGTCTTTCATACAATTGGTGTAAGTGACGGAATATCGATGGGTACACCAGGAATGCGGTATTCCCTGCCGTCTCGCGATATTATTGCAGATTCGATCGAGACGGTGGCTGGTGCTCAGTGGTATGATGCGATTGTGTCCGTGGTGGGATGTGATAAGAATATGCCCGGGGCCATGATTGGAATGGCCAGGCTGAACAGACCTTCCATATTGGTGTATGGTGGTACGATCGCGCCGGGTTACCACAATGGCAAAAAGCTAGATATTGTCAGCGCTTTTGAAGCCCTGGGGGAAAAAATTGCAGGAAATCTATCTCCCGAAGCTTTTAAAGAAATCGTAAAAAAATCCTGTCCGGGTCAAGGGGCATGTGGAGGCATGTACACAGCCAACACAATGGCATCAGCTATTGAAGCAATGGGTATGAGTCTGCCTTACAATTCGAGCAACCCGGCCAATAGTCAAGAGAAGCAGAAAGAAGCACCTGCGATAGCAACGACGATAAGGCATTTGCTGGAGCAGGATATAAAACCCAGGGATATATTGACCTGGCAAGCGTTTGAAAACGCCATTACATTAATTACAGTACTCGGTGGTTCGACAAATGCGGTGCTTCATCTTATGGCGATGGCGGCAGCTGCTGAAATCGATTTATCCATTGAGGATTTTCAACGCATAAGCAATAAGACTCCTGTATTAGCAGATCTCAAGCCAAGTGGACAGTATGTGATGGAGGACCTGCATCGCCAGGGAGGTATCCCTGCCGTAATGAAGTTGCTCCTTGAGGAGGGTTACCTTCACGGAGAATGTCTCACTATTTCGGGAAAAACAGTGGGTGAAAATCTTAGGGAGATCGAACCACTAAAATCCGGGCAGAAGATAGTGCACCAGTTTGCGAATCCGATTAAAACCACAGGCCATCTCCAGATCTTGAAAGGGAATCTTGCTCCGGGAGGGTCTGTGGCTAAGATATCTGGTAAGGAAGGTGAAAAATTTAGTGGACCAGCGAGAATATTTGAAAGTGAACAAGACGCAAATAATGCGATATCAAATGATCAGATCAATGCCGGTGATGTTGTTGTGATCAGGTACTGCGGCCCGAAAGGAGGTCCGGGAATGCCTGAGATGTTAAAGCCCACATCGTTGATTATGGGAGCAGGTCTGGGTGACTCAGTTGCATTGATCACAGATGGTCGATTTTCGGGGGGAACCAGGGGCTTTGTTGTGGGGCACATTGTGCCGGAAGCCCAGGAAGGTGGGTTGATCGGACTACTTGAGGAAGGAGATCAAATTACGATAGATGCCACAAGAAATCTTTTGGAAGTGGATTTAAGTGTAAAGGAAATTGAAAATCGACAGCGCAACTGGCAAATGCCCTCACTAAAGGTCACTACGGGAGCTTTATACAAATATGCAAAGGCCGTATCAGACGCGAGTAATGGATGTGTAACTGATCTTTAACCTAAATGATTCCATATGGCTACTAAGACAACAACACGAGGAAAAAGTAAAAAGCTGGCCAGCAATCCCAAACTGATTTCGGGCTCAGAAGCAGTGATAAAATGTCTATTGGAAGAAGGTGTAGATCTGATCTTCGGTTACCCCGGAGGAGCTATTATGCCGGTTTATGACGCTCTCTATCATTACATGGATCGCATACGACATATCCTTCCGCGACATGAGCAAGGTGGGATTCACGCAGCCCAGGGATATGCAAGAGTGACCCGAAAAACTGGAGTTGTCATTGCAACCTCCGGCCCTGGGGCTACCAACCTGGTTACGGGATTGGGGGATGCCATCCTGGATTCCACACCGCTTGTCTGCATCACAGGTCAGGTATTTAGCCATCTTCTCGGCACTGATGCATTCCAGGAAACCGATGTAATCGGATGCACTATGTCAGTGACCAAATGGAATTACCAGATCACTAAAGCAGAGGAGATCCCATCAATCATGGCAAAGGCGTTTCATGTGGCAAACTCCGGGCGTCCCGGACCCGTCCTGATTGATATCACAAAAGATGCGCAGTTGCAGCAGATAAATTTTAAATACACCCCGCAACCCCAGATTAGAAGTTATCACCCGATGCCTGTCATACCTCAGAAAGAAATTGAGGCAGCGGCAGTGTTGATCAATGAGGCCACAAAGCCCCTGATCCTGGCCGGTCATGGCATCCAGATCGCCGGTGCGCAGGAGATATTTAGGGCATTTTGTGATAAGACAGGTATTCCAGTTGGTTGTACCATTCACGGCTTATCATCACTGCCACACGGTCATCCTCAATACGTAGGGATGTTGGGCATGCACGGAAACTACGGGCCAAATCTACTCTCGGGTGAATGTGATGTACTCATCGCAATCGGAATGCGTTTTGATGATCGGGTCACAGGTGATGTCTCCAGATATGCCAAACAAGCTAAGGTGATTCACATTGAGATTGATCCCTCGGAGATCAACAAAAATGTTTATGCACATGTACCGGTACTTTGCGACGCAAAGGTTGCGCTTACCGGACTATTGCCTTTGGTGACAAAAAAGAGCTATCCCCAATGGCTGAAGAAGTTTGAGGATTGTGCCCAGATAGAAGAGGAAAAAGTGATCAGCCGGGACATGCATCCCGATGAGGATGGCATGATCAAGATGGGCATGGTCGTCAGGGAGATCAGCAGACAGACTCAGGGAAAAGCCATTATCACTACAGATGTAGGCCAGCATCAGATGGTTGCTGCCAGATATTATGAATACAGGGATACAAACCAGTGGGTATCCTCAGGGGGTGCAGGGACGATGGGTTTTGGACTCCCTGCTGCATTTGGCGCCAAGTTGGGACGACCGGAGAGTGAAGTGGTACTTATAGTGGGTGATGGAGGATTTCAGATGACACTGCAAGAATTGGGAATGTTCTCCCAATGGAATGTCGCTGTAAAAATTGTCCTTTTGGACAATGAATATCTGGGTATGGTGAGACAATGGCAGCAATTATTTTTTGATCGAAGGTATTCGTCGGTAGCTTTGCAGAATCCAGATTTTGTGAAAATCGCTGAGGGATTTGGGGTGCCGGGAAGTACCCTGGAGGATCCAGACAATCTCACTTCCGCAATTACAAATATGCTGGCTCATGACGGACCTTATTTACTGCACGTTAAAGTAGAAAAAGAAGAAAACATCTTCCCCATGGTTCCCTCCGGATGTGCAGTGACAGAAATAGTATTGGAACAAAGCGAGACTCAATGAAAACCAGGGAATACACAATATCGGTCTTTACTGAAAATCTGGCTGGGCTCTTACAGAGAGTGGTTAGCGTTTTTACTAAGAGACATATTAATATTGAAAGTCTAACGACCTCAAAATCATCTTTGGAAGGAATACATCGCTTTACAATTGTTGTGAAGGTTACCGAGGACCAGGTGATAAAATTAGTAGCAGCTCTTGACAAGCAGATCGATGTAATCAAGGCGTTCTATTACCTGACCAACGAAATAGTGCATCAGGAAATAGCACTTTACAAGATTCCGACGGAGTCTTTTGCTCATGGTGATGAGACGGAGCAACTCGTCAGGGCGCATAATGCCCGTATTTTATCTATAGAGCCCGAATATATCGTAGTAGAAAAAACAGGACACCCAAAGGACACAGAAAAATTATTGAAAGCATTTGAAAAAAAAGGAATTTTTGAATTTGTGCGATCAGGACGGGTATCCATAGCTAAAACTATGGAGCCGTTGAATAAGTTTCTGGCTGCCCGGGAATCAGAAAACGGGATAAAAAAATAATTAATAAAAAATTAGAATTAAAAAATGGCAAAACTGAATTTTGGAGGAGTACTTGAAAATGTAGTGACAAGGGAAGAATTCTCATTGGAGAAGGCTCGAGAAACTCTCAAGGACGAAACTATTGCTATCATTGGTTATGGTGTACAGGGACCTGGCCAGGCGCTTAATTTGCGTGACAACGGTTTCAATGTGATTGTGGGGCAGCGGAGCCCATCGAAGTCCTATGACAAAGCCGTGACAGACGGATTTGTTCCCGGTGAAACCCTTTTTTCGGTGGAAGAAGCTGCCAGCAAAGGGACCATCATTCAATATTTACTTTCAGATGCCGCTCAGATCGAGCTATGGGACACGTTAAAAAGACATCTCACTGCAGGAAAGGCACTGTACTTCTCGCACGGATTTGCCATTACGTACAGTGATCGCACCAAGATTATTCCACCTAAGGACATCGATGTGATCCTGGTGGCACCTAAGGGATCTGGCACCTCTTTGAGGAGGATGTTTGTGGCTGGCAGGGGATTGAATTCGAGTTACGCTATTCACCAGGATGCGACAGGAAGAGCCTACGATCGAGTGGTAGCCCTTGGGATTGGCATCGGATCAGGATACCTCTTTGAAACCACATTTAAGAGGGAAGTCTACAGTGACCTGACTGGAGAACGGGGTACCTTGATGGGAGCAATCCAGGGAATCTTCGAGGCCCAATACAGCGTTTTGCGGAAACGGGGACATACACCTTCTGAGGCATTTAACGAAACTGTGGAAGAACTCACACAGTCCCTTATGCCCCTTGTAGCTGAAAATGGCATGGACTGGATGTATGCAAATTGCAGTACAACTGCACAGCGTGGCGCACTGGATTGGAAAGACAAATTTAGAGATGCTGTCCTACCTGTTTTTGATGACCTTTACGATAGTGTCGCCAGTGGAAATGAGGCTCAAAAATCGATAGATAGTAATAGTCAGAACGATTACCGGGTAAAACTAGAGGGTGAATTAAAAGAGCTGGCGGAATCAGAAATGTGGTTGGCGGGTAAAGTAGTAAGAAGTCTTCGACCGGAAAATAATTAATCTAAAAGTATTTCGAAAGCAGAGTGTCTGCTTTTGAAACAATTAGTTAAATAAAAAAAAGGAAAAGGGGATCCACTTTTGGGTCCCCTATTCTCTTAACGGTTATTACAAAAGAAAACTTTAGTTCATTTTTTTATTAGAATTATCAAATAAATTGACCTTGCAATCTTTTTTAGTGAATTATTAGTTTTTTAGTAATCTTTTTGACGTCAGTAATCAACTCGTAATAAATAATTCCCTTTGCAAGATCTGAAGCCTCGATGTCAATCCTGTGAATACCCTTTGAGAAATCTCCAGATACTTCTTTTAGTTTTCTACCCTGTAGGTCATAAAAATTCAATGTCGCCTGCATTGCACCCGGTAGTGCAAATCTGATCACTGTCTGCTCTTCGACCGGGTTTGGCTCATTTTGATAAAGCTCGACATGCGAGATATCCGGATTGGTAAATTCAAGTGCCACATGTGATTTTGCACCATCGGATTGGTATGCCAAATCAGGAGTGATCCTATCACTCAGTGAAATAATGTCGCTAATCATCGATTCCTTGTTGACCTTGACATGCAATGTAAAGAATGGCAAGTAGTGTCCGTTAATTGGATCAAGGACATCATATGCTGCCGTGATCATTCCCTTATCCGAGCTGCCAAGATTAAAGTGATAATCTCTGGCATCAATCTTTTCATTGGGAATTAAATCCAGTACTTCAATATTGTCACTGACAAGCTCCAGTGTAAATTGTATCGCCTGGAGGTCAGCTGCCTCTTTAAAGTATACCGGTATTTCCACAACCGAGCCTTCCTGCAGCACTTTATCGTCGATCAGCAGTACCTGATCTTCACCAGATCTAGGTGCTTTTTGACTCAAATCCCTATCGAGATCAAGATCACCGATTTTCATACCGATAAAATCTTGCTTCATATCAGGTTGGTCGAGACTAATCGTGATCCGCTCCGGGAAATTTTCTGCTTGTGGATTAGGCGTTGTAAATTCATAATCCTTACGAACAAATCTCCAGGAGGAATTATTCTCAAATCTGGCGATTTCTCCAAGAATTAATTGCCGCATCTCCAACAGGTCCAGCGCATTGATAAATCCATCACTATTTACATCTCCCGCAATAGCTTTATATTCTGAAGAAAGAATCTCCATGCTAGTAATGTGCTTTTGCAAAAGAATGAGATCCATCGTTGTAACCCCGTTTACATGATTGATGTCTTTTGTCGGTATGACATCGATAAGCATGCCCATGGGTATATCAAACTGGTAGGCTCCATTTTCCTCAGTAACCAGACTGGCAGATAGATTCTGACCATTGAGCTGTACCTGTACCTTCTCGATCATCAAGCCATTCTCGGTGTAGATATTTCCAGTCAACCTTCCTTGATCTACGCTATCGGGAGGTTCAGAAACATTACCACATCCGCCCATATTGTTTTGTACCACGAGGATCACATCACAGTAGTCAAACGATCCATTCTCCTGGATCACCCACATCCTGATCTGCTGGGTTCCCGCGTGCTCACAACCCAATACCAGACTGTCCGCATCTTCTACAAAAGTCGTATCGTCTACTCCGTCCAGGAGCTCGATCTTATAGCTCAGCTCTGAGTCACTGCCACATGACGGTGCACTGCTCCGGTCAAACTCGTTGGCCCAGATCGTAACCATCGCCGTGTCTACATCCCCGTTCTGATCCAAATCCATCGGGGTCAGCTCGGCTGTCAAACTCGTGATACAGATCGCCGTGGGCTTCTTGCCCGTCACTACATCAAACGCATCTTCGCAGTAACTCTCATTCTGACATTCGTCTACTACTCTTACTTTTAGCAAGTACGAGCCCGTAAGCAGATCCGGTACCGTGATGTTGAAGCTCGGATTTGTGCTCCCATCTAGCTCCCCTTCTCCACTCGCTTTGCTGATCTTTGTCTCTCCCTTCACCTCAAACAGCTCAAAGTAGTAGTTCTTCACTCCACAGCTGTCATCTACTGTCACTGTCTGATCCAACGTATAGGCACATCCCTGGGCATCTACTGTCTCCAGCTCCTCGGCAAAGCTACATACCGGCGGTATCGTGTCGATCACTATGATCTTCTGCTCCCATGATATCGTCCTGCCCGCATACTCCGGATCTACCCACCAGAACGTCGCATTCTCTGGCTTCTGACCCAGGTAGCACCAGTCTATATGATACCATGTCCTTATGATCTTGTAGCACGCTTCATCTCCTCCTACTATCTTGAATACCTTATCCTGATGCGATATCCCTACTATGCGGCAATCATCATCAAATAAGTACTCTGGCTGTCCCGTGTACTCCGGTGACAGTACGCCTGTGGCATTGCCCGCATCATCATACTCTATTCCACAGGTATTTACCATCACATCCTTCGGCTTGGTAAACATCCCTTTCTCCAGATCACAGCTCGCTCCGATCCAGATCAACTGCTTACGAGTGATCGTATCCTTGCGGTGCGACGGGTGATAGTTCCCTTGCGAATCTGCTATATCCGGACAGCCCGGTACAAACTTCCACTCCCGGAAAATGTAGCCCTGACCACAGTGGTCAAAGTTGCACCATACCGTCTGCTCACATTCGATCGCCTGACCACAGTTTACTACGATCTGGCCGCTCAACGTCTCTGTCTCCGTCTCCTTGGTCCAGCAACTGTCGTAATAGATCGTCTTCCAGACATAACCCAGGTGCTCGTCATATGTCAGCTCCTTGCGCTCAAACTCATCACATTCACACTCGATGTCCTCATAGCCTCCTTCCGTCGCATCAGGTACATTGCCATACTCATCTCTCCATACCTTCTCGTATCCGCCAAATAGCTTATCCAGCTCGCCCAAGGCTACTTCGTCGCCTTCTTTTGCCGCATCTACTATCCACTCTATACTCACTGGATGCAATACATCCGGATAGTCATACGTGTCTGCCTTGTAGCCCGCACAACTTAGATCCAAACGGTCATCTACCTCGCGGTGTACCTGTATCGGTGTCTTGTCTTCTACCAAGACCCACGTCCAGCACTTGCTCCAGTTGCACCAGTAATCTACGGCCAGCAATTCCACCATCACCTCCTTACACGCATCTTCGCAATCAAACGGTACCGCATCACTCCAGCCGCCTCCCAGCTGATCCCACAAATCTATGTTCGCCGGTGTAATCGGAGCTCCTTCAAACGCGTCTGAACAGCCTTCCAAATTCTTCAACAGGTTCTTAAAGTAGTGCTCATCCACTGGATACGGATGCTCTACACACTCCAGGGTCCCTTTCTTGCATAAATCATACTTCCACGCATTCCACAACATCTCACTACACTCCCGGCCATCTTCTTTTAGCCATTTCATCGTCTTGTAATAATGCGCCTCTACTTCGTCTACATGCTTGTCTTCTTCCAGATTCGCACAATAGATCGTATCGTGATCATCGTAGCAGATCCGGCTGATATCATCACACAGATCTACACACGATTCCCACCAGTCCGCTCGACGGGCCAACAGTAGATTGATCTCACAGTTGTCCCAACTGCCTTCATCAAACGTACTCGCCTCGACCCACACTTTCTTGCTGCTCAAGCCTACGATCACCCCTTTGTCACACACCGCCACTGGCTTCGTATAATCTTTTACTTTTACCCAGCACGTATCGTACGCTATATTATGACAGCTGTCATACGCCTCATAATATATCGGTACACTTCCTCCGTGGGGTATCTTTACTTGTTTATGACTCTCAAACAGGTGCGGTACCGTGCTCGACGGCTCCAATACTACTGTCGCCACGCCAGGTACAATCGCTTTCACATACTTCACTCCACTCCAGTCATCTTCTACAAGCGCCGGGGGTATGTATGAATGCGCTGCGCACTCGTGACTTCCCGCTGGAATGTACAACGTATCTCCGTGTACCAGATCTTCGCTCGCCTTCGCATCAAGATCACACTCCAGTACTGGTGGTAAGGTGTCTAAATCGATCACCCAAAACTCACATCTCCAGTAGCCCGGGGCGACTAACTCCAAGGGTGCAGCTACTGCTGTCTCCGTAAAGTCGATCCCGCTTACTGTCATATCTGTTCCCCGGTCCTCAAAACAAAAATCATCACAAGGCTCCAGGGACAACGTATACGTCCCATTCGGTAAGTCTACATAATTCCCGTTTAATCGGTAACCTGCTGTGCGGTTTGTACCACTCATCGATCGGCTTACCGTAAAGGTCAAATCTCCTTCATTCGGTATGCTCACGCACATGCGCGCATACTTCGTATCATCAAGCCCACTGTACAACCGGTAGCTCGTCGCCCCCGATGCATCTACTTGCTTCAATAAGGGATTGGCTCTGGCCAGATTCCCATCAAAACCACTCACCGTACCCAGATTCGTCCCCAGGGCATCTACTACGCCCGTCGCATCACTGCGCGTATAGCTCCAGTGCTTCGGATGAAAACTCTCAATATACGGTGTCGCACTTGTCGCTCCCAGGGTGTATAGTCCCGGAGTGCCCCAGCACGTCTGCTTGATCTCTACATTCACCTTATACTGGCTCGAACAATCGCCTTGTCCCAACGGCCACGCATCCACATGGACGCTAATCCCACACTTGGGATCAAACTCCGCTGCCTTAAATTCCAACTGGCGTGTCACGGGATTAAATTCACTCTCCACAAATGCCAACGCCTGGTATCGCTCGATCGGACCCGCTCCATAATCAAAGGCTCGGCCCGCTACCATATAGGGCCCTAACTTGCCCCCTTCTCCACAGTATACCGTATCTCGTGGTACGCAAAAGGCATTCTCCGTCGTAATCTGCGGCAAGCGCAATACGACGATCGTATCATATCCCGAACCGCGGGTCCCATCCTTACTAAAGGCCTCATACTCCCGGTAGATGATCTTCGCCGTGTCATTGCCCGCTGTCCCTAACGCCGCCGGATCGCAATCAAACGCATCTATCCAATCCGCTACAAATTCCGAATCCTCCGTACCCCTACACGG
Source organism: Saprospiraceae bacterium (assembly GCA_965222645.1). Taxonomy (GTDB): domain Bacteria; phylum Bacteroidota; class Bacteroidia; order Chitinophagales; family Saprospiraceae; genus JABDMH01. The sequence goes on along the minus strand of OZ244968.1, from coordinate 5,013,378 downwards.
TATCATCGCCTGTGGAGGTACGCCGTGGATGTCGCCTCCACTTACCAACGGATCAAAACAATACACCGTCTTGCTCCGACCCAAGATCACCGGGCCATTCGCTTGCTTAAATGTCAAATAGCTCCAGCAGGCTCCTCCTGATCCTCCCGTCACCGAGACATTTACCTTCAGCTGTCTCCCTATATACGGACAGGCGTGCAACGCAATCTCATACGTGCCGTCTACATCTTCCATATATAAAATCCGCTGTCCATAGCTGCCCAGTATCTCTACTGTCAACGACGTAAACTGGTCCGAATTCGTAACCAGCTCCCCTACTAATATCCGCGCTGTGTCGTCCGCTCCTATAGACGCATTGATGTGTGTACAATTTGGCCCTACTTGACCCATCGTACTGATCGCTCCCAGGAAGGACATGACGAAAAATGAGATCGTAGTGATTGATCTTGAGCATGTCGATAAGGACTGCCTCAGGCATACTTGCCCAGCAAAGTGTAAGTGTTTGAATTGCATGGTGTTAGTTTCAGTTTAGACTTTCAGTAACCATACATATTCAAAAATGATACCAATTAAGGAAAAGCACCATGTATAACTACATGTTAGATCATCATAATATGCCTTAAATCGAGGGCTAATCAGGCCACTAGGTGCATGTTCTATATATACCGTGATTGCCTAATCCATAATGGTCTAAGGATAATTGGGGTCAACGAATCGCTCATCAGAGAGGCTCCGACGGTGGTTAGTCGACTCCTATAAAAAGAAAGTGAACTACTAAGGTCGTACCGTTGGGAGGCGACAGGCAGAACAGAACCATATCACCTCGATTCATCTGTTACTTCCTCCCAGACCAGATAAGGATGTGATTTGGACTATTTGGGAGAAATTCCGGATATCAGAAAGGAAAAAAGTGCTACGCACGCAGGGAGATCCTGCTCCCCCATGAAAAAGGAAAAGGCCTTCGTAATCATCGAAGGCCCTTTCGCTATATTTAGCAGGTCTGTAATTCAAAAAAGACGGTAAGGATTTACCTTACAAAAACCATCTTTTTTGATTTGACTTCATCACCCGCAACCAAACTATAAAAATATACTTCGCCAGCTGGCAACTCATCTTTTTCGAGTGCAATGGAATGCTTACCCCGCGGGTAGACACCATCAAACCTCTTGATTGTTTTTCCAGCGACATCTGTAATAATCAACTTTATGCTTTCTTCACTTGGAAGATAGAATTCGATGTTTGTAAAAGTGCGAGCCGGGTTTGGCCTGTTTTGGAACAGGGTCACCTCATCGCCCAGATTTAGTGCATCAAACTCCAACGAGACGTCAAGACGTTTTCCATACTGATAGGATTCTGCTCCCGTGAGCTTTCCACCTATTGCCAGGACATCACTCAACCTCACATTTTGTTTGGCAATCAATTTGACCGTGTAGATCGTTTCACCCCATTCAGCACTGGCACCCTTACTTGTAGCATTCCAGCTCGTTGTAAGCATACCGTCTGCAAGATGACGCTTGCCAAAATTGTTTTCATCGAGGTATTCGAGCGAACCGTTGACACTGAATCCTGCAATTGTCGCAGCTTCCTCATTTACTTGCAATGTGTACTGATATCCTGCGATATCCCGGAAAGAAGTTGCTGACATTGGAATGTCATACGTCTTTCCAGCTTCGAGCATCATGTCTGACGTAGTAAATACAAGTTGTTCTGCGCCTCGTGGGGCTTTTAATTTCGGATTGTTATCCAAATCCATATCCCCCACTTTCATGCCGATGAAGTTTCCGTACATCGTCTCCTCGTCCATACTGATTGTCAAGTGCTCAGGTACGTTTTCAGAAGCAGGATTATCAGTTGTGAATTCGTAATCTTTCACCGTAAACCTCCAGGAATCTGAATTTGGCAATCTTTCGATTTCTCCCAAGATGAGCTGACGAAGATCCAGGAGATCCAAAGCATTGATCTCTCCGTCTCTATTTGCATCAGCAGCCAATTCTCTGTAGGAAGATGCCAATTTTTCAGCACCGGTGACATGGTTAAGCAACAATACAAGATCATTGGTATTTATGCCATTTGTCGGATTGATATTCTTCCTGGGTGTCAATATTACCTCAGCACCCATTTGAGCTTCAAATTCGAATGTGCCGTCTGTACCAGAGCTAATACTGTTTAGGGCTAGATTTGACTCTGCCATCACCTGTACTAACTCAACAACATTTCCTGCTTCATCCTCTATAGTGCCCATCAGTGATCCGGCATTTTCTATAATAGCGGCTTCACATGCCATCGTGTTATTCTGTGTTACTACCAGTACATCACAGTAGTCTGCCGAACCCACACTGCGATCGTAAACCCACATCCTTACCATCCGGGTACCTATGTGCTCGCAAGTGACGAGGATGCTATCAGCAACTCGATCGATATCAAATACATCTTGTGATTCATCACCTGTAACAAACTCCACATAGAAATCTAGCGAGTCATTACTCTCCCCGCAGGCTGCCTGGCTGCTCTGATCAAATTCTGCAGCCCAGACAACATTATTGGCACCATCAATGTCACCGTCTGAATCCGAGTCATACCCTACTAATTCTGCAGTGAGACTGGTCACGCATATCGGTGTAGGTTTCTTTGCAGAAACTGCCGTAAAAGCATACTCGCAATAAGATTCATTATTACAATCATCGACGACTTGCACTTTAAGTAGATACTCGCTGTGAAGCAGACCTTCTACTGCGATCGTGAATGTCACAGAATCACCTTCTAAATCTCCGTATCCTTCATCTGCTATTACAGCGTCACCCCCCCTGATGTCTTTGATCTGCCAGTAGTATTCTGTCAATCCACAAGCATCTGTGGCGGTCACATCAAAGGATAGATCCAGGTCACAACTACCCACTTCCAGTATTCCGTTTTCGTCAGCAGGTCCTGATATTGTGCACTCCGGTAGAGAGCTGTCATAGATCAGGATCTTCTGCTCACAACTGCCAACTACAAAATCGCTGTTCCGAATCCACCATGACCCTTCTAGTGGTGTTCCACCGGCGGCGCACCAATCGGCAAAGTACCATGTCCTTATGATTTTCTTACAGAATTCGTCTCCTCCGACGATATCGAAGACTTTGTCCTCATGACCGATTCCTACCAAACGGCAATCATCATCTTCGAAGATGTAGGTCGCCTGGCCCGTATTTTCCGGACCTGCTTCTCCCACGAGATTTCCACTTCCGTTGGGATCATATTCCAATCCACATGTAGAGATCGTCGTATCTCCAGGTACGTCAAACATATACTTGCTGAGACCGCACTCATTAGACACCTCGATTTTCTGAATTCTAAATATGGTATCCACTGGATGCTTTATACTATCCGGCACCTCATCGCTGTCATAAAATGACGCTGGACATCCCTGCCAGATCTTGAATTTTCTATAAATAAATCCTTCACCACAATGATCGATATCGCACCATACAGTCTGATCGCAATATACATTGGTGTCGCAATTTGCCACGACTACACCTTGTTGGAAATAAGAAGTATCTGGTGTGTAGTAACAGTCCGTAATCAGGGAATCTTTCCAGATATATCCCAGATGATCATCAAAGACTCGTACATACTCAATATCACTACTGCACTCGCAAACACTGTCGGGGAAGGCAATATCCAGTCCTACGGGATTTCCATCTATATCTACATAATTGTTATACGCATCTTTCCAAGCTTTTTCATAGCCCCCAAAAATATCGTCAAGGGCATTCATCGCCGCATCGGAACCATCCTTTGCCTGATCGACAATATACTGGATACTCACAGGATGATCTTCCCCTTCTACATCGTGTTCTGCTGTCTTAAAGGCTTTACAGCTGATTGTCCCATCGACTACATCCTGAGCTACCTGAGCCGGAATTCTGTCCTCTACCCAAACATTGGTCCAGGCGATGGAGAAATTACACCAATAATCGATGACAAGTACTTCGACCTTAACAGGGCCGCAGGCATCGTCACATGAAAATGGCACATCTTCTGCCCATCCCCCACCAATCGTTTCGTAGAGATTTACCAAAGCCTTTTCGCTTTCCAACAATTCGTCTATCTGGTTAAGTCCTACTAGTCCTCCTTCCGGAGACGTCACGTGCTCTTCACAACCGGGACTAAAGTAAGGATCAACAAAACCCCATCGATCAAAGCAATATTCAACGGGTGTCTCGGGATTAATGTCAAACGACTCCGTATTGTTGACGTGATCGCCATACAGGTAATCTTCGTAGCACTGAAGGAAGATTTTTCTGAAATAGTCATCATCTACAGAGTACGGATGTTCTACACAATTTAAGGTCGCGTATTTCATAAGATCATACTGCCAGGCGTTGTAGATAAGATTTCCACAAGGTACACCATCATTTCTCAACCAATCTAAAGTCTTGACGTAATGTGCTTCTACCTCATCAAGGTGCTTATCCGGCTGTAAAAATGCCATACGCAGCGTATCGTGATGTTCGGTAACGCAGCAAGTGCGTACACTGTCACATAGATCGATGCAAGCCTCCTTCCAGTCTTGCCTCCGGGCAAGAATCATATTGATGCCGCAGTTATCCCAACTGCCTTCATCAAAAGTCTCTGCCTTAACCCACGATTTTTTTCCTCCCAGACTCACCGTTACTCGCTTGTCCAGCACGGGTACAGGCTTAACCAGATCTTTGATATAGAGATAGGCATAGACAGAATCAATATTGTGACAATTGTCATAGATCTCATACAAGATCTGATATGGTTCTTCAGATTTTGGTAGTTTGACCGTTGTATGTGACTCATAGCATTTGCCAATGCAGGTGTCCAATCCTATGATTATTTCACAATCCTCATCGTTGGAAGAAAGTGAAAAAGAACCAAACCCAGGAATACTGGCTTTTGCCTGCTTGACGCCACTCCAATCATCATATACACATATAGGTGGGATATAAGTATGAGCATCACACTCATGCGAAGATGTAGGCACAACCACGATCGGTGCACCTTGAGTGCTCGTAAAACAATGTGTGGTCGGACTACCAAAGCCAACATCGTCGATTACGTTTGACCACAATACCCTGTCCTCATCGATGTCATCAAATTTCGGTAATGCTTTTGGAGGAACTGTATCAAGGTCAGTGAGCCAAAATGTGCATCGCCAATAGCCCGGAGCAATTTGCTGTGCCATATTTGGTGCCACACCTACTGGGGGCACGACTGGACATTGACCAGCACTTTGTGCTGTTCCATAACAATCCTGTTTTATATCCACTGATACCTTATAGATGGTCTCACACTCATTCCCAAACTTCTCTGAGTCAACATGTATAGCCAATCCACATTTGCTGTCAAAATCAGTTGATGAAAATTCCAACATACCGTCCTCATCCTCATCTGAAATTTCGACAAAGTAAATTGTGTCACATATTCCCGTATTCAGGCTATCGTAGGTGAAGAAGGGTCCAACTCCAATTGTCGGTATACCACAGTAGACTGTATCCCGATCCTGGCAATACAAGTGATTATCGTCAATCTCCGGAAATAGCATCACATCGATTGTATCATAAGCGACTGCTCTTCTACCATCTTTGTCATGAAACTCCCACTCTCGCAGTATTTGCTTTACAGTGTCCTGGACACCAGGATCACATTCCTTGGCAAATACCCAATCTGCGGCAAACTCTGCATCACGGGATCCCACACATGTGACAAATGCTGTCGGTTTCGTATCATCGATCAAGACGCTTGGATCTGAGACCATGGGATGATCACAATAAACAGAAACACGCCGACCCATTATCACGGGAGCGCCTTTTTTAAATGTGATCTCACTCCAACATCCGCCAAGGCCATTTTCGATAAATACTTTGACACCGTCATTAAACTGACAGGCATCCTGGATCGTAAATGACGAAGATCCTCCTGAGTTTCCGGATAGCAATTCCCTTCCCGAACGCGTCAGTACCTGATAATCGACCGGACCAGAACAACTATAGTTAGAAATAATATCAGTCCAATTGACGACTGAATAATAAGTTCCCGTTCCTGAATTATACAAAACACTCGCGTTTATATTAACACAGTTAGGCGAACAGGTTTGAGCTAAGCTGTTTAATGTAGATAAGACAGCAAAAGCGAAGAACATACACATGTATCCCTTCTTCATCGTGCGTAAGTTTGGTTATTAAATCTTTTTCAATTGCCACAAATAGCTTGCCATAAAATTCTAATATGTACTACTTGTGCAACATTCGTAATAAAAGGTACTTTTCACATGATAACTTTATATAATGTGTTAAATACCAATCGATTACGATAAGTAATTCGGTACGACGAAGCTGGAAAAAAAAAGGCAATTCTCCAATTATCTACACAAAAAACATTGAAAAACGGACAACTACAAGAGTTAAGTAATTGTAATATTATAATTTTGATTTATGGGTAGAATTAAGATATGAGGACCTCCGTAATATATCTGTTATATTTATGTGATAATAGATGTGAAGAATCATATTTTTATTGATTTGATGTTCAGGGAGATACATAAATAAAAAAAGCCGTTCCCTTCGGAACGGCCTACACTAGAACTCATGTATAGTAACTAACTCAAGGATATACTAATCTTCGACGGGAAAAAGATGGATGGAAAACTTTTCCCCTTTGTGTTTTCCATCCAATCTACTTTTAACCCATGCTTTAATCTATTAACACCATTTTTCTGGCAGCTGTATACACTTCGCTATCGAGTTGATAATACAGCACTCCAGAAACATTCAAGTCTCTCTTATTGACGGATACTTCGTTGTATCCCTTCGTAAATTGCCCTTCGATCACTTTCAATACTTTGCCGGTCACATCATAAATGGTGACACTCGCATCGGTGCTTTCAGGTAGTTTGAAGCCGATCACTGTGTTATCGCGGAACGGATTAGGCCTGTTTTGATACAGCGCAAATTCACCTGCTCCGGAAATCGTCGAGAATTCGACGGCTACACCCATCACTGAACTCTCTGCATCATAGGCCTCAGCTTCTGTGACTTTGCTATTCACAGCAAGTACCTCACTGATCGCAGTCTCTGTCAATCCCTCCAGCTGAATGCTGAATAGCACCTCATCCGGGTCAACAGATACAGACTCTGCGTCATTCCAACTCGTACTAAGTAATCCCTCCTGTATTCTATTCAGGGCAAAATTGTCGTCGTTCATATCCAGAGCAGATCCATAACTCAAACCCCTGATCTTCGCCTTAGAAGGATCCAGATTCAATGTAAACTGATAACCCTCCAGATCTACAAAATTGCTCGCTTTGACATCAATCATGTGGATTCCTCCCTTATCGATCTTTTCATCAGCAATCTCCAGTACGAGATCCCTGGATGACCTTCCAGCACTTCGGCTGGGATCATTCGAGATATTGACATCCCCCATTTTTATCCCTGTAAAGTCAACATCCATACGATTTTCGATATCGATGATTGTATAACTTTCTTCTCCATCTATCTTGTTGACAAACTTCCAAGACGGTACTGGCAATTCATCCGTCTTAGCAAGAATCAATTTCCTCAACTCGAGTAGATCGAGCGCCGAGATACGACCATCGTCATTCACATCAGCTGCGATCTCCCTCAATTCATTCTCAAGCAAAGATTTTCCGAGAATATGCTTCTGGATCTTGATCATGTCAGCTGTGCTGATTCCATTACTATGGTCCATATTCTTGTATGGTGTAATGGTCACATCCAGTCCAAGAGCTGATGCAAAGAGATAAGAACCGGAAGAATTTGTGAGGAAACTAATATCCGCACCATTTGACAGAGTGGCTTTGACCTCGACCTGTTCTATGTTGGTCTCTATCTCCGTAGTAATCGTACCGCTCACCCCACTTTGCACTGTACTTATATCACCGCAGGCATTCATGTTGTTCTGAGGCACGATAAATACATCACAATAATCTGTAGTACCACTCGGTATACTCCTAACCCACATTCTGACCATAAATGGATCTGGAAGAACATCACAGCCGATATCAAGGTAATCCTTGTCTTCTGGGTCTAATGTCTCATCATTTCCATCGCCCAGGTACTCTATGTAGAACTCAACTTCCCGATCATCACAAGCAGGTGCACTGCTACTATTGAACTCTTCAGCCCATATAGTGGCCATACCGGTATCGATCACTCCGTCGTCATCGAGATCCATGGGAGTAAGCTCTACAGTTAGACTCGTAATACAGACCGGAGAAGGTTTCTTGCCGGTACTCACAAAGAAGTCATACTCAGCAACACCTTCATTCTGGCATTGATCTGTAACAATGGCAATGAGTCTGTATTTGCCGGTACCCAGATCATCGCTGCTCACCGTAAAGAAATCTGCAATCGAAAGATCGAGATCGCCATTTCCGCTATCCACCTCGTCCCCATTCTCATCTTGCAAGATCCATCGATACGATAGAACTCCACAAGCGTCAGAAACATCGACCGTGGTGCTGAAATCAAACTCACAACCCGATGCAGTTACGACGTTGCCCACTCCCACAGGGGAGATCGAAGCAATCGGTGCCTCACTGTCATGGACGATGATTTTCTGTACATATTTGATCACATTGTCCGTATAATGGGGATCGACAATCCAAGATTCGTCGACTGGTTTTTCTACATCACACCAATCGGCAAAGCACCATGTACGCACAACCTTGAAGCACGCTGCGTCACCTCCCACTATACGATAAACTTTGTCATAGTGGCCTATTCCTACTATCCTGCAGTCATCATCAAAAACATACTCAGGACGACCTACATTATCGGGATGAAGGGCTCCTGTTACGTTACCGCTTCCATCCGGATCATACTCGATACCACATGCCTCTACTGTAGTATCGGCAGGTAAAGTAAACATCCCTTCATCGAGCAAGCACTCGTTTCCTACCCAAATCTGCTGCAGTCTGGTTATGGTGTCAGGAATATGAGTCGAAGCGTGAGAGCCGGTATTGGGACAGCCTTGCCACATTTTAAACTTTCGATAGATTACACCTTGGCCACAATGGTCAAATCTGGTCCAGATTGTCTGCTCACATTGCACGTTTTCAGCACAATTGACCGCTACGATTCCATGACTGAGTGGCTTTTCCTCCTCGTAGTAGTAACATTCTCTACTTTCTTCTTCAACTTCCACCCATCCCAAATGGTCATCGTATACAAACCGGCTTTCAGTCACATCATCACAATAGCATATACTGTCTGAAATCTCGATCTCTGTCTCGATTTCATCTCCATCGATGTCAACATAAGTACCGTGAGGAGTGAGCCAGGCTTTTTGATATCCACCTAGTATTGCATCAAGAGCTGCGGTTGCTTCCGCGTCACCTGCACTACCAGCCTCTACCAGATCAGCCAGACTTGCGGGACTACCATCTAATGTGTATCTCGCATCCTTGTATGTCTTGCAAGAAATATCTACATCTGCTACGTCTTGTACAACGCGAACAGGAGATTTGTCTTCTACCCAAACAGTTGTCCAACATTTATTGAAATTGCACCAATAGTCGATAGCCAGGAGTTCAACAGTCACGGGACCACACGCATCGCTGCAGCTAAAGACTACAGCATCTCCCCAACCTCCGCCAATCTGCTTAACTGTCTCGAGATCAATATCATATGGCAACAGTGTACTAAACTCGGTATCGAAGTCAGTACCATGAAAATCAACACCGGCACATTCCTCGGTTGCGTACTTCATCAGGTCATATCTCCATGATTGGAATAAAAGCTCACCACATGGTTGCTCATCGATATCGAGCCATTCCATTGTCCTTGCGTAGTAGGCTTGCACTTCGTTTTCCAACCGGTTGGTTTCTAAAACAGGCCGGTAAAGCGTATGATCTCTGGTAGATACCGGGGCGATCGAATCGCACACATCTCCAATACAAACTTCGGTTAACCAATCTGAACGTCGTGCAAGAAGTCGGTTGATCCCACAATTATCCCAGCTTCCTTCATCAAAGGTCTCCGCGTCTACCCAGATTTTCTTTCCTGTGAGTGAGACGTTTACCCCTTTGTCACAGATCGCGATTGGAGCAGTCAGGTCTTTCACAATAATGTAACAACTGTCTTTGCCGACGTTATGACACTCATCAAATGCCTCATAGACTACTTTCGTCCGTCCGTCTACATATGGCAAACGTAACGGTTGTGTAGACACCCACTCATCCCCTACTTTAGAATAGGAGAAAGTTCCATAACCTTCGATTACGGCCTTTACGATGGTCACATCATGACAATCATCAGTTGCTGTTATATTGGGTAGCGTGAACAGCGCAGCGCAATCATGAGCACCTGCCGGAACAATAATCTCCTCATCACCACAATCGACCTCCGGCGGTGTACTATCAATATCAATGAGCCAGAACGTACACGCCCAGTAACCTTCACCCCTTGCCTCCAGCTGTCCTCCTCCGGCATCAACCGTGCAATTGGAGGCTTCACCATAGCAGCTTTGTTTTATTTCAACAGTATACTTTGTTGCAGTCTCACATCCTTCTCCGAATGGCTCCGGAGTTACAGCAAGGGCTATCCCACATTTGGGATCAACATCAGCTGCTGAGCCATCGGGATCAAGAAAATAAAGCGTATCACAGAATCCACTTCCTATCGGATTCTCAAAGACCATAAATGGCCCAAAATACTGGTCCTCGTCATTTCCACAATAGATCGTATCCTTTAGAGTACAATATGTATTGGCATCTGTAATCTGGGGATATCTAAAGACGACAATCGTGTCGCTTCCTATTCCTCGACCACCAAATTTATCATAGGCCTCGTACATCCTGTAAATCACTTTGGCGACATTGTCTCCCAGCACACAATCATAAACCTCCACCCAATCGGCGACGTAGTTAGCCGGAACATTGCCCGTACATGGAACAAAGGCAGTGGGTGGAACGCCATTTAGGTCTCCACCTGCAACTAGAGGATCACTGCAATAAACAGTGTCTCTTCTACCGATAATAATCGGGACGTTGGATTGCTTGAAAGTGATCTTACTCCAGCACGAACCCACGTCGTTGGTCGCGACTAATTTTAGTTCGCGGCCCACGTAGGTACAGGCGGCGATCGAGATCGTTGATGCGGCATTAGCATCATTTAATTGAGTGATAATACCACCGTAAGGATTTTCGATGGTAATGTCCGGTAAGGAGTTGTCAGCATTCTTGACAAAATCTCCAACAACGATGGTTGCGTCGCCATCAGACTCGACGGGGATGTTTAGGTCGGTACAAACCGGTCCGGGTTGAGCATAAACAGTCAACGTCAAACAGCATGTAACCACCCAAGAAAACAAGCGTAAAAGATTCTTCATGGTGTTAAATTTTGGTAACCGGAGACAAATATATATACAATTAACTTATATATGACAATCTACTCAATTTTTTTTAACACATTATGAGGCACTTGTACATAGTATCCAATTATATATGTAGGTTCACATATGTATAACTGACTAAAGGGATTTCTGTGAGTAAAATCTATTGATAAATCGTAACATTTTAATAATCAGAATCTTATACATAAATTCATGACCTATGTGGACTTATATCAGGGATTTACACCTTGCCAAAATTCATATGTTTTACCAATTGATAAACTTCAAATTACACATAGAATATTTTTTGATATTATTTGAGATTTTGGGCATTCTCGCTCCCATAGGACACCGTAAATCCGTTCTCCTACCTGCGATTTGCAAAAGGGAACACCCCGGTTGAGAATATTCATTATCTTTCTCGATCTACTGCAAATCGACTATCATGAACGTACGAGCTCTCGGTTTTTATCTCGTCCTATTCGCATTGGCCAGCTGCACATCCACCACTAAAATCCATCGAGAAAAAGGTGATCTGGCAACTTCGCTGGCAAAGAAATTCATCATCATAGACGGACATGTGGATCTGCCATACAGGCTGAAAGTGAACAACTTCCGATTGGAGAGGGAGTTCTTGGGAATTCCGGTCGAGACCGATATGGGAGATTTTGACTTTGTCAGAGCAAAATCTGGCGGCCTTGACGCACCCTTTATGTCGATTTACATTCCATCTGCGTATGAGGATGGTGGCGCTAAAGAACTGGCTGATTCGCTCATTGACATGGTAAAGGGTATCGCATCAGAACATCCGGATAAATTTGCCATCGCCAGCAGCCCGGAGGACGTCAGACACAATTTTGAGAAAGGAATCATTTCACTCCCCATGGGTATGGAAAATGGATCACCGATCGAGCGCAACATCGATAACGTTACCTATTTTAAGGAGCGGGGTATCAGCTACATAACATTGACACATGCCAAAGACAATCATATATGCGACTCCTCTTACGATACTACAAGAACATGGAACGGTCTATCCCCCTTTGGAAATGAAGTAGTGCAAGCAATGAATAAGAAGGGCATAATGGTCGATATTTCACATGTATCTGACAGTACATTTTATCAAGTGATGGAGATTACAGCTGTGCCCGTAATCGCATCACACTCATCATGTAGAAAATTTACTCCGGGTTTTGAACGTAATATGAATGACGACATGCTGCGGATGCTGGCGGCAAATGGTGGAGTCATCCAGATCAATTTTGGATCTTCCTTCCTGGACGGAAATATCAGAAAGCTCAATGACAAGAATCGAGAGGCTCTGAGAAAACTCCTGGCTGACAAGGGACTTGACTGGAAGGACGATAAAGCAATGGCAGTGATTGAAAAATTCCGAAAAAACAATCCGACTCTCTATGCCGATGTAGAAACAGTGGCAAACCACGTTGATCATGCGGTAAAGATCGCCGGAATAAACCACGTAGGACTAGGATCTGATTTTGACGGAGTGGGCGATAGTCTGCCCACGGGTCTCAAAGACGTAAGTGGATATCCCAACCTCATCAGGGAGCTTTTGGAAAGAGGCTATAGTGAGGAAGACATCGAAAAAATCTGTTCTGGAAATGTGTTTAGAGTTTGGCAAGCTGTGTTGGACTATGCCCATTAAATAACATGCTCTCAATCATTGTGATTCTTTTTATCACTAATTTTGTACAACCCTATTTTCGTACTGTTAGTAAATATGAGGATCCTTTTATTATTTATTCCACTCTTTTGTTTTTGTTGTCAACCCAGGAAAAAACGGGTCATGCAGGAAGTCCCCAACGCCGTTGATCATCATTCATTTGCTAAGCCGGAGGAATCAATAATTACTCATCTCAATCTCGATCTCAAGGTCGATTTTTCTGATGAGGTTATCACCGGGATTGCCACTTATTTAATCAGCTCAGATTCATCAGCTGAAAAGATCATCCTCGATGTCAATCACCTCAGTGTTGACAGCATTTTCCTGCTTACGAATGCCGGTAAAAAAAGTGCTCAGTTCTCAATTGGCCCCGCACTTCCACACGTGGGATCACCACTGTCTATCGAACTCAGCAACTCTAGTCCTCGAGCTATTGAAATACATTACCGCACCACTGATAATGCCCTGGCCCTCCAGTGGCTCCAGCCCCAGCAGACCCTTGAGAAGAAACACCCGTTCTTATTTACCCAGGGACAAGCCATTCTGACCCGGACCTGGATACCGGTACAGGACAGTCCCGGAATCCGTTTTACCTACAATGCTACCGTACAAGTACCTGCTGATCTGATGGCTGTGATGAGCGCAACTAATCCACAAGCTAAAAATGAGTCTGGGATCTATTCGTTTGAGATGATTCAACCCATACCAGCTTACCTGATGGCACTCGCTGTTGGTGACATCACCTTTAAGGCCATAGGAGAGCGTACGGGGGTCTATGCGGAGCCGGGAATGTTGGATGCCTCGGCTCATGAAATGGCCGATCTAGAGAAAATGGTCATTGCAACAGAGGAAATCTATGGGCCCTATCTTTGGGACCGTTACGATTTGATCGTGCTACCACCCAGTTTTCCGTTTGGCGGAATGGAAAATCCGAGGTTGACTTTCGCCACTCCGACTATTATTGCAGGAGACCGGTCATTAACCTCTCTGGTCGCGCATGAGCTTGCCCATTCCTGGTCTGGTAACCTGGTCACAAATGCCACGTGGGACGATTTCTGGCTTAACGAGGGGCATACCGTTTATCTCGAGCGGCGTATTATGGAGATCTTATACGGTAGAGATTATGCAGAGATGCTGGCACTGCTCGGATTTCAAGACCTCACAAACACTGTAAATGATTTGGGAGAAAACGGTAAAGGCACTCATCTGAAACTGGATCTAGAAGATGTCGATCCGGATGAGGGTATGAATGATATTGCCTATGAAAAGGGGTATTTATTGCTTCGCACTTTGGAAAATAAAGTTGGCAGGGAAAACTTCGATCACTTTTTAAAAAATTATTTCGAAAAATATAAATTTAAATCGCTTTCCACTGAGCAATGGGAAGCCTATACTCAATATCATTTATTGGATTCCCTTGAAATTGATTTTGACCTAAAAAATTGGTTGTACGGTCCGGGCATCCCGGAGAATCATTCCCAAATTGTATCAGATAAATTTAAGCGCGTAGACGGGCACCTTGCCACATTTGTGCGATTGGGCAGATTGGACCGGTCTACAACAAGAGCTTGGTCTACTCACGAATGGCTTCATTTTATCAGACAAATCCCCACGGACCTTCATGAAAGTTTTTATGAAAAATTGGATGAGGTATTCAAATTATCAGCCTCCGGAAATTCAGAAATTATTGCTGCCTGGTTGGAAAAGAGCATCCGAAGTGATTACTTCAAAGATCACAATCAAGACCGGCTCGAGGATTTTTTAATAAATGTGGGTAGGAGAAAATTTTTAATGCCTCTTTACCGGGCTTTAAAGGAAACCGGGGAATTGGATTTGGCAAAGAGGATATTTGAAAAAGCTGTCAATAATTATCACTCGGTATCAGCAAATTCGATTCGCAGTCTCCTGGACACTGACCCATTGGCGATCTAAAGGGTTCTTTTAATCTTTGACAACAGACTAAATAAATGCTAAGAGCTATATCACCTGTCGACGGAAGATATTCAGAAAAAACTTCTGAACTCATTGATTTTTTTTCCGAGTACGCCCTCATTAAGTACAGAGTTGCAGTAGAAGTAAATTATTTTCTGAATCTCCTGTCGCTCAACTTAAAAGGTTTGGATGATTTTCCTGATGAAGGGAGATCTCTATTAAATAAAATATCCTCCAATTTTAATGAGGATAATGCTGCTGAGATAAAAAAAATAGAGGCGATAACGAACCATGATGTAAAGGCTGTAGAATATTTTCTAAAGAAAAGGATGTCTGAGAAAAAATTAAATAAATACAGCGAATTTATCCACTTTGGATTGACGAGTCAGGACATTAATAATACGGCCATACCTCTCTCTCTGCGCGATGCCCTGCACACGGTGTATTTGCCACTGCTCGAGGCGATGAAAGAAGCAATGCAGGATCTCTCGAAAAAGTGGCAGGATATACCCATGCTCTCCCGTACCCATGGTCAGCCGGCCAGTCCCACCCTCCTGGGTAAGGAAATATTTGTCTTTGTAGATCGCCTGCAAATGCAGATCCATGAGCTGTCACAAAGAAAAATCTATGCTAAATTTGGGGGAGCGGTCGGTAATTTAAATGCGCATGCTGTCACCTACAACCACATCGATTGGGTTTCTTTTGCAGATCAATTTGTCACATCCATAGGGCTCTCACGACTGAAATATACCACACAGATCGATCACTATGATCAAATGGCTGGGGTGTTTGATAATATGTCGAGGATAAACACAATCTTAATTGATTTTTGTAGAGACATTTGGATGTATATTTCGATAAATTATTTTCGACAAAAAATAAATGAGAATGAGGTTGGATCATCCACAATGCCTCATAAGGTAAATCCCATTGATTTTGAAAATGCTGAGGGAAACCTGGGGGTCGCAAATGCCCTGTTCCGTCACTTTAGTGAGAAATTACCCATTTCCAGGTGGCAACGCGATCTGACTGACAGCACAGTACTGCGAAATATAGGAGTGCCCTTTGCACATACAGTGATCGCAATCAAATCGATCCTAAAGGGCTTGGGAAAACTGGAAGTAAATAAAGAAATAATAGCCCGGGATCTGGACCGGAACTGGGCTGTTGTTGCCGAGGCCTATCAAACAATCTTGCGTCGAGAAGGAGTTGATAAGCCTTACGAACTTTTAAAATCTTTCACCAGGGGAAAATATCATATCACTGAAAAAGACTTGAAATCATTTATTGATACACTGATCGTTTCTGATGAAGTCAAGGAGGAACTCCGTGAAATCACACCACACAATTACACCGGTGTTGTCAACCTACCTTGAAACATTTTCTTCATTAACGAATCGAAGATAAATAGCATAAATAATCCAATCATTGCAATTTGCAGTGTTTGCATTTTTGGATCACCCATCCACGAAAAATCAAATTGATTCCACATGCTACTGCTTGCAGATGCAGATCCGTCTGCAAAGCTGAAATACCAAAGGGCCGAAATAAAGAGCAGTCCATTAAACAATACAAAAATCCAAAGAGACCTATTATTTCCATTTTTGGAGAGCCCGGTTGTGCTTTGCGATTTTACATAATGTAAAATGCTTTTTTTCTTTTCTTGTGACAGGGTATAACTTTTTTCTGCCTGCAAAACCTTATTAACATCCCGGGCAAGCTTGAAACGACTTTCCACTTCCGGATCTTTGGCTACTCTTTCCAGGAGATATTTCCGTTCAGCATCGGTGGCAAAACCATCTAAATATGTCCAAATTAACTCATCAATATTTCTATTTTTCATAGGTGTTTTTTATCGTTTTCCAAAATGACAAACAAACGTTTGCGTGCCCTGAAAAGCTTTGTCTTTACATTACTTTCTGTGAGACCCGTGATTTCGGAAACTTCCTTAATATTTTTTTCTTCGAGGTAATACAACTTTATTATGCCTTTTAGTTCAGCGGGTAGTTTGGCAATTCCCCGGTGAAGCCATTCCTTACTCTCCCTGTTTTCCATCGATGTCTGGGCATTCTCAGCATCGGTGGCATATTGGATTTCTGAAATTTCCACGGCACCACCAGAATAACGCTTTCGTCTCCTTGTATAGTCGATCGCTGTGCGATAAGCGATGCTATATATCCAGGTCTTGAGGCTGCTCTGTGCCTTGAATCCTTTCAGATTCTTATGAACCTTGACAAAGACATCCTGTACGGCTTCTTCAGCAAGGACAGGATCACCGATAACTCTTGCACATAGTGTCATCACCATATCAGAATACGAGTCTAGCAACTCCTCCAACGAGGGCAGATCCGTAACAGCGAGGCTATCCACTTCTGTGCGTTGGCTTTTCAAGTATTTTTAGTGCATTAGACGTTGGGAATGATCCTCCCGTTACATTTTCTTAATTTTCTGCAACCACCACTTCCATTCTTACGTCAAAGAACCGATTTTTAAAACTTAAACTTCTGATAAAATGGAAATAGTACCCATTGTTGCAATACTCTCTACATTTGGATCTTCAGCCTTTGTCATCTACACCTTTCTTAAAACGAGAAACAGGGAGCGTATGGCACTTATTGAAAGTGGCCAGGATGCAAGTATCTTTAAAGAATCTGATCGCATCCATACTAATCTAAAGTGGGGTTACCTCGCTATCGCAGTCGGAATTGCCTTATTTATAGGTCATTTTTTGGAAGAATTTACCACCATGGACGATGGTGCTGGCTATTTTTCGATGATATTCCTACTGGGTGGCCTGGCTTTTATACTTTACTACTCCAGAGCAAAAAGAGATGGGCTTGGAGGTACTGAAATCTGACTTCAATATGTAAAAGTCCCGACTGAAGACTGGATTGTGAGCTTGTTTTCCCGGGAAGCGTCTTCGACATGGCCGATGATTTGTGCTTTGATGTCGTACTTTGAAGCCACCTCCACAATCGCATCGGCATCCACAGGGTCTACATAAAGTTCGAGTCGATGTCCCATATTAAACACCTGATACATCTCTTTCCAGTGCGTGCCGGAAGACTCCTGGATCAGTTTAAATACGGGAGGAATTTCCATTAAATTATCTTTTATGATATGCTTTTGTTTGACAAACTTAAGCACCTTAGTCTGCCCACCGCCGGTACAATGGATTACACCGTGAATTTTTCCATGAAGGGATTGATAAATTTCTTTTAAGACGGGCAGGTAGGATCTTGTCGGTGATAACAGGGCACTTCCTACATCCAAATTGTCCCGGCCGGGAAAGGGATCAGTAAGACGGTAGGGCCCGGTAAAAACAACATCCTCCGGTGTATTTGGATCGTATGCATCTTTGTGGTTCAGCGCATAAAAAGACGAAAGCACGTCATGTCGAGCAGCAGTGAGGCCATTGCTACCGATCCCGGAATTATACCTCGTCTCATAGCTCGCCATCCCATCAGATGCCAGCCCTACAATCACATCTCCCGATTTTATATTGCTGATAATTAAATCCTTCCTCTCCATCCGTGCAAATGTCGTAAACCCCACATCGAGCGTCCTTACAATATCACCCACATCGGCAGTTTCTCCACCGGCCAAATAAATGTTGATGCCAAAGACCCGCATTTCATCCAAAAATTCACTTGTGCCCTGGATTAATCCCGCAATAGCAGCACCGGATATCAAATTCTTATTCCTACCTATCGTGGAGGACAGTACAATATTATCGACGCACCCCACGCAGGCCATATCGTCAATATTCATCACAATCGCATCCTGCACGATCGATCTCCACACCCAGTCTGCACCGGTCTCCTTCCAGTAGAGATATGCCAGGCTGGTTTTTGTACCGGCAGTATCCGCGTGCATAATGTTGCAATAAGCAGGATCACCCCCCACCACGTCGGGTAGAATCTTACAAAAGGCCATGGGAAACAATCCTTTATCCAGATGCTTTATGGCCTCATGCACTTCACTTTTGGTGGCGGAAACGCCCTGGCGCTCGTATTTTGAAGCTGTGAATTCCATAGAGTTGCCAAAGGTATTTAAAAAGCAGCATGTTTGAGAATGGGTTGGATCGAGACTGTGGGATCATGGTCTTTTCTATGACAGCAACCTGGTCGCAGTAGCAGTGAACCGACTGGAAATGTAGACTGGATTTAATGTTTACAATGCAAATCACCTGAAAAAACTTGACAGTGCCAATTCTCTTATTCCTGCAGGCAATATCTGATCATTTCGAACATAGAATTAGAACGAACAATCCTATTAACGTCTATCCTACGTATCAACGGCATCTCCTGGAAAGTAGACGGGATTGATCATTTAAATTACAAATCAGACTAGCACTAGGGTGCCTGGTGGAACTGTTACTGAACTCAAGGAGGAATGAATGAAGGGTCACCTGCTGATGGTGGCTGAGGTAATCGAATAGTGATAAGTTGACAGGACCAAACCACTGGGCAGAGCCAAAAGGATCTGACTCATATCATAATCCGTCCATAAATCGACAGTCTCTTTTGATATCTTTGAGCACCAGACTATATTGATGTCATGATTTGGAATATCGAACATAGCCTTGGTTGTTTGAGGATCCATATTTGGTAGTTATTTATATTTAGTCTAATTTTAACACATGCAATCAAAGGTACGAGTCGTTCTGGCAGATGCACAGGTATTGTGCAGAGTCGGTCTATGCGCCGTACTAAAGGATGAACAACAAATCGAAGTCATTGGTGAAGCCGAAGATGCCAAGTCATTGCTGGAAATCACTAAAAAGCAAAAACCGGATGTAATAATTCTGGACTACAACCAACCCGGACACTTCGATCCGAAAATTGCAGCCACCATTAAGAAGGAATCACCGGACACCGAACTCCTGGTAATCAGCTCGGATCACCGAAGGGAGCGCATTTATTCCGTGCTGGAAGCAGGTGTCAATTCCTTCATTACAAAACAATGTGACCAGGAGGAGATCCTGGACGCCATCAGAGCCACCGCGAAGGGAGAAAAATTCTTCTGCCATAAAATTCTGGATCTCATACTCAAACGATCGTTCCCGGGCCATTCTGACAATTGTGAAGCCACACCGCTCACACCACGCGAGAAAGAAATTCTGACACTTGTTGCCCAAGGTATGGTTGCCAAAGAAATTGCCGCTGAGCTTCACATCAGTCCACACACCATCTATACGCATCGCAAGAACATCCTCCGAAAATTAAAACTGACGTCTCCAATGGAAATGATCGTCTACGCGCTGGAACACGGGATTGTGTAGGGAGTTTGAAGTTGGGAGCTCGAAGTTAGAAGCTCGAAGTTGGGAGCTCGAAGATCGAAGTTGGGAGCACGAAGACCGAAGTTGACAGTCAGAAGTTCAGTTAGTAGAACAGGACAGAGGCGAATTTATATTCGCCGGATATAATCTAACCCATCACCCGACCGACAGAATATATATTCGCCGGATATAATCCAGCTCACAACCCCCGAGGAAGGCGATTTTATATTCGCACGATATGATCCAACCAGTATCCAATGGACAGAGGCAAATTTATATTCGCCGGATATAATCCAGCTCACAACCCTCGAGGAAGGTGATTTTAGATTCGCACGATATGATCCAACCAGTATCCAATGGACAGAGGCAAATTTATATTCGCCGGACATAATCCAACCGGTTATCCACCGACCAGAGGCAAATTTATCTTAGACGATTCTAAATAGTAGACGGTAAAGACTGCAGAATGGGTTAGACAATCCCGAGATTGATTTTAAAACCCGAATATCCGATTCTCCAACCGATGGTCCGGACAGAGGCGAATTTATATTCGGACGATATGATCCAACCAGTATCCAATGGACAGAGGCAAATTTATATTCGCCGGATATAATCTAACCCATCACCCGACCGGCTGAATATATATTCGCCGGATATAATCCAGCTCACAACCCCAAAGGAAGGCGATTTTATATTCGCACGATATAATTCCAACCGGTATCCAATGGACAGAGGCGAATTTATATTCGCACGATATGATCCAACCAGTATCCAATGGACAGAGGCGAATTTATATTCGCCGGACATAGTCTAATCCATCACCCGCCCGGCAGAATATATATTCGCCGGATATAATCCAGCTCACAACCCCCGAGGAAGGCGATTTTATATTCGCACGATATGATCCAACCAGAGTCCAATGGACAGAGGCGAATTTATATTCGCCGGACATAGTCTAATCCATCACCCGCCCGACAGAATTTATATTCGCCGGATATAATCTAACCCATCACCCGACCGACATAATATATATTCGCCGGATATAATCCAGCTCACAACCCTCGAGGAAGGTGATTTTATATTCGCACGATATGATCCAACCAGTATCCAATGGACAGAGGCGAATTTATATTCGCCGGACATAGTCTAATCCATCACCCGCCCGACAGAATATATATTCGCCGGATATAATCCAGCTCACAACCCCCGAGGAAGGCGATTTTATATTCGCACGATATGATCCAACCAGTATCCAATGGACAGAGGCGAATTTATATTCGCCGGACATAGTCTAATCCATCACCCGCCCGGCAGAATATATATTCGCCGGATATAATCCAGCTCACAACCCCCGAGGAAGGCGATTTTATATTCGCACGATATGATCCAACCAGTATCCAATGGACAGAGGCGAATTTATATTCGACGGATATAATCTAACCCATCACCCGACCGGCAGAATATATATTCGCCGGATATAATCCAGCTCACAACCCCCGAGGAAGGCGATTTTATATTCGCACGATATGATCCAACCAGTATCCAATGGACAGAGGCGAATTTATATTCGCCGGATATAATCTAACCCATCACCCGACCGGCAGAATATATATTCGCCGGATATAATCCAGCTCACAACCCCCGAGGAAGGCGATTTTATATTCGCACGATATGATCCAACCAGTATCCAATGGACAGAGGCGAATTTATATTCGCCGGATATAATCCAACCGGTTATCCACCGACCAGAGGCAAATTTATCTTAGACGATTCTAAATAGTAGACGGTAAAGACTGCAGAATGGGTTAGACAATCCCGAGACTGATTTTAAAACCCGAATATCCGATTCTCCAACCGATGGTCCGGACGGAGGCGAATTTATATTCGGACGATATGATCCAACCAGTATCCAATGGACAGAGGCGAATTTATATTCGCCGGACATTATCTAACCCATCACCCGACCGACAGAATATATATTCGCCGGATATAATCCAGCTCACAACCCCCGAGGAAGGCGATTTTATATTCGCACGATATGATCCAACCAGTATCCAATGGACAGAGGCGAATTTATATTCGCCGGATATTGTCTAACCGGTATCGACCGACCAGAGGCAAATTTATCTTAGACGATTCTAAATAGTAGACGGTAAAGACTACAGATGGGTTAGACAATCCCGAGATTGATTTTAAAACCCGAATATCCGATTCTCCAACCGATGGTCCGGACAGAGGCGAATCTATATTCGCCGGATATAATCCAGCTCACAACCCCCGAGGAAGGCGATTTTATACTCGCACGATATAATCCAACCGTATCCAATGGACAGAGGCGAATTTATATTCGCCGGATATAATCGAGCCGGCAACCCAAAGGAAGGCGATTTTATATTCGCACGATATGATACAACCAGTATCCAATGGGCAGAGGCGAATTTATATTCGCCGGATATAATCTAACCCATCACCCAACCGGCAGAATATATATTCGCCGGATATAATCCAGCTCACAACCCCCGAGGAAGGCGAATTTATATTCGCACGATATAATTCCAACCGGTATCCAATGGACAGAGGCGAATTTATATTCGCCGGATATAGTCTAACCGGTATCCACCGACCAGAGGCAAATTTATCTTAGACGATTCTAAATAGTAGACGGTAAAGACTGCAGAATGGGTTAGACAATCCCGAGATTGATTTTAAAACCCGAATATCCGATTCTCCAACCGATGGTCAGGACAGAGGCGAATTTATATTCGCCGGATATAATCGAGCCGGCAACCCAAAGGAAGGCGAATTTATATTCGCACGATATAATTCCAACCAGTATCCAATGGACAGAGGCGAATTTATATTCGCCGGATATAATCTAACCCATCACCCGACAGGTAGAATTTATGTTCGCCGGATATAATCCAGCTCACAACCCCGAGGAAGGCGATTTTATATTCGCACGATATAATCCAACCGTATCCAATGGACAGAGGCGAATTTATATTCGCCGGATATAATTTTCAATGGGTTACTTCCAAAAGGCTGGCATGTGAAAAGCTTCTAAAATCTACCTGACTCACATTGGATACACCTTGTTCCTCCATATAGATACCATAGATGACATCTACAGCTGCCATGGTGAGCTTATTATGCGTGACAATAATGAATTGACTCTCAGAGCTAAAGTTCTTGATGATCTTGTTAAACTTCTCAACGTTGGTATCATCCAATGGTGCATCTACTTCATCAAATACACAGAACGGTGCTGGCTTGAGCAAGTAAAGACCAAATAACAAAGCAATGGCTGTGAGCGTTTTTTCACCACCTGAAAGTTGGCTGATGGTCTTCGGCCGTTTGCCCTTGGGTTTGGCTACTATTTCAATAGGAGATGAAAGTGGTGACACCGGATCCAAGAGGATAAGATCGCAATTGTCATCTTCTGTAAACAGACTGCGAAAAACCTGAATAAAATTTTCCCTCACCTGATCGAAAGACTCCATAAATCTGGTCGTGGCAGTTTCTTCGATCTCCTTTATCGTCTCCATCAGTGAGTCCCTGGCTTCGACAATGTCGTCGCGCTGCGTGCTGATAGAATCATATCTCTCCTGTCCCTCCTCGTATGCATCCACGGCCATAGGATTAATCTCACCATAATTGTTTATGCGGTTACGCATTTTCTCCACTTTCACATCCAATTCCGGGACATCCACTTCTTCTTCCGAACTATTTTTCAACACCTCCTCAAGCTCAATCTCAAATTCGATTTTTAGCCTTTCCCCGATGTTGCTCATTTTAAATTTTACATCGGTAAATTTTTCTTTGAGTTCGTTGATAAATTGTTGGTGATCAC
The DNA here is from genome assembly GCA_965222645.1 of Saprospiraceae bacterium. Lineage (GTDB taxonomy): Bacteria > Bacteroidota > Bacteroidia > Chitinophagales > Saprospiraceae > JABDMH01. Next base: position 4,989,267 of record OZ244968.1, on the reverse strand, counting down.
TTTGTTTTTTATGGGTATGTCGTATCGTATCTTCTATTTTTGATATCTCACCCCTCGCTTCGTAATAAGATTGCTCCATCCCCGAGAGGTCAGATTCTCTGGATTTTCGCAGTTCATAAAATTCCTTGAGGGAGGCATTGAGCTGATTCCATTTTTCAATTAATTCTGCCCTTTCAACTTCCTGTTGTTTCAAAAGGTCTTTATCTTCCTCGACCTGGCTCCTCAACTCCTTCAGCTGATGATCGTTAAATTCCTTTTCCCTGGTGATTGATTCACTTGCACTTTGTTGTTTGATAAGTTCGATGTTTTTGTGGTGCACCAGGGCGTTCTGGTTTGACAGACGGGTGGCGATTTCCGCATAAGAAGTGTCAATCGAACTCAATTCCTTCTCCTCGGCTTCAATCTTGATCTTAAGTGCCGAAATCTGCTTTTTCAGGCTTTTAGCTTCTTCAAGAAGCCCTTTCAGTCTTTCGTTAAGGGATTTAATCGATTCATCGGATCCACTTTGTAGATCCAGGAAATGCTCCTGACGTGAACGCAGGTACACTTCCTCCCTTCTCAACTCTTCCTCTTTTTTCTTTTCCAGGTCCAGGTCCTGAACTCCTTCAGACTCTTCGAGCAAACTCAATTGATCATTTATTTCATCGAGTTTCTCTTCTTTTTTTCCGATTTTTTTATCGAGATCCTTCAGAACTTCCTCAAGTTTTTTCAGGTATTTTTTTCGTCCTAGTTTTTTACCTTCAAAAAGCCCCACCGACCCGCCAGCGAGCGCGTGCTTACTTCTTATGTATTTGCCATCACCAGATAGGATAGTAACGTTATCATCCAGTTTTTTATCTGCGATCAGAGTGCTATCCTCTACGATAAATACGTTGTGCAAAAGATGATGGACTACGGCTTTGTATTTTTCTTCTACTTCTACAATCGACACGGTATCCTGCGCAAATTCCAATTTGACCTGGGGCTGTGGAGTTCCAAAGGCTTCCCTTATGAAAAAATTTGCTCTACCCTTCTGCGCATCAGACAGTAACTGGATTGCACTAGCAGCATCATCATAGGTATCGACTACATAATGATTGAGATATGGTTCTAAATAATTTTCTATTACCGCCCGATATTGCTCGGGAGTATAAATCAAATCCGATAGTAAGGGAACATTTTTAGCCCAACGATTATTCTTATTTAAGAATTTGATGCTATCCGGAAATCCCTCTAGTTTGTCAACCAAATTTTTGATTAAATCATACTCATGCTGTTTTGCATCTTTGTTGCGATTGAGATCATTTAAACTCCGGTTGATTTGATCTTCCTGATATTCCAGATCAGCCAAAGCGGTTTGCCTGTCGTGCTCCTCTTGTTCGAGTTTTTCGATTAGTTTGTTCTGTTCTACTAATTTTTTACCCAAATTATCGAGGGAACGATCTATAGTTTCAAATTCTTTATTCTGGTTTGAAATTTGAGTTTTTAGCTTTTCGATTTCCGAATTTGTGCTTTCGGTATTTGTTTCGTTTACTACTAGCTTTTTTTCCAGATCGATGAGTGCAGTTTGTTTATTCTGATGTCTCTCTACAATTTGGTCCAGCACCTCTTTGGTGTCACCGTGACCGGATTTGATCTCTTCGAGATCAAGTACTGCTGCATCTAGATCGGCTTTGACCTGGTTTTCTGTTTCTGCGACGGTCTCCAGGTCAACAACAAATTTCTCTCCGGCGATTTCCAGACTTTTTATCCGTTCTGAGTTGCTATTGAGTCTCAGCTGGGTGGTTTGCTGATTTTGGTCGAGAAATTCCTGTTTTTGTTCGTTGATTTTCTTGTCATTTTCAGCGGTCCGGATATTCGAAATCAATTCATTCATCGAGCGCTGAAAATCACTCAGTGATTTTTCCTTGTTGAGATGCTGTTGCTTCAGATCCTGAAGATCGGCCTCCAATTGGTTGATCGTCGTGTCAAAATTGCGAAAAGAGTCCTGTTCTTTTTCAATCGTCTTAGACAATGACTGATAACTGTCTTTCAGGTCACTGATCTTTGCGATAGCCAGCTTTACACTGAGGTCGCGGTAGAGATCCTTAAGCTCGAAGTAACGCTTCGTCCTCCTTGCCTGTTTTTCAAGGGCCTTCAGATTTCCCTCAATCTCATACAGCAGATCTTCCACCCGGTCCAGGTCATTCTGGGTGGAGTTGAGTTTATTGAGAGTCTCTTTCTTACGGGCTTTATATTTTGAGATACCGGCGGCTTGCTCAAACATTTTCCGCCGTGCATTCTCCTTATCACTCAGTATATCTTCTACCATCCCCAGCGCAATGATGGCATATGAATTTGATCCAATTCCGGTATCCAGGAAGAGGGACCGGATATCTTTCAGCCTGCAAGGCACGTTGTTGAGTCGATATTCACTTTCTCCGGTCCGGTAAAGATACCGGGCAATGGATACCGTGTTATATTCTGTGGGAAGGAGGTTTTTTGTGTTTTCGAAAGTAAGGGAGACGAAGGCCACACCTCCCGATTTCCGCTTTTTGGTCCCATTGAAAATGACATCCGACATCTTGTCGAGTCGCAAATCCTTACTTCTTTGCTCTCCCAATACCCATCTGATGGCGTCGACCAGATTTGATTTTCCGGCACCATTGGGTCCAACAATACCAATCACATCCTCGTTGAAATGTACAATGGTTTCATTGGCAAAACTTTTAAACCCCTTAATTTCTATCTTCTGTAATCTCACGTGCGCAAATATAGGCTTATTAGATCGTCAATCGATTGACATTATTTCCACATATTGTGCAAAACTTCATACCTGTAGATTCTTCCAATTCCCCCTTTTCATGTATCGGTGCACGAGATAAATCAATGGAATCCAATACAGCACTTCGATGAGCCATGCTGTGACCAGCCCCACATTTAGATAGTTGACCAGTACGTAAATAAGTACTATGTAAAAGATAGCACAAATGGTCTGGATCCAGAGACTCTGAATTGTAGCGCCTGTCCCGACCATGCCATTGAAGTATATGGCTCCGACCGCAAAAAGGGTCAGAATCACGAACAGCACATAAAAGAGCGGTTGGGTCTCGATAATAAGTGACATGTCTTCCGATCCCAAAAGAGGGTACAATAAATACTGGGGAAACAGCAAAACAGGAGTAGCTACGAGCAATGTGTTGCTGACACAAAGCTTCATCGTCTTCTTGATCACTTGCATCACCTGGCTCTCTTCTGACTGTCCGATAAAGTTGCTCACCAGCGTGTTTACTCCCACTGAATATCCCCAGCAAGGGATACTAAGCACCAGATACACAATACGGGCAAGATTGCTTATCGCAAGCTCCCGTTCTCCCATATTCTCAATGATAGAAAAGAAGAAAAACCAACTTCCCAGACCCACGACAGCTTGCAAGACGATGGGGCTCGCTACCTTGAGATTGGCTTTGATAATATTCAGATCAAACTTAGCAATTTTCAATAGGCGAAATCTCTTCAGCGATTTGTCGAAAAACATGTACAGAGCGAAGACTACAAGTGCAATGAGCTCTGCAAGACTGCTCGCCAGTCCAGCTCCGGCAATACCCATTTCGGGCATACCCCAACGACCAAAGATTAAGCTGTAATTGAGGACAATATTGACAACAATCAGGACAACTGTGTCATAAAGTATAATTCTTGTCCGGGCGATTCCGGTATAAAATGCAATCAGGGAGACTCCAATAAATGCGGGGAAGATCCCCCATATACGGTACTGGAGATATTCAAGACTTTTCTCATAAATCACCTCAGTATGTACAAAGAGTCTGAAAAAAGAAGGACAAAGAAAAACCACAAACAGAAAAAACGCACAAGCCAGGATGATTTCAAAATAAAGCATTGAGTAAAAATTACCCCCGGCTTTTTTGTATTCCCTGGCACCGCAACACCTTGCCACAAGGATTTGGCCACCCCGGCTCATCCCATATCCGATGGCCATAATGATAAGGTAAAAGACGCTGACAAATCCTATAGCGGCAAAGTCAGATTCGCTCACATGATATAGAAAAAAACTGTCACTAAGTGCAATGACATTCTGTGCCGCACTACCGATCATGATCGGTGCCGAGATAGTAAGTATCTGCCTATACGTAAGTGAGAGTTTCAAAAAAAATTACTTTAGTAATGGGGTAATGGAAATAGATTTTAGGTCTTTAAAGTTCCAGAGTTTTCGAGATATCGGAGGTCCAGTTTATAATATTTTGCAGATATTCATTGCTTTTTAGGATCAATGACCACAATTACAAATCTTAAACTACCCATCCTCTTACTCCTTCTCACCGCATCGTGCAGCGACATGACCTTGAATGAGGATGCAGTATCAATTCAAAAAATGAGTCTCGAACCACCATCAGCAAAGAAAGTAAATAAAGAATTATCCATTCATGGAGATACCAGGATAGATCCCTATTACTGGCTTAACGATCGCACTAATCCGGAGGTCATCAACTATCTAAACGAAGAGAATAGTTATACCGATGCGATGCTGGATCACACCAAATCCCTTCAAGATCAACTCTTTGAAGAGATCATTGGCAGAATAAAGCAGACCGACATGTCTGTCCCCGTACTGGACAATGGCTATTTATACATGTCTCGATATGAAGAGGGCAAAGAACATCCCATTTATGGTCGAAAGAAAACAGAAGCTGACAGTCCCGAGGAGATATTGCTCGATGTCAACCAGCTTGCAAAGGATTACGAATTTTACAACGTGGGTAGCAGATCCGTAAGTCCCAATAATCAACTGTTAGCTTATGGTGAAGATACCCTGAGCAGAAGAATCTATACGCTGAGGTTTAAAGATCTCCGATCGGGAAAGATGTTGACAGATAAAATTGAAAATACGACAGGAAGTGCGGTGTGGGCGGACGATAATAAAACAGTGTTTTACGCACGAAAAGACGAAGCCCTCCGACCGTTTAAGATCTTTCGGCACGAACTGGGTACTAATCCCCAAAATGATGTCTTAGTATATCACGAAGATGACGATACCTTTAACACCTATGTGTACAAAACCAGGACAAAAGAATATATTGTAATAGGTTCTTTTGCCAGCCTGTCTTCAGAATTCCGCCTTCTCGATGCAAGCAATCCCATGGGTGAATTTGAAATATTCATTCCAAGAGAAGCCAAACACGAACACACGATCGTCCATGCTGGTGATCGGTTTTACATCCGCACAAACTGGAATGCCCCAAATTTTAGACTGATGGTCGCCCCTGAAAATCAAAGGGATAAAAAATATTGGAAAGAAGTGGTAGGGCACAGATCCGATGTTCTGCTTAGTGATATCGATGCCTTTAAGGATTTCCTCGTATTGAGTGAGCGGGCTGGCGGCACGACCCAACTGACCATACGCAATTATGACGGAAGCGATCATCAGATCGAATTTGGAGAAGAATCGTATACATGCAATACCGGTCAAAATCCCGAGTACGACAGCAAATTGTTACGGATCAGGTTTACAAGTCTCACCACTCCCAATACAACTTACGACTACAATGTGGATGATCGCAAACTTATTTTAAAGAAACAGGAGGAGGTTGTTGGTGATTTTGATCCGGATGACTACGTCAGTGAGCGCCACTATGCGACTGCGAGAGACGGCGTAAAAGTGCCCATTTCTCTCGTGTTTAAAAAAGGTTTTTTAAAAAATGGTAAAGGACCTCTCCTCCTGTACGGCTATGGCAGTTATGGGATAAGTATCGATCCCCGCTTTAATTCTTCCCGGCTCAGTCTTCTGGACAGGGGCTTTGCCTTTGCAATTGCACATATACGAGGAGGTCAGGAGATGGGACGGCAGTGGTATGAGGACGGAAAGTTTTTTAAGAAAAAGAACACATTCACCGATTTTATCGATTGTGCCAAGTATTTGATTTCTGCAGAATATACGAGTCCTGACCAATTGTTTGCGCTTGGTGGAAGTGCGGGTGGCCTCTTGATGGGTGCTATGCTCAATATGGCTCCGGAACTTTGGAAGGGTGTAATTGCAGCTGTGCCCTTTGTCGACGTGGTTACGACCATGCTCGATGAGAGTATACCCCTTACTACCGGTGAGTACGACGAGTGGGGAAATCCAAATGACCCGGAGTACTATGCGTATATGAAATCTTACAGTCCTTACGATAATGTAGAAAAGAAAGACTACCCAGCCATCCTGGTCACCACCGGTCTTCACGACTCCCAGGTGCAATATTGGGAACCGGCGAAATGGGTCGCAAAACTCAGGGAGTACAAGACCGACGACAATCCATTGCTCCTGCATACTAATATGGATACAGGACATAGCGGGGCCTCAGGCCGGTTTAAAAGACACAAAGAGACCGCAATGGAGTATGCCTTTTTTCTGGATCTTGCGGGAAAAGGAGATCTGAAAAATTAGTTGATTTTAGGGGAGTACGGCATTGTGTTTGCAATAGAAAAGGTATTATTCCCTGATCAGGATCTTATTCCCGTTCATCAAAGCTTTCAGTGTTGGTTTAGGCTCAGCAGATAATAGACTGACAAATTGAAGATCTGAGCTCGCAACCCGGATCCAGATACTTTTATACTCCCCCGTCGTTTTAATATGTAGATGATGAAATGGTTTTTACAAAAGGTTAACCACAATTGGGGTAGGTCTATCTGTCTGATTTTGCTCTTTATTGCAGCGGCAGGAACAGCCAGAGCACAGACTGATTTTAACCTTTCGCTCTTATCAAACCCTCCGGATAACTGTGAGGATGGATTTAACGATGTGTGGGGTTTTGAACACTCCAATGGAACAAACTTCGCCATTTTGGGCACCCGCTGCGGGACTTCCATTTACAATATTGCAGACCCCGCCGCCCCAATACTGGTGGTTGAGATTCCAGGCGCCGCAGGTGTTTGGAGAGATATAAAAAATTGGGGTGACAAGATTTATGTCGTGGCTGATCAAGGCAACACCGGTCTTCAAGTGATTGATATGACTGATCCTTCCTCAATCCCGTCGTGGTCATATCATCCCAAGATCGGAGAGGATTCCCTAATGAATGCCCACAACCTGTATATCGATGATTTGGGACTTCTTTATGTCGCGGGATGCAGGCAACTAAACGAGGGAGGAGTTCTGATTTTAGACCTTTACCAGGATGATTCGATCCCACCTGTCGTTGGTCTCGGACCACCCGTGTATGCCCACGATGTCTTTTATCATACTGGCCGCAACGTCCTGGTTACATCAGATATTTACGAGCGGTATTTTTCTTTGCATACACTATCCATAGAAGCTGATACTATTTTGGTAAACACCGTGGCTAACCAGGAGACGGGCGGGGCTTTTACACACAACGTCTGGACATCTGAAGATGGAAACATCGCCTACACTACAGATGAGGTGGGGGGAGCATATGTCGAAGCCTGGGACATCAGTGATCATAACGACATTGTATTTCTCGACAAATACGCGCCATACTCAACTCTGGGAAACAATGTGGCTCCTCATAATGTGCATGTCAAAGGTGATCATTTGATCATTTCCTATTATCAAGATGGAGTTAAGATCGTCGATGCTTCCCGACCATCGAATCTTGTGGAGATCGGAGCTTATGATACTGACCCCGGAGCCGGTACCGGTTGCTGGGGTGCATTTCCTTTTTTTACCAATAATCTCATTCTGGCTTCAGATATCAACAATGGACTTTTTGTACTGCAGCCAGATTATACGGCCAAAGCGAGCTACCTCGAGGGTGTGGTAAAAGATTCAGAAGGAGGTCTTGTGGATAGTGCTGTTGTACAGATACTTGCTCATGATCATCCCTTTGATCATACGGGACAAGGTGGTGATTTTGCATTGGGAATTGTGGATCAAACTACTTTGCCTGAAAATGGTGCTGGAAGATCTGCGACCAATATCTTGCAAGTGCAAATCAGCAAGTCGGGATATGAAACCAAAGACACCATTATTGAATTTGTACCGGGTACAGTCCATTTGCACAACTTCGTGCTCGAATCTACAGTGCTGCACTTAAATGTGAATCAATTCCAAATCGAGAATAAGAATTGCAGTAATGAGATCAAATGGCAAACGGAGTATGACAACAGCGTCGATCACTTTATACTCGAGCGCAGTACAGACGGGGTAGTTTTTCTTTCGATGGAGACATTTCACCCCACAGAGGTTACAACGCGATTTAATTATTTCGATAAAAAAGTAGAACTCGAAAATTTTTATAGAATAAAACAAATTGACTTGGACGGAGACGTCTTCTATTCCAATGTTTTGCATGTGAGAAATCATTGTGATCAGGCAATTCTTTTTCTTCCCAATCCGACGTATGGAGCCATTGATATTTTGAGTGCGGAAAAAATACAACGCATTTCTGTGTACAATAAATTAGGGATGCTCGTTTTGAAATCCGGACCTACGCAAAGTAATAAGTTAGATCTGCAACATTTACCCGGCGGCAGTTATTTCATTCAGATTCAAACTTCTGAAGGTAATCATTTAGAGAAAATCGTGAAATTATAGTGGGGTAACGATGGCTCCCATTTTTCATGCATTCGGATGATGTAAAATCGGTGGCATCTATGTCGCCATTGTGCCATTCTTTGACTAGGAAAAATATCAAATCGGATAACAATTGTATTCCTGCTATCCTTTTTCACAACCAGGGGAACACGGATTTAACGGATTTGACCGATCACCACGGATTTACTCATTATACTTATAGAATCCGCGAAAATCTGTAAAATCGGTGGCATCTGTGTTGCTACTATGCCAGTCTTTGACGAGGTAAAAAATCAAATCGGATAATAAATGTATTCCTGCTATCCTTTTTCACAACCAGGGGAACACGGATTTAACGGATTTGACCGATCACCATAGAATTTTAACGCCACAAATAGATCGGCGTATCGGTAGTATTTGGGTTGCTACTTTACCAGTCTTGACGAGGTAAAAAATTAAATTGGAGAATAAATGTACTTCTACCATGCATTTCACAACCATGGAAACACGGATTTATCCTTTATACTTAGAGAATCCGCGAAAAACTGTAAAATCGGTGGCATCTGTGTTGCTACTATGCCAGTCTTTGACGAGGTAAAAAATCAAATCGGATAATAAATGTATTCCTGCTATCCTTTTTCACAACCAGGGGAACACGGATTTAACGGATTTGACCGATCACCATAGAATTTTAACGCCACAAATAGATCGGCGTATCGGTAGTATTTGGGTTGCTACTTTACCAGTCTTGACGAGGTAAAAAATTAAATTGGAGAATAAATGTACTTCTACCATGCATTTCACAACCATGGAAACACGGATTTATCCTTTATACTTAGAGAATCCGCGAAAATCTGTAAAATCGGTGGCATCTGTGTTGCTATTGTGCCATTCTTTGACTAGGAAAAATATCAAATCGGATAATAAATGTATTCCTGCTATCCTTTTTCACAACCAGGGGAACACGGATTTAACGGATATAACGGAGAAACACGGATTTATCCTTTATACTTAGAGAATCCGCGAAAATCTGTAAAATCGGTGGCATCTGTGTCGCCATTGTGCCATTCTCTGACCAGGGAAAAATCAAATCGGATAATAAAATGTATTTTCTGCCAATGCATTTCGCAACCTTGGAAACACGGATTTAACGGATTTGACCGATCATCACGGATTTATCCATTATACTTATAGAATCCGCGAAAATCTGTAAAATCGGTGGCATCTGTGTTGCTACTATGCCATTCTTTTTGACTAGGAAAAATATCAAATCGGATAATAAATGTATTCCTGCTATCCTTTTTCACAACCAGGGGAACACGGATTTAACGGATTTGACCGATCACCACGGATTTATCCTTTATACTTAGAGAATCCGCGAAAACCTGTAAAATCGGTGGCATCTGTGTTGCTATTGTGCCATTCTTTGACTAGGAAAAATATCAAATCGGATAACAAATGTATTCCTGCTATCCTTTTTCACAACCAGGGGAACACGGATTTAACGGATTTGACCGATCACCACGGATTTACTCATTATACTTATAGAATCCGCGAAAATCTGTAAAATCGGTGGCATCTGTGTTGCTACTATGCCAGTCTTTGACGAGGTAAAAAATCAAATCGGATAATAAATGTATTCCTGCTATCCTTTTTCACAACCAGGGGAACACGGATTTAACGAATTTGACCGATCACCATAGAATTTTAACGCCACAAATAGATCGGTGTATCGGTAGTATTTGGGTTGCTACTTTACCAGTCTTGACGAGGTAAAAAATTAAATTGGAGAATAAATGTACTTCTACCATGCATTTCACAACCATGGAAACACGGATTTATCCTTTATACTTAGAGAATCCGCGAAAATCTGTAAAATCGGTGGCATCTGTGTTGCCATTGTGCCATTCTTTGACGAGGGATAAAATCAAATCGTATAACAAATGTATTCCTACTATCCTTTTTCACAACCAGGGGAACACGGATTTAACGGATTTGACCGATCACCACGGATTTATCCTTTATACTTAGAGAATCCGCGAAAATCTGTAAAATCGGTGGCATCTGTGTTGCTATTGTGCCATTCTTTGACTAGGAAAAATATCAAATCGGATAATAAATGTATTCCTGCTATCCTTTTTCACAACCAGGGGAACACGGATTTAACGGATATAACGGAGAAACACGGATTTATCCTTTATACTTAGAGAATCCGCGAAAATCTGTAAAATCGGTGGCATCTGTGTTGCTATTGTGCCATTCTTAGACGAGGGAAAAAATCAAATCGGATAATAAATGTATTCCTGCTATCCTTTTTCACAACCAGGGGAACACGGATTTAACGGATTTGACCGATCATCACGGATTTTTATGGCTCTAAAATGGTCGGCCAAAATCGATGGTATCTGTACTGTTTGCCAATGTTCCCTTCCTTTTTCCCTATTTTTCAGTCAAATACTGATTGTTGCGATTCAATTATATCTTTCTATCCTTCTTTTTGGTGCAGTGCACCTCACCTAATCTAGTACCTGTGCTTGAGGAGGATTGGTGGAAAGTCTCCGGCAATCCCAATTTGGGAGATCTACAAAGTGAAGACCAACAGCCCGTGGATTTTGGAATCTGGCAAGCTCAAGATGGTAACTGGCAAATATGGTCATGCATTCGCAAGACGAAAGAAGTGGGAAAGACCAGACTATTCTATGGATGGGAAAGTCAAGATCTACATGCCGAGGATTGGACTCCCACAGGAATTAAAATGAGGGCGGATAGCACCTTAGGTGAGAATCCCGGAGGCATGCAGGCACCCTATGTAATGAAAAAATATGAAAAGTTTTTGATGTTCTACGGAGATTGGAACCGGATTTGTCTCGCAGAAAGCCAGGATGGAAAAACATTTACGAGAAAATTGACAAACAATGATCCCTCTCTCTTCGGTGATCCTGAAGAAACCAACACCAGGGATGCGATGGTGATCCAAACGGATGACTATTGGATCTGCTACTATGTAGCACATCCCAATAATGACGGCGCTATTTATGCTCGCACATCGGAGGATCTGGTAAAATGGAGTGACTCAAGGATCGTGTCATACGGTGGTCATGTAGGTAAGGGTAAATTATGGCTTGCAGAATGTCCTTTTGTAATAAAATTAGGTGATCTCTATTTTCTTTTCAGGACCGAGATGTACGGGAAGAAAAATAAGACAAATATCTACCGTTCGCGGGATCCCTTAAACTTTGGGATTGATGATGACCAATACTTTGTTGGATCAATTCCGGTAGCTGCACCAGAAATATTTCAGTATCAAAACGTGTGGTATATTGCTTGCCTAATGCCTACCCTTGATGGAATCCGGATCGGGCGACTCCACTGGATAGAAGATCACACAATTCCCCATAATGCCATGTGACGAAATGAAATTTTCGCAGTAATCCTTGTAGATTCGTTGCATTATATTCTTGCCAGATTAGGGCTTGAGGATGAGAGGGGCTTTGAGGGGTGGCATCGGAATTATTCAACACATGTCACTTGACTCTACTAGGATCTCAAGCTACTTCGAATCATGATGTCGTAGTGCAGTATGCACCTGAAGACGTGTGAAATCGCGGCCAAGACTCCGAGGATTAAACTTAACCTCATCAGGTAATCAGGAAAATGGAGGATGGTAAAAAGCGCAAATTGGCGGGTCGCAAATTCAATAATGTGCTCGAATGGCACGTCTATCCCTGTGATGAATTCCAGTAAGTGCATCCTATCTTTCCTGATACTAAGATCCAGGCCGTTCCAAAAACGCTGCTTGACTCGATTCATCGACAGCATTATACCAAAATGGAAGCGCAAATAAATCATGGGTTTACCAGTACCAGTGAGCTTGCACCAGACTGGGGCACCTGTTGGCCTTTCATCCGAACCGTTTGGAAATGGGGATTTGAGGCACCGAGACTTATCACATGGCTCCAACCAGGTTGAGAAGTTTCGTTTCCTCCCTCTGCCAGCTCCACTCTTTACGCGCTTCGAGACATGAACAATGGATATTGAACCAGTAATTGCGATCCTCGATCAAATGATTTATCGCATAAGCAATAGAAGTACTCTTAAGGTCATAAATGCCGGCTCCCACACGGTGTTGTTTGTAGAAAGATTGATATTCCGGAAAATCCATGAAGACCTGCGGCAGTCCGGCGTGGACGTAATCAAAAAACTTATTTGCAAGTGAATATTTATAGCTCAGAGAAGATCCGTCCAGAAGATTGACGCCCACCCGGGCACGAAGTAAGATTTCTTCCAACTCCTCGGGTGGTACAAACCCCTTGAATATTACTTTATCCAGTACATTTTCGTCGGTCGCAAGCCTCCAGAGTTCCTCCCGGATATCGCCTTCCCCTACCAGCCACAATTTGGCATTTATCTGAGGCATTGTTTTTATGAGTTCGGCTAGTCCGCGGCCCTTATTTAAGACACCAACATAGACGATCAGCTCCTCCCGTACCGATCCGGGCTCCTTTTCCCTAAGAGGAGGGCAATTGTGAATTACTTCAAAAGATTTTCCATACAATTCTCCAAGCTTTTTTGCGATGCCTTGTGATACTGTATATCTTAAATTAGTTTTTTCGATGCCCTTCCGTGCAATTTTTTGCCAGTATCTCTTCACCTTATCCCTGCCTTCCAGTTCTGGTACTTCTTCAAACCACTCATGCGCATCAAAAATTACTTTCTTACCCCTTGATCCGGCTGCCCTTGTGACGGCTTTAAGTGTATCATAATCGACTGCTCCATAAATATCTGCCTTTAATTTTTTTAAATAATAATAAAGCCGAATATTATATTCTGCATAAAATTTTGGGCCTTTATTGTAAATACACTTTATTCGATGAGTCTTAAATGAAAACTCCTTCAGTGGTCTGGAGTTCTGCAGAAGTCTTCCCACAAGGGTCACATCGTAACCGGCATTTTGCAATGTGTTGCAAATCCTGATCATGCGCCTGTCTTGCACTATATCATTGGTTACAGAAAATACGATTTTCTTCATTTTTCCGGAGTTTTAATTAAAACATGAGCATCTTTTTTTTCGATTATTGCATCGTCGAGTAAGGATTGAAGAACATGTGTTACAAAGCGTTCTTCCTCGTCAAGACTCTCTATTAATTCCTGAACTGGCGCAGATTCCCTGCTCAGAATCGCCAACATTTTTTCTTTGATTCGCAAAAAGTCCTGACGACTCATTTTTCTCTGAGATCTCGCTTTACACCGGTCACACACCCCGCAATCCATTTTCAGGTAGACATCAAAATAATCCAGGATAAATCTTTGCCGGCACTCCCCACTATCAATATAATCCAGCATTTTATCTAGTCCCCTTCGTCTGCGTTCTTTTCGAAGATTCAGTGATTCCAGGTCTATCATAAAATTAGATGAATTAACTCTTTCCCTAAGGAGTGTAATGTGCTGACCCTCTCTTTTTTCCAAATACTCTAGAATGCCTGCCTGATGCATTTCCTTGAGTGCTTTTACCACATTATCCTCGGGTAAATAAATCAACTTGGCAACTGCAGACTCCCTCATTTCTACAAAATCAGACATGACCCCCTGGTACAGTCTCAAGATAATACTTATAATTTTATCTTTTTCCTTATTTCTCAGTTGATAATCATAGAGTATTTCCTTGTTGACAAGAAACCTGATTTTCGAGTGCGTTTTCACTCCTTCGGATAAATAAATCCATCCGTCCCTCTCCAGAATTCTTAAAATACTCCAAGTTTCTCCTGCACGAAGTTGGTAGGAGTTGAGAAATTCTTCTAAATCAAATGGATATACTGCACCTTTACCAGATCCCACCGCCAGCCTTAGAAAATTTCCAAGCGCTATATACACTCGCCTAATTTCTTCAACGGATGGAAATTCCCTGTCAAACTGTCGCTCAAGGCGGATTCGGTCTTTCTCCTGAAACAATAAAATGGTATATGCCGTTTTTCCATCTCTACCGGCACGTCCCGCTTCCTGATAGTAGGACTCGAGATTTTCGGGGATGTCATAATGAATGACCATTGCAACATCCGATTTGTCAATACCCATCCCGAAGGCATTGGTGGCAACCATAAATCGCTTAGTCCCCTCTGAGAATTCTCTTTCCCTCAACGACCTAATCTCGGCAGATAAACCAGCGTGGTAAAAAGTCGCTTCCAGCCCTCTTCTTTCAAGCATTTCGGCGATCTCCCGGGTCTGCCTCCGATTTCGAACGTAAATGATTCCGGCCTTTTTCACTTTTGCCAGCAGAGACAGGCATTTGGCCTTCTTATCCTCCACCCTGAGCACCCCAAATCTCAGATTGAGTCTCAAGAAATCAGATTTAAAAATCTTGAGGTCCTGCATCTCAAGGCGTGCAGTAATATCGTCAATGACCTCACTAGTAGCTGTTGCAGTAAGGGCCACAATGGGCACTTTGGGGTGCCATTTCTTGATTTCTACAATGGACAGGTAGGATGGTCTAAAGTCATATCCCCACATGCTAATACAGTGTGCCTCATCGACTACCAGCTGTACCAGCGGCAACCGCTCCATCACCTGAGAAAAAGTGGGTGACTGTATGCGCTCCGGTGAAACATAAAGCAATTTAAGACCACCAAACAAGGCATTATCTACAATCCGTTCAATCTCCCTGAAATGAAGACCACTGTGTATGCAGGCCGCCTTGATTCCTTTCTTACGGAGCTGTTCTACCTGATCATTCATCAATGCAATGAGGGGAGACACTACGAGTGTGAGACCGTCCCTCATCAGGGCGGGGACCTGGAAGCACACTGATTTTCCAGCTCCGGTGGGTAGTAATGCAAGTACATTATGACCTTCTAGTATTTCTGCAATGATCGCTTGCTGCAAAGGTCTAAAGGCCTTATACCCCCAATATTTTTGTAGGATTTCAGACGGAGTAATTTGGTCCCTCATTGATTATTGTTATCCCAATTGAAGATAACAAATCAAAACCATGAAGATAGTGGAGTGAATCTAGTAGATCTGAAGCAAAACCATACCTAAAAGTCCATCGGGCACCCCAGACGGCTGTTAAACAGGTCATACAAATGATAGGAGATGGTAATGTTGCCTACGAAGTACCAGTCGTTAAATTTCGGATTTCCGCGGCGTTCTCCAGCTCGATCAATGGGTTCTGCACCCGTGAGTTCGTGAGATCGATTGCTGAGATTGGCTGATGTGGTACCTCTGGTAGTTGCCAAATCCGTGTAACTGGGATACACACCGCTCACATCATCGATATAATCCGTAAACGTCATGCGGGGCCCAAATTCGGCAGCAATAGTTATCGATGGAGATAATGCATATTTTATGCCCCCACCAAATGGGATGGACAAGATATTCAGACTATAAGGGTTATCGTAGCCAGGTAGTCCCTGGCCCTCCGTGCCCTGTGGTTGTAGATAAATGGTACGCCCTTGATAGACCGTCTTGGGATTGTAGTACATATAGGCCAATCCAACATAGCCATAAGGTGACAATCTCTTAAAACCGGTGGGATCAAAACCCGGAAAGCTAAATTCTCCAAGCACAGCGATTTCGCCAAAATCCGTGAAGAAGTTGAGGTTGCGATCAGCTCGGTACTCTTCGTCAGCACCCTCGAGCTTACCGTACACAAAAGAGAGTCTTGCCGACCAAAATTCATTAAAGTTTTGTCTGACAAACAGGCCGGCGGCAGGTCGTATGTATTTGGTTTTATCAATAAACTTGTGGGGTGATAATTCTCCGTCATAGACGGAAGCGCCCATGATCACTCCACCTTCAAAATACTGTGCCAACGCAAGGGTCTGACTTATGCAGAGCAAAGCTATCACACCGTACCGGAGTATAACACGTACCATTTCAACTAATATTCTCGTTAAACTTATACAAAATTGTGGTCGGGATCCCGGAGAAAGGCCTATTTTGCACAACCTTTGCCTGCCATAGTCTCATATTGTTAAACAAATATTTAGCCAAAATATTTTCTCATTCAATTTTTACACATGAAATTCAGCCTTAAGATTCTATTGATTCTAGATATACTGTGTTTTCAAAACGTTGTTTACAGTCAGTCTAGCATCCCCGAAAACTGGTTTAACCTGGATCCAGAGCAGGACAACATCAACGGCGTCAGTACCGAGCGGACATATCGCGAATTACTGGCTGGGAAAGTAGCAAAGGAGGTGGTTGTAGCCGTAATCGACGGGGGTGTAGATCCCCAGCATGATGATTTAAAGGATGTCATGTGGCGCAACAACGACGAGGTACCGGACAACGGTAAAGATGATGATGGTAATGGCTATGTTGACGACTTATACGGTTGGAACTTTATCGGGGGAAAAGATGGAACAAACGTACATCACGACACGTATGAACTTACCCGGATCGTAAGCGAAATGGAGAAAAAGTACAGCAATGTCGATGCTGCAACATTGGGCGAAAAACAACGTAACGAATACGAAAAGTATATTTCCTACAAGAAAAATATCGAAACCGAAGTAGAGAAGGCTACGGCGCAGGCCGAACAGTACAATCAGATTCTTTCCTACGTCAAATTTGCACTAAAGTCAGCTAAAGAAGCCCTGGGTGATGAGAAGATTACCAGGGAGCGGATCGATGCGCTGGATACAGAAAAACACGGCATGGTCAAAGCCTTTTTTGATCAGCTCCTTCCCCAAATGGGAGATTTTGATGGCAACGTTGATGACCTGGAAAAGGAAGTCGTACGGGATCTCCAGGAGGCATTAGACCAGGCTCAAAATAAAGTGGACTATGGGTACAACACTGGTTTTAATCCCAGAGATATTGTCAACGACCAGTACTCAAACAAAGCTGAGAGATATTACGGCAATCCAGATGTCAAGGGTCCCGATGCTTTTCATGGAACACATGTGGCGGGAATTATTGCAGCAAACCGGCGGAACGATTTCGGAATCAAAGGAGTGGCAAATCGAGTGCGTATTATGGCAATACGTGCCGTACCAGATGGTGATGAGCGGGATAAAGATGTGGCAAATGCAATCAGATACGCTGTTGACAATGGAGCTCATATCATCAATATGAGTTTTGGTAAAGGATTTTCCCCATATGAGATCGAAGTGGAAAAAGCTATAAAATATGCCGAGAAAAAAAATGTATTGCTCGTACATGCGGCTGGCAACGACAGTAATAACAACGATGTGGAGAGCAATTTTCCAAATGCCACTTATGATAAAAAAAGAGGTTTATTTGGAAGAAAAAAGGCAAAAAATTGGATCGAAGTTGGTGCACTAAGTTGGGAAAAGGGAGAAAACATGGTGGCTTCTTTTAGCAACTATGGAAAAGAAAAAGTTGATTTGTTTGCACCTGGTCATCAGATAAAGAGCACCACACCAGATGGCAATTACAAAGAAGCTTCGGGTACCAGTATGGCCAGTCCTGTCGTGGCGGGAGTTGCTGCTGTCATCAAATCATATTTCCCATCTCTAACGGCCAAAAAACTCAGGCAGATTCTGGTCCAGAGTGCAAGGCCATACAAGGGGAAAGTGAAAAAACCTGGGTCCGAAGTTTTGATCCCATTTTCCGAATTGTCGGGCAGTGGTGGTGTGATCAATCTAAAATCTGCCGTTTTACAAGCCATGACCACTACCGGACAAAAACTCCCTGCTACCATGAAATCCACCGAGAAAAAGAAGAATGCAAAAGGGAGGGCGTAGGTTGTTTTTCAGTTCTCAGTTCTCAGTCTTCAGTTGTCAGTTCTCAGTTGTCAGTCTTCAGTTGTCAGTCTTCAGTTCTCAGTAGGCAGTTCTCAGTAGGGAGTTCTCAGTCTTCAGTTGTCAGTCTTCAGTTCTCAGTAGGGAGTTCTCAGTAGGCAGTTCTCAGTCTTCAGTTCTCAGTAGGCAGTTGTCAGTCTTCAGTTGTCAGTCTTCAGTTCTCAGTAGGCAGTTCTCAGTAGGCAGTTGTCAGTCTTCAGTTCTCAGTAGGCAGTAGGCAGTAGGCAGTTCTCAAGTCGGCAGGACTAATAAATATGCAAACCTGACACGTGCTCCGTACCCAACTCTTCATTGATCAATTTGATGATTTTGTCCTTACCCATTGTGAGCTCATGTCTCAATGGAGCTGAAGTTACGACCACGGTGAGCACACCTCGTTTAAATTTGATATCTGAAGTGTATTGATGAATGGTTTGGCTAAATATTTTATTCCAAGCCTCTTTTATACTTATCAGGATGTATTTGTCACGCAATGCAGGTTGGGAGACGACCTCTTGCAAGATATCCTTCAGAAGCTGTTCATTTTTTGCCATTAGTAATTTCTATTTTTTGATGAGGCACACCGTATTTCAAAATCCGGTGTTCGAGTCGATCCCATTGCGTATCTGTAATAAATATCTGCCCAAAATTACCACTTATTACAAGATCGAGCAACCGGTCCACCCTGTCTTCGTCCAACCGGTCAAAGACGTCATCCAGCAGTAGCATTGGAAGATCAGGTTTTGCTTTACAGAGGAAATCTGTTTGCGCGAGTTTCAGTGCGAAAACAAGACTCTTTTTCTGGCCCTGGGAGGCAAAAATACGTGCATCTCTGTTTTCGATCAATGTAGTTACCGAGTCCCTATGAATGCCTGCATGGGTTCTACCCGTGGCCATGTCCTTGTGCCTATTCTCTGCAGCCAATCCATCAAACGTCTTATCTGACAACTGAGACACATAATTAATATCAACCATCTCTTCATTTGCACACAATTGTCTATAATATTCTGTCGCCCTTTCCTTAATCCATAAGAAAAAGTTTTCCCGGGAGGCATAGATTTTTTGAGCTGGACCACTCATTTTTTGGTCATAAGCATCCAGGAGGTCCTGGTTTTTATCTCCTGAGAGCAATCCCTCTTTCAAGAGGGCGTTCCTTTGTTTGAGTAGGCGATTGTAAACAACAAGATTCTCCAGATATTTACGATCTGTTTGACTCAATGTCGCATCTGCCAACTTGCGTCGCTCTGCATTTCCCCCCGTTACGAGATTAATTTCTCCCGGAGTGATCATAACGATGGGTATTTCACCGATGTGATCAAGTGAACGGGCCAATATTTTTCCATTTTTTTCAATAACCTTGCGCTTGCCCTTAGCTAACTTATAATCAAGAGCAATTTTCTCATTGGTTTTATTAAAAACACTTTCCAGGCGGAAGAAGTTGGCATCATCTTTTACCAGTTGCTGATCCGAAATAGTAAAGTTGCTGCGAGTCATTGCCAGTATGTAAATCGCATCGAGCAAATTGGTTTTTCCAACACCATTTTTTCCAACTATAACATTGAGTTTCGGAGAAAAATTGAAAGTGTGGTCCCGATAGCTTTTAAAATTTCTTAAGGCAATTTTTTCTAGGTACAAAACATGGTAAAACTACAATTTCGCCGTGTTATACCAATACTTCTTGCAGGGCTTTCCCAAATCTCTCCATATCACTCATCGTACCTGTACTGATGCGGCACCAATCTGTAAGAGGTGGAAAAGGACGACCTATATTGACACCCTTATCCGCCATTTTCTCGATCAGTCCCCCAATGGGAACACCAGTATGAAAAAACACAAAATTGGTATGTGATTTCATGTATTTCAACCCCATCTTGTCAAGTAAACCGTACACAAATTGCTTTGCCTCCATATTTTTTTTCAGACTATGTGCGTAAAAATCATCATCATTCAGAGCTGCAAGCGCTCCATAAATGGCAAGCATGTTTGTATTGGCCATGACATTAGGTCTGATCCTGGCCGCAATATCGGGACGGGCTACCAAATAACCTACCCTCAGTCCGGCAAGACCATAGACTTTAGAAAATGTACGTGACACAATCACATTAGCTCCTTCTTTCACGAGGGAAATCATGGAGGGATAATTCTTTTCCGTAATAAAATCGCCGTATGCCTCATCGGAAAATACGATAGTGCGCTTGGAAAGGCTCAAGCAAAAATCTCTAATCCGCTCTTCCGGGATCAGTGTTCCAGTGGGATTGTTGGGGTTGCAAACAAAGACGAGTTTAGTCTGATGATTCACACGTTTCTCCATTTCATCGAGGTCGTGCTGCAAATCTTCCGTAAGAGGAACCCTGTTTATATATGCACCAAACTGCTCAGCATAGCTCAGGAGGGACAGATAGGTAGGATCGGGGCTTACGACCTCACCTCCATGCACACCATAAGTCAGGCCTGTTGCTTTCAACCCCTCCGTAGATCCGCCGGTCACCACAATTTGGTCTCGTGCCACGCCTTCCTTTTTAGCTAGAGCGGTCATCAGCTCCATGACCTTACCAAAAGGATAGCGGCAGCCGTCGTCGAAGCCAGCAATCAATGCCTTGCGTACTTTCTCAGACGGGCCAAACGGATTCTCATTGGAGCTCAACTTAGCGACAGAGTTTTCCACATGGTCATCGTACCGCGAAAGCGATTGTCCAGCACGGAGTGGAGTTACCAGCGCTGCCGAACCCGCCAGGCCAGTCAGTTTCAGCCAGTTTCTTCTATTAATGGCATTCATAATAAAATACTTTGTGATTGTGTTGAAAAGTTATGAAAAAATATGAAGATTTTAGATATTCCAATCCGAAAAAGGCAAGATGATTTCTAATCAGCCGCCCAATGGATTGAATTTTGTCCCTCGATTATCGAAATTGGTATTATACAAATGACTACATCAAGAGATCAATTAAGCGAGGCAAAACAAATATTATGGAATAGCCTGCTCGGCAAGAGACAACTTTTTGGCTACAAATTCACAAGAGATTATTCTTTCGAAAACTATTTTTTTGACTTTTTCTGCCTCGATTCCAAGTTCGGAATCATTATTATAAATAGTGACTCAAAAAAAAATCTACTGAAGAATTCGGATAAAGCCTATCTGAAAAGGCTGGGCTACACGGTTTTTTTAATTCGCACCGACGAAATATTTCATGATTTTCATCAATTAGATAAGATGGTCACGCAAGCATTTGTTGAGGCAACACAATTTATCTGTGATTGCTAAATTAAATTGGAAAAAGAAAAAATCTAATGGCACTTACTGATCGGATCAATCTCTACACCTATAGGGCGGGATATCTCAATTATCGGTGGGCTATCTTTTTCATCTTTGTAGGATTTTCTATCAGTGTAGTGGGCTTCATGTATTTTGAAAGCTACAGCTTTAAAGAGGCTCTGTACATGACAGTCATTACTTTATCTACTGTAGGGTATGGCGAACTGCGGCCACTTTCGGAATCCGGAAGACTCTTTGCGACCTTGTTGATTATCTTCAATTTTATAGTTTTTGCATATACGATTTCATCTTTTACTGCGCTGGTTATTGAAGGAGATTTGTTCAAAAACTTGCATTTAAAAACAATAGAAAGACACATTAAAAAAATGAAAAATCATATCATCTTATGCGGCTATGGGAGGTACGGTCGTGAGGTGGCCGATCATCTCATCAATCACAAGATTCCATTTATTATAATAGAACGCGATAAAAAAAAGATCGAGAGCATTCAGAGAAGTCCCGAAAAATTATTGTACATCGATTCTGATGTAACTAATGATGAAGCATTAGTGCGGGCACAAATTGAAAAAGCACAAGCCCTTATTACCACGCTGAGTGATGACACGGATAATCTCTTTACCGTACTCTCCGCAAGGCAGCTCAATCCCAAGATCCACATTATTTCTTCAAGTCATGATCTCCGCACAGAACGAAAGCTAAAGATGGCTGGAGCAGATCATGTCATCCAACCTGATCGCCTAGGTGGTCTTTATATGGCCACACTCGTTTCCAAACCAGGTACTGTCGAATTTTTCTCCTTTATTTCCAACGATTTCGAAACTGATATTGGTGTAGAAGAACTCGCCTATGATGAGGTCCCCAAAGCATGTAAAGATCTTTCAATCCGCGATCTTAAAATACGAAGTCTCACGGGTGCAAATATCATCGGATTCAAGCACAAGAATGGAATGTTTACCGTCAATCCGGATCCGGATGTAAAATTGAGCGAAGGCACCAGCTTTATCGTCCTTGCTAATCAGGCGCAATTTAAAGCAGTACGAAATCTGATGAAGTCTCAAGGATGAGTGCCAAATTGTCAGTCACAACTGTGCTGTTTACGTCATTTTGTCCCCCTGCCGATGTTTTACTTTGGGAAGGTTGACCAATTCTGGCCGGAATTTCACATTGGTATTCAACTTGATCATCATATTTCGGAGGTCAGGATAATAACTGTGTAAAAATGTCGGGAGTTTTACTTGCGTCCAGATGGTTAAGATGGACATGCAGGAATGCAAACGACTGTTGACCAAATTTTTCCCTCAAATCAAAACAGGGAGCTGTCACACGATTGATTTAGGGAAGAAATTTATTGATCCTGACAAGTACGATTTATAAAAAAAGTAAACTATGAAGCAATTAACAATAAAATCACAGGAAGCACTACAGCAGGCTCAACAAATTGCCCTGGAGATGGAGCACCAGGGTATTGATACGCCGCATCTGTTAAAAGGACTTTTCCTCACGGACGACAAGATCATTCCTTTCTTAATCAAGAAATCTTCGGCAAATCAACAATCCATTTTAAGTGGATTGGAAAAAATCATCAGCTCCATACCAAAAGTAACGGGAGGTGATCCCTATCTGACCAGAGAGGCAAATACTGTCCTGCAAAAGGCAAGTGTCCTTATGAAGAAAATGAAAGATGAATTTGTTTCCATTGAACATCTTTTTGCAACGCTGACCGATATCAATGACCAGACTGGACAGCTCCTCAGGGATCACGGACTAAACAAAAAGGAATTGTTGCAAGCTATTCAAGAATTACGACAAGGTGCCAATGTGCGAAGTCACAGTGCGGAAGACACCTATCAGGCTTTAGACAAATATGCGGTTTATCTCAATGAAAGAGCCAGGAGTGGGAAATTAGATCCCGTAATTGGTCGGGATGAAGAGATCCGGAGAGTACTCCACATATTGGCACGACGCACCAAAAACAATCCCATCCTTATCGGGGAGCCGGGTGTGGGAAAAACTGCGATTATCGAGGGTTTGGCCCATAGAATTGTTAATGGTGATGTACCTGATGATCTACTCGATAAAAAAATATACTCCCTCGATATGGGAGCCCTGATTGCAGGTGCAAAATATAAGGGAGAATTTGAAGAACGACTCAAGTCCGTAATCAAAGAAGTGACCAATGCCGAAGGAGAAGTAATTTTATTTATTGACGAGATACACACCCTTGTAGGCGCAGGTGGTGGTCAGGGAGCAATGGATGCAGCGAATATTTTAAAACCCGCTCTCGCAAGAGGTGATCTCAGAGCAATTGGAGCTACGACTCTCAATGAATACCAAAAATATTTCGAAAAAGACAAAGCGCTGGAACGTAGATTTCAGGTTGTATTTGTAGATGAACCCAATGAGGAAGATGCAATCAGCATTTTACGCGGATTAAAAGAACGATACGAGGCACATCATAAAATAAATATCAGGGATGAGGCAATTGTCGCATCCGTTCAATTGAGCGACAGATATATTACCGATCGATTTTTACCTGACAAGGCTATCGATCTTATTGATGAAGCTGCTGCAAGATTGCGCCTTGAGATGAATAGTATGCCGGAGGAGCTGGATGAAGCGGAACGAAAGATCAGGCACCTGGAAATAGAACGTGAAGCAATGAAACGGGAGCACGACAAGGAGGAAATAAATCGTCTCAATAAAGAGATTTCCAATATGGAAGAAAAACGAAATCAGCTTAAAGCACAATGGGAGTCTGAGCGGGAAATCGTTTTGGGTATCCAGAGATCAAAGGCGGAAATTGAAGAATTGAAATTGAAGGCAAGACAACTCGAGAGGGAAGGAAAATTTAGCGAAGTAGCCGAAATTCAATATGGAAAAATACCAAAGGCCGAAGAAAGATTAATGGAGTTCAATCAGCAATTATCATCGATGCAGGAAAAAGGCGGCCAATTAGTAAAGGAAGAAGTAGACGCTGAAGACATCGGTGAAGTAGTGAGCAGGTGGACGGGGATTCCGGTCACGAAAATGATGCAGAGTGAACGGGAAAAACTCCTGCAACTGGAGGAGCAGCTGCACCAGCGGGTTGTAGGACAAGATGATGCCGTTGAGGCCGTGGCCGATGCTTTGCGTCGTAATAGGACCGGACTGGGTGATGACAAGAGACCGATCGGATCTTTTCTGTTTCTCGGCACCACCGGCGTTGGGAAAACAGAATTGGCAAAAGCTCTGGCAGAAATGCTTTTTGATGATGAAAGCATGATGACCAGAATAGATATGAGCGAGTACCAGGAGAGACATTCGGTAAGCAGGCTTGTCGGTGCTCCTCCTGGATACATCGGATATGATGAAGGAGGCCAACTGACTGAAGCAGTGAGACGCAAACCATATTCAGTGGTGTTGCTCGACGAAATCGAAAAGGCACACCCGGATGTTTTTAACATCCTGTTGCAAGTACTGGATGATGGTCGCCTTACAGACAACAAAGGACGGATGGCAAACTTCAAAAACAGCATCATCATCATGACGTCAAATATCGGCTCTGATATTATTCGGGCGGAATTTGAAAAATTGGATGACGAAAACAAGGAAGATGTGCTTGAACGGACAGAAGCGCTCCTATTTGAAAGATTGAAGGGGACGCTGAGGCCGGAATTCCTAAACAGGATTGACGATGTAGTGATGTTCCAACCATTATCGCAAGAGCATATTAATGAGATCGTGAAACTTCAATTGAAGAATTTGCAGTCGACGGTAGATAAGCAAGGAATACAGCTGCATGCGACGGAGCAAGCTATCAAGCTGATCGGACAGCAGGGATTTGATCCACAATTTGGAGCCAGGCCTGTGAAGCGGTTTATTCAGAAGAGAGTGCTCAATGTTCTTTCGAAGAAGCTGCTCACTAAGGAAATTTCACCTGATTCTACGGTTGTACTTGATGCCTTTGACCAAAAACTGGTATTCAGGCCACCGTTAAAAAAGGAAAATGGCAAAGCTGCATGACAATATACTCGCGCTGACGTCCATCTCCGGGCGTCAGCTGCAGCTATTGTATCAGTTTGATGACCTTACTTTCAGCTATTGAGTTTCCAAAGGTTCTACCCGATCTTGACTACAATGTAACGCGGTAGGCGATAATCCTTTGGTTTTCTGTGATTTACAACGATCCGTTTTAAATGTTTCTAACGGGTTAGTCACGGCTAACCGCAATTCGAGACCTTCTGTAGACACATTCCAAATTGAGCACCTTTGGCTCAAATTTTGGAGTCGGCGGAAGATAACTTGTTGATTTTCTGTGACTTACACAGATCTATTTTAAACATTTCTAACGGTAAATTACGGCTAGGCACTCCCTCCCCCTCCGTCAGACGCTTCATCCGAATTACCCTTCCCGGAAAAAGTCTTCACTGGTTTTTTGTATCTTTAAATTTCTTGACTTTGTATAACCTGACTAACACATTGGAAAATGACTACTGAGCAAATACCTGTAACCATCATCGAAGAAAAACCTACCGGCTATCTGGTGAAACTTGTGGAAACTGAGGTCGAAATAGTCGTCCCTAAAAAAGTCTTTATACGACGCACTGAAGCGGGAATTTACGATGTAAAGAATCGCAATTTTCTCACCAAGGCAATCTAAACACACTACCACATCACCTTTTTTGTGACCATACTCACACAAAGGATAGCGACATCTTCCTAATATTAGCCCCTGCATAATCGCTATAGATCTTGAGTACTAAGCTTGCAAATATACTATCCAATAAGTGTCCGCGATGCAGATCAGAGTCTATGTTTTTTAGACCATACTCGTGGAAGAATGCTTACAAGATGCATCGTCGATGTCCGTCATGTGATCAAAATCTGGAACCCGAACCTGGATTTTATTACGGAGCGATGTTTATCTCTTATATCCTGACCGCTTGGCTTTTTATTCTCATTGGCCTGTTTTTGGTTTTTGTGTTGGATTGGAGCATTACCATGGCGATGGTTGCTGTTTGTGTCCTGACTGTATTAATCCATAACTTTATATTTAGATTTAGCCGGAGCTTGTGGCTGCACTTTTTTGTTAAGTACGATCCAACATACCGGTAATATTCCGGTCTAGGACTGATTTCCTGAAATCCATTAGAGGCATTAAGATCCCACCCGATACTCTTGGAATGAGGTCCTGCAACCAGGTCTTCTGAAGTTTATCCTTCTTCGATGTTTAATGTCGATTCACGCAGCGCATAGTATTTTAATAAGTCGTGAGAAGTGATGATCCCCGCTAATATGCCATCATCCACCACGGGGAGTGCGTGATATAAATTTTCTAAAAACACCCGTGTAGCCTCCTCAATATCGTCGTTCGGAGAGATCCTAAGTATGGGTGATGTCATTATTTCCTTGGCGACGACCGCACTTAAAAACTTCCGGTTTGCTTCCTCTGCTTTGTCGACGCCAAAAACCGTGAAATGATCTAATGCTTTGTGGTAGTCTGCTTTGCTGATCATTCCCACCACATTATCCGAATCATCAACAACCGGAATATGATGAAACGTGTACACATCAAAAAAGGATTTTACTCTTAATAATGGGTCATTGAGGTGTACAGTCTTGACCTCCCTGGTCATAATAGATTTAATCTTCATCTGGCTCTTTTTTCAATTTCTTTCAAAAAGATAATGATTTAAAAATGGAGCACCATAGTTGGCATTTTTGCCTCCAGTACCACTTTCTTTGTGGTACTCTTTGAAACTATTTGCTGTAAAAAATTTCTTCGTTCGGAAATCATGATGAGGAGATTTGCGTTAGTGCTCTCCGCGTAATTAAATATTTCTTTGGCTATATCGTCTCCCACCACAGATGCCATTTCCACATTCACCGGTCTGTTTTCGTAAGCTACAAGAGTTTCTAAGATCTCTCTTTGCACAATTTCGAACTCCTCATTCTCATCTTGCAGCACATGGATAAAATGCAACTCACTGTCAAAATGATCCTTAAATGATTTTATCTCTGCCAGTATCACCTCATCTTTTGCATGCGCATCAGTAGCGACCACAATCTTAGAGGGTGTCCTATATTCTGCTGACGACGGCACCAATAGTACAGGAGCAGTAGCTCCCCCTGCCAAACCCGATGACACCGTTCCCAGCCATTTCTCATAGAAATCATGCTCACTGCGTGTACCACATACTATAGTTGTAAAGTCACCTTGACCCACGTGGTTGAGCAATGCCTCGAGCGGATCACCAACAAGCACCTCATAGGTTGTGAGCACGGGATGGATTCTGTCTTTGATATGATTGGGGTGAAAACGGCTAAACGATTTTAGCTTCGTCAGTGAAGCATTTATTTTTAAGTCATTGTTTTCTAGATCTATACTGTCTGATACTACGGTCACCAATTGTATTTCAGCGTTCATTTTATCTGCCATATTATTGGCATATACATATGCATTAAACGAATTTGCACTAAAATCAATCGGCACTAAAATTCTTGAATTCATCATTTATCATTTTTTTCATGAAAAACAAGCAACGGGAGGTGTGCGTTAAGGACAAGCTCTTTGGTTACACTACTATGTAACAAGTTGCCTAGAAAATTACGCTGTTTAGTAGCCAAAATAAGCAGATCTGCATTTTGCTTCTCGCAATACTCATTAAGTGTCTTGGTCACGTCACTTTGATCCAGGTGTTTGGTAATTAATTCGGGTACCGGATCATCACCGCCAAAAATCGCTTGCATTTGCCATTCGGGATATTCATTATCTCTCCCTACGTGAACACTGTGCAACCTGCAATTAAAATGAAAAACAAAATCCTTGACAAGATTAGAAATCTTATAATCCAATCCTGCATCACTCGATGCATAAACAACTTCTTTAAAAGACCTAAACGAGGCATCTTGAGGGATAATCAGCACCGGTGAATGCGCCCTCCGTGCCAGATGCGAAGACACACTTCCGAACACCTTTTCCAATATGTCTGAAGCGCCTGTAGCGCCCACAACCACGAGGGAATCTGCCTCTTCTGTAAGATTTGTCAACTCCTCGATCGGGAAACCCAACATAAATTTTGTCGTCGCTGTGACACCGCATTCCTTTGAGATACGCTGACCGAGATTTTCCAAATTTGATCTCCGAAGGACCTCTATCTCGGGATCAATCATATAGCCCGTATTGAGATCGGTGGTGGGATTAAATACATGTACAAGTTCTAAGCCACCTCCAAAATATTTGGATAGTTGTGCAGCATATTTAATCGCATTTTCAGCTGCACCTGAAAAATCAGTAGGTACAATTATTCTCTTTGATACGAATGAACTCATTTTCTTGCTAATTTTTGCAATGGCTTTCGATAAACTTTTTTTATTGGGATATTGCCTTTGTTCTAATTTTACTTCTGCCTGAATTACCACGGTTGGTACGGAGTGAATTCCCTCTTTTATAAACTGATCGACGTCGCCGATTACTTCCAGGTCATAGGGCATATCAGCTCCCACCATCAATGATTCAATCATTGTCTTCAGATCATCACCCTTGTCGATACCATAGACCTTAAACCGTATCATCCCTATCGAATGCTTCTAGCTCAAAGCATTAATGATATCGTGCGTGGTCAGCAAGCCTACCAGATCACCGTTTTCCACAATAGGTATCGCGTGAAGAATATTCTCCTTAAAGACCTCAAGTGCTACGTCGATGCGATCATCAGGTGAGAGCACTGCAAGGCCTGTAGTCATCACGTCCTTCACGTTGTATGCCTTAAGCCTGCTTTCTTCAAATACATCTTTGTACGGAATCTTATCATAGTTGCGCTGATACATTAATAAATCTGTTTTACTTATGATGCCGAGCAATTTCTTGTACTCGACAACAGGCAAATGATGTATACGATGTTCATCAAATATACCTTTCACGTCCAGCAACGTATCCTTGGGATGTACTGTGATCAGATTTGTGGTCATTATCGTCTTGATCGAATCGCGTACATTTAAACTCATTGTATATATTTTAGTAGTTAGTATTATAGCCTTTCGAATACCCCAAATTAAGAAGAGATCAGGTGCAGACGATATGACATCCCTCAGTTAATTCCATGATCCTGATCACCGGCAATTTTACTTACTTTGTAGCCTCAAAAATTCCACCAATGCATAAAGACCCCGCAGAGATTGGCAAGAGACTCACTGCAATTTTTGAAACCGTGATCGACGGCGTTATCACTATTGATTCCAAGGGCATCATCGAGTCTGTCAATCCCTCAGCGGCCAAGATTTTTCAATACAAGCAAAGCGAGCTATTGGGTAAAGATGTGAGCATCTTGATGCCGCAACCACATCGCAGCAAGCACGGAGAATACATCGAGCGATATGTCAAAAGCAAGAAGCCAAAAATCATCGGCATCGGCAGGGAAGTGGATGGTGTAAAAAAAGATGGCACTGTGTTTCCCGTCCGCCTTGCGGTTAGCGAAGTACAACTTTCTCCGGATGAGATAATCTTTACGGGGATCGTCCATGATTTGTCCGAGATAAAGGATGCAGAGAATGCATTAAAAAATCTAAATGAAGAACTCGAGAACATCATCGATCAGCGAACCAAGGAACTCAATGATGTCATAAACAAGTTGCTGGAGCTCAATCATAAATATGAAGCTGAAATAAACTACCGTAAAAAAGTGGAATCTGCCCTGAGACAAAATGAAATCCAACTCACAAAAATGCTCGACAGAGAAAAAGAACTCAACGAGTTGAAGTCCCGGTTTCTTTCCATGGCATCACATGAGTTCAAGACCCCTCTCAGTACAATCTTGTCCTCTGCCTCACTAATAAGGAAATATGCGCAGGACGAGCAGATCCATAAAAGGGAAAAACACCTAGACCGGATAAAAAGCTCTGTCGATCATCTTGATGCCATTCTCAATGATTTTCTATCCTTGAGCAAACTTGAGGAAAAGAAAGTATTGATAAACAAAGAAAACTATCTGGTGAGCGAAATATTTGAAGAAATCATCGAAGAATTTGGCGCCCAAATAAGACCGGGGCAAAAGATCATATATACCTGCACACCGTCTGATCTGAGTATTAACACAGACAAACGTATTTTAAAGAATATCTTCTTCAACCTGATTTCAAATGCGTCCAAGTACTCCAAAGAAGGTCAAGAGATAAAATGCGAGGTAGTCTGGGAAAAAGATCAGATAAAAATATCTATCATCGATCAGGGCATGGGTATACCTCTTACCGAACAGAAGCACCTATTTACCCGTTTTTTCCGGGCTTCGAATGCTTTAAATATCAAAGGTACGGGATTGGGTTTGCACATTGTGCAAGAGTATTTAAATTTGATTGACGGTTCCATTTCATTTACTTCTACTCCCGGTAAAGGGAGCGAATTTATTATAGGTGTAAAACAATAGGCATGGCAAAAATCTTGATCATCGAAGATAATCTAGAGGTCAGAGAAAACATTTCTGAAATTCTTGAACTTTCAGGATTTGATACGAGCATGGCCGAAAACGGTAAGGTGGGTGTAGAATTGGCACTGGAAGAAAAACCCGACTTGATCCTTTGCGATGTGATGATGCCAGAACTGGACGGTTTTGGCGTCCTGCGTATTCTAAGCGGTAATAGACTTACCGCCGATATTCCATTTATATTTCTGACCGCAAAGTCAGAACAGTCTGACTTCAGAAAAGGAATGGGCCTCGGGGCGGACGATTACATCACCAAGCCATTTGATGATGTCGAACTGATGGATGCCATTGAAATGAGGTTAAAAAAGAGTCAAAAGATAAAAGAGGCTTTCTCCAGATCCTCAGATGGCCTGTCTCATTTCTATGACGCAGCCAAGGCCCACCAGGATCTTCTCAAATTGTCTAAAAACAGAGAGGAACGAAACCTGTCGCGAAAATCCAGGATTTTTGAAGAAGGTCAACGAGCCAATTGGCTGTATTTTATCTCAAAAGGTAAAGTGAAATGCTTCAAAACAAACGAATATGGCAAAGAATTGATTACACATATTTATTCGGAGGGAGAATTTTTTGGTTACCTGCCCCTGATAAAAAACACGACCTATGAAGAGTCTGCTTCAGTAATTGAAGATGCTTGCATAATCTTAATTCCAAAATCTGATTTTAATCTATTACTGTTTAGCAACCGGGAGTTTGGTATCCAATTCATAAAAATGCTAGCCAATCAAGTGACAGAAACCGAAGAAAATTTGATCAATCTGGCATATAATTCGGTGAGGCAAAAAGTTGCCAATGCGCTGACAATCCTCTATCACAAATACGAAAAGGATGGTCAGGCAAGATTTTCGATACTCAGGGAAGATCTGGCCGCTCTGGCCGCCACAGCAAAGGAGACCGTGATAAGAACTATCTCTGATTTCAAAGATGAGGGTGTCGTAACCATCGAAGAGAATGACATCGTTATTCGGTCTTTGCAAAAATTGGAAAATCTCAGGTACTGAAGAAAAATCGGTATCCTTAGTTTTCGTTGATTGTTTCCCAGAAAGAAAATTTATGGACCCGGCAGACGGAGATATATAATCTGGAATATTTTTCGCACAGAGATTCAAAGGAATATTGGCCGGCCGGTGTATCAAAATATTGTTTATGATTTTTTGACTAAACTAAATATTATTTGATCAAGGTTCGGAAGCAATACTCTATCCAA
Organism: Saprospiraceae bacterium; assembly: GCA_965222645.1. Lineage (GTDB taxonomy): Bacteria > Bacteroidota > Bacteroidia > Chitinophagales > Saprospiraceae > JABDMH01. The sequence goes on along the minus strand of OZ244968.1, from coordinate 4,957,100 downwards.
ATGCGAAACTTTCAGTTATCTGTAGCTCTTTTTGCTAGTGGAATAAAAAAGATCTATTCCAATCACAAGACCTGAAACCACGATGTGACAAAGGTTACATTTGTGCCTCTTAGTCTGAAAACTTCGGTATTTTTGTTGCTGCTCTTGGCTTTTACAGTCTACCAGGATTGCGATTTTTGCCAAAATTTTGAGACACTTGCACCATGAATTGGAATCCCATAGGCACTTTAGTCAGTTCACTCAGTGGATATAACTGGAGGGTATTTCAACAAGATTTTCTTGCTGGCCTGACGGTAGTGGTAATGGTTATACCCCAGGGCATGGCTTATGCACTCCTTGCCGGGTTGCCGCCTATTTATGGCCTCTATGCTTGCCTGATTCCCCTTCTGGTATATGCATTGAGTGGATCATCAAGACATCTATCTGTCGGTCCTGTTGCCATTGTATCGCTATTGGTGCTATCGGGACTTACCGAATTTGCCGAAGTCAACTCAGAGGAATTTATTGGCTTAGCCATTGCAACTGCCCTTATTGCCGGAGTCATTCAGATTTTGCTGGGAGTATTAAGATTGGGTTTTTTAATTAAGTTCCTCTCAAATCCGGTGGTCATCGGTTTTACTGCAGCAGCTGCCCTGATTATTGGCAGCAGCCAGTTGCGAAGTCTCTTTGGTGTTGTATCATCCGGAAGCAATAAATTTCTAAATATTATCGCAGATCTATCTGCGCAGATTTCATCAATTCATATCCTCACATTCGTATTAGGAGCCTCATGCATTGTTGTTCTGCTGTTGTTGAAGAAGATTAATAAAAAATTGCCGGGCGCATTGATTATTGTAATTGTTTCCACACTAATTGTGTTTGTCTTGGATTTAGATGACGAAGGCATCGATATCGTAGGATACGTACCCAAGGGATTACCGAGCTTCGTACTTCCGGATCTCTCCTGGGCCACAATTTTAAAATTGCTGCCACTATCGCTGACCATCTGCTTGATTAGTTTCATAGAAAGTCTGGCGATTTCGAAACGAATTGTCGCGAAAAGCCACGCCTATAAAATCGAACCTAATCAAGAACTCTTTGCTCTCGGCATTTCTAAAGTAGCAGGAAGTTTCTTTCAGGCCTTTCCAACCACAGGCAGCTTTACCCGTTCTGCCATAAATTATGAAAGCGGTGCAAAGACCCAGGTCTCCTCCCTAATCACCGTACTCCTGGTATCTATTGTACTGCTTTTTTTGACACCTTTATTTTACTATTTACCTAAGGCTACCCTTTCTGCTATCATTGTAGTAGCGGTAATAAATATTGTCGATTTTCACGAAATAAAAAAAATCGTAAAATATCACAAGGTTGATTTTCTCAGCCTTTTCGCCACCTTTTTGCTCACCTTACTTCTCGGTGTTCAGCAGGGTGTCCTGACGGGAATCATTTTATCTCTGGCTTTTATTATTTATCGAAGCAGTCAACCCCATATAGCCATTCTAGGCCATCTACCAGATTCGTCCGACTATAGAAATGTGCGCCGTTTTTCACAAGCGATACAATGGCCGGAAATTCTTATCGTCCGGTTTGATGCGCAGCTCTATTTCGCAAACTCGAGTTTTTTTTATGATGCATTATGGGATGAGATCCAGCTTAGGGAATCCCTAGTAAAACATTTCATCCTGGATGCATCCTCTATAAGTGATATGGATTTTACCGGGATGCAGCTCCTGGTGGAATTTATTGAGGACCTCGAGAAAAAAGATATCACTTTTACAATTACCAGCTGCATCGGTCCTGTACGGGATTTTATCAAGAAGACATCCTTATCTGATCATATTGAAATGCATGAGCCCTTCCTTAATGTCCACGATGCTGTAGAATATCTAAGGACAAAGTACAATATCGACACGCTTCCTACCTCTTCAATCTCTGCCGAGTAGTCCGATCAACAGGCCTCGGTTTTCCCCATGGGTACCCTCCCACTGTGACAACAATCACTGATCTCGATTTTCACTCTCTGCGAAATCTGGTACATTTAGATCAAATCATATGAACAAACCTTCATATTTCGAACCTTATGAAGTACGGTTTTGTCATAGACAATCGAAAGTGCATAGGCTGTCATGCGTGTACTACTGCCTGCAAATCAGAGCATCAAGTCCCGGTGGGAGTCAATCGCACCTGGGTCAAGCAAGTTGAGAAAGGAGCCTTTCCACTTACGAAAAGGCTATTTTCGGTCATGCGTTGCAATCATTGCAGCGATGCACCTTGCGTTGATATCTGTCCAGTCGAGGCACTCTTTACACGGGATGATGGAATAGTTGATTTTGATAATCGAAGATGTATCGGATGTAAATCCTGCATGCAAGCCTGTCCATACGATGCCCTCTATATTGACCCGGATCATCACACCGCTGCAAAGTGCAACTACTGTGCACACCGCATAGACATCGGTCTGGAACCGGCATGTGTAAATGTCTGCCCGGAGCATGCGATCATTTCCGGCGATATCGAAAACACCAATTCAGAAATTGCCCAAATTCTATCCAGACATCCCACAAAAGTGAGAAAACCTGAAAAGCGCACTAATCCAAATCTATTCTATATCGATGCTGATGATGTGTCATTGGTTGCTGAAAAAACCGAAAAAACGAGGCAATATTTCTGGTCATCCCAATCACTGGGTGTGGGTCATTATGCAAAGGCAACTGAAAAATGGGCCTTCACCAATCCCGATGTAATTGACCAGCTTGAAAAAATGCAGGAAGTGAAAAGCAATGGTAAATCGAGGAAGTCAATCGACGTGCTAATGGATCTAAATCGTCGTATTTATGATGCTCCCGACAAGGGGATATTATGGGGATGGGAAGTACCGGCTTATGTTTTTACCAAGGCAATTGCCGCTGGAATGATCATAGTATTGTTTGTTGCATATTTATTTAATATCTCCAAAAATTTTGATCAAGCCGTTTGGATTTCCATTGTTACCTCGCTGATTTTCCTATTACTTACCGGAGTCTTTTTAATCAAAGATCTGGACAGACCAGATAGGTTTCTGTACGTATTGCTGCGACCTCAATGGAAGTCCTGGCTTGTTCGGGGAGGGTACGCGATCACTCTATTTGGCGCACTCCTTAGTCTTCTGGTCCTGGCAAAATGGCTTGAGTGGGAAAGTCTCTGGCCCCCATTGCTCTGGATCACAGTCATTGTCTCACTACTCGTCGCAGTTTATACAGCATTTTTATTTGCTCAAGCCAAAGGGAGGGATTTTTGGCAAAGTCCCATTTTGTCCTTACACATGCTCCTGCATGCGATTATGGCCGGCGCAGCAATTCTTTTGATTATTACTATTGTCAAAAAATATCCCTCTGAATGGGGAAAATTGCTTACCTCGATCCTGGCGCTGGCGATTGTGCTAAATCTCCTTGTCATTGCGATGGAAATCTTCTCCAGACATCGCACTATAGACGTAAAAAATACCGTGCATATGATCGCCAAAGGGGAATATAAATACCTCTTTTGGATCGGTGTTGTCTTCTTGGGAAATCTGACTCCACTATTATTGACCAATGCAAATATTTTCTTGATTCCGTCAGCTATACTTACACTCATCGGTATTTATTTATCCAATCACATTTGGATAACAGCTCCGCAAAAAATCCCCTTAAGCTAAAAGGTGATTAAAGAACGATCTCTACTCGCAATGTCAAGGAAAAACACGGTCATAGAAAAAATCGCAGAAAAAATCGGAATAATAGCGCGTCTCCATCAGGAACGGACAGGTGATGTTCTACCTCGTGCAGAAGGGGATTTAAGCAGATACCCTCCCATTGACAAATGGAATCATTGGGAGGAGTATGAAGCAACATCCTGGCCTCGAAAGGAGAAGAAATCGTATACAATTGTACCAACAACTTGTTTCAACTGTGAAAGTGCCTGCGGATTGACTGCATATGTCGATAAGGAGAGCAATGCCATCAGGAAATTTGAGGGAAACCCATATCATCCCGGCAGCCGGGGCAGAAACTGTGCTAAAGGGCCGGCAACAATAAATCAAATAAACGATCCTGATCGCATCCTGTACCCGCTTAAGCGCAAAGGAAAACGAGGTGAAGGGCAGTGGGAGCGGATCAGCTGGGATCAGGTGCTCGACGAAATTGCAACCAGGATCCGCAAGGCCCTGTTGGAAAAAAGGCACAATGAGATTGCCTACCACGTAGGACGTCCCGGGCATGAAGGATATGCCAACAGGGTCATCCAGTCATGGGGCATAGATGGTCATAACAGCCATACCAACGTATGTTCGTCTGGAGCTCGATTTGGTTACAATCTTTGGTATGGTCACGATCGGCCTTCACCTGATCACGCCAATGCCAAGTTTATCCTGCTCATCTCAGCCCACCTGGAGAGCGGCCACTATTTCAATCCCCATGCCCAACGCATCATCGAAGGAAAAATGAAAGGTGCCAAACTTGCCACCATGGATCCCCGTCTATCGAATACGGCCAGCATGTCAGACTATTGGATGCCCACCTATCCCGGCTCTGAAGCAGCTGTCTTGTTGGCGATGGCCAAAATTATTCTCGACGAAGGCTTGTACAATAGACAGTATATGGAGCGCTGGGTAAATTGGCAGGAGTACCTCGAAAAAGTTCACCCCGGACTCGAAGTGAGTTTTGACAATTTCGTCAAAAAATTGCGCGAGATATATGCAGAATATACTCCGGCCTTTGCAGAAAACGAGTCAGGAGTGAAAGCTAAAGTCATCCGTGAGGTAGCGATCCAAATTGGTGAAGCAGGTACATGCTTCGCTTCTCATAACTGGCGAAGTGCAAGTGCTGGCAATCTGGGTGGTTGGGCAGTGTCTCGATGTCTTCACTTTTTGCAAGTCCTCACCGGAAGTGTAGGGACGAGAGGTGGCACTTCTCCAAATAGTTGGAATAAATTTAAACCCAAATTCTTCGACGTACCACCAGCTCAAAAATTCTGGAACGAATTACATTATCCAAAAGAATATCCATTGGCATTTTTCGAAATGAGTTTTTTATTGCCACATTTCTTGAAGGAAGGCCGTGGCAAAATGGATGTTTATTTTTCGAGAGTATTTAATCCGGTTTGGACCTACCCGGATGGTTTTACATGGATGGAGGCCTATATGAACGAAGATATGTTCGGGATGCACGCAGCACTCACGCCGACGTGGAATGAGACTGCCTTTTTTGCAGATTACGTCTTGCCGATGGGAATGGCGGCAGAGCGCCATGACCTAAATAGCTACGCAACTCACTCCGGCACCTGGGTCGCTTTTAGGCAGCCCGTACTTCGGGAAGCTGCTCGCCGTGCAGGCAAGCCAGTCTCCTTTACTTACGAATCCAATCCCGGCGAGGTTTGGGAGGAAGACGAATTTTGGATTGAGCTCAGTTGGCGTATTGATCCCGATGGAAATCTGGGTATCCGCAAGCATTTTGAATCTCCATATCGACCGGGCCAGAAAATAAATATTGACGAATATTATCAATATATTTTTGAAAATACCAAGGGATTGCCGGAGGTTGCAAAAAAAGAAGGGCTATCGGAGCTTAACTATATGAAAAAATACGGAGTTTTTGAAGTCGAAAAAACAGAGTATCAAAAGAATGAAAATCGGATCTCCGAAGAAAAATTACAAAATGCTTCTATCGATAAAAAAACAGGTAGGATAAAAAATAATGGAAAAAAAATAGGGGTTATGATTGACGGAAAAGCCATGGTAGGTTTTCCAACTCCATCCGGGAAAAACGAATTTTACTCTCAGACCATGGTCGACTGGAAGTGGCCGGAGTATGCTATACCAACCTATATAAAAAGTCACATTCACCCGGACAATCTCGATAGGGAAAATGGAGAATACTGCCTGGTTCCAACTTTTAGACTACCCACATTGATTCACTCGAGATCAGCCAATGCCAAGTGGCTCAATGAAATAAGCAACCGCAATCCAATATGGATGCATCCCGACGATGCAAAAAGGTGGAGCTTTAAAACAGGAGACCTCATCAAGTTGAATACGGATATCGGCTTTTTTGTAGACAAAGTATGGATTACTCAGGGTATGAAGCCGGGTGTCGTAGCATGTTCTCATCACCTGGGCCGCTGGCGTCGCCGGCAGGACCAGGGCAATCGTTGGGGTACGAATACCGTAGCAATAGAAAAAACCGGGGATGGTAAATGGCGCATGAATACGATTTCAGGTGTACGGCCATTTGAGAGCAAAGACAAAGACAGTGGTAGAATTTTTTGGCTCGACGGTGGCGTACATCAAAACATTACCCATGCGGTCCATCCCGATCCGGTCAGTGGCATGCATTGTTGGCATCAGCGTGCGCGTATAGAAAAACCATCACCGGGTGACCAGTATGGGGATATCGTGGTCGATACTAAAAAATCACACGCAGTGTATAAGGAGTGGCTACAAATGACCCGTCCCGCTCCCGGTCCCGGTAATCTCCGAAGACCGCTGTGGTTTAAGAGAGCCCTTCGGCCGGCGGAAGAGATGTTTTACTTGGGTGAAGAATAACAAGACTCAGAAAATTAGAAATTCTGAATGATGGCTGACTACCATGGTTTGATAGGATCTCCCTTACGTCCAGGCCTAAATCGCTGTTGTAGCGGCCTATAACTTAGGACACTCTAAGACTTGACTCACTAATTAATCAAAAAAGCCGGATAATGAGACAATCGTAAAAGGCAATAAGTCAGCTGTCTAGGCTAAGAACAGCTGTCCCAGTCTCTGCCACGTCAAGACAGCGTTAGTCAAATTCCGGAATACTTCAAGAGCTGAGTTGCCGTCCCGGGCCAAACCACCAGAACAGGGCCAGAGATCTTGTAAGCAAAAACAGACCATCCCTAAAAACGATGCCGACAAGGGTAAATGTGCTTTCCGAGTACTTACCCTTACCCAACACAAAGAAAATTACGATATTCAGGGCCAATCAGCCATTGTTTATGCGTTCTTATCAAACAACTCCCTTTAGCATTCGCATTATTGCGTCTCTAAAAGTGCATATTCGGTTGAAACATATTCATAAAAAACCCGGAGCGGCACGCTCAACTCAACCGTATCTACGATAACACCACAAATCATTTCATCTGCACATGTACAACTTCAAAGCACTTTTACAATCTGGACTGTCTGCATGTTGCAGATATGATTCTTTTTAGTAAACTGTAATAAAAAACATAAAATGAGGATAGGAATACTAATCAACGATTTTGAAGCATTAAAGAATTGGGAATTGAGAATAATTAGTGGAATTATCGAAGATCCTTCTCTTGAACTAGCACTATTAATCCAAGATGGTAGAGAAGGAAATGATAGCCCTAAAAGTCTCAGAAGCAGCCTGAAAAGATTATTTAAATCGGGAAATGTAACCGGAAAATTATTATTCAATTTCCAGTGTAAAGTTGAAGATGTTCTATTCAAAGGAAAGCCAACTGTAAATAGAATAAAAATCATTCAAAAATTAAATAAAATCAACACTATAAAAGTAACACCTAAAAGAAAGGGCTACTTGGACATTTTTAGTAAAATTGACGCCAATAAAGTTAAAAAACACAATCTCGATATTATTTTGCGTCATGAATTTAATATAATTCGAGGAGAAATATTACGTGCTTCAAAACACGGTATTTGGTCATTTCATCACGCTGACAATTCAATAAACAGAGGTGGGCCAGCAGGATTTTGGGAAATAGCTTTAAAGCAACCTTCTGTTGGTGTTACTTTACAGAAGCTGACACCTGAATTGGATGGTGGTTTCGTTATAGATAAAGCATTTTTTAATACTCACTGGTCCCATGCAAAGACGAACCTGTCAGTTTTAGAGGGTTCGGTTTCCGTTCTATTTAAGAACATCAAAAAATTACAAACTGGCGACTTCAATCCTAAGAAATCACTTGTTTATTACAATCCTCTTTATAAAACTCCTGGACCAGGGGTTACGCTCAAATATATGCTAAATTTTTATTCCGTTTTAATGGGTAAAATTGCAGAAAGAATAAATTACAGAATATTTGGCACTAGATATTACTGCTGGACACTTTTTATCGGTAAAGGCGATTTTCTTCACGCCACGTTATTTAGACTACAACCCGTAGAATTACCTAGACATGAGTTTTGGGCAGACCCATTTATTTTTAACTTCCAAGATGAGAGCTACATTTTTTTTGAGAACTATGATTACAGAACCAAAAAAGGTAAAATTTCCTGTGGTAAGATTAATAAAACCAAATTAGTTGACATAGTTGATGTATTAGAAAAAGACTACCACCTATCTTATCCATTTGTTTACAGTGAAAATGAAGATATCTTCCTTATGCCTGAGACTCATGAAAACAATCGTTTAGAAATATATAAATGCTTAGAATTTCCTTCTAAATGGGAATTACATACAACAGCATTTGAAGGTGAAAGGGTGACAGATGCATCATTCTATACTGATAAAAACAAAAATAGATGGTTGTTTGTCAATAAGGAAGTAGATATTAACTCACCGATGGATAGTGAATTATACATCTATAAGGTAAACTCACAAAACCTGGAAGATATGGAACCTCACAAAAACAATCCAGTCATAATCAACTCTAAGGTAGCAAGGAATGGCGGCTCTATATTTGAATTTGAAAATGAAATTTATAGACCATCCCAAGCAAATGTTGAAGGTATTTATGGACGTGGGTTAAATATCAATAAAATAAAAAAATTGACTATCGACGAATACCTTGAAGAAACTATTACTACAACTTATCCAAATTTTCACAAAGGATTAATATCGATGCATCACTTACATCAATCAAATGGTATTTTCGTAATTGACGCTGCTTATAGAAAAAAATAAAGACACTGTATAAGGAGTGGCTACAGATGATCCGTCCCGCTCCCGGTCCTGATAATCTCCGAAGACCGCTGTGGTTTAAGAGAGCCCTGCGGCCGGCGGAAGAGATGTTTTACTTGGGTGAAGGATAGGAAAGTGATGGCCTGATTCTTCTCCACTCATTTTCTAAAATTCCATAAAAATTGATAGTCTCCTCTCCATCATGGATCTCCATTTTGTCAGTGAAGGTCAGGGTTGGTGATCCCACAGAGGGAAAAGGGTTCTGTCCAGAGAATTAATGCCACGCAGTACTTGTTTTTTCTGCATTCGAGTTGAAGTATTTTCCAGATGCTCATACAGATGGAGATATAATCACACATTTCAAAAACGCAGACATATACCATATGGGCGATATTTTTGTTACTCATGGAATTCCCGTTATTGACCCGGATGGAGGAGGGGATAAACATGCGCTTGTCGAGACGGTAGATTTTGCAATTGCCCATTTAAAAAGCACATCGATATTTATACCCGAACATGGTCCCGTCGGTTCCGAAAAGGAGCTGATCGTCTTTGGTGAATTACTACATACCATCCTGGATAGTGTAGAAACCAAATCCAAAACTCAACAAGTGTCGATGTCAAACAATCTAAATCACCCAGGTACACTGCAATGTACCCGATTCCTCTGTGCCCGTTCAGACCTTTCCGGTACACTTCCCACAAGTCAAACCGTTCGATCCGAATCCCAATGAGTTTCAAGTGATCCGAAAGGAGTGCACCCTTATGCCCAAACACACGAGGAAAATGCACCAGTATTTGTGCTATCCAATCTGCGTTTTGTGTTAGGGCAAAAGACTAAAATTCAAGACCTTTGTTTATCATAATCAACTAAAAATTAGCAGAAGAATGTCTGTATATAAAGTAGAATCTATAAGTGAGTTGCATAATTTGTTGGGACTCCCGAAACCCCAGCACCCCTTAATCACATTAATTGACGCTTCAAATATCCAAGTAACAGAAGAAGAAGTTGGCTCCAAGGTCATATACGATTTTTATATGGTTTCATTGAAGGACAAAAGTTGTGGCGTTGAGTATGGTAGAAATTCCTTTGACTTTGATGAAGGAGTAATGGTATTTTCTTCTCCTGGTCAGGTCTATACACCCACCAAACCGATTCAAAAAGGAGAAATACAAGGATGGATGCTCTACTTTCATCCGGACTTAATAAGGAATACCAACCTAGGTGCAATAATAAATGAATTTTCATTCTTTAACTATGATGTGATAGAGGCACTTCACCTTTCAGAAGGCGAAGAATCGATTATTGATGCAGCGATCAAGAATATCAAATCAGAATATGCCCAACGCATTGATAACCATAGCCAACGAGTAATCGTGTCTAATTTAGAATTGCTTTTAAATTATTGTCTTCGATTCTACGAAAGACAATTTAATACCCGAACCCACCAAAGTAAAGACATTATTGCTCAGTTTGAAAGAGAATTAATTAAGTATTTCAAGACGGAACAGCATTTAGAATCAGGACTGCCACGCATAGAACAATTTTCCAAAACAGCTCACCTCTCACAACATTATTTTAGCGACCTGATTAAAAAAGAAACTGGTAGAAATCCCAAAGACCATATCAATCATTTTGTGATAGAAAAAGCTAAAAATTTACTGATAGGTACGGAACAATCCATTAGTGAAATAGCCTATGGGTTGGGTTTTAATTATCCACATTATTTTACCCGTTTATTTAAATCCAAAACAGGACATACGCCAATGGAGTACAGGAGTTTGAATTGACTATTCTTGTGTAATCCGTAAAACGGATAATCATTTCGGGAATTTGGATAAGTAGAGCCGGACATTACCCAATAAATTTGCCCATAATTAATTGAAAATAAAAATTATGTTCGGCAAACAGATCTCAGACCTTATGATCAAACCGGGTAAATCGCCCGTATTCGAAACACCAAATAAATATGGCCTGGCGTATGAAGATGTGACTTTCAAGGCTTCTGACGGCGTAACATTATCGGGTTGGCTGGTGAAAGGTGGCACAGACAAGGTGATCATCCAGTCTCACTTTGGAGTACAATGCTCTCGCTGCGGCTTTACGCAGAAAGGTAAAGGGATGATGAAAAATGTACTTTGGACAAGTGATATTCACTTCTTAGAGCAAGCGAAATATCTGGCGAAAGCGGGCTACTCCGTATTGATGTACGATATGCGCAATCATGGAAACAGTGAAAAAACCGGCTACGTTTCCTGGGGCCTGAAGGAGCGAAAAGATGTCGTGGCTGCCATAAAGTTCATTGCAGAACATGACGATTACCAAAATGCAAACATTGGGTTGCTATCTATTTGCATGGGACAGGGGGCCAGTACATTTGCTTTTGGAATGGAGCCTGAGATGAAGAATTTTGAGCATCTGAAAACCATGATCTCAGTACAGCCTCTGACCTATGACTATTTTGTCCAGGCCATGGGTCTTCCGCAATACCTGATTAATGCAGGTAACGACTACAACAAAAGGAAGAGAAATACCGACTTGACCGGTGATTCATTTTTACCTTATGTAAAAGACATAAATGTGCCTACTTTAGTTATTCAAAACCAAAACGACCCGATGACCAGTATAGATATGGTGAAGCAGTATTACAACGACCTGACTGTCGAGAAGAAAATGCTTTGGCTCGATCTGGAAAAAAAGAGAGGTGCTGCATATGTCTGGTTGGGAACAAACCCTAAGCCGATTGTTGGTTGGTTTGATAAATACCTGACGTAGCTCTGATCGCGATCGACCGAACTTCCAATTTCCTATTTAATTATTCAATCTAAAAAATAACACCATGGTAAAAGAACAGCAGTCACAAATGCTAACACAGCTGGCTTACGGCCTATCGACTCCGCCTCGAACGCCAATTCTTAGAAAACCTTCAGATTACAATATGGAATTTGAAGCAGTTTCTTTTACAACGGAGGATGGAGTAGAAATTAAAGGTTGGTTTATTCCTGCTGCTTCTAACAAAATAATTATCAGCAATCATTTCTCACCTGGCAACAGATATGGCTTTGCAGGCCATCTGGAGGGGCTCGGTTTCGCAGGCGGCTTCGAAGTAAACTTTTTGCCGAGATACAAGGCTTTGCATGATGCCGGTTACAATGTATTGGCCTATGATCTAAGAAGTCACGGTGAAAGTGGTGACGGTAAAGGCAAAATATCAGGTGTTGGTTATTACGAATGGCAAGAAGTCTTAGCCTCACTTGTTTTTGCAAAATCAAGAATTGAAGATGCCGATATCTCTCTTAGCTCCATGTGTATGGGAGCCAATGCCACAATTAATGCAATAGAGAAGAAACCGGAAGCCTTTATGGATGTAAAGTGTTTACTTTGCATAGCTCCGCTAAAGGGACAAACGACAATAGAAAGACAAGCCGAGCAAATGGGTATAGACCCAAAGGAAGCAGTTGAAATGTTTGAACCCATTTATAAAAACATTACGGGATTAACTGTCGAAGATCATGACATTATTCCAAAATTCAATAACGTGCGGACTCCTATTTTCTTTTTTCAAGTAAGAGACGACTCTAATTCACGTTGGACGGACGTACAACTGATGTATGATCTTACACCTGTAGAAGACAAAAAAATCGTTTACATAGAAGGAACACAACTACGCTTTAAGGGTTATAACTATTTTTCTGAAAATCCGAAAGAAATGGTTGAATGGTTTGATGTTCATATGAAGTAAATTAGAAAATGAAAACTGGGATGTTTATCGCTATTGGAATTGTTGCATTGATATCACTTTTGATTCTTTTTGGTAGAAAATCTGTTCATCACGAAATAACAATCAGTGCTTCTCCCGAAAAAGTATGGAAAGTCCTCACTGATATGGACAAATTTCCCGAATGGAATCCTGTGATGGAACTTTTGGAAGGAGAAGTAAAAGAAGGGAACCAGGTCAAATATCAATTTACACAAGACGAAAATTCCGAAAGTGAGATTGGAGCCACCATCAAAGAAATTATTCCCAACAAGCTATTAAATCAAAATGGTGGCATACCGTTACTATTGACTTTCGATCACCGCTATATTCTTGCACCAATGGGCGAACAGACCAAAGTTATCATACACGAAGATTATCGGGGCATTGGAGTTAATTTTTGGAACCCGAAACCTGTAGAGGAAGCATATGAACGGTTAAATAAAGCCTTAAAATTAAGAGTGGAAAGACATAATCTTCAATGAAAGTTAAAATCAGAGGCTCAACGGGGAATGGTGGGTAAAGGCGTATAAGGGAAAATAGAAGTCTTGTTATAATGAAAAAATCCAATAATATAACGACAACCACTAAAATCGGACAAGTAATGATAAACAGTTTATTACGATCGAAAGGATTAAAAGTTTTGGAGAACAACGAGATCAATCAATTGGCATTAAAAAGCAGTTAAATGAAAAAAGTAATAATAATAACGGGAGCGAGTAGCGGAATTGGCGAAGCCACCGCTCTGCAATTAATCAAAGAAGGGTACACGGTATATGGAGCTGCCCGCAGAGTTGAGAAAATGCAAAACTTGGTATCTGCAGGAGGTCACGCAATCGCTATGGATGTTACCAACCATGAGCAGGTTCATTCCGAAATCAGAAAAATAATCGAAACAGAGGGGAAAGTGGACGTACTGGTAAACAATGCCGGCTATGCCGTATATGGCCCCGTTGAAGAAGTCAGCTACGAGCAAGCCAAACGACAGTTTGATGTCAATCTATTTGGATTGGCCGAAGTGACCAAAGCCGTGTTGCCGAAGATGAGAGAACAAAGATCAGGAACCATTATCAATATTTCTTCCGTAGGTGGAAAAATATATACACCTCTCGGAGGCTGGTATCACGCTACCAAACACGCTTTGGAAGGATGGAGCGATTGCCTCCGATTAGAAGTGAAGCAATTCGGAATAGACGTGGTCATTGTAGAACCTGGAGCTATAAAAACAGAATTTGACCAGGCTATGGATCACCAATTTGGCAAAATCACTGGGCCTTACGGTGCTTTGAAAAAAACAATGGAAAAAGTAATGGCAAATGCATACAAACCAGGAAATTACAGCGAACCAATCGTTATTGCAAACACGATTTCAAACGCTATTAAAAGCAATAATCCCAAGACCCGATATGCGGCCGGCAAAATGGCAAGACAGACCCTAATGGGCAGAAAATGGTTGAGCGATAAAGGGTTCGATAAGATGATTATGCGAATGATTCGGAACTTTGAGAAATAACTACCCCGCAGATTACGCAGATACCCGCAGGGTATAAAACAATCTGCGTAACTCAGCGAGATCTGCAGGAAAAAATAGTCACCGAAAATTAAGTAAATGAAACAATAGAAATGAAAGAAATAATCAGGATAAAATCAATAAGCGAAGTTCACCAGACGCTGGGATTAGAGAAACCCAGCCACCCTTTGGTGTCCGTTCTGCAAATAGATAGCAGTATATCAGATTTTGACTATGGCGATGCCACTTATGTATTAGATTTTTATCAGATCAGCTTCAAAAATGGCTTTTCCGGATCGTTTCAATATGGTCGCAACAGATATGATTTTGAAGAAGGTTCGCTTCTTTTTACACAGCCCGGACAGACGATCCAAATGGACATTCAACACGAATCGCAGAACAGTTCCGGATGGATTCTCCTGTTTCACCCTGACCTAATCCGAAAATCGGAATTAGGTAAAACCATCGATGACTATTCTTTCTTTGACTACGATCTTAACGAGGCATTGCATTTATCCGAAAAAGAGAAAAATTCGTTAACCGATTTGGTTGAAAAAATCCGGGAAGAATACAATCAAAATATTGACAAACACAGCCAGGAACTCATTGTAGCAAACATTGAAATGCTGCTGAAATACAGCCAACGATTTTATGACCGCCAATTTTACACCCGAACCAATTTGAACAAAGACATCTTGACCAAGTTCAACAAAATCGTAAGGGAATATTACAACTCAGAAAATCCTTTACAAGCCGGAGTTTTGTCAGTAAAGGAATGTGCCAAAAGATTGAACCTATCCGTAAATTACCTGGGCGACTTGCTAAAGTCTGAAACCGGCCGGAGTGCCAAGGACCACCTCAACGATTTTGTAATCGAAAAAGCCAAAACGCTACTCCTGGGAAGCGACGAAAGTATCAGTCAAATTGCCTACAGCTTAGGGTTTGAATACCCACAAGGATTGAATAAATTATTTAAGTCAAAAGTCGGTGTAAGTCCGTCACAGTACCGCAACCTGAACTAATTAATTAAAAACCCGCTTTGTGTTAGCTCGTGTAATCAACAAATTGAAGACAGGTGATGAAATGTTTACTACGTATATAGAGCGTCCATCGTCACCTCATTTCGCCTCAAAAGATTGGAATGCTGGTTTCCTTTTACCCCATAGGTGGTGATCTTCGTTAAAATACTGCTTTTTTAGTTTTTGTCACTGTCTTAAAATCTCTCGGGTGCTTCCTATAAAATCCTTGCTCTGCACGATATCTGTTAAAACATATTGGCTTCAAATACACCTAAAAACAGCCATAGAAACAATATGTGTGTAATATTTGGCTCATAAATAGTGTATTACAGCCAAAAATGGTATTGTGGCAATTGTTCTGGCTGATTATATACTATTTAGGTAGAATACGCCATATTCACTGGTTTTCCATAGTATCCCAATCGGCTCCAGATACACTAACCCCATTTTGTGTTAGCCTTCCTGCATTTCGTGTAAGGCCACGAAAGCAGACTTTTCCACTTTTGTATTGTAATTAATAGGTAAAACAAAATCGCAATACAATGACAGCGCAGGAAGGATTCAACAGCCTTGACCCTCAATCGTGGGCAAGCACTTCAGTTTTAGAACGATTGGCATTACTCGAACAAGTTCAAAATAATCTCAAATCTTATGCAAAAAAACTTGGCGAAGTAGATGCCAAAATGAAAAATGACCTGATTGGTGAGAATATCACCAGTACAGCAGAAGGTATGGGAACTACCGTAATGCCAATGGCAAATACATTACTGGGTATTCACAGATTGTATGAATCATTAGTGGAGGGAAAAATGCCAGAACCGCTTTCCATAAAAGAAATTGATGTTGGCTTATTTGAAGTTCAGGTATTCCCCATGTACTCTAAAGATAAACTGGCGGCTGCCAAGCAAAAGGGGTATCTGCATATAGAGGGAAAACCAA
The DNA here is from genome assembly GCA_965222645.1 of Saprospiraceae bacterium. Taxonomy (GTDB): domain Bacteria; phylum Bacteroidota; class Bacteroidia; order Chitinophagales; family Saprospiraceae; genus JABDMH01. Next base: position 4,941,019 of record OZ244968.1, on the reverse strand, counting down.
CACAAACGAACCCATTAGACAAACCGGCAGGAATTATAGCGGTATCAGGTGCCGGCAATTACAGTTCTTCGATAGAAATGGCAATGGCTCTCTTTTTGGAGAATAAAGCGGTTATTCATAAACCTCACCAACTCAATGAAGCTACGGATGCCATATGGGAAAAAATATTCGCTCCACTGATAGAAGCCAAAGCCGTTGCTTTTTGTAATGCTGACCAAGGCCGAGAAATGTCTAAATTAGAAGGGCTTCATTCTATTTACTTTACAGGTTCTACAGGAGTAGCACATGCTATTCAAAATGCCGCCAGTGCTCCTTTGGTTTCAGAATGTGGTGGAAATAATCCTTGCATCATTGTTCCCGGGAAGTGGTCTGAAAAAGACATTAAAAGACAAGCTATTCAGTTAGCATCCGTTGGAAAATTGAATGGTGGAGCAGTTTGTGGTCGTCCTCAGACGATTATCACTACTAAAAATTGGGAGCAAAGGGAGCAGTTTTTAAACGAATTGCGCCAAGCCATTGCAGAAGACACCTTTGCTTGTAGTTCACATTACCCTGGCGTGGATAAAACCAAAGAGGCATTTTTAGAAAATCAGCCTAATGCTGAAATTCTAAAACCCGAAAATGGAAAACATAAGAAAAGTGATTTCGTGCTCATCCCGAATGTCACTGAAGATGACTTTGCCATCACCAATGAGGCCTTTTGCCAAATATTTAGTGAAGTACCGTTTGATGTTTCAACCAATACAGATGAATTTTTGACCAAGGCAACTAATTTCTGCAACAACAAATTATTAGGCTCATTAGGCTGTATGATATTGGTGGACAATGACACGATGGAGGCTAATGAAGCAAGAATACATCAAGCCATACGTGAATTAAACTACGGAGGAATTGCCGTAAATGATGTGCCTCCTAATATATGGTTAAACGCCTATCTCACCTGGGGTGGTTGTGGTGAAAGTACAGAAGACTTTATTTCCGGAGTTGGCAATTTCGGTAATGCCTTAAACTTTGACAACATAAAGAAATCAGTCCTAATCAATGACTTTAATGCGACCAGTTTTGAACTGACCAATAGAAAACGAGTGGAGCATTTGCTTGAAAATGTTTCCTACTTCTCTATGGACCAAAGTTGGGGGCACTTTGCGAAACTCGCAGGTCAAATGACTATGGACAATTTTCGAGGAAAAGATTTTTAATTAAAAAATACGAAATGAGTAAATCTGCAAGGACCATAGCGGCTTATGGTGTCTATGCCATAGGTGCGGGATTAGGTTTCCTTTTTATGCCCAACCTGTTCCTCGGATTATTTGGCTTTGATGCCACATCTGAACACTGGATTAGGATAGTCGCAATTTTGACTTTAGGGTTGGCCTATTACTATATCAGTTCAGCAATAGCGGAAGACAAACACTTTTTTTATATATCCTGGAAAGGTAGGATTTGGTTCTTTACGGCATCTTCCATGCTTGCCGTTTTTGGAGTAGCACCTTGGAATATAGTGCTTATCGGAGTAGTGGATTTAATCACGGCAATCTGGACAGCATTGACTTTAAGAAGCGAAAAAAGATAAAATCAATGGCAAATAAAAATGTAATATGGTGTGATGCCGCCACTCTTTCAAAAGATTTAAAAGGTAAAACATATATCGTAACCGGAGCAAATTCTGGCGTGGGATTTGAGACAGCTCAAAAACTCGTAAAGCAAGGGGCTCATGTGGTGATGGCGTGTAGAAGACCCGATGCAGGTGAGGAAGCCCGTAGCAACTTCAAAGACCCAGCAGGAAGTAGTGAAGTCATTAAGTGCGACTTGGCAGACCTGCAATCGGTTCGGAACTTTGTTACTGAGTTTAAATCCAAACACAATCAACTGGATGGGCTGATGTGCAATGCGGGAATGGTCAATATGCAAAACAAACCGAAGTACACCAAACATGGATTTGAATACACGTGGTCAGCCAGTTATTTCGGTCATTTTTTAATGACGGAGCTGTTACTTGATACTTTGAAAGCGACTCCCAATTCCCGAATGGCAATTGTTTCTTCTGTTGTCCATGCCGGTAGTCCCAAAAACCGTCCAAAAATTCACCTGGATGACCTACACCATAAGAAGAGAAAGTATAACAACTTTGAAGCTTATGGTGAAGCGAAAGTAGCCGTGATTTTATATGCCAAAGAATTGGCCGAAAGACTAAAAGGAACTGGTGTAACCACTTATTCGATTCACCCAGGCTGGGCGCGTTCCAATTTTGGAAGTGGTGGTGGATTTTTGATGAGTACACTATTTTCTATTTTAAAACCCATATTCAAAGTATTAGATTTTAGTGATAGTAGTTGGGAGTCCGCACAGGCATCGTTGCATTGCCTATTGTCAGATGATGCTCCTAAGCATTCGGGAGCTTATTTCAGTCAGCATAGTGTTCTATATCGAGATAAAGAATGTCGTAAAGGTGGTTTTCCAATGGAAACACCTAACCCTAATGCAAGGGATATGGATACTGCAATAAAGCTGGTGGAGATGAGTCGTGAGTTGGTTGGGTTAAATTAAAAAAATAATAAAAATGAAATCAATCAAAACAAATAGTCGTTTAATATTGCTGATAATTTTCTTCACTTCAATCGGCACAGTTCAAGCACAAGAAAAGTGGAATGGGAAGAACCAAAAGTAATCCTGATAACAGGTACAGCTTCAGGCATCGGAAAAGCAACCGCCGAGCATTTGATTGAAAAAGGTCACATTGTATATGGAGGTGATATTCAGTTTCAAAAAAACAAATATTTAGATTCCATTGGAGGCCACTCCATTGATATGGACGTAACAGATACCGCAATGGTAAATGCAGGAGTCGAGAGAATTATCAGGGAACATGGACGAATTGATGTCTTGTACAACAATGCAGGTTGGGGATTGTATGCTCCAGTTGAAGAAGCGAGGGAGGGGGATTTAAGACACCAAATGGAAGTGAATCTATTTGGGGTTAATAACGTAACGAGAGCCGACCTACCTCATATGAGAAAACAAGAATCTGGTCGAATATTGGTTACCTCTTCTATGGGCGGTAAAATTTATATGCCATTAGGGGCTTGGTATCACGCAAGTAAACACGCTATTGAAGGGTATTTTGATTGTTTAAGGCTTGAGTTAAAGCATTTCAACATAGATGTTGTAATCATTGAGCCCGGAGCAATAAATACCAATTTTGGAAATGTTACCAGTGGCTATTTAGAAAAGTATGTAGATAATACTGCCTATGGTCATATGGTGACTCCATATGTTGAAATGATGAAACAAATAACTGAAGACCCAGAGATGATCGAGAGAATGCCTTCCGAGCCAATAGTTATTGCCGAAGCTGTCGAAAAAGCTATTCGTAAGCGAAAACCCAAAACACGATATGTAAAGGGTAAGATGGGGAAGTTATTGATTTTCTACCGGAATACATTTGGCGATAGGGCATTTGATAGACTTATATTACGAATGTTTCGGTAAAGATTGACAAAACCAATTCATAATTTAATAATTCAAAATTAACAACTGGTGAACAAGACAATATTAATCACAGGATGCAGTACTGGCATAGGCCGTATGACTGCCAAATATTTTCGGGGAAAAGGATGGAATGTGGCTGCCACTGTCCGCAAACATTCCGATAGTGACTCTGAATTAACCGATTTAGGTATGTTGGTTACAGAATTAGATGTAACCAAAGAAGATACCATCAAAAAGGCTGTAGCCGAAACTGTAGATAAATTTGGAAAGATTGATGTGCTTTTAAATAATGCCGGTTACGGGTCGTATGGCGTTTTGGAAGCAACACCGGAAAGAGCCATCCGAAAGCAGTTTGACGTAAATGTTATAGGTGCATTAATGGTTACCAAAAACGTCATTCCATATATGAGAAAAGCCGGTGAAGGAATTATTATCAATATTTCTTCAATGGGTGGAAGGATCTCCTTCCCATTGGGTACGCTTTATCACGGTTCAAAGTTCGCGGTAGAAGGTATGAGCGAAGCATTGTCATTTGAATTGGAAGCCATAGGTGTAAGAGTTAAAATGGTTGAACCCGGTATGATAAATACCAATTTTGAGGAAACAACCATGCAAAATTTGGCTGTTGACCCGAGTATGACTGAGTATGCTCCATTCTTAGATAAGGTGATGGCCGGAATGCAGAATGTTGGAGGCAACAGTTCAGAGCCGATTGTTGTCGCTGAAAAGATTTATGAGGCAGCCACTGATGGCAAGAGTCAACTAAGGTATATTGCTGGTCCCGATGCAGAGCAAATCATCGCTGCACGCAAACAGTTGGACGATGATACTTATATGGCAATGATCAAACAGCAAATGGGGTTGTAAAAACCATCAGGTTTTGAAAAGGGCAACCGACACAATAGCGGAGCATATTTCTAGTTGATTTATTTAGCTGGTCTGTCCTTCTTTAATTCTCAATGGAACCTGAGGATCCAATTGGTGCTTCTAAGTATTGTCATCACTACTTTTCTTTCGTTGTACTTATTTTATCAGACCGGTGTCTATTTGCTGGAGTCGAAGGAACCTGGATCGATTACACTATACTTTTATTTGGCATGGCTATCATAGTTTTGGCTTTAAAAAAATTTTTAAAAAATGGATTTCATAGAATACACAAATATGTGGGTGCAGCGTGAAGTCACTCAAGGTAAAATCATGATCGGAATAGGCATTTTCCTGTTATTCGTATTTTTCAGCATACTGCGCAGTCAGAATGAACTGCTAAGAGGCTCGCTAATTCCAATAGTGCTACTGCTTGTCATTTTAATCGGATATGGAAGTTATATTTTATATAGCCGTCCTGCCCACGCCAAAGAAAGCATCGCACTTTATTCAGCATAGACCAACTGGTGCAGCTCAATGCCTTTTATAAAACAAAATCTTTCACAAAACCGTACTGTAATAAAAAAGCCATGTTTCACGAGGCATATTATTTTCTATTCCCAGTCTGGGTTTTCTTCTATTGTTTTTTTCCATTCGGCTTTAGCTTTCTCCAAGCTTTCTCTTGAATCAGCTAAAAGAAGTTCTAGGTCCGACAAGCTCATCACAACGGCATCCGAACCCTTGCCAATATATACGTCAATTTCTTCAGCGTTAGTCGCTAAACTAAGAAAGCTATACACCTCTTTTTTTTCTCACGAAACTCAACATAGAATTCATCATCTCGACTATCAGAACCAAATGTCAAATCTATTTTCTCCTTATTTAGCTTTTTACTTTTGATAATTTACACTTTTAAGGATTCAAGAACCCAATAAAATTTCCGTAGAAATCCCATCGAGTATCACCGCCTCTTGCGACCTTGTACATAATAGAGTAAACTCCCGCTTTCTGAGCAAACTCAACTCCATATCGTGCATTTTGTAGAATATTCTTTATTCCTTCTCGCCCTAATTGGCTTAACGCCGCATCAGTCCTTACAACTTGTCGTAGTGCTTCAGTATATTCATAGCCGAAGAACTGAGGGTGCTTTGTGACTGCTCTACCTGCATTTGTAAGACCTGTATTTTAAATTGGGAAATTCCTGCTCTAAACAGGTCTGTACTACTCGTCATCCCCTTAGCGGCATCCTACGTATTACATCTCTACGTCAAACCCAGTACTCCAAAATTGCATCTTTTGACCTTCATCAAACTCCAAGTAAAAATATCCACTTCCTTCCTTATTAAACTCCAACAGCTCTCCTTCTCGATCAATTTTTCCCCTATACAAATTATCTATTGTCAAGTTCTCAACTTTATTAAAATTAAAGAACTCCATTTGCTCAATAAGCACGTTTGAGAATTTGAAACTAATTAATTCGTCATCCTTTATTCCTTTGAACCATAATATAAGCAATCCACCGATTTTAAGAATCACCTTTACGCAATCAAAATCATTATGAAAATCAATCCATTTATCACCATATTCATTTTGGGATAAATTCTTGAAAAGCTCTATGTCTTTTGCTTTAATCATTTTAACCCTTGTAAATATTTTCTAATCATTCTTATTTCTTGCTGCGTCATTGGTTGTGCAGTTTTAGAAGCACGGCTAATACTCCGCACTTGCCCATTAACAAAATTCTTGTTGTATATCTGTTTATGCGGTGTTGGTACTCCACCGTGAGCCTTACCTGCTAAATCATATCTTATTTGTTTGGTTGGAGTTCGGAGAGTAACAGAATTTTTGCCCCCATTCAATTTGACAAGTTCATCAGCCTGCTGAGCAACCGTCTTTGTTACGCCGGTACTCGTTTTAGCGGCTACTTCTGCAGCCACTTTCCTGCCCATCCACCATTTCCAGCCTCCCTGCACCAGGGCCTTCACACCAAGCCCTGAGTACATATAACTGATGTACTCTAGCGCTTTGACCGATCCAATGGTATGAGCTTCATACTTTTCTGCTAGCACATCACTAAGCGGTCTACCCGTGCGTTTCGATTCTTCTACTGCTGCAAGATACAGACCATATCCGGGCCCGGGTCCACTTTCCTGCTCGTATCCAATCCGCACACCGGTTGGCTTTCCGGATTTATCTCGTTGTATCTCCCGCTCTACTTCATCTCCTTCCTTTCCCTTGCTACTAACTCCCGGAGCGCTACAGTAAAAGGTCATCGCATTGGTGGTCATGCTGCTCCACGTACCGTATCCGTCTGAATAGTGCTCCATATTGCCATCCGGATCAAAATAATTCACAGGATTGTCAAACCCAAGCCTGTATCCTGTCCAGCCCGGCGCTGCCATCCCATAGGCATCGTTGGCTAAAAACCGCCCTATCGAATGATTGTAACACCGCGCTCCAAAACCCATCATATTGATCCCAAAATCGCCCTGATCTACTCATTGTACAAATTGTCTCCAATCATCAATTTGGTCGATCCATCTTGAACTATCAAAATTTCATCTATCAGTTTAAAATCAGATTCCTTTATTCGCTCGTATTCATATGCAACTAATGAGTCTCTGTTACAAGTTTTATCACCGACGTAGAAAATTGAAGACGAAAGATATAAGCTGTTATCAATAAGTGTTTTTGAATGAGGTAGAGAAAAAGTCAAGTACATGGTATCAGTCTGATGAGGATCAATCAGTTTTGGATAGTCAAAGGATGATTTGCCTAAGATCTTTCCATTGGCACTTTTCAAGATAAAGGAATCATAATCTGAACAAAAAAGAACATATTTGTCATCACTATTATTTACCAGGGTAAATTCCGTTGCTAAAAAAGGAAACCCGTGAAATTCTCTATTTAGGTTGGATATACGAAGGTATATAATTGATCCATGTAAAACATCTTTTGACGTACTATCTTGATAGCATCCATAATTAAAATTTAGAAAGATCAAGAAGCTTAAACTCTTTAGAATTATTCTCATTTACTATCTTCCTATGTACCTTTTATTTTAAATACCCTTGAGTAGTGCTTCTTCAAATTTTCATCAGAAAGATTCCTGTAGTAAGTCCTGATCGAGGATCTGGTTATGCTCTGATATTCGTGCGATGTTGATCTGTATGTCCAATGATTGATTTGTGACCAATAAACATTTAAGTGATTGATCCGCCCCAAATCAGACCCTGCATTCAAAGGACCAAAATACTTTCCGCTGCTAGCTTGGAATAGTCCTAAGTAGTGTACAGATTCATGATACAACGTACTCATAAAATTGTGTCTATTAAATAACAGTCTGTCAATCTTGAATGATACTTCACTTACAGCTATGGAAATGACTGGATCCAAGAATTCCGTGTAAATACCACGAACAATACCTGGACTTCCATCGGAATTAGAGATCCCCATGTATCGCAAGGAAGTATTTCGTAAAGCTTGCACCGGAATACTCGGATCAGCACCTATTTCTCTCAAATAATGTTTTCCAATTTTTCCAACCGCCTTTGTACTTACCGGTCTTTCTTCAAGACTCTTACTATCGGACAATTTATCATCTGGATTTTCCAAGATTCGAATTTCACTTCCACTGCCTCCACTTCGTATATGGGTACCATTTTTATCAAAATAATCATTAAAGTGCGTCTCGTAGGTAGAATGACCGGTAATAAATCCGCCTTCACCGATGGAAGCCGCACCCATAAACGTCACATTGCCAAAGATATCGCGTTCCATCCCATCAGGATCAAAATAATTTGTGGGTGAATTTCCAACAAAATTATAGGGTGACCAATGTGCATATTTACTTGACATTGGATCCGGCGCTAAGAATTTTCCTATGGTATTATTATAGCACCTGGCCTTCATATCAAACATATTGATCCCAAAATCCCCCTGATCCTCATGCCCCTGGAAGGTAAAATTGTTTTTACTGGGCGTCAGTATACGCTGATTGAGGTGGATGCCGAATGGGCTGTAATCACTCACTTCGGCCTTTTGCAGGCGGCCATCGCGGCCGGTAAAGCCCACTCTGAGATTACCTACCTGATCCCGGTACTCAAAATACATCTGCCAGCTGTCTTCCTCATAGACCGCCCGGCCTTCAGCCGTTGCCAGCTGATAGTACTGGCCGTCTTTTACAATCATACCTCCTACATAATCCCACACCACTCCATCTGATCGCTCCCGCTTTATCAAAGATCCTTCCCCATTGTAGATGTATTTGATCCACTCTCCGGTGGTCAAAGTCACCTTTATGGGTTTTCCAAGATACGTATCGTACTCGATCAAATCAATGTTTTCGTTGAGATCTTTTTTCAGACACCCATCCGGATAGTATTCATAATCGTCGCTGCCACTGTTGTTGTTTACAAAATCGATCTCGTGATCCCCACTTATCGCATCCTCTACCTTCATCAGGTGATTGCCCACATGCGTATACGTCAGATTGTCCATCAGAGTACCGCTGGCCATATTCCTTTTTAGTGCGGTCAGGTTGCCATTGCGGTCGTAGGCGATACCGCTCACGGAGTAGTTTTCTCCATTACCCCCACTGTATGTGGCTCCAGTGATGCGCTCGGCCAGATCGTACTGATAGGCATAACTGCGAAGCACTGTCGGTACCTCGGCATCCGTGCCTACCTGCCAGCTCTGTTTGGCCAAGTTGCCATCATACCGGCCGGCACCCTCATACTCCAGCTTCAGGGCAAAGACGTCGCCCTCACTGTCATTGGGCACCGGATCATTGTTGGAGTCCAGATTCAGCCCAATCAGCCAGTCCCGTATATTGAAGGTATAATCGATGGTCTGCAATCCGGTAATGGTGGTCGGATCATTTTGATTGTCTATATCCGCTGTGTAGGGCCACAGACTGCTGCCTATCTCTGTACCCGGATCCAGGATAATGCCTTTTCTCGCAATGTCTTCGGTACCAGCTGCTTCCGGATTGGGCGGACGAAAAATATAATCCAATCCGCCTCCGGCTGTAAAGGACTGCCCCGGATAATAGATCTTTTGAAAATTCCGCCCCACGATATCAAAGGTAGTCGTGCATATTTGAGTGGTACTCGCGCTATTTATCCCCGCCTTGTATTCGTTTATCCGCCCCTTGTGATCGGGTGTAAATTCTTCCTCCAGATGTACCTCGTCCAAATCATTAAATTGATATTTTTCGCTGGTGCCCGTCACCTCTCCGATATAATTGTAGCTGCTGCTTTTTTTCAGGTATTTATTATTTCCGCCCAGATGATGGCCCTCGATGGTCTGAATCTCCCAACTGCGATTGTTGTAAAAATATTTTCTGAAAAAATCCAGGCTGTGCCCCTCGCTCTCATCGCTAAAACTCCACGTGAGCCACCCCCTTGCATTAGAATACTGGCTTTGATTGGTCTCTGCACCATCAAAATTTACACCACTCACTGCAGCCGAGCCAATATCGTATACATCAAAATAGTATCTATTTCTCACTTCTTTGGCAGCAGATGATAGCGACGACGGATAGCTCTGATTAGTATAGGTTTTTGTGGAATTATTCCATTGCTCATAAGCAGCAGTGACACCGTCAAAATCTGATTGCAATTGTGATCTGCTTCTTGTGCTCACCAGCTCGCCCTCTTCGATGACTCTGCCCAGGGCATCGTATCTGGAAAAAGTCCATTTATCTTCCGTGGCCTGCAGTGCATTTTGGCTCAACACCACACGATCCAGGCGATCGTATACGTAGCTGGTCCAGCCCCCTCCGGGGGTGTGCGTTTGTTTTTTGCGCAGTCGTTTGTCGTATTTATTGGCAAATACCCCTTCATTAAAATAAGTGCTCGACTCGGTAAAAGACGATGACGTTTGTCCTTTTTCCGGCTGCACCACATAGCGTATATGGTCGTGCTGATCATAGATAGTATAGGTGCTCGCATTTACTCCACTGCTTTGCTGTTGGATTTCCTGCACTACTTTTCCCTGGTTGTCCAGATAGGTGGTCGTCTTATTTCCCTGCTCCGAGATACGCTCCTGTTGGGATATTTTATTGCTGCCATAGGTAGAGGGTGTACCCACTGAAGTGGCACTAGTCAGCGCATATTTTCGCACTGAGGAGCCGGCTATAAGATAATTCTGCACAACATAATTGTTGTTGCTGTGCCAGGTATCGCCAGGTCCCAGGATTTGCTTAGTCCTGTTGAGTGGACTGTTGTCCCAGAGTTTTACTCTGCCGTATGGTTTGGCATCTCCATGCACACTGGAGGGCAGGGAGGCCAGACCTCCTCCACTGCTACCAAAAGGCACATAATTTTTTTCTGCCCGGCCAAAATCATCATAACTCACTGCATCCGTCACGATATCTGAGGTGCCGTTGGGTTGTGCTTTTACATGTATAGTTTGCAACCCCCGCCCCAACCCATCAACATAGCCGATGATGGTCTCCATCTGTGTATGGCTTGCTCCACTGGTACTGGTGAGCGCCTCCCTCGGTATTTTTGTTTTTACGTACCGGGTGCCTGTAGATAAATTGTATTCATATTCCTCTATAATCTTACCGTCGTGATCTTTTATCCGCAAGAGCCGGCCAAAAAGGTCGTACTCAAAATGTGTTTTTAATCCATTCAGGGCTGTGATCATTGTCGGACCCAAGAGTGGCACATCGTGGGTAAAAGTCGTCGTGTGCGAGAGGTAATTTGTATTGCCACTGTCGTTTTCTTTTTTACTGTTTATTTTAGTGTGATACACGCCGTCTTTTGTCACATTGGTGTACGTGTAACTGGTAGGCGATCCGACCGGCAAATGGTATTTGCTGAGATTGCCATAGCTGTCGTAATTGTCAAACTCCACTCTCAACTCATATTTGGGATCCTTACTCAATCCCGTGCCGCTTCCAGCTAGGGGACTGAATGACATCGTAGAAAACAAATCTTCCGGATCTACCGCAAGCAGGTGTATTTCATCGGGTAGTACATAGGTATGTCCGGCAAAAGTGTGTTTTACACCCAAACTTAAAGTGCCGCTTTTTACATTTTCAGGAGATGTAGCGCTTTCCCTGTGAAAGTGAGTCATTTCTACCGGACGGTGGAGCTCATTATTTTGGATCAGCTGATAGATGGCTCCGGCATGACCCGTACTGGAGGCACTTATTCCCGATATATCGGTGCAGTAGCGCCACCGGGTCACATGCACAGTCCCATCTGATCGATAAAACTGCTCGCGTTCCTTCTGGTAGGAGGTCGCATCGTGGTCATACTCAGTAAGGGCATACACATAGCTCGCATCATCCGTATCATCGTATTCCCACACCTCGGTCTTATCGCGCACTGTCAGGCCACTTATCCAGTGATACTTGTGTACGGGATTGTACATATCGTCATTTTGTAAACAGCCTCCCTGCAGCACCTCTGAGCCCAACCGCACTTCGGTACGGCCCAATACATAGCCCAGGTCTTCTGTGGCCGAGCCTGCGACCAGCTCGCTGTACCCGTGTTGTATTTTTCGCTTCTTCTTCCCATCGCTACCATAGTCGGTCTTACTGATGAGCTGGCCCCGGTTCCAGTGTTCGTTTTGCAGAACCTGTCTCAAGGTAGCCGGATGGGTGATCAGATCATCGTAGGCATTGTCTTTAAATACTAAGACTGTCTTGCCATTGCTGCCCACACCATTGATATCCTCATACACCGTCACTTCGGGATAAGTGACCGGCACGGACTCATAGGGATTAAATTGGACGTTGACTCCCGAAGCAAAATGCCGGATAAAATACGTGTAATTACTCTGATCAGGATCTCCGATATTGGGTATCCTCTTTATTTTTTGATCGGTGCGCATGATCGCATCGCTTTCATCGCGGTGGGTGCCATCGCCCGATTCATTTACTCCGTATTTTACCATTAGGGTTTCTGTACTGCCATTTCCGTCGTCGCTCACCATCGATTTTATACGCAAGCCTCCTACCAGTGTGGATGTCCCGGAATCATCATATCGATGGGCCTCATAGGTATAATCTGTATGCCCTCCGGTAGGATAGGTGAGGCGGGTGAGTTGCCAGGCTCTCATGTGGCTTTCGCTGGGAGTCCGGTTTGCTCCACCTATATTATGAGTGGCCTGCGTAATGCAATTAAGCGGTGCCTGAAAAGTGCTGCTAGGTATCAAGGTGGTATTTGATGTGGCTCCGTTGAAATAACCGTTTAGATCTTTGCCGTACGAACTTCTTTTTGGGAGTGCTGTACTATTATAGTTCATCGTATAAGTCCCGATGTCTGTACCCGCGCTATTCTGTATCCTCACTTTATCCAGAAAAAGAACTTTTTCGGCATTGGTCGTCGTGTTTTGCCGGCTCTTATACACATAGTCCAAATTAAATTGCCGGATCAGATCATAACCCCCGGTCATAAAGTTGTAGCCATAGATCTTAATCAGATTCAATGCCCTGCCATAACCGTCTGTACGGTCTGTACTTTCCTCCCCAAATTCGATTTTACCTCCGGGAAAAAAGATCTCTTTGGGATTTAGATTGTCGACGATGGCAATATTTTCATGGTAACTGGCTGCAGCCAGTCCTCCAGTCACCGGTGCTGATCCCGCATTCACACACACATTGGTGTACCAGGTCTCATACGAGGTGATGTCATTGATCACCGAAAATGCACGTGGTGCCTGATAAGTATACCTCACCTTTTCGCCGGGTTGGTTGGTTTCTATGGATGACAAATGCCAGGCAGTGACACTGCTTACATTGTTTGAAAACGTACTTTCTTTTTCAGAATAAATAAACCGGTTCCCGTTTTGATCCGTCACTGTGATTGTGCCGAGTAAATTAGGTGCTGCAGAATATTCGACGATCGATTTATCTGCTTCCAGAAATATCGGGCCATTGGGAGTAAATACAAACGAATTTGTTTTTAGAGGTGTGCGATAGGTAAACACATCACGCTCCAGATCTTTATCAAAAAAAATATGTTGATTTAATTCTGCTTTTAAGGTCTCGGTAAGGCATGAGATCGTGGGTGATGGGTAATTGGGAAGGGATTGATTCCACAAGCCTCCATTTTGATCGGCCATACCCCGGATCTGAGCGGTCAGTGCATACAATCCTGTAACGCTCCACCCCAGGCCCGTCCACGGGGCATTGTCCAATACTTTGTGACCTCCCGGATGGTATTTTAGCCGGATCGGGATAATCATATCCCCTACCTTGATGTCCCAGATTTTTATCTCGATATCCGGCTGGCCTGTGTAGTAACTTATCGGTGCATTGCCGTATCGCTCCATGGCAGCTACATTCGGCGATTTGGGGGTCACCTGGGGCAACAATTGATTTATTCCGGCTGGTCCGGTATTGCTCTGCAGGGTTTGGCTTGTTGTTGCCAGAGGTGCAGCATCGCCTTTTTTATTTACCTCATATAGCACATAGCTCACCCGGTGTGCATCTTTCTTTTCTTTTTTTGTGGTTTTATCCAGATACTTATATTCTTTTTCTTTTTTCTCCTTGTCGTCTTTTTTGGGCTTTATCTTATCCAGTGATTTGTATTTATCATTGTCGACAGATACATGAAGCTCAAAATATTCCACATCTACTTCCTCGGTAGTGATAAAAGTCACTTCGATGTCCTCGCCCATTTGCGTCGCTTTCATCTTTTTTACCTTTGTACGACCCTTGCCAGGCGGGATCGTGTCAAAAAAGAAAAGACCACGTGGATCTTCCGGTACGTTGTAGCGATTTTTCTCCAGCGTCTCGATCAGGGAAGAGCCTGAAGGCAGGTGTTCATATGGACAAATGTAGGGGCAGATGATATCGGCATCCAATGGTAAGGACATTATACACCAGGATATCGCCATCAGGATATGTCTATTGTTCATTATCGTTTGGGTTAGCATCGTTCGATTTTTAATTTAATATTGCAGGATTATTATTTTTAAAAATGCACCGGCCCTGTGCAGCACTTCCAAAATATCTGCTACAATGGCTTGGCTTCTTTTTCGCCATCTCATCATCACCAAAAGCTTTGTATAGCGAAGGCTATACGCAGTTTTGTTTCTTCGATCTGACCAAAAATAAGCTCAACCATAATATCATATACTTCGAAAATGCTGCACGTGAATCCGCTAAAAACTCATGCAGGCCGGTGCAGGTGTACGGATACATCCCCACACCCATGCAGGTTATGGTATAACACCCATATAACCCCTTGATCCCATCTTTATGGCATCAACTTTTTACTCGCCCATATCAAGGACAGGTTACGGTATAATTTGTGTGAATCTTTTTTGGAAAATCTAAATGAGGTGCATGATCATTTTGGTTTTGTGGCTCCTTCTTTAGCTTCATTAATCAAGGGGGCCGGTTAAAAAATAGGCGTGAAACTACTCCATCTGTTCTTCAGGTATCACCATACCATGCAACTAAATAGAAAGCCCACGCCCGAAGGCGCTTGTTTCTAAAAAAGTTGCATTTGACTAATGGTGATTCGAAGAACTTAATAGAACACCTAAAATCTATATGTCTTTACTATTTACTAAATCTATATATCATTTATTTCTTGTCAATTAAGGTACAAAAAAGGAATTTAAAATACAGAAGAAAATGGGGAAAAACCCTCGTGATTGCAATTGGTGAATGCCCCTGTCCAATAAATCCATTTTGCCATCTCCATACAACAGAGTAGGATGGTAGATACAAACATTGGCAATCATACTAAGTGTGGCATCGACAAAGGAACATGGACTTTTCAGGGCGCACTTGCTTTTGCCCTGTTCTAACCCACAAAAAAAAAGCACCAAAGTCGAAATCCGGGAATCAATCTCCAATCAAGTATCGAATGATATCAATGGGTGTAACGATACCTACTAGAATATCTTTTTCAACAATAGGAATAGATCTAAACCTGCCTTTTTTAAATACCTCATAGGCATCCCTGATCTTGTGATCCGGTGACAATTGAAAGACCGCATCGATCATGACTTCCCGGACTAGCAGCGAGCGATACAGCGTCTCAGTGTGAGACTCCTTGTCATGATGCCGAAAGAGTGACCGGCCATGTGCTTCCCTTTCCAAGTCCGTGCTACTCAGCATGCCCACAAGGGAGTGATCATCTTCGACGACGGGAAGATGATGAAATGGGTGCAGTTTAAATAAATTAGCTGCATTGTCAAGTGTCTCTGTCGGTTTCACTACCAGCGGATTTGGCAACATTACTTCTCGTAAGGAAGTTTCCGATTCTGAATTCATTTATAGGCGTGTTTTATCAGGTCATGGCTGGTGATAATTCCCACAAGATCCCCATCACTGACCACGGGTAGAGAATGAAAGGCATTTGCCAGAATAATGTCGGCAGCCAGGCCAATGCTGTCCTCAGGATCGACGGATAAAGGATCCCTGGTCATGATGTCCTCTACCAGTGTGGAAGAACTGGCACCAGACTCCCCCTTCATGAGGTCTATTTTACTGATGATGCCGCAAACCTTGTCATTTTTCAACACTACAAGGTGATGAAACGGATTGGAGTTGAATATCTCTCTTACTTTTCCAAGTCTGTCATCACAGTTTATTGTCACTACAGATTTGCTCATTACTTCTCTTATCGGTATATCTTGCATGATCTCAAATTTCGCGTTTAATCATGACATCAAGATAACACTCATTTCAAATCCGTGATGATGAGACATATCAATCCCCTTCCTGATATATCTCACTTGCTCCCAGTAAAAGGAAGCACATCGTAAGAAGATCGGAAAACAATTTGTGTCGAATTCGACCGGAGGATTGAGGTCCGTGTCTCCCTTGAAGTCTTTCCACGCAAAGCGGTATCTTTAGTAGCAGGCTAACAAATTGTAACCATGAGAAGAAGGGAAATATTAAAGCATTTAAGTGCAGCACCATTTGCTGGTGCCATTTTCTATCCTGACCAGTTTGCTGGTTCTGATACCCCAAACACCGATTTCAATGAGGTAGTGAGGGCAGGTGAAAATATCTATGATGCGATCGGTGTTGACACTATAATAAATTGCAGAGGTACCTTTACCATTCTCGGTGGATCGGTAGAGCTTCCCGAGGTTACCAAAGCCATGGAAGCTGCTACGGGCTATTTTGTGCAATATGATGAGTTGGCTTATGGAGTCGGAAAACGACTGGCAGAAATTGCCCAGTGTGATTGGGGAATCATCACTGCAGGTTGTGCTGCGGGACTTAAGCATGTGACGGCTGCTTGTGTGACCGGCGGCAATCCTGAAAAGCTGATCAGGATACCGGATCTCACTGG
This sequence comes from Saprospiraceae bacterium, assembly GCA_965222645.1. Classification (GTDB taxonomy): domain Bacteria; phylum Bacteroidota; class Bacteroidia; order Chitinophagales; family Saprospiraceae; genus JABDMH01. The sequence goes on along the minus strand of OZ244968.1, from coordinate 4,924,388 downwards.
ATTTGAAAAGACAGAAGTGATCATTCCCCGGCATTCCAGGAATGTCTACGACCACGCGATCCGTAACATCGGAGTAAAAGTAATCACCGTTGATTCCCCGGACGAACTTAGACAGGCCATCAATAGCCGGATGGCCATGATTTATCTGGTCACGAGTCCTGACAACGATAAAGGCAAACCCCTTTCATTGGAAGTAATGGCTGAAATTGCCAAGCCATATGCCATCCCGATACTGGCAGATGCCGCAGCTGAAGATCTCACTCTTCCACCGGTACATCTGGCAAGAGGGGCAACGCTTGTGGCTTATAGCGGGGGCAAGGCCATTTGTGGTCCTCAATGTGCCGGATTGGTCTTTGGAGATAAAAATATATTGATGGCAGCCTGGCAAGCCAGTTCTCCCCATCACGGACCGGGTCGCGATAATAAAGTGGGAAAAGAAGAAATGCTGGGAATGTTGGCTGCAGTGGAGGCATGGACAACCCGTGATCACAAGGCTGAATGGAAGCAATGGATGGAATGGCTGGATCTCATTGCACAGAAATTGACGAGGATTGAGGGTGTTTCAAGTGAAGTCACTCAGCCACGGAGTTTGTCAAACAATGCTCCGGTATTACACATTAAATGGGATGAAGAAAAGTTTCATTTTTCGGGAGAGGATGTGGCTGAGGAGGTTGCCCGCAACAAGCCACGTCTAGCCATCGGAAGCCGAAGCAATGACAAGTATACCTCAATAAATATCACCCCAAATCAGATGCAACCGGGAAACGCCGAAGTTGTTGCCGACCGCCTTTTTGAGATCTTGAGTAGAAAGGGAGTAAGATCCAAAACTCTGAAAGCACCGGCAGCCGATCTGACTGGTCACTGGTCTCTGGAAGTAGAATATTTTGGCAGCACGAGCACGCATCAATTATTCCTTGCACAGGATGGCAATTGGATCAATGGTATGCATAAAAGTGATTTTGGAATGCAGGAATTAATAGGAATGTTAGATGGTGCTGATTTAAAGATGAAAAGCAATTATCGGAATCCCGGTGACAATATTGCATTCTTATTTAACGGGAAAGCTGACAAAGATAAGCTCAGTGGATCCATTTTATTGGGTGAGTACCTCACAGCAAAATTTACTGCCAAACGTATTTCGTATAAAAATGAAAAGGAACCGATATTTATCCCCGGTGGTCCTCCACTTGCTACCTAGAATCTATCTGTGCTTTTAAGTTTTCCTATCCACCCGGCTCAGCATAGCATCTACACCATTGGTAAATTCCGATACCGAAGGCTTGTATCCCGTTTTGCCAATACCCTTTATTTGGTATTTTCCACTCGTAGCCTCTTTTTCCAGGTCAAACACCCAAACTGTGGGATAGCCGCGTACTTTGAATGCACTTTGCAGGCCCATATTTTGCTTGCGAATCTCGTCCGGCAACTTTTTCCGCCGGGGAAAGTCTAATTCGAGCAATATTACATTGTCATCAGCCCAGGACTTAAACTCATCCTTTGAGAAAACAGATGCTGTCAATCTCTTGCACCAACCGCACCAGTCACTGCCGGTAAAATTTGCCATAATGGGTTTACCCGTCTTCTTTGATAACTCATAGGCCTGATCCAGATCTACCAACCAGCCTGCATTTTCAGCCTTGTAGGCAGACTGACTCATTCCCGCAACAGAGACCAGGAGTGACATTGCAACTATCAGATACTTCATAAATTTTCTATTCTGAATTGTAAAAATACAAGAATTAGACCATAATACGGTCTATCAGAGCGGCTTCTCCTACTACTAAACGTAGCTTTTTTGATTTTAGTTCAAGGTAGACATCACTCCTGGACTCATGCAGATGATGCTCGATCAGGCCCAATTGGTACTCAACCTCTACCGCCACCTTATCACTTGGCCCGATATTTGAACTCCCTGGGTTGATTGCATTCCGGCAACCCCAGTTTACTTCGATCAAATTTGCTGTCGCACGTACACCTTACTACGACACGAGGGCCGTCTACGAACAGACCTTCGGCACCTCAAACTGTTACAATAATTCATGTAGGTATGATCTCTCGGCTCGTCCGAAAGACTACCTTTGTACCCAATAGCTCCCGGATCAAATCAGGTTCTTGATAAACTGCTATCTTACTGACCAGAACCAAAGATAGCATGGATAATCCCCGGTTGCGATTGGCTGAAGAATTTGTACTTCACACAAAAAAGAATCTCTTCCTCACGGGCAGGGCAGGAACGGGAAAAACCACGTTTTTGCGCAATGTGCTAAAAAAGACAAAAAAGAATTTCATGATTGTGGCCCCTACCGGTGTCGCTGCAATAAATGCCGGTGGTATTACAATCCATTCGTTATTTCAATTCCCGCTTACTGCATTTACTCCCGATAATCTCCATGTCGATTTTAATCAAGCCACAAATCGACTTGCTCTTAGCAAGCATTTGAAGTACAACCGGGACAAACTGCGTCTCTTCACCGAGCTCGATTTATTGGTAATCGATGAAATCAGTATGGTGCGGTCAGATCTTCTCGACGCTATTGATTTTGCCTTGCGAAGAGTGAGAAAGAATGATTTGCCTTTTGGGAATACACAGCTACTGGTGATCGGCGACCTTTATCAACTTGCTCCGGTCGTAAATGATTCGATATGGTTTATTTTAAGCGATTACTACCGAAGTCCGTATTTTTTTGACGCTTTATCATGGCAAAAAAGCGATCCCGTCACCATAGAACTCACCAGGATTTACAGGCAAAGTAATAAGGAGTTTATTGACATTCTGAATCGCATGAGAAATGGTAAGACATCACAAGAAGATATCGACCGCCTCAACCAAAATCACAATCCGGATTTTGATCCGGGTGATGAAAATTACATTACACTGACTACGCACAATCGCACCGCCAACAGAATAAACCAGGAAAAGTTAAGCGCTCTCAAATCGAAGGCATACACCTACGAGGCTGAAATCGAAGGAATATTTAATGAAAATGCATACCCGGTGGAGCCCGAACTTCGACTGAAAGAGGGCGCGCAAGTCATGTTTGTAAGAAACGATAGCGAGGGTCGGTACTACAATGGAAAAATCGCAGAAGTGGTAGACACTTCCTCAGACGAATTGTCGGTCCGATTTGAGGATGGCCAACGATTGGTTATTGAGCGAGTGACCTGGCCAAACAAGAGATATACCCTCAATAAAGAAACAAATACGATCACAGAAAAAGAAATTGGCAGTTTTTCACAGTTTCCACTACGACTGGCATGGGCAATAACTGTACATAAAAGTCAGGGGCTTACTTTTGAGAAAATGATTGTAGACCTCGGAAACACCTTCGCCAGCGGTCAGGCTTACGTTGCACTGAGCCGGTGCACATCGCTGGAAGGGCTTGTACTGATGTCAAAAATCGATCAGGCCAATGTTATTGTGAGTAAGCAAATTATCTCCTATCACGATCAGTCGCAGGAGGAGGAATCACTGGCAGCAGTTCTGGAGGAAGCTAAGTTTCGCTTTGCTTCAGAACAATTGCAAAATCTTTTTTCTTTTGATAGCCTTTTATCGCAATTGGGAGCCTGGAGTGAAATTCTGGAGGAAAAAGAAATTCCGAAATCAAAAGAAGCAAAGGCATTGCTCAAAGAAATAAGGGCAAATGTTGTTCAGATGCAGGGCATAGGTAAGAAGTTTCAGGTGCAAGTGAAGCAATTAGTAAATAAATACAAAAAGGACGGTGGGGGTCACAGACTTAAGGACAGGGTCTCCAAGGCGGTAATCTATTTTACGGAAAATATCTTCCGAAAAGTGATCGAGCCGATACACAACCATGTGGAGATGATGGCCTTCAAATCGGGAGTCAGGAAATATCTGGGAATAGTGATGGATGTAGAACAAATGGGTTGGAATTATCTCGAAAAACTTTATGACCCTTCATTTCTCGGTGAACGACTCATTGATCTACAGCCCAAATACAGGCGTGACCTGTTGAAGAAAACAGCAACTTCTGCTACAAGCAAAAAAAGAAAAAAAGGAACGACTTACCAGGACACTCTTTCCCTGCACAAAGCCGGAAAAACAATTGGTGAGATCGCTGAAATCAGAAGTTTAACAATTGGGACCATTCAAAGCCACATGGCTAAATTAATTTCGGAAGGATCTGTCAATATTTCCGATATTCTCAGTCACGACCGCATCGAAAAGCTAACCTACTACTTTTTAAAATTTGAAGATGAAAGTCTGACTGACATCCGGGGAAAAATCCCATTTGATGTAGATTTTGGTGAGCTCCGAATGGCCCGGGAGCACGTCAATAAAATTAAGGCTCAAATGGAGGAATAAATTGGCCACTAAGTCAATTGGTATGCTTGTTTAGGAAATCATCAAAGGGTGCCAGCGCCTTAAATATTTTGCCACTGAGCTTTAAAAAATCCTTACTCAGGACCTCCTTGTTGGTCAATTTATGAGTCACTAGAAAACTCTTATGCTTTAGCAATTCTATGTCGGGATGATCTCCGGGAAAATCTTTAGGTGGCCTTTTCAATTTTTCTCCCTCGATTGATCCAAAGTATTTCTTAAATGATGCTTTATTTATTATCTTTTTAAAAGCCTGGGGATCGTTGTATATGCTTTCCCTGATAGATCTCAGCCAGGGTGACTCCGGCTTATAGGCTCCTCCAGCCAGCATAGAATCACCGGGGGAGAGATGCAGATAATACCCGGCGCGAGTATGGATAAGTGATTTCTTAGTGACGGGTGAGATGTGTGCACCAAAATGAGTCTTATACGGTGACTTATCTTTCGAAAATCTGACGTCCCGGTAGATGCGAAACACACAATCCTTAGCATGTAAGTGAGCGACCTGGGAATCAAATTTGGCAATCTCCTGAATCAGGGCATGCACAAATTCATCAAAATTTTCCTTAGCGGCCAGGTAACGGTCTTTGTGAGCATTAAACCATTCCCGGTCATTATTATTTTTTAAATCCTTTAAAAATTGAAAAGTGCTATTCTTAATAACCATGTTGCATAATATTTTTCTTGCATGCGAAATTAATTAAAAATGTATTTACATTGATCATGCTCACTTAAACTCCTGATGCCGTAACTGATTCAGCATAAAAAATGGATCTTCAAGAAATCTCCGCCACCGATCTAGTGTGGAGTCCCAGAGATCCTCGACAGCACTCCTTTGATCTTCAGGAAGCTTGTCGTATCCGTTTCCATCAATTGTTCGTAGCTCGTAGATGTATTGCAAAAGAGTATAGCACATTGTTGCCTGACCTGTGATAATCAACTTATCCACCATCTTAGCCAACTTTTCATCCCTCGAAAACCACAATTTTGTGCCAAACCTGGCTGCAGAATCCACGATGGACATCAAAGAAGTGTTCCTGAAAGAATTGTCATTACTTGGTACATCATATCCGGGAAGGATCTGCTCGCGAAAATCATCGCTGAAACCCCTTCTCTCCTGGTCGTTAAATCCCACCTTTGTTAAATTCTTAATCAGGCATGAAGCTCGTCTAAATTGGTGTTTCTCACTTTCATACAGCCGTCTATAGACCAATCTCCTTACCGTTTTCAGAAATACTTGAGCAATCAAAGTATAGAGAGACTGCAGTCGATCAATGATTAATGCCTCCAACCGGTAAGCTGGGGTATTTTCAAAGTAAAGTAGCTCAAAATCATACAGCGACAGGTCCTCCCGGGCCATTTTATCGAGATAATCTTTTATCCCCGCTCTTCGCCTAAGAAATTGGTTGGAGATTCTCCACCACAAAACAAGAATCAGACCCAGCGCAAGGCATGTTGCGATCAGTATTCCGGAGACAGTGCTGTCATTAAAGTTTCTGGCAAATAATAATAGGAGAGATGACAGAAAGCCACCCAGGATTGCCCCAATTGACAATCGAACTCTACTCCTGATTTTTCTTTTTACGGAAGCAAAGGTGAGCCCACGCCATCCCTTTGGTACCCCTTCTCGAAAAAATCGAAACGGATCCAAATATGGCGATGTCACATCCGATACGATAATCAGATCAAAGGGCAGAGCACCAGCCCTCTCTTCGGCGAGTAGAATACTGTCCAGTCCCTGGTTGTCATAAATTCCTCCATCCATGAGCCCTACAGATGGCATTACGGGTGCTTCATCCTGTAAAGTAATTGCTTCGTCATGGAGAAAATCGTTTGGCCATTCGATTGGTTCGAAGGCACCCGTAAAACAAGATGATGCCGCAATAATGTCACTGAGCTTTACCTCTCCAGCGTTCTCTCTTTTTACCGGGTGAAAGTGATTTCCAAACCGGCCATCACTCTGAAATCTAAAAATCACTCCGCTGCTAAAATCAGTGGAATTAAACATCACCTCATCGAGATGAGAATGCATGTTTTCAAAAATATCAAAAGTCTCCCCCTCCGTAAAATCCCGATCATAGATTTCTGCAAAAGCATTTATCAGATTCTTGCGCTTATAGGAATTTTTCCAAACCGATGAGTCATCGAGTTTTTTTAGACCCAATCTCAATAAATCGACATGACAGAGCTTGTCATAAATAAATGCGAAAATCTCTTCAAAACTATTGTGTTTTTGCCTATGTGCTGCATATATCACACCAGTAATAGTACCTCCTGATACGGTCGAAAGTGCTTTTACATTTTCCAAAAGGGGATTCGTCTGGTAGAGTGTTTTGTGTAGAAGAGACAATACACCCAGATGAAAGGCAGCCGCCCTGTAGCCCCCTCCGCTGCAACACAGGGCAATTCTACGAAAAGGATGGGTTGGAACTTCTGTCATGATATCCACCAAAATACAAAACCCAACGTCAATCCGGGTCTGATCTGCCATGTGCATCCACCATCACATTGGTAACTTTGCAGTTCACTTTATGATTGAGGTTAGAGATAATTTCCTACCTTTCGATCATTAGAATGTTCACTTATTTAAAGCTCTATTTAGTATGAATTCCAAGTCTTTTTTGATCCTGTGTATCCTCTTTTTTGGTCTACTGGCATTGCAGGCACAGGAGACTTTTCCTCGTAATGATGTGAAAGACAAACGGGTAGGTGCCTATGCGTTTACGCATGCAACTATTGTGCATGAAGCAGGTACAGAGATCGTCGATGCAACACTTCTGATCAGAGAGGGGAAGATCGAAGAGCTAGGCAAAAATATTTCGGTGAAAAAAGGTTACCGGGAAATCGATCTCAGTGGAAAAACAATCTACCCCTCCTTTATCGATCTTCATACAAACTATGGGATCCCTGAATTGAAGCGCGAGAGAAGAGGCGGTGGTTTTGGAGGACCGGAGCAGATCAACCCCAGTACTAAGGGTGCATACAACGCCAATGATGCTATCAAATCTTATTATGACGCCAGCAGTGAGTTTAATCCCGATAATAAGTCGGGGGCTCCGCTGCGCGAGGCTGGTTTTGGCACCGTACTGACTTTCCGGCCAGATGGAATTGCTCGGGGTACAGCAGTATTGGTTACTTTGGGAGAAGAAAGTGCAAACAATGAAGTAATTGTCGAAAAGGTCGCTTCGGAATACGCATTTAATAAAGGGACATCCACACAGCTTTATCCCAGATCGATGATGGGATATATTTCTTTGATTAGACAGACATATCTCGATGCTGAATGGTACAGCGGACATGAGCACCCGCCCTTTGCTGACAAAGGATTGGAAGCGTGGATCGCCCAGCAGCACTTACCTCAGATTTTTGATGCGGGATCCTGGATCAATATTTTAAGAGCCGACAAAGTTGGTGACGAATTTAATGTACAATATGTTATCAAGGGTTCCGGTAAAGAATATCAGAGAGTAAAAAAAGTAAAGGAGACCGAAGCTACCCTTATCATTCCTGTGAATTTTCCGGAAGCTTACGATGTGGAGAATCCTGTTGATGCTGCGCGTGTCTCCTATGCCGATATGCTTCATTGGGAGTTAGCGCCGACAAATCCCGCCAGTCTCGAAAAAGCAGATATCACATTTGCACTGACTACGGATGGATTAAAATCGCCTAAGACATTTTTACCAAATGTGAGAAAAGCAATTAAAAAAGGACTGACTAAAGAGCAAGCTCTTCGTGCACTTACCACAGTGCCGGCAAAAATCATTGGTGCTGATCATCTGGTAGGGAAACTGGAAAAAGGAAAAATTGCCAATTTTTTAATTACGGACGGTGATATTTTCGATGAAAAAACAATGATTTATGAAAACTGGATCCAGGGTAGACCCTATAAGTTTAAGTCTTTGGAAAAAGAAACAGATCATAAGGGCAAATACGAATTAGTCGTCGGCGACGAAAAATACAACGTGGAGATAGAGGGGAAGCCAGGATCACAATTAGCAAAAATAATTGTTGACGACACGACTAAAATAGATGTCAGTACAAAATGGCAGGACGAGCTTGTACTGTTTTCATTTAAACCCCGGGAAAGTGATGCTCAGGTGAGATTATCGGGATGGAAGTCAGAGCAGGGTTGGAAAGGCAGAGGACAACTAGAATCCGGTCAATGGACTGACTGGATGTTGACCCGCACAGATGATCTGGATGAAGAAGAAGATAAGAAGGGCAACGATAGTAAGCAGGATAAAAATGAAGATACTCTGGGATCTGTGGTTTATCCCTTCCTCGCATATGGGCTCACTGAAATGCCTGTGGAAGAAAAGCTCGTCATAAAGAATGCCACGGTCTGGACTAACGAAGCGGAGGGAATAATGGAGGAAACAGATGTACTCCTTGACAATGGAAAAATTGCAAAAATTGGAAAAAACATCTCAGAATCGGGAGCACGGGTCATCGACGGCTCGGGAAAGCATCTGACCGCGGGCATCATTGATGAGCACACCCACATTGCGGGCGGAGGTAATGATGTAGCGACCAACTCTTCCATGGTGAGAATCGGTGACCAGGTAAACTCAGAAGATATCAATATCTATCGTGGCCTGGCGGGAGGAGTGACTGCCGCACAGGTCTTACATGGAAGTGCAAATCCCATCGGTGGTCAATCAGCCCTTATTAAATTGAGATGGGGTGCCTCACCTGAAGAATTGAAAATTAAAGGAGCAGATGAATTTATAAAGTTTGCACTTGGTGAAAATGTAAAGCGATCGAGCAACCCTCAATCCAGGAGATATCCCCAGACTCGAATGGGTGTTGAGCAGGTCTATGTGGATGCATTTACTAATGCGCGAGAGTACGAGAAAAAATGGCAAAAATACAATGCACTTTCCTCTACAGATAAATCAAAAACACCCCGGCCGAGAAAAAATCTCGTCGACGAGGCCATGCTGGAAATAATTAGTAGAGAAAGATTTATTACATGCCATTCTTATGTGCAATCGGAGATAAATATGCTTATGAAAGTTGCTGAACGATTTGACTTTAATATAAATACCTTCACGCATATTTTGGAAGGATATAAAGTAGCAGACAAAATGAAGCAACACGGAGTCGCAGCCTCTAGTTTTTCCGACTGGTGGAATTATAAGTGGGAAGTAAGATATGCTATTCCATATAATGCTGCCATCTTACATAGGGAGGGTGTGATCACTGCCATCAACTCCGATGATGCAAATATGGGTCGCCGCCTCAATCAAGAAGCTGCCAAATCTATTAAATACGGTGGAATATCTGAGAAGGATGCACTCAAATTTGTGACTCTAAATCCGGCAAAAATGTTGCATCTCGATCACCGGATGGGCAGTATAAAAGTAGGCAAGGATGCCGATGTGGTCTTGTGGTCAGCCCATCCACTGTCTGTCTACGCCAAAGCGGAAAAAACAATTGTTGACGGTAAGGTCTACTTTGACATCGAAGAAGATAAAAGGAGACGGATCCTTTTACAAAAGGAAAGATCCAGACTGGTGCAAAAAATGATAGGCGAAAAGAAAGGTGGAAAACCAGTGCAGAAAAAAGCCAGCAGTGAGCAAATGTTGATCCACTGCGAAAGTGTGCTCGGCGTTGAAAATCATGAAAGTCATTAACTAAATTCCGTAATTAACTTTTAAAATACCTCGACCATCGTAAAACAGTCAAATGATGAAAAATCTCTTATATCTTTTTTTCACACTTTTCTTTTGTTCATCAATAGACGGACAGGTTCCCATGCCTGCTGATGAGCAAAGCAGACCTGTGCTATTGCTGGGTGGTACAGCTCATATCGGTAATGGACAAGTAATTGAAAATGCGGCTATCGGCTTTGAGAACGGAAAAATTTCTCTGGTGAGAGAGGCAACTAATGCGCTTGATGCCAGTGACTATGAAGTGGTTGATGTCAAGGGAAGACATATTTATCCCGGCTTTATCCTGCCTAATTCCGGAGTCGGTCTCAGTGAAGTGAGCAGTGTGCGCGCAATGAGAGATCAGGCAGAAACCGGATCCATAAATCCGAGTGTTCGTTCTGTGATTTCCTACAATACAGATTCTGAAATGATCCCAACTTTTAGATTCAATGGTATTTTACTAGCAGAAACAACCCCCGTGGGTGGTCTTATTTCAGGCACCTCATCCGTGATGGAAATGGAGGGTTGGAATTGGGAAGATGCTGTACATACAATGGATATTGGGATCCATCTAAATTGGCCTGTAAAAAATACACGGCGATTTGATTTTAACACATTTACTGTCAAGACAGAAGTAAATAAAAAATACAAAGAACAGGTTGATGCATTGAAGCAACATTTTTTAGATGCCCGGACTTATATGAATGCAGAAGAGAAAATAAAGAATTTGAAAATGGAGGCGATGAAGGGGTTAATATCCGGTGAAAAAAGATTAATGATCCATGCTGGCCAGGCAGATGAAATCATTGAGTCAATTCGAATGGCTCAGGATCTGGGAGTGCAGCATATTGTCCTAATTACGGGTGATGAGGCATTGCACGTTTCAGCATTTCTGAGGGAAAACAATATCCCTGTAATCTTGCCACCCACACATAGTCTTCCAGCTCGTACCGATGCAGCAATTGACCGTCCCTACGAGCTCCCACACCTGCTCACGGAAGCTGGTATAGAGGTGTCTCTCTCGCACAGTGGTATGCTATCAAATGCACGCAATCTTCCGTTTTACGCTGGCACTGCAGTTGCATATGGAATGACCATGGAAGATGCCCTGAGGACCATTACATCAAACCCGGCAAGGGCACTGGGCATCATAGACAGGGTAGGTACGATAGAAGTCGGTAAAGATGCCACTATATTTGTTTCTGAGGGAGATGCCCTCGACATTCGCACCAATATACTGAGCCGGGCTTACATCAGTGGAAAAGAAATAACTCTTGACAATAAACAACAAGAATTGTACAAAAGGTATTCGAATAAGTACGGTCACAATAAGTAGTTGTACACTCGGTCATTCCTTTTCGCAAGACATATCCTTTCGTACATTTGTGGCAAAAATTAGAAACAAATGGAAAGACCAGGCTTTGTTCATACCGTATTTTTTTGGCTAGAGGAGGGCGCTACTGATCAGGACCGTCAGGATTTTCGTAAGGGTGTTGCAGAACTTACTAAGTGCAAGACCATATTAAATTCCTTTATTGGTCCGCCGGGTGGCACTCCCAGGGATGTCGTAGATAATTCATACGAATATTGCTTGCAATTATTTTTTCGGAACAAGGAGGATCACGATCTATACCAGCAAGATCCCGACCATAATTTTTTTATTGAAAAATATAAGCATTTGTGGTCTCGGGTACAGGTCTACGATCATTTACCTCAGTAGTTTTTAGTATAGTCCGGGAATTCGTCCGATTTATCAAATCTTATTCTGGCATTGCGACTCTTAGACGCAGATTCTCGTTCTCTTCAATATCGACAAGAGTGTTGAAATTACTCGTAATCTGGCCTTTCAGGCCGCTTCTTAAGTAGTCGTGCAGGACCCAAGGTCTTGCCTGAAGTTTAAATCCATTGGTCCTCCAGGCTACTGGTAATAACCATTCAGGGTTGGGAGGATTTTTTTTTAGAACAAGGATTAATTCCTTAAATAGTAATATCGCAGACAGGATATCCATTTGCTCCATATTTTGTGCATATCAGCAATGCGGTAAGTACTAATACATTGGATATCTGTGATTTACAGCGATCTATTTTAAACGTTTCTAACGGTTATTTACGGTAGCAGTGCTTTGAGTCCCATCGCAGGCAGATATCCATTATGAGATTTCGTGTGGGTTTATTCAGGTGCTTTTTATCAATACAATTCAAAATGCATAAGGCGGCACTCCAAGGGGCCGTTAAAAAGTGGGATTCTGATCGTTGGTTTTAATCCGACCTGTTTTACGGCATCCAGATGTGAAGAAATAATCCATGCACTCCACCCTGTAAAATGTTTCTTGAGGTGGTCTCCGATTTTCTTGTAATATTCTGAGGCATCTTTTAGTGGAAGCCGTTGATCGTACGGTGGATTAAATATTAAAACACCGGGTTCTATCTTTGGCATCCAGCTGAAAAAATCACCTTTTGTCCAATTTATTCCTCCGATCTCAGCATTGGCAGCATTAGATCTGGAAATGTTTACCGCCCGGCGGTCAATGTCCCTGCCGATAATAATTGGCCATTCCTCAGCACTTTGCACCCTCTGCGAATCGAGGATTTTCTCCCAAATGTTTTTTTCGAAATTTTTCAAGTGTTGAAACGAAAATGCCTTACGCCAGTGCTGGGGAGGAATTTTTTGAGACAAAAGGGCTGCTTCAATCGGAAATGTACCTGAGCCACACATAGGATCGACAAACGCCTTTTTGCGATCCCAGTCAGACATATAAATAATACCGGCAGCTAATACTTCACTTATCGGGGCAGAACCAGTCTGAAGCCTATAGCCCCTCTTAAAAAGGGAATCACCCGAGGTATCTAGCGAAATGATGCATCGATCTCCCTTGATCAATATATTAATTTTTACATCAGCGGCCTTCGCAACTGAAGGCCGTCGCTTAATCCTGTCACGAAATTGATCGGCGATTGCATCCTTGCTTTTCTGAGCCAAAAAATGGGAATGTGTGAAATGATCTGAATAGCAAATCACATCTATAATAAATGTCTTTTTGACATCGAAAATATCCAACCAATTTACGCTGTACACCAGTTCGTAAAGTTGTGATTCATTCCTCACGAGACCCTCAGTGACTGGCATCAACACCGACAAAGCGGTCCGGCAAAAATAATTGAGTCGATAACAGAGTGCCATGTCTCCGCTCGCCATCACAGCTCGATTTCCCACCGAAATATCTTCTGCCCCGAGTTCCTTCATCTCTTCAGCAAGTACCTTCTCAAGACCGAAGAAAGTCTTTACTACATAATTGTACTTTACCGTCACAAAAAGGGGACTTAAAAAAATAATGAACTGATTATACAAGAATTATACCTGAAAAACACCGGGATTAAATTTATCAACCCTGCCGTGATCTGCGGCTGCAATACCCAGACTTATTACATTGCGGGTTTCGTGGGGATCAATAATAGCATCTATCCAAAGGCGGGCGGCAGCGTAATAAGGAGATGTTTGCCGTTCATAATCTTTTTTTATTCGATCGAGCACTTCTTTTTCCTTCACCGGATCAAGTGTTTCCCCTTTTTTCTTCAGGGAATTGACCTGGATCTGCATTAAGACCTCTGCGGCCTGGGATCCCCCCATCACAGCAATCCGGGCACTTGGCCATGCTACAATAAGCCGGGGATCATATGCTTTTCCGCACATTGCATAATTTCCAGCGCCGTATGAATTTCCGATCACAATACTAAATTTTGGCACAGTGCTATTGGCCACTGCATTCACCATTTTAGCACCATCCTTAATTATGCCTCCATGCTCTGATCTTTTGCCCACCATAAAACCAGTTACATCATGAATAAAAATAAGTGGTAATTTTTTCTGATTACAGAGTAAAATAAACCGGGCAGCCTTATCTGCTGAATCAGAATAGATCACTCCCCCAAACTGCATCTCCCCGGACCTCGATTTTACCACTTCTCTATTATTAGCAACAATTCCCACAGCCCAACCATCGATGTTGGCATATCCACATAAAATGGTTTTTCCATAACCCTCCTTATAGAATGAAAGATGTCCATCATCGACAATGCACCTGAGCAAGGCCTTCATACTGTAAGGCCTTGTACGCACATCGGGCATGAGTCCATACAGGTTTTCAGGACCAACCGGCGGCGCAGTTTGCTGCCTCGAAAAACCGAATAATTTCGGTGGTGCCATATGCTTTACCAACTCTCTGATCTTCTCAAGACATGCCTCGTCATTCGCCATTTTATGATCTATAATTCCGGAGATTTCGCTGACTGTATCGGCTCCCCCAAGTGTCTGAAGATCGATTTCCTCTCCTATAGCTGCCTTTACAAGATAAGGGCCAGCCAAAAAAATGGATCCTGTGCTCTCTACAATCAGTGACTCGTCTGACATTATAGGCAAGTACGCGCCCCCGGCAACACAACTTCCCATGACAGCGGCAATTTGTGGGATTCCACGGGACGACATTATTGCGTTGTTCCTGAAAATCCTGCCGAAATGCTCCTTATCGGGAAAGATTTCGTCCTGCATTGGCAGAAAGACGCCTGCACTATCCACCAGGTAGATGATCGGAAGATGATTCTTTAAAGCAATTTCCTGGGCCCTCAGATTCTTTTTTCCCGTAAGGGGAAACCAGGCACCTGCCTTGACCGTGGCATCATTGGCCACAATCACGCAGAGTCGCCCGTTTACATAACCCAGAACAACAACGACACCCGCAGATGGTGCACCACCATGATCTTCATACATGTCAAAAGCGGTCAAAGCACCGATCTCAAGGAAACCACGACTATCATCATCCAACAGTAAACTGATGCGCTCTCTGGCAGTAAGCTTACCTTTGGCTTTGTGCTTCTCGATCCTGGCTTTCCCTCCGCCATCCATTATTTCCTTAAAGCGATGATGAAGCTTCGAAACAGCAACATTCATTGCGTCTTCGTTCCGGCTCGTTTCTAGATCAATTTTCTCCTTGTCCATAAATGCTGCGAAGCTAGATTAATTTTCACTGCAAATCACGAAATTGACCCAATTCTTGTAGCGGGTAATCCTCTCTATTTACTCTTGTCTCTGCCGATGGCTCAATTGCGTATGCAAAAGCTTCTATCTCAGGTAATTTGATGATAAAAATAAATAACATTTCGTAAGCTCACCGCCCTAACGGTCCCTTTAGTGTTCCTTCATTACAAACAAACTACAATGCCTGTCTGAGGGAAGAAGTAAAATCATGGTTATCACTAGTGAGCCTACTCCGAAAAGGTTGCTAAATCAAAAATGGCTCTTTTGGCCCTGTCTGCCTGGGGGCGAGCCAGGCAGGGATATTTTCGTTTTCTTCAATCGCCTGATACACAGGCATCAGCCGATCTCAAAAAAGTGAAAATCTCATCCAAAATTGACTCATTTTGTGAAATTAGCACTTTCCGGAGTAACCTCACTAGTCGCGGATGACAAGTTTGTTGCGATAGATCTCAAGTTTGCCCTGTTGTTCTAATTTTTTTAACAGCCGCGAAACAGCCTCTCTGGATGCATTTAGATCACCTGCAATTTCCTGATGAGACAGATCGTTAATGACCTTTCCCCCGATCAGGACCCTTTCTTCCAGGTAGTCCCACAATTTTTCATCGAGTTTTGAAAAGGCCAATTTGTCGATGGTATCAATCATATCGAAGATCCTCCGGTCATACATATCCATCACAAAGTTTCTCCAGACTTGAAACTTTCCCATCCACTTTTCCGCTGATTCCAGGGGTATGGCGATAATGGCGCTATCGTCTTCGGCAATTGCTTTGATCTCACTCTTCTTTCTGATCATACAACAGCTAAATGAAGTTGCACATGCATTTCCGGCAGATAAAAAATAAAGAAGTATTTCCCTACCCTGCTCATTTTCTCTCATCACCTTTATTAATCCCTTCGTCACCAACGGCACAAAGCGGATAAAATCACCATAATCGATCATAATGCTCTTCTTCTCAATCTGCATCACCGATGCATGTGCGATCATTTCCTCGACAAAGACAGGATCTTTTGCCAGATCGGGAAATTGTTCTCTAATAAATAGTTTCATCAAATTAATAGTTATTGAAGCTCTTACACACGAAATTAAGATTACGATACCGGGAATCACAAATTATGTGACTCCTGTCACAGTAGATCTCAATAAGTTAACTTAATATTCAGCCATCTAATTTGCGATTGACTCCACATGCAAAGTAACCAATCTAACTGGCAACAGTCCTCACAAGGAAGGGAATTTATGGAAGTTTTTTCGCAGGAGGAAACACTAAAATCGCTAACACATCTTTTAAAAAAAGTCGAGACAATAGAAGAGTCAATAGAAAAAATAGCTGACTCACTTAAGAAAATTCCGGGTATGGTTTCGATTGCTACCGACACGCTGGATAATGAAATCAGCGGAGCAGAGGGCCGGAGTACCGATCTCGATGAGAGGCTGCAACAAATCGGAATGTTGGTCGAAAGACTCACCGAGCCCGAGATGCTGATGAAGTTAAATCAAGTCGTCGATCTGGCTGACAGTTTACCGGGATTAGTCAGTATAGTGGTTGATGCTGTAGATGACGACATCAATGTTCTCAATGCTGCCGGAGTAACTGTAGATCAGCGCCTGAAAAATCTTGCCGCAATTTTAGATGGGATATCCCAACCCGGTGTAGAAAAAACACTCAATGATTTGTTGACTTTTGCAGAACGAATGCCGGACACACTTGCCATGATCGCAGACACAGTAGACGATCAAATGGATAGCGTTAAGGACAAAGGTCTGGACCCTCAGGAGATTGCTTCATTTATTGCCCTATCCGGTAAAGCTCTAAGTACAACCCAGCGGAATAGAATTCAGCCAGTGGGAGGAATTTTTTCAATAATGAAAAAAATAAAAGATCCGGACAGGCAGAAAGCTATTGGGTTTTTGATGGATTTTCTGAAAAGTTTTGGGATGGAAATAGAGAAGAAATCGAAGAAGACCAATTGATTTTTTTAACTAAATGAAAATTCGAGATTTTATGGCTCACTATGAAGTTATAATTGTCGGTGGCGGAACAGCAGGATTATCAACAGCCGCACTTCTGCAAAATTCGACAAACCCACCGGACATCGCAGTGATAGACCCCAGTGATAAACACTACTATCAACCCATTTGGACCTTAGTTGGCGCCGGGGTATTTCCCAAAGAGATGTCGGAGAAAAATGAGTGCGATTTTATCCCCGATGGTGTCAATTGGATAAAAGAAGCTGTCGAATCATTTGATCCTGAAAATAACAAGGTTGTCCTGAGAAACGGTGAGATACATTCTTATGATGCACTTATTGTAGCAGCCGGACTACAACTAAACTGGAGTGAGATACCCGGACTCAGCGAAAATGTGGGCAAGCCAGGCACAGGTATTTGCAGCAATTATTCATATGAGACGGTAGACAGCACATGGGAAAACATTAGGAATCTGAAAAGGGGAACCGCATTATTCACGCATGTGTCGGGACCTGTAAAATGTGGCGGAGCTCCGATGAAAATTACATTTCTGGCAGCGGACTACTGGAGAAAACAAGGTCTTTCAAATCACATCGATGTTAAGTTTTTTAAGGCGGGCGGTGGCATTTTTGATGTGCCAAAGTATACACCGGCTTTAAAAAATGTTGCAGATCGTTATAAAATCAAACAAACTTATCGCAGTGACCTTATCGCCCTTGATGCCGAGAAAAAAGAAGCCACTTTTAAAAATCTGGATAGTGGCGAAGAATGGGTGGAGGAGTATGACATGATACACGTCACACCTCCCCAGAGTGCTCCCGACTTCATAAAGAACAGTGAGCTTTCCACGGAAAATGGTTTTGTTGATGTAGACAAATACACAACACAGCACAATCGATATCCCAATGTATTTGCTCTTGGTGATTGCAGCAGTCTGCCTACCTCAAAGACTGGAGCAGCCATAAGAAAGCAAGCTCCGACTACAGTCGAAAATGTGTTGTCTTATTTGGGAGGGCGAAAAATCTCCGCACACTACGATGGGTACACTTCTTGTCCCGTGGTCACTGGTTATGGTAAGTTGATTTTAGCTGAATTTGACTATGAGAAAAATCCGAAAGAGAGTTTTCCATTTGACCAGGCACGAGAGCGGTACAGTATGTATGCATTAAAAGCCTATGGCCTACCCCATCTGTACTGGCACGGAATGCTCCGGGGAAGAGAGTTTTGAAAATCTATTCCGAGGGAACTGTATGTTAATTGCCGATTTTCAGTGGAAGGCTCTTTTTTTATCTACAAATCCTCTGAACCTAACAAGCGACATTCATCAGTAACCTGACAAGCTCGATATCGGCCAGAAAATCTACTAAGCCTCCTTTTTTTCCACCGAACAGGTAGAAATTCCAAAGAGGGTGTAAAGAGGACAACTGGACACCAGTGAAGTCAGCACGAATACAGTACCCAGGATGAGAAGTATCGTCCCGAGTATGCCGGTGACCGTACCGCTAAAATAGAGATAGGCAAAAATCGCAGCTAGGACGATTCTTATAATTCGGTCCGAATTTGACATATTCCTTTTCATGATATTGTTTTTTTTGGCTAGTTAGAATAATTTTAAAAGCAGTGTGATAACCGTAGCAATCATCACACAAATAACACAAATCAACACCAATTTAGCCCAAATAGGTTGATTTTTCACATAGCCAATGTAGTATGACCATGCTTTAGACTTGGTGACACAGGTCACAAATATGGATGATCGTGATCTATTACTTTCATTTTTTGAGACCAAAAAAGAAACAAAAAAGTCTTGCCCTCCTTCCTTCCCACTTTTTGGCAGCAAAAAGTGGGTCAAAAACTGCCTCCTGCATCCTCGGTGACCCACATCTTGGGTCTTCGCTAGATTTTATAAGGCTCCTTCCTCTTAATTTGGAGATCTATTGCTTTTGATTTATCCTATATCAATTTACAATTCAAGATTATTTTCCGCTGGATAAAATCTTGCGCTCCGACCCAGGTGTGGGGCCCCACCTACGGATGCGAAGTCGGGGTCATCAAAACTATGTTAGGACTTTAAAGCGGGCGATCCGAAAGACCTTCAGAGAAGGTCTAATTCCGGCCTTATTTTTTTTAGTACTAAAAGGCCAAAAAACCGTCAAAAACTTTAAAGTGTCCAAGTACTTTTCCCACTTTTTGGCAGTCTCGACGATCTCTGTCGGGATGAGTCAAAAACTGCTTCCTGCATCCTCGGTGACCCACATATGTAAATCATTCTTTTTTGAGACCAAAAAAGAAACAAAAAAGTCTTTCGCCGTAGATCTTTTGCCTAATAGGCCAAACCCGCCCGCTCGTGATCCCAGCCGTTCGCATTTATTGCCGATCACTTTGTCCTGCGTCAGAGGAAGTTGATATACCTACTTACTTTTACGCCCCAGATGCTCACTTCGGCATCACTCCTTTACCTCTCACTCTTTATCCTATCTTACGGCAAAATATCGAAGGCGGCGAAGGCACGCTCCGGCATGCCTATAGGATGACTCGCAATCGCATGTATAAGCGATTTGATTTTGACTATTTTCTACCACTGACCCTTTTCGGTCGACACGAAGTCGAGGCCATTAAAGCTATAATGAGACTTTTATGCGAGGGTTCCCAAAGACCTTCAGAGAAGGTCCCATTCCGGCCCTATTTTTCTTAGTAATTTTTGAGCGATCCCGTCAGGGGCAGGGCGAGGTACAGTTTACCTCGAAGCGATAATTTCTTTCGCTTTTTTCTTGATAATTCTTGAGCGATCCCGCCAGTGGCGGGGCGAGGTACGGTGTACCTCGAAGCAATAATTTCTTTCGCTTTTTTCTTGATAAAAAAGCTAGCAAAAAATCAAGACTGTGAATGGTGACCTAACACCCTATAAGCTCTTGCTTGCCCGCACGCAATCAGAGCCGTTCGGCATATACATGCGGAGTATACTCTTTTTACCTAGGAGCTTATGCCTCACTCTGCTAATTGCTTCTTTACTTACCTTCAGAGCAACAGGCTGTATGGCCACCATTCAAGGTCGATCACGCAGATTCTCATTTGGTATAGCTCGGGATGATTTCTTCCGCTATGACATTCATTGACTGTTATCTTCCCTTAATGTGGAGATCTATTGCCTTTGATTTTATCCCATATCAATTTACAATACTAGATTATTTCCGATGGATAAATCTTGCGCTACGACCCAAGTGTGGGGCCCTACCTCCGGATGCGAAGTCGGGGCATTAGAATTACAACGGGACCTTTATTCGACCGATCCGAAAGACCTTCAGAGAAGGTCTAATTCCGGCCTTATTTTTTTTAGTAATAAAAGGCCAAAAAACCGTCAAAAACTTTAAAGTGTCCGAACGACTAGTGATGTCCTATGAAGACTTAATTCTATAAAACTCTAGTCGCTCATAGTACTACAAGATTCAAGTGAGTTTTTAAAGTTTAGGTTTTTTGGGTTTTTATTGCGTCAAGAAAAAAATATAGCCTTGATTTTTGAGGTACTTTGCATCAAGGCAAAGTAGCAAAGAGAAAATTGGTGACATCATAAACGAAAAGGGGCCGTCCGAAGACAGCCCCTTTGCTTATTAGCCCCGTTATTAATAAAATTTAACTCGTTTCCACTAATAACTTCTTGTATGAATTGATTTCGATACCATTACTGGCACCGTCTGTAACTGATCTTCATTCTGAATTATGAAATAATACATTCCATTCTGTACAGAATTTGGTAGATCCAATCTCACATTCATTCCCGGCTCAGCATCCAACCTGTATTCCTTGATAAATTTACCCAGGGCATCAAACAATCGTACTCGACTGACGCCCGAAGGAGTCTCTGATGACAATTGTAGATTTACATGATTTGATGCCGGATTGGGATAGATCGAAACCTTCTCTACGTTAAATCCTGAAGTCTGTACATCAGGAGCGGTGATGCTCTTTCCTTTGCCTTTGCCTTTGCTTTTAGATTTTTTAGAAGGCTTGACGACGACTTCGATCTCTTCATCTGCTCCCTCTGCGCTTCCCTTCTCCGAATCACCACCGCAAGTGACGGCATGAGCGATCACATACAGATCATCGCATGAGAAATTCGAAACATCCATAACTACCGGTGCAGTACCACCAGTTGTAACCGCCGGCTGATACGGGTATTGGCCATTGGCGACAGTCGGCTTACCATTGGCTCCCGTCGGATACTTGTCACATCCGATGTACAGATGCGCTTCAGTAATCTCAAAACCATCAAAGATGTCATACTGGATAGTGAGGATCGAACCATTATTTGTGACGATCAGATTACCCACATGTGCACCTTTACTGATGTTGCACTGACCTGCTCCGGCAAATATTGACCAACTGTAATCGGCAACTTCTGTTCTGGAGATCTTATTCGTCCATCCCCATCTACTGAATCCATCCATATCAAAGCACCGGCCATTTCCAGCCCTAGCGTAGGCGGTTTCACATCCTCCACCTGGTTGGCTACACTCCGGATCTTTGACTTCGACAGACCCTTCAAATACACATCCCAGCTGATCTGTAGCCGTCACCGAGTAGTGACCAGCTTTGAGATCTGATATTTTAGCTGTAGTTCCTCCAGTATTCCACTGATAGCTTACCACTCCGCTCGCATCCGATATGGATACTGATGCAGATCCATCACTGGCTTCACAAACTGATGCGTCTGTGACACTCATCTCTCCGGTTAGTTTACATCCGGGACCGGTGCCTGGATCACAATCGCAAATCTTAGCACATGTAACTGCATGAGCGATCACATATATTGACTCACACCCACTTACCGCAATGCTGTATTTATCAGAAGATGCTTCGTGCAGAGAATTGCTCTCCGTATATTGTCCCGGTGCGACCGTCTTTTTCCCATTTTTCATAACAGGATAGGGATCACAACCGACATACAGATGTGTTTCATTCATAATGTGATTTCCGTACATCTCATATTCAACATCAACCACACCATTGTGATATGATACAGTCAATTCGCCAATTGCCGCGCGATTACTGATATCGCAATGGCTTGCACCCTGGTAGATCTCCATAGTATAATCTCCCTCCTGGAATGGACCATTTGTCCAACCCCAACGGTTGAATCCGTCCTTGTCAAAGCAGGTAGCACCTGATGAAGATCTTGCAAATGCAGTCTCACAGTTACCGATTTCGCAGCATCTTTGCACTGTGATAATTTGACTGTGGCTTATTTCTCTACCACAAAAATCGGTAGCCGTCCAGGTCCGGATCAATTGATATTTAATCAACTCATCTTCACTACAAGTATAATCGGTACGTGATTCCTCAAATTTAACCACAATTGGATCATCTGGGCATTTGCTAGAAGCTGTCAATACCGCTGCCGGTGGGACAGGTGCATTGCACTCCACTACCAAATCGCCAGGTAAATGATCAAACATAGGAGGTCCTGATCCCTCTACCGTAAAGGTAGAGCTACATGTCTTTCCCGAAGGATTACAATCGTCGTACGCATGATATGTGAACGCTAGCTCGAATCCCTTTCCACATTCAAATGCCGGCAAGGCGGGAATTTCCGAAATATTATCCTTGGCATTACAGCCTCCGTACTTTTTAAATGCATCGACCCACATTTTATACTTCGTTGCAATTTGCATCTCTGTGCAGCAAGGTTTTAATACCTCAGGATCGGGACAAGCAACTGACAATTCATCCGCTGCCTCAACCACGAACTTCGAAGTACATGAGACACCTGCCGTATTACAATCATCTGTTGCAGTCAGCGTAAATTCGATATTGATTGCCGCACCACAGACAAAGCCTCCGGGGCCAAACGGTGTAAGCGGTAATTGTGAAATGTTGGAAGATGCATTACAACCACCTTTCACATCAAACCGGCTCCTCCATATCGCAAACTTGTCAAGAATCTGCTGCTCGGTGCAACATGCTTTAAGCGTCATATCAGGAGAACAGACTACGTCCAGTTTTTCTGCCTCTTCCACAACAAACTTGGAAGTGCATGTCATTCCACCCGGATCACAATCTGATTTCACGATGAATGTGAACTCCAGATTGACTGGCGCACCACAAATGAAAGCAGGTAATGCCGGAATATCTCCAATGTTCGTCGTGTAGTCACAACCACCACTAGCCTTAAATCCAGCGACCCACATCGCGTACTTTGTTTCAATCTGTTCCTTAGTACAACATGCCTTTAGGACCATATCATCCGGGCACTCAACTTTGACTTCGTCTGCGGGTTCAACGACGAACTTTGACGGTCCACATTTCTTGCCTGCTGGATTGCAATCGTCATAAGCAACCAGCGTAAATTCCAGATTAACAGGACCACCACATACAAATGCCGGTAACTTAGGAATATCAGCCATATTGCTTGAGGTATTACATCCTCCTTTGACCGCAAAACCAGCAACCCAGAGCGCATACTTCTCCGCGATTTGTGTCTCAGTACAGCATGGCTTTAATACCATATCTCCCGGGCAACTCACCATTAATTCCTCTCCGGGCTCTACCTCAAAATAGGAGGAACATTTCACTCCATCAGGATGACAGTCATCTTTTACGATGAACGTGTGTTCCAGCTTAAAGCCAGCATAGCATTCAAATGTAGGTAGTGACGGAATTGCTCCACTGATTACTTCAGCATTACACCCGTCATAATATTTAAAGCCTGCTATCCACTCCGCATATTTGTCCGCAATTTGCTTTTCTGTGCAACATGGTTTTAGCACCGCTGGATCCGGACATTTGACCACTAATTCCTTTCCAGGCTCTACTTCGAAATATGAAGTGCATCTTACACCGTCCGGGTGACAGTCGTCCTTTACCACGTAGGTATGCTCCAGCTTAAAGCCAGCATAGCATTCAAATGCAGGTAGTGACGGAATTGCTCCACTGATTACTTCAGCATTACACCCGTCATAATATTTAAAGCCTGCTATCCACTCCGCATATTTGTCTGCAATTTGCTTTTCTGTGCAACATGGTTTTAGCACCGCTGGATCCGGACATTTGACCACTAATTCCTTTCCAGGCTCTACTTCGAAATATGAAGTGCATCTTACACCGTCCGGGTGACAGTCGTCCTTTACCACGTAGGTATGCTCCAGCTTAAAGCCTGCATAGCATTCAAATGCAGGTAGTGACGGAATTGCTCCACTGATTACTTCAGCATTACACCCGTCATAATATTTAAAGCCTGCTATCCACTCCGCATACTTGTCTGCAATTTGCTTTTCTGTGCAGCATGGTTTTAGCACAGCAGGATCCGGGCATTTAACCACTAATTCCTTTCCAGGCTCTACTTCGAAATATGAAGTGCATCTTACACCGTCCGGGTGACAGTCGTCCTTTACCACGTAGGTATGCTCCAGCTTAAAGCCTGCATAGCAGTCAAATTCAGGTAGATCTGGAATTGCTCCACTGATTACTTCAGCATTACACCCGTCATAATATTTAAAGCCTGCTATCCACTCCGCATATTTGTCCGCAATTTGCTTTTCTGTGCAACATGGTTTTAGCACCGCTGGATCCGGACATTTGACCACTAATTCCTTTCCAGGCTCTACTTCGAAATATGAAGTGCATCTTACACCGTCCGGGTGACAGTCGTCCTTTACTACAAAGGTGTGTTCCAGCTTAAAGCCTGCATAGCATTCAAATGCAGGTAGGGCTGGAATATCGCCGCTGATCACCTCGGCATTACAGCCGTCTTCATAGATAAAGCCTGCTATCCACTCCGCATACTTGTCCGCAATTTGCTTTTCTGTGCAGCATGGTTTTAGTACAGCCGGATCCGGACATTTGACCACTAATTCCTTTCCAGGCTCAACTTTAAAATACGAGCTGCACTTCACACCATCCGGGTGACAGTCGTCTTTTACAATGTAGGTGTACTCCAGCGTATAGCCTTTATAGCATTCAAATTCAGGTAGGGCTGGAATATCGCCGCTGATAACTTGCGCGTTGCAACCACCCTCATATTTAAAGCCTGCTATCCATTCTTCGTATTTGTCCGTGATCTGTTTCTCTGTGCAGCACGGTTTTAGTTCAACCGGGTCTGGGCATTTGACTACTAACTCAGGATGATCAATGGTATAAACTAAAACACATTTTGCGTCTCGCCCACATTTGTCGGTGACTGAATAGGTATATGTATACGTGGTACCATTACAGTTCGGATCTCCATCAACGACCGGGCCGGTGGGTGCAACATCACCTCTTTGTCCGCAACTGCCGGTCCAAGCCAAAGTTGCAGGTGGATTGATGTCATCCGCACATTCTACTGTGTAGTTGGTCTGATCCGGACAATCGATTACCGGGCCTGCATTCTTAATCGTATAGACTAAGACACAAGTTGTGGCATCTCGCCCACATTCATCGGTTACCTCGTATGTATATGTATAGGTCGTTCCATCGCAATCAGCTTCTCCAACTACCGCTGGCTCCGGTGCTAATATCTCACCACCTTGACCGCAACTTCCACTCCATGACAAGGTCGGAGCATTTATCTCAGATGAACATTCTACTGTATATTCTGTCTGATCCGGACAATCTATTACCGGACCTGAATTCTTAATCGTGTAGACTAAGACACAGGGTACCGCATCTCGTCCACATTCATCTGTCACCTCATAGGTATACGTATATGTTGTTCCATCGCAATCAGCTTCTCCAGCTACCGCTGGCTCCGGTGCTAATATCTCACCACCTTGACCACAACTTCCGCTCCATGTCAAGGTAGGAGCATTGATCTCAGATGAACATTCTACGGTATATTCTGTCTGATCCGGACAATCTATCACCGGGCCTGCATTCTTAATCGTGTAGACTAAGACACAGGGTACCGCATCTCGTCCACATTCATCTGTCACCTCATAGGTATACGTATATGTTGTTCCATCACAATCAGCTTCTCCGACTATCACTGGTGTTGGAGGATCTATGGTTCCTCCCTGGCCACAACTTCCGCTCCATGTCAAGGTCGGCGCATCAATCTCATCGGAACATGCTACTTCTAGCGATGTCTCTACCGGACAAGCGATTACCGGACCTGAATTCTTAATCGTATAAACTAATACACACACTTCTGCATCTCGCCCACATTCATCGGTTACCTCGTAGGTATACGTATAGGTCGTTCCATCGCAATCAGCCTCTCCAACCACTACTGGTGTTGGAGGATCTATGGTTCCTCCCTGGCCACAGCTTCCGCTCCATGTCAAGGTCGGAGCATCGATCTCATCTGAACATGCTACTTCTATCGATGTCTCTACCGGACAATCGATTACCGGACCTGAATTCTTAATCGTATAAACTAATACACACACTTCTGCATCTCGCCCACATTCATCGGTTACCTCGTAGGTATATGTATAGGTCGTTCCATCGCAATCAGCTTCTCCAACCACTACTGGTGTTGGAGGATCTATGGTTCCTCCCTGGCCACAGCTTCCGCTCCATGTCAAGGTCGGCGCATCGATCTCATCTGAACATGCTACTTCTATCGATGTCTCTACCGGACAATCGATTACCGGACCTGAATTCTTAATCGTATAAACTAATACACACACTTCTGTATCTCGCCCACATTCATCGGTTACCTCGTAGGTATATGTATAGGTCGTTCCATCGCAATCAGCTTCTCCAACCACTACTGGTGTTGGAGGATCTATGGTTCCTCCCTGGCCACAGCTTCCGCTCCATGTCAAGGTCGGCGCATCAATCTCATCTGAACATGTTACTTCTATCGATGTCTCTAAAGGACAAGCGATTACCGGACCTGAATTCTTAATCGTATAAACTAATACACACACTTCTGCATCTCGCCCACATTCATCGGTTACCTCGTATGTATATGTATAGGTCGTTCCATCGCAATCAGCCTCTCCAATTATCACTGGCGTTGGAGGATCTATGGTTCCTCCCTGGCCACAGCTTCCGCTCCATGTCAAGGTCGGCGCATCAATCTCATCGGAACATGCTACTTCTATCGATGTCTCAACCGGACAAGCGATCACCGGGCCTGAATTCTTAATCGTATAAACTAATACACACACTTCTGCATCTCGCCCACATTCATCGGTTACCTCGTAGGTATACGTATAGGTCGTTCCATCGCAATCAGCCTCTCCAATTATCACTGGTGTTGGAGGATCTATCGTTCCTCCTTGATCACAACTTCCACTCCACGTCAAGGTCGGTGGATTGATTTCAGATGCACATTCTACTTCTATCATTGTTTCTGCAGGACAGGCAATATCAGGGCCGTCATTCACTACCGTGTAAATCAAAACACAGGCCGTTGCTGCTCGTCCACAAGCATCAGTCACCTCATAGGTATAGGTATAGGTGGTATTGGAACAATCTCCATCTCCTTCTATTACAGGCGTTGGAGGATCTATCGTTCCTCCTTGATCACAACTTCCACTCCATGTCAAGGTCGGCGCATCAATCTCATCTGAACATGCTACTTCTATCGATGTCTCTACCGGACAATCGATTACCGGACCTGAATTCTTAATCGTATAAACTAATACACACACTTCTGCATCTCGCCCACATTCATCGGTTACCTCGTATGTATATGTATAGGTCGTTCCATCGCAATCAGCTTCTCCAATCACTACTGGTGTTGGAGGATCTATGGTTCCTCCTTGATCACAACTTCCACTCCATGTCAACGTCGGCGCATCAATCTCAGATGCGCATTCTACGGTGTATTCAGTCTGATCCGGGCAAACTATGACCGGTCCGTCATTTGCTATCGTATAAACCAAGACACAGGGTGCGGCATCTCGTCCACATGCGTCGGTTACATTGTACGTATACGTATAGGTCGTTCCCGGACAATTTTCATCTCCTTCTATCACTGCTGTTGGAGGATCTATCGTTCCCCCCTGACCACAACTTCCACTCCACGTCACTTCTGGTAGCACTATATCATTTGCACATGCCACAATTCCTCCATTAGGTAAGGTTGGACAGGCAATCACAGGACCCGTGTTCGATATTGTAAAAGTCTGCGTACAACTGACCTTCCGACCACAATCGTCTGTCACAGAATACTCGATCTCATACATGGCGTCAGGACAATTCTCATCGCCGGAGGCAAGTGTCGGACCGGTAATCATCACGGGACCATGGCCAATTCCACAAGATGTGGTAACCGTAGCAGTTCCCGCATTTATATCATCAAAGCAAGCCACTTCATCATCCTCAGGACATTGTATTGTTGTAGCAGGTATTTCCAGATGAATGGGCTGAATGCAGGTACCCAGTAACAAATCCGCTAAAGGATCGAACCCTTCAACTCCGTCTTGGTTTATATAGACTGTATAGGTCCTATCCAACGAAATGACACCATTTATGCAAGCCCCCGGCTCGCCATCTGAGCCCACGACAGAAACTGGATCCCCACAACTTTCAATATTTTCGAAGATTAGATTTGGGTCGGTAATAAAAGGTGGAGGATCACATCCTTGTACGGTATGCCCTTGTAAGCGGCATTCTCCCACACCGGGAACACAGCAATCATCTGTAATCGTATATATGATATCATCACAGACTTCACAAGAGAACTGGTTTCCATCAGGCCCAATCATCGTGGTGTGGCAATATGTAAAAGTGATTTCATCACCAAGCTGATGTGTTGCATCAATTATTACCTGAGTGGGATCCACAATGGTCACATCAGGCGATGTCCAGGTTCCACCGGTCTGACCGGTTGGCTCAAAAGCAGTGAGATCAATGGTGGCTGGGAGGTCCGTTTCACAAATTGTCCTATCATCTCCCAGGTCGATCGAAGGCGGATAGGTGATTTCGATATCATTGATAGACACCGGCCCCATACCTGGCCTACACACCACCACCGAATAGTCGCCTCCGTCAGCGATCTCTACACATATAGTCTCACCATCCCTGCCTATCAAGTTCCCATCATCATCGTAAACACACAGATTTCCTTCTGCCTTCCCACATCCCTGACTAGGAAAAAAACACACCTGAATAGGACAATCTCCCGCTACTGGTTGCGGTATATTGGTAAATGTGAATCTGCCACATCCATCCACCGTTTGAGGCGGATCATTGCTTTCCCCCACACAGGCATCTTGAGGGTTTGTAGGTAAACTGGACAAATCGATAACACTCGTGTTATCAGGTCCAAGTGTAACAGAAAGTGGCTCAACACAATCTTGTCCCTGAGTCTGACCAAACACATTGTGACTAGCCATTATTAAAAGCAACAGCAATCCAAATACGGGATGAATTATCCGCATAAAATCTCTCTTATAAATAAAAAAATTGGGTGACGGCTTTTGAGTAGTACTGTTTCGGGTAATCATTGGTAAAAGTTTTAAGCGTTTTTATTAATTAGGTGATGATATTGAAAAATCTAATCTAAAGGCATTTTGACACGTCTGCTCAAAAAACCATTTAATTCAAAACCTCTAGCGATTCCTCCATACGTTGAATCGCATAAAATGTAACCAGTAAATCTTTGGAGTTATGATGCTTTTGGGGATATCCAAAAAGAGCTGATACGAAACCACACCGTACAGTAAAAGGCACACTACAAATGCTCTCTAAACAATAACCCAGAAAATATTAAACTATACCAAACAGTAAGAAAGGATCAAAAGCGGATCTTCCTGATATGGTCAAACTGATAATTGGGTTTCAGTCTTAATAAACGTTGTACTTTGCTACGTATCTGTGTGTTTTAGTGCTCTAATAAACCTAATAAGAACCTACGAAATAGTCTTTATGTATCTCGTAAATCAGGCGAAAGGTATATCACTCTTTTTAATTTTCCAAAAGGAAATTGTTAAATTTTGTGTAGATTCTTATTTTCATTACGTAAGCCAACCAGATCAAATTTGAAAAAATGTATCTATAACATACTTGAAATCAATTTTATATAGATAAATGTTAATCGTAATTTGACTTTTAACCACATTGTTAGGATGCAAAACCTTTTCTAATCAATCAAGCACTAACTCTAATTGAAATCAAATAATGGCAGGTTCAAAGCGAAGACAATTCATTAAGCAAAGTGCCTTTCTAGCCTTTTTTGGGATCAGTCCAAAGATTGGTCTTAAATCTAATCCTTCGGGGTGGGAATCTGAGATAATTTCTGCAGGAAATCTCGAAGGTGAAAAAGATCGATACCAGGCATTGAAAAATCTGGCCTCAAGAATGACACTGCCAGCCAAAGTACAGCAGGAGCTCAATGCTTTGCTCCCGCACATTAATAAGTGGGCCAATTGCAGAGAACTGATTGACCATTGGAATGACAACGAAGAAAAACGATATTTGCCTTGGGCATTGCGAGATGTTTCCATCGAAAATAATCTACCCCCCAGACCCGACGAGGATTCTCTCATTTATCCCCTCTGGTGTTTTTACAGAAGCCGTATGCTTATTTGGCGATCAATTGAAATGGGTGAAATCCTGGGCAACCCTCCCCTACTGGCCGCACACCATTCTCAATCACAGAAGCAATTAAAAACAGCTCAAAATGCTTTTGACAAAAATCCAATTATTCCGCTTTATTTGGGCAGCAGGATCAAGTGGCCCGTCGAGCATGATCCGGGAGAGGATGTGCCCGGGTGGGCACGCCATCAAAGAATAGCCATGCGGGGTTTAGGTGATATCATTCATTGGTGGATCGATCACCGGCAGCTCAATGACGGTCAGTATGGGGGTGGTTGGGGTGATGATGTTGAAATGTGGCGGTGGTGGACCCCCTGGTTGATAGGAAGAAAAGATCACAAAATAAATGAAGCACAGCGCAAAATGAGTGATGGTCTCTTTCAGCTGAAAAAAATGTCAGGAGGCTATACCAGTAAAATGTTTGACGTGGAGCACACTGCCGAAGATTCTGCAGATACGATCACGGCAATGATGCATATCGATCCTGAAAACGAAATATGGCAGCACCGTGCCAGGCATCTCGTACAGCTGATGAAAGATCTTTGGACAGGCGTAAATGACCGGGGGTTTTTACAGTTTAAGAGTACTTACTTTACGCATGATAAGGTTGATCCCTCTCCCCGAAAGGCCTGTGACACCGTGTATCATCCCCGAGCTGTGCAGCCTGCGTTACTCCTTTGGCAGCGGACCAGGGATCCCGAACTGACCGATATATTTAGCACGTGGTTTCGCACCTGGGTTGATGCAGCTGCTAGAAGCGAAAGAGGAAAACCGGCCGGTATCATTCCATCTGCCATACACTGGCCGGATGGGAAAGTAGGTGGCACAGGTCAAAACTGGTGGAATCCGGAGAATCACACAAGCGATCCCCTTTATACCTGGCCTAGCAGTATGCCGATGATGACCAACTCGCTATTACTCGCTTACCACATCACAAGAGAACAACATTTTCTCGAACCCATTTTTTCCATGGCCGAAATAAGACTCAAGCATCTAGAAAAAAACAAGAATAAAACCGCTGCGAAGTTTGAGCCCGGTACTGAATCCTGGTGCGCAGATCAGATGAATAGATTTCTGACGGGAACTATTGCAAAATACCGTTTGATTTCCGGAGACACCCAGTTTGATGAATTATTGAAAAATGAAGAAGATCCCTATGTCCAATATTCCTTTTTTAATAAAGACAACCATTTTTTATCTGATCTAAAAAACACCGCAGATACACTGAGTCACAATTATCCCATGTATACGACGGAAGTAAGATGGACTGATCGAGTGCTTAGTTTCAATAAAAATTATTTGGCCTATATATACCCTGATATTCATACTCCAAATCACAAGCTACTTTACTCCATGCTTACCGGTGATCCGGGGAGTCCATTGTATTTTCCACTAAATGGATTTCAATGGATAAATCAAGATCTCGATTTAGCTGTCCGGGTAAAATCACACACCCGGGAAAGTGCAGACATTGATGTCTTTGGTTTTTTTGATGGTAAGAAGACTATAAACCTCAAAACATATCTTTTGCAAAAAGGAACTTACAACGTCACTCAGATTAGTAAAGGAAAACAACTAAATAGAAAAAGCGTGCATTTGACTCAATTGACAAATGAAATTGATTTTCAAATTTCAGGAAATATACCAATCGAAATACGAATAACTAAAGAAAAGTGACAGAACAGGGTCTCCATTAGAAACCCTGTACATTTGTTCTACATACACTATCGAAAAAACACACTAGAAAAAAAAAGATTGGTAGAATTGAAGCACAAATACAAATTTCTGATCATTTTAGTTCTGCAATGAATATTTGTCGCCCCATCAATGGCGCCAAAAGTATCTTTATATTTATTGCGCTACTTTACCTCTACTTTCCTGTTTCCGATGCTCAAAATCCCCCTGCTATTTCTATTGTCAGTTTTGATCAAGAGGTTGGGCAATATGACAAATTTGAATGCAAATTCAACATCACGGCCGAATTTGAAAACCCATACGATTATGATGAGATTGCAATAACAGGTCAATTTTCATCCCCAAACGGGATAGAATGCGCTGTTGACGGATTCTACATGGAAGATTTTAATCTCAACCAGGCAAACGGCTCACTATCGCCTACAGGAAACAGTGGATTCAGGATCCGATTCGCACCAATGACAATCGGGACATGGAATTTAGTCCTGAATGTCAGGGACAAGAATGGCACGACCAGCCTTCCACCTATTCAGTTTTTTTGCACAGCTGCCAATCAAGATAATTCCGGATTTGCGCGTACCATCAATGGAAATTACCTTCAATTGGACAACGGAGATCCCTTAATATTAATTGGAGAAAATATGGCTTGGGACGAAAGTAATCCCTATCTGGATTATTCTTTATGGCTCACCCAATTATCTAGTCAGGGAGGAAATTACATCCGGTTATGGCATGCACATTGGGGTCTGGGAATCGAATGGAAAAGCAATTGGAGTCAATTCCTGGGATTGCGGAGATATAAGGAAACCAATTGTTTTTACCAGGATTGGCTATTTGATTTCTGTGCTGATAATAATATTTATGTCATGTTGGCTCTGCAGCACCACGGACCGGTATCGTCACAGGTAAATCCCGACTGGAACGATAGTCCATACAATCAGTCCAATGGAGGTCCGTGTCAAAATCCGGGAGAATTTTTTAGTGACGTGACTGCAAGGGACCACACAAAAAACCGGTTCCGGTATATTGTAGCACGGTGGGGATATGCAAAAAGTATTTTGGCCTGGGAATTATTTAACGAAGTGGACTGGACGGATAATTATAATATAAATAAAGAAAATATTCAGTCGTGGCATCGAGAAATGTCAACTTTTTTAAAAAATATCGATCCCTACAAACATTTAGTTACGACAAGCTACGCACACACCGATCAGGATCCGGCAATTTGGAATTTTGAAAACATCGATTTTACTCAAACACATGTCTACATAAATTCCGGCAATATAGAAAAGACTGTCTCTTCAGAAATACGGAATTACCTCAGTAGTTTTCGCAGACCAACAATGAATGGTGAATTTGGTCTCGGTGCATCTCCACATTTGTCAAATGAAGACCCGGATGGAATTCATTTACACAACGCATTATGGACAGCGCTATTCAGTGGGTCAGTGGGCACAGCAATGTCCTGGTGGTGGGACCTGTATGTAGATCCACAAGATCTATATTATCATTTTTCCCCAATAAATATTGTCAGTCAACAAATACCCTTTATTGAAAAAAATTATTCTCCGGGCATTTCGTATTTGACTGATGCTCCGGGTGACCTTTTATTTGTACCCAATTTGGACTGGGGCGCGAAAGGTGACGAAAACATCATGATCCTCAACAATGGGTTGTCTCAGCCCGCTTCTCCACGGTTGGGGAAATTTCTTTATGGGTCCCAGTGGAACACAGAATTCCGGAGCCCGCCTACATTTCATGTCACTTATCAGTCGGATGACAAATTTGTCGTTCGAACCGGATCGGAAATAGCTACGGATCCAAAAATATCGATCTATCTCGATGATGTACTTATTCTCAATGAGGTTGGTAAAACAAATGAAGAATACTCAGTTGCCATTTCTGCGGGAGAGCACAGAATAAGGGTAGATAATTTGGGAACAGATTGGATTTCTGTCTCATCGTACACTTTTGTAAATGCCGGTACACAGGGGAACACCTACACCCTCATAGCAGGGGATCGGAAATCTGCAGCCGGATGGATGCACAACCACCAATACAATCACCAATTTATTGTTGAAAATGGATTTCCGGATATAATTCAGGGAGCTACATTAAATATCGAAAATATGGAAATGGGCACGTACGAAATAAATTGGCATGAATGTCTTTCAGGTACATTGCTGTTTAGTGAAGAAGTATTGACAGCCGGAGAGTTGCTTGCCATTCCTGTGCCGGATCTCACCTGGGATCTCACTTATACCGTAGAGTTGCTCAATGAGGCGGTGGGAACAAAAGATTATAGTTCTCAATTAAGTTTTGATGTTTATCCCAATCCAATAAAAGCGGGTAATGGCTTGGAATTGGATTTTTCAATTGATGTGGATGAGATAGCTTATTCGATCTTTAATAGTGAGGGAAGGGTTTTATTAAAAGGGATAAATGGAGGAGACGTGATTAAAATCCCTCAGTCATGGATTCCGGGATATTACTGGATAAAATGCTGGACTGGGCATAGGTCGGCTGTCAAGGGTTTTGTTGTGGAGTAAGAGTGCAAATTGTCGACGAATGTAAATTCGCTTCTGTCCAGGACTAATAAAATGTTTGGCGAGCTTGAAGCTTACAAACAAAAACGTTCAATCAATTTGATCCAAGAGGTCCGTGACCCATTGTTACCCTGAAGCGATGTATCGTCTCGTCTGCATTTCACAAGCAATGGGTCATGGACCCATTGGAGGGTCATCCATGAATGAAAAGAATTCCAATTATAACCATTTTTTAATTACCCCAGAGTGGTGTATCGTCACGTCTGAATTCAAAAATATTCAGCATGCCTGTGAGGCCC
The DNA here is from genome assembly GCA_965222645.1 of Saprospiraceae bacterium. Taxonomy (GTDB): domain Bacteria; phylum Bacteroidota; class Bacteroidia; order Chitinophagales; family Saprospiraceae; genus JABDMH01. The sequence goes on along the minus strand of OZ244968.1, from coordinate 4,889,387 downwards.
TAAATGTTTAGCGAGCCTGGAAAGCTTACCAAACAACTAAAAAGAGGCGCACAGAGTCATTTCCCCATGCACCTCAAACCGTTACACACCCTGCTTTCACAGGGTACTATATTGGGAATCGGGTGACGTCTTACTCCCATGAAATAAGACTAATCATGGAGAGCTATTCCTAATAGTGTGTTCGTAATTTTGTCTGCTCAACTATCCCTGATCAGAACGTGGGCCGAGCAAGTCCTTTTTGAGTATGTGATCCTAAGCGTAATGTTCTAAGGGGGCGCGGAGCTAAAATGCCGTCTAAGCTTCCTCTCACGATTGAGAAAAGCTTATACGACACGGGTCGACATACAATAGAAGTTCTATCGCTTAAAAAGGGTTATCAAATAAGCAATCCAGGTTTAAGATGCCGGATCGGATTTAGCAAACATTACCGCTCAAAAGAACGGTTTACGGAACATAACTCAAACTAAGGCAAAGATATATATATAATTTTAATAATCTGTAATTTTTGGTGAAAAGCTACGTGAATATTGCCTGGAATCCCGATATCATAAATGATACCATGGAACATTCTACCTTCCTGAGCATACCTGATTCTTTGAGTCAAAAATCACGAAAATTGGTTGATTGCTGTATGGAGCTGTAACTTCCAAATTCTCATATATTTGGGTATCATTCATCGCAAAAAAATTCGAGATTATGAATTCGAGATCTAGATCCTATATGCATTACCTTCTTTTTCTGATGCTATTCAGCATATCATCCGCGTTCGTACGGGCCCAACAGACGCTTGCTCATATCGGCGCAGGGACCCCAGAGATGGAGGTAGATGACGTTATCAAGGCTTTACGTATGCCGGCCAACAGCACTGGAAATATTGCTGATGCTGTGGAAACTGTTACTGGTGCAAGGGGTTGGATGAGTGCTGATATGAAGCCCATTTTCGAAAAGAAAATTGTGGGACGGGCCTGGACTGCCTTGTTGAGACCAGTATTAAAGTCCGATGAAAGAAAATACCCAAACTATGCTCTGCAAATTCTGGATGAAGCACCGGCAGGCAGTGTGCTCGTATATGTGCTGGAAGAGGGATTGGAGATAGCCGGGATCGGAAATTTGATGGCGACCACTGCTAGTGTGCGCGGTCTTGAGGGTACTGTGATCGATGGCGCTGCACGCGATATCACTGAAATCAGAAAAATCGGTTTTCCGGTTTATTGCCGAAATATCAGTCCGGCCACATCAGTCGGGCGTCTTGTAAGTGTATCTAAGCAGGAACCCGTGATGTGCGCGGAGGTGATGGTTCACCCGGGCGATTATATCGTTGGAGATAATGATGGGGTCGTTGTAGTGCCATTCGATGCTGCGGCTGAAGTGGTAAAACTTCTTGCGGAATACGATGACAAGGAATCTAAGATGGTGCCTATTATTCAGCGTGAAAAATCCATGTTGAAGGCTTTGGAGATTTATGGCAGGTATTGATGAGGGTGTAATGATTGATCCCCTTAGGGTCACCATGATTTGAAAAGAATTCAAATTTCAATCAATTTAATCCAAGGGGTCCAGGAGCCCTTGTCATCCCGGAGCGATGTATTGTCATCTGACCGCATTTCACAACCAACGGGTCCCACCTTCGCCAGAAACCATTGCAGGCAGGCACGCACCCATATGGAGGATGTCAATTCAAAAAACACCATAAATATTTTGCAACACAATGGGTCATGGACCCATTGGAGAGTAATCAATTTTAAAATGAAGCATCGACATATTCAACGCAATGGGTCATGGACCCATTGGAGGGTCGTCCATGAATGAAAGAATTTCAACTATAACCATTTCTAATCCATGGGGTCCGTGAGCCCTTGTCATCCCGGAGCGATGTATTGTCAGCTGCCGCATTTCACAAGCAATGGATCCCGCCTTCGCCAGAAACCATTGCAGGCAAGCATGGACCATATGGAGGATATCAATTCAAAAAACACCATAAATATATTGCAACACAATGGGTCATGGACCCATTGGAGAGTAATCAATTTAAAACGAAGCATCGACATATTCAACGCAATGGGTCATAGACCCATTGGAGGGTCGTCCATGATTGAAAAGAATTCCAATTATAACCATTTCTGATCCAAGGGGTCCGTGAGCCCTTGTCATCCCAGAGCGATGTATTGTCAGCTGCCGCATTTCACAAGCAATGGGTCCCGCCTTCGCCAGAAACCATTGCAGACAGGCATGCACCCATATGGAGGATATCAATTCAAAAACAAAAACACCATAAATATATTGCAACACAATGGGGCCTGGACCCATTTGGAGAGTAATCAATTTAAAACGAAAGCATCGACATATTCAACGCAATGGGTCATGGACCCATTGGAGGGTCGTCCATGAATGAAAGAATTCCAATTTCATCGGTCCTCATTTGTAGAGGGTGAAATTTCACCTATTTTACATCATGGACATCCCAGAATTACGCGCATATCACGTAGTTTTGACAACACGGAATAGTAGGACATCTCTCCGAATGATCAAATACCGCGTTGACAAAGGTCCACCCTTATTGCTCGATCTAGATAAAGAAATCTACTTGACAAAATTAATTTGTGATGTCATCAAGACTTGCAATTACAAATGCATTTCGTACAATATTTGCAGAGACCATATTCATCTTATCATAGTTTGTCATCAAGAGAACTTACCTAGAATAATACAACGAATAAAGTCCGAAACAAGCCGAAAATTCAATAAAAAATATTTGAGTGCTGGTCCAATGTCTGACAATAGTAATCATGCAAGATCTCTATGGTCACAAAAATTTTTCAGGGTGGAATTAAATAAATATACAATTGCAAATTTATCTAAAATCCCAGGGTATCTTTATAATGATTCTCATCTGGAAAAAGCGATGCGATATATTTACCACAATAGGAAAAAGCATGGCCTACCCGATTCTGAGGTGTTATCGAAAATCACTGATTCTTTTACTGTCAGTGTCGACTTTGCATTTGACATGGACAAAGAATGATTCTTTCTGGCGATAGGTCCCACCTTCGCCAGAGATATCGCGCCAGAGGCTATAGCAGGCCGGCATAGACCCATGAGAGAATTGCAATTTAAAAGAAAGGCATCGACATAAACAAAACGGATGCAGCTCTAAATGCTTAGCAAGCCTCAAGGGCTTTTCAAACAAATCTCCAGAAGAAGCAGGAAGAATAAAAAAGGGCCATATCGCTACAGCCCTTATCATCAAAAATCATGAAATTAAATAGCTCGACTTCAAAGTGTTTATTCCCAGGTGTCCGGTTTTTTTATGTTCGATTCTCCAAAATCAATTTTTAAACAGGAATAAACATTATGAGGTTATCTAATTTCGAAATCTAATTCTCATATAACCGTCTTAGTCCATTACAATTAATTTCTTAGTAGCCGTAAACTCTCCTGCTTCCAATTTATAATAGAATATTCCCGTCTCCCGTAAATCCGCTCGATCAAAGGAAATCGAGTTTAGACCTTTTTCAAATTGCCTTTCCACTTTTTTAATTGTTTTTCCTGTCACGTCAAACAGGGTTACTCTTGCGGTCATCGATTCCGGCAAAGAAAACTCAATCACGGTTTCATGAACAAAAGGGTTGGGCCTGTTTTGCAACAAATGGTATTGAGCCCCGGATTGCCCGGATTCAAATTCCAATGCTACGGCCATGGCCTCTCCCGCATGATTGTAAGACTCAGCTGATATCCGTCTACTATTTACGGCCACAACCTGGCTGAGCTCTACCTCATCTATTGAAGAAAAAACAAGATTAAATAGATTCACTACCTTGGGAGACACATCCCCAGTTGGGTGATGCCAGCTTACTAAGATAAATCCGTCGTCTTTTTCTTGTGTCGATATATGTTCTTCTGAGATCCCAAGATCTCCAGTAAATACAAATTCCTCCAGTTTCAATTTATTATGGTCAAACTGGATCGTAAGTTGAAATCCATCAACGTCGGTAAAATCATTGGAATAAAAAGAAAGTTCCTCTTTTTCCCCTTTTTCCAAAAATTTATTGTCAACTGAAATGACCATCTGCTTAGCTGATCGTCCGGAATTTTGTTTGTCGAAATAGGAATAATCGACGTCACCCACTTTTATTCCAGTAAAATCCACATTATTAAAATTTCGATCTTCACTGATAAGAATTGTTTCCTCACCATTAATATCATTGTAAAATCGCCAGGAATCAGAATTTGAGAATGCTTCTGATTTATTCAGTATTAATCTCCTAATCTGTAGGAGGTCAACAGCCGAAAGTTTTTGATCGTTATTGACATCAGCAGCCCGGAACCGGTATTTATTTTCCAGTAATTCCAGACCGAGCATGTGATCTCGCATTCTAATTAAATCTGCTGTATTTATTCCGTCCCTTGGATCGGTGTTCTTTTCGGGTTTAATAAAAACATCAACACCATCAGCCGGAGCGATTTGAAAATGTCCACTCTCATCGGTCACCGCTGTGATCTCGGTCCCATCGGATAAGAATCCTTTTACTGATACTTGTGAGATTTCTTCCTGTTTTTCTGTATGGATTCTTCCCATGATGTCTGTGGATACACACAGGTCAGAAATTAAAACGGTGGCGACTTTGATATCGGAGAGATTTCCCCAAACGTCCAAAGCTTGCCAATAATAAGTATACATTATCGAATCCTTAGTGGCCTCATCCGGATAATAGATCGTATCCAAATCAACCAGGAAGACGGTATCTATTGCACAATTGTCGATACCTCTCAGACCGAGCATATCCCGGATCTTAGGATTGAGCGGATCGCTGTGAAAATCGTCTTCCCACTCCTGAAAGAAAACACATGGATCACTAAAAGCAATGACCTGGGGAATAACGTCATCTACCACAGTGATGCTATCGATCACCTGGAAGGTGTTGATGCAATTGCTCGAGATGGTGTATATCACCTCGTGTACGCCAACAGGGTAGTCCCCGCTAGCATCATTGCTGTCTTTCACCGCGTATGGTGAATTATTTGTGATCACAATGTCACCCATCAACCTGCAACCATTGGGATTGACAATCAACGGATCCGTGGTGATAAAGTCACTGCAATTAAAAGGTTCTGCATCACCTCGATATTTATTACTACGAGCGCCAATCACGATATCGGGTTGCATATTTATGGTCTGGACACAGGTATCGACTTTCCGGCCGAAGGGGTCTACTAAAATCCATTCTCGCGTGTAGGTGCCTATTCCGCATGCGTCGACATTTGGAGTGTTTTTTACATAAATGCTGTCCATACAATCTATCAGTGGATTCGGAGTACTGATAATTGGTCGCGTAAATAACGGATCAAGATCATCGAGATCCATGGGTATATCTACGCATGCGATTGTTGTATCGGAAAAACCCTGGCATTGCAAGAAGCAGGGACACTCGCAAATGACGGTGATTTTCTGATCGTACTTGATAACTTCTGCGGCATAACTTGGGTTGTTAATCCAATTTTGAGCAGGTTCTTCACCAATTGCACACCAGTCGATGAAGCACCACGTGCGAGTAATATAATAGCATGGGTCATCAGGATTTGTAGAAGGCACCGCTTGCAGGGGTTTATCCGAATAGCCAATACCAATAGCCCGGCAGTTATCATCAAAAACAAACTCAGGCCGCCCGTTTGCCAGACTGTCCGGATGGGCCGAACCACCGATATTGCCACTTCCATCGGGGTCGAATATCAGTCCGCACGAGGTGATCTCCTCATCTGAGGGTAAGGTAAACATGCCTAGATCGAGTGCGCAATTGCTTTCCACATGAATGGTCTGGGACAGTACCAACGTCATTAGTTTCTCCGGACATCCTGCCGTGACGGTGAAGGTCCGGTCTACAGTACCCAAGCCGCAATCATTGAGATTTACCTTGACACTCTGCTCACACGTGTAATTGTTAGGACAATTGACTTTCAGGACACCGTTCTTGATCGGCACATCAAAGGGCTCGTAAGTGCACTCCCGGCCGGAGGGAAGAATGTCTGAGCACTGGCAGTCTTGATCATGCAACAAAAGATCGAGAAGGATGGGCTGACCGTCAATATCCACCAAATCTCCTTCTGACGTCAGCCAGGCTTTTTCATAAGTTCCAAATGTCACATCCAGGAAATCTATGGCATCGGGGTCACCGGTTTCGGCGAGGTAGGCCAGATCTTGCAAGGACACGGAGTTGGCACCCAATTTATAAGTAGGATCCTGGAAAGTCTTGCAGGTGATGGATACATCTTTTGTAAGTTCTTGTACGGGTGTAACCGGAGTCTTGTCCTCGACATATGCGTCGGACCAGGACTTATTCCAATTGCACCAATAATCCATGACCAACAACTCTACTTGCACTATGCTGCAATTATCTTCGCAGTCAAACGCCACATCTTTGGCCCATCCACCACCGATCTGCTTGATTTGATCCAGGATTTCATCTCCGTAGAGCGTGCCTGCCAGGCTATCGTAGGAGACTTGGTCAAGGGTGCCAGCACATTCAACTGTTGCATATTTAGATAGATCATAATGCCAGCCGTAATACAATAATTCTGCACATGGTGAGCCATCTAGAGTCAGCCAATCAAGCGTCCGTTGAAAATATTCTCCCACTTCTCCCAAGGCCGGGAGATATGGATGGTAGACATCGCCTCTGGGATCTGCATATTCGAGGGTAATGCTGTCACACAAATCGATGCAGGCGGTCTGCCAGTCGGTACGCCGCACCAGCATATGAGCAATATCGCAATTGTCCCAGCTTCCGTTATTAAATACATCCGCTTCCACCCAGACTTTTTTGCCGGATAGCGAAACGTTTACCTGGTCATTGGCTGCAGCTATAGGTTGGGTTTGGTCCTTAATTCTTAAGAAGCAGCTATCGATCCCCACGAGGTGACACTCATCAAAGGCCTCGTAGGTGATTTTTACCAGATCATTTGATTGGGGAAGAGTGACAGGAAGGTTGGAATGCCACAGTCCATCGGCACCTTTAGTCAGATTTACAGACCCAAAGCCTTCTACCATGGCCTTGACCATGATTACCTCGTGGCATTCATCATGGGCGGTTGCTGGAGGTACCGTTGTCACAGCGGCACAGTCATGGGCATTTGTACTGATCGTTAAGATGTTTCCATCTGCATTTGGTCCCTCTAGAAGGCAGAGGATAGCCGGTGGTGTGGTGTCGATCTCCATCACCCAAAACTCACAACTGAAGTAGCCCGGAAAGATCTCGGATATTCCCGGAGCCGGTGGAGTTATGTTTGGCACAAATTCAGAACCGAGACACTCCTGTTTTATTTCTACTGTTACTTTGGTTGTTTTTGGACAATCAGTCTCAAAAGGGAGGGTCTTTACAGAAAGTGTGATGCCGCATTTGGGATCGAGATCGGCGGCCCTAAAATCGAGGCTCCCGTCAGGATGCCGGAAGGCTTCGACAAAACGTACGATCTGGTCATGATCGACATACATAAAAGGTCCAACCGGCCCAAGTTCACCACATTCGATGGTGTCATTCATTGGGCAGAAGGTATTTTCCGGGGTGATCTGAGGAAATCTCAGTACCACTATCGTGTCCTGACCTGTACCCCGATTACCATTTTTGTCATACGCCTCGTACATACGGTAGATAATCTTGGCCGTGTCGTTGTCTTCAGATCCGGGAGGAGCACTGCAGTCAAAGACCTCGGGCCAGTCGCCGGTTATTGTAGCCGGCCGATCGGGCATGCAAGAAACATGTGCCATGGGCGGGGAACCGCCGATGTGGCCACCTGCCACCAGGGGATCATCGCACCAAACGGTGATACTTCTTCCTTCTATGACGGGGATGCTACTTTCCTTAAATGTTACTTTGCTCTCACATTGTAATCCCGTGGACAGTGACGCGGCCATTAGTGTCAGGGTTCGTCCTCTCAATGGGCAATAGTTAATGCGAAAGGAGGTTGTGGCAATGGCATTATCTTCGGAGTGGAGGATACCACCGTTTGGATTCATGAGGGTAATGCGGAGGGCGGGTACGTCATCGGCGTCGACGACAAAATCACCCACCACAAACGTAACGGAGTCATCGGGCTCGACGGGTAGGTTTAGGTCCTGGCAGGATTGGCCGAATAAGCTATTGATTGATATCAGGGTAGCGCATACCCCTACGAAGGTCAGTGCGTAGTTTTTCATGATTTTGAACTCTTAGTCGCACCAAATATACATATATTTTTCTTTTATATGTATTTTCTTTAATTTTTTTTAAGGTGATTATCATTGTATTGGGTATTGGGGATAGATACATATTATTAATTGGAATGTGTAGTGGTTAGTTTTTAGTCGGCAGTTCTCAGTCGGCAGTAGTCAGTTCTCAGTTCTCAGTCGGCAGTTCTCAGTCGTCAGTCGGCAGTTGTCAGTTGTCAGTTCTCAGTCGGTTTGTCAGTTCTCAGTTGTCAGTTGTCAGTCGGCAGTTGTCAGTTGTCAGTCGGCAGTTGTCAGTTGTCAGTTCTCAGTCGGCAGTTGTCAGTTCTCAGTTCTCAGTTGTCAGTCGACAGTTGTCAGTCGGCAGTCGGCAGTTGTAAGCTTTCAGTCGATGAGAACTTCCGTGCAAATTCAAAATTTACTTTGTAATTTGCACTCATGAATTACCTTAATCGAATCTTGGAGCCCAAAGTGCTGGAACTACTTGAATGGTCCCCCGTCGTCGCAATCGTAGGTGCAAGACAGGTTGGAAAATCGACTTTGGCAAAATTTCTTGTAGAAAAGTTGGGGGGCGTCTATTTAGATCTTGAAGATCCCGGCTCCATAATCAGATTGGAAGATCCGTTACATCTTTTCAAACAGAACAAGAATGCAGTAATTTGTCTTGATGAGATTCAAAACAGCCCAAATCTCTTTGTCCATATCAAGACATGGGTTGATCAACATGCTAAATCCGGACAGTTTCTCGTGTTGGGATCTGCGTCACCAGCACTACTAAAGCAAAGTGCAGAAAGTCTGGCGGGAAGAATCATTTATCAGGAATTAGGACCGTTAAACGGACTTGAGGTCTCCGATATCGAAAAGTTATGGTTGAGAGGGGGATTTCCCCGCAGCTTTCTTGCCCCTAATGACGAAGTGTCATACACCTGGCGTACCTCCTTCATCAAGACATTTTTGGAGCGCGATGTTTTGCAATTAAGACAGGGAATATCCACCGCCAGGATGAGGATACTCTGGAATATGCTGGCTCACCTAAATGGTCAGATTCTCAATCAGTCGACGATCTCCAGATCCATGGATATCTCGGGGACATCGGTGTCCAATTATATTGGCTTATTGGAGGATAGTTTTATGGTGGAGCGAATCCCACCCTATGTAAGGAATACTGGAAAAAGGTTGGTGAAGAGTCCAAAGTTATATTTCTCGGATACCGGGCTGCTCCATAATATGCTTGGAATATCTTCGATTGACAACCTCCATACTCATCCTGCAAAAGGAAATTCGTACGAGAGTCTGGTGCTGCGTAATATCCGCACAGGTTTGCCCGATTACCGCACTTCTTTTTATAGGACTGCGAAAGGAGCCGAACTTGATTTTGTCCTGGAAAAAGATGGTCAAATCATTGCCGTCGAAGTCAAGTCTTCTTCCACTCCACATTTGACAAAAGGATTTTGGAATGCCGTTGATGACGTCCAACCAGCTCAGGTCTGGATCATTGCTCCGGTCGAAAAAACGTACTCAATTAAGAGCAACATTATCATCGGAAACATTCGGCATTTTCTCAGCAATTTTAGGTAGGGTCTGTGGGTGGTGGACGAGTCCGCCTTCGCCAGAGGCTCTAGTGGGCAGGCATGGCACATTCGCCAGATGCTATTAGTGGATGAGGTCCAACCTTTGTACAAGACTTACACCTTCGCAAAAGGCTTCGGTGTACAAAGTCGGTGGATAAGACCGGCGAATATAAATTCGCCTCTGTCTTGTTTCTAATAAAATGTTGATCCTGACGATCCCCGGGATCGGAGCTCCAAAAATGTCTGGCAATCATGCCGGCGAATGTAAATTCGCCTTTGTCATTTTCTACTAAAATGTTTCGCAATGGAGCCGGCGAATATAAATTCGCCTCTGTCTTGTTCTACCAAAACAAATGTGAAGAAGACCCACATTTCGTACCTACGGCACGATATATCATGGGGGATGTCATCGACATTGTGAAGAAAATTCAAAGCTTGGGAGGATGTCCCGACGATCTCGCTTGGCTTCAATGTCGGGATCTCGATTCGCGAGAGCCGGCGAATGTAAATTCGTCTTTGGCTGAGATGTGGGTGCTGACTGATGAATGTAGGGGATTGAATTGATAGAACTTTTAAACCGTTTACTAACATTTTTGGTTCAACCAGTAAATAGATATAGTTTTATAGATACGAATCATATCACAGTATGAAGTCAATTACAATTCACAATCTGGAAAGTGATCTTGCAGAATTAATTGAAGAGCTAGCAGCGAGGAAGGGTTACAGTCAAAATAAACTCATTAAATCAATTTTACGACAGGCATTGAGCTTGGACGATCTTGCTACGGTTAAACGAAAAAAGTATTTTGAAAAAATATTTGGCACCATGTCAGAGAAAGCAGCTGAACAGTTTTTTAGAGATACTGCAGACCTGGAAAAAGTTGATGCATCGCAATGGTGAGTTTTGTTATCGACACAAATATAATTATTCACTCCCTGAAAGGAACACCGGAGGCTGAGGAACTGATCACAGGAAGTGACCTGGTCATTGTTCCATCTATTGTTGTTGGTGAATTGGAGTATGGATTTCGACTTAGTAAAAATTATCGAAAAAATAAAGCCAACCTGAAGTATTTTATCGCGGGCAACAAATGAGGCGAAAGATGCTAATAGTGAAACCGCAAATGCATATGGTCTTATAAAGGCGGATCTCAAAAAAGCCGGAAAACCGATCCCAGAGAATGACATTTGGATTGCTGCCATTGCCTTGCAGGTCAACACTCCACTTGCGACTTACGACAGACATTTTCAGTGGATTAGAAAAATCACCTGCCATCAAATGGATTAACAAGGGTCGGTCTTCAGGTGACAGTTTTCAGTCGGATAAGTTGGGACTGAAGATGCGAAACAGTGAATTGGGTACTGAACAGCGAATGTGATTTCTCGCTGAGACCCAAAGCACGCTAAGGGTGGGATTGTGAGGGCTTTCCGTGTAAATTCACAGGTGCGAATCGGCGAATGGGTGCGTTCTCAGGGTGTGGTTACCCCATTTGGGGAGACGTTGTCGACATTGTAAAGAAATTCAAACTATTAGAGTATGTCTCGACGATCTCGCTTGGCTTCGGGGTCGGGATCTCGATTCGCGAGAGCCGGCGAATAAATTCGCCTCTGTCATGTTCTACTAAAATGTTTCGCAATGGATCCGGCGAATATAAATTCGCCTCTGTCATGTTTCTAATAAAATGTTTCGCAATAAAGCCGGCGAATGTAAATTCGCCTCTGTCATGTTCCACTCAACCAAATGTGAAGGAGACCCACATTTCGTACCTTCGGCACGATATCTCATCCCGAGGAGAGATTTACCCACATTTGGTCCCTAACGGGATCTGGGGGATGTCATCGACATTGTGAAGAAATTCAAAGCTTGGGAGGATGTCCCGATGATCTCGCTTGGCTTCGGGGTCGGGATCTCGTTATGCGAGATCCGGCGAATGTAAATTCGCCTTTGTCATGTTCTACCAATACAAATGTGAAGGAGACCCACATTTCGTACCTGCGGCACGATATATCATGGGGGATGTCATCGACATTGTGAAGAAAATTCAAAGCTTGGGAGGATGTCCCGACGATCTCGCTTGGCTTCAATGTCGGGATCTCGATTCGCGAGAGCCGGCGAATGCAAATTCGCCTCTGTCATGTTCCTAATAAAATGTTTCGCAACAAGGCCGGCGAATGTAAATTCGCCTCTGTCTTGTTCTACTAAAACAAATGTGAAGGTTACCCACATTTCGTACCTACGGCACGATATATCATCCCTAGGAGAGATTTACCCACATTTGGTCCCTAATGGGATCTGGGGGATGTCATCGACATTGTGAAGAAAATTCAAAGCTTGGGAGGATGTCCCGATGATCTCGCTTGGCTTCGGGGTCGGGATCTCGTTATGCGAGATCCGGCGAATATAAATTCGCCTCTGTCATGTTCCACTCAACCAAATGTGAAGGAGACCCACATTTCGTACCTACGGCACGATATATCATCACCAGGTGTGGTTACCCACATTTGGTCCCTAACGGGACCTTGGAAAGTCATCGATGCAGTAAAGAAAATTCAGAGCTTGGGAGGATGTCCCGACGATCTCGCTTGGCTTCGATGTCAGGATCTCGCGACCCGACGATCTTGCTTCACTTCGATGTCGGGACCTCCGCATCAGCGAGACTCGCACAGACGTAGAGCGCAAATGGGGTAGTCTTCAGTCCTCAGTCGGCAGTGGGATGGGTCTGGGTGGATCGGCGAATGGGTGCAAAACCGCGAAATATAATCTCCCGCAATGACGTAGAGGTCTCAAATGGCGTAGGACTGCGACAGTTTGTCTGTGCAATGTCAAGCGTCAGTTGGATAAGGTTTATTTCGTATATTTGCAAATAGGGAATTGAATTCCTGATTTGTAAAATGGTCATACGTCAAGCAGAAAAAAAGGTAAAGGAACTGGCTAAGAGTTTCAAGGCCGTAATCATAATGGGGCCGAGGCAAAGTGGAAAAACCACATTGTCAAAGATGTGTTTTCCGGATAAGGCATATGTCACACTTGAAAATCCAGTTACCAGGACATTCGCCATCGAGGATCCTGAAGGCTTTCTCGACCAGCACCAACAAGGCGCCATACTGGATGAAATTCAACGAGCACCGGCATTGCTATCCCACTTGCAAGACCGGCTTGATCAGGATGATGAGAAGGGACGTTTTATTCTCACTGGATCCAATAATCTTCTCCTATTGGAAAAAATTTCACAAACGCTGGCCGGCAGAGCTGCATACCTGCAGCTACTGCCTTTTTCGCTGAGTGAGCTAGATCCAGAGTCTTATTCAAGTATCGATACATTGATGTGGATGGGAGGGTATCCTCCTATTCAGGCAGATCAGATCCAGCCAACCGATTGGTTTTCAGCCTATGTCAGAACCTACAATGAGCGTGACGTACGGCAAATCCGAAATATTGAAAATCTACTTCTGTTTGAGCGTTTCCTGCTGCTTTGTGCCGGCAGGGTCGGTCAACAAGTAAATTATGCCAGTCTATCCATTGAAGCAGGAGTTGATGCAAAAACTGTCCAGTCCTGGATAGGGGTACTGCAGGCAAGTTTTATCCTTTACTTGCTTCCTCCCTTCTACAGAAACTTCAATAAACGGGTGGTAAAAAGTCCCAAGCTTTACTTCTATGACACCGGATTGGTGAGTTATCTTCTTCGGATTAATGACTCCAAAATGCTTGTTCAGCATCCATCCAGAGGAGCTCTCTTTGAAAATTTCATTATATCCGAACTGCTGAAAAATCGATATAACCAGGGTTTGCGCTCCAATCTTTACTATTGGCGAGACCATACTGGTCACGAAATCGATGTCGTCCTTGATAATGGTTCTACAATCACACCATTGGAGATTAAGTCAGGAAAAACAATCACTCAGGACTACTTTAAGGGACTAAATTTCTGGAAAAAGATTACTGGTCAATCAGATGGTCTTATCCTTTACGCCGGAGATACTGTCCAGGAAAGAAGTGAGGGAATTAAAGTTCTTCCCTGGACCGAGGTGGGGGAATACTGATCCCCGACGATCTCACTTTGCTTCGATGTCGGGATCTCGCGACCCCGACGATCTAGATCCTCTCGATGTCGGGATCTCGCTTCGCGAGAGCCGGCGAATAAATTCGCCTTTGTCTGAGATGTGGGGACTAACGGCAAGGGGTCGTGGACCCCTTGGATTGACGAATCAAATTGATGCACTCCATATGGATTGTCCCACCTTCGCCAGAGGCTATGGGCGGGCAGGCATGGCAAGGGGTCGCGGACCCCTTGGATTGACGAATCAAATTGATGGACTCATTGGAGCATTGGTTTGGTGTTGGTGTTCGCAATGGAGCCGGCGAATGTAAATTCGCCTCTGTCTGAGATGTGGGGACTAACGGCAAGGGGTCGTGGACCCCTTGGATTGACGAATCAAATTGATGGCATTCGGTATTAAGTAAGCAGTGCTTTCTTCCAAGGCACTAGTTTTCCAAACTCGGTAGTAGATTCATGGTCGCCCAGGTAGAAAACTGAACAATTTTTAGGCGGGATATCAGTGTGTTTCTGTAACCAGGAGAGATGCTTAAAATGGTCCGCACGAAACGTCATCGAACTTTTTATTTCTGCTGCATATAATGCACCACTTTGTTCCCAAATTAAATCGATTTCGTGCCCATTACTATCCCGCCAATACCAGAATTTAGGATGCTCACCCGCATTATTGACCTTTTTAAAAAATTCCTGGACGATCATGTTTTCTACAATGTTTCCGTAGAGAAAATGACTATCCAATTGAGTAGGGTGCACTATGCCTAAGAGATTGCACAGCAATCCCGTATCGACAAAATAAATTTTGGGGCTCTTGATCAATCGCTTATTATAGCTCTTGTAATATGGATTAAGTCTGAAAATGATATATGATGCCTCCAATACCGAAAGCCAATCTTTTGCCGTATTTACCGCAATATCACAATCACGTGCCAAAGATGATATATTGAGAATACTTCCTGCCCTTCCAGCACATAACCTGGTAAAACGACTGAATCGATTCAGATTACCAATATTTTGTAAAAGTCTAACATCGCGATTCAAGTAGGTTTCAATATAACTTGGAAAAAAATCAGGTGCAGGAACCTCAGTATCATAGAGAGCCGGATATCCTCCCTGCCAGGTGTATTGATTTGCATTCACATTGTTTCCACCAGGAATCTCTGAAATACTAAAAGGAAACAACCTCAGGATTCCAACCCTTCCAGCCAAGGATTGACTCAAGTTGGTCATCATCAAGAAATTTTGAGAACCAGAGAGGATAAACCGTAATTTCTTATCAGAATCTACAAGATCCTGCAAGTAGGAAAAAAGTTCGGGTACACGTTGAGCTTCGTCCAAAACAGCTCCATGATCAAAAGATTTTAAAAACCGCCTTGGATCTTGTTCAGCCAGAAGGCGAGTGTCGGGGTTTTCCAAATTGGCATAGGGTAAATGGCCAAAAAGATCCTTGACAAGGGTTGTTTTCCCGGACTGTCGTGGACCGCCGATATATAAAACAGGGAAATACTTAGTCAGTTTAATGGCTTGATCACCTAATTGACGAGGAATAAAATTATGCAAATTTACTTTTTAAATGCAAATTTACATAAAAATGGGGATTAAGGAGAGAAGTTCTTTCAAAGCCTGATATGTGGGGGATGCCCACCTTCGCACAAGGCTTCGGTGGGTGAGACCGGCGAATATAAATTCGCCTTTGACTGAGATGGGGGACTAACGGCAAGGGGTCGTGGACCCCTTGGATTGACGAATCAAATTGATGGACTCCTTGGAGCATTGGTTTAGTGTCGGTGTACGCAATGGAGCCGGCGAATATAAATTCGCATTTGACTGAGATGTGGGGGCTGACGGCAAGGGGTCGTGGACCCCTTGGATTAACGAATCAAATTGATGCACTCCTTGGAGCATTGGTTTGGCGTCGGTGTACGCAATGGAGCCGGCGAATATAAATTCGCATTTGACTGAGATGTGGGGACTCCCCAGGATTTTGCAAGAAATAGGTAATGACAAGGGGACCCGCAGTCGCCAGAGGCTATGGGCGGTCAGGCACGGCAAGGGGTCACGGACCCCTTGGAGGATTGACACAAAAAAGAAGGACGTGATAAAATATCACGTCCTTCTATTCAATTTAACCTTGGAATATCACCTTACGGTGTTAATTCCTTCGCATATCAAAGACATTCTTCGAGACGACGATCGGTACAACCTTGAGTTGCTCCCTGTTGTGGACTCTCAGGTAATACATACCATTTTGTACCAGATTTGGTAGATCAAGGCGTATTCTCTCTCCAGGTCGTACATCGAGTCTGTATTCTTTGATAAATCTTCCGAGTGCATCATGGAGTTGTACTCTATGCTCCCCTTCTGAGTTATCATCGAACTGCACAAACAAGTAGCTCGACGCAGGATTTGGAAATACGTTGACCTCGGTCGTGAATCCGGACTGCTGTCCGACATCAGGTGCCGTGATCGACTTGCCTTTGGCTTTCTTCTTACTCTTCTTTGAATCAGGTGCTACGACTATGGGAGCTGGTGGCTCGATCATGCTGATATCTTTGTCATAATCAATGTCGCATACTACAGCGTGTGCAATGATGTAGACATCCTCACAATCCAAAGCGGTGAGCACCATCTGTGTCTTCTTTCCTTCCTTGATCGCCGGACGGAGCGCAAGCTGTCCGTTGGCGACTGTGTATTCATCGTTCTTCTTAGGATACTTGTCACAACCGATATACATGTGCACATCTGTCAACGTGCCGTTGGTAATATCATACTCCGCTGTCACCTGACCCGCATCATCGCGTGTCACATGCAGCATGCCGACTAGTGTCCCTTTGTCAGTGTCACATTGTCCAGCACCGGCATAAATTGGCCATGAGTCTGAAGTACCTTTGGCGATCGGATTTGTCCATCCCCAACGATTCGTCTGAAGGTCATCGTCACCGCAGAATTGAATACCGCCACCATTGGCATATGCGGTTTCACACGCAACATCATCACCTGGTTCTGGCTCGGGATCAGGATCTCCATCACCACAGCAGATTTTGGCACAGGTCACAGCATGAGCAATGATGTAGATATCTCCTTCCGGTGTGCATTCGAGCTCACCTATGTCTAAGACAAACTCATCACTTGTAGCATTATCAAGACTATGCTGATTACCATACTGACCGGGTGCCAGTGTATGCTTGCCGTTGGGTCCAGTAGGATAAGGATCACATCCCACATACAAATGCGTTTCCGACATGGCATATCCCTCATCCATATTGTATGTGACCACGATATCGTCTCCTGTGTAGTTCACATTAAGTGTTCCGACTAGTGCACCTTTTGAAATATCGCATTGCCCGGCACCAGCATAGATGTCGAACTCATATTCGCCAACTGACAACGGTCCATTTCTCCAGCCCCATCTGTTGCCATTGCCATTGTACTCATCGTCACCAATAAAGCAGGTGTAGACCCCCTCACCTCGAGCAAAGGCTGTTTCGCAACCGGAGTATTCGCAGCAGCGGGCGACTTCTATTCGCTGAGCCTCCTCATGCGTATTTCCACAGTCATCGATGGCCGTCCATGTACGCAAAATCAGTTTCTCAATAAGGGGATTCTCCTCACAAGTAAATTCGAGATGATCTTCGTTGTAAGTGATGCGTACCTCTCCAGGACAATTATCCGAAGCAGTCACATCGGGGATAGGTGGAATCACACCACCGCATTCCACAACAACATCTTCGGGGACTCCGTGTAGTTCCGGATCAATGTCGTCCTCGATCCAGGTATATACCACCTCATCTGATTGAATTTCATGGCACTTGTTTTTATATGAAGCTGTCCATGTTTCAGTTACACGACAATTCTCCACTGCAATGCTACTAGCAATTTCAGTAGGCTCTGTAACATCGGGGTTACAAGGATCATTTACCACAAATACTGGCGGATCATGTGGATCCGGATTGCACCCAAGGTCATTAAATAGCGGAACATTGACGCTGATCGTCGGCTCCTCCGTTATACACCATTCATAGGTGACACTGCAAGTGCCTGTATTGTTACATTTGTCAGAGTAACTAAATGTCCTTGTTAACCAATAGTGACATCCATCTTGAATTACACCATCCCCATCATCGTACTCTGAAGTAGTACCTGCTCCCTCACAGTTGTCTGTCCAGGGAACAGATGTTGCAACACCGATAGGAATTCCATCGATGTCCAGGTCAGGATCGCATTCTTTGATGTTACCTGGATCTGGACACTTGAGCACAGGTTTTTCTCTGTCTATACACCATGTAAATGTCACCGAACACCAATCCGATTCAGCTGTTTCATTTCCACACGCATCTACCGCTTTATAGTAGTAGGTGATACTTCGATCGCAGCCTTCATCATCAAGTTCTGTCTTTGCCAGCATGATCTCTGGATCACCGCAATTGTCTGATCCTGTGATAAGACCATCATCGATCAAACTTTCACCTGATGGGATCGTCACATCATTACAACCGAGGTAACCGCCAGCATCCGGATGACAACTGACACCAGGATCATCACCGTCGATCGGCCAAGTGTATGTTACAGAACACCATTCCTCAGCTGGTGTCTCGTTTCCACAAGCATCGACTGCCTTGTATTGGTAGATGATTCCTGTTATACAAATCCCATCAATGATAGCTGTAGCGGCAAGTTCTACTTTTGCCTCGCCACAATTATCCGACGCAGTAATCCTATCTAACCAGATACTGGGATCGGGTGGCGTAGCATTACACTCCAAAGTGATTGGTTCTGTCGGTAGAGCTGAGCAATCGATGGTGGGCGGAGTGTCGTCTGGTTCCACGGGAATTTCACAGGTTCCTTCTTGTGGAAGGCCACAGACGACATACTCGTAATAAATTGTGATAACACCACCCTCGCATTGACTCCAATTGTTTTCAAAGCGAATCGGGGTAGCCCTTCCTGATATCTCACAGTTTCCACCCTCACCATTGCTGTAGGTCGCCGCTGGTGCGTCCGCCAAAGTAAATGCATCCGCTGCCGTACAACTGATCGCTGGTATATCCAAAGGACAACTAAACGTCGGCGCTGATGCCGCTTCTACCGGAACAACACATTCATCACTGTGATGAATGTGTTGTTCCGGTAGAAGCGGCATCAGCGCCGACGTTTAGTTGTCCTTTGGATATACCAGCGATCAGTTGTACGGCAGCGGATGCATTTACTTTGGCGGACGCACCAGCGGCGACCTACAGCAATGGTGAGGGTGGAAATTGTGAGATATCAGGAGATGCCACAGCAGTGTCGATGGTAAGAGATTATACGGCATGTGGAGGAGGAACGATCACCGTGACCTATGAATATGATTATTGCGGAGAGACGTTGAGTGATGAATGTGTTGTTCCGGTAGAAGCGGCATCAGCGCCGACGTTTAGTTGTCCTTTGGATATACCAGCGATCAGTTGTACGGCAGCGGATGCATTTACTTTGGCGGACGCACCAGCGGCGACCTACAGCAATGGTGAGGGTGGAAATTGTGAGATATCAGGAGATGCCACAGCAGTGTCGATGGTAAGAGATTATACGGCATGTGGAGGAGGAACGATCACCGTGACCTATGAATATGATTATTGCGGAGAGACGTTGAGTGATGAATGTGTTGTTCCGGTAGAAGCGGCATCAGCGCCGACATTTAGTTGTCCTTTGGATATACCAGCGATCAGTTGTACGGCAGCGGATGCATTTACTTTGGCGGACGCACCAGCGGCGACCTACAGCAATGGTGAGGGTGGAAATTGTGAGATATCAGGAGATGCCACAGCAGTGTCGATGGTAAGAGATTATACGGCATGTGGAGGAGGAACGATCACCGTGACCTATGAATATGATTATTGCGGAGAGACGTTGAGTGATGAATGTGTTGTTCCGGTAGAAGCGGCATCAGCGCCGACGTTTAGTTGTCCTTTGGATATACCAGCGATCAGTTGTACGGCAGCGGATGCATTTACTTTGGCGGACGCACCAGCGGCGACCTACAGCAATGGTGAGGGTGGAAATTGTGAGATATCAGGAGATGCCACAGCAGTGTCGATGGTAAGAGATTATACGGCATGTGGAGGAGGAACGATCACCGTGACCTATGAATATGATTATTGCGGAGAGACGTTGAGTGATGAATGTGTTGTTCCGGTAGAAGCGGCATCAGCGCCGACGTTTAGTTGTCCTTTGGATATACCAGCGATCAGTTGTACGGCAGCGGATGCATTTACTTTGGCGGACGCACCAGCGGCGACCTACAGCAATGGTGAGGGTGGAAATTGTGAGATATCAGGAGATGCCACAGCAGTGTCGATGGTAAGAGATTATACGGCATGTGGAGGAGGAACGATCACCGTGACCTATGAATATGATTATTGCGGAGAGACGTTGAGTGATGAATGTGTTGTTCCGGTAGAAGCGGCATCAGCGCCGACATTTAGTTGTCCTTTGGATATACCAGCGATCAGTTGTACGGCAGCGGATGCATTTACTTTGGCGGACGCACCAGCGGCGACCTACAGCAATGGTGAGGGTGGAAATTGTGAGATATCAGGAGATGCCACAGCAGTGTCGATGGTAAGAGATTATACGGCATGTGGAGGAGGAACGATCACCGTGACCTATGAATATGATTATTGCGGAGAGACGTTGAGTGATGAATGTGTTGTTCCGGTAGAAGCGGCATCAGCGCCGACGTTTAGTTGTCCTTTGGATATACCAGCGATCAGTTGTACGGCAGCGGATGCATTTACTTTGGCGGACGCACCAGCGGCGACCTACAGCAATGGTGAGGGTGGAAATTGTGAGATATCAGGAGATGCCACAGCAGTGTCGATGGTAAGAGATTATACGGCATGTGGAGGAGGAACGATCACCGTGACCTATGAATATGATTATTGCGGAGAGACGTTGAGTGATGAATGTGTTGTTCCGGTAGAAGCGGCATCAGCGCCGACGTTTAGTTGTCCTTTGGATATACCAGCGATCAGTTGTACGGCAGCGGATGCATTTACTTTGGCGGACGCACCAGCGGCGACCTACAGCAATGGTGAGGGTGGAAATTGTGAGATATCAGGAGATGCCACAGCAGTGTCGATGGTAAGAGATTATACGGCATGTGGAGGAGGAACGATCACCGTGACCTATGAATATGATTATTGCGGAGAGACGTTGAGTGATGAATGTGTTGTTCCGGTAGAAGCGGCATCAGCGCCGACATTTAGTTGTCCTTTGGATATACCAGCGATCAGTTGTACGGCAGCGGATGCATTTACTTTGGCGGACGCACCAGCGGCGACCTACAGCAATGGTGAGGGTGGAAATTGTGAGATATCAGGAGATGCCACAGCAGTGTCGATGGTAAGAGATTATACGGCATGTGGAGGAGGAACGATCACCGTGACCTATGAATATGATTATTGCGGAGAGACGTTGAGTGATGAATGTGTTGTTCCGGTAGAAGCGGCATCAGCGCCGACGTTTAGTTGTCCTTTGGATATACCAGCGATCAGTTGTACGGCAGCGGATGCATTTACTTTGGCGGACGCACCAGCGGCGACCTACAGCAATGGTGAGGGTGGAAATTGTGAGATATCAGGAGATGCCACAGCAGTGTCGATGGTAAGAGATTATACGGCATGTGGAGGAGGAACGATCACCGTGACCTATGAATATGATTATTGCGGAGAGACGTTGAGTGATGAATGTGTTGTTCCGGTAGAAGCGGCATCAGCGCCGACGTTTAGTTGTCCTTTGGATATACCAGCGATCAGTTGTACGGCAGCGGATGCATTTACTTTGGCGGACGCACCAGCGGCGACCTACAGCAATGGTGAGGGTGGAAATTGTGAGATATCAGGAGATGCCACAGCAGTGTCGATGGTAAGAGATTATACGGCATGTGGAGGAGGAACGATCACCGTGACCTATGAATATGATTATTGCGGAGAGACGTTGAGTGATGAATGTGTTGTTCCGGTAGAAGCGGCATCAGCGCCGACGTTTAGTTGTCCTTTGGATATACCAGCGATCAGTTGTACGGCAGCGGATGCATTTACTTTGGCGGACGCACCAGCGGCGACCTACAGCAATGGTGAGGGTGGAAATTGTGAGATATCAGGAGATGCCACAGCAGTGTCGATGGTAAGAGATTATACGGCATGTGGAGGAGGAACGATCACCGTGACCTATGAATATGATTATTGCGGAGAGACGTTGAGTGATGAATGTGTTGTTCCGGTAGAAGCGGCATCAGCGCCGACATTTAGTTGTCCTTTGGATATACCAGCGATCAGTTGTACGGCAGCGGATGCATTTACTTTGGCGGACGCACCAGCGGCGACCTACAGCAATGGTGAGGGTGGAAATTGTGAGATATCAGGAGATGCCACAGCAGTGTCGATGGTAAGAGATTATACGGCATGTGGAGGAGGAACGATCACCGTGACCTATGAATATGATTATTGCGGAGAGACGTTGAGTGATGAATGTGTTGTTCCGGTAGAAGCGGCATCAGCGCCGACGTTTAGTTGTCCTTTGGATATACCAGCGATCAGTTGTACGGCAGCGGATGCATTTACTTTGGCGGACGCACCAGCGGCGACCTACAGCAATGGTGAGGGTGGAAATTGTGAGATATCAGGAGATGCCACAGCAGTGTCGATGGTAAGAGATTATACGGCATGTGGAGGAGGAACGATCACCGTGACCTATGAATATGATTATTGCGGAGAGACGTTGAGTGATGAATGTGTTGTTCCGGTAGAAGCGGCATCAGCGCCGACGTTTAGTTGTCCTTTGGATATACCAGCGATCAGTTGTACGGCAGCGGATGCATTTACTTTGGCGGACGCACCAGCGGCGACCTACAGCAATGGTGAGGGTGGAAATTGTGAGATATCAGGAGATGCCACAGCAGTGTCGATGGTAAGAGATTATACGGCATGTGGAGGAGGAACGATCACCGTGACCTATGAATATGATTATTGCGGAGAGACGTTGAGTGATGAATGTGTTGTTCCGGTAGAAGCGGCATCAGCGCCGACGTTTAGTTGTCCTTTGGATATACCAGCGATCAGTTGTACGGCAGCGGATGCATTTACTTTGGCGGACGCACCAGCGGCGACCTACAGCAAT
The DNA here is from genome assembly GCA_965222645.1 of Saprospiraceae bacterium. GTDB lineage: Bacteria > Bacteroidota > Bacteroidia > Chitinophagales > Saprospiraceae > JABDMH01. The sequence goes on along the minus strand of OZ244968.1, from coordinate 4,866,411 downwards.
GGTGAGGGTGGAAATTGTGAGATATCAGGAGATGCCACAGCAGTGTCGATGGTAAGAGATTATACGGCATGTGGAGGAGGAACGATCACCGTGACCTATGAATATGATTATTGCGGAGAGACGTTGAGTGATGAATGTGTTGTTCCGGTAGAAGCGGCATCAGCGCCGACATTTAGTTGTCCTTTGGATATACCAGCGATCAGTTGTACGGCAGCGGATGCATTTACTTTGGCGGACGCACCAGCGGCGACCTACAGCAATGGTGAGGGTGGAAATTGTGAGATATCAGGAGATGCCACAGCAGTGTCGATGGTAAGAGATTATACGGCATGTGGAGGAGGAACGATCACCGTGACCTATGAATATGATTATTGCGGAGAGACGTTGAGTGATGAATGTGTTGTTCCGGTAGAAGCGGCATCAGCGCCGACGTTTAGTTGTCCTTTGGATATACCAGCGATCAGTTGTACGGCAGCGGATGCATTTACTTTGGCGGACGCACCAGCGGCGACCTACAGCAATGGTGAGGGTGGAAATTGTGAGATATCAGGAGATGCCACAGCAGTGTCGATGGTAAGAGATTATACGGCATGTGGAGGAGGAACGATCACCGTGACCTATGAATATGATTATTGCGGAGAGACGTTGAGTGATGAATGTGTTGTTCCGGTAGAAGCGGCATCAGCGCCGACGTTTAGTTGTCCTTTGGATATACCAGCGATCAGTTGTACGGCAGCGGATGCATTTACTTTGGCGGACGCACCAGCGGCGACCTACAGCAATGGTGAGGGTGGAAATTGTGAGATATCAGGAGATGCCACAGCAGTGTCGATGGTAAGAGATTATACGGCATGTGGAGGAGGAACGATCACCGTGACCTATGAATATGATTATTGCGGAGAGACGTTGAGTGATGAATGTGTTGTTCCGGTAGAAGCGGCATCAGCGCCGACATTTAGTTGTCCTTTGGATATACCAGCGATCAGTTGTACGGCAGCGGATGCATTTACTTTGGCGGACGCACCAGCGGCGACCTACAGCAATGGTGAGGGTGGAAATTGTGAGATATCAGGAGATGCCACAGCAGTGTCGATGGTAAGAGATTATACGGCATGTGGAGGAGGAACGATCACCGTGACCTATGAATATGATTATTGCGGAGAGACGTTGAGTGATGAATGTGTTGTTCCGGTAGAAGCGGCATCAGCGCCGACGTTTAGTTGTCCTTTGGATATACCAGCGATCAGTTGTACGGCAGCGGATGCATTTACTTTGGCGGACGCACCAGCGGCGACCTACAGCAATGGTGAGGGTGGAAATTGTGAGATATCAGGAGATGCCACAGCAGTGTCGATGGTAAGAGATTATACGGCATGTGGAGGAGGAACGATCACCGTGACCTATGAATTGATCGTTCCTCCTCCACATGCCGTATAATCTCTTACCATCGACACTGCTGTGGCATCTCCTGATATCTCACAATTTCCACCCTCACCATTGCTGTAGGTCGCCGCTGGTGCGTCCGCCAAAGTAAATGCATCCGCTGCCGTACAACTGATCGCTGGTATATCCAAAGGACAACTAAATGTCGGCGCTGATGCCGCTTCTACCGGAACAACACATTCATCACTCAACGTCTCTCCGCAATAATCATATTCATAGGTCACGGTGATCGTTCCTCCTCCACATGCCGTATAATCTCTTACCATCGACACTGCTGTGGCATCTCCTGATATCTCACAATTTCCACCCTCACCATTGCTGTAGGTCGCCGCTGGTGCGTCCGCCAAAGTAAATGCATCCGCTGCCGTACAACTGATCGCTGGTATATCCAAAGGACAACTAAACGTCGGCGCTGATGCCGCTTCTACCGGAACAACACATTCATCACTCAACGTCTCTCCGCAATAATCATATTCATAGGTCACGGTGATCGTTCCTCCTCCACATGCCGTATAATCTCTTACCATCGACACTGCTGTGGCATCTCCTGATATCTCACAATTTCCACCCTCACCATTGCTGTAGGTCGCCGCTGGTGCGTCCGCCAAAGTAAATGCATCCGCTGCCGTACAACTGATCGCTGGTATATCCAAAGGACAACTAAACGTCGGCGCAATAGGATTTATCACCAAAACCCCCGGGCACGTCTCAACAACATCATCGGTTGGATCTCCGGGAGTCCCATTATCATCTGTGATCGTATAAGTAAAGTTTACAGTACCTCCACATGGGCCGGGATGAGTATAATCGGTAGTGATTGTGACCGTACCACAGGCATTTGAGTATGAGCCGCCAGCTTGACCAAATAAATCCTCAGGAGTTGGCAGGGTTGCTCCACACTCGAAGGTTGGTACTGGATCATTGTCTGGGCAATCAACCGTTAGGTCACAACACATACCAATTGCTACATTGGCCGTACAGGTATTGGAACACAAAGTGTTGTCATCTGTCACAATCAGTTGCACTATAAAATTCTCCGTTCCTGCAACCACATTAACTTCGTTAACAGCATCACAGTCAGGATCAAAAGCAATACTTGCATCGCCTCCAATAATCGACCAAGCATATGAATAAGAAGTCCCAACTGGTGCTACAGGACCCGAGAAACAGGTTTCAGAACTTGGACAAACTTCCGTTGGACCTGTGATGTCACAATCTGGTAGATCCAGAATTGTAACAACAATCTCCTGATCACATTCAGCAAATGCCTGCCAGAGACCATCCGCATCTTGAAACTCCAGTGTATATTTTCTCGTGAAATTTACTCCATCTGCATCGCAAACATTGTCACCAGTCTCTACCGGTGCCTGCATCCTCAATGTGGCACTACAAGTTCCGATATTGGTAAAAACATTATTATAATCAGTTTCCACAGCTGGAATTGCAGAACTGCAATTTTCTACACCGCATGATGACGTATTGACATCCGTAAGATTACATTCCGGCATCTCCGTACAAGGTGGAGGTTCTTTGCAAAGGCCACAGATCGAAACATTGGCCTGCGAATTTAAACAGAGAATGAGTTCCATCCCAGTCTCACCTATTGGAAATGTAAAAGTAGCTATCGACTGTGAACCCTCACAAGTCAACTGCTCACATATACCACCAATGATGCTGAAACTAGCGTCTAGCTCTCCATTGCAACCATTTCCCTGACCTATTGACATTGTGAACTGTTGAGTTAAGGATCCTGCATCGCGCTCAAAAATAAAACGGTGGCAATTAGCAATTGTGGGATCGTGAGGACCACAAGTACCAGTATTTAAGGTACAATCATCCCTATTAGCACCGTTACCGCCGATATCTCCATCCAAATCTAGCGGAATATCAACTGTACCACAAACCGGGAAATTTGGATCATCCAGATTAATTACAGTTGTGTGGAAGGCGTTGCAACTTAAGGATCCAATAGCATCGCACCCAGATTGTGCGAAAGAACATACAGACAGAGCAGTTAATGAAGTTACAAAAACCAAAAAGAAACCCATTAATTTGATGTTGGTTTTCTTCAAGACTGTGCCTACAATACCAAAATTGCGAATTGAGTCAATTCTTGGCCTTGAGAAATTCTTCATCAGAGTAAATTTCAGTGACCTGATCAAGGTGTCCATAATTATCATTTTTTTCATTTTAGGTTTTCAAATGTCAATTGGGAAAGAGACTTAACTTATCGGGCAAGTAATCTCATTCCTTCATTATTATCTTTTAATTATTATTTTCAAATTATCTCTTCTTTCCCACTGGTCCATTGCACCACACTATAGCCTTTCCCCAGTATTCATCCTCTATCCTGAGCCCAAGGTCTTTGAGCCACAGAAATACATGGCCATTGATCATCTACCATAACAACATCAAATAAAGAGACACGTGGGTATCGTTTGGACAGGTGCATATGGTCTAATAGTCTTGTGACGACTTACCCTTTCCTAATCTGAGAACATTCCGGCATGAAGGACTCACGCACGCACAGCTTGGTTTTTTGTGTGTCCATGCAGCTCCTTTGCCGCAATCATAAAAAAAGGGGGAATCTAATTACGTCGGTGTTTTTTCAGGCGTCTTTGTCAAATGGTTAGAAAATTGGGTTTTCAGCAATCGTTTTTTGTCGTTCGTACCGTGGGAGACTATTTCTCACGGGTTTTTGGTCGTTTTAAATGTACTTGTAGTTATAAGCGGACTAAAAGTATTTGGAGTGAAGATAGGGGAAAGTTTTTGAGATAGACAAATTTTTATATGTTAAATTTTTCTCGGTTCGGGTGCCCACAGGGATGTACCCTGTTGATCTATAGTTGATTTTCGACTTTTTAACAATATTGTTCATTCTTTTTTGTGACCAAAAAAGAACCAAAAAAGTCTTTCGCTGTAGATCTTTTGCCTAATAGGCCAAACCCACCCTCTCGTGATCCCAGCCGTTCGCTTTTTAGATCATCACTTTGTTGTGCTTGATCGGAAGTTGAGTTGCCTACCTTCTTTTACGTCCCTATATGCTCACTTCGGCATCACTCCTTTACCTTGCACTCTTTGTCCTATTTTAACGGCAAAATATCTAAGGCGATGTAGGCACGCTCCGCATGCCTGTTGGGGACTCGTCGTGGGGTTCATGAGCTGGTTCAAAGGATCAATCTCCACTCTTTGACAATATTATTCACTCTTTTTTGTGACCAAAAAAGAACCAAAAAAGTCTTTCGCTGTAGATCTTTTGCCTAATAGGCCAAACCCTCCCTGCTCGTGATCCCAGCCGTTCGCTTTTTAGATCATCACTTTGTTGTGCTTGATCGGAAGTTAGGATGCCTGCCTTCTTTTACGTCCCCATATGCTCACTTCGGCATCACTCCTTTACCTTGCGCACTTTGTCCTATTTTAACGGCAAAATATCTAAGGCGATGTAGGCACGCTCCGCATGCCTGTAGGGGGACTCGTCGTGGGGTTCATGAGCTGTCTTATATTGAATGATGTTCACCTTATTAATTCTTGCTGGAACAAATCTAAGGCTACAACACAAGGTGTGGGGCACCGCCTGCGGATGTGAAGTCGGGGTCAGGGAGTGGGAAAGTAGGGAAGTAGTGTAGATTGCCACCGAAAAGTATACCACCCTGTCATCGAAAAGTATACCAGTTGGCACGATCAAAAACAAGTCATGAAGCATAGTTTATCTAGTAAACTATTTATGAAGTATCTGATGTAGTGACGAGGTTATTTTTTGGTGGGTCGAAGAGGCGAAACCGATCATAGCCGATGCTACCTAACCCGGCCTACCTGCAGTATCGCAGACCGGGCTTTTGACGATGACTAGATTTTGCAAAAGAACAAGTTAGACTGTGTATTTATTTTGTAAAGAGACACTAGGCCGTTATCTGTGCCACTTGCTCCAGTTCATACTTTAAAAATCCACGCAGGCTCAAATCCTCGTCCAATTTTGGCCAATGAATACTTATTCCGTCCGTTTCAAAATCTGAAAGTTGTTCTTTTGTAGCATGCTTCAGTTTTTCAAAATCAGATAATGGTCTTTGCAGTATTTTCTTGTTATTGAGCAACACAATAATCAGATCTGTTTCATGATCAGTCCAAACTCGTTTTATCCGTAGACCTCTTTCAAATATCATTTGATCAAGCGGATCTTTTGATCTCAAATTTTCAATGTTATCTCTTAAAGTACTCATTCTATTTTGACTTAAATTCCTTTTTGCTGGGTCGTCAATCGCAGATGGCTACCCACTTGACGAGTTACTTTGTAGCCCAGTGGCTTCAATAACTTTGCTAATTCTAAACCTGAGATATTCCTCGGTATTCTCATACCGAAAACACCTCTTCTCTTACCATATGTAAACGGATCAGTTTCCGGCTTTCATCGTCAAAATGACAACGAACAGCTTCTTTGACGTTTTCCCTTAGTTCCGCTAATGTTTCGCCATTTGTAAATATCGAATCATTGACTCCGGAAGCCAGGTAGCCACCTTCCTCACTTTCCTTAACTATAAATATGATTTCTTGCATTCTTTCAAAAATAACACTTTTACACCCACCTTTGTTTTTTTTTATATCCTGTGCTTACCCTTACTCAGTTCCAGGGGATTGGCATCCCCGAACACGGAATGGTTTGTAGGCTAGCCCGGGACATCGGTTTTTACCAGGGTAATGGGTTAGTGGTTCGTAAAAAATGGACAAAGGTCGAGAGAACTGGTTCTTCAACGGTGGCCTGGTAGGTAAGATTCTTCTCGCAATGCCCGCAGAGATCGCTAAGAACATATCGCGGACTAGGGCTCCCAGACTAATGCTGTGAGAGCCAGTTCTCCCGGCAGCGGCTTTGGGCAATTGCCAATTTATCTGCCTGAGTAACTATGAATGCAGGATGTGGGAAGATTAGAAAGGCATTGGAAAGAGAAACATCTAATACCATTAATGCTTCCAAACCCGGCATCCGGAAATCCTTTTGAAATGAGAGTCATAGGTGAGCAGCGTGCCACCAATCTCGATTGCTGAGGCCGCAATCCATAAGTCGTGTACCGGCATCGGTGTTCCTTTTTTTCTGAGATCTCGCCAGATATCACTATAGATCTCAGCAGTATCATCGTTGGGGTAGTATCGGAATACACCCATCCTGCTCTCGAATGCTTCCAGAATTCTGCGGTTTTCTTTTTCTTTTTTCCCATACTTAAACCCGAAAAGCAACTCGGCGATAACAAAGACGGGGAGGAATATTTTGTCAGCCCTGTCCAAAGCATGTCTTACCTCCAGATCACCTCTCATTAGTGCCGAATATGCATTGGTATCCACCACTACCTTTTTCATGACCACATTTCCTCGTCGATTGGATCAAAATCCTTCACTTTCCTATCGAACTCCTTCGCCTCCTTTTCAGACCAGAGTCCGCAAAACTCAGAAAAATCCTTCTTTGGAATATCCAGGTCGTTCATACCTAAGGCCTTTTTCAAAAGCATCTGAATAGCCTTGTTCTGACTTATCTCCAACGTAGATGCTATCTCTTCAATAGCATTCGCAAGTCGCGGGTCAAGCTTGTGTATGGTGATCGATTTCACATCTATTTTTTTCTACTTAAACCATAGTAAACCAAAATAGTTCATAAAAGTGAGAATAAGGATTCCTATGACACTGGTTCTTTATCTCTCGGAGAAATTGTCCGCCGACTCAGGGAAGTGGTAAAGTAGGGAAGTGGTATAGTAGGGAAATAATTATTCATTCTTTTTTGTGACCAAAATTGGATTTTCCACTTTTTAGCAATATAATTCATTCTTTTTTGTGACCACAAGGGGATTTTCCACTTTTTGACAGCAAAAAGTGGAGCATTCTTGAGGGATCCCGCCAAGGGCGGGGCGAGGTACGGTGTACCTCGAAGGGATAAGAACCACGTATAGTGGGTGGGTGAGCTCCTGCATCCTCGGTGACCCACATCTTGGGTCTTCGCTAGATTTTATAATGCTCCGACTTCCTCAGTGGTGAAGGCCATCGCTTGTGATAAGATTTTGTCTCTATTTATGCTCCTCAACTCTTTTCCGCTGGATAAAATCTCACGCTACGACCCAAGTGTGGGGCCCCACCTGCGGATGCGAAGTCGGGGTCAGAGAAGTGGGAAAGTAGGGAAGTAGTGATTTCCAAGCCCGGAAATAATTCTTCATTCTTTTTTGTGACCAAAAGGGGATTTTCCACTTTTTGACACCCGCCTGACAGGCCACGCCGGCAGGGCAAAAAGTGGAGCATTCTTGAGCGATCCCGCCAAGGGCGGGGGAGAGGTACGGTGTACCTCGAAGGGATAAGAACCACGTATAGTGGGTGGGTGAGCTCCTGCATTCCTCGGTGACCCACATCTTGGGTCTTCGCTAGATTTTATAAGGCTCCGACTTCCTCAGTGGTGAAGTCCATCGCTTGTGATCAGATTTTGTCTCTATTTATGCTCCTCAACTCTTTTCCGCTGGATAAAATCTCACGCTACGACCCAAGTGTGGGGCCCCACCTCCGGATGCGAAGTCGGAATCCATAGGTTTTTTTTCGAGTGCCTTTCACTCTATTTGTCCTATTTTAACGGCAAAATATCTAAGGCGAGGTAGGCATGCTCCTCATGCCTGTTGGGGGACTCGTCGTGGGTTCAGGAGTTGTCTTAAATTGAATGATGTTCACCCTATTAATTCTTGCTGGAACAAATCTAAGGCTACGACCCAAGTGTGGGGCCCCACCTGCGGATGCGAAGTTGGGGTCAGGGAGTGGGAAAGTAGGGAAGTAGGGAAGTAGTGATTCCCAAGCCCGGAGCGATGCGAAGATCATGCGAAGCGTGATCCCGATATCAGTACCCGCCTGCTGGTCACCGCCGAAAAAATAATTACCTTGAGTTGTCTTAAAAGCATCTGTCCATTAGCGTGTGAAAAACCCATCATCGACATCTCACTATAAGAAATGGAATGGGCTCCATACCTCCCCTTGCTGCAAATGGCTTAAGTATTGTCTGAAGGCACTGTTGTGTCTGTTGATTGGTGTACAGACACTGCAGGCGCAAATCTTTCCCATAGACGCCTTTATAAACACCCCAATGACATTCCCTGCCAATGTCAATGCCCTATCTAGTGACTTTGCAGGCCTCAATCTCACATTGACACTGCGTGACGTGCAAGTAGGCAGTGTGGAAGTACGGCTTCGTTTCTATCTGGAAAAAAATGGGGTTTCCCTGGTTACTACCGATGATCCCCTTTTTGCACCGATTTCCATTGCATCAGGAGTGCCCACCACACTCACCGGTCCTGATCTTGCCCCCTATTTCCTTCCCCATGCCTTTGATATCATAGAAGGTCTGGACCGCGAAGACTTCTTGCGATCCGGAGGTGACCTTCCGGAAGGGCTATACACTCTATGTGTCGAGGTATTGCATTTTTTGAGATTCGATGAAGCCCCCCTATCTGCCAAATCCTGTGCCCTCAGTAGTATGGACCTGCTGGATCCTCCCTTGATTACCACTCCGTATAGTGATCAGGTCTTTGATGTGACTGATACTCTGATCCAGCAACCTTTGGAGATCAATTGGCTGATGAATTTCAGCACAATGACGTTTCCCGTTGACTACGAATTATACATCTATCCCTACGACGAGACCGCAGCAGCATTTGGCCTGGGCAACGATTTTTTTCAAAGGGCACCACTTTTTGAGACCCTGATCCAGGGGTCCACCCAGAGTCTTAACCAATTTGTATTTGGAGTCGGAGGTGAGGTGGAACAAATGCAGGCGGGTCAAAAATATGTGCTAAGAATCAGGGCAAGCTCTCCCTCAGAAACTGTGTACTTCCGCAATCAGGGATATTCTGATCCCATCCTATTTCAATATGGTCGAAGTGACGAAGAAATCGAGGTAGTGGACTGCTTCCCTCCGGTGATTATGGAGGCCCATGCGATTTCCGACTCGGAATATGAAATCCTGTGGGCAGCCCTTGACGGGTCTAAAGGATATTCGGTGGTCATTACGGATGAGAATGGAAAAAGAATCGATTCGATCCGGACTACCAGATCCCATATTACGCTCAAGGACTTAGACAGTAAAGTGGATTACGAGGGCAGGGTATGGAGTCATTGCATTAGTGGCGGCTATTTGGCAAGCGCCCCATTTTACATTACCACCAGTCACAATCTCCCTACGATCGTCTACAACTGTGGGCTTCCTACAGAACCTCTGATGAGTCAAAATACGACACCGGTCACTGCTTTGGTTGTAGGGGATACGATCGTGGCCGGTGATTTTAAAGTGAAACTTTCGCAAGTGTCAGGCAGTGGGGACTACTATACCGGTACGGGTGAAGTCGTTTGGAATTTTCCTATCCCAAATCTTCTCACGCATGATGATCCCATTGCTGTAAATATTGACTTTGAGCACATCAAGGTAAACAGCGACTACTTTATGTATGATGGCATAATGCAGGTGCAGGGTGTAGGAGTCAATCTTGTACCGGTCGCTTTGTCTGACTATCTCCGCGAATTTGGGGAATTGGATTTTGTCCCAATGGAATTTAAGAAGGGTCCGCAATTGCTGGATGTAGATTTTACCATTGGGGCTATTTCAGAAGAAGATGGTGTGCTAATCATTTCAGGCACGGACGAAAATGGTAATCCAACTCAGAAGGGAATAAACTGGAACGGAGAAGATATTGAAATTTTTGACCGGGATGGGAAAGCCTGGACTGTTGATCAGGATGGCAAGGTAACCCAGGCTGGGGAACTGGCAGAGGGTGGTCGACCCACGATCAATAATACCGAAGGTGTAGATGCAGTGGGGGCACCCGAAGTGATTGAAGTGGGAGTGGTTTTTGAGCGCGGAGCTGGTTATTATGCCTTTGATGACGTCTCTGCAAATGCGAGTGAATTTGAAAAAGGCCTTTACCCGTCGATTTCAGTTGCGGAAACTGATGCCCAATACCACTATGCCTACAAGGCCGTAAAAAATGGCCAGCCGGATGTGGTGACAGCGCAGATCGTTGATCCGGGCATAAATACCGATAGCCTGATATTTAAAACACAGAGCGGACGAAAGATTCCACACGAGATGGCAGGAGCCACAGAGATCACCCTGAATATCGAGGGCTTTTTCACCAGTGCCACAGAGACGATTCTGGCATGCCTAAAGAGAGGCGATCAAAAGCAACACCTGGTCGGTGCATTTAAACTTATGCACATCGCAGGGCAGGATGTGCAAGTGGTCCTTGTGCCTCTTGGGTCTGCCTCAGTCCCCGGGGATATCGGAGGCAGGCTGAGTGATATTTTTGGTCCGCTGGCCATTGACATAGAGACGACCACCCGGATACCCCTAAGGCTTCCACCTAATCTTTTAGGCACCGACGGGGCAATTGATACCGATGGTACCGGCACCTTTGCCAATTACTCTGCCGAACAGCAAGCCATCAATGACCATGTCCGCACGACGCTGGGACCTGCTTACAATTCTGAAGCATACTACCTCATTTTTACAGACGCTGCCTCAAGCACAGATTTGGCGGGCTACATGCCTCTCCAGCGCCAGTTTGGTTATCTCTTTTCGAAGGGTAATGAAGAGTCAAAAAGTACGGCATCTGTCACTGCTGCTCACGAGCTGGGTCATGGGATTTGGGGACTTGAGCATCCCTTCACCAGATGGAGCGTACCGGTGGGCACAACGGATTGGCTTATGGACTACAGCGATGGAGTGGCACTGCCCCATATACATTGGAGCCAGATGTATGATCCGGAATTTCGGTTGTACACATTTCAGAAGGACGAGGAGGGAGAGCAGATTGTGTTGGGGAAGCCTTTTATTTATGCCAGTTATGTTTATTACGCTCAGGAGGAGGGGGTTAATCAACCTTATGGATGCCTTACGCCCTCCGGGGAAAAATACATATTACCTTCAAATGCTATTGCATCTTTTTTCCCCGATCAAAATGGCAGATGGGCTCAAGGTTGCCTGGCCGGCTTTCAGATCGACCGGAAAAATTATTACGGCTGGTGGAGCAGGGACGAACAAACTTTCCTGGGCTATGCCACCGGAGAAATTGATGAAGAAAAACAAATAGAGAAATCGGGGGATTACTTTGCATCCATTGCCGAGCAAAAAGTACAGGTCTATGCTGGTTTGGTTAAAGAAGATTGCGAGCAGGTAATTCTGCAAGCACCCGATACCAAAGCCCCCCTATTTACCAACCACAAAAAATTACTTCCCCAACTGGATCTAAGTGACTTTGAAGAGATCAGCAGCGAAACAATTCCGCAAACCAATTGCGGTTGCTATCATGGAGAATGTCAGGAATTATTAATTAAATATAAAAACCATCTTTACCTGACCTCGGATAATATTCTTAAGCGAATAATCTGTGCAAATCCCTGTCTTCTGAATGATCTGGAAAGGTTTGATTTTTTCGAATATCCCACCTCTGAGTGGGTGGAAAATCTCAATAACATCTGTGCGGGATTATTGGCGTTTGGATTTTCACCTGTTGCCGTATTTGTTTCGGGACAGGCATCACAGGGAATTTTAGTTCCCATTTTAGAAGGGATAGCGAGTTTAACCGCGTCACAGATCGCGACGCGATTTTCTGTGGGGATGCTCTTGGATGTGATGATACAGAACGCTGTGCATTATTATTTTCCCGAAAATGGGGATGCTATAAGTTGGGAGGAAGCCAACGACAAAGTGGACTGGATTGCCGCATCACTTTCGGGAGCAGAGGCCCTGATTTTATTGGAGTCAAAATATGCGGAAGCCGGGATATCGGCGGCGATAAGTTGTTTTGTAGATGGCGCATTGTCGGAGGGAAAAGTAAAAGAGGAATTTGATCTTGTGCAGTGTTCTCAGGGCGCGTTTTCTGCATTATTCCTTCATGGGTTGCTGAGCGCGAGTCCGGCAGCACTCCGGTATCTCAGATCGCTCCCTCCGGACCGGCTGGTAAATGGTCTTATACGATTTTTTAATTCGACGCCACCGGGTGTGCATGCCGCCGGATTTTCACCGGATGGCGCAACCTTATGGAGAGGATTAAAAAATATTCTTCCCGATCCTTTGGATTCGGATCACATCAAGACTCTTTTTAATATTTCTGATGATGATCTCGCACGTGACTTGTTGTCGGCTTTGGATGATCCGGTAGCAAAGAGTGATTTTTTGGAGAGCGGACTGTTTTTGAGAATTGTTAATCAGGATTTTACGGAGTCGGTCAGGGAGCAGTTTGTGCGCGATTTGATGGATAGTAAGGGGATACGGGATTTGGTGATGGCGAATGAGGGGGCTGTGCGGGCGTGGGGGGTGATTGATGGGCATCCACAATTAAGAGTTGATGTAGATGTTTTGGAAAGTCTATCAAAAGCACTTGATGATGATTACTTAAAAACATTAAACCTCGATCAAGTAATCACAAATAAATGGACACAGCATGGCTTCGGTTGTCCAACATGTACCAATGGAGGTAAGCCTTGGATAAATGAATTGATTGATCAATTAGATCATTTCAAGCAATTTAAAGACATTGATGGTTATCAAACCGTATTGAATCAGCTTTTGGATCAAGGGCAGACTCAAGCAATTTGGATCTCATTGGGTGATGAAGTGTACAAAGCAGAAGAATTTATCTCCGACTAAGTTTGAAGATTTTGTAGATGAAGCTACTGGGGATTTTTCTGCAGATATTATAGCTGATGGTAAGTTTATAGAGTGTAAGAGTTGGGGAAGTAAGGCTCCAGGAATGAGTAACTTTCCGAACCAAATGATTAACTATTTCAATACTCAAAATAGTTTGTCCAAATTTCAGTTTCAATTTGATCCTGATAGATGGGTTCCATCGCCTTCAGATCTAAATCAAGCACTTAAAGCAAACACCAATTTATTTGATACCAATAAATGGTCTAACTATCAACAAATGTTTCAATTTACCAATGCTCAAGTAGCACCGAATGATATTAATGGATTGATAGATTTTATAACAGCGAATAAATTTAGTGACATCATTAATCCATAGATATGAAATATGAAGTAGTGGATCAGCCATTGCAAAATAGATCATATTCAAATTTGATCATAAGCTGCAAGAACAATAAGGAATTAACTAAGCTTAATTTTCTAAGTAGAGAGGATTATCATTTAAATGGAAGTATTGATATATCTGAAGAAACATTTTTAGCCTCTATTAACAGTGGAGAGATAATACTTTACCATTTTAATAAACCTGGTTTTTATAAAGTCGAGATCGATTCGAAGGAGATATTATTTGTTCAAAAAGACGATGTTCCAGAATATAAATGGAAGTCAGGAGTGACTTTGTTTTTAGATAGAATGAATCGTAATTATAATTGCAAGGTAAAGGGTAATGATGAGGTCTTTTCTTTTGAGCCTAAGTATCCTATTTCAAATCATTGGTTTGAATGTGGTATATTATTTTATCAGAATAATGAAAAGGAAAATAATTGGATAAGGTGTTTGAGCCCTGACGAAGGAAGTGAGAAATGGAAGAAAGAGTTTTCATGGCAATTTGTAAGACTTGAAACACATGAGGATTTGATTATTTTAGAATATCATGCCTATGATAGCATAAGGACGGATAAAGGATATGAGGGAGAAAATGACTGGTACAATCCAAATAGATATACTATAGTTTTAGATGGAGATACAGGAGAAGAAATCTGGCGATATTCAAATAGTTATCATCAGATTGACCATCAGAGAAAAGTAGTATTGACAGGAAATATAAACAGTCGTTTATCAAACGGGAAAATAGAATCTTTATCAGTAGTGGAGTTAAATATTAAAGACGGAAATGTTTTTACTAATGTAGAAGTAATACCTTCTATTGAGAGAGTACCTAATTTTCACTTTGTAGATGAGAGCGGCGTCTATTATACCTCACATGATGGCTCGTTTGGAAAAATAAGTAAGACTGATGGAGCAATACTTTGGGAATTTGATTTGCTTGATGAAAAAGGAGAAAAGAGAAAATTATCAGATTGGCTTTTACTTGGAAATGGAAACTTGGTTTTGCAAGCCATGCCAAATCATCCTAATGGGGAATTAACATGTATATTCAACCCCGAAGAAAACTTGCAGTATTCCAAAGTCAAAAATGGAGAAAGAATCTCACCTGACTACGCATGAGTGAAACGAGACCTACCACACTCTAACCATGCATCAAGTGTAAAATAATCCGTTCCCTTTTTCTTTCTGAGCTTCTGATTCCAGCCCCCCAAAAACAGAACGAGATTTTTCGAGATAAGCAAATATTAAATTAGCCTGATCAAAAAAAAAAGGACAACACTCTGAGAAGCAAATGATAATAAATGGATGCTCAATTACAAGAGGTGTAAGAAGAATCGAAATCGCGGATTGCAGGGATTATTTGACCCTCCTCAATTGTAAAGAAAATGGAAGGAGTAGAATTATTACATAAGAATAAAAACGAATATCCAAGTAGAGATGACCTGCCTCCAATTTTCTCTGTTTTTATCAAAACCTATGCAACAGGAAGGAATGGATTTAAAATCAAACACCTAAAGTTTAATGAAGATCTAATACAGCTAACGAGTATAACATTTTTCGGAGCTGATGGCTATGAAAATTCAATCTCTCATCTTTTCAATAATTTAGAAATAGAAAGTGAATTAGAATCCTATGCAGAGCAAATTGATGATCATCACAAACAAGGGTTTATCAGAATAGGTCTCTTCGATATTAATGATTCGATATTACTGGGAGTATCAGGAGAGAACTCCGACACTATTTGGAAACTAAGTGGTGATTGGGGTGATGATAGGCCCTGTTTAGAAAAATTATCTGATAATATTTTTGAATTTATTAATAATCTAAAGGAAGTTGTTATTAAGATGAATTTATTGGTAAGGAAGATTGACGAACAACAACTATATAGAAACTGGGGTGAAGATTTTTGGCGAGTTCGAAAAGATGGAGAAGTCTAAGTCAATTTTTCTTCTTGTTGTGAATTATTCTGACTGGCGTTTGAGAAATGACAGATCAGAATGGACATAGCAATATTCCTCGGAGAACTCGCACATCGATAAAATCGTACAACTAATAGTGATATCTGCAACCAACGATTAATAATTCTTTTTCTGTATAGGTATAAACCAGTCTGTGCTCCCTATCTATCCGTCTTGACCAAAAGCCTTTCAATTCATGCTTCAGAGGCTCAGGATTTCCTATACCAGCAATGGGATCACGGAGAGTTTCATTTATAAGTCTATTGATTCTCTTGAGCTTCTTCTTATCGGTTTTCTGCCAATATAAATAGTCTTTCCATGCTATGCCGGACCAGGCTAATGTCATTCCTCAATCAATTCCTTGTACTCTTTATTGCCCCCCTTGGCCTCTGCAATCGATTCTAATATTACATCACGATTCTTACCTGATAGCAAGTAATTCGTCTCTACCAAAGAATTGTATTCTTCCAATGAGATCAACACCAGGTCTTTCTGATCCTTGCGCTTGATAATGACATGTTCTACATCATCAATGACCGTGTTCAACCAATGTTTGAGGTTTAATCGCAGCTCGGTATAGTTTACTATTTTCATAGAACAAAGTTATTAATTAAGTACGTAATTAACAACATCCCTTTGTTGGAGACGAGACACCAGGGAAAAACCAAATGAATAAACCTATTTCCCCTTTCCCTGCAATAAAACCAAAATGGTATAGAAAAGTATTTTAAAATCAAGGGCAAGAGACGCATTCTCAATGTAGAGAATATCGAATTTCAATCGCTGCAGCATCTGATCCACGGTGCTTGCGTACCCATATTTTACCTGGCCCCACGACGTGATTCCCGGCCTTACCTTTAGAAGGTGCTTATAATGCGGAGCGTGCTCCATAATCTTTTTAATATAATAGGATCGCTCCGGTCTTGGCCCTACTACCGACATTTCTCCTTTCATCACATTCCAAAACTGCGGGAGTTCATCCAATCTCCATTTACGCATTTGAGCGCCAAAGGGTGTGCACCTCTCGTCTAAATCATGCGAAAGTTGAGGACCATTGTCTTCTGCATTTTCGTACATCGAACGAAATTTAAAAATAGTAAAGGGTTGACCGGAGAAACCGATCCGCTCTTGCCGGTACAAAATAGGCCCCGGAGAAGTCATTTTGATTCGTATCGCGATATATAGATAGAGCGGAGCCAAAACGATCATGATGACAATGGAAAAAAGGATGTCGAAAGCCCTCTTTAAGATCCGTTGCCAGCGAGGCATCAGCCCCTGGCGGATCTCGATCAGTACTGCGCCATACACGTGATTCATTTTTACTGTGCCCAGCATAATGTCATACATGTCAGGGATGATCTTTACAAGGAGATCTTCTTCGTAGTCAAATAAAATGTCAAGGATAGATTTGAGCTTTCCATGGTCAGAAGTTTCAATAGCAATCAAAACATCCTCGATCTCATGTTCTTCAATCACCTGGCTGAGGTCCTCAATTTCACCCAGCTTGGGCAAATGTTGACTCAACTCATTGCTGGAATGTCCGTTGGCATCAATGAAACCGATAAACTTATTTCCCAATCCTTTTCTTAAACCGGCGATTTCTTGATACAATTCTATAGCCCGTTCATTTCCCCCGATTATAATCGTGGGATATTGCACTTCACCTGCCTTCAGCCGTCTACTTGCCTGAGTCAGTAAAACTGATCGAGAAATCACTGTCAGGGAAAATTGCAAAATGAAAAGAACAATAAATGATTCGATGTAGCCCGTATAGTCAACGACAGTGTCATCCAAAATCAAGGTGAAAAACAGGAATAATACACCGAGGAGAATAAGCCAGAAAGTGCGGGCGATGGTCCTGATACGCGATTTTCGGTATAGATCTTTGTATTCATCAAAAATTGAATAAAGCAATATCCAACCTATGGGAATAAGGATGATGCCGATATAGAAATTGCGGTCATCCAGCATCGTCCAATCAAAACTATTCTCCTCTCTCTTCCTATAGGCAAAGAAACATCCCCATGCCAAGGTGGCCATCAAAAAATCACAGATCCCATAAACGATTATATCCCTCGTACGTCGATTTGCCACAGACTAGAAATGTAACAATTTTAGGTTATCAATAATTATTTCCTGATTCGGTTTACCCTGTGCCGGATCAAAACTGGCATTGAAAATTATCTTGACCGGTTCTCCTTTCGTATTCGCTGTCTCTCCGGTAAAGTTCACATAGATTTTTTGCGCCTCTAAAGAAGGAAATAATATCAGCTTGTAAAATTTTTCACCGGATGGATTTTGCCTTCCGACAGCAAGCGAGATATCGGATCGATATTCCATCTCAAGAAATACGGAAGAGCCATCATCAGGCAGATCCCTTATTGGAAAGGAGTTTGCCACTTCGAGAATGGGGTGATCACTCGACACGGTGGCCTTAGCAGAAGTACCCTCAATACCGTCCTCGACAGTCCTTTGCAGTGCAGTTTCCGCATCTCCATCCATATCATCATTAAACTGATTCCCATTCTCAAAATCTTCAATCATGGAAAACTTAACTTTTTCCCCATATTGAAACACCGGTGTTATCAAAATATCTTGTCCCTCCCTCGCCTCGACAGACTCAAGCGCAGACCTCATCATCGGGTAAATGACGGGTGATGTGGCTTGACCGTTTTCTCTTATACCGGCAAAGAATTCGAGTGTGAGTCCACCAGATCCCAAGACGGGAATTCTAGAGGGCACTGGATACGCTCCCAGAAATAAACTATCAACATACATCCAGACCTCACTCAAATTCTGATTTTCCGAGCCTTGTCCGGGATCAGATCTAAATCTTACCTCTTCAATATTGATAAAAGTGGGGACATCTGCCACATGGTTCCCGGTACATCCACCGATCAAAATACATATCAGAAGCCTGGTCCACAGTACTCTCATTTGTCTTCTAGAAATTGATTGAGGTTGTGGTCGATTACATCGGATATTTGAAAGGCAAGCCTCAGCGCCTTTAATGCCTCCCGGATTCCCACTTCAGGCTTTTTCCCTTCGAGAATTGAGTCTACAAAGCAACTAAGCTCCATTTCAATTGCGTTTACCTCCTCCACTTTTGGAGTGTCAATTTTGACTGTTTTAGGTCCTGTCGATGTCTCAAGAATGAAGGTTGTGTCGGTGGCTTCTGTGCCGGCATCACCGTCCTCCAGGTGAATGATCTGCGCAGAACGCTCCAAAAAATCCAGCCCGATATACCTGTCGGGTTGGAAGATCCTCATCTTTCTCATTTGCTTAAATGACATCCGGCTGGCGGTCACGTTTGCAACACAGCCATTTTCCCACTCGATCCGGGCATTTCCGATATCCGGGGTACGACTTACGAGATTTACACCATTAGCAAGAACCCTTTTTACTGGCGACGGTACCAATTGCAAAACAATATCCAGATCGTGAATCATCAGGTCCAGGACTACTGATACATCCGTACCGCGGGGATTAAAGTGGGCCAATCTGTGGACCTCGATAAATTTTGGGTCCAATCGCAGGTCCTTGATTGCCAGCATCGCGGGATTAAATCTCTCCACATGACCTACCTGTACCACAAGTCCCGAGTCCCTTTCCAAAACTTCCAGCTCTTCAGCTTCGGAAACAAGGCTTGTCACCGGCTTTTCTACAAAGATGTGCTTGCCTGCCAACAGTGCTTTTTTGGCCAACTGAAAATGTGTGGAAGTTGGTGTAACTATATCGACAGCATCAACAGATGCCAGTAGGTCGTCATAAGACTGAAACGTCGTTAATCCCGTTTCTTGGGCGACCTTCTTACTTGTCTCGGGATTGACATCATAAAATCCGGCGATCTCACATCTCGATACATTTTGCAGGCATTGCAGGTGAATTTTTCCGAGGTGACCAACTCCCAATACTCCAATTTTTACGGGCATCGGGCAAAAATACATGATCTTAATCAGTTAGTTAGTAGCGGTGGTAGAGGTATTGCGGGAATATGATCGCCTGCAATGGAAATAGGTATTCGGAAAGCATTGAGAGTTAGTGTTTTTTATTGTCATTAGGCCGATACCTGTGGATTTTACAAAAGGGATCCTGGCTACAGTTCTTAATGCTTCACCGAGAACCGATGTGATTTGCAACCTAAGTGTTAAGGCAGGGACTAGAATTATCATTTTTTAATTGGTTCGATGGCTTTCTGTCCATCTTTGAACATCTACTGTCCATTTTCGGACAGAGCATTATTAAGTTCCATTCTGTAAAGTTTTGTTTGTCAACGTTTTGCGATTTTGGCATAAGCATTGACCTTTAAAGCCTGGGCACATTTCAACTCATATATATGCACTTGCTCACAATAGAAAACACTGACATGTTAAAGCCCTTTGACTTTGACAAGTCAGGCATACAACAAGAATAGGTGGCAAACCATCGAATGGAAAGAAATAAACTCAGTAGATGCTATCTCCACCCCTAACTTAGCAAATGTGTTAAGGTCGTCACCATTTTTGAAATCAACAATGCACTGCATCCTTGATCGGTAGAAGGGTAATAGTCGGGAGAAGCAAATTTCGTAGTCCTCCAAAAAAAAGCCCTCGTGGCTTATCAAAAAGCATTGGAACTGAATTCTGAGTGCCGCAGTGTAAAAAGGATGATTGAAAGAATTGAAGCATATGAATTGCATGAGCTAAATTATTAAATAATCGCAGCCTTAAATTCTTTGGACTATGTTGTACAATTATTTACTTACTGCCTATAGAAATATCATTCGCAGCAAGTGGTTTAGCCTCATTAATGTGGCTGGATTGGCGAGCAGTCTGGCCATTGGCATGGTGGTGATCGCCATGAAAAAAGAGCAGGTGGATTACGACCGGTTTCATGCACAAGGCGAACATATTTATCGAGTCATTAGCGAATCCAAACATGCGAATGCTACTTTTGCGACTTGTCCGGCACTTTTAGAAGGGGAATTAAAAGGACAATTTCCGGAAATAATAAAGTGCGTAAAACTCCGCAGAGCCTTTGACCATGATATTAGCCTCAATAACAACACAATTTTTGCTTCGGGCTTTTATACATCATCTACTTTTTTTGAAATATTCGATTTTAAACTAAAATACGGGAATGCGGTCACTGCCTTACAAGCCCCTTTTGCTTTAGTTTTATATGAAGATACCGCAGAGAAATTAGGAGTAAACCATCCTCACTTCATTGGGAGTAGCATAGAGGTAAAGGACAGAGGCGCCTTTACCCTGACAGGCATTGTGGAAAAAAACTCAAAACGCTCTCATATTTATTTTGATGCATTGGTCTCCGATAACACTCTTGGCAGTTTGATGAATAAAGGGCGTTTCAAACACACCAATTATGGAAACTGGTTAGACCAGAATAATAATTATTTATACTTGTTGTTGGATAAGAATGCTTCAACAAAAAAATTAGAGCAGGCGTTCGCTCAAATATCCATCAACAAATACCCTGATGAAACCACCCGCACCTACTTTCAACTGCAACATCTACACGATATTTCGGGAAAACAATTGGTGAATAATTTAAGTATTGCAGTGCCGGATTTCGTGCTCTACGCCCTCTCCTTTTTAGCACTACTTATATTATTAACCGCTTGCTTTAATTATACCAACCTAACCGTTGCAAAATCGCTAGCAAGAGGAAAGGAAGTGGGGATTAGGAAAGTAATAGGGGCCAATAGACGGCATGTATTCCTTCAATTCCTAGTAGAATCAATTGTACTGGTATTAGTAGCATTTTTGTTTGCGACAGTTTTATTTGACTTTGTCCTTGTTCCACAAATGAAATCTCTAGTGATCTTTGAGGCGTTGAATTTGAGGTTGGAAAATGACTGAAAAAGCTATCTTGCCTTCTTTACATTTTCAATTTTTACTGGAATCATTGCAGGTATCTTGCCTTCTTCCTATCTATCTAACCTCCAACCCATAGAGACCTTAAAGAGCAACACCTCTATCATGTTATTCTCAAAGCTAGGCTGGCGAAAAGCATTGATGGGCTTTCAGTTTATAGTTACTACTTTCTTTTTCATTACGGTCATTGTGCTTTCCAAACAAACGAAGCACTTGCTCTTTGCTGATTATGGATTTAATCATGAAAACATCATCAACATATCTCTAAAAGGACAAAGTTTTCTAAAAATAAAAACCATTTTAGAAAAAGAATCTGCTATTAGCAGCATTGCGGGTAGTTCTCTTGCTTTGGGTATGGGTGGAAAAGTAACAGACATTTGCAAACGCACAGAGGATGGAGAAGAAATCATCTTTGACAAACTCCATATTGATGAGAACTTTATTGATCTGATGGATATAAAATTATTGGCGGGTCGAACCATTCAAGCCAATGACCCTCATGACAAGTCACAGGTGATTATCACTAAAACTGCCGTAGAACGATTAGGTTGGGAAAGTCCAGAACAAGCAGTTGGTCAGGAGATGTTAATTAATCAACCCGAAGGCGTTATCCGTTCTTCCATTATTGGTGTGATAGATGACATCTATAATTATCTTATTTTAACAAAAGCAGAACCTTTATTTCTGACTTACGAACCAGCGCATATAGGAATCGCCAGCCTGAAAATTGCAGGGGATCAAATCCCCGAAACCATCACAAAAATTCAGCGAGCATGGGCATCTGCTGTTCCCAACACTTCGCTTGATTACTATTTTTATAAAGACGAGTTAATGCGTAATTTATCTCCACTTACAAGTGCCGTAAAGATCCTTGGGTTTCTCACTTTCATTACCATGCTCATTATGAGCTTGGGTCTGCTGGGCCTGGCTAGTTATGCTGCACAGACTAGGAAAAAAGAAATTAGCATTCGGAAAATACTTGGAGCGAATCACAGTAGTATAGTTTGGACTTTATCCAAAAGCATGCTGAAAACCCTGAGTATTGCCATGCTTCTAGCACTTCCACTGGCCATCTACTTCAATAGTTTTTGGCTGCAGAATATCGCCTATCGCATCTCGCTGAATGTGTTTAATGTCGGCCTGGGCACGTTGGTATTGGCAGCCCTTACACTACTCATAGTCATTAGTCAGGCTTTTCTATTTGCAGGTCGAAATCCAGCTGAGGTGTTGAAGTCGGACTAGAGGACTTCATCCAATTTCTCCATAAAATCCACTTGATCATGATGCTTGCGAAATAAGTTGTGATTTTGAACTCGAAGTTCTACCAAGAATTTGTTCGCTTACAATAAGGTGAATCACAATGATTTCTAAAGCACAAAATGCCACTTTATTATACTTCTATTAGCTGGCGAAACTTCAGTTACTAATAACTAGGTAACTAATGTATTTTTTTTATTAAAAGAAACGTGACTCAGCAAATTTGAAAAAGTCATTTTACCTGGACAGATATTTGTGGAAAGGACACTTAGGTTTTAAAATGAATGTTTATCACGGGATTCCATAAAGTTATTTGCATCGAGGGCGCAATTTAAATTTTCTTCCAAAAATCTGCAGGCATTGCCTTTTTGTCAAAACATCCCTCTTCATTCCCAACCCACTTTCTCAAAACTCTAATTGTCAATGGCTGGATCCTCAATCTTACCAGCAAAAATCAGTGCATTTGTGCCAGTATTTCGCAATAAAAAGACAAACGGCCGGTCGAAATCAAATGACGGTGGCAAGGATGTAACGCCCACTCCAACTGACGTTACTGCTGCACCCTCCACTCCTTTTTCGTCCATCTCTAAAAATGTTTTGTGATTGACCTTAGTTATAAAGAGATTCCCCTCCGGAGCACTTCCCAAGTTTGAAAAGTCGGCTTTATTTCGATCAAATGCTTCTTCCATCCCCAATGCCTTTAAAGCATCATTCAGCAGAATCTTGTATTCGACTTTTAATTTGGGGAGGCTGAGAAAAATTCTTCCGGTCTGAAGATCATCGTCGTATAATGAAACCAGCCGTTCAGAAGTAATGTCGCTTATAAGCTGATCAGGCGTAGAATTTTCCTTGGGAAGAATTAACGTCATCGAGTAGGTACTGTCAGAAAACGGCATTTCGACGGCTGAAAAATCTGCTCCGGCATATGATTTTAGATTGTAGGTGTCGTGAGATAAAAAGTCAACATTTACGTTAGTGCCGTCATTCTTCGTAAAAACTCCATCTCCTGTGGATTCCAATGGGAATGGATATTTCCAATCTGCCTTAAAATACAAGGCATTTATCAAAAACATTACCTCTTCCTGACTGATGCCATCGAGAATTTTTTCAATGCGATCCTGAGTCGAATTCTTCACCCAGGTATTTATTGTTGGCAATGCATCGGAATCAGAAAAATCGAGTGCAAATTGACCGGCGTCATAGTATTTATCTGTATACATCAAAAAATGGTCACTGGGATTTATCCTGGTTTTATCCCAAAAGATGGCGTTGCTCGAAATCAACTTGGCATCATTTTTACCAAGCTCATCCATCAAAGCCTGGTACGCCATCCCTAAATTGAGCACCGATTCATCTGACAGTTCCACGGTTTTTTGAATCCCCTCCCTCGTTGTACTCCCGGCACCTTCATGAGTCATATACAGGGCAGCTGCAATACTCAATGGAGAAATGTTTATGTTTTCATCTGTCGGCTTTGATGACACAACTTCCTGGACTACCTTCCATTGAAAATGATTGAGTCCGGTAATTAGTTCTTCCATTTCGATTTCCTGATCACCTTGAATGGTGGGTGTCTCACTTTTGTCGCATGACATCGCAGCAAGAATTAAGAAAATGAGGTTGAATCTCCACATAGGATAAGTTTTTTAAAAGAATAATGATTCTACTAAAGTTAGTAGACGCGGAATTAATCCCTTGTGTTTGGTGGCCAATTGGCTTTTTTTGTTAAAATTTGGTTAATGAAGTACGATCGGACAAACACAGGTTCATGATTACATCCTGAAGAATCACCTCATGATGTACATCCCAAACATTTTCTAGCTCAATTTTTTCTGCTTTGCAACTCTTGTTGCTGAAAGTTTGGTTTTCAGATACTTCCTTGTCACGGAATCCTTGCATTTGACTAATCCCTCCGGCGGGCCCTGAAAGAGCACTTTGCCCCCATGTCGTCCTCCCCCCGGTCCTAAATCGATGACCCAATCGGCAGATTTTATTACATCGAGATTGTGTTCTACAATAAGCACTGTATGGCCTTGCTCTACCAGTGCATTCAGGGCGCTGAGAAGCCGGTTTACATCGTGAAAGTGTAAGCCCGTGGTGGGTTCGTCAAAAATAAAAAGTATGTGTTCATGGCTTCGATCCCGGTTTAGGAAAGAAGCTAATTTGACTCTCTGTGCTTCCCCTCCTGACAATGTACTCGCTGACTGCCCAAGTTTTACGTAACCCAAACCCACATCATCGAGTGGCTTTAGTTTATATAGGATTTCTCTTTGTTCCTTAAAAAATTCGAGTGCCTCTTCGATACTTAAATTGAGTATTTCGGCGATATTCTTATTTCTAAATTTGACCTCGAGAATTTCGTTTTTAAACCGTTGCCCCTTACAATCTTCGCATTGCAGTCGCACATCTGCCAAGAACTGCATTTCGACAACGATCTCACCTTCACCGTTGCAATTATCACAGCGACCCCCTTCTACATTAAATGAAAAATGTTTGGGCTGATACCCCCGTATCTTACTTAATTGTTGATGGGTCATCAACTTTCTGATCGCATCATAAGCCTTGACATAAGTAACTGGATTGGATCTCGATGATTTCCCGATTGGACGCTGATTTATCATCTCTACCTGAGTAATTAAATGCACATCTCCTTCCACTGATTTAAAGTGACCCTTTATCATGCGATCAGGATCTTCGATATAGGAGGAAATACTTTTATAAATAATGTCATGTGCCAATGTACTTTTTCCCGATCCACTGACTCCGGCTATCACGGTCATCGCATTGAGTGGAATATCCACTGATACTTTCTGCAGGTTATGCATTCTAATCTCAGTAATCGAAACCTTATTTGCCGATTTTCGACGCTGATCGGGTACGGAAATTGACTTTTTATTTTGGAGATAATCGGCAGTCAAGCTATTCTCCAGCGATCCATTGAGGGCATTGAACGGTCCTGAATAAACCACTTTCCCACCGTTTATACCGGCAAAGGGGCCCATGTCTATCAGGTAATCAGAACTCCTTATTACATCTTCTTCATGCTCCACGACCATCACCGTATTACCCAGATCCCGCAGCTTCTTCAGTACTCCTACGAGCTTCTCCGTATCGCGCGGATGTAGACCTATGCTGGGTTCATCCAGAATATAGAGCGAGTCCGTCAGATTGCTGCCCAGGCATTTAGTAAGGTTTATTCGCTGTGTTTCCCCTCCACTCAAGGTAGAGGAGAGGCGGTCAAGATGGAGGTAATCCAGGCCTAATGCCAGGAGATTTTCTAAGCGGCTCGTGATCTCCAGAATCAACCTCTCGGCAATCTTGCGATCGTGCCTGGTCAATTTGATCTTCTCAAAAAACAAACTTAGCTCGTCGATGGGTAGATTGATCAATTCGTCAATGCTCTTCCCCCCCACTCTGACATAGGTTGTCTCTTCTCGTAACCGGCCTCCACGACATTCTTTGCAAACCGTCCTCCCGCGGTAGCGAGCCATCATTACTCGATTCTGTATTTTATATGCTTTTTTCTCCAACTGATCAAAAAAGTCGTGTATTCCACTAAAGTATTGATTGCCATCCCAGAGTAAATCCTTGTTCTCCTCAGTGAGATCCTCATAAGCAGTATGAATTGGAAAATCAAAATGATGTGCATTCTGAATGAGACGTTCTCTGTATTTACCCGATTTTTCTCCTCTCCAGCAATGCACTGCACTATGATAAACTGACAGGCCCGGATTTGGAATCACTTTGTCCTCATCGATACCCATCACACGGCCAAATCCCTCACATTTGGGACATGCTCCAAAGGGATTATTGTAATTGAATAAATGTGGAGAAGGCTCGATAAAGGTCAGTCCATCCAGTTCGAAACGGTTATTGAATGATTTCAGCCCATTTTTACCGAGTATTTTCAAGTAGCAGTCTCCCCCACTTTCTGCAAATGCAGTCCCGGTAGAATCCGCGATTCTAGACTGACCTTCTTCATCATCAGGATTCACCACAAACCGATCGATCAGGATCAGGAGATCGGTTTTGCCCACCTGATCTATAGTCTTCTTCAGGATTTCATTTTTTGATTGGAGAAAATCCTCGATGTAGAATTGATCCTCGCCCAAGAGGATTCGTGAATATCCCTTTTGCAAAAGCAAATCGAGTTCTTGATCCACCCTTCTGTCGCCATACTGCTGGTGCAGGGGTATCAGGAGCAAAACCTTAGATCCTTTCCCGAGATTCATCACATGATCGACTACGTCAGAGACGACGTGTTTGCGTACCTCTTGCCCGGAGATGGGAGAATAAGTACGTCCTACACGAGCATACAACAAACGCAGATAATCATAGATTTCTGTCAGTGACCCCACCGTACTCCTGGCATTGGAGCTTGAGACCTTCTGCTCGATGGCTATTGCCGGACAAATACCCTTGATATAATCTACCTCAGGCTTTTTCATCCGGTTGAGAAATTGTCGCGCATAAGCAGACAGACTTTCTACATATCGTCTTTGTCCTTCTGCGTACAGGGTATCGATGGTGATCGATGACTTACCTGACCCTGAGACACCTGTGACCACAATGAGCTGATTCTTAGGGATTTCTAAATCCACGTTTTGCAGGTTGTTTGCTCTGGCCCCCTTGATTTTAATGGTATCTTTACGCTTACTGCACATATACTAGACTCAGAAGATCAGCTAACTAAATGTTTAAAAAAAGTCAAATTTGAAAAAGTTGGTCTGATTCTTGCAAAAATTACAAATGAATCTATATTTTTGACTGGGTTTTCGAAATTAGACCCTGCAAAATTAGAAGACTAGTTAAACATTCGTTAAGAATTAACTGGCTTTTAGGATGCAAATATTGATTTACTAACTTGGGGATCAATCTAAACTGATCTCTTCGCAAAAAAACTGATTAGCTTATAGAGTAAAACTTATACACGACACTAAACATTATTGTTAAACTAAACTAGATTGTAGTCGTATGCAAGTTACTCCTTTTAGCGATCAGGAACTCATTCAACAATATCTTGACGGCAATGAACGAGCTTTTGAAGAGCTCCTATCCCGCCATAGAAACAAGATTTATACATCGATTTACTTATTTGTTAAAGAGCAAAGTCTTGCAGAAGACATCTTCCAGGAGGTCTTTATCAAGATAATCAATACCCTGCGCAATGGTAAGTACAACCACGAAGGCAAGTTTGTGCAGTGGGCCATGCGTATTGCCTACAACATGTGTGTTGATCAATTCAGGAGGAAAAAGCGGCGCCCACAAGTTGCTCCCACAGAGTCCTTTGACATCTTCGATGTGCTCCATGTCTCAGAAGACAATATGGAAACGACGATGATCAAAAGTCAAACTCATGAGCGCATTCGACATCTCGTTGATGCTCTTCCACCCGAACAAAGAGAGGTGGTCATCTTACGACATTATGCAGATATGAGTTTTAAGGAAATATCACAACTTACTCGCGTAAGTATCAATACTGCGTTGGGAAGAATGAGGTACGCATTGATCAACATTAGAAAAATGATTGAAGAGAAAGAGATCGTGCTGCAATAATTTGGAATAACGTTTTATCTATAAATATGACCCAGGCAGTTTTGTCTGGGTTTTTTTTAGTACTAGCTCTGATGAAAATTTGGACAGCTAGTCACATTTTACCTTAACAAAAGGTCCTGCTTTGTCGAGCAGGATATTTCCATTGACCGGTGAGTCCGGATCAATAAAAGAAGCCTCCAAAGTAATAGCAAGTACATGATCTTCGGGCTGTACAACCCATGAATACATTCGCCACTCTTCATGATCAATCGGCTCACTTTCTGCTAGAATCTCGCTCCTTCCACATAGGAATTTGCCTCCCCAAATGGTCAGTTTAAGTGGACTGTCAAACATTTTTTGCTCAAGCGTGGCCAGGTACTCCTGGTCGGGAGGAGGCTCCGTGGTCACATCATATCGCGGTGCAATGCCACTGGTATATTCGGTAGATCTACACATGTAAATAGAAAAGGAATAACAGCTGTCTTTTAAAAGAATGCTCGGCAATCTCTGACTGACAGATTCCCATGTGTTGTTTTCCCGGGCAACCATGCCGATATAAGTGTACCCGTCATAAGACGGTGTCCAGACCTGCCAAATTCCGGTCGGATGGATATCCGGAGGAGACATGTCTTCAGGCCCGCAATCTGCCCAATTTTGCGGGACCCTGTTCCCACCAGGTATTCCCTCGAATGAGGCATTGCCCAAATACACGGTGTCCACCACATTTTCCTGGCAAAAAAGAAACGGCATGTTAAAAATAATTAGCAAGAACAGAATGGTAAATTTATTCATGATTTGGATGCTGTAATGTCTCAATTTACGATATAAATATTGATTTCGGCCGTCCTTGCGGGGAGGTCTCAAAATCGCATGAACTAAAAATCAGATAAAGAATACATCACATATCCGATCGAAATGCGATATCTTTAGAGAAAACAACCTCATATGAAATCACTACTCATCGGTTTATTTGCTTTTCTCACAGGATCAATATTTTCTCAGACCTTCGAATATGCGATGAGCGAACCAGGGAACCCTGGGTCTCGATTTCATGATATAGAAATAATGGGAGATAAGATCATCCTGGCAGGAGGATTTACATCTTGTGCCCAGCCGGCCATTTGGGTATTTGATAAACAGGGCAATTACGAAGGTTTCAAGAAATTTGACACCGCTCAGAAATCCGGCTACTTCTACGGCTACCGTACACAAATTAGACATGATTCTGCCCGGGAAAATCTTTCGATTCTCATTTGGGCTCAAAGAGCCGACGATGTAGCTGGTGCCTCAATCTTTCATCTAACCCTAAATGAAGATCTAGAGGTCATAGAGGAAAGAGACCTGCTGGGTCAAATGCATTTTGATGCAAGGGCAGAATTTAGCAACGAGTACATTTCCATTGTCGGTCCTTCTGAACACATGATCTTTGACGAAAAATTGGAGTTAGTCTCTCAAAAAAATATATCTCCCATTAGCTATGAAAATATTTCCACCTATGTCAATGATTCTATAGTTGCACGCCATTACTTTGGTGCTGAGAACGATAACCGTATCGTTGTTGAGGAGAGATCTACAGGAATTTCCAATACCTACGAAATCCCTCAATCTGACATTTCTGCGATCATCAATGACTTTTTATTTGTAATGGATAAAGAAAATCAAATAAGAAAATACAGTCTGGATCCATATGCGGAAACAGATAGTTTAGCACTGACCAAAACAGAAAAATTTCATTTCATAAAAAGTGGTGATGATAATTTACAATTGGCTGTTTACGACTCTGCAGAAAATACGAAAGTATTGAGCTTAACTCACAATCTTCAAATCGCGGGAGAATACAACACCGGATTGAAAGACATGGTTAAGACCGGAATAATGCAAGGGGACAACTACATTTATGCTGGCACTGATTACGAACATATCCTGCTAGATTACCCCGTTCCGCCGGATACCCGAAGGGGATTAATTCCCTTCCTAAGAAAAATTAATCTCAACGAGTTCCCTAAAAATACGGATGAAATCTCGATCCAGGAAATTGAAATCATTAGTGTGCCAGAGCCTGGTCAAACCACAACTACAATGTCGGGACGTATCTTGAATTTCTACCACATGGTACATGAGCCCATGATTTTTGATATTATTTTTAAAAATACAGGTGATGTTACAATAGAAGATTTCACCTATTTCACTGACCAATTATACGGTTTTAATTGCGCTCAAGATTTCCATCATCGTTATGTCGAAAGAATTTCCCTCTCACCGGGAGAAGAATACCAGATTAGAGATTCCCTCTTTTTGTACAGCATCTACGAAGACAGAGGTCTTATTTTTTATACTGGTGCTCCCAATCATACACTTACTGAGGAAGATCACTTCCAACTATTGGATTTTAGTACTGCTGTAAATGATGTGCGATTCGATAAAATTGACAAAGTATACCCCAATCCGACAAAAGACTTTCTATACTTCGAAAGCCCTACAATTGCACCTTCAGGAACATTGGAAATTCTTAATGTCGATGGCTCACTGATTCGCCAGATCTCATTTTCTAAAAACCAGATATTTATTGGCAATCTCCCCGCGGGCGTATATTATCTCAGGTTGATAGACGACCAAAATATTTATGTTGGAAATTTTGTGAAGATATGACGATCTCAAGAATTGATTCTAAGGGGATCAGGTAGATTGGATCATAACATGATGTGCTTTAGGGATTTTGGAAAAAGGGACAGCAGTGGTGTAATGAAAATTTGGAAATTGTACCTAGACATATATGTGAAATCAACACTCATTTTTCTGTTTATTTCAGCTTCAACAACGCTTAGGAGCCAGACATTTGATTACGTTTTAAGCGAGCAGGAATTTGAAGGGGCATCGATAAAATCTATTGAGCTCATTGATGATCGCATCTTGATTGGGGGGGCTATTGGATCTTGTCCCACACCTTCTTATTGGATCTTCGATATGGATGGAAATCTTCTTGATTGGGAGAGATTGGATATCTCCTTTAGTTTCCATTTTGAAGAAGGCTGGATTGAGCAGATCAGCTTTCTACCAGAATTAGATAGGATCATATTTTTAGCGCACACACAAGTAGCTTCAGATGTAGGTGGCAGCTCCATTTTTATTTGGCAGTACGACAAAAATCATGGACTTCTATCAAAACGAAATCTGTTCGGTAAGGGAACCAATATTGTTGAGGGTGCTCTATATGAAGACCACATATCCACAGTGGTAAACGATACCCATAGAATTTACAATCTGGATTACAAGATTATTTATCAGGAATTCCTTGCAAGTTCCGACCCTTACTCAACACATTGCCTGGTCACGGATTCCTTAATTTTACAACATCACTACGGAAATAAACAAATCAATAGACTCACTGCGAAAAATTGGCATGGTGAGGAGATTGATAACATTCAAATAGGCCCCTCTGTTGGTTCTTTCAAAATAAAGGAAAGTGTTTACGTCATACACGGTAGCACCCTAAAAAAATACAGCCTATACCCACTGCAACTTATGGACTCAATGGTTTTTGCTGAAAATTCACTTATTGACATCTCCCTGTCGCGGAGTGAAATAATTCAAGTGACGATCTCTGGAGTTGATAATGACACATTCATCCTATTACTTGATGAGAATCTTCAAGTAATGAGAAAGTTCTCAACCGGGCTTTCTCATCGCGAGATTTCTCCGGGCTTGCTTATTGATGATTACTTTTTCTACAGTGGGAAGTATTTTAGGATGGTATCAGATCCTCATGCATTGACATTCTTTGGTGTACTCGATGACGTTATTCCATTCTTTCGAAAAATTGAGACATCTGACCATAATCCTGTCGTCGATAAAATCGAAATTGTAAGTGTAGAAAATCTGAACAATCCCACTCCTTTCAGTGTCTCCTTTGATGACTCTGGAGAAGCATTATTCTACTATGGACTTGATATGGGTATTAAGATTCCACTCCATTATGAAATCACTTTCAGGAACACAAGTAATCAAGAGGTCAATAATTTTTGTTACTTCAGCGACCCCATCCTCCTGTCGAGTTGTTTAGAGGAATTCAATTATAATTACGTGGATGGTCTTTCTCTTCGTCCGGGAGAAGAACTCACGATCAACGATTCGGTGTTTCTCCACACCATCGCAGAGGATCGAGGTCTCTTCTTTTATGCCACGGCACCCAACCATCGTATCTCCATTGAATCCGCTTATCAACTGAAGGAAATCAGTACCTCAATCTCCGCTCCATCAGCCTTTGTAGAAATAAGACTCTACCCCAATCCGGCAAAAGACCTCTTATACTTTGAAAGCGCTACAATTGCACCTTCAGGAACATTGGAAATTCTTAATGTCGATGGCTCACTGATTCGCCAGATCTCATTTTCTAAAAACCAGATATTTATTGGCAATCTCCCCGAGGGCGTTTATTATCTCAGGTTGATAGACGACCAAAATATTTATGTTGGAAATTTTGTGAAGATATGACGATCTCAAGAATTGATTCTAAGGGTATCAGGTAGATTGTATCATAACATGATGTGGTTTAGGGATTTTGGAAAAAGGAACAACAGTGGTGTATTAAAAAAATTAGAAATTGCACAAAGACATATTTACTAAATCATTTTGGGGCTTGCCAATCCCTACCACATCACTTCCCCGAGCCATGGGATAGAGAACTGGCTCTCATGGTTTTATCTCTTATTTACGAACCACTTTCGCAATTCTCTGATAAAAACCGATGTCAGGGCTTTCCTACAAACTATTTGCGTCGATAAATTTGCATTTATTCAAGCCGCCGGTTGGAGAACCGGCTCTCGCGGCCTTTGTCTCTTGTTTACCAATCACTAACCCACTTCCGTGCTCAAAACCGATTGTCCTGGTCTGGCCCAAGAACCATTTTCACGCCTGGGATCCACACCTTGGGTTGTAACGTTAGATTTTATATGGTGGAATATTGAAGAACATAAAATAAAAATATTCTACCTCCGGTAGGGCAAATTTTTGGCCTGTTGGCGTGGCCTGCCAGGCGGTCGACAAAAGTTTGACAAAATCGCCGGCTCTATTTTTTTCTTAACGCAATAAAAGCCCTAAAACCTAAACTTTAAGAACTCACTTCTTGCCTCCGGCAGGGCAAAATTTTGCTGGCAAAAGTTTGATAAAACCACCGGCTCTATTTTTTTCCTAACGCAATAAAATCCCAAAAAACCTAAACTTTAAAAACTCACATAAATCCTGACGTACTATATTGGATTGCTTTTATTCAAGTTTGAGCTTTCGATGAAACTTATAATCGTTCAAACACTTTAAAGTTCTTAACGGTTTTTTGGCATTTTATCACTAAAAAAAATAAGGCCGGGATTAGACCTTTTTCAAAGGTCTTTGGGAGCGCTCACATAAAAACCCTAAAATAGTTTATGTCATTGAGCACCACTCGTATGAAAATTTAGCAGGATCCCATTTCAGATTCGACATTGCATCAATACCAAGGGACAAAAGGTTAAAATATTCGAAAAAAACAGCTCATCAACCCAACTACGAGTTATCCGACAGGCATGCGGAGCGTGCCTACATCGCCTTAGATATTTTGCCGTTAAAATGGGACAAAAAGAGTGAAAGGCACTCGAAAAATCCTATGAGATTCCGACTTCGCATTCCGGAGGTGGGGCCCCACACTTGGGTTGTAGCGTTAGATTTTACATGGCGGAATTTTGAAAGAACATATAATAATAATATTCTACCTCCGGTAGGGCAAACTTTTGACGACAAAAGTTTGACAAAATCGCCGACTATATTTTTTTTCTAACGCAATAAAATTCCAAAAAACCTAAACTTTAAAAACTCACATAAATCCTGACGTACTATATTGGATTGCTTTTATTCAAGTTTGAGCTTTCGATGAAAATTCTACTCGTTCAAACACTCTAAAGTTCTTAACGGTTTTTTGACATTTTATCACTAAAAAAAATAAGGCCGGGATAAGACCTTTTTCAAAGGTCTTTGGGAGCGCTGACTTAAAAGTCCTAAAATAGTTTTGATGACTCCGACTTCGCCTCCGCAGATGGGGTCCCGCACTTGGGTTGTAGCGTTAGATTTTATATGGCGGAAAAGAGCTGAGGAGCATAAATGCAGACAAAATCTGATCACAAGCAATAGACTTCTCCACTAAGGAAGGAGGAGCCTGGCTCAGGGATCAAAGGCCAGTAGTGGAACTTCCTGGGGGAACACCTGGCAATCCCCTTGATCGACCTTGAATGGTGGCCATACAGCCTGTTGCTCTGAGGGTAAGCAAAGAAGCAATCAGCGTAGTGAGGCATCCATAATCCTCGGTAAAAAGAGTAGGCTCAGTATGAATATGCCGAACGGCTCTGATTGCGCGCGGGTGAGCAAGAGCTTACAGGATGTTAGGCCATCATTCACAGTCTTGTCGCCGACGCTCCATAGCTATGGCGACGGAGCGATTTTTTGTCGCCCATCCGCTGCACGCGGTTCTTTTCACCCGCCCTTGGCGGGATCGCCCAAGAATGCTCCACTTTTGCCCTGCCGGCATGGCCTGTCAGGCGTGGTACCAAAAAGTGGAAAACTAAATTTGGTCACAAAAAAGAAAAGAAATTCAAATTATGGGCCAGCTACAGAATGGACGGTACCTTACCCCAACAGTTCACACATGGTATCTGAGCTGTCGGCAAAACGACCCACCGGAACATCCATCGCTGATAACATTGTGAGATATAAATTGGAAAGTGGAGTTTGATCGGGAAATCTCAAGTGTTGACCGGTTTTAAACTTGCCGCCTGCCTTGCCGGCCACAACTATTGGCAAATCAATCGGTGAATGTCGATTGCCGTCACGCAGCCCGGAGCCAAACATGATCATGCTATTGTCTAATAATGTCCCATCCCCTTCATCAATACTGTCAAGGCGCTGCAGCATATAAGCGTATTGCTCAATATGCCACCTGCTTATGATCTCATATTGATCGAGCTGACGCGGATCATTTTTATGATGAGAAATGGCGTGATGACCACCACTTACACCATCCAGAAAAGAGAAATTGCGTCCACTCACCGAGTTGCCAAACATAAAAGTAGCGATCCTCGATGCATCGCTCCAGAAAGCCAAAACCATGATATCGATCATTAGTCTGGTCTTGTCTGTGATATCAACTCCCTCGGAATATTCCGCATATTCATCAATCCGAATATCCACATTTTGTAATTCCTTCCTGATATCAGGTGTAATTTTTGCTTCAAAATCAGCTAGATTTTGCCGGTCGTTTAATCTCTTTTCGACCGAATGTACTGCTTCCAAATATTCGCCAAGTTTATTCTGGTCCTCGATTCCCAATTGCCCCTCGAGCTGTTTAACATCCTCTTTCACAATATCCAGAACACTCTTTTTCAGTGGATCTTCAGCCAAAGGCTTTTTCCCCGGTACAAACTTTCTAAACATCCTGTCAAAGGCCATTCTCGGGTCAATCTCTCTTGAGCAAGGCTGCTTACCACTCTTCCAGGATATGGTCCCTCCATATAGCCTTGTGAGCCCCACTGCGGTATCGACTCCGCTACGGATCCGGTCCAGGCCATATTGCAGGGAAGGAAATACCGTATCTTTTCCCACGTGATTTGCCATCAATTGATCAAGAGAAATCCCTCCGCTATCTACCTTCGCATCCACGGTGTTTGCAAGACGCATGCTCGTGAGAAAGTTTGCTGTCTTTGTGTAATGCCCATCGAGCGTCTTGTGCGAATTTTTATTGGTAAGACCTGCTAAAATATTTACTTGATCTTTTACAGATTTTAAGGGTTGTAAAATAGGTGAAAGCTCGAAATCTGATCCGTATTTTTTTGGATTCCATTTATCAGGGTGAACACCGTTGGGCATCCATAGACAGGCAAATCGCTGCGGTCTCTTCTCTAACAATTTTGATGTAGCAAAAATACTTGTAGGGTTTAGAGATTCCAAAAAAGGAAGTGCGATACATGCGCCCAGGCCTTTTAATGCTCTACGTCTATTAAGATTCTTTCTCATTTTCTACATTATATCTTTATACTGATCTGCCATATCGCTACGACGATGTCTAAATGGATAGCTCGTTATCAATGCCAACATAAAAGAATGACTGTCGAAATTATTTTGCATTAGATCATCAGTCAACATATCCAGGGTTGGGGTATCAATAAATTCTATTCTTCTGCCGAGCGCATATGACAACATTTTTCTGCTAAAATTCTTAGCGAATTTCACTTTATCCTCGACCAGGATTTTTTTTAATTCAGCCGGACTACTGAAACTGCGACCATCTTCCAATGAGGCAACAGAATTGATGGGGATCGAGTCGTATGCTTCTCGCCATCTGCCGATAGCATCAAAGTTCTCTAAACCCAATCCTATCGGGTCCATTTTCACATGGCATCCCCTGCATGCTGGAGCATCGCGATGCAGCTCCAGCAAGGCTCGCAAATCCAGCTCACTCACAACCTCGTTCTTTGCATCCTCAAGGGGTGGTGTATCTGCCGGCGGCGGCGGAGCAGGATCACCCAGGAGCTGATCGAGTACCCACTGACCTCTGATCACGGGACTTGTGCGCAGAGGCAACGAAGTTGCGGTAAGCACTGCTGCCATTCCCAATATTCCACCGCGATTAGGATCCTGTACTGCTGTCATTCGGAATTCCTCTCCATCCACACTTTTTATTCCGTAGTGTGATGCCAGTTCTTCATTAATCCACGATTCATTACAATCCAATAATTCCAAGATATTTCTACGATCTGTGAATACCTGATGAAAGAAACCCACAACTTCCTCATGCATTGCTTTCCTCAAAGCAGGAGTCAATTCTGGAAACTTTTCGAGATCAGTATGTGGACTGTACAACAGCTCTTCCACTCCCAGCCATTGTGGAGCAAAAGATGCCGAAAACCGTCTGAATTTTTCATCTGCCATCATCCTCAGTGCTTCCCTCTTCAAGACATCCGGATCTTGCAGGTCCTCCCTGTACGCGGTTTCTAAAAGACTCTCATCGGGCATAGATGACCAAAGAAAATATGAAAGCCGAGTAGCTAGCTCGAAATCATTCACCGGGTAAGCCTCATTTAGCGGCAAATTCGCTTCTGTCCTGTATAAAAAATTGGGTGACACTAAGATGCTTTTAATAACACCTCCCAGAGCAAATTCAAAAGCATCCCGTCGTTGCCAATTTGAAAAATAAATTTGTTTAAAAAAGGATATTAATTTTTCCTCTTCAGGTTTAGATAAAAATCGACGGTATGCCTGAGTGGCAAAGGGAAGAATAAACTTTTCCGCCTGTAAGACAGGTGCTTCCCAATAGATCTCATTCTCCCGACTAAAAACACTTCTGACCCAATTGACAAATCGCCTAATAAATCCGGTAGAATATTCTGTATTTACAATATTTTTCCAGAGCACCTTGTCACTCTGAATCCTGCGCACAATGCTGTCTGCGGCAGCGTAATACCTCTCCATAGTCAGCGGGCTCATGAAGAGCGTACCCGACTGATTGTCAAATCCCTCACCACCGGATCCCTCTGATGGAAAAAACTTGACTGTCTCAAAATCTATGTTTAAAAGGTCCTTAATCGTGTACTGATATTCACGGTGACTAAGTCGTCTCATCACCGATTTCCCCGGATCTCTGACGGCAAGTGCACTTGACAAAATTTTATCGATTCCGGCGAGCAGAATTTCCTTATCGTCCTCAGAAAGTTGTTTGCTACTTTTTGGAGGCATGTTGCCGGACTCAACAGCATCGATCACATTTCTAAACAATTCTCCTCGCCGCACCACGTGTACAACGAAGTCATAATTATCTAAATTAATTCCACCCTTTTTATCCGCCTCGTTGTGACAAGATGTACAATACTTTCGCAGCACAACCCTTACGGTATTTCTAAACTCCCGGTCTGCGGGAGTATCTGCATAGGTGACTCCCACCAAGAGTAAGCTGAAAAGTATTAGTGTGAGTGTAAATCTTATCATAAGAAGGATCAAGAATAAGCCCATTAAATTACGAAAAAAATGGTGCATCCTCTTATAGATTCTGACCCGGGTGGATCAAAACGTACCAATGGCCAGCATGACAAGCATGCACCCTACCTCCACTTCTATACCTCTTTGCTTAGCCAGAGAAGCTAATTCCTGATTTTCAGTGCCGGGATTAAAAATCAGTCGCCGGGGGTTGCAAGAAAAAATGTATTCATATAGCGGAGGCTGTTGTTCACGCGAAATGTACATCGAGATCGTATCGCAGCTGGCTAGCACCGGAGTTCCGGTTACAATCTCGATATCTCCAACTTGACCTGCAGTGCGGCCCACCGCCACCACCGGTATGTCACGTGCCTGCAGTTTTTGCAGTGCTGTATAGGATGTGCGCGTCGGATTTAGTGACGCACCCAATACAAGAGTAATGCCTTGTTTTTTCCCCCCAAAATGGGGTCTCTCCCGGTCCTTCACTAATTTAGGCGCTCGAAGATCCCCGCAATACCCTGGCCTCCCCCGATGCATGCTGTAACCATACCGTATCGCTGATCTCTCCTTCTCATCTCATTGAGCAACTGGGTTGTAAGTTTTGCTCCCGTACAGCCGAGTGGATGACCAAGAGCAATGGCTCCACCATTTACGTTTACGAGCTCCGGATCCAGATCGAGTGTGCGAATCACTGCCAGCGATTGTGCGGCAAATGCCTCATTGAGTTCCACTTGTTGGAGATCACTCTGCTTGAGTCCGGCTGCTTCCAATGCTTTTGGAACGGCGGCACAAGGACCAATGCCCATCAGATAGGGATCTACCCCTGCCACAGAGCACGACATAAGTCGGGCAATGGGAGTCAGTCCAAGATTTTTCACCATTTCCTCACTCATCACCAAAGTAAAAGCTGCCCCATCCGAGGTCTGAGAAGAGTTTCCTGCAGTAACACTGCCTCCATTGGCAAATACGGGTCGAAGTTTGGCAAGAACTTCGGGATTGGTATCGGGTCTGACTCCTTCGTCGGTATCGACCACCCAGGATCTCTCTTTTCGTTGATCCTGATCGACGTAGATCTCGGTGACTTCGATCGGTACAATCTCATCTTTGAATTTTCCAGCCTCGATAGCTGATGCTGCTCTTTGATGAGACCGCACTGCAAAAGCATCCTGATCTTCCCTGCTGATCTCGTACTTTGAAGCAACAGCTTCTGCCGTCAAACCCATTCCGGCAAGATATGTGGGTGTGTCTTTAGCCACATCATAATTTGGAGCTAATTTATATCCCGTCATCGGTATCAGACTCATGCTTTCTGTACCTCCCGCAATGTAACAATGGCCCATACCCGCTTTTATTTTTGCGGTTGCAATGGCAATTGTTTCCAGACCAGAACCGCAGTACCTGTTTACCGTCATACCCGGAACAGATTTCCCCAATGCCCTCACACTGATCATGCGCCCGATCTGCAATCCTTGTTCTCCCTCGGGATTAGCACATCCTACAATGACATCATCGACCAGCGCCTTTTCCAACTCAGGAGTATCTTGCATCAAATGATTTATCACATCGATGGCGAGGTCATCTGACCTGTAAAATCTGAACCCACCTTTTTTTGCCTTGCCGACGGCAGAGCGGTATGCTTTAACGATATAAGCTTCCATTGATTTGTTTTTATAAAAAGATTTAATTGCGCAAAGGCCTGTTGTTTTCCAACATATATTGAATGCGTTCCAGCGTCTTTTGTTCTCCACACAGGCTCATAAATGCTTCTCTTTCTACGTCGAGAAGATATCTTTCCGACACTTTCTGTTCGCCAGACAAATCTCCTCCGCACAAGACCCATGCGATCTTGCGGGCAATCAAAATGTCGTGATCACTTGCGTATTTTCCCAACTGGAGGGAGCTGGCAGCAGCATACAGAGCGCCGAGCCCCGACCTGCCCAAAACCGTAATGTCCGACCTTTGACTGGGAGCCACATAACCGTCGGCTAGCTCCAATACCTTTTCTTTTGCTTGAGTGATTGCCCGGTTTAGATTTATAGAAATCTCATCTTTATGTATCAAATACTTTTTGTCAAATGCTTCATGAGCAGAGGTGGCGACGCTGGCCAACGCAATATTCTTAAATGCTTCGATGAGCGATGGAATCTTTACATCTTCTGTATGAAACGAATCCGAGACACGCAGTGCAAATTCCTTTGTTCCTCCGCCGCCAGGCAGCAATCCCACTCCTGCTTCCACCAAACCAATGTAGGATTCCGCCGCACAGATAGCACTATCACAATGCATGATGGTCTCACAAGCACCGCCAAAAACATATCCCTGGGTGGCTGCCACGACCGGAATCTTAGAGTACCGGCATCGCATTGTGGTATCTTGAAAGAGCTTTATCGCACCTTCCAATTGAACAAACTCCTGTTGGAAGGCGAGCATCCCGATCATCATCAGATTAGCGCCCACTGAAAAGTTCTTGGCATGGTTGCCAATTACCATCCCCGTCCATTCTCCCTCTTCAGCAATTTCGATAGATTTATTGATCCCCGTAAGTATTCCTTCGCCAATTGAATTGGCCTTGCTTACGAATTCAAGACATAAAACACCATCCCCTATATCATGTAAAATGATCTCATCATTTTTAAATACGGGAACCCGATCCCTGTAATTATCCAAATTGACAATATCTGCGATTCCTGGGATGGGTTTGTAAGATTTGGTAGCAATGTCATAGTACTCTTTCATACCTTTCTCAACCCGGTAAAATTGGGTATTTCCACTACCTACCATTTCATGCACCCAGTCTGCAACGGATTCTCCATCTTTTTCAGCTACCTCAATCCCTTTTTTTATTCCGATTAGATCCCAATACTCAAA
This sequence comes from Saprospiraceae bacterium, assembly GCA_965222645.1. Lineage (GTDB taxonomy): Bacteria > Bacteroidota > Bacteroidia > Chitinophagales > Saprospiraceae > JABDMH01. Next base: position 4,825,447 of record OZ244968.1, on the reverse strand, counting down.
AGGACCAAATTTCCAGGCAAATCCTGCCTTTAATGCAGTATCTATACTGTGAATCGTATCAGAAATTTCCGGTATACGCTTTGAGGCATATGCAAAGAGACTACTCAGGGACTTACGAATGAGCATACCGCCTTCGTCCTCATGATCAAATAAAGTTTTTATCCTTTGACTGGGATCATCTATTTGCTTCGAGATAGACAGGCTGGCCAGCTTTGACCGTCCCGGCTTTTCGTATTCCAGTGATTTGAGATTTAAACTCTGAATGACTCTCCTGCCCTTCTCATCCCGTTCCTTTGTCGCCTTATAAAATCCCTGCCCTGATTTATTTCCGTACCATTTCTGATCAATTAAGTGTTGGAAAAACTTTGGAAGCACCAACTTCTGGGCTTGTTCATCGTCAGGACAATTATCAATGATCCCCTGAGTCACTTTGGCTGCAGTATCCAGACCAACCAAATCTCCCAGCCTAAAGGTACCCGTTTTGGGTCTGGCGAGTGCGGGACCAGTCAACTTGTCAATATCATTAATGGAAAGATTGAGCTCATCGGCTAACTGGTAAATCTTGCTCATAGCATACACCCCAATGCGATTGCCAATGAAAGCCGGGGTGTCCTTGCATAGTACAGTTGATTTACCTAAGTACTTATCTCCGAACTCCATGAAGAAATCGACGACTTCATCGTCTGTCTCTTTCGTGGGAATGATTTCTAACAACTGCAGATATCGAGGCGGATTGAAAAAATGGGTTCCACAAAAATTCTTTTTAAAATCGGTACTTCTGTCTTCACACATAAGGTGAATCGGGATTCCTGAAGTATTGGAGGTCACAAGCGATCCCTTCTTCCGGTGCTCATCTACCTGTGAGAAAATCTTCTTCTTAATATCCAGTCTTTCGATCACCACTTCGATAATCCAGTCGCAATCTCCTATACTGGAGAAGTCATCGTCAAAGTTTCCGGTTTTAATGCGAGTGGCAAAGCTCTTTTTAAACAGGGGAGCCGGCTTACTCTTGATCGCCTTTTGCAGGGACTCATTGACTAAACTATTGCGGGCTGCGCCGTTGTTTTTCATGTCATCGGGGAGATCAAAGGGCACAATATCCAGCAGGAGGACATCCATCCCGATGTTGGCAAGATGGCAAGCAATGCCAGATCCCATTATGCCAGAGCCCAGCACGGCCACTTTCTTAATTCTTCTCATAAGGTATATATCAAAAATTTAAACTTTGACCTAAAGTTAAACAAAGATTACAAAACAATGCTATTTACTATAATTTATAGCGAAAATTTCTGACTAATAGTCAGAAAATTTAGAATCGCTGTGTGCGGATAACAAAATAGTGTCATAAAATAATAATAAATAACCCACTTGAAGCATTAGTAGAGCAGATTTCTTAGGTGTATCGAATACAAATTTTACCTTTCTTTATATAACTATTTGTCGTAATACATAATTGGCAAGAATATTGCTGTTTACTTATTACGTATTTCTTTAATATAATGTGTAGTTTCATATGAGCATGCGATTATTATTGCTTCAGGCTGTAACCGACCTCGAACCCGAAACTCAGAGTCAAAGTTTTTTTGATTTGATTGCCAAGGGGGGCCCGATGGGAATCGCTATCGTAGCGATACTCTTGCTATTGTCGGTGATAGCCTTCTATATTTTTATCGAGCGATGGCTGACCATCAAACGGGCTGGAAAGATCGACGTGAATTTTATGAATAACATTCGGGCAAGTGTCCAGGCTGGAAATCTACACTCGGCTAAAGCACTCTGTCAAAATACTGATAGTCCGGCATCCCGGATGATTGAGAAAGGTCTCCAGCGAATCGGCAAACCTCTGCGCGACATCGATGCAGCGATCGAAAACGTAGGTAACCTCGAAATCTTTAAGCTTGAAAAAAATCTCAGTACCCTCGCCAGCATAGCGGGAGCTGCCCCCATGATTGGCTTTTTTGGCACAGTCACCGGAATGATACTGGCATTTTATACCATGGCTACAGCTCAGGATATCACACCTGACGTCCTCGCATCTGGTATATACCAGGCACTGATTACCACGGCAGTGGGTCTCTTTATCGGTATTCTCGCCTTTATAGGGTACAATATTCTGGTAGCCAATGTAGATAAGGTAGTATACAAAATGGAGCGCACGACACTTGAATTTATGGATTTATTGCAAGAACCCGCAGCATAAGCGACAAATGATCGGATAACATGGCATTAAAAAAGAGAAATAAAGTCAGTGCAGAATTCAGCATGTCATCCTTGACTGATATAATATTCCTGCTTCTGATATTCTTCATGCTCACCTCATCTTTGGTCAACCAAAACGCCCTAAATCTGAAGTTGCCGAGTTCCTCTTCGACTACTGTAGCGCCAATGTCATCCACCGTCTCGATAAATGGAAAGGGTCAATATTTTCTTAATGGGAAAAGGATGAGTCTGCGGGATATCGAGAGCGAATTAAGAAATGCCTTCAAAGGATCCCGCACCAAGGCGTCTCTCACCATTGAAGCCGAAAATACAGCAACAGTTGATCCTCTCGTCAAAGTAATGGATATAGCAAACCGGCTTAAAATCGATGCTGTGCTTGCTGTTCAGCCCATAAAGTAGGATTTTAACATTAATTTATACGTTTGATTCTATAATTGATCGTTTTTGAAGTAAGGATTGACAAATGGAAGAGACAAAATCAAGTGCAACGGATAGACGTAGAAGCTGGATCACCAGTCTGGCTGCCCACGCCGTCCTCTTGCTACTGGCTTTGCTCCCATTCCTTGAGTTTCAAGTTCCTCCACCAGGTCAGCAAGGTGTACTGGTCAGTTTTGGGGTCCCAAATATGGGGAGTGGCGATGACCGGCCTGATACTCAACAGGAGGAAGAAGTCGATCCCGCACCCCCTTCCGAAGAGGAGGAGGTAATCGAAGAAGAAGTGGAAAGTACTCCCGAGGTCGAAGCTGCACCTGCCGAGCCTTCAGAACCCGAAAGTGCTGAAGAAGTCATTACAACGGAAGATCCGGATGCCGTCGCGATAAAAAAGCAGGAAGAAGAAGCCCGAAAGAAAGCGGAAGCGGAAGAAGAACAACGCAAAATTGATGAGGCTCGAAAAAAAGCAGAAGCTGAGGCAGAAGCCAAGCGAAAAGCGGAAGAGGAAGCAAGGAAAAAGGCAGAGTATGAGAAAGCCAAGAAACAATTTGGCGATAGTTTTGGGGGTGGAAAGGGAAAAACGGATAAGCCCGGAAATCAGGGAGATCCCGATGGAGATCCCGATGCGACCAAACTCGAAGGAATAAGTACCGGATCAGGTATGGTGGGTGGAGGCCTGGGAGATCGCGGTGTGGTTTACGAGCCTAAAATCAACGACAAATCTCAAAAGACAGGCACAGTCGTCGTGCGTGTCTGCGTAAATCGAAACGGTGATGTGACCAGCGCAGACTATACACAGAAAGGGTCTACCACGACTGATAGTGAGTTACGCCAAATTGCGATCACAAGTGCTAAAAAATTCCGCTTTGCTAAAAGCACAATTGACAAGCAATGTGGCACCATTACTATTACTTTTAAAGTGAGGTAATTCCTTTTTTCCTTTTCTTAGCATTTTTGAAAAAAACCAATCGAATTCCGTACTGCCAATGACCTATGATCTATGTATAGATTACCTGTACACCCGCCTTCCAATGTATCAACGAGATGGTGGAGACAAGATCAAAATTGATCTACATAAAATAGAACAGCTCTGTCTTGATCTGGATAATCCCCATGAAAAATTTAGAAATATTCATGTTGCCGGAACCAACGGAAAAGGGTCCGTATGCCACATTCTATCAGCCATTTTGCAGGCCCGGGGATTAAAAGTGGGCCTTCACACTTCTCCCCACTATCTGGATTTTCGCGAGCGGATTAGAATAAACGGAAAAAAAATTCCCAAAAAGAATGTCATTGATTTTGTACAAATGATTGAGTCATCTATCCAAAGAATAAATCCTTCGTTTTTTGAATTAACGGTAGCGATGGCTTTTGATTTTTTTGCCAGCGAAAAGGTTGATCTGGCTGTGATCGAAACGGGCTTAGGGGGGAGATTGGACTCTACAAATATTGTCACTCCGGTTATTTCCATTATCACCAATATAGGTCTGGACCACCAGTCCATGCTCGGAGATTCAGTAGAAAAAATTGCTCGAGAAAAAGGAGGAATAATCAAATACGAAATTCCCATAGTCATTGGAAAAAGAGACAAGAAAACTGATCAGGTATTTAAAAGAATTGCTAAAGCTAAAAAGGCTCCGATTTATTTTGCGCAAGATTTATTAAAGGTACAAACTTTGGATTCCGAAAATGATCATTTGAAAAAAATCGAAGTGGATAATCTAATTACCGGAGTAAAAAAGCAGTACGAGACGCATTTAATGGGTGGCTACCAACTGACAAATATCCGAACTGCCCTGGCAGCAATGCAGATACTCCGGGACAATAAAGTCATTGATGTCAATGATGAGTCAATTACGCAAGGGATTCGAAATGTTGAAATGCTCACTGGCATGATGGGCCGCTGGCAAAAACTGCAGGAGTCACCCCTGGTGGTCACAGATAGTGGTCATAATCCGACAGCTCTGCATTGCACAGCGAAACAACTCAGCAATCTGACCCGGAATGGACTACATGTAGTCTTTGGTATATCAAAAGAAAAAGATCTTACTGCGATGCTTACCCTCCTGCCCCGTGAGGCGCATTATTATTGGTGTGCCGCTGATCTGCCTCGATCTCAGGATCCTGTGCATTTGGAAAAAGTGGGAAAATCGGTTGGTCTGGTTGGTAAATCACACATAAGTGTCAAAAGTGCTTTGGAAAAGGCACTAGAAAATGCTGAGAAAAAGGAATGCATTTTCATTGGAGGGAGTGTGTTCGTGGTTGGAGAAGCATTGGATTTTTTTGATGAAAACTCATGATGCTTAGCCTCACTATATATTCTATATATTTTTCTTTTTTGTGACCAAAAGAGAAATAAAAATCTGATTAAAAGGATTTTGTTTTTTCTTGGTAATTCTTGAGCGTTCCTGTCAGTGGTGGGGCGAGATACCGTGTAACTCGAAGTGATGAGCACCACGTACAGTGGTTGGGTGAACTCCTGCATCCTCGGTGATCAGCAATTTTAATTTTTTTCTTTTTTGTGACCAAAAAAGAAACAAAAAAGTCTTGCACTCAGATCTTTTGCCTACTAGGCCAAACCACCCCCGCTCGTGATCCCAGCCGTTCGCTTTTGCAGACCACTTTATTATTTGTGAATCGAAAGGTGACATTTATACTTTATTTTACAGATCCTTATGCTCACTTCGGCATCACTCTTTTACCTAACCTTTTTGTCCTATTTTAACGGCAAAATATCTAAGGTGCTGTAGGCACGCTCCGCATGCCTGTCGGATGACTCGCGTTTGGGTTCATGAGTGTTTGTTGATCTTGATTGTTATTCACTCCATTGACTTTACTATCAGGTAAAGCAGAAGTAGGAATAAGTGGGTTTAATTATTTTTCTTTTTTGTGACCAAATTTAGTTTTCCACTTTTTGGCACCCCGCCTGACAGGCCATGCCGGCAGGGCAAAAAGTGGAGCATTCTTGGGCGATCCCGCCAAGGGCGGGGCGAGGTACTGTGTAACTCGAAGGGATAAGAACCACGTATAGTGGGTGGGAGAGCTCCTGCATCATCGGTGATCAACAATTTTAATTTTTTCTTTTTTGTGACTAAAAATGTCCTTTCCCACTTTTTGTCAGTCCCGACGATATCTGTCGGGATGGGTCAAAAACTGCCTCCTACATCCTCGGTGACCCACATCTTGGGTCTTCGCTAGATTTTATAAGGCTCCTCCTTCCTTAGTGGAGAAGTCTATTGCTTGTGATCAGATTTTGTCTGCATTTATGCTCCTCAGCTCTTTTCCGCTGGATAAAATCTGACGCTACAACCCTAGTGTGGGGCCCCACCTATGGATGCGAAGTCGGGTCACTAAAAATAATTTCCTGAATCTTTATGGCGGACTATCCTAAAGATCCTCATCAGTCTACATAAATGCTAAGCAAAAATAATCTGTGGCTATCTATTGACATCCCGACGATCTACATTACGTTTCAATGTTGGGATCTCGCTGTGGTCGATCTGTCGTGAAAACTTATTTTTTGTGCCCTTTTGGAATTCCACTCATTGGTATCCATCTGGTAGGCGAGTTTTGAGGAATTTGTATCAAGACAAAGTAGCAAAACGAACAATTTAGGTTTTGTCCTTTTCTTATTTGTGACCAAAAAGCAACAATAAAGTCTTTCGCTTTAGTGCCTCGTCCGATAATTATCTATACAGCTGAAGCCGATCTTTTTCGCCATCTCTTCATCATTAAAAGCCTTATGTAGCATGGCTATACGCGGTTTTACTTCTTCGATATGACAAAAAATATCTGGCTTGATCTGTACATTTAATTACCAGACGAAACACTCAGATCTTTTGCCTACTAGGCCCAACCACCCCCGCTCGTGATTCCAGCCGTTCGCTTTTGCAGACCACTTTATTATTTGTGAATCGAAAGATGACATTTATACTTTATTTTACAGATCCTTATGCTCACTTCGGCATCACTCTTTTACCTAACCCTTTTTGTCCTATTTTAACGGCAAAATATCTAAGGTGCTGTAGGCACGCTCCGCATGCCTGTCGGATGACTCGCGTTTGGGTTCATGAGTGTTTGTTGATCTTGATTGTTATTCACTCCATTGACTTTACTATCAGGTAAAGCAGAAGTAGGAATAAGTGGGTTTAATTATTTTTCTTTTTTGTGACCAAATTTAGTTTTCCACTTTTTGGCACCCCGCCTGACAGGCCATGCCAGCAGGGCAAAAAGTGGAGCATTCTTGGGCGATCCCGCCAAGGGCGGGGCGAGGTACGGTGTAACTCGAAGTGATGAGAACCACGTACAGTGGGTGGGTGAGCTCCTGCATCCTCGGTGACCCACAATTTTAATTATTTGTCTTTTTTGTGACTAAAAATGTCCTTTCCCACTTTTTGTCAGTCCCGACGATATCTGTCGGGATGGGTCAAAAACTGCCTCCTACATCCTCGGTGACCCACATCTTGGGTCTTCGCTAGATTTTATAAGGCTCCTCCTTCCTTAGTGGAGAAGTCTATTGCTTGTGATCAGATTTTGTCTGCATTTATGCTCCTCAGCTCTTTTCCGCTGGATAAAATCTGACGCTACAACCCTAGTGTGGGGCCCCACCTATGGATGCGAAGTCGGGTCACTAAAAATAATTTCCTGAATCTTTATGGCGGACTATCCTAAAGATCCTCATCAGTCTACATAAATGCTAAGCAAAAATAATCTGTGGCTATCTATTGACATCCCGACGATCTACATTACGTTTCAATGTTGGGATCTCGCTGTGCTCGATCTGTCGTGAAAACTTATTTTTTGTGCCCTTTTGGAATTCCACTCATTGGTATCCATCTGGTAGGCGAGTTTTGAGGAATTTGTATCAAGACAAAGTAGCAAAACGAACAATTTAGGTTTTGTCCTTTTCTTATTTGTGACCAAAAAGCAACAATAAAGTCTTTCGCTTTAGTGCCTCGTCCGATAATTATCTATACAGCTGAAGCCGATCTTTTTCGCCATCTCTTCATCATTAAAAGCCTTATGTAGCATGGCTATACGCGGTTTTACTTCTTCGATATGACAAAAAATATCTGGCTTGATCTGTACATTTAATTACCAGACGAAACACTGGATCTTTTGCCTACTAGGCCCAACCACCCCCGCTCGTGATTCCAGCCGTTCGCTTTTGCAGATCACTTTATTATTTGTGAATCGAAAGATGACATTTATACTTTATTTTACAGATCCGACCCCGACGATCTCCCTCCGGCCGATATCGGGATTTCGCTCCGGGCTTGGGAATTCCTACTATACTACTTCCCTACTTTCCCACTTACGTGACCCCGACTTCGCATCGTTGGGAGGGAAGAGATCGGTTATTAATTATTTAAACGTCATCAGGAAAGTCCGTAATGTTTTTTAAGCATCTTCTCAAAAACTGTCGAGGGCAAAACCTTCCGGAGCGCCGTGGAGAATTTCTGGAAAGGCTTGGCGACGATATATTTTGACCGAAGAAAATCCTGCTTCAATAGATTTTCAATTGTTTCGGCAACGGCCAGGGCATCTATCCCCTGAGCAACTTCACTATCTACCAGTGCCGAAGTGCTGTTTAAATTTGGTTGATAGGGTGAAGCCTCGGGAAGATGCGAAACCCGACTTGCCTTGATCTCCGTCCTTATTGATCCAGGTTGTAACGAACAAACCTGGATGCCGAACTGTGCCACCTCCAGGCGGAGTGATTCAGTCAGTCCCTCAACAGCAAATTTGCTCGCGCTGTAAATCGAGCGGAAAGGCAATCCCATCAGTCCTGCAATGCTACTCACATTGATAATCTTGCCTGATCTCTGTGCTCTCATTTTTGGGAGTACGGCCTGAGTCATACCCAGTACTCCCCCAAAATTTGTCTCCATCACCCGTGTGACATTCTCCGGGGGAGCTTCCTCACACGAAGAAATCATACCGAGACCTGCATTGTTTATCAGTACGTCTATTCTGCCCTCCTTCGCGATGAGAACTTGCAGCGCACTTTTGATCTGGTCCGGCCGACTGACATCAAGCTGCAACCAATTCATTCCCGGCAGTTCTTGCTGCGGTCTTCTGCTTGTACCATATACGATATAACCGCGTTTCACCAGGTGCCCTGCAACACACTTCCCTATGCCCGACGACGCTCCGGTGATCAAGACCACATCTCTGTTTGACTCCCCAATTGCCATAGATGCCGGTAAGATAGCAGATTATTTGTGTTCGATACGTCGATCGGGAAATGCCGGGCTGAAACGACTATAATAGGCTGACACTCTCAGCTTCATCTCTGAAAAAGCCAATTTACATACGCAAATCCCGAAAACTGACTATTTTTGCTGCGGTCATAATCAAACCCAGTACATGGATATTTTTACCAGGATTAAGCAGAATGCTGGCCCACTAGGCAAATATGCCGACGTGGCCGAGGGATATTACATCTTTCCAAAACTGGAAGATGAAATTGCCAATCGTATGGTTTTCGATGGCAAAGAGGTGATTGTGTGGAGTGTAAACAATTATTTGGGCTTGGCAAATCATCCTGAAGTCAGACAGGTAGATGCAGAATCTGCCCAAAAATGGGGTATGGCCTATCCCATGGGATCCCGCATGATGTCTGGGAATACCCGTTACCATTGTGAGCTCGAAGACAAGCTGGCGGCCTTTGTTCACAAGCCCGCCGGCCTGCTTGTAAATTTTGGATATCAGGCCATGTCATCGAGTATCGATGCGCTATTATCCCGGAAGGATGTTGCGGTGTACGACTCCGAATGTCACGCCTGTATTGTAGACGGTGTGAGGATGCACCTGGGTCAAAGGTTTGCCTACGATCACAATGACATGGATAGTCTGGAGAAAAATCTCAAACGGGCTAAAGCACTGGTGGATAAGAGTGGTGGAGGAATTCTTGTTATTTCCGAAGGTGTTTTCGGCATGGGTGGCGAACAAGGTGACTTGAGAGGCATTGTCACACTCAGAGAAAAGTACAATTTCCGGCTCCTGGTAGACGATGCCCATGGCTTTGGCACATTAGGTGCTACTGGTGCTGGTGCAGGGGAGGAGCAGGGAGTCCAGGATGAGATTGATGTCTACTTTTCTACTTTTGCCAAGAGCATGGCAGGGATTGGAGCTTTTTTTGCCGGTGATCCAGAGATCATCCGCTATCTAAAGTACAATATGAGATCTCAGATCTTTGCCAAATCTTTACCGATGCCCTTTGTAATCGGAGGTCTGAAACGGCTGGAGCTGATCAAAAATCATCCTGAGTACAAAGATCAACTATGGACTATTGCAAATGCGTTGCAAAACGGACTCAAAGAACGGGGATTTAATATCGGAAAAACCACAAGTTGTGTCACTCCTGTGGTTTTGAAAGGGTCAGTAGATGAAGCGACTCAGATGGTAAACGATCTGAGGAATAATTACCACATTTTCTGCTCGATCGTTGTTTATCCGGTGATACCTAAGGGAATGATAATTTTGAGACTTATCCCCACAGCCGTGCATACGCTCGAAGATGTTTCCACCACCCTCACTGCATTCTCGGAAGTGGCGAAGAAACTCAAATCGGGTGTTTACGACAAGGGCTTTGCCGAAGCACGTATAGCTTAAGTGTAGTAGATTTGTTTTTTAAAGGTCTGTACTATCCAGCTGACTGTAACAGATGAATGGGTTGTATAAATTGGAATAATTTTGTGCCAGATCTAAGAAGCGACCGCACCTGGCCACAGCCAGGTAAGCTTGCCCATCTGCGGTATCGCAGGCAGGGCTTTTGATGTCACGGGCTGGTATAAAAGAAACTAATTGAGGGACCTGAGTTGTTACGGTCAACTAGACTAGTTGCTTTTGATAGCATCTTCGCCTTTTATGCAATCTCATTTCATAACCCCTCCAAAGATTCTGCACATCCTGATTTGACTCGAGTTCCGGATTAGTTTCGGCTTTTTTAATGCCATATTTTATGACCGTCTTAATAATTTTATGAAATATCAAGGCGGTTATTCCCTTATTCTGCATGTCGGGTCGCACTGCAATTAAATATAGATCCACACGATCATTTTTACGCTGAGCTTTATATAATTCTATAAAACCGAAAGGAAACAATCGCCCCTTTATTCTCTGTAGAGCCTTCGAAAAAGACGGCATAGTAATACCAAATCCCGCCAATTCATCATTTTCATCAAGCACTATACTGACAAAATCCAAATTGATCAGAGATAAATAATTATTGATAAATAACTCAATTTGTGCATCACTGTGTGGAATAAATCCCTCGAGATCTCTGTAGGTCAAATTAATCAATTCGAAAATCTTGCGTCCTATTATTTTAAGCTCTTTTTTATTTCTTATCTGATGCTCTTTGATCTTATACCGACTGGCAATCATTTGAGCAAACTTTGTGACCCTCTCCGGGATTTTCTTGGGAACGGTTGCTTCAAAAGCCTTCCAGTCTACTAGTTTTCGATAACCCAGGTTGACTAAATGATCGGGATAATACGCGTAATTGTATATTTCAGCCATTGTGGCCAGCTCCTCAAAACCTTCTGTGAGCAATCCCGCTTTATCCATATTTGAAAATCCATAAGGGCCCTTGATCTCCTGACACTTTTGCTCGACCGCCCATTGCTCGACCGCCGCAAAAAGTGATTTCGTCACCGAGGGGTCATCAATAAAATCAACCCAACCAAATCGGGCTACCTTCTTCTCTCTACCCTCGTTTTCAAGATGATTAATAATCCCTGCAATACGGCCCACCACACTGCCATTTCTGCTCGCCAGGAAGAGCTTCGAGTCACAGTGCTCAAAGGCCGGATTCTTATTGCGGTCAAAAGTCTGAATTTCGGATCGGCGTATGGGAGGTACAAAGTGTGGATTGCCATGATAAAGCTCGACCTGAAAATCGACAAACCGCTTCAGGTCAGATTTCGACTGCACTTCTGTAATCGTTAAAGGAGTTGCACTCATACGAGAGGCAAAAGTATGAAAAGTGGAATTGAATCGGCGTCAATCACGAACCGACATCTGAGACAATCATCTAGTAATAGTCACCCTCTTCAAAACTCACATCGACACCGTGCATATAAGTATTGAATGTTTCCAAAAATTCTGGTGTGACAAAGGAATTAAACAGGTAGACCTTTTCCAAAGCAGGAAAACCAGTCAGGTGCAATAACTGCTGATTGTTTAAATCGGTATGGGATAAGTTGAGGACCCGCAGCCTGGGCAGATCCCTTAAATACTTCAAGCCCTCTCCCTTGATACAGCTCTTGGCCAAAATGAGCTCCTGCAAGTTTGGCATTTGACCCAAATAATACATACCCTCATCTGTCACATCGGATGATACCAGGGAAACCTTTGAAAAATAGCTTTTATACGGCATCAATTTCACCAGCACATCATCATCCACGATTTTAGGTGGAAACAACATTGATACACTGTAATAAGCCGAATCCGTATCTCCATCCGGGCGAATCTCAACTCCGAGTCTCATCCCTAATCGCGCCAGTTTAGGTCCCATCTTCAGCCGCTTTCTCCGTTGCGCTGCAGCATTGGCCTGGTCATTGGCCAGGGTGGGAAGATATTCATTAATGATCTGGCTAATGGTATCACCGGCGTTCATCAGTGTGCCAAGAGTATCCTGCACACCGGCTCCATTTTGTATCCAGGCCTCAATGATAGAAACTTCTGCAGGGTCTAAAGGAGGTTTTCCATCTGGTGGCATATATTCATCGTGTTTCGGAGGCAGGATAATGCGGCGCAGGAGTTCACTGCTGTCAGGTCGACCCGGCACAAGCATGGGAATAAGAGACTTTCCTCCAGACATTACTGCTTCGTAGGATGAGAGATCAAGGTCAGATTTTGAGTTTAATCGATTGTGGCATTTCATACAATTTCGTTTAAACGCTGGGGTTATGACCTCCTGAAATACCAAAAGGGACTCAGGATTCTTACTTGCCCTTGTGCTTTCTACTCTACGCTTTTGAATGAGGCTGGTGATAGATTCCGTCAGATACTCAGGTCCATGTGTAAGTGACCCTCCCTGATGCCCGGTAAAAAGAATCAGAAGTGCTGAAATAGCTAATAGTGTTCGTGAAATCTGGCGGAACCTCCATCTGTGTGTACTGATGTACCGCTTCCTAAAATGAATACTCCAGGTCAACAGGAGTGAAACTCCGATAGCGCTCCAGAGATGATACCGCACTAATTCACCTCCATAATCACCAGTACTATATAATAGGTATCCAAAAATGCAGGCGAGAATCGATGTAAATAATGACCAGTTGTAGCCATATTTAATAATCATCATGCCCACGGGCCCCTTTAATGTCCCAAAAAGATACTCCAGTATCGCTGTGCTTAAGATTAGCACAATCGGAAAATGTACAATGACAGGGTGAAGTCTTCCCACCGATGAAAACAGAGCCTCAAAATTGCCATCTGTACGCAGCATGGGTAAAAGAAGAAGAAACAAACTAACCAGTAAACTGGTATAATCTGTTTTGCCTTTTGGAATTCCCCTGTGCTTGTGTTTCATCTTGTCAAAGCAAATAAAGTTATCAAAAGACTCGGGTCCTGCAAAACGGCTGTCTTGCGATCATTAACTAAAGAAAGATTCGTGCCAACGTGCACGCATCGTTGAGCACTCTCAGCTTTGGAAGGATATAACAAAAAAAAGGAGCAACCGAAGTCACTCCCTTTTTGGCTTTCAATTAAACACGTTTTCTCACATCATCCATTCCTTAATGGAAGCTTCATTCATTTTAATGTAGTCATTGTTACCGGCTTCTTTGGCCAGCTCAAGTGACCTTTTCGCAGATTCCAGGGCAGCAGTTTTATCACCCAATTTAGCTTCGATCAAAGATTTTGTTCGCAGCACCCAAAAACGTTCATTACCCATATCGACAGATTTGGTGATCCATTTGCGAGCTTTATCGAGATTTTTTCCCTCAGCCAGATAATAGGAAGCTGCAGCGTAGTAATCACCTGCACTCGGTCCAGCCATAACTCGCTCGATGTTGGCCTCCACTGCTTCTGCCGTGTTTACCTTAATTTCGAGTGGCACTGCCGTATTGTCCCAAACTACATACATCGTCGCTCCATTGTTGCTGATTTCATCTATAGTAATCTGAAAATTCTCGATACTCATTTCACCCAGAGATATCGGTGTGGATGTCACTTTTACAGGTTCCACATCTCCTTCGAGATATGAACCAAAATTACCTGACGAGTACGGATAAAACATGAAACTCCATGAGCTTTTACCCGGTTTGGCGAGCACTGCATATGAGCCCTTATCCAGTTTCTTCCCTCCAATTTTTACTGCGTCACTAACTGTCATTTTTGTCGCAGCATTTGCACCCAGTCGCCATACTTTATCGTAGGGTACAAGATCTCCAAAAATCGTTCTTCCCTTGATGCCAGGTCTGGAATACTCAACTTTGATATCGACCAATCCGACAGTCTGCTTGAGCGTGGAGCTCGGACTGGGAGCTGGGGTTGTAATTTGAGCCTGAGTTTCCATCAAACTCACCGCCAGTAACAGGACCAGCGTGCCTAATAATACCTTCTTCATAAGTGATGATCATTTTAAATTTTAAGTAAAACATTGCAAAGATGTTTGCACATCTTCAACGATGCTGCAAAAATAAAATTTCTCGTCGTAGAATAAAATTCCTACCTCCTTTGAAGTAAACATTAGGATTTAATTAACAGTCTGATTTGCAGAGGATCGGATCAAGGGAGCCTGTCGTTCACAGGGTTGCTCGACCCTCTTTCCTACCTTCCCAAAGGCTCAATGCGAACATCAAAATTAAAAGACTCAACACGAATCCAAAGGCACCCCGTAGCCCAATCCAGTCGGCAAGGTAGCCGATTGTAGGCGGTCCAATCATAAATCCCGCGTATCCAATCGTTGTCACCATACTTATTCCAAGTCCCGGGTCGATTCCACGGGTATTTCCGGCCCGGCTGTATACTACAGGAACAATGATTGACAGCCCGAGCCCTACTATGAAGAATCCCAGAACTACGGTCACGATATGGATAGAAGAAATGATAATTGCGGTACCGATGGCAGAAAGTAAGCTGCAATAAAGGATAATTGGACCATCACCAAATCGCATCCGGCCGTAGTCTCCTAAAAATCTACCTCCCACCATTGCAAGTGAAAAACCCACCAAACCTGCCGGAGCAGTAGAGGGAACAGCTTCCAGCACCTCCTTTAAGTAATTGGTGCTCCAGTCTGCCATGGCACCTTCGGCAAGCATTCCACAAAAGGCAATAGCACCAAGGCCTATAAGCAAGGGGTGTGGAAGATTAAATATTTTGATGTCAGCTCTTCTATCTTGCACCTTAGATGCTGTTGCAACCAGGTACCTGGAAAAAAACAGGATGGCCAGAAGACTTATTCCAGATGCGAGCAATAAATGCCCTGCGACATTCACGTTCAAATGAATAACATACCCTCCCAGTCCCGCTCCTGCAAACATGCCTAGACTAAATACTCCGTGGAAAGTAGACATGATGGGTCTATTGTAGGTGCGCTCCACTATCACAGCTTGGGCATTCATAGCGACATCTGTTATGCCCACCAATACTCCCTTAAGAAAAAATAGACATCCCAGTTCAACTACCCCGGGTGAAAACATGAACAGGGATACCGAAAAACAAAAGCCAAAAGCAGCCAAAGTTGTGACTCTTTTGCTCTGCCATCTGGCAATCAAGGCACCCGTAAACGGCATGGCGAGCAGGGAGCCAACAGCTCCACTGAGAAGGATGATTCCGATGCCCCGATAATCCAGACTAAAATGTTCTTGAATATCTGGTATTCTCGAGACATAAGCTGCGTAGAGAAACCCATTAGTGAAAAAGAAGGCACTGACCGCCCATCTTGAAATCCTCATCAAATCTGTGAAAAATTGAGGCCAAAAGTACACTAAATGATTAGAAAGTCTCCCCTTGAGATTTTAGCTATATTGGTATCGTGCATTTTGATGTTGTCATAGTGGGAGGTGGTATTGTAGGTCTTTCTACCGCACACCAATTGCAGCAGCGCAAACCCGATCTAAAAATAGCAGTGCTGGAAAAAGAGAACGCTCTTGCCCGGCATCAAAGCAGCCATAACAGTGGTGTAATGCATTCGGGTATTTATTATAAACCCGGAAGTCTCAGAGCTCGCAACTGCTCAAAAGGTCTTGCCCGGTTGAAATCGTTTTGCGACAGGCACAATATACCTTACGAAATCTGTGGAAAACTGATCGTAGCAACAGATTCAAGTGAGATCCGGACACTCGAGGGGATTTATGACAAGGGCATAAAAAATGGACTGGAGGGTCTCAGAATTATTGACCAGGATGAGGCCAGGGAAGTAGAACCGCACGTCAATTGTATAAAGGCCATTATCGTGCCTCAAGCCGGGATTATAAGTTATGAAACAGTGGCTCAAAAATATGCTGAGTTATTCCGTGAAAACGGCGGATCGATATTTCTCAACTTTGAGGTGCGGAAAATCAACTCCGGAATCAATGAGCAAATAATTGAATCTAAAAATGGCGACGTGACTGCAAAAAAGATTATTTGTTGTGCAGGTCTCTTTGCCGATAAACTAGCTCTACTCACCGGAAATCCGACACCGCATAAGATTTTACCTTTCAGGGGAGAATACTATGTCTTGAAAAAAGAGAAAGAGCATCTGGTAAATCATCTGATCTACCCTGTTCCGGACATCAACTTTCCATTCTTGGGAGTGCATTATACGCGAATGATTTCAGGTGGAATTGAGGCCGGGCCAAATGCCGTGCTGGCATATGCGCGAGAGGGTTACAAGAATTCCCAAATAGATTCTTCAGAACTGATAGAAACGCTCTTATATCCGGGCTTTAGGAAATTAGCCAAGAAATTCTGGCGAACCGGACTTGGGGAGATACGGCGATCCTACTCCCAGAAATTATTTGTCAAGGCGATGCAGAAATTAATCCCCGAAATTTCAGAAGGTGATGTCGAGCGCGGTGGCAGCGGAGTGCGAGCAATGGCGTGTGATAAAAGTGGAAATCTCGTCGATGATTTTTTAATCACACAATCCGAAAATGTAATAAATGTGATCAATGCGCCATCACCTGCCGCTACTGCTTCCCTCGCCATTGGCAGCGAAATCGTCAATAGGTTTTTAAAGTATTAATTAAAGATCCTGTGTCAAACCTGTACGATGCAATTTTCTTCGGATCCCATACCGGTAGGCCGATATAAATCCGCTTCACCATCGTTCACCCAAGTTTTTCCATCCAGCAAATACCGATAGGCATACTGATTATTTATGTCCAAATCTAAAGTGATGGAAAAAGCTCCGGATTTCAATTTCTTCATCTTGGCCTTCTTTGGATTCCAATCATTGAAATCTCCGACAAGGGAGGCTTTCTTGGCGGCCTTTGCCTCTTCAGATTGGAGCTTGAATGTGACCTTGCAAACCGGTTTGGACTTCAAGAATTTTTTGGTTAAGCTCATGATTTGATGTTTAGTCGTGCCTAATGTGCCAGCTTCGCTAAAAAGCCGCAAATATATTAAATCGCTGTTAGACCCATTATATACAACCCCGGAATCGCTTTTTTGATTCTGATAATCGCTGATTTATTTCCAGTTTTGATGCACAATTGATGGTAAGCCCACAAGGATGCCGGTAGGATCATCGTCAGCAGTAATGGTGAGATTTAGGTATCTTTTGGATTTACAAACTGCACAGTATGAAAAACCGAAGACGATTCATCCAGCTACTCACTCATTTCGGAGTCAGTGCCCCCTTTATTGCAGGCAGTCTGAGGCCGGACAAACCAGGGGTACAATCGACCCGGGAAGGAGAACTTCCCGTGATCATATGCAGCAGGGGTGAAAAATGGGGTCCTAAAGTCTTGCAGCCAGCCTGGGATACTTTATCCTCTTCCGGCAATATACTGGATGCAGTTGAGGCAGGAGCTAATGTCGTGGAGCTCGATCCAGAAGATACCTCCGTGGGTTATGGTGGTCTTCCAAACGAACATGGTATCGTTTCCCTGGACGCTTCCATTATGTATGGCCCGACACATAACTGCGGGTCAGTGGCAGCTTTGGAGAAAATCAAAACCCCTTGCTCAGTGGCACGGCTCGTGATGGAACGCACGGATCACATGATGTTAGTCGGTGAGGGTGCATTAAAGTTTGCCAAGGCACATGGATTTAAAGAAGAAGAACTACTCACTGAAAAAGCGAGATTAATATGGCTGAGATGGAAAGAAAACCTCAGCGATAAAGACGATTGGTTTCCTCCTGCGGATGGTAAATATAAATCACCTAAGAGATCCACCGGAACGATAAATGTACTTGGCATCGATGCAAAAGGTCAAGTGGCAGGCATCACCACCACTAGCGGGCTCTTTGGAAAAATACCGGGACGCATTGGGGATTCGCCGGTTATTGGTGCCGGACTCTACGTCGATAACCGCATTGGGGCAGCGGGTGCCACCGGCAGAGGTGAGGAGGTCATTCGTACATGTGGAAGTTTCTTTGTGGTGGAAAAAATGCTCGATGGAATGCATCCCACAGAAGCCTGTCTGGCAGCTTGCAAACGCATTGTCGAAATTAATGGCGGTTTGGATAAGGGCGATTACAATGACAAATTTATTGCGGTAAATAAATCAGGTGAAGTAGGATGTGCAGCAATTCGGGGGAAAAAAGGGGAAAGTCCTTTTGTGGCCTATTTTAATAATACAGGATTTAACACGCTGGAGGGGGAAACCGTGAGTACATAAATTCCGCAGATACAATCGAATCATACGGGTAATCCATCTGTCACAATATTGAGGTGATGTCCGGTCTGTTTCTCACCTGGCATGTAAAAAGCTCCTTCGACTTTTAAGATCCGATTCCGTCAACGATCGTCCGGTTTCGCACTAACATCGTACGCTGGCGGACACTGATTTTCGTAAATCAAACCTCTAATTAGCTGTATATCACTGACATATCTTTTTGGCACATGTTTGCGGAATACATTGAAGAGGCATTGGTTTGATCTATACGGAGACCGGCCGATTAAGACAAAAAGAAATGATTAGAATCCTGCGTCATGCGGTTAGAAGTTTAATAAGGGATCGATTTTTTACGACCCTAAATGTTTTGGGGCTCTCTTTGAGTTTTGTCACGGCAGCACTGATCTTTATCTGGGCACACAATGAGCTACATTATGATGACTGGCACTCCAAAAGGGATCGGATTTATAGAGTACTTTCGGTCTGGTCCTTTGGCGGTAATTTAGATACCATAAGCACCACTCCAGCTCCCTTGGCTCCGAGAGCAATCGAACAATTGCCCGAGATCGAAGAATGTGTGCAGATCTACAAGATGTGGAATCCTGTCATTAAGCATGGCGATAATCGTTGGTCGGTGGAGAATGCCTACCTTGCGGATCCAAAGTTCTTCGAGGTATTTGACTTTGAATTCTTGCGTGGTAACGCTTCAAACTTCAGAAAGCCCAATGACATCATTCTCACTTCTTCCCAGGCAAGGAGGATTTACGGCACTACAGATGTACTCGGTCAACTCTTACAGCTCAGCGAGGATGCTCAGGTCGTCAATTTTAATGTCTGTGCAGTGATCGAAGATCCTCCATCCAATTCGCACCTGCAATTTGATTTGTTTATTTCATTTGAGGAATATGCATCCAAATTTCTCGGTGATGGTGCTACTCATTGGGGTGCATTTAACTTTTCGAGCTATGCACTCCTGGCACCCGGAATTGATGCAAAATCGATTTCCACAAAATTGTCTGAAATACCACCCAGGGAAAAGGATCGCGATCCTTCAAGATTCTTGCTGCAGCCCCTCGAAGATATCTATTTGCGCTCCTCACATATCAGTTCAGATGGACCCAAGGGAAATCAACAAACGATTTATATCTTTTCGATCATAGGGCTGTTTATTGTCGTCATTGCCAGTATAAACTATATCAACTTGACTACATCGAGAGCTGCAAACCGGGCAAGGACAACGGGCATCTATAAGATCGTTGGTGCGAGTCGTGCAAGTCTCTTCGTAAAGTTTCTTGCAGAAGCTTTTTTAATCGTATTGATCAGCAGTGCGGTAGGCACTATAATTGCCGGACAAAGTCTTCCAATATTTAGTACACTATCTGACAAAGAATTCACATCCTTTGATCTTTATAGACCCGAAGTACTATTTATCCTTTTGGGTACTTTTGTACTCATCCTGGTACTTTCCGGAATTCAACCCGCATTACACATTTCAAAGTTCAAACCATTGGACGCTCTAAATGGATCCTCTGTCGAAATGAACCAAAATAAAAAATTGTTGAGAAGACTTCTGGTAGTTGCACAATTTGCCTGTTCAACAATATTAATTATCGGTACAGTGGTTATTTTCTTTCAATTAAACTATGTTAAAAATCAAAAATTAGGTTACGAAAAAGAACACGTTTTTTCCTTCTACTGCAATGCATCAGACCCCTATCTACTTAAGGAAGAGTTGAGAAAAGAATCCTCCATTGCAGACATCACAATAAGCAACAACAATATTGTCGATATCAATGCCCGATACGGTGGCTTTGAATATGAGGGCAAAGAAGAAGGATTTGACCCGGCAATATTCAACATCAGTGTTGCAGATAATTTTGACAATTTTTTCGGATTAAATCTCCTGGAGGGACGCTGGTTTAGAGAAGGTGTCCAGGACACTAATTCTTACATACTGAATGAAACAGCAGTTGAATATTTAGGCATTTCAGACCCCATTGGAAAATGGATAAAACTCGGTAGGACCAGGGGCTTTATTGTGGGGATTGTCGAAGACTTTCACTTCAAGTCCTTACACAACCCCATAGAGCAACTCATTTTTATGCAACGGCCAAAATGGGAAAGTACCGTCTATCTTAGGTCCTCCCCAAAAAATACGGACAAAGCCATAGCAGCGGCAGAAAAAATATTCCTCAGACACGAACCCCAGGGAATCTTTGATTATACTTTTCTGGATCAGAAATATGACCAGCTTTACAAAACAGAAACCAGGACATCTAAATTACTCTTACTTTTTGCATTGCTGGCGATCTTCATTTCTTGTCTCGGCATTTTTGGGCTAACCGCCTACGAGACCCGACGAAGACAAAAAGAAATAGGAATAAGAAAGGTACTCGGTTCGTCAATATCGGGTATTGTAATGCTCATAAGTAAGGATTTAGTCAAAGTCATTGCAATAGCTCTTTTTATAGCCATTCCGATCTCCATTTACTTTATGCAAGATTGGCTCAGTCAGTTTTCCTTTCACATTGCGATAAAATGGTGGTTACCATTTGGCTGCTGCCTGGCCACTATTTTAGTCGCTTTATTGACATCGAGTATCCAGAGCATTCGCACGGCCATGATAAACCCTATCGAGTCTATCGATCGTGAATGAGATAAAAAAACAATACACAGATTTCCTTCCTGTGGGAAAGGATGAACCTGCACTTGACATTCATCACAATAAGTGGATCCAGATCGAATTCTTAAATCTCAAAACAACCTAATCAATGATCTTCAACTATATAAAAATTGCTGTCAGGAGTCTCAGAAGGAAGAAATTCTATTCCATAATAAAAATAGGAAGCTTGGCACTGGGCCTGATGGCTGCCATGTTTATCTTTCAATATGTTTCCCTTGAGAAAAGCTACGACAACTTTCATGAAAATGCCGACCAAACGTTCCGGATTACGACTGAATATCTCACCGGGGGAAGACAGGATGATACCGATGCCATGGCTTCTGCTCCCATTGGCCCTGCCCTCCAGAAGGAATATCCGGAAGTCGAGTCTTTTATCAGGGTAAGTCCGGAGTATGGGAGGACAGTTTTCGAGTTTGGGGAAAATCAATTTGAAGAACGAAAATTGTTTTATGTCGATTCCAATTTCTTTGACGTGCTGAGCTACCCTGTCATTGATGGCGATATCCGCAATGCACTAAAGGAACCCTTTTCTATTGTTCTCACAAAACACCTGTCAGAGAAATATTTTGGTCGAATGGAACTGTGGGAGAAAAGTCCAGTGGGAGAAATATTAAGAGGAAATAATTCCGCTGATTTTAAAGTCACTGCAATCGTCGAAGATGTGCCAGAAAATACACACCTAAAGTTTAATGCACTAATTTCCTTTACCACTTTTCCTATTCTCAACGGCGACCCAAGCCTGGAATGGGAATGGAATGATTTTTATACTTATGTACGACTCAAGAATCCAATCGACGTTAAAGATTTTGAAGGCAAACTCGCCGAATTTGCTGATCGACATCTCAACACATATCTAGCTCAAGAATATACCGTAAAATATCATGCACAGTCTATCCGTGATATTCATCTTCACTCGCACCTGGGCTATGAAGCCGAAGCCAACGGAGATTATCGCACTGTAAATTTTCTGATCTTAATAGCGATAGCTATCCTCATCATCGCCTGGGCCAATTATATCAACCTGGCCACTGCCCGGGCCAATGATCGAAGGGAAGAGGTTGGGGTAAGAAAAGTAGTCGGCGCACAGAAAAAAGAATTAATTGCTCAATTCATGACCGAAGCTTTGATCGTAAATATAATTGCAATTTGTCTTGCACTATTTCTGGTTTATTTCCTACAGCCCTTTATGGATGAACTATCCGGAAAAAATCTTGAAATGATGCCGGGAGGTCTCAAAAATTGGTTTCTTATCATCTCAATTGCGTTAGTACTTGGCACAGCGCTATCCGGTATCTACCCATCCCTCATCCTTTCTGGTTTTTCACCTGTCAAAACCCTAAAATCCATCGGTAAAAGTCCTTCTGGTGATTTGTTCCGGAAGGGTCTGGTCACTTTCCAATATGCTTGCTCGATTATTTTGATCATTTCCACAATCATCATATTTAGTCAGCTCAATTACATGAAAAATACGGATCTGGGGTTTTCTCCGGACAACAAAATCGTAGTCAATGCTCCTGCAACATATCGCGATAGTCTGGAGAGGCATTTATATAAGGTATTTAAGAACGAATTGCTCAAAAATCCTGAAATAACGGGAATCACTGCTTCCTCGGCAATTCCCGGCAAATACTACCTCGATCTGGATAGTCGCGGCGGCATTAAATTGCTGGGTGCTGATGAAAACACAAAAGCAAGTTTTACCTCCTACCGGATCGACGAAGACTATTTCGATGTTTATGGCTTGCAAATCATAGCCGGGATAGCATTTTCTGATCAGACAACTGCTGATGATAATTGTTTTTCAGTCAATGAGGCCGCCCTCTCTTTACTAGGCATTTCGTCTCCGGAAGAGGCCATTGGAAAGAAGGTATGGTTTCAGAGTGAACATAGAATCTGGCCAATAGTCAACGTGTTTAAAAACTACCATCACAAGTCACCAAAGCTTGCCCATGAGCCTACCATCTTATGGAACTTTATTCCTGACCCTGATCCCCTCTACTACACAGTAAAGTTTGATGTTGCCAGGGCAGATCAGATCGCTCCAATGATCTCCTCCATAGAGGAGAGCTGGGTAAAGGTGTTTCCTGATAATCCCTTCAATTACTTCTTTTTTGATGATCAGTTTAACGATCAGTACGAAGCAGATAGTCGCCTGGGTAAAATACTGGCAACATTTGCTCTTTTCGCTGTATTTATTGCCTGTCTTGGCTTGTTCGGCCTCACTTCATTTATGATCTCAATAAAAACAAAGGAAATTGGAATAAGAAAAGTCCTTGGTGCCAGTATTTCAAATATCATTTTACTCCTCACAAAAGATTTCCTTAAACTGGTAATGATTGCCTTGTTTCTGGCAATCCCCCTATCACTTTTCTTTGGCGTGAGATGGCTTGAAAATTTTGCAAATAAGACCCCGATTCACTGGTGGATTTTTGTGCTAGCGGGTTGCATCACGGTAGTTATCGCCGTCTCCACCATTAGTTTACAAAGTTACAAAGCCGCTATGGCTAATCCCACTAATGCCTTGAAAGATCAATAGTTTCTACAAAAGCTTAAAATACTTAAAGGATATCTTAAAAATAATCCGGCTCCTAAATCACAGATCACGTGAAGGCACAATCTGCATCGCCGTCTTGGATCAAATGGGATCTGTCTTCATCAACATTTCGGATATTTTTTGAAATAATATAATGCCGCACCACGTTTTTCTTATAAATAGCTCCAGTGGGATTAACCATCAATCCATCAGCAAGTTCTTTATGAAAAACAGTAAACGTATTTATTCGCCATTTTTTTATAAAATACTTAATGGTATCCAAGATCCAACCCACAGCCCCATTTTCGTAGTAGCAATAAGGCAACTTAAGATTGCGGTCGCGTTTAGCAAAAAGCATAAAGGCTAAAAGCAATCCATCTTGATTTTTTAATTCTAAAGGAATAAAAGAAAAATCCCGGGCAACAGAAGAAAAGTGATACCGGCTGCCCTCCTGATCTGGAGCTGGAGAACTCAAAACCCATGGATATTTCATCGTCCATTCAATTTCGGATGCCCCGCGCCGGAACAAATAATTTAACTTTCTTTCCTCGATAAAAGCCGTCATTTCCTTATCTAAATGGTCGATTGGCTCTATGGTGACTCCACCTGGCTTTGAAGGATTGACTAAATAGCGTAGATCAACCGGGACATTTGTGATGATGTCCAAAATAGAAAGAAGCCCTGAAATACCCTTGTAGATTGGCTTCTTTGGTGGAAGAATCTTTGCGAGGTCAAAACGGAAATAAAGCCTTGTACCAGATGAAACTGCAAGATCTCGAAATCGGCCAATTTTATCGTACAAGCCCTTTGCTGCGGGCGTAAATTCCGTAACAAGAATATTATCATCCCAAAACTCAAAGGCGTTAGCAACGAGTGTTTTTGAAATACCACGGCCGCGGTAACCCGGATCGATCCACATACAACTCAACCATCCACATTTGTGCTTGCTGCCATCATTTTCAAAAATCCAGTCTGCAAGGACACCCAAATACCCGACCAGAACCTTTTCGGAATAGGCCAGAATCATGATGATGTCTTCTTCCTCTACGCGGGGATTGTGATAATGAGAATGAGCCCTGTGTCTCGATATCGGAACAAATGTAGAGCTGGCATATTCTTCAGACTCCAGATATGCGAGGAGCCCTGCCCTATTTAACGGCTTAATCCATATCATCTCTGCTCACTATATTTTTTCCAAAGGGCATTTTTAATAAATAGTATAGAAGCTCACCGTTTATTATTTGTCTCGCTGACAATTTTCCCATCTCCATCGGTATTCTCTGCACATGATTCTGCATTCGTTCCCGCTTTAATCCGGCACTTCCAAAGGTAATATCTAACTCAGGAATGTCATCCTCTATTTTTTTGAAGAATTGTGTGGTTAATCCATGATCAGTAAAGGGAAAAGCAAAAGTTTTATGTTTTAAATCAAATCTACTATTCAAATCAATGACGGATACTGTAGTTTGCCGCACCTGATCTTTAAACGACATCAAATAGTATTCTGGATGATCCAGGCTATGAGCGCCAAAATACATACCCTTTTTCTGCAGCTCTACAATCTCCTCCGAAGTAAGATATGGCCGATGCTCCCTTAAATATTGAGTATAATCGATCCCCAGGCACGCTGCAATCTCATCTATCTTTGATTTATCCAGATAATTTATCTTTAGAATGCTGTCTGTTAAAGCATCCAATCCCAGATTTTCACAATTCAGAATTCTAGCGACATTCGTTAAATCAAAGTCTTTATCTTTCTCCTTAAGAATCTCGATTAAGAGACTTGCTTTATATCGAAAAAACAAAGCTTTGTTATCAATAAAATAATTATTGAGAAAACAGAGACCTGAAATACCCCTGCGCATCAATATGGGCACAACCACCTCACCAAATTCCCTTAGACCATCGTCAAAAGACAGAAAAAAACTCTTTTTTTTCAACTCCTTACTTCCATGAATGATTTCAATCAATCCGGGCAGATCAAGGGGCTCATAATATTTTAGCAGAAAATCCAGATCCAAATTAAAATCACGGGTATTCTTGATTTGGTACAAGTGCTTTATGTGAGCTACATCATTATCAGAGACAAGATGATAAACAGGGAGTAAAAGACGTCTTTGAGTAACTAAGCTCAGTATTCTATTTGAGAGCATAGGGGTAATATATCTAAATAGATTTAAAACCGTGCTGCGATATCCTGCCACAAGGTCAAGTTAATCAACTTGGCGCAGTCCTTCAAAAACGAAATCCCGAAATCAAAAAATCCTACTTTTTTTTTAATAGCTCACTAGTCTAGTGAGGTTACTCCGGAAAGTGCCAATTTCACAAAATGGAGGAGATTTTCACTTTTTTGAGATCGGATGATGCCTGTGTATCAGGCGATTGAAGAAAATGAAAATATCCCTGCCTGGCATGCCTCCAGGCAGACAGGGCCAAAAGAGCCATTTTTTTTTGGCAACCTTTTCGGAATAGGCTCACTAATCGTCGGTGCGGAATTTTATAATCAAATGCAACAGTCTATTGTGTAATTTGATGGTGAGGGAACGCTGGATTATGGGAAATTCAGAATCTGTGCCGGAATTCTATTTTTGTACCGCTTCAAGATCACGTCCCTTGATCCGTCCCTGGCATTGTCACATCGAATTAATACCGATTTAACACTGGGTTAACATTGTAAATCTACATTTGTGCACATAATTGGGTCTATAGGAATGCAATGATAAAACAACAATATACCTTAGTAACTGCTCTTTTTCTTGTGCTCCTATTCAATTCTTACACACTGTCTGCTCAAGATAAACCTCGATTCGGATCCGGCATCAATTATATGGCCAAGGATTCTACTTTTTCCTGCAAGTTCAATTTGAGGTTTCAAAGTCTCTATGTAGCTACGCACGATGGAGCAAGTGAATCCACTTCATCGCAGTTTCTGATTCGACGATCCCGATTGAAATTTGGTGGATTTGCCTTGACTAAAAACATAGAGTATAAGGTGGAGCTTGGTTTGAGCAATCGGGATATCAGCGTAAATAGCGAGGATGGAAATACCCGGGATGCAGGCAGAATTATTTTGGATGCGGTACTCAAATGGAAGTTTGCTAACAACTGGGCACTATGGATAGGTCAAACAAAACTTCCGGGAAACCGTGAACGGGTGATCTCATCGGCAAACCTCCAATTGGTAGACAGGTCACTGGTCAACAGCAGATTTAATATCGACCGGGATGCCGGGCTTCAACTCAGAGGTAAGTACAGCCTGGGAAATGTAATATTGGCTCCTTCCTTCGCAATATCTCAAGGCGAAGGGAGAAATATCACATCTAACAATTTCGGAGGTTACGATTATACCCTACACCTGGACTTTTTACCTTTTGGTGCCTTTAAAAATAAAGGGGATTACGTTTCGGCCGACTTGTCCCGGGAGCCCACGCCAAAGCTGGCTCTGGGCTTGACTTATGACTACAATGATGGAGCTGTAAGACAGGGAGGACAATTGGGCCGATTTATTCGAAATACTGATGGACAATATGCCGAAAATTCGTTGTCTACTTTTATGGCGGATCTCATGTTTAAGTATCAGGGATTTTCAGTCCTGTCGGAATACGCTGATAAAAAAGCCGATCGACAACTTACGGATCTATCCAGTAATTTTAGAACGGGAACAGGTTTTAGCGTCCAGGCGGGATACCTGACTTCGGCCAATGTAGAATTTGCATTGCGCTACACGACTGTCCGTCGGGATGACGATTTCTTTTCCAGCCTCCGCGATGAGGATCAATTTACCATTGGAATATCCAGATACATTGTAGGTCACAGCTTGAAGGTTCAGAGTGACTTTACCAGAATTACATTCCCGGGTCAGGACAATGGACGGTCTCAATTCAGGATGCAGCTCGAGATGCAATTTTAGAATTTATCT
Source organism: Saprospiraceae bacterium (assembly GCA_965222645.1). Taxonomy (GTDB): domain Bacteria; phylum Bacteroidota; class Bacteroidia; order Chitinophagales; family Saprospiraceae; genus JABDMH01. Next base: position 4,797,881 of record OZ244968.1, on the reverse strand, counting down.
GTGCACAAATAACGACATAAAAACTTTTGACAATGAATAGAATTATCATTTTTGTTTTTTCAATTGCTTTGAGCATTCTTTCGGCATGTGGTGGCGGACAGACTGGTGAGCAAACTGGTTCTGAGATTATTCAAACCAAGCTGTCAGGCACCATTAATATCGATGGATCCAGCACTGTGTACCCGATCACCGAAGCCATCGCCGAAGAATTTAGGGCGGAAGCACCTCGTGTAAATGTTACCATTGGCATTTCAGGCACTGGTGGTGGCTTCAAAAAGTTCTCCAGAGGCGAAACAGTAATCTCGAATGCCTCGAGACCGATAAAAGCAAGTGAGGCAGAAGCCAGTAAGACGAATAACATTCAATACCTGGAACTGACAGTTGCTTACGATGGTCTGGCTGTTGTGGTACATCCGGAAAACGGCTGGGCACGATCCCTCACCACTAAAGAACTGAAGACGATCTGGGAACCTGAAGCTCAAGAATCGATAATAAGATGGGACCAGGTGAGGACTGGATTCCCCGCTGAAAAGTTAACACTATTGGGCCCTGGAACCGCTTCAGGTACCTTTGATTACTTCACAGAGGCCATCGTCGGAAAAAGTGGAGCAAGTCGAGGAGATTTTATGCCGAGCGAAGACGATCATGTTTTGGTCCAGGGTGTAGCGGGTGACAAATTTGCCCTGGGATTTTTTGGACTTGCGTACTACCAGGAAAATGCAGATAAATTAAAGTTGGTAGGCGTTGATGCAGGAAATGGTCCTGTTTTACCAAGTACGGAAACTGTAAAAAATGGCTCCTATTCTCCCTTATCACGTCCAATTTTTATTTATGTAAGTCACATTGCCAGAGACAAGCCTGAAGTAATCAGATTTGTTGAATTCTATCTCGAAAATGCAGCGACTCTTGTGCAGGATGTAGGATACATTCCGTTACCAAGCGAAGAATACCAGCAGCAACTGGATAAATTTAGGACGTTTGTGGGGAGCGGTATTTGAGGTCGCAACTTGATGCTGAATGAAAAAACCTAACGAGCGCATCATTGAAGCAGGTCTAAGAGCAAGTGCCTGGATCACCATATTGACGACTGTTGGAATTATCTGGGTTCTATTGTCACAGTCATTGGTGTTTTTCCAAGATGTTTCTCCACTGGAATTTTTCACTGAAAAGGAATGGACACCCCTGTTTGTCAACAAGAAGTATGGAATACTTCCTCTGCTGGCTGGTACAATGCTCACGACGGTCGTTGCCATTGCTATCGCCCTCCCTCTCGGTATTATCATTGCCATTTATTTAAGTGAGTATGCATCAAAACGGATACGCAATATTTTCAAGCCCATGTTGGAAATATTGGCAGCGGTCCCAACGGTGGTCTACGGCTTTTTTGCACTGACGGTCGTATCTCCTTTTTTAAAAACCATTTTTCCACAAATTGCGACATTCAATGCCCTATCCGCCGGCATTGTCATGGGTATAATGATTATTCCCATGGTATCATCCTTGAGCGAGGATGCGCTGCAAGCAGTACCCAATTCGCTCAGGGAAGCTGCATTCGGTATGGGATCGACGCGATTTCAAACTGCCTTTAAGGTTTTGGTCCCAGCAGCTTCCTCAGGCATCATTGTTTCAGGCCTTTTAGCCTTGTCCAGAGCTATTGGTGAAACTATGATTGTATCCGTTGCAGCAGGACAACAACCCAATTTGACTTTTAATCCCTTGGAAACAGTTGAAACAATTACAGCATATATTGTACAAGTAAGTCTCGGTGACGTGCCATATGGATCTATTGAATATCGCACCATTTTTGCTGCTGGACTTACCCTGTTCGTATTTACTTTTTTTCTTAATAGCATAAGTTTTTATTTCAGAAACCGCTTTCAGGAACGATATGAATAAGCCTAGTAAATATCGGCTACAGGACAAATTGTTCAGAATTATTGGGGTTGTCAGTACCTCAGTGGGCATCTTGCTCCTATGTATTTTTATAGGGAGCATTCTCCTGGATGGCCTGGGAAGAATAGATTGGGATTTTCTCACGAGCTTACCTTCTCGCAAAGCTGAACGCGCCGGAATTCTCACCGCTTGGGCCGGGTCACTCTGGTTGTTTGTTCTCACAGCAATCATTGCTATTCCGGTGGGTGTTTGCGCGGGAATTTATTTGGAAGAATATGGGAAGAAAAATCGGTTATCAAACATCCTGGAAGTCAATATCACGAATCTTGCGGGTGTTCCTTCCGTAATTTATGGTATGCTCGGCCTGGAAATCTTTGTGAGGACAATGCGTTTTGGTGGATCTTTGCTCGCTGGTGCTTTCACACTATCTCTCCTGATTCTGCCTATCATTATAGTTGCAACCCGAGAGGCAATAAAAGCAGTCCCATTTACCATAAAGGAAGCTTCATTTGGGATCGGGGCCTCCAAATGGCAGACAATCCGGCACCAAATTCTCCCAGCAGCCGGTGGTGGGATCGCAACGGGAATCATATTGGCACTTTCACGGGCGATAGGTGAGACAGCTCCCGTAATCGTAATCGGAGCTCTGGCATATGTGCCATTCGTTCCTAAAACTCCGATGGATGAATTTACAGTCCTTCCCATACAGATCTTCAACTGGATATCGCGGCCAGATCACGCATTTGTAGTAAATGCCGCTGCGGGAATAATCATCCTCCTGGCGGTGACCTTCTTATTAAATGGAATAGCGGTCTATTTAAGACATCGCTGGCAAAAGAAAATCTCATGGTAAAATTGAATGATAAAAGCGAGGGTGAGACTCCTGTCAAGGACAAATATGAGGATGCGCTCTTGAGTGACGGTGATCAGAAAATAGCTTCCGAAAAAACCATTGCCCTGAGAACTAAAAATGTGGATGTCTTCTATGGAAGCAAGAAGGTGATCGACGATGTATCCCTTGATGTCAAGACTAATGATGTGGTAGCATTTATCGGTCCATCCGGGTGTGGAAAATCAACATATCTCCGATTGTTTAATAGAATGAATGACTACATCGATACCTTCAGAAAAGATGGGGAAGTTCTTGTCAACGAAAAGGATATTTATCTAAATTCCGTTTCTGTAGAGGATCTTCGTAAAAGGGTGGGCATGGTCTTTCAGAAACCAAATCCGTTTCCCAAATCGATATACGAAAACGTAATATACGGATTAAAAATTCAAGGTATTAAAAATAAAAATATCCTGGACGAGGCTGTAAAGACGTCACTAAAAGCTGCAGCATTGTGGGAGGAAGTCAGAGAAGATCTCAACAAATCCGCACTGGCTTTGTCCGGAGGACAGCAACAGAGGCTCTGCATTGCCAGGGCACTTGCGGTCAAACCATCGATACTCCTCATGGACGAACCAGCCTCTGCCCTGGACCCCATTGCTACAGGCAAAATCGAGGAGCTCATACACGAGCTAAAGCGCGACTATACGATTGCAATAGTTACTCACAATATGCAACAGGCAGGCAGGGTAAGTGATAAGACAGCATTTTTCTATCTAGGTAAACTGATCGAATATGCTGAAACGAAAAACCTTTTTACCTCACCAGATCAAGAATTAACTGAAAAATATATTACGGGACGATTTGGGTAAGAAGAACAGGAAGAATCCGCAACTAAAATATGATACAATGAATGAAAAGACAGTGACAAATTTAGATGTTGAACTAGCTAGATTAAAAAATGACATTATTAGCATGATGGATCTGGTGGCACATCAACTGGAAAAATCTGAATTGGCCTTTGTCAATCACGACATTGCTGTGGCTAAAGAAATTCATCATGTCGAAAAGCGTGTGGATGCTGCCGATTTGAGTCTTGATAAGGAATGTGAAAATATCATTGCCCTGTATAATCCAGTCGCCAGTGATTTGAGATTTGTTCTGGCGTCCCTAAAAATTATTTCCCACTTGGAGAGAGTAGGTGACCATGCTGATAAAATTGCGCGATATGTGAGAAAAAAACAGATCAAATCACCTTACCCGGATAATATACTTACGGACGTAAAATTGAGTACAATGTTTGACCTGGCTGAGGAAATGCTTGAGATCTCAACACGTGGATTTATCGAAGAGGACGGTGATCTATCGAGGGAAGTATTTGCAAGAGATACTACCCTCAACGAATTATATTCCGCAGCATTAAAAAGCATGAATGATCTATCCAACAAAGAGATAAAATCAGTCTCTCTCTTGTATTTATTTTCGGTCGTCAACAAGTTAGAAAGAGTCGGAGACCTGGCTAAAAATATTGCCGAAGAGACTATCTTTTACCTCGAAGCCAAGGTACTCAAGCATCACAAAGTAAAAAAGATCGAAAATCTCTGAGAACCGCTATTCATCTATATCAGTAGAAGTATTCTCTTCACCCGAATTATCCTCCCTCTTTTCGGGCTCACCTTCCATATTCTCATCGTCTACTGCTTCTTTATTTTCCAAAACTGTCAAATTATCTTGTGAATCCCCAGATTTTCCGTCTCCCCTGCTTTCACCATTGTCTTGAGGAGTCTCCTCCTCCTCTTCGGCACTCTTTAAGATACTTTTGACTTCTTTCTTCATCTCTTTGAGTTCTTTCTTAATCGAGGAGGGTACTACTTCACTCTCATCTGTAGGATTTAATACGATATCATCAAGGACTTTTGCGATCCTACTGGAAAAAAGTGAAAGATTCCTCAGCTTACTCATATGGCCGAGATACACTGCACTATTTCTCGTACCTACCTCATGATTCTTTATTCTTTTGATCTGCAACTTCCTGTTGGCTCTTATCGAGCTCATAAACAATGGCATCAACTGATAAAAGTCATCTAATTTTTCCCTTTCCAACCCAGAGAATACCTCGACAAGGAGATTGTAATGTTCTCTAAGTTTTTGATGCAACATTTTCAATTCAAGAACTTGCTCGGGAAGTAAAGGCTTGTGATTGTTCTCAACGTGATTAAAATTGGTCTCAATGATCCCCTCAGCTTCCTTCGCCATTTCATGTAAATAATCCAGAACAAGGATGTACAACTGACCAGCATCGAGCTCATGATCAGACAATTGGTCTAGAGCGGCATTTGAATTGGTCTTGAGATGATTAATCTTTTTTAGGATCGGTCTAAACGATTTATAAGTCGCATTTGTCGAAGATCGATCTTCGCTTTCCAAACCATCGAGAGATTGATCGACTAATTTACCATATTGATTTAGAAAAGTCTTGATCTGTTTTCCACTCAGTCTGATAATGTCACTTTTTGATAAATTTTGGGGTTCATCATCTTGATCTAACATCATGACCTCACTCTCTTGCCGGTTGTGATACCGGTGAGTGCGATAGATAATAAACATGGTCAAAACCAGGATGATGGCAATCGCAATCAACCCGCCGTAATAAAAAATCAAGGCAACCAGGAAAGCTACTGTAAAGGCAGAAAAAGCAGTAAAAAACCAACCCCCTACCACCGACAAAACACCCGACACACGATAAACGGCACTCTCACGACCCCATGCCCCATCAGCTAATGAGGTACCCATAAAAACCATAAAAGTTACATAGGTTGTGGAAAGAGGCAATTTTAGATTTGTACCGACAGCTATCAAAATACTGGCTATCACCAGAGTGACAGATGCTCGAATCATATCAAACGATGGTGCATCTTTTCCATATTTCATCTGACGCTTCAAAAACGGTGTATGGTCAAATTGACGCTGAATGGCATCCCTCGTATTTTTAGATACTGATCTGCTGAGGTATTTACTTATATACCTGGAATTTCTCACCAAACTACGGGAAAGAAGAAAGCTGGAAAATCGCTCATCTCCTTCATCTTGTCGTCCCAGGTCCAGTGAAGTGCGCACTACCGACCTCGCCTTCTTTGATAAGTATAAAGTAATAACCATCACTAAGCCCGCAAGTAGTAAAAGCAGCGTAGGTGTAGGAACTTTGCCGGCCAGACCATCCATCAGAAATGAGCTGGCATCAGTGCTTCCCGATTCAAGATAAAGCTCATAGGCATTAAATCCAGCCAAAGGAACACCGATAAAATTTACGAGATCATTACCAGCAAATGCCATGGCAAGGGCAAAAGTCCCAACCAAAACCAGGACCTTAAGAATATCGATCTTTAATACACGATTTAGAATAAATAAAATTAGAGCCCAACCAATAAAGCTGACACACAAGATGAGTATTGTCTTTTCATGAATTAAGTCAACCAAACCCGCACTCATGAATGACGCACCTTTTGCACCTTTAATCAGAATGAAATACGTGATCGACATGATTCCCACGCCACCCCAGAGCGGTCCGAATTGTCTCATGCGTTTTTCATAATCAAATGAAAACATCAACCGACTTATATATTGTGCAATCATGCCACAAGTGAAAGCAATGACCACCGACAATAATATACCTGAAATTATGGCGAGCGCTTTCCCGGAATTTATGTATTCGTAGAGATGCAATGCATTGGGATCAGTCAGGATCTTGACCATGGAGATCGCCACTGCTGCCCCAAGTAATTCAAAAACGATGGACACGGTAGTGGAAGTAGGCATTCCAAATGTATTGAACGTGTCAAGGAGAATCACGTCAGTAACCATTACTGCAAGGAAAAGCAAAATAATTTCGGAAAAATAGAAGTACTCAGGGTGAAATATCCCCTTCCGGGCAACTTCCATCATACCGGAGGAAAAGGTTGCCCCGGCCAGAACTCCAAGAGCAGCTACAAAGATGATCACTTTCATGCCGGCAGCCTTTGCTCCGACAGCAGAATTTAAAAAATTGACAGCGTCATTACTCACACCAACTATCAGGTCAGAAATCGCCAGGACAAAAAGGGCAATGATGAGGATCAGGTAAAAGGTTTCCATTTCAAGTCAGTTTCTTGTGTTTCGTATCCCCCGTCTTACATCGAAGACTGCAGGATTAAGTTTAGTTTGTTTCCAATACATCCAAAGATATACAATACAGCGTAAGAAAAGAATGACGATAGAAAGCATGAGAGATGATTATGGTCTCCTACTTCCTCCTGACCATTTGAACCTTTTATATCTTCGGGATTCAGTGACAAGAAATGCAATCAACGAATGAAACCATAATAGCCCTGGCTACACCCCCTGGCATGGGAGCGATCAGTATAGTACGATTGTCAGGATCTATCGCTCTTAAGATTGCTAATAAGATTTTCTCCGGAGCTGATTTGCAGAAAGTTGATGGTTATACCATACACTTCGGAAAGATAGTAGATCGTAATGGTGAGCCTGTGGATGAAGTACTTCTATCTGTTTTCAAGAATCCAAATTCCTACACGGGTGAAGATATTGTTGAAATCTCATGCCACGGCTCGACATACATTGCACAAGAGATTATCACCCGGTGTCTAGAACTCGGTGCCGTCACGGCCCAACCTGGTCAATTTACGATGAGAGCGTTCCTAAACGGCAAAATAGATCTGTCCCAGGCAGAGGCTGTGGGAGATCTCATATCCTCCCGGTCAAAGGCGGCGCACAAATTGGCCATACAGCAAATGCGAGGGGGATATTCCAATCAAATTGCATCTCTCCGTAAGAAATTGGTGCATTTTGCCAGCATGCTTGAGCTCGAACTCGATTTTGCTGAAGAAGATGTAAAATTTGCAGATAGGGGTGACTTACTCACACTGCTGAGATCTACAAAAAAGCTAACCTCAGCGCTCATCGATTCTTTTCGACTGGGTAATGCCATCAAAAATGGCGTCACTACTGTGATAGCCGGACGTCCCAATGCAGGAAAATCAACTTTACTCAATTGCTTACTCAATGATGACAGGGCCATCGTAAGCGACATTCCCGGCACTACGAGGGACACCATAGAAGAAATCCTCAATATAAATGGCATCGAATTTCGTCTTATAGATACAGCTGGTATCCGAGAGGCGAGAGATGAGATCGAAAAACTAGGCGTACAAAAGACACTGGATAAAATCGACAACGCTTCCATTGTACTTTACGTATTTGATGTCGCAAAGTTGGACAAAAATAGTCTAAGAGATGACCTCGAACGCTTGCAACGAGAAAATACTAGTATCCTTGTTGTCGCTAACAAAATGGATCTCAATCCCTACATTAAAGTCGAAGATTTTATTTCCCAACAAATATCCCCCGAACAATTTATTCCCGTGAGTGCCAAAAACGATACGAATATTGGTTTAATTAGGGATAAATTGTATGAAGTGGTTTGGGGAAAAGGAATAGAGGAAGAATCAATTATAGTTTCCAATATCCGGCATGTAGAAGCACTTGAAAAAACCCGGTTACATTTAAAAAAATCAGAGGAAGGTCTGCTCGAGGGCATCACTTCCGACTTTGTAGCGATGGATGTAAGACAGGCGATCTATCACCTGGGAGAAATAACCGGTGAGATTACAACCGATGATTTACTCGATCATATTTTTGGGAATTTTTGTATTGGGAAGTAAATGTATTCTCACATTTCCAAGTTCTTATTACCGTTGAGTTTAATAAATCTTGCTTCTCTTTTTTGGGTAGTCGATCTGAATTGGGATTATTCTCTACTAAATAGAAATTGTATACCCGGGAACACGAAAGCTTTAATATCGGGTCCTTGCTGCAGAATCGCCCCGCAATGCCACACATTGGCAACTGGAACCCCACATCCGGGATATTCTTAGAAACTTGAGTATTCGAACCTTCAGATGCAATTGGCAAAGTTTTGGTCGATTCGATACTGATCTCTGACCAGCTGCGCTTGCCAGCTCCTCTTGTGAATAGCGATTCCCATTATCACTTTGAGAGGTGGTAACATTCTTCATAATTATGGATTTTCAACTAATTAATACCTCTGAAGTTTTGCTAGTTTTGATAGGTAAAAGTGGATACCAAAAATCTAGATCACAAAACCCCTCATTTTCTTAAGATTATAGAATGGGATAAAGAACTTCCAACTGGTAGTTGGAGTGGTCCGGAACCCATACCGCTGTTTCCAAAGTTTGGGACGAGCAAAAAACCACAGGAGCAACTATTAGAGTTTAGGGAGCAACATATTCAATTCTCTCCAAATAATGACCAATATCACAAAATAGTTACTTGGGTAGATCAAAATGTTCCAAAGGATATGAAATGGTTACTTCATGGATTAAATAACTTTCCTTGGTTGCATCTTCTTTTTTATAGTCTTCCTGCAGTATATATTGTACAAAATAAATTTGAACCCACCTCTCAGAACCAACATCTAAAGCCAGTATATGAAGATGATTGGGATTCACGTCTAGACAAATTACGTAGAGGATTCGTACAATTTTTAAGGGAAATGAAATGTCCTTTTATTTTTGTAACTGACAAGGAGGCTTTGGACAATGGAATGCTTGAAATACGTGAATACAAGAGACCAGATATTATCGGATCAGGTGATGTTTACCTAGGAAATTCTGAAATTTTGAAGAAATTATGGAGATATTTTTCGCTCAACAAATTTTTAAGTCTTCTTCGAACCGAATCAATTTGGTTTTCTCGACCTCAATATTTTGACGATCCACATGAGTTTACGATGGATGTGTGTTCCCAGCGTGAGCTTTTTCAGTGGAAATTGGATTCTTTTACTCGGGAATATAACAAAGCCAAGATCAGCAACCGGGATTCTTTCATATTGAATGCTACACCTTTAATTGTTGGATTACCACTAGATGGAAATGGTTTAATTAAAAAAGGTGAGGTAAAATTATCTAATCTGTCTGAAATACTACTTTCTTCAATCAAGCGAGATATTCAATTATGGCAAGAATCTTTTTGTATTTCATGCTGGAGATATAGTGCATTTGATTCAGTTGCGGTATGGAACCAATATGCATCTTTAGAAGAAGGAATAGCTATAGTCGCTGAGGTAGATGAGTTAAGAGCATCTCTAAGAAAATTTGGTGACATTCGTTTAGAAATCGTAAAATATGTAGACTTTTCAAGCAACAAGTATGGACCAATGAGATCAAATCCCTTAGGGTATAAGGACATTCGCTATGAAGCAGAATCGGAGGCTCGGTTTTATTTCCGAGCTGCAAAAGAATCTGGACTAAGGGGAATAGAAGTTCCATTCAAAATCTCTGAGGTTATAAAAGAAATACGTTTAGCACCAAATGCAACAGGATGGTTTAAAAAAAATATAGAGTGTCTATTAAAGAAATATAAGTTGACTATTCCTGTTGTAGAGTCATCTCTAGGGCAAGCACCAAATAAGTTTTGAATTTACCACCTACAATCAAGTAAACGGCCACATCGGAATGAACTGATGCCATGCTCTCTCACATTTATACACCGAAGCAGAAGGTATGAGTACCACCCAGCGTTCGGTTCTTGTGCTGGGCGGTTCGTCAAAACGAAATCCATTTAACGGAGGGGCAGTTATCAACCATACTGACAGAAACCTCGCCTTTACTTTCGTGAGATCTTAACCGTTATACCAAGCATGGGGTTTCTGGCTACTGTCCCGCCGTCATAAGGGTTCGGCTCCATGCATAGGCTTGTCTGGTTTTGATACCAAGCCTGATGAAGCTCTTGCATTTTCTCTCCGGCTTTTTCAATCATATCCATATACAGAAGCGCAATCAGTAACGCAACCATTCACCCATGCCCTGGGTTTGGTAGGAATCGATCAGTGGATAAAATATACAGTTTCCTAATGTCACCTGCTGCGTAGAATAGACGTCGTGTTGCATATAAAAATACCAATAATTGAATCCGAAAGCAAACACATAATAGTAGTCACGCCATTCGGAAGGTGATTTATTAGCTATCTGATTGACTACAAACTACATCAGAAAAGATATGAAGTTTGGGTCTCGGAGGATACTTTGAAGAAGTATGCTTTTCGGTTTCGCATCACCCTTACTAAATCATTTAATTTTTCTCCCAACAATTAAAATTCCTTTTGTATATTAGTCAGATATCTGATCAAAAACTGCGAAGGCTCGTCTTTGATCAAAGAAAGTTATATGGCGGATCTGCTTTTATCAAAATCGCATTTTACTTACTGAATTGCAGATCAAGTCTACACGCTTAGGCGTGGGCTTGATCGAATTCAGTGGGGATGCGACCCTTGATAAGACGATTGGCTTCACGCCTTTTTCGTACTTAGACGTTTACTAACCCGGCTCCAACAGAAGCTTACGGAGTCACAAAACCAGATAGCATCATGCACTTCAGATAAGCCAAAAAATCCTTTTAAGAAGATCCTTTAATTAAATATACGGGCAGCTCTTCCCTTGAGTAAACACTCGTGGGAGTTTAGGACTATTGACGATACTATTCACGAGTACCGGCAAAGGCTGGTACGGATATAACTGGATGCACCGGCTGCGGATTCATAAAAAGCCGGTGCATATTGAAATAAGGAAAATTCGATCTAATAAAAAAAATATAGATGAAAAAGATTACCACCCTGCTATTGCTATTCTTCAGTACTATGATTACTGCTGAAAGCATTCACGCAAATCCGGAAATAAATAATCGGGATGCTTACTACGATCTATTCCACATGGAAATAGATACTCCTGGTCGAAGCAAGCGGTACAAAAATGACAAATACTTGCGGGACCAATTCAGTAGATCTGTGGTGACACGGAGTGAGTGGATGCAAAATGAATTGGTGATCAGGAGAGAAGGTAAAGACTACAGGTACGATAGAAGACCCGTTGTACTGGAGCTTATATTTCACATGTTGTATACCGATGATATATCGGTGGCGGCCCGGGAGATCGGCATACAGCTCCAGGCACTAAACCGGGATTTTGGACCTCCGAAAATACCGGCCAGTGACCACCATGATCCGGATGGAGAGTACAGGGACCGTGCTGCTGATACCGGTATCCGGTTTAGACTTTCTCCTCTGATGGAGGGAGGTATGGCGATAGCCGAGACGAAATCTGATTCCTGGCGGGATTACAATGAGATGAAAGCAAAAGAAAGGGGATCGCCACCAGTGGACCCGGGTGGTACAGTCAATATTTGGGTGATTGATTCAGATGAAGACATTGGTTCATATGCTCAGTATCCGGGAGGGCCTGAGGGTACCGACGGCATTGTGATCGACAGAAGATATTTTGGTTCAGGTGCGGGGTGCATGCAGAGGGCAAGACACTTACGCACTTGATGGGCAACTGGCTGGGTCTTCGGGATCTGTATGGTACGTTTTGGCCTTGTGAGTCGGATGGCGTGGCCGATACCCCACCCCATAATGCACCCAATGTAGGAGACCCCATGCCCACGCGGCACAGCAACTGCCTGGGCTATCCACGGGCGATGGTGATGAATTTTATGGATGACACGAATGATAAAAACATGTACATGTTTACCCGTGGTCAGGTACAACGCATGCGGTATTTTTTAGAAAAAGGACAGCGGAATGCTTATGTGAAATAACCCACCTGCGCTTAAGCTTCGGTGGATAAAAAAGAATGGAGCATGAAAAAATAACCGCAATAAAAAAACAAGACCATGAAAAATAAAATAATAATAGCCCTACTGTTTTCAGTATTTATAAACACTGTAAAAATACATTCTCAATCGATGAATAATAGTTTTGGGGATGTGACCATACAGTCCTATATGGCAGCATCACTGGGAAAATTTGCAGAACACCAGGTATCACATTTTACAGGAACCGTCCGGGTAGGCGTCCATTTATATGACATTACCCAGGGACCTTTGTCTTTACCCATCAGCTTGAATTATCACACTGCCGGTGTACGGGTAAGTGAAGTAGCAAGCTGGGCCGGACTCAACTGGGCGCTTTATGCCGGAGGGATGATCTCGCGCACCGTGATTGGCTTGGCAGACGAGGGATCAAACGGCTGGTTTAGTTTGCAAAACCTGGGCACGATAAGTCCAACGGAGGTGGCCGATGGTACTCAGGATAGTGAGCCTGATGTATTTGTCTTTAACGTGGCCGGCTTTTCGGGTAAATTTTTATTTGACATCGATGCAGGTACATCGGAGACAGTAGAACCGATGCTAATTCCCCGTCAGGACATAAAAATCACCCGGATATATTCGGGGAGTATTTTGAAGGGATTTAAAGTCATTCTTCCCAATGGGGTGATATGTTATTTTGGCTATTACGATGCAAGCAGTATGGTGGAGACCTCTCAGCCGCTACCCACCGCAGATGCGACTACGAGCGGATGGTATTTAATGCGAATGGAAACACACGATGAAAAACATTATTTAACGTTTAATTACACCACCGAACGCTATAGGGTACGGTATCCTGCATCGGCAGAATCCTACATGATCAGCCAGCAGACCAGTTGTAATTTATCGGGCAGTGCAGGGAGTAAATATTTAAACTTTTACAACATTGCGGTCAATAATAATTACATTATTGGCAAACGGCTCAGCAGCATTACCAATTCGAGTGGAACCCAGACAGTAGACTTTAATACCGATGGAGTAACCCGGCAAGACCTTGAGGTATTTGGCAGCAGCCCTCCACAACGCCTAAAAGAAATCGTGATCCACAATGGCAATTTTGGCTATAAATGGGAACTGACCCACAGCTATTTTCAGAGTCCTTCGGATAACTGGGATATTGGTAATGGTAATACAAGCAGTGCCTGGTACAAGCGATTAAAACTGGATCAAATCCGGGAAAAAGCATTGAGCGGCAGCCCAGTCATAAATCCGTATGTTTTCGAATACCACAATGCCAACAGCATACCCCATAGACTGAGCTATGCGATCGACCACTGGGGCTTTGCCAATGGCGAGACACTGAATGGAGCTTATCCAGTGAATGTACCTCCCAGCGAAGTAAACGGCATTTATTACGGAGGCTCCCAGCGAGACAGCAAAGAAAGTGCAATGCTGGCGGGCTCATTAAAAAAAGTGACCTACCCGACCAAGGGCCACACCGAGTATCGGTTTGGGGCCAACCGGATATTTTATCCCATTTCATCCGCACCATTTGTGAGCAAAGAAAGACAAACAACATGTTATGTCAATGGGGGCCCGACCTGCTGCACCCAGGAATTTGCAACAAGTGACACTTTTGAGCTGGAAGCTGCAGAAGTTGATTCCGCAGAAATCTCATTAGATCTAAAATATGGAGAACCAAATTACCCGGGTAATTGTGATTCTGCCTTTAACTACCTCAATTTTATATTATACACCGCTTCAGGCAGTCAGGTAGGCAGCAAAAGCATTACCCAATCCCCTGGGATTGAAGAGCCCCCGGTACGGTTTAATCTGGAGCAGGAATTTGGGAGCATCACAGCCGGCGATTATTATTTTACAATAGAGACCGAAAATGCTTGGGGAGAAGCGGAAGTCTTTGTCAAAAAGGCGGTAGAAAAAGATGTAGGAGGCCTGCGCATCGAAAATATCGCCCATTATAGCCGTGCTGGCACGCTGCTGGACAGCACCGGATATTCATACACCAAAGCCGGATCAAATGAAAGCAGTGGGGAGCTGTATGTGGAGCCGGTCTATGGCGATCAGGTCATAGACAACACCAATTATATTCATTTATTTTGGCGGGATATGGCGGTGGTACCCCTGGGTGGATTTGACGGCTATCACATCGGGTATACAAGAGTGGTAGAAAAAAAGGAAAGCCACGGCCATACCGAATATTTATTTTATGTAGAGCCGAGAGTGCATGTCAATTCCTATCCTCAATCACCGGAATTATTTTTAGTAAAAAATGGCAGGAATGACAAAACCACAGTAAAAAAAGAAAATAACACCGAGGTACAGTCGAGCACAAATACGTTTTATTCCAACTATGAAAATCTGGGGACCGACCCGCTCAAAGTATTTTACTTTAGAGATGAGACCCCTTCCGGGGCTGCATGTTATTATGTGCGTGATGTCACCTATAAAATCAGGACGGGCTATAATTTGATCTCTACAGAAGTAGTGGATCGAGACGGGATGCAATACACGATATCTCACGGCTACAGCATCAATGACCAACTGGCTCCTACCACACAAGAAGTGACCAATTCGGATGGCGATGTGCATCGCACCGAAATGAGCTATCCCTCTACCTACGCCGGATCATCAACGGTAAAAAACAAACTGCTGGAGCAGAACAGAATTGTACCCGCCTGGAAGACGGTAAAAAAAGTAGACAATGTAAAGGTAGACGGGGATAGTACATTATATAGTTTTTTCACTGCCTCCGGTACACCCACTACTTCATCAACAGATGCCCTGTACAATTACAAAAAATACCGCTATGAGATGAGCTGGGACAACAGCGGCAGTGCGGTAGTCGACGACTGGCAGCTGCAAAGTACAGTAGATAAATACCAGGTCAATGTGGGCAGTCCGGCTGAAGTAACGATAGATGGCTGGAGTGATCCCTTGGAGCTCACCTGGAAAAGCAGTGGAAAACTGTTGCAGTGGAAATTTATCGACCACAACAAAATATACACCTATTACACCGTCAGTGATCTGTTGGAAAAATACACAGCCATCGACGGCACCACGATCGATTATACATGGGATGATGTTATGCGGTTGGAGACAGAGGAAGATTGCAAGGGCGTAACGGCAGCCCTGGCGTATGTGTTTAGCAACGGCACTGAAGAAAACCGGGTAAATACCACTGTGACCTATCCTACCCTGGGTACAGCGACCAATAAATCGCTCACCACCACCACTTTTTACGACGAGTTATACAGTCCCATCCAGACCTTGCGCTACCAGCAGCACCCGTCCGGTACAAGCCAGAGTATCGCTGAAGAGCAGGGTTACAATGAGCTGCACTGGCCCACCTACCGGCATGAGCCCAAAACCAACACAGGTTCACCGACGAATTATATAAATGCCAATACCCACTTTACCGGCACTTTTTGGGAGTCCTCTCCGCTGCAAAGGCCCATCAAGGTAGAGCATCCGGGCTCCGCTACCCTGGGCCGGATGCTGTACAGCTACGGCACCAATACGGCTACTGAAGTAAAAGACCACATCAATGGTGGCAACTACGCTGCGAATACCCTGCACAAGACGGTGGCTACGGATGCCGATGGCAATGAGACCCACACCTTTGTGGATGTACTCGGCAATCAGGTCTTGGTACGCAGAAAGAATGGCAGCAGTATAGCGGATACCTACACCTTGTATGATGCCAAGCACCGGCCGTATCTGATTTTGCCACCGGGCACCACAACCAGCAGCACCAATCTTATCTTTAAGAAAGTGTACTCGGGCGATGATCAAATCCTGGTGCAGGATGATCCCGATCAGGATCCGGAGACCTTTACCTACGATGCCCGGGAGTTAATGGAGTCCTGGCAGGATGGGAAAATGGCTGCTGAGGGAAGGATTTACTCTTTTGTGAGAGACAGCTATGGCAGAGCCACAATCGAGGGATTTGGAACAACAGCAGGAGCAGTGACCGACCCAGTCATTTTGCGCACCTATGGCAGTACAGGCATTGAGATCGATAAGGTCATTGTAGAAAGTAGTAAAGTGACCGGTACAGAATTTTTTGTAGTCACAGAGCCGGAATACGACAATTGCGGCCGAGCTTATGTAACCAGAAAGAACAGCATTTTACATCCACAACCAAAGAGTATAGTCGACTCCTTGATATTTGATGATGCAGATAATATTGTAACGGCCTATTATAAAGTAAAACCAGACCAGCTGGAAGTGCGCATCAGAAATACTTTTGATCATGCAGGCAGGTATATAAAAAGTTTTATTCAGGTGACAACCGGATCGACTACCTGGCCAGAAAAAGAACTGACCGAAAAGAAATACACGGTAAAAGAACAAATCGAAGATCTTATATTGGGAGGAGGCTTACAGCGGTTGGATTATTCTTACCTGCACAATCGCTTTTTGAGCGGAATAAATTCCCCATTGGTAGATTTTGCTGTAGGTACGGATCTATTTGGGATGAAAATCGCCTATGACTCTCAGATAGATGCAGGAAATGTAACCGGGCAGGTATTAAAAAACAATGGAAATATCACCGCAGTGCAGTGGCGGCAGAGAGATAATGCCGCAGGCACGGTAGGCAATAAAAAAGCCTACGCCTATGAGTATAATTTTCTGGACATGCTCACGGCTGCCGAATATTTTGAATCCGGAAATAATGATGCCTATGATGCTTCGTTTTCATACGAGGACCATCGGGGCAACTTTGACGAGATCACCCGGAACAGTCCTGCAGGCCAAATCGATAACCTGACGTACACCTACAAGAGCGGCACCAATCAATTACAGACAATCAGTGATGGCAGCTCAGGCTCTACGAACAAACGGGGCTATGTACAAAATGGCAATACCTATCAACAGGATGAAAACGGATTTATAAAATACGATGCGGAGAATGGAGCCACGATCATCCGTGATCACCTCAATCACATCCTGGAGTACACCTATGGAGATGTCGCCATAACGAGCAGTCGTGATGCTTCTGGGGTGATGCACCGCAGAGAGCTGGACAGCGCAGGTATACGAACAGTAATCGACAAGATTGGCATGTTTGAGTTTAGGAATGGAGCCCTGAGTGTAATCCATCACGGCAATGGCTACATCACTTTAGACCGGCCCGTGCCGGAGGAATTATTCCTTACCGGTACGGTGAGTCATGTAAAAACAGAAAAGGCAGTAAAAATCACCACGGAACGCGTATTAAATTCTCCGGCCAATGAAGAAAATAGGGCGCAGGAGTGCATCGAGATGATCGCGGGATTTGAGGTAAAAAATGGAGCCCAATATCTGGCGGACATTGAAGAGTTTGCGGTGCAGGGATTAAATTATATTTTTGTTATCCGGGATCATTTGGGAAGTCCCAGGGTGCTCTTTGAGGATGCAAACAATGACGGAGGCATTGATTTTGCCAATGAGGTGAAGGAGTTTAAGGCTTATTATCCCTTCGGGATCGAGTATGAGGACGACCCGCCCGGTGTGCCGCAATACCGCCAGAGCTTTAATGACAAGGAGGTGATCAGCTACACCAATTATTTGGAATTTGAAGCGCGTAATTACATAAAAAGTGCTGCAGTTTTTGATGGGCCGGATCCGATTAGTGATCAGTTCCCGCATGTGACGAGCATCAATTATGCGGAGAATTCTCCGGTAGCGCATATTGATCTTTGGGGCCTGCAAAAGTTTAAGGTGACAGCACGGGCATTCATCCCACAAAAAACATTACGGAATCCAAATCCATTCTCAAAAATACAAAGTTTCGCTGGAGACAATCGAACTCAATATAATGCCAATTCTTCAAGCTACAGGGTTGAGCAAAGTGTCAGTCTGAATTTTGATAATTCCACTTCAGCTACATTGTCGAATACTGCATCTCCTACTATCGGTTTTGGCAGAGATGGAAGTATTGCTGCTGTTTCAGAAAGAGGCTCAGGTGGATCATTAAGTTCCTCTGTCAACAATGGTTTAGGCATTGTTAATTTTGGCATAGATGCTGGAAATCAATTATCGGAAAAAGAGACTTTTGGACTCACACCTAATATCAACCTTTCTGGCTCACTCAAATTATCACCAACGAAAGATGGCGGCTTTGATTTTTCACTTGATCTACCAGCGGTAGATGGATTTCCAGCATACGAAATATTTGTAACTGATCAGGATGGGAATTCGAACTTGATATTTGGTCGCAACCCAATTGAATCAAGAGAGGGAGCAGGATCATTATTCCCTCCCGCAGAGCACAGCTTCAAAGTCAGCGGAAGCAGCAAAGACCTTCCTTCCGGGTCAATAATTCCATTCGAAGACTACAAAAATCTAAAACAATGAGAGCGTTTCTAGCTATCGTGTCCGTAATAATATTAATTCTTCCTATTGTGCAAATATTTAGGTTTCGAGGTCAAAGCAAATACAGGCTGGAGCTTAGTAACAAATGGATAATAGCTATAGTCCTTGCAGAGTTGATCTTGCTACTACTTGCCTGGTTGGAATATATGAGTATTGCACAGCTAGATTCCGCTGATGATTTCTTTTGGCACAATATGTTTGTATATTGGAGGGGAATTTTCCCAGCCTCCTTTCTCGTGTCCAAATTCGATTCTACCCTTCCTGGTGGCTTGCTATTGCTTTTCATATATATTTCTGCATTAATCGTTGATTATGGTATCTTGTTATTTGCATCATTCTTAAAAAGAAGTTTTATGACTAAAAAATAGATTGGACATCGGTAAAATAGTATTTTCACACCTTCGACCTCGAATGGGAAAAACCGACTCATGAAGAAGCGAAGTACCGTAATGCCTACCATAACAAAGAGCGCATTAGCCACACCAAGTTTTTAGACTTTGGTGCGAGGATCATATCAAGACGGCTGCAGTTTTTGATGGGCCGGATCCGATTAGCGGAGATTTTACAGCCTTAACGACAATAAATTACGCCAGCAATAGCCCGGTTACGTATGTAGATTTATGGGGGTTGCAGGGTACTCGGGCAGATATACATTTTGAAAGGCGGGCACAAGCCGTTCTCAAAGGAGAAATGAGTGCTACAGAGTTCAGGGAGGCAAATAAAAATGAGGGTATGGGGGCATTGGCAGCGGTGTCATTATTTATACCTGGTCCGGAGGATGTGGCGATTGGTGCATTTATGGCTAGTAAGGCAGGGCAGATGGTGAGTAGTGTCGCAGGGAAATTGTTTGGGAAGGTCAGAAAGTTATTTGGCAAGGGTGATCGTTCTCGAGACGGAATCATATATGAAAGAACAGATCAAATTGGCAATCTAGATAGCTATGTTGGCCAGTCAAAGGGTGAGGAACGTTGTATAAAGAGGCAAGGAGAACATGCAAGGGCTAATCCTGATTCAGATTTTGAGTTCAAAATTATTGATCGTGGAAATCCGGAAGGTAAGTTTCCCACAGATCTTGATATAAAAGAGCAAAGGGCACTTGATGCCCGGGGTGGTCCAAAAAATAAATCTAATCCTCAGGGGGGAACTTCGAACAAAAAGAATGTGATTAGAAAAGATAAACAAAGATGAAATTGAAGAAGGGAGATATATTTGAATTTAGACCGAATGAAAATTCCAGTGGTTATGGACAGATCATTGGATTTGGAAAGGGCGGGTCGCTTAGTGTTGTAATCTTTAAAAGCATGTACAATTCTAGACCAGATACACTAAGTGAAATTATTCGGGATGATATTTTATTAATCGCAAACACGTTCGATGCAAAGTTATATCACAAGCATTGGATTATCATTGGAAATCTAGATCTAACGCAAACAAATGTTAAACTACCTTATTACATAGTTGGGACAGAAATATCGTTGCTGGAAGATTTCTATGGCAAAACAATTCGTGAGGCTACAGCTGAGGAAAGGCAAAATCTGACTTTTCGATCATACGTTGCACCTGTGAGATTAGAACTTGCATTTAAAGCTTTTTATAAGAATGGAGAATGGGTAGATGCTTATGACAATCTATTGTATTCTAAGGCTATCGAAGGGTGTTTAATTGTGGATCGATCTTGTTGAAAATGAAGTGATGGTTTGAACTCCAGATGGTGCAAAAACAAAGAGATTTGTTGATGTCGTCTTTTTCCACTACAAACTTAAAATGGCCCCCATTTTCAAATTACCGGTTTAATCCCTAAAATACCAATGATCAAATGGTACATGGCATACAACTCTAATGCAAAGGGAATATATCCCAAATACCCCAGCAGTGGCATTTCAAAAACATACCAGAAATCGACAAAAGGCACCGTGTAGATCCACTTGGGAAATGAATAAAAATTCCAAAACTCCCATAGGAATCCGCAGATAAGACTGGCAATCCACAGGCAGTACACGATCCTCCAATTTCCCTTGGAGGTTTCTCTTAAAATCGACTTATACCCCAGCCAATAATTGACAGGATCTAAAATAAAAAATAGCGACATCCATAGGAAAGGAGCGCTGTATTCCGGCTTTATTAAAAAGGCGAATAACATAATGCAACCCAGAACAAAAAAAAGCACAACGGTTCGATGTCTCCTTCCAACCACAGGCCCTTTGTCCGGCAAGCTTTGGAGGCAATCTACAAATTCAGCTGTACTGAATATTGCGGGAATCACAGTGGCAAAACTCAAGGTTGCCATTAGGTTGTATTGCACATCCGAAAACGAATCTACACCTATATAGTGCCAGTACTGAGCAACCTTATTTAACCATTCGAACAGCCACCAAATTGGAGCTGAGAGCAGAAAGAGAAATAACCACGACTTTAAGCCTGAGGAAAAAAGCGATGATCCTTTTGACTTATGCGTTAATCCATTGACAGTCAGAACAAATCCAAACCACATCGGAAAAAAGGCCCAATGAGATCTAGGGCCATCGAGAAACCAATTGAAATACCAAAAAACGACCATAATGATAAGGCCTGTATATCCATAGAGAGGAAATCTCCTTTTTTCAGCTGTACTCACGATGCAAAATAAGTAAAACGAGGGCAAGAAATTATCTGAGCAAAATAGGGATGTCCCGGTTCAAATCATTTGTGTGCTCATCATCCGGTGCAAAACAAGTTTCTAATGTAAGGCAACCACATTATTTACATTTGTAACTTTGAGAATATATCCCTGCAACCGGATAAAAACGCAGACTGCCTTAACACTTGTAATGACTGGCAATAAGAAATATTTAAAAACCATTGGAAATCACATGTTGATTTGGTTTATTGCCCTGGTCATTTTTAGCTTCATCAGAGGTTATGGTCATGAGGTAAGGGGAAACATTGAGGAGATTCAATCATTTAGCATCTGGGACCGGCTACTATTCCAGGTCGTGATCGGCATAATAGCCGGCATATTATTCGGTTCGTACTCATATCTCTTTTCCAGATTAACGGCTAGAAAGTATTCTTTCACAAAAACTCTTGTTGCAGCCAGTACGGGCTATGCCCTGATAATATTAACTTTTATCCTCTTTGTATTCAGAGCACTCGAAAGACTATTTTCCATTGATCTGGATGCTGCCAGTTTCAGGTCCCTTTTCAGCTCCGGTCAAGGGATCGTCATCGTATTTTATTGCTATCTCGTCGGATTTATCATTGAGTTTATCAGTCAGGTGAACAGGAATTTCGGCCCAGGTAATTTAAGCAAAATGATTCGAGGTAAGTTCTATACGCCCAAACAGGAGGACAGAATTTTCATGTTCTTAGATATGCGGTCGTCTACAACGATTGCAGAAAAATTAGGTCATCTGCAATATAGCCGGTTACTCCAGGACTGCTTTAGAGATATCGATGCGGTAGCCCCGTTTTACGCCGAAGTATACCAGTATGTCGGAGACGAAGTAGTGCTCACATGGAGGAAAAGCCAGGGATTGCGGGACAATAGTTGCGTGCTGGCTTACTTTGCCTTTGTTGCACGATTGCGAGAAAGAAAAAACCATTACGAAAGTAATTATGGCTTCATACCTCAATTTAAAGCTGGTCTTAATCTGGGAAGCGTCACGGTTGCAGAAGTCGGAGAAATCAAACGAGAGATTGCATATCATGGAGACACTATAAATACAGCTGCTCGTATTCAGGCGAAGTGCAATGAGTACCAATGTGATCTTCTGGCTTCCGAAAGACTTGTCAAACAACTCCAACCGGAGAATCAATTGATTTTCGAGGAAAAAGGGGAGGTCGTACTCAGGGGAAAGTCAGAAAAAGTGAAAATCTATTCGATAAATGAAACAAGCTCGATCCAGCGCTAGTTTTATATTCTAGGTAAGGAATTCAAAATAGAGACCATCATTTTACAGGAAAACAAAATTCGATGTTAGAACTACGATTTGAAAAATTTAAACGGGAAAATTATGAAGAGTACAACAGCTGGTTTAGTAATGAACAAATAAAAAAAGCTCTTTTTGATATTGAAGGTAATTGGCTCGAATATGTCCTAAACGATACGACAGGTGCAGAGTACGCTGTATTTACGGGAAACGAACTATCTGCTGTAGTAGGAATTATTCACCCAACCAGTGATTATCCCACTTATGGAATAAAAAACATAGCAGTACATCCAGATAAGTTCAGACAAGGAATAGGATCGAGAGTCCTGGAACTTTTGCTCAAAATGCACTCCCTAAATAAAGATGAGTATTGGATTGCCTTTGTAGATGAAGAAAATCATTCGGCACAACGATTTTTCGAGCACAATGACTGGATCCAAAAAGATGCTGGAGAAGCAGGCAAAAACATGATCCGGTACGAAAAACGAATACATTAGCTCCGCAGAGAGTACCAAATGATGAGCCCTGAAGGCGTCGTTTGGACACACAGAATAGTTCTAACTTTGAGACAATCTCTTGTGGGAATGGATATCTTTGTGTAATAAAAAGATTAAGCTTGAAAGTTAAATCGATTACAATTTTGCGTCACCCCGAAGTCGAGATAAAATTCAACTCTTATCCCGAGAACGTTCGAAACAAATTATCGAATCTACGCGAGATGATTATCGAGTCTGCTGACGAGATAGATACAATCAATGAGATCGAAGAAACGCTAAAATGGGGAGAGCCTAGCTACATGGTCAACAAAGGCAGCACGATCCGGATTGACTGGAAAGAAAAATCTCCCGGTCAATACGCCATGTATTTCAAATGTACAAGCAAACTGGTCCCAACATTTAAGGAAGTATATGGCAATCTTTTCCGATATGAAAAAAATCGGGCTATCGTATTTCAATTAGACGGCCACATTCCAGAAGAAGAACTGAAAAGCTGTATCAAAGCAGCTCTTAAATATCATCTGGTAAAGAATAAGCATCAACTAGATATGTAGTACCAAAATGCTTATATATGTCGCACATCTGATGTGTATCAAATACCTGGCATCGAAAACAGCTGCGTAAGCTGTCAATTTGACCTTAACCGAAGAAAAAAAACATCTATCATGTCCTATTTTGCCGGATCTAATCGTAATGGGATCAAACTTTAAACATTAAGTACGATGAAAGAATTTATGATGATTTTCAGAAATGAGAAAACAGATGCACCAAAGCCATCTCCTGAACAATTGCAAGAAATGGTAAAACTGTGGAATGACTGGATCGGCGGTATTGCGGCCAGAGATCGATTTGTAGCCACCAATGCACTTGGGTATCAGGGCCAAACTGTCAATAAGAGCAACGTTGTATCGGATGGACCCTATGTAGAAGTCAAGGAATACATCAGTGGTTATACGATTGTCAAGGCCGAAGATCTGGATGATGCGGTCAAACTGGCCGAGGGATGCCCGATTTTCTTGAATGGCGGCACTGTCGAAGTAAGAGATGTTATGGTTTTCGATATTTGACATAGATTTGCCCGGAAAAAATGATTTGCCTCTCGGATCAGTCTGAGAGGCTTTTTATCTTACAACTCCATAAATTTATTTCACTGCTGTGAAACAAAACAAAATCATACCCCATCTTTTCCGGACTGAGTATAGCAAGATGGTAGCTGTACTATGTAACAGATTTGGACTCTCATCTATTGATTTGGCAGAGGATTTGGTCAGCGACACATTCCTCAAAGCTTCGGAAACATGGGGTCTGAAAGGTATTCCTGAAAATCCCAAAGCCTGGCTTTATACGGTTGCAAAAAATAATGCCAAAGATTATTTTAAGCGAAAAGTGATCTTCAATAAAAAAATCGCCCCAAATATTGCCCGATCGAATATTCTGTCATCAACTCAGGATCTGGACATATCAGATACAAACATCCGGGACAGCCAGCTTAAAATGATTTTTGCCGTATGCGATCCCTCAAACTCCTGCGAATCCCAGATAGTTTTGGCCCTTCGTATATTATGTGGCTTTGGTATAGATGAAATCGCGAATGCGTTGCTGACCAGTAAAGCAAATATCAACAAGAAGCTATACAGAGCCAAAAAGCAACTTTTGCACCTTAAACTTGCTGATTTTAAACTCGACGGTTGGCTCATTGAGACCAGGCTGGACAGTGTCCTATTGGTTTTATATTTACTTTTTAACGAAGGCTACTATTCGTCAAATCCATCCTACACCATCCGCAAAGATCTTTGTTTCGAAGCTATGAGATTGTCTTACATACTCAGTGAAAATCGAATCACAAATCATCCAAAGACACATGGATTGATCGCATTATTTTGTTTCCATGCATCGCGATTTGATGCCAGAGTAAATGAGCAGGGAGAATTTATTTTGTTCGATGAGCAAGATCGCTCGAAGTGGAATGCAGATCTCATCTCAAAAGGTGAATACTACCTGACACTTTCCACCCGCGGCAATATTGTATCCAAGTACCATTATGAAGCACATATTGGCTACTGGCATTCGCGCTCAAATATTGATGAAAAAGAAAAATGGGAAAACATATTGCAACTATACAATGGACTGCTGCAGGTTGAGTATTCTCCCATGATTGCATTAAACCGTACCTTTGCCCTTGCAAAGGGGAGACA
The DNA here is from genome assembly GCA_965222645.1 of Saprospiraceae bacterium. Lineage (GTDB taxonomy): Bacteria > Bacteroidota > Bacteroidia > Chitinophagales > Saprospiraceae > JABDMH01. Next base: position 4,772,524 of record OZ244968.1, on the reverse strand, counting down.
AAATTGCTTTGCAGGAGGCGCATAAATTAGATCTGAAAAATAATTTCTATTACCATTGTCTGATGGCAGAACTGTATGCTGACATAGACAGGGAGCAACAAGTTGCAGAAATAAAAAAAGCTTTACAACTTACTCAAAATCCGGAAAGCACCAGGGTACTTGAGGATAAGTTGAGGAAACTATTATAAGTAACCGGCAAACCTCAATTTCTTGCGAGCTGAAAGTTCACATATTTCGGACCCTGATGTAAAGATTTATTAGATCAGGGGATTCTTGTCTTCAAGGGACTGAATATTTGAAAACAATTTCAACATATTCTTCTTTAATTTGCGCTTAAAAAATGGTTTTACCAACGCACCTAAGAAACTTTTTGCATCTAAATGACTTTCAATCGTAAGTCGTGAGCCCACATCATCCTTCTCAATTACGAAGTAATTTACAGCCTTTTCTATCAATGGAATATTATGGGTTTTCTCGCCGTATATAAGTCTGCCAGAACCATTATCGGATTTCCCCACAGTTTCAAAAACTACCTCCTTACCTTCGATCACGCAGACATGCTCTTGCCCCTGACGGTTTAAGTGTTTTTCATCATATAGGATCTTTGTGACTCCCTGGTTCCATAGATGCCTGTATTTGAGATTGGAAAGCAGTTCAAATAATGCATTTGGTGGAACTTCCACCACACCCGTGACTTTTATGGGATCGATACTATCGGTCTCACCAGTATAACTGGGAAGCTCATTCAATCTATCGTGTAGTTTTTCTAAGTTGCTGTAGCAATAATTAATCGATCCAGCATCATATACATCCATTCCCGTTTCAAACTCGATATCTTTGGTCTTCCCGTGTGCACCATCCATCTCATTCAAGTACCCTTCTGAGGCCAGAAGATATTCGTTGATCGGGACGCTGTTTTTCATCAGTCTATGCACCACGATAACCTCTTTTCCATGAGGCTTTTTAAAATTCTTTAGCTCTACAAACTGAATCTCACCAGCATGAGCAAAAAATTTCAACTTAAGATCAGCGGCGGTTTGACAAGCTCCGCATTCACAAATTCGCTGATGGTCATAAAGTCTTAAGTGGTTGTGGAAAGCCAGAAACATTTGCTCCACTTGCTGATTGAGGTCTGAAAGTGATGGCAGTTTACCTTCCAAATAGTAAAAAAGTGCATCCCCTTCTATCTCAGCTAATTGCAATCCGAGTATATTGGACTCAATCAAAATCTCCAGAACCTCCGATATAATGTGCTTACTGTGATTTATCTCTGTTTGAGATACAAAATCTGTAAAACCGCTGATATCCGGTAAGAACAAAAATGATTTGGTCATTAACTAGGTTGTTTAAATGCTGCCTGGGCACTAATGTATCAATAGGAGTTTCCTACCGAAACACAGACCAAATTTACAAATGTTGCAAAGCCTGGAAGCATAGCTCTCAGTAGATAACAAGTAGTGAGTCATTTAGTTGTACTGCTGATAGACAACGGAAATAATCACCATCTCGCGTCAAACATCTCGCTATAAGGACTCCACTGGACATCTTTCAGGCCAGTTGGGCCATCTACTCGCGAAAAATACTTCAGATCACATGATCGGGCAATCCAAGTCCGGAACAACGTGATCTCCAAATCCCTACATACCGCAATGCTGTCGGAAGACCTGTAATGTTCAAGCAAGACAAGAGAATTACAAATGCTATTTTCCATCAGTCCGGGCATGGGACTCATAAAAACTATCAAAAAAGCTGTATTACCTCAAACAAAAAAGCTATTCCAGACATTCATATTTACTGAACTGAGATAATTTTGACATTTTAACGGCAAGAATCAATAAATAAATTTTCATGTACACACAAAAAGTTTACAACATCAAGGATATGTTTAAATGGACGAGGTATGAGACAGCCTTGTTTATTGTCATCGGTGTTGTATTTGTCTTAGCCTATAAATATCTTGGGCTTTCCTGGCTAAAGATTCCCTGGACTCCCCTTGCGGTAATTGGTACTGCAGTGGCATTCGTCATCGGATTTCAGAATAATTCAGCTTATGGCAGAATATGGGAGGCACGTAAAATATGGGGAGGAATCGTAAATACGTCCCGTACTTTTGGTATGTACATCCAGGATATGCTTACGAATGAGCACAGCAAAGATCCCGTGCCTCAACATGTATTAAGTGATGAGCTACAAACATTGATCTATAGGCACATCGCATGGATGACTGCCTTACGCCATGCTATGAGACAACCTAAACCGTGGGAGACGGTCTTAAGCGAAAAATCAAATCAGGAGTGGGCGCAAATCATGAGACCGCCCGAGCATGATTCGTCCTTAGAGGGTGATCTAAAACCATACCTGGGTAAAAAAGACATGGATTACACACTTTCAAAAAATAATAAACAAACAGCCCTTCTTTATTTACAATCCAAACATTTGCGCAAGTTGAAAGAGGCGGGATTAATCTGGGAGTTTTCTTTTTTGGAGTTAGAAGCCGTTTTACAGGAATTATTTACGTTGCAAGGCAAGTCGGAGCGTATCAAAAATTTTCCCTATCCAAGGCACTTTGCCTCACTCAATCATTACTTTATGTGGATTTTTGTATTTATGCTTCCTCTGGGATTGATACCGCAGTTTGCAGAAATCGGTGCCACCATAAGTGCCGAAATGCCCCTCATTGGAGAATTATTTATCTGGTTTGCTGTTCCCATTTATGCATTAGTCGCATGGGTATTTCATACGATGGAACGGATAGGCAGGACGGGAGAAAATCCATTTGAGGGATCGGCAAATGATGTACCTATCTCGAGCATCTCCAGGGGCATCGAAATTGATTTAAGACAAAATCTAGGTGAAACAGATGAAGAGATACCAGAGCAATTTCCGATTGTATATGGCGTGCAGATGTAAGGAGGAGGTGTAAAACTTAAGGGTATTGTAGTAACCAGAAATTCCTCCACGATTAGTTACTCAAGTTCTACCCATTGCATAGTTGCATTTAGGTTCGAGTCAATCGTTCCCTTGAAAGATGATAGCTCAATCTTATTGTTGGAGTTTAAGTGGTATTTCCACGGTGAAAATTCAGTTGGCTTTATTCTCGACAATGAATCTTATACCATACTCAATCAAGGGTTCCTATTTGTTTGGTATGTAAAAGGTGTTCCCTATTTTAAATCATGTTGAAATAGATTGAGTCGCCAATCTTCCTACATTCAACTTAATTAATTGGTATGCGATGCACATCAAGTATATATCAAAAATACCGTCTCTCAAATGCCTCGTGCTTTACCCTCGCTTCTTCTAGTACTTCATGAAACGCCGGCTCATCTCGTACGGAATTCAGAAAAGGATCATGTTGTAAAACCGGGTAACTGAAAAATCCGCGGCTTACAGCCTTGCGCAGGTTACGAATGCAATGCTCTTTATAACCCAGCAGGCTATATAGGTTTGCTATATTGTAGATTTGTTCTGCATCTACTAAGTTTTTTTCTAATATCAGCAGGGCTTCGAGGCCATTTTCAGGAGTGCCTTCTAAGTGGTTCTTCATAGAGCTTACCCAATGACCCACCCCCTCCTGATCCATTTCAATCACTTGATTAAACAAGCTGAGTGCACGATCATGGTCTCCCATGCGCAGATGTATCTGACCCTGCCAAGCAAGACTAAATGGGTTTTCGCTATGGCGCTCAAGCTGTTTTAACGCTTTGTCATAATCTCCAAAATAAATTTGCGTCGTACCCATTTTGATACTTATTCTTGGATCATCCGGCTCCAATTTCATGGCAATTTCTTCCTCGTTTATTGCCTCTTTTAGAAATCCGGCATAGCGATATGCATAGCCAAGAACAACATGATTTTCCGCACTATTCGGGTTAACCTCCAAGGCATGACGCGCTGTTTCTATCGCCTTATCGGTACGTCCGGTTTCCACAAAAATGGCAATTAGGGAGCTCAAGGCACTCAGCAGGTCTTCGTTTAGGGATAACGCCTTTTGAAGTGTTTGCTCAGCTTGGCTGATTTGATAGCCTTCACCTATGCTATATGCACCAAGTTGTTTTATGCGCCATCCAAGTTCGCTCCACGCCGGTGCGAACAGAGAATCCAATGCAATTGACTGATTTAGTAAATCCACGGCTAAGCGATTGTCCTCCACTGTAGGTGGATACGCCAGCGCCCTCAAATAATATTCATAGGCGAGCGGGTCTTCCGAGATGTCAGCCTTTCTGCGCTGACTTTCTTCCTCTGAAAACTGAATTTTTAGACCGTTCAAAACCTTCTCTGTGACGATATCTTGCAGCTGGAAGGCATTCTGATACGCCTCTTCTATTTCCTCCCTCCATATCAGTTCATTAGCTTCTACTCCGACCAGTTCAACATTCATTCGTATTTCGCTCCCTTCAATCAAATAACCCCCAACCAGTATGTAGTCGACCTTAAGCTCCGTGCCGGCAGTCGGTGCATCAACCACTGTCTGACTGTACTTTCTAACAGCGCTCGAGGGTCTTACGAGGATATGTTTCACATAACTCAGGTCTCCAATGATCTCGTCTGCCAGTGCTAATCCTAAAAAATCAGAATCTGGATTGTTGCGAAGATTGGAAAATGGCAGAACTGCTAATCTCTTAAGTGAGCTTCCAGGGCTCCCATCGAAATCGTGGGTACTGAGTTTGCGGTTGTTAATGAGTGGCAAAATCACGCTAGCAAGGAGAATGAAACCGGCAATGACAAGGGCAAACCATTGGATTTGTGTCTTTACTGACTGTCTTTGCAATTTCCCCTTTAGCTCATCCCTTTTGGGTACGACATATCCCGGATCAGCAAGAGCAAAAACTTCAATTGGTTCTACCAAATTTTTAAACTCAAACTGACCAAGAGATTGCATGCTGATGTCGGGTTGGTTCTTTAGCTCGTCCTGCACTATTTTTGAGAGGAGGATGGATCCCGGGACTCCAAGGGATTCGATTCGTGAAGCGATGTTGATGCTATCACCGTAGGCCTTTCCATCTTCGATCACAACGGTGCCCATGTGAATGCCCGCACGAACTGGTATCGCAGGTTCATTCTGAAAGGCTGTTTGGAACGCCATGGCACACCGCAGGGCGTCCAGGGGATTATTAAATGTGCATAATGCTCCGTCACCGTAAAAGTTTATAATTTGTCCGTCTTGGGATTCAACCTCCCGGGTGAGTTCCTTTTGAAAACGTCTGAGCAGGATTGACGCATGGGTTTCGTCCTTTTGCATCAAGCTAGTATAGTCCTGTATGTCAGCAAACAGAATAGCGGCGAGCCTGCGCCCTGCTGAGTAATCCATGTGGTCTGATACTGTGCCCATGATAGGACTCCAAATTAAGTAGAATTTTTGTCAGATCGAAGCTGGCGGCAATTGAATGGTGCGTTTACTCACCCTGGTATAAATATGCCTTGAGACCCACTAAGTGACCCCTTTTTCTCCAGTTATTTTCGCTACATGACCAAGTTACTACTTTCACTAAAATCTCCTCCCAATCGCAATCATATGTACCAACAGGAAATCCTATCCATCAAAATTTTATCGTAGATTTAAGAAGCACTAAAAGCGTACTGTATGAAACTAAAACGGAGATCTTTTCTGAGAAATACCACCTCTTTCGGTGCATTTTCTTTTTTAAACTTTGGTAAGAGCAAAAGGACACCATCTCTCAATACATATACCAAAGATGGTGGCATGGATTTATGCCTTGCCTATTTTTGGGGTATAGAACCCCGGAAAGTGGCCCTTGCACGACAGATGGACGTTTTGGGAGCTGTGGGTGGTATCAACACGTCCATGGTAAACATGAAAAAGGAGAACAATTTTTCGTTCCGGGCGATTAAGGCCGTAAAAGATGCATGGGACAGGGAGGGATTAAATTTTCGAGTAGTTGAGGGGCCTCCTTCACTGTATACAAAAACAAAATTAGGACTTAAAGGTAGAGATGAGGAAATCGAAAACTTCAATATCTTTTTAAAAAATATCAGTGAGCTTGGCATTGATGTCGTCTGCTATAATTGGATGCCCGTAATAAATTGGACAAGATCCGATTTCGACAGGGCAGGTAGAGGTGGAGCACTGGTCAGTGCATTTGATATTGAGCAAATTGCCGGTCAAAAAAAGATAACGGAATACGGTGAATTGACTCATCAAAAAATGTGGATTAACCTGGACTACTTTCTAAGAGCTGTTGTACCCCAAGCAGAAAAGTATGGTGTCAAACTGGCAATGCACCCCGACGACCCTCCGATAGATTGGATAAGGGGCATACCCCGAATCATGACCTCCATTGATGCATTCAAAAAACTGCTCGATCTATATCCAAGTTCGAGTAATGGCCTCACATTCTGTCAAGGTAGTTTTGCCTCGATGGGTGATAAAAACGACGGGGTAGATATACCGCAAGCTATCCGGTATTTTGGAAAAAGGAATTCGATCCATTTTGTGCATTTTCGGGATGTCAAAGGTCATAAAAGCAATTTTGCAGAAACATTTCACGACAATGGAAAAACGGATATGCACGCATCCATGCAGGCCTATTATGACATTGGGTTTAGAGGGCCCTTAAGACCAGATCATGTACCAACCATGTACGGTGACAGTAATGAGCATCCGGGATATAGCACTATAGGGACACTTTTTGCCATTGGATACATTCGAGGTTTAATTGAGGGTGTTGTGAAAAGCAGTTAAGTTTGAAATATCCAAGGATCAAGGTAATGCACACAATTATTTTTTGCAGATAGATTCGTAACTCAAATTTCGGTAGTAATCATATTGTGACAGGTCGGATCCTGATATTTATAAGTAAGTGTTAATTGTGAGATTTATTCCCCTCCAGGGGCAAACCAATGAGGCACAAGAGCGATTTCACAAGGAATTTGTCTACATTACAATTACTGAATCACAGTAACTTATGAAAGATAAAATGCTATATTGTCGGACTTCTATCTATTAGCGAAACTTCAATTCATAACCAGTGCAGAAAATCAGAAAATCATGATTTTTTTCGTTCACTGGTAAAACCAAAAAATCGTTCAGCGGTATCATAAAATATGTCATCCACGACCTTCCGTGGTAATTTTATTCCTCTAAAAGACCCGTCGATCAAATCACTTTCCATAAGCTGATCGGATGTAAAAAAAGTCCAATCGCGCATCCAGGTATCATGTAAATCCTCCTCTCGCTGAGCACCATCTCCACTACCATTGTCACCAGCGTCAGTAGCGTACATAATTCGATCTGAGTATTTAATGAAAAAGTCCCTGACCCTCTGGTTGTCGTTCTTTGCCTGGTAAAAAACCTGTCCCATACGCGCAGCCAGATCAATGGTGGCTCTGGGATACTGGTCAAACCACTGTGCAAGGGTATCCACATTCCACTCGATGCTTGCCATATGTGCCCCCATAAACGGCATGTCAGGATGTTTGTCCAGCCGACGGTTTCGAGCATTCATCTGGTCATGGTAAGAAGGCAAATCCGGATGGTTGTACATATGATATTGAGGATTTCTCTCAAAATAAGAACGGTCATTATTGGTTGTCATTTCCTCCAGTGGAAGCCAACAATTAAGGGGTTCCCCCAAATGGCCCACAACCTTCTTGCCTCTACTCAATATATGCTGAAAAACAGGATCGAATCTTGCATCATCTAACATGACATTGCTGCCATCTTTGTCTTTGAGAACCATACCAATATTCTTCCAAACTTTAATACCAATAGCTCCCTGATCAAAGCAACTGTCCATCCAGGAAATGGTCCTTTCTGTCCATCCGGGTGTATGAAAATCCTCTACACTAAATGCCGAAATAATTTGAAATAGACCTGAATGAGATTTCTGTTGAATTTGGCAATATTTAAATTGATCGCGTACCCCTTCCCAGGTTCCGGCACCATCTACTACAATATTGACCAACTTGAAATTATCTTTAATTGCGCGCCTGGCATAATCATCTCGATCGGTACGTATGTGCACGTGTACATCTGCCTTTTTGACACCGCTATAATCAGCAATAGAATAAAACTTATCGGAACACCCGAACTGTACAGCAACAATTAAAAAAAGAAATGCTTTGAAAAAAAATCCCACCATTATCTTAATAAGTTGTAAAGTAGATAAATTACAATAAAAAAAATCGAAAAAACAGTGTCCTTTCCTTATTTGATGCTGGATTTAGACCATCGGATAATCGCACATTTTCCTCCTCGTCCAACTAAAATCGCACATTCGTTTCCAAAAGCACAGGCAAAGTAACCACCCTCCTGCGTTACTGAGATCCAATTACGTCCATCATATGAATAATCAACACCTGTCCGTCCTGTGGCTAAATATACATCTAACTCCGATGAATATGCTACACAAGATCGAAAACCGGGTAATCTCCCTTCCTCGAGCGCAGACCATTCTAATCCCCCATCGATGGTGACAGCACAGACACTGTCAGCTCTCAGACTGTCTTGAAAGCTTCCTCCCACAACAATTCCCTCATTACTGTTTTTGAAAACTATACTGTAGCCCCCGTTTAATGAGCCCGATTGTAAAGGCACTTTATGGGACTCCCATATCCGAGCATCTTTTTTTCGCGATATGACTCTCGGAAACGTTCCTGCACCAGTTGTAATAAATGTATTGCCATTTATTAGATCAACATTTGTCCCCGACGCAGCAAACCCTCCTTCTCCTGGTAGGGCGCCAGGCAATAATCTACCATCAATCTTTTTCCAGGATTTTCCAGCATCAAATGATTCGAGTATGTATAAGACATTATTTAATGCATCTCCGTATGCAATGCCATGATCACCCTCAAAATCAAATGCATCAATAAATACTCCCGGACTAAAATCAGCAAAAACAGTATCGAACTCAGACCATTGACTATTTGTCTTCAAGAAAATGGCTGAATCCCCGACAGACATTGTAATAGCGTCGAGATCATTCCAACCATGGATATCCCGAAAATCTCTCTGCTCAAATCCATCGATTGATTTCAACTCAACGCCGTCTATTTTCAAGGCTACATGAGCGGCCAATCCTCCCGAGCCAGAGATCCAAAATGTACTGTCAGATATTGAGGATAGACCACGAATGTTGCTCGAGATGGGAAGATCAATTTTTTCAAATGCAAAGTCCAGTACCTGAGATGGTCCTTCAGTCTCGCAACTCAGATTTAATATTGAAAGGATCGTAAAGTAAAAACAAAATAATCTTGTCATAGTCGCGAAAGGCCTCGCTTTTTAATTTATAACAAAGCCAAGATATCTTTATCGTGACTGAATTAATTACTAAAATAAGAATATATCAAAAGTGACAAGATAACAAGCCATCATCAATCTTCTGGATCAGACAGCAATTTTGTAAATTGGTCAAAAGCAAAAGTCATGAAAGCCTTAAAGTATCTGTTCTTATCTACCATCTCTTATATGGCCTGTGATATCGGAACGACAAAGGAGGCAGATCAAAAACATCGTGACATTGCCCTTGAGATGCGAGTCCTTGACCAGACAGAGAATACGGTATGGCGTGCAGATGAGACGGCCATCATCATTTGTGATATGTGGGATAATCATTGGTGTACCACTGCCACCGAAAGAGTGGGAGAAATGGCACCTGTGATGAATGAGATGATAAAAGCTGCAAGGGCAAAGGGAGTGACGATCGTACATGCTCCCAGCGGCACGATGGAATATTATAAAGATCACCGGGCTCGTGAGCGGGTATTGGCAGCGAAGGTTGTTTCGCCTACAGCTCCGATTGAGCCCTGGTATTATCTGGATAGCCTGAAGGAGGGATCACTTCCCATTGATGATTCCGATGGAGGATGTGATACACCCGGTCTCGTCCAAGAACCAAAATGGTCGCGTCAGATTTCGAGTATCGAGATTTTGGATAATGACATTATTTCTGATGACGGTCAGGAAATTTATAATTATTTTCATGAGAATGGAATTAAGAATGTCGCCATCTGTGGTGTGCATACAAACATGTGTGTATTGGGTCGCTCATTCGGGGTAAGAGGACAAGTAATTGCCGGAAAAAACGTGGTACTTATTAGAGACCTGACTGATAGCATGTACAATCCGGAAATGTCTCCGAATGTAAGTCATAAAGAGGGGACTAACCTCGTCATTAATCACATTGAAAAACACTGGTGTCCAACGGTACTAAGTTCGAATTTTCTCTGAGTCAATGTTGCATATTGTTTACAAGTCTATGATAGAAGTGGTGTCATCTGGGGTGAATAAACTGCCATTTATCACATTAGTTATTATAGCTTTTTCTCTTTCGGGATGTAAAAATGACATCTCAACGGAGAATATTGAGGCAGCATCTTCGGAAATAATGCAATTCATGAAGGATTTCGAAGGTCGTGGTGACTTGAGCGATGAATCCTCTCCCACTCCTCCATCAGAAGTCTTAAATAATTTTAAACTCAGTAAAGATCTCGAAATCGAATTGCTTCTCTCTGAACCCAAAGTGATGCAACCCGTAGAAATATATTTTGATCACCGCGGCAGGCTCTGGGTTGTGCAATACAATCAATATCCCTATCCGGAGGGATTGACCGTAACCGGAGTTGATCACCACCTGCGATTACAATTTGATAAGATTCCACATCCACCGCCGGTGGGAATGAAAGGCGCAGACAAAATCACCTTTTTTGAAGACACGGACAATGACGGCATCTACGATTTATCGACTGACGCCATTACCGGTTTAAATATTGCAACCGGAATCACCCTGGGGAGAGGAAAGATCTGGATACTCAATCCCCCTTACTTGCTTGCTTATCCCGACAGAGATGATGATGGAATTCCCGATGACGAGCCAGAAGTTCACTTGAGAGGATTTGGCCTTGAAGACACACATGCAGTGGCCAATAGTCTACGGTGGGGTCCCGATGGATGGCTCTACGGAGCCACGGGAAGTACGACCACATCCCATATCAAATCAGATGGGTCTCCAGATGTGAAATTTAGTGGTCAGGGAATCTGGCGATACCATCCGGAATCCCAAAATTTTGAGCTATTTGCCGAAGGCGGGGGTAACACCTTTCATGTTGAGATTGATTCTAAGGGCCGAATTTATTCCGGTGATAATGGGACTGATCGGGGGATGTATTACAAACAGGGTGCATACTATGGAAAGAATTGGGGAAAACACGGCGCACTGACCAATCCCTTTGCTTTCGGATTTTTGCCGAATATGGAATTAGTGGGAGATAAAGTCCGTTTTACCCATGCATGGATTAGAAATGAAGGCAATAATTTACCACATCGTTACGATGGTCAAATAATCGCCATAAATCCTTTGCACAATTTCTTGCAGGTTTCGACTCTGCAGGAAAAGGGATCCAATTTTAAAACCGTCGACACAGAAAAAATATTGGAAACCGATGATCATTGGTTCCGTCCCGTTGATATTAAATTAGGACCAGACGGGGCCGTCTATTTAGCAGATTGGTATGACAGTCGTTTGACTCATGTAGATCCGAGAGATACCTGGCATAGAAATTCTGGTCGAATTTATCGACTTAAGAATAAAAATGCTAAACAAAATATTGCATCATTTGATTTAAGCAAATATACAGACCAAGAACTCATTGGTTTGTTGTCTCACCCCAACAGGTGGTTTAGACAAGAAGCGTTGAGACAATTCGGTGATCGGAAACGCACATCTGTCATTTCCGATTTGCTACCGCTATTGGTCAATGGAAACGGACAGCTGGCACTAGAAGCACTTTGGGCAATCAATCTGAGCGGTGGTTTTGACGAAAAAGTAGCTGTAATAGCTTTAAATCACTCCAATCCTTTCGTCAGAATGTGGGCGATCAAACTGTTGGGTGACTGGGAAGAATTTGGTCACAACATCTCAGAAAAGTTAACGCAGATGGCTGCTGCCGATCCCCATGCTGAAGTCAGGAGTCAACTCGCATGTACAGCAAAAAGAATTTCCACCAAAAAAGCTTTGCCAGTTATTTCCGCGTTATTAAGTAGGGAAGAAGATCGCGACGATCCTGACATTCCATTGTTGATCTGGTGGGCTTTGGAATCGAAAATGGAAAAAGATGGTGGAATTGTTGTAGACCTCTTCTCAGAAGATAATTTATGGGATTACTCCATTGTTAAAAATAGCATTCTATCCCGACTTATGCAGAGATTTGTGATGGGAGAAGAGGCAGAAAATCTATCACATGCTGAAAAGTTAATTCGTGCTGCGCCATCTGCAGAAGCAATAAAATCATTATTAGGAGGCTTGTACGAAGGTTTGAGGGGTAAGGATATAACCTCGCTTCCTTCATCCCTATTATCTGCCTTGGAAACACATAGGGAGAAACTTGGGGATGATCTTCTCACTGTAGACATAAGGCAGCGAAAACCACAGGCCATTAAAGATGCTCTTGCATATATTCAAGAGCCGGAAAATAATCTTGGTGTGAGACTATCTTATATTAAGATCTTTGGGGAGGTTCAAATTGCAGAGTCGATTCCTGTCTTGCTCGATCTTATGGAAGATGCCCGGTCATCACCGGCTGTGAAACAGGCAGCGATCCTGGCCTTACAACACTATGAAAATCTTGAAATTGGACAACGTGTTTTAAGTTCATACCCGGATAAATTGCGGAGTGATCCAAAAGTCCGGGTTTCAGCTTTACAATTACTGGCAAGTCGAGCCTCATGGACCCATCTGCTTCTCGATGAGATTATCACAACCCGCAGAATCAGTAAAGAGGATATGGAAGTCGATATTATACAAGTTCTGTCTAGTCAGGATGATGTGGAGGTGCAAAAACAGGTCTACGATCTATGGCCTGATGCAGTTTTATCCACGGCTAGCGATGTTTATGAGAAAATTAAAAACTATTTAGCCATTATTGATGACGGAAAAGTAGACGTAATAAATGGGCAGAAACTTTTTGTTGCAAAATGTGGTGTATGTCACAAATCAAATGGCTCAGGTGGCGGTCTCGGTCCCGACCTCACCGGATATGACCGGAGAAATGTTAAGGAATTTTTGCTGCATGTGGTCGATCCCGATGTAGATATTAGAGAGGGTTATTTAAATTATATTGCAAAAACGAATGATGGCAGGACATTGATCGGCCGTTTGCAAAACAGGGAAGGAAATACAACAAAACTGCAATTGAGTTCTGGAGAGATCATTTATTTGGAGGAAGGGGAGATTAGGTCACTGGAGGCCCACAATATTTCACCTATGCCGAGGGGAATCCTCGAAGGAATGGCAGACGCGGAAATCCGGGATTTATTTGGGTATTTAAAAAAAGCAAGATCCTGAGGATTTGAATTTCTTTTTAACAGGATATACCGGTGAGGATTCCTTAACCTTGTTTCAAACGTTTTATTACGGGTAGATGAGTAGGTATGCACTGAAGACAAATATTCCAACGCGGTTGTTTTGGGGATTCATCTGATCCGTTAAGGCCTAATTCAATGGTTATCTGCATTTTACAGCGATCCATTTTAGACGTTTCTAACGGTTAATTACGGCTAATATTGTAGCGAAACCATTTGCAGTCTCTTACTCAGAATCAGTGTTCTCGGGGGACCTTGGCAGTCCGATCAGACCTAATTCGTTGGTTATCTATAAGCCAAAAGGACAATCCAACCCACAAGAGCAAATGCTATCGCACACATTACTCTTTATACCGGCTATCATAGTAATTATGTTTAATATTACGAATAGCAGGTAATTGCTGATTTTAGGTATATAAAACCTAATTTCATGCAATTAGATTCTGAAAGACTCATTTTATTATTTATGGAACAAGACCAATCTTGTTTTCATATTGCAGAAGTATATGATGAATTTCAGGAGGCATCCAAAGGTGCCAATGGAGAGCTATTGGTTGTGAGGCTCAAAAATCCCAAATAATACCTGAGAAAAGATCAGATCTTTGTTATAATACCATAAGCAAATAAAGCGTATACAAAAAAAAGATTGATGCTCAATATTTCCAAGAAAAGAAAATACTACTGCTTAATTCATCTTCAGACTATCACTATTCATTTTATCCAAATCAATGATCTTCTTAATGGGTGGAATTACACCTTCAATTTTGAACTGGTATAAGGCGTGGTTGTTTTTCCAGAGAACAGAAGTATCCATGGGAGGTAGCAACAAAATATTATTGCTTACAGGTTCATAGTCGATTTCATCCTCAAGTCCTCCTCCTTCATTAATAGTATAGATCACTCCCTGTGATGGATTTACCATACAATTGTATACTGCATAGGCAGCTCTTGATTCCTCATCCAGGGTTTCGTTAATAAAAGAAAAAACGGATAAATCGATGCCATTGGCTGCCAGATTTGCAGCCGTTCCACATAAATTGGGCAACTCATCGCATGTATCCATTCCATCACTTAATAAAAAAACCAATTTCCGATTCTTCCGGGAAGAAAACATGTGACCGGCCATTTTCAGACGGGTGTTTAGCGGGGTATGGCCATGCGGTCTTACAGCCTCTAATCGAGTCGCGAGTTCTATCCGGCTGGCACTGGCGATCGAATGGTTTAGCGCGGCATTCTCATCACAATCACGGCCTACAGATATGATACCGATAAAAGTCTCCTTCTTGAGTTGTGCTACCAAAAAAATCGATAGCTGCTGTGCAACTGCAAATTTAGAGATTTCCGGACCCCAAGGGACGGGATCATCCATCGATCCACTGAGATCCAGGCATAAAAGTATTTCATCATATTGGGAGAGTTGAGTCAAAATAAGATTGTAATTATTGGGCAAAAGAGTGTAATCCAGTAGTGGCATTACCGATGTATTCTGAAGCGAATCCAAATTCAGGGAGTCGAAGGCAATTTGTAAACCGGAAAGAACATGCTGAGCATGGTGATGAGGAGGAATCGGCAGCCCTCTTTCCTCCAATTTGCTGATCAAGGTATCGAGGTTTTGTTGGGCAATCTCATTTTCCGGATTATACGTCAAGGCATCCCTAAAGTGCTCAATAGCCATGCGAATAAATTCATGCCGCACTATAGTCACCAAATCTTTCTGTTCCGATGTGCTTATACCTCGTGCCGTAATAGACAGATAGCCTCTCGCATTCTCGAGGTCAGAGAAGAATCCGTAATCTGGCTTGGCGGATCGCCTGAGAAAAACAGCTGCCGTGTTCAGACTTTTTTCAGCCTGTTTATAGTTCGGCCACCCGCGCTCACTCAACATCTGGCTCACCCCTAAATAATAAAAATACAGTGCCTGCTCATTGTGCTGAGACATCAAAAATGGATTCGACTTTAGCATTTCATCAATCAGATCCATCTTATCATTCAGAAGCATAAATTTGATCATTTCATGAAATAACATGATATCTGATCTAATCTGATATTTATACTTTCGGTAGAGGTCCAGGACCTGATTGTGATTATTCTTCTGAGCTTCTGACAGGATTTGTCCAAGTGCTGAATGTGAGCTGCTGTCTAACAGGGGCGCCTGAGCACCGAGGTGGAGGTAGAAAACCATCCCCAGTACGCAACAGACTATGTTGGTACGTTTCAAAATAGATCGATATGGTCTAAGTATAGAGTCGGTCTGAAAAACATAACGCCAAATTAGGCATAAGATATATACACGACTATTAGTTTATCGGCAATAGAGGAGTACATGTCGAAAAACCTTGTCCAGAAACATACTGGGCCATGATATGATTCCAGTTACGACCTCTTTCTGTTCATCATTATTATCTTGTGGCTATAGATGAACAAATCAATGCTGATAGTCGACATTTTGAGAAACTCATTGTACCTGATTGCCTTACTCCCGAATATTCTATGGGCTCAATCTATCATCAACCAGCCGATAAGCGGCAACTATCACGATATCACCATTGTCGAGTTCTTAGAAATTTTAGAAGGTAAATACGGGGTGTCATTTTACTATCATCCCACCAAAATACCATACTACCAGCAGAGCCATACTTTTGACGGAGTCCCCTTGTATAAAGCACTGGGAGCTTTCCTCGAAGGAAGTAATCTCGATATAATTAAATACAATAATGATATTGTCATTGTAAATAAATACACGGCGACCAGGGAAGATATTCTGGATTTAAAGCAGAAGTGGGATGATGGAGTTTTTACAAAGCCGATTTCTGACGAACCTGAATATTTGGATCTCTATTTCGGTGACTCCCTTCAATTCGAGACAGATCCTTTCACTCTTTCCGGTTTCGTCCTCGACAGCTACAGTGGAGATCCTGTGGTCGGAGCTGTTATCCGGGATAAGGCGAAAGGACTTGGTACAGCTTCAGACGAAAACGGCTATTATACGCTACTGCTCACTCCGGGTACTCATCATTATACTGTGAGCTATCTTGGATACCAGGATATTGAGCTTCGATTACGGATTTACCAATCCTATGAACAAAACTTCGATATGAAGGTCCACGCTTTAAATCTCAGTGAAGTTGTTGTAGAGGCAAGTGTCGTTCAGAATAAGGTTGCAGAGACTCAAATCGGTGTTGAGCTTATTAGTATGAGTGATGTCAAGGAGCTCCCATCTTTCCTTGGCGAAGCTGACATTTTGCAGTCTATCCAGCAATTGCCCGGCGTTAGTACAGCTGGTGAAGCAAGCAGTGGCTTTAATGTGCGCGGTGGAAATATCGATCAGAATCTGGTACTGCTTGATGATGCCCTGATTTTTAATGCAAATCATGCTCTCGGATTGTTTTCTGTTTTTAATACAGATGCCGTACGAAACGCAACATTACACAAAGGAGGAATTCCTGCTCAATTTGGAGGTCGACTATCATCCGTCTTGCAGGTTGAACTCAAAGATGGAAATCCAAAAAAGTGGAGAGGTAGCGGCGGGGTTGGTCTGGCAAGTGCCAGATTGGTTATGGATGGACCCCTCACTTCAAATACAGGATTGCTGGTGGGTTTACGGAGTTCATATTCCAATTGGCTACTCAGACAGGGCAATAATCCCAATATTAGAGGAAGCCGGGTCTACTTTGGCGATGGTATTGTAAAAATCTCAAGGCGATTTTCAGATAAACACACGATCTCCGGTACAGGCTACCTCAGTCATGATTTCTTTCAATTAAATGATGAATTCGGTTATGATTGGTCCACCCGATTTATTGATTTTAAGTGGCGGTATTTAATTGGCAACCAGCTTTCGCTTTCCACCAGCTTTGTGAGCAGTGGTTATGATAGCCATCAGTTTGTCCCGGAAGGTTCTGGAGCATTTGAGATCGCGACAGGTATCAATTATCAAAAAATAAAATCAAATCTAAGTTTTCAAAATGACAGACATTTTATTAATACCGGTGTGGAAGGTATGCAACTGCAAATGCATCCCGAAAAAATTGGACCTTATCATCCCGGATCTGTAATAGATAGTAAAGAAATAAATCGAGATAAAGCACTCGAAATAAGCATTTATGTAAATGACGAAATCAATCTTAATCCCTTCCTTTCGATTTCTGCCGGCTTGAGATTTACTCGATTCTTATCACTTGGTCCATCCAGTGTTTTCAATTATGACCGGGATGACGGTCGCACAGTTGCCAGCACTAGCGATATCTCGGTGTTTTCCAAAAATGAGGTAATTCAGACCTACTCCGGATTAGAACCACGGGTCGCCCTAAATTTGAGGTTGAACACCAGCCAATCCATTAAGATATCATATAATTACCTAAAACAGTATATCCACTTGCTGAGTAATACAGCAAGCGCAACTCCTGTAGACATCTGGCAACTTGCCAATGTTCATCTAAAGCCACAAACAGCTCATAATTACTCTGCCGGTTTTTTTATTAATGATCAAGAAGAGTGGGAAATATCACTGGAAGCTTTTTATAAAGATATTAATAACCTCACCCAATTTAGAGATCTAGCCACTCTGCTTGTAAACGAACAAATTGAAACAGAAATCACGCAAGGAAAGGCCAAGACATATGGCATAGAACTTGGAGTCGAAAAAAAATCAGGTAAATGGACTACTAACATGGCATATACTTTTAGTAGAAGTCAAGCCAGGACGGAAAGTGCCTTTCCGGAAGAAATAATCAATTCCAACCGGTGGTACTACGCTCCTTTTGATCAGCCTCATCAATTTAATATTCAGGCAAAGAGACAAATAAATCCCGTGCAACAATTACAATTCGGATTTGTATTTAAATCGGGCAGACCGATCACCGTTCCAGTAGCGGGATATGGCGTACAAAACATTATTGTGACCCATTTTTCAGACCGGAACACCTTTAGGGTCCCTGCTTATCATCGACTGGATTTTGGTTATACATTAAATCGGAGCAAAACAAAGACGAAAGGATTGAGAAGTAGTTTTACCTTGTCCCTATACAATTTATATGCAAGAAAAAATGCCTACACAATCTATTTTAAAAGAGACAGTAGAAATATCCAACGGGCATATAAACTCAGTATACTGGGAGCTACTTTCCCTTCATTAACTTGGAATTTTACATTTTGAGAACAATACCTATCCTACTGTTTGTTTTTATATGTTCGTGTGTAGAACAAATCGATTTTTCCGCTCCTTCAGACGTGGGAGTGCTCGTCGTTGATGGTCAACTGAGCACGATGGACACGGTTCATAAAATAACGCTGAGTCGAACAGATCGACTGGGAAAGCAAGTTTTTCCTCCGGAAGACAATGCTACAATAGTTCTTTTTGACGAAATGAATAATAGTGATCAGTTTTTAAATGTGGGAAATGGTCAGTACGAACTGAGCTCTGAAAAAATTACTCCCAGGGTCGGTGGGACTTACTCTATAGAAATTACAACGCAAAATGGATCTGTATACCAATCTATGCCTGAGATTATTTATCCTGTCCCTGAGATAAAAGATTTCAGCCATCACGTGACCATTGAGCAGGAGCTTGTGGACGAAACCAGAGTTTTAGAGCGCAGTTTTTTTAATTTATCTGTCAGTACAGACATTGACGTCCCTGACCAGACATTTCTCAAGTGGGACGTGGAGCACGTCTATATAGTAACAGAAATATCTTGCGGTCCTCTTTCGGCACCTAAGAGTTGCTATATCTATCAGCCTATTAATGAAAATCTTTTCTTCTTGCTAGATGGCCGGCGTGTTGCCCAGGGTTCCGAATTTTCAGAACAGGTGGTGCATCAGCCGCTTGATGTGTCCTTCGGATTAGCTGCATCTTTTTACGTTTCTCAAAAGTCACTGACGCAACGGAGCTTCGAATACTGGCAAGATGTAGATCGTGTTGTTAATAATGCAGGTTCTATTTTTGAGGCTCCATCCGCTCCGGTAAAAGGTAATATAATCTCTGTGAATAATCCTGGCGAACAGGTACTCGGGTTTTTCAGTGCCGTGGATGAAAAAAGGAAGTTGATTATTATCACCCGTGCCGATCTCGACACACCCTATCCCCCATTACCTTTTTGTGGCGTACCAGGATTTCCACCGGAACCCTTGCCCCCACCCTGTTGCAACTGCCTCATCTTGGAAAATAGCTCAACAGAACGACCGGACTACTGGCCATAATGTCAGAGGCCGATCGCTTTTTACTCTCATGATCACAAATAAATAAAACCGGAGACAGCCTGGGAATATCGCCTCAGATTGAAAAAAAATGATAAAAAGAAAGCGCCAGATCGCAGCATTTGCAGCTGCTCCAGCTGACAAGTCAATATTGCCAATACTCCAATACATAATATTTTCTACTTACCTTTCACACCGTGAAACAAAAATCTTTAACAAGTAAAGATCGAACCTGTGTCCCCGCTGACCTGTTGCTCCAGTACAAAAATCTCTATCGAAATAACCTACTCGAGGACATTATCCCCTTTTGGGAATCGCACTCCCTTGACAAAGAGTATGGCGGATATTTCTCCTGTCTCGACAGGAGAGGAAATATCTATGATACAGACAAATTTGTATGGTTGGTATCCCGGCAGGCATGGACTTTTTCGATGCTCTACAACCGGATACAGGCAAAGCAGAATTGGTATACCATTGCCAAGTTAGGTATCGATTTTTTAAAACTGTTCGGAAGAAACAAAGACGGGAACTTTTACTTCTCCTTATCACGTGAAGGCATGCCTATCACGCAGCCTTATAGCATTTATTCGGACTGCTTTGCAACACTTGCATTTCATGAGTATTCCATAGCATCCGGAGATTCCGAATCTCGAAATATCGCCAAACATTCAATGAATTTGTTTTTGGACAGAAGGAAAAATCCAAAGGGCAGTTTTGAAAAAACAACCGGCCATAGAAAGCATAATTCATTTGGGCTCCCCATGATGACAGCCTATTTGTGTAGCGAAACCGAAGATCTATTAGAACCCAAGAAAAGGCATAGAATATATGAGAAATGTCTACATCAAATATTTAAAGTGCATTATAATGAACACACGGGACTGATTCACGAAAATGTCGGTGCTGAAGGTCAATTTTTGGATACTTTTGAAGGAAGACTAATAAATCCGGGACATGCCTTGGAAGCAATGTGGTTTGCTATGGAAATTGCTGATAAACTCAATATCCCGGGCATCATAGATAAAGCTGTAGAATTATCTTTAAGAATCTTAGAATTTTCCTGGGATAGGGAAAATGGAGGAATTTTCTATTTTTTGGACTCGATGCAAAAACCATTGTTGCAATTGGAATGGGATCAAAAATTATGGTGGGTGCATCAGGAAGCTCTGATTGCACTTTCAAAAGGTTACCTCCATTCCGGCAGAAATGATGTTTGGGATTGGTATGAAAGGGTACATGAATATACGTGGTCACATTTTCCGGATTCCCGGCACGGTGAGTGGTACGGATACTTAAACCGTCAGGGATCCCCTCATCTGACTCTAAAAGGTGGCAAGTGGAAGAGTTGCTATCACACAGCGAGATTCATGGTGGAGTGCTGGAACAATTTTGAACAAATGACTAAGGGATAGACAGATATGCGTCCCTACATAACTGTATTTTTTTCATTTTTTATCATTAGTCTTTCCGCTCAGGAAGACTCATTCAAGCTTACCCTTAATTGGGAAGTGTTGACATCAATTCCTTCTTTAGGTAACGGACAATCCCATCCCGGTCTCGCAGGTGTATTTTCTGGTACCAACAATGATGCGTTGATCGTTGCCGGTGGTGCCAATTTTCCCAATGGTGCGTCATGGGAGGGCGGAGAAAAAGTCTTTCATGATCGTATTTTTGTTCTGACTAAGAATGATTCGGGTGGGTACTCCTGGGTAAATGACCTTCAATCCCGTCTTCTAAATAAAATTGCATATGGAGCCAGCGTTGCCACCGAGTACGGCCTCATCTGCCTTGGTGGCACGGACGGATCTAGAACATACAACTCGGTTTTCTCCCTGACTTGGGACAGTGGGGCAAGAACGATATCGATGAAGGAGTTACCTCCAATGCCCATATCTTGTGCAAATCTGGCTGTGGGAAGAATCAACTCTAAAATCTATGTTGCGGCCTCTGATACTAAAACTGGTAGGAAATACTTCGGCTTTTTGGATCTGTTGGATCTATCCTCGGGTTGGATCAGTCTGTCTGCCTGGCCGGGACCTGCAAGAACTCATGCACAAGGAGTGGTCCAAAACGATGGAAATGAAATGTGTTTCTTTCTGATTGGCGGAAGATTTCGTGGCTCTAATGCCACGACTAAAATTAATCAAGATTATTATTACTATAGACCGGCGTCAGACACCTGGTCCCAAATCAGAACTTTGCCGGAAAAACAGACTGCAGCTGGAGCTTGTATTGCCGTGGGCATCAATCACATATTTCTTTTTGGAGGTGATGACGGAACAATTTTCAATAAAATTGAACTACTGGATAACGAAATTTCCGTGGAAAAAGACACGGCCAGGTTACAAGCTTTAACCCTCGAGAAGAATCAACTCCAAAAATCCCATCCAGGATTTTCCAGGGACATTTGGTCCTTTCACACAATTACACAGACATGGGTGAAAATGGGCGATATCCCACACAAAAGTCAAGTCACAACAACTGCTCTGTATTGGGATGACAAAATCATAATTCCATCAGGGGAAGTGGCTCCCTCTATCCGGACTCCTGAGATTATGGCCCTATCTCTAAAACATCAGTCAAATTTTGGCAACCTCAATTATTTAGTCATTATTATTTATTCACTCGCATTGGTGATTGTTGGTATAAAGTTCTCTAAAAATCAAAAGAGCACAGAGGACTTTTTTACAGGCGGTAAACGTATACCCTGGTGGGCAGCTGGTCTCAGTATCTTTGGTACTCAATTAAGTGCCATCACATTTATGGCGATACCGGCAAAGACTTACGCAACAGATTGGTTATATTTCTTCCTCATGATGACTATCATCATGGTTGCGCCCTTTGTCATTCGATTTTTCTTACCATTTTACCGAAGATATAACCTTACCACCGCCTACGAATATCTCGAGCTGAGATTTAATCTGCCTACCCGACTTTTGGGAGGACTCATGTATATCATGCTTCAGCTTGGAAGGGTGGGTATTGTGCTCTTGCTTCCCTCCCTGGCCCTATCGGTAGTCACAGGTATCGATATATATCTCTGCATTCTTGTGATGGGTATATTAAGTATTCTCTATACTGTATTGGGAGGAATAGAAGCAGTGATCTGGACCGATGTACTCCAGGTGGTCATTTTACTGGGGGGTGCACTCCTCTGTCTTGCCTTACTTTTATTTAATCTGGATGCACAGGTGATTTCTGAATCCATCGCAGATTTCAATAAATTGAAATTCCTCGATTTCGAATTAAGTTTTTCTGATCCAACCATTTGGGTGGTCTTGATCGGGGGCTTTGCGACCAATGTAATTCAATATGGCAGTGATCAAACGGTGATCCAGCGATACCTCACTACAAAAGATGAAAAGAGTGCAGCAAGAGGAATTACGATCGGTGCCTGGTTGACCCTACCCGCCACATTGATTTTCTTCTCCCTCGGTACCCTTCTGTTTGTGTACTACGGATCTCATCCCGGGCTCTTAAATCCGACAATAGAAAAAACGGACTCAATTTTTCCGTGGTTTATCATAAATAGTTTGCCCGCAGGCGTATCAGGAATATTAATTGCAGCGGTATTTGCAGCGTCCATGTCCAGCCTGGATAGCAGTATGAACTCAGTAGCCACAGTAATTACAAACGACTTTATACGCCGGCTAAGGCCACTCACTTCTGAAACTAAGTATCTGCAATCAGCACGCCTCATAACCATCATCATTGGTATTTTAGGATGCGGAATCGCAGTCCTCCTGGCATCCTGGGGCATTTCCTCCCTGTGGGACCAATTTAATCTCATAGTCGGTTTATTCGCAGGTGGCCTGGGGGGAATATTTATATTGGGAATCTTTTTTCGAAAAGTAAATGGACACGGAGCACTACTAGGATTAATTCTAAGTGGTCTTATACAGTACTTATTCAGAGAATATACCGGTATACATTTACTTATGTATGCTTTTACAGGCATGATATCTTGCATCATCATTGGTTACTTTGCCAGTCTTTTTATCGGTAAGGTGAATGATGAAAAAGCAGATTACACATATTATCGATTGATCAAAATGAAAAAACTATAGTGAAAAGAATAAAGGGGATTGTTGCAGCTTCCTTTACACCAATGGACATTTTGGGAAATGTAAACTATGATAAAATTGAGGAGCAGGCAAAGATGTTCCGAAAAAATGGGATCGCCGGTGCTTTTATTTGCGGTACCACAGGGGAATGCGCTTCGTTGACATTCGAAGAGAAAAAAAATATACTCGACCATTGGGCTCGGGTAAAAACTGATGATCTTCTAGTCATAGCAATGTTAGGAGGAACTTGCTTGATGGAAATGAAGCTGCTTGCTGAGTTAAGCGCAAATTCTGATATCGACGGAATTTCTGTACTGAGTCCATATTATTTTAAGCCCAGATCAGTAACTGACCTCGTCACCTTTTGCAAAAATGTTGCCGATGTAGCACCACAACTACCCTTTTACTATTATCACATTCCGCAACTCACCGGCAGCCATTTTTCGATGCTCGATTTCCTGGCGGTGGCTGGTGATGAAATTCCAAATCTGGCAGGAATAAAATATACATCACAAAACATTATGGAATTTCAACAATGTCTATTGTACAACAAAGGACAGTACGATATATTATGGGGCACTGATGAGACATTATTATCGGCACTGGCGATAGGTGCAGTTGGAGCCGTTGGAAGCACATATAACTATGCGGCTCCTATCTATCATAAGATCATGGAGCTCTTCAACGATGGAGAAATAGAAAGAGCAAATCAATGGCAGCAAAAGTCGGTACAATTGGTTGATATACTCATGCACTATGGAATGGGTGCTGGTAAGACTTTTATGAGGGCAATTGGATTGGACTGCGGGGTATTCCGGCATCCCGTTTCATCACCATCTTCAGAAGAGGTAAAAAAAATAGAAAAAGAACTAAAGGAAATTGATTTTTTTCAATTCTGCAGCAAGGTTTAATTCCTAATCATTTTCCAAATCGCATAAAGAAAACAACCGTGTCTAAATTTATTCATAGTATATTATCAATCGCGATTTCCGGAATCTTATTGATCTCACAACATTGTACAAGTCAAGAATCGGCTCCCAAGCATAGTCCACCCGTACTTAAAACTCACTCTTTTGTGACACCCGTATTGAAAGGAAAAAAACACAACCCTGTTTTACGTATCTGCATCCAACCTTCTACAGCAGGCCTTCTCACAGAAGATCTAGTAATCAACCTTGATGGCACGAATGATCTAAATGACATTAATTCGATAAGTATTTTCTTTACTGCCTCTGACTCATCTTTTTCTACTGACAAACTCTATGGCAGAAATTCCAACATTACAACAAATACCAGAATCCGGGGAAGCCAAATTCTGCGGGATTCATCCAATTATTTCTGGGTGGCCATATCACTGCGTCAGAACGCAAATCTCGACCATGTCATCAAGGTAGAACTCAGCACCGCGCAGATCAATGGTTCTACCCTAACTGTTGAAAAACCAAATAAGAAGATCACACACAGAATAGGAGTTGCGTTGCGCCAGGCTTCTCAAGATAATGTGCATACGTACCGGATCCCGGGTCTGGCAACAACAAATACCGGAGCCCTCATCGCTGTCTATGATACGAGATATGATCAAAGCGGCGATCTGCAGGCAGATGTAGATGTGGGAATGAGCAAAAGTATTGATGGTGGTGACACTTGGGAACCGATGAAAATAATTATGGATATGGGAGAATGGGGAAGTAAATCACAAGAAGAAAATGGTATGGGCGATCCCTCCATTCTTGTGGATCGCATGACAAATACTATTTGGGTTGCAGGGCTGTGGATTCACGGACATCGCGATGAGAGAGCATGGTTTGCCTCACAGCCAGGAATGAGTCCTAAAGAAACGGGACAAATTATGTTGGTAAAAAGTGAAGATGATGGAAAAACCTGGTCTTCACCAGTAAATATTACGCACCAAATAAAGAAATCAGAGTGGTACTTGATGTTGCAGGGGCCCGGAAAAGGCATTACCATGGAAGACGGCACTTTGGTTTTTCCGGCTCAATATAAAGACGAAAATGAAATTCCACATTCTACGATTATTTATAGTAAAGATCGTGGCAAATCCTGGCATTCAGGCACAGGTGCCAAATCAAAGACGACTGAGGCACAGGTAGTAGAACTAGTCGATCATTCTCTGATGCTAAATATGAGGGATGATAGAGGCGCTGACTCAGACGGAAAAAATGGCACCGGGTCAAGGTCGATTGCCATTTCATTTGATCTGGGCAAGACATGGAAGACCCACCCTACAAGTAGAAAGGTTCTGCCAGAACCTGTGTGCAATGCAAGTTTAATAAAACACCTGTATTTAGACCAACCTCTTCTTTTATTTTCAAACCCAGCCGATCAGTACCACCGCAAGAATATGACCATCAAGATCAGCAAGGATTGGGGAATGACATGGCATCCCAAATATTACACGTTGATCGACGAAGGTCAAGGTCGAGGATACTCGAGTATGACCACCATCGACGAAAATACAGTCGGGATTTTATATGAGGGAAGTCAAGCAGATTTAATTTTTCAAAGATTCAGTTTAGAAGACCTGTTACATAACTGACGTGAAATTTGTCATCTCCCACCCTTTCTTTACAAGGAATTCCAGCGTAATAATTGACTGTAGATAAAATTTGGAAACTCAAATAGCATTTAATTTAATAATCTAAATTTGCTTCATGTCCACTAGTGAGCCTAATCCGAAAAGGTTGCCAAATCAAAAATGGCTCTTTTGCCGATATTTTCATTTTCTTCAATCGCCTGATACACAGGCATCAGCCGATCTCAAAAAAGTGAAAATCTCACTGAGTCTGCTGAAATCCCATGAAAGCAGGTCCAAAATTGACTCATTTTGTGAAATTGGCACTTTCCGGAGTAACCTCACTAATCAGTTCTCTTTCCTTGCGACAATGACCATCATGATCTTCATTGCTTGCACAGGCAAGAAACAACTAGTGAAGGAATCGCATCAAAACCCCAACATTATTCTCCTCCTTGCTGATGATTTGGGTTACGGCGATCTGGGTTGTTACGGTGGTGTGGCACATACACCCCATCTCGATCAGATGGCACGAGAGGGTATCCAGTTCACGGATTTTTATGCTGCTGCCCCAAATTGCTCCCCATCCCGGGCGGGTCTTCTCACCGGCCGTATGCCTGCCAAGGTAGGCATGTATAATTACCTGTCAGATAATCACCCCATGCATTTGAAGAATGAAGAAATCACATTGGCGGAAGTGTTGAAGGAAAAAAATTACAATACCGGTCATTTTGGAAAATGGCATGTGAGTAATATCGATCCCTCATCAGATCATCTACAGCCTCAACCATCAGATCAGGGATTTGACTATTCTTTTGGTACTTCCAATAATGCGCATCCCTCTCACCGGAATCCGGACAATTTTGTGAGGAATGGTAAAAAGGTGGGGAAAATAAGGGGATTTTCGTGCGACATCGTTGTGAAGGAAGCTATCTCCTGGCTGAACAATATCAATCTGGAGAAGAGTCCCTTTCTACTATATCTCGCATTTCATGAACCACACAAAAAAGTGGCCTCCCCTAAAAAGTTAATAAGGAATTATGATCAATTTTCTTTTGAAGATGCCGAATACTTTGCCAACGTGGAAAACATGGACCAGGCCATCGGTCAATTGGTCACAGAATTAAAAAGGAAAAACCTCTATGAAAATTCGATTATAATTTTTGCTTCTGATAATGGCTCGTACCGCAACGGGTCTAATGGCCCTCTTTTGGGAGGGAAGAGTTTTGTCTACGAAGGTGGGATCAGGGTTCCTGGCATCATAAAATGGAAAAATAGAATCAAACCTGGTCAAACTTGTTCTGATCCCGTAGGACTCATTGATCTGATGCCCACACTTTGTAAAATTGTAAATGGCTCACACCCTCGTCCAGATGTGCTCGATGGATCTGACATATCATCGCTTTTATTCGCAGGTCAAGAAATTAAAAGAAAAAGCCCACTTTCATGGTTTTTTTATCGCACGTCACCAGAAATCGCCATGCGTCTCGACCGGTATAGTATCCTTGCCCGGGATACTGATACCACCTCGCGGACACATGCCATGTCGCAACCCGATATGGAATATATCAAGAACATGACCGTCGAGAAATTTGAGGTTTATGATTTGGATTCTGACTTGGGACAATTGAAAATGATGAATCTCAATCAATTGAAAAACGGTGAGGAAATGCAGAAAAGTCTTTTGGAACGGCTTGAGGAAATCCAAGCTGTAGGTCCCTACTGGAATAATTTGCCACCCGCCACAGGTAAGAAAAAACAAAAGCACGAGTGGCGGCAGCTGCATCCCAAGGGCTTTAGCAATTGAAGAAAAGGATGATATCAGCATTTCGCCTCTTAATTTCAAAATCTCGAAATTAAGAAATCTACGTATGCAATAGCCTTGATTATCGGAATGGAAGAATCTGCCCTGCAAGGATGGTTCTATGAATAACCAACTTCATATTAAAATATATTTAATATATTTGATCACATGATCATCTAAATTATTTTTCATGAAAAATTTAATCATACTTTTTTCATTCTTTCTTACTTTCAGCGCATTGTTAGGTCAAAATCTAAAACTTGATGTCGAGGGAAACGGAAAGATCACAGGAGACCTTTGGTTGTCAACAACCAATGATTTGGGTTCAATTCATCTCGGATATCGCGCTGGTGTTGGTTCTGATCAGGTTAATTCTAGTAATACCTTTATTGGATATTTGGCAGGTGAAAATAATATAACAGGAAAACAAAATTCCTATCTTGGCCATGCCTGTGGGCAGTCAGATCAATTGGGTAATTCAAACTCATTTTTCGGATATGGTACGGGACAGTTCGCTTCTGGAAACTATAACACCTTTTTCGGGACCTATTCTGGATGGTTTACCGAAGGCACATTCAATTGCTTCTATGGATCTGAGACAGGACAACAAACAAAAGGGCATAACAATTGTTTCTTTGGCCATGGATCAGGAGTAAAAAATAAAAGTGGATCTGGAAATGCTTTTTACGGACATGTCAGTGGTCTAAATAACGTCCTTGGAAGTAATAACACATGTATTGGATCCTTTTCAGATCTAAAGGACACTGCATATTCTAATGCCACTGCAATTGGTTACATGACAATTGTCGACACGAGCAACAAAGTGCGTATAGGAAATAACGAAGTCAATGTAATCGAAGGAGAGGTTCCTTTTAGTTCTTCCTCTGATGCCAGGCTTAAAGAATTTATAAAACCTGTTACATTGGGACTGGAGTTCATTAATGATCTTAACCCCGTAATTTACCATAGAAAAAATATTCTTGGTGAAGAATTGGAAATGGGATTAATTGCTCAGGGTTTAGTAAAAACACTTCATGATCATGGTGTAAAAAACTCGGGTATGGTTCATCAAGTAGGTCAAGGATATATGTCAATTAGGTACAATGATCTATTTGCGCCCCTAATAAAATCAATTCAGACCCTGTATGCTGAAAATACATTTCTTCGTAATGAAATTGAGGAACTAAAGAGTATGTATAAAGAGTTAGTTAACAGGACCGTTAAACAGGACTAAAGAACGATCCAGTTTTAAGTGATTGTCACGTAAATCAATCTGTGAAAGGTTCAATCCGCCAAGATTTCTTCAGATCAAGAACTTAGATATAGCACCGAACGCTAAATCGCCGCAGAGCCACTTTCTTTCGTCCTGATCCGGATACACTCCTCCAGATTGGTAATAAATATTTTTCCATCGCCGATCTTGCCCTGACCTGTGTCATGACCGTCCCGATATCTGGCTGCCTCGATTATCGTGTCTACCGTGACATCCACAAAGCTGTCATTGACTGCAATTTCGATTTTTATTTTTGGTACAAGACTGGGTACTACCTTTCGTCCCCGGTAGATCTCTTCACTTTTTTGCCTGCCGTGTCCGGATACCCTACTCACGGTAATTCGGGTAATCTCTGCCTCAATAAGTGCTTCCCTCACTTGATCTAGTTGCGATTCCCTTATAATTGCTGTTATTAGTTTCATTTAATCAAGATTAATTTGGATTTAACATTCCATAGCCATGCTCTCCATGATAGGCTGAATCGAGTCCCTGCATTTCTGCTTCGGCTGGTGCTCTGAGTGGTATTATCTTATTTACTATCCAAAGAAGAATTAATGTGCCAAGCCCGGCATAGACTAACGCTATTCCGACAGCGGAAATTTGCACTCCCAACTGCTGCAATACTGTCCATGAACCTCCTGCCAACTCTGCAGCTTCCTGCATCCAACTGTCTCGAATAAAAAATGCAAGGAATATTGCACCAATGATTCCACCGACACCATGGATGCCAAAGGCATCCAGCGTATCGTCATAGCCCAGTCGATTCTTGATAATGAGACCACCATAACATACGATAGAGGCAAGTACACCTAGAACCATTGCACCCAAAGGCTGAACAACTCCAGCTGCAGGAGTGACCGCGACGAGACCTGCCAAAATACCTGAGACCAGACCAAGCCCCGTGGCCTTTCCCTGGTGATAGCCCTCGACGATCATCCATGTAATGGCTCCAGCTGCTGCTGCGACCTGAGTGGCAGTCAGTGCCTGTGCTGTGCTCAAACCACTGGAAACCGAACTTCCCGCATTGAATCCAAACCAACCTACCCACAACAACCCGCCGCCGATCATCGTCATGACAAGATTGCTGGGTGGCATATTTGTTTTTGGAAAGCCCCTTCGAGCTCCAAGATAGATCGCAGCTACTAATCCGCTAATGCCGGCAGAAATATGCACAACTGTACCACCTGCAAAATCTATGGCACCATTGGCACCGAGATTAAATAAAAATCCATCGGACGCCCAAACCCAATGACATAACGGGTTGTAAATCAATAAGCCCCATAAGGCGATAAACAGGCAGTAGGACTTAAAGCGCACACGCTCAGCAAATGCCCCGGCAATTAAGGCAGGAGTAATAATGGCAAATTTTGCCTGAAACATGCTGAACACATACTCCGGAACTCCTTCTTCCAGAATAGAGGTGTCAAGGCTCTTCAAAAAAACATAACCGGTATCCCAACCAATCCAACCCCCTAAAATATTTGATCCGAAACACATGGAGTAACCAACGAGAATCCATAAAATCGTCATAATACCCATTGCCGCAAAACTGTGCATCATTGTACTCATTACATTCTTTGTCCTTACCAGGCCTCCATAAAACATAGCAAGGCCGGGTACCATAAGGAGCACGAGAGCAGTGGAAATCAGCATCCAAGCGGTTGCCCCCGAATCAATGTTGTGATTATCTGCCATGACATGGCCCGGAAGAACCAATAATGGCAATAGGCAAAGCCCTGTCGTCTTTAGTTTATTAATTTTCATCAATCAAGTCGTATTTTAATCCCTGCAACTGGAAGACCACAAAATTAGAAATTTTCATCTTACTGGATTGGTTAGGACCAGTTTTATTATCAGACTTCCTGAGTAGATACAAATTTCATAAAAAGAATGTCTCATCCAGTCACAATACAAAATCTCAATTTCCTTCCCACAAATGTAAAATGAGAGTAATCCAAGCCTACCCACTCCATCGAGTCATTCTACTGAAATACATATCTTTACAGGCATGGAATCGGAAGTCATATCCTTGTTAGATAAAAGAATTCCTGGTTTATTAGCTATATATCTATTTGGAAGTAGAAATAGAAATGACTACGTAGATACGAGTGATTTAGATCTCGCTATCCTTACTGCATTTGAGCACAGAATCGATCCTGTAAAATTACTCGAAATCCAATTGGTCCTGGCAGACCATCTTGACCTTGATGTTGATTTAATCGATTTACGCGAGGTAAAACTCGATTTTAAATACATCATTTTGTCGACTAGCAAGAGAATCTATTGCTGTGATGAAGAGGCTTGTGATTTTTATGAAATGACCATATATTCCATGTACCAAAGATTTGAGATCGAACGTCAGGAGATCATCAACGATATTAGGGAAAGGGGATTCATCTATGGCAGATAATATTATTTTGAATAAAGTGGGAAGCATCGAAAGGTGTTTACAACGAATATCAGAAGATTACACAGGTCACGAGGATAAATTCCTCGAGGATCAAATGCGTCAAGATGCGATCATATTGAATTTGCAACGAGCATGTGAACTCTCGATAGATATGGCTAACCACCTCGTAAAAATAAAAAAAATAGGTGTTCCCAAAGATAGTCGCTCGAGTTTTGACCTACTTGTTGGTGAAGGTTTCATATCTCGTGAATTAGGATTTCAATTAAAAAAAATGGTCGCTTTTCGAAATATCGCTGTACATCAATATCGTCAAATTGATCTGAATGTCACTCAACAAATCATTGAAAACCATCTACATGTTTTTACTGATTTAGTGAAGGTTTCATTAAAAGAAATTTAAACCTGTAATGATAATTAGAGCGGCTATGCCTTACTTCCATATTTCCTACTGGCATCATTTTATGCTTATCTAAGTCGCAATTTCATTACTGCACGTATATGCGATATTATCTGTTAGGATTTTTTTGCTCTTTATTATTTGAGCTTTCGGCTCAAGGCATAGAGGGAATTGTAACCGACAACGAGGGGAATGTTCTCCCCTTTGCCACAGTATATGTCGTAAAAATCCAGAAGGGTACTGCCACCAATGCTGAGGGGAGTTATAGGCTGGGTCTCTCCGAAGGTAGCTATGAAGTAAGGTTCCAGTATCTCGGATATCAGACCAGGACACTATCCGTCATAATTAAGGATACTTGGGTCATTTTCGATGCTGTTCTCGAGGTAGAACCAGTCGAACTCAATACGGTAGAGATCGTAGATAATAGAGAAGATCCGGCATACACAATAATGAGGAGAGCGATTGCGAAGGCAAAATACCACACTCAGCAGATCGATCACTATAGTTGCAAAAGCTATCTGAAGGGTTCGGGAAGACTCAAAGATGTGCCGGGACTGTTCCGAAAAAGAATCGAGAAAGCGATGCGGGAAGAGGGGATTGACAGCACAACCGCTTTTGTCACAGAATCCGTAAGTGAAATTACCTACGATCGACCCAATCAGTTTAAGGAGAAAGTCATCTCAGTGCGTAGTGTGGGCAATGACAACAGCACCAGCCCAAACAGATTCATCAATAGCAGTTTTTATCAGTCTGAAATAGTAGGAGCAATTTCACCACTCTCACCAAAGGCTTTTGCCTACTATCGCTTTGAGTACCTT
The DNA here is from genome assembly GCA_965222645.1 of Saprospiraceae bacterium. Classification (GTDB taxonomy): domain Bacteria; phylum Bacteroidota; class Bacteroidia; order Chitinophagales; family Saprospiraceae; genus JABDMH01. The sequence goes on along the minus strand of OZ244968.1, from coordinate 4,739,709 downwards.
GGTTTTTTTTCTGACCATGGATTGAATATCAATAAAATTAAGGTTACACCGAGAAGTGCAGGAGATCTGGTTTTTGAGGGAACAATTTACATCGTTGATAATCTCTGGAGTATTCATAGTCTGGATCTAGATATTTCCATATGGGGAATCACTTTTAATATCAAACAGATTTTTGAGCCCATCCTGGAAAACGTTTGGTTGCCAGTAAACCACATTTATGAAATTACTGGATCATTCTTCGGCTTTGATTTTGAATATCAATATTTTGCACACCTGCAGGATTACAATATTACACTAAACCCAGATTTAGAGATTCAATTTACTGTGATAGATGATGTGCTGGAAAAAGAAGCGGCTCAGGAAGCGGATAAAAATCTCAAAAAAAGCAAGGAAGAAGATCCTGTTTCCGTACTCACTAGTAGTGAAGACATTAGTAGAAAACAATTGAGAAAAGCTCTGCGAAAATATGAGAAAGCTGAGATGGAAAAAGAGATGGAAAAAGTCAGAGACACTACCGATGTTGATATTGTAGAAGTTAATGAATTCAGTATTGACAGCAATGCATACGATCGAGACTCTGTCTACTGGCAATCTATCCGTCCCATACCATTAACCAAGTATGAGCTCAAAGGATATCACCGCATGGATAGCCTCAGTATAGTGCGGGAGGAAAATGAGAGAAGTCAAGATACTCTGCAACTGAGCATAGGGACAGATGGAACTCAATTGTCCCTTCGCAAAGGCGACACCTTCCGGCTGGAAGATATATTGCTGGGAGGAAGTTATAAAGCTGGAATAAAAACTCGGCTTGGATGGCAGTCCGTGCTTACAAATACTCATTTCAATACAGTGGAGGGCTATCACTTAAAGCTTCCGTTCTTTATTCGAAATATCGATCCTGATTTTCGCTGGCGAATAAGCCCTGAGTTACATTACAGCTTCGCAAGAAAACGGGTAAACGGCATCGTTGACCTTGAGATTTCCACAGGTGATTTGGCCACTGCCGCTCATTTAAAATTATCATTGGGTCGAAAGACAAGTGCATATTGTCCCGGAGCAATTGATCCATATATCAATGATTTCTATAGCTTATTGCTCGAACGAAACTATCTAAAGAAATATGAACATACATTTATAAGCCTGTCATGGGACAAAAAAGTTAATGCAAAAAATACGATAGAATTAGCTACTGTAGTATCCAGTCGCCGGGGATTAGAAAATCAAACCGGGCACACTCTAAATGATGTTTTCGAAAGACAATACACTTCAAATTTTCCAGAGAATATATCTCTAGGTGAAACCGTGTTTGATACATCAGGGATATGGTCTATAGGAATAAATTGGATTACTGAGCCCTGGTTAAAATACCGATTAGAAAATAAGGAACGGCGTCGAATTGAACATTCATCACCAAAATTTAAATTATCCTATCGGGCTTCAATTGATGGGATTTTGGAGAACAGTGTGTCATATCACAAGGTAGATTTAGAAGTGTCATATAAGTTTCAGATCGGAGCTCGCGGCGATCTTTCACTGAGAGGTTCTGGTGGTCTGACCCTTAATCCAAAAAATATGACGATCGCAGATTTAAATCACTTCCCCGGCAATCGCACTATCTTAACAACCCAAAATCCGGTAGCATCTTTTCGTCTATTACCGTATTATAAATACAGCACTAAATCTGGATATAGTGCACTATATAGCCATTTCCAGTTTAGGAAACTGCTCCTCTCAAGGTTTCCCTTTATTCGCAGATCTGGAATTAAAGAGGCAGTTTTTGCGAATGTTCTGGAGACCAGGGAGGTCAACCCTTACCTGGAGGTGGGGTATGGGATTAATTACATTTTGCGCATTCTGAGAATTGAAGGAGGAATTAGTTTTATCGATGGTAAATATCATGATTGGGGTATTCGAATTGGTGTTGCATCAAATTTTGAAGATCTATTCTAAAAATACTTGTTCTAATCCTTCAAGTTGTAACCTACCTTTAACAACCGGCCATTATCATTTATTTTCAGACTAAATTCTGATGAACCCGGAGAAGTAGAACCCAGTACTTCAACTCTAACATCCTGAATTTCATCGAGGTAAGGATATACCAGGGTCACGAAACGAAGGCCGTGCTCTTGATGTCCTTTCGAGACACGGTATCTAAAGGCTGGACGTTTCATCTTTTTTGTGTAGACAAATGAAACCTGCCCCTCTTCTTCCTCCAATACCAACCCTTCTATTGGCTCAGTTTTCACCAGGACATTCCAGCCCGACCTAAAGTCAGACACCACAGCCAAATCCTTATGATTAAAAATTGCGGAACCTGGTGCCATTTGAAAATGTAAGTCAATATTTCCTGCTGCCTCTCCATAGGCTTCATCTACCAAAACGAAATATTTCTTATCTATAAAAAAAACCGCTCTCCGATGTATGAGACTATCATAACTGCCATTTTCCACCACGAGTAGATCCAATTCTTCACCGGGTCTCCACAATAACAATTTTGGATCATAAGCACTGTTTCTGCCATTTAAAGTTAATGTCTGGTGAACCTTGGTCTGCCGGAACCAATTTCGTCCTTCCGGATCACCACTATAAATATAACTTCCCCCATCAGGCATTAAATTTCGGCCACCGGCAAACAATTCAAATGTTCCATTATCCGGTTGACAATGACCGCCACCGTCTGGGCCACATTTCAGGACCAGACAAATTGCCTCTTCACCCCAGGAACTACGCATCGAATAGAGACCACTTTGCGGCAATGCATAAGCAGTTTGGTTGGGTTTAGTACCTCGCTGACCCTCAGTAGCGAGATAAAGAAAATCTTTTCTGTCAAACCTTTCAGCCCAATCCATAAATCGCTCTTTGTGTTGCCCCGGATTACCGGCCCACGCATCGCCAAACTGAGCATTTGTGCCATCAGGTAGTCCGATTTTTAATGGCACCTCACACATTTTTTCAATGGTCCCAAGATAATATTCAGCAAAAAGAGACTCCCGCTTGTTCAACTCCGCCAACTCATAAGTACGATAAAACCATCGAATGCATCCCAAATGATAGCCAATCGCGAGCTCCCTCTGATGACCGTCACTATAGACTTGCAATTTAATTTCTGAATTCAGCCTGTTAATTGCTTCCCTTTTCCATTCTTCTGCTCTTTGAAATTCCGGAAAAGTCATTGCAATAAATGCCATGCCTTCAGCTTCCATTAAACCCCAATTGCTTTTTGATCGATATTTTGTCATGAGGTACTCTGCATGATCATGGCAGCTTCGCAGCAATGCCGTGAGTACCGTGGTCGTAAATGCCGGTGAGTCTATAAAGTGCTGAAATAATCCCGTCCAACGATGCCCACGTATCCCGGCTTCAATAGATCGCCAGGCATATTTATGGGCGTCATCGTTGGGATTCTTTTTCACCCAATCCACCAATTGATCGCTCCACTCCTCGGCATACCTTTCATCACCTGTGTGCCAATAGACACGGGCCATGGCATCCCAAAAATACATCCGGTTAAGCTGCCAAACCCATTCCATATCAGAAACCGGCCGTGAATTCCAGTTGATATCATCTCCACAGAAGTACCGGGGATAGGCAGGCTGCCCGAGGAAAATATGTCTTAATGCATCGTCCGCAACTTCAATCTCCGTTTGATCCGCATAATTACCAAGCGAGAACAGTTTATCGCTTCGATCTATCGGATGGTGTACCATTTCCCTGTTTCGATAGTAGTTTAGCAATTCCTTCATAGCTCTCTCGGGGTCATTGCGAGCATTCTTGACACGTTGGAGTCCTTCGCGGTTCAGATCAAGATGAGACAACAGAAAATCTGCATCCCCATCATCCTGATTACTTCTATTTGCATTTTTGTGAATTGCATTCTCTACTTTCAGATCACCGGGATATCGCAATTCTGCAGAAAAAAACGAGACAGACTGGAAAACCGTAAATAAGACATGAACCACAATGTGGCTAAAAAGAATAATCAAACTGTTCATTCTATTGTAATTAACTTCTTACTACCCTGCATGTGCACCATCACTGGAATTTAGTCAATAATTCTTCAAATCACTAGAAAACTAAAAACAAGCTCTTCCTTGACACCGTTAGAACTTTTGCTGGATAGATCTAAGTGCTCGTTTAGTTACTTAATTTAAAATACTCAAATAGAATTTTGCGATCTTGGCAGAAAGCAGCCAACCTAGATTTCAAGATGAGCGATGGGTGAACATTGCCCTGTATGCCAGCTACTCTAATGATAATCTCACTTGAAGGACTCCCTCCTCGCTATCAATCAAATAAGCTGGTATACGGATTTCGATTCTCTTAAGATTTTCGATCGTCTTGTCAATCTTGAGCGGAGGGGGATCTAGTGATATGACCGAAACGCTCAGTCCCTCCGGTTTTTTAATCGATAGATTCAAATGGCGACCATCTTTTATTAAAATTGCTCCATTTTCAACCGGCAAAACATCGGCTGTCGTCATTATCCCCCAGGTGATATTTTTTGTTGAATCATTGATCACAAACTTATCCGTCACAGAAAGGGATTTATTACTTTCCTTAACAAAGGTTCTTATAAGTGATTGGATATTACCCGAAAATAATTCAGTCATATCAATGGAGACATGGGGCTGTTCACCCTTATAAAAGTCAACAATAGGGGCAAATCCATTTACATTAAACCGAGCATTATTAACCGTTACAGTACTATGTCCGTGATTGCTTTTAGTCAGCAGAGTCCATCGTTCGCTCTCTTGATTGTGATTCGACAATTGGAAGCCAATTTTGTTTAAGGGATAGTACGATTGATTTCCCGGATCCAAAATCCAACGGATGCCATCCTGTTCGAATACAAATGTTCCTGCATCCATATTTCCGTGGCTCAATTTTGCTTTACCTCCTTTCACCGCAAGAAAAAACTGATCATCATCTCTGTCACCACTTCTAAAAACAGCAACTGGATTTGTACCATCTCCTTTCCAGGCCCGGGGAAGCACGCTCGATTTCTTTTCTTCAAATTGTGAGAGCCAGATCAAGCCAGGCCCGGAAAACCGGCCAGCATCGCTCGGATTTTCGAAAAATGACTGGTCAAAAAAGAGTCCATCACCGGTTTTGGCAGCAAACCAACACATAAGAAGACTTCCGCTTCCATTATTCTTATCACCTGAATCTGCAAAATTGAAGAACGATCCTGATGGAGCAGTGACCATAGATCTGAACTTAGGACTTTCCAAAAATCCGGGGCTATCGGCAATTCCGAAATCACTCCCCAATGCCGTCGTCAGTACTTCTGCTGCAATCACTGAATAACTTGTGCCATAACCCCAGTAGGTAGGACCTTCCGGATAGATCCCATCAGGTGCATATTCCCTTAATGAATTAGGTAATTTTTTCAATGCCCGGGAAATAGTTTTAGCAGCTAAGCCGGGATCAATGTCTGCAATGGCTAGCGATGCAGCAATCATGCCACCATGACAGACGGCATTCCAATTATTTGTGCTGTTTATCCAAAACATCCGCTTTCCCCCCTCATTAAAACTTGGTTTAATGGCTTTCTCTATCAGATCCTCCTTTGCCCGAAGTACAGTTGATTCCGGCAGGTCATCACCCACCCAATCCAGAGCCAAAGACATACCCAACGACATCTCCGCCACATCCAAAAAATGTTGTGGGTTCCAGTCCACAAAGGCAGATACAGCCAGTATTTCCTCGTTTATGCGATCCAGAATTTTGACGTCCCTTTTTATACGGTACACCATCCCTAAGGTCCCGATGCGTTGCAAAAATTCTCTGGAAACAGAAAGTAACCTGAATCCCGTAAGTCTTCTCTCCAATAAAGGCTCAGTCATGATCCGGAGAGCTTCTTTTTGTAAATAGTTGTAGTATCGTTGTACCAAATGATCGGTATCCAATTTCTCTTTCAAATCTCTTTCACGTCCAGCTGTGAGAATCAATCTTGGAGTATTTGCAGATAAATGTTTTTCCAGGTACTCTGCAGTGACCCGATTATTTAAATTCTGAGCCTCAATTGAGGACCAAAAAGCGATGGCAAGAAAAAACCAAAAAAATATGCACAAACGGACTTTCTTTTGCTTATTCATTCTGCTATGTAATAAAATATCAGAAAACAATAAAATGGATCTTGACTCAAATCTATGCGTTTTTCTGGTCAAATGGTTAAAGTGTGAAAGGCTCGAACAATTATTCAGAAGCAATTGGAAAATCCCAATATAAGCCATATCAGCCTCATGCGAAAATCGCTTCGTAAGAATACTTTTGCCCATCCCTTGCTGTCCATGAAAGAAACTGATCGAAATGTGATATTTAAATGGTCGCTTCTAAACCGATACTACTCATCGCGTAGAGACCGGACGGGATTGACTGTGGCAGCTCTGAATGCTTGTATACCAACTGTGAAAAGCGCAATACACAAGGCCACTACTCCTGTGGCAAGGACCACCCAATAAGGCATATCGATCCGAAAAATAAAATTATTAAGCCAATTGTTCATCAAATAGAGTGCGATTGGAGCGCCAATAGTCAAAGCGACAAGAATCATAACGATGAAATCTCTGGAAAGCAGACCAATAATACTTGTAACAGACGCACCTAAAATCTTCCTGACACCGATTTCCTTGATTCTCTGAGTTGCAGCATGTGTTGCTAAACCAAATAAACCAAGGCAAGAAATAAAAATGGCTAAAAACCCGAAACTTTTTGTAGTAGCTGAAAGTCGCCTATCATTTTCGTAAAATCTGGCAATTCGTTCATCTAAAAAGCGGCCTTCGAAGACCTGCTCGGGAAATACTTCATCAAAAGTATTCTTTATGCCCATTGTGGCCGCTGCGAGATCTTGTGTTTCTAATTTTACACCAACTTCCCAATAAAATTCTTTTCTCGTTGTGAGCAAAAGTGGTTGATGCTCATTTCTCGACGAATGTGTGTGGAAATTTTCTGCTACACCAACTATCCTCACCCTCCTCCTACCCATTTTTATCTCTTTACCGACTATCTCGCCGGGACTGGCCAAACCAAGCTTGTTGATCACTTTCATGTTGACAACTCCATCCTTTACTGTATCCGATGGTTCATACCACTGGCCCACAACCATCCGGATATTGTACGTGCTCTGGTAGTCTTCATCACAAAACTTAGTAGTGAGATGCCATGGCTCGTCCTCAGACCTTGTATCGTATCTCAGATTAGTCGCCCAGGTATTCCCGGATAGTGGCTGGTCACTGCTATAACTCACCATTTTGATTTCCGGTTTCTGCAGCAATCGCTGTTTGAATCCTGTCAGTTTAGATTGACTTAAGCTGTCATTATTTATACTGAAGGTGTAGACCAGGTCATTATTAAATCCGAGATCCTGATTTTTTAAGAAATCTAATTGAAGTACATTTATCAGTGCGGCAATAATCAAACCCTGCGCTATCACAAATTGAAAGATCACAAGGGTCTTTCTAATGTTTTTCCCTCTAAAATGCTTTGTCTTAACCTCTTTATTCAGAGCTTCAATCGGCCGGAAAGAAGCTAAAATAAATGCCGGATATAACCCAGCTAACAATGTAATTATCAATCCGATTATCAAAATAAAAATCAAAATCGACTTATCTGTTAAAAAGGAAACCTCACCCGGAACTTCCGAAACATGGCTTAGTAAAGGCAATGCTAAATAGGCCAACAGTGCGCCAAAAAACAGCGCAGCACACACAACCAGAAAAGTCTCAACCAGGAATTGTCCTGTCAATTGAGACTTCTTGCTACCGAGCGTCTTTCGCACACCAACTTCCTTGCTTCTCAATACTGACTGAGCTGTAGTGAGGTTAATGAAATTAAAACAAGCCATGATTAATATTAGGAGCCCAATGCCCGAAAGCAATGCAAGTCGTGATCGTTTCGTGCGATGCGAACCCGAGTTGTGGTAATTCTCGCTAAAATGAAGATCTGAAAGTGGCTGAAACGAATGCCTCTTTGTCCGGTTCCGGTCATTTTCATTGTACTCTTCCTGGCCTATTTTTGCCAGTGCCATGACTGCAGACTCCTTCTGCTGCGCATCAATTAATTTGGCATACAATTGATCATTAGAGCTACATGATCCCCATCCTTCATTCATGTAAAATCGATCGGGGTTTGATTTCAATGTTTCATATGAAATCAGATAAGGAAAATTAAAATCACAATTGGAAGGTGGATCTTCCAAAACACCTTCTACCACGGCGGGTACAATATTTTCAATTAGCACCACCTTCTCCAGAGCAGATTCCCAGTGGTCAAAACATTTTTCTGCCCAGCTCCTAGTCAGCACGATACTCCCCGGTTCTGTCAAGGCATTTGTGCGATCACCTGCCAGCATTTTAAATGAAAAAATATCGAGAAACGCAGGCTCAGCAAAAAATGCGGTAGTACCATCCAGGGGATTAAACTTTTTCAGGGGTGGTCCCCCTGCCGGATTTGGAATCGTTATGCCTGACCACATTTCCTTAGTCCTTGAAATGTGCGCAAATTGACTTATTTGGTCCTCGATTTGATCTGATGCAGGAGAAGGGGTACAGGTGGAGAAGCCAGCACCCTCTTCGGGTGAGTTTTGTTCCATCACTACCCTGCCTACTTTTTCATAATCTTCGAAATCTCTATTGAAGCTCAATTCGAATGTCACGATGCGGTATATCAGCAGGGCAGCGGCAACTCCCACAATTAACCCGGCGACATTAATGGCAGTATACAAACGGTTCTTCCGGGTAAAAAACAACCTCCTCCAGGCTAGCTTTAAATTCTTGGACCACATTTTTTGAGTTTATCTCTTTAAGGAAGGAAGATAATATTGCTAAAGATAGAATCCTCATAAGCAATGACGTCTGGCAGCCTTCAAAAGTTGTAAAATACAGTCGCGATCCTTAACTCACAGAACGGGTCCTTTGCCTCCTGTGCACTGGGGTCCACCCCGACAATTGTCGGGAGCATCTTGAATCCCGCGCCTAAATTTTGCACAAAAGAAAAGATAGAGGTAAATTTGACCCCTTTCGTTGTGATTATCTCACAGTTTTTATTTAGCTCCATAGCTCAACTGGATAGAGCAACTGCCTTCTAAGCAGTAGGTTTCATCCCGATAGCTATCGGGAGAGTCCTGAATGCCGCGTCTAAATTTTGCACAAAAGAAAAGATAGAGGTAAATTTGACCCCTTTCGTTGTGATTATCTCACAGTTTTTATTTGGCTCCATAGCTCAACTGGATAGAGCAACTGCCTTCTAAGCAGTAGGTTTCATCCCGATAGCTATCGGGAGAGTCCTGAATGCCGCGTCTAAATTTTGCACAAAAGAAAAGATAGAGGTAAATTTGACCCCTTTCGTTGTGATTATCTCACAGTTTTATTTGGCTCCATAGCTCAACTGGATAGAGCAACTGCCTTCTAAGCAGTAGGTTTCATCCCGATAGCTATCGGGAGAGTCCTGAATGCCGCGTCTAAATTTTGCACAAAAGAAAAGATAGAGGTAAATTTGACCCCTTTCGTTGTGATTATCTCACAGTTTTTATTTGGCTCCATAGCTCAACTGGATAGAGCAACTGCCTTCTAAGCAGTAGGTTTCATCCCGATAGCTATCGGGAGAGTCCTGAATGCCGCGTCTAAATTTTGCACAAAAGAAAAGATAGAGGTAAATTTGACCCCTTTCGTTGTGATTATCTCACAGTTTTTATTTGGCTCCATAGCTCAACTGGATAGAGCAACTGCCTTCTAAGCAGTAGGTTTCAGGTTCGAGTCCTGATGGGGTCACTCATGAACAGCCTGGAACTGCACCCCCACTACGGGATTGCACATTTTCTACAAATTGTCTGATGTTGCCTATATTGGGCGGATCACTCCTCATGTCCCGTTATTGCAATGGATGTACGAATAGAACAAAGTTGGAAAGAAGTCCTGCACGAGGAATTCGATAAGCCTTACTTTGCCCGGATTAGAGATTTCCTGCGCACGGAAAAAACGAAAAACAAAATTATATATCCGCCGGGATCACTGATCTTTAATGCGTTCGATACCACTCCCTTTGATCAGGTTAGGGTAGTCATCTTAGGTCAGGATCCATATCACGGCCCCGGGCAAGCAATGGGTCTTTCTTTTAGTGTTCCAAAGGGAGTACCAGCGCCACCATCATTAAAAAATATATTTAAGGAAATCCAAAATGATTTAGGTATAGCACCACCCGACCACGGTGACCTCACAAAATGGGCCAAACAAGGTGTCTTTTTACTCAATGCAATGCTTACCGTCGAAAAAGGTCGGGCGGGATCACATAAAAAGATAGGATGGCAATTATTTACGGATGCTGTAATAAAAAGATTATCGGATCTAAAGCAGGGACTTGTTTTTCTCCTTTGGGGTCGTTTTGCGCAGTCAAAGGCAAATCTTATTGACGAATTAAAACACCACGTGCTGCAATCAGCTCACCCATCGCCACTCGCAGGCAACCGCTTTTTTAACAATCAGCATTTCAGCCGCACCAATGAGCTGCTATTATCACAAGGATATGCGCCCATAGATTGGCGCTTAGGTAGTCCCGGTCTCGAATAATTTCCAATCTCGATTTGTAAAAGATTGTATAAGATTTTTTCAGCCCAATCGATTCAGATATTCGTTGGGATCACCAGTCATTTTAAACCGGTCTGCAGGACCCTGGTCGGCATCAGCTTTACACCAAGTTTTAAGTAGGGATGTATTTTGATTCCACCTGCATCCATCAAAGAAAGAAAGGCCATTATGATCACGTACTTTATACAATGATTTACTGCCATATACTGTACCCAAGTAGACGTTTTTTGCCCCTTGCTCCTGTGCCCACTTAATTATCGACCACATCATCCATTTACCCAATGAATGAGAGCGCATTAATTCTATATCAAAAAAACTAAACCAGTAGTGCACCATCTCCCCATTGCACGACGCAAGTACATAACCTATAGGATCATCCCCTTGCGTAAATCTAAATACATGGGTACCCGTGTCTAATGAAAAAATATAGCGAAGCCGCTCAGGTGACATTGCATTACCAATCCGCGAAGACGCATAATTTTCACAAAAAGTAATCATCTCGTCATCCTCTGCCAGAAGTATTTTCTTGTCGATACAATTCATCTCAATTTCCAGGGCTTCAATCTTTCGATTAACTCGTCTGTTTTCGCCTGAATCAGAAAAGCGATCGAGATCCACACGTAAGCTTCTGGCCATGTAAAAGACTTCATGAGTGAGTTGAGGATTTGCGGAATAGGGTAGAAAGCCCGCATTATAAATTTCTGTCAATTCCGAGTTATCGTCTTTCCGACAATAGATCCCATAATTAAAAGTATACGTACTGTAATCGGGAAGGCTTTCTGAGTAAAAAATTTTCATGCTATTGATTAGACAATTTTATTTTGTTGTTGGTCCACCCATTGCAGTAAAAACCCGATCGATGGGTTCCCAAAGTTCGATTTTATTACCCTCTGGATCCATGATATGTACGAATTTACCGTAGTCGTAAGTCTCGATATCATCTACAACCTCAACCCCGTTTTCCCGAAGTTGATCGACCAATTTCTCAATATTCTGCACGCGATAATTGATCATAAATTCCTTATTAGAGGGATCAAAATACTCTGTATTGTGGTCAAAAGGACTCCACTGGAGATAATTGATCTCTTCAGGTCGATGAGCATTGCGAAATTCGAAAGATGATCCGTATTTGGTTGTTGCAATGCCCAAATTCTTGGCATACCATTTCTTTATGCCGTCAGGATCTTCGCATCGAAAAAAGATCCCTCCTATTCCCGTTACTTTCGGTTTTTTGTTTTCCATTTCTTAAATACAGTTTTCTAAATAATACAGAATATCAGCATTACGACATTTCCTGAGGTTTTTTGCATGCTGACGTCTTTCCAATTCTTCCACACAACTCTTCACAGGAAATTTCTCATTAATAATTCTCCTTCACATACCTAAGCACCTTATCCATGTTCTCCTTCACGGTAGATGTTCTTCCAGCAATGTTGTTATGCATGAAACTAAAAATCAACAACCTCTCACTATTTGTCTGAACATAACCACTCAAGCAATGAACACCCCGTAAAGTACCGGTCTTTGCAAAGACAAAGGGCTCTCCTACACCGTAAGCTGCATACCAATTTGCGATTGTTCCGGAAACTCCGCCCGCGGGAAAGATTACCTTCACCCAGGTTCTCTTTTTCATTTTCAAGATCTTTTCCAAAACATTTACAATTGCCAGAGGTGTAAACTGATTATACCGGCTAAGACCGCTACCGTCTGCCCATTTTAATCCTGAAGAAATATCCGACAGGTATCTGTCAGATACAAGATCAATGGTCATCCGGCTGGCTAATGTATCAAAAAGGATTCCGGAAGCAGCGAGCAGGAGTTGCTCGGCAATAAAGTTGTCACTCTCCTGCATCATCTCAGAATAAACTGTCTCTGCCGGAGTACTAAACACTAAAGTCTTAGCACCTTTGACATCACACCGGTCAGCAATCGTGATTTCCCTTTTGGCTACTGCGCTCAAAGCCTCCTGCAAAAATGTGTCTGACATATAAACCGGCGTTCCAAATCGATAGTCCTCTGAGGTCGATGTGGCCGGCAGGTATACCTGGTAGTGATTTCTGGTTTCATGCCTCTGTACGTCAAACTCTCCTGATGCATATTCCACATCTATGATTGCTGGGTAATAGTCAAAAACTCCTTTATCACTATCGTAATTTATCCAAATCCGGTTGCCATAAAGCGGAAGGTGTGATTTCTCCACTTGATATCCATAATTATAATCATCCCATGACCATCCCGGGCCATATCTCGATGATATGAAGTGGTCCTTACATACAGTGATTGGATAATTATAAGATTTTAGTAAAGAAATTAATTTTGAATTATTGTCAAATTCAGGGTGCAAAGTGGTAGGATCACCCAGGCCCCAAATATATAATTTGTCATTTTCCACAAGATATTTAAAAGAAGGGATTGAATCCTTTAAGATATTTAATGCGGCAAACAGTGTAAATATTTTTGTATTTGATGCAGGAGTAAAAAAATGGTTTTCGTTAAAATTAAAAATCATCTCTTGCTCATCAGGGCTAAAGAGACAAAATCCAACAAAATGATCTGAAAACAGTCCGTTGTCACCAAAGAAATTAACGAGCCTATTTTCCGGTTCTCCAACTACCTGCCGGTTCATATGACAGGAAACCAATAAAATCAGAAACCATATGTAAAAGTGCCCTTTCATTGTAAAAAGGTAATAATTTTGCCAGAACCAGGGTCCTTTAGTGCTCCTACAGTCATAGATCCATGATTAATTCTGATCCTGTGCCCAAAGCATCTGGATATTGCACCATCCCTTGCACAAAGCAGACGCCTTTTGCAATATCATTTTTTATAAGCATAGAACCATCCAGATCAACATAGTCTACCAATGGAATAAGTTGTGCAGCTGCGCTTATTCCGATTGAAGACTCGGTCATGCACCCAATCATTATCTTCATATCAAGTTCTCTTGCCATCCTGATCATATCCAGGGCCGGAGTAATCCCTCCGCATTTCATCAATTTGATATTTATGCCGTGAAATCTCCCTTTGCATCTTTCCACATCACCGGGCACCTGGCAACTTTCGTCTGCTATAAGTGGCAGTGAACAATCATCAAAAATCCGCTCCAACACATAGTCGTTCTCTCTTGCTACTGGTTGCTCCACGAATTGTACTCCCAGAGATTTTATTTCTTGTGAATAGCGTACCGTCTCATCCGCAGTCCAGGCTCCATTTGCATCTACTCTAAACACGGAGTTAGTCCGGCTTCGTAAATATGCGATGTGATCCAAACGGAGATTACTTCCCAATTTTATCTTGTAAATAGGCCAGGGTTTCATCAACATTTTTTTAGCCATCTCCGTTTTCGTACCCAATCCAATAGTAAAGGATGTTTTTGGTAATTTTTTATCTGCATTAATACTTAGACTCGCCTGAAGAGTTTGCCCCTTTGACCTCGAATACAAATCGTGGGCAGCACAATCAAAAGCATTCAACAGAAAGGGATGATCGCCGATAACATGTTTTACTTCTTGATGATAGTCAAAAGGATTATTTAATGGAATTTCGTTTAGGCTGCTTTTATTATCCTCGATAATATTGCAAAAATGTGGGAGTGACACATCGTAGTAAGAAATTTCAGTTGCCTCTCCAAGCCCAACATTCTCCTCGTGACGCAACTGGAGAATCAGGCTTTTTCGTTCGGTAAATGTGCCCTTGGATATTGTGAAAGGTGACTTGAGCTCAAGGGTAAATATCTTATAATCGATTGTCAAATTGTCGGCGCTTCTAAAAGATGTAAAACTTTTTCTCTCGTATCGAACCGGGCATTTACACCAATGGGCAATGTACATTGATTGTCGATATGACCGAATGAAAATCCGTAAAATACCGGACCATCAAAGTTTTTAAACTGCCCGGTCAGGGTTTCCTTGAGCGATTGTGATTTCTCTCCATCCTCTGCCTCACAATCATTAAATTGACCAAAAATAATTCCGGCAGCCTCCCTCAAATCCGTCGCCTGAAATAACTGCACGAGCATTCGATCGATCCGGTATGGTTTTTCTCCAATATCTTCGATAAAAACCAATTTATCTTTGTAATCAGGTGACCATTTAGTACCAGCCAATGCGGCAAGCAACGACAGATTACCACCTGTTAATCTTCCCTGTACCTTTCCCTCCACTATGGTATATATCTCAAAAGCTTCCTCTATATGTTCCTCAGCTAATCTTATCACACATTTTTTTCCCGAAAAGACTATTTCCTCAAAGCGGTTGATTGTATAATCTGTAGGCTCACTCACTGCCACCGGGCTATGATAGGTGATCAATCCCGTCTCCTTATAAAAGGCAAGGTGCAAAGCAGTAATATCGCTATAACCGGCAAAAATCTTTGGATTCTCTTTAATGAGCCCATAATCGATATCCGGCAGCAAACGGGTGCACCCATATCCTCCCCTCAAGCACCATACAGCACGGACTTCAGGATCCACAAACATAGTGTGTAAATCATCCAGCCTCTGCTTATCAGTCCCCGCCAAATACCCATTCGCTTCATGAATGTATTTTCCCAATCGGGGTACAAGACCCAACTTTCCTACCGTCTCAACGGCTCTGTCAATACGTTCTTTAGGTACTGAACTTCCAGGAGCTATCAGTCCCACTACATCTCCGGAATGCAGTCGATCCGGAAAAAGTGCACCGCTGTAGGAAAGCGCAGGGGACGTTACACAACCCACTAGACCAACCGCTCCGAGATGAGAAAAATCTCTTCGTGTCATGGATCGAAAATAATAGTTACCTATCAGTTTTTGATAGAATTAAGCGTAAAATACCCTAATCCCCTGTGCTCCGAATGATACCATAGACAAATACATCCATGTAGTTGGTACTACACGACTGATCGAAGTACAACGGAAAGATCGCAATGCCGTGAAATGGTCTCCGATAGCTGTCTTAGAATACGGTGACAAAGCTTCATCTAAAAGTCAGGTATCTTCGTCTAACAAAATATTATATTCACTCAACCGATCACTATATTCAGGATGCCAATGAATGAATAAATGCTCCATTGAACCCTCGATCAGAGTTTTGCACTTTTTGGGAAGGGGAAAAGGAGAAAAGTGCATTATTGAATCCGACATATGAGCCTTCCAATTTATCGCTGATAGATTCAGAGACAAACGCAATGCTACCGACACTACTGACACACGGATGGAAAAAATTCTGGAGATCACCAACATTAAACCAGAACCTCCTTACCGGATTAATGCTATTGTTTTTCGGTTTGTATCTGGCTGCAAATTTGATTTTCCTCGGTTTCTTTCTGAGAAAGATTTGTGAAGAAAGTTTTCCGGGACGTGAGCCCATATATACCGTTGGGATCATACTTATATACTACTTCATCGGTGATCTCGTACTGCGTACGATGATTCAAAAGTACCCCGTACATGCCATCAGGCCATATTTATTAAGTCCTGTAAAAAGATCGACCCTCAATCACTTTTCTTTGCTGAAAAGCCTGGGCAGTTTTTTCAACCTTATTCCCTTTCTAATCATCGTGCCCTTCTTGATAAATACAGTGATCCCTAACTATCCGGGTTACTTCCTATCCTTTTGTCTGATAGTGATCGGATGGACTTTATTTAATAATTATATGGGATTTCTGCTCGACAGGTTTTTTAAAATGGAGTCGTGGATAGGGATTTCTGCTATTGCTGTGATTTTGCTACTGTTGTATTTAGACTACTCAGGTTACCTGGGACTCGCTAGATTTTTTGAAATTGCCTGGACTACCCTGATAAGCAAGCCACTCTTATTTGTAGCTCCTCTTATCCTTGCTATTCTCGTATATTTTCGTGTTTACCATAATCTCACTAAATCATCATTTTTGGAGGACAGTGTGAGAGTCGGCGGTCAGGCTTCAGCCTTGCGTATCGGTTGGTTTGAACGTTTTGGCAGAATTGGCCAATTAATGCAACTTGAAACCAACCTGATTTGGCGCAACAAGAGATCCAGATCTATTCTCGTGATCGCTGCGGCCATGCTCCTGTATCCACTGATCTTCCTAAACAATCCCGTGGCGGAATTTCCCGGATTTCAAATATTTCTCGGAATCTTTATTACCGGCATTTTCGCCATGTCTTATGGTCAGCTGCTTTTGTCATGGAACAGTCCACATTTCGACCTCCTGCTTACCAGGCATATCGAGATTGAAGAAATATTTCACGCTAAATACTACCTTTTAGCAATCACTTGCTGCATCCTTTTCGTTTTAAGCCTCCCTTATGGTTTTATGGATGCCAATTATTTCTATATTCTTCCCGCTTGTTTCCTTTTCAATTTTGGAATATCAATATTCCTATATATGCTTCTTGCGAGTTACAATTCTAAAAGAATCGATCCGGGAAAAGGAGCCATGATGAATTACGAAGGGATCTCTGCTGCCCATTTTCTTTTACTTTTGCCCGTCTGGGGAATACCGTATTTGATTTATCTCACCGGTAAAATTCTGGTAGGATCTCAGTTTGGGTTTCTCCTCATTGCGCTGACCGGATTAACAGGACTTATCTTCCATAAAAAAATGATCGCTTACTGTGTACATCTCTTTAAGAAAAATCAATACAAGATTTCTGCAGCTTTTAGAAGAAAAACCTAAGCTATGATACAGTTTAATCAGATTACTAAAAAATATGGTGACGATGTCGTTTTGGATCTTCCCGAATTATCTATTCCGAAAGGTGAAAAATTTGGACTTGTGGGCAATAATGGTGCTGGTAAAACAACGGCCTTTAGTCTGATCCTCAATCTGATAGAAGCCACCACGGGAGCGGTTCTTTCCAAAGAATACAATGTTAGGAACTCGGAGCAATGGAAAAAATATACAAGTGCTTTTTTAGATGAAAGTTTTCTGATTGATTTTCTCACACCTGATGAATACTTTTCCTTTATCGGCGATCTTTATCATTGGAATGAAAATGATGTTGCAAATTTCTTGACACCTTTTGAAGAGTTTTTTAATGGCGAGATTATTGGAGTAAAAAAATATATCCGGGATCTCTCGAAAGGAAATCAAAAAAAAGTGGGTCTGGTATCCGCTTTTATCGGCGATCCGGAAATTATTATTCTGGATGAACCGTTCTCTAACCTCGATCCCACTTCGCAAATAAGGCTTATTCAACTTATCTCGCAATTTACTCTGGAAAAGACAGTACTCATTTCTTCTCATGACCTCAAGCATATAGCAGAAGTCTGCCAACGAATAGTCATCCTTGAACGAGGTAAAATCGTGGAAGATATCCAAAAATCAGAACAAACCCTGAGAGATCTGGAGTCCTACTTTACGGTATAGTATAGCATGCTTACACGGAATCCCAATCTTCGGGAGTATTGAAATTTTTCAATTCATGACTCAACGTATCAATCATCACATAATTTACATCAGCCTCTTGCAGAATATCCCTCAAAGAATACACATGATCATCATATGCTTTTGTAAGCCCGGGAAAAATAGATCGTTCGTAAATGCCCGGTAGTGGAAAAATTTTCTTTTCTACCGAGCACAAGATGGTAGCGTCAGATTGCGGATCCCTCTCATCCAACAAAAAGGCAGACACAAATTCTGCTGAGAGATAGGGCATATCAACCGGCATTACGACGAGGGAAAAATCCGGTAGTAGCGTAAATGCCGAAATCAATCCCGTCAACGGACCTCGAGAAGGGTGCACATCAATCAATGGTGTATACTCACTGAATCGGTGAGCTTGGTCTTTACGGCAAGAAATAAAGACAGCCATATCCAGGTCTTTTAATACCTGTGCGCTTTTTTCAAACATATACTGGCCTCGATATATCTTGAAAGACTTATCCGCTCCCATCCGCTTGCTAAATCCCCCAGCGAGTACAAGACCGGCAAGGCCTGAATCAGCCTTCCCTATCAAAATCCTTTTTTCCACCAGATTTTGAAATAAGCCTTAAATCCGTGATCGTAATGTCATGAGAAAAGGCCTTGCACATGTCATAAATTGTCAAAGCCGCAACAGATGCTCCCGTAAGAGCTTCCATTTCTACGCCTGTCTTTGCGGAAGTATCTGCTGTACATCTCACTACCAACTCCTTCTGGTCATTGAAGTGCATCTTGATTTCACAATTCTCCAACGGGAGTGGATGGCACAATGGAATGAGATCACTCGTCTTTTTCGCACCCATGATTCCGGCAAGAATTGCGGTTTGTAAAACCGGGCCCTTTTTAGATTGGAGCTCGTCATCTCTGATATGCTCCAGCACCTGAGGCGGCAATATCACTTTCACTTCGGCCGTTGCAATTCGCTTTGTAATTGATTTACTGCTTACATCCACCATAGTTGGGCGGTTGTCGGAATCCAGGTGACTAAATTTTTGTTCTGCCATTTAAAATGAAGTTATTCCAAACAATTTGAAATTTCCCGCCACGTCCGGTAAACCTCAGAAGCCGGACCTATATGGAAGCACCGGGAAGATTTCACCAGCCTTGAAGTCTTTCTGGTCAGGGGGTAATTCCAAAAAGCCATCTGCATCAGCCAAATTGGCCAGATCACCAGATCCCTCTCCGGGCGATGGTGTGGCCAGGTACAAGCCATCCCGGTTGGCAAGTCTGACCGGAAGGAAATAGCAGAGGTCTGGCGAAAATGAAAATGAAGCGGTCAAAGCAGCAGACAAGCTAGAATTAGGCACCTCTAAACTATTTTTTAGCCAATACATAAAATATTTTTTCAAGCACACGAAACATGAAACTGGATTTCCTGGTAAAGCGAAAACAAATCTGTTGTCCCGGTGACCAAACCAAAAGGGTTTCCCCGGCCGCTGGGCCACTTTATAGAAGTGTCTCTTAATACCGATCTTTTCCAACGAATCAGGGATAAAGTCATATTTCCCGGCTGAGCTCCCCCCAATTAAAATGATAACCTCAAACTTCTCCACAAGGTCACGCAATGCCTCCACAACGAGCTCCTGATTATCGGGCAGGTGTGCGAGATGCACATCGGTGTAACAAGGTGAAAGCAGGCCCATAAGTGAGTAAATATTAGAACTCCGGATCTGGTGTGGAAGCGGTCTTGCATCGATGGGCACTAGCTCATCACCTGTTGATACCAGGGCTATAGACGGAACACCCCAGACTGTTAATTCTGCCATCCCCACGGTAGCGGCTATGCCCAGCTCCGCAGCGCTGACCTCGGTCCCACAGGAAACAATCTCACTTCCTGCCTTTCTGTCATGGCCCTTGCGATGAACGTTGGATCCCGGCTTTTCCATCTGATTGACAGTGGCCCAACCATCTGAAATTGTGATGTTTTCATACCGGATTACGGTATCACTGCCTTTCGGCAGGACAGCACCTGTCATGACTTCGACACACTTCGACATGTCTGCCAGGCTGTACTCCGGGTGACCGGCCGGGGCTATGGCTTCCACGGCTATTCTGGTTTTGCCACCCTGCATAACTTCTGAGTGGAGAGCAATTCCATCCATTGTCACGCGGTCGTACGGAGGAAAATCCCGATCTGCCCTGATGGGCTCAGCCAGAATCCTGCCCAGAGCCTGATCGATGGGCACCCTTTCCTTCTCCATCTTCAAAGGGTGTGATGCCAGGGCTTTCATCGCTTCTTTGACTGAGACCATTTGTTTTATCCTCCTATTGTTGACATCGATTCCGTTATACCATCTAAGCGCAGCTTTTCAGCTTCAAAGCCGTCTATAGCCCGATGTTGCATTGCCTCCACAACAGCTTTCTGAATCTGCGAGTCAGTGCTGCCCGCTCGCATCATGTCACGAATATTAAAGATACCCTGATCATAAAGACAGGTGCGTAGGGTACCTTTCGGCGTTATCCTCAGTCTATTGCAACTCCCACAAAAAGTACGACTGTATGAGGCTATGATCCCCACATTCCCGACAAACCCATCGATATGAAATTCGGCAGCTGTGGCTCCGTGTTTTGAAGGAATGGGCCGGAGTGAAGGAAAATTTGTTTTCAGTCTCTCGTAGATCTTAATGTGATCCCAGATAAAAGAGTGCGACTCTTCTCCTGTGCCATTAAAGGGCATCTCCTCAATAAACCGGATACTGACCGGATTTTCGGATGCAAGTGTCGCCATTGGAACAATGTCGTCATCATTCCTTCCCGCCATTACCACCATATTTACTTTCGTGGGAATCTCATATTCCAACAGTGTCTGGAATGTTTTGATTACCTGATCAAAGACATCGCGACGGGTGATCACTTTAAACCGATCCTTCCTCAAGGTATCCAGTGACAGATTAACAGACGATATACCCAATTCTTTCAATGCCGGAATGTGCGGATGAGTCAGTGTACCATTAGTCGTCAGGTGCACACTTAGAGATTCCCTGCGGCAAACCATCTGCAAAAAATCGAGCATGTCCCTGCGTAAAAAGGGTTCTCCTCCAGTGATTCTTAGCTTAGTAATACCCAACTCTGTAAGGAGATCTACTACCCTCACCATTTCTTCATAAGTCAGCAACTCCTTGCGCTCGACGTAGTTGATGCCTTGCTCCGGCATGCAGTAAAAGCAGCGGAGATTGCAGCGATCAGTGACCGCCAATCTGAGATAGTCTATCTCCCGTCCGTGATTATCGACAAGGGCCAAATTATGCTCTCGAATGAGTTAAGTTACGCAGAATAAAGGTAGTGATTTCCGCACTCTAGCTGTTTAGTTATCGGTTTTCTTTTCGCCACACAACTTTTAATGCCGACCATTTCTCATCTACTGCGCAGACCTTGACATCTACCAGACCCGCTACCAATGCAGTATCGCGAATGGTATCTTCTGTAATTTCGGTCGGCAACTTCGCGCTTTTCTTATACCATGAAAACCAGATGCAACCGTCCTTCTTTATTTGACAGGAGAAATCACGAAAGTATTTACGGAGTTGATCCAGTTCGTTACAGAAAATATGAATACCATCAAAATCAGAACCTTCACCGGTGAAGATCATGTCCGGAATTTCTCCCAATAGATCGTAGTACTGATCTGGAGGATTTATGACTTTCCACCTCGATTGCGGTTTCATACCCAACTTCTGATAGAGAGGTTTTCCGGAGTATCCCTGGGTCTTCATTTACAGTTCTTTATTATTTGCACGCCAGCTCATCGTGAGGCGTACTATCTTACTGTAGTTTGCCATTCCGTCGTGTATCTTATTTGACTTAAGGTAGGCTGAGTAAATCATATCGCGAAATCGTGGCATAATATCGGGATATTTACGCATCTGAGCATCAATCGCTTGCAAATCATTGATGACCTGATCAGGTAATGCATCCCACATCTTCTTAAACACTTCGGGGTCTGTACGTCTCAACGAATATTGGAGATATCTCCAATAGGATAATTCTCCCGAATACCGGACGAACTCATCCGCTGACTGGTGACAAATCAAATAGGCTAAGAAATTGCAATCTCCTTCACCCGTGACACCCATGCCGTGAAAGAATTCGTGTGCAATTACAAATGGCTTTTGCAAGGGATGAAGCCCGCCATCGATATTGCACTCGCCTGTAAATGGATTATAGAATCCTGCCGTTGATATCCTTAGGAGAATGCCCTCCGGGACGAGTTGTCGACACCTCACCCGCTCCCGGCCCAAATACCCGAGACGATCCGCCATCTCTACGACACGGTTCCTGATTACTACCTCTAGAAAGTGGTAATCCTCTTTAGATCCTCGCCAGTCCACTGGATTTTCAAAGGATTTCAGCTCATCGATCTGATGCCATCCCTCTTCGATCAGATTATCTTTTTCGATTGAAATAGCCTCCCACGACAACCGGTCATGCAGCTGCACCCGGTCGTAATTAAATCCCCATAATAGGTAGAATCCAAAGACTACATATCCCAGGATCCCGGCAATGGACATAAGCAATCTACCGGCACGCCAGGGTTTACTTCTGAACGTTTTGACCAAAGACTTGATCAAAAAATACAGGGTGAGAAGGGCCAGGATGAGCAATAGGTAAAAGGCAGCAAAGGGAAATCGACTTATGGTATGATCTATAGTCCAACTTATGAGCGGAAAGATCCTTTGACCGTAAAATTGCTCAATCAGATGTTCTGGTATCATCCTGTGCGCAGCAATACTACCAAGCCCCAGGAAGATTCCGGTGAGATACCATAACCTTCTATAGTTGCGTTTCATTTCCTACAGCCTCTAAACTCCATAGTCTTTAAACTGTTTTTGGCTTTCATTGTTATCCTCCTGTCGTTGAGCAAAATTATATTTCTATTTTTGCCAGCACTTTAATAAAATCTTAAACTATAAATAAAATCTTTTTAAGAATGGCTTTTGAAATCACTGACAGCAACTTCCAGGAGAAAGTCCTTGATAGTGAGAATCTTTCGGTAATTGACTTTTGGGCAGAATGGTGTGGACCATGCCGCTTGATTGGCCCGATTATCGAGGAGCTCGCGGAAGAATATGAAGGCAAAGCACTGATCGGAAAAGTAAATGTTGATGAGCAGCCTGAGGTATCCTTCAAATATCAGGTACGCAGCATCCCGACAATTCTGTTGATCAAAGGTGGGGAAGTGGTTGACAAGCATGTAGGAGTTACTACCAAGCATGCATTGTCGCAAAAAATCGAGGCACATCTCAGCTAAATAAAAGTTTTTGTGAAGAAAAGAAATGCCAGACCCTGCTCGTTGTGATAAACGGACAGGGTTTTTTCTATAGCCATTCTCTATGAATTTTTTTGACCAGTATAACGTAAAACAGCTAGAAAATCTGGAGTTGATTGCCCGGCAAGTAGTCGAGGGCTTTATTATTGGTCTGCACAAAAGTCCCTTTCATGGATTTTCCGTTGAATTTGCTGAGCACCGGTTGTACAACCAGGGGGAAAGCACAAGAGACATCGATTGGAAAGTATATGCACGCACCGATAAAATGTTCTCTAAGCGTTTTGAGGAGGAGACTAATCTGCGTTGTCAGGTGGTACTTGATAATTCCTCATCCATGTATTTTCCCTCGCTGGATGAAAGTACCAAACTCAATAAAATAAAATGGTCTGCCCTTGCAGCTGCATCTTTGATGATGTTATTAAAGAGACAGCGAGATGCTTTTGGGTTGAGTATTTTTGACTCTGAAGTCCGTCAGCATACGCCGGTAAGGAGTAGCACTGCGCACTATAAGTTATTACTCACCTATCTCGATCAGGCAATTCGTGATGCCGTAAAGGACAAAGGCACAAATGCGGCATCCGCTCTCCACCAGATCGCTGACAGTGTACACAAAAGATCACTGGTCGTCATATTCAGTGACATGTTTGATGGTATTGAAGAACCAGATCACCTTTTTTCAGCGTTGCAGCATTTGAAACACAATAAGCATGAGGTTTTACTTTTTCACGTGGTAGATAAATCCAAAGAAATTGACTTTGATTTTGAAAACAGACCATATCTATTTATTGACGTAGAAAGTGGTGAACGCGTGAAGGTACAGCCTCATGAAGTAAAATCAATCTACACCAAAAAACTCCGGCTTTTTAACGAACAACTGAAGATGAAATGCCTTCAGTATAAAATCGACTTTGTTGAAGCAGATATTGCAAATGGGTTTAATCCTATCCTACAGGCTTATCTGATCAAACGAAGTAAGATGAATTGAGATCTGTAATGACAAACAATCTTTATTCTTGCTCAAGCCGTTTCTAAAAAATCTTATTGCAAATCTTGGCTTTTTGCACATTGTAGATCAATGTCGCATGTGGTTTTATAAATATAAGAACCGCAATAAGAATTTATATTTCAAAAAAAGGCATCCTGATTTTTCACTTCCACCGGATGAAGTACTCTACGAAACTTTTAAACTCGACTATTTTAAATACTTTGAAAGTGGTCGGAGTACGGCTGAGTGGATAATTTCCTCATATAAAAAACATCGACCTCAAAACCCAAGATCGATATTGGATTGGGGATGCGGACCTGGCCGGGTTGTAAGGCATTTACCAGAGCTTCTCTCACCAGGGACCACTTTGGTTGGGTCTGATTTTAATCCGCGATCGATTGAGTGGTGCCGGGAAAATATCTCCCAGGTGACCTTCTATGAAAATAATATTGAGCCACCATTACCGTGGGCTGCAGAAAAATTTGATCTTATTTATGCCATTAGTGTTTTTACACATTTGTCTGAGAAGAGATTTCATCTATGGATACATACTATTTCTGAGCTGCTTGAGGATGATGGTATTTTTATTTTCACAAGTCAGGGCAACTCGTTTAAATCCATTCTGACCAGCTCCGAAATCGGGCAATTTGAGAATGGACAGATTGTAGTGAGAAGGCATCATCAGGAAGGGAGACGCATATTTAGTGCTTTTCATCCTCCACAATTTATCAAAGAGAGTATTCCACATTTTCGAATTATCGAACATCAGAACGGAACAAGATTCAAAAACGTCCTTCAGCAAGATGTGTGGATTCTCTGTAAGGATACAAACTCACTATATTAGCGATCCCCAATCAGAGCAATGGGCCTTCAGCAGAATTTTTGAAAAGAACTAATTAAACGATTATGAGCATTGTACTATCTGAAATACCAACAGGAGCCCCTGAGGGTTTTTCAAAAAAAGAAACCCTGGAGAAGCGTAATTCTCTTACCAGGAGATTGGGTGAGCTTCAACATTTGCTATATGCCGAAGGCAAGCGCAGCTTGCTGGTGGTTTTTCAGGGAATGGATGCCAGCGGAAAGGACGGGGCGACAAAAAAGGTGTTCCGGTACTGCAGCCCTTCAGGTGTTTGGGCCAAAGCTTTTAAAAAACCCTCTGACGAGGAGTTTGCTCATGATTTCTTGTGGCGCATTCATAAAGTAGTACCGAAAAAAGGGAGGATTCAGATATTTAACAGGTCCCATTACGAAGATATCTTAATACAGCGGGTGCGCAAGTGGATTGATGAAAAGAGAGTGACGCAGCGGATCAATGCGATCAATGCTTTTGAAGAACTTCTGGAGTTTGACAATGACACAAAAGTCATTAAGTTTTATATGCATCTGAGTAGAGAAAGACAACGTGAAAAATTGCAGGAACGGATCGATGTTCCGGAAAAAAATTGGAAACACAATCCAGGAGATTGGGAGGAGGCAAAATTGTGGGATCAGTACATGGAGGCCTACCAGGATGCCATCAACCGAAGCGCCATCCCATGGGTAATTGTGCCAAGCGACAGACGGTGGTACCGCGACTATTTTGTGGCAAATCACATGGTAAATGTGTTGGAAAGTATGAACATTCAACTACCGGTCATCGAAAAGAGTGAACAATGACAAACTGTAGGAACTCGATGTTACCTGGTTACTGCTCATATCTTAAAGTCCCCCTGTCCGTTAAAAACATGCATCACCACATTCCAAAAAAAGCAGAGATTTGACGAAGGTGCGGGTGGATAAATGGCTTTGGAGTGTCCGAATTTTCAAATCGCGGACGTTGGCCACTTCTTATTGCAAAAACGGCAAAGTGAGTATTGATGAGCACCGGGCCAAAGCCTCTTCATCGATATCTGTGGGAGATCTCGTACACGTAGAAAAAAACGGATATCGATTCACTTTTAAAGTGATGGAACTCCTCCAAAAAAGAGTCGGGGCACCATTGGCCCAAAAAGCCTATCGAGATCTGACGCCTTCAGATGAACTAAACAAATACGAACAGTGGTATGTCGGCAAATCCGGGGCAGAGTGGAGGGAAAAGGGAATGGGTAGGCCCACTAAGAAAGATCGCAGGGTCTTAGATCATTACAAGGCCGATTTTTACTTTGATGAGGACTAAAAGCCGGCGCTTGCCCCCTGTGTCCGAACTGTGTAGAATCAAATAATCATCATACCTTAAGGGCTGCTTAAACCTAACATAGATCTGAATATGAAAAAACTGACACTGGCACTACTGCTTTTTCTTCCCTTTGCGGCATTTGCTCAAGACGGGGGTCTCGATCAAAGAATCAACGAGAAATTTGCACCGATTGCGGATTGGTGGGAAAAACTCATACTCACTTCGATTCCCCTGACAGATCAAGTCAGTTTACCCATTGTACTTATCTTATTGATCGGTGGAGCTGCATTCTTCACGGTGTATTTTGGCTTTGTCAACATCAGGAGATTTGGCCTTGCGATCAATGTGGTTAGGGGCAAATACGATGATCTAGAGGGTAGCGACGAGCCCATTACCACGGATACGGTAAGAGTGGTAGAGGGGGATGTAATTGATACCATCAAAATAGAAGGTCAGGAAGGAGAGGTAAGTCACTTCCAGGCCCTGTCTGCTGCAGTGTCAGGCACAGTGGGCCTGGGCAACATTGCAGGTGTAGCTGTTGCCATTGTGATGGGAGGACCCGGTGCCACATTTTGGATGATTTTAGCGGGTCTGCTTGGCATGTCATCCAAATTTGTAGAGTGCACCCTAGGAGTGAAGTACCGCGATGTCGTAGATGGAAAAGTCTATGGAGGACCGATGTACTACCTGAGTAAAGGACTCCGTGAGCGCGGGTTTGCAGGTTTTGGAAAGTTTCTGGCGGTACTTTTTGCAATACTGTGTGTGGGAGCATCCTTTGGAGGGGGAAACATGTTTCAGTCCAACCAAGCAGCAGCACAAATTATAAACCAATTTGGAATGCAGAGTGGGGCTGCGGGCTCTCTCCTGGGCGTCGTACTCGCTGTACTTGTTGCGATTGTAATCATCGGTGGCATCAAGCGCATTGGAAACATTGCCGAGAAGATTGTCCCATTTATGGCAGTGCTTTACGTTTTGTCATGCCTTGCGGTAATCTTCCTAAATTTTGGTAGTGTTGGCGAAGCTTTTGGGTTGATATTTAAAGAAGCATTTAATCCGACTGCTATAGCAGGTGGATTCGTGGGTGTGCTTATCACCGGATTTAGACGTGCTGCATTCAGCAACGAGGCCGGAGTGGGATCGGCTGCGATCGCCCACTCAGCGGTAGTGACCAAATATCCGGCAAGTGAGGGCATCGTTGCCCTACTGGAGCCATTTATTGATACTGTCGTTATTTGTACGATGACAGCACTTGTCATCATTGTGACCGGCAACTACATCAATCCGGATGGTCTTAATGGGGTGGATTTAACCACTACTGCCTTTGAATCCTCCATCCCGGGATCGTCATATATTCTTACGCTTGCAATAGTGCTCTTCGCCTTTTCTACCATGCTATCATGGTCCTACTATGGTCTTCAATCCTGGATGTATCTTTTTGGACGTACACGAAGGTCTGATCTTACATACAAGATTCTATTCCTATTATTTATTGTGATTGGATCCGCATCCACCCTGGATGCTGTAATCAAATTCTCGGATGCAATGATCCTGGCGATGGTATTCCCAAATATGATTGGATTGTTTTTCTTATTTCCAAAAGTACGTCAGGAGCTGACCAAGTATTTACAGGGCATCCAGAGACTGCGAGCGTAAATACTCTTCTACTCGTTACAAAATGAGCTGTACGGAGTGGAAGAGGACCTGATTTATTTATTGATTGGATCCAATCTGGGACATCGCGGCAAAAATTTAAAGACCGCCAGACGGGAAATAAGGACTCACTGCGGCCGGATAGTAAAATCTTCCGCTACTTATATGAGCGAGGCCTGGGGAAACAGAAACCAACCGGAGTTTTTTAATCAGGCACTGACCATCCGGACATCTGATGGGCCCCTCGTCCTTCTCGACAAACTAAAAGAAATTGAAAGGTCAATGGGCCGTAAACACAGCAAAAAGTGGGGACCACGCCTAATCGATCTCGATATTCTTTTTATCGGCTCACAAAAAATAGAAATAGATCATTTGTCAGTACCACATCCGGCGATTGCCCACAGAAATTTTACCTTAGTGCCATTGATGGAAATTGCACCCGATTTTATACACCCGATTCTGAATGTCTCAATCAAAGAATTGTATTTTCAGTGCACTGATGATTTGGAAGTTTTAATGTTGGAAGATTGATGGAAGATTATCCTATACCATATCGATACTTGTGTATCGAGGGTAATATTGGTAGTGGTAAAACATCCCTTTGTGACAGATTGGCTCGCCGGTTTAACGGCAAACTAATACTCGAACAATTTACTGATAATCCTTTCCTTCCTTATTTTTACAGCGATCCCGAGCGATATGCATTTCCAGTTGAAATATTTTTTATGACGGAAAGGCACAAGCAAATGCAAAAACACATCTTGGTACACGATCTCTTTGCTGAGCACATTTTTGCAGATTATTTCTTTACCAAGACATTGCTCTTTGCTAAAAACAATTTAAACCAGGAGGAGTTTCGGATTTTTCAACAATTATTCCAATTGCTGGAGAACGCCCTGCCCAACCCAGATCTTCTGGTATACCTCCATCGATCCCCGGCAAAGCTGAAGCAACTTATTGCAGAGAGAGGACGTGATATGGAATCTCCCATCACTGATGAATACCTTCGCACCATTCAGGATTCGTATTTTGAATATTTCAGAGGGGAAAATGGATTTCCCATCCTTATCATCGATGTCGAGGAAATGGATTTTGTGAAGAACAAAGCCGATTTGGACGAAATTGTAAAGCTGTTATCTCAGCGCTATAATCCCGGCGTACATCGCGTCAGCATTCATTAGAGTAAATCATTTTCTGTTCCCCTCAGTGATCCAATTTCGACTTTATGACGACTCCTACATATCTTTCATCGGAAAATCAATCGGCATATCAACTGTCATTCATACATTTGTGCGTAGCAACAACGTGATCGACTACGACTCCATTGATTAAATAGCAGGTTTATGAGAAACTTTATAAAAATTGTGTTTGGTTCCTGTCTGGGTGTTTTTCTCGCCTTGATAGTCATCGGCTTCATCCTTTCTATTTATACAGCCTCCATGATCACCTCGGGAAAAGGACAACCGACTGTTAAAGCCAACTCGGTCCTTAAGTTGGATCTCAACAGAATAATGCCTGAGAAAACCAATAACACCCCCGAGGCGACCTACAATTTTTCTGAAGAAACCTTTGTTGGTCTTCAAGACGTACTGGAGTCTATTAGGCATGCCAAGGATGATCGAAATGTAAAAGGGATCTATTTGTCGCTCTCGGGCAGTGAAATGGGGAACGCCAAGGCACAAAGTATCAGAAATGCAATTTTGAACTTTAAGGAAAGCGGCAAATTTGTTTATGCATATTCCGGAAACTACGGGTATTCGCAGTCGGCATATTATTTGGCCACTGCAGCCGATGATGTCTATCTGCATCCCCTCGGGGTTGTCGATCTACGCGGATTTTCTGCACAGATATTGTTCTTTAAAGATATGCTGGATAAGATGGGTGTGAAGATGAGTGTTTTTTACGCTGGAAAGTACAAAGGTGCTACAGAGCCATTCAGACTAAATCAGCTCAGCGATGAGAATCGCTTACAAATCAGGGAGTACATCAACGATCTTTACAGATCTTTTACACAGGATATTGCCGCGTCGAGGAATCTAACTCCTGAGGTTGTGGATCTTGCAGCAGAAAACTTGTATGGCCGAAGTGCCGAACTGGCACTCGAGCACCGGTTGATCGATGAAATAAAATACGAAGACCAGGTCTTTGATAAAATAAGAACATCATTAGATCTTGAGGAGGATGAAAATATAAATTTTATATCCATCCAAAATTACGAAAGTGCACGTGAAAAAGATCGAAATTTAAGTGCACCTGACAAGATTGCTGTATTGTATGCCGAGGGAGAAATCAGAGCCGGAGAAGAGGTTTATGGAATGATTACGGACGAGCATTTTGTCAAAATGTTGCGTAAAATCCGCAATGATAAAAAAGTGAAATCACTGGTATTAAGAGTAAATTCACCCGGTGGGGATTCTTACGTATCTGATGAAATCTGGCGCGAAATAGAACTCATGCAGGAAAAGGGAATTCCGGTCGTGGCAAGCATGGGTGATGTGGCTGCATCTGGTGGGTATTACATCGCATGCGGAGCCGACCAAATCATAGCCGAACCAAATACAATTACCGGTTCTATTGGAGTCTTTGGCATAGCTCCTAATTTGGAGGAATTAATGAATGATAAATTGGGAATCCATCTTGATACTGTACGAACAGCAAAATATGCACCTGGTGTGATAAATTCTTTTTACCCTGTAGGCGCAGAAGAGTTTGCCATAATTCAGGAGGGGATAGATCGTACTTACGAGGCTTTTCTCAGCAGGGTAGCTGAGGGTCGAAAAATGAGTCGTGACCAGGTCCATGAAATTGCGCAGGGCAGAGTTTGGACGGGCAGAAAAGCGCTGGAACTGGGACTTGTAGATCAGTTGGGTAATCTCGATGATGCCATCACATTGGCTGCAACACTTGGCAATACGGAAGACTACCGAATTACCGAATACCCAAGAATAAAAGATCCCATTCAGAAATTATTGGAGGATTTGACAAAACAGAAATTTCCTGCGAAAATAAAAGAAACAATTATCGAAAAAAAATACCCAAAGGCTTCACAGATAATTAGTGATTTGGAATATCTGATCTCGTCCAAAAGACCCATGGCAAGGTTGCCATTTGCGATTTCTCACAACTGATTTTATTTGCTTATCAGAGAATTGTAAAAAAGAAAAAAGAGCGACACTGCCGCTCTTCCTTAAGCATTTCCTACATAGTCTGGACCGATTATTTTACAAATATTCGATCTAACAGGTAAAAACGAGGTTTTATTCCATTCAAAAACCAAGTCTGCAACTGATTTTCTCTTTCATTAATCTCGGAACTGTCGAATTACAGGGGAGCGCTGAGAGGGTCAAAGAATTATTTTTTCAAAAAAGGGTATTCAAGCCGGATAAAAGGGACAAAAGAAAGAGGGGATCCGTTTAATCCCCTCTTCAACACTCAAATCCGTAATAACGTTTGAAAACCCGTAGTATAAAACTTAGTTAATTTTTATCTTGTATCTATGGATAACCTCAATCACTTCTCACGTCTTCTGCCATATTATAGGTAAAGATAATGCCAACACATTAACTATATATTTATCAATTATTTACATATTATATAAATATATATGTATTCCAATTTTTGGAAAACCCGGCATATGTGAGACCCATATTGGATTGATCCGGTCATAGGAAGGTGTGCGATCGGCCAGGTGACTTATACTCAAAAAAAAAGGGACGATCTGGTGAGCACCAGAATGTCGCCCCTTGCATTACCCATGGTCTGGTATTATTACAATGCTATAAAGGTTTGTACACTTTATAACTGTTAGCATTTACATCGTCTGATATTTGAATAAAATACCAGCCAGATGGCAAATCTCCAATATCCAATTTTGAGTATTCACCCGAAATAATTTTGTGTTTGAGTTGACGGCCAGCGATATTATTGATTTGCAAACTTGCTGTTTGGCCCTTTGCGATTCTGATATTTATCTGTTTTGTTACCAGGGTAGGATAAACGATTGGCTTGTTGAGTACACTTCGAGAGATCTCTATTATTTTGGAGTAATTAATATCTCCGTTAAAGTCTTGAGTCCTTAGTCGGTAGTAACTCTGTTGATATGGTTGTTTGTCAATCCACCCGTATTCATGACCTGTATCGCTATCGCCCTTTGAAGACTGCGTGAATACTGCCTCAAAAGGAGCCCCGGAATCAGTGGACCGTTCTACAGTAAATTGTGATACATCCCTTTCCCAACCGGTCAGCCACTCGATCACATTGGCCGCAGTTCCTGAATAACCACTGAAAGAAATCAAATCTATGGGTAGAACTGAGGCACCGGTAGAAGATTCCGGATATGAATAGGCAACGCAGCTCTGATCAAGACCAGTTATCTCTCCACAGCATCCCGGATTCATATTTGCGGCACCTTCACTCGATGAAATATGGCCGAGTCCCAGTGAATGGGTTAACTCATGTGTAAGGATTTTCTGCAGATTGTAAGTCCCCGGAAAACTGGCATCACATCTGCATGCTCCGACTCCATTGTTTAGGACCACATATCCGTACTTTGCGTTTGCCCATGTCGTATCGTCGAATGTGTGGCTACTGCTTGCATATACGCCTCCAATGGCTAGAACACCGCTACAATTTGACAGGTCACTAATCTCTCCACAAGGGTCATCAAACTGAACTACAACATGTCGATTACTACCATATTCGGTATCTATAAAAGAGCGAAAATCGGCACCGATTGCACTGCCATCATCACAGTTGGCAATTACCTGATTTTCTGTACCGGCATCTAAAATGTTAATGCCCTGGTATGCATTACTCATTGTCGCTATGGCAGCACTGACATCCGAGACAGCCGATGCACATTGTGCAGCACCATAGCTGCTGTAATGCACACCTACATTTTGTGTCTCAAAATTCTGCCATCTGATTTTCTTTCCGCCTATCGTGAGAAACGTACACCCGGACGGAGCAGATCTTCTGTTGAGATAAGAATAAAAATCATTGATCTGCAATTCTGTTTTTGCAGATTTATTATTCCATTCGGCATCGCTTCTCACTACCTGATCCAGGTGTGTCAGTAGTTCTTTTTTCTTATACACATGAAGGGGCTCAGCCTGATGAATATCGATGACCTCAAATTCGAGTGAGTGAATCGAAGGAACCAGGTAGTATGTTCCTTCCCTGGATATTTCCTCAAATAAATAATAGCTAAACCCAATCGGATGATAAATACTACCTTCTCTGTGCTCGAGAAAAAGAAGATAATTTGCGTGGTCGTATAGGCTAATGTCTCCCCACATGGTCACTTTCAAATCATCGATTTTTTTCTCCCAATTCTGCACTTCGAAATATTGTCCTTGTTCCAAATTTCCCTTAATGTTTCTTTTGACCTCAAGTCGATTTCTTAATACGATTTGATTTTGGTCATTGTACTCGTACTTTTTTACAACAGTGGCAATTACCATGGCGTCACATTGATGAGCCAACTCACCAAGGTTTTTATAAGGCACAATTGTAGTCGCTGACAATGTATTTGTAGCTGCGAAAAAAAATATGCAGCAAAGGCCAAAAGGGTAAACGATCAATCTATCCATAGTCAATATCAATTTGCGGTATATCTGACCGGGATAGATCTAGTCGTATTCAGTAGTGCAATACCAAACCAGTGTATTGCATGGATGTCTCAATCAAAGCCTTTTATACTTACGGATTTCAGAAATAATAATTCGGATACGAGATAGCTCCTATGACAAATGGGTTGTCTTTTCAAAAAGGATGAGCCATGGTCCTGGGCATATAACACCTAGATTGCAAAATCTTTGCCAGAATCATTTATTGTGACTAAATATTTTTTTTAGTAATGTATCCGGGAGAATTACTCAGCCTTGTCGGCAGACTTTTGAGGCCGGATGATCAGGCGCAAAGACTGGTCGTAGGTGAAATAATTCCAAACCCAATTTAAAAATACCACGATTTTATTTCTCACCCCCACCAGGGAATACAGATGCACAACTAACCAGATCACCCAGGCAAAGAAGCCACCAAACTTTAAGGTAGGAAGATCCACAACAGCACGATTTCGACCGATTGTTGCCATCGTCCCTTTATCCCGGTAGGAAAAAGTCTTCCAATCACTCCGGTCTTCTTTTAATAAATTATGCCCAAGCATGCGGGCCATCTGGATTGCTGTTTGGGCCACCTGGGGATGTCCGTGAGGATATTGAGGATCATCGACAACTATGGCAGCATCACCAGCCGCATAGACACCTTGCAAACCGATAATCTCCAAATGTTGATTTACTTTCAGCCTGTTCCCTCTTCCTTTGTATTCCTCGCTTATCCCTTCCAGGTTGGGACATACGATACCAGCTGCCCAAATGACTTTTCCACTTCTAATCTCACTGCCGTCATTTGTGAACACAAACTCTCCATCACAGCGCACCACTCGCTTACCTAACATGACTTGTACTCCGAGATCTTTCAGATAACGCAAGGCATTTGTGGATGCCTTTTTAGACATATGTGGCAGCAGGCGATCACCAGCATGAATGAGAAAAATATCCATCTCCCCATATTGGAGTTCCTTATAGTCTTTGGGGAGAATGTACTTCTTCATCTCCGATAGTGCTCCGGCCACCTCAACTCCCGTCGCACCACCTCCCACCACCACGATGTCAATCAGCTTTTGCCGGTCATCATAATCCCGGGTCGACACTGCCTTTTCGAAATCTGAAAAAAGTGCATTCCGGAGATCGAGGGCCTCTGCTGTAGACTTCATCGGCAGGCAATGTCTCTCCAGTTCCTTATTGCCAAAAAAATTGGTAATGGCGCCTGTGCATATCACGAGCTTGTCGTAATTGAGATGTCCCAATTCAGCATAGAGACGTTTCCTTTCAAAATCGATTCGATTGATCTCCGCATACCGGATCATCACGTTGCTATATCGTTGGAAGATCTTTCGCAGCGGAAAGCTGATGGAAGAGGGCTCGAGACCGGCCATCGCTACCTGATAAAGCAGGGGCTGGAATTGATGGTAATTGTTGCGATCGACAAGGATGACCTGATAGTTGCTACGGGACAACTTCTCGGCCAGGGTAAGGCCGGCAAAACCCGCACCGACTATTACAATGCGTTCTTGTCCTGTCTCGGGAATATTAAAGGCCATTTCCGGGTATCATTGGTCATTATTACGATGTTAACCTGCTACGCTATGGTGCGGATACGGTCCATAGCGGACTTGGATATTTACCTTCATCCTTAAAGACCTGAAAAGCCGATTTTACACGATCGGCATCTTCCTTATAGGTCACACCATACCACTGATCACCGGATGTAAGCATTTTTACTTTTGCCTTGCCCGTTTTAATCAGCTCATCAATAATAAGTGGAATAAAATACTCCGCTTTGGGATCTTCGAGATGGCTGAGAATAAATGCCCGAAAGCCCCTCTCGAGTTCTTCGAAAATTTGTTGATGAAAGCCCCAAAAGTTCATACTGACAAAAGCATCCTTAGACAAGCTGCCATTCGCATCTTCTCCGTAGACAATATGGTCACCCTCCAGCTTGATTTTGAGGATCTCTTCAATGGTGGCCAAGTTGCCTTCTGCATCCAGGCCGCACACACCGCGGTTTACATGACCTTTATCTGACAGCGTGTTTAAAATCTCGTAGCCGACCATTGCCAGGTGATTAGGACTCACCTCATTCCTCAAAAAGTGCCCCATTTTCATAAAGCACTCTTGCCCATAATAATCGTCAGCGTTGATTACTGCAAAAGGCTCGTCGATTATGTCTTTTGCAACAAGGACGGCATGGGACGTTCCCCAAGGTTTCTCCCGGATGGGCATGTTTGGAATGCCATCAATCACGGGATTTACTGGTTGGTGGACATATTCTACCTGGATCTCCTTAGAAAAGACATCCCCAATTTTGGCCCTGAAGTCGGCTTCAAAGTGATCTCTAATCACAAATACAACTTTATCAAAACCGGCTGCAATGGCATCGTAGATCGAATACTCCAGTATGGTCTCACCACTGGGTCCCAGTGCATCGAGCTGCTTCAGGCCTCCATACCGGCTGCCCATACCAGCTGCCAACACCAGGAGACTTATGTTTTCTTGCATGATTTGAAAATTGTAGTGGTACTCTATTGAGGATCAAAGATAGAAAGCTGGGGGTTTTTGGCAGCCCGGACTCTTTTAGTATCCTTTCTAACCATTTTCTACAAGAGCCATGCCACGAAACGGTCACTATTGGATCATTCTGTATATTCAAGGCCTATCAATACTTGGCAATCATTCTCAATCTATGACATTAGCTACAATTGACATCATAATTATAGTAGCCTTCTTTGCTGTCACCCTGGGAATCGGAGTTTATGTATCAAGGTCTTCGGGCAGAAATACGGATGAATATTTTCTATCGGGAAGAAATATGCCCTGGTGGCTATTGGGCATGTCGATGGTGGCGACAACATTCTCAACAGATACTCCAAATCTGGTTACTGACATTGTGCGACAAAACGGTGTTTCGGGCAATTGGGTCTGGTGGGCGTTCTTGCTCACAGGTATGCTGACTGTTTTTGTTTATGCCAAATTGTGGCGTAAATCGGCCGTGACTACTGATATCGAGTTTTACGAACTCCGCTATGGAGGAGCACCTGCACGATTCCTCAGGGGTTTTAGATCAATCTTTTTAGGCCTGGTTTTCAATGTCCTGGCCATGTCCGGAGTGGCACTGGCTGCCATAAAAATTGGTTCGGTGATGCTCAATCTCTCCCCACTGGAGACCATTGGTATCGCTTCACTGGTGACTGTGGTATTTAGCTCACTGGGTGGGTTCAAGGGTGTGGTCTACACTGACTTCATCCTATTCTTTGTAGCAATGATAGGATCTATCGGAGCTGCTGTTGTGGCCGTAAATCATCCAGATGTAGGCGGCCTGACTCAGCTTATACAGCATGAGGCCATCGCAGACCAACTCTCGATTTTGCCCGAATTTAGCAATAGAGATATCGTGATCTCTCTATTTATCATTCCGCTAGCTGTGCAGTGGTGGGCTGCATGGTATCCCGGTGCTGAGCCGGGAGGTGGCGGTTACATTGCGCAGAGAATGCTTGCATCAAAGGATGAAAATCATGCCATTGGCGCCACATTCTTTTTTAACATTCTACACTATGCTTTGAGACCCTGGCCCTGGATCCTGGTGGCGCTCGCATCATTGGTCGTATTTCCGGATCTCGATAGTTTGAGATCGGCATTCCCTAACGTGACCGAAGATAAAATTGGACATGACCTTGCCTACCCGGCAATGTTGACATTTCTTCCTGCCGGGCTTATGGGCTTGGTACTGGCTGCCCTTGTTGCCGCCTTTATGTCGACTATATCCACCCACCTAAACTGGGGGGCTTCATATCTTGTCAATGACTTTTACAAACGGTTTATTTCACCAGATAGCACAGAAAAACAGCTGGTCTCTGTCGGTCGAATTACCACGTTTCTTCTCATGGCCTTAGCTGCCTTGACAGCCCTGGTGATGACCAATGCGTTACAGATTTTTGAATACATTTTGATGTTTGGTGCAGGCACAGGTCTTATTTTCCTGTTGCGATGGTTTTGGTGGCGCATAAATGCATGGAGTGAAATTGCTGCCATGTTTTCCTCCGGGATTATTTCGATCTTCTTCGTATTTTTTGAGGTATTGCCCGAGAGCTGGCCTAGTTACTGGCGTTTTCCCATTATTGTACTGGTCACTACTATTATCTGGATTGTTGTGACCTTGTTTACCGCGCCTGAATCTGATGCTGTGCTCAGAGATTTTTACCGAAGGATTCAACCGGGAGGAAGCGGTTGGCAAAAAGTCGTTAATGATGCAAAAGCTCAGGGAGTAGCAATTGTTGATCCGGATGCCAAGTGGACTCTTCCCAGCGGAATACTTGCGATGGTGGCGGGAACCATTCTTGTCTATGCTCTGCTATTTGCGACTGGTAAACTTTTATTTGGTGAAATTTCGATGTCCATAATTCTCTATGTAATAAGTGCTCTATCAGCTTTTATTTTAGTTAGATTTTGGAGAAAAGTAGGACGGGATATTATATAATCTTTGCAAGAAATGTATGCACACACCCATCAATTAAGAGTGAGATATGGGGAGACTGATCAAATGGGATATGTATATTATGGGGTCTATGCCCAGTATTACGAAGTGGGGCGGGTAGAAGCACTTCGGGCCCTGGGAATTACCTACAAGAGTCTTGAGGAAAAAGGCATTATAATGCCGGTTGTCAGGCTCAATGCCAAATATATTCAGCCTGCCCGATACGATGACCTTCTCTCCATAAACACAGCATTAAAAAAATTACCCGATCGGTTCATTGAGTTTGAAGTGGCCATATTTAATGAGGAAGAAGTAAAACTGCACGAGGCTATTGTCACGCTGTGCTTTAAGACAGCCGTAAATAATAAATTCATTAGAGTAGCTCCTTCTATTCTAGAAAAACTAATGCCTTATTTTTAACCGGCTTTACATATGGAGTAAGAAATGGTATCTATATTTCTTTCGCCTCATACGAAAGTGGATGAAATCGCATTCGTTGCCGGGCTTTTTTCGAATTCCACTTTGGGATGTCTTCGAATTTTTAGCAGGTGAGTTAAAACGAGAGGATATTTTTACCAGAGCCAATTCTATGGCATACAGTTTTTTTTTGTCCCTCTTTCCATCGA
The DNA here is from genome assembly GCA_965222645.1 of Saprospiraceae bacterium. Lineage (GTDB taxonomy): Bacteria > Bacteroidota > Bacteroidia > Chitinophagales > Saprospiraceae > JABDMH01. Next base: position 4,700,969 of record OZ244968.1, on the reverse strand, counting down.
TTATTTTCATGTTTACTCTTTTGCCATACATACCTGTCCCAAACCTGGAAGAAGTTATAAAAAGATCCATTCAGGAAATCATGCCTGTCAATGCGCATGCTTTTTTATTTGAAGCAGTAGAAAACCTCACATCCATTCCGCGTAGTGGACTGTTGTCACTAGGTTTTTTACTGGCATTATTTTTTGCATCAAACGGAATGCTAACAATGATAAGAGGTTTTGAGAAATCATACGAGGTTTCCTTTAGAGAGAGAAATTTTTTACGAAAGAGAGGTGTAGCTATATCACTGACCCTCTTTCTGGGTCTCGCACTACTCGTATCGGGGACGCTTATCGTAGGAGGCAACCGGGTGCTTAGCTTCATTTTTGGAACAGGTCATGAGCTCTCATTTTTTATATCATTAGTAAAGTGGTCAGCCATTTTGCTCCTGTATTACTCAGTGATAAGCGTTATTTATCGATTTGGGCCACCTTTGAAAAGAAAATTCCGGCTACTGTCACCCGGGGGTTCGCTTGCCACATTATTTTGTATTGTGACATCTGTTGCCTTCTCCTATTTTATTGACAATTTTGGAACCCAAAGCAAGGTCTATGGCTCATTGGGCGCATTGATCGTCATCTTGGTCTGGATGCAGCTTAACTGTTTTATCTTGCTGGCGGGATTCGAATTAAATGCCAGTATCGCTGTAAACCGGGATTTGCGACAGCGTAAACGATCAATGAAAGAAAAAAGAGAATAGTTCAGAAGGTCACTCTCATTTTAATCACAAGTGGACTGTAACTGATGAATCGGATTCATAAATTTCAGAGATTTTGGGTCAGGACGAAAAAGCAAAACCGCGCATAGCCAAAGCTACGTAAGGCTTTTGATGATGAAGTACTGGCCCAAAAGAATGCAATTGATGTTTCGGTTTCATTTGTTACAGTCCACTAGTGTTTCCCCATCTCCTGGTGGAGATATGAAATCCTGCGAGATCCAAAACCCTGTCTATTACAGTATCAATGACCTCCTCCATAGTCCCGGGTTTGTGATAGAAAGAAGGTGATGCAGGGCAAATAGTGGCTCCAGCCTGGACGAGGGATCTCATATTATTTATATGAATGAGATTGTAAGGCGTCTCACGGGGCACAAGAATCAACTTCCGGCGTTCTTTCAGCATTACATCTGCAGCGCGAGTTGGCAAATTGTCGGAAAAGCCGTGAGCAATTCTGCCCAACATACCCATTGAACAAGGACAAATGATCATGGTCTCAAACCTCGAAGAACCCGACGCGAAAGGCGCTCGAAAATCACTTAGCCCGTAAAATCTGAAGGGGTATTCCTCCTGAGAAAATGGGCCGATCTCTATTTCCCAGTTGGTGACGGCATTGGGTGTGACCACTACAGCAAGCATCTCGATCTGCGATCCCAAATTAGTAAGACGATCTAAAAGCCTTTTTCCATAGACTGATCCACTCGCACCACCTATGACAATCACCAGTTTCTGCATGCTCTAAAGATGAAAAAATTCCCTGATAGCGATGCCAGATAGAGAGATTCAAGGGGGATCTCACAAACGCACATCCTAAGAAATCAGCCAACATATATTAAAGTTAAATGTTATATTTGGTTAGCAGATATATAACGATATTATGAAATATATAATATTCTGTTTTTCAACGTTTTTTATATTATCTTTTAGCATACCTATTGAGGATAAAGTCACGGATGGGCACGATATCCAATGGATGACCTGGAGCGAGGCTGTGATTGCAAACAAGCAATCGAAGCGAAAAATCCTGGTGGATGTGTACACAGATTGGTGCGGCTGGTGCAAGGTCATGGATACGAAGACTTTTACTGATAACCGGGTTGTGAACTATGTAAATAAGCATTTTTATGCCGTAAAGCTGAATGCGGAGCAAAAGCAATCAATCACGTGGGACGGACATGAGTTCCGGTGGGTAGAGCAGGGGCGCAATGGAGTTCACACCCTGGCCTATGCGTTGCTAAATGGAGAAATGTCATTTCCAAGCTGTGTATTTCTGGATGAAAATCATGACCGGATCAGGATCAGCAAGGGTTTTCGGGATGCTGAAGACTTTATGGAGGAGTTGAAATTTGCGGCTGAGGAACGATATCTGGCTGCAAGTCTTCCCGAAATGCCCGAATGATTCAGTCGAACTAAGAAAGAGCTTTTTTCCGGCGCCGGTATTCGGTGACCAGTAGTTGGTATTCCCGGCCAAACTCACCTTTGGTCGCCGTGTTTTCATCGGCACGTCGACTCAAATAAGGAACGACCTCTTCCACTTTACCGTAGACTACATATTTGGCGACGTTATATCCTTTCGATGCCAGATTGTAAGTGATATGATCGCTCATGCCATAAAGCTGACAAAAATTAAGGTGTGAATGATTGCGCTTTAGCTTTCGATCTCCAATGATTTGAGCTTGCAGAAGACAACTGGACGCGTTATGTGTCGCTGCACAGGAGGCTATGGTATCAAAGCGATCGATACAGAATACAAGGGCTTTGTCGTAATCGGTGTCGGTATCTGCCTTTGTGTTATGGATCGGCGAAACGTACCCCAATTCTTCCGCTCTTTCTCTTTCCTTCTCCATGTAAGCTCCCCGCACCAATTTGGCTCCAAGAACATATCCCTTTGCCCGAGATTCGGTATAGAGGCGTTGTAAATACTCGTACCGGTCTGTACGGTACATCTGAAAAGTCTGATACACCACAACTACCTTCCGATTGTACTGCTCCATCATAGACTCGACGAGCTCATCGATCGGATCCTGAATCCAACTCTCCTCGGCATCAATAAAGATCCTTACACCATTATCAAAAGCTTCGGAACAAATCACGTTTACCCTGTCCTTCACCCTTCTCCATCGCTGTTCGTCAACAATTGATAGCGATTTTCCTTGCTGCACTTCTTCCAACAGGTGATTAGGAGCGAGAGCACTGACTTTAATGCTCACCACAGGGGTACTTTCATTTGTTGCTGCGAAAATGACCGATCGAACAAATTGTTGCTGAGCATTATCAAGATCTTCCTCAGAGGATTTACCTTCAGCCCCGTAGTCGAGTACGGTCAGAATGTTGTTCGACCACAGTCTTGCTATCGATGATTCAGATTCCTTAAGGGTTTCTCCTCCTACAAATTGATCGAAAATAGTGCTCTTAATTATGGTTTTGGCCAAAGGTATCTTCCATCTCAATGCCCACTCAGCCACAATCGTACCCACATCTACCAGCCATTGCTTGTTCATCATTCTGAAGAGCCAAAGAGCCTTGCGCAATTCCCGATCGTCTTTGTCTGAAAAGGCAGTCTTGGTATCAGAGAAATCTACGTAATCGTTGCGCTTTTTCATCCACTGCTACAAGTCTGGATTATTCCAAATCTCCCAGGATTTTTCCGCCTGCAAGATAAGCATTTCCAGTCCGTTTTTCACCTGGGCGCCCTGTGCAGCACCTCTGCTCAAAAAGCTCGTCACCGCAGGATTGTAGATCAGATCCAACAGGTAGTGATCTTCAGCGAGAGCCAGATATGGTATCCCGGGGGCGCTTTCAGTATCGGGATACATTCCAACAGGGCTTGTGTTGACTATCAGTTTATACTCATGCAAGATTTCTGCATTGATATCCGCATAGGAAATGGCATTGTCATTGGCAATCCTGGATACAAATTGTACAGGCATGGATCTCGACTGACAGACAAATCTTACGGCTTTCGATGCACCTCCTGTACCGAGAATCAAGGCTCCAGATTCGAAATGCTTTGGAATAAACCTATCCAGCGACTCGGCAAAGCCGTAAATATCCGTGTTGAACCCTTTGAGTCGGCCATTGGAATACTTTTTTACAGTATTGACTGCATTGACTTCTTTTGCATCAGAGGCCAAATCGTCCAGGTAAGAAATGACGTCCTGTTTGTAGGGGATGGTGACATTGAGGCCCACCAGACTGGGGTGATTTCTCCAGAGCGAGGGCAGCTCATTGATGTCACTTATTGGAAAATTCCGATAATCGACATTGTCAATGGATTCTTTTTCAAACTTGTCGGCGAAATACGAAACAGAAAAAGAGTGAGAAAGGGGGTAACCAATCAAACCAAAAAGTCGCTGCATCCCTCAAGAAATTTATCAGCTTGCATCAATACACTGAAAGTAGTAAAATCTCGCACCTCGTTTAAGCATTATATTCCGATACGTATAGAACTTTCGTGAGGTACTACCAATAAAGAAAAAGATAAGGTGTGAATAACTACATGTGATCAGATCCTTTGCAATTATATCAAAGGATCTTTGTCAAATGGCTAATACATGGACAAGCACGACATGAGCATGAGTAGAATCAGTCTTGGCACCTGTAAGAACATGCAAAAAGAGTAGTTTACAAACCAATGGACGAGCCAGTTGAAAGTAAGGAGCGGCTTGAGACACTGCGATTATGGACTGCAACCTTATCTAGTTCCTAACAACTGTTCCGATAAATCTTTGACCATCCTCAGATCTAAACACAATTTTATAAACACCGGTAGGTATTTGGTTGGCATCGATTAAATGATAATCATTTCTCATATTTTGTATCTTCCTGTAAAATACCCTGCGTCCCCAAATATCGTACAAATTTACATCGCCAGAGTTGCTATTGATATGACCAGTGTATATTTTAAATTCTCCTCTGTTGGGATTTGGCACAATAGCAAACTTCTGAACCGGTTCATTATCCTTGATGCTGATATTTTGGAAGAAAGGTTTTTGACTCTGTGAAGTTGCATTGTCCCATCCCATCACTTCCACCTCTGCCATGTGTAGGAATCCGACATCATCCAGTTGGATTCGTACATATTGTCCGGTAGTTTCAATACTTATATTTGCAATATAGTCGACAGTGTCCTGGAAGTAATAGGAGTCCACTGAAGGATTAGCCAAAAGGACTGTCAGATCATCATTGCCCAATGGTTGATCCGATATCAACACGTAAAAATTATGTAGTCGATCTCGATTGGATTGACTCGTAGATGTACGGTTATAGATTACAATATTGTCAATGAATTTTGAATCCCCTAAGTCCACCTCCCACCACGGTTGAAACTCTTGCGAAGTGTGCTGTAAATCAGCTCCCGGATTCCATGGATCGTCTCCTACAAAATTAGAATCTACAGCAAAGTCTGCTGTACCATTAGCATAGGTGCTGGATTGATACGCCGGTTTTCCTAAAGCGAGGTTTGATAATATATTTTCCCATCCCATCACTTCCACCTCTGCCATGTGTAAGATTCCGATATCGTCAAGTTGGATTCGTACATGTTGTCCTGCAGTTTCAATACTTATATTTGCAATATAGTCCACGGTATCCTGGAAGTAATAAGAGTCCACTGAAGGATTAGCCAAAAGGATTGTCAGATCATCATTGCCGAATGGTTGATCCGACACCAGCACGTAAAAACTATGTAGTCGATTTCGATTGGATTCATTTGTAGATGTACGGTTATGGATTATAATATTCTCTATGAATTTCGCCCCCCCTAAGTCCACCTCCCACCACGGTTGCAACTCTTGCGAAGTGTGTTGTAAATCAGCTTCTGGATTCCATGGATCATCTCCCACAAAATTAGAATCTACAGCAAAGTTTGATGTACCATCACCGTAGGTGCTGGATTGAGAAGTTGGCTTTCCTAAAGCCAGATTTGACCCATTATATTCACAAGCCTTTACCTCAACTTCTGACATATGCAGGATTCCAGTAGAATCTAACTGAATCCGTACATACCTTCCACTTGTCCCAAGTTCTAAACGCTCTGAATATCCTGCTGCACCTTCGAAAAAGTAGTTTATTATGGATGGATTTGCTAACAATGTCGAGAGATCACTACTATTGCCAAATGGTTCCTCTGATACAAACACATAGAAATCATTCAATCTACCCAATATACTTTGATTCGATGATGATCGATTGTAAATAAAAACGCTTTCGATAATCTTGGTTCCACCTAGGTCCACTTCCCACCAAGGTTGGTACTCCTCCTGCGTGTGCTGAAGATCTGCCACAGATGATCCTTGCCAAGGACTATGGGCCTCAATGTCTCCATTGACAGCCAAGTTTGATTCACCATCACCATAGGTGCTGGATTGAGATGTTAGCTTCCCCAAAGCTAAGTTTGAAAATCTATTCTGTTGTGGATCCACTTGAGAGTATGCAACATTAGAATCAAGTAAGGGATCTCCAGGTAAATGAGTAAGGATTCGTAAATTACTCATATATGCTGTCATTTCTGTTATACCAATCGCTGCTGAACTAGAAATGCCGGCATTTGTTCTCCAATCCCACTTATAGATTCCAAACTTATGATTTCCACCAACTGGAATTTGGGGGAAAACAGTGGCCCCCTGTTTGGTATATACTTTAACCCCGTCAATCCAAATCTCAAGTAAGCCGCTATTTTGGTCACCCCAAATAACATGAATAACAAAATCATGCACTTGACCTGCCGTTGGAACTACTCCTGTAGCTGAATAGTGCTGAGTCGGATCTGTTAGTGAGGATTGATGAACTAGTATTTCTCCAGGTACTCCATTATTATAGTATGGAAGGTCATCCTTTACAATCAGTGAGAGCGGAGGATTTGGAATGACTGCATTTGGATAGCAGGTACTGCTTTGCCCTGGATAGCATTGCCAGAATAACCAGGGATTTTCAATATCTACAATATAATCATCACCCCATTTGTAGCTGAAACCTATCCATTCCTCTGTTCCAATAGGATTGCATGCACTCCAGGGACGGGTCGAAATTTCTGCACGGAAATTAGTTGTATCCCCAGGGTTATCGTCATCGCACCATGGTTCCGGTGAGACAGAGGGATTCAGATGGAATTTAAGCCATTCTCCATGATTTACTACCTGATAATTATTGCACTCATTTGTGATCGCCAGAGTCTCGTCAGAGTGTTTAAATGTTTTCATGTCTGGTTGAGGATCTGGCCATTGATAATCATACCAGCACCAAGTTTTCAATCCCGAATCAAACGATTTTCCGGTATTTGTGATACAATTTATACATGGTTCCTGGCTGTAGGCAAGAAGTGGTAGTAAAGATAAAGCTAAAGTTCTCAAAATACACATTACAAGACAAGATTTACTGGTTAAATTACTTCTTATAATAAAGCATAATAACCACAATATAAGACTTTTACATCGAAAAATGTCACATACCCTTACATAAACAATAGAAGGAACCATTTCTTTGTGGCAAATCTTCCTAAATACTAAAATAGTATGATTCTATAGGGGTGTAGGAAGGTCATTCCTAAGCACCTGGACCATTAGAGCCAAGGGCTTTTATGAAAAGATCAAAATCCAATGGAATGGCATCTTGTAAAATCTATTGGGTCAAATTATACAGTTCGACAAATCATTTACTATTGGCCTGTAACTGCTTGAAATACCTCTTTTTTCTTGTCTCGAATTTCATTAGCTTTGAGCCCTCCCAGATCCTTCGATCATCCGGTGAATAGCTCCATACGTTATGACTGGCAGTCAATAACAGAAATGCTTACAAACAGATGGTCTATGGTAAGATAGCGTAACCCAATAATCCTATGAGCGCAGAACAAAGTGAAAAGTTCTTTTCACGATTTTAGTTTCATTTAGAACTAAGTTTTAATCAAAAAAAAATTGAGATCAATGGTTAAAAATCCCTTCATTGAAGATTCGGTAGCAGAATTTGAGAGTGTGATATCAAAGGAACGACTCATAAAAGAATATAAGAACCGATATGATGTTGATATTCGAGATTTACTTTCAACCACAGATAAAATTGAATTGTACAAATGCAAAAAGTCGGGTTTTCGCTTTTACACGCCAAGCGATATTTCGGGAAATTCAAAATTTTATGAGAAACTTCAGGAACATGACTGGTACTACATGCCTTGGAAATGGGAACATCAAGTTTGTAGTGAACTTATAGAAAACGGAGATAAAATCCTCGAAGTGGGCTGTGGAGATGGGGCTTTCTTAAAGAGGACTTCCAGGCGATACAAAAATATTCAATGTGTTGGACTGGAGCTAAATGAAAGCTCGATCTTTGCAGAAGATAACTTAGTGATTTTAAATAGTACCGTAGAAGATTTTAGCAAGGAACATGAAAGTGAATTTGACATTGTTTGCTCCTTCCAGGTTCTTGAACATATCCAGTCGGTGAATAGCTTCTTGAGGGCAAAAATTAAATGTTTAAAAGAAGATGGGTTACTAGTGATCTGTGTTCCTAACAATGATAGCTTTATTAAGTACGAACCTTTCTATGCATTGAACCTACCACCTCATCACATGGGTTTGTGGAACGAAGAATCCTTGAGGGCCATTGGTACATATTATAACCTAGACTTGGTGGATATTAAGTTTGAACCTTTACAGGAATATCATTTTGAATGGTATTTAAACCTAATGACTAAGAAGAGATTGGGCCAAGCACTTGGCAAATATTACCTAATAGTGATGCAGTTGATGAATCTTAAACAAAAATTAATAAAACGAATTAAAGATCGAGCAAATAGAATTCAAGGGCATTCGATTCTTGTTGTTTTTAGAAAGTCGGCTGTTGAGAGTTAGCAATGCAATTAAAAGATATGCCGAAGTTGGATTCCCGGATTCAAATGTAGTAGGCAACCCGGATTCAAGAGCTATGCGATATTCCTGGGGATGGAAATTTCAAAGCAGTTTTACACCGTGGCAGTTCGTCCCGGCATATGACTTAGATTAATCCAGCTTTAGTAGCCATTTGTGTCAGTGCATTTTTTTTACAACGGTAATAGCTCATACTATATCTTTAAAAAGATGCTTCCTACAATCCACGAATGGATGGGAGGTCGACCTTGGTTACATCCAAAGTAACTGTATTGATTGTTTTTTTTACTCCTTTTGTTTGATCGGCCTTGACTAATGCAGCTCAGTGATGTCAGCACCATCAACGTGATTAAGGCATAGCCAAGCCAGCCATATTGATCGGCACCAAGTATCGTCTTGGCTATCCTTGAGCGGCACACGAGAGAGGATTCATCAGCATGCAAATAATTCGTTTCAGGTTTATTGTTTGCAGAAATTCCTAAGATGTTTTGGAAATGTTGCTTCGCAAGCACTTCCGCTTAACATCATGACAAAACGTCAGGTTTGCCAGATAAGTGCTACTTTTGCACAACATTACGCTGCCTGACAGAGGGAGTAAATATGTTGGTAACTATCCATTGGGAATGCAAGAGACTAAGGCTGGAATAAAAACCGGTAATAAATACGCTACTGAACAGGTCAACGGTGTTGTCACTAACACTTCATTGCGCCATTTCTACATCGAAAGCTACGGGTGCCAAATGAACTTTTCTGATAGTGAGATCGTGGCGTCCATCCTTCAGGGAGTGGGCTTTGAGCAGACACCGACACCCGACCATGCAGATCTGATCTTGATAAACACATGCTCAATACGGGAAAAGGCGGAGGAAACCGTGCGAAAAAGGCTACGGACTTTTGACAAAGTAAAACGGCAACACCCCGGTACACTCGTTGGCGTACTGGGATGTATGGCAGAGCGTCTAAAATCAAAATTTCTTGAGGAAGAAAAACTCGTAGATCTTGTGGTTGGACCAGATGCCTATCGCGATCTTCCAAAGTTGATTTCCACTGCCGAGCATGGATCAAAAGGTATCAATGTATTTCTGTCACGGGAGGAAACCTACGCAGACATTTCACCCGTGCGCCTGAGCAGCAATGGGGTCACCGCGTATATATCGATCATGAGAGGCTGCGATAATATGTGTTCGTTTTGTGTTGTGCCTTATACGAGAGGCAGAGAGAGAAGCCGGGATCCTTTCAGCATTGTGGCAGAAGCAGATGATCTTGTAAAAAGGGGATTCCGGGAAGTGACATTGCTCGGTCAGAACGTCGATTCCTATTTCTGGACAAATCCTTCCTCAGGAGACCATGTTGATTTTGCAGCATTGCTAGGATTGGTGGCAGGGGTTGACATCCGGTTAAGGATAAGATTTTCTACCTCCCATCCGAAAGACATTTCCGATGACGTACTTTTCACAATGGCCAAACATCCCAACATTTGTAAGTACATCCACCTGCCGGTACAGTCTGGAAACAGTCGAATCCTCAAGCTAATGAATCGCACCTACGATGCCGATTGGTATAAAAATAAAATAGACCGGATCTATGAGATCCTGCCGGATTGTGCCATCTCCTCAGATATAATGACTGGATTCTGCTCCGAATCACAAGAAGAGCATCAGGACACATTGGAAATGATGCAATACGCCAATTTCAGCATGTCTTATATGTTTGCCTATTCGGAAAGACCGGGAACACCTGCGGCAAAGCAGCTCGAAGATGACATTCCGATTGAAATCAAAAAGAGGAGACTACAGCAAGTCATTGAGTGTCAAAATCGACTGTCATTAGACCATAATAGGATGGATATCGGCATCGTCAGGGAGGTTTTGATTGAGGGTGATTCAAAGAGATCAGCACTCCACTTTCGGGGACGCACATCACAAAATAAAATGGTAGTTTTTCCCAAATTCGGAAACTTGCAGCCCGGGCAATATGTCAATGTATTGATTGAAGATGCGACGAGTGCTACATTATTGGGAAGAATTCAGGAACATGGCATAAAAGACACCAAATGATGAGTGCCAATATACAATCGATAAAACAACGGTTTGCCATTATAGGACGTAGCAGCGGCCTCGATCATGCACTGAGCACGGCGGTGAGAGTAGCACCAACAGATTTGTCGGTGTTGATAGCGGGTGAAAGTGGTGTGGGAAAAGAAGCATTTTCGAAAATCATTCATGCCTTGAGCCCCCGGAAACACGAGTCCCTCATCGCGATCAATTGTGGTGCCATACCCGAGGGTACAATTAATTCTGAGCTGTTTGGTCACGAAAAGGGATCATTCACAGGTGCAACCAGCGAGCGCAAAGGATACTTTGAGACAGTAAATGGGGGCACAATCTTTTTGGATGAAATCAGCGAAATGCCACTGGATACACAGGCTTACTTGCTCCGCATACTGGAGAGCGGTGAGTTTATCAGGGTGGGGTCAAGCAAAGTGTTGAAAACAGATGTACGAGTCATTGCGGCTACCAATATTGATCTGCTGGACCGGGTGAAATCCGGCAAGTTTCGCGAAGACCTTTACTACCGGCTCAGCACTGTACCTATCCATGTCCCAGCCCTGCGATTTAGAAAAGAGGACATTTACATGCTATTCAGGAAGTTTTCGGTTGATTTTGCCGAACGCTATAAAACGGCACCGATCACCTTGCGTGAGGAAGCTCGATTACTTCTGGAAGAATATCACTGGCCGGGAAATATCAGAGAGCTAAAGAATGTAGCTGAGCAAATATCCGTATTGACTGAAAACCGTGACATTACCGCAGATACATTGGAGGCCTTCATTCCCAATGTCCGAAACCGCAACCTTCCTGCATTGACGCGAAATGGGACCGATCCCCAGAATTTACAAGAACGCGAAATTCTCTATAAATTACTGTTTGACATGAAGGGCGACCTCAACGATCTCAAAAGTCTTGTGTTTGAGTTGATCCAAAACAATGACCTCAATATACCTGACCAGAAGTTGAGGCAGTTGGAAGGGGCCCGTCCGGAGCAGGACGTCAATCCCTCCTACTACCAGAGCGAAGAAGGTCACGGAGAGGATCGGGCACCTGCCACTCCCCCACCGATCGATCTAAGCAAACCCATCATTTTGGGGCATACCGCTCAGCAATATGAGCAGATAGAAGAAATTGACGAAAACCTGTCGCTCGAGGATATGGAAAGGGACCTAATCCACAAGGCACTCAAAAAGCACAAAGGCAGGAGGAAGGATGCGGCCATAGATTTGGGCATCTCAGAGCGAACCCTTTATCGAAAAATCAAGCAATACGAACTCCAGGAACTGCAATGAAGCTAAATCTAGGCACACTTATTGGATATATTATAACAGTTTTTGTTTTGTGTTCGGGTTGTAAATTTCCTTACTCATTCAAGGGGATCAGCATCCCTCCCGAAGCAGAAACTTTTTATATATCGGAACTCAAAAGTCGAGTGCCAAGTGCTCCTGCTGACTTAGGCCAGCAGTTTGCTGAGAATTTGAAGCAGAAATTCCTCAATCAAACCCGTCTCAACTTTGTGGACATAGATCCCGATTTGGAGTTTAGTGGGGAGGTAACCCGGTTTTCGGTGAGTTCTGTAGCACCTCAACCTGGAGAGGTAACAGCTTTTAGTAGACTTGATATTACAGTTAGGATGAAGTACGTGTACCACCTGGACGAAGAACAGAATTGGGAGAGCAGTTTCTCTTTTTATGCGGATTTCAGCCGGGATGAAAATCTACTTGATGTCCAGGATCGTTTAATAGCTATAATTTTCACCCAACTTGGTGAGGACATCTTTAATAAGGCATTCACCAATTGGTGAATAATAATATGAGAGAGATCTCAATGGAGAAAACACTAATAAACGGCAAACCACTGTCTTTTTACTTTCAGCATCTCGCTGCGTTAAAGACAATCGATCAAGACCTGATCAAAGATCTGATCGAAGAGTTTCCGTATAGTGCCCATCTCCACCTACTCAATACAATAAAAGATCATCTCGAAAACCCAGAACCAAATCAAGACTTGCTCGAAAGGGCATCTCTGTACATCACTGACAGGCGCAAACTGGGGGCCTGGATCAACAAGTTACAGAGCTTGCAACAGGATGAGAGTCTGTTCTATAGTAAAGATTACATGGAGTCACTCACCGAGTCGCTCCGCATCACAGAAGATGATGAAGAGGTCGAAATTTCTGAAATGCACTCAGACCTCCTCGTCGAGGAATTTGACTCCACCAAGGAGGATTTTGCTGTCGAGGACTCCTATGATGATTCTGATTTTCCATCAAATGAAGATTGGACCACAACCGAACAGCAAGTTGTAGAAATGAGCTCAGACACCGTGCAGCTTGAAGAGTATAATGAGGGGGAACAGGAAATGGTTGGGCATGATGAGGAGCCTGAAGATTTGACCGAAGATGACCCCTTGCCGTCGGATGACGTGATTCATGAGACGGAGGAGACCGACGAAGCAATATCTGCCGATCTGGATGACCAACAAAATGATCTGGAAGAATCTGATCTCGGGGAGTCAGAATCTGATAAGGTCATTTTGGTCGACGAGGAAGAGGAAATCAAAGAAGAGGCGGAGATGGAGGAAGGACACACAGATATCCTGGATGAGCCTTCGCACCACTATGAAGATCCATCATCTCCCAAAGACAATGGAGATTCACTGGACATGGGGTCCCGGTTAGACTCAGAGCTGAGGGAACTGGAGGACGCCAGAAAGGAAGCAGAAGAAGAGTTGGAAGTGAGGAGACTGGAAGAGAAGGAGGTGGAAGAAGTTGCGGATTTCAGAGATCAACCTGCTGGAGCTGGAAAATCTGAAAAAGACAAGGGAGAGGAAGGAGCAGAGGAAGATGAGGAAGAGTTTGAGACTCCGTTTCTGCGGTGGCTTCAAAGATTGCAAAGTGCAGAGACGGGATCCTATGTAGATATGGAGGCTGAGCGGGAGAAAACAAAGGGAAGTACCAGGAAGGAGAAATCCAAGAAGAAAAAGAAAAAGAAGAAAAAAGGCCAAAAGAAAAAGAAACAAAAGAAGAAAAAGAAGAAGCGATGGAAATTGGAAGCATTGCAGCCCGATGAGTCCCTCGTTTCGGAAGCCCTGGCTGATCTATTGGCCGATCAGGGCCATACCGGGCGTGCAATCGAAATGTACAAGAAGCTGCGCTTGACAATTCCTCAGAAAAGTGTTTTCTTTGCCCAGAAAATTAAGGCCCTGAAAAAATAATCAGCGCAGTTATGGTAACTTTTATGACATTCTTGATAGCCATCGTTAGCTTGTTGCTTATGGCTGCTGTATTAATCCAAAATCCCAAGGGAGGCGGAGTGGATTCTACGTTTGGTGGGCAAAGTGCAAATCAAATGTTTGGTGCTGCAAAATCGACAGATTTTATTGAAAAGATCACATGGGGTCTTGCCATTGCCTTGTTTGCCCTGTGCATTATCACCACCTTGATGGTCAATACGGGAGGCACGACTCAGGAGTTAATTTCCCAGTAAGCTTCTCAAAGCACACCAGCCTTTTACTCTTTTTTAGTGAAAAGCGGTATCACTCCGACATTTACACTTGTTAAGGTGTGACTGCATTCATACCCTATTTTCGATTTGAAATATGATTGTTATCAAACTTGACATATTTATAAGTAGTTGCCAATTTGGCAAAGAGAGGTGGAGTGATTTTAATCTGCAATCCATTTTGCTGTCAAAAGATGGTCATCAACTGCAATTATGACAGAAAAAATCAACTGGCATAAGAACTGTGGAGAGGAATCGTGTTATAAACCTTTTTCCTAACATTTAAAATTTAAGTTTTACGATATGATGAAGCCAATAAACGACAGAGTAGTGGTTAAACCTGCTCCGGCTGAGGATAAGACTCAAGGTGGGATAATCATTCCCGATACGGCCAAGGAAAAACCTCAACGCGGAGAAGTAGTAGCCGTGGGCCCCGGAAAAGATGGAAATCTGATGACTGTCTCAGCGGGAGATATTGTTCTATACGGCAAATATGCAGGACAGGAACTCAACTATGAAGGAAGTGACTATCTCATCATGAGAGAAGATGACATACTAGTCATCATCGGGTAATTTTTCTGAACACAGATCAGTGAATTACCTCTGGTATTATTAAAACATTTATTTACTAAATCTAAAATTCTAACAATACAATGGCTAAAGAAATTAGCTTCGATATGGAGGCCCGGGCAAAGCTTAAAGCGGGAATTGATGCTCTGGCAAACGCGGTAAAAGTGACACTTGGACCAAAAGGTCGCAACGTGGTCTTACAGAAATCGTTTGGTGCACCCGCAATAACCAAAGATGGCGTTACTGTAGCAAAAGAAATTGAACTGGAGGATCCAATCGAAAATATGGGTGCTCAGATGGTAAAGGAAGTCGCTTCCAAAACATCTGATGCTGCTGGAGACGGGACCACCACAGCTACTGTACTGGCACAGGCAATGATCTCTGCCGGAATGAAAAATGTTACAGCTGGTGCTAATCCCATGGATCTAAAAAGGGGAATTGATAAAGGTGTGAAAGGGGTAATCGGGCACCTCGCAAGTCAATCTGAAGTAATCGGTGACGATTTTGAAAAGATCAAACAAGTGGGATCTGTATCTGCCAACAATGATGAAGAGATCGGAAACTTGATTGCAGATGCCATGAAGCGAGTCTCAAAAGACGGAGTGATCACGGTAGAGGAGGCAAAAGGTACAGACACCTATGTAGATGAGGTGATTGGAATGCAGTTTGACCGGGGATACTTGTCGCCTTATTTTATTACAGATGCCGAAAGCATGACTTCCGAGTACGAAGATGCATTGGTTCTGATACACGACAAGAAGATTTCCAACATGCAAGATATTGTGCCAATACTCGAAAAGGCAGTCGGTGCAGGCAAACCGTTGTTAATAATTGCAGAAGATATCGAAAGTCAGGCTCTGGGAGTATTAGTGGTAAACCGTTTGAGAGCTCAGCTCAAGGTAGTTGCTGTCAAAGCTCCCGGATTTGGAGATCGACGCAAGGCAATGCTTGAAGATATTGCCATCCTGACCGGAGGTGTTGTGATCTCGGAAGAGAAAGGATATAAATTGGAAAACGCTGATCTGGAACACTTGGGATCTGCAGAAAAGATTACAGTGGACAAGGACAACACGACTATTGTAAATGGTGGTGGCGACGAAGATCAGATTAAGGCAAGAATAAATCAAATAAAGCAGCAAATCGAGACAACCACCTCCGATTACGACAGGGAAAAGTTGCAAGAACGCCTGGCCAAGTTGGCAGGAGGTGTCGCTGTCTTATATGTCGGAGCAGCTACTGAAGTGGAAATGAAAGAGAAGAAAGATCGAGTAGATGATGCATTGCACGCAACCCGGGCTGCAGTAGAAGAAGGTATAGTAGCCGGAGGAGGTGTCGCCCTGGTACGGGCACTTGAGGCACTTAAGGATTTGAAAGGCAGTAATGAAGATGAGGATATTGGAGTCAATATTGTCAAGAAAGCATTGGAATCTCCACTTCGTGTGATAGCCAATAATGCCGGTATTGAGGGCTCCGTCGTATTGCAAAATGTGCTAAAAAGTGAAGGTGCTCACGGATATAATGCGCGCACAGATGAATATACTGACCTCAAGAAAGCAGGTGTAATTGATCCGACTAAGGTGACGAGAATTGCTCTTGAAAATGCAGGTTCTATCGCAGGAATGATTCTTACCACCGCATGTGTGGTCAATGACAAACCCGAAGAGGATAAAGGAGGACCAGGAGGACACATGCCACACGGAGGCGGCATGGGAGGAATGATGTAATAATCTGGA
The DNA here is from genome assembly GCA_965222645.1 of Saprospiraceae bacterium. Classification (GTDB taxonomy): domain Bacteria; phylum Bacteroidota; class Bacteroidia; order Chitinophagales; family Saprospiraceae; genus JABDMH01. The sequence goes on along the minus strand of OZ244968.1, from coordinate 4,684,498 downwards.
GATCCAGAATAATATTTAGGAGGCTACCTGCAGTGAAAGCAGGTAGCCTTTTTTATGCGGCCCGGGGTTTTCACTGCTAATCCCGTTTCGACATTTGTTCAAATAAAAAACCCCGGTGCTTTTACACCAGGGTCCTAATCCAGATATACTAGGTTTTCTAAACAAGATTGGTCAGGCGGTTGAGTTCATTGGCTTTGGATAAACTTAAAATTGATTATAGTTTCAGCATCCTCAATCGATGTACTTTTCCTTTGTATTCCATACTGATCAGGTATGTACCTGATGGAAGAAGTTCGAAGTTCAATCTTTCCCGTTGTTCAAATCCATCGATTTGTCTATCTATTTTCTTGATCATCTTACCATTCATGTCATGCACGTAAATCTCCACGTGTTGGTTGCTCTCTCCTCTGAATGACAAGGTGACCTCAGATTCAACAGGATTCGGATAAAGGGTCACACCGGATCGGGATTCGTTGCAACTCGCATCATTTTCTACAAAAATTACAGTCTGGCTTACCAAGCCGACGTTGTCTTCTACCACACTCAGTTGATAGGCTACCTTTTTTGTACTTGCCCCGTCTACATAACCATCATGAAGCACGAGGGCATCTCTATCCATTGAGTCTGTTTCCAATTCAATGGGACTGTAATTGACTCCATCATATGCCCTTTCCAAGAGTATATGCTGGTTGTGTGATGTGAATTGAACCCCCCATTTCAAACTTACCTGACAATCTGTGGAGTTTCCATCAAAATAGAGGAATTCTGGAGGTAGTCCTTCACTTTTATAGATGATACCGGCATCGATAGATTCGACATGCTGTGCAATTCCAAGACTGATCACAACTGATTCACCTGTGTTTACATCTGCATCGCTATCTATGGAGGGATCGCTGGATGCTCCCTGTATTGTGAAATACATAGAATCCGCAATTTCAAACTGTATTTTATAATGCCCTGATTGAAGTCCGGCAAAGCTATATGCTCCAATTGTGTCTCCTGTTGATACCGTGACCATAGAATCCACAACTTCAAACGCTCCAACACTTTCTTTCCATAATTTGACCGACACAGCTCCAACTCCAACTTCATCAACGGATATGCCATCTTGATTTTCATCAAACCAAACTGTACCACTTATGCTGTTGCTCAACAGTAAGGGATCATAACCGCATACGTATATATGCTGATCAGCACTGCTACTGTTACCACATGCATCAATAGCAGTCCATGATCTGACAATCGCATATTTACTCGAATCCTGAGGATCATAATAAATTGTTTCATCTGTTGTAAGACTAGTCTCTGAACAGTCGTCAAAAACGGCAACTTCCGTGCTATTTGGGGGAATAGAGTCACCACAAGCGATGACCGTATCAGCTGGAATCTGAGAAATTACCGGGGCCAATGTATCGTACTGATCAATAAAGAAAACCAAAGAATCGGCATTCCCGTTTAGATCAGTTACCACGAGAGTTTCTTTCCATCGTCTCACATATCCAGTGCCATCACAATCCCCTATTTCGATGATCTCGCTATCCACTGCCACTTCATAATCACATGAGTCAATGACCTGAAGATCAATGCCCTGGCTCAATGATGGTGTTTCACAATCAAAGAAATCGATCGAATCTTCATTCGACAATGGCACTCCATTCCACGTCAATATTATTTGAGGTGAAATTGTATCCACGAAATTTATCGTCTGTGTTGCCTCGGATCTGTTTCCACATGCATCCAGGGCAACATAGGTACGTAGAATGCTGAAATTGCAAGAAGAGGAATCATGTTCTACCACATCCTTTACGTCCACAGTGAAGGATGAGCAATTGTCACTCACCCTGAAATCGGCGGCGGGTACACTATCTCCCAGTTGAAGGTTTATCTCTGGAGAAACAGCGATAGTGGGTGGTATTGTGTCCAGTAATACCACCCGCTGTTGATGGGCTAATTGAAAGCAATTGCTTGTCAATATAAACTCTCTGAGGTATTCGCTTCCACAATCTAGATCCACAGTGTCTACCAAAATCGTTACTGCAATATCTAAGTCATTGTAGAAAGATTCAACAGTCGCTGTCGATGGCAATTCATCGCCGCAGTATATTGTTGTGTCTGCTGGTAGTGCAGACGTATCTATTTGCATTTCATCTGAAATCACCGTAATGGTTTGGATGACTTCGTTATTTGAATTTCCGCATTGATCAGTAGCTACGAATCTGCGAAGAATAGTACCTGATGGGCATTCCTGGTTAAATCCTATCAGGCTGTCCACATGTACCATTATAATGGGCAAACCACATTCATCCGCGAACTGGGGTTGACCCAATGAGACAAGACTAGTATCAGAACCCACCATAACAGTAGTATCTGACGGGATGGTTCCATCCACGACTGTTGGAGCCGTCTCGTCAACCACAGTGATAGTTTGACTGCAGCTGTCCTGGTTACCTGCACAATCAGTGGCAATCCACTTTCTGATTAAAAATCCGGATCCACACTCCTCTAAATGAGACTCCTCGACTAGAATGAGATCGACGATTGTCGAACAATTGTCTTGCACATCGGGTGTATCCGGTGGAGGTACAGCGCAAAAGAAAATAGAGTCCTTTAGACAGGTGATCACAGGTGCAGTGTTGTCAAACAACTCTATGTTTTGCACACAGCTGATTGTGTCTCCGTCACAGCCCTCCACATGCCAGGTGCGTTTAATCGTCCTCGCTTTGCAATGAGTATTCTCATCCATATCATCATAACCAAGGATGTTGATTTCGGGCTTATCAAGCTCCGACGGAATATATGTACTGTCAAATAAACTGCAAGAGAATGATGTGTCTCGAGGACAGGAGATCAAGGTCTCATCAGAGATTATCTCTACAACTTGATCACAACGACTCTCATTTCCCCGACAATCTGTGGCTACCCAAGTCCTGACCAGGGTAGTTTTTCCACATTTGTCTTCGATGAGGGAGTCATTAAAAGTTACAAGAGGCTGAGGATCACAATTGTCGCTGATCATTGGTGTGGAGATTTCATCAGCTCGCTCTACAGTTATTGTGTCCTGAACGCATTCTAAAGAGGGCGCGACATCATCGATAATGGTTAAAATCTGGATACAGGAAACAGAATCCTGATCGCAGTCTTTCACTATCCAAGTCCTCTTTATTGTTATATCCCCACAGCTATCTGTTTCTATCTCATCAGAGTGAGAGTACGTGTATTCATTGCATCCACCAGTCGCAACCGGCCTGATGATATCTTCATCACCACATGTAATGACTGCATCGGTACATGCCAAAGAAAGTTCTTCAGAGGGATTATTGGTTTCGTAATAAAATCCTGCATCAACTATTGCTAATGCACCCCCGTCGGCCAAATCGAGAACATCCGACAATCCACTGGCTGCGTCCAAGTCACTATCAACATCTTCTGGGCCGCTATCAGAAGTGGTGAAGTAAGCCGAATCGGGCAGAAGTACCTTAACTTGGTACACTCCTCCTGATAATTGATCGAATAGATAGGTACCCAGAGAGTCTGTAAATATCTCAGTGACCTCCTCCATGCCAGAGTCTCCCTGATTCAGCAGGATCACTTTGATTCCACCGGCACCGTGTTCGCTCTGAGATCTTATCCCATCTCTGTTCTCATCGTTCCAAACCAGACCGGAGATCTCGCGATCGGGTCTGTCATAATGGCTATTACAGCCCGAAATTTTCTGTGTTTTTTCTGCGATATTACTGCAATTGTCAATAGCGGTCCACTTTCTTGTGATCGTAAACTCGGAGGAATCCGAATTAAAAACAATGGACTCTGAAAACTCGGGTGTAAAGTCAGTTTCGCAATCATCACTCGCTAGTACATCCAGTGGTCTCTCGGGCACTTCCTCGCCGCACTCCAGCACCATGTCATCTGGTACATTATGCAGTTCAGGTGGAGTTTGGTCAAGTTGGGCCACCCGGAATGAGAACTTCGATTCATTTCCGCAGAGGTCCCGTGATATAACTACACATTCCCAAATCTTTGCGTAACCGCTAAAATCACATTGCTTAAATTGGATCAACCGGTCATAAGCAGTATCAATAGTTGCGCAACAATCAGTGACATCAAAATCCATCATATTTATACCCGGTGTCCCGCAGCCTACCATTTCAATGGTGCTCCCATTTTTAATATGGGCCATGTCAGGGTTGTTTATGGTGATAATTGGGGCAGTAGTATCGATTACACTAATTTTTTGTTCTCTGATCGTCTCGTTTCGACAACCATCTCGAGCAATCCATTTTCTCAAGATCGTGTAGTTGCAAGAACAATCTTCCTCTTCCAGATGCTCTTCGATGAATTCGACAAGTACGTCAGAACAGTTATCGCTGGCACTGTATTCAGGGTCCGGGATAGGATCACCGCAATGAATCACAAGATCTCCGGGTACCGAAAGCTCGGGGGCAACATTATCTTCAAATAGGATTTCTTGCTCATATACCTCTGTACAGTGTCCCTGAATATTCCAGGTCCGGACATACCTTTGACCGCATCCCACTGAAACATCTTCAGTCTTGTATGTGATAATGAGCTGTGGATACTGAGCGATAAAATCTTGTCCATCTGGTATATCGTCTCCACATTGAAGCACAAGATCCGGGGGTAAGACGATGCTTGTATCGGCTGGTACTCTGATTTCCTGTACACAATCCTGATTTTGATTTCCGCAGCCGTCGGTGGCAGTAAATGTCCTATTGATTATCAGACCGAGGCAAGGATCATTGGATACTGTATCATCCCTGGTTGTGAGCATGATGGAGCTGCAATCCTGATACCTGGGAGTCCCTGTGACAGATGGGTCCAGGCTTTCGCCCAGCGTTACTGTAATGCTTGGGGGACAATAGGTGGTAACAGGGGGAGTATTGTCAGTTATTGCGTACTCCAGGGTAAATGTGATGGAGTTACCACATTGGTCGGCTACAGTGTATTCCACGGGTAAAACTCCCGTTGCGCCGCAACCTGCTACAAAATTGGATGGATCAAAATTACTGACTATGTCAATGTCATCGCACTCATCGCTGGCACAGGACTGTATGTGAGCAAGATTATTCTGATGCCACTGATTCATTTGCTGGGAAGCATCTGCTGAAGTGCATTCTTCGGTGATGTTCAATTGTTCAAGATGACAACCAGATGTGTCCGGTGCGATCGTATCAATTATTGTGAAAATGGCAGAGAATGACGCCTCATTTCCACAATCATCCAATACGCGATAATTGACCGGAATTTGACCCGTATTATCACCGCAGTTGTTTACAAAATTAAGCATATCAAAATCTGAAACAACAGTGACTGCGCCGCACTGATCTGATGCACAGGACTCTACTGTCTGCACAATATTGACGTTCCATGCCTCGATCATCGACTGATTTGATGACTGGCCGAAGCATTGACTCTGTCCGCTTAGGTTCGCAACATTGCATGCGCTCAAGTCCGGTGCCATCGTATCTTCTATCGTCAGACTTGCAGTAAAACTGACCGAATTGCCGCAATTGTCAGTCAGGGTATAGGTGACGGCCAGCGTGCCCGTGTTTCCGCACCCGGCCACATAATTGTTTACATCAAAATCATGCGTAATCGCAAAGGTGTCGCATGCATCATAAGCACAGCTGAGAATCGTTTGCAGATTCTGCGTGTGCCAGTCCGCTAGTGTCGTATTTATATCTGCTCCATCGCACTCCCTTGTCTCGGTCAGACTGCCAAGATTGCAGCCGGTCGTGTCAGGGGGTGTCACATCAGATGTACTGTAGGTCGCGGTGAATGTACTTGCATTATTGCAATCATCTGCGATCGTGTAGGTCACCCTAATTGATCCTCCTGATCCACAGGTGGTCACAAAATTGCCCGCATTGTAATCACTCGTTACAATCACTCCATTGCTGCACAAATCCGTGGCACATGCCTCCAGAACGATTATGTTTGTCTGATTCCACTGATCCATCGCCGCCTGATCCGCCTGACCTCCATTGCATTCTGTCTGGATATCCAAACTGCCCGGTGTGCAACCACTCAGGTCCGGCCCGGTGGTATCTTCTATCGTTAATGTCGCACTAAATGGTACAGCGTTTCCACAATCATCACTCAAGGTGTAATTTACCGTCAAGGTCCCACTGTTGCCACATACCAACACATAGTTACTTACATCAAAATCATCATTGATATTTACATTCCCGCAACTCTCCTGTACACAGCTTTGTATCGTCTGGAGATTCTGGGTGTGCCAGCTGGTCATCAGGCCACTATTATCCGTACCAGTGCATGCCACCGTCTCATTTAGGTCTCCTAAATTGCAACCCGTTGTGTCTGGTGCCGTCCCGTCTTCTATAGTAAGGGTTCCCACCATATCCACACTGTTGCCACATCCGTCCAGTAGCGTATAGGTCACTGTCAGGCTTCCCGTGCTACCACACGACGCTATAAAATTGTTCTCGTCATAATTGTCACTGATCGTAAATGTATCACACAGATCATATGCACATCCCAGGATCGCCTGGATATTCTGGTTGTGCCAATTGGTCATCAGAACGCTGTTGCTCGTTCCATCACATTCCAGTGTCGCACTGAGATCTGATGCCGTGCATCCGCTGATATCCGGTGGCGAGGTGTCTGTTGTACTGTAGGTAGCATCAAACGTCGCTCCATTGCCACATTCGTCTTCAATCGTATAGGTAACTGTTATGCTCCCGCTTCCTCCGCAACCACTTGTAACAAAGCTGCCCGGATCATAATCACTCGTAACGGTGACAGATCCGCAATCATCTACTGCACATGTCTCCAACGACAGGATGTTTGCCGCATCCCAGGATGCGATTGTTCCAAGGTCTCCTGCTCCCACACACTCGCTCTGGGTGTCCAAACTACCGGGTGCACAAGCGCTCAAGTCCGGTGCCGTCGTATCTTCTATCGTCAGACTTGCAGTAAAACTGACCGAATTGCCGCAATTGTCAGTCAGGGTATAGGTGACGGCCAGCGTGCCCGTGTTTCCGCACCCGGCCACATAATTGTTTACATCAAAATCATGCGTAATCGCAAAGGTGTCGCATGCATCATAAGCACAGCTGAGAATCGTTTGCAGATTCTGCGTGTGCCAATCCGTTAGTGTCGTATTTATATCTGCTCCATCGCACTCCCTGGTCTCGGTCAGACTGCCAAGGTTGCAGCCGATCGTGTCAGGGGGTGTCACATCTGAAGTACTGTAGGTCGCGGTGAATGTACTTGCATTATTGCAATCATCTGCAATCGTGTAGGTCACCCTAATCGATCCTCCTGATCCACAGGTGGTCACAAAATTGCCCGCATTGTAATCACTCGTTACAATCACTCCATTGCTGCACAAATCCGTGGCACATGCCTCCAGAACGATTATGTTTGTCTGATTCCACTGATCCATCGCCGCCTGATCCGCCTGACCTCCATTGCATTCTGTCTGGATATCCAAACTGCCCGGTGTGCAACCACTCAGGTCCGGCCCGGTGGTATCTTCTATCGTTAATGTCGCACTAAATGGTACAGCGTTTCCACAATCATCACTCAAGGTGTAATTTACCGTCAAGGTCCCACTGTTGCCACATACCAACACATAGTTACTTACATCAAAATCATCATTGATATTTACATTCCCGCAACTCTCCTGTACACAGCTTTGTATCGTCTGGAGATTCTGGGTGTGCCAGCTGGTCATCAGGCCACTATTATCCGTACCAGTGCATGCCACCGTCTCATTTAGGTCTCCTAAATTGCAACCCGTTGTGTCTGGTGCCGTCCCGTCTTCTATAGTAAGGGTTCCCACCATATCCACACTGTTGCCACATCCGTCCAGTAGCGTATAGGTCACTGTCAGGCTTCCCGTGCTACCACACGACGCTATAAAATTGTTCTCGTCATAATTGTCACTGATCGTAAATGTATCACACAGATCATATGCACATCCCAGGATCGTCTGGATATTCTGGTTGTGCCAATTGGTCATCAGAACGCTGTTGCTCGTTCCATCACATTTCAGTGTCGCACTGAGATCTGATGCCGTGCATCCGCTGATATCCGGTGGCGAAGTGTCTGTTGTACTGTAGGTAGCATCAAACGTGGCTCCATTGCCACATTCGTCTTCAATCGTATAGGTAACCGTTATGCTCCCGCTTCCTCCGCAACCACTTGTAACAAAGTTGCCCAGATCATAATCACTCGTAACGGTGACAGATCCGCAATCATCTACTGCACATGTCTCCAACGACAGGATGTTTGCCGCATCCCAGGACGCGATTGCTCCAAGGTCTCCTGCTCCCATACACTCGCTCTGGGTGTCCAAACTACCCGGTGTACAAGTGCTCAAGTCCGGTGCGGTCGTATCTTCTATCGTCAGACTTGCAGTAAAACTGACCGAATTGCCGCAATTGTCAGTCAGGGTATAGGTGACGGCCAGCGTGCCCGTGTTTCCGCACCCGGCCACATAATTGTTTACATCAAAATCATGCGTAATTGCAAAGGTGTCGCATGCATCATAAGCACAGCTGAGAATCGTTTGCAAATTCTGCGTGTGCCAGTCCGTTAGTGTCGTATTTATATCTGCTCCATCGCACTCCCTTGTCTCGGTCAGACTGCCAAGATTGCAGCCGGTCGTGTCAGGGGGTGTCACATCTGAAGTACTGTAGGTCGCTAAGAAATTGTTCACATTGTTACAGTCGTCTGTGATTGTGTACTCCACAGTGATTGAACCGCCACCACCGCAAGTGGTGACAAAGTTGTTGTAATTGTAATCACTTGTTACAGTCAGAGGAGTGCTGTAGTCGGTCGCACAGCTTTCCAGAGCACTAATATTGTTTTGATTCCATTGGTCAATGGCCGACCGGTCAGTCTGACCACCATTGCAAGATGTCTGAACATCCAGACTGCCTGGTATACAATTGTCCAGGTTTGGAGATGTTCCATCTTCAAATGTAAGCACAGCATCAAAACTGATTGAGTTATTGCAGGGATCACTTATTGTATAAGTTACTGTGAGGGTCCCGGTACTCCCACATCCTGGCTGGAACTGTGCGGGATCGTAGTTATGGGTTATGGTCACTCCACCACATGCATCACTCACGCAGTTTTGGATAACCTGCAAATTTTGAGCGTGCCAGTTATCCATTTCTGTAATATTATCAGATCCCACTTCAAGGGTCAAATTCAGGTCATTGAGCTGGCATCCAGTTGTATCGGGAGGGGTATTGTCTGTTATCGTTGCGAGTAGAGACACGGTAATGGCATTACTACAATCATCCGAGATCGTATACTCGACAGGCAACTCACCTGTATTACCGCATCCGGCATTTAGATTATTAAGGTCAAAATCAGAAGTTACTGTGGCGGACCCACACTCTTCATTTATACATGCCTCCATGGTGGCAATGTTACTCGAATTCCAATTTGTCAGAGCTAAGCTGATATCACCTGAAGTTGTGCAATCAAAAGCTTGGCTCAGGGCATTTAGGTTGCAACCCGTCGTGTCTGGTGCATTATTGTCTTCTATTGTGAGCACAGCAGAAATCACCTCCTGATTACCACAATCATCGGTGACATAGTATATCACCGCAAGGATGCCGGCATGGCCACAATCGTAGATCATATTATTCATATCAAAATCTGATGTGACCGTGATATTTCCGCAAACATCTGTAGCACAGGCTTCCAGGTCACTCATGTTTTGCTGGTTCCAGGATTCTGCAATAGAAGTAATTCCCGCGAGTTGACCTACACAGGTGGTTGTTGTAGACATCGAAGGGATGTCGCATGCACTGATATCGGGAGGCTGTGAATCTAAAATCTCAAGGGAATAGGTACTTGTGATCATGTTGCCACATTGATCTGAAATATAATAATCGACCGTAATGTTGCCGGTAGATCCACATGCTGATATGTAGTTGTTCAGGTCAAAATTGGACGTGATCGCGATTATTCCGCAATCGTCTACGACACAGCTATTGAGACTATCGATTATCTCGTTGTGCCAATTAGTTATTGCCTGATTTACAGATGAAATCGTACTGCAATCCAGCGAGGTTGAGGGTGCTATACATTGGGACTCATAGTAAGGGGGTAAATTATCGACGATGGTGAGCGTCGCAGAAGTGGAATATGTGTTGCCACATGAGTCATTTGCAGTATAATTTACTGTGATATTGCCAGTATATGGACAGGATCCCTGAATCCAATTATTGATATCATAATCACTAGTCACTCTTATCCCCGGAGTATTGCAATCCGTGGTTAGGCAGACAAGCAGCGAATCTATATTGTCACTATTCCAGTGGTTAGCAGTTTTAATGTAGGTGGCGCTCTGCTGGTAACAATCAACTGTTCTGGAAAGGGAAACATCACAATCCCAAGGATCAATAGCGGGCTGAGGACCCACCACATCAATATAGCAACTCGAATCGATCGAAGCGTAGATATCCGCTTTAGCACCATGACCATTCATAGTAACATCAAACCATGTCGATAGACCAAATTCGCAGGAATTGGAATTTCCGCCCCTTCCCACTTGCAACCGGTATCCATTACTCGGGCCATTGATTGTTAAGGACTGACCGGCATTACAACCGAGTCCCGTCATCGATCCCGAAACATTCCAGTAGTCCCATTCAGTATGATTATCTACACAACCAGCATCTAGCACGTAACTGCCCCCGAACTCGGTCCAAGTCTGACGATCGAAAAGGGTAAGGGACAGCCACCATCCATCATCTGGGCCACAAGGGACTCCTGACGAGGGGTCCCAGTCAACCCTATGTCCACCAATGATTGCCCCTTCGATATTGTAAGTTCCATTGCCATTGTCACACAATTTGAGATTTCCATTATTGTAACCCAGCCAGCCTCCATTGAGATCATTGGTATCAAGGGCGAAGATGTAATCGTTCCAGGCAGGATTAGATGGTTCTAGATCACAGCCAGTACATCCGGGACTCAGAATATTCCAGGTTTCCAAACAAAATCCATCAAAAACAGCTGTCCCTGAAGAGGCGGTTTTATATCCAATTGCCTGCACATATGCTGTACCCGATGGAGCAATTCCAGAAATATAATAAGTATCAAAGCTGCTACTCTCTACAGGTGTGACTACCTGCTTAATGACATTCGCGCTCGAACTCAGAAACTGCAAACCGACATAGGCTGTACCACTTGTCTTTTTAGCACTGACCTCAAGGACGTATCCTTGCCCTGATGTCGATGACAAATTCTGTCTGACATCCTGATAGCTACTCCCGGTCACCTGTGCGGCTTTATTGCCAAACACCGCATCATTTGTGATCGATGTCCCGGATGTCCTCGACCAGCTGGAAAAATTATCTTCAAAGTCAGGATTTGATAACAGTCCTGACGAACAATCAAAACTCTGGTAGGTAGCACATGAGCTGGTACTAAACGTTTCGTAGTAATAAGCTGTACCACATCCAGACGTTTGCTGTCCTGTAAAGTATTCGCTTAGCAACTCTCCAGTACTGGTGAGATAAGCAAAAAAAGTAAAACCTCCAGTTGGACTCCCTCCTCCACTGGGCACAAATGTTTGAGATTCCTGATAATAGCTTCCCATGTAAAACGAATTGGGATCATCTTTCAAGGAGGGATAGGGCAAAATCTGACCCGCTTCGTAACAATACAATTCGACTTGACAGGCAGAGTTAAAATCTATCTGCCAGGAGCGACAATAGGTCAAATCATAGAGGATTTCTGCAGAACTCACATGATGGTTCTTTTCAGAATTGGCTAACGAGGAATTACTAAATATAAATAAGAAGGAAAGAGCGAGTAAGGAAATCAACCTCCTCCTCGAGGAGCAAACTAATCGGGAAAGAGTCTGCATCGGAAGGGACACAGAATGACCCTTCAGTTGGACACGCATAACTGTTATCATACTACGAATTTTAAGAGTGACTACCGTCACAAAACAATTACGAGTGTCATTTCAAATTGAAAACTGACAAACTTTGTTTTCGACTCCCATTGGAGTGGAAAACACCAAAACCGTCTCAATAATTAAGATGCCAATGAGGAAATCTCTGGTCTGGCAAAAGATGAATATATCTCAGGGAAATTCTAATTTCCCATGTCTACGGCTTGAGTGTTCATCTAAATAAAGTTAGGCAAAGATACATTGGGAGCCTTTGATTTGCAATATTTCTTAACAAAAGAAATACATTTTTTTTTTGATTAGGGATAGCGCATTGATTTTGAGAAAGCTTATACATATTGCAGGAGTGAGGAACAACCACTATAAGTGGGCAACAGGACGATAATGTCGGGAATTCGATCCCTCTAAATGCAATCCTATCGTGTATACATCTTCTCAAAATTTAGTAAGTCGACTCACCACCAACAAAAAAGCCGTCCCGACTTTCGACGGGACGGCCATCACCACTCATGCTTCAGACATATTATCTAATGTGTATCATCTTTCTCGTTGCCGTGAAGGCTTCCGTATCCAGTTGATAATATAGAACTCCTGTTACTGAAATATCAGATTTTTGGATTTGCACTTCGTTGTAGCCTTTTGCAAAATCTCCTGATTGTACATGGATGACTTTTCCGGTCATATCATATACAGTCAATTTTGCATTGTCAGCCTCCGGAAGGTTGAAACCAATGCTGGTCACTTCAGTAAATGGATTCGGACTGTTCTGGAACAGGGCAAAGACATCTTCAGCTTGCAATGTGTTTGCAAAAGTGAGTGCCACATTCGATACCTCATCTGAAGTATTGTATGCTTCGGCTTTAGTCACTTTTGAATTAATGGTCATTGCTTCACTCAAGTGAGTAGCATAAATTGCCTCTACGATTACTGTAAACAGAATCTCATCCTCGTCTACTGAAACTCCTTCAGCATCATTCCAACTGCTTGTCAGTAAGCCTTCATTTATCCTGTTGATGGCGAAATTCTCATCAGTGAGATTTATGGCCTCCCCAGGAATCACGTTGACTACTTTCAATGCATGGTTATCCAGCTGTAACGTGTACTGGAATCCAGCAATGTCTTTGAACTGTCCAGCTCTAAAGTTCACTGCATATTGTGATCCCGCATTCATATTTGCATCGTCCACCTTAAAGACCAGATGATTGGCACTTCTTCCAGCAGATCGCTTACTATCTGCACTGGCGTTAGCATCACCAACTTTTACTCCCATCCAATGCAACTGCATGGCATTCGAGAGTTCATTGATCTTGTAAGTTTCCTTATTAGAGCTCTTCTCGAAGAATCTCCAAGATGTATTATCCGGTAACCTTTCCATTTTACCTAAGATCAACTTGCGCAGTTGTACCAGGTCAAGGGCAGATATTCTTCCGTCATTATTTACATCGGAAGCGATCTCACGATACTCGTTCTCAAGCTTCTCCTTACCTAGAAGATGCTTCTGAATCTTCACCAAATCAAGTGTTGAGATACCATTGAGATGATCGACATCTTTTGTTGGTGTAATCTCTACATTCTGTCCTAATGCTGTCGCAAATGCGTAGGCACCAGATGCAGTAGTAATGTAATCGAGAACCTGACCATTTTCCAGTGTCGCTCTTACTTGTACATCCTTGATTGATTCATTGACTTCAGTCTTGATGCTTCCCGTAATAGAATTACTTGTACTGGAAACATTACCACATCCGCCCATATTGTTTTGTACCACGAGGATCACATCACAGTAGTCAAACGATCCATTCTCCTGGATCACCCACATCCTGATCTGCTGGGTTCCCGCATGCTCACAACCCAATACCAGACTGTCCGCATCTTCTACAAAAGTCGTATCGTCTACTCCGTCCAGGAGCTCGATCTTATAGCTCAGCTCTGAGTCACTGCCACATGACGGTGCACTGCTCCGGTCAAACTCGTTGGCCCAGATCGTAACCATCGCCGTGTCTACCTCCCCGTTCTGATCCAAATCCATCGGGGTCAGCTCGGCTGTCAAACTCGTGATACAGATCGCCGTGGGCTTCTTGCCCGTCACTACATCAAATGCATCTTCGCAGTAACTCTCATTCTGACATTCGTCTACTACTCTTACTTTTAGCAAGTACGAGCCCGTAAGCAGATCCGGTACCGTGATGTTGAAGCTCGGATTTGTGCTCCCATCTAGCTCCCCTTCTCCACTCGCTTTGCTGATCTTTGTCTCTCCCTTCACCTCAAACAGCTCAAAGTAGTAGTTCTTCACTCCACAGCTGTCATCTACTGTCACTGTCTGATCCAACGTATAGGCACATCCCTGGGCATCTACTGTCTCCAGCTCCTCGGCAAAGCTACATACAGGTGGTATCGTGTCGATCACTATGATCTTCTGCTCCCATGATATCGTCCTGCCCGCATACTCCGGATCTACCCACCAGAACGTCGCATTCTCTGGCTTCTGACCCAGGTAGCACCAGTCTATATGATACCACGTCCGGATAATCTTGTAACAGGCTTCATCTCCTCCTACTATCTTGAATACCTTATCCTGATGCGATATCCCTACTATGCGGCAATCATCATCAAATAAGTACTCTGGCTGTCCCGTGTACTCCGGTGACAGTACACCCGTGGCATTGCCCGCATCATCATACTCTATTCCACAGGTATTTACCATCACATCCTTCGGCTTGGTAAACATCCCTTTCTCCAGATCACAGCTCGCTCCGATCCAGATCAACTGCTTGCGAGTGATCGTATCCTTGCGGTGCGACGGGTGATAGTTCCCTTGCGAATCTGCTATATCCGGACAGCCCGGTACAAACTTCCACTCCCGGAAAATGTAGCCCTGACCACAGTGGTCAAAGTTGCACCATACCGTCTGCTCACATTCGATCGCCTGACCACAGTTTACTACGATCTGGCCGCTCAACGTCTCTGTCTCCGTCTCCTTGGTCCAGCAACTGTCGTAATAGATCGTCTTCCATACATAACCCAGGTGCTCGTCATATGTCAGCTCCTTGCGCTCAAACTCATCACATTCACACTCGATGTCCTCATAGCCTCCTTCCGTCGCATCAGGTACATTGCCATACTCATCTCTCCATACCTTCTCGTATCCGCCAAATAGCTTATCCAGCTCGCCCAAGGCTACTTCGTCGCCTTCTTTTGCCGCATCTACTATCCACTCTATACTCACTGGATGCAATACATCCGGATAGTCATACGTGTCTGCCTTGTAGCCCGCACAACTTAGATCCAAACGGTCATCTACCTCGCGGTGTACCTGTATCGGTGTCTTGTCTTCTACCAAGACCCACGTCCAGCACTTGCTCCAGTTGCACCAGTAATCTACGGCCAGCAATTCCACCATCACCTCCTTACACGCATCTTCACAATCAAACGGTACCGCATCGCTCCAGCCGCCTCCCAGCTGATCCCACAAATCTATGTTCGCCGGTGTAATCGGAGCTCCTTCAAACGCGTCTGAACAGCCTTCCAAATTCTTCAACAGGTTCTTAAAGTAGTGCTCATCCACTGGATACGGATGCTCTACACACTCCAGGGTCCCTTTCTTGCATAAATCATACTTCCACGCATTCCACAACATCTCACTACACTCCCGGCCATCTTCTTTTAGCCATTTCATCGTCTTGTAATAATGCGCCTCTACTTCGTCTACATGCTTGTCTTCTTCCAGATTCGCACAATAGATCGTATCGTGATCATCGTAGCAGATCCGGCTGATATCATCACACAGATCTACACACGATTCCCACCAGTCCGCTCTCCGGGCCAACAGTAGATTGATCTCACAGTTGTCCCAACTGCCTTCATCAAACGTACTCGCCTCTACCCACACTTTCTTGCTGCTCAAGCCTACGATCACCCCTTTGTCACACACCGCCACTGGCTTCGTATAATCTTTTACTTTTACCCAGCACGTATCGTACGCTATATTATGACAGCTGTCATACGCCTCATAATATATCGGTACACTTCCTCCGTGGGGTATCTTTACTTGTTTATGACTCTCAAACAGGTGCGGTACCGTGCTCGACGGCTCCAATACTACTGTCGCCACGCCAGGTACAATCGCTTTCACATACTTCACTCCACTCCAGTCATCTTCTACAAGCGCCGGGGGTATGTATGAATGCGCTGCGCACTCGTGACTTCCCGCTGGAATGTACAACGTATCTCCGTGTACCAGATCTTCGCTCGCCTTCGCATCAAGATCACACTCCAGTACTGGTGGTAAGGTGTCTAAATCGATCACCCAAAACTCACATCTCCAGTAGCCCGGGGCCACTAACTCCAAGGGTGCAGCTACTGCTGTCTCCGTAAAGTCGATCCCGCTTACTGTCATATCTGTTCCCCGGTCCTCAAAACAAAAATCATCACAAGGCTCCAGGGACAACGTATACGTCCCATTCGGTAAGTCTACATAATTCCCGTTTAATCGGTAACCTGCTGTGCGGTTTGTACCACTCATCAAACGGCTTACCGTAAAGGTCAAATCTCCTTCATTCGGTATGCTCACGCACATGCGCGCATACTTCGTATCATCAAGCCCACTGTACAACCGGTAGCTCGTCGCCCCCGATGCATCTACTTGCTTCAATAAGGGATTGGCTCTGGCCAGATTCCCATCAAAACCACTCACCGTACCCAGATTCGTCCCCAGGGCATCTACTACGCCCGTCGCATCACTGCGCGTATAGCTCCAGTGCTTCGGATGAAAACTCTCAATATACGGTGTCGCACTTGTCGCTCCCAGGGTGTATAGTCCCGGAGTGCCCCAGCACGTCTGCTTGATCTCTACATTCACCTTATACTGGCTCGAACAATCGCCTTGCCCCAACGGCCACGCATCCACATGGACACTAATCCCACACTTGGGATCAAACTCCGCTGCCTTAAATTCCAACTGGCGAGTCACGGGATTAAATTCACTCTCCACAAATGCCAACGCCTGGTATCGCTCGATCGGACCCGCTCCATAATCAAAGGCTCGGCCCGCTACCATATAGGGCCCTAACTTGCCCCCTTCTCCACAGTATACCGTATCTCGTGGTACGCAAAAGGCATTCTCCGTCGTAATCTGCGGCAAGCGCAATACGACGATCGTATCATATCCCGAACCACGGGTCCCATCCTTACTAAAGGCCTCATACTCCCGGTAGATGATCTTCGCCGTGTCATTGCCCGCTGTCCCTAACGCCGCCGGATCGCAATCAAACGCATCTATCCAATCCGCTACAAATTCCGAATCCTCCGTACCCCTACACGGTATCATCGCCTGTGGAGGTACGCCGTGGATGTCGCCTCCACTTACCAACGGATCAAAACAATACACCGTCTTGCTCCGACCCAAGATCACCGGGCCATTCGCTTGCTTAAATGTCAAATAGCTCCAGCAGGCTCCTCCTGAACCTCCCGTCACCGAGACATTTACCTTCAGCTGTCTCCCTATATACGGACAGGCGTGCAACGCAATCTCATACGTGCCGTCTACATCCTCCATATATAAAATCCGCTGTCCATAGCTGCCCAGTATCTCTACTGTCAACGACGTAAACTGGTCCGAATTCGTAACCAGCTCCCCTACTAATATCCGAGCTGTGTCGTCCGCTCCTATAGACGCATTGATGTGTGTACAATTTGGCCCTACTTGACCCATCGTACTGATCGCTCCCAGGCATACAAACGCAAGCATTTGTATCCACCTCCAGGGCGATTTAATATGTCTATGCTCACTCGGGAGCCTACACATATAATTCAAATAAGTAAAACTCGTCTTTTTCATGAGTAACAGTTTTAGTTAAATAAAATTTTCGGTTTCTGCATTGTCAATAAATATTGTGTAAGTCAAACTCGGGCATACTCAGATAGCCCGGTCATATTATTATCAAAGACAATACCAAAGGCCTGGATTTCTCGCAGGTCTACAGATGAGAAAAAAAGCTTATGTATTAGGTTTATTTTTAATGTGATTTTCTGGTCTCAGTTGGGTGACTCCAAGGCCGTTTTACACATATAAGCACATAATTATACAAACATCACTTATTATCATGTCACTAAATATTACATTTAATCGTAATATAATCAATAATCAAATGTGTGCGGACATATAACGGCTTCCGTTATATGTTAATAAACAATATATAATAGCGAAGAAAAAAAGTTGAAAAAAAATCAAAGGGTCATTTTAGCACCCTTGGGAAAGGCTTGAAATTGACTCCTTCAGGCCAATAATCGGCCCAAAATCAGACATTTTCTATCTCATAAATAGGTTCCATCCATCCAAATCGGTCCTCGATCAGGCCGGATCGCATGTTATTCAGCTCATTTTTGAGCATCTGTGCAATGCTGTCCTCTCTCACTTCGATATCAACAACATGGTCCTTATATCCAATCTTTTCGACGCTGATTGCCACAGCCGCAGTACCAGAACCAAAAACCTCATTCAAGGTACCGTTTTGACTACATTTCACCACCTCATCCAGGGAAACTGGTCTCTCAACTACTTCATAGCCTTTGTCTCTGAGAATGTGGATAAAACTATCTCGTGTGATACCCTTTAGAATAGTACCTGTTGTGGGTGGAGTTACTACGACCTGATCAATCACGAAAAAGATATTCATAGTACCGACTTCCTGAGCGTATTGGAAGTTTCTTCCATCGAGCCATAGGACCTGATCATATCCCCTTTCCCGGGCATCCCTGGAAGCCAGCAGTGAGGCTGCATAATTTCCTGCTGTTTTGGCTTCCCCCACTCCGCCCTCGGCGGCACGTACATACTTTGTACTGGCCCAAAGCTTTACTGGATTGCTGTAATACGGTGCTACAGGAAGTGTAAGTATAATAAATGTGTAAGTAGATGATGTTGCAACACCCAAGAATTCATCCGTTGCAAACATGAATGGACGCACATATAAGGCACTTCCTTCCTGTTTCGGAATCCAATCCTTCTCCAGATAAACCAATTGTCTGATCGCCTCCGTGAAAAGATCCGGATCTACGGTGGGCATACACATCCTCCTCGCCGATGCATTCATCCTTGCCGCATGCATTCCCGTGCGAAACAACATCGGGGTACCTTCCGCAGTCTTAAATGCCTTCATTCCCTCGAAGATCGACTGACCATAATGGAGTGTGAGGTTTGCCGGGTGCAGGGGAAGATCATGCACTTCTTCAATCCGTTGGTTCTGCCACATCCCATCAGCAAACTCCATAATAAACATGTGGTCCGTAAAAACCCGTCCGAAAGGAATATTTGTCAAATCGGTAGAGGGTAGTCGTGATTCAGCAACAGGGTAAATCTTTATCTCGTTGGTCATTACTCAAAAAAATTGGTATCAAACTCTATACAAAAATAGTGATTTCTAGATTCAACGCTTTTCATGGCACTTTAGCTTTCTTCCTTCAACATAAAATTTTTGAAATCTCTTATCGGTCACCCTCACCTTTTTCATTCGGTAAAAACAGGTCCCACTCTGTGACCACAATAGTTTGACAGAGGTGAGATCAAAAAAAAATCAAATCCAGCTAATATGCATGTCACACCACAATTGTCTACAAAAATGAAAATTTGCATATTGGGCACATGAATCCATTCATGAAGAGTGATCGCTATCACATTCCGGGTAGGGAAGTCCCGGAGATGGAGGGTAGTCCCGGAGCCCCAATATGGGTAATAGTCAGGAAATCCGAGTATGAGCTCGACGAGTACCGGGTACTTTTGGAGAAAATTCTCCAGTCCGTCAACTTCATTGATGATACAAGATACCTGCTATTACTCTTTGAAAGCGATCAATCATTCTACTTGCATCATCTCTTTGATCAAAATCCCGGAATCAAAACGGTGATCTCTTTTGGTGTAGGCTCCCTTGATCTGGGGCTAAATGCAGAATTTAAGATCTACCAACCAGCCCGAATCGGTAACTTCCATTTTCTTTTCTCCGATCATTTACATCAAATTGCCACAGACCCTCTCAAAAAGAAAGCCCTCTGGTCTGCAATAAAAAATATGGAAGTCACTTCTCTCACCCAGATCTAAAAAAGGATGGAAAAAAACTCATTGGTTTTTGCGACGAAAAACAGCAACAAAATTGCGGAAATAAATGCCATATTAAGAGGGCATCATTCTTTCGATATTTTTCCAACCGTCATCGGTCTGAACGATATCAATTGCCGGGAGGAGATACCAGAAGATTCAGACACGATTACTGGTAATGCCATCCAGAAAGCCACTTATATTCACAAGAGATATGCTATAAATTGTTTTGCCGAGGATACGGGATTGCAAATTGAGGCACTCAACGGGGAACCCGGTGTATTTTCGGCTAGATACGCCGGTGACGACCGAAATGCGGATAAAAACATGAAACTCGTCCTTGCCAAATTAGGAGAAATAAAAAATAGAAGAGCCCAATTTAAAACAACAATAGCGCTTTATTTCTTTAATGTACTCCACCTCTTTGAAGGTGTGGTCAAAGGAAATATAACTCTCGATAAAATGGGTAAAGAAGGATTTGGATACGATCCAATTTTCTTACCAAATGAGTCAACTAAAACTTTCGGCCAGATGACGGCTGAAGAAAAAAACAGAATTAGTCATCGCAGGCTTGCATTGGACAAAATGCTAAATTTTTTAGAAAGTCAAATCACTAAGTCCACAATAAATAATCCACAATAAATGGCACTTGCAATTCCATTGGTCGTAAAAAAGGCGACATTAATTTTATTCAATTTACCCGGGGAGACTAATCTATGTTGATAAGCCAAAAGTCCGGCGAACAATATGCAACCCAACCAGTGTAGCCAAAATAATTTCTCTATTAAATCATTTGATAAATATCCAGCCCAAAAAATAAATCCAATACACAGCACATGCAAGATTGCAGCTATCTTGAGAGCTGTCTCACTTCCCAAAGTGGCCGGGATAGATCGCAGGCTATTTTCCTGATCAAATATCTCGTCCTGAAGCGAATAGATAATATCAAATCCCGCTACCCAAAACAGGACTCCTAATCCCAACAATACCGGTGGCAACGCAAAATTTCCCGTCACCGCTATATATGCTCCCACGGGAGCAAGCGAAAGACCAAGGCCCAGAATCAAGTGGCACAAAAAAGTGAAGCGCTTTGTATAACTGTATCCTAAAATCACCAACAAAGCTATAGGGGATAAATAAAAACAGAGTGGGTTTATAAAATATGTAGTGCCTATAAATAACAGACAATTCACAATTACAAAAATTAGAGCGGACTCAGGATTAATCTTACCAGAGGGGATTTCACGATAGGCAGTACGTGGATTTTCCTTATCAATATGACGGTCTATATACCGGTTAAACGCCATGGCTGAATTTCTGGCAAAAACCATGCACAAAACCACCTTCAGAAGTAGCCACCAGTCTGGCCTGAAATCTCCTGATGCAAAAAAGCCCAAAAACAATCCCAACATCGCAAATGGTAAGGCGAAGATTGTATGACTGAATTTTACCAGTGAGAGAAATTTCTTCATCAGCTATCAGGAATTAAAGATCACGACAATATCGAAGATCTGACAATAAATGTCGACAAATATTGGGAAAAGTACAATGCCGGAAGACTTCACAAACCTGTCGCGAAATCCGCCGATCGTTTCCTTCCCATCACACAGATGACGACTCGTCCTGAACATAAATCACTCTCCACATGCAACTAGACAAAAAAAAACCTGCATAAAATTTATGCAGGTCATTTTATCATGATATGAGATCAGTCTAAGATTCTGGTTTAGTGATTTCACCCGTAATGGTGATCGTCGTAGTAGCAGGATCTGTGTTGGCAGTTATGGTTACTGTCTTCGTCTGCTTACCACTTTTTCCCTTCGAGTCGAACTCAACGAGGATTTCCCCTTCCTCACCCGGGGCCACCGGATCACGAGTCCACGAAGGTGTCGTGCAACCACAGCTTGGCTTTACATTACTCAATACCAGAGGCTCATTACCCGTATTCTTAAATGTAAACGTGTGGGAAACCTTCTCACCCTGTACGATCATTCCATAATCGTGTTTAGTCTCAGCAAACTCGAGCGAAGTGGTAGGGCCAACATCTACTGCATTAGCAGTCGTGTTTGCCGCATTTTGTGCTGTACTAGCAGAGGTATTCACTGCTTCTGCAGTATTCTCCAGTTGAGCACGTGCCTCATCCTTGGCACTTGATCCATCATTTTGACAGCTATTAAGGGCCAGGCTTAAGACGGCCATCATCATCAATGCTATTGGCAATCTCATAATTTTCATTTTTTTGATTTTAATCTTGAATTTAGTTACAAAAATAGGATATTCCTTCTAAGATAATAAAGTTGACAAACAATAATTTATTGCCCGGTTTCTTTTGTTTTCTCCGTACCGTCTGATATAAATCGGCTACTTGCGACAGAATTTGAGGAAGTCTTCAACGCCAAGGGCATTGAGACAACTTCCCACCGGTAACCACCCTTTTCTTGCAATGATCACGCCAAAATCGACATGATCAATAGCAGAAACAGCATGCGCATCGGGGTTTATGGCAATCATGACCCCTCTTTCTATCGCGCCTCCAATATGTCTCCAATCCAAATCCAACCTGTATGGGTTCGCATTGATTTCGATCGCAACCTGATTGGCCGCACAAGCATCGATAACCTTCTCGATATCAACATCATAGCCATCGCGACCTAACAGCAATCGACCCGTCGGGTGCCCTAAGATGTTAGTATGAGGGTGCTCAATGCCCTGAATCAAACGAGCGGTAGCTCTTGCCTTCGTCATTTTAAAATTGGTGTGTATCGACGATATGACCACTTCAAACTCAGCTCTGAATTCATCGTTGTAATCAAGATTGCCATGGCTACCTATATCACATTCAATACCCTTAATCACCTTAAATCCCGGATCGGTCGCATTGAGATCATCCATTTCTGACCATTGGGCCCTTGCTTTCTCTTCAGTCATTCCATCGGCATAAACTGCGATCTCCGAATGATCGGTAACAACCAGATACTCAAATCCCCTACCCTTTGAAGCATCCACCATCTCTTTAAGTGTGTTTAAGCCATCGCTAAATGTTGTATGTACATGTACAAGGCCTTTGATGTCAGACCTCGCTACCAGATCAGATGGGAAATCCCTTCCTGTTTCAAGCATCGAGGTACGAGCCTCCGGTGGGATCCAGGGATATCCAATTGTGCCAAATATGTCCTTCTCAGTTACTTCCGGACTATCGTGCGCAACGTTTCTGATGTAGTCTGGTCCCGTGGTCTCCATCCATTTTCGCTCAAAATCACTCCCGGATGTACGAAAGAGGATGACCTTAAGGCGGCCTTCATACAAACCTTCAAGGAAGTCCTGTTTATCCTCGACATTTGAAAGCCCCTCAACTTTATCAAAAGGAAATCCAGTTTCCGCCTGTTCAATTAAGTACGCGAGGCAATCGAGAATAGGCTCTTGACGACGGAGCATTCCTGTCATTTCACAACGAAGGCCAGGTAGGGCCTCCCTAATCTTTCCAAGTAAATCTTGAGCTACTGTTCTCACATGGGCAAAGAGAAAGTTTCCGCGATTAGCCAGAAAAAATTCCAACTGCTTTCGAACCTCCTCTTGACTTTTTTTTCCAAATCCTTTGAGCTCGATCAATCGATTTTCGTTGCAGGCATAAAGGAGTTCTGTTGCATTTTCCACCTTCAGAGACTCCCAGGCGGTCCGTATCTTGCGTACACCAAGTCCTTTGATCATAAGTAACTCCTGAATACCCGCTGGCACCTGAGATTTATATCGTTCCAGGGTGGCCATTTTTCCGGTCGCGATCAATTCCAGAATTTTCCCGCTGATTGCCATACCAACTCCCTTTAGTTCTTTCAGTTCCTTTTCGCTCATTTCCGTCAAGGGATCTCCCAGCTTACTGATCAATCCGGCCGCATTCGTATATGACCTGATCTTAAAGGGATTTTCATCCTGAAATTCCATCAGTTTAGCCAAGAGTCTAAATTCCCTGGCAATCGCCTTGTTCTCCATGCTGAACTAAAATAAATCAGTGAGAAGGTAAATTCATCAAACAATACTGATGAAATATTCAAAGTATTAATCTGAAGACTGACTGATTAATGGAAATTTTCCGAAAATTCTGTCATAAATTCCTACACTGTCACTAAAAAAATAGCCTTCCTGATTTCCCGAGGAATGAATCACAAAATGCTGACTCGTGTCCTGGGACTGATAGCAATTTATATCCATCGGTGCAGCCATATTATTGCCTTCAATAGTCAATGACTTTAGCCGGTCACCGATGTCACTCTGACTAGTGATGAATGTCCCTCCAGATATTGACTTTAGAGTGTTGATATATTGAGCTGCTGCTGCCGAATCAATGGGAGTCCCCTCATCATTTCTCCAAACACTATCTACCCTGGTCATCGTCATATTTAAATTGCTCTCAGAAAGGACAACCCTGGTAATATCGTCGGCATTAAGAGAAGTAATCATCTTATTCCGGTAATTGTCAAAACTTTGATTAAGGGACATGCTCAAAAAGCCATCTACGGAATATACTTCGTCCTCGTCGTATTTCTTTAAGTATGAGATTCCGCTTCTAGTGGCTTGATTAAAATTAAAACGACCTACAACTATATCGCCTTCTTTTTTAGATCCGCTATAAAGTTCTAATCGTGTGCCACCGTTTTCGTCAACGGCATAGTCGCTATATCGATCTGCATTCTTTGTGACAATTCGATCGGCCTTTATACTGCTTAGATTAGAGAGTAATCCACCGACACTTCCGGATGTTGCCTGATATTGATCTGCACCTCGCTGCAACTGCCATTCCGGACCGGTCTTCACAATATTAAAAACCTCTTCTCCCTGTGCGGGATGCACAACCACTTTGTCTATCGCGGCGGTATCTATAGCAATTATCTCGGGATCAAAACTTCGTTCTTTATTACCACCAAATAATTTTGTCAACAAATAAATAAGCAAAAGTGCTCCAAAAACAAGACCTAGTGTTTTATTATTCATTTAGATAGAATTTTAGAACAATTGTAAATTGACAATATTTAGACCCAACGTTCCTGCATTCTCTTCAATCGCAGATTTTTGTTTTTCTGGCTCCTTAAAAATCCATAGAGCAGGATCAATCCAATAGGGAGCAAGAAATTGAGATATTTTAGAAATGACCTACGGCTATCTTCCAGCTCTTCAATAGGTCTGCTACTTACTCCTTTAGTACGTAACTCGATGAGACCGGTATCATCTGAAAGCCAGTCAATGCTATTTACCATAAGGCTCACATTGTCGGGATTTTGTCCACGCTGCCCACTCACGGGAAAACTACCGTCACTTACCACGACAATTTTAGCCGGACTATTCCCAAAATTTCCTTCTACGATAGCTCCGATCGGAATATTCTGTTGTGGAAAATCTGCATTAGTCCACTGCTTCTGAATATCAAAATAAGTAGGCACTTTTACAGAACCGGCCTTTTCGGATGATGTGACAATGGGAGTAAATCTCAAGGTGCTGTCACCCACAAAGCGTATCGGGCTTGCAAATTCAAGAATAACTTGTTCGAGTCCTTCGGTGATGGGATGATCGGGAAAACTCTTGATCAATGGTAAAAATGGAAAATTGACCTGATTATTAAAAGTCAGAAAACCCGAACGCTGCTGCACCGTCACATTACCACAAACCGCATCGGTGACAAAACTATCATCGACGACAATTCCCTTATCAGCTAACCAAGTGACGAGGCCTATATCTACAGCAGATCCCTGGGCAGTCTGCAGATCACCGTTTACCCTATCAAAGGCTAGAAAAAGGTGTCCTCCCCGATCTAGAAATTGATCCAATTTGGCCAACTCAAGAGGTTGTAAAGTATCCTTAGGTGCAATCAGCGCTGCGGTCTTAAATCGAAGATTTATTTCATTCTCAGTCGTGATATCTACCAGCTCGACATTGTATAATATACTTAGAGATTGATAGGCTTGAGAAATTTCCTGAAATCCCGGCTCCCCATGACCTTGCAGCAGGGCGATCGAAGGTTTATCAACCACGGCGATTTTTTTGATACTGGTGGTCAAGGCGTATTCCATTGCACCTCCGGGCTGAATAAAGGGGATTACTTCCTGCTGTTCTCCAAGTTTTACTATGGCTCCCAAGAAGGCCTTTTGTTGTTTTACCTGATCTTTCTCGCGTACATTTATCATAACCGGGGAAATACCGTTCTGCACCGCTTCTTGTTCAACTGCCGGATCTTCATTGGGATTGACAAATTCGTAATCGACGTTTCCCTTTGATAGATTGGCATACTCTACCAGCATTTCCTGAAAATCTCTCTTAGTCTTCGCGACATTTGCCGGTAGATCTTTAGAAAAGTAAGCTTTGACCGTGACAGGATCCTCCAGGTTTCGCAGGATATCCTTTGTTGCTTTGCTCAAAGTGTATTGTTTACCTTCTGTAAGGTCAACCCTAAAAAACAATTGCCGAGAGAGCACATTTAACAATAATACAATTCCGGCTATTAATAGTACAGAAACAGTATTTTTCATAATTAATTTCTTTTGGCAATCATATATTCAGACATAAATATTCCAAACAAACTTATCGAAATAAAATATATTAAATCTTTACTATCGAGTACTCCCCTGCTTATCGATTCAAAATGGTTTGTAAGGCTCAGAGTATTTAAAATCTCACTGATCCATCCGGAAGTGCTTCCTGCCAAAATCCCGAATATAAAATGGAAGAATATTCCTATCAAAAGTGCCAATAAAAAAGCGACAATTTGATTGTTTGTTATGCTGCTTGCAAAAATCCCAATGCTGATGTACACGGCACTCATAAGAAGAAGGCCCAGGTATCCGCTTAAAGTGGCCCCGTGGTCTATGTTTCCGATTGAGGCCACTGTCAAATAATAGGGAAGGGTAAAGGCAAGAGCAATGACTACGAGCAGAAAACATGCCAGCCACTTTCCCAGGACCAACTGCCTGTTGTTGATCGATTTAGTCAAAAGCATTTCGATCGTACCACTTTTTTTCTCCTCGGCAAGTTGTCTCATAGTAATGGCCGGAATAAAAAAGAAGAGCGTCCAGAAGGCAACTCCAAAAAACACCTGCAAACTAGCTTCCTTTACAAAGAAAATATCACTGCCGAAAAGCCAGGTAAAAAAACCACTAAAACCCAAAAATGCAATTAGCATAATATAGGCCACCAAGGAATCAAAAAATGAATGCAATTCGCGCTTCGCAATTATCCAAACAGGGTTCATAATTTGATATTTTTTTAATTCACTGTGAGATCCCGGAAAATATCTTCCAGTTTTGTTTCAAAAGGTATCATTTCAGAAAGAATCCATCCTTTATCGACACATAGTCTGAAAATAGCTTCATTGCTTTGTATCTCGGGAGCACTCTGTACTTCAAAGCGATTTGTGCTGCGATCGATCACATCTACTGATGCTACTTCCCGAAGGTTCTGTAACCCCTCAAAAACTTCATCATAGTTTGGAGCTTGTACCTTGATTTTAAGTACTTGCTGGCCTTCTGCCTGCTTGCGCAACGTATCAGCTGTACCATCGGCGACTATCCGGCCATTGTTAATGATCATAATCCGGTCGCAGGTTGCCTCGACCTCCGGTAAGATGTGCGTACTAAGTATCACAGTCTTCTCCTTTCCCATTTGCTTAATGAGCTCGCGGATCTCTACAATCTGGTTGGGATCCAGACCTGTCGTGGGCTCATCCAGTATAAGTACCTCAGGATCGTGGATCATGGCCTGCGCAAGACCGACTCTCTGACGAAAGCCTTTCGACAATTCTCCAATCTTCTTGTGTTTTTCTACGTCCAGGCCGCAGAGTCTCACCATTCTCCTTATTCGATCATCCGTTTCCTCACTGGAGACTTTTTGCAGGGCAGCGCAGAAACGGAGGTAGTCGACCACAGGCATATCATGGTACAGTGGATTATGCTCGGGCAGATAACCGATGCGACCCTTAAAATCTTCCTCACGGATGGAAGTCCCATTCATAGAGATATCACCCTCATCAATGGGGAGATAGCCGGTGATCATCTTCATCGTCGTTGTCTTTCCGGCACCATTGGGACCGAGGAATCCCAATATTTCGCCAGTCTTTACCTTGAACGAAATATCATCAACCGCTTTTTGAAACCCATAGCTTTTAGTCAAGTGGTCTATCGCAATATCCATATCAAAATTTTGTTTAACAACGATCCCGGTAAGGATGTAATCAGGTGTCTTTTCTCAAAGACGATCGCAAATTTATGTATTTGTTGGTTATCTTACAATTTTCGCATTTATGTTTGATTTAGACCTGCTGTCGTACAGAGATCGTCTCAAAACGAGAAAATCAGATAAACTTGTTGAAGTCTATGATATCATCAGACGCAAATGGCTTCAGCTCACCCCAGAGGAGATGGTGCGCCAGCTTGCTCTGCTCCATCTGATCGAGATTGGATATTCAGAGAGGCTCATACAGGTAGAAAAAGCCATTAAGTGCAATGGACTAATCAGGCGTTTTGACCTGATTGCTTATGTGAGTGCAGCTCGTCCCAATATCCTCGTGGAATGCAAAGCTCCAGCAATCCCGATTGACCAAAAGGCCTTCGATCAAATCGCCCAGTACAATATGACACTTAAGACACCCCATCTGTGGGTCACAAACGGGCGGAGTAATTATTGTTGTAGAATAAATTTTGAAGAGAAGTCATATGTGTTTTTGAATGAATTACCAGGAAATGTCTCGCGGCGTAATGAGAGAAAATAATGACGATATTGATTATTTTTCTTTTTTGTGACCAAATTGAGTTTTCCACTTTTTGGCACCAAAAAGTGGAGCAAAAAGTGCCTCCTGCATCCTCGGTGACCCACATCTTGGGTCTTCGCTAGATTTTATAAGGCTCCGACTACGTAGTGATGAGGCCTATTTGCTTAAGATCACATTTGCCATGTATTTATGACTTATCATCTCTTTTCCGCTGGATAAAATCTAACGCTAGAACCCAAGTGTGGGGCCCCACCTACGGATGCGAAGTCGGAGTCCCTACGATTTTTCAGAGTGCCTTTCACTTTATTTGTCCCATTCTAATGGCAAAACATCTAAGGTGCTGTACGCATGCTCCGCATACCTGTTGGATGACTCGCAATTGGGCTCATGAGCTTTTTTACGTTGATTGTTGTACACTTTATTGACATTTTTGAAACTGGCGAAGCCCGGTGAGAAATGTGATTTTTAGGGCAATAAGAAAGCAGGATAGTGGGACGCTTGGATAGAATCTAATTCTACGACCCAATTGTGGGTCCGCAACTGTGGATGTGATGTCTGTGTCAAAAGGTGAAGTATCAGCTATTCAGAATGAGATCGTTAGTGATGGAAAAGTGAGACTTTAAATGACAATCTATTTTTTTTGAATTACCTTTATTATGTTGATTTTCAACTTATTACAGTTGGATATTTAACGAATTCACACATCGAATATAGCTGAAACTTCAGCTAGTAATTAAAATGGGTAGTATAGAATCTCTTCAAAAAAAGAGTCAATCGGTGAAAAAAAATATGGCATCACCACAGATTGTTGCAAATTGTGCGGCATTAAAACCCCTACTGTACATAAGAGTATTGAGCTATACTCTTATGAAATGCGTTGGGGTGGAAAACAAATAAAGCTTTATGTCGATCCTGGTCACCGGAGCTAATGGACAACTTGGCACCATTTTAACACGAAAATTGCGTCAGATCCACGGCGAAAAACGAGTGATCGCCAGCGACATTGTACCGCCGAGAAGCAAGCAGGGAATTTTTATCATTTTGGACATTCTCAACGTACAACGCATCAGGGAGGCAATAGAAGACCATGAAGTCTCACAAATCTATCATCTGGCAGCCATACTTTCGGCCAACGGCGAGTGGAATCCTCAAAAGACATGGAACGTAAATCTCAATGGCTTGCTGAGCATCCTGGATCTCGCCTGTCAGTACAAAGTTGAAAAAGTATTTTTTCCCAGCACAATTGCGGTGCATGGACCATCCACTCCGAAAAAAGATACACCGCAGAATACCCCATTGGCACCTGTGACCGTATATGGCATGAGTAAACTGGCTGGCGAAAACTGGTGTCAATACTATTACAAAAGATATGGTCTCGATGTGAGATGTCTCAGATATCCGGGAATCATAGGGCATGGTAGTGTACCCGGCGGAGGTACTACGGATTATGCCGTTGAGATATTTCATGCTGCGATTAAAAATGGCAAATACACCTGCTTTCTCAAACCTGAGACACGCCTTCCGATGTTGTACATGGATGATGCAGTGCGTGCTACCATCGAATTGATGAGTGCTGAATCCTCTCAAATAAAAGTGCGATATGGCTACAACGTCGCAGGAATGAGTTTTACACCTGCAGAGCTTGCAGCATCTATTAAAAACTATATTCCCACCTTTGAATCCAGCTATAAGCCAGATTTTAGACAAGAAATTGCAGAGTCATGGTCAGAATCCATAGATGACTCCGAGGCGAGAAAAGATTGGGGCTGGAAGCCGGAATTTGATTTAGAAAAAATGACGAAGGATATGATCGAACATCTTGAAAAATATTATTTGAAGCCAAATATATAAATTATGTATAGTACAGTCGGTAGTGAATTAAATAAAGAAATAAAGGAAATAAAGGAGTCGGGATTATATAAGGAAGAAAGAATTATTACAACGCCCCAGGGGGCGGAAATAAAAACGACCGGGACTGGGGAGGTTCTAAATTTTTGTGCCAATAATTATTTAGGTCTTTCTTCACACCCTGAAGTAATAAAAGCCGCACAGAAAGCACTTGATAATTACGGATTTGGTCTGTCTTCCGTTCGATTTATTTGCGGCACGCAGACCATACACAAGGATCTGGAGAAAAAGACAGCGGATTTTCTCGGTATGGAAGATTGCATTCTTTACGCCGCGGCATTTGATGCAAACGGCGGATTATTTGAGCCCTTGCTCTCCACGGAAGATGCCATAATTTCCGATCAATTGAATCACGCGTCTATTATCGATGGAATCCGCCTGTGCAAGGCTGCCAGGTACAGATACAATTCAAACGACATGGCAGATCTGGAGGCAAAACTAAAAGAAGCCTCGGGAGCACGCCGGCGTATGATAGCCACAGATGGAGTCTTTAGTATGGACGGAACAATCGCACAGATCGATAAAATCTGCGACCTCGCAGACAAATATGACGCAATAGTGATGGTAGACGAATGTCATGCCACGGGATTCGTTGGGAAAACCGGTAGAGGTACTCATGAATATCGCGGTGCCATGGGGCGAGTAGATATTATCACCGGTACCTATGGCAAAGCCCTTGGGGGTGCCTCTGGCGGTTTTACGGCCGCCAAGTCAGAAATCGTGGAGATACTGAGACAACGCAGCCGTCCCTATTTGTTTTCCAACACATTGGCACCGGCTATTGCAGGAGCATCACTAAAAGTTCTGGAAATGCTGGAGCGGTCCACTAACCTGCGGGATAAACTGGAGAAAAATACGAAGCAATTTAGGGCGGGGATAACCGAGGCAGGATTTGACATAATACCGGGGGAGCATCCGATTACTCCTATTATGTTATATGACGCAAAATTAGCCCAGCAATTTGCACGGGATCTGCTTGAAGAGGGCATTTATGTGATTGGTTTCTTTTATCCCGTTGTACCTAAGGAAAAAGCCCGGATCAGGGTACAAATCTCAGCTGCTCACAGTGCAGAAAATATCGAAAAAGCGGTATCTGCATTTAGGAAGGTAGGAAGGAAATTGGGAGTAGTGTAGGTAAAAATGTGGTCAAACTCTTCCAATTCCTATTTTTTTTGAAAGGATAGTTTTACTACAGGAAGTGCCACTGCTCATCAAAACATATCTAGATACCATCACCGGTATCGCGATATTGCAGACTGTCATATACCTACTCTACTGCCAAAATACAAAGCACAGTACTTTTGCCCTTGACCTCCAGGTGACGTTGTCCGCCTTTTATTTTAATTGAAATATTCCACCGAAATTTATCGATAGGAATTTTATGCACATTTAAAACATCCATTAGATCATCTTGAGATTTAATGAATTTCAATTTACTCTCTTCCTTTTCCCAATCTTTGTCCAGAAACCTGTCTTCCCACGGAATCTCCCAATGAACAGGTACATTAAATCTATTGGAGAAAACATACCGGTCTAGCGTTGGCTCCTCAATGTTTATCGCCTCCAGCCATGGCACCGTGGAATTGGGATACCGGCTTTTTAATTGTCGTTCCAAAAGGAAATTGGGAGGCCTGTAACCCGTTTTGTAAAATGCAAAATATGGCCGTGCCTCGAACTGGGCCACTTCCCCACTTACCTTTAAAATATAATAGATGAAATTTGTCGAAGCAACCACATGAGGTCTTTCATCATCAAATCCCCCAATCCCAATCCCTAACAGATGAAGAAGATCCGAATTATATCCAAGTGCACAGGCCTTGACTTCTATTACAGTCTCCTCATCAACAACAGAATCGGGAAGTGACTGCAAATCACCAGACTGAATTGCATCAACCAGGGATTCTGCACTTACCCTATGCCGCCCATCATTTACCGGAATACTTAAACCTGTCCAGGGATTGCCATGCACGATCAAAATGATCCTTCCCCATCCTTCTGCGTTGCAGGGCAATCGCATTCTTAAAAATTGCATCAGAGATTCCAAGGATCTGCAATCACTTGCTACATAGGTGTACGGATTTTCTAATGGAAGATAATATTCCTTCGCAAGCGAATAATATGCATTTGAGTGTCCTTTATCCTCTCCCAAAATAAATATGGCGGAAGGGCGTCTGCTGCAACCTGCAATCGTCCTAAATTTGTCATCTGACAGATGGACCGGATCATATTTGACTCCGATAAATGAAAACAGAATGGTCAACAGCATACTCATGGGCTGTAACAGGTGAATCGGATTCATAAATTTCTAAGATTTTTGAGTCAAAACGAAGAAGCAAAACCGAGAAGATCCGTGAATTAGAAAATATTGCATTTTCCTTTTTAGGACTTTCCTATTCCCCTTAAACTAACGGTCAAGTCAAACGAATGAGTCACTTTGTGATTTATCGTGAATGTCAGAAGTTCCTTGATTATCGAACGTACTAGATCCGAATATTCACGATTTTGTTGATCCTTGAGGGAGATGTTTCCATCTCCGTCTATCTCAAGGTTGAATATAACTTTATTCATGCCCTTAAGATTGTACCTGGATTCAATTTGTGAAAGAAATGATTTTATTTCCCACGACACAAATTTTAAATCAATGAGGGATAATAAATGCGAGGATATTGTAAATTTTACCTGCCTTAGACCTCCATTTTTTCCTCTATTGGAAATTTGCAAGTCAGCTCCCACTCCATAGGATGCTGGACCAATAGCCAGATCAGAGACCCCCTCAGGAAGAACTAATGGCTGATAAATTGTCTTCATATTTCCATCAC
The DNA here is from genome assembly GCA_965222645.1 of Saprospiraceae bacterium. Lineage (GTDB taxonomy): Bacteria > Bacteroidota > Bacteroidia > Chitinophagales > Saprospiraceae > JABDMH01. Next base: position 4,651,013 of record OZ244968.1, on the reverse strand, counting down.
CTTCTATGATCTCGTCTACAGCCACAAAAGACGTAAAACGCGAAACCAAATTGTATTTTAGGGCTAGGTCACATATGAATTGTTCTTCATTTTTATCCAAATGAGAACTCGCATAATCATCGAGCATTCCGATTTTACGACGGGCCCACAAGTACTTCAGCCCCTGATTAACCTCTTCAGGTTGTGAGTTTGACAAGTCATAAGACCATTTGTATTTCTTGCTTCCGGTTGTACCGTGCAATTTGATTTTTCCCTCGCTATCACCTTTATACTTACCGGATATCACAATGGGGCGTTCGGCCATCAGATCGGAAATAGAAGAAGGTACTAGATCATATACCTCAAAACCACCCCAGTCTATTTGCACATCGGTCAACACAGGAGTGCTAATGTATCTTCTGAATTTTTCCGTTTGTGCACATGCATCTTCTAGCGTAGTGGCAATCAGGGGTACACTATTTCCTACATGAGCAATACCATTTATCAAATATTGGTTTACCGATGAACCAATGCCAAAGACAAAGAAATTTGATTCATTGTTATTATCTCTTATCAAATCAAATACCTCCCTTTCTACTGAAATATAACCATCCGAAAGTATAACCATGGATCTGGATAAACCCAATATATTCTTGGGCAATGCCATTGCCTTTTTTAATGCCTGCAAGATATTCGTTCCGCCTCCCCCTTCCTGTTGGTTGACAAAAGTCAGAGCTTTTTCGATTTCCTCCGCAGTCGCCGGCACTGGATGCGGAGCGAATGCTTTGTTGCAAGATGCGAATAGCAGGATGTTAAATCTGTCCTGAGGTCGTAAATTTACCAATACATTATGCATCAATGACTTGGAGACCTCCAATGGAAAACCAGACATCGATCCTGATACATCAACGATAAAGACAAATTCCCTCGCCGGCATATTTCCTGGCTTTACTCTAGTGGGGGGCTGCACTGTCATGAGGAAGTATTTTTCCTTCTCTCCTTCGTATAGCAATAATCCGGATTCGATATTGTTTCCCTTAAGCTGGTAGTTGAGAATAAAGTCCTTATTCCCCTTTTTGTATTCATTTTCGTCCAGATTAATTCTTGCATAACCGAGATTTATATGGTCAATATCTATTTTATGAGAATGGGAATAAATACTCTGGATCGGAACGCCCATCATCAAATCTAAATCCATGTCAAATAGATAGTTGGGATCGACCCCACTGCGGAGATAAGGAATACCGTTACCAGGATCACTTCCTCCTCGTGATTCTCCTGTATAGCGCGGCCCCACAACTGTGGGATATACAAAAGAATATTCGCCGTCATCAGGAATCAGGGTTTCTGTATATTCGAGTTCAATCCTTACTTCATCTCCGGGGAGAATATTGGCGACATGCATGGTAAAAATATTCGGCCTTTCCTGGTCGAGAAGCGAGGCCCTCTTTCCTTCCCTTTTTGCCTTTTGATAAACTTGTTTGGCCTCTTCTATTTTCCGAATTTCTGCTACGATTGTCCTGTCTCCGACATGCATTTTCATAAGGTGCACGGCTGCCTTATCGGAAGCAGGAAAGACATATATTGCTTCCAGTGGTCTATCGCCATTGTTGCAATAGACCTGTTCCATGTTTACCGATGCAATGACACTTGATACATTTACTTTTGTTTTTATGGAAGTTAGCGGTAATTGGCAGGTAGAGTCCTTGTCCGCCAGGATTTGCATATATGGAGTCAGTGACTGATTATTTGTCTGTGACTGTCCAAAACGCACCATCAGCATGATCAAAAGTACTGTTGTCAAACCTAGGACTATTTTATTTTTCATCTTTCCATATTTATTTGTTTCCAGAATTACGTGAACACACACAAATCTAGATCAGGTAGAGATTTGGTTGTATCAGATTCTAGAATTCGAGGGCAATGTGAAAGAATTCGTAAACAAGAAAATAGAGGTGGGAAAACAGATTCTGCAAAATGCTGCTTATTTAGAGATCATCTATCTGAAGATTTCATTTGCGTGGCACATCGATTATTTATCAAGATAGCAAATTATTTAGCTCATATTTTTCTCCGATTCCTCGGCAAAAAATGAAGGCATACTGAAGTGAAAAAAGCCAAATTCTACATTAGTAAATCTCGTACATGTCAAGCTTGACTAAAAGTGGATCCATTATTTGGGTGTAATTATGTGACAGAATGAAAAGGCAACTGGACGAATCAAACCCCCAACCATTGGATGGCCAACAAAAGGCCATCAGGGTGTAAATTTGAAAATTTGGCAAGGTCAGTATATGGGGGTAGTTCACAAGATGACCTGACAAGAACCAGCAATTGACAAAAGGAGATACTGAGGCTGGAGCCTAAAATGTCATTTTACTATCCTCTGTATCGAACGCCCATTTTGATGTAGGCTTGCTACTAAAAGCTAGGTACTATGTGTTACCTTTTTTTTCAGATACATTAAATGTCATGCTATTTATCAGCAAACTATTGAGCGCAAAGTCAGACGGGCGTTAAATCTATTTTCGGAAAATAGATTTAATCGCAATACATTTATCTATTTATAATGTTTTTTTAATTGATTTACTGATGCATAAAATCATAATAATTTTATTTATATTAATTCTAAAAATAGAATTAACTTTGTATGAAGCGATCCGATGTTCGTAGTTAAGAGCGAACCTCCCAAGGATTCATTTAGGTACATTGTGATGCCCAAATCTACCTTGTCCAGGGCAATTGTTTTGCATCCTATTTGTTACTACACCTTTGAATAACTGCACTCCAATTGCCATTTCTAAAGGCATGAGGATATAACCTGAGACTACATTTCGACCCTAACCAGAAAGATCGATACATTCCGGCATCATTCTCTTTTGGATCTCAGTTCCTGAACATCATAAAGCTCATCGGAAAGCATCTTGAAAATAAAAGCGTAGTCATTCACAACCTCTAAATTGACATCATAATTTGTTTTACTGCCCATATTTTGGACAATTACAATTTTATCCTCCATCAACTTTTTGATGTGACGAGATACACTTGGAGGTGAGAGTGGAATGAGATCACATAATTTCAGATATGATGTCAGGCCATTTTTCAGTAAGAAAAGCACAATTTGTATCCGAGCCGGATGCATTAGAGATCTGCAGAACCTCGCTGTCATTAAAGGAGATAACTTGAAACGATACCGTTTATCATAAGACATGACAAAAAATCTTTATTTGCCATTAATATCGGTATTTGATGGGAATTGTCATCGTTTTGTCGAATCTATTTTCGGAAAATAGATTTAAAGAAAATAAATAAATTTTTATATAATGTATTAATCCCTGTATATAAATTCATTGTCTTCGTAAGTTATTTGTCGAATCTAATTTCGAAAAATAGATTTAATCCCCTGTCAAATCTAATTTCGGAAAATAGGTTTAACCCCCTAATTATTACACCCCCCTTCTTACTCCCTTGACCAGGTCAACTTTGGAATTTTTTGGAGTCAGGTCTGATGATAAATAAAACCTCTTGAATAAATCGACACACTCAACCATCCAGCTAAAGGGTGCCTTCACTTTTGTTATCCATGTGTAACCGTGCATATGATCATGAACGCGCTAGTCATTCTGCGTCCGATTGAAGAAGGCACCCTTTCCTTGGTTAAAAAAATAGAGCTGAGGACTGCGGATCACTTATTGAGAACCAATGGCTCTCACTGATATTGCAGTACCCACGAAGCCGCCATCCCGAAATAATTTGCTGTTCTCGTTTGCCAAATTGTGAAACAATCCACTAAAAGAGAAATGGGCATGCCCATAATCTCCTTCCTCCCAGTCTCCCTCCATCAGAACTGATTTATGCAATTCGCCAAAACCACTCATAGAAGCTCGTGTCTGAAAATCCTCATATCCGGGAGCATCGTAACTTGGATCAAATGTTGCACGCACCAGATCGGGAAAGGGAGCACCCGGAGCACTGTTTTTAAATACAAACCGGAAATGGGCATCAGCAAGTGCCGCATCTTTACCTGCTATAACATCGGCAGGACGTGCACCCATGATCAGGGGTGAAAATGCAGGGTGCTCACTGGCTCCGTCAAAATCTGTAATCCAGAAAAGACCATTTCTGATTTGTATATTTACTTTGACTAGTGCTCGTCCATCTTCCAAGGGTATTTCTGTCACACTTCCGTCTATTTCTGTACCTAGATCAGGGCCTCCTACGTTCCTAATGATATCGTCTACTACACCTAAATAATCAAATGCAACAAGACGAACAGTGCCGTTCTCAAAAACATGCACCCACCCATAAAAATCAGGTACAGGTGGTAGAAATGTACTCACCGTACCCTGCGCGTCAAGAAAGTCATCGATAGACCTTTTTCTCTGTACAGAAGAATTTCGATCAGTTTGTCCTCGTCGACTCTCCAGATCAAGCTCTACGACCGGCTTTTTTTTGTTGAGTTTTAAATTGTTTTCCTTACTACAAGAAATGAGAGCTAAAAAGATAAATGCTGTAACAATTAGATAAGGTTTCATGGTAAAGTTATTTAAATAAGATTTTGAAATAATTAGATGAATCACTGCTATCGCAGATCTCACTACAACCATTTTACGACATTTCTAAGCTGTGACCTAAAGTGAGTTTGCCAAACTGAGATCTCAGTATGCACCCGGTGCATTTTATCACATAACTTGCAGTTTACACCCTTCATCTGAGATCTCTTTTGTCCACTGCGCCATTCAGGGAATTGAAATCCACAATCGGACAGCTCTTATCTGGAGGCACCAGACCAGAAATTTCAACTCCCCCATTGAGGCCCACAGTAGGGGATTCGGTAATCGTCACCAAAATTTACTTAACTAGCTTATGCCGTGATGTTCTAATTCAGTGGAGTACCTTCTTAACAATAAAAAATCTGGAAGGATAGACCTCGCCTATTCGATAAAACTTCCGATCGGCAGATCGTCGCCCATGCGTTTTACTCCCATAGCTCCTCCCCATTTGAGTGTGCGAGATTGATAGTATCCATTTGCCTCAATCAGTGTATAAGGAGAAATCTGCTCCAAATAAGATACAGTCTTTAAGGGATTGTAAAATACTCTGATTGGATAGTTCAGATATAGCATTTTGAGTTTGCCAAAGTCAACAACATCAAAAAGCGCTTCACCCTCTATTATATCCTGTTGTGATCTCGACCTGAGAGGTTCTACAACATATCCTTCTTCCACGTGGTTTCCATGCCAGAGAGCTTTGATAAAATGATAGATCGAGCCGAGAAAAGCGTCCCTTCTATTTTGGCTAATTCTTTTGGTGTTCCTCACCGGGATTGAGTCGAAAAAAGCAAAACCATGATAAGAGATATTTTGAGGAGAATATTCGAAGTCCTCCAACCAGTACGCCACTCGATATCCCAGGGATCGATTATTGATGATTATGGGCCCATTCGAAAATGCGGTTAATTTTCTCGTTTCGTCTTCAAAGGAAAAATAAATGGAATCCTCATTTTCGATTTTCGCTCTTCTTCCAAATTTAGAAATACCCAAAAATTGTTCTCGAAATTTCTTCAGGTATTTTCGGCGATGTGATTCATCTATCACAACCTTTATCTCACTTAGATCATAGATCGTCTTGTCAAGGTAGATGGTCAGATCTTTGCCATTTAGCCGAAGGTCATTTATATCGATTTGCTTGATTTGATACCCAATTGCACTAAATACCAGGATATTATTTGGATAATTTGTTACATCGATATGAAAGACACCATAAGTGTCAGATATTTCACCCACAGTCGTACCCTCTATAAATACATGTGCCAGCGGAATCGTCTTCTGAGATTCAGAATCTTTAATGACTCCGTTAATCAATTGACCTTGGCAGTTTACCCACACAGCAAGCACAATCAATATTATAATCAATCGACAGGACGTAAACTTTGCAATCCCGGTAGTATGGAAAAAATTAGTCATCAAGGTGGCGTATCATTGTCCTATATTTGACATCCTCTTTTAATGCATATTCACTAGCCTCTATTACAAGATCGAGCGCTACAGTCTTTTCACCAGCCTGATAAGCGAGCACGGATAGAAGGTCTAATGTACGCCAACTGCGATTTTTGGAAACTGCAAATAGTGCGTACCTTTTTGCCAATGCACGATCGGCATCATTGCGGCTTGATAAAGCCAACTTAAGACCGACATCATATAGAATATCCCAATCAGTTCTTTGGGTATATCTGGTAAAATCCCGGGCGAGACGACGAAACTCATCCGGGACAAAGTCAGCATACATGGTCACATCCTTGAGTCGCTCACGAAGAAAATGGTAACCTCCCTGATCTTCCCCAAACAAATCAATCATCAGAGCCTTACATTGCTTTTTTTCAATCTCCGATTCCAAATCAAATGACTTCATAATCACATCAATAAAAATCTGATCTAAGACATCGGAATCCATCATCTCATACAGATCCTCGCGATTTTTGTGCAGCTCTTTAAATCCCCAAGATGAAATATCGGAACATAAATATTTTCGAATAAAATCAATATTCTCTTCAGAATAAATATCATCTTGTGTATTGATATATTCCCTGGCAATCCTCTCGTATTTTCCATTGAAATTCTCCCATAGTAGCTGTGTATATTCTTTTAAGAATGCAGCTCCTCTGTTAGTTTTATATTTCTCGTGATAATGCTCCAACGGATCGGCGTTGTCCATAAAATGTTTTTCGAGAAAATATTTTATCCTGGCTGCATTCCTAAATCCGGTAGTTCTGGATATTTCCCGGAGTTGGTCATCCAGTATCACTAGTGACGGAATACTTTTCACTCCATAGCGTGACGACAACAACTGACTCTCCTGTCTGTCTACATTTACCCTCATTTTGAAATAATGTAAATCCAGGACACTCTTCAGCTGGATATTGTTCATCATCTCAGCATGCAGTTCTCTGCAGGGTGAACACCAATCAGCATAAAAGTCAAGCAAAATCAACTTTCCCGTTTTACTTGCAATAGCTTGCAGCTCACTGAGCTTTGACTCCTGGGCAGAACAAAGGGCTGGGATTAGCAAAAGGTATCCTAACAAATGAATATTTCTGGAGTGCACTTTTTTCACGATAGATGTCTTTTCAAAGAGTTTTAAACCTATTTTCGGAAAATAGATTTAACCTCCATACATTAATAAATTCATAATATCTTATTACCTATTTTAGTGTCATATACAATTGTAATTACATTATTCTTCTTAATTCTAATAGTAGAATTAAGGCTATAATCAATCTGCCTGATACTCCCATTTAAGGGCGAGCCACTTTGCAGTCATTTCCATGGATATCACAGTAACCAATCAAGCCAGGCGTCATCTGGTTAAAACATTCAATATAAAACAAGCTCATCAACCCAATTGCGAGTCATCCAACAGGTATGTGGAGCATGCCTACAGCGCCTTAGATGTTTTGCCGTGAAAATAGGACAAAAAGAGTGAAAGGCACTCGAAAAAAATCGTATGGACTCCGACTTCGCATCCGTAGGTGGGGGCCCCACACTTGGGTTGTAGCGTTAGATTTTATCCAGCGGAAAAGAGTTAAGGAGTATAAATGCAGACAAAATCTAATCACAACCGTAGACTTCTCCACTAAGGAAGGAGGATCCATATAAAATCTAGCGAAGACCCAAGATGTGGGTCACCGAGGATGCAGGAGCTCACCCACCCACTGTACGTGGTTCTTATCCCTTCGAGGTACACCGTACCTCGCCCCGCCCTTGGTGGGATCGCTCAAGAATGACCCACTTTTTGCCCTGCCGGCGTGGCCTGACAGGCGGGTGCCAAAAAGTGGAAAACTCAATTTGGTCTCAAAAAAGAAAAATAATAAAACCTGTAGGTCATCGAGGAGCATTCGCTATTAGGGCTCAGGGGACTGCTATTTCAAATAATAATATTGCATCAATGCCAAGCGTCATTCGGTTAAAACATTCAATATAAAACGAGCTCATCAACCCAATTGCGAGTCATCCAACAGGTATGCGGAGCATGCCTACAGCACCTTAGATGTTTTGCCATTAGAATGGGACAAATAAAGTGAAAGGCACTCTGAAAAATCGTAGGGACTCCGACTTCGCATCCGTAGGTGGGGCCCCACAATAGGGTTGTAGCGTCAGATTTTATCAAGCGGAAAAGAGTTAAGGAGTATAAATGCAGACAACAGCTAATCACAACCGTAGACTTCTCCACTAAGGAAGGAGGAGCCTCGCTTAGGAATCAATGGCCAGCAGTAGAACTTCTTGGGGGACCTTGAAATCACCTTCCTAAACATTCCAAAAATGTTCCATTTCACTAAAGAGGAATTTTAAGCTATTATTCGAAGCAGTCTTGCACGCAAGAAATCATCCCGTCCTATACCAAATAGCAATCCGTGCGATCGACCTTGAATGGTGGCCATACAGCCTGTTGCTCTGAAGGTAAGCAAAGAAGCAATCAGCGTAGTGAGGCATAATCCTCGGTAAAAAGAGTAGGCTTAGTATGAATATGCCGAACGGCTCTGATTGAGCACGGGTAAGCAAGAGCTACAGGATGTTAGGCCATCATTCACAGTCTTGTAGAAAAGTCAACGGGCGAATAACAATCAACATAAAACAGATCATCAACCCACGGGCGAGTCATCTAACAAGTATGCGTAGCAGGCATACTGCAGTATTTTGACCCCGACTTCGCATCCGCAGATGGTGCCCCACACCTTGTGTTGTTGCCTTAGATTTGTTCCAGCAAGAATTAATAGGGTGAACATCATTCAATATAAGACAGCCATGAACCCCACGACGAGTCCCCCAACAGGCATGCGGAGCGTGCCTACCTCGCCTTAGATATTTTGCCGTTAAAATAGGGCAAAGAGTGCAAGGTAAAGGAGTGATGCCGAAGTGAGCATTTGGGGACGTAAAAGAAGGCAGGCATATCAACTTCCGGTCAAACACAACAATTGGTGATCTAAAAAGCGAACGGCTGGGATCACGAGCGGGTGGGTTTGGTCTATTAGGCAAAAGATCTAAAGCGAAAGACTATTTTGGTTCTTTTTTGGTCACAAAAAAGAAAAGTAATAAAAATTGTGGGTCACCGAGGATGCAGGAGCTCACCCACCCACTGTACGTGGTACTTATCCCTTCGAGGTACACCGTACCTCGCCCCGCCCTTGGCGGGATCGCTCAAGAATGACCCACTTTTTGCCCTGCCAGCGTGGCCTGACAGGCGGGTGCCAAAAAGTGGGAAAGGACATTTGGACTCAAAAAAGAAAAGATAACATCGGGACTGAAAAAAGTGGGAAGCATATTTCGTCTACCGAACGTCACCCGACCCTCCTCCGCTCCTCATCGCTGGCGGTTCGGCGCTGCCTGAACTTCTTCACTTTTTGATTGCCAAAAGGTACCGAATAAGTGAGCCGCACCTGTCGCTCTGACCAATCCAGAAGCCCGGATGTATAAATATCCAGCGCCGGATCATCATACACCATAGTTATTTTCACCCGCTGATTCAACAAATCCATAAATGCCAGATTTAGTGAACTACCATCCGGGAATCGCTTGTTAAATCCCACATTTACATTAAAGATATCTAAACGCACCTGATTTCCCGTCAATGCATTTGCGATTCGATTTGCATTAATATCAGCCGAAAATGTTTTCGTAAATCGAATCGACTGGCTGTATTGCCAGATCAAATTTGCTTTATCCTTGCTGAATAGTAATTGGCCTTCCGCTTCATCTTTTACTTTTCTGTATTGAGCGATCGCAGTCAGATTAATGTCACTCCAATTGCTCAGATGAACCGGAAAACTCAGCGTAAAACTAGCCATATCAAAACGATCAAAATTGTGTGGTGCATCCCTCATCGTGTTATTCTCCTTATTTACAATCTGCCGGTAAGAAATAAAATTCTTAGTGCGCGTGGCTTCCAAACTTAACAGGACCGACCGGTGGGTCCAGGCGGCTCGCAATGTGGACGTGAAGGCCGGCCTTAGACGCGGATTACCGCTGGTCACTGCAGTGGGATCGATAAAAACAAACTGAGCACCGAGTTGATTAAATGCCGGGCGCTGCACTCTGCGGTTGAAAGCAATTTGAAAACTATTTATCGAATCCAGTTTGTAATTAAATCTCAAAACCGGAAACAGGGATTCATTTCTCGTTCGAAATTTAATTTCTTCGGACGGGCTTTCCACCCAATAATTAAAATTTTCATAACGCAATCCCGTTTCCAATGATATTTTATCCGAAATTTTAGGGACAAAAGATGCATATCCGGCGTAGATATTTTCGTGGATTTGTTCCAGAACAGAAAATTCATCGTTGGCTGACCAAACCCCATCATGAAAACTGCTGATGTTGGCATCATTGCCAATACTTCCCAGGCTCACTTTAGAACCCAATTCCAGACGATGGCCTCCGGAAAAACTCCGGGTATAGTCTGTCTTAAATGTATAAAGTCGAAGTGGATTTTTTCGATCTACATCAAATTTGGATGGAAATTCACTTGCATCTCCTCCTATGTGTGAAAACACGCCCGGACTGGACAAATTATACTGAGCATAATCCGCATCGACATTAATCGAATTTTCACCAAATTTGTGATATAAATTGACATTGCTATAATAATATCGATTTAAAATATTGGTGTTGACATTGTAGATAAACTCATTCGTAACCTGCTCATTTTTCTTTCCTTCAGAATAGGCATCACTATTTACTCGAAATGCATTATCACCGGCACCAAATAAAAAACCCAATGTCGTGTTGTCTGTCACGTCATAGTCAAGCCCCAGTCGTCCTCCCAAAGTCTTTGACTCTTGACGCCTAAAGAAATTATCAATATTGTGTTGGTATACATCTCCTCCGGATTTAAACCGTCTGAACGTATTCACTGATTTTTTATCGCTAATACTCCGGATAAAATTTGCGTCGCCATAAATACTGATATTTCCGCTTCGATAATTAAAATTCATGGGAGCACCATATTTCTCTCGCTGACCATAACCTACCATCATGCTAATTTTTCCGTTTATCCCCTCACTTTCGTCTTTCTTCATGACCAGGTTGATAATACCACCTGTACCCTCCGCATTATATCGAGCCGGGGGTTGGTGTATGACTTCAATTCGATCGATATTTTCCGCTTGCATCCCCCGCAATTGCTCCAATAAAATATTTAGCGGTACCCTTGTGAGTCGCTCATTTATCATGACCAGGACACCTTCTTTCCCGGTAAGGGATACCGATCCCCGTTGCTCATCCACTACGACTCCCGGTATCCGGCTGAGTAACTGGAGGGCAGATGTGCTTTTGGCGGAATGCATGGCACTCATGTTTATGATGAGCCTGTCTTCTTTTTGCTCCAGTAATGGCTTCTTGCCGATGACCGAAATTTCAGAAAGGGTGTAATTGGCTTTTTGAAGTCGAATCGTAATCTCCTGATTTGCAATCTCCGAAAAGTGGATGCTGGTATCTGCATATTCCAGCGAACTCACCATCAACATTTGAGCAGAGGGATCAATGGCATTAAATCTAAACTGTCCTGCTGCATCGGTTGAGGTGCCGACGATAAAAGTAGAGTCGGCAGCAAGTAGTACAAGTGATGCAAATTCTACGGCTTGACCGGTATCGTCAATCACATTTCCATTCAGAGCATTAAAATCTGCAGAAGACTGCGCCTGGGAACAGGGAATATAAATGGACAGAAAAAAAGTCAAGTGCAAGAAAAATGTCTTCATTTGATTTATCGATTAGGCCCTAGGTGAAAAATATCTATTCGGAGTAATCACCTCACCGGTGTATAAAGTACGAAAAATGGATAAAAACGTTACTGGTTTTCGTGTCAGGGAATCCTACCTCCCCACTTTTCTACTTCACTACTTCCCATCGTCCCACTTTCCAGGCTTGCCAATCCCTGCACTTCGTTCCGGGCTTGGGAATCCTTTCCTACTTCACTACTTTCACTACTTTCACCACTATACTACTTCCCTACCGTCACACTTTCCAGGCTTGCCAATCCCTGCACTTCGTTCCGGGCTTGGGAATCCTTCCCTACTTCACTACTTTCACTACTTCACCACTTCCCACCGTCCGCCGTCCCAGGCTTGCCAATCCCTGCACTTCGTTCCGGGCTTGGGAATCCTTCACTACTTCACTACTTCACCACTTCACTACTACACCCTATACTGCTTCCCTACCGTCCCACTTTCCAGGCTTGCCAATCCCTATGCTCCGCTCCGGGCTTGGGAATCCTTCCCCACTTCACCACTATACTACTACACTACTTCACCACACCCCCACTATACTGCTTCCCTACCGTCCCACTTTCCAGGCTTGCCAATCCCTGCACTTCGTTCCGGGCTTGGGAATCCTTCCCCACTTCACCACTATACTACTACACTACTTCACCACACCCCCACTTCACCACTACACTAAATTTCGTATCTTTTAGTCCAAATTACAGACTATGAAACGCAGACGTTTTCTCCATCAATCCATGGCTATGGCCGGGGCTGTCGGTCTCAATCCATTTCCTTACCACAAATTTGTAAGCGATAAAAAGAAATATGCCACTGATAAGGTCGCTCTGGGCAATACCGGAATTGAGCTTACACGACTCGCCATGGGTACGGGCACGAGAGGAATAAATGGCGCATCAAATCAAACGCGAAAGATGGGGATAAAGGGTCTCGGCGATTTTCTGCATTTTGCCTACGACAATGGCGTATTGTTTTGGGACTCAGCCGATCAGTACGGTACACATCCTCACCTGAAAGAAGCTCTGAAGAGAGTTCCACGGGAAGATGTTGTCATTCTGACGAAGACCCATGCCACCACAGAAAAGGAGATGAAGGCAGATTTGGATCGCTTCCGGCAGGAAATAGGCACGGATTATTTAGACATTGTTTTATTGCATGCCATCACCGATGGACAGTGGCCCAAAAAGAAAGCCCCAGCGATGGATGTGATGAGTCGTGCCCGCGAAGATGGGATCATCCGGGCGCACGGCATATCCTGTCATTCGCTCGAAGCACTGGAGACAGCCGCTGAGACAGATTGGGTGCAGGTAGATCTGGCAAGGTTCAATCCCGAGGGCGTGAGAATGGATGCAGAGATGCCGGTGGTGCGGAAAGTATTACAAAAAATGAAAGACAGGGGTAAGGGTATCATCGGTATGAAGGTCCTGGGTGCTGGCAATCTTGCAAACCGCATCGATGAGTGCCTGCAGTTTCAACTCGCGCATGAGTTTATCGATTGCTTTACCATTGGTCAGGAAAGTGTGGAGCAATTTTACGATCTGCAAAAGAGAATTCCCGAAGCGAGTGTGAGGGGATAATCTTTGAGGGAATTCCCAAGCTGGTCAAGCATCATGTATCATCTATCCGGCGATCATTTTTATTTCAGGAGATCACGCAGTGATCGACTCTCTGAGCAAATCCGTGCTATCTGTGGGAAAAACCCCCATTCAATGTGTCGGAAGTTAGAAGCCCGAAGTTAGAAGCAATATCCGGTAAAAAGCTTTCTGCCAATCATTTTAAAATCTGTGGAGATCCGTCCATTCTGTGCAATCCGTGTTCCCATTCAATGTGTCGGAAGTTAGAAGCCCGAAGTTAGAAGCAATGTCCCGTAAAAAACTATTCTGCCAATCATTTTAAAATCTGTGGAGATCCGTCCATTCTGTGCAATCCGTGTTCCCATTCAATGTAGATCTGTGTGATCTGTGGGAAAAACCTATACCATTCCAGGAGATCATCTCATTATGACTATTTATTCACCGGAAAAAAAGCCGTCTATCAAACTCGTAGGACTCAACGTTCAGGATCTTTACTTTTCTAAAATGCTTATGACCCGGGTTTATCAGGTAATTATATTCTCCGTGGATGATGGCAGATGGTGCTTTCATAACCAGGCATTTGTTTTGTTTGACAAACCGGTCACCTATTTCCTTGGTAGAGACCGGGTGTGGAAATGTATTCCAGTCTTTTGGCAGTTTATTCAGTGGTATTTTGAGCATGGCCGTGTTTTTTGGAATTTCTATTTGGATCAGAAAATAGTTCTTAGGCATGATACCAAGCGGCAAGTGTACTGCGAGCTCGGCAGTACAAAGTGCTCTGTTTTCGGCAGTGTACAGTATTGGTATTCCTTTACTGTTCCACCGGCCACCGGCCATTTCGGCACCTTTGCCGGAAAGATCATTCTTGTACAGGTCTTTACTCAGTCTAAAGACAATCATGCCAGCACTCCGTGCTCAATGCGTGTGAGCTCCTCACTGAGGATGGAGATACCGAAAGAGCTATCCATCAGTGATTTTGGTTTAATCCCACCTAGCGCTACGATGCTCGAATTCAGCCATTGGTAAAAGTTGTCCTTGTCCTCAAAAACTTCAATCCCTCTTTTTTGCAATTGGGCGATCGTCAATATTTTTTCTGAAAACGGTTGCTCGAAGGGTTTGTTTTCTTTTTTATATCGCTGCAATGTTCTTTCTGTCAGGTGCAAAAAAGCGCTCCAATCTTTGACAGTAAATGGCCCGTCGGCCACCAAAGCATTAAAAAGGGAATATTTAACTCCTTTTCTGGCCAAGCGTATCAACTCAATCGCATCATCCAACTTCTTATGTAGTGTTTTAATCGACATGTTTGTGAAATATATCGCAAATATAACGAAAAATGTCGGCCGATGAATTGTGCATCCTGTGTCATCTATCCGGCGATCATTTTTATTACGAGATCACGAAGTGATCGACCATCTGCGTAAATCTGTGAGATCTGTGGGAAAAATCTCGGCTACTCCATGAGATCACGCAGTGATCGACTCTCTTTTGTGGGAAAACCTATACCATTCCAGGAGATCACGAAGTGATTGACCCTCAGTGTGTCGGAAGTTAGAAGCCCGAAGTTAGAAGCAATGTCCGGTAAAAAACTATCTGCCAATCATTTTAAAATCTGTGGAGATCCGTCCATTCTGTGCAATCCGTGTTCCCATCCAATGTGTCGGAAGTTAGAAGCCCGAAGTTAGAAGCAATGTCCCGTAAAAAACTATTCTGCCAATCATTTTAAAATCTAAGGAGATCCGTCCATTCTGTGCAATCCGTGTTCCCATTCAGTGTGTCGGAAGTTAGAAGCCCGAAGTTAGAAGCAATGTCCCGTAAAAAACTATTCTGCCAATCATTTTAAAATCTGTGGAGATCCGTCCATTCTGTGCAATCCGTGTTCCCATTCACTGTGTCGGAAGTTAGAAGCCCGAAGTTAGAAGCAATGTCCGGTAAAAACTATTCTGCCAATCATTCTAAAATCTGTGGAGTTCCGTCCATTCTGTATGATCCGTGTTCCCATTCAATGTATCGCTATTCTGCCAATCATTTTAAAATCTGTGGAGTTCCGTCCATTCTGTGGCAATCCGTGTTCCCATTCAGTGTGTCGGAAGTTAGAAGCCCGAAGTTAGAAGCAATGTCCGGTAAAAAGCTATTCTGCCAATCATTTTAAAATCTGTGGAGATCCGTCCATTCTGTGCAATCCGTGTTCCCCTTTAGTGTGTCGGAAGTTAGAGGCCCGAAGTTAGAAGCAATGTCCGGTAAAAAACTATTCTGCCAATCATTTTGAAATCTGTGGAGATCCGTCCATTCTGTGCAATCCGTGTTCCCATTCAGTGTGTCGGAAGTTAGAAGCCCGAAGTTAGGAGCAATGTCCGGTAAAAAGCTATTCTGCCAATCATTTTAAAATCTGTAGAGATCCGTCCATTCTGTGCAATCCGTGTTCCCATTCAATGTGTCGGAAGTTAGAAGCCCAAAGTTAGAAGCAATGTCCTGTAAAAAACTATTCTGCCAATCATTTTAAAATCTGTGGAGATCCGTCCATTCTGTGCAATCCGTGCTCCCATTCAATGTAAATCTGTGAGATCTGTGGGAAAAATCTATCCCATTCCGGGAGATCACGAAGTGATCGACTATCTGCGTAAATCTGCGAGATCTGTGGGAAAAGCAAATGAAACAATGTGTCGGAAGTTAGAAGCCCGAAGTTAGAAGCAATGTCCGGAAAAAACTATTCTGCCAATCATTTTAAAATCTGTGGAGTTCCGTCCATTCTGTGCAATCCGTGTTCCCATTCAATGTAAATCTGTGTAATCTGTGGGAAAAACCTATGCTATTACAGAAGATCACCAAAGTGATCGACCCTATACACAATTTACCGGAAACCAGCCCCCATTCGCACCACCTACTAATTGATCTCCACCAACTACTAAAAGCCCCCCAAAATCCCCATTACCACAGATCCTTTCTCCCTATATTCACGATGATGCGAAAAAGATCAGAAAAAAAATTGCTCCATTATGGTAACGTTTTTGCGAAAAAAGGCACTTTATGACAAAATCGCACCTACGACCCAAATGCGATGGACAGTAAGATGCAAGAAAAAAGGGTGTTTAATTCCTTTTTTTGGCAGTATGGATGGTAGTCTTCGGACCGGGATGATATATTTTGACGCATTTTTACAATCGCCGGTCATCGATTCTTCCTTTCTTGAGAAATGGAGATAAAAGTGCAGGAGGATGAGGAAAAGTAGATAAAGAATTTGGCAACATACACGATTATTAGTATATTATAAAACTTACTTACTGATTTTATTTTACCCTGGATAAAATCAGGCGAAACATTCGACCAGATGAGCACTCAATTGACATGCTCCAGACGACACTCAAGCGTCTTCCGCTCCGGAAGACCAGACAGATCCGTAACCACTTCTAAAACTATTAATCCCACCATTATGACCTAGCTACCTCAACTATGAAAAGCAAATCGTTGCCCCTTTGCTCCCGGGGCAGGATAACAACCGTTAACTACAATTGTTTCCCTCCTATTCTTCTCGCCGGGACAGAGGCCGATTGCAGGCATACCAGGTATGCACGCCGGCAGCGCGCACAGGTGCTCTGACACCTAAGCACGAACTATTTTTTAATTAAATCTTTAATCCAGAAGCATGGATGTATCTTCCACTGAAGCACTTTGCGTAAGTGGGCTTCGAGCTTCATGCTCCGAGCTCCGATCTTCAAGCTTCTAACACTAAATGAAAAAAAATGAAACACGTGATACTTAAAAATGGAAGGATTAAATCCCGGGAGAAGACCGGATGGAGAATTCAATCGCTTCAAGGCGTTGTATGTGCCTTACGCTTGCAAAACTTACTGATTCTACTGCTTTCATTCACTTTACTTATCCATGAGGCACATAGTCAGGGACTACCTGAAGGATGTGAAACTAATGATCCCACCCTCCAGGATTTAAGAGAATGTCGTGTTAATAACAATTTTGTCTGCACAGCTAATGATTTTGAAATCATCAGCGCATTTCTCGAAATTGATGGTGGGGGGGACCAATGTGCTGATTGTGATGGGAATCAGGACTATAATTTAATTGTCGCTTTAAAGATTAACCAAGGTAGTAGTAGTAGAGATGCACTAGGCTTATACTCAAATCTAACTGAGGGTGGTGGGGATCCATGTTCATTGATAAGATGTGTTGTGCCACCTGAAGGAAAACAAGAATATGTAGAAGTTAATTTTGGCCCGGTCTCTTATACTTGTGGATCAACACTCGAACTAAGTGATATACTTTTAGTGTGGACATCTTCTGGGAGCGGAAATACATGTCCGATTGGGTGTCCTACTTCAAAATGTGCAGAAGTTTCAGATAATATAACTATTCACCCCCCCCTTCAGGCATCAGCAATGCCAAGTTGTGATAATAGTACGACAACCAGTAGTGTTCTATTGTCTACTCTGGGGGGAAGACCATTTACTGATCCTTCTCCATATCTGGGGTATGAAATAAAAGATGATAATGGTGATGTAGTGAAGGCAGGCCAAATATCTGGATCCTTGGAGATAGCTGCAGGTGAGCTCCAAGCCGGAGACTATACTTTTATTGTAAAGGATTCAAGAGACTGTGAAAGAATGGTTGGCTTCACCGTCGAGACATGCTGTGTCTTTGAGGTTGAGTGTCCCACCAATAGAGTTCTGGGTGCTTTCGATTGTACTCAATTAGATGATATCCCAGCTTGCCCAACAGATGAAGCCTCCGCTGAAGCTACTCCGTATAATATCACAATAGGTGAAAATCCCTGTGGCCATATTGTGGTATTATGTTCCGATGATATAACCGATTATGATGTTTGCGCCGCTGGCGGCCAAACGGTTACCCGCACTGTTACGGTTTTTGATGACCTTAATGGTAACGGAGCCCTGGATCCGGGTGAGGAGTCTAAAGTTTGCACTTATACTTTTGATATTGTTAAGGATACCAAAGCTCCTACTTTCAATGAAGCTTTACCTGCCGATGCTACTGTTTCTTGTGACGATGTCCCCGCGGCAGTAACGCTGACCGCCAGTGACAATTGTGACGCATCCGTAACGGTTGACTTCAGTGAGGTGATCACTGGTGATGAAGATGAGTGCCCCAGCGAGTACACCGTTACCCGTACTTGGACGGTGGCTGATTGTGCTGGCAACTCTACCAGTCATACTCAGGTCCTCACAGTGGAAGATACCAAAGCTCCTACTTTCAATGAAGCTTTACCTGCCGATGCTACTGTTTCTTGTGACGATGTCCCCGCGGCAGTAACGCTGACCGCCAGTGACAATTGTGACGCATCCGTAACGGTTGACTTCAGTGAGGTGATCACTGGTGATGAAGATGAGTGCCCCAGCGAGTACACCGTTACCCGTACTTGGACGGTGGCTGATTGTGCTGGCAACTCTACCAGTCATACTCAGGTCCTCACAGTGGAAGATACCAAAGCTCCTACTTTCAATGAAGCTTTACCTGCCGATGCTACTGTTTCTTGTGACGATGTCCCCGCGGCAGTAACGCTGACCGCCAGTGACAATTGTGACGCATCCGTAACGGTTGACTTCAGTGAGGTGATCACTGGTGATGAAGATGAGTGCCCCAGCGAGTACACCGTTACCCGTACTTGGACGGTGGCTGATTGTGCTGGCAACTCTACCAGTCATACTCAGGTCCTCACAGTGGAAGATACCAAAGCTCCTACTTTCAATGAAGCTTTACCTGCCGATGCTACTGTTTCTTGTGACGATGTCCCCGCGGCAGTAACGCTGACCGCCAGTGACAATTGTGACGCATCCGTAACGGTTGACTTCAGTGAGGTGATCACTGGTGATGAAGATGAGTGCCCCAGCGAGTACACCGTTACCCGTACTTGGACGGTGGCTGATTGTGCTGGCAACTCTACCAGTCATACTCAGGTCCTCACAGTGGAAGATACCAAAGCTCCTACTTTCAATGAAGCTTTACCTGCCGATGCTACTGTTTCTTGTGACGATGTCCCCGCGGCAGTAACGCTGACCGCCAGTGACAATTGTGACGCATCCGTAACGGTTGACTTCAGTGAGGTGATCACTGGTGATGAGGATGAGTGCCCCAGCGAGTACACCGTTACCCGTACTTGGACGGTGGCTGATTGTGCTGGCAACTCTACCAGTCATACTCAGGTCCTCACAGTGGAAGATACCAAAGCTCCTACTTTCAATGAAACTTTACCTGCCGATGCTACTGTTTCTTGTGACGATGTCCCCGCGGCAGTAACGCTGACCGCCAGTGACAATTGTGACGCATCCGTAACGGTTGACTTCAGTGAGGTGATCACTGGTGATGAGGATGAGTGCCCCAGCGAGTACACCGTTACCCGTACTTGGACGGTGGCTGATTGTGCTGGCAACTCTACCAGTCATACTCAGGTCCTCACAGTGGAAGATACCAAAGCTCCTACTTTCAATGAAGCTTTACCTGCCGATGCTACTGTTTCTTGTGACGATGTCCCCGCGGCAGTAACGCTGACCGCCAGTGACAATTGTGACGCATCCGTAACGGTTGACTTCAGTGAGGTGATCACTGGTGATGAAGATGAGTGCCCCAGCGAGTACACCGTTACCCGTACTTGGACGGTGGCTGATTGTGCTGGCAACTCTACCAGTCATACTCAAGTCCTCACAGTGGAAGATACCAAAGCTCCTACTTTCAATGAAGCTTTACCTGCCGATGCTACTGTTTCTTGTGACGATGTCCCCGCGGCAGTAACGCTGACCGCCAGTGACAATTGTGACGCATCCGTAACGGTTGACTTCAGTGAGGTGATTATTCCTGGTGATGGAGCAGATTGTTATACGATAAAGCGTACCTGGTCTGTGGAGGATTGCGCTGGCAACTCTACCAGTCATACTCAGACCATAACTGTAGAGGACACTAAAGATCCTATCTTCTCCAATTGCCCGGCAGACATTGTCATCTCCTGCACAGATGAAATTCCAGCTGTAACTGATGTCGAAGCTTCTGACAATTGCGATGATGACGTTTCTGTAAATTATGAGGGGGAGACATTCAATTACAATACCTGCTCAGACGACTACTATACCATTACCCGTACCTGGACGGCAGAGGACAACTGTGGGAATAAAGCCGAATGTACACAGGAGATCAGGGTGAATACTCTCATCGAGGTACCTTGTTTCTCAATCTCCGGTGGTGCGGAGTACGATCAAGGCAGGGAAAAAACCACTTTTACCTGGGAAATTTGCGCAATCGATCCTGACTGCCAGGCTCTTTCCAATATCCGTTTCTCGATTCCATGCCCCGGAGTTCTTGAGGATCAAATCTCGGATGTCTGGACTGATGTACCACAGGTGACAAATACACTTTCGGGAAGCAGTAGAAGATGCAACAAGGGTTTTTATGTGGTGTTTGAAACTTTCAACGATATATTTTTATATCCTGATTGTGGAACTTTTTCCTATACTTTTGAAGGAGACTGGAGCGGTTACGAGACCGAAATTAGATTCAAAGCTGGAAAGGAAAAAATACCACCTGTAGTTGTGGGTCCGGCCTGTAAGTGCGAGGATCCTGCCTCCCCAGACGTGCAGCCAGAAAACATCTCCCTCACCGAGATCGCCGATCAAACAGTACAGGTGGATCCATCTGACGACCTCACCCTCTCCGCCTACCCCAATCCGGCCAGCAGCTTTATCCGCCTGGATATCGCCGGCATAAGCGAGGGAGGCACCGAGATCCAAATGGTCGATATGCTGGGACGGCAGATAAAAAGCTGGAGTACGGATGTCGCCGGTACAATATCTACACACTTTGATCTCACTGAGACGATGAGAGATGGCATTTATTATTTGATCGTAAAAAATGCTGGCAAAGTGAAGACTGCACCAGTGATGGTGTTTAAGGAATGACGAATGTAGAATGTAGAATGTAGAATTATTAAGTTCGGTAACTTTATAGAAGAAATGAGCTGGCTCGCAATGGGCCGGCTCTTTTTTTTTTGAGGTGATCAAGTGAAAACGGCACCGGTGATGGTGTTTAAGGAATGACGAAATACGAATGTAGAATGTAGAATTATTAAGTTCGGTAACTTTATAGAAGAAATGAGCTGGCTCGAGATGGGCTGGCTCTTTTTTTTGTGAGGAGTTCACAGTTGCAATTAGAGGCTGGCTGATTACGGTGCCTGATTATGGCTGACCGGTTGTCCTATCGTTCTTGTCATCGGAAACCTGTGGTTCAACTTATTAGCGAGAGAGCTGGTTCTTTAACCGGCGATCCTTAAACGCAATCCTCGTAAAGTTTATCACTATATGAGATGCTGCTTTCTCCTAACGGCTTTAGCCGTACTTGCAGCGTGTCAACGGGATGGGGCCTGAGGATGAGGAGAATGATGTCCAAAGCTAGTGGCTGTAGGCCAGGGAACATTTTTACAGTGCTTTAGCGCGGTAAAAATCTGTGGAGATCCTTCAATTGTTTAATCAGTGTTCCCCTTAGTGAGGGAAGTAAGAGACTCGCCCACCTACGCTAAAGCTCCGGTAAAAGAATTCTCGTGGGCCATCTTAAAAACTGTGGAAATATTTCCTTGGGCTGAGGGAACCGCTAAGCGGGTGGGTGAGCCCTTCTGGCTGTTAGCAGTTAGAGTTTGGAAGTTTGCAGGGGTAAGCCCCTGATGCACTAAATGTGTTTAACAATTTTTGAAGAAAGGAGTTTGATTGCGAATTATTAGATTTACAAAATGCCAAAAGACATCCAACGGCGACATGATGAGTTTTTCAAAGCTATCATGTCAGACCTAACTGCCGTCCGTGATTTTTTAAGTTTTTTTCTTCCGGAAAAACTGAGCAATGTTTTAGACCTGAGCACGATATCGCCGCTGGTAAAAAGTTTTGTAACCGATCAGCTAAAGGAGTTTTTTGTAGATGCGGTATTTCACTGCAAAGCCAAAGAAGGAGATGTTCTGATTACCATTTTATTGGAGCATAAGAGCTACCGCGACCGCCAGACACCAATTCAGATCCTTAACTATCTGGCCACTGCGTATCAGGAACAATGGAAAAGAAGAGAAATGTCTACAATCGTACCGGTGATACTTTATCAGGGTGGTCAGAAGTGGGCATATCAGACAATAGCAGATCTGCTACCTGGGGGTGGAAGTACTGTATTTGCTCCATACGTGCCGGGGCACGACATTATATTTGTGGACTTGCAGCGCGTAGATGATCAGACCTTGAGGTCCTTGAGCAATAGGTTTCTGGCTTCGGCACTGATGGTTCAGAAGTACAGCACTGATTCTGCGCACTTGATCAAACTGATAAATCAGATTCTGGGTGAGTTGTATCCGGAGAGAGGCAGGAATCTTTTACAGCCGATCATTGTTTATTTGTTCAGAAATGTCGAACTTGAAGAAGAAAAGATGTTGGAATTGATAGAGGATCTTCCAATAGGAATAAAAAATGAGATTATGACCACATACGATCAACTAATTGCCAAAGGAGAGGCCAAGGGTTTTGCCAAAGGAGAAGCCAGGGGTTTTGCCAAAGGAGAAGCCAGGGGAGAAGCCAAGGGAGAAGCCAAGGGAGCAGAGAAAAAACTCACCTCCGTAGTTCTGAATGGCTATGAAAATGGATTGTCAGTAGAAATGATCTCCAGGATTGCCAGCGTTACTCAGTCTCGTGTTCTCGGGATTCTGCGGGAGCATGGAAAGAATCTTTAGGGTAGCTTACCACCACTGTCGAATATGACTGGAGCAACGGAATTTATCTATCCGGATTAAAGTATTCATCGCCAATTTTAAATTAAAAAAAGGGGATTCCTAAGCCCGGAGTATTCCTGAAGCGTGCATTTGCAGTGCAAAAGACGAGGTCCGGTGGACCTTGGGCTGAGGGAACCGCGAAGCGGGTGGGTGAGCCCTTCTGGCTGTTAGCAGCTAGAGTTTGGAAGTTAATGTGTTCAACAATTTTTGAAGAAAGGAGTTTGATTGCGAATTATTAGATTTACAAAATGCCAAAAGACATCCAACGGCGACATGATGAGTTTTTCAAAGCTATCATGTCAGACCTAACCGCCGTCCGTGATTTTTTAAGTTTTTTTCTTCCGGAAAAACTGAGCAATGTTTTAGACCTGAGCACGATATCGCCGCTGGAAAAAAGTTTTGTAACCGATCAGCTAAAGGAGTTTTTTGTAGATGCAGTATTTCAGTGCAAAGCCAAAGAAGGAGATGTTCTGATTACCATTTTATTGGAGCATAAGAGCTACCGCGACCGCCAGACACCAATTCAGATCCTTAGCTATCTGGCCACTGCGTATCAAGAACAATGGAAAGGAAGAGAAATGTCTACAATCGTACCGGTGATACTTTATCAAGGTAGTCAGAAGTGGGCATATCAGACAATAGCAGATCTGCTACCTGGGGGTGGAAGTACTGTATTTGCTCCATACGTGCCGGGACACGACATTATATTTGTGGACTTGCAGCGCGTAGATGATCAGACCTTGAGGTCATTGAGCAATAGGTTTCTGGCTTCGGCACTGATGGTTCAGAAGTACAGCACTGATTCTGCACACTTGATCAAACTGATAAATCAGATTCTGGGCGAGCTGTATCCGGAGAGCGGCAGGAATCTTTTACGGCCGATCATTGTTTATTTGTTCAGAAATGTCGAACTTGAAGAAGAAAAGATCTTGGAATTGATAGAGGATCTTCCAACAGGGATAAAAAAAGAGATTATGACCACATACGATCAACTAATTGCCAAAGGAGAAGCCAAGGGTTTTGCAAAAGGAGAAGCCAGGGGAGAAGCCAAGGGAGCAGAGAAAAAACTCACCTCCGTAGTTCTGAATGGCTATGAAAATGGATTGTCAGTAGAAATGATCTCCAGGATTGCCAGCGTTACCCAGTCTCGTGTTCTCGGGATTCTGCGGGAGCATGGAAAGTATCTTTAGGGTGGCTTACCACCTCTGTCGAATATGACTAGAGCAACGGAATTTATCTATCCGGATTAAAGTATTCATCACCAATCTTTAAATTAAAAAAAGGGGATTCCTAAGCCCGGAGTATTCCTGAAGCGTACTTTTGCAGTGCAAAAGACGAGGTCCAGTGGACCTTGGGCTGAGGGAACCGCGAAGCGGGTGGGTGAGCCCTTCTGGCTGTTAGCAGCTAGAGTTTGGAAGTTAATGTGTTTAACAATTTTTGAAGAAAGGAGTTTGATTGCGAATTATTAGATTTACAAAATGCCAAAAGACATCCAACGGCGACATGATGAGTTTTTCAAAGCTATCATGTCAGACCTAACTGCCGTCCGTGATTTTTTAAGTTTTTTTCTTCCGGAAAAAATGAGCAATGTTTTAGACCTGAGCACGATATCGCCGCTGGAAAAAAGTTTTGTAACCGATCAGCTAAAGGAGTTTTTTGTAGATGCAGTATTTCAGTGCAAAGCCAAAGAAGGAGATGTTCTGATTACCATTTTATTGGAGCATAAGAGCTACCGCGACCGCCAGACACCGATTCAGATCCTTAGCTATCTGGCCACTGCGTATCAGGAACAATGGAAAGGAAGAGAAATGTCTACAATCGTACCGGTGATACTTTATCAGGGTAGTCAGAAGTGGGAATATCAAACAATAGCAGATCTGCTACCTGGGGGTGGAAGTACTGTATTTGCTCCATACGTGCCGGGACACGACATTATATTTGTGGACTTGCAGCGCGTAGATGATCAGACCTTGAGGTCATTGAGCAATAGGTTTCTGGCTTCGGCACTGATGGTTCAGAAGTACAGCACTGATTCTGCACACTTGATCAAACTGATAAATCAGATTCTGGGCGAGCTGTATCCGGAGGGAGGCAGGAATCTTTTACGGCCGATCATTGTTTATTTGTTCAGAAATGTCGAACTTGAAGAAGAAAAGATGTTGGAATTGATAGAGGATCTTCCAGCAGGGATAAAAAAAGAGATTATGACCACATACGATCAACTAATTGCCAAAGGAGAGGCCAAGGGCTTTGCCAAAGGGGAGGCCAGGGGAGTAGCCAGGGGAGAAGCCAAAGGAGCAGAGAAAAAACTCACCTCCGTAGTTCTGAATGGCTATGAAAATGGATTGTCAGTAGAAATGATCTCCAGGATTGCCAGCGTTACCCAGTCTCGTGTTCTCGGGATTCTGCGGGAGCATGGAAAGAATCTTTAGGGTAGCTTACCACCACTGTCGAATATGACTGGAGCAACGGAATTTATCTATCCGGATTAAAGTATTCATCGCCAATTTTAAATTAAAAAAAGGGGATTCCTAAGCCCGGAGTATTCCTGAAGCGTACTTTTGTTGTGCAAAAGACCTTGGGCTGAGGGAACCGCGAAGCGGGTGGGTGAGCCCTTCTGGCTGTTAGCAGCTAGAGTTTGGAAGTTAATGTGTTTCACAATTTTTGAAAGAAGGAATTCGATTGCGAATTATTAGATTTACAAAATGCCAAAAGACATCCAACGGCGACATGATGAGTTTTTCAAAGCTATCATGTCAGACCTAACTGCCGTCCGTGATTTTCTAAGTTTTTTTCTTCCGGAAAAAATGAGCAATGTTTTAGACCTGAGCACGATATCGCCGCTGGAAAAAAGTTTTGTAACCGATCAGCTAAAGGAGTTTTTTGTAGATCGACCCGCTGTGGAAATCTTAACCATCTAGCGGGAAACAGAATGCCCAATAAAACTAAGCCCTAAATAATTCGAATCTCGCTCCACCAAAATAATCTGTGTAAATCTGCGAAATCTGTGGGAAAAATCTTTGGTAATCCAGGAGATCACGAAGCGATCGACATATCTGCTGGAAGTCAGAAGTCCATCGACCCTCTGTGCAAATCTTAATCATCTGCGGGAACCAGAATGCCCAATAAAACTAAGCGCCTAAACAATTCGAATCTCGCTCCACTAAAATAATCTGTGTAATCTGCGGACATCCCGACGATCTACACTACGTTCAATATTGGGATCTCGCTGTGCCCGATCTGTGGGAAAAATCTTTGGTAATCCAGGAGATCACGAAACGATCGGCATATCTGCTGGAAGTCAGAAGTCCATCGACCCTCTGTGCAAATCTTAATCATCTACGGGAAACAGAATGCCCAATAAAACTAGGCCCTAAATAATTCGAATCTCGCTCCACCAAAATAATCTGTGTAAATCTGCGGACATCCCGACGATCTACACTACGTTCAATATTGGGATCTCGCTGTGCTCGATCTGTGGGAAAATCCATGGTAATCCAGGAGATCACGAAGCGATCGACATATCTGCTGGAAGTCAGAAGTCCATCGACCCTCTGTGCAAATCTTAATCATCTGCGGAACAGAATGCCCAATCAAACTAAGCCCTAAAATAATTCGAATCTCGCTCCACCAAAATAATCTGTGTAAATCTGCGAAATCTGTGGGAAAAATCTTTGGTAATCCAGGAGATCACGAAGCGATCGACATATCTGCTGGAAGTCAGAAGTCCCATCGACCCGCTATCGTAAATCTTAATAATCTTCGGGAAACAGAATGCCCAATCAAACTAAGCCCTTAACAATTCGAATCTCGCTCCACCAAAATAATCAGCGTAAATCTGCGGAATCTGTGGGAAAAATCTTTGGTGATCCAGGAGATCACGAAGTGATCGACTATCTGCGTAAATCTGTGTGATCTGTGGGAAAATCTTCGCTACTACAGGAGATCACGAAGTGATCGACCCTCTGCATAAATCTACGCAAATCTCCGGACATCCCGACGATCTACACTACGTTCAATATTGGGATCTCGCTGTGCTCGATCTGTGGGAAAATCCATGGTAATCCAGGAGATCACGTAGTGATCGGTGGAAATCTATAGTTCTTTTTCCATCCAAATCCTCAGGTTTTTCCATGAAATAAACGCAGCCTCACTAGTGATGAGATTCTGATCACCGCCATAGACCACAAAAGTTTTGAAATTATTGTCACTCACTTTCTCAATATACTTTAGATTACGGTAAAAATGAGCATGACCCGTGGCAGTCGATTTGATTTCAATCGCAAGCATATTATCCGGATGATCAATAATTAGATCGACCTCATGTCTATTCTTTTCTTTCCAAAAATAATATCGGGGTTTAAGGCCCCGGTTGTATGCATACTTGATTAATTCCATCACGATATAATTCTCGAAAATCGCTCCCCGATTATAATGGTTTTGCAACAATTTATTGGAACTAATGCCGAGAAGCGAACAGGCCAACCCCGTATCCGTCATATACAGTTTTGGACTCTTTATGATCCTTTTATTGTAATTTTTTGTGTATGGTTTTAATAGGTAGACTAGATACGATGCTTCTAAGACACTTATCCATGACTTGATTGTTTTCGGGCTCACACCCACATCGATGGCTAAACTATTCATATTCAGTTCTTGTCCAACCCGACCAGCAATCAGCTCCAGAAACCTGCTAAAACTGTGTAAGTTGGCAATGTTCTTGAGAGATCGAACATCCCTTTCAAGATATGTAGTGATGTAATTCGGGTAGTAGTCGGATGGATTTATTTGCTTGTCGTAAAGCCTGGGAAATGACCCATTTAGAAGCGCATCATTTAGATTTTCTGGCGGGGCTGCTTCTTCTATTGACAAAGGCAGAAGTGTGAAGATAGCCACCCTTCCAGCTAACGATTGGGTGATCGAAGCGAGGAGCAAGAAGTTTTGTGAGCCAGATATGATGATGTCGTAATCACCATTGTCAACGAGGGTCTGTAAATAACTAAATAGATCAGGCACGCGCTGTACCTCATCCAGAACAAATCGAGGTCCTAGAGCAGCGAGGAATCCTCTTGGATCTGCCATAGCAGCACTCCTAATATCAAAATCCTCCAGATTGTAGTAGTCATACTCCGAAAATTCTTCCTTGATCAGGGTGGTCTTTCCCGATTGCCTTGGGCCCAAGATGGCCAGGATGGGAAACTTCCCAATCATACTTTTTACCTTCGTGGCCAGTAGTCTTGTTATGGACATTTTTGGATTCATACTCCAAAAATGTCTAATATTAGCGACAAAATCAATATTTTATAGACATTTTTAGATTCAAATTCCATATTTGTCTAATTTATATCGGTTGAATTGACGGAATCAAGAGTCGATAAAACTGCTTGTCCATTAAATCCACTTTGGACTACCACAGCTCTCCAACTTACCGTAAGCTTATACTGCATGGCCGCAGGCCATGGAAATGGCCTCTGCAGAAGAAGTACGACTGGAAAAAATAAGTCTGCACCAGAATTTTTAGATCCGTGTTCCGTCTAGTGCGTCCTTTGCAAGAAGCTCTTTTGTATCCTTATTTTCACAGATTGGCAATGGTCCACCTGTGTGGCGAAACCGAAGTCAGACCAAGGGACAGTTTTTACCGTGCCTTTGCCCGATCAAAAATGGGCACTGAGAGGGAAACGGCTTTAGCCGTACATGCAGCGTGTCAACGCGATGGGAATTGAAGATGAGGAGATTGAAGTCCAAAGCCAGAAGCCTTAGACCACGGGTATTTTTACCGTGCTTTAGCGCGGTAAAAAGTGGGCATCGGAAGACGGGCGGCTTTAGCCGTACATGCAGCATGTCAACAAGATGGGAATTGAAGATGAGGAGATTGAGTCCGAAGCTAGAAGCTGTAGGCCAGGGTATTTTTTACCATGCTTTAGCCCGGTAAAAATGGGCATGGAAAGGGAAACGGCTTTAGCCGTACCTGCAGAATGTCAACGAGATGGGAATTGAAGATCAGGAGATTGAAGTCCGAAGCTGGAAGCCGTAGGCCAGGGGTATTTTTTACCGGGCTTTAGCCCTGTAAAAAGTGGGCATCCAAAAGGGAAACGGCTTTAGCCGTACTTCCTGCGTGTCAAACGAAATGGGAATTGAAGATGAGGAGATTTGAAGTCCAGAGGTAGAAGCCGTAGGCCAGGGGCATTTTTAGCGCGCTTTAGCGTGGTAAAAAGTGGGCACAGCCAGCGAAACGGCTTTAGCCGTACCTGCAGAGTGTCAACGAGATGAGATTGAAGATCAGGAGATTGCCAAAGCTGGAAGCCGTAGGCCAGGGGTATTTTTTACCGGGCTTTAGCCCTGTAAAAAGTGGGCATCCAAAAGGGAAACGGCTTTAGCCGTACCTGCAGAGTATCAAACGAGATGGGAATTGAAGATCAGGAGATTGAAGTCCAGAGCTAGAAGCCGTAGGCCAGGGTATTTTTTACCATGCTTTAGCGTGATAAAAAGTGAGCCGCACAACATACTCCGGAAAAATTACATCACCCAACCACCCGCCTCCTCCAATAAGCCAATAAACTCACTCCCACCAAAATAAACACCGCATAATAGACATAGGAAGGTATCGGCGCAGGATCACCAGCCGCATAAGAATGCAGACCCGACAAATAATAATTGACGCCAAAGTAAGTCATCATTACAGACGCCAAACCAAACAGCGAAGCCACATTAAATGCATATGCCCCCCGCAATCCCGGAATAAACCGCATATGCAAAATAAATGCATAAATTAATATCGTCACCAAAGCCCATGTCTCCTTCGCATCCCAACCCCAATAGCGACCCCAGGATTCATTGGCCCAAATGCCCCCGAGATAAGTGCCTATGCTTATCATAATTAATCCCGCAATCAATGTCATCTCACTTATATAGGTAAGCTCCTTTATTTTTGAATTTAGCCGGTCTTTATTTTTTCCGGAAATAAAAATCATTAGAATTAGATTTAATACTCCGATAATTGCTCCCAACATCAAAAAACCATAACTTCCAGCTTCCAACGAAACATGAATGGTAAGCCAATAGGATTTTAATACGGGAACCAACGGAGTAATCTCCGGATCCATCCAACTCAACCCGGCCACCATCAAAATCGTAGATGACAAAACGGCCGTCGCTGCAAGTCCACCCAGGGATCTTCGAGTAAAAATCATCCCGGCGAGCATCGTCGTCCATGCAATGTAGATCATTGATTCGTAGCCATTGCTCCAGGGAGCCCTGCCCGACACATACCAGCGCAGTCCCAGGCCTGCCGTGTGCACCAAAAAACACAAACCCAAAAGACCTACCGCAAGATACAATGGCCACCGGCTATCAATATTTGGTTTAAACACGAGAAAGAAAAACATGCCCAAAATGAAGAGTCCCAAAAGACCGTACGCACGGCCGATCCTGCTGAACACATTCATCTTATTCAAGGTGATCTCTGCACTTATTTTTGATTCTGACGGTAATAATTCGGCACTTAATTTCTTTTGATATTCTTTTATTCCGTCTACCAATTCATTGGCCATTTTCCAATCGCTATCCCGAACCGAGGAAGCATAAGCCGGAAAAATCTGCCGCAAGGGATCGTCACTGGATGCCTCCCCTTCCCGCGGGTTAGTAAGTTCTGCAAGTGATTGCCATTGATCTGTCTGCACATATGCATTGGGAAATAATCGCAACAACTGTCCCGAAAATATCATGTTGCAAATATTTATCCGTTCGTCGATCCGGATTATTTCCTTTTCAAAAGTTCCCCTGTCCTTTGCCTCTTTACTGTGGGCCGCCTGTACTTGATCCCGAAGAACATATTCGGGCTTAAAGAAATCATTATACTTGGCCAGTTTGTCCTCCGAGCCAATCAGCTCTTTGAGTTCCGGATTTCGTCCTGTATATATTAATGGTACATCTGCCCATTCGTTGGGATACACCATCATGCCCAAATAGATCTGAGAGGGAGTCTGATCATAAAGCGATTCTTTTCGCGACAGTTTTCTCAACACCTCACCGGCCAATGTGTGAAAAGGCTTCATTCGGCCGCGAAAGTCCTGTACAGTCAGTTCGCTAAATGCAGCGGCATGATCCGCATCTACTATAAGGCTGGGATGGGGTCCGTCAGCAAGTACTTTTGAATTAAATGAAAAGAATAAAAGAAAAACCAAGGTAAGCACTTTATGATTTGCTTGCATTTCTTTCAATTTTTTTGACAATGAATAAAAGCGGCTTTTTTTATTTACCAAAGTAACTACCATACCGAGAGTCAGTAAAAAATAGCCCAAATAGGATAACCAGGTACCAGGAGCATCGTGATTTACACTCAATACCGTGCCTTTTTCGTCTGGATCAAATGAGCTCTGAAAAAACCGGTATCCACCATAATTCAGAATATTGTTCATAAAAATCCGGTGATCCTTATTTACATTGTCTCGACTGTCTATAAGTGTGACTTCGCTGGCGTATGACGAAGCACTGTTTGTACCCGGATACCGCTCCATAATAAAATCTTTCAATCTGATCGAAAACGGCAGTTGGAGATATTTTGCACCATATGCAACCCGTAAATTCATTCCATTCACCTCCGTGGATTCTGCTTTGCCGGTCATCCCCATGCCACCTTTTGCGTCAACGTACTTTTCGTCAGATCCTGATTTTATTTTAAGCCGGGCGAGTCCCTGGCTTCCACTGTCCATCTTGTAGGATCCCGACGAAACATTGACTTTTGCATTTGATAAAAACTCACTTATCACAAAATTATGTTGCCCCGTCGAATATAGCGATCGCACCAACATCGGCTGGACTTTATCAGAAATAAGTGTATCCACTCTTTGGGAGACCATTTCCATTTGCGACAGCTGAATATTGCTGATAAATTTTAGTGAATCATTTTGCACAAGTATATTTATTGCCTCAGGATCTTCGATGTCTGTGAAATTAAATGCAAGATTATTTATTGTCACTTTGTCTCCTTCCTTGAGTATATATTCTTGTCTGCCTCCACTGCCTGCCATCACCAGCTTAACCATTGCAGTTCCACCTTCATGAGGCACCATATGCTCAACAGGATTTGGAATAAAATCCTCCAGGTGAATATCGATGATTTTATCTCCAATTTTATAATTCTCTTTAAATCTGTTTTTCCCTCTCGAGGCAAAAAGCACTTTTTCGTCAAACGCATAATTTTTACCATGAGATTCTACCTCAAATTGCAAATAGGTCTCTGTGGAAAGAATGAGGTTTGTCTCTGATCCCTCCCGGATATGCATCATGCCTTCACTCCCAAAATAACGCGTTACACCAGCTCCCAGAATTATTACAATAATCGCCGCATGAAATAGCAGCGTAGACCACTTTCTTTGCGGTATCATTCTAAATCTAAAAATATTGACGATGATGCAGATGCCAAACAGCACCAACAATAACTCGAACCATTTGGCCCGGTAAATCAACTTTTGTGCGGCTGTTGTCCCATAATCATTCTCGATAAAAGTGGCATAACCGATAGCAGCTGCAAAGAGGATCAGGTAGGCCCCTGCTGCACTGGTAGAGAATAATCTGTCTGAAATCTTCTTGAGTCTTTCCATAAACCTGGTCATTGGCGTCTAGTCATCCCGCAATTAGGGAATAAAACCATGCTCCTGCTCTACAGAAACAAACACTAATGCCTTTGCATTTAGGCACTGCCTCGCCAGCCTCTGTAAAGCGATGATGCAAATTGACCACAAATATAGTCCGTTTGAGGGAGAGATACCGATGCTCGAGAATAACAGCCTTCTATATCTAAAGTAATTGCAGTAAGAAATATCAAGCCAATAACAGGAATCATAGGGAAAGGGAGGGGTACCTGGTGACGATCGCGGAGATCATGTTGTCCGTACCTCCTCAGCATTGCAAACTACAGATGTGACAAGAAAACGGTAATTCCTCAAGCACGCCCATACCTCATCCGGTAGGCGGATGGTGCGATCCCAACTATTTTTTTAAATGTCTCGCGAAAAGATTTTACATCATTATAACCCGTCTCATACATGATCCGAGAGATGGGATGATTTGTCTTCTCCAATTCGCGCTTGGCGGCTTCCATTTTTACCCGTTGCAAATATTGATTGGGGGTATTGTAAGTGGCCTTTTTAAATCGGCGAATTAGATTACGCTTACTAATCGCAAACTTCTTTGCAAGGAAATCGAGTGACAATTGCTCCTGGTAGTTTTCCTCGATGTACAGCTGAATATTTCTGATCACCATATCCTCATGTGTCTTTTGGCCCTGAAAAATCAGAAACGGACTTTGAGATGACCTCTCGATGTCGATCTCAAACATTTTAGAAGCCCAATTTGCAGCCTCCTTCCCATTGTATTTTTCCACCAGATACAGTACTAAATTTAAAAAGGAATATGCTCCGCCACTGGTATAGATTCCCGCTTCTTCTGTAATTACCCGGTCTGGGACAAGATCCACTTTGGGAAACATTTGTCTGAATAAATCTACCCGTGACCAATGGGTACTGCACTTCTTTCCATCTACCAGGCCAGTTGCGGCAAGTAAAAAAGATCCTACACAAAGACTCGCCACCTGAGTATTTTTTTTGAGATACATTTTATTAATCCATGGAATAAAGGCATTATTCTTTTTAATGCTCTCGTTAAAATCTCCCATCAGGGTAGATATGATGATCAAGTCCGTTTCAGTAATTTCTTCAATCTGCCTGGTGGGCTTAATCGAAAATATCCCATTATATAGCTCTACTTCATCAGTGATCCCCACCAAATCAATTTCGTAGAAAGGATCACCACCATGCTGTCCGCTCAAGAAACTATTGACTCCCGAGAAGATCTTGAAAGGTCCAACTATCGAACTCAGAATCGACGGTCCTACAGGTACAATGATCGATACGTGCATAGCCCTCTTTTTTCACAAATATATAGAGCTTTTTTGGCATTATGACCCCCTTACAATGGCGATATACCACATTTCGTAACACAAAACACTCCTGTACTTTTGATTTTCACAATTTTCTAGACTAACCAAAATATTAAATACAATGACAACAACAGAAGTGGCCAACCGACTGGTCGAACTATGCCGAAAGGGGCAATGGTCTGAAGCTCAAAACGAACTCTATGCTCAAAACGCAGTCAGTATAGAACCGGCAGGAACACCGTGGGAAACAGCCGAGGGATTTGATGCCATTAAGAAAAAAGGGGAACAATGGGCCGGAATGGTCGAAGAGTTTCACGGGAATGAAGTGAGCGATCCCGTGATTTCACAAAATCACTTTGCTGTACGAATGAAATCAGATACCACCATGAAGGGCATGGGGCGCATGCAACTTGATGAACTAGCCGTATATGAGGTGCAGAACGGAAAAATCACTAAGGAACAGTTTTTCTATACACCGATGCAACCTTAGAATTTTCTAATGCGCGACGACAGAGCAGATTCTCTGACCTGCTGATCTTGAATCAAACGCTAATCTCACAAATCGTTGAAGAGGAATTTTAAGCTATCATGCAAAGCAGTCGTGCACGCAAGAAATGATCCCGAGTTATACCACCTGGCAATCCCTTTGATCGACCTTGAATGGTGGCCATACAGCCTGTTGCTCTGAAGGTAAGCAAAGAAGCAATCAGTGCAGTGAGGCATAATCCTCGGTAAAAAGAGTAGGCTCAGTATGAATACGCCGAACGGCTCTGATTGCGCGCGGGTGAGCAAGAGCTTACAGGATGTTAGGCCATCATTCACAGTCTTGTCGCCGGCGCTCCAGAGCTATGGCGACGGAGCGATTTTTTGCCGCCCATCTGCTGCACGCGGTTCTTATCCCTTCGAGGTACACAGTACCTCACCCCGCCTTGGCAGGATCGCTCAAGAATGCTCCACTTTTTGCCCTGCCGGCGTGGCCTGTCTGGCGGGGTGCCAAAAAGTGGAAAACTAAATTTAGTCACAAAAAAGAAAAATAATAAAAGCTATTCAGCTTCCCTTCTCTTAAAGTCAAGCAAAAGGGAAAAAATATGAGAAAAGGAGGTGTTTTCCGTGTCACCCACATTAGTGAGGGCGTAATCAATACGCAACCTGCCCAGGTGCATACCAATGCCAAAATGGGGTTGCACAATGGTATTTTTTGCCAAAGGGTTTAAATCATCGGCGACGCGCTGGATATTTCCCAGGCCCGCCCTGACAAAGACCTTATCACTGAATCCATATTCTGCTCCTATTCTTAGATCAACACTGGTAAAGTCGCTTCCAATCAAAGTATTTCGTTTTCCATCAAAAGTAAAATGCAAGTCCAACTCGACGAGAAGACTATTTTTTTCACCGGCTGTGTATTTTCGTGCTGCTGCTAATGTTAGACTCGGGGCAGTAAGCTCCGTGCTGCTCTTCGGTACCAGATTATCCGTCTCCTGTAAAACTCTGCTCTCCTCCTCAGTAAAATCAAATGACCAAGAATTGAAGGTGGTTGTAATGTCACGGCCCGTTACACCCAAATGCCAACCTGATTCCGTGTGTTTTTGAAGACCAATATCGAGTCCAAAGCCCCAGGCCGTGGCAAATGGACCAATTCTCCGATTGATCACCTTGACACTGCCCCCAATGTCCCACTTCGACTGCCTGAGTTGCCGGCCATAGGAAATAAAAATCCCGTAATCAGCCGCTGAAAAAGACGAAATGTTATCATAATTGATACTTCCATCCGGATCAAAAAGCCCTATTGTGTTCGGAATATTGTCAATACCCATTCGGACCACTGTGACCGCACCAAAGGCTCTTTTCTCCGCACTTAACTCCTTACTGATTCCAATAAAGTCATAATTGATAATACCGGCAAACCACTCTGCATGCATTGCTCCTACGCTCATGGGTGCAGAGCCACCTGCCAGACCAGCAGGATTCCACTGGGTAGAAAATACATTTGACGTAGTAGCACTGACCGCACCACCCATACCATGAGCACGCCCACCCACACCGATGCTGAGAAAGTTGTTGCTGTACTTCCTAAACTCACCCTGACCATAGGCAATCTGGGAATCCATCACGCAGAGCGCGAAACAAAGAACCCATAGGGTATACTTAACAGTCTTAGCTGTATTCACATGCTTAAAACGATCCATTACTGAAATTAGTCTCACCAAAGTCTTTTGAAATCCTTTTTGCCAATATTCTCTTACGGAGTTGTTAAGCAACTGTTATTGATCTCGATTTTAACACAAAGATAATACCATATCCCCGGGTAACAACGTCTGAAAATAACATTCACATTATTATTTACGCTAAATTGTGATGCTATGAAAAATTTAATCATTCTATCCATTGCCTTCTTTCTTTGCAGTGATGCCTCTGCACAATTTAAACTAAGACCACAAATCGGCTATAATTCTTCCCATCTGACTAAAAAATATAATGATCTTAATTTCGGCACTGAGGCGGGATTCCAATTTGGAATCGATGCGCAAATAGGATCTAAGTATTATATACAACCCGGCATCTTTTGGGAATCTGCCAATAATGAACTAAAAGACATCTTGCAGGGAAATAATAGTTCCTTTGAAGTAAATCGAATTCGCATACCTGTTATGGTGGGATGGCGCATGCTTGGGCCGGAGATGGGTGGATTGATCGATTTCAGATTATTTACCGGCCCAAACATTTCATTTACTGTTGACAAAGATCTCAAACAAACTTCTCTGATCAGCATGGGGGACTTTAAAAATGCAGTCTATGGCTGGAATATTGGTGCTGGATTAGATTTAGCACTTGCCTTCGTCGATGTCGGATATTCATTTGGTCTAAGTGAAGTATTTGAAGGAATTGAATCCAGTCCAAGAAATAACTTGTTTTACATTAACGGAGGAATCCGAATCGGATTCTAAGGTAAAATGTCGATATAGTTACCGCCCGTTTTTATTTTTGATCCTGATTTCGCCACTATATTCAGTGTATATATTCGATAATTATCTCCGAAGATCTTTTGAGATCACCTGCCATTAAAGTCAATAAAAAACATATTTGTCCGAGAACCAATTGGCCTATTTTCCACTGCTAAAACCAATGCCGGGCTGGCCATCCCTCCCTACTTACCTACTCCCTACCAAAAAAACAATTTCCGGTGCATGGCTAAAAATCACGTGCGGTTGAGATCCCTTCGTACCTACTTTCCTACTACCCTAACCCCGACTTCGCATATGTCTCAACCCCTTACCTCCTGCACAAAATCCGCTATCCGTGCATCAAGATCTTTTTCCTCTTTTCCCAATGCCTTAATAAACGCACTTCCGATAATCGCCCCCTCTGCGTATTTACAAGCCGTTGAAAAAGTCTCGTGATCAGAAATACCAAAACCGATCAACTTAGGATTCTTGAGTGACATTGATTTAATCCTTTCGAAATACTCAATCTGGGCAGCTGATATTCCACTCTTTGCTCCCGTTATTGAAGCATTTGAAACCATATAAATAAAACCCGATGAAAGACTATCTATTTTTTTGATCCTTTCCTGAGAAGTCTGTGGTGTAATTAAAAAAATAATGCGAAGATCTGTGTCTTCAATTTTATTTCTAAATTCTTTTTCGTAAATATCTACTGGAAGATCAGGAACAATAAGTCCATCTATCCCTATACTGTCACAAGATTTTAGAAAACGGTTAACACCGTATTGCATGAGCTGATTTAAATAACCCATAAACAGCAGTGGCACATCAATCTTGTTCCTGATATCACTCAATTGCGAAAATAAAAGGTCGATGGTCATTCCGTTCTTAATCGCCACACTACCACTATCTTGTATTGTAGGACCATCAGCCATAGGATCGGAATAAGGCATTCCTATTTCAATCATATCAACACCTTGATAGGCCAGTTGCAAAATAATTCTTGTTGTGTCTTGCAAAGCCGGATAACCAGCGGTGAAATAAATGTTTAGGATGTTCTCCTTCTTTTTTTTAAACAAGTGATCAATTCTGTTCACGCCTCCATTTTTTTAATGTATGTACTCAAATCCTTATCCCCCCTGCCTGACAAATTGATCACCACAACATCATCAGAAGCGTACTTTAAATACTCCATTGCTGCAAAGGCATGTGCAGATTCTAATGCGGGAATAATTCCTTCAAGCTTTGTCAGTAAAAATGCAGATTCCAGCGCTTCATCATCGGTGATGCTGATTGCCTCTGCCCGACCCGAAGATATCAGGTGTGCATGCATAGGACCGATTCCCGGATAATCAAGACCCGCTGAAATCGAATAGGGCTCAACAATCTGGCCATCTTCAGTCTGCATCAAAAGGGTGCGACTCCCATGAATAATCCCCTTACTTCCCAACACACTTGTCGCAGCTGATTCACCTGAATCCACTCCCAGACCGGCTGCCTCCACACAAACCAACCTCACATCTTCCTCCTCCAAATAATGATAGAATGCCCCAGCGGCATTGCTTCCCCCACCTACGCAGGCGACGATCAAATCGGGCTTCTCACTACCCGTTTGTGCATTGAGTTGTACCCTCATTTCTTCACTAATTACCGATTGAAACCTAGCCACCATATCAGGATAGGGATGAGGCCCAACGACCGAACCAATAATATAATGCGTATCTACGGGATTGTTTATCCAGTCCCGTATTGCTTCATTCGTCGCATCTTTCAGCGTTCTACTTCCACTGAGTGCCGGCACCACCTTGGCACCGAGCATCCTCATCCGCGATACATTTGGCGCCTGTCGTGCAATATCAATCTCTCCCATATATACGATGCACTCCAGTCCTTTCAGGGCACACACGGTAGCAGTGGCTACACCATGCTGGCCAGCTCCGGTTTCGGCGATTATTCTTTTCTTACCGAGGCGCTGCGCAACCAGTATTTGACCAATTGTATTATTTATTTTGTGAGCGCCGGTATGATTTAAATCTTCCCTTTTTAAATAAATTGTCGTCCTATAATGTTTTGAAAGTCGCTTGGCAAAGTAGAGGGGACTGGGTCTTCCAACATAATTTTTTAGGAGGTCGTTAAACTCAATGTGAAAATTATCCTCCTCAATTATTTTTAAATAATTATCCTTTAACTCTTCAATATTTGCAAAGAGCATTTCGGGAATAAATGCCCCTCCAAAATCACCGTAAAATCCACGATCATCAACTAAATAATCCATCTTTAAATTTTGATAAAAGGTCAATATCTTTCAAACCCGGTCTCAATTCGAATCTGCTGTTGACATCTACACCCTCCCATCGAGGGTGACTAAATACCCTCAAAGCTGACACATCGTCAGGACCCAGCCCTCCACTAAGAATAAAACCTGTGTCACCGTGATAAGATTTCAACAAATTCCAATCAAACCTCAAACCTGTACCTCCGGGAGAGGGACCCTTTGTATCGAATAGAAAGTAATTGCAATGACCATCATAGGCATCCGTTTGTTCAAAAGAGTAATCACTTCCGACAGAAAATGCTTTTACGACGAGAAAATCATCCCGCATAAAGATTTTACATTTCTCTGGGGATTCTTCACCGTGCAGCTGAACTCCATCTAACCCACACTCGTGGATTTTTTCCTCTATGAAGGTGATATTCGCATCCACAAAGACACCAATCTTCTTTATTGTCAAATCATCAATGTGGGGAAACTGAGAAACATGACGAGGTGATTTCTCATAAAAAATAAATCCCATCCATGTAGGTCCAAGCTCAGCCAAAGCCCTGATATTGCCCTCCTCTCTCATGCCACAAACCTTCCAGATCATTCTTCTTCAATACTGTTTACTTTGTTAACGTGCATTAAAAAGTCACGTAAAGCTTCGCCCGGTTTATGGGTCTTCATAAAAGACTCCCCGATTAAAAAACCCTGAAATCCCGCACTGTACAATTTTATGACATCATCAGGATTATTGATACCGCTTTCCGAAATAAACAGAAATTGTCCATCAAGTTTTTCGAGCAACCGGATTGAGGCCTCCAGATCCACATTAAATGTCTTTAAATCGCGATTATTTATTCCTACAATGTCTACATGATCATTTACCTTGTCTAGTTGCTCCTCACTGTGCATCTCCATGATCACTTCCAGATTTAAAGACTTGGCAAACTGCGCCAAATCTCTTGCTTCCCTGGCAGACAGAGCTTCAGCTATCAATAGTATTACGTCCGCTCCTGCGGATTTTGCCTCCACAAGCTGAAACTGATCGATGATAAATTCCTTCCGCAGTATTGGCACCGAAACATTTGACCGGGCCAGAATTAGATCATTTAATGAACCTCCGAAAAAGTGGGTATCGGTCAAAATCGAAATACCTGAGCATCCCTCCTTCTCGTAAGACTGCACTACCGGGACCACCTGGGCATTTTCAAATATACTCCCGCGAGAAGGTGACCGACGTTTAAATTCAGCAATTATTCCCGGACCATGAGACTGGCGCAATCTCTTGCACAAAGAACTGATGCTCCGTGAAAACAAAGGTGAATTTTGTAAATGTTTACTCGAAACACGTTCCTTTCTTTTATCAACTTCTTTCCTCTTAGTACTGAGTATTTTATCGAGAATATTCACTATCGGCTTTTTACAATTTTGTGTTCACGCATTTCTGCATAACTTCTAAGGCGGCACCGCTATCAAGTGATGTTTTAGCATCATTGATGCACTCCTCGAATGACCGGGTGGGATCAAATCGTTGAATTGCAAGTCCCGCATTTGCATAAATGACTTGTTTCTGAGCCTCTGTGCCCTTCCCCTCTAAGATATTAAGAAAAATTGTCGCAGCCTCTTCCACGGAGTTTCCACCATGCAAGTCAGCCGGCTTCCATCGCTGAAGACCCAGTTGCTCCGGGGTAATAAATTGCTCTGTATCATTTGTGCGATAAATAAACTGATCTGTTAGTGATATTTCATCATACCCGTCAAGATTATAAACCACTGCAAATGTGCCTGGGTCTTCCTGGAGTATATATTGGTAAAGTCTCGACAAATTCATGTCGTATACACCAAGGAAATATCTTTTCGGTCTGGATGGATTTACGAGTGGACCAAGCATATTGAAAAATGTTTTTACACCCAATGCTCTTCTCACTGGGCCGACAGCCTTCATTGCCGGGTGAAACAGGGGTGCATGCAGAAACACAATATTGCAGCTGTTCAATCGCCTATTTAAAGTGTCAGCATCATTCGTAAATTCGTAGCCCAGAAATTCTAAAACGTTTGAAGATCCGCTTAGTGAGGACACGCCATAATTGCCATGTTTTGTCACAGTATATCCTGCGCCTGCGACGACGAAACAACTTAATGTAGAAATATTAAATGTATTTTTTCCATCTCCACCCGTTCCCACAATATCAATGGAGTTACATTCACCAAAATCAACAGCCAGACACAACTCCAGCAGCGCATCCCTAAACCCATGCAACTCATCCTTAGTTATAGGTCTCATTTTAAAGACGGTCAGAAAGGAAGCCAACTCAGCATCATTAAACTTCTCCTCACCTATCTGTAATAAGATGCGGCGAGCTTCATCCCGTGATAATTTCTTATGGTCAAATAACTCGTTCAGGATCTCTTTCATAAAAAGATATTTTAGGCGAGTGATCGATTGTTTTTCCGTTCTTGTATCAATTCCATATACTCATATGAATAGTCGAAAAAATTTCTGAGGATTTTTTTACCATTGGGTGTCAAAATACTTTCGGGATGAAACTGCACACCTCTCACATTGTATTCCTTGTGCCTCATCGCCATTATCGTACCTTGCTCATCTACAGCAGTGATTTCCAAACACTCCGGCAGATCGCTTTTTAGCACAATCCAGGAGTGATATCGGCCCGCTGAAAAAGTTTTATCCATATTACGGAAGAGAACATCGTCTCCCACAACCGACACATTTGTGGCTACTCCATGGTATACTTTTTCCAGATTGTGCAAACTGCCACCAAAAACCTCTCCGATAGCCTGATGTCCCAAACAGACGCCCAGAATTGATTTTGATTTGTGATATTGACGAATTACCTCCGGGGTAATCCCCGATTCTGATGGTACACCCGGACCGGGAGACAGGACGATCACATCATATAACTCTACTTCGTGAATAGGGATAGCATCATTTCTAAAAATATCCATTTGATATGGAGTAATTTCACGAATATATTGCACAAGATTATAAGTAAACGAATCGTAATTGTCTATCATTAATACTTTCATTAATACTTTTTTTACTATTTTGAAACTGACCTTCCCGGCCAAGCGTCTACTGACCGGTGAAGACAGAAAAAATTACAACTTTTCTGCCATTGTCAAGGCCTTTTTCAAAGCTCCCAATTTATTATTCACTTCTTGCAATTCACTTTCCTCCACACTGGCCGACACGATTCCTGCACCAGCCTGTCGATAAAGCACATTCTTCAGACTCAAAAACGATCTGATAATAATTGCATGGACGATGTCCCCATTAAAATTAATAAAGCCAATGCCTCCTCCGTAAAAAGAGCGATTTACATTCTCATATTTATTTATTAACTCTAGAGCCTTATATTTTGGAGCACCTGACAAGGTGCCAGCAGGAAATGTATCACCAAAAATTCTAATGGTATTGGCATTCTCTTCGAGCTTACCTGTTACATTCGAAACTAGATGTATCACATGGCTAAAATATTGAATCTCTTTTAGAACTTCTACTTTAACATCTGTGCAATGCCGGCCAAGATCATTGCGAGCCAGATCGACAAGCATTACATGCTCTGCATTTTCTTTTGGATCTTTGATGAGTTCCTCTGCACTTCTTGCATCTTCTTCGTCATTACCAGTTCGCCTGTATGTCCCGGCTATGGGATTTACTTGTGCGATATTATCCTTAACAACAAGCTGAGACTCTGGGGAACTTCCAAAAATCTTGTAACTCCCAAAATCGAAATAATATAAATACGGAGAAGGATTTATGGATCGGAGGACTCTATATACCTTAAACTCATCTCCCTTAAATTTTTGCCGAAACTGCCTGGACAAAACGATTTGGAAGACGTCGCCAATTTGGCAATGATATTTGCCTTTCGAAACCAAGTTTCTATAATCTTCATCGGTGAGATTACTTATTTCTTCACCTTCCAACGAGAACTCGTAGTCGGTAATCTGATGGTCAAAAATTAATCTTTTGATGGCATCTAAGTTACTGCTCTCTTCTTCCAGGCGGTTTTCGATCAGGTATATTTCTTCATTGAAATGATTTATGTTTATCAAATACCGGTAAAAAATATAATGCATGTCTGGCACTTCTGTGAGATGTTTTTCCTTATCAAAAATCAAAGTGTCAAAATACTGGACTGCATCAAAATTGGTATGTCCCACAAAACCGTTAATTGGTCCACCATCGTTGGCAGGTTTGACTGTAAGCATAAAGTCGTGAAACACCTCGGCAATTTGCATAGGCCTGGAAAGTGACATCTCCGATTGATCACCGTCGGGGTAACGCAGGAAAACCTTTCCATTGTTGACCTGTATTTCGGCGAGGGGTTCAAAACCAATTATTGAATTACTATTTTCCGACGATCGATAATCATTACTCTCCAGCAAACAAGCGCATAAATAATGATCTCTAATTTTTAAATAGATGGCCACTGGTGTAATCAAATCAGATAAAAGATTCCTGGATTCCGTTATAATTCTACTCATTTTACTCACAATCGAGATTGTCAAAAAAAGAACGGCTCGCCGGTGAACGACGAGCCGCTAAGATATTTTATAGTGTGACTAGTCAATACACCCTTTTATGAGCATTGATTGACCACCACCAGTTTGTATTTTGTACTATATTTCTCATATCGTTTTGCACAGCAAAGATACACATAATTCGGTTGTTGCAAAAAATATACCAAAAAATCGATATATGAGTGGGCGGCTTGACGGAACGGCCAATTTTAATTGGCCGAGGGAGACACAAGGAACTACGGGGGCTTAGAGGAGGCTTAACGGAACTGCCAATTTTAATTGGCCGATACGGGGGCAGGGAGCGGCTTAACGGACGGCCAATCAAAATTGGCCGATACGGGGGGCTTTCTTCTCTGCAGACGACTCGGCTTCTGGACTTTCGACCGCCGACACAATTTTTTGTACATTAATCGATCCAAATCCATTAAGATGAAACCCAAAGACATTAAATTCTCCTACCGTCGGAACCTTCCCCATATCCAGCCCATTGGAGGAACTTTTTTCGTGACCTTCAGATTGAAAGGATCCGTTTCAAAAGCAGAATTGACCAGGCTTAGGCAAAGGTATCAGAACACGATGAGTACATCAACA
Source organism: Saprospiraceae bacterium (assembly GCA_965222645.1). Classification (GTDB taxonomy): domain Bacteria; phylum Bacteroidota; class Bacteroidia; order Chitinophagales; family Saprospiraceae; genus JABDMH01. The sequence goes on along the minus strand of OZ244968.1, from coordinate 4,606,653 downwards.
AACGATAACAATCCAGCTGATCCCTCACATGAAGAAAGAAATAACAGACACTTCCGTACAAATGATGATGTCTTAGATAAAACTACATCTGGTCCAACCTATCTAAGAAGGCCTGAAGTAGCATCAGTGGTCGCTGAGCAACTACACAGATTTGATGGCGACCTGTACGAGCTTATCTGCTATTGCATAATGTCAAATCACGTGCACATTCTCATTGATACAGGGATTCAGATTCCAAGTAACTATGAAGACAGGCAATTTCAAGAATACGATTTTACACCCTTGTCTGATATAATGAAGCGAATTAAAGGACCCTCGGCTGTCCATGCAAACAGGTTACTTGGCAGGAATGGTAAATTCTGGCAACGAGAGAGTTACGATCAGATAGTACGAAACGAAAAATCCCTAACTAATATAATGAACTATATTTTGCAGAATCCAGTGAAAGCTGGAATTGTTAAACGCTGGGATAAATTCCCCTATTCGTATTTGTCTCCAAGATTTAGATAATTTCTGGCAGCTGTCTGGAGTCCAGGCAATTAAAATTGGCCGATGTAGCAGGCCCTACAAGGCATGGCCAAATTTATTTGGCCGGTACGGGGGCCCGGAACACCAATTTTAATTGGCCGGCTGCTCTAAACAGGCACGGCCAAATAAATTTGGCCGGTACAAATAAATTTGGCCGGTACAAATAAATTTGGCCGATGCGTGCAGACTGGACACCCAAACGCGACTTTTAAGGGTTATTAACGATAGATTGACAAGTTGAATGCACAACTAAAGCTATATCTGAAGATTGGACGATGAACAACTGATATCGGCCTGTTTAAAATGTGATCAAAGGGCTTTCCGAACCTTCTTTGATAGGTATTATAACCAGGTTTATAAAATCGCTTATCGGTATCTCCTCGACATACAATCGAGTGAAGATGTTGTCATTGTGACTTTCAATAAAGCTTTTGATTCTCTCAAATCCTTTGAATACCGGGGTCCCGGAAGTATAGGAAAATGGCTAAATACAATAACAATTAACGAATCAATCAAAGTGCTCAGGAAGAATAAACCCGTGGTTTTTTTGGAAAACATAAATGAAATACCACAGAATCAACCCCTGAAGGACTATCCAATAGATCTAGAGGAGATAAAAATGATACTTAATAACATGCCGGATGGGTACAGGAGAATATTCAATCTGTACGCGATTGATGGCTATAGTCATAGCCAGATAGCAGACCTGTTGTCAATAAGCAGAAATACGTCGAAATCGCAATTACGCAAGGCAAGAAGATACATAATAAACGAGCTGCATAAAAATAAGGAGTATGGAACATGATCATATCGACAAGATGTTCAGAAAAATACTGGAGGAAGAGCAAGTAACTTACTCCGAATCTTCGATCAAATCAAAAGAGATCATTTGGAACAAGTTGGATTTTAATGGAAAAAGATCTAAATCATTTCCATTTTGGAAAGTGGCTGCAGGAATATTTTTCATAAGTTTTCTATGGTCAATCAATCTACTCAAACAAGAAAGTTATTCTCAAATACAAGAGTTACTTTACTTCCAACGTAAAAATGACTCTCTGACTGATATCAACAGAGTGCTGCAGGGGAAAATCACTGCTCTACTGGTTAATAAAAAAAGCAAATCTACATATACAAAATCACCTAAAGTAAACAATGCTCAACCAGTGAAAATATACTTCAGAGATACTGTTTACTTAGAAAGAGATCCGATTATGAAAGAGGTATTTATATATCACCTAGATACCGTATATCTCCCCCCAGTGAAAACAACTCATATGGATAATTCAGAATTAGTAAACATTACCCCAAAGTCAGAACCTGTCCTAGTCAATCGCGATCACAAACCGTCAAGTGTACAGTTCCTTTTTGAATCCCCAGCTCTAAAATACAAAGATGGAAAGGTAAATTTTGTTGTAATCCCTTTCAATGACCCACCACCTGATAATAGTGAAACGAACCCCTCAGGTCTTCTACTTTCATTGCGTAAAAAATAGTCTTAAAATGATAAATAGATTCTGTTGCACTCTAGTCTGTCTGTTTTTTTCCATTAGCGCAAGCTTTTCTCAACAAGGATTTAAATCTGACACACTTTTTATTTATGATGCAGGCCAGAAGAAGATGGAGATATCGTGGAGATCGAGAACCATACCTCTTCGGTCTGATAGCTTATCCAACGAACAACACTACTCCAGACTAATAAGCTCGTTCAAAGCTCACCTTGAACAAATTCTTCCTGCTGTACCCCGATATGATCATTTTGAACTAGTCTATGATCAAGGTACTTCTCTGACAGTCAATGAAATCAAAGATGCCATCAGATATATTGTAGATCAGGAGGGCAACATTTCTACATATAGCGAGCATGTAGCAAGACTCAAGAATCAATCTCTGAAAATCAATATCTTCTTTAGGTCTATTGATGAACTTTTGGAAGATGACCATCTCTCAATAGTAAGGAAGTCCATCTCAGATTTGAATCTTTTCAAACTCAGAGGAAGGAATATCAAATACTCTCTTACCGACCAAATACAGATAGAGGATAAGAAATCTCTAAACTTCTTCATAGGACCTTTGGGATCAGTGGGCATACTTGAGAACATAAACGTTTTCGAATACGGCTTAAATCTTGGAATTGCTATAGGGCCAAAACAACAAAAAATAGCTCTTCAAATTAGCCGCGCATTTGCCAGAACTTACCTTTCATCAGGTGCTGTGCATCCCCAAACAGGGGCATCTCTGGAGACTGTAGTTCTTCGAGAAAATAATATCAATCAAACGATAATTGGAGTCCACTACAAACCTCATCGACACTATTCATTCCAGATCGACAGAGTAATTAATCACGATTGGTTTAGGCTGAAGAATCGACTCATCCATTCTAATGGCATAAGACTAGGGGTAACTGTTTTCCCGAGAAGACACCTGTCACTAACTCCAATTTTGATGATCAGCAACTATACAAAGGGCATTAGAACAACATCGGCTGGCATCAACCTGGGATATACCGGTATTTAGGACAGTGGAAAAGCGAATATCAATAATGAGTTGTTTGTGACAAAGTTCCTTTGATTTAGCATGATATCTCCTCCCCATCGATATTCCTCCCTTTTTTATAATTTAGGCATTAATAATAGCAAGACACAATGCCTTTACCAAATATTTTCAATAAGGATGTCACCGACCAACTCATTGATCGAATCAACAATCTCACTCCGGATACTAGTCCCCTATGGGGAAAAATGACCGTCGATCAAATGCTGGCACACTGCAACGTTCCCTACGAAATGGCATTTACAGAAAAACATCCGAGGCCGAACGGTTTACAGCGCTTTTTCATCAAATTATTTGCAAAAAACATTGTTGTAAGTGAAAAACCCTACAAAAAAAATTCGCGGACGGCTCCTGCTTTTCTAATGACCGGAAAAAAAGATTTTGAGAGCGAAAAAAGTCGATTAATTGACTATTTGAGGAAAACACATGAATTGGGCGAATCTCACTTTGATCAGAAAGAATCTCTTTCTTTCGGACCATTATCAATCAGAGAATGGAGCAACTTATTTTACAAGCATCTGGATCACCACCTCACTCAATTCGGAGTATAACCGATATCCGGTCACCGGTATCCGGTATCCGGTGACCGGGTAATCAGACATTCAAAATCTTATAGACCATCTCCTGCATTAATGCCTGATCACTAAAACTGGCACGCTCTACGCCTTTCGATTTCATATCATAATCGCGCAATAAGTGAATCACTCCCTCAGTTTGTTTTTTGGTGTAAGATTGAGCAGCCTGCCGGTACTTACGCACGAAAAAAGGCCCGGACAGACCCAAAGTCTTTTGCACTTCGCGCTCCGGAGCGGTGCGAAGAAAATGCATCATATAGACTTTTGAAAAATAACTGAATAAGGTAGCAACCACCATGATGAGTGGATTGTTTTTGGGATTTGCAATAAAATACTGAATAATCCTGTACGCCTTTTCTCGGTTACGCGATCCGAGCGCATCCTGTAACTCGAAGACATTAAAATCCTTGCTTATACCGATGTATTTTTCGATATCCGCTCTGTTAATCAGATGTCCTGCTGCCAGATTTATTGTCAACTTATCGATTTCATTTGCCACCTTAGACAAATCACTCCCCAGGTAATCTGCGATAAGACTCGCCTCAGACATGCCAATATCGAGCCCCAGCTCCCTAACCTGCCCCGTAATCCAGTCCGGCATCTGATTGTCATAAACTCGCTTTGATTCAAACACAACGGCTTCTCTCTTCATCAACTTGGCAAAACTGGTACGGCCATCCAGAGTTCCGTGTTTGTAACTGATTACAAGAATCGTTGTCTCCGCTGGATTCTTCACATACGATGTAAGCTCGGTCAAATCCCTCATCGTCTGGGCCTCCTTGATGATCACGACCTGGTATTCACTCATCATGGGATAACGACGGGCATGATCCACTACGGTTTTAAAATCAACTTCTTTTCCATACAACACCATGAGATTAAAGGCCTTCTCCGTCTCATCGAGAACACTATTTTCAAAGTACTGCGTAATCTTATCTATGTAAAAGGATTCCTTACCGTGCAGTAGATAGACCGGCTTAAATTTCCTGGCCCTCAGATCCCTAATCAATTCTTCGTATTTCACATCTATGGTCTTATTCCCTTTTTAAATGATGTGCAAGGTCTTTATTTTTCGAAAAAATAGCAAGGACGTTTCATTTATCTTATATTTCCTGTATAAAAAAAAGTTCAAATGATCGATGCCATGGGTATTGTGGCTGATGGTAGAGGCGGTCACTCTTGGAGTAAAATACATGTTTTTTCTCCCGGTGAGGATGAGGTTCTGATCGAGATCAAGGCATCCGGAATCTGCCATACAGATTATGACTCCATTCGAAACTGGCCGGGACCCTTTGTTGCCGGTCACGAAGGAGCCGGAATTGTACTTGAGGTTGGAAAAAAGGTAAAGGACATTGAAGAGGGAGATAAAGTGATACTGAATTGGGCAATACCATGTGGTCAATGCTTCCAATGTAAAAATGGTCATACCAATATTTGCGAAAACCACTCCCCGGTCATTCACCACTCTAAATACAATCCAGGCCATGCTCACATCAGTCGCTCCCAGTATCGCGGCAAGGAAATTCTGAGATCATTTAATCTGGGGACCATGTCCACTCACACCGTAGTCAAAGAAAAGGCCGTTGTCAAGACAACTTCTACAATTCCGTTTGAATCTGCCTGCATCGTTGGTTGTGGTGTCATGACCGGTTTAGGATCCGTGCTAAATACTGCCCGCGTAAAACCAGGCAGTACTGTCGTTGTAATCGGAGCCGGGGGTGTCGGTCTAAATATTATTCAGGGAGCAAAAATAGCCGGTGCTCAAAAGATTATAGCAGTCGAACTGAGTGACAAGCGCCTTGAACTGGCCAAACAATTTGGCGCTACACACGTAATTAAATCCTCCGATCGCGATAAGAAAATGGAATCCGTAAAAGAGCAAGTATGGAAGATCACATCGCACGGCGCCGACTACGCCTTTGAATGTACAGGAATTCCCACACTGGGAGATGCTCCATTGCGATTGATTCGAAACGCAGGAATGGCTGTCCAAGTGAGTGGAATTGAGGAAGAAATTACCATCGACATGAATTTATTCGAATGGGATAAGATTTATGTTAACCCCCTTTACGGCAAATGCAATCCGGATGAAGATTTTCCAAAAATTATCGAATATTACGAGGAAAAAAAGCTCAAATTAGACGAATTAATCAGCAAGAAATATTTTCCCGAGCAATTAGACGAAGCCTTTGATGATATGCTCAATGGAAGGATCGCAAAAGGCGTCATCGTCTTTGGATAGTGGGAAAGTAGTATAGTAGGGAAGTAGTATAGTAGTATAGTAGGGAAGTGGGAAAGTAGTATAGTAGTATAGTAGGGAAGTGGGAAAGTAGTATAGTAGTATAGTAGGGAAGTGGGACAGTAGTATAGTAGTATAGTAGGGAAGTGGGACAGTAGGGGGATTCCCAAACCCGGAGCGAAGCCAAGGGATTGGCTAGCCCGAAATTGGGGCATCTGGCAAAAAATCGGGAACAGCCAACCACTATTTCCAAAATGGAAAAAAATAGTAAAGCAAAGGGACTTACATGATCAATTTTGAACACAGTTCAATTACGGACACAAGGTATGCACCTGAAAACACCTACTTTCTCTCACTGAAAAGCTCTTACCTGCAAGGCAGGGGAGAGTGCTCCATGTACCTACCAGAAACTGTAAAAGGCCAACGGAATGTTTCTTGCATCATTTTACTACACGGGGTATATGGAAGCCACTTTTCCTGGCTGTATCAGGCAGGTGCCCATGAGGTACTCAATACTTATGAAGCGGATATTTATCCTTTTATCTTAATTATGCCTTCAGACGGATTAAATGGAGATGGGAGTGGATATTTACCGCATAAATCGGGACTAGATTTTGAAAAATGGATAGTAAATGATGTGATCTCTGCAGCTCAACATTATTTTTCTGAAATAACTGAAAAATCTGAGATCTTCATTTCCGGGCTCTCCATGGGAGGATACGGAGCATTGAGACTTGGCATGAAATACCCAGAGAAATTTGCGGGTATTTCTGCACATTCCGCAATCACGAATCTGGATGACCTCCAGTCCTTTATAGAAGAAAATATCCGGTCCAAACTCTCCGAGGAGATCATTAAAAAATCATCTGTAATCTCAAATGCTATTGCTCACAGGAGCAATCTACCTCCTCTTAGGATGGATTGCGGCACTAGTGACCCACTCATTACCTCAAATCGGCGCTTGCATGAGGAACTTAACAATGCCCAGATTAATCATCTCTACGAGGAGTTTAAGGGTGAGCATAATTACGAATATTGGACAAAGCACCTTCGAGATTCAATCGAATTTTTCTCATCACTATGCCAAAAGTGAGTTTCTACTTTTTGTAAATTCCGATTTCTTCGGTATGGATCATTCTTGAGCGATCCCACCAGTGGTGGGGTGGGTAGGGTAATTACTTTTTCTTTTTTGTGACCAAAAATATGCTTCTCCACTTTTTGGCAGCAAAAAGTGGGTCAAAAACTGCCTCCTGCATCCTCGGTGACCCACATCTTGGGTCTTCGCTAGATTTTATAAGGCTCCTCCTTCCTTAGTGGAGAAGTCTATTGCTAGTGATCAGATTTTGTCTGCATTTATGCTCCTCAGCTCTTTTCCACTGGATAAAATCTAACGCTACAACCCAAGTGTGGGGCCCCACCTACGGATGCGAAGTCGGAATCTCATAGGATTTTTTTCGAGTGCCTTTCACTCTATTTGTCCTATTTTAACGGCAAAATATCTAAGGTGCCTAAGGCATGCTCCACATATCTGCCGGATGTTTGCAGTTGCAGGTATTACTATTGTTTTGAATATAATCTACCCATGACCGCACCTCCGACTGCGAAATCGGGTCAACAAAATTATATTGGGACTTTTATACGAGTGATTTCTAAGACCTTTACAAAAGGATTATCTTGGCCTTATTTTCTTATTAATAAAAGTTCAAAAAACCCTTAAGAACTTTAAAGTGTCTGAACAACTATATCCTACAATCGAAGAGCACCTTCCAATAAAATCTACCCAGCATTAGTATGACATGATTCAAGGGAGTTTTTAAAAGTTTTGGTTTTAGGGCTTTTATTCCGTTAAAAAAAATATAGGCTTGTCGCCGACGCTCCATAACTTTAGCGACAGAGTGATATTTTGGGCTGCTTTGTGTCAAACAAAGTAGCTAAGAAAAAAAAAGAGTTAATGTAATGCCAAACCCGTTTCTATACCTGAAGTATATCCCAAGCCATTCGTTCACTCAGCTTCCCATTTGTCCTCCAAAAAATCGACGTCCAGAAAAATTCTGTCGTGGTCCACGGAGATTTCCCTGAGAAACTTGTCGTATTTATCTAAGAGGACCTTTGCTCCCTTATCTGACACCGGCAGATTTTTCAAATCTTCAAAATAGGCACTGCCAAAAATCACAGGATGTCCACTTTCCTCGTTATGAGCTGGCACTAAAATAGCTTCGTTGTCCTCCCAATGTTTCCAGGCATCTATTTGGGTGCTGTAATCCTCCGTAGTGAGATACGGCATATCACCCAGGCAGATCATACAGGCATCTGCATCCAGACCAATACTGTTTATGCCGATCTTAATAGATGTACTCATACCCCTTCTATAATCGGGATTAAAAATGGTTTTTATCTTACGGGAAAAATTCAATTTTATTTTTATCTCGTGGCTCTCACTCCCTGTCACAACAATTGCCTCATTGACATCTGCATTAACAATCTGACGTACCGTCTTAACAATCATCGGTTCACCTTCGATTTTGTGCAACAATTTGTTCTTTTTTCCAAACCGTGTTGACATACCAGCTGCTAGAATAATTGCTGACACTTTCATGATTCAATCGATTAATAAAACTGAATGTACGGGCGGCAGAGAAGAATTAATTATTTGCCAGAAATCACCTTCATTATTGGAAAAAAACAAATTTCCCGTCGTTGTTCCAAAAACCATCATCGTGTCACTCCGGTCAAAAGCATGTCTGAAGACGAGATCAAAACAATCCTTTTGAGGTAATCCATGCGTACATTTTTGCCATGTTACTCCGCCATCTTCGGTCTTACATACTATCAGCCGGCCATCCTTAGCCACTCTGCAATCATCGCTTTCGGCAGGAATAATCCAGGCGGTGTCAGGATCCGATTTGTGGGCCACAATCGGAAATCCGTATTGGCCGTATCCGTCTTCCGGTGTCACCTCATTCCAGTTCTTTCCCCCATCTCTACTCAAAAAAACACCGCAGTGATTTTGTTGCCATAAAACATTGGGATGTGCCAAGCACGGCTTTATCGAATGGGGATCATGGCCATATGGCCCGGATGGATTGGGCAGGTAGTCAGCTTTCAATCCAGCATTGCAGACAGACCACGAGTAGCCACCGTCTTCAGTCTGATAAACACCTCCACAACTCACACCGACCAGAAGCCGTCCGGGATCATCTGTGAAACTCAGGATAGCATGTATCCCGGCCTCGTCACGGCCTCCACCAAACCAGTGTTTTCCCCTGGTGGGGTGATCCCAAAGTGCCCTGTTGAGTTCCCAGCTCTGTCCTTCATTTTGACTGTGAAAAAGACCGCCGGGCTCGGTTCCTATCCACAAACTTCCATTGGGTTGAACCAGCCCTGACCAGATGAGTCTACTCGTAGCCATCTTGCCAGCTCTCACTTCTGCTCCCTCCGGGTACTCTGGAGCTCTCACCTCTCTCCATCCCCGCAAAGAAGGACCAGATCTAAATAGTTTTGGTCCCCAGTGCTTCATCGAAAGACCTACCCAATATTCATCCCTCTCCCGGTCGTAGTGTATCATAGAGATGGATAAACCGGCAAACTCGACGCTTGTGAGAGTCCACTTCATACCGTCGAAGTTGTAAATGATCAATCCTTTTGTCGAGCCAACCAGGCACTTCATAAATCCACATTACATTGTGGTGACTAAGGTAAACAAACTGTCCTAAGATTGAGTAAGAAGCCAGCTGCATTAGCTTCAACCCGAATTTGGAAAGAACACTTGTCGCACTTGCCAGGGCATTGACCACTATCCCTGAAAGAAGGCATTTAGTATCTTACCAGATAATACCTGTTTGATGGCTAACTTGATAAATCGAACATCTGATTTTCCAATTTTTGAACACTATCCACATGTGTATTTGGATTCTGCAGCTACTACACATAAGCCTGCTAAAGTCATAAAGGCGGTCCATGATTTTTATCGATGTCATTATGGTACAGTGAGCAGGGGGTTGTACAAACTATCCCAAAATTCTACGCTTCGGTATGAAAAGGCACGAGATGATATTGCTGCATTTATTTCTGCAAGAGATTCTTCAGAAATAATCTTTACCAGTGGCGCAACCGAAGGAATTAATTTGGTTGCTCATTGTTTTCTGGCTCCCAGGATAAGATCAGGTGATGAGATCCTGATAAGTTACCTGGAACATCATGCCAATTTTATTCCTTGGCAACAGCTAGCAAAAAAATCAGGAGCGGTGCTAAAAATCCTCCCGCTCACAGAAAATTACGATTTCAGTATGGAGCATTTCGATGAAATGCTGTCGGCAAAGACTAAGATGGTTGCTTTCTCTCATATTTCCAATGTCACCGGAGCTATTAATCCCATTGAAAAAATAATCGAAAAAGCACACGCGCTGGAAATCCCCGTATTAATTGATGGGGCCCAGTCGATCGGCCACCAGAAGATAAATGTACAATCGATGGATTGTGATTTTTTTGCTTTTTCCGGTCATAAAATCTACGGACCTACCGGCGTTGGAGTACTCTATGGCAAAAAGGAATTATTAGATGACATGGATCCATACCGGTTTGGAGGAGAAATGATCATGAAGGTTACATCTGAGAAAAGTCAGTTTAAGGAAACACCTCATAGGTTTGAAGCAGGCACTCCAAATATCGCCGGTGTCCTAGGGCTGGGAGAAGCCATAAAATATCTGGATGAAATAGGATTAAATAATATTCAATCACTTGAAAACGACCTTACGGAATATCTCGTCCATCAGTTGCACAAGCATTCCGTAAACATCATTGGAAATCCTTCTAATAGGTCATCCATAGTCTCTTTTGTGATAGAAGACATCCATCCTCACGATGCTGCAACGATTTTAGACAATCAAGATATCTCTGTACGGGCAGGTCACCACTGCGCTCAACCCCTCATGCAATATATGAATATAGCAGCCACTGTGAGAGCATCAATCGGCCTCTATAATGAAATGGTGGATATCGACCGATTGATAGAGGGTATTAAAAAAGTCCGTAAATTGCTATCATGAATGAGGTGGAATTGTATCATCCTTTAATTATTCAAAGGAATAAAAATCCCAAGTATTATGATACCGTTGGGACGGGGGCAGTGCTGAAGGCATACAACCCCGTATGCGGAGATGAATTTGACATAAGACTCCAAGTGGAAGACGAGAAAATAGCACAGATCTCTTTTAGTGGATATGGATGTGCCATTTCCAAAGCAGCTATTGATTTAATCGCCGAAAATATATTGCACAAGCACAAAAATGAAGCACTGAGCATACTTGAGCATTATTTTTTAGCATTAGATGAGGAGATATCGCCTAAAATAGAAGAATACCCGCTTGCCGTTTTTCAAAAGGTAAAAAAATACCCGGCCAGGTATTCGTGTGCTACGCTCGGTGCTGCGGTATTGCTCGAATATTTAAGAAAATGAAAACAAGAGAGAGATATTTCTAATATCATGGAAATGGTAAAATCCAGCGAAGAAGCAGTTTAAAAAAAGTGAAATAAAATGACAACACGGAGATCGTTTGTGAAAAAATCAGGTATATTCTTAAGTGCATCATCGATTATGCCCTTTTCCGTAAATAAGCGTGAAAATAAATTCCGCATGTGCCTCAATCCGGGAAACATTGGTGCCTCTTACAATCAAAAGGAATTATTAGATATCGCAATTAAATATGGTTTTAATGCCATCGCCCCTTTTCCTGACGCACTTGCTAAAATGAGCAACAGTGAGCTGGATGATCTCCTGACTATCATGAAAGACAACGAGATCACCTGGGGATCGGCTGGGCTACCGATCGAATTTAGAAAAGACAATGCAAGATATGATGAAGATCTCAAACAACTACCTTCCACTGCCGCTGCATTAAAAAGAGCCGGAGGTACCCGGATGAATACCTGGATCATGCCCAGCCATCCTCATCTTACCTATCGCGAAAATTTTGAGCAGCACAAAAAACGACTTAAAGCAGCAGCCAATATCTTAGGCCACTATGATATACGATTGGGTCTGGAATATGTGGGCCCAAAAACTTTGCTAACCCGGAGCAAATATTCCTTTGTCCGGACAATGGCCGAGGGCAAGGAACTAATAGAGGCTATGGGGGAATCCAATGTGGGTTTTGTGATGGACAGTTTTCACTGGTATTGCGCCGGTGACACCAAAGCAGATCTGCTCACGCTCGAAAATAAAGATATTGTCGTTGTCGATCTCAACGATGCGCGATCCGATTTATCTGTGGATGATCAAATCGACAACACTCGCGAACTGCCTATGGCTACTGGAGTGATACCGCTCAAAGATTTTATGGATGCCCTATTACATATCGGTTATGACGGTCCTTTCCGGGCTGAGCCATTTAATCAGCCCTTACGGGATATGGAAGATGAAGAGGCGGTCAAGGCCACCTATATGGCCATGAAGAAGGCGTTTGAGTTGGTTTGAGGGTGCGGAGTTAGAAGTTAGAAGTTAGAAGCGCGAAGTTGGGAGTGTGTATATGCCTAAATAAGGTTGACCGTTTTTCAACTTCTTTCAACTGCTGTAGAGGTTGATACCAATTTCTCTCACATCACCTCCCCATATGCATCAATTTTCTCCTTTGCACTACTCCCCTATTTACATAATGCACTTCGAGTATTAATAAGCCAGTAGGAAGGTCCTTATTTTCCAGATCGATGGTGAATTGATTTCTACCTGCTGTGTGCTTTTTTCTTTCAGTCATGACATTATGTCCTAATTTGTCATAGATAGTGACCACTACATTTCCGGAATAATCTGCACTGGATGTCACGAACATGCTTTTCCTGAATGGATTGGGAGATACCTGAGTTTCAGGTGACTCTTCTATTCGTGCGTAATCAAATTGCAATATATAAGCAAAAAATATGTTAAAACTTTCAAAGTGCAGAATTTTCATCGGTATGCTGGGGATCCCGGAATGACTACGACACATATCCCTTATTCCTCAAACAAGACATCCATCGTCAAGGAATGTTGAACCAAACTCGCTGACCAATTATTCTGTTGCAACCCTCTGGAAGTAATAAATGTGAGATGGAGGGCCTTAGTCGTTTTCGTCTCCTCTCTAAAGACACTCATTTTTTGCATGAGTTGCTCTGCGTATCGCTTAGTAATGGTAAATGGAGTTATCGAAAATTTCATTTCACATAAATTGATAACGTGATCTCGCCGGTCGATCACTAAATCAATTTGAGCTCCTCCCCTTTTGCTTTTACTCCTCCACGCCGAAGTTTTTGTCAGTACGCCAGAAATGCCCAACCCCTTTTTTATCTGTTGGAGATGACATAAACAAATTTGTTCAAAAGCATAGCCACTCCATGACCGGTGGGCCGGATGATCAATAGCATTTATCCAGACACCCTCATCCATTGGGTTCGACTTTTCGATAAATCTCAAATAAAAGAGTGTATAAAAATCCACTAACTGATAGACACTACCTCTTTTTTGTCTTTTAAATGGAAGATATTTTCTAACAAAACCACTTTTCCCTAATTCGTCTAATATCCTGGTTGTCGCACCACTTTCAGGTAATTTCGTCAGTCTGACAATTTCTTTCCTGGTCAGTCCCGTTGATCTAGTTGCTAATGCCCGGACAACCTCAATATGCCGTTGATAATTTTTGAAAAGTGCCCGGTATAAATTATCAAACTCCGTACGCAAGAGACCATCACTAGCGAAGCAAATCTGCTCGATATTTTGTGCAGCACTTTGATGACCTTGCACAGCTTCCAAGTAAAAAGGAACACCACCCATCACCATATAAAGTTGAAGAACTTGGTAGCGGTCAATCGCTGGATTTTTCTTTCGCAATAGTTGCTCAGTTTCCCTGAGTTTAAAGGGCTCAATTAGCATTCTTTCGGTCACCCGGTTATGAAGACCACCCCGGTGGTTGATCAGCTTATTAATCATCCAGGATGCAGCAGAACCACACGCAATTAAAACAATGTCATTCCTCTTGCTAGCCCAACTATTCCAAAAGTGCTCCAGCGCCTGAATGAAGTCAGATTTCTGATTGTCAAACCACGGCAATTCATCAAAAAAGATAATCTTCCTCTTTACCCTCGATTTCCTCAGATAATCCGTCAGTTGCTGAAAGGCCAGAAACCAATTTTCGGGAATCACTTTACGCCTTTGATCAGGATGGTAAAACCTCAAAGCCATAGCAAAATTCAATAACTGTTGCTGTTTCGTTACATTCATGACAGCTGTTACCTCAAAGACAAGGTCATTTCTAAAAATACGCCTTACAAGCATGGTCTTACCCACACGTCGACGACCGTATATGACCACAAACTCAGAACGGCTGCTATTCTTGATCGCTTCCAGGCGTATCTGCTCTTTTTCCCTACCAACAAAATGTTCAAAATTCATTATTTATAGACGATAAGTCCAATTTTTCATAAGTTACCGCCAAAAATATCATTATTTTATGACTTTATCTATGTTTAGTGTCTAAGTTACCGCCAAAAATCTTCGGGAGACCCCCAGAGCGAAAGGATCCTGCAACCAGCAGGTTAAATCTATTTTCCGAAAATAGGTTTAACGGCGCCATAAATCACATAATTTATTGATTAACAACCATATATACAGCCGGTCGCAAACCAATCTGAGTTGGTTAATTCTATTTTCCGAATCAGAGAAAATGTTCGCATAAAGCCCATGAGTTCCAGAGAGAAACAGATGAAAGTGGATTTGGGAAGCACAAGGGCTTTTGGTCGATTGCTCAAGTGGGTTAATTCTATTTTCCGAAAATAGGTTTAACGGCGTCATAAATCACATAATCTATTGATTAACAACTATATATACAGCCGGTCGCAAACCAATCTGAGTTGGTTAATTCTATTTTCCGAATCACAGAAAATGTTCGCCAAAAGCCCATGGGGTCCAGAGAGAAACAGATGAAAGTGGATTTGGGAAGCACAAGGGCTTTTGGTCGATTGCTCAAGTGGGTTAATCCTATTTTCCGAAAATAGGTTTAACGGGGTCATAAACTACATAATCTGTTGATTAACAACTATATATACAGCCGGTCGCAAACCAACCCGAATTGGTTAATTCTATTTTCCGAATCAGAGAAACTGTTCGCATAAAGCCCATGAGTTCGAGAGAGACTAAATTATTCCCGACCATTTTTAACATCTACAATTTCTGCCATGATACTAAGTGCAATCTCCGCCGGAGTCGAAGCGCCAACATCCAAACCCACCGGTCCATGGATCTTAGCAATTTCGCTTTCCAAAAATCCCGCCTCAATAAGTCTTGATACACGCCGCTGATGTGTTTTTCTGCTACCCAGTGCACCGATGTAGGCTACATCCGCTTTCAACAATATCTCAAGTGCCTGGTCGTCTATTTTCGGGTCATGAGTAAGGAGCACTGCATACACATTTTGATCCAGAGTGATGTTCGGCAATATTTCTGCCGGCCATTTCCGAAATAACTGCTCAGGATCCACCAGTTGTTTTAGACTATCATAAAATAAACCACGTGGGTCAATGACGGATATCGAAAAATCTAACCGCTGGGCAAGAACTATTAGATCACGTGTGATATGTGCCGCACCAATAACTACTAATTTATTTTTAGACGGAAAGATTTGATAAAAAACATCCTTCCCTCCCACCTCATCTAGCACAGATTTACCATTTTTCAAACAGGCTTCTGCCCTTCTAAATATCTTTCCTTCAAAGAGGCCCATTTTTTTTCTGGCACTAAAAAATCCCACTCCCTTCTCCGTGTAGATAACGGCACAGCCAAGATCCCGGTCAAGATGATATTGCAATTGCTCCCAGACTTGCTGTCCATGCTCTTTCTCAGCTCCAAAAAAAGGCTGTACCCACACGGCAATTGCACCTCCGCAACTCAGCCCAACCATCCAGGCATCATCGTTTGAGACTCCAAATTTCAACTTTCGCAATTCGCCTAATTTCAAAACCTCTTTTGCCGCTTGGGCAACCTGTCCTTCTACACATCCTCCACTAACCGAACCCACCATTTTCATGTCCTCATCGATAATCATGCTTGAGCCTACTCCTCTGGGAGCAGATCGCCATGTACTCACCACTGTTGCAAGCGCAAATGGTTTTCCATTTTGTGACCAGTGCTTGATTTCATTCATTAGTAATCTCATAACACAATATTTCTTTGAAAAACTGAGATATAAACACCCGGAGAATTCAAACTCCAAATCAAATCATTATTTTCAGCAAAAAGAAAAAATTAGCAATGAATCGGAGATCGGTTTTAAAGAATTCAGCTCTGCTTGGTACTGCAATACTAGCACCCGTGACTAAGAGGCATACTCAGATGCCAAAAAAGCGAATCAAGCTCGGTATCTCAACCTATTCGTATTGGCATTTTCGACCACCAAAGATTTCAATTCATGAAGTGATCGAAAAAGCTGCAAATCTAGGTGTTGAAGGAGTTGATATTCTGCACAGACAAATGGAAAGTGAAGACCGGTCCTATCTGATGTCTATCAAACAAAAGGCATTTGAGTGTGGAATAGATTTAATCAGTTTATCGATCCATCAGGATTTCGTGGATCCCGATCCTGCAAAACGGCAGCAGGCCATCGATCATACTACGCACTGCATAGAACTTGCATATCAAATGGGCATCCCCAGCATCAGGCTGAATAGCGGCCGTTGGGGAACAAGTAAGTCATTCGACGACTTGATGGCAAACCGCGGTGAAGAACCGCCTCTAGAGGGGTATGATGATAATGATGCAACCGAGTGGTGCGTCGAAAGCATCGCTAAGTGCCTACCAAAGGCAAGTGAGTGCGGTGTACTTCTGGCCCTGGAAAACCATTGGGGACTGACACGGACTGTAGACGGACTTCTGGGTGTTGTGAAAAAAGTGGATTCGGAGTGGTTGGGCGTCTTGATGGATACTGGAAATTTCCTGGAAGAACCCTACGATAAGCTCGAAGAAATTGCTCCCTATACCAAATTCGTTCAAGCCAAAACCTACTATGGAGGTGGTGAATGGTACACACTGGACCTCGATTACACCAGAATCGCAAAAATCTTGCATAACGCAAATTATACTGGCTATGTCTCCATTGAATTTGAGGGAAAGGCTCCTGCGGACGAAGGTGTAAGAAAAAGTGTAGAACTCTTGAGATCTGTGTTGTGAAATCGCATCCCTACTGAGTTGACATTTTGATTATCCTGGATCTGGGCCTATTTACAATTGAATTGTTACAATGACCTAAAACCTACTTTTTTATCTAAAATTAGTACCTTTGAAATTCGACTATGAGAAGGTCTGTTAGATCAAAACCTTTCCACTCCTTCAGTGATTTGAAAGACGTTTCCCATTGGTGCACTCGCGAACACACCAGATGAGAAATGCTGAATAATGAAATACTTCCATAACCCGGTCTTCTTGATCGGCCTTTTGATCTCTACATCTTTTATGGATGTCCTGGGACAAGGTTTACCCACTCCACCCAATCTGTCCGATGGTCTTGCATGGCAAAACTGGTGGCAGGTCACCTCGGTCTCGCAGGTCGAGGCTCAGTTTAATGCGGGAAGGCGCTTTGAAGAATTACAAAAAAATCTACCCGCAAATAGCCTGGGCTTTCTAAACTTGCCCTCCAATTACTTCAATCTCAATTTTCAGGAACAAGCCCTGATCATACTCAACGCAGAACGCACCTGCAGGCACAATGTAAATTACCCGGGTTACGGATCCTCTCTGGGTTTGCCCCTGGAAGGTGTTGAAGTGACATTAAGTCAAGTTTCGCAAGGACATGCGACTGACATGCAGGTAAATGATTTTTTTGGCCATACAAGCTCTAACGGTCAATCAGCTGCAACCCGGATTAATAATGCCTTCCCTAACTGTTGGGAATTCCTGGGAGAAAATATTGCATGGAATAGCATTATGGGTGGATCCCTCATCGGAATCCCCCTGGCATTCTATGGATTCATTTATGACGATGCATGTTGCAATTGGGGCCATCGGCAGCTCTGTCTGAGACAAAGCACTACTCACAATAATTATAATGGTACCTCTAAATATGGTCTCGTGGGATTTGGGAGAGCAGTGGGAAGTAATGGTGATTACTTTGTTATGGATTTTATCGACCCAAAACCAAACTGTACTTATAACGTTACCAATTTTCAGGGAGGTGGCAATTGTCCGGCAACAATCAATCTTTCGGGCACAATCGCCTCTGGTGAATATCAGGCCTCTGAGACCATCATCGCCACAGGTACTATTGCCTCAAATGCCGATGTCGAATTTGTTGCTGGCAGTGATATCCAACTCGGAGCCAATTTCCAAATCAGTGCGGGCGCAGATTTCAACATGGAAATCAGTAATTGTAGCAGTGCGAGTGAGAAAACTCAAAATTCTTCTTCGATTCTTTCAATGATGCATGCTACACATGTAGGGAATAAACCTCTTTTCAAAATGGAGTAAAAATCTCCCTCGATGATCCATCCCCTATTTCATAACATGAAGTAAATCATTATTGACCCTCAGGTTTTAAATGAACAATAAGTCTGTATGAAAGGACTGAGAGAAAAACCAATTGATCAATTTCTGCTAAAAAATTAATTCATTGACTGTTAAATAAAGATGCGGAATATAGTAAGATCCATTATCAGAAAAACAGTTTCTGAAGAAATTATCAGCGTTGAAAAAATCGAAGATTTCGGAACTGTAAATGATGTTTTTAAAATCACGTGTGAAAAAAATAATTACGTCCTTAGGATAAACGATGAAAGTAAGTACACCGAATATCTCAAGGAAAAATGGTGCCTTGAAAATGTTGCAAAAGCAAACATCCCCGTGCCAGAAGTTGTCAGGGTAGGGATTAATCACAAAAAAGCATTCCTGCTGCAAAAAGAAATTGCAGGCCTAAACGGAAAATGCCTCCCTCTGGCAGAAAAAAACAAACTATACTACTCGCTGGGGCGTTATGCAGCGATATACCAGGACATAGAATCAATAGATTGTCTTGAAGTAAAACAAGAGGAATTTCATGCTGACTGGAGGAGCCGGTTATCTTATAACTTAGGGAAACTCAATTGGGAGGACAAGTTGCTTCAGAGTAATGTCATCAATAAAAAAGAACAAGATCAAATAAAGGAAATACTAAAGGAACTGAACACAAAGCAGTTTAATACCGGTCTTGTCCATGGGGATCTTACCCCTTCAAACACCATTGTCGAAAACGGTAAAGTATTTCTGCTGGATTGGGGAACAGCTGAAATAAATATCGTTCCACATTCTGAAGTAGGCATTTTAATCTATGAGTCTTCTGCAAATAGTGCTAATATTTCCAATTTCATGGATGGCATGGAAATTAGTGAAGATCAATATGAAAAAATTAAAGGGGAAATACTCCGTGTCCAGCTACTGCGACGTTTGGATAAATACAGGTGGGCAACCGCTCATGATCGAAAAAATCTAAAGGGCTTTGCTGATAAGGTGAAAGACATATACGAACAAGCACGGTTGATCCTTTAGCAGAACAATAGGGAGATTAAGAACCTATGCCCATCGTCAATTGTCACCAGATCACCCGGGAAGAACCTAATCAACTATTTGTACTTTATCATTTTTTCTCCTAGATTTCGCACTTTTACCAGGTAAAACTATGGACCAAATACCCACTTACTCTGACATTAAATCTGCCCACAAGAGAATTAGCTCATTTATCCACCAAACCCCCGTCTTAAGAAATCGGGGAATTGACAAAATAACCGCTTCATCTGTTTTTTTTAAGTGCGAAAATTTTCAGAAAGTTGGAGCATTTAAGATGCGCGGTGCCAGCAATGCAGTAGCCTTACTGCCCGACGATCAAAAATATAGGGGCATTGCAACCCACTCTTCCGGTAATCACGCCCAGGCGGTCGCGCTTACCGCTAGATTGCATTCTGTCGAAGCACACATCGTAATGCCTGAGAATGCTCCGACGATAAAACGAAATGCGGTCGAAGAATATGGAGCACATATCTATACATCGGGAAATCTGATCTCAGACCGGGAAAAGAAAATGGAAGAAATCCTGGCACAAACTGGGGCTGCATTTATCCATCCTTACAATGATTACGCTATCATTGCCGGTCAGGCAACGGCGGCTCTGGAACTTATCTGGGCATATCCCGACTTGGACATTGTTATGGCACCGGTAGGTGGAGGTGGATTATTGAGCGGTACCTCGTTAGCTGTCAAAAACCATAATCCAGCGATAACGGTCCTGGGTGCAGAACCCAAACTAGTCGATGATGCGGCACGATCTGTAAAAGCCGGTAAAATAGAGGGCAATACACGTATTGACACGATTGCAGATGGTCTGCGCACAATGCTTGGGTCAAAAACATTTGAGGTGATTCAGCAATTTACCGATCAAATACTCACAGTAGAAGAAGAAAGTATCATTCAGGCAATGCGGATGATCTGGCAGCGAATGAAAATAATTGTTGAACCCTCGGGAGCAGTCCCCCTTGCAGCAATTTTAGAATACCCTCAAAAATTTAAATCGAAAAAAGTGGGATTGATCATTTCTGGTGGAAATGTAGATCTCACACAGTTGCCATTTTGACATAATTTAAAAGATGTCGACCGCATCAGATACTGGGAAGTCGTAAAAACCAAAATGTGATTATTCCAGAATCCTAACCATGATATCTTTGTAATAGACCTTACTATCCGGATCATGGGCCTGTAAAGCAAAAGTGCCACTCGAGAGTAGCCGCTTCTCTTGCCCCTCACCTCTGAGTGGTTCGTCTGGTTCTGTGTAATCGACAACCACGATATCATTTAATTTCACAATAACTCTATTGCCCTTCACCTTGATGTATTCGGTATACCATTCATTATCCTTCACATATGTCTCCTTCACATCAACAATATTGTATAAACTCCCTGTTCGTCGCCAATCCGATTGGCTATTATTTACCTGTACTTCGTATCCAGTACCAGGCCATCCTTCGGCCTGAAACTTCGTATGGAAATAGATTCCGGAATTTGATCCCGGGGTAGTCATGACCTGAGCTTTAAATTCGAAGTTCTTAAAATCGTGCCCCTCTATATCTCCCGAATAAAAAGCATGTGCTCGTGTGCCATTTACCACCATAGCACCATCCTTCACCCAAAAAGAATTCGGGGTGTCAGATATCGACCAGCCTGACATTGTTTTTCCATCAAACAAACTTATCCATTCGCCATTTTTTGCACTTTCCTGTGCAGTACAGGAAAACATCGAAAGTACCAGCACGAAAACAAAATATTTTTCCATTTTTTCTCGATCTCTTTTCACTAATAATTTAAATCTTGAAGTAAAACAAGATAGTTAATTTTCCGGGATCACTTTACCAATACATGACACAACTCAGGGAAAGATAAAAAAGATCAAGAATCGAAACTTTATATCTTTGCAACTCTATGAGCACGCAAGACGAAGAAGCTGGTAAGACATTTAGAGATCTCAATCTCAACAAAGAACTGTTGGAAGCGATTTCATATATGGGCTTTGAGACACCCACACCTATTCAAGAACAGGCGATTCCCGAGATTCTCAATGGCAGAGATCTTATGGCATGTGCACAAACAGGTACCGGTAAGACCGCAGCATTTATTCTACCCATCTTAGACTTGATTTCGCAAGATAATGACCATTCTATCAAGGCGGTTGTGATTGCACCCACCAGGGAGTTGGCCATTCAAATCGATCAGCAGATTCAGGGATTGGGGTACTTTGTTGATGTTGAGTCTATAGCCATATACGGAGGAGGTGATGGGTCTGAGTGGCCCCAACAGAAAAGTGCACTGACCAAGGGTGCAGATATCATTGTAGCTACCCCGGGAAAATTAATTTCTCATTTAAATCTGGGATACGTAAAGTTTGGAAAAGTAAAACACCTCATCCTCGATGAAGCAGATCGAATGTTGGACATGGGATTTTTTGATGATATTCAGAAAATCATCTCACATCTTCCTGAGGATCGACAGAATCTGATGTTTAGTGCTACCATGCCCCCCAAAATCAGTAAGCTTGCAAAAAAGATTCTGAAAAATCCTTTTGAAGTTCGGCTTGCTGTGTCAAAGCCTGCGGAGGGGGTTCTCCAGGGAGCATATCTCGTATATGAAAACCAGAAATCTGCCTTGATAAAACGTCTAATCGAGGGTAAAAAGGAATACAAAAGTATACTCATTTTTACCTCAACTAAGAAAAATGTTTCTCATATCGTACGCGCGTTGGGTAAGGGTAGTGATGAGGTAGAAGGAATCTCTTCTGATCTGGAACAGACAAGAAGGGTTGAAGTATTGAATAAATTTAAAGCAAAAAAAATCCGAATTCTCGTTGCTACAGATGTCTTGAGCCGGGGTATCGATATCAAGGATATTAACCTGGTCATCAATTATGACGTACCTTCCGATGCTGAAGACTACGTGCATCGAATAGGCCGGACAGCACGTGCAGATACCACCGGTGTAGGACTCACCCTAATCAATGAAGACGACATGTATAAGTTTCGTCGCATTGAAAAACTTATCGAACGGGAAGTAATGAAAATTCCATTACCACCGGAATTGGGTGAGGGCCCCACATGGCGAAAAAACGCTTACTCGAAAAAGTCACGGGGTGGAAATAGAAGGAGTAAGAACTACCGATATAAGAAAAAGGGAAGAAAGTCGAAATAGCCCTGTCAGAACTGGAGAAAAAACCTGACATAACTCTTTCGCTCTTACAATTCATCTGTTGCGTTTCCAGCTGGTTGGAATTTTCTAAAAAAATAATGCCGTCATGTTTTGCAGTATGACCAAGCAAACGATGTAGATCCTGTCATCTTGATTTACATATTATCGTGCTCTTCCAAATAGATTTAAATTTCCGTCATAAACATTTAATAGCAAAAATTCTTTTTCAATTTCTCGGGCCAGAATCTCAGGAGGATCCCCTCTGAGCAGATAGTAAGTAATCTCCTGATCCATAATTTTGCCATACTCTTTCTCCACATCCAGATGGTAGGAATCTATAAGATCTTTTCTGTGCAGTATTGAGCTATGCACATATCGAGTGGGAGGTCCGACATCGAGCATGAAGTATAGAATAGTCATCTCATTGGTATAAATTCGATCTCCATCAGACCACATACCGCTGAGATCCTTATTTACAATCTTCACTAGATCCGGCTTTCTCAAAACCTGCATATACTGATTAATCCACACAGCAACAATTACAATCAGAAGAAAAAGAACACTCCGCTTCTTGAGAAATTCGAACGCATTTCGATTAGCATTCTCCTTCGATAATAGAAACCCAGGAAATGCAAATAAGCAGAGCGGCGAAATAAGTTGATAATAATAATGGAAAAATTGCTTGCCGGTGATTGTCACCCCTACCCACGCCAATAATGTCCACGAAACTAATAGTACCTTCTGAGGGATCAGGACTCCATTCTTATTCCAGAAAAACTTAATATTCAGTAATAAAATAATAGTGACCGGTAAAAAAGAAAGGTAGAACTCACCAAGAAATCCTATCAAACTTAGCCAATTATGTTCAAGTGCATATGCACCCGGAATATCTATCATTGCAAAACGCAATTCTGCCAAAAAACCCATCCCCCAATAGATGAGAATTACTGAACTAATAATTATGGCAAATCCAACAAACGCCAAAGACATCCTAACTAGCCATTTTCCCAAATCCTTGCTGATCCAAAAAAAATAGAACAAGGCAAATGCTACGAGATCTACTGCAATATGAAATTTGTAGAGGAATCCACATCCTGCCACAACTCCAAAAAGCAAGAAATGAAGAGCTTTTTTACCAGTGACTAGCAAATACAAACAAAGTAAGGAACAACAGACGAAATATATTTCCGTATTTGATGACCAAGACCATTTGTGCAAACTTCCACACAATAAAAAGAGCAGTCCACTAAGTATAGAAAAGTCTCTTTTGACAAATAGCCTTTTGTGAATTCTGTAAATCAAGAATGCAGAAAATCCGATGACCAGGGCTGTAAAAACCCGGATTGCAATAATCGATTTGAAAACCATAAGGATCAGTGCAAAAGTCAGATAAATACCAACGGGTTTTATGTCCAGGTTATCTACATAGGGCACCTTGCCCTCAAGCAACTGATCCGCGATCACAATATAGGTCGATTCATCATGGTCGATGACCACAGGAAAAAATATGGGAAATCTCAGAATAATTGCTCCCAACAAAAAAGAAAGAAAAACTATAGACTCTTTTTTTCCGGGCATCTCATACTTTTTGAAATGCGCCATCTGACGATATAAAAAATAAACCTGCTACAGTTTCTAATACAATTGAGATGCGAGATGGTCCTTCCGATATATCACACTGCTCCGGTCCGAACGCCTCGTTTAAAAATTCGATTTGATCGGGTCTTTTATACTCCATTTTAAATGACCTGAGTGTACAATCATGGTCCAAACCAGCACTGGGATGAGCGCTTTTTCCCCATTCAATTAAAAAGGGGATTACACAATCTCCACTGCTATCCGGATCTGTGAGTTTCCAGGATAGAAGTGCACCACCAGCCAATCTTCTCTCTCCAGGCATCACCGGACCACAAGGCAGGTACCGGTTGAGAAAAAGATCTCTGGACTCATCGATACTGTGAGTTTGTATTGCCCATCTCACAATCCGGGGAAAAGAAACCTCATCGATACCCATCCATGATTGATGTACCTGATCCTTGACTTGAAGGGGATCAGGGCCTAAAATCTCCAGGTAAGCATGCCTTCCCAATCCGATAAGGGCATTTTTAGTCCCAAATCCAGGATGTATTCCACCTTTGGCAGCCTTGATTTCCATCTTCTCTTCGATAGATTCGATTGCTTTTGTGAGATCAGGAACACCCCAAACAATATGATCCAAGCGCATTCGGAAAGATAAAACACTTGCCAGAATCATTGACGTTAATATTCAGGAGGCCCGATCTCAATTGACTGCAAACGGTTCGACTAGAGGACATGAGAAGGTCTTTATCGTTGTCCCATCGCCATGTCTATTAGGGCCCTGGATCAGAAATCGTTCTTTAGAATCATTCGTAAAATCGTGCTCTTCATACTAGACTGCACATCAACCAATTCTAGCCAATAGACGCTTGGAATTAGTTCCTCAAGGGATAATGTCAAGCGATGGGTGCCATCAGGCCACGATTCGCGGTAAATAATCTTACCACTTGAGTCGTAGATAAAAACTTTGCCATCAATGGGAAAAACGGAAGTTTCCAGATCAACAGTATTAGTAAATGGATTTGGGTAAACGACCAGATCAGGTCTTGATTCAGGCATGTCTTTAGTATTCACGATCGTGCAGCCAAGGCTACCAATGACTGCAGTTGCAAAATTGGGATTTGAAAAACATTCAAGCTTATCACTGTACTTATCGTCACAATACCCGGTGCCATCACTCAAGTGGAAGAAATTTTCCGTATTACCTATGCCTTCAATTATTTGAGCAGATGTTTCTTCAAAGAATATCTCATTTCCATCCATCCACCCGTAGGACAAGTCAAAGAGTTTTAATTCGATTGAATTGACACGATATTTCCCAACTGAATCAATGCGAATATAGTGTGTCCTCCTTTTGTTATCCCATGAATGTATACCTGTATTATAAATCAGTGTATCACCCGCCTCCAGCGAGAAATCATACAGGAGTTTAAAAGTATTATCGTCTTGATCGAAAAAATATACTTGCTTGTCGTCCTTATGCAGATAATTTTTTTCAGGCCTGCCGTTGCAAGTGGCCACTTCCTGCATAAAAACAAGACAATTCTTGTCTAAGATGGTCGTATCACCTGCTATGTAGCATCTGGTTATACCAACATCGGGAGAACTGAAGAAATGTAGATTGTAGTACCATTCTGCTCCATCCACTATGAGATCCTGAGCATGCAATACCATTACATTTCCAATGAGAAGGGAGAGCAGGATTAAGGACAAACCACGCCAACTATTTGACTTACTCATTTGATTTTCTATTTGAGTGTTCTACACAAGAAACAAATCTCCCGAAATCTGATCTGCAAACAGTTTTCCATCATCTGATAAAGTGTAGATACTGTTATGTTCCTCAATCCATCTTTTCTCAATAAAGTTCCTAACACTCTGCAGAAAATGTCGAGAGTACATGTCCCCGAATTGCCCTATGACTTTCGAATCGCAGCCCCACTTTGTGCGAAGTCCGGTCATCACATATTCATTGTACTTTTGGTGTTGGGTAAGTGTTTCTGTTGTCAAGGGTAGAGTTCCCGCTTCAATCATCTTTATATACTTCGAATTATTGGAAATATTCCAACTTCGACTTTTGCCATTAAAAGAATGAGCTGACGGACCCACCCCTAGATAATTTTTGTTACGCCAGTAATTGCTGTTATGGACTGCCAGATATCCCTGTTTGGAAAAATTGGAAATCTCGTAATGATCATAGCCATTTTGCCTGGTCAAAGCAACAAGACTCCTAAATTGGGTAACCATCGCTTCTTCATTGACTTGCAGCTTTCCTCGTTTCACCTGATGGGCTAAGGCCGTTTTATCCTCGACAGTCAATGCATAGCAAGACAGATGAGGAACGTCATAATATTCGATCGCTATCTCTAAATTCTCGATCCAGGATGACAGATCCGCGCCCGGTATTCCATAAATCAGATCAATAGAAAAATTATCGAAACCTGCTCTTTCCAATAGCTTTAGACAATCATGCGCTGCCTGGGCATCGTGAGCCCGGTTCAGCAGTTTCAATTCAGGATCTTTGAAAGACTGTACACCAATGCTTAATCGATTTATGGGTAAATCGGTGAGGGCCGGGACAAAACCATCAATCAGATCATCAGGATTAGCTTCCAGTGTCACCTCTGCGTCATGCTGTACTGCAAAGAGTTTGTATACGGTGTCGTACAGATCCTCAAGTTCCTGCAGTGCGAGTAAGGAAGGTGTTCCACCTCCCAGGTAAATAGACTCCAGGTACACTCCAGCCATCTCATCAGCTCTGAGTTGCAACTCCTTAATGATGGCTTTGAGCATCTGAGTGTGAAGTCTATCAGATGTCGAAAAATGAAAATTACAGTAGCTGCAAGCCTGTTTACAAAAGGGGATATGTATATAAAGGCCTGCCATTTTTCGTTGTAGAAACGTTGATCTGATATCAAAGATAAATGGCTTTCAGGTTCTACCGTCATTTAATAACCATCATAGGCATTGTCTGTTTGCACACCGGCATGTCAGGGCAGACACTTCCCGTCACATGGAAGCTGGACCATCAGCTGTCCCGGGTGTGGCCCGATAGCCTCGACCTCTCCGACATCAATGATTCGTGTAGGAGCATAGCGTCAGAACTACACCGATTGGGATATTTGGCAGCATCGCTCGATTCAGTAGACATTCATTCCCGAGCGATAATGATCCATTTTCATGTTGGAAATCAATATAAATGGAACTATCTCGACTTATCATCGATTCCGGAGTTCTTGCTGGACGGACTTAAAATATCGATACGTCCTGAAAAACTTTACAATCACGAGGCAATTAATGTCCTGTTTGATCGCATTCTCACCAATGCAGAAAATAACGGATATCCGTTTGCAGCTGTAAGATTGGATAGCATAGGCATCAAAAATCAGATGGTTGAAGCAACAGTACAGGTCAAGCTCAATGACAAAATCAATATTGAAAGAATAAGACTGGATGGCGATCTCAAACTCAAGGACAGATATTTACAGCATATACTAAACATTCGGGAGGGAGATATTTTCAATAAGCAAAAAATAGTGCTCGCAAAGGACCGGATTGAATCTGTTCCATTTGTCAAATCACAGCAGGATCCAGTTGTAAATTTCCTCGGGAATAGCGCCACGATTCAGCTGTATCTGGATCGCAAAAATGCCAATAGATTTGATATTCTCTTAGGATTGCTGCCAAGTAACAATCCCAACAAGAGGTTCCAACTTACGGGTAATGTAGATATCGATATGGCTAATCAATTTGGTGCTGGCGAGATTTTTAGATTTAAATATGAGAATCTGATGCCGGGAACTCAAAATCTTGAACTGGGTCTTAATTATCCATTTATTTTTGGCTGGTCATTTGGCACTGATCTTGATTTTCAATTATACAAACGCGATTCCACATATATTGATCTGGGATATAATATTGGCATTCAATATTTTCTTAAAGGCGACAGCTATCTGCGGTTTTTTATAGAGAAAAAAACAACTGATCTACTTACTGTTGACACTGCCAGAATAAAGCGGACACAAACATTACCAACTTTTATTGATACTCGCCATAATCTTCTCGGTGCTACATGGCATTTCGAAAGACTAAACTATCGACTCAATCCCAGAAAAGGATCCAAAATATCCATCTCGGGGAGTGCCGGTAATAAAAAAATAAAAAAGAATAATACAATAGTATCACTCCGGGATGGTGAGGAGCCGGGCTTTAACTTCAATACTCTATATAATGATCTCAATCTAAATAGTTTCCAATTTAAACTCTCAGCGAGCCTTGAAAAATACTTTCCGTTATTTAAAAGTAGCACCTTGCTTCTCGCTAACCACACTGCTTTGATAGGATCAGGAGAGCGATTGTACAACAATGAGTTGTATAGAATAGGTGGCACGAAGCTGCTGAGAGGATTTAATGAAGAATCAATTTTTGCCCGATTTTACAATGTCTTGACATTGGAGTACCGACTACTATTTAATCAAAACAGCAATTTCTTCTATTTTATTGATATCGGATTCTACGATCGCAATGATAATGAGGGCTATATCTCCGATCAACCACTAGGTACTGGTGTGGGTCTGAATCTAGAAACGAAAGTGGGTATTTTCTCGATAAGTTATGCCATCGGCAAGGCTATCGATTCTCCTTTTAGTTTCAGAAGCGGTGTTGTGCATTTTGGCATGGTCAGTGGATTTTAGTTAGTCCCCGTATCTCCATGCCGCCTTATTTAATCAATAGGACTTGCCTACCTGGTGATTCCTTCATCCGATAGTTTATGGACAATCTCGAGCTACAAAAACTCCAGTTAGGAATTTTTTCGTACATTTTTTGCGTGATTTTGAAACCATTTATACATACCACTGGATCATAAAATGTAGCTTGCTCAGCTATCGTGTCCTCAAACAGATGTCAGATCAAGCAAAAATTGAAAGGCACCATTGATGATTTAGTCGATGATTGTAAATCGTCACGAATCCGAATTCGGGAGGTAAGTTGTTAAATATATATGTCATGTCTACAATAAAATCAAAAATCATGAATCCTTTTAAAACAGTAATCTTAATTTTGGGCATTTTTACCAAATTTACACTACCTCTACTTAGTCAGAATCAAATCGAAATAGACTCAGTTATTGGTTTTGATAGAAATGCCATCCATATCAATTATGCGGGTGGTGATGGTGTCCATATCGGATCATCCCGATTTAATGGGGTTAACGTGGATTCTGCTGGTTTTGATGGAATCCATGTTAGGCATGCAAATCTCTTCAGTATGTACATTCAAGGTGACAAAAGCGCCTCTACTTTGCAAGGGCATATTGGACTTATAAAGAATAGAAACTCTGGGACTAGTCCCGACGTATTGGCATTGCAAGTAGGTAACCAACCAAACCCCGGAGCAGGATGCAATTTCCTTACTTTTTACAATGGTCTTAATAATATAATAGGTGAAGTGCAAGGAAATGGCAACGGTGGTGTATCGTATACATCACCGGGAAGTGACTATGCAGAGTATTTGCCAGTACTAGACCAGTCAGAGATATTTCAACCGGGTGATGTGGTAGGGATCTACCATGGGCATATTTCCAAGCAAACCAAAAATGCTGATCGAGTAATGGTCATCACTGATCAGGCAGCTGTTCTTGGCAACAGCCCAGTACACAAATCAGATGATATAGCCATACACACACACGAGACTGTGAGTTTCGTGGGTCAGGTACAAACTTCCGTGCTAGGACCTGTTCATTCGGGTGACTGGATCGTCGCTAGCGGCAATGGAGATGGCTTAGGTATAGCTGTAAACACTTCGGACATCAAACTGTACCATCAGATCATTGGTCAAGCATGGGAAAGTTCTACACTTAACGGCATCAAACGCATTAACACGGCTGTAGGAATCAATCATATGGCTGCCTGGACGCAGCTCATTCGTTCACAACAATCTCAGATTGATGACCTTAAAGAAATGATAATGGCACTTACTGTACCACAACCTGCTGGTTCTAACGACTGAAGGATACAAAAAGTTACGTCCATGGGCAATGCCTGCATAATTGCTCCCTGACTTGACTCTCATGCCTGGGAGTAAAAAACAAAATGGTAAAATAGTCTCGTTTTTTACACGAATCGAAAAAATTGAATGTTACTATACAAGCTACCTTGATGGTCGATTTTTCACTCACGAAGCGCGGTTCGGTTAGGCACTGAGCGATCATAGATTAGGTTAATGCGGTTCTGCCCTGCTAAAGAAGTTTGTACTCAGTGGATGAAATGTGTGCAATTGTCGTGGATGCCGCCGAGGTGGTAAGAATTGATCATTGTACGATTCCTTGGAATACCAACAATTGTCATTGCAATCCAAAAAAGCAAAACTATCCGAGTGATCTCTTGAAAGATCCAAAAGGTATAAAGATTAGTTTGTCCAGTTCTGTTACCTGCGTATTAGCACGAGACCAGGTTGTCACCTGCACTATAAGCCTATCCAACATTGTGGTAGATGGTGTAGTTTTTGAGGAAAAATCATTTGGTTTCCGATCTCCAGGATCGTACGAATACATCCGATTAAGGTTGCACTCAAATTGATGAAAGGAAATCAATTACTCACTCAGTCTATAATTGTATACTTCGATTTTTAATATTCATTGATAAACATTACGATATGGATTAGAACAGAGTAACAATCATTATCCTGTAAGGTGTAACCTCGCTGAAATGTCCATCTATAAGTTACAATGAATCGTTACTCTTAATCTTGTTTGGTTCCCTTGTGACTAGAAGCCAGATAGAGTAGAAAAGTCACGAAAGTAAACAACAGCAGATTCGGGAAATAACTGTTCAATGGGACTTCATTTCCTGCCAGATGAATAGCAGGGCAAAATCCTAAATATATTACTGGAAGCCTTCGATCGATAGTCACAATATCATCATAGTCAAGTGCCTCCCATTCTGGTCCATATATATAGTCACAAAAGATACAATTCTCATCGGACGGATCGAATTCCTTAACTGCGACATGAATTTCTTCCTCGTATCGATCAGAACTAGATTTATGGGATTTGTAATTATACGATGCTGAGACTAAAAAAAATGAGTGGTAATCAATTAATTTTTCAACGCCTTGTATACTAAGTAGTTGTCCATCGATTTTCTCTCCAAACAATGCTAATGCAGACCGGCTAAGAGTTCCATGAGAGAAATAACACAAGACAACAAAACTGATTAAAAAGATTCGATTAATAGGATGGCCAACTTTTATTTTGTTGGAAATGACTTTACCTAGTTTATTTTTGATCTTCATTTCGAGCTGAAATTAAAGGATTCCCACACGAGAGCATACAAGATACATCCTTCTTAGTTAAGACCTAACTAGCTCCCTTTGACAGATATGGGATTTCGCCACTGTGGCAAACCTTATGCTTTATCTCTAGTGCAAAGCCTATCAGCGTAGACTGATTGTATAGCCCGTGACCCACTTCATACTAGTCTTGGCTGGAGTTGTGCTCTGATCTCGATCCAGTTCTTTAGTATGTGGATCTCTTCCTCGTTCCTTTTTGGCTGGGTTCCTTCTCGTAAAATGCTATGCTAGGATTCATAGAACATGTTCAATCCTTACAAAGACCTAGGTATTTTCGTCCCCAACTGGTCACCAGGATCGATTAAAAGTACGCACAGTTCATTGCAAGTGAATATGACGGTGTAAGGAGATCAACGAAAACATTAAATCATGAGAACTCCACTTAAGCGTTCCACCATCATTGAAACCTAGACACATCACTTCTTTTTATGATGAGGCTTTTCACATTCTGCCAAATTGAATTACACTATCTGGCTAATTAAAACAATAAACTAATCACTATGCGAAATCTTGATTGAGAGAGGGCAAGCCTATCCAGATAAAAGCCATCCTCCGTCACTCGCTCAAAAGTAAAAACCCACCCAACTAAATTCAACATTATATCTACGTTTCTCCTTCTGGCTGTGTCTGTAATCACTCGATGGTCAAAAAAGAACAGCTACTTTTCACCGGATCTATGCTGTTGTTTTATTCTTTTAATGCTTTTCAACCACCGCGCTTCAGTGTTCATCAACAATACCCTGTACCTCCGTGTTTAATCAAGAAATAATTTCTCGGTGTCCCTGTGCCTCCGCGTTCATCAACATATACTTTCTCTGTGCCTCTGAGCCTCCGCGTTCATCAACATATACTTTCTCCGTGCCTCTGAGCCTCCGTGTTCATCAAAATATAATTTCTCTGTGCCTCTGAGCCTCCGTGTTCATCAACATACACTTTCTCTGTGCCTCTGAGCCTCCGTGTTCATCAAAATATAATTTCTCTGTGTCCCTGTGCCTCCGCGTTCAATCAAAACCTCCTGGCAGCCCTTATCGCATTCAACACTTTAATCCACCACTTATGCCGGAAAATAAAAAAATATGGTTGTTGTAGTGCACCAAATTTTCTACGACTGGGTTCCACAGTTTCTGCCATCCCACCCAAAAAATCAAACACTTTTAAATTGAGTGTTTCCGAAGCATATTTTATGGTCTGCCACGTTGTATATACTCCAGCTCCAACCTGTCTGCCACGATCATTCTCACCCGTAGCAAGTAAATAACAACAATAGTCCTCATCCCATACAATAAACGAAGCGGCCAGAACCTCCCCGTCAGATGATATACCCCACAACACTTTTCCTCGATTTCTCGTGGTGGCTTCATTTATTATTCTCATAAAAAGATCTCTATCATAAGGTAGCAACATATTTTTCCGCCGGAATGGTGCCTCAAAGATGAGATATGGATGATTTGCAGGATTGCGGGTAGCTATTGAAACCAGATCTTTCGCTTTTGCAATTTTATTATTTCGATAATCGCTATCAATCCCATTCCAAATCTCCCCGGTGTCTAAAATATTTTCCAGGACATAAGAGTAATAAACGGTCTGACTAAAGTGCTTCCATTTAAAAGGCAGCCAATTTTTTAGCTGATAATGCATTGTTTGTGCATAGCTGGGGTAATTGGGTAAGGCCTCAAGCATCTGTGCTACGATGCGTTGCTTTTTCTGAGAGGGAAAGTCCTTGAGAAAGTACGGCCCTAAGAACTTGGTAAACTGCGGCATTGAGATATAGGAAATACGACCTCTTTGCTTGACTGCATAGGGCCATACTGCCACTACATTGGGATCCTCTTCATAGAGCAGGACGTCCCATGAGTGACCCTGGCAAACGATATCCAACCACCAGTCCTGAAAGAAGATGGGCAGGTAGATATTGCCACAAAGTGTCCGATATCTTCGTTTATCCCGCTTTATTTTTTTCGACATATCATTAAGCCATCTCTTACGGGCAATAGGACATTCTCAATGCTTTCGTTATGATGTAAGGAATGTGCAAAATCCTTTAGAGCAAGGGTATTGGGATCATCGTCATCTGTAAGCACTTTCAAATCCCATAGCATATTGTCACTCAATATAAAACCACCTTTGCGCACCTTATCAATAATTAAATCAAAGTACTGCTGATAATGCAGTTTTGAAGCATCGATAAAGACCAGATCGAATATCAAATCTAAACCGGGTATAATTTCTAGCGCATCGCCGTGATAACACTGGATGCGATCTTCCATTCCGGCGTCTTTTACCGACTTTTTTACCAGATTATTATACTCCGGATTGATATCAATGGTATGCACTTTTCCACTGTGGGCAAGTCCTTCTGCCAGGCATATTGCTGAATACCCCGTAAACGTTCCAATTTCCAGAACGACCATCGGAGCAATCATATGACTTATCATACTTAGCAGCCTTCCCTGATAGGCGCCTGATATCATCTGAGGTGCCAGGGTCTGCAGATGCGTTTTCCGGTCTAGCCTTTGCAATGCTTCTGAAGGCATCGAGGTATAGGCTTCGCAGTATTCCTTTTCTGTCATCTTCCCAGATTTTTCTGATCAATCCTATTGCTCATCCAGGCATGGATAAGAACTAAAGCAATGATAAGAAAACTCCCAATGTAAAAGGTGAATGATAAATCACTTGCATCATTCAGAAGCAACCCGGCAAGTAAGATTCCGTATACAGGCTCCAGATTGAAAGCCAACAATGTTGTAAATGCCGATAAGTGTTTTAGGGCCTGGAGCACAAGTACAAACCCCAAAGTAGTACAGCCAAGAGCAAGAAAAACCAGATATAGCCAGTCGTATCCATGTGGCAGGAAGGATTCGTCCGAAGGCAAAAAGAGCAGTAAAAAAATTCCAATCGCCAGACACCCACTCGACATCTCAATAAATGTGATGAAAAGTGGATCTCCCCTGGAGATCATTTTTTTATTTAATATCCCAAATAAGGCAAGTAGTGCAGCGGAGACTAAACCCAGCCAAACTCCAAATACTGACAATGTCAGATCACTCACTACCAATATCATGCACGGCGCCACTAAAATGGCAAGCAGTATCTCATTCCATTTAGGCCGGACCTTAAAAAATACGGGCTCAAACATGGACGTAAATATCACTGTGGTAGCCTGACAAATCAACGCCACGGAGGCATTTGCATATTTTATTGACGCAAAAAATGCTATCCAATGCATTGACACAATAAGTCCGATACCCATCCATGAAAGAAGGGATTTCCATGAGGTTTTGTAAAACTGCTTTACGATATTGACGAATAAAAAAAGGCTCACAATAGTGATCAATAATCTCCACCAAACTAGTACGACCGCAGACAGATGTATCTGATCACCTAGAATGGCCGAGGTGCCAAAAAGCACTACTGCCAGATGGAGCTGGATGAGGGCCCTTCTGTTTTGCAACCCAATAGAAGTTTTTGTTCGGACAAACAATGTAGAAATTTTTAATTTGCATATTGGTCAAAGACAAAAGGGACACAAATGGAGTTGAAAACAGGTGAGAAGGCACCTCATTTCAGTTTGAGGGATCACAATAAATCTTTGGTCTCGCTAGAGGACTTTGGCGGTAGGCAAGTATTGCTGCTTTTTTTTCCTTTTGCATTCTCGAGTGTATGCACATCGGAGCTCTGTCAGGTAAATGATGAATTTAGTCAATATGAGGCTCTGGATGCCACCGTAATTGCTATTTCTGTGGATTCTCCTTACACACTTGGCCGATTTCGATCGGAATATAATTACACATTTATCTTGCTGTCAGATTTTAATAAAGAAGTATCAAGGAGTTATGGAGCACTGCATGAGCATTTTGCGATGGGCTTGCACGGGGTGTCAAAACGCGCTGCTTTTGTCATTGATAAAAACGGAGTAATAAAACATCAAGAAATCATGAATAACCCGGGAGAATTGCCGAATTTTGCAAGGATAAAAGAAGTTTTAGCAAGATCAACTAAATAACTACACCGGATGGCCTTTCGATATTCCACTGATACAGAGGAACTTGCGATCGTTGATGAATTAGTCGATACAGGAAAATCGGCGCAACTCGTAGTTTACAACGACGACGTCAATACATTTACCTGGGTGATTGAGTGCTTAATGGAAATCTGCTCACATACTTTTGAGCAGGCTGAGCAATTGTCATTGCTTATCCACTTTAAAGGGAAGGCCATCGTCAAAACCGATTCCTTTGAGGTGTTGAAACCCAAGAAGGATGCTTTGATTGACCGTGGCCTGTCGGCTGTCATCGAAGAATTTGTGCCCTGACGCAAGCGAGTGGCCGTACCTTTTTTTCCTCATCCTGTATTGAGCACTGATAATGGACTTTTGGCATTGGGTGGTGATCTCAATGTGGATACACTGCTTATGGCCTATCACTTTGGAATATTTCCCTGGTATGAAGAAGGACAACCCATTATGTGGTATGCACCAAATCCGCGTTCTGTTCTATTCCCGGATCGTTTACATGTGAGCACGAGCATGCGGAAATTTTTGAAAAAGAAACTTTTTTCTGTAACTGCAGATCACAGTTTTGAGGAAGTAATAACCGCTTGTCAAACAGTGAAAAGAGGAGGCCGATCAGGAGGTACCTGGATTACTCCGGAAATGAAAGAAGCTTACACCAGGCTTCACTACATGGGCTATGCCCATTCGGTAGAAGTTTGGGACGAAAAAAAATTAATAGGTGGCATTTACGGAATAAGTTTGGGCAAAATATTTTTTGGTGAATCCATGTTTAGTTTAAAAAGCAATGCCTCAAAAACGGCCCTTATCTGCCTGGTAACAGCTTTAAAAAAAAGGGAATACCGGCTCATAGATTGTCAACAAGATACAGCCCATATGCGATCGTTAGGGGCCGAAAATATCTCGAGGGAAGATTTTTTAGACTATCTCGGAGAAAATCGATATTTACCAGAGGGTCGTGGTTTGTGGAAGGACTGGGTATTCTGAGATTAATCTAACTAAAACGCCAGGCCAATTCCAGCATAAATCCCTTCCGGATATCCGAGTCCGGCTATGTAAAATATTTTTTTCCCTACCTTTTTAGACGAGAATCCCAAATTGCCAACGATTGAGTAAAAAACAAAATCTGACTTCTTAGGTTTAGCCAATCTATATATATCGGGTTTAGAAGTACTCAGGCAATTCTTGTAATCGTAATTCTTGAAGTCAAAATCAAGACTGTTATATAGCCGCGCTCCACCGACATTAATCTGAAATCCACCACGATCCGGACCCAATGATATACCCACAGTGAGTGCCTGGTAACTTCCAGAACCAATATCTGATATAAACCAGGCTCCGTATGTTACAGTACCTGCAAGATGGTCGACAAAGCCGTCAAATTCTGTTAAGATCCTAGAGCAATTCAATGTAAGTGCACCGGATATTCCAGCATTTCCGTACAGAAAATGAATTGAATTCTTCTTATTCTGGGTGAGACCACTTTGAGGAAGGATAGATAGTGATGCGAATAATATAATGATGTATTTGATCATTGCATTCTTAGCTCCTTATTTTATTTGATTGAATATTTGGATATAAGAAGCTATCAGCTTTTTTTAGCGATAATGATACCAACCCGGTACACAGTGCAAGCGCAATGTTTGTCTCTTTGCACTAGATGCGAGCTTGAATCCATTCTCCAATGTCCTCCATTACCTGAGCTCGATCAAAATCATTGAGCAGTTCGTGATATGCTCCGGGATATATTTTTAATGTTTTATCTGTCGAAGCGCATTCTTCATAGAATCGAACGCTCCCTTTGGGTTCTGTAAGTTGATCTGCATCACCGTGCAGCACCAATACAGGATGCTGAAAGGCCGAAAACTTTTTCTCAAATCTCTCAGTGGCCTTCAGCAATTCGCTGCCTGTTTTTGCATAGACCCCTCCCGTATAAATTTGAGGATCATTTTTATATCTCTCCACAGCCTCAGCACTCCGTGAGGTAAAATTGGGATTGAGTTTTACAGTCTTCACGGAGGGCAAAATGGCAGCTATTATGGGAGACAATTTCTGAAGTATGGGAGAAAGATCTTCCTTCACTTTCAAAGCCGAACTTGAGAGAATCACCCCGTGAAAGTGCAGGTTGTAAGTAGTGACATAATCAGCGACCGCAAGACCTCCCATGCTATGGCCAAAAATGAAATGGGGAATATGGGAGTATCTTGCCCTTACACCCTGCAACCAGTTGTCAAGGTGAGAGATCAAATTATCCCAACTTTCTAAATAGGCTCTTTTGCCAGGCGAATTTCCATGACCCGGTAAGTCACACGCAATCACTCCAATTTTTCTTTCTTTAAGTCTTTTGGCAAAATCTGTATAACGGCCTCCATATTCTGCATAACCATGTACCAAAAAGAGAATGGCTACCGGATCCGCTGGTATCCACTCGACATAATGCAATTGATGATTTTTTTGAGTCACCTTAGGACTTTAGGAACTTCGACAGTAAACGTTGAAAATGATGTACCCCTTTCTCCATAGTCGGTGAAAACCTCCCTTGCTCGTACAATCTCGACTTTACTCCCATCTGCACATCGAGCACGATGGCTTCGTCCTCCATTTCTGTACTATCCAGTCCGTCTGCTATGCTCCCCTCTTTTTCCACCCCCGGCAATAAATAGGTCTTAAATACGATCTCCGTCTTTTGTGGTCCCTGGGGTTTTACAATATTGAGAGAAAGGCCCCAGGTGTAAATATTCAACATTATGTTTGGAAACACCCACCAGTAATAAGCTAAAATCTTTCTCCCAAAATCCTGATGGTCTTCAGGTAAATCAAAAAAAACTTCTCCTTCCCTGGCAATACCGAGTTGCAAATTGCAATAGTCATAAACATCAGTGCTATACTCAGAAAATTCCAACATTTTATTGAGTGCCGGATGTACATAGGGAATATGGAATCCCTCAAGATAATTTTCGCAATACAATGCCCAATGCGCATCGATTCGGTAAGTGTTCGACAGTTCTGGTACAAACACAAGACCTTCAAAATCAAACCAGGACATCCGATCAATTAACGGTGCAAATAGCCGCCCGAATTCAAGTGGCGGATCTAGAGATGTAAACCAGAGTGGACCCAGGCGATGCAGAGGCAGCTCCGGTAAATGATCTCGATCTGAAGGGAAATCAACAGCTTGGTCAAATTCCGGCATCGATTTGTACTTTCCCCGCAGGTCAAAGCATTTGCCGTGATAACCACATGTGAGCTGGCCGAACTTTCCCTTATGCGTAGCTAGAATATTTCCCCGGTGTGTACAAACATTTGAATAACAGCCCCATTTGCCACTATTATTCGTGACGACTAAAGGCTCATCGAGACACCCTTTCAGAAGAGTAACAGGAAAAACATTTGAGTCATCTCCCTGCAAAACATCCAACTCAAGCGGCTGCCAGGAACGGGCAAAAATTCTATCTAATGAAATCTTGTACAAGTGCTCATCAAAATAAATCGATGTATGTAAGGTAGAGGCCCTTCTTATATCCTCGTCTATTTTTAGCTGTTGCCTGTCCATATTCTTGACATTGATATCAGAACTGTTTTTGACTTTTTATTCCTGTGCCATGAAGATGTACTTTTTTGCCTCAGAGA
The DNA here is from genome assembly GCA_965222645.1 of Saprospiraceae bacterium. Lineage (GTDB taxonomy): Bacteria > Bacteroidota > Bacteroidia > Chitinophagales > Saprospiraceae > JABDMH01. The sequence goes on along the minus strand of OZ244968.1, from coordinate 4,567,483 downwards.
TGGCCAGATCCAGGCCGTTTGGATTTTTTCCTCCCGCAGTGGCAAAAAATGGCTGCCCTCCTCCTCCACCGTCAATAAATTTGGCGAGATCACGCACTATATTACCAGCATGTAAATCTTTACTCTCGGTTAGATTCTTACTCACCGCCAACATCAATTGAGGTTTTCCCCCTGTTGATGTGCCAAATAAAATAAAGGCATTATCGACCTCGCGCTCTATTTGAAAAATCAGATTCTTTAATGCCTTTGTATCGCCAGATTCTATAACCTCGGCAAGAAAATTAATTCCCTCAATATTAGTAATCTTCTTCAACAAATCTCCTTTCAAATCGCCAACTTGTGAGCTTTTTAATTTTTCTAAATCTTTTTGCAGTGATTTATTTTCACTGATCATTGTCCCTACCTGGCCCACAATATTTTTCGGATTCTTAAAATACTTTTTAATAGCTGTTAGCTCTTGCAATTGCTCGTTGATGTATTTCTCGGCCTCTACAGAAGTAATCGCCTCGATCCTACGCACCCCAGCCGCAATAGCACTTTCGCTCACAATCTTAAAATAACCAATCTGACCAGTTGCCTCGACATGGCACCCACCACACAACTCTACCGAGTACTCGGGGTCAAATGTGATCATCCGTACCTTGTTGCCATATTTTTCTCCAAATAGCATCATCGCACCGGATTCTTGTGCTTTTTCAATGGAAATATCGCGATCCTCCCTTCTGGCAATGTTTTTCCTTATTTTTTCATTGACGATTTTTTCCACTTCTTCCAGTTCCTCCCCGGTTAATTTCGAATGGTGAGAAAAATCGAATCGAAAATATTTATCTGTGACCAGTGAGCCCTTTTGAGTTACGTGATTTCCAAGAGTCATTCTCAATGCAGCATGCAAAAGATGAGTAGCTGAATGATTATTTTCTGTAAGCAGTCTTTTACGATTATTTATTTTAGCTACCAGGGGTGCCGTATAATCTTCTGGCCATTTATCAAGCAGATGAATAATTAGATCGTTTTCGCGGACGGTATTTAATACCTTGATTTGCGCATCCTCCTGAATCAACACACCTGTATCACCAATTTGACCACCACCCTCTGCGTAAAAAGGGGTGGTAGATAAGACAGCTTGCCTTTCCACACCGTTTTTAGTGACGACTTCCCTGTATTTAGTGATATAGACCTCTTCTACCTGTGCTTGATCATAACCGACGAAGGTGGTGCCTCCACCGTGCACATTTATCCAATCTCCCACCGTTTTCTCTGCGTCCTTTTTGGATCGGGAACGCTGCTGGGCCAACGCTTTTTCAAATCCATCTTCATCCACTTGAAGCCCACGCTCCTTTGCAATAAGCCGTGTGAGATCGATGGGAAATCCAAATGTATCGTAAAGCTCAAATGCCGTATCACCATCAATACATTTGTCGATGATTTTTACTGCCTCCAGTCTCCTCAGACCGGATGCCAGCGTACGCAGAAATGAGCGCTCTTCCTCAAAGATCATTTTCTCCAAAAACTTCTCCTGCTTCTTGATTTCTGGAAAAACATCGGCATAACTGTCAGCCACTAAGGGAGCCATTTTATAAAGGAGGGGCTCACTTACTTGCAAAAAAGAATAATAGTATCGCACAGCTCTGCGTAAGATCCGTCGTACAACATATCCGGCTCCACTACTCTCCGGAGTTGCTCCATCAGCAATGGCGAAGCAAACTGCCCGGATATGATCGGTAATGACTCGCATTGCAATATCACTCCTGGCGTTCTGGTCATATCTATTTGTGTACTTTATTCCTGTATACTCTTCCAGAAATGCAATGTACGGTGCTAATAGATCAGAATCATAGCTGGATGTTTTCCCCTGCAAGGTCATACATAGCCTCTCAAATCCCAGCCCAGTATCAACGTGCTTCTCAGGCAGCGTTTCCAACGAACCATCCGCTTTTCGATTGTACTGGATAAAGACCAAATTCCAAATTTCAACTACTTCGGGATGGTCCTGGTTTACCAATGAAGCTCCGGAGACGCTTGCTCTATCTTTTTCTGATCGCATGTCGATGTGGATTTCCGAGCTGGGGCCACACGGGCCCGTGTCACCCATCTCCCAGAAGTTGTCCTTTTTACCAAACTGGAGAATCTTGCTGGGATCTACAAAACGCTTCCACAGATCAATAGCCTCTAAATCTAAATTGAGATTTTCGTCCTGATCTCCACCAAACACGGTGACATAGAGGCGATCCTCATCCAGTCCATACACCGAGGTCAGGAGTTCCCAGGCCCAGGCAATGGCATCATCTTTGAAGTAGTCTCCAAATGACCAGTTGCCCAGCATTTCAAACATGGTGTGGTGGTAACTATCTACCCCTACTTCCTCCAGGTCGTTGTGTTTTCCAGAGACCCTCAAACATTTCTGAGTGTCAGCGATACGGTTGGAGGACGGAGTCATGTTGCCGAGGAAGTAATCCTTAAATTGATTCATCCCCGCATTAGTAAACATTAGTGTGGGATCATTCTTAACGACTATGGGAGCAGAAGGAACAATCGAATGTCCCTTAGATCTGAAAAAGTCAAAAAATGCCTGCCTGATTTGTTTAGCTTCCATGCTTCACAATGGTGTACGTATATCGTTTTATCAAATAAATTTTATCTTCATGTTTGGTTAGGTGCTCAAGACCACCTATTTTTGGGCGCGCTTATCTCGAACAATTCAAAACTTTTAAGATGGCTTGGCGGAGCCTGTTTCTTCATTAAGACACGGGCATGTCAGGAAGTTACATTCGAATCCCGAAATGTGGGTTCAAAAGTAGTTATTAAATAGGATAAGAACCTCGTTAATGAAAAAGGAAAAGTACGTTTATAATCCCAAGAGTCTTACCTACGAGAGACATAAAACTCCGCTGTCTCACCGGTTACTTCGCACAGCAGGCCTTGCTGTTGGTGTTTTGGGATGTTCACTTGGGCTGCTGATGTTATTCCTGCAATATGGACCTTCGTCACCCAAGGAGCAATCACTGCTGCGAGAGATTGATCAAATGAAGATCAAGTATTCGTCTATCAGCGAGCAGCTCAATCTGATGGAGAAGGTTTTATATAATATTCAAGATCGAGATGCCAATGTACACCGGATGGTTTTTGGAATGGAACCGATAAACGAGGATGTCTGGAATGCAGGCGTCGGTGGTCACGATCGCTTTGGTGATGTCACCAACTACCAAAACTCGGGTGCTCTCCTCTTCAATACATTAGAGAGAGCAGACAAACTGGCCAGGCAGCTGGCACTACAATCCAGATCACTGGATTCACTGGAACTGATTGCAGGTGAAAATGAAAAATTTCTAAACTCGATGCCATCAGTAAAACCGATCCGGACGGATCAAGTAAAGAGATCCATCAGATATCTGTCCGGTTTTGGTATGCGCCTGCATCCGATACACAAGATTCCCAAAATGCATTATGGTCTGGACTTCACCGCACATGAGGGGACTCCTGTGCGAGTTACGGGAGACGGGAAAGTGGTTAAGGTGAGAAAAGCGCGTACAGGGTATGGCAACCACGTCGTCGTTGATCACGGTTTTGGATACAAGACACTATATGCTCATCTCGAAAAAATCGAGGTGAAAAAAGGAGAAAAATTAACAAAAGGTGAGCCTATCGGTACTGTAGGAAGTACAGGCACAAGCACCGCGCCGCATTTACATTACGAAGTCCATTACAAAGATAAGCCTGTGAATCCAATTCATTATTGCATGGACGGTCTCTCTCCAAAAGAGTATGAAGAGATGGTCAAAATGGCGTCTGAGACTAACAAATCTTTTGACTAACTGTATTTGCATCCTGGCCCAGCTATTTTTGTAACCTTGACAAGACGAGGACTGATTCTCGATTGCAGGATCGAATTGTGTTGCTTTCACCCGGTGAAGCCATAGTGATAGTATTGGTGTGATTTCGCCAGGTTACCTGCAAGTCAAACCAGGAACCGGATCTATTCAGCCAAAAAAAAGTGGCTACTCGAATAGGAGACCATTAATTGCAGATAAGGTCCTGATAGTGCTGGATTTCATTGCAAAAACTGTGGTAACTTACTACCAGCAGATCCAGCTATTGCAAAAATTGTGAACAAAGACTGTCAACAATTGACTTTTCTAGGGGCAAGAAAAAGAGTCAGATCAGCCTCTAAGACTTTTTTTTCTCATGATGCCACAAATAATAAATTGTACGGGGATCCGGATCACTATACTTGAAGTTTTCTCCCAGCTGTGGCTGGTATTTTATTTCTTATTGATAACTCCTCGAGTTCAATAATTAAAAACTATGTTTGAGCGATGAAAAATTCGGGCAATTATGAAGCTGTTATCGGCCTGGAGGTGCATGTGCAATTACTTACCAAATCAAAGGCATTCTGTGGAGACAGTACGCTATTTGGATCTCCACCAAATACTCAGACCAGCACTATTTCCTTAGCTCATCCAGGCACCTTGCCCCGTCCCAATCAGGCGCAAATCGACTGCGCAATAAAACTTGGGATTGCGTTGGGATGCGAAATCAATAGAAAATCTCTTTTTGACCGAAAGCATTATTTCTACGCGGACCTTCCCAAGGGTTTTCAGACTACTCAAAATGATCAACCAATCTGTCTGGGAGGAGTGGTAACTTTTCCGGTAGACGGTGTTGCAAAAACTATACGCTTACACCATATACACATGGAAGAAGATGCGGGAAAGTCACTTCATGAAGATGCGCAAGAGCATTCGTTTATCGACTTAAACCGCGCTGGAATTCCCCTGCTTGAGATTGTAACAGAACCTGATTTCAGGAGTGCTGACGAAGTATATCATTTTATAAACGAATTGCGCCGGATTGTGCGGTACCTGGAAATATCAGATGGCAATATGCAGGAAGGCTCCCTCCGGTGTGACTGCAATATATCTGTACGAATTGCCGGGGACGAGATATTAAATCCCAGGACCGAAGTCAAGAATATCAACTCTGCGAAATTTGCAAAAAAAGCCATAGAATTTGAGATTTCTCGCCAATCGGTTTTGATGGCTGAGGGTAAGGCTGTGACGCAGGAGACCAGAGAATTTCTTCCACAAAAAGGAATTACCACACCTCTGAGAGATAAGGAAGATGCTCATGACTACAGATATTTTCCAGAGCCCGATATTTTGCCACTGCAAATTGATGATAAATATATAGAGCGAATAAAAGGTTCGGTACCACTCCTACCATATCAATATAGGATTCGATTTTTGGAGGATTATAAAATCGCTTCTTCCGATGTCGAAGTTATCGTTGAATCCAGATCCAGGGCAGAAGCATTTCAGCAGTTCGTTAGCAGTAATCCGGAAATACCTCCCCAACAGGCTGCAAACTTTTATATAAATAAATGGTACCCTGCAGAAGACGGTAGTCAATTACCCGGCGATTTATCCACTGAGCATATTGCTCAACTGTTGAAAATGATCAATGATAAAACGATATCATCCAGCGCTGCTTATCAAAAATTATGGCCTGTCTTGCTGGAGCAACCTCAAGATGTGATGACGTTGTGCAAGGATCTGAATCTATTACAGACCACGGACAAAGATTTTATCATTGACCTTGCAGAGAAGGTCATCCGGGATCATCCGGAACAGTTGGAACGCTATAGAAAAGGCAAGAAAGGACTTGTCACTTTCTTTATTGGCCAGCTAATGAGGCGGTCAAAAGGAAAAGCTAATCCGGAAATGGCACGTGAGGCTCTGGAAAATATCCTTAATGAGTAGAGATTTATTCATTTGTGTGATCGTATTAGAGTTTTTTTTATAAATTTATTTCCTATACAAAACCATGGATAGAAAAACTAGCGAGCTTACCAAGTTGTATTACACAATAGGTGAAGTTTCAGAAATGTTTGGAGTATCGAAATCCCTAATTCGATACTGGGAATCTGAATTTTCGGTTTTGAAACCCCATAAGAATAGCAAGGGAGACCGGCGGTTTACTAAACAAAATATCGACCAATTGGATATGATTTATCATCTGGTGAAAGTGAAGGGATTTACACTGGAGGGTGCAAAAAAGGAAATCAGGTCAAAAAAGAGTCATCTCGCTAAACGCCGCAAGGTTATCAGTTCGCTCAAGGGGATCAAAAAGGGACTTGAATCGCTTAAAGACCAGTTGTGATTTTTTCAATATTTATTTCTTCTTTGCAATAATGGAGGTCGTCATGATCATTTGAGGCAATGACGAGAATCTGATTATCGAGGTAATTTTCCAATAAACGGTTATACCATTGCTTTCCCTCGCTATCTAAATAACTCGTGGGCTCGTCAAGCAATAACACCGGTGTAGGAAAAAGTAGAGCAAGACCCAGACGTAACCTTTGCATCAATCCGGATGACAAATCACCCACAAAGTTTTCGCTGTGTCCTCTTAGGTTTATCCGTTCCAAAAATTCATTGCAATTTTCCAGCTTTTTATGGAGTGATCTAAATCGCGAGTGAAACCGGGACATTTCCATAACTGTGAGTTCTTCGATAAGATCTACATATGGAGCCGCAAAAGAGATTGCAGTCAGGGCTTCTTGCAAATCAATTGACTTTCCCTGGTTTGTGTAGATTACCTGCCCTTCGGATGGTATTACCGCCCCGGCAATAATTTTCAGAAGCGTAGATTTTCCGATACCATTCCTGCCCACAACAGCATACCGACCTCCCGGAACGAGATTCAGATCTACATTACGAAAAATCCAGTGCTTGTACTTTTTTCCAATGTGTTGGAGACCGATCTCAGAAAGATCAGCCATTTAATTTCTTGAAACCTTTGAGGATACCCCTATCTGCTGAATCAATAAAGGTCAATATGCGGTCTCGCTCTTTGCTGACGTCGATAGTGGCCTCAATAATTTTGATTGCTTGCCGGGTGTTGTAACCCCTCACAAAAAGAATACGGTAAATATCCTGAATGTGATTTATCTGCTCCTGTGAAAAACCCCGGCGTCGCAACCCTACCGAGTTGACACCTGCATATGAAATCGGTTCCCTTGCAGCTTTTATATAAGGAGGAATATCTTTTCTCACCAAGGAACCACCACCGATAAAAGCATGTTCACCAATTTTTACAAATTGATGGACAGCGGTAAGTCCCCCCAGAATCGAGTACTCACCAATCTCGATATGACCAGCAAGGTTGACGTTATTTGCCAAAACACAATGGCGCTGTATAACGCAATCATGTGCTACATGTACGTAGGCCATTAATAAACAATGATCTTGGATATGCGTCTTGTAGTTGGCCACTGTGCCGCGATTTATCGTACAGTACTCACGGATAGTGACATTGTTACCGATATCGACGATGCTGTGCTCACCATTAAATTTAAGATCCTGGGGTATACCGCCAATCACTGATCCGGGAAAAATCCGGCAATTATTGCCTATCCGGACTCCATTGAGAATAGTGACATGAGGACCCACCCAGGTGTTATTTCCAATGACTACATCTTCTGCGATGGTAACAAAGGGTTCGATACTTACGTTATCGCCGATCTTGGCGCCTGGGTGAATAAGGACATTTTCTTTTACAATCATAATTTGGTACGGTTAATAATTTGTGCCGTCAATTCTCCTTCCGCCACAATCTTGTTTCCAACATAAGCCGTGCCCTGCATATGTACGATCCCACGACGAATGGGCGACAGTAATTCCATTTTTAAAATTAAAGTATCACCAGGTATAACTTTAAACTTAAACTTTGTGTTTTCTATTTTAAGGAAATATGTATCCCAGTCACTGGGATTCTCCACATTTGACAAGGCCAGTATTCCTCCTGTCTGTGCCAAAGCTTCCACTATGAGAACCCCTGGAAAGACAGGATTGTTCGGAAAATGTCCCTGAAAAACATGTTCCTGGAATGTAATATTCTTAATGCCGACCACGTGATTGGGGCTCATCTCGATGATTTTGTCCACAAGCAAAAAGGGATACCGGTGGGGTAACATTCCCTGGATTTCGGTTACATTCAGTACCGGTGGCAACGCAGGATCATATTTGGGCTTCCCTTTTAGTCTTCGCTGCTTTTTCAGCTGTTCTTTCAGCAAGCTGGCAAATGCGACATTCGATGCGTGGCCCGGCCTTGTGGCCAGGATCTTACCTTTTATCGGCCTTCCTAAAAGAGTGAGGTCACCAATGAGATCCAGAAGCTTATGACGAGCAGGCTCGTTGGAGTACCTAAGCGAGGTATTATTGAGGACTCCAGCATGATGAACCTCAATACTGGGTTTGTTGAGCTTTCTGGCGATGATGTCGAGCTCTTTTTGTGCCACGATGCGATCCACAATCACCAATGCGTTTTCCAGATCACCTCCTTTGATCAGGTTCTGATTTGACAGGTGCTCAAGTTCATGTAAGAAAACAAATGTTCTTGCACTGGCAATCTCCGACTGGAAGTCAGTCAGATCCTCGAGCCTGGCATATTGCTTACCTAAGACCTGAGAATCAAAATCGATCATGGTCGTCACCTCAAAGTGATCACATGGCAACGCCACGATTTCCACTCCATTTTCCTCATCCGTATAGACAATGGGGTCCTCGACCACAAAATAGTCGCGCTCCGCATCTTGTTCTACCTCACCTGCCTCTACCAAAACCTGGACAAAAGCGTGAGCACTTCCATCTAAGATGGCAACCTCAGGACCATTAATGTCAATAGTAATATTATCTATCCCCATGCCACTGCAGGCACTTAAAAGATGCTCAACAGTACTTACATTGGCCTTGCGGTATCCGATTGTCGTCCCCCTATTTGTAGAAACGACCTTAGAAACATCAGCGATGATTTCAGGTTTTTCTACCATATCTACCCGTCTAAATCTGATCCCGTGATTGATGGGGGCAGGATGAAATATCATATCCACGGCCTCACCGGAATGCAATCCAATACCGCTCAGCGATACTGACTTCCCAATTGTCTTCTGTTTTTCAGGTACAGTCATAAGAAATTAAGGCGATTGTGCAAAAGTACGTTTTACTTGCCAGATTGGTACTGATCGAGCTTTTCCTGCACCGATTTGAGATCGTCCTCGAGTTTATTCAATTGGGCTACAATGCCTGGGAGGTTCTTAAACAATGCATACGAACGCAGATATTTGGAGTAATCTAACGCTGGAGAGCCGTACAATCGCTGCCCGGGGATCGTAGAGCCTGTAACACCGCTTTGGGCTTGTACACTGGTTTTGTCTGCAAGGTCAATGTGTCCTACGATGCCTACCTGACCCCCTATCAGAACATCATTACCGATCTTCGTGCTTCCTGCGATCCCCGACTGGGCAGCAATGGCAGTATTGGTACCGATCTGAACATTGTGGGCCACCTGGATCAGGTTGTCAAGTTTAGTTCCTGCTTTTATCAGGGTCGAACCCAAAGATGCACGGTCGATCACTACATTGGCACCAATATCCACATTGTCTTCGATGACTACATTGCCGAGTTGCTTTATCTTCTTAAATCCATTTTCTGATCTTACAAAGCCAAATCCATCACTTCCAATTACTGTATTGGCATGAATAATCACTTTATTACCGATTTGGCACTCATGATATACCTTAACCCCTGCATGTAACACCGTATCCTTTCCTATGACTACATTTGGTCCCAACCATGTAAAGGGATGTATAACTGCTCCCGACTCGATCTTGCATCCCTTACAGATCACAACGTAATGACCGATAGCTACATTCTCACCGAAAGAAACCGATGGATGCACCGTCGCCTGTGCTGAAATACCCGTTGGATCTCCAAGGTTTTGAGAAAATTGATCAGCGAGTGTCGCCATAGCCCGGTAGACATCCGGAACTTTGATCAAGGTCGTGGGTACGGGTTTGGAGGGGCTAAACTGTGATTGTACCAGTACAATCGAAGCCTCGGTTCCGTAAAGATATTTTTCGTATTTCAAATTGGCCAGAAATGTCAATGAACCGGGTGTAGCTTCCTCTATTTTGGCCGGTCTCTCTACCTGCACTTTCTCATCGCCGATCACCACTCCTCCTAGCAAGGTGGCGAGTTCAGCAGCGGTCATTTTCATAGCGCTGCAAGTTACAAAGACAAACCTGAATTTGATCTATCTTGCGAGAAATTAATAGTGCTTTGAACAATCTGATACGCATTGGTACCCGGGGCAGTGCACTGGCTCTATGGCAGGCCAGAGATGCGGAAGAGAGACTAAAAGCTGCCGGAGTAAAGACTCAAATTACTATCATACGGTCGGATGGAGATCTATTCCCAGAAAAGCCATTTGCGCAAGTCACCGAACCCGGATTTTTTACTTCGCTCTTAGACAGGGCCGTGCAATCTGGTAAGATTGACATCGCTGTTCATTCTCTCAAAGATCTGCCCACAAGTCCGCTACCGGGTCTGGTTTTGGCCGGAGTATCAAAAAGAGCGGATCCGGCAGATTGGCTGATTATAAGAAAGGCATCATCTTCCAAAAATGAGGTGCTGAAGCTTGGTAAAGGGGCTAAAGTAGGTACATCATCTACCCGGCGATCTGCTCAGATAAGTCATGTGAGGCCAGACGTTAAAATAGTAGGGATAAGAGGGAATGTACCCAATCGAATAGACAAATTACAACGTGGAGAGTACGATGCTATTGTTCTTGCCGCAGCTGGTTTGACACGCCTACAAATGGACCTCAGTGCATTTACGGTAGTGCATTTGCATCCAAGGGAATTTGTACCGGCACCCGGACAGGGAGTGATCGCATATCGCATACGTACCGGAGATCAACCTTTGCACAATCTAGTCAAAAAGCATTTACATCATCCTGATGTTTGGACCAGAGTCAATATTGAGCGCAATATCCTTCTCCTGCTGGATGGAGGTTGTAATCTTCCCCTCGGTGCCTACTGTGAGCAAGATAGGATGGGCTATTATCATGTTTGGACAACATTTGCGCATTCGTTAGATTCGCCAATAAGGCACCACAGACTGTCTTATAGTACAACAGAGGGTCTTGCGGAGGCCATTGCTGATTATTATCTCAAAAGCGAATGACTTATGTTTCTTCTTTTTGATGCATCCACAAATGGCAAGCCCAAAAATTGGAAAGCCCATTTTACTGATACCTTTAGCTGGCCCAAGTTGTTGCACCTGTCCTGGCTACTTTATGACAAAAAGGGCAATCTCACCGAGGAGAATGATTTTCTTATCAATCCACCATCCATAGAGCTTGATCTCATTGCACTCCAGAAAGCTGGCCTCACGGAGGAACAATTGCTGGAAGAAGGCAAAGAAATAAAAGGAGTTCTTGAGAAATTCTGTGCCTCTGCAGAACAAGCGATGTATATTTTCGCATTTAATTTACAGTACAACGAAAATGTCGTTCTCGCCGAGCTCTATCGCAATGATGTCAATCATAAATATATGCAAGCAGAGCGATTTTGCCTCATGAGAGAAAGTACGTACTTCTGTAAAATCCCGGGAAGAGATGGCCGTTACAAATGGCCCTCACTCACAGAGCTACACGGCAAACTATACAACGTGGGGTACGAAGGAGCTGGAAATGCACAAAAAGATATCATGGCTATTTCGCGATGTTTTAATAAATTGCTAAATCTCGGTCAGCTGGATGACTTATTTTAATGGCTATAAATGTAAAAATGCGCAGAAAGAAAATATTTATTAGCCGCGCCCTATCGGATGATAGTCCGATTTTAGAATTCAGAAAAAATTACGATGTAATTGATCAGTCATTACTAAAATTTACCCCCCTGAAATTTGACCATGTCCCGGAAACGGATTGGATTTTCTTCTATAGCCAGCAGGGGGTGAAGCACTTTCTGGATGCCATTTCTGCATTGCCACAGGGACCCAAGATTGCGACATTCGGACAAAAAACAGCACAATCCATGATTAAGAAGGGCATCGATGTCAGTTTTACTGGTAACGGTGTGGCCGAGGATACAGCCAAGGCATTTTGCCTGGTAGCCAGGGGATCAAGTGTACTATTTATCCGCGCAAAACATTCTCGACAAGCTCTTCAAAAAGGCACAGAAAAAGAAATCGAGGTTCATGAACTGGTAGTTTATAACAACACTCCGGCAGATGATATAGATGTACCGCACTGCGATGTCCTTATCTTTACAAGTCCTTTAAATGCAAAGACGTATTACGGAAAGTATTCGATAGACAGTTCCCAGAAAATCATTGCTATGGGCCATACAACTGCCGATACTTTATTGAATCTGGGACTAAACAACGTGGATATTCCCAACCAATCTTCTGAAAATGCCTTAGCAGACCTCGTCAAAGATATTCTCAATTCAGATGCTGAGATATGATTTGCAGGCTTGAAATCAAAAATTATGCAATAATCGAATCTCTTGAGATTGACCTATCCGGGAATCTCAATATCATCACTGGTGAAACAGGATCGGGAAAATCAATATTAATTGGTGCGTTAAGTCTTATACTGGGCAAAAGAGCAGACACAAAAGTATTGTTGGACCCAGCAAAAAAATGTATTGTGGAGGGTGTTTTTACTGTAGGTAATTACGACTTACAGAGTTTTTTCTCGGAGTACAATCTGGATTTTGAGGAAGAAATAATAATAAGACGGGAGATTACAGCAGCGGGAAAAGGTAGAGCCTTTATCAATGACACCCCGGTCAAACTCAACATCCTTAAAAGACTCTCATCTCAGCTGGTTGATCTGCATCAGCAGTTTGAGAATTTAGGATTAAATAATCGAAATCAACAAATAGTAATGCTCGATGCATTTGCAGGTACAAGAGATCTGAGCGACCGGTATAAAGAAAAGTATAAAAAATACCTGGCTGATGAGGCGATTCTAAATGCGTTGGAGAAAAAACAGAGAGATGCTATTAAGCAAAGAGATTACTTACAGTATCAATTAGACGAATTAAACGAAGTGGACATCCAAATTGAGAAGGACAATGATCTGGAGTCAAAACTGAATGAGCTTGAGCATGCATCAGAAATATCTTCCGTGCTAAACAACCTGGCTGCAGAACTCGAAGAGAGGGACTCGTCCGTGGTCAACAGGCTGCAGGAATTGAGAAATGAGCTGCAATCTATAGTTTCCTTTCACAAACAGATGCCGCTAATAATCGAACGAATCAACCAGACTCATGTGGAGTTGGCAGATATTGCCCGGGATTCCAAAAACATTGCAGAAAATGTGGAGCTGGATCCTAATCTGACACAACAGATCAGAGAAAGGGTGGATTTGATCAATGGCCTTTTGCACAAGCATCAGGCAAGTGATGTTGACCATCTTGCAGCCATCAGAGAAAATATTGAAAAAGAATTAGACGATTTTTTGGATCTCGATACAGAAATCGAAGAAAAGAAAAAAGAAATCGAAATTACTGATGGGGAATTGAAGAAAATAGGCGGCGATCTTTCCAGGAAAAGAATTAAATGTATTCCATCGCTGGAAACGAATGTAAACGATCTACTCGCGACCCTAAAAATGGAAAATGCCAAATTTAAAGTCGAATGTCTGCCTTCAGACCATATTCTGGCAACGGGTTTAGATGACATATCCTTCCTGTTTGCTCCCAATAAGGGCAGTAAATTTTTTGAAATAAAGGAAGTCGCATCGGGTGGAGAAATGTCAAGGTTATCGCTCATTATCAAATCCCTGGTAGCGGGATCAGTTGAAATGCCCACCTTGGTTTTTGATGAAATAGATAGTGGTGTGTCTGGTGATATTGCAACTAAAATGGGAGAGATTCTGAAGAAACTTGCTGTCCGGCATCAAGTCATTTCGATTACACATTCGCCACAGGTAGCAGCAAAAGCGTCTAAGCATTTTACGGTGTATAAAGAGACTGATCAGAAAGCAACACGAACCGTGATAAAAGAGCTTGGGCCAAGGGAGAGAATCGTGGAAATAGCCACAATGCTAAGTTCACAACCTCCAAGCAAGGCTGCTATTACGAGTGCAAAAGAACTCATGTCATAGCTTTATTGTGAAAATAAATTACAACGAAAGAAAATTTAGAGCCGAAGCCAATGACAACAGTGGAGACGTAGATAGCTCAACTATCTTTTATTATCATCAGGTGGACAGCTATCTTTGGGGCCATTATTCCGGTGGTCAAATCAAGTGTGGGGTTCTGATTGGGCGGGTATCTCCCAGTGGAGATTTGGCATTCAAATACCGTCATATTGATAGGGAAGGGCAGGAAAAATGCGGCGAGTGCAGATCCCGGCCATCATTTGAGAAAGGACGATTACATTTGTATGAAGAATGGGTTTGGACACATGGAGCCCTGGGCAAAGGGAAAAGTACTCTTGTTGAGATCTAACTAAACGTTTGTTCATTTTTAACAATAGAAGAAATAAATGTCAAAGTCACTATTGGAAGGAAAAAAGGGAATCATATTTGGGGCGTTAGACGAAAATTCCATCGCCTGGAAGGTTTCTGAAAAATGTGTGGAGGAGGGCGCGAAAATCACCCTGACCAATGCTCCAGTAGCTCTGCGCATGGGAGCAATACAGAAACTGGGTGAAAAATTAAATGCAGAAGTTATTCCTGCAGATGCCACCAGCGTTGAAGATCTTACGAATCTCTTCCAGAAAAGCGTCGAAGTGCTCGATGGTAAAGTGGACTTTATTTTACATTCCATCGGCATGTCACTAAATGTGAGGAAGGGTCGACCGTACACCGGTCTCAAATACGAATGGATGCAAAAAACATTTGACATATCTGCGATTTCTTTCCACAAAATGATGCAGGTCGCTATGGATATTGATGCTGTTGCTGAAGGAGGATCTATCCTTGCTCTCAGTTATATTGCTGCCCAAAGAGTATTTCCGGACTACAGCGAAATGGCTGAATCTAAAGCACTACTGGAATCGTTTGCACGTAGTTTTGGATATCATTTTGGCGTAAAGAAGAAAGTGAGGGTAAATACGATCTCTCAGAGTCCTACCAGAACAACCGCCGGATCAGGGGTAAAGGGCTTTGATCAATTTTTTGAATATGCAGATAAAATGTCACCATTGGGCAATGCGTCGGCCTCGAGCTGCGCCGACTATTGCGTCATGATGTTTTCAGATTACTCACGAATGATTACGATGCAAAATCTTTTTCATGACGGAGGATTCTCCTCAATGGGAATCAATCCCGCTGTGTTCGAAGGTCAGTAAATACCACAAGTTGTTCTTTGCACGTTGGAGTATCTTATTATGTTGACCCATCATCGATATTTCCTCTTTATGGCAAGAATATCTATTTTTCTCGCTATATTTTTTTGGATAGCCGGCTCACTATTTGCTCAGCGGGGACGAGCCGGGGGATTTGGCAATAGTGGAGAAACAGCCGGTGAGTTTAGTGATGATGCTTTTGAAAATGATACCCTTGATGTACAATACTATTATCAAAATACTCCGGAAATTCTTCGCTATTACGATGATACCTTAATTCGCCATTTCCATGAGTTTGATCTATCAGAAATTCAGAAATCGACTTACTTAAATCTGGGATATCCGGGATCGCCTGCTCGAAGACTTATTCCAGTGCCGCATCAATATACAGGATTTAATCTGGGATTAAATGGGTACAATCCGTACTTAATCGACGATCATAATTTTCGATTTTACAAGATGAAAAAGGCCCTTACCGATGTCTTTTACACAAAGGGACAAACTCAGGAAGACGGCCTGTTTCGAGCAAGATTTTCGAGGAATTTTAAAGATAACGTCCAGGTTTCGATAGATTACAATCGCTATAATAACAGTGGTCTCTATTTAAGGCAGTTGGGTAGAAATACAAATTTGGGTGTAGGGTTGGGATATCAAAGCAAAAACAAAAGACTATTGATTTTTGGCACCCATTACAGCAATATTTTCGAGCAGCAAAATAACGGAGGTATCACAACCGATACTTTATTTGCAGCAGAATATGGCAGCGAGCGAACCGATATTCCAATCTACCTGAATGCCGCCAAAACACGAGATCAGTATAAATCCCTTCAGCTCAATACCTTTTATAAATTGGCTGGGAAAGACAGTACAAGCTCGGCGACAGGACTTGTAGCCCAATATTCGGTCAGATCAGATCATCGCAAATATCGATTTTCCGACACGGATCTGGACGAGGAATCTGCCATATACTACGGGGAGCTCCTCACCGACCTGAGGGGAACAAGACATTATATTGCCAATCGAAGAATTATTAATGATTTTTCACTCAAAGTCGGGAATGCACAAAGCAAACAGATCACAGTTGGGTTGCGAAATATTATAAATAAAATAATTCAGGAGCCATTTACTGACAAAATCACGGAATGGAAGGCATATGGTACCGCACAATGGAATTTGGGCAGTACACTTGCAGTAGGTGCATTGGGAGAACTGAACGTAAACAGGGAAAATGCGAGTTTCCTTCTTAGTGGCAGGATAAATACAAACCTGGGAAAGGCCGGGACACTGATTGGTCAAATCGATTTGAATCAACGTCCGCCATCTTTGATTCAGGACAGGGTATACATAAGTCAAATATTAGGATGGGAACATTCACACAAAAACATTTTTGTAAACCACCTGAGGGGCACCTATTCTATTTCTGCAGCAAAGCTTAGTGTGACGGTAGGTCAGGTACTGATGGATAATCCCATTTATTTCGATAGCAATTCTATCCCTAATCAGATTGAGAATGTAGTATCGCTCCAATATTTAAAAGTTTACAAACGATTTGATCTTGGGATCTTAAGTGCGGAAAGCAAATTAGTTTTTCAGACGACAGGGAATCAAAATGTGTTTCAGGTACCAGGCTGGTATCTGGAGCAAAGTCTCAGTTTTTCCGGTTTATTGTTTAAGAAAGTACTGGATTTTCAATCGGGATTTGATTTGCGTCTTAATGACAGCTATGACGGCTCTACCTATTTTCCAATGATTGGTAACTTTGGAGTTGAAGATCGCATCGAAATTCCGCTCTATCCGGCATTAGATTTTAGGGTCTCGGGGCGAGTCAGATACTTTCGGGTGTTTGCCAAGTTGCATAACATTTTACAACCGATAAGTGACACCATTTATTACCAAAACAGCAGGTATCCTCAACAGGATTTATTTTTTAGGCTGGGAGTGGGTTGGATCTTTATTAATTGAGTTTACTTGTTGGCGAGTTACAATTGTCGTCTCTTTTTTGACTGTTGCAATGTTTGGCAAGCAAAATCTATTGAAATACAGATCGGAATACAATCTATATAGGACTCAATATTGTTTTTACGTATACCCGTTTTCGCCACAAAAGATAAAATACCCACATCAATAGGATTGCATACTATTTCTTGTGAAAATTTTCGAGATCTGACCCAGCGGGACACAATTGGCACATCAATGGAGTCAGGCCTCCAAACCGTGATAAATGTCGCTTCGAATCTTCCCATCAGCCCTACCCATATGCGCCACCATCTACTACCAGTACAGCCGGTATCCCCAGCAGGATTTATTTTTTAGGATCAGAATCGGATGGATTAATCGAGTATTTCCCTACTCCAATTTATAATTTGGCCCCAGCACTCCCTTCTTGGAGTCACTGTAGTAGTCATTGATTTGATAAATCACTTCATCCGGATCATCCGTCATCTTAAATAAATCCAAATCCACGGGACTAATGTTCTTTTCTTTACCAAGCATCGTCTCAACAATCCACGCTTCTAACCCTGTCCAAAACTCCGAACCAACTAAAATGACTGGAACCGGTGTAATTTTTTTTGTTTGGATAAGGGTGAGCACTTCGAAGAGTTCATCCAATGTCCCGAAACCGCCCGGCAAGACGACGAATGCTTGAGCATATTTGACAAACATAACTTTCCTCACGAAAAAGTAGCGATGATTGAGCACCTTATCCTGATCGATAAAAGCGTTGTAACCCTGCTCCATTGGCAGGTCGATATTGATGCCTACTGAGGTGCCACCTTGTTCAGCAGCGCCCTTGTTTCCAGCTTCCATGATACCCGGGCCTCCCCCCGTGATGATTCCATAACCTTCATCGATCAGTTGTTTGGCAATCTGGACTGCCAATTGATAATACTTGTGATTGGGTTTGGTGCGTGCGGATCCAAAAATGCTCACACAGGGCCCGATTTTGTTAAGGCGTTCGAAACCCTCCACGAGTTCTGAAACTACTTTAAACATTGTCCAGGCATTTTCACCCTTGATCGGGGTCCACTCCTTCATGTTGCGTCGATTCGTCATATCACAGGATCATATGCCAATAATGTGCCATATAAGAGTAGATCACGGACAGGTGCCTGGTGCTTGTAGATCGACAAATGGAAAACTATCTGACGCAGTTTGTGCGGGTCTTATCTAAAGTGCCTCCGACTTGTACTTGGAATAGGCCTCGTTGATAAACTCCGTAAGTTCATCAGCGTTCTCAAATTTTTCAAAAATATTGGGAAACGGCACCTGGCCATTGCCCCTGCTGCTGGGCACAACGTAGTTTAGCACATCCATTCGCACAACAGTGTCAGCGCTGAGTATGATCAGTCTTTCCACCACGTTGCGCAGCTCCCTGATATTTCCACTCCAATCCACCTCTTGCAAAGTGGTAAGGGCATCTTTGTGAAATTTCTTTTTGGCTATTCCGTATTCCTGACAGATCATTTCATTAAAATGGTCAACCAGCAAAGGGATATCTCCCTTGCGTTCGTTGAGGGTAGGTACGTTTACAATGATGACTGCAAGCCTGTGGTATAGGTCCTCCCGGAATTTTCCTCTTGAGATTTCATTTCTCAGATCTTTATTCGTAGCAGCGATGACGCGTACATTGACAGCAATCGATTTTTCACCTCCCACCCGGGTGATCCTGTTTTCCTGAAGGGCACGTAATACTTTGGCCTGAGCTGAAAGACTCATATCACCGATTTCGTCTAAAAACAGGGTGCCACCATTGGCCTGCTCAAACTTACCTATCCTCTGTTTGACAGCGGAGGTAAAGGCGCCCTTCTCGTGTCCGAATAACTCACTTTCTATCAATTCGGAAGGTATGGCAGCACAATTGACCTCGATAATTGGATGCTGACACCTCGGGCTCTTCGCATGGATCCATCTCGCTACGAGCTCCTTGCCGGTCCCGTTCTTACCGGTCACAAGGACGCGAGCTTCAGTTGGGGCTACGCGATCTATGGTCTTTTTTATCTTCATTATCGCCTCAGAATCTCCAATTATTTCTTGTGTCTTAGCCTTGGCCACTCTGCGTTGCAGCACTTTCTTCTCCGTCACCAAGGACGATTTGTCCATGGCATTCCGGATCGTGATCAACATCCTATTTAGATCCGGTGGCTTGGAAATAAAGTCAAAGGCACCTTTTTTCACGGCTTCAACAGCCGAGTCAATATTGGCGTGACCACTGATCATAATCACCGGGGTGTCAGCGGCTATCATTTGGATACGCTCCAAAGCCTCAATACCATCCATCTTGGGCATCTTGATGTCCATAATAATGACATCATACTTTTCTTTCTTCAGCTTAACCAGACATTCCATCCCATCTTTCGTCTCGTCAACCTCGTATTTCTCATATTCCAGAATATCGCGCAGGGTACGTCTAATCGACGCTTCGTCGTCAACTATCAAGATCTTAGCCATAGAACTTATTGTTTTATAGTTATTTACAAATTAAATAATATTTGCATGTGTAAAATAAGTGAAATGTGTTCAATTTTCCAATCATTCACTCACATTTACAACAAATATTTAAGCACATATATATAATATACTAATAATCAGATACTTACAGTTGTACTTGATATCAATAAGGTGTTGTTCGTACTTCGTACAAGTCTTTTACATACAGCCGGATTGATGTGTGTTGCTTAAGCGGAGGGTGCAGGGAAGGATAAGAGGAGGAAAAAGGCAAAGGCCACTTCTTTAAGCGGCCTTTCTCTCTTTTAAACCATAGTTATCCCGATCAAAAATATCTTTAGCACAATCGGTATGAATTAATCATTCGAAAGGCATTGTTATCAATAGTATAGAGTCAAATTTTTTGGACGATACATGTCCTCCTGGATGGTCGAATTATGGTGGGAAATTTTTCATCTTTTTTCCCCGTGGAAGAAGTTTGGTTTTTTACGACATCTTCACCTCTAAGACGCGGCAAAAATCCTACCACACATATTCTTTGACAAAGTGAATAGCGCTAAATGTCACATGGAAATAATCGATAATGTCTTATCAAGATGGACTTCGATATCAAAATGACAGGTATTACTAAGAGGAAATAATAACATAATTATTACAAAGCATCTGTATGGAAATGATAACAATCCGATTAGGAATTCATGATTCAACGTATATGTGAAATCAATTAGATATAAACTGAATGAAATCTGATCCCAAACTACCCCTCTGATCCCCTATTCCACCAAAAAGTCACGCCGAAAAAAAAATCAAATATTTTTAATCGTAATCCGTACCGTAAGCCGGGAAAGTCCCATAATTGTACCAATTTGAGATCATCGTCTCAATTCTGAAAGTGCAGTGTAGGCCAGCAGTCCCATCCCCACCACAAGACAGTCTTCATCGACATCAAAAGTGGGTGTGTGAATCGGTGACGTAATTCCCTTATCTACATTACCCGTACCAAGGCGATAGAAACAGGCCGGCATCTCCTGACTGTAATAGGCAAAATCCTCTGCGGTCATACGCACAGGAAGGTCTACAACATTGTCTTCACCTAAAAAATCAATTGCATATTGCCGAAATCGATGTGTGAGGTTTTCATCATTCGTCAGGAATGGATATCCCTTTCTGATCTCGAGATCACATATGCCACCACCGGCCTCTGCGACTGACGTACATACCTGCCTGATATGATGATGTGCCTGCGATCTCCATTCCTCGTCCATGGTCCGGAAGGTCCCCTGGACATTAACCGACGATGGAATAACATTTGTAGCACCGCCATCAGACTGGATTTTGCCGAAGGAGAGCACAGAGGGTGTTGTGGGGTTAGCCTTCCTGCTTATGATCTGCTGAAGTGTCACCAGGATATTTGCTGTGATCAGCACGGGATCTACGATATCCTGGGGCAAGGCTGCATGCCCGCCTTTTCCCTTCACAGTCAGAAAAAGCTCATCTGCGGACGCCATGTACATTCCCCCCTTGACACCCACCTTCCCTACTCCAAGTGGTGGATGTACATGCTGGCCAAAAATAGAAGCAGGTGTGGGATTCTCAAGTGCACCATCCCGAATCATCAATGAGGCCCCACCTGGCAAGCGCTCTTCCGCTGGCTGGAAAAGACATTTGACTGTACCCCCAAATTCAGACTTGAGGCCCATTATAATTGAGATGGCTCCCAGCAGTGATGCGGTGTGGACATCGTGACCACAGGCATGCATTACGCCGTCGTTCTGCGATCGATACGAAGTTTGATTCTCCTCCTGAATGGGAAGCGCATCAAAATCTGCCCGTAGTGCCGTGATCGTGTCACCGGGCAGATCTCCCCTGATCACAGCGACGATTCCATGGCCACCAATGTTTCTGACGTGTATTACATCGAGACTATTCAGTATATCCGATATATAGGCAGCAGTTTTTTCCTCTTGAAAAGAAAGCTCCGGCCATTGATGCAAATGACGCCTATACGAAACAATTTGCTCTTGAAGATCTTCTGCAGCTGTTCTGATCCGATTACTAAGCCCTTCCACTGGCAAGATTCCTGATGATGTTATTGAGCACCAAAGATAAGTCCTTCAAAACAGAATAATCTCTCGCATAAAAATAGTCCGCATCTAGCTGAGCCTGGGACTCATCTTCCCGGAGTAGTCGCGTATTGGGGACCAGGATTCCCGGGCGTAATGCGGGAAAAAGATCATTTGCCGCTTCATTTCCATAGGACACAAATGTCATCTTTCCTGACAGAATAGAAACGAGATTTTGCAAGTGGGACCACCTATCCTTAACGAAAAAAATCAAGACGGGAGACAAGATCAAGGCTATACCTGCACATATGATATCGAAAAAGCGCTTGTTACGTTTCACAAATGGCTCATCAAGCAAATACTTTATATCAATTGTGTAGATCTCACCCGTAGTATTTCTTGAGTCGCTCCCAATTATCACTTGTGGTCTTTCTGTGGCAATCTTAAAACTCAATTTTGGTCCTAATTTTGTCATCCATTTCATAATTGCACCTGACGGTATAGAGGTAGAGCAAAAAATAATCTCCTGTATCGAATGGAATCTCACAATCTCATCGAGCTGATCGAGTGAACCCAAAAATTGATTATCCCCCTTTGACTGAGCATCGGAAATAAATCCCACCAATGTCATGTGTTGCTGTGTGGAAAGAAATTTTTTAATCTCAAGCATTTGTTGATGAGTCCCCACCACAACGTACCTCTTTTGTTGAAAATTTGACCATGGAAACTCTTTGAACTTAAACCAATGATATGCAAATCTCAATAACATGATCACTGGAGCAACAATTAGAACTCCCGTAAATACCATGAATCTTGACGGCCGTAATGATACACCCAAAAACCCGTAAAGCACGGCTATCACGAGCCAACCCACAATCACTCCCCGAAGCGCTCTTCTAAAATTTGAGAGTTGATCATATGCGCCGACCAGAAGGAGGACTAAAACCCAGACACTGGCATAAATAAATATATTGTAATGGATGCTTGAGTGCTCGTAATAGTTGGCATTCTCAAAATAAATCTTTGCCCAAATGAGGGAGAATACCTTCAGCGCAATTGCGATCGAAATCCAGTCCAAAATAATTGCTCCAAAACGTGTCAAAAAATTCTTCGCAATTTCCAAGCTGCCTTTCAGAATAATTCCGAGCTGCAAAACCAATCTCAACAATAATCCCTGACGACCCTGATAATGCTTACCTGCAAATATTTGCATCGCACCGTAAAACCTTTTTATGTACTGGAAGGACTGTTTTCTCGTACTCTCCCCTTTATAATGAATAATCGTCGTGAGTGGAAAATAGACAATGTCATATCCCAATTTTTTTATCCTGTAGGAAAGATCTATATCCTCTCCATACATAAAAAAATCTGTATCGAGAAGACCGGTTTTTTCAAGTACCTTTCTTCGCAATAGCATAAATGCTCCGGTAAGAACATCAACTCTATTGATTTCTCCCTCAGCCAGATATCCCAGGTAGTATTCATTAAAAAATTTGGATCTTGGAAAAAGATGATGCAACCCAAGAGCCTTAAAGAGGGCCACACGCGGAGTGGGAAATCCCCTTTTAGATTCCGGAAGAAAATCACCTGCTCCATCTATCATACGGCATCCCAGGGCCCCGGTATTGGGATGGGTCTCCATATAGGCAACGGATTTTCTCAGCGTGTCTTCCTGTAGTATTGTATCCGGATTAAGCAACAAAACAAACTCACCAATGCTTTTTTTAATGCCCGTATTATTGGCACTCGAAAAGCCCTCGTTGGTACTGTTGGCTATAATATTTATCGAAGAAAATTCTCTCCTCAGAAATGGAACGGAGCCGTCAATGGAAGCATTGTCAACAACGATGATCTCATATGGATCATTGAGGTCACTGGCAAATATTGAATCAATAAGTTGTTTTACAAAGTATTTTACATTGTAATTTACGATGATTATCGAGAGCCTCATAAAAAAGAAAAAGACATTCTTTTATTTTCCATTTATTGCATAAGGCATTCTGGCGATTATCGATCTTCCTAAGGTAACCTCATCAGTGTATTGAAGCTCTCCACCAAAAGCCACACCCCTTGCGATCTGACTGACAGAAATATTCCCTGATTCCAATTTTCTTGATATATAATAGATTGTTGTCTCACCATCGATTGTTGGGCTAATAGCCATAATAATTTCTTCGACAGGTTCTTTTTCAATTCGATTTAATAGACTTCGAATATTCAGATCATCAGGACCAATCCCTTCAATGGGTGATATTACTCCACCTAAAACGTGATAAGTCCCTCTGTACTGGCCTGTTTCTTCTATAGCCATTATGTCTTGTATATTTTCCACTACACAAATGATCTCCTTCTTTCGCGATTGATCTGTACAGATCTGGCAAATATCCTCGTCAGAAAGATTATGACAAATACGACACTGGCGAATCTTTTCCAATCCCTTAATCGCGTTTTGAAATCTTTCCGTACGTTCAACCGGCTGTCCCAGCATGTGAATCGCAATACGCAAGGCACTTTTTCTACCTATTCCCGGAAGATCTGAAAAAGCATCGACTAAGGCCTCGAGGTTCCTTGATTGTACTTTCATAATGGTAAAAATAAGAAATCCCTCAAGCACAGCTTCCATCTATTCCAGTCAGATAGGTGATTCACAAACCATGGGTAATTGATTCTTTATTAATTTAGCGCGCTTAGATTCGATCTTTTTTTTCGATAACAAATACTATGGAAATAATCAGAATGCCCAGACTCAGTGATACGATGGAAGAGGGCGTAATCGTGGGATGGCTAAAGAATGTAGGAGATCAGGTAGAACCCGGTGATGTACTCGCTGAGGTCGAAACAGACAAAGCCACCATGGAGCTGGAAAATTATCACGAGGGATATTTGTTGCACATCGGTGTAAAAGAGGGTCCTGTACCCGTAAACGGAATTCTTGCCGTAATAGGAGAAAAAGGTGAAGATTTTTCAGCCGCTCTTGAGGCTGCACAAGCAGAGTCACCCACTGTAGCAGTCGCAGAGGGTAATACAGCTGACCAGGATCTACCGGTGGAAACAAAGCCAGCTCAAACGACAAAACCAGAAATTGGTGAGGTAAGCAGCAATGGAAATCCTGCCTCAGACAGCCAAATAAAGGCCTCCCCACTGGCACGGAGACTTGCCAGGGAAAAAGGTATTGATCTCAACGAGATAGACGGCACCGGTGAGCATGGAAGGATTATAAAGAGAGATGTGCTGGGATTTACGCGTCCTTCCGGTAAAAAGCCAAGACCCTCAACATCACCGGAAAGACAGACGGGGATATCAAAGGAGCTGCCCATCAGCCAGATGAGAAAAGTGATTGCGAGAAGGCTTACGGAAAGCAAGTTCGGTGCGCCACATTTCTACGTAACGGTAGAAATCAAGATGGATGAAACTATCCGGGCACGAAAACAATTAAATGCAGGTGCACCCCCAAAGATTTCTTTCAACGATATCATTTTGAAAGCAGTGGCCCTTTCTTTGCGCAAACATCCTGAAGTGAATAGTAGCTGGATGGGAGATCATATTCGCCAAAATGGTGAGATAAATATTGGAGTAGCTGTTGCCGTTCCGGAGGGCCTGGTTGTGCCGGTGATTAGACATGCTGACCTAAAATCACTTTCCGAGATCAATGAGGAGGTGAGAGAACTAGCTGAACTGGCCCGGGAGAAAAAAATTCAGCCAGAGCAAATGCTAGGCAATACATTTACCATTTCGAATCTGGGGATGTTTGCGGTCGATGAATTTACAGCGATTATCAATCCCCCCGATGCAGCGATACTGGCAGTGGGCTCGATTACTCAAAAGCCGGTGGTTGAAGATGGGAAAATCGAGATCGGCCATTTGATGAAGGTCACGCTCTCGAGCGATCACCGCACGGTCGATGGAGCTACTGCCGCCATCTTCCTGCAGACATTGCGCTCATTTCTCGAGCAACCAGTGCAAATGCTGATGTGATGGATCTCGTCCTAATGGGGTGACCAGATCCTTCCTTAGAAGGGACCTGCGTTTTACGCTTATCCAGGCACGATTAATCCAATCAGCCGGGGTTAGTCAATGAAACTCTAGTAGGAAATCTCCTAGTATCCGGAGTTCCGATTACCGCTGTACTTAGGACCAGGTCTGGAAGATCCGGGAGTCCCATCTCCTGCGTCCGGACCTTCGGGCTCAGGCATTTCTTTATCATTAGGCCCGGCAATAATAAACTCCACCCGTCGATTCATATACTGCTGCATTTCTCTTGTCTTGTCAATGTTATGAGAATCAGGCAGGTCCGGAATCAAAGGACTTTCTTCGCCACCATATTGGATAATAAGCCGATTGCGGGGAACATTGTATCGCGATGTAAGATAATCTACTGCAGCTCTGGCGCGTCTGTAGGACAGAACGGTATTGTAGTCATTTGGATTTCTAATATCTGTGAAGCCTTTAACAATGACACTTATATTTGGATGCTGTTCCAGGACCGTCGCAATATGATGAAGCTGGCCGTAGAATTCAGGCTTGATGTAGTACTTATCGAGATCAAAATGGATCATTGGTAAAAACCAATTGGTCCGGATGCTACTGATTTTCTGATTGATCACATCGTTGATTTCATCTTCGGTAAGCACATCTGGTTCGGGGATCTGAGCTACTCCCCGGGTGTCAATATCATATCCCGGTGGAGAATATGGCTCTGAGTCCTGATAGTCGGCGACGCCATCATTGTCGCTATCGAGAACCACACCTCTTGTATCGACGGGGGCGCCTTCAGGGCTGTTAATTTCTTGATCTAACATGTCGATCACACCATCACCATCTGTATCCGTGAGGTCAAGTATTGGTCTCGCCTTCACTTCTGCGAGGTCATTCATTGCTCCACTTAGGGGATTCAGCCAATAGAGGGGTTCTGTTTTCTCATTTGGATCGCCCAAATTCAAGGCAAGCCGAAGAGATAGATAATGGGGTACATCCAGGTTATTCGTTTCATCGAACCGTGTCCGGTATTCCCACGAGTCAAAGAGATCACTGTCAGCAACAAGGATCTGGTACTCCAAACCCAAGTTTACTTTGTCACTTAATTTTCTGGCGATCCCCAAACCAAAATTGAGGTGAGGCAAGATGGTCTTCTTATCTCCGAGAGCAATAATATCATTTTCTACTCCACCATCGGTCTCATAGTCACCGTCGAGTAAGTCTTTCAACCTCTTTCTCGATTCTCGTCGACCATCCTGAGTTGTAAGGTCCAGACCGCTGCTTACAGATTCGAAATTATAAAGGGAATTTCCATTGAGAAGGTCGACTTTTGTTGTAGGTATATTTAGCCCCACTCCCACAACAGCATATGCATTCCAAATATTTCTATCCTTGTGAAAAAGTAGATTACCAATATTGATCACACCCTCAAAGCTGCCACCCAAAATGGAAACCTTGTAATTGCGATGTACTAGTTGTCCATTATCGATGTAACCCTGTATGGCACCTCCATTTTGCCTCACAAATCGTTCCACACTCAAAGTACCGGGACCGAGCGGCCTGGCATCCAGTCCCCTGGAGCTCGTGTACCAGGTATCGATTCTAAAGGAAAGCGCATAATTGATGGCTTTTCGGAGATGGACTCCAAGGCCTAGGCCTGCGGGAAATGGAGCTTCCACATCGCCCGATAGAAATGCGTACCCGGCATGTATGCCAAACTCCCACATGTTTTTGGGCTTAGCCGAATAGGGATGCTGTCCCTCCCGCCATTTCTTATTCTGATCAGGATCTACCGTCATCTCATCGTCAATGACATTGGGGTTTGCAGGCTGATCCTGTGCAAGACAGAGTGCTGAGAGTATGAGTGCCGATACCAAGACGATAAACCTAGATGCCATGGATGCCGATAGTGTCATACAATGTAACTTTTAATGTTGTTAAATTTACTACTCTCCCTGCAACAAAAATATCTTTTTTTATCTAGCGGGCAAATTATAATTCCCTTTTTTGATATGTATTCCCAAGGCTCTGATTTTTAATATATATTTGTATTTTATTTAATATGTTATGAAAGCAGACCCAGTGTCAATAGATCTACTTGGATCGGTAAAATCAGATTCGTGTTTTTTTTCTCCTAAAAAGCTGGGAGACCTCCCTTCAGAAAATAGGAATAGCTTACAAATTCTTGTAATTCAATCAGATCTGGGGAAATCCATTCTGAACCATCTACAGACGTTTCAATTTGATTTTGAGCACGTCATCCTAAAATCCTTCAGTAGCATAAAAAAAGGAAAAACCGAAGCTGATATAATTCCCATCTTACAATCTAATGTCCTTCAAGGTATCCAAACTGTCGTAATCGGAGGCGAGTATGCCGCCATGAAAGCGTGTTTTGATGCCCTGCAATTCTCCGAAAAATCCTTTACCTCAACATTAATTTTACCATCGCTGGGAAGGGGGATTGACAAAACTTTTTTCGATTTGCGGAGGCCATGGTTAAAGAACCTTTTTGTGCTCGGACACCGGGCTCATTTGTGCAATCTCAATGAGCTGGGTAATAAGCCGGATGATGGATTTAGGTCGATTCGATTGGGCAACTTGAGACCAGATGTGGGTGTTGGCGAACCCGAAATCAGATCTTCCCAGCTCTTCGGATTAAGTCTTGAAGCTCTAAAGTATTGTGAAGCTCCAATCCAGAAATCCAAACATGCAATCGGGTTGACAACTGAAGAGGCCTGCCAGCTCGGATATTATGCCGGACGGTCGGAGGCAAACCTCATTAGCTGTTTATTCGGTTTTGAAAAAACATCACACAAAGACAGGCTTTCGATAGATCTGTTCTGCACATTGATATGGTATTACATTTACGGACTTGATATGCGGAGAACAACACGTGTTTCTAATGTTGGGGAAATGAAAAGATATACCCTGAATCATGATGTGGAAGGCAAAAAATTGACCTTTTACAAAGATGAGAAAGAACAAAAATGGTGGATAAAAATCTCTCCGGGCCCCAGTGGAAAGACAGTGATTTTGCCCTGTGATTATGCCGATTATACGGCAGCAGCAAACGAAGAATTATTATCAGACAGAATCGCGTACTGGTCGAACTCCATTGAGAATAATCTAGTCGACCAGACAGTGAATTATCAGTAGTTCATTTCACAATAACGGTCTGAATTTGTCTTTCAAGCATACATACAGTCCTGAGTGTGTGCCATTTAGTATCCGTCAAGAATCTCCTCCAATTTCATACTTCTCGAACCTTTGACAAGAACGGCAGCTTCATCGAGTTCTTTTTCCTTGAGGTAGGTGGTAGCGTCTGATGCTGTAGCAAGGCTCACTACATCGGAGAGTGTTTTTGATCTCTGCAGGGCCTTCTCAAATTCAGGGCCCACGAGTATTATTTGACTTTCTCCAAAAAGCCTTGCAGCCTTATACAATATTTCCCGGTGAGCAGATTCACTTTGCGTTCCCATCTCTTTCATATCGCCTAAGATGACTACTTTCTGATCACTATCGATCGTGCTGAAAAAGTCGAGGGCCCTTTTCATACTTGTCGGATTAGCGTTGTAGGTATCCAGGTAAAAGGTGCATCTTCCCCGCTTGACAATTTCGGATCTCAGTGCACCTGGTTTATAATTTTCGATCCCTTTTAAAATGTCACTCACTTCTAATCCCATAAACGTCCCAACGGCTATGCCAGTAAGTATGTTGTGAACATTGTGTGCTCCGTAGAGGGCAGAATGGCAAATCCTCTGTCTTTCATCTTTGCCTGTTATCTCGACCCGGATACCCGTATCTTCGATAGCGAAATCGACTCTCTCCACCGGATCACAAAGCTTGTTGCGCTCATAGTAGACCGCCCTATTAAATTTGATGCTTTTAAGGGCTTGGAGTGATTCTTCCTCAGCGTTGATGAATACAGGCAGGGCTCGCGCATCGAGGTACCGCAAGAGCGCTGTCTTTTCCTCCCAGATGTTTTCGACCGTACCAAATCCCTCGAGATGAGCTTGTCCGACATTGGTGACCAGGCCCATGGTGGGTGCGGTAATGTTAGTGAGCCAAGCGATCTCACCCGGAGCATTTGATCCCATCTCAATAATTGCTACTTCGGTGGCTTCGTGCAGATTAAGCAGGGTGAGCGGTACACCGATGTGGTTGTTACAGTTGCCTTTGGTTGCAACCACCTGAAATTTCTGAGCAAGGATACTGTGCAACAATTCTTTTGTGGTTGTCTTACCATTCGAACCGGTCAAGGCAATTACGGGTATTTCATTCTGAATTCTGTGATAATGAGCAAGTCTCTGAAGGGATGTCAGCGTATTGTCTACATAGAAACAATCCTTATGACTCTTCAGGGTCGGGTCGCTGACTACAGATGCCAGTGCACCGTCTGAAACGGCCTGTTTGGCGTACTCATTTCCATCAAACCGGTCACCTTTCAACGCAAAAAAAAGTTTTCCCTTTAGATTCTGCCTG
The DNA here is from genome assembly GCA_965222645.1 of Saprospiraceae bacterium. Taxonomy (GTDB): domain Bacteria; phylum Bacteroidota; class Bacteroidia; order Chitinophagales; family Saprospiraceae; genus JABDMH01. The sequence continues at coordinate 4,537,374 of OZ244968.1, read as the reverse complement.
GTGTCGGTGGAAACGCCGGTGGATCGCTTAAAGATCTCGTATAAGGTGTCAGTCATTCGCAAGTATCAAAAATAAAAAGTCCCACCATTGTTTAATGGCAGGACCCTAACTTTATTTCCTAACTTAAATCTACTTGTACTTTCGTTTTACTTTCGACTTGGTAGATTTGAAATAATTACCTGATTTTCCATCATTGCCCACAGGGGCACCAAGTCTATCCATTGCACATCTAAAGCCGATTGTCTTATCGGACTTCGATTCGTTTTTAAAGCGTCTTGCTCCCGGAGCCAGCCAGAACAAACGATCGGCCCAGGATCCACCTTTTATTACTCTTGATTCACTGTTTATTAAGGTGGTAGCACCATAGTCATACTCAGCGTGACTATCCTCGTCGCCATCGCGATAATCCAGCAGCTCTGGCCGGTGATAGTTTTCTCTTTCTGCTGTAGCAGCGGAATCGACGAGTTGCATTGGCAATCTACCCAAACTATCTTTTTCAGCGACTTTACCTTCCTCATCTCTCACTACTTCGTAAAACTCATTACCCCTGAAAGGACTGAGGTCATGTTGATCCTCATCTCTCAGCGTCGTACTCGTCATGGGTCGATATACATCCGCAACCCACTCGTTTACATTTCCTGCCATATTATATAGGCCATAATCATTTGGCCAATAGGATCGTACTTCAGATGGATAAGGAGCATTGTCATTAAGCTTACCGGCAAGTCCCATGTAATCTCCCTTTCCTCGCTTAAAGTTGGCCATCATCTTGCCCTGATTGCGATCCCGTCTCTTATATCTTGCCGTATTTTTATCCCAGGGATAAATTCGTCGCTCGCTGATCAACTCGTCCTGCTTGGCTACTCGTTTTCCAATCAGCCCCAAAGCCGCATATTCCCATTCTGCCTCTGTGGGTAGCCGGTAAGAAGGTACAAAGATTCCGTCCTCGACTCTTACTTTTCGCTCACCTCCTGAAACTTCGTCTTTCAGATTCTTCTTAACATTTCCCTCATATTGTCCTGCCAGATATGCTTTGGTATTAAAATTATCTGCATCTTTTTGTTCCGGATTTGGATTTAGGATACCTTTTTCGATCATCAGCATCTCATTTACCCGATCCGTGCGCCATTGAGCGTACTCACTGGCTTGCTTCCAGCTCACCCCTACGACAGGATAGTCATCAAAAGAAGGATGCCGGAAGTACGTTTCGATCAGAGGCTCATTATAGGCGAGTTCCTCTCTCCAGACTAAAGTATCTGGCAATACTTCGCGATATCGCTTTGGATAGCTTTCACCGAATGTATTTTGAGTCCAGAACACAAAATGACGGTAGTCAATATTGGCTATTTCTGTTTCGTCAATATAAAATGATGGTACAGTCACCCTTCTGGGTACATTGTTCCATTCAAAAGTGACGTCTTCAGAGGTTATTCCCATTGTAAATGTCCCTCCTTCGACAAGCACGAGATTGGGAGCCGTTATCTGCCCTTTAAAATCAGATTTTTGAAAACCTCCCCATTTTTGGTCATTGTATTTCCAACCCGTGGTCGCTGATCTCTCTGAATCTTTGCAACTGACTCCCACAAGACCCACGATGGCGAATAACAAGATCAATTTTGTGTACTTTTCCATTGTTCGTATTTGAAACTGAGCTAAAAACTAATATTTACTTTTTCTTGTTTTTACTGATTGCTAAACGTCAGATTATTCGCTTGTATTATCTGAACAAGTTGAAACAATCATTATACCTCGATTCCTCGCTAGTCCCCACAAAATTTATTATGAAACTGATCTCGTGTGCTCCCCCGCTATTGCTGAGTTTCGATAATGTGAAATCGTGAGAATAGGCAATCCTATATCTTTCCTGCCTAGCTTCTAACAAAAAAATCAAAGCGTCGGGATTTGTACTTGCATGTCTATACCAGACACCCGTTCCGACCTTATAGTACCTAAAAACCGTGCCAATATTGAGTTGTGACAGGCCACCCTGGCTAATGAATTGGAAATTTGGTGATGCAAAAATATTTCTCCGGTGAGAACTCCCAATGAGGTCGATTTCCGCTCCTCCGTGTAGAGATATACTCATTGGCAATCCACTAGAGAGGCCGGGATTGACGTTGAGAAAAGAATATTGGGGAGTGTTTAGGTGTTTGATTGACAGTCCAAAATAAAGGGATTCGTTGTGAAGAATAATCCCTGCCGCCACATCAAAAACGGAAATGTTGCTACCCGTTTCTGGTGGAACCTCATCCGTGGGATAAGGAATACCACCGGGACTTAGCTGACCGAACTCGGGGTCGAGTTGATCCGGAAAAACCAGTTTACTCCAACTTATCCGCGAATTGAGCCAACTCATGGAGATCCCCATTTTGATCTGGAAGGCGCTTCTAAACCGCAGGCGATAGGAATAGGCACCCTCGACTGCAGTGCTTTTATAGAGGCCCCTTCCCGCATCATCTGCCAGCACAGAAAGGGCAAAACCACTATTTATCGATGGAAAAAATTGATCATAGGAAGCCGCATAGGTCACGTATGCCTGGTGGATTGAGGGCCATTGATTCCGATAATTAAGGGTCACTTTCGAGCCTTCAGATAATCCAATCAAGCTTGGGTTCATGTGGATAGGAGCTGCATAAAACTGGCTAAAGACGGGATCTTGAGCGGATGATTCACACACTATCCCAAGGTAAGCAGTAATAGTAAAGCAAATGATCCTCCCAGTCACGATGTTTTGATGTTTCGCATTCTCATAACGTTTCGAAATCCATAATCACACAAAACGTCTACTTTTAATCCTCAGAAAAAAGAAGACAAAAAAAGTATCCCGGTACTAAGCCTATTGTGAGCCATAAACATACCAACTTTTATAAAGAAAGATCCTGGCATCTGCCACTCGTATGGGGAGTGATCGTTTTAGCTATTTGGCAAATCACCTTTTTTCAGAAGACATTAAAGTGGGATGCAATCGATATTACATTGCCATGGCGGTATTTCGTCAGCGACGCCCTTCTGAACGGCATTATACCGTGGTGGAATCCGTATCAGTTGCAGGGATTTGCGCAGGGTTTATCCCTTGAGACATGGTATCCCATTGCCTGGATACTGGGGGTAGCAGACGGATACGATCTCTACAGTCTAAATCTCGAGTATGTGCTCCACCTACTGATCGCGTCGTACGGAATTTACCGGCTTTGCCTGGTATCAGGCATTGATCAAAGCGGTGCTTTGTGGGGTGCTCTTGCATTCCCTCTTTCGGGTTTTTTTATTGGCAATGCGCAGCACATGGGCTGGATTTGCTCGGGAGCATGGGTGCCGCATGTTTTTGCATTCTTTATTTGTTGGACTAGGCATCAAAACCTCAAAACGGGTCTTGCCCTGGTTTTGAGTTGTTATATGCTGGTGAGCGGTGGGTATGTTGCATTCAGTATAATCGTAGCCTATATTCTGGGGATAGGTCTGGGATGGTTTTTCTTCAAGAAGCAACGAGAGAAAAAAGATGCAGCACGGCAGATTTTGACATTACTTCTTGGTCTCACATTAGTCCTATCTGTTTTAATAGTGTGTCTATGGCAGCTCAAAACCCAAATAGACCGGGGAGCGGGTCTCTCAGGCGAAGGAATTTTGAAAGGCTCATACCGGCTGAAACATTTAGTCAGTCTGCTTTTTCCACTACCCACGGTAAAGGGGCCCTACGAGCTCTGGCAAAATGATCAATCGATGATCAATGTTTATCTCGGTGTTATTGCGCCAGTTCTTGCTTGCATAAGCTTAAAACATTTAACCTGGAAGTTTTACAGGAAGTGGTGGACCTTCGGCCTTATCGGTCTGGGGTTGGCCCTAGCTGTAGAACTGCCGCTTCGGTCATGGGCAAACGCCCTCCCATTTTTCGATCTATTCCGGTACCCGAGTTTATTCCGATATTTCTTTCTATTGGCCCTAACCATGATCTGTGCTAAAGTCATTGATGATCAGCAGAGTGACCCGGATGGTTTCAAAAAGAATATTTACAAAGGAATACAAATTCTGCTCTTAATTTATGGAGGGACCTTTTTATTTATTGTAATTAAATCATTCTCTTCGATAGAGAATATATTGAGACTTTCGATAGACACAGCGATAGAGGGTTTTGCGTTTCAATCCTTATTCTATTTTGCGTTATTATCCATATTATTAACTTCTTTGAAACTTGTACAAAAAAAGAAACATTTTTTTTCCGTACTTTTTGTTTTTATCGCTCTCGATAGTGTATTTCATGCACAACTCAATGGTCGTGTTTCTCTTTTCTCAGAAGATTCATTTTCCACAGTACAACAATGCCTCAATAATCTGCCCCAAAAATACCCGATTCCATCTGATGCCGAACTGATTATTTCAAACAAAGACCAGGGCCTTCAGTTGGGTCCAGTCTATCGCAACACCAACACACTTTTTAAAAGGGTGGGTTGGGACGGTTACACGCCATATCAATATCAAAAATTTATTGAATTCGAGAAATCGAAATACTACGAGAAGAATCTCAATTTACCGGCGCTATATTTTTCTGCTCATGCCTTTGCTCCAACGGGCGTGAAAAATACGGAATCGAGGCCCAGACTGCATTTAAAACCGGGTGAAATGGAGATCCTGGACTTCGGTCTAAACTTTATCGAAGTCGGTTTAAATTTGGAAGAAAAAGGCACGGTGGTGTATAATCAAAATTGCACCCCCGAGTGGAAGGTCTACTTAGACAAAGAAAAATCACATTTAATCGAGATAGACATTGCACTGATGGGCGTCCATGTTCCCAAGGGCAATCACGTAGTCAGGTTTGAATATAGTCCCGGAAGACTCCTGAATTCATTAATCATTTCAATGGTAAGTCTTCTTTTGTGTTGCCTTTTTTACTTTTGGAAAGTAAGACATAGTAATGGGCACCGGGTGCTTCTCGGAATAATCGTTATTGTAATTTCAATTTTTGGAAAAAATTTTATTTATCGTAAAAACGAAAAAGTAAATAAACCACCTCCGGAAAGATTTTTAGATCGAGGAGATTTCGAAAGATTTAAAGAATGGGTAATGGTACAGCCCCACTTGTTTTCTTACACTTATCAACCTTACTGCAATTTTCACAATGAGATATTCTTAGATTATTTGCGATCCAATTACATCGTCCTTGACTCTTCCAAAATGGATAGAAATGCCATCCAATATAATTTTTCGAAAAAGAAATCCGATATCTTATTTCAATCTTACTGTGGCTTTGAAGGGGCAAACACCACCTGGCAAAACTCTGGTATTCATCTGAGGTTTGAAAAAAATAATACTTTTCAGAGTCTGGAGGGGACAGACTATGGAGCACTGCTAAAGATAGATCTAAAACCTTATCACTCGAAAAACGTTAAGAAAATTGAAATTGATTTTAAATACCGCTGTCCATCATCACCTGAGTCATCTGTCGTATTTGCCCTCCTCAATGAAAAAGGAGAGGTGATCCTGTGGAAGAGTCAGAGACTTAGCGGTAGTGAGGAGTGGAGTGCCTATGAGTGGGTTCGGGATGTCGATGATCAATTTTACGAATCACGGTACCTCAGTGTGTACATTTGGAATAAGGGCAAGAATCGGCTTGACATCGATGATATGAGTGTGGTCATGAGACAGTACAGAGAATGAAAATGAAATGGCAATACGCAGGATTAGCTGGTCGTTTAAAGCAAAGTAATACATCAAATGGTATTGAAGATTAACTGACGGACTCAATGAGATTAATTTGGACCATTTCTCTCCAACTGGTGTTTTCACCGGTATTTCTCGCAGGTCAGACAACAAAATCAGTGCTGGCAGATGGGAACATCTATAAGCTTGCGACAAAGCAAGATGGAGTGTATCGCCTGGACTATTCATTCTTAGAACAATTGGGTGTAAACCCCACCACCATTGATCCTCGTAATATCCAGCTTTTTGGTCATGGTGGAGGTATACTCCCCGAACCCAACTCAATGCCCCGGGTGGATGACCTCGCAGAACTGGACATTGTAGTAAGTGGAGAAGATGATGGCAGTTTTGATTCCGGAGATTTCATTCTATTTTATGGACAAAGCTCTGACCAATGGATTAGAGACGAGGTCACTCAGTATTATCATCGGATAGAAAATCCATATGAAGATCAAAATTTCTATTTTTTAAAAATTGGTGAACAGGCCGGAAGGCGGATCTCCAGTGCAGCATCTGATGGTGCTTCCAGTTATGAGACCTCGTCATATAGTGCGCGGCAGCACCATCAGGTGGACATGGAGAACCTTTTGCATCTGGCCAATGATGCCAATCTGCAAGGCTCTGGCCGGCTGTGGGTGGGCGAACAATTTAAAACTGAACGCGAAAAAAGCTTTGCCCTTTCATTTGATTTCAAAAATGCAATTATCTCGGAGCCACTGAATTTTTCCATGCAATTTGTGGCTCGTTCTGCCGAATCATCCAAAGTCTTCCTCCGTGTGGGCACTCATGAAGAAGAGATATTAATAGCCTCCGCAGACGTCGGTAAAATTGAGGTTGATTACGCCAAGATCGGACGACTCACAAAGGAGATAAGTCTCCAATCAACAAGTGACGAAGTGTCGATTTCTTACCCAAGTCTTGGAAACAATAATGTGGGATGGCTGGATTTTTTAGAATTTAATTTTCGGGCAAATCTTGTCTACGGTGATGAACAACTGATATTTAATGATTTGCGTGCACCAATCGGTGAAAAGTGTAGCTATATAATAACTGGTCAGGACTTTACAATTTGGGATATAAGGGATCCCTTGAGTCCGGTCCAAATAGAACATCAAGCCAATGGATCTGTGTCCAGCTTCAGTGCCGTCCAGGATCAGAATTCAGGCTATGTGGCCTTTGATGTCTCAAATGCATTACAGGCAGAGTCTGTCGGCCCTGTTCCAAATCAAAACTTGCATGGAATTGATATCGTTGACTACGTGATTATCTACCATCCTGACTTTACAGAGGCCGTGCAAAAACTGGTGTTACATCGTCAGGCATATAACCAGTTTAAGATCGAAGCAGTGAGCATCGATGAAGTGTTCAATGAGTTTTCCTCCGGCAAAACGGACCCTACGGCCATTCGGGATTTTGCCCGATTGTTGGATCGGAGGAGCGATGGATTTAAGTACTTGTTGCTGTTTGGTGATGGGTCATTTGATTTTCGCCATTTATATGAGAATCTACCAGATCACTCCTTTATTCCCGTATACGAGACCGAGCGATCTCTTCATCCCATTAATTCCTTCCCCTCAGATGATTACTACGCCCTTCTAGATGACACAGAGGGTGGACACTGGCGTGGAGCATTGGATATTGCAGTGGGAAGGTTACCGGTACGGACTGAGGAAGAGGCCAATATCGTAGTGGATAAGATCATAAAATATGAGACTGACGGAAAGTTTTTGGGGGATTGGAGAGTCAACGTATTATTTGTTGCTGACGATGAAGACCAAAACAGACATTTTAGGCAAGCCGATCGGATTGCGGAAAAAACTGCAAATCTCTACCCGGCTCTGAATGTAAACAAGGTCTACCTCGATGCATTTGAGCAGGAGAATACTCCGGGTGGAGTCTTCAATTTTAAGGCTACGGAGGCTTTGAATCAGAATATGTTTAAGGGACAGCTGGTTGTAAACTATATCGGTCATGGCGGTGCTAATGGTTGGGCTCAGGAACGAGTGCTCCGCAAGGGTGATATCGACAAATGGAACAACTCTGAAAGATTGCCCCTTTGCATTACGGCCACATGTTCTTTCGCCGGATACGATGATCCCAGAAGATTGTCGGCTGGAGAATACACAATTACCCACCCCAATGGAGGAGCAATAGCTTTATTTACGACTGTACGGGCAGTGTATGCATCCAGCAACGAACGGCTCACCAGATCGGTCTTTGATCATCTATTTGAGCCGGTGAATGGTCGAATGCCTACCATCGGTGAAATACTGATTAATTCCAAGAATTCTAACAGTGCTGATACTACGCAGATTAATGCCAGAAAATTTACACTACTCGGTGATCCTGCAATCCGATTGGCAATTCCAGAATACTCGGCCATCACGACAAAGATCAATGGAAAATCCGTGGACGATCCGGACCTGGATACCCTTAAAGCACTTAGCAAGGTAACAATAGAAGGAGAGATTGTCGATGCTCGTGGTGCTCTGGCATCAAACTTCAACGGCAAAATCTATCCAAGCATTTTTGACAAAGCGGTCATCTTAAAGACCCTCGCACAAGACAAAGGCAGCTCTGAGGAGGAATTTAAACTGCAAAAGAATGTCATTTTCAAGGGTCTGGCAAGTGTAAACAATGGCCGGTTTCAATTTTCATTTGTCGTACCCAAAGATATTAACTATTCATTTGGGGATGGCAAAGTAAGTTACTATGCGGAAGATGGTTCATCTATCGATGCTGGAGGAGCACTTCGAGATATAACTGTGGGCGGTACAAGTGATCAGGCCCTGAATGATACGGAAGGTCCCGACATTGAGATCTTCTTAAATGATGAAAACTTTATGGATGGTGGAGTGACAGACCGCAATCCCTTGCTCCTGGTAAAGCTAAGTGATGAAAATGGAATAAATGTAGTCGGCAACAGCATAGGTCATGACCTTACCGGAGTACTGGATCAAAACAACCAAAGTTCGATCATCTTAAATGACTTCTATGAATCCGCCAAAGATGACTACACTCAGGGTACCGTACAATATCCCATGACGAACTTAGAACTCGGAGCGCATACCATCAATGTCAAAGCCTGGGACATCGCCAACAACTCGAGTGAAAGTGCGATGGATTTTGTGGTTGTTGATGAGGCGCAAAACGGACTACAGCATGTGCTCAACTACCCAAATCCCTTCTCTACTAACACAAGCTTTCAGTTTGAGCATCAGTTGCCCGATCAGACGCTTGATATCAAGGTAGACATCCTCACTCCCTCAGGCAGATTAATCAGAACGCTGGAGGAACAAGTCACCGCCTCGGGCTTCCTGTCCAGGGATGTAAAATGGGATGGCACAGACGAGTTTGGAGATCCGTTGGGAAATGGCATCTACATCTACCGTGTAAGTGTCACCGCAGAGACTGCTGGTGGCCGCATTTTGAAAAACACCAGTGACCTGCAAAAACTTGTCATAATAAGGTAGAAGTGTGCAACACTAAAAACCTCAGAGTGGCGTTATATTTGCATCCATTAAAATTTTATCTAAGATTTGAACCTTGACATGCAACGAACACCGACTCTGATCACTATATTCCTGGCAGGTCTGTTGATGACTCAACTATCTTATAGCCAATGCATTGAATCACCAGCTGGAAGCGGAAATTACATTTCTCAATCTGGGGGAGATTGTAATAACGCTATTCCTACCGCGGTGCCATTCCTCAGAATAACACCTGATGCACGCTCAGGAGCAATTGGAGATGCAGGTGTAGCCATCTCACCTGATGCAAATGCCATGCATCTTAATACTTCCAAATTGGCATTTGTCGATCATGATTTTTCGCTTTCGGCAACCTATACACCCTGGTTGAGAAATTTGGGGTTGCAGGACGTATATCTCGCCTATTTATCAGGGTATAAAAGAATCGACGACTTGCAGACGGTAGGTTTTAGTTTGCGGTACTTTTCTCTTGGCGATATTCAGTTTACGAACGAAAATGGTGAACCCATTGGTAATGGCCGTCCAAACGAATTTGAGCTTGCAGCTGGTTTTGCAAGAAAACTGGGCGAAAATTTCTCCGTTGGAGTAAACGGGAAATTTATCTACTCTAATCTCGCAGCCGGTCAGAATGTGGGTGGTGTGGAGATCAATCCCGGAATTGCCGGAGCAGCTGACATTTCGATGTATTACACCATCCCACTGGATGCCAGCAATCTTGCATTTGGCCTGGCTCTATCCAATCTTGGATCTAAAATCTCCTATACCAATCTCACCAATGACTTCCTCCCCGTAAATTTTGGGATTGGTGCTTCCTGGGATTTTCAGCTCGACGATTACAATACTTTCATGATTGCTGCTGACATTAACAAACTGATGGTACCCACTCCACAACATGACTTTATAGACGTTGATCCCCAGAACGGGATCAATGACTACCGGGAGCAGTCCTTATTTAGCGGAATGATAAACTCCTGGTCAGATGCTCCGGAAGGCTTTAGTGAGGAGCTGAAAGAATTTAGTTATTCATTGGGTGCAGAATATTGGTATGACAAGCAATTTGCTGTGCGAGCCGGCTATTTTTACGAAAATCCTCAAAAAGGTAATCGCAAGTACCTGACCTTGGGACTTGGTCTCAAGTACAATGTATTTGGAATAAATATGTCTTACCTCATCAGCACAAGTAATACGTTGCTCAATAGCAATCCATTGGATAAGACATTAAGGTTCTCGCTCCTGTTTGATTTTGATGCTGATCAGGCTGCAGCAGAATCGGTTACGACAAATTTCTAGACGCCACTGCCAGGGTAAGATGAGGCGGAGGTAAAAGGACTGTGAGGATATAAACCGGATTTTGTTCCCCGGGGTGTTCCCCGAAGTCTTCATCATTTATCTAGTCATGGCCTCGCGACCATGATCAATCTACCTACCCCTTTCTGGTGCTCGAGAGCAAATCGGGCGAGCAACCCGATCTGAAATAATTTCAGCCAAAAATATACGTGGTATTTCAACCCACAAGGTTTGTCCCAACGAGCTGGTTACCCAGTCATTGCGTGTGCTCTTACCACACGTTTTCACCCTTACCTGTACTCCCAAGGAAGTCATCGGCGGTAATTTTCTGCGACACTTTCTGTCTCCCACCCATTTGAGTGGGATCCCATCCGTTAGATGGTGTGGTGCTCTACGTTGTCCGGATTTTCCTCTCCCAATCTCCAGAAAAAACAAGAGATCGGCAGCGATGAAGCTCCTCACAGCCATGCAAATATAGGGCTTACCAAAATGGTGATCATGTCACAAGAAGCAAAAAAAGCAGTGTTTTGAGCAGATGTAGACCGAGGCAGGACTCAAAATCCACCAATTTGGCACATTCTTAGTGCTACAACCGATGGTGGCAAATAATGATTAAATCTTTATAGCAAACAAATTATAAATAATAAATTTGTTTAATATGAAGAAACGACACTAAAACAGGGTATTATTAACGATTTTCGAAACACTTTGCTCTTCTGGGTTCTGGCAGTCGTGCTGCTTTTAGTGGCGGGGTATACGCATTATCGGTTCTACAAGAAAGACACCACCCAGTCTGCCAAGGAAAAGTTGGAACTGTACCTATACGAAACGGAGACAGAGATCGTAGATGTGGCCACAGACGATCAGTTATTATCAGCGCTGATCAACCTTTGCAGCAGGAGCGATTTGGATGAGCGGCACCTGGCACAAGCTCAGGAGCTCGTAGATAAGCCCTATACCTTGTTTATCTACAATCCCAGACGAGAACTAGTCTATTGGTCAAATGATAAGGCTGCAAAACCAGATCTAGAGCTCTTTAACTTCAATAGTCCATACTATCAGATCCACCAGAATCTGTATCGCACTGTTGTCTATTATCAGAATCTTGGCGATCAAATCTATCAGATATTGGGATGTATCCCTGTCCTGCTTGGTCAGGCAGATCATCCATATGAGCATATTGACAAGGAACTACCAAGCTCTGTACAACTCACGACAAATCCCGGAGTACCGATTCTTACAAGGTCGGGAGAGGAGTTTATTTTCATCAATAACACAGGTGCAAAGCGACTTACCGGTAAAGAGATTAAAATAGTGTTGTTCTTGTACATCCTGGCCTTCATTGCCATTGCCACCTTAATTCAAAAAATTGCCATTTCGATCAAAACCAGCATGGGAACATGGCAGGCCGTAGGATTCTTCATTTTTACCACATTAGGTGTGCGGCTGGTAACCTACCTGTTTAATTTTGCGGATCAATTTGACAACAGCGAGGTCTTTAGTCAAGCCATCACCCAACCAGCTTTCTCCCACTCGTTGGGAAATATCCTGATAAATATTGCCCTCATCCTGTGGGTCACGGTCTTCCTAATAAATAATATCGAAACAAAGCAACTCTATGATCTAAAGAAAAGCTATAAAATAGCGGCATCTTTCATTGGATATCTTTTTATAGCGCTAGGCCTCCTCAGTCTGGCCAAATTTTGTCAGGGTCTGATACAACGCACAAATATCGATTTCAATTTTGAAAGTGTCTTCAATCTTGATAAGATCTCGATTCTTGCACTGGTGGGAATAATTCTTTTGCTCTTCACACTGTTTATTTGGTCGGCAAAGATTATATCTCTGATTCAAAACTTTGACCTTCCTATTAAATCCCGGCTTGGGGCCGGATTTGCTGCGGTTCTTGCCTCACTTCCATTCGCTTTATTATTCGACACTTCTATTCCCCTTTTTCAATATGCTCTGGTTGCAGGTATCTTTATATTGCTCCTCGATATCTTTCTGGATGTGAAGACTCCCAATTTTACATGGATTGTTCTGTGGCTGGTGGTCTTATCTGGATTTTCCTCTATTCTCATGTTTAAATACAACCGGGATAAAGATGTCTTGCAAAGGACGCTGATTGCTAAATCACTTTCGGAAGAAATAGACAGTGTAGCTCTTAACGAAATTGTATCTACTGTAAATGCCATCGAAGAACCAGTACATCAGGTGACTGCCTGGATAGACATTAAGTCTATCATAAATTCCACTTTTCGGAAAAATCCCTCCAAATATTTGGAGACACATTACGAAATCACCTTCCCCAAAGCCAGTGCTTTAAAAGACAGCCGGGAATTAATCTACAAGGATCATAAATTCTATCAGCGCAATGACATCCTTGATTATTACTTGTTGGCTATAGAAGGTGGAGAGGGAATTAAGGTACTCACAAGTTTTCAAAAAAGAAAAACGAACCCTTTTAATCCACTCCCCCAATTTCTTCCATCCCCTGATTTTAAGGATATCCCTCGATTATCAAATTACGAGTATGCGATTTATAAAGATCATCGATGTGTAGAGCGGAGTTCATCGGAATACAGGATGGTTTTGGAAGAAGAAATACCGGTAGAGGGAGATATATCAATGATATATGGATCTGGAAGATCTGAACTACTCTACAACAACGGAAAATATATAGTAAAAATAGGGAAAAAATTGACCGGTTTAATCAAGCCCGTGTCACTCTTTTCTTATTTATTTGTCATTATTGTCATTATTATTTTCATCTTGCTCATCATAAATTCAGCTTTTCCATATCTGCCGGAAGAGTTTAATTTTACACTTTCTAATCAAATTTCCTTAAGAAATAAAATACAAGTTTCTGTCCTTGCACTTATTATTTTATCTTTTATTATTATTGGTATAGTCACAGTATTTTATTTCAGAAATACCGCAGAAAAAAGCTATGAAAATAAACTGAAGCAGAATGCTTCGTCATTGCAATATGAAATCCAGGAAAACATAAGACTGGATAATACAGAAGAAATCGACTCATTGCTGAATGAGTTTATCCAGAGTCTTGCTATAAAATATAATACACATATCCAGGTATTTAATCCCGATGGAATTCTTTTACAATCCTCAGATGAAAAAGCAGTAGAAGCTGGGGTGCTCAAGGACCGGATGGATGTGGTACCGCTTCTCAACCTGAAAAAATTTGGAGAGTCTATAGACATTCACCAGAATAATAGAAATCGCGACAACTACTACGAGACAGCATTCTTTACATTGCATTCGGAGAATAATATCCTGCTTGGATTTGCAGGTCTTCCGGTATTTCCCGGCAATACAGAAGCCGCGGATAGTGTTAAGGATTTTATGGGCACATTGCTTAATGTATATGTATTTCTGTTGTTGATCGCAGGAGCCTTTGCCCTCGCTGTCGCCAATAGTATCACCAGGCCTATGACAGTCCTGGGTCAGAAGCTCAAAGAATTTAAGCTCGGTAGATCTAACGAACCCCTGGTATGGAAAAGTAAAGACGAGCTGGGGTTACTTATTCAGGAATACAATCAGCTCATTGTAAAACTCGACGAAAGTGCTGATCTACTGGCCGTGACAGAACGTGAAGTCGCCTGGAGGGAAATGGCAAAACAGGTAGCTCATGAGATCAAAAATCCACTTACGCCAATGAGGTTGAGTATTCAACACCTGCAACATAAAATGCAAAATGCAGATCCTATTGAGTCGAGACAGCTGGTGCAACGGGTAGGAATTACCCTCATCGAACAAATTGACAATCTAAGCAGAATCGCTGCTGAATTTTCAACCTTTGCAAAAATGCCAAAACCCCAGTACGAGCGTATTATTCTCAATGATCTTGTCGCCTCAGTGCACGATCTATTTAAGAAGAGGGATGACATGGATTTCAATCTCTATGAGCCCATCGATGAGATTTATGTCAATGCCGATAGAAGTCATTTGCTGCGAGTTCTTAACAATCTGATTAAAAACGCCATTCAAGCAATTCCGGGAAGCCGGAGGGGTGTAATCGATATCAGACTCGAGAAACGAAATGACAAAGCGGTGATTCAGGTGTGTGACAATGGAAAGGGAATCAGTAGGGAAATGAAAGACAAAGTATTCTACCCGAACTTTACAACCAAGACGTCCGGTACAGGACTGGGACTGGCCATTTCCAAAAACATTATTGAATCGTTTGGAGGACGGATTTACTTTGAGACAGAGGAAGGCATTGGCACAAAATTTTACTTTGAATTGCCCTTACTAAGAAATACTGAAGAGGAGTTTTTCAGGGAAGACCTAACCGCCACCGAGATTTAAGAAATTGCTCTATATCACTGTCTTCATGGTCTGGCCAATATCTGCAGGACTTTCCACAACGTGAATACCGCATTCAGCCATGATCTTCATTTTTGCTGATGCGGTGTCGTCTTTACCTCCGATAATGGCTCCTGCGTGACCCATTTTACGCCCCTTGGGTGCCGTTTGACCCGCGATAAATCCCACTACCGGCTTCGACCCGTAATCCTTTATCCAGTGAGCTGCCTCTGCTTCCATCCCACCACCAATCTCCCCAATCATTACGATCCCTTCTGTCTCCGGGTCATTCATAAGTAGTTCAATTGCGTCTCTGGTAGTCGTGCCCACTATTGGATCACCTCCTATTCCAATACAGGTAGATTGTCCCATGCCCGCCCGTGACACCTGATCCACCGCTTCGTATGTCAATGTGCCGGATCTGGAGACAATTCCGATAGACCCTTTTCTATGGATAAATCCTGGCATAATGCCCACCTTTGCTTCTTCCGGGGTAATCACGCCGGGACAGTTTGGCCCCACCAGGACGGTATCACGTGTGTCGACATAGTTTTTGGCTTTGATCATATCCTGAACCGGGATACCCTCTGTAATACAGATGATAACCTTAATGCCCGCCGCTGCAGCTTCCATTATGGCATCTCCGGCAAATGGGGGAGGGACAAAAATAACAGATGTATCTGCCTCGACACGATCAATAGCTTCGCGCACAGTATTAAAGACGGGTCTTTCCAGATGTGTCTGACCCCCTTTGCGCGGTGTAACACCACCTACCACATTGGTGCCGTATTCTATCATCTGTCCGGCATGAAATGTACCCTCTGTACCCGTAAAGCCCTGTACGATTACCCTTGAGTCCTTATCAACCAATACTGACATGAGTTAAGTTTTCTGAGTTCTGCGATTTATTCTATAATAAAAACTTGCTCGCCGGGTTTCTTCATAAAGTATTTTTCCCTGGCGTACTTTTCTTCATTCTCTGTAATATCCCGTTGCAACAAGCGGGAGGCCTCTGTCTCCTCGATTAAAAACTCTCTTTCAGATTCTAATCGATCGATCGTTTGGTTTAAGCGCCATTGAGTGACAAAAGCACTGCGGTCAAAAAAAGACAACCAAACCAAAAATATCAAGGTAGCGAAGGAATATTTATTTAAGATCCATTTTGACAAGGCATTCATTCCTGGAGAAAGTCGGAAACGATTTTTCATCTTCATAGCTGATTATTGATGATTTAAATATAGCAATAATCTTTAATATGTTATCCCAGCAACGATCTGCCCGGATATATTGCACAATCTCCGAGCTCCTCTTCTATTCTCAGCAACTGATTGTACTTAGCTACGCGATCGGATCGCGACGCGGAGCCCGTCTTGATCTGACCGGTATTTAAGGCCACGCATAGATCAGCGATGGTGACATCTTCTGTCTCACCGGAGCGATGGCTTATCACACTGGTCATAGCGTTTCGGGTAGCGAGTTGCACTGCATCTATTGTTTCACTCAAAGACCCGATCTGATTTACTTTGATTAGGATCGAATTTGCGGCTGAGAGTTCGATTCCCTTTTGTAGCCTGGAGGTATTGGTCACAAAGAGATCATCGCCGACCAACTGAATTTTAGATCCGATGGCTTCATGCAGTTTCTGCCAACCTGACCAATCATCTTCATGCAAGCCGTCCTCGATAGATAAGATGGGATACCGATCCGTCCATTCTTTCCAAAAGGCGACCATATCGTCACTACTCAATTTATCACCGGTCGATTGATGAAAATGATAAACTTCATCTTCTTCCACAAAAAATTCGGAAGCAGCAGCATCCATAGCTATCAGGACATCTTCACCTGGTCTAAAACCAGCAGTCTCAATAGCCTTCAGGACTGTCTCGATCGCTTCATTGTTAGATTTTAGATTGGGAGCAAATCCCCCTTCATCCCCTACATTGGTTGAGTGCCCGGCATCGTGGAGTACTTTCTTTAGATTGTGAAAAATCTCAACTCCCATGCGCAGGCCATCTGAAAACTGATCAGCGCCCACGGGCATGACCATAAATTCCTGAAAATCTATGCTGTTGTCTGCGTGTGAGCCTCCATTTAAGATATTCATCATAGGTACCGGCAACACATGTGCATTTACACCTCCCAGATACCGGTAAAGGGGTAGACCAGCCTCGACTGCTGCAGCTTTAGCACAAGCCAGGCTAACGCCAAGTACAGCATTTGCACCGAGTTTAGACTTGTTTGCAGTACCATCCAACTCGATCATGATCCTATCGATATAGACCTGATCTGATACATCCTCTCCGATGAGGGCCTCGCTAATTGTGTCTTCGATGTTCCGGCAGGCCTGCAATACACCTTTGCCAAGAAAGCGTTCCTTCTCACCATCCCGAAGTTCCGCTGCTTCATATTTGCCGGTACTGGCCCCCGATGGCACTGCAGCCCGGCCGATTGCACCTTCTTCAGTAAGCACATCTACTTCTACCGTAGGATTGCCTCTTGAATCGAGAATTTCTCTGGATCTGATATCTACGATACTACTCATTTAATACTGATTCTTTTTTTGTTGATTTTATCAAAGCTAAAAACTCGTCAAAGAGGTAGCGAGCATCATGTGGACCCGGGCTTGCTTCGGGGTGATATTGTATGGAAAATGCCGGATATTTCTTAAGACGGATACCTTCTACCGTACTATCATTGAGATTGATATGCGTAATCTCAATATCTTCATCCCTGCCGGTCAATTCCTGCTGGGCAACTCCAAATCCGTGGTTTTGACTGGTGATCTCACAATGACCCGTTAGCATATTTTTTACGGGGTGATTAATACCGCGATGACCATGATGCATCTTATAAGTAGAGACTCCCTGTGCTAAGGCCAAGATCTGATGACCCAGGCAAATTCCAAACACAGGCTTCCCTTGCTCCAGTATCTTTTTGGTATTTGCGATAGCGTAATCCATGGGTGCGGGATCACCTGGTCCATTTGATAAAAAGTAACCGTCCGGTGCCCATTTTTCGACCTCCTCAAAACTTGTTTTTGCAGAGAAGACTTTTACGTAGCAGCCGCGTTCGGTCATACATTTTAAGATGCTTTTCTTTACCCCAAAATCGTACACTGCTACCCGGTAGGGCGATGCTTTTTCTCCCAGACAGTACGCTTCCTCTGTGCTTACCTTTGAAGCCAGCTCCAGCCCGGCCATTGAGGGCACTTTCTGGAGCAAATCCTTTAGCTTTGGTAGCTCAAGAATCTCCGAAGAAATGATCGCATTCATGGCACCCTTGTCTCTTATGTGCTGTACAATAGCACGAGTATCAACGGCAGAAATGGCTACCAAATCCTCACTCTCAAAGTAATCTTGAATAGACTGATCTGCCAGGGGTCTGCTGTAATCATTGGTAAAATTCTTACAAACAAAGCCCGCGATTTTCATGCTATCTGATTCCACATCGGCATTTCTCGTGCCGTAGTTGCCAATGTGAGCATTGGTGCAGACCAGGATTTGACCAAAATAAGAAGGGTCTGTAAATATCTCCTGGTACCCCGTCATTCCTGTATTAAAACAAATCTCTCCGGTGGTCGTACCTATTTTTCCAGCTGCCTTTCCATAAAAAGTGCTACCGTCCTCGAGCATTAAAATTGCTCCTCTTTCAGATGTGCTATTCATTAAGTGAGATTGGTCTAAAAAAACTCGTGCAAATATAGAACTAAAATGTAATTAGATCCCGCCAGGATAAAGGCCAAGACCTGTTAATCTCAAAGCTCATAAATGACCATACTTGTAGTCACAGACAGAGCTACCAACAGTAAGAATGAATTATGGCAGTTTTACTCTTCCTCAGTGGTGGAGGTAGTGCTTGTAGCGCCTGATGCTGCAGCCGCTTTCCCGCCTGATCTTCCCCTCCTCGTACGTCTTTTTCTTCCCCTGGATGCCACTTTAGTGTTGTCATACACTGTATTAAAATCCACCAATTCGATCAGAGCCATTTCTGCGCCATCGCTAGCACGAAAACCGGTTCGGATCACACGCGCATATCCGCCTGGTCGATCACCAATTGCAGCAGCCACAGTGCTAAAGAGCTCTTTTACAGCATCTTTATTTTGAAGATATGAAAAGACAACCCGCCTGTTGTGCATCGAATCACTCTTGGATTTGGTGATAAGCGGTTCGATATACCGTTTTAGTGCTTTGGCCTTGGCCAATGTCGTATTAATCCGCTTATGAGTAATCAGCGCAATTCCGAGGTTTGCCAGCACTGCCTTTCTGTGCCCCTTTTTCCTCTTAAGGTGATTAAAACTTTTTCCGTGTCTCATACCTCAATTTCAGTTTATCTTCGCAACACCGGGAAAAACTAGGAATTTTTCGACCTGGTAATTGCCATAAGTTTTTAAAAAAACTGCCTACTCCTGATCCAATTGATAGGGAGCCAGATCCATTCCAAAGGTCAATCCCTTTATTGCCAAAAGCTCTTCAATCTCCACAAGTGACTTTTTTCCAAAGTTTCGAAACTTCAGGAGTTCGTGCATTTCGTGTTGAACAAGCTCGCCGAGTGAGTTGATTTTTGCAGCCTTCAGGCAATTATACGCCCTTACTGACAGATCTAGATCTTCCAAAGATGTTTTAAGCAGTTTGCGCATATGTAAAATGTGCTCGTCCACGACCGTATCCTCGCTTCGTGTGGCATCATCGAAAGTTATATTTTCATCTGTGATCAGAATGAGATGTTGTATCAGAATCCTTGAAGCTTCTTTAAGCGCTTCTTCAGGATGAATCGTACCATCCGTTTTTAAGGATATGGTCAGTTTCTCAAAATCTGTTTGCTGCCCTACCCTTGTGTTTTCGATCTGGTAGGACACATTTTTTATTGGTGTAAAAATGGCATCGACTGGTATTACACCAATCATTGCATCTTTCGGCAAATTGTCATCTGCAGGCATATACCCCCGTCCTTTTGTCACCGTAAACTCCATCTCCAGATTTACTGATGTATCCATAAAGCAGATATGCTGATCGGGGTTCATCACTTTAAAAATGTTTGTGTGCTCTTCGATATCGCCCGCTTTAAATTCTTCCTTTCCCCTCAGTGTGATATATATCTTTTCTTCCGTGAGATCGGCATCGACGATTGCAGGTTTGAGCCGGACTTGTTTAATATTTAAGATAATATCAACAACATCCTCCATGACGCCTTTTATGGTAGAAAACTCGTGATCAATTCCAGCAATCCGCACAGCAGAAATCGCATGACCTTCCAGGGAAGAGAGGAGGATTCTCCTTAGGGAGTTACCTATAGTTTGTCCAAATCCGGGTTCGAGGGGTTTAAATTCAAAAGTGCCCTCAAAATCATCCGATTTCTGCAGCAATATTTTATTTGGTTTCTGAAAATTAAGAATACTCATATCAGATCTTAAATGAATTTAAAAGGAACGAATTAAGATTACTATTTTATCGAAACAGACTATTCGTCTACTTCGAATACAATTCAACAATCAACTGCTCATTGATGTTTTCTGGAATTTGCTCTCTAGTGGGATACTCGAGAAATCTCCCTTCCATTTTTTCGGGTGTTACTTCCAACCAGGGAAACTTTCGCACATCAGCTTTGTTTTGAACAGACTCCCGGATAGCCTCCATTCCCTGGGATTTATTTCTAACCCCTACAACATCACCAGGCCGAAGGAGGCAGGATGGAATATTCGTCACTACACCGTTTACCAGAATATGCTTATGTGACACAAACTGTCTGGCAGCTCTTCGCGTAGGTGCCAATCCCATTCGGAAGACGACATTGTCGAGCCGGGATTCCAATAGTTGAAAAAGCACTTCACCGGTGACCCCCCCCTTTCTGCTTGCTTTTTCAAATAAATTACGGAATTGCCGCTCCAACACTCCATAGGTGTACTTGGCTTTTTGTTTTTCCATGAGCTGTAAGGCATAATCCGATTTTTGCCTTCGCCTGCGCTTATTCCCGTGTTCACCAGGTCCGTACTTGCGTCGTTCAAAAGCTTTGTCAAACCCATAAAGGGATTGGCCAAAAGCCCTTGATTTTTTTGTCTTTGGACCAGTATATCTTGCCATAGTTTTCTACCGATTGTTTCCGGGGTAAATCCGGATTTTGTCTTTATACTCTTCTGCGCTTTGGGGGTCGACATCCATTATGTGGAATCGGGGTTACATCCTGAATTCTTCTCACCTTAATCCCAACTCCATCAATTGCTCTAATGGCAGCTTCTCTTCCGGAACCAGGTCCCTTGACAAAAACCTCTGCCACTCTCATACCTGCGTCAAAGGCCACCTGGGCGGCGTCTGAAGCGGCTATCTGGGCTGCATAGGGAGTATTTTTTTTAGATCCCCGAAATCCAGCTTTTCCGGCAGATGCCCAAGAAATCACCTGACCCTGTTTATTGGTCATCGAAATAATAATGTTGTTAAAGCTGGCCTTGATATAGACCAGTCCCTCCGAATCCACTTTTACTTTTCTCCTTTTCTTCGTCTTAGCCATCGTGTAGTTTATAAAATCACAACAATTATATTACTTAGTGACTTTCTTCTTATTGGCAACTGTTTTCTTGCGGCCCTTGCGAGTCCGTGCATTTGTCCTTGTACGTTGTCCTCTCACGGGCAAGCCCTTTCGATGCCTCAAACCCCGGTATGAAGCAATATCCATAAGTCGCTTAATATTGAGCTGTACCTCAGTCCGCAGCTCACCTTCTACTTTGTGCTCCTCCTGCAAGATAGTTGCGATTTCCCGCACATTGTCGTCTGTCCAGTCCTGGACTTTTGTACTGACGTCGATCCCCGCTTTAGAGAGGATGGTGCGAGCCTTGGATCGGCCAATACCATAGATATAGGTGAGTCCTATCTCACCTCTCTTATTTCTTGGAAGATCTACCCCTGCTATTCTAGCCATACTAAACTATCCTTGTCGCTGTTTAAACTTTGGATTCTTCTTATTGATCACATAAAGTTTACCTTTACGCCTCACAATCTTGCAGTCTGAAGACCTCTTCTTGACAGATGCCCTTACCTTCATAAATTCACTCTATTTGTATCGATAAATAATGCGACCTCTACTCAAGTCGTACGGTGACATTTCGACAGAAACTTTGTCTCCGGGCAAGATTCTAATGTAGTGCATTCTCATCTTGCCAGAAATTGTAGCAACGATCTGGTGATCATTCTCAAGGCGCACCCTAAACATAGCATTGGAAAGGGCTTCCTCAATCGTTCCATCCTGTTTTATAAGCTCCTGCTTGGCCATACTCAAAAATCGGAGTGCAAATATCTAATTTTTTCTCGTAATTTCCTTAAGATCAATATTATTTTTGACTGCCTCCACAATGCCCGAATGATCCGAAAGGATGTCAGCTTTTACCTTACCCACCGCAACTGTGTGCTCATAGTGAGCTGATTGTTTGCGATCGCGAGTGATGATAGACCATCCGTCCTTTGCCTGCATGACTTTTCTTCTACCCAAAGTCACCATGGGTTCGATGGCGATGACCAGTCCCTCCTTCAGTTTGATCCCGGAGCCCCGGCGTCCATAATTGGGCACCTCGGGACTCTCATGCAGGTCTTTTCCGATTCCGTGGCCGACCAGCTCTCGTACTACCCCGTATCGATGCTGCCGCTCGCAGTGATATTGTACAGCATGGCTCACATCGCCCATCCGATTGCCTTCCACAGCTTTCTCGATTGCCATATATAGTGACTCATAAGTCGTTTCAAGCAATCTCATCACTGGGGGTTCCACTTCACCCAGCGCAAATGTAAAAGCCGCATCCCCGTAAAAGCTATTCCTATAGGATCCACAGTCTACCGATACAATATCACCTTCTGCAAAAGGTACATCATTCGGAATGCCATGCACTACGCATTCATTTTTCGAAATACAAAGTGTGGCTGGAAATCCCTTATGCCCCTTAAAACCAGGTACAGCACCGTGATCACGGATGACTTCCTCGGCGGCCTGATCTATGGTCAATCCCGTGATGCCAGGTCTGATCAGCTCGGCCACCCGGGTCAATGCTTTGCAGACAATAGAACAACTCTCCCTTATCAGGTCAATCTCTTCATCACTTTTATACAATATCATCCCTTAGTGCGGAAATAATTATTTAGACCAAAAGAATACTAATTCTCAAGCAAGAATATTGCCACAGCAAATTTGAAAGGCTTAAAGATCAGACCCAATGGTCTGCAACCCACTTCTTCCTTTCAGCTTACCAGATTTTACAAGTCCATCATATTTTCTCATCAACAGGTGACTCTCAATCTGCTGAAGTGTATCCAGGACAACACCGACCAGGATCAAAAGGGAGGTACCTCCAAAAAACAGAGCAAATGCCTGGTTTACATTGAACAGGAGAAATACAATCGCTGGAAGAATAGCTATTAATCCAAGAAAAATCGAACCGGGCAGCGTAACTCTCGAGGTAACAGAGTCGATAAAATCTGCTGTGGGTTTGCCAGGTTTTATCCCCGGAATAAAAGCATTTTGACGCTTTAAGTATTCTGAATATTGTTGGGGATTGACAAGTAGAGCTGTATAAACGAAGGTAAATCCCACGACAAGAAAGAAGTAGATAATATTGTAGGGGATGGCAAATGGATCAGAAAGCGATCTGACCAAACTGTTGGCAGCGAGATCCGAACCTGCCTGACCTCCGATAAAACCGGCTACAGTCGCAGGTAGAAACATTATGGCCTGAGCAAAGATAATCGGCATCACACCTGCAGCAGCCACTTTCACCGGTATGTAATCTCTGGCTCCGGCGACAGGCATATTTATACTGCCTCTCCCGATCATTCGTTTGGCAAATTGTAACGGTATTTTCCTGATTCCCTGAATGACCAGCACCGTTGCAGCTGTCACTACAAATAAGGCTGCCAGCTCCAGTATAAATATAAACAGTCCGCCGCTATTGAGCTGTGAGGTAAATTCGAAAATCAATGATTGGGGCAATGTTGCGATGATACCAATCATAATCAAAATAGAAATACCATTTCCTATTCCCCGATCAGTGATGCGCTCGCCCAACCACATGGCAAAGATGGTCCCAGTAGACAAGATGATTATATTAGCCAGCCAAAATACTCCAGGTGGTACGGTGGGGTCTACTGCTCCCTGACTGCGGATGTAGGTGAGGTAAGCTCCTCCCTGGACCAGCGTAATAGCCAGCGTGAGCAATCTTGTAATCTGAGTAATCTTTTTTCTACCAGACTCTCCCTCTTTCTGCTGAAGGCGTTGAAAATAAGGGACTGCAAATCCTAGCAACTGGATTATGATTGAAGCCGTGATATAGGGCATGATCCCAAGGGCAAAGACAGCGGCTCTATTAAAAGAACCTCCTGAAAACATATTAATCAATCCCAGGAGATCTGTTGCACCCTGACTCGCATTAGCTTCCAAAACCTCAGGATTGACACCCGGTAGCACTACATAAGATCCAAAACGGTATACAGCTATGAGACCAATAGTAAACAGAATGCGCTCTCTCAACTCTTTGATCTTCCAAATATTCTTAAGGGTTTCAATAAACCTTTTCATACTAGCTATTTAAGATCTCGATGGTACCTCCTGCAGTCTCGATCGCTTTTTTTGCACCTGCTGAACAAGCATCGGCCTTTACCTTTACAGCTGCATCAAGCGTGCCTCTTCCAAGGATTTTTACCTTTTCATTTTTTCCCACGAAATTCTTTGCCACGAGGGTTTCCTTATCGATTTCCAAGACATCATATTTAGTGGCAAAGGCCTGAAGCTGGTCTAAATTTATTGTCGAATAAACGACTCTATTAGGATTTTTGAATCCACGCTTCGGCAATCGCATTTGCAGCGGCATCTGTCCTCCCTCAAAAGCTCTTTTGGACTTATAGCCCGCACGAGACTTTGCTCCTTTATGTCCCTTTGTGGAAGTACCACCCCGGCCACTACCCTGCCCTCTCGCAATTCTTTTCCGCGATTTGGTTGAGCCCTTTGCCGGTTTCAAGCTATGTAATTCCATCTATCTATTTTCTTTTTTTTGAATGCATCCGATCAAAGTTCTTCCACCTTAATCAAGTGTTGCACCTTCTTTATCATACCCTCCAATTGAGGATTGAGTTCGTGCTCGATACTCTTAGAGATCTTTCCTAGCCCCAATGCCTCCATCGTGGCCTTCTGCCTTTTAGTTTGATCAATTATGCTCCTTACCTGTGTAATTCTAACCTTGCCCATTTAAAAGCACTACTTTAATAATCAATTAACCTTCAAAAAGTTTTTCCATGGTGATCCCCCGTTGCTTGGCAATCTTTTGAGGATCTCTCAGTTTTGTCAAAGCATCAATCGTTGCCTTTACCACATTATGAGGATTTGAAGAGCCCTGCGATTTAGCAAGTACATTGTGAATTCCCGCGCTTTCCAATACAGCTCTCATAGCTCCACCCGCAATGACACCTGTACCATCTGATGCAGGCTTGATCAAGACTTTTCCTGCACCGTATTTCCCTTTTTGCTCGTGTGGAATAGTGCCTTTGTAGACCGGGACCTTAATCAGGTTCTTTTTTGCGTCATCGACTGCCTTAGCTATACACTCAGAGACATCTCTAGCTTTGCCCAAACCGTGACCCACGGTACCGTCACCATCTCCCACCACCATTATTGCAGCAAAGCTGAAGGTGCGACCACCTTTAGTCACCTTTGCTACTCGATTGAGCGAAACAAGCTTTTCCTTTAGTTCCGTATCGGCGGCTTTTACCCTTTGTGTTTGTTCTTTTGCCATTCGGTCAACTTCTTTTTATAAGGTGATACCAGATTCTCTTACACCCTCTGCCAATGCCTTCACCCTCCCGTGATAGAGATAGCCACCTCGATCAAAAACAACTCCTTTAATATTTATTGCTTTGCATCGTTCTGCAATAAGTTTCCCCACGTGCTTAGCCTGTTCTGTCTTGTTTACTTTTGAATCAACAGACGCTTCCCGTGAGTTGGCCTGAGCCAAAGTTTGTCCGGATACGTCATTTATGACCTGACAATAGATCCCTTTGTTGGACCTGTAGATCGATAGTCGTGGTCGATTACCAGTACCTTTGACCTTATTGCGTATACGGTATCTAATCCTTCGCCTTCTTTTTTCTTTAAAACTTGGCATTTTCTATCCTTTATTTAGCTGCAGTTTTACCAGCTTTTCTTCTTATCTCTTCACCAGCAAACCGGACTCCTTTACCCTTGTAGGGTTCAGGCTTTCTCAGCGAACGAATCTTTGCGGCCACCTGACCTAGCAACTGTTTATCAGTACTTTCCAAACGGATCGATGGGTTTTTACCCTTTTCCATGGTCGCCTCGACTTTAATTTCGTCCGGGATGTAAAACATGACCGGGTGCGAATATCCCAGTGAAAGCTCAAGCAGGTTGCCTGAATTTGAGGCTCGATAACCGACGCCCACGAGTTCGAGAGTGGTCACAAAACCTTCAGAAACTCCCTTAACCATATTCCGGACAAGCGAATTATACAGACCATGCATTGATTTATGTCGCTTTTGTTCTGTAGGTCGTGACAGGGTGACTGATCCATCCTCTTCCTTCAAGGCGATATCGGGATCGAGTTGCTGGGACAATTCCCCTTTGGGACCTTTTATGGTCACTACATTATCGTCGGAAACGGCGACCGATACTCCCTGCGGGATTTCTATTATTGATTTTCCTATCCTCGACATATGCACATTTTTTCAAACGGGTGACTAGTAAACGTAACAAAGCACCTCGCCCCCTACGTTATTTCTTCTCGCTTCTTTACCTGTCATTACTCCTTTGGAGGTAGATACGATGGCCACGCCCAAACCATTTATAATCCTGGGCAATTCATCAACTTTGCTAAACCTCCGGAGTCCGGGTCTACTGATTCTACCCATCTTTCTAATCACAGGGACCTTGGTATTGCCTTGATATTTTAAGGCAATCCTGATCAACCCCTGGGGCTTCGTATCTTCAAATTTATATTTTAGAATAAATCCCTGATCGTATAAGATCTCCGTTATCCTTTTCTTCACATTTGAGGCAGGAATATCCACAATGCGATGACCAGCCATCATTGCATTTCTGATTCTTGTGAGATAGTCTGCTATTGGATCTGTTGCCGCCATAGTTTAGTCCTGTTTACCAGCTTGCTTTTGTTATGCCCGGAATTTTTCCATCCAAAGCCATTTTCCTAAATGCCAACCGGCAGATCCCAAACTGCCGAATATATCCCTTCGGCCTTCCGGTGAGTCGACAACGATTATGGAGCCGGACAGCCGAAGAATTCTTTGGCAATCGATCCAGTTCTTCCCATCGACCCTCCTCTTTGAGTTTCTTTCTCAATTCTGCATATTTCTTTACCATCCTTTCTCGTTTTCTCCCTCTCGCTATTACTGACTTTCTTGCCATAGTTACGTTTTGCTATTAATTGTTTTGGTTTTTAAAGGGTAATCCCAGCTCCCTCAAGAGTACTAATGCCTCATTGTCTGTCTTAGCAGATGTCACAAATGTGATATCCAAACCGGAGATTTTATTCACTTTATCCAGATCAATCTCCGGGAAGATTATTTGCTCTGTAACTCCCATGGAATAATTGCCCCGTCCATCAAAACTCTTATCACTTATCCCCCTAAAATCCCGGACACGAGGTAATGCCACTGAAATGAGCCTGTCTAAAAACTCAAACATCTGATCCTTTCTTAATGTCACTCTTGTACCGATGGTCATCCCTTCTCGCAGCTTAAAATTTGACACCGATTTGCGGGCTATCGTCGGAACAGCTTTTTGACCTGCAATCAAAGTCATTTCCTCTATTGCAGAGTCGACCATCTTTTTATCCTGTGTTGCCTGTCCTACACCCTGATTGATGCAAATCTTCTCCAGTTTGGGTACTTGCATTATCGATTTGTAGGAAAACTTCTCCATGAGAAGCGGCACGATCTGCTCTTCATAATATTTCTTTAATCTCGGCTGATAACCCATCACTTAATTATTTCTCCACTAGTTTTTGCATACCGGGCCAACTTTCCATTTTCCAGCTTTCGACCTACCCGAGTAGGTTCGCCACTTTTAGGATCGATAAGCATCAAATTGGAAATATGAATGGGGTTATTGATTTCTCTGATGCCACCTGCTCTTTCCTGAGTTGGTTTCGCATGTTTTTTAGCTACGTTGATGTTTTCCACTATGGCTTTGTTCTTTCCTCTCAGCATTTCCAGAACTTCACCTTCGGCACCCTTCTGCTCACCGCAAATCACACGAACCCGATCACCCTTTTTTATCTTTAGTTTGAAAGAACTTTGCTTTGCCATTCTTATTCTTTTTTCCCTTTTAAAGCACTTCTGGTGCTAATGAAATAATCCTCATATAGTCGCGCTCCCTCAGTTCCCGCGCTACGGGACCAAAAATCCTGGTACCGCGAGGTTCGTCTGCTTGATCCAGTAAAACCACTGCATTATCATCAAAGCGAATATATGATCCGTCCCTGCGTCTTATTTCTTTTCTGGTACGTACTACCACTGCCTTTGAGACTGTACCTTTTTTAATCCCACCAGGGGTAGCTTCTTTTACACTGACAACGATTTTATCTCCAATTGATGCATAGCGACGTTTTGAGCCTCCAAGCACGCGGATGCACAGTACTTCCTTGGCTCCACTATTGTCTGCTACTCCTAATTTACTTTCCTGCTGAATCATTGCTGCATCTTATTTATATATCTGGTTGTTCTTACTTGGCTTTTTCAAGTACCTCCACTAATCGCCATCGCTTATTCTTGCTCAGTGGCCTCGTTTCCATTATTCTAACCAAATCGCCAATCTGACATTCGTTTTTCTCGTCATGAGCCATCAATTTTCTAGTGCGCTTGACAAACTTCCCATAGATGGGGTGAGGTAGCCTACGCTGCACACTGATGGTGATGGATTTTTCCATCTTATTGCTGGTTACGACACCTACTCTTGTCTTTCGCAGATTTCGATCACTCATATTTATTGCGTTTTCCTTTTTGCTCTGCGAGCTCTGATTTTTGATCTTTTTGCCAATTCATCTTCACTCATTTCTGATACCGCCCTTCCCCGCAACTCCGTCTTGAGTCTCGCAATATCCCGACGCACCTCCCTGATCGAAAGTGGGTTTTCGAGACCTTTGGTAGCATGATCAAAGACCATCTTTTGATATTGGGCCTCCGTCTCAGCAAGCTCACTTTGCAGATCGTCAAGTGTAAACTCCTTAAGTTCTAATGTTTTCTTACTCGGCATGATTCCTACTCGCTTTTTTTACTCTTGATAATCCCTTCTTTTTACAAATGTGGTGAGCACCGGCAATTTCTGTGCAGCCAATCTAAGGGCTTCCCGGCCGGTGCGCTCATTCACACCATCTATTTCAAACATAATTCTGCCGGGTTTCACTACCGCAACGTAATGATCCAATGCTCCTTTTCCCTTACCCATTCTCACCTCCTGAGGCTTAGAAGT
The DNA here is from genome assembly GCA_965222645.1 of Saprospiraceae bacterium. Classification (GTDB taxonomy): domain Bacteria; phylum Bacteroidota; class Bacteroidia; order Chitinophagales; family Saprospiraceae; genus JABDMH01. The sequence continues at coordinate 4,508,113 of OZ244968.1, read as the reverse complement.
AATGGGTTTGTCTGGAAAAATCCTGATCCACACGTTACCTTCCCGTTTCATAAAACGGGTCATAGCAATACGGGCAGATTCGATTTGTCTGTTGGTGATAAAACCGGCATCGAGACTTTTCAGGCCAAAAGTGCCAAAGGCAATTTGGCTGCCTCTGTGCGATAGTCCCTTATTCCTACCCTTTTGTTGCTTTCTGTATTTTGTCCTTTTCGGCTGTAACATTGCTTATACTTTACTCGGAGTCCCTTGCCCTGAAAACGTTCTAAAAAAAGCGTCGCAAAGGTACAATTTTAAATTATTTTTCTATCGCTTCTTCATATTTCTTGAGCCTCTCCTGCGATCACCCTTACCCTTATCACGGGTGTCTACACCTACATTTGGCGAGAGATCCCGTTTACCCAATACCTCTCCTCTGCAAATCCAGGTCTTTACACCTATTTTGCCATATACGGTCTGTGCCTCTACCAGGGCAAAATCAATGTCTGCCCTAAATGTATGCAAGGGTGTACGGCCATCTTTGAATTCTTCAGAACGAGCCATTTCAGCACCGTTCAATCTTCCGCTAATGCGCACTTTAATTCCTTCGGCACCTGCCCTCATCGTGCTTTGGATGGCCATCTTTATTGCCCTCCGGTAATTGATACGAGCTTCAATTTGTTTGGCAATGGATTCTCCCACAATTGTGGCATCAAGCTCCGGCTTACGTATCTCTACGATGTTTATCTGGACATCCTTGCCCGTCAGTTTTTTGAGCTCTTCTTTAATGCGATCGACCTCAGACCCACCTTTGCCGATTATGATTCCTGGCCTGCTGGTATGTACAGTCACCGTAATGCGCTTGAGTGTTCGCTCAATTATCATCCTCGCGATACCTCCTTTTTGGACACGTGCGGAGAGATACTCCCGTATCCGCTGATCTTCCACTACTTTATCGGCAAAATCCTTACCTCCAAACCAGTTGGACTCCCAACCTTTGATAATCCCTAACCTATTGCCTGTTGGATTTGTTTTTTGACCCATTGCTAGCTTTTAATAATTTTTAATCTATTCCTCTTCGTAATCAACCATGTCATCATCCATCTCTAACGGAATTGTGTTTTCCACAATCATTGTCACGTGATTCGATCGCTTTCGGATTCGATGAGCACGACCGTGCGGAGCTGGTCGAAATCTCTTTAGCATCCCTGCTTCATCGACCAAGAGTGTCTTTATGTATAAATCGTGGTCATCTGCATTTGCTGCCATATTTTGCTTGTATTCCCAATTTGCAATGGCAGAGAGCAATACCTTTTCCATCCATCCGGCTGCTTCCTTCTTTGTATAGCGCAAGACATTTAATGCCTCATCTACCTGCTTCCCTCTTATAATATCTGCAACCAATCGCATTTTACGTGCAGACATGGGACAGTTTCGCAATTTTGCTACAGCTTCCATGATTTTATCCTTTACACTTTACTTTTCAAGTTCAATTTTGTTATTTCCTGTTTCCGGAGTGTCCTCTAAAATTCCGAGTAGGAGAAAATTCTCCCAATTTATGTCCCACCATATTCTCCGTAATAAAGACGGGTACAAACGTTTTACCATTGTGCACGGCAATGGTCTCACCGACCATATCGGGTATGACCATCGACGATCTCGACCAGGTCTTGATGACGCTTTTTTTGCCGCTTGCTTTTGCCAGTTCCACTTTCTTAAGCAAAGCATAGTGTACATATGGTCCCTTTTTGATTGATCTAGCCATCAGCCTTTATTTTTTCTTTTTCGTCTAGAGATAATCAGTTTTGAAGAATGCTTCTTGCGACTGCGTGTCTTTTGGCCTTTGGCCATCACACCGGTTCGGGATCGCGGATGTCCTCCAGAGGCTCTTCCCTCGCCTCCACCCATGGGATGATCTACCGGATTCATAGCAACACCCCGTACACGAGGTCTTCGGCCGATCCACCGACGTCGACCAGCTTTGCCATAAACCTGCAGCCCATGATCGGGGTTTGAAGTACTTCCCACAGTTGCCTTACAGATGGAGAGAATTCGTCGCACTTCCCCTGAGGGCAATTTCACGACCACATATTTTCCCTCCCTGCCCATTACTGTGGCAGAAGTCCCGGCACTGCGCACAAGGGCAGCACCTTTACCCGGTGTGAGCTCCACAGCATGGACGTCCGCTCCGAGTGGGATTTCGTCCAGGTAGAGTGCATTCCCAACATTGGGGGCAACTCCCCTGCCGGATTTTACTTCATCTCCTACTTTTAGCTTATTGGGAGCGATGATGTATCGTTTTTCACCATCTGAATAGACAATCAAGGCAATGTATGCTGACCGGTTAGGATCATACTCGATCGTTTTCACCCGGCCGGCCACCCCTTCCTTGTCTCGTTTGAAATCTATAATCCGGTATCTTCTCTTATGCCCTCCGCCGCGGTTACGCACCGTCATTTTTCCAGACTTATTTCGTCCTCCAGTACTTTTCTTCGGAGCCAGAAGACTTTTTTCAGGAGTGTCTGTAGTCACTTCAGCATACGCATTGCCCACGCGGTTGCGTGTGCCTGGAGTAACTGGTTTAAATTTTTTCAATGCCATAACCTCACCTTTATTAATTCAGAATTTCCTTTTTCTTTACAAATCACCAAAGAAGTCGATTTCCTCTCCTTCCTGAAGTGTCACAATGGCCTTCTTATACGGAGACACCCTTCCCGACTGTACACCCGCCCTCGTAAATCTTTTTTTATTCTTTCCGGGCACCACAATGGTATTTACAGAATCTACAGCAACACTATACATTTCTTCCACGGCCTTTCTAATCTGTATTTTATTCGCCTTGCGATCTACCATGAAAGTGTATTTCTGCAGATTGTCAGAGAGCATTTGCGCCTTTTCCGAAATAATTGGTTTTATCAAAATCGCTCTAGCCATATTTTTTATTTATTTTCTGCAGTCATTAGTTCATTTAACCGCTCCACACTACTCTCTACCATGACAAGTTTATTTGCATTTAGCACATCATAAGTACTGATGTCCTTGGCCTCCATCACTTTTGCTTTTGGTAAGTTTCTACAACTCAGATACAAGACCTGGTCGTGATCTGCAGTTACCAGTAAAACTTTTGAATCCCGAAGCGACAAATTATCCAGGACACTTGAAATCTCACTTGTCTTAGGAGCATCAAAAGTAAAATCTTCCACCACCATGATCTGCCCTTCGGCAGCTTTACCAGACAAGACCGATTTTTTTGCTAATGACTTGAGTTTTTTATTCAATTTAATGCCATAATTTCTTGGTTTGGGACCAAAAAGTCTTCCCCCCCCTCGAAATATTGGATTCTTAATATCGCCGGCTCTCGCGGTACCAGTTCCTTTTTGTTTCTTGATTTTTTTTCTAGACCCCTTTACTTCGCTTCTTCCTTTAGTGCTGTGTGTCCCTTGTCGCTGGTTTGCCCTGTACTGTTTTACAGCGAGATAAACAGCATGAGAGTTCGGCTCAATGCTGAAGATCTCATCGGCTAAATCCACCGACCTTCCGGTAGACTTTCCTTCAATATTCACTACATCAAGCTTCATACTTCATTTTTATTTTCAATAATAACTACTGATCCTCTGTGACCGGGAATGGCACCCTTTATCAAGAGAATATTTTTTTCGGGAAAAATTTTCAGCACGCTCAGATTAAGAGTCTTCACTCTCTTGTTTCCCATTTGTCCTGCCATCCTCATACCCTTGAATACCTTGGATGGGTCAGAGCCGGCTCCAATTGAGCCAGGGGCCCTCATTCTATTGTGCTGCCCATGTGTTGCATCGTTTACTCCCCTAAATCCATGGCGCTTCACTACACCCTGGAATCCTTTTCCTTTGGAGACCCCGGTCACATCCACAATATCACCCTCCTCAAAGACATCGTTTACGGTGATTGTCTCTCCCAGGCTTTTTTCGATATTAAAATCTCTAAATTCTACTAATTTCTTTCTGGGTGTCGTGTTGGCCTTATCAAAGTGCCCTAACATTGCCCTACTCGTATTTTTAGCTTTGGCCTCTGCAAAACCCAATTGGACGGCGCTATAGCCGTCAGTATCTTCGTTTTTAATTTGAGTGACCACACAAGGACCTGCCTCAACGACGGTACAAGCTACGTTGTGACCCGCCTGATCATACACGCTGGTCATTCCTATTTTCTTACCAATTATTCCGTTCACTCCTCAATAATTTTAATTTTCAAATAAATGAAAGACTGATACAATCAAAAGTCATCACACTTATTGCATGAAATTGAAGTCAAAAAAGACGTTCAAGGTTATTTGTTGGACAAAGCTTTTAGGTAAGCTTCACCTGGATATCGACACCACTGGGAAGTTCCAGTCGAGAGAGCGCATCAACTGTCTTCTGCGTAGGTGTGTATATCTCAATCAACCTTTTGTGAGTACGCAACTGAAACTGCTCCCGGGATTTTTTATTTACATGCGGTGATCGCAATACGGTAAATACTTTTTTCTCCGTGGGTAGCGGAATCGGGCCAGTCACCACAGCTCCACTGCTGCGTACCGTCTTCACAATCTTCTCCGTCGATTTATCGACCAAATTATGGTCGTATGAGCGGAGCTTGATTCTGATCTTCTGATTCATACCTTTAATTAATTATTTCAAATTTCTTTCGTTTCTATACACTGACTTCACCTCTGGCTTTTTCGATTATTTCTGCAGCAATCCCAGAGGGTGTGGCGGCATAGTGAGAAAACTCCATAGACGATGCAGCTCTTCCCGAGGTCACGGTACGCAATGTCGTCACATAACCAAACATTTCTGCAAGTGGCACATCGGCCTTAATAATCACCGCATTATTCTTTGACTCCTGACCTCTGATCAATCCCCTTCGCCGGTTTAGGTCACCCACCACGGCTCCAGTGTAATCTTCTGGGGTGGTAACTTCGAGTTTCATCATGGGCTCTAACAGGACAGGATCACATTTTGGAGCCGCAACTTTAAATCCCTCTTTGGCACAGAGCTCAAAGGCTATCGGCTTTGAATCCACCGTATGCGTTGACCCGTCGAACACTCTCACCTTCATACTGTCTATTGCATAACCGGCAAGCACCCCATTGTCCATCATAGATAGAAATCCCTTGATGATTGATGGCATGTACTCTTTGGGAATTGCCCCTCCGGTGATGTTGTTGACAAACTGTAATTTCTTCTTTCCGGACTTAAATTCTTCCGATTGCAGAAATTCTTCATCTGCAGGACCAAGTTCAAATTCCATATCGGCAAAAAGTCCTGAACCCCCTGTCTGTTTCTTAAGCCGCTCTCGATGCGAATAGCTCTTCTGAAGCGCCTCTTTATAATTGACCTGTGGAGCGCCCTGATTACACTCAACCTTGAACTCCCTCTTGAGCCGGTCGATGATAATCTCAAGATGCAGCTCACCCATACCACTAATCACAGTCTGGTTTGTCTCATCGTCATATCGCACTCTGAACGTAGGATCTTCTTCAGCCAATTTGGCCAGTGCCATACTTAACTTCTCCAGATCTTTCTGTGTCTTCGGTTCTACCGCTAACCCTATAACGGGTTCCGGGAAAGTCATACTCTCCAAAATAATGGGCTTGTCTACTGCACAGAGAGTGTCACCCGTTTTGATATCCTTAAAACCGACGGCTGCCGCAATATCCCCAGCCTGGACTTTTTGTACAGGATTCTGTTTATTGGAGTGCATTTGATATAGCCTGGAAATCCTTTCTTTTTTATCTGATCTCGTGTTTAACACATAGGATCCGGCATCCAAAGAGCCAGAATAGACTCTAAAGAAGGCCAATCGACCCACGTAGGGGTCTGTGGCAATCTTAAAGGCCAGGGCCGCAAATGGCTCGGCAGGGTCTGGCTTTCTCGTGACCTCCTTGTCTGTACGCGGATCGATACCTTCTACTGCCTCTACATCCAGTGGTGAAGGCATATAAGAGCACACAGCATCCAAAACGGCCTGCACTCCCTTGTTTTTAAAAGCAGATCCACACATCATTGGGATAATCTTCATATCGATGACGGCTTCTCTGATAGCAGCCCTAATCTCACCGGGGGTGATAGAATCCGGATCTTCGAAAAACTTCTCTAACAACCCGTCGTCATATTCTGCCACACTTTCCAGAAGCTTTTCTCTGTTTTCAGCTACAATATCCACGAGGTCTTCAGGGATGGGGATTACCTCATAGGTCATACCCATATCCTGGGTATTCCAAACTCGAGCTTCATTGGTGATGAGATCGACAACGCCCTTGAAATTTTCTTCAGCTCCGATGGGTACCTGCAATGCCACGGGATTGGCACCTAGCATTTCTTTCACCTGATTGAGCACTTCGAAGAAGTTTGCTCCGGACCTGTCCATCTTATTTACAAATCCTATGCGAGGTACTTTATATCGATCAGCTTGCCGCCAAACGGTCTCAGATTGAGGTTCTACACCACTTACAGCACAAAACAAGGCAACAACGCCATCGAGAACACGCAAGGAACGCTCTACCTCAACAGTGAAGTCAACGTGTCCGGGAGTATCGATTATATTAATGGCATAGGACTGATCTTTCCAATTCCAGCTCGTCTTAGTAGCAGCTGAAGTAATTGTGATCCCCCTTTCCTGCTCCTGCTCCATCCAATCCATGGTGGCAGCGCCATCATGAACCTCCCCAATTTTATGGCTCAGGCCAGTGTAATAGAGGATACGCTCGGTGGTGGTCGTCTTGCCAGCATCGATATGTGCAGCGATCCCAATATTCCGTGTAAATCTTAAATCAGCCATCTAATCAATAAACCTTTGTCTGAAATTGCTATTAAAAGTCTTTTTAGGATCTAAAATGAGCGAAGGCTCGATTTGCCTCAGCCATTCTATGAGTGTCATCTTTCCTTTTTACTGCGGCCCCTTCATTTTTACTGGCAGCCAAGATTTCAGCCGCCAGTTTTTCTGCCATCCCCTTCCCATTGCGCTCACGAGCAAACCGGATAAGCCACTTCATTCCAATTGAAGTCTTCCGGTTTCCCGGTATTTCTGTAGGGATCTGAAATGTGGCACCTCCCACTCTACGGCTGCGCACCTCTACCTGAGGTGTTGTATTATTGAGGGCGGTCTTCCAAATCTCATGCGGATCTTCGCCACTTTTTTCCTTCACAATATCCATGGCATCATAAAACAACTTGTAAGCGCATCCCTTCTTTCCCCTGAGCATCAGATTATTTACAAATCGAGTCACCATCTGATCTTTATACCTTGGATCGGGAGCAAGTAATCGTAATTTTGGTTTGCGCTTCCTCATCAGCCTAGTTATTTTTTTGGTCTCTTTGTACCGTATTTTGATCTACTCTGTAATCTATCCGTGACACCAGCTGTGTCCAGAGCACCCCTTACAATGGTGTAGCGCACGCCTGGAAGATCTTTTACCCGGCCCCCTCTCAGGAGTACTATCGAGTGCTCTTGTAGATTATGACCTTCACCCGGGATGTAAGCGATCACTTCAATACCATTGGTCAGCCGTACTTTAGCCACTTTTCGCAGGGCAGAATTTGGCTTCTTCGGTGTTGTGGTATACACCCTGGTACATACCCCTCTCTTCTGGGGGCTACCATTCAGAGCTCGAGTCTTGCTCTTTGTCACGATACGCTTACGCCCCTTTCGCACCAGTTGATTAATTGTTGGCATATATCCCTTGTTTACCTGTGTTTATCCCGGTTTTCTCTCGAGGTCAGGTAGTCAAAAACACCCCTTATTCGAAAGCGAGGGCAAAGATATACTTAATTTTGGGGTTTACAAACAGGGATTTAGGTTAATTTCGAGCTGTCCTGTGACCGGGATTTATGTCCTATTTTAGTCCGTACTGGGCAAAACCATTACTGCCAATTTACCGAGTATGACCATACGAAATGCGACTGTCGAAGACCTGCCTGAGATTCTTGGTCTCGTAAAGGAATTGGCCCAATACGAAAGATCTGAAGACCAGGTGACTGTTTCAATCAGTGACTATGCCAAAGGATTTGCGGCTGGAGATTTCGAAGCACTCGTCGCTGAAAATTCTGCCGGAGCAATTGTTGGAACGGCAATCTATTACCTTACCTGGTCCACCTGGAGAGGCAGGATGCTCTACCTGGAAGATTTTGTGGTAAAGCAGCAGCTCAGAAGAATGGGTACCGGGCAACAATTGTTTGATGCGACCCTGCAGCGGGCTCGCGATTTAGATTGTCACCTGATCAAATGGCAGGTACTGGATTGGAATACACCCGCACTTGAGTTTTACAAAAAGAACAATGCCATTATCGAGACCGGGTGGTGGAACGGTAAGATCATGCTCAAATAGCAGTTGACAACCTTCTGGAGAAATTCACCCTGAGACTGATGCTCAACATCACTGTGTGATCTGACTGTCATCATAGCCGTGGTCCCTTCGAAAAGTTACATTTCTCACCATGGCATTAAATGTCGTATTAGCAAATCTATTAAATGACATTATTATGAAAAATCGACTTATCATCAGCTCCTTTCCTCTCATATTCTTAGTGCTGGCCGCATGTGAACAGGGTCCCAGAGAAGGGACACGAGAGGCACAAGTTATGAAGGGAAAGCAGACATTTGAACAACAATGCATCAGCTGCCATGGTTTGGGAGATGTCGTTCCATCCAGGACAGATCTGGAAACCAAAGCTCCTGACCTGACGCTCATCGAAGAAAGAAGGCGATCATCTGAATTTCCTGTGGAGGAAATCGCCAGAATCATTGACGGCCGCCGCCAAGTACAGGCACACGGACCACGAGAAATGCCGGTCTGGGGAGCTGTCTATGATTCCCTGGGACTGGATCAAACGGAGATAAGAGCGCGTGAGGCAGAGCTTGTTGCTTTCTTAATGACTATCCAGAAATAGTTGAAATCCTACCGGCACTAATACTGGCGACTCAATAGGAGAGCCAGCAGGTCGAATAACCGTTGCTTACCGGCGGAATCCGCATTTACTTGATGCAGAGCACTTGTCGCCTGCTCTGCATATTGACGCTGGATCGATAGACAATGCTGATCGATGGCCAGTGATTTATAGATATCCGTCACCCGCTTTACTTTTGATTGAGGATCCACATCTTCTCCGTCTGCAATCGCATCGAGCTCCTCTCCAATCCGAGATCCGCCTAGCTCTCTGGCGATAAGCCAGGGATACGTTTTTTTCCCCTGCATGATATCACCCCCTTTCACCTTTCCAGTCTTTGCCGGATCTCCAAATACATCCAGGTAATCATCGTGAATCTGAAATGCGATCCCAGCTGCCACACCACACGTCTTCAGTACTTCGACATCCTGATCTGAAGCATCGCCAACGCAGGCTCCAATGGCCATGGCAGTGCCGAAAAGTGTCGCTGTTTTTTTCTCAATCATCTCAAAGTATTCCTTCTGCTCTACATCTTTTTTGCTTTCGAAATCCATGTCCAGCTGTTGACCGATGCAAATGTCAAGTGCAGCTGTTGTAAATAACCCTAAAATCTTACGGAGTTGACTGTCTGAAATACCTCTTGACAAATAATCATATGCCATGATAAACAGGGCATCCCCTGCGAGAATAGCTGTATTAGTGCCAAATCGCTCATGTGTACTTTCTTGTCCCCTCCGCAGAGAAGCCCGATCCATAATGTCATCGTGCACGAGTGTAAAATTATGGAATGTCTCTATAGCCAATGCTTGAGGCAACGCAACTGAATAGTCATTCCGAAATAAATGACAGGACAGCAGGGTAACTAAAGGTCGTATTCGTTTTCCGGCGAGAGACATGACGTAGTCAATGGGCTCAAAAAGGGTGACAGGCTCCTTACCTCCGTATCTCAGGGATTTTAAATAATTGTAGAACGCAGACTGGTAGGGTTGCAGATCTTTGTAATCCATGCTCTAAACATAGGACAAAGACGAGATCTAACCCATAAAATGAAATTAAAAATTGAATGAGATTCGCTGACCCACCTTAATTTTTGTCCTGTCGGCAATCTTATTGATTCTACAAATATCATCAATACTCACCTTGAATCTTCTTGACAGGCTGTAAAGCGTATCTCCCTTTTTGATTACGTATGGACCGCGGTGATCGGAGGGGTGAGTTGCTTTTTGGTTTGATTTCTTAGCCTCCTTACGGGCTTCCCATTTTTCAAGATCTGTTATGATGGGCAAATCTCGTTTTCTCACAGATGAAAAATGACGAGGATTCGCAATTTCGTCCGTGATCCAGCCACGATCAAACCGGATCGCCTGGGTGTCATCAAAGACAAATATATACTCAGGGTTGATGGTCACTCCTTTATATCGCACCTCCAAATGCAGATGACTGCCGCGTGCATTTCCTGTCGTACCCCCCTTACCTATGATCTGTCCTTTTGTCACAACATCATTTTCTTTTACCAGCTGCTTCGACAGGTGTGCATATACAGTTTCGAGGCCATTTTGGTGACGCAAGACAACCGTACGACCGTGGCCGCCATGATGCTTAACAAATCGCACCTTCCCATCAAGCATGGCATAAACATCATCACCTGATCTCAAGTCAATATCGATTCCCCTGTGCAATTGTCCGTTCCTCCATCCATAACGCGAAGTAATGGTCATTTTGCTCTCCGTCGGAGAGGCGTAATAACTCTTATCAAAGTGCAACTCAAATGCTTCTTTTAGGTCTTGCTCTTTATAGGGGTTGAACGAGCGATTGTCCCAATCTGCAAAATGCCAGGACACTTCCTCATGGTCCCTGGATCCAGGCCACATAACGTATGTAGTATCGGCAAAATATCCAACGGAGCTAGTAAGGCTTGCTTCGGCGTTTGTGAAGTCCAGTTCCTGACTCCACAACGTTAAAACCGGTAGAAGCAAAGCGGAAAATGTGGTCAGAACAGTGTTAAGTGATATCAATATTTTACACGTCAATTATCTAATAATGGCAAATCACGCGAATTTTGTGCCGAACTATTGCGATTCAAATATAATAAGATGATTTATATGTACACATGGGACAGCCAAAAAGTTATACATGTGGGTCGGCTTATAAATGCTGAGGAAAGGTAAATGTCTCACCCTTTTCCATCTGTAGAATCTGGGATGGATCTCCTTTGGTGGTCACTGATATCGCTCCGGAAAGCACTTCCACAGATGTGTACTCCGGCTCTGACAACATCTTGAATGATGCTGCCCGTTTGGTGGAAATGGACATATAAGCTGTATGCACCTGTAGACTTTGGGGCAACTTCTCTGCGGTAACATCAAAAAGTGCCCGGCCCCAAAAATTGATTTTACGAGGAGTCCCTTTGGCAAATGAGATTTTGGATGATTCATTCAGGGTCACTTCCACTCCGGAAGGAAGGGTCAATACCTTCTCCTCACCATCACCGGTAGAGTATTCAATATCTTTTCCCCAGATATCGGCAAAACCTATTACTGCGGTCGCCATAGTCACAAAAAGGACTACTCCCAGGAAAACATTAAAAGACTTCTTCGATCTGTTCAAAAGTAGATTTTTCTGACAATGTCACTTTGGGTCCGTAGGTACAAAGTTGAGGGAGATCGAATTGACACAATGCCGAATATTCTTCTCAGTCATTTTCTCACCGCGAAAGACGTGCCCTAAATGACCCCCACATTTTGCACAGACAATTTCAGTCCTTCGACCATCAGCATCGGGAATCCTCCGAACAGCATCTTCAATTTCGTCATCAAAGCTTGGCCACCCACAGTGAGAATCAAACTTATCATTGGAATGATAAAGGGGTGCATTGCATTGTTTGCAGATATAAGTACCGGCTTCTTTGTGGTTATTAAATTGCCCGCTAAAGGGCATTTCAGTTCCCTTGTCAATGATCACCCGGTGCTCTTCTCTTGTAAGTTTGTTCTTTCTCACAACTGATTATGACTTTAAAATATCGGCAAATTTTATTGAAAATTTTTCCAGTTTGGGGTTTATCACCAATTGGCAGTAGCCGGCAGATGAATTTTCACGGTAATAGTTTTGGTGATAAGGCTCTGCGGGATAGAATTCGTTTGCATCTGTGATTTCCGTCACGATGGGGAGATCCCAAATTTCCTTGGCAACTAAATTTATAGAATCTTCTGCGATACGTCTTTGTTGCTCCGAATGAGTAAAAATGACAGACCGGTACTGGGTACCTCGATCATTCCCCTGGCGATTTAGAGTTGTGGGATCATGTGTGTGCCACAGCACCTCTAAAAGTTTGGCGTACGAAACTTGACCGGGATCAAATTCTATTTGAACAACCTCTGCATGACCGGTTGATCCCAGGCATACCTCACGGTAGCTGGGATCCTGCACATGACCACCCATGTATCCGCTGGTCACAGAAAACACTCCCCTGAGCTGTTGAAAAATCGCTTCTACACACCAGAAGCAGCCCGCTCCAAAAGTGGCTAATTCAGCATTCGCCATCACTCCTCCTGATCCATTTCATCCAGGTACTTCTCCAATATTTTCCTCGCTTCATCTACCCGATGCGAAGGTACCATAAGCTCAATCTCCCCAAAGGTCTGATACATAGAGTCCTTCTTATTGACATCCACTGACGGAACATTTCCCTCGTGAAGTTTACCCATCAATAAGGCAACCTTAATATTGTCTGATGAGGAATAAATCTTGGTCCAGCTTTCATCGTTCATAGCCTCAAAAATACGACAATCCTTTGTCCTTTTTTACCTGATCAATCACAGTCGCTACCCTACGCTTTAAAAGCCTGGAGATTGAATACAAATGATGCTCCCCGGCCTGACTCTGAAAGCACTTTTATGCTTTGGTCGTGTATCTCAAGTATCTTTTTTACAATAGCCAAACCAAGCCCGGCACCGCTCTGAACATTCTTGGAGCGATCACCCCTTCGGTACCTTTCGAAAATGTATGATTGATCAGCGAGGGGTATACCGGGTCCGTCATCTGTTATTCCGATTGTAACTTCGTCGGGTGATTGCTCTAATTTCACTCTGACCTGGCCATTCACTTTTCCGTATTTAATGGCATTATCTATCAAATTGCTAATTGCCCTCTCCACAAGACCAATGTCGGCATACACCATTGGCAATTTATCCGGAGCATCCATGATCACATCAATTTTCTTATTTGCCGCGATTACTTCAAACTTCATTAAGATATCCTGGATTAAATCCTTTAGCTGGAAAGGCTCCTTGTCTGCAACGACTTCATCAGCCTCCAATTTTGAGTATTCAAATAATTGGTCAATCAACCTCGATAAATTCCCACTACTATTATGTACTATTTTCAAATACTTTGCTTGCTCTTCTCTGCTTAAATCTTTTTTTATAAGTAGTGTTTCGATATATCCGGCGATCACAGCTAATGGTGTGCGTAGATCATGGGAAACATTTGCAATTAGTTCTGTACGGAATTTTTCTACAGATTTTAATTTCTTTATATTATCAGTAATTTTATCTGCCATCTGATTAAAAGTCTGACCAAGCTCTCCAAAGTCTCCTCTCGTCTTTGCCCGTACAGTCATATCACCCTCCTTAAAAGACTTTACCGATTGCACAAAATTTCTCAAATTATTTGTCAGATAAAGGAATGCTAAAATACCAAGCAACAGTGCTACCAATATGGAAATTGCAATAGTCCTGATGGCTATTTTTAAAATATAGCTCCCTGACAATGTACTCATCATCGAAGACTGTTCCTCACTTGCCAAAATAATATAAACGTATCCTTGCAATTGATCATCTTCGACAATGGGAGCTGCTGAAAAGACTTTTGTCGCACCCGGATTTCTGGGGTCATCTCCTTTTATTACGGTTTCTAAATTACCGTCTAAATTTTCAGAAATAAATCTATCAATAGGCCCAAGTGAGACTTTTTCCAATTTTACTTTTTTATAGGGTGCAACATAAGTGATGATGCGCCCTTCGGTATCAAGTAAATATACTTCGACACTGGGATTGATCACCATCATCGAATGCATGATGTCCTGAATGGCATTGGTATCGACATCACCATTCACGAGTGGTTGTACTTCTTTTACCTGTGAAGATGCAATATGGGCGTTTAACTTTTGATTTACCTCGTCAAAATAATTTCTGGACGTATAAGCTGTTGTGTAAATGTATAAGCCTGCAATTGATACCAATAGAATTAGAAATACCAATGATATTTTCCAAAATAGCCGGTTGTTCATTTTAGTCCTTTTTTAATACAAACAAATAAAGAGGTCTAGCAATCTTCGTTAAACCGGTAGCCGATTCCCCAAGTTGTTAGAATATAAGTGGGCGCATCCATGTCTGGTTCGATTTTGGCGCGCAATCTATTGATGTGAGAATTTACCGTATGCGCAAATCCCTCAAATTCATAACCCCAGACTAGATTCAAAATCCTGTTTCGGTTATAGCTCACTCCGGGATTAGATGCCAAAAGCACCAATAGGTCAAATTCCTTTTTGCTTAATTCAACTCTTTTATTTTCTATTAATACTTTTCTTTTTTCCACATCAATCTCCATATGCCCCCTTTTTAGTATTGTGGGCTCCGTCTGTTCTTGGGTATCCTGGTAATTGACTCGCCGCAAAAGTGCCTTGACACGTGCCAACAACTCCCGTACACTAAATGGCTTGACCACGTAGTCATCTGCACCAAGTTCAAGGCCCAGGATTTTGTCAATTTCCTCGCTCTTTGCCGTCAACATGAGCACTGGTGTAGAAACATTGTTGGCTCTAATCCTCTTGCACACCTCAAATCCATCGATCGAAGGGAGCATGACATCGAGTATAATGAGATCATACCGGTTTGAAAGCACTTTGTCCAGACCTTCCTGTCCATCAGTGGCGGTGTCCAATTCGCACTGAATATCACTCATATGGATCTTGAGCAGATCCAGCAAAGTGGGGTCGTCTTCGATAGCTAGAATTGACTTCATCATTCAAAATACAACTAAAAATATCACAAAATGATAACAAGAAGCAATCCAAACACTCTCCCAATCTCTAATTTTTAATTCACATTAACTCCGATCGTTATATATCTTTATTTGATTATCTTTCTTTCCAAGAAATAATGGACTTATAAGCTATGAGCTGGATAAATGACAATGTTTCACCAAGAAATCTAGACCTTGCTCTTCTCCTCCTAAGAGTTGGAGCTGGAGTCGCTATCATTACGCATGGATTACCAAAACTTCTGAATTTTTCAGAACGTTTGGATTCTTTTGCCGATCCCATCGGCCTGGGAAGCCAGGTTTCCTTTATTTTGGTTGTCTTTGCAGAATTTTTTTGTGCGGTGTTTTTGATTCTTGGATATCGAGTGAGACTCTTTGCCATTCCGTTAATCATTACCATGCTGGTTATCATTTTCGCAGTCCACTGGCCTGATCCATTTGGAAAGAAAGAACTCCCCTTATTATATCTGGCTATATTTTCCGCATTGGCCCTTGCTGGGGGCGGGAATTACACGATCGAGCAGCTGTTTCGAAAGTAGCTACTCTACAGGATTATCGAGCTTTGGGCCTTCGACGTTTACCACCGGGCTGGATCACTGACCCGCGATGTCTCTGCTGCATCTTACGCATAGATCCCTGGTTTTTAAGGGCTTTGTCAAACTCCATGATTTGTTCTTTGATCTGAGGCTCCGTCACCTTTTGTTGTTTGGCTTGTCGCATGAGAGATTGCGCACCTTTAAAGTTGTTTTTAACTGCAGCCAAATTGGCCAACTGTATAAAGACCATTGCCCGCTCATTGTCTGAAGGCAAGCCCATCTCCTGAGCTTTGACCAGAAGCTCTTCAGCGATGGGATAGTTTTTTAATTGCATGGCGATACCCCCCTTGATCATGTAATAGTAGGCTCTATTAGCCTTGTATAGCCAGGAGGGTTTGAGGGTCAAGTTGAGGCGATTCTCCGCGCCTGTGAAATCCATATTCTGCATCATCATCGCTGCCGATTGCACTGTGCCGAGAAAGATATATCCGGCTAATAAGATCAGTCCGATGAGGAGGACAGGAAAGGCATACCAAAATCCAAACATCACAGCGAGTACAACACCACCAATCAAAGTGATCGCTATCAGAGCAAATCTCAAATAAATGTTAATCGTAAACATGGAATTGAAAATCTAGTGTCGGAAACATCAAAGTTACTATTTTCCCACATTCGCCTCTTGGACAGCGATACCTATCTTTATCTTGTAATTTTAAATCACGACCAAAAAAGATCTCTGTTATGATAAAGGTGCCTGTTATTTCCGTGTTCTTATTTTTACTCATCTCACCACTACAAAATACCACCCTTGTTACACTGCCGGATAAAGAGACAATTTCCCGGGACCTAAAGCGCTACCTCTATGTGGCCGTTCCGGGAATCCGGGATTATTTGGGATATGGTGGTCATGGATTACTCGTATTTGATATGGACCTGAATCACCAATTTGTGAAACGGATCGCGACAAGTGGTTTTCACAACGATGGAACTCCATCCAATGTGAAAGGTATCGATGTAAGCCTTCCACTCAACAGTATTTACATAAGCACTCTGGAGTCCTTACAGCGCATCGACATCGAATCTGAAAAATTGGTTTGGGAAAAATCTTTTGAGGGCGGTTGTGATCGAATGTCTATTTCACCCGATGGAAAAATCATGTACTTGCCCTCCCTGGAAAAGAACTTTTGGAACGTTGTGGATTGTGAAACAGGAGATGTCATTACCACTTTTGAAGTATTTACGAGAGCACACAATACCATTTTCGGACCCTCAGGAACGCAAATCTATTTAGGCGATATCGGGACGCCATTTCTCCATATTGCCGATGCATCTACACATGCAGTCGTCCGAAAGGTAGGACCTTTTGGTGGAGGGATTAGGCCATTCACGGTAAATAGTACCGAGTCCCTGGTTTTTGTCAATGTCAATGATCTCCTTGGATTTGAAGTGGGAAGCATAAAATCTGGAAAAAAATTAGCCCGCGTAAAAGTTGAGGGTTGGGACAAAGGCCCTGTAAGACGTCATGGATGCCCCAGTCATGGTATAGGTCTCACCACCGACGAATCGGAATTATGGGTGAGTGATGGCCACAACATGCGCATACACATCTTCAGTGCCACAGCTCCTTATCAACAGCTCACTTCAATTGTTCTCCAGGATATGCCGGGCTGGGTGACCTTTAGTTTGGATGGAAAACATGCATACCCTTCAAGTGGTGAGGTGATCGATGTGGAGACACGAGAAAGGGTCACTTATCTGAAGGATGAATTCCACAACTATGTCTCGAGTGAAAAAATGATAGAGATACATGTGCAGGATGGCATTGCGATCGAAGCGGGAGATCAATTTGGTCTTGGACGGGCCCAATGAATGACAAAGCCTTCTTACTGGAATTGGAGAAAATTCAGCACTAGAAATCCGGGATGTTAAGCGGAATCTGACAAGTGATAAATTGGTGTATTTTAGCAGCTTCACATCAATTCAAAATTAATATGATCGATGCGCTGAAGTATCAACTTCGCTCGCTGGAAAAGATACCGGTTAGGATTTGGGGAAATTCAAAAGAAGCTTCTAAGCATGTCGCCCGATCGATCGCGCTGGCAGTGAGGCAAAAGCAGCAGGAAGGCGAAAACATTGTCCTGGGTCTGGCAACGGGTTCGACCCCGATCCAGCTTTACGATGAGTTGATTAGGATTCACAACGAAGAAAACCTCAGCTTTTCTAATGTAATTTCATTTAACCTGGATGAGTACTACCCGATGCATCCCGACGATGCGCGCAGTTATTACCGCTTTATGCAGGAAAACCTCTTTGATCACCTGGATGTGGATCCCAAAAACGTACATATCCCGGATGGGACGCTCGGCATGGATGATATTGAAGCTTACTGTGCTGACTATGAGGAAAAAATCGAGGCTTCGGGAGGTATTGATATTCAGGTATTGGGAATAGGTCGCACAGGTCATATAGGTTTTAATGAACCCGGCTCCTGGGAGGGGTCGGTGACCAGATTGGTCAAACTTGATAATCTAACTAGAAGAGATGCGATCAAAGATTTTCTGGAGTTTGACAAAGTACCGTACCGGGCGATCACGATGGGTATTGCCAGTATATTTAAGGCTAAGACCATTTATCTCATGGCTTTCGGCATGCACAAGGCCGAGGTGGTGCGTCGCGCTGTAGAAGGAGAAATCTCCCCAACCTGTCCTGCTGCCTACCTGCAAAATCATCCTCAGGTGAGATTTATTCTGGATGAACAAGCTGCCGAGGCCCTGACAAAAGTACGGACCCCCTGGCAGGTGGGTCTCTGCAATTGGTCTGATGACCTAATATGTCGCGCTACGATCTGGCTCGCTCAAAAAACCGGAAAACCGATTCTGAAACTGACCGACGAAGACTACAATGAAAATGGCTTAAGTGATCTCATTGTGGAAAATGACACGGCTTATAATATTAATATCAAAATATTCAATCGTCTGCAACATACCATTACCGGCTGGCCGGGAGGAAAACCAAATTCAGACGATTCACAGCGACCCGAGCGGGCACTTCCCGCAAAAAAGCGCATTATCATTTTTAGCCCCCACCCAGATGATGATGTCATAAGCATGGGGGGCACATTTATACGATTGGTGGAGCAAGGCCATGAAGTGCATGTAGCGTATCAGACCTCTGGCAATATTGCCGTCCATGATCATGACGCCATGCGATTTGTTGAGTTTATCAAAGAATTTCAACCCACAATGGATGTGGAGGGTGAAAAAATTGATTCGCTGTATCAAAAAATTACAAAGCACCTCCGCAAGAAGCAGGCTGGACAGAAAGATCTGCCGGAGACCCGAAAAATAAAAGGATTAATAAGAAGAGGTGAAGCACGTGCGGGTGCCAGAGTCTGTGGTATCGACGACGAAAATATTCATTTTCTCGATTTGCCTTTTTACGAGACTGGGATCAGTACAAAAAACAAAATAAGCCAGAAGGATATAGATATCATCGCCGATCTTTTGGACCGGGTAAAGCCCCACCAAATATATGCAGCTGGTGATCTCGCCGATCCGCATGGTACCCATCGCGTTTGTCTGGATGCCATCCTCAATGGTCTTGGAAAGCACAAAGGCCAGGATTGGGTAAAAGATTGTTGGATGTGGCTCTACCGGGGAGCATGGCATGAGTGGCGAATTGATCAGATAGAAATGGCAGTCCCACTTAGTCCTACAGAACTGGCTATCAAGCGCAAGGCAATTTTTATGCATCAGTCACAGAAGGACAGGCCACCATTTCCCGGTAATGATGAGCGCGAATTTTGGGAAAGAGCGGAGGCGCGAAACAAGGAGACGGCGATTGGATATCACGAGCTGGGACTTGCCAATTATGAAGCAATGGAGGCGTTTGTCAAATGGAAGTTTGACAAAGGCTCTGTATAGACACAAGTATCTTTATCAGATCACAGTGCTATAGAGCTTTTAGATTGACCCAGGTATTTTACTTCCGGTGATAAAGAAAGATGGATCTAAATGTTAAAATCGCAAAAAAAAATATGATTTACTTGCGCAGTATATGTGAAATGTCTTATATTGCAATCGAAAAATAGTTTTGAGTGTGTTCGTAAAAGCCGCAGTATCAAAAGGATGCTGTGGTTTTTTTTATGCATCAGCCCTAACAATCCAATTCCCACCGACATCATAGTGCCTGTAATTTTCAAAGACTTCCTGAAAAGTATGCTTGTAAAAAGCCCGTGTGGCCTCCTGGTCTCGCTGGTTGCGATACAGTCGATTTACTAATAGTACAGCCCCCTCGTTCATGAGATTTTTCAACGTCTTCATTCCCTCAACACTTTCAAAATAGGAGGGAACGACATCATCGATAAATAAATCGACGATCAGAAAGTCGAAAGTGCTTTGACACCCCTCCACGAATTTTTCAGCATCAGCCTGGACAATAGAAAGAGGTTGGGCCAACCGTGGCAACGTAAATCTCGATGCCAGATCAATAACGGCCGCATCGAGTTCTACGGCAGTAGTCTCATAATCGCGCTCAAATTTTCGCTCCAGCATATAGGGAATACTGCCAAGACCAAGGCCAAGCAACAGGAGCTTAGAATGATTTTGGGGGAGATCCATTCTCTGAAAGGCTTTGTAGAAATTGAGGTACAAATCATCGAACGAGTAAATGGCATTTTCGGTGGAAAGCTGAAAGCGATTTTGCACCAAACACACGTGCAGAGTGGTATTTGATTCGCCCGCCATAGTGGCTAGATGCACTTCCTTAAAATGACTGAGCAACCGCTGCCACCATTTAATTTTGTCGAGGGTCATGTAGCTCTTATTTGCTGTCTTTCTACAGCTGTATGGCTGTGTAAATACTGCAAAATCTTGATGTGATTATCTTCAGTTTCATTTTCCTTAAATCCCCTAAAAATGGTCGCTGCATTTATTGCCCGCTCGATATCGTAATCCTCAAATTGCTCGATACCGCCCCATGTAAAGGAGGGAATATGAATGCGTGCCACCCCCTGCCCAAAGACATGGCATGATATCCCAATTTTCGTTCCAGAATTAATCTGAACACCGATTGCCGTACGCGAATAGTCTCCCATAAAAAATCCGCATTTCCTTTTGCCACTGGACACGACAGACCTCTTGCGATAATCGTAAACATTGATTTCGCTAAATGTATTGCGAAGGTTAGAATTGGATGTAAGTGCTCCCAGATTGCACCATTCTCCTATTACCGAATCACCGAGGTAACCCTCATGTGATTTGTTTGAATAACCAAATATGACACTCCCCTTTATTTCTCCTCCCACCTCACAATGAGGTCCCACACATGCACCCTTAAGTAAGAAAGCATGACTTTTTACAATGCTTGATTTGCCCACAGATACTGGACCACGCAATCGAGCGCCATCCATGATATGGGCACCTGGTCCTATATAGACAGGTCCGTCTTTTGCCTGGATCAGGGCCCGCTCTACATTTGCCTGATCGCTTACGAAGACCGGATGATCCCCCTGATATTCGATTTCAGTTTGTGAGGCATCCTCACTCAGGAGCTTTAAATCACTACTAATCTGAGCAAAGCTCCTCGATGCAATCTCCAGGACCGAACCCAACATGTCCACCCCATCAGGATCCACCTCAAACCCCGTGATGTCGTCCATATCTTCATCGGCAAGAAGCTTTTCAAACTGGGTCCTGGATAAACATGCAGCGACCAACTCCCCATTGCACATCAGTGCCTCGTTTTCTCCCAAATTAAAGATCAGGTCCCTAACCTTCTCGGTTGGGATGAGCGCGCCAGCAATCACCAAATTTGATTCCTGAATATTGATGGGATATAACGGTTCCAGGTAGTCACTGGTGATATAGCTTAGATTCCCATCCGGGATGAGACGTTGCCATTTTTCATAGATTGTCAGGATTCCCAAACGCAGCTCACAAATGGGTTTGGTCAATGTAAACGGATAAAGAGCTTCCCTGACTTCAGTATCAAAAAGGATTATATTGTGCATATAAAAAAAAGCCCCCAACAGGAGGCTTCTATGTTTTCTCTGATTAGTTCTCCTCTGGCTCGGCTGTTTCCGCCGGTTCCTCCTTCTTCGAAAATTTTGACTTAGCAAATTTTCTATTGAACTTATCAATTCTACCTGCGGTATCGACAAATTTCATTTTACCCGTAAAAAAGGGATGAGACTTGTTTGAAATCTCAAGCTTGATCAGCGGGTATTCCTTCCCGTCTTCCCACACAATAGTATCTTTGGAAGGAGCACAACTCTTCGTGAGAAATGCCTCATCACACGAAAAGTCCTTAAATACTACTAACCTGTATTGACTGGGATGAATATCCTTCTTCATAATCAAATAAATTTGGGCTTGCAAAGGTAATATATTTTGCGATTATTCCCGCAGTCAACAGCCTTCCAAGGTTTAGTTTCCGCCTCCCAGGATCAGAGGAAGACCTTCATCACCCCCACCTACTACTACTACCTTAGAGTTCTGCGATTGCGCCAGCTCTAACGTTGCATCGATTCCTTTATCTCTAAGGATGCGATCCGTTAAGCTCGAACTTATAATGCGATTTGCCTCTGCTTTTGCATTTGCTTCAATGATAAGTCGCTCCGCTTCCTGCTTTTCCCGGGTCAACTTGTACTCATACTCCAGAGAAGCTTGTTCTTCCTTTAATTTCCGCTCAATGGCATCTCGCAGCGTTTCTGGCAGTTTTACTTCCCGGATCAAAATTGCATCGAGAAGTATATTCTTGGGTTCAACGTCAGCTTTGGTTTGGTTGAATATCTCATCCTGAATGGCCTCGCGCTTTGTAGAGTAGAGCTCTTCCGGCAAATACTTGCCTATGACCTCCCTGGTGGCTGAACGAATCTGGGGTTTCAGGATCCTGTTGAGGTAATCCGGCCCAACCTCATCGTGCAAAAAACCAATCTTATCGGACACCGGGCTGTACAGAAAAGATAGCTCGATCAGAATTTGCAGACCGTTCCTGGATAACACTTCCATTTTTTCAAAATCTTCCTTGATGCGGACGTCGTATATGTACATGCGGTTCCAGGGCATGACCACATGGAATCCCTGGTCATAGAGTTTGTCTTTGATCAGACCACCTCCGAAACGCTTAAAGAGGACGCCTTTTTCACCGGGATCAATCGTTAAAAAAGTCGTATTGGTGAGTGCGAAAAACAACATCAGGAAAATAAATCCCATGATGGCGTATCTCATTATTTTTGTCTGGTTCATTACCGTCTATTTTTAAATTGTTAAGTTCTATATATCAATAAAATATCCTTGCAGTAGGTTTCAAAAGATGCAATCTCAAAGATAAAGCTAACAACAAATCAGATCAAGTTGCTTATTTATCCGATAATAATGAATGCGCAGTGAGTACAATTTGTTCAACCCGCTGATCCTGCATGCACTTGAAGTGACCCTGGGGACATTCTTCATGTCCGATCTTTGAGCACGGACGGCACGACAACCCAGTCACCTCCATTCTGTATTCTGCTGGTGGAGATCCGTCAGCATAAAAAGGCCACATACCAAAACCGGGAACTGTGTTTCCCCAGATGCTGAGAATAGGTTTGCCCAGTGCAGCAGCGATATGCATCATTCCAGTATCGTGGGTAATGACAGCGCGGGCACGCCTCAAAATTTCCGCACTTTCACAGATATTCACTTTTCCACAGAAATTGGTTACATGAGAAAGACCTTCTGCGATATGGTGACCGGTTTTTTGATCATCAGACCCGCCGAGTAGTAGTATCTGCACGTCTAATTGCTCGCAGATCTTTCTTATTCTCTCCCTGGGTAAACGCTTGGTGGCATGGGCACCTCCAATGGCAAATGCAATAAATATATCCGGTGACCAGATATCCCTCGGATCGCTTTCGAAGAAAAAATCGAGTCCCTTTCCGTCATAAGTCACACCCAGTGACTCAGCTGTTTCCATATAGCGATGTACAATATGTGGTACTTCTTTAGTAGCTCCATGAAACCATTTTTGGACCATTTTCCACTTGGTCGCATTGTATTTATTCAATCTAAATGTCTCGCCGGAAAGACGAAGTGTCAGGGATCTGCTGCGCAAGTTGTTGTGCAAATCCAAGATGTAATCGTAGCTTTGACTCTTGAGTTCCTGATAAACCTCATTTATCGAATCCCGGATACACACCACTTTATCGACGTGCGGATTTGGAGCAATAATACTTTGAAAGGACTCCTTGGTCAAATAATGGATTTCAACTGAAGTCTTCTTCTTGAGACACCGCATCACTGGACTTGTCAAGACAATATCTCCAATGGAACTAAACCGGATAATCAGGATCTTCACCGATCTAGCAAAAGTAGTCTTTCAGAAAATTAAATCAGTTCTTAATCACCTTTAAAATCCGATGCACTGTCTTTCCCCTCAGTTTCACGAAATAAACCCCTGCACTCAATGTCTGCATATCGACTGTGACGAGACTGGATCCTCCCCTATGATCCCACTGCCGGAGCACTTTACCTTCTACTGATGTTACCGCTACATTGATCTCAGCATGTTGCAACCAATCGGCCTCGAGATTTAGTGTTGATTCCACCGGATTTGGATAGGAAAGCAAGCCGGGATCCTCGGTATCTCCCTCCAGCACATTCACCAATGCCCGTTCTCCATTCCCAAACCATTCTCCCCAAACCGCATCATCGAAATAGATGGTAGCATCACCAGAGCCGTTTATCTTATCATCTGATACACCTCGCTCTGCAATTACATCAAATGTATTTGTTCCATCATTTGCTTCTGCATCAAAGATCACAATCTCGTCGGTTCGACTATAACTTGGGTATCCGGGCACCGTGTTTTCGTATAGTACACCGACATCGAAAGTCTCAATATTTACACCCAATACACTGAACGCGTCCTCTCCTTCTGATTCGTCGAGATAATCGAATGCAATGATATATGGGGAGTTTTTCGCAAAAGTTGGATTTCCGATGCTGATTTCTTCCGGCAAACCCGAGAACAACTTGGTGATATAGCCATCTCCATAGTTTTCTGCTGTCTCATCCCAGGCACGAATAAAACCGATATCCCAATACTGTATTGCATCTGTGGTGCCCAGTTTTTGAATGGAGTTAAATGCATCATACATCAAAAATTCACCTGAATGATCCCATTCCAGCGCATCGGCGTATAAAATATCTGCCGTGCTGATGTCACCGTCTGCAGTGGTGGGATTATATAACTCGAAGTATCTGAAATCATCCCTCTCCAGCGAAAAAACAACGATAGAATCAGTGGCTTCATCAAATATTGCAGCTACTTTGGTCCCGTCTTTAGACACAGCTACATTACTCCAAATGGGATTGGTCTGCAAGACCCCTTCATTGCATTTGATTTGACCACAGGAGAAGAGCTCGATGTAATGGATCGTCTTGTCATCAGCAACATAGACGACAAGTGATCCATCGTCTGTCACCGAAGGTGGGTTGGCTGGGGGAGTGTTTGACAGGGGACCCTGTACCAGCTCCTGTCCATTCTCATCAATCAAGTGTAACAATCCGTCGTCAAGGCTGGTCACGAGTATGGCGTCATCTCCCGGATTGACCTCGACATCCTGTTGATAGTCAGTACTCTGTTCGCCAATGATCCCCACCCCATCAAAAGCTTCCCTGGCAGCTTGCGCCACCGAAGCACCGTATAGCGCACCCGCAGCTTCGACAACTGCCACACGCAGATCCACAAACTGGCTGGATCGGGTGAGGTAATTGGTCAGAACAGAATAATATATCTGCTCAGCATCGAGGATATTCACATCGGGGTGTGTCGCAAAAAGATAAAACGCGTGATTAGGTATTCCACTATTTATATGTACTCCGCCATTATCCTCCCTGCCTGTATATCGCTCGCTGTAGTGTGCGGGTTGATAGCCTGCGTGATTTAAACTGGATCCGCCATTGTGTGGATCGGATAAATCTCTCAAGGCACCGCTTCTGAATATATTTCGATTGACAATATCTTCTCCGATCTGCCAATTTACATCCTCCGCCAGGATGGCAAAAATATCTGCAAACGACTCATTGAGGGCTCCAGACTCTCCCTCGTAATTTAGATTGGCAGTGGTCTGAATGACTCCATGCGAAAGCTCATGAGTTGCGACGTCCAGGCCCCTGGCCAGAGGCGATGTGAACGCATTTTTTCCCTTCCCATAAAAAATGGCGGCGCCGTTCCAAAATGCATTATCCATTTTGCCCCCGTCTTCATCTGCGACGTTGATTAGGGATATGATATTTCCTCCCTGACCGTTTATCGAGTTTCTATCGAAAAATTGGCGGAAATACTCGTAAGCCGCTGCCGCGTTTGTGTGTGCTGAAATCGCATCGGGATTATTCCAGGTGCTGCTATTGGACAATAGATCCTGATATTTGAAATCATCGGCACCGGGGAAGGTATTTACCGCATCTAAAGTTATAATTGCTCCGCGGGGATCATTTGGGAGTACCGATCGGTTATCAAACATAGGTCTGCTCACATCGAGTAGGATTTGCACGTTTCCAACTTCATAAGTCTGGATCGTAATTTGTTGACCATTTAGATCAAGTCCTCCTCCGGTTGTTGCTCCATCAAAAAAATGAGGAGGATGGTTGTGTGCTTTACAAAGACTTTCATATTTGTGAAGAATCTCACCACTGGAGGCCCCGATGAAATACTCCCAACGGCTAGCGAGGTTTGGATGATAGGACAAATGCCAGGCTAGCTCGTACACACCATGATGAGGAAACCAAACCAATTCTTTGACATCATCTTCAAGAAAACGGTCTAAATCAATTTTTCGCTCAGCCGAAATCGGGAGGATATTCCGGCTCATCAGATCTCTATCCACGACAGATGTCGCAGCGGCCTGGTCCAGATTGACGCGACCACCATGAAATTGAAGGTCCAGCAGGCGACCCAGCATCGAGTAATGCTCCTCATCTACATGTACCGTTACTTCATTGCCCCATATTGGGACGCCTTGATGCAGCTGCATATACTTGTAGTGGTCAATCCCATTTGCTGAATGATGATAAGACTGCGATAAATTTACAGGACTACTAAATCGCGCATAGACAGCAGCTTGCTTCACAAATAAATCTCTGCGCTTGTCCC
This sequence comes from Saprospiraceae bacterium, assembly GCA_965222645.1. Taxonomy (GTDB): domain Bacteria; phylum Bacteroidota; class Bacteroidia; order Chitinophagales; family Saprospiraceae; genus JABDMH01. The sequence continues at coordinate 4,481,523 of OZ244968.1, read as the reverse complement.
GGTTTAAATCTCGTGCTGTACCCGGATCTAAGTCTCCCTCAATCCACAGACCACCCTCGTCATCTCTATATTTTACCGATATATTTATTCCCGAATGCGGTGAAAGTGCCTGCGCCGGCAAAGATTGATACCTCAACTTTTTCGGAAATTGCCTGGATGTATTACGGACAAAACTCAACGGTTTATCGATAGGCTCGATCTTGACATTAGATAGATCTACCGAGCCTCTTACTCCCTTTTTGCCCCATTGAGCCTCTACAGAGGCAGTAAATAGGAATGAAAGCAAAAATGCAATTGCAATAATTTTATTCATCATCATTTTCGTTGAGTGATTGCTTTAAAAGTTTGAAAATACTACTACATGAAGGGTTAACTTCAGTTGATCCCGGACTCCATACAATGCGGTTCTTCTTACCTTCTAAATTGATCGTCAAGGCTTTATAAGCATTTCCCGGATCGTCGAACTCATACTTATCCAGTTCCATTTGCCTGGCCATTTTAAGGACTTGTCTCACAATTTCACGATCGACATCAGGTAATTTCTGAAGTGTGGTATCCATACCCATTTGCTGGTAGACATTGCCCAAAGGTGTAAAATGGTAATGAGTTTCAATCCCGACAAAGCCACCTCCCTCACTGATCGACACAAAATCCTTTTGGTAAGAGTCCGGGCTGAATGGAACGGTCTTGCAGGCCAGAAAAGCCAGGAAGATCAGGAGGAAAACATGACGCATATGAGATCGATTGATAATTGAGACCGAGACTCGTCAAAGATAACACGAAAATCGAGCAGGACGGTTCACTACCCCTGGCATTTCTTAAGAAATAATTGTAATATTGAATATAAATATAATCGAATATGAAGTCCCTACTCTTAGGAATATCTCTACTGGTCTTAGCAATTCCTGCAGAAGGTCAAAATTGCAGTCTTTATAAAAAGGCACAATGCAACAAGTATGCAAAAAAACATTGTTTATCTATTGCCAGTCTTGCCGCTATTGATCAAAGCGATATAATTAAGGTCATTGACGAGGTATCATATGAGACTCGTTACTTGCGCAAGGTGGAGTGTGATGCAACGGGCTCAGTCACTTACACTCCAGTAGCCTATAATCACACACTAGGCTCCTTTACCGATGTAAAAAGTGGTTCGGATATGAAAAGGAAATCTTGTGATCCCCAGAGCTGCTGTAAAGTGAAATGCCTACCGGGAAAGCAAACCGTAACTAGTAGCCAGAGAGCCGGGACCAAGACAACAAGGACATAGGACGTTTTCCACCGATAGATCACCCTGTTGTCATTACCACACCCGGATCACAGTTAAATCCATTTGAGATCAAGTTCCTGGTTGAAGACCTTCAGGACTGCTGATGCTTTGAAGTCCTTGGAAAAGGATTCCTTGAGTGCTCCCGAGATGGTTTCAAATACTCGATCATATTCACCTGTAATTTGGGTACTCATATTATTAGTCCTCACTTCCAGATCGTCCCTTCTCAGCAGGCCAATCACATCGAGGACTTCTGGTCCAAAATTCTCTTTGAGCGGATAAAAACTGATTTCAACAGTTATTTGCATAAATGTGAATAAAATTTTGTCCAATAAGAGCCTAATTACTAGGATAACCCGTTACTAGACAATATATTTGTTAAATCTTTAATTCGTTGTTTTATTATATATGTTTGTATGAAGATGCAACAATATTATGATAAAAAGTGTTAAAGTTTAAAGAATTGAAAATGTGGCTCTTATGGAGCATTAGCATAAAGATGTAGTTTTCTTATTTTGAGACCTTAGTCGAATAGCCCGGATTTGAAATGTCAGATCGCGGGCTTTTTAATATGTACTATCAAAATCAGGAGCTGTGAAATTTATCCAGTCAAGAATGACTTAAAGTTGTCTACTGATAGATAGACAAGCTACTGTTGTCCAAGTGCTGTTTTCCTGAGCTTCTGCAGAAAGGGAGATGCAAAAATGAAATCCATAAGAGTCTCATTGCTGCTCTCCAGAACTTCTGATTTATTGCCCGACCAGGTCAACTGGCCCATGTAGAGAAGATTGATTTTATCTCCGATCTCCATCACACTATTCATGTCGTGTGTGTTGATAATAGTCGTGATATTGTTTTCCTCAGTTATGCTTTCGATAAGCTCGTCGATAAGTATGGAAGTTTTAGGATCCAGACCACTGTTGGGTTCGTCACAAAACAGATATTTCGGTTCAAGGACAATAGAACGGGCTATTCCGACTCTCTTTTGCATTCCGCCACTTATCTCGGATGGAAATTTTGAATTAATTCCTTCAAGATTCACTCGCTCGAGGCAGTAGTCCACGCGTTTCCGTTTGTTTTTGGCCGTTTCATTTGTAAACATGTCTAATGGAAACCGAATATTGTCTTCGACAGACATCGAATCAAACAATGCCGAACCCTGAAACAACATTCCTACCTTCATTCGAATTTCCCTTACCTCTCTTTTTGACAGCTCTAAAAAGTTGATGTCATCATACCAAACGATGCCGTCAGTAGGTCTGAGAAGACCGGCTAAAATCTTCAGCAGCACGGTTTTACCTGCCCCGCTCCGTCCTATAATCAAATTGCACTTACCCGCCTCAAAGACAATTGATATATCCTTAAGTACTTCATGGTCACCAAATGATTTAAAAATGCGGTCTGCCCTTATCATTGTCAGGTAGTGAGTAGGATTGCTATGACATAATCTGCAAGTAAAATCAAAATATCACTAATGACGACCGCATTAGTACTCGCCTTTCCAAGTTCTATTGCACCACCCCGCACGTGAAATCCCTGATAACACGATGCCGTAGTCAGGATGAATGCGAAAACCACAGCCTTAACAAACATCATGAAGACATTATATGGGACAAAAAATGATCTTAGTCCCTGCACATATTCCGAATGAGTAATCAAGCCAGTCGGTACTACAGCAACATATCCCCCGCCAACTGCCAGAAATGCCGCAATTGCCACAAGAAGGGGGATGACAACCACACCTGCTACAACCTTGGGGGTGATCAAATAAGCCGCAGTATTGATTCCCATAACCTCCATGGCATCGATGTGCTCCTTTTGCCTCATGCCACCAATTTCAGCTGCCATGTTAGAACCCACTTTTCCTGCCAGCACTAGGCATGTGATCGTCGGGGCCAATTCGATAATGGTGAGATCCCGTACCACGTAGCCAATGTAGTAGTTAGGCACCAATGTTCCATCCAGTTGATAGGCAAACTGCACGGCAGCAACGGCCCCGATAAAAATTGAAATGAGCATGACGATAATTAGAGAACCGACTCCGATATCGTACATCTGCCGGACTGTCTCCTTCCAGTACATCGATAACTTCTCAGGACGCGAAAAAGCCGATCCCATCATCATGATGTATCTCCCAAAATGATATAGAAGGCCTCTGATCATACGGTAATAAACCTGGGCAGCTAAATTAAGTTTATTTTTAATCCATGGATTCTACAGGTGCACAATACAAGCACGAAAGTGCTGGGAATGTTTTTGCTGTTGTAAGCGGAGGCAGCAAGGGAATCGGTAAGGCCATATGCCGGTTGCTCGCAGCAGAAGGATGTCATATCGCCACCTGTGCCCGGGGAAAGAAAGAATTGGAAAAGTTACACTTTGAACTCAGCCAGGCAGGTAACGATGTCATAACGTATCAAGCCGACCTCGGCAACAGGACAGAGATCACATCATTTGCAAGTCATATCAGCGAGCGATGGCAACGCGTTGATTTGCTGGTAAATAATGCCGGTATATTTCACCCCGGATCCATACTCGATGAGTCAGAAGGACGGTTGGATGAAATGCTTGATATCAATCTGAAGAGCTCATACCATCTCACCCGCGAACTCATGGGGCTGATCCGTCGCAGTCAAAAGGGACATATTTTTAACATGTGCTCTATTGCAAGTAAAATAGCATATCCAAACGGCGGCTCATACAGTATATCGAAGTTTGCTCAATTGGGTTTCAGCAAAGTACTGAGAGAAGAATTAAAAAGTGAGAATATTCGCGTCACTGCGCTTTTGCCAGGTGCGACATGGTCAGACTCCTGGGCAGGGGTAGACCTTCCTCGCACAAGGCTGATGGAAGCCGAGGATATTGCCAAAATACTCTGGACCGCTTATAAGCTTTCCCCAACTGCTGATGTAGAAGAACTTATTATCCGTCCTCAACTAGGCGATTTATAACTTAATTATGACGATGGCGAGCCATTCTTTTATTCCCTATAATCACCCTGTCCGGGAAATAAGCGAGATAAAAAAAATATCGACAGATTTTTTCACACAAATAAATAAACGCCGATCCATCAGGGATTTTTCCGCAACACCCATACCAAGAGAAATCATTGCCGATGTTATTTTGACCGCATCATCAGCTCCCTCCGGTGCTCACAAACAGCCATGGACTTTTTGTGCCATTTCTTCACCCTCACTTAAGAAAAAAATAAGGGTCGCTGCAGAAAAAGAGGAAAAAATAAACTATGAGTCAAGGATGTCCGAATCATGGAAGCATGATTTGGAGCCATTTGGTACTGATTGGAGAAAGCCATTTCTGGAAATCGCTCCCTGGCTCATCATCGTTTTTAAGAAATCTTATGACTTAATGCCGGATGGTCAAAAAAAGAAAAATTACTATGTAAACGAGTCCGTCGGAATTGCCACAGGCTTTTTAATAGCAGCTATTCACAATGCCGGACTTGCTGCACTGACACACACTCCAAGTCCCATGAACTTTTTAGAAAAAATCCTCGATAGGCCGCAAAATGAGAGAGCATTTTTACTAATTCCTGTCGGCTATCCTTCCGAAAATGCAAAAGTACCGGACATCACGAGAAAAAAATTGGAGGATATTTCCGTGTTTTACGAAAATGAGTAATGGTATGAATGTCTTTTTTAATTTCACCTATTCAACCGAAATCAGCTGATAGCAAATTTTCTCCTTATTTATTATTTTATTTGGAACGGCTTTATGAAAAAAAGAGTGACCTGAAAAGGCCACTCCTGACTTCAAATAAATAAAAAGCTAATAAAATATCTATATTTTTAATATCATTTCATTGTAGGTTTTTCCATTGTACCTAAAGCGCAGAATATAAGTCCCAGTCACAAATCTTGAAAAGTCGATTTCCTCCCTGTACAGTCCCGCTTTAACGTCAAGAGTTATGCTTTGATAAAACTTGCCAATTACATCGTAAATCACTAACTCAATTTTTTGACTTGAGGAGCCTTTTATCTCCAGCGTAAACGTCGAGCTGGTTGGATTGGGATAAGTTGTAATCTGATCATCTGCCGCTTCGCACGGATTTTCTTTGAAAATGGCCTGCGTGGCAAATCTTCCATCAGCAATAATTACGGTAAGTTGATAAAACTGCTTTGATAACACAGTGTCATCTAAAAATTGATTAGCTAGATAGTCCTGGTCAATTAAAGAGACAGCACTCTCATAAATCGTGAAATAGTCAATGCCGTCATATGATTTTTCTAAGATAACGCTATCGCCTGTTTCGAGATCCTGGGTCGCCCAGAGTAAATAATTATCGCACGTATCTCCAGTGGCTTCAAAATACACAATCTCCGGGGGCAGTAGGCTTTCTTTGTACAGGATGCCGGCATCGATGTTTGTCATTTGTTGAGCATAACCCAAAGTATACCAGTCTGTCTCACCAGATGTTTCGAGTGCATCACTATCAATATTATCGTCGCCAGCATTACTGAATGAGAAATAAAGCGAATCAGGCAATACAAATTTGACCATATATCTGCCTGGTTGCAGACCATCAAACCGATAATGACCATCCAAACTATCTATGGACACTGAGCTGATTGCAGAATCCGATAGAGAAGGCAATCCCTGATCCATAGTGTAAAGCTGAACTTTCACACCATTGACCCCGGTTTCGTGCTCAAATCGCAAACCATCGTGGTTTTGATCAAACCATACCATACCTTCAATGCTATTCAGCAATAATGAAGTATCGAATCCACAGACCCTGATTATTTGAGTGTGCGTGGATTGATTTGCACATTGGTCCTCGGCACTCCAGGTCCTTATTAGCGCATATCGAGTTGAGTCATCAGCATCAAAAATCTGTTGTTCTTCAAGTTGGATATCGACATTGCCACCACAATCATCTTCAACTTTTACCTCAAATGGAACAGGAACTTCCTCATCACAGTTTACAGTGACCGTTCCGGGAGCCTCTGTGAAAGTAGGAGGTATGGTGTCATAAACGCGGGTATAAAAATCGATCGATACTTCATTACCTGCTAGATCAGTGGCACTAATCGTAACCTCGTACAAACTCAAATATTGGTTTGAGTCGCAAGTAGTCGAATCAATGATATTTGCAACCATCGTATCAGTAGTCATGCAAGAATCGATTACCGAATAATTTACATTGGGTAAGAATTCATCCATGCAGTGATAGATAACCAGCGTATCCTGGTGAGCCAATTCTGCACCCGCATATTTAACATCGATCACAGGGGCAAGCATATCCCGCATGTAAATTCGCTGTGTATCCAATGTGGTGTTACCACATCCATCAGTGGCAGACCAGCTTCGGATGATGAGCTTATCACATCCGTCAAGAAGCTCTATTATGTCCACAAATTCTACTGTCACTTCAGAGCAGTCATCATGCGCCACAACAGAATCCAGCGGGAGTGATGCGCTCAGTTCAATCACGGTATCCGGTGGTACAGTCATGATCGGTGCTAATGTATCGTTGATGGTAATGAGATGTAGGTGCGTAAAAGCAAGGCATTCATTTGTGAAGGTGTAGTGCCTTTCAATTTTTCTACCGCAGGCCAGATCAAAGGTGATCTCTTCTAATGCTACTCCATAATCAGGATATGCGGCAACTACTGAATCTGTTGATGGTAAGTCTTCACCACAGAAAATTTCGATATCGGCTAATACAGGAAGTATCTCAATTTGCTGATCCTCGTCTCTAAATGTGATCACCTGTGTGCAACTACTATCTACATTCTGGCATTGATCTTCAGCAAAGAATGTTCTCAGGATCGTACCTGATTTACAATTTTCGCTAAATCCAATGGAATCATCCCGGAAGGATATATCTACTGCTGGCGAGCAATTGTCCACATACTCTGGTACTTTTTCTTCCAGAGATTCTCCGAAGATCAATATAGTATCGGCAGGACAAGTCCCAGCTACAAGGACCGGGGCGAAGGTATCCATTACACTAATGATTTGAACATGGGATGCACTGTTGCCAGCACAATCTCTTACCGTCCAGGTCCTTGACAATGCCGGTCCATTGCAGTCATTGCTTAACACACTATCTGAATATGTCACTGATGGATTTGGATCGCAATTGTCGATGATCGGGATCTCCGGGGTCATGTAGTTAGCTAAGGCTTCACAACTTAGGGTGGTGTCTGTGGAAAATTTAGCGGTTGGTGCTATCGTATCCACGACCGTAATTCTCTGCACACAGATAGAAGTATTTCCTGAGCAGTCCGTTGCAGTCCAGTTTCTCTCAATGATTCCCAGACCACAAGAATCCAACTCTACTACATCCACATAGTTAAAAGTTGGGTCAGGATCGCAATTATCTTCTACGATTACCATAAAGGATAATTCCTCGACGCGGCAACTGACGGTAGTATCCGGAGGACAAATGATTACGGGACTCATCGTATCTGCCACCGTAATGGTTTGGATACAAGATGCCACATTACCAATGCAATCCGTTGCAGACCAGGTTCTTATAATTCTTCCTTGTCCACATGAATCAAGTTGTAGTTCATCCTCGAAGCTTACAACGGGTGCGATATCACAGTTATCAAAGGCATCTGCCATGGAACTTATCGAATCAGTCCAGCACTGAACCGATGTATCAGCTGGACACACTATTTGGGGTACAATGGTATCTGTATACACTATTTTCTGCTCACATGTCGCTGTGTTACCCGCGCAATCCCATGCAGTCCACGTCCGGGTCGTTATGGTTGTGTTGCAAGAGTCAACTATGATTGTGTCCTCAAAAGTCACATAAGTGGCACCTTCGCACAGATCGCTAATGTCTAGCGTATCTAATCCTATCGAATCACCACAAGTGATAAAATGATACGAACTGCATGTATCAAATACCGGAGGTGTGGTATCAATGACTGTTATTACTTGAGCACATTCCCTAACTTGACCGTCACATGCCGTTGCTGTCCACGTTCTGAAGATTTGTCCCAATCCACAGGAATCCAGTTCATTTTGATCAAGGTAGCTGAGGCTCACATCACAAGAATATTCCCATGTTGGCTCCTCGACCAGATCATAGCGACATGTAGTGGTTACATCTGGAGCACAATGCAAGACCAGTTCCTGACTTGTTGTGTCAGTGATCACCCGCACCAGACCAGCATCCACCAGAGACATTTCTTCACCGAGTTGAATGATATCAGATTTTCCGGTTTCAGAATTTACATCACTGTCCGTGCTCTCATCTCCAATTCCGAATTGAGTAAATCTGGTTGAATCGGGCAATATTACCTCTATTCGATAATGACCAAGTTCTAGTCCATCGAACGAGTACTTTCCTTTGGTTTCTGTCGATGTTAGATGTTGATCAATTTGCACCTCCATTCCGTCTGATACGACTTCGAGAAGATTTACTAAGATAGAGTCAAGTAAGATCTCTTCAGGGTCCCTGATACCATTAGAATCGGCGTCTTCCCAGATCACTCCCATTATGCCTGACAATACTGGAGCTTCTACCTTTACTATTACACCTGCATCCAGGCTGACATCCACAGAATCCAAATCGATGATATCTGTAGCATACGAATTTTCATTATAATCGCTATCCGTACCCTCGTCTCCAACGTTACTTTGAGTTAGCAATAGCGAATCGGGAAGCGATATTTCTATTTTATACTTTCCGGGTGTAAGTTGGTTGAACTGATATTGACCATGCGTAACAATTCCACTTGTCGTGACATCAAGAAGTGTTGAATTGCCCAAGTCATCTACAGCAAATAGACTCAACGGTACCGAATCCATTAAGGATTCTTCCTGATCCCGGATTCCATCCCTGTTCGCGTCATTCCAAATCAGTCCGGTAATCGACGATTTGATAATAGTGTCGGGATTCTCCGGATTGCCACACATCGTGATCTTCTGAATCGCTTCTGTAAAGTTTTCACAATTATCATAAATAAACCACCTTCTTGTAATTGTCACCCTGGTCGAGTCAATCGAATCGATCTCGATTATTTCCTCAAATTCGGGCCTTGTCTCCGTCTGACAATCATCAATTGAGGTTACATCTGATGGTACCGGTGGAATCGTATCATCACAAGCCAGAGTTACATCTTCCGGTACATTCAGAATAGTGGGGGGTGTAGTATCAATTTGAGCTACATAGAAGACAAACCGGGATTCGTTACCACACAGGTCCTTGGATATAATCCCACATTCCCATAGCTGATCGTACCCATGAATATCACATCGCTTGAACGAAACAAACCGGTCATAAGTAGAATCTTGCGTTGTACAACAGTCATCCGTCGCACTAAAATCGTTCATATTTACTTGCGGCATGCCGCAACCATAAACATACATGGTATCGCCTTCTGTCAGACCTGACATGTCTTCTGAAGCCACCTCAATTACCGGTGGTACAGTATCTCTAATCTCTATGTAACGGGTGATCGACGTCATATTGTAGCATGCGTCTTTTGCAGTCCAGGTCCATTCAATGATTTGACCACATTCACATTCTCCTATTTTTTCTTCGAAGGTCACTTCTACCTCTGTACAATTGTCTGACACTTCATAAGTAGGCTCGGGCAATGGATCACCACAATAAATAAAGGTGTCATTTGGCGTCACATACAGCTCAGGCGAAGTCGTGTCAAGAACAGTAATTGTGTATTCATGAGAACATTGATCTTCCACCTCGATAACTCTGAAATACAAGTCTTGACAAGAACCGTCATGAGAGGTAGTATTAATCTTTAAGTCTAGTCCCGGATATTTAGCGTAAATATCTTTTTCAGTAGGAATAGAATCACCGCAATAAATCGTCGTATCTCCAGGGAATGCAAATTCTTCAAGATCACAACATTCAATCTTTATTGTTTGCACACAAGAACTGTCCGTATTTCCGCAGTTATCTGTGGCGAAGAATGATCTAATTATATACCGGAAATCGTCGCAAGGCTCCTCAAATCCCAAACTATCATCCTGATAGGTTACTGAAATATCCGGATCACAAATGTCCCTATAGTTTGGCCAACCTATCGAATCCGGATCAGGAGACTGATAGAAATCTATCGTGATATCTTCCACACATTCTATTGCATGAGGCGGTGTCAGGTCATAGATCACAATACTGCCGCTCAGTGTGGTTGAGTAGCCGCAGCCATCACTAATCGTGTACATGGCCACTAGCGAACCAGTATTTGGGCTGCAATCTTCAACAAAATTTGCAAGATCCAGGTCGCTTGTGACCAGGACATCATTGCAATCGTCAGTCGCACAATTGGTGAGGTAATCAATATTACTTTGATTCCAACTCCGTATTGCTTGCTCATTGGCAATAGTGCCCAGGCACTCTATTGAATCATTTAGTTGAGTAATATCGCAATTGATAACTACCGGCGGATTTGTATCCTCAATCGTCAGCGTTGCTGAAAAACCCGATGAATTCCCACAATAGTCGTTGAGCACATAATTTACAGTGAGGTACCCTGCATTCTGTCCACAGGTGACCACAAAGTTATTCAGGTCAAAGTCATCCGAGATAAGTAAGGAGTCACATTGCTCAATGACACATGACTGGAGTATTTGAAGATTGGATTGATGCCACACTTCCATGAGGGCTTCATTTGCTTCTGCTCCAAAACATTCAGCCACCGCATTCAAATCTCCTAAGTTGCAGCCCGTCGTATCCGGAGCTGTCGTATCTTCTATCGTAAAGGTCGAGGCAAAACTCACCCCATTGCCACAGCTGTCCGTCAACGTGTAGTTCACCGTAATCGAGCCGGCGTTGCCGCCACAACTCGATACAAAGTTCAATAGATCGTAGTCATCCGTCAGGGCAAAGGTATCGCAATCATCCACCGCACATGCCAGCACCGCTGCCCGGTTCGCTGCATGCCAATCTGCAATCGCCTGCTCATTGCCTGCCTGGCCTAAGCATTCTATTGTCGCATCCAAGTCTCCCAGGTTGCAGCCCGTCGTATCCGGCGCTGTTGTATCTTCTATCGTAAAGGTCGAGGCAAAACTTACCCCATTGCCACAGCTGTCCGTCAACGTGTAGTTCACCGTAATCGAGCCGGCGTTACCGCCACAACTCGATACAAAGTTCAATAGATCGTAATTATCTGTCAGCTCGAAGGTGTCGCAATCATCCACCGCACACGCCAGCACCGCTACCCGGTTCGCTGCATGCCAATCTGCAATCGCCTGCTCATTGCCCGCCTGGCCTAAGCATTCTATCGTTGCATCTAAGTCTCCCAGGTTGCAGCCCGTCGTATCCGGAGCTGTCGTATCTTCTATCGTAAAGGTCGAGGCAAAACTTACCCCATTGCCACAGCTGTCCGTCAACGTGTAGTTCACCGTAATTGAGCCGGCATTGCCGCCACAACTCGATACAAAGTTCAATAGATCGTAATCATCCGTCAGGGCAAAGGTGTCGCAGTCATCCACCGCACATGCCAGCACTGCTGCCCGGTTCTCCGAATGCCAATCTGCAATCGCCTGCTCATTGCCAACCTGGCCTAAGCATTCTATAGTCGCATCTAAGTCTCCCAGGTTGCAGCCCGTCGTATCCGGAGCTGTCGTATCTTCGATCGTAAAGGTCGAGGCAAAACTTACCCCATTGCCACAGCTGTCCGTCAACGTGTAGTTCACCGTAATTGAGCCGGCATTGCCACCACAACTCGATACAAAGTTCAGTAGATCGTAGTCATCCGTCAGGGCAAAGGTGTCGCAGTCATCTACAGCGCACGCAAGCACAGCTGCCCGGTTCGACGCATGCCAATCTGCAATCGCCTGCTCATTGCCCACCTGGCCTAAGCATTCTATCGTTGCATCTAAGTCTCCCAGGTTGCAGCCCGTCGTATCCGGGGCTGTCGTATCTTCGATCGTAAAGGTCGAGGCAAAACTTACCCCATTGCCACAGCTGTCCGTCAACGTGTAGTTCACCGTAATTGAGCCGGCATTGCCACCACAACTCGATACAAAGTTCAATAGATCGTAATTATCTGTCAGCTCGAAGGTGTCGCAATCATCCACCGCACACGCCAGCACCGCTGCCCGGTTCGCCGCATGCCAATCGGCAATCGCCTGCTCATTGCCCGCCTGGCCTAAGCATTCTATCGTCGCATTTAAGTCTCCTAAGTTGCAGCCCGTCGTATCCGGGGCTGTCGTATCTTCTATCGTAAAGGTCGAGGCAAAACTCACCCCATTGCCACAGCTGTCCGTCAACGTGTAGTTCACCGTAATTGAGCCGGCATTGCCGCCACAACTCGATACAAAGTTCAACAGGTCGTAGTCATCCGTCAGGGCAAAGGTGTCACAGTCATCCACCGCACACGCCAGCACCGCTGCCCGGTTCGCTGCATGCCAATCTGCAATCGCCTGCTCATTGCCCGCCTGGCCTAAGCATTCTATCGTCGCATCTAAGTCTCCCAGGTTGCAGCCCGTCGTATCCGGAGCTGTCGTATCTTCTATCGTAAAGGTCGAGGCAAAACTCACCCCATTGCCACAGCTGTCCGTCAAGGTGTAGTTCACCGTAATTGAGCCGGCGTTGCCGCCACAACTGGATACAAAGTTCAACAGATCGTAATCATCCGTCAGGGCAAAGGTGTCGCAGTCATCCACTGCACACGCCAGCACTGCGCTGCCCGGTTCGCTGCATGCCAATCTGCAATCGCCTGCCCGGTTCGGCATCCCAGGTCATAGTCGCTCGTCACAGCACCGCTGCATGCCATTGCCCGCCAGGCCTAAGCATTCTATCGTCGCACTCAGGTCTCCCAGGTTGCAGCCCGTCGTATCCGGAGCTGTCGTATCTTCTATCGTAAAGGTCGAGGCAAAACTCACCCCATTGCCACAGCTGTCCGTCAACGTGTAGTTCACCGTAATTGAGCCGGCATTGCCGCCATTGCCGCCACAACACCGGATACAAAGTTCAACAGATCGTAGTCATCCGTCAGGGCAAAGGTGTCGCAGTCATCCACTGCACACGCCAGCACCGCTGCCCGGTTCGCTGCATGCCAATCTGCAATCGCCTGCTCATTGCCCGCCTGGCCTACCAGCATTCTATCGTTGCATTTAAGTCTCCCAGGTTGCAGCCCGTCGTATCCGGAGCTGTCGTATCTTCTATCGTAAAGGTCGATGCAAAACTCACCCCATTGCCACAGCTGTCCGTCAACGTGTAGTTCACCGTAATTGAGCCGGCATTGCCGCCACAACTGGACACAAAGTTCAATAGATCGTAATCGTCCGTCAGCGCAAAGGTGTCGCAGTCATCTACAGCGCACGCCAGCACCGCTGACCGGTTCAATAGCATCGCCGTCAGGGCATGCGCATACCAATCTGCAATCGCCTGCTCATTGCCCGCCTGGCCTAAGCATTCTATCGTTGCATCTAAGTCTCCCAGGTTGCAGCCTGTCGTATCCGGAGCTGTCGTATCTTCTATCGTAAAGGTCGAGGCAAAACTAACCCCATTGCCACAGCTGTCCGTCAACGTGTAGTTCACCGTAATTGAGCCGGCATTGCCGCCACAACTCGATACAAAGTTCAATAGATCGTAATCATCCGTCAGCGCAAACGTGTCGCAGTCATCCACCGCACACGCCAGCACCGCTGCCCGGTTCGCTGCATGCCAATCTGCAATCGCCTGCTCATTGCCCGCCTGGCCTAAGCATTCTATTGTTTCATTCAAGTCTCCTAAGTTGCAGCCTGTCGTATCCGCAGCTGTCGTATCTTCGATCGTAAAGGTCGAGGCAAAACCTACCCCATTGCCACAGCTGTCCGTCAACATGTAGTTCACCGTAATTGAGCCGGCGTTGCCGCCGCAACTCGATACAAAGTTCAATAGATCGTAGTCATCCGTCAGGGCAAACGTGTCGCAGTCATCCACCGCACATGCCAGCACCGCTGACCGGTTCGCTGCATGCCAATCTGCAATCGCCTGCTCATTGCCCGCCTGGCCTAAGCATTCTATCGTTGCATCTAAGTCTCCCAGGTTGCAGCCCGTCGTATCCGGAGCTGTCGTATCTTCTATCGTAAAGGTCGAGGCAAAACTCACCCCATTGCCACAGCTGTCCGTCAACGTGTAGTTCACCGTAATTGAGCCGGCACTGCCACCACAACTGGATACAAAGTTCAATAGATCGTAATCATCCGTCAGAGCAAAGGTGTCGCAGTCATCCACTGCACACGCCAGCACCGCTGCACGGTTCGCTGCATGCCAATCTGCAATCGCCTGCTCATTGCCCGCCTGGCCTAAGCATTCTATCGTTGCATCTAAGTCTCCCAGGTTGCAGCCCGTCGTATCCGGAGCTGTCGTATCTTCTATCGTAAAGGTCGAGGCAAAACTCACCCCATTGCCACAGCTGTCCGTCAACGTGTAGTTCACCGTAATTGAGCCGGCATTGCCGCCACAACTCGATACAAAGTTCAATAGATCGTAATCATCCGTCAGCGCAAAGTGTCGCAGTCATCCACCGCACACGCCAGCACCGCTGCCCGGTTCGCTGCATGCCAATCTGCAATCGCCTGCTCATTGCCCGCCTGGCCTAAGCATTCTATCGTCGCATCTAAGTCTCCCAGGTTGCAGCCCGTCGTATCCGGAGCTGTCGTATCTTCTATCGTAAAGGTCGAGGCAAAACTACCCCATTGCCACAGCTGTCCGTCAACGTGTAGTTCACCGTAATTGAGCCGGCGTTGCCGCCACAACTCGATACAAAGTTCAACAGATCGTAATCATCCGTCAGCGCAAAGGTGTCGCAGTCATCTACCGCACACGCCAGCACCGCTGCCCGGTTCGCCGCATGCCAATCTGCAATCGCCTGCTCATTGCCCGCCTGGCCTAAGCATTCTATCGTCGCATCTAAGTCTCCCAGGTTGCAGCCTGTCGTATCCGGAGCTGTCGTATCTTCTATCGTAAAGGTCGAGGCAAAACTCACCCCATTGCCACAGCTGTCCGTCAAGGTGTAGTTCACCGTAATCGAGCCGGCATTGCCACCGCAACTCGATACAAAGTTCAATAGATCGTAGTCATCCGTCAGGGCAAACGTGTCGCAGTCATCCACCGCACACGCCAGCACCGCTGCCCGGTTCGCTGCATGCCAATCTGCAATCGCCTGCTCATTGCCCGCCTGGCCTAAGCATTCTATCGTCGCATCTAAGTCTCCCAGGTTGCAGCCTGTCGTATCCGGAGCTGTCGTATCTTCTATCGTAAAGGTCGAGGCAAAACTCACCCCATTGCCACAGCTGTCCGTCAACGTGTAGTTCACCGTAATTGAGCCGGCATTGCCGCCACAACTGATACAAAGTTCAATAGATCGTAATCATCCGTCAGCGCAAACGTGTCGCAGTCATCCACCGCACACGCCAGCACCGCTGCCCGGTTCGCCGCATGCCAATCGGCAATCGCCTGCTCATTGCCCGCCTGGCCTAAGCATTCTATCGTCGCATCTAAGTCTCCCAGGTTGCAGCCCGTCGTATCCGGAGCTGTCGTATCTTCTATCGTAAAGGTCGAGGCAAAACTCACCCCATTGCCACAGCTGTCCGTCAAGGTGTAGTTCACCGTAATTGAGCCGGCATTGCCACCGCAACTCGATACAAAGTTCAATAGGTCGTAGTCATCCGTCAGGGCAAACGTGTCGCAGTCATCTACCGCACACGCCAGCACCGCTGCCCGGTTCGCCGCATGCCAATCTGCAATCGCCTGCTCATTGCCCGCCTGGCCTAAGCATTCTATCGTCGCACTTAAGTCTCCCAGGTTGCAGCCCGTCGTATCCGGAGCTGTCGTATCTTCTATCGTAAAGGTCGAGGCAAAACTCACCCCATTGCCACAGCTGTCCGTCAAGGTGTAGTTCACCGTAATTGAGCCGGCATTGCCGCCACAACTGGATACAAAGTTCAATAGATCGTAGTCATCCGTCAGGGCAAACGTGTCGCAGTCATCCACCGCACACGCCAGCACCGCTGCCCGGTTCGCTGCATGCCAATCTGCAATCGCCTGCTCATTGCCCGCCTGGCCTAAGCATTCTATCGTTGCACTCAAGTCTCCCAGGTTGCAGCCTGTCGTATCCGGAGCTGTCGTATCTTCTATCGTAAAGGTCGAGGCAAAACTCACCCCATTGCCACAGCTGTCCGTCAACGTGTAGTTCACCGTAATTGAGCCGGCATTGCCACCACAACTCGATACAAAGTTCAATAGATCGTAATCATCCGTCAGGGCAAAGGTGTCGCAGTCATCCACCGCACACGCCAGCACCGCTGCCCGGTTCGCCGCATGCCAATCCAATCGCCTGCTCATTGCCAGCCTGGCCTAGGCATTCTATCGTCGCACTTAAGTCTCCCAGGTTGCAACCCGTCGTATCCGGGGCTGTCGTATCTTCTATCGTAAAGGTCGCTGCAAAACTCACTGCATTTGCACAGCTGTCGGTCAACGTGTAGTTCACTGTAATCGAGCCGGCATTGCCACCACAACTGGACACAAAGTTCAATAGATCGTAATCATCCGTCAGGGCAAATGTGTCGCAGTCATCCACTGCACACGCCAGAACCGCTGCCCGGTTCACCGCATGCCAATCTGCAATCGCCTGCTCATTGCCCGCCTGACCCAAACATTCTATCGTCGCGTCAAGTCCGCTAGGTTGCAGCCCGTCGTATCCGGAGCTGTCGTATCTTCTATCGTAAAGGTCGAGGCAAAACTCACTCCATTGCCACAGCTATCCGTCAAGGTGTAGTTCACCGTAATTGAGCCGGCATTGCCGCCACAACTGGACACAAAGTTCAATAGATCGTAATCATCCGTCAGCGCAAAGGTGTCGCAGTCATCCACCGCACACGCCAGCACCGCTGCCTGGTTCGCTGCATGCCAATCGGCAATCGCCTGCTCATTGCCCGCCTGGCCTAAGCATTCTATCGTCGCATCTAAGTCTCCCAGGTTGCAGCCCGTCGTATCCGGAGCTGTCGTATCTTCTATCGTAAAGGTCGAGGCAAAACTCACCCCATTGCCACAGCTGTCCGTCAACGTGTAGTTCACCGTAATTGAGCCGGCATTGCCGCCGCAACTCGATACAAAGTTCAATAGATCGTAATCATCCGTCAGGGCAAAGGTGTCGCAGTCATCCACCGCACACGCCAGCACCGCAGCCCGGTTCGCTGCATGCCAATCTGCAATCGCCTGCTCATTGCCCGCCTGACCTAAGCATTCTATCGTCGCATCTAAGTCTCCCAGGTTGCAGCCCGTCGTATCCGGAGCTGTCGTATCTTCGATCGTAAAGGTCGAGGCAAAACTTACTCCATTGCCACAGCTGTCTGTCAAGGTGTAGTTCACCGTAATTGAGCCGGCATTGCCGCCGCAACTGGACACAAAGTTCAATAGATCGTAATCATCCGTCAGCGCAAACGTGTCGCAGTCATCTACCGCACACGCCAGCACCGCTGACCGGTTCGCTGCATGCCAATCGGCAATCGCCTGCTCATTGCCCGCCTGGCCTAAGCATTCTATCGTCGCATCTAAGTCTCCCAGGTTGCAGCCCGTCGTATCCGGGGGTATAGTATCATTGATCTGGAGGGAGGCAGTAAAACTTACTGAGTTGCCACAACTGTCGGTCAGAACGTAATTGACTGTCAACGACCCACCATTGCCTCCACAACTTGAATTAAAACTAAGTGAGTCATAATCATGGGAAATCTCGAAAGTATCACATACGTCCCCAGAGCAACCCAATATGTGATCAATATTATTCTGGTGCCACATGTCCATCGTGAGGAAATTCTGAGATTGACCCTGGCAATCGATAGTGTCATTGAGTGATGCAAAATCACATCCCAGAGTATCCGGTGGAACTGTATCGATGATCATGAAGGTGGCTGCGGTCTCGCTAAAATTTCCGCACATATCAGTCAACACATAGTTTACCGTGATCGAGCCTGTATTTCCACTACAGCTCGGCAGAAAATTTAGGATATCGAAATCATCCGATATCGTGAAAGAATCACACAAATCTACCGCACAAGCGCCGAGGTAAATCCTGTTATTGTCATGCCATGTATTTATAGTGGCGATGTTTCCATCATAGCCCAGACACTGAATTTCCTGATTGATGAGATCGAGGTCACATCCGGAGAGATCCGGACTTGTCACATCGACAATTGTGAATGTGGCCTGGAAACTCGTACTATTGCCGCAGCTATCGGTAAGCGTGTATGTAATTGCAAGTGAGCCAGCGTTACCACAGCTATTCATAAAAGGGGCCGATGAGTAATCATCCGTGATATCAAATGTATCACATGCATCACTGGCACAATTCTCAATATGGACTAAATTGGCATTATGCCAATCATCTATTGCCTGTAAGTTACCAGTTGGTCCCAGACATTCAATGGTGTCATTTAAATCTTCAAAGTTGCATCCTATGGTATCCGGTGGGGTCGCGTCTTCTATAACAAAGGACACAGGGAAACTTACCCCGTTTCCACAGCTATCTGTCAAGGTGTAGTTCACAGTAATCGAGCCGGCATTGCCACCACAACTCGATACAAAGTTCAATAGATCGTAGTCATCCGTCAGGGCAAAGGTGTCGCAGTCATCCACTGCACATGCCAGCACCGCAGCCCGGTTCGACGCATGCCAATCGGCAATCGCCTGCTCATTGCCCGCCTGGCCTAAGCATTCTATCGTTGCATCTAAGTCTCCCAGGTTGCAGCCCGTCGTATCCGGAGCTGTCGTATCTTCTATCGTAAAGGTCGAGGCAAAACTCACCCCATTGCCACAGCTGTCCGTCAACGTGTAGTTCACCGCAATTGAGCCGGCATTGCCGCCACAACTCGATACAAAGTTCAGTAGATCGTAATCGTCCGTCAGGGCAAAGGTGTCGCAGTCATCCACCGCACACGCCAGCACAGCAGCCCGGTTCGCTGCATACCAATCTGCAATTGCCTGCTCATTGCCCGCCTGACCTAAGCATTCTATCGTCGCATCTAAGTCTCCCAGGTTGCAGCCCGTCGTATCCGGAGCTGTCGTATCTTCGATCGTAAAGGTCGAGGCAAAACTTACTCCATTGCCACAGCTGTCTGTCAAGGTGTAGTTCACCGTAATTGAGCCGGCATTGCCGCCGCAACTGGACACAAAGTTCAATAGATCGTAATCATCCGTCAGCGCAAACGTGTCGCAGTCATCTACCGCACACGCCAGCACCGCTGACCGGTTCGCTGCATGCCAATCGGCAATCGCCTGCTCATTGCCCGCCTGGCCTAAGCATTCTATCGTCGCATCTAAGTCTCCCAGGTTGCAGCCCGTCGTATCCGGGGGTATAGTATCATTGATCTGGAGGGAGGCAGTAAAACTTACTGAGTTGCCACAACTGTCGGTCAGAACGTAATTGACTGTCAACGACCCACCATTGCCTCCACAACTTGAATTAAAACTAAGTGAGTCATAATCATGGGAAATCTCGAAAGTATCACATACGTCCCCAGAGCAACCCAATATGTGATCAATATTATTCTGGTGCCACATGTCCATCGTGAGGAAATTCTGAGATTGACCCTGGCAATCGATAGTGTCATTGAGTGATGCAAAATCACATCCCAGAGTATCCGGTGGAACTGTATCGATGATCATGAAGGTGGCTGCGGTCTCGCTAAAATTTCCGCACATATCAGTCAACACATAGTTTACCGTGATCGAGCCTGTATTTCCACTACAGCTCGGCAGAAAATTTAGGATATCGAAATCATCCGATATCGTGAAAGAATCACACAAATCTACCGCACAAGCGTCGAGGTAAATCCTGTTATTGTCATGCCATGTATTTATAGTGGCGATGTTTCCATCATAGCCCAGACACTGAATTTCCTGATTGATGAGATCGAGGTCACATCCGGAGAGATCCGGACTTGTCACATCGACAATTGTGAATGTGGCCTGGAAACTTGTACTATTGCCGCAGCTATCGGTAAGCGTGTATGTAATTGCAAGTGAGCCAGCGTTACCACAGCTATTCATAAAAGGGGCCGATGAGTAATCATCCGTGATATCAAATGTATCACATGCATCACTGGCACAATTCTCAATATGGACTAAATTGGCATTATGCCAATCATCTATTGCCTGTAAGTTACCAGTTGGTCCCAGACATTTAATCGTGTCATTTAAATCTTCAAAGTTGCATCCTATGGTATCCGGTGGG
Organism: Saprospiraceae bacterium; assembly: GCA_965222645.1. Lineage (GTDB taxonomy): Bacteria > Bacteroidota > Bacteroidia > Chitinophagales > Saprospiraceae > JABDMH01. The sequence goes on along the minus strand of OZ244968.1, from coordinate 4,461,090 downwards.
GTCGTGTCTTCTATAACAAAGTACAGAGGAAAACTTACCCCGTTTCCACAGCTATCTGCCAATGTGTAATTCACCGTAATTGAACCGGCATTGCCGCCACATGAGGGTACAAAGTTGACTAGATCAAAATCATCTGTGATAGAAAATGTATCACAATTATCTACCGCACAATCCAAAATGTTGCTTATGTTATCCTGGTGCCAGTTGCTTATAGCCTGTTGATTGGCAGCAGATCCTTGACACTCGAGGGTATCATTTAAGCTACCTATATCACAACCGGTGGTATCGGGGGGAGTGATATCAACGGTGCTATAGGTCGCAGAGAATGTCGAGGTGTTAGTACAAGAATCGGATAGTGAATATATGATTGTGATCTGTCCTCCACTGCCACAAGAAACTACAAAATTTGAGGGATCATAATTGCTTGTAAGATCAAAGGTATCGCATTGATCTGTGGCACAAGATAGCAAGGCGACTTGATTATCCTGGTGCCACTGTGCAATTGCGATACTATCTGCTCCTGCACCAGCGCACTCAGTCTGCACGTCTAGCGAACCGGGAGGACATCCACTTAGATCAGGCGGAATAGTGTCTTGAATAGTGAGTGTGGCAGAAAAACTTATCGCATTACCACAACTATCTGACAATAGATAGTCTACCGTAATAGATCCGGCATTGCCACCACATGAGGGCACAAAATTGAGTAGGTCAAAGTTATCTGTGATCGAGAAGGTGTCACACTCATCGAAAACACAACCTAGTATTGTTGTCAAGTTGTCCTGGTACCAACTGTTTATTGCTTGCTCATTGGCAGATTGACCTGAGCAATCAATGGTGGTGCTTAGATCTACCAGGTTACATCCAGTCGTGTCAGGTGGATTGGTATCAAGAATTTCGAATGTCGCTGGAAAAGTTGTGGAATTTCCACAGTCATCAGTCAGGACATAGTCAACGGTAATTGATCCGGCATTACCGCCACAAGACGGAATAAAATTAATCAGGTTGTAATTGTCAGTGATTGTAAATGTATCGCAATCATCTGAGCTACAAGCCAGAATGGTTGCGATATTATTATTATGCCAGTTGTAAATGGCCAATTGATTACTGAGTAAACCCGTACATTCGACCGTTTGATTTAGATCACCCAAATTACAACCCGTGGTATCCGGTGGGGTGGTGTCCTCTATCGTAAAGGTCGCAGGGAAACTCACGTTATTTCCACAGCTATCTGTCAAAGTGTAATTCACCGTGATTTGCCCTGCATTGTTACCGCAGTTTGCTACAAGATTTTGAGGGTCATAATCATCTTCCAAATCAAATGTATCGCAAGCATCCTGTGTGCAACTTAATATGGTTGTCAGGTTATTCGCATGCCAATCGTCCATGGCTTGAAGATTTGCTACAGAACCCAAGCACTCAATACTTTGATTTAAGTTGCCGAGATTACATCCTGTTGTATCTGGTGGAGTGTTATCGACTATGGTAAAGACAGGAGCAAAGCTGACCTGATTGTTGCAAATATCCGTCAGGGTATATACAACTGTGATAGATCCAGCATTGCCACCACATGAGGGTACAAAATTTAGTAAATCAAAATCGTGTGTGATAGTAAATGTATCGCAAGCATCGCTAGCGCAATTCAATATCGTACTTATGTTATAATTATGCCAATCTGTAATAGCAACATTGTTAGCCGAAGCACCAGCACATTGAATGGTCGTATCAAGATTATTAAAATTACATCCTGTAGTATCGGGCGGATTTACATCAACCGTGCTATAGGTGGCTAAAAAGTCTACACCATTTCCACAGGAATCTGTCAAAGTGTAAATGACCGTGATTTGACCTCCGTTGCCACAAGTGATGACAAAATTCGATGGATCATAATCACTTGAAAGATCAAATGTATCGCATTCTTCAAATGCGCAGGACAACAATGCCAGTTCATTATCAAGATGCCATTGAGCAATCGCCGAGCTGTCTGCCGCACTTCCACTGCAATCTGTCTGGACATCCAATGATCCCACAGGACAACCTGAAATATCAGGGGCTATGGTATCAACAATTTCTAAAGAAGCCGAAAAATCGACTGTATTTCCGCAACTATCTGTCAAGGTGTAGTTTACCGTGATCGAGCCTGCATTACCGCCGCAAGATGGTATAAAATTTCCGAGATCATAATCATGGATAATGTCAAACGTATCACAATCATCTGAACTACAAGTCAAGATTGTATTGATATTGGCATCATGCCAGTCAGCTATGGCTTGCTGGTTACCTGATAAACCTGCACAATCGATCGTATCAGTAAGATCCGCCAAATTGCATCCAGTCGTATCGGGAGGTATTGTATCAATGATCGTCAGCATAGCTGCAAAACTCACCGCATTATTGCAGCTATCCTGCAAAGTATAGTTGACTACAAAGGCACCCGTATTTGGTCCACAACTCGTATTAAAATTTGAAGGATCAAAATCATGGATAATTGCAAATGTGTCGCACTCATCAACAGCGCAACTCAAAATAGTGGTTATGTTATTTACATGCCAATCATTGATTGCCTGCTGAGTGCCCGATGCTCCAGTACAATCCAGGGTCTGAGTTAGACTTTCAAAATTACATCCGGTTGTGTCCGGAGGTAGCGTATCAAGTATCACAAACTCCAGATCGAATGCAACAATGTTATCACAAACATCCGAGAGAATGTAATTTACGGTTAAACTTCCCGCATTTCCACCGCAGGAAGAGACAAAGTTCACGAGATCGAAATCATGTGTCAGTGTAAATGTATCGCAAACATCGTGTGCACATTGGTATATAAGGTCGACGTTGTCATTGTGCCATGCTAAGATCGCTTGCTCATTGCCAGATTGCCCCAGACAACTTATCGTATCATTTTGCGATTCAAAATTACATCCACTTGTATCCGGAGGCGTGACATCTACAGTACTGTATACCGCATCAAAAGTGATGCTGTTTCCACAGCTATCCATCAATGTGTATACCACGGGCAATTGTCCTCCCTCATTGCAGGTAAAGACGAAATTGTTGTCGTAATCAAAATCGCTTGTAATTTCAACTTCACTGCATTCGTCATTAACACATCCGGCTAGGGTTGCGATATTTGAGTTGTTCCAGGCGACAACGGCCAGACTATCAGCAGTCTGGCCAAAGCATTCAGATTGCACATCCAGATCACCGGGTTGACAGCCGCTGATGACCGGTAATTGGGTATCGACGATTGTAAATTGCAACGTAAACGAGACCGCATTATCGCAACGATCGGTCAGTGTATAGGTCACTTCCAGAATCCCGGTATTTGGCCCGCATTGAGCTACAAAGTTGTTGAGATCGAAATCATCATCGAGTGTGAAAGTCTCACATAAATCTGATGCACAAGCCAAAATATGAGCTACGTTGGCATCATGCCAATCTTGCATGGCCTGCTCGTTTGCTGCCTGACCCTGGCATTCTACCGTAATATTTCGCGAGCTCAAATTGCACCCGGTGGTATCGGGTGGCATAGTGTCATCAAAGTGGACCGTTGCTGTAAAATCAATGGAATTTCCACAATTGTCAGTCAGCGTGTAATCAAGATCATATCTTTTTACCGCTGCATTGGGATCTGCATTACACTCAAAATTATAGCGACTTAAATCAAAATTTGAGGTGAGAGAAAAGGAGTTACAGCTATCTTTAGCACATCCCAAAATGTAGGCTAAATTGTCGTTGTGCCAATTTGTTATAAATGCCATATTCCCGGCATCGCCCCTACATTCGATAAGTGTATCGAGGCCGGGTATATTGCACCCTGTGGTATCCGGCGGAGTGGTATCCTCAAATGTTCTCGATGCCGTGAAAGATGTGGCATTACCACACGAATCACTCACTGTATAAATGACCTCATAAGTCCCTGAATTCGGACCACAGTCGGGTGTAAAATTATTGTAATCAAAATTGTGGGTTATAATTATTCCCGAACACAAATCAGCCGCACAGGTAGCCAGATAAGCTAAATTGTCATTGTGCCAATCCAGATAGGTCTGTTGATTTGAATCCACACCAAAACATTCAGTTGTTATATCCAAACTGCCTAAGTCGCAGCCATCTAAATCAGGAGGGCTGGTATCTTCGATGGTTAGAGTCAGTGTAAATGAAATACTGTTATTGCATTGATCGGTGGCGGTATAGATTACTTCAAGGATACCCGCATCGATACCGCAAGTTGTGTCAAAATTATTGACATCGAAATCATGTGTAAGGGAATAACCCGAACAGGCATCGGCAATACAACTGGTGAGATGTGTGATGTTATCATTATGCCATGAAGTCATTAAAGCATCATTGCCAGCAGAACCGGCACATTCAAGTGTAATATTTCGATTCGAAAGATTACATCCAGTGGTATCAGGAGGTGTAATATCTGAAGTACTGTAGATCGCAGTAAAGACTGAGGTATTGCCACAACTGTCCGTAAATGTATAATTTACAGTAATTGAACCTCCGTTACCACATCCCAAAATAAAATTGTTTGGATAGTCGAAATCGTCAGTGAGCGCAAACGTATCACACTGGTCAAAAGCACAAGCCAGCAGTGCCGTTTGATTAGCGCTGTGCCATTGAGCTACTGCAGTGCTGTCTGCCGTCGATCCTCCACAGGCTGTCTGTACATCAAGTGATCCCGGAGGACATCCACTGATATCTGGCGCCGACGTATCGACAATGGTAAAAGTCACAGTGAAACTGATGGAATTTCCACATTCGTCCTCCAGCACATAGGTCACGGAAATCACACCTGTTGTCCCTCCACAAGTGCGTATGAAATTATTGATATCAAAATCATGGTTGATCGTATAGGAAGCACAAATTTCTGTGACACAAGCTGCAAGTAAAGTCATATTATCATCATGCCAATCATTGATCGCCTGTAGATTTGCAGCCTGGCCCATGCACTCGATTGTTTGATCACGAGACTGGATATCACAGCCGCTGGTATCTGGTGGAGTAGTATCAAGGATGACAAATGAGAGTGGAAAACCGACCGAGTTGCCACAGTCATCCGCAACAGTATAATTCACGGTGATCGCTCCTGCATTATTGCTACATGTCTGAACAAAATTAGAGAGGTCAAAATCATCTGTGACTGTAAATCCATCACAGGTTTCACTTGCACAGGCATTGATATGATCAATGTTATTTTGATGCCAATCAGAAATTGCAGATTGGTTAGGGGCTGCTCCCAGACATTCAATGGTATCATTTAAAGCACTGAAATCACAACCAGATGTATCTGGTGCAATATTGTCCTCGATGGTCAATGTGGCTGTAAACTGTACATCATTACCGCAATTGTCCGATAGCGTATATTCTACAGCTAGTGATCCTGTATTTGGACTACAATCCGTCACGAAATTTGCCGGATCAAAATTATCGCTAATGAGAAATGTGTCACAGAGGTCATAGGAGCACGCTAGGATATGAGTAATATTGGCAGTGTGCCAGTCTTGCATCATTTGAGCATTTATTGCTACGCCCTGACACTCCAAAGTATCTGTGAGATCTTCCACATCACAGCCCGTGGTGTCAGGTGGAGTGGTGTCTTCAATAGTGATTGTTGCGGGAAATGATAGAGCATTTCCGCAAAGGTCTGTCAAAGTATAATTGACCGATAATGATCCGGTAAAATCACTGCAAAGATCCGGCTGAAAATTGTCCAAATCAAAATCATGGGTTATATCAAATGTGTCGCAGTCGTCCCGGGCACATGAAAGCACATGATTTATGTTATTGTTATGCCAGTTAGTTATTAGTTGTTGATTTCCCTGTTCTCCGGCACATTCTAATATCACATTTAATGAATTTAAATTGCAGCCGGAAGTGTCCGGAGGAGAGGTATCTTCTATCGTATATGTCGCTACGAAACTCACAGAATTATTACAATCATCGGTAAGTGTATAATTTACTTCGATATAGCCTGCAGCACTGTCACATAAAGGTGTATAATTTGAGATATCAAAATCATCAGAAATGGAAAATGTATCACATTCGTCTTGTGAACATGTCAGGATTGCTGCGATATTTTGGTTATGCCAATTAGTTATTGCTGTGGGATCTCCGGAAATTCCCATGCATTCTGTCACCACATTGAGGGATGAGAGGTTGCAACCGGAAGTATCGGGCGCAATTGTATCAATAATGCTGAATGTAAGCGCAAAATCAGTCGAATTACTGCAACTGTCCACGAGCGAGTAATTTACGGTGAGGTCACCAGCATTGTTTCCACAAGTGGTGACGAAGGAATTGAGATCAAAATCATGAATGATCTGAAATTCTCCACATGCATCATCTGCGCAGTTTTGAAGAAGAGTCATGGTCCCGCTGTGCCAGTCGTTTAAAGCCTGCTGATTTGCAATTGCACCCTGACACTGAACCGTGATGTTACGGCTCTCCAGATTGCAACCCAGAGTGTCTGGTGGGACAGTATCGTCTTTGTAGATTGTGGCCAAACAGGTCGATGAATTCCCACACTGATCCATCACTGTAAAAACTACATCCAAGCCCGCAGAAAGGTCACAACTGACCGCTGGAATGAGATTACTGTAGTCATTGGTGATGGTCAATGATGTAGCACATTGATCTGTCGATCGGTTTAATATCGAATCCTCAATATTATTGAGCCATGTACTTATTTCTGTGGAATAGTCTCGGTCACATTCGATGAATAGGTCAAAACTTCCATCATTGGGACAGTCTATCACTGGTGCTATAGTATCGATAATCGTCAGGGTCGCTTGACACTCATCCAATACGCGATTGGTTCCATTTTCGATCACCTGGAATGTCACAATTTGAAAACCCGTGACACCGCAATTTCCGATAAAGCCGTTGGGATCAAAATCGTCCTGTATTGTCGAGTTTACACATCCATCCAGAGTGTAACTATTTAGCCAAACATTGATAGAGGTGCTATCTCCGCAATCTACCGTGGCATCTGCCGGACAATTTATCGTGCAGCAAATCACTTCCAATGTGCGGTCCGTCTCACATTGATTGGCATCTCTGAGGGTTATGGTATATGTACTGCCATTGGGGATTAAAATGGTGTCGCTTGCTGGAACGTTGCTGAAGTTTACTCCATCAATGCTGTATTGGTATGGTGGGATTCCACCATTGCTGTTCAGCACGACGGGTACGCTAAGGCCCATGAGCCGGTCGCAGTCGATTGCCGGATCAAAATAAAGTGAATCCGGTTCTGATATTTCTACGGTACAGGTTGTGGTACATCCGTTTCCATCGGTTACGGTCACTGTGTGGCTACCCGAATTTAAGCTGGTCGCAGTGCGAGTTGTTTCATTATTATCCCACAAATAACTATATGTGGGTATTCCACCCATTGCCGTCACAGTGGCCGTTCCATCGCTTGCACCGTAGCAGATGACAGGTGCATCCTGCAGCACATTGCATGTCAGTTCTTCGGGTTCTGGTACTTCTACAGAACAGATAGCGCTGCAGCCATTCCCATCGGTCACTGTGACAGAGTGTGTACCTGCATCGAGCATTGTGGCTGTCACTCCGGTCTCATTATTATCCCATAAATAGTTAAATCCGCCGGAGCCTCCGGTGACAGAGACAGATGCCGAACCATTAGACTCCCCAAAACAATTTACCCCAGAAATTAAGGTGACTGAACACGTAAACGGACTAGGCTCCGTTACGGTTGCTTGACAGGTATCTGAGCAACCATTAGCATCTGTCAGGATTACCGTATAATCACCGGCATACAAATCATTTATGATCGTTCCTGTACCGGATCCCTGATCAACACCGTTGTCCCATTCGTATGTAAAAGGGAATAAACCACTAAAAACAGTGATGTTGATCGACCCGGTGTTTGTTCCATTACAATCAGCTGGTGATGCAAAACAGAAAATTGTTGGTTGATTAAATATCGTATATGTCTGAATCGACGTGTCTGAACAATTGAAGCGATCGGTAACAATTAATGCAATGGTATACGTGCCAGGATTGCTAAAATTCCTGCATGGCATCGAGTCCGTGGATTCAATATTAAAAGTCGATCCGTTATAGCTGAAGTCCCATTGATAAGATATCGAATCTTCAGGCTCATCAAAATCTGATGAAAGTGTCCCGTCAAAACAAACAAGGTTATTTGTACATCCCGGAACCGTAGCTGAAAAATCTGCCTCTGGTGGAGAGTTAATGTAATAGCAAGGAGGATTAAAAACCAAATCAAATTCATCTTTATTCGCTGAATTAATACTTCCCCCAGCATAGGTTCCTGCATCTGTCGCTGATAATATTCCGCAGCACGGGTCAATCAATCCCAAATCGAGCAACTCTGTCAAACTCACGCAGTATTCAATGTATTTTCCATTTGATAACGGATCGCCACAAATGGAATAACCCTGCAAGGCAGTGGAAGTAGATACGACCTGATTGTTTCCATCCCTGATATTCAAAGTCACTATTCCCGGATGATCACTTCCTACTGAGTTCCAAACAAAATCTAGGGCCAAATCATCACCATCTCCATCACAATCGCCGTCGAAGAAAATTTTAAACGTAGATGTTCCCGCTCCATTGGCGAGACGGCTCCAGGCAAAACAGATGGAGTCTCCATTCTGTGCCGTATACAGGTTAAGCACATCTGCTGTCGCAGTCGGCGTATCTCCCGCCGCATCCACTCCAACTACGGTCCAGGCGTTGGGATCGCAGTAGTCTCCATCTATCACTGGATTGCCAGAAAAGTCCGGGCAAGGGTTATCCCACATCATCACAGCTTCAGAGGGATAAAGATCTGAGGAATGTGAAAAACCCCTCTCCGGGGCGAAAGCTTTTTCAGGGACCACAAGTGTGATGAGGCTTAAAGCCAGCAGGGTTGATATGCTTTTTATTACGTCCAGGTTCCTTACTTTTCGAAGCCATTTTCTCATGGCAAGCACGAGATGACAGGGTCATTTGACGATGAGCCTAGGCTTGCCATTGTCAAGACCCTTTAAATCATTTGGCCAAAACTTATGTGCCGAGAACTATGGTTGTAGGGGAGGAATCAATTATCTGGACACACTTTGTGGATGCAAAGTGCAAGTTGAGATGGCAGAGTATCATTGACATGACCATAATCATGCCAGCTTATCTGCACGATGTTGCCTTAACAATAAGGGTGTCAGGACAGTCCCTATGATAAAAACTGATAAAACATATGAGATAAAAATACCTGAAAGTCCTTAATGCCTATTTAGTATTCATTTTACAACAAAGCCAAGAAGGGCTAATGTATTTATAGACTTTTGCAGATCATTAGGTAAGAAAAAATCTGTTTTTCGGAATTTACTAAGTCTGTGCAAAGTCGGGGCGCAATCTTCCAACCTGATTTTGGACTTTTGTCTGAGACTGGAAAGCTCAGGTCCATCCCCGGCAGCTCATACTCCAGATCGAGCCTTTTATATTCCATCCCGGATCGAAATATCCTCAATGAGCGTATCGCCGGTATAAACCACCTGACCGGGATTTCTTCGGTCTTCATACACCTTTATTCCCTGCCACTCCTGTCCGCATGCGTTGTGCAGTTTTGCATTGTGTAGTTTTAAGGTCGCTCCATTTTCCACAATAATCTGACCACCAGGAGGAATCGAAACACGGCAATTAATGATTAAGGTAGCCCCTGATGAAATGATTAAATCGCCGGTAAGATCCCGGGCGCCATCCCATATTTCACTACCAATGATTGTCATATTGGTTGTCGTATCTCTCCTGCACCAGGCCGGTACTAGCAGTTCACGTACCAGTCCGGTTTCACGGCTCATTGCCCGGTGAATTTTCCCCAACTGGCAAGGAGTCCAGGCATGCTGATTGGCATTGTAATCCATGAGGTTGTTTGAGGCTGCTGTATCACATGGAGATTCGAGCGTTTTATTCCAGCAGTTGAGATTCCTTGGCGTGTCATCACATCCATCATTGGTATTCCATGTATGCCTGAGTCCAAGTACATGTCCGATTTCGTGATTGATCAAACCCTTCACCGCCCAGGGTTCCTTTTTAGTCTCAAAAATACCCGAGAGTTTGACACCGCTGCCCAGGGCAATGCCTGCTGTTGTCACCTTATATGATTCGGAAAGAACACTATCCGGATGATGTGGCATTACAAACAAATTGATGATAGAATCCAAACCAATACCATACTGTTTGATTACATCACGGTTATAATTATTGCGATTGCGACCCCGGCTTACAAACCAAAACAAATGACTGTCGTAATGACAATAGATCGCACTATCCTGCTCATATCCCTGCGAGGATGTGAGGACATACCTATATCGTGTAGGAAGTACGGCTGTGGAGTTCCCTCGTGGCAGCCACATGGGCTGATTATTAGCCAGGGCATAATTGGCTTGCTCTATCATTGCCCTGCCAAACGTCTTGGCCTCCTCCCCATTATAGTTGAAAGTACTATCGGCAGCATTCATAAAATGCAAATTGACACGCAACCATCTCAATGGCATATTTTCATCAGGCATGTAGGCATCGATCCCCCCACATCGATTTTCAAATTCAATTTCAGCTACATCGGCAATCCTGTTGATTTGTTCTATGTTCTGAATGATCAACGGTAATCTTGTCTGACAGGTGGTCAGCAAAAAAAACAAGGCACCGGTAATGGTTAAGATCTTTATGTGTTTAATCCTCCGCATATACTGATCACCTGACCAGTGATGTACTCCGACCTGGCCGAGGCTAGGAAAGCGGCCAACTCAGCCACTTCATCTGATTTTCCCATTCTTCTTAATGGGATCTGAGCAAGGAAAGTTTCTTTTACAGCATCATCAAGGCCGCCAGTCATTTCTGTTTCTATATAACCAGGGGCAATAGCGTTGCATCTTATTTTTCGCGAGCCCACCTCCTTAGCGACACTTTTTGTAAACCCGATGATCCCCGCCTTTGATGCCGCATAATTTGCCTGACCTGCATTTCCAAAGACCCCCACTACCGAACTCACATTGATAATTGATCCCGATCTCTTTTTCAACATCGGCCTCAATGCATGCTTGGTCAGATTAAAGACTGATTTCAAATTGGCTGAGATGACCTCATCCCACTGGGATTCCGACATTCTCAGCATTAAAGTGTCTCTTGTGATTCCCGCATTATTTACAAGGACATCCAGTTTGTCAGAATCTGACACAACTCGATCCACAGTTTCACCAGCGCTGGTGAAGTCAGAAGCATCAGACTGAATTGCAATCGCATCTCCCGGCAAAGAAGAGAGTTGCTCCACAAGTGCATGAGCACTTTCGCCGGAGTTCAAATAGGTGAAATATACGGTGGCTCCCTCTTCCACAAATTTTCTGACAATCGATGATCCAATTCCCCGCGAACCACCTGTGACTAAACAGACTAAATTTTTCAACATGAATTTTCAAAGTTTGATGCCTATGCGCGACAAAATGATAAAAAAATAGCACATCGTGCAGTTCTCCCGAGTGTGGTGGTACCAAATTTGTAACGGCAGTAATGAAAGAATAATGAGGTCACTACCTTGAACCAAAAATCCTAATGCTCCGAAAACAGGAATGCGAGGATTTTTCCCCGATTAACCTGAGCCGGGCGTAGTCAAGTTGCTGCACCCGGTTTTTTTTTAATTACCTTGCTGAAGGTCGAAAAAAGGTAACCTTCATGCATTCTACTGACTTACAAACCTACTCTCCTGCAGTGAAGAGTTTTATTCCCTTGCTGTACGTCGCATGGGCAGATGGACTTTTGAGCCCCAGCGAGGTGAAGATCATTAAAAGAGAAATCAACAAAGCCGGCTACCTCAAGGATGAGGAAAAAGATCTTCTTCTGAAATGGGCTGATCCTTCCGAATGGCCGGATGAGCAGACCTTCAAGGAATGGATGCAGCTGATGAAGGATACTGATAAGAATGTGGACTTCAAGCATACAGACTCCATCGTAGAGCTGGGTATAGCAATGTCGGAAAAAGCTCAGGTGGGGCATGCGCCTGTCGACACCAGTGTAATTAGGGCATCGCTGGATACCCTTCAGGAGAAACTGCATGTGCCACCGCCTTCAAAGTTTCGAGCCCTTTCGGGAAAGACTGTCTCTTCACCACCCGACGAGAATCTAAGTAAGGCTCTTCAAGTCATTTTAGAAGATGATAGTCATCCGGTAAAAGAGAGAATGAGAAAGCTGTTGACCGATCCGGCATTCGAGCGCAAACTTTTCCGGGACAAAGACGATCACAGGGCCAAAATACTGGAATGGGTGAAGTTGCTCGCTGATCAGGGTTATGGAGCCATAGGGTATCCCGCGGAGTACGGCGGTGAGGGTCATATCACGAATTACGCAAGCATATTCGAAATCATGGCACAACTCGATATGAGTCTGGCCGTAAAGTTTGGTGTTCAATTTGGCCTTTTTGGGGGAAGTGTACATCACCTTGGCACTGCTCACCATCACAACAAGTACCTTCTGGATATTGGTGCAGGCAGGCTATTGGGATGCTTTGCGATGACCGAAACCGGACATGGATCAAATGTCAGAGATTTGGAAACTACGGCAACCTATGACCATACGACAGGCCTGATAGATGTGCACAGTCCTACGGAAAGCGCTGGTAAAGAATTTATAGGAAATGCGTTGCACGGGAGGATGGCAACCGTTTTTGCGCAGCTGATCATCAATGGTGACAGCAAAGGGGTCCATGCAATACTTGTCCCACTGCGTGATAAGGACCACAAACTGTTGCCCGGTATCAGGATCGAGGATAACGGATACAAATTAGGTCTTAATGGAATTGACAACGGCCGAATATGGTTTGATCATGTCAAAGTTCCCCGCGAAAATCTTTTAAATAAATATGGGAACATCAGAGAAAATGGTGAGTACGAAAGCTCAATCTCCAAACCATCCAAGCGATTCTTCACAATGGTGGGCACTTTGGTGGGTGGACGTCTTTGTGTTGCTAAAGGAGCCCTGAATGCATCTAAATCGGCCTTGACTATAGCGATAAAATACGGGTTGCAAAGAAGGCAATTTGGTGCAGATGGAGATCCCGTGGACATGTTAATTATGGATTATCCATCCCATCAGCGACGGCTTCTGCCGTATCTGGCAGCCACTGTCGCATGTGATTTTGCTCTCCATGCACTCATAAAGCGATACGATCAACGTCAGGATGGTGATTTACGTATTATCGAAACTCAGGCAGCAGCCCTAAAAGTATATGCCACAGCAATGACGACTTCTTCTGTGCAGGAATGCCGGGAAGCCTGTGGAGGCAAAGGCTACTTGATGGAAAATAGACTGGCTGATCTAAAGGCCGACTCAGATATCTTCACCACTTTCGAAGGTGATAATACTGTTTTGCTCCAGCTGGTTGCCAAAGGACTACTGTCAAGGTTCAAGAACGAATTTAACGATGCCGGATTTCTGGGGATAGTCAGGTATTTGAGGACCCAAATGAGTGATTCGGCTCTTAAATTAAATCCTATCTACAAGCGAAAAACGGATGCAGATCATCTCAAAGACCCTGCCTTCCATTTGCACGCATTTAAGTACCGGGAGCGAAAATTACTTTTTTCGTTGGGTAGCCGGGTACAAAGTATGTTCAGAAAAAGAATCACGCCTTACGATGTCTTTTTACGAACACAAAACCATATGATCGAATTGGCAAGGGCATATACCGAATTAATCATTCTGGAAGAGTTTCAGGCAAAATTATCAACTATCGATCACGGCCTGGAAAACACAATTCTTACAGATTTATATCTTTTGTATGCTCTGCACACCATAGAGAAAAATAAAGGTTGGTACCTGGAGCAGGATTATTTGGAATATAGCAAAACCAAAGCCATAAGGCGCATGGTAGATCGCACTTGTGCCAGTGTACGGCAAAACTGTCAGGTAATTGTGGATGCGTTCGGTATCCCCAATTCTCTCTTGGGTGCACCTATTGCCATTTCATAATATTATTTAGATCGCCTAACACTTTGAAAAAGCCACAAAGAGATCACAAGTGTCCTGTGGCCGGATAGTCATCTCCTCTCCCGGCCATACAATGGCAGCTTCTCCCCTGTCAAGTAAGTTATCCCCCTCTTCGTTTTGTAGATGTACTGCATCTCCAAGATTCAGGATTATCGTCTGCATATCAGCTCTAAATATGCCACCAGCTGATCTGCGCTGGAGTACAAAATCATCTACAGGCACCTCGTAACTCCAGGTGATATTGTCATTTGTCCGAGCAAAAATTTTATCTGAATGACCTCTCGAAAAGTCAAGTAAATTGATGAGCTGATGTACATCAATGTGTTTTATGGTAAGACCTCCGCGCAGCACATTATCGGAGGCTGCCATGCATTCTATATTTTGACCTTCCAAATATGCATGCAGTACTCCGGGTGACTGAAATATCCCTTCTCCTTTTTCGAGTCTGATTAAATTCATAAGATAAATGGAGAATATACCTCGATCGCAAAATCCCTTTTTATTAAACGTAAAATATGCTCTTGCAGCCCAAAAATCAGGACTGTCTTTTTTCAGCTTTCCGGATTCATATAAAGGCTTTATGCGAGCACCAAGCGGCTTCAGAATCTCATTTACTCCTTCCTGTGGCAAGGACATTATGTGAAAATACAACTCCTGCAAGCCGTGGAGGTTGTAATAATCCTGCAACAATCCAAGTTCCGGGGTAGACTCAAAAGTCTTTTTGAGGTCTATATCATTTTTGAAGCCCTGAAGCAACCAGAATTCAGATAAAGCAACCATAAGTTCTGGTTTATGATTTGGATCTTTAAATACTCTGTGTGGTGCATTTCTCGGAATTCCTTCTTTCTCTTCATTGTCAAATCCCCGTTCGGCTTCTTCCCTGGATGGGTGTACCTGTATACTCAGCATATCTCTGACATCCAGTATTTTTAGCAAAAATGGAAGTAGTATGTTGTCCAATAATGCAAGCAACTCACTTCCGTCATTCTCCATTGTGCTCATCCCGTCCGGATGCGTACCTAACCAGTACTCAGCATAAGGAGTATCCGAATTATGCATCGAAAACAAATGTGGAATAAATGTAAAACCACCCCACTTATAATTTTTAAATGTACCCTTAATCTTTTTCAAACGAAATTCCGCATTTTCTTTTTCGGTATAATTAAAATATAGCCGTCACCTTCCGTATCATCACAATATCATGAATTCACTTCTAATCCCTCCATGACTTAACTAACTTAATCAGGTCATTTGTAGATCCGTCATGTCTTTCAGGCATCGATTCACCCCGAATTTCAGGAGTTATCTCATTTGCCAGTTGCTTGCCGAGCTCAACGCCAAATTGATCATAACTAAAAATATTCCAGATATAACCCTGCACAAATATTTTGTGCTCATATAAAGCGATAAGTGTACCAAGATTGAAAGGATTTAACCTTTTTAATACAATCATATTGCTCGGTCTATTGCCTTCAAAAATCTTATATGGAATCAAGGCAGCGGCTTTCTCCTCAGAAACTCCACTTTCTATTAATTCGTTTCTAGCCTCTTCCTCTGTTTTTCCTTTCATTAATGCTTCACATTGAGCAATGGCATTGGCAAGCAGTAAATCGTGATGATGGTTGAGATTATGCATCGCATTTGCTACACAAATAAAATCACATGGAATCAAATGTGTGCCCTGATGTAAAAGTTGAAAAAACGAATGTTGACTATTGGTGCCAGATCCACCCCACAAGATGGCTCCGGTCTTATAACTGATTTTATTGCCGGATCGATCTACGGATTTTCCGTTGCTTTCCATGCTGGCTTGTTGCAAATACGCCGGCAAGTGTTGCAAGTTTTGACTGTAGGGAAGAACGGCTTCTGACTGAGCACCTAAAAAATTTGTATACCAGATACCCAGGAGTGCAAGAATCAACGGGATATTCTCCTCATTTTTTGACTCAATGAAATGCCTATCCATGCTGTGCATCCCTGCCAGCAACTGCGAAAAATGGTCAACTCCGACAGCCGCCATTATGCTCAGGCCGATGGCAGAACACAAAGAATAGCGACCACCTACCCAGTCCCAAAATTCGAATACATGGGCAGGGTCTATTCCAAACTGCTCAACTGCCGTCACATTAGTCGAGACCGCAACAAAATGTTTGGCAATGTCGGCATCCTTTCCCTTTTCTAAAAACCAACTCCGGGCTGTATGGGCATTTGTCATGGTTTCGATGGTCGTAAATGACTTTGATGCGACAATAAAAAGGGTTGTCCCCCGGTCTAAATCAGGCAGGAGCTGACTGATATGTGCGCCATCTACATTGGAAATAAAATGAACCCTTCTCGAGCTTACCTGATATGGTTTGAGTGCTTCGACAACCATCAAGGGACCGAGGTCCGAGCCTCCTATCCCGATATTCACGACATCAGTAATCCTCCTCCCGTCAAATCCAACCCAGGTGGTGTCGAGAGATCGCACAAAATCCTTCATCCTGTCCAAAACACAATGCACGATTCCGCTCACATCTTCACCCCGGACAATTGAGGCCGCACCTTTGGGTGCCCGTAGAGCCATGTGACCCACCGCCCGACTTTCTGTCTCATTGATCATCGCTCCCGATTTCAACTTTTGCATTGCATCCTCCAAAAGAACTCGATCAGCCAGCGTCAAAAGCATTTGAAAAACCTCCTCATCAATCAAATTTTTTGAGAAGTCAAGATGAAGGTCTCCAAACGTTACCGAAAACCGATCTGCCCTTGCCGTGTCCCTTCCAAACTCTTCACACAAGGATAGCTCCCGAATGTCAAGAGCCTTGGTCTTCAGATCACTCCACACACCAGTTTTAGTGGGATCAATTTTTAACAGTGTTTCTGACATCTTGGCAAACTTATTTGCGGCAAAAATAACAGAACATTTCTCAATTGACTATTACTTTTCTCCTATATTGAAGGACCATGACTGTACAACATGAGATCGGAAATTTAGGCGAACAAATAGCTGTGGAGTATTTGACACAAAAGGGGTACAAAATTGTGGAGTTAAATTGGAGGTCCGGTAAAGCTGAGATAGATATTATTGCCAAGCATGGGAACGAACTGGTATTTATAGAAGTGAAAACCAGGTCATCTGATTATTATGGTCCTCCAGCTTCTTTTGTTGACTCAAAGAAAATTGATTTAATAACTACAGCTGCTCAAGATTATATTTCCATACATGGTTTTGATGGAGAACTGAGATTTGATATCATTGGTATCTTAATAAAAAATGACAATCCTGAAATAACGCATTTTGAAGATGCTTTCTTTAAAGGGCTGTGAAAAACTGATTGTCTGCTTCCATTTTATAGTATCATTCTAACAATAACTAATTTATGTTTCTTCTGCTGTAAAAGATATCCGAATGTAAAGTTCGATACATTTGCCAAAACCAATAAATGCATTAAACGGATGAGGGAAAATAATCAGTTCCGATATCGTTCCCAGTAAAAATTCGATTTAATCCCCAACAGTATTCCTGGGCATTTAGCAACGGCCAGCTGGAACTCCAAGAAAAAATTTCAAAGGAAATTGTGAAGATAATCGAAACAGAAGGATGGCGACGAGCACTTATCGAATATAATTTGAGATTTCCGTAATTCGAAAAAATAAATCTTATGGCATAGATGCCGGAATTCAACATAGGGGATACCTATTTAAAGAAATAAACGCTCCATTTGTTGGCATCCACTTGTACATCCAGATTTATTTCATAATGGCGATCCAGCTGATATTCCTGCCCCTCATCTTGATCAGAGTATACAAGTGTCTTATCTATCAAGCCGGTGTAATATAATGGCACTCTAATCTTTTTTCGCAAATTTGCATTTGTGGGATTAAACACCACCAGGGCTCCCTTCTCCACACCGTCTGGATTTACCATGAGCCAATAGTCGAGATGTCGACCATCTGCACGCTGTAAATGGATCAGGTCACCTTCTAAAACATCGCGGTGCTTCTTGTACCATGACACGCGATTTTTCACCATCTCTTTCGTACGTTCTGTATCATATAATCTCGGACCCCGGTAGCAAGCCTGAGCTCCTGCGCTCAGATTAGACATCATCATTTGTTCGTAATGATCTAGATGTTGGTCAAGGGGCTCGATCGTCGCTGCCGATCCACCACCATGATATTCTGTAAGGGGCACAAACATCCATCCCATACTTCCGGTCTTGGTCCATGTGCCATCATAAATATTTTGCCTGGTGTGGATCACTTGTTGTGCTCGCGGCAAGCTCCAGTTCGTCTCCCGGTATCCCATCCCACATTTATTTCCACCGGTCATATAGTAGTAGTCCGGAATGTTGAGATAGATGCCTTTGCTACGGCACCACTTATAGAAATCCGATATAACTTTGTACTGATTCCATCTCGAATCATCATAACCCCTGTGGCCCGGGTGCGATGTGGAAATGCAAATATCACCCGGATAAGAACCATCGTGCTCCAGCAGGGTAAATCCCGACTCTTCAAAAAAATGGTAAAGCTTGTCCAAATACCCAGCACCCCACTCGCTCCCGATACAGGGAGACTGATTAAATACCGGCTTTTCACCCTCAGGATAGACGACATCGTGCTCCGGAGAAATGCTTCGTGAGGCCAGCAGAGAATATCCACCAATCTCCAATCCTTTCGATCGGGCATAGGCAGAATATTTCTTCATCTGTTCTAAATATTCAGAGCTATTGTCCTCAATATTAAAACCACTCCCAAAAGTAAGGATCAGCATTTCAAACCCAACTTCAGCAGCCTGGTCGATCGCAAGTTTGACACTTTCCCAATCCGCAAACCTCACATGCATCATCAGTGGATTCTCTGTGGTCCAGGGAGCAACAGTACGATACATCCTTCTTTGCGCAAGGCCTTGTCGTTCTCGTTCATAGCTGTCATAGGGTAAAATGAAGCAGCGAAAAGATTGCAGCGAATCTCCGGGTGAAAGCATTTTCTCAGGACCCACTTCAGGCGAAACTTTCAGCAAACAGGGATTATCGCGTTTGTAATTTACCTGCGTTTTATACTGGGGGTCTGGAATCCAATGCACCACGTGCTTGTTTGCATCCGTTGCCTCCATGCTGCTGAATGCATAATCTGTTTCCACATGAATATTAGCAGGAGGCAAATTAGTGTTTTGACCATCAACAGAAATACTATATTCCACCGCAGCTAATAGTTCAGAAGTAAAGCTGTTTATCACAATTTCAGCAGCTCCTTCATTTTCAATGGTCAGCCATTTACACAATACAGGGATGCCATCGTAAATCTCATAGTGCACCACAACAGATAAATCACGAAGGGAGGGATCGATTTTCTCAGGCAACTGGTATGTCATATGCAGAGAAGCACCTTTTGGTGGCCAGGAGCCCGCAGTCCCGGAGACGTGTCTTGTTCTTTTCCAATCAAAGGGCATTTGTGTCTCTCCTACGTCTACCGATTCCAACTGAAATGCCGAATCCGACGCAACAAGATCATCTATCCAATCAGGATCTAGGAACGCATAATTGGGTTGACCCTGCAGCCCTCCCACTTCGTAGCTTTTACCATTTATGGTCAATAGAGCTTCTGGTTTAACGCCGCGAATGATCGATTCTCCTGTCATCAGGTTATCAAAGGCTATTGTGGTGGCATTGGGAGACAATTTTATTGTTCTGCTAATCAATCCATTCGAGAGTGTTATTTCTTTTTCTTTTTTAACAACCCGTGACACATAGGTGGAGTTGTCTATGAGCCAGTCGTCTTGCGACGACACTGTGGGTGCCCGGAGTAAAAGGCAAATCAAAAGCAGATAATATGATTTATACATCATTTTTTAGTGAGTTGAAAATTAAATCCGCGTTTGAAGATGAAAAATAGAACTTAGTCACCCCCTTATAAACTGCCTCAAATAACCATGAGATTGTATCAGGGATCTCTTTCTGTCTTCCAATGATCCTTCAAATGCCCGGTCCTCCACCTCGACACAAACTGCTCCCTTATAACCGACATCGGTAAGGTGAGAAAAAAATCTTCCCCAGTCTACATCGCCCATTCCCGGCAACTTAGGTGTATGGTATTTATTTGGGTGCGCCATTATTCCCACCTGATTTAACTTGCCGACATCCAACCTGGCATCCTTGGCGTGGATGTGAAACAATTTATTGCTAAACCGTCTAATAGGTTCGATATAATCCATATGCTGCCATATAAGGTGACTTGGATCGTAATTTAATCCAAAATAATTACTCTTGATATCCCTAAACATTGCCGACCAAATTTCAGGCGTAGACCCTAAATTCTTGCCTCCGGGCCATTCGTCTGCGGTAAAAAGCATCGGACAATTTTCTATACCTACTTTTATTTTATTTTTTTTGGCCAGGGCAATTATTGGCTTCCATGTCTTAATAAATACCGGCCAATTCTCCTCAACACTCTTGGTCCAATCCCTGCCGATAAACGTATTTACATTCCTTAGTCCAAGTTTTGCAGCTGCCACTATCACCTTCTTAATATGATCTGCAGCAGCTTTTGCCTCATCCCTGTCCGGTGATAAGGCGTTGGGATAATAACCCAATCCACTGATCTCGATACCTATCGATTTGGTCAGACCAGTAATCTGTTCAATTGTCTTTTTATTTAATCTGTCCACATCAATATGCGTAATGCCGGCATATCGCCTTGTGGCTTTGCCAACCGGCCAGCACATGACTTCTACACAATCGTAACCAATATCCCTAGCGACGGTCAAAACCTCTTCCAGTGACAAATCAGGTAAAATAGCGCTTACAAATCCCAATTTCATATCAATGTTGATTAAATTAAATTTGCTGACTAAAAATTTCGAAGGATCTTTTCAACTCGAAAAATATTGTCAATTCTATTCCAAATTTGGAATATACGTTTAGCACTTTACTTCATGAGGAGCAGATCCGCGACAAATACCCCGAGATTTTTTAATCACTTTTTATATTTTATTTCTCCTCCTACGATCGTAAATAAAATCTCGCTATCCAATATCTCCTCATCCCCACAAGTCAACAAATTTTTTGATAAAATGGTAACATCCGCCAGTTTGCCTACTTCCAGGGATCCCTTAATATCTTCTTCAAACCCGGCGAAGGCTGCATCAATAGTGTAAGACCGCAATGCCTCATGCCGGGTCATCGATTGATCGGGAAAAAATTCAAAACCATTATCTATTCTTTTGCGCGTAACACTGGCATAAAACGATTCGATGGGATCGACATCTTCTACCGGAGCGTCAGTCCCATTAGCAATGAATGTTCCCGCATCTAAAAGAGATCTCCAGGGATACGCTCCTTCTTTTGCCCTTTGATATCCCAACCTCTTTTCGACAAATGGTGCGTCTGAGGTACAATGTATACCTTGCATCGCTGCAATAACTCCCAGCTCAGCAAATCGGGGAATATCCTCCACCGCCAGGTGTTGAGCATGCTCAATTCTCCACCGGAGATCATCGTTCGATGGAATCGCCCGTCGATAATATTTTTCAAAAATATTGAGGACCTCCCTGTTGGCCCTGTCTCCGATTGCATGTACACACAATTGTAAACCATGATCAAAAGCAAGCTGACCTATCCTGTCTACCTCCTCGATCGCTGTTGTGTTCTGACCAACAAAATTTGCCTTGTCTTCATAAGAATCCAGGAGCCAAGCACCAAAAGATCCCAGTGCGCCATCTACTTCTGACTTAATGGCACGTACCGTAAGCGTATTATTGCCATAACCTATCCAAGGGAAGGGATTGAGTTTACCCTTCATGTGATCAGCTGAATGCCGGATCATCACCCACAGACGCACATCGAGCTTCCCTTCTTCAGCCAAACTCCTGTACCGGTCTATCCATTCAAAGCTGGATCCTGCATCCTGAAATGAGGTTACACCCTTTTTCAAACATTCCTGCTCTGCGAGCTCGATTCCCGCAAACCAACGATCGAGTCTCTCTTCATCAGACAAGGTGCTGAGATACTCCTGGTACGCACTCCTCAACATCCCTTGTGCACGCTCCTCAAACATCCCAATGGCGTTTCCAAAATGATCCCTGACAATCTCTCCTCCTACAGGGTCAGGAGTTTCCCTTGTCACTCCAGCCTTATCCATTGCCGCTTTATTGGCAAAAGAACCGTGTCCGCTCGCATGGAATAACAATACGGGATTTTCTGGTGACACCTCACTCAACTCATCGTGATAAGGATAACCGTGTATATTTTCTTCTGGCACCCGCACCCATTTCTCCTGGTGCCAGCCCCGGCCCACAATCCATTCTCCCGGAGGAGTTTCTTTTACTTTTTCTCCCACAAGGGCGACGATTTCATCCCACGATTTTGACCTCAGGAAATTCAGATTTTGAAGACTGCTGCCCAGTCCTGAAAAGTGGCCATGAGCCTCAATAAAACCAGGCATCAGAAAATGCCCTTGTGCATCCAGCATCACTGTGCTGTCACCCTGATATTCATCGATCAGATCCTGGTCTCCGACACCCATAATCACATCCTCCTTGATTGCAATCACTGAAGCATTTGGATTTTTTTCATCCATGGTTGCGATTTCGGCATTCGTGATTATTAAATCCGCTTTTTCTGATGAGGGAGTACTGCACCTAATCAGCGCGATAGCAACCAGTAATAATCCGAATTCCTTCATCTGTTCAATTTACTTTTTGTAACTGTGGATGAAACGACATTGATTCTGACAACATCATTGCGTTGAGAAATCGCTTTGGAATTTGATCCCGGTGAAGTAGGCATCCCCGTTGGGGATAGGGATAAATATCAGCGTAAGTCCTACTCTCATGACGATTTATACGGTGGTTGATCACATGGCGATCAAAGTCTTTCAGATGCTCGAATCCCGCAGCAGCAGTCAGCTCAGCCAAACTGTCAATCGTATCCTTGTGGTAGTTGGCCACCCTGACTTTTTTATCCTTTACCCGCAATCCCCAAATCAATTCTGGATCCTGAGTGGCTACCCCTGTAGGGCATGTATTTTTATTGCACTCAAGTGCCTGGATACACCCAAGTGCAAGCATCATCGCTCTTGCGCTCAGGCATCCATCTGCTCCCAGTGCAAGCGCTTTGACAATATCAAAGGCCGTGATAATCTTTCCGGATGCGAAAATGCGCATTTGGTGTCTTAGGTCAAATCCAATAAGTGCATCATGTACAAAAGCCAAACCGTCCTTATAAGGCATACCAACAGAATTGCTAAACTCCAGCGGTGCGGCACCCGTACCTCCCTCACCTCCATCTACGGTAATAAAATCAGGATAAATCTCCGTTTCTCTCATGGCCTTACAAATGGCAAAAAACTCGCTTTTCCACCCCACACAAAATTTGAAGCCTACCGGACGGCCATCGGACAAAACCCGGAGATTTTGTAAAAATTCCAGCAGTTGGATTGGGTTATTAAAAGCCTGATGAAAAGGCGGTGATAATACATCCACTCCTGGTTTCACATTTCTAATTCTAGAAATCTCTTCGGTATTCTTTTTGGCTGGCAGAATCCCTCCATGGCCGGGCTTTGCACCTTGAGAAAGTTTAACCTCGATCATTTTAACCTCCGGATTCTGCATCCGCTTTTTAAATTCATCCTCAGAGAAACTTCCATCTGCACTCCTGCAACCAAAATATCCTGTGCCGATCTGGTAGATTAGATCACCACCAGGCTCAAGGTGATATGGACTGATCCCCCCTTCTCCCGTATTATGAGCGAAACCACCAATTTTCGCCCCGGCATTGAGTGCCATGATCGCATTTTTACTCAAGGAGCCGAAACTCATTGCAGAAATATTTAACACCGAACTACTATACGGTCTAGAGGTTTCTCCACCCCCTACCAATACCCTCGGGTTGTGCTCATCTGCTCTAACCATACGGGCTCCGATACTGTGATTCAGCCACTCATATCCTTCAGCGTAGACGTCCAATTGAGTACCAAATGGAGTAGTATCGAGTACATCCTTTGCTCGTTGGTATACGATGCTTCGGCTTATGCGGTTTATCGGGGTTCCGCTGGTATCGGATTCTATAAAATACTGATACATTTTAGGGCGTAATTCTTCCATTATATATCTGCCGCGACCCAGAATTGGAAAATTTCTCATGATTGCATGCTTCTTCTGAAGCATATCGTAAAATCCGATCAAAAGTATGGGAGCGAGGACGACAAACACCCACCACATTGGTGGCCAGATGTACAATGCGATACCACTTACCAGTAAAACGGAGAGTATACTAAATGCAATAAATTCGTTTCGCATTCACAACATTCTTAGGAACCCAAAATAGTAAAATTCGCACTTTGCCTTTCATTTTGATATTTGCCGAAGAATCATACTTTTGAGGCCAATCAAAATATCTTATTAGATGTCTAATACAAAAATTACCGTGCTAAATAACGGACCTCTGAAAATTGATGGAGAAGTCGAAATAACTGATATGAGTGGAACGCAGTACAATTTGCAAGGTCGCACTATTGTCTCTCTTTGCCGTTGCGGTCTCAGTGAAAATAAGCCATTTTGTGACGGAGCACACAAAGGTAAGTTCGAACCTAATTCGGAAGCTTTCGATCTACCACCAAGAAAGTCCTAGCGCCAAAATCTGCTTATCAGTGCCCGGGCCAGAAGCAAGAGAGTGATGAGTAGCGAAATCCTCCCCAGGACATCTCCCCATTTTACATAAAAAGTGATTTCTTGATTTTTCCTGGCGGTCACCTCGATTGCTCCTTCCTCGCCATAACTGGTTTTTTCATAAATATCTCCCCGGCCATCAATCAGACAGCAGTTGCCCATATTGGCGGAGCGCACAACGTTACGTCTTGTTTCGATCGCCCTCAGCCTTGCATAATCAGTGTGCTGACGATGACCTGCCGTGTTGTCCCACCACCCATCATTTGTCAGGACGAATATGAGCTCAGCTCCTTTTCTTATTAGTTTACTTGTATACTCTCCAAAAATAGATTCATAGCAAATCACAGGTGCAACAGTGCTTTCACCGGACGTAAATACTGCATAATTATCTCTAATCCGGTATCCGTAAAGGCTCCCTCCTAATTTATCAACCAGCGGTTTCAGAAAAAATAAAACCTTTTTGAACGGAAAATATTCAGCTCCCGGAACATATTTTTCTTTGTAGCATTCCTGAATATCTCCATCCTCATCTATTTGTATTGCACAGTTGTATGCCTCCAGGTACTCTGTACGACCGCCCTGTCTGAGGATTGGTCTGGTTGTAGATAAAGCAATTTCGTCTTCATTTTCTAAAAACCGGTACCCATCTAAACCAGTTATTACCGCAACTCCTCTTTGTTGTGCAAATTGATACAATTGCCGTACAGCATGGGATTGTAAAGGGAAGTTCATATCGATGTGAGAAAAGCTGGTCTCAGGTAGAATCACATAATCTGTCTCCGGTGTAATGGCAGCAGTTATTAAGTCTAATGATTTATCAATTTTTAAATCCTCGGAATAAACAAACTTTTCATAATGGGGTTCCAAATTTGGTTGCACTGTGACAACATTAAGTTCCTCTCCTGACTCCGTATAATTAATGTATACCACCAGAGAGCCAATAAAAGGAATAAAAAACCACAAGAAAGGAATTAACCACTTGACGACTCTTTTTTCATTAAAATTTATGGAAATGAGGTAATTTACAATGAGAATCCATGCAGAACCCCCAAGTACTCCGGTAAAACTATACCACTGAATGCCCGAGGGCATTTTTGCCAGTCCGTTCCCGAGTGTGAGCCATGGCCAGTGCAATTCCCAGCGCATATGTAGAAATTCAAAAGTAATCCAGATCGCGACAAAAGCCCCCAGGGCCACACCGGTTCCAATCGATTTTCTCACATAGAGGAAAGCCATGACCGGTAAAGACATAAGGAGGGCGTTGACCAAGTTTGCGTAAATTCCTGCAAAATATGCAGTGTTGGCTACCCAAAAAGTGGAGAGAATATTCCACAAAAGAAAAGTGTGAAAAACCAGAAAAAAATAACCACCATGGTCACCCTCCCTTGTTTTTGCATCAAGTGCAAGGAGCAGTGGAACCATTGCAATAAAAAGTAAAAAGGGAAGAGGAAATGGAGGAAATCCGAGGGCCAGTAAAAAGCCGGAAAAGGTAGACAGTAAGAATCGTCTGAAATATTGCTTATCAATGAGGAACTTCTTCTTTGTCAAAAAGACGATCAGCAACCATGTCGAAACGAATTGTAGCAGTGGCCAATGGCCCCATAATTGTTGATTCAGCTGCAATCTCAGTAGAATAAACGCAGAGGCTAAAAAAAGAAATCCTGCAAAGAACGTACAGAGTCTTATGGCTTTAAGGGTCATTTGACTGCATCACCTTTGCTCCAACCCTCCGGAGCACTAACAAACCCCAACTTTCCATCGCTATTTTCAGCAAGCAGGATCATTCCCTGCGACAATACTCCTCTGATCTTTTTAGGCTCCAGATTGGCAACCATTACTATGTCATGCCCCACAATACTGTCGGGATCATATGATTCGGCAATCCCGGAGACTACCTGCCGTTTCTCAAAGCCCAGATCGACGGTTATTTTTAACAACTTATCCGTGCTCTTCACTTTTTCAGCAGCTGTGATAGTTCCTGTACGTAAATCTAACTTCTCAAAATCTGCAAAAGTTGCAGCTGATTTAAGACTCGAATTTTCTTCTGTCTGAGTTTGCCTTCCATTAAGTTTATCCATCTGCCCTTGAATATCCTCGTCAGAAATCTTTTCAAAGAGATGTCTGGACTTATTTATTTTATGTCCCGCAGAAATAAGGTGCTTACCTTCAGAAAGTGTATCCATTAGATCTACAAACTCCCGCTTTTCCGAGAGGGGCGGCAGGGACAGCATTTCCCTCAAACGATCACAGGTATAAGGTAAAAATGGCCTACAAGCAATGCTGAGTGCGGTGACGTATTGCAAACCTAAATTCATAACCACTTTCACTGCATCGGGATCTGTTTTTTCTTGTTTCCAGGGTTCGTTATTTTGCAACAGCTGATTTCCGACTGAAGAAATCTCTAAAAGCTTTTTAAGGGCGCTGCGAAAATCAAATAATTTTATGAAAGACCGGAAATCATGAAGGCGATCAAAAAGGTCGAGTAATTCTGAATCATGCCAGGTGGGTTGACCCGATTCCTGCGGAGCATTTATGGAAATGCTTTCATCAATATCGGGCACTACTCCATCGTAATACTTGTTGGTCAGCACCAGCACCCGATTAATAAAGTTTCCAAGATTATTCACTAATTCATTATTGACGGCATCTTGATACCCTTTCCAGGTAAAATCGCTGTCTTTTTGCTCAGGCATTATTTTAAATCCGTAATATCTGAGCTCGTCTTGTTTGTCGGGAAAATCCTTTAAATATTCATGTATCCACACTGCCCATCCCTTAGATGTGCTCACCTTCTTTCCCTCTAGATTTACAAATTGATTTGCAGGCACATTTACCGGAAGTATAAAATCACCATAGGATTTTAAAATCGCTGGAAAAATCAGACAATGGAAAACAATATTATCTTTTCCTATAAAATGTACTAATGCGCAATTGTCATCTTTCCAATAGTTTTCCCAGTTCTGACCGTTTTGTCTTGCCCACTCCTTGGTTGCAGAAACATAACCGATAGGCGCATCCATCCACACATAGAGTTTTTTTCCGGCAGCTCCATCGATTTCCTGCGGCACATCCACCCCCCAATCCAGATCGCGGGTAATGGCACGAGGTTGCAGGCCTGAATCGAGCCAGGACTTACACTGGCCCACCACATGTTTCTTCCAGTTTTCCGCATTGTGATGTACTTTCCCGTCTACAATTCCCTCGGTAATATAGCCTCTCAACCAACCTTCGTGATCCTCCAATGGTAAATACCAATGCTTGGTTTTTCGGAGTTCAGGTGTGCCCCCACTAATGGTAGATCGCGGATCGATGAGTTCAGTGGGACTTAGGGTTGAGCCGCAATTTTCGCATTGATCTCCATAGGCCTCTTCATACTGGCATCGAGGACATGTCCCAGTGATAAAGCGATCTGCCAGAAATTGATTGGCTTCGATGTCAAAATATTGTTCAGTTTCTTTTTCGGTGAAAGCACCTTTGCTAAAAAGTGTACGAAAAAAATCTTGAGAGGTTTCGTGGTGGATTTTTTCTGTAGTACGATGATAGATATCGAATGATATTGCCATTTCTTCAAAGGCCTCTTTTATCATCAGGTGATATTTATCTACAATTTCCCGTGGAGTAGTTTTTTCCTTGATTGCCTTGATTTCGATTGCAGCACCGTGCTCATCCGAGCCCCCGATGTAAGCGACATCCTTACCGGATAATCTGAGAAAACGCACATATGCATCAGCTGGAAGATAGGCACCTGCCAGGTGTCCGATATGTAAGGGTCCGTTGGCATATGGTAGAGCAGAGGTGACAAGATATCGGTCAGGTGTCTTCACAATTGATGGTATTTCTGATAAATCCATACTAATTTATACCGGGTAGAAAAGTACATATATTATTTCTTAAGTACTACAGAAGCGATTAAAAAATGGTCGCTTAGATCAATAACAGGACCTAATGATATCATGACAAGAGTCTTCAAAATTTTTTGTGCCGGAAAAAGGGCTGATCACAGTCTTGACATGTACTCTGGCAAGGGTCCGAAAAACTCCCGAAAGCACTCGAGCGGAGGAACACTGAAGAATACCTCATAGGATATTTTTGGGTTCGTCGACTAGCTGCCAAAATCGTCAAAGGCAACATTTTCAGGCGGCACTCCCAGATCATCAAACATTTTGAGACAAGCCTGCAACATCAATGGGGGTCCACAGAGATAATACTCGATCTCTTCGGGTTCAGGATGTTTGCTCAAATATTCATCCAAAACCACCTGATGAATAAATCCCGTATACCCGGTCCAATTATCCTCCGGGAGCGGATTTGAAAGGGCTATGTTGTATTTAAAGTTATCAAATTCTTTTTCAATGGATTCGAAGTGATCGGTATAAAATAACTCCCTGGATGACCTTCCCCCATACCAATAGGATACTTTTCGGTCTCTTGTCTTCAATGTGTGAAAAAGATGAAATAAATGGCTACGCAGCGGTGCCATCCCTGCACCTCCGCCTATATAGAGCATTTCTTTGTTTGTATCCTTAATAAAAAACTCACCATATGGACCTGAAATGGTTACCTTATCTCCCGGTTTGCGGGAGAACACATAACTGGAACAGACTCCCGGATTTACATTCATCCAACCCCCTTTTCCGCTATTGGCATTGCGATCCCACGGTGGAGTTGCGATCCGGATATTAAGCATTACGATATTGCCTTCGGCAGGATGATTAGCCATCGAATAAGCTCTGAATTGTGGCTCGTCATTTTTCATTTTTAATCCCCAAAGCTTATATTTATCCCACTCAGACTTAAATTTATCATCACCGGCCGGATCCTGGGGCAAAGGCTTTATATCAAAATCACTAAAATCGACTTCCAGTTTGGGTACATCAATCTGCACGTATCCTCCGGATTGAAAATCGAGCGTTTCTCCCTCGGGTAATTTTACAACAAACTCCTTTATAAAAGAGGCCACATTGTAATTAGACACGACCTCACATTCCCATTTTTTGATCCCGAAAATCTCTTCCGGGATCCGGATCTCCATGTCCTCTCTCACTTTTACCTGGCATGCCAATCTCTTGTGCTCCGCTACCTCTTTTCGAGTGAGGTGATTAAGCTCGGTAGGAAGTACATCGCCACCACCCACATCGACGTGGCATTCACACATGGCGCATGTACCACCTCCGCCACAGGCTGAAGGGAGAAATACATTTTGATCGGCCAGGGCACTCAGTAAAGAAGATCCGGGTGACACTTCCATCGTATTTTTTGCATCGCCGTTTATAAGTACTTTCACCGCTCCCTGAGGAACCAGTTTATTCCTGGCATAAATAAGCATGAAACTCAATGCCAAAATAATAGCCGAAAAAACAACAATAGCCCAAACAATGGGCATAACTGAAATGATAAAAACCATCCTATTTACTTTCTATCACAATAATTCAGAATGCTGCCGGATCAATTCCAAGCATACTTAAAAATGCCAGACCCATAAGGCCGGTAATAATAAAGGCAATACCCAATCCTCTCAGTGGAGCTGGCACAGCCGAATATTTTATTTTTTCTCTTATTGCAGCAATGGCAATGATAGCCAGAAACCATCCAAATCCGCCACCTAACCCAAATGCAACAGACTCTGCAAAATTATACTCCTTGGAGACCATAAATAATGACCCCCCCAGAATTGCACAATTGACAGTAATCAACGGTAAAAATATTCCCAACGAATTGTATAATGATGGTGAAAACTTCTCTATCACCATTTCTACAAGCTGCACCATTGATGCGATCACAGCAATAAATAAAATAAGCCGCAGAAAGGTAAGGTCGAGACCCAATACACCACTTTCGCTTAACAGTATATTCTGTATTATCCAATTGATGGGCATCGTAATCCCGAGTACAAAGATGACGGCAAGACCTAATCCAAATGCTGTTTTTACGGTCTTTGACACCGCAAGATATGAGCACATTCCCAAGAAATAGGTAAGCACCAAATTTTCAATAAAAGCAGATTTAATAAAAATGTTTACAAGTTCCATCATGTCTAGTTTTAGGATATATCTACCAATTTAGGATTCCACGATCTGTGAATCCAAATCAAGATTCCAATAATAAACATTGCTGCACCGGATAACACCATCAAATTATTATTTTGATACCAGCCCAGCCAACTTATACTTGCTGTATCCAGCATATATTCAGATGATGGTCCAATTATTTTCCAGGCCAGCGGACTGCCGGCAAAAAGAGTGCCTTTGCCAAAAAACTCTCTTATCAATGCAACGATAATTAAAATGGCTCCATAACCCAGACCATTGCCAATACCATCGAGAAATGATCTCCAGGGTTTATTGGCCATGGCAAATGCCTCCAGTCTTCCCATCACAATACAATTGGTAATGATCAGGCCGATGAAGACAGCGAGTTGCTTGTATACGTCAAAATTTAGTGCTTTCAATACCTGTTCCACCACTGTGACCAGCGTGGCAATAATGACCAGCTGCACAATCATCCTGACCTGCTTGGGAATGCTCTTGCGGAGCAGTGATGTAAACAGACTGGAGAATGCACAAACAAAAATTACCGCTATTGCCATGATGACCGAGGGATAGACCAATGTGGTAACGGCTAATGCTGAGCATATACCCAGTACTTGTACGGTGATCGGATTATTATCATTTAGAGGATCGGTAATCAGCCTTTTCTCCTTCGGTCCAAATAATGGTTCCCTTTCTTTTGTGACCGGATTTTTTACTCCCGCCTCAGCCATTTTTTTACTTTTTTAGAATTTTCAAGAAAAAGACTCTATCATTTTTTCTCCTTACTAAAATAGGGCTCATAATATCGGATGCCCCGGTCTAGCATCTCATCAACTCCATTGCATGTAATGGTGGCACCACTAATAGCATCGACCTGATGCTCAGGATTCTTTACTCCTCCTTTCACCACACCCACCGAAACAAATTTTCCGGAGTCATCATAAAATTTCTTATTGACAAATTGAGCTGAGAAACTTGGATTGTCTTTAATTTCTGCACCCAGTCCTGGAGTCTCACCGGTGTGATCAAAAGCCGCCCCGACAATTGTATTAAAATCATTCTTGAGTGCGATACTGCCCCATATCTCATCCCATAGCCCACTCCCTCTCACTGATACAATGTAGATTTTACCCTGTGCTCCATTATAAATATAGACGGGTAATCGCTGATCCTCCAGGGGCTTTTTTTTCTCCTTTGCCATATCAATATCCTCTGCTTGAATTCCCTCGACCAGCTTGCCTTCCATATCTACCACCACCTGCTCGATCTTTTCATCAAAAATGGATTGTATTTGATCGGCTTCCATATCGGCTGCCTTGGAGTCCAGATCATCCTCGATCGCAGATAAAATGGCCTTTTTATTATAAATGGCTTCGTTCCGGTCATGGATGGGTTTCAGCCCGGTGGCCAGAAGTGACAGGACTAATGCCACTACCGCAGTAAGGACTGCTACAAATGTGACGATATACCTGGTATTATGCACGTTTTAATCTTTTAGACATATTGCCCTGCAGCACAAAATGATCAATCAACGGGGCAAATGTATTGAGTAATAAAATAGCCAACATCCATCCCTCGGGATACGCTGGATTTAAAACACGGATAATGATGCCAATAAATCCGATCAGAAACCCATATATCCACTTACCTCGATTTGTCGATGCTGCCGTAACCGGGTCTGTCGCCATAAATGCCATGGCAAAGAAGAAACTACCCATGTAAAAATGATAGTACCACGGGACCTCCATAAACGGTGTAGCACCCCACATATTTAGTAAAAGCGCCATCACTACGGCACCCATAAGCATACTAAACATTATCCGCCAGCTTGCAATGCCGGTGACCAACAAGAAGAGTGCTCCCAATAGTACCAGAGGTTTTGAAGTTTCTCCTACGGATCCGGGAATCGCACCCCACCACATTTGCGCCTCCGAATACACCTGGGTGACCGCCTCCCAGCCCCCCTGATAGGCAAGTATCAATGGTGTTGCCCCGGTAAAGCCATCCACAACCGCTGAACTGCTGTCGAAGGTCGCAGCTCCAAACATCTCGAATACCGAATTACAGAGGTCATGCCATATGCCATATTCTGCCATTTGTCCCGGTGCTGTCGTTCCAACACCGGACACCCAAACCTGGTCTCCGGAAATCGTCGTGGGATAAGCGAAAAAGACAAATGCCCGCGCAAGCAGTGCGATATTCCAAATATTCATCCCAGTACCCCCAAAAGCTTCCTTCCCGATCCAAACGGCAAATGCCACTGCCAACACCAGGATCCATATGGGGAGGTCCGGTGGCATGATCAAGGGAATTAATGCCCCTGTCACCAGGAATCCCTCCTCGATGCCATGCCCTTTCTTAAATGCGTAATAAAACTCAATTCCCAGTCCCACAACATGAGTCACAATAAAAAGCACAAGCAATTTTCCAATCCCAAAAAATAACTTGAGATGGAATCCTTCTAACAGGCCTGTGTATTCACCAAGGGCGGTAAAATGTTGATGACCTATATTATAGCATCCAAAAAGATAGCAAAGTTGGAGGGCAATCACCACGTGCACCATGGTGCGCTTTAAGTCCATTCCGTCCTTGATGTGGGTTCCTCCGTGAGTTACCTCATCCGGGGTATAAAGCAATGTAAAAAACCCATCATATAGTGTATGAAGAAAAGTGCCTTTCTTGGGCTCTATCTTTTTTACAAAATTTAAGAGTTTGCTCATTTCATTTTTAAAATCGTCAACCCTGCTCCCGCATTAGATCCAGACCCGCCCTTAAAATATGCTGCAAGGGTTGTTTTGATGTACATGCAAATTCACAAAGTGCCAAATCTTCTTCGCTGAGTTCGTAGATTCCCAGACCTTCCATTTTTTCAAAATCTTTGGCCAAAATGGCTTTCATCAGGTGATTGGGATAAATATCCATGGGCAAGAGTTTCTCGTACTGGCCCGTCATTACAAAAGCCCGCTCTTCTCCATGAGTATTGGTGTCTACATTATACTCATAATTTTTCATGAGAAAACCCGGAAATGTTCGCGATACACTGGGCAGCATTTTAGTCGGAAACAACCAACCAAAAAACTGGTAAGATTTTCCCTCCGGAATTACCGTCACTTGATCGTCGTAAAAATTTAAAAAACCATCTACCGCTTTTTTTCTTCCTGAAAGCACATCCCCGGAGATTATTCGCATCTTAGCCACTGACTCTGTTGTGCCTAACAAGTCACTCAGCTTTGCCCCCAGATGGGTGTATACATGTCTTGGATTTTCAACTCCCTCACCTCCGATCGCTATCACCCTTCTTCCATCAAATCTCTGCTCAGTAATCAATGAACCCAAGGTAATGACCTCTTGCACTCCCAGCACCCAGACCATCCCCTTTCCTATAGGGTCAATATGGTGAATCTGCACTCCTACATTTCCGGTGGGATGCGGCCCAGCAAACCAGTGTTTATCCGAGTGATTGGTTTCGGTAAAGACGGGTGGCGGGCTGCTTTTACCATTGGCCGATAACCCCAAATGTACCTTGCCGCTGGTGAGCATTGACAGCAACTTTATCCCGGTTGAAAACTCCTTTTCTCGATCCCGCACCACCAGTGCTGAATCAGGAGCCAAAGGGGCAGTGTCAAATGTGGTAACAAAGATATTGTCGGGTACCCGGCCAGGATCGGGCACAATATCATACGGCCTCTGTCGAATCAGCGGCCAACCTCCGGAATCCAGAAGGAAATTCACAATTTCCTCACGCGAAGCTTTGTCCAGATCAATCTCTTTAGACACCTTGTACCGCTGCTCCTTATCAGCCAATATCACTACCTCAGCAATTGATCTTTTGGCCCCACGGTTTACAGAGACAATTTCCCCGCTTACTGGAGACACATATTTAATGGCGGGTCTCTTTTTGTCATAAAACAACACATCCCCTGCCATGACCTCATCTCCCTCGATGACTGTCACTTTGGGAATTGGAGATATCCCAATGAAATTTGGTGGTTGGAGGGCAAATGTGCGTACACCAACTTCAGTCACATTAGAAGTGGGAGCACCTTTCAACCTTATATTATGTCCTCGTTTGAGCCGCTTTGCATGTCCTCTTACATAGCTTGGCATCCCGCCACTAGATTTTGGTTTCTCAGGCCCGGCCGATCCACCTCCCCTGATTCCCATTAAATTTTCCGTAAGAAGATATACCGCAATGAGCAGGACAATGGCAACGGCGATCATAAGCCCATTGTTCAGCAGTAGTGTGGAACCTCCCTGACCCTGAGAAAACAATAAAGTGGAAGAAATTGTGCTGAACAAAACAGTACTCAGGATTAGTCTGACAAATTTGGCCAACACGCTGTGAGTTTTTTTGTAAAACCGTTTCTTAAAAATCACCGCAAATATAGAAACCTTTGCGATATATCATCCCCCCGCTTTTTTGGCAATATTTATTTAGACTTCATCTAAATGCAGAGACGACCAAACCCGGAATACTCATGACTCAGAAGCACCCGGATCAGTTGATTTTTTCGACAAAAACGCTAAAAAAAGCTTGAGTCACAATCGGATCCGTGTTTGCTATCACATCTACGGTTACGTCTTGCTGACCCTCTTTTCCCTCACTATTGTACTCGATGCTGATTATACCCTCCTCCCCGGGTAAGATGGGATCCCGCGGCCAGTCAAGGTCAGTGCATTCACATGCCGTAACCAGATCAATTATTAATTCGCTATCTCCCACATTTTTAAATGCAAATACACTTTTCGTTTTTTCTCCTTCCTTTATCCGGCCGAGATCTATTTCATTTTTTTCAAACTCTATTTCAGGTGGACCTCCATCCGTGCTGGCAGATCCACCGTCATCTTGACCCTGCGGTGGTGTAGCCGATTTCTTTTGTTCTTTTTGCACTTCGATCCGTTGTGGGCCCTCGATAATGGTAAACTCCGTACGGCGATTGCGTCTGTGCTCTTCCTCCGAGCATTCTACGCCATTCGTGCATCTATTCAAAATCCTTTTTTCACCATAACCAACCGCCTTTATCCGGGACCCCTCGATCCCCCTCTGTACTAAGTACTGGCGTGCTGAATTGGCCCTGCGCAGAGACAAATCCAGGTTGTAACCATCCTTCCCCCGGGAATCCGTGTGACTCGACAATTCGATTACCATTTCCGGATAACGGGTCATTAAATCATAGACAAAATCGAGATCTCCCTCCGCATCGGGTAAGATCTTATCATCATCGAGATCGTAGTAGATGTTTTCGAGCCTGATGGGCTCGTATATCGTGAGGACCTCTGTCTCAGGACCGGTATCCTTTGGCTTTGGTTTTAGCCTGAATGTCCCCCGAAAATTTTTCGATTCTCTTACTCCTACTGTATTAAACTCTGCCGTGTCGGGATAGTATCCCTCGCGTTCCACAATCACCTTATAAGCTCGATCGGCATCTAAGGCAAAATCAAACTCATTGCCTTCTTCATTTTTTTGCACATCCGGAAATCCCAACTCCTCGGCAATTTTCTGATACATTTTTATCGTCGCTCCAGGCAATGGTGTCTCGTCTTCAAAGACAGTTGCCAAAAGCTTGATAATAATATCTTTCTTAGCAAAGGTGAATATATCATCACAACATGTTTTGCTCTTTACCGATCGCGTGCCATCCCGGTTAGATACCAGGTAGCCGGCGTCATCCCCGCCAGGGGTATAATAGAGGTCATCAACGGAGGTATTTATTCCTTTACCCATATTTTGGGCCGGGAGTAATTTGCTTCCATCCCACTCGCTCATAAAAATGTCGAAACCTCCCAATGTAGGATGGCCATCACTACTGAAATACAAAAAGCCCTCCGCAAACTGCGGAGTAATCTCATCTCCCGTTGTATTGACCGCATCTCCCAGGCTAACAGGCTGCCCAAACGATCCATCACCGGTAATAGGAGCGTAAAAAAGGTCCAGACCGCCAATTGATCCCGGCCTTGTAGAGGAAAATAAAAGTACTTCACCGCCGAATAGATCGGCTACCACAGGATGCTTGTTTACAAACTGACCATTGAGCGATGAGATCGGTTGCGGGGCTCCCCAACCTCCTCTCGATGCGTCACTATAGTATAAATCAGAGACTGTGACCTCCCCACCTTCTACAATAGCCCTCGTATAGTACATCCGTGCAAAATCCGGTGAGAAAGAAACATGACTGTTGTGAAAACCCGGACGATTTATTTTATCACTGATTGCCTGACCCTTCTGAAACCTGCCCTTGTCACTCTTCCTTGATCTCATTATTTTGGAATGGTAATCTTCACTCTTACTCGTGACTTTGATCACTTCGTTTTGGTCAAAGGATACGTAATAGAGATCCCCATCCTCTCCCACGGCGGGTGATGCCTCACTATTGCGCGTATTTATCCGGTTGCCAGCACTTTCGATCAGCAGGTCGTCAGGAGCCTTTAGAGTTTGAGCCATGACCACACCGACCAACTCGTTTTCTATCCGGTCGTTGTATTGTGTCGCTTTACCACTCCTCAGCAATTCATTAAATACCACTTCAGCCTCCTCGTATTTTGCGTTTTTCTTTAATAGTCTACCGTATTCAAATTTTAGGTCCGGATACATATTTCCCGTGTCTTTCTGGACAATCCGGGCATACCACCGTTCGGCTCGTTTGTAATCTCGCATGCGGTCGTGGCAATAGGCAATCTTGTGCGCTAAAGCCGGCT
The DNA here is from genome assembly GCA_965222645.1 of Saprospiraceae bacterium. Taxonomy (GTDB): domain Bacteria; phylum Bacteroidota; class Bacteroidia; order Chitinophagales; family Saprospiraceae; genus JABDMH01. The sequence continues at coordinate 4,423,710 of OZ244968.1, read as the reverse complement.
CTCTGGACTCCTTATAACACTCCTCATACCACTCCGCCGCGTTGTAATAATCCATGCGTGTAAACGCGGTGTCCGCTGCCTCCAACTTAAATTTGTATGGTATTTCATCCAAAGGCTGTGCATTCAGGTCAATGACGAATGCAGTCACCATAAGAAGAATGAGTAAATACTTTGTAATCATGAGAATGACTTAAAATCTTGGACAAAAAATGATGGGATCCACTTTAGGTCTCTTGTAAATACGCGCTATATATGAAACGCCCAGTTCGAATGCATTATTGGGACTGCTCAAGCCAGACACTGTGACATCGTAACTTGCTCCCACTCTCAGGTCCTTGTAATCCACACCAAATAATAGTTGCAATGCATCTCCCACCCGGTATCCCAATCCAGCTCTCAGCACTGTACTTTCCTTAGGCAACTTATAACCCGCCATAGCTTGTACTGCGACCTCACGAGCCGGGGCCAGAGACTGAACAAAGATCGATGGAGTAAAAATCAGTTTCTCGTTAATGTCTGCATAGTAAGATGCATAACCCACCATCTTCATTGGCAGGCGGTTAGATTGCCCTGCTGTCAATACATTGGCCCTCGGCCTGCTGATGTGCAAGATGCTGAAACCAAGTCGATAATAGCTCTGTCCTGAGGTTTTGCCGGTGATCGTAAGACCCCCGGAAATATCGAGGTAAGTATTGGGATCCTCTTTAGAAGGTAATTGTTCCAGGGTCCCGCCGTTGCTAAGCAGTGCGTCTTCAAATGTGAACATACCGTCAACTCTCTTGGATAGTGTGCCTCCCTGTATGCCCACGGCTATTACGGTGTTGCGGTTTTTATCCAGTGCCAGATGATAGGCAGCAGAACTCAACAGACCACCGGTGAGGATCATGCCCGTGGTGCTTGCGTCAGTAGACTGAAATGGAAAGTACTCTGCTGTCCCTTGATCCTGAAAGGCAAACATCCCCACTCCGATCCAGTCCTGTTTCCTGAATCCCTTTAGGATCGGGCTGTCGATAAAAAAGGCAGGTGTTTTAAATGCACTACCCCATTGATCTCGATACATGCCTCCTACCCGTATCGACCCGTAAAACCCACCTGTCATGGCAGGATTAAAGCTCAATGGGGCCAAATTATACTGCGTGAAATGAAGGTCTTGAGCCAGTATACTACCACTTAAAATCACCAGGCTCACCCCTAAAATGTATCGTAACTTCGCAATCATATATAGGTCCAATTGTAGTGCAAAAAGGCAACAAATCAACTCATCTTCAAAGCAGGGCTTTCGAAGTACATTGACAAATATTGTAATTTATCACAATATTTGGGATCTAAATTACCTATTATTATTTAGAACGATATCTCTTCAGAATATTGCCAGGACTAATCACTGAAAATAGCGGAGACGTGGACCTATTGCCCATTCAATCATTGAAGGTAGGGAAGGGCATTTGCTTGCTTTTCCTCCCAGTCATACTCCTGGCCAACCAATCTCATGCTCAGTCATTCTTCACGCCAAAAGATACATTTGATCGCACGCGTTTTATCCAGGTTGCAGCGGCAGGCACAATCATCTATGGAGCTACCGTGTGGGGACTTAATGAAGCCTGGTACAAGGGGCACGGTCGTACATCATTTCATTTCTTTAATGACCGGGGCGAATGGAATAACATGGATAAAGCGGGCCATTTTTTCACTTCCTACTTCGAAAGTGAGATAAGCTTCAGAGGCAGTAAATGGACCGGCATGAAGGAGAAAAATGCTGTTTGGTTGGCATCTGGACTGGGACTACTTTATCAAGGCACCGTTGAGATGTTCGATGCCTATTCAGACAGGTGGGGATTCTCCATTGCCGACATGCTGTACAATATCGCCGGGGTGTCCCTGTTTACAAGTCAACAATTAATCTGGCAAGATCAACGCATAAGAATGAAGGTTTCTTCCTGGCCAAAGAACTATTCTTCTTCTCCGATCCCGGGGACGAATCCCAATAGTACAAGTTCACTGAGGCAAAGAACGGATCAACTTTTTGGTATGAATTTCTTCGAAAAATACCTCAAAGACTATAACGCCCAAACGATTTGGATTTCCGTCAATCCCTATTCCTTTGTGACGGGAAGCAAAATTCCCGGGTGGCTCAACATTGCTATTGGGTATGGAAGTGAAAATCTCTTCGGAGGTTATACCAACAGTTGGACAGAATCCGGTGGCTCGTATTGGTTGCCCGCTGATCAATATCCGAGATACAGACAATGGTATCTGTCACCTGATATCGACTTTCGTAAAATACCTACGGGGAGTCCCTTCCTTAAGACTGTCTTTAATGTACTCAACATCTTCAAGGTCCCTGCACCAGCGCTGGAGTACCGATCCGGAGGAATTGTAAAATGGCATTGGATGTTTCTGTGACCTTAAAAATTACTTCTTTTTTACCTGAAGAAATAACCCGGCACAATTTAGATCTTCATCAGATAACATCTTCCACCGGGCTGTCAATTGACTGCGCGGTATACCGTCGTCTCTCATTTGTTGTTCCAGACAAATGACATCCCACTTTTCCCGATCCAAACTTTCCACATATTGTGATAGTGGGAATCTATTTAGGTAATATGGTCTTTTCCCCTTTATGATATTCCAGGAAAAATCAGATATAGACCGGTGATAATTCCAAACAGATGAGATATTATGAGCACTTAGGTCGACCTGGTGGCTCATGTGCCCGCCCGCTCGAAGCATCGATGAGATTTGATCAAAAAGTGGCGGTAGATCGGATACATACTGCAAAACGGCATGCGAAAGCACCAGATCTACAGAACCTTTGAGGGAATGATATCTTTCTTGCCAGGGCGCCAGATATCCAAAGCTAATCCCTTCTCTCCCGGTTCCGGGATTTTTTATCTCTTCTCTGATTCTGTCTAACCTGTCACTTGCAAGGGTGACCGAGAGCAAGTCATCAGTCAATATGTGTGACGGAAAGTGCCTGTCGTCGACATAGGGTTCGAGGTTTGGCCAGCCACCTATCTGACAGGGAGTCCTGTCTTCAAACAGTTTTAGCATTTCTTCAAACAAGTGAAGGATGGGCTCTTCTTTAAAATACGATACTACATCTAATCCCACATAGGTGTTACATCCTGACAATAGGGCAGCAAGGCCCACACCAAGATAATTGCCGGGACCTAATTCGGCGGTCGTATCTGGTATTTCACGACACCCGCTTTCCCAGAGTATAGTCAGATGTTTCATCCATATACCATAGTAGTAACCGGCATGGGGCTCGCTCTGAGTCCCTCTTGCTTTCACCAATAGATCACTACTAGGCAAGTAGCTGACAAGCCCTTTTAAGTATGCTGGAATTATTCCCCTCATTCTTAGATCTTGTGTTTTAGGTACGAAATAAATCCGCTCGAATGCATTCTCAAAACGTTCTCATCCGTGTATGGCGTTATGTTTATTCGTGGCAGGCTAAACATTGAAGCGAGATGCTGACTATCAATATTATCAATGTTCGTAGTCACCCCTGAAGAAAATCCCGCCCGTTCTACAAAATCATACTCACGAGTATCTGCTTCACATCTTTTTCCAAAGGGATACGCAAAATGCTTTACCTCATGACCTATTTCTTTTTCGAGTACTACTTTACTTTCAATTACTTCAGCTGATAATTCAGCTTCAGTCATCTGTTTGAGTGGAAAATGATTTGTGGTATGCGCTCCGATGGTTACCAAAGGATCTTGAGCAAGAGTTCTCACCTGGTCCCAGGTCAAAGCATGTTCATCCGTAAATTTGAGAAAGTCGCTGAGATAAGGTTTAAATACTGATCTGTAAACTTTCTCCGAATTTCGAGGTGACAGGTTTTCAACAAAATACTTTCTCAGCGTATTAAAAGCCTTTTCTTTTTCGTGGTTGGATTTACAGCCAATGGTCTTTGGAAGACCCCGAATATCGAAATCCAAATTATTATTTTCGAGAATAATCTTTTCGAGAAGATACCACCACATCACTGCTTTTCTTTTAATAAAGTTCGTAGTGACATAAATCGTGAACGGCACCTCGTGTTTTTTTAATATTGGATAGGCATAAACCAAATTGTCAAGATAACCATCATCAAACGTAAATACCACAAACTTCTTATCCACAGCACTTCTACCAATTTCACCCAAAAAGTCAATAGATCTAAAGTCGTAGTTATTTTTCTTAAAATAAGTTACTACCCGCTCCAGATGCCTGGGAGAAACTTCCAAACTATTGTGATTGTGCACCCGGCTTAGATTGGAATCGGGTATCACACGGTGGAACATGAGTATATGTCCCATCCCCCGGTGGCTCGTGCCAACCAGATTATGAATACCCAGACCCGTAATTATCGGGCCTGCCACTGATGCCATCTTTTTATAATTGAGTGACTTCATGCCGCATCATAGGAGTAGAAACATATTTATTGTACAGTGATATATACTGATCAGCCACCTTCTTCATTGTGAAATTCGCCTTTATATGTTCCTTTGCCACAATTCCTTTACTAGTCACAAGATCAGAATTTTCCAATGCCCATTGAATTTTTTCCGCAAGACTACCGGAATCCTTTGATCTGAAAAAAGTCACATGGTCATCATCTAATATCATTTTATTTTGTGGAATATCACTGCAAATAATTGGTACCCCAAGCACAGCGACCTCAAGGAGCATCATAGACATGCCCTCAATCTCCGATGGAAAAATAAAAAGCTTAGATCTATTGATGACTGCATTGAGAAGAGCAGGAGATCCCACATAATCCAGAAATATTACATTGAGGTTTGAGCTCTCCCTTACCAGTTGCTTCGAATATTCGGGCATTTGCTCCATATCCCCGGCGATAAGGATCAAACCCTTGTAATTGATTTTATTCAGCGCATCAATCATATGATGACATCCCTTTATCGGGATTACCCTTCGCCCGGCAAACAATATATAGTCTCCTTCTATTTTGTGTTTTCCAAAAAATTCCAAAACCTCACGCTCACCGGCTATTATTGGTTCTTCTATTCCATTCGGAACATGCCTCACTTCCCTGCTGTATTTTTCATGGTAATAATCACACTGAGTCTGTGAAATCGCTGTCGGTATAGATGCAAATCGAACAAATATTCGTTCGGCAATATGGAAGAATAATTTTCCAACAGAAGACCACTTATCATTTAAATAGGGAATGGCATGCGACGTGGCAATTGCATTGTACTTCATCCTGATGATCGGTAAAAATAGTGCCGCCTCTGTCTTATGTACATGCACTAAATCATAATTTCCTTTAAACATCAAGTGGAAAAGACATTTAATAAAATAAAAGAAAACTCCGATATTTTTTATTCGAGGTTCTGAAAAAGCTACTGTATGCACCCCTGATATATGATCTTCGACTCCAGGTGTGTCATAACAATAAATTGTAACTTCATAATCATCCTTGATGTATCGAAGAAGCGCCTCCACTACTCTACTCGTGCCGCCTTTGGCGGGATAATACTTTATTCCAAATATGGCTATTCTTTTGCGGCCTCTGCCCATCAGATGTTTTCTAAAAAATCTATATAGTTTGCTTCAAATCTTCTCATGCTGTAGTTTTCAGTAAGCTGTCGATAACTCGCAGATCCATAAGAGTTTCTGGTCTCCGCAGACCTCACCAACTTACTAAGAGCATTTCCTATGCCAATGTGGTCTCCCTGGGGTAAGAGATGTCCGTTCTTCCCCTCTATAACAAGTTGATTGTTGTCACCAGCATCTGTCGCTACAATCGGCAGAGACTGTGCCATAGCTTCCATAATGGCATTGGAAAGACCCTCGAAAATCGAGGTGCAAAGATAAATTGAAGAAGACTTCAGGACACTGGCTATATCAGTACAATTTGTTTGGATCTGCAACCTCTCTCCGAGACCCAACGACTCCCCCAGTTCTAACAGCTCTTCCTCCGCATGTCCCTGACCATAAATGTACAGATATACATCGTACTCCCCGGGATCAAATTCTTCCAGCAAATTCCTAAAACTACGGATGGCCGTCGGATAATCTTTTTGTTCCACCAACCTGCCACATGAGGAGATAATTATTTTCTTCGTCTCATCTCTCACAAAAGACTCTGTATTGATCTCAATTCCGTTTGGGATCACCTGGATCTTATCTCCGTGAAAGCCCTTCGAGGTAAAAAACTCCTTTCCTGAATGGCTGTTTGAGATCGACCGAAACAAATACTTATTGTGAATGAATCTCAATGACTTCATTTTCACTGGAGCCATTCTTGCATTCCTAATTCCACCTACCTGGATCACGTTTAATTTTCTTATTGCCAATGCAGTGAGAATGACATCCCTGGGCAAATATGAAAAAATCAAATCTATGGATTTTTCGATAACCGCTTTCTTTAAAGCTCCCAACTTGGCCATCGTGCTTCCCTCCAGGAAAATGTATGGAATGTCATACCTTTCGATAAATTCTTTGTGCGTATGATGCACCGGACTATCATCAATTATGACAAGAAAAACCGAGTAGTGAGCACTCAGTGATCTGGCCAGCAGCAAACACTGTTTTTCTGCCCCTCCTGGTGCGAGAGATGTGATCGTCAAACCGATATTTGATATTTTACGATTGGTGTCCAATACTCTTTTTTCTGAGAAGGTCGGTGTAGATCTCAATGTAGCGATCCACCATATTCCTGATATTAAATTGATCTTGCACCCTTTGATATCCCGCTGCTCCCATTCTTTTTGCCACCTCCGGATTGTCTAACAAATAATTAATTCTTTCCACCCAGTTGCTCACTTTTCGCCCTGGCATCAAATAGCCCGTGTTATTATTGCTTATTATTTCAGCATTTCCACCATTGTCATTTGCAATCACAGGAATCCCTGCTGCCATATACTCCATAATGGCATTCGAGATCCCCTCGCCATGCACCTCCGGATTACTTATTAAAATACCTATGTCAAATAGACGAATCACATTTTCCGTGTCGGAAATTCTTCCGGTAAAAATAAACCGGTCCCTTGATTTGGGATCAACTCTTTGTTGGCATTCGTGGAATAAAACTCCATCCCCAACAGCTATAAAAACAACATCTTTCCTTTCTGCCAGGATGCGATTGGCGATACTGATGAACGTGAAATAATCTTTCCGGGGGGCAAATGCTCCCACCATACCGATTGCTGAGAGCTCAGGGATCGAGTATTTAGCTCTGACAGCCTTTTTGTCCATCAAATTTTTACTCCTGTCAAAGTCATATCCATTATATACGTATGCACTCTTGGATTTGGGTGCATTGTAGGCATCCAGGCCGGCCTGACTATTTGCCAATATCAGATCACTATGAGGTGAAGTGCAACGAAATCTCAATCTCCTCTGATTAAATAGTGACATCACCGGAGCATCCGTAATCATTGCATTTATCAACTTTACATCTTGCCACCATCGCGCTGGTAATGCATAAATGGTAGACATCGATCCCCAACTGTGTATAATATCCGGATTAATTTTCTTACAAAGTCTGTAAAACTTGAAAAAGCCCCTTGGATCTTTCTTGGGCTTTCGTTCTATGATATGAGTTGGAATTTTATAAACCTCAAGTTCTTCAAACTCGATCTTTTTTGAGAAGACCAACAATTCCGCTTCAATATTGTCCGCCTTCTTAAGTCCTTTTAGGAGTTCGACGAGTCTCCTCTCACTTCCACCTCGACCCAGACTATCTGAAACCATCAATACTTTCATGCTAGTTTACAGAAGTCGATTTAGATTTGACAGATCGATAAATGTCCCGGCAGATTTGTTCTAAATCAAATGTAATTTCCCACGAAGGATAGTGTCTCTTTATTTTAGTCAAATCTGTGATGTAACAGATGTGATCTCCCTTTCTCGCTGCGTCTGAATAATCGTATTCGGTTGCAATACCTGAAATTCGCTCGATCAGATCAAAAGCTTCTAATATCGAAACGGAGTTGTTTCTTCCTCCGCCAATGTTGTAGACCTCTCCTGATCTGGGATCTTCGATAAAAAGTTCTGCAAATCTAGCGACATCAGCCGCGTGAATATTATCCCGTACTTGCTTGCCTTTATAGCCGAAGATTGTATATTTTTTTCTTAAAACATTTGACCGAATCAAAAAATTGAGAAAGCCATGGGCCTGAACTCCGGTGTGATTGGGACCAGTCAGACAACCTCCACGTAAACAACAAGTTGACATGCCAAAATATCGTCCGTATTCCTGGACCATAATATCTGCTGCAAGCTTAGAGGCACCAAACAGCGAGTGTGTATTCTGGTCGATGCCAAATGATTCATCAATTCCATTAAAATGACCGGGATCGGCATAATCCCATCTTTTTTCCAGCTCCTTCAGAGCCAGCTTGTTTGGAGCATCACCGTAGACTTTATTTGTGGACAAATAAATAAATACAGTATTTACCGAAAACTGTCGCGTCGCCTCAAGAAGATTTAATGTGCCTACCGCATTGACATCAAAATCGTCGAAAGGCCTCTTAGCTGCCAGATCGTGACTGGGCTGTGCTGCTGCGTGTATAATTACACTTGGCCGGACTTCAGCGACTAAATCAGTTACCGTATCTCGACTGCGAATATCAATTTCACTTCGTGAAAATAAATCCGGAAATTTATTCGACAGGCGTGCCAGGTTCCATCGAATATCCCCCGAGGGACCAAAAAAATCCATTCTCATATTATTATCGATCCCAGTAACCTTCCATCCTCTTGAGCAGAAATGTTCTACCATCTCGCTACCAATCAGCCCACCGGCTCCTGTCACGATCATTTTGTTCATCCGGCTACGGTCTCTTTTTTTCTCTGCTGGACGAGCCACTCATTTAAAAAAACAATGGACCAAATCTTATGGTTGAGATCCCGCATGCCTGTCTCATGATCTGTGATCAGCTTTTGAATATATTGAGGTTTAAAAAAATGATAGAGGGGATTTGAAGACGAAGTGAGTGAGTCCTCAAGATACGGCTTAAGATCTTTCTTAAACCAATGCTTCAATGGGACACCAAATCCCATCTTTTTTTGATCCAGTAAAGATTTCGGTAAGTGTGGCTTCATAGCCTGTTTAAAAATATATTTTCCCGAATTTCCTTTTAGCTTTAGCTGTGAAGGAATTTGAAACGTTAGTTCCGCAAACTCGTGATCAAGGATAGGTACCCTGACTTCCAGTGAATTGCTCATACTGGCCCGATCCACTTTGGTTAGGATATCATCGACAAGCCATGTGCGCATATCAAGCTCTTGTAAAGTACTGACAAAATCCTTCGACCCGGAGGCGTTCATAATAGCTCTCTTTACAGTCTCCCCTTTATTGCCGTTTAGTTGGTGCCATACTTCATTTCTGTATGCACCTCCACGCTCTGTCTCTTGCCACTTGCCAAAATAAGCGGGAAAACTATCGCGAGGACGGGACATATAATAACTAATGCCACTGCCCTTCACCTTGAGTGGAATGAGGTTGTGCATTGCCTTCATGGCAGGAATAAATACACCACCTGTGAGTCTGTGAAATTGCTCCACCTTTTTGAGCTTCTTATAGTGATCATATCCGGCAAAAAGCTCATCACCACCATCGCCTGAAAGGGATACTGTGACGTACTCCCGGGCAAATTTTGAGACGAAATATGTAGGTATGGCCGATGAATCACCAAAGGGCTCATCGTAAGAGGATACCAACATCGGCAAGATATCGATCGACTGCGGCTCTACAATCATCTCATGATGATCTGTTGCGTACTTTTCAGCCACCGCCCGCGCCTGTGGAAGCTCGTTAAATTCTTTTTCTCGAAAACCAATCGAAAAGGTCTTGACAGGCTGATCCATGATTTGTGCCATAAGCGCCACTACACTGCTGGAGTCAATTCCTCCACTCAAAAACGCACCCAATGGCACATCACTAATGAGACGCATTTTGACAGCTTCCCGGAGTTTCGAGACAATTCGCTCTTGCCATTCTCCTTCAGACAGGGTGTAATCCGGCTTAAACTCGATATCCCAGTACTTTTTTATCTCAGGAGCCTGACCCCTCCGGATGGTCAGTGTATGTGCTGGTGGTAACTTGCAGATACCCTCATAGATGCTGCGATCGCTTGGAGTGTACCCAAACGCCATGTAATAATCTAACACCTCAATATCTGTACTGGGAGTAGGTATTTCTTGCAGAATATTTTTGATCTCTGATCCAAATAAAAACCGACTATTATTCCGGTGATAGAAGAACGGCTTGATGCCAAATCTGTCCCTGGCACAAAAGAGTACCTGATTCTTCAGGTCGTAAATGGCAAAGGCAAACATACCTCTGAGTTTTTTGACGCAATCGGTACCCATCTCCTCATAGAGATGTACAATAGTCTCCGTATCAGAGTTTGTCTTAAAAGTATGACCCTTTGATAAAAGCTCCTGCCTCAACTCTTGAAAGTTATAGATCTCACCATTAAATACGATCCAGACCTTGCCATCTTCATTTGACATGGGTTGATGTCCATTATGTAGATCAATAATGCTCAATCTTCGAAAACCAAATCCTACATTTCCAAGGATCTCTATTCCCTCATCATCGGGACCCCGGTGGTAAATCGGGTTTACCATTTTCGCTACGGTAGTGCGATCCACTCTCTCTTCGTTGTTGAAATGAAGAATTCCACAAATTCCACACATGTTTATTGGTTTAGTACTTTGATAAACTTAAGTAGGTTTTTCCCATGCTTCCTATAGTCAAACTCCTTTACTCCCAAAATCCTTCCATTTTTTCCAATTCTTTTAGCCTCTTCGGGATTCTCGATCACATAGTTCATTTTCTCAGCAAAGAGTCCAGTGTTGTATTCGTTAGCGATCAGCGCATCGACCCGATCTGTAAAGTAATGTTTTACCTCACCATAGGAAGTTGTAATGATCGGTGCACCTGAGGCAAGATACTCCCCTATTTTGTGAGGAAATCGAGCTTTATCCTGGATAGTGGGGCGTAGTGGTATAAGAAGTCCAATAGCCTGGTGGTACATCTGCAACAACTCGGAATAGGGCACCCTTGTGAAGCACTTGATGCGATCCCTCTTAGGTGAAGATTCCACTCTCTGGTGAAATCGCTGCATATCCCGATCATCTCCGCCCACTACGAGATACAGGTAAATATCATCACGGTCCAGATCGCTAAATGCACTCAATACAAATTCGATCAGTTCGATGTATGTCGCTGTGCCGCAATACAAGAAATATCTCTCATTCTCAGCACCGGTCTCGATCATCTCAGATTCACTAAAATCGCTTATGACCGGTATTCTCAGATATGGTTTTGAGGGCCGGTTGTCAGCAACCTCCTGAGATAAATAGTGACTGATCGGGAGGATACCGTCGGCACATCTAAGAGCCCATATGTCGAGAAACAGATCATTCAGCCGGTCCCGAAATCCACTCCGTGTGGGGATAAACCGGTTCTTCTCTACATAATTTAATAGTATTCGGAAACCGAGCAGTCGCGAGATTAAAAAATAATACAGAATACTCTGAAATCGCATGGTGGCAACGATTGCGGTCTTAATCTCTCTTCTCCTCCTAGCGAGAAACACAATCTCTCCTATCAAGCCCTTTACTTTCATCAGATTGCGACCCATAAAATTTGGCCTTCTATGAATTTCTCCTGCGGTATATACATAATTGACCCCCTGGTATGAGCCAGTGGGTGTCAAATCAATTTCTCGATTGGGGTCAAAAATACCCTTGGCACTCACTACAGTGACGTTGGCACCGGCTTCGACAAGTCCTTTTGAGATCAGCAGCTGTCTCTGAATGGGAGCAAAACCATATGGGAATCCGGATTCGCCCAGGTATACGATTGACCGATTGGTATAGTTGTCCGACAATTTCATTGGATCTCGATCGTTTTTGACCTATGAAAGGATGCTATAGCACAGATTTAGCCATTATTTCTTCATAGCAATCCTCCTGTCCTTGACTGATAAGAAGCATATTGGAACTAGAATGCGTAGGCAGGACAGAAAATCCATGTGCAAAGTGGTCATACCACTGGATATAGAAAGTTGGTGAATTCATTGAGTAGTGTTTGATTAAAGGAGAGGAGCGATATCGAAGAATAGGTTTGGATAACTTTGATTGCATCAACCAGATGATGTCACAAAGATCACCATTTTTGCCAGGAGAATAACTATTTTGGCATCTAAATTATTATGCCGCGACCTGAAATAGGGCTTCAAATATAAAATCTGAGTAATATGTACCTCCATACTATTCGTTTTTAATATTACATGAATCAGAAATCCGTTAGAATAGGACAGATGTTTTACTTCGTCTTCTTACACATTTTATGTGTAAACCTTACTACCTGCAGGAGTGACCACCCAATTGAGGCGGTGAGAGAAGCTACGGGAGAATTGCAAACTCAGGCACCACAGATCTATCTTAATTTTGAGCGGGAGCTGGAGCCCCTTGAAAGAGTTGCCGACAGGCCTATCGATGTCAATGACCATGGCAACGGTTGCCTGGATGGCGTATTGTGGAACGAATATTACCATCATAACATATGTATCTCCCCATCCGCTCCGATGGATGTCTTTGCGATAGAACGGACGAGCAAGCAGAGCCGTGACGGTGCACATAGTCTCAGATTCTATCTTGAGCCCAGTCCTTTGGATGAATGGCCAGTGGGTGAACCGACACACCGGGCAGAACTGGGACCAGGGGGTCCTTCCCTCAGAAATCCATTTCCCACCGAAGAAGAAGAAGTATGGTATGGGATCAGCGTATTATTTGACAGCAATTTTGTTTTTGCACCTGAGAGTCTTGCCAACGAACTGAGATTCAGTTTTGTGCAATGGCAGCATGGCACGGCCGGATCACCTGCGGTAGCTCTGGAAGTCTATGGAGATCAGATAGCACTGGCTAGATCTACAGGTATAAGTACTGAATCAAAGTGGATAAAACCTTACTACCTGACACGGATTAATAAGGGCCAATGGATGGACCTGGTCATTCAGATCGTTTGGTCTAAGGATGATGGACAGGTGAGGATTTGGGCCAATGGTGACAAAGTCTGTGACAAAGAGAAAATCCAAACTGTATATGACGATCTGAATAGAGGAGGAGGTTATAAATTTGGCATCTATTATTGGCGATGGAAAGATAAACACTCTGTAGAGCACTCCATGGATTCGGGCATCTATAGTCGAGAACTATTTGTTGACGAGATCAGACAATTCCGGGGGCCTGAGGGATTTATTGCGGTATCACCGGGCAATAAATTTTAGTTCCGTCAAGCACAAATTATATAGATCTTACTGAGAATAGGACCTAGTAGATGAACCCATTTAATGTTGTCACAAAGTTTCAAGTATATTTTTGTTGCCAGATGAGACGCAAAACGTAGACAGGGCAGGAGCTCTGGCGAGTCTTTGCAACGATCCCGAAAGCTTTCGGGAGGTGCAAAAATAATTGAAAATTTGTCATAAGATTCATTGGGTTCGTCTACTAGTGTCCGGATGAGATTTTTTCCAACGATTCAATAATATTTAGAATCTTTTTGCTTTTATGGAGATCTCATTTTAATAATTCAGAATGTTTATAATCTTTCAAACACCACTCTGTAAAAACGACCCGGAAGTATTTGGGAAATTCTTGCCAATGCAGAAATAATTCTCGATTGCTTCCTCAGTTTTTGTAAGAATTTCTCTGCAGAATCATAGTCCTCGTCCATCTGCATATAGAGAAAGCCTTTAAGACATTCATAGTTATATTTCATCGGTCGATATTTAGCGAGACACTCCCAATAAAAATCCTCGTTAAGAAGTCTTCTGCTCATATCTGTTTTCATCACTCTATCTTTCTTGTGAAAAAGGATCGCATCACGCTCACCATGGTCGGTCACATAGACACGCAATGGCTTATGTATGTAGTATCGCCTGGAGTTCAGGTTTATTTTATACCAAAAAGTCTCATCGTAGGCATAGAGCCTATCATTAAATCGAATGTCTCCCAGCAGTTCTGTCTTGGTGATACCCCAAAACTCCCCACGGCATTTATAAATCAGGTCCTTAAATGTCAGATATCCATCACCCTTGAGTCCTTGACCTGACAATTCTCCGGTACTGGAATCAATGCAGTTGCAGTTGATTGCAGAAATAGTGCGATCGACGTCATCAAGCACCTTCATCATTGTTTCGAATGCTTCGGGATAAGCGATGTCATCGTCATCGAGAATCGTAAACCACTCGCCCTTGATTTGATCTAAGGCATGATTTGCACCACCTGTAAATCGCTTGTTTTCCTCTAATCTGAAAAGGCGTATTTTCCCGCAATATTCCTCCTTTCTGTATTTATCCAGGACCTGAGGTGTATCGTCAGTGCTGCCATTGTCGACAATAATAATTTCGACATTGGAATAAGTCTGATCCAATAAACTTTGAATCGATTTCTCAATCATGTGGGATCGATTGTAGGTCGTCATCACGACACTGATTTTACCGGCTTCCCATTTTTGTAAATCTGTTTTCATAGAATTTCAATTTTGAGGTACATACAAATAAAACTCATATAGTCGCAGACACTTCACTGGCAGAAATTATTCTTTCATAGATGTCGAGCAGCTCAGTAATAATCTTCTTTCTGTCGTTTCTAATCATTGCCCTATCTCTTGCTGCCGCACCAAACCGTGCAGCTCTGTCTGTATCATCGAGCAATTCCAGGATTGCACCTGCCATAGCAAATTCATCTCCGTTCTGCACCAATAATCCCTGCTTCTTATCCTTAAGGATAGACGGAACTCCTCCTACGTTGGTTGAGACGATCGGCATACCGAGCATCATCGCTTCACATACGCTATTGGGGCTGTTATCGATGTGCGATGGGTGGACAAACATATCGGCATCCAACAATTCCGCAATCATTTCATCAGCACTTTTGGTACCTAAAATCTGAAATCCGTGATCCCCCTTATTTAAAAGGGCTTTTCTCCTGCAAACCCTTTCGTAGTGGGAATCCTGAGGAACGCCAATAATTCTCCATTGGAGGGGTTTGTCCAGCGCACCACATAAGATCTTATAGGCGCTCATGGCTGTCTCCAAGCCCTTATAGAGATTATCTCGAAATGTGGATACCAATACGTATCCTGACCGGTTCTTAGCAGGTCTCCACTTGTTCTGATGAAAGACAAGTCGCATTACTTCGTCGCAATGATGATATTTGGCATGAGGTGCCATGGTACGTACCAGTCTTCGATCCCAAGCCGTGCGACCGATAAAGTTTTTGCAGATTTCGAAAATTCTTTTTTCTCTTTTAGCAAATTTCTTGGTGCTGACATAGCTGTGGTAATCCGTGCGAGCCAGAACAAAGTTTTTAAGACTTTCGCTGACAAGTGCTTGCCAGGCTGATATTCCGGCAAACCATTTTTTTAAATATACCGTAAGGTTACCCTGAAACCATATCACATGAGGTATATCAATGCGATCAAGGACCATTGGAAAGGGATTTTCGGTCCCGAAAAAATGAATAAGATCCGGCTTGACAGCATCGACCACGTTCAGATAGTCCTCTACTCCCTTTTTGGGCTCGGGCTGACAAAAAAACAATCGCAAGAAGTTATGGACTTTATTTCTAGGTCGCCGTGGCATTTTATAGTACCGCGTCGAGGATTGACCGATCTCAAAAGATTCTACTTTATCACATTTCCAAATAAATGCAATAGATAATTCAATATCGGTGTATTCCTGCACCAGCGATTCCATCGCTTCGATCCAACTGGTTCCGATGTTGTAGCTCCCATCTAAACTTGCTCGGCTGAGTGATGGGGATGTCGTAAACCAAAGAATCTTCAATTTTTCTCTAGATGGAGGTGGTTTGGCTTTCTGGGGAGAGTCTTTTACAACTACTGATTCCATATTCCGGTGGCTTTATTCGTAACTAATTTATTAAACTGAATTGGGGCCAGCAATGGTCCGTAGGCAATACATATTGTACTGGCCAGAATGATCCCTGCTGTACCCATTTGAAAATATTTACCAAATAAGATCGAGAGCGGTATATTTATTATTGCACCAATCACAGAAACCCACACTTGCAGTTTTACCTTACCTACACCATTTACATACATGACAAATATGTTTCCCCAGGCTAGTGCTAAGACATACAAGCACATACAGGCAGAAAGCAAAAATGGGACGGTAATATCCGGCACCCATATGTGGTAAAACCAGCCAGCCAAACCAAGCATGAGTAATGCTACAAAAAACAGCCCGACCCACAACTGCTTTAATTTCTTGTTTGTTGATAAAATCCATGTTTGATCCCCTCTGGTGTGTGCATCAGTATATGCTGACCAAAAAGGCATTCCTACAATTGTAAAGACACTTGTAATAAGCCCAAAATATTTAAAAGCAACATGATAAGCGGGCACCTCTCCGGGACCAAAAATCTGTGTGATAATAAGACTATCAGTTGAAAAAATCACAAGCCCCGTAATTCCAACAAGAAAAAATTTAAAGCCAAGTGAGCTCAAAATGCCAAAGTGTTTCCGGTTTACAAAATGCAGGGATGGTGCTATGTCCCCGTATTGTCTGCTGAAAAAATAAAAGGAACAGAAAAACAGCACAAGCACCGGCGTGATACCCATGGCAACAGCCAAAAATAACAGGTTTCCTTCCGTATATCTTACCAAGATCAAGATAATTGCCAGTGAAAGCACATTTGCGATTAAATCAAAAAATCCCACATATGCTGGTCTCTGGTCTGCGAGAAAAATCGAGTGAATCAACTTAAGCACAAAAGTGATGCAGAAAAAAGAAAACGTCACCAGTGCTACGAGGCCTAAATTGTTTATCCGGTTTGGATCAATGTTGAGTATTAATGCCCAGTTAATAAACGGATTTATAACCAGAAATAAAATCAGGAGAATCGCCGAAATAAGGATGATTAAAAAATAGGTGGAACTCACCAACGATCGGGCCTTCAATCTATCATTATCTGCGAGCGCCTCAGCCAATTTATTTCTCAATCCGTAACCGAGACCAATATCAAACAAGTGAAACCAGGTAATAATAGATGCCAATGTGAGCCATATTCCATAGACTTCTTCACTGAGATAATCAAGAGTAAGAGGGACGAGCAAAAAACCAATGAGGATACTCATTCCTTTTATCCCAAATGATGCTAAAATGTGCTTTTTTATCTTTAGTGATCGGGGATGTCCCTTACTCACAAATGCAACCGCCAGCATATAATATTTTGCTATCAGTGCCTTCATAAAGTCCTGGGTCGTGCTAATTCTTTACCCGGTGCCTCTCCAGCAGTTTTAAGCCTCCTCCCGGGGATGTTGTTCTTTTCTTCAATAGCTGGCATGGGATTCTCAATGTAACGGGCATACAATAAGGCAAGCAGCAAGCCGTGATAGAAAATACTCAATTCTACCAATGTACAATTGGCAAGAACAAATGCAAAAAATGCAAAAAAACTTCCCCAATAATTTCTCTCCAAAGCAAGTTTATAAAGGTGCCTCATCAAGAGATACACAAAGCTGACATATATAACTGCGCCTACCAATCCATAGTAATACAATAATTTTAGCCATCCCACATGTATTTGAGATGATTTTCCCTGTAGTAACATTGTCATTCTCTCCGTGTCCTCACCTCCAGTACCAAAAATGGGATGCTCATAAAAAACTTTGTCAAAAACCTCAAATGCAAAAAACCTCGAATTTGCGGAGTCAGACAGAAGTCGCTCTTGCCACATTCTTTCAAAATCAAGACCTATCATACTGGCACCCTGGATCACGATAAAAAGTGCCACAACAGTTATGATCAGCAATTTTAATCCCCGTAAAATCAAATTGCGGCGTCCTACCAAATCCTGTGAGATAACCGCTACAAAATTGAGCATGATCCACCTGGAGCTAGATAAGAAGCTGATCAGTCCACCACAAATAAAAAGGAGCCATTTCTTTAATCTGCTGTGATATTTGATCCCCAGCAGAATGCTAAAGATCGACATCGAATCTAGCCCAATGCTTATCCCGCTGATCCAGGAGTAAATGGAATACCGGTATCCTTCCAATATTGGCGTTATCTCGCGTACGTTTTCTGGTCCGAGACTTTCGAGATATTGCTGATATTGCTCCAGCGACACAAAATTCCCCGCCATCACACCATTTTGAAAAAATAGAGGATCACTGACCTGGATCAGGGAGACAGCTCCGGCTAAAAGAAGTGTGGCAAATAGAAAATGGAGCGAATACCGAATTAATTTTTTATCAAATGCCGTATTTTCTATAATCAGCACTGCACACCAGGCACGCAAAAAAGGATCCCGGTATAAGTATTTTGATAGTCCTATCTCCACGATCTTATCTGTGAGAAACACCTTTGAAGCAAAAACGTAGATTGCAAAAATTCCCAGCATCTTGAGATACGGAGGTATCCTCATCGCATCATCACGACTGTATTTGGTAATAAATAATTCCGCTGTCAAGGCATAGACGAGAGAGCCAATTAGGTAGTTGGGATCCATGTTAAGGTGATGGACCACTACATAGCTGTACCATGGGTAGATACACAGGGCGATCAGGATGAGTGTTCCTCTTAGTCTTTCCATACTAGTGATGGCAGTACTTACTTACCTTCCACTTTTGTGTCCTCACCATTGTCTCCCAAAACAACGGATTCCGGCGCTTCACCATTGCCGCCAATGTGGTCAAGATCAGGAGAAACACTGGAATCGTATGTGAAGTATCCGTGTTTTAATTTTTTACCCGGTACATCATTGAGCACAACATAGAGGTTCTCAACGTTTCCTTTTTCTCTAAATTTTTCGATTTCTGCAAGTTGTGATAATTTGGAGACCTTTTGCCTCAGGACAAAAAGATGGATATCTGCAAGGTGAAACAGCAATAAATAATCGGATACCAACCCCACTGCCGGGCAATCAATAATAATGTGATCGTACTCGTCTTTGAGGTCGATTATGAAATACTCAAATTTGGGATTTTGCAAGTAACGGTGTGGATTGATGCTGGCTGCTGTCGTGGTGACAAAGTCAAGGGTCTTATACTTGCGATGTGTCTGAATTATCGACTTGTTATCCGAAGTATAGCCATTTAGAAAAGTGCTGAAATTGTCATTGGGATTGACTCCGTAATGCCGGGATAAAGAAGGATTTCGGAAATCTGCATCGATAAGCAGCACCTTATTACCGGCCGAGGCCATCGTCATAGCGAGGTTTGCAGCTACAAACGTTTTGCCCTCACCGGGTACCATGGAGGTCACGGAGATTACTTTCTTCCAATAATTAGGAAGGAAGAACTTAATGTTGGCATGTAGATCCCTAATGGACTCCTTCGTTTGCCAGTGTTCGGCATTAATGCTCTTTGCCTTCTTGGCAAGAGAATCATGTGCGATTTGAGCCAGCACAGGAAGCGTTGATTCCTGCTCAATGGCCTTGACCCCTGATATTTTATCATCTGTCTTACCCAGGAGAGATGTAAAAATGGTCGGCACCAGAAATCCCAGCAGAAGTGACAATAAGAGCACCAATTCCTTTTTAGGAGATTTTGGTCCGGAACCAATCATTCGAGCTCGATTGATCACTTTGATATCCGGAAGATCTTCGGCCTGTGCTATTCCGGTTCGCGCGAGTTCCTCATTCAAGTAATTATAAAGATTCTCAAACAGAGCCGTCTTCCTCGTATAGTTTACCAGGTTTTTTTCCCGGGTTGGAAGCAAGTCCAGAGTTCTTTCCAGATTTCTCATGCGGGTTTTGTAATTACCGATAGTCATCTCTGTCGAGGCAATCAGATTCTGAATATTTTCACGCAAAGCCATTCGGGTATTCTCTATTTGTTTTTCCACGGCCTGGACATCCATACTTTTTGGCCCACTTAAGAACTGTAGCCTAGTGAGCTCAGATGAAAGACTCTTTAATTCAAGTAAATTCTGATCCAACAACGAATTGGTAATACCGACGGTAGCAGGACCTACAATCTGATTGATACCACTACTGTCCTCCACATGCTTTAATAGCGATTTAAAGTAATTGAGATTCAAATTTGCCTGGGAGAGATTATCTTCCAGCTGTTGAAATTGCTCTAATGCCCTTGCTCCAGACTGGGTGAGGTTTACGGCATCTTGTGCCTTTCGATAAACCTCAATGGTTCGTTCTGCTTTAGCCAAAGAATCCGAAATGCTCTCCAATTGCTCCTTTATGAAATTGATCTTGGTGCTGGCTATTTTGTTTCTCTCTTCATTCTTACTATCTATATAATTTTCGGCAAGCTTGTCTACGAAAGCTACTTCCTTTTCCACAACCTCACCTTCCTTGGCAATACTTAAAATACTTGCCTTGAGATCCACTTGATTTATATCCAAACTGTTTTGATATCTCTTAACGAGTTTGTCAGCACTATTGATCACAAAAAACATTTCCCTGCCCTCAAACTTTTCATATGGAAAGAAATCGAATTGCTTCTCTACTACAAATGCATAGTGATCTGTATCTGCCGGTACACCAAAAGTGTGAGACTGGGAAATAAATAAAGGCTCCTCAAAAGTCGTTGTCTTGCCAGATTCTCTGTCTAAAAGTTTGTATTTCTTTTTCGCAATCACTTCTACACGATAGGAATCCGCACTTACGAGTTCGAGCCTAATTGGAACATCGACAAGTTGGGTAGGGTGATCCAGAAGCTCCACGGTAAATGGAAAATCTTTATAATGTTCTCTTTTCGATACCAGGTTTTTAGAAAAATAGGACACTTGTAAATTGAGATCTGTGATTGTCTTCTCGATCAAACCTACCGATTTAAGAATATTCATTTCATTGGAAAGATTTTTGTCGGGCTCCAACATTCTGATTGATCCCTCTGCCTGATCTCCAAACAACATACTCTTGCCGTCCTGCTCCACCAGGATGGAGGCGTCTACTTCGTAAACAGGTGGTGTCCATTTTAGGTACAAATATCCTAAGGTGATAAATAATAAGAGGCTAAACAAGTAAATGAATTTGTACTTCCAAACATTCTTAAGAAACTCACGAAGAGTAATTTCTCGTGAATTTGATCGGTCGATTTGAGTGGTTTTCATGATCTAGTTTTTAAAAAAGTGTGTTTGTGATCTCGGTATTATTTGCTATTAAAATTCACCACGAGATTCGCGAGAAGGGCGGCAGTCGAAATAATAGACAGAACAATACCCACTGATTGAGCACCGACATCCTTCGCCTTAGCCTTTATTGGTTCAACGTACAATATATCATTGGGTTGCACGAAATAGAATTCAGTATTAATAAAATCCGGCTTGTACAAATCAAGCATAACCGTCTTCGATTTTTGATCAATCCTGCGTATCAGTTTCACTTTTCTCCTGTTGCCAAAGTCGGAAAAATCTCCCGCGAGACTAATAGCATCCAATATTGTGGTACGGCCATTAAAAAAATAATGCAACCCGGGATTATTGACCTCTCCCAGGATAGTGACACGCATATTTGCAAGCTTTACACTTGTCGATGCAAATTTTAAGTATGGGGTATAGGCCGAATCCAACTTAATCTTGAGTTCATTTGTGGTTAGCCCTGCAACCTTGATCTTATCGACCAATGGCAACATCAGGTAACCGTCCTCATCCACGTGATAGCTCGTGTAATACAGGGCGTCAGGACCATACTCAAAACCACCGTTTACATTTAAATTCCGGGATGCAAATTCCTGCTGAAGAAATTCTGATGTGTTCCCCTCGAAGGTATTCATATTGATAACCAAAAGATCAGCAGGTTGTATAACAAAACTTGGAGGTGGGACCAATTCCGATTCTTCTCTAATTTCATTCTTGCCGTATTCCATGGCAGGGTCACTACCATTGAGTGAGATCAATTCCTGGTGTGATACGCAGGACTGGAACAACAAGACCTGAATACAGATAGCCAGGCCAAAATATATTTTACTACTCATCAGCTAATCGATTAAGAAAGAACTCTATTTTACCATAGGAGCACCCGGAATGGTCAATCAGGTTGGATCTAAGAGACAGGAAAGAATACTACGTTCTTGAGTGTTGACTCTTACAAATCAAGCTACAAATGTAATCATTGACAGGCATACTTGCAAACCCCTCTGTGTTTAAACCACAGTCACTCAGTTGATTGAAAATTGTTCCGATCTGACACTATCCACAACCGAATGTCTACTCACATAGGAGTTCGTGTTAGTTAAAGATTGATCCTCTAGTAAGTAAATATGGTAAGATTTCTTTATAGATATAGATGGTGACGAAGAAAACTGTATGGTATTAAACAAATAAAAATTTATCGCTCAACGACAAGCATGACAGAATCTACATTTTCAGTAATTTCGTGCTGAACTAAGCCCCGTATTTACAGTGTTGAAACCTGAAGAATGTTTTGATGACTGGCTTAATTTTTGCTGTATTTCTTCCTTATGAACCGTAACACACTCAATCGACAAACCTATCTTATTACCGGTAATCTGGGCTATGTCGGCCCCCATGTAGTCAAGGAAATAAGAAAATATTGCACTGATGCTCAGATCCTGGGATTTGATGCCGGCTTTTTTTCGAAGTACGTGACTTCGACATCCATTGTACCTGAGGCATATTTAGACCAACAATATTTTGGCGATGTCCGGAAATTCCCTAAATCTATATTAGAGAATGTCGATGTTGTCATTAGTCTCGCTGCAATATCAAATGATCCCATTGGAAACAAATTTGAGAAACCTACCATGGAAATCAATTACGAAGCAAATCTTCAGATTGCCGAGTATGCAAAACAAACGGGTGTAGGCCGGTTTGTATTTGCTTCCTCATGTAGTGTTTATGGTGCTGCTGAAGACGCCCCACGTACAGAACGATCGGACCTCAATCCACTCACCGCTTATGCCAGATCCAAAATTGACTCTGAGAAAGCCTTATCATCTTTGGCAAACAAAGATTTTCAAGTCACCTGCTTGCGATTTGCAACGGCTTGTGGTATGAGTGAACGACTGAGACTCGATTTGGTCCTTAATGATTTTGTAGCAGGAGCGCTTTCTAGCGGCACCATTGACATTCTCAGTGACGGCACTCCATGGCGTCCCCTGATTCACGTCGCGGACATGGCAAGGGCGATCAGATGGGCCTCGCAGCGGTCGAAAGAAAGTGCCGGCGACTTTCTTACTGTAAATACCGGGAGTAACCGGTGGAACTACCAGGTAAGGGATTTGGCCTTCGCGGTCCAGGAAGTATTGCCTAAGGTCGATGTTCGAATCAATGAAAATGCTGAGCCAGACAAAAGATCATATAGAGTCAATTTTGACTTATTTGAGAATCTTGCCCCTGATCATCAACCTCTTTTTTCCCTAAATGATGCAGTAACTGACATCGCTAATGGTCTGAGCAGCATCAATTTTTCTGATGCTAATTTTCGAAAAGGAAACCTAATGCGACTCAATGTGGTACGAGATCTATTAGATAAAGGAATAATTACCCCGCAACTCTCCCTCAGTCATGATCTTTAATCCCACTGCAATCAACGGTGTTTTTTTTATTAAATTAAATCCTTTTAAAGACGAACGGGGTTACTTCACGAGGCTCTTTTGCTCAAAAGTATTTGGCGACCAGGGACTCACTCAGTCTTTTGTTCAAACCAATCATTCTTGTACACAAGAAAAAGGGACGGTCAGGGGTTTACATTGTCAAAAGCCACCCTTTATGGAGGCCAAGCTTATACGATGTGTCAGGGGAGCTGTATTCGATGTCGCTGTCGATCTCCGGCATGGTTCACCGACTTTCCTCGAATATGTGGGGATCGAGCTCAGTGAGGATAATCATCAAATGATATACATTGCGGAAGGAATTGCACATGGGTTTCAAACGTTGTTTTCGGAGAGTTCGATGATTTATCACCATTCAGAATACTACACTCCTGAAGCCGAAATGGGAATAAGATATGATGAACCCCGTGTAAATATAGAATGGCCTTTGCCTGTAACACATACATCTGAAAAAGACAAAAATCTGAATTTTCTACCAGGTGGGTACCAGGGAATAGTTATTCCGTCTTAGATTAATAAATCAAACACTTACACTCAAATAATGATCGTGATGTCAGACCTTAAATCCGGAAAAAGCCATTGCCGATTTTGCAATCATCCACTCACTCATTCTGTGGTAGATTTAGGTATGTCGCCTTTATGTCAAAAGCACATTGTGCCGGAACAAAAGAAAAATATGGAGGGATATTATCCATTACATGTTTTCGTTTGTGATAATTGCTGGCTCATGCAATTAGAAGAATTTGCCACCCCGGCAGAAATATTTGAAGAAGACTATGCTTATTTTTCTTCGTATTCTGACAGTTGGCTGGATCATGCCCACCGGTATACCCAGTCGATGATAGATCGATTCGGAATTGGAAAAAATCAACTCGTGACAGAAATCGCCAGCAATGACGGGTACTTACTTCAGTGGTTCCACAAACTGGGAATTCCCGTACTTGGTATAGAGCCGGCCAAAAATGTGGCAGCTGTGGCGCTAAAAAAAGGAATACGGACAGAAAACCTATTTTTTGGCCGGCAATCGGCAGCAGGGATGATCGACCGGTATGGTAAGGCAGATCTACTACTTGGAAATAATGTGCTCGCTCACGTACCTGACATCAACGATTTTGTAGGAGGGATGAAAATGATGTTGAATGAGGGCGGAATAATTACCATGGAGTTTCCACACCTGCAGAGACTTATTGAAGAAAATCAGTTTGATACCATTTATCACGAGCACTTTTCCTATCTGTCCTTTTCAGTGGTCAATCGGATATTTGCCCATCACGGACTCACACTCTTTGATGTTGAAGAATTAAACACGCATGGAGGATCGATCAGAATCTATGGAAAACATCAAGATGACGAGACTAAATCCATAAGTAATAAGGCAAAAGAAATGTTGGCTCGCGAATCAATGTTGGGCATGGAAACGTTACTTTATTACCGGGATTTTGAAGAGAAGGTAAGAGAAACCAAAAGAAAACTCCTGGAATTTCTCATCAGAGCAAAGCGCAAAAACCAAACGATAGTGGGTTATGGTGCGCCGGGCAAGGGAAATACATTACTTAACTATTGCGGTATTGGGACAGATTTTATAGACTACACAGTAGATCGCAATCCGCACAAGCAGGGTAATTACCTGCCGGGATCACGGATACCTATCTTTGCCCCGGATAAGATCAGAGAAACAAGACCTGACTACGTTTTAATCCTGCCGTGGAATCTTCAGGAAGAAATCACAAAACAAATGGATTTTATCAATTGTTGGGGTGGTAAGTTTGTGGTCCCCATCCCAGAAGTAAAAGTATTAGAGAATATGGTTGTTGCTTAAAATTCCGAAACCAATATAATACACTCAAAATTTAACGTTTATGAAAGTTGTACTTTTTTGTGGAGGTCAAGGCACCAGGCTTAGGGATTATTCAGAGACAATCCCCAAACCGATGGTAAAAATCGGTTATCGTCCGATTTTATGGAATGTGATGAGATATTATGCTCATTATGGATTTAAAGATTTTATCCTGGCTTTAGGGTACAAGGGAGATGTAATTAAAGATTACTTCATCAATTATGACGAGACAATTTCTAATGATTTTGTCTACACTGAAGGAGGAAAAAAAATCGACTTGCTTACTTCAGATATCGACGACTGGCGGATCACTTTTGTAGATACTGGATCGAATGCCAACATCGGAATGCGTCTCTTAAAAGTGAGAGAATACCTCGATGGAGAAGAAATATTTATGGCAAATTACGCTGATGGATTAACCGATTTGAACCTGTCTGATCAAGTGCGGGATTTTGTTGCAAAACCCGAAACTCTAGCCAGTTTTATGATTTACCGGCCTACCGAGTCATTTCATGTTGTTGAGACTTCCGAAAATGGTCAGGTGATTTCCATCGACCCAATTTCTCAGACTGGTCTGTGGTACAATACCGGGTATTTTATTCTACGCAACTCTATTTTTGATTACATCAATTATGGAGAAGAATTAGTTGAAGAGCCCTTTCAACGACTCCTGAAATTGGGCCGGCTGTCGGCTTTTAAACATCTTGGATTCTGGAAGTCAATGGACACGTTTAAGGACAAAATGTTTTTAGATCAAATGCAGTTGATGGGTGATACAAAATGGGAAGTCTGGAAAAATGGCAATGGACACAACAAAGTGAAAAATGATTTGTCTAAGGCCAAAGCCTAAGGATAAAAAAGGACTTCGTGTCTTATGCCTGGGTGCACATTGTGATGATATCGAGATCGGTTGTGGTGGCACCATTTTGAAATGGATCGAAAGCGATCTCATTTTTCAAATAATATGGGTCGTATTTAGTTCGGATGAAAATCGTAGAAAAGAAGCTCAAGATAGTGCCAATCGATATCTTGAAAAAACTAAGGAAAAAGAAATCATCATTCTCGATTATCGCGATGCTTTTTTGCATTTCGCTGCGCTCGAGATCAAGGAATTTTTTGAACAGCTTAAATCCAAGATAGATCCCGATATTGTTTTTACACATTATCGAGGTGACAGACATCAGGACCACCGGCTACTCTCCGATCTTGCCTGGAATACATTTCGAAGTCATCTCATTCTCGAATATGAAATTCCCAAATATGATGGAGATCTTGGTATTCCAAATACCTTTGTATCATTACCACGGGATACCGTCGATCAAAAATTAGAATGGTTGTTGAAATATTTCCCATCTCAAGCCTCCAAACACTGGTTCGATCGCGAAACGTTCCTTTCTTTATTGCGTATACGTGGACTCGAATGCAACAGTCCTTCGCGATATGCAGAATCTTTTCACATGAGAAAATGCATGCTCTAGATGTCTAAAACGAAAACAGTTACTCCTCCTGAGAACAAGATCACTTCTCTTAATGAGCGACTTCAGAAATTGATACCGGGTGGTGCCCACACCTATGCAAAGGGAATTGACCAATTTCCAGAGTTTCATGCTCCCGTAATGAAAAAGGGAGAGGGCTGCATAGCATGGGATTGTGAAGGGAACAGCTACATTGAATACGGAATGGGACTGCGCTCTGTCACCCTTGGACACGCTTATCCACCCGTGATAGAAGCTGCCTACAAGGCAATGAAAGACGGAACTAATTTTACCCGGCCCTCGATTTTAGAATTAGAAGCTGCTGAACTTTTCTTGTCGATCGTGCCGGGTGCAGAAATGGTAAAATTTGGTAAGAATGGATCCGATGCAACCACTGCAGCACTAAAACTTGCGAGGGCTTATACAGGTAGAAATATGGTGGCCATCTGCGCAGATCATCCTTTTTTTTCCATCGACGACTGGTTTATTGGCCACACAAAAATAAATGCGGGCATTCCAATGCCAGTGAGAGATTTGACAGTCTCCTTTAGATACAATGATCTACAGAGCCTTGAGCATCTTTTTGACAAATATCCACAGCAAATCTCTTGCATTTTCTTGGAGCCTGAAAAATACGAACCCCCGAAAGATGGTTTCCTGCACAAAGCAAAAGAACTCTGTCATAAAAATGGTGCCCTTTTTATCCTGGATGAGATGATTACAGGGTTCCGATGGCACCTCGGAGGGGCTCAGACCCTCTATAATGTAACTCCGGATCTCAGCACCTTCGGCAAGGCAATGGGGAATGGGTTTGCCATTTCCGCTTTATGCGGTAAAAAAGAATTTATGCAACTTGGGGGCCTGCAGCACGACCGTGAACGAGTGTTTTTATTGTCGACTACGCACGGTGCAGAAACACATGCACTTGCCGCTTTTAAAGCTGTAGTAGTTGCATACCAAAAAAATGATGTCATTCAGCATTTAATGACACATGGTGATCAATTGAGAAATGGACTGGAAGCTGCAATTGCCAGAAACAACCTCACTGATTTTATTTCGATACCGGGACCACCTTGTTGTTTAGTCTGTTCTACAGCTGATCACAACGGAGCGGGATCCCAACCCTATCGCACATTGTTACTACAGGAAATCATGAAGCGCGGTGTAATTGCTCCAAATCTGGTCATTAGCTTTGCACATCAAAAGAAGCATATCAACCAAACAATCAGCGCCTTTGAAGAGGCTTTTTCAATTTACAGAAAAGCCCTCGATTCTGGAATCGAAAATTTTTTGAACGGAAAAAGTGTCCAACCAGTCTACAGAAAATACAATGCATGATCCGGAATCAATTGAGGTGGGAATGTCCATGTTTCAATTGGCTAGTCGACTTTACCCTATCTGCAGGAGTTTAACGGGTGATGGTGTCAGACAAACACTGAAAATAATCGGTGAAAAAATTCCATTAAAAATTGAAGAGATCCCGACCGGCACTTCCGTGTTTGATTGGACAATTCCCAAAGAATGGAATATAAATGATGCCTCGATTATTGATCCAACTGGCAAAAAAATCGTCGATTTTCAAAATCACAACCTCCATATACTCAACTACAGTGTTCCGGTTTTAAAGAAAATCAATAGGGAAGACTTAAAGCGACATTTGTTCACGCTCCCAGATCAACCAAATCTCATTCCCTATCGCACATCCTATTACCACGAAAATTGGGGATTTTGCCTACCACATAATCAGTATGAAGAATTAGCTGACGGCGACTTTAAAGTACATATTGACGCAGATCTAAGCGATGGATCACTCACCTATGGCGAATTGTTTATTCCGGGTAATACAACTGAAGAAATTTTATTTTCTGCTCATATTTGCCACCCCTCTCTGGCAAATGATAATTTGTCCGGCATCTCCCTAATCACACATCTGGCCGAGAATTTAAGTGGGACAAGAAACCGGTTTTCCTATCGATTCTTATTTATTCCGGGCACCATTGGAGCAATCACGTGGCTGGCTAAAAATCACCACAATTTGGATAAGATAAAGGGTGGTATTGTGGTATCACTCGTGGGAGACGAGGCTCCCTTTCACTACAAAAGGAGTAGGACTGGTGACACAATGATAGATAGGGTCGTGGTAAGAGCATTAAAGGAATTAAATACTCACCACAAAATCCTTGATTTCTCTCCATATGGCTACGACGAGCGGCAATTCTGCTCTCCCGGTATAAATCTTCCGGTCGGTAATCTCACCCGTTCTACATTTGGATCCTTTGCAGCATACCATACCTCAGCAGATAATCTCGATTTTATCTCTCCGGAAGCCCTTGGAGAATCATTTTATGTTTATAAAAATATTGTGGAATTCCTCGAAGCTGATCGATTTTACCTGAACCTTTTGCCCAAAGGAGAGCCTCAATTGGGCAAGCGGGGACTGTATGATGCGATCGGCGGTATGAGTGACAAAAAAGGTGCGCAGATGGCAATGCTGTGGCTATTAAATCTGTGTGATGGACACCACAGTATCAGAGATATCTCAGAGAGATCTGGAATAAGAAGGGACCAAATGGAGGAGGTGGCAACTCTACTACTTGAGAAGGG
The DNA here is from genome assembly GCA_965222645.1 of Saprospiraceae bacterium. Lineage (GTDB taxonomy): Bacteria > Bacteroidota > Bacteroidia > Chitinophagales > Saprospiraceae > JABDMH01. The sequence goes on along the minus strand of OZ244968.1, from coordinate 4,394,255 downwards.
ACTTCTTAAGGAACTTCGCTAGTTTTTTCCTCACAGTATCCAATAATCTGCCTCTATACCCAAAGACCTCGCTTCTTCCCGGATTTCATCAGCATACGTGTCATTTGTGATGATAATCAGATCGGGGTCGTAGTCTTTGACAAAAGACGGTGATACAATTTTTTGTCCGGTACCGGGTAAATATTTTCCCTGCCGCAGGTGATTAATATCGACGATGAATTCTATCGAGTGCGGTTTCAAAACATTAAAGAAGGTGACCGCCCTCGCCCCGGCTCCCCATGCTATGACTTTTATTTTTTCTTCTTCCAAAACCCGGAGCCTTGCTTTAGCCTGTTCGACAATGGTGTCCGCGTTTTTCTTAAAATCAAGAAGTGAATTAACCAAAAAAGAATCTGATACATGATTAGGTGCGGACCAGGTAAGGTCTCTTGGTTTTACAACGACTCCAAGGTATTCGTCATGCCAATGACGTTTTTTATCGAGCACCTCAAAAGAATTATAATGAAAAAAAGGAGAAACGGAAGCAAGGGTCAACCAAGACCTGTGCTCATAAACTGCATTCCAAACGAGATTTTTCTTAAAAGAATATTCTGCATCAAAGATTTCGAAAAATACCGGAGTCTCCCTATCAATGGTATTGCGATGAATAATTTTCAAAAGCTGAAATGGATCGTTTAGCAAATCAATAACCAACCTGCAAATAATAAAATCCGGATTTAATTCCTTATGCCTGACATCATAGAAGTCCCGTATGAATGTCACCTGATGTCCGGAAGGCAGCAATAATTCCTCATTTTCAAAGCCCGGATCGATGCCAATTCCATTGTTTTCACCGATCTCACAGAGCGTTTTTAAAAAATCTCCGGCCCCGCAACCGATCTCCAAAATCACCTTATTAGTCAACCCGAAATTTGCAATTAAATCTCTTGCCAGTTCCTCCTGGTAAAGATTATACATGGGGGAGTCACTCAGTGAAAAATCATATTCATCAAATACAACGGACTCAGCCTGATGGCCCAGATTTACGATGTAGTCACAATTCCTGCAATGTGACAGGGTAATATCCCCCATTGTAACCGACAAGGCCTCCCTTTTTGAATGGGCCATATTTCCATCCATGGTGGGAATTGATTCCAGGGCAAAAAAGATTTCAATGGAATCACTTTGGCATAAGGGGCACAGATTTTCAGCCTCCATAAGTAAATTCTTTTGCAAGAAAATCGCCATGCTTACAAACTACACAAGCCATGCCTCCTCGATCACCAGCGAATTCTAAGCAGTCAAAAACTGCTCCAAATCTATGTTTTCCAAGTCAGTTCTACAGAAATAGGGTTGTAGCCGATGAGAAAGCTTTCTTTAGATCCAGGCATTCGGCAGCCCTCCCATCACTGACGAAACAACTCACCCGGACCGATCAGCTCGTGATCTTTCATTCGATCATCAAATACTTCTTTTGAAGACACCAGACCCGTCGAATATGCATAACGTTTGTTTAAAGGTATGGTAACATTTTTTAACGCTCTCGTTTGGGTCTTAAAGGTGAACTCCTCAGAAAGTAAAACATAAGGTTTTCATCATAGAGGTTTTTAATTTTATTTGGTTCTCGTTTTAGAAAGGGTTGCCGCATGGCACCCTTTCTATTTTTCTTTAGGTAGCACTCAATCAGCATAAGATCACTACTTTTGTCTCGATGAAGATTCCGGACGACAGGTCACTTATCGAGAGGCTCTCAAAGGGAGACCAGGTCGCGATGAAGCAGCTCTTCCACCAGCATTATCAGATAGTCTTTAGATCAATCTTTAGGATAATCAGACAAGAGGAAACCAGTAAAGATCTTGCCCAGGATGTCTTTGTAAAACTTTGGAAAAAGAGAGACACAATCGAAATAAAGCAAAACCTGGAGGGTTATCTCGCTACGATGGCTTATCACGAGGCTTTGGGCTATAAGAGAAAAAAATCCAATCAATTCATGAATAGCATTGAGATCGAACCCAATATGGCTCAGGTAGATGGACGACTTGAGGTGGAGTCTATTCAAACCCGGGAGCGGATCGAAACGGCTATCTCCATGTTGCCCGGTCGCTGCCAGGAGGTGTTCACATTGAGTAGGTTTGGTGGAAAGAGCTATAAGGAGATAGCTGAGATCATGGGTATATCCGTTAAGACGGTCGAGAATCAAATGAGTAAGGCACTTAGTACATTAAGACTATCGCTACAGGACCTATTGGTCACAGCACTGATAATCAGCACTTTAATACATTAGACCAAAAAAAATCGAAATGAGCATAGGGGTAATTCTAGTCGACCAGCATCTTAATAGAAGAAAGCAATAATGAACGAGCTCGAATTTAAGACTCAGGTGATCAGATATCTGACTGGGGAGCTGTCTCCTCAGCAAGCTGAGGTTTTGCAAAAAGAGATCGATTCAAATGCTTATCGAAAGAAGTTCTTTGAAGAATATAGGAAAGTGTGGCAGATGTCAGGACAAGAGGAGATAGAGTTCCCTGTAATAGACATTACTTCTGAGTGGGAAAAATTTGAAAATGCCCAGGTAGGGAATTCCACCCATAAGGTGCATTGGCTGAGACCCTTTATGAGGGTGGCGGCCATCGGCCTACTACTGATTTCCTCCGTGATCATTTTTAATCGATTACTAAATCGAGATGCAAATCAACATGAACGAATGGCTGTTTTTTCAGAGGATGCGGTGAGGGAGTTCACGCTGCCAGACGGTTCGATAGTCTGGCTGAGTAAGGACAGCAAGATCGAATTCATTAGTGAATTTGCTGAACGGGTCGTTCATTTGGATGGACAGGCACTCTTTGAGGTCCAACATTTGAATAACGACCAGAAGTTTGTGGTAGAAACAGACCGCACGAAAACAACCGTGCTCGGAACCAGATTCATGGTTGATTCTCGGGCTGAAGAGCAGAATGTGAGGGTCTTTGTTGAGGAGGGAAAGGTCGCATTTCAAGAGATTGCATCAAATGATCAGGTACAAATTATATCACCAGGAGAAGAAGCCGTTTACCGGGATAAAAATCAGGTCATAGAGAAGTCTTTATCTGACGACAGCAACATCCTCAGCTGGAAGACGGGAGTTTTCGAATTTAGAGATGCAACCTTGAACACAATCTTGGATCATTTAAAAGTGCACTATGATGTGGATTTCGAAGTGACCGAAGATGGCATTCTGGATTGTACTTACAACTCGACTTTCGACAATCTGGACCTTGAGGAAATATTGGAGGAGTTGCAATTTGGACTCAATCTATCCATCGAAAACAGTGCGACAAGTCGTTATATAATAAATGGTACTCCCTGTGAATGAAAGTGAAGCTTGCGATAGCGACCGTTGTCTTTTGCACCAGTTTTGATCTGACGGCTCAAGTTGCCAGTCAATATTCCGTAGACTCCGCTCTTGTCGCCATGGAAGATCACTATCAGGTGCGTTTTTCTTATAGTAGAAATGTGGTGCCCGGCGACGCATTGGTGTCCCTGCAATTGGAAGATAATTCTCTTATCGAATCCCTGGAAGACCTGGGGTATCAAACGGGAATCATTTACCGGCGCAGAGGTAGCAGAGTGGTACTGAGTCATGACCCTTCCCTGCTCGTTGAATATGTCGATCGGGAGGAAACTGATCAGTTGATTCAAAATGATTTGCCGCGGGATGAACTTCGTCAGGATAGCTCTGATGCCATTGACACCACGGCATATGCCAATCTGGAATCAACGGCTGATTCAGTCTATCTCGAAAGAGACCAGGATCCCGTAATTCGTAAAATCGACGCCAAGGGAGACAGAGGTCTGGAGGTGAGAGAAAGAAGATATGAAGCCCGGGGTCTACTCTTTGAGAACAAACTGGCAGATCAATGGGCTCAGGTGTCAGTTGTCCCTGCGAGAAGAAAAAAAAGTAGAAGCAATCATTTTTCCCTTAATGCAATTGCAGGTAATAACGGAGGGTTGAAGGGTTTGGAAATTGGAGGACTTTACAATGCCATCCAGTATGATGCAATTGGCATTCAGTTGTCGGGCTTCGCAAACTTCGTCAAGGGAAATGTGGAGGGTATCCAGATCGCAAGTTTCCTAAATTACAATGAGGGGATCATGCGGGGAATGCAGTTTGGAGCTATGAATATTAATAACCAGGCAGATGGTCTCATGATTGCGCCGGTTTTCAATCTCAATCGACGAATAAGCAGGGGTTATCAGATCGCAGGACTTTTTAATGCAGGCAGGAATGTAGCGGGTGGACAGATAGCTGCATTTACTAATGTATCAATGGGTAGAGTGTTTTTTCAGACTGCGGGGTTTGTAAATGTAGCTGAGCGGGTAAAGGTGCAACTAGGCGGTATTGTCAACGTGGCAAAACATGTGGATTACTTCCAAATCGGTCTTATCAACGTTGCGGATACAGTTAGTGGTTTTTCCTTTGGTTTGGTCAATCTGATCAGAAGAGGATATAATAAAATTGAATTATCTGCGGGAGATGCACTCCTGGCTAATTTTGCTTTCAAACTCGGCACAAAGAGGTTTTATAATATCTTTCAAGTCGGCAGCAACTTTAAGAGAAATAACTTTAATACGGGTATCGTTTGGGGATACGGATATGGTTTCGGGTTTTTCATGTTAAACACAAAGAGTGGATTCAAAATAAATCCCGAAGTACTGGTAAGTGTAATTCAAGAAAAGAAAATAATAAAACCCGAATTAAATTTACTCAATCAATTTAAGTTACTATTCCATTTTACAGATAAACCTTTTGAAATATTTGCTGGTCCCACAGTTAATCTTATGGTGACAGAAATTAATCTCAACGATCTTCTTGAGGTGGAGCACGGGTCTCAATTACCAAGATACACATTAGTCGAAAAAAATTTTACCGACCTGATCACCCCTCTTAATACAAAGTTCTGGATCGGATTTAGCGCGGGGATCAGGATTTAGCGATTCCCATTTTCCGGCTCTTCCACACTTCTTCGCATTAAATCACCCACTACCATAACAGTATATCAGTACACCACGTGATCATCTTGGGATAAGTCAAAAAATTAAATAAATAATTAAATAAATAAACAATGAAACGGATACAGATTTTATTCATTTTAACACTGCTTTCAGGCATTGCCTACAGCCAGCACGAAACTTTGTTTTCCAGGGCTCGTGTTTTGGGTGGCTTTGCAGCTCCTATAGTTGAGTTTGGAAATATAAAAGGAGAATACGTGACATCCATGGGAGGAGGCGGAGGTCTCATCATTGACGAGTTCTTTATCGGAGCATACGGAATGGGGAGTCTGGAACACCTTAATCATTACATTGACAACAGTGATAACTTCAGGATGGAACTGGCACATGGAGGCTTCTGGCTTGGATATACTCCATCCACTTTTCGATTGTTACACCCGTATACAAGTGCAAAAATCGGATGGGGATTTGCAGACTTGCGGGGTGACCCGTTTAATATTGATTCTGACGGCATCTTTGTCTTTATACCAGAGGTCGGGCTCGAACTAAATGTGGCAAAATTTTTTAGAATTAGCGCATCTGTCGGCTACCGCATGGTAAACGATGTAGACCGGCTAGCTGGTCTGAGCAATAAGGACTTCAGCAGTGTTACCGGCCAGCTTACATTTAGATTTGGCTGGTTTGGAAGAGGGTATAAATCTACAGGTGATGACCTGGATTAAGATCATCAGGTGACGTAAACTACAATTGCAGATAATTCAAATAAATAATAGACTAAAATGAAAAGCATAAAATATTTATTAGCACTGTTCATGATATCAGTCTTTCAAAGTGCGTGTATTTTAGATAATGCGATCGATTGCGAACACGGACGAGGAGACGCGGTAGTGGAGACCTTTGATCTGGATCGTATTTCTGAAATCAGTTTAAGAATGGATGCGGATGTATTTCTGATTCCAGGTGATTTTGGAGAAATAACCGTGTCCGGTCAGGCCAATATTATCGATGAAATCGATTTTAAAATTCGCGATGATAAACTAATCATTGATAATCATCGGTGCCTGCGAAATTACAGCAAAGTTGAGATTACCATAACACTGCCCGAATTTCGTGCCCTCAGTGTATCGGGCTCTGGAGAGATTAGAACACTCGATCGTTTTGTAGTCGATGACGTAGAACTTCATTTGTCCGGATCGGGTCTACTGATGGTCGATATGGAAGCCGATGATGTCGAGTGTCAAATATCGGGATCGGGAGAGGTAGAACTCTTGGGATTTGGTGACGATCTCGATGTGAGGCTATCCGGATCTGGCGAATTAAAAGCATTTGATTTTCCTGTAAGAAGATCATCCATTTTTATCAGCGGAAGTGGCGATGTTGAGGTAGATGTGAGCGATTTCCTGGATGTTCGGATAAGCGGTAGCGGAGATATATACTACAGGGGAAATCCCGAGATTGACAGCAAGATCAGTGGCTCAGGAAGAGTGATCGATGACAACTGATTGAAGAACTATCACTGGGTATCAAGCCTCCCTGAGTGCCAGTTTTGAAAGGGAGAAGTTTTTTGATGACCAAAATCGAGGTGCAGTATGTCTTTATGCTGCACCTTTTCTTGCATTAGTCACAATATTTACGTAAATTCGTAAGGCATTGTAAGACCGCTATCCCATCTGGAAGAAGTATCAAAAATAAGTCTAAAAGCTTAAGGTACAGTCTATAGTGACTGGTAATTACTGTAGTATACCCAAGCCCAAAGGGCTATAAACAGGACTAAGGAAACGATAAAGTATAGGAGACAATATCCCTTTTTGCCTTCGTTTTCTATATGATCCATAATGCAAAAAATTATATGATTTTGCCTAAATTTTGTGCAAATAAACATCAAAAAGTGCTAACAACAAAGGGAATTATGCGTGTGTTCATAGAAAGGATTGACCCACAATCATATTATACATTTTTTTAATATGAATATTTGTCGTAATCTTGTATTGGCATAGTTTATGAATTATAAAAAACTATTGGATACTCAAAATTGTTCTCTAGATAAGAAAGACGTTACTCATGCTTAAACAAAGTCTAAGCCAGAAAATGCTGCAGAAGCTGAGCCCTCAGCAGATTCAGCTCATGAAACTCCTTCAGATCCCAACAGCCACTCTAGATCAACGTATCAAGGAAGAACTTGAGGCTAATCCTGCACTGGAAGAGGGTGCAGAAGCCGAGACCACCGACGAGCTTGCCGAGGCTTCAAATGAAGAAATCGAGAGAGAAACAGAAGCGGAAGACTTTGAACTTGAAGAGTATCTTACAGACTACATCGAAGATGACCCCAGCACCTATAAACTAAAATCGGATTACGGCGTTCCCGAGGATGATAAATCAATGCCGATCGCAGTCGAAAAGACATTTCACGATTTTTTGGAAAGTCAACTGGGAATGTTAAAGCAACCCGAAAGCGAGGATTTTCAAATTGCACTGCAGATCATTGGCAGCATTGACGAGGATGGTTATCTGCGTCGTGAGACTTCCGCCATTTTGGATGACCTCATGTTTGCCCAGAACATCATCACTACCGAGGAGCGGGTGCTTCAAATTCTCGATCAGATCCAGAAATTTGATCCTCCCGGCGTAGGTGCCAGGGATCTCAGAGAATGCCTCCTGATCCAATTGAAACAAAGATTTCCAACCGCAAATGGCCACCGGGAACTTCTTGAAAAAGCCTACAAACTGATCGATCAGCACTTTGAAGAATTTACGAAGAAACACTACACAAAACTCAAAAAGCACCTCGGTGTCAATGAAGTCGAACTCAAAGACATCATTGAAGAAATCCTAAAACTTAATCCCAAACCAGCAAGTGGTTATGCTGCTCAAAACCAAAAGACAAACACCTATATTATCCCGGACTTTATTATCATAAATCGGGATGGAGAATTAGACCTGACTCTTAATTCTCGAAACGCACCTGATCTGCGTATAAATGATCAGTATAAGGACATGCTCCAAAGTTACCGGATCAATAAAGAGCACAAGCGCACCACCAAACAAGATAAGCAGGCGATCATGTTTATCAAGCAGAAGATCGATTCTGCCAAGTGGTTTATCGACGCCATTAGAAAGCGGCAACATACGATGTATAAGACGATGTATGCTATTCTCCAATTTCAGTACGACTACTTTAAGACTGGAGACGAGCGCAGATTGAAGCCCATGATCCTCAAAGATATTGCCGATCTAACGGGCCTGGATATTTCAACAGTTTCAAGGGTAGCAAACAGTAAGTTTGTCCAAACAGAATTTGGTACCCGGCGCCTCAAGGAATTTTTTAGCGAGTCATTACAGACGCAAGACGGTGAAGAAGTATCCACCCTGGAAGTAAAAAATATCCTCACCGATATTATCGAAGAAGAGAGCAAGCGCAAGCCCTACTCCGATGAGAAATTAAAAGATCTTCTCATGGAAAAGGGATACAATATTGCGCGTCGTACGGTAGCAAAATATCGCGAACAACTCAATATTCCCGTGGCAAGACTGAGGAAAGAGCTTTAAAAGCCTCAGCCCTCCCTCTTTTTACAGGTTTTTTCAGGTGTGTCCAAATGACTTCAATTCAATTGGAATTTTTCCGCCTTAAGCTCACGCCAGGAACTTAGCTTAAAACAGGCTGGTTTGATGCTTGTGACCTCCGAGATTTGTGATCAAGTTCACCATTTATGAAGTATCTGATTTTAGTGAAGAGTTTATTTTTGGTAGGTCGAAGAAGCGAAACCGCAATTAGCCAAAGCTACGTTAGCCTGCCTACCCGCGGTATCGCAGGCAGGGCTTTAGATGATGTAAAAGAGTGATGCCGAAGTGAGATTAGGGTCCGTAAAATAAAGTATAAATGTCATCTTTCGATTCACAAATAATAAAGTGATCTGCAAAAAAGCAAACGGCTGGGATCATGAGTGGGTGTGGTTTGGCCGAGATAAAATAATTACTTGGAAAGGTCAACTTGGAGAACATAAAATTCAAATCACGCAATCAAATCAATTTAGTACCTGTACTGAAGAAGAGCTCGCAAATAATCCGATTGGAACTGACTTTACAAGAGTAATGCCCAATGATTTTGATATTAAAAAAGTGCCGGCCATAATTCTCAAAGGAGAAGTCATAAAAGAGGATCAATTACCCTTATGGCAAGAAATCAATCACACTAAAGCCTTTTCTTCCACTGAAGCCCTATTAGATGACCTACTTATGAAAGAGGCAGAAGCTATGTATCCGGAAGCCAAAATAGTCGGTTATTCTACCCGTACTTGCAACCATTATCAAAGACAGCATTGCTACATTTTGACCAAAAAATGAGGACTTTATCATCTCATTTGAGGACTGATTTATAGCTTTTGCGCATATCTCCGGGTCTATGTCCCTCTAACGACATAACCTCCGAACATCCTGATAAATACTGGATAGCCGTTGAGATGTTTTTTGCCGTAATATTAAAATTCAAGTAGGGATCGGAGAAGCTAAAAATTACATTTTCGACCTTTTCATCCTCCTCTTCAAATTCAAATTCAATTGCACGCAAAATATATTCTAAATCCCACTCGCCTAATTCTCCTTCCAAATACTTATAGAGCAAAGCCCTTAATCTGCCACTACCAAATTCTCGATAACTCAATTCTCCTGCTTCTATTTGAATAGAATTGTGGCCAGGTTCGATATCATCTACAAATTGTGAAACTTCTTTTTCAATTTCTTTTAGAAATTCCACGTCCTTGATTTCACCTCTCAAGTATTGATTTAGTGTATCAAAATTCATTAATCTGTCCTTTTTCGTGACCTATATTTATGCGGCTCATAATGGGCTCGTTCATAAAAATTCTTTTCCACACTGCTCGTGCTTGTCCCGATAAATTTTCTGCCTTCTTTGTTTTTGGAACACATCATATTTCTCCTTCATTTACCCAATCGAACTTGGTCATCTCGGTCCTCATCTATACCCAAATCAGACCGATTAGCTTCTTTCTTGCTCGGAAAGAAATAGATTATTAACAAAAATCGGCTCTTTTCGTAGAACTTGGGTAAATCCTGATGAAGTAAAAGAAATTATTCCCTCCTGAAGTTTTATTTGCCAACTAGTTCCTTTATCTACGACTTGATCAATTTGAAATCCATTTAAAAAATTAGCTTCTATTTCCATTTTAAATTCCTCCAGTTTGTGTACCTCCTTTAATGCCTTCTTAATCGATGAGATAGAGATTTTTACTCCTTTACCAGGCCCAGCATCAGGTGCTACTGCTCCACTTTCTAAAAGCCCCGCATCGCTGCAAGGCTTCTGTTTTCATTTTACGATTCATAGGAATAAAAAGCATCAAACATCACTTCGGATGAACTTTCAGCTTCCTTTGCTAATTGAAAATAATTCTCTGTTTGTTCTTCAGTTTCCCATTCCATCTCTAAATCATAAATTGAAATAAATTCAAAATTCTTGGGAGTTAATTTTTCTTCTATAAGTCTACCTTCAAATCTTTTTAATGCTTCGCGAACGTCAATAGCATGAACAAACCCATATACAAAACCACCTTTCAACTTTCCATAATCAGCAGAATCCCTGCTATAATTAAATTCGATTCCAGTCCAATAAATTCTTGATTCTTCCATCATGGTTATATTTTTTTCTTTCTAACTCTATAATGCACATTTGGCTTTGTTTTGTCATTATGGTTCTTGTCATGCACATGAGGTGTCTGACTTCCTCCATCAGTCTTAAACTTTTTGCCTTCACCACTTTTATTTCTTGACTGTCTCGTAACTCTTTTTCCTCCCTTTTGGGCAGGTTTAGGTTTGGGTCTTGCATCAAGTGCTTTCTTCCTTGTGGGGAAAACTTTAGTAATTTGTTTTCTTACTTCCTTTTGCCCCTTTTTATTAAAATCTGTACCGACAATTAAATCAACTGATGATCCAATACGATCCGCGACACTTGCGTCTCCACTAAAAATCGTGTACAAATCACATGCTATATCAACTGCTTCGTCAAGTCCCGCCTTCTTCAAAGATTTAGCAGTGAGTTTTCCAGTTTTCTTATAAATCTTATATGCACGTTTTGCGATACGACCTGCAGCAATTATAGCTTTAATAGGGTTTCGTCCATCGGGATCCACATACAAAATCGGATTGTTGTAACTGTAGTGGTATGGACTCCAAGAAACCAGATGCGGAGCATCCGCTAATAGATCCACCACCAACATTCTCCCAATCGTCTGATTATGACACCTGGCCCCCATCCCAAACATCCGCAAGCCATAATCTCCTATGTCCTCATTTCCCTGAAAGGTAAACTTGCAAGGCGCCGGAGTATTTACCTCCGCATGAATCTGAACTCCAAATGGGCTGTATCCCGCTGCATATGTCTGCTGCAATTTTCCGTTCCGCTCCGTAAAGGACAACCGCAGATTGCCCACCTGGTCGCGATACTCATACTCGTGCCGGGGCACGGTGTCTTCATACACTATGAGGATCATATAGTTAAATTTTGATGTATAGTCGAAGTTTTTCAATCAGAACTAGGCAATACTACTTGCAAAATCCACAATTATTTTTTATCTGTTCCATGAATCTTTCCCTACCCATCATTTCAGTTTCCTCAATGCATTTCTTCTTCGAGTTATAAATAATTTGGATCTCATCAAACTGTTCAGGAGGCACAATGCCTGCCTCTCGCATATTCTTTAGATCAACTTTTTTCCACGTTAAGGAATTTGACGTCATTTTACTTTTATCTGCAAATAACTCTAGACGCAATCCCTTGTCTTCGTACAATTCACCTTGAGAGAGGAATAATTTTAAACCATTATATTCTGAAAAATAATACTCCCCTGATTTGAGTCTTTCACTTTTAATGCTTAGTAAACTTAAATTTACTGTAGTATCCGTCCAGCCGTGTGATTCAAATATTCTGAGTTCATTACCTAGTCTCATTGAGAATTCCGAATTGTATGCATCAAGGATACATTCCAATGACTTCTCTTTATATTCGTTATCTTTTGAATTACATGAACCTAAAATTACTATTCCAATGAGGTTAATGATTATAATTTGATTTTTCATCTTACTTAATTTTGGCCTTACTAGCCCCATTGTATGTTGTCACTCCACCGGTCTTTGGATTGTAAATTTCAAACTTTGTAGTTCCAAATCCAGGCAATGATCTTGTCGTCCTAGCGTTCTGCGCATCACCTTTTGAATAATCAGGATGATTTGGAGGTACTGGATTTAAGCTATAAGGGTTATTAGGATTCTTGTTATCATAGTGCCCGCTTGGAACATCTTGTCCATCAGGATGAGAATGTGCCTGTTTCAATCCAGTAAACCCTCTCGCTGATAATTTCTTGACAATGCTGGGAAGAGTAGATGTTTCTGTTGGTTGGTGACTTGTAGTAACTATCGAGGCCGCTATTCCATTTTTTTTCAACATCCAATTTTCCGAATTCCACATCTGACTGGGCTGCAAATTCAAAAAAGGTTTGTGCCTTCTCACTATTTACTGTCACCAACGCCGTGCCTTGGATTCCCTCAAAACTACCACGGATCATCTTATTTTCTTCGGTAAAACTGCCATTTTCACCATAAATATAACGGTCCTCTACTTCTCCATTATTTACCAGGCGAACTACATCGTCTCCTGCAGCTTCTGTAAATGTAATTTCCCCTGTTTTTTTGTTTATATCAGCATATTTCTCTGCTCGATGATCGACACTCATAAAACTCTGCTTTCAGAGATCATCGTAAAGATACAAAAAGAACGTTCTATGGTCTTTAAAATAATTGACAAAATGCTTACCAATAAAAAGTTCAAAGAATTTTTTCAGAAGAACGTAGCCGCTCTGTAAACTAATAAAGCCTTGCATCGCTGCAAGGCTTTATCTACTCGATGATGTTTTTTATTCTTCCTCCCATGTATGAAAAGTAGAATAATGAATAGTCTCAGGATTATTAGATGCCTGACAAGCCAATTCTGCTAACTCATCTTGCAATTCCTTTTCATCCCAGTGAAATTCTTCATATTTACCAGAATGCTCAAACATCTTAACTTCGTAACCGTCTTCTTTCAAATCACTCAGAATATAACTTTTCGTTTCTTCCAATCCCTCTTCCGTGGAAATCAAACAATTTACGAAAAAGCCAAATGGATGATCTATTACTGAGTTTGCTTTACTCCTTCCTTCTATTTTAAAAAACCATGTGTTCATTTCAATTCCTTTTCTTATTCTTAGTCTTACCATAGGTATGGTGAACATTAGCATCTTTTACATCATGAAAATGTCGTCTTTGACCTCTACCTGTTTTTTTATCGTGTATCTCTGACTTGGCTTTCTTGGGCTGTCCAGATGCCTCTTGAGCTTTCTTCTTGCTGGAATGTTGAACAAAATGCTTTTTGGTTGATGTCTTTTTATTGGTTCTGACTTGTTTTTTCGAAGACCTTACTGTTTGAACCGCCTTTTTAAGAGTCTTTGCATGTTTACCAGCTTTGGCTACTTTCACCACATCACCACCAGGTAAAACAGAAAGGCCGCTTACTATTGTGCTTCCAATATTGCCTTCTCCGGCATGATATATTGTTGCTGTCGCATCTACTGCACCAGTGGGGTCAACTAACCCTCCTATGTCTAATGCAGCATCTATAATATCACCTCCCTCTAAAGTATAATTGCCTCCTAAGTCACCTATAAATGAGCTGGCATCTAATTCAATATCAATTAAATCAGTTACTATTGTAACACTTGAATTATTACTTCCTCGAAGTATGATGTCATCAGGTGATCTACCATCAGGATCTACAAACCTCAGTGGATTGTTGAATGACATATGATATGGGCTCCAACTTACCAAATGCGGAGCATCTGCTAAGGGATCGACACCTGAGAACCTCCCAATAGTCTGATTATAACACCTGGCCCCCATCCCAAACATCCGCAAGCCATAATCTCCTATGTCCTCATGTCCCTGAAAGGTAAACTTGCAAGGTGCCGGAGTATTTACCTCCGCATGAATCTGTACCCCAAATGGGCTGTATCCCGCTGCAAATGTCTGCTGCAATTTTCCGTTCCGCTCCGTAAAAGACACCCGCAGATTGCCCGCCTGGTCGCGGTATTCGTACTCGTGCCGGGGGACAGTGTCTTCATACACTATGCGGCCCTCGGCCATGGCAATCTGGTACGGCTTGCCGTCCTTAAGAATCATACCACCCAAATAATCCCAGAATGTGCCATCGCTTAACTCTCTTCTAATCATTGTACCCGTGCCATCATAGATGTATTTTATCGTTTCTCCTGTGCTCAGGGTGACCAGCACCGGCTTATTCAGGTACGTGTCGTAGTCGATATTGCTTATGTTTTCATTCAGGTCCTTTTGAAGGCAGCCATCCGCGTAGTAGGCATAATCGTCAGTGCCGCTGTTGCGGTTTACAAAGTCTACCTCATTATCTCCACTTACCGCATCTTCTACTCGCATCAGGTGATTGCCCAAGTAGGTGTAACTCAGATCATCGATCTGCGCAAACCCGCTTCCTTTCTTTCCCATCCGCTTTAGCCGCTTAATGTTGCCGTTTTTATCATAACGCAGATCACTCACACTATAGTTCTCGCCATTGACTCCACTGTATGTCGCTCCCTTGATCCGGCTGGCTGCATCGTAGCTAAAAGTGTAGGATCGCTGCTGCAACTCCTCGTTGTGATGGGCCCAGGCCTGGCTGCCCATCGTACCGTCATACCGGCCTACCGATGCGTAATTCATCTTCATGCTAAACAGATCGCCCTCACTCACATTGGGCACCGGATTGCCCTGGGCATTGAGGTTGATGCTCGTAAACCAGTCCCGGATATTGTATGAATACTGGATCGTCTGCAACGCATTGATCGATGGTGAGTAGGAGCAGCTCGATACGAGCTACTAAAAAAGACTAAAAAAAGTCGAACTTCCTCCTTTTGATCTCACAGAAAAGATCTAAATCTTTATTGATGCCACGGCACGTGACTTTAAAGCTTCTAAGGCCTACGACTCTTGAGGAATATTGAGTAGTTCAAGTTTTTGTTGCATTTCCCAACTAATTTCCCTTTGCCATAATAAATTAAGTTCTTCCTTAAATCTCTTTATCCTTAGTCCTAATAGAGAGTACAAAAAGGTCCCACCACTATCATCATATTTGCCTGAGAGTAATTTAGCAACTATAAGTGGTACAGCTGAGTGGACTTTGAACTCATTGAAAATTAGAGCAGCAGTAGACAAAAACTCATATTCATCCGACAAGATGAACAAGACCTTAATCTTTTCAATATATTCATAATAATTGGTGTAGCTATTATTCTTAAGCCATCTAAACCTGTCTATAATGAGATCAATATCATTATTGGATTTAATCAAACTATAGAGAGAGTCTATATCGTATTTCTTATTAAAATCCTTCACCACTTTTCCATTTTTTGTAAGCCTCTTTGGCCTGCTGGGCTGATTTAATGTCTTTGTCTCTACCTTTCCCAGGTAATTTCTGTTTGTGTTTTTCCCAAGCCTTCCAAAACTTCTTGTCTTTTATTCCAAAATTTCTATCACGAGCGGCTTTTTTACCTCCCTTCATCCTATCAAGAATGTTTTTGGCTTTTCTACCTTTTTTAAGAAACTTTCCAGGTCCAAAATCAGGTGCCACTCCTCCAATTTCCAAAGGCCCCGCATCTATGCAAGGCTTCTATTTTATTATTCCAGCTTCAATGGAATTTCTAAAAAGTAATCCTCATTCGGTGCAATTGGAACATTTTCCTTTTTAACAATCCTCAATCCATCTACATAGTCTTTAAAGAAAGGTAAAAATATCCGTATTTCTTCCGGGTAATCATTTGCTTGCAATAAGTTCTTGGCATATTTGTAATGCTTCAACGTATCCAAATCGTTATTTATAAGCCTTAAAAAAATAAGGTTAAATCCTCTCACTTTACCTTCTTCATTGATTAAAACATTTAAAACTGCATTCCCTTTTCCATTTGTCGATAGTGGCTCTGGTAAAGTTACATTCGGGTTATGTTCTTCTACTGTATATGGCATTTGAATTACTGCATCAATAATGTCATCCGATTGTTCTGCTTGTCCTTGTTTCTGTATATCATTCTGGCAACCCGCAGAAACAGCAGAATAAATAAAAACTAATAAAATATAGATTCTCATTTGCAATCTTATTTAAATGCTGGAAGAAATTTAGCTACTGGAGGTTTAGGGAATAGACTAAATTGTCGTTTAGTTTTGTTGTATAAACCTGTAGCATTTTTACTACTATACTTGAAAAAGATATTGGCTGAAACATAATCTGCATCATTAAATCCATTAAAAACAAGATTCTTATGTGCATCATCATATTTTAAACCATACTTATTTGTAGAAACGTTTGAACCAAACATTACTCCAGATTGATAATTGACAACATCTTGGAATAAATAAGCACCTACTTCCCCTGCAGTAGTTGCAGGATTCATCCCTGATTCAATTTGATACCCGTGAAACAATTCGTGTGCAATTGTACCCACATCACTTGAAGATCCAGCCTCGATTGTTCCTCCTCCGTTTTCTCCTCGTCTAAACCTCACGCCTTCAACAGGATTGCCGTTTTTGTCAGTTGATACTACATTGACAAAAGAGTAATTGTTTTTCGATGCCACTAAAGACCCAAGTACTTCGGCACCCGCTTCGCTGGTGTTCATTGTATTAAGAGAATTGAAAACTCCTTGTGCAAACTTATTATCTCCTGTGTACTCCATTCCTGGAGTATAGTTTATGAATTCATTGCCTACTGCCACCTGTACAGTATCACCCTGTGGATCTATGTTTCTAATAGGATTTCCAAGAACATAATTGTATGGCGACCACCCAGGATATTTCTCTGCTCGATGATCGACAGCAATAAACCTCCCAATACTCTCATTATAGCACCTGGCCCCCATCCCAACCATCCGCAAGCCAAAATCTCCTATGTCTTCGTGATTCTGGTAGGTAAATTTACAAGGCGCCGGAGTACTCACCTCCGCATGGATCTGAACTCCAAATGGGCTGTATCCCGCTGCATATGTCTGCTGCAATTTTCCGTTCCGCTCCGTAAATGAGACCCTCAAATTACCCACCTGGTCGCGATACTCATACTCATGGCGAGGGACGGTGTCTTCATACACAATCCGGCCCTCTGCCATCGCAATCTGGTACGGATTGCCGTCTTTAAGAATCATACCGCCCAAATAATCCCAGGATGTGCCATCGCTTAACTCTCTTCTAATCATTGTACCCGTGCCATCATAGATGTATTTTATCGTTTCTCCTGTGCTCAGGGTGACCCTTACCGGCTTATTCAAGTACGTGTCGTAGTCGATATTGCTTATGTTTTCGTTCAGGTCTTTTTGCAGGCAGCCATCTGCGTAGTAGGCATAGTCATCGCTGCCGCTGTTGCGGTTTACAAAGTCTACCTCATTGTCTCCACTCACCGCATCTTCTACACGCATCAGGTGATTGCCCGAGTAAGTGTAACTCAGATCATCGATCTGCGCATAGCCGCTTCCTTTCTTTCCCATCCGCTTTAGCCGCTTAATGTTGCCGGTTTTATCATAACGCAGATCACTCACACTATAGTTCTCGCCATTGACTCCACTGTATGTCGCTCCCTTGATCCGGCTGGCTGCATCGTAGCTAAAAGTGTAGGATCGCTGCTGCAGATCCTCGTTGTGATGGGCCCAGGCCTGGCTGCCCATCGTACCGTCATACCGGCCAGCTGATGCGTAATTCATCTTCATGCTAAACAGATCGCCCTCACTCACATTGGGCACCGGATTGCCCTCGGCATTGAGGTTGATCCCCGTGAGCCAGTCCCGGATATTGTACGAATACTGGATCGTCTGTAAGGCATTGATTGTAGTACCCGGATCACTGGTGGTGTCTATCACGGCCATATAAGTATTGATGCTGTTTACATCGATCGTGGTGCCCGCATCCAGGATGATTGCCACCCGGGCGGTATCGGCTGTATTTGTCTCTGTGGGACTCGGTGGCCGGAAGATATAATCATTGGTGCCTCCCTTGGTATAGCTTCCTCCCGGCTGGTATACCTTCTGGTTTAATCTTCCCGTGACATCATAAGCCGAAGTGCAGATCACCTCCGCGGCTACATCTACTCCACTGGCATAACTCACCGGTCTACTCCGGTGATCATAGATCGTACTGTCTATGTGGGTGATGTCGTCTCGATCCTCAAACTGCCAGGTCGTCTTCGTACGCAGAATATCCCCGGCATGATTGTACTCCAGACTCGTGATGATCTTCTGTGGGCTGGCAGGACTGGCGGCCAGATGATGGCTCGTGATGCGTTGTATCTCCCTGAGTTTGTAATCATAGTATACTACGTCAAAGTACGACTCGTTGGCATCATCCGAGTTGTAGCTAAAACTCCCCGTGAGCAATCCAGTGGCATCACTGATGGCATTGTGATAGGCGTGGTCAGAGTCAAAAGGGGCCAGGCTATTCCATGCCGTGTAGCTGTCATAGATGTTATCCACCTTTATTTTTTTGCTGGCACTGTTGAGCTCTGAAGGAAAACTCACCGTAGTCCAGCTTCCTGCCACCCATTGCTCATAGCATTGATTGATGGCCTTAAACTTATCAGCCAGTGCACTTTGACTCAATGAGGAGGTTAGTTCTCCGGTGTGGGCCACTCTGCCAAAGGCATCATACCGGATATAGCTCCATTTGTTATTTGCTTTTTGTAATGCCGTCTGGGTAAGCACTGTTCTATCCAACCGGTCGTGTACTGTAAAACTCCGGCCTCCTCCAGGCGTGTGCCTCGATATTTCCCTGCCCAGGCTGTCGTATACAAATTCAAATACGCCATCCTTAAAATAGCCATCGTCTATGGTAAAGCTCTGCGAGGTCTCAAAACTCTGGGGTTGTATGACAAACCGCACTCGATCGTGATTATTATAGATAAAGGCAGTGTGCCGGTAGGTGCCCGTAGAGTCTTGCTCAGATCGCTGTACGATCTTGCCATCATTGTCCAGATAAGCTATCGTGACATTGCCCTGCTCGCTGATCGTCTTGCGCATATACAATTCATTGGTTCCATATGTGCCGCTGACCGTTGCTCCACTTATTCCATTTACGTATTTTCTTATCGTACTGCCCGGTGCCACTTCATAGGTGTTTTCCACAAACTTATTTTGGCTGTGCCAAGTACTGCCCAGACCAAGGATTTCTTTGGGTTTCAGGAGGGGGCTATCATCATACGTCTTCACCTCGCCGTAAGGCTTGTTGTCCCCATGAACACTTGTGGGCAGTGAGGCCTTTTGTGTAGTACTGCCACCTGCTGAAAAAGGTACATAGTCTCTGGATGTGCGGCCAAAATCATCGCGAGTCACCGCTCCCCGCACGATATGGGTGCTCGCATTCGGGCTCGCTTGTTTTTGCATGGTCTGTTCGGCTCTGCCTAAACCATCGTAAAAGTGGATGTCGGTCATTACCTCGGTGATATCGGTACTCAGAATGCTCATAGACGACCTCGGTGTATGAATAATCACTCGACTATTTCCCCCAGAAGATATCACGTACTCGTTTTCCTGATCGATGTCTCCGGCATTATCCAGTATTCTTTTAAACCGGCCATAACTATCGTAATTGTAGGTTGTGCTTATACCATTTGGAATAATTAAAGTATCCATGCCCAGCAGGCTCCGGCTTATTTTGTATTGCGTGATCTGTGCCGCCGTGTTGCCATGGTGCAAAATGCTGTTTTGCATGCGGTGGTGGTAGGTGCTATTGGCATCCGTGTCCCAGGTATATTTAATAATGCTGTTCCCCGGTCTTTTCCAGCGGTCTATTTTACCGTGCGTCGTGTAATCTATAAAATCCAACCGGTGCACATAGCTGGCATCCCTGCTGATTGTACCTCCCGAGCTTACATTGACCTGGGTAAAGCTCGTGGGTTGATTCAGATCATCAATGCGTGCCTGGTAGATATTTGCAGGTAAAACATAGTAACGGCCGTCAAGCTGTTTGATACTGTACTCGCTTAGTAGTCCCGATAAATACCTGGTGGTACTTCCGGATTTTCTAAGCGTATTTATCTCTATAGGGGTATTGAGTTGATTGTTTTCCCGCATGTGGAAAAAGGCCAATGAAGCACCTGTGTGGGATGCAGATAAATTAGAAAGACCGGTGACATACCGGTATCTTTTTATGCGCTCATCCCCATCGGTGTTCGTATATTTTTCTTCGGTGAGCTGATAGTCATCCGGATCATAGCTCTGGGTGATCAAACGATCCACGTACTTACCAGGGGTTATATCATCGTATTTTCTGCTTCGTGTTGTATTTAGTTTTAACAATCCCGGATACCAGGAATATGGATTGAGAATAAACTGATCGTCATCAATCAGGCATCCTGACCCGTTGGTAACCCCGAGCGTAATCATATCCAGACTTCTGCCCAAAACATAACCCAAAGCCGGTGTCGGATTGGATGGAATAATCGCTGTGTACGTGTTCGTGATTTCCTCTTTGAGGTTATTATCAGATCCGTACACCTTTCTACTGAGCAGTTGACCCCGGGCCCAGTGCCGGCTTTGCAGCACTTGCCTGTTGGTGGCTCCATTACCGGTGATAGTCAGATCGTTGACATCATTTTTGTAGGTGTATATGGTTTTTCCGATACTGCCTGCTCCAGTGCTATCTTCATATACCGTGACCTCACCATAGGTGACTGGTACACCTTCAAAGGCATTGATTAGTGTGTTTACTCCAGAGCTCAGACGCATGACATTGTAGGAGTAATAATCACTACCTCCCGTGTTGTCTTCTTTTTTGATCATCTGGTCAGTGCGCATCATGACCTTGCTATAGTCCCGGTATGTTCCGTGACCGGATTCACTGGCTCCATACCGAAAGGACTTTAACAGCGCTCCACTCCCGGAATAGCTGGTCATTTTTTTTATCCGAAGACCTCCTGCCAGTGTAGTTGTAGAGCCATCTATATATTTATGGGGTTCGTATTCAAATTTGGTATATCCACCGGTGGGATAATCTATACGCTCCAGCATCCAGGCGTCCATGTATGTGCCATTCGAATTGCGATTGGCAGGATTGGCATTGGTAGCTGTAGAATTGGTACTATTGCAATTAGGTGCATAAGGTATCGAATAGGCCGGGATTAAATTGGCATTTGTAGCTCCGTTGTAATATCCCTGTTCATCTGTGGCATACGAATCTTTTTTTGGTAGGGCTGTCGTGTTGTAATCCATTTTATAGGTGCCTATCACTACACCTCCATTATCTTTTTGCTCTACTTTTTCCAGAAATAATACTTTACCCCCATTGGTGCCACTGCGCGTCTTGTACACATAGGATAAATCGTAGCTTCTGATGAGTTTGTATTTATTAGTACCGGCTTCTTCGAAATCGTAGCTGTAGACATCGATTTTATCCAGTGCCTTGGCTCCACTCAGATCCTGCCTGTCCTGGCTCTCCAATACAAAATGGATCTTTCCGCCGGGAAAAAAGATTTCTTTCAATGGCCTTTGGCTGATATACACTGTGTTTTGCAAATAGGTGGGAGGTTGAGGCCCGGAAGTAATTCCAGCCGGTACATTATCGCATAAATCTGTATGAACGGTGTGCACAGTGGTGTGATCGGTGATGTAGCTGAGGGTCTCCAAATTATAGTAAGTGTACGATACTTTTTCCCCGGACACACTGGTTAAAATTTCACTGACATGCCAGGCACTGGTATTATTTATATTATTTCCGCCTGTATTTTCTTTGATGTCATAATAGTATTGATTGCCGTGATCATCCAGTAGTGTAAAATCATTAAAGCCTCCCGAATAATTGATCAGGCTGCGATCGGCTTCCAAAAAATAAGTACTGTCTGGGGTCACTACAAAGGAATTGGTGCGAAGGGGGGTACGATAGGTAAATACATCCCGCTCCATATCATAGCCAAAATTGATATGCCCATCCAGCAGCTGTTTGTCTGCCGGGGTGATGCAGCTCAAGGTAAAAGTGGGCAGGTCATTATTGAGCATGCCTGTACTGCTGGTCTGGTCGGCCTGACCTCTTATCTCGGCACTTAAGCTGTACAATCCCGTAATACTCCAGCCCAGGCCTTGCCTGGGAGCGACATCAGATACCTTATTTCCACCCGAGTGGTACTTGAGCTCGATAGGAATTTTGAGCGCTCCCACTTCTATTGTGTGAATCGGTATGGATATATCGGCGATACCCGTAAAGTGTGACACCGGGTATTGATCAAAACGCTCCATGGCCGCTACCTCAGGCGATTTTGGGGTGGTCTGTGGAAGGAGGTCCAGCAACTGGTCAGGAGCATTGCTGTTGCCGCTACTGCTAGCTGATGCCGTCATAGCCACAGCCAGTATGTGATCTTCTCCCTTTTTGGTCACCTCATGGAGCCGGTAGTATATCCGTTTTGCCTCCTTGTTTTTTTTCTTACTTTCTTTGTCTTTGAGCTTGTATTCTTTTTCTTCCTTCTCCTTTATTTTTCCTTTATCTGGTTTTATTTTTTCGATCGATTTATACGGTTGAGCATCGATGGCAGCATACAGTTCGAAATAATCGACATCGTGTTCTTCGACGGTAATCCAGTCTATATCAACATCATCTCCGGTGATCCTTGCTGAGAGTTTTTTCACTTTAGTGCGCTTTCCCTTTCCTTTGCCAGGAGGGATTGTGTCAAAAAAGAAAAGCCCCCTTGGATCATCATCAAGGGCATCCCGGTTCTTTTCCAGCGTATTTATTAATTCAGTGCCGGTGGGTAAGTTTTCATTCGGACAGAAGTATGGACAAATATCAATAGCTGGAAGAGATAAAGAAAAAGAAAACAGTAGAGGGATAAATAAATGTCGACAGCTCAGACGAAAGATTAGGGCTTGCATTTTTTTGATTTATTTAGTTATTTTATAAAAGATAGGTTCTCTTGGTTTGCCTCCGGTGGAAGTGGTCGATATTAGCCTTGCAAAGGATATCATGGTTTTTCAAATGAATTTTTATATGTTTGAATATGCACCGGCCTTTGTGAATCCGCAGCCGGTGCACCAGTTATATACGTACCAGCCTTTGCCGGTACTCGTATTTTAACGCTTCAAAGAGAATCCCTCTGTTTTTTGACAGAGATATTTATCTAATGTTTTTTTTGTGGATCGATGGTCAGCTCATGATTTTGATTAGTTCTGGGACTCCTTGAGCTTCTATAGAGAGTCGGGTTATTAAAGTCTTTCTACAAAAAATGGCGTGAAACTCATCGTATTGTCGCGGGTTTTCGCACACCCAGAGAAAATCGATCAAGCCCACGCCAAGCGCTTGGCTCAATCTGTATTTCTCTTTTCAAATGTGCGATTTGCAACAAAACAGATACACCTTATAAATTCTAGTCTGATCTAGTAAAGCCATCGCTTCATTTAATCAGATGTGTGACTAATATACAAAAGGATTTAATTTTTTGGGGAATAAATTTTTATGAATTTCTCCTACCATCAGGTACCTAGAGAAAGACCTCGTTGGGAAAGTCGTCTGCCTTTTCTGGTAGTGCCTCATGAGTCTGCTCGATTGCTCCGTGTAGGCCGAGAGCACCATTGAGTGTTGCTGAGTCGACCAAAAAAGGTGTCCATGGTACCTTTCTTCATCCGGTTTCATGGTATACCGATCGATTAGTGTCCTGCTTGCAAGAGAGGGCATTTGACCATCTACACGGTTGTCCCGGGTCCATGCATCAGAACAGTATGGTAGATACAGGCAGTGATAGCAGATTACTCCCAAACTTGAGGTTGACTACGGATAATGGTCTTTTCTGAGCACACTTGCTTTTGCCCAACACAAAGAAAATTGCGATACCACAGCCAACCTGCAATCAGGCACATTTGGTTTTTGCTTTCCCGCACACCCAACCCAAAAAACCAAAAGAGCCTGATTCTATCCGTAAAGTCAGATTGAAAAGGTTGCCTGCAGGGAATACATTTTGTATATTTGCGTATGCTTACAACTAAAGAAACACAGACATTACATCTGATCAGGTCAGAACTCAATACCGTTGGTACATTCCCAACGGTGAGAAAGTTGATGCAATTATTGGGGTATAAGTCACCACGTTCGGCGTCTCAGATCCTTATCTCTTTGGAAGAGAAAGGCTATTTGGAAAAAAAGCCCAATGGTCGTTATGTGCTTTCCGATGATGTGAGTAGACAAACAGAACGAGAACAAACGGTAAAGATTCCATTTGTGGGCAATGTGGCTTGTGGCTTGCCAATTCTGGCAATTGAGAACATTGAAGCACAAATTCCGGTATCAAAAAAACTTCTGAAAAGTGGTGAGCGGTATTTCATTCTTCGGGCTTCCGGCACTTCAATGAACAAAGCCCGAATAAATCATGGTGATATGGTTTTGATTCGTCAGCAGCAAACAGCCAATGATAAAGATATTGTGGTTGCATTAATAGATGATGAAGCCACTATAAAAGAATTTCACCGGCAAGATGATTTAGTAATTCTAAAACCCAATTCAAATGATAAATCTCACCAGCCTATCATTCTGACCGAAGATTTCAGAATACAGGGCGTGGTGGAAAGAGTGATAAATTTTTAAAATATCTAATAATGAGTAAGAAGAATCAACACGTAGTAAAACATTCCAATGGTTGGGCAGTAAAAACGGCAGGAAGTAAAAGAGCAACCACGGTAACGAGTAAGCAATCGGATGCTATTAAGATCGCAACACGGATTGCCAAAAACAATAGATCTGAAATGTTCGTTCACGGAAGGAATGGACAGATACGAGAAAGAAACAGTTATGGGAAAGATCCTTTTCCTCTAAAAGGATAGATTTTAAAACGATTATTATGTTAGATATTTCAAAACGGAAAATTGATATATCCTGTGAAAACTGTAACAGGAATATTAGGATATCCCTGCAACAAGTTGCCAATGAAGAGGTAATAACTTGCGGCTGTGGAACAAGGATACAACTTCAGGATAGTAAAGGCAGTGCAAAGAAAGGAATCCGTGATATTAATAAAGCCTTTAAAAATTTGGAGAACACGCTAAAGAGTTTTGGGAAATAGATTTATGGCTAAAAACATAAATACCAAACCTTTTGATGATTCCACTCGATTGAAGCTCGACATTTTTGGAGAGTGCTTTCGAGAATGGTTTCCTGTGTTTTTACACAGTCCCTGGTATGAGAAGGTTTATATTTTTGACTTCTTTGCAGGGAGCGGGACTGATAGTGATGGTGTTTATGGAAGCCCTCTTCTGCTGCTAAATGAAGCAAAAGGTGATAATAGACATTTTTGTGGTAATGCTAAGAAGGATGTCACCTTCATTTTCAATGAATCCTTAAAAAAGAAAAGTCAGGAACTTGAGCAAAATACAATTGCTCACGTTTCAAAATGTGAACAGGAAAATGAATGCGGTGGTTGTGTTTACAAAAGGCACGTGCTAAAGTATGAGTTTAAGGATTTGTTTAAAGAAAAGCAGGTACTGCAAATTCTCAACAATAAGAACTATGGTAAATTTGTGTTGCTTGATCAATACGGTTTTAAACAAATTGATGACGAAATATTTCAGCAGTTGGTTTCGTTTCCGAAAACAGATTTTATATTTTTCATATCCTCCTCATTTATAAAAAGATTTCAAGAGCACCCGAACGTCAAATCATATATAGATACGGAGAAATTGGACTTTGACGAATCAGAACCTATGGAATGTCATAGGATTATTGCCAACTATTTTAGGGACTCCATTCCAAAAAACAAGGAATACTATATGCACCATTTTTCGATTCAGAAAGAAAAAGGCAAAGGGAATTATTATGGATTGATTTTTGGTACAAATCATACACTTGGAATGGAAAAATTCTTGAAAATTTGTTGGAGCAAAGACAAAAATTCTGGTGAAGCCAATTTTAACATCGATAATGATTTTGAAAAGGGTAGCTTGTTTTATAACCCGGCTACTTCGAATAAGAAAGAGGAAATCAAAGAGTTATTGACCCATTCAATTCTAAATGGAGAAATAACTGATAATATAACAGGATTGAAATTTACAATGCAGAAAGGATGTATGCCTGCATTATTTAATGAGGTAGTTAAGGACTTAGAGAGCAAAGGTAAGATTTCGAGAACTGGGAATCTTGGATATAGATCTACAGATATTCACAAGATCAAAAAAACTTATAATATTGTTCTAAAAAAATAATTATGTCAAAAATCGAATGGACAGAACAAACGTGGAATCCCAGTACAGGTTGCAACAAAGTATCGGCAGGTTGTAAAAACTGTTATGCCGAAACAATGGCCAGACGATTGCAGGCAATGGGAACACCCGGCTATGAAAATGGGTTTGAGTTTACACTAATGCCTGAAAGGTTAACGCAACCTGTGTTAAAAAAGAAACCGACAAAGTATTTCGTCAACTCTATGAGTGACCTTTTTCACGAGAAGATGCCTATAGAGTATCTTGATGGTATTTTTGATGTTATTAGAGCAACTCCACAGCATACCTACCAAATCCTAACCAAGCGAGAGGAAAACATGGCTTCTTACTTTGGTAGAAAGAAATTACCCGAAAATGTTTGGTTAGGCGTAACGGTTGAAAATACAAAATCACTTAAACGAATAGATTATTTGCGAAAAGTAAAGGCCAATATTCGATTTCTCTCGGTAGAACCCTTATTGGAAGATTTGGGTAAACTGAATTTGAAAAATATCCATTGGGTAATTGTGGGTGGAGAAAGTGGACACAAAGCCCGCCCTATGAAAAAGGATTGGGCAATAAACATTAAAGATCAGTGTGAAAAACAAGGGGCAATTTTTTTCTTTAAACAATGGGGAACTTGGGGAGCAGATGGAATAAAACGAAGCAAGAAATCAAATGGGATGGAGATAGACGGACAAGTGTATCAGGACTATCCTGAACAGATAAAAGAGTATTTTCAAATTACCCACGCTTAGCCATATACATTGGCAAGTCGCTACAAGCCACTACACTAGGCAAACTTGCCAAAGAGTATGGCTGACAACCCCCAAAAGAGAGAAATGATTCAAGTGAATAGAATTGTAAATTTAAACGATGAATAGCCTGTAGGTAACATGCTGCGACCACGATCATGCCTCCTACCGTGGGGAGGTCCGGTGCAGCCGATCAAGCCGATCCGTTATGTCCTATGAATAAACGAACTCATGGCCAAATCACAATTTAGCGAAACACAATATGTCTGGTCTTACCTATTCGAATATTTCAGAGGTGTAGATACGGTTCATGGTTTTCCATGGGATTTTGCATTATATTTTCTCTTCCCAACTCAATGGGAGGAATAGAACTTTCCAGTAGATTTCTATATCAAACATTTTCATCATTCAGAATTCTACCAATTTAAGAGAAGCGAGGCCTTGATAAATAGAAGAGGAAGGATTGAATTAATAGGGAATGTGCCCTTATCTTTTTTGACCTACTACCGCTTCAAAATCTATAACAGTAGCGAGAACAATTCTGGACAATTCGATAAACTTAAAGAACTTGCTTCGCAATTTACAAACGACCTAGTTTGTTATTCTGCTCCCTGCTTTCATTTGGAATCAGAGTATCACAGATTTTTCAGGCAAAGACAGATTCTTAACAATTCTATTCTGATACCCATTCATCAATTTCTTGAGGACGGATTTAATCCACCATTTTTCGATATCAATGACGGTGAGGAACACACCCTAAGTTACAGAAGTGATGAAAATTTCGGTTTTCTATGTTCGGATGCCAAAAAAATTGTCGTATTGAATAGTTATTCTTCACCTAAGCCTAAAAAGAGTGAGTATGATTTTAAGGAGACAGTGAATCACTTAATTGAAAAATTTGTTCTGAGGGATCTAGATTCAGAAATACAAAGTGAATTTGAAGAATTGAAAATGCAGCAAAAGGTACAATATATATTTATGCACTTACTTGTAAATTACAATATCCTCTGGTTCCCCAGAACGAATATCGAGTAGGTAAGGGGGAATTTCGCCCCCAAACTTCTCACAGAACCGTACGTGAACCTCTCAGCTCATACGGCCCTTCATACTCCTGAAACCAGACAAGGTTTCCATTCTAACTCCGATCTTCCCAGAATCCTGGTTGACAGAAAACTATGAGGTACGTTAACCCCTTCGCTCATCCATCCAGATAGACATCGGGATCGAATGGATTAATTGGATACCATCCCTACTACGAGTTGATCTGCCACTATTCCGGTGCTTCGGTATTAAGCTTTCAGTTTATGGCTTTTCCCTTTGCATCACCGGATAGTTTCCCCTTTTCCGTTGATAAGCTCATCTACGGCTCTTGCCAACCTGCGAAAGTGGCATACTTTGACCAAAACGGGTGGCATGGTTTGACCGAAATGCACAAGTGAACCACATTTATTAATTATTCCTTTTTGAGACCAAAAAATTAAGGCTTCCCACTTTTTGACACCCTCCTGGCAGACAGCACAGACGAGGTAAAGTTGACAATGTTGGATGCAAATATCAACTCTGAGGATACAAATATCATAATGAGAATGCTTTGACTTGCAGCAATAAAAAATAAAAAAACCTCACAGGTTTGATAGATCTGGTTTATCCCCTCCATTTAAAACGCATGCGGGAAATCCCAAGACAACTTTGCAGAACTACCCCAATCTTATAATTCGATTAAAATTCGTTCCACAGGAAAACCCGCATTCGGAGGTAAATCAAAAATAATTGAATCCTTTTCTACCTGTAGGCTGGGATCAAAATCAAGTCCTTTGATCTTATTATCAAAAGGAATAAACCAGTTGCCGCTGGCATTTTGAAATAAAAAATTTCCCCATTTCGAATAGTCCCGTATGCTGGAATTTGGACTACCTACTTTCCCTTTATCTAAGTCGATCAAAATGACGTGTCTTTTTTTGTAAGCCTTGTGATCCGTCAAATAGACGACGGCCTTCCTGCCACCTTCATCGGAGTATGGATAAAATGCACTGGTTGCCAGATCGACACCATCTCCTTTCATTCTGACCCCGGTTTGTTCTTTGATGAGACGGGCCTCACCAAGTATCAGTTTGTATAATCGAAATTGAAAAACCTGGAACAGAACTACGACCCCAAGCAGCAGCACGAGTAAATAATGGATCTTTGATCCCATCCGTTTCATAGTTCTGACATTGTCCTACTGTAGAACGGAAAACAAACCGATTTGATTCTAAAAATATCTCTCGCTGATGACATCAAGGTGCCATTGCTCATGACCAAGGATGGTAAATGCTGCCGCTCGGGCTGACATCGGACCATCATTTGCAGTTCCAATTCTCATAAGATCTTCCTTGCTTAAACTGCCCAGAATCGAGATGGAATTTTGTCTGCACACCCGGTATTCATCCATAAGGTCGCGCATTGATTTTAGCCGGGCACCTGAAGGCTCAATATAGATGTTTTGATCAAACCCCGCGAGACTAGTCTTATCATTACGGGCAATCCGGAAACAACGATAGATGAATACACGTTCGCAATCGATGATATGTTGTAGAATCTCCTTTATGCTCCATTTTCCGTCCGCATAGTAATAGTTATGCTTTTCGACAGGAATCTTCTCGAAGAACGAGGCAACTGTCTTGTAGCCATCATCAAGACCTTTCATCAACATGGTATCGGCCGGGACTTTTTGAAGATACCGGTCAAAGTATGGGTCAAATTCTTGTGGTGTAAGATCGCTTCGTTTCATATCCTATTTATACACAGTCAGCCCCAATATATCAGTAAATGATCAATTTGTACAAATATCGGTGCCGAATGCTGCAATGGGAGCCTCAGCTCTTTTACCGTCCATAGAGGATAATCACCCGTGGATAGGGCAAACGATATGGTCGTGGCGATTTGACATTCATCGGTTATTACTTCACATTCGTCTAACATTCGCCTTAAAATCCTGTTAAATCGGGTTTTAGAGCAAGCCTTGGCGTTGCTTTTATAGTCTTATAGGTGTATACTAAACAGGATTGACCATGAAAAGGACATATTTAATTGAGATAGAATTAGCTTTTTCTTTTAGAGAGCACCTGGCATCCACAAGCTATCTGATGAACCAGATGCTGGCCGATGGTCGAATCCAAACCTACGGCATTTCAGAGGATCTAAACCGGATGTGGATCACACTCATTGCCGAATCGGAAATGGAAGTATGGGAACTGTTGGGTTATCTGCCCGTCGAGAGTATTATGGAGCCGATTGTGACTCCAATGTTCACCTACAACCAGTCGATAGAAATGCAATTCCCGTCTGTGTCACTAAATTGATGGCCGCAATTAACAGAGAACCATTTCAGTGTAAATGGATGGGGTTAAGCTGCTGTCTTTGATCTTGGATAGCATTATTGATGTATGATTTTGGTCAATAATGAAAATCGATTTTCACTGATCATTCACTTCCTGGATTTAGGAGTCTTTCCCAATCCTTCTCGTCTGGTAATAACTTGTAAGTAGCCACACCTATAGGTTTGTTCAGATCCTTAAGCGCATATTCAACGACCACCTTATTGGACGATTTACAGAGCAGCAGTCCTATCGTCTCGTTGTCAGGTTTATTTTTTAGTAGATCATCAGCAGCATTGATGTAAAAATTGAGTTTGCCGGCGTACTCAGGTTTAAACTCATCGATCTTGAGCTCAATAATAAAGTAAGACCTCAGTTTTGTATGGTAAAAAATCAGGTCAAGGTAATAATCCTGGCCACCAAGATTCAGATGATATTGCTGACCTAGAAATGCGAATCCTGTACCCAGCTCGAGTAAGAATTTAGTGATCTCTGCAAGTAGGGCTTTTTCAAGTTCTCTTTCTTTGCATACCTCCCCAATCTGCAAGAAGTCAAAAATGTATGGATCTTTTAGCGCCTCCCGAGCTATGGCCGCCTGGTTGACTGAAAGCGTTGACTGAAAATTGTTAGGTAATGTGCCCTGGGCTTCAAAAAGTTGTTGTTCAATTTTATGTATAAGTAAACGTTTGGACCATCCTTCCTCAATGGTTCTTTTCAGGTAAAATAATCGCTCTTCTGAAGATTTTGTCTTATCCATCAGGACGATGTGGTGTGACCATCCGATTTGTGCTACAGGCAGATGGATGAATTCGTTTAAGTCAATTTGTGCAGCCAGTGGTTGCACTTTTACCTCCATATTGATTTGTGCAGCTGGTGGTTGCACATTCATGCCATCGGCAGGATAGGTCTCTGCGAATTTCACCATGTACTTTAGATTCCGAACGGAGAATCCTTTTTGATCAGGAAAGGCAGACCGCAGATCAGAGGACAGACGAGATATGACCTTGGCACCCCAACCCTGCCGGTCTTGTTGCCGCCTGATGTATTGTCCCACTTCCCAATATAAAAACAAGAGCTGCGCATTTACCGAGAGTACAGCGGTCTGCTGTGCGCTGGTGATTCGGTTTTTTATAGCATCCAGGGTAGTTAAGTAGTGATCGCCATGCCTCATCTATAGATTAACTTTTTTAATTAAGTCTGACGTTTCCTTTTCAATAGCCATCAAATCTGCAAGTGATCTCTTCAAAACTCCTTAGCGACGTCCAATTAAAGAAGTACTTGGTGAAGTTGACTTCGCATCCCGCCTCCTCCCTGTCTCATTCCTTCATTGCCACACCAGCAATTAAAAATGATTCGTACGATACATATGCCTTGAACTTCTCGTGATATTCCTCGAGAGTAAGTCAACCACTAATCGGACGATGTCATGAGCTGCGTATTGCTCTGTGGGCCAAGTTGGACTGCCTTGTCGAGGTTTATCCGGTAAACGATACGGACCTCTTGCCGTCAAGTTTTAGTTTGCCCAGCTCGTATTGCGGACTGTAATAAAAGTTAGTGACCGCGGGAGGACTCGAACCCCCAACCCTCTGATCCGAAGTCAGATATTCTATCCAATTGAACTACGCGGCCAATATTTATTCTTGAACTGTGATGAGGTACTGACTTTTCAGCACTTTGCCACTTCTCAAGAAGTGCGAAGATAGCAATTGATTATCCGATTCCAGAGCATCTGACAGACAAAAAGGGAATCCCATTCGACACCCTATCTACATACCCGTCCTCAGCCTGCGGTATCTACCAGGTGTTGTGCCTGTCCTTTTTAAAAAAACCCTGTTGAAATGTGTTTGGTTATTAAATCCGGATTGATATGCCACATCCCTAATCGACACATCTCTATTGCCGTGCAAAAGATCGCAAGCATGATGGATTCGCAAATCATTGAGGTAGGAAATCAGCGTCTTCCCTGTCCGCTTTTTAAAATAGCGGCTCATTGCTTCATTACTTAAGTTGACTTGCCTGGCACAGTCTGCCAGAGTCACCTCTCTGTGATAATTTTGTGAAAGAAACTGAATGACACTACCGATCCGTGAGCCATCCAGGTCTGAAAAATCTCTTCCCGACTTTTTCGATAAGACCTCAACGTGTCTTCTTAATTCCTCCAGAAAATCGAGGAACAAAATGATTTTACGGCTGCCCTTTGTCGCCACAATCTCCCTGATTCCAGTCTGAATCTTCTGGTTCCTCCCGGCCCGGACCACTCCTAGACCCAAACGATCTAGAAAGGCTGTGGTAGCAGTCCACTCCGGCAAATCAAATAGTGCACTCATAGCGCCATTGGTATTAAAGAAGACATTATAGGTCTCCGTCATATCATTGTGGTCTTTCCCGTAATAAAGTTTTGGATTCCTGAAAAGGTGTGGCTGATCAGAACCGATGAGATAAACCTCTCCGGATTTAAAAGCAAACATTTCGTTGTTATACAACAAGGTGCCGTGACTTCTTTCAATCAAGCTTATCTGAATCTCACTATGCCGGTGATAATAGGGATAAAAGTGATCCAGGACCTCATGAGATGTCACAATAGACTCGTTCCAGCTCTTTGTAATCGTAAAAGGGAGAATTTTCATTATTTGTCCACAAATTGGGTATTTAGTCCAAAATCCGGACAAAAATGGTAAAAAATTGATCAATTTTGATCAATTACTTTCGATCTCACTATTCTTTCTTTGCTGTGGCAAATAACATGCTTATGAAAGTCGAATGGAAAGGGGTATACCCCGCTCTCACAACTCAGTTCACCATAGATGAAGAACTGGATATCGCAGGATTTCTCAAAAATGTCGATGCGCAGATTACCGCTGGTGTAGATGGACTAATCATCGGTGGATCATTGGGGGAATCCAGCACATTGTCGCAGCAGGAGAAGATCGAACTTTTGAATGCGACCCTGGAGAGTCAACTGGACAAACCCGTCCTTGTAAATATTGCAGAAGGCTCTACCAGAAACGCCGTTCAATTAGCCCAATTGGCAGAAAGAAACGGCGCTCATGGACTTATGATTTTGCCCCCAATGATGTACAAATCAACTGATGCCGAGACGGTCGCTCATTTTAAAACCGTGGCGATGAATACTTCTCTGCCCATTATGATTTACAACAATCCGGTCGATTACAAAATCGAAGTCACCATGGATATGTTTGAGGAGTTACTAAAGCAAAATAATATTCAGGCAGTCAAAGAAAGTACCAGGGATATCAGCAATATTACGCGCATTAGAAACAGATTTGGAGATGATCTGAAAATCATGTGCGGAGTCGATACCCTTGCCTTCGAGTCTTTAGTCTCCGGAGCAGACGGATGGGTTGCAGGGCTGGTGGATGCGTTTCCTGCAGAGACGGTTGCTATATACCGATTGGTAAAAGCTGGCCGGCTCGATGAAGCAAGGGCAATCAATCGATGGTTTATGCCCATTTTAGAATTAGATATCAACCCCCAACTTGTTCAAAACATCAAATTGGCAGAGACCTTTACAGGCATCGGATCTGAAAATGTCAGATCTCCAAGGAGACCTCTGGAGGGGATGGAACGGGATCGTGTGATTAAGATTTTGGAACGCGGAATGGCTAGTAGGCCAACCCTTCCAAACTACCTATCTTTGTAGAGCATCTCTTATCATCGAATCTTAACCGGAAAAATCCTCACATAATTTCTTTTCAGTAAAGAGTATAAATTGAGATGCGAAAATCGTTTTACTGTATCGATGCTCACACTTGTGGAAATCCTGTTCGTCTTGTAGCGGGAGGGGGACCAGTATTAAATGGAAATAATATTGCGGAAAAAAGATTGGATTTTCTAGATAACCACGATTGGATAAGAAAAGGATTAATGTTTGAACCCCGTGGTCACGATATGATGTCTGGCAGTATCTTGTATCCCGCAAGTGATCCCAACAATGACATAGCAATTTTATTTATCGAAACCAGCGGTTGCCTCCCCATGTGTGGCCATGGTACGATCGGATCTGTGACCATCATGATTGAGGAGGGCATTGTGGAGCCTGTTACACCCGGTAGCTTACGCCTTGAAACACCGGCGGGAATTGTCAAGGTACAGTATGCCCGGGAAGCAAATAAGGTGCCCTCAGTACGCCTTATAAACATTCCTTCCTTTTTATTTTTGGAAGGCATCCAGGTACAATGTGACCGCCTGGGATTCCTTTCAATCGATATCGCCTATGGTGGAAATTTCTATGCAATTATTGATCCTCAAAAGAATTTTTCCGGCATTCAGGATTATTCGGCCAGCGATCTCATCGCTTTAAGTCCGTCAATCAGAAAGAAACTAAATGAAATAACTGATTGCGTACATCCGGAACATTCAGAGATCTCAGGTGTCACCCATATTCTGTGGACTGGAGATACTATAAGTCCGCTTGCGGATGCACGTAATGCGGTTTTTTATGGTGACAAAGCGATTGACCGGTCACCCTGTGGTACCGGAACGTCAGCACGGATGGCCCAATGGCATGCCAGGGGAAAATTAAACAAAGGAGATTCTTTTGTGCACGAAAGCATTATCGGAAGCACATTTACCGGTGTAGTGGAAGAGATAACGCAATGCGGTTCCTATCCTGCCATCATCCCCAGTATTGAAGGGTGGGCAAAAATCACGGGATATAATCACATTATTATCGATGATCAGGATGATCCTTTTGCTCACGGTTTTCAAGTGATTTAATTTTCCTCGAGTGAAAGATTCTGTACATATCGTAGGCGGTGGAATAATCGGATTATGTTCAGCATATTATCTAAATAAGGCAGGTTTTTCCGTCACTGTTATCGACCGGGGAAATATTTCAGATGGCACTTCTTTTGGAAATGCCGGTTTAATCGTACCCAGTCACTTTGTACCGCTTGCTGCCCCCGGAGTCATCAAAAAGGGAGTTAGATGGATGTTTGATCCGGGCAGTCCCTTCTATATAAGGCCACGAGCAAGTATTTCCCTCGCGCAATGGCTTTGGAGATTTTATCGCTCATGCAATAAAGAGCACTTAATGAAGAGCGCAAGCTTCCTGCACCATTACAATGCATGGAGCAAAGATCTATACCGGGAAATTTGCACTGAATTACCAGATGCAGTTGATTTTAGAGAAAAAGGACTTTTAATGCTCTACCGGACTGAAAGTGCAAGAAAAGAGGAAGAAGAAACGGCAGACCTTGCAAGAAAAATGGGAATCAAGGCAGAGGTTTTAGACCCCGGTAGGATAAATCAGCTTAATCCTGAAGTAGACATCGATGTAATAGGGGGTGTCTTCTACCCGGATGATGCTCAGGTCTACAGCAATCGATTTATGGCAGCGATGTATGATCACCTGGGGAAGCATAAGGTTCGATTTATTAAAGATACCGAGGTTGAAGATCTAAAGGTGGCTAACGGCAAAATCGATAAAATCGTTACAAGTAAAAACCGGGATATCAAAGTAGATCACCTGGTCATTTCGGCCGGAGCATGGTCAACACAACTACTAAAAAAAATTGGCATCAAACTATTGCAACAGGATGGAAAAGGATACTCTATTACAACCCAACCACCTGCTCGCCCTTCTATACCATGTATTCTCACCGGGGCAAAAGTGGCCATGACGCCTATGGGAAATGAGTTACGAATCACCGGCACCTTGGAAATCAGTAATCTGTCCAGAAATATAAACCTCAAAAGAGTAAAAGGCTTTCTCAGCGCAGTACGAAAGTATTTTCCAGAA
The DNA here is from genome assembly GCA_965222645.1 of Saprospiraceae bacterium. Taxonomy (GTDB): domain Bacteria; phylum Bacteroidota; class Bacteroidia; order Chitinophagales; family Saprospiraceae; genus JABDMH01. The sequence goes on along the minus strand of OZ244968.1, from coordinate 4,358,167 downwards.
ATCAAGATCAATTCAAATCCGTCTCCCGATCAGATTTGGACGGGTTACCGTCCATGTTCGCCAGACGGGATACCCTATTTGGGCAAATCAAAAAAGTATGACAATCTGATCATAGCCACAGGCCATGCAATGATGGGAATGAGTTTGGGGCCGGCAAGTGGCCGGCTCATATCACAAATACTATGTAATGACGAATCGGAGCTTGACCTTAAGGTGTTGAGTCCTGACCGAACCTTTGGTACTTAGTATCGAAGATCCCAAACATACCAGTCAGTTTGACAGAGGCGAATTTATATTCGCCGACCATATCGCCCACCTTTTACAGAGATCCATACATCAGATTGATGCGGGAGGACTCCCCTTTTATGAGCGGGGGTGAGAAAAGCCATGACAAAGTTGGTTCTGTCATGCATCCCAGACAGAGGCGAATTTATATTCGCCGACCTGCACCTCAGATCAAGGCGAATTTATATTCGCCGACCATATCGCCGCCATTTTCATCTTCGGCTTCCATTTTGCCGACCATTCACGGAGGAATTTCCCTATATTTATTTGGAAAAAACATTTCCGATTATGTGTAGAAATATCCGCACTTTGTTCAACTATGACCCACCGGCTACCGATGAGGAAATATATGCATCCTCGTTGCAGTTTGTGCGTAAATTGAGCGGCTCAACAAAGCCCTCAAAAGTCAATGAGGAAATATTTTACCAGACTGTCATCGATATCTCAGAACAGGTGCACCATTTACTCGACAATCTGAAGACGACTGCTCCACCGAAAAATCGCGAGGTCGAACGGGAAAAAGCACGACAGAGGAATCTGAAGCGGTTTGGTCGTGTCTGATTTTTAAATTTTCTGCACTTCAAAATATATGGTATCCGTGCTGATACCCGTAAATATTCCGAGTCCATTTTCGACATTTGTAGGTGGTGACTGAATGGATAAAGATGAATTACCAATCGTCTGATAAAGCGCAGCATATTCGGGATTTAATCGATATATGATGACACGGTGCCGACCGAAATACTGAATGTCTCTTCGGCCATTGATTAGGTGCAGATCAGTAATTTCAGGTTCCGATCTAAATAACCGAAGGGGTCTGGTGAGTTGCCTTTCATTGATCAATTCCGATTCTTCTTCAATGTTTTCTACCTGTACAAAATAATAGTCACCGGTCGAATTCAGCCAGCTGACTTCAATATTATCTGCATTTAAACTTCCGGGTGTAAACCCTCCCCCACCCACATCAACTTTTTCGCGAAAAACCAAGGTATCACTGATTGCAGCGGAAACGGATTCCGGCATATAGGTTTCCGCAAAGATTAATTTATCATCCCATTCGAAAGACAGGGTATATTCGGTGTTGGGTATGGAATTGAAATCCCCATTCCTGTAAAAACCATCTCCTAACGGGTCCAACTCAATGCTTGATCCTCCACCCTGGATCAATATTTGTAGATCATCCAGTGTCTCCAACACACCTTCTCCGTCATAAGCCACGGAGAGTGTGACCCGCAGGGAATCGATCGGCTGACCAAGGTATAAGTAGCCTGAAACAACGGGAGTACCTGCGTCAGGTAAAATGTCACTCTCAGAACACCCATGCCAAATACAAAAAACTAAAACCAAAGCCAAAAATTTAAATTTGCTTTTCATTTTTAATCAATTAAGATTCCAGGAAATAAATAGACTTGGTGTAAAATCAATTAATGAAACATCAGTGACCAGGAGTTCTCCCTCTATTACTTCATACTCCTTGTACCAGACATTTTTTCGACCATATAAGTTGATCAGCGAGAGACCGGTCTTAAGGTTTGATTTACCAATGTTAAAATTGTACGTTGCGGATAAATCCAATCGATGGTAATCCGGTAGGCGAAGAGCATTTTTTTGACTCACTTCAAAGTAGGCTTCGGATGATCCATCCAGCAATTCGATCTCGTAATACCCGGTCGGTGCCGTATATGGCCTTCCAGTAGAAAAAACAAACGTAGATGCAAAATCCCATCTTTTTAATTTATAGTTAAATACTGTCTTTAATTCGTGGGTCTGATCCTGGTTGGCAAAAAAAGGCTCAGAACCGAAAGCATCAAAATTATACTTGACCTGTCCTAATGTGTAACTAATCCAACCATTGAAACGACCGGTCTTTTTCTGGAGTAACAATTCTAGGCCCTGGGCTACACCTGTACCCGAATAAAAAGATTCTTCGTAGGTCAATCTGCGATTTATCCCGTTACCCGTGGGTTGAATCCTCGAACTGTATTCTGTAAGCCCGCTTAAATCCTTATAATAAGCCTCCAGATCAAACAGATAGTCACCTGATTCGTAACTCACACCAGCGATGCGATGGATAGCTGAGCCAATAGGTATTTGTACATCATCTGATAAAAGCCAGAAATCCCTACTCCCCTGCTGAATGTCCTCTCTGACTATTCGATTGGCAAATTGATAATGCTTGCTGTAAGCTCCCTTCAATTTAATCCGGTCATTCAAAAAATAGGTCACCGAGGCTCGCGGTTCCCAGTACAATGTGCTAGTCGGCGAGTAGTAGGTAGATCGAATTCCTCCCTTCAGTATTAAGCGATCACGTATTGTCCACTTGTCCTGGAGATATGTCGCAAAACTACTACCGTAGTTATCACGACTTATCACACTTAATGTGTCATTTTGGACAAAATCATATTTGATATCATTACGGGTAAACTGCAAGCCAAAATCTATGAGGTTGTCATTGCTGAGCTTCCACTCATTATCGACCTTCACAGTGAAATCTTGCAGATCGTTAGATTCAATAGAGCCGGTATTTCGGAGGATGGTGGTGTCTTCCCTGGTTACTTCTACAGAGTTAGTGCGATCCCGGTCGCTGAAATAGTTTGAATATGAAATATTTGTGCGAGTGTAAAAACGATCAGACCACTTTCGAGAATATCTGAGGCTGGAACTTAAATTTCCCCAATTACTCAGATCAGTAGTCTCGTTGATAAAGGTAAAATTAGAAATACTTCCCCCTGGGGTCCCCCCAAGCCTCCCTGCAAAATTACCACCAAGGGTATTGCTGTCGACATTTCTCGAATTATCCAAATCATCCTCACCATTGTAAACACTGAATGAAAAAATATCGCGATCGCTGAGGCGATAAGTCACTTTGGCATTTAAGTCATAGAAAAAAGAATTTGGTCGCGTAGCTTGCTGAGCAGAAAGCCCACCTCTTCCCGGCCGCGGTACTTCCGCTGCCTGCTCTGCCTGGTTTGACCCTGCAAACGCATCAAATAAATTACTGTAGAAATTGCTTTGAAATGACCGCCTTCCTGCTACCAAGAATGTCCCCTTTCCCTCCGCAAAGGGACCCTCGATATACCCATTGTAACTGAGTAGGCTGAGACCAGCACCGGCGCCAAAGTTCTGGCTATTCCCGTCCTTGCCTGTCATCTCCACAACGCTGGACAACCTCCCACCAAATTCAGAATCAAATCCTCCCTTATACAATTGGATGTCCTTAATTGCATTGGCATTAAACGCACTAAAAAAGCCAAATAAATGATCGACGTGGTACACCGTAAACCCGTCGAAGAGAATCAAGTTCTGGTCCGGTGTACCACCCCGCACAAAAAGGCCGGATGAACTTTCGTTGCTACCGCTCACACCGGGCAACAGCTGCAAGGACCTAAATACGTCCCGTTCCCCGTAATTTGGAAGAGCTGATAATATTTCCGGAGTCATATTAATGCGGCTTATCCCGGTGGAGGCATTAATCATTTGATCATCCTTTACAGATGACACTAAGACTTGATCCAAAGCCACTGATTTTGCAGATAATCCTAAAGAAACTGCTGAAATGTCCAGATCTGGAGTTAGTTGAAATTCAAGCGTCTGATATCCCAGATAGCTGACCGTGAGACGACAAGTATCACTCGGCACAGCAAATAAGGTGAAATGACCGTCGACATTGGTCTCCGTTCCACTACTGGTACCAGCGATCGCAACTGTAGCAAAGGGAAGTGTTTCTCCGGTAAGCTTATCCCTGACCACACCGGAAAGGGTAAAGTCAGCCCGGCTTGGTGCATTCGCATTAGGCAATCCGTCCGGGGATTTCCGACTTTCAAAAATGGTTACAGTGCGGTCCTCATCATTAAATTTGAAGGTCAACCCAGTCTGATTGAAGAGTGTCTCGAGGGCATCTTTTAAGGTCGTGTTCCTCAAGCTAGCAGTGACTTTAAGCCCGTTTATCAAAGACTTATCTACTTTGAAGCGAAATCGATAGGTAATTTCAAGATCCACAAGAACCAGGGAGAGGTTTTGGTTATCGTAGACGCGCTTGACCTTGATATCCGCCAGTTGTTGGCCTCGTACAGTTCCGGTAAAAAGGAAAAACAGAATACAAACGTACAGCTCTTTTTTCATAGACATTCAAGTTTGGAATACGTCCAGTATAAGCAGAGAAAAGTCCTTACGTACTCCCATTTCACCGTTAACTAAGGTTAATTATTGTTAACCCGGAATAAGTCTTTTTCAATGTGACGTGATCAATGCATGTTTCCAGGGATATTGGCCTCAGATAAATACTATATTGGTGTTGGACCGCTAAGGCTCAGAGCATGAGAATCTGCTTAGGCAAAGGGCAATCCCCTCCATTTCGTATCAGAATCCAAAGCAGGGTACGAAGAATTTTTTCCGTATTTGAAATTCCAAATTTGGAATTTAGGATTTGGAATTTAGGATTTGGAATATACATTTAGTAAGTTCCAAAGGACAACGTCGGCATGACTGGATTTGAACCAGCGACCTCTTCGTCCCGAACGAAGCACGCTACCGAACTGCGCTACATCCCGATTTGAGCTGCGTATATGCAACAAGCTATGAAATTCAATTCAAGGTGATGAAATGAGAAAAATAGCTCAGTATGACAAAGATCACCCTTTTGGGTGAAATATGAAAGGTGGCAATGCGGTAACTTTGACTCACCGATGATCAGGTAGAATCGTCTTTGATCAAGGTGCTTGGTGACAGTAGCGCCAAAAGACCACCTCAGAAAATCCTAATTTCTGAACAATCTTAATTGAGGGGATGCATTTTCATGCCATCCCTTCATGATTTAGATAACCGACACATTCTGAGAAGTGGCAATTTTCACAATAATATATATGAGAAGGTTTTACGGGTTAGTCTACATTGATGGGACTCAAAGTCAATTCTGACCCTGAATGCGTGGTTCGAATCGAGGCCTGAAGAAAGATTTCTTACCTGAATTCCTCAATAATCTCTCGAAGTTTTTCTTCCTCGATTTATGCAAGGTGGTTTGACCAAACTCTGTCAAATATTGGTGCCTGTCGAAGCACTCATAAATAAAATCAGCCCATCGAGCGGGTGAAATCTCCCCTTGACATAAGCGAATTTCTTCCTTTTTCCTGTCCAGCATTTCCTCAAAGTTTGACGCTGCAAGAAAATACCAGTGAGCATCATACAAAATCATATCCAGCTCACTTGCCACATCCCAGGTAGAAGAAGATTGGAGAATACAGTTTGTCACCTCTTCAATGCTTTGATCATCTACCTCATGTTGCTCAAGAAAACTTCTTGCCAGAAGGGCGCTCTCTCTCCTATAATTATCCTCTGTCTTAATAAATCCGGTAATGTGAAACCAGGCGCACAGTTCTGCCAGCGCCAGCTCGTATTTATCTATTTCTTCCTTTGGACCAATTAAGCGGACAGCATTGACAGTAAGAATTGTAAATCGCTGATTGTGAAAGACATACTTGGGATGTAAAGACTGATCAAATAGATCCAGCACATGATTTGAAGCAGCTTCTACGAGTCGGGCTGAAACTCGGGTGGAAGTACGTGGCCTTTGACCTTGTGCAATGTTCATCCCTGTAATAATGAGTTAGGAGAGATCCTGGATCGTCTCGGTTTTGAGAAAATAGAGCATAAATCATGCCTATCTTACCATACAGAATCTGACGATGAGGTGCTCGTTGGATCCCGAAAGTCAATGACTCAATTTAATCTGGTATTTATACATTTGGATCACATTCTCAAGGCCAAAATATAGTGCATCTGAAATCAGTGCATGACCGATAGATACTTCGAGTAGATTTGGCACTTTGTTGCAGAAAAAACGGAGATTGTCCAAATTGAGATCATGACCCGCATTGATACCCAATCCCAGATCGTTGGCATGGCCTGCAGCATCGACAAAAACTGCGATAGATGCATCAGGATTTTTTACGAAGTCCCTGGCATAAGGTCCCGTATAAAATTCAATACGATCTGTTTGTGTCGCTTTTGCCCCATCGAGCATGGTTTTATTGGGATCGACGAAAATAGACGTCCTGATTCCTGCGTCATGCAATCTTGATATTACATCCTTGAGGAATTCCCTGTGTGCATTCGTATCCCACCCGGTATCAGAAGTCAGGGCATCGGGTGCATCGGGTACGAGGGTACACTGATCTGGTTTGACTTGCTCCACAATGTCAAGGAATCCAGGTGTTGGATTACCCTCTATATTAAATTCAGTCCGTACAATGGACTTTAATGAAGACAAATCACCATAACGCACATGACGCTGGTCAGGTCTTGGATGTACCGTAATGCCATCGGCACCAAAGCGTTCGCAATCTTTTGCCACCTCGAGCAAATCCGGTATATTGCCCCCTCTGGCATTGCGTATTAGCGCTACTTTATTGAGATTTACACTAAGTCTTATCATCTGAAACAAAGATAATATTTTGTACAGCCAACAACTCTTACCAAACGAGAGAGGAAGGATCACGACTATGCTAATTGCGTTGATCGGTATCGTCCTTGGATGTCTGTTGGTTGGCACGGTTCTTCAAATCGCCTTTCTCCTTACATCTGGCAATGACATTTCCTCTCTTGCCAGTGGTGATATTCCCAAACCCCATCTTCGATTATTATTGTTTATAACACAAATCACTACTTTTCTGATCCCGGCATTAATTTTTGGATACTTGTATTTCAAAAGGAGGCTTTGGGAATTCTTTGGATTTCATAAAGGAATTAATTATCGGTGGATTTTCTTCTGCATCCTGATGCTTCTCGTATTGCTTCCATTGATCCAGTATAGTTATCAGATCAATCAATCTTTTCCTCTTCCGGACTGGATGATTGCGATGGAGGATGAAGCAGCACGTACGTTGGAAGCTATCGTAACTATGAATTCCCCCGGCGAGCTTATCATAAATCTGGCACTTATTGCATTGCTTCCTGCCATAAGTGAGGAATTGTTATTTAGGGGAGCAATTCAGCAACTGGGTTATAAATTTTTTAATTCTAAATGGATAAGCGTCTGGGTTACGGCAATTATTTTCAGTGCAATCCACTTCCAATTTGAGGGCTTTATTCCTCGATTTATTCTTGGTCTTTATTTAGGGTATCTATTTTATTGGACTGGAAATATCCTTGTACCAATATTTGGTCATTTTTTTAACAACGGGCTCATGATTGTCCTGTCCTATTTCAAACCTGAGTTGATCACTGATGTAGACCAGACCCCCGTGCCTGATCTGCCGTGGTATGCTGTACTCGCCATCACAGCCCTCATCTTTCCACTTGTTATGTACTTCCGTAATGAATACACATCTCGTCTTGCCCAGATTCCTCCAGAAGCCCGTCATGATTAGGTCCTATGTCTTTCTGGCTTTGCTGTTTTTCTCTGTACATACTCGAGCCAAGGTCCTATCGGTAAGTTTTGAAAGCAGGGATACGATCCTCAATGGTAGAAGTTGGGGACCAGCTGGAAAATACGAACTGCTCAAAGGAAAAGTCTTCTTTGGCACTGACCCACTTTTAAATCAAAATTCGAGGATTACTGATCTTTATTTTGCTCATCAAGATGAAAGAGGGTTAGTACACTCCAGTGCGGATCTCGTGGTATTAAAACCGATCGACCAGGGCAAATCGAAAATCGCGCTGGTCGAAGTAAGTAATCGAGGAGGAAAATTTACTCCATCTTATTTTTTGGCGGGATCCAATAGTGACTTAGATCCTGATAATGCGGAGTCCTTTGGTGATGGACTCCTATTAAAACAAGGTGTGACTATTATTTGGGTTGGATGGCAATTTGACGTACCCCAGAGCGAAAACCTGCTAAATTTTATTGCGCCCATTGCCCAGTATCCGGAAGGCACTCCCATCATTGGCAAGGTGAGAAGTGATTGGACACTTGATGAGCAAGCCTACAACCTAAAACTTGGTCACCGGGCACAGATTGGCTATCCGGTATATGATCCCGATTCGGAGTTGCACATCCTTACGAGACGCGGTGGTCGAAATACCAGAAGAGAAATTGTTTCCCGAGACTTATGGGACTTTGGACGACTTGAAGATGGAAACATTGTCGAAGACCTTCATTGGATTTATAATCCAGATGGCTTCGTTCCCGGATATATTTACGAACTGGTCTACCTGGCTAAGGATCCTATCGTGGTGGGCCTGGGACTTTCAGCTCTCAGGGATGTAATTTCCTATGCAAAATACGATAGCACCTGTGTTTTTTCGGTAGACCTTGGCATCGCGGCCGGCGTATCCCAGACCGGAAGATTATTGCGCCATTTTAATTATCAGGGATTTAATGAAGATGAGCAGGGTCGAAAGGCCTATGATGGGATGATGATCATTACTGCGGGAGCAGGTCGTGGAAGTTTTAATCATCGATTTGCACAACCCTCGCGCGATGCACATCGCTATTCCGCATTCTTATATCCCACAGATATTTTTCCATTTACCGGTAAATCTCAAACAGATCCCTTTCTGGAAATATCGGATGGGATCCTATCACACTTACAGCCAGACCATGTTCCCAAGATTTTTTACATAAATACCGGGTATGAATATTGGGGTCGAAGTGCAAGTCTGATTCACACAGATCTACAGGGCAAGGTCGATATATCACCACTTGATTCGGAGAGAATCTATCACATTGCCAGCGGACAGCATTTTGTCAATGGTTTTCCTCCGGAGGGCGATCGAGAACAGAATACTTTTATTGGAAATCCACTGCAGTTTAAACCAAACTACCGCGCATTATTATTTTCGATGTTGGACTGGGTATCGGGAAAAAAACCTCCTCCAGCCAGCATGTACCCTAAGATCAGCGATGGAACTTTAGTGCACCCAGAAGATGTCAAATATCCATCGGTCCCGGGAATAGAACCCGGACATCACCCACAGGAGCCCTACCGGCTTGATTACGGACCCGAGTGGAACAAAGGCATAATTGAAAATCAACCTCCAAAAATCGGAGAATCGTATCCCGTCCTGGTTCCACAAGTAGATAAAAACGGAAACGAATTAGGAGGAATTAAAAATGTTGAACTAGTGACCCCCTTAGCTACCTATATTCCCTACAGCTTGAGAAAAAACCTTCCAGGTGGCAATGGTGAGATCGCTGACTTTCGTGGTAGTTTAATTCCGTTCCAGATTAAGAGCAAAGATGTCGAGGACTCACGACCTACCGTTGACCAGCTCTTTGCTAGTAAACAAGATTATTTAGCAACAGTGCGCAGGGCTGCAGAAGAATTAATTGAACAACGATTTCTTCTTCCGGAAGATTTGCATAAAATCGAATTGAGATCCAGTCTTTATTGGAATTGGATCGTGCGCTCAGAATCTTCAGCTTCAAATAAAATCAAAATAATTTCTTTCAATATCAGATACGATAATAAAGGCGACGGTGAAAATCGATGGGATAGGAGAAAACACATGGTTCTAGACCTTTTAAAAAGGGAAGATCCTGATTTTTTTGGTCTTCAGGAAGCACTGGCTAATCAGTGCAAAGATGTTGCTCGTGGTTTATCCAGTTATAAATGGGAGGGTGTGGGTCGTGACGATGGAAAAAAAGAAGGAGAATATACTCCGGTATTTTACAACCGAAAGAAATGGAAGGTTCTTAAGGCAAATACTTTCTGGCTTAGCGAGACACCAGAAGTTCCGTCACGTGCCTGGGATGCAGCTTTGGAGCGCATCGTTACATGGGTGAAGTTCCGGCACCGTGAATCCGGAAAAACCATTTATGTTTTCAACACTCATTTCGACCACAGAGGAAATGTGGCAAGGGTAGAAAGTGCAAAATTACTAAGGCTTAAGATTGTGGAAATTGCCGGCAGTGAACCCTTCCTGATCACTGGAGACTTTAATGCCGATCCTACAACGGAGGCCTATCTAAGTCTATCTCAAAAAAAAGTAGAACCTCAGATTTATGATACTAAGATCTTATCGCTGAGTACTCCGGAAGGGCCTACGGGCACATTCTCAGGATTTACAGTAAGGGATCATCTCCCCCTGCGCCAAATCGACTACATTTTTTGCAGTAAAGATTTATCTGTAAACAGTTTTGAAGTTCTGGTACACCAAGATAATAATCGATATGCATCAGATCATTTTGCTGTTCGGGCTGAGATAACATTCTGATTAGTCACCCCATAACTACTAAAGGCTGACTGTAAAAACCGTACCCCCCCTCTGCGGACAAAAGACAGACAGGGTACCTCCGTGTTGATATATAATCTGCCTGCACAGAGATAATCCTATGCCCGAACCCTCCGCTTTTGTTGTAAAAAATGGAACAAATATTTGCTCCAATAAGTCCGGTGGTATTCCGGGCCCGGTGTCGGCAAATCGAAAAAATATTTTTCCGTCTCTTTTTTCTGCTGAGACGGTTATTCTTTTCTCTCTTTCGCCAGAGAGTGCCTCCATGCCATTTTTTAATAAATTGATAAAAACCTGCTCCAGTTGAATGGCATCTCCTTGAAACCGAATTTCTCTCTTACTGTACTGCTTCTCCAAAGATATGCCGTCCTCTTTCATCTTTGGTTTCATCAAAAGGATGACTCTGTCCAGCAGCTCCTGGGCATGCAGAATTTCCATTTTTGGCAAAGGGACCTTGGTAAGTTTTCTGTAAGTTTCAGTAAAATTCATCAAGCCCTTGCTGCGCTTTTGTATGGCCCTTACAGCAGCATGTACTTCTTTTTTTGCCTCATCATCCAAAAGCGTTTCGTTGCTCAAGAGATCGTTTGTCGAGTTTGCCAGAGAGATTACGGGAGAGACTGAATTCATAATCTCATGAGTGAGAACACGAATGATCTTTTGCCACGACCGAATTTCCTGAGCCTGCAGCTCTGCGTGAATATTGTGAAATGAATAAATATCAAAGTTGGAATCTCTGATTTTGATCTGGGTTTTCTTCACCGAGAGATGTACGTTCTCCTGGTCGATCTCCTTCTTATACAGTCCTTGCTCGCCGGCTTTTATATCAGCGAGCAAATCATATAAACCCTGGTCGTATTTCTGGATAGAACCAAATGTTGGGAAAAAAGATTTACGCAGCACTGCCTTTAGAGCACGGTTCATAAAAATGCACTTTCCATCGTGATCAAAGCCTATTAATCCGTTGTCTACATTCTCGACAATAGTCTGAAAATACTGAGCCTGGATCTCCTTCTCAATTCGGATATCTCTAAATTTTGTGTTGATCAAATTAAATGCACCAAATAAAGCCTTCTCACCTTCTTCCTGGCCGGGCTCACGATAGTTTGTCTCAAAATCATCGTATTTAATACCCATTAAGAAATTAGCCAGATTTCTGTTGGTTTTATTTACTATGCGAAAAATACTTATGGCAACGCCTATGCTGGAAAGTATAAAAACAGAACCGAGAAATAAAGAGTCATTTTTAAAAAACATGAAGGCACTCAGGCATAAAAGCACAACGAGGAGTAAAACCCTGACAAGTACTTTGGACTTAAACCGGCTAAGGGTTGGAATTTTACTGATCATTCGGATTAGTCATAAAAATCAGATACCGTATTTTTCAAGTCTACGGTAAAGAGATGTCCTTGTAAGTCCCAGCTCGACTGATGCCTTGGTAATATTGCCGTTATGTTTTTTTAATGCCATCCTTATTAATCTTTCCTCAAGTGCTTCAATAGTGAGATTCTCCAATTGATCCAGACCCTTTTCGGCTTTGCTTTGCCCCAAAACGATATCTGAAGCGTTGATTTCATTAGATTCACACATGATGACCGATCGCTCCACGATATGTCGAAGCTCACGGACATTTCCAGGCCAGTCGTAAGATGCTAATTTTTTTAAGCCGCTTTTATGAAACTTCAATTCGGGTTTTCCGTATTTCCGGCGATACTGCTGCAGATAAAATTCAGCCAGTAAGTTCACATCGCCCATTCTCTCCCGCAATGAGGGCAGTTTAATTTCGACAGTATTTATTCGATATAGCAAGTCTTGTCTAAATGTGTTTTCATCCACCATCTGGTAGAGGGGCATATTTGTAGCAGAAATCAACCGTATATCAACTTTCACGGGTTTGTTGCTACCCACAGGAACAATCTCGTGATTTTGCAGGGCATGCAATAGTTTTGCCTGGGATGGCACGGGTAGATTCCCGATCTCGTCCAGAAATAAGGTGCCTCCCGAAGCTGCCTCAAATCTTCCTATTCTATCCTGATGTGCACCGGTAAACGATCCCTTTTTGTGCCCGAAGATCTCGCTTTCAAATAAGGTCTGAGGTATTGCACCAAGATCTACAGGAATAAAGACAGAGTCCGATCTGTTTGATTTTCGATGTAGGGCCCGGGCGATCAACTCTTTACCAGTTCCATTTTCACCCAAGATCAAGACATGGGCATCTGTCGAGGCCACTTTGTCAATGGTTCTAAACACCGATTGCATAGCCGCAGATTCCCCGATTATTTCTGTAAAAGGCTGATCTATTGTTTCGCTAAGAGCCCGCTGCGAAACAGACAATTTTTTCACCTTTCTTTCCGCAAGGCTGTACTCAAATGCCGATTGTACAGTCGCCAGGATCTTTTCATTGCGCCATGGCTTTTCTACAAAATCGCGAGCGCCGGCTTTCAAGGCATTTACAGCGATATTTACGTCGCCATACGCTGTCATCGTAATGACTGGAATATCGGGGTTAGACTCTTTTAACTTGGACAACCATTCCATCCCTTCTTCGCCCGTATCTCTACCCGGGCCAAAATTCATGTCCAAAATAATTACATCGGGATCGTGCGTGCGGACCAACCTCGGTAGATGATACGGATTTTGCTCGGTAAAGACCGATTTAAAATGTTGCTTGAGGAGAAATTTTAGAGAAAAAAGTATGTCTTCCTCATCATCAACGATCAGTATGGTACCTTTCTTACTCATCTTTGCTAAAGTACGATATGTGTTTGAATCCCGTAACTGGACCACCATAACTGGTATCGACTTCTTTCAACAATTGCACGGTTTATCAGAGCAAAAAATTGACTCATGCTATAGGCGACTAAAAAAAGACTCATCATTTAATAATTGATTAAAACAAGTTTTGTCCTGGCAATTTATTATTGATTTATTTAGAGACCTCAATCACACAGCTTGCACCATAATCTATTTCTTTCGCGAAAAGTAGGTCAAATCCAACTATAATACCACGTCCGGCGCAGAAATTTAATGAAGCCTGATCATGTTCTCGATCCAGTATGTCAGAACATCTCACAGATTCCCAAACTCCAACAAAGATGCCACTGTGCCATCGAGCTTTTGATTGTGTCATAAATCACATGTCTTCATTGAAAAAATCGACGGACAGTTTTTCACTTTGACCTCCGGACTTCACAGGCCTGCACTGCGGTTTGTAAGGGAGGAGTACACAATTTCAACATGGTGATCCAATGAAATGTATTTTTTTACTTTTGGGTAATTCTACCTTAGGCATACTGTACGAAAACGCACATTCACTGCACGATAACGTACGGTAAGGTCGAAAAATCTTCAATCTAGTATATTGACAATCAATGACATATATTTGTGGCATAACATTTAACCTATTCTTGTTATGGATCGAAAAATCGAAAGGAAGGGATGGCGTTGGCAGCGTATTGTACCCATTGCCTTGATATTGGGAGTGGTGGGATATGCCCTCTATAATATATATAGCAACAGCGGCACAAGCAGGCTTAACGTAGAGACTGAGCGACTTCTTCTCGATACGGTTCATCGAGGTATCTTCCAGGAATTCATCCCGGTCACGGGTGTTGTATTACCGATAAAGACGGTGATCATCGGTGCCGTCGAAGGAGGAAGAGTAGAGAGCAAATTTTTGGAAGATGGGGTCATGGTCGGAGCCGGTGACAGAATACTGCAATTGAGTAATCCCGATCTTGAATCAAACTATCTCAATCAGGAGGCGAATATTGTCCAGCAAATAAATCAGATTCGCCTAAACAGCCTCATGATGGAACAACAAAGTCTCAATCTCAAAGAGACGTCGCTAGACATCGATTACAGACTTGACTTATTGAGTAAGAGAGTAAATCGAAATAAAAGTCTGCACGGCGATGGAGTCATTGCGGAAGTCGAATTTCAAGAAACAGAAGACGAATACGAACATCTGCAGAGACGCAGGACGCTTTTGTCAAAAACGATCGAACGCGATAGTGTCTCTGCACTCCTGCAACAACAGCAGATGGAAAACTCCCTTGACTTAATGGAGAGAAATCTGGACATCGCAAAACGCAGTTTAGAAAACCTGACTGTAAAAGCTCCCATTGCCGGACAGTTGTCCGGATTGACATCAGAACTGGGTGAATTAATTCTGGAGGGCAGTCAGATAGCGCAGATCGACGATTTATCCAATTTTAAAATCAGAGTACAGATCGATGAGTTTTATATTTCCCGTATTTTCACTGGACAAGAAGGGTCATTTGATTTTGCGGGAAAAAAATATTTTCTTTCCATCCAAAAAATATATCCCCAGGTAATAAACGGATCCTTTGCAGCGGATATGTTATTCAGCGGTGATACTCCCAGCGGCATTAAGCGCGGACAGACGGTAAGTGTAAAGCTGGAGTTAAGTGCTGAGGAAGAAGCCTTGCTTGTAGCGAGAGGCGGCTACTACCAGGACACAGGTGGAAATTGGGTTTATGTCGTGGATAAAAATGGGGCAACTGCTCACAAGCGAGATATACAAATAAATCGTCAGAATCCAAATTACTATGAAGTAATGGGCGGCTTACAGGAAGGAGAAGTGGTCATTACTTCAAGCTATAAGAATTTTGGCGATAAGGACGAACTGGTATTAAAAAACTAATAAAGTCACGTCGAAATCTCTCCTTGACTGAAAATCATTTCATCTTGATAAAATCGAATTAAGTCCATTTATCAATAATAAAAAAACTAACTAAATCAAATTAAGAAAAATGATCAGAACAGATAAACTAGTGAAAGTATATCGTACAGACGAAATAGAGACAACAGCACTAAACGAAGTAGATATGGAAATTCAGGAAGGGGAGTTTGTTGCAGTAATGGGGCCGTCAGGCTGTGGAAAGTCAACGCTGTTGAATCTCCTGGGTATGATCGATAGTCCATCCAGGGGCAATTACTACTTTCTCGAACAGGAGGTGGGTAACCTTCCCGAGCGAAAAAGATCGAATGTGCGGAAGCACAATCTGGGATTTGTGTTCCAAAGCTTTAATCTCATTGACGAACTCACAGTGTTTGAAAATGTAGAGCTCCCCATGCTCTATACTAATACACCTAAAGCCGAACGGAAGACGCGAGTGGAAGAACTCCTGGAGGACATGAAAATGATGCACCGACGCAACCATTTTCCTCAGCAATTGTCAGGCGGGCAGCAACAAAGAGTTGCGGTTGCAAGAGCTATCGTCAACAAACCAAAGTTGATTCTGGCAGATGAGCCCACTGGTAACCTGGATAGCTCTAACGGCGATGAAGTAATGCGTCTTCTGTCTGAATTAAATGCGAGCGGCACTACAATTGTCATGGTGACACACAGCCAGTATTGTGCAGAATTTGCCAATAGAATAGTCCGCATGTTGGATGGGCAAATTGTCACAGAAAGCGTAGTAAGGCAATTTTTGTAATAAACAGATAGAATTTGCCAAGACATTCATTGAAAGGATAACAACAGTTCAAGCCGGTGAAGAATTCAAGGGTCGCAAATTAAATGATTCAATTAAAAAACATAGAGCGGTATTACAATCGAGGTCTGCAAAAAACCTGGGTACTGCGTGATATAAATCTGGATATAACCGAGGGAGAATTTATCACAATAATGGGTCCTAGTGGTTCTGGAAAAACCACGTTATTAAACATAATTGGGATGCTTGATGAACCCAATAGCGGTGAATATTATTTTTTTGATGAGCCTGTCCACAAATTTAAAGAGAGAAAGCGCTCAGACCTTCACAAACATTATATCGGATTTATTTTTCAGGCCTATCATCTCATTGATGACCTTACAGTCTATGAAAACATCGAAACCCCTTTATTGTATAAAAAGGTAAATAGGAGCCAGCGGAAAGCGATCGTCGCAGACATTCTGGATCGCTTTAATATTGTTGCAAAAAAAGATCTGTTTCCTCACCAATTGTCAGGAGGGCAACAACAACTCGTGGGTGTCGCAAGGGCGGTTGTTGGTAAACCGAAACTTCTGCTCGCGGATGAACCAACGGGAAATCTACACTCTAGTCAGGGCAAAGTGATCATGGACACATTAGCAGAACTTCACAAAGAAGGAATTACTATTTTGCAGGTCACCCACAATGAAGAAAACGCCAAATACGGTACACGTATCGTTGAACTATGGGATGGATTTGTCAAGTCCTAGTCAAGCACTTCCAATACAATCACAGGGGATTCTTGAGTACAATTCGTTTCCATAGAACCAACTTTTTAAGCCTTTCCGTTGTTTTGATTTAAAATTGGATCGATTATGTCTAAACCATTTTATTCGATGCTCTTTCTGGCTCTGCTGATTCCGTTTTCCTGCAGTAGCCAAAAGGCAAACAAGCTCAGCTCCCAGTTCAAAAAATATTGGTACCAAGGCAAAGCGGAATTAACCAGTTATGATCTCCAGCAAGCTCGATATGGAGAAATCCATCCGGGTGAAGCTGTTCTCATTTTTGTAACAGAAGATCTTTCCAAAACCAAGCAGGTCAAACTCGATGATCCAACAGCGTCTGCCAAAGATGCAGTTCCGGTTCTGAAACTCAATATGACGAGGAAATTCTATACGGGCATCTACCCATACTCGATAATGATGTCCTCCTTCAAGCCCGTGGACCTCAAAACTCATCCCTCTGCACTCAAGGTGACTACCTCCTCACAGGAATGGTGTGGTCATACCTTCTTTCAACTCAATAAGACCGCTAGTGGTTTTACTGCACAACTGAATAGCTATTTTGAAAAAGAAGGAGACAAAACATTCCAGATCTCATCTGGCATTCTGGAAGACGAAATCTGGCAAATGATCAAGTTAGATCCCAATGCGTTACCCACAGGTGACCTTAATATTATCCCCAGCAGTATCCACGCGAGATTAAAGCATACCGATTATCGTCCTGTAAAGGCGAAAGCCACACTTGACATTAACTCCGGAGATAAGACATTGTCTACCTACACTATTGACTACACAGATGGACATCGACAATTGAAAATTCATTTTAAAAAAGAATTTCCACACTTGATTTCAGGGTGGGAAGAGACTGTACAAAGTGGTTTTGGCCCGTCGGCAAGAGAGTTGACTACAAAAGCTACTCTTAAAAAATCTATCATGCTCGACTATTGGAATCATCATGATCTGGACGATGCAGGGTACAGGGCTCAGCTGGATTTACAATCGCGATAAACATTTTTTAAGTCCTGGTGATATCAAGACATCAATTTCCACTGTATAGATACCACTTGTATCTTCCGGTGAGGCTATGCAAAACATGGCCATCCCTCTGTAATATTTTAATAATTCAAATATTATTTCAGTCTTTATTTTACAATAAGAACCTGGCCACGGATCTCTCACCAAATTCCCCTGATCACTTCCGGCAATTATTTATTAGAGAGATTTCGGGAGAGATTATTGATTCTGTCACAAAGATTTCCCTACCCTTTGTCCATATAGGTATTAAGGGAAAGAATTACGGCTTAATATCGGATGATCACGGTGGGTTTAGAATTCGTGTGGGAGAGGATATCAGTGACGATACACTTACTTTCTCCATGATCGGGTACAACCAAAAAAATATCCCAATTAAATTATTAAAAAAATCCAGCACCATCGAGCTCAGTCCCGCAATTTATGATATAGGAACAGTCATTGTAAAAGGAGCTTCAAATACGAAAACCAATAAGCTGGGTGGAATCAAACCCGGTAAAACGACTACGGGGCAGTCTGGCGACCAGCCTTTTGGATTTGGCGGTGAATGGGGAATAAAAGTAGCTTATCCCGGATATAATTATTTTGTCAGAGATATTTCTTTTCACACTCGATTTAATCAGATGGACAGCGTCTTGTTCCGATTTAACATGTACACCTTGAAAAATGACATGCCCGACAGATCACTCTTGACCGAGCAGATATTTGTCAAGAGCTATTTTAAGGACAAATGGATTACAAAAGAAATATTTGATCAGAATATTCTTATCGGTGAGGATGTTGTGATCTCATTTGAGACGGTCCAGCTCTGGCGAAAAGAAGGGGGGAAAAATCATTTATTCTTTACCCGCAGCAAGAACTATGGAATACCGAAAAGCTACCGGAGAAAATCCAGTCTGGCTGACTGGGAAGTCAGAGAGACCTCTCCTTTTGCCATTTCCCTCACCGCTGTCCCTCACGATCCATAGGATTCTCAGGCACATTAGCAGACGAACCCCACTAAATCTCATGACGCATTTTAATGAGTTCATCTATGAGTTTGATTGACAATTCACATGCCCCAGTTCCCACAATTCCCTATGTCCGGTATCGCACAAATCCTGCACGATTGCGTACAGTTTACTAAGAGGACATACATAATCTGCTGCTGATAATCAGCTCTTTAAACTATTGGAACGATTTTTCAACTGTAGAATGGTACCAGGAGATTCATTGGAAAAACACATGAATATGATCTTAAATATCCTTAAGGTTGGCTTGCGAAATATCTTGCGCAACAAGGTTTTCTCGGCACTCAATATCATAAGTCTTACACTCGGTATTACCTTTCTACTGCTTATCGGATTGTGGGTACATGACGAATGGAGTTTTAATCGGTTTCACGAGAATCTGGACGATTTATATTTTGTACGAACAAATGCAAATTGGGATGGGCTTCAAACTTTTACAACGACTCCGGGCCCACTACGCGATGTTATCAAAGATCAGATACCTGAAGTCAAAGCATCTACTCGAGTCACGGGTGCACAGGACGGCCTCCTGTCCTTTACTGAAAAAAAGCTAACACAAAGTGGAATTTACGTCGACCCCGATTTTCTTCAAATGTTTTCTTTTGGTGTGGTGAATGGAGATATTCAAAAAGCCCTTGATACTCCTAGTAAAATTGTTCTCACAAAAAGTGTATCAGATAAGCTATTTGGCGCTGATGATCCTATCGGAAAAGAAATCATCCTGGATAAAGACCGGACCTATAGTGTCAGCTTAGTCGTCGAAGATGTACCGTTCAATTCGGAAATTCGTTTCGACTGGATTCTTCCCTGGGAAGTTTTTGAAAAGGACCGCAACTGGTCTAAAACCTGGGGCAACATCAGCTTTTCTACCTACCTGCAATGCTTGCAAGGAGCAACTATGCAAGAGGTAGAAGAGAAGATTGCCACCATCGGTAAGGCAAACGAAAATGGCCTGACATTCTTTTTGCAACCAATGGCTGACCGGTATTTATACGGTAATTACGAAGCGGGAGTACAGCAGGGTGGGCGGATAGAATACATAAGGCTATTCTCCCTGATTGCCCTCTTTCTGCTCCTCATTGCCTGCATCAATTTCATGAATATGGCCACTGCAAGGTCAAATACGAGAGCAAAGGAGATCGGTGTGAGAAAATCAGTGGGAGCATCGAGATCTGCTCTCATTTCTCAATTTATTTTTGAGTCTATTCTACTGACAACAATATCGACATTCCTGGCGCTCTTTATGACACAGGTATTTCTGGCTTCTATAAATCAGTTTTTCGAAAAAAACATCTCCATTGACTATTCGAACCCATATTTATGGTTTGGCATTGTTGTGCTGATTCTCATCACGGGTACCCTGGCAGGAAGCTACCCGGCTTTTTTTCTTTCCGGTCTCTCACCTGATTCACTTCACAAAAAAAACACATCCCTTGGCCAGGACCGCTCTGTTTTGGTTCGTAGGGGTTTAGTAATTTTTCAATTCGCCATTTCTGCTTTCCTAATTCTCGGCACATTGATTATCCATCGACAAATTCACTTTGTAAAAAACAAAAACCTGGGTCTTGATCGAAATCATCTGTTTGCAGTTTTTATTGATCCTGCAAAATCGGATATTTTTCGGCAGGAGGTACTAAAAAGTGTTGCTGTAAAATCGACAACGGTCACCGGAGACAACCCTATGAATCTGGGAAGCTCGTCCGGAGACTTAGAATGGCCGGGAAAAAATCCGGATGAGATGACACTTGTTGCGCCCTTGCAGGTTGGTGATGACTTTCTCCAAACCATGGGTATGGATCTAGTAGCGGGTCGTCCGTTTTCTAAATCTTTTAAATCAGACACCAGTAATTACCTATTAAATGAAGCCGCAGTAAAGGCAACGGGTATTGAAAATCCGATTGGTACGGAAGTCAGTTTTTGGAACGGCACCGGAAAAATTGTGGGGGTTATCAAAGACTATCATTTGGAATCACTACATGTTCCCATAAGACCACAGGTTTTGGTTTATGAACCCGAGAATTGGATCGCCTGGATCAGACCTGCAATGGGTAAAACCGAAGAAGCTCTTGCACATGTCGAAAAAGTAGTTAAAGAACTAAACCCAGGTTACCCCTTCGAATTTAAGTTTGCTGATTCCGAATATGAAAAGCTCTACCACAATGAAACGCTGACGGCAAAAATCGCCAACATTTTCGGAATCCTGGCTATTATTATTTCTTGCCTCGGTCTACTTGGCTTGGCGGTGTACTCGGCAGAGAGGAAGAAAAAAGAAATCAGCATTCGAAAAATTCTAGGCGCATCTATCGGTTCTCTCATGCAATTGCTTTCTAAGGAATTTCTCGCCTTGGTACTTCTAGCACTCCTTCTGGCATTTCCAGTTGGATGGTATTCTATGCAAAAATGGCTTGAGAAATTCGCGTATACGGTGGATTTACACTGGTGGATCTTCTTTATAGCGGGAGGTGTGCCCTTAGTCATTGCCTTATTCACCGTATGTGTCCTGGGTTTCAAGGCAGCCATTGCTAATCCAATCGAAGCCTTGAGGAGTGAATGAGGGAAGCAGAAGCCGCTTTTTGATATACTCGCCTGGCAGGGCAAAAAGTAGAGCATTCTTGAGCGATCCCGCCAAGCGAAGGGAGAGCTACGGTGAACCTCGAAGGGATAAGAACCACGTATAGTGGGTGGGTGAGCTCCTGCATCCTCGGTGAGCAACAATTTTAATTACTTTTCTTTTTTGTGACCAAAAATATCCTTCCCCACTTTTTGTCAGCAAAAAGTGGGTCATTCTTGAGCGATCCCGCCAAGGGCGGGGCGAGGTACGGTGTACCTCGAAGGGATAAGAACCACGTATAGTGGGTGGGTGAGCTCCTGCATCCTCGGTGACCCGCATCTTGGGTCTTCACTAGATTTTATAAGGCTCCTCCTTCCTTAGTGGAGAAGTCTATTGCTTGTGATCAGATTTTGTCTGCATTTATGCTCCTCAACTCTTTTCCGCTGGATAAAATCTAACGCTACAACCCAAGTGTGGGGCCCCACCTACGGATGCGAAGTCGGAATCTCATAGGATCTTTTTCGAGTGCCTTTCACTCTTTTTCCTATTTTAAAGGCAAAATATCTAAGGCGAGGTTGGCACGCTCCGCATGCCTGTTGGGTGACTCGTCGTGGGGTTCATGAGTGTTTTTGATTTTGATTGTTATTCACGCAATTGACTTGCTTTCAGGTAAAGCAGAATTAGGAATTAGCGGGTTTATTTATTTTTCTTTTTTGTGACCAAAAATATCCTTTCCCACTTTTTGTCAGTCCCGACGATATCTGTCGGGATGGGTCAAAAACTGCCTCCTGCATCCTCGGTGACCCACATCTTAGGTCTTCGCTAGATTTTATAAGGCTCCTCCTTCCTTAGTGGAGAAGTCTATTGCTTGTGATCAGATTTTGTCTGCATTTATGCTCCTCAACTCTTTTCCGCTGGATAAAATCTAACGCTACAACCCAAGTGTGGGGCCCCACCTACGGATGCGAAGTCGGAATCTCATAGGATCTTTTTCGAGTGCCTTTCACTCTTTTTCCTATTTTAAAGGCAAAATATCTAAGGCGAGGTTGGCACGCTCCGCATGCCTGTTGGGTGACTCGTCGTGGGGTTCATCAGCTGTCTTATATTGAATGATGTTCACCCTATTAATACTTGCTGGAACAAATCTAAGGCTACAACACAAGGTGTGGGACCCCACTTGCGGATGCGAAGTCGAGGTCATCAAAACTATTTTAGGACTTTTATGCGAGCGCTCCCAAAGACCTTTGTAAAAGGTCTAATCCCGGCCTTATTTTTTTTAGTGATAGAAGGCCAAAAAACCGTTAAGAACTTTAAAGTGTTTGAACGATTAGAACCTTCATCGAAAATCTAACTTGAATAAAAGCAATGCGATATAGTACGTCAGGATTTATGTGAGTTTTTAAAGTTTAGGTTTTTTGGGCTTTTATTGCGTTAGGAAAAAAATATAGCCGGTGGTTTTATCAAACTTTTGCCAACAAAAGTTTGCCCTGCCGGAGGCAAGAATGCATTTAGCGGTTTGTGACATTATTCGCCAGAAGACACCGTAGCCTCTGTATCCAGATCGTAGCCACCAACAACTTCGATGTCAGGAATGGTAGCCTCTAACAGGCTAAGAAGTTGAATACCTGCTTACTTTTTACGCCCTCATACTCACTCCAACATCACTCTCTTACCTTGCCCTTTTTGCCCCTATTTTAACGGCAAAACATCAAAGGTGCTGTAGGCATGCTCCGCATGCCTGTTGGGTGACTCGTCGTGGGGTTCCTGAGCTGTCTTATATTGAATGATGTTCACCCTATTAATACTTGCTGGAACAAATCTAAGGCTACAACACAAGGTGTGGGGCCCCACCAGCGGATGCGAAGTCGGGGTCATCAGAACTATTTTAGGACTTTATGCGGGCGCTCCCAAAGACCTTTGAAAAAGGTCTAATCCCGGCCTTATTTTTTTTAGTGATAAAAGGCCAAAAAACCGTTAAGAACTTTAAAGTGTTTGAACGAGTAGAATTTTCATCGAAAATCTAACTTGAATAAAAGCAATCCGATATAGTACGTCAAGATTTATGTGAGTTTTTAAAGTTTAGGTTTTTTGGGCTTTTATGCGTTAGGAAAAAAATATAGCCGGTGGTTTTATCAAACTTTTGCCAACAAAAGTTTGCCCTGCCGGAGGCAAGAATGCATTTCGTGGCTTGTGACATTATTCGCCAGAAGACACCCTTAGCCTCTGTATTCAGATCGTAGCCACCAACAACTTCGATGTCAGGAGTGGCAGCCTCTAACAGGCGAAGAAGTTGAATTCCTACTTACTTTTAAGCCTCAAGGCTCACTTCGGGATCACTCTTTTACCCCACCCTTTTTGGCTATTTTAACGGCAAATATCTAAGGTGCTGTAGGAATGCTCCGCATACCTTAAGGATATCTCGCGTTTGGGTTCATGAGTGTTTTTGATTTTGATTGTTATTCACGCCATTGACTTGCTTTCAGGTAAAGCAGAAGTAGGAATAAGTGGGTTTATTTATTTTTCTTTTTTGTGACCAAAAATATCCTTTCCCACTTTTTGTCAGTCCCGACGATATCTGTCGGGATGGGTCAAAAACTGCCTCCTGCATCCTCGGTGACCCACATCTTAGGTCTTCGCTAGATTTTATAAGGCTCCTCCTTCCTTAGTGGAGAAGTCTATTGCTTGTGATCAGATTTTGTCTGCATTTATGCTCCTCAACTCTTTTCCGCTGGATAAAATCTAACGCTACCACCCAAGTGTGGGGCCCCACCTACGGATGCGAAGTCGGAATCTCATAGGATCTTTTTCGAGTGCCTTTCACTCTTTTTCCTATTTTAAAGGCAAAATATCTAAGGCGAGGTTGGCACGCTCCGCATGCCTGTTGGGTGACTCGTCGTGGGGTTCATCAGCTGTCTTATATTGAATGATGTTCACCCTATTAATTCTTGCTGGAACAAATCTAAGGCTACAACACAAGGTGTAGGACCCCACTTGCGGATGCGAAGTCGGGGTCATCAAAACTATTTTAGGACTTTTATGCGGGCGCTCCCAAAGACCTTTGTAAAAGGTCTAATCCCGGCCTTATTTTTTTTAGTGATAGAAGGCCAAAAAACCGTTAAGAACTTTAAAGTGTTTGAACGATTAGAACTTTCACCGAAAATCTAACTTTGAGTAAAAGCAATCCGATATAGTACGTCAAGATTTATGTGAGTTTTTAAAGTTTAGGTTTTTTGGGCTTTTATTGCGTTAGGAAAAAAATATAGCCGGTGGTTTTATCAAACTTTTGCCAACAAAAGTTTGCCCTGCCGGAGGCAAGAATGCATTTCGTGGCTTGTGACATTATTCGCCAGAAGACACCCTTAGCCTCTGTATTCAGATCGTAGCCACCAACAACTTCGATGTCAGGAATGGCAGCCTCTAACAGACTAAGAAGTTGAATTCCTACTTACTTTTAAGCCTCAAGGCTCACTTCGGGATCACTCTTTTACCCCACCCTTCTTGTCCTATTATCAAGGCAAAACATGCAAGGTGCTGTAGGCATGCTCCCCCAACTCTATTCCGCTGGATAAAATCTAACGCTACAACCCAAGTGTGAGGCCCTACCTACGGACGCGAAGTCGGAATCTAAATACTGCTGTGGGCATGCTCCGCATACCTGTAGAATGCGAAACCTTTTTTAGGCTTTTTCACTTTTGGCCTCCTGATCATTACCTTTGTCCTTTTTTACCACCAGACCAAGTAAATCAAATTCCTGCAAATATTTGGTTATGCAATTTCGATACTGCTTCTCATACAGAGATCATCCCTACCGTCTACAAGAAAGATCTTTTATTGTGCTATGCACGATATTATTTTCATTTTCTATAGCTATAAAATCGGCGGCAGTGACGTATCATGACACAATAAAAGAAGACTTCATTAACGACCTGATTTCCAAAATGACGCTGGAAGAAAAAGTCGGCCAGATGAACCAATACAACGGATTCTGGGATGTGACCGGACCGGTGCCAACGGATGGGAGTGCCGCAGATAAATATGCCGACCTTCGTGCCGGCCGGGTGGGATCAATGCTCAACATTAAAGGTGTACATGATGTGAGGACTCTACAAAAAATCGCTGTTGAAGAAACACGGCTGGGAATACCCCTAATTTTTGGCTTTGACATCATTCACGGATATAAGACAATCGCTCCGATTCCACTGGCTGAGGCAGCCTCATGGGATCTGGATGCAATAAGAAAATCCGCACAAATGGCTGCCAGGGAGGCTTCTGCTGCAGGAATCAACTGGACCTTTGCACCAATGATTGATCTTTCCCGAGATGCAAGATGGGGAAGAGTCATGGAGGGAGGTGGAGAGGATCCCTACCTTGCCTCAAAGATCGCTGTAGCTCGGGTGCAAGGTTTTCAAGGAGATGACCTAAGTAACAATAATACAATCGCAGCTTGTGCAAAACATTTCGCTGCTTATGGTTTTGCCGAATCCGGACGTGATTACAACACCGTTGATATGAGTGGAAATGTTCTACATAATGTCGTGCTACCCCCGTTTAAGGCAGCAGTCGAGGCAGGTGTAGCCACCGTTATGAATGCATTTAACGAACTAAACGGTGTCCCGGCAACTTCACACACGTTTCTGCAAAGGCATTTATTAAAAAAGGAATGGGGATTTGAGGGCTTTGTGGTTTCTGATTGGGGATCGATCCGTGAAATAGTAGTGCACGGACAAGCTGCTGATCTGGCCGAAGCCGCAAAACTAGCCGCGAAAGCCGGTTGCGATATGGATATGGAGGCATCGGCCTATGTGCAGCACTTGACAAGACTCGTGGAGAAGGATCTGGTAGAAGAAGAAATAATTGATGATGCGGTAAGCCGGATTCTGGGAATTAAATACGACCTGGGACTTTTTCAAGATCCCTATCGATATTGTGATGACTCGCGGGAAAAAGAGGTAGTTAATTCACCGGAATTAAGAGCCTTGGCGCTGGACGTTGCAAAAAAATCAATCGTTTTATTGAAAAACGAAAATGACCTTCTACCGTTGAAAAAAGATGGATTGCAAATCGCCGTTATAGGTCCGCTTTCTGATGAAGACAATTCTCCTCTGGGCAGCTGGAGACTTTCGTCTGATGATCATACCGCAGTGAGTTTATTAGAGGGCATTAAAAAATACGATGGGAACAGTTATACACACCACATTGGTGTAAGATTACTGGATGAGCCAGCAACTTTTCAGATGGAAACCATAATTAATGAGACTGACCCGGCTGGGATCAAAGAAGCGAAAGAACTAGCCCTTCAGGCAGATGTTGTTATCATTGCCGTTGGGGAGCACGGCTTCCAGTCCGGAGAGGGAAGAAGCAGGACCAAAATTGATTTGCCGGGATTGCAACAGCAATTGCTTGAGGATATTTATGCGGTAAATAAAAATATTGTCTTAGTACTGATGAATGGCCGGCCCCTTGCCATTCCCTGGGCTGCTGAACATATCCCATCTATTTTGGAATGCTGGCAACTCGGAACAGAAACTGGGAATGCAATAAGCGAAGTAATAATGGGTGATTATAATCCCTCTGGAAAATTACCTGTCACATTTCCCCGAAGCGTAGGGCAGGTACCCATTTATTACAACCAAAAAAGTTCAGGACGTCCCACAGCTGATCAGGGCAACCCCAAAATGGTATTTTGGTCCCATTACACCGACGAACAAAATACTCCACTTTTTTCCTTTGGCCATGGATTGAGCTATACAACATTTGATTATTCCGATTTAAGAATTTCTTCCGAAAATACAGGTGCAACTATTTCCGTGGTCGTTGAAAATACAGGTAAGTTACCTGGTGAAGAAGTAGTACAACTTTATATTCGAGACAGGGTAGCCAGTCTTACCCGACCCGTGAAAGAATTAAAGGGTTTTGAAAAAATTTCTCTTAGCCCGGGTGAGGAGAAAAGAGTGTCTTTCAGATTGACCGGGAAGGAATTGGGATATTACGACAACGACGGAGACTTTCTTGTGGAAGCGGGCGAGTTTGACATCATGGTCGGTGGCAGCAGCGAGGCTACACTACAGGGAAGTTTTACTTTATCAAAATAGCCATTTCTCAGATCTTTGGCAGTCCCCTCTGTCATTCGCAGGCGATCAGGGCAGTTGGGACAGACGAGGCTTTGGCTGCAGCCGGACTGCATCCCGGTGGCGAGTTGTGAGGATAAGATCAAACCATTGTCCGATTCCGCACATCATCTGAACGATATCGTACATCAATACAAAATCAGATTGGATACATTCTACTGATAATCAATGTGATAGAAGTTTGGCACATCCTTTCTAGGTCTGATAATGTAGCCCGGGGTCTTTTGTACCGTGTCAGCTAAACCAGGAGAATGGAAATCTAAAAAATGAATGTGAAGTAGCTGAATGTAAAGTAGTCCAACACCCCATACCCTATTGGAGAAAAATATACAGCGCTCCTCACCATGTATCTAAGATCCTGTTCTTCCACTTTATCAAAACCAGGATCTGACATTTTTCGGAATGGATGTAAAAAAGTGGATGCATTATCATTCTACCGGGCTACTTAATAAATGATATAAACAGTTGCACAATAAAAATAGATGATAACGTTCGACCAATCAATTAAGAAGGCATCAATAATGATAGGCCTGGTCATCGGATGCTTATCCACAGCCGAAGCACAGGAAATTTGGTCTCTCGAAAAATGCATCCAGCACGCAATTGAAAATAATCTCGATGTTGAGGAAAATACAGTAGCGCTTTACCAGGCTGACTTATCTCAGAAACTTGCCCTGCAGGAACGCATACCATCGGTTTTCGCAAACAGCTCATACAACCTAAATTTTGGTCAGCGAATTGATCCTACCACAAACGATTACATAAACCAGCAATTTGGAAATCAGGGGCTCTCGCTCTCAAGCAATGTCTCTCTCTACGAAGGTGGTCGAATAAGCAAGCAAATAAAGCGCACTGGTATAAACCGCAGTGCTGCCGATCTTGACATACAGCAGATAAAAAATGATATCGCTCTTGAAGTCACTCAAGCCTACATTCAAATTCTCTTTGCACAAGAAAATTATCAAAACGCTTTGCACAGTTTGAATCTGATCAATAGTCAGCTCGAGCAATTGGATAAATCAATTGCCAGCGGAATACGACCTGCTAATCAACGTTTAGATCTACAGGCTCAAAGTGCACAGAGTGAGCAGTTGGTCATTGCATCCCACAATGAGATAGACGTCGCATATTTGATTCTGAAGCAGCTACTGCAGCTGGATGATCCCATTGATATAATTGTCGATGCCCCGTTGGTGGAGCTTCCCAAAGATCATGATGTGATCGCTATTCAATCAAGTCAGGTATATAGCGATGCCGTAAGCTGGCAACCTGCCATGAAAGCAAGTGACCTCAGGAAGAAAAGCGCGCAACTCGGAGTCGAACTATCGAAATCCAACATGGTACCCTCATTATTTCTCGGCGGCGGACTGGGTTCAAATTGGTCCTCATCCGGCCTGGACAGTTATACGGAACAACTCAAACAGAATCTGGGCTACGGCTTTGGATTGAGTCTTCAGGTTCCGATATACAGCCAGGGCAGAAATAAGAGCGAATTTGAGGGGGCTAAGCTCGATGTGATACGGGAAAATATTGCGGACAAGAGAATCAGGAACCAATTGAGAAACGACATCGAGCGCTCCGTCACTGATCTCAAAGCTGCTAAGCTGCAATATGAAGCTGCTTTAAAGACAGTGCAATTTAGAAGACTCGCTTATACCGATGCTCAAAAACAATACAATCTGGGTGTTATAAACAACTATGACTTCATTGCCGCACAAAATAATCGAGACCGGGCCGAAGTAGAATTGCTAGTGGCGAAGTATGACTATATATACAAGAATAAAATCGTAGACTATTATCGTGGAATAAATATTGGGTTTAATTAATGGCATTATGTTTTTCTAATTATTGCAAGGCCTTAATGTCAAAAGGGTAAGGCTCCGACACACAAGAGCTACATCGTCCCAATAATTATCGATATTGTTGTGTTTTACTTTTTGCTGAATATTAAAACTCTGTTCGACCATGATCAGTAATTATTTTAAAATTGCCTGGCGTAATTTATTTAGAAATCGCAACTATTCTCTGATCAATGTCCTTGGACTGGCTATTGGATTAGCATGCTTCATGCTCATAATGATTTATGTCCAGGATGAGCTCAAATACGACAAATTTCATGAAAAAGGGGATAGAATATATAGAATGGCTTTGGAAAGAATCTATCCCGGCCGCTCTCGTCATTATGCAATTATCCCCCAGAGCTATGCAAAAGCTGTCAGGGATGATGTTGCAGAGGTAGAAGATGCTTGCCGGCTATTTTATTTTCAGGGAGCCAACGTTGTTTTCAAGGTCAATAATGTTTTGTATGAGGAGACCCAACAAATGTGGGCCGACAGCAATTTTTTTAATTTCTTCTCGATCAAATTGATCAAGGGTGATCCGGATCAGGCACTCACCAAACCCAACTCGGTAATCCTTACAGAAAGCAGTGCCAAGAGATACTTTGGGGATCAGGATCCTATTGGAAAACTTCTGGAGACCGAGGTACCTGAAAACAATATGACTGTCACCGGAGTCACACAGGATGTTCCGGAATTTTCACACCTTCATTTTGACCTATTGCGTTCCTCCACTTCATTAGGACAATTTCTGGATCAGCCTAATTTTATCAATTTCTCGGCTTATACCTATCTCTTACTTCATCCGGAGGCTGATCCAGAAGCGGTCGAACGCAAGTTTCCGGATTTGGTCGTTAAGTATGCTTCAGGTCAAGTACTCAATCAGTTTGGAGTTAACTATGAAGAATATCAAAATCAAGGCAATGGCTACCGCTATTTTCTGCAACCTTTACCAGACATTTATCTGGAGTCCAATCTCGAATCCGAGATTAAACCTCCAGGTTCGATTCAGCGTATTTATTTTTTCACCGCTATTGCCATATTGATTTTGATAATCGCCTGCATTAATTTTATGAACCTCGCCACAGCACGTTCGGCAGGAAGGGCAAGAGAAGTGGGAATTAGAAAAACACTGGGATCCGAACGAATGCAAATTGCGGCTCAATTCTTAATGGAGGCCATGATTATCACGATCGCTGCCGCAGCAATAGCCTGGTGTATTAATTTCTTGGCTCTGGATTCTTTCTCCAGACTGACAAACAAAACCTTCAGTGTAAGTGATCTCGTGTCTCCTCGATTTATCCTTATTCTGCTCCTTGCGGCATTCGTGACTGGATTACTATCCGGCGCCTATCCTTCATTTGCATTATCTTCATTTAAACCCGTAGATGTCTTGCAGGGGAAAATCACAAGAAGTAGTGGGGGAAGCTTGCGGAACTTGCTAGTTGTATTTCAGTTTGCTGTCTCCGTTTTCCTGATTATTGCAAGTATACTCGTATACAGGCAGTGGATCTATACACAAAACAAGGATCTGGGGTTTGAAAAGGAAAGCCTGCTCACCATAGAAGGTGGTGCAAGACTTGATCAAAACGAATCAGAAACTTTTAAGAAAGAGCTTCTCAATATACAAGGGATCACCAGTGTAAGTGGATGCAACACACAACCTGGAGGACAGTATTTCGGCATGTCCTTTCAACCCAATGGAGCACTTGAAATGACTACCGGTAGTGGCCTTATTGTCGATGAAGGTTATATCGAGTGTATGGATATGAAAATTCTCGAAGGGAGAAGTTTTTCAGAAGATTTTATGGACACACTGTCGATCCTTGTCAATCAATCTGCGGTGAGAGAGATGAATTTGGAAGATCCAGTGGGTAAAAAAATTGTCAGTAATGATGATTTCTTAAATCCTATTGAAGGTCAACAAAGTCAATATACAATAGTAGGTGTACTCGAAGATTTTCATTTTCAATCCCTTCATCATCCGATCACTCCTTTATTTCTGATTCACAATCAACGAAGTTTTGTTCCAGGGGTCGACCAACTTATTACTGTGCGTTTTGAATCTGAAAACTATGCTCAGATTCTCACACAAATGGAACAATTGTGGGGTCGATTTGAGAATGAGGTTCCATTTAAATACGCATTTCTGGATCGGGAATGGGCCACCTTATATGAGAAAGAGGTGACGACCAGGAAAGTCTCCGGACTTTTTACACTGATCGCGATTTTTATTGCGTGCCTGGGCCTTTTGGCTTTGGCTGCCTACACTGCCGAGAGGCGCACCAAGGAAATTGGGATCAGAAAAGTATTGGGTGCAAGCGTACCAAATCTCGTCACATTGCTATCCATCGATTTTCTAAAACTGGTATTGATCGGTATTTTAATTGCTGTTCCACTGGCATGGTATGCCATGAGTCAGTGGTTGGAGCAATTTGCATACCGAATTGAAATAAAACCGGGGGTATTTATTCTGGCCTCGGTTATAGCTCTTCTCATAGCTTTTATGACGGTGAGTTTTCAGAGTATACGTGCAGCATTATTGAATCCCATTAAATCTTTGAGAGATGAGTAAGGGTGGTGATCTGCTGATGCTGACACAGGGCCTGATGAAAAAAGATCGCAATGATTATTAATTATTTCAAGATTGCATGGAGAAAATTTATTAAAGAGCCGGGTTACTCTGCGCTAAATGTTTTGGGGCTCAGTATAGGTCTGGCTACATCCTTTGTGCTCTTTTTGTTTGTTTGGCAGGAGACAAGCTATGATAAACATTTTACAAATAGTGACCAGACTTATCGCGTTGCATCCGATTTCTTTAATATGGGTGGATTTGCCTGCACTTCTCCTGCCCTGTACGAATGGATAAAAGAAAACTGCAAGGAGGCCAGAGAAGTCACGGCCCTGCAGAGTGCCCCAAGAGAATTGAAATTCGAATATAGTGGCTCTGAAACTCTGGAAAGCGGTGGCTTACAAGTTGATACTTCATTCTTTCGTGTTTTTGATTTTGAGTTTAAAGAAAAAAATAACCGCATAACCAGTCTGGAACCCAATCAAATCGTGTTGTCCTCAGCACTTGCACAGAAAATCTTTGGCAGTGAAAATGTATTAAATGAAACAGTGTTGATCGGTGAGGAAAGAAAACCTTTTCAAGTTGCCGGAGTCTTAAGGAACAATCAAAAGAGATCTCATGTAAACGCCTCCTTTTATCTGCCGTTTAATGTAGAAACAGACGATACGTGGACTTCAGCCTCGGTCTATGTCTATGCAGTTCTGCACGAGAATTCTGAGGTTACACAATTTTCGAAGAGCCTTGAAAATCTCAGAAAGGACGTGATATATCCACCAAGCGCAAACGATATGACCTATGACGAGTGGAAATCCAGCAACCGGAGCGTCGATTATTTCATTCAACCTCTGGAAGAGATTTATCTACATTCGAAATTTCAATTTGATTTCTCTGCGCGTGGAAGTTATCAGCAGGTTGTTGTACTGGCAATTATTGGCGTCTTTCTACTAGTCCTTGCATTGATAAACTACATTAATCTCACCACAGCTCGCTCGGCGACTTTCATAAGGGAGGTCGCTATCAAAAAGACATTAGGTGCTGCCAGAGGGACCTTAAGTATTCAATTCATTTGTGAAACAATACTACTCGGCCTGATTTCCATGGTGGTGGCAATAAGTATGGCTGAAATGCTTTTCTCCTTATTTGCAAGTATCACAGGACACACAATCATCACAAGTCTTTTCAATCACAGGATATTATTGACTGTATTTATATTTTTGTCACTTCTCATAAGTCTACTGGCAGGTATCTACCCCGCTTTATATATTTCGAGGTACAACCCCTTGGAGATTGTGCGAGGGTGGCGTAATACTAAAAGTAATGTTCGGCTGAGAAATGGACTTGTAGTCTTCCAATTTATAATCGCATCGGCTTTGATCATTTGTAGCCTGGTCTTATTTGAGCAAATGCGCTTTATCCAGGAGACAGACAAGGGATTTAATTCAGATGGCGTTCTGATAGTCAATAACATAGATCTGCTAGGCACGGAGGCCAGGGCTTTTCAGCACGAGATAGAACGGTTGCCCGGCATCATATCCAGCTCCTTCAACGATCGCATGCCAGCTGGAAATTACCTATGGATGAGCACCTATAAGACGGCCCAAATGGAAGATCCAATCACGATTGAGACTTTTCCTGTGGATGAAAATTATATTCCGACCCTGGATATTCGTGTGGTCGCTGGTCGTAACTTTTCCAAATCGATGCTTACGGATAGTTCTGCCGTAATTGTCAACCTGGCCGCGCTCGCTGCTTTGGGAATCGATCAGGAAAATGCAATTACTGCCAAAGTTAATGACCAGCAAAAAATAATCGGAATTGTTGAGGATTTTAATTTTGAATCACTGCGAAATGCGATTAAACCGGTCGTAATGAAGTACGGTGCCGAAGGTCATCGCCTGGCTATCAAGCTCCGGGGGAATGATCTGGAGAATACGATTGAAAAGCTTGGAAATCTCTGGTCATTTTTTACAATTGAGGAAGAAATGCAGTTTAGTTTTTTAGATGAAAATTTTGATAAACTAATTGTTCACGAAAAGATGATGAGTAGGGCGATGTCAATCTTCACCTTATTGGCCATTTTGATCGCCTGCCTTGGATTATTCGGCCTTGCGGCTTTCACCCTTGAGCAACGACGGAAAGAAATTGGTATCAGGAGGATTTTAGGCGCTTCTCTTACCCGGGTTGTCCAAATGCTTACAATAGATTTTATACAACTGGTATTCCTCGCTCTGGTAGTTTCAATTCCTATTAGCCTATATTATACGAATCGATGGCTAGACAATTTCGCATACAGGATCAGTACTCAATGGTGGATATTTATTCTTGCAGCCATATTACTTCTCATGGTAACATTTTTGGTAGTAGGTATTCATAGTGCCAGAGCAGCAATAGCTGATCCTATAAACTCCATCCGAGAAGAGTAATTCTAAATCCTAATCGATCTATAATTTGAAGAAGCCATCAAAATTTTTTACTAAGCTTGAAATGTACATGAGGAGATAAATAAATTATGGTAAGAAATTATTTAAAAATTGCTTTCAGAAATATTGTAAAGCAAAAATCATATGCACTAATCAATATTCTCGGCTTAACTGCATCGCTCACGGTCGCCCTTTTGATGTTGTTATGGGTGCAAGACGAATGGAGTACAGATAAGTTTCACGAAAATGACGAAAATCTCTACCGCATAAAACGGACAATACCCCAGGAGGGAAATGAGCTACAAGTTGTCAATGGCATCCCCTATCCTGTTCTTGTGGCTGCTCAGAAGGAATTGCCTGAAGTGGAGAGATTTATGCCCCTTGGACACATTTTCGATGAGACTATTCAATACGGAGAATCCAGCTTGCGAAAGAAAGGCGCATTTGGAAACACTGCTTACTTCGAAGCATTCTCCTATCCCATATTGATTGGTGACGTCAGTGAATTAGATAAAAAAACAAATGCCATTGCGATCTCGCAAAGCACCGCAAAATCACTTTTCGGAAATGTCTGGCAAAGTACTGGACTGGGAAAAACCGTTCATATTCACGACAATGGAGACTTTTCCATTGAAGCTATTTTTGATGATTTCCCTTCCAATTCTTCGATTCAAAGTGATTATTTCTACAGCATTGAGAGTTATCTCAAGGACAACGATTGGGTAAAAGAATGGACAAACTCAGGTATGCAAGGAGGATTGTTGCTGGCTGATGGAGCAGACCCCGTCACCACTGGACAGAAGATTGAAGAGATTTTTCAATCGCATCAGGAAGGAGACCTAAAAGAGGGCATCGTGCTCCAGCGGTACTCCGATCATTATTTATATGGTCAATATGACCACTACGGGAAAGTGGAAGGTGGCCGCATTGAATACGTACGTACATTTGGTATTGCGGCGCTCCTTCTGCTCATCATCTCCTGCATCAATTTTGTCAATCTCGCTACCGCCAGAGCATCTAAAAGAACAAAGGAAGTGGGCGTACGGAAGACAATCGGTGCCGCAAGAAAATCACTTATCACCCAATTTATGATTGAGTCGGCTGTTATGACTTTATTGTCAATGGTCATTGCCTATTTAGTTGCGGAATTAATGCTTCCACAGGTGCGGCTGCTCACGGGAAAAGCACTATCCTTTGATCTCAATCAGCCCTCTTTTTGGCTGGGATTTATTGTGATTTTTTTTCTTACAACATTTCTCGCTGGTGCATATCCATCGCTTGTTCTCTCTGGTTTTAAGCCCCTTCACATGATGAAAGGAAGTACCCAAAATAAAACTACCGGTATTTCATTGCGGAAGGGATTAGTCATTGGCCAGTTTGTCTTGGCACTCTTGCTCATAGTAAGCGCCCTGGTCGTAGAAAAACAAGTAGAGTATATAAAAAATAAAAACCTGGGAATCGATAAAGAAAACCTTTTGGTCATTTCCAAGGACGAAAATATTACGAGTAAATATGAAGTTCTTAAGAACGATCTGATCGGACGTGAGGGTATTTCAAAGGTGACCACGGCAGGTCCTACTCCGATAGATATGCAAGCATCCACGAGTGGTGTTTCCTGGCCGGGAAAAAGACCCGATCAGGAAAATCAAGAGTTTCAAATTCTCTGGGCTGAAAGCAATTTCCTGGACGTATTTGATGTAGGACTTGCACAAGGTAGATTTTACCGGGAAGACGCAGTCATGGATACAACGACAATAGTCCTTAATGAGACTGCTGTCGATATAATGGGCCTGGATGAACCTGTAGGGAAATCAATACAATGGTGGGGCAAACCGAGGCAAATCATTGGTGTGATTTCGGATTTTCATAACAGAACACTCTACGAAGATATAGAACCCATGGCCATCTTACTCGATCCCGAGGGTACATGGTCGCTCTTTGTAAAAACAGAAGCCGGCCAAACAAATTCCGCACTGAGCAGTCTTAAAGAGAGCTTTTCATCAATCGTTCCACAGGTTCCTCTTCATTATGATTTCGTGGACCATCAATATTTGGAGCAATATAAAAGTGAGGAATTGACCAGCAGCCTGGCGAAGTACTTTGCCATGATTTCCATTCTGATTGCTTGTATGGGTTTATTGGGTCTTGCAACTTTTTATGCAGAGCAAAAGACCAAAGAAATCGGCATAAGAAAAGTGCTGGGTGCTTCGGTCCTAAACTTGATCGGATTGCTTTCCAGGGAATTCCTGATCCTAGTATGCACCGGACTTCTGATCGGTATTCCAGTGTCATGGTACTTGCTGCGAGGGTGGCTCGGTAACTTTAAATACGGGGTGGACCTAAACTGGATGATGTTTATCGTTCCAACTCTCATCGCCATCCTTGTTGCGGGAGCTACTGTGGGAATACAGGCCTTGAGGGCATCGCTTGTAAATCCGGTCAAATCACTGATAGATGAATAATCCATACGTTGCAAACTTTAGTATCATTTAGAAAATCAGCAGATGTGGTTGACAAGAATATGACAAAGGGATAGAGCAGCGATCTGCAGGACCAAAAAAAATTGCAATGATTTTAAATTATCTAAAAGTAGCCCTGAGAAACCTGACGAAGGGAGGATTATACTCAGCCATCAACCTTTTAGGATTGATGCTGGGAACAGCCACTTGTATTCTTATCATGCTTTATGTGCTTGATGAGTATTCTTATGATAAATTTCATGCTAAGTCAAATGAGATATATCGAGTCTGGGTAAAAGAGCATGTAGATGGGGATGTCTTTTTTAATAGTGTGACCCCATTTATTCTCGGCACCGAATTAAAGGAGAATATTCCCGAGTGCAAGGAGGTGATGCAGTACCTGACCATAAACAGCAACGTAAAGAGATTAAGCCTTACTGATCAGGAGAGGATCCATGTTGCTCAAGCTTCCTTCTTTGATTTGTTCGATTTTGAAATACTTCAGGGTGAAAAGTCAGATGCACTTTCAGAGATTCATAATGTCATTATTACTCCTTCTGTGGCAAAAAAATATTTTGGATCAGGATCACCAATTGGTCAGACAATAGCTTTGCAGGTGGGTGGATCATGGACAGATTTTACCGTATCTGCCATTGTCGAGGAAGCACCGTCAAATGCGAGTCATCAGTATACGATCATAATTCCGTTTGACAACATTAAGGCATTTACTTCAGATCAGGGAAGGAGCAGTTGGACAATAGTTTTCCCAGAAACATATGTCTGGATAGATGAGCAAACGGATCTTCTATCAGTACAGAAGAAAATTGCTACCATGGTAGACAGTAAGGTTGCTGATATTTATGCGCCGGGAGAATATGAGGTGGGTCTCCAACCCCTGACAGATATTCACCTAAATCCTGATATCCCCGTTGGTAATGTTGCAATTAGTGATCGCATTTATCCACAAATATTGTCAGCAATTGCACTTCTGATACTTTTACTGGCATGCATTAACTTCACTTCCCTGGCTATTGGTAGATCATTAAACCGGGCTAAAGAAGTGGGCGTGAGAAAAGTGAGCGGTGCCCATCGATCCCAAATTATGTTTCAATTCTGGGCCGAAGCCATTCTTACGGTCAGTATTGCCCTGATCTCAGGTCTTTTTCTCGCAGCTGTATGCTTACCCTGGTTTAACACATTGGCATCAAAAAATCTCGCCCTGGCCCCAACACTTGGGACCATGACAATGGTAGTATCCATTGCCTTGGTGACGGGTCTGCTGGCTGGAATGTATCCTTCGGTCATCTTGTCAAGATTCGCACCGATCCAGGCTCTGCGGGGCTCATCTATCGATAGCAAGGGAATTGCCAAGCACAAGATACTGCGGTGGCTTGTTGGATTTCAGTACCTGCTATCGATCATATTGATCATGAGCACGCTTGTGATGAAAAATCAACTCAAATACATCCAAAGTAAAAACCTGGGTTTTGATAAGGAGCATCTTGTCGTCGTTCCGTTCCAGATATCGGGAGAATCTTTTTCTGAACAATGGAAATTAGCTCACCAGATAGAAGCCCGTTTGACCACACAGGTCTTACAAAGCCAGGAAGTAATCGATCTTGCAACATCATCTCACACTCCTGGTACGCCCGGATGGATGCGATTGGGTTTTACAGATCAAAATAGTGGCCGGTTCAGGAATTTTATTGCCCAGCAGGTCAGTGATAATTATTTAGACCTGATGAAAATAGATGTAATCGAGGGAAGGAATTTTCGGGATGATGCTTTGATAGATCTAAAATCGGCCATAATAAATAAAGCCATGGCAGCTGCATACAACCTTGATGACCCGATAGGTAAAACCCTTCCCGGACCTTTTATGGAGTATCAAATAATCGGTGTGACAAATGATTTCCAATACGCATCTCTGCACTCGGAAGTCATGCCTCTGGTTATGGTAAAAGAGGCCCTGCCCCTCTTTCAGGCTGCACCTGACATGGTGAGTAATGACGGTGTCAACCCAAAATTTACATTTAAGATTAAGTCGGAAAATATACAATCTACTTTGTCCGTAATAGAAGACCTGTGGTCGCAGAATGTATCCGGACAACCCTTCAATTTTTCATTTATTGAAGACAATATAGACAGGCAATACACTGCTGAGGCAAGACTCAGTAAAATAATAACAGTAGCCACAGCACTGGCACTGGTTTTAGCCGTGCTCGGTCTTTTTGGTATTGCATTGCTATCTGTAGTGCAGCGTAAGAAAGAAATAGGAATCCGGAAAGTACTCGGTGCGAGTCCATCACAAATCATTGTGCTTGTTGCTAAGAAGTTTTCCATTATGGTACTGATCTCAGCTATAATTGCTGCACCTGTCACATGGGCATTAATGTCGAATTGGTTGGATAACTTTGCCTATCGAATAAGTCTTTCTCCATTGATTTTTGTAGTCGCGGCACTTGTTGCATTGGTTTTATCCTGGATCTCTGTAAGTACACCCACCATGGTTGCATCGAGGCTAAATCCTGTCGATAGTCTGCGGGAATCCCAATAATGGCACTTTCCTTGATAAAAATGGTATGATGACGAGACACAATCTGATTATTGCCTTCAGGCAGCTCCGCAAAAAGGTGATGCTATCCTCGTTCACGATTTTTGGATTGGCGATCGGCATTGCCGCGAGCATCCTGCTGGCAAAATACATTTCTTGGCATTGGAACTTCGATCGTTTTCATACAAATGCCGGGCAGATTGTTCGTATTCAGACGGATCTGTATAAGGAAGGGCAACGACAGACCGAGAGTGCACTCACTTATTCGGGTGTACCTGTTTATGCGAGGGAAAAATTGGCCGGAGTAGAAGACTATGTCCGGTTGGCCAGGTGGATTGCCAATGATGTCGTTCTTAATCAAAAAGAAAATATTTATAGAGGTGACAGATTTTATTTTGCTGATCCTTCTGTTTTCGATATTTTTTCATTTGCGCTTCTCCAGGGGGATAAGAACAGAGCACTTTCAGAACCCAATAGTCTGGTAATCACGGAATCTACTGCAAAGAGATTATTTGGCGAGGAAAATCCCATTGGCAAAGAAATCCTATTCGAAAATTTCAAGCCATTTGTTGTCACCGCCATTGCATCTGATCCTCCGGAGCAATCTCACATTCAATTTGATTTATTGGCTTCTTATTCCACATTGGACAACTGGGGGTTTGAGGTTTTCAGTGACAATCAACTCGACTTTGCTTTTGTTTATGCATACCTGAAATTATTGCCTCAGGTCAATCCAGATGTGATAAGTCAACAACTCAATCAGGTGATCAGTGGCATGCGGGATCAATCTCTTGAACAGAGCAAATTGACGCTGCAGCGATTTACTGATATTCACTTGTATTCAGACCTGTCAGATGACGTCTCGGCCCCCGGACCTGGCAACAACATATGGATACTTACCGGCATCGCCATACTTATTTTAATACTCGGTTGGGTAAATCATTTTAATTTATTCTCTGCAGATACCTTGGAGCAGATTACATCATTGCGGATAAGAAAAGTAGTGGGTGCCGGTACCCGGGATTTATTCTCTCAACTTTTTACACGGAGTGCTTTAAATAATATCCTGGCTTTATTCATTGGAATAGTGGTTGCCCGGTTTCTCGAACCCCTTCTTGTCAATATTTTGGGTACCTCGATAGGATCACTTTCTGTATTTGATTTTAATCGATCGAATCCAGCATCATATCTTTTAGCCCTGCTTATTGTTGGTACATTACTCACTGGACTTCTTGGAGCCATTGGACTGTCTCGGATCGAACCATCCAGACTGTATAATAAGCAAAATCCCAATTTAATCAGGGGATTCGGAGCAAGACAGTTTTTATTAATTATCCAATTTGCAATCATAGTCTCTTTGCTATCCGGCACCCGAATTGTCTACATGCAGGGATCCTATATGCAGGAAAAGGATCTCGGCATGGATCTCACCAATGTCATCGCAATTCCGGGACCTCTCGGCACAAGACCTGATGAAATGACCGCAAATTTTAGTGAATTCAAAAATCAAGTACATTCTATACCCGGAGTGACAGCGCTTTCGATTTCACATCGCATACCTGGCGATGAGCTCGAATTAATTGCGGACTTGAAAATAGGAAGTCAGCATTTCAAATCTGCTATTTACCGCAATTATGGCAACATTGATTATTTCGATATATACAAAATACCAAAGACATTAAAACAGGATAAGATAAATACGGCATATGGAGATGTAAAGAAGTTTCTAATTAATGAGACAACGATGAATCTGCTGGGAGTCGAAAAAGAATCAGATTTATTTAGTAGACCGGTGCAAATCTGGGATCGGGCAGATGGAGAAATTGTGGGAATTGTAAAAAACCATCATCATCGTTCACTCCACCATCCACTGTCTGCGATGATCTATGATTTATCAAATGACGATTTGATGACAGATGGATATTATTCCATCAAGTTGGAGGATGGTGCAGATCGAAAAAATGTCATTGCATCCATAGGTGAAATTTACAGAAAGTCATTTCCCAACACCGTTTTTAATGTGATTGATGTAGAGAATCAGTTTGAAGCACAGTATTTGTCTGACCACTACTTTAAAAATCTAAATCTGCTCTTCACAGGCTTAGCTGTTCTAATAGCTTGTCTGGGTCTTCTGGGTCTTTTAATGATTTCGATTCAGACGCGACTCAAAGAATTGAGCATAAGGAAGATCTTGGGGTCGAGTACATTTGGAATTTTTCTTTTGCTGAGTAGAGATTTTATTATCCTGATGGCACTCGCGATTATCACGGCAATTCCGGTCACTTATTACTTAATGAGCAGATGGCTTGAAAACTTTAATCATCGAATAAATATTTCATGGGGAGTATTCGTTTTCTCGGCCACTATTGCCATTACCCTGGTATTTCTGACCATTGCGTTTCAGGGATGGAAGGTATCAAAGTTGAATCCCGCAGAAATTTTGAAAGAAGAATAAAGGAATATCGAATTTAGAATTACGAGTTTAGAATCGAAGATCCAGCACATCGAACGGGAGTGAGATCGGGCAAAGCGAGAGCCTGTACAACAAGCGAAGCAAAGATCGGTGGCATCGTAGTAAATGTCTCTATTTTCTGACAAAGGCGAATTTATATTCTCCGACCATGTTATACTTCACCCTATTTTATCTTCGCTAACAATTGTTAGAAGAATGTCTCATATATTGCAATGATGAAAACAAGAGCAACGAGATATATCCTTTACAGCACCCTGATTTGTCTTTCAAATTTTTCATGCCAGCAGGTGGAAGACAATGCAGTCTCATCCTCGATCCCTGAGGCGTTTAACACCCATTGCGCATCGTGCCACGGTTCTGATCTAAAAGGAGAAATCGCACAGAGCTTACTCGATGGATCCTGGCAATTTGGCTCCCGCCGTAATGATATCTTCAGGTCTGTAAAATTTGGTCATCCTCATCATGGGATGCCATCCTGGGGAGCGGTCATGGGTGATGAAGAAATCGACACACTAGTGGATTATCTGATTGCTGAAGAAGAACGGCTGGGAGTAAATAAAAAGGCGTTACCAACGACCTTAGAAACTCAGGATTACGACATTGATATAACTGTTATTGCTGAAGGCCTCGACATCCCCTGGAGTATTGATTTCATTGATGATGGTAACGCGCTTATTACGGAAAGGGGAGGCCGCCTCAGGATGCTAAGTGAGGGCGTACTACTTGAGGATTCGATAGCCGAAACTCCTCAGGTGAGGGTAGGTGGACAAGGAGGGCTTATGGATGTCACGCTTGATCCAGACTATGACGACAATGGCTGGATATACTTATCCTATAGCCATGGGATTGAAAAGAAAGATCAGGAAGATCGGGCACCGGCAATGACAAAAATTGTGCGTGGGAAAATAGTTGACCATCGATGGACTGGGGAGCAAATCCTGTTTGAAGCTGACCACGGCACCTATCGCACCGCCGGTCAACATTTTGGCGGGCGGATCGTCTTCGATCATCAAGGACATCTCTATTTTAGTATTGGTGACCGTGGGGCTGGAGATCACGCTCAGGATCTCAGCAAGCCCAACGGCAAAATCCATCGTATATATTCCGACGGCAGAATCCCAAATTCTAATCCCTTTTACAGCGATCCAAATGCGTTGAAAACCATCTTTTCTTACGGTCACCGGAATCCTCAAGGACTGGCCATACATCCGGGATCAGGAGAATTATGGGATACAGAGCACGGTCCCCTCGGAGGTGACGAATTGAATCTCATCAAACCGGGAATAAATTACGGCTGGCCTGTCATCAGCTATGGGTTAAATTACAATGGAACAACTTTTACAGACAAAGTTCGTCTAGAAGGAATGGCCCAACCCAATTTGTATTGGAAACCCTCCATTGCAGTATGTGGATTACATTTTTACGATGGGGCATTGTTCCCCAAATGGAAAAATAAACTGCTGGTTGGGGCATTAAAATTTGAAGAAGTTCAGCTTCTGGACATCGAAAAAGACCGCGTAATCTACAAACAGACTATTCTGAAAAATGCCGGTCGAGTGCGCGATGTCACGACTGGTCCGGATGGAGCCATTTACGTCGTTCTTAACAATCCCGGATCAATTATCAGGTTGAGTCCTGGTACCCGAGAAGCCATCTGATCGAAGTTTTAAGTTTGCCCATCCCGCCAACAAACAGGATGGGCCAAAACTTATCTACTGCCATGATTAGTATTTGATGAAACCCACCATTTATCCGTGATCTGAATCAACAATTTCGTCAAGGCAGTCGAACTACCTCCAGTTTTTAAAAATTCTTTATTCTCTAATTTCTTGTACACGAAATTTTCCAAAATGCATTTTTAGTATCCTCGTTTTCATCCACCCACTCTCCAATCCAGTCATAACCTTTTTCAGAAATATTGTGAAAGGTCAGTTTTAAAAATCCATCCTGCCCTTCGGTGGATTTTTGTGGACTGTACAATACAATATTTCCATTTTCTTTCATTTCCCCTTCCCAAGACTGCAGGTTGGGTGTAGGTGACAGAGATGAATAATAGTGTACGTACCACTTTTTATCATCATGGCTATATTGTCGAATGCTGCCTCCACTATTTCCATTTGCTAATGCAAACTCATCTTGAATACCTCTACCCTCCATAATCAACTTAAATGTCCAGCTTGCATCAATGGCTTCCTGCCAGTCACCGTCTTTGTTACGACGCTGTGATTTGCATTTGCATGTTCCTAACATTGGCAAAAAGTCATCGGGTAAAGCCGAAGTTGATTCCGGTTTCATCTTTGAGTAGTTTATCTGCCAATTTAGAGTCCACGTCTTTCCCCCGTCTTTACTCCCCTCCCAGTCCCAGGTGAATGCATCCTCCCTGATATTCCTGAAGACCATCCGCTGAACCACTGCAGAAGTATCCGTCTGTCTAACCGCAGTAATAAAAGTGGGATTACCTTTTTCATCAGATCCCCCGGTAAAATCAAAATAACCACCATTTGAATCAGCCCAAGCCTGCTTCCATGTTCCTGAAGATCCATTAAAGACAGAGATACTTGTTCCTTTAAATCCTTTTGACTGTCCCTTGGTTATTTTAAAATTTTCCCGGATTACTTTACCTCCAGTAGTAGATTCGATTATATTGATCCCCTTTCCTACCTTTCCTTCCCCTTCATCCCATGTTACATTCCAGTGCCCAATCCAGAAATCATATTTTCCAGCCAGGTCATCATGTTGTGAATTAGCATGCACCGTGAAGATCAGTGCAAATCCAAATATTATAAATCTCATGGTAATTCGTTTAAGATCAATTTCCAAAATTTAATGCGTATTTCGTCCACAGGGGTTAATGCTGATAAAGATTTCCATGTTTCTAAGGGATGGAATGATAATCATAGGGCTTTTGTAAAGATTTCCGATCGGTATTCTGTCGGCGTCATCCTTGTAAATTTTTTAAACGCCCGGTTAAAGGAAACCTTATTATTAAATCCAGCTTCATAAGCCAGATGGA
Organism: Saprospiraceae bacterium; assembly: GCA_965222645.1. Lineage (GTDB taxonomy): Bacteria > Bacteroidota > Bacteroidia > Chitinophagales > Saprospiraceae > JABDMH01. The sequence continues at coordinate 4,313,445 of OZ244968.1, read as the reverse complement.
TAATACTGTGATCGACATGCTCCGGATCTTTCATAAGTCTCTTGACGTATTCAATCCTGTATTTGTTTAGGAAATCGAAGTAATTAGAATTAAAATGTTTATTAATCACCAGAGAAACATTATGGCGGGATGACTGCAAATGCTCCGCCAGATCGTCTAGCCTCAAATCTCCATTGCGATAAAGATCATCATCTGTCATAGATTTCTCAAGTCGCAATTTTAAATCCATTTCTGCCAACTCAGTGAGCCCAGTTTTAGTGTATTTCGGGCGCCTCAGAATATCTCCGAGATGCTCCCCTGCAAATACTCTTGGCTGAAGGTATCCCATAAAGCTTACAACGAAAATAAAGAAGGATAACGCAAAGCAAATCCCATAATCCCAGGCGGGATTGAAAAAACTAAACTGAACCAGTACGTAGTATGAAAGCATGCAAAATACATATCCGGTATAAGCAATGATCAAATAGTTGAACCAGGATCGCAGGTGGTCATCTTTGAAAGAAATGTGATTCATTAATTTCTTTAATGCAAAAAAATAAAGAGTAAGAGACAGAATCTTCGTATACCAATTTGTGCCGATGGTAAGCTGCATACGAGACCATTGAGTGATATCAATATTTATAAAGTTAGCGAGGATCCAGGGGCCAATTAAAAAGGCCAGAATAACAACGGGAATAAAGTGAATTGCATCGAATCTGGTGCATCTGATATTTTGCAAACTATTACGGGTATAAAGAAATAAGAGGGGCCCAACGAGATACGGTAGAAAATGATAAAGACCATTTAGATATGGAAACCTGATATTGTATCCGGACCAATACAGTGTAAAACTAAATATGGTGATACTAAAGCAAAGCATCATTATGGCCAGCAAGCGACCCGGCCTCTTCTCACTTCTAAAAAGCACAACCGCTATGAAAAGGGCTTGAAGCACAACGAACAGAAAAAGCGAAGTCCATAGATTGTATCCCGGACTGAAGGTCAGCGAAATAGATTTAAATCTTGGGTCTGAACGGATCGAATCAAAGTCTGCTCTCTCGAGAAAGTGACGCCCTCTAAACCCCTTTTGCGACAGTAGCTCAAGATGACCAATCGCAGCTTCGACCTGACCTGAAGCAGCCTCAGAGGCAGCGAGATTAAGCCAAAGGCCTGTCTTCGTCTTGATATTCAACTTTTCTGCTCGCCGAAGACTCTCGATCGCTGCATCATGCTCGCCCATCCGGTTTTCACATAGTCCCCTGTAGTACCAAAAGCGGGCATTTTCAGAATGTCTTTGGGCCTCTTCTTCTATCCATTCAGACATTTGATCACATTCTCCGCGATTTAAAGCCTCCTGCATTTTTACCACGATCAGCGATTGCCCAAGTTCTTGACAAGATGATAAAAGTACTGCCATGAAAAAGACAGAAATCCGGTAAAGTCTAATGAAGCTCATCTTGCTCCTAAGATACAATGCCACAGAGATAGTAAACGGTAATGCGGATAAAGATTTACTACTCTAAAGGAGTGATCCATTTATACCATTCGTGAATATAGCCGTACCAACTAATCAATTGTGAAGGACACAGCCGAATCAGATCGAAAATTTCTGGGATCACTGCAATAAGTTCGATATATTAACACTCTAAATGGTTTCTACACTCGATTAGATCATTTTCTCTTGTAATTCAACTACTTCATCAAAAACAACATCATGACCCAGTTTAAGAGTATTTCCCTGATCCTTCTCACACTTACATTAATTTTGACATCCTGCAGTAAAGAAGATGAATTCTTCCGGGGTCACCGGCATCGCGGTCTAAAAGCCACTGACAATTCCGGAGAAACCACATCGAGAGCGAGTTTAATGCGCAGCTATAAGAATGCCTCAAAACTCATTTCGTGGCGGAATAAAAAGGTCAAAACCATCGATAATTTTTCTGTTCCCATGGCGGTGAATCCCACTGCCTGTGGGCCCACTGCATTTCGTGGAGTAATTGCCAATCACAACGATGCGTTGGTGTTCGACTTTCTCTCTATTTGGGATGGTACTTCTGATGATCCGATCTTTGTCATATTTGAAGATTATCCCATCATAAATACAATTGCTGCCCTGCTAGAGGGTAAAAATGACGACAGTTTTGGCGCGGATGGTGAGTATACCCGATACGTTAATAATGAGATGAGAAGTCTGGAAAAGTTCTGGGATATGGCAAATCTCATCGAGGTGCATGGTCAGCATACCGCTACCCTTGAAGATCTCGATTTTATTCGCCATGTTTACGAAAACTACAGTTCAGCCACTCCTGATCTAATCGATCATCTGGTTGCAATTGCTGAAGAGTTTAATCAAGGTGATCAGATACCTGAAAATCCGCTTTTTGCAGCTGATGGATTTGCCACTTTCGATGGTCACATTGTGATTGGAGATGGAATTGTCTCGATGCTGGCAGAGCTCGGATTTGATCCCAAAGTGGTGTGGTCATCCATCTTAGCTCATGAGTGGGCTCATCAGATTCAATTTGCCTATTTCAGCCAGTGGACAGATTACCCTGTACCACAATTCATTGGCACTCCTGAGTCGACAAGAATGACGGAACTTGAAGCCGATTTCTTTACGGGCTATTACCTTACCGATAAACGCGGGGGCACATTCAATTGGAAGCGAGTCGAGGATTTTCTAAGCACATTTTTTGAAATTGGCGATTGCGGATTTGACAGTCCCGGGCACCACGGCACTCCAGATCAACGACTCGAGGCAGCATACGAAGGGTTTAAGCTGGCAGATGACATGCTTAAAAAAGGACATGTGTTGTCTGCCACGGAAGTGCACCAGGCCTTCCTGGAGAGTCTGCCATCGATCGTGGATTAAAGGATAATAAGTTAAGTCCGGGAAGCCGGGTTTGTTCAAGGTAGTGAGATAAAACCCTGCACGATTTAATCAGATGTGACTCCGGGTCTGAGATGGACCAGTTTATCTGAGTGAAAAATGAATCAAAAATCCACCTTAAAAGCAATTACTGTGTTTTCCCCATGTGTAGGCACAACCAGTACTTGTTTACCTGGAATATAATCGAAATCGGCGGTGTGATATTCTTCCCTTTTATCCAGGATCAGATGTAAATATCCGTCAGGGGATAAATAAAAGATACGGCCGGTATAGTCAGAAATAAAGTATCCTCCATTTCCCGCAGCTTCGATTCCATCGCCACGACCGATGTTTTGGGCCAGCAACGTGGACTTCCGCGAATGCCGGTCAACGCTCAAAAGCCGGTGTGAATTTGTAGTGGCAATCAGAAAGCGGTCGTCCTCCACGAGAATACCATTTGGTCTACCACGTTCCACATCCATCCAAAACAAATGCAGTTTGCCATCTTTCAGCTGAAAAGTTTGATGGCCATCCGCATCATTGGTAAAAACCTCACCTTTTGATGACACGGAGATATCATTGAGAAAAACCACCCGTGGCACAATATACTTGTCGATGATCTCGCCAATACCTACATCGATCTTTACTACTTTGTCTACATCATTTAACCACAGAGTGTCTTCAAAGATAGCCATTCCCTTGGGATCACTTAATCCACTTACCCACTTCTTCTTTAACATTTGTCCATCGGGACTTATCATCGAGATGTAGCCATCATTATCCTGTTTTTTCAGTGTCGAATTTCCATTCATATTGCCTGCATAAATGACATCGCGCTTCGGATCATAGACGACACATTCAGGTCGACTAAAACCGCCCAACTCCCACATCTTTGAGAGGGTTGGTACTTTCTCGCTGCGATGCGCATGAAGAATTTCGATTTCCTCATTCTTAACCGCTAATCTTGCTCGATTTAAATCCCGGTTCTGATCCAGCTTGTTAAATATCTTCTGTCCAATGCCTTCAGATGCACTGTATAAAACCGGATCATTGTGGATGTCTCTTTGCATTGCTACTGCAGAGACCTGATAGACTTTCTTATTTTTTACCAATACCCGCACGAGCAAGCCATTCAGGCTGCTCCTTAATTTCCACCAGTCAAACACGCTTTGACCTGTGCAATAAAAAATCGGTTTTTCGTTGTAGACCTCAATTTTTTGCAGTTTATGAGCCCCATGACCAAGGACTATGTCAGCTCCTGCATTGATCACTTCATGCGCTATTGTACGCTGATAGCCATCCGGGTCAAAGACATTCGACACACCCCAGTGGCAGGAAAAAATTACAACATCTACATTCTTTTTTAACTCATGAATGTTTGCAGTAAGCTCTTTGAGTGACTGCTCATCTACCTCAGTAATCACTTCCGGAGGCTGACCGGGTTTATCCAAATTTTTTGACGCCCGGTAAGAGGTGTTGACCCTGATTGCCGCAATACCCGGATGATTATTTTTGGCAGCGTGATTAAACGGAAACACCGTTGTGGCATATTGAATAAATCCAATCTTTGTACCCTTTTTTTCAATAATTACCGGTGCTGCTGCTTCCTCAATATTCTTGCCCCCACCAGTATGAAGAATGCCCCCATCGTCCAGTACCTCAAGACTTTTCAAAAGAGCAGAGTGTGGAAAAGTGACATTATTTGCGACACCGACGACATCCATATTTATTTTTTTCAGCCCCTCCACCATTGCAGGATCAGAATGTGTCCAGGTGGGTTTGTGGGGAATAGCGTCAAAGTTGGGGTCCGTACCTGAGCCGGCAAGTGGACCTTCCAGATTGCAAAATCGAATGTCAGCCCCGTCTAGAGTTGCCTTCAAGTGTCTCCATGCACTTGCCGGATCGCTTCTGTTTTGAATATTTACATCTCCCATCAATAAAATACGCACATCCGAGTTGTCACCGGGTTCTGACCATTCAACTTTGTCTATTTTTTGAGCAAAAAGAATAATTTGCAGAAAAAATAAACTACAAAGTGTAGTAACTATTCTCGCCATCAAAAACATTTTTTGCAATTAAATCACCCTTTTGTGCATACACACTTACAATCGTGAGGGTGATTTATAACTTATCTCACCGTCCATAATATTAATAAAAAAGGGCAAGCTGCAGCTCACCCTAATGTATTATTATATCGCTAAAAAAAACTATAGTAGTCCGCAAATATGATGTGTAAGCTCAGCCAATCTAGCCGAGTAACCCGCTTCGTTGTCATACCAGCTTACGACCTTTACAAAATTTCCGTCCAGTACAGTCGTCATCCCGGAATCAAAAATTGACGAGTGCTTGTTTTGGAGAATGTCTGTAGAAACCAGTGGATCTGTGCTGTACTCCAGTACACCCTTCATCCGTCCTTCCGCGGCAGCCTTGAAAATTGCATTGACTTCTTCGGCAGTTGTATTCTTTTCCAAATAGGCATTAACCTCAATCAAGGATCCGGATACAACAGGTACACGCAGCGCGATAGCACTTAATTTTCCAGCTACTGCAGGCACCACCGTTCCGATGGCTTTGGCAGCACCCGTTGAAGTGGGAATGATATTTATGGCTGCTGCACGAGCCCTTCTCAGATCCTTGTGGGGACCGTCCTGAATATTTTGATCTCCGGTATAGGCGTGTGTAGTGGTCATACTACCCACTTTGACCCCCCAATTATCATTGAGCAGTTTTATTACCGGAGCAAAACAATTTGTGGTACAGCTTGCATTAGAAATAATTCTGTGATTGATATCGATTTCTTCATCGTTGACGCCCAGCACAATAGTCTTGATGCCATCGCTCTTACCAGGAGCTGAAAGAAGCACCCTTTTGGCTCCTGCATCTAAATGCATAGATGCCTTGTCTTTGGTGAGAAACAGTCCAGTACATTCCAGGACAACATCGACACCGAGTTCAGCCCAGGGTAAGTTTGTAGGGTTGCGTTCAGCTGATGCATTTATCTTCTTTCCATTTACAATGAGATGTTCGTCAGTGGAATCAACTGAACCATTGAATTTTCCCTGCGACGAATCATACTTCAAGAGATGTGCTAATGTTGCATTATCCGTAAGGTCGTTGATGGCAACTACTTCTATGTCTGAGTTCTCAACAAGATCTCTAAAGGTAAGTCTCCCAATCCGTCCAAAACCATTGATCGCTACTTTCTTTGACATGATTTTTATTTTGTTCCAGTTATCTAAAAAAGAGGCACAAAACTAACACTTTGTATTTAAAATAGAAGCTAATTCGCGCGTAAGGCGGGGAGACTTTTGATGATCTTGATCACCCGGCGTTTGATTTGCGTAATCACGATGCTAAGAGGAATAAACATCAGCTTGACCTTAGAATTTTACTTTTTTGGTAAGTCTTTCCATATTTTGTGATCGAACAATAAACTCGTTAGAAATGAACATCGATTTAGAAAGGATAGTCAATTATCTTGTCGACCAGGCCCCGAACATCCTATTGGCCTTAGTTACATTAATCATAGGATGGAGAATCATTGCGTGGATCTCAAAACTCATCAGGAAAGCACTTGAAAAGCGGGATTCAGACCCTGCGGTAAACTCCTTTCTGGCCTCACTGGCCAGTGTCTTGCTAAAAGTCCTGTTGATATTTAGTGTAGCTGGCATGGTTGGAATAGAGACCACTTCATTTATCGCCATACTTGCAGCTGCGGGATTTGCCGTGGGCATGGCATTGCAAGGTAGTTTGAGCAATTTTGCAGCTGGTGTAATGATCTTACTTTTTAAACCCTATAAAATTGATGATATTGTCGAGATTGGAGATGTCAAGGCCAAGGTCAAAGATATTCAGATCTTCAATACCATATTACAGACAGTAAAAAATGAAACTGTCATCATACCTAATGCCTCAGCCATTGATGATAAGATCATCAATCACAGCACCGTGGGCAATGTGAGGGTGGACCTGTATTTTCATATGCCTTATGAGGAGCAATTTGATAAAGTGAGATCGATTGTCATGGATATTGTCAACAATCATCCAAAAATCCTCAAAGAACCCAAATCGTCGGTAGACATCGAAAGCTATGAAAGCCACAATATAAATGTGGGTGTCTTTGTATTCTGCAAGCCCGATGATTATTGGGATGTATTTTACGATTTGAATAATTCGATCAAACCATCATTGGGTCAGCAAGGTGTCAAGGTAGCCTATAGTGAGGGAGTTGAACTCGGTGCGATCGGCAACGCGTAGCAATGGTGACTAGTACTAGTTAATCTTAGCACCATTTGTAGAGACCTCTGCCTGCTCGACATATAGTTGTTTTGTGCTGGCCTGAGGCCTCAGTATAAATTGATCTTTAATCAGAATTCTTCCCTTGCGCAACACTGCCCAATATAGACCGGGCAGCATGTCACCAATATCCAGGGTGTGATACGAGATCTTTGATTCATGCACAGCGATCGGTCGTTGCTGCACGATTTCTCCCTGGTCGGTCATCAGCAAAAGATCCCCAAAACCATCATCGGGCATGCCCACGAGCTGGATTGTAAACTTTCCTGTAAGTGGACTGGGAAGTACCTCAAGGCTATATTCAAATTCACCGGTGTTTTTTGAGGCACTTTTGACGATAAATTTAGGTGATGTGCAGGTCTCAATGATCAGCTCCGAGCTCAATCTACTTTCCCGGCTGGCGATATCAATCACCTTTTTCCCGTCTGTTTCGAGCTGGAAATTTATTGTTCCTGATGCCAGGTGCTCCTTGACATAGGATGTCACCTCGAAAAGAGTAAATGGGGCACCGGTAACGCTTGTCGACTGTATGACTTTACCAGCACTGGGGCGATTGTTCCAATTTGTCCGATTTTCATCGATATTGCTGTCGAGCCTGGAAACCACAATTCGACTACCAACATGCTTGGTGGCTGTATATAGTTTTAAGTAAGCACTTGTCACATACTGGGCATCAAGATGCTCTATTTGGTAGGCAAGCATCGCCACCATTCTCTTTCGTTCGGGAAAGGCTCTCAATCGCATAACAGGTTGAAGGCCAAACATTGACGTGTCCTTATCTTTTGCCACATAGGTATCTTGTACAGGGCTTTCGACAAAAATGGACTTGAAGCAGTCTGATTCATCCAAAGACACTTGCTTTGCAGGCATCTGCTGACCAATGCAGAATTCCGGTGCCATGCCGAGTAAAAGCAGGCAAACGATTAGAAGGTTCCATTTCATAGCTTCAACACATTTAATGTGATCTGCAATTCACTAATATATAACACCCTGGCATTAAATATCTAGTGCTGCATTCATAAAACATTAGCTCGATAGCTGGAATGAATGTGCGTCCTAATAATCGATGAGTGTGGAGCTATCATAAGCTAAGAAACAGGAGCAAAATACAGGTTTCAAACCAATTTTTGCAATTTACGAGTCTAATTCTGGTGACATTAACATCTTGTAAATCATTATATTGAGTATAATCTCAGCAATATGAAAGCAGTCAAGTTTGATAAAAACTCCTCCTCTTTGAGGTATGGAGATTTTGATCCACCAACAGTCTCTGAAGGTCAAAAGGTCGGTCAGGTATCGCATTCGGCTTTGAATCATCGCGATATCTGGATTACCAAAGGTCTTTATCCGAATCTGGAAGATGGAGTCACATTGGGCTCGGATGGCCTCATCGGCATCGATGGTCTTAAATACCTGGTAAACCCCGGTCTGGGTTGGGGTGAGGATCAACGCCATCACGCAGGTGCCTATCAAATACGCGGAATGCCATCCGACGGAACATTTGCGGAACTCATTGCCATTTCTCCCGCACATCTTTTGCGCAAGCCAGCGCATCTGAGCGACTGCGAGGCAGCTGCCCTTCCACTTGCCGGTCTGACAGCCTACAGAGTACTGATTAACCGGTGCAATCTTCAAAAAGGGGAGCATGTTCTCATTTCAGGCATAGGTGGTGGCGTGGCACTGTTTGCAATGCAATTTGCACTTGCATCAGGAGCGGTAGTGTGGGTGACTTCCAGCAGCCGGCAAAAAATAGAAAAGGCTATGGAATTAGGAGCTCAAGGAGGGGTACTCTACACGGAGGATAATTGGCACAAAACTTTGAAAAAACAAAGTGGTGGATTTGACATAATCATCGATAGTGCCGCGGGCGATGGTTTTGCAAAACTGGTCTCCACTACTCGAATGGGGGCTCGAGTGGGAATATATGGCGGAACACGGGGTAAAATAAACAGCTTAAGTCCTCAAATAATCTTCTGGAGACATTTAAGTATAATGGGAAGCACTATGGGTAGCGACAAAGATTTTGCAGACATGATTGAGTTTGTCGAAAAAAATAAAATTAGACCAATTGTGGATTCTACATTTGCATTGAGTGAATATCAGGAAGCATTTGACAGAATGGAAAGCGGAAAACAATTTGGAAAAATTGTATTCAGACATTGACCTATCTCCGGATATGGGCAATGGGTTTCATTCTGAAAAATGTTGAATAATCTTGTCGGCATTCGATTTTCCCACAACCCTTTCCAATTCACTTTTTTGGGTCTCCCTAATTCTCTTCACCGATTTAAAATGTGTAAGTAGTTTATCGGCGGTCTTTTTGCCAATTCCTTTGATATCAGTCAGCTCCGTATTTGTGAATTTCTGAGATCTTTTCTGTCGATGAAAAGTAATAGCAAACCGGTGTGCTTCATTCCTGAGCTGCTGAATTAACTTTAATGATTCTGACTTTTTATTGATATAGAGCGGTATTGGATCGCCTGGGAAAAAAATCTCTTCCAACCGTTTGGCGACTCCTATCACTGTCATTTTCTTATCGAGGCCAAGGATTTCCAAACTTTTCATGGCTGAACTCAATTGGCCCTTACCACCATCAATTATGACAAGCTGAGGCAATGACTCACCCTCATCAACTAATCTCCGATATCTCCTAAAAACCACTTCCTCCATTGAGGCAAAGTCATCCGGACCATCCACAGTTTTAATATTGTAGTGCCGGTAATCGCGCTTGGCGGGTTTAGCATTCTTAAAAACGACACATGAGGCCACCGGATGGCTGCCTTGCATATTGGAATTATCAAAACACTCGATATGAAAGGGCAACTCCTCCATCCGGAGATCCTGGGATAGCGTCTTTATGATGCGTTCTGCATGGGTCACCCTCCCTGCCTTATTCATTTCTTCACGACGTTTCTGCAATTTATATTGAACCAGATTTTTATCAGATAATTCGAGTAGCTTATATTTTCCCCCTCGCCGGGGGATGGTAATTGTAATTGTAGGATCTCCGATTTCAACGGGCAACGGAACAATTATTTCACAGGCAGCACTATTGAATTTTTTTCTGATAAAAGGAATAGCCATCCCCAGTATATCTTCCGGGTCTTCGGCAATTTTTAAAGTCAACTCTGCCACATAAGTATTTATCACCGCCCCGCGTACTACCTTCATATAGTAGACCAGCCCTACCTCCCTATCGATATCTACCGAAAACACATCAACATCACTTAAATTTGGATTTGCCACGGTGGAATTACCTTGATAATTTTCGAAGGCAATCATTTTGTCTTTCCACTGTTGAGCAAGCTCGAAATCGAGATCTTCCGCAGCCTTATTCATCTCACTTTTGAGATGAATCCGCACCTGCTTAAATTGACCGCGTAAAATATTTTTTATTTGATCGATCCTTCTCAAATATTCCTCCTCCTTTTCTTCTCCAATGCACGGACCCTTACAATTTTTGATATGGTACTCCAAACAAACCTTAAACTTACCGGCAGTGATATTTTCTTCAGAAAGGTGATAATTGCACGTGCGCAAGGGAAATAAATCACGTATCAGATCCAATAGGATCCTGGTGCGCCATTTGGACGTATATGGCCCAAAGTAAGTGGATCCGTCCTTGATCAGGCTGCGTGTAAAAAAAACTCTTGGAAATCGCTCATTTTTGATACATAAATAAGTATAGGTCTTACCGTCTTTCAGGTCTACGTTATACCGGGGTTGAAACTTTTTTATCAGCGAATTTTCGAGTAAATATGCATCTGCCTCAGAATTCACAAGGGTGATTTCCACTTTCTGTGCATACTTCAGCATCACCTTGGTTTTATTCATTTGATGCCGGTCGCTGTTAAAATAGGAAGTTACCCGGTTCTTGAGATTCTTGGCCTTACCGACATAGAGTGGTTTACCGCCTTTGTCCAAAAATTGATAGACTCCGGGGCCTGTGGGAATGGTATCTGCAATACGGATAAAGTCCTCCTTGGTCATCGAGAGCGATCACTTTGCAATCCTTTCAATAGCAACATGGCAGCCGCATAATTTGTTGCCAGTGGCACATTATGCACATCACAGATACGCATCAACATCTGGACATCGGGCTCATGTGGATGCTTGTCCAACGGATCTCGAAAAAAAATCACAGTATCCAGCTCTTCAGTTGCCACCATTGCTGCAATCTGTGCATCTCCTCCCTGAGGACCCGACAACATCTTAATCACAGACAGGCCGGCCAGCTCCATATGCTTTCCGGTTGTGGCAGTGGTATAGAGCACAGCATCTGACAAGAGCTCCTTGTGCTGCAGAACAAAAGAAACCAGATCGGCCTTTTTGCCATCATGGGCAATCAGTGCAATTTTCATTTTTCTACTTTTAATAAACCTACTACATGACAAAGGTAACCGACCCAAAATTAAGCGGAGATTAAATTGTTGCCTGGGTCAAAATCAGGTTGGGAATTACCGCAGATACGGGCTCGGAGATTATTCTATTTTTGTAGCTTTTATCATTTTCAAATGCGTTCGATAATGGATCTCCAAGTCAATGGAAAGAAGGTACTGGTGAGGGTAGATTTTAACGTGCCTCTAAATGCAGAAAACAAGATTACAGATGATACCCGAATGCGCAAAGCCTTGCCCACTATAAAATACCTTCTCGAGAATAAGGCGGCAGTCATCCTGATGTCACATTTGGGTCGACCTCAAAAAAAGAGAAAGGAAGACGGATCCCTGAACATTGACAAATTCACGTTGCGGCATTTAGTTGCGCACCTATCCACCTTGCTGGAAATACCGGTAAAATTCGCAAAAGACCTCATTGGTCCCGATGCTATCCAAAAATGCAAGGATTTAATGCCTGGTGAGGTCCTTCTTCTCGAAAACACGAGATTTGAAAAAGGGGAAGAGTTGGGAGACGCGCAACTGGCCCAGGCGATTGCAGCACTCGGGGATTGCTATGTCAATGATGCCTTTGGCACTGCACATCGAGCACATGCATCCACTGCTTTGATCGCCCAATATTTTTCAAGTGACAATAAATCCTTCGGGTTTTTGATGGATGCAGAGATCAACAATGCAAATCGCGTCTTAAATAATCCCGCACGTCCATTGACAGCCATTGTGGGTGGGGCAAAGGTATCAGACAAAATTCTGCTGTTATCCCGCCTCATCGAATTTGTAGACAATCTAATCGTGGGAGGCGGGATGGCCTACACCTTCGTAAAAGCAAAGGGTGGACAAACTGGAAAGTCTCTGGTAGAAGAAGATAAACTTGGGCTGGCCCTGGAGCTGATCGAAAAGGCAAAGCAAAGAGATGTTGCGCTGCTATTGCCAGATGACTCAATAGTGGCAAACGCCTTTGCTAAGGATGCGGAGAAAAGTCTTTGTCAAAGTGACGAGATCGATAGCGATTGGATGGGACTGGATATTGGTCCCTCTGCCATTCAAAAATTTGGAGATGTCATTCTCGACTCCAAGACTATATTGTGGAATGGTCCAATGGGAGTTTTTGAAATGGAGCCTTTTGCAACCGGGACCAGGTCGATTGCACAAGCCATTGCAAATGCAACAAAACAGGGTGCATTTTCTCTGGTGGGAGGAGGGGACTCCGTTGCAGCAGTTACTCAGATGGGACTTTCGGATGAAGTCAGCTATGTGAGTACGGGAGGAGGTGCCATGCTGGAATATCTGGAAGGCAAGGAACTGCCGGGAATTAAGGCGATGAGGTGAAGGAGGTATTTTCAAGCTTTTTACGATTCAAAAGTTTGATTTTTGGAAGTAGATTTCCTGCCCATACATCATTAAATTTCGTTGACCGTCATTTGCAGCTTGTTCTCAATTGGAGTATTTTGTTTGGCAATTTAATGTGTTCGTCATCATTTTTATTTGCCAATTTTTGTAATTGGGCCGAGAAGTAATACCTATCAAATCTTAACGATTTTAAGTTGTGGATTTTAAATCTCAAGTGATAAATGCCAAATATAAGGACGCTGCAGAGGGGATTGCTGCCTGCGTTGCTAAGGATCCAGAAAGGCTAGACGAGCTAATGGAATTCTTTTTTGATGACGATCTACGCACCTGTCAGCGAGCAGCGTGGCCCGTTTGTAAGCTCGGCATCAAAAATCCGGAGTTGTTACAAAAATATACTCGCCGCATGATCGAAAATCTCAATAACCCCAAGCACGATGCAGTGGTTCGGAATACAGTGAGAATTTGGGCAGAAATGAACATTGAAGAACAATATGAGGGAGAGATTTTCGAACGTTGCTTTAACTATCTGTGCAATCCTAAAGTAGCCGTTGCCATTAGAGCCTTTTCCATTACGGTAGCCGCTAAAATTGCAAAAAAATATCCCGAACTCTCGGAAGAATTGAGATTAGAACTCGAAAATCAAATGAATTTCGAATCCAAACCAGCTATTTTAGTCAGATTGAGAAAAGGTTTAAAAACATTGCGCCGCTGAAAAAAGGCATATAAATATGAATTAGTTCACTTAAAAAAGAATGCAGGTCAATATCATACTTTTATTCCTCTCTCTGGCACTTTTGTTTCATGGCTGTGCACAAACTGGTGATGAAAAAGAAATCGAATATGGCGTTGCAGATTTTGTCGATCCTTTTATTGGAACTGCCGAGCACGGGCATGTCTATCCCGGCGCAACAGTGCCTTTTGGATCTGTGCAATTAAGTCCTGACAATGGAACGCAGGGATGGGATTGGTGCTCCGGATACCACTACTCCGATAGTGTGATTGTGGGATTTAGTCACACACATTTGAGCGGAACGGGTATTGGAGATCTATGTGATATCCTCATGATGCCCGCCATTGGTAATATCGATTTATCAACACCCGTGGACGACGTAAAAAAGGAGTCCTTTGCTGCCGGATTCGACCATAAAAATGAAAGGGCAAAACCGGGTTACTACGCGGTAAAGCTCAACAATGGCATTCAAATAGAATTGAGTACATCCACTCGCGTCGGTTTTCACCTATACCATTTTCCTAAAAATTCCGACCACAAGATCGTTCTTGATCTGGGATATCATATAAATTGGGACAGGCCGGTGGAGACTGAATTATCAAAAAAAGATAATCAGATTTTCATCGGGAAAAGATTTTCCACGGGTTGGGCAAAAAACCAGCAAATATTCTTCGCACTGCAATTCTCAATGCCACCCGATGAGGTAGAAATTTTTGATAGCACCCGGGTCCTAGAGTCTTTTCCACAAAATGGAAAAAAAATAAGAGCACTGTTCCATTTTGGATCAGGTGACAAAATTGCGGCAAAGGTTGCCATTTCTTCTGCGAGTAGGGAGGGAGCAATCGAGGCACTGAAGGAGATACCACATTGGAATTTTGACAAAGTAAAGCGGGAATCTGCTCAGAGATGGATCGACGAATTATCAAAGATTCAGGTAACAACCAGCAACGACACATTATTGCGAACTTTTTACACAGCTCTGTACCACACTTACCTTGCTCCGGTCATTTATGAAGATGCCTTGGGTGCATACAAAGCAGCCGATGACTCTGTAAGGAAGGCAGAGGATTATACACGCTATGACATATTTTCGCTTTGGGACACATTCAGGGGAGCTCACCCTCTCCTGACGATCACTCAGTCAGGCAGGGTGAATGACTTTGTCAAATCCATGCTTGCCCATTATGATGAGTATGGGCTGTTGCCCGTTTGGTCCTTACTCGGCAACGAGACGAATACGATGACCGGATATCATTCTATTCCTGTGATAGCCGATGCCATACTTAAAGGACACAGGGATTTTGATGTTGAAAGGGCGTACACATCGATGAAAGCCAGTGCCATGCAGAATATCCATGGAAGTGACCAATATCGCAAATACGGTTTCATACCCTTTGAAACCTATGGAGAGTCTGTGACACGCACACTGGAGTATGCTTATGACGACTGGTGTTTGGCACAAATCGCATTTATACTCGGTAAGCAGGACGACCACAATTATTTTTTGGATCGATCAGAGAGTTACAAGAAGCTCTTTGACCCGGGTAGCGGTTTCATCAGAGCCAAGCTAAAAAGCGGTGAATGGAAGACACCTTTTGATCCACTAATCTCAGATCACAATTTTCATGTCGCGGAATATACCGAAGGTAATGCCTGGCAGCATTCATGGTTTGTCCCTCATGATGTGCGATCACTTATAGATTTGCACGGCGGAAATGAAAACTTTATTGCACGTCTGGACTCGATGTTTAAGATGACCTCGGAAATAAAGGGGGATAATGTGAGCGCTGACATTACGGGCTTGATCGGACAGTATGCACACGGGAATGAACCCAGTCATCACATTCCATACCTGTACAATTACGCGGGTGCTTCCTGGAAGACACAGGAAATTGTGAGAAAAATAATGGAAACACAGTATAATGATACTCCATCGGGGCTGTGTGGAAATGAAGATTGCGGCCAGATGTCTGCATGGTATGTATTCAGTGCGATGGGATTCTATCCGGTTAATCCTGCAGAGGGTGTGTATGTCATAGGCACACCGATGTTTAACAAAGTAGTGATAGATGTCGGAGACGGTAACTCCTTTACCATTCGTTCACGATTTTTGACTCAGGAAAACAAATATATACAGGCAGCAACACTTCAGGAAGAGCCGTTATCACGATCTTATATCCGCCACTTTGAAATCATGGAGGGTGGGGATTTAGTACTCGAGATGGGACCTTTACCCAATTACCTGCATTGGAGTGATCCGGAGTCTTCGCCACCCTCACAAAGCGATCCTGAATATGAATGAGGACACGATTTCCCTCCAAACGAATGGCACAAATAACGGTCGATGACGGAATAATTGATGGGTTCTCCTTCGATATTGATAATTTCTAATAAAATCTTGACGATATTCCCTCAAAAATATTTAGTTTCGATATCTGCTATCTAAAGGAAATTAGATTTTACAAATTAAATCAACTAAAATGAAAGGCTTCTACCTGCACATAAGACAGGTTTCTCTATCTGTTTTAGCAATCCTTTTTTTCACACAACTAGCTCTTGCTCAAAGCCGTACACTTTCCGGCACGATCACAGATGCCGATAATGGAGAGGCTCTAATCGGTGCTACGATTCTGGTAAAGGGTACTTCAAATGGTACCGTCACAGACTTCGACGGAAACTATTCCATCGATGCGAGTACCGGGGATGTACTGATCCTCTCATTTACGGGGTACTCCACGCAGGAAGTTACTGTAGGAGATGGGGATGTACTTAACATAGAACTGGAACAGGGTGTTTTAATAGACGAAATTGTCGTAACAGGCTATGCCGTGGAGACAAAACGACAAACCACTGGTGCAGTTTCAACCGTAAAGGCTAAAGAACTTGCTGTTATTCCTTCTGGAAATGTGGAACAGCAGTTGCAAGGCCGTGCCTCGGGAGTAACCGTGATTACTAATGGCCAACCTGGAACCTCAAGCATCATTCGTGTACGAGGATTTGGGGCATTTGAAGGCAACCAACCTCTCTACGTAGTGGATGGTGTGCCTGTAGGATCAACCGATTTTCTCAATCCTGACGATATCGAAAGTACTACAGTCTTGAAGGACGCAGCTGCCGCCTCGATTTATGGCGCAAGAGCTGCAGCAGGTGTGATTGTGATCGCTACAAAACAAGGATCTCGAGAAAAGCAAAAAATGGAAGTTTCGTATAATGGCATGATCGGATTCACAGATCCCAATGTTTCTGGATCTCCGGAGATGTTAAATCCCCAGGATATGGCCACTTGGGCACATCGTGCCTACGAAAACAATGCTAGAGCCAATGGTACAGAAGTTCAATATACCCATCCGCAATACGGAACTTCTGCTACCCCGACGTTTCCAGATTATCTGCATGCCAATGGCGAAAATGGGGTACGTGGTTCCGTGGACTTGGCTGCAATCCAGGCAGCTTATGATGCTGATCCAGCTAATGTCTTCCTAATCAAGCCCAATCTAGAAGGTACAAATTGGTACGATGCTATTACTCGCACAGCTCCTATACATAGACACAGTTTAGGTTTTAGCGGAGGGACAGAAAACGGTCGATATTATTTGGGACTGGGTGCACAAAATCAATCGGGAATTCTCTTGGAGAATGAATTTGCACGATATTCATTCCGTGCCAATTCAGAGTGGGATCTAATTCCATCTTTGAGTGTGGGTCAAAATTTACAATTTACTTATCGGTCCGTAAGAGGTCAGCAAGGAGGTCAGGGCGGAATTGGAATTGCTGATGATGAATCCGAGGTCTTGTCCGCTTATCGGATGCCAACAATCATTCCTGTTTACGACGAATTTGGCAGTTATGCCAGCACCAGGGCAGCGGGTTTTAACAATCCACGAAATCCTGTAAGACGATTGGAGAGAAACAACGGATCTGACAAGGGATACAATGCCAATGGTTTTGGTAACCTCTATTTGCTTTTCAAGCCTGTAGAAGGATTAACTCTTAAGTCTAGTATAGGTGGTCAATACAACAACTCTAATTTTGTGAATTATGGATTTCGATACCTTGGAGATTCAGAACCGCAAAACAGTAACTCCTTCTCCGAGGGTGGAGGATATGTTTTTGGTTGGGTTTTTACTAACACTGCCACTTATCAAGGGCAATTTGGTAATCACGGTATCACAGTATTGGGGGGAATCGAGTCACTAAATACAGGCAAAGGAAGATTTTTTAGCGGATCTGGAATAAATCCTTTCTCTACTGATCTGGATTTTCAAAACCTTTCTACGGTTCAAAGCCCACAAGTGGGTAGCAATCTCTTTAGTGGAGTAAATTTCTTCTCCATGTTTGGAAAAATTGATTACAACTTTAACGAAAAGTACTATCTCACAGGTGTATTGCGAAGAGACGGTTCATCCAGATTTGGAGCCAATAATCGGTATGGTGTATTTCCAGCGGTTTCTGCAGCATGGCGAGCAACATCTGAGCCATTCTTGCAAAATATTGGATGGCTCAATGATTTGAAGTTTAGAGTGGGCTGGGGTGAAATGGGAAATTCCAACAATGTTGATCCCAATAATCAATATTCGCTCTACAACTCCAATCGAGGCAGGACATTCTATCCCATTGGTGGGCAGAACAGCGGTGTTGATGAGGGATTTGCTCAGAGTCGAATTGGAAATCCCGATGCCAAATGGGAAACTAGTGAAACGGTTAATGTCGGATTCGATGCATCTATGTTTAATGACAAATTGGAAGTAAACTTTGACTGGTGGAAAAAGGATACTCGCGATCTACTATTTCAGATTCCTTTACCTGGCGTGACAGGAAACTATGCATCTGCTCCATCGGTCAATGTTGCAAGTATGCTCAATAGGGGTGTAGACCTGCGTATAATAAATAGAGGCAATCTTTCTCCGGAGTGGAGATATGAAGCCACTTTGACGGGTTCCTTCTTGCACAATGAGATTTCTTCTCTTGTAGAGGGAATTGACTTTATCGCAAGTATCAATCCCTCCTACCGAGGTATCCGGCCCATTAGAAATACTATAGGTCGGGGTTTATCTGAATTCTTCGGATACAAGGTGATTGGATACTTTAATTCTCAGGCAGAAGTAGATGCCAGCGATCAGGCTGGAGCCGGACTTGGACGATTTAAATATGAGGATGTTGATGGGGACGGGTCGATTACACCAGACGATCGCACATTCATTGGAAGTCCGATCCCTGATTTCACTGGCGGTGCAACGTTTGATTTGAGTTTCAAAAATCTGACATTGTCCACTTATTTATTTACATCTCTTGGCAATGATATTTGGCACCAGACTAAATGGTTTACTGATTTCTTTGGCACATTCGAAGGATCTGCAAAAGGTGTAGCTGCATTCGATAGTTGGACACCTGAGTTAGGAAATAATGCAAAAGTGCCAATTTGGGAAAGTGCTTCAAATTTAAGTACAAGTGCTGCTGAAAACAGTTGGTATGTGGAAGATGGGTCGTATCTAAGATTACAGTTGTTGAGTCTGTCTTACGATCTGCCAACTAACGTTGTAGATCGTTTAAATCTGACCAATTTAAAAATTGGAGTATCGGCCACAAATTTGTGGACATTGACAGGATACTCCGGGCTGGATCCAGGAGTGGGAGGTAACGCGGATACACAGTTTGGAATCGATGTTGGAAATTATCCAGTTACTCCAAGTTATCTTTTAAATATTGGCCTTGGATTTTAATGTAAAACAAGTCTAAAATTGAATTCTGAAAATATGAAAAATCTAGATTTTATCAAGCGAATATCTTTTACACTATCGGTTGTCATGTTACTGACAGTTTCCTGCAAAGATGAATTTCTTGAGGTGTTACCTACAGGTTCATTATCCAACGCTCAACTGGCGACGAAAGCCGGTATAGAAGGCGTGCTTGTAGGTGCCTATTCCGCTCTAAATGGAGTCTTTGGTAATCGTTTTGAGGGGCCCAATCACTGGATCACAGGAACAATTTGTGGCGGAGAAGCCAATAAAGGCACAGATCCAGGTGATTACAGCTCAATAAACCCAGTACAGCGTTATGAGACTGATCCTACACAGGGGGATCTAAACACATTTTGGCGCGGGCGTTATGAGGGAATAAGTCGGTGTAACACGGTACTAAGACTCTTAGCAGAGGCAACTGATGTGAGCGGAGGTGATGCCGCTCGTATCTCAGCTGAAGCAAGGTTACTGCGAGGTCATTTTTATTTTGATTTGCAAAAGCACTACAACAAGATTCCCTTTATAGATGAGGCCGTAGAGGCTGTAGATATTCCTGGTGTAGCCAATTCAGGTCCCGTCTGGGATAAGATAGAAGCAGATTTTCAATTTGCGTTTGATAACCTGCCAGAAACTATGGGACAAGCTGGCCGAGTCAATAAATGGGCGGCCGGAGCGTATATGGGAAAAGCAAAATTATTTCAAGGCAAATTTGCGGAGGCGAAGACTTGGTTCGATAATGTGATTGCCAATGGTGTTACAACAAATGGTTTGAAATATGCACTCGTGGAAAATTATTCACAGATCTACAATGCAGAGAATGACAACCACTCAGAGGCAGTTTTTGATGTGGAGTCGGCAAACAATTCTGGAAGTACTCAAAACGCCAATTACTTTGACGATTTGAATTATCCTTATAATACTGGACCTGACGGACCTGGAAACTGTTGTGGCTTTAATCAGCCTAGTTTTGAATTGGCAAATTCCTTCCGTACCGGCTCTGATGGATTGCCCTTATTGGATGGATCTTACAATGATCCGGGAAATGAGCTAGTACATGATTATGGTGTGGAAGCAAGTGATCCGTTTACACCCGATGCAGGCAATCTCGATCCAAGGATTGATCACTCGATCGGCAGAAGGGGTATTCCCTATCTCGATTGGATTGCCCATCCCGGAAAGGCTTGGATTCGGAATCAACCATATGCCGGACCGTATTCTCCCAAAAAGTATATCTATTATAAGTCACAGGAAAATAGTTTTACTGACGGTAGTTCCTGGACCCGTGGGTACGCCACGATGAATTACACGATCATCCGTTTTGCAGATGTATTGCTTATGGCGGCCGAAGCGGAGATCGAGGTTGGATCACTTGACCAGGCATTAGAATATATCAATATGGTAAGACGAAGAGCGGCTAACGAAGCTACATGGGTCAAGAATCCAGATGGTTCGAATGCAGCTAATTATGTAATTAGCGAGTATCCATCCTTTACAGACAAAGCGCATGCAACTGAGGCCTTGCGCATGGAGCGAAAACTCGAACTCTCTGGGGAAGGACATCGGTT
This sequence comes from Saprospiraceae bacterium, assembly GCA_965222645.1. Lineage (GTDB taxonomy): Bacteria > Bacteroidota > Bacteroidia > Chitinophagales > Saprospiraceae > JABDMH01. The sequence goes on along the minus strand of OZ244968.1, from coordinate 4,292,521 downwards.
CTTTGATTTAGTACGCTGGGGTATCGCCGCTGATTATCTCAACGCCTACCTTACTTATGAATCGAAATTGCTTGTAACCAAATTTGGTGGTGCTACATTTACGGCAGGCAAGAACGAATACTATCCCATTCCGCAGACACAAATTGATATTCAGGGTTCAGATGTACTCAGTCAAAATCCGGGATATTGATTCTAGTAAATTCTAGACTTACTAAAGGACAGCCTTTTGGTTGTCCTTTTTTATTTGATTCTTACTTTTAAGTCGTGAATGGCATCAAATCTATTAGTACCTTCGTTTTGCTTTTTCTAGTGATCGTTACCTCTTGTACAAAGAGAAAAAGAACGCTATTCGAACCAGTTAAATCGACAAGATCAGGTCTCGACTTCACCAATGAAATCACAGAAAATGATTCCCTTAACATACTCGAAAACGAATTCGTATATAATGGCGCCGGGGTTGCTATCGGCGATCTCAATGGCGATGGTCTCGATGATTTATTTTTTACAGGCAACCAAGTGGACAACCGGTTATATATCAACCGCGGAAACTTGACATTTGAAGATGTCACCGAAAGTGCCGGTGTCTCAAAACCCGATTCAATTCTATGGTCATCGGGAGTCAATATTTTGGACATTAATTTGGACGGATTGGCCGACATTTACATCTGCAACACCCTCCAGAAGAATCCTCAACACCGTAGAAATCTGTTGTACATAAATCAGGGGAATAGCAATCTGGATCATCCAAAGTTTATAGAGCAAGCTGGGATCTATGGAATAGCAGATACAAGTCATTCTTCCCATGCACAATTCTTTGATTACGATAATGACGAAGATCTAGATTTGTTTATTGGAGTCAATCTTATTGAGGACGAATATCCCAATCAGTTTATAACGCTTAGTAATGATGGCAGAGCTGCAAATCGCGATATTCTCTATCAAAACAATTGGGATGATGACAAGGGGCATCCCACCTTTACAGATGTATCCATCCAGGCTGGTATTTTACAGGATGGATATAGCCACAGCACCATGGTTTTGGATTTTGATGAAGATGGATGGCTGGATATTTATGTCGCAAATGACTATGAAAGTAATGATCTTATTTTTTTAAATAATAGGAACGGGACGTTTACCAATCAAGCTGGGAAACTGTTCAAACATTTTAGTCTTTCCGCAATGGGTTGTGATGCTGGTGATATTAATAATGATGGGAAGCTGGATATGATCACCAGCGAAATGCAACCCTACTACAATAAGAGGAAAAAGCTATTTCAAGGAGCAAGTAATTACCAAAATCAAATTCTTACTCGCCAATACAACTACGAATACCAGTATACCCGTAATACACTTCAGCTCAATGTTGGCAGGAACCCTGAGACACAATTGCCTATTTTTGCCGAAATTGGAATACTTGCAGAAGTTCAAGAAACTGACTGGAGTTGGGCCACCCTTATGGCTGATTTTGATTCTGACGGTTGGCAGGATTTATTTATTGCCAATGGATTCCCAAAAGACGTCACAGATCGTGATTTTGCTGATTTTCGAGCCTTTGCTAGCAGACTAGTCAGTAAAGAACAATTATTTGCTGCAATCCCTGAGGTTAAATCACCGAATTTCCTATTCAGAAATAATGGTGACTTAACTTTCGAGAATGTAACCAAGACATGGGGCATCGACCAGCCATCTTTTTCTAATGGAGCTGCTTATGGAGATCTAGACGGCGATGGAGATCTAGATCTTGTAGTAAACAATATCGATGATCCTGCCTTCTTATTTGAAAATAAATTAAATGACCGTAGTGAAAAAAACTATTTACGCTTAAAATTAATTGGCCCTCCAAAAAATCCGGATGCTTTTGGATCCTCAGTACAGATTTATTGTCAAGACATGACCCAAAAAATCACAATTGCTTCAGGCAGGGGATATCTGTCAAAATCTGAAAATACAACACATTTTGGTCTCGGCTCGCAAGATGTTGTAGACTCCATAGAAATAACATGGCCGGGGGGAATGAGGCAAAAATTAATGGACATTAATTCCAATCAACTGCTAGTTGTCGAGTACGAGAATATTAAGGATAAAAGTAAACCCACTTCCCCTACTGTATTATTTAAAGAAGTCTCTAAAAAATATAACCTTACACACCGAGACAGAGACATTGATTTTATCGACTTTAATTTCCAACGTACTCTTCCCCATAAATTCTCACAGTTTGGACCTAGTCTTGCTTGCGGTGATGTCAATAACGATGGCTTAGAGGACCTGTTTATTGGTTCTGGTCGACGAGCAAGCGAACTGTGGTACATGCAAAATGCAGCCGGATCATTTGACAGACATGAAGTGAATTACAAGGGAGAGCAAAAAGAAGAAGAGGATGCAGGTACTTTACTGTTTGATGCAGACAATGACGGAGATTTAGATCTAATTATTGTTCGCGGAGGTGGTCAGTTTGCTCCAGGTGATCCTCTTTATCAAGACAAACTTTTCCTTAATGATGGAGAAGGTAACTTTTCCCACTCAAAAGGAAGTCTTCCCACCATGCGCTCAAATAGTTCATGCGTAAAATCTGCAGATATTGATAGGGATGGCGATCTTGATTTGTTTGTAGGCAGCAGAGTGATGCCACGGGCTTATCCGACTTCTGATCGGAGCTACATTTTGAGAAACGAGAGCGCAAAAGGTAACGTGAGATTTGTTGATGTCACGAGTGAAGTTGGAGAGGGTTTAGCCTATCCAGGTCTTATCAGCGATGCACTTTTTACGGATTTCAACAATGACTTTTGGCCCGATCTCATCTTAGCTGGAGAATGGGGCCCCATTAGGATTTTTAAAAATACTGATGGTTCTTTCCGGGAGATTACAGAAACGAGTGGTCTTAAGGACTATAAAGGGTGGTGGAACAGCCTAGCCGCTACAGATCTGGATCTGGATGGTGACATCGACTACGTTGCCGGAAATTATGGGGAAAACATTTATTTCAAATGTAGTGCCGAAGAGCCATTGCGAATCTATGGAAAAGATCTCGATCAAAATGGCAGTCTTGATCCTCTTATCTCATGTTACTGGCTCGATAGCTTGGGAGCAAAACACGAATATTTATATCATCCACGTCAGGACGTAATAAATCAGTTTGTGGGAATTAGAAAACGAATAAACACATTTGCAGAATTTGGCGAGGCCACTGTGCCAGACATGTTTGAGGGTGGTGAAATGGACGATGCATTGATTTTAGAAAGTAACTGGATGAAAACCTCGTGGATTGAAAATTTAGATGGAGAACATTTTAAAGTTCATCCATTGCCAGTTGAAGCTCAATTTGCGCCCATATTTGCCATATTGCCTTTTGATGTCAATGGTGATAAATATCCCGACATAATCCTGGTTGGTAACGATTTTGGCATGGAAGTACAGCAGGGCAGGGCAGATGCGCTTGTAGGCTTGGTCTTGACAAATAATAAAAAGGGAGATTTAGTCCCATTACCACTCGATCAGAGCAACTTTTATGTACCAGGCGATGCCAAAAGTTTGATCGTATTAAATCTTGATGGTATTCCCTTAATGGTTGCTTCCCAAAATAATGACTTACTGAAAGCATTCACTCTAACCTCCAGTCCGAAATATATCTATCCTGTTGGTAATGAAATTGTAAAATGTCTAATAGATTACCATGATGGCAGATCTGAAGTGCGTGAATTTTATCTGGGAAACTCCTTTCAATCTCAATCTAGTCGCTATCTTTTTGTTTCGGAAAGCACAGCTAAGATTTCATTTTTAGATTTCCACGAAAACATAATTGGTACCGTCCCATGACCAAGAGGTCCTTGCTGAACTCATATTTGTTTGTGTTATGTTGCTTCTTTTCTTGTCAAGATGAGCAATCAGACAAAAAAATAGATGATTTCCAAGACTGGAGCAGTAACGATTTAGCCGAGCATTTCTGCAGCAGATGCCATGACTTCACTCCACCAAGTCTACTGCCCAAAGCTTCCTGGAGAAAAGTACTGCCTAATATGGGTCGCCGATTGGGAATTAATACGAATGTGGATCCCTACAATGGCAAGATGCTTGAAGAAACATTTTATATTCAACAAGCTAAAGTCTTTAGTGAAAGACCCGAACTTAGTGACACCTTGTGGCAAAAATTGGTTTCTTATTATTTGAATAATGCGCCAGACACTCTGGTGCAGATTGAAGCGCCGTGTATGCATGACAGTGAAATATTCAGACCGGCAATCATCCCATTTAAAATGGGTGGGTTCCCAGTGGTGACTTTGGTAGAGTTTGATAAAACAGACCAGAAATTTTATGTAGGAGACCTGAATGGTCAACTCGTAAGACTTGATCAGACTTTTGATCTTGATATGATCACTCAGACTTACTCTCCTGTAGTTGATATCACAAGAACCCCCACTGGTAATCTGATCATGACTCAAATCGGATTTTTGGATAAGAATGATCAGCGTGCTGGTAGTATTGAAAGCACAGACATCTCCACCTTGTCCAGTCGTAGTCCTATACTCAAAGAGCTGGTAAGGCCAGTGCAGACAGAAATGGCAGATCTAAATAGTGATGGCCAAATAGATCTAGTTGTGGCTAGTTTTGGAAACCACACTGGTGACCTGGCCTGGTATGATTATCAGAGTAATGGCTACCATAAACATCTAATATCTGGCACAACTGGCCCAATAAAAATGCAAATATTGGATTGGGATTTAGATAATGATTCCGATATTCTGACATTGTTTGCTCAGGGTGACGAACGGGTGAGTATCTTCGTGAATACCGGAAGTGCCTTTGAGGAAAAGGTGTTGTTGCGGTTTAATCCCCTGAGGGGTTCATGTGATTTTCAGTTTGTTGATATAGATGGTGATGGTGACAAGGATCTTGTAATTGCTCAGGGAGATAATAGTGATTACACAATTACGCTCAAGCCTTATCACGGAATTCGAATCTTTACAAACACTCAAGATCGATTTATTGAGGAGCGATTTATTCCCATGCATGGCGTTACTAAGGTACATGCAGAGGATTTTGATCAAGATGGGGATATGGATATGGTGACACATGCATTTTATTCAGATTTCACGGATAGTTCTCATCAGGCAATCATCTATTGGGAGCATCACGGAAATCTTCAATTCGAATCTTGGAAAATCCCCCTGTCCTCAAAAGGTAGATGGTTGGTCTCTGATATCGGAGATATTGATAGGGATGATGACATCGATATTGTTCTGGGGTCATTTGTACTTGGGCCCGGTATTGTGCCAGAAAAAACAGGTTCTGATTGGCAACAAAATGTTGATCATCTCCTTTTTCTGGAAAATCTTGTGAAGTAAAGAAGTTCTAAAGAAAAAAGGATCGGTGCTCCGAGACCGATCCCTTCCTAAACTGGTGTTGAGTGTATCCTCTGCTCATTCACCATAAGACCTAACACATCCAATAGGTGTTAGCCTACGGAAAAAGTTAGGTTTACTGTTCTTGCGGTTATCAAAAAAACGCGGTGTTCAAGTCAGAACGATACCAGTCCATGTGTGAGTCCAGTTTCGATATGATACAACTAAGCTAAAAATTGTCTCACCAGGTAAGATCGGAACGATTACTAGTGGTCTCCTCTTGATAGAGTGTTATTGGGTGAGTGCCCCACGGGGTCTTTCAAAAGCCTTAAATGCAAAAAGGATGCCTATTTTGTAGGCATCCTGCTTTCGCACTAATGATTTTGTGTTTCAAACGTTTTACGAATTCATCGGCTAGTGATGAAGAGGTGAAAAAGGGGAACCGGTTTCTACGACCAGCTCCCTTTAGGAATTGAGTGTGTTCAAGAAGGTCTTGACGGGTAGTGTTTGAGTGTAATGGTAAACGGTCGTAGAGTAAACAATTCAACTTTATGACGGGGCTGCCAGCTGGTACCCACAAATTTTTACAAGATATTTTTACCTTCAGCACGTAATAATCTGTAACACAATAAAATGCACAGAAGAAAATTTCTTAATGACGTAACTAAGGCATCCACGGGTATGGCCATTATGGGGACTCAGGCATGTGCAACAACAAAGAAAATGGGCTTAAATTCCTTTTTTGAAATATCACTGGCAGAGTGGTCATTACATAAAAAACTGTTTGCCAACAAATTAGACAATCTAGACTTCGCACAAAAAGCCAAGAAGGACTTCGGTATTGATAATATAGAGTATGTCAACCAGTTCTTTAAGGACAAGGCCAATGATAAAACTTATCTCAAGGAACTGAATATGAGAGCTAACGATATTGGTGTCCGGCAGCTCCTGATTATGATAGATGGGGAAGGTGGTTTGGGAGATACGGATGAGGGAAAGCGGGCCCAAGCCGTTGAAAACCACTATAAGTGGGTGGAGGCCGCGCAGTACTTAGGATGCCACTCTATAAGAGTCAATGCTTACGGAGAGGGCCCTGCGACAGCAGTACAGGGGGCAGCGATTAAGAGTCTGGCTAAATTATCGACCTTCGCAAAAGACTATGATCTCAATGTAATTGTAGAAAATCATGGTGGTTATTCTTCAGATGGCCAATGGTTGAGCTATATTATGGCACAGGTAGGCATGGATAATTGTGGAACTCTTCCAGATTTTGGAAACTTCTGTATCAGGCGATCCGATGAGGGATGTACCGAAGAGTATGACCGATATAAGGGCGTAAGAGAACTCATGCCCTATGCAAAGGCTGTGAGTGCAAAGACTAATGACTTTGACGAGGATGGCAATGAGATACACACAGATTTCGTAAAGATGATGAAAATTGTGAGGGATGCAGGGTTTAAGGGATATGTAGGGATCGAGTACGAAGGATCGGATCTTCCGGAAGATAAAGGAATCCTTGCATCAAAGCAGCTACTGGAAAAAGTGGCCAAAGTGCTCTGAGCTCATCCGAAATTATATTGTCATTAAAAATATGCGAAAAAATCCAAAATGGGGATAAGATCGCTGCTGTCTCCTATTCAATAGTTTACGCATTATATTTCTTTCACCATTTGTAATTACCCGGTTTTGACCGGGCAGCTGCCAAACCTTTTGGCAGACTTTTTGACTATTGTAGCAGTGTATGACGATGAGAAATTTCATATCTCGATCCCCCGATCAACTGAGAATAAAACAAGAAGATACCAGGTAGAAATTCTACCGATCTATCGTCGGGTTGATTAGATCCAGCTGGATCCGATCAACATATAAGAAACAATCATTCTACACTTTGTAAAGACAAGTGTAGTAGCGTTTGAAGAGTAACGGGTTTCATTTCAAAGCAAGAGGTTGTGAACTTTTTTTAGGGATCAACCTCTCTTTTAATCCTTTTGCACTTTCACCGCTAATTAAAGAGTAACGGGTTTCATTTCAAAGCAAGAGGTTGTGAACTTTTTTAGGGATCAACCTCTCTTTTTAAACCTCAAGAAATTTAATTTTTTTTTTGATAATTGACTTTCCCCTTATTTGAGAGGGAATCCAAAAATATAACGGGTTTCATTTCATAGCAAGAGGTTGTGTCTTTTTGAGGCAACCTCATTTTTTTCTCTCCGGAGAAAAACGAAATACTCGTATACCTCGATTTTACTCACAAACCCCAGTTATTCCAATCTAGAAAGTTTCATCTTTTTCCCCAGTAAGGATCTCGTCACGAGACGGGATCAATGTTAGAAGGAGGTTGTGAGCTAGTCACAAGATTTGAATGCAACCTCTCTTTTTTTTGATTATTGACGATTATTACAACATAAACAGGGCTTTTTCAGAGGTTCGATTCAAACAAGGATCAGCCTCTTTTTTTTGCAATAGAATGGCCGGTGAAATGGTGGGTGAAGGGGTGGATGAAGTGGGTGAAGTCGGCGAATATAAATTCGCCTTTGTCCAGAACTATCCTGTCATTTTACTTGTTCTTACCACTTCCACCAATGGAGAGCCCTCCAACTGAATTCGAAACGAGTGGATTCCCAAGCCAACGGGGATCCGGTGCATAGCTGTGGATTGGCAAGCCCCGAAATGGCATTCTATAGTCGTAATTCCAAATTCGTCATTCGTCATTCCCAATCATCTCGTATCTTTTCCGGATGAAAGCTTCGACAATATTCATCTGTATCTTGTTCCTGACATCATGCCAGACCTCCCTAAAAAAATTAGCAAGCGCAATACATCCGACTTCCTACACCAATGTGTTAATCGATAGTCTAAATTCCGGTGTACCCTATAAACCAGTTGAACCTTCGATATACGTTTCTCCTACTGACAATAAAAATGTAGTAGCCGGCATCGTACTCAACAAAACTCTGTACTCAACGGACGCAGGTCACACATGGCAGCTTCAGATAGTAGAATCTCCGTACGGTGTCTACGGTGACCCAGTGATCTGCGCCGACTATGCAGGCAACTTTTATTTTGCACACCTGGCTGATCCAGCAGGTCAGGGAAGAGCCACGGAAAGCTGGCTAGACCGAATTGTCATTCAGCGGTCTGAAGACAAGGGCAAATCGTGGAATGAGGGAACCTTCACTGGTCATCGTCCCCCAAGAGATCAGGACAAACACTGGCTTGCAGTCGATCCCCGCAACAATCATATCTACATCACATGGACAGAGTTTGACAAATACGGTAGTACTCAGGTTAGTGACAAAAGCAGAATTCTTTTTTCCAAGTCTACTGATTTTGCAGAATCATGGACTGAAGCAATCGCGATAAGTAATAAGGAGGGAGATTGCATCGATGGTGACAACACTACGGAAGGTGCTGTGCCTACCGTAGGTCCCAACGGAGAGGTGTATGTATCGTGGTCTCTTGGTGAGTCAATCTATTTTGATCGAAGTCTGGATGGGGGTGTTACCTGGCTGGATCGCGATATTGTTGCAGCAGAACAAGTAGGTGGCTGGGATATCGACATCCCGGGGCTGGGACGTGCCAATGGAATGCCAGTGACGGTCTGCGATATCAGCAAAAGCAGTTTTAGGGGCACTATTTATATAAACTATTGCGATCAGCGCAATGGAAGCAAAGACACAGATGTATGGATTGTAAAATCATCTAATGGAGGAGATACATGGTCAAAACCGAAACGCGTAAATGATGATGCAGCCGGGAAACACCAATTTTTTACATGGATGACTGTAGACCAGGCTACCGGAGCGATCTATATCATATTTTATGACCGTCGGAATCACAATGATACAAGTACCGATGTTTATCTGGCATATTCTTTTGATGGAGGTAATACCTTTAAAAATGTAAAGGTGAGTGACCGTCCATTTAAACCGAATGAAAATATCTTCTTTGGCGATTATAATAATATCAGCTCCTATAATGGAATTGTGCGTCCCATATGGACGAGATTGGATGGCGAGAATACAAGTATCTGGACTGCACTGATCGATTTTTAAGAGGGTAGAAAATAAAATCCTGCGCGTAATCAATTTGCATTTTAACTTCCCAAAAATAAGGACGAACCGTGTTAGCTACAGATCAGATCATGAAAGCCAGGGCCCGCATTAGTGACTATATAAATACCACACCTCTTCAGTACGACCCGCTTTTATCCTCCGCATTTGATTCGAACGTTTTTTTAAAGCTCGAATTACAACAAGTGAGCGGCTCGTTTAAAGCGCGAGGCGCCTTTAATAAGATTACTTCCGCAGTGCAGGCAGAAGGTCGTAATGACATGTTTTTTGTGGCTGCTTCTACAGGCAATCATGCAGCAGCATTTTGCTCGGCATTGCGGACTTTAAACTTACAAGGCAGGGTCTTCCTGCCCGTTCATGTAGCAAGATCTAAGTTGGCATTTGTGGAAGCGTTGGACATCCCTTATGAGCTGGTAGGCACAAACAGCTTGCAAACCGAAATACATTGCCGCCAGGTCGCTGAGGACAATGGTTATATTCTTGTCCATCCATACAATGATCACGACATCGTTGCAGGACAGGGTACAATAGCTGCCGAAATATTAGAGCAATGCCCAGAGGTGGATTGCGTCATCGTGCCCGTGGGAGGGGGAGGTCTCGTTGCGGGGATAGGGTCCTATCTCAAAAAAGTAAAACCAGAAGTCGAAATTATTGGTTGCCAACCTTTGCAGAGCCCCGAAATGGTGGAGTCGATAAAAAAGGGATCGATCATCACTGAGGACATCAGTCTCCCCACTTTATCTGATGGCACTGCAGGTGGTATCGAGCCAGGATCCATTACATTTGATATCTGCCGGGAAGTTGTCGATAAATGGACCACAATCCGGGAAGAAGAAATCGCATTTGAAATAAATGAAATGCTAAGTAGACATCAACTTTTGATCGAGGGTGCAGCCGCACTTCCATTAGCGTATCTCAGGAAAAACGGGGGACAATACAAGGGGAAAGTAGTTGTATTGGTTATTTCTGGTAAGCGCATAACTTTTGAAAAATTAAAAGAAATCATCGTCTAAGCGAAAGGATATTTTATTGGAAGTTGTCCTCCTCGGAGGTCATAATTAATTTGTCATGCTAAAGTCATTATTATTGGGGTTCTGCTCCTTCCTTACCTTATCAATACATACTCAGGAGGAGATTATCACGACCGCTTCATCAATTGAGATCTATAAAACAATTGGTGAAATTCAGCTGAAGGCCTGGATATTTAATCCTCCTGATCACAAATCTACCGATGCGAGAGCTGCGATCGTCTTTTACTTTGGAGGTGGATGGCGGTCGGGATCACCAAAACAGTTTGAAAAACATTGCCAGTATTTTGCCTCCAGGGGTATCGTGGCGATTGCTGCAGATTATCGAGTATCAAGTAGACATGGTGTAAAGGGCAAAGATTGCGTTGCAGATGCAAAATCGGCGATAAGGTGGCTCCGAAAGAATGCCGGGCAGTTGGGTATTTCACCCACTAAAATAGTAGCCAGTGGTGGTTCTGCCGGAGGACATTTGGCTGCAAGTACTGCCCTGCTGCCACTCCACAATGATCCTGAAGATGATCTCTCAGTCAGCTGCATTCCGGATGCTCTTGCACTTTTCAATCCAGCACTCATTTTATCAGACATCGAAGAAAAAATCAAATTGACCCAGGAAAGAAAGAAATCTCTACGGGATCGCATGGGTGCAGATGGAGAATCAATGTCGCCTTATCACCATCTTCAATCAGACATGCCTCCCTGTATCATTTTTCATGGGACAGGTGATACTACTGTTGATTTCGAAACTGCAGAAGTATTTGTAAGGGAAGCTATCAAATTAGGGAATCGCTGTATACTCTATGCCTACAAAGATGAGACGCATGGATTTTTTAACTATGGAAGAAAGAAAAACGGTGCGTATGTTGATACGGTAAATAAGCTCGATCAATTTTTGGTATCCCTGGGCTTTTTAGATTCAGCACCAGAAGTGCAGGTCATAGAATAGCTTCTGTCTTCAATCTTTTTCTTGCCATGGCACTTTCCCTCCTTCTTGCAGTTGCTTCATGAGAAGTGCATTGAGCTCCTTATATTTTTCGGGTTCCTCTTCGATCAAATTATGTTCTTCGCCGGGATCATCTGGCAGGTAGTACAATTCCTGACGCTCGAAAGGACTGTTTTGCAACAATTTCCATCCGTTGAGTTGAACTGCTTGTATCGTGAGCCCGCCGTAACGTGTCCCGCCTTCCCGTCGAGAAAAAAACAAAGGTCTTTCCTCATCATTCAACGTCTGACCTTTTAGCAATGACAAAAAACTCACTCCCTCAATATCGCGGTTTATTTTACCTCCGGCGGCATCTACCAGAGTAGGATATAGATCCATACTGAGTGCCTTGTAATCAGTGTGGGACTTTTCCTTAATACCCCCATCCTTCCAGACCACGCAGGTGGGCACTTTTAGACCTCCCTCATATACAGACTGCTTGCCATCCCGAAGTGGGCCGTTATTTGCTTTATCTCGCAGGAGACCACCGTTATCACTGGTAAACACTATGATTGTATTATCATACAACTCATGGGTTTTTAGCCTATTTAATACCTGTCCAATTCCATCGTCCATGTGCTCAATAAAGGCTACAAGACTGTCCCGCTTGTCTACTTTCCCGGGAGACCGCGCGGCTACTTTATCAAGCCAATCCCTTTTGGGTTGTACCGGAAAATGAGGTGCGTTGTAAGCGAGATATAAAAAAAAAGGATTCTCTTTCCCGGACCGTTTGTCAATATAGTCAATTGCCCATTGCGTAAAGATATCAGTGGCATGGCCTTCAGGGTCAATAATTTTTTCATTTACTCGCATATAATTCTTTCCATGCCTTCTTTTTTCCCAGTAATCGTCCATCATGTCACCCAGCCAGCCGTGAAAAAAATCAAATCCCCGTTTTGTCGGAGTATTCGGTGACTCAAGACCGAGGTGCCACTTTCCGATTATGGCGGTGTGATATCCGAGCTTCCCCAGCTCCTCGGGCAACATTATAGCAGAAGTATCGAGATATCCCCAATTGTTATCGCGATGAGTCCGTATTACTCCCGGCACACCTACAAACTCTTGATACCTGCCGGTAAGCAAGGCCGCACGAGTCGGAGAGCATACGGGGCAATTGGCGTAAAAGTTGTCAAAGCGCATACCGTCAGCACACAATGCATCAATGGCCGGGGTGTTGAGATCTTTGGTACCATAATAAGAGACATCGTGATATCCCTGGTCATCAGTGATGATCAGTAAAATATTCGGTTTATTCGGTTTGTTGGATCCAGATCCTACATTATAGCTGCTGCAATAAAAAAATAAAAGGGCCGTGCAAAACAAGTAAAAGGCTTTTCTCATATTCCATGATTCTCGAATGAGATTAGTAAACTTTTACCTATTTTTCGAATATAATGAAGAGATACTTTAATAATATCAGTAAGCATGTACTGCTCCTCATAGTCATGTGTTGCGCGTGTCAAAATAAAATGGTCACATCAGAATCGGACTCTATTTTCGACGGGGATTCATTTATCGGGTGGGAAGGTAGCAAGGACTTTTTCCGGATAGAAGACCAATCTATTGTTGCTGGATCCATGGAGCAGGTGATTCCTAAGAATCAATTTCTGTGCACGGAAAAAGAATTTGAGGATTTTGAATTATCGCTACAAGTCAAGTTTATCTGTTCTGGCAATGACAACAATGGAGGCATACAGTTTAGGAGCAAACGTATTCCCAATCATCATGAAGTAGAAGGCTATCAGGCAGATCTCGGCTACACTTCCACTGGAACTGTTTGGGGAGGGATGTATGACGAATCAAGACGAAGAAAATTTCTGGTAGAACCGTCTGCATCCACCCTGGAAATCATCAATGAAAATGGTTGGAATGATTACAAAATCCGGTGTGATGGGGACCACATCCAGTTTTGGATAAATGGCCAAAAAGTACTGGACTACATCGAAGAAGACCCAGATATTGCAAGCTCGGGATCAATATGTGTACAAATACACAGCGGGCCACCGGCCGAAGCATGGTACAGGGAAATACGTTTGAGAGAAATCGAGAATTGAAAAAATCACCAACGCTCAATCCTCCTTTAATGGTCGAAGAATAACTCTCCGAATCGTAATTGCGGGTTCACTGCCTGACTCGCTGACTTGTAATTTTTCAATCCCAGGTAGATTCGCGGTAGATATTTCAGGGTCGCATTTAAATATAATCTGATTAGTAAATTATGTGCTGCAAAGAATAAAAATTTAGGATACCCGGTATAGAAAGGAGGAAGCTCAAAGAATGGTGTTAAAACCAAAATAAACCGGTGGGAAAAATCCCCCCGGTTTACGACTTAACAAAATCTTAGTTTATTTCTGCGACTGACGGACCAATTGGGTTCCATTCAGTTTTTTTAGAGCATCGAGCGCACTTAAGTATTCTGGATTGAGCGTCAGGCATTTTTTATAATATTTTTTTGCATTTGCTTTGTCACCCTTTTTCATATATGCCTCTCCCAGACTATCCCAGACATTCCAGGAATCGGGAAATAATTCTGTTGCAAGTGAAAGCATGAATATGGCATGATCCACATCTTCATCATTCAGAAACTCGTAGCCAAGATTATTGAAATCCTGCTCGTACATAGTATACGAGTCATCAGCTCGCAGCGCCTTATATTGCGCTCTTGCGCTTTTTGAACCCTCCTTTTTGAGGACTCCTGCGATCTTTTCTGCACCGGACGGACGGAGGGGTTTGACTTCCAAAAGGTCATATTGCAGGATGGCATACTCCTCGTTCTCTTCAAGTTGGTTTCTCGCACCTTTAGGAAGATCTGACTTGGGTACCATTGCTTTAAATTTACCACCAGCTTTGGTATGGACAGCTGCTTCCCTCACGACCGCTGCAATCGAATCATTAAATGTAGCATGCCAAATAAAACCAAGGGTTCTACTATTAAATAGCACCTCTCTCTTTGGGTTCATAAATACTATTTTATAACCGATTTCATCGCCCTCCATCGGGCTTATTCCATCGCCTTTTTTCAATATTTGGTACTTACCCTTTTTTCCCAAATCGACCAAAGCACCTTCAGGTGGTATGGTCTCAAAACCTAAGGCCTCATTGATTTTATCCCGGCTGTAGTAAAAATAAAGATTGGCGATCTTACCGTTATTTATCAGACACGCCACATGATAATCTACTGGTACGATTTCACCATTATTAAAGGTCAGATTATTAGTAGCCCAATGTAAAACCCATTCTCCCACTGTATAGCCATTATCACCGTATACCGGGAGCCAGATATCATTGGAAATGGAAGGTTTGGCATTCTTACTCGATTCCTGCCAATAGCTCATTTGTTGGTCTAAATCCATGGAGTCAATCCCTCCGAGTCTGTATACCATTGTGGATTCTGAGCAATAGGACCGCATCGTATTCCAATCTCCGGCCTGGTAGGCGCTAAGCCATTTTTTCATCAATTCAACATTCTTGTCGGCATTTTTATACTCGGTTGTTGGTTTCTGAGCCCAGGTGCCGGCAAAAAGGATCACCATCATCGTGACAGTAAGCATAATCTTTTTCATCATTACTTCATTTTTAAAATAGGGGGGAATATTCCCTGATAGCAAAGATGAAGGATGCCTCGTCTTCGGAGTTAGCCCAGTGTTGCAAATAGATGGTTTATTGTGCCATGTCTTATTGCAACGTTGCAAGGTAGGATTCGTACAAACCAAATTGTCTCAAAATCGGAATCATCGATGGACGATGGAGTATATCACGGTATAGGGGATCTACCAGAATATCAGAATGAAATTGTTGATTACTCGATGCGGTCAGTAATGCAGCGATTGATTGGTCATCATGCCCCAATGCTCTTTTCAACTTAGCAATGATTAAGTGATCGACCTGTTCTTGTGCCTGTACGGAGCGGAGGTAACTCATCGCCTCATCAATCTGATCTAATTTAATAAGGCAAACAGCTATGTTCACTTCAGCTGGAGTAAAGAGGGGATTGATTCGATGGCAATTTTCAAAATGGACTATCGCATCCTCCCATGAGGTTTGACACATAAAATTATATCCTCGTACATATTCATGCAAAAATGAATTTTTGAAAATTGCAGAATCTCGATCGAGAAATTCAGTAACTTCCCGGTATTGCCTGTTTAAAGTCATTGTATATAAATAACCAGCATTGATTACGGGATAGAGCGGATCGAGGTCGCAAGCAATCTTGTGAAATTTAATTGCACCACTGAGGTCACCCATACTCCGCAACGTAAGGGCCTTCCAATAATTTGTCAAGGCATCCTTGGGGTGCAGCTCCAGAGCGATCTCATAGCTTGTAAGGGCCTCCTTCCATCGACTTTGATCCCGGTATATATTTCCGAGAATGGCGTATGCCCTGCCATTGTGTATGTCTTCTTTGATGGCCATCAAGGCATTCTCCTCTGCCTTCTTCAACAGCGAATCGCTCTCCCCCAAACGCGAATATACATTCGACAGGAGATTATAGGCATTGGCTTTGCCCGTCAGTGCATCAGCAAATTTGCTATCCAAGTCGAGGGCCTGATCAAAATGCTCAATGCTTTTTTCCATATCCGTCCTGTTGCGACTTCTCAACAGGTGTCTGCCGCGGAGCATAGCATTATAGGCATCAATACTCTGTGTAGGAATACTTTCGATCAATCGACGATGACGCGTGCTAATCTCTTGATTTAGTGATTTCGCAATTTCTAATGCTACCTCGCTTTGGATCTTAAGGACATCTTCATTAGAACGTTGATAGTTTTTCGTCCAAATATTTGCACCCGTTTTAACATTAATCAATCGGGCGGATATCCTAACCTGATCAGCAGTGTGCCGCACACTGCCATCCAGCACGTAATTTACGTCTAGTTTTCTGCCAATTTTCTTCATACTGTTCTGCCTGCCTTTAAATTCCTCTGTTGAATGCAGCGCAATGACATGCAGGTCTTCAAAACCAGTCAAATGCATCAGGATGTCTTCCACCACACCCTCTGTATAAAACTCATCCTCGTCCGTACTGTAATTTTCGAAAGGTATGATCGCGATTGAACGCCTCAGCGTGGTATCCCGGGAATTCCAAGCGACTACAGATAACAAAATGGCCATCAACAAGCCAAGTAGGGCCATTGATGATCTTGACAGTCCCCATATGATCTTTGCCGAATTCTCTACACCAACGATCGGCATTTTTATATCTGGATCATCACCAGTGATGGGTCGCCGGTTGAGTGATTTCTTGCGGAATGCACTGGGGGTCACTCCGTAATTTTCAGCAAAATACTTGCTAAAATTTTGAGGACTTGAGAGACCGACGCTGTAGGCAATCTCTGAAATATTTAAATCACTTTCGATCAACAATTTCTTGCTTGCCTCCAGCCTCACATGCCTGATAAAATGTGATGTAGACAGTCCCGAGCCCGCCTTGATTCTCCGATGGAGCTGAGATCGGCTCATTGACATTCTCTCACAAAGAAACTCGATTGATAATTTCGGATCGTCCAGGTGAGCCAAAATTAGATCTTCCAGCTCTTTGACAAATTTCAGATCAACATGGGTGACAGACATCAATTTGGTTATTCTTAGTAAGAGGTCTTATAAATATAGTCATTTTAGTTTTACCGGAGCGCTCATTTCTACCACGCATCAGACGTTGAGATTGCTGTAAGCCTCAATCGCTGTGAAATCAACATTTTTGTATTTTCCACATACCAATATCAGAACTCTATGCTCAGCAAACACTGTAGGATCATAATAGTTAGTCTACTCCTAATCACTCAATTTTTACAAGCTGATGCACAAAAAAAATCTCAGAGCAAGAAAGAGATCCAGCTAGAAGCGATGGCTCAGAACGTATTTTCAGACAGTCTCTTCCACGGACTTAGCTGGCGGTGCATCGGCCCCTTCCGGGGAGGAAGAGTCACCACTGTCTGCGGAGTAGCTCAAAATCCCGCAACTTATTATATGGGATCGACCGGAGGGGGTATTTGGAGGACTCAAGATGCCGGTGCCAGTTGGCAGAATAAAAGTGACGGTTTTTTTAAAACGGGATCCGTGGGAGCGATCGATGTTTCCCTATCTGATCCTAACGTAATCTATGCCGGTATGGGCGAAGCTCCGATACGGGGTGTCATGACTTCCCACGGTGACGGGATTTACAAGAGCACAGATGCAGGTGAAACATGGGTGCACATAGGTTTGGAAAAGACCAGGCAGATATCGCAGGTCAGAATCCACCCGCAAAATCCCGACTGGGTGTATGTGGCAGCGCAAGGGAGTCCTTATATGCCGACCAGTGATAGGGGAATATTTCTATCGAAAGATGGTGGAGCAAATTGGGAAAAAATTCACGAAGTAAATGATTCTACGGGAGCTTGCGATCTGTCTCTTGACGTCAATAACCCTCGGGTGCTTTATGCGGCCTATTGGGATCATCAACGACTTCCGTGGAAAATGCGGAGCGGAGGAAAGGGCAGCAGCGTTTGGAAAACCACCGATGGAGGGATACAGTGGAACAGACTAAGTGAGGGCCTGCCCGACAGCATTATGGGCAAGATTGGGGTGTCGGTATCACCTGCAAACAGCAATAGAGTCTATGCGATCATTGAGTCAGAACAGGGTGGGTTGTACCGCTCAGACAACGCTGGTAAAACCTGGAAACTGGTAAACAAGGACCGGATACTGAGGGCTAGAGCCTGGTACTACATGCATATTTTTGCCGATCCCGCAAATGCTGACAAGGTAGTAGTTCTCAATGCTCCCTTCATGCAAAGCAATGACGGTGGCAGGACTTTCTCCCGCATCATGACTCCCCATGGAGACAATCATGATCTATGGATAAATCCGGAAAATCCACAGATCATGATCAACGGCAATGACGGGGGTGCAAATATTTCATTTAATGGCGGATTGACCTGGAGCCGCCAGTCCAATCAACCTACGGCACAATTTTACCGCGTAAACGCCGACAACCGGTTTCCGTATTACGTATATGGCGGTCAACAAGATAACTCCACGGTAGCAGTGCCCTCGGCCTCAGCCGGCAATGGTATCCCTCTCAAGGATTTCTACTCCGTGGGAGGTTGTGAGAGTGCCTATACGGCCTTTGATCCAGATGATCCACGCTACGTCTATGCGGGGTGCTATCAGGGAATTATTACCGAATACGATACCAAACTCAAAGTGGAAAAGGACATCATGGCATACAGTCATCTGGGTCTGGGTGAAAAGCCTGCGGAGATGAAATATCGTTTTAATTGGAATGCACCGATAATCATGTCGCAACATGATAAGAATGTGATCTACCATGCGGGAAATCAAGTACTAAAAACCTCTGATCGAGGAGTGAGCTGGGAGGAAATCAGTCCTGATCTGACACGAAACACAAAGGAAAAGCTAGATTACGGTGGCGGTCCGATCACCAATGAGGGTGCAGGTGGAGAAAACTACCACACGATAATGTATCTGGCCGAATCACCCCGCAATCCGGATGTCCTTTGGGTAGGTACTGATGATGGTTTGGTTCACCTCACTCAAGACAGAGGTACTAATTGGTCGAATGTGACACCCAGGGAAATGAAAGAAGGAATGGTCAATTGTATCGAGATCAGCCCACATAATCCGGGCACGGTATATCTAGCCTACACCAGGTATAAGTTTAATGATTTTACTCCTCATGTTTTTGTTACCAAGGACTTTGGAAAAACGTGGACTGATATGTACCAAGGTATAGACTCCGAAGCTCATGTACGGGTTGTAAGGGAGGATCCCGAACGACAAGGTCTTCTTTATGCCGGTACAGAAACAGGTATGTACATTAGTTTTGATGGGGGAAATTTTTGGTATCACAACCAGCTAAATTTGCCGGTTGCGCCCATTACGGATTTGATGGTACACCGAAATGATTTGGTCGCTGCGACACAGGGCAGAGCATTCTGGATCCTCGATGATCTCACACCATTGCGTCGATGGAACAATAATTTACTTGATAAGGTGCATGTCTATCCACCATCTGACATCTTTCTGTGGGGAGGACCGAGGAGAGATACATTGGTCGACATGGGTACCAATCCCGACTTCGGGCTAGTTGCTTATTACAATATTCCGAAGATCGATGCAAAGGAAGAATTAAGGTTTACAATTATTGATGAAGACAAGTCGGTCTTGAAAGAATTTTCGACAAAGGAAAAAATAAAGAAGAAAAGGATAAAAATAAAAAAGATTGGATTAAATAAATTAGTTTGGAATTTATCTCCAGACGGAGTAGAGCCCATAAAAGGAATCATGACATTGGGTGGTAACAGCAGCCCAAAAATACCGGCTGGGGAATATGAGCTGGTGTTAAGTTATCTCGGAGATACAATTACCACTCCATTTACAGTGAGAGAAGATCCTCGCCTTGAAATCGAACCCACCGCATACGCTGAGAAAAAAGAATGGCTCAGAAAACTGGATCTGGCGGCTCAGGATCTCACCGAAAGTGTAAAAGCGATGGACTATACAAAAAATCAAATAGAGGGGCTTAACAAACGACTGGAATTATTGCCGGACACTACTCTCTATGGCAATGGAAAAACAATTTTATCGCAAATAGACTCAATCAAGGTGAAATTGATCCAGGAAAAACAAAAAACGTTTCAGGACGTAATTAATTTTCCTAATCAACTGGATGCTAAATTAAGACATATTCAAAGTATAATCGAGGGTTCCTATCCACCGGTTACGATGGGGCAGATAAACAGGGCCCGGGATGTACTAGCTGAATGGAAAATCCAAAAGGAAAAATGGCTTAAACTGCAGGAAGAAGATATTCAGTTATTTAATACGGCTATTGAGGAAGCGGAGGTTCCATTTATTAGCACGAAGATACCCGATAAAGAGGCGGGGAGATCTTGATTACTCCTCCTCAAAAATCGACTTGACTTCTTCCCTGACAGATGAAAAAAGCTCGGCAAAATTATTTTCTACGACGACTGCAACTGCCTTGATCGTATCGATCACATCCTCAACTCCGTCAACAATGTCTTCTTCCAGGGTAGTAGATTGGTCGGAATCGATATGTTGTAAAATTTTTTCCTTTAATGTGCTGTCAGATTCCCGTGCCTTTTCTGCTTCCTTTATCTCCTGAGCAATTTTATCTTTGATTTCCTTTTTTAATTTTTCCTGTAAATCTCTTTCTTCTTGTTTCTTCTTCAGTTTTTCCAGACGGATTTGCAACTCCTGTTGAGTATTCTTCATCTCCTTCAATTTCTCCTCCTTAGAAGTTACTCTGTCACTGATCATTTTAACTTTAGCTTCTCTGAGCTGGGACTCAAGAGAGCCGTCGTCTTCACTGAGTTTTTGAGATTCAAATTGCAGGTCTTCTCGATCGCGTTTTATGGATCGCTCCATCTTAATGATCGCCTCCTTAAGGCCCGCATACCTTCTTTCCAGACTACTGCCGAAATGTTTCCTGGTAGCTCCCGGACCGTATTTTTTTTCCTTTATTTTTTTAAAAAGACCATCAATTTTAGGCCAAAGTTGATCGCGATGCTCCCGCGTAAATCGAGTTTTTTTAAAGGACCTTTGTATTTCTTTTAGTTCCTGGAAAATCCCATTAAAATTTAAATTCTCTTCGATATTTTTTTCGACCTCCACTAATTTTTCCTGAAAACTCGCCAAGTGTGTTTCAGACATGGCCCGAAATTCTTTGTCGAGTACTTCACGCATTTTTTTGAGCTCTGCAAACAGCATATCAGTTTGCTTCCTGATTTTATCTGCATGATCACGAAAGAGATTTTTTTCCCTGGCTTGAGCATGTACCTTATTCCAAAAAACCTTGAGTTCTTCGTATAGATCGCGATCAAATTGCGTGATTTTTGCAAATCGATCTTTCAGATCTTGAAGCTCAGCCAAATAGCTGTGATAAAGGCGGGAACTTAAAACAATAAACTGCCACTCTGTTTGAGCTCGCTTGAGAAGATCATCCCTGTCTATTATATAACCTTCCGGGATTAATGAATCGGTTATCGACAGCGGCATTTTTAGTTGTTCATTTGGTTCTGGAAAAGTAACTTCTCTTCCCTTCCTCCACCGCGACAATAATTCTTTTTCAAATTCAGGTGTTACTGATGATTTTGGAAAAATATATACGTCTACATTACTTTCTTGTTCGTTTAGTTTAAAAGCCAATAGTACCTGTTCATCCTGTGTTGTCTTTCCCCAAAAAACTAGTCGTGTTCTCATGTGTTGCAGATTTCATTCTAATGTCAGTCATCGTTGCCAATTATGCCAAGGGGAGATAAGTTAAGGATATGTATAACAAAATACAAGTCAGATCCAACTCTTCTCCAAAATGAATTCTGCAATCTGCACGGCATTAGTTGCAGCACCCTTACGTAGGTTATCTGCTACAATCCAGAGATTTAGACCATTATCTATGGATTCGTCTCTACGTATCCGACCTACAAACACTTCGTTCTTATTTTTTGCCTGAAGAGGGGTCGGATAGTTAAAGTTATCAAGGTCATCCTGTACTACGATCCCGGCACTTTCATTTAGAATTTCTCTTACTTCTCCAATATCATATGGTCTCTCAAATTCGATGTTCACCGATTCTGAGTGCCCGCCATCGACAGGCACTCTGACAGCTGTAGCTGTGATTTTGATTTCCGGGCTCTGTAAAATCTTCCTTGTCTCATTGACGAGCTTCATTTCCTCCTTGGTGTAGTCATTTTCGAGAAAGATATCGCAATGCGGCAAGCAATTCTCAAAAATGGGATGAGGATAGACCCTCTCCACATCGGGCTGACGATCACGCTCCCCCTCGTATTGTTTTACTGCAGGAACCCCGGTACCCGTATAGCTTTGGTAGGTGGAAATAACCAGTCTCTTAATTTTAAAATGTTGGTGTAGCGGCCCCAATGCCATCACAAGCTGGATGGTTGAACAGTTGGGATTTGCAATAATCTTGTCATTCTCGGTAAGGACATGCCCATTCACTTCCGGAACCACGAGTTTCTTATCGGGATGCATTCGCCACGCAGAAGAATTGTCTATGACCACCGTACCCATTTCTTCAAATCTCGGTGCCCATTGTTTTGAAATAGCTCCTCCCGCCGAAAAAATGGCCACCTGAGGTTTAGCCTCTACGGCAGATTGAAGATCCACCACGGGATGGTCCTTTCCTCCGAAATCCACTAGCTTCCCTACTGATTTTGCCGAAGCCACAGGCAAAAAATTCGATACGGGAAACCTGTTTTCAATCAACACCCTGCGCATTACTCCCCCTACCAATCCAGTCGCACCTACAACAGCTATTTTCATGATTAAATTTCTATCTTGTCTTTTTTAAATCACCATCTGCAAAGATACGAGCCAATTTGTACTTGAGTATTCTTTTCCACAATGAAAGCTATCCTTGGGCATTTTATCTTTATCACACTCACTGTGAGCGTATGTGCTCAAATATCTGAGACCTTTCAGGATGGGAATATTAGTGCAGATCCGGTTTGGGCAGGTGATACATCACATTTTGAAATAA
Organism: Saprospiraceae bacterium; assembly: GCA_965222645.1. GTDB lineage: Bacteria > Bacteroidota > Bacteroidia > Chitinophagales > Saprospiraceae > JABDMH01. The sequence continues at coordinate 4,269,581 of OZ244968.1, read as the reverse complement.
GAGAAGGAGTACTCCACTTAAATGCACCGGAAGCCGGCCAGTCTTTTTTATTTACTCAGACTCAGCAGCCACACTCATGGACTTTTGACTTATCTCTTGATTTCGATCCTTCCATGAGCAACGCTGTCGAGGTTTTTTTGTTCCTTAATCGAGTAGAGATCGATAAGGCCTCGGGCCACAGCCTTTATTTGGGAGATGCAGGTGATGCAGATCTGATCAAGCTGGTGGAATACAAACGGGGAAATCGAACAGTAGTCGCTGAAGGCAAAATGGTACATGGCGCTCAGCCAAGCCTTCGATTGCATATCGAACGAGAAGATAGTGATTGGACCCTGACGAGCATGGAGGAAGACACCCTAAGTTTTAAGGTAGAATTCGCTAATATCAAATCACAACCTGTGACAGATACTGCGGGCTTTTTTGGCATTTTATGTACGTACACAGAGACCAGGAAGGATCAATTTGCATTTGACAACATTACCGTGACGAATCAATTTGATCCCGATACCATTCCACCAAAACTCCTCGATATCGAAATAAGTAGTCCGAATCAACTCATCCTCACTTGTGATGAATCGATCACTGAAGGCAGTGCTGAAGAAGTAAATAATTTCGCAATTTCTCCGGATATCGGTATCCCTAAGAAGGCTATTTTGCTCCCAGATCCGACAATGATCCAACTTGATCTCGATGGCGATCTAAAACCAGGAGTGACCTACACAATAATGATTAGAAATATTGCGGATACCGATGGAAACGAGGCCAATCTCACAAGGGACTTCCATTATAGCCCTCCTTTGGCCATTCTTCCCTTTGATGTCCTGATCAATGAGATTTATGACGACCCGACTCCCTCCTTTGGACTACCGGAAGCAGAATACCTCGAACTACTAATCAAAAAAGAAGGGGTAAACCTGGACCAAATCATCCTGGAAGTGGGGAGCAAGCAAGTCTCTTTACCCGGTGTTCAAACACAGAAAGAACAATATCTGGTACTGACCAAAAATGAGCTTGTTTCATCATTTAGTGCTGGTGCGAGCATAGTCGGAGTTGATCGTTTTCCCACATTGGTAAATGGAGGCAACAAGATTGCCCTTCTCAATACCAATGGCGATGTCATCCATTCGATCTCCTACGATGATGCATGGTATGGATCCGGAAGTAAAGCCGATGGGGGTTGGTCCCTCGAGATGATCAACCCGGAAGATCCATGTGCGCTGAGGAATAATTGGCAAGCCTCCGATCATCCGAGTGGCGGCACACCGGGCAATCAAAACAGCATCTTTAATACCGCACATGTCCCGGAGCAAGGCCGTATCCTCAGCTCAATCCCTTTGGATAGTTTGAACTTGAAGGTCGTGCTTAGTAAGAATCACTTTGGCGATGTTACTTCAGAAGACTTTCTGATTGATCCCGAAATAGAAATCGAATCAGTGAACAGGGAGAAATTTAATGAAGTCCTATTAGTTTTGTCCTCACCGCTGGAGGCAGGTATCAAATATGAGCTCATCATCCATAATCTCACTGACTGTACCAATCAACGTTTCAGCGACCAGCCTTCGAATTTTATTCTCCCCAAAGTCGCACAACCTGGTGATCTAGTTATCAATGAAATCCTGTTTGATCCCTACCCTGGGGGATACGATTTTGTGGAAATCTACAACCCAACACAATTTAGTTTTCTTGTTGCCGATCTTAATATCCTAAACGCTCATACCCAACGAGTGACTAACCTGGACCAATCCTATCTAATGCTGCCCGGGTCTTATACGGTTTTCACTCAGGACGCATCCGATCTCCAACGGAGATACCGGGTAAGTAATCCGGATTGGATTGTCGAGACCGACCTACCTGGTTTGAGCAATGATGAAGGCAACGTTACTATCTTTTCTACCAGAAATGGAGCACGCGTAGATATTGATGTGTTTGATTACAGTGCAGGTATGCACTCTACACTGTTGAAGGATGTAGAGGGAATAAGTCTTGAGCGCATCATAACCCACGGTGATACACAAGACCGGTTTATCTGGCACAGTGCTGCACATGGGGTTGGCTATGCTACTCCAACAGGAGAAAACAGTCAACAATTCTATGAAGATCCCACAGATTCCTGGGAGATCTTGCCAAAGGTATTTTCACCAGATGGTGATGGTCACGACGATCTTACCCTGGTCACGTATGACAAGGTGCAAGCTGGAAGTTATGTACACATTAAGATCTTTGATGCCAATGGTCGATTGATAAAGTACCTGGCAAACAACCAATCCATTTCGGGAAAGGGATTTGTGCAGTGGGATGGCAGTACAGACCTGGGGATAAAAGCCCCAATCGGCATATACACGATGATTATCCAACATTTTGGGGTGGATGGAATTGTCAGGACGGTGAAGAAGACTTGCGTTGTGGCAGCAAAAATTTGATCGAACGAATGAAAAATATATAGGGAATGCTCAGGGCCCTCTTAGAAAATCGAATTGTTTCCGCAGTCCTTATGACAGGGATGGTACTCCTCACTGCCGTTTGCATATTTAAGATGCCGGATGTGATCCTTCTCAAGAGGATCAGCATGTACTCCACACACATTATGATCCTCTTACTTGGTGCCGGAGTCTTTTTTCATATGATCAGTCAAAAGAGATTGTTGTTTACTGCTTTCGGATGTGTGGCCGCCCTTTGTCTTCACTTCAAGCAAGTGGCCAACATTAACCTGGTTGTTCCGATAAAAACAACAGAACCCACACTTTCGATCATGCAAACAAGCACCTCTTATCTGGTCGAAAATTGGGAGGGGGCATTAGGAGTACTGAAAGAATCAGATGCAGATATGGTATCAATTTTGGAAATGACTCCAGACTGGGAAGCACTCCTGAATACTCGCCTAACCAGAGAATATCCGTATCGGATTTTTGATACACGGATCGATATTTTCGGAACAGCTTTTTTTTCCAAACATCCCTTTTTACAATCCGACACACTTTATTTTGAAGAAATACCCCATCTCGAAGTCTCCGTAGATGTCGGCCAGAATCACGTGATTCATGTGTACTGCTTTAGCACCAATCCCCCCCTATTCCGAAATTCTCTTTTACAACTGCGCAATCAGTTAGACGGAATAGCAGATATAGTAGACAATCAAGACGTACCCTGCATTGTCACCGGTAATTTTAATCTGGACCAATTTGCAGACGAAATACAGGATTTTCGGGCAAAAAGTGAGCTCCTTGACAGCCGAAAGACCATGTCTCCTTCATTGGTCACTCCCACCAATCACATTTTTTATAGCAAGGACTTTGAGTGTCTCCGGTTTGCCAACGTGTACGATACCACCTCTTTGCGAATCGGAATTATTGGTGAGTACCAGTTTAAATCCAGGACAGATATCGCCAACTGAAGGTGTCGAGGGTATTACACCAAAGTCGCCCTGGCTGCATCAAGGACAGTGCGCACTTCAGCCATATCCTTTGCTTGAGCATAAACTCTGAGCACCGGCTCTGTACCGGAGGGCCGGATGAGCAGCCAGGAGCCGTTGTCGAGATAATATTTAAAGCCGTCGAGGTCTTCCGACCGTTCGACCCTGAAGCTGCCAAAAGAGTCAATGCCCTCTTTGCATTTTGCAATCGCCGCCTGTTTTATTTCTTCAGTAAGATGTAAATCATCCCGGTAAAATTCGAATGCACCTACCTTCTCAAAGATTTCAGCCGTGAGCTGCTTAAGTGTTTTTCCAGTCCTTGCCATATACTCTAAAATCAACAACCCTGTCCATACTCCATCGCGTTCTGGTATGTGTCCTTTTACGGCTATACCTCCGGATTCTTCACCACCGATCAGTACGTCTTCAGTAGACATATACTCTGCAATATATTTGAATCCGATCGGAGTCGTTACATATTCCAGGCCGTATGACTCAGCCAGTTTTTTCATCTTGTCCGTGACAGAAAACGAACAAACAACCTTGCCCGATTTTAGTCCTTTAAATTCGTATAGGTACCTGAGAAGAAGTAAGAGAAGCCGGTGACTGTCAACAAAAATTCCATCTTCGTCATACATTCCAATGCGGTCTGCATCCCCGTCATTAGCAAGTCCTACCGTGATTTGTTTGTCTGCAGCTATTAATGCCGACAGTTCCTTAAGATTCCGATCAATCGGCTCAGGGGCTGTACCCTTAAAGGATGGATTATAGTCGCAGTGGAGATGGCGTGCTTTGGGAAACAAGCGTTTTACCACATTTTGACCAGCTCCATACATCGCGTCATATGCCAGGTTCTCTTGGATCTGTGATAGCAGGGGTAAATCAAAATGAGATTCCAAATGATTTAAATAATCCTCCTCCAAATTTACATGCTTGAGCAGTCCGGATTTCTCGAGCTCATCCAGACTTTTGAATCGGATATCGGTATGATCAGGGATCATCGATTCGACTTCTGCAACCTCCGCTGGCACGGAGGGACCGCCATATTTTGCCTTTAGTTTGTAGCCATTATAGGTTGGTGGATTGTGGCTGGCGGTTATGACAATTCCGAGATCTGTTTTGTATTTGACCACACCTAATGAGACCATCGGAGTCGATGCAAAATGCTTGTCAAAAATGACCTCGATGCCATGATGAACATAAGCTGACGCAGCTGCAGTGGCAAACATCAATCCTCCAAATCTACAATCGAATCCGATAAGTACTTTGTTGAATTTTTTCTGTTTCATCCATAGTGCAGCACCTTCAGATACCCGCAGCACACCTTCTACCGTATATTCCTTGGCGATTATGGCTCGCCAGCCATCAGTTCCAAACTTAATTTGAGTGTTCATGAAGGGGAAATTTATTGGCGGGCAAAAATACAATAAGTTCTATATTTACCCGGAAGTGTTTTGTCTCTAATTTTTTAACCAGAGTTAGGAATTAACATATTGAAAATCACTTTACTACGTTAGGTATTCTATTCCAACTCACAAGACATTTCTAAAATAAGTAGATAGTTTGACCGATAGTTACCGCCATAAGGGATTACGAAAGAAGCTTGTTGCAGTGCTCCGGAAAAAGGGCATTAAAAATGTCAGAATTCTAGATGTCATCGGCAAGATTCCCCGGCATTATTTTCTCGAGCGGGCCTTTGATGACTGGGCATATAAGGATGCTGCTTTCCCGATCGGGCATGAACAAACAATCTCACAGCCTTACACCGTGGCCTATCAGACGGATCTTTTGCAGGTCATGACATCCGATAAGATCTTAGAAATCGGCACCGGTTCAGGGTATCAGGCGGTCGTTCTGGCAGAGCTAGGGGGCAAAGTTTACACTGTCGAAAGGCAAAAGGCCCTGTTTGAAAGAACTTCCAAGCTTCTTAAGAAGATGGGATATGGCCATATCCGGCTTTTCTTAAGAGACGGTATGGATGGATTAGAGCGGTTTGCGCCTTATGATAAAATCCTGGTTACGGCAGCGGCAAATGAAGTTCCCCTCGCCTTAAAGAAGCAGCTTGCAGTGGGAGGATTATTGGTCATTCCGGTAGGAGATGAAAAATCCGGGCAGGTGATGTGCAGGATCAAAAGACTGTCAGATACGGAGTATGAATCTGAAAAATTTGACTACTTCCGGTTTGTACCGCTCTTGAAGGGGATTAAAGCTTCTTGACCCTCTGGAGCACAGTAGACTTAGTAATTTCTAGATTCGCCGACCCTCGACTTTCCTCCGATTTAAGGTCACCTTCCTTACTTTGTCGAGATCTACCAGAAGTCCTGCATATGCGCTGTGTGAGGTGGTCTTGTATTTCCTGCCCTGGTAAGTCACTTCGCCTTCTCTGCGGTTCCAATCGGATCCGAGCAACATGTATCGACCATCCCATTTCGGGTGTGGTCCAAACATGAGAAATCGATCTTTTCCACGCTCAAATGAGACGGCCATCCGGTCTTGCTTAGGCATAAAGGCTAGTACACCCGGCGTACCTTCTGCTATTACAATTTCTTCTACCCGTCGTCCTTCCTCAATTGTGATTTTACCGCCCTGAATTACGGTTTCTCCTTTGCCCAGGTAGCGACGCAAGACAATGTCCTCAGAAAGATAAAACTGAATCTTTTTAAGATCATCTTCCGTCCAATCATAGGAGTATTGCAGATCACTTGTAAACGGTTTGTAGGTGGGACCACAAGAGATCAATAATGTGATCGACAACGCACCGACTATTTGCTTCCCAATCTTGCTTAGGCTCATGTATTTCATAACACTTGGTTTACCGATATAAACACAAATTTAAGTCGCAGGGTGGGTCATCTCAAGCGGTTTAGTAATACTTTAACTAGGCTCTTAATAGGATCTTAATGGTAAGGTGCCAACCTAGATTTTGGGCCGCTTACCTCTTCGTGACAAAAAATTGTGTAAGTAAGGAGGCGCATTGATCATGCCGTGTTCCAAATTCCAATTTCGAGGAAGGGTGTAATAGCGTTTTGCCAAATCTCATAAACCCTCTTTTGTCATCACTGGCTCCATAGACGATTCTGCCTAATCGTGCCCAGAAAAGTGCTCCCGCACACATTAGACAGGGTTCTAAAGTAACGTACAAGGTACATTGCGAAAGCCATTTGGAACCGAGATGCGCGGATGCGGCAGTAATTGCAAGCAGCTCAGCATGTGCTGTGCTATCCTGCAGGATCTCAACTTGATTATGGGCTCTGGCGATGATCGATTCACCACATGTAACAACTGCTCCTACAGGAACTTCTCCTGACTCAGCAGCTCGCTTGGCTTCCTCTATGGCCTGATCCATAAAATACTCGTCCGAAAAAATGGTAAGCATGTGTAAGGTTAAAATCTAGAATGAAAATAGATTTTCATTGGGTCTTTTTTAGAAAAAACTATTTTTGCACATGGAAATAAAATTCTCCTCCTCCGAAAAATTCCTGAGTACAGCTCTCACTTTTGACGATGTTCTTCTTGTCCCCGGCAGTTCCAATGTTCTGCCACGCGAAGTAAGTACCAAGAGTAAACTTACACGAAGTCTTTCGATCAATACCCCCATAGTGTCAGCTGCCATGGATACAGTGACAGAGCGAGACCTGGCTGTAGCTATCGCAAGAGAAGGAGGTATTGGATTTATTCACAAGAATATGTCTATCGAATCACAAGCCGCTCAGGTGAGAAGTGTAAAGAGATCGGAGAGTGGAATGATCCTGGACCCAGTCACATTGCCTGATACGGCAAAGGTGGGTGATGCGCTGGACGTGATGCAGAAATACAAGATCGGTGGAATACCGATTGTTGGAGAAGACAACGTCCTCGTTGGTATACTTACTAACCGGGATTTGAGATTTGAAAGTGACCCCGAGAAACCAGTGACAGAGATCATGACGAGTAATGGGCTCATTACGGCGCCAGCCGGTACAACTCTGGACCAGGCGACAGAAACTCTGCAAGCTGAAAAAATCGAAAAACTACCAGTAGTCGACGACAGATACCGAGTGATCGGTCTGATCACGTATAAGGATATTATCAAGCTCCAGAGCCATCCCCACGCATGTAAGGACAATTACGGTCGCTTGATCGTGGGAGCAGCCGTTGGCGTCACGGCGGAGACCATGGACCGCATTGCGGCACTTGTAGAAGTTGGTGTCGACGTGATTTGTGTGGACACTGCACATGGGCATCATGAGGGAGTTCTGGGCATGATCAGGGAGATAAGAAAGACCTTTTCTGACATGCAAATCGTGGGCGGCAACGTAGCGACAGGGGAAGCGGCACGTGCACTCGCAGATGCCGGTGTAGATGCCGTAAAAGTAGGGGTAGGACCGGGTAGTATTTGCACTACAAGAGTGGTAGCCGGAGTCGGTGTGCCACAACTGTCTGCTATTTACAGTGCCTCCCAAGGACTGAAAGGAACCGGAGTCCCGATTATTGCTGATGGGGGCATTCGATTTACTGGAGATATTGTCAAGGCCATTGCCGCTGGAGCACATACGGTGATGGCGGGTTCTCTATTTGCCGGCGTGGCAGAAGCCCCGGGTGAGACCATCATCTACGAGGGCCGAAAATTCAAACTTTATCGGGGCATGGGATCATTGAGTGCGATGAGGAGGGGATCAAAGGACCGGTATTTTCAGGATGTAGAAGATGATATCAAAAAGCTCGTACCCGAAGGTATCGAAGGTCGTGTGCCCTTTAAAGGAACAGTGGCCGAGGTCATGGTCCAATATCTGGGAGGTCTGCGCGCCGGGATGGGTTATTGTGGAGCCGGTACGATCGAGGAGTTGCAGGAAGCGAGATTTGTGAGAATATCCAGTGCCGGAGTAATAGAAAGCCACCCTCATAATATCACAATCACTAAAGAAGCTCCTAACTACTCACCACGACCGCATTAAAGCGAGATTATGCATTTAGGTCGAAATAGACAACATTTTACCCAACACCCATAAAGTCATCTGTGCAGGGACAAATCATTCCCCAGGAATTTTATCAAAGAGATGCTGTAATTGAGTTAAGTATAGCACTGCTCGGTAAGTACCTATGCACTTTTATCGATGGTCAATTTACTGCGGGGATGGTCGTTGAGACGGAGGCCTATCGTGCTCCCGAAGACAAAGCATCGCATGCATATGGGAATCGACGCACCAAAAGAACAGAGACGATGTTTGGTCCCGGTGGACATGCCTACATATATCTCTGTTATGGAATCCATCATCTTTTTAATGTGGTGACCGGTGCTGTCAATGAGCCCCATGCCATTTTGATACGTGCAGTGGAACCTAAAGAGGGCCTTGATTGTATGGTAAAGAGAAGAGAAATGGGCAGTGTGAGCAAGCGACTTACTTCAGGACCGGGTAAACTTTCTGCAGCTCTCGGGATTACGACAGTGCACAATGGCGTTAATCTCGCGACAGGTAAAGAAATTTGGATTGAAGATCGAGAAGTAAATTTTGCAAAGGATCAAATCATTGCAAGTCCCAGAGTGGGCGTTGACTATGCCGGAGAGTGTGCGCTTTGGAATTGGAGGTTTAGGGTCATAGATAATGAATGGTGCAGTCCAGCTAAATAAAATTAAAGAGGTAATGCAAAAAATGACCCGTGTATTCATGATTACATGGATTCTCACAGTAATGGCAGTATCAAGGGTAGGTGCTCAGACCGGTGACTTTGTACGGTATGACCATGTTTATCAGCCCGGGATAAAGAGTGTACAACTAATGATACCGGGATATCAATTGATACCCCCGATCATTGAACTGAGGCAAGAGTATGCCTCGCCTTCGATTCGCGCATTCGATCGTGTAGCATCGAAACTCGATAGTTTGATGGATGATCCTGCAAATAGAGGCGATTTGATTCCCGAGCAGTTTTATACAGAAAAGGACCAGTACGAAATTGGTCGTGCCCTAAGACTAAGCTTTGACGAACTCACCACCGAAGCCCGGTTTCTGGTATACAAATTAGAGCACTGCAATGCGGACTGGCAAAAATCCGACCTTGAAGAATTTGAGTTCTTAAGTAGGATAAACGAACAGAGAATACGCAATTTTGAATTTTCATTCAATACTCAGATTCCATATGTGCACTACTGGCTCAATTTGCCAAACGGCGATCAGAGTTTTACCAAATCCGGCAATTACCTGTTGCATGTCTATGATGAAAATACAGGTGAAAAGATACTCACCAAGCGTTTCGTTGTCTATGAAAACCTTTTGAAAGTAACTGGAAATCTCATTACTCCCTTTGACGTAGCTAAGATCTATACGCACCATGAGATGTCTTTTAATGTGGAATCACCAAATCTAGAGATAAAGAATCCACTCACCAGTATTTCGGTCTGGATCCTCCAAAATGGGCGATGGGATAATGCCATCCAAAATGTAAAACCTTCAAACTATGTCGGGACAAAATTCAATTTTAATGATTTGGGTGCATATGCATTTCCGGCTGGTAACGAATTTAGACATTTTGACATCAGGAGCCTACGATATCCTACACGGCAGGTCATTGAAATAGAAAAAGACCTCGACGGCGCCATAGTTACACTCAAACCAGATGAGCCGAGGGGTCAAGATAAATTCTGGAGTGATTGGGATATCAATGGAACATTCTTGATTCAGTCCTTTGACCAAAGGGAATCACCTGTGACTGGAGAATATGCCCACGTCTTTTTTTCGATGAAATCTCCGCAACCCATCCACAACCACATCGTCTATATAGTGGGCGGATTTTCTAACTGGGAACTCGACGATGCATATGTAATGGACTATTCGGACAAGCACTCAGCATATTTTGGGGAGGCTACACTCAAGCAGGGCGTTTATGATTACATCTATGCCGCTGCACCTTTAGATGGAGGTGATCCGGATTTTCAAATGCTGGAAGGCAATTGGCACGAAACGGAAAATTACTATAATGTACTCGTCTACTACCGACCATTTGGAGTGCGCTATGATCGCCTAATTGGAATCACAACGATCACCCAAAAGTAAGATGTTGATCTAGTATAAAACCTCATTTATATAAATTCGCCATCAAACTGACACGGGATTGCTAAACTTGTATTCACTATGAAAATTCTAAACTCACTTTACCTCAGAACGGTTTCGATAGGATGTTTTGTGGTATTCCTTACCATGCCTTATCTCAAAGCTCAGGATAACTGGACACTGGATAGATGCATCGAATATGCCATAGAGCACAGTCTGGATATCAAGGAGACCTCCCTTAACGCCAACGCGGCTTTGATCGATCAAAATGTCGCAAAGTTAGGGCGTCTTCCAAATCTCTCGGGAGCTAGCAATTACGGTCTAAGTTTTGGACGCAGAATTGATCCCACAACAAACGATTTTATCAATCAAAGGTTTGGTAACCAGGGATTCAGCTTGTCGAGTGGAGTAACTTTGTTCAACGGTGGTTTTATCTCCAATCGGATCAAGACAGCTAACCTTGGCAAGCAAGTGGCTGATCTCGATGTAGAACAGATGAAAAATGATATCGCTCTTGGTGTTGCTCAAGCATTTATACGGGTGTTATTTGCAGAGGAAAACCTCGCTAACACCCAAAAAAGTCTTGATCTCATTGGAAGCCAATTGGATCAGATTGACAAACTAATCGATGCGGGTAGCCGGCCTAAAAATGCCCGTCTGGATTTGGTTGCACAATTGGCGCAAAATGAGCAGTTGGTCATTGCCGCACAAAACGACATCGATATTGCTTACCTCGATCTCAAACAGCTCATGCAACTCAATGATGCCGAAGACATGAAGGTGGTGGCTCCTCAGCTGGATCTACCCACCGACTATGATATAGAATCTGCCAGCACTCAAAAGATTTATAGTGAAGCCCTTGCCTGGCAACCGGGGATAAAGGCGGGAGAGTTGAGGAAAAAAACTGCAGAAGTTGGTGTGGCTTTGTCGAGGAGTAATTTGATTCCTTCCCTGGGAATTGGAGGCAGTCTCAACACCAATTGGTCATCTTCAGCAAGACAATCTACAATAATAGGGACGAAAACTAACTCGCAAAATTTTTTAATAAATGGAGAACCGGTAGAAGTACAGTTTGAAGAACCAAATCTCCAATTTAGTAAGATCAATTATCCGGATCAGCTGAGTGAAAATCTGGGTTATGGATTCGGCCTCCAACTCAATGTACCCATTTTTAACCAGGGAATAAATAAAGGAAATCTCGATCGAGCTAAACTGGACGTGGTAAGGAGCGATATTGTCAACGAGCAGATTAAGAACCAATTGAAGACTGATGTGCAAAGGGCGGTAGCAGATGCCAAGGCTGCCAAGAAACAATATGAGGCCTCGCTGAGGACCGCAGAAGCCCGAAGAACTGCCTATGAGGATACAGAGAAAAGATTTTCTCTTGGTGTCGCAAATAGTTTTGAGTTTATCACTGCGCAGAATAATATGGACCAGGCGGAAGTAGACCTCTCTATTGCCAAGTACGATTATATTTTTAAAGCCAAGGTTCTGGATTTTTACCTGGGTAAAAAGATAACACTTAACTAAAATGGCCAAACGAAAAAATCGACGTATTTATCTCCTCCTACTCGGGCTTCTGATCGTGCTCGTGGGCTTTGCCATTTACAAAAGCAAAAATCAGGTAAAAGGTGAGGAAGTAGAGACAGAAAAAGTGAAAATGCGCTCCATCAAAGAACTGGTGGCGGCCAGTGGTAAAATCTTTCCCGAAAAAGAGGTTGTAATTAGTTCGGATGTATCGGGAGAAGTTGTGGGGCTCTATGTCGAAGAAGGTGATTCTGTACACGTGGGCGACTTGCTGGCCCGGATCGATCCGGAAGCGTACGAATCTGCCGTGGAGCGAGGGATTGCTTCCGTCAATAGCTCAAAGGCCCAACTAGCCATCTCAAAATCCAATGCAGAGAATTCGATCGCTCAAAAAGCACAGATCGAAGCCCAACTGAAGAATGCCAGGAGGATCCACGACCGCAACACCAAACTGTATGACGAGGGTGTACTATCTCAGGCAGAATATGAAGCTTCGTTATCTGAGTTAGAAACGATGCAGGCAAACCTCAAAGCGTCGGAGGCAAGTATACGAGGGGCAGAAGAGAACATTAAGGCAAATGAATTTGCCATAAACAGTGCCGAAGCCGGGTTGAAAGAACTGCGTACTAGTCTGAAACGCACTAATATTTATGCACCCGTTGATGGGATTATCTCCAAGCTTGACATCGAGGAAGGGGAGCGCGTGGTGGGCACGATACAGATGGCAGGAACGGAAATGATGCGCATTGCTAATCTGTCTATTATGGAGGTGCAAGTGGATGTAAGCGAAAATGATATACTGAGGGTTTCTGAAGCCGATACAGCTGAGATAGAGGTCGATGCCTACCTCGATCGCACTTTCTCCGGGGTAGTGACTGAAATCGCAAATTCGGCCTCCACAATTGGCCAGGCGACAGCGCTGACAACCGATCAGATTACCAATTTTGTGGTGAAAATCCGCATGATTCAGGCATCCTATGACGATCTTGTCAGTCCTGAAAAGCCATTCCCGTTTAGACCGGGGATGTCAGCATCTGTCGAGATCAATACACATACCGAAAACAATGTGCTAGCTATTCCGATCCTTGCAGTAACCACACGGGATGTCAGTGAGCAAAAAAAAGATGACAAATCTGCTACGGACTTAGATGAGGATCTAAAGGAAGTTGTGTTTTTATGTCAAGCTGATACTGTGGATATGGTAGAAGTAGAAACCGGTATACAAGACGATACATACATTCAGATTTTAAAAGGTCTCTCCAAGGATCAGGAAGTGGTAAGTGGTCCCTATTCAGTTGTCGCAAGAAAACTGAAAAAAGGAGACTTCTTTACTCGAAAAAATGAGGACAAGGCCGAAGATGATGATGACATGCAAGTGGTGATCGAATAGGATCTTTTCCTGAGTTAGTCAGCGATCGAATAAAGCAATACGCAAGTGGGTTTTCCCAAACGGGCTCTCATAATATTTCTGAAAATTCCACAACTGGGCAGAGTCAAGACAAGGCTGGCATCTACTGTCGGCAATGCACGAGCATTGGAGATTTATACCCAACTTTTGAAGAAGACATTAGAGCTGGCAAAGACGCTCACAGATTGCCAGCGTTATCTGTTTTTCGATCCGGAAGTCGCTCGAGAATGGGTGCCGGACAATTTTATAGGTTTGCCCCAGGAAGGAAAAAATCTTGGAGAGAGAATGGCAAAGGCCATCGATAGCGTATTGTTATTGCATGACCAGGTCATCATTATTGGTACGGATTGTCCGTATATTACCACCAATCTGGTGAGAAAGTCATTCATCATTCTCAATGGTACAGATCTCGTCTTGGGGCCTGCCAAAGACGGAGGCTACTATCTACTCGGTCTGAGTAAGATGCATCTTCCAATTTTTGAGGATATCGCCTGGAGTACCGCAGAAGTCTTGAAACAAACCCTCGATAAAGCGACTGAACTGGGACTGTCATTTGAGCTGCTATCCGAACTCAGTGATATAGATTACGAGGAAGATTGGATTAGGTATCTCAAGACACTAACTGCATAGAACTCGGCACTGGGGGTGCGGACAAAAGACCTAAAACAACTTCATTTACTATTTCAGGTAGATAGAGGAACACGATCGGAATATTGCGTCAGTAACTTTCCCAATTTGCTGGTCACATCTCCTGCTTTTCCAGATCCAATCACAAAATCATTCAATCGTGATACTGGAAGGACCCCCTTGGTGGTACTGGTGATGAAGGCCTCCTTTGCCCTCGCGATCTCGGCGATGGGTAAAGGGCGTTCTACCACCTCAAATCCTGCACCTCGTGCCACATGGATCACTTGTTTTCTGGTGACTCCCAGCAGCACATCTTTAGCCGGGGTCACCAACATACCCTTAGGATCTACAATAAAAAAATTGGCCCTTGAAGTCTCCCTGACAAATCTTCCATCGTGATAAAGGATATCCGTGCCATCTACATTTGACAGATGATCTCTGCGGATCAAAACATTGGTGTAATTGAGTGACTTTATCTCCGGATAGTCTTTGATATATTTTTGCAACACGAGTTTAATCCCATCTATATATAGTTTGGGATCGTAAATGATATCCCGATGTTGTAAAATGTAAAGGTTGCTTTTCTCAGGAGTATAACCGTCTGTGGCAAAACCTCCTGTGAGCACCAATTTGGTAAAACCCCTGGTAATCGAATTCTTTTTGGCGAGGTCAATCACCATCTCCCTTAATACACTTCGATCCTCAGGAACTTCAAGATTCGTAAGCGCAGCAGATCTGTAAAACCGTTCAAAGTAATCGTTTTCAAATAAAGGGAGACCATCCCGGATGGGGAAGAAATCAAAGATACCGTACCCCCTGAGCAGGCCCAGGTCGCTTACTGGGATTTTAGCGTTATCAGCTCTTACAATTTTTCCGTTGATATTGTGATGCATCATTTTCGTACAACTGTTCGTCAGAATCCAGATGCTTGATCATCCCCTCTCCTATCTGCCCCTCCCTCGAGATCTCCATTCGGCAAGATCAATATGGCATCGACCAGGCCGATGCCGCTACGGATTTCAAAATCATGACCCTTCCTTATAAGTCTTCGCTTTGTTCTTTCGTCAAATGTGTTTTCTTCGGTCAAGATCCGATCAGGTAGCCACTGATGATGGAATCGTTTAGCATCAACTGCTTCCTGCATCGTCATTTCGTGATCAATGACATTGACGATCGTCTGGAAAACAGAAGTGATGATCGTACTCCCGCCGGGAGTTCCCACAACCATGACGAGCCTGTCATCCTTATCGACTATTGTGGGAGTCATACTGCTCAGCATCCTTTTTTCGGGTACAATTTCATTGGCTTCGTTACCCACTAAGCCAAACTGATTTGGGACACCGGCTTTTACACTAAAGTCATCCATCTCGTTGTTAAGAAAAAACCCGGCATTCTTTACCATCACTTTACAACCAAAGTAACTATTGAGGGTGGTAGTGAGCGATACGGCATTTCCATCAGCATCAACAATGGAGAAGTGCGTGGTTTCTACACTTTCGACTACCTCTACATGGCCTTCCTTGATCTCATGAGCCGGCGTGGTTCTCTTTAGCGATATTCCCGCCATTCTTCTGCTGAGGTACCCTGTATCGAGAAGCATCTTCTGAGGCACCTCAAAATAATCCGGATCGCCCAGGTAGGTAGCCCTGTCCGCGTATGCTCGCTTCTCAATTTCTGTCATTAAATGCACCGACTTCCAATGGTTGTGACCGTACTTTTCGACGGGAAATGACTCAAGCCCTTCCAGCATTTGCACCACTGCAATCCCACCACTTGATGGCGGAGGCATTGAGATTATTCGATGTCCCCTGTATTGACCTATCACGGGTTTTCGCCATGAGGATTCATAGTCATCCAGGTCGTCCTGGCTAATGATTCCACCCCCGCGCTGCATTTCTTCCAGGAGGTACTGTGCCGTTTTTCCAGAGTAGAAACCTGACCTTCCGCGATCCCTAATGCGCTCAAGCGTCTCTGCCAGGGCAAATTGTCGTAGTACATTCCCCTGCTCCCATGGTTCCTCTTTGATCAGTTCCATGTCATAAGTATTGTGCTTCACAAAAAGTGATTGAGCTCTGTTGAGAGATGATGCACCCCGTTCCGTAAGTGAAAACCCTCCTCGCGCAAGATCAATGGCCGGTTGCACCAAATCCCCCCATGGGAGTTTTCCAAATCTATTGTGAAGCCGGACCATTCCGTCTACTGTGCCGGGAACTCCTGCAGCCAGATGGCCCTCGAGGCTCAGCCGGTCTATCACTTCACCCTCATCTGTCAGGTACATGTCCCTATGCGAGGCCTTAGGGGCTTTTTCTCGAAAATCAAGTGCACCAATCTGGCCTTCTTCTGTACGATATACTGCAAATCCCCCTCCACCGATATTACCTGCAACAGGATAAACCACAGCGAGTGCAAACTGTACTCCTATAGCAGCGTCCCAGGCATTTCCACCTTTCTTCATGATTTCAGCGCCTACGTTGCTAGCCAAGGGGTGGGCAGATACCACCATTGCGTTTGATGAGATTAATCCACGTTGAACACCAAAGTGGTGTCTCGGTGTCGTGCACTGGAAGAGGAGTAGCGCACAGATGAGACAAGCCGTCATCCTTCCATCCATCTTGTTAAGGTTAATGGATGTCAAGATCTAATTTTTCGGTGAGAAATGGCCGGTCAGCAATATGTATCGAATGCAAACCGGAGATTATCAGCAATCATTTCTGCACTGCGGCCCTCTATGTGATGTCTTTCTAACATGTGCACCAGTTTGCCGTCTTTAAATAATGCTACGCACGGTGAAGATGGAGGATATGGTAGCATGTATTCTCGTGCTCTTTGAGTAGCATCAGTATGAACACCGGCAAAAACAGTGGCGAGCTTATCTGGCTTTTTATCATTGGTCAGAGCCAGCTTTGTTCCGGGTCTGGCCATGGCAGCAGCGCAGCCACAAACTGAATTTACTACCACTAATGCCGTTCCCTCCATGTTTTCTATCAAGTCATCGACATCTTGCGGGGATTCTAAAGCTGCAAATCCATAGTCCGTGAGATCTTTTGCCATCGGGGTTACAAGTTCTAGTGGGTACATACTCATCGTAAATCTTATTTTGTGGGTTATAAAAATATCAAATCACTCCCATTAAACACAGTGATTAGTAAAAGGTTATACCCAAACCTTGCTGTGGCATTTTACGCGAGCCGCCCAATTACTTGATTCTGAGTGAAAACCGAAGACTTTTAGCATTTAAATAATGTAAAAAATTGATGCACGCTGGAAATCGACAGGCTGATTGAATGATGTAAAAGGACATCCAATATCACAAATAGAGGGCACAAGAATCGCCGAACTTTTTACATTGTACTCCCGTTAAGCAATTTATAATCTTACCTAAGTATGAGTACAGTGATAAGTGTTGCAAAAGATAATTTGCACGCCAATGGATTTTTGGATATTGACGTAGATCCGGAATTGGATCTCGTACATGAAATAAACCGGCTTAAAGAAGAGAAGAACGCGATTATACTGGCCCATTACTATCAGGAGTCGGAGATCCAGGATATTGCCGATTACATCGGGGACAGTTTGGGACTTTCGCAAAAAGCAGCCAACACGGAAGCCGACATCATCGTCTTTGCCGGAGTACACTTTATGGCCGAAACGGCCAAGATGCTTTCGCCTCAGAAGAAAGTACTTCTGCCGGATCTCAAGGCGGGATGCTCGCTGGCAGATTCTTGCCCACCCCATCTTTTCAGAAAATTCAAGGCAAAGTATCCGGACGCAGTCGTGGTCAGTTACATCAATTGCACAGCAGAATTAAAGACCCTTACCGACATTTGTTGCACCTCCACAAACTCCGTTCATATCATCGAAAGCATACCCGAGGACAAGCAAATCATTTTTGCTCCAGACCGCAATCTCGGTGCATATCTGAAGAAAAAAACGGGCAGGGACTTGATCCTGTGGAATGGGACCTGTATGGTCCATGAGATCTTCTCCCATGAGAAAATTTCCAAGCTCCAGATCAGGCATCCGGAAGCCCTTCTCATCGCCCACCCCGAGTGTGAGGCACACATTCTGGAAAAGGCCGATTTTATAGGATCCACAACCGGTCTGCTTAATTTTACCAAGACCTCCGATGCTGAGACGTTTATTGTGGCAACGGAGGTTGGGATTTTACATCAAATGCAGCTCGCTTCTCCCGATAAGACATTTATTGCTGCACCCCCAAATAACACATGTGCGTGTAATGAGTGTCCGCACATGAAACGCAATACAATGGAAAAGCTCTATTTGTGCATGAAATATGAGGAGCCCGAAATTTTCCTGGATGGCTGGATTATTGACGAGGGTGTGAAGTCGATCAATCGGATGTTGGAAATCTCAGAAAAGGCCGGGCTGGGCTTAAAGCCCAACGTTGATCAAGACTGAAAATCTTACAAAGACGTACTTTTCTCACACCATTTTTGGCGGAATCGCCATCCTATATCTGAAGCAAATAATAAGTCTTTGGATTTTGAATATAATAGTATATTGGCGTACCCTTTTCTTGATCCCGGTCAAAGATCATTGCAATTCTCTTGGATCACTTCGTTGAAGTATCGTTTTCAATGTTTTTGATTTGATCGTGAAATGGGGTTGCATGGTGGATGCCGTTTTGTTAAAAAATTCAAGGGTATGAGAGATACTATGCAATTATTTTTTAATTTAACTGTCCATTTTTAACTCATTAGTAAACGAAAAATCCTAACTGTTATGCGAAAAGTATTAGCAATATTGCTTGTTTTTGGAATTGCAGCATCTTTTGGTGCTATTGATGCAACTGCGCAATCTGAATCCGCTTCTGGCTTCCAGATACTCAAGCAATATTTTATAGACGGAGACTGGCGATTCATGAGCTTCGTGTTGATTTGTCTGATCCTGGGTCTGGCGTTTTGTATAGAGCGTATCATTACCCTCAATCTAGCAACAACCAACACTGATAAGTTGATGAGCCGCATCGATGACCGGTTGGCTGAAGGTGATTTAGACGGTGCGATGGAAGTCTGTAAGTCTACACCTGGCCCAGCAGCAAGTGTATTGTACGAAGGTCTGCGAAGTGCTCCCAACGGGCCTGAAGCAGTGGAAAAAGCCATTACCTCGTATGGCAGTGTACAAATGGGTCTTCTCGAAAAGGGACTCGTATGGATCTCGCTGTTTATCGCTATCGCGCCGATGCTCGGATTTATGGGTACGGTGATCGGGATGATCCAGGCTTTTGATCGGATCGAGGCCGTAGGAGACCTTTCTCCATCTGTTGTTGCCGGTGGTATTAAAGTTGCCCTTCTTACGACTGTATTCGGTCTTGTGGTGGCGATTATCCTCCAGATCTTTTACAACTACATTGTGTCTAAGATCGATGGCATTGTAAACCGAATGGAAGACGCCTCAGTTGGACTGGTAGATCTTCTTGCCAGAAACAACATCTTTAAATAATTGAAAAAGCTGGAACATTATGTATAAATTACTATTAAAACATGGCCAGCTAGCCGCATTTGCACTCGGGCTTCTCGTAATCATTATTTTTGGCCTGAGTGTGTCATCCGGTCTGGATGGGTTTAATGCGCTTTCAGATGAAGATCAAGCAACGACCACCATTTTTGATATCGGATTAAAACTGACGATTGTACTACTGGTGATTTGTGCTGCTGCAGCTGTACTTTTTGCCATTTATCAAATGGTCACTAATCCCAAAGGCGCTCTCAAGGGTATAATAGCACTAGTGGTCATCGCTGTATTATTTTTTATTCTTTATAGCTCTGCAAGTGTGGAAACATCGGGACCTATCGCTAACGCTATTGAAAAATTTGAAGCCTCGAGCGGCGGTGATTTTACCGATTCAAACAGTAAGATGGTAAGTGCTGGAATTAAATCTACATTGATTCTCGGCGCAATTGCTGTTGCCGCATTTGTTATTTCTGAGATCAGAAACTTATTTAAATAAGAAATTATGGCAAGAACAAGCAGTCGCGAACGCATGAAGAATGAGATCAATGCCGGATCAATGGCTGACATTGCATTCCTGCTGTTGATTTTCTTCCTCGTTACTACTACTATTGATGTAGATAAGGGTATCACCGTAAAATTACCACCATGGTCTGACGAGGAACCGGACATTCAGAAATTAAAAACAAGAAATGTTTTTTCTGTTTTAGTGAATGCTCAAGATCAGCTGTTGGTGAGGGGAGAATTAGCTCAAATCGAGGAGCTTAGAGAAAGAGCAAAAGAATTTATCGCTAATCCTCAGAGACGTGATGACCTCTCTACTGATCCGAAAAATGCGATCATTTCTTTGAAAAATGACCGGGGAACCAGTTATAAACAGTATCTGGCAGTGTACAACGAGTTGAAGGCAGCCTATGATGAATTATGGGATGACGAATGTCGGAAACTGTATGGCATACCATATAGCAACGACCTTCCGATTGCTTATAAAAGAGCAATCAAGGAAAAGATTCCAATGGTACTGTCTGAGGCGGAGCCAACCAATTTTGGTGAAGAAAACTAATTTTCAATATGGCACATTTCACAAAAAAAAGAGGAAAATCTAAACCGGCAATATCTACTGCGTCATTACCGGATATTATTTTCATGCTGTTGTTTTTCTTTATGGTTGTGACAGTCTTGAGAGACAGCGAGCGCAAAGTAAGTGTAAGAGTACCTGAAGCAACTCAGCTGCAAAAATTAGAACAAAAGTCTCTTGTAAATCATATTTGGATCGGAAGACCCGTGAAAAAATTTCAG
Organism: Saprospiraceae bacterium; assembly: GCA_965222645.1. Lineage (GTDB taxonomy): Bacteria > Bacteroidota > Bacteroidia > Chitinophagales > Saprospiraceae > JABDMH01. Next base: position 4,248,811 of record OZ244968.1, on the reverse strand, counting down.
GACATCTATGGCACAAAACCTCGTATACAGCTAGGGGATAAATTTGCCACCGAAAATGATATTCCGATTTTTTTAGAGCAGCATAAAGTGAAGATTCCTGAGCCACAAAGACCAGCTATTACAAGTTCTTTAAAAGTGGATGGGGATGTAACAATGGGTATTGTGACCGATGTGAAAACGATTTTAAGAAAATCAGGCCAACTGAAAGTAAATTATTCTGCCAGACCAAGGCAAAAATAAATAATAATTTAGGATGTTTTTCTAAAACTCGGATTTTAAAAATAAGTCCGGGTTTTTTTTATTTATGAGCCATTAAAATAAATGCTGCAATCTGCCTACATCCCCTCTTTCAGAAAACGTGTGAAAAATTTGTAAATAGTGTTCCTACTCTATTTAAAAAAAAAGCTATCCGATATCCCATCCGTCAACTTGAAACAAATGGAAATAAACAGCCTCATTTACCAATCATAAAATCACCTAAGCCGATCGGCTGATCTCACTAGTTCTTCATCTTTTTTAATATACCTGGCGGCCAAAAAAAGGAATGCTATCGCTAAGGCAGGAAAAATATATCCCAGATGGATGGAATAGGAAGAATCGATGCCGGAGTGTTGCAAATCCAGCCTGAATAAAATAAACGAGGCCGCTGCAAGAATAATGGCCACACCTACTGAGATCCAGCTTAAATTTATCTGCAATGGTCTATTGCGAAATAAAAAAATAGCCAAAAGAGGTACCAATGCTCCGATACCAGCTAGCACGATCAACCCAGTATGGTCAAAAGTATTGTAAAATCCATCCGTCAAACTACTTGCCAATGCTGTGTCAGCCACTGATACCACCTCACCCAGCTTTACAAAACCTATAGACTCAATGAAGAGTAGACCCATCATCACTGCAGCCAGTAAAAGAAAAACCGTCTGGATACGCTGAATCATCTGCTAATTATTTTCTTTAAATCTGTACTGCTGCTGAATTTACTAAATTTATTCAATGAGCATGATAATCGAAGCCAAGGTGCTTAATTCTGCCAATACCTTGAACTGCCTAAATCCCCTTTTCGATGCATATCGACCTTTGCAATAGGGTAAAAAGCTGCTATTTGCCGACTGGCAACTCATGATACCAAAGATCACAGAACCATTCCACCGCAGTGAATTTGGATCGTATCTTTGTGCAAACAACAGTGTGGGAATGAAATGATCTGTGATCACATGTTGCTGTCAACTGCGGAATACCCTTGAATCAAAGGTTAACAATCCGTTAATCAACTTAGAAAGATCTCAACACATTGAATCTCGAGACGTTTAACAACAAAATTCTAACACGCTTGCGCATTGTTTCAGGGCTCATTTTATTCAGTATCCCTCTCACATTACATACCCAGGAGATTTCAGAATCTGAGGCGGACTCAGCCAAGACCAGCATTGTCACTATTGATCAAGCGGATATTGTTGAAAAAGTAAGGGGTCGTTTTGGAGAGGAAGTACTGATCTTAAACGGAAATGTCCTCATGCATCAGGACAGCCTCTTTATGCAGTGCGATTCGGCTCGCAAGGAAGGTAATGATCTCGTGGCAGTGGGCAATGTCCTCCTACAACAATGGGACTCTCTCAACGTTTTTGCAAACAGACTCGAATATTTTGGAGACAGAAACGAGGCCTTTCTCCAAGATTCAGTCATCCTTCAGAGCAAATCACAAATGCTCTTTACCGATACGCTCGAGTACAATACCGCTACTCGAGTGGCAAGTTATCACACCGGGGCAACCATCACCAATGACACTGTATTCCTCTTCAGCCTGAAGGGGACTTTCTTTACACAGCTTGACGAGGTCTACTTTAAGGACAGTGTCTATGTCAAAAACGAAGATTTTGAGCTTTTTGCAGACACATTACTATATAATACTGCACAACAAAAAGCGTATTTCCTGGGGCCTACGAGGATTGATCTCACCGATGGAAGCAAGGTCTATTGCGAGGCCGGATATTTTGACATGGGGAATAAAAAAGCCTTATTTAAGCAAAATGCGGAATACCTCAATGAGGATCAAATAGCTCTCGGAGATTCTATTCTATACGATGGGGAGCTGAAAAAAGTAACCCTCCTGGGTAATGCGTCACTCCAGGAACCCGGAAAAAAAGCTACTGCCGATACCATTATCTACCTTGAAAAAGAAGAATTGCTTACTCTTTCCGGCAATGCCTTTTTTGAGGATTCGTTGCGCACTATGGAGTCAGAAGCACTAAAGTACAACATCAAAGAGGACAAACTTTCTTCAGATCATCGGTCCAATCTCGATAGTGACGGTCAGTTTCTTGAGGCTGATATCATTGACTTTGATAACAAAACTGGTCTGGGAAAAGCCAGTGGAAACATTATCTGGCAGGATACGGCCTCTCACTACACAATCATCTGCGACGAGGCCGAATATGTAGATTCTTCAGGCTATCTAAAAGCTTTTGGCAATCGTCCGCTTCTCATAAATGCGATTGATGGGGATTCCCTCTTTTTGGTTGCCGACACGCTTCATTCATTCGAGGTTGTGACACCGGCAAATGACTCGTTGAGGTTGTTTCGGGCTTTTCATGACGTGGAGATCTTCAAGTCTGATCTGCAGGCAATCTGTGACTCGCTGACCTACTCTTCACAAGACTCAACTTTTCATTTGTATAATGATCCCCTTATTTGGTCTGACACTTCCCAATTTAAGGCAGACTCAATAAGCATAAGACTGATCGACAATAAGGTTGATAAAATATATCTCAAGCAAAAAGCTTTCATCATCAATTCTGAAGATCACATATTATACAATCAAATGAAAGGAAAAGAAATAACAGCATTTTTCAAAGAGGGTGAGATCGATCACATGGTCATCAATGGCAATGCTCAATCAATATACTATGTACTCGATGATATCAAAGCTTATATTGGAGTAAATGAAACCTTGTGCAGTAATATGCTTTTGAGATTTATCGGCAATGCGGTCAATGACATTGTATTTTATGCCAATCCCGAAGCGAAATTTCACCCCATACAAGATGCCGATGTAATGTCGTTGAAATTGGAGGGTTTTGAATGGAGGGGAGATCAAAGACCGACAAAAGAACAAGTACTTTCAGCACTATGGCAGGTACAAAAACAACATTAACCATACTTATTTGGATTAGTATTGCCCTGTGTGCCGGTAAAGCGGGCACACCATCTGATACATTCAGGTTGGCCAATCAGGCATTTGAAGCGGGCAATATCGAAGATGCCATAATGCTCTACGAAAGCATTGCCAGTAGTGGATATGAGTCAGCAGCTCTCTACTTCAACCTGGGTACGGCTTATACCCAAAAGAACCAGTGGGCACCCGCTCGCTTTTACCTGGAAAAAGCTCTTTGGATAGACCCAACAGAGAAAAGGGTTGCGCTAAGGCTCGAAAATGTAAAAGAACAAATCGACGATCTATATCATTTTCCCGTGTTTCCCCTTACCGGTGTCATCAGGCAAATTCACGGAGGTTTGGGCAAAAATGCGATCTCTACCTTATTGCTCTTGGTTTTTACCGCTTTACTCAGTTTGTTCTGGTTTAAGCCAAACCAGTGGAAGTACTACACACTGGGGCTGGGCACGGCTTTTTTAGTTTTGATCAGTCTATTATTATTGGAAATAAACTACACAAAAAGGCATCATCAATTGCATATCATTTGGAAAGACACAGCACTCCTGGAAAAACCGGATGATTCCAGCACAGAGCTCACATCACTCTCTGCGGGTTACAAAATCCGAATCCTTGAAGAAGTGGGTCCGTGGTTTCGCATTGATTTGGCGGATGGAACAGAAGGATGGGTAAGAAACGAGGGACTTCGGTCCCTGCTATAAAAACTAGCCAGGTGGAACTAGAAAGTTACCTTTCTACACCACCGTCCAATCGATCCTGATATTCCTTCAGTGCATTGAGGTCACCTTCGAGAGCTAACTTAGCTTGTTTTGGCCATGTCGTCGGATTAAACATCTTGTACCGGCTACCTGCCGCTTCCAAAATTTCTCTAATTTTCTCGGGGTCAGATTCCGACATCATTTTCAGGTCCGTAATTCCCGCTTCCTTCAGGATCGACTCGAGCTTCGGTCCTACACCTTCGATGATCTTAAGGTTATCCTGCTTAATCTTCTTACCACCAGTTTTCTTTGGCTTTTGGGCAGTGACCTCAGGCTTGTCTTCCTTTACAACTTTCGCAGCCTTCGGTTCTGTCTTTTTCTGAGCGACTTCAGGTTGAGCATCCTTTTCTCTTTTGGGTGCAGCTGGAGCGTCGTCCTTTGCTGTCACTTTTTTGGGTGTATCGATCCGTTCTTCAACCGGCTCAAATGGCAAGATTGATATATAGGTACGGTTCTTTCTCCCTTTCTTATAGGTTACTGTACCGTCTACCAAAGCATAAATCGTATGGTCTTTACCTATTCCAACCAAATCACCCGGGTGGAACTTGGTTCCCCTTTGCCGTACAATAATATTGCCGGCTCTGGCCGCCTGACCTCCGAATAACTTTACTCCCAGCCTTTTACTGTTGCTATCGCGACCGTTGTCCGAACTTCCTACTCCCTTTTTATGTGCCATGGTGTTTGATTTATATTATCCGATAGAATCGACCTTGATTTTAGTAAACTGCTGCCTGTGCCCCTTCTTGACTTTGTAGCCTTTTCTTCTCTTCTTCTTGAAGACAATCACTTTATCCCCCTTTTGATGTTCTAGTACTGTAGCCCCCACAGCAACGCCTTTCACCGTTGGTGATCCCACAGAGGTCTTCCCATCTCGATCTACCAATAACACTTTATCAAACGAAACTTTGTCTCCTTCATTGGCTTCGAGGTGATGTACAAACACTTCCTGGCCTTCTTCCACTTTAAATTGCTGACCTGCGATCTCTACAATGGCAAACATGATGCTTAAAATTTTGGTCTGCAAAGATAAGGTTTTGGACATAGAATACAAGAAAGAGTGTTTCCATTTGCCCACTGGCTCCTAGCTATATGAGCATATTTCTACAATCGATATTCTCATATCAAAAAAAACCGTGTACTTCTTAGCACACGGCTTTTCTCAATAATGAGAGGAATTATCCTTTCAATTGCCCTTTGAAGGCTCGTTCTTAGTAATTAGAAATACCCAAAGCTTTGAGCGTTTCCAAATCCAATTGACCTACAGGCAATCCCTTTGCTCTTTGAAATTCGATCAATGCAGCCTTCGTCTGAGGGCCCATTCTGTTATCGGCCACACCTGGATTGTAACCCAATTTCTTTAATGCACTTTGTACCTGCTGGATAAGATTAGAAGTAACATTAGCGTCACAAACTACTTCTCTCCATTCTGTAAAACCACCTTTTTTCACCAGTTGTCTCTTTGACACTGTACGCTCCTCTGCTGGAATTTCAATGGTACGGGTGGTCGCAGGCGTAACAAGCTTCTTGTAAGTACGTGTTTCATACTTTGCCGGAATTTCCTCTACGCGTGTTGAAGCTGGAGATACCAACTTTTGATATGTACGTGTTTTGTACTCAGCGGGGATGTCTATTGTTTTCGTAGACGCAGGCGTAACCAGTTTTCGGTATGTGCGATTTACAAATTCATCACAATCTTCATCTCCACCAGCCTCTCCATAGGTTACAAACTCGGTACGTCTGTTCTGTAGTTTACCTGATGATGTAGCATTGCTTGCAATTGGCATGGACTCACCTTTGCCTTCGTAGTTCAATCTGCTTGCAGCAATTCCCGACTTAAGCAAAACCTCGTAGACAGCCTTTGCTCTGGCTTCTGAAAGAGCCTGATTACTCACCTCGGTGCCATCACTATCTGTATGACCTACCAATCGGGCGGTCACATTGGGCTGATCTTTAAGCATTTGCTCTAACTTGGCTATTTCGGAATACGAAGATTGCAGCAAAACTGCGGAGCCGCTTTCGAAATTAATGCCTTCCAGAATAGTTGATTTACCGCAAGGAACGGTCTCGGTTGTTGCTGCAGAGGCCAATTTGCGATAGGTGCGTTTTTTGTATTCTGCCGGGATTTCGATTGTTCTTGTGGTAGCGGGAGAAACCAATTTTTGGTAGGTACGGGTATCGTACTTAGCGGGAATCTCCTCTACTCTTGTCGATGCAGGAGTCTTTACTCTTTCAAACGTCCGTGTTTCGTACTTAGCAGGAATCTCCTGAACTTCAGTTGTAGCAGCACTCACCAATTTTTGGTAGGTACGGGTATCATATTTAGCTGGGATTTCAATGGTCTTGGTTGACGCTGGTGAAATCAGCTTTTGGTAGGTGCGCGGCGCATATTCTGCTGGAACATCGATTGTGCGAGTACAGTCGTCACCGGAATCGGTCCATCCATCATCACATCCTACTCTTACTTGTTTTGTTACCGTCTGGTACTGAGCGGGTATCTCAACCAAACACCATACCAGACAATCGTTGGGATCTGCCGACAAGCAGTTTCGATCTGCTTTCTTTTTTACCCACTTGGTCGATGCCGGAGAAGTTTCGATCGTTTCTGTCTCTGTGGTATACTTAGCGGGCTTGCGCTCGATCTTAGTAGACATTTCTTTGACAACGACATCTTCACTCACTGTTTCGTACTTAGCTGGCACGGATACCAGTTCAGTTGAAGCTTCTTTTACCATTACCTCTTCCGTTACGGTCTCATACTTGGCCGGCAGGGTTACAATTCTTGTGGAGGCTTCCTGTACAAGGACTTCTTCGGTTACGGTCTCATATTCTGCCGGAACTACTGCGATTTTAGTGCTTGCCTCAGAGACGAGGACTTCTTCAGTGACCGTTTCATACTTGGCCGGAATGACTTCCAGCTTTGTCGAGGCTTCCTTGACGAGAACATCTTCGGTAACTGTCTCATAGACTGCAGGGATTACTCTTATCCCAGGAGCACTTCTTTTCGCGAGTACTTTTTCAGTCACAGTCTCGTATTTGGCGGGCATGGCTTCCAATCTTGTTGACGCTTCCTTGACCAATACTTCTTCAGTGACGGTTTCGTAAACAGCTGGTACCGGAATGATTCTACTCGAAGCTTCCTTAACCAACACTTCTTCGGTGACGGTTTCGTAGACAGCGGGCACGACTTCACTTCGGGTTGAAGCAGCTTTGACCACCAATGTCTCGGTAACAGTTTCGTACTGATCTGGGATCAGGCACTTGGCGTAGCATTTGTTTGGCTCAGCATTGGCAGGCATATCCTGACCGGGCTGGGCAAAAGCACTTACTGCTCCAAACACAAACACAATTAGGTAGAGAATTTGGATCTTTTTCATGATTAAAAAACGAGTTAATAATTAATTGATTACAGAATTAGTATAAATATAATAAGGACCGGGTCCTTCTATCTTTTAATGTCTTTTGGGTAGCATAAATAATATCTCGTGATCTCCTCCGTCAGTGCAGTTACATTAAAGATTTGCGATAACTTCTTAACCTGTCCGCTTTTGAGATAAAAACTGATCTCTTCTTCTCCCTTGTTGTAGACTTCCACCGTTTCTGATCCAGACCAGACCAACCCGTGAGCATCTTTCTTACCTATGTTCAAATGTTCAGCAATCTTCTTACATAGATTGTCAACTACTCTGGTGTTTGTGGGATCTGAGGACAACTCCACCCTAAATAGATTTCTATACAGTAGACCCCGGGCGAGTGTCTTCGCAATGTAATCGGCACAAGGTAGAGAGTTTTTCATTAAAATCATAATATCGGTATCATCCAATTGGACAAAGGCATCGAGTATGGACGGGCGATCTGACGGGTTTTTCCACTTGAGATTGACCAGGGCCTTTATCGAATCACCCATATGCACTTTTTCTCCACTTTGTTCCAGCAGCATCAATCTTTCCATCAGCGCTATCAGCATTTTTTCAGCTGCCACCACGGTCTTGTGCAAATAGACTTGCCAATACATGATCTTTCGGGCCACTAAAAATTTCTCAATGGAAGCCAAACCCTTTTCCTCTACCACGAGTCTGTCATCAACGACCCTGAGCATCTGAATGATTCGGTCGTACCCGATTTTACCTTCCATCACTCCCGTGTAAAAACTGTCTCTATTGAGATAATCCAAACGATCTAGATCCAGCTGGCTTGACACAAGCTGGTTGAGGAATTTCTTGGGATATCGATTTGCAAAGATCTCCATAGCCATTGCCAACCTACCGTCAAACTCCCCATTGAGCCGCAGCATAAGATTCCAGGATAGCTCCTCGTGATCGGCATCCACCAGTTTTCCCTCCAAAGCATGTGAAAACGGTCCATGGCCGATATCATGCAATAATATGGCGATGCTTACAGCCTCGGATTCGGCCGGGGTAATTCTGGCTCCTTTCTCCCTGAGGACAGAAATGGCTAGTCCCATCAAATGAAGTGCTCCCAGTGCATGTTGGAATCGAGAATGGACCGCACCGGGATATGTAAGGTGAGCCAATCCCATTTGCGATATTCTACGCAAGCGTTGGAAACAGGGATGTTGTATGAGATCAAACAGAATCTCGTGTCTGATCTTTACAAAACCATAAACCGGATCATTAAATATTTTGTGCTTATTCATCTGCAGAAGTACTACAAGAAGACGGCAAGACGTTTGAAGAGGGCAAAAATGAGAAGAATCTACCTCTCAGCGAAGGATACTCATTTATTTTATTAAATCTCCTAAATTAATCACTGTAATATCTACATGGAAAAAATAAAAATTCTTTGGGCAGATGACGAGATAGATCTACTCAAACCCCAGTTGCTATTTTTAGAGCAAAAGGGTTTTGATGTCGTGACCGTCACAAACGGGTACGATGCTATCGAGGAATACGACCAACAAAAGGACATTGACGTAGTATTCCTTGACGAATCGATGCCGGGAATGACTGGCCTTGAGACCCTTACCAAAATAAAAGAGAATAATACCAATATTCCGATCGTCATGATTACCAAAAATGAAGCAGAGACCGTCATGGAGGAGGCGATTGGATCACAGATCGACGACTATTTGATTAAGCCCGTAAATCCTAACCAAATATTACTGACATTAAAAAAAATAATCGATAACAAGCGTCTCGTGCGCGAGAAAACAACGTCCGATTACCAGCAGGAATTTCGCCAAATTTTCATGCAAATAAACAGTGGTCTCTCTATCCAGGACTGGACCGATATTTACAGGAGAATCATCAAATGGGAAATAAAACTCGACGACTCCCGGACTGAGGAGATGAGTGAAATTCTGACCATGCAAAAAAGTGAAGCCAATGCGGAGTTTGGAAAATTTATTGTGAAAAACTACGAGGCATGGATCAATGAAAAAAAAGAAGGGCCACTACTATCCCATCAATTAATTAAAAATAAGGTACTTCCAAACCTTCAAAAGAAAAAACCAGTTTTCCTAGTACTACTGGATAATTTAAGATTTGACCAGTGGAAGATTCTCGAGCGCACATTAATAAATAACTTCAGAGTAATCGAGGAGGATTTTTTCTACAGCATATTACCCACCTCTACACAATACAGTCGCAATGCCATATTTGCAGGGATGCTTCCGCTGGAAATCCAAAAGCACTTTCCAAAGCTCTGGAGAAATGATACAGAGGAGGGGGGGAAAAATCTTTTTGAAAAAGAACTCCTAGAAAAACAACTGAAAAGATTGGTGCACGACGATATAAAAATGGACTACTTTAAGGTAACCAATGTATCGCATGGTCAGCAGTTGGAAGATCAAATGCTCAACTACCTGCACAATGATCTCACAGTAATCGTTTATAATTTTATCGACATGCTTTCCCATGCGCGTACCGAAATGGAAGTGCTAAAGGAGTTGGCCGGTGATGAGCGCGCCTATCGGTCATTGACTAATTCCTGGTTCCTGCATTCCCCTTTATGGACATCATTGCAACGCATATCAGACAAAGACATCACATTGATTGTGACCACTGACCACGGCACTATAAGGGTAAAACAGCCTTCAAAAGTGGTGGGTGACAAAGATACCACAACCAATTTGAGATACAAATTGGGTAAAAATCTTCGGTACAATGAAAAAGATGTCTACGAAGCCAGAGATCCTGCAAAGATAGGGCTACCCAGTCCCAATTTAAGTTCAGCCTATATCTTTGCTAAGGATGACACGTACTTTTTGTACCCAAATAATTACAACTATTTCAATAACTATTTCAGAAATACTTTCCAGCACGGCGGCATTTCCATGGAGGAAATGATTTGTCCTGTAGTCACACTGGAAAGAAAGTAATGGAGTTACCGGCATTTTTGTGCTAGAAGTGGATCAGACTTTACAAAATCTTCGAATTTTTGCCGACTCTGTAAAAAGGTAATTCTTTTGCCGAAAAGTCCTTTTGCTTTTAGGTAAATGTGCCCTAAATGAGCTAATCCGATATTAGTCTCAGAAATAAAATCAATATCCTCAACTTTATATCTCACGTTCTTAATAAAATTTGTTACGTAAAGGTGTTTTTGATCAAACTCCACACGCTTTAATCGCATTAATGTAAAATATAAAATCAATGCGCCGATTACAAAAAACAAAATCGTACCTATCCGGAAGATCCCGAGTCCAAACATTGGCGATTTATCTGGACCACTTACGATCACTGCCAGTGCAAAGACACCGAAAAAGACCAGCCAGAATGTAGGTAAAAAAATAGCTAGAAAAAGCGTTGCCGATGAAGATATTCTTTTCATTAGTCGCTGAGCATTTCTGCTTCCTGTTGAGCCTCTACACGTTTGGCGATTATGATACTGGCTTCGTACAGGAGGTATAACGGCACACCGATCAGGAACTGGGTGATTACATCAGGGGGAGTTATAATGGCAGACAGTGACAATATAACTACAATTGCTATTCGCCTGTAGCTGCGCAAGAATGCAGTATCGATAAGACCAACCTTTGTGAGAAAGTACACCACAATCGGTAACTCAAATACAAAACCCGCAGGCAGAACATAAAAAGTAATGCTGCTTACATACGAACTCAAAGTGGGGCTGGACACTGTCGCTGCCAGCTCATAACCGGTGAGAAATTTCATGGCAAACGGCGTGATAATAAAATAACCAAATGCAATGCCCAGCAAAAACAGGCCCGAGCACGTGCCTACAATACCCCTTGCTGCTTTCCTCTCCTTAGGATATAGACCGGGTTTTACAAAACTCCACAATTCCCAGAAAACATAAGGGAAGGCCAGCACCAGGCCCAAAATAATGGAGACCTTCAGATGGGTAAGAAATTTTTCTTCAATCGTAATAGTTTGTACATCGAAAACTGGTGGATTACACATCCAATCGATAAAATTGCAAAAAAACTTAAAGGTTGGAAAATCTGGATATTTTGGTCCAAAAATAACCCGGTCAAATATGAAATCTTTATTCAGAAAAACAACGATGCCAAACAAGGCAATAGCCGCCAATGCGCGGATAATGTGCCACCTGAGTGCTTCAAGATGCTCGAGAAAAGTCATCTCTGCTTCCGGCTCCTTCTTGACCACTTCCATTTTGCTACCTGCCATTTCACAAATGTAAAGCAATAATTAATTTGAAGCAGCTAATTTTCCACAAACAGTGACCTCCTCCAAAGGGACACCCTTTCCAACTATTATCTTTACTTTTAGCCACGATTAAAGCAGTTCATGTTTTCAGAAATATTTTTGAGTTTCCTCATACTGGCCGGAAGTCTTTTCGTCTTAGTCAGGGGATCTGACTGGTTTGTCGAATCTGCAGAAAACATCGGTCTGTCGCTCGGTGTATCACCATTCATCATCGGTGTAACCATTGTCGCTTTCGGCACCTCTTTACCTGAACTGGCATCAAGCGTAAGTGCTGTCCTAAACGGAGAATCTGAAATTGTGACCGGTGTGGTCCTGGGATCTAATATTACCAATATACTCCTCGTTCTCGGCCTGGTTTCAATTGTAGGAAAAGTCGTAAAAATGGATTACGACATCATGGATATCGACATGCCCTTACTCCTCGGATCTGCACTTTTGATTTGGTTTTGTCTATCCGATTTACATATCAGTACCTTCGAAGCTGTAGTACTGCTCATCAGTCTTGTTGTCTTTTTGATCAATTCCATTTCGGGCAACATCAAGGAATCGCACGAGCATCCAAAAGCAAGCTGGATCGACTATGGGCTTCTTATTCTCGGCGGAATATTTGTGAAGTATGGGGCAGATTTTACAATAAACGGACTCGACAGCCTGGCAAGGAGCTTCAATTTGGAGGCAAGTATATTAGCCCAGACTTTGCTTGCTCTGGGCACTTCACTGCCCGAAGTGGCTGTCAGTATCACCGCTGCTATGAAAGGCAAACCGGGTATCGCTGTAGGTAATGTTTTGGGATCCAACATCTTTAACACATACGCAGTAATGTCTATTCCGACCTTTTTCGGTGATATGATTATTCCAGAAGAAGCCCTTCACTTTGCACTCCCTTTTATGGTAGCTGCGACTGTACTTTTTGTTATTATTTCAATAGGCGGCCGGATTACGCGCTGGGAAGGATACATGCTGATCCTTTTCTACCTTTATTTTTTCAACCACTCATTCGGGATTTTTTAAAGTGAATCTGCCAGATACCATTGAGCATGTCCCGTGCGTTTCTTAATCGACTTTTAATCTAGATAAAATCTAATGCTGGATAAGTTATTTGGAAAATTGGATGGCCAAAAAGAAGAAATGAAGGCACGGTTGGCTGATGTAAAGCTGGAAGCAGAAGTGGAAAATGGAGCTATCAAGGTCACCGCCAACGCAAACCGCGAGCTGCTTGACATTGTAATTGATCCGGAAAAAATTGATCTCAACCAAAAGGAACAGTTGGAAGACTTGCTTCTGATCGCCGTAAATCAGGTACTGGAAATAGCTGCGGAAAAAGAAGCAGACGAAGCCCAAAAAATGATCAGTGACATGATTCCTTCCGGGCTGGGAGGTCTCTTTGGAATTAAGAACGATTAATCTGGTATCTGATGCGTGATTCTTTAACTATAGTGATATTCGTTTTTGCCAATTTCCTGTTGCTTGCCCAACCTCAAAATGGCCTTGTTGCTTATTACTCCTTTGAGTCGTGCAATGCAAAAGACGTCAGTCTCAACAATTCTGATGGAATCGTATTCGGCGATCCTTTTTGCGATTGCGGAGTGGAGGGCAATGGTCTCTATTTTGACGGAGTAGATGATTACGCTGCCATCACCGGCAATGTCGAAGCATACTTCGAAGACACCCGATTTACCTTAAGTCTGTACTTTAGGCTGGATGACAATCAAGGGACGTATGACATCCTATCCAAGCGCACCGATTGCGATTTTGATCATTCGTTTTCGGTGCGGTATACACCATCCTCCAGGACACTCGCTGTCGAACTCTCGGAGTCCAATGACAGACGCACCACATTTACTGAGCAGATTGATGATCCTTTGTGCTGGATTCATTTGGTGGTTGTCAAAGACGACAGATCCCATCGTATCTACATAAATAGCAAACTACTCACCACCCAATCTATCGATGATTTTCTAGATCTGACAACCTCAGCACCATTGCAAATAGGAAATAGTCCCTGTGTAGGGAGCACCGATAAACGATTTAAAGGGTGGGTCGATGAAATGAGGGTCTATAACCGCATTTTGGATGACGAAGAAATCAAGGATCTTTACTTACACCCGGATCAGATCGTGACATTGAGTACAACAATATCGCAAGGTAACTCTATAGACCTGGACGCCGGTACGAGTTGTGCTGATCAAATTACCTGGTCTCCGGTTGCACAGCTATCTCCCTCTGATATGGCGCAGACCACTGCATCTCCATCATCGACACAATCTTTTGTTGCTTCCTATCATTATCCCACATGTACAGCTCAGGACACTGTACTCATCAATGTGGTAAACCCTGGTGAAATCGAATGTGGAAAGGTACCAATGCCCAATGCATTTACCCCCAATGCTGATGGTCGAAATGACGTGTTCTTTATCAGCAATCCCTTTGCCGTGCAGGAACTTCATGCGTTTGAAATATTTGACCGAATCGGAAATAAGGTCTTCGGGACCAGCAATGTCGCTGACAGCTGGGATGGCACCTATCACGGGCAAGATGTAAACCCCGGCCTTTTTTTATACAAGATCAGGTATTCATGTCAGGGTGAAAAGCTTACCAAAACAGGTAGTGTCATGGTAATGCGATAGAGAGTAGCCAAAAGCCTATCTTTGGAGCATGAGATTAAGTTTCCTCACACCAATAATTTTTACTGCCCTTTCTTGTTTGACCTGCCAATCATCTCCTACAGCTGCAGAACAAAAAAATCCAAATACTGATCCCAAACCAGTCGTTCAGCCAAAGATAGGAGCAGAGCCGGTCGAGAAAGATCTGAAGGCAGATTTGCCCGGTGAAACTGATAATGAAACATCACCGGAAAAAACCGCAGCACCAAAACCCAAACGATCACCAAAAATCAAATTTGATCACCTTCGTCATAATTTTGGAGAGATTTACCACGCCGAAAAAGTGACACACAAATTTACGTTCACAAATGCCGGCGACCGAGATTTGGAGATTCTTGGTGCCAGAGCTTCCTGTGGGTGTACCACACCCAGCTATCCATTTATTCCCATTAAGCCTGGGGATGAAGGATTTATCGAAGTGACCTACAATAGTGTGGGAAAACAAGGTGCTCAAAAGGCGAATATCCGCGTAAATACGAATGATCCCAACAATCCTGAGGTGAAGCTTTATCTCAGTGGTAGGGTGCTTGTAAAACCTCTTGAAGAAAAAGAAACCGGATAGTATCCGGCGATTTGGCCTACTTGATCAGTGTTACATCTCCGCGATAAGTAAAGATTCTGCCGTCGATAAACTCAACTTCTACTAAATAGGCAAATACGCCCGGATCCATCTTCTGACCGGCAAAAATCCCATCCCAACCAGAGGTACCCGACGTGCTTGCAGGCTCTTGACCGGCTTCGTAGACAAGATTACCCCAGCGGTCAAACACATGAGTACCAAGTATTTGAGTCACGCCAGGTCCAGCATAGACCTTCCATTTATCGTTGATATTATCATTGTTTGGGGTAAAGCCATTGGGGATATAAATCAGCCTTGCCCGGTCTACATTGACTCGCAGTGCATCACTTCCCTCACATCCATTGTCGTCTATCACACGGAGCTCAATGAGCTGATCTTCGATTGGTCGCACAATGGGATCGTCACAATCCGTGCAACTCAGCATCTCAGGGGGAGTCCAGTTGTAAGTGTTAATGGGAGATGGACCGTCTACATCAGCATTGAGTCTTAAACTATCTCCAAGGGCCACATGTACGTCATCACCTAAATCGACATTGATAGGTGGAGGCTGGGCAATGCTTATCATTGTATCTACGCGACATCCCTTTTCATCAAATATTGATATCAGATGATCACCGGCAAAAATGGGTGCCGATGTGCCCACCGTGTGTGTAGCTCCATTATCGATGGAAAAACTGTAGTTGGTACCTGTCCCTCCACTTGCCTGATCAATCGAAATTGATGTCTGGTGGCCGTTACAAACAGGCTCGACAGGGGAAGCAAAGGAAGCCATCAGCTGCGGAGGTTCGGTAATGGTCACTGTAATCATATCCGTACATCCACGACTGTCCGTGAGTTGAATATCATAATCCCCTGCAATAAGATTGTCGGCAAATAAGGTGTTGTCTACCACCCCGGGAGACCAGGTGATAGTGGGTGCCATGTCTTGATTACCTCCTTCCCACTCCAATCCGATCTGTCCATTACTCTCACCAAAACACCTGATATCCTGTGTCATTGGAGTATCGATGAATATCTTGAGAATATCGGGTTCGCGGATGGTCAGCATCAGGGGAACATTGCAGGAAGAATCTCCGACTTCACTGACTGTCACTTCATATAGACCCGGAGCAAGGTCAATCCTGGAGGGGACATTAGGCCCGCCTCCCGCCCAATTATAATCAAACTGACCACTCCTTCCGGTAGCCGTGATATCAATGGCACCATCAGTCGCACCGTTGCAACTGGCGTGAACGGTATCTACCTCGAGGGTGATCGGATCGGGAAAAGCAGCTGTCACTATGCTGTCGTAGAGCACACATCCTGTCACTGCGTCTATCACGGAAAATGGATAATCGCCAGGGTCACTCACAGAGATAAAAGCTCCGGAGGTCACACTATCACCGAGTGAGTGCCAAACAAAATCGGTTGGACCCGAATATTGGGCCCTAAAATTGTAAATGTCTCCTCTATTGGGTTCGCTACAGTTGGAGCGAACATCAAATCGCATAGGACTCTGGATCACAATGTCGGCAGTGGGATCGACGATGACAAAAGAATCGACGACCGTACATGCCAGACCACCAATGTCTTCGGTGACAGAAACCGCATAAACTCCCTCCTTCAGATTGGAGATGGTTTCTGCGCTGGATCCTGTGCTCCAGGCAATTGTATTGCCCGAAAGTTCACCGGTCACCGAAAGCTGGGCAACACTGTCACCACCACAAACATTCTCCTGATCGAGTACAATATCGATACTGGGTCCTGATGAGAGTACAATAGTAGAGGAATCACTGCATCCCCTGGCGTCCTCGACATACACTCCATATACTCCGGAAGGTAAATCTGTGGCAGCGGAAGTTGTGTTGATCAGCGAATCCTTTCCGTCTGTCAGATCGTAATATCTGAAAATATAAGGGGCTCTTGGAGGGTCAAACTGTATCCCTCCAAGGTCTGAAAAACCCAGAAAGATCTCTCCGTCCTGTCCATCCGGGCATGAGGGTTGAGTGACATTGGTCCCACTAAATTCCACAGTCACAGGGTCCGGAGCTAAAATACTAATGCTGGTATCGACCGCACAAGTACCGTCGGTAATGGTTACACTGTGTGTACCACTTCCCAGCATGCTTAGAATGGCAGATGTATCACTGGTCATCTGTTGCATGAAATTTTCTGATCCGGGAGACCAGGCAAATACAGGACCTTGCTTGTTGATTCCAATACTCACTGAGATCGCTATAAATGCGTTTGAATCGCTCGAGCAGCTCGGTACGCTCATCGAGTCGAGGATGATTTTCATTTCTTTTTGGGCGCCCAGGGTCACTGAATCTTCGGCGGTACAGACTCCGTTGGTCACGGTCACATAGTACTTTCCACCGGGACGATTTGCCACTTGATCTGTGGACCCGCTGCTTGCATTTCTGAAAATACTGCGGTCTTCGTTTGCCCACGTATAGTTGTATTCAGGATCAGTGCCGCCAAAAACCTCGATTGCAATAGATCCTGTGGCATCTCCGGCACATTCGGGTAAACTTTTGGCAATATTGCCAATCTTCAGGGTATCTTCAGTGAGTGAAAGCGCAACCGTATCTGCACAACCATTTTGATCAGTTGCAATGATTGTGTAGTCACCTGCCGAAATGTCTCTGAGACTATCGTCATTTATTCTGACAAACCCGGGGCCGATCCAGGTCGTTGAGAAGTTTCCGGCTCCTCCGGTTATGCTGTCGAGTACGATTTTGCCATTATTTTGACCGAAGCATGAGGGGTTTTCGAAGTGATGATAGATCTGGGGTGATTCATCTGTGATAATGATTCCACTGACAATCTGAACACCATCCAAATCCGCTTTGTAGGACCCGGGTGGAAGAGGAATGGTAACTGGGCTATTGCTACTGGGAAACAAGACAGATGTGACCGGATCATCATTTTCATCCAGGATATCGGCAGTATGTGTACCTGATCCACCGTAGACCACAAACGTTACATCGACATTGCCGGCATTTGTAGGACAGGCACTGTAGAAAAGTACAGACTTAGCAGGTTGGGTAATCACGAGGGTGCCCGGTTTAGTCACTACAGGTTGCTCGACATTATCTTGTGTAGTGTTTATAAAACTTATATCCAGCCCACCTTCAGACACGGTTGATATAGCAAATTCACTGTCGCTTCCGGGCGGACCAATTGCAGTGAAGCAGATCTCGAAAAGTGTGTCATTGTCTGCGAGGGTACTACCCACATCGATATCAAAAAAGTTGAGGATCTTAAGCAATCCATTGTCTGTAAAATCTGTATTGAAAGTGCCGGATGGATTATCAAAAATGGGATTGACATTGACATAGTTTGAAAACTCAAATAATCGTGGATCCCACCGGATTGCAAAGCTGGCCAACACAATGTTTTCAAAGTTTGAAACCGTGACCGGTACACAAAATTGATCACCTGTACCAGCACCTCCACTTCCAAAACATAGATTTATGGGATCGAGATTGGGTACAGTTACCGTAAAGACTTTACTACAGCCCTGATCATCGGAGATGGTGAGGTGATACACACCCGCTTCGGGTACACTGAAAGTCGTCATACCGTCGTGCGATATATTCCCGTCAATGGTACCCACCACTCCGGGATTTCCTTCCTTGACAAGCGTTATATTATAGGTCGAATTGTCCCACTCCGGCATACCTCCCTGCACCTGAATGGTGCCCGCCAGGCTGTTTGCATCAGGGGTGTTAAACGCCGCCAGGGTTATTTCATTGAGGTAGATGATGGTAAAAGTCTGATCGGTGCTCACATTTACACAGCTACCCATATCATCAAAGGAGGGTGGATTGGCGTTAAAATTGGGCACCGTGATCGGTGCAAACTTAATCGCTCCTGCAGCTCCGCCAAAAAACTGATCTTGTACCTGACCGAGGTTGGTAAAAACAGCGTCACCATCTCTGCTTCCACGAGCTATCCAAGCTGATCCGGCAGGAGGTGGAGGGGTACTGATGAGACATCCCTCACTGATAATCAGGTTGAGTTCCTCTCCCATTACGCTCGGTGTGCATGTACTCTGATAATAAACATATCCAATACCGGGAGGTGTCAACGGATCGGGATCTCCAAATAATGTGGCGTCGTTCGCGTGGTCAATGCTTAGCTGCTGACCAAAGCAAAGGATAATCGGATTTGCCCGGTCTAAGATCAGATTCTCGTTGCCTAAATATGTGATACTTGCAATGGAGCCGGCATCCATGGCATCAGCACACGCACTTCGTTTTGTGGATTGCTTTGGTCCAATCAGGGGCTCAGCGATCTGAGCTGTTGCAGTAAGAGCAGACATAGCAACACAAACCAGTGCACCTACTATTCCGGGTTTGATCATAAAAACCTGTTTCCGTGTGCCGCCAAGGATCGAGAGGTTTTCCTGGATGTCCTTTCCCAGCAAGGACCTTATTATCGCTTTTCTCAAATAAAGTCCATGACTTTTTAGTGACCCCATCACATTTCCCCAAACCACCTCTTAAGGCTTATCGATTTCCTAAATCAACTAATTCAACGACTCAGCGATCACGATATTGCACTTTTTCAGATATTCCGGATTTTATGCAATATCGGAAATCGCAATGAGCTTATACCTTGTTATGAGCTAAGTATTGTTCTGACTTAGATTTACCAGCTCCTACCTAAAAGAGAGTACTGCTGGGTGAGATCTGTTGCCTAGGATTTCTTATAAATATATTTATTGAGCCATCCGATCATTTGATCGGCCTTTAGAGCCTTATCCATCTTGGCCAACCTTTCTCCTTTTTCGTTGAGAATGATCAGGGCCGGCAATGTTTGTACTCCCTCCTGCGCTGAGAACAATCGACCCTCATCCGTTTCGACATTAATCTTTACCGGTACATAATGAGTATTGATCAGTCTGATCACCTCATCAGACTTAAATGTAGACTCATCCATAAGCTTACACGGCATACACCAATGTGCGTACACATCTACAAAAATCAGTTTATCTTCTGTCTTTGCATCGACGATTGCACTTCTGATATCCCCAAATCTGAAATTGATCCATGAGTCTTCATCAGCGGGAATACGGGGCGTAAATGCGAGTATGCACAACATACCCAGACTACCCAAAAAATATCCCAATAACCGTTTCATACTTTACCTATGACAAATTTAATGCCAATAAACTGTCGATAAATCAAATACACATATACAATAAATTACATGTGTAATGAGATCGACGCTAAAATAGTAGAGAGAGATCGTGAGCAGTAATAACGCCACAAGATAACCTTATGGTACAATTTTTTTACATTGCAGCGCATTTTTTTGTTTAACTCGACCTATGGGCAAAACAATCGCCAGTATCGCGGGTGTACAAGGTTATACACCAGACTATGTGCTGACAAACAAGGAACTAGAGACCATGGTCGATACCTCCGACGAATGGATCAGTACGAGGACAGGAATCAAAGAAAGACGTATCCTCAAAGAGGAAGGCAAAGCCACATCAGACATGGCTGCGCAGGCCGTAAGGGAGCTGCTGGCAAAAACCGATACGGATCCCTCAGACATCGAGCTCACCATCTGTGGCACAGTGACACCGGATACTGTATTTCCGGATACTGCCAATACGATAAATCTCAAGGCAGGAGCAACAAATGCATGGGGATTTGATGTCAATGCCGCTTGCTCTGGCTTTCTGTTTGCTTTGAGTACCGGTGCCCGGTTTATCGAGTCTGGCAAGTACAAAAATGTCCTGGTAGTGGGTGCGGACAAAATGTCCTCTATAGTGGACTATCAGGATCGCACTACATGTATACTTTTTGGAGATGCAGCAGGAGCAGTTCTATTGCAGCCATCTGCAAATGGGTTGGGCCTGCAAGACGAAATACTAAAAGGGGATGGCAGTGGCCGGGATTTGCTGGTAATGAAATCCGGGGGATCCCTTCGTCCTCCCTCCGCAGAGACTGTGGCCCGGCGCGAACATTTTGTTTATCAAGATGGCAGACCGGTCTTTAAAGCCGCTGTAAAAGGGATGGTAGACGCGGTAGGAGGAATCATGACGAGAAATGGACTCACCAATGACGATGTAAAATGGTTAGTGCCCCATCAGGCCAATCGACGTATCCTCACATCTGTTGCTTCCGCACTGGATTTTCCCATGGATAAAGTAATGGTCAATATCCACAAATACGGCAACACCACGGCGGCAACCATCCCGCTTTGTCTATGGGAATGGGAAGACCAGTTGAAAAAAGGGGACAAATTAATTCTTACAGCTTTCGGGGGCGGCTTTACCTGGGGTGCTACTTATGTGACCTGGGCTTACGATAGTTGATAATAGCTAAAACACTTTTACTACTTTTAGTAACTACTATGGCATCAACAGCAGATATCAGAAACGGACTATGCATCAAGTGGAATGATGATATTTACTCCATCGTTGAGTTCCAGCATGTGAAGCCGGGCAAGGGGAATGCCTTTGTGAGAACCAAGATGAAAAGTGTCTCCACAGGTAAAAATATCGATTATACCTTTCCGGCAGGTCACAAGATCGACATCGTACGTGTAGAGCGGAGGACCTTTCAGTTTTTATATAAGGACGATCAGGGCTATCACTTTATGAATAGCGAAACTTTTGAGCAGGTTGCAATGATGGAAGAGATGTTGAAAAATCCACAATTTATGAAAGAGGGCAGTGAGGTGGAGATCCTATTTCATGCCGAGGAGGAAGTACCACTGTCCGTTGAAATGCCCCAAAATACGGTATTGAAAATAACCTATACTGAACCCGGTGTGAGAGGAGACACCGCGACAAATACCCTGAAACCTGCCACCGTCGAAACCGGTGCTGAGGTGAGAGTACCCTTGTTTATCAACGAAGGCGATTCTGTCAAAATTGATTTTAAAACAGGGGCATATTTGGAACGTGTAAAATCTTAGAACTATGGAATTTAAGCAGATCACTGAGCTGATCGAGCTGCTGGGCAAAAGCAACCTGATCGAGCTCAAGCTTAAAGACGGAGATTTCGAACTCACATTACGAACAGAAAACCACAGTCTTTCGAAAAATTCTGGCAAGACCCCTGCTGGAGCCGGTATGGATACTGGAATGATTCAGGTACCGTTGCCACCTTCACCCCAAGTCACAACACCTCCAGATGTGTCTGACGAAAAATCTCAAGAAGACAGTGCGGAGAATGGAGATTATCTTGAAATAAGATCACCTATGGTGGGTACATTTTATCGGTCGTCAGCGCCCGATAAGCCACCCTACATAAAGGTCGGTGACGATATACAACCCGGTGCTGTGGTATGCATCATTGAAGCCATGAAACTCTTCAATGAGATCGAATCAGAAATCTCCGGTCGAATCGCTAAGGTAATGGTAGAAGATGCCGCCCCGGTAGAATACGATCAAGTCCTCTTTTTGGTTGAAAGATAACCTCCTACAGTGGCAAGAAAGAAACAGGTAAAGAAGTTTGAGAAGATTCTCATTGCCAACCGCGGTGAAATCGCTTTGCGGATAATACGCACTTGCAAGGAGATGGGTATCCAAACAGTGGCGGTATATTCCACCGCAGATCGGGAGAGCCTCCATGTGCGATTTGCTGACGAAGCCGTCTGTATAGGACCTCCTCCCTCTTCAGAATCATACCTGAGTATCCCCAAAATTATGGCGGCTGTTGAAATTACGAATGCCGATGGTGTACATCCCGGCTACGGTTTTCTGGCAGAAAATGCAGATTTCGCAGAAGTCTGTGTCGAATATGGAACTAAATTTATCGGTCCGACTCCTGAGATGATCCAGGCCATGGGAGATAAGATGACCGCCAAAGAAATGATGATCAAGGCCAAGGTCCCCGTAGTGCCGGGATCAGACGGTCTGGTTGGAGATATAGAATCGGGTAAAAAGATCGCTGCAAAAATAGGATATCCGGTTATGTTGAAAGCCACTGCTGGAGGTGGTGGTAAGGGTATGCGCATCGTGCAGAGCGATGAGGAGTTTGAAACGCAATGGAATCTCGCTCGCAATGAGGCAATGAGTTCTTTTAATAATGATGGCATTTACATTGAAAAGTTTATCGAACGTCCCAGACACATCGAGTTTCAGATCCTGGGAGATCAGTATGGAAAAATCCAGCATCTCGCCGAACGGGATTGCTCGATTCAGCGACGTCATCAGAAGCTTGTAGAAGAAGCTCCGTCACCACTCATGACCCGATCACTGCGAAAAAAGATGGGTGACGCTGCGATAAAAGCCGGCAAATTCATCAAATATGAGGGGCTTGGGACTGTAGAATTTTTAGTAGATAAGCATAACAAATTCTACTTTATGGAGATGAATACACGGGTGCAGGTGGAACATCCCGTCACTGAAGAGGTGATCGATCACGACCTCATCAAGGAGCAGATCAAAGTAGCCATGGGCCTGCCGGTAAATGGCAACATCGGCGAACCCACTTTACATGCCATCGAATGCCGGATCAATGCTGAAGATCCATTTAATAATTTCCGACCCTGCCCGGGAAACATTACGTCTTTTCACAGCCCAAAAGGACATGGCGTCCGCGTAGACACGCATGTATATGCCGGATATCAGGTCCCGCCCTATTATGATTCCATGATTGCAAAATTGATTTGTAAGGCTCAAACCAGAAAGGAGTGCATCACAAAAATGCAAAGGGCACTTGATGAATTTATTATTGAAGGTATTCAAACTACGCTCCCCTTTCACCAGCAACTCATGAGAAATGAATCGTTTCGCAGCGGTGATTTTGATACCGGGTTTATGGATCATTTTACCTTGAAGAAAGAAACCTAGGTTTGTCTTTCCTGTTTTCTGCACTGGCTGGGTTTATCGACAAAGAGTTTTACTTATTTGGCAGACATTACGAGCCAAAATCAAACTTTTTTGAACCGCGATTCGTTTTAATAGCCTGAATCAAACACTGACTGGATCTTAACGCTCCCATACGCATGTGAAGACATTTTGGAAACTATTTCGAAGACTAAATAAATACCGGTCGAAAGTAGCCGGTAATATCTTGGCCAATATTCTGGTGGCCCTTTTTACCGTGGTCAGTATACCGGCTATCATCCCATTTTTCAAAATCCTTTTCGGTCAGGTAGATGAGATCCCGGAAAAAGTGGCATTTGGTCTAAACATGAATCAGCTCGCGGGATGGTCTACATATCAATATAGCCGTCTCATTGTGGAACAGGGACCCCAGACCGCCCTTCTCTATACTTGCGCTTTTATTGTCTTGATCTTTCTGCTCAAAAATCTATTCCGGTATCTCTCGATGGCTTTTATGGTTCCGGTGCGCAACGGGATTGTTTATGATCTCAGGGAGGGATTGTACGAGAAAATCCTAAACCTGCCGATGTCCTTTTACACCAATGAGAAAAAAGGCGATCTGATTGCCCGGTTTAGCACCGATGTGCAAGAGGTCGAAAATAGTATCCTAAATGTTGTTGAGGTATTGGTAAAATCTCCATTGATCATCATTGGTTGCATTATTTTTATGCTGTATGTGAGCCCTTCGCTTACTGTATTTGTATTCGTCCTGATCCTGTTTACCGCACTGATCATTGGAGGCATATCCCGGACGCTAAAAAAGAATTCTGCACTGGCACAGAGCAAATTGGGCTCCATCATTTCCACGATTGATGAGACTATTGGAGGCCTGAAAACTATAAAGAGTTTTGGAGCGGACAAGTATTTCAGAGCTCACTTTGACAAGCAAAATCGCTCCTTTAGAAATTTACTCAACAGGATCTTGTGGCGGCGTGATCTATCGAGTCCGTTGTCTGAATTTCTGGGGATAGCCACTGTTGCCTTATTATTGTGGTATGGTTCTAATCAGGTCTTTGCACAACGACTCGAACCCAGCACATTTTTCGCGTTTATTCTCGCTTTTTACAACGTAATCGAACCCGCAAAATCGTTTTCCAAAGCTTACTACGATATTTTGAAGGGATTAGCGGCAGCTGATCGAATTGACGAGATTATGACAACCCAAGATGCAATTACCAAGCGTGAGAAAACCCTGTCTCTAAGTTCATTCTCTTCGGGCATGCGGTTTGATAACGTGTCATTTCGATACACTCCTCAAGAACCCCTTGTGCTCAAGAACGTGTGCTTCGACGTGCCAAAGGGTAAGATTGTAGCCCTTGTAGGTGCCTCTGGAAGCGGAAAGACAACAATTGTAGATTTGATAAACCGGTTTTATGATGTTACCGAGGGCGCTATCCTTATTGATGGCCGGGACATTCGCGAGCTCAACCTGGAAACACTTCGCAATTTGATCGCTATTGTTTCGCAGGATCCGATTGTCTTTAACGACTCTATCTACAACAATATCACCTTGGGAAAATCTATCGCAGAAGAGGAAGTGCAAAAAGCAGCTAAAATCGCTCATGCTCATGATTTTATCCTCGAAACAGAGCATGGTTACCAGACTCATGTGGGTGACCGGGGAGTAAAACTGAGTGGAGGACAACGCCAACGGATCACATTGGCCCGTGCCATTCTCAAAGATGCTCCGATCCTGATTTTAGACGAAGCAACATCAGCATTGGATAGCGAATCGGAAAGACTCGTGCAAGATGCTATAGACAAATTGCTCGAAGACCGAACGGTAATCATAATCGCTCACAGGCTGGCAACCATTCAGCACGCAGATGTTATCTTTGTTCTTAAAGATGGTCAGATTATCGAACGAGGTGTGCACAGTGAGCTTATGGCAAACAACGGAGAATATCGAAAATTTGTACAATTGCAAGCATTCTAATGTATGCGTACACTGGTATTCTTCATTGCACTATTTTGGCTAAATCTGCAGGTTTGGTGCCAGCCAACCCTGATTTCTTCAGAGGCACTTCCCCTTCCCGGGGACACTGTTTTCTACTTTCGTGACGAGTTGCCCAATAGAATTGTGATCACCCCTCCGGGTGAAGATCAGTTTTGGAATTATGGATCCCTGCTGGCTCCCGTCCTTAAATACAAGATTATCAGTAAATCTGAAGAAGGTGTCGAGCTGTTTTCTTCTGATGGTACTCCAGACCAGCTCAAGGGACAGGATGACGGCTTGCATTGGATCACTGCGAAGAGCTTGAAAATTGGCTCGAAGGTGATCGAAGGAAATTGGATTAGTGGCAAAGGGCTTCCATTGCCCACGTGGAAATTGGAATATGACGACCAGCTGGAGACAGAGTCGATATTCGAAGCCTCGATGTCCCGACGAGTACTACCCTCTGAGTGGCAAAGTGCCATTCCGGGAACGATTGACTCGATAAAAATCAGTGTTTTCTATGAGCGGATGCTACACAACGATGCAAGTGGTACAATAATGCTTACGGGTGGTCTTAGAGAAGAAGTAGCCAGGATCCATATGCAGGATCACATTAGTAAAAAATTATGGGCTTTTTCCAATGGTGAATGGGAAGACATTACAAACCTTCTGCGCCTTGCAGATCTTGATCCCGAGCAAGAGGAATCTTATCACTTTGTGAGTTTGGCCACTGGTGGCGACATCTGCGCCGTTTACCTAGATCAGCTGCAAAAGCCGGAGTACGTAAATTTTCATGTGCCGAATGAGCAAGCAGGATATTACCCAAGATCGCTAAATACTCAATGGCTTCATGCCTATCCAAATCCCGCTCTGGCGATCGTCAGGTTTAAGTTTCTCGACATCCCGCCAGGAAATTACACGGTCCGGTTTTATGATATATTGATGCGTAAAATTTTTGAAAAAAAATACAACCTTCAGGGAGATGAGACAGTTGAGATAAATATTAATCACCTGGAAAGAGGGACCTACCTCTACAGTTTGGAAGACCAAGGCAGAAACAAAAAAATCACAAAAAGACTTATCGTAATTAAACCCTAGTGAACTTACTCCGAAAAAGTCGCAAAAATCAGTCCACTAATAAACAAATGAAAGCCCAGCTTCTTTCAACGCAAGGCATGGCCTCGTGTCGAAGCTGGAGGCTACTGGTCGCCCTGAAAGGGCAGCTGAGTTTTAAGACCCAAGGCGTTTGCCATGGGTTTAGAATTATCTAGACTAAAAAGATGAAGAAGTTGCAGATAATATTTCGTGCAACGGTCTATTAATGTACGGGCTGAAAGCCCAGCTCTTTTCAACGCAAGGCATAGTCTTGTGTCGAAACTAGAGGTTAATAGTCGCCCTAACAGGGCAGCTGAGTTTTAAGACCCAAGGCGTTTGCCCCGGGTTAAGAATTATCTAGACTAAAAAGATGAAGAAATTGCAAATAATAATTAGTGCAACAGTCCAATAAGAAACGGGCTGAAAGCCCAGTTTCTTTCAACGCAAGCCATGGCCTCGTGTCGAAGCTGGAGGCTACTCGTCGCCCTGAAAGGGCAACTGAGTTTTAAGACCCAAGGCGTTTGCCCCGGGTTAAGAATTATCTAGACTAAAAAGATGAAGAAATTGCAAATAATAATTAGTGAAACAGTCCAATAAGAAACGGGATGAAAGCCTAGCTCTTTTAACGCAAGGCATGGCCTTGTGTCGAAGCTGGAGGCCATTGGTCGCCCTGAAAGGGCAGCTGAGTTTTAAGACCCAAGGCGTTTGCCCTGGGTTAAGAATTATCTAGACTGTTGCATTTCCGTGGATTTGGATATACAGCGCTCCAAAATGTGTCATTGCAGCACACAGTACGAATAAATGCCAAATACTGTGGTGCCATTTTTTATAATCCCGGTGATAAAAGTAAGTCCCTATCGTATATAAAATGCCCCCTATTAAAATGAGTACAAAGGTGTATTTTTCCAAATTAGGATAAATTAAATACACAGTTACCACTCCCAGCCAACCCATAAACAGATAGAAAACAAGCGAGTACAAATCCGGAATTTCCAACTCCTGCCATTTTATATATGCACCTACCGCAACCAACAGCCACATCAGCACAAGAAAAAGAATCCCTAATTCAGATGTGGAATATTCGATTAAGTAGGGTGTATTGCTGCCTGCAATAAAAAAATAAATTGAAATATGGTCTAATTTTTTCCACTGTCTCCTTTGATCATTAAATATCTGAGAGTGATAAATCGAAGAAACCAGAAATACCGAAATAAATGTGATCAAATAAATCCACAAGGCAATATTTAACCCGGTGGAAATTCCCTGTTTTGTCCAGAGATAATTACCGAGCATAATCATAAATAACACTCCAAAAAAGTGAGTTATAAAGTGCACCACTTCCTCTTCAATAGAAAAAAAAGGTACATCTTGTGTACTTACAGAATCACTCATTGTTGCAAAGATATAGATGGTTTTCTACTTTGAGGCACCTCTGGGAAAGCATATGAACTTCGACAGATTCAGATTTTAATAAAAAGGGGGTATTCGAGTGTCCCTACCACTATCATTGATCCCTGCGAATTTTTGGGTGCCGGATGCTCAAATTTTGGAACAGCTCGTAAACAAAAGCGATCTTTAAGCAGTGGTCCAGATCCGTCGTCATTTGTAAAATCATGCCTGATCAAAAGTTACCATCACCGATTCAACTGCTGGAGGACGATCCCATTCTCGAAGAATACGGCATTAGTTTGTTTGTGAAGCGAGATGACCTCGTAGGAGGGCCCTGTCAGGGAAATAAGTTTAGGAAATTGGCACCACATCTCCGCAAGCTTCGCCATGAGGGATACAAGGCCATGCTTACATTTGGAGGGGCTTTTTCAAATCATCTTTATGCAGTAGCTGCCGCAGGTCATGCAGAAAATATTAGGACAATCGGCATTGTCCGTGGGGAGATTGATGAAAAAAATCCCACTGTGATAAAAATCCGTCAATGGGGTATGGCACTCCATCCACTTGATCGGAAAACCTACAGGAAAAAGGATTCCGTTACTTTTCGATCTGAGCTCCACACAAGATTTCAGGAAACATACATAATTCCACAGGGAGGACACCACCCCCTCGCCATAGAGGGGATCGGTACCATAGTAGATGAGGTACGCGTACAACTCCCTGCCACCGCCATTGATTTCTGGGTTTGTCCATTTGCCACTGGAAGCACAGCCATAGGGATTGCTAAAAAGTTGCACCAGGAGGAATCGTTGATCAGTTGTAGTGTACTCAAGGGATTAAATACCGAAAAGGAGACCACAATTATCAAAAAAGAATATCAAATAGATGTCAAAAATTTCCACTTGCTCGATGCATCCTATGGTGGTTTTGGTAAGCAGAGTAACCTGGTAGAAAGTTTTATTGTAGAATTCTACGAAAGGCATCAAATCTTCCTGGATCCCATTTATTCAGGCAGGGTAATGACCTTTCTCTATCAGATGATCAGCAACAATCAGGTAAATCCCGGATCTAAGATTTTGTTTGTCCACACCGGTGGCTATCAGGGGATCCTGGGATACAATTATCGATTTGGGACAGATCTTCCGACTCCACTGTCGATCTAAAAAAGGGCACGTTTATGCCGTGCTCATGACCTTAGCTCTGGCCCGATCTCGCTCAATAGGCGACGTTGTGGTCAAAAAGAAAATAATCGATAAAGTCAGGACGATGATTGCCCAGCAGCATTCCATTTGTTCGGCCAAGAGATGGGTGAGGTGGATTTGTGCCTTTTCTGTCATCTCTACAAAACGATGAAAATACTCTTGAATACCTCTAAACAGGACCACATTTGCAACAAACAAGATTCCAATCGCCACCGGGGGAACAGGTATCCTCATTGCATCACCAAGTTGTCTTACTATCTGAGATCTTTTAGTCAGTAGCGGAAATAAGAAGAAATAGGCAACCCCAAAATAAGTAAACAGCCATTTTGCCGTTAAAAATTTTGCAATACCACCTTTTTTATCGCCACTCTCCGTTTCTTGATGAAACCAGGGCAGGTTGTGGATATTCACCTCATTTTGCCTATTGTGTTCTTCGAAGAATTCCGGTGCATTGTAGTTCAAGTAATGCTGACCCCAGCTGATTTCTTCTCCAAATGCAACAAAGAAGAGAAGGGCAAGAGCGAATAGTGGCCAGCTGCGCTTTCTGAACAGTGTTTTGTCAGATCTTAAAAATGCAAGAAAGAATAGTACAGCTGCAGAAAGGAATGCAAGTGCGCTTATCCATTCCAATCCACTGTTTTCTCTTGTGATGGTTATGTTGGAAGGTAAAATGTAGATCAAAAATACTGCTGCTCCGGTCAAGAAGCATAAGATCCGGGTGTAGTCAGGTTTCATAAGCCAGATTGAGTGTAGTTTAACGGATTCCTTTACATATTCTTTACGTAAAGTTAAAACTTACACACTTAAAGACCAAATTCTCCGGTCTAATCCCTTGATAATTCGTTGCGGATCACCTCCTCGATGACGTGAGGATAGTGCAAATGCTCTAGCTTTTGCACCTTCTTTTGGATCGATTGTGCCGTGTCAGTTTCATCCACATTGCAAGATGCCTGAAAGATCACAGTGCCCTCGTCGTACTCTTCATCTACGTAATGGATCGTCATTCCGGATTGATCATCTCCGGCATTTTTCACCGCTCGATGTACATGCATGCCATACATCCCCTTACCACCGAACTTTGGCAATAGTGCAGGATGTATATTGACGATCCTATTCTTGTAGGACTTGATAAGGTAACTGGGTACCAGCCATAAAAAGCCGGCAAGTACGATAAACTCGATGGAGTGCTGGTGCAGTTCGAACAATATCTGATTGGACTTGTAGAAATACTCGCGGTCAATGAGCATGTGAGACACCCCATTTCGCTCTGCGACATCCAGGACACCTGCCCCTGGTCGGTTGCATACGATCAAAGCGATATCAATGTCCTCTACCTCGGCAAAATAGTCGATGATCTTTTCTGCATTGGTACCCGATCCAGAGGCAAATATAGCCACCCTTTTCATAGGTCTTCTATCTTCTTATTGGGATATACTTGTTTCTATTTGCCGGGTCTATCGTTGTCATGATCCGGTAGACCTCATTTTTCTGATCTCGCGATGCCACTGCAAAGATATCGGTCACCTCCTGAGCTTTCGCATTGGCAAACATTTGTACAATCATCGAATTGGGATAATCCTGATTTACATCGTCTATTCCCTTTAGAGCCGCCAGTATGGCGAGTTTACCTTCCTCGCTATTTTGAGACATCAGGTCGAGCCCCTTACGGTGATACTCGTAGAGGGCCTTGCGATAGGGACGTGTCCGTGGGCTCAACACGTTTTCGATCATATAATAACGGTTTCTGCCATTTGCCTGACTGCTCCAGCCCGATTTTGCATCGCTTGAAAATTGGGATGGCAATACCAAAATAATGTCATTGGCCAATTGGTAATACTTGTCACCACCATAAAGGGAAAAACTGTCGTGATCAAGTCCAAGAATATAATACATATAAAAGGCTAAGACCGAGGTAAGATTGTCATTAAAAGCATTTGCACTGAAGTTCAACGGAACAGACTGTTCGTAGCTGAAGACGAACTCTTTATCTATATGATTAAGGAGGGTGGTTTGATAGTTTGCACCATAGACCGGCCGGATTGCCTGAATCGTAATTTCAGCTGCAAAAGTAGTGCTGGACAATTCGTTAGAAATCGTAATGTTTAAATTTCCTTGGATCCGCTCGTGATCTTCATAAGTCTCATCGCTCCATCGTTGATTATTGAGAAATTCCGTCACTCTACCTTTCAGATCTTCAAAGAGTCTCGGATCTGATGTCTGTAAGGTTGGGGCATTCACCTCTACATCAAATAGAAATTCCTGGGCTGGTATTACCTGCATAATCATACAAACACATACCAGTGTCAACAAATACTTCATCGGCTTCTACTTTTCATCAATATCTGTTCAACTACTTCAACGATATCCTCAGCCACTTCAGTCTTTGACTTGAGCGGATATGCTTTCTTCTCTCCTGCATTTGTAAAAATGGTCACTTGATTTGTGTCGTGAGCAAATCCTGCACCGCGATCTCTTAGCGAATTGAGAACAATAGCATCAAAATTCTTTGCCTTCAATTTTGATCGAGCATTGGTTTCTCCATCCTCAGTTTCCAGGGCAAAGCCAACGATAACCTGACCTGGCTTTTTCGCTGCCCCAATGGAGGATGCAATGTCCTCTGTGCGTGAAAGTTGAAGCACCATCTCACCAGGATTCTTCTTTAGTTTCTGCTCCGTTGGATGAGCAACCGTGTAATCGGCAACCGCTGCTGATAAGATGGCGAGGTCACAGTCCGTCCATTCCCTTTTGGCATGAGTGGCCATCTCGGCAGCGCTTTCTACCCCGTGCATCACCAATCGCTCATGTCCTGGAATGTCCAGGTGATTTGGCCCTATAATAAGCACCACATCAGCTCCCCGGGCAAGTAATGACTGCACTATCGCAACTCCCATCTTCCCGCTACTCCTATTGCCGATAAACCTCACAGGGTCAATCTTCTCAAATGTGGGTCCGGCTGTCACCAGTGCCTTCACTCCCTTCAGACTATGATTTTTTTTTTGTAAGATCACCTCGATCCTACTGTAGATATCTTCTGGTTCTGCCATGCGACCAGTACCGATGAGCCCACTTGCAAGCTCACCATGCTCTGCTGGTACAAGCTGGACTCCGTCAGACTGCAACTTGTCTATATTGCGCTGAACTGCCGGGTGCTTCCACATATCCAGATCCATCGCTGGAGCAATCATGACCGGGCACCGGGCAGAAAGATAGCATGCTGTGATAATGTCATCACAGAGGCCATTGGCCAGTCTTCCAATAGTATGAGCAGTGATCGGTGCCACGATCATTAGATCGGCCCAAAGACCGAGTTCTACGTGACTATTCCATGATTCATCGGTGATGACTTCTGTCAGGACATCCCGTCTTGATAAGGTGGACAAAGTAAGAGGGGAGATAAACCGGGTCGCTGCATCAGACATCAATACCTGCACATGAGCACCGCTTTTCACCAATAGCCGTGTGAGAAAAGCTGATTTATACGCAGCGATGCTCCCCGTGATCCCAAGCAGTACTTTTCTATCAGAGAGCATAAATAATATTGGTGGATGTAGATCTCTCTACATCGAGAGTTCAGGCAATGTTCGCTCTTCACCTTGCTCCTTATCGGTGTTTTGTTCTCTGTACCGATGATTTATGCTACCCCCTAAAAACTCCTCCGTAGCAATTAATGCTGGGTTAGGTAGTCGTTCGTAAAATTTCGAAATCTCAATTTGCTCTTTATTTTCATGCACTTCCTCAATAGTATCTGAAGCGATAGCAAATTCCTCTAGTTTTTCAGAGAGTTCATATTTGATTTCGACATTTAATTGATCGGCCCTTTTTCCGATGATTGCCAGGGCCTCATAAATGTTGCCGGTCACCTTTACCAATTCTTCGATGTCTCGGGCTTTAGCAAATGAGTTATACCCTTGTACCTTTGATTTGATATCTGTCATTGCGCAAATGTTTTTAGTTTAGCCCTGCTCTGATTCAAGATATCAGAAGCTTCGGCTAGATATTTACTGGATGGAAATTTTTTAAAAAAGTTGTTGTATTTGGTTATTGCTTCTTCATATCGCTCCTCCTGTTTTTCATAAAAGCTGTTCTCTGCCAGGAGGAAGGCAGATTTTAAAATCAAGAATCGCACCTCTTCAGCATTTGAGGTCTCCGGAAATTCCTTCAGCAAGTTTTCAAAAGAATGCACTGCACTACTGTAGTTTTTCAAATCGAAATAAAGCTTACCGGATACAAATTCCTTTTGTTCTAACTTATCGCGACAAGTAATAATCAGCTCATTTGCCGATGCCACCCGTTCGCTGTTCGGATACGTATTGATGAAAATCTGAAACAACTCTATAGCCTTCACGGTATATTGCTGATCCAGCCGGAAATTTGGAGAAAGTAAGTAATTAGAATATGCGTTCATGTAATCAGCCTCTTCCCTTCTGCTACTTGATGTATAGGTATTGGAAAAATTTTCAAAGTAATGCGAGGCCAATAGAAAACTCCCTTGATAATAATGTGTGTATGCATAGTTAAACGCCAATTCTTCGGCTTTCGCACTTCCCCTAAAACTATTGAGGACAAGCTCAAAAAGTGTCTGAGCGCGCAAATAATCACCTTCATTGTAGTAGCCCAAAGCCTTCTCATAGATAAGCTCCGGATCATTACTAGTCCGAATTCGCTCAAATTCAGTCCTACAAGCAGTTGATAATAAGGCAATTAAGACAAAAAACCACCAATTTCTTAGGCGCTTGTTTATCATAGGGCTGCAAAATTACACTATTTAGATTACAAGATCAAAGAAGATCGTCATCAGTCCTAAGCATTTACTGACACCAATTACAACGTACCTCTTTGTCCGCCTTCATCAAGGTGATATTCTTTTAAGCATTTTTTAACAGCACAAGAAGGATAATACACAAGCCCCCTACGAAGCAACCTTCAGCTTTGCGAGTTTGGATTTCTCCAGTTTTTCCTTTACGTAGAGGAGATCGACCTCAAAAGTTTTAACATTTTTACGCGATGGCAACTCAAACATGGCGTCTGTCATTATCGCTTCACATATAGATCGCAGCCCCCGCGCTCCCAACTTGTACTCGTGCGCCTTCTCGGCAATGTATTTTAATGCTCCTTTTGTAATAGAAAGCTCGATTCCTTCAAGTTGGAAAAGCTTCTTATACTGCTTGATGATCGCGTTCTTAGGTTTTACCAGGATTGACTCCAATGCACTTACATCCAGAGGATTAAGGTAAGTGAGGACTGGCAATCGGCCCAACAACTCCGGGATGAGTCCGTAGTGCCTCAAATCGAGATGATTTACGTATTGAAGGAGATGCTCACGATCTACAGCTTCCTTGGCTTTTGAGTTGTATCCAATCACCTGGGTGTTCAGGCGTTTGGCAATAAGCTTTTCTACCCCATCAAAAGCTCCACCACAGATAAAGAGTATGTTTTCCGTATTTACTTTGATGAGCTTCTGCTCCGGATGTTTTCGTCCACCTTGCGGAGGCACATTGACATCTGTGCCTTCCAGCATCTTCAGCAGGGCCTGCTGCACTCCCTCTCCGCTCACATCCCGGGTAATTGAAGGATTGTCACTTTTGCGTGCAATCTTGTCCAGCTCATCGATATATACAATTCCCTTTTCAGCAGCCTGTACATTGTAATCACACACCTGCAGCAATCTGCTCAAAATGCTCTCCACATCTTCTCCCACATAACCTGCTTCCGTAAACACTGTCGCATCGACAATTGCGAAGGGCACATTGAGGAGTCTAGCAATCGATCGTGCCATGAGTGTCTTACCAGTACCCGTCCGGCCTACGAAGAGAATATTTGATTTTTCGATTTCCACATCATCCAATTGATCAATTCCTATCCTTTTGTAGTGGTTGTAGACTGCCACTGAAAGATACTTCTTTGCCTCATCCTGATCGATCACATATTCATCCAGATAATCCTTAATTTTTGCGGGAGTGAGATTTGCGGGCAAAAGAAATTTGCTCTTATCCTTGTCTTTATTTGCAAATAGTTCTTCCTTAACTATATCGGTGGCTTGCTCTACACAAACCTCACAAATATGGCCATCAATCCCCGCGATCAAGATTAAGGCTTCAGACTTATCCCTTCCACAAAAAGAACATCTCACATTTTTGTCTTCCATAACAGCAATCAGTTATACAAAAGTAGGTTTCTTTCAGGGGTTTACACTAAAATCAAGATCACTTATTCGCTCTTTTTATCACCGGAATTTTTCCGTTCCAGCACCTCATCAACCAGCCCATATTCCTTGGCTTCCGGTGCAGTCATCCAGTTATCCCGGTCACAATCCTCCTCAATTTTCGCTATCTTCTGCGATGTGTGATCGGCCAGTATTTGATACAGCTCAGATCTCATTGATTTGATGAGTTTGTAGCTGATCTCCATATCGGAAAACTGGCCCTGCATTCCACCTGAAGGCTGATGGATCATGACACGGGCATGAGGCAAAGCAGTGCGCTTCCCCTTGGTTCCTGCTGCCAGCAGCACTGCCCCCATCGATGCAGCAAGACCTGTGCATATTGTCGCAATGTCCGGAGCTACATACTGCATGGTGTCATAGATACCCAATCCGGCAATAACACTTCCTCCAGGACTATTGATAAACATCTGAACATCCCGCTTAGGATCGGTAGATTCGAGAAACAACAGTTGAGCCTGGATGACATTGGCAACATAATCATTTACAGGTACACCCATAAAAATGATCCGGTCCATCATCAGGCGAGAAAACACATCCATACCCACTACATTGAGTTGTCTTTCCTCAATCACATGGGGAGTAAATCCGTGAATATTCGGCACTGAGGTCTCCATGTATTTTTCCAGTGTGGCACTGCCTAAACCCAAGTGCTTGGTGGCATATTTTTTAAACTCATCTTTGTGAATCATCGTGATATTCTTTTTAAAGAGCACGGCGAGAATATTCTCAACCAAGTGATATAATTCTCAAAATGCAAAATTGTTTCAAATTATTGGATCAATAATCATTCCTCTTCATCTCTCACCCCACCAGCGTCTCTTCCGGCAGCCTCCCTCGCTTGCTTCAATCGCAACTCAAAATCCTCCAGCGTAAGCATTTCATCTTCGAGGGTTACCAAATCCCGGATTGTCTCAAAGATTTTATCAGACATGATATTATTATAGGTCTGACCAAACTGCTCCTGATTAGTCATCAGGCGGTCTACAGAGCTTTCAATAATATCGTCAGAGACAGGATAGGAGTTAAAATACTGCTTCACCTGGTTGCGAAAGGCGTCCTTAACTTCATCCCTATCCACTTTAAGATCATGAGCTTCTTTGATTCTTCTTTCGATCAGATTCCAAATCAGATTCTCTGAGAAGTCGGGATAGTCACTTTCCAGCTTTGAAGCTGACATCTCCTCATTGTTGGTCAAGAGCCATCTTTTGAGAAATTCGTCGGGTAAATCAACTTGATTCTGTCTGAGTAATTCCTCCTGAAAAGCTTTGTAGAGAAGAGCCTCAGATTGTTGCAAATAGTAATTCTCCAGTTCCTCCTTGATCGACTGCCTCGCTTCTTCCTCAGATGTAACTTCCCCTTCCCCAAACACTTTAGCAAAGAACTCTTGCTCGAGTTTGGCAGGAGCAATGCGATGAACCTCTTCTATGGTCCCTTCAAACCAATTTCCCACTAACAGATCCATCTCACTCTCTTCCATGTTTAGAAAATACTTACGCACAAAATCTTCCGATCGATCTGCCTCAAGCTCGAAGATGTCAAACCTTATTTTATCTCCTTTCTTTGACTCCAGCACCTGGTTTTTGAGGTTTTCGTCAGCGATTTGGGATACCAATATTTTAAAGGCCGTTTCAAATCCCTTTTTCTTGAGCTCCTCTCCTTCCAGTTCCAGCGCATTTATGGTCAGTCTGTCCTCACTTTCTATACCATCCTCAGGATGAATTTCATCACCGTGTTGCTTCTGCAATAAGGCCATTCTCTCACCGACCATCTCGTCTGTAACGATCACTTTGGGAAACTTGACCACGGTACTATCATCAACTCCCTTTAGCTCGAATTGAGGGGTGAGACCCACGTCAAATAGAAAGACAAAGTCCCTGTCGGAATTGAGATCAAAATCAAATGTCTCCTGATCTTTAGAAGGAAGTGGCTGACCCAATATATCGAGTTTTTCATCTTTTAGGAAGCCTCCCAGTTTTTCCTGTAGCAATTGATTTACCGTATCAGCCAGCATGGCCTTGCCATACATTTTCTTGATCATGCTCAGGGGCACTTTACCCTTTCTAAATCCCTTCATATGGGCTTTCTGCTGATATTTCTTCAGCTCTTCATCCAATTTAGGTTTATAATCCGAAACACCGATAGATATGGCTATTTCAGCTTCCTGATCGGATTTGTCTGTTCTGACGACACTCATCTACTTCACAGTTATAAGAAATGTAACCCTCAATCACCAGTAGACGAACCCACTGAATCTTATGACAAATTTTCAATTATTTTTGCACCTCCCGAAAGCTTTCGGGATCGTTGCAAAGCCCTGCCTGCCGGCAGGCAGGCTCGCCAGAGCTCCTGCTCTGTCTGCGTTTTGCGTCTCATCTGGCATCAAAATTATACTTGAAACTTTGTGACAACATTAAATGGGTTCATTTACTAATTTGATAGCAGGTCTAATCTAAAATCCTAATGTGCGGGTGAAGAGACTCGAACTCCCACGCCTTGCGGCACTAGATCCTAAGTCTAGCGTGTCTACCAATTCCACCACACCCGCAGTCCTGAAATCGCCTTTTGTTCAAAGCGCCTGCAAAGATAATATGTTTTTGTATTCACCGGATATCAGTAAGCCAAGATGGCATTTAAGCTGTATTTTGCAGCCAGAAACTAACTGTACTTGATTTTTGTTTTGTCAATGGGTTTTTGAATAAGATTGTTAGTTCAAGATAGAAATGGCACAGGAAATCGCAACCAACACTGCTGAAGAACGGAAACAGATCCAGTCTGCTTACCGCAGGCTCTTGCGCAGTATAAAGGTAAATGTCGATAAGGAGGATAAGAAAGACATTAGGGCTGCTTTTGAGATTGCCTATGAAGCGCACAGCATGCAACGTCGAAAATCAGGTGAACCCTATATTCTTCACCCGATAGATGTGGCCCGGATTTGTGCAGAGGAAATCGGCCTTGGCCCCACTGCAATCGTGGCTGCCCTTTTGCACGATGTGGTGGAGGACACAGCCGTCACATTGCCGGAAATCCGCAAACGCTTTGGGAGTAAGATAGCTGATATCGTAGACGGGCTCACCAAGCTCAAACACGATTTCAACCCGACTACCGCTCAGGCGGAGAATTTCAAAAAAGTACTTAGCACATTAGTCTATGACGTAAGGGTAGTATTGATTAAGATGGCAGACCGCATGCACAATATGCGAACAATCGGTTCGATGCCCAAGAACAAGCAACTCAGGATTGCTGCTGAGACGAGCTACATCTATGCACCCCTGGCTCACCGGTTAGGTCTTTACAACGTGCGGACAGAGTTTCAGGACCTCTGCATGAAGATCACTGACAGGGACAAATATGATGAGCTGGCTCGAAAACTTCAGGAGACCAAGAGGCAGCGAAACAACTATATTAAAGCGTTTATCGGGCCCTTAAAGGAAAAGCTCGACGAGCTGAAGATCGATTACCGGATACACGGTCGGCCCAAGTCGATATCATCGATCTACAATAAGATCAGAACGAAGAATGTACCTTTCGAGGAGATCTATGATCTCTTTGCGGTGAGAATCATTATTGACGTTCCGCCTGACAAGGAAAAACCCATTTGCTGGCAGGTGTATTCAATCGTGACAGATGTACACACGCCGATACCAGAACGCCTCAAAGATTGGGTGACTACACCCAAGTCCAACGGATATGAGTCTCTGCACACTACGGTGATCGGCCCACAGGGCAAGTATGTCGAGGTCCAGATACGCAGCGAGCGCATGGATGCGATTGCCGAACGGGGTTTTGCAGCACACTGGAAATACAAAGAAGTAGCCAATCAGCAGGATCTGTACGAGTCATGGCTTGACAATATCAGAGACCTGATGGAAGACGTGGACAAAGATGCCCTGGAGTTTGTCTCAGATTTCAAGAGTAATCTCTTTAGTGAAGAAGTATTTGTATATACTCCG
Source organism: Saprospiraceae bacterium (assembly GCA_965222645.1). Classification (GTDB taxonomy): domain Bacteria; phylum Bacteroidota; class Bacteroidia; order Chitinophagales; family Saprospiraceae; genus JABDMH01. The sequence continues at coordinate 4,209,364 of OZ244968.1, read as the reverse complement.
AAAGGAGATATGAAGGTGTTGCCGAAAGGAGCTACAGCACTTGACTTTGCCTTTAGTATCCATACTGATGTAGGACACCATTGCACAGCTATCAAAGTCAACAATCGACTTGTACCAATGGGCTATGTGCTGGAAAATGGGGACCAGATCCATGTCACTACCAGTAAAAACCAAAAACCAAATGAGGATTGGCTCAAGATGGTCGTGACGGGCCGGGCAAAATCAAAAATCAAATCTGCGCTTAAAGATAATTTACGCAAGGCCGCTGGATTAGGTAAGGAAGCACTCTCACGAAAACTTTCCCACCTGAAAATCGATCTCGAAAATAATGTGGATATCGTTGCTAAACACATGGGATTTAATAATCGCACTGAATACTACGCTGCGATTTACAACGGCCACGCTAGTGTAGCAGACATAAAAGACTACAAGATACTCCACGGGCGCATCGTCTTTGACAAAGTCGAAAAGGAGCCTCAACGCGAAAAACCAAAAAGGACGCGAAAAACCAAAAAGGGAGTGACCCCACTTGTCCTGATAAATGGAGAACCCGGCGAACAATATGAATACACATTGGCGACGTGTTGCAATCCCGTGAAGGGAGATGACATATTCGCGTTTGTCGGTACCAGTAGTGGGGCAAAAATACACCGGACGTCGTGCCCCAATGCCGATCACATGATGACAAACTTCGGGTACAGGATGCTCAATGCTGAATGGTCCAGGGATATTGGAAAGGAGTTTATTGCGCAACTGGTCATTACGGGAATTGATGACGGACCCGGAGTTATCGAGAGAGTCACAGGAGAAATCTCTTCAAAGCTCGGCATGAATATCAGGTCATTTTCTATTGCCGGAGATGAGGGTTACTATGAGGGAAAAATAAGCTTGATTGTAAGTAATACAAACCAACTTAATCAGGTAATTAGAGCACTAAAAACCTTGTCGGGTGTATCTACCGTAACCCGTATAGAATAAAAAAAAGACAAATGGCAGAACAGATTTCCTCTCCCGAAACAATAAACGAAGTCAAAAACATTTTTTCCACTCATCTGGAAACTCAGGGTCTTCGTAAAACTCCGGAGCGATTTGCCATCCTGGAAGAGATTTATCAGCGCACTGACCATTTTGATGCCGAGGCTCTATATATCCATATGAAAAATCAAAATTATCGCGTAAGTAGGGCTACGGTTTATAATACACTGGAATTATTGGTGAGCTGTGATCTCATAAAAAGACATCAATTTGGAAAAAACCTCGCTCAATACGAAAAATCATTTGGCTACAGACAACACGATCATATGATCTGCAAGGACTGTGGGAAGGTGGTCGAATTTTGTGATCCACGAATTCAGCGTATCAAAGATAAAATGGGAGAGATTCTGCAATTTAAGGTAACCGATCACGCACTTAATTTATACGGTCACTGTCACGATGGGGAAAAATGCGAAAATTGGAAAGAAAAAAAGTAAAGTGCATTGAATTCCCTTTTTCCGAAAAATATCTTTCTTGTAGTGCTTTTTTTACTTTTGTCCTGCTCGGTACATAGAGCACGATTTTATGTCGAAACCGTAGAGGGATCCATACGTCCGCGTGATCTGGGTACTACACTGATACACGAACACGTATTTCTGGATTGGACCGATGCAGATAATAAAGACCGGATACCATGGGATGAGCAAGAAGCATTTGATGTCATCATACCTCACCTACTGGAAATGAAAAACAAGGGCGTAAAATCTTTTTTAGAATGCACACCAGCATATCTTGGCCGAAATCCTGCCTTATTAAGGAAGCTAAGTGAAAAAACAGGTCTCCATGTCCTGACGAATACCGGTTACTATGCAGCGCGAAAGCAGCAGTACATTCCTGAAAAAATAAAAAAATTACACGCGGAAGATATTGCATCAATTTGGATCGATGAATTCTGCAACGGTATTGACAACTCCGGTGTAAAACCCGGATTCATTAAGATCGGAGTCGACAGCAAAAACAATCTCGATAGCTTAGATCAAAAAATAGTAACCGCCGCAGCTCTAACCCACCTGGCTTCAGGACTTACGATCGTAAGTCATACAGGAGATGACACAACGGCCATTCAGCAATTGAAAATCATAAGAGATCTAGGTGTTGATCCCAGTGCATTTGTCTGGACACATGCTCAACGAGGTACTGAAGAAGGACATAAAAGACTGGCTCGACAAGGAGTGTGGATCTCCCTTGATGGCTTGGGATGGGCCATTGACAAGGAAGGCAATGACGAACAATTAAGTCGATACATTAATTTTTTATTGAGTTTAAAACGGCACAAATTATTGCACCGTACACTCATCTCTCACGATGCCGGATGGTACACAGTGGGGAAAGAAGAGCAAACAACCTACAAGGGTTATACCGTAATTTTCGATCAACTTATCCCCCGTCTGAATAAAAAAGGATTTACAAAAAAAGATTGGCGACGCATCCTTGTGAAAAATCCAAGGGAAGCCTATAAAATACGGAAAAGTAAATCATCTTGTCGAAATCATGAAGTCAAAATAAGCATTGGAACTGATGAATAAAGAACAAGGGAAATAGAAGTAAATGTGGAGATAATGAAGAAAAAGCACTAAGCGTGGAGTTCAAAAAAAACTCTTAAACTTTGATAGACTTCGTGGCTGTTCTATCTGATCACATTAGGAATTGAAAAAAAGTAAAAAAAAGAAACTGAAGATGATGTCAATTGATCCAATAATCGCCGTAAAAGATGTCAATGCCAGTTCGATCTGGTATAAATCTATTTTTGGATTTGAGAGAGCACATAGCGGAGATGAGTTTGCGGTATTACGGGACAAGAACCATGAGATCCGGATCTGCCTTCATAAATGGGGTGCTCATGAACACCCAATGATGAAAAGCTCCAACGACTCAAATGGAAATGGTTTAATCATATACTTCCGGATCAACAATATGGAGAAAATACGTCGCAATGTCAGAAACATGGGATATAAAGTAGAGTCAGAAATTCAATTAAATCCAAACTCAAGAAAAAAGGAATTCTCATTAAGGGACCCCGATGGATACTATATTACGATATCAGAATTTCACAAATACGAAGGATAAAGGATAATTAATAATTGCGCAATCAATTGTTGTTGAGATATGCCACGGCAGACAGTACTATTGCAATGTTTTTTTGTATGAATTTTAATATTCATTTTGCCCGCCCTCAAAGCAAATGATTGGGGATTATTGATTGCAGAAAACAGGAATGGAAGGTGGCGAGCAAGAAGATAGGTTGCAAAGATGCCCCTACTTCCTAATCAGTTTTTGCCGCTCAGGTCCGGTAGAAATCATTGAAAACCGAACTCCTAACTGATCCTGTAAATCCTCCACATATGACCTTGTGTTTGTGGGGAGATGGTCGTAGGCTGAGATTCCAGATAGGCTTTCCTGCCATCCATCATAAGTTTTCCAGACAGGGACGATGTTTTCGTTGCAAAGATCAAAAGGCACTGCATTTACCTCTTCGCCATCTATTTGATAGGCAGAAGCCACCTTAATTCTTTCGAAGCTATCAAGTACATCTGCCTTGGTCATAACCAGCTGAGTGACCCCGTTTATCATAATCGTATACCGCAATTGCGGAACGTCGAGCCAGCCACATCTCCTCGGTCTGCCCGTTGTGGCACCAAACTCGTTTCCGATTTTAGCGAGATTGTTACCGTCCTCATCAAAAAGTTCTGATGGAAAAGGGCCACTCCCAACCCTGGTGCAATACGCCTTGGTTATCCCGATAACCTCACCAATCCTGCTCGGTGCGATACCCAATCCGGTACAGGTACCCGCAGTCACCGTATTTGACGAGGTCACATAAGGATAGGTGCCAAAATCGATATCAAGCATCGATCCCTGAGCCCCCTCGGCGAGTACCCTCAGACCACTATCCAGCGCCTCATTGACATAGTATTCACCATCAACAAAGGGCAAGGCCTTCAAGATCTGTAACTTCTCCATCCAAAGCGATTCCTCAGTCTCGAGATCATAATCAAAATCGGGATAGATTTTGAGCAATCCAAGGTGCTTTTCCTTCAGCGCGTTGTACTTATCCCGAAACTGAGATGTCTCCAGGTCGCCCACTCTGAGCCCGTTTCGACCAGTCTTGTCCATATATGTGGGACCAATGCCTCTCAATGTAGATCCGATCTTGGCTTTGCCCTTAAAAGCCTCAGATGCCCGGTCGAGGAGTCGATGGGTAGGCAGAATGAGGTGAGCTTTGCGAGCGATAAGGAGATTTTGATGCAGCTCCACGCCGGCTCCGGCTATATCATCGATCTCTTTGGCAAGAGTCACCGGATCAATGACCACTCCATTGCCGATCACATTGACCAGATTCTCCCTAAAGATACCGGAGGGCACTGTATGGAGTACATGTTTTCTCCCCTCAAATTTTAGGGTGTGCCCTGCATTGGGACCGCCCTGGAAACGGCAAATTATATCGTAATTGGGTGCCAGAAAGTCAACAATTTTTCCCTTTCCTTCATCGCCCCACTGAAGGCCAAGGATTACATCTACTGCCATCAAGAATTATAACTAAGCGGTATAAAACGTAAATATAATAAAGGGCACTTCTATTTACCTCTGACAGGGCCTGATTTTGAAAGATTTTGGATTTAGCGAGGGTTCGATTGAGGTACCGTTTTTAACCCTCATAATGGGGGTGATAATTCTGCCCATAGGCGATGCTGCATTACAGATCGAGATTTGCCATCGTACAAATTTTAAATTTCAGCCACTACGATATATTGATAATCGAGCGTTTGATCATCGACTTTAATTTTGTCGAATCCCGCCTGCTCCAATTCTTTCTCCACAAGTCCCATCGGGACTTTTTCCTCTGGCGGTGGCCCATTTGGAATATTCTTCATCTTAAATTCAATGATGACAACCTTACCTCCGGGGACGATCATTTCTGCTAAATTCCGGAAGTATTCTACACGGTTTTCCAGATATGCATATGTATTTACAACGAGTACTCCATCGACTTCCCCGGGGACGAGCATCGGATCGTCGGCCTTCGCCATTCTCACCTCAAACCGATCCTGGTAGTCCGACGGTAATAAAGCCTTCTTATCATTCAAAAATCGAACAAAATCCCGGTCGATATCAATGGCAATCACTTTCTTGGCTTTTGCCACCAATCTAAACGCAAAATAACCCGTACCAGCTCCTAAATCAGCGATTGTCTTATTCTCTAACGGAGAAAGTAAATCAATGACTCGTACAGGTTTTTGCCAGATATCACGATTCTCATCCTCGTATGTAGACACCTTGTCATCAAAATCACTCCCGGCACTCCATGTCAAATCGTCGTGGTCGTCATCTGACGGGCCTCCTACTGATGGCTTGCAATCTGCAAGAATCAATAAGGAAACCGGGATCAAGATAAAACTCCACCACTTCATCAGTACTCTTTTCATGGCAGGGGTAAGATACAGCAAAAATGAAAACTGCCGATCCTCCAAAGACGAGAAACACTTTTTGCCGGTCGAGCTCCAGAAATAGCTAGCGGACCGTTGCATTATCTTTTCGTAGTAGTTTCAATCTGTTTTTGCCAGATCAAGACTAAATCTATCGAATCAAATGATATAGTGACTCGACCAAACTTTCCAACTTAGTTCGTACAGTGTAGCTTTTGCAAGTTGGATTTTGGGTCATGGCACAAAAGGCATAGGTTCGATCGTTCTTTTCTATATATCCCGCGTAGTTTCGAACACCACTAATTAATCCACTCTTAGCCATCACTTTGCCTTCCGCAGGAGACTTGTCAAGAAAGGAACGCAATGTACCCGTCCTCCCGGCGACCGGCAAACTCGCTGTGATCATATCTTTCAAACTATCATTGTGATAAATATATTTAAGGACGTCAATCATAGATACACCTGAAATGGCATTATCGGGAGATAATCCGGAAAAATCGGACAGACGGCAACCATCGACATCAATTCCCTTGTTTTTCCAAAAATTGATCAGCCAGCTTGACTTGTTATTTTGTTCGTCTCTTGCCAGATACATGCCTAGTCCCTCTGCAAAGAGATTAATGCTTTTTTCATTGGTCTTTTTCACAATATTTAAGAGATCCGGGGAATCCATCGTAAAGAAAAGATTAGACTTTGAGGGTTTTGAATATGTAGATTTTGCAGCACCATCAATGCTAATCCCCTTGCTTTCTAAAAACAGTTTTAAATTAATTGAAAAAAATAAAGCTGGATCCGGTACCGAGCCTTTTATTGTAAAGTGTGCATTGCCCGGCGGGATTGTCCCTTGCAGATATCGATGAGTTTGAAACGGACCTCCCATAATATAGGCATTGTCGCCGCTTCCCTTTTCTCCTGATGTCAAATACGAGTCTAAAACGAGATCTGGCACTATCGGATAGACCGTCCATTCTTCAATGGCCGCTCCGGGCATCATCTTTTGTTTGAGTTTCAGATAGAAAAGATTATCCGCAATATTTAGTCCGCTACAAAATGCACCATAATAATTCCCAAGATCCTGATAGGGCCATCCTGCTGGTATCCGGTCATGAGAATAATATCCGCCCTGGCCCACAATGTCTCCGGTAATGTGCTTAATATCACGCACCCTTAGCTCCTCAAAGATTTTTATAAAAATATTATCAAAGCCGTCGTCGTGAAAATGGTAGGATCCCAGGGTAGGATCTCCAAATCCTGTGATCATCAAATCGCCCTCCATAGCGTCTGCCAACACATCACCTTGGTACCCGATATCCGTTTTAAATCGAAACTCGGGTCGAAGAGTGCTCAAAGCAGCTGCCGTCGTCCACACTTTTAAAATGGAAGCCGGTGGTAGAGCCAAATTGCCCTGATGATTTACGATTACACTGTCAGCATCCAAATCGTATAGAACAACGCTCACCACTGCCGAAGCAAAGCACGGATCATTGAGGATTTCGGTAAAATGGGTTTCTCCTGAATCCTTATAAGTATTTTGTGCACAGCTTGCCAATGGCAGAAAGCAAAATAAAAAAGCACACTGCAACCATTGGTATATTTTATTCTGTAGCAAAATTCCTCCTTTTCATTCCAAGAAATATTTCATGTTTTAACGCACTATCTCTCCTCATTTTAATGTCCGGGACAAAGTGAATTACGCAGACTTTCAGCGTATTCAGATTTAAATCAGAGATTAAAGAACCTCGACAGTGGCAAAACCACTTATGACTCATATTCATAGCCAATATGAAATAATGCATCACCCTGGTGTACCACCGGTGTATTATTATGACCCAGAATAAATCCATCCCGGTTGGCAGTCACCGCTACTCTAGTGATACCATACGGATCATAAATACTTCCAAGCGTCTCTCCCTTTACCACTTGATTACCCGACTTCTTTGACCAGATAAATATACCGGCCTGCTTCGCACGAATCCATGATGACTTGTGGAAACAAAGACTTGAGACGTCTTTTACCTCACCGGAGATCATACCGGCACTAGTCAATAATCGAGTCAGACCATCTACGGCGGATTCAATGGCGAGTCCGTCCAATCGCAACGCCTCACCACCCTCGTAAACGATGATTGGCACCTTCAGATCTCGTGCCGTCCGTCTCAGTGATTTCGGGAGAACTGATTTTTCCAACAGGAATGGAGCTCCAAAAGCCTTTGCGAGTTCCTTTGCTTTTTCATCTTTTTTCGTATAGCGCACCTGAGGATAATTATACCTATTGTCACCCCCCGTATGAAAATCCACCCCGAAATCAATTACAGGTAAAACTTTCTTTGTGATAATGTTTGCCATCCGGGAAGCCAGCGACCCGGACATACTTCCTGGAAAACTTCGATTTACATCTTTGCCATCCGGCACCTCTCTAGAGAAGTTTACAAACCCATAAATATTGAGAATAGGTATGACCACGATATTTCCCCGCAATAGCTTCCCCTGCAATCCATCGGCAATCATTCTTCGCAGTATTTCGATGCCATTTATTTCGTCCCCATGCAATCCGGCCAGGAGCAAAACACTGGGTCCTGTTTCCGATCCGCAGAAGACATGTGTTTTTACAGAGATCTTGGCCCCTGAAGGTAACTTACCCACATGAAGATTAATGATTTCACTTTCGCCGGGCTTAACCTCTACTTTATTGATGATGATCCCAGTGCTCATCCTCTACCTTGCTTTACGCATAGTGTATTTCTTCCTTTTTCTCACGTTTCTCTCAATAAATTTGACAATGGCCCCTGCGACATCTTTACCGGTGACCGTCTCAATGCCCTCCAAACCCGGTGATGAATTTATCTCCAAGATGAGTGGTCCGTCACTCGACCTCAGGATATCAACTCCGGCAACACTCAGTCCCATCAGTTTACAAACCTTCCGAGCGAGAAAGGCCTCCTTTTCACTCAAGGGCTCGATTACAGCCGATGCCCCACGATGTAGATTACTGCGAAACTCTCCCTGCTTTGCCTCTCGCTTCATCGATGCAACGATTTGATCATCCACAACCAATGCTCTTATATCACTACCTTTCGACTCTTTGACAAATTTTTGCAATAATACACTTTGTCTGAGACGGTAGAAAGCCTCAACTGTACTGGACGCGTTTTGATAGCTCTCGGATAAGATGACCCCAAGGCCATGTGTACTTTCCAGCAGTTTTACAACCAGGGGTTCGGAAAATATTTCCCGGACTAGTTCATCATCGTACTGTATGCAATTGGGCAAGACAGAGTCCGGTACGGGAATACCTTCCCTGGCAAGAAGTTGGTAACACATCCATTTATTTCGCGTTTTAATCATGGATTCGGCCCTTACAGTAGTAAAAACTCCCATCATCTCAAATTGACGAATCACATTGGTGCCAATTGCTGTCACAGAACTCCCAATTCTTGGAATCACTGCATCGTATCCGTCCAGCCTGACCCCCTGATAAGAGACAGAAAGTTTATTCTTCTCAATAACAAGATCACACATAAGATGATCAACTACTCGTGCGTAATGACCCCTTCGATAGCAAGCACTCAGTAAACTCTGTGTAGAATAGAGGGATGCATTACGAGAAAGTATTAGAATTCGCATTTCTAATTGATTGTTAAATCTGAATATGGCACAGTGGAGTATACAATTGAGAATTTGTATGGATCATCGAGGTGACTGACATTAAGAAAAAGTAAGTCTGGTCATTTTCATTGCCGGCCAGTCACCTTAATATAACTCCTTTCCGAGTGTAATAATTCATTTGACATTCCTCAATCCCAATATGATCAGGAGAAGTGCTCAATATAGATATCTTTGAGATAAATACAGTTCTTTGAATATATAAGAAACCAATACTGTGCCAGTAAACGACGAGAATAAGCGGGTAATAAATGGTTGGGCATTTTTCGACTGGGCAAACTCCTCATATGCCCTGGTCATTGTAGTGGCAATCTTCCCCAACTATTACATACAAGTCACGAACGAGCACATTCCTTTTTGGGGATCCAGTATCAGTAACAGTTCACTCTATGCATTTTCGATTTCATTTGCATATTGCATCGTCGCCCTTCTACTGCCTATCCTTTCCGGCATTGCTGACTATAGTGGTCGTCGCATGTTTTTTCTAAAATTCTTCACCTATTTGGGAGCAATATCCTGCGCCTGCTTATTCTTTTTCAAAGGTATGGCCCAGGTCGCACTAGCCCTTGCATTTTTTATTACAGCGACAATCGGTTTTGATGGCGGTAAAGTCTTTTACAATTCGTATTTGCCGTTGATTACTTCACCGTCGCGATTCGATAAAGTAAGTGCCAAGGGCTTTTCCTTTGGATACTTTGGCAGCGTTCTCTTGCTTCTAATAAATCTATGGATGATCCTAAACCCCACTTTATTTGGAATTCCGGAGGACTCAACTACTGCAGCCCGCATTTCTTTTTTGATGGTAGGGATGTGGTGGGTCCTTTTTGCTCAAATACCATTCAAACGATTGCCCAAGGATCAAACATCGAGTTTTAACCGGGAGATTTTGAAAAAAGGCCTCAAAGAAATACGGGATGTATGGTATGCACTCCGTCCTCAAAAAAATATTAAGCGTTTTCTAATCTCCTTTTTTTGCTACAGTGCAGGCGTACAGACTATTCTCTTTCTGGCAGCGACATTTGCAGAAAAAGAACTTAGTTTCGGGAGTTCAGAATTAATCATTGTTGTTCTTATCCTGCAAATAGTGGGGATCGGCGGAGCCTATTTATTTGCATTTATTTCCAAATTGAGGGGAAATATATTTTCGATAATGTGTATGCTTGCCATTTGGATTATCATTTGCCTGTTGGCATTTTATGTCTCCCAAAAACTACAATTTTATCTCATCGCCGCCCTGGTAGGGACGGTGATGGGTGGCATACAGGCGCTGAGCAGATCTACGTATTCCAAATTGATCCAGGATCATAAAGATGAAAGCACTTCCTATTTTAGCTTTTATGAGGTACTGGAAAAAGTAGCCATAGTGGTTGGTACTTTCAGCTTTGGTTTTTTAGATCAAATTACTGGCAGCATGCGCAATAGTGTCCTGTTACTCACACTCTATTTTATCCTGGGTATGATCCTTTTGTCCCGGGTGAAGGTTCCAAAAAGTCCTGTGCCGGTTTAGTCTCTTTTGCACATGTACGGCCAACCCGAATAAATAATCAGGGCATTTCTTGCACATTGATAGTATTGCTATTATATTTGCGGGTCTAACAATAAAGCATGAGAGCACTTCTTTTGACCAGGATGTTACAATGACTCAGAAAATGGTCAAACAGCTGGTATGGATTTATAATCCGGATGATAAGTGCCCTGATTGAATAGCGATAGAAGTAAACTAAACAAAATGAAAGCACTGGGATTCGATTTTTCACATTTTAAAGGAGACTTATTTGGGGGCATCACTGCAGGTATCGTGGCCCTTCCACTAGCGCTTGCCTTTGGGGTCAGCTCGGGTCTCGGCCCAAGTGCCGGTTTATATGGAGCTATCTTCGTCAGCTTTTTTGCAGCCCTGTTTGGGGGCACCCCTTCCCAGATTTCCGGACCTACAGCTCCCATGACCGCAGTAAGTATGGTAGTGATAGCGGGTATTGTAGCCGCTTCAGGAGGGGATGTGAGCAAAGCATTACCCGCTATCCTGACCGTCTTTCTCCTCGCTGGATTGCTGCAAATTGTGCTCGGATTCCTCAGGCTGGGAATGTATATAAAGTACATCCCGTATCCCGTTGTATCGGGATTTATGACTGCGATCGGAGTGATCATTATTGTTACCCAAATTTTACCCTCGATCGGTTACTACCCCAAAGAAGATGTAGACTTCGTAAATCAGTTTAAACCACAGGCTGAGGAGATTATGCTCGATAATATCCTGAAGGAGGAGGCCGGCGAAGGGATCCTGGTACTTGAAGATTTCAGGGAAACCATTTCGAGAGCAGAGAACATCACAGAAGCAGAGATTCTCGAAGAGTCAGAGACACTGGCCGGGAAGGAAGCTTCGGGAGTTCTCGGTGCATTGAAAGTATTGCCACGCGGATTAAAAAACATCAATTGGCTGGAGCTTATATTGGCTTTGGGAACAATATTGATCATCTATGGATTTAAACGTATCACCAAGGTAGTCCCCAGCACACTTGTTGCACTATTGGTAATGTCGGGTATTGCCTACGGTTTTGGACTGGATTACCGCCCGATCGAAGAAATACCCAGTGGTCTACCCATCCCGAACTTAGAAATATTCACTGGTTTTAATCTGCAGGCCGTAGCTCCATACATATTTACTGCATTGACACTGGCTCTGTTGGGAGCTATCGACTCACTTCTTACTTCGGTGGTCGCAGACAATATGACTAAGACTCGCCATAAACCCAATCAGGAGTTGATCGGACAAGGCATAGGCAATTCTATCGGAGCCCTTTTTGGTGGCATTCCGGGTGCTGGCGCTACTATCCGCACCGTTGTAAATATTAATGCAGGTGGAAAGACAAAACTTTCGGGTATGATGGCAGGTATTCTCTTGTTTGTGATTTTACTTGCTCTGGGTCCTGTTGCTTCTCAAATACCTGCAGCTGTTTTGGCTGGAATATTGATCACGGTGGGCATTGCCGTCATGGATTACAAGGGTCTAAAGGCAATTCCCAACATGCCCCGAACCGAGGTGATCGTGATGATCATTGTCCTGGTTTTATCCTCTGTTTGGAATCTTGTATATGCGGTTGGAATCGGCCTGGTCATCGCCTCCCTCATGTTTATGAAAAAAATCGGAGATCTCACTGCCGAGAGGTCTGATGTCAAATCATTGCTACATGAAAAAGCCTGGGCGGATGAGGGTGATTTTCCTACAAATCTGAAAGAAGAAGTTTTTATCAAACACATCAAGGGACCACTCTTTTTTGGCACAACTCAGGATTTTCAACAGTTGGCCTCTCAAATACCGGAAACAGCATCTGCCGTGGTCATACGGATGGGTAGGATGCAATACATGGATCAGTCTGGTCTTTATGCAATGGAAGATGTAATCTCCGATTTGGTGAAACGCGGTATCAGGATATTGCTGGTGAACATCATTGCCCAACCTCGCTATATGCTGGAGCGCATAGACATTATTCCCGACCTGGTACCTGAGTCTCAGATTTTTGACAATTTTGATGAGTGCATGGTATGGGTCAAAGCAAATGTGGAGGATGTTTACTAAACGGAGATTTTGAGGAAGGAGCTCTGTTAATTCATTAACGATTTTCTGCTGCGATTCTTCCATCGTCCATTAGATCTCATGATTTTGAAAAAATATATTCTGAAGATTTAATCCTGGCAATGTAAAAAGGAACTCAGATAGAAATCAGAACAGGTCGGGATTGTGTCCGGTGTGCCAAAAAATCAACGGCATTCAGCATAAATCTTCTTCATGATTTCGATTTTTGGAAGATGATCGGCTATAGCTCTGGTGGTGAACATCATCACTCCACTCGCTCTTCCACCCAATGCTCCTTTTAGTACGACTTCAAATTCGGCAGCAGAAATAATTTGAGGTTTGTCATGAGCCTGGACAATAGGCCAAATCCCGGGATGGTTTTTTTCCTGAGGAGCGATTCTTTTACTATGCCATAAGATATTGGACGCTACCCACTCCGGTTCTCTACCCATCCTGCCGTGGTATACCATCGGAGAAAAAACATCGACGACAGGTGCCAGCATATCGTAATCCAATCCCAAAATTCTGCGTCGTGCGTGGTCGAATTCCTCATCCTGCCAAGGGCAGTGGTATATCCCCAGCAATGCCCCGGGCCTTAATTCTTGAAGTATTTTCCTGATCTCAAGGACCCAATCTAAAATGACCTGGCATCGCCACTCCCGCCACTTTGCATCCGCTTCAGTCAAAATCCAACCTGCCTGCTCCTCAATGCTGTTACCCTCGATTTGCAAGCTCGCGTGCCGAGAAAATTTGTCCAGGCACTCTTCGCAAAAACAGGTCTCGGGCAAAATGGGTACAGGCTCTTCAAATTGCGCATGCCAGTGCACATAATCCATCCATACACCGTCCAAATCATATTGTGTCAACAATTTCCGCAATTGTTGGAATCTGTATCGGCGAAAACCCCTGTCAGTAGGGCATACTCCCATAAACCAACCAGCATCATCTACTTTATTGCCTTTTTCATTAATGGCATGAGCTTCCGGGTGCCGGTCTACGTATCCCTTCCCATTGAGCGTAGCAAACTCTGCGTAGACTTTCAGCCCATCCCTTTTTGCCCTTGTCACCATTGTCGAATCAATCGATCCACCATGCACAAATACAGCATTGATCCCCAGATCACTCAGGGTGTATCCCTTCTCCCAAAGAGGTCCGGGATGACCGTAAATACCCCTGGTCTCACAAGTATTTATTTGTCCAAATCCAAAAAAGGAATTCAGGACCAGAAGGTATAAAGCACAAGTCATTTTTCGATATGTCCGCTTACAGATCATAATATCCAAGGATAAAAATAATGATTCCAACATTAGATCTTACGCTGAAACACTGTTTGCCATCTAAAAGACTCAAATCAGATCATCAAGATGGCAGACTTGTATCATGATTTATTGTTGACAAGATTGTCCAGGTGCCAATTTCGGCAAGGATTTATTATGCGAAAGAGAATAATACCACAACTAATTCTGTATAATCAACTTCCCTGATACTACTTTATTAAAAATTTGCTCGTCGATTCCTGTGCATTTGAGATTGGCCCTCCAAAAATACATACCTGATGCCTTGGGCATGGCCTCCGCGCTGATCTCAGGATCGTTGGTATATGCGAAAAAATGACCTGAAGCATTAAAAAAGGTCAGCTCATGCTCCACAACATTTTTTGATAACGCCACCTCGAAGATCGATCCCCTTTCATAAACACTGATCAGTGTCGGGATACTCAAATTGCAATCACATGCCTCAGTGATGACCTCATAGACTTGCTGCTGTACCCTACAATCAAAAAAATTATTCACTTTGTATGTCCCCTGTGTGGATATTTCGATTGACTCCCTTGCACCAAAACCATCCCAATAATGGGAAGCAGCGTATTCCATTCCCATCAGTCTGATTTTTGCTCCCTCACAAATTGCGGTATCGATATGAAAAGACTCGATCTCCGGATGAGTACACCGTTGCAGGGTTACTTCGTCGATAAAAAAATAGGATAAATCAATCGAAGAATTTTGATTGCCGACTGCAAAAGACAATTCCCGATTGGGTGTAAAATTGCCAATGATCAGATACCTCTCGCCTCCTTTGCCCACATATTGTCCACTTATTTTTACCCAATTAATAGTATCGGTGATTATTGCCCACTTGCTATTTCTTATGGAGTAATTGTAGTGATCCAAACTATCCTCAGTGGGTAATATCCATGTGAATGTTATACCAACATCACTCGTGGCATATTGTACTATATCTGAGAGTGAAACAACAAACTGGACATCATATAGGACATCCCTTTCCAGTTCTTCTGTCAATTCGACATATAAATATTCACGTGTGCCCGGACCTGTAAAAATCCCTGCATACCCATTGCCTTCGTATGGTTCCTGCCAGCCTCTATTATTGCCGGGCACTCCGGCAGAGCTTGGATAGTCGCGGTGAAAAAAATCAGAGGAGCCGCCCAGTTTCTGCCAGTGTGGAGCAGCACTTACGCCTGAGGGAGAAACATGTGTGATATCTAATTTCTCTTCAAAACCGTTATTAGGTATTAAATTCTGTGCAGGCATCACTTGCAGAAGTACGAAATGAGCGCAAAGAAATGCAAATCCAATTTCGTACTTCGAAGCGATTTGAATACCCGTTATAATCATATGTTAAAACATTTTGCAATCACTGACTAATGCTGAGGAGGGATCCGGGCAGCTGAACTCCTCCTTTGTAAGATAAGAATTAAGAGAACCATCTGGTATGAAAAATATTATTCCCAGCAGGACAGGAGAGAGAAGAAATTTGGTGTGATAAATGGTTTGATACAGTGAATGCCTATTATTTAGTTCCAAAACTTTTTTGCCAGGTTTTGTCGAGGTTTGACAATAACGCCTTAAATTTTCTTCATTTTAATTTATCCGTTCACATTATCCAAGTCAAGATTGTCTTGAAGAAAATGAATATCAACATAGGGTTTTAGCTCCAATATGAGCACGTTACGTGCTTACGAAACATTTTGAATATCTTGGCAATTGGCAAGTATATTATTGGTTTCAAGACAATTCGAGAATCTTATTAAGAAAAACGCAGTAGTAGAAGGACCATTTATCTCAGTTTTATCGGAGCACAGGTCGGTGGCTTTAAGGAGAGATCCCGGGCTATCTGCAAATTTCAACCGGATCAATTCACCCGCTCAAAACAGCCCATATCCGGAGTATCCGGATCTCGATTATTACCCTCAAGATCACGTGAGATCGTGATTATGGGTCTTGCCTGGCCAATGGCGACTGAAAGACTATCCAGGTGAAAATCCGTCAGGTCCGGATCTGTAAATACCGCATCATCAGCAGTGCCATTGATACATGGATCACAAAAATCGAAAAAGCCGGGATGACCACCCTCTTCGAGTAATTCGTCTACTTTCACCAGACAATTCTCAAATCGATACCTAAAAAATGAAGGATCTTGATCTCCAACACCGTCGGTCAGAGAAATGACATCGCGGCTACTGCCATAGATGATCGAATTCCTAAACGTCATCAACAGCGGATTGGCAACGGGAACATTGCAAGGGATATTTCCATCGAGGCATGTAAAATTACTGGCACTCAGGGATTCTGTGGCTGTACCATAGTTAGCAAGGGTACAGTAGGTAAATAAATAATTGCCACCGAGGATCAAAGTGACGTTATTACCTCCACTGGTATGGAAGAGGCAGTTTTCTGCCACGATCCTACTGCTGTACCCCGCAAGGGCACTGGAAGACGTATTGTAAATCTGTGTATTGGTCATAGTGAGCTCAGCCAGTGAGTCAACCAGGACGCCGATAATTCCATTTCTGATAATGGCATGATCGATCACATGACCCTGCGTTTGTGGTCCTAATTGTATCCTCCCCCATTGGCCGGGAACATCTTGAAAATCGGGCTCCAGCCTGTCGCCCTGGATTTCGACCGGATTCTCTGCAGTGCCTTCTACAGATAAGCGACCTCTATTGAAGAAATACAATATGCCATCATTGTACAAGCCACCATCCGGGGTACGCCCAAACCCCCCGTGAATGTACACCCGGGTGCCCGGAGGCATAACCACAGTACAACTGTCGATCACAATGACGCCAAAGACGACATACGGCTTTGGATCATCCCATACCCACTGATCAAGGTCGCAGGTATACAGGTTCTGATCTCCTCCCGAGTCCAGAGAGGGCAAATAATTTGCATTCTGGCCCCACGCCTCCAAAACAACAGTGCCCCGGTTGCCATTCGTCTCAAAATGCATCATATCGCCAATGACAAAGGGACTCACTGAGAGCGGTTGATTGGGATCTACTGTCACTTCGAGAAAAACATATATACTGTCGTCAGGTGGTACTTCAACATCAACGATTTCCTCACCGGCAACTCCGTCGACATTCATCCGGAAAAAGCTCGAATTTCCTCTTTCCATCCATATGCGACTTATTTTGATATACTTGTTGTGTGGATTGTAAACCTTAAAAGACCGGGTCGCACTCCCTCTCTCCGTAAAAACAGTATCAAACCGAAGGGTATCTTCAGAAAAGTGTACATCAGCATTGGAATCGGTAATAAAATCAATCTTTGTACAAGAGGAGGTGATCAGGGCAAATGTGAAAATACAGGCAAACACATTTAGGGCTGCTCCGGAAAAAGGAGTGTCTCTCTTGGATATACGTGTGCCTACTGTACAGATCATTAGAAAAAATCCGGTGCAAAGGTAAACTTCTGGGATTTCTAACGCAGTTGACTGGTTATTATTTCCACAAATCGTCATTTCGATATTTGATCGTGAATAAACTGTAATTTTGACCAGTGGACGAACGAACTAAGCCGATTGTAGATGTCCTCATTCCGGCCTTTAACGAGGAGAAATCCATCTCGCTGGTGATCGCAGATATTCCCAGTGATGTAGTGAGAGAAATTGTAGTATGCAATAACGGGAGTACAGACAAGACCACGGAAGTTGCCCAAAGAGCTGGTGCAACCTTAGTTACTGAAAAACGCAGGGGCTACGGCAGTGCTTGTCTCAAAGGGATTGCATATTTAAATACAAAAACTATAACCCCTGATATCGTGGTCTTTATCGACGGAGACTATTCCGATCATCCGGAAGAAATACCAAAACTGATCGAACCCATTGTCAGGAGGGATGTTGATATGGTGATCGGATCCAGAGCGCTGGGCAATATGGAAAGGGGTTCGATGATGCCACAGCAGATTTTTGGAAATTGGCTGGCAACGCGCTTGATCAGTCTGATTTATAAATATCATTTTACCGATCTCGGACCTTTTCGAGCGATAAAGTATGACAAACTCATGCAAATACAAATGAGTGATCCTGATTTTGGATGGACAGTAGAGATGCAAATAAAGGCTGCAAAACAGAAACTTAAATGTGAGGAGATTCCCGTGACGTACCGGCGGCGGGTAGGAGTCTCCAAAGTATCAGGCACCCTTAGGGGCACCCTGTCTGCAGGTCACAAGATTATCTGGACAATCTTTAAATACCTCTAATTGGCCACCTTATACTATATCATCGTTTGCACCTATGTTCTTGTACTTATTTATATTACAATTTATTGTCTGGTGCAATTCCACCTGCTCTATCATTATAGCCGGTATCATCAAAAGACAAATGAGGTCCCTGTCAGATTTGAGTCTCTTGATGACCTTCCATTTGTCACCATCCAATTACCCATTTATAACGAGCGCTACGTGGTGGCCCGGCTTATCGATAGTGTGTGCAAATTTGATTATCCCAGGGATAAAATGCAGATCCATATTCTCGATGATTCGTCTGATGACACAGTCGCAATCGTCAAGGACAAGGTGAAGGAATACACTGCGCATGGCTTTGACATTAGGCAAATAAGGCGCGGTACCAGGAGGGGGTACAAAGCCGGGGCATTGAAGGATGCCACGCAAGAGGCACAAGGTCAATTTATAGCGATTTTTGACGCTGATTTTATTCCCGACAAAAATTTCCTGACTCGTACTTTGCCCTATTTTCATGATGACCACGTGGGGGTGGTGCAGACGCGATGGGATCACCTAAATCGTGATTATTCTCTTCTTACCCGATTGCAGGCACTCCAACTCAATGTCCATTTTACGGTAGAGCAGCAGGGACGTAGAGCAGCTAAGCAAATGTTGCAATTTAATGGTACTGCGGGTGTATGGAGACGGCGAGCGATCGATGATGCCGGCGGATGGAACGATGACACCCTCACGGAAGACCTGGATCTAAGTATCCGGGCTCAGTTGAGGGGATGGAAAATCCTCTACCTGGAAGAAGTGGCCTCGCCTGCTGAGTTGCCTGCAGAAATGCACGGTTTTAAATCTCAGCAATTCAGATGGATGAAGGGCGGTGCCGAAACAGCAAAAAAAATGCTCCCGTCGGTTTGGAAGTCCAGTCTTACAGCCAGCCAAAAATTTTTTAGCACCTTTCATCTTTTGAGTAGTACACTGTTTGTTTTTGTTTTCATGCTGGGTGTACTCAGTGTACCTCTATTGATTGCTTTAAAAGAATTGCATGTGAGTTCTAACCTCTTTTCGATTTTTATTATCGGCACACTGTCTATTATTTCTGTCTACTATGTGGCAAATGTTGCCAATCCATTTACTAATCCAAATAGATCCCTACTAAAAGACATTGCCAAATTTGTTTTTCTTTTCCCCCTTTTTCTTGCCATGTCTATGGGCTTATCATTACACAATACTATTGCTGTTTTGCAAGGATACCTTGGGAAAAAATCAGAATTTGTACGCACTCCAAAATTCAACATTAAGAACATTAAGGATAGTTTTAAAAAAAGGACTTACCGGCATAAGAAATTAAAATGGACGACCATCTTAGAAGGCGTTTTATGCTTGTATTTTATTTACGCGATATTTTTGGGTTATCAGATAAATGATCGCTCACTGGTTATCTTTCATTTCATGCTGGCGCTGGGATACGGCTCAATATTTTATTATTCCATACGACACCTTGCGATAAAATGAAATCGGGGTATCTGAAATATTTGCTCTCAGCCACTTGGATTATTCTTGTTTATTGCCTGGGATATATACCCGCACAAAATGATTTTCTTGAAATTTTTCTTTTTTATACTCCCTTATTTGGATTATACCTGATTACATATCGTCTGGCCAAATCGCATCACGACGTTCTTTTTTTTGTTTTTTTAGCCATAGTTCTCAGAGTGCTACTAATACTGGCTTTCCCTAATCTTTCAGATGATATTTATAGATTTGTCTGGGATGGCCAATTGCTCAACAACGGAGTAAATCCCTATCTCTACACGCCTACAGAATATTTTGAAAATCACCATACTGAGGAGAGCATTTTTGGGCTGCTGTATCCCAATCTCAATTCTCCCGATTACTATTCTATTTATCCTCCAGTCTGTCAGGTCGTATTTGGTGTAAGCGTTAAGATCTTTCCTGACAGCATATTTGGGGCCGCCGTTGTGATGAAGATTATCATCCTAATCGCTGAAATCTTCACGATTTATTTTCTCCTCAAGCTAGTACAGCTTATGCGTATTCCTAAGCAGCGCGTCCTGCTGTATGCTCTAAATCCCCTTGTGATCATTGAGTTTTCCGGCAATCTTCATATGGAAGCGCTGATGATTTTGTTTTTAGTCATGGCGTTCTGGTTTTATATGCGTCAACGCAGCAAACTCTTTAGTTTGTCCATGGCGGCGGCCATTGGAGTGAAACTACTCCCCCTTATGTTCTTACCATTTTTTATTCGGCGATTTCGCCGCAGAAAGTTGATCATTGGGGGGCTGATCATTTTCCTCGCTATCGGCACAATGTTCTACCCCTTCTATGATAATGTACTCCTGGATCATCTGCAGAGCAGCCTTGGTCTTTATTTTCAAAAATTCGAATTTAATGCGAGTATCTATTACGCTCTTAGGTGGCTTGGCTACAAGATTGTGGGATATAATCTGATTGCCCTGATCGGACCCTTGCTATCACTTGTGACGCTCACCGTGATAGTGATCCTTGCCTTGTTTGAGCGACCAAAAAAAATGCAACACGTCTTCCGCTATCTCCTGCTTGCATTTACTACCTATCTATTATTGGCTACCACTGTACACCCATGGTATTTGGGCATACCGATTGTGCTCACATTGCTCACACATTATAGATATCCGATTTTCTGGTCGGCCTTAATTATGGGCACCTATATCAACTATGCTTATGTGCCGTATCACGAAAACATGTGGGTTGTTGCGATCGAGTACCTGGTAATATTTGCAGTACTGATCACAGAAGTATTTAGGGTGCCTTTTGTCAAGATTTTGATAAACCAGGGTATTGTGGTCTACAATGCCATTGTCAGGGGGTAAAAAAAAATGTGTCGCCTAAGAAAAGCGACACATTTTCAAAAACTCTTTATCAAAGCAGCTACTAGTAACTCCAGAGATCGTGTTCAAAATTAAAGATTGACGCCTTAATTTTTTCAGATTCCAGAAGTCGTTGTATGCCACTATTTAGATCACCACCGGCCATTGAGGGATAATCCTGCAACCGATAGTCATCCACGTTAGATTCTTTGTAAATGTAGCTGGAAAAAGGACGCATTTCGAAGTAGTCTTCCCAGGAAAGAGGATTTGCATCATTACCGGGAATGTACACCTTGTGCCTCGCCAGATATTCTCTTGCGTGTGGGTAATACACCCAAAATAACGGCTCTTCAAACAAGAATTCTCCTGTATTTTCGTCCAGACGATCTCTAATAGGAGAGATGCCCAGTATTCGAACTTTCATAGTTGAACTCTCTTCGTCAAAGAACCAAACTTCCTTAATCCTAAATCGCTTGATATCCTCGTGGTTGATTTCGTTTTGTACAATCGTCATCTCGTCCTCGTAGGTATCAGGATTTGTTACAAAAGTCGTGTCTACACTAAACAGTTTATTTGTGATATCCTGACCTGTCATCGGAGTTGTAAATTTTTCATCTCCATAAGGTGTTAAGTCACCTGCTTCGACAGCGTCAACCAACAACGTAAAAAACGGTGCATCTGGATAAGAAAATGGACGATTCATTTTTTCGCGAATGTCTACCACTCTCCAAATACGTTTTTCCCAAAAGATATCTGCCTCGCGGATGGGCTCATACGGCATCACCAAACGCTCCTGCATAACCTTCTTCTCAACAATTCCATCGAGGGGAGTTATCAAAATCTCCTCTACTTCCGGCTCTGAAGATTCAGTTACGATTTCTTCTGCAATTTGACCCATGGTCAATGTGCTCACACACATTGCTAGAACAAGACTAAATATTTTTGCAGTTTTCATACTGTTTAGTATTAAAATATAAGTTACTGTATTTTATAAACACTTGAAGGCAGCGTCCTACTGGCAACATCGCCTGGGCATTTACATTTGATATTATCAAATACAAAAATGTCGCCAGGTTTTGCCTTGTTGACAAGTGCTTTTGTATTCGCATCAAATTTACCTCCCTTATTGGGATTAAACTCAGGATCTGATCGCTTGGCAGAACGGATGATCTGGAAGCCTACGATACTGCATCGTGCATCAAAATCAAATCCTCTGAGCGTGGGAATCAGAGCTTGTTGTGCTCTAAACTCGCCATTCCCCATTGGACCACCTACTTTATTACTCAATGTTGGTACTGGATCCGGTATCTTCTTAACTCGAAAGTCTTTAGAAACGGTAACACCTGGTGCGCTTACGTTTACTTTTGCAAACTCTCCTTTTCTGGTCTGCTTAGTCACGTTTACGACATAGGTGCCATCACTAGCTCGCTTGATCGTACCGCCTCCGGCACCCGCCATGTTTACTTTGAGCTGGTTAGTAGACACGCCCGCGGCAGAAACTTCCACGGGGTTATCCACACCGATGTAAAATACGTTCATCTTGCTGGGAGATACCGTTACAGATCGCTCACCCACTTCAAACTCAAACTCTTTCTTGTATGTATCAGCCTCGCCGGTCACAGGGTTTGTCACTGTGATATCGGCAGTATATCGCTTGATACCTACAGAAGAAGCAGGAGCACTCCATTTTGCCACTCCGTCTGCATCCACACTAATCGGAGATCCGTTTACCCTCACTGAGATTCCAGTATTGGAAGAACCACCAGTTGCGGCACTCAAAAAGATATCCGTGGTATATGTCTCACCTTTGATAATGTAAGATTTCTTAGGCGCAGAAACGACGGTATATTTATCAAATACCACATCTTCTCCACCTACTTTACCCATCAAATAGTTGAGTATCGCAGATTCAGTAGCCTTAGCGTCGTTCTTAAATTTGCTGAATATCGGCAATGTCGCAGCCAAAGGCATTTGTCTGAAATTAAAAGACTCCCAGGAGGCGTTTTTCTTACGCTTTCCCTTACGCCATGTTTCGTCATCAATGGTTAAGGCTATGTCTTTTTCGAAAGCGGCCCTATCTTCCTCGTCGATTAATTCCATAAATCTGCCTCTCAAATCTTCGATCTTTGCCTTCAATTCGGCACCTGTACCACCTTCTACAAGTAATCTGGTGGTCACATCTTTGTCTTTCTTTCCTCGGAGTTCTCTCACTCCCTGTACTTCTACATAATCGCCGTCATCCACTGTTCCGTTTTTGTTTCCAGCTTCGTCGATCATGCCATTCACAATATTATCAATGTAGTCTGAAAGCTCCCTACTGAGTTCTCTTGCAGGTGCAACTCGCTCAGCATAAACCTCCAGTTCTTTCTTCTTTTTTGCGCGTTCTTTGATGACCTCGGGCAACTTACTGTTTGACTCGTCCAATGATTTATTGGAAGTTGTAAGCCCCTTGTCAACTACTTTGAAGGCATTAAAAATCTCTGCAGAGACATTTAAGGCAAGCAAAGCAGTGAGCACCAAGTACATGATGTTGATCATCAACTGTCGCGGCTCCTTAGGAATTGCCATAATATATGCTTATTGTTAAAAAATTTAGTTCACGAAAAATAAAATCCTGTTCTCCGGATTTTAAATGATTAAATGTTTCGCACTGGGTTGGCCATTGCGTTTAGCATATTGCCATAAACAGTGTTCAGAGAACCGAGATTTCTGTTCAACGATGTGATGTGCTCGCGATACTCTTTAGTGTCTTCGACAGTATCTGTGAGTTCAGCCATCGCTTCGTTAAGCTTAGTGTAGAAGTTATTCATCGTTTTCACTTGTTGTGAAGTACTGCTGAAATCAACTTCTTGCAAAGCTTTTAGTGAACCTAAACTTTTTGACATTCCACGTAGCTCATCGAGCATACCTGACAATTGTGATTCTACTTTTTCGCCATCCAAAGCCTTCATGCTGGATGCTCCGTTTGTGGAAACTCCTGATATAGGTTGGAGATTTGCAGTGTGATCACCTAATCCAGGATATAATTTATCCCAGTAGTAGTCTTTTTCCGGAGGCAATAATCCAAGTATCAAGAAAAGGATTGCCTCGGTCACAAGACCGACAGTGATTGCCAAACCACCCCAGGGTTCGCTGTTGATTTTACCGAGTGCACCAATCATTACGAGAGAGGCACCGACACCGATAATGAGGTTCTTTAGGTACTTAAACCAATTACTCTTATAGAAAGCCATTGTAAAAACCGTTTTAAAAGATTAATGAATAAAAGAAAACCAATATCTATTACGTAAATAGTATTCAAATTAGTGTTTTGAAGGGGAAGGTTTTCCTGTTCTATTTCTCTTTTGAATGGGAAGGGTATCCAGAGGATATCAAGGCAGTTGCATGTGCCCCAGTCTTGATATCCCCAAGATTGTTTTTATATGGTTTTGGATCTTACTTAAAGTCGTTGATAGATCGACCTTGGAATGGAAGTACACAACGGAACCCTACGTAAGATTTAGTAGTATCCTGAAACTCCCAGTGTCTGGTACTTACCTGCAAGAAGTAAGCAATATCTTTCCACGATCCGCCTCTTATCACTTTGCGCTTATAGGTATCTGGATCGTCTTCGAGTGCCTGGTACTGAATATCTGGATTCATGTCGTGGATGAATGAGTATGCGTTCTCAACAAATGCACTGCTCGTCCACTCTGATACGTTCCCTGCCATACAATACAGACCGTAGTCATTGGGGTAATATGCATCTGCCTTTACCGTGTATTGACCACCATCCTCAGGATAATTACCTCGTCCAGGTTTGAAGTTGGCCAGTAGACATCCCTTGGCATTTCTCACATATGGATCACCCCATGGGTACATCGCATGCTCGTGACCACCTCGTGAGGCATACTCCCACTCAGTCTCCGTAGGCAATCGGAACTCATCGCCAAATGAATTTTCCTTAAAACTATTCCACAGCATACTTCTCCAATGACAAAAGGCATTGGCCTGTTTCCAGTCTATACCTACAACCGGATAATCGTCATATGCAGGGTGTGAAAAATAATTTTTGGCAATAGGATCATTGTATGAATAAGCAAAATCACGAATCCAACACAAGGTGTCCGGATAGATCTTAGCCTTTTCTTTTCTGATAAATGAGTTTCGGGGAGACCTGCCTTGATCCTTAGCGGCAGCCTTCATGTCGATCCACTCGTACTCGTATACGAGCTGACCTGCATCTAATTCTTTCTTTCCCTGGAGCATATTGTCACCCTGATAATACATATCTTCCAATGTCTCATCCTGATAATCTAAATCCAACTCCCAGTCGATTTTTTCATTACCAAAGTCATCAGTGGTAAAGTCACCCATGATAGAGTGTGCAATTGAGTCTTTCACCCAATGGACAAACTGTCGATATTCGTTATTGGTAATTTCTGTCTCGTCCATGTAAAAACCATTTATCGAAATAGTCTTAGGACGTCTGATGTAATATCTGCTTACATCTTCATCACCACTCCCTAATTGAAAAGTTCCGGATTTGATGTATACCATCCCAAAAGGCACATCAGCCTTCCATTTTGGACGATCTTGCACACCGATCAAATCACCTCCGGCTTTGTTACTTCCGCATGAGGACATGAAGATCAAAAGCAATAAACTAAAAAAACTTACGGCTAATCTTTCCATTACTAAAACCTGTTTGCAGCTTCTGTTGTTAAGAATTATGAACGAAATTAAATTAAAAATATTCAAATTAGTATAATCTGGATATTTGTGTGGGCCTCATACTGTATCTGCTAACGTCAAGAACCTTGCCAATATTATTCCCATCTGAAAATTTAAATATGATATTTTTCATGGATCAGAAGCGTGGATTGTATATCACCGGCTGGGGTTTGCCGACACCAATGGGTTTTCCCAAATTGTAGTGTACAACGATCTCGTGGGTCGCTTCTGCATAATTACTCAGCTTGCTCAGTGTGATATCGTAGCCATAACTCAAACTGAGTTTCGGGCTCACCCGCGTACCTAAGAAAAGAGCAAGTGCGTCAATTGTGTTTGCGTTGTATCCCCTAAATGAAACCCCTCCAAAATAGAAATCTCGATAATCAAAACGACCACCAACATCAATCTGCGTTTGCACCCCATCACTTTTCACAAAAACAGATGGATAGATCTGAATCTCGTCACTGTATACATATCCATATTCCACAAATCCATACACTGTACGCCGCAATTTGAAAGTGGTTTCTTCCGCATTATTGAGCACAATTGTACTTCCTGTGATCTGATCTACAGCCAGACCAACTTCTAAGAAGTCGTTTGCAAAGTAAACTCCAAAGCCAGCGGTAGATCCTAAACCATTTCCCACCGTAGATGACAAAATCGGATCGTTATGAATGATCGTCACCCCCTCATAAACTCCATCTGGCGTACGCAAAGCACTTCCATCAATACTCTTCTGGATCAACCCGACACTAAGTCCAGCTGAAATCAACCCAAAAGAAGCCTGGTGCACATAGTTGTAAGAAGCCTGAAATCCCAAACCCTCTTCTACACCGATCTTATCATGGAAAAATTGGACTCCCACACCTCCATTTCCAATATAAAGAGGCATGTGAGCGGTCACATGCTGAAAACCCGGGGGGTTAGGCAAGCCCTCCCACTGAGATTTGAAGGCACCAGTGACGCTCAGGGAGGCATCCATTCCACCATAGGCGGGATTAAATCGATACTTGTCCAGCATGTTCATGGTGTACTGCTGAGGCTGCTGGCCTCGTAGTTCCACTATAGAGATTGTGACCAGGAGTAAGCCAGCAAAAAATTGAAGATATCTTGCCTTACAACGCATCGATCTTCAATGTTCGCTATTTCTGACGTGAAAGTCAACTCAGGAGCGCATAATGATTTAAAAAAAAAGCTCCAGACCATCGTAGGCGAGGTTGATATGACTAGGCATCGTTGGCTGAATCTCTCTATAAAGACCCATGCGGTGACTGATATGAGTGATATAAATGCGACCTATATGCCATTTATCTGCCTGATCTATGGCTTCCTTCAATGAAAAATGCGAATGATGCTCCCTGTGGTGCAGGGCATTGATCACCATGACATCAGCTCCCCTGATCTGCTCACCGGTCTCCTGTGGAATTTCATTGGCATCGGTGATATACACAAAGGAACCGCACTTCAGACCCAATACATCAAGTTGCCCATGCCTTAACACCAGTGGCAATAGAGTTAAATCACCAATTCTTACCTCCAGGAATGGCTCACATTCAATCAGATCAATGCTCGGGGCGCCCGGATAGACATTTTCAGCAAAAACATAGTCAAATCTGCTCCGGATCTTATTCAATACATTTTTGAAGGCAAATACGCTGAGTGCCGATCTCTGCATAAAATTAAAAGGTCGGATATCGTCAAGACCGGCCACGTGATCATTG
The DNA here is from genome assembly GCA_965222645.1 of Saprospiraceae bacterium. GTDB lineage: Bacteria > Bacteroidota > Bacteroidia > Chitinophagales > Saprospiraceae > JABDMH01. The sequence continues at coordinate 4,181,887 of OZ244968.1, read as the reverse complement.
TGCTCGTGAGTAATAAAGAGGCTGTCTAAGTGATCTATCTGACTGGAGAGCATCTGTTGTCTAAAGTCAGGACCAGCGTCAATGGCAATTTGAGTCTTGCCCTTACTTATTACAGCAGCCGTGCGAAGGCGCTGATCCTTGCTGTCATCAGATGTACAAACATCACACTTGCACCCTATTACTGGAACACCCTGCGAAGTACCTGTACCCGTCAGTGTGACTTTCAAAATACTCAGGAAGCTTCAATACGTACCAACATACGCCCCAGAAATTTCTGCATTTCTTCCGGTAAAGAATCTGTATCTATGTCCATGTTGATCAGGATGTCTATCAACGTATGAACTCGTGCCTCTGTGTCAAAAAACCTGTTTATCACTGCAATCTTTCGATCTTCCACAATGCAATATCCAGATCGGAAATTGCCCTTTTCATATCTGATCCTGTACCCAAGGTGCTCAAAAATGGATTCGAGCTTGCGCAATGTAGCCTTTGTATATTTACTCATAAATCAGCGGTAAACCTGTGATCAAAGATAAGTCAGATTTCAAGAACGTCTGGATTAGACATATGAAAAATAAATATGTGTTGACATTCTGTGCAATAACCTTATTGATGTCTTATGCTAATACACAAGATTTTAAGGCCGGTTTTATTCTGGGAGGCAATGCATCCCAAATCAATGGGGATCTTCATGCAGGATTTGACAAACTGGGCTGGCACGCGGGCCTCAAAGTGATCCGCGATATGACGGAGAAGACAAGCTGGACAACCGAACTCTTGTACAGCCAAAGGGGGAGTAAAGCGGGAAGAGAGAGTCTTGATCCCTTTGAGATTAGTCTCGAGTACGTTGAGATTCCTTTGCTGTTTTCGGTCAAGGATTGGTATAAAGATGATTTTTATCGAATGCGATTTGAAGCAGGTGCCTCGATCGCCAGGTTGCTCAATGATAAGGTGGAGGATGCAGGGGGCACATACAAAGTAGAAGGAGTGAACGCCACCGATATCAGCGCAATAGTGGGCGTGACGTATTTCAGCACTGAACACCTTGGTTTTTCCGCTCGCTACACGCATTCGATCAATTTGCTGCGCAGTGAAAAGAAAAACCCGAACCTAAGCCGGTACCGGGGCTATTTCCTCACCTTTCGATTTCTCTATCTCCTATGAATGTGAACGCTCCGGAACGAAGGGCCGTCATCGACCTCGGTACAAACACTTTTCATCTCCTTATTGCCGAACACACTGAAAATGGCTTTCGAGAAATATACCGGGAGCGGATTTATGTAAAACTTGCATTGAATGGGATCAATACACTGACGGAAAAAGCCATGGAGAGAGGACTGGACGCTTTGATGCATTTCAAGGAAATGATGGTTAATCACCGGGTTGATGAGGTCAGGGCAATCGGAACTGCTGCTTTACGCACTGCGGAAAACGCAGATGTATTTATAGCTCGAGTGTCAGAAAAATTGACCATTGAGATCGAGATTATCGACGGAGATCGAGAGGCCGATCTGATCCATAAGGGAGTCATGCAAGTATGTCAGCTCGAAGACCTGGCGCTTATCATGGATATAGGAGGGGGAAGTGTCGAATTTATTCTCTGTGATCAAAACAGATCATATTTCTGCCAAAGTCTTCCAATCGGTGTGGCAATACTTTACAACGAGTTTCACCACAATGAACCAATCTCCAGCCAGGAAACCTTTGAATTAGAAAGTTTCCTTACTTCGAAGTTGGCCGGATTAAAGCAACAAATCGAGTACCATCAACCTTCAGTACTCGTGGGAGCCTCCGGGACATTTGATGTGATCGATCGAGCTCTGTCACCTGATCCGGGAAATAGCAATTACACCCTGGTAAATGTAAGGGCTGTCTCCCACTTTATCGATGAAGTACTCGCGATGGATCTTTCCAGTCGTCGCATCGATCCCCGCATCCCCGAGTCGAGGGCAGATATGATTGTAGTAGCATTGATTCTCCTGAGAGTAATTCTGGATACATGCCAGTGCAGGAAAGTCGGAATATCCAAATACGCTCTTAAAGAAGGGGTTCTGGCCGAATTTTAAGCTTATCTAAAAATATTTTTTATTAATTTTAAAAATTCTTTAAACAAGGATTGAATGGCAGAACTTTTTGAAATGCTCGGCCAGCCCTGGGCACTGCGTGCACTCATCGCATCGATCATGGTAGGGATCATGTGCGGCATACTGGGATGTTTTATTGTGCTGCGGAATATGGCGCTTATCGGAGACGCCCTGTCTCATGCTATTTTGCCGGGAATTGTCGTTGCATATATCTTCTTTGGGTACTCAACCCTGGGATTTTTCCTGGGAAGTGTTGTCGCCGGAATCATTGCTGCCATTATGATTACCTGGATCCAACAACACATCAAAACAAAGAATGATGCGGCCATCGGAATTGTGTTTACCGCAATGTTTTCCCTGGGTGTGATTGGGATAAGTTGGTTAAGTAAGGAGCAAGCCGTGCATCTCGATCTCAAGGATTTTTTATTCGGCAATGTTCTCGGAGTATCTGACGAAGATCTTTACCTCACGTTGGGCATCACACTGTACGTCCTCCTCAGTGTCATTTTGTTCTACCGTTATCTTTTCCTGACCACATTCCAACCGGTGATAGCCCAGACCATGGGCATATCTATAAAGCTAATGCACTATTTCATCATGTTGTTGCTCTCCTTTGCAGTGGTAGCCTCTTTACGTACGGTGGGAGTGATCCTTGTGGTGGCTATGCTAATTACTCCTGCATCGACTGCATTGCTGATCACAGACAGGTTAAAACAGGTTGTTACCCTGTCTGCCCTATTGGGAATGTTTGCTGCCATTTCAGGTTTGCTGCTCGCCATTCTCCTGGATACCACGCCTGGTCCCGCGATGGCCGTGGTAGCTACTGTATTATACCTGGTTACGGCATTGTTCTCTCCGAAAAAGGGATTGGTTTTTAGACACTTTCGCAACAAGAAACTGCAGCGACGCATCAGGATGGAAGATATTCTCAAGCAAGCAGCCCGGTTTAATCAAAAAGGAAAATTTACCACATCGCATTTGTTGCAACGGCTAGATATTGAAAAATCACAGCTTAGCAAGCTACTTAAAGTCTTATCTAGCCGGGGATTGATGAAGGTGAAAGGCAATGAGGTCAGACTTAGCGAGAGTGGTCTGGAGGAAGCTAATCGTCTTGTGCGGGCACATCGACTCTGGGAAACTTACCTGGTTGATCAGATCGGTCTCAATCAGGAGCAGATACACGAGGAAGCAGAAAAATATGAGCATCTTCTCACCGATGATATTCTTGACGAAGTGGATACGGTCCTGGGCTACCCTACCCGCGACCCTCATGGTTCTCCTATCCCATCTCGCAGAAACGCACCGATTAAGTCTCTCGTAGAACTCGAACCCACCATGGAAGCTGAAATCTCACAGCAGCAACCCAATCAACTCATCGAAGCTGATCTTTGGAAAATGGGATTACTCCCAGGTACTTCTGTGATTCTTCAGTCTAAAAACGACAAAACAATCACTGTCACCGTACGAAATAAAACAATACAATTGAATCGAGACCTGGCATCCAAAATTAATATTGCCATTGCTGACAAAAAGGCCGCAAAATAGTGCCCAATCCAAATATGAGGCTCGACTCGAAAGAAGAGGGATAATTAACAACTCGTAGGCTAAAGACTATTCTGCCTCGTCCTTAACGGGCAGGTTCAGATTATCAATCAAAGCATTTACCCGGTACATCTCGTCGAGCGTATCATCGATAAATAGAGAGAGATTTGGTATTCGACGTAATTGTTTTCTTACCCGTTGGCTAAATACTTGTTTGAGCCGATGTATCTGGTCCTCCATTTTCAGCAATACCGCTTGCTTGTTTTCTGTATTAAAAATACTGAGGTAAATTTTAGCCAGGCTGAGATCTGGCGAAACCATAACATTTGTCACCGTCACCAGGGCATCTTCGTAAATATAGTTTCCCTCTTGTTGCAGGACCACACTAAAATGACGGCGAATAAGCTCGGCCACCTGACGCTGTCTTTTACTCTCTTTCATAGTACAATTGCTGGGAAGGCACCAAAGATAAACAAAGTGTACCCAATCCCTTTGAATGAAATCAAGGTCTGACTATATTATGCCCAAATATGAGCATGCATCTTCCCATGATAGATCGTGAAGTGACCTACATAAAGGGAGTGGGACCTGCTAAGAGTCAGTTGTTAAAGGATGAGCTCGGGATCGAAACAGTGAGGGACCTGTTTACCGATTATCCCATTCGCTATGAAGATCGCACCGAGTTTGTCAAGATAAAGGACATAAAAAAAGCGGGAGAAAACCTGCAACTCAAGGGTGTATTGACACACCTGGCCACCATCGGTCAATCTCGAAAAAAGAGGCTGGTAGGAACTTTTAAAGATGATACGGGTGCAATCGAATTAGTGTGGTTTAGAAGTGTAAAATGGATTAAAGACAATCTGCCTACTGGTAAGATTTACATCGTTTATGGCAAGATTAGCAAATTTGGACGCAGGCTTAATATCGTACACCCGGAGATTCAGCTGGCCGGCAAGGTGAGTAAGGTGAGCGAAACTTCTTATGTACCTGTCTATCGCAGTACTGAACGGCTCAGTGCGTCGGGTCTCGACAGCAGGGGAAGGCGAAAGATAATGGAACACCTGTTCGAAAGACTTTCGCCTGAGATTTTACCTGAACACCTGCCGGCATATCTCATTGAAAAGCTGAAATTTCCGAGTTATTACGAAACAATCCGGGACATCCATTTTCCGAAGGACAATTTCGATCTAAATCGAGCAGAAAAACGCATTAAATTTGAAGAGTTCTTTATGATGCAGCTTTCATTGGTACGTCATTATTTTCTCAACAAGCAGCAAAACAAGGGCTACGTTTTCAGCACTGTCGGGGACCAATTTAATCACTTTTATCGTGAGCATTTACCCTTCGAATTGACAGGGGCACAAAAGAGAGTACTCAAAGAAATAAGAAAAGATCTAAAGAGCGGGCATCAGATGAACAGGCTCCTGCAGGGAGATGTAGGAAGTGGTAAAACGATCGTGGCATTAATGACAATGCTGATAGCCCTTGACAATGGTTACCAGGCATGTATTATGGCCCCCACAGAGATCCTGGCCCAGCAACACTACGAATCTATTCGACAGCTGCTCGGTGGCAGTACCGTTAGGGTTGGATTTCTCAGTGGGTCCATAAAGGGCACCAGAAGACAGGAGATTCTCAAACTCACACGTCTCGGCGAGATACATATTCTTGTAGGGACTCATGCGCTCATCCAGGAAGGGGTGAGATTTCAACACCTTGGATTGGCCATTATCGATGAGCAACACCGTTTTGGAGTAGCCCAACGTGCCAAGTTGTGGGAAAAAGGGAAAGAATTACATCCCCATGTTTTGATTATGACCGCCACTCCAATACCCCGCACATTGCACATGACCTTGTACGGAGATCTGGACGTATCCATTATCGACGAACTCCCCCCCGGGCGCAAACCCATCAAAACCATGCACAAGACGGAATATCACCGGCCGGAGGTGATCAAGTTTATGAAGAGAGAAATTGCTGCGGGTCATCAGATATACATCGTATTTCCGCTCATCGAGGAATCTGAAAAACTGGATCTGGAAGATCTCAATCGCGGCTATGAAAGATTACTGCCCCATTTTCCAAAACCGCAATATCAAATCTCAGTAGTACACGGTAGGATGAAACAAGAAGCAAAAGACTTTGAGATGAATCGCTTCCGGGATCATGTGACACAGATCATGGTGGCGACTACTGTAATTGAAGTCGGAGTCAACATTCCGAATGCCTCCGTAATGGTTATAGAAAACAGTGAGCGCTTCGGGCTTTCACAACTGCATCAACTCCGCGGAAGAGTGGGCAGGGGCGCCGAGCAATCCTATTGCATTTTAATGAGTAGCTACAAGCTTACTCACGATGCGAAAGAACGACTCCAGACGATGGTACAGACCAATGATGGCTTCGAAATTGCAGAAGTAGATCTCAGGCTGAGGGGACCCGGCAGCCTGCAAGGCACCCAACAAAGCGGCGTACCCATTTTCAAACTTGCCAACATTATCGCAGATAATCAAATTCTAAAAACTTCCAGAGAGATCGCCACCAGAATAATAGAAAAAGATCCTGATTTGAGATCCACACATCACCGCTCCCTCAGAGATTACATGGAAAAATATTACAACGAACGACAGGACTGGAGTCAGATAAGCTGATTATAATGTGGCACGCCTGGCTGACTCTGTTTTTCTCGCAACGTGATATGGGGGTCTGATTCCCCAGCTCATCGGCTTACTTTTTCTAATAAGAAACCACCAAAGGAAAAACCCAGTGATAAAAAATCCTGACCACAAAGGAAAAGAAACTGGTAGGACGTATCGCAGGTCCGCCAACATCCCATCCCCCTCAAAGAGACCCATTCCGACCAGGGCGGGAATCCGATACCAATAGTAAATCGTTACTGCCAAAGAACAGAAAAACAACGTCAACTTCAATTCGCGCTCTGAAGAAAGAAGTTTCTCCAAAAACAAGTACATCACGATGATAATCGAGAATCCGGTGAAAGGAAGACCGTATGCCCTAGCTACCTGAGACCAGCTATCTACTGAATGATAATCTGGCACTTGAACCAACCAAACCCCATCTATAGCCGGGAAATCCTCCAATCAACGCAGTGACAGCTGAGAAAGAAGTAATCATCCTGGTGGCAACATGCTGTTTCGTCTCTATTAGCAACCTATCTGTAGATTTTTGGGACAACCAAAGTTTTTTTGGATTAAATTAGACCGGGAAAAAACACAAATAGATGGCCACAAAATATAAGACCACAGGTTGCGCAAGATTCTTTCTGATCCTTATTATCCTTGCACCGCTAGCCTACATTGGAGCATCCTATTACAATGGTCAGGATGGCATTCAAAACATAAAGAATCTATTTGGAGGGAGTGCTGATCAAGGCACAAGCACTGGTGATAGTGCAAGCGATATATACACTTTACAGGACAAGGTGAGAAAACTGGAAAAGGATGTGAAGTATTTTGAACGTGAAAATGCCAGATTGGAACAGGCGCTCAGAGATTGTAACAACACCCAAAATTAGGAATGGAAAAGATGTTGGCTTTGAGATATACTTTATGAAAAAGTAGTTTATTTGTGGCAAAACCAAAGATTGCCATGATTAAGATCTTAGCAAATGACGGCATACATCCTGTAGGTAAACAACTTCTCGAAGAAGCTGGTTTTCAGGTCGACACAAAGAAGGTTCCACAAGATCGGTTGTCTGATACCCTCCCTTCTTACGATGTGGTAGTCGTGCGCAGTGCAACTAAGATTCGGGAAAAACTCATCAATCAATGTCCCAATCTCAAGATTATTGCCCGAGGTGGCGTGGGTCTTGATAATATTGATGTCGATTACGCAAAATCCAAAGGAATAAGAGTAATCAACACACCGGCGGCCTCCAGCAGGTCTGTTGCAGAATTGGTCTTTGGTCACCTTCTTTCTCTTGCACGTTTTTTGAATGACTCCAATAGACAAATGTCTTCTAATGGTACTGATTTTAAATCTCTCAAAAAACAGTACGCCGGTGGTATGGAGTTGCAAGGTAAAACTCTGGGCATTTTGGGTTTTGGCCGTATCGGCCAAGAGGTGGGCAAAATGGCTCTGGGATTTAGTATGAAAGTACTACCCGTCGATCTCTATGTGGAGGCAGCCAAAATTGACATTGATCTTTTTGAAATGGAGCACGCCTCTATTTCAGTAAAAGTTGATACGGTAAATCTCGAGACCATGCTGACACACAGTGATTTTATTTCTGTCCATGTGCCATTTAGCGGAGATAAACCATTGATTGGATTGGAGGAAATTGCAAAAATGAAGGACGGCGTATTTTTAGTAAACGCTGCGCGAGGTGGCGTGATCAGTGAAGAAGCTATTTTGACAGGCCTGAAAAGAGGTAAGATAGGTGGTGTTGCACTTGATGTATTTGAAGACGAGCCCACACCAAACGCAAGCCTACTCAATCACCCACGGATCTCGGTGAGCCCGCACATCGGTGCTGCGACAAAGGAAGCTCAGGAAAATATCGGCCGGGAACTCGCCGATCAAATCAAAGATATTTTATCAAGTACGTAAAGGTCCCATTTTTAAAAATAGGGACAAATTAGACCCTGCCCATGGTGCTCCCGGTTGATTCCTCTTAGGAGCTTTTTCGCAAATAGATATTATTGTATGTGGCCTTTATCATAAGACCCCTGCCACCATTATTTAAATCTCCGATAATTATATTTTCAAAAACCTTGTCGGTACTTCTTGATTTATCTACCGATAATTCCAAATCGGAGAATACCTCACCATAATTTGTCTGTAGGGATAGCGAGACATCAGCACTGGGTGGTAAAGCAACATCCACAAAACTGTATGTGGAAATTAATTTACACTCATTTGTTAGACCACCGGATGAAAAATCTGCGATAACATGACCATATGTGTTATTCACATCCATCTCATTGGAGCAATTTTCGATATTTAGATCACCATAGATGAGTTGTGTTTCAAAACTAATTTCCGGAGGCAAGTAAAAGATCAATTCTACCACTATATCCACTCCGGTACTTATATGATCTACACCTTCTGGAAGCTCCTCCTTAATATCTTTCCAATTTTTACTCCCTTCTCCCAGTCTTTCATGGTATTTTTTTCCTTTTATTTCATAGCTCAAATATCTGGGTAGATCATCCATATTTTTGATATCGGACACAAATACCATTTGCTCACCCTTTTTTTCAAATTCATATATAAAGGAGTCATCGTTCTCACCAAAATTAATATTTACCTTGCCTTCAACCTTAATATCAGATTGATCCCAATTCCGGATGATTACATCTGCCCATTGACACTCAATTGAAAATTGAGATACTCCTTTTATCGAATGCCGTGACTCAATTGCTTTATGCTGTGAAAAAACGACCCCATAGACAATACAGGCCAATACAATTGTTATATAATATTTTTGCACTGAGTTTATTTTTTGCGTAAATAAATATTATCATATCCGGACTTAATAGAAAAGTCCACTCCTCCTCCGTTTAACTTCCCTTTTACTTTATGTGCAGAAATTCGCTTCATTTCTTCATCACTTCGATCATAATCCAGATCCAGATCAGTATACATATCACCGTACTCAGTGGCCAACGTAAAGCTTGCCTTGGTGGAGGCCGGCACAGTGACATCTACATCATCATAAACACAGTATAAATTTATCGGGCCGTTATTTGGTACATTATCAAACGTAGCCTCTATAGATCCATAAACAGAGCTTATTGCCAGTGGTCCAGTTGTATTTTCGACATAAACGGAATTATAATTGGCAGAGACCTCTACCTCGCTTGCAACATTTATAATCTTCACCAGGCCCCCGGTATGATTTGAGTGCTCATAAAATATCGCCACACCGGAAGGCACTTTAATATGATATCGATCTCCTTCACTATTTGAGACTCTTCTTAATACAGTGGCTCCATCCTCTGTTGCTACAGCCAATCCCAAGCCCGTATTGTCATTCAGACCCGAAGGAGAAATCACCTTGAGTCCCTTGGCACGATCCGGTAAATTTCCCCAGTCTCCCTCAGCTTCCACGATAATGTTATTTCCAGCATGTCCCTCAAAAGTCACCTCACCTACTTCGATCACTTTAAGCTTACCGGCACTCTGATCGATTGTGTATTGGGCCATTAGGGTCACAAAAGCAAACCAGGCCAATAAAAATGATAATATTTTTTTCATAGTTCTATCTTTTAATAATTCGATTTTTAATTCCTTTTTTTTTGATCAAGAAGAGCTAATTAATCAAGGCATTACATCCTTGTCAAACCCAGCACCGCCTCATCACGCACAAATTTCTGTATGTCCCTATTGTCTACTAAATCCTCCAGTTGCGCCCTTGATCGATCATCACTCATCCCTACTAGTGCCTTTATCAACGAAATCTGAACAACAGGTTGTTTCTCATTCCTTAGAGCATTGTGAAGTCCCTCCTTAATTTGATTATTCATTTCGTATTGACATAATGCCTCCACGGCAACTAATCTCACATTAGGACTGTCATCATTCAACACCAACTTTATCAAGGTTTCAATAATCTCGGGATCTTCTTTCTTTATTTCAAGAGATCTATTTATGCCGGCAATCTTTTCTGCTGTACTTTCTGCAGCGACCAACTGCCAGAGTTTTTCTTCCTTATGTGAAACCACTTCCTTGGGTGATTTTTTCACAGATTTATAGGTCAAAAAAAATACACATCCCAGAGCTAGTGCAATTCCGGCTGCGTACTTCATGTAGCCTGGCCTCCAGTACCTTGACGGCACAGTCCTGGGTTGCATCTCTTTTTGCTCGCTTAGCCACTGCTCAAATCGCTGTGACGCGGGATAGTCTCTTTCGATAATTGGGACCTCCTTGACACTCTTCCAGATTTTTGAATAGACATTGTATAAATCGCTCCATTCTCGATCTTCCCCCTCCTCCACAAGAAAAATCAACTCCTTTTCTTCGCTGGGGGATAATTCACCCAAAAAATATTTTATGATTCGATCTTCTTTAGACGTGCTCATAATTCAACTATTTTTTCATAGGCCTTTTTCAATTCCTTCAATGCCCTATGTACCCGCGACTTAACACCTGTCTCAGAAATACCAACTATCTTCGCAATATCCCTATACTTTAATCCCTCATATCGGGACAGGAGCAACACCTCCCTAAATTGTGGTGTCAGTTGGTTAAGCGCTTTCTCCATTTCCGATGGTTCTATTATAAAATCCTCATTGGAAGTTGCCATTTCATAACCATCCAATGACACCGTTTTTATTTTTCGACCTCTATAATGATCCATCATCACATTTTTTGCAATCCTGAATATCCATCCCACAAAGGGATAATCACGCTTGTAAGTATGTCTTCCATTCATGACTCTTTCAAAAACATCTTGCACAAGGTCATCGCTCAATTCTCCTTTATGTGACATCCTGAAGAAATAATCGAAAAGCTTTGAGTGGTACCTACCAAACAGAATACTGAGGCAAGAGATGTCTCCATCGCGAACACTTTCCATAAGCTCCTCGTCAGTTCTATCCACAAGATTAATTGTCTTAAGGACGATTATAGCTACTTACGGTGCAAGACCGCTTAAGGTTGCAGGTTGCACCTGATTTTTTTTGCATTTGTGGTGAGAATTAGATCATGAGAATGTCGCTGAACGCAATTTTCCTCGACAAGTACAAATGAGTATACCATTTACCTGGTCAGATTGCAACTATTTCAAATTCGTGCCGTCTTTTAAATAAGAAGACGAATTGACATTTGTTTTTCTACCGGGATTCATATTACAATTAAGATAATCACCATGATCAAAACTGATGGCCTTGTCAAAATCTATCGCACGGAAGATATTGAAACTGTTGCACTCAATGATGTGACCCTGGAAATCGATGAAGGAGAATTTGTGGCCGTTATGGGACCCTCAGGTTGCGGTAAATCGACTCTGCTCAATGTGCTCGGTATGATAGATTCACCCAGTGATGGTGGATATTACTTTCTTAACCAAGAGGTCGGTGGCCTGCCAGAACGCAAAAGATCAAATGTGAGAAAACACAATCTGGGATTTGTTTTCCAGAGTTTCAACCTGATCGACGAACTCACGGTCTTTGAAAATGTGGAACTTCCCATGCTCTATACAAATACGCCAAAGGCTGAGCGCAAAGAGCGAGTCGAGAGCCTTTTGGAAAACATGAAAATGATGCACCGCCGAAATCACTTTCCACAGCAATTGTCCGGGGGTCAGCAGCAGCGCGTTGCTGTTGCACGAGCCATTGTAAACAACCCAAAGTTGATTTTAGCAGATGAGCCCACAGGAAATCTAGATAGCTCCAATGGCGATGATGTCATGCGCATTTTATCAGAACTTAATGCGAATGGGACTACGATTGTGATGGTTACCCACTCCCAATATTGTGCTGAATTTGGGAACAGGATTGTGCGAATGTTTGATGGGAAGGTAGTCACCGAAAATCTGATCAGACAGCTTTAAGCTCTATCCCTCTTTCGGAAATTATAATGAGGAGCTAGTTAAAACATCTCCTGCATTTGTGATCCAATCCTCCCGCTAATCACTGGATTTTTACACCTTGGTCTTGACTGAGATTGATTACATGCCGCAACATGATAGTTGACGATTTTCAAAATGCATCGCAATTGACGCGTGCTACTGAAAAAAGATTTTTGCTGCCAACACAGAAAATCAACAGTTCTATTTGGGGTGGAGCATTGTTGTAATTATAGATTACACCAATCAAATATCAAGATTATTGTCATGTCTTTACCATTGACAATCAGAGCACAATATATATGATTAATTTATAAACAGATATCTACCATATACATACTTGTATATAACTAGTAATCAACAGATTATAATTCAAAAAATTATTCATTATTATTTTTATTAATGAATATCTTTTTCAGATATTTAGCGCACCGTAATAGTTAGTACTGAATAAATCATGAATATTTCATCACAAGTAAATGATGATGTAAGTTCATGAACAATGAAGGACTCCCAGTGGTATCTGTGGGGCCATGCATTGCTAGATGAAGGTGTACTTAAATTCGATCATTAAAATAATAACATTTTGATATGGGTAGGAATAATAGAAATAGCCGCATCAATGATACGGGCGTGGGAGATCATCTCGCTCAGCAAAAGAAGCGCAGTCCGCTCAGCCGCTTTACATGGGCTACGGTCTGCATTAGTGCTTTCCTCTTTAGCTTTATTTGTATTGGATCTAACATGGATAACAGGAGCCAGCATCGTGATGGGCAAAACGTTGGGGCATTTTCTGGCGGTAAGACTAACTTACACAAAAGGTTTAGACCCAACCAAGGAAAGGCCTTTCCTGTAGACAGCTATGCTGAAGTCAATGATCGAGCGAAATGGATGATCCGCACGGTGATGATTACACTGCAACAGGATGTTTATTTGTTCGGTTCGTGGATGAATGAAAACTGGTGGGCTGCCAGTGATCTCGATCTCTGTATCGAGACCAAACCCACAGAAACTCAACTGCGGCAAATGGAGCTACTAAGTAAACAATTTGCCGTCACAATCGAGCTTAGAAAGTGTGGCCCAGGACCGAGAATCAAATGCGAAGAAGAGTACTAATGTTATCCAATTTACCACTGCATCACTGTGGAGGAAACCAAATAATCTTAACCCTTTTTGACTGATCAACCCATGACGAATAAACTGCAGATAATTTTAGCAGTAGTATTTTCATTCTTCAGTTTTGCAACCAATGGACAAGATCCGTGTGATGTAAACCTGATTGAACTTTCCCTTACAGATGTCACAGGTCTGTCGGGACAACCGGATTATGACGATGCTCACGTTTGCACACTTGGTGACACAGTGAGATATATGATCGCGACCCCTGGAATCGAATGTATGCCTGCAGCTCAGCTTACTCTGAATTTCCTTGATGTATTGGTGCCAGAAGGTTTCACCCTGTTGAGTTCTCAAATCACGGGAGGGTTAGGCGGTCCTTATATAGAAGGTGTGGATTATGAAAGTCAAACCATTCCCGGCACGGGTATCTCCTTCGACTTCAATCCTGGAATGGCAATTATTATTGATCAGGATAATCCCATCATATTAGATATGATCATCTTGCCAGAGTGTGAGGTGATCGGGACTACGGCATCGGGGATACCTTGCCTGGACATTAAATACTCTCTTCCTGGAAATATCCCTGCTGAAAAGAGTGTCAAAGGCTCAATTGATCTATTGAATGGTACTTTTGATGCCTTTCTCAATATTATAAACTCGGGCACCATACCTAGTAGTGCAATTCCGGGTGATACTGTTTGTCGTACTGCCACCATCATAAACAATGGACAATTCTCTTTACTGGACTCCTTCAGTTTCTGCGATATTCCGGATATGCCATTTGATGAAATCATCTCCTTTGATATCGTGCTCATTGAGAATGGCGTGCAGACCTTGGACACGATCGATGGTCTGCCACTTTTGAGCGGTACAACCAATGTAGACAGTATTTCTATTTTGCTTGATGGCTCGACTTTTGGTGGTCCTAATAGCCTGTTCGAAGTGAATGGTGGAGTAAAAGTGATCTACTGCGTGACCACAATGTGTCCTCCCGGGACAGTCGTTTCTAATTTATTTGCAAAATGGGGCTGCGGCGGAAATGTCTGTATGGAAACCAGTACCACCGAATCTGTGGTCGTGAACTTTAGTGCATTAGTAGATATCCAGATTTCAAAAAATGGATTCGAACCGGCAGACCTTTGTACAAATCCCTTTATGTGGGAATACGAATTTGTAAATGGTGGCCAGGAATCAACTCCTGGCGAAGCTGATGCGGTCAATGCCACAATTACTTTAGATAAGAACGGCTGTACAGTCTTGGACTATACCAATTTCGTAGTCACATACTCGGAGATGGGTGGATCACCGATGGTAATTACCGCTTCCGTGACCCAGAATGCAAGCGAGATTATAGTCACAGACCTACCTGAATTCTGGAGTGTGGGTGATACCATTCGTGTGATTTTTGATGTCGTAGCTCCTCCTCTTGATCCAGTACCAGAGTGTGACCGATTCGTTTTTCCTGATATCGAGTGTCTCGATCCTTGTCCAAGGGTTGACTATGAAGATAGGTGTGAAAGCCAATTTACGGAGGGATTTACACCTGCCCAATGTGATGTACAGACTTATCCTTTCTTTGCCGGTGCACCTATGATCACATTAGAGGAAGTGAGTAATGATGAACCTTCTTTTTGCACGAACGGAAAAGTTGTTTTAGAACTCGAAAATTCGAGTGGTGTGAGTGGACCTTTGACCATCGGTCAGGATTTAATTTTTTATGTGCGAAAATCCATGTGCAACCTTTACACAACGCTAAACTATGAGTATGGTCCAACTTCTACCACTGGTACCACAGTGCCGCTGAGCAACATAGATGAGACCACAATTGACAGTTTTGTGGTGGTGAGTATCCCCACCAGTGAAACCTTACCTGTCGGGTCATCTATATTTTTCTCTTACGAAATATCCCTAAGTTGTAACTCCAATGAGGCATGTTACATAACTGATCCAGAATGTCAACTTCCGGATGCCAAAGGAACATGGGTTTCCTGCCTGGGATTTCGCTATGCAGAAACTTATAATTTTCCCTACATCATCAAAGATCATAACTTGCCACCGCCCGGAGCACAAAGAATTATGCAACCGGCATGTCGCAACAATACCTATTTCTATCGCTACCAATTCGATGGAATTGATGTCGACGACTGTGACATGTATTTAGAGTATAAGGTGGCACAGATTAATGCTGATGGAACAGCCGGTACTGTATTGACCGCCAGCCAAATGAATCAAAGTGTGACTTCATCTTCGGGCTCCATTATCTCCAGCGATGTGCTAGCAGCCAGTATTCCGGGTGCTCCCGATACCCTTAGAATTCGGGTCACCATGGATAATCCAGGTGATTACTATAACTGCGTACCTACGGCAGAACTGGCTGTAAATGTGCAACACCACACCCAATGCACTAGTGCCGTGGAACCTGTCCTTTATTGGAAGAGCTTCGAAGTGATTATGGAATGTGGCACAGATGGTAGCTGCTGTACCAAATCGAGGAGTTGTGATGAGACCATATGCAATCTCTATTGTGGTGTAGATCCAATGGATATTTGCTATGACTTTTGTTTGCAAACACTGGGTGTGAATTTAGCCCGGCAAACAGCAGGTTGTGTTAGCGAAACTGACCCCAATCCTGGCACTCCCAACCCAAATTGGCGAGGATTGCCTTGCGATACTTTTAACTTTACAGCAACAGGTAGATTTGCCCGTATCCAATCATTTCCATCTGATCCACCATGCGATTCGGTCACAGTGGTGCGACTGGAGGTCACCACTGGACCTTTTATGGACTATTGTCCAGGTACTGCGGATTTTGAATTACAAATAGACGGTCCAGGTGGTACCGTTCTGCAAGATCTCTGTACAGGCTTAGACACCATCCCCTACACCATGGAATTTTTCACAGCAGCCTCACCTTCCATTGGCACCTACATGAACCGCAGACTAATTTTTGATCTTACGGATTGTCAGTTGCCCGCAAGTTGGGCGCAGATAGATGGTGATAACAATGATCGGATTATTTTTTCGGCTGACTTTAAAGTGGATTCGAGTGTTGCCGATCTCGCCTGTCCCGATCTATTTCTGGAAGAAAAAATGACAGCGCGCTTTCGAGGTGAGAGTTTTGATAGTGATGAGGGAAATACACAGGAATTGGGCTGCGGCCTGGGTAGGGAACGTTCCTACTACGTGGGTGATCCATATCAGGCTGCGGTGAGTACCCAAATCGATTTCGACCCCAATGCGGCCTGCGAAGCATCCGGAGTGGTAAATATCTCGGATATCTGTAACCGCGGCAACCTTTTTTCCGACTACCGCCCTGGCTACATACTGGATTCTATTGTCATAGATATCACAGGAGGCAATCTTCAGTATCAAGCCAATTCAGGCATCCTTCGACGCAAGGGTAGAAATGGTGACCTCAATTATAACATTCAGGCCGGTGAAGTAAGTAGTGTTAGCACTGGTACAGGCTCAAAAATCACATTTACTAACACTGGTGCTTGGCCAGAGGAACTTAACCACAACAATGGTGAGGACTCACTGTTCTGCTTGAATTATGACCTCACCATCAATGAGTGTTATGATTTTCCAAGTGATCTTGACGTCGATGTAATCGTATATTTTCATGGAAAACATGGATGTGGACAGAAGTCGATCAATAGTCCCGGCAGTGTACAATTGGTTAATCCACCACAGGCTCTATTGGAGTGCAGGGATGCTCCCATTAAGCAAGTAAACAACGACTCTGTTTTTTGGCAAGTCACTTTTGGTTCGCAAGGAGCTGCGGGTGGCAGTTGGTTTGCAATAGTACCATCTGCAGATGTGGAGATCTACCGGGTAGAAGATGAAGTGGCCGGAGTCGATCTCACTATGATTGAAGTTGATGATACTATGTGGGTCTGCAGCAACACGCTGACGGCTGGTCCGGAGTACAATTTGAAACTGCATGGTTTGTATACGAGTTGCGACCTCGAATTTGTGGATATCTATGCCGGGTGGTATTGCAATGCATGTCCGGTCAGTCCGATCTCTGGTGCATATACTGGTGGTGCTTGTCCACCACTAGCAAAGCGGCTTGAGGTGATAAGGGGAGAAACAGGGTTGCAGGCAGCATTTACGTATGAGCCACCTTCACCAGTAGATCTTTGTGATACCCTGGATTTCGAAATTCAAGTTAAAAACCCAGCCAGTGCATCCAATTTTGATCAGGAGTTCTGCCTATATATGCCAGCAGAGGGACTGACCCTGTTGCCACAATTTAGCTGCATTTTGTATCCAGATAGTGTGCAGGCTGATGGTAATCCTGGAGTGTATCAAGTGATTCCACTCGGACTCCAGACTGAAACAGTCACGGATACCATTATCAACGGTCAACTCTCCGACAAATGGTCATTTGACCTTCAAACGTTGGGATTATGGAACAACGCCGCAATGAACCTGGAATTGCCTGGAGCAACCTTCCCCGAGAATAATCTCAATAAGTTTCGCATTAAATTTAGGGCTGTCACGAATTGCGATTATAGCAGTCCATCGCGTGTATTTATCGAAGCCCGTGCTGAGGACCGATGTGGGATACCGGTGGAGACATCTGCTGAATCGTCAGATCTCATCCCGATTATGGGCCTCGATCCCAAGGATTTCAATCGCAATCAGATTACGATCCTACCCAGTGAATTAGGAGCATGCACCGGTTCACAAATGATTACTGTAAATATTGAATCGTTTCCTAATCAAATTGTGGCTAACGAAGAGGTGTGTATTCTTTTACCTCCTGAAGTAACCTATAACGGCGCCTTTGCCGTTAATCCCAGTAGCTGGGATTTGAATTCACCGGCCACATCAACTGGTCCGGAAGGCACAACCTACTGTTGGCAGATACCCCCAGGTACACCACCGGGCGTATTGGCTTTCAATTTGGATCTTTCCATTGATCCAAACGTTGATTGCGGTCCATTAGCCTTTACTGGAGTTACTTTGGTCAGACTGGATGCAGTATGTGTTACTGGTGTACCGCAGGCTATGTGCGAACTAAGCCTACAAACCAGTGATACCACCACCAACTTATTGCAGGTCATTCCCCAGCTTTCGCTCGACGCAACTCGATTTTCTGGTGAAGTTGTTTGTGATCCCATGGGTAGTACAACCCAGCTTGAATTCTGTGGCACCATTGCCATTCAGAATGATGGTCCGACCATACCTGCGGGAGAAATCGTGAGCGCCACCATATTCTCGGATGATAATGCAAATGGTATGTTGGATATGGGTGAAGAGGTAGCGACGTTCTTTTACGATGATGGCATTTTTGCAGATCAGGTTATTTTATTGGATTCGTGCTTTTTAATAAATCCCGAAGATATATGTGACTTGAGTGTCGCTTTAGGTACGGGTGCCTGCAACTGTGGTCCGCTGCCAGTGATGTTTCCTTCATCACAAATCACGTTTGATTTTTGCAATGAGGATAATGTGATTTGTCAAGGCACTCAGGCCTCTCTTTTGTGTACCAACCTACCAAGTGGAATGCTGAGTTATAGTTCCATGCAAGACCCAATGCTGCAGTATGTAGACATGATGACTGGGACCTTCGGTGTCAATGATCCACCACCGGGTTTGTATACTTACGTGATCACCTTTGATCCCGGTGCCGGCACCTGTAGCTTTGAAGCAAGCTGTTCGATAGAGGTACTCGGCGATGTTCCGGGTCTAAGTATAGATGGTCCAACGAATCAATGCCGTGGTGATACTTCCAAGTTTTCGGTTAATCTGCCGGATATTTGCATAAGAAACATAGCGGGTTTCGAGCTGCAAGTGGAGTTGCCATGTGAAGTGTTCCTGCCAGAGTCTGCCGCCACGGGTATAGATAACATTAGCGAGGAGATTACCGTCAATGGAATTAGTTTCGCACTGGAGGATGCCATGGATGCTGTGGAGTTAGATCAATCTATTGCAACCCTGAACACAAGCATTCAAAATGCTGTACCGCCCATTCCTGTTTGTGTTGTATTGGCATCGGGTCATCAGGCTGAATACCAGGCCCACGTGCGAGTGTTAAATGAAATTCAAAACTACGGATTTCAAGTGCCTATGGGCACCAGCATTGTGGAATGCCTGCCATCAACAACAGGAGCAGCAATTGTGGAAACATACTTTACGGATGCGTCAGGAAATGAAGTACCTGTCCCACCTTATCTCTGCTGCAATCAGGATGGATCTTTGTTCGAAGTTTCAAGTGCTTATAGCATTGGAGAATTGGACTTTGCGTATCCGAACTACAGTGACCATGTGCTTGGGCTTGAAGGAAAATGGGTACCTGAAAAATTTGCAGAACTGGCTTCGAGTTTGGGGTGCTCGGAGGCGACAAGTATGCAATGGGAATTGGAGATCTACATTGATGGGATAGTTTACTCTGGGATTACGGAGGTCTATGAACCTAATAATAATCCAACCGACCTCGTAGACGTAATTACAGCAGGGTTTAATGCAATTGGTGCACCAGGTGTGGCCTTTACTACCACGGGCACCAATGGTAGTGAGCAAGTGCAGATAGCTTATTTGCCGGGTCAAGTTGTGGGATACAAGATGTGTGAATTGTTTCTTCCGTGTGACAATCCTAACACCGGCATTTGCTGGTCTTTCTATTATGATCAAACCATGAGCAAATGGTGGGATTGCATTAATGTGGATCAGCTACAAAACTATCCCTACGAAGGAAGTTGCGCTGATTTTGATATCGTAACGGGTACTTCTCAGAGTGAGTTATTGACCACATCGCAGCATATGATCATACAAGTTGGCAGCGAGACAACATTACCCAATCCTCTAAGTGGCAGTATACAATTTGATTTTACTGTTGATGGCGGTACGATCATCAGTATCCAGGACGATTGCATCGAAATTAGATTCGACACGGCCGGGATTTATCAAGTGTGCACCACGCCCCAGCTCACAGGCGAAAGCTGTATGTTAAGTCCGGTATGTACACAAATAGAAGTTGTGGTGGATAATTTAAACACATCGGTCGTGGTTGACCCTGCTCAAAGCTGTATGGAGCTTAGCTCCATGACCCTCACATTTGAAGATTCGCTGCAGGTTCGGCGCATGCAGATCTGCGACGACAATGGAAATACCATTATTGACAGTATTTGGAACGCTGACACCTTCTTCTTTAATCCAAACTATGGTCAGGGTATTCTGGGTATCGAAGACAAGTGGACCGCTGAAGGACTTAAGTATATTGCTACAGACGGATATGGATGCAGTGATGTAGACGGTATGACCTGGGATGTTAAAGTGCATATTGATGGCCAGGAATATAGTGGTACCTCGGATTTGTATGTTCCCGATAACAACCCATCAAATATGGTAGATGTGATGGTCGATGCTTTAAACGACCTCGCTGTGCCCGGAGTGCTGTTCTACAGGACGGGCACCAATGGCAACGATAAGATTGCCATGGCATTGGAAATGCATCTTCAATATACTTTTTTCGGTTATCAAATATGTGAAAACCTCATCGGTTGTGCAGAGCCGGGGGACTATTGTTGGAGTTACTTTTTCGATGGCTCACAGTTTCAAGATTGCATTGGCAATGATCCTACTGATGAATTTCCATGGTCAGACGGGTCTTGCCTTAGTTCAGATTTTCAATTTGGTTTCCTGGGAGAAAATTCACCGGCTCCAGAAGAGTTGACTTACACATTACCACCCGGAGATTACACCATTAAATTAACCGGTGCTAATTGTGGCGACACAATCAGCTATCCATTCTCTCTCCCTGAGCCCCCAGAGATGATTATCACTGCTGATATTTTATGCACAAATACGACGGACTGTACAAGTGACGATGGAATACTTTCCTATAATATTAGCACCAATGGCTCTATTGACAGTGCAGTGATCACCGGTCCAACCGGCATGCAAACGATTGACTATACAGCTATGCCTGTCACTACGGTGACAGAAATGCTGACATCTCTTCCAGTGGGCAACTATACGCTAACTCTGTTTACAGAGTGCGGAGATACTACACTCTTGTGTACCATCAACAGTGCAATGGACATGGTGGAGGTGACCGATACAATCATCATGCAGTATAGTGACTGTGCCAGCAATGATGCACAGATCGATCTTATGATTTCGAGTACAAGCACGATCGACAGCGTACTATGGTGTGGTCCCTCGGGCCTGGTCATTCGCGATATTGGGCCTCACATGAGTCCTTACATGGCAAGTTCAGGAACAGGAATTGTTTATGGCACCTGGACGGCCAAGATATTTACTGCGTGTTCATATCTACAGGAAGATTATATCATTGATCCACCCACTCCCCTGGCAAATGTAAATGTCACTTGTACGGCCACAGCACCGGATGATTGTAATGATCCGACAGGTAACTTGATGGTGGATATACAATATGTACCGGACATAGGTTATACACCTGATAGTGTCGTATTGAGTCGATCCGGCGTACGACTTCTTGCCGATGTAAGTGGCAATACAATGATAGACTTTGGTGACCTCCTGCCTGGTACCTATGCAGTAGATGTCTTCACCTGGTCTGTCTGCAATAATCAAAGCATACAGTGCATCATCCCTGAGGCAATGGATTCCGTTAATATTACCTCAGTTACCAATCCTGCGCTCCCTTGTGATAAACTATTTCCTGACTCCATTTCAGACTATATCATTAGTTACAGCACGATACCTGGAGGTTTGCCGGTTGTGCAGGTGATTTGGTATGCGGATATGGTGGATCCTGCCAACGTGATTAGCGTAAATACAAATCCCGGCCAGTCAGCTGATACCCTGTCTTTGGGTGTGCTTGATGCGGGCGACTATTGTGCTGTAGTTTATGCAGGCAATACATCGGCGACCAGCAATTGCCCACGCGATACTGTGTGTTTTACGGTTAGCTCGGAAATGTGTCCTCCGGACTGTGCATTTGTACTTGGCGTCACTGACACCATTGAGACAGTGGACTGTGATCTGGGAAGTACTTTTGATATAACTATTTCGTACAGTACAAGCGGATGCGTTATTGAAGAGTCGATTGGAAGTGTGGATAGTGGCTTTCAGTTAGTAATAAGGGATGATATGGGCGCAATCATTGAGACCCAACAAAATATTGACAATAATCTCACAGGATCTTTTTCGGTCACTAACTTGGCTGAAGGGACTTACAAGGCTTATGTGCAATACGGAGATGTGTCAACGGGTAGTTTTCTTACCTTCTGCCAGGATTCTATCGATCTACAATTTAATAGCACCAATGGAGAGATTAACTACGATCCCGTGATCCAGACACAATCCACGGCATGTGGAATGGATGATGGTGAAGCAGAGATCACTTTGATTATTGGAAGTGACGGTATGATGTATGACCCGGCCGATTTCACCTACATGTGGAGCCAGGGTTTCACGCCGTTGCCGTTTACCGGACCACTGGCAACCGGGTTGGCTCCTGGAATCTACTCAGTAACGATCATTGATCCTTTTGGTTGTGAGAATGGTATGGAGGGATTTGTCATTACTGCTACTGGAGGCGAAAAAATAGCGCCCACTGCGGTGATTCCTGGCACGAATTGCGGTACCTGTGACGGGTCCATTATCATGCCCGATAGTGGTGGTATCCGGTACGTCTTGGTGGATGATTCCGGCACCCAATATCCAGCAGAGCCCGCACCCAACGACAATGTCTTTAATAATCTGTGCGCTGGCAATTATACCGTCGTTGCTTTTAATCTGGCCATGCCAACTGAATGCCCTGCTGTATGCGATACTGTAGTACCCGTGAGTGATGATGGCTTCATGGTCCTTTTAGATACCATCATTGGCAGCCCGTGTGAAATGTCAGACGGACGTATATCTTTCATGGCCGTAAATGGATTTTGTAACTATGAATGGGAATTACTCAACGAATCTGGTATGCTATTGAGTAGCAATCCATCTCTTACAGGCAATATTTGCACAGATGGAAGTGATGCAGGTGTTTTTACTGGACTCATACCAGGTACTTATATCGTGCGAGGCTATGTGGTGGATGCACTGACCGGAGATCGGTTGTGCGAAGCTGAAGACTCCATTTCTCTTAGGGATAACGAAATCGAAATCATGACCTCAGGCCTTGTGAGTGATGGGGCAACCTGCAATGGAGATATGGATGGTTCCATCACGATTAACGACACACTTAAGGATGGACAAATGATGGTCGTAGAGACCTCTGGTGGAATGACCATTGCCACTTTTAACCCAACAGATTCAAGGCCGTACATGGTTTCTGGCCTACCGGGAGGTTCTTACAATGTTGCTGTTACAGGTGAAAACGGCTGTGTTGAAAACATTCCTTTTACAATTGACGAACCTGCACCAGTGACGCCTGATCCCATGGTGACACCGCCAAGCGATTGTGGTGTCGATGATGCATCGATTTTAGTGACGGTGACAGGTGGAACACCCATGTACATGATTTCATGGGATGATCCTACCTTGAGCGGCTTCAACCCGATGGGACTGGGAGTAGGTAACTATAGTTACCAAATTACGGACAATAATGGTTGTGTTGTAAGAGATACTGCTGTGATTGTCTTTCCTTTCTGTTTTGATCCATGCCCGGATATTGTTGCTGAAATAGCTGTGGTAGAACCCAATTGTGGTTTGTCAGACGGAACAGCACTTGTACTTGTCCAGGATAACCCGGACGCATATTCATATTCTTGGAGTACGGGAGCTACCACCCAGGAGGTTAGCGGTTTGGCAGCTGGTATTTATACTGTAGAGATATGTCTGTTAGGTCGACCCGAGTGTTGTACAATAAAAACAGTGCCAGTTGGCAACAACCAAGGCCCTGTAGCTCTAGCATCTACCACCTCGGCACCCTGTGCAGACCAGGGAACAATCGACTTAGAAATAATGGGTGGTACCTTGGATTATACCATAGAAATATTTGATATCAGTAATACCCTAGTCAACTCTACGATGTCATCCACGATGGGGACACAAACACCCATTGCTGCTGCACCCGGTGTTTATAGTATTGTAATTACTGACAACGAAGGGTGTCAGGACTTTGCCCAGGTGCAAGTTGCACAAGATGAGGATCTTGCTATAAACACATCCGTTACACAATTTCCGGGATGTGGTTTGTCGACCGGTGCCATTCAAATCGATGTAATACCCGGTATTGGCCCTTATCAATACTACATCAATGGAGTGTTGCAGGCCACATCCACCACGCCATCGTACACGGTATCGGGACTACCAGCTGGTGAATTCTTTGTTGAGGTAGTAGATTTGGGCAATGCAAACTGTGAGGGCAGAGACACAGTGGTGCTTGAGTCGGCGGTACCTCCGGCCATTGATCCAGCTGATTTTCTTGCATCACCAGCAGAATGTAGTGGTGATACAGGCACCATTAGTTACAGTGGGGGTCCAACCACAACCACATATGAGTTGTACAGGTTAGGTAGTACATTACCCATTGCAGTATGGAGTAATGACACGGTCATTCCTGCCGAAGAAGGGAATTATTTTATCATCTGCAACGATGCCTCCGGATGTGAAGGTGTATTAAGAGGTCTCGAAGTCACCAGTCCCGAGCCGCTGGATTTCTTCCTTCACTATGAGCATCCCATTTGCTTTGATGCTCAGATGGGCTCAATAGAAATTGTTGAAATTACTGGTGGTTATGGTCTTAGTGATAGTGTTACATTGAGCATTCTTGACGATATGAACAATGAGGTGGATGCTGATATGGCACTCACAACTGGCCTTCCGAGTGGTACCTACACGGTTGAAATCTGCTACGAGGGAACCAATGGTGGTGCCTGCTGCAAGACGCGAATGATCACACTTGACGAGCCTGCATGTATCACGCATGTAAAAGAACTAGTCGGACCTCCGCAAATAAACGTGGGTGACGGCAATTATAAAATTACCTATCGGGTCGTGGTATTTAATGATATGGATGTGGAGACACAGTATGACTTGTATGATAGTCTTCGCTTTGATGGGGATGTTGTAGTTGACAGCGTATCCTACATTACTCCTGATGGCACTAGTCACATGGTGGCTCCTCCTCTCAACAACGAGACTGGAATGGAACTGGCCACAGACTCCATCATCGGCCCAATGGAGCAAGACACATTCCTCATTTGTGTATATGCACATGCGTCATTGGGCAACGCAATTAATCCCAACTCGACAGTCAATAGCGCTTATGATCCCTGTACGGGAACCATAGATCCTGGAACGGGTCAGACGGCCTACAACGGACTGTTTAATGGATCGTATTTGGACGGAAATAATGATGGTATGGTCGATGAGCGGGACACAGCCTGTGCCGATATTCCTGTGATCACACACGAGAAGAGTTTAGTTGGTGATCCCCTGTTAGGGCCGGATGGCAACTACAAGGTGACCTATGAAGTGACCGTGACCAATGAAGGTGCTGCCGAGGGTCTCTACAGTTTGTTTGATTCCATCAGTTACGATCCGGATGTACGGGTAGACTCCATTGTGTGGACCCCCATGGGTGGCACTGCCATGACTGCAACGTTGGCCAATCCTGCCAGTGAGACCCGTTTCCAAATGGCCACCGATAGCTCGTTAGCCGCAGGGGCATCCTTCACCTATACAATCTGTGTATATGCCGCCTTCGAAGCAGGTGCCAATTCGGGCACGACGAATCCAACAATGGATATGTACGATCCATGTACCGGTACAACCGATCCGGGTGAAGACCAGACCGCCTACAACGGATTGTTTAATGAATCTTTCCTCGATATCAATGGTGATGGAATACCAGAAGAAATTGATACAGCCTGTGCCGATATTCCCATCATCACCCATGTAAAGAGTTTAGTTGGTGACCCCCTGTTAGGGCCGGATGGCAACTACAAGGTGACCTATGAAGTGACCGTGACCAATGAAGGGGCTGCCGAGGGTCTCTACAGTTTGTTTGATTCCATCAGTTACGACCCGGATGTACGGGTGGACTCCATTGTATGGACCCCCATGGGTGGCACTGCCATGACTGCAATGTTGGCCAATCCTGCCAGTGAGACCCGTTTCCAAATGGCCACCGATAGCTCGTTGGCAGCAGGGGCATCCTTCACATATACAATCTGTGTCTATGCCGCCTTCGAAGCAGGTGCCAATTCGGGTACCGTGAATCCAACAATGGATATGTACGATCCATGTACCGGTACAAACGATCCGAGTGAGGGTCAGACGGCGTACAATGGATTGTTCAATGAATCTTTCCTCGATATCAATGGTGATGGAATGCCGGAAGAAATTGATACAGCCTGTGCCGATATTCCTGTGATCACACACGAAAAGAGTCTAGCTGGTACGCCAGTACTAGGGCCGGATGGCAACTACAAGGTGACTTACGAAGTGACCGTGACCAATGAAGGGGCTGCCGAGGGTCTCTACAGTTTGTTTGATTCCATCAGTTACGACCCGGATGTACGGGTGGACTCCATTGTATGGACCCCCATGGGTGGCACTGCCATGACTGCAATGTTGGCCAATCCTGCGAGTGAGACCCGTTTCCAAATGGCCACCGATAGCTCGTTGGCAGCAGGGGCATCTTTCACATACACAATCTGTGTCTATGCCGCCTTCGAAGCAGGTGCCAATTCGGGTACCGTGAATCCAACAATGGATATGTACGATCCATGTACCGGTACAAACGATCCGGGTGAGGGTCAGACGGCGTACAATGGATTGTTCAATGAATCTTTCCTCGATATCAATGGTGATGGAATGCCAGAAGAAATTGATACAGCCTGTGCCGATATTCCCATCATCACCCATGTAAAGAGTTTAGTTGGTGAT
Organism: Saprospiraceae bacterium; assembly: GCA_965222645.1. GTDB lineage: Bacteria > Bacteroidota > Bacteroidia > Chitinophagales > Saprospiraceae > JABDMH01. Next base: position 4,154,782 of record OZ244968.1, on the reverse strand, counting down.
CCGGTGTTAGGTCCGGATGGCAACTACAAGGTGACCTACGAAGTGACGGTGACCAATGAAGGGGCTGCCGAGGGTCTCTACAGTTTGTTTGATTTCATCAGTTACGACCCGGATGTACGGGTTGATTCGATAGTGTGGACACCAATGGGTGGCAGTGCGATGCCGGTAACCTTGGGCAGTCCGGCGAGTGAGACGCGTTTCCAAATGGCCACCGATAGCTCGTCGGCAGCAGGGGCATCTTTCACCTATACAATCTGTGTATATGCCGCCTTCGATGCAGGTGCCAATGCGGGCACGACGAATCCTACAGCAGATACGTACGATCCATGTACCGGCACAACCGATCCGGGTGAAGACCAGACCGCATTCAATGGATTGTTTAATGAATCTTTCCTCGATATCAATGGTGATGGAATGCCAGAAGAAATTGATACAGCCTGTGCCGATATTCCCATCATCACGCATGAAAAGAGCTTAGCGGGTACGCCAGTACTAGGTCCCGATGGTAACTACAAGGTGACCTATGAAGTGACCGTGACCAATGAAGGGGCTGCCGAGGGTCTCTACAGTTTGTTTGACTCCATCAGTTACGATCCGGATGTACGGGTAGACTCCATTGTGTGGACCCCCATGGGTGGCACTGCCATGACTGCAACGTTGGCCGATCCAGCGAGTGAGACCCGTTTCCAAATGGCCACCGATAGCTCGTTAGCCGCAGGGGCATCCTTCACATACACAATCTGTGTATATGCCGCCTTCGAAGCAGGTGCCAATTCGGGCACGACGAATCCAACAATGGATATGTACGATCCATGTACCGGTACAACCGATCCGGGTGAAGACCAGACCGCCTACAACGGATTGTTTAATGAATCTTTCCTCGATATCAATGGTGATGGAATGCCAGAAGAAATTGACACAGCCTGTGCCGATATTCCCATCATCACCCATGTAAAGAGTTTAGTTGGTGATCCCGTGTTAGGGCCGGATGGCAACTACAAGGTGACCTATGAAGTGACCGTGACCAATGAAGGGGCTGCCGAGGGTCTCTACAGTTTGTTTGATTCCATCAGTTACGACCCGGATGTACAGGTTGATTCGATAGTGTGGACACCAATGGGTGGCAGTGCGATGCCGGTAACCTTGGGCAGTCCGGCGAGTGAGACGCGTTTCCAAATGGCCACCGATAGCTCGTTGGCAGCAGGGGAATCTTTCACATACACAATCTGTGTATATGCCGCCTTCGAAGCAGGTGCCAATTCGGGTACCGTGAATCCAACAATGGATATGTACGATCCATGTACCGGTACAAACGATCCGGGTGAGGGTCAGACGGCGTACAATGGATTGTTCAATGAGTCTTTCCTCGATATCAATGGTGATGGAATGCCGGAAGAAATTGACACGGCCTGTGCAGATATTCCTGTGATCACACACGAAAAGAGTCTAGCTGATACGCCAGTACTAGGTCCAGATGGCAACTACAAGGTGACCTACGAGGTGACGGTAACGAATGAAGGGGCAGCGGATGGCGTATACAGTTTGTTTGATTCCATCAGTTACGACCCGGATGTACGGGTTGATTCGATAGTGTGGACACCAATGGGTGGCAGTGTGATGCCGGTAACCCTGGGCAGTCCGGCGAGTGAGACGCGTTTCCAAATGGCCACCGATAGCTCGTTGGCAGCAGGGGCATCTTTCACCTATACAATCTGTGTATATGCCGCCTTCGATGCAGGTGCCAATTCGGGCACGACGAATCCAACAATGGATATGTACGATCCATGTACGGGAACAACCGATCCTGGAGAAGGTCAGATGGCGTACAATGGTCTATTTAATGAATCTTTCCTTGATATCAATGGTGATGGAATGCCAGAAGAAATTGACACAGCCTGTGCAGATATTCCTGTGATCACACACGAAAAGAGTCTAGCTGGTACGCCAGTACTAGGTCCAGATGGCAACTACAAGGTGACTTACGAAGTGACCGTGACCAATGAAGGGGCTGCCGAGGGTCTCTACAGTTTGTTTGATTCCATCAGTTACGACCCGGATGTACGGGTTGATTCGATAGTGTGGACACCAATGGGTGGCAGTGCGATGCCGGTAACCTTGGGCAGTCCGGCGAGTGAGACGCGTTTCCAAATGGCCACCGATAGCTCGTTGGCAGCAGGGGCATCTTTCACCTATACAATCTGTGTCTATGCCGCCTTTGAAGCGGGAGCCAATATGGGTACGATGAATCCGACGATGGATACATACGATGCATGTACGGGAACAACCGATCCTGGAGAAGGTCAGATGGCGTACAATGGTCTATTTAATGAATCTTTCCTCGATATCAATGGTGATGGAATGCCAGAAGAAATTGACACAGCCTGTGCCGATATTCCCATCATCACCCATGTAAAGAGTTTAGTTGGTGATCCCGTGTTAGGGCCGGATGGCAACTACAAGGTGACCTATGAAGTGACCGTGACCAATGAAGGGGCTGCCGAGGGTCTCTACAGTTTGTTTGATTCCATCAGTTACGACCCGGATGTACGGGTAGACTCCATTGTGTGGACCCCCATGGGTGGCACTGCCATGACTGCAACGTTGGCCGATCCTGCGAGTGAGACCCGTTTCCAAATGGCCACCGATAGCTCGTTAGCCGCAGGGGCATCTTTCACCTATACAATCTGTGTCTATGCAGCTTTTGAAGCAGGTGCCAATTCGGGTACCGTGAATCCAACAATGGATATGTACGATCCATGTACCGGTACAAACGATCCGGGTGAGGGTCAGACGGCGTACAATGGATTGTTCAATGAATCTTTCCTCGATATCAATGGTGATGGAATGCCAGAAGAAATTGATACAGCCTGTGCCGATATTCCCATCATCACCCATGTAAAGAGTTTAGTTGGTGATCCCCTGTTAGGTCCAGATGGCAACTACAAGGTGACTTACGAAGTGACCGTGACCAATGAAGGGGCTGCCGAGGGTCTCTACAGTTTGTTTGATTCCATCAGTTACGACCCGGATGTACGGGTAGACTCCATTGTGTGGACCCCCATGGGTGGCACTGCCATGACTGCAACGTTGGCCAATCCTGCCAGTGAGACACGTTTCCAAATGGCCACCGATAGCTCGTTAGCCGCAGGGGCATCTTTCACATACACAATCTGTGTATATGCCGCCTTCGAAGCAGGTGCCAATTCGGGCACGACGAATCCAACAATGGATATGTACGATCCATGTACCGGTACAACCGATCCGGGTGAAGACCAGACCGCCTACAACGGATTGTTTAATGAATCTTTCCTCGATATCAATGGTGATGGAATGCCAGAAGAAATTGATACAGCCTGTGCCGATATTCCCATCATCACCCATGTAAAGAGTTTAGTTGGTGATCCCGTGTTAGGTCCCGATGGCAACTACAAGGTGACCTATGAAGTGACCGTGACCAATGAAGGGGCTGCCGAGGGTCTCTACAGTTTGTTTGATTCCATCAGTTACGACCCGGATGTACGGGTAGACTCCATTGTGTGGACCCCCATGGGTGGCACTGCCATGACTGCAACGTTGGCCGATCCAGCGAGTGAGACGCGATTCCAAATGGCTACGGACAGTACCTTAGCAGCGGGTGCCTCGTTTACGTATACGATATGTGTGTATGCGGCCTTTGAAGCGGGAGCCAATATGGGTACGATGAATCCGACGATGGATACATACGATGCATGTACGGGAACAACCGATCCTGGAGAAGGTCAGATGGCGTACAATGGTCTATTTAATGAATCTTTCCTCGATATCAATGGTGATGGAATGCCAGAAGAAATTGACACAGCCTGTGCCGATATTCCCATCATCACCCATGTAAAGAGTTTAGTTGGTGATCCCGTGTTAGGTCCCGATGGCAACTACAAGGTGACCTATGAAGTGACCGTGACCAATGAAGGGGCTGCCGAGGGTCTCTACAGTTTGTTTGATTCCATCAGTTACGATCCGGATGTACAGGTGGACTCCATTGTATGGACCCCCATGGGTGGCACTGCCATGACTGCAATGTTGGCCAATCCTGCCAGTGAGACCCGTTTCCAAATGGCCACCGATAGCTCGTTGGCAGCAGGGGCATCTTTCACCTATACAATCTGTGTATATGCCGCCTTCGAAGCAGGTGCCAATTCGGGCACGACGAATCCAACAATGGATATGTACGATCCATGTACCGGTACAAACGATCCGGGTGAGGGTCAGACGGCGTACAATGGATTGTTCAATGAATCTTTCCTCGATATCAATGGTGATGGAATGCCGGAAGAAATTGACACGGCCTGTGCAGATATTCCTGTGATCACACACGAAAAGAGTCTAGCTGGTACGCCAGTACTAGGTCCAGATGGCAACTACAAGGTGACCTACGAAGTGACGGTAACGAATGAAGGGGCAGCGGATGGCGTATACAGTTTGTTTGATTCCATCAGTTACGACCCGGATGTACGGGTTGATTCGATAGTGTGGACACCAATGGGTGGCAGTGCGATGCCGGTAACCCTGGGCAGTCCGGCGAGTGAGACGCGTTTCCAAATGGCCACCGATAGCTCGTTGGCAGCAGGGGCAGCATTCACGTACACAATCTGTGTCTATGCCGCTATTGAAGCCGGTGCCAATGCGGCGGGTACGACGAATCCTACAGCAGATACGTACGATCCGTGTACCGGTACAACCAATCCTGGTGAAGGTCAGACCGCATTCAATGGACTCTTTAATGAATCTTTCCTCGATATCAATGGTGACGGAATCCCGGAAGAGATTGACACAGCCTGTGCCGATATTCCCATGTTGACGCACATCAAAGAACTTGTGACCGCACCTGAACTGCAGCCAGGCGGCAATTACAAAGTCACTTACCAACTCATAGTCAGCAATAATGGCTCTGTGGCCGAAATTTATGACTTGTACGATTCCCTCAGATTCGATGGCGATATCCGGGTGGACTCAATAAACATCATCGATCCCATGGGTATGTCTTCTGCCGTAACAGGGGCCTTGTCGAATACCTCTGGATTCCTGGTAGCCGATGATTCTACATTAGACGGAGGAGAGATGGATACATTCCTTATCTGCATTTATGCTGCCATCGACTTTGTCTCCACTGATGCCCAGGACATGACTAACGATATGTACGATCCCTGTGCCAATCCTTCGGACCCACACTCCGAACAGCAAGCTTTAATGGGGTTATTTAACGAATCCAGTCTCGATGTCGGTAGTAATGGCACAACTGAAGAAGTTGACACCGCCTGCACCGATCTGCCTGTGATTTCACATGTTAAGTCACTTGCAATGGATCCCGAATTGCAGCCTGGTGGTAATTATAAAATCACCTATGAAATAATCGTGACAAATGAAGGATTGATTGACGCACTTTATGACCTTACTGATACACTGGCATTTGATGGCGATGTGCGGATTGATAGTATTAACTACATCACTCCTGATGGCACCAGTTATCCAGCTTCACTGGGCTCGCCTGCCAATGAGACAGGTATTCTTGTCGCTATGGACAGTATCATCGGAGGAGGTGAAATGGATACTTACCGTGTCTGTGTGTTTGCCGCAATTGATTATTCCAATCCCGGAGGAAACAGTAACGCAGATGGGGACTATGATGCTTGCGTTAATCCCCTGGATCCGGGAACAGGTCAACAGTCATTCAATGGATTATTCAATGAGAGTCATTTGGATATGGGTGGTGATGGCAGCGTTGAGGAGCAAGACACCGCTTGTGCGGATCTGCCTTTGATTTCGCATGTCAAGTCACTTGCAATGGATCCCGAATTGCAGCCCGGTGGTAATTATAAAATCACTTATGATATTGCCGTCACGAATGAAGGAATGATTGACGCACTTTATGACCTTACTGATACCTTGGCATTTGATGGCGATGTGCGGATTGATAGTATTAACTACATCACTCCTGATGGCACCAGTTATCCAGCTTCACTGGGCTCGCCTGCCAATGAGACAGGTATTCTTGTCGCTATGGACAGTATCATCGGAGGAGGTGAAATGGATACTTACCGTGTCTGTGTGTTTGCCGCAATTGATTATTCCAATCCCGGAGGAAACAGTAACGCAGATGGGGACTATGATGCTTGCGTTAATCCCCTGGATCCGGGAACAGGTCAACAGTCATTCAATGGATTATTCAATGAGAGTCATTTGGATATGGGTGGTGATGGCAGCGTTGAGGAGCAAGACACCGCTTGTGCGGATCTGCCTTTGATTTCGCACGTGAAGTCACTTGCAATGGATCCCGAATTGCAGCCAGGTGGTAATTATAAAATCACTTATGATATTGCCGTCACAAATGAAGGAATGATTGACGCACTTTATGACCTTACTGATACACTGGCATTTGATGGCGATGTGCGGATTGATAGTATTAACTACATCACTCCTGATGGCACCAGTTATCCAGCTTCACTGGGCTCGCCTGCTAATGAAACAGGCATTCTTATCGCTATGGACAGTGTCATCGGAGGAGGTGAAATGGATACTTACCGTGTCTGCGTATTCGCCGCAATTGATTATTCTAATCCCGGAGGAAACAGTAACACCGACGGGGACTATGATGCTTGCATTAATCCCCTGGATCCGGGTACAAATCAACAATCATTCAATGGACTATTCAATGAGAGTCAGTTGGATATGGGAGGTGATGGCAGCGTTGAGGAGCAAGACACCGCTTGTGCGGATCTGCCTGTGATTTCGCACGTGAAGTCACTTGCAATGGATCCCGAATTGCAGCCCGGTGGTAATTATAAAATCACTTATGATATTGCCGTCACAAATGAAGGAATGATTGACGCACTTTACGACCTTAGCGATACCTTGGCATTTGACGGCGATGTGCGGATTGATAGTATTAACTACATCACTCCTGATGGCACCACTCACCCAGCATCGCCTGGTTCTCCAGCCAATGAGACCGGCCTCCTTATCGCCATGGACAGTGTCATCGGAGGAGGAGAAATGGATACTTACCGGATCTGTGTGTTTGCCGCAATTGATTATTCCAATCCCGGAGGAAACAGTAACGCAGATGGCGACTACGATCCCTGTGCTAATCCAATGGACCCGGGTACAAATCAACATTCATTCAATGGACTATTCAATGAGAGTCAGTTGGATATGGGAGGTGATGGCAGCGTTGAGGAGCAAGACACCGCTTGTGCGGATCTGCCTGTGATTTCGCATGTCAAGTCACTTGCAATGGATCCCGAATTGCAGCCCGGTGGTAATTATAAAATCACTTATGATATTGCCGTCACGAATGAAGGAATGATTGACGCACTTTATGACCTTACTGATACCTTGGCATTTGATGGCGATGTGCGGATTGATAGTATTAACTACATCACTCCTGATGGCACCACTTATCCAGCTTCACTGGGCTCGCCTGTCAATGAGACAGGCATTCTTATCGCTATGGACAGTGTCATCGGAGGAGGAGAAATGGATACTTACCGTGTCTGCGTATTTGCCGCAATTGATTATTCCAATCCCGGAGGAAACAGTAGTGCTAATGAAAATTATGACCCTTGTAGTGGGATTGATTCCACTTCAAGTCATTCTAAATTTGCAGGCTTATTTAATGAAAGCTTTTTGGATGTTGGAGGAGATGGCTCTACAGAAGAGATCGACACTGCGTGTGCCGATATTCCACCATTCTGCCCCAATATCAATTGTTATCTCGAACTGAATACATCACTTGGTCCGGATTGCATGCTCACCCTCACTCCCGACATGTTTATTGTAGGAAATGTACCAAGTTGGCAATTGAGATATATTACAATTGAAATAAGAACAACTGGTGGACAAGTAATTCCTGGCAATACCTTAGATGCATCTTATCTCGGAAGGACTGTTCATGTATTCGTGACAGTCGATATCCCTGGATGTACAACAGGGACATGCTCTACTTCTTTATCGATAAAGGGTGTTAAAAAACCAAAAATCACGGGCACAGATAGTTACACCGTCTATTGCAATGGACCGTTCCTCTCTCTTGATCCCAGTGATTCGAACTATCCTTATAGACCTATCACATCCATCTGTGGTGGATCTATCGGTGATGTCCAATTTGTAGCAGATTGGATCAATGTCGAATATGACTGCCCCGGAGATACGGCTAAGTTGATCCTTAGAGAATGGGAAGCTTACAGTAACGACGGCACCAGAACCGTTGGTTTTGACACAATTATTGTATTGCGATATCCTCAAATCGATGAACGTCACATCTTCTGCCAAGAAAAAGATACCATATACTGTGCTGATTCATTGGCTCACATCGGACCGTTCATTACTTATGACAGTTTAAATACAGGCATTTGTGACACTACATACCTGGTCCAATTACACGATAGAAATCAGGACGGTTACCTCGAATTCGAGAGCAAAGAATTTGAGAGCAAATGCGGTTTGCGATTGCATGTCGATTATGAACGTTTCAGTAATGGCGGCTGTGCCAATGAATATAAAGTAACTGTCGATATTAAACAGGATTGCTTTGGTACAGCTCAAAATACCTGTACGGTGGATCCTCCCGCAGGTACACTGCCAAATGGTGCTGTTCAGATTGCGCAGGGTTATTGGCGTTGTACCTTCTGGGTAACAGATTTAGATACACTTGGGCCAACTGTCAAAATAAAGGACAGCGATGAGGTTGTCCTTGTCCAGACCAATGATCATGATTGTGCAGCAGAGGCTTACCTGCCTACCCTGCAGGTTTATGATGATTGGAGCGGAGTAAAACAGGTAAAAGCTTCTATCAAAAATATCGGAAGCACCATCATGACCTACAATTCTAGTGACAGTTGCTATGAGTCCCATGCAACGTTTACACTACCTAAAAGGGATGATCCCTATGAAGTGAGGTATGAAGTGTACGATAGCTGCCACAATGTTACCGAGGCATACACCTACTTATTTGTCAAGGATGCTACTAAACCAATTCCTGTCGCTGATAAAGGAGTTATTGTGAGTCTAAGTAGGAAAAAAGTTTGGGTAGACACTGAAAAGTTTGACGAAGGAAGTTGGGATAATTGTGGCATAAAATTGCAACTGGCGAGAAGAGTGGATTGGTATGAGTCGTGTATTGATCTGTGTAATGGCTTACTCGACACCTGTTGGGTTGGTGAACATCATGATACGATATGGGCAGTCCAATTGGAGACAGACAAGAAGATGGACGAAGTCGAAGCTCACTATGCCAAGATTCTTGACTGGCTCAAGACAGACGCAGATGAATGCAATGCGCTCCTTTACAACAGTTGGCAATATGACCTCTTGAGGTACGGTACCCGCTTGTGCCGAGATCATCCCTATGAACAAACAGCAGCAGATTTCAGAGCTTTGGTAGATCAGGCGTGGGATCAGGGACTGAAGGAAAAATTCTTGCCCTATGAAGAAGGATCGTTAGAAGCCCAACTAGACCAATATGAGCAAATCGGAGGCGGATGGAGTGATGCAGTGCCATTTGATTGTTCTGACGCTTGCGAGAATGTAACAGTCGAGATTCTGGTCATGGATTACTGGTGTAATTGGGCTGTCACCTGGATGGATGTTTGGGTAGAGGATAAGACACCAGTTCAGATAGCCCAGGATGTGACAGAGAGCGAAAGTCTCACTTGTAAGACTTATAAGGACAACCACCATTTCTTGGATGGAGCGGAGCATCCAGTAAGTCTTGAATACATAGTGCAACAAGCCACAATTGGAAATGCAGATGCCCTCACGGGATTGGATCGAATCTTAGGTGGCTACCAGAAAGCTTGGATTGATCCATATGGAAAGTATGTAGACCAGTCAGGTGGTGTGCTAGAGCTGAAAGGCTCCCTTGTTGACAGCACTTGTGCATGCAGCAGCGAAATTAAACCAATCAGGATATATGACGAACACCTTGGTTATCAGTGGATAGACTCGGTTGTTTCGGAGTGCTATTATTTAGAAGACACGGTATTTCTTAACCAAGGGATTGTTCTTGGCAATTGTGCCGATAACATCTACTGTGAGCAAGAAGTATGGACTGATTTTGATCCCTGCGGCGCAGGTACAATCTTTCGCAAATGGAAGATTTGGCAGCATTGTAGCTACTCGGACGGCTTGGATTCCATAGCACACTCCACCGACACCATCTACCGTCATCAACAAATCTCCATACACAACGAATGCGACTTGAATACTGCAATGTTTGACATACCCTGGGATACTGCTGTACATGCCTGTGGTATCGAATATGATCAGGCCGGTAATGTAGGTGGTGATCTACATCCCGATCAATTGGGATGGGCCACTTACAACTTTGATGATGATTGTCGACTGGTAGGAATCGGGTATGAGGACAAGGTGTATCAGATTGTCGGTGGTGACGCGGCCTGCTTTAAGATCTTGCGCTCCTGGTACTTTGCAGATTGGTGTGACATCAAAGGGACCGTACTGACAGGATCCTGGTGGAACAGACATCCGGACCTGATCAGAGATAGGGTCATTCAGAAGATTATGGTGATTGACGCCATAGCACCGGAGTGTGCCTTCCTCCGGGACCTGGATACCGTTGAGATCCAGGGCTGCATTTGGAATCTAGAGCAGATCTTAGCAATGAGGGATACATGTGGCATAGAGAGCTACAATTGGGAACTCTATGAGATAGTTCAGGGAGAACAGATCGAACGGGCAAGTGGTGGTGATCAAGTCGGTAGGGCAGAGCATGCAGCCAGTATCAAAGTCGACGAACTTGGTGCAGGAGAGTATCTTCTCAAAGCCAGAGTGCGCGATGCCTGTGAAAATGAAAGTTTCTGCGAAGATTTCTTTAAGGTAATTGGGGGCAAAAAACCAACCCCCGTTTGTGTGAGCTCACTGAGTGTCCGTCTGACTCCTCTCGACCGAGATAACAATGGAATTGCTGATACTGCGATGGCAGTCATATGGGCTCAAGAACTCAACCGTAGTAGCACCGCTGGATGTGAAGGCGGAGAGTTGGAATATCGACTTTCGTTATTGATTGGCGATGAGAGCGATGACATTTTCACGGATGATGCTGATAGTCTCAACCTGGGATGCCAAAACATTGGAACACGCATGGCTCGCCTATGGGTCATCGATGAAAGTGGAATGGCTGACTACTGTGATGTCCTGCTGGTCATTCAATCAGGTGGAGAAGGTTGTGATAATGGTCAATTTGGTAGCCAAGAGTTCTCGACATTAGCGCCACAGCAACTCGACCGATTTCAACTTTATCAAAATCGGCCCAATCCATGGAAAGAGTCGACTATCATTGGCTTTAGATTACCTGAGTCATCACGAGCCGTTCTCACCGTATTTGATATGAGCGGAAGAGAGATTAAACGTTATGAAGCCCAGTATGATAAAGGATATCATGAAGTGGAACTGCGCTTTATGGATCTGGGTCATGTCGGTGCCTTATATTATCAACTGGAAACAGATAAATACATTGCAACAAAGAGAATGATAGTTATCCAATAATTTATTCACTTTTATTCAATACAAAAAGTTATCCCATCACAGATTATTATGTAGTTGAGGTTCAATGATACGAACCTCAATTGCTATATAAGTCCTATCTAAAACGTAGTTTATACAGACTGTAGATCGATTTTGACCACCATTTTAGATTTAAAGGGCAAGTAGTCATTCTCCATACCTCTTAAAGAATTTCAGGTAGGGTTTATCATTCGTATCTCAAGGCATTAATTGGATTTCCCATTGCAGCCTTAAATGTGTGAAATCCAGTAGTCAATAAAGTCACCAGGAGCACAACAACTAATGCAAGGCCAAACAACCAATAGTTCAGGCCAGCGTGGTATGAAAAGGTCTCGAGCCACTTTTGCATAAAGTACCAAGCTGCAATAAAAGCGGGGATGCTGGCAATTAAAACCAGCAAGACAAAATTCTTGGTGAGCAGAATAACAATACTGGTTGTATTGGCACCGAGTATTTTTCTTACTCCGATTTCCTTAGTACGTTGCTCTGCTGTGAAGGAAGCCAAACCAAGCAGACCCAAACAGGCAATAAATATCATTAATGCACTAAACAATGTAAAAATCCTGGCTCTTACTCTATCTGCCTGATAGAGATCCATAAAAGCTGCATCGACAAAATCAAATTCAAATGGAACTCCCGGATAGAGACTATTCCAGGTGCCCTCTATTCGCGAAATCATCCCTGAAAGATCTGCCGTAGATTCCGGATTTATTCTTACATGGACCTGACTATTTTGTGTACCTGGCCGGAACACCAAAGGAGATATGGGCTCATACAGGGATTGTTGATGAAAATCCTTAACTACACCAATTACTTTTGCCATTGGTAAAGTATCGTTCCCCTGGAATTGTATTCTCTTGCCGATTGCATCATCCCATCCCATCCGCTGCATCATTGATTCATTTATAACTGCAGCAAGAGTACTATCTGTCCCAAATTTTCGACTAAAATTTCGTCCAGCTACGATAGGAATTTCCAAAGCTGGGAAAAAATCATAATCCACAAAATAATTATCAACACCGTATTCGTCCATGACCCCCTCCGAATTCTCGACACTCATCAATTGTTTACTAAATCCGGATCCCGGGGTGGTGGAAGCTGATCCCACGGCGGTGATTTTTGGATGTTGCAGCAATTGATCCCTAAGTACTTCATATTTTTCCTGAGCTGCACGACTTTCCAGTGAAAATGATATCAAATGATTTTTATCGAAACCCAATTCCTTATTTCGCAAAAAATTCATTTGATTGTAAATAATACCGGTCCCAATGATCATAAAAAGGGTCAAGGCAAATTGAATTGTCACCAATATTTTCCTCAATTGTGGATTGCCTGCACCCTTCGCAAGTTTCCCTTTCAATACAGCCACCGGAGCAAAACTGGAAAGATAAAAAGCAGGATAGCTGCCTCCGAAGATGCCAGTAAGGAGTAGGACAAGTAAAACACCCAATAAGACAGGAGTCGAAAAGAGTAGAGCTCTGGATAAATCGACCTCGAAGGCTCGATTAAAAATGGGAAGCAATAATAAAACAAGTGCAAAACTTAAAATCAATGCAACGAGTGAAAAAATGAACGACTCTGAAATAAACTGTCCAATCAATTGTTTGCGTCGTGAGCCAAGGACTTTTCTTATCCCAACTTCCTGGGCCCGTTTCGTAGCACGTGCTGTCGCCAAGTTCATATAATTGATACAGGCTATCAACAACATAAAGAGGGCTACAGCGCCAAAAATATAAATGAACCCCATTTCTCCAACTGGTTCAGGTTCGCCCTCAAAATCTGACTTTAAATGAATATCCGTGAGCCCAATCAACTCGTATTTTATATTAATATCGAATTGATCAAAAATCACAGCGACGTGATCTTTTATTACTTCCGGAAGTTTTTTCTCAAACGCTCCCGGATCTGTTCCCTCCCTCAATAGGACATAAGTGTAAATTCCAAAACCTCCCCATGATTGTGGACTGGGTTTCATCAATCCTTCAATCGAATTAGCGGAAATTAAGGCTGTGGGAATTAAGTGAGAATAGGTTGGAAAATCGCTATATACACCAGTCACTTTGTATTCTCTTTCGCTTGGTGTTTTTAATATTTCACCCATCGGATTCTGATTGCCAAAAATACGATCGGCTACAGTCGTCGACAGGATAATGGAATTGGGCTCCATCAAAGCAGTTTCTGCGTCACCCTGCACAAAGTCAAAAGAGAAAACCTGTGTCACCGTTGAGTCAGTTAGATAGACATCCTCCTCAAAGAAGAGATCTTCACCATGCTGCAGTTGAGTCCTACCATTAGGGATGAATCTGGTAAAATGTTCTACCTCCGGATAATCTGATTTCAGCTGAATTCCTAAAGGTGTCTGCGTCACAGCCCACCGAAAGGCATCATCAGGCTCCGTGATATCTGACGAAATTCTAAAAATTCGATCGTGCTTTTCGTGAAAACGATCATACCGAAGCTCTGTAGAGATGTAAAGAAGAATGAGCAAAGTGGCTGCTACTCCAATAGTAAGCCCCAGGATATTTAATAAGGCATAAGTAGGTTGCCGCCTAAATCCACGTATTACAAGTCGCAAATAATTACCGATCATGTTACTACTTTAATCGTTAAAATAATGAGGGTCTGTCTACAGACAGCCAGATGACTTTCGGTGACGTTAAGGAAGAGAAGACCAATATACGATTATCAACGAAGAATTTCGTACTTGAGATAAAATGACAGACTAAAGTTGGACCTATGTAGCGAAAATAGGTCAGAGTCTCACTTAGCGCATCAATTTCCCAAAGTCAAAAATGCATCTCTGCCCAATTTAAACTCCTTGAGTACCTCTTGTTTGGATTTTTCATCCGGAAAACTTCCTTTGTCGTCAAGCCATTTCATCACATTATCGATGTACTGTACAAAATATTTGGCATCCGCCTCTTTGTAAATCGGATTGCCGGAAAGTGAAAGGTAGATTGGACTCGTATGTGCAAATGGAGTCTCTGGTCGCAGGGTACCAAAATACATATTCAGATCGGTTTGCACCGGGGAGAGATTGCGGCGCTGTGCGGGATTGAGACCAGCTCTCAGGTATTGGTTTTTGAGGCGGTAGGCACGGGCGCAAATCCAGGTGCTTTCCGAAGGTTCATAGTTTATCTCAATCTCAGCTTGATTGTGTCCTTCGGGGATTTTTACCGATTTAATAAGTTCACCGTTTGCAATAACTTCCAACCGATCCAAAGGCATTTGACTCCAGACACCAGCTTGGATCTCAAACGAATCACCTACCTCCCCGCTTAAACTCGATCCGATACTTTGACCATCCACTTTCAGTGTAAGAAAAGGTGAATTACTTACGAACGTCTTGCCTTCGTTTAGCGCTTCAACCCACCTAGCGTAATTCAAAGGGCCTTCAAGTTTTGCATAAACGCGATTGGCTCCCACAGTGACAAGATTTCCCATTTTGTCCGTACCCGCTGTAAGTGGTACGCGAAACCCACAGTTAAGCAATCGATACCATAGCCTCAATCCGGAATTCATCGGTAATTCAGGTATAACATCTGTCACAAAAATCGGAGGATGAAAAGGATCAATCGTGCATAATAACTCCACGGCATCCACTTTTTTTAGTGCAATGCCCAGTGGTCCTTCGAGGCCCGGCCATGCAGCAAAGTGAGCCCAGGAGATATGGCCGCCCTGATCGCGCACATACTCACTTGCTGAAATATTAAGCGGATATTGGTAAGCACGCTTTTCCATTGAAGGCTCGACCAATCCCTTTCGTAGGTTTAAAAGGTTTACATGGCCGAGAAGATCCTCGCGATATTCCTGTCCCATGAAAATAATATGGGATGAATCAGACAGAGGTTCGATCTCTCCACTATACAAATGGTGATCCCTTGTAAAATCAGATATCAGGATATTACAAACATTCAAATCCTCAGCCTTCATCTCCAAAATCGCTGACTCGGGATTGATATGATGTACATGAACATCTCCTGAATACCATCCCTCGTCTGAAATAGATGAAGATCTCTTCAAGTGGAAATCTACCTTTTGTTGATTATCGCGAATCTCGACCGTGTCGTCTATCATCAAATAATGGAATCCTTTCACTACTTCAAACCGGTAGAACTGTGGTGATAAATCAATCTTGAAATGACCATTCACGTAAGCAAATCTGCGATCATCTGCCAACATCACATCTTTTTCGATGGCCTCTTGATTCTTACTAAAAGTGATTTGAAAATCAACTGAATGGTCTTGAGGAGCATAATATTGTCCCTGCATATCCGTGATTCTAATCCTGGCAGCAGTGGGGTTCTCATCTTCGTCCCATAAAAATACCGACAATGTCTCCACGTCAACCTCGTTAGGTTGTTGACACGATTCAGAGCTCTGCACCAGAATGGAGAGTGCGAAAAGAAAAGTTAAAATCATTTTGATCCAGACTAAAATAAAAACAAGGATGAAGTTATCATTTATTAAAGAGTCCATCTTCGAGTAGGCCAATTAAAATTGGCCAGTACATCTCAAGGCCGTGTTGGCCAATTTTAATTGGCCTCGTACAGAATCGCTGTTTTTCTATGATCCCAAAGCAAGACACAACTATGCAAGCCAATTAAAATTGGCCAGTACTAAACTTCTCAAGGCCGTGTCGGCCAATTTTAATTGGCCTCGTACAGAATCGCTGTTTTTATACGATCTCAAAGTAGACACAACTATGCAAGCCAATTAAAATTGGCCAGTACTAAACTTCTCAAGGCCGTGTCGGCCAATTTTAATTGGCCCCGTACAGAATCGCTGTTTTTATACGATCTCAAAGTAGACACAACTATGCAAGCCAATTAAAATTGGCCAGTACTAAACTTCTCAACGCCGTGTCGGCCAATTTTAATTGGCCCCGTACAGAATCGCTGTTTTTATACGATCTCAAAGTAGACACAACTATGCAAGCCAATTAAAATTGGCCAGTACTAAACTTCTCAACGCCGTGTCGGCCAATTTTAATTGGCCTCGTACAGAATTGCTGTTTTTCTATGATCTCAAAGTAGACACAACTATGCAAGCCAATTAAAATTGGCCAGTACATCTCAAGGCCGTGTAGGCCAATTTTAATTGGCCTCGTACAGAATCGCTGTTTTTCTATGATCTCAAAGTAAGACGCAACTATGCAAGCCAATTAAAATTGGCCAGTACTAAACTTCTCAAGGCCGTGTCGGCCAATTTTAATTGGCCTCGTACAGAATCGCTGTTTTTCTATGATCCCAAAGTAAGACACAACTATGCAAGCCAATTAAAATTGGCCAGTACTAAACTTCTCAAGGCCGTGTTGGCCAATTTTAATTGGCCTCGTACAGAATCGCTGTTTTTATATGATCTCAAAGTAGACACAACTATGCAAGCCAATTGAAAGTGGCCAGTACTAAACTTCTCAAGGCCGTGTAGGCCAATTTTAATTGGCCTCGTACAGAATCGCTGTTTTTATATGATCTCAAAGTAGACACAACTATGCAAGCCAATTAAAATTGGCCAGTACTAAACTTCTCAAGGCCGTGTTGGCCAATTTTAATTGGCCTCGTACAGAATCGCTGTTTTTATACGATCTCAAAGTAGACACAACTATGCAAGCCAATTAAAATTGGCCAGTACTAAACTTCTCAAGGCCGTGTTGGCCAATTTTAATTGGCCTCGTACAGAATCGCTGTTTTTCTATGATCTCAAAGTAGACACAACTATGCAGGCCAATTAAAATTGGCCAGTACTTCTCAAGGCCGTGTAGGCCAATTAAAATTGGCCTGTACTTAGATCTCAAGGACGTGTCGGCCATTTTTAATTGGCCTGTACCAAGCTTTTCCCAAACCGAATCGCTTTCGTAGGCATACCATTAAGGTGTCCGAACGCCGCCGGATCGTGATGTCCAGATCACCATCCCGATCCAAATCAGCCGACCCAAAACCACCAGTACCATAGCCATCACCCGGGAGTGGATGATCTATTGGAAAATGAGTAAACATCCACCCGGCAAGCTTCTTGTTACACTGACCATCAATGTCAATACAATGAAAAAGAAGATAGCGTTGCGGGTAAGAAAACCGATATGTCATTTTTTGTGATGTTTGTCAATTTCCGAAACTAAATGCAAAACTCCGGATTGTTTTTTTTATCACTGCGTTCTGCTGGACTGATCAATTAATTTTTCGTAAATTATCACGCTTTGTAATATCATTCCCCAGTCGTCACGAGGGATAATAATAGCTTTGATATAATAACCTTTCTAAATAAATATTCAATGTTGCAACTATCAGTACCCATTCCAAGAATTTTAGGGAAACAGGAAATCGAAATTGACATGACTATCAATGGTGAAAAGCAAAAAATGCATTTCATGGTTGAGGTCTATCCATGGGAGAGTTGTGTAAAAGAGGATTCTGAAAATCGAATCGATTGTATCAGGGATTTGGTGCAAGAGTACGATAAGGAGTGGTCTATTTATCATATTGGGATGCCCACTGATAATTACGTCCCGCTCACTTTTGTAAAAACCAAAGATTGGATCAGACAGAGGACTGCGCTGAAAAGAGCTGTTTCGAATTAGGTCTGTCACTATTGTCTGAATAGTGGAAGAATACGATCCCGGATATAACTCCCGGGGATCTCCGCAGGAGATTGGGGAGATTGACTAACGAATAAAAATCTGTAGACTTTGTTTACAAAAATCGAATAATCTGTCATACCAGCTCAATTCGATTCACTCATTCTTGCACTAATTGCCATGTCAACGAAACCTCTTGCTCGCAATTCTTTTAACTCAGCGTATTTTTTTAAGTCCTGATTTGCCTCTTTTGCTATTTGTTCTTTCAAATGTTGGTATGCTTTTCTGGCATCACTATTTGCAATAAGATAGTCCCGAAATAAAATATGCCGCTTTAGTTCAGCACTGTTTTCCTGACAGACGTAGAGATGATGTTTAATAGTATCTAATATTGGGTGGAGACCACCTTCCCTCCGTTTAAATACCTCCCTCCCGTTTATACCCTGATCACCTGCATGATAGTACCCGGCTTCTGCCAGACCTTTTTTTACATTCTGAAATTCTTCAGATCGAACATGAACAATATCGATATCTATTATAGGTTTGGCTGCTAATCCAGGGACTGCAGTACTTCCAATATGTTCAATAGAAATATCGACCCCGTATAGAAACTCATAAATTACGGCAGCAATAGAACTAAAGTCATCTTCCCAACTTTTCCGGTATCTATGAATGAGCATGATGCAACGCTTTCACCTTAGACGATTGCCCCAAAAAGATGTTACAAATATTGTGGTCATCAAAATGTCTTCATTGCCAAAGTAAAAGTCTCTGCATCCCTATTTGGGGGTCCTGAGTGTATTAAAATGTCAATTATTCTATCCTTAACGACTCGACAGGATTTGCCCGAGCTGCATGCATAGTTATTATACTTACAGTCAACCAAGCGATCAACATAGCAGCCACACCAGCACCAAAAAAGAGCCACCAATGCAGCTCAATCTTATAGGCAAAATCACTTAACCACCCTCGTGCAAAATGATAACTCAGGGGTAGAGCAATCACTATTGCTGTAATAACCATAGTGGAAAATTCCTTACCCAACAAACCCACGACACTCAAGTTACTGGCACCCAACACCTTTCTGATGCCAATCTCCCTGCGTCGACGCTCTGCTGAAAAAGCTACCAACCCTAACAAACCCAAACAAGATATCAATATTGCAAGACCCGCAGAGTACCGTGCCAGTGTAGCCACACGTTGTTCGCCTGCATAAAGTTGCTGATAATCATTGTCTAAAAATCTGTATTTAAAGGTGAATTCAGGATTGTATTCTGAATAGAACGATTGGAGCTGAGCAAGGGCCTCTTGCTCCATACCGGAGGTTATTTTTACCATGATCTTTTCTGTATATTCCGGAGCATAAACAAAAAACAAAGGTTCGATCTTACTGTGCAGAGAAGTGTAGTGATAATCCTTAACTACTCCTACTATCTCGCAAGTCATCTCACCAAAAGAAATAGTTTTCCCGATGGGATCCTCCATCCCCATAGCTCTGATACCGGCTTCATTAAACACCGCATCACCAAATTTTGCCCGATCCCTGGGATAGCCACGACCTTCAATCAGATCAAATTCGAGCATATCCAAAAGTCCGTGATTTGCCCCTCGTATACGAAAGGGTAAAAGTAAACTGGGGTCTTTACCCTCCCATTCGATATGATTTGTATTTCCATCTCCTACTATACTCTCGCTGGAGGAGGAAGCATCCTCAATACCATTAATGCTTTTTATCTCACTTAAAAATGTTTCCAATTTGTCCTTCACATTACCCTCTATATCAAAGTAGATAACATTTTCCTTACTGTATCCCAGATTTTTATTGCGCACATAGCTCATTTGCATGTATGCGACTGCTACTAAAACGATAAATAATACCGATAAAACAAATTGAAAAATAACAAGCGATCTTCTCGCCCATGCTGCTCCCTGACTGGAAGCTATTCTTCCTTTTAAGACATCCAGTGGTTTGAACCCGGATAAATATAAAGCGGGATAACTGCCAGCCAACAATCCCGTCATTAAGGCAATGCCTAATCCACCCAAAATCCACATGGGACCGAAACTTAAGCTCAACTGCTTGCCCGTAATCAAATTAAACTGTGGTAACAAAACTGAAGTCAATGCAATAGATGCCAACAACGAAAAGAAACAAATCAATATAGATTCACCCAAATACTGAGCGATCAAACTTTCGCGAGTTGCGCCGATAGATTTTTTGACACCAATTTCCTTCAATCGTCTCGAAGCCCTTGCTGTGGATAAATTCATAAAATTTATACAAGCAATCACCAAAATAAAAACAGCCACCAGAATAAACAACCGAAGATACTCAATACGCCCACCCGATTGAATCCCATTCTCAAAGCGACCATACAAATAGTTGTCAGTGTATTTCTGAAGAATCAACTCCCGATGGGTGTCGTCAGTTTTAGTATGGATAAGTTTTCTGATTCTTGATTCAAATTGATTGGGATCAACACCTTCCTTAAGCATTAAAAAAGTATAAGGCCCTGAGTTGCCCCAGTCTCGTCTACTTTCGTCTTCATCAATCAATAACACTGCGGGTAGCGCAAAATCAAAGTGCTTGGACGACTGGTCAGGAATATCTTCCATCACTCCTGTGACAATAAAATCCTTTTCCTGCTGAAAATTGACAGTTTGACCAATTGCTTTATCTACCGATCCAAATAAAATATTGGCCATTTTCCTCGACAGAACGATAGATAGCTTATCCCGGAGGACGAGCTCCCTGTCTCCATAAAGTAATGGATATGTAAATATTTTGAAGTAATCAGGAGCAACATAGTGACCGGTAGCCCTAACTGACTGGTCCTCGTAAATCAGTGTCTGGCCCGCATACCAATAAGGCGGTGTCGCAACGGATGCGAACTGGACTTCGGGCATGTCTTCTGCCAAGGTCTGCGCAAGTGGCCAGGGTGTGGAATGAGTGGTAAAAATATCGCCTTCATTAGACATATTTTGAAACACCTGATAGAGTCGATCACTGTGATTATGAAATTTATCTATCCTCCACTCATCGATCCCCCAGAGCAAAATCAAAAATACACATGCCATACCAATTGTAAGTCCGGATAGATTAATAAAAAATGTACCCGTGTTTCGTCGAATGTTTCGAAGGGTAATCTTAATATTATGTCTGAACATGAAAAAAGGCTTTAAATCCTGGAATAAATCTTTTCTTAAGGCAAATGGTCTCAAATAATTAACTGTTTGATACCAATAGTCGAGATCGGCTTTAAACTTGGTTTTTTCGTCAATTGTATTTGCATACCTTTCTTCCAAATCCCCTGAAACCTCTTCAATTAATTCGTCTCTCAACAAATACCTTAGCAATTGTTGAGCAGATTTCGGTGGTTTCAAAAATCTATTTCTCTTTTGCATCTCTACCGTTTAAGATGGACTGCTCCACTTCAAATGGACCTCACTGCCAGTCCGGGAATTTGATTCCAAAGGTTTAATCTCATATCTCTGGTCTCCCGTAGTACTCGCTCTCCAAAAGCAGTTATTACATATATCCGTTTGCGACGTCCCCCTCGTATAGCTGTTGGCTCTCCCAAATTCGACTTTAAGAATCCCTTTTTGCTCAACCTACTTAAGGTGGAGTGGACAGCACCAATCGATGCAGATCGATTTGCCTGGGATTCCAATTCTTCAGTTATTTTAAGTGCGTAGGCCTCATCTGTAAGTATCCCTACCAATAATAGGATCACTTCCTCAAACTCTCCCAGTCTTGCTTCTTTCATATTATCTTTCCAATTTGTAGAACAAATATAATAGATCTTTTGCTATTTATTCTACAAAATAGAAGGAAATCATATCAACAGGTTTGACCTCGTCGTATGACAGGACGACCGATCTCAAAGTCAACGTTTCCGCAGATAACCTAAAATTGTAGAGGCCATATCATGAAACAGTACTGACATCTGCAGAGCAGGAGTGGGATGAGGAGAATTTGATTAGGGCTCCCCCATCGGCAAATAGACGTGCAACTTACATATAGTAGGCACCAGTCCAGAATCAATAGTTATCCAAATAATCACCTCAGTATGTTTAGTAGCTCTATGTCAAATATTATGTGTTCTCCCGGAGCGACTTTATTCCCAAATCCTTCTTCACCATACGCTTTATGTGCAGGAATAAAAAAAATGCCTCTGCCACCTTCGGAGAGCATTGGCAGGGCAACATTCCAGCCATCGATCACATTTCCGATATAAAATTCGAATGGTAGCTTTCTCTTTCTGGAACTGTCAAATGGGACACCTTGCAGGTTGTAACCTGTATAGTGCACTGAAACCTTATCACCCCATTTTGGATTCTTACCAGAGCCTGGACTTTTTATCGTATAAAAAATATCATCTGTAGACTTCTCAAGGTTCCACTTATTGTCGATGATCACATTGATCACTTCATTGATGTCCATTTCCTCCTTGCTAGTGGGATTGACAATAAACCACGGTGCACAACGGACTACAAGCTCCTCCTCTGAGGTTACATCTATTTCCAGCAGTTCGTTGACGGGATCAGTATTACTCTTGACATTCTTGCATCCTAGAGATGACAGTAGCAGGATTGAAATGAGGACTGAAAGGACCAGAAATGTCAGTCTCACAATTTTACTTAGCGGCTCTAATCACAGTATTCTCCTGAATCCAACATCCTACCCGAAACGAAGCTCCCTCCTTAAGACTGCGTTGAAAGACATCTTCGACACTCGGCATATACTGGGCATACCTACCAATCCATTTGTTTGCTTCAGCTGCTGCAGTTGGATCTATGCGCTTAGCGTGGTTCCATTTATCGATTGCCGGCCAGACCACTATCTGACTATCCCAACCCCTACCAGGACCACATAATGGGCCACTCGAAGCGTATAATCGTCCGATCAGCAAATATGGCTCACCCCAGTCGGGTTTCAACTCTGCTGCTTGCAAAGCGTACTCCCTGGATTTGGGAAACACCTTAAGATCACGATAATAAATCTTGGAAACGAGCAGGAGATAATTTGCTTTGCGTTCGGGATCATCGGTCGTTTTAGCAGCTTCCAAAAACCGGCTCACTGCCTCCTCATAGAGACCCTCGCGCAAAGCCTGATAAGCTAATTGTGATTCTGTAGGTTGAGTCTCAACAATGCAATGACGCTTTCCGGCCTCTACCAGCAATCGTAGATCTGTGGATGCGGAGTCACAACCACCCCTTCGGAGCTTTCCGTACACCTGACCGATTACTTCACAATTTGTAGAATCTTCCAAATAATCTGTCCAGTATTTGGTCTTGTAATAGTCACAATTATAAAACCCCGGTACTCCCTCAAATGCCTCTAATCGCTGTGGCACATACTCATTTATTATTTCCCACTGAGCCTTATTCTCTCCGCTTTCCAGGCCCAATTGCAGACGTCCTCTGATCAAGCCCTCATATCTTTTTGCTTCCTCTACATCAATCTTATCGTCAAAATATCTTCTGACTAATAAATCAGTAAAAGGATTCAGAATAAAAAAATGCGTCGAATCACGATCGGTATCGATTGACTTCTTAAAAAGATTATAAATTTCGTCCTTTGTGGCTCTATCCTTGTATTTATAGTACAGATCAAACGCCTTCCTGCCTGCTACATAACCCGTCCCTCCATAGCACTCCTCGATTTGATCATAAAACATAAATATCGAATCAACAAGTCGTTCTTTTTTTTGCACATTTTCTTCCAGGCTGTAAAAATGCTCGAAAAATCTAATCCCATCAGCATAATGTGTGTTGCGTTTTCCGTCAGCAGCCGGAGCGAGCTTGTAGGCAGTTCTCCAGTAGGGTAAAGCCTGGTCGTATTCTTCTTGTCTTAAAAAATCCCGGTAAATAACATGGGAATTTACAGCCGTCTCCTCATCAGTAGCATCGGAAAATTTGCCACAAGGGCTCAATTTTTCATCTAAGGGAGGACTGGAGGTTACCTCCTGGGGAGTCTGAGAAGTGACCTCCTGACCAATTTTTGGGCTGCATCCCAATATAAAGATTAAGCTTATCAAAAAATATATCACCTTGTTTTTCATCCCAAATTATTCAGACATATTGTTTCTTATAAAAAAAGCTTCGTCAAATAATATTTCACGAAGCTTTGAAAACAATTATTAAAATTCAAATTCGTTTACATCCCATTTATTGCACCCGAAGCTTTGTTGTTTCACCAATCCAGCAACCTGTTTTTATAGACTGCCCTTCTTTGTATCCACGCATAAAGGCATCATCTTTTGTGGGCCGATTGCCATTATAAATTCCAATTTTTCGATTGGCCTCTTCCGCCACAGAGCTATCAATTGATCTAGCATGCAGATACTTGTCTAAGGCAGCGAGAATAACCACGCGATGTTGAAAGGCATCACCATTGGAACAAGATTTAGCTGAGGAGGCATACAGATCCCCTATTAGAATGTAGGGCTGTCCCCATCCCGATCTCAATTCTGCTGCTTTCAGAGCATTTTGTCTAGCCTGGACCGGTTTGTTTGTTTTACGGCCCTGAATGGATGCGATATTAAAATAATACTGGGCTCGCTTATCATTGTCTTCTTCAGACTGAAGGGCTTCTTCATATTTGATGACAGCATTATCAAAGTCACCTTCTTTGTACAAACGGTTTGCCAGTACACCCGGATTATTGGCTTCAAACTCAGCCTGCAATCGAGCATTTTCTTCTGCTGCATATTTCTCATAGTTGCCCTGAAGCTTCTTAAGAAAAGCATCTTCCTTATCACAACCTTCCTGGACCAACTTGTTGTAGACATATTTTACCACATCGGGGTCGTCCGGTTTTTCCTCATACATGGGCTCCAACTTACTTTTAAAATAAGCACAATCAAAAATTTCACTTTCTATCTCTGCAAATTTTGCCAACATACGAGCTTTCGAGGATTCATAATATTCTTTGTACTGACCGCCGTTTTCTATAGCTAGATCTGCAGCAGCTACCAGTTTTTCGTGATAGGCCCGCGCTTCATCTGCGGTCATTTTTTCCTTTTGAAATTGATATACAATAATATTGGCCATTGGCTCGAAAATGATGTATTCTATGTCCTTTCCCGAATTCTCTAGTGAATAGTTGAAAGCTTCCAAATTCGCCTCGTAAGGGGAGTTAAATTCGTAGAACATATCAAACCCCTTTCTCCCCATAAGTTGTCCAGCTCTACGTTTAGCACATGCTTCATCACATTTAGACAGCTTTATGGCACCACTTTGGTAACAACCCACTGCCTGATCATAAAGGGCCAGAATGAGCTCGATCTTTTCCTTTCTAGCATTGTCATCTGAGGCTGCTTTGAGTTGTTCCTTGTAAATCTTGATCCCATCCGTATAATGAAAGTCTCTCATCCCATCAGCTGCCGGTGCGATCCCATAGGCAACCTGCCACTCATTAAATGCCAGCTCAAAATCATTCATCTTTAGTGCTGAGCGATAATTACTGTGTGCGTTTTCAGCTTCTTCTTTCTTGGGGGATCCGTTCCATGTTTCACACTGGGCATAGGAATTACCTGCTAAACACATGGAAATCAAAACGAATAAGAAGATTTTACTTGCCATGATCAATTGAATTTTCTTTTTAGAAACCATAAATTGTTATTGAGTGTCAAACCAACATTGAATCCCACATAGTTTTCCTTTAGAGGGAGATCGCCACTGAAGCCACCATAGTTCAGTCCAAAGTTAATAAATGAAATCTGTCTTGAAAGCACGATTGGCATCCCAATTCCAACATTTAGCTCATAGCGGTTTAGCTGTTCACCCTTGATCATCCTTGGATCTTTCCCAAAATTAAAACCCGCCCGATACATCACACGCTGGAAATAACTGTTAAAGGCCGTGGCATCAGGTACATGTTGTGCCCCAAAAGCGAGTCTATAGGAATTATCCAACTTGTGGTCATCAAGATCATTTTGGTACTTGGATCCATTGTAAACGTCAAAGTTGGCTCCAACCAGCCATTTTGTTCCCTTTCTGTAGATCGCCCCCAGTGAAAAATCTCCTGGTAACGTACCAAACCCCTCAATGTCCTCAACATATCTGAGTGTGTCAGTCAGCTCATCCTGCAACTCGTCACCCAGTCCACCATAGCGTGTTCCCTTTAAAGAAACCAGGTCACTGGACAGGGTTCGAAACTTAGACTTGAATGACGTAGTCAATCCAAAGGTGAGCGAATGAATATCCCTCGCATCTTCCATCCCTTTACCATCGGAAAAATCCAATTCGTACTGGACACCGAGTCTGGTAAGAAAACCACGATAGCTGGCATCAATCCGGCTATAATTATCCAACGCTAGAGGTTGATCCCGGTACAATATTGCCGTCTCATTTCTGATATTTCCAAAGAGGTATCCGAGAGAAAGCCCAAAATACCATTGGTTGTACTTTATACCATTGCTCCACAGTACCTTGTTAAGTCCCCCGGATCCCTCAACTTCCCGGGTCACTCTCCCCACATTTTCGATTACTTCATCTACAGAAGAAAAGTGGCTAACTCTGCTGTGAGGCAGCAGTGCAAAACCCATTCCCCAATTGAAATTATTCTTCCTTCGATCAAGTAAGCGGTTTACTGGATTGATGAGAGGAAAAGCTAATGAAAAGTAAGTGATGCTCCCCCCCCAAAACCCGTCTGATTGATCTGTGGAGACTTCTTTCAGTCTGGAACGATACATCTCAAAGCCCATCTCAAACGAAGTGGCTTGCAATGAGGCTAATGAAGCCGGATTGGTGAGATTAGTCATATACTGATCAGAAAATGCAGTAGAGATACCGCCCATGCTGCGAAGGGGTACAAATTCATTGGTGCTCAAAGCGCCGATCCCGTATTTAGAATAAGGTGAACTCACACTGTTCTGTGCGAGAACAGCACACCCTGCCAAGACCATTACGCCTAGGATGGTACTTCTAAGAGCGCATTTGTACATCATGGTTTAATATTTCATTGAGACCAGCCAACACCAAGTGAGGGGCCGTAAAGATCTCCGTTTTCAGGTTATTAACAAAAAATAAGACGTCACCGCCAGTTAAGAGAATGTTAAGGTTGTCAAAGGTTTTCTTATAGTTTTGGATAAAACCCTCCATTTCGTGAATGGCACCGGTGCAACCACCAGCCTGAAGTGCACTTCTTGTATCATACCCCATTGAGATATGTTGCTCATAGGGCAAGACGTGAGGAAGTTTAGCAGTGTAATCGTGCATAGCCTTTAATCGCATTCTCAATCCCGGAGAAATATTTCCACCCAGATAGACTCCATCAGCAGTAACCAAGTCGTACTTTATACATGTGCCGGCATCAATCACCAGTGTGTTCCTCTCCGGATAAAGAGACCAGGCTCCTACTACAGCTGCCAACCGGTCTTGCCCCAGGGTTTTAGGTGTCTTATATGCAATTTCAATTGGCAACGGTATCTCCGGGGAGAGCAGCAAATATCGATCATTAGCATCCACAAAGGATATCATTTTCTTTGAAAGATGCTTGACTGATCCAATAATGACGTATTTGGCTTTAAATTTTGCGATGAGTTTCTGTAAAGCGGGCACATTAAAACGGGGTACGGTCACGACCTCAACAAGCTTATTTCCGTCGAAAAGGCCGACTTTCGTACGTGTATTTCCGACATCAATGGCCAATTGCCGGCCCATAAGATGAAATTTAATGCTTAAAATGACGTGTTCCTGTGGTCACCATCGACATCTGATGTGCGTTGCAATAGTCTATACTCTCTTGATCCCTGATCGAACCACCTGGCTGAATCACAGCCACAACTCCCGACTGATCTGCGATCTCCACACAATCAGGAAATGGAAAAAATGCATCAGAAGCCATGACAGCTCCATGTAGGTCAAAGCCAAATTGACCCGCTTTATTGATGGCCTGTTTCAGGGCATCCACCCTTGATGTCTGACCACAACCCATCCCAATCATCTGCTTATTCTTAGCGAGGACAATGGTATTCGACTTAAGGTGTTTGGCACATTTGGCTGCAAATAACAGGTCATCAAATTGATTTCCGGTTGGTGTAAGGTCGGTCACTGTCTTCAGGTCACCTTTAGTTTCAGACTGAAGGTCGATCTCTTGCGCAATCACTCCATTCAGCAGACTCTTAAACATATCCCGTTGTTCGGGGTACTTTTTGATTTCCAGTAAGATTCTCTTCTTCTTTTTCTTCAAGTGCTGGACTGCATCTGTATCGTAACCTGGAGCAATTAGAACTTCGTAGAAGATAGAATCAATCTGTTGAGCTGTAGCCAGATCTACCTTACGATTTGTAATAATGATTCCACCAAAAGCAGAAATATTATCGCATGCAAGGGCATCGTACCAGGCCTGAAGTAAAGTATCTCTAACAGCTACTCCACATGGGTTCGTGTGCTTGAGAATCGCAACTGTAGGATCCATGTCTTTAAACTCTCGCATGAGACTCACTGCGGCATCCACGTCGACCAGATTATTATAAGACATCTCCTTTCCTCCCAAGACATTGAAAATCTCTTCCAGATCTCCATAAAAGACTCCCCTTTGATGAGGGTTTTCTCCATACCGAAGCACCTTGTGGTCATGGACACTTGCTTTAAAGACCTCATCATCACTTCCCTGGTTGAAGTAGTCAAAAATCACCGTGTCATAATGAGATGAAACCTTAAAGGCCCTTCGGGCGAATTCACGTCGAGCTTCGAGGTCAGAATATCCACCTTTTCGCTCGAGCAGATCGTCGAGTAGATCGTACTCACCTTTAGAGGCAATGACCATTACATCCCGATAGTTTTTTGCCGCGGCCCTGATGAGTGAGATTCCTCCAATGTCTATTTTTTCAATTATTTCGGCCTCATCTGTGGTTTTCAGAAGCGTTTCCTCAAAGGGATAAAGATCGACAATGACCAGATCGATTTCAGGAATATGAAACTCTTCAAGCTGGGTGAGATGTTGGTCTTCCCTTCTGGCCAGAATGCCTCCAAATACCTTGGGATGTAGCGTCTTTACCCTTCCACTCAAGATTGATGGGTAGCTTGTAAGATCTTCTACAGCTTCCACTGGTACATCGAGAGATTCGATATAATTTTGTGTTCCTCCAGTGCTAAATATTGTCACATCCAGTCTATCTAATTTCCGGATTATACCTTCTAGTTTTTCTTTGTGAAAGACAGAGATCAGTGCTGTCTTTATCTGTTTTGGATCCATGATTGCAATTACCAGGTCTGAAAAAAATAATGGTCGGTAAATTTACACATTGTGAAGTTACCATTGACCACAGCTTACCAACATTTGTTGGCAAACCGATATTGTAAAAACTGCATTTTTTTAGACTACTTTAAGGCCAATATATTCCCCATCTGATAGCACACCCTGCATCGCGGCTCATACTGATCTTTTTCACCCACAAGTATTTGTTCCTTAGCCTCAGAAAGACGATATGAATGAGTGGCAAGATTGCCGCAGTGTGCACAAATCGCGTGCACCTTAGTAATGTATTCTGCCACGGCTAATAAAGAAGGAATGGGCCCGAAGGGGTTTCCCTGAAAATCCATATCCAAACCGGCAACAATGACACGTATTCCATCTAGAGCGAGATCCTGGCAGACATCAGCCAGCTTATCGTCAAAAAACTGTCCCTCATCGATACCCACCACTTGAACTCCGCCGATAATTTTAAGAATTTCTGAGGCCTGACTCACTACCGTGGAATCCAGAGCATTTTCGTCATGCGAGATCACTTTTTCTTCGGCAAATCTGACATCGGTGGCAGGTTTGAATACCCGGACTTCTTGATTGGCTATTTTGGCGCGTTTCAACCTCCTAATCAACTCCTCGGTCTTTCCTGAAAACATCGAACCACAGATGACTTCGATCCATCCGCTGCGTTGTCCTCTAAAATGAGGTTCCAAAAACATTCAAATTCTTTTGTATTTCTCTACCCAAAGATACCATAAGCTTATCGATTCCGGCGTTTATCAAAGAAACACATACTTAATGTCACATTCGAAAATAAAGGTGTTACTAAGAAAAATTGAATCAATAACCACCACTGGTGAGGCGTTATCAGCATTGGAAAAAGATCTGGTAAAAAGATACCTAAGAGATCTTTATGAGCTGATAGACAGTCCCGTCAATAAAGCAGCTCCGGAGGTAAAAACTGCTGTAACAATCGATCCAGCAGAAAAGACCTTGCCTGCTGAGCCTAAAATGAGTCAAAAAAGCACCCGACCTGTCGAGAAGATTGAAGCGGTGGCAGAGCCCCGCCAACAAAAAGGACCAAAAATAGAAAGTAGTGTTAATCGTAACGTTGAGAGAAATGGTCTAAAACATCCCAGTACCGACGCTGGATCTGAGGCAGAACCCATTACAGCACCACCGACCCCAGTTTGGAAAGTGACCAGAGCTCCAGAAACGCCGGCTAAGTTCAAACCGTTGTTTGATTCTGATTCTGGCAATGATCTATCTGATAAACTGTCCAAGTCACCGGTAGGCAATTTGCACAAAGCCTTAGGTATCAATGACAAGATGCTGGTGATAAGCTCATTGTTTGGCGGGGATGCGGATTTTTACGGCGAAACGATTGACATCCTCAATTCGAAATACAGTTTTGAAGAAGCAAAAACCTATCTCATTCGGTATGTGGTCGATCGTTTTGAATGGCTCGACGAAGAAAGAGTAGACAAGGCACGTGATTTTATTAAATTGGTGGAGCGAAGATATATGCGTGTTTAGATGTCAAAAGTACCATCGCTATTTTATCAAAGTATTCGTTTTCCTGTTATTATCCTTGTATTTCTCTGGATCATCCAGGGCTTCCAGATGTTTACGACCTTGAGTCTGGGATGGCTTGGTGTTTATCCGCGGCACACTTCAGGCATCAAGGGTATCTTTGCATCTCCATTTATCCATAGTCAAGATGTAATGCATCTGATCAATAATTCGGGGCCGCTTTTCGTGGGCTTGGTGATGATCCTGTTTTTCTACCGCAGAATAGCTGCAAAATCTATTTTCTTAATCTATTTCCTTACTGGTCTGGGTGTGTGGCTATTTGGTAGAAATGTTTTGCACATCGGTGCCAGTGGAGTGATCTATGGATTAATAGCCTTTATATTCTGGAACGGAATCTTTAGGAGAAATCTCAAATCAATAGTCCTTGCGCTAATCATCATTTTGCTTTATAGTGGGATGTTTTTGGGAGTCCTGCCAAACCAGCCAGGCATTTCCTGGGAGAGCCACCTTATTGGAGCAATAGTGGGGATAGGTGTTTCCTTTCTCTTCAGAAACGAACTGGAAAATGACGAGGAGAAAGAACAACTTGTACTTGAAGAAGAGCAAACGGAATTTTTCCTCGGTCGAGATGCCTTTGATATGACAAAGGAAGAACGGAAGAGCCGGGAACAATCCGATTGGTTTTCAGATTCGACATACTAGGGTTATGTACTCGATCAGGTAATCTATTAAACTACCTGCGGTATCGCAAGCTGGCCTTTTTTATGATGACGAGCTGGTATAAAAGAAACCAATTGACACACCTCACTTAATTGTTACAGTCAACTATTTATGATCATGGGATAAAAGCATCACAGCTTTTCGCACACTTCCGGATTCCAGCAAATACTTTTGTGCCTGATCATAAGAGATTTCAAACTGATCCATGATCATGCGTGTACCCCGGTCAATCAGTTTATCATTTGAAAGTGCCATATCTACCATTCTATTCCCTTTCACCCTTCCAAGTTTAATCATGCTGGCAGTACTGATCATATTTAAAATCATTTTCTGCGCGGTTCCTGATTTCATACGGGTACTGCCGGTAAGAAATTCGGGTCCCACCACGCAAAGTATAGGATAGTCCGCGTGGTCTAAAATTGGAGCTCCGGGGTTGCAAGTAATGCAACCCGTGGTGATGCCCTTTTTGCGACAATCTTTGAGTCCGTGCACCACATAGGGTGTAGTACCGGAGGAGGCAATCCCGACTACTACATCATCAGTAGAAATCAGGTGTTCTGAAAGATCCATCATAGCCTGACTTTGATCGTCCTCAGCATGCTCCACACTGGTACGTAGAGCTCCATCACCACCCGCAATTAGGCCTATGACCCATCCCGGTGGAACACCAAAAGTAGGAGGACACTCCGATGCATCTAATACACCCAATCTACCACTCGTGCCTGCCCCAATATAAAACAGACGCCCACCGATCTTCATCTTTGGGACGATCTGGTTGATGAGGGCTTCTATCTGTGGAATGCAATCTTTGACAGCAAGGGCAATTTTTTGATCTTCGAAGTTGATATTGTTGAGCAGTTCTGTTACATTTCTTTTCTCGAGATGATCATAATGAGAATTCTGCTCTGTGATTTTTTTCATAGCTTATATCTTAGACGCACTGGCGTGTAAGTAATTCTGAAGAGACCTCACCGGCCTTCTGGACACAAGCCACATTCCAAAAAAGGTAATAAGACCGTTAAGTATCAGCAATTCGAAGCCAAATTGATACCCACCTAAGAGTGATCCGGAATAGTTATCGATAATAAAAGTGATAATGGGAGCCAGTATGCAGATGAGTGGTATCATCTTGTCATTGACTTCCTTGTTCACAAAAAAGCCGAAGGCATAGAGACCAAGCAAAGGGCCATAGGTGTAGCCTGCCACTTCAAAAATTGCGGAAATAACAGCCTGATCATTGATGTAATAGAAGACCATGATGACAAGAAATAGGACAACAGAAAATCCCAAATGCACCAGCAAACGTGTTTTCTTTTTTACATGCTCATTGGCCTTGGATTTGTCAAATTCTAAAAAATCAATACAGAATGAAGTTGTCAAAGCTGTCAAGGCCGAATCTGCGCTTGAATATGCAGCTGCGATCAAGCCGATAAGGAATGCAATGCCCACGAGGGGACTCAGGTGATCCAGAGCGATAGTTGGATACATCAGATCGGTTGCCGGAGTCATGACACCACCCACTTCCCGGGTGGGTACATCAATGCCATACTGACTTGCGTAGAGGTAGAGAAGGACACCTAGTGTAAGAAATAAAAGATTTGCAAAAATCAGAATGAAGCTAAACGAAACCATATTTTTTTGGGCGTCTCCAATGTTGCGACAACTGAGATTTTTCTGCATCATATCCTGATCCAGGCCAGTCATCACAATTGCAAAAAACATTCCGGCGAGGAATTGCTTAAAAAAGTTACGTTTATCAGACCAACCACTTTCAAAAAACCACACCCTGGAAAATTCACTATCTCTCACAGCTTGGGTCATAGATGACCATGTAAAATCCATTGAGTTTGAAATAAAATATATGGTGGCGACTACAGCTACCAGCATTGAGGCTGTCTGGAGCGTGTCTGTCCATACAATTGTCTTAATTCCTCCTCTAAATGTATAGATCCAAATGAGTCCTATGGTAAGCAGAATTGTAAGTGTAAAGGGAATGCCGAGATCGTCCATTAAAAACTTTTGTAATACAATGACCACAAGGAATAACCGGAAAGCGGCCTGGATCGTCCTCGACAAGAGGAAAAAAGCTGCACCGGTTTTGTAAGATCTGATTCCAAATCTGCGGCTGAGATAGGTATAAATCGAGGTAAGTCTAAGGCGGTAGTACATCGGCATAAGGACAAACGCTATAACTAAATAGCCAAAAAAGTACCCATAAACCATTTGCATGTAAGAAAACTGCGTATCAGTCACCCATCCAGGAACAGAAATAAAAGTCACTCCCGACAGGGTGGCACCGATCATTCCAAAAGCGACAACATACCAGGGGGATTCGCGGTTACCTATAAAAAAGTCTTCGTTCTCTGATTTTCGAGATGTGAAATAGGAGATGGACAACAACAAGAGAAAATAGATCCCGATGATCGCCAGAATCGTGAGTGAAGAAATCCCTTGCATTTACTCTTGCAACTTTTCTCCGTATAGCAGATCACCGGCATCACCTAAACCGGGCACGATATACGACTTAGCTGTAAGTTCCTCATCTATCGAGCAAGTCCATATACTGCAATTTGAGTGTGTACGCTTAAGGTAACTTACACCATAACTGGACGCTATGACAGTGACCAGGTGCACTGCCTTTGGAGTACCATAGTTGCTCAACACATCAAGTGCTGCTGAAAATGACGCTCCGGTCGCAAGCATGGGATCCACCAAAATCAGAACGCAGTCATTCAGGTCAGGGCAGGTGACATATTCCAATTTAATCTCAAATGTGCCGTCCTTATGGTGTTTGCGAAAGGCTGAGATAAAGGCATTATCAGCGTCATCAAAACAATCGAGCAAACCCTGATGAAGAGGCATGCCAGCTCTCAAGATACTCGCCACCACGATCCTGTCCTTCGAGACCTGAGCAGTGGCAATTCCCAAAGGAGTTTCCACTTCCTTAGATTCATAATTAAGTGTCTTGGAGATCTCATATCCAAATATCCTTCCCAGGCGTTCCGTATTCTTACGAAATTTCATCCTGTCCCGCTGAATAGAAACATCGCGAAGCTCGGCAAGATATCGACTTGCAATACTATTTTGGTCAATGATTATGGTCGGCATATTTGATCCTCTATATGACCAGTAAATATAGTTTTTAATTATCAGCTCCCCTCTCCTTGTCCCCGATGCAGGTCAATAGGGTCTTTGTTTGCTATTTGCCCCTATGATAAAGATTGGCTTCGATTTTGCAAAATTCTTCTATAATATGTACCTTACATTATTCATGTCTGATTAATTGCATCAAGATCCTAGTGAAGAAAAACATATTTGTCTTGGCCATTTGTCTCAGTTATTTGAGTGCTTTTGGGCAATACACGATCCTACCAAAACCTATCGGGGAGGAATCACTGGTGTATGAAACAGAGAAGATCGCTCACCTCAGATTGCACTCCAAGGGAATTTCATTCGGATACTCGGTAGGTGAAATAGTCACATGGTACAGGACTAAGTACTACTATTTTGATCTGGGATCCCTTAAGCATCCCAAAGAATACTCACAGAATTTTCGTTTTTTTAATCGGACGCTAAGCAGTCCATCAAGATCATTTATCTACGGGAAGATCAATCGCTTATATGCCTTACGAGCGGGGGTAGGTACGAAGCGGTATTTTTCTGAAAAAGCCCGGCAAAGAAGTGTGGTAGTGGGTATCAATTATGAGTATGGCTTCTCGCTGGGCATTCTAAAGCCCTATTACCTAAAACTCATACGGGGCACTGACGGTAATGCACCTGAAAATCCTGTTCCGGAAAAATATACTGAAGAAAACGCCCATTTGTTTCTTGATGAAACATCGATCTATGGTGGTGCTGAATTTAGATACGGCCTGGACGAAATAAAGCTGAAACCTGGATTTCACGGAAAATTTGGTGCTCACTTTTCATGGGGTAACCAGGATAACTTGATCAAGGCCTTTGAAGTAGGAATCATGGGAGATGTATTCTTAAGTAAAGTCCCTTTGATGCTCACCGAACAAAACAAACCGTACTTCCTCAATGTTTATTTAAGTTTACAGTTTGGTAAGAGGTATTGATTCGTAAGGACGCCTCTTTTGCAGCTTAGATAAAATCTTTCATGGTAGAATTACCTGTTATACAAAACCACAGGCCTCGCAAACCACGATGGCTACGTGTAAAGCTTCCCACTGGTGATAAATATAAACGCGTCCGGCAGTTGGTAGATCAGTATGAGCTTCACACGATCTGTCAAAGTGGACACTGCCCGAACATGGGTGAGTGCTGGGGAGTGGGAACAGCAACTTTTATGATCCTGGGTGATACCTGCACGAGATCGTGTTCGTTTTGTGCCGTAAAAACAGGACGGCCTCCCAAGTATGATACAGAAGAGCCGAGTCGCGTAGCTGAGGCTATCCATCGTATGGGTGTCAAGCATGCTGTTATCACCTCTGTAAACCGGGACGAACTAAAGGACAAGGGTGCAGAAATCTGGTATCAGACTGTGATAGAGACGAAAAAGCTAAGTCCTTCCACCACGATCGAAACCTTAATTCCCGATGTGAGGGGAGATTGGGACTCTTTATATCGCATGATCAGCCCTGGACAAGAAGTAGTATCACACAATATGGAGACTGTAGAACGACTTTACCGAAGTGTGAGGCCTCAGGCCAGATATGACCGGAGCCTCACGCAGATAAAACTGACCAAGGAATACGGTAAGCGTACAAAATCGGGCATCATGCTTGGATTAGGTGAGACGGTTAATGAGGTTCTGAATGCCATGGATGATCTCCGGGAGCACGGTTGTGATGTCCTCACTTTGGGTCAGTATTTACAGCCGACAAAGATGCATTTGGCAGTTGAAGAATACATTCATCCAGACCAATTTGAGAGCTACAAGGACGAGGGACTCAAGAGGGGATTTGACCATGTGGAAAGTGGTCCATTAGTCAGATCTTCATATCATGCCGAAAGGCACCTTTGAGATGACAACGACCAGGAGATTTACACCCGAATATAAAGTTTGCCAGGGAGGGCTTTGATCAAACCCTTAAACTCCAAAGACAGCAATAAACCAGCCAACTCACTTGCGCTCATCAACAATTCTTTATAGAGTCGGTCAATATTAACCGGGATATCGTGAGGTATCGATTCAAACACTTGCTTTTCTTTATCGGTCAACTCAGCAAATAGAGCCCTTTGCGTATTGGCGAGAGAGGGCACTTCAGGAGACCAATGCATAATCTTAGCCAGGTCCTCAGCTCCATCTATCAGTGCAGCGCGATTGGACTTGATCAGTAAATTGCAACCCCGGCTATATCGATCACCAATCCTGCCCGGAATAGCAAATACATCTTTGTGATATGAGTTGGCCAATTCTGCAGTGATCATAGACCCTCCTCTCTGATCCGATTCTACTACTACAAGCGCATCACACATGCCGGCGATAATCCTATTTCGCATAGGAAAGTTTTCCCGATCGGGTTTTGTTCCACTGGTAAATTCTGTAATTAGACCTCCATTTTCGATCATTTCGGTGGCAGTTTTTCTGTGAACAGCCGGATATATTCGATCCAATCCACTTCCCATGACACAGACCGTCGCGAGCCCACTTTCAAGAGCCTTTCGGTGCGCAATGACATCGATGCCGTACGCCAAGCCGCTCAGGATCAACACGTTCAGATTCTTCATTTCATCCACCAATTTCTGACATTGGGTGATACCATATGTGCTGGGCTTTCGCGTTCCCACTATTGCTAGTATTCTCAAACTATTTAGATCGGCATTTCCCTTGTAGTAAAGGAGGGTCGGTGCATCCTTGATATGCTTAAGTCGCACGGGATAATCGTCGTCCAGATAAAAGAGAACCCGAATATTGTGCTTCTCGATAAATTCTAATTCTTTCTCGGCCTTTTCAAAGCTTGCCTTTTGAATAATCTGATCTGCTGTTTTGGAACCAATGCCCGGTATTTTGATCAAGTGAGATTTCCTCTGCTTAAAAACCGCTTCTACCCCCCCAGTAAAACCGACAAGATTTCTTGCAAGCACAGATCCCACATTGGGTAGGTGGGTTAGAGCAATTTTCAGTTTTAATTCTTCATCTTTATTCATCCATTAAGACATTGTGTCAGGGAGGGAGAAATATCAAGATCCTGGAACAGGAATAAACAAACAGGTAAGATAGCTATTCATCATGGCAAAAAAAAAGAAATACTACGTAGTTTGGGTCGGTGTAAATCCTGGTGTCTATGACTCCTGGGAGGAATGTAAGCTTCAGATCAAGGGTTATCCCAATGCTTCTTACAAGAGTTTTAAAAACAAAGAAGAAGCAGAAGCTGCTTTCAGCGGAATTCATCATTCTGCGGAACTTGTCACATCTGCAAAAAATAAAAATCGACTACATGATTATCCTGATATCGTGTTGTCTAGCTTATCTGTCGATGCTGCGTGCAGCACTAATCCAGGGAAAATGGAATATCGGGGTGTAGATACGGCAACTGGAAAAGAGATATTCCATCAGGGTCCTTTTGAAGAAGGCACTAATAATATCGGGGAATTTCTCGCCCTGGTGCATGCACTTGCCATACTCAAAGAAGAAGAGTGTGATAAAAAAGTAATTTATACCGACTCAATAACGGCGATGGCATGGGTGCGAAATAAAAAAGTAAAAACTACTCTCCAAAAAACAAAGAAAAATGCACGCTTATTTTCACTAATAGACCGGGCACTGCTTTGGCTTAGTCAGAACAATTACAACAATCCAATTCTGAAATGGGACACAAAAAATTGGGGAGAAATACCTGCTGATTTTGGAAGGAAATAAAATTTATTATGTCAATAATGATTTTAACCTATTTATTCGTGAATAATTGTAATATAAATACTTAACGAGATAGTTTTGACATTAAAAGTTTCCTGTAGTTTTATTTTTCAAATAAAGCGCATTGGATATTCCGAATCAATTAGACCCTTTTTTATTAAATCCAATCTTTTCTTAATTCTCCTTTTTTTTATTGGTTTTAAGAGCTCCGTAAAAAGTCTTCCCTCAAGATGATCATATTCGTGCAAAATTACTCTTGCCTCAATACCGCTGAAAGTTTCGGTCTTTGCATCACCAAATCCGGGTGTATGATACTTCAATCTCACCGTAGATAGTCTATCCACGTCTCCACGTACTTCAGGGATGCTGAGGCATCCCTCCTCGTATTTCCACACATCACCATCTTCCTCCTCTTTGTGAGCATTGATAAACACCCTCTTGATCCCCTTATTATCGGTTTCAGACTCATCGTGCAACTGCATGGTATCAATGATAAAAAGTCGAATCGATTTACCGATCTGTGGTGCGGCAAGGCCGACACCTTTCGCATTGTACATTGTTTCCCACATATTTCTAATCAATAGATCTAGATCCGGGTAAGTCTCGTCGATATCAGCAGCCACTTCGCGAAGTATCCTTGCTCCAAATCCATAAATCGGCAAAATCATATTATCGTTAAATGATTTAAATAATCTTGTAAAATCAAAATGGCACTTACCTTATCTACTAAAAATTTGTCCCTTCTTTTCTTTTTTTTATATCCCGACTGTAAGATAATTTCTTTGGCTCTCCGGGTGGTCATGGATTCGTCATACAAAACAACCTCCAACTGAGGAAACGATTTTCTAATGTTTTTCGACAACAAATCAATTTCAGGTGCCAATTGTGCAGGTGTACCGTCCGCATGATAGGGGTATCCAATTACAACTTTTACCACATCCTCTGCCGGAATATAATCTTCCAGAAATGACATAAGTTTGGAAGTCAGAATTGTATCCAACCCTCCTACTACTATCTGGAGTGGATCTGTTACAGCCAATCCCGTTTTAATCCTTCCATAGTCTATTGACAGGATTCGTCCCATGCAGACAAATATAAGCCAATAAAAAAAGATTCCTGACAGCTCCAATCGCTGAAAGGAATCTATATTCCAAAAGCATAATACTTAGATCGCAGAGGCTGCGGTCTCTTATTCCAATAATATTATTCTCTTTGTTACACTTCCCTTCTTTGTATCTAATCTCACATACATTACCCCCGGGTTCAAATTGTTACCATCCAACTCAATCACCTGCTTTCCTGTAGAAAACGTGCTCTCAATCACTTGCAGAACCCTACCAGTGGGATCAATCACTGATAATGTAGCATCTCCCTCCTCCGTCATATTGAATACTAATTCGGTACTGGTCTTAAAGGGATTTGGGCGATTCTCAAGGGTCAGTACAGGCAAAGATTCCTTTGTGATTCGCCGATCAAATCTCAGCGAAACAGATAATGGCACTAAATCAGAACTTGAATAAATCTCGGGGAGTAGATTACTACCCAGCGACAGCACATCAGAAAGAACACCCTTAGATTGAGCTTTTGCCAGGAGGTAAAATAATGGCCTGTCAGCAGGAATCCTTACTCCCAGAACATCTTGCAAAGACATAGACATAGTCATGACACCTCTAGATTGCTCCTGAATAAAGAAAGATTCCTTTTCCACACTAAGAAGACCACTTTCCAATCCCAA
Organism: Saprospiraceae bacterium; assembly: GCA_965222645.1. Taxonomy (GTDB): domain Bacteria; phylum Bacteroidota; class Bacteroidia; order Chitinophagales; family Saprospiraceae; genus JABDMH01. The sequence goes on along the minus strand of OZ244968.1, from coordinate 4,114,638 downwards.
GGGTAACAATTTGGTAGCATCCGAAATCCACTCCAGTTGCATGCCCTCCAGATCCCTTTGCTGATCCAGCATTACAGGAATTTTCAAGATCTGTCCCTGCCTAAATTCCTGCTCAGAGATAGACAACGTAAGGCTATTTTCTGCACGTCCGGAGCCGAGACCACTCACCACATCTCCGTTGAGATCACCCACCTTTATTCCGACAAAATCTTGTGAGGAAGACCTTCGGTCATTACTCATGATTTCGATATATTCGGGAAAGTCCTCCGACATTGCCTGATGTGCGCGTCTAAATTGATACGAAGCGTCTACAAAACGCCATGATGTACTATGCGGAAACTTTGGAATTTTTCCCAAAAGAACTTGTCTCATTTGCAACAGGTCGAGTGGATTGATCTTCTGATCCCTGTTTACATCCGCAGCAATCATCTTAAAGGGATTGGTGATAAAATCCAGACCCAAGATGTGCTTTTGTACCTTGATCAAATCAATTGTCGATATACCATTAGCATGCTCACTATCCTTCCTTGGTGTGATCATTGTCGGAGATAAGACAGGAAGGTCTACATGATAGATTCCAGCATTTCCTGTGACCACTTCCAGCTCATTTTGGTCAAACGATATCTGTACATTTACGTTTGGAATCTGTACGTGTTTTTCCGTTGTGATTTGGCCCGATATTGTGCTGGAAATTTCCTGAGGAGAAGGGGTGCCGCAGACATTGTTATTGTCATAGAGCAGTAAGAATACATTGAGAAAATCTGCCGTATTTGCCACGGTGTCCTTTACCCAGAATTGCAATGGTATCGGTGTTGGGTTAGTCACGAAATCCGAACAATCAAAAGCCAGGGCAGATGCATCATTAGGTGGTACCGGTGAGGTTTCATCGGCAGTACCCCTGGTGAGGATGTAGATGAGATTGTCAGGATTCCCTCCGCATGCAGGAGAACTGCTGCTATTGTATTCAGTGGCCCAAATCTCGGCTATTCCGTTGTCAATCACACCATCTTGTCCGGTGGAGACGGGAGTAAGAGAGGCTGTAAGCGAGGGATAAGCGACTACACTTGGTTTGGCACCACTACTTATGGTAAATGGTGAAATGAGCTCTGTTGAATTTCCACAATCATCTGTGGCAACCCATAGCCAGCTGAATTGTCCGGGTTGGATTGCTGCTGCCGGGGCAGCTGATTCTCCCAGGCCAAAATCGATGACCGTACCTTCGCTATTTTTCAGATACCAACGCACATCCACAGAAGAGCCACATCCATCACTGGCAGAAACGCTGCTGCTCACCTGAGCAGTACAATCAACGGTTTGCACATCTGCTACCAGCGACTGCTGTACAACTTCCGGGGGTACCGTATCCATGATTTTGATATACTGCGTAAATGTGACAGATCCTGGATCTTTTGCAATCGTCCGCCAATCGACGACAGACTGGACTTCACACCAATCAACAACACACCATGTACGAATGACCTTTTTACAACCCTGACCAGTCACGATATCAAGTACTTTATCAAAACATCCAATACCGATCTGGCTACAAGCAGGAAGGTCATCAGGGAGTTGTGGTGGTGCGGTCTTGATCGTAACCTTGCCATCAATGCCAAATGACACGCCACAGTCATACACTATTGTATCATAAGTAGGGGGTATTATGTCGAGAAGGTCAAGAGCACATCTCCTGATCTCGATCTTTTGTGTCGCAAATACATGTTCATACGTCCCGGTTTTACCGGAGAGCTGTGTAATAAACTCACGGACTATGTAATTGTCCTCACAGTCGCCGGATGGTAACGTGTATCGCTCTTCCACAGTACTGCCACAATTATCGCTGACCAGGCCATTCGAAAAAGGTCCCATCAGTACTCTGGTATCTAAATCCGAACAAAGGATATCCTGCATTTCAAATGTTCCCGGATTGCCCAGATCAAATGAATATCTGCCAAATGATTGACGAACAAGATGAGTGTCTCTGTTTTCAAACATTTCCTGATAGAGCTCCGCATAAGCATTGCATGAGATACTGAGGTCAGGCAGTTTTTCCACCACAATTGGAGCCAATTTATCTTCGACATTGACAAAACCCCAGCATTTATCAACGTTACAGAATTGATCTATAACCATGATCTCTACCATAATTGATTTGCCAACATCTTCACAACAAAACGGTACCTCCGGAGCAAATCCATATTCAAACACCGACTGGCAAATTCCCGGATCAACTGCCACCCAGTCTGCATAGCGTTGATAAAAATCCCCGATTGTCGTAGACTGACCTGATTCGTACCCACAAGCGGTCTCCCAATCTGTTCTCCTGGCAAGAATCTGATAAATCGAACAATTATCTTCACTTTCAGCGTCCAGGCTTTCGGCTTGCATAAAACTAAACTGATCGACGTTTGTCAACGAGAGGTTGATGGCGTTGTGGCAAGCGGCAATTGCGGGAGTGCGATCCACCACGATTAATACAATCGTATCCATTCTCTCATTTCCACATGGATCCTGTGCGTGATAAACCAAAACCTGCATAGGTCCGGGAATATTCCAGATGGGAAGGGTCTTATTTTCATCTCCATTGTAATGGGCAAGTATTTCCCCGATGTCGGTTTTGACCGATACCGTAAGGTCTTGTGGATCACTACAAAGATCTGTCACTTCTGCATAGGGTGCTAACCCATGTCCCAGGCAATTGTGAGCATCCATATAAATAGTATCTGTGGGGTACTCTTTTGTAATACCTCCGATGGTGTGTTCCTCCATTGATAGCTCTTGGCCATCAAAGTTGAGGTCCGGTGGAGTGTTGTCCACCAGGGTGATCGTGTCTTTACAAGTGACAGCATTCCCGCATCCGTCGTGCAAGTCCCAAGTCCTGATCACGGTCTTACTATTTCCACATATTGGCCAGGGATCATCCTGAAACACAACATTGACACCGCATAGAGCACCGTTCTCGGGTGTTAGGGGATAACCATTATAGGTGGGTGCCCTCAAAGTAAGATCGGTCAACGGGTTGGGTTCACCACATTCAAATGTCACCTGCCCCTCGATGCACTCAAAGTCTGAGCTGGAAATATCAACCCGTTCCACATAGGTTGCATCTGTACAAAGTGTCGTGATTGTACCCTCGATCCTCCACATTCGATAGATCACATGTGAATAAGGTGAACTGCAATCTGCAATATTTTCTATCCAGGGTGTTGACACCAATGCCGAAGTACAGGAGATGTTATTTCTCGCTGGCTCATATCCAGGGTCGCCAGTCACACTAGCCGAAGGATCATCACACGAGACAAACCTATCCACGCAATCAAGGTCGGGATCACAAGGGGGTGTTATGACCTGTCCTAATCCGATCTTCATCAGTGAGAAAACAAGGAGGATTAAGAGCAGTGACCTTCTGGTGACAATGATCCACCAGGACTGGATTGAAGTAGTTAGTAGCACAGCAATGTTGATGTGTGTGCTGTGGATTGGACACGTTTTCATGAGACCTTACTTTTTTTAATCAAAATAGATTTCCCGGACCAGGACATTTCTGCCTCTGATCAGTATAAGGTGGGTTATCTCATGGATCAATCAGTGTGAGGACCATGTGGGGGTAAAGGCACAGAAACACCTAATTACGCCATAGTCTCGAAGCAAATATATATTATAAATATTAATAATATATAATGCATTATGGCCGTTGATAATCAATTTAAATATTGATATATGTTTTCTCTTCTGAGCTAGACCATTACATATTATGTAAATAGTAATCGATAAAAACTTTAACACTAATCGATGAGAGATCGATTACGATCTACTTTAATATAGACGAGAAATTGTAAATGACTCTGGGCTAGGAAATGATCTGCTTCCTGATCAGGAAGTTTCTGATCAAGCGAGCAGCAAAAGGAAGTACTAAAAACACCCAAAGATTCATGTGTTCTGTATATCTGCGTTTAGAAGCAAAATATTAGAAACAATTATCATACCAACTTTCTGATTAACGATGAAAGGACTCAAACAGGGGGTAAAAGAAAGACCCCCCTCCACAGAGCGGAGAGAGGCCATCCCAAAAACCGATTTTTATTTACCTCTAAAACTCGGTTCGACTTACACAATCGTTCTTATGATTCACATGGTTATTCAACCACTATCATCTTCTTCGTCGCCGTATACGCTTCGGTATCCAATTGATAATACAACAAACCACTTACCTTCAAATCCGACTTCTTCATCCCAATCTGGTTGTAGCCCTTGTTGTAATCTCCCTCTACCACTTTCAGTACCTTACCCGTCACGTCATATACCGTCAAACTCGCACTCATCGACTCCGGTAAGTGGAACCCGATCTGGGTCACCTCCTTGAACGGATTCGGCTCGTTCTGATACAACGCAAAACCACGCTCTACTCCACCTCGCGTATACTGTACACTTACATCATGGATCTGATCTGCACTATTGTAGGCTTCCGCATTCGTAATACGACTGTTTATCGCCAACGCATCACTCAATACTGCACCTGTGGTCGCCTCTACTACCACACTGAATACAACCTCTCCGCTCGCTATACTCATTCCCTCCGCCGCATTCCAGCTCGTCGTAATAAAGCCTTCTTCCATCCGATCCAATCCAAAATTGTCCGCATCTACTGACAGTACACCGCCCTCTACATTCAACACCTTCATCTTATTCGCATCGTAGTTCAGCGTAAACTGATAGCCACTGATGTCATTGAAGTTGTTTGCCTTAAACGCTACCCGGTACTGATTGCCCGCGATCAGCTCTACATCGTCGACATTGAATACAAGTGATTTGCCACTCCTACCTGCACTTCGCGATGGATCATTGCTCAGATCTACATCTGCCATCTTGACCCCTGTCCAGTCTATGGTCATCATACCACTCAAATTCTCTATCTCATAACTGCTCTTATTATCTATCTTATTCATAAATCTCCAGCTGCCCACTTTCTCAAAACGATCGATCTTGCCCAATATCAATTTCCTGATCTCCAACAAGTCTAACGCACTGATCTTGCCATCTACATTTACATCCGCTGCCATCTCGCGCATCTCATTCTCCAACTGTGATTTACCCAATATGTGCTTCTGTATCTTCACTAAGTCTAAGGTACTCACTCCATTGTCATACCCTATGTCCTTCTTCGGCGTTACCGTTACCTTATCGCCCAACACTGTGGTCGACAATAAGTACGCGCCATCTATATCCGTTACTCCGTTTAGAACCTGGCCACTCTCCAATGTCGCTACTACCTCTACCTGCTCTACATTATCTTCCAGCTCCGTTGTCACCACGCCTCTCACTCGAGACACATCTCCACAGCCTCCCATGTTCGTCTGTACTATCAACAGTACATCGCAATAGTCATAGCTGCCCGTCGGACTGATTACCCACAAACGTACCATCTGAGTGCCCGCATGCTCACACCCTACATTCAACACATCCAGATCTTCATCCAGATCCAATGAGTCGCCATCGTCTCCCAAAAACTCTATCCGGAAGTCCAGATCCTCATCTTCCGCTCCACATGGTGCCTGGCTGCTGCGGTCAAACTCGTAGGCCCATACTTCTGCCGCTGCCGTATCTGCATCTCCATCACTATCCAAATCCCACGGTGTTAACTCTACCGTCAAACTCGTGATACATACTGGCGTTGGCTTCTTGCCTGTCTCTAAGGTGAAGTTGTGCTCACAGTAGCTCTCATTCTGACATTCATCCACTCCTCTTACTTTCAACTTGTAGTCGCCATCTCCTAAGCCCTCTACCGTCAGACTAAAGTTGTCTTCTGTCTCACTATTCAACTCGCCCTGACCTGTCTCTACCACTTCGTGGGGATCCTTGCTCACATCCTTCAACTCCCAGTAGTATCCTATTACTCCACATGCATCCGTCACATCTACACTCACTGTATAGTCATACTCACAACCCGCTGCACTGATCACTCCGCCATCTTCTACCGGGCCTGTTATCGTACAACTCGGGGGCATCGTATCTATTACAATCAACTTCTGTACACACTTGTCATTGTACCCGTTTCTCCACCATCGACCTATGCCTTCTCCACCTTGGGTACACCAGTCTGCAAAGTACCACGTCCTGATGATCTTGTAGCACGCTGCGTCGCCGCCTACAATCTTGAACACCTGATCCTCATGCGCAATCCCTACTATCCTGCAATCATCGTCAAACTTGTACTCCGGATAGCCGGTCACTGATGGATCTGCAGCTCCGCTTACATTGCCACTGCCATCCTCATCATACTCAATGCCACAACTGTATACCTCCATATCGCCCGGTACATCAAACATCTCCTTACGCAAGTAACACTCGTTGCCTACTGCTATCTTCTGTACACGGTACAACGTATCTACATACTCATTGCCGCCTTCTCCTCCTCCATAATCACAGTGCTGCCATATCTTAAACTTACGATAAATGTAGCCCTGACCACAGTGATCAAAGTCACGCCATACTGTCTGGCTGCATTGTACATTCTCCGCACAATTTACCGCTACAATACCTCGCTGGAAGTCTCGCTCTACATCATCGTAGAAACACTCCGTATACGTCGAGTCTACCCATAAATAACCCAGGTGCTCATCGTACACTCTGATCTGCTTCTGATAGGTCGTACACTCACACGTAGAATCATCATACACTATGTCACAATCTATCTCCTCTCCATCCGCATCTACATACTTGCCATACGGATCTACCCACGCCTTCTCATAGCCTCCAAATATATCGTCTAAGGCATCATACGCATCTTGCTCTCCTGCTGCTGCCTGCTCCACAATCCACTCCGCACTCACCGGATGCTCCTGACCCGGATACTCATATCTTCGCAATTTGTACGTCGAACAGTATATGCTGCCATCTACTACATCTTTCGCTACCGTAACCGGGGTCTTGTCTTCTACCCATACATTCGTCCATGCCTTCGCCCAGTTGCACCAGTAATCCATCACCAAGATCTCTACAGTCACATTCTCACAGGCATCCGTACAGTCAAACGGTACCGCATCACTCCAACCTCCACCAATCTGCTCGTATAAGTCAATCTCCGCAGATAGGTCATCCTGGCCAAAACCACTGTGTACGCCACCTTCGCAGCCCGGTGCCAATCCTATATTTACGTAATCCCAGTAGTCAAAACAGGTATAGTCTCGCTCATCATAGAAAAACTTCGTGTATTCTGGCTCTGGCTCATAACCATTGCCATTGCCGCCTTTGCCTCCTCGTCCATCATCAATCCCATAAAAGCCACTATTATGATAATCGTAGTAAGCCTGCTCAAATACATGACGGAAGTACTGATTGTCTACCTCATAGGGGTGCTCTACACAGTTCAACGTCGCATATTTCATCAAATCATACCGCCATGCATTGGCCAGTATATTGCCGCATGCCACACCGTCCTCACTCAACCACTCTATCGTCTTCGCATAGTGCGCCTCTACCTCATCTACATGCTTGTCTTCTTCCAAATACGATGTCCAGATCAAATCTCCATGTGGCCCTTCACTACAGGTATCTATATCATCACACAAGTCGATGCAGAAGTCATACCAGTCAGCTCTCCTCGCCAATAGCATATTCACTCCACAGTTGTCCCAACTGCCTTCGTCAAACGTCTCCGCATCTACCCAGACTTTCTTGCTGCTCAAATTCACAATCACTCCCTTGTCTGCTACCACTACTGGCTTCGTCCGGTCTTTCACCAGCATATACGCATACACCGTATCTATGTTATGACAGTTGTCATAGATCTCATACATCACTCGGTACGGAGCCTCTGATTTACCCAGCTTAACCGTCTGGTGAGCCGCATAGCATACTCCCTTCACATTGTAATCCGGATCACAGAAGTAATCTGCCGCTTCATCCAAATTGTCACACTCCTCGCCATCGCTGGTCAATACCCAACTGCCTACTCCTTCTATTCTTGCCTTCACTTGCTTGATACCGCTCCAGTCATCATATACACAGATCGGCGGTATGTACGTATGACCCGCACACTCATGCGTCGTACTGTTTACAATCACTAATGGCGCTATACAGCTATTCGTAGGATCGTCGTACTGACTTCCATAACAATGCAATGGTACATCTCCTACTGCGTGCTCTTCATCTTGATAGCTGTAATACCACGCTACACTGCTCTGGGCAAGCTGATCGTACTTGATCTCTGCCAAAGGTGCCACCGTGTCAAAGTCTATTATCCAAAAATCACAGATCCAGTAGCCCTCGCCTGCTGGTGCAAACGCATTTGGTGTGCCCGGTCCCGCTGCCGGTGGCGTCACCGTACAGGCCGTCTGGGCCGCTCCATAACAGCTCTGCTTGATCTCTATCTGTACTTTGTACTGTGGGCTACATATATCTTCAAACTCCCACTTGTTTACACTGATCGCTATCCCACACTTCGGATCAAAGGTATTTGGCTCACATACAAGCTTGCCTCCTTCTGTCTTGATCGATAAAAACGGCAACGTATCACACTCGCCCGTAGGTAGGCCCGTCGTCGAATCAATCTGGGGTACTACCATATAAGGTCCAGGTGAATCTCCCTCTCCACAATAAACTGTGTCTTTCTCCGCACAGTAAATATTATCTGCCGTAAGCTCTGGTAATCTCCATACATATATTGTGTCAAAAGCCGAACCTCGCCTGCCTTCCTTGTCAAAGGCCTCAAACTCACGGTAGATTACCTTCGCCGTATCATCTCCCAGTACACACTCATGCGGATCTACCCAATCCGCTATAAACTCTACTGGTTGGTTTCCTCGACATGGTATATAGCCCGTCTTATAATCCGGTCCTCCCACCTCGTATGGCTCATACTTGTCGTCATTATCTCCATAAAAACGATCCAAATACAAGCCCACATCACTTACCTCCTCTTCCAAACAATACAAATAATATGTATTCCCAGGTATGATCGGCCCATTCGATTGTTTAAACGTCAACTCCGTCCAGCATGCACCGTACGCGTTGCTCACATTAATCTTGTACGTCTGACCCAAGGCATTGCACGCATAGATGCTTATCTCATCATCGCATGCCGCTCCCGTGGCTGACGTCACAACTCCCCCATATTGATTATGTACAACATAATCAACTGGTTCTGCATCCGCACAATTGGTCACAAACTCCGATACCAATATCGTTGCATACCCATCCTCATCAATCGATGCATTAATATTCGTACAATTTGGCCCCACTTGTGCCTGAAGCCCCACTGCCCCAAACAGCAGCAATAGCCCCACTAAAATACACTGTCCCCTAGACGTAATAAAAGTAACTTTCGTCTTTTTCATGAGTTCTAGTTTTGGTTAAATTAAATTAATTCGGTTTTTAAATAAATAATCAGTTTCTATATATCCTTCCATCCCAGAATACAACAACTCCAGCCAACCATAACCCGTCTCTCTCAAGACACAATGGTCAGCTCTCTAGAACCCAGTAAAATAATTGGTAACCCGTGTGACTTAATCCGCCACTTACGATAAGTACTCCCCCTCTGTAAAGGTATGCGTGCTCCATCCAATCGAGTTAGGTCCTTTTACTTCGCCCTTTAGTGTTATTGTTCCGTTCGTAATCTCCTAAGTGGTCTGATTTTCCTTGAGTTTCGACCAGATTAGGATTGATTAACTGTACAAATATAAATTAATCATCGAAACAACAGCTATTATCATACCAAAAAAAATAAAATGTGTAAAATTCCTCTCAAATAGGCCGTGAGTGGTTAAAATCAGACTCGTCTAGCATACCAAAAACAAGAAAGACCCCCCTCCACAGAGCGGAGAGAGGCCATCCCAAAAACCGATTTTTATTTACCTCTAAAACTCGGTTCGACTTACACAATCGTTCTTATGATTCACATGGTTATTCAACCACTATCATCTTCTTCGTCGCCGTATACGCTTCGGTATCCAATTGATAATACAACACACCACTTACCTTCAAATCCGACTTCTTCATCCCGATCTGATTGTAGCCCTTGCTGTAATCTCCCTCTACCACTTTCAGTACCTTACCCGTCACGTCATATACCGTCAAACTCGCACTCATCGACTCCGGTAAGTGGAACCCGATCTGGGTCACCTCCTTAAAGGGATTCGGCTCGTTCTGATACAACGCAAAACCACGCTCTACTCCACCTCGCGTATACTGTACACTTACATCATGGATCTGATCTGCACTATTGTAGGCTTCCGCATTCGTAATACGACTGTTTATCGCCAGCGCATCACTCAATACTGCACCTGTGGTCGCCTCTACTACCACACTGAATACAACCTCTCCGCTCGCTATACTCATCCCTTCCGCTGCATTCCAGCTCGTCGTAATAAAGCCCTCTTCCATCCGATCTAATCCAAAATTGTCCGCATCTACTGACAGTACACCGCCCTCTACATTCAACACCTTCATCTTATTCGCATCGTAGTTCAGCGTAAACTGATAACCACTGATGTCATTGAAGTTGTTTGCCTTAAACTCTACCCGGTACTGATTGCCCGCAATCAGCTCTACATCATCGACATTGAATACAAGTGATTTGCCACTCCTACCCGCACTTCGCGATGGATCATTGCTCAAATCTACATCCGCCATCTTGATCCCCGTCCAGTCTATGGTCATCAAACCACTCAAATTCTCTATCTCATAACTGCTCTTATTATCTATCTTATTCATAAATCTCCAGCTGCCCACTTTCTCAAAACGATCGATCTTGCCCAATATCAATTTCCTGATCTCCAACAAGTCTAATGCACTGATCTTGCCATCTACATTTACATCCGCTGCCATCTCGCGCATCTCATTCTCCAACTGTGATTTACCCAATATGTGCTTCTGTATCTTCACTAAGTCTAAGGTGCTCACTCCATTGTCATAGCCTATGTCCTTCTTCGGCGTTACCGTTACCTTATCGCCCAACACTGTGGTCGACAGTAAGTACGCACCCTCTATATCCGTTACTCCGTTTAGAACCTGGCCACTCTCCAATGTCGCTACCACCTCTACCTGCTCTACATTATCTTCCAGCTCCGTAGTCACCACGCCTCTCACTCGAGACACATCTCCACAGCCGCCCATGTTCGTCTGTACTATCAACAGTACATCGCAATAGTCGTAGCTGCCCGTCGGACTGATTACCCACAAGCGTACCATCTGAGTGCCCGCATGCTCACACCCTACATTCAACACATCCAGATCTTCATCCAGATCCAATGAGTCGCCATCGTCTCCCAAAAACTCTATCCGGAAGTCCAGTTCCTCATCTTCAGCTCCACATGGTGCCTGGCTGCTGCGGTCAAACTCGTAGGCCCATACTTCTGCCGCTGCCGTATCTGCATCTCCATCACTATCCAAATCCCACGGTGTTAACTCTACCGTCAAACTCGTGATACATACTGGCGTTGGCTTCTTGCCTGTCTCTAAGGTGAAGTTGTGCTCACAATAGCTCTCATTCTGACATTCATCTACTCCTCTTACTTTCAACTTGTAGTCGCCATCTCCTAAGCCCTCTACCGTCAGACTAAAGTTGTCTTCTGTCTCACTATTCAACTCGCCCTGACCTGTCTCCACCACTTCGTGGGGATCCTTGCTCACATCCTTCAACTCCCAGTAGTATCCTATTACTCCACATGCATCCGTCACATCTACACTCACTGTATAGTCATACTCACAACCCGCTGCACTGATCACTCCGCCATCTTCTACCGGGCCTGTTATCGTACAACTCGGGGGCATCGTATCTATTACAATCAACTTCTGTACACACTTGTCATTGTATCCGTTTTTCCACCATCGACCTATGCCTTCTCCTCCTTGGGTACACCAGTCTGCAAAGTACCAGGTCCTGATGATCTTGTAGCACGCTGCGTCCCCGCCTACAATCTTGAACACCTGATCCTCATGCGCAATCCCTACTATCCTGCAATCATCGTCAAACTTATACTCCGGATAGCCGGTCACTGATGGATCTGCAGCTCCACTTACATTGCCACTGCCATCCTCATCATACTCAATGCCACAACTGTATACCTCCATATCGCCCGGTACATCAAACATCTCCTTACGCAAGTAACACTCGTTGCCTACTGCTATCTTCTGTACACGGTACAACGTATCTACATACTCATTGCCGCCTTCTCCTCCTCCATAATCACAGTGCTGCCATATCTTAAACTTACGATAAATGTAGCCCTGACCACAGTGATCAAAGTCACGCCATACTGTCTGGCTGCATTGTACATTCTCCGCACAATTTACCGCTACAATACCTCGCTGGAAGTCTCGCTCTACATCATCGTAGAAACACTCCGTATACGTCGAGTCTACCCATAAATAACCCAGGTGCTCATCGTACACTCTGATCTGCTTCTGATAGGTCGTACACTCACACGTAGAATCATCATACACTATGTCACAATCTATCTCCTCTCCATCCGCATCTACATACTTGCCATACGGATCTACCCACGCCTTCTCATAGCCTCCAAATATATCGTCTAAGGCATCATACGCATCTTGCTCTCCTGCTGCTGCCTGCTCCACGATCCACTCTGCACTCACCGGATGCTCCTGACCCGGATACTCATATCTTCGCAATTTGTACGTCGAACAGTATATGCTGCCATCTACTACATCTTTCGCTACCGTAACCGGGGTCTTGTCTTCTACCCATACATTCGTCCATGCCTTCGCCCAGTTGCACCAGTAATCCATCACCAAGATCTCTACAGTCACATTCTCACAGGCATCCGTACAGTCAAACGGTACCGCATCACTCCAACCTCCACCAATCTGCTCGTATAAGTCAATCTCCGCCGATAGGTCATCCTGGCCAAAACCACTGTGTACGCCACCTTCGCAGCCCGGTGCCAATCCTATATTTACGTAATCCCAGTAGTCAAAACAGGTATAGCCCCGCTCATCATAGAAAAACTTCGTGTACTCCGGCTCAACAAATCCATTGCCATTGCCGCCACGTCCATCATCGCGAGCGTAGAACCAGTCGTAGTAAGCCTGCTCAAATACATGACGGAAGTACTGATTGTCTACCTCATAGGGGTGCTCTACACAGTTCAACGTCGCATATTTCATCAAGTCATACCGCCATGCATTGGCCAGTATATTGCCGCATGCCACGCCGTCCTCACTCAACCACTCTATCGTCTTCGCATAGTGCGCCTCTACTTCATCTACATGCTTGTCTTCTTCCAAATACGATGTCCAGATCAAATCTCCATGTGGCCCTTCACTACAGGTATCTATATCATCACACAAGTCGATGCAGAAGTCATACCAGTCAGCTCTCCTCGCCAATAGCATATTCACGCCACAGTTGTCCCAACTGCCTTCGTCAAACGTCTCCGCATCTACCCAAACTTTCTTGCTGCTCAAATTCACAATCACTCCCTTGTCTGCTACCACTACTGGCTTCGTCCGGTCTTTCACCAGCATATACGCATACACCGTATCTATGTTATGACAGTTGTCATAGATCTCATACATCACTCGGTACGGTTCCTCTGATTTACCCAGCTTAACCGTCTGGTGCGCCGCATAGCATACTCCCTTCACATTGTAATCCGGATCACAGAAGTAATCTGCCGCTTCATCCAAATTGTCACACTCCTCGCCATCGCTGGTCAATACCCAACTGCCTACTCCTTCTATTCTTGCCTTCACTTGCTTGATTCCGCTCCAGTCATCATATACACAGATCGGCGGTATGTACGTATGACCTGCACACTCGTGCGTCGTACTGTTTACAATCACTAACGGAGCTATACAGCTATTCGTAGGATCGTCGTACTGACTTCCATAACAATGCAATGGTACATCTCCTACTGCGTGCTCTTCATCTTGATTGCTGTAATACCACGCTACACTGCTCTGGGCAAGCTGATCGTACTTGATCTCTGCCAAAGGTGCCACCGTGTCAAAGTCTATGATCCAAAAATCACAGATCCAGTAGCCCTCGCCTGCTGGTGCAAACGCATTTGGTGTGCCCGGTCCCGCTGCCGGTGGCGTCACCGTACAGGCCGTCTGGGCCGCTCCATAACAGCTCTGCTTGATCTCTATCTGTACTTTGTACTGTGGGCTACATATATCTTCAAACTCCCACTTGTTTACACTGATCGCTATGCCACACTTCGGATCAAAGGTATTTGGCTCACATACAAGCTTGCCTCCTTCTGTCTTGATCGATAAAAACGGCAACGTATCACACTCACCCGTAGGTAGGCCCGTCGTCGAATCAATCTGGGGTACTACCATATAAGGTCCAGGTGAATCTCCCTCTCCACAATAAACTGTGTCTTTCTCCGCACAGTAAATATTATCTGCCGTAAGCTCTGGTAATCTCCATACATATATTGTGTCAAAAGCCGAACCTCGCCTGCCTTCCTTGTCAAAGGCCTCAAACTCACGGTAGATTACCTTCGCCGTATCATCTCCCAGTACACACTCATGCGGATCTACCCAATCCGCTATAAACTCTACTGGTTGGTTTCCTCGACATGGTATATAGCCCGTCTTATAATCCGGTCCTCCCACCTCGTATGGCTCATACTTGTCGTCATTATCTCCATAAAAACGATCCAAATACAAGCCCACATCACTTACCTCCTCTTCCAAACAATACAAATAATATGTATTCCCAGGTATGATCGGCCCATTCGATTGCTTAAACGTCAACTCCGTCCAGCATGCACCGTACGCGTTGCTCACATTAATCTTGTACGTCTGACCCAAGGCATTGCACGCATAGATGCTTATCTCATCATCGCATGCCGCTCCCGTGGCTGACGTCACAACTCCTCCATATTGATTATGTACAACATAATCAACTGGTTCTGCATCCGCACAATTGGTCACAAACTCCGATACCAATATCGTTGCATACCCATCCTCATCAATCGATGCATTAATATTCGTACAATTTGGCCCCACTTGTGCCTGAAGCCCCACTGCCCCAAACAGCAGCAATAGCCCCACTAAAATACACTGTCCCCTAGACGTAATAAAAGTAACTTTCGTCTTTTTCATGAGTTCTAGTTTTGGTTAAATTAAATTAATTCGGTTTTTAAATAAATAATCAGTTTCTATATATCCTTCCATCTCAGAATACAACAACTCCAGCCAACCATAACCCGTCTCTCTCAAGACACAAATGGTCAGCTCTCTAGAACCCAGTAAAATAATTGGTAACCCGTGTGACTTAATCCGCCACTTACGATAAGTACTCCCCCTCTGTAAAGGTATGCGTGCTCCATCCAATCGAGTTAGGTCCTTTTACTTCGCCCTTTAGTGTTATTGTTCCGTTCGCTATTAAAGCGGCTAAACTGCCTCAATCGAGACCCGTTTCCTTGAGTTAATCTCGATAATACACAGCTTAACTGCACAAATATAATCTAATGATATTAAGATTGTATACCATAAAAAGGGCAAAAATTACATTAGAATAAACCTGTATGTCTATTAGAATGTAAGTCAACACTTTTGCTATTACAATTTCTTGTAAAATTTTTGGATTTTTTTACGTATGGCTGGCATCAAATATATTTAAGGACCCAATTTCCAGACTCTCGAGATTGGTTTGTAATTTATTTGTGCAGATACGGGCGATACTGTAGATACTCATAAAAAAAGGCCACTAACAGTAGTGCCCTTTCAGTGGAGAATATCGGATTCGAACCGATGACCTCCTGGTTGCAAACCAGGCGCTCTAGCCAACTGAGCTAATCCCCCTTTCAACCACCGTAGCTTCATGCGAAGGTGGACTTTCAACCAAAGCTTTTCGGCAATGGATGGATAAAAAATGTAACCTGGAAACACTTTTCCAGATTGGCCCACCTTTGCCAAAGCCCCGGCTTGTAAAGTAGTCCCAGGCAGACTTGAACTGCCGACCTCTACATTATCAGTGTAGCGCTCTAACCAGCTGAGCTATGGGACTGTCTATTTTTCAGACAATCGCCAAAAAAGCGAGCGCAAATATACGAGTACTTTAGTAAAAGTAAAACCTGAGAATTCGCGATCAATGGAGATACTGCAGTAGCCGAAAAATGAGTCTCCCTCACTTTGTGATCACCAAATTCTGCATTGTCACTAATCGCTGGTCCTCCCATATTTGGACCGCATAGATGCCCGGGATCAGAGCCAGGTTGTCGATCTTTAAACTCTGACCACCATCAGGTATCTTATGGTGTGCCATAATCTTTCCATCCATTGCTGACAGAATAATAAATGCATCAGTCACTGGATCGGCAAAGGCCACCTCAAAACCCGAGCTTGATGGATTGGGAAATATCCTAGGTCGGATCTTACTTAATTCCTCCACCGCGGTGGATAATTCAATGGCTCTTTCAACGGCTGCTAGTGCATCTATTCGACCAAATCCATGTAAACTATTAGGAAAACTATTCCTTTGATTTTCGTGCATACAAGTGTCCTGCTCACTCTTCATCACCGCAGTAGACTCTATAAGGTCTTCGATCTCATCTACTTGCCCCCGGAGTTCTGGCGCTGCTGAAATCAGTAGAGCCACAAGGCCTGCAACATGGGGTCCCGCCATACTCGTACCTGACAGTTTTGCATACCCTCCTTTTGTACTGGACAAGACCCTGCCGCCTGGAGCAGTCACATTGGGTTTAATCCTAAAACTCGAATCAATCGAAACAGGACCCCGACTGCTAAAATCTGATAGCGAATCTGATATTTCCACGGAACCCACTGTGAAACTCTCTTCGTAAATCGCTGCAGGATTGCTCACGGTACTACATCCCTGCCTCCCAGAATTACCGGCTGAGGCCACTACCACGATCCCGGCTGAACGCAGATTTCGGATTGCCGTCCGTAGGAGATAAAAATTATCCGGATTGCATCCTTCCAACTCCACACAAGCCCAGCTGTTATTGATTACATCCGGAGCAAGGGAGGGATCCGGATTCTTACCATCGAGATCTGTTGGCGCCAAAAACCATTGGAATCCCTCTAAGTAGGTAGCTAGAGACCCATAACCCCGCTCCATGTTTCGCACTGCAATCCATTTTGCCTCCGGTGCAACGCCAATGGTAAAATCATTCTGATTGTCCCTGCCCAAGGCTGTACCCAAAGTGTGGGTGCCGTGTGAGCTACCAACATCATCACAAGGTTGCAGGATATCGAGACCGCATGGATTGGTGGTATCCGTAATGATCGAATCCCTGTGTAAGGGACTGATCGCGTGTATAGCATCATGCCAGTTGTAGTTGTGATCAGCCCGGGATCCATCCCAACCCCGATAGTTTTCCTCTAGTGCCGGATGATCCCACATTACACCTGTATCATGACCACCAATGACAACATCCTTACCCGTGATACCCATTTGCCACACCTGATCGGCTCTTATCAAACTGAGACCCCAGGGAAGTTCCAAATTGCGTGAGTGGTCATCTAAAGCATCTTCTGAAACGTCATCTAAAACCCTAAACTCGGCATTCTTTTCAATCGTTTTAACCCCTGGAAATGACATCAATCTCCCGGCTAAGCCATCATTTTTTTCAGTCAAAATCGCATTGACAATATAGAATGAGGTAAAAGGTATCTGCTCCCGGGTCAGAAAATCAATCACAGCACCTTGAGATTTAGTGGACCTCTCGATCAAATAATCATAGACATATTGTCCTTTTTCTTCTTTAGTCATATGCCGCAACGGAGATATTTCAATACCCTTCTCGAAAACAATCCACATTTTTTCCTTATCAAAAGATGCCGATCGCATTGTGTCATGTCTGACCTGGCCAAGAATGGGAGACAGCTGTACAATCAAAACAACTATGATTGTTGTCCACGACCCCCATCCGGACCAACCGTTGATTAAGCTTTTAATCCTCATGATGTTCTATACCAAACGAGATCTCCTCCTGATTTGATACTTTTGGCTGCCAAAGTCAAAAATATTAAATGTGGTTACACAATGAATAAATTGATTTACACCATATGTCTTATCGCACCATTTTACCAGGCTTGGGCTCAGGGGCTACCTGGACTGGATGAGAGTGCCTATTTCGATTGGAAATCTATTCGTAATGCAAAAATCAGTGATCATGGTCGATGGGTATCGTATGAAGTAAGCCCAAACAAAGGAGATGGCTTCCTTGTTCTTTACAACACCTTTGACGGTGATGAGACAAAAATGGCAAGATCGGTGGAAGCTCGATTCGATACAGAAAACCAGAAACTTATTTACAAGATTGTGCCTTCCGAAAGGCTAATCGATTCGTTGGAGCATCGTGGTGTGGATAAAGAGGACATGCCCCGCGATAGTTTAGTCATTTATGATCTCGAACAAAAAACTGCACAGACGATCCCAAATGTCAAATCCTATAAGCAACCTGAAAAGTGGTCCGGATGGCTTTTTGTTTCTTTGGAGGCCAATCGCGATAGCATTCTCACAGATGCTCAGTCAAGGAAAATGGATGATGATGAGTTTGTGTTTTTGATATGTAATCTCAAAACCAACGAAATCGATTCGATTCCATATGTGGAGTCTTTTGTCCTCGCAGAGGAGAGTCCGAGAGCCTATTTACATCGCAATACTGACGATAGCACAGGAGTAGCACAGGTGCTTTACTACGACATGACAAATGATACCTTAAGGCGGTGTGCGGAAGTAAAAGGAACAATCCTTAATCTGACAACCTCCTCACAAGGGGATGTGGTATCCTTTTATTCAGATACGTCAGCTCAGGAAAAAGATCGGAATCGTACCTGGGACTTCCATCTTTGTACCTTGACAGACACCACAATCGCGATGACTAACATCGATTATCATTCGAAATTACCCCAAGGGTGGAACCTTTCCACAGACCGTAAACTTCGATTTTCACCCGAAGGGAGATTCCTTTATTTTGGCACAAGCCCAAGGCCATTTGAAGGAGATACGACTAGATTCCCAAGTGAGATTCCCGAAGTCGAAATCTGGCACTACCAGGATCAGATATTGTATACCCAGCAGAAAGTAAAGGTAGATGAAGAACAGAAACGCAGTTATCTATACGCCTATGATGTGACTAAAAGAAAGATCATCGAACTAGGAAAACCCACTCTCCCTGAAATCCGGGTTCATCCTAAAATCGAGGTTGAACATGTTTTGGGATTTGATGATCGAGATTATCGAAAGACAATTAGTTGGGAAGGGCGCAGCTATCGAGATGTGCATCTTGTCTCACTGCAGGAGAGCACTTCAAAACGGATAGCAACAAGGATATCCGGTACTCCCAGGTGGTCACCTGCGGGACATTACCTGTATTGGTATGAGGAGCCCGACAGCACCTGGTACTTATACGATCTGGAAGAACAAAAACAGATCGATCTCACAAGGGGTCAATTTCGCTTTTATGACGAGCTCAATGATGTACCAGACCATCCAGACAGCTACGGACTGGCCGGATGGATTGAGGATGATGAGGGCATTCTTCTTTATGATCGATATGATGTGTGGTTGTTTAATCTCAAGTATTCTAAGGAAGTAAGGAGACTCACCAAGGGTAGGGAATCACAGATTGTCTATCGAATTATAGACCTCGATACTGATATCGATTACATTCATGATGATAGGATCTTCGTCCGGGGATTTAATGAGAATACTAAGGAGGAGTTTTATGGGAATTTACATCCGGGATTCGGATATGTAAGCCGGTATATGCCAGGAGATCATCGGTTAGCCCGCTCACCGATCAAGGCGAAAAACACAAACCATTTGCTGTTTACTCGTGAGACATTTCAAGAATTTCCGGATCTGCATATCACAGAAGATCAATTTATGAGTTACAAGAGGATTTCAGATGTAAACCCGCAGCAGTCTTACTATAACTGGGGTACTATCGAGCTTGTAGAATGGCAAAATCCTGAGGGTGATACGCAACAGGGACTTCTCGCAAAACCTGAAAATTTTGATCCTACTCAAAAGTACCCCATGATCGTCAATTTTTATGAGCGAAGTTCGGATCGTCTCCACCGGCATGATCCACCTGCCCCGGGCAGATCTACGATAACCTATAGTTACTATACAAGCAATGGTTATTTAATCTTTAATCCCGACGTAATATACAAGGTAGGTTATCCCGGGGCGAGTGCTTATGATGCAGTGGTGTCAGGAACCAAAGCAGTCACTCGCCTGGGATTTGTTGATACTTCACGAATTGCGCTTCACGGACACAGCTGGGGTGGTTATCAAATTGCACATATACTCACCAAAACCGATATGTTTGCTTGCGCTGAAGCAGGAGCACCGGTTGTCAATATGATCAGTGCCTATGGGGGCATCCGGTGGCAAACTGGTCTGAGCAGAATGTTTCAATACGAACGAACCCAGAGCCGCTTGGGTGCAACCTTGTGGGAAAACCCAAAATTGTACCTTGAAAATTCGCCAATTTTTGAAGTTGACAAGATCAATACACCTGTTTTGATCTTACATAATGATAACGATGGCCATGTGCCCTGGTATCAGGGAATCGAATTTTTTGTGGCCATGAGGCGACTGGGCAAACCCGCCTGGATGTTGAACTACAATGGAGAACCTCACTGGCCGCTGAAGTGGGCCAACAGACTTGATTTTAACAGAAGGTTGTTTCAGTTTTTCGAACATTATCTCAAGGATGAACCGATGCCTCGTTGGATGGCAGATGGAGTTCCGGCGATTCACAAAGGACTAGACTCAGGTCTTGAGGACAGGCAATAGCTTGGCGCTCCTGTAAATCTAAAAAGCAGAACTACGCACTACACCCACGGGCATTTTCTCATCAAATTGCCCTGCCAGGATCGGTGTCTGTGCAGACTTGGTGTAGGTGCGTACATGGTCGTAGATATATTTATAGAGTTCGGAAATAGAAACAATTTGATCGCGGTCTATGTCAGCTTCTCCCTTAAGTCCCTTAATGAGAAAATGACTAAAAATGCCCTGCCGGAGGCCTGACGACTCCAGGGAGTATTCTTCTTTTTTTGACGACAGAAGGAAAGCCGTACCTCCGGAAGATTCGTTTAGCTTGTTATAGAGCATTTGCACCGATTGGGTGAGGCTACTGCGCGCGCTGAGCAAGCTACCTGAATAGCATGCATCGGCAACATACAATTTCTGTTTGGCTTTACAGGCCTTGAGGTGATCCTTGACCTCCTCATAGGCGAGTGTATTACGATAGCCATCAGAATCGATCGGCAGGAATGACCCATTTATGCCATGTCCTGAAAAAAAGCATAGCACAGCGTCATTTTTACCAGCTCTAGCTACCAGATCATCCATGGATCGCATGATGTTTTTCTTTGTTGCACTCTCATCGATCAGAATATTGATCTGATCATCGGGGATTGCTCCACCTTCAGGACTCTTCAAGAAGGCATACATGCGATAAGCATCATCATCGGTATATTTTAGTGTTTCAAATTTTTCATAACGGGATACTCCGACGATGAGGGCATAAATCTTGTTTCCCTTTTTCCCATTGCTCTTCAGAATCTTTTTTCCCTTTAAGAATTTACCTTCTTTCCACAAGCCATCCAGGATATCTCCCGAATGATACTCCATCTTACCCTTTCCATTGGGATTATCGCGATACCAATCACCGGAATACCGGTCACCATTTGCATACAGGCAGATTCCAATACCATTAGGTGATCCATTTAGGAATTCGCCCTCGTACCTCGATCCATCGACATAAGTAAACTTTCCCACTCCCGAAGCACAATGGGCAATGTTACAGTCTGGTAGATCTTCGAATACTACATCATCAGGTGGTTCGATGCTGGGTTCTTTGCGGTCACCTTCCTGTGTAACGAGCTCATCATCAGCCCAAAGACCAGTGATCGAAGGCCTGTTTGGTCTCGTCATCGTACCATCACCATGCCTCTTCCCATTCTTCCACTGTCCTTCGTAGCGATTTCCGTTCTTAAACTGGTAGATCCCATAACCGTGAAATCGATTGGCTTTAAATTGTCCGGAGTAGGTTTCGCCGGAGGAGAAGATCATTTTCCCTTCACCCTCCTTCATGTTTTTCGCCCATTCCCCTACATATTTATTGCCATTGGCAAAAATCAGGGTACCCAGGCCATGTGGATGTTTCTCGTGAAAAGAGCCAGAATATATTGTGCCGTTTTGATATCGATACACTCCCTTTCCCTCTTCACAATCGCCCTTGATGCATTGAGCAGCACAAAAGACAGGTAACCAAAGCAGTGGTACAAAAAGCAATTTACTCATCTAGTATTCTTTTTGTAACGAGTTTCTGCCTTATTCGTTTTACATTTGTTTTACCGAATATTAACTCTCAGTCGAGATTGATTATTGCGGTATAACAAAGTGTATTTGAAATTACGTTATAAAACAAAAATCGTACCCATGAAAAAGCTGATTTATGCCGTAACTGCTTTTATTTTAGTGACCACTGCCTGCAAGACACAGTACAATTCCTTTGGTGAAAAGATATCACCAGATGCTCCAGTCACTTACAATGCACTTCTTGCTTCTCTGCAGGGCAAGGATTCTGTCGAGGCAAAAGTAATGGGTGAGATCAATGAAGTCTGCCAGATGAAGGGGTGTTGGATGAATATTTCGCAAGATGGTAACCCCGAGGAGTCTATCATGGTAAAATTTAAGGACTATGGTTTTTTCGTCCCCAAGGATGCCAGCGGGAAAAAGGTGATTCTGGAAGGGATTGCTTACCGTACGATAACACCCGTAGAAGAACTGAGACATTATGCTGAGGATGCCGGTAAATCAAAAGAGGAGATCTCCAAAATCGTAGAGCCCAGGGAGGAGATTCAATTTATTGCCAATGGAGTGCTTATCAAGGGGTGACCAGTACAATTTATAATTTGAAATTCTGTAGCAGCAGATTACTCAAAGGAATCGTTTAAAAAAAAGCAGCCCCACAAAAAAGGAAATTTTCTACTGCTGTGACTTTCAAAAGGGAATCTGAAAGCATGAAATGTGAGGCTGCACTACCTATTCAAAATTTTTGATAGCAACCATTAAGGTAACCTATTTTTTATATATAAACTGGTTTTTTGATCAGTTTATTTTAGTGCCTCGCAAATGCATCGAGGCCATAATGTGATCGAGGTCCACATTACTCTGGATCATGGCAATTGCTCTCTTGATTTTCCAGGGTGTACTGAGGTTGATCTTGACCTCAATTTTACTGATTTTTATAACGGAGCCATAGGTATCAAGATTGGTGCGTATCAATGGTATTTTATGTCTGTTGATATAGTCCAGACTATTCTCATTTATTTCTCCATCTCCCGTCGCAACAATGCAGGCCAGTGGCGAGTGCTTAAGGTCATTGACCTGGGATAGCAGGTCTATCTTATGAATCGCATTATTTACCCGATCTGCCCCCACCACAAGCAATATATTCTTGGCTACTTTTATCCGATTGACATCGATGAGTGATCCAGCCATAATGTCTTCTACCTGCCGGTCATTTTGATCGATATTTTGCACGATCGCCCCATCAATCGCATCCACGATTGTACTTACGATAGGAAGGGCAAGGGATTCGTCATAGGGCATCACTCCCAGCAATGGCAATCCCATAGATGAGAGTTTCAAACCGACGTAGTGCTTCACTTTTTCAAGTTTTTCAGGGATGACCTTGTTTACAATGACCCCGAGAATCGGGACATTTTGTTCTCTAAACATGGCTAAACTTGTATTAAGGCGATCTATTGTACTGCCAATACCTCCTTCGACAATCATAATAACATGGGACCCCAACAATTTAGCTACGTCTGCATTAGATAGATTCACCACACTTCCAACTCCAGGATGTCCGGTACCTTCGTAGATCACATAGTCGTGTTGCTCTTCCAAATGAGTACTCGCATAAAGAATGTCAGATGCAAACCGGTAATCTTCGGGATGATCCAGATAGGCAGTGGTAGCACCCTTGCCCAAAATTACGGGAGAATGCAATTCAGGACGGATCTTAAATCCCAGCAGGTCTGCAAAGAGCAAAGTGTCCTTATCGACACGTATATTGTCCAGATCCAGGAATCGCTGACCGACAGGTTTACAATAGCCGATTTCAATTCCCTTTTGCCTTAGCACAGATACTAAACCCAGGGTGCTGGTTGTCTTTCCCACGTGCTGATTTGTGGCCGCCACGTACAGGCTCTTGGCTTTCATTCTGTCAAAATTGACAAAAAAAAACCTCAGCCCAATGCTTAAATAAAAAAAGCCTCATCCAGAATGATCCAAACAAGGCTAAAGCTCTATGTGCTGTGAGAGAAGGATTCGAACCTTCACGAGGTGGTTAGCAATAGCGCAAATCTTTTAAAGTGGTCAACCCTAGATCTGATTTTCAGAACATTACGCTAAGTTTATCCCTTACCCCCACCCCCGAGACAGGAGGGCACGTCTACCGGTTTCGTCATCTCACAATTTTTTCAATCCTATCTTTCGATTCCTTCGAATCAAATAATTTATGACAAAAGTAAGCGAATCACCCCTAAGATGCAAGAATGCTAACAAATTTCTTCAAATTTTTCGATACTGGCAAATATTTTCTTTATAGATTGAAAATATTTAAATTGGCAATTCTCGTTTTCCAATATTTTGATAATTTTACAAGTACCCTGCCCAAAATGGAGAAATTCCTTAATCATGATCAGAGATCTTTCCTTTTTTACGAGTGTGATTCTCCTTGGTTCTGTTCTGCACAGCTCCTGTATGATCAATGATGGTGCCAACTCCACCTTCGAGAAAAAACCGATTTGTGGCCTGACGCTGGTAGCCCCTCCAAGACCCTTTGATAATGATCCCATCGCACCAATGAAAGCCATCCATTGCAATTGGATCGCAGTGGTACCATACGCCTTTACTCCTAAGCATAAACCCGAAGTGAGATTTGGGAGTAATCAATGGTGGGGGGAATCTCCGGACGGTGCAAAAGAAACGATTCATCGGGCTCACAAGGCCGGTGTAAACGTGATGCTAAAACCCCAGGTGTGGACAGGTGGTTGGTGGACAGGTGACTATCACTTTGGCAATGAAAATGATTGGAAAAATTGGGAAGACGACTATACCGCATATATCACACACTTTGCAGCCATTGCCCAGGAAACGAAAGTTAAATTGCTTTGTGTGGGCACAGAATTTAAAAATGCGATTGCGCAAAGACCTGGCTATTGGCATCGCCTTATTGATACCATCCGGACGATTTATGATGGAAAACTTATCTATGCCGCAAATTGGGATAATTTTGATCAAATTCCTTTCTGGGATAAATTGGATTACATCGGCATCAACGCTTACTTCCCGCTCAGCGATAAACGGACTCCCTCCCTTAATAAATTGACAAAGGCCTGGCAACCCCCTCTCAAGAAAATCAGAAAAATTCACCGCAAATATGAGCTCCCTGTGATTTTTACTGAGTACGGATATCTTAGTGTCGATCACTCGGCAGCGAAAACCTGGCTCCTGGAGCAAAGATTGGACAAATTAAATGAAAACCAGGAGGCTCAATCGGTGGCTATCGATGCACTGCATACCGTATTTTCTCAAGAACCGTACTGGCAGGGAGGTTTTTTATGGAAGTGGTATCCCTGGGCACCCCGTGGAAACCGGAGACGACATAAAGACTATACCCCCCAAAACAAATTGGCAGAGGAAGTTTTAAGTCGATGGTTTCGCATGTAATTTGATCATATCGGTAACCTACTCTAAATACTTATGCAGGTATTCACCACCGTATCTCAAGTACAACGATATCTCCGCAAGAGGCGTAGAAAAAAGGGTGCTATATCCTTTGTTCCAACATTGGGAGCCTTGCATCAAGGTCACATGGCTCTGATGAAACACGGAAAGGAACTGGCGCCAACGGTGATCGCCAGCATTTTTGTAAACCCTACCCAGTTTAATGACCCTTCTGATTTAGAAAAATATCCCAGACCGTTGGGTAGCGATATCCACAATCTGACCCTAAATGAAATCGATGCCCTTTTCCTGCCAACCAATTACGAAATGTATCCTCCGGGTCTTGAAATCGAGATGGGCGCCGATCTCTCACGGCTCACCTCGGTTTTGGAAGGACCACGGAGACCGGGACATTTTGAAGGTGTCGTCACCGTAGTAAAGAGGTTGCTGGACATTATTTGCCCAGAATTTTTGATCATGGGGCAAAAGGACTTTCAGCAACAGGCGATTATTAAGGCAATGATCGAACAACTCGATATCGATACCACTCTGGTAACGCACCCGACGATCCGCGAGAGCGACGGCCTGGCCATGAGCTCGAGAAATACCAGAATAGATCCAGCTTTGAGAGGCTCAGCAAACATCTTGTACAGCGCTCTATTGCTGGCTCAGGATTTGTATCCGGACCATAATCCCGGAGAGATCGAAAGCCATTGCAGCACTTTGATTGCCGAAAATGGATTCCGATTGGAATATTTTTCCATCGTGGATTCTTCAACACTCCAACAGGTTCGATCGTGGGAAGATCATATTTCAGTGGTTGCTTGTGTGGCAGCCTGGCTGGGTGATGTGCGACTTATTGACAATAAAATCCTAACAGAAGATGGTTGAGTTCGACAGACTCTCTATTTTTCAAAACCTTTGCACAGGGAAATAGTAGATTTGTATGGTGAAGCAATTGATGAATCTTAGCGTCCTTTGTCTGATTACTGTCATCGGATCGACCTCCTGCCAGAGTTCTTCCTGTGGAGAATCAAAGAAGGCCTTCCTCTCCAAGTTTGAACGATTTCTTGATCGGGTGGATGAGCTCGATCTCGAGTCGTCTGATGAAGCCTGGGAGAAGCACGATGAGACTTTTAGGCAATATGTGGAAGAGTGTTATGATCTATATGAGAAGGACCTAAGTACCAGGGAACGCAGAAGGTTTTGGATGAAAAGCCTAAAGTACTACTCCACCCGATACGGTGAGGGACTAATAAACGAACTGTCAAAGGAGGATGCTATCACGAATAGGGTGGAAGAAAACATCAGGGATGTAATCGAAACTACTGGGCGCGATCTAGAGGATTTTGTCAATAAAAATATGGATGAAATCGAAGATCTGGTGAATGATATTGGAAAGGATATCGAAGAATGGGCTTCAAAGCTCAAAGAAATCTTCGAGGAATAAAGATGTAGCTGAGCATGTATGACATCATACTTAGTTTCATAACTGCGTTTACCCTGACTTACTTTGCCATACCATCTATCATAGCGATTGCTGCAAAGAAAAACCTCGTCGATATTCCAGATGCCAGGAGATCTCACACCACTCCCACGCCCTCCCTAGGTGGCATTGGCATTTTTGCCGGAGTAATTTTCAGCATCGTCTTATGGACTCCATTCCATGTGTTTGGAGATCTACAATATATACTTTGCGCCATAATCATCATTTTTCTTATCGGTGCCCGCGATGACATTTTCCCCCTTACACACTGGAAAAAAATTGTTGGAGAAGTATTCGCAGCGTCCATTCTGGTGTTTAAATCAAACGTAAAACTCACCAGCCTCTATGGCATTTTTGGCGTCTATGAGATTCCCGAATTAGTCAGCATACCCCTTTCTATTTTTGTAATCATGGTGATCATCAATGCCTTCAATTTGATTGATGGCATTAACGGTCTTTCAGGGAGCATCAGCACCCTCATCGCCATTGTTTTTGGCAGTTGGTTTTTTCTAATCGATCATCTGGAACTGGCTATTGTGGCCTTTGCTCTAGCTGGATCTACGATAGCCTTTCTCAAATACAACTATACTCCGGCCCGAATATTTATGGGCGATACGGGCGCTTTACTTGTAGGGCTCATCTGTGCAATCCTAACCATCCAGTTTATCGAAGTACATAAATCACTGGAGGGATCCAAGTATGCCTTTACCTCTGTGCCCGCTGTAGCCATTGGTATCTTAATTTTGCCCCTATTTGACACGCTGCGTGTTTTTATTACAAGGATAATCCGTGGTCGATCACCGCTTTCTGCTGATCGAAATCACATTCACCATTTGCTCATTGATTGTGGCCTCTCGCATATGAAAGCCACCGGTGTGCTGGTATTGATAAACTTGTTCTTTATCTATGCAGTCTTTTCCCTGCAACATATAGGAAATCTCAATCTCCTGATTCTGATCGTGGGTACTGCCCTGATCCTTACTGCTTTTCTCATATACCGGCGACGCCGATTCAAATTTAAACAACAACTGCGTCTCTGATATGGAGTGGATTGCTGTCTTCGTAGGCGGAGGATTGGGCAGTCTGGCGCGTTATGGCATTGCCCGGCTCTTGAGTGACAGGAATCTGGAATTTGCATGGGCCACACTCACCGCTAATCTGATCAGCTGTATCATCTTAGGTCTACTGATGGGGGTTATTTCGAAAAACATAACCCCAGCTGTTAAGATCTTTTGGATGGTGGGTTTCTGTGGAGGATTTAGCACCTTTTCAACGTTCACCGGAGAAACATTTCAATTCTTCAACAATGGTCAATACCACTATGCTATTCTCAACATTCTGGGAAGCATAATTGTTTGTATGATCGGCCTCGTGGTGGGTTATCGGATCGTCCAGTGATGAGGTTCAAGCGAGGCTAAGTTCGATTTGAATCTCGACTCCTTCGAGAAGTTCTACTTTATCTCCCAAAGGATTCTGGCTGAGCCGGATGTCCTTGGCGAGTACCTCATCTTTTATGTACTGGCCAAAATGCTGTACTGCCGGTTGCACCTGGACATGGTCTTCCAGATTTACAATGATCCGATCGGTGACATCAAAATCCAACTTCTTTCGCAAATTTTGAATTCTGTTTACGAGTTCACGCGCTGTCCCTTCTGCCACCAATTGATCATCCAGGGTTACATCCAGCGCCACAGTGACCGCACCATCACTAGCTACTTGCCAGCCCGGGATATCTTCAGAGGTTATCACCAGGTCATCCGGTCCAATTTCTACGGATCCACCGGTCAATTCCAAGCGCAGGTTTCCATCCCTCTCATACCGGGTAATTTCTTCGTGATCAAGCGCAAGGATTCTGGTCGAAGCTTCTTTCATTTGTGGCCCCAGTCGCTTTCCAAGCGTCTTAAAATTGGGCTTTGCCCGCTTATTGACCAAGCCCGTGGCATCTGTAATGTATTCTATTTCCTTGATATTTACCTCTGCCAGAATGAGCTTTTTGACTCCTTCGACCTGACGCCGAAATCCAGGATCAATTACGGGCAACAGGACTCTCTTGAGGGGTTGTCTTACTCTTATATTTTCCTTCTTACGGAGAGAGAGTATCAATGATGAGATTCGCTGTGCATACCTCATGCGTTGCTCGAGATCCTGATTTCGGAAGCCATCTTCCTCCTGGGGCATTCGACTCAAATGTACAGACAGGCAATCTTCCTTTTCAGATACCGAGTTAAGATTCTGAAACAACCAATCGGCAAAGAACGGTGCTATCGGAGCCATCAACTTCGCAACTGAGATCATGCAAGTGTATAGCGTTTGATAGGCAGAAATTTTATCCTCCGAATACTCTCCTTTCCAAAAACGCCTCCTACATAGTCTCACATACCAATTGCTCAACTGATCATTGACAAAATCCTGAATGCGTCGAGCTGCACTCGTGGGTTCATAATCTGAAAAATCCCGGTCTACTTCACCTATCATCTTATAGAGTTCCGATAAGATCCAACGGTCTATTTCTGGCCTTTGTTCCAGTGTTACATTTGGCTCCTCATAGGTAAAACCGTCGATATTAGCATACAGAGCAAAGAACGAGTACGTATTGAAGAGCGTACCAAAAAACTTTCGTTGCACTTCTACAATTCCCCCACTATCAAACTTCAAATTGTCCCATGGAGGCGCATTGGAAATCATATACCACCGTGTGGCATCGGCTCCATATTTGTCTATAGTTTCAAATGGTTCGACGGCATTTCCCCATCGCTTTGACATCTTTCGACCGTGCTTATCCAGCACCAACCCGTTGGAGACCACATTTTTAAAGGCAACACTATCATAAGCCATGACTGCAATGGCATGGAGGGTAAAGAACCATCCCCGGGTCTGGTCGACTCCCTCAGCAATAAAATCTGCGGGGAAGTTTTGCTCAAACAACTCCCTGTTTTCAAAGGGATGATGCCACTGAGCATAAGGCATAGACCCGCTGTCAAACCAAACATCAATCAGATCGGATTCACGTCGCATCTCCTCACCATTTTCGGATACGAGAATGATTTCGTCGATATAGGGACGATGCAAATCAGCGGGCATCGATTGGTTTGTTCCCAACTGGCTATTGGCTTTGGCTATCTCTTCTCTCAGCTCTGCCATCGATCCAATGCATTTCTCTTCCTGTCGATCTTCTGTTCTCCAAATCGGCAGTGGGGTCCCCCAAAATCTGGAGCGGGAAAGATTCCAATCCTGCAGGTTTTCGAGCCAATGGCCGAAACGTTTTTCACCGGTATGCCTGGGATTCCAGTTGATTGTCTTGTTGAGCTCCACCAATCTATCTTTTACAGCCGTCGTTCGGACAAACCAACTGTCAAGTGGGTAATATAAGACGGGCTTATCCGTACGCCAGCAATGAGGATAATTGTGGCTGTACTTCTGCACATTAAATGCCTTGTTCTCCTTTTTGAGCTTTACCGTTATGTCTATGTCGACATTGACGTAACCGGGATCATCGGTGTAGTCCTTTACATATCGACCAGCAAGGTCTCCAGCTTCCGCAACAAACTTTCCCTGACGGTCCACCAGGGTAAGGGATCCGATGCCATTTTTTTTGGCTACACGCATGTCATCCGCACCAAATGAAGGTGCCAAATGGACAATTCCGGTCCCCTCTTCTGTGCTTACAAAATCTGCGAGCAACACTTTGAATGCATCACCATCCGTGGGCTGGGCATAGGGAAGCAATTGGTCATATCTCAGATCGGCAAAATCCGCACCCTTATACCTTCCCGTCAATTGATAAGGAATCACCGGGTCGCCATCTCGATACTTGTCTATATCTCCTTCTGCCTGCTCGGGCTTAAACCATTTTGACAGAAGGTCTTCGGCCAATATCAGATTGACAGGAAGTTTGGTATACGGATTATAGGTGGATACCCTTACATAGTCGATTTTAGCTCCTACAGCAAGCGCTGTGTTGGACGGCAAGGTCCACGGTGTTGTAGTCCAGGCGAGAAAGTAAACGCCGTTCCCCTTTACATTATCGTGCAAAAACTCAGATGCCTCATTATGGACCAGCTTAAACTGGGCCACGGCAGAGATGTCCTTTACATCGCGATAAGCTCCAGGCATATTGAGCTCGTGTGTACTAAGACCGGTCCCGGCAGCAGGAGAATATGGTTGGATCGAATAACCCTTATAGAGCAGGTTTTTGTCATAAAGCTTCCTCAGAAGATGCCAAACAGATTCGATGTAATTATTTTCAAATGTGATGTATGGATCATCCAGATCAACCCAGTAACCCAGTTTTCTAGTGAGCTCGTCCCACATGCTTTTATACCTCATCACCGTCTTTCTGCATTCCCTGTTATAATCGGCTACCGAAATCCTCTTCCCGATATCTTCCTTGGTAATGCCGAGCTCTTTCTCAACCGCCAGCTCAATGGGTAATCCGTGGGTATCCCAACCACCTTTTCGCAAGACGAGTTTCCCCTTCATCGCATGATACCGGCAAAACAGATCCTTGACAGTACGCCCCATCACATGGTGTATTCCCGGCTTTCCATTCGCCGATGGAGGTCCCTCATAAAATACAAAAGCATCTGACCGATTTTCGGGAGAAACACTCTTCTCAAAAATCTTATTTGAGGACCAATACTCCAGGATCTCCTGGTCAATAGAAGGTAGATTCAAACTCTTATACGTGCGATACTTCATTGTGAAATGGCCTGTAACATTCGAACGGGCAAAGATAGTAGTTACGTACCGGAGTGTAGACAGCAACTCTAATAGAGCACAAAAAAAGACCGGCTCTTTTCCCCCTAATGTTAAGAACCGGTCCAGACCATGAGATAATTGACGTGTGCTTCTTCTGCTTTTGGTTGCAGCTAATCCTTCATTTAGAATCAGCTTGAAGCATTATGCTTTATCCTAATGCATATTATATGCCAACTATTCCATTTATGATCAACAAATAATAAATTTTTTTAATTTTATTTATAATCAATTGTATATCAATATTATACTTATTAAAAATAAATCACATATCAAATGTATGCTCTTTTTATCTTATGACCAAATGTTTGACAATCTTTTTAAAACAAAACTTTACGGAATCCTAAGAAGATGGAGGTCATTGTACTCCATCGGTCAATTTGGCAGATTTAAGGGCAGTGGCATGTGATTTGACCGTTTGATAGCAAATCACAAATAAAATTTTGGAGACCATGGAAAAAGGAGCTATTTCAGTTCAGTCGCAGAATATATTCCCGATCATCAAGAAATTCTTGTACGCTGATCACGACATTTTCCTGCGTGAACTGATTGCAAATGCTATTGATGCTACACAAAAATTAAAAACACTGAGCAATAAGGGAGTTATAAAATCCGAGCTCGGTGATCTCACGATTCATATCGATGTCGATAAAAAGGCAAAGACACTCACCATCAGAGACCGCGGTATAGGGATGACAGATGAGGAGGTAAAAAAGTACCTCAATCAGGTAGCATTTTCCAGTGCTGAAGAATTTGTGAAGAAGTACAAGGCCGAAAATACCATCATCGGGCATTTTGGCCTGGGCTTTTATTCCTCGTTCATGGTCGCAGATAAAGTAGAAGTGATTACCAAATCCTACCGGAGAAATGCCAAATCTGTGAGGTGGGAATGTGAGGGCGAACCCGAGTACTCGATCGAGCCGTCTGACAGGAAAGGACGTGGTACAGACGTGATCCTTCATATAAATGACGACAGCAAGGAGTTTTTGGAAGACAGTCGAATAGAGGAGCTGCTTAAAAAGTATTGCCGTTTCCTCCCGATCCCAATCCAGTTTGGAATGCGCACTGAGACCTCTTATGAAGGGGAAGGCGAAGACCGGACGGAGATCAAAACGGAGGTCGACAATATCATTAACAACACAAATCCCACCTGGAAGAAAAAACCAGCAAAACTTAAAGATGAGGACTACACCTCATTTTACGAGGAGTTGTATCCTTTTAGCCAGGCACCCCTGTTTTGGATTCATTTAAACATCGACTTCCCTTTTAACCTAACCGGTATCCTCTATTTCCCCAAATTGTCACAAAATCTGGAGGTACAGAAAAACAAAATCCAGCTCTACAGCAACCAGGTATATGTGACTGATGATGTAAAAGACATAGTTCCGGAGTTTCTCACATTGATGCATGGGGTAATCGACTCACCCGATATCCCCCTTAATGTATCTAGAAGTTACCTTCAAAGTGATCACAATGTTAAAAAAATTACGAGCTATATCACTAAGAAGGTAGCCGAGAAGCTTCAATCAATTTTTAAGAAAAACCGCGAACTATACGAGTCGAAGTGGGACGAGATCTCGCCGATCGTCAAATACGGAATGATCTCTGATGAGAAATTCAATAAGAAGGCAAAGAAGTTTGCCCTTCTGAAGAATACGGAAGGGAAATACTTTACACTGGAAGAATACCGGGACAAAGTCAAACCAAGCCAGACCGATAAGCACGACAAGGTGGTCATGATTTACGCCAATATGGAAAGCGATCAGGACACCTTTATTTCTGCGGCAAAAAATCGTGGCTATGATGTCCTTTTATTTGATCAGATTATTGACAACCACTTTATTCAACATTTAGAATACAGCGGGGAAAACCTGCTCTTTGTGCGAGTCGATTCGGATACCACAGACAATTTGGTACAAACAGAAGACAACGTCGAATCTGTGCTTAGTGAAAAAGAACAGGAAAAAGTAAAGACCCTCTTTGAGACAGTACTTAAAAAGGACGGCCACAGCATTCAGTTAAAACCATTGAGTACTGATGATCACCCGGTAGTTATTACACGACCTGAGTTTATGCGTAGAATGCAAGATATGCAAAGACTACAGGGAATGGGAGATCATAAAATGCCGGAAATGCATCAACTTGTCATCAATGCCAATCACCCCTTGATTGCTGAAAAACTACTGAAAATGAGGAGTGAGCAAAAAAAGGAAGACTTTGTGCATTATTTGTATGATCTCGCCAGACTAAACCAGCGAATGCTCAAGGGGTCTGATCTGACATCGTTTATCAATCGCAGTCTCGAATTCATTAGTTGACCGGTTGGGGGCTCTGTCCACCTTACAGTGAAAGTTGAAAAGAAGAATGGACGATGTGCTCCATGTAAAGCATCAAATTGCGCTTTCTCTCGCCGGGTGCAAGCAAAAAAGCATCGATAAAGATGATTTCATTTGTTCCTTCGTCTAGGATGAGGTACGAGATAAATGGTCCTCCGGCAAAATCTCCTTCCATCTCCCAAATACCTCTGGCTTCGACGGCGTAAGCACCACCCAGATCTATCTTCTTGGTATAGACAGGTAAGTCCACAGGATTTGTACGCATATATGAGCCCACTGCACTGGAGCTCACAAGTTTACCCAGCTCGTCACGTAAGGCAATGATATTTTCTTTCTCAAATTGTTTTTGACTCTCGTATGGTCTTCTGTCTATCAAAAAATTGAACGTGGCCATATCACTTTCTTTCATCAACCAAAGGGTCTTTTCCTTTTCAAGATTTATCCTGTAGTCGCCGGGAATGTCAAGCCTGCATCCAATGAGTTCAGCGATCTTGTCATTGACCTGTGCATTCGATTTTGCCTGATAAGCTGTCGCGTTGATCTGCTCCCGGTATTGCTCCTGTACGACACCTGCAATAGATGGAAACCGTTTAGCTACTTCACTGCCCAAGGCCTCTTCACCCAAAGCAAAGAGATAGATCGCCACTTGTCCCTGGGCCCATCGATTTCTGCCGACACTGGTGCGATAGGATGGATCTTCATGCGCTCTGTTTATTCGCTCGGTACCGAGATCCTCCATTATGATATCTGTAGTGGGAGATCCCTGGTCATTGAGATCACCAACGATCAGATATGCTTTGAGCTCTTTTCGCAGAGATTCAGCTGCCAGATGTTCGGGCGTAAAATGTTTCAAATCAAAAAGGGGCTCCGGTTGAGTTAGGATCGGGTACGCAGAAGCAAAGTAAAAACTTATTGAATCACCAACAGCCCCATCCCATACATCCTGATCGGCAATCACGGCCAGCTGATTTAGAGATCCAATAGCTCTCGGTGTAGGCTCGAGTCTCTTGCGGGCTTCGCTGGTACAACCAGCCAACAAACCAAGGGCAGTTATCGAAATAAAAATCTTTAGCAACCAGTGCATCGCGAAATCTTTGATATAAAGATGTGCAATTTTCCGCAGTTGGTGTATTCTGTGCCATTGTCCCTGACCACAGATTCTAGGCACGGTCATCGCTGTCTAGAAGAGGCGTTCCACAATGGAATCTTCTGAAATTCCCTCTGCTTCTGCCTTGTAATTCCGGACGATACGGTGTCGCAGCACGTAATGGGCGATCTGCTGCACATCCTCAATATCCGGCGAATATTTTCCTTGAACGGCAGCATTGCATTTGGCTCCCAAAACAAGATATTGAGAGGCACGTGGCCCAGCTCCCCAAGTGATATATTGCTTGACAATATCCGGAGCCATCGAAGATCCGGGCCGGGTCTTACTCGATAACTCCACTGCATACTCAAGTACCTTGTCAGATATCGGAATCTTCCTTATCAAGGACTGAAAAAATTGTATTTGTTCAGCGGTAAGTATATTGCCCAGATCGGGCTCATAATCCGATGTTGTCTCTTTTACTACCTTGATCTCTTCTTCATAAGTGGGATAAGTGAGCGGAATATTGAACATAAAGCGGTCCAGCTGAGCCTCTGGCAATGGATAGGTTCCCTCCTGTTCGATCGGATTTTGTGTGGCAAGTACAAAAAAGGGCTTTGCCAACTGATGTCTGATTCCAGAGACAGTGACGGATCTTTCCTGCATAGCCTCAAGCAAAGCGGCTTGCGTTTTAGGTGGTGTGCGATTTATTTCATCCGCCAGGACAATGTGAGCAAACAAGGGTCCTTTATTAAATTTAAAATGCCGGTCTTCGTCAAGTATTTCTGAACCAGTGATATCCGAAGGCATTAAATCTGGCGTAAATTGAATCCGTTTAAACTCCAGATCTAAAACATCAGCAATGGTACTTACCAAAAGGGTCTTGGCAAGACCAGGTACACCGACAAGCAAACTATGTCCGTTGCTAAACAAAGATAGCAACACCGTTTTTACGACATCGTGCTGACCGATGATCACCTTTCCTATTTCCGCTTTAAGGTCTTGATAGGCCTGGGCAAGCCCATCTACTGCTTCGACATCAGTCTTATACGTTAGCACAGAATCTGACATAGTAATTTTTTAGAGGGAATTTTTTAATGCGTCCAAAATTAAGAAAATACCTATATCAAACGGACGTCGCCTGTTTTTGTTTTGGCTTCTAAAACCAGTTTGACCCGGAATCATCAATCGGGACACGGCCAAAGATAATCGGATACCTTATAGGCATACTCCTGATAAGAGTAATGCCACCACTCGGTTCGAATGTGCTTAAATCCGGATTCTGCCATCACTTCCCGAAGAAGACTTCTTCGTTGAAGTACCGAATCCGGTAACTCCAGATATGTGTGGTATGCTTCCTCACCAAAATAGTCATAAGGCGTACCCATCTCCAGGGCATTGCCATCCGCATCCACGAGAGTGAGGTCTACCGCGGCACCTCGATTGTGCATACTTCCTTTGTCTGGTGGCGTCACGTACCGGGCATCCGGGACTTTTTCCCATAGCAACTCCTGCACCTGCCTGGGCCGGTAGCAATCAAAGACCTTGATCCCCAGATCGTATTCTTTGAGCTTCCTCTGCACAAGTATCAGCGCTTCTGCAACTTCCCTCCTCAAAATGCACCGGGCACAATTGTACAGTACCACTCCAACAAAATTGTCTGCGGTTGCATATTTGATATCAACAAATATGGTTGAGTCGATCACAGCCATGTCTATCCAGCCGTCTTCGAGTTCTTCTTCCTTTGATAGGGTAGTATTCCGCTGCTTCGGATTAAGTGTCTGGGAATCGGGACTTACCTCAGTGATTGAGTCCTTTTCCACAGTGGGCGAGGTGGATGGATTGTTACAAGCCATTGCAAACAATAACGGCAAAAGCAGTTTGCGAAGCATCTGCGGCTAAGCTTTGAGTTGTAGAAATTCCTCTTCTGTCATGATCTGTATGGTTTCAATGGCCTGCGCCTTCTTCAATTTGCTCCCTGCCTTATCTCCAACGACGAGCACATCCAGATTCTTACTCACCCCACTTGCCAGTTTAGCTCCCATTTCGCTGGCGATAAGCTGAGCTTCTTTGCGACCCATTTGTTGCAAAGTCCCCGTAAATAAGATCGACTTGCCACTCAGCGGTCCATCTGTGGGAAGCTCCCTGGGCCTGTCCTTGTCAGTCTGCGACATGTTTACTCCATAGTCCTCCATCCGTTGAAGCAGCGCTACTTGTCTCGCATCTTTAAAATAGGCGATAATTTGATCTGCGAGGACAGGGCCGATATCTTTGATGTCGGTGAGATCTTCTTTAGTGAATGACTCCAGATCCCTTATATGATCAATCCTCGCAGCTAATATCTTAGATGCCTTTTTACCCAAATGATGGATACTCAAGCTATGAAGGACCCGGTGGATTGGATTCTTTTTGGCCGTATTGATCGCTGTCCTCAGATTCTCCACTGATCGCGCGCCGAACCCGTCCAAATTTCCAACCTTTTGATAATCCAGATTGTAAATATCCGAAATGTCCCTGATCCAACCCCGATTCCAAAATCGCTCTATCATTGACCTACCCAGCCCATCAATATTCATTGCGTCTTTTGAAACGTGAAAAATAATCCGCTGCAAGTCCTGGGATCCGCAAGAACATACCGGACAGCGCCATGCAGATTCGTGCTCCTCCTTGACCAGTGCTACTTTTTCGACTTTATTGACTGGGCAGTATTCCGGAAAAACAATTTCCTTTTCTGAGCCATCTCGCAATTCGGGCAGGGCCTTGACTATATAGGGAATGACATCGCCAGCTCGTTCTATCAAGACATGATCACCGATGCGAAGATCCTTTCCCCGTATAAAATCCTCATTGTGCAAGGACACACTGGATACAGTCACCCCTGCCAGCTGCACGGGTGCTACTTTAGCTACTGGAGTGATTGAGCCCACCTTTCCTACCTGATACTCCACCGATAAAAGCCGGCTTGTGGCCTGCTTGGCCTTAAACTTAAATGCAATCGCCCATCTAGGATGATGACTTGTCGATCCGGTAATTTGTTGTTGCCTTAATTGATTTATCTTGACCACCATCCCATCGATCTCATAGGGATAGCGATCTCTTCGTTCCTGCCACCTCTCGCAGAAAGAAATTACATCTTCAATATTTTGACATAATTTTCGCTCATCATTTGGCTGTTTCTCTCCCGGCACTTTAAACCCGAGACTGACCAACATCTCCATGACATCCCACTGTGTTGTCAATCTGGCTGTCCTATTACCTCCCTCACCGTACTCTACGTATGAAGCCTGATAAACAAATGCCTCGATCCCTCTCGCTGCAGTGTCTAAGGGATTCTTCATTCGTAATCCTCCGGTCGCTGCATTACGCGGATTCGCAAATAGAGGTTGTTCTTCTTTTTCCCGGAGGGCATTTAGCCTGTCAAAGATGTCTTTGCGGATTATAGCCTCGCCCCTGAGCTCGATGCGTCTGATATTATAGGAAGAAAACTCAGCGCTGAGGGGTATTGATTTCAGTGTCTTGATATTCGCTGTAATCTCATCACCCTGCTGACCATTTCCCCTTGTGGCTGCCCTAACCAAAAGGTCATTCTCGTATATGATGGCAATACTCCCTCCATCGTACTTGGGCTCCACGCAATACTCAAGGTCGGGATCGGTGAGTTCAAGAAGTTTTTTGTTCGCAACATCAAAATCTCGCAGATCATCGGCATTGTAGGAGTTGGCGAGAGACAACATTGGACTGAGATGTGCAACGGCATCAAATGATGCACTTAGATCAGAAGATACCCGCTGAGTAGGTGAAGATGGGATGACAAGCTCAGGGTACATGGCCTCTAAGCTTTCCAGTTTCTTATAAAGAAGGTCATATTCAAAATCGGAAATAACAGGTTCATTTTTTACATAATATTTCCACTCATGGTAGTAGATTGCCTCCCTCAGCTGAGAGACAAGATTTACTGCATTTATCTCGGATAGCTTTTGTCCATCGCTCTCCAACAGGGATTTAGTCAAGTCAAATAATCGTCTCTCCTCCTCGGTTTTGTACATTGGATTTCAGCTATTGACGCCCACTTCAGGTGGCACGAAACTCCACTCTGGATTGCGTCCTTTTACACCTCTAAAAAAAGCATAAATCTCCTGAAAATCCCGGTCTTGATCCCCAGAGGGTAAAAAGGGATCCGAAAAAACCACTTGTCTGTTTTCGAAATCAAACCGGGTCAGGATAATCGGTATGGCTGCCAATCTTGCGATATGGTAAAAACCAGTGCGCAGTCGCTCTACCTTACGACGTGTCCCTTCTGGAGCCACAGCGATTGCCAGCACGTCTTTGCTATTAAACAAATCGACAACCAGTTGCACATAATTATGGCTACGTCGCCGATCGATTGGATGGCCTCCAAGGAGCCGGAATATGAATCCAAAGGGAGGTTTAAACAAGCTTGCCTTACCGATGAATTGCACCTTAAATCTGGCAGCACTTCGCACGAGCAAGCCCAGGGGGAAATCCCAGTTAGACGTGTGGGGTATCACGGCATAAATCTTCTTGGGAAGGTCTGCTCGTGGATCGCCTTTTATCTCAAATCCCCATAAACGGAGCAATAGTTGGCTGATTAATTGCATTCCTTAAATATAAAGAATCACCTTATGTGGATAATAATTTCAGCTTCCTTTTTAAACCATCATGATTAATCAACGTCCAAGTAGAAGAACGCAGCGAGAAAAGGAAAACGAGCAAGTGAAAACAAACGAGCCACAAGACCTGGTAAAACGCCTGCTGGCATTGCAGTCAAGAGAGGAAGCATTTAGAGAACTGGTCGAGCTCTATCAGGTGCGTATTTACTGGCTGGTTAGAAAATTTGTGATTGATCACGAGGATGCGAACGACGTTGTTCAAAACACTTTTATCAAGGCATTTAAAGGCCTGGATCGATTTAGGGGAGAGGCTCAAATTTTCACCTGGCTCCATAGAATTGCGACTAATGAGAGCCTGACTTTTTTAAAAAAGTCGGCAAAGCACAACGCGAGTGATTTGGACCTGGCAAAGACACTGGAAGCTGACTCCTACTTCGATGGGGATGAAGCCCAAATGAGATTGCAAATGGCCTTAATTACATTGCCTCCAAAACAACGCGTGGTGTTTAATATGAAGTACTTTGAGAATATGAGTTACAGGCAGATTTCTGATATTCTGGAAACATCGGTTGGAGCCTTAAAAGCCAGCTACCATCACGCAGTGAAAAAGATCGAGGCTTATATAAGGCAAGTGGAAGTATAAAGAATTAGAAATGAAAAAAGAAGAGGACAGCACATACTTAAGCAACTTTCTGAAGGAACAGAAACACAAAAATCCGTTCAGCACCCCGGATCGCTACTTTGATCTTCTACCTGATCAGATCATGCACCGCATAAGTGAGGAGAAGATTTCTATAGCCGGGAGGAACAGCTCAAACGGCAAGATAATCCTCCTAAGGAGATTGATGGCCATTGCAGCAGCCATTTCAGTCCTGGTTGTGGGATTCTCCTACTGGCAATCGTCATCGTCGAGTCGAGATCAATTAGGACAACTGACGACACAGGAAATTGCCGATTATATCCACCAGAATCTCGACGACTACGATGAAGTAGATTTCTATTCTGAGGAAATGGCAGACATGGAGGCACTTTCGGAGATCCTTGAGGAGGAGGATTTACCCGAAGACTTCTTATGGGAGATGACTGAAAATCTAAATCTGGAAGAATTCGAAGGCATTTTATAAACAGGAAGAAAAAAATCAATTAATTATGAGCATCACATTCAAGAAAATTACCATCCTGGTGTTTTTGACAACCTGGATCTTTCAATGGTCGCAGGCCCAGGATAGAGCGGCTATCGCTGACCGGATGGAATCTCAACGAGTAGCCTTCATTACCCAAAAGCTGGATCTGAGCCCTTCGGAAGCTCAAGCTTTCTGGCCAATCTACAATGACTACAAAGCCAAAGAAAGGGCATTGAGAGAACAGCGAAAACCGATGAAAGGTATTCGTGATCTCGATGAGACCGAAGCCAAAACATACATAGATAAGATTTTAGATTTGGAGCAACAAGAACTGGAATTGAAAAGGGAGTATACAGCGCAATGGCAATCAGTCTTATCCGCACGTAAAGTGCTTCGTTTGTATGTTGCTGAGCGAATGTTTAAGGAGCGACTTCTACAGGCAATGCAGAAGAGACGAGGACAGCCTCAACATAAGAAATAGGAATACTGGTTAATAAGCCATTAAATACGCTATGGGATAACCGACGAAATGGGAAAAGCACCTTTTCCATACACCTTTTCACATCTGTACTGAATTGTTAAGGAACCCGTTTGGGACTTTGTAGAAAATTTTTCAACTTTTTTTTGAAAATGGTTTGACGATTAGGCCTCATATATTTCTTCATGTTTTAGAAGAGGTTAAATACACTAACTCCAACAATTTAAATTACTTATAATATCTAACCTTCTGTAGGACATTAAATTAGTCTTATTACGATTAATTTTAATTCATAGTGTTCACAGTCATTTCGAGGGAAAAAACCGCCAGATTTGTATACGGGCTATAGGTATTATTTACTTATTTTAGGGCTTTAAGTTAAATCCCCCGTTGGAACATGAAATATAATTCCGATCAAGACCATGCGCTGATCTCATTGGTGAATGACTTTGAGACAATGTCGCAGGAAGGCACGGTCAGTTTTCTGGATGAACAGGACTTTTTGAAGTTAATAAACTACTACGAAAAAGAGTTCTTGTTTGAGAAAGCAATTGAGGTAACTGATTATGCTTTGAATCAGCACGGCTTTTCAGCTGAGTTTCACATTAAGAAAGCTCAACTGCTGCTCGCTACCAGAAACTCCGAAAAAGCCATGTCCATACTGGATCAGGCAGAAGTATTCGCTCCCGCAGAAATCGACATCCATATATTAAGAGCAAAAATATTTTGTTCCTTAGGTCAATATACCGAAGCTCTCATGCTCAATGATCTGATAAAGGACAAAGCAAACGACAGCGAAATCAGTGACATCTATCTCAGCGAGGCTCAAGTTTATGAGTGTTTGAAAGATTATAACAACATGTTTACGAGTCTCCGTCAAGCTCTCCATCACAATCCCAATAATGAGGAGGCACTAGAACGGGTTTGGGTTTGCACAGAGCTCACAAAAAAGTACCAGGAGAGCATCGAATTTCACAAACAACTGATCGACAGAAATCCATATGCCTACCTGGCATGGTACAACCTTGGTCATGCGTACTCATGCGAGGGAGAGTATCAATTGGCTATTGATGCATATGAGTACTCATTTATCATCAATGAAGAATTTGAGCTGGGATATCGGGAATGTGCAGA
Source organism: Saprospiraceae bacterium (assembly GCA_965222645.1). Taxonomy (GTDB): domain Bacteria; phylum Bacteroidota; class Bacteroidia; order Chitinophagales; family Saprospiraceae; genus JABDMH01. The sequence goes on along the minus strand of OZ244968.1, from coordinate 4,071,908 downwards.
TTTGTGTTTTCAAGAGTGTAAGTACGGAAAAGCGCTTGGTTTTTACTTAGATGCGCTGGATCTGTTTGGTCCGGATAGTGACCTTCTTGCCAACATTGGCGAATGCTATATGGAGATGCAGCAATACGAACGCGCCAATGACTACTTCAACAAAGCTTCGAAATTAGATCCTTATAACGACGAAGTATATTACTACCTGGGGCTCTGCCATGCCAAGGAAGATCGATGGTTGAGTGCAATCAATGCCTATTTTAAGGCAATAGAAATAGAAGACCGGCGAGAGGAATATTTCAGCAACCTGGCTTTTGCCTTTTCTAAAGTAGGTGAATTTGCCAAAGCACATTATTACTATCTCAAGGCAACTGAAATAGGTCCCGAGCAGTGTGCAATATGGAAAGATCACATTGCTTTTTTGATCGCATTGGGAGAGCTGGATAAAGCACTCGAAGTCGTAGAAGAAGCAGAATTTCATGCCGTAGGTCCTGAGCTGGTGTATTGCCGGGCTGCCTGCTACTTTGCATTATCAATGCGCAATGAGGGTATGGAGGCACTGCGATCGGCTTTGGTGGAACATCTGGATCACGCTGATCTTATTTTTGAGATTTTGCCCTCCCTGAAGGATGATCTGCAAGTGCATCACCTCATTAGCTATTACTTGAGCGAAGTCCTGTAAAGTGCCTTCCCTTTAGTGAGGGATTAGTAATACACGATCGCACTCAACACCGTGGGAACTTGATTTTACACAGCTTCTTTTGTCAGAGTGACAAGCACCAATTCGTATACTTATTGATCTTTTGACTTTAGCCGGCTGTGCGCATAAATGGCTGCACCAAGTACTCCGGCGTCATTTTGAAACTGGGCTGGAATCACAGGTGTTTTTACCTTCAACAGATCTCCATAACGATCGAACTTGCTGCTCGCGCCTCCGCCTATGACAAACAGGTCAGGAGAAAATAGCAGCTCCAAATGCTGTAAGTACTTACCAAATTTCGGCGCCCAATCCTCCCAGGACCAGTCCTTCTTCTTACGCGCACTATTACTGACATAGTGCTCAGAAATGCTGTTCTTATACAACAAGTGACCGAACTCAGTATTGGGAATCAATTGACCATTCAAGAACATACCTGATCCTATTCCCGTACCTACGGTGAGCACGATCACGGTACCTTTCTGGTCCGCACCACCAAATTTCACTTCTGCCAATCCAGCGACATCAGCATCATTTGCCGCATAGAAAGGTAGACCGGTAACTTTTTTGAAATATTTCTCCAGGTCGAGATCAATCCAGCTTTTATCGATGTTGGCTGCGGATTTTGCCACTCCATGGTGAATGATGGCGGGAAAACCGCATCCCACAGGTCCTTCATATTTAAAAGTCTTTATCAGCTCCTTGACCACCTTCGCCACGGCCCTGGTATTCGAGGGCTTTGGTGTCTCAATTTTGATGCGATCTGTGAGCAATTTCCCAGCTTCAATATCGATCAATGCTGCCTTAATGCCGGTGCCACCAATATCAAAGCCCAATATATGGTTCGTGTCAGCCATTCTCAGTTACTTGATTACCATAGCCCTCATCGTTACATCTTCGATAGGCCGATCATCAGATGAGGTAGCCACTGCAGCAATTTTGTCAATAACCTCTAATCCTTCAATTACCTCTCCAAAAACCGTGTAATCCATGTCGAGAAAGGGAGTACCACCCTGTTTTATATAAATTTCCTTTTGGTCATCCGAATACTCCAGGCCTTTTCGGCGTTCAAACATTTTCAGTTGATCAGGATCCATAGGCTGGCCCTGGACAATATAAAACTGGGAACCGGAGCTCTTCTTCTCCGGGTTTACAGAGTCACCTGTACGAGCTGCAGACAATGCTCCTTTTTTGTGCACAAGTCCAGGATTAAATTCGGCATCAATTTGATATCCGGGGCCACCTGACCCCAGCCGCATGCCAGCTTCAGCTCCTCTGGAATCGGGATCACCTCCCTGAATCATAAAGCCCTGAATCACGCGATGGAACAATAAATCGTTGTAATACCCATCCTCGGCCAACTGAAGAAAATTCTTCTTGTGCAATGGAGTTTCGTCATAGAGTTTTACAAGCATGTTCCCCAATGGAGTTTGGATTTCTACCAGAGTATGCTCTGGAGGTTTCACTGTTATCATTTGTTCTGTTTTTCTTCCTTTTTTCCCTCTCATGGCATTCAAGGTCACATTATAGCTTCCCGATTTTACGTAGCGATGAGTGGGATTTAGATCATCCGATTGTTTTCCATCGCCAAAATCCCATAAATAAGTCTCAGCTTTTTCAGACTGATTGACAAACTCGATGGATGATGGCGCCTCTAAATCCTCCTGGCTGATGATAAATTTGGCAACAGGTCGATTGCATGAACTTGCAATCAAAGACGCTGTGCAAAGGCCTATTATTAAGTATTTCATTGATAATTAATTCAGGTGTACTTCTAAGGGCACTTAATCCAATCGAATTTTCATTTTGACATCCTCCGCAGGCCGGTTTGCCTGCCCCACCTGCACTTGCGTGATTTTATCCACGACCTCCATGCCCTCTACAATTTCTCCGAAAACAGTGTAGTCATTATCAAGCGATGGATATCCACCAACCTCCCGATAAAGTTTCCGCTGCTCCGGATTGTACTTGACTCCTTTTCGTTTCTCCCACTGGTCCAGCTCCTGATCGGAGACTCGCGTCCCTTGCACAATGAAGAATTGTGATCCCGAAGATTTCTTATCCGGATTTACTTCATCTGGCATCCTGGCGGCAGATAGTGCTCCCCGAAAATGACATGAGCCAATCTCCTCATCCAATTGATATCCGGGGCCGCCCTGTCCCAACATTTGCTGAGGAGTAGCATTTCTTGAGTCGGGATCTCCCCCCTGAATCATGAATCCTTTCATCACTCGATGAAAAAGCAAATCATCGTAGAAATTCTCTTTGACCAGTTTGACCATATTATCCCGGTGCTTGGGAGTACTGTTGTAAAGAAGTGCCCTCATGATGCCATAGTCCGTCTCAATTACGATATACTGATCTTTTTTCTGGCAGGAAACAAGCAAAAAGATAATTACGACAATATAAAGTGACTTATTCATCGAATTTATTTTAAATATCAAACTCTCCATTTTCATTTTCCATTTGGCCAAAATACCGTATCGCTAATGACTTCAAATAGGTTTCTTGCTCCTTCACCCCGACTAAATGCTTACTTCGCAATTGGTCATAATGAGGCCATCCATCGTCATCCCTTCCGCTGTATCGAAAATATCCCTCCTGACTCATCAATCTGCAAACGGCAATATGCATCAAATCTTGCTTTTCCTCTTTGGTAAACTTCTCTCTTACCTGACCAAGCTCTTGAATGCCAATCAGAAAAAGTACGGTCTGTAAATCGGGCAACTTGTCCATGCTCATTGTACCTTTTACAATGTTTTGCACCCTCAGCCATTCAAAATCGATTTCCCAGTTTTCCATGGTTATCTCAAATCGCAGCAAATATAATAGATTTAACCTTTCAAGTCCCTGGCTCAGAACCCATGTGGCCAAACTCAGATTGTCATTGTTTTTAGATCGCTCCTTTTACGCAGGCCAAAATGAATGCAGGGGGAATATTAAGTAAGTGAAAAGTAACATCAACACGACCAAAAATACCTTGATAAAGCTTTTTCTCCAGCAGCGAATAATGTATCTGCAGATATTGCCCTAACGGTTTTAAAAAAGTATAACAACTTTTTACAATCGACTGAGAAACCTCATCTGGAAGCACGACAAAAGGCAAAGCCGAAAAGACTGTATCAATTTCTTGAATACCATGCTTTGCTAAATGGTGCTCCAGATTTTCGGCAGAATCTTCTACAACAATAAGTCTCACATCATCGATCGATCTTAATTTTTCACAAAATTTCGGATTTATTTCAAAGGCAATCAATCGAGCATCCTTCGGCATTTTATCCAAAATATATCTGGTCATCACTCCATCACCGGCACCTAATTCGACTATGCAACCTGCGTCGCGTAAATCGGATAAGCTGACAACTTTAGAGCACAAATATTTACTGCTACGAGTAATAGTGCCTACTGTTCTGAATTCCTTGAGACTCTCTTTAAAAAAATCGATCTTGTTCATGTGATAAATTGATCTGGATTTCTTATTGAAGGTATAGTACAAAATTTTTGATATCCGGAAAATCTTCCAGTACTTCAGTGTCTATTGACGATCCCTGCAATCTCAACCCGTTGATATACGCAATTATTCTTGCATCCGAGAAGCCCTCAGATTTTATCCTCGTCAAATGATTTAACGCTTTATTAAATGTCTTAAAATGCCCTGAACAGTATCTGTACTTTGCATCGATCGCTCTCTTTTCAATAATGCCATCTGCATATTTTCCAATAAGATCTCCCTTGTACAGCTGATCAAGCTCTGCAAACTCAACTCTATAGGAAAGGCCATTTGTTTTATCTAAAAACGAAGTTAGCCTCTCATCTTTCATTGCCTCGGTCAATTCAGGAAAATCAAATTTAAGTTCGATAGGAAGTTGTCCTGTTTGGTGTATTCTAAAATCGATTCTTCGATTATAAAACCGACCCGTTTCATTTTCTTTTCCTTCAATTTCATTTAGGGCAATCGGATAGTTACCACCAGTTCCCTTCATAAAAAGGGCTCCCGATCTGATTCCCCTTTTCTCAAAATACTCTGCCACTTGCTCTGCCCGATTTATCGCAAAAAACAAATCAAAGTTGGAAACAGCTGTCATATCAGAGTGGCTGATGATCTCGATATTTACATGTGGGTACGTCTTAAGAAACCCCACGAGCTTGTCCATCTTGGCCTTATTTTGTGGAGTAATAATCTGATCGTCACGATATAATAAATAAGGCACCTCAAATAAACTACCACTCGAAGTTACTCCCCCCTTATGAGTGGATGGATCGACCATGTTCTCGCTAAATAACCTGAAATTCCGTACCTCGGAAAAAAGGGAAGGGACTGAAGTGGTAAGATTAGTCTGAAGGGGTCTATGAAAATAAGCACTGTAAATATCATGACCACCGTGTCCCGATTTCCGGTCGCTTGAGAAATACGCACGAAATCCCGATGCGGCAACACGATAGAAGAGGTCATTACCAGGAGAATTCTGTGGTTGTCCAAGATTCTGTGGCGATTCCCACTCAATACGGTTATCGTCAAAAGTGGAATAAAAAATGTCAAAACCACCCATGCTACTGAGCGAATTACTGCTGAAATAAAGTGTCCTCCCGTTTTTACATAAAAAGGGTGTCACCTCGTCATAAGGAGTATTAATTTTATCTCCCAGATTATGTGATTTTCCCCAACCCTCCTTTTCTTTTTTACAAAAATAAAGATCAAATCCTCCCATGCCCCCACTTCTGTTTGACGAGAAAATAAAAGAGGAATCACTAAAGAAATAAATACCCCTTATGTCTTCTGAAGGAGAAAAAGGCAGATCCTGGCAAGCGACCCCTTTCGGATCTCTTGCATCAACATCAAATGTATCAACGAAAAAATGGCTATCGCTCAATCGGCTACCGCGGGTAAAAAACAAAGTCATTCCGTCGTCACTAAAATCCTGTAGGACTTCATTTTTATCGGTGTTGAGATCGGGATTAAGAGGTGTCACTTCAGACCAGGCGCCATTTACAATCTCTGTGGCATACATGTCACAATCTATCGTATGAAGTCTCTTTTGATATTTGCCAGACTGCGAAAATTGATCTGTGATGCGCTTTGCCCGGATCGAAGAAAAATACACCCGGGAATCAAAATTCGGGCTTTCCACTGGTCCAAAATCATCGTATTGCGAATTGACTTCTGCACCCATATTTTCGATCAATACATCATCCGAATGAAAACTATACCTCATCCCCACAGCGCACCTCTTTATTTCATTTATGACTTCACCTGCATTTTCAGATTCTTCCAGCGACAGGTATTGCTTGTAATATTTTGCAGCAGATTTGAAATCACCAATTTGGTGATATGTTCGCGAATATTGTAATAGGACGGGGCCACCAGTCTTTTTACTTTCTTTTTGAATATGAGAAAGACTACGCAGAGCTCCATCCAGATCATTGGTCTGGTATTGGCAGTCTGCCCACCACAACCATGCGTCCAAATCTTTTGGCTTTGTTGTGCAATATTCTTTTAGTTGTTTACAGGCTTCATGGTACTGACCCGCCCGGTAAAAGGATTCTCCCTGCTTGCGCAGATTCCTGTTTTGACCATCTGCAGATGGTGTGATGAGGATACCAAAAAGGCATATCAACAAAAGGACTTTGGAACACCGGAGACCACAACTGCTTAGCGCTCGAACCACTAGAGAATTCACCAAAACGATGGCAACACTAGACCAGTGCATCACGTCCGAATTGTTCCAGGAAATCAGCTACCTTTCGTAAAAATGAGCCACCCAGGTAGCCATCCACGATCCTGTGATCATAAGATAAGGATAGAAATACCATGTGACGCACTGCGATAAGATCACCGTATTCTGTCTCTACAACTGCAGGTTTCTTTCGGATAGCACCTGTTGCCAAAATGGCTACCTGTGGCTGATTGATGATGGGTGTTCCCATAACGTTGCCGAAAGTTCCTACGTTGGTTACAGTAAAAGTTCCATCGGCTACTTCATCCGGATGAAGCTCTCCAGCCCGGGCTTTATCGGCCAGAATACCAACCTGACGAGCGAGCCCAACGATGTTAAAACTATCGGCATTCTTAATGACCGGGACGATCAAATTTCCGTTGGGAAGGGCAGTAGCCATCCCAATATTTATGTTGCGTTTTACAATGATCTGATCCCCTTTTACAGATGCATTGATCCTCGGAAATTCACCAATAGCCTTAACCACGGCGTCGATGAAAATTGGTGTAAAGGTCAGTTTGGTCCCGTGGTGTTGAAAAAACTCGTCTTTAACTTTATCGCGCCATTTTACGATATCGGTGACATCTGCTTCTACAAAACTGGTTACATGAGCCGAGGTCTTTTTTGACATCACCATGTGATCAGCAATGAGACGCCTGGTACGATCCATTTCGATGATTTCGTCTGCACCACTCACCGGTACATTTCCTTCTTCAGAAATTTGCCGGGACTCGGCCTTCTGAACTATTGGTTCTTCAAAATTTGCGGGAAGAACCTGGCCGATGGATCGCTGCTCGATATATGATAAGATATCTCTTTTAGTCACTCTTCCATTTAATCCGGTACCGGGGACAGTCTCCAGTTGTGCGAAGGTCATTCCTTCTTCCTGGGCAATCTTGCGCACGAGAGGTGAATAAAAACGGCCATTGGAAACTGGTGGAAATTTTCGTTGACCTGCGCTTGCTTTTTGTTTGCCATTTCCCGAAGGTTTGTGGTCAGGGCTGACCGGGGACGGTGGTGGAGTAGGAGCCACAATAGCAGGTTCTGGTTTGGGCTCCATTTGGGTTGGTGGTTTTTCTTTGGGATAATTGTAAGTCTTATCCTCCTCCTTTTCCACGCTGATGATTGCCACGGTATTACCTACAGCAACCACATCTTCTTCCTTATACAGTAATTTGGAGACACGACCAGCCACAGGAGAAGGGATTTCTGTGTCCACTTTATCTGTCGCTATTTCGAGAATGGTTTCATCTTCTTCTACAAAGTCACCTTCCTTTTTCAACCATTTAAGAATGGTTGCCTCCATAATACTTTCACCCATCTTGGGCATCACCAATTCAAAATCAGCCATTGATAGACAAGTAGTTTTAAAAAGGTCAGGCACAAAAGTACATCAAATTATCGTGCCGATAAAAACTTTCGGAGCATGTCTAACGCGTAAACCCCTGTGTATTTGATATTTAGGAGCCTATCTTTAGTAAATAGGAAGCTTTTCACACGTTGGTTATTTTCATCGCCTACAGCTATCCAAACGGTCCCAACCGGCTTATTTTTGCTCCCTCCGGACGGACCAGCTACACCGGATACGGCTATGGCGATATCACATGAAAGTGAAGAAATAGCACCAGTCGCCATTTCCCGGACAGTTTCTCCACTCACTGCCCCAAACTCAGCCAATGTGGAGGCCTTCACTCCCAGCAGGTCTTGCTTTACTTCGTTGTTGTACGCAATCACACTACCCTTGAAATAGTGGCTTGCACCCGGTACGCCAGTGATCATATGAGCAATATAGCCTCCGGTACAACTTTCAGCAGTACCAATGGTCAATTTGCAGTCCATCAATTGTTTCCCTATGCAGAATTCCAGCGTGTCGTCATCAAATCCATATTTGTGAATTCCCAAAACAGCTTCCACGTCCTCTATTGCAGCATTGAGGCTATCTTCTACGGCATCGGCATCTTGCTTCATACCATCTACCGACAATCGAATTCTCACTTGTCCCGGAGCTGGCAAATAGGCTACTTTGACCTCATGATTCTTCAACACTGGTTCGATAAGATCAGCCAGGACAGATTCTCCTATCCCTGAGGTTTTGATGGTCTTCTTTAAAAAAATATTTTCATTACGAGTGCTCAACCAGGGTACAATATGGTGAGTCATCAGATATTTCATTTCATGTGGCACCCCCGGAATAGAAAATAGAGTTTTTCCCAACCTGTTAAACCTCAGTCCAGGTGCAGTACCCATTTTGTTTTCCAACATTGTGGCAGCAGCCGGAAGATAACATTGTTCTCGGTGAGCTGCAGCTACGGGGATATTCCTTTTCTCAAAGAGTTGCACGATACGGTTGTACATCGGTTCTGAAAAAACAAACCCACAGCCCATGTATTCTGCCAGGGCTTTCTTGGTCAGATCGTCCTTTGTGGGACCCAATCCGCCCGTCAAGATCAACACATCGGCTAGCTGGGAAGCTCGATCGATTGCACCGATAATTTTCTCCAGATCATCTCCGACGGTCAGCTTTATGCTCGTCTGTATCCCAATGTCTGCAAGTTGGTTTGCGATCCAACTAGCATTGGTATCAACAATTTGACCGATTAGAATTTCGTCACCTATTGTTACGATTGCGGCTGTCATGCAAATGAGATTTCCTTAAGATTAAAATGGTGAAGCGCTGAGGTAAGATCTTCGACAATTAATCTTCCACCGGCATCAACACCGCCGATTTTACCTAGGAGAAATCCCCCGTTGAGGACTTTAAAGTCGGCAATAACTCCAGATCGGTAGATTGCTTTTAGGTAACGGTCATCGAGAGCGGTCTTATCAATTTTTAGCTGATCGTACGTTGTTTCCAGGCGATCGAAAAGCTCCTGCTGTATGCCACTGATACTCAAGTGATTTATGCCTTTCAAAGCCAGTGAAGTAGCTCTCTGGGTATTTCTCGAAAAAACTTGTTGTCTGACGTTGATGCCGATTCCAACAACAGCCCATTCATACTTTTGCCCTTTTATTATGTTTTGGATTAGAATGCCTGCGATTTTGTCGTCATCCACATAAATATCGTTTGGCCACTTTATAGCAACTCTTCCTGGTATTAGTTTATCAAGTAGCTGAAATACGGCGTAGGATACTGCCTTATTTAGATAAAATTGTTCAGTCGGTTGCAAGAAATGGGGCTTCAACACCACCGATAGAGTCACATTAGCATGTGGATCAGATTCCCAGGATGTACCTTGCTGACCAATCCCTTGTGTCTGGTGGTTTGTAGAAATGACAGTGCCTTCCTCCAGATCCTCATGAGCGAGCAGATGCATAGCATGTTGGTTTGTTGAGGGCAGTGAAGGATACTCATGGAGAACCTTTCCAATAATCTTTCTGTTAAGATCAGTACTCAAGAGATTTTTCAGTAGATTTGATAGTTATATTTTTTAGCAAATTGCAAGAATTCTTCATTTAGAAACAAAATTTGAACGTTAGAAGGCAACCCACATTACAATCGATTACCGACCAAAAATTAAACGATCTCATTGTAGATGCAATGAGTGACATCAAAGGTAAAAGGATTGTGAAACTTGACCTACGGGAAATAAATGATGCTCCAGCAGATTATTTTATTATTTGTGAGGGAGACTCGAATATTCAGGTCAAAGCTCTGGCAGATAATGTGTATAGACATGTAAAGCGGGAATCCGGCCTCACGCCCAGTCATATTGAAGGTACCCAGCAGGCGAAATGGATTTTGGTCGATTATTTTTCAACCGTGGTCCATATCTTTTATCCCGAGACGAGGGCGTTTTACGATCTTGAAGATTTGTGGAGCGATGCTCAAATCGTAGTTTTTGAAAGTCTTTAGATAAAGACAAAAATGGACAAGAATAATAACGAAAACGAAAATAAAGACAAGCGGTTTAATAAGTTTAATTCTTATTGGATATACGGGATCATTGCATTGATGCTCCTGGCATCTCAGTTTTTTTTTGATTCCAATCTCACGACATCAAAAGACATCTCCTTCCGGGATTTTGCAAGCTTTGTAGAGCAGGGAGATGTAAAGCGTGTGGAGGTGATCAATCAGAAGTACGCCAATGTTTTCATCAAGAGTGACAGACTTAGTGAAGCCAGACATGCAAATGCCAATAAAAACCAGTTTAGCCTGACTAGTCCTAATTACCAGTTTAACATTGGTTCTGTAGAGACTTTTGAAACCAAATTGAAGGAACTGAATGAAAATGTAGACAGCGACAACCGCGTCGATATTACCTATGACGAGCGCATTAATTTTTGGGGCAATCTCCTGGGATGGTTACTGCCCATCTTTTTGATCGTGGCCATATGGCTCTTTATCATGCGCCGCATGAGCGGTGGTGCCGGTGGTCCCGGGGCCCAGATTTTTAATATTGGGAAATCAAAAGCTACCCTGTTTGACAACAATTCCCTCAAGGTCAATGTCACTTTTGAAGATGTTGCAGGACTTGACGAAGCGAAGGAGGAGGTGATGGAAGTTGTTGATTTTTTAAAAAATCCAAAAAAATACCAGGCCCTGGGAGGTAAAATTCCAAAGGGCGTCTTGTTAGTTGGCCCTCCCGGTACGGGCAAAACCTTGCTTGCAAAAGCAGTAGCCGGGGAAGCGGGCGTCCCCTTCTTTTCTATATCGGGATCCGATTTTGTTGAGATGTTTGTCGGTGTTGGTGCATCGAGGGTAAGAGATCTATTTCGTCAGGCCAGGGAAAAAGCACCTTGCATCATTTTTATCGATGAAATTGATGCTATAGGTCGGGCCAGAGGTAGGAACAATGTGCCGGGAGGCAATGATGAACGGGAAAACACGCTCAATCAACTGCTGGTGGAGATGGACGGCTTTTCGACCGACAAGGGGGTAATTCTTATGGCCGCAACCAACCGGCCGGATGTCCTGGACACCGCCCTTCTCAGACCGGGAAGATTTGACCGTCAGATAGGAATTGACAGACCGGACCTCAAGGGAAGAGAACAGATTTTTAAGGTGCACCTCAAGGCGATTAAAATATCTGATGAAGTAAAACCACAAATACTTGCAGAGATGACTCCAGGTTTTGCCGGAGCAGACATTGCCAATATTTGCAATGAGGCTGCACTGGTAGCTGCGAGAAGGGAAAAAACGGCGGTCGACCTCGAAGACTTCAATTATGCCCTCGATCGAGTAATCGGAGGATTGGAAAAGAAAAATAAATTGATTTCCCCGGAGGAAAAAGAAATTATTGCCTTTCACGAAGCCGGTCATGCGGTTTGTGGCTGGTTTCTTGAGCACGCCTCACCTCTCGTCAAGGTGACCATTGTCCCCAGGGGAATTGGCACCCTTGGTTATGCCCAATATCTGCCTAAAGAAGAGTACATCACACGGACAGAACAGCTCCTGGACCGCATGTGTATGACCTTTGGGGGAAGAGCTGCCGAGCGGATCGTGTTTGATAAGATTTCCACAGGAGCACAAAGTGATCTCGATCAGGTGACTAAAATGGCCTATAGCATGATCTCCATTTACGGCATGAACAAAAAAGTGGGTAACGTCTCTTTTTATGGTATGTCGCAAGATCAATTTGTAAAGCCATATTCTGACGACACGGCAACTTTGATCGATGATGAAGTGCGGAAGCTCGTAGAGTCTCAGTACGAACGCGCTCAGCAGCTTCTTAGAGAGAGGCGCAAGGAATTGGACATTCTTGCACAGCATTTATTGGAAAAAGAAGTTCTTCTCAAATCAGACGTAGAAAAACTTATCGGCCCCCGTCCCTATGCGGAGCCAATTGCTCATGAAGATCCACAAAACATAGCCGCTCAAGAAGAGGAAAAGAATGGCAATTCGGGCAATGGAATTGATGTGAGTTCTACTCCCAGTGAGATCGATGAGGTGTCTGATTCTTGATTTGATGCAATCTTTCCCACAATGTCGTGCTTTTGTCCCTTCGGCTATTCTTATCAATATTTGACAGATTACTGATTTAAGAAATGGAGTTGGAACCAAGGTGACTTTCTGAAGTAAGAATCTCTTGACCCATCTGATCTTCCTACTCAAACAGGTTGGATTGAATGTTTAATAGGTGCTCAAAGCTTGCTTTGCTGTATTAAGTCGGGTTGCTCAATGCCAAGTGGAATCCAAACAAAATTTTTCCAATCATTCTAAGGCGAGCGTAAACTTTTCAACATTTTCTGTACCCACATATCCGAATCCCACACTAGTGTTATTGGGAGGTGGCACGGGCTCATCAAAGAAGAATTCATAGCTAAAAATTTCCTGAGAACGCAGATACTCTACATATTCCTCATTGAGATGCACAACTTCGAGTGTAAGGCGATCAGGGACTGTGTCAGACCTATGAAAGTAGCTATGGAAGGCAATAGATAACAGACTGTCTACTGAGCAAGAAGAGCTAGCAATCATTGAGGCGCTGCCTGTTACATTATCTGCCTGGCATAAAGTATAGTCCTGCTCATTTGCCAAGTTTGTATACCTTGGTTGCGTACTACCACTAAATCTAACCCAAAACCAACTATCGTACATTGTCAAGTGCCTGACCTTCAGAGTGAAACTCAATACTTTATCGTCCGGGTCAAAGGAATATGATACTTCAGTTTTGAGTGGTAGAATTGCGAACTCAATCCAGTCTGTTGAAACTGTTTCAAAATCTGGATGAGAAGTTATGACACGATACATCACAGTAGAATCGATCGGCACCTCTTGATCTTGATAGATCCCACTTTCTACTTCAGGGACAGGAAAGGTATCACCATGCTCACTAATGACTATTATGGAAGCATCAGAAATAAATATTTCTTGCAAATCTTTGGATGGATCTAATGACCGGGTTAAAGTCAAATGCACCCCGTGATCGCTTGAAATACTTCCTTGTAAAATTGGGATCGGCAAAAAGTCACTAGCGTTAAAAGGTAATTCTTTCCTACAACTTAATCCTATAATGACCACAATCGAAAAGACAGTCAATAGTGTTCTATTTCTCTTCATGCATTTCAATTTTTGAATTTCCTACCAACGGTCACGGCCGGCAAAAAAGTAAAATATGAGCGCTTATATTTAGATAAAGACGATGCGTCAGCGTACATTGACTCATTGATCCCAATGCGACCATCAATTGCCACTACTGCGGGATTCACATGAAAAAATACATTATATATACCCAATGACCAATATCCATCCTTATTTCTCTTCGTTTGATAGTTTTTAGTGAGTTGCAGGTCGATCCTAAAATAGTCCGGCGCTTCTTCATTGAATCGATCCCTATATGCAGGTTTTATACCGCGATGTAAAGTCATATAATAAAAAGAAGGAAGCGTGACGGGATATCCCGAGTTGTAGACAATATTCAAACTGAGCAGGTGAGTTTTGCTTATTTGGAGAATAGAGTTAATGCTTAGATCTATGAAGCGATCAAATCGCGCACGTATCCACTCACCCCCGTTGATATCCGAAAATTGACGTTCAGACCTGGAAAATGTTGCTGACAATTGAGTTGCAATCATAGGGCTACGATGTCGAACAGACAATTCCACACCTTTCGCACGTCCTTTTCCACTACCAGATATCTTCTTCGTATAATCAGAATTTAAATCAAATCTGAATTGTACACCTCTTCTATATTCCACTAATGATCCCAACGCCCGATAGTATGCTGCGATGCCAATTGCACCCCATTTAAAAGTCTTTCTCGAATCTATCGAAAAATTATGTGAGTTGCTGGCAGGAAAATCGTCACTGGCAACTACCCATGTTTCACTAGGTAATCTGGAAGTTGGTGAGATAAGCAAATGAATGGGTTGGCTAAGTTTAGTATATGATAACTCAGTTGTTATTCCAGTAGAAATCTCCTTCGTCAGGGAAAGCCTTGGCTCAAAGCTCCGTGACTGAGATCTAAAATGTAAATAATAGTAATAGCTTAATCTTACACCGAGTTCGATTATAGTAGATCCTCGATCATATGTAAGTGTTGTATAAGGTGCAATCTGTCTAGTGCTAATCTCATAGACATCATTTCTATTTTTTCGTACAGACTCGAAAATGTCGTCTCTTTTTTCCAAAGTGACCTGATTTGGTAAAGAAGATAAGAAGGAAAGATCGAATCCTGTGGTAATGTTCAATTTATTGCTTAAGTATAGATCATTCCCATATTTAAAACCAACATCTTTGAGAATGGACAGATCTGTACCTTGACTTAGTAGAAAGTTTTTGCCATCACTCTCTATGAATTGCTTAAAAACCAGGATATTCCGAAATTTGGAAAAATACAACACAGCCCGATGGCTCCAATTTGGTTTTGGATAATACACGAATCTTGAACTCAAGACGGTATTTCCATTACTTTCAAGGCGTTCCTGAATTATTTTCTCAGAGCCTCTCTGTTTAATAGGAATTCTGTCTTGACTTAAATACAAATTCGCCGAAAATTTAATCTTCGCACTGAGATCGCAGGTAAACTTGCCATTGATATCATACATATTATAGGAAGCATAGTCATCAATCACGTCATTGCTGAATAAAAGTGAAGCTGGCACAGAAAGTGCGAAGAGGTTTGAAAATCTTGAGGATAAAGAAAAGGAAGCTTTGTCCTTAAAAAAAGGACCTTCGAGGGCTGCAGTATTGCTAAGTAGCCCAAAAGAATATTCTCCGTCAAGTTCATTTCTATTGCCATCCTTAGTGACAATATCAACAACCGAACTAATTCTACCACCATAGTTGCTAGGGATATAGCCCTTTAGCAATCTTAATCTTTTTATCGAGGACGGATTTACTGCAGAAATAAATCCAAAAAAGTGACTTGTCTGGTAAATTGGAACGTCATCAATGAGATATAAGTTTTGACTTGGGCTTCCCCCCCTAACGTAAAGACCCGATGTGCCTTCCTGGCCTATAGATACACCGGGATATAGTGTTAGACTTCTGATTGGATCCGGTTCTCCGAGAAATTTAGGAAGGAAGGAGAGTGAATTAATCGGACTGTTTATAGCGAAAGCACTTGAGTTCAACTCTTTCTTCCCAATTACATGGACTAGCTGCAGCACCTCTGATTTTGGCACCAACGAAATTAAATTACCGAAGCCATAGCTTGTGACAGAATCAATAGTTAGGGATTCGTAGCCAATGTGCTGAATCCGTATTTTCCGGTTATCTAAATCAGCGAATTTGAGACAAAATACACCATCTAGATTTGTTGTTGTAGATCTTGAAGATCCGCTTGTGATCAAAGCGTTGACAATTGGTTCTCCTGATTTCTCGTCGACTACCTTTACGCAAACTAGAGATTCTTGAGCACGACCCATTTGAGACAAATTCAATAGGACATATATAAGAAGCTTTAGTCCCGATAATCGAATTTCTTGAGAATTAGATAGATTGCTCAAATGAACAGCTACTTTAAACAGAAAAGTAATCTGGCAAGCAACCTCACTCTTGGACTATCGACAATGGCTTCATTTTTGAATACATTTCGAAAATGTAGTATGTAGCCGAAGTTAAAATCAAATTGTAAGCTTCTCTTGCCTAACTTAAAGCCCCACGTAGGTATAAGATCCAGGCTCTGAAAAGACCGTGGACTCTCCTGATAGGCTCTTTCAATATATGAAGGTGATGATTCTTCAATCGTGCTAAGTAATACCGGGCTATTATACTGCAACCTCAATGAAAAATAACGTGGATTCATTTTTTCCGTCTTCCTCAGATTTGAGCCCCTGTTATAATAATATCTTGGTTCTAAGCCCATATTTGTTCGTAAAAGAAGAAACGTGGAGTGGCCAAAAGAGCCTTCTTCTATAAAGGACTTAATGCCGATAATCGCACCTACGTAGCCTATATCAGCACGAACTCCCAATTTATTCCCTGCATTCCATTCGGCATTTATCGATGTGCCTAAAATTCCAAGATCCACACCTGAAGAAAAAAGTTGACTCTTCGGAATTGAATCATTATGCGCGGAGTCAAATAAAAACGAATGTGAATAATTAATTCTTGCAGCTACCGCAGACCCAACATCAAAGAAAAAACAATTTGCAACTACAAGTCCAAGAACCTTCAAACTCAAGATTACTCTACCTAATC
Organism: Saprospiraceae bacterium; assembly: GCA_965222645.1. Taxonomy (GTDB): domain Bacteria; phylum Bacteroidota; class Bacteroidia; order Chitinophagales; family Saprospiraceae; genus JABDMH01. The sequence continues at coordinate 4,055,422 of OZ244968.1, read as the reverse complement.
TGATTGGAACACCAAAGTATACCGCTTCCGTTGAAACTTTCATTTTTACAATCGTCTCCACAATCGATCTCATGGGTAAAGTGAGTTCCAGCAAGGGGATCGAAAGATACACCTGTAAGACCATTGACTAAGACATCTGCACATTTGTTGCATTCTTTACTAAAAAACTCTTCTGTTACCTGGTGGAAAGACTGAAACGCTCGCAACACACCCTCCACTTTAAGATCGTAGTCTCTTGTCGCTCTCCACCAACCAAACGATGTTCTTAATTTTGCCTTTGTTACAGCTATTAGCTCAAATTCCCCTGTAGCAAAAACCGTAAACTGATCCATTTTACCCTGCATCTTGCGATGCCACTTACTACGTTTGCTCAAAAAGAATTTTGTACAATCTCTTATCACCACCCGAGAGTTACCATTTAAGTTGACCTTTACCTTCAAAGGTAGAACTTCGATAGCCTTCTGCCTGAATGTCGCCTCGTTGAATACTAATTCTGGCACTTTGTAGATTTCATTGGAGATTATCTTATAGATGAATTCACCTATTTGAATTTCAAAATCTTCGTTCAGCACTGCCCTCAAACTCGGAGAAAGTATTCTTGGTTCCGCAGATTTTATACCATTTTCATCAATGTCCGTATAATACAACTTTTTATATTCATCACTTCCTATGTAGTCGAGGAATTCAGAATCATTTAGCTCTTTTAGAGCAGTTGCATCATAAAGGCTCTTAAGTGATACAAAATCGGACTTAATTTCTTCAAAATCGCCTTTTATAATTCCCCCATAGACATTCATGAAAGCTTGATCATTATCAAATTGCAGCCGGCCATCTGAAGACCGTATCTCAATGGAAGAATTATGAGAAGATGATTCCATTGTTGAAATGTCCTTGCTGCAGCCGGTTACTAAAAGAGAGAAGAGAGAAGAGAGAAGAGAAATAATTGTTTCATGGTGTCAGATACTTTTGGATAATTACGTATTAGAACAAATATAATATAAAAAAATATCTTTTGCAATCTTTCGTTTGTATTCTCTAACCAACAGGACCGTTTCAGATACTTTCTGAAGGATCCTGATATAAAATCAATATCCTATCAACAATCAAAAATAGCTTTTCCTTCTACCTAAAAAACCAAGTCATAGATGATTGCAATAATGATCCTGGTTGAATCGCGGACAGCAAGTAGGCCTAATTGAGAGATCCTCCTGATTAGGCATAAGTCACTTCCAGGATGTATCACATAGATTGTTTGTATCTTGCTTTTCAATCTAGATATTGGGCTACAATGAATCACAAAAGACGCTCTTTTATTAAACTCTCCTCATCAGCTGCCACGTGGCTGGGAATAAGTCACCTGGCGATGGCAGATCATTTACCACTCGAAAACATCCTCGAAATTCTTGAAAATGAACCACCCAAACCAAAAGGTCAGGCAAGCGTGATGGATCTTAGGAAGGATCCGATAGAGAGGGTAAAAGTAGGAATGATCGGTCTCGGCAATCGCGGCACAGGCCAAGCTAAACTCGTCAATGCACTTTTTCCGGACAAGGCAGAAATACGAGCCATCTGTGATCTACGCGAAAGCAGAATTGAACCCACTTTAAAGACTTTGAAAGAAAGTGGACAAAACCCGGATATCTACACTGGAGACGATAAAGTGTGGATGGAAATGTGCCAACGGGATGACCTTGACCTCGTCGTCATATGCACTCCGTGGCAAGACCATGTACCTATGTGTGTTTACGCCATGCAGAAGGGTCTCCATACTACAGTAGAAGTTCCGGCAGCACTCACACTACAGGGCTGCTGGGATCTAGTGAATACGGCAGAAGAAATGCAGGTAAACTGCATGATGCTCGAAAATGTATGTTATGGAGCAGAAGAATTATGGGTACTCAATATGGCACAAAATGGTGTCTTTGGTACCATAACCTATGGTGAGGCAGCCTATATCCACAACCTGAGAGAGAGTCTTTTTGGCGATGAACGCTATTATAATGATTGGAGGATACGGCATCACATCAAACAGGATGGCAATTTATATCCAACTCACGGCTTGGGACCTGTTGCGCAATATATGGATATAAACAGAGGGGATCGATTTGATCACCTCGTTTCGATGAGCAGCATAGAAGCCAGCCTGTCTGAAACATCCCACTCAGTCTCTCATGATAATGAGTTTTACAATCGCACGGATTTCACCCATGGCGATATGAATAACACACTGGTGAAGACTCGATTAGGACGCACGATTCTCATTCAGCACGATGTAGTCACGCCAAGACCTTACAGCAGGATAAATGCGCTTGCAGGTACCAAAGCATATCACGAGGGATACCCCAGCCGGCTTTCCATCGCAGGTGAAAGACATGATTGGTGTACAGAAGAAGAAGTAAAAGCCTATCAGGAAAAATATAAACATCCCATCTGGGACAAACTCAAAGACGGCATTGCCAAGCACGGAGGTCATGGAGGGATGGACTTTGTACAGATATATCGCCTTATAGACTGCCTCAACAATGGATGGCCTCTGGATATGGATGTGTATGATGCAGCAGCGTGGTCCAGCATTGTGGAGCTATCGAAACTGTCGGTGGAGCTCGGTAGTGTTCCCCTTAAGTGCCCGGATTTTACCCGCGGCGACTGGGAGGGTGATCGCAGGCTGGGGATCTTTGCCAATATTTAGAAAAAGCTCCCGTGGAGGTAAAGGATTTTCCACTGGATCATATCGGTGTCGCGGTCTCCAATCTGGAGATCGCCACAAATCGGTATCGACGATTATATGACGTGACGATTCTGGCTGATGAGGAAGTAGCTTCTCAGAAAGTGAACGTGCGATTCTTAAAAATGGGAAACACCAAAATCGAGCTACTCGTTCCGAGCAGTGAGCTTAGTCCAGTATTCCGGTTTCTCGCTAAAAGGGGTGAAGGTATACACCATCTGGCCTTTCGGGTAAAAGATATTAATGCAGAGATGAAGCGACTCAACGACGAAGGATTTCATGTGCTACAGAAAAAGCCCATCCGGGGAGCAATGAATAAGTGGGTTTTTTTTGTTCATCCAAAGTCGATGGGGGGCACCCTGGTGGAGATTTGTCAATACATGGATGAATAAAATAAATGGAGTGGTATCAATATGTGATCGCAATATCGGGTGGGGCAATAGCCGGTGCAATAAATACCCTCGCAGGAAATGGCTCTGCGATAACCCTGTCGATCCTTACTGAGGTGATTGGGCTGCCAGGTAATACAGCCAATGGTACCAATCGAGTCGGAGTCTTCTCACAGTCTGCCGCAGGGAGTCTGGCATTTTACAGGAACGGGAAATTGGACCTTGAGCACAGTAAACAAAATATTTTTTGGACTGTCATTGGTGCTTTGACTGGAGTCTATGTAGCCGTTGTGGTGAGCAATGACCAATTCTTGTTTGTTTTTAAATATTTGATGGCATTGATGCTGGTTGTCCTGTTGGTCAATCCCAAAAGATGGCTCCGCAAACAAAGTGACCTGTCCCCATTAAACTGGTGGGTTGCCGTACCTATTTATCTGGCCCTGGGATTTTATGGTGGATTTATCCAAATGGGTATGGGTATTTTTTATCTGGCAGCAATGGTGCTAATCGCCAAGTACAGCATGGTGGAAGGCAATGCTCTCAAATCCTTTGTCGTAGCTGTCTATACACTCTTCGTTCTATTTATTTTTCATTACAAGGGCCTCGTGAGGTGGGATGTGGGATTAATACTGGCTATAGGACAGACTGCCGGAGGATGGTACACGGCAAAATTTGCGAGCCACCATTCTAAAGCAAATCAAGTGGCTTATTGGTTGTTGGTGACGATAGTGATCGTTGTATTGCTCAGAATGTTTGGGATTTTTGGATAAACATCAAGGTCTAATGATTTGATTTATAAAAAATCCCGTGCAAAACCTCCCCAGGAATTAAATTCCCAAATATTTATCACTTGTCTCATTAAACGGCATTGATCCAATAATATACCCCGCTAAAAAAAGAGAAAAATATATGCTACCAAAGCAGGGGAAAAACAGGAACACAGATTGCACGGATCTACGCAGATTCTTAAATGCCTCGCGATAAGATCTGTAAAATCTGTAAAATCGATCGTATTTGTGTGGTCAAAATATACTCCACTACGGAACGAAAAGAACAGATCACACAAAAAATATCCATCACGATTCACTTCTGCAAAAAGAGGGAACATATCAAATCGAAATTGGCACCTTCCCCTTGGTGGGCTGATTACTTCTTAGAATATTTCTCCAAAAAAAATTCGGAAACCTCCTTATTGCCCGAAAGTGCATTTTGGGGAATCGGATGTTGATCATTAAAAACGGCCAGTTCCTCCTGAGAAAGTATCGATATAAATGCTTCGTCCATAGTACTGGTTTTCAGATTATAGAGTTGGGAAGGAAATGATAAATCAAGGTGGTGAGCCATAAAATTGTACATAGCCGCTCTTTTATTTACTCCATAGTCATGTCGTTCAGTGGGAAAATGCACGTGGGTAAGTAAACTATTTGCTTGATAAAGTCCATACACTTTTCTCAAATATGGCACTTCAATCACGGTATTATTTTTAGTCCAGTCTCCACCCACACTAAGCAATAACATAGGCCTCGGAGCAGCCAGAGCTGCGATCTCCACATTGTTAGTCTGATGCTGTGCACTCTTATGGATCGGCATACCACTCTCACAAATACATCCTCCAAAAAAATGAGCCGACACCATTACCGCCGGAGCACTCACCTTTATGCGATCATCAAGGGCTGTGAGAATGAAAGTCTGAGTACCACCCCCAGAAGCACCAGTAATACCGATGCGCTCCGGATCGACATCACCGCGACTTAATAAATAATCAAGTGCCCTCTTGCTGTTCCATGTCTGTATGACTAGTGATAGTGGCATCCTGTGATCTATTTGCTTGTGATCGCCGTAGCCCACCATATCATACGCCAGGACTACGGCACCCATCCGGGCCAGAAAAGCACATCGCAATTGCATATCTTCACGCATTCGCCCTGGTGGCTCTTCCCAATGCCCATGTGGGCATAGTATTCCTGCGGTCCTTCCTTCTGTGCGCAGGGGTCGGTACAAATTACCAGTAACATAAAATCCTGGGAAACTTTCTATTGCGATATTTTGCACGATGTATCCATCCATAATCCTTTCGCTATGGACAAGGACTTCTGGGTTTGCTGGATCCTGAGGAAGTTTATTCCAGCCCATTCCCCGTATCATTCCCATTCTGATCATATGAGCACGCTCCTCCCAGGACTGCCTGTCACTCCATTTTGTAGAAAATTCCATCATGTGTCTTTCAGCCTCTCCTTCCGTCCAATGTGCACCCTGACATAAGTGATCTTGACCCATTAAATCCGGATAACTGTAGATATAGATGCAGCAGAATACTATTATAAATCTTCTCATCATAATGACTTTTTAATTTTTGCGAAGGCGTTCCCTACACTTTGCAAAAGTGATATAAAAATAACACTTTTGGATCCCGGAAGCAGTCTTTGTCTCTGTGAAAACACAACAACAGTCTTGTCAACTGCCATGAAGAATAGTAATGATCCCAAGATTTTATCCCCTCATTCCGATGTAGAAGAGTGTGTAAAATTGTTGCAAGCTTTATATGAAAATCCGGATTATCTTATGAATCTTCCGGAAGACCTGCGAATAACACTTTTGAGATATGCCGGCTTGTTGAGTAGACCCGGACGTGAAGACCTTTCTAAACGGCGGCGAGCAAAAAAGAGAATAAAGAAGGAAAAAGTTGCTCATCAGTTGAGAGTCTCAACTTCCTCAACAGGAATCCGATCCGCGCGTACAGCAAAGGTATTTGAGGCTCCGTTGAGAATTAAAGAATCGAAGAACAATCTAAGAACAAAGTTGACTAAGAGCAGACCCTGCTATGTCTGCAATCAATTATTTGACGAATTGCATCATTTTTACGACGCGTTATGTCCGGAATGTGCTGAATACAATTATCAAAAAAGATATCAAACGGCTGATCTGTCTGACCAGGTCGCTTTGATCACTGGTGCCCGGCTGAAAATTGGGTATCAAGCAACACTGCAAATGCTCAGGGCAGGAGCGATAGTGATTGCCACATCGAGATTTCCGGTGGATGCAGCCACCCGCTATAGCAAGGAAACCGACTTTGTCGATTGGCATCACCGGCTCCATATTTACGGTCTTGATTTGCGACATTCTCCAAGTGTAGAATTATTTACTTCTTACGTCAAAGAAAAATACGCCCGGTTAGATCTGTTACTTAATAATGCAGCTCAGACTGTGCGCAGACCATCCGGATTTTATGCACACTTAATGCAAAAAGAAACTGCCATGGTGTCGCAGGACGAGAAAATTCAAATTCTACTCCAAAATTATAGTGACCTGAAAGATCAACTTCACGGTATAAAGACGTCGACAAAAAACAATAATCTACCCGTTTCATGGCAGAGCAAACAACCGGGATTGGGTATTTCATCGGCTGCACAATTGTCACAGATTCCCTACTCTTTTGACAAGACACTCCAGCTTGAAGAAGTTTTCCCAGCGGGGCAATTGGATGCTGACCTCCAGCAAGTAGATCTCAGAAAGACAAATAGTTGGAGACTGAGAATGGGCGAAATAGAAAGCACCGAAATGATTGAAGTACAACTGGTAAATGCCATTGCCCCATTTATTTTGACCAATAAACTAACCCCCCTGATGAAAAAAGAAAACACAGGTAAAAAGCATATTGTAAACGTCACCGCTATGGAAGGAAAATTTCACCGGTTTAAAAAATCGGACCGGCATCCCCATACCAACATGGCCAAAGCAGCTTTAAACATGATGACACATACATCAGCCAGCGACCTGGCCAGATACGGTATTTACATGAATGCGGTAGACACGGGCTGGGTGACGGATGAAGATCCCGTACACCTTTCTGAATTCAAACAAAAAATACACGATTTCCAACCACCGCTGGATATTGTGGATGGCGCTGCGCGCATCTGTGATCCCTTTTTCGATGGAATAAAGACCGGAAAACATTGGTGCGGAAAATTTCTCAAAGATTATTTTCCAATAGATTGGTAAATCAAAAATTTCCCTAGCTCTCAAGCTTGATCGAAATACTCTTGCCGGCGTAGACGTCTTCTGGCAGAGAAATAATGAACGTAGAGCTTCCACCATCTTCACTTGGCACCATCGTACAATGATCAGCCTGGCAATGATAATCACCCGAGACAGTGAGAATCATTTTACTAAGTTTTCTCGATGGATCCGACACCGTAATTTTCTTTATCCTTTCTCCATCCATTTCGAGCATAATCATCCCCTGGCTTTCCAATTTTACATTCAGGTCTTCAACTACATTAATCTCTCCGGCACTGTAAAAAATGAGCTGTGAAAGTTGCAATTTCCGATGTAGAACGGCCTGCAATTTTTCCGTATTCGATAAAATCTCAACATGCCGATTGTGCTCTGCCGTATGCTTCAAGTCATCCCTGCTTACCCCCGGAACTACTATATACTCGTATGAGCCATCATTGGGTCTTAAACCATGATCGAACCAAAGCGAAAAAACCTCCTTGCTAATCACGTCGTCTGAAATATTTTTCTGATCAGTAATATCTGACCAACGACCAGTCTCAATTTGATTAGATAAATTAATGGTTTTTGGATCTGGAAAAATATACCCAATATCATCGTGATGAACCCACTTTATGTCCTTGAGCTCATGACGACCGCTTGGCACCTCGCTGATTTTTTCATTTTGCTGAAGGCTCACCTCCGTCTGCATTAACGTCTGATTAATAGTGGTGAATACGGGTAGTCTCGGTAAGGATTTTATTCCCGCACCAAGGCAAATATATTCTTCATCGAAAAAAAACCAAGATTTTTTTGCTGCAACCCTGTCATGTGCACTGATAAAATCAAACGCAACGGCACCGTATAATTCATCTGTGACGGCACCTACAAAATCCGTCAATCCATTGAGTTGGATTTGATCCGAACCATGTAGCTCAGATTTTTGCATGATCGTTGTACCCGAGATTTTTTGCCAATCATACACGGGCCAAATATTGTGATATTCATCTCCCTTGAGCATTAAATAATTGGTTCCATCGGCGCGGTGATGGGTTGTAATCCCAGGACCATTATATGGTTGTTCCATGTTTCGATTACGAGTACTATACATTCTTACCGTTGTGTAATATCCGGGGCGCTGACACACAAAATGCTCGGTCTGCCAGAAAAATTTACAAAATGATTCTGTGGGCTTTTTATCTCCCTTCCGCAATTGCATTATTTCTTCCAGTTCTTCCTTCCTATAATCAGTACTATGAAGCAATCGCTCTATTTCTCTTGTGCCATGTGGCTTAAATTCAGCTTTATGAGAAATGCTTCTATTTTTTACACTGATATCTGTATACACTCCATAGACCATTTGTTTATAAATGCCATCGAGATAATAATCCACAAGATGATTTATTCTTTCGATAGAAAAAGCATACTTAGTCCCAGCGACATAATATGACCATTCGCCAAATGCATTTGCATATTTGCCATAACCATACGAAGTTGTATTATTCACCCGGTCTACCCTGTGATGAAAACTGTAGTCGTGTTGCATTCCCCTTTTTCCTGTACTAAATTTCACCTCACCTTCGATAAGTCTAATAATTTTATCAAAGGATTCCCTGTCATTTAGAAATAGCAGATTCTTGGCCAAAATACCCGCTATTACGATTCGATCACCACTAGGTCTTGCTCCGGAAGCCTCCATATGGGCTCTGCCAATAATGGGCTGAGCACCGGATACAAGATCATCGGGAAATTCTTCACCCATAACCAACATGAGATTAACCAGATTTGTGGGCGTCGAAATCTGATTATTATGCCAATTGTCACCAAAGAAATCATGATCGATCCAGTATTTTAAAGATGTCTCTATTTTTTTCTTCAAGGCTTCATCCCGATAAAATTTAGAAGTCTTATTTTTATAGGACTTGGCGAGGTGCACAAGGTTATATGTATGCTGTCGGTGAGGAAATCCTGCTGTGCGGCTTAAATCATCATAATTAATGTCAACAAACTTTCCCTCGTTATCAATTCGGGTCAATATTTTTTCTGCGCTTTCGTCATCTACCGTAGTTCTCATTAACTCAGCTACAACGCGACTTTTTATAAGCGCAAAATCATCCTGCTGAGCATTGATGAATACCGGTACCATGACAAGGACCAGGAGGAGGAGAAAGTTCGCTTTCATTTTTTTCGCAGTACAAGGTTGAATTTTACAAGATAGGATTATTAGCAGAAACTTATTTTAGATTTGATCGCAGACTTCATAAACAATTTTTCTGAATGTATCTAGTTGACAATCTCCTAATCAGTGAAGACCTTTTAGAAGAACACTTTGCCTGCGATCTGAAACATTGCAGGGGGGCTTGCTGCTGGGAGGGGGATTGGGGTGCGCCGCTGGAAGATTGGGAATGCACTCAGCTTTTTGAGAACAGGGAAATACTAAGGTCCTTTGTAAGCGCTGGGGGTAATCGCACTATCGACAACCATGGTACATCTGTATTCTATCCCGAGCCAAACATCCAGGGGACTCCACTGGTAGAAGGGGGGGCTTGCGCGTACCTGCAGTTTGATGCCGATGGAACTGGTCGCTGCAGCATTGAGACTGCCTATCAGGCCGGAGCCATCGACTTTCAGAAACCCATTTCTTGCCATCTTTATCCCGTCAGACACTCCAAGGTCGAAAACTCACCCTTTGAGGCCCTGAATTATGAGAAATGGGACATTTGCAAGCGAGCTTGTGATCAGGGTGTAAAAATGAAGATTTCACTCTTCCGTTTTGTAAAAGAGGCCTTGATCCGAAAATTTGGTAAGACGTTTTACGCAAAACTCGAAGATTTGTATCAGGATAAAAGGGACAAATAACTGTTTCTGTTTGTTTTTTACACTCGTGCGACTGGCAGGTATCCCCACTGTGCATTTGTCATTGAAGGGCTATTCCGTTACATTTGCAGTGCTTTTTGAGAAAGGTGATCAATCCCTAATTGAGAAAGATCGGAATTAATGACATATTCGATTGATTTTCAAATTGTTATGGGTCGTAATCAGGTCGAAAGACATATGATCTTTCTTTAAAAAAGAAAATGGTTCACTTCTTCGTTTTTTAGAATGACTAAATGATTCTATAGAATATGGCTTTAATAGGCACGATCAGAAAACACAGTTGGTTACTTGTTGTAGCTATTGGGCTTGCCCTCGCTGCATTTGTAATAATGGATATGACGGGACAGGGTGGCCCCATGGGAAGTATACCTTCCCTGGTCGAAGTCAATGGGAAGAAGGTGGATTGGATGGAGTTTCAAAACGCCGAACGCATCTTATACACAGGATCTGCTGCGGATGTTTTTAGCCGTCGAAATTACCTGTACAACTATTTTGTTGATCGCACAATCATAGGGGATGAGGCCGATGTAAATGGCCTCGCTGTGCCACGGGACGAATTAATTGACCTACAATTTGGAAATAACCTCAGTGCCCTTATCCAGCAAAGATTTGCAAATCCACAGACAGGACAGGTAGACCGGCAACAGCTCAACAATATTAGACAGAATATAAGTCAGGGCCAACTCGACCCCAATCTAAGAGAACTCTGGGCCTACCAGGAGAAGGAAATTATAAATGAACGTCTCACCGACAAGTTGATGAATATTGTGAGTAAGGGCCTTTATACTCCAACCTGGCAGGTAGAATTGACACATGATGATCAAAATGTACGAACGGACTTTGTGTTTGTGCGAGTACCCTATGAAGAAGTCCCGGAAAATGATATCAAAGTCACAGATTCCGATCTGAAAGATTACTTATCCGAACATCAAGTGGAGTACTTCAATAAAGAGGAAGTACGCAATGTTGATTTCATCTCTTTTGATGTAAAGCCTACCAGAAAGGATACTTCCGATCTACTTGCCGAAATTAATGGCCTGATTGAAGAATTTAAGATCACAGAAAATGACACACAATTTATCGAGAACAATTACGGCACGTATGATCCAGCTTATGTGAAAAAGGCTGCAATAAGTGCACAAGTGGCGGATTCTGTATTTGCATTGCCTACCGGCACCGTAATTGGTCCCTACATCGAAGGAAATGCATACAGAGCTGTCAAAGTCATCGACCGCATGGTAGTACCAGATTCTGTACATGCCCGACACATCTTGAGGAGAGCTCAAACACTACCTGAATACCAAGCTGCGCAGAAGACAGCAGACAGCTTGATTGCAGTTTTGGAGTCAGGTACCGTTACTTTTGATTCTCTTGCCACCCAGTTTACACAAGATCCCACCGGCACCCTCAATGGTGGAGACCTGGGAAATGTGGGGCTGGGTACATTTGTAAAACCATTTAACGATTTGGTGTTCTACAGTGCCGAGCTCAGTAAACCCTATGCTGTCATAACTCAATTCGGTGTTCATGTCGTGGAAGTACTCGATCGTACATACAACTCCCGTGAAGAAGGAGCTCAGGTAGCGTATCTTAATCTTCCCATAATTCCTTCAGAAGCAACTCAAGATAGTATTTACGATGATGTGCTCGATTTTGTCAGTAATCATCGCTCCAAAGCCGACCTGGAAGCAGCTGTTGCGAGCAATCCGGCACTTAGCATTCAATCGGCAACACCGGTGGAAAAAAGTGCTTACACACTCAATGTACTGGGGTCTGGTCAGACATCGCGAGACATTATTCGATGGGCCTATGAACCATCGACCAACGTTGATGACGTATCACCTGAGGTCTACATATATCAGGAACCCACCCTATATTACAATAACCGCTACGTGGTTGCGAGCCTGGCTGGCATACAACATGAAGGTCCAATGTCACTGAGCGATGTAAGGCCAACGATCGAGGGACTGGTAAAAAATCACAAAAAAGCACAGCTCCTTCTGGATGAGCTAAAAGGTACTTCAGATCTGGCCACTGTTACGCAAACGTACAATATACCAGTTGACACGGCTCGAGGTGTAAACTTTCTTACCGATTTTATAGCAAATCTCGGAGAAGAGCCCAGTGTCGCGGCATATGCCAGACGACTTGCTCTCGAGGAGGTCTCTCCGCCCATAGAAGGGGTAAGGGGTGTTTATGTAATCAAACCATTCAATCGCACGGAACCGGGAGAGCCCAATATTGCTAGCCTTCGGAATACCTTTACAGGTCAAAAATCCTCACAAACCAAGGGAGGCATAATGCAGAGTTTGAGAGAGAATGCTGACATTGTAGACCATAGGTACACCTTTTATTAGAGAGATTGCACTTAGCATCATGAGGTTTTGATGGCATATATTTTTACCCTTGATCTCCGTTATTAATAGCATGAGAATCTTCTTCTATCTCCTTTTAGTCATATTGCTGGCCTGCTCTTCACACCAGGAAGTAGAAGTAAAGGATGATAGTGGTCAAATTGTAGAAAGGTTTACAGTCGATAAAAAGACTGGAAAAAAGAATGGCGAATATCATCGGCTCGACGGACAACTTATTACGGAGACAGCCCTTTACGTAAATGATACGTTGGATGGTGTCCGGACGCTCTATTTTAAGAATGGTCAAAAGGAAATAGAAGAGACCTATAAAATGGGGATATATCACGGCGATTATTTTACATATTACGAGGATGGGAGGATAAAGCAGGAGGGACAATACGTTGATGGTACAATGGAAGGTCCTTGGAAAAAGTATTACAACGGTGGAGAGCTCATGGAGATGGTGGAGATGCACGATAACAATGAAAATGGTCCCTTTATCGAGTATTGGGAGAATGGCAACTTAAAAGCCGAAGGCACGTATTTAGATGGAGATAATGAAGATGGAGAGCTTAAACTTTACAGTGAAAATGGAGAGTTGGAAAAAATAATGCAGTGCAATCGCGGCATCTGTCATACGACCTGGAAAAGAGAAGCTGGCGATCTATGAAAAAATGGAATCTTGTTCTCCTTTTGATTTTCCTCTCAAATCTTGTCAATGCGCAAGTAGGTGGCCGGTCGGTTTACAGCTTTTTAAATGTCTCATCTTCGGCTCGTATTACCGCGATGGGAGGAGCGTTAATTGCTGACTCACAAGCAGATCAAATTGCTTTGGCATTGCAAAATCCGGCTCAACTTAATAGGTCTTCAGATGGCCAACTATCCTTCCAGCATCAGTTTTTTCCTGCCGGTGTCCAGGCCGGGTACGCGGGCTACGGTAAGTACATCGGTAAAAGAAGAATAATGGCGCATGGCAGCGTAAACTATATGCTATACGGCCAGTTTGATGAAACCGATATCTATGGTAATATCCTGGGCACATTCAAAGGAAATGATTTGGCTTTGCAATTCGGAGCTTCATATCAGCTTTATGACAAAATGTCCGTTGGTGCTAATGTGAAATTCATTCAGTCAAATCTTGATGTGTACCGATCATCTGGTCTTGCCATTGACCTTGGTGCCCTTTACTGTGATACTTTAAATCTCTTTACAGCTGCATTGGTGATCAAACAATCGGGGCTACAACTTTCCACCTATGATGAGGTTAGGGAACCGTTGCCGCTCGATATACAAATTGGGGTATCAAAAAGGCTAAGACACCTTCCCTTCCATTTTTTTGTGACATATCACCATTTCAATCGCTGGAATTTATTATTTGACGACCCCGATAGTGAAGAGGACTTTATTTTTGGTGGATTCCAAACTTTGGAAAACAATCCAACAAAAATTGACAATTTCTTTAGGCACTTTATTGTAGGTGGAGAAATGTCTATTGGAAAAAAGAAGCTAGTAAAGTTGAGATTGGGATATAATCATCAGCTCAAGCAGGAATTATCGGTTACTACCCAGCGATCTCTGGCAGGTTTCAGTGTTGGATTTGGCGTCAGGGTAAAAAGATTTCAGTTTGATTACGGCAATACAAAAATGCACCTCGGAGGGAGTACACATCACATTGGGCTAACAACAAATCTCAAGTATTTTACCGGATCTGGAATTGTTGTGGGAGGATAATGACTTTGAGGGAATTAATTGGATCCCAGCAGGTCATTGATAAGGTAGAGGATCTCGTCGCTGAGTTCGCCCTTCGCATTTCCGATTTTGGGACCAGTAGCATCTACAATTTTTCCTCCCTTATCAATGATGATGTGCTGCGGAAATCCCTTTAATTCGACATACTGCTCCAAGTCGTAGTAATCTTTGTCATCCAACAAATAATGATGTCCTCCCAATTCGAGATCATTTATCTTTTCTTTCCAAAGTTTCTCAGGAGAGAAAGCAGCTAAAAAGACAAAGGCAATTTCTTGATCCCTAAATTTATTAATGAGTTTTGGATAAAAATCCATTTCCATCAGGCATGGAGTGCACCAGGTGGCCCAAATATCTATGTAGATCACCTTTCCTGAAAATTCGCGGAATATTGAAGGAAGAATTTGATCTTCTTCCAGAATGCGAAGCAGACTAATATGGTCTTCAAGCAATATTTCTTGCTCTTGGTCTAAAGAAAGTCTAAATCTCTTCGTCACCGCTGCCGATAGATTTCGGTCTGTCACCAGATTGTAGTATTTTTCCATTAGCGGGGGAATCTGTTTGCTTAAGGTATCTTTTCGGCCCAGCATCTCATACATAAATCGGGAAAGCACAACCTCCCTCGCAAAACCTTCGGTCGTTTCCACCAGTGCGTGAAAAATTGCTGATGCCATGCCCTCCCCTTCCTGATGGTTATAGAAAGGAGGCCATTTTGGTGTCTCATCATATTTGAATACATAGTAAAAACGACTGAGAAATTTGATATAACTGCTACAAATCAATGCCCTCTTGTTATTTATTTCGACATCCCTGAGAAAACCGTAATACGATTCCGGGATATTAACATCTTTGGGAAGCAGACCATTGAGTTGGGCATGCCATATTTGATAGGTGAGTAAATGAGCCAAAGGTTGATAATCAATATAGAATTTCACCCATTCCAGCAACAAAGTGTCTTTCACTCCTTTTTCGGATAAAAATCCCTCCAGCACTTTTTTTTCCTGAGCTTTTACAGTCATCCGATATTTCAGGAACTCATAGGGAGAATACACCCTAAACTTAGCTTCAAGTCCGCTTGGATCACCAGCTGAAAAATCAACTTCTTTCCGAAGTCTATACATCATATGGGCCATGTGTCTATTGCGCTCTGCGCCATCACCGGAGTACGAAATAAAACTCTTAGTAATTTTCTTGTTCCCATCTTCATAATCCCAACCCAATTCCAACGTATCGCCCGGAACCATCAGAAGCCGGAGGTCAAGGTTTAAAATCCTGAGATAAAGATCTAGTGTTTTCCTCAGCTCAAATTCTATTTCAAAAGATCCATCATGTTGGATTTCTCGCCGTATCTGCCTTAGCTCATCTTGTAAATTATCAATACTGACTACGGCCAAAGATGCCTCCTCCTTGAGGGGATAATTTTTGATCTGTCCTTTAATGACAGTCGTCTTCGCAAAAATTGAAAATAACGGTAGTACTACTAACCAAGACAAATATAAGCAGCGCATATTCCTTCTTCTTTTTTCCTCCATCAAGAAATCCATAGCGAAAAAGTGTGTAATAAGATATGGAATGTTTCCATTCATCCCAACAATATTGATAAAACCTACACAAAAAACAACTCTCCGATCTCAGGATGAATTATGATCTCTTCTATCCATTTTCCTTCAAATCAAATATCTTCTCCATCAAGACCCATTTCTCATTGTCGGGTGTGTTGGGAAGTTTCTTTTGGTAATTATTCATCAACTCCTCCCATTCCCGCACTTTGGGATTATTCGCATCCAAATCATTTTTTCGCTCGAAAGAAAAATCATTTGTGGTTTCTACCATCATAAACAATCGATCTTCCACGTGGTATATCTCCATATGCTCAATTCCGCTTTCTTTAATGCTCTTTGTAATTTCCGGCCAAATCCTTTCGTGATATCTCTTGTATTCAGAAATAAGATGTGGGTCGTTTTTTAAATCCAATGCTAAGCAATAACGCATACCTGTGTGATTTTAGGTAAAGATAAAAATCCTGACTTTCCGGGACATGTACCCCACTCTGCCACCGGAATAATTTCAGTACTTTCATATTTGATGATGCATTTCAATTTACGATTACTCACTGGTATCATGGGTCTTGCTTTATTGCACTTGGCCTGTCAACATCAAAATGAGGTGTCAGGGAGAACAGAGTCGATCGACCAGGCTCTGGATGAATATCCGCATCAAATGCAATTTCTGATCGAAAGCATTGATTGGTCTCGATCTGACTTGAAAAAAGGAAGTGCGTTTCTTGCTGCCGGAGACTCGACAAGAGCATGTCTCGCCCTCCTGGAACATCTTCAAACTGTGGATAGGGATTGGGTGATAAACACTCTTGATTCAACAACCTTTGATGAGGCCCCAAAGGTAGCTGAAGATCTTATGGTCGATAGCGTAAATCTTTACGGCATGCATACAAAGGTGCCTCGGAAAAAGAATGGGGGCTGGCTATGGAACTATACAGGACCAATCCCCGATGATGAATTTGGATATTCGCTCAATGGGCATAAGTATTTACCGGCTTTATACTTGCATTTTTTAAAGACACGAAATGAGAAATTTATCAGCAAACTAGATGAGATTTTAAGAGATTGGATTGTCCAGCATCCACTTCCAGATGTATCAGACTCAATATATCTGGTCCTTGATCCCCAAGTAAAGCTCGATTACCGGGATATTGGTGAGGTAGAATGGCGCACTCTTGAGACGGGTCACCGGCTGGGGGCCTCCTGGCCGCAATTGTATTTTGGTCTAGTCAATAACCATTCCTTTTCAGACTTAACACGGCTGCTCATGTTGAGCAGTATTGCCATGCAAAGTGACTTCCTAATGGTTTATCATAAAAAAAGACACAACTGGACGACCATGGAGATGAATGGACTTGCTCTCGCCGGCCTCACCTTTACTGCATTTAAGAATTCGGAAAAATGGGGCAACTACGCCATGGAAACTATGAGCGAAGAAATAAATAAACAGGTATATCCCGACGGCACCCAGACCGAACTCTCTACCAAAACGCAATGGGTTGCACTACACCGGTTTGAAACTATTACAGACAATTTTAAAAAAGCAGGCAAAACAGTTTCAGATCAATATGAGAAGCGATTATTGGACATGTACCGCTACCTAGCCTATTCGATCAGACCTGATGGACATCAACCATTGAATAACGACTCTGACCGTGATGATCTCCGAGATATTCTAATAAATGCTGCTCAAAAATTTAGTAGGCCAGATTGGTCATGGATTGCAACTAACGGAAAGGCCGGCGAAGAGCCCAAAATGGGTCCTTCCATAGTATTTCCCTGGGCTGGAATCCATATTATGCGAGATAGCTGGGAGAAGAATGCCCATTGGACATTTTTTGATACCGGTCCATATGGTACCGGGCATCAACACCGGGATAAATTACACTTGTCGATTTCTGTATCAGGGTATGATTTTCTGGTAGATGGCGGTAGATTTACGCACGAAAATTACTTCAGTTTCGATCCGACGGAATGGCGTGGATATTTTCGCAGCTCATATTCACATAATGTAATTCTCATAGATCATAGTGGACAAAAAGCTGGAAGTACCACAACAAAAAAACCAATCACTGAGGGGGTCGATTATTTAAATACGGAAAAATACGACTATGCCAGAGGTACATTTGATGCAGGCTTCGAGGGTGTGACAGGTCCTGTCGAGCACAAAAGATCCGTTTTCTATTTAAAGAACAGATTTTGGATAGTACTGGATCAGATAAAAACAGACCGACCAAGAAAAATAGATGTTCTCTGGCATTTTTCTCCCAGGTGTACGGTACAAAAAAAGGAAGGTTTTCATTTTGCCAGAATCGGGAAGACGTATCTCCAGGTAGTCCCTATTAATAAAGAAGAGTGGAGGACAGAATTGATAAAAGGGCAGACAGATCCTGTTATCCAAGGTTGGTACAGCTCCTTCTATGGCAAAAAAGAACCAAATCCTACTTTGATTTTTTCAAATCACATCGATGACTCCGTTTTCTTTGCATGGCTAATTATACCAACCGATACTGATGTTTTGGAATATTCAGCATCGATGAAAAAAACTAACGACCATAATTCTTTCACAATTACGGGTGACGACCAAATTCACAAAATAAATTTGCCAATGGCCGGCAAATCAGCGGTAAACATGTATGATTTGGATGAGCTGTAATCAGAACAGAATTAGCAAATCAGTTCCGGTATTTAAAAAGATCCGGGAAAGAAACCATGAATCGTCTTGCCATAAAATCACAGGCCTAGACAATCCCAAATTAGCTGCTATCCAGAGACCCTTTAAAAAAATTCCAAAGTACTTCATTGGGCCAAGAAGCTTTTATCGTCACGCGATCACCATTCACCGGATGTATCATATCAATCTCACTGGCATGAAGATGAATACTCCTGTCTCTATTAGGTCTTCGAGCACCATATTTTACATCACCTTTGATGTGCATGCCTTCGGCACTGAGTTGAGCCCGTATCTGATGATGGCGGCCTGTTTGAATTTCCACTTTTAGCAGATGCCAATGATCACTAGATCCCAAAAACTGAAATCGAAGTTTACAAGGCTTGAAACCCACTTTAGGATTTTGTGCGATCTCGCTTTTATTTGTCTTGGGATTGTGCTTTAACCAATGATGGATCGTGCCTTCAGTCACATTTGGTTTTCTTGATACCACGGTATGGTATACCCTTCTAAACTTGGATTCAGCAAAACCGGCACTAATTAGGCCTGCAGAGGTTTTAGACCGCGCAAAAAGGACAATGCCACTTGCGGGTTGATCGATTCGGTGTACAACATAGAGTTTGCGCTTGGCGTAGCCGTTGGCCAATTGATAAAAATCAACGTCCTCTCTCGATTGTACTGCAATTCCTGGAGGCTTGTTAAATGCGAGGAACTGATTGGTTTTGTGGCAAAGTCGATCACCCATATTGATGTGGCCAAGCATGCGGTGATCCTATCAGTCTTCTACTTCTTCGTACTCCACAAACTCATCTTCTTCAGGAACTAAATTGTCAAAACCCTCGATCTGCCTGGGCTTGGTCAAAACCCGATAGGCCAGATATCCCGCAACGCATATAACCAAAATCTTAATCAGCATGTTTTTTCTTTTTTTTGAATTTTTAGGGTTGAAAAGTATGACATTTTCGTGAGTCTCTGCTATGCTTTATTAGGTTGCAACTGCATTACCAGTAAACCATATTGGATGACTGACTATTGTTCGTCCTTTGTGAGTTTGTATAATCTATCCGACAGATCACGAAATAAGAAAGCGTAATCCTTAAGCACTTGAGTGTCGACAACATAATTGGTTTTATTGCCCATATTCTGAAGCACAACTATTTTTTCATCCATCAACTTTTGAAGATGCCTGCTTACACTGGCTCTGGAAAGTGGAATCTGATCCTTTATTTCGGAATAGGGTGTAAGGCTTTTCTTCTTTAGCAAAAAGAAAATGATTGTGGTTCTGGCAGGATGCAAGAAT
Organism: Saprospiraceae bacterium; assembly: GCA_965222645.1. GTDB lineage: Bacteria > Bacteroidota > Bacteroidia > Chitinophagales > Saprospiraceae > JABDMH01. The sequence goes on along the minus strand of OZ244968.1, from coordinate 4,035,808 downwards.
GTTCGACAGAACCTGGCAATAGCAGTGGGATTGAGTTCGAAGAGGTAGTGTTTGTGATAGGACATAAGCTGAAGGGGATAAGAGCTATGAAAGCAGTAAGATAGGGAAATAGAATCAGGCTGGTTTATTGGCATGGTCCTATTTTCGCTAAATAGGTCCAACATTTCTTTAGTACCAGTTGCAGATCCCTCTTGTTGACATGGCCTATTGGTCAAACAGAGCAATATTTGTGGTGGTGGCATTCTGGGCTTGGTCCTATTTTCGCTAAATAGGTCAAATACCACTTACAGTTGCCGCTCAATCGAGACTAAACGATTGAAAAAGAATGCTTTAGGGAACAAAGCATTATCCATGGTCCTATTTTCGCTAAATAGGTCCAACATTTCTTTAGTACCGGTTGCAGATCCCTCTTGTTGACATGGCCTATGGTCAACAGAGCAATATTTGTGGAGGTGGCATTCTGGGCTTGGTCCTATTTTCGCTAAATAGGTCAAATACCACTTACAGTTGCCGCACAGTCGTGACTAAGTGATTGAAAAAGAATGCTTTAGGGAACAAAGCATTATCCATGGTCCTATTTTCGCTAAATAGGTCCAACATTTCTTTAGTACCAGTTGCAGATCCCTCTTGTTGAGATGGCCTATTGGTCAACAGGGCAATATTTATGGTGGTGGCATTCTGGGCTTGGTCCTATTTTCGCTAAATAGGTCAAATACCACTTACAGTTGCCGCTCAATCGTGACTAAACGGTTGAAAAAGAATGCTTTAGGGAACAAAGCATTATACCTGTCCTATTTTCGCTAAATAGGTCCAACATTTCCTTAGTACCGGTTGCAGATCCCTCTTGCTGACATGGCCTATTGGTCAAACAGAGCAATATTTGTGGAGGTGACATTCTGGGCTTGGTCCTATTTTTCGATAAATAGATTAAAGACCACTTATCGTCGACGCACAGTCGTGACTAAACGGTTGAAAATAAATGCTTTAGGGAATAAAGCATTATCCATTGTCCTATTTTCGCTAAATAGGTCCAACATTTCTTTAGTACCGGTTGCAGATCCCTCTTGTTGACATGGCCTATGATCAACAGAGCAATATTTGTGGAGGTGACATTCTGGGATTGGTCCTATTTTCGCTAAATAGGTCAAATACCACTTATCGTCGCCGCACAGTCGTGACTAAGTGATTGAAAAAGAATGCTTTAGGGAACAAAGCATTATCCATGGTCCTATTTTCGCTAAATAGGTCCAACATTTCTTTAGTACCGGCTTCAGATCCCTCTTGCTGAGATGGCCTATTGGCCAACAGAGCAATATTTATGGTGGTGCCATTCTGGGCATGGTCCTATTTTCGCTAAATAGATCCAACATTTCTTTTGTACCAGTTGCAGATTCCCTCTTGTTGACATGGCCTATTGGTCAACAGAGCAATATTTATGGTGGTGGCATTCTGGGATTGGTCCTATTTTCGCTAAATAGGTCAAATACCCACATACAGTTGCCGCTCAATCGTGACTAAACGGTTGAAAAAGAATGCTTTAGGGAACAAAGCATTATCCATGGTCCTATTTTCGCTAAATAGGTCCAACATTTCTTTAGTACCGGTTGCAGATCCCTCTTGTTGACATGGCCTATTGGTCATCAGAGCAATATTTATGGTGGTGGCATTCTGGGCTTAGTCCTATTTTCGCTAAATAGGTCCAACCGCTTCTTCAATCACACCCCAACCCCATTAAATCCTTCCTGATCTCCAACTGCTGATCTCCTCACTGCAAGAGAACCAGTACAATTTAAAGCCTTATTCCCAGTTATCTATTCATAACACCCCTGATTCCGTTTGCATTGTTTGTCTATAATCAGATCCAGTGAAATCAAATTCTACTGTTCAGAAGCGCAACCTTCAAGCAGGTTGGTTAGTCTTTTTCATCAGCCTCATCGTCTATCTCTTTACCCTTGAAAGGGGTGCAAGCCTGTGGGATTGCGGAGAGTTCATACTCGGTGCTTCAAAACTCCAGGTCGTTCATCCGCCTGGAGCACCCTTATATATTATACTGGGAAGGATGGCGAGTTTGTTTGGTGAAGTATTCTCTGAGGATCCCTCACGCATTGCCTTTGGGGTAAATATGCTCAGCGCCGTAAGTACTGCTGCAGCTGCAATGTTTGTGGCATGGATCACAATGATCTTTGCGAGGCTGGGCTTTCCCCCTGAGAAGAATTTGCAAAATCTGATCATTCCCGCAAGCGGAGTTGTGGCAGGTCTTGCCACGGCGTTTTCGACCTCAATATGGTTTTCGGCATTGGAGGGAGAGGTTTATGCACTCTCTACCTTCTTTACAACATTGACATTGTGGGCAACAGTCAAATGGTATAATCTGCCCGATCGTCCCCAACATGATCGCTGGCTCCTCTTTGCATTCTATTCTGCAGGAATGAGTATCGGCGTACATCTTCTTAGTCTTCTCACTTTTCCCGCGATTGCTCTGTTTTATTATTTCAAAAAATATCACAAACCCAGCATTTTTGGAATAATAGCTGCGGGCATATCTGGTCTGCTTTTACTGGTTGCACTGCAATCACTTGTAATTACGGGTATTCCCACATTATGGGGAAAATTAGAACTGTTGATGGTTAATAATTTTAGTCTGCCGTACAACAGTGGCCTAATCCCGCTATTTATCATTATTGCTGCAATTTTATTAACTGGTTTTACCATTGCTCAGAAAAGAAATAATCCTATGCTGCAAAACATCATGATGGGTCTTACCCTTGTGATTATAAGTTATTCGGTAATCGGTGTAGCGGTGATCCGGGCAAATGCTGCAACTCCCGTAAATATGACTCAACCATCTGATGCCTTCCGACTTCTTTCGTACCTCAATCGTGAACAATATGGTGAAAGGCCTCTGCTGAGAGGTCCCCATTTTGAAGCGACACCGATCAGCTATAAAACAAACGACAAGTATGGCAAATCATCTAATCACTACGAGATTGTGGATTATTCGGTAAAACCCGTGCACCGCAAGAGCGACCTTATGTGGTTTCCACGCATAGGACATGATGACACTCGGCGCCAGCAGTTGTACCGCATATGGCTTAATAAGCAGCAAGGTGCCCCAACCATGGGTGATAACCTCAGATTCTTTTGGCAATATCAGGTGAAGTGGATGTACTGGCGTTATTTTATGTGGAATTTTTCAGGTCGGCAAAATGGATATCAGGGTGTGATAAATCATGATCTAAGAAATGGAAATTGGCAATCGGGAATCCCACTGCTTGATGATATCCTCCTCCACGAGCAAAGTCAATTGCCTGACACGATGAAATATGACAAATCAAGAAACCGATATTTCTTAGTGCCATTTCTCTTGGGCCTCTTTGGTCTGCTATTTCACTGGAAAGCCAGAAAACACGATACCATTGCCCTCCTGGCTTTATTCCTTATTACCGGCCTGGGAATAATTATCTATTCAAATCAGCCTCCTGGCGAACCGAGAGAAAGAGATTATGTGCTGGTTGGTTCGTTCTTTACGTTTTGCATTTGGATAGGTCTGAGCACCGTCGCAATATATAAATTATTGCATCGAATTCAGTTGCCAAGAATTAAAACACCAGTGGCTATCACGATGGCTATGATGGCTCCGTTATTAATGGGTTTCCAGAATTATGATGATAATAATAGACGACATCTTTCTGGAGCTCCGGATTACGCCCATAATTTCCTGGAAAGCTGTGATCAAAACGCAATTTTATTTACGTACACAGATAATGATACTTATCCCTTGTGGTATGCCCAGGAGGTAGAAGGAATACGCACTGATGTTCGTGTTGTAAATTTGAATTTAATCGCTGCGGACTGGTACATTGATCAGATGCGAAGAAGAGTGAACGACAGTCTGCCGCTCGATTTTACCATACCTCGCAAATCTTACCAGGGGGCAAGCCGCAATTCATTAGTATTTCCTTCACAGGTCGAAAAACAACCCAGGGCGGTTTCGACAGCTTTACAATTTATGGGAGAAGATCACCCCGTCATGATCAATGGCAGGCAGTTTCCCAGTTATCTCCCAAGTACTGATCTGTTTCTCGATATAGACCGGGTTCGAGCCGTTCAATCGGGTTGGGTAGATGAGCAATCTGCAGATCATGTTGTAGAAAAAATTCAAGTCAAAGTAAATCGAGTACTGACAAAAGATAAATTGGCTGTTCTGGACATTATTGCCAATAACATGTATGACAGACCTATTTATTTTACAGTTACTAATCAGGAGAGTAATCTAATGGGTCTTGATAGTTTCATGAGGCTGGAAGGATTGGCCCTGCGATTTATGCCAATTAAAAAAGAAGGGCAAAAACAACAATTTGGAGTTATTGGTAGTGGAGATATTGATAGCGGTAAATGCAGTGATCTATTTCAAAACACATTTAGGTGGGGCGGAATGGATCAACATGATTTATTTGTTACCGACAGTTTTCGAAACATTTACAACGCACATAAATCGGTGATAGAACGCACGGCAATTGCATTTCTAAATAACAGTGAAAAAGAGAAGGCGATTGCTATGTGCAACAAGTACTTCGAAGTATTTCCACATAAAAATTTTCCATACGACGTCAATATTCTGAACCTGATTCGGATCTACGACCATGCCGGTGCGTATCAACTGGCGAAACCACATCTGGAGATCCTTGCAAAAGAAGCTCATCAGCACTTAAGATTTTACGAGAGTCTTTCTGAAGTAGATCTGCAGCGAGGATTTAGTCAAGATCAGCGAGCTTTTGTACAAGTAACTCAAGAATTGAGAAGGCTGGCTAATAAAAATGGAGATGCCGAATTCTTAAAATACATGGAAAGCAAGTTTTAAGGGTGTAACAGGAGGTTTCACTTCCCATCTAAGTCCGTATCGAACAAACGGATTCCCATCCCAACCTGATGGGAGCAACAATGTATTAGCTTCCTAAAATTGTTGCTGTTTGACGTATACCCATCAAGGCAAACAACAGCACTGACGTATCATCGCTCTCAGCACACGATCGGAATCATTTCTAACTTAGGGTTGAGGAACTACGGCAAATTATAAGGTAATCCAGTGATTTAAGTGCTTGGTCTCCAAAAGAAGATAGAGACAAATTCCTACAACCCTCAGAGCTCTTCTATTCGAATCTTTAAAGCTAATTATTCAATACAAATCGAATTTTTAGAGCTATTTATCACATCATACTCTAATTTTTAGAGCTAATAATTCTACTAGACTTGAATTTTTAGAGATAAAGACTTATCTTTACTCTGGTGAAAATAAAAAGATATATAAGTACTGCGATAGCCAAAGGGTTGGATAAAGGCAAGGTCATTGTACTGTTTGGGGCACGTCAGGTGGGTAAAACCACTCTTATCCAAAACCTTATTAATGAGCTGGATTACAAGACATTAAGCATAGTCGGTGACGACCATTTATACAGTGAAGCATTCTCGTCAAACAATCTCAAGATCATGCAGGAAGTAGTGAGCGGTTATGATCTCCTCTTCATTGATGAAGCACAATCCATCCCTGATATCGGCAGCAATATCAAATTGTTGCATGATGCTCGGCATGATCTTAAAATCATTCTGACCGGTTCCTCCTCTTTTGATCTGGCAAATAGAGTGAGAGAACCGCTTACCGGCAGGACCATCACATTCCAACTACACCCCCTGTCAGTTATGGAACTGCTCCGGTACCAAAATCCTTTTGAGCTCAAACAACACCTGCATAGGTATCTTCTCTATGGAGGTTATCCAGAAGTAGTATCTATCGAAGGCAGAGTCCAGAAAATCCGCCATTTGAAGGAGCTGACACAGGCCTACTTATACAAAGATATTTTACAGCTCACATCGATCAGGCACACTCAAATACTCCATAAACTACTCAAGTTGCTCGCTCTTAGGATCGGAAGCCTGGTTTCCTTGCAAAAATTATCCAATGCTCTGGACCTGAGTTTCGACACAGTCCGGGGATATTTGGAATTGCTCGAAAAGGCGTTTGTCATTCACACCTTGTCCGGATACAGTAAGAATCCCGGAAAAGAAATCTCCAAAATGGATAAAATCTATTTTGCAGATATTGGCATCAGGAATGCCGTCTTAAACAATTTTAATGACCTCCAATACCGGATGGATACCGGTGCTTTATGGGAAAATTTTTTATTTATGGAGCGCACAAAATACATCCATTACAAAAATGATTACGCAGAACAATTTTTTTGGCGAAAATACTCCGGTGCAGAAATTGATTACATCGAATCAAAAGACGGAGGGCTTTCCGGATACGAGTTTAAGTGGGGAAAAAGTACAAGGCGATCATCAAAATCATGGAAGACAGACTATCCTGATGCGACTCACGCCGTTGTAGACCGGGATAATTTCTTGGAATTCATAAGTTGATCATAACTGAATAACTGAAATTTCGACACTAAAGTCTTTGCCAGATTTCATTGTATTTTTTTTGCCTCACATTGCATTAATTATAATAATAAAATCACCATCAAGACTTAAATCGAGAATTTACTTTGTCACAATCGAGCAGCAAGACCAATCCGGATCATTGTTGTCAAATCATAATTTTTGCTCAATTGGCTCTGTATCGTATCCGGAACACTGTGAAAGGAAACTATGCCAGCACCCAGTGATTGCGTGATATAAAATGGACCGAATAGTGGCAGATTCAATTTTAAAGATAAAACATTTTCGATACCAATGGTCACTGGTGACGTCTCATCAACGTAGCGATAAAACTGTATCCCATCTACTTCTTCGGTCGGAATATATCGATCACTTTTTAAGTCAGCTCTTGTAAAGACAAAATCATACGTCGCAAATAAATCAAGATACTCTGTAGATAGACACCTGTACAAATAGCCTATCGATCCCCCCAGGTGCTGTGTGGGCAGGTTGGCATAAAACCTACGCTTAAAAAAGTGATCGGGATCCAAGTCATGAACTCTGCTATTCATCAAATAAAGGATACTCCCGGAGACTGCACTTTTACCAAACGTGTAACCCACCCCCAGGCTTAACTTTGATCCTGTATAGGAAGAAGACAGGTAGCCCGCATTGATCTCAACCTGACCCGGACAACTGTAATATACCTGAGTGACTAGTATCAAAGAAATAAACAGTGAATTTTTCATTAGCCTGGGTGCTGACTGAAAGTAGTATACTTTAGATATCATAAAGCAGACTCATTGAAATCAGATATCCAAATTGGGTCTCTACATCTGAAAAATGAAAAAGAGATCTGTCAAGAGCTGTGAATAGATGATGACTTACACCAAGTTTCTCAATTAGATACATGCGATCACCTAATATAGCGGTAAAACCAATTCCAATAGAATTTTCTATCGCGATCATGGGTTTAGACAACTCATCATGAAAGACCAATCCCTTCGATCCGCCACCTGGAATAAGTTGTCTCGTAAACCCGTATCTCATGATGGGGGCTCGTAAATACTGGGCATCCAAAAAAAGCAAGGGATTTATTGTTTTCCTATCTCGAAATAACTGATAGTAATACCCGGCCGCAAAACCAATGTGCTCGCTAAAGGTCGACGCATAGAACCGCTTAAAAAATACGTGATCCTGATTATCAACCGGCTTCCGGTTTATATGCCATTTTAGATCCAGGTGGATGTTGTGCTTTCGCCATTGCAGCTGATAAGTGGCAGCAATATTTCTGCCTGTACCTGTAGATCTAAATGTCAGTCCTGCCAGGTGATTAATCTGGCAAAACGAATAATCAGGTATCAGTATTAAGTAGAGTAGAAAGGCTAATCTCATATTTCATCTTAGGGTGTATTTGTTCTCTATTTAGTGCGATTGCACAATTTTTCTATTTGTGATAGAAAATCGAAATTCTATTGAACTGCATATAGATTTTTGTAAAAAACAAACACCCCCTATCAAGCAACTCTTGAGATTACAGGAAAATTATCTCCTAATCCGATTTTAACATTTGCTGCCGATTTAGGCATTCGGATTAGGACATTTTTCCCTCCAAACCACCTCCCCAATTCAGAACGTTGCCGCATTGCATTGCTCCCGCAATCACGTATTCTTCTCATTGCTCCTCCATCAATCGATTTTCAACATAATCCAAACCTGCAAATCAACATTATACACATCTATAAAATTTATCATATGTAAATACGCTCTACCACCGTTATATTCTTAAATTTGCGCAACTATACAATTTGACCGTAATGAATAATTACAGCTTCAAAAAGATGGTCAATGCAGCCGGCTGGCTCATTTTCTTGATCAGTTTTATCGTCTATTTCATGAGTGCTGAGCGCACCGGAAGCCTTTGGGACTGTGGGGAGTTTATCCTCGGAGCCTATAAACTCCAGGTCGTCCACCCCCCGGGAGCTCCTCTCTATCTCATGCTGGGTCGCATCTTCTCTTGGGCGGGCGATCTGTTCTCCTCTGATCCCGCCATGATCGCGTTTGCGGTCAATCTACTCAGTGGTGCGAGTTCAGCAGCTGCTGCGATGCTGGTGGGATGGACGACCATGATATTTGCCAAGTTGACCATGCTCAATAGAGATGAAGAACCCGAGGGTGATCAACAATGGCTTATCATCGGCAGTGGTGTTGCCGCAGGATTGGCTACGGCATTTTCATCTTCAATTTGGTTTTCTGCAGTAGAGGGAGAAGTATATGCCTTGTCTACCTTCTTTACAACACTCACCTTATGGGCCACTGTAAAATGGTATGGTCTGCCTGACAAGCCTCAAAACGACAGATGGCTCATATTTGCCTTTTACTCGGCTGGCTTGAGCATCGGAGTGCACCTACTGAGTATCCTGACATTTCCCGCAATAGGTTTATTCTACTATTTTAAGAAATACAAAAAACATTCGTTCCTGGGCATGCTGGCTGCGATGGGTGTAGGAGTGGTACTTCTGGGCCTTATACAAGGCCTGATTATTACCGGGATCCCCAATTTATGGGCCAAGTTGGAATTGCTCATGGTCAATGGATTTGGATTGCCGTTTCATAGCGGCTTAATCCCCCTTTTCCTCATCATAGGAGGTGTCTTGTATGCTGGCTTTCGATATGCACATCGCAAGCAAAATGCAACAATTCAGAATATTATGGTGGGTCTAAGTCTGGTACTGATCAGCTATTCGATCATCGGCATAGTCGTGATAAGAGCAAATGCCTCGCCACCAATCAATATGAATGCGCCCACCGATGCGCATCGATTGCTCCCTTATTTAAATCGCGAACAATATGGTGAGCGACCATTACTAAAGGGTCCCCACTTTGATGCCAAACCAATAAGTACCGACGTAACGGATAAATATGGAAGAGTGGGTGACCGATATGAAAAAGTCGACTATAAAGTCACTCCCAATTATCGCGCATCCGATGAAATGTTGTTCCCGCGGCTGGGCCACAACGATGAGCAGCGCAAACAGCTTTACCGCATCTGGCTTAATAAACAAAGTGGTAAACCCACGATGGCTGACAATATCACCTTCTTCTGGAAATACCAGATCAAGTACATGTATTGGCGCTATTTCATGTGGAATTTTGCAGGGAGACAAAATGGAGAGCAGGGTTTTTTCAGCTGGGATTTAAGACGTGGGAATTGGCAGACCGGACTTCCCCTGGTCGACGACATGCTCCTCTACGAGCAAAGTAAATTGCCCAGCACAATGAAAAACAATCAGGCCCGGAACCGATATTTCTTGCTGCCATTTATCTTTGGGATCATAGGCCTGATCTATCAATGGCGCAAGCGACGTAATGATACCCTTGGTCTAATCGCCCTATTCCTCATTACCGGTATCGGTATTATTTTTTACTCTAATCAGCCACCCAACGAACCCCGGGAAAGGGACTATGTACTGGTGGGCTCGATCTTTACCTTCTGTATCTGGATAGGGCTGAGCATTCCTTCGATTTATCATTTCCTCCGGCGCATTCCCATTGGCAACGCCAGAGCCGCTCTGGCATGCGGTCTTGTCTTATTGGCACCTGTCATTATGGGTTGGCAAAATTTTGACGATCACAGCAGAAGAAATCTCAGCGGAGCCCGGGATTTTGCAAATAATTTCCTCGAGAGCTGCGATCCCAATGCTATCATCTTCACGTACGGTGACAATGATACGTACCCTCTTTGGTATGCCCAGGAAGTGGAGGGAATCCGCACTGATGTCAGGGTAATCAATCTTAGCCTTATCGCTGTAGACTGGTATATCAATCAAATGCGTCGAAAAGTCAATGACTCTCCCCCGGTCAAGTTTACGATTCCCGAGGAAGCATACAGAGGATCTAAACGCAACGTCATGTATTTCCCGAGTAATGCTGACAACAGGCCGCGGTCCATGTCATCTGCCCTCCAATTTATGGGCGAGCATCATCCATTGTCAGGTACAGGCGGAAGAGAAGTCCAGAGCTACTTGCCCAGTAAACAACTTGTCATCAATATTGACAAATCCAGGGCTGTACAATCTGGTTGGGTGCCAGCCAATGATCAGGACCAAATAGTATCTCAGATTCCTGTAAACATTAGTGATGGTAGCCTGACCAAAGATGAACTTGCCGTGCTCGATATTATCTACAGTAACATGTATGAAAGGCCGATTTATTTCAGTGTTACCACCCGTGAGAACAAATTGCAGGGATTGGGTGATTATATGCAGCTCGAGGGACTGGGTCTAAGGTTTATACCACTAAAACAGACAGGTCCAAGATCCCAGTTTGGCATTCATGGCAACGGAGGAATCGACACTGAAAAGATCTATGAGCGAGTGATGAATAAATTTAAATGGGGAGGTTTTGACGAGCACAGGCAATTTGTGACGAGTAGTTTTTTACCAAGCTATTATGCACATAAGACATTGATCGAAAGAACGGCAATCGAAATGATTGCAAAGGGTGAACAGGCAAAAGCCGTCGAAATGTTGAATAAGTATTTTGAAGTATTTCCGCATATGAATTTTCCATATGATGCTCGTATCCTTAATTTGCTGCGCATTTATGATCAGGCGGGTGCCTATGAACAGGCAAAACCTCATATGATTACTCTTGCTGATGAGACCGAAGAATATATGGAATTCTACCGCAGTCTATCGCAGCAGGATTTAAACAGTGGATTTGTGGAAGATCAGAGATCCTGGCTCCAAGTGATCGACGAACTTCAACGTCTGGCAAATAAAAATGCTGACACCGAATTTGCAAACGAACTAAAGACCAGGCTGGATCAATTTAAAATAACTAATACAAAGAATTAATGAGAATTTCTGTTGGGTGCGATCACGCGGGATATCCATACAAGGATGCGATAAAAAAACTTCTTATAAAAGAAGGACATATCGCCCTGGATCACGGTACCCACTCTACAGATTCGGTTGACTATCCCGATTTTGTGCATCCTGTAGCAGAAAGCGTAAGTAAACGCAGGGCTCGTTTTGGTGTGCTGATTTGTGGAAGTGGAAATGGGGTGGCGATGACTGCTAATAAGCATCAAAAAATCAGAGCTGCAGTATGCTGGAAGGCAGAATTAGCAGCTTTAGCCCGCCAGCACAATAATGCCAATATCGTTTGTATCCCCGCGAGATTTGTAAGCAAAAAAAAAGCAGTGGAGATTGTTAAGGCATTTTTACTGTCTTCTTTTGACGGTGGGCGTCACAGGCGCCGGGTCAGAAAAATAAATGTATGCTGAAGGATCGGAAAAATAACAGGTTCCGCATTAGAGAATATTATTTTGGATTTAGACTGAGCATAAAAAATAAGCATAGTGGGTCTACGTGAATTTTTTATTGCGCGGGATAAATTCAAAAGTACACGCATCGGTAAGGCAATTACTTTTTGTAGCTCCTTAAGGTTGTTCTTCCTTTTTTGGTTTTCAAGTTCATCCTTTTTCTTACAAAGTCAAATCACTCTCGAGGCTGATCCATTTGCCTGTTCTTTTTTTGCAGATCATATCACCAAAGAAGAGCTCAGGGATCACATAACCATTATTTCTTCAAAAGAATTTGAAGGCCGGGAAACAGGTACACCAGGTCAGGACAAGGCTGCACAGTATATCATTGACCAGCTAAAAAAAATGGGGGTATATCCTGTACCTGGTCAAAGAGGTTATTTTCAGGATGTGCCATTGACTTATGTCCAATGGAAAGATATCTCCGTAGAGTTAAATGACAGTACATTCACTCATTTAAGAGACTTTATCTCTTACACCGATCAAAACAACAACAGGCCATCGATCAATCTGGACGATGTCGTCTTTTTGGGATATGGAATTGATGATACGACCTATAGCGATTATGCCAAGGTAAATGTCGTTGGGAAAACGATATTAATATATAAAGGAGAACCGGTAAACAAAGACAGCATTTCCTTTGTGACAGGCACAACTGAAATGTCTCAATGGTCTCGTGATATCGAATTAAAATTAAGGACCGCTGCGAAGAACAAGGTAGGCACTGTCCTCATTGTCGAGCCAAATCTCAGAGAGCGCATCACTCGTACTCGCCGAAGAGCCGCAGGTGAAACACTCACCCTGGCGCAAAAAACAAGAACAAAGACGCCAAATACGCTTTACATCTCCCTCGATATGGCAAGGTCTATCATAGGAAAATCACGAAAAAACTTTGTACGTAACCTCAATCGAATTACTCAGGTCGGCGTGGGACGCCCGGTTCACTTGCCTGTCAAAATGAAAATAAACCAACACCTCACCCGCAATGTGCTCTACACCAAGAATCTGGTGGGAGTGATCCCCGGTACTGATTCAATTTTAAAGGATCAATATATCGCGCTTACGGCACACTACGACCATCTGGGTAAGCGCGGTAAAACCATTTTTCACGGAGCTGATGATAATGGTTCAGGGACTTCCGCCGTCCTTGAGATTTTAGAAACAATCGCGGAAATGAAAAGGGAGAATCTGGGTCCCCGACGCAGTATTTTATGCATCTTTTTTACTGCTGAAGAAAAAGGTCTTTTAGGCTCGGCGTACTATTCGCAAAATCCTACTGTCCCCCTTTCACAAATAACAGCCAATGTAAATGTCGACATGATAGGACGAATAGATAAAAAGCACGAAAAGGATGCTCACTACATCTATGTAATTGGTTCGGATAGACTAAGCACAGACTTACATAAAATAAACGAGACCACTAACAGCACTTACACTCATCTTTACCTCGACTACACGTACAATGAAAAAACTGATCCCAATCGATTTTACTACCGGTCCGATCACTATAATTTCGCCAAGCACGGCATCCCCTCCATTTTCTTTTTCAGCGGCGTACACGAAGACTATCACAAACCAACTGATACCGTCGATAAAATCATGTTTGATAAATACACAGCAGTTACCCGTCATATTTTTTATACAGTCTGGGAATTGGCCGTCAGAAATAAAAAGATAGTCGTTGACGTGAAGGACACCACGCTTTATGATCGCTGAAAAAGATTTTCGATCTCATCTGGAGCAACTCCTGGGTCAAAGAATCACGAATTTTCACAGCTTATCCGGTGGAGATATATCCCAGGTTGTCAAAATCGAAGTGAATAATAAATCATATGTGGTGAAAAGCAGCTGGGATGAAGATGCCCTGCAAATGTATATGGCAGAGAAAGAAGGCCTTTCTGCAATCAACGATCGGAAGACGATAAAGGCACCCTCAGTAATTCAGTGTGGAAACTGGAAAGATTCTGCCTTTATCGTTCTTGATTTTATAAATACAAAAAATGCCGATGCCGGTGATTTTATCAAATTAGCTCAAGAACTGGCAGCACTACATAGATCATCGGCAACTCAGTTTGGGTGGGCAAATTCCAATTTCATCGGAAGTATACGTCAGAAAAACAAATGGCACAATGACTGGATCGAGTTCTACGTTTCACAACGATTGAGCCCCCAGTTGGAAATTGCACAAACTAAAAATCTGCTCTCCCACCAACAGGTTCCCGGAGAAGATATTCTGATAAGTCAATGTAAAAACTTATGCCAAGATGTAAATCCCGCATTGCTACATGGTGATCTCTGGAGTGGGAATTACCTAATTGCAGATGATGGACAACCCTACCTCATAGATCCAGCTGTGTACTTTGGACACAATGAAGTAGATATTGCCATGACAAAGTTATTTGGGGGATTCAGCACAAGGTTTTACGATGTATATTTTGACGAGCACCCTCCACAGCCTGGCATTGAAGATAGAATTGCGGTTTATCAGCTATACTACCTGCTCGTGCACCTCAATATCTTCGGAACCTCATATCGGCCTGCGGTCACAAGAATACTCCGGCGATATTTTGGATGAATAATCGATGTTCATACTATCTGACCACCACTGCATAACTAGTTAGTGCAGCAGACTACACGCAGTTAAACTTTTCTGGATCTCCCTCGAGGTTTGGTGGCTGTAAACCTTATTGGCATGAAAATGCGTTATATTTGGCATATACACGATTTAAACTATGAAACAGGTGCATCTATTCTTGATTCTATCGGCCTTTCTGGTGATTCCGTCGGTCTATGGCCAAACATCCAGGCTAGCTATGCAGTACTTCGAGACCGGAGAATTTGAGAAGGCAGCATCCCTGTTTAAAGATCTTTACCAGAAAGATCCGAGAAGTACCTTTTATTTTGACAAATATATTGAAAGCCTCCTCGCAATGGATGATTTTTCTACAAGCGAAAAGGTTGTCAAATCACGAATAAAAAAAGAGCCTCAGAATCTATCTCTTTACGTCACACAAGGTAAGATCCTGGAAGCCCAATTTAAAGATGATGAGGCGCAAAAATTGTATAAAGAGGCCATCAAGAAAATGCCCACCGACAGACTACAGGTAGTCAAACTCGGCAACGAATTTGTCAACATGAATAAGTTCGATCTTGCCATTGAAACCTACGAACGCGGTGCAAAATTGCTCAAGGATGATATCATCTTTTCATACAATCTGGGAGACCTCTATCGGCGCAAGCATGATATTGAGAAAATGATCCACTATTTTCTCAATGCGATGGAAAATCAAACCTCCCGCATTGATAATGTCAAGTTGCTGCTAGAAAGATATCTCTCCGGTGATCAATGGCAAGAGCTACAGCGTCAACTTTATGAGCGATTGCAGACAAACCAAGAAAACATACTGTATACAGAATTGCTCGCCTGGGTTTTTATTCAAAACAAAGATTTTGCAAATGCATTGCGGCAAACAAAGGCTTTAGATCGGAGGCTGCGCGAAAATGGCACTCGGGTATACGAGCTGGCTGGTATGGCTTCGAATGCAAAAGAATACGATGTGGCGATCTCGGCACTCGAATATCTGGTAGAGAATAAAGACCCGTCATCTGCTTATTACCTCGATGCTAAAAAAGAGCTCCTCTTTACTAAACGCAAAAAAATCACCGAGGCCTTTGAATATAATCGAGAAGACCTGGTAATACTCAATGCCGAATACGATAAATTTCTCAACGAATTTGGAAGGCATAAAAACACAGCTAGAATAATTTTGGATCAAGCATCCCTACAAGCTTTTTATCTTGATGATTTGACTACCGCTACCAAATTGCTTGAAGAAATGATTGCACTGCCAGGTGTAAATCAATATCTCAAGGCGAATGGAAAAATTCAACTTGCGGATTATTATCTAATGCAGGGTGAGCAATGGGAAGCCACGTTGCTGTATTCACAAGTAGACAAAGAATTTAAAGATGATCTGCTGGGTCAAACAGCTCGTTTTAAAAATGCAAAGCTGTCGTACTATGTGGGTGACTTCCAATGGGCACAGACACAATTTGATGTGTTGAAGGCTTCTACCTCAAAACTGATAGCCAATGACGCGCTCGATCTCAGTGTATTTATTATGGATAATATGGGTCTCGATACAACGGCTCGTCCATTGGAGCTCTACGCACAATCGGAGCTTCTCATCTTCCAAAACAAGTACGCGGAAGCCGAGGAAATCTGGAATCAAATAGAATCCGAATTCCCCGAGCACTCTCTTGCTGACGACATCCTGTACGTGAAAGGTCAGATGTATACCCGGCAACGCCGATATCAAAAAGCCGCTGAAATGTATCAGTATATAATTGATAATTATACGGAGGAAATCCGGGTGGATAATGCACTCTTTGCACTTGCTCAATTGTATGAGACAAATTTGCATGATCCGGAAAAGGCAAAAGAATTGTACGAGAAGTTATTCATTGACTTTAGCAATAGTACGTTGGCAGTTGAAGCAAGAAAAAAATTCAGAATACTACGTGGGGACTTCGAGGAAGATCCCGCTCAGTAATCTTATTTCCTATGAAATTTCAACTTTCTGACGAGCACGTAGAAGTAAGAAAAGCGGCAGCTGAATTTGCACAAAAAATTTTGGGTCCCGGGGCTATTGAAAGAGACCGCCAGTTGACTTATCCGGAAAAAGAAGTCAATCAGATGGCTCAAATGGGATTTCTGGGTATGATGGTAGCAACAGAGTATGGCGGATCCGGGATGGATACCTTGTCTTATGTTCTTGCACTGGAAGAAATAGCAAAGATCGACGCCAGTTGTGCAGTAATTATGTCGGTAAATAATTCACTCGTCTGTTGGGGCCTGGAAGAATTTGGCACTGAATTGCAAAAAGAAAAATACCTGACATCGCTTGCCCGCGGAGATTATCTGGGTGCATTTTGTCTTTCTGAGCCTGAGGCTGGCAGCGATGCGAGCAACCAACACACTACAGCTGTAGATCATGGAGATCATTATCTCTTAAATGGAGTAAAGAATTGGATTACTAATGGTGCAATGAGCAAGGTGCACCTGGTTGTTGCTCAGTCAGATCCCGATAAGGGACACAAAGGCATTAATGCTTTTATCGTAGAATCGGGATGGAATGGAGTGGAAGTTGGACCAAAAGAAGATAAGCTAGGTATCAGAAGCTCGGACACCACATCCATTTCATATACAGATGTAAAAGTGCCAAAAGAAAACCGCTTAGGCGACAAGGGATCAGGATACCGCTTTGCCTTGTCTACCCTCGCCGGAGGCCGGATCGGAATTGCTGCGCAGGCCGTCGGGATCGCTGCCGGAGCTCTTGATCTTACCCGGAAATACACAAGTCAAAGGGAGGCATTTGGCAAACCCATTTACAAACATCAGGGAGTCGGATTTAAGCTGGCAGATATGGCGACGGAAATCGATGCGGCTCGTCTACTCGTACACCGGGCAGCCGATTTGAAGGACCGTGATCAGGATTACGCATTGGCCAGCTCAATAGCCAAATTATATGCAGCAGATATGGCGATGAAATGCACGACAGATGCCGTTCAACTTCACGGAGGATATGGTTATGTACGCGAATATCAAGTAGAACGAATGATGCGAGATGCAAAGATCACTCAGATTTATGAAGGTACATCAGAGATTCAGAAATTGATTATCACACGCAGCATTCTGAAGGGAATTTTGTACGCCCCTCCAATTGTTTAATTACTATGTTTGGGAATGCCTTTCACATAACAAAGGTCGCTGGAATACCGCTCAAGGTACACTGGACTTTTGGTTTGTTCTTTATTTGGATCGCATATGTAGGAAGCAAGGCGGGCTTGGAGACGATGGGCATATTTAGACTTTGTCTTTTTGCGCTGGTTTTGTTCGTATGCGTGGTCCTGCATGAGCTGGGTCATGCTCTGACTGCAAGACGGTATGGAATCACGACCAAGGATATTATTATTTCACCAATAGGCGGAATAGCCAGGCTCCAGCGAATTCCCGAGAATCCTAAACAGGAATTGTTGGTGGCTATAGCTGGCCCCGCAGTAAATCTGGCGATCGCTATTGTTCTCGGTACTGTTTTGACATTGTTTACATCACAAGGGGTAATGCCCGTTGGTGATCCAGAGAAAATATTTAACATTTCATCCAATTTCCTGCCAGCACTTTTTCTGCTCAATTGTGTGCTCATTGTTTTCAATCTCATTCCTGCATTTCCCATGGATGGCGGTCGCATCCTGCGCTCATTTTTATCGATGAAATGGGGTCGTCAAAAGGCGACTAAATGGGCTGCCTCCATTGGTCAGGTAATAGCCGTCGCCTTTGCCATCTTCGGTATCTACCACGGTGATTACATTCTAGTCTTTATCGGCCTTTTTGTCTTCTTTTCGGCAGCTAGTGAATATCGCATGATCAAAGCAGAGTTATTATTGCAATCAGGTTCTGTAATTGATGTTTTACGACCCAATTTTACAGCTGTACATCTCTTCGATACGATGCAACACGTAATTGACTTAAGAAAAAGAGGGGACGAGCATGACTTTATTGTGGTCGACCATTGGGGAAACATTCAGGGAGTCCTTCATGAAGAATTTATTTTAGATGCACAAAAGGAAGGAAAGTTGGACTCGCCCGTATCGCATTACATTAGCCCCCGCTACGAGTCAATTTCACAAAATCTCCAACTGAAAGATGTACTGAATCTATTTCAGCAAAACGGGTACTCAATCATCCCCGTATATCACATGGAAAAAATGGTAGGTGTTGTGGATCGCCATGCATTGAATCAATACATTCGAAGCAATACAAATATTTGGCAAAATTGGACCTCAAATTGACTCAAATGATACGAAAACTTCTCTTTCCGGCAATTTTATTTCTACTCCTGAATAGCCTTGTCCCTGCCCAAAATCAAAGTCTATTCGATTTTGTCTCATCTTATGACTCAATTCACCTTTTCATAGAATCTGATTTTAAAAAACTACTTAAGAAAAAGGACGAATATCAACCTGCTTCCTTTATGATCAAGTCTGGAGACGAGATAATTTTTGAAGCAAATGGTGAAGTAAGATCAAGGGGAAATATGCGTAAGCGCGTCTGCTACATGCCGCCGGTCAAAATAAGATTTACAAAGGAATTTCTGAGATCTAAAGACTGGGAAGATTATCGGTCATTAAAACTAGTAAACGCTTGCTCATTTAATAAGTTGGCAAATACATATATAGAGCTGGAACACCTTTTATATCAGATTTATGGTTTGCATACAGAAAATGGTTTCCGCACAAAATCCATTGAGATGCATTACAGAGACAGTGAAGGCAAGAAAAAACCCGTCGATTTTAAGGGTTTTATCATAGAGCATGAAGATCAATTGGCAAAAAGACTGGGAGGAGAAGTCTATAAATCATCCTATTTTAAGCCCGAGCAAGTCGATAGGGAATCATACCTGACTTTTTGCATGTTTCAATATATGATCGGAAATACAGATTGGAAGGTATTAAACAAGCACAATCTGGAAGTAATCCTTTCCAGAAAAAACAAAAAGGTCTATGCAATCCCATACGATTTTGATTACTCAGGAGTAGTACACACATCATACGCCGTGCCATACGAGACCCTTCCGATCAAAACCGTTACAGAAAGGTTATACTTAGGTCCTTGTCAGAGTGATGAGGAAGTGGTGAACATGAGTGCATTGTTTTTATCCAAAAAAGATGATGTGATGGCCCTAGTCAACACGAATATTTCTGAAAAAAAGGCCAGGGAAAGATGTATTTATTATCTAAATGAATTTTACGACACTTTGGAAAATCAGAAAATGGCCAGGGCGATTTTTACTAATTGCATCGATTATTGAAGGATTTTTGATTTTCACTAGGAGGTAGGAACCCAAAGTTTCGATTTACGGTGTTCTCACAGGAGGGATTCCCAAGCCCGGAGCGGAGCATAGGGATTGGCAAGCCCGGCATTGATTGTAGCAGTGGAAAAGTTGGTTGATGAGCTCTCGATAAATTAGGTTTTATTATTTTTCTTTTTTGTGACCAAATTTAGTTTTCCACTTTTTGGCACCCACCAGGCAAGCCAATCCTGACAAGGAAAAAGGTTTGCCTTGCTAGAGGAAAATAATTTTGTTTTGTCTTTTTATTTTTTGTGACCAAAAAAGAAACAAAAAAGTTTTGCAAAACAATTTTCGCTTTTTTCTTGATAAAAAAGCTAGCAAAAAATCAAGACTGTGAATGATGGCCTAACATCCTGTAAGCTCTTGCTCCCCCGCGCGCAATCAGAGCCGTTCGGCTTATTCATGCTGAGTCTACTCTTTTTACCAGGACTATGCCTCACTTCGCTGATTGCTTCTTTGCTCGTGCTCAGAGCAACAGGCTGTAAGGCCACCATTCAAGGTCGATCACACGGATTACCAAGCTGTAAAACTCGGGATGATTTCTTGCTTCTAGACATTGATAGACTGTTATCTTCCCATTGCTTTTGGGTCAATGGGAACACTGTGGATCATGATGAGAGCAGTCCCCCAAAATGCGGGGCGAGGTATTGTGTACCTCGAAGGGATAAGAACCACCTATAGTGGGTGGGTGAGCTCCTGCATCCTCGGTGACCCACATCTTAGGTCTTCGCTAGATTTTATAAGTAATTTCTTCCGCTTTTTCTTGATAATTCTTGAGCGATCCCGCCAAAGGCGGGGCGAGGTACTGTGTACCTCGCAGTGAAAAGAACCGCGTGCAGCGGATGGGCGGCAAAAAATCGCTCCGTCGCCATAGCTATGGAGCGTCGGCGACAAGACTGTGAATGATGGCCTAACATCCTGTAAGATCTTGCTGACCCGCGCGCAATCAGAGCAACAGGCTGTATGGCCACCATTCAAGGTCGATCAAAGGGATTGCCAGGTGGTATAGCTCGGGATCATTACTTGCGTGCATGACTGCTTTGCATGATAGCTTAAAATTCCTCTTCAACGAAATAGATTATTTTGGGATGTTTAGAAAAGGTGATTTCAAAGTCCCCCAAGAAGTTCCACTGCTGCCCTTTGATCCCTGAGCCAGGCTCCTCCATCCTTAATGGTTAAGTCTATCTCTTGTGATCTGATTCTGTCTGTATTTCATGGTCCTCAACTCTTTTCCGCTGGATAAAATCTCACGCTGCGACCCAAGTGCGGGACCCCACCTACGGATGCGAAGTCGGGGTCATCAAAACTATTTTAGGACTTTTATGCGAGCGCTCTCAAAGACCTTTGAAAAAGATCTAATCCCGGCCTTATTTTTTTTAGTGATAAAATGCCAAAAAACCGTTAAGAACTTTAAAGTGTTTGAACGATTAGAACTTTCATCGAAAATCTAACTTGAAAAAGCAATCCGATATAGTCTGTCAAGATTTATGTGAGTTTTTAAAGTTTAGGTTTTTTGGGCTTTTATTGCGTTAGGAAAAAAATATAGCCGGTGGTTTTATCAAACTTTTGCCACCTGCCTGGCAGGCGATCTGTACGAAGTTGTCGCATTGCGTCAGCTATTCGCATTGAATATATTAAGATCCCAAGAGTTCGATCGTTCCAATAATTCTCTAAATCGCGAAATCAACACTCCTGACATAAGTGTAATCAAGAAATGCCACTCTAAGTCTACAAATGTTACTTTTGTGCCCTTTAATCAACATAGGTATGCAACCCATACGAAACATCGCGATTATTGCACATGTAGATCATGGTAAGACGACGCTTGTAGATAAATTGCTCCATGCCGGTAATCTCTTTAAGGATCACGAAAAGCCGGGAGAACTGATTTTGGACAGCAATGACCAGGAGAGAGAACGTGGTATCACCATCGTAGCTAAGAATGCGTCCCTGGTATATAAGGGGGTGAAAATAAACGTAATTGACACCCCCGGCCATAGTGACTTTGGAGGTGAAGTCGAACGAGTACTTAATATGGCAGACGGCGTACTACTGCTTGTCGATGCATTTGAAGGTCCTATGCCGCAGACGCGATTCGTCATGCAAAAAGCGCTATCTCTCGGTCTAAAACCGATTGTAGTGATCAATAAAGTAGACAAAGAAAATTGTCAACCCGAAGAGGTACAGGAGCATGTTTTTGATCTCATGTACCACCTCGATGCAACGGAGGAACAATTAGATTTTCCGACGTTCTTCGGCTCCGCAAAGCAGGGCTGGATGTCTGAAGACTGGAAAAGTCCCACAGAAAACATCGAACCACTCCTCGACGGTATCATCAAATATGTTCCAGCCCCGGCAGTCGATGAAGGCAGCGGGCAGTTGCAGATTACCTCGCTTGATTATTCATCTTATTTGGGTAGGATTGCGATCGGAAGATTATCAAGAGGGGATCTCAATACCGGTCAGGAATTTGTGCTCATAAAACGGTCTGGCGAACAGATCAGAAGTAGGATTAAGGAGCTTTATACTTTTGAGGGCTTATCACGCAAAAAAGTAGACACTGTGCAGGCAGGTGACATTTGTGCACTTGTAGGAATTGAGGGTTTTGATATAGGTGATACAGTAGCTGACATCGACCGTCCTGAAGCACTCCCTTCGATCGAGATTGAAGAGCCTACCATGAGCATGCTTTTTACGATAAATGATTCACCATTTTTCGGGCAAGAAGGCAAGTTTGTTACTTCTCGCCATCTCCGGGAACGACTCGAAAAAGAACTGGAGAAAAATCTGGCAATGCGTGTGGAGAACGGAGCTACCGCTGATTCGTTTGTTGTATTCGGTCGTGGTGTCATGCATCTCTCAGTGCTCATAGAATCAATGCGTAGAGAGGGATTCGAGCTGCAGGTAGGGCAACCAAGAGTGATCATTAGAGAAATAGATGGAATCAAATGTGAACCATGTGAAGAATTGACCATTGATCTCCCCGATGATTTCTCAGGCACGGCAATAGAAACTGTAGCGCTGAGGAATGGCACAATGCTTTCTATGGAACCCAAAGGTGACCGTGTAAAAATCAAATTCTCGATCCCTTCTAGAGGAATTATTGGATTGCGCACATACATGATGAACACAACTGCCGGAGAGGCCATTATTGCACATCGATTTACTGGTTTCGAACCTGTGAAGGGAGAAATCCCGGGTAGAAATAACGGATCTTTGATCAGTATGGAAAAGGGAATGGCGATTCCCTATTCTCTCCACAACTTGCAAGGTAGGGGACGTTTCTTTATCAAGCCAGGTGACCAGGTTTATGGTGGTCAGGTCATTGGCGAAAATTCCCGTCCCATGGATCTTGTGGTAAATGTCACTAAAACCAAAAAACTGACCAACATGCGTGCCGCAGGAAGTGATGATAAAATGAGGATAGCCCCGGCAATAAAATTCTCACTGGAAGAATCCCTTGAGTTTATTCAGTCAGACGAATATGTGGAAGTAACACCAAAGAGCATAAGACTCCGAAAAATCTTACTTGATGAAAATGCACGCAAACGCGCCAATAAAGCTTAACCTCTTCGGTGGAATTCATCCCTGGTAAATCTGACTAACCCATATTTACATTAAATAAATAGCCCACTAAAGCAGTCAATCCCATTGCAATGGTACCCCAAAGCGTAATTCTTATGACTGCTTTATATACTTCAGATCCACCTGCCTTAGCCGCAACCGCACCGAGTAAAGCAAGAAAGATAACAGCAAGCCCGTACTGATAGATAATCATGTATCTCAACGGAGCAAGCATAGCAACGAGCAGGGGCAACAGACCTCCAAGCGTAAAAGCAGCGCCAGAGGCAATTGCCGCTTGCAGCGGATTGGCCTGACTGATCTCATTGATACCGAGCTCGTCCCTCACATGAGCCTCAAGGGCATTGTGATCGGTAAGTTGTCTGGCTACTTCCCTTGCCGTATCATCCTTGACTCCACGCCTCATGTAGATTTTAGCGAGTTCTTCCAGCTCCAAATCGGGCATGGTTTCAAGCTCCAGCTTCTCCCTTTCGATGTCGGCGTTTTCGATGTCAGTTTGTGAGCTGACGGAAACATACTCTCCAGCGGCCATTGACAGGGCCCCAGCTACCAATCCAGCCAATGAAGCGAGAACGATGGGTTCTCGTAGATCGGATGCAGCTGCCACTCCAATGGCAATGGAAGCTGTGGAAAGAATGCCGTCATTTGCTCCCAGGACTGCAGCCCTGAGCCAGTTGCTTCTGTTTATGTAATGTTTCTCAAGAGCATGCTCCTCCATTATTCAATAATATGAAATTTGAAGATGTCAACCCCACTACACCACTACACCACTATACCATTTCCCTACTTTACCACTTCCCCACTATACCTCTTCCCCACTACACCACTTCCCCACTACACCACTTCCCCACTACACCACTTCCCCACTATACCACTTCCCCACTACACCACTTCCCTACTCTAAATCTCAACGGACTTCCACTTTCCCTTCCTAAAAAGATATATGCATAAGAATGCCAAAACAGTCTCACTTATCGCAACCGCCCAGAAGACACCGTTAGGGCCGATACCCCAAGTAATACCCATGACGTAAGCCAATGGAATCTGAAGCAACCAGAAGCAAATAAAATTCATCCAGGTCGGTGTTTTTGTGTCCCCTGCCCCATTAAAAGATTGACCAATTACCATCCCGTATGCAAAAAATACATATCCCAGACAAATAATCTTGAGACTAGCCGTCCCATATTTTACTACATCAGGATCGGAATGAAAAAATGAAATCATTCCGCGGGCAAACAAAAAATAAAAGACCGAAACAGCCAGCAAAAAAAGCATGGTGAAAAAGGCAGACCGCCATACTGAAGCCTCAGCCCTATCTGGTTTTTGGGCACCGAGATTTTGGCCTACTAAAGTGGCAGCGGCATTGGCCATTCCCCAAGCTGGCAAAATCGCAAAAATGATCATCCGTATAGAAATGGTATATCCGGCAACGGCCTTTTCACCAAATTCCGCTATGATTCGCATAAGAAAAATCCAACTCGCAGAGGCGATTATATATTGACTCATCCCTCCTATAGATACATCCAGCAACCTTTTGATAATATCCCATGCGATCTTAAAATGACGCCGCGCTATTTTCACGATTACTTTTCCATTAAATAAAACATAGAGCTGAAAAAGAACTCCAATACCGCGACCGATGTTCGTGGCGACAGCCGCACCGGCCACACCTAATTCGGGAAAAGGACCCAAACCAAAAATGAAACAGGGATCAAGGACAATATTCAATCCATTTGCTATCCACAGCGCACGCATTGCAATTGCCGCATCCCCGGCTCCCCTAAAAATAGCATTGAGTAGGAAGAGTAGCATAATCACAAAGTTGCCGCCAAAGATGATCCGGGTGTACCAAATTCCCTCCTCTATCAGCTCTGGAGTACCTCCCATGAGACGCAGGATATTCCCTGCAAAGAGAATTCCCACTACACTGATCACAAGTGAAAAAGCCAAAGCAATTAATATCGACTGTACAGCAGCCACCGCGGCTCTTTCGTGCTCCCCCTCACCGACCCTGCGTGATATCATTGCCGTAGTAGCCATACTTAAACCAATGGCAATTGAGTAAACAATGGTGATTACTGATTCCGTCAGCCCAACGGTTGCGACAGCATGGACACTGACTTTAGAAACAAAAAACACGTCGACCACTGCAAATAAGGCCTCCATGATCATCTCGAGGATCATCGGAATAGACAGGAGGACAATGGCCCTGTCGATGCTACCCGTGGTGAAATTTTTTTCCTCACCCTTAATGGCAGATATAATAATCTTTGAAAACTTCTTCATGCGAATTACAGATAACGATAAAAATTGGTGGAATTGGTCCCGATTTTATCAATGGAGACGATAAAGAGCAATGCCGTAACGGCAGTTCTTAGACCCGGGCTGGAATAAATATTCGCATGATACTACTTGTAATAGATCGTGCGCAAAGATTGAACAAATTTTTTAATAATTCCTAATTAATTTACTTTACTGGAAATTGCGTTAATTGTTTTCTCAAAATAATAACTTCAAAGCATGAGTAGAAATCCCGTCTGGGGCATTGATTTGGGAGGCACCAAAATCGAAGGCGTAATCCTCCGAGATGCATCCTCACTGGAGGTTGTAGACAGACTACGTGTTCCTACAGAGAGTGAAAAAGGGTATGTGCACATCGTAAGTCAAATGGGAAAATGTGTCGATCAGTTGATCAACCGAACTGGTCTCCGCCCTGAAAAACTGGGTGTCGGAACACCTGGTGTGCTTGATCCTGTTTTGGGGACAATGAAAAATTGCAACACGACTGTATTAAACGGAAAACCTTTATTGAAAGACCTGCAGGATTTATTTGGGCTCGAAATCAATATGGCCAATGACGCCAATTGTTTTGCATATGCCGAGGCAAAACTCGGGGCCGCAATCGAGCACTTCACGGACCCTGAAGTCGTCTTTGGAGTCATCATGGGTACCGGTGTGGGTGGAGGTGTAGTGGTCAATGGACGACTTCTACAAGGCAGACAGGGCATTGGAGGCGAGTGGGGCCATACGTTTCTCGATGAGTCCGGGGGTCCCTGCTATTGCGGAAATACGGGATGTGTCGAGAAGATCATTTCTGGGACAGCTTTGGAAAAACACTACAATGATCGCTCGAATGTCAGAAGAAGATTACCGGAAATTGTACAACGTCACAAAGATAATATTGACCAGGTTGCTACCGCAACGGTCGAGAGATTACTCCATTTTTTTGGAAAAGGACTTGCCAATGTAATCAATATCATTGATCCAACTGTTGTAGTGCTGGGTGGAGGGGTAGGCAATGTCGATCTGCTGTACTCCGAAGGAATAGAACACGTAAAGGAATTCGTATTTAATAACCGGCTGGACACCGTATTTTTGAAACCAAAGCTCGGTGACAGCGCTGGAGTTTTTGGAGCAGCATTATTGTAATTTTAACCATGTTAGAATCAAAAGATCTCAGATTTTCATACAATAGAAATACCCCCCTGTATTTCCCGGATATTCGGTGTAAAAAAGGAGAACATTGGCTCATATTGGGAGAATCGGGTAGTGGCAAAACAACATTGCTGCACTTGCTGGCGGGATTGCGAAAAGCCGATGATGGATCAATAATGATTGATGGGAATGATATCATTAAAATGAGTGAGCACACCCTGGATATTTTTAGAGGTCAAAATATCGGCATTGTCTTCCAGCAGCCCCATTTTGTAAAAGCATTAAATATTGCGCAAAACCTGGAGCTTGCACAAACACTGGCGGGACTAAATAGTGATCCTACGAGAATTCACGATATTTTACACCGCCTGAAGATCGCACACAAAAGCACCGATAGACCACACCGTCTCAGTGTGGGTGAGCAACAACGGGCATCGATCGCCCGGGCGCTGGTAAACAATCCCAAATTAATCCTTGCAGATGAGCCCACTTCCGCCCTCGACGACTTCCACTGTGCAGAAGTAATCAATCTATTGCGCGAGCAAGCTGCAGCCGATGACATTACATTGCTCATCGTAACCCATGACTCAAGATTGAAGGAAGTATTTGAAAAAACGATTCACCTCAAAAAGGAATTAGTATGAAGACGATTTGGCTCAGTTGGAAAAATCTTGTAAATCGTCCGCTTGGGATGATACTCAGCGTCATCCTTTTTGCTCTCGGTGTGGGACTGATCTCCCTTTTACTCCTATTAAATAAACAACTCGACGAAAAATTTGAAAAAAATCTCGCCGGAGTCGATCTGGTAGTGGGCGCAAAGGGAAGCCCGCTGCAACTCATACTGTGCAATATGTATCACGTCGATGCTCCTACTGGCAATATTGATATCAAAGATGCCACCCCGTTTCTGCGAAAGGGACATCCCCTGATAGAGCAATCTATTCCACTTTCCCTCGGAGATAATTATCGCAATTTTAGAATTGTAGGGACAAACCACGATATCGTGTCATTGTATGAGGCGGAGATTTCTGAGGGAAAACTATTTGAAGATCATTTTGATGTGACCATCGGAGCCGACGTCGCCCGGTCTTTGAGTGCCAAAATCGGAACCACATTTTACAGCGCCCACGGCCTACAACACGATGAGGATTTTGAACACGAATCGGAAAAACCCTTTAAGGTCGTGGGGATTTTAAAACCCACAGGATCAGTAATTGATCAACTGATATTATGCACTACACCCACCATTTGGATGGTTCATGAGCACGGGTCAGAAGCCCCTGCTCAGGAAACACCACAGGAGCATGACCACGAGGACGAACATGGGGAAGAAGGACATCAGCACGAGGATGATCATGCCGGTCACGATCACGAAACCGAAGAAAATGAAAAACCCGCTGCAGATAATCACAGCCACGATCACCCCTCGTATGATCAACCATTGATCTCCTATCCGGAAAAACAAATCACTTCGATGTTGCTAAAATTCAAAAATCGAAATTTCCAGACGTTGAATATGCAGCGCAACATCAATGAAAATACGGCCCTTCAGGCTGCGACACCGGCGATAGAAATTAATCGTCTTTTCAGTTTGATGGGTGTGGGATTAAATACATTAAAAATGCTGGCCTGGGTCATTGTATTTGTCTCTGGCTTAAGTATTTTTATTTCGCTGCTGGGCTCACTAAAAGATCGAAAATACGAGCTGGCGCTGATGCGTGTGATGGGAGCGGGTCGCGGGAAATTATTCCTACTCATTTTATGTGAGGGCTTGCTCATTGCATTGCTGGGGTATATCATCGGGATGGCTCTAAGTCATTTATCAGTCGAATATTTGGCAACCAAAATGCAAGAGGCATACCGGTACAGCATCAGCGGAGGTGTATTTCTCAAAGAGGAATTTTGGCTGTTGATCGGATGCCTGATCGTGGGATTACTCTCTGCAGCCATTCCCGCATGGCAGGCCTTCAGGACCGATATTTCGGAGACGTTGAGTGTGGGATAGGTTTGTAATCATATTACTTTTTCTTTTTTTACCGAAAAACCATGCAAGACCAGCAGAAAAAAAGACTTGATCACCCTATGTAGAAGAAACTATCTCATAGTGACTATGTAAAATTGATATCTGTGTGCGTGATCATGCCCTCCAAAAACCGCGAATGAATGGGCTCAACTCCCATTCGAAATCCTGCCATGGTATTTACGACTATCCGATCACCGATTTTTCGTGAAACCGAAAAATTGCCAAAGGCCCAGTGATGTGTACATATTATCATGATGGGTCAACAGAGAAAACGTTACGAGCTCGAAAGAAACTGTCTCCAAAGGATGTGTCACGACGACTAAGTCCTTCGGAGAAATCAATAAACTATTTATTACATAAGAAATTCCAATAGTTCCGATTCCACTTTGGAATTCCAAGGCATGACCTTTATTCATTTTGTATTCCACAAGTAAGCAGGGTCGAATTTCATGGTTATCGATAATTTGGCGGGATTCAAATTTTTCTAAACAGAGCGAGAAAGCGAGCCATTACACTCACTTTGCATACCCAAATAGAATTTTTGTCCAAACAACGAGTTACTTGTCAGAAGACAAAAAACTATTACACCTAGAAGTAATGAAAAAATTCAAATTATTTCCAAGGAGGTGACTCAACTTTTGCTCTTGCCTCTACTCATTTGCTTCGTCCAAGGTAGTAGCGACCCCTCACTACTGCGAATAATCGATCACCAGCAGTAAAAATGACCGATTGTACTCCAATGGTACCTCCTGTTGTTTTGTATACACCATCAAGTAATCTGGAGTGTATTACTTTTCTAAATCCGATCTGATGACCCACCACTAAATGAAATGATAACGAGGAAGAAATCATCCTTTCGTAGCCGATCAACGATCCTATATGAAAATTTGACTGGCCAAACCTCCTGGGCACTTCATCGAAAGTAAGAACTGCATCATTACCTGCATTCCTGCTAGCAACTTCTTGATTAAATGATGCATCTCGATCTCCATCGTAAATTGATAGTATTCCAAAATTCAAGGACATTGATAGCCGGTGTTGGTCTTGTCTAAGAAGAGTAAATGTTGGACGAATCTGACCCATAAACACGCCACCAATTTTATATGTATAAAGCCAATGTCCCGGCAATACTGGAGATCCACTTACTCTATATTTCAGAGAAACGCTTGTGGATCCCAAATACAGGCCAAAAGAAAAAATGTTATTGAGCTTCATCCCAGCCTCAAGCCCATAACATAGATCTAAAGCAGTGGTGACTCTGATGGGATCAATATTGACGTGCTCGAATGTGGAAAAGGAAAGTACGGGGCCAGATTCCAAACCTAAAAAAATGATCTGGTCTGAGCATAGCTATCATTGAAACTCATGACAGTATAAAAAAAGAAAGACAGAAGGTGAAAGTATTTCATGTCGATCTTTCTCAATATTTAAACATACGAGTCTCTCAAAGTGTACCCTTCACAATTGTTGATTTAGTTTTCCCCGGATGTCACTTTTGTACTATTTTTTGAATCATAGGCTACCTCTTGGTGACCAAATGCTGCATTGCAGCCATCGAAAAAATTGCATCGAGCGGCTCCCCATTTTCCAAAATATGAATCTTTCGATTGATATTTTATTTCATGGGTCACTCCTGAGCAAAATGTTGGAAAAGTTGCCTTTTGTCTCTTTGTAGTATTATCCTTCTCAAACACGACCCAAATCACTGATTGGTTATCCTCGAGCCTTTTATTGTGGTCAATAAAGAAAGGGTTAAAACCCGAGCTAGTTGACTTAATCCAATTTCCAGTACTTTTCTTTCCAATTTTAACATAGTTCAAAAAAGTATTCCCATTATCTGCTTCAATTTCACAATTCGAGTCATCAATAAGTTGCAGTGAGGACATGGAAACATCTGCGGCACCACAGAGCCAGCACTCCTTCGTGCTAGAAATTTTTGTATATTCGATAAAGACGATTAAATCTCTTGATCGAGAATTTTCATTCGATAAAGGTCTGACAAGATTACCGTCATTATCGACAGATTCATTGGTCGAAATCACCCATACCAAATTTTCTGAAGCGTAACGTTCATCCACCATGATTGCCTTATAGCCGATTTTATTGTTATGAGGTCTGTATCCCAATACACGGCAATCGCCACCATCCTGATTACCCACTACGATAGTAGGGATCGACTCAAGATCCACCTGATCAATAAACGGCACATAAATCTGAGGATACCACTTCTGCTCTCCTTCAAAGACTTCAAAGCCATGAATAGCAAGATTTATCAGTTCCTCCACATCGTACACATCAAAATTAAAGTCCCCACTGCGCTGATTTAGTTTCAGAGTACCATACGCCCTGATCGATTCCTTAAACTTCTCCATCAATGGATATTTCGAATCTATAGTTTTTAATAAAACGTTATCATCACCATCAAATTGTTCCCTGACTTTAGCATGCACATACTCTCTAAAAATCGGGTCTCTCGACCGTTCAATAATTCCTATAGCTGCTGTATTCAGAAGATTATTATTTCTCGCGATGTCATCCAGTGCTTTGAATTCCAAATTAACATCCCGTCTAGAATCAAGACGTTCATCTGTTTCTTTGTTGCAACTTATTATAAGTGCTGTCAATAGTATTATATAAATATTTTTCATAATGATTAATGCTCTTAGTTGAAAATGGAGGTAATCGGATATCAATTACCCGATCAGATTATTAAAAATTATTTCCTTGTCTGTATCTCATTTCTACAACCTCTTTACCATTATTATTGCTCACTTGAGTGGTTTTCCATTGAGCAGGTTGGCCCAGTACAAAGGGTAATGGATTCTCGAAGTCTGAATAATCCATCTCTCCAACACCCCAATGGCCATATATATCATCATTTGACCTAACGTAATAAGAATGATAGCACGGCTCAAAGATGACTTCCTGCAATTGATTTCCATTGTCTTTTTCAAACATAGCGAGTAGAATCGTTTCGTCCGAATCCAGCTCGTGACTAGTGGCTCCATGTGAATACATTAAGGATTTTGTTGCCCCTAAAAACTTATTCAGATCTTTCTTACGTACCTTAAGAACTTCCGTCTGGGATGATCCTCTATGATCACAATCATTGGGTGATGAGAGTGGAAGAGTGAAAATATTGGAAAAAAGAAACCACACATCGGCCTTACCACAAAGCCAGCATTCTTTCTTGGTGGAGATCTTTATTTTATTAGATGATACGAATGTAGCATCGGGATTAAATGACCTTTTGTTACTATTTGAATAAATGTAGTCGTAGTTGGCTATGTTACCTTCGTTATCAACTGATTCATTGGTTGATATAACCCATGTCAAGTTATTTCTAGCATAATCTTCAGTGATTTCAAACGGCTCATATTGACCATTTTTTGTTGGTCGATAAGCCAGGACAATGCAATCTCCTCCGTCTTCGTGTCCTACGGCTATTGTCGGAACGCTATATAAACTCACCTCTTCATAAAAAGGGATATAGATCTGAGGATACCACTTCTCTTCTCCATATTCAAATCCGGAAATTGCTTTCTCAAGAACTTCAACTGACGAATAAATGTCAAATTCACCAAACCTAGTTTTATTCGCCTCGAGCATGCGTCCTCCATGTTTTAAGATTGACAAGTGCATCGCATCAGTCAAATCCGGAATTGTTGTAATTTCTTGGAGATCTCGCAAAAGAACATTGTGGTCTCCATCAAACATTCTGGCTACCTCTTGATGTACGATTTCTCTGAATCGAGTATCTTGGGATAATTCAAGAAGGCCAACAGCGGCAGAATTTAGAAGGTTGTTGTTTTTTTCCTGGTCAGAAATTGTTTGAAAAGAATCGTTGGGAAAGGCGTTGTTAACAATGGATATATCCTTGTTACAAGCGACAAAACATATTATATATATATATATATATACCGTTTCATAATGTTTAAATTAAAGTTAATCAATAATAAACAAATACAAATATCACATATATATATTTCAGCGAACCTTAATCTTGGTCCTTTTAACAAAAAGTTAAGAATTTCTTAACAGTTGCAGACGTTAAGCCTGGGGTGATATTTCGGTCTCAAAATCCTGGTCCAACTTTTATTATTTTTGACTTGTAAACCAGTCGAGATAGGAATTGATCCAACCGGTTAGAAAATAGGGTAGATTGAGTAGTCTGTATTTTTTACCTTGTCTCGTGGTCAGTGTATCTATTGACAACTTTCCTCCGTAAATACGCACTGCAAAATCATGAGGAGACCGGTCAATAAATTCATGCAGAGACCGGAGTCTACCGGTGGCTCCGGATTTGACTTCGATGGGGATCAACATGTCCTGATAGGGAAAGAGAATATCAACCTCGGCAGTGGCGCCTCGTTGCTCTCGTACCCAAAATGCCTGGATAAACCCTGGAAGATGTCGTTGGGCTTTTATTTCTTGATTTACAATCTGCTGCATCACTTTGCCACGTGACAAATGATTTAAGTTAGATATCATCAATAATTCCTGATGTAAGCCCAGCTGATAGTTAAGTAATCCAACATCCAGAAAATGCAGTCG
The DNA here is from genome assembly GCA_965222645.1 of Saprospiraceae bacterium. Lineage (GTDB taxonomy): Bacteria > Bacteroidota > Bacteroidia > Chitinophagales > Saprospiraceae > JABDMH01. Next base: position 4,002,558 of record OZ244968.1, on the reverse strand, counting down.
TGGTCTTTTTCTCAAAGCTGGTATGATTGGAGGCTGCGTCTGGGACGTAGGATAAATCAGGTCTAAGTATCGAGCCTTTGTCAATGCACTCATCGCTGCTTTTATATCCTGAGTTCTAAAACTCGATTGACCAAAATTGTTTAAATTGACTCGGGCCTCCATTTGGTATGGAGCGGTATTCATGATGTGCCTGATGGTATTTCGTTGCTTATCGCTGGTCGCATACTTTTCAACATCATCCTTATAAGATTCGACAATGCCGCTATATAAATTCATTATTCGGCTTAGATTGCGATCTCTGAGATAAGCAGAAACAATCCCGGGCATGCCACCCAGGGTAATATACTCGTGAAAGAGTGCAAGAAAAATGTCGTGAAACTCTGGTGAGAATGGAACTTTATCCAAAATTTCGATGGCATCCTGTTTAGAACATGCATCTAAAAATTCTCTAAAATTCAATGGGTGCAGTTCTGCATATTCTACTCTACCTACGGGTGTTCTACTTACAGTGCGCAATCCGAAGTCAAGAAGTGATCCCGTGACGATCACGTCGAGATATGGAAAGTCCTCTTTGAAATATCTGAGTGACTCAATCACTGAGATCTTCTCCTGGATTTCATCAAAGAATAAGAGCGTTGGTATCGCGGGATTATGAGCTTTACCCCTAGCTAAAAACAGAATTTGGACCAACTTTTCAATATCAGCATGTCGATCAAAAAGACGCCTGTCAGTCTCTTTTTCGAGATCAAAGTACAAGAACTGGTCATACCCCTTCCCAAATTCGTGCACTAGAGTTGTCTTGCCAACCTGCCTGGCTCCACGTAAAATCATTGGGAGTTTTGACCCCGAATTCTTCCAGGTCACCAGGTGCCTGAGGAGGTCCCGATCGATTATTTTTTTCATATAGCGTCTAAATGCATAGGCAAATATCATGCAAAAAAAGCAGAATGCATAGGTAATTTTTCATCGATTATGATCGAATGCATAGGTAATTTTCTACTTAAAAAGGTCGAATGCATAGGTAAATCACTGGGAAAACGGGCTGATAAGCTCCCAAATGATCAGACCTGAATTGCTTCCCAACTACTCCAAAGACTTTCATAACTTTGTGAACTTCTTAACAATAGAACGTGAACTCATCAGCGCTTTTGAATGTTGTTCGTGACGGTATTTCTTGAGAAAAGCAATCTGAAAACTATGCAGCTTAAGTACGGATTCATTTTTGCCTTGATAATGGGCCTTTCGGCGATGGCCGGTGCGCAGGAAAACACCTGGAAAACTCTGGCAAAAATCACATACACGAAGCAATTTGACGAATTGATGGGCTTTAAGGTCGATGTCCCCGTCTTTAGCGAAGATATTATGGCCATGGAGGGAAAGGAGATTGATGTGAAGGGATATATCATTCCAGTCGAGGGATACAAGGGACACAAGGAATTTATCTTTTCGGCATTCCCTTACACAATGTGCTTCTTCTGTGGAGGTGCAGGACCAGAAACCGTAATGGACGTCTTTGCAACTGATCCAGTCGAGTATACAGCCGAGCAAATTACCCTACGCGGTAAGCTGGAGCTCAATGCCACCGATATAAACCGGTTGATGTATGCATTGCACGATGCCGTACTCGTAGAAGACAAGGGCACAAAGTAGCCGCAATACCTTAATTACCTTACTTTTACTGTATGTTTCCCACCTATGACGTAATCGTAGTAGGCGCCGGTCACGCAGGATGCGAGGCTGCTGTTGCGGCGGCAAATATGGGCTCCCGGGTGCTGCTCGCCACGATGAATCTGCAAACCATTGCACAAATGTCCTGCAATCCCGCAATGGGAGGCGTAGCAAAAGGACAAATAGTGCGGGAAATCGATGCCCTGGGTGGGTATTCCGGTATAGTGACCGATCATACCATGATCCAGTTTAGGATGCTCAATAAATCAAAAGGGCCTGCCATGTGGAGCCCGAGGGCACAAAGTGATCGCATGCTTTTTGCTGTCCGGTGGCGCATGATGCTGGAAGAAAATCCACTTATCGACTTTTGGCAAGAGATGATCACGGGCATTGTGATTGAGGATGACCGGGCCACAGGAGTCTATACAGGATTGGGTTTAGAAATACCGGGCCGGTCGGTAATCTTGACCAACGGCACTTTTCTCAACGGTATCATACACATCGGTGAAAAACAGTTTGGCGGGGGTCGAGCTGGTGAAAAGGCTGCGAAAGGCATTACCGAACAGCTTCAATCCCTGGGTTTTGAATCAGGGCGGATGAAAACCGGCACTCCTCCACGAGTAGATGGTCGCACCCTCGATTACGACCGGATGGAAATTCAGCCCGGAGATGCCGATCCTTCCGGATTTTCTTATACGGATACACCGCCTTTGGTACGACAACACCCTTGTCACATTACCTACACCAATCCCCGTGTGCATGAGATCTTGCGCACGGGATTTGACCAGTCCCCGATGTTCAACGGACGCATAAGGGGACTGGGACCCCGGTACTGCCCGTCCATTGAGGACAAGATCGACCGGTTTGCACAGCGAGACCGGCATCAGCTATTTGTAGAACCCGAAGGCAAAAACACATGCGAGATCTACGTCAATGGGTTTTCATCCTCACTGCCGGAAGAAGTCCAATTCAACGCGTTGCGGATGGTCCCCGGATTCGAAAACATGAAAATGTTTAGACCCGGGTATGCCATAGAGTATGATTTTTTTCCACCTACACAATTAAAGCCCAATCTAGAAACAAAAAAAATTACGAACCTATTTTTTGCCGGCCAGATCAACGGTACAACAGGATATGAAGAGGCAGGTAGTCAGGGTTTGATTGCGGGACTAAATGCTCATTTGGCCATTAATGAAAAGGGTCCAGTGATCCTAAAAAGGTCAGATGCCTATATAGGAGTGCTCATTGATGACCTCATCAATAAAGGTACAAATGAGCCTTACCGAATGTTTACCTCACGGGCAGAGTACAGGGTGCTATTGCGACAAGACAATGCTGACCTGAGACTGACACCCATTGTTCAAAATTTGGGAATGCTCCACTTAGAAGAACGGATGAAAAGGGTAAGGGAGAAAGAAAGTGCAAATAGTGAAATAATTTCCTTTTTTAAAAAATACAGTATCTCTCCGGATGTTATAAATCCTTTTCTCCTGAACATTGATTCTGCTCCAATAAAACAGAAATTAAAATTACACAGTATTCTGCTCAGACCGAAAGTAACTATAGAACTTTTGAGACGGGAGATCCCGGATCTTGAGAACGAGATGTGTAATTATGACAAGGAAAGTCTGGAGCTGGCGGAAATAAATATGAAGTATGCCGGATATCTCGAAAAAGAACAGGAAATGGTAGAAAAGATGAACAGATTGGAATCGGTTCAATTGCACGATTCCTTTGATTATCATGCTCTTCCCTCCCTTTCTGCTGAAGCACGTGAAAAATTAACCAAAATAAAACCTAGAACAATAGGTCAGGCGAGTCGAATTAGTGGTGTGTCACCCTCGGATGTGTCGGTCTTACTTGTACATGTGGGGAGGTAAAGAAAATCCGGATCTACTTATCGAGTATTGTTTTGAAAAACAATAAATAATCCACTTCTTCAAGTAGAAATTGTAACTCTTATCCCTGTCGTCTCAAAAAATCATGTTGTATATCTAATCCCGGATTCGGACATTTTTCTCCATTGCAGCACTCAGGATTGAGTTTTTTAATTGAAATTGTACACACATCTCTTTCACTTTTTTCGAAAAAGCATTCCGATAATAATGGGGAACCTGGTGGCCGGCACTAAAAAGCTTCTGATATTTTTCGATCAAATCAGGATAGTGTCTGGCAATGGCATTCAACATTAACGTCTTACTGTGCGCCTTGCTGTCACCAAATAATGTAATGGTAGCCGGTAAAATATAATCCACTCCGATCTCCTGAAAAGTGCTGAAAGCAAAATCCAGCTGTGCTGATGTATCAGAGATAAACGGTATAAGAGGCATAAGATTTACACCCGATAAAAACCCCTCACCCAAAGATCTTTTAAGTGCCTTTAATCTAATAGAAGGACTCGGAGCACCGGGTTCGAAAATACTTGCTACATCCTCTTCCAGTGTTGAAAAAGAAAAACTAATCACAACTCCATGGCCCAGTTTCTGCAAATCCTGAGGCAATATAGCTTCCTTATCAATCTTATGAAGTACATCAAAATCCCTTTCTACAAGATCTGATTTAGTAATTATGTGCACTGGAAATTTATGTGACAGAATAACTTCCAATGCATCTCTCGTCAGGTAATATTTTTGCTCTATTTGCAGATATGGGTCAGTGGCAGAAGAGAGTGCGATAATTCCATACTGTTTCTTTTTGACCCTGCTCGTGAGTTGCTTATCCAATACCTCAATGGCATTCTTCTTTACAGAGAGGCTTTCCTGAAGATTTACTCCATATTTACTGCCCCGTATGTAGCAGTAAAGACAATTAAAAGAGCAACTGCTGTATGGATTAAACGTGTAGTCATCCAAAAACCAGTCGTCTCTTTTTTTCGTTTTATTAAGTACAGACTTGACAATAATTTCCTTTGGCATTTGTATTACTGCTTAGATCGCATGAGTCCAATTTTAATCTTATTTCTAAACCAATTTTCGACTAGCTCTTTATCCTGGATATCCTCTTGCAAATCCCTTATTATATCCGGATGAAATCTTGCAATTGTCTTGGCTGCCCAACCTATCCCCTGTCTGACGTGACGATCTTGTGATCGTGCGTGAGTCATCAAGATTTTGAAAACCGGCAAAATCGCATTAGTCGACAATCCCTTCTTGACGGCATAATGTATACCGGCCCCTAGAGACCTGACCACCCATGTACTCGTGTGGGTGGACAATTCTCTGATCTGAATAATCGTCTTCTGAGGATGATTCAAAAGGGCAAAACCAAATACCCGCTCTCCAATGATATCGCAGACGTACCACTCATTGGCCTCAGAGATATATTTGGCGGCCTGTTCCAAGGACTCAGGATAATGCTTTGCCAGCCGGTCTTGTAAAATGATTCCAATAATCACATTACCACCAATCGTTTTCAATTTATGGATGCCATCACATATTGCTATATGTTTACTTCCCGGAACTCTCTCAAATAGGAAATGCCCGCAATGTTCGAGCAGAGGGAATTTTACTTTCTTGTTTAGAATATTGTCCCGCAGAAAAGATATAAGGCCGGATATTTTATCCGCATGGTAGTACGCCAATGCATTATCTAAATGAATATATATTTCAGATTTCTTAGTAATGCTTTCCACGAAAATGAAAAAGAAATAATAGATATTTATTCTTGATTAATGCCATTCTCATCTGCCATTTAAAGCAGCTCCTATTGCCCCCGCATAATCTTTATATTGAGCTATAACCACCGGAGTACTCACTCCCCCGGGACGCCACTCATATACCTCAAGAAAATCCCTCAAAGGTGATAACAATTGATCTCCGGCTTGAGAAATACCACCTGCCAGCACGACCAATTCCGGGCTAAAACTATTTGTAAATGACACTATGGCCAATGCCAATTTGCGAACAGATGTAATCCACACATAGGTGGCAAAGGTATCCCCTTCACGATGTGCCTCCAGTAGATCAACCGTACTTGAAAAACGGCCTAGCGATCTGCGATACAATCCCGCTTCTCCCACTGCATCCTCGAGACTGCCTGTGATCCCGGCAAGGCTTGGTTTTACATCACTAGCGTCTATACATATATGTCCGAGATGCCCGGCTCGATTTAAGAATCCCTGATGCAGACGACCGTCTACAAGTAAGCCTCCACCAATTCCAGTACCCAGGGTCAGCATCACAACATTCTTCTTTTTCTTAGCAACACCCCATTGGGCTTCGGCCCATAGCGCAGCATGAGCATCATTGAGTACCCTTGTGGGGCAACTAAAATATTCTGACCAGATAAAATACTCAAGTCCTTGAAGACGCTCAGGCATAAATGCGATACTTCGATTGTGTTCGTCTGCAATTCCGGGTGCTGATAATCCTACAGTAATTTCATGCTTGTCATGGTCTTCGATCAGATTTTGAAACATTGCCATGACTACCGCCTTCCAGTCCTCATTTTCTTGATAATGGGGGCTGGTCTGTTTCTTTAAAACTCGATCTCCCTCTATGACAACACCTTTTACGCATGTCCCTCCAATATCAATCCCGATATTCTTCTTCATTTCCTTCCCGTTATTTGGCCTTCCGTGATGCTCCAACCACCGTCCACACTCAAGACCTGACCTGTTATGTAGGATCCTGCGTCCGAAAGAAAGAGTATTGCCGCACCATCGAGATCTGATGGAATTCCGGGACGACCATGGTCTAAGGGTTGTTTGCTCTCAATAAAAGCCGTAATCGACTGGTCACCCATCGCCCGGTGCGACATGGGAGACTCGACAAGTGCAGGGGCAATCACATTTACTCTGATGTTGTCCCGGCAATAGTAGGAAGCGATTGATTTGCTAAATCCGATCACAGCTGATTTCGCAGCAGCATAGGCATGCGTGCTGAAGAAGACTGGAGACGGTGAAAATCCGAGGACTGAGCTCATATTGAGAATTGCACCACCATTTTTCTGATCTAAAAAAGTTTTTACAGCAGCTTGGTTTGATAACATCAATGATGTCAGATTTAGATCCAACGTCTCCTCCCACGCTTTCTTAGTCATCTGATGTAGTGCCCCATCACCATACTTTCTTCCACTGCCGCCCGCCACATGATAGAGACCATGGAGATCACCCCATTTTTTACGCAGCATATCGATCACGCCCTGTGCAGAGCCCTCCTCACGTGCATCACAACTGACAGCCATGCCATATTCGCCCAGATCCCCGGAGGCCTTTTTGCAAGAGGCAGGATTGCGGCCAGTGACAAGCACCCGGGCTCCCTGCTTTACAAGGGATTTGGCAGCCGACAAACCGATGCCTGTTGATCCACCAATGATGACAATATTTTTGTCCTTCATCATATTTTTCGGATTCAAAAAGCTCAAGAGAATCAGAAATTTTAAGTAACAATCCTCTCCGAAATTTTTCCGCTTTCCTTATTTTTCACAATGACTTTTTTTCTTCCATCAGTTAGGATTTCTTCCTTAATCAAAATATGTTCTGAGTCAAAATCTCTCATTACTTTGGCATTTTCAACATCCGTTTTGCCTCTCCAAATATCTAATTTAACCGGTTCCCATTTTTTTGACTTAGCTGATGCATAGCAGGCATCCATAATCGCATTTACGATATAACCGTCGTAAAATGATTCCATGGGAGTGCTCCCTTTCTCAAGGGCATTAAACATATCTGTAAACATGTCAATATAGCCAAGCTCTGCTATCTCATCACCCACTGGAAAAAGCCAACCCTTATCACTCTCCGCTTTCTCGGCGACATAACCTCCCAAACCCACATCTGTAAACATCTCAAATCCTGTCCGTAAAAAATGATCTGTGCGGATATTTCCTTCAGTCCCTGCGACCTCATCTCGCAGGTCCATTCCACCCCTGTACGTCCAGCTCACCTCAAACTGACTTATTGCACCATTTTCGTAGCGCACCAGGCCAATGGCGTTGTCTTCGGCATCAATGGGTTTTACCTGTGTGGCAGCCCAGCACATTGCTTCCACGGGTTTAATATCCTTGCCGATGTAATTTCGACCAATTTCAATACAGTGACATCCGAGATCTACGATGGCCCCTCCTCCGGACATCTCCGGATCCCAAAACCAATCACTGTGAGGCCCCGGGTGCGCCTCCCGGGATCGAGTCCATAAAACTTTTCCCAGTGCACCTTTCTGCACGGACTGCAAGGCCTTCAACGTCTTTGGTGTATAGGCTAAATCTTCCAGATATCCGTGAAAAATTCCTGCCTCCTCCACTGCCTCCAACATTCTCTTTGCCTCGGCAGCCGTTCTGCCTAACGGTTTGGTACACAATACCGCTTTGCCGGCCTTAGCACAGGTATGTACTGCAGCCTCGTGCTGACTATTTGGCAATCCAATCACCACGACGTCAGTGTCTGGATCATTTATCGCGGCCTCCATGTCGGTATATCGGGATGGAATATTCCAGTTTTTCGCAAAAGTATCAGCCCGTTCTTGTGTACGAGAATAAATAGCATGTACTCTATCCCGGCTGCGCTGCCCATGCAAGCACATTGTGTAAAAGGTTCCAATCAAACCCGTACCAAGCATGGTTATTTTTTGTGAATTCATCATCGATATTTATTTGCTTAAAATAGGAATTATTCCGGGAGTGTTTGAGATTCTAATCCGCCTGAGTAGTCACAGGTTCACATTGGGAGGGACCCTGTTTAGAACATCTCCCTCAAACTATTGGTAATGCTGCGAGTATGAATCAAGACGCCCAAGGTCTAGCCCAACTTTGTCACATAGTGTGAAAAACCTCCATCCACTGTGCGAATTTCGCCGGTGCTCAAGGGGGCTCCTGTGATAAAATAAACGATAGACTCAGCAATATCATCTGGTGTAGCAGTAACATTTAGGGAGGAAGCATTGGCGAAGCTATTTTCGATTTCATCATAGCGCTCCCCCAGGAAGTTTTTTGTCCACCGTCCTTGGATAAATCCGGGGCATATACAATTTACTCTGACGTCGGGAGATAATGCGTGAGCAAGGGATAAGGTCAAGGTCACCATCGCTCCTTTCGAGCATGTATAGGCAATCGAGCTGCCGCTTCCATTCAGCGCAGAAATACTAGAGACGTTTACAATCGAACCCTTATTCCTTTTTAAATGGGGTGCTGCCGCACGAGTCATTTGAAACGCACTGAGTAGATTTACCTCATATAGATAAATAAAATCGTCTTTTTTGACGCCCTCCAAATCCGAGAGTTTACAATAGCATGTAGTTCCGGCATTGTTTACCAGACCATCCAACCTGCCCCAATGGTCAACGGCTATCTTAACCATTTTTCTGCAGACGGCATCACTTGAGACGTCCCCTTTATATAACAAAGCATCAGATCCCAGATCTTTGCATTGAGAAAAAATATCTTCTGCTTCTTTTTGACTCTTCGAATAATTAATTAGCACATTCCAGCCCCGTGCTGCCAGCTGGAGCGCAGTAGCCGAACCCACACCCGTTGCTGAACCCGTTATGATCGCAGTTTTATTCATTACGATAATGTATATTTGACATGAGGCAAGATATTTAATTTTCACCCAAAAGCGTCTTTATTAATCAGATAAAAAAAATTGACTTTTGAAAAATTCGATGATTTATTTTCGATTATTATTCCTTCTCTTTCTATTTCAAGATTTAACAGCTCAAACTTTTGAAGAAAAAAACCGCATTTTTGTATTGACCGACATTTCAAACGAACCTGATGACGAGGAGTCCTTAGTCCGTTTTCTTGTGTACGCCAATGAATATGATATTGAAGGCATCGTCGCCACTACTTCTACCTGGCTTCGCGAAAATCCAAGGGAAGACCTGATACGGCGTCAACTATATGCCTACGGACTTGCCGAGGAAAATTTAAATCTGCACCAGCCCGGTTTTCCTTCCAAGGAGAACCTCCTGAAAATAACAGCTACCGGACAACCCAACTATGGGATGGATGGGGTGGGTGATGGAAAATCAACAGCCGGATCCAGATTGTTGGAGCAAGCTGTGGATCGCCAGGATACCCGTCCTCTCTGGATTTCAGTTTGGGGAGGTGCTAATACGCTTGCCCAGACGCTTTATGATGTCAGAAAAGAGCGCAGCCCGGTGGAAGTTGCATCATTTGTTTCCAAAATGAAGGTCTATACGATTTCTGATCAGGATGATGCAGGTCCCTGGGTGAGAACAGAATTTCCGGATTTATTCTATATCGTTTCCCCCAGCACTCCGGATTTCAAAGAATATTACCGGGCGACATGGACGGGAATAAGTGGTGATCGCAATTACAAAAATGCACCGTATTATGAATTTGACCTGGTGGACAATCCATGGCTCGAAGAAAATATTATATCGCATGGACCGCTCGGTAATCTCTATCCAAAATTAGAATACATCATGGAAGGAGATACACCCTCTTTTATTGGGTTGATTAAGAATGGGCTGGGCTGGCATCATAATCCGGGTTATGGAGGCTGGGCTGGGAGATACAGCCTGTTTAAGGTCTTTGGTGAAAGCCGCCCCATATGGACAAACACCGTAGATAGCCGGGATTGCATCGAGGTAGATGGATGGGATCATTGCACAGCACAGGCGACTATCTGGCGGTGGCGCAAGCACTTTCAACATGATTTTGCCGCGAGGATGGATTGGACGGTTACAGCTGACTTTTCGAAGGCGAATCACAATCCTAACGTGGTCCTAAATGAATTAGCCGGGACACAAGTTGTTCATTTGCCGTCACATGCTGGAGGTTCGATCTCCTTGTCGGCAAGGGGCACAACTGATCCCGATGATGATCTCCTGTCATATACATGGTTTATCTATGAGGAGGCAGGCACCGGAAGCGCCAATGCGACCCTTGAAAATAACAATAAACAAGAGACTGTTTTGAATATAGCCGAGGAGAGCAGTGAAGGTACTATACACGTAATTTTACAAGTCGAGGATAATGGATCTCCCTCTCTTTTTTCGTACAGGCGTGCAATTATTACAGTCGAAAAATAATTCAAAAAGAAGCTTATTAAGGGTGAAGGAAAAAAAGAAGAATTTTTTAAGCTCTTATCCCAATAAATTCTTCCTTGATAAGGATGATCATTATTCATTGGAAAAATTTCTTAGGGAAAAGGAATTTATCAGTAAGGGAGAAAAAATAGGAAAAATCTCCAAAGTGGGTGATGGCAATATGAATTATGTGCTGCGTATTTCCACGGATGACCGCTCTTTTATTTTGAAACAAGCCAGGCCCTGGGTAGAAAAATATCCGCATATCGCCGCCCCTGTAGAGCGGTCACAAGTCGAGGCATCCTATTATAAGACTATAGAATCAAACGATTTTCTCCGCAAATGTAGCCCGCAAATATACTGGTCTGACTCCTCAAACTTCATCCTTTGTATGGAGGACCTGGGTCAAGAATCTGCCGATATGACCAATCTTTATCACGACGGTCAAACGCATGTCGACGACACCATTGATGTTCTGTTACAATATCTTCGCACCCTCCATGCTGCAAACGGAGAGCTTCCGGAGAATACGGAAATGAGGAAATTAAACCACGAACATATTTTCCATTTTCCTTTCCAAAAAAATAATGGCCTCGACCTGGATCAGATACAGAAGGGCTTGCACCAAGTTGCCGAGCCCTATCGGGATAATAGCACTCTTAAAAAGAAAATAAATAGACTCGGTGAGATTTATTTACTTAAGGGAAGGAGCATAATTCATGGTGATTTTTATCCGGGTAGCTGGTTACAATGCAAAGATGGACTACGGGTAATTGATCCCGAATTTTCTTTTAACGGCCCCCCTGAATTTGATCTGGCTGTACTGTCAGCTCACTTAATTTTTGCCGGAATGCACCATGATAAACTACTGCAAATACTGAAATCATACAAAGCTCCGGCCAATTTCAACCATGAGCTTTACTCCGGCTTCACAGGTACAGAAATAATGCGGAGACTAATCGGGGTGGCACAGCTGCCTCTTCCACATTCAATAGCTCAAAAAATCAATTTAATGGCCCGGGCAAACGACTGGATAATGAATGAAAACCAGGGCACTATCAATTTTCTCCCGGTTGCTAACTAATTGTTATTCGCAAGTAACCATTGCGTCAATAAACAAGGCAGATTAGAAAAAAGGCAAGACCCGGTCTTTCGGTTATCTTCCTTATTTCCTGCTTATAGATCTTAATGTTAAAAAATTGTGTAGAATAGGTTCTCATATTTAACATCAGATCAAAATCTAGAGCGTAATCTCTTTACTTTATTTACTCAATATTCATTATAAATTAATGATTATTAGAATTTATTATTGACAGTTGAATTTAATTTTATGGCCGTATTTAAACATCAACTATAATCAAAAAAAATCTGTTTTGTTCTATGAAAAATCTAATGACAAATTCTGCCATTCTACTATTGCTCTCACTGATCTTTCTCTCATCCCCTCAAATTGCTGAGGCTCAACTATACGATACTAAGGAAGCGCCTATGATGCGTAGCGTCACTCAAAACATAAAAAGTGACTGGGACGTCGATCCCATCTTTACAGTAGGTGAAACAGATCCAAGTGGCACAGACTTTAGCCTCGACAGGTTTGGCTATCGTGTGCCAGGCGTGATGGATGGAATGTATGCATTTAGAAAAAGCCGAGGAAAGGTCGATCTGCTTGTAAATCATGAATTGCGAGACGAGCGCGGATATCCGTTTAAACTAAGGAATTGTACGGAGCTGTCAGGCTCACGAGTAACTCGATTTCGCCTAGAGCAAAAAAATGACGGGTTTGGTATTAGGTCAGCCGGTCTTGCCTTTCACACGATCTATGACAGATATTACCTCTCTGTCAAGGATCCGGCTCAACTCAATGAAGGAGCCAATCCAGGATCGATCGACGGAATAGATCGTTTGTGTTCTGCTACAGGGATCAGACGGAATAATCATGGTTTTGTCAGTGACATTTTTTTCACCGGCGAAGAAACAATAGAAGGTCAAGAGTTTGTGCTAGACGATGACAAGGAGATACTGTATTGTGCACCAGCAATGGGACGTGCAGCATGGGAAAGTGTTTGTGTAATGGATAATTTACGATCCAATAAAGTGGTGGTTCTAATAGGAGACGATCGCGGGGGCGCTCCACTTCTACTTTATGTCGGTGAAAAAAATGCAAGCTTCGCCGACAATGATCCTCATTTTCTAAGGAAAAACGGTCTGGCAAAAGGCAACCTTTTTGTCTGGGTTGCAGACAGCGGAGATCAAAATCCCAACGAATGGAACGGAACTGATACCTATCGATCCGGAAAATTTGTAAAAATAGACCATCACAATCCAGCCATGGCTGGTCAGGAAGGTTGGGATGATACCGGCTGGGCTAGCATGGTAAAACAAGACGAACTTGCTGCCGGAGTCGGGGCTTTCCAGTTTTCCAGGCCTGAAGATGTCGCTACAAATCCGCACGATGGTTCGCAGGCAATCTTTGCTTCCACAGGAAGATCCTCCCTTTTTCCTTCTGATGCGTGGGGCACTGTATACCTGGTAGATATCGACAAAAGATCGTTGTACTTTGAACTGCGAAAATCATTGGCTGAAATGGATGAGATCAAAGCTAATCTATCCATAGTATATGACGGGGATGATTCGGGAGCTGGTCAATTTTCAGATCCCGATTTTGGTTTGAGAAGTCCCGATAATTTAGACTGGGCTGCTGACGGCTTCGTGTATATAAATGAAGATCGGTCCGTCGGGGATTTCTGTCTCACTAGTGGTCTTGAGGCCTCTGTTTGGCAACTCAATCCTCAAAACGGCGATCTAATAAGGATTTTGGAAATGGATAGAAATGCAGTCCCTTATGGACAGACAGATTCTGATCCTGATGATTGTGGAGATTGGGAATCCTCTGGCACCATTGATGTAACTCATCTCTTTAGGACTGACAGAAATGAAACATTACTCCTTATCAATGTACAAGCACATAGTGTCGATGATGACGAGGATGAGGATTCTCCCATCGGTGGTGACGATGATTTAAGTGAGGGTGGTCAATTACTATTTATTTCAAAAACGATCCAATCAGCAAATTCCAAAATTCAGAGTGGTATACAAGAAGAAATCGGTCTTACAACGGAGACTAGAACTGACTTCGTTTTTCCCAATCCAGCCAAAAGCATTATCAATCTCAGTGAGATCTCAGATGTTTCGATCTACGATGCATTGGGAGTATTGGTTATTCAAAAATCTGAGGTAAATCAAATCGATGTTTCTTCATTAAATATGGGTATTTACTACCTAAAAACAAATGGAGATACACATAAAATCTTGATCCAATAGTTTCCCTCCTACCTACCTTTCCTTTAACCATAAAGCCGGCGAATGTCAAATCTCGCCGGCTTATTTTGAGTCGGGAATCTCAATCTTCCATCGCGATTTTATTCACTTCATCTGGCTTCCATTCCATAACCAATCCCTTTGCGATCTTCTTGGATATTTCTCTGCCATATAATAAGTCGGTCAGGTATAAGGCTGCATCAAATGACCTGGCCCCTCCCACACTTGTAATGTACTTCCCATCATGCACAAATATCACATCAGACCTCACATCGAGATGTGGAAACATTGTCTTGTATAGATCTATGTCAGAGGGAAATGTAGTAGACGCGACTGTATCTAATAACCCAGCTTTTGCGAGTACAAAAGCACCGTCACAGTGTGATGTAACATAAATTGATTTCTGAGCAACTTCCCTCACAAAGCCTATCATAGAGATATCGTCCAAGTCGCTATCGAGGTGATGTTCTGCACTTGGCACCACTAAAATGTCAATGTGGGGTAAATCGTCCTGTAAATAATTAAAATCCGGTAAAATGCGCATCCCCTCAAAAGTCGTAACAGGATCTGACGTATTTGCAACCGTGAACACATTCATTGCCTTAATTCCTTCGCGATACTGTGTATGCTGAAATATATCGTAGGGTGCTGTCAACTCAGTGTTGTAAACTCCATCCATGATTAGAAAAGCCACATTGTACCAATCGGGATTTAAAGTAGGAATAAACTCAACCTTTGGGTCTATAGAATCTGATTTGCAAAAAGAAAATATGATGACCAAAATCATAACTGACATCCACCTAATTCCCATGTAGCATTTCTTTTGGAACCCTTTTATTCATAATTCTAAACCACACGGGTGGAACCATCGCGAGAATAATCGAAGCTGGATATCCCACTGGAAGTTGTGGACTGTCTTCAATATGACGTAATGTTTGATATTTTTTGCTCGCTTTGTAATGATGATCTGCGTGCCGGGTCAGTTCGTAGAGGAATATACGACCAAGATCGTGATTGGAATTCCAGGAGTGTTTCATTGCAACTTTTTCATAAGCGCCATTTGGTTTTTTTAATCTTCTCAGTCCGTAGTGCTCGATATAGTTGATAGATTCCAGCAATAAAAAACCTATGATGGCAATAAAAATGACAAAAGTCAGATATTTCAATCCAAAAATATATCCCAAAACAAACAGGTAAAAAAACTGCAAAATGGCAAAATGGAACATTTGATTATTAATACCTATTATGGGCAGTCCATTTTTTTTCAATCTTTCTTTCTCTAAATTCCAGGCACTAATAAAGCATTTTGATACCGATCTTAGCCAAAACTTGTAAAGCGACTCACCAAATCTTGCAGTTGATGGGTCGTCATAAGTGCCAACATAGCGATGGTGGCCGCGATTGTGTTCAATAAAAAAATGTTGATACAAGGCAGGTAATAGCAAGAGTTTTGCCATCCATTGTTCAAGTTTAGTACTCCGATGGCCCAGCTCATGAGCGACATTTATTCCGTTAGCACCGATGATAACTCCTACGCTGAATGTCATCCCAATTAACTCGTACGTGCTCAAAGGTGAAGTAGAAATTCGCCATAGAAAAAAAAAGATCAGACCATAAACCAATGGGATATTTACATAAAGTAACACGTCAAAAAAGGGATGCACTTGCCTACCCGAGTAATCCGAAACTTCACCTTGATTTGACAGGGGTAAGACAAGCTCTATTAGGGGCAGTATAACAAACGCTAATATGAAAGCAGTGTATGACCAAATAGATCCCTGGAAAACCGAGAAATAAGCAGCAGCTGGAAGCAAATAGGCCAGAATATATTTCAGATCGCTGAAACGCATACCTGTAAATTTACGATTTAGGATACAAATGTTTATTGGCATATCTTTGCCAGGCACTAAAGAAAAGACAAATGATCATTTCGACAACTCCGGATCTGCCGGGATACAATATTGTTGAAGTTCTCGATATTGCCCGGGGAAGTACTGTACGTGCCCGTCATGTAGGTCGTGACATTACCGCCGTCTTAAAAAATCTCGTAGGAGGGGAGGTTGGAGAGTATACGCGACTGATGGCAGATGCTCGAGAGCAAGCCATAGACCGGATGATTGCAGATGCCGAACGGTTGGACGCAGATGCAATCATAAATGTACGCTTTGCTACTGCCATGGTCATGCAAGGATCTTCAGAAATTCTGGCCTATGGTACTGCGGTAAAAATCCACAAGAAATAACTCTCATGGCCTCACCGGTAATAACCAATCGAAAGGCAAAATTTGAATACAACTTTCTCGACACCTATGAGGCTGGAATTGTATTGGTGGGGGCGGAAGTAAAATCACTCCGTGCAGGCAATGCCAATCTAACTGACGCCTATTGTTATTTTCGGGATGGTCAACTTTTTATTAAGGGATTGTATATAGCCGAATACAAAATGGCTCATCACCATCTCCCTGATCCTCGACAGGAAAGAAAACTCCTATTGAATAGGCGCGAATTAAAAAAACTGGAACGGAAATCCAAAGACAAAGGATTTACGATCATTCCTTTCAAAGTTTATTTTAATGATCGCGGCTTTGTAAAAGTTGAAATCGCCCTTGCACAGGGAAAGCGAAAATACGATAAGAGACAATCAATAAAAGAGAGGGAAAACAAGCGGGATCTCGATCGTATCAAAAAACATTATTGATCTCTCACAATGCCTCTTGACTCAAGACTGACAACTGAAGACTGACAACTGAAAACTGAAGACTGGACTGTAGACTGACAACTGTAGACTGACAACTGAAAACTGAAGACTGTAGACTGAAAACTGTAGACTGAAAAACTCACAATGACTGATTTTAGGGACTTAGTTGCATATCAAAAAGGATTTAATCTCGCGATGGATATTTTCGATCACACAAAATCTTTTCCACGGGAAGAAATGTATTCTTTGACTGATCAGGTGAGACGTTCATCAAGGTCTGTTTGTAGCTGCTTAGCAGAATCATATGCTAAAAGGAGTTATCCTAAACACTTTGTCTCAAAACTTACCGATTCTGATATGGAAAATAACGAAACAAAAACATGGCTCCATTTTGCAAAAGCATGTGATTATTTGACTCAGGTGCAATTTGATGAACTGATTTCAAAAGCAGAAGAGGTTGGAAAAATTTTGGGCTATATGATCAAAAATCCGCACAAATTCACATAACTGAAGACCGTTGACTGAAAACTGCCGACTGACGACTGAAAACTGACAACTGACAACTGAAAACTGACAACTGACAACTGACAACTGAAAAACTAATGCGCTACTAACCAATTTTCTCCAACGCCCATCCCCACCACTATTGGTACTTTCAAATTGGGAATAGCCGTCTTCATTTTACTTTCAATGATTTCTTTCATCTCATCTAATTCAGGTATCAATATATCAAAGACGAGCTCATCATGTACCTGTAGAATCATTTTTGATTTTAGACGCCTCTCCTTCATTGCGCTGTGAATATTTATCATGGCAAGCTTTATCATGTCTGCTGCCGTACCCTGAATTGGTGTATTAATGGCGATTCTTTCAGCCCCGCTTCGCGACATCCCATTGCGCGAATTTATATCTCTCAGTTTCCTTCGCCTACCCAGGAGTGTTTCGACATAGCCGTTCTTTCTGGCAAAATCCACAGTAGTATCCATGTATTTTTTTAATCCCGCATATTGTTTAAAATACTGTTCGATCAGGGACTTTGCGTTGGTTCTCTTTATGCCCAACTGCCGGGAAAGATTTGTAGAGCCGGCTCCATAGGTGATACTAAAATTCACCGTTTTGGCATTGCGACGTTGATCGTCATTTACGGCTTCATATTCCACACCATATACCCGGGCAGCGGTTGCTCGATGTATATCCTGACCTTTGCTGAAAGCCTCCAGCATAGCCCCATCTCCGCTTATCTCGGCAATAAGTCTTAACTCAATCTGAGAGTAATCTGCAGACAATAGGATGTGATCCTTATCCCTTGGTATAAAAGCTTCGCGAATGCGCCTGCCCTCCGGAGTACGTATCGGAATGTTTTGCAAATTAGGATTATTGGAACTCAGTCGCCCCGTCGCTGCCAATGCCTGATTAAATGAGCTGTGGATTCGACCTGTTTTTCTACTAATCATTAACGGTAATGCATCGACGTACGTCGATTTGAGCTTGGAAAACATCCGGTGCAGCATAATATCAGATACTATTTTGTGTTTTTCTGCAAGCTCATTCATTTTATCTTCATCTGTGCTGTACTGCCCGGTTGCAGTGCGACGCCATCGATATGGTATTTTGAGCTTATCAAACAGAATTTCACCCACTTGCTTGGGAGAAGCAATATTAAAATGCGTGCCCGCCTGCTTGTAAATCTTACTCTCCTGTTTTAAAATCTCACCGTGTAATTCCTGAGAATAAGCCTCTAAATAGTCCGTATCCAAATTTACTCCAGCATATTCAAGATCCGTCAACACCTTAATCAATGGTTCTTCTATGTTATTGTAAATCTTTGCTAAATCCTGATCCCTTAATTCTTTAAATAACTTTTTCGAAAGTTGTAAAGTGATATCCGCATCTTCGGCTGCGTATTCTTTTACTTTTTCCTTGTCAGCCTGACGCATTGTGAGTTGACTAATACCCTTTTTTCCGATTAATGCCTGAATTTTGACGGGTTCGTAATTTAGATATGTCTCCGACAGATAATTCATATTGTGGTTCATCTCCGGCTCAAGAAGATAATGAGCAATCATGGTGTCTTGATAAGTACCAGCTAACTCAATACCATACCACTTTAGGATCAGGGCATCATATTTAATATTGTGACCAATCTTTTTTATCGAAGGATTTTCAAAAATACCTCGAAATTCCTCTAAAATCTCTTTCACTTTAACTTGATCATCAGGCAGAGGAACCCAATATCCCGTATTCGAATTATTCGAAAATGAAATTCCAATGAGTTCGACGTCATTGGCATTCAGACCCGTCGTCTCAGTATCAAAACACAGGACTTCTTGAGATCCGAGTTCCGAAATCAAATTTGCTCTCAGCTCCGTCGTATCAATCAATTTGTAGTCGTGATCCGTATTTTTAATATTATTATCCGCAATAGCGGGCGCTTTGGGTGTTTCTTTTAGTGCAGATTTTTTTGTCGAAACAGGATTGCCAAAAAGATCCATTTGTCCACCTGGTGCCACTGGCGCTGGTTCGCCGAGTATACTCTGGCCTAAAGTCCGAAACTCCAGCTCCTTAAATACTTTCCCCAGCTTATCCCTGTCTATGGGGGACAATCTAAAATCTTTTTCGTCAAACCTCACTGGCGCATTTGTGTTTATCGTTGCTAGTTTTTTACTAAGCAGTGCCTGATCTGTGTGATTTTCTACAGATTCTTTTTGTCTACCCTTTAATTTATCAGTGTTCTCTATCAATCCCTCCACAGTATCAAACTCCGCTAACAATTTGGCTGCGGTCTTTGGTCCGATCCCGGGAATTCCCGGTATATTGTCAACACTGTCACCTTGCAGTCCAAGCATATCAATCACCTGGTCTATACGTTTGATATTCCACATATCCAAGATCTCCTGTTTGCCTAGAATATCGACCCCATTACCCCGTCTGGACGGTTTAAAAAGATATATATTATCATCAACCAATTGACCAAAGTCCTTATCAGGCGTCACCATATAAACAGTAAAACCTTCATTTGCTGCTTGTACACTCAGTGTACCGATCAAATCATCTGCTTCATAACCCTCGTAGCTGATAATGGGGATATTAAAGCCCTCGATGATCTCTTTAATGTACGGAAGAGCAGTGGTAATATCCTCAGGTTGAGCCTCTCGATTGGCCTTGTACTCAGGATACCACTCATGCCTGAATGTATCACCATGCAGGTCAAAAGATACAGCTATGTGCGTGGGTTTCTGGTTGACAAGAATGTCCCATAGTGACCTTACAAATCCGGTGATGGCAGATGTATTCATGCCCTTAGAATTGTAAAGTGGCCTCCCGATGAATGCATAGTGAGCTCGATAGACTAATGCATGACCATCAAGGAGGAATAACTTTTTTTCTGACATGAGCATTTTTATTTGAAGAATGAACCAAATTTAAACAAATCATCCTTCTGGATATTTCGCACCTCTGTTGGTTACCCTGGTCATTACCAAAAGCACCAAAGGGCGGTAATGCCCATGATTCGATGGACCAACGACTGGTTTTGAACGACTGGAGAGTGTTATCTTACAAACGAAAAGAATTGGTATATCCCGAGACACGAGACATATGCGGCCGCTTATGTTCGACAAAGCCTGGTTTAGCGCAGACCTCTTGTGCCGCTTGGTCAAAAAAAAGACCCCCATGGGGTCCTATCCTGTGCATGACCGGCTGAGTCTCGTTTGGTGTACTTCTATTTCCGGTCACCCGCCACAAAAGTAAATCACCTGTGTTACGGCAAGATTAAGCCCATTATAATTTTTTTAAAAGCTGAATCAAAAGAAAGGCGAGTTACCTCCAGAATGACTTCGGCTCTTTTGTACCTTGGTTCAGTGCATTATATGAAATAACATGGCCAAAAAGAAATCAAAAAAACAGAAACCACAACCCAAAATCGAGAAAAGCATCAAGCCCCGGTTAAAAAAGAGAATCTCGTTGGCCGTTTGGCAAAAACACTTGATCTTCTGCTCTATCCTAGGATTAGTCCTTATGATTTTCTTTGGGCCCTTGGTTTTTAATGATCACATTTATCCCGACGACGACAACCGAGAGGTCATAGTAGCTAATCACAAAATAAAAACATTTCAACAAGAAACTGGTGAAATTGCGTATTGGAATCCCTACCCTTGGGGTGGTGTGCCCAATTTGTTCAATATTCCGAGGTCATTGATAAGCCCAGATTATTATTTAGAAAAACTCGCCGAGTTGCTAAGTGCACCTTTTATCTATTTTCTATGGGGGGCGCTGGGTTTCTATTTTCTGTGCATTTTGTTGAAATTCGACGCGAAACTGAGTTTGCTGGCTGCACTCCTTTTTATTTTTGCACCTTATTATAAATCCCTGCTCATCGTAGGACATCAAGACAAAGTACAAGCAATTATGCATATGCCCTGGGTAATATGGGCCACATTAAGATTAATCAAAAATCAGCACTGGTCCAATGGACTCCTGTTCGCAATGATGCTGGGTCTTCAGGTCAGGGCAAATCATTATCAAATTGTGTTTTACACGGGATTTTTTGTCCTGAGTTTGATCGTTGCTCATTCGATATCTGAAATAAAAACCAGAAATTGGAATAGATTAATCAAGCGATCAGGGCATTTTTTGGTTTTCGGAGCATTGGCACTATTGATTTCTGCAAACCCCTTATTTATCACATTTAAACACAGTGCTGATTCTGTCCGGGCTGGAGGAATAATTAACATGGCCGAGCCATCCAGCGCGCCGGAAAAAGGTGTTAGTAAAAAATTAATTGCCCAGTGGTCCATGGCTCCATCTGAGTTAGCATCATTACTTATACCGAGGGCAAAAGGAGGTCTCTCAGACGAGGATTATAAAAATGCCTCAAAAGCGGGATTCCGAGATGATAGGGTCGGAGCCTATTGGGGTCACAGTCCTTTCAATGGATCGTACTATTACATCGGTGCCATAGTCTTCTTGCTCCTGCTCTACGGTATCAGATATAGTTATAAAGATAGGACATTCATTGCCCTATTTGCAATATCAGCACTGATGATAGTCTGGGCACTTGGCACCTTTTCAGGATTTCTCAACGACATCTTTTACACCCTCATTCCCTTCTACAAAAATCTGCGCACCCCTCCTACAAGCCTGTCATTGCTCTATCTCACGCTACCCATTGCTGCAGCATATGGTCTCCGGGGTGTAGCCCAAAACAGAAATGAATCTCTAAAGAAATCCAGCTGGCCCATCCTGGTCGCTTTGGTTACCGGAATGCTCATTTGGATACTTATCAGTACATCTGATTTCCTGAAAAATGGCGAAGATAGCAACGCTGCTGTAGTAAATGCTTTGCAGGAAATTCGAAGGCAAATGCACAACTGGGATACACTCAGGTACATTCTTCTGATTATCTGCAGTGTCGGTGTACTTGTACTTTTCAAGATGAAAAAAATGTCTTTTCCTCTACTCCTTTTGGCTCTTGCAGCTATGATGTTCTATGATTTCTTATCGGTGCAAAACAGATATCCTGCGAATACAATTGCAAAAGATGATTTCGAGGAAATCTTTTTGGAAAAAACGTCCGGAATGCAATTCTTATCGGATGATGCTAGCACTTTCCGCGTTTTGTCCCTGGGAAGGGGAAATTTTTCGCTTCCTTATTTTGTACAATGTATAGGCGGCGGTTATGAATTGCAAATGAATAAAAACGCTTATGAAGTTTATAATTACTGCCTTTATCAAAAATTGGATGGACGGATTGGAATCAACTGGAATATCCTTGACATGCTCAATGTAAAATATGTCGTTTCTGATCGCGAAGTTGATCACCAGAATCTCAGTCTTGTACACACTGATCAGCAGAGAAGATTGTTCTTTTATCGTTATCGATTTAATAAACCCCGGGCATTTTTTGTCGACAGGTTTGAGGTTGTACCAGGTGCTTCTGACCGGATAGAAAGATTAAATGACAGGCAGACAAATTTAAGAACCACTGTCCTGCTAGATCGACCACCTAGAGCCAAAATTAATCCCGTGTCGAGAAGTCACACTGAGGTTTTGTCATTTTCAAACAATATGATACAATACAATGTAAATGCACCCTCCCAAGGATTATTGGTGCTGTCGGAGATATTTGCTCCTGATATACAACGGATATTTATCGACGGAGAACTCGTCAACGATATTTATAAGGCAAATCACATGCTGCCCGCAATCATTGTTCCCGGGGGATTTCATACCATAGAACTACGTTATAAAGGAGATCTTTTTTCTTACAGCAAATGGATATCTACATTGGGGTGGTTGCTGACCTACCTCGGCCTTGGGTTTTTTCTATTTACGAGAAGAAATAAAATCTTTTCGTTTTCACAATGACTAACTTTCTTTCAAGACACAATTTTGGGAATCGTGATCGCATCCAAGTACTCACTAGCTGCCGGCTATCAATCGTCTTATTTCCTTAACTAAAATATAACAGGCCGGGCCGTACATTTCACCGTGATTAAATCCTTCAAGTTCGTAAATAAGGCAGTCCGGATGATTCACTTCTTGCATCATACGCCACATATATGCATTTTCCTCATATCTGCCCAGAAGCTCCAAGTCGCGATCACCCGTGATGATTATATACGGTGGAGAGTCCGGCCGAATATGCTGCAACGGCGCAAAACCGTCCACGACAACATCGGTGCGTCCCAACCCTCGTTCATCCCTCAGCGTAAAATGGGTTATGGTATGCCCACTAAACGGGATAAGTCCGGCAAGCCGATCAGCATCGTGCCCGTGTTTTTCCAGGTATGATTTGTCGAGACCGATCATACTTGTGAGGTATCCCCCCGCAGAATGCCCGCTTACAAAAACCCTTTCTTCAAGACCATTATAATCAGCGATGTGGTCTAGCGTCCATGCCACTGCTGCAGCTGCATCTTCCATATAGACAGGATTTTTCACCTGGGGATAAAGGCGATAATTGGCAGCGACAACAGCGATCTGTTGATCCTGCAGCTGCGCCGGCACAAACTTTTCTCCTGCCCTAAGACCGCCTCCATGAAACCAAACTACAGTTGCGAAACTGTCAACATTGGCAGGGTAATAGAGATCTAGCCTGCAACGCTCTCGCTGATAATCGGTCTCAATATCTTCTTCTGAATAATATTGAATGTCGTTTATCATATTATAAGTGATTTCACCTTGGGAAAATAGACTCCGGGGGAATAAAGAATACACACAAACGACAAGGGTACTAGCTAAACATATTCTTATCAGAAACATTTTCAGATTTTTATTCCTCCAAATTATTGATTTCCGACCAGAACCTGACAATTCACCGACTCCATGGCCCATCTCACCGATAAAAGTTGTCTCCCCTAATGTATTACCGGAGGTTTGTATCAACAAATACAGATATCATGAAAAAAGTACACTGTGGATTCGCAATTATTTTCATTTGCTTCATCAGCAGTTGCATCCCTTCAATTCACGGGATTGTCACAGAAGATGATAGAATTACAGATGATAGAATCATCGGTAATTGGACATCCATATCCAATGTTGACAACTTAATGCAATCTAATGTTCAAGTATCTCCCAAGAGGATCGAAGGTGGAGACAAAGATATATCATGGACCATCGAGCGGGCAGCAAACTTCACCTTCAAGACCGGAGACACAGAGAAGCAACATACGGTGAAGGGAGTACCTGGATCGTTCCTACCCGCAGGCGCATATGATATCACTTCAGTAGATCTCGATTATTACATTCTTACCCATCGGGAAAGAATTGAGGGCGATACCATCATAAATCACATTCAAATTGGAATCACGCAAATTGGTGCCGAGATGTTTGCAGAATTCCTTCCCTTCGGAGAAAAGGATAAAAGACTGCAGGGGTACTTTGCACCCAATTATCTCAATGCCTACACGTTTGCAAAGATGACATTTATTGACGATCGATTGGTCTTTGACCCATTAGATGGCAGCCGGATAACGGATTTGATCGACCAAAAAAGGATACGGCTCAAACATGAAAGAAGAATCAACGATGATATTATCCTGACTGCTTCAACCTCAGAATTACGTAGCTTTATAGCCAACTACTTAAATGAGCCCGGTCTCTATGAAGAGGGTGATGAACTAGTAAAAATAACGTGGGAGGAGTAATGCACAATCGAATTCTCACGTTTGGGTTGCACTTGGCCCTTTGGGCAATTTCATTTCTCCTGCTATACAAACTATTTACGATAGACTATAACACAGGTTTTGGAGATGTGGTCTATACTGGTCTATTTCACATTCCACTAATAATGGTCGTCTATTTACACATTTACGCAATAAAATCTCTATTTGAGCCCAAAAAATACTGGGCCTACTTTTCAACTACGTTAGCTCTATTGTTCTTCGGAACATGTCTCTATTTCACAATTTTTAAATTTCTCGTTCCTTCATTCAAAGTCTACTATTTTATCGCTTACTACACACCGAGAGAAATTGCTCAATTTATTGCAGCCTATCTTGTTATTTCTTTCCTCCTATATCTGTCTTTTTCCTGGTTTAGATTAAAAAACAAGGAATTGCAATTAGAAAGGGAAAATCATCAGGTAAAACTAAAAAACCTCAAGAGTCAAATCAGCCCCCACTTTCTGTTTAATAGCCTAAACAATATTTATGGTGCAACCAGCAATGAAGATAAAACTACACGCAGCTACTTACTGCATTTGTCAGACTCATTGAGGTATTTGATCTATGATACGGATGCTGACTTTGTACCTCTGCATGCTGAAGTGGAGTATCTTTCAAATTACGTCGCCCTCGAAAAGTTAAGATTTGAAGACTCAAAAAACATAGGTCTTAATATCGAAGGTCACATAGAAAAATTTGTGATTGCACCGTTGATATTTCTACCTCTCGTGGAGAATTGTTTTGTTCATTGTAATCGTGCCGATCCCTTTATCGATATATCGCTGAGTATAAATGATCACCATCTGAAATTTCACAGCCAAAATAATCTTTCTCTCCATCACAGTCGCCAGGGAGGTGTAGGACTTAACAATGTAAAAAAGCGACTAGAGCTAATCTATGGAAACGGGCATGAAATTACACACGAGGTTGCGGACAATATTTTTAAATTGTACCTGTCGATTAATTTAGAACACAGGCCTGATGAGAAACCTTAGTTGTTTAGTCGTAGATGACGAGCCCATTGCCAGAAAAATAATACTCGAATACCTAAACGAGCAAGCGGACTTCCTTGTAGCCGGCGAATGTAAGTCAGCCATCGAAGCCCAACAAATCTTGCTGGATCAACACATCGATGTTCTCTTTATCGATATTTCGATGCCAAACCTTTCTGGCATGGAGTTGCTTCATCAATTGGAAGTCAAACCCATCGTAGTCTTTATTACCGCACATCCGTAATATGCAGTCGAAGCATTTGAGGTCAGGGCATTTGATTACCTGGTAAAACCGGTTTCTTTTGCCAGATTCAACTCCACTTTAAATAAAATCAGGACCGAATTTAACACTCCTCAACAGACGGAATCTAATTATGTCAATATCCGCGAAGGGAAGAGAACGTACAGGGTAAAAGATAGTGATATACTCTATTTACAAGCCTATGGTGATTATGTAAGGGTCTTTACTAAGACAAAAACACACCTTACAAAAGATACCCTCATGGGGTTTTCAGATCAATTACCTGGTTCATTTGTAAGGGTACACCGGTCTTACGTTGTAAATATTGATGTAATAAATTATCATGAGGGTCGTCACTTAGTAATCGGTGACACGAAGATTCCAATATCTGAAAGTCACCGGGATCAAATACAAAGCCTGCTAAGATAAATTACTACTTACTATGACTGATCTGTTGAGTTTATCTACTAAAAATATGTCAGCCCTTACAAGAATTCTAAATTGCGGGGAGCGAAATGGTGCGATCATAATAAATCGTCTCATCAATGATTCAGATATCTGAGATGCAAATACTCACCTAACTCCATATTCTACCTGAACTTCTCAGTGGATTTCATGTTAGAATTGAATATATTCACAAAATACTAACTCGGGATATGGAAAAAGAATTGGTAAAAAAGTATGCTAAAGGAGAATTCACTGTGGAATGGAGGCCCGGACTCTGCATCCATGCTGGAGAATGTGTGAAACGACTTCCGCAGGTCTATGATCCGGAGGCAAAACCATGGATCAATGTGGCAGGGGCTTCCGTAGATGAACTGAAATCTCAGATTGACAAATGTCCTTCAGGAGCTTTATCCTATGCTATTAAAAACGAAGTCAAAAGCGCTGAAGCAAAACCCATCCGGGTAGAGGTGATGCAGAATGGTCCATTGCTGGTACATGGCCTTCTCACCGTGGTCAACCCCGATGATCGGACGGAAAATAAATCGAAAACCACCGCCTTTTGCAGATGCGGTCACTCTAAAAATAAACCCTATTGTGACGGCGGGCATAAAGAAAGTGGATTCCAGGGATAAACTCGAATTCCTGGACCCTGTCTTGGGTGTACACTTATTCCAGGATTTCAAGTTGTTGTTCGATCTGATCCAAAGCACCTGTGATCAGAAATTTACTTTCGCGCAGACCCATCAGGATCTCTCTGGCTTTTTGTAAATGATCCTTGACATGACTCACAACAGGTTTGTCCTTGTCATGAAACAACTTGTAGTAAACTTGAGCATAATTCAGATGGCATAGTCCATAAGCCACTGTTTGCCATTCATATAATCGTGCTAATTCTGAGGCGTGTACAAAGGAAGCCAACGAAGATTCGTAAAGAGGCAACGCCTGTGCACATTTGTCAAGAAAATAAAGGCTGTCTGCACGTTCCTTTATCAAAATAGCATCATCTATTATGGCGTGACCCCAGGCATATTTATTCTTTACACTGGCATTGAGAAGAAAGGCGCGTTTGTTCTCAACTATCTTGCGGGACACAACTGGTTGTGTGTAGAATTCTAAGATCGAATCGCGATAACTAAAACTGCACGAATCTCTAAATCTTACCGTGTCCACTCCCTCGACAAATTCAGTGAAAGCGACAGGACAATCAAGCAATTGGAAAAAGTCTAAAACAGGGTAATGGTTTTTTATAAATAAGTGGGGTGGCGTAAGAAAATAATCTACTCCATATTCCCTCTTAAAGCGGTCATCAGCATATAGTGTGTTACTATCCCATGTGGCATCTAAGAGATAGTAGCTATTGTCAATATTCACTAGATTCCAGACGTGATCAGGAGTCTCACTGATATCTGAGTTCTTACCCAGTTGCTTACTAAAACCAGTGATTGTACGGCAATCGATACCAGCATAACCTGACATTTGAGCAATGAGTCTGGCGTAGTCGGAGCAAATGCCTCGCCTGCGCAGCAGAATCTGATGAATATTCTGATTGACCCTATATCTTTCGGAATAAAGCCTTTGGTGATCATAGTCGAGGAAATGAATCACAAACTGATGAATTGCCCTGATCTTTTCCAGGTCATTTTCCGCCCGAGAAACAAGGAGCTTTGTAAACTCCCGGAGTGCGGTATCCTGTAGTTTCAATCCGCTCGCCCATTCATCGATCTTACTGAAATCATACTCCGCAACCTGCCCTTTAGATTCCGGGATTCCAATGATAAGTAGGATGGAGACAATCAGTAACCTGCAAAACATAGCTTGAAGATAATAGACAACAAAATACCCTTTGTTCTTCTTACTATGCAAACGAATACAGTGGCGACTTGGTTTAAGACAACCGATCTCCAGCTCAATTTTTTTTCTCCCGTCGAGTAGTTCCTTCGGCTAAGTGGATCTGGAAAAGTCCGGTCTTATTTTCTCACGCGGTGCATGCGCATACCTCCCTTAGGTAAATTTGATTGCCCTATCATCTGATTTATCGCATAGGTAAAACTCACCATGAAATACTGTGCAAGGGATTCAATTTGCACAGTCTCAATATAGTTGAGATCGATATTTTGCAAAATTCCAGCATTTCGATCGAGAATATCATAGGCGGCCAGTTTTAATTCACCTCTTCTCTTCAATAAGTATTTAGACACAGAGGCATTCCACAACGGTATCCGCTGAGTTTCATCCTGAGTATTATAGATTTTATAATCTAGTGATGTGCCAATATTCCATGAATCACCGATGCTCACATTTATATCTGAGTAGTATGTAGTGTTGGTATACCTTTGATCCAGGTCACTACTTATTGAGTACATGGTTTGAGATGAGCCCAGCTTAGTACCGATCCGGAGGTCCAAAATATCCTTTTTTAAATTGTCAAAGGAGACATCAATGGATGGAGAAATTCTATCGGTATTTTCCTCGAGGTTGTTGATGAAGACACGCCCTTTGTTGTAACTGAGATTGCCATGTAGATTAAACCTTGATTGCAGGAACCTGAGTGGCGTACCAAATCCGGTAAAGGAAGAGATCCGGTAATCATTTTCCACATTTATGGGAGTAGTTATTTGTCGAAAATTCTCATCAATTGTCCGTGCATTTACGATAGCATTATCTGTGTAATTAGCATTAATCATTGCAAAAAAATTAGTCATACTGAACTGACTAAAAGAGAAGTATCGCATCATTAATCTATGTGTATATTCAGGGCGAAGATCCGGATTTCCGATATAGACCATTAGTGGATTTGAATTGTCGACTATCGGTTGTAGCTGCTGCAGTGATGGCTCCCTCACATTTGTAGTATATGACAATCTCAAACTTTTGGAGGATGCAAAGTCGTAGTTCCAGGACAATTTTGGAAGTAGATTAAAATACTTTTTAAGGATATCCTCATCCTCACTCTCTGGAAAGATCCCGACCAAAGATGACCTTTGTGCATTTACCCCAATTTGAAGATTAGAATTATCTTTTATCCAACGCCAGGATGTTTCTCCACGATCATAAATATAGTCGCGATTATACAGATTGCTCAACCGGTCATTAAACACTCTTTCTCCATCGAGATCATTATCAAAGACATCTTTTATGACGTTGTTTGAAAAATTTTGCCTGGTGTATCCGAGATAAAGGAAATTGTTATTACCCAGTGGTTCTGTGTAGGATAGATTTATTTTATAATTGTTAGCGTCATTACTTTCTGTCTGATCCTGCATGACCAACTCCGTGAATCCCGCTCTGTTTAGACTTTCCTCGAAAATTGTTGTTGAATTGAGAAAGATAAGCTGATCTGTTGTGTTTGAAGCCAAAGTAAATCCAGCGGTCATATTTCTGCCTTTTTTCCCGAATTTTTTTCTATAAATTAACTCAGTGTTGAATTTCATCTCGTCCCCCTCTCCCACATTATCACGCGATCCCGTATTGGCCAATAATCCCTGTTGATTCAAAATCATACTATTGGCAAGCAGATTCATTTCTGACCCGCTAAATGACAAGGTCGACCTAAGTCTGATATTTTGTGTAGAATCTATTTCATAGTCCAACCGCCCGCTCAACCGGTGACCATCTGTATTCGCTGTTTGTTCTTCAGACTCTTCACCAAAATACTCGCTATTTGCATTGACACTTTCTTGAGTGAGATACCGGTCTTTGACATTTTTGATATCACTATAAAAATAACTGAGATTTAACTCTGTTTTTTTATCAAAATCATGATTAAAATTTATTCCGCCTGCTCCTGTATTTACAAACCCGTTACTCACACCCTGACTCAGTGGTATTGCATTGTTATTCCCGTCTATCCTCACCATGCCTCCCCTACCCATTAAATTTCCGAGACCTCCGGAAAAACCGATAAACTCATCCATTGAAAACCCCTGCCGATTTACATTATTGGCCATTCCTAAAAAGCTGATCTGTTGATTTTTAGAAAACTTGTTTAACACCGCCTTTGTCTCGAAGCGTTCATCAGTCCCGTATCCAGCCGAGAGGCTCCCAAAAAGACCTTTCTTGTGATCTTCTTTTAGTTCGAGATTAATTGCCTTCTCCTCCAGGCCGTCATCAATGCCGGTAAACTCAGCGGCATCCGATTTTTTGTCAAATACCTCCACCTTGTCCACTGCAGCAGCCGGTAGATTCTTCACCGCAATTTGAGGATCCTTACCGAAGAATTCTTTTCCATCCACCAGTACTTGTTGCACTTCTTCGCCTTGTGCTTTTATTGTCCCGTCGCTCTCAACCTCCACTCCCGGCAGCTTTTTCAGCAAATCTTCCACGACATCATTCGGTCTTGTTTTAAAAGCATCGGCACTATAAATAATCGTATCCTTATTGATCATCATAGGTATGCGCTCTCCTTTTACCAATACCTCATCAAGTGCAGCATTAGCAGTTTCAAGTGTAATTACCCCAAGATTGACCTCCGTTTTATCACCGGCCACCTTCAGCTCCTGTTCGTGTGGTTGATATCCGATAAAACTCACCTGCAGAATGTAGTCTCCCGGCGTCACGCGTTTTACAGTGAAGTTACCGTCAGTGTCAGTGATGGCAAAACTGGCTATGACAGAATCCACCGGATTGAGTAAAATCACAGTCGAACTGGCAAGACCTCCGGTCGCAGAATCAGCCACTACTCCGGAAAGAGTGACATGTTTTGCCTCCTGACCCCATAGATTTAGATGGACGGCCACGAGTAATAAAAAGAAATAAATCCTCATTTCTGCTTCGTTTTATAATATCTGGTCAATTTAATTCCTCTGTCTACGGATGAACATCCTTCCTCCATCTCCACTGGCTCGCATCTCCTTCATTTTTTCTCGCACGATCTCTCTAAATTCCTCTTCTGTCACATTCTTTCCTTTTTTGGGTTCTGAGATCGTACTGCTGTCTATTTCTTTAAGATTTATTTCTTCAGCTGTGATTGTACGCTCTCCCTCATTAATATCTACATGTAAGATCAATCCGGGTAGCTGACCAAATTGACCTGGCCCCAAAGGTACTGCCACAGTTGGGGTAAACCACGCTACAACCTGCCTCGCACTGTCTTCGAAAGTGGCCTGCTGGCAGAGGTATTGACCTACTTGCATAGTCTCACCTGTCAGTTTCCAGGGATATGTATGAGGCTCACCACTGATCAGAAACTTCTTATCCATAAAATCGCGCTCCTCCACTCGCGCCCCACTTTTATAATCCTGCCACAATGTACCTGAAGCACCCATCATGCGCATGCTCATCCGCCTTCCCATACCCCTTCCATCCGTAACCTCATCCTGAACCTCAGATTTCCTATAAATGGCCTGATGGTCATCAAACGTCAGTACCATTTTCAAACTTCGTGTCTTTGGAACAAACTCTTTGAACTGCTCTCGCTCGCCCGTGAGTCGCCTGTGCAAATCAACCGTTTCCGTATATGAGATTTCACCCGTGGTTTGAGCGAGGGCTGAAAATGATGCAATCGACAAAAAGAATGAAAAAAGAAGTTTCATGACAATAATTTTTTTTACAAAGATACAGACTAAACGACCCGGGAAAGTTAATCATTCCTTGTTCGAGGTTAAATAACGTTAATTGCTGTGCACACCACAGTTCTATCTTCTATTTTTGTGTCATGAAAGTCTGGTGGCAAGATCCAATAGTATGGCTGATGTTCCTATGTGCAGGGCTATTGTCTTTTTTGACCTTCTCCTGGCTACACAGTAGTTATAATCGCGAAGTAAACAATATCGTGCAAGATGGCAATCACAGATTTGGCAATGCCATCCGCTCACTCGAAGATTCTTTACTGCAAGCAAGTTTTGATCTCGAAATAGAAAATAAGATCCCAGAAGGAAGAGACCTTCGAATATTGAGAATGAGATTGGATTCGACGATGGCAAAAGAAAGCAGTGCAGGTAATAAAAAAATGCATTTAAGAGCAAGACGGCATAAAGCCAGAGTAGAGCACAAGGGAGATATTCTCGGATCACTCTCCATGCCTCTGGCCATCAATGATGGATCCTTTTTTTCCGATAACACAGACATAGACAGCCTCGCAGATATGGCTTTTAAACTCCTGCAAAATCATCTGGGGCAAAGTTTTACAGGATACAGTGGCACCTATGATTTAAAGAATACTAAAGACACTTTAAGTGGTTCGTTCTATACGAGATCATTTTTTGATCTGTATTCCAATACCTCCTATCACTTATCAGTAACCCCAACACGTATGGAAGCTCTGAAGGCGATTTCCAAACAGATTGCTATTGTGGTCATAACCATGATCCTTACAATCATGGCCTTTGTCCTCACTTACCGGACCTTACAAAAACATCGCAGACTTTCTCTGATGCAGAAAGAACTCATAAGTAATATTAGTCACGAATTAAATACTCCGATTTCCACAGTCCGGGTAGCACTAGAGGCGTTAGATAAATTTAAAGGAAACGATGATCAAAAGAAAAGGGCCGAGTATTTAGAGATTTCGAAAAACGAATTAAACCGCTTATCACTATTAGTAGACAGTGTATTAAAATCTGTGACCAGTGATGCTCAGGATAATATTTCAGTAGAAAAATTAGAACTATCCAGTCTCATCAACGATATTTTAAAAACGATGCAACTTCGTTTTGATCAAGCTGGTGCTGAAGTACAATTTGAAAATAGTGGAACGCCGGTCTTTGTAAAGGGCGACCGTCTCCACATTACAAGTGTGCTCTATAATCTCTTGGACAATGCGCTCAAATACTGCAAAAACAAACCAGAAATCAAGGTTGAGCTCACTCATGTTAAAAAAAATGTGACACTTAAGATAAGTGACAATGGTGTCGGCATCCCACAGGTTTATCTCAATAAAGTTTTTGAGAAATTTTTTCGCGTACCATCAGAAAATATCCACAATGTAAAAGGTTATGGTCTGGGGCTAAGCTATGTAGCCGGGGTCATCAAACAGCACAAAGGAACAATAAAAGCACACAGCAGCCCGGGTGAAGGCAGTCAGTTTCTAATTAATCTGCCACAAGCAGATCTGAAGTAAATGAATTAATGACCACAACAAAAATATTATATGCTGAAGATGAGATTTTCCTGGGCAAGATTGTCAAAGAAAGCTTGGAGAGCAGAAATTATGAGGTGCACATGGTGTCAAATGGAAAGGAAGTCCTCCGCACCTTCCACAGTGTACAACCACACATCTGCCTGCTAGATGTCATGCTGCCCGGAAAGGATGGATTTTCCCTTGCAAAGGAAATCAAGAGCTTTAATTCTAGTGTTCCGATATTATTTCTCACTGCCAAAGTCCAAACTGATGACGTGGTGGAAGGATTTAAATCAGGAGGAAACGATTACATTAAAAAACCATTTAGTCTTGAAGAATTGATTATTCGCATCGAAAATCTTTTGTCAATTACTAATTCCGCTGCACCATCACACAAACTGGAAATATTTAATTTTGGCACTTTTGAATTTAATCCGTCTAAGCTGAATCTAAGCTCTGGTGATCACACGGTAAAACTTTCTCACAAAGAGAATGAATTACTCAAAATATTATGTAAACAGCCCCATCAACCTATTCCAAGAAAAAAAATCATGATGGATCTTTGGGGTGACGACCATTTCTTTAATTCTCGAAATTTGGACGTATATATCACAAAACTGAGAAGTCATCTCAAATCTGATCCCAACGTCCAGATTATTACCCTGAAAGGAATCGGATACAGATTTGTGTACTAATTTGCAGAATAAACGATCACCTTCGCAGCGAAGCAACCCCTTATCACTTTAATCGCTCTGCACGAGTGAGAAGTGAAGTGGGGAAGTAGGATAGTGGGATAGTAGGCAAATGGGAAGGATTCCCAGGCCCGGAGAGATTGGCAAGCCTGAATTTGGGAGATTGCAACCTGCTCACCGGGACGGTTTACAGGAATGCAGGTAAGCGGTTTTGGAAGAGTAGATTTTTCTCTGAGTTCGCAAAGGCGTGAAGTGGCACGCGAATACTCCACAGATTACCCAGTTTTTCACTGATCCATACTCCGAAAAATGATCTCGATGAACAACACGAAGATGCACTATCTCTAAGTTGGTCCGCTTTCTCTGCTTTTCAAATCCGCGGTGGGAATCCGATCCAAATGTGGATGTGCCTGGATGAATTGAATACTGACTAACTAGTCTAATTGCCCAGATCTTCGGCTCTCTTTCGCGCTGCATGAGCACCTCCCTGTAAATGATCTGACACCTCATGCTTGCCAAAATGTTCGAGAGCGGCCTCTGTAGTCCCACCTCTAGAAGCTACTCTTTTAATCCACTCCTCGCACGTAAAATCATTTTTATGAAACAGGTCAACTGCGCCCTTGAATGTTTGCAGTGTCAATAATTCAGCCTCCGGATCGGAAAACCCCATCTTTTTTGCAGCCTCGATAATGGCCTGCATACAGTAAAACACGTATGCCGGTCCGCTACCTGAAATGGCAGTTGCGGCATCTAATAAAGATTCGTCCTCCACATATATGGCTTTACCTGTGGTATTGAGAAGATTTTGCACCATGACCAGCTCGATACGTGTCACTTCATTGCTCGAAGTATATACCGTCATTCCCATCCCAATCTGAGCAGGAAGGTTAGGCATAGCTCTAATGACCTTGCTTGCCTGTAGGTGTGATTTAATCGTATCAATTCTTATGCCCGCCATTATGGATAAAAATACTTGCTGAGGATCCACCATATGGCGAATGTGCTTAAACAAGGCTTCAGCATCCTGTGGTTTTACTGCCAGAATGATGAGATCTGCGGCAGGCAGGCAATCCTGGGGCAATTCATGCATAGTTCCGATGTTACGGGTTGATAGTTCCGCTGCCTTTTCCTTTGATTTCTCCAGAATCATTAATTCCTCAGAATTCACTATATGTGACCGCAAGAAACTAGTCGCATAAGTTTGTCCCATATTACCACCACCAATAATCAGAATTTTCATGTTATAGCCATTTTAAACTACATTTACATTACAGCCATCCAAAAGTAGCAATTCTCAAAAAAGGTTCTTATGCGTTCAATATTTGTCTTTTTTTTTATCAATTCGATGCTGTCTTCCTTCTTTAGTTGCAATTCAAACACAGAGATGAAATCATCATCAAATGGACAGGATGAAAAACCAGCGTATGCAATGGCCATCCATGGTGGAGCCGGTGTAATCACCCGTAATAGCATGAGTGCAGAGTTGGAGATGGCGTACCGTCATGCACTCGATACTGCGCTTCAGATCGGGCAGCAAATATTGGAAGGTGGAGGTTCAAGTATTGATGCGGTGACCTCAGTAGTCATGCACATGGAAGACATCCCCCTTTTTAACGCCGGTAAGGGTGCCGTATTCACTCATGATGGTGACAACGAAATGGATGCTTCCATAATGACTGGCCACGACCTGCAAGCTGGGGCCGTCGGTGGGGTCAGATATATAAAAAACCCTATTCTCGCTGCCCGGGCTGTAATGGAAAAATCAGATCACGTATTGCTTACGGGAGGAGGAGCGGAACAATTTGCTATAGAAGTGGGCCTCGACACAGTAGATCCCTCATACTTTTTTACACGACATCGCTGGGATGCCTTGCAACGCGTGATCAAACGGGATCCCGATCTGACCGAACTGGACCACACCGATCAAAAGCATGGCACAGTGGGTGCAGTCGCACTTGATAAACAAGGAAATCTTGCAGCAGCCACATCGACTGGAGGAATGACCAATAAGAAATATAACCGGATTGGAGATTCGCCCATTATCGGAGCTGGAACTTATGCAGATAACGCCACCTGTGCCGTATCGAGCACGGGTCACGGGGAGTTTTTTATTCGTCATGCTGTTGCCCACTCCGTATCTGCCCAAATGAAGTACGGGGCAAAGTCTTTAGCTGCCGCCGGTGAGCATATCATAAATGAAGTGCTCGTTAAAGCCAAAGGAACCGGAGGCATCATTTCAGTAGATAAAGAAGGTAACATTCATATGCCATTTAATACCGAGGGAATGTATCGAGGTTTTGTCACACCAGCTGAGCGCCAAGTCCGCATTTACAAGGACGAATAAAGACGTGTATATTGGACTTAAGTATCATTATTCCTACCCTAAATGAAGAGGAACATCTTCCCCGTCTACTGGAACGACTACAGTCATCCTCATCCAGGGAAAAGACAGAAATTACTGTGGTCGATGGCGGAAGCAAGGACAAGACCCTGACATGCTGTCGATCATACGAAATAAAAACAATCAAAACCAGAGCAAATCGAGCCGTTCAAATGAATACAGGTGCAAGAGCATCTCAGAATTCGATTCTTTATTTTGTCCACGCGGATTCTGTGCCACCCGAGTCATTTTTCGGGGATATTGAGTCATCGATAAGGGAGGGTAGTGATCTTGGCTGTTATAGATTCCGATTTGAGAGTCAGAATAGGTTGCTAAAAATCAACAATTTTTTTACCCGCTTTGATCGATCCTGGAGCAGAGGTGGGGATCAGAGTTTATTTATACGGCGAAGTGTTTTTGAAGCACTAGGTGGATTCCGTGAGGAGTACGTTATTATGGAGGAGTACGATTTTCTGAGAAGGGCCAGGAATCATGGATACTCCTTTGACATCATTCCAAAAGACATCCTGGTATCTGCCCGGAAGTACGACCATAATTCTTACTTGAAAGTGCAATTAGCAAATCTCATAGCTTACAGCATGTTTAAATATGGGGCCAGGCCGGAGGCAATAATGAGAACGTACAGGTCGATGATTCACCTGCCCTGATACTTTGATCTGTATTATCTTTGCTTTACATGAAGATCGCCAAAAGAACAAAATCACTATTTAAAACATCAGATCGAATTGATGTATCAGACGGCTTTCATCTCACCGTCATTGATTATCCCGACGCAGATAGCCTGGTAAAATATCTAAACGACAAAACGATTTACGGCAACACATGCAGTATTCCTTATCCCTATACCATCGACGATGCAAACAACTTTATTACCAAGGCGATTGCCTTTGAGGAGGAGCATGGAGTGCAAAGAGAATGGGCGATCCGCAATAAAGATGGAGAGCAGATTGGCGCAATTGGGATGTTGTATAACTATGGTATGGCTTCGCACCGCAGCGAAATAGGATACTGGATTGCACGTCCGTATTGGAATCAAGGCATTATGACGAGAGTTGTAAGGACATTTGTCCGTCATATTTTTTCGATCACAGATCTGATAAGACTCGAGGCCCTGGTGTTCGAGCACAATGAAGCTTCGTGTCGCGTGCTCGAAAAGGCCGGCTTCACTCAGGAGGGATTTTTACGCAATGGTGCAAGGAAGGAAGGAAAGGGGATCAATGTGTGGCTCTATGGTTTGGTCAGGGATTGATTTGCGTTTATGAAGAGGTCTAGATGAAAAATTTCTGTTCAAAACAGGACCAAACTCGGTATCTAGGGACAACCGTTTAAAGGTGTAAACACGGGATCACCAGCATCACTTACAGTCATCCTCCAGCAAGTGCCATCAGGGGACTTCATAATCACTCCTGAACCGATATTCTCAATATAGACATCGCCCTGGGCTACGGACAACTTGGCTTTGGGATCGTCTGTGCCAACCCCTAAATTGCCCTCATTAGATAACATAAGTTTCGTCAAAGGCACGGTTAATAAAGAATTAGCCATTCGAAATTCCAATCCAGTAGGACCTCTTACCAGAGCTGACCTAAAGGAATCGCCTGTTTGTTCATTATCTCTAATCATTATCAGACCTGGGGCTGGATAGGTCAGGTGTGAATCCCAAATTTTCCTAAAATCGCTTATGGCGATAACAGATCTGATCTTATGGGAGGTTCCATCTTCTAAATTGAAACCACTGTAGTAAAAACGGCTGGTTCCATGACCTAATAACGTGTCCTCAATGTAAATGCCTCCATCCTCGACAACAATCTTTTTATAGCTATTGGATACTTGGGAATAGATTAGGAATGGTAGCAGGGCGATCCCAAAGGTAATGAAGTGTTTCATAATAAAATAGGTTATGACTAGTAACAAAAATACAATTTTTCCGTTAAAGGAGCCAGATAATCAGACACTTCCAAGAGACTTTGCCATTTTCACGATTTACAAGATTTAGAGATTCAACAATTAATGAACAGAGTCATCAGTTATCGCTTATGACAATTAATCAGGATCATATGCATTACTTTTTTTCTTAATTTTACCCACTGCGAATTTACTCTCTTTGATCTGATTGTAATAGACTCGTACTTTTTTATGGTTCTAATCCCTATTCAAACGTGAAAAAAAAGAAAACAAAAAGGAAAAAGAAAGAGATAACTCAGTCACTTGGGTTTGATAGGAATTGGAAGAACCATTTGATGGCCTTTCTAATTTTCCTGGTAACCTGTCTAGCGTTCTTTTATCCACAACTCCAGGGGAAAAAAATTAATCAAGGGGATATCGTATCCTGGAAGGCATCTGCTAAGGAAATACTGGATTATCGGGCTCAAAATGGCAAGGAGTTATTGTGGACTGGATCAATGTTCAGTGGTATGCCTGCGTACATGATAAGTGTAAGGCACAGATCAAATATACTATCTCACATAAAGACATTTCTACACTTGGGATTCAAAGTCCCGATTGGTCTGTTTTTACTGATGATGTTTAGCTTCTATTTGATGTTAATTTTTCTAGATGTAAATCCATGGATCGGTATAATAGGAGGATTAGCGTTTGGGCTTAGTACTTATTTTATGGTGTTGGTTGAAGCAGGACATAATTCGAAACTTGCTACTGTTGCTTTCTTCCCGATTGTAGTTGCTGGGTTCATAAAGACTTTAAAAAAAGAGTACTTAATCGGAGGCATTTTGTTTGGTCTTGGGATAGGTTTTAACATCATGGAGAGGCATGTTCAAATGTCCTATTACTTGTTTATCAGTTTACTCATACTAGGGGTATTCTATGCAATCGAAGTATTGAAAAATGGTCAGTGGAATCATTTGCTGAGATCTGCAGCGATTCTATTAGCAGCAGCACTTTTAGGTATATGTGCAAACATGTCATACCTGTGGTCTACCTATAACTACTCGCAAGAAACCATGAGGGGTGACCCAATTCTAGAAGTCAAAGATGACGTAAATATTTCGACAAGTAGTGAAACAGAAGGGCTTGAATGGACCTATGCGACCAAGTGGAGTAACAACGTGATAGATCTAGTAGCCACATTGATACCTAGAGCGGCTGGGGGCAGTTCAAGTGAATTGGTAGGTGAAACCACAGAATTTGGGCGGTTGATGAGGCAATCTGGAGCGCCAAATGTGAGGGGCAAATTTCGAGCACCAATGTATTGGGGCGGACCCGACAGTGTAGGTGGACCTTCCTATTTTGGAGCTGTCATATGGTTACTTTTTATATTGGGATTATTCCTGGTGGAGAAAAAATATCGATGGTGGATTGGAATATCGGTAGTTCTCCTGATGATATTTTCGATGGGCTCAAATGCGACATGGTTTAATCGTATTTTCTTTGATTACTTTCCAATGTTTAACAAATTTCGGGCACCTAATTCGATTTTGACAGCTGTTGCTTTTTTTGTCCCTTTTCTTGGTATTCTTACCCTGGATAAAATCTATAAGAACAGAAATATTATTGACAGTTATAGGAAGCCATTCATATATGCACTGGGTATCCTAGGCGGTTTCGTCCTAATTACTTTGTTTATAGGTCCTTCCTTACTGAGCTTTACAAATGATTTAAATGATGCACCATATCGACAAAATCAAATTCTTGATGTACTGATTGAGGACAGGCGATCCATCTTTCGGCAAGATAGCTTCAGAAGCCTCGTCATTATTTCGGTAGTAGCTGTTATTTTCTGGAGTTTGTTAAAAAAGTGGATCAGTTGGAAAATTTTCGTAATTCTGATTGCCTGCATTACCGTTGCTGATCTATGGTTTGTAGGAAGACGATATCTAGATGAAACGGATTTTGTCTCAGAATCTCAATATGATAGACAATTTACTCCAAGGACTGCCGACCAGCAGATATTTAATGCCGAGGATAATCGCGGTGCATATCGCGTATTAGATTTATCTGTCAATACTTTTAATTCGTCCATTCCCTCATTTTTTCACAATACCATTGGTGGATATAGTGCTGCTAAACTACAGAGATACCAAGATGTTATCGAAAGGTATATTTCGAAACAGGATCAAGATGTTCTCAATATGCTAAACACTAAGTATATTATTTCCAATAATGGCCAGGTTCAGACCAATCCAAGAGCTCTTGGCAATGCCTGGTTTGTTGACAATTTCAAGATAGTAAACACGCCTAATGAGGAAATCGATGCTCTTGCAACTATCGACCCTAGTTCATCAGCGGTTGTTTTGGGCCAAGAATTTAGTAGTTATATCGATGGCTTAAGTCTGTCAAAAGCCGGCAATATCACAATGCAAAAATACGACCCGCAGCACCTGGAGTATTCGTCATCATCACCCTCACCTCAGTTTGCCGTTTTTTCCGAAATCTGGTCCAACAAGCACAGGGATTGGATTACATTGATAGATGGTGAACCAACGGAACACATTCGGGTAAATTACCTTCTGAGAGGATTAAAGATACCAGCTGGGGATCACAAGATCGAATTTATTTATTCTCCTAAGTCCTATTATTTGGGATCTAAAATTTCGTTTGTGTCTTCTCTGTTTTTGATATTAGCGTTGATCGGTGTGGCAATCTACTCATATAGATTAGAGAAAGAAAATAGTCTTATACCAGAAAAGGTGCCTGCAAAAAGTACTTTGAAAAAACGAAAATCCAGAAAATCTCCAAACGGGTAACACTTCATGAAAAAGGTCTTGATAATTACCTACTATTGGCCACCTGCAGGCGGGCCGGGTGTACAGCGAGTTCTAAAGTTTGCAAAATATCTTCCTCGTTTCGGATGGGAACCAATTATACTTACAGTAAAAAATGGCGATTATCCAGCACTGGATGAAAGTCTTGTCTCACAAGTAGATAAAGATCTTATTGTCTATAAATCCAAGATATGGGAACCTCATAAAATGTTCAAAAGGCTAGCTGGCCGAAAAAATAGCTCAATTGAAACCTATGTGTTGAGCTCAAAGAAGAACACTCAATTTTCCAAGTTTGCCCGGTTTATTCGTCTGAATCTGTTCATCCCTGATGCACGAATTGGTTGGTTCTTTTCGGGCCGGAGAGAAGCAAACAAGATTATCAGAACACATAAACCCGATTTGATTTTCACATCTTCGCCCCCACATTCCCTTCAACTCATTGGCAGATACCTTAGCGACAAATGGGAGATTCCGTGGGTAGCAGATTTTCGGGATCCGTGGCTGGAAATTGTGTATTACCAAACTGTCAGGAGGTCAAGATTCACAATTCAAATTGACAAGTATCTTGAAAAGAAGATATTAACAAATGCAGATAAAGTTGTAACCATTAGTGATCATTTAATTAGATTGTTTAGATCAAAAGTAAATAGAACTGATTTTGTAAAGATACCCAATGGTTTTGATGAAGATGATTTTTTGAATTTGCAAAGTGCCACACCCGATCTATTCACAATCACATATACAGGGACTCTGTCTGAGGAAAGAATTCCATTCGCTCTCATATCAGCACTAGAGGATCTATTATCAAACAAGACTCTGCCTAGCTGTCGTCTACTTTTTGTCGGAAATGTTTGTCCTCAATTTAAAGAGCTTCTTATGGAGAATAGTCATGTAGCAAAAATCATCGAGATTAAATCGTATCTCCCACATAAGGAGGCGATCCAACTGCTTAAGAATTCTTCTGTTTTATTGCTCGTCATAGATGATGTCCCCCATAATAAGGGCTTTCTTTCAGGAAAAGTTTTTGACTATCTAGGTGCTCGTAAACCTATTTTTGCCTTTGGTCCTACAGATGGTGATGCCGCGAAATTAATATCTTCGACAAATAGTGGGCTGATGTTGGACTATAAAGATATCGCAAAGACTAGAGACAATATTCTGGCCCTCTACAATGATCACAATACTAATCAGTCATCCTATTCATTTGAGGGAAGTATGGATTACTCTCGCAGAGCACTAGCAGAAAAATTAGCTAAACAATTTTCTGCGATATCAAATACCGCTAAAGGAGTTTCTGTTTGAAGGCAAAGAACTACATATTTTTCTTTAAACGACTCTTGACAGACCTGAAAGAAAATCAGAACTTAAAAATAGTTCCATCACATGATCCTGAATTGAAAGAATACTATATACCCTTTAACTCTGAAGGCATCAATACAAGAGGGGGAAACAAACCGTTCCACTTCGATCAAAATGGAATTCCCCTTGTGCATACATACATTAACGTTAAGGAAAATAAGGGTTATTATTACTACCCTATTACAATAGGACAATATGGCCTGGCACTTTATCATGATTTCTTAATAAATGGTGAAAAAAAACAGTTTCTGAATATTGCAGAGTGGTTCGTTCAAAACGCTGAAGCGGATGACACCGGCTCCGTATTTTGGAAAACTTCGATGCCTCGACCAGAATATGGATTAAATGCACCCTGGAAGTCTGCCTTTGCACAAAGTCGGGGTATATCCAATCTTCTTAGAGCATGGCAGCTCACCGGTGATGATAGATATTTTGCAATTTGCAAACAAGCACTTCTTCCCTTTGCAAAGGATATCAG
The DNA here is from genome assembly GCA_965222645.1 of Saprospiraceae bacterium. Lineage (GTDB taxonomy): Bacteria > Bacteroidota > Bacteroidia > Chitinophagales > Saprospiraceae > JABDMH01. The sequence goes on along the minus strand of OZ244968.1, from coordinate 3,959,329 downwards.
TGAAGGAGGTGTTACATCGAACGCCATGCGAAACATAGCATTTTATGAAGAATATGTAAGTGACAAACCAATTAGAGTCCTCGATGGCCACTTTTTTGCTTTATTTGGTATATATGATTATATACGCGCCACCCAAACACAGACGGATGATCCATCTTCAAAATTGGCAAAAGATCTCTTTCACAATGGAATAATTAGTCTCAAACATTGGCTGCCGAAATTTGAGATTCCAGGCTGGTTACTATTTGTTAAGCCTGATCACGAAAATTTTTCAAAACAGGATCCTTGCACGATTGGCTATCTTAGATTGATTTGCTCTCAATTAGATATCATTGCCTTTCTTAGCGATGATAGATATTTCAGTGAGAAAGCAAGTAATTTTCGTCGCTTAATTAATGGCCCAAATATTATCAAGATGTGGATTACTAAGATCAACGCCTTAAAAGATCAGGGAAAAATATGAACAACTAAGTTTGCGAACGTATGTGTGGAATTGCAGGAATTGTAAAACAAGGGGGCTCAGATCGTGAGGTAATGAAAACGATGCTCGATACGATGCGGCATCGGGGTCCGGATCATTCAGCAATTTTTCAAGATCGAAACATGCTACTTGGTCATTTAAGGCTATCTATTATTGATCTAAAATCCGGGAACCAGCCGATTTTTAACGAGGACCAAACGCTCGGAATTATTTACAATGGAGAGCTATATAACTACAGGGAGCTCGCAAAAGTGCTTAAAGGACTGGGCCACGTGTTTAAAACGATGAGTGATACCGAAGTCATTTTACATGGATATGAGGAATACGGCACCGGGATATTTAATCGATTAAATGGAATGTTTGCCTTCGCAATTTTTGATCTAAAAGATGAGTCTATACTGCTGGCAAGGGATCACTTTGGCATTAAGCCACTCCACTACTATTGGAAAGATTCCACATTTATATTTGCCTCCGAACAAAAAGCCATTCTTCAGCATAAGGCTGTCGATAGATTACTGGACTTTGAAAGTTTGCATTTGCACTTAAATTTGAGATACACACCTGGTGCTAAGACTCTATTTCAAGGGATCAAAAGACTACCTCCAGCACATTTTGCCCTATACAAGAACAATGACCTTCATATAGAGAAATATTGGTCACCTGAGATAATTCCCAATCACGAACTCAGTGAGGATGAAGCAATTATTGGTATAAATCATCATTTGAAGAAGGCAGTTCAACGACAACTGGTAAGTGATGTTCCTGTTGGAGTATATTTATCTGGTGGATTAGATTCATCGGCGATAGTGCAAAAAATGCACGAACTGCATGTCGAAGAAATAAATACTTTCACACTCGGATTTAATGAACCAACTGACGAATTTTCTGATGCACAAATTATTGCCAAGGAATTTGGCACTGATCATCGTGAACTGTCCCTTGAGAATGAGCCCCTAAAGAAAGATTTTCGCAAGGTGATTTGGCATGCAGAGGAGCCAAAAATTAACCTCCTACAAGGTTTCAATATGTCAGGATTTGTATCTCGGCATTTAAAAGTAGTACTTGGGGGGCTGGGTGGAGATGAGATTTTTGCTGGATATGACATACACAGGTTTATCTATCCTACAAACCACTTGCATAAGAGAGTGCCCAGATTCTTAAAAAAGTTATTCCGGTGGAAATCAGACTTTCTTTTCAAGTTGCAGAACGGAAGCAAGAAATTGCGGTATGATGAATATCGCAGAGGCTTACAGATGCTTCTAGCAATAGGGCAGATCGAAAGATACTACCTGATTCTTAGAAATGTATGGGACATTGACAGGGGGGCATTTAGGAATATTTACAGTGAAAAACATATCCGGACTCTGAAGAATTACAAAGTCGCTGACAGTTTTAGTCATTCATTTGAGAGATGGGAGAAGCTATCTCCAATCGATCAAGTATTTAGGGTAGAAATGGAGACCAAGATGATAGATGACTATCTGCTTGTTGAAGACAGAATGTCAATGGCACATTCCGTAGAAGAACGCGTTCCTTATCTCGACAGGGATCTGGTAGAGTTTGCGATGAGAATTCCTGTCGCTTTGAAAATGAAACACGGAAAAACAAAGTTTCTATTTCGAAAATCCCTCAGACATGTGCTCCCACCGAGAATTATCGAGAAGAAAAAATGGGGATTTACAGCTAATCCTTATCTCCAATTCAAGAAAGATCTGAAGATTCAAGCAGAGAAACACCTCACCAAAGAATATATTGAAAAGCAGGGAATTTTCAACTACAATTATATCCGACACATTATTGACTCAACACCTCATCCCAGAATGAGATGGCATTATAATCTTCTCTGGATTATTTTGGGTTTCGCAATATGGGAAGACGTATTTTCTATAGGTGGCACAAGACTCAATTCGTAAGATGGGCTGGGCACCTGGTAGAAACGTTTTAATGCTTCTCGACAATACCTTTCCTCCAGACGAAAGGGTCGAAAAGGAGTCAATTTCTCTGATTGAGGACGGATTTCATGTTACTGTTCTTTGTCTCACTCATGAAAAAGATCAGGTAAAGGAAGAGACATACAAAGGAATTAAAATCAAAAGGATTTACATTAACAAAATCCTAAAAAACAAGATCCATCCATTGGTAGCAAGTATGCCTGTACTATATCGAGTGTTGTGGTTGCATCGAGTACTTGAGGAGATGGATAAGAATCGAGTCGACTATGTCCACGTCCACGACCTGCCTTTGTGTTCGATTGGGTCAATAGTGCGAAAAAAGAAGGAGGCAAAATTTATTGCGGATTTGCATGAAAACTTTCCAGCACTAATTTCCACAATGTCATACAAGGACAAGCTGATTGGCAAGATTATGGTCAGTGTGCCAGCCTGGTACAGAATGGAAATAAAATGGCTATCGAATGCTGATCATATCATTGTGACGGCCCAAGGTATGAGGGATAGGTTAAAAGGTGTAGGGCTAGAAAGGCTGTCATATCATTTAATTGAGAATACAGTCAAGTTAAATGATTTTGCGGTTGAAAGGTCAACTCCAGATCCTGCCTATTTCACACTTTTTTATTCTGGTGGAATCACTTCCAACCGAGGACTTGATGTTGTCCTGGATGCTCTAGCACAACTAAAACATTGTCAAAATTTGCGATTTTGGATAGTGGGCGATGGCAAGCACGTTTCAGTTCTTAAGAGTAAGGCAAAAGACCTAAAACTAGACAATGTCACCTTTTGGGGATGGAAGACTTCCCAGGAGATGTTTCGGCTGATGACCGAATCTGATCTATGCATCATTCCCCACAGAAAGTCTGAGCACACGGACAATACTTCTCCGAATAAAATATTCCAATATTTCTACGCTAAAAAGCCGGTGCTTGTTTCGAATTGTAAATATTTAGAAGATCTTGTGAACAAGGTCGGAGCAGGTGTGGTCTTCAAAGATAATAATCCAAAGAGTCTTGCCACCAGGTTGGAATATCTTATGAATGAAGCGGATCTAATAGGGATGGCAGAAAAGGGTTACGATTCAGTGCAAAAGCAGTATAACTGGTCATTCACGCGAAAATCACTGCGCGAAATCTACATTGATGATTCTTAACACCCGACTACTTTCAAACATCTATGAAACTTGTAGATCGATAAAAAACGGAAGTTTGTGAGCCACCCGTTGATCCGGGTGTGAGACCACGAAACTGTATTTCCTTTAAGTTATGGGAGTTTAAAAACTCTCTGCCTTCCTTGTAATATGGTCGTTCACTATTGTCAAAGACAATGATGCCCCTTTTACTTAGCTTAGATAAACTGTATTTGGCACATCGGTTTCGAAATCTCCCATCAATCACAATGACATCAAAAGGACCATCAAATAGCTCAATGGAGGAGGGATACTGTTGCTCGTCGAGTGCCACTTGTCTAAGTTGGATTTTATTATTCCCTTTGACTTTTTTTTGTAGAGTTTCATAAAATATTGCATCGTGCTCTACTGAGCAAACACTTTTACAATGAGCACTAAACCACAAAGTCGAGTTGCCACTTCCATATTCAAAGACCATTTTATCAGAATCCAGCCTTTGCGACAAAAAATGAATGGCAGGATATGTAAGCCAGGGAATCGGATCACCATTGGCATCTATAGCTGTCTTCCATAACGCGGATTGAGACCACCCTGTTGTAGATAAATAATTCTTATCCAGCTGCTGTAGATTAAACAAATATCGGGTCGATTGATTGCTTTTAATAATACGTTTTAAAATATTTCTCATTCAATCCTATTTGACTTCAAAGTTAATTATTTGGAATCAGTTGATCTTGTTTGTATGTGTCTCACATGGATTTATACATTATGGTTGACAATAATGCCTTGATGTGAGATTGATATGCCCTTCTTGTTAGACGTTCATTGCTCCAATTGGCATCATCTTTGGATAAATAGTACTGAGCAAACCCCTGCTCCTTCTACAAACCTAAGTAACATCAAAAATGGATATTGCTCAAAGGCAACTCATATACAGATATGAGAAAGGCAAGCGTGATGTAGGGTTCGATTCAAGGCTGAAACGAACACAAAACCTCCTTTCTCATTATCTAAAGAAAGATACGAAAGTACTGGATTTAGGTCCCGACAACCTCATGCGAAGAAAGCTAGTGCATCACTTTGGTAATCAATTTAATGGAACGGGAACGCTAGATCTAAATCGAAACTATTCAGAAATTGAGTGCGTTAGTGAAGATCTTATTACTTCTTTCGAGGTATTTGAACATCTATTTAACCTTTTTCCAGTACTTAAGCGATTAAGGAAGTTTAATCGACCTATGATCTGCTCGGTTCCGCTGAGATTTCCGTTATCAAAACAGTATTGGACAGAAGAGTATCACGACCGCCATTACAATGAGTTTGAGAGCAATCAGATTCGTTGGATTCTCTCCGAATCCGGATTCAAGATCGTGAAGGAGGAGTATTGGTTCCTGGATTGGAATGTCCAGGGTGTCCGTCCCTTCCTAAGAAGTTTCCTGCTCCCGTCTTGGATAGCACTTGTTTGCGAGTGAAGTAATTCTTAAAGTTTTATCTGGAACCAATATTCTGTTCCGCATAAAGTATAGCTTTGTAGCTGTACCAATACTGCCTTTGTGCTTAATCTTTAGTAATGGGTATAATCAAAAGACAAAGCCTGAAAAGGACAGGAGTAACTTACATTGCTGTAATTATAGGAACCTTGAGCAATCTTTTTGTGTATCCATATTCCTGGGACACATATGGGTTGGCACAATTTATTATTAGTTGCTCAGCTATATTGCTACCTTTCGCAACCATGGGTATTCCTTCAGTGGCTGTTAAATATTTCTCTAAATTTAATCTGAGAAAGAAGGAGAACAACTTATTTTTCACCTATTTATGCTATCATATAATAGGGGTATTAACCGCACTATGTTTTATACTCCTACTATTTGAGCAGCAGTTATTTAAACTCATCGATTTTATGGGCATGGATATCAGGGTTTTTGCCGAGAATCGATGGGTAGTGATTTTAGTACTAGCCATTTCGACTTTAAGTGGTTTTGTGACCGCGTACATTAGTAACTATAAAAGGGTTGTTGTACCAGTAATCTTTTCCAATATCCTCCATAAAATTACATTGCCCCTGCTCGTCCTGGGAGTTGCCTTTGCGTATTTAAATGACTTCCAGTTTAAACTGGGCTTTGTCATTATGTATTTTGTTACCTGCATCTGTTTATGCTGGTATCTATTACGATTGGAGCCAATTAAATTACGATTTAACTTTTCTAAAATCAGCACACCGCTTAAGATGGAGATGAGAACCTTTGCGTTGTACTCCTTTTTTACCGTTGTCGGTGTAGTTCTGGCCTTTCGGATTGATGGTATTATGGTTACTAGCTATCTAGGTTATGAAGCAAATGGCTATTATAGCTTCTTTATGTTCATGACCAATGTTATGATCATTCCTTACACCTCAATTGTAGCCATTTCCAATCCAATAATTGCACAAGCATGGGAGGTAAACGATTTATCAGAAATAAGGACGATCTATGTAAAATCCTCTGAAAACCTCTCCTTCGCAGCACTATTTATCCTTCTGGCAGCTTGGCTCTGTATTGATGACATATTATCATTGACCCATAACCTGTCACCACTACTAGATTATAAGAACGTGTTTCTTATCATTGCTTCCGGTCAGATGGTTAACATGATATCGGGTCCAAATGAACTTATAATAGCACATTCAAAATATTTTCGATTTAACTTTATCACGATACTGATTCTCGCATTTCTAGCCATCTATCTTAACAAGATACTGATTCCTGTTTATGGATTAATGGGGGCAGCTTATGCAACGGGTTTCTCATTGTTAACTTTCAATCTCATCAAAATGCTATATGTCTGGTATCAGTTTAAAATGCTTCCGATCACCGTGAGGCACTTCAAGATAACAGCAATAGGATTATCACTTTACTTCTTAATCAATATGATTCCAATTGATTTTCACCCGGTAACAAACATTGGCATCAAAGCTTCACTTTTTGCGGTCTTCTTCGTATTTATGATGTTGCACTTCTCCATCTCAAAAGATATTTCTATGTTATATCAACAGGTGGTCAGGAGATTGTACCAAAATGATTGATATTTTGCAAATAAAAGCTCTGAAGGGCTAAACTGCGGGAGAACCGATTTTCACATGAGAACTAGCTATTAACTATCGGGTAGAAGTGGAAAAAAAAATCAAATACTCAATCATTGTTGCAACTTTTAATCGGCTAGATGAACTGCAGGAACTGCTAGTTTCTGCTGAGAATCTCGATTTTTCGGAAGATCAATTTGAGGTTTTAATAGCTGATGATGGATCTACAGATAGCACGCAAGAATATTTTAAAAATAGACAGAGTAGTATCCAAATCCGCTACATTCGTCAACATAATCAAGGTCCAGGAGAAGCCCGAAATTTTGGAATGCGTCATGCGAATGGGGAGTATTTCATTTTTGTTGATTCCGATTGTTTACTGCCTCCAAAATGGCTGAAGGTCATCGATCAAGCCCTTTCCCTCTATAAGTATGATGCTTTTGGAGGTCCCGATACTTACCACGAGAGCTTTTCAGACTTGCTAAAGGCGATCAATTACTCCATGACATCATTTATTGGAACAGGGGGAACAAGAGGATCAAAAAAAAGTGTGGCGAAATTTTATCCCAGGAGTTTCAATATGGGTATACACAAAAAGATTTTCGATAATATTGGAGGAATGAATAAGCTTCGACATGGTCAAGACATGGATTTCTCCGCCAGAATATATCAGGCAGGTTACAATGTAGGTTTGATCCCAGAGGCCTATGTCTACCATAAAAGACGTACAAGCCTTTGGAAATTTTTCAAACAAGTCTTTAACTGGGGAGTAGCTCGAATTAACCTGGGTAGAACTCATCCTTCATTGTTAAAAGCAGTGCATTTTCTGCCCAGTCTTATCATCCTAAGTTTAATTGTGCTACTTATAGTTTCTTTTTTCTTATCGTTACCAAAATTGTGGAGCTTTGTTTTCTATTGCTTTATTGGAATCTGTCTGGTTGCATTTATTCAGTCATTCTTTAAATACAGAAGTCTAAATGCTGCATTTCTCTCAATCCTTACTTTAAACATACAGGTATTTGCATATGGTGCTGGATTACTTTGGGCACTTTTGCAAACCGGATGGAAGAAGGAAGCTAGGGGTTTTACAAAAAATTATTACGGAAAGAATTGAGCAAACTAGATCTCACCTTGAGAAGCTCTCCTTGATTTGTTGACTTAATCTCGTTAAAACGGCAGAAATCAAGAATCTCAAGGTATAATTTTAACCACCCGGGGTTCTTAATCGGGGAAAACATATCGTTGTGCCAAAGAACTGAGATCGTGCAGTTTTTTCTGTTCTTGTCAAGAAGGTCCAAGATTCTTAACTTACTTTTCTCGGGATCTATCTTCAAGTGATATTTAAAAGTTGTATCCATGATTTGGAGTGGCACTTCGAGAAAAGAATAGGGTTTATTCTCCTTCAAATTGAATGGAATAAATGGTCTTCCAAAACTATTCCGAAAACCATAATGTTGTCCAAATCCCAAACTGAAGTCAAGTTTGATGCTGCTTTTATCCAACGCATCATAGTGCACCGGCAATTTCAATTTGAGATAATGATTGCGATTGGCGATGACAGGATGTCCCAGCATCACTACTTCCTCATCAAGTGTGGAATGGAGACTACTTTTATGTAATCCGTTTTCAAATTTTCTTGATCTTATTTTGCCAATTTGGATCTGAATATCCTTATTCCGTATATTATAGTCCGATTGGGGAATACCGATATCTCTTTGATAAAAAGAATTACTTTTCTCTACAAGCCAAAAAAAAGTTGATTTTACATCATATTCGTCATGAATATCCATTATTCTATCCATATCCCGATATGAAGGTCCTTTGAGAAAATATCTAAATATAATTTTTAAGAGTAATGCAATATCCCACTGCTTAATCGCCGTTTTGCTCTCCTGCCAAATTGCGGCATTAATCACATCAATATCATGTGAAAAAAATATTTTCGATGGCTCATTAATAACCGGCAACCTAGAAAGTAGAGGTGATCTAGTTATCACTTTTTTAAGATAAGATTGGACTAGGTTCTTTTCCAGACAATCGAATCGATGTTGATAACTGCTCTCAAACCTAAAACGACCAAATTCATCAAAAGACTCCTCAGGTGCATTATATTCTTGAATAGAATTTATCATGTAAAAGCACGTACTGAGATAATCAGGACTTCCATCCTCTGACAGGAAGTAAGGCGTCTTTTCGAATGTGGTGTGCTTCGATTGATGAATATCACGCAAAAGCACCGTGAGTCGTCTTATGGAAGACGTAAATATGGTTTCCCCGTTTGAGTGAAGGGAATCTTTCAAGGATGTGGGAATCTCACCAAAGAGTGTGTTAAGTGTATATAAAAGAAGTCCTTTAGCCATCTCCTCCATTGTTGTCAAGGTACTAAGAATATACAACTGATGATAGGATGAGAGGCTGCAGATCTATCCTGATTCTGCAGAACACGACTCAATCCGATAGGTTACAACCCCCGAATGAGCACCAAAACAGCCAATTGTCTACAAATCAAATGTCAAGGTGCAATGTTCACACATTTCGCAAGATGAAGAGTTCCATGTTTCCCGATTCGTTCATCAAATTATGATGGATGAATTTTGACAGATATCTCTGAAATTAGTCTTTTGAATTTGCTTGTACGTCGTGTGGCAAGTGGCACGGCCGTTCCATCCACCATTGTAATTGTATTGCAAGAATCCGCTTTGAAGTGAAACACGTGGGAAAGGTTCACTACATGAGACTGGTGAGTTCTATAAAACTTGTCCTGCGGCAGTGAAAGTTCGCATGTTCCAATATTTTTGGAAATAGTAATCTTCCTACCTTTGATAAGATGGAATGTGGTATAGTTTCTAAATGACTCAAGGCGTACAATATCAGATATTGCCACCAAATAGGACCCATCAGAATTATCAAGAACTACATATTCGGTCTCTTGTGATCCCATCAAATCCTTACTTACCGTTTCCTCAACCTTTTTTAATGCCTTCCCAAGTGCAAACACATTGATAGGCTTTAGGATATAATCGATGGCATCATGTTTAAAAGCATCCACTGCGTACTCCGCATGAGCAGTGGTAAATACCACAGAAAATCTATATTTAGCTAATCTTTCAAGAAGATCTATTCCGGTTCCATCTAACAACTGAACATCTAGTAAGACTAGGTCTACTTCAATGGTCTGTAGCAATTTGAATGCTGAGCAAACGCTTTTCGCTTCTCCACATACGGTCCACAATGGGAAATTTTTCTCTAGAAGTATCTTGAGATTATCTATAGCCAGTTGTTCATCATCGATTATGACTGCTCTCATTGTTGTCGAATTTGTAACTTTTCTGGGTGAATTGAAATTCTGATGCGGATCAATGTACCCAGTACAGTTCCTTCCTGATCAATCTTATCGCAAATATCGATAGTGTCCCGTCCTAACAAATCATCCGATCGAATTCTTTTCTCCGCTAGGGAGATGCCAACAGACTTGTGAGCTGATTCTGAATTTTCAATTGTTGAACCTATACCCGGACCATTGTCCTCAACCGTAACTATTAGATGATCTTCTTCCAAAAAGTACTTTATCCCAATAGCTCCCAACTGATTATCAATGGATATGCCATGTAGAACCGCGTTTTCGACAAAGGGGAGAATTAATAAGGGCTCAATTAGAATTTTATCTGGATCTACCTCTTGAACAGTAACGATGGAATAGTTAAATCCGGATGAAAACCTCATCTTCTCGAGCTCCAAATAATCTTCTAGAAAAGCGATATCGTCTTCCAAAGGTATTAGAGAACTCATCGAGAATTCCAAGCATTTACGTACTAATCGTGAAAAGGTAACTAAGTATAAATTGGCACTATCGATCCTATTCTTATTAATCAAAGCTTGAATTGAATTCAGGCAGTTGAAAATGAAATGAGGATTGATCCTTGCCTGTAAAGCTGCCTTTTTAAGGCCTTTTATCTCATATTTAAATTTTTCCTTCTCCAATTTTCGTTTCCAAATAAATTTTAAAGCCTGCATATAAATTAGAGCGGCGGATCCAGCCAAAAGCATGAAGAAATACAATGATCTATACCACGGAGCTGCAATTACAAAATCCCTGAAGGCAGATTCACTCCAAATTCCATGAGCATTCTGTGACTGAACTTCGAAAGAATACTTTCCTGGTGTCATGTTTCCATAATTCACTTGTCTAGATTTCGTATAAGCCCAGTTTTGATCCCGGTTTATTCGGTATCGATAAGTAATGTCCCTCAGTTGCCTAAAATCAATCGTTCCGAATTCCATTGTGACATTGTTTTCATCATGGCGCAATTTATCTTCCTCTTTTATCTTTTCAAAATTGACCTTAATGCTCTTCACCGTAGGAGAATAAGATATGGTGTCAAAACTTGGTTCAGTCCATTTTATCAATCCCTTTTTTGAACAAATCCAAACCTGCCCATGATGACTATTGACTTCATGTATTTCATTTGTTGGGAGTCCAGTTTTCACCGAGAATGATTTTACAACTGGCACCGAAGAACCATCCAATTCGATTCTACTCAAACCGCTGAATGTTGAAACCCAAGCAACATTGTTGTCATCCACATGGATGTCCTGCACAACATTAGAAGCAAGACCTTCACTAGTAGTTATCTCGTTAATCAACGAATCCCTCCATAAAATGACTCCTCTTCCCTTTGTGGCAAAAATTTTTGTGCCGCATTCAAATGCATCGATGTCTTCGATTCGAAGATAAAATGCAGGATGATCAACTTTAGGTCGCAGGAGACTTGTATCTTTCCATTCGAATAGGCCTTCTTCGCCACCAAGCCAAATTCTGCTATCATAATCGACATATATCGTAAAGAATCGTTGCTTCAAAGACATATTATTTGTCTCGGGAGAGAAAGACTCAGAGTCCAGATCAACAGAATAGAATCCGTTTCCCTTAATTCCCCATAATAAATCTCTATTTTTATCAAAAAAATATTTTTTTGAATAAAACCTTTTTGGTCCTGAAGAATGTCTTATAGTGGTTACCCAACTCCGATGTTTAAATCTTCCTTGATCTGCCCAGAGAATCTCCCGCTTGAGATCGTAAAATAAATCATATATATAATTTGTTCCTAATCCACCAGAAGTTGGATATTCGGTAAATTCTTTATTGAATAAGTCGATCTCGAAAATTTCACCCGTGGAATAACCCACAAAAATTGCAGATTCATTAATAATTTCACAAGATGTTGCTGTTGAGTTTGGCAAGCCAACGGAATGATCGTATATGGTAACATTTAGATTAGGGGTATAGAAAAGTCCCGCATTGAGAGTAGATACCCATATGCCTTTATCTCTGTCTTTTTTTACGTCTGTGATTGTATGACCCTCAAGCATAAGATCAAACTTTCCATTTTTCAAGGATTCCAAATTCTTGTATTTCCTTAATCCTTTTTTGTGGGACATACCCACATAATAACTCCCGTCTTCTTCGATTAGGACATGGTATACCAGAAAAGGGTTCTCATCGGTCCAAACAATGTTATCATTTTCCAAGATAAACCATTGTTGACCAGAAATGATGAAGCAGTTTCTATCATTTAAACTGTAGGCATATGGTTTGGAATTATCCATCCTAAAAGAATGCAATTTAACGGTCATTCTTTGGTCCAGACTAACAATCTCAAATAATTGTGAGCCATCCTTGGATACATACTTGGTCGCATTCTCACATTTCTTTATAGAAGACCAGTTCTTACCTTTAAATAATAATGCCTGATGGCGCGAAGAACAAGTAATTACTGTTTCGTGACCATGTTCATCAATTTTCAAGATCCCATAGGACCCTAACTCAAAATATGCATTGCATTTTTCATCTACCACTATCAATTCGACCATTCCATAGATCGATAGAAAACGCTCGATAATCGGGTTAAATTTGTAGGGCACAAATAAATTTCCACTTTTAATGTAAACTCGGCCACTAATTGAACCAATCCAAAGATTCTTGTTGATGTCTTCTAGAATGTTAGTGATGACATGATCATCAATACCGTCCTCAGATCCATAAGTTGAGAATTCGTAACCATCGAATGAGGATAATCCATTGTCTGTGCCAATCCAAACGAGACCCGCAGTGTCCTGGAAAGTACAGTGAACCTCTGAGCTTGGCAACCCATCCTCAGTTTGATAATGGTGAAAATAGGGTGATGGATTCTGTGATCGCGAAGCGACGATTAAGAATTGGAAGAGTATTATAAAATGATACTTCATGGGTTTACCTCATCAATCCCGGTTGATGCTCTAGAAGATCTTTCAATCTCAAATTTGCAGACCGCTACCCCGAATCTTCATTCAATTCCTTCGAATATTCATTTGGAGAAAATTGGGAAGTCTAAGAATATAGATTTGGTGTTTCGATACTAATATAACAATTAAATGCCGCGATGTGATAGACAAATCAAGTATTATTACCTAGCTCCTTTGTCCAAACTCATTGTGACAATAGCTATTGCAGTACTATGCTGCAATGCATCGATATGTCAAGCAGGTCGTACAGTGATATTGCAACCCGGCCCAGATGATGGAAAAGACGCTGACATCTTTAGTCATAGTGACCACAATAATCTCAATTTTGGAGAATCGATATGGCTGAGGAGTCAGGGATGGACTCGGGGTGGCGCACCAAACATTCTTCGAGGACTGATTGACTTCCCCATCGACCAGTGGGTTCTCTGCGCTCAGGGTTTTGAATCTATTGAATCCGTTGTCCTTACATTATACATGGATCCCGATTATCCGTGGAGTAACGGTGGTGCTTATGGAGCAAATGCGTCATATCTTCATCCGATAACAGAGCAATGGGAAGAGAATGAAGTAACTTGGAATACTCAACCTCTGTTTGATGCTTCTGCATATATTTATATTCCTACGAACAATTCATATGTTTCAATCGACATCGATGTCACAGATTTGATCTTAGACAGACTTTCAGCAGGACACGAATTCTATGGATTTCTGCTAAAACATGTCCTTGAGGCAGAATATCGATCAATGACTTTCTTCTCTTCTGATGGTCCTGTGCCAAGTCTAAGGCCAAGATTAGCAATCACATACAAGAATACTACCCACCCCGACCTCCCCGCGCTCTCCTCTATCTACAACGCTCTAGGCGGATCCACCTGGAAAAAATCTGACAACTGGTTGACTAGCTGTGATCCTTGCGACTGGCTCGGAGTCACTTGCAATGCTGAGGGCAGAGTGATTGGCCTGGATCTTAGCAACAACGGTTTGTCTGGCACATTGCCGCCTGAAATGGGCCAATTGACAGAGCTCCAAAACCTGGATTTAGGGCAAAACAAAATATCCGGGGAGATACCTGTGGAAATTTATACCCTGTCTAACCTGACAACATTGCATCTACACAACAATGTCATCACGGGCCAGATTAGTCAGGAAATTCAAAATTTGAGCAATCTGGAAGATTTGGATCTGAGCAATAACAGCATGGATGGCGGCTTACCCAGTGGTTTGTGCGAAATCACGACCATCACCAAATTGATGATCGAAAACAACGATTTTGGAGGTCCGTACCCTCCCAATATGGGCAATTTGTGCACACAACTGTTGGAGTACAATTTCTCACGCAATAATTTCTTCTGTGATCTAGAGGACTATTGTACAGGAAATTGTCAGGATTGCATTACAATTGGGAAAATTGGAAGATATGGAGTAGGATCATGCTTCACCTGGGAAAAAGATGGTATAGTGGATGGGGTGACAGAGTCGACTAGAGAAGTTTGTGTCGGTGACCAGTCAATTTACAAAGTTACGGTGTCAGATGGAAATGGGAACATTCTTTCAGAATGCGAGTATAAGTTTGATGAGGGTTGCATGGCCATGGTTGAGATAGAAGCTTCTAGTCATTATTTGTGTGGAGACGGCGATGTCATTACCCTTGATGCCGGTCCGGGATATAAAGATTATCAGTGGTCAACGGGTTCAAAATCTCAAACTATTCAGGTTTCTGAACCTGGAGAATACAACGTCGTGGTCACCGAACAAGGTAACTGTGTTGCGGCTGATTTGATTAATATTTATGAATCAAATATCCAAGATCTAGGAAATATTTTGAAGACAGGTTGTGTAGGAACAACTATTGAACTTCAATCTCCTATTGTGGGAGATTTTTATCAATGGAGCACCGGAGAAACACACCGATCAATTTTGATCGACCTGAAGAATACGATGCAAACCGTAGATGTAATTGTAGAGAATGACCAGTGCCATGCAAAAGCAACTTTTCTTTTGAAAGGAACTGATATTGGGGCTTCAATCGAAGCTTCGCGATATTCAATATGCGAGGGAGAACTTATAGAGTTAAGGGCAATTGGTGTGAATGTCACAAGATATGAATGGAAGCACTCTGGTCAGATTATAGGCACTGATCCAATCCTAAAAATCTCAGAAACTGGAGAATATTTATTGCATGTTTTCTCAGAATCTGGGTGTGAAGCTAGTGATGAAGTCGTTATTGAAAGTTCGTTACTGCCGACCATTTCGGTGAACTCTACGTCCTCCATAATTTGCGAAGGAGATGAGGTCGAAATCCATTTCACTGGTGCAAATTCTTACTCTTGGACCACTGGTTATGCCAGTGGTAATACTGATTACATCAGAGATAAGCCAAAAAGTACTACTACCTATACTGTGGAGGGAATGGATCTCTTTGGTTGCTCCAATACGAATTCAATTACAGTGACAGTGAAGCCACGACCAATTGTTGATGTGGGAGCAGATCTAGAAGCATGTGAGGGGCAGATCCTTCTATTAAATGCGACTGGGACAGCAAATTCATACCAATGGATCGATGAATCCAATAATGTCTTACTTTCAAATACTGCAGAACTTGAACTCATTGCAAATGATGATTTAACGCTTAAGGCAGTTGGGGAACTTGACGGATGTACCACGGAAGACAAAATCCATATTGTTGTATCTAATTTAGGTCTTAAATCGTATTTTGAGACAAATGGATTCTTTGCATTACCGATCACAGTCGAAGGTCCAATCACCCTTCGAAGTGGAACGGGAGTAGTGGATGATTACTCCGAGCAATTTATCAAGATTGAAAATAGTTCTTTGGATCCCGCCACTCAACTTGACGATTTCCTAAATCTCAATTTCTTTACTGACTCACCGGCTCGAGGGTTTGTTACGAAGAACGAAAACTTCTGCGAATCGGGTAACAGCGATCTGATCAATATCGTAAAACAAGACTTTGAATCATCGGAGTTTGGATATTGGCTGCACCTATGGAAGGATCCTGATGGACTCCAAGATTTACTATTTTTAAAATGCAAGAAATCTGATTTCTCAGGCTATGGCCCTTCAGACCAGGCTCATAGGGATTTTATTTCAACTGACCTCGAAATGATCATGGATGGAACGTTAGCCAGTGAGTTTTCGTCCATGGGTGAACACCTTCTTCATTTACTTCTGATCGATCTTAACGATTCCTACGTCGCTGATTATGAAACAATGATTCCACAAGCAAATCATCAAGCATTTTCTTGCGGTACAGCATCAGATGCCATTTTTGTTGCACCATCTTCGATCCCCTTCTGGATTCCCTCAATGACAGCGATAAACTTCTCTTTTAAGCCTGAGTTTGATGATCTGATTTTTGACGGTGCTGTGTCAGCATTCTACCGCTGGGAAGATCATAAAGCCTATTCCTATCGTGGCTTTGTAAAGGATGGTGGTCATGGAGGATACTTTTGTATAAACTGCACTGAGTCGGAATCCATTTACAACTATGAGACCGAATTCGGCTTTCCCTCAATTCCAATAGGGACAACCGAGACCATTATACTAGGATTTGACAGTAAGGATGCTGCTGTTCTAACTGAAGTGCAATTCGAGGCTTCACTTTTTAATCCTACTACAGCCGGTCCATACGTTCAAGAGCTGGAGGGGGATCTACCCTTGGTCAATTCTCCGTCGGTATTCGAGTATTCCCTCGATGCATTGGATGAGATTCTAGCCCGGGAAGGTCATATCATCAGTACCGAGGCGAATCTATATATTGATCAAACAGCTGACGGACAAGGTGGTATCTTCTTTAGAGTCTATAATAGCAAGACGGGCACAACTGACTGGATCTATGGATATTACGATTTCTCTTCATCCACGGAGTTAACGTATTTGCGATGGAATGAAAGGATTTGCAATTGGCAAATATTCGATCCCGGTCAATATCCGGAATTTGACCCACTTGGATTTGTGACAGCGGGCATTTTGGCAGCCGTGGTACACACTGTTACTGAGGGGAAACACGATATACTAGCTGCTTTGTCATTTGTTCCTGTATTTGAAGTTTTACCAATTCCAGATCTACTGGATGCCTTCTTTTATTTCATCGAAGGGGATAGAACAGAAGGCTACATATCTCTCGCAGCAGCCTTGCCTGGGTTTACATGGATACGGGTTGGTACAAGGCTAGTACCTCATGTTGGTGGAGAACTTGCGGTTTTAGCCAAATACTTCGATGATGTTCCCTTTTTATATTCGGAAAAGGTTTCTGAAGTTGTTGGCAGTCTTAATTTCGCGCCGCTCCAGGCAGAAAAATTTGATCAGTGGCTACGATCGAATGATGTTGCATTTAGATCCTTCTTTAGAGTTGAGGGGGGACAGATCGTTACAAACGATCGTTTTGCAGAGGCTTTTAAAACATTAGCGGATACCTATGCCGACCTAAATACGGCAGAAAAGTTGTACGACCCAGCAATTATAAACAAGACGGCAGATTTGATGGAAAACCCTACTTTCATAACACGAATTGGAGGTTCCCCAGATGACCTCGCTGCGATTATCCGAAACAATGTTTTTGCAGGCTGTAATGGATGTACTGGTAGTAGAGAATTCTTGAAGTCAATAGATCAATATCTCGTCGATCTCGAGCACTTTGTGATAAACTATCATGGGATACCCGGGTTTGAGGCTGTGACAAATTCTGTAAAGACAGGGGCGACTAATACTGTAGACGGGGCGGCGCATATGCTTGATGTATTTAAGAAAAACGCGGCTTTTGCTCCAGACAAGGTGAGTCGTATCGAGCAACGTTTTGATGAGCTTCTCGATCTGGAGGCCGATGATTTGTCTGCCATATGCTCCGACTGCAAGTTTGATGTATACCATGATCCCATGGGTTTTTCTGAGTTTAAGAGTTATCGTAAAAAATCGATCATAGGAGATGGAACTATACCCGGCATTGCGACCAGTACTACATTCCGGAATCAATTTATGCGCTATCTTGCTGCTGAGGAGTTGGAATCCCTGAATGACTTAAAATATGTATTCAACAAGCGCAAGGCTGATCTGGACGGTTTTGATGTCGATTTGATTAAGATGGAGTTTCAGAAATTGTTTCAAGATAATGCCAACTTGTTTTTTAAATCTAGGGACATGGGAGGAGTGGGAGCAGCTAAAATGGAGCAGTTATTCGGAACTCAGACAGCAAAGCAATTCAAAGACAGGGCAGGAGCCATGGAATTCTATGATAAGTTCTATGATTTCATTAAAATTCTGTAGCAAGTGATACGGTTACTGGAGCAAAAGGAAGGGTACTCAATAGTAACATCTATTTCGGAGCATGAGATGATTCTGCGAAAGCAAAATGATCTCTATATACATGTTAGCGATTCTCAGGAAACTACATTGCTCTTGAAATTTCCTGATTTGGTGAATATATGTAAATTCGAAGACACCTATATTATTGGAAATCAAGAGGCTATTTTTACATGGGATTTAATTTCACTAAATCTCCTAATTCCAAACAGAGTAAGAATATCACCTATTTTTGATGAAGACTTTATCATTACAAGCTGTGCAGATAGTCTTTCGCTTCCCGTGCAAAAGAATAATCTGATTTCAAAGGATGTGGTCTGGGAGTCACGATGCTTGAGAGCCTTTCCTACTAAATGGGGTATACTTTCTATTTCCAGCAACGAGAGATCAATTTTTCTACTCCATTTGCAAACTGGATACAAAATGTGGACGGTTGACATGACTGAATTAGGCAGACATATCAGCTGGGGTGAAGAAAAAGAGGGAAACATCATCAAGTACCTGGGAGTGTTTGATCAAATTGTCTGGTTGTCAATTTCTGGAAATAAAGTTATAGGGGTTGATATCCTAACCGGAGCTATCAGGCATCAGGTAGAAGATTTGCCTGAACCATACTCCATGCAAATCGACCACCGTCAGGGGAAAATCATAGGTATGCGTAAAGATAAACTCTGGGAAATACCGCTCGATAATCCAACAGTAATAATGCATGACCTAACTGATGAATTTAAAGCCTTGCAATTAGAAACAACAATCGGTTTTGTGTTTGATGATGACCACTACTATTTTACCGACCACTGCAAAGGGTACGTTTGTGCCATTGATAAGGGCAGCAAAAAGTTAGTATGGACTTATCGGTTTGAGCATGTGGATCCAAGAAACTGGAACACCGCCCTAAGAAAAATACACTATGCCAATGAGCATCTATATGTGCCTGACAAAAGGGGAGATTTATACATCATGAAGTTGGACTCTTTCTAAATTGATAGATACTATGGAGAAATTAATTATTAGCCAGATTATGGTATTCAGATTACTGATATTCATCTTTTGTATATCTACATCAGTATTATGCAAAAGCGAGATCTTCATTTCGAGAGTGCAGAATGTATCTAGTAGTGGTGTTTGTGACGGAAAGGTCACTGTTGTTGTTTCGGGCACTGCTGGTCCCTTCGAGATTTCATGGCCAGGGGGTTTTGTTTCAGATATAATGGGCGAATATACAATCCCCTTCGGATTTTGTTCTGGCGCCTATAAGTTATCAGTTGAGGATAAAACTGGTTGCGAAAAAAGCTTAGATTTTGTTATTAGAGAATGTAATCATGAATTGGAAAACTTATTTGTTGAGGCAGAGGTTATGCCTTTAACTTCAGCTAGTAGTTCAGATGGAAAGATCATGCTGGCAGCAAATACAACAAAAGATGTGATAATAAGCTGGGCGGGACCAGATGGTTTTACTTCCAATAAATTTGTCTTAAACGGGTTATCGTCTGGTCTCTACACGGCGGTCATAAGCAATGGTTGTGAGGTGATAGAAAGAGAATACGAAATAAAGGATTGCAGTGATATAAATGTGTTTGCGATATACACTGAGGCTTGCCAGGGCAAGGACGATGGTGGAATACGAATATTTTTTGAACCTGGTTATTTACCAATTTCGATGATCTGGAGAGATATTGAGTCAACAGCTGGAAATCCACCAAGATTCCCACTTACGGAAGGAAATGCACTACAGTCTATACGAGCTGGGGATTTTTACAACGTCGAAATTGATTTTGGAGTTTGCAGCATTTCAAGAACACTCGAATTATTACAAAAAGATCCTGAATATGTTAATGCAACGTTCTGTAGAAATGTAGAGTTTTGCAGAGGAATGCCGGTTGATACGGTACTTCTATCATTTTCTTCTCAAACACTTTTTCGATCAGATGCGACTTGTTTTGATGTGAGGTCATGTGAGAATGGAACTGCAGATGTTACTCCACGGGCAAGGGTTGAAATGCTTGCATATGATTTTCCTTCGTGTTGGGGACTCTTCAGGTGCACCAACGAAAGAGGTAGGACGATCGAATCGAATGGTGATCTTTATTACTGCGGCCCATGGTTTTTTACTCCATGTGGATGCGTTTGGGAGAACATTGGTTTGTCGGTTGGAGCACCGAATGTGTCAGCAGATAACCAGGAGATTGATACTTTGATAACAGGCACAAACTGGGAGAAGGCCCCTGTAAATTTGCTAGAAAAAGAGCCACATAGCAGTATTTCAGTATTTCCTAATCCGTTCACAGAGACCTTAAATTTTGAATTTGGGGAGTTCTTGGGAATGGAAAAACAGTCACTATCGTTTCAATTATTCAATATTTTAGGGATATCGGTATTTGAAGAATCAATTCATCTATCAAAGACTGATCAAAATGGGACTTTAGATGTGAGTCAATTGTTGCCAGGTTGGTATATCCTCAATGTTTTTTCTGATAAGAAGACCATATATCAAACCAACTTACTTAAAGTTTCAAATTAGACGGGAATCTCAGGAGTTAAGTTGTCTTTAGTATAAGCAGATTCTGTGAGATCAAAGATTCAATCATCCTTTCCGTGGCAATGCCCGGCATGCCCGGCAATGCCCCAAAGTTAGTTGAAAAAGATTTCTAATATGCCTGAGAAAGGAAAGGGGTTCCATATCTTGTAAATTATTAACAATAAAAAAATATAGACATGGAACCACAAAGCAACGAAGTTAACGAAATTATTAAAGAGAATCTGGATTGGTTGGTGGTCAACCCAACCCTTGAAGGTAACACTAGACATGTTTCAAAGCCATTTGAGTGTATGTGCGATCATGGCCAATCAGCTGATGGAAGAAGAAGTAATAAGTCTGGCTGGGGAGAGGTACAGTCGGGAAAAGCCTCATGGAGGCCGGTATAGCCGTTGGTCCTGGAATCCTGGCAGTGTTAGGGTAGGAGATCAGCGAGTCAAAGTTGCTGTACCCCGGGTTCGAGATATGCAAGCAGGTCGGTGTGTGCCCCTGGAAAGTTACCAGGAGATGAGAAAGATGGATGATCTGAGTGAGCAGATAGTACGAGGCGTGATAAAGGGACTGAGTACCCGGGATTATGAGACGGTGATAGACCATATGAAAGAGGGCTTCGGATTGTCGAAAAGCCAGGTAAGTCGACGGTTTGTACAGAAGACCAGCGAAGAGTTAGATCGGTTTATGAATCGCGACTTATCGGGGCATACTTTTGTAGCCATTTTTATTGATGGAAAGAGCCTGGGGGGAGATCAAATCATAATAGCAATGGGCATTACAGAAGGAGGTAGGAAAGTACCCATTGATTTTATTCAGGCCCATAGCGAGAAATCTGAACCGGTAGCTGGGATGTTGAGAAGGATGAAAAATCGAGGAGTCAATATCGGTAAAGTGCTATATATAGTAGATGGATCAAAGGGCTTTAGAAAAGCGATTAAACAGGTATGTGGTGAACATGTACCGGTACAACGCTGCACCTGGCATAAATTAGAGAATGTCCAAAGCTATCTGGCCGAAGAAGAACATGATAGGGTTAAACGGGATTTTTATAGGGCATTGGATCATGAATCTTATGAAGATGCAAAAATGGAATTAATGGCACTAAAAGAACGTCTACGGCCAATCAATATCAGTGCAGCCAATAGTCTTCTTGAAGGGATGGATGAAATATTAACCCTTCACCGACTCGGCATCGAGCAAAAGTTATGGCGTAGTTTTCGGACAACAAATTGCATAGAAAACCTTAATTCACAATTAGGAAAATACCTTAGAAAAGTAAAAAGATGGCAGTCCTCAGATCAAAGACATCGATGGGTAGCAACAGCATTATTGGAAACGGAAACCAAAATGCACAGAATTAAAAATTATAGATTAATTCCTCTAATGAGAAAAGCAATTTTATCGTATTATGCGAACGTAATCTCTTTCTGAATTTCAACTAGCTTTGGGACATTGCCCTTTCCGTAATGCTGGCATGATAACATTATTGTAACATCGACAGACGTCATCTTTCCAAATCCGTTCAAAAATGCAATTGAGCTTCATATATGCTAATGATCACCTCTATGTGAGTGATTACAAGGGAGATTTATACATCATGAAGCGAGACAAAACCTAAATAAAAAAGCTATGAAGAAATTATTTGCCGTCTACATACTTCTTATGTTTAGCAATATGTGGTGGTCTCCTGAGAGGCCAACAAGCGTGATTGGCTCCACAATATGAACGGAGAGACATCCAATGGCTTGGGAGTAAAATTTAATTCTATTTTCCGAAATAAGACCATGGCGTTATGCAAAATCGGTTCGCTAGCTATCCCCTTGGTCGTTGTGTTAAGTACAATAAAAAAAACATGGAGTGACCTAAGATTGCTTCCACTCAAAGAAGCACTCTCCACTAAGTGAAAGTTATACCAAAGTGAAAGCCCTTCTATGAAGTGGTTAATTCTATTTTTCGAATTAAGCATTTTCTTACACTTTCTGTTCATAATAGATTGTATATAAAATATATATACATTAGTATTTCTTCAACTATATTAAGGTTAAACCTATTTTCCGAAAATAGGTTTAAGACATCAACCTCCCTGCAGTGACCTAAGATTGCTTCGACTCAAAGAAGCACTCTCCACTAAATGAAAGTCATACCAATGTGAAAGCCCTCGTCCGAGGTCGTTAATTCTATTTTCCAAATTAAGATTCATTCTGCTATCATTGTTCATAACTAATTGAATTTAAGAAATATATACATCGGTATTTGTTCAACTATATTGAGGTTAAACCTATTTTCCGAAAATAGATTCAAAGACATCAAAACACCCATCCACTCCCCATTACACGCCAGCAAAATCTATCGAAATAAAAACAAATGCTCCACTTAAAGTATTTTACCACTTAAATCGTCTTCCCGCATGAGACGATTATGAACATTGCATTGACACAACATCGAGATCGTACTGTGACCACCGCCATCGCTGACTACGGTGAGCGATTGTATCGCTTTATACGCGGGCGTGTCCCAACCACTGCCGATGCAGAGGATATTATCCAGGACGTCTGGTTTCAGTTTAGTAAAGTAATCGAAACTGAACCCATCGAGCAAGTGAGTGCATGGTTGTTTAGAGTTGCCCGAAATCGGGTAACAGACCGCTATCGAAAGAAGACTCCTCTCCTGCTGGATGATCTAAGCAAGGAAACGGATGATGGAACTGTTGAGTGGTTCAGCGAAATGTTGGTTGCAGATGATAGGAGCCCTGATACTGAAATGATGCGGGAGTTGTTTTGGGAGGTACTTTTTGAAGCGCTGGAAGAATTACCTGAGGTGCAGAGAAACGTATTTGTGTGGAACGAGCTCGAAGATCAGACCCTTCAGGAAATTGCAGACCGCACCGACACTAATCTCAAAACGGTGATTTCACGCAAGGGATACGCCGTAAAGTATCTGCGCAAGCGACTACAAGACTTATACCGGGAATTTCTAGACTATTAGTTGCACTTATTTCTTTAATTTTGAATCGGATGTTTAACCATAATTCTGGAGGCCGTAAGTCAAGGAAACTTGGGAAATTTCTCTTTTTTCTTATCGCTGCATGTGTATTCGTGCTGGTGCTGGGTTTCGTGATTATGAAACTGTGGAATGCTGTTCTCCCGGATCTTTTAGGCATCAGAAGCATCACTTACTGGCAGGCTACCGGACTCCTGATTTTATCCCGGATCCTCTTTGGGGGCTTTGGAGGTCATCACCGAAAATGGAAGGGGCGAACTAAGAGACACTGGAGGGAAAAATGGTCTGGTATGTCAACAGAAGAAAAAGCTGCGTTTAAGGCTCGCTGGAAAGATAGATGCCGTGGAAGAGTGGAGAGTGATTAGTGTAGCTTACCACACTGTAAGAAAACCTATTGTCTCTTGTTATGTTCTAGGTCGAAATCTGAAATAACCAGTCAACTGAACTTCAAAGAAGGTCTGCAACCAGCCTATTTTTTAGCAATAATAAATCGTCAACGGGATTAGTATGCACGGGAAAGACCAAAGTGTCTACAATTATGATGTGATTGCTGTTACAGGAGTAGAGTGAATACAAAAAAAATTCATCAATCGTTAAAGTAATTCCTCCGCTAGTTCGTCTTATCAGGTGAATAGAAAGATTTTTTCATTAAAAAAAATAAACTATGAGACCTTTTAAGTTTTTTTTCATGATGTCACTGGGATTCTTCCTTTTCGTCTTCCTGGCTAAATTTTTAATATTGGCTCTAATCGTGGCTGCTGTCCTGACGGCTATTTCATTTGTCATTTCCAAAATCAGGTGGGGTGAAAGATATTTCTCTGAGCATCACGATGAGTCAAGGTGGTTGGATTATGAGCCTTATTCGACAAGGGATTTTCCTTACTATAAAGAGCCTTTGATCAGGAATGAATATCCTGGAAAGTGGACGGAGAACTTTAAATCAATCACCGTTTATTAAATCCAAATATTGCACATGGCTTCGAGCTGGATGTAACAATTAGGTTGACCCAAAACATCAAATTATTCAAAATCTTTTATTAATCTAAAAAATGTATTACTATGTGTTGTGGAATAAATCATTATAAATCATGGAAGCATCATCCCAAATACCACGCTTGGAAAAAGCACCATCGTCATGCGAGGTCCGGATTTCATGGAAGGTGGAATTATCCCCCCGTGAATGTTCAGGAGCTCGATGATAAATACAATATCTATGTTTATGCTGCGGGATATCAAAAAACTGATTTCAAGGTCAATGTCGAAGGCGATACCCTTGTAATCGCTGCTTCGAAGCAAGAGAATTCTTCTGATGAGTTTAGCTGGAGAAGAAAGGAATTTAAACAGCATGATTTTGAGCGAAAGTTTGAATTGCCCGAGGCAGTGGATCGCGAGAAGATCACCGCCAGATACGATGACGGAGTGCTTGAAATCTCTTTGTTTAAACTTCCGGGACATGAGACGGTGAGGTCAAGTGTGCCTGTGGATTAGATATCTGAATGGGAGACCTCAACTATCTGTCACTGGAGAATAAGAATCCAGATATTGTTTAGATCCAAAGAATGCTGCGGTGGAATCAGTTTCTACCGCAGCATTCTTATTTTGACCATGTGCACTCATTTTTCGGGCTGTCAGGGTTAAGAACCCGTAATTCATCAGATTGAAATAATTTGAGATACCTCCCGGAAATCTTGGTACACTAAATCAAGAACTTCGTAATTTTGGGTATGCGTTTGTACAACATTATCAATAAAGACATACTCAAGCAAAAACTTCGAGAGTCGAACGAATCGAGAGTTACTTTGTCATTTTACAAATACCATGACATAGATGATCCGGTTCAATTTAGGGATAAACTATACCGGCAATTTGCTGAAGTGGGAGTCCTGGGAAGAGTCTATGTCGCAACGGAGGGAATAAACGGTCAAATTTCTGTCCCCGAAAGAAAATTTGTGGATTTTAAATCGATACTCAACGGTTACTCGTTTCTTCAAAATATAAGACTGAACATAGCAATAGAAGATGATGGGAAATCATTTTACCTTTTGAAAATCAAAGTGCGGTCCAAAATCGTGGCAGATGGCCTGGATGATCGTGACCTCGATCTTAACGATAAGGGCGAGCACCTCGATGCAGAATCATTCAATAAACTCACTGATCGCGAAGACACACTGGTAGTAGATATGAGAAATCACTACGAAAGTGAAGTGGGGCACTTTGAAAATGCCATCTGTCCTGATGTGGAAACCTTCAGAGAAGCACTGCTGAAGACCGAAGAAATACTCGCTGGAAATGAGAATCGTCCTGTGATAATGTACTGCACGGGAGGAATTCGCTGCGAAAAAGCAACAGCTTATTTTAAGCGCAAGGGATTTAAGAAACTCTATCAGCTCGATGGCGGCATTATCGAGTATTCCCGCCAAACGAAAGCTAGAGGCTTACCCAACAAATTCAAAGGGAAAAATTTCGTCTTTGACGAACGACTGGGTGAGCGCATCTCTGAAGATATCATTTCGAAGTGCCATCAATGTGGAGCACCTTGCGACACGCATACTAATTGTGACAATGATGCCTGTCATCTACTTTTTATCCAATGCTCAACATGTGCCAAAACATACAATGATTGCTGCTCTACAAAATGTAAATCATTTAAGGACCTTCCCATGGAGGAACGAGACGCAGTAAAAAAGTCGATGACTTTTAATGGGAGCAAATTCGGTAAAGGCCGTTACAAAGCAAACCACAAAAATGAAGATTTAGACCTTACTTGATTAGCATCCCAATATTCATTTAACCGAATGGCTTCAAAAAAGAAACGTACAGAAACGAGATCCATCCGGAAAAAACACGTCTACATATTTCTGACCGCCCTTACCATTTTGTTGTATGTCAATACAGTCAGCCACGATTTCACACTCGACGATGCGATCGTGATTACAGAAAATGTATTTACAAAAGAAGGAATTTCAGGATTAAAAAACATTTTCACTCACGACACATTTTACGGATTCTTCCAGCAGGAAGGAAAAGCCAATCTTGTAAGCGGTGGTCGATACAGGCCCCTGTCACAAGCTATGTTTGCACTTGAATACAGCTCCTTTGGGCAGAATCCACTGGCGGGTCACATCGGAAATATTATATTATTTGTCCTTACCGTTCTATCAATATTTTATATCACCCACTATTTTGCCAAATCTCATTTGTCTCCATCTGTAAGAATTATTTTTGCCGGAATTGTTGCTCTTATTTTTGCCACACATCCTCTACACACTGAGGCCGTAGCAAATATTAAGGGTCGGGACGAAATCCTCGTTCTCCTGTTTGGCTTGTGGTGTGTATACTTCTCTAGTCGTTACTATTTTAGAAAAGAGTTAAAGTACGGTATTGTATCGGGCTTTTTTTTCCTGTCAGCTATTCTTTCAAAAGAGAATGCCGTTGCATTTCTGGCTGTAATTCCCCTTGCGATCTATTTCTTCAAAAAAGGTCGGCCCAGAAAAATAGTTCGTGCTATTGTTCCGTCAGTAGCTGCATTCTTGTTATACATGGTTTTGAGAATTTCCGTTTTGGGATATGCTTTCGGTGGTGATGCCCCTTTAGAACTCATGAACAATCCCTTTGTAAAATTTGTAGATGGTCAATACATCTATATGAACCTTGGAGAAAAAATTCCTCTTGTAATTCTTGGGCTTTTAAAAAACATTCAGTTGCTGGTCTTTCCACATCCACTGACTCATGATTATTACCCCAAATATTTTGACATCACAAATTTTTCCAACCCCAAAGTCTTACTCGGATTATTCACCTATCTCGGGCTCTTATTTTTAGTCATTAAATTTGGAATTAGAAAAAAGGTAATATCCTTTTCCATTCTCTTCTTCCTGACCACCCTCTTCCTTACTACTAATATTTTGTTCCCGATTGGGACACATTTATCAGAGCGGTTTCTATTTACTCCGTCTTACTCCATCGCGCTTTTAGGAGGATCATTCTTTCTCTGGCTCAAGCGAAAATATGGCCCAAGGACAGCTTGGGTGACGATATGTGGTATCTCCTTTCTATTTAGTATCAAGACCGTCATCCGCAATAAAGCATGGAAGGACAACTACACCCTTTTCACAACTGATGTGATAACTTCATCTCGCAGTGCCAAAGTCCAGAATGCTGCTGGAGGAGAAATTATCGCTCAGTCCTATGCTTTGACGGACTCTCTCCAAAAATCTCAGGCGATGAGAAGGGCATTGTCGCACCTCGACAGGGCAATCGAGATTCATCCCACCTACCGGAATGCATTCTTGCTCTCCGGGAATGCCCACTATTACATTCAAGAATATGATGAAGCAATAAAAAAGTACAACAGTGCCCTGGATCTGTCTCCGGGTTATCAGGAGGCCTTAGACAATAGAGCCCTGGCCTACAGGGATCTGGGGCGGCACTTGGGTGAGAAACAAGGCGACCTCCAGGGTGCCATCAGTTCCCTGAAAAAAGCTCTTGAGTACTTGCCCGATGATTATGAAACCAACCGGCTTCTTGGCATTGCATATGGCAACAGCCGTGACACGCAACGATCAATCGCTCATTTCCTCAAGGCGCTGGAAAGTAAACCTGACGATTCCTGGACCA
Organism: Saprospiraceae bacterium; assembly: GCA_965222645.1. Classification (GTDB taxonomy): domain Bacteria; phylum Bacteroidota; class Bacteroidia; order Chitinophagales; family Saprospiraceae; genus JABDMH01. The sequence continues at coordinate 3,930,961 of OZ244968.1, read as the reverse complement.
ACTATAATCTCGGAATAGCGTATCTTGCCATACAAGACACTACTTCGGGAATGCGTTATATCGCTAGAGCAAAGGAGCTCAACCCTCAAGTAGGAAACTAGTTATGAGACTGTACCGATCACATTACCTCGCTATTTTTCTTTGCGCCTGGGTGTTTTTGGGCGCACAACCTACAGAAGAAGAATGGGTGGAGTCGACTCTATCAAAAATGTCATTAGACCAGCGACTGGGTCAGCTTTTCATGATCAGAGCCCACTCCGACCTGGGGAATGATCATATCACAGAGGTGAAACGGCAGATTGCCAAATACCATGTCGGTGGCTTGTGCTTCTTCCAGGGCACTCCGAAAAAACACTTGCGCCTGATCAACGATTATCAGGAATTGTCAAATCTACCATTGATGGTTGCTATGGACGCCGAATGGGGTCTTGGCATGAGATTTAAAGATGGCGTTATTGATTTTCCAAGAGCACTAATGCTTGGTGCAATACAGGACAATAGTTTAATCTATGAGTACGGAAAGGAAATTGCGAGGCAAATGAAAAGGCTGGGCGTACATGTCAATTTTGCTCCTGTACTCGATGTAAATAACAATGCTGCAAATCCAGTAATCAATTTTCGATCATTTGGTGAAGATAAATACAATGTGTCTACTAAGGGATATATGTTTATGCGTGGGCTCCAGGATCACGGAGTTGCCGCGTGCGCAAAGCACTTTCCGGGACACGGAGATACTGACATTGACAGTCACCATGAGCTCCCGGTGATAAGTCATGATCTCAATAGATTGGAAGATCTGGAGCTATTTCCGTTTGAGACATTAATAAAACAAAATATCGCCAGTGTGATGGTGGCACATCTCCACGTGCCTGCACTGGATAATCGTGACAATATTCCCACCACATTGTCACACCGGGTCATCAATGATCTCCTTCGAAAGAAAATGAAATTCAATGGGTTGGTTTACACCGACGCGCTGGAGATGCAAGCCGTAGCAAAGCATTATGAAAACGGCGAGGTTGAAATAAAGGCACTGGAAGCGGGAAACGATATCCTGTTGTTACCGAATGATATCGATAAATCCTTTGCGATGATAAAAGAGAATTTGGCTACTGGAAAAATGCATGAAGACCGGATTAATGAGAGTGTGCGCAGGGTTCTCCGGGCTAAGTTTCGTCTGGGTCTCCACAAATATGAGCCATCAGACGAAGTGGGCCTGCGATCAGATCTAAACCGCAACCATGTTTTGGGCTTAAAGCATCAGCTGATTGAAAATGCCATCACACTGGTACGAAACGAGAGTGATCTTGTTCCCTTACTGAGAAGACAAGAGGCCGCGGCCTCACTAAGTATCGGATCATCTCTATTGTCTCATTTTCAGGTCATGATAAACGAGTATGATGAGATGCCGAGGTATTTGGCTCCCAATGGAATAGAGGGGGACCAAAAAGTAAAGCTCCTTCAAAAACTAAAGAAATACAAGAGGGTAATTGTGAGCTTGCATGGGATGTCACAGCATGCCAGAAACAATTTCGGTTTGAAGGACTCGACGCTCGATTTTTTAAAATCACTCCGCGAAGAAACTGACGTAGTACTTGTCATTTTTGGAAATCCCTACAGCTTGAGATTTTTTGATGATTTTGATAAAGTTATCGTGGCCTATGACGACGATCGACTCACCCAAAACATTACTGCACAAGCTCTGTTTGGTGCAATCCCGTTCAAGGGCAGATTACCTGTCTCGGCTAATGTCAGAAGCGCCTATGGAATGGGAGTTGATACCCAAGGTGATAACTATCGTATTGGCTATTCTGTGCCTACACGTATTGGCCTCAATATGGATAGTCTGAAGAAGGTAGACCAACTCGTATACGAACTCATAAAAAAGAAGGCATCCCCGGGTGCACAGTTACTGGTTGCCAAGGAGGGTAAAGTGGTTTACCAAAAGAATTACGGTTATCACACTTATAAAAATGACAGACCTGTACAAAGGAATCATCTATACGACCTGGCAAGTGTCACCAAGATTACAGCGGCTACAATGGCCGTGATGAAGCTTCACGATCAAGGCAAATTGGACCTTAAAACATCAATTGTCAATTATTTACCGGAGTTGGAAGGTACGAACAAGGCCAAAATGAACCTAGCTGAAATCATGACACATCAGGCTGGGTTAAAACCGTGGATTCCATTTTACAAAGCCACATTGGCTACTCAGACAAACCGGCCATCCTCTGCTTACTATGCCAGCGAATTTTCCGAAAAATTTAATGTCAAAGTTTTGGATGATCTTTTTCTCCGTTCCGATTATCCGGATACGATCTGGCAAATGATTGTAGATTCAGACTTACGGCCGAATAAAAATTATCGTTATAGCGATCTTGGATTTTACATGATTGCACGGATTGTAGAGAAATTAGCGGGGGTATCTATTGATCAATTTGTGGAACAAAATTATTATCAACCCCTAAATATGAATCGCACGACATTTAATCCATTAGAAAGTTTTAGAAAGGAAGACATAGTCCCGACAGAACGGGATGAATATTTCAGGTTTGCAGATATCCAGGGATATGTACACGATATGGGAGCTGCGATGTTGCGTGGTGTAAGTGGTCATGCAGGACTATTTTCCAACTCGGGTGATTTGGTCAAAATCTTTCAAATGCTATTAAATAATGGATATTATGGTGGTGTGCAATATCTAAAACCCGAAACCATAAAAATGTTTACTACAAGGCATCTGGGGTCGTCTCGACGCGGTATAGGGTTTGACATGAAGGAACTACAACCTAAATCCAAACCCAACATTTGTCGATTTGCATCTGATGCTGCATTTGGCCATTTCGGTTTTACAGGCACATGTGTATGGGTTGATCCGGAATATAAACTCATTTATATTTTCCTCAGTAATCGCACCTATCCTACGATGAACAATAATCTCCTCAATCAGGAAGACTACCGGTCTAAAATTCAAGAGGCTATTTATCGCGCTTTCCTCCCATCTTTTGTTCAAGATCAATCATGAGTTTTATTTCCTCCGTTGCAAGTCGATATTTATTTTCGACCAAAGGAACCCACTTCATTAATATTATTTCCGGAGTAACGATCCTCGGTCTTTCATTAGGTTCTGCAGCACTTATTTTAGTGATGTCAGTTTTCAACGGATTTGGTGAGCTCATAGCAAGTATGATGAACCAATTTAATCCGGAGCTGAAAGTGCTACCGGCCACAGGAAAGTTTTTTACAGAAAATGACGAGACAATAAAAAAGTTGAAGGATATTGAGGGCGTCGATGCAATCACCAAGGTAATTGAAGAAACAGCAGCGTTTGAGTATCAAAATATCCCGTATTTCGGCACGCTTACCGGCGTGGATAGTTCCTTTAACAAAGTAACCAGTATAGATAGCACACTGATCGAAGGAAATTTCCTCCTGGAAGATGATGAATTTCAATACGCTGTATTGGGCTCGGGCATGGCCCGAAATCTATCAGTGGATGTACTCAATGCTTTTGAAAATCTCAGTGTGTTGTTGCCAGATCGAAAAGCCTCCCCATCATCGCTCAACCCCATAAAGAAAAGACTGATCAAACCAGCCGGAGTTTTTTCTGTCCAACAGGATATCGACAACCAAATTGTATTAGTTCCACTGCTGTTTGCTCAGTCAATTTTGAGTCGAACCGGCGAAATAAGTTTTCTCGGAATAAGATTGAAGGAAAATGCAAATATCGACGTCATACAAACACAAATACAAGATTATCTAGGTGAAAACTATGCGGTGCAAAATCGATTTGAGCAGGATGAAGAATTTTTGAAACTCATGAATATCGAAAAATGGATGGCATCATTAATCGCAAGTTTAATGATTCTGCTTATTGCATTTAATTTAGTCGGCTGTCTATGGATGATTGTTTTAGACAAGAAAAAAGATGTAGCCATTTTAAAAGCTCTGGGAAGCACCCCGACAATGGTGAAAAAAATATTTCTACGCCTCGGGCTTTATTATACCCTACTGGGATTGGTGAGTGGAATAATTATCGCTGTTGTTCTCTATGTCATTCAAAAGGAGTTTGGAATTATCACGATGGAGCAGGGATTCGTAGTAGATACTTATCCAATTAAAATGCGGTGGACAGATATTTTTGTAACATCAATTGTAGTACTGAGCATTGGTTATCTAGCTGCATCAATGCCAGCCCGACGGGCAGCAAGGCTTCATTCATCCGTAAGAGAAGCTTAAATGAAAATTGCGCCTATCCAACTATTAGTTAGTAGACAAAGCCCGGAGAATTAATTTTCTCGACCTCCAACCCAATCCATTCTTTATCCTCAATTTTATTCTTGGAAAAGATTAAGTAGTATCCTCCCCCTCCGGCACCACACAGCTTAATGGCAATGTTCGGATCATTTAAAACCTGCTTCCATACTATCCTTACCTGTGGAGTGATTAGATTTGCCAAGAATTGATACTGGTGTTCCGATATCTCCTTCACGTAAGGAAGAATGTCTTTCCGTTTTATGATTTGCCTGATAGCCCTATTTGATAATTCCCCCAGTTTCTTCATTTCAGTATTAAAACCTCGTTCTTCTCTTCTGGCATCAAACCACCCAACCAGCTTATCAGTGTTTCTACTCTCTCCACTGTCCAGTAAATAAATATTCGACTTGCATGAATCTAAATCAATTTCTACCTCCCGGAGATCTTTACTCATCAGCCAAATCGATTTTCCAAGATAACTTATCAGAGGATCAAATCCTGAGCTTTTTCCGTGAAAAAATGATTCGATCATTCCGAGATCCTCCCGGATGGTCTTGAGATCAGATTCTGCATCCATGTCGGAGAATAAATCATAAATCGAAGCACTCAGGGCTGCAGAACTTCCAAGACCAACGCCAACCGGAATGGTAGAAACAAACCTTGAATTTTGGAGGAAATGGTCCAGTCTCTCACAGTTGATCCGGTTTGTCAATTGCTCGCTGACCGATTTAATGTGATTCAGCCATTCGGAAAATTTGCTTGACAAGGGCCTAGCCGATTCCCAGAACCCCCGGTATTGTGTTAATGGCATGGCCAAGGCCTCCCCCCCATACAAAACAGAGTATTCTCCAAACAGCAACAATTTTGCAGGAAAGGCCGGTGAAATCATGCGCAATTAATGCATTTTTATCTACTCGAAGAACGCAATTTTTGATTGAAAAATGGAGTATCTTTGAGTTGTGGACAATTTGGAGCTACTCCTCAGCAAGTACGCTGATGATGAACGGGGGCAGGAAGTAGCTGAAACTCTCCAATCGGAGCGACCACGGAATTTCTTACTTACAGGAATGGTGGGCGCAATGTATTCCTTTGTCTTTTGTGGATCTTATGTACAGAGACCACGGCCAATAATGTACGTTGCGAATACCAAGGAAGAAGCATCTTACTTCTACCATAATGTAGCGAGTCTCCTCCCAAAGAAACCAGCTTGGTTTTTTCCCGATTCGTCAAAATTACCTGGTGTTTATCGCGAATTAAGCAGTAATCAATCGCTGCAACGCACGGAAACAATCAATAAAATTACGGGATTGGAGGCCGCAGCACATATCATTATTACCTATCCAGAGGCACTTGCTGAGAAGGTGGTTGCACCTGAAATTCTTCAAAAGAATAGAATTGATTTAAAAATAAATGAAACTGTTGATGTTGATTTTCTTATTGAAGTATTAGTCGATTACGGATTTGCAAATGTTGACTTTGTCTACGAACCAGGGCAATTTTCAGTCCGTGGTGGCATCGTTGATATTTTTTCATACGGTAATGAGTGGCCGTATCGATTAGAACTATTTGACGAAGAAATCGAGAGTATAAGGACGTTCAATCCGATGGATCAATTATCCATAAAAAATATTGCCAACCTCTCGATTGTACCCAATATTAATAACCAATTTGATGACGGTGAAAAAGTAAGCATTCTGAAAATCATTCCCGGAGATACACAAATCTGGATACATGACCATTCCTTTTTACTCGATCGCCTGGAGCATTGTTTTAAGCAATTAAAGGATGGGAATCAGGTATTTACCGAAGATGAAAGGGAAGTGAGCGCGCCTGTGGTTATATCTCCCGGAGAAATTATCTCCAATCTCAATAATTTCAGCAAGGTTTTTACGGGACGAGCTCCAGCCGATTTTATGTTTGATAGCACAATTAGCTATGAGGCCACTCCACAGCCAAGTTTTAATAAAAATTTTACACTCCTTATTGAGGACTTGAAAGTGCTACAAGAGAAGGGATATATATCATATCTTTTTACAGATAATGCACGGCAGGTACAGCGTTTCGTTTCCATCTTTGAGGATCTGGAAGCCGATGTCACTCTGCATCCGGTCTTGAAATCCATTGACCAGGGTTTTATTGATCCGTATCACAAAATAAGCTGCTACACCGATCACCAGATATTTCAACGTTATCATAAATATAATCTGAGACGCGGCTTTACCCGGGCCCAGGCAATGACCTTGAAATTCCTGCGAGAGCTCCAACCAGGGGATTTTGTGACGCACATTGATCATGGTGTAGGAAGATATTCCGGATTAGAGAAAATAGATATAAATGGTCACTTGCAAGAGTCTGTACGACTTATTTATAAGAATAATGACATCCTCTACATTGGTATCCAGTCTCTGCATAAAATTTCTAAATACGTGGGAAAGGAAGGATCTGCACCTGCACTGAGTAAACTCGGATCTGACGCGTGGAAGACCCTCAAGCGAAAAACCAAACAAAAAGTAAAGGATATAGCCAGTGAGTTAATAAAACTATATGCCAAACGTAGAGCTTCTATTGGCTATCAATTTGCGCCTGATAATTATTTACAGGACGAGCTGGAAGCTTCATTTTTTTACGAGGATACTCCTGATCAATTGCAGGCTACTATCGATGTCAAGGCAGATATGCAGAAGCCACATCCAATGGACCGGCTCATCTGCGGTGATGTGGGTTTTGGAAAGACCGAAGTAGCCATCCGGGCAGCTTTTAAGGCAGTCGCAGACGGAAAGCAGGTGGCCGTCCTGGTCCCAACAACAATCTTGGCTCTTCAGCATTTTAAAACTTTTTCCGAAAGGCTGCACAGCTATGGGATCATAATTAATTATCTAAACCGGTTTAAATCATCTGCTGAGCGCAGAATAATTATGGAGGAAGTTGCCATTGGAAAGATCGAGATACTCATTGGTACACACGCTATTCTAAATAAAAATGTGGAGTTTAAAGATCTGGGTTTGCTTATCATCGATGAGGAACAAAAGTTTGGAGTGGCTGCCAAGGAGAGGTTGAGAAATTTGAAAGTCAACGTCGACACGCTCACACTCACCGCCACTCCCATACCGCGTACTCTTCAGTTTTCGTTGATGGCAGCTCGAGACCTTTCTATAATCCGGACTCCCCCACCCAACCGGCAACCCATTCATACAGAGACCCGGGTATTTAATGACGATCTGATCAAAGATGCCATTTACTATGAAGTACATCGAGGAGGTCAGGTTTTCTTTGTCCACAATAGAGTAAAGAATCTGGCTGAGATGAAAGTGTTGCTGAAGAGGCTGTGTCCGGACGTAAATATTGATATGGCTCACGGCCAGATGGATGCGAAAAAACTGGAGCGCACTCTTTTAGATTTCATAGATGGGAAATTTGATGTACTCCTCTGCACGAATATCATTGAGACCGGGCTCGATATTTCAAATGCCAATACAATCATAATAAACAATGCACATCAATTTGGATTGAGTGACCTCCATCAACTACGTGGAAGAGTGGGCCGCTCAAACCGGAAAGCATTTTGCTATTTATTTAGTCCGCCGCTTTCTACCTTAACTTCCGAGGCGAGAAAACGACTACGCACTATTGAAGAGTTCTCAGAACTGGGAAGTGGTTTTAACATTGCGATGAGAGACCTGGATATCCGGGGTGCCGGAAATCTCCTCGGCGGCGAACAAAGTGGCTTTATCACTGAAATCGGCTTTGACACCTATACAAAAATTCTGGAAGAAGCCATTGAAGAGCTGAAGGAAACCGAATTTCAGGATGTATTTAAGCAGGAAGAGGGGGATAGAAAATATGTGCGTGACGTACAGATAGAGACAGATTTTGAAATGCTGATTCCCGACGATTATGTAAATAATATACAGGAGCGTCTTAATCTTTATACTGAGCTTGACAATATTAAAAATCAGGAAGAACTGGATACCTACAGAAAGCGGTTGATTGACCGGTTTGGCCCTGTCCCCGGGCAAGTAGATACACTGTTTGACACTCTTCATATCAGGTGGTTATGTGCAGAATTGGGTTTCGAAAGATTTATTTTAAAAAATAAAAAGCTAATGTCTTTTTTCGTGCTCAATCCTCAATCCAGATTTTATGAGACTAAGTATTTTCAGGAAGTTCTGGGATTTATTGCCACACGAGGTCAGGACTATGACCTCAGATTAAAACAGAGCTCTAAGCACCTTATCTTAATTAAGGAAGGTGTGGAATCTCTCGAGGAGGCAAAAGATCTCCTAAAGCTTCTATACGATCAATTTCTTTTGAAAGAAAGTGCAGTTGATGTTTGATCAAGACTTTGAAAATATCCCTATCGAAATATCGAGTCTGCCAAGGATTGAGGATATGGATTTTCATCCCATTGAGGAAAGGTATGCGAGAGTCTTGTATCTCACGAATACAATTTTCTTCGCTTTTCTATTTATTGGACTGATCATATTTATAGTCACAATGATTGGTTTTGGGCATTGGTTGAGTTATCTTCTACTTTTTATTTGGCTTTTTCTCTATCTATTCACATTGTGGTTTTCGCAAGTCAGTGTAAGGCAAAAGGCGTATCTTATCCGTCAACACGACGTGAGTTTTAAGAGCGGGGTCTTTTTTAAAGAGTGGATTACTATCCCATTTAATCGAGTACAACACTGTGAGGTCACCAAGGGTTTTATCGACAACCTTTTCCGGCTGGCAGAACTCAATATATTTACAGCCGGTGGATCATCCAGTGACATTCGGATCCCGGGGTTAGATCCTGAGATTGCATTCCAACTGAAAGAGCTTATCATCGGCAAAATCAGCTCCCTGGATGAGGAAGAATGACGGTTATTGGTACTATAAGGAAAGCCGGCAAGCTCCTGTAGCTATCTTAATGATCATATTTAAGATCATTCGATCATTGATACGCACCTGGTGGCCCTTCCTACTTATCTTCTTTTTTCAATCGGATTTATTGTCCCGATCCAATGGAGTTAAGCTTGCCACTGTCGTCACCATTTCGGTGATTATATTTTCCATAGTCAGATACTTCAAATTTTATTTTCATTTATCTGATGAAAAATTACATGTGCAGAAAGGAGTATTCAGGAGGACAAGGTTGGATATCCCTTTTGACAGAATTCAAACGATTTCTTTTGAGCAAAACATCATCCATCAATTATTTAATGTTGTTCGCCTTAAAATTGACACCGCTGGATCCTCCAAGGAGGAATTCGATTTTGCTGCTTTAGAACGGAGCAAAGCTGAAGAAATCAGGACATTCATTCTGAAACGCAAAAGGCTCGAGAGCCCTGATTCCGGAGATGAAGTAATCGCAGATTCTTCCCAACTCCTTATCACACACAGCATCTCCGATCTGATCAAAATCGGAGTTAGTCAAAACCATTTACGCACTGCGGGTATTATTCTGGCCTTTTTTCTTGGGCTACGTGATCGCATCAGTGATGCCCTGGGAGATAAATATGTTGATCAATTTGATTTAATCACTGACCGTATTATAAACAATATTCTCATTTATGGTCTTGGTCTATTTGTGGCCTTAATCATTTTCTCCTTTTTTGGAACATTGATATATACAATACTGCGGTATTATAATCTACACTTGTGGAAAACTTCCGATGGCTACAAGGTCGAATCAGGTCTTTTCAATAAAAGACAGTCGGCTATCAGGGATCAAAAAATCCAGATGTTTAGATGGGTGAGTAATCCGGTCAGAAGACTATTCAAAATTGTACAGCTGAGATTTTACCAGGCTTCAAGTGCTGCCGGGAGCCGTAAGACGAGCATAACTATACCTGGCGTGCCTCAGTATCGATTAGACGAATTCCTCACCTTGTATTTCGGTCCATTAAATCGAAAGACATTAAAATCTTATTCTATTCATAGAAGTTTTTTCTTTCGCCGCTTCCTATTCATTGGCGTTCTTCCTGCCCTCCTGATTATCGCATCGGGAATCTACTCCAAATCACATACCTGGCTCTTGGGAATTCTCTGGGTACTTCTCGTGGGAGTATATCAGCATTTTCTTCAGAGGAAATGGTTCTACCAGGTCTGTAACCAAACCTTGTTGATGTCATATGGTGTCATAGAGCAAAAAAATAAAGCCTTGCAAATCTATAAAGTACAGGCATTGAACATTAGGCAAACTCCTTATCAGAGAAGAAAGAATCTCGCATCGATCACCATACATACCGCAAGTGGAGATGTAAAAATCCCGTACATAGATTACCAGCTGGCCAAGCGACTTAAAAATTACGCATTGTACAGAATCGAATCCTCACGCCAAAAATGGATGTAGGGAATTGCATTGATGCCCGTGTATTTAATCTAAAGACTGAAGAGTAAGCTCCCAGAGGTATTCGTAGGGTATTATCTCGATACCGAAAGTCTGGTGAGCAATGGCCAGAGGCATCGATGTCAGCTTTCTACGCAACACCTTTGTGTGCCTTTTTATGGCAATGATATTATAGTTTTGCTTCGGTATCTGTAGCAGCATTTTAATAAAACAATTCGATCTATAGTTGCTGTCCTTCCTTAAGTAACGGCTCGTATATTTCTCGATGGCTTCGATCTTATCGGACAATAAATCATATTTTTTTCGGCTCAACTGGATCAAAATCTGAATCACTAAGATAGGGATGTTATGACCCCTTTTGTCCATTGCAAAATTCGGCACATTATTTAAAAACTTCCTTACCCTAAACTTCTTGATGTCTGACCGATCATCCACAGATAGTTTTTTTGAAATCCAGAGATAATACAGGTAGGCATCGTAAAGGTGCCAGGTCTCAGCCCGGTTTTGCAACTGATGCTTAAAATTTGATGCCTTTACAACCTGATTTCGGATATGAAGTGCCTTTTTAAAGTTTTCAGCATGCATGGAAAATATGAAGCTGTATTGCAACGCATTGTACCATATCATAGATTCCTTTTCAAAGATTTGGTGGCATTTGTTAGCAAGCTTGTTGCCTCCCACATAACTCCTAGTGTTAACAAGGCTGACCAATTTGTGATAATAAAAGAGCCCAGAAAATTGATCGGATACAAATCCCTTTTGATCAAAAAACCGGATGGCTTTATCGCAAACCTCAATAATAGCATGATGGTCGTTTTCCAGATCGACTTTTCGCAATGCAATCACATAATAGGTGAGATGCAGTCGATAACTGTCGTACTTTCGGATATAGGGATGCAGCTGATCCAGATACCGACTACACAAATCGCTAATGAGCTTTTTAGATGGATCGCGTTTTTTCAAAAGAACACATGTATGCTCGTAGTACCTGATCGCTTCCTCCTCTGCATTTACAAGGCCCTGGTAATAGTCTGCCAAACGATCATAGCGGTTGAACAGGGCCCGATTTTTTGTGTGTATGGCAAAATGACTCCGCAGCAATCTGCATAGCTCTAATGCCAGCTGAGAAAACTCATACTTGCGCACAGTACTCATGGTTTTTCTGGCAATCATCAGGGCTGATTTTCTGGCCGATCTTCCGATCAAAATACGTGTGGCCATCACGTTTTTCAAACAGTTGTAATAGGCTTTTTGGTGAGTATTAAACTTCGGATTTTTTGTATCTATAAAAAATGAGGTATTGACCAGCTTTTGATGCAATTTATTCTTCAGGCGCCGGTATTGCATATCCTTCGTCTCACAGTCAAAAAAGTAATCAGCTGCAGAACAGTCGTCAAACTCATCGCTCAGGAGTCTGGAGTAGAAATCATGAACCCTTGTTTCTCCGTATCCATTGCCTAACACATTAACTGCTTTGACTTTATTCTTCGTAACTACCTCTGCAAGTTCTTTGAGACTATGTATATCAATCTCATACATTGATTTAATTGATTTTCAGTGTTTTATAAAAAAAATCGACTAAAAACAGTCGAAATCTGGGTAGCACAAGATAGGCAAAACTGTCCTATTTTACGACGAAAAGGTGACGTAACTTAGCCTAAATTTTATAAAAGTTCATACAGATGTTACACATATTATTTTCAATTCTAATGTCACTCGGAACCATCGACACAGTGCAAGTAACCAAAGTTGAGACCGTCAAAAAGATGGATGTCGAGAAGAAGGAAGTGATTTGGGCAAGCGTAGATGATGATCTCGGAGTATTCTGAGCAATCAATATAACTATTACGGATTTTGAGTGTTGGGGGAGATCTTGAAGCTCCCGGCCAGGGATCTCCCAACATTTTCTTGACACAGAGATCTCGCTTTCATACCTGAAAGCGGGTTACGGATGATCACCTTTTGAATTTCTTCATCAAAAGGTGATTTTTTATGTCGAAATCCTTTCACAACTTGCTGGGCAACTAGCTAGACTAACTAGTGATCCTACTAAATCTTATGACAAATTTTCAATTATTTTTGCACCTCCCGAAAGCTTTCGGGATCGTTGCAAAGCCCTGCCTGCCGCCAGGCAGGCTCGCCAGAACTCCTGCTCTGTCTACGTTTTGCGTCTCATCTGGCAACAAAAATACACTTGAAACTTTGTGACAACATTAAATGGGTTCATCTACTAGTGCTTGATCCAGCGTCGCACTTCAATCTGTCCTGTATCAAATGTAGCAATCAGGTAATAGACCCCTGGTCTCAATTTGGCGATATCAAGCGAAGTATACTGGTTCCTGCCACTGGATGCCAAATGCTCAAGACCACTGCTATCTACAATCTTAAGAAAGAGAATTTCTTTACCGTGTCCGAATTCACTAAATGACCGGACGACTAGCAGATCAGATGCGGGATTTGGAAAAAGGAGAAATGAAGCATCCTTGTTTCCGTCTACGGTCGATGTTTGTACTCTAGTTTCTACCAATCCATCCCGTCGGTTAGAGCCCTTATATGTACTCCACAGGACACGATCCCGCTCAAATGGCGATTCTACAGAATAGGTATACAGGAAAGCAGTATCGGGTACGTCATCCGGGTGCTCTACAAATGTAAGGACTGCAAGATCCATATTTCCATCTGCGTCAACATCGCCGATGGTCGCTCCATTTAGATAAGTCCATCCTCGCATTTTGATCGGATACCCGGGCACCTGACCAGATCCGTCCAGCTCCCAAGCGTGTATAAATCCGTTTCCCAGAGAATCGATAATATTTGACGGAAATAGAATCTCAGGCTGTAAATCATCATCGATATCAGCAACTGTAATCAAACCTTCAAGTCCTCCAGATTTTACGACAGGAAATCCGGTCAATTGGGATCCATCAGGCCGCCAGGCAAAGAGCATGGGTTTTGCATCCTGATCGCCTAGCGGTCTTGCGGTCAGGATAAGTGGGTTGTCGAGATAATTGATCACGGTTGGCGGGTGAAAAGTCCACCGTCTTTCGGGCACTGCCTTGGGCCAGCCCTCCAGATCCTTCCCTTCGTAATCGAGCAATAGATATTGAGGAAGGTCGCCGTGTCCGGTTGCAATGACTTCAAGGCCGGAATCACTTGTGACATCTGCAACGAGTGGGGACTGGAAGCTGAATTTTGTAGATCCATTGGCATAGGGCCAGCCATCCCTGACCCTCCCATCGACTTCTAGCGCATAGATTTCGCGGGTTGTGCAAACAACGATCTCAGGTTTACCATCGAGATCCAAATCACCAATACTGGGTGTCACCGCCGGAATGTTTGGCAAGGTCACCGGCCAAGCGGCACTGATCCGGGTGCCATCTCCCCTCATCGCATAAATGTCGCCGATGGTACCTTGCAGATCCGAACATATAATATCCAAGACGCCATCTGCATCCAAATCGGCAAGGGCTGGGGATGACAGCATCCAGTGTCCTTCAAAACTTCTGGGCCACGATGGCTTATCAGATCCATCTGGCTCAAGAACATAAACCTGGCCCGGACTCTCACTAAATCCTGTCAGGGCCACAATCTCCGGTATGTTGTCACCATCTACATCGCCGATAGCCACTGGCCATCGACACAAACCAGATAGTGTCTTTGTCCACTTTACAGTGTCGCCGCTTACTGCATACAATCTGTCCGCCACACCAAAAAACATTTCGTCTGCACCATCACCGTCCAGATCAGCAAGAGTAATGTTTCTAAAATTTTTAAAGACGGGATCGGCAGGAAATGCCAGGGGATAACCAGGGCGCAACTGATAATTTTGACCATCCCTCTTTTTCTCATGGACAACAAGATCCGGAGCACTTATCTCTGACAAAACCACTCTTGAGTCGTCTGATACGGTTGCAAACTGCCACTGACTATATAGTGGGAGGTACATAATCATGCTTGTGGCCCATATTATAAATTGGTTATATTTCATCGCCAAAGAACCAAACAGAAATCAGTGTGCTAAAAATTGCTAAATCAGTTAGGAAAAATTACTCACTTTCATCTTCTAAACTAAACTTTTAAAACCAATGGATCAATTTATGGTATATCTGAGATTAGGCTTCGAGCACATTTCTGACTTTGAGGGGTATGATCACATGCTCTTTGTCATTACATTGTGCGCATTCTATTCGTGGCGATCTTGGAAAAGGATCCTCATTTTAGTTACAGCCTTCACTATTGGCCATTCGATTACCCTGGCTTTATCCGCGTTGGAAATCATCAGTGTACCTCAGCAATTGGTAGAAACAGCAATTCCTATAACGATTTTTATGACGGCAATACACAATGTCTATATGACACCCGCTCAGGGAAGCAGTGGAAGAATCCAGTCCAATTATTTTCTGGCTCTTTTCTTCGGTTTTATCCACGGGATGGGATTTTCAAATTTTTTCAGGGCCCTCACTGGAGGTGAAAGCATTATTATGGAATTATTTGCCTTTAATGTGGGTTTAGAACTAGGACAGATCCTGATCGTAGTTTTTTTCTTTGCATTGTATTTTATACTCGATAAGTTTTTTGATATTAAACACAGAGATTGGAATTTGTTTATATCGGGGGCTGGAGCGGGAGTTTCGCTTATTATGATTATTGAAGCCCTCATTGGCAGTTAGGTACAACAATGTGTAAAATCATTCTCAATAGCATTTTTTTTCTGTTACTTAATACAGGAATAACTGAAGCACATCCACTAAAAATGAGTGTGGCAAGTCTTACTTATAGTGATGTAGAGCAGACTTATGAGGTTGACCTGCGCATGTTCATGGATGATTTTCTCGTGGTCGTCGGAGCTTTGCCTCCCGATACCAATCCATTCGGAAATATAACCATTACACCATCTAAAAGTGAAATCAAAAAATATCTCAGTGCCCACTTTCTGATTTATTTTGATGAAATTCCTGTGGAATTAAAAATAAATAAAATAAAGATCGAGGAATTGACCATTGCTGTGAATTTTTCGTTTAAGCACGAAAGTGATCCAGAGGGTATTTCTTCAATTAAAATCATCGATTCTATTTACGTTGATGAATTCATTAACCAACGAAATATTATACACATCAATTTACCTGGAAAAAAAAGAAAGAGTCTCCTGTTTAATCAATTTAATAAGGAGCAAACTGCCACCTGGTAATTCAGAAATTGATTATTTTATTGACCACCCGGAGGTGATAAGATTACTTTTCAATAAATGGCTTTGCAGCTTGCCCGTTCAGATCCCAGACTATCCCTCCCTCTCTTACAGTAAGCTCAGCAACGAACTTTGAATCGCCTTTCATCATTTCTCCACCAGAGTCTACAAATGCAAAATCGCCTTTCACCAAGCGCAAGACGGCTATAACCGAATCACTAGCCACGCTGAGATTACCCAGGTCAGGACGACTGAGTAGATGGCCACTCGGCAAAAATTTGTGCTCCATCGGATTAGAAAAATCAGAAATTTTGACCAATCCATAGCGATTTTTCGGGGAAGACGGTCCTAAGATGCTAAAGAACAAAATGCATTTTAATTCAGGTGTTTATCTACGTCGCCTAATTTCAGACCAAAAGCATCTGCTACTCCCTTGTACACAATTTCATTTTTCACAATGTTCAGTCCCTTGCGCAAATCTGCTCTTTTTTTGCACGCTTTTTTCCATCCTTTTTCAGCGAGAAGTATAGCATATGGCAAGGTCGCATTAGTCAGTGCTATGGTAGAAGTATAGGGCACTGCTCCAGGCATATTGGCCACACAATAATGCACTACATCATCGATTACAAAGGTGGGCTCCATATGTGTGGTGGGTTTACAGGTTTCAATACATCCTCCCTGATCGACAGCTACATCCACCAGCACCGTACCCGGCTTCATTTCCTTTAGCATATCCCTTCTTATAAGCTTGGGAGCCTTGGCACCCGGAATCAAGACTGCACCAATGATCACATCGTGATCTCGTATGTGCTGGCGTAAGTTATATTCATTGCTGTATTCTGTGTGCACATTTGCTGGCATTACGTCTGCCAGATAACGCAAACGTTGTAAATTGACATCGAGGATAGTTACCATAGCACCCAGGCCTGCGGCGATCTTGGCCGCTTGAGTACCCACAATTCCACCTCCCAAAATCAAAACTTTACCAGGCTGAACACCCGGTACACCACCCAGCAACACCCCCCGGCCACCCATGGGACGTTCCAGGTATTTTGCACCTTCTTGCACAGCCATCCTCCCTGCCACCTCAGACATTGGAATAAGAAGGGGCAACGTGCGGTCCTGTAGCTCCACGGTCTCGTAAGCCAGGCAAATTGATCCAGAATCGATCATAGCGTGGGTCAATGGCTCATGGGAAGCAAAATGGAAATAGGTAAAGACTAGCTGGTCGGATTTTACAAGATCGTATTCCCGCTCGATAGGCTCCTTCACTTTCATGATCATCTCTGCCTGATCATAAACTTCATCAATACTATCCAGAAGCTTTGCCCCGGACGCTGCATAGTCCTGGTTCTCAAAGCCACTTCCACTACCCGCATCCTTTTGGATGAAGACCTGATGACCTCTTTTTACGAATTCGATTACTCCGGCAGGAGTAATTGCGACCCGGTTTTCATCCGGTTTGATCTCTTTTGGAACTCCTATTATCATGGCATCTCAGTTGTGCAGTTGCAAAGATATTTTACAATGACGCATCGAACGGTTTTTCCGTCGTATTTGACTTCAATTTTACATGCACCACAACTTCGCAGAGTATCAATTAAAAACAATTTAAAAAATCGACAATCTTCCTGCAGGTTTTCTAATTTTGGCGCCTGATTTCTATCATATGTCTTAATATCATAATTTGATGAAAATACACAACTTCAGTGCAGGACCCTCCATACTCCCTCAGTCTGTTTTTCAAAAGGCCTCTCAAGCGGTTCTGGATTTGAATAACTCTGGGGTCTCGATATTAGAAATTTCCCATCGCAGTGACACATTTGTTGAAATCTGTGAAAGAGCAATGCAGTTGGTACAAGATCTGCTTAATATACCAGAGGGTTATCACATTCTATTTCTATCCGGGGGTGCGAGCAGTCAGTTTTTTATGGCACCTCTCAACTGTCTGCCGCAGGAAGGAGCAGCGGCATATATAGATACCGGCACATGGTCTACCAAGGCCATTAAGGAAGCTGGTAAATATGGTGACATCAGAATAATTGCCAGTGGAAAGAAAGAGGAATACCGAAAAATACCACGGGGTTTTAATATTCCGGATGATGTGACCTACACACATTTTACCAGCAACAACACCATTTACGGTACCCAGTGGCATGCCATTCCCCAATCATCATCTCCCCTCTTCTGCGACATGTCATCCGATATCTTTAGCAAACATGTAGATCTATCGGGATTTGGTCTTATTTACGCAGGAGCACAAAAGAACATGGGACCGGCCGGCACTACCCTGGTAATCATTAGAGATGATATGCTCGGACGCGTAAATCGGGTTATTCCCTCAATGTTAAATTACAAGAACCACATCGAAAAAAAATCAATGTTGAATACGCCACCTGTCTATGCGATTTATGTGAGCATGCTCACACTTGAATGGCTTAAAGAAAATGGTGGAATATCTTTTATGGAAAAGCGGAACAAAGCCAAATCTGAGCTGTTTTATAATGAGCTGGACCGCAATGGTATGTTTGATGGGATTGTAAATATTGACGATCGCTCCGTGATGAACGCAACCTTCTCCCTTAAGAATTCAGAGCTTGAAAATGAGTTCGTTGCCCTGTGCCGGGAAGCGGGATGCTCGGGAATAAAGGGACACCGATCTGTAGGAGGATTCAGAGCTTCGATGTACAACGCAATGGAAATTGAATCGGTCCGAGCATTGGTGGAAGTCATGCAGCAATTTGAAACGGAATTTGGCTAAAAAATCTTTTTTATGAATACTGATCTGACCGGAAAAAATGCTCTTGTATGTGGAAGCAGCAAGGGAATCGGTAAGGCCATTGCGATAGAACTCGCAAGCCTGGGGGCCAACGTAACCATAGCTTCCAGAAGTGCTGATTTATTAGCTGAAGTGGTAACTATCTTGCCAAACTCCATACCTCAGAAACACAGTTACCTCGTGGTCGACATGCTGGACGCGGATGACTTGACAAAAAAGGTTCGTACGCTCGCAATGACAAAACCCATCCATATTCTCATAAATAACACCGGGGGGCCCCCGGCCGGCCCAATTCTCGAGGCGGCTCCGGAGGAGTTTCATCAAGCTTTGAAGGCACACCTCCTGGCAAATCATCTATTGATGGGACTGGTGATCCCGGGAATGAAAGAAGATAAATACGGCCGGATTATCAATATCGTTTCAACATCGGTAAAGGAACCGATACCCGGTTTAGGAGTAAGTAACACGACCAGGGGTGCGGTGGCGAGCTGGGCAAAAACAGCATCCCTTGAGCTGGCACCTTTTGGGATTACTGTAAATAATGTTTTACCAGGTTTTACCAGAACGGAGAGGCTTTCGAGTTTGGTAAATGCCTGGGCTGAAAAAAAAGATGTAAGTGTGCAGGAAATGGAAGACTCACTCTTTAAGGTCGTGCCCATGGGTAGATTTGCCAATCCGGAAGAGATCGCTTCTGTGGCGGCATTTTTAGCTTCTCCTGCTGCATCCTACGTTACTGGGGTGAGCCTTGCAGTAGACGGAGGTCGCACAAAGAGTATTTAAGCTTCAACTGGCATCTGCTATGCAAAATCCCGGACGTCCTGGATATACAGCAATCCAGACCTAATTTCTATATGAACGAATTATAATAATCATTAGATTGTCGAGTAGCGGGTTTGTTCGTCCAGGATTTTTCAAGCACCAAAATGGAGGGTAAATAGGTAAAGATGAAATCAAATCTCTGCCATCCCATCTACTACTTTCAGGATGTGTATCTAATGTCTATAAGTAACTTTGACAGTTGAGACCGGCACCTGACCTCTAAACAAGGTAAATCGAATAAAACAATCCTATAACAGTTATTTTTCTGCTTTGGGATTTAAATATTAGTTGGGTCCTCATCCAGGACTAGCAACTGAAATCCATTACCATGGATATTGACAATTTCGATTTTGTCATCCAACTTGAGGTATTTTCTCAGCTTTGTAACAAAAACATCCATGCTCCTGGCTGTGAAGTAATTGTCTTCTCCCCAAATGGTTGTCAATGCCTCTGATCTGGACAGCACATCATTTTTTCTCATGCAAAACATTTTGAGCAGATGTGCCTCCTTTGGTGATAATTTTTCTTTTACTTCCTGATCCTTATCCTTAAATGTCAAGATTCTCAAAGGATAATTGAAATGAAACCGCCCGATGTTGAATTCCTTTATATCCTCCTGTGGATCTGATTTTTGCTGGCTTCTTTTCAGAATAGCGTGAATGCGAAGCAGAAGTTCTTCTGAATTAAACGGCTTGGTAATATAATCGTCAGCACCGATCTTAAAACCCCGCAAGATATCTTCCTTCATCGTCTTTGCCGTGAGAAATATAATTGGCATTTCCTCGTCCTTATTCCTGATTTCCTCTGCCAATGTAAAGCCATCTTTTTTAGGCATCATGACATCAAAGATGCAAAGGTTAAACTTGTCTTTGTGGTAGGCACTAAGCCCGGCTTCCCCATCAGATTCAAGCGTCACTTCAAAATCGTTCATCTCAAGATAAGAACGCAATACGTCCCCAAAATTCTGATCATCTTCCACGAGAAGGATTCTTTGTTTTTGTCCGGTCATGGTTTGAGTATTGTACATATAGATTCAGTGGCTTTTAATTACTTCTTAACTAACGCCATTCTGGCGGTTTTCTTGTTCTGTGTCAAAGGGTAAATCCAAAATAAAACTACTTCCCTCGCCCAGTTCGCTCAAGACCTTGATTTCACCCCGGTGCGCATTCATTACGGCTTTTACATAGCTCAGACCCAACCCAAATCCCTTTACATCATGCAAATTTCCCGTGTGTACACGATAAAACTTATCAAAGATGTGCTTAAGCTGGTCTTTGGTCATACCAATGCCCTTATCCCGAATGGTGACCTTGACACCCTTGGGGGTATTCTCCGTAGATATGTCAATTTCCGGCTTTTCAGGTGAGTACTTATTGGCATTGTCCAATAAATTGTGAATTATATTGCTAATATGGGTTTGATCAGCCATTATATTTGGCTTGGTGGCTCTCAGTTCAGCGGTCACTACCCCTCCCTTTTTTTCCACTTGTAAATTTGCATTTTCGATCGCCTGAAGGATCACATCGTGCAGGTTGATTTCCGTCTTTCGCAGTTTAAAATCCTTCTTATCAAGCAAAGCCATCTGAAGCACCTTCTCCACCTGACTGAGCATCCTTCGGTTTTCTTGTTTGATAATATTTGCAAAACGACTTACTTTCTTGGGTTGATCGACTACCATAGGGCTAGAAATCGAATCTGCAGCAAGATTTATGGTAGCAATGGGGGTCTTAAACTCATGGGTCATATTGTTAATGAAGTCAGTGCGCATCTCGGACAATTTCTTTTGCTTCAGGATTACGTGGATGGTGTATGCAAAACAGAAAAGGATGATAGCCGTAAAAAGAAGAGATCCCAGAATGGTAGGCCAGAGATTTTTAAAAAGAAATCGCTGACGGCTGGGAAAATTAATAAAGAGCAATCCCGGGACTTCCTCCCCATCTCTTTCGAAGAGCTTGATCTTGTACTCGGAATTGTATAGACTCCGGTTGATTGGTGTATTGCTAAACTGGGTACTCTCCTCAGCCACCACGTAATTGTCATCCAGGATCACAAAACTCTTCGTCTTATTGGAATAAACTCCATAGTTGTACTTGGTATCACCCAATCCCCTTCTCTCGAGATTTCTTCTGATCGAAGATGAGAGCAACTTGATATTTATTCGGTCTGCCAAATCTCTTGTACGCAATAGTTTATTGACTTCCAATCCTTCCAGCAGGCTGATATTCTGTTGGAATCGACTCCGATTGTTCTTCATCAATCCCGCCAATTCCTCCTTGACCAGTGTCGAGTCCTTCAACTTCTCATTTTTATAGTAGATATCAAGCCGGGAGCTGCCCGGGGTATTTAAGGAAAGATCCTTTCCCATCACGTCCAGATCGAGAGTGCTTTCACTTGTCGAGAGCTCGCGTTCTACGTGATTCAACGCGGCAAAAACCTCCTTATTAAATTTATCCTCGTTGAGCCTAATACTGTAATTGATCCAGCCACTTTGAATTGCGATGATCCCTAGCAACGATATGGTCATCAATGCTACCAAGACCCATATGAAATGTTGTTTCATCATAATTGCAAGTCCTCAACTGATTTGCACGCTACATGCAAAAATAACCACTGTAAAGATCGGCATTTCCTGCTTTAACGCTCATTTAACTATTTTCTCTTGTCCTTAATACCAATTTCTATGTATTTTTGCGTTCCTTTTAATGGTTATTTAATCTCACAAGCATCTCATGAAGATTTCACGAATTCTCGGAAAAGCACTGGTGTGCCTCGTTGCCCTCCTCGTCATAGATTATTTACCTGTTTATGCACAGAAGCAGAAGACAAAAGTGACGATCATCAAGGAATCGTACGATGAACATGGCAATAAAACGGTGCAAAAAATCACCAAAGAGGGTGAAGAGGCTGATGCAATCGATCTGGATAACTTTGATAACGATCTAAACAAATCGCTGCAATGGCAGAAACTGGATCTCGATAGTCTGGGTCCTTTTGAACAATTCTTTGGAAATTCCTTCGACTTTAATTCGCTTTTTGATTCACTCAATTTCGGACAGTTTGAATGGGGAGACGGAGATTTTCCTTTCCTCGGTAAGTTTGATTTTAACCCCGAGGATGACTACCGTCCTAAACTCGGGATAAAGATATCGGAAATGGAAAGTCAATCCGGAGTGCTTGTCACACATGTATTGCACGACACTCCGGCTGCCCGTGCCGGGCTGAGAGAGGGCGATGTAATCCTGGCCCTGGACAATAAAAAAGTAGAACTACCTCAAGATGTAGTCGATTATATCCAGTCTTTAAGACCAGAGGATGAAGTAGTCATAGATGTACTGCGTGAGAATGAACATGTGGAGCTCACTGCAGTGCTTACAGAATACAAGGCAAAGCAAAAGATGGAAATCCGAAAACTTTAACCGGATTTATCCATTCAAAATTATCTCTTTATAGCAGCCCGGAATTATTCTTCTTCGCTCAAGGGCAATTGCAGATCTCTGAGCGATTCGGTAAGACCAAATTGAGCGATTTCGTATATCTTATGAAATAGTTTGGGGAGGTCTCTTTCCTTTTCGTGGAACAGGTCGGGGTGCACATAGGGGTCAATGGTGTGATCCAAAAGCTGAAAAGCGGCTTTCCGTTGATCATTTTCAATCTGCAGCGCCTCACATCTTTCTTCCAGGGCAGCTATACGCAATTTATAATGTTCGATGAGTTTCACAAGCATGGCTTGTATATCATCGGCGCTTATGTCCAGACCGATCAGTGAATGTCTCTTACCATCTTTGTCGATCGTACCATCGAGGACAAAAGTGGTACCCGGCTTCCATTCATCGACAAGGTCTATGGGATCCCTGGCATCGGTATCTGACCAGCGGCCTCCCATTTTTGGTTTTCGACGGACCTTCATTTTTTAAGAAGTTAAAGTTTCGTATTCTGTCACACAGATAATAACATAATCAACTGGCAGGGGCGTGATACGGTTAAAAATACAAATGTTATTTAGACTGCGCCAGTAAAAAAAGGCTATTGTAATGCAAACTGCACCGTGACACCAGAGTTGATGTTGGTAATGGGATAAGACCGGGAAGTGTATGGTACCGTCTTATTGTAATCCAGAAAAAACCTAAGGCTAAGTGTCTCACTCAAAGCATACTCCACCGAAGGGCTAAATCTTATCTGCTTGCTTCCCCGTGAAGCTTGAGGATCTAACTCCGTATCAAATTTATGGATCAGTGAAACATTATCACCATATGAAAAATCAATTCTGATCTCCATCTCATTTCCTTTCTGGGCATTGCCAGCTGCAGGATCCTGGGCGTTTGGATCTTGATTTTGAGCATCTTTTTGATCTCGTGTAGACCGACCCCGTTTCTTTGATTTGGGCTGTAAAAATCCGATATAGACATTTTTAAGTGTATACCCCAGACCAGCGGTGTAGTCCGTACGTTTGGATTCATTGAGTTGATAATCGGTAAAACTCAGCGACAGGTTGCGCGTTTTATTCATATCCAACCTCAAGCTCATATCATTCCTCGTTTTGATATTTAGGCCAATAAGAGGAGATAGTTGTTCTGATATCACAACATCCTGAAATTCATATCGGCTGTAATAATCTCCGGTCACAGGATTGGTATTCAGTACGGGATCACTGGGTATGTAATCAAAATCAGTATTATAGCTATTTACAGAAAGCGTAGACCGGTAACCATGGCTGAGACTCACACTCGAAAACAGATCTTGAAAAAGAGGGACTTTAGAAAGCCCGTTGTATGTGAGTTGCCAATTTGGTTTTGGCACGAGGTCAAAGATATTTAATGATACATCCTGGATCGGTAATCTTGCATAGCTTGAGACAAATGCCGGCACCAGCACATCCCGCTGATATTTCCCAAAGCCCTCCGTGTATTCTGCTCCATCATTTGCATGGACTGTGCCTTGCTCGCCCACTCGTTGGGAGATCACTCGGCGATTGTCCTCAAACTCTGTAAAAAGCATTTCGATATCGTCGTGAAACAATGTACCCAGTGTGTAATATGAGATATTAAACGACCCCACTTCCCGTGGTGACAGATGCTCAAACGGGGAGGTTGGGGAAGCTTTCTTGAAAAACTCCGAGTGATTTTCTGTGAAGCTGTAATCCCAGTTGACCTCTAGTCTAAAATCCCGGAACGGTTCAATAGTAAGACCCGCATTCCATTTCTTTGTTTTTGTGAGCAAGACCTCCTGATTGAGAAATACATTGTCAGTAATCCAATTATTCCTGCTTTCGATGGCTCTCTGAAACCAACTTTCCGTGGGCTGCATCCCCAGGACAAATTCATAACCGGGAGCATCCCATCCCCTGCTGAGGCCGAGATATTCGGGTGAGGGATTAAAGCCAGGTACCACGGATCCCAGATTTTCCGTATAAGAAAACTTGGCCTTTCGGAGCAGCATCAGCGGCCTGAAGAACAATCGCTCCAGAGCACCCGGATCCCGGTCACTTTTCTTCCTGTCAGCATCGCCGCCCCGGTTAGTTTGTGGAGTGGGCCTTGTGTTTCCCCTATTGCTGGTAGGTCTTTTACCCTGATTTATCTTTCGTAGATATGGAATGTTATTATAGAGTTTCTCAAAATTGAGATCGGCCGTAATTTGCCTAGTCTGCTGATTTTGAATCACATTACCCAGAGAATCGACATTGAGCGCCGCTGCATTCCATCCGTAATTTGCAGTAAACTGTGCCCTGATCTGAGCAAAGTCCAAAAGCGGGAAATGCTGCAAAGGCACATTGTAGCTTAGGTTTAAACTATGCGTATAGTCTTTGGTCCGTCCAAAATTTCGCAAGCCCTCTTTTATTAATTCTTTGTTAGCGTCCTCATTCCAATCCGGGTCTCTCTCATTGAGTTCATCAATCACCGATTGATTGGAAGCATTAAACCGGAATTTCAGCGATTTGGCAAAGTCCCAGTTGAGATCATAATTCCGCTCCCAAATAAATTTCTTGGTATACCAAGTCTTAAACTCAGGTTCCGAAAAGCGATACGATTTAGTAATTTTTTGCCGGGTGAGTGCTGAGTTTACCGCCAGGGAGTTGGGTATCGGATTAAAATTCAACTCGGTGATAAATTTGATCAGTTTAGAATCCTCAGCAAGTCCTTTAAAGGGCTGGATATAAAGTGGTTTTGTGCTGTAATTATAGTCAATCGAGCCATACTGCTCGTCGGTCTGATCATTTTCGATGATGGGATCGTGTCGTTTTATTTCTGACTGGGCGTAAGTGAAGCTGAAATTTTCAATATCCCATGGCAGTGGAGTCTTACTCGCTCGATTGCCAGTGCGTTCTTTCCTTACGTTAGTAAAATTAAAACTCTTTATCGAGGTAAAATCGATGGCCTGCTCCCTGATCGAATCACGTGCAGTGGCATCCGGTGCAGCCTTAAGTTTGTCCTTTAGCTCGATATCCCTATCGTATGGATCAAATTTGGGATTGGCCATTGTTGCAGAATACTGAGCATAAAACGGTATACTCAGACCAGCCCGGTCACCAAAGAATTTCCCCAGTTCGAGATTTGTAGCTATATCGTATTGTACAATTTCCTCCAGGCTCCTTTCCGCGAGTTTTTGATCTAGAGCACCCCAGCCGATACTACTGTAATTGCCACTAAGGGATAGTCTGCCAAAATCAGCAAGTTGGAAATCCAGACGGGCTAATCCTGCCACACCGCCTTTTTCGTTTAAGCCGGTAAGACGCAACTCATTTACCCAGACTTCCAGGCATTTGTCCAGATTGTCATCCAGTGTATTTCGTACGCCAATCATTACTCCCTTCACCAGACCCAGATTTGGGCTGCCAATGATCCTAATCTTATTGCCATTGGCAGGATCTTCCGCTTCCCAGGGTTCTAGAATCGATGCATTTGAGTTGTTGCGCTCTACCTTTTTATCTTTCAGCAGGGAGAGTGGAACGTTGAGCTCATTTTCCCTCAACCACACAATTTCATCGAGTGCTTCAAATGATGTATCTGCAGCATTTGGATCTGACATCGTGAGAGGGATCTCGTATTCGTAATAATTCCGCGTGTAATCACTCCCTAATCGCACGAATAAGGTTGTTTCTCCGGGATCAATAATCTGGTCTTCAATAGCCTCTGCATGAACAAACATCTGCAGGCTGTCATAGTTTCTAAAATCCTCGTTCAGATTTTTAAACATCGCGGCGGCTTCTCCGTCTTCCAGATTGCATATGTTTAGCGCCAGGGACTGTTCGTTTCGCTGGATATTTGCATAAGTCCCTACGGCACGCTCTCTGATGATCCCTGGAGGCAGGACATAATTGAATGGGAATTTCCTGCTGTTCTCCTCTATGTTTACGGAGGCAATGTCAAATTCGAGGTTACTCGGCGCATTGTTTGGCTCCCCGGGGCCGGAAGCCCTCAAACTTCGGGAATACTTTCGCCATTGATTTCGCACAAGGTCAAACTTGGCAAAGCGTAGCGTAACAGGCTCTTCGAAATCCGTGATGTACATTCTTATAAATCGAATGGACCTAAAATCCTGGATGCTTCCCACCGTAGAGGTATATCGCTCTTTGGGGATCTGAAATCGATACCAAATCTCCCCGGACCCTGAAGCTCTTATCGTATCGGTGATAAATTCGTTGATTGCCAGCCCACCCAGACCGTCATATTCGATCGGGATTTCGTATTGGTAGTACGCCTCTGATTCGTTAAGCGTATTGTCGTTATTCATATCCTCCTTATCGGGATAATTGGTACTTGACTGCAATGTGTTCCCGCTTGCTGCCTTGCTGTTTCCCTGGGTATTGTTAAATCTGGAATATCTTTCAAACACACCCACGTCCTGAGGAAAATCCCGGTAGTGTTGGAAATTGTCATTAGATGGATCTTCCTCAATTGCCTGCCGTGCTTCCAGGTTAAGACCCTGTGTCTGTGCGATGTAATCTGCAAAAAAATCACGTTCGCCGATATCGTCAAGACCATCATAACCCACATCTTGTTCGGTGCGATCCTGTGCATCGATACCAAACGAGCTATTTATGTCCGGCACAACGGGTATATGTCCCCAACTGGTCGGATCTACCGGAGCGGCACTCCCTGTAGTAGGCAACCCGTTTTCATAGGACATTCTGGAGTCCCGCAGGATGTCCTCTGAGATGTTACCCAGATTCAGATACAGCTTGCCATTATCACCCAGCCGGTCACCGCTATCATTTATGGCGGCATAGGGATTCATGACCCAAAACTCAATGTATTCGATATTGGCCTGTTGAAAATCGGTGTTTCGCAGATCGCGCATAATTCCTGCCCACCTGGTCTCCGGGGCTTCAAGTTTACCCTCCTGGTTAATTCCGGCACTGTATTGAGTGCCTCCCGGTAAATCGAAATTATAAGGACCTCTTTCCGTGGGATCATAATGCAGATCGAAAACCTGTATGTTGTTATTAAATCCGAATACGGGAGACCGATTTGGGAAGATATCCTGCTGGGATACCGCGGCGGTAAACGGATTTCCCTGGTCGCTGGCACTCCGGATGTTGGTCTCAATACGATACCAGTTTAGACGCGCCCTATTCACACCGGATAATCTGTCATCGTTGAGATTGGATTCGGGGAAAAGGGGATTGTTGTTGAGTTCATCATTCTGGGGCACACTTGCAATTACCCATTCGGTAGAGGGTGTGCGCAAATCTATTCCGATCGAGCTCCCCTCAAAGTCGTCGATGTAGAGACTCCCGCTTTTGCTGTTTTCGGCATTGATCGCCCTGGAATGTCCCGGTTTGATCACAGCGCCCTCAGCCGCGAAAGTAATATTCGATTCGGCTTTGGTATCGATGAGCGGGATCCCGTCGATCAGCCTGGTGAGCCAAGGTGCTTTCTTGCTGTAATTGATATCAAGGCCAATGATCTTGTTGTTTATGGGATCTTCACCGATGTTCACTTTCTGCGTATATGGTCTTTCAAAGAGGTGCATATAGGTCATCCCCAGATTGAGATGCTTGCTGACCTCGTAATCTGCCCTAAATCCAAGCATGGTCTTCCGGTTAAAGCTAAACAACGCATTGTCCTCATAGGAGATATTGATTTGTGACCCGGAGTTGAGGTACTGCTCATTGATGATTCTAACCTTACCCAGGTTATAATCGACTTCATAATCCTGGCCTTCGATCAGTACCTGACCCCCTGCCGTTACACGCACAGATCCCTGGGGCACATTAAACGCTCCCAGGGAATATTCATTTGTCGAGCTTGATTTAAACCGGGCCCTTATCGTAAACCGGTTTAGATCAGCATACTCCTGGGCCACAAAAATTGCACTGTCGTAAAGCTGTTGATAAATATATTTCTGTGCTTCGTTGGGATCTGCAAACTTCTTGGCCAGCGATGATCCAAAAGGCTCCAGCACGGGAAACATCAATTTGCCCGTGGCCGGAAATATGGTGACACCCGGTACAAAGTCAAAAGCACCATCTGGTTGGGGATCACCCAGCTGGTTGAGATTATCCAGATTTAACAATCTAAGAAGAGGTTGACTGGCTTGGGGATCTTCTGTGGGTAGAAAACGCTTTTCCCCCTTTCCCGGATCTTCATAAAAGACATCGAGATAAAAATCCTCGCTGCTCACCTGAAAGGCACCGATCGAATACACGTTTTTCATCATCAGATCCCATGCGGGTACATCAGTACGTTGGGTAGTACTTTTGAGCATCTTGACAAAGAGGACCGATGCATCCTCCGTTTCAGATGGAAAATCGCTAGACAATTCACCCACCTGATATTTCTTGCCATTGTAAGTATACTCATAGGCTATACCGAGTATCTGGTCTGGCTGCAAACCCGTGCGGATCGAAATAAATCCCAGTTGATTATTTACGGTGTATTCGGACGATTGGAGCTTCCGGGCTCTTACCTTTTCAAAATCCTGTGATGGCACCATCCTGTACGGAGATCCCCTAAGAGTAGACACTGCGCGATCGGCATCTCTTGCATTCTGGTCATCGATCAGCAATTCATAAATTCTGTTAGAGCTATTATCAGGCAACGCTCTTGTACCTGAAATATCGGGATTGCGAACCATGCCCGGAGGATGGCGGATCGAAGAATTTTCACTGGTCATTCTGTCGTACTCACCCAGGTCAGCCAATGCGACAATATCTCTTGTATTTTCAGTTTCAAGACGATCATTTGTGATCCAGACCTCAATCTTGGTGATATTAAAAAGACTGGAGATCTGTGGAAGATTGCTCAGTCCGGGCTCAAACAAGTCGCGACTATAATGGGATAAAAAGAAGTGCCTGTTTTCATCGTAATCGTCTACCTCAAAGAAGAATTCCTGCACCTGAGCACCTTTTTCGATCTGTAGATCCTTCTTCTCCGAATTCTGCTGAGAAATTATCGTCGTGAGTCTCAGCCTCCCAAATTGCAGGTCGGTCTTAAGTCCAAACAGACTTTGATTGCCCTGGATTAGCGTGCTCTTCAGGGGTAAGCTCACATTTCCCGCCTCAATTTTCTTGAGAATCTCATCCTCACTAAAAGCTTCACTGTCGTACTGCAGCTTCAGTTGCCGGTCAAAATCGAAAGTGGACTGGGTATTATAATTGGCGTTGAGTTTCAATTTATCTCCGATCTGGCCATCCATATTCATTTGGATATCCATATCAAAGTCGAGTCCCCCGTTGCGCTGTTGCCGCTCCAACAATACCGGATTTTGTACGTTCTGGTGATCCCATCCAAGTGTAATCCCAATATTGCCTTTGGGGTTCAGGTCTACTGTGGTGCCACCAAATAACCGGTCGATCAGACTATTGGAGAGATCAAACTTCTTGATCGGATCGATATCCGGACCGATTTCGCCACCTGCTGAATTTATTCCCGCTAATCGCTGGAAATATTCGTATTCCTGCTGTTTCGCCTTGTAGTCCAGGTACTCGTCAAAGGTCATGTAAGTAGGACTCCGAAAGTAGTCACTCCCCAGTCGCTCAGTCAGTTCATATTGGCCGGTCTCAGGATCATATTCAATGGTTTGTTCCACGTTCTTAGGGTCCCTTAGATCGAAGGGATTGTTGTGTGGCTTGTCGGTAAAAGTGCCAATTCGATCTTTGAGGGGAGGTATGGTATCGAGTATTGGTGCCGTCACAGGAGGTGGTGGAGCGATGGTATCATTGAGGTTGTAGAGAAGTCCATCTCTGGCTTGAGAAACAGCAAATAACATTATACCTAATAGGACTAGGTAAATAGTTTTGCCGTGTTCCATCCTCTTTATGTACCTGTAGTGAGCTATAATATTGTCTGTTTCAGATCTCACCTTTATCTACGCTTCCTCATTCAAAATATTATTCAAAATGCCCGTTAAAACAGCGGAAAAAAACTCAAACCAAACATTGATCATGTATTAGGATAAATTTTTTAGCGATGCCTTGATGAGCGACTCCAAAGTGGCAAGATCAGGATTGGCTTTATAAGCGTCTGAGATTGCCCTAATCACACTCTGCTTATTAAATCCCAAAGCCAACAAAGCAGATAACGCTTCCCGCTGCAAAGTATTGTCTCTTATTGGCATTTGTGACGGGATATCTGAGCCCTTTGAGACCTTGTTTTTTAAATCCAAAATGATCTGTTTGGCGGTCTTTGCACCTATCCCTTTTACTTGCCGAAATGTAAGCTCATCCTCCGTTAGAATTGCATTTTGTACTTCAGCAGGATTCAGGGAGGAGAGGATCAGCCTGGCAGTGCTTGCCCCAACACCTGAGACAGAGAGAAGCAAAACAAAAAGGTGACGTTCTTCATGCTCGAAAAAGCCGTAGAGCGTTTGAGAATCTTCCTTCACTACAAGATGGGTGAGCAACTTGACATTCTCTAGCTTCTCAATCTTTCCGTACGTGTTCAGACTAATATTCACATGGTAGCCCACCCCTCCACACTCTACGTAAACAAAAGTGGGATTCTTATGAGTGATGGCACCCTTCACATAGGCTATCATAGGCCGGATTCGTTTTCTCTCGCAATAATTGTCACCAAGATCAACTCAAATTCTATACCAATTATGATTTGTTGTTATTTTTAATAGGCTGATTATGAGCAAATATTACATTACATTTAATAATAATGCATGGATTTCGATGGCAAACATATGATTTGGTATCCATTCCCTCAAGTACACTATTATGATTTGGCCTAAAACAATGCATATTTGTACCCTCAAATGAGCAATGTTGAATAAATGAATGTTTTGTTGCTGGGTGGTGGTGGAAGGGAACATGCATTTGCATGGAAACTCGCCCAAAGTCCCAAATTAACTCGTCTTTTTATTGCACCCGGAAATGCGGGCACCTCAAGCTCCGGGACCAATGTAGATCTTGCCTTCGTTGATATGGACGCCGTTATTCATTTTGTTGAACACAACGAGATCGACCTGGTGATTGTCGGGCCAGAAGCACCACTAGTTCTGGGACTCACGGATGCCCTAAATAATTATGATCCCAATTTACCGGTGATCGGCCCTCAATCCAGTGGTGCGCAATTGGAGGGTTCAAAGGATTTCTCAAAGAAGTTTATGTTGCGTCATGGCATTCCCACTGCCCGTTACCGGTCATTTACTTCCAGTGAAAAAGGGGATGGGATTGAATACCTGAAGAGACAGTCTCCTCCGATCGTCCTGAAAGCTGACGGACTAGCCGCTGGAAAAGGAGTCCTAATCTGTGAGAGCATCAGTGAAGCTATTACAGAATTGGAATCGATGCTGGGAGGCAAATTTGGTGAAGCGAGTTCCACGGTGGTCGTCGAGGAATTTCTTGATGGAATCGAGTTCTCCGTTTTTGTTCTGACTGACGGTAAAGACTATAGAATTTTGCCTGTTGCCAAAGATTACAAGCGCATTGGAGAAGGTGATCGGGGTCTAAACACCGGGGGAATGGGATCAATTTCTCCCGTGCCCTTTGTCACACAAAGTCTAATGAGCAAAGTAGAAGATCAGATCATAGGGCCAACGATCAAAGGCATTCAAAGCGAGGGATTGGTGTACAAGGGATTTATCTTTTTCGGCTTGATCAAAGTCGGTGACCAGCCCTTCGTAATCGAATACAACTGCCGCATGGGTGATCCGGAGACTCAATCGGTACTCCCCAGGCTGTCAAATGATCTGATTGATTTGTGCATGGCCACACACCATGGTACACTTGCTCAAGAGAACATCGTCATCGACAAACGTGTCACGGCAACAACAGTAATGGTTTCAGGAGGATATCCCGGTCGTTATGAGAAAGGTAAACCGATCGGTGGCTTAGACAATCTACCGGATGGACTGGTTTTTCACGCGGGCACTATTGCCGAAGGCTCGAAGATTTTGACCAATGGAGGTCGAGTACTAGGGCTTACTGGTCTTGGTAAAACCATCGAGGAAGCAAGAGACAATAGCAAGAAACTCGCTGAGAGGATTAGTTTTGAAGGACACTATTTCAGGAGGGATATCGGTTTTGACCTTGTATGATTACCTATACCCCGGAGAGGATAGCTGAGATTGTCCACGGAAGGATCGACCATATTTCAGATCTCGATCATCAGATTGTCTCGCTATTGATTGACAGCCGGCAATTAAGAGATCCCGCAACCACCTTGTTTTTTGCGCTTGAGGGCGAAAGAAATGATGGGCACTCCTTTGTCAAAACACTTTATAGCAAGGGTGTTAAGTCATTTATCATTTGCAAAAACATTGATTTTCAGAATTTTCCTCAAGCCAACTTTATCGTAGTAGAGGACACGAAAACCGCCTTACAACAACTCACAAAATTTCACCGGGAACAATTTGATTTACCGGTAATAGGTATCACAGGCAGCAATGGCAAAACAGTGGTGAAAGAATGGCTTTTCCAGCTTCTTGCCTCAGATATTAGAACTGTGAAAAGTCCAAAAAGTTACAACTCACAAGTGGGTGTACCACTCTCGATCTGGGGCCTCCACAGCCAGGCCGGACTTGGAATCTTTGAGGCCGGTATTTCTCAAACCGGTGAGATGGCGAAAATTGCAGGGATCATCAAGCCTACGATCGGTCTAATTACCAATATCGGATCTGCCCACGACCGCGGTTTCTCGAGCCGTCAAAAGAAACTCGAAGAAAAGCTCTTGCTTTTTCAGACCTGCAACGTGTTGGTATATTGCCGCGATGATCGGGCTATTCACGAAGCAGTTCAGCCATTGGATCTTGAGTTTTTTACCTGGACCACCCAGGACCGGGCTGGGGCAAATATTCAAATAACTTCGATTAAGAAGGACATCGATTCTACACAGATCTGCTACAAATCAGAAAAAAATGAAGGTTTCATTGAGATACCCTTTGCCGATCAAGCCTCACTTCAGAATGCGCTCCACTGTCTGGCAATTTTACACCTGCTTGATCTCCCCAGTCACGTCTGGGAATCAAGATTCCCAAGCTTGAACCCGGTGGCAATGAGGCTGGAGGCACTGGAAGGGATCAATCGTTGCATCCTGATCAATGATGTCTACAATGCCGATCTGGAATCACTCAATGTGGCGATGGCATTTGCGCATTTTCAATCATCTCACAAAAAAAAGACACTCATCTTAACTGACTTGCTGCAGCAAAAGGGTACTGCAGCATTATCCCGTACAATAGCCGGTATGATCAATCAGCACAGGTTTACTAAGGTCATGGCTGTTGGATCCGAAATACAAGAGATCGGGAAGTACATTTCACCTGAGATTTCATTTGCCCATTTTTCGACAGTGGAAGATCTCCTGGGTTCTATGGATACCTCGGCATTCCAAAATGAGGTGATCCTACTTAAAGGATCTCGAGTTTTTGGTCTTGAAAGAGTGACTGATCGCCTCAGTCTGAGAAAGCACCAAACAATTCTTGAGATCAACCTCGCATCACTAGCAAGAAATCTCAAGCTCTTCGAAGATCATCTGAATAGAGATACCAAGATCATGGCCGTTGTAAAAGCGGATGCCTATGGCAGTGGAGGTGTCGAGATTGCGAGATTCCTGATGTCGCGTCATGTAGATTACCTGGCGGTGGCATATCACGACGAGGGGGTAGAACTTCGCAAAGCAGGAATTGAGACCCCGATCATGGTAATGAATCCAGAGTTGAGTCGCATTGATGAGATGGTAGATCTACGACTGGAACCCGAGATCTTTAGCCTTTCCCAGTTGGAGAGGGTAGTCCGGCAGCATAAGATTCTGGGTCTTAAGATTCCTATCCATCTCAAGATCGAGACTGGCATGCACCGTTTGGGCATCGATGAGAAGGATCTTGATATGCTGGGCGAAATAATAGACCAGACCCCCGGGGTCATCATAAAAAGCGTTTTCAGTCATCTGGCTGCAAGTGATGACCCGGAGCATGATGCCTTTACGAATGCACAAATACGCACTTTCACAGAGCTGAGCGAGCGTGTCTGTGATCGATGTTCGCCAAGTCCTATATGTCATCTGGCGAGCAGCCAGGCTATAGTCAGGCATCCGGATGCTCATTTTGACATGGTGAGGATAGGTATTGGAATGTATGGAATCGGGATGAAGGATTTTGAAAAGGTGCACTCTCTCAAGACTTACGTTTCGCAAGTCAAGGAGGTCCGTCCGGGAGAGACGATTGGATATGGACGAGCTGGAGAGGAGGTTTCCGCTCTTCGACTGATCGCAACCATTGCAATTGGTTACGCAGATGGGCTCATACGAAAAGCCGGCAACCATCGTTATGCTGTCATCATAAACGATCAAAGAGCACCAATTGTGGGTAACATTTGTATGGACATGACAATGATCGATGTCACAAATATTAGCGATGTCAAAATCGGCACCGAAGTGACCGTTTTTGGAAAGGATCCGGACATTGAGGAACTGGCACATGCTGCAGAGACCATTCCATACGAGGTTTTTACTTCTTTGTCCCGTCGAATCAAAAGAATTTACATTTACGAGTAGACAGTGCACACGAGACAAAATTGTATTTTTGCGGAATCTGAGCAGGTCACTCTACGATAATCCATGAAAGATATGAACCGCCTTTATATTTTATTGTTGTTTTCGATTTTAACTCTTCAGGGTTTCGCCCAGGGAAAAGTGCTTTTTTCTGTAGATCAAGAGCCGGTATACCTTGACGAATTTCTCTACATATATGAAAAAACAAATCGCGGAAATGCTGATTTTTCGGAGGCATCAGTGATGGAATATCTCGATCTCTACAAGAAGTTTAAACTCAAAGTACACAAGGCGCGGCAGATGCGTCTCGATACTGTGCAATCCCTAAATCAGGAGTTGGCCGGCTACAGAAAGCAGCTGGCCAATGCTTATTTATCTGACCGGGAGGTCACCGAATCCCTCATAAAAGAAGCATGGGAAAGGATGCAAAAGGAAGTGTCTTTTTCGCATATTTTGTTGAAAGTGCCTCCTACTTCCTCCGAGCAACAAGAAAAGAAAACCTACGAGCGCGCATTGGACATTTTAGAGCGGTTACGAGCAGGTGAGGTATTTGAAAAAGTGGCATTGGAAGTATCAGAGGATCAAACAGTGACCAAAAACAGAGGGAAAGTAGGCTATGTCTCGGCCATGCTTCCCGATGGATTTTATGATCTTGAAACCGCACTTTATACATTGCCGAGTCAGACGTACTCGCGACCCATCCGAAGCAAGCTAGGCTACCATATTGTAATCACACATGGCGAACGCAAGGCCCGTGGAGAACTGGAAGTCGCTCAAATACTCATTCGCAATAGCAGGGGCAGAAATGCAAAACAAAAAATAGATAGCCTGCACCAACTGCTTAAAGACGGAGCAGACTTTGCGGCGTTGGCTAAAAAACACTCCGATGATAAAGCTACTGCAACGAATGGAGGATATCTGGGTTTCTTCGGAATCAATAAATACGAGTCAATTTTTGAGAATACGGCCTTCCGGTTGAGGGAAGATGGTCAGATCAGTCGCCCCATACGATCTTCTATCGGCTGGCATATCATAAAGCGAATTAGCCACAAACCGGTTGGCACCTATGAAGAACTCAGCCGTACTCTGGAAAACAAAATCAAATCGGACGGAAGGTATGCAGTAGCCGAAAAAGCCACTTTAAATAAAATCAAAGAAGAAAATAATTATCAGGAAAAATCCTGGGATAAAGCTTTGATGCTAAAAGAGCTGGGTGAAGATTATCTGTCATACGGTTGGAAAGTGCCGGAATATACAAATCAAGAATTGTTTTCTATTGGTAGTTCGGCCGTAAAAGCAGATGAGCTGATGTCCTATTTAATTAAGAATACTGCATCTCGACTGCGGATCAATCGTACGTTGTCACCTGCAGACGCTCTTGAAAAATTGTATGATGAATTTAGCCAATCAAAAATCAAAGAATATCAGGAGTCCCAGCTAGAGAAAAAATATCCTGAATTTAAAGCCCTCATGCGCGAATACTCAGAAGGCATTTTATTATTTGAAGCCACTAAAATGAAAGTCTGGGATCGCGCTTCAAATGACTCCATGGGACTTAAGAATTTTCACCGAAAAAATGCAAACAATTACATGTGGCCTTCTCGAGCCCTCGTTGAGAATATTTCGATAAACGGCACAGACTCAAAAATAATCGATAAGGTTCTCAGACAAATGACAAGAAAATCGGGTAATAAACTCCTGAAGAAATTTAATAAGAAAGCCGAGGTCGTAAAATCACAGACAGTTTTAGTCGAAAAAGAAAATCTGACACAAGGACTCAGGTGGGAAAGCGGTTCTATGACCGATATCACAAAAAACGGCGATAACGTCACCACTCTGAAGCGAGTCGTAGAAATAATCCCACCTAAAGCCAAGTCACTCGACGAGGCACGGGGATATGTGATCGCAGATTTTCAAGATTTCTTAGAAAAGCAATGGGTAGATGAACTCACTGAAGAGTTTACAGTGACGGTAAATCAAGATGTCCTGGCCTCGATTATTAAGTAGTGTATTTTCTTCGATTAAATATTATCCTGGTTGCAATTTCTTTTTTGATGATCAATTGTAAATACGATCAGGAAGTCAATCAGGATATATTGCTCGCTCAGGTTTTTAATAAAAAACTGTGGGCATCTGAAGTAAAGTCGGTCTTACCAGAGGGTCTTGAGCCACCTGATAGCATTCTTACCCAAAATGCCTATGTGGAGCGCTGGATCCGTGAGAGTGTGATGATGCATGAAGCTGAAAAAAATATTCCCGCAGATCTTGAGATTGACAAATTAGTGGACGATTACCGGTCATCATTAATATTACATCAATACGAAAAATCTATTGTAGAAAACCTTCTGGATAGTACAATCAGTGCTGATGAATTGCAGGCTTATTATGAGGAAAATAAGTCGCAATATCAATTGGAATCAACGATTGTAAGATGTCACTTGATAAAATTGCCCCGCAGTGTTTCAGATGACGTGGCTAAGGAAATCGAAGATCTGTGGAAAAGTAAAAAGGAAAACGATTTCTCAAACCTTGTAGCACTATGTCAATCATATGCCCAGACTTATTATCTGAGTGACAGTATTTGGTACAAACTTGATCTCATAAGTCAGGAGATGCCTCAAGGAGCAGTCAATACAAATGCCATACGCAGCAACAAGGTGTTTGAGTTGACTAATGATGAATATTATTATTTTCTTAAAATCCTGGATAGTAAGGACAAAAAGGAGATTGCACCGTTAGCGTATATAGAAGAGCAAGCTGCGCGGGTGATTCTTCACAAAAGGAAAATCGCATTGCTTGATAAGT
This sequence comes from Saprospiraceae bacterium, assembly GCA_965222645.1. GTDB lineage: Bacteria > Bacteroidota > Bacteroidia > Chitinophagales > Saprospiraceae > JABDMH01. Next base: position 3,892,847 of record OZ244968.1, on the reverse strand, counting down.
TGAGGGATGAGCTGTATCAAAGGGCATCGTCCCGGGAAAACATAAAACTCTTTGCAGAATGAAATACTTACTGATTTCCATGTTTCTGGTTGTGTGGTTTGTGAAAGTTGGTGCCCAGGAAGCCAGGATAGTCGATATGATCGTGGCTACTGTGGGAGATGAGATAATCTTGCTTTCTGACATCGAAGAGCAATACAATCACGATAGAGAACGGCGAGGCACACTACCCGAATCTGCCAAGTGCGGAATACTGGAGTCACTGATGTTGCAAAAACTCCTCGTCAATCAAGCAAAACTAGACAGTGTGATCGTCGAGGACGATAGAGTGGAGCAACAACTGACGTCTCGAATAGATTACATTTTGGGCTTGATGAACAATGACATCTCCCAGTTTGAAGAGTATTATGGAAAAACAATTGCTCAGGTTCGCAATGAAATGCGTCAAGACCTGCGCCAGCAGATCACCGCTGAAGAAATGAGAGGTCGGGTACTTGAAAATACAACGGTCACCCCATCAGAAGTAAAAACGTATTTCAGTAAAATCCCACCCGATAGCCTGCCGTACTTTAGCTCTGAGGTCGAAATCGGTGAAATCGTAGTGAATCCTCAGGTAAGCGCTGAAGAAAGGCAAAAGGCAATCGATCAACTCACTGACGTACGCAATCGAATTTTAGCCGGCGAGGATTTTGCCGCTCTCGCAAAACAGTATTCGGATGATCCCGGATCTGCAAGGACCGGAGGAGATTTGGGATTACAAAAGCGCGGCACGTTCGTGCCCGAGTTTGAAGCCGCAGCTTACAATCTGGCTGAAGACGAAATCTCTGACCTGGTCGAAACGCCATTTGGATTTCACCTGATTCAATTGCTTGAACGGCGGGGAAATCTGGTGCATACCAGGCACGTTTTGGTGAAACCTAATATTCTGCAAAGCGATCTCGATGCCGCCGAACAAAAGCTGGATTCAATACGATCGGCATTTCTCAATGACACAATAAGCTTTGAGGAAGCAGTCAAGAGATTTTCTGACGAAGACGAACAAAGCTATAACAATGGGGGGCGAATGGTGAATCCTACAACCGGAAACACCTTCTTTGAAACTGCAGAGCTAGAGGCAGACATATTTTTCGCCATTGACACTCTTGAAGTGGGAGAGCTCAGCAAGCCCATCGAGTATACCAAGCCAACAGGTGAAACAGCCTATAGGATCATACTTCTGCAGTCCCGTACAGATCCACATCAAGCTAATCTGCAGCAGGATTATACCAAAGTAAAAAATGCAGCCATCGAAGAGAGAAAAGCGGAATATCTGAACAAATGGCTTATCGAAAAATTGGAAAATACCTTTGTAAGAATTGATCCATCCCTTGTGGATTTTTGTCCCAATCTCGCACGATGGAACAACCTCGATCTGTTGCCTGATCAGACTGCAGCAAAGCCAGATTGATTCAAGCTATCCAGCCTCCTACTAATTACCTTTAAACCCAAAGAGGGCTCTCAGATCTGCTGCATTCACCTGAGTACCATACTGGCAAAGCTCAAAGGCCTCGGCATATTGTACTTTCTTGCCCTTTTCCTCGCCGTATTGATCTATTAGTAAATTGCGATACTTATTCGCTACTGCTTCGTTTCGCTTTTTCATACCATTAAGTATGTATGATTTTCGTGCATCTTCCTCTTTAGGGACGTCCGATCCATAACTCGCTTGCCAGCTGTGGGCATCTGCAAACTGAGAAGGCATTGCACTGATACAAGCCCATTTTTTTTCGGCTACTTCATCGATGGCCACAACTATAGCCGGATCAAATGGATAGGGCTTTTCAAACCCATCTGAATAAAAGAGAAAGACCGGATTCTTCTTAGTCGGGGGAGAATTTACGGAGAAGAAAGGGGCAGCGACTACAACTGAAGCATCTTGCACCAGGATACCCGTATATCGGTGGTCGGGGTGATAATCATTGGGCCTGTGACACATCACGATGTCTGCCTGCCACTCTCTGATTAAGTCGGCCACTACTTTTCTATTTTCAAGAGTAGGCATTAGTTCTCCATCATGGATGTCGAGTACCTGGGTCTCAATTCCAAAGATCCGAGCGCATTCACCTACTTCTTCTTTACGTCTCAGAGCAAGAGGGGCACCGGCTTCTTTAAAGTGACCGATATCTCCGTTGGTCATCGATACAAATTTGACATGATGACCCTCTGCGGCCCACATCGTTGCGACACCACCAGCTTTGAGTTCGGCATCATCCGGATGTGCTCCAAAGCAAATGATTCGGAGCTTTTTGTCAGAATCATCTTGTGCAATGAGTAAGCTTGGCAAAAAAATTGCGACAGTAAGAATCTTTGAGAACATCAATAAAAACCTGATAGTCATTGTTCGTTCTTTCTTCATGAATTTGTCCTTTTAAAAACCACGAAATCGAGGTATGGATTTAATGCACTGACCATAATCAATGAGCTATCACAGACTTAAAAAATAAATTTTAGTACCATTGCCAAGATCATTGAGGCTAACAGAATAATTTTCGCCAAATGCAGAAAAAAGCTAAGTTTCGATTTACATCTAGCGAAGTTCAAGATATAAAAAACAAAAAAGACGTCTTAAAGATATTGGATCGTCATCCGGCGTCTCTTGAAAAAGTGCTCAGAGTTCTGGAATACCAGGAAACACTTGAACAACTGCAAATCGAATTATTAAAATTGCAGAATTGGATTGGCAAGCTGGACAAGCGAGTAGTAGTCATTTTTGAAGGCCGGGACTCCGCAGGCAAAGGTGGTGCTATCAGGCGGTTTCAGCGCTATCTCAATCCCAGATCGATGAGAGTCGTCGCATTGAATAAACCGACAGACACAGAAAAAGGACAGTGGTATTTTCGAAGACACGTAAAAGAGCTTCCCAATCCCGGCGAAATTGTCTTCTTTGATCGCAGTTGGTATAACCGGGCAGTGGTAGAACCCGTCATGGGATTTTGTACAAAGGAAGAATACGACGAATTTATACGCCAGGTACCGGAATTTGAACATATGCTAACGGAAAATGGTGTCGACATAATTAAATTTTGGTTTTCGATAAGTCAGGAGGAACAACAGAAGAGATTTCACTCCCGCAGGACCGACCCACTTAAGCAATGGAAGTTAAGCCCGGTCGATCTCAAATCCCAGGGCAAATGGGATGAGATCACCCACTATAAAAAAGCGATGTTTAGCCGGACGCACACCAGCTTTGCCCCGTGGATTATCGTAAAATCTGATATGAAAAAAGCGGCCAGGTTAGAATCCATTCGATACTTACTTTCGATCTACGAATATGAAGGAAAGGAAAAGGCAAAGACAGTCATCTATCCTGATCCTAACATCGTCCAAAGATTCCATCGATCTATTATCGCCTAAAATTTCGAATTTCATGCAGTACTCTACATCTGATCTAGCACTTCTGAGCCGAACACCGGGTTTGGTCAAACTAATGTCAAACGGAAAGGTAAATATCCAGGAAACCTTGCAAGAATTAAAATATCGGGCCAAACTACGAAAGCTTCAAGTAGAATTGATCCACCTGCAGAATTGGGTTGTTGAAAAAGACAAACGAGTAATGATCCTTTTTGAGGGAGGCGAGTTTGCCGGCAAGGGATCGAGTATCCGGGCCTTTAGAGAGCACCTCAATCCCCGGTCTACACGCCTGGTTGCTCTGCCAAAACCCAGGGGTGAGGAAGTGGGACAATGGTATTTTCAGCGGTATATAAACCAAATCCCAAAGCCCGGGGAGATTGTATTCTTTGATCGAAGTTGGTACAATCGGGCAGTTGTAGAACCCGTAAACGGATTTTGCACAAAGGAGGAATACAAACAATTTGTTTCCGATGTAAACCATCTGGAGAAAATGTTGGTCAGCGATGGGATTATCTTAATAAAGATCTATCTCAAGATTTCTAAAGATGTACAAGCCAAACGGATAAAAATGACCAGGGACAATCCCTTGAGAAGATGGGAACTCACCAAGGTCGATTTAGATGCCCAAAAACTATGGGACGATTACAAAAAGTATGAAAAGAAGATGTTTGAACTGACCGATACAAAAATTACTCCGTGGAAAATCATCGATGCTGATGACAAGTTCATGTGCCAACTTGAAGCAATAAGACACGTCTTGAAGGTCATCGATTTTAGGTAAGCGAGCATATCTCCAATTGCCTGAGTTATAACCTACATATCCAGAATATCTGTTGATTGCATCTGATCAATCGCTGTAATAACTGATTGTATTGGGTATTCATACAGATCAGAAGTCCCATGAACTGCTGCAGAGTATTGAGTGGAGATTTAGAGACAAATCCCAGACCTTTCTTACTCATATGTTAATCCAGTGTAAACTAGATGTAAAGAATTTGTAAATTTCACGCTCTCAAGTGAATTAGAGGAGATGAATTATGGACTAGCCGAAATACTCACCCTGTTGGGATCACTGGGGTTGTTCCTTTATGGCATGAAGGTAATGAGTGATGCATTGATGGAACTCGCCGGAGATAGAATGAGGAGTATCCTTGCATCGATGACCTCCAATCGGGTTTTAGCTGTGATGACGGGTTTTCTAATTACATCAATCATTCAGTCTTCTTCTGCAACAACTTTAATGGTGGTCAGTTTTGCCAATGCTTCCCTGCTTACACTGGTAGAATCGATTGGAGTTATCATGGGTGCTAATATCGGTACTACAGTGACAGCTTGGTTAATCGCCATATTGGGATTTAAAGTGAGTATGAGTGCCATTGCTTTACCCCTTGTGGGTCTTGGTTTCTTGCTGATTTTTTCAAAAAAGAAACACAGAAAACAATGGGGTTATTTCATTGTGGGTTTTTCGATTTTGTTTATAGGGTTGCAATTTCTAAAGGATTCAGTACCAGACATTGGCAGTAATCCCCAGGCACTGGCCTTTTTGAGCAAGTACACACAAATGGGTTTTCTCTCTGTAGTACTCTTTTTATTAATCGGTACATTGCTTACAGTGGTGGTCCAGTCTTCAAGTGCTACCATGGCCCTGACACTGGTCATGTGCAACGAGGGATGGATACCATTTGACATGGCGGCTGCGATGGTTTTGGGTGAAAATGTGGGCACGACCATCACTGCTAATCTCGCTGCAATCATTGCAAATTTTCAGGCGAAGAGGACTGCAAGAGCCCATCTGATATTCAATATAATAGGTGTGATTTGGATGCTTATTTTGTTTAACCCCTTTCTGAAGATAGTCGACCATTTACTTACGCTGAGAGGGAATCCTTCACCCTTTGTCGAGGCCACCGCCATACCAATTGCACTTTCCACATTTCACACCACTTTCAATCTTATAAATACATTTGCCCTCATCTGGTTTGCAGGCATCATTGCTAAAATTGTAACAAGAATTATTCCCGCAAAAGTCGATCCGGAGAAAGCAATCGACCAGCCAATGTACCTAAATAAGGTAGACCTGGAATATCCGCAGACCGGAATCGCTGCCTTGTATAAAGAATCAGCACGACTCTTCGAAAATTCGGCTTACCGGGCTATCGCTCACGGAATCAATGTGCATAGAGAAGACATCGAGTCAGAAAAAAAGCTGGGAGAGATTATTGACGCAAAAGAACTCATTGAGGTCGACATCGACGAACTATACTACGATAAAATTAAAGCCATATATAACGAAATCATCGAATATGCCACCACACTTCAAGCAAATTTCGAACTCGATAAAGACAAGATTAAAGCTATTCGAAACTTGCTAATTGCCAACAGACATATCGTCAGTATTGTAAAGTCTATGAAGCCCCTCCATCACAACATGTCGAAATACATTGCATCAAGTAATTACCATATTAAAAAAGAATATAATGACCTCAGAAAAATAATCCTCAAGACTGTGAGAGAAGTCCATCAACTACGGGATGGATCTGACAGAAAAAAACATGTAAATAAACTGAAGAAATTAAAAGCAAAGGCAGAAAAAAGTGATGTCCTCCTCGATGGATCCATTGATAAGTTGGTGAGAAAAAATTTAATCTCAAATGAAATGGCCACCTCACTGATGAATGATAGTGGTCTCGTTAAGCGGATTGTTCAGAATATCATTCAGGTTGCGGAATTACTCTATACTCAGGAAGATCTCTTTGCTGAAGATGAATCTCTGTCTTCAGTTGAATTTCTGGAGGACAGTCTGCTCGTTGATTAGTTGGCCTATTACTTCATCCAGATTGGATGGGTTTTCGAGTTGTTTCCGGCTCCCAAAATATCCCTGTATAACTCAGGCCTCCTCGCATTGCGATATCGGTATCCTCCCGCGAGTTTCATTTTTCCAGGGGAAAGGGATGCACAAGCAATATCATCCTCAAAACTTCTTACTTCACACAGGACTTCCCCAAACGGATCTATGATCATCGAATTTCCATTCTTCAATTGATCGCCATCATAGCCTATGGGATTTGAAAAGACATAATAAACTCCATTGTCATAAGCTCTCGCCGGCAACCATCTCAAAAGCCAAGCCCTGCCTTTAGGACCATCAAATTCCGCACGTAATTTTTCCGGCTCTTTATGGCGGTTTTGCCACAGGATATCATCTACATATCCTCTTCCGGGCATTGGCGATGGCGTACATCCCGTCACATGAGGAGCAAAAATAATGTCAGCGCCAAGCAACGTCGTCGCTCGAACATTTTCGATTACATTATTATCATAGCAAATCAAAATACCACATTTCCATCCACATAGATCAAAAATGACATATTCCTGTCCGGGATCCAGATAAGGACTAATAAAGGGATGCAACTTGCGATACCTGGCGATCACACCTTTCTTGTCTACGCACAAATAGGTATTGTACAGATTTCCACCTTCTCGCTCTACAAGACCAGCAAGAATGATCAGATCGTGTTCACCCGCCATCGCAATCAATCGATTCACACTTTCCCCGCTGGGAATGACCTCGGCGATCTCCGTCAACTCCTCTCTCGTCAAATCCTTTGTATAGGTATACGCGGTGATGCACATTTCATGAAACGCAATTATTTCCATTCCCGCGCTATTGGCTTCTTTTGCCAACCGGTCCATCACAGACAAATTGTAACTTTTGTCTCCATCTCTAGGTTGAAACTGAGCAGTGGCAATCTTAAGATCATCCATAATGCGAAATTAACTAATATAAACTCGTGTGATGACAGTCGAGTAGTCCCAAAAAAGGAATAACTTACATTTGGAGACAAGGAAGAACATTCACCTTTGACTTTTTTTGATTTGAGTAGCAAGAAAATAAAAATCACATGCATATTATTCACTTCTGTTCTATGGCTCCATTTTATTGCGTACGGACAAATCCATCCGGAAATCTACATCACAAACAGTGAAAGGGACTCATTCTTCCAAATGATAAAAAGCTCCCAAAGGGTATCTGCTTTTATTAAAACGACAAGGGAGCATGTGGATCCATATGTGGATCGGCATAATGATGATCCGGACTGGATCGTGTCCAGATTACAGATGTATTGGAACACTAAGTACGAAAGGGTCTACGTAAATGGGATGGATTTTTCCCATGGCGAAGGTGAAGCTCAGGTTCCGACGGTTCGATTCTCAGGCTCACGTGATTGGGCTACCGATTATCTAATGCCGGAACTCGAAAATGTAAAGCCCTACATGGATGATGAGCGGGGATTATATCTGCAGAATGGTGTCAGGGAAAACCAACCCTGGGAATGGGTACATCCTTCCGAGACAGGACACATTGTGGAGAAAATCAACCGGAAAATCTTAAATCTGGCTGAAGAAGCAGCCTTTTTATATTGGCTAGATGGGGATGAACAATATGCGGTCTTTGCTGCAGATATTTTGATACCCTATATGGAAGGCATGTACTACAGAGACCCTCCTCGCACGGTGGGTGATCATAAGAATGCACTATTGATGGGACTTCAGACCTTTGAAGTTATCCACGAGGGAGTAATCGAACCAATCACCATTACTTATGATTTTCTTTACGATTTTTTATTGGAAAAAGGTGTTGATCTCAAGATGATTCAAGAGGTGTTTAGGAAGTGGGCTGATCAGGAGATCCGGTACGGAGTGCCGGATAATAATTGGAATTTGATGCAGGCGCGCTTCATCACGTATCTGGCGATTGCTCTTGAGGATGATTCTTACTATAAAGACGGAAAGGGGCAACAATACTACATCGATCAGGTATTAAATCAAAATTCTACCAAGCAAAAAGCGCTGAAAGATGTGGTAAAAAACTATGATCCTAACACAGCCATTTGGCCGGAAGTAGCAAGTTATTCGATCATGGTTTCGGATGACCTTCTGGAGATTATTTGCCTGATAGACAAAACATTAAACAATCATCTTCTCAATGAATTTCCAATATTGGAAAAAGCAATTCTCGCCAACTTTAATTATCTGTTTCCCAATGATTTCACTGTCGCTTATGGTGATGCTAAGCATGCAAGACTCCGATTCAATTCATTGGAATTGCTGATCAGTCAAAATAGAAAATATAACAAGCTCGATCAGGAGAAAAAAATTACAAGGCAATTAAATCGTTTTATAAAGAGTAAGGCATACTCAAGGGACAATATAAAATCTCTTTTTCACCTTTTCTTTTATTTAGACGATCTCCTGGATATTCCAGCTGCAGAGTCTCTGGGAGAAATGGTAAAGCCTGTATTTTATTCTCCGAATGTCAGTTGGATTGTTCAGAGAAATGGTCATAGTATGACCCATGGAATGATGGTATCAAAGAATGCATCTCTGGGAAATCATTCGCACACAAATGGAATAAACATCGAATTATTTGCCAGGGGGATGGTGATTGCACCCGATGCTGCAGCAGGTATCAGCTACTGGTCTAAAGATCACCGGGAGTATTACAGTAGATTCCCGGCACATAATACCGTAGTGGTTGATGGAGTTTCAGACTACCGGAACATGCGTGGTTCTCAAGCCTTTGAGATAAATTCAATCTTTCCCAAGCCGGAAGATCAGTATTCCCCTGAAAACTGCTATACCTACTCGGACGTAACTTTTATCGAGCCATCGACAAATAGTACTCAAAAGAGAGTGACCGGGACAATCCGCACAGGTGAATCCTCAGGATATTTTGTAGATATTTTCCGATCTTCAAGAAATGATGGAAGGGACAAAAAACACGAGTACATTTTCCACAGTCAGGGGAATCCAGTAGTTCTCAAAGATTTAGACAACAATTTGTTGACTACCGGGCCCACGACGGAACTCTCCTCCTCACAAGGTGACCAGGTTGGTTATGATTATTTCGAAAATAAGCAAAGCGTAGACTACAGCGATGATTTCATAGCTCAATTTTCATTCCCCTCAATTTCAGAGGACCAGCTCGAGGTAAACGTATGGATGAAGGGATATGAGAATCGCACCATCTTTACTGCAACATCACCTCACTCAAGAGCTGTACATCCTTCCTCAGTCCCCCAAGAATTATATCACGTGCGCACGCCTACCCTAATCCTAAGGCAGGCCGGGGAGGCGGAATCAAGGCCCTTTGTGTCTATTATCGAAGCTGCCTCCAGGGACAGAGATCCGAATCAGATAAAAACTGTGGAATACTTTTCTCCATCACCCAGGAATACCGAATTCGTTGGGATTGTAATCCACTCGGGCGAGAAAAGGTCAGATTACATTTTCAATAGTTCTGGGAGTAGACCCCGTCACATCTTTACTGATGCAGCTTTTGAAGGGGACTATGGGATAATATCGATGCGGGGAGATAGCTTACTGTCAATGCTGTTGGGTAAAGGCACCTATCTACAAAAAGGTTTTTGCAAACTAGAAACGGAGACCGAAAATGGATCTGTATTGGTAATCGCTGTAGGTGATGGATTCAGAATCGATGCAAAGCAAGCCTTCAGGATGACAATGCCTGCTCCTCCAACTGCAAAAAGTCCTGTTAGATTTAAAATCGAAGGAAATACGACAGATGAAATTTTCGAACGACCAATACTGGAAAAAAACAATAAGAAATATATTGACGTGGAACTTCCTGCATTGAGAAATACTCTGGTACAAATTGATTATTAGGAAATCCAATGAATATCTGAGGTGCTCTAACCTCCCCTTCCCCCCATGGATTTGTATGGCTCGAGAAGACCCCACTTATTTCTGCCAAAAGTGGAAATTGTACTTTGAGAAAAGTAATTTCAACATTGAGTTGTGAATGTCAAGCTTCGAATAAAATTCCGCAAGTGGCTCGCCATCATTTTTGTATGGCTATGCGTAGGAAGATGGCAGTCGTTCTATGATCACTTTACAGTCCTCTCTGATATTTCGAGTGGGTTTTCTCCCACTTATAGATTTTCCACCCAATTATTCTTCAACAGTACAGCGGGAATCATCGGTTCCATATTGGGCGGTAGTTTCTTGATTTTCTACATCGAAGAAAAATACCAGGAAAAATCTTATGGTTTCACTTTACTTCTAGTTGCCCTTTCTTTCATTTTTATTGTTTCCTTTATCACAGTATTATTGGGTTTAATATTTGTACCTGTCATCAGCGGGTTTCCCATTGGATCTCCGGAAGGCAAAGAGGCCTTTATTAAATTTATTTCTGATCCGGTGCATGTGAAAAATATTTGTCTATGGGCTATTGTAGTTTCACTCACCCAATTTATACTCCAAATCAATAATAAATTTGGCAATGGAGTCTTGATCGACTTCATAAAGGGCACATACCGCACTCCAAGAAAAGAGGAAAGAATATTTATGTTCGCAGATTTGAAATCTTCGACGGTCATTGCTGAAAAATTGGGTGATGAAAAATACCACGAATTATTAAAGGACTTTTTTAGAGATATTACCAATCCCATTCTCTACAACTATGGTCAGATCTATCAGTATGTGGGAGATGAAGTAGTGATCTCCTGGCCACTGGACGCCGGATTGAGGAATAACAGTTGCCTGCAATGTTATTTCGCTATGCATAAGAAGATTCTGGAATGTTCGGAAGAGTATCAAGAGAAGTATGGACTGGTCCCAAGTTTTAAGGCGGGAATGCACTTTGGCTCTGTGACTGCCGGAGAAATTGGTGTAATCAAGAGAGATATCACCTACTCCGGTGATGTTCTAAATACTGCCGCCCGGATCCAGAGTATGTGCAATGAGCTGGACGCTAAATTCTTAGTTTCGAAAAGTCTCGTGAAATTGCTCACTGCCAATGCTCGCTTCAGATTCGAATCACTCGGTGCTGTTTCATTGCGGGGCAAAGAAAAAAATATCGAACTGTGTAGTATTTTACTACGTACCGGTCAGACTAATGGCGGACACAATAGTGGTTGAAAGAATTGTTCAAGTTTGCAACAGTAGTAAACCGAGAATTTATTATATTGTCTCTATACAAGCTCTACTTCTGAAAATCATATCCTCAAAGGATCTCTTACTCAATGATTAGGAAGTGCTTCAACCATGAAATTAATTTCTATATTCTTTTTCCCAGCCTGCTTACTGTCCTGCACAAATAATTCCCAAATCATCGCAGACAAGAAAACGATAAGAAGTGACTCGATTGAGCTTATTAAAATGATCGAAACGAGAGAGCATGCTATGATAACAAAAGAGCTAGATGTGGCTATATCACAATTTTCCCCAGATATCACATGGATTAATTCCCAAGGCTACTTTTTTGAAGGCATACGGGAGGTTCAGAAATTTCACCAAATGCTTGCCGAAAATGATTCGCTTGACTACTATTACGAAGCTGGAGTACCAAGGATACGAATGCTAGATACGGATAATGGAATCGCTTATTACTCCTGGAAAATGTTCTGGTTTGATCGTCTAAATCCCACAGATACTGTAAAAAAAGAAATTGGACTCATGACTCTGACGGCAAAAAAAATGGAAGGTAATTGGAAGTGGGTTGCAGTGACAAATCAACACACACCCTGGTTTTATGACTCCATTGATCCCGTGAAGATTGAATAATGTCATCAAAATGTAAAATATGCTTCTGAGGTTGGTGAGTGTCACTCTACAAAAGCCTGAAAGTAAGATCAACTTTAGTGCAACTTTTTTGAGATAACGGCAGTCTTTACAAAGGTAAATATGACAAGTGAAAATCGAGTTTTTCCGGTGTTTTGCTGATAACTGTTTCGGAGCTGACGACCCAATAAATAGCCAGGATCGGATGATCATATAGCCACGTGACAAATTGCCAATATTCAAATAGTGTTTTAAAATCGTTGAATTGATGTTAAAAAGTTACCTCAGGTCTTCACTCCGAAATCTTTGGCGGCACAAGGGCCATTCCCTGATTAACATTATAGGCCTTGCGATTGGTATGGCATGTGTCATTCTGATTCTTCTGTATGTGAAATCTGAACTGAGTTATGACCAATTTCACGAAAAAAAGGATCAAATCTATCTCCTGAAAATTCAGACTACAAATCCCCAATCAGGGGCTGAAAACAAACGTGCCATCGGCCCCTACCGTCTCGCCGATGAGCTTAGGGTAGATTTTCCTGATTTTGAGTCTGTCATCAGATTTGCCCCACAGTCCAGGGAAGCAATAGAGGTAGGTGCCGAAACATATTACGAAGAAAACCTGACTTTTGTAGATCCCGAAATCTTCTCTGCCTTTACATTTCCCCTTATCAAAGGTAATCCCAACATTGCACTGAGTGATCCTCACTCACTGGTCTTGACAAAAGGAATAGCCTCCAAATATTTTGGATCTGAGGACCCAATTGGCAAAACAGTAAGAATCCGGGACACTGAATTTTCTATCACAGGAATCATGGCCGATGTACCAGACCAATCGCAATTCGGATTCGACATTCTGGTGTCGATGAATTGTGCCCCAAATTTATTTTCGAGAATTGTGCTGGAAAACTGGGGAGAAGGGTATGTTTGGACGTTTGTGACACTCCCACCCGAAAAAGAGCCGGCTGACTTCAGGTCGAGGTTAGAGGATTTCGTTGCAGCAAAACTCGAGGCCTGGAAGGCTTTTTCTCCTGTTTTGGCGATGCATCCATTGACTGATCTATATCTGGACAGTCAGGATATTTCGGGATTTGCCCCCGGTGGAGATCGAACTTACGTAGTAGCATTTTCTTTCATTGCCTTATTTATTTTAATTATCGCTTGCATCAATTTTATAAATCTTGCCACTGCGAGATCTAGTTTACGTGCTAAGGAGGTAGGACTGCGCAAGGTAGTTGGTGCCGAGAGAAAGCAACTGATTGGCCAATTTCTCAGTGAGAGTACAATCCTTGCTTTTATCTGCCTGTTGATCGCAATTTGTCTGGTCTGGATTTCGATAGGAAAATTTAATCAACTGGCGGATCGGCAGATCGCATTAAATCTTATTGGAGATCCAGCAGTTTCAGTTGGCTTACTGTTGCTCACTTTATTTGTGGGATTGATTGCAGGTAGCTATCCGGCAATTTTACTTTCTGGCTATGACCCCGTGCAAGTACTATCAGGCAAGCTAAATGTAAATATGAAAGGTATGAGTCTGCGACGCATATTAGTCACGTTTCAGTTTCTTACCTCCATTTTCCTAATTATTATTACTGCAGTTGTATATCAACAAATTCAATACTGTAAGAATATTGATCTCGGTTTTGATAAAGAACAGCTTTTGGTCCTGGGCACCCCGCTTTCGCTGCGCGAACGATATGACCAATTCAGAAACGAACTCATTGCCAATCCCAAGATCATCAACGCAGCTGGATCCTCAAGGGTGCCTCCGGGCAGTCTGAGTAGCAGCCTCAGAGCGAGACCCGAAGGGGTTCCGGAAAATCAGCAAAGGGGGATGCAGACCGTCTGGACCGATTATGATTTTATTGAGACCATGGGGTTTGAACTGGTTTCTGGTAGGAGCTTTTCAAGAGATTTTCCAGCAGATGCAAGTAATGCATTTATTCTTAACGAGGCTGCAGTCAAAGAGATCGGTTGGACCAATGAGTCAGCGATCGATAAAACATTCGGTAGCTCAGAAATCAAGGACTGGAATTCAGGACAATGGGAAAACCGGAATGGAAAGGTCATCGGTGTGCTCCGTGATTTTCATTTCGAAAGTCTGAAAGATAAGATCGTACCCACAGTATATTTCATTGCTCCATACATGGCATGGAACTATGTGATTCGCGTTGCTCCAGGTGATTTAAGCGAAAGCATAAGTCACATAAACCGGGTCTGGGAAAAATTTAACCCGGAGCAACCGTTCGAATTCACTTTTGTCGATAGCAATTTTGCTGAACTATATGCCAACGAAGAAAGACAGGGGAAAATATTCGCAATATTTGCATCACTCGCTATCTTTATTGCTTGTCTGGGATTGATCGGTCTCGCATCATTTACGGCTCAAAGACGCAAAAAGGAAATAAGCATTCGGAAAGTGTTGGGAGCCAGTAGCACTAGTTTGATTTATCTGCTCTCAAAGGAATTTACATTATTGGTCATTATTGCTTTTTTGATTGCCGTGCCGCTGGCATACTATGTCTCCAGTAAGTGGCTCGAATCATTTGTATATCGTACTTCGATTGGATTTTCAGTCTTTTTGTTTGCAGGATTGACCGCGTTATTAATTGCGTGGATCACAGTGGGATATCAGACAGCACGGGCAGCTCTCGACAGTCCCGTAAATTCGATGAGAGAGGTATAGTACAGGTTAATGACCCACACAAAACCTTAAGGATCAATCCAATAGTAATGATAGTCACGTGTCAAATCTTGTCCGAAATCATGTCATTGTGACAGCACAATTTTGAGTAGTCCACAACATGTACTGTTTTTTTGACACGCAATCGTAAACGAAAAACTGACAAATTTTCATAAAACCTATGGTGGTACTTTTTTTGCAGCAGATCTTAATGTGCACTTGAGCACAATCGGTTTTATAAACCACGGATAATCGTTTTACGATTTTTTTTAATCATTGAATCAATTGTTTAACTTTTAAAATCTGGTAACTATGACACTGATAAGAAGTAATTATTTCCGGCCTAAATCACCCTGGTTCTTCGACGACTTCGCATCTCGCAACCTGTTTGACTGGGGATTTAAAAACAACTCAACGACGAACACTACCCTGCCATCAGTAAATATCCTCGAAAATCATGATTCATTCATGGTAGAGATGGCAGCGCCCGGTATGAACAAGAGCGATTTTCTCATCGAGTTGGATAATGAAATTCTCACCATTTCTTCGCAAAAGGAGGCGCTAAATCAGCTCAAAGAAGATGAGCATTACAGCCTAAGGGAATTCAGCTACCAATCCTTCAAGCGGTCTTTCCACTTGTCAAAATCGGTCGTAGATGAATCCAAAATCAAGGCCAAATACGACAAAGGGATCTTAAGAATCCTGATTCCAAAAAAAGAAGAGGCAAAAGCTCTTCCACCAAGACGCATAAATATTGCTTAAGTAAAATCTGCAGGTGGCTGATCGAGTCCGGTCAGCCACATCTTCGACCGAGAGACATCTGGCGCCTTTCTATTGAGCATGATTCAGCTATCTAAACATTTTTCCCGTGATACCCATGAGGTCGTTGATCGTAATTAATAAGTTCAGAACCAAAAAATGAAACATCGATGAGTGCCAAATCAATAAACATAAAACTAATCGAATCCACACCTTACTTTGTAAAAGTCAAGTTTCCCTTTTTAGATACTCCGGTGCAGATGGATCACAAATTCTTATTACCACGCTTGGAGAAAGGTTACTATAAAATAGATAATAATAAGGACATAAATTTCGGGGCAAATACAATACCCGGGAATAAATCCGGTGAAATGCCCAATTAGAATTGTTCTTTCAAGTCACCATGGATGGTGATCTTGGGAGACTTTGGAGTGAATATTTTAGCGAGCTCCAGTGACCTACCAGGCATATCAGCTTTTCACTAATTAGGAGTGTCCTGCGACATTTCCACCCACCCGGTCTGCCCTGCATGGGTTTTCACATACCAATGATTTGTATCCTTTGCCAATACGACCAGATCCTGGCTATCAATTTGTTCAAATAGGGGAAATGCAAAATCTTGGGTGCTGTCCAGAATAGTCAACTTGTCGGGCAAATCGGGTTTTTCCATCGGTATTTCGAGAGGTTCTACAGACTGGTATTTGAGCATACCATAATTCCCCTTAGGGGTCCTTACTTTATAAAAGTCTGAGCTAGCGCCGACAATTTTCACTAATTGATGTCTGGGTAAATTAGCAGCAAAATCACCATTCAGCGAACTAAACGAAGTCCCCCTTTTTGTTCTTACAAGTGAACCGACCAAGTTCTGATCTCCACGGATATCAATAGACTTTTTCTTCTTATGGGCCACAAAATAATAGGGATCAATAGGGCCATTTTGGTAGATCCCAAAATGCAGGTGTGGTGGTGTAGTTCTCGCGTTGCCAGTATTTCCAACAGACCCGAGTGTGTCACCCTTTTCGATCACCATGCCTTTTTCGACAAAGATTTCCTGTAGATGTGCAAAATATAAGGTCATGTCCCGGTTGCGATCCCGCATCCAAACCACCCGTCCACCCCGGCCTCTTTCACCGGCAAAGCGTACGTATCCGTCAGTCGGAGCAACAATTGGGGTATGCCTTTTAGCAAAAATATCGATCCCATGATGTTTGCGTCGCCCGCCATCCCGCGGATCACCAAAAAAGCTCCCTATATCCCGGTTACTACCCCCAGCGACAGGAAACTCCAATGCCGGCACTGCAGCAATACGGAGCCTATATCTGCCACCCCGCAGTAATTCTGGCTGAATCCGAAGTGAATATTCAGCGTTTCTCCTGGGTTCAAATCCCAGCCAGTTTCGCTGTTTTTCAGCGGAGGCAATATGCTTAAGAAGATCTTCCTCCTGCGAAAAATCTTTGCGAAATAAATCGATGAATACGGTTTGGGTATCATCTCCTGCCTCGGTGATGAAATCGACTTTTATTTTCTCCCCTCTCTTTCCCGAGAATGCAAAAGCCATCGCAGTAGGACGTTCTGCCGCAATGTAAAAGGTCTCCTGGTATGGAAGCTCGACCATTGTCTCATTGTCAAAACATTGCCTTGAAGCAGAAATCCAGCTCTGTCCCAAGGCTGTT
The DNA here is from genome assembly GCA_965222645.1 of Saprospiraceae bacterium. GTDB lineage: Bacteria > Bacteroidota > Bacteroidia > Chitinophagales > Saprospiraceae > JABDMH01. The sequence continues at coordinate 3,875,762 of OZ244968.1, read as the reverse complement.
CCGTGTAAATTTGCCTTTTCCAAATTTTGCAAATAAGCCTCATGGTCGGTGCGGGCATGAAAAGCTTTTGGCACTATTTCCTCTTTGCAAGAAATATGAATCAAGAACAAACAAGCCAATAGACATAACCGATATCGTAATACAGTCGAAATCATAGTTCAGTTGCTCGCAATTTTTTATAACTCTGCAAAAGTAGAACCTCTGCGACGAGTGGTACTTAGCGATTACAAAATAAAAAGATTAATTGAAGTTGAGCCCCCGAGCGGGTACCTAAAGATAACTGAGATAATCGCACACTTATTGTTGCAGAACGATCACAACTCTTTACTCCGGGATTTACAAATTGGTGGGGGAGATTCAGGAATAGACATGACTGACAGGGTATTGATATTTTTTTCAAAAAGGGTATCTTTTTACCATGGACGACAATCTACACCTTCTCATCGACGAGCTGCAAAGCGAACATGACCAATTGTCAAAAGAGCTCAAACTACATACAACCCATTGGGATTTTGAATATGCCGCACACACAGCTACCAGATTAAGAGCTGTAAAACGGAAACTTCAAGTCCTCAATAATTTTGCTTATCCAAAATATCATCTCATTGGACCACTCAGAAGAAAATTGGCCCTATTGCGGATCAAGAAAAAGACTCCTAATAAATCTCGAACAAAGCTTCTGGACGAAATCACCTCTGTCCAACAACAAATTAGTGAATTGGAAAGCTGGCAGCACCCAAGGGAAGACACAGACCATCTGCTATCGGCAATTGAAAAATTGCGAAACAACAAAATCAATCGATTCGTGCTTCAGTCTACAGACACCAGCTTTGCCATTATGGCTACATACCATAATGAAAAAATTGATTTGGATATAACCGTGGATTACCCAGATAAAATCAATAAAGTTTTCTCCTCTACAGTATTGCAAGACATAAAAAATCTGGGCTTCAGAACCTTGAAAAACGAAATGACTTTGAGAAACAACAATCTGAAAGGTGCCAGCGACACGCACATCCTGGAGATTCTATCTTGCCTCTTTTTTGATATTCTAAAGCATTATGTGACCTTTCATCGATCGTCCTGGTAGCTGTAACCAATAAATCGGATCCATGAATTCTAAAGATTTGAGCTAAAACAGAGCGAAAGCGAGGAGAACTTTTGAAGATGCAGCTAGCACCCGGTGACGAAAGATTGAAGAGTATGGCGCAAAAAGCCCCGAAATGATGCTCTGCCTTTTTTTGCAATCTATTTTCAAAGAAAATTTGCGTAACCGGTCGGTTTCTTTTATATTTGTAACCGAATGGTAACACAATAGGATGCGGAGAGATGTCTTTCAAGCCATTGCAGATCCCTTACGACGGGACATAATCAAGCTCTTGTCAGACAAAATTCTGACGGTCAATTCTGTGGCGGAAAAGTTTAAAGTGAGTCGTCCCGCAATCTCCAAACACCTCAAAATCCTGGAGGAATGTGGAATAATCACTGTAACGAAGAGAGGGAGAAAAAGATTCTGCCAGATAAAGCCGCAAAGTCTGATTCCCGCATTTCTGTGGATTGAGCAATATCAAAATCTTTGGGAAGAACGATTGGATTCTCTGGAAAACTATTTGGAAGTAAGGAAAAAAGAGATTTCCTCCAACAAACGAAAAAGCAAAAACAAACAAAATGAATGAATTAAGCAACCGAACAGCAACAATTAAAAGAACATTCGACGCCCCAATAAAACTAGTTTGGGAAGCGTGGTCAAAGGCAGAACACATCACCAACTGGTGGGGCCCGAAAGGTATGGAGGTCAAAATTATCGAACACGATTTCAGAGTTGGAGGCAAGTGGAAATATTCCATGACAATGCCAGATGGAAATGAATTTATTTCTGAAGGTATCTACCGTGAAATAGTAGAGCATGAAAAAATAATTTCAAGTGCAGATTTTAAACCAATGACAGAAGGTGTAGAAATACAAGCCCTTTTTGAGGAATCTGGTGATCAAACGCATTTCGTTTTCAATGTGGTACATCCCTCAGAAGAATACTGCAAGCAGCAAGAAAAGATGGGTATTTATAATGGATGGGGCTCCGTCTTTGACAGATTGGAGGAGCACCTCCAACAATAGACCGGATCGACTTTGGGATTTTTAAACGAAGCGAAAATGGAAAGTATATGCTCTCCCTTGATGAGTGATGGGAGACGATTCGGGTCTTGTCAGAAACAGGAGAATCATATGTTGTAGAGGTGAAATATTGCATGCGGATAAATGAAAAAAAAGGGTGACCCTCACACAAATCTTAGCAGAACTCAATACTCTGGCAGATCCTGAAAAGGTGGTGAAAAAACGGGAAAAATATGCCATCGAAGCGACTAATTCTCTCGGAATTTACCACAGTGATTTGAAGGAATTTGCTAAGAAACTGCCCAGAGACACTGATCTGGCGGTCAGACTTTTTGATTCAGGAATATATGAAGCTCGACTATTGTGCAGCAAAATATTTAAGCCTGAGCATCTGACCGAAGTACAAATGGAGAGATGGGTCAAAACCTTTGAAAATTGGGAGATATGTGACTCGTTTTGCATGGGTGTTTTTTCCAAAAGCAAGTACGCTGTGCCCAAGGCCATGGAATGGTCCGGTAGAAAAAGTGAATTTGAGAAAAGGGCGGGATTTGCAATAATGGCTGCCTACTGCATTGCAGATAAAGAAGCGGGAAACAAAGTTTTTGAACAATTTTTCCCAATTATTTACAGGGAATCCATAGATGGACGGCTTTATGTCAAAAAAGCTGTAAACTGGGCACTGCGAAATATTGGCAAACGCAACAAAGACTTAAACATGATGGCAATTTCCTGGGCAAAAAAAATCACGATGAAAGATTCTAAATCCGCTCACTGGATTGGTTCAAATGCCATTAAGGAATTGGAAAAAGAAAATGTCCGAATTTCTAATTACCCCAGGGTGATCTATGGCATATGAAATATTCACAGTCATTGCACCATCGCTGGTCTCCTACTCTTTCTTATCCTCACAGCAACCACTTTATATTCCGGGCACTTGGCTTCGCTGTCGTGCACATCACTGGTGATGAGATTGACCATGATTTCCGGAAAGTGAAATGTGGTGCTCAATATACCAGGTTTTACTTCGTCCGTAATTTTTGCCCTTACATCCACTTTTCCTCTTGCTGATTCCAGGCACACCATATCTCCTTCTTGAAGAGCGTTAGTGGCCGCATCCTGAGGATTTATTAATAAAAGATCCTCCGTGAGAATCTCAACATTCTTTGTCCGCCGGGTCATGGTACCACAATTATAATGTTCGAGCTCGCGATTTGTAGTAAGGATGTAGGGGTATTCCTTAGCATTTTCATCAATCTCCTTCGATTCTGCAAAATCATGAAATATAAATGCACCTTTACCGCGCTTGAAAGTATCGGTGTGTATTATCTTAGAATCATTCCCATTTTTATCGACGGGCCACTGCTTGCCATTCTTTCCCAGATTTTCCCATGTAATCCCCGCAAAGAAGGGTACGATCTTTGAGATTTCGTCCAACATTCCTTCGGGTGTATACTCCTCTTGTGGATACCCCATGCGATTCATCATTTCCACAATGATTTGTCCGTCTGGTTTGGTGCCGGGCAATGGCTCTATCACTTGATTTACTCGCTGTACTCTCCGCTCACCATTTGTAAACGTGCCACTCTTTTCTAAAAAGGATGATGCCGGCAAGATCACATCTGCATATTTTGCCGTCTCAGTCATGAAGATTTCCTGCACTACTATAAAATCCGTTTGCTCAAGGGCATTTATCACTTTTTGTGTGTTTGGATCAGTCTGGACTACATCCTCACCGATAATCCAAATAGCTTTTAATTTTCCCTTGAGTGCCGCATCAAACATCTCAGGGATTTTATAGCCTACATGATCAGGCAGGTCGACGCCATAAAATGCCTCGTATTGCTTTTTTACATCCGGATTTGTCACATCGAGGTATCCCGCACCCTGGTGGGGTTGTACACCCATATCTGCAGATCCCTGCACATTATTTTGACCGCGTAGAGGATTTACACCTACACCCTTGCGACCAATATTTCCTGTGAGCATTGCAAGCTGTGCGATTTGCATCACTGCAAATGTACCTTGAGAATGCTCTGTCACACCCAACCCATGAAAAGACATCGCATTTCCTGCCCCGGCATAAGCATGAGCGGCCGCCCTTGCATCTCCTTTGCTCACTCCGGAGACTTCGGCCATCTTATCTACATCAAGCTTCAATATTTCTTGTTCAAAGTCCTGGTATCCTTCGGTACGGCGATCGACAAAGTCCTGATTTACCAAACCGTCTCTTACGATATAGTACATCATCATATTCAGTACAGCGACATTGGTGCCGGGCCTCAACTGCAGGTGATGAGTCGCGTATTTTGCCAGCTCGATGCGCCGGGGATCGATTACGATCATTGTCTTGCCCTTCATCACCTGTTGCTTCAATCTCGCTCCGGTGACTGGGTGGGCGGCTGAAGGATTTGCACCTATGATCATCAGACAGTCGGCGTGTTCCATATCCTCGACAGAGTTTGTTGCAGCCCCGGTTCCAAAAGTTCGCTGCATTCCCAATGCCGTGGGAGAATGGCAAACTCTGGCACATCCGTCAATATTATTTGTGCCGATAACTGCACGGATAAATTTCTGCATCAGGTAATTCTCCTCGTTGGTACATCTGGATGAAGAAATCCCCGCAATATAATCCGGGCCAAAATCCCTCTTAAAAGCGTGAAGTTTTTCTGCAATATGAGTATAGGCTTCATCCCAGCTGGCCTCGACCAGCTCACCTTCTTTCCTAATGAGGGGAGTGTGCAAGCGGTCCGGGTGATTGTAAAACCGGAATGCATAGCGACCTTTGAGGCACGTATGACCCCCGTTTACCTCAGCATCAAATGGAGCCTGAATGGATAGAATTCGATCACCTTCAGTTGCGACCTCGAGATTACACCCGACTCCGCAATAAGTGCAGACAGTCCTTGTTTTCTCTGCGTTTACTGCAGATTTTGACTGAAAGACATCTGAAATGGCAGAGGTAGGGCACGCCTGGGCACAAGCTCCGCAACTGACACAAGCAGATTCAGCAAATGACCTGTTATCACCCTTAATAATATGTGCATCAAATCCCCTTCCAGACATGTTAAGTACAAATTCACCTTGTATCTCATCACATGCTCTCACACACCGGTAGCAGTTTATGCATTTGGAGAGATCCGAAGTCATGTAGGCGTGGCTAAGGTCCTTTTTCCGATCGAGATGATTTGCTCCTTCAGGATATCTCACCTCGCGAATGCCTACCTGGGCAGCAACTGTTTGTAATTCACAATTGCCATTTACTTCGCAGGTAAGGCAATCGAGTGGATGATCGGTAAGGACCAGTTCGATAATATTTTTCCTGAGTCTGCTGATGCGATCAGAATGAGTACTGATGTGTTGTCCGGCAGCCACTGGTGTATGACACGAGGCAACTGTTTTTGTCGTACCATTGCCATGACTCACATCTACGGAGCAAATCCGACACGATCCAAATGGATCTAAATTTGGGGCATCACAAAGAGTAGGTACCAATGAAGATCCGTGATGCCGCCTGATAAAGGACAGTATTGTTTCCCCTTGCACAATATTAAATGGCCTATTATTGATAAAGGCTGTTTCCATTTTCTTTTTTCTCTTAATTTTCAGAAAAATAATTCGATAATTCCTCTTTAAAATAATGCAATGCATTTCTTACAGGCAGTGGAATTCCGCCACCATGCGCACACAATGACCCTTCCTCCAGAGTAAACAATAAATCATCAAATAATTTTTTATCCATTTTATACTCGTCTTCGACAATTGATTTTTTGATCATTTCTTCTGCTCTTTTTGTACCCAAACGACAGGGAAAGCATTTGCCACAACTTTCATGAGCAGCAAATGCAAACAGATGTTGCAGGTATTTGATCATCGGCATTGAGTGAGGGATACAAATTATCGATGCATGCCCTAACAGGAAGCCCTGGGAGGAAAATGATTCGAAATCCAAATCTAAATTCTTTGCTTTACTCAATGGGACGAGACCGCCTAATGGCCCCCCTATATGAAGAGCCTTGATATCCTGCTTAAATCCTCCTGCTGCATTAATCAGCTCCAACAAAGGTGTCCCCATTTCTACTTCGTAAACACCCGGATGATTAAAATGACTATCCAAACTAAGAAGCTTTGTACCGGAAGAAGTTTCTGTGCCGATCTCCGCAAAAGCCTTTCCACCATTTTCAATTATATAATGCAGACTTGCAAGAGTCTCCACATTGGATACTGTGGTTGGTTTTCCAAAAAGACCATATGTTGCCGGGTACGGTGGGCGTGTACGCACCTCCGGGCGTTGGCCTTCGATCGAGTTTATTAAAGCCGTTTCCTCTCCACAGATATAGGATCCCTGTGCCTTAATTATTTTGAAATTAAATGAAAAATCATGGCCCAAAATCCGGTCTCCGCATAGATTATTATGTTTTAAAAAATCAACTGCCTCCTCAATAGCCGTAACGGACTCGGGATACTCGCCACGTATATAAAGCACCCCGTATTGGGAGCCCGTGCAATAACCTGCCACCAACATCCCAAAAAGTACTGCATGCGGTCTTTGTTCCAGCAAAAACCGGTCTGAATATGCACCCGGATCACCCTCGTCCGCATTGCATATGATAAACTTCACATCACCTGCAGCTTCCCGGCAGAACTTAAGCTTCATTCCCATTGGGAAACCGGCACCCCCCCTGCCCCTCAGACCTGAATTGACAATTGTATCTATTACCGAATCCGGATGCTCATTTAAAACAGCTTCCAATGGTTTGTAGTAACCCTGTGTATCATTGATCTCATCAGAAAGCAAGGACTTGCCCAACGATTTTACTTCGTAAACCTCCCTTTCATTATTATTTCCTGAAAGAATATCCTCTATCCTTTCAACACTACTACCAGAATAATTGACACCATTATAATGAAATGCATGGTTTTCATGACAACGACCCAGACAACACATCTCGCCCATTTCTTCTTCGGTAAAATGCATCATTATTTTCTCCTTCAGGCTACCTTGTGTACCTGCACATAAACAAGCGGAACCATTGCAGAGATATATTTTTTTGTTTTGGTTTTCGGGTTTTAAAAAGTCATAGGAAGTTATTGTGCCGTATGCAGATGAAGTGCCAATTAAAAACTCATCACAAAGGGCTTCTAGTTCTTCTTTATTAATCGTACCACTATCCTGCACCAACTGACCAAAACGATCAAACAAGTTATTGTCAAGTCCTTTTCTTGCAGATAGGTGTGTAATGTTCTTTGACATAGTCTTCTCAGCTTCAACTTTGAAGATACGTAAATATGAGGATGTTTGCTTACCTTATCGCCACGCTGGTTATAAAGCTCATGACCTCGGCAGAAATATAAAAAAGGAACTCTGATGTATCTGAAGCAACGTTATCAAACAATGAGGTTCAAACGTAAGCTTTGGCTCCTTCTTCCCATTATCCTTGCCTCAATGGGTAAAAGTGTATTGGCTCAGAGTGATACTCTATGGCATACTTATTCCATTCGGGAATTCAATCATATGGGCAGGACAGCACGGCTGGTCTCTCCCAGGCAAGCAGACACGAAGAGAAATTGGATTTGGAGGGCGCGATTCTGGGGTCATGAACCGCAGGTGGATACATCTCTCCTATCGCTCGGATTTCATCTTGCATACATAGATGTCTCAGATATGTACGGCTCTCCGGCAGCTTTAAGGATTTGGGACAGTTTCTACTCATTACTTACTGACAGCTTTAATCTAGCTGGCAAAGTCGTACTTGAGGGTTTTAGCAGAGGGGGTCTGATGGTCTACAACTGGGCAGGGAACAATCCGGAAAAGGTGGCCTGTATTTATGCAGATGCACCAGTATGTGATATAACCAGCTGGCCAGGAGGAAAGGGCATGGCTAAAGGATCACCTGAAGATTGGCAGAAATGTCTAAAGGCTTATGGAATCGAGGAAAATGAAATTGGCCATCTCATAGATCGGCCATTTTCGCATGCAAAAGAAATCGCTCGAGCCGGTATACCAGCTATTCATGTCTGTGGGAAAACAGATCAGGTGGTGCCCATTAATGAAAACACCTACTTGATCGAAAACATTTTTAAGGAGCATAAAGGCATATTTAAATTAATCGAAAAAGAAGGAATCGGACATCATCCTCATAGTTTAGAGAATCCAAGACCGATCCTGCGTTTTATTTTAGAACACACAAACAAATCTCTGATCACGGATCAAATAGTGCGCAAAGCACAACCTACTCACCATATCAGATCACCATTACGGCATTCCTATGCCAAATTTGAAAATGAAAAAAAGGGAAGTGTGGCATTTCTCGGTGGCTCTATCACATACAATGCTGGTTGGAGAGATTCCGTAACGAATTATCTCCAGGCAAGATTTCCTAATACATCGTTTGATTTTATTAATGCGGGAATCCCGTCAATGGGGTCGGTACCGGGATCTTTCCGGTTTTATGATGATGTATTAAAAAAAGGCAATATCGATCTACTATTTGTGGAAGCTGCGGTAAATGATGCCACAAATGGTCGAAGTAAGAAAGCGATATTAAGAGGTATGGAAGGAATTGTGAGGCATGCACTCATCAGCAACAAAAAAATGGATATTGTGATGATGCATTTTGTTGATCCACAAAAAATGAGTCATTACAATAACGGAATAGTGCCTGACGTAATCCTGACTCATGAGAGAGTAGCATCCTACTACAATATTTCTACCATCAATTTGGCCAAGGAGGTAAATGATCGAATATTGAACGGAGAATTCAGCTGGAAGGATGACTTTAAGGATCTACACCCTTCTCCATTTGGTCAAGGTGTATATGCAAAGTCCATAATTGAATTTTTGGAAAATGACCGGAATGTAGGAAGCCTACCCGTCGCCAATCAAAGTGATGTTCTGAAGAGGCCATTAGATGCGTCGAGTTATTTTAATGGAGGCTTTTTGAAAATACAAAAGGCAAAGAAGAGAAAGGGGTTTCAGATCGATAAATCATGGTCTCCCCGGGATGGAGCGGGAGTCCGGTCAGGGTTTGTCGAAACCCAAACACTCGTGGGAGAGAAGCCGGGTGCAAAATTCACACTCGATTTTGAAGGAAAGGCGATCGGAATTTTGGTCGCAGCAGGTCCTGATGCTGGTACAGTCGAGTACAGTGTTGATGGAAATTATTACAAATCTATCGATTTATTTACCCGATGGAGCGCTGACTTGCACTTGCCCTGGTTGTATGTTTTGGAAGATGAACTCTCTAACAAGAGAGGTCACCAATTAATATTGAGGATATCAGAACACAAAAATGAGAAATCCAAGGGACATGCATGCCGGATTTTTAATTTTGCTATTAATCCGTGAGGATACAAGAGTTCCAAGTGCAGGTTAAAAAGACCGGTTTTTCTTTTTCGTGCACATGAGATATTTTCTGGACCTTTTGGCTGGCAGCATAGTAACACTAATAAAAAACTTACTGATCTTGTATTTCAACCCGGATTTTCTGAATACTGGTACTCCCCAACAGTCTCTTCTCATTTCGGGTCATTGAGTATCCACTAGTCAGATTCCAGTTTATCTCAAGATCAACCTCCTCCAGAAAACTTTTGGCCAGTGATTCAATAAGTACAGTAATGACATTCTCATCAACAAGATGCACTTCTAAAGACAAAACCTTAAGATCATCTTCCAGGGCTTGATACGTTATTCTTGCAGTATCACGGATTTGCAGGGTATCCACTTTGTACTTATCCAGGAGTGCTGGTCTGTTGATGTCGTAATTCGCAAAAAACTCTACATCTTTCCAGTAGGTATAACCCTCAATAGTTTGTGTTTCAGATTGCCCATCTACCTCTATGGTCTTCACGACTGTGTAAAGCGGACTGTCCTGTCTAATCTGATCGGCAAATGACGATAAATCAAAAAAAGCTGTTGAGGATTTACTCCCTTTCATATCACCCTTTACACAGGAGGAGATGACAAGGATGACAATAAATAATACTGCGAAATCCAAAGCCTTCATCTACTGAATTAAATTTTTACCAGTCATTTCTGCAGGCGGAATAATTCCGAGGATGTCAAGAATCGTCGGAGCTATATCTGCCAAAATACCATCGCTCACTTTTAGATCCCTGGTACGGGATGAAATGTAAATAAATGGTACGGGATTCTTCGTGTGAGCAGTATTGGGAGATCCGTCTGAATTTATCATATAGTCGGCATTGCCGTGATCGGCAATTATGATAATATGGTATTCTTTGTCAAGCAACCTGGGAACTAACGTGGAAAGACATTTATCAACAGCTTCAGCTGCTTTTTTCCCAGCATCAAAATCACCTGTATGACCAACCATATCTGTGTTTGCGTAATTGAGGCAGATAAAATCGGGACATTTTTCGTCCAGCCTGCTCAACATCGCATCTGTGATCTTAAACGCACTCATCTCGGGCATCAAATCGTATGTGGCCACCTTAGGTGAAGGAATAAGAATGCGGTCTTCCTTTTCAAACGAATCTTCCCGGCCGCCAGAAAAAAAGAATGTTACATGGGGGTATTTTTCTGTCTCAGCAATCCGGAGTTGAGATTTATTGTTTTTTTCCAATACTTCCCCGATCGTGTTTTTAAGGTCCTCATTCCCAAATAAAACCTTGATATTTTTAAATGAATCATCGTACAGTGTCATCGTTATATATGACGCATTTAGCTTTTTCATTTTATAGTCAGGCATATCTGTCTGAGTGAGTACCTGACTTAGCTCTCTCGGGCGATCTGTACGAAAATTAAAGCACAGCAATAAATCCTTGTCTTTTAAGGAAGGGAGTGGTTCTCCTGATTCATCAATTTTAATAATCGGCTCAACAAACTCGTCTGTAATCGCAGCCTTATAACTTTCTCGCACAGCCTCCGGAAGATCCTGAGCTGGTTTGCCTTTTCCCTCCACGAGCAGGTCGTAAGCTTTTTTTATTCGTTCCCATCGCCTATCCCGGTCCATGGCATAATAACGACCAATCACGGAGGCCACCTTGGTCTTTCTCCCTTTCAGGAATCGATCGAGATCCAGGAGGTACAGCATGCCACCGTTTGGATCTGTGTCCCGCCCGTCTAAAAAAGCATGAATAAAAATATTCTTCGCCCCTAAATCTTCGAGGACCAAAATCAAGGCTTTGAGGTGATTTATATGGGAGTGCACCCCGCCATCGGAAAGAAGGCCGAACAAATGAATATTTGTCCCGCGTTTCATCGCAAGCCGGGTCTCTTCCTTCAAAATCTCACTTTTAGCAAGGGTGCCATCTGCAATTGCCTGGTTAATCCGTGCAAATTGCTGATATACAATGCGCCCAGCTCCAATGTTTAGATGCCCTACCTCAGAATTTCCCATTTGGCCATCAGGTAAGCCTACCTCGCTACCGTGTGTAACTAAGGTACTATTCGGATAATCCTTCATCAAACTATCAACAAATGGTGTGGTCGCTTGTGCGATCGCATCGGATGAGTACTCGCTGCCCAATCCCCAACCATCTAAAATCAAAAGTGCCGCGCGGTTTGACATTCTCACATTTTTCTCAGTGTGGCCAAATCTAATAAAATAGCAGGATAGCATTTTTCCCTACCAGATAACACATCGAAGGCAAGAAACTGCCATTCCGGCATTCTTTGTCAAAGCTGTAGTGCCATTAGATGTTTTTTGCACTCCAGTGCTCATAACATTGGTGGCAAATCCTTTCTTAAAACTCCTAATCCGAATAGAGCAAAATCATATTTGACCGGATCCATCTGATCAAATTGCCGGAGAGCACCTGTCAGCTCTAATGTTGTCAACCAGTTTGTTTGCTTCCTTTTGATCAACCCCAGGCTCCTTGCAACCATATCTACATGCACATCTAATGGAATAAATAACTGCGAAGCTTTCAGTTGTTTCCAGATTCCAAAATCCACACCATTGGTATCACTTCTAACCATCCATCGCAAATACATATTGATGCGCTTGCACGTGGACTTTCTCGCAGGAGTGGGTAAATGCTTGCGCGTACGCTGAGGAGCATGAGGAAGGCTAAAAAACGCATCATGAAAGTTGATTAGACCCTGTTCGAGATTGTCACCATTGCAAAAAAGATTCTCCAGCGTTTCATTCTCCTGGTAAAAACGATTTAGGTAATCCAAAAAATAAAGTGTATCGGTATACTGAAAAGTGCGATGTACAAATTTCTCAAAGCGCTTTCGATCTTCTTCACGATGATTCCTGACAAAATCAAACGGACTATTATCCATCAGGGACATCAACTCTTTAGACTTATTAATAATGGTCCTTCGTCTTCCCCAACTCAGAATAGAGGCAAAAAAGCCTGCCACTTCAATATCTTTGCTCTTAGAAAACATGTGGGGGATGGAAATCGGATCCTCCTCAATAAAATCCGGACTGTTAAATTTGTCCGCGAAGTGATTCAACAGGTCTTTTACCTTTTCCATTTTCTCTCGATTCCTGGAAGATCTTTTCATCTATCGAGTATAATTATCACAGTTAGCATGCCAAGATATAAAAAGCAGGCTCCCGTAGGATTTCAATTTGCCCTAATTTAAGATAGGCTACCTCTGTGAAAAATCACCGGAAAACAGTAATTTGATCAAATGCAAGACCGCAAATAAAATGTCAGATTTTTGCCGTCACCACTTGTTGTATTTTCTTGTTGCCAATTGGATCGTTTTCCCCAGTTGTCAAAATAATTTATCGATAAAAAATCACACGGTAAATTCTCAAGAATCTTTTGAAGCTGCCCTCAATTTCTCAAATAGCGGCGATACTATTATATGGAAGGACGGCACATATTCAAACATTGATCTTTACATAGATAGAGATTCCTTAACGATTAGAGCCGAAACCCCCGGCAACGTCATTCTTAGGGGCGCTTCCCGTGCACAATTGATTGGAAATCACAACCTCCTTGCAGGTTTTCAATTTCTGGGTGGCAACATCGGCACAAACCATGTAATTGAGGTTTGTGGGAGTCATAATTTTTTAAGTGAAATAAATATTGAGGATTATTTCTGCCGTAAGTATTTTATCATTCATGAAGAATCCCAACACACGACTATAACCTACTCCAATTTTGAAAACAGGGCATTTATAGGAGATCAAAACATTTTATCCGTAATGGTAAGCAGTGACCACCCCGGATATCACGTCATAAGATTTTGCTCGTTTAAAAATTTTGAGGGAATCGGAAAAGACATGGGTACGGAACCCATCCGAATAGGCTTGAGCACTCAGAATGAATTTGTAAGCAGGACCACGGTGGAATATTGTTTTTTTACGAACTGCGACGGAGATGGAGAAATCATTTCTCATAAATCAAGACAGAATGTCTATCGAAATAATCTGTTTTATCGCAATGCAAAAGCCGAACTGGTGCTGAGACATGGAGATCAGGGTGTAGTCTACGGGAATTTCTTTATCGAAAACATGGGTGGGGTAAGGGTGAAGGAGGGGCAGCGACACCTTATTTTCAACAATTATTTTAGTAACAATACAGATCGAGATCTAATTCTTGTAAATCATTCCCAGGATCCGGTAGATTCTGTTCTTATCGCTTTTAATACGTTTGTTGAAAATGCTCATTGTAACCTGGGGGCAGAAGGAGACTTTGCACCAAAAAATATTTTTTTTGTCAATAATATTTTAGTTAACCTAACATCAGAAATCTTTACTAACAAGACTGGGTATGAAAAATTTGAGAATAATCTTTCATTAGGGGTTGCCGGAAAAAGGGGATTCATGAAAAGCAATGACTCTGAAATATTGTCAAGAAATAATTTGGGATATTCCACTATCACAGCGGGAAGTCCTGCCATTGATGCGGCTTCGGATAGTCTCTATCATTTCTTACTTCCCCGTTTTGTTTGGCCCGGTTTAAATATCGACTGGGATGTCGCGTTCGATATAATGGATCAAAAAAGACCGAACAATATTAGTGCTCGCGATCTCGGATGCTTCGAGTTTTCCCCCTCGATCGTGATGCAACCTATGGCCGACGCATCTAATACGGGACCTCGATATCTTCGCTAATACCTGAAAATCTAAAAAATCGCGGAAGTTTATTCCTGCTACGTCTGCATCATCTGCTTTATCTCGATGATCTGATAACCCTCGATCACATCGCCTACTTTGATGTCATTAAAGTTTTTGATCGTAACTCCGCATTCCAATCCATTTTTTACCTCTTTGACGTCATCCTTAAATCGTTTGAGCGAACTGATTTCTCCCACTACCCCTTGTTTTGTAGGATAAATGACAATACCATCCCTTATTACCCGGATCATGGTGTCCCGGGCAATTTTTCCGTCTTCGACATAGCATCCTGCGACGGTACCTACTTTACTAATCTTATAGGTCTCACGCACTGCCATTTGGCCGACAATTTTCTCTTCTTTTGTCGGTTCCAGCAAGCCTTCGATGGCAGAAGTGATCTCTTCGATTGCCTCGTAAATAATGGAGTACAGCTTGATCTCAATCCCTTCCTGCTCAGCAAGTTTTCGAGCTCCCAATGACGGCCTCACCTGGAATCCTACTATAATCGCATCTGATGCCGTTGCGAGCAGCACATCAGATTCGATGATCTGTCCGACAGCCTTATGAATCACATTGACCTGGACTGTTTTCTGAGATAGTTTGAGTAATGCATCCGAAAGTGCTTCAATACTACCGTCCACATCACCTTTGACAATCAGATTGAGTTCTTTAAATGTACCTAAGGCAAGGCGTCTGCCAATCTCATCCAAACTTATACGCTTACTAGCTCGATTGGTCTGCTCTCTTGTGATCTGAGCCCGTTTTGTAGCTATTTGTCTCGCTTCCTGCTCTGATTCTGTCACACGGAACTTCTCTCCCGCCTGGGGGGCACCACTTAATCCCAAAATCAGGACTGGTGTAGAGGGTCCGGCTTTTTTTACTTTTTTGCCGCGTTCATTGTACATCGCTTTTACCCTACCGGAATATTCTCCCGCTACAATGGAGTCACCGATCGTCAATGATCCATTGGTCACCAACATCTTGCAAACATATCCGCGTCCCTTATCGAGAGAGGCCTCGATTACACTGCCCACCGCAGCCCTCGTAGGATTGGCTTTAAGATCGAGAAGATCGGCTTCCAGAATAATCTTTTCGAGTAGCAAATCGATGTTGAGACCGGTCTTTGCCGAAATGTCTTGAGATTGAAATTTTCCACCCCAGGACTCTACAAGGAGATTCATGGAAGCGAGTTGTTGCTTGATTCGCTCAGGGTCAGCACCATCCTTGTCAATCTTGTTAATGGCGAAGACGATTGGGACGCCCGCCGCTTGTGCATGGCTGATGGCTTCCTTGGTCTGTGGCATAATCTCGTCATCGGCAGCCACAATGATCACAGCAATGTCGGTGACCTTGGCACCTCGAGCTCGCATAGCGGTAAAAGCTTCGTGTCCCGGTGTATCGAGGAATGTAATCTTTCGCTTGTCCTCTCCAACCATTACTTCATAAGCTCCAATGTGCTGCGTGATTCCCCCTGCCTCACCTTCAGCGACATTTGCACCCCTGATGTAGTCCAGAAGCGATGTTTTCCCGTGATCCACGTGACCCATTACGGTCACAATGGGTGCCCTCGCTTCCAGATCTTCCGGATCATCTACAATTTCTTCCTCATCATCGACACTATCTTCTTCAGCGCTTATAAACTCGACTTCGTGCCCATATTCCTCAGCCAAGAGCTCGATAATCTCGGCATCCAACCGTTGATTTATCGAGACAATCACTCCGAGATTCATGCAGGTGGTTATGATATCGCTTATCGAAACATCCATGAGATTGGCCAATTCCTGAGCTGTGACAAACTCCGTAAGCTGAATGGCCTTGGATTCCTTTTCCTGCATTTCAAGCTCCTGCTTTTCACGCATCACATCGCGTTTGTCCCTTCTTATCTTCTGCCTCTTTCTCTTTCTGCCACCAGCCAGGCGCGCCATCGTGGCCTTGATTTTTTCATCGATCTCTTTTTGAGAAACCTCTTTGACCTCTTCTACTTTGCGGTTTCTTCTCGAATCGCGATTATCCTGATCCATCCTGGACGCCTTGACCTTGGTGCGTCTTCTGCGCCGCTTCCTTTCGTCCTGACCTTTTTTATTTGTAGCTGCAGGTTTTGCCGGCTTGGCTTCTTCCTTTTTCTTCTCCGGTTTGTCAAATTTCTTGGTATCAATTTTACCCAGAATCTTAAGACCCTTAAGTTGGGGTGTTTCCGCCCGTACCATTTCCTCTTCAGGTGCAGATTCGGCAGGCTCCTGTACCTCATCCTTCTTCTGCTGCGAATCTTCGGGCGACTCTGCCTCTTCATCTTTAGCGGGCTTCTCGTCCTTCTTCTTAAGATCAATTTTCCCAACGACCTTTATCTCTGCCTTACTTTCATCCCGCAGGTCTACTACCTCCGGTTCCGGAGCTTTCTTGGCAGGTGCAGGCGCCTCTGTTGGAGGTGCAACTTCCTTTTCAGCAATGGGTGGTGCCTTGGGCAGTGGCTCGGTCTTCTCCTCCTTTCCACCAGGCCTTGTCCCTATGATCAGTTGATCGGCTTGCTCCTTTACGGCCATCGAGTTCTGAAACTCCTGAAGCAATACATCATACATCTCATCAGATACCTGAGCCGTGGGCTTATTCTCTATTTCAAACCCATTTTTGAGCAGGTAGTCCACAAGAGATCCTGTCCCTACATTTAATTCTTTTGCTATTTTGACTAAGCGTCTTGCCATTCGAGTTGTTAATCCGGGTACAAAGTTAGTTATTCCTATTCAGTCCTTTTATCCAGCCCTTTTCAAACCATTACAACATATCTTCCTTCATCGTTCATTATTGAACCCATCAACCGAGCTCAATCTCGATTTCACCATTCAGGTATTATTCTTCTTCATCAAATTCTGAGGCCAGTATCTTAAGTACCTCATCGATTGTTTCTTCTTCCAGGTCAGCACGTCTCACGAGTTCCTGCTTGCTCAACTTAAGCACCGACCGTGCAGTATCGCAACCGATGTTTTTGAGCTCGTCAATGATCCAACCTTCTATTTCATCAGAGAACTCATCGAGCTCCACATCGTCCATTTCGAGCTCATCGGAATCTCGATATACATCGATCTCAAATTCCGTAAGCCGGCTCGCTAATTTGATATTTGACCCACCTTTGCCGATGGCGAGCGAAACCTGATCAGGTTTTAGAAAGACCGAGGCCCTCTTGCTTTCCATGTCCAGATCGATATTTGTCACCTTAGCCGGTGTAAGAGCACGCTGAATAAAGAGGATAATATTATTGGTGAAGTTTACAATATCAATATTTTCATTTCGCAATTCTCTCACGATCCCATGAATTCTCGATCCTTTCATACCCACACATGCTCCTACCGGATCAATGCGGTCGTCGTATGATTCCACAGCAACTTTTGCACGCTCCCCTGGGATCCGCACAATCTTCCTAATTGTAATCAGGCCGTCTTCGATCTCGGGAACTTCTTGCTCCATCAATTTTTCGAGGAAAATGCTTTCTGTCCGGGAGATAATGACGACAGGAGAATTATTCTTCATTTCCACCCGCTTTATCACTGCTTTGACCATATCTCCCTTCCTGAAAAAGTCGCCTCTGATCATCTCAGATCTCGGCAGTACCAGCTCGCTTCCAGTGGCATCGTCAACGACTAACATTTCTCTTTTTAGAATCTGGTGCACCTCACCGAGCACTACATCCCCAATCCTTTCATTATACCTCTTGAAAACCTCATCTTTCTCGAGTTCCATAATTCTCGAGATCAGAGTTTGCCTCGCAGCCATGATAGCTCTCCTTCCAAAATCCTCTAAAAACAATTGCTCATAGCATTCTTCTCCAATTTCATAATCCTCCTCTATGGAATGGGCTTCGGAAATTGAAATCTGACTGCTTTCATCGGTTACTTCTCCATCGGGTACAATTTCCCGCACCCGCCATAATTCAAGGTCACCCTTCGTAGTATTCACGATCACATCAAAGTTTTCGTCATCACCAAACTTTTTGCGGATAAGGGTCCGGAAGACATCTTCCAGAACCCTGACCATTGTTGGCCTATCTATGTTCTTTCCGGATTTAAACTCCGAAAAGGTTTCCACAAGATTCATCATAGCTTTAGCATTTTTTTAAAATCTAATTTGCACAATTGATTGCTTTATATTTTCCCACTTAATGTGAATTTCTTCATTGTAAACGGGTCTCTTTTTTTTCTTCAAAATTTCCGGCAAGATTGCAATGCCATCATCATCCACATCCTTTAGCTTGCCCGTTATCCTTACTCCATCACCCATTTCCACCTCGATAACTCTACCTACATTTTTGGTATACTGCCTGTTTATCTTCAGCGGTCGTTTCACACCCGGGGATGAAACAATGAGTGTATATTTGTTGTCTACGGGTGTGCTGTCCAAATGGCCTTCGATATCTCTGCTTATCGACTTGCATTCCGAAAGTCTGATCCCATTATCGCTGTCGACAAAGACCTCCAATCGACCAGATTTCTCATCCCAGATGAGGTCAATGAGATAAAACCCATCCTTTGCCCTTCCATCGAGATATTTGTCAATCCAGATCTTGAGGTCATCCAATTGCAATCTCACTCTACATTCTTTTGCTAAGGCATCTGAAAGTCGTCCCAAATTCCTTAAAAACAGCCCTTTTCAGATCGTATAATAAAAAGAGGGAACAGCATCTGCTCCCTCTCCTTTGTCGTCTACAAATTCGGTGCAAAGATAGCGATTTAATTCGATTTATCCAGATCGAACCCCGTGCTGACTCAAAATCAGTCAGATGTTCGATATTCGGTATCTTCGCTGCTAAATGTATTCTGACAAGTGATAGTCTCTAAGTCAAAAGATGATCTCCTTCAAAAAGGTCTCGACAGGGCGTTTCTTTCTGCAGAAGAGGGGCTCTTCTTATTTGAGCATGCTGGTACTGCGGAGTTAATGTATGTGGCCAATCATTTACGGCAGATACACGTACCCGGTAACAAGGTCACATGGATTATTGACAGAAATAGCAATACCACAAACATTTGTGTTGCAAACTGTAAGTTTTGCAATTTCTATCGGCCACCGGGTCATGCCGATGGATATATAACTACTATTGAGGAATACAAGAAGAAAATTTCGGAAACTTTTGAGTACGGAGGTGAACAATTGCTCCTTCAGGGCGGACACCATCCCGATCTGGGTCTTCAATACTATTGTGATCTCTTTCGGGAATTAA
Source organism: Saprospiraceae bacterium (assembly GCA_965222645.1). Classification (GTDB taxonomy): domain Bacteria; phylum Bacteroidota; class Bacteroidia; order Chitinophagales; family Saprospiraceae; genus JABDMH01. The sequence goes on along the minus strand of OZ244968.1, from coordinate 3,856,400 downwards.
AGAGTTTATTCCCCAAGCTTAAACTGCATGCCCTCGGGCCACCTGAGGTTGCACATATTACTCAACTGGAAAATTCTACCCACAGGGAAGTCCTGCAGGCACTGATGGACGCAGGCCTGGACAGTCTTCCCGGAGCTGGTGCCGAAATACTCGATGACAGGGTACGACGTCTGGTATCCAGGGGAAAATGCTCGGGAGTCGAGTGGCTGCAAATCATGGAAGCAGCTCATCAGCTTCATTTGACTACTTCAGCGACTATGATGTTTGGCCATGTGGAGACAAACCTGGAGCGTATGCAGCATCTTGTAGCTCTGCGTCAAGTACAATCCAAAAAGCCCAAAACGGCAAGGGGATTTATCGCATTTATCCCATGGCCTTTTCAGGATCACGGCACCTTGCTTCAAAAATTGAAGCGAGCGCGCAACGACTGCACCGGAGACGAGTATATCCGGATGATTGCAATAAGCAGGATCATGCTTCCCAACATTCAGAATATCCAGGCTTCCTGGCTGACTGTTGGAAAAAAGGTAGGCCAAGTCTGTCTACATGCTGGTGCCAATGACTTTGGGAGCCTGATGATCGAGGAGAATGTTGTGTCTGCCGCAGGGGCAGCTTTCCGGTTTACTGCAGACGGTATGCAAAAGGCGATTACTGAAGCTGGTTTTCAACCACAACTTCGAGATCAACAATACAACGATCGGGCGCTACCTCCTCAGATCAAACAGCAGATGCTCGATCACTCTACCCTTGTCGTCGATTAGGGTGACAAGAATTATCAAGGATTTGATAGCAGTCACGGAATAAATCTTTTTCAGCGGATAAATTGTAATTAAAGATCAGATGTCCCTCTTATGAGATCCCACTGATATAATCCCCCTTGAGCCGATGTGCTTCTTATATTTGCCAGCTTAAATCATTTTTGACGGCCTTGCTTTTGTATGAGTGACTTTATCAAAGTTGTGGGTGCGAGAGAGCACAATCTGAAAAACATTTCAGTTGATATTCCCAAAAGGAAAATGGTGGTCTTTACCGGTATCAGCGGAAGTGGCAAATCCAGTCTTGCTTTTGACACAATCTATGCGGAGGGTCAGCGTCGTTATATGGAGACTTTTGGAGCTTATGCCAGGCAGTTTATGGGTAAGATGGATAGACCCGATGTAGAAGAAATAAAAGGGTTGAGTCCGGTCATCAGCATAGAGCAAAAGACGACCGGGTGGAATCCCCGGTCTACCGTAGGAACGATTACCGAGATTTACGATTTCATGCGTCTCTTATTTGCCAGAATCGGCGAGGCCTATTCCCATGTCACAGGCAAGAGAATGATCAAATTTTCTGAAGAAGAGATCGTAAAACACGTCCTTTCTCATTACACCGGCCGAAAGGTAGTCATTCTGGCTCCGGTAGTACGTGCTCGAAAGGGTCATTACCGTGAACTCTTTGAGCAGATCCGGAAACAGGGATATACTAAAGTACGTGTAGATGGAAAGTTACTCGACTTGACACAGGGACTGCAAGTGGAACGATTTAAGACTCATGATATCGAGATTGTTGTGGATCGTTTACGGGTGGAAGATGCCAAACGTGACCGTTTGGCGGCCTCCCTCTATTCGGCCTTGAAGTTGGGTGACGGATTTATTATGATTCTTGATTTCGAATCCGGTGAAATCAGACCTTATAGTAAACTGCTCATGGATCCGGAATCCGGAATTTCATATGAAGAGCCCTCGCCAAATGCTTTTTCCTTTAACTCTCCCTACGGTGCCTGTCCCAATTGTAACGGTCTGGGTAAAACTACCCGCGTAGATGAGGGCAAAATAATTCCCGATTATTCTTCATCAATAAACCGGGGTGGGATCGCTCCTTTTGGAGAAGTGAGAGATAATTTCACGTTTAAGCAACTCAGAGCAATTGCAAAGCGATTTAAGTTCTCCCTGGCCACTCCTATTGAGGATATTCCCAATGCAGCATTACAGATCATATTGCACGGTGGAGACGATTCCTTTAATATCCGGCTTCCATATTCAAAGCATGACTTTACTTACAACCTTCCAAAAGAGGGTCTGTATAAAATGCTCAACCGCTGGTACAAGGATACTACTTCAGAGCGGATACGTCAATGGGCCGAGGAATTTATGACAGTAGACACATGTCAAATCTGTGCCGGACAGCGATTGCGCAAAGAGTCTCTGCATTTTAAAATTGCTGAGAAAAATATTGCCGACTTAGCCTCGATGGATCTGCAGGAGTTGAGTGATTATTTTGGCTCGGTCGAAAAAAAATTAGATCGAAAACAAAAAATGATCGGCAAGGATATTCTGAAGGAAATCAGCATGCGATTAAATTTTCTACTGCACGTCGGGCTGGACTATCTGAGCCTTGACCGACCCGCAAAAAGTCTATCGGGCGGGGAATCTCAGCGCACACGTCTTGCCAATCAGATTGGATCCCAATTAAGTGGCATAACTTATATCCTGGACGAACCCAGCATTGGTCTTCACCAGCGGGATAATCAGCGCTTGATTAACTCCCTTCACCAACTCACAAAAATCGGCAATACAGTGCTTGTCGTAGAGCATGACAAAGAGATTATGATGGCAGCGGATTATCTGATCGACCTTGGTCCCGGTGCCGGCAAAAGAGGAGGAGATCTGGTGGCAGCCGGCAGACCCAAAGCTTTTTTGAAGGCTGATTCGATCACGTCACGATATTTAAGCAATAAAGATGGAATTGCACTTCCTGCAAAGCGGAGAAAAGGTAATGGTCATTTCCTCAGGCTTAATGGCGCTTCCGGACATAATCTTCAAAATATCAACATTGCCATACCCCTGGGTACATTTACTTGTGTGACGGGAGTGTCGGGTAGTGGAAAATCAACACTGATAAATCAAACACTCTACCCGATCCTGCGTCAGCATTTCTATCGAAGCCTGCAACAGCCACTGCCTTACTCCAAGATCGATGGGTTACAACATATTGATAAAGTCGTTGAAATAGATCAATCCCCAATTGGGCGAACTCCCCGATCAAATCCGGCTACCTATACCAATGTATTTACTGACATAAGAAAACTCTTTACGGAGGTGCCTGAGTCAAAGATTAGAGGCTATAAACCCGGGCGATTTTCGTTTAATGTAAAAGGGGGGCGATGCGAAACATGCAAAGGTGCAGGGATGGAATTGATCGAGATGAATTTCTTACCCAATGTCCTGGTCGATTGCGAAACATGTATGGGCAAAAGATATAACCGGGAAACACTCGAAATTGTCTTTAAAGGAAAATCCATCAGCGACGTGTTAAATATGAGCGTTGCAGATGCTGCTGAATTTTTTATAAATATTCCCAAAATCTATCACAAACTGAAAATCATACAAGATGTGGGGCTTGGATATATCACTTTGGGTCAGCAAGCTACCACATTGTCAGGTGGAGAGGCCCAACGAGTGAAACTGGCAGAAGAGCTCGCTAAAAGGGATACGGGATCAACGGTTTACATTTTGGACGAACCCACAACCGGGTTACATTTTGAAGATATCAGGCAATTGCTTTCCGTCCTGGAGAAGTTGGTGTCGAAGGGCAATACCATCATTATGATCGAACACAATATGGATGTGATCAAGGTCGCAGATTACATTATCGATATAGGGCCAGATGGTGGTCGACGAGGCGGAAAAGTCGTCGCATCAGGCACCCCCGAGCAAATTGCGAAAAACAAAACGAGTCTTACCGGCCAATTCCTAAACGAGGAACTTGCAAGATCCAAAAAGGAAAGGGAATAACGACTAATATGCATAATTCATTTAACCGTCCCGTCATTCGATATTTTGCAATGTGGATGATTTTCGGTGCGGTTGTCTTTGTCATAATGGTTTTCCTTGCTGCAGGTGGCAGCCCCAATCTCGATTCGATAAGTGGAGGATTAATCTTGCAACTGCTCGCATTTCTCCCATTGATTTGGTTTTTATGGAAGCACCTGAGTTTAAATTTACCTGTTCAGTATTTTTTTAACAAGCGTTTACTCCCTTTTAGGCTTTGGATATTGATGCTTCTCTGGTTATTGATATTGCTTTGTTCATACGGCCTTGATGGTTTATCCTTAATTACTCTGTCTCAGTTTTATCCGGAATATGTGAACGAAGCGATCTCAGAGCCCATTTTTCCGGATGGTCAGTCAGGCAGTATCCATGTTCTCACATTTATGCTCGCCGTAATTGTAGGTCCGCTCATGGAGGAGCTCGTTTTTCGGGGTCTCCTCTTGGAGCGTCTGGCAAAGAAGTTTGGTCTAAATAAAGCTGTCCTGACTTCATCTGTTCTATTTGGGATGCTTCATGGCGAAACACTCTTGACAGCAATAATCTTTGGAATAGCAATGTGCATAGTTTATCTCCAAACAAAGAATTTATGGGTGCCTGTGTTTATCCATATTGCCAACAATCTCTTCGCCGTGATTTGGGCGGCCCTCGAACCCTCCTCATTCAGCTATTCTGAGCCGGATGATTTGGTCGAGATGTGGCCTTCATTCTTAATTACGTCACTTGCGATTGTCGGTGTAGTACTGATTCTCAAGAAATTCTGGCCCCCAAAAGAGATCGATTTACCATATAGTTATAACTACGAGGTCAGGTCCGGTGACGCGCATTGAAAAATATAGAAGCAGCCCGTTTGACTTTTAACAACGGTGCTCGTGCTCAAAAGAAACTAGGCAAAACTAAACGTATATTTTGATCGAGTAGTGGTTATTTTTAGTATCTTAAATATTGATAACGACAGCCATTTGAAGATAGCCTGATGAGAAGTATCGTAAATACCACAATTAGAATTTATCTCAAGACTCTATACAAAAAAATCGAACATAGCTTTCGGCATCCACATATTTATCAGGCCGATGTCTTGGAGAATCTGCTATTTAGTGCAAGTGATACTGAGATCGGAAAAAAATATCACTTTAATAGATTAAGAAACTACGGCCAGTTTAGGAAGCGGGTTCCACTTTGTGTCTACGACGATATCAAAAAACAGATTGCTCGCATGATGCACGGCCAACATGATGTTTTGTGGCCAGGGAGGGTGAGTTGGTATGCAAAGTCATCCGGGACTACAAGCGACAAGAGTAAATTCATACCCATCAGCAAGCAGAATTTAAAACACTGTCATGTCAAAGGTTTTTGGGATGCCCTGTCTGTGCTGTACCACAATTTTCCAACGGCAAAAATATTCGAATACAACAATCTGGTCATTGGTGGCACTTTAAATGAATTTAAACCGTATCCTCAAACACGCTTTGGAGATATTTCAGCCATCTTAATTCATGAGATGCCTCTGGTCGGAAGACCGTTCTACTCGCCGGATTTTGAGACGGCGTTCATGAAAAAATGGGATAAAAAAATAGAACGGACAGCACAGCTCGCAAGTCGTGATCGTGATATTGGGTCGATCGGTGGTGTACCCACCTGGAATATTGTACTGTTTAAGCGAATTCTCGAAATCACCGGAAAGTCCCACCTGCTGGAAGTATGGCCGCATCTCCAGGTCTATGTACATGGAGGAGTGAATTTTAAACCCTATCGAAATCAATTTGAACAATTGATCCCAAAGAGAGATTTTATTTATCAAGAAATTTACAATGCCTCGGAAGGATATTTCGCATGTCAAAATGATTTCAGAAATCACGACCTTTTACTCTTTCCCGACTGTGGTATTTTTTATGAATTTGTACCGATTGATGAATTCGAACAGGATCCATATTTTGCAATTCCACTAAGCGAAGTGGAGGTAGGAAAAAATTACGCAATGGTAATTTCAACCAATGCGGGGTTGTGGAGATATTTACCAGGAGATACGGTCAGATTTACCAGTAAAGATCCATATAAGCTCGTTATCACCGGTCGTACAAAACACTACATCAATGCCTTCGGCGAAGAAGTCATGGTCTCCAATACCGATCAAGCCATCAGTGATACTTGCTCGGCACTCGACGTAAAAATCAGGGACTACATGGTAGCTCCCGTATATCTGAGTACTGAGGATCAGGGATGTCATCAATGGCTTGTCGAATTTGATGGACCAGTTCCAGATCTCGATGTGTTTGCTAATGTCCTTGACCGATCATTGCAAAATATAAATTCTGATTACGAAGCAAAGAGGTATCAGGATTTGGCACTTAAGCGTTTAGAAATAATAAAGGTGCCAAGAACAACTTTTGAAAAATGGCTTCGCAAGAATGGAAAAATCGGAGTCCAAATAAAAGTTCCCAGACTCTCTAATGACAGAAAAAACATTGAAGATGTGCTTTCAATGCTCAATGAGGAAGCGTTACTATGAAAAAACAATACGACGATTTCTCTAAATTAATTCCACCTGAAATAAGTGCTAAGGATGATGAGGAGGTAGCAAAATTTCTCGCGCTGAGAATCGACCAACTTATGCGCTCTAATTTTGAATCTCTGATGAGCATGATGTATCGATTGGATATATCCGAATCAAAAATCAGAAAAGTTCTCAGCCCGGGAAACCCGGATCCTCCATCACTGGGACTGGCAAAACTGATCATTGAGCGACAAAAGCAGCGTAACATTACGAAGAAACTTTATAAAAGCGATCCCCTGCCAGATTGGATGAATTTCTAGACTAGCAACCTGACCTGGATGATCCAAAAAATAAATGGAATTGTAATAAGATCTGTAAAATACAGGGAGACCAGTCTTATACTGGATTTGTACACATCACAATATGGATTACTGAGCTTTATTGTAAATGGTGCCAGAAAACCAAAGAGCAAAATGCCGGCATCCCTGTTTCAACTTATGCAGTGGATTGAGGTCGTCGCGTATGTCAAGAAAAACGATAGTTTATGCAGGATCAAGGAAGCCCGGCTCACCCATCATTATCAATCGATCCCCTTCGACATTTATCGCAGTAGCATTGCCCTATTTATGACCGAAATAATCCAAAAAGTAATAAAAGGTCATGAGGCCAATCCCTTACTTTATCAATTCATTCATAATAGCTTTTTACATCTCGATACCACAAAGCAGGATATCCGGAATTTTCATTTGATATTTCTGTTGGAATTTACTCATTTTTTAGGTTTCAGGCCAGAGGGAAAATGGAGTAGTGAATTTCCATATTTCGACTTGTTTAGAGGAAGATTTGTGGCCCTGGCGCATCCCGCCTTCACTTTGAGTAAATCCAGAAGCCAACTTCTATCTTCATGCCTTCGATCTAATCTCGATAACAATTCGAAAATCGTTCTGGGCAGGGAAGACAGAAGACACCTTTTGCATGACATTCTTAATTTCTATCGTTTTCACCTCGATCGTTTTCCCGAAGTCAAAACCCATAAAGTGCTGGCTGAAGTATTTAACTGAGCTTAATCGAAACAGAAGAATGTTCAGAATCACAAATGCGACTCTATCTGTTTCCGGCACATAGTGAGATAGAGGGTCGAGAGTCCTCGGGATTCATGTACCATTATAAAAATGAAGTTATAAATCACCATGTCAAAACTGTATTCAGAATTAGCAATCGTTTATCATGAAATGTACCAAAGCATATTTGACTATAAAAAGGAATTTGAATTTTACGATAAGATTTTAAAGCGCAATAACTGCAAATCTGTTTTGGAGATCGGATGTGGTAGTGGAATCCTGGCATCCCATTTTGAAGCGACAGACTATCAATATACGGGGATGGATTTGTCAAAAAACATGTTGAAGATAGCCAAAGAAGTAGCTCCGAAAGCTGAATTTATACTTGGTGACATGAGAAAAATGGACCTTGAACAACGATATGATTCGGTGATCATTCCCGGCCGGAGTATTGCATACCTAATCACTAACGCTGACGTGCAGGAGGCTCTGAAGTCGATTCACCGCACATTAAAAAAAGAAGGGATATTTGTTTTCGACTGTTTTAATGCTGAAAAAATCATCAGCTTGAAGAAAAAAAGATTTGTACATGAAGCAGAATACAAAGGGACAAAATACAAGCGAGTAAGTGTGAAAACTCCTCATCTAAAAAATGGCTGGACTGAAAATTGGGATGCGACATACTACATCAGGGAGAAAGATAAAAAGGCAAAAATTGTACAAGACAAATCGATCTTGCGTTCATTTACAAAGGATGAAGTGCGGCTCTTTCTAACCTTATTCGGGTTTCGAATACAAAAACTCATTGAAAGAGATGCAATATTTATTGTAATCGCCAAAAGAACAGATTATGGATCAGTTTAAGATTGTCATCATTATCTTCCGAGAGGGAAAACCATGAATTCTTTTTATCTCACCACTTTTAGTCACAGACATGGAGGGAAGTCCCCGAATTTCAAGCAAGATTCACAACACATTTTACAAATCTTCATTGCCCGGCATTGCACTTTTAGCAATAATATATCTTTATTAGCGGAGTTAAGTAAAGATGAAAGCCGAAAACATACCGCCTACTATATTCGATCGCAAGTCCTATAGCAATGAGATGCTCATCTCACTTTATAGCGGCATGTTGTATCCGCGCCTTATCGAGGAGAAAATGCTAAAGCTGCTCCGCCAGGGTCGCATCAGCAAGTGGTTTTCGGGTATCGGACAGGAAGCTATTTCGGTTGGCATCGCTATGGCCCTCAAAGAGGATGAGATGATCTTTCCAATGCACAGAAATCTCGGTGTGTTTACGACAAGGGTTGTGCCACTACCAAGGCTGCTTGCTCAATGGCAAGGTAACTCTTCAGGATTCACAAATGGTCGAGACCGTTCATTCCATTTTGGCAGCCTGGAGCATCATATTGTGGGCATGATATCTCACCTGGGTCCCCAGCTTTCACTGGGAGCTGGAGTAGGTCTTGCATACAAGCTGGACGCAAAGTCAAAAGTTACCGTGGCCTTCACCGGTGAGGGAGGCACAAGTGAAGGTGAGTTTCACGAAGCGCTAAATCTGGCTGCAGTCTGGAAACTTCCCGTCATTTTTGTTATCGAAAATAATGGATACGCACTAAGTACCCCGACATCTCAACAATATGCCTGTAAAAATCTCGCGGACAAGGGAAAAGGCTATGGGATGAAAGCCCTTACCATTGATGGCAATAATGTACTGGATGTGCACCGAACTGTACAGAAAATGGCCAAGCAAATAAGAGCTAAGCCTCATCCTGTGTTACTGGAATGTATGACCTTCAGAATGAGAGGTCATGAAGAAGCATCGGGGACAAAATATGTGTCTCCGGTATTGCTGGAAAAATGGTCTGAAAAAGATCCCGTGAGAACATTTGAGAAATACCTGTTGTCAGAAAAGGTAATTAATAAAGAATTAATAGAAAAGACAACGGCAAATCTCAAACGGCATATTAATAAATCTGTCGTAAAAGCCTTTGCAGAAGAGGAAATAATATCTTCTCAACAAAAAGAGGAACGCTCCATCTTCGCACCCGCTATTAATAATACCTCATCAGGACCGGTGGGGAAAACTGACCGAACTCTCAGATTTGTAGATGCCGTTAAGGAGGCAATCGATCAGGCTATGGAGGGAGATGAGAGACTTATCATAATGGGGCAGGACATAGCAGAGTACGGTGGTGTATTTAAAATTACCGAAGGTCTGGTAGAAAAATATGGCCCCGAAAGGGTGCGAAACACTCCATTATGCGAAAGTGCCGTAATTGGCGCTGGAATAGGATTATCTTTTGAAGGATTTAATTCGATTATCGAAATGCAATTTTCTGATTTTGTCACATGCGGATTCAATCAGATAGCCAATAATCTGGCCAAGATGCATTATCGCTGGGGTCACGCTCCTCAACTGGTGATCAGAATGCCTACAGGAGCGAATGTAGGTGCCGGTCCCTTTCATTCGCAGAGTACAGAAGCCTGGTTTTCTCACATTCCTGGTCTAAAGATCGTGTACCCCTCGAATGCGTATGATGCAAAGGGACTCTTACTTGCCGCAATTCAAGATCCGAATCCAGTCATGTTTTTCGAACACAAATATTTATACCGGAGCAATACTGAAGTAGTACCCGATGATCCTTACACCATTCCAATGGGAAAGGCTCAGATCATCAGCAACGGCGATGCAGCAACAATAATTACTTACGGCCTTGGGGTGCAATGGGCAAAAAATACTTTGGAAAACGAGCATATTGGTGCTGAGATAATAGATTTGCGTACTTTGATGCCCATCGATTATCGAAGAATCAGAGAAAGTCTCGAAAAGACAGGTAAGGTGATCATTCTGCACGAGGCAACGCTTACCGGAGGAATTGGTGGGGAAATTGCAGCTCATATTTCAGAGCATTACTTCGACTTGCTCGATGCTCCTATAGTGCGTTGTGGAGCTTTAGATACCCCCGTCCCTTTTGCAGCATCACTGGAAAAAATATTTCTGCCGGCAGACCGTTTTACCAAAAAACTTAAGGACTTGATCGCCTATTAATAAATTTCATAAATTCCTTTTTTTTCAATCGTCGAATGGAAGCAAAGAAACAAATAAGAAATGAAACTAGAAGATCTTGTTGCGATTAGTGGGATGTCGGGTCTTTTCAAAATGGTGGGCAGCCGTCCAAATGGTATGATTGTGGAAGAGCTCGATTCTGGGAAACGCAGGTTTATTCCCAGTCGAAGACATCAGTTTTCACCGCTTGAGACTATTTCTATTTTCACCAACACGGACTCCGTTTCGCTTACCGATGTATTAAAGAAAATTCATGCAAGCATAGATACTACTCCAATCATTGATGCAAATGCCTCACCGGATGACCTGCGAGAATATTTCACAAAAATTATTCCTGATCACGATCAGAACCGCGTATTTCCCAAGGATATAAAAAAGATAATAAAATGGTACGCATTCATAAAGGACAGGGATTTGTTTACAGATTCAGATGAAGAAGAATAATCCATGAGAGGTGAAATCTAGGGATTTGGTTTTCATTTTTTTCTTGAATAAATAGTTTGTATCTACAAGGATCATCTATGTATTTTTCTTTCTAAAGAATCTTGTTGATCTTCGCTGCAATGTATCTCGATCAAAAAATAATCGTTGTACTTCCTGCCTATAACGCAGCCAAAACCCTGGAAGCTACTTACCACGAGATTCCCCACCATATTGTGGATGTGATCATACTCTGCGACGATGCCAGTTCTGACGATACTACAAAAATCGCTAAGCGATTAGGGATTGAGCATATCGTGCAGCATAATGAAAACCGAGGATATGGAGCAAATCAAAAATCACTGTATGAATATGCTCTTAAATTACGTGGCGACATCATTATCATGCTCCACCCGGACTATCAGTACACTCCGAAATTAATCGCATCTATGGTAAGTCTTTTGGGGGAGAACCTGTTTAAGGTAGTCTTGGGATCCCGAATTTTGGGTGTCGGGGCCATAAGAGGAGGCATGCCCAGGTACAAGTACGTTGCAAACCGGGCGTTGACATTTATTCAGAATATACTCTGTGGTCACAAACTATCAGAGTATCATACGGGATACCGCGCTTATCATCACTCTGTGCTGCGCAATATCAATTTTATGGATAATTCTGATGATTTTATCTTTGACAACGAGTTGCTGGCACAAATCATTTATCAGGGATACGGTATTGGAGAAATAAGTTGTCCGGCCCATTACGACGCAGATTCTTCGAGCATTAACTTTTCGAGAAGCGTAAAATATGGAATGGGTGTAGTACGGGTGAGCGCAATGCATTTTTTACAACGCCTGGGCGTATTTAAATTCCGCATGTTTGAAAGGTCAAAATCAGAAACTTCATAGTGGTCATTTCAAAAGGACCCATAGTCACTATTCTCAGATGGCTTTTCTCCGAGATTCGTCAAAAGTGATCTCGTCACTTCCATTAACGTACGAGAACTATTTCACCTGCAGTATTTTTTCTCCCCGGCCCATCGTCATCGAGATAAGATAATTCCAGCGAATAGATATAGATCCCCGGAGCCATGATTTGCCCATCGATTTTTCCATCCCAGGATCTATCCACAGACCTAGACTCAAAGACCAAACTACCCCACCGGTTGAAGATCAACATCGAATACGCTGTAACGTCTATTCCAGGTGGGACAAATATTTCGAAGTGATCATTGATCCCATCTTCGTTGGGTGTAAAGGCGTTGGGTACATAAAGTTCAAAATACACGCAGGATTTATGACTCACTGAGATAGAATCGGAACTCATACAAAGACCATCGTCAATCGTCAACCGGTACATGCCTGGTTTTGACACCGTAATTTCACTTGTACTGTCACCTGTGCTCCAAATATGCCTTGCCCCCTGTGTTCCGGAAGACAAAAGGAGAAATTTATCATCACAAATCACCGTATCTGGTCCAAGATCAAAAGCCGGTGTCTTATGATAGTACAGTCTTAGGGTATCGGTGGTTGTGCATTCGTCTAAACTGGCTGTCACTGAATAAACACCCTCGTCAGCCAGGATCTTGATGGGATTTGGATCACCATCTGACCATTGAAAATCGACGCCGGCTTGCGAAATATCGATCTCCAATGACTCTCCCAGGCACAATGTCGTATCCGCACCGAGATCAAACTCAGGGCTGGGTTTCTGGGAGACGTAAACTTCATGTTCTGAAACACATTGACCTACTGTCAACATCACAGAGTACATACCCGGTAGAGCAGCGGTATACACCGGCTGCGTAGAACCATCCTGCCACAAGTAGTGTACACTGTCCACAGCCAGGGATGCATCGAGTATTTCAGATTCTCCGAAACAAATTTCCCGATCCCCGGCCAATAAATCTACCGGTGGCAAAAAATACTCAATCCAAATACTGTCTCGCGCTGTACAACCCTGCGAAATGACATCCACCCAATAAAGTCCTCCCTGATTACCGCGTAAAATCCTATCCGTAGAGTTATCCTGCCACTGATACTGCACATCGTCGGATGATACTTGTGGCTCGATGGCAAAGGGATCGCCCTCACATAGTATCAGATCAGGACCGAGATCAATTCCCGCTGCGCTCACATAGGCTACCGACACGGAGTCACTTTCCATGCAATCGTTGAGTGTGACGGATACAGCGTAGATTCCTTCTGAACTTACCTGCAGTTCGGGTTCTGAAGTGCCATCTTGCCATAAATAATGTACATCTTCTGTACCTGTGCGTGCATCAAGTGAAAGATACTGGCCATCACATAGGATGGTATCTGGACCGAGGTCGGGTCTGAAGTCATCATAGGATAGCACCGATATCGTATCTGTCAGGACGCAATTATTTCCAAACATTACCTGCACAGAATAGATCCCCGCGGAATTGACCTCTTTTATCCGGTCTGTTTCCCCGGTATTCCATCTATAGGTCTCTCCAGGTGTAAAACTATAGGCATCCAGCTCGATAGAATTTGTTCTGCACAGCACTTGATCACCGCCCAATATTCCGTCATCAATATAGGTCACGGGATTCTCAAAAATCCATCCCGAATTAGAATTGCCAATGTCAATACTATGACTGCCTGCAAAGGCAGTACTGGTACCAGCGGCATGTTGATCCTGCATCTGGACAAAATCTGCGACCACTGTAACCGATGCGTCCATCCTGATGCCTGCCTTTGCTCCTGAAACATCGGATCGCAAATTGATCTGCGCACAATTGTTGCCTATCATTTGTAAATATTCATTTACCCCCTGTTCTGCGCCACTTTTTAGGGTGTACGTCTTGCCGGCAGAAAAAATCAAACTATCCATCTGATATGTTCCATCTATGCGACCGTCATTATAAAAATGCAAGAGATTTATAAACACATCAGTCTCCGCATTCGACCAGGTTCTCAATGTACTCAATCCAGATGCAGCGATAAACTCGACATTGTTGAGTCCTATCTCATTGGTCGCATAAAAGGCCAGGAGGGCCCCAGGATTTGGAAATTGTACAAGACTAGATCCGGCATCCATGGTGAGCGACCTGCTGTTGATGTACATACCGCGCTCCACCCGTGTATTTCTTACAACCACCAAAGAACTGTCAAGAATCAAATGAGAAAATAATTCATCAGTATTCGCACCGATGTCAAATTCTGTTGTTGACACTTTATGTCCGGCGGTATTCAAACGGCCTTCGTGGAGGAACATCCGGTAGCGGTTGTACAAAGAATCTTGCAGAATCCAACTTCCTCTGCCCATAAAAAAGGTAGTGCCTATCTGATGTCCTGCCAGATCGATGGGCTGGTCAAGACTGTCGGTGACAAAGAATATCTCACCCAGTACAGACTGCATGTCGCTGATCATGGTCACTCCTCCATTGACGTACAATGGTCTATACTGGTTGAAAGTGGGCTGAAAACGGCTCCCCTCCCAACTGATGGACCGGCAATAGGCTACAGCATCCTGCACCCACACATCTTGACCTGAACCCGAAAACGAGTTTTGATCAAAAAAAACATCGTCCTTTGGGGTTGGGATACAAGCTCCCGGTGCTCCACCGCTGGTAAATGCCCAGTGATCTCTATCGTGCCAATTGCCTTCTCCCCCCACCCAGTATCTTTCATCCGAGGGTACTTCATCAAAACTCCAGCCGTCGTTGTGGCCTAAATCCACAGATTGATTGGCGGTGAAGTGGGCACTGCCCATTGCTTTAATATTTTTTAAAACCACAAAGTTTGCATCGATTGCTGATGAATTGCTTTCAAACAAGGCAATCCCGTAAACGCAGTGAATATTTATGTGCTGTTCACATGTCCCGTCGGCGATCAATTCACCAACTGTGATAACATCACCAGCACCAATAGTATAGGACATGCTTGGGGTAAGCTCTAATTCCTCAATGCTGTATGACCCATAAATATCGCAGTTACTCCTGCAATAGACTCTATTAAAAGAAACATCTGCATGAAGAGCCCCACCAATCCAATTGAATCCACCATTTGTTGAAAATGTGAGATCATGGTATTTCAAGTTACCTTCTCCGAGTGTCACAAAAGCACCAAAGGGATCTGCAATCTCAATAAGTGAGGTGCCTGCGTCCATCTGGAAATTGGTACAATCAATAGACCATCGATGGCCACCAAAGTGTTCATTATCGGGAATATATATGTGGGATGATCCCAAAATGAGACTACGTGGAGCATCAGTCTCTGCCAAAAAATAGTCAGTTTGTATTTCCTGATCATTCGTATTTAGATTCCCACGTAAAAACAACAGTGAATCCTCTACTTCCAATCGATCCGTCAAGGTCCAGGTGCCCGTGCCGTTGAAGAACAGGTAGTGAGAAAATGCCACTCCATTTGAAGTAATTGTAAGGTCGTCTTCTGATCCCGAAAGGTGCGTGTTGCCCTGATTTGTGTAATCGAGCTGGGGATCAAGTTGAACCGATCCAAAAATATTGATGTTGTCATTGCCCAGGAGCGAAACAGTATGTGATACGTCCCAGATGAAATCATGACACAAAGCATCTTCAAGGTTCAATCGCACTTGTCCGTTCGATGAGAAAGAAGATGCCGTAAAATGGACATCATCGATTGCTGTTGGTGGACATTCTCCCCCTGTGCCACCATCCATTAAAGACCAATGAGCCGGGTCTCCCCAATCACCACTATTCCCAACCCAGTATAGGGTACGCACCATTCTGTTGTCAAACATCCAACCCTGGTTATTCCCAAGATCGATGGCGTTATTTACGGCGAACGTCGCTCCAGTGAGATGGATGTCACGCAATGTCAGGTAGTCAAAAGTCTTAGTTCCTGAAGATCGGATCATCGCTGACTGTCCTGGTACCGAAGATGTGATCAAAATCGAAGTCTCGCACGATCCTTCTGCGATGAGATCACCAATTTGGTTGGTGCTTCCACTTTCCAGATTATATGACTTCGCCCCACTAAAGACGACGGTCGACATCTGATTATCTCCAAAAATATCACCGTTACTTCGAAAGATGAGTGTGTCAAACTCGACGCTCAAATTGCTCCTATTTGCCCGTAAAATCCTAGATTTCCCCGAGCTTGAAGTAAATACCACACTACCGATGGAGAGATTTTGGTTACCCGAAAAATTAAGGTCGGCATCTGCTGCGGGAAAAATAATCTTTGAAGATCGCGCAGAAATGCTCATGTTGGTGCTTACGATCGACAATGGATATTCAAATTGATGATAATTATAGGGACTCCTTTGGGTAGTAGCGAGGATCGATAACGATGCTCCATCCAAATTGAGCACACGTGCACCAAAAAATTCGGAGTCAAAGCGATAGCATTGCACCTCTTGTCCTCCCAGGTCAAGGGTGCCTCCGACGAGGAGGATGATACTATCTACGGTCATTTCGTCTTGTACCGTCCATTCCCCAGCTATATTGTCGAAATAGACGTCCCTCAGTGCATTATGTCCTGCCCAAATGATGACATTTCCTTGTTGATTGCTTCGAAATCTAAGATCACCTCTTACATCAAACTGCATGGAGGAAATGAGGGTCATCGAGCCAAAGAGATGCATAGATCTCTGTGTGTTACCCAAAATTCTGGGTTCCATTGCACCCGTAAAATCGAGATTTTTGCAGAAAATCACATCGATATCCAGGGTTACCGTTTGCCCTGGTGATGAAAACGAATTAGCATCGAAGTATACATTGTCATTGGCAGTTGGTATCTGTGAGTGCTGGACACTGCCCCCGCTTGCCGTGGCCCAATGACTGATATCTGACCAATTTCCGGCTCCTCCTACCCAGTAATAATCTGCTGAAAATAACGGGCAAAGAGAAAACAAAAGAAACAGAATAAATGCAGACCAAATGGTTTTCATCGGTTATGGATCCAGGTTATATTTCTACTATTAGGGATCAATTTAAGACATTATAGGCAAAAGTCGGCTAAATAGATTTTGACAAATTCCTCTGATTTCAGCCTAATCTCCCAAAGTATCTGAGCGAATCATTTTTGCAGAACACGAATGTTCTCACAGACATCACCCAGGATTTAATGAGGTGGCAAGAGCAGGGCCAGGGCCTAGTTGGCTCCAATTTCTTCAGCATCCATGGAATCGATGGGCGTGTCAGCTGCAATACTCCCTGACTATGATCAACCTATATATTACTTGACACATTTAGATAACGTATATTGCCAATAGCCCTTCTCATAAGTCTCATACATTGCAATAGTGGCTACAACATTGCGGTGTCGAAAGGGTTTGAGTAACTTGAGTTTTGTGCCAATATGACCGATCCATCGCCACCTGACCGCGTGGGTGTATAAATTTCGAAGGGATACCTCCACTTTCGTACTGTAATCATGTTGCTCGCACCTCCCAAATCCGGCCACCTGTGCGTGATTCCGGTGCTCTGTTGACGTATCAATATCTGTGCATGCCCATCCATCTAGCCATTGGTGCAAATGTGCTTCTCCTTCGTCACTTAACGGCCTTTTCACACGATGATAATCAGCCACGACAAGACGTCCACCGGGTTTAAGCAACCGGAAGGCCTCCTTGTACAACCTCCCCTTGCTTGGCTCGTGACAGAGGCTTTCGCAGCTCCACACGACATCGTAAGCCTCCGCCTCAAAAGGTGTATTTCCATAGTCTGCCTCGACAAAAGAGCATTTGTCTGCGACACCCAGAGCAAGGGATTTAGACCGGCATTCATCAATCTGGTACGGTGTAATGTTTATCCCGGTCACCTGTGCCCCCAGCTCCCTGGCCAACCACAACGATGTGCCACCCCATCCACAACCGGCATCCAGGACTTTGGTATCGTCCGTAATTCCAGCCATATTTGCCATGATATGATTGGTATTTATGAGCGCAGAACTGTGATCCCGTGCATGGGCATCATAAATACCAAAATGAGCAGCCTGGTAGATGCCGCGATTCCACACATAACGGTGATCCCAATCGGTATCCTCATAATACCGGATTACTTCCTTTTGATGCAATGTGTGTTGCAAAATCTAAAACACAGGTTCGCACTAAATATATTTAAAATTTGACACTATGGTCAGTCAAATATAATAGCACGAAACGTACAGTATTATAGATCTAATTCCTAAAAAATTGTAAGAAGGACTACTAAATCAAAAATAATACCGTGTAAATCGTGCTCCTCTCCTTCATATACATCAAGGAAATAGAAACGATAAGATCTGGTATCATCACTGAAAAACAAATAATTAGATCAGTATATTTGTCAAAATTCGGTGCCAGTCCGGTAAAGACATCACCATGGAAACAAAAACATGAACTCATCTTTCAAAAATATCCGAACATTTATTGGGGCAAAAGACTATCAGGAATCTAGGACCTTTTATCTCGAATTAGGATTTGAAGAATCTGTGATATCGCCAAAAATGTCCTTATTCAAAGTAAATGATAGCTTGGGATTCTATCTGCAGAAATATTATGTAAAAGACTGGATCAACAACTCCATGGTCTTCCTGGAAGTAGAAAATGTGGATAAGTGCTGGAGGGAACTTGTTGATTTGGGGCTGGATAAAAAATATAAACATGTACGATTGCACCCGATCAAATCTTTCGAATGGGGTAGAGAATGCTTTTTGCATGACCCATCGGGAGTGCTATGGCATTTCTGTCAGTTTGAGTGACATGGCGCGATTTTAGGCTGAATCTCCTGGCTCGAAGAGGGACATCGATTTTTCGTCGGCACAAATAACTCCTCTGCGGACATGGACACCGATTCAAGTTCATTACCCCATTGTAATTCCCATAAAATGGTTTTGCAGTCATAATTCAGAACCGGGAATTACTCACTTTTAGTGAAGGTACGCGGATCATTAAAATTGTTCGTAAGATTTTGCTGCTTCAGAGACTCTCCGTATCATTTTACTTAAAAATGGAACAGGTAGACAAATTTTTGCAACACACGGGCAAATTTTTGTCTGCTCGCATAGATAATTTTATCCCCCAGATATTTTTTTAAAAAAGGTAAACGCATTTGACAAAAAGCACGATGCTACTGTTTTGCTAATATTTAATGAAATAGACAATGAAATTACACTATTGCTTCGCCATGCTATTGATACTTGGATCATGTACATCAAAAAACAATAACAATGAAGAACTGGAAAAACTCAAGCAGCAATTGACTCAGTACGAGGAAAAGGAGCAACTGGAAAAAGAAACTAAAATTTTTATTCAGAAATATCTGGATGACCTTGAAGACTCTAACTGGGTTGAACTGATTACCCAAAGACATCCAGATAATCCAGATCACCTGGCCTTTGTGGAAAGACACAAGAAATTCCGAAATACATATCACGAGTATAAAACCCGCATACTTCACAGTGCTTTCGATGGCAACGAGGGCATTGTCTGGCTTGAAGTCTCAACCAGACACGGAGGCAAGGCCAGTAATCCCAAAGACATCCTTTATGGACTAGAACCTACTGGAAAGAAAGTCATCTGGCAGGAAGCATGGTTCTACAATATGAAGAATAATCAATTCGGTGGAAAATGGAGTTTTCTTGGCGGTGATCTGATAAAAATGAAATCAGTGGGAATCAACTGTGTTCCAGACGAATATTTTAATTAAACAGAAATACAAATTTTTTAAAATCACAGACAATGAAAAATCAATGGTTAGTAATTCTCCCGCTGTTCATTACGTTTTCGGTGATCGGTCAGAATTCGGATACAGAAAACATTCGTGTTCACCTGGAAACCATGTTTCGTGATTTTGATCATGAAGATTATGAGCACTATTATGGCCTGCTGCATCCCGAAGTGATCATCACATCTCAAACCGGAAACGAGATTCGGGGACCAGAAGCAGTTAAAAAATATTTCAACAGTCAGCTGCCAATACTTGACATTAGGATCCACGAGATGGATATCATCAGCAATACAGTATCTGGTGATTTGGCGGTGAGCCACCTCCACGTATTGGGTTCTTTTTCAGAAAAAGATAAACCGGAAAACCCGCCATCCTTGATCAGTGACCATTATGTGTGGAAAAAAATGGATGGAAAATGGACAATCTACCGAAACAGCTGGTCTGGCTTAGAAAGTCATGATGAGGTAGCCATTAAAAAGTGCATAAATGACGCTACACAATTCTTTTATAAAGGTGATTATGAGAATTGGAAAAACACCTGGCTAGATGCTGACTACATCGTATGGACTGTTACACCAAGTGGCAATCCGGGGGCAGCTATACGCATTTATGGCTTTGATGATCTGTCGAAGACTTTTAAGGGATGGATGGATGGACGTCCCGTAAGAAATGTCGGCAAAAACATGGTTCATGAACGCGACAACTGGATTATCGAAGTGCGGGATGATGTAGCGTTTGTCACTTTTGAAGATAATGTGACCAATACAAACCCGGATGGCTACAAAGGCTTGGTATATGAGACCAGGGTTCTGGAAAAGATTGATGGCACCTGGAAAATGGTCCAGCTCAATGCAATCTTTGATTTTAAAAATGCAACACCTCAGATGAGAAGTAAATATTGAGCCGGATTAGCTCCGATTTCTTTCTCTTTGTAGCTGTTCAAATGAGGGCCAGGCAGGGACAAATTGAGTTTATGATGGGACTAGTTCCGGGCATTAATGCCAAAATCCTGCTCCACCCGCTTGTACCAGTCTTCATCCTCTTTGAGACCTCCGAATTCAACCCAGTCCTCGTCAGTCATTGCCGCTCTCCAACCCAAAAATGGAGCTGCGTCTGGTCCCACCGGATATCTGAATTGCCAGCTATCTCCTTCAATAATCTCTACGATCTTTTCTGCTACTCCTGAAGCTGGTACGGGATTCTGTCGCACCGCCTGCACCAATCCATACAACCTTTTCCACTGGGGATAAATGCTGTCCTCCGGTGGTTTGCCCTGCTTATCTAAAATCGGAGTATCGGTAAATCCCGGTTCGACATTGATCACTCTGATATTGTGTGGCCTTAGTTCCTGCGCAAGACATTCGCTGGCTGCCTCCAAAGCATGCTTTGAGGCAGTGTATGCGCCATAGGGAGAGCTCGCCATTCTCCCAGAGACCGATGTGATATTGATAATCGTTCCATTTTGATTTTTGCGCATGTGGGGCAACACCGTCTGGATACACCGAATGGCACCAAAAAAATTGGTCTCCATCACCTGCTTAAATTCTCCAATACCGGTTTCTTCTACATGGCCCAGAGGAGCAATACCGGCATTGTTTATCAGAACATCAATCGTACCGGAAGCCAAAGCTTGATCTACTGCACTTTTTACGGATGCCTCATCATCCACGTCCAGTTGTGTGAAAACGAGTGAGAGATTTTCGGCCTGAGCAATTTCTCCCAGTGACTCGCTCTTACTTAGATCGCGCATGGTGGCGAAGACCCGATGACCCTTGCGACCAAGGGCTAGTGCAGTTTCGTAGCCAATGCCAGAGCTGCATCCTGTGATAAGTACAGTTTTCATTATTGTTAGTTTTTTGTCTAAAGATAGGAATGAAATCTCCAATATCATATGGAGTGTGGACGCGAGACAATTTTGTTACTCCAGGATGGTGCAGCGTAAAAGATTCTGGTGGTGTGAATCATATTTGAAGATACTATCATGATATCATATTTTGATATATTTTTGTTCAAACTAATGTCGATGAAAAACATATCACTAAAACTGCAAGAACAAATTTTATCTGAAACAGATACGATACTGCAACATCTGAAAACCAGTAGAAATAAGTACATCAATGAAGCCATAAATTTTTACAATCATTATCAAAGAACGAAAATCCTAAAAGCACAATTGGAGAAAGAATCGAAATTAGTCAGGGATGACTCTAAAGTCGTTCTCCGCGATTTTGAAAGTCTTGAAGATGAAATATAAGCAGTATGAAATCTGGCTGGCAGATCTGAATCCCGCATTTGGTATTGAGTCGGGAAAGACACGGCCGGTATTGATTGTCCAATCAGATCTTTTAAACCATGTGCATCCTTCAGCCATTATTTGCCCCATCACCACGAATATCAAAAAAGCCCATATTTTAAGGGTGACTTTAAATAAAGGAGAAGCAGGATTGAAAAAGGAAAGTGCCATAATGATCGACCAACTCCGTGCAATGGACAATCGAAGGTTAATAAAAAAAATAGGTGCTTTGCCCGATAAATACATTGAAGTGGTCAAGGAAAATATCAGAATAGTGTTAGATCTGACGGTAGACACTATTAACTGAGCATGCGGGGATGAGCATGGTATTCTGTCATCATCCGATCTATCCAAGTATGATGCTTGTCACCTTTGATACTTTTCAAACCTTTGATACCTTTAATTTTTTATGAATCGTCGACTTGTACTTAAAAACCTGCTGCTATACACTTCTTTAAGTAACCTTTATAACGGGTTTCCTATATCGGAGTACTCTCAAAAAAAACTCAAGAAATTCGGCCTCCAGCTCTCAACAATCACCGCTTCAATGGCCACCGATTTTGAGGGTACACTGGCAAAAGTTGCATCGATTGGATATCGGCAAGTTGAGTTTTCTGCACTGGGCTTTTTAGGGAGGGAAGTATTGGAGGTGAAAGACCTTCTGGCTAAAAATAGATTATCAGCACCAGTGGGCAGGGTGGCGTTTAATGTACCACCTGCCTTTATGTCAATGCCACGCGATCAGCAGGTAAAGGTTTTCGGCAGTCAATCCAGTCTGAATAGTCTCAAAGAACGGATAAAAACCTCGATCTCTGATTGCAAGGTCCTTGGTCAAAAATATCTTATCATACCTGCCATTATGCCCCATATTTTTTCTGACATGTCGCAGGTAAAAGACATGATCGGATCATTGCGGGAAAGTGGGCAGCGATGCAGGGACCATGGGATTTTGCTGGGATATCACAATCACAATTGGGAATTTGAAGAAGTGGATGGAGTGGTCCCCTATGAAATTATGCTCCAGGAATTAGACCCCGATTACTTTACATTCCAACTTGACTCCTATTGGGTGCGCAAAGCCAACAAAGATCTCCAGGAAATTCTTACGGATTATGCAGGGAGATTTATCACATGCCATCTCAAGGATATTGATGCTGAGGGTGACTTCGAAGATGTAGGACATGGACAAATTGACTTTCCAGGGTTTATCCGAAAAGCCAAAAAACAAGGGGCAAAGTACTTCTTTGTAGAACGCGATACTTCAGATGCTCCGCTTGAATCCATCAAACGATCATTTCAGTTCTTAAAAGATATGAAATTCTAAGATTCAGTCGTGCTCTCTATGACGCTATGGCAACTTCCTATTTACCAATTCTGGCGTAAACTTTGCACTGTTTATAATAGCGGAAGCACTTAAAGCACTATCGATTTTAAAGTCTGATTTCTAAATAGTTATATCTTTAAGACACCTTTATAGATGCAATATCCCAGCATATTTAACGATGTTTTGGGCCCGGTAATGAGGGGACCTTCCAGCTCACATTGTGCCGCAGCTCTGCGGATCGGTAGGATATGCCGTGATCTTGTTGGTGGTCGTTTTCAGGACATATTGATTGAGTTTGATCCCAGGGGTTCGTTGGCAACCACGCACAGAAGTCAGGGGTCTGACATGGGTTTATTTGGTGGTTTCCTGGGATGGGAAGCACACGATGAGCGACTTCCGGGATACGAAGCTGCCATAGCTCAAACGGGATGGAACATTCACATTGCAATCCGGGACATTGGTGCCGGGCATCCCAATACCTACAAAATGACTTTTACTCATGATGGCTATGTAAACACGGTCACAGCCATCTCAAGTGGAGGTGGTATGATCGAGATCATCGAAATTGATGGCGCACCGGTATCCATTTTTGGTGATTATTACGAAACATTGATCTATCTCAAAAATCCAGATTCTCTCTTTGAACGGATCAAAAGCGAACATAATCCGGATCATGTCTTTCTCCATAAAGGTGATCAACCCTTTATTGAACTAAAATCGGGAAACCCACTCGACAAATTATCAATAAAAAAAATCAAAAAGCTGGGACAGGTGCAATCTGTCAAGACAATTGATCCAGTACTTCCAATATTATCAAGGCAAAATCCTGAAGTACCCTTTCTGACTTGTGAGCAAATGATTTCCTGGTCGGAGAAGCACAATATTGATCAACTATGGCGATTGGCGCTCCGGTACGAAAGTGTGAGAGGAGGAATTTCGGAAGAGGAGGTCTATGCCAAAATGTATAATCTGCTGCAAATCATGCAGAACAGTGTCAAAGAAGGACTCAATGGAACAAACTATGACGATCGAATTCTCGGTGCGCAATCCCTCCAATTTAAATCGAGTTGGCTGGACCGAAAGCTACTGGATGCGGGTATCCTGAATGAGATCACTTTGTATGTTTCTGCACTGATGGAGGTAAAAAGTGCGATGGGGGTAATTGTTGCCGCTCCTACAGCCGGTGCATGCGGAGCACTTCCCGGAGCAATATTGGGAACGGTCACCGCTCTCGATCTAGGCAGGGAAGAAGCCGTAAAAGCACTCTTGTCAGCTGGTATGATCGGTATTTTTATTGCGGATCAGGCATCGTTTGCTGCTGAAGTAGGTGGATGCCAGGCCGAATGTGGCTCTGGCTCAAGCATGGCAGCTGCAGCACTAGTCACCATGAACGGCGGCTCCCTGCATCAGGCAGTATCTGCCGCCTCACTGGCCTTACAGAATTCGCTGGGAATGATCTGTGATCCCATCGCCAATCGGGTCGAAGCTCCCTGTCTGGGAAAAAATGTAATGGCGGCGAGCAATGCCTTGACATGCGCTAATATGGCCCTGTCTCATTACGACGCATTAATCCCGCTTGATCAGGTCATCCAATCTATGGCATCGGTAAGCAAATTAATGGCCTCTGAACTGAGATGTACCGCAAAAGGAGGATTATCAATTACTCCCGCTTCTAAAGCTCTCGAAAGAAAATTGATGGGAGACAAATATTATGACCCCGAACAATTGGGAGAGGTAAGTAAACAATTTAAAATCTGCTGATCGCCTTAAATTCTCTGCCACAAGAGGCTCCCATAACATTGATTTTAATTTTCTCCTTTGCTAGATTGGCTGGTAATCCTTCATCTTTTTACTCGAAAAACAAGTGCAACAGATCCAAGTGCAAAAAATGAGATCGACAATAATTCCTATTTTTAGGAATGACATACCGGAGACTCCTGATTATTTCCACCTTTTTATTTCTCCTGATTTTTTGTTGTCGAACTGACACTTACTCAACAAAACCAAATATCATTTTTATCCTGGTTGACGACCTTGGCAAAGAGTGGATTTCCTGTTACGGAGCGTCTGAAATAGCCACTCCCTTCATCGATTCCTTGGCCGCATCAGGTATCCGATTTAGTAAAGCATATTCCATGCCCCAATGCACTCCGAGCAGGGTTGCATTGCTTACAGGCCAGTATCCGCATACGAATGGATGGGTAAATCACTACGACGTGCCACGATGGGGTCACGGAGCGCGTTTTGACCCGGAATTAAATCTATCCTTTCCAAAAATATTGAGACAAAATGGCTACAAGACTTGTGCAGCGGGTAAGTGGCAGATCAGTGATTTCCGGCTCGAGCCCGAGGCCATGGTCCATGCAGGTTTTGATGAGTACTGCATGTGGACCGGGGGCGAAGGAGGTAATGAAGAAATAAGTAATAAACGATATTGGGACCCCTACATTCATACTAGGGAGGGTAGTAAGACTTATTCCGGTCAGTTTGGTCCTGATATCTATTGCGATTTCATTATTGACTTTCTGCAAGCAAATCGAAAAGATCCCATGTTTGTTTATTTTCCAATGACCTTGACTCATACTCCATTCGTGCACACGCCTCTGGACCCGGATGTCACAACCCCGTTCGAAAAGCACAAGGCAATGGTGCGGTATACAGATTTTATCGTAGGAAAGATTACAAGCACAATTGAAGAACTTTCTCTTTCCCGAAACACATTCATAGTATTTACGACAGATAATGGCACCACCCGAAGAATTACTGGGAAAAGAAATGATTATTATGTCCGGGGAGGAAAAGCATTTCTCAGTGAAAATGGAATTAACACTCCTTTCATAGTAAAAACTCCTACTCATTTACGGTCACAGACTTCAGACGTACTTATAGATTTTACAGATGTGTGCCCTACCTTTTTGGAAATGGCGGGAATCGATAGAGAATCTTCGTACAATATCCAGGGTACTTCTTTTTATGACATTCTTAAAAATCCGGAGGTGAAAAAAAAGCGAGATTGGGTATTGTCTATGGGGAGTCATCCGGCTCGATTGGATTCAAGTGGTTTAGTAAGGAGTTATCATGATTTTCGTGACCGGGTACTGATTGGAAGCCGGTATAAAATTTATTTGGACACATTGCAAAAAATAGATCGGATATACGATCTGAAGACAGATCCCAGGGAAAAAAATAATTTAATAAATCAAACTGGCACCAGGTCGGAAATTGAAATGATGTTTAAACGAGCAATAGGTGAAATGCCCGGTTATGACCAAAGCCCCAAATACAAGAAACTCGATTCAAGTTTTTATGACATTCCGCCGATTCAGCTCAATAAATCTGCACAGCGAGCACATACCCTAGGCAGTAATAAAAGTCCTGCGGCAACTGAAGAGGATTATAGAAAGCAACTAATTCAGTAGTGGAAATTCAGGCTCGACTTTTTTATTAGGGCGATTTTTTATCCTTCTTAATTAACGGACCGGAAATTTATTCCTGCTTGAGGTACTCAGGTGACCACCGCTCCCCGGCCTGTAGCACTGCATAATTTTGACCCAGTTTTTTACAGGCATTTATAAAGTCACGTGGATCCGCCGTATTAAAGGTAAACATATCATAGTGGCAAGGAATTACGACCGCTGCCGCGATGGCGTGAGCAAGTTGGGCTGCTTCTTCAGTGTTTAAATTCCCAGCCACACGTCGCTCTGGTCGATTTCCATTAATGGGCAAGATTGCTACGTCGATTGCGAGGGGTTTAAGCATATCAACCAACCCATCAAACCACAATGTGTCGCCACTGTGATAAATCTTCCATTTGCCAAAGGAAATGACATATCCCATAAAATGGCAACGATCGTGGTTATCCCGGCTTATTTCATTATGTGCAGCGGGAATACCATAAAACGAAAAGCGACCTACGCTGACACTTTCGCCATCGTTTAATCCGATTGGTAAACCAAAGTCACATCCCAATCTTTCGCAAACAAATGCTCGATTGGCTTCCGGTATTATTAGCTTTATATTCTTATTCTTCCTCAACAACACCTTAAGGGTTACACCATCCAAATGATCGGTGTGATTGTGACTGGAAGTGACGACCTTAATGAAATTCAGCGCATGAGGATCGATGACAATTTCTGTCATTCTGATGTGAGGCTTATCGGTCTGTGCATACTTTTGAGTAAGTGA
The DNA here is from genome assembly GCA_965222645.1 of Saprospiraceae bacterium. Classification (GTDB taxonomy): domain Bacteria; phylum Bacteroidota; class Bacteroidia; order Chitinophagales; family Saprospiraceae; genus JABDMH01. The sequence goes on along the minus strand of OZ244968.1, from coordinate 3,829,088 downwards.
GTCAGACAAATAGGGATCTATCATTAAATATTCACCCTGAAAATGGACTAGAAATCCACTTTGCCCCAACCACCACAACTGAAAATTTTCACCAGAGGTATCGATGTTTCTCACATCCTCGAGAAATGCCTCACCTTTCTGTGCCGGGATTATTAGTTTACTCAATTGTTTTCTAAAATTTTGAATAAAGGCGACAAGTCACAAGGTGGATCTCACTTTTCTTGCTCCTGCCACCATATTTTGCAATTTCCTTTTCGCTGCCCATCTTGCCGTTTGACTCAAACCACAATCCGGTGCTACCGATAATTTATCCGGAGATATGAATTTCAGGCATTTTTTAATGCGTTCCGAGATATCATCCACACTCTCAATGTAATAACTCTTTACATCTACAATTCCCACAGCTACCTCCATCCGCTTTGCAAACTCAGCGATCAATTCAATTTCAGAGAATTCGCGATTGGCCATCTCGATATGGATTTCGTCTACCTTAAAATCGAGAAAATCAGGCAACATTGGTCGCAAGCTGCGGTATCCGACCGGATGCCCTTTAAAGTTGCCGAAGCACAAATGAGTTGACAATCGACACATACCTGCAATAGGTTCTATCGTGCGATTAAAAATATCGACAAACCGCTTCGTGTCTTCCCGGTGGGCATAGCAACTCATTGATGGTTCATCTACCGTAATCTCCTGGCAACCTGCTTTTACAAGGGCTTCGAGTTCTGCCCTCACGATGGGAAGAATAGCTTCTGTGATCGCATAGCGGTCGGGATATTTTGCATTGGGCAATAACCGCCCGCTCAAAGTATAGGGCCCCGGGATACTGGCCTTGAGAGTAGGCCCGGATGGTGCCAATCTTTGAAGTCTCTGATATTCTTCTACCACTCCCAGGCCCTTTGGTGCACTGAGATCACCGATGATTTCATGCTTACCTCGCTGGTCATGTGCCGGAGGACCCCAAAGTCGTGGTGATTTTGTCTCTCGCTTTATTCCCTCTAGAAAGCCGTAAAAAGACAGATTAAAATCCAGTCTGGTTTGCTCTCCATCAGTGATCACATCCAGACCTGCACTTACCTGGTCATGAATTGCCCCGATCACGGCGTCATCAATCATCTCTTCGATATCGGCCGAGCCAAATTGATCGAGGTTTTTCGAAGCAAATTCCAACCAGGAAGGGAAGGGATAACTCCCGACTACAGAGGTAAGAATGGGAGGTCGCATTTTATCCATATTTTTTTTTGACTAAAAGATTACTGGCCAAGATTCTCGTAAAGTTTGGCCATTCTTCGTCCGTGTTCGTCATAAGCACTCTCAAAAAGCGAGGCAGCTTTTTCCTGCCCCACAACTGCCTCTGCAGTCAGTACAAGTGGTGGATGTCCATTGTCCGTAAGGATCTGTGCCACCTGGGCTTTGATGCAATTGATCAAAATGGCACCCCCCACAGTAGAGCCCGGTGAAATGGGCGTATCCAGTCCCGGTATGGATATCATTGCATCACCTACAGGTGCTCCTGTGTCGAGGACTATATCGGCGAAATCAGAAAGTTTCTTGCTGTCTTTTCTTTTGCTCAACGATTTTTCTGAGTGGTCTCGACTGATAATGGCAACCACGGGAATTCCCTTTGTTTTAAACTGCTGTGCGATTTCAATCGGAACCACACTGCAACCACTGGAGGAAATAACCAGGGCTGAATCCTGAGACTTTAAATCAAAGTTTCGCAAAATTCGACCTGCCAGTCCAGAGACATTTTCCAAAAACATGGCTTGCCTTTGCCCATTGGATCCCACAACCAAATTGTGGAAAGTAAGAGATAGCTCGACCATTGGATTAAATCCGGGAAATGATCCGTAGCGCGGCCACATCTCTTCTACCATTATCCGGCTGTGACCACTGCCAAAGACATGCACCATTCGACCACTGAGTATCGTTTTGGCAAACATCATTGCAGCCTCCTCGATCTCCCGCTGTTGCCGCATGATATGGTCACAAATAGTTCTGCACTTATTTACATACTGGGTGGTCAATGACATGTCAGATTTTTTCTCCCCTGGTTTCAAGTTCAGTAAACACAATTAGGGCCCTAAGTTAATTATCTAATCAATACGGTATGGAATAGCTGGTCAGGACAGACAAATGACTGACATTGAGAAGTCTATTGCTGAGAATTTTTAGAAAAAAAATAGTCGAAAAACGACATCAAGACTGCCGTATAGCATAATAACGTATAAATACGTTGCATTTCTGAAATATACGTTGTACCTTTGTCAGGATGAGGGAAAAAACAGTAAGGCTTACCAGGGCAGAAGAGGACATCATGGCTTATATCTGGGATCTGGAAAAATGCACGGTAAGCGACATATTGGAAAAGATGGGTAAGCCAAAACCACCGCACAGTACGATATCGTCGATTGTTCGAATACTTGAAAAAAAGGGCTTTGTAGGTCACAAAGCTTATGGGCGCACATATGAATACTTTCCCTTGATACGCCGATCTTCATACAGTAGGGAGACACTGGCACAACTAGTGAAAAGATATTACCAGGGATCATTTGAAAATATGATTTCCAGCCTGGTAAAAAATGAAGAATTAGATTTGGATGCGATAAGGGAAATTCTGGTTGAATTAGAAAAAATGGATGATTAATCTAAGATCTTGAAATCATGATCAACTATCTGATCGAGCTTACCGGGTGGTGGTTATTATTCTACCTCTTATATTATATTTTATTGAGAAACAGACCAACTTACGAATTTGGCCGATTCTACTTGTTGGTTGGCTTATGTGCAGGATTGTTGCTTCCATTTGCAGAGCTACCCGGATTACAAAGTCCACTCGATACAGAATTTAGGATCGTATCGGAATATTTCTATGTACCCGATGGCGCGACTACACGCACCGGGGAAATGAGCACTCCCAGCGCAGGATTGATCCCTTTCATCATCTATAGTATTGGTTTGCTCGCTGGTCTCGGCCTCCTGATCAAAGATGTTTATCACGTATTACACTTGCACCAAAAGGGGAAACTGGATACGATTTTCGACCACAAAATTGTAGTGCACCATGAGAACCTCAATCCGTTTTCTATTTGGAAACACATTTTTATTCCTTCGGAGGTTACAAAAATGACAGATCAAGAGCAGCGGGCGATAATCATACATGAGTTAGCACACATAAGGGCAGGCCATATGATCGATCTAATTTTGTTAAAATTGGTGAGAATTATTTTATGGTTCCATCCCTTACCATTTCTCTATCAAAAAGAAATCCGAGATCTGCACGAGTACCAGGCAGATAAACAGGTTCTGCTCCATTTTAAAAAACATGAATATGGTCGGATTTTACTGAGATTTGCTACTGAGGGTCAGACTGGGATTCCAGTACCATATTTTTCTAATTTTTCACTCAAAAAAAGAATAAAAATGTTTAATAAAAAAACAACAAGTCAAAATGCAACTGCAAAGAATGTGGCAATGACTTTATTCTCTTTATTTCTAGTAATCTTTCTTCTCGCTTGTAAAGAAGATCTGAATATCAACAATGTACAACAACCTTTTATGAATGTGCTCGAAGAAGTTGTAGTAGTGGGATATGGAAAAACCAATCCCGATCTGCCAGATTCGAAATTCTCAAAATCTAATTTAAAATCCAATCTACCAGATGTACTGCCTGTATACCCCGGTTGTGAAAACGCCAGAGAACAGACTGATCAGCAGGCATGTTCCACCAGAAAGCTTCTCGAGTTTATTTACAAAGAAATAACTTATCCCGAGTTGGCCCGCACCCACGGAGTGGAAGGTCTGGCTGCCGTACAATTTGAAATTGACCAGAAAGGTGAGATTGGCCAGATATACATCGTAAGGGATTTGGGCGCCACCATCGGAGATACCATCAAGGCGGTCTTCGACAAGCTAAAAGCCGAGGGGATCAAGTTTTCACCAGCGCAAAATGGTGGGAAACCCGTCCCTGTGCAATACACGATCCCAGTAAAATTCTTAATCGAGGAATAGGAGAAATTCGCAAAGTCTATTAGTGAGCCTATCCGTTTTTAAGTCCGTTTTTCCCCCATGCCAGTACCTGGACACCCGGTGAATAATGCATCCTATTAGGAAAATTGGTAAGAATGTCTGAAAACCTCGAGTAATTGATCTCACTACTACTCAAATTAAGATGGTGCAGTGGCCATCTAATATGGTGTATCTCAAATTCACTCAATCTATCAGCTGAGTCCTGATACAAAATATACCGCTCGGTCAACCAGTGATCTAACTGATCTCTTTCTCGTAATTCTTTTCCTATCTGAAATCTTAGATTAAGCATATCAGCATACTTTCTATTTGCAGATGAGTATTGATTGTCCTTTCTCTGCATCCTGGAAAACCGCTAGGGAAGCCCGGATAGCTTCTTTGCTATAAAGCACGAGATCCTATTTCCTCCTTCGATACTCAAAAAATAGACCCCAGGTTTACCTTGATACGTCACATATGTTCTTACGTTGATTTCATGAAAATGTGAGATTGGAGAAAATGCAGGAAAATTCCGGAGCCTTATTTTATCCATGGTAAAAGCAACCATTGAAACCCAATACGTTCCTTTGAAGCTATCAAGTCTCAGATCAGATGCAACAAATTTTCTCAATATTTCCGAGTCAACCTGCCAATGAAGGAATATTGCTTGATTCCATTCCTGGTAATATCTCCAACCTTTTTCGGGCAATCTCCACGGCCGATGAGTTGTTGTTTTAAGTATCTCTCCAATCGTCATATCTTCTGTATAGCAACGGACTCTAAAACAAGTAAAGGTTCAGTCGATGTCAGAATCCTGGAGCAGGTGGGTTTGAAGACCTCTATCTCTGTATTTCCCTATTACATGATTTTCGGAAATCGCGCATATCAAGTAGCTACTCATCCGTGTTTTTCCACATATTCCTTAAATTGCTTCATCCATTTCTCACCCTGCTTTCGATATATACCGGGAAAGAATATGGCCATGAGACGCGGCAAGATCCAGTTGATACGCGTGTATTCGAATTGATACGAATAATTAGTTTGATCAGCAGCGATCGATGTAAACTGACACTTCATAGTATTATCCATATGCTTGTGATGATAAAAAGCCTCAAAGGAATCCGGTAGCTTATTTGAGATTATTGTTTCGGTAAGGACCATATCCCTTTTGCCATCGGAATAATACATCTTAGAAATGGCACCATCTTTTCCCTCCACTCCCTCGAGCAGCTCTTTTTTTACAAATCCATCCTGCCATTCTTTCAAATTACTTGGATCGGCAAAAAATCCCGTAACTATTCCGACAGGTTTATCAATTGTAATGGATCCTTCAAATTTCATGAGTTTAATTTTACTATTTCTTTGAAACCGATTCCGGGGGGACTGCTCACCACAGGGACTTTTTGATTATCCTATCAAGTAAGACTTTCATCTAAAATAACTAATTGATTGGAATTCTTCCAGGTGCTGTCCCTACATGAAGGGTGTGACTTCCGGGGCAAGAAGGAATTATTTCTTCCCAAAACAGGAAGGAATTAATCCTTAATCATAAAATATTCCACGGCAAGTCTATATCCGTCCAGACCCAGGCCGGCAATAGCACCAATGCACTTGGAAGCCGTGAGAGATGTAGCTCGATATGCCTCACGCGAATAAATATTAGAAATATGGACTTCGATCACAGGTGTTTCTATAGCTGCAATTGCATCTGCAATTGCATGGGAGTAGTGTGTAAGTGCACCTCCATTGAGAATAATTCCATCTACATCAAAGCCTACCTCATGAAGTTTATCAATTATTTCGCCTTCATGATTCGATTGAAAATAATCAAACCGGATTCTGCCCTTAAACATCCTCGTGAGTTCCTGGTAATACTCACTAAAGGATGAAGAGCCATAAATTTCAGGTTCGCGTTTGCCAAGCAAATTTAAATTAGGCCCATTTATGATCGTAAGCTGTTTCATTTATTTACGGAAAATATTCTGTGATCGTCAAAGAACGAAAATCAGTTTGCCATTTCGGACAAAAACATCAGGCGGACAAGTTTGATTTCTTCCAATGTAATGTCATCATCTTCCAGCTCTGTTTGAGCTTGTTGTACACAATCGGATTCCGAGCCCATGAAATACTCGTAAATATCATCTTTGGCATATTCATCAACATGCTCGTCGATATAATATTTGATATTTAATTTAGTTCCTGAGCCCACAATCATATCCATCTCCTCCAACAGCTCATCTAAACTAATAGACATGCTATGTGCGATGTCATCTAGTGCCAATTTTCGATCGACACCCTGGATAATGGATACTTTTGCCTTTGATTTATTTGCGACAGATTTTACAACAATTTCGGATGGTCTTTCGATATCATTTTCTTCTACATACTCCTTTATCAGATCTACGAAATCAGCACCGTATCGTTTTGCTTTCCCTTCCGAAACTCCGGAAATTTTGGCCATGTCTTCCATTGATATAGGATACTGAGTAGCCATGTCTTCAAGAGAGGGATCTTGAAAAATAATATAAGGGGGTATGGATTTTGCCTTTGCGAGTGATTTTCTCAGGTCTTTAAGCAAATTAAGCAAGGTGCTGTCGAGTGCCATCGACTTAGTGTCACTTTCATCACTATGTGTGTCAGTGTATTCCGTATTTAAAGGAATAAACATTGCCGTGGGGTTTTCGATATACTCTTTCCCCTTTTCAGTCAACTTGATTATTCCATACGTCTCGACATCTTTATAGACAAAGCCTTCAAGAATGGCATTGCGAAAGACACTTTCCCAAAAGATTTTGTCCTTGTCTGCACCCACACCGTACCTCGCCAGTTTTTCGAATCCGAAATCTTTGACTTTGAGGTTTTGCTCGCCCTGCAAATACTTTACAATTACGTTGCCCTGGTAGTTTTCTTTTAGATCTGACACCGCGAGTAGTGCCTGGTGCAATTCCTTTGTGACATCAATTCTTTCCTTTGGATGCTTACAGTTGTCACATTGGTTGTTGCAATCCTCAGCATCAAAGTCTTCGCCAAAATATTTCAATAAAAATTTTCTTCTGCACGATGCGGTCTCTGCATACGCCATCATCTCTACAAGTAACTGCATCCCCATTTCGCGTTCGGCAACGGGTTTGTCGCGGAGAAACTTCTCTAGTTTTTGTATGTCTTTGGGTGAAAAGTAGGCAATACATTTTCCGACCAGTCCATCTCTACCCGCCCTTCCGGTTTCCTGGTAATAATTTTCGATACTTTTTGGAAAATCATAATGCATGACAAATCTCACGTCGGGTTTGTCTATACCCATACCAAAGGCGATGGTGGCAACGATGACATCAATTTCCTCCATGAGAAAGTCATCCTGTGTCTTGGATCTCACTTTAGCTTCCAAACCCGCGTGATAAGGTGCAGCCTTGATCCCATTGACCACAAGTGTTGCAGCCAGAGCCTCCGTTGTCTTCCGTGCCTGAACGTAGATAATCCCCGATTGACTACCCATTTTTTTGATAGTCTGAATAATGCTTTTGAAAGTTTCTTCCTTGCCCTTCTTCGGTCTTACCTCGTAAAATAAATTATCTCTGTTGAACGAAGACAAGAAGCTATTTACCTCAAACATATTGAGGTTCTTGACAATGTCCGAACGCACTTTCGGCGTTGCGGTGGCAGTCAATGCAATAATGGGAATACGGTGATCGATACCGTTTATCATATCGCGTATCCTCCGATACTCGGGACGGAAATCATGTCCCCATTCTGAGATACAATGCGCTTCGTCTACAGCTACAAATGACACATTGACCTGTCGAAAAAATTCTATATTTTCCTCCTTAGTAAGAGTCTCAGGAGCCACGTACAGCATTTTGGTTTTATTAGCCAAAATATCTTCTCTCACTTGTCTTATCTGACTTTTGGAGAGCGAAGAATTGAGAAAATGAGCAATCTCATCTGCCTGGCTGTATCCTCTTATGCTGTCTACCTGATTCTTCATCAGGGCAATAAGAGGGGAAATAATAATGGCAGTGCCATCCATCATCAGTGCTGGAAGTTGATAACACAAAGATTTACCACCCCCGGTGGGCATTATTACGAAAGTGTCTCTTCCATCGAGTACACTTTGAATAATTTCTTCCTGGTTACCTTTAAAATGATCAAAACCGAAATATGTCTGCAGTGCAGATTGTAAATTCAGTACGTCTTTCATGTCATAGTGCCTTTTAACCAAACAAATCGCTGCTCTCTACTTCACAAAACGAAATAAATAGAGGCAAATTTTCAATAAGATTTAACTTGTCATAATGCCATCAGTGGGGTCTGTGTTCGATTTCATAAGACCTCCATCAATCTACACGATTCCTGCATGGTGAGCTACTTAACGTCTACATCAAAGCGGAGAATCTGTGAAAGTCAATCCAAAATTGAGTTTCAAACAGGGGACTTGAATACAACCAACTTAAATTTAACTAATATTTTTGATTGGCCGATCGAAATTCGAATTTTTTATCAAAAAAAAGAAAAATTGACTACAGAAACTCTCACCTTGGCAAAAAGGGCCATTACAATGGAATCGGATGCCCTAAAAAGACTTGCAGAATCCCTGGACTCTCAGTTTGACGCCGCAGTACATTGTCTCCTGGATTGCAGGGGCCGTATTGTAATTACCGGTGTCGGAAAGAGCGCAATTATCGGCATTAAAATGGTAGCTACTTTCAATTCCATTGGTGTCCCAAGTCTTTTTCTTCACGCCTCCGATGCATTGCATGGAGATCTGGGTGTCGTGCAGCCCGAAGATGTGTTGATTTGCATTTCGAAAAGTGGAGAAACCGAAGAGATACGTGCTCTGGTAGCTGCTGTACGATCCAAAACAAATTCAATAATCTCACTGGTCTCTGATCCCCATAGCTTCCTTGGAAAAAACAGCGATATCACAGTGCAATTGCCCGAACAATCCGAAGCTGATCCGTTTAACCTCGTCCCCAGCACCAGCACGATCATGCAGATGTCTCTGGGAGATGCACTTGCCGTGGTGCTCATGCATCTGAAGAATTTTAAACCTGAAAATTTTGCCACTTTCCATCCCGGAGGCATGCTTGGTAAAAAATTAAATCTCAAGGTGAAAGACCTCTGCAATACTCATTTACCTCCATCTGTGTCTTTAGATTCGACCATAGAGGAAGTCCTTATTGAGATTAGTTCTAAACGTCTAGGCATGACTGTCGTGACTAGTGGCGATGGGAGCATATCCGGTATCATCACTGATGGAGACCTGCGGAGAATGCTGGAAAGCAATGAAGACCACAAGATGTTATATGCCGCTGATATTATGACAACAAAGCCCCATACAATTTCTCCAGATGCGATGGCCACCCGAGCACTGGCAAAGATGCGGCATCATCAGATTACACAATTACCTGTTGTGCAAGATAATGAGTACATTGGGGTGATTCACATTCACGACTTATTGCGGGAGGGATTTTAGTCTTTTTTGAAGAACTACAGGCGAAGTATAGGAAATCATGCAAATCAGAACTTCTAATTGTGGATCATCTACCCCGTCAAGAAAATTCGAGGCATATGTTTTTTCCCGTTGGAGATGATCAGATAAAAGGTGGTGCTTATCCGCTATTTAGTTATCTATTTCTCGCGATAAACATCATTGTATTTTTATATCAAATTACACTTGAGCAAACTGAATTAGGTCTTTTCTTTGATCGCTTTGCCACGATCCCGGCATACATTGTCAGTGGTCACCATTATGGCACATTGATATCTTCTATGTTTTTACATGGAGGCATGATGCATTTAGTGGGCAACATGCTATTCTTATGGGTATTTGCAGACAATATTGAGGCGACTATTGGCAACCTGAAATTTGCTTTGTTTTACCTTGTAGGTGGCGTATTGGCGAGTCTGGCACATATATATTTTAGCTGGGGGAGCGAGGTGCCCAGTGTGGGAGCGAGTGGAGCCATTTCCGCTGTTCTGGGTGCCTATCTGGTCATGTTTCCGCGATCTCGAATTAAGGTTATCGTGTTCTTGTTTGTGATCTTGAGAAGAATCACAATGACAGCCCTGGCATTTCTGGGCATCTGGATTGCCATACAAGTGTTTAGTACCGTACAAAGTATGGGTGTGGTCTCTGAGGGTGGAGGCACCGCATGGTTTGCACATATTGGTGGGTTATTGTTTGGGCTCTTAATGGGAATATACTTTAAAAAAGACGTCGATCAAATGGGTGATCTGGATTATGTGGAAGACTTTGTGCGCAGGTGATTTAATGCCAGGAGTGTGAAGAATAAATAGAATCCAACTCCCACAGATGTCTCCAAAGTGTTTTCAACAAATAATGAAAGAAATATTATTATTTCAAAAAACAGGAAGAAGGGTTCCTGAAATGCTTTGTTTTTTATCACGGGAATAAATAATAGACCTAAAAATACAAGGAGGCCTAAAATGCCACTACCTGCCATCACAGATAAAAATTGATTGTGAGGCATTAAGTGTGTATCCTTACCAAAGTTGTCGTAAAAATACTTTGCCATATCAGCGGAAAGATCTCCAGGTCCGGTTCCCAGGCCCATATTTTTTCTAAATATTGCCCACCCCGCGCGAAGAGATAGAATACGTTCTGCATCTGAATAAGCATTCCAATCCTGATATTGGTATCGCAACAGGTCCTCCTGCATATACTGCATGCGCTGCTTTAAGCTCGGGATCATTTGCAAAGCGACGACCGGCAATGCAATGCCTGCCAACAAGAGAATCACCGCAAATCTATTTCGCCTCTTTAAAAGATTGTGTACCAGTAATAAAAAGAAAACCACATAAAAAGAAACAAGACCGCTTCGCACTGCAAGCAAATGCAGAAGGATAAACAAATAGATCCCACTGGCCCATAAAAAAGGCCGGTAAGGAATCATTAAGTCCTCCTTGCGTAAGTTAAACAGAAGACAAACTACGCAAGAGTATGCCACCATCAGACTATATCGGATATGATTTACAGGCGTTTCGATAGCAATGCCCTGCTTTAAAGCTTGAATGGTCTCCTGATAATGCAAAATCAGATGAGCTATAATGGGCAAACTACTTAGTGTCAGGACAATGACAAAAATTATATGAATAACAATTACTGTCCTGCGGGATAAAGGTGGAATTAAAAAAAAAGCAATAGGTAATAAGAGAAAAGGCAGTTTGATTCTGACTCTCTCAAACCAGTATTGAGAATCATCTGAATACATCCCACCAAATAGAATCAAAAAAAAATATGCTATCATGATCCACCACTCGGGATGATGCAACATTCTTCTCAATTGAAAAACAAAATCCTGACGCAGTCGTATTCCACTTTCTCCATTAAATAAAAATAGCGCTGGTATGGAAAATAGAAACATGGTGATAGACAGCATATAAACTGAATAAATCAGTGATACGAAAAACAAAGCCGATAATACTACTACTACCCTTTCTTGTATCGTAAATCTAGAGGATGTGCCATGCATGTCAGTCCAGTCAATTGTGCATAAAATTATACCTTTACAACTCATTTTTTCAACAAGATGATGACATGAGTATCGTACAGTTTGAAAAAGTACGTGAAATACTAGCAAGCATTAAAGAGCTAGAGCCTGAAAATGAGGAAGAACTGGAACAATTTCGTCTGCAATTTTTGGGCACCAAAAACCAAATCAAACCTCTTTTTGCAGCAATGCGAGATGTACCCCCGGATCAAAGGAAAGACTACGGTCTTGCACTTAATAATCTCAAAAACACGGCAGAGCAAAAGTTTAAAGATATTAGCGCCCGTCTTAAAAAAGATAAACCTTCATCCTACAGCAACATCGACCTAACCGCACCGGGCTTCCCCCTGCCATTGGGATCGAGACATCCCGTTGCAATCGTCCTTAATCAGATCATTCAGATCTTTGAGCGCATTGGATTTCGTGTCGTAGAAAATCGTGAAATCGAAGATGAGTGGCATAATTTTACTGCTCTTAACACTCCTGAAGATCATCCGGCTCGCGATATGACAGATACTTATTATCTCAAAAATGATCCCACCCGGATGCTTCGATCTCAGACATCCACCGTGCAGGTGCATGAGATGGAATCTTCCAAACCTCCTATAAGGATTATTTCACCGGGCCGGGTCTATCGAAATGAAACGATCTCAGCCCGGGCTCATGCCCAGTTTCATCAGGTAGAGGGACTATATGTAGATAAAAATGTTTCCTTCGCAGATATGAAGCAGGTGATCTCCTTTTTTGCCCATGAACTATATGGATCGGATGTCAAAATAAGACTGAGACCCTCCTACTTCCCCTTTACCGAACCCAGCGCTGAAGTCGATGTCTTCTGGGGGCTCAACTCCAAGGAAGATCACAAAATGACCAAAGGAACCGGATGGCTGGAAATCATGGGATGCGGCATGGTAGATCCCAATGTCCTGAAAATGTGCGGGATTGATCCCGAGATCTATACAGGCTTCGCATTTGGAATGGGCATCGAGCGCCAAGCCATGAGAAAATATAAGATAAATGACATTCGCCTATTATTTGAAAATGATATTCGGTTTCTCTCTCAATTTTCAAGTGCGTACTAATCCCCCATTTCCGGCATGAAACCTAGCATTCCGAAAGGAACACGAGACCTGATACCCCGTCACGTATTTCGTCAGAATTATATTTTTTCTGTAATACGGCAGGTATTTGAACAATACGGATACTTACCCATAGAAACCCCGGCCCTTGAAAATCTGGATACTTTGCTGGGCAAATATGGTGATGAGGGAGATAAACTCCTCTTTAAGATCCTCAACAACGGCGATTTTCTAGGTAAGGCAGATAAACATGCATTGGAAAATCTCGACTCGAAAAGTCTGTTGCCATCAATTGCTCGAAGGGGGTTACGCTATGATCTCACAGTCCCATTTGCGCGTTTTGTAGCCATGAATCAACACCAACTTCAGTTTCCTTTTAAAAGGTATCAAATACAACCGGTGTGGAGAGCAGATCGCCCTCAAAAAGGCCGGTATCAGGAATTCTATCAGTGTGATGCGGATGCTGTTGGCTCTGATTCTCTAATGTATGAAGCAGAGTATATTGCGATAATTGACAAAGTGTTTACAAAGTTGGGAATGGAAGTGGAGATTAGAATAAATCACCGGTTGATCTTGAATGCTATTGCCGAACTTTGTGGGGTATCGGATCGTCTTGCAGAGATGACTGTGGGCATCGACAAGCTTTCCAAAATTGGATGGGATGGTGTAAAGAGAGAATGGACAAAATCAGAATACAGCCAGGTGCAAATAGAGGGCCTAACCAGGTTTTTTAGTACGAAAAACCGGAAAGACCTTTTCGCACTCCTCGATGGGTCCGAATCCGGTAGAAAAGCCGCATCAGAACTCACTGAGATTTTTGGATATCTGGAAGGTCTGTCTTTCACCCAAGATGTGATATACGACCCTACTCTTGCCCGGGGATTAAGTTATTACACAGGGTGTATTTTTGAAGTGGTTTCCAAGGAAGTGAAAATCGGTAGTATCCTCGGTGGAGGTCGCTATGCTGACCTGACCGGTGTTTTTGGCCTCAAAGGGATGTCCGGGGTAGGAATTTCGTTTGGAGTTGCTCGGATATTTGATGTAATGGAGGAGCTCAATAAGTGGCCGGAACACATTGACCACTCCCCCCGAGCCTTGCTCATTGCCCTTGATCAAGAAGCGCATAAAAAAGCTTTTGGGATACTCCGGGAAATACATGACGCTGGAACTTCAGCCCAATTGTATCCTGAACCAACTAAACTGAGGAAGCAACTCAAATATGCCAATGCCAGTGGGGTCAACTATGTTATAATCATCGGTGAGGAAGAAATCGAGAAACAAAAGTACACACTCAAGGATATGAAGACCGGTGAACAGTCCAATATCCCCCTTGAAGAAATCATCCTCCGGATAAAAAAATAAGGTGGTGCCAGACTACACTTCACTCAGGGAAATACAGAAGGACCTGCATTCGGGGAAGATTACTTGCCGCACCCTTGTAGATACTTATCTCAAAAACATTGCGAACACCCGGGGCCTTAACGCCTATATCGAGGTATATGGAAATGAAGCAAAATCAAGGGCAGATGAGCTCGACCAAATCTTTCACGATAAACGAAGGAAAATGGGTCTGCTGTGGGGAGCCGTCTTCAGCTTGAAGGATGTCATCTCATTCAAGGACCACCAGGTGACCGCAGGAAGCAAGATTTTACATGGATATAAGGCTTTGTTCTCAGCGACTGCTGTAGAGCGGATTTTAGCTGAAGATGCGATCATCATTGGCCGGGTAAATTGCGACGAATTTGCAATGGGGTCTACAAATGAAAATTCATACTATGGGCCTGTCAGGAATGCAATCGATGCTTCGCGCATTCCCGGAGGATCGTCCGGAGGATCTGCGGTCTCTGTTCAATCCGGAACTTGCCTGATGTCTCTGGGATCGGATACAGGTGGGTCGGTGAGACAACCTGCATCATTTTGTAACGTAATGGGATTTAAGCCCAGTTATGGACGTATAAGCAGACATGGTCTCATCGCATATGCAAGTTCCTTCGATCAGATCGGAATCATTGGAAGATGCCTGGACGACCTGCAACTTGCCTATGACGTGATGAAAGGGGCAGACGCTTATGATGGGGCTATGATTCACGAAGAGGTCAATGGGAACAAGGAGAGATCAGGACCCTACAGATTTGCCTATTTTAAGGAGGCTCTGGAGTTGCCCGGATTGCAAGGTGAGGTTGGTGAAGCATTTGATAATCGCCTCCGCGATATTGCTCATTCAGGAGACGAAATTGATGCAGTATCGTTTCCTTTACTTGACTACGTGATACCTTGCTACTACGTACTTACTTCAGCTGAGGCTTCCAGCAATTTGTCCAGGTATGACGGGATACGTTATGGCTTCCGCGCTCAGGATACGAAGACACTAAACGAGATGTATACGGCTACCAGGACAGAGGGATTCGGCAAGGAGGTTAAGCGACGTATATTGCTTGGCACTTTCGTATTGAGTGTAGGATATTACGACGCGTATTTCACAAAGGCTCAAAAAATCAGAAGGATTATCTGCGATCGCATGGCTGACATTTTGTCAAAATATGATGCAATATTATTGCCCATGACCCCGACAACGGCCTGGGCTATTGGGTCTCCCAAAAGTCCTGTTGAAATCTACCTGGCTGATGTTTTTTCGGTAATGGCAAATCTAATTGGAGCTCCGGCAATTTCGGTACCTTTGGGTTTTGATGCTGACAATCTACCCTTTGGTTTACAGATTATCTCAGCACCAAAAACAGAGGACAAGCTCTTTAACATTACCAAACATATGCGAAAACCTTCTCTTTAGCGTTTTTAAGTTGGTTTTCAGATTTTTTTGATTGGATTAGGATTTATACTAGCAAACTTTACTATAGATATCAATGAGATGTTAATGATTTGAGGAATATGTTCTGGCATGATTTATGCATTAATAAAAATCTTAATGTGTAAATGAAGCTCAAAGGATGTTGACCCGGATTATTAGGAAAACCATGGTAATACCCATTCATGTACCCACATTTGTGAGGCTTTGCTTCACATTGAGCATGCTCGCTTGGATATCAGCATCAGCTGCTGATATATCATTTGACATGGCTAGTGTCAAGTCCCTAAATCTACTGGTGGACGAATTTGACGATGAGGACGTGAGCCGGTACATCAAAGAGTACATACAACACCCCCAGTCTGCGGAAGAAATCATAACACGGGGCAAGATCTATTTTCCATTGATCGAGCGGGAAATATCTTATCGCGGACTTCCAGCCGAGTTAAAAGTTTTACCATTTATCGAATCGCGGTTTAACCCCAGGGCTGTATCGAGGGTTGGAGCTGCCGGACTTTGGCAGTTTATGCGTGCAACTGCCAAACAATTTGGATTAAATATCAACAACTATGTCGATGAACGGCGAGATCCGCTGAAAGCAACTCGTGCCGCTCTTTCCTATTTGGAATTCTTATATTCAAAATACGGGGATTGGGCTATCGTTTTTGCAGCGTATAATAGTGGTCCGGGTACCGTAAACAAAGCGATCAAGTGCTCTGGAGGAAAAAATACATTTGCCGAAATCAAAGAGTTTCTTCCCAGGGAAACACAGCACTACATACCAAAGTACATCGCGGCACAATACATTGTGACACACCACCTCAAATTGGGACTCAATCCCGTACACCCGGATCTTGATCTTCAGTGGACCAGAGTAGTCCATTTGAATAATACAATGACTATAGCTGAGATTGCAACCATTACTAACCTCCCCGAAGAGGTGATAAAAGATCTCAACCCCAGCCTCAAGAAAAATTATGTGCCAAAACTAAATAACGGTTTTGACCTTGTACTTCCGAAAAGGGTGGCAGCTGCATTTGCCAGTTACCTTGCATCCAGGATGGAAATAAATGGTCCTGAATTGTCCTACATCACCATCGAAGTATTGGTTCAGCGAGATCAGAGTGTATTCGACCTTGCCAGAGAACTCGTTGTTGATCCATATCTATTCAAATCATGGAATCATTTTGATTCAGATGTAGTGAACGCGGGTAGCACAGTCATCATTCACGAACTGTATGATCCCTATGAAATCCTAAGTGAAAAGGTTATCCCAATGAGTTTCGTGAGGTATCAGACACCAATCGAACCCTTGCCGCAGGTCTTTCACTTTGCCCATTTGATTAGGGAAAAAATCAGGCAGGAAGAAAAACGGTGGACCGAATCGCAACATTGGGAAATGCACAAGGCTTCTGCAGTGATGCGATAGGTGAACTACTGGAATTTTATCCTGGAACGCTATGCTTGGAAGATTCCTCAAGAAAGACGCTGACTCTTTTCATTCGCCCCAATAATATTCAAGAAAAATAGGCCCGGGTAAAACCCAGGCCTATCAACCAAACCCTAACCCCATGAACATGATTCTTCCGGTTTTCCCGGGGTGTAGAAGTCACTTTCAGATCGTAAAACTTTCTATGTTTTTGTATAACGTCGAATCTTATCAATACGTTCACCACATAGCTAAATCACAGTCCCACTTATACTTACAAACGAATTTGATCCTAAGAAGTTTAGGATAGGATAAACTTAACCGTGTTAATGAAGTATTAAAAAGGAATAAGGCTGGCAGCAAAATGCCGGTGCGCCTAAGGAGGCAGTATAAGATCGCTATCCTCCCGGCAATACCTCCATTTTTCCCCTCATGATCAGTGCATGTCCCGGAAATGTACAGACAAAACCATAACTCCCTGGGGTCTCGGGTGCCGTAAAATAGATGATATCCGAACTGTGTGGAGCCAGTAGATTAGTATGAAACAGAAGATCATCACTTTCGGGCACATACCCCTTCTCCTGACCCTGCAGTCCCAATTCGATTGCCATCTGAGCCACCTGATCAATGGTCCCGGGATTGACTATGAGCAAATTATGCATCATGTCATCAGGGTTATCGAATACCAATTTGACTTTTTCGCCGCTGCGCACCCGGATCTCCGTGATGTCGAATCTCATTCCTGGTAATGTGCCTATGGTGATGGTCTGATCAGGGCCATCTATCCATTCATCCGGCATTTTCGTAATTCGCTTGGCGGACACGATATCTACCTCCTTAAAAATCGTGTTTGAGGCCACCGCCTCATCGTGTGTGTGCTCACTACCGGGTATCTCATTAATTGTATAATATCCTGTGTGATGTAATAGCTTTTGTCCTGTTTCATCCTCAACCCCATTGGCTTTTATCTCACAAACATAGCCATGGCGAAGGCCTTCTACATAGAGCCGGGCACTCATCCCATCCTGCGAAAGGTCAACTTTGTATATGGTGCGAGATTGTGAATTTATTGCGGGGCTGCCATAAATATGATGGTACTTATAAGTGAAGTCCGTAATGCTATAGGAGTCCAGATTTGCAGCGCTCCTTCGGTTCGCGGGCTTTGTAAAGGACAAGGAAAATCCATCATTCTCAATATTGACTACTCGGATTTCAAAGGGAGTTTTACCTGTCCAGTTCAATCTTTCAATCCCATAGGGATCCTTTCCGGTTGATGCCCAACCTCTATTTGTCATTCCCACGTATAGTGTTTCCTGAGGTCCCCAACACATTCGTAAAACACCGGAAGAAAATCCTTCCACAAAGGGAAAACAAATCCCTTGGTAAACCCCGTTTACTTTCTCCTGATAGACGCGCATGATTTTGCTGTGACCCTGGTCACCCACCAATAACTGTCCGGTAAAGGGACCAAATCCTTCCGGAATCACCGCAATGTCTGACGTCGATATGCCCATCAAAGTATGTGGAAACCATACAGAAGGTGGTTTTACACCCTCGACTTTTTTGCTGTAATCATAGAGGGTTGTTTCCTCCGAATCATCGATATCCTCCATGGTCAGCGTGATGGGTGATCCCTCCTCGCCACTCCACTTTAATCCCTCGGGGTGACCCACAAAATCTCCTTTTTCAATATGCGTCATTCTTCCACTTCCGACCCAGTCACCTTGATTTTCCGTATAAAATATATCGCCATGAGTATTTAGACCAAACCCGGCAGGTGATCTCATCCCTGTCGCTATAGGTGTCATTTTGCCATCAGGGGTGATCTCCAACATCCACCCCCGCCATTTGGATAAACTGGCACCTCTACCCACCCATCCCAGGTTGAGAGTCACTAGCATGCCGCCATTGGCTCTGAATACAGGTCCATAAGAGTACTCGTGATAATTGCCAACCAGATCCCAGACGTAGATTGGTTCGTATAAATCAGCCTTACCATCACCGTTGCGATCCACAATACGGGTCAGCTCTCCACGCTGAGCAGTAATAAACGAGTTTTCTTTCCATCCCAGTCCCAGGGGCTCGTGCAGACCATGTGCAAACAAATCAAATCCCGGCTGATCAGATTCCGGACTGGTGACCAGCCATAGGTCCCCTCGCCGCGTGACCACACCCAATCTACCCTGTTGGTCAAAATCCAAGCCACCCACCTCCAAAACTATATCATCCGGTATAGGCAGCTTCGAAATCGAATAATACTCATTTTCAAGAAGACCAATTCCAGCCTGACCCCACCCCAAAATGGGAATGAAAAGGAAGAGGAATATCCCCAACATTGCTCCGTTCTTCATCTTATTTACCATAAAATCTCGTACGAGATGTTATCAGAAATTTGTACTAAAAGTTGATCAACATTCTCGACTCTCTTAATCGTTGTCGGCTGATCAGCCTCGATATAGTATTGGCCGTCCATATTAAAAAGACCATTTTCCATCTGTATTATTTTTGCCGCTTCCCCCAATTTAAACCAGGTTTTATCATTACCTGATTCCTTCAGTGTAATTGTTCGCCTCAGTCTCTCATTTTGAATTGGAATGACATGGTCTTCAAAAAGCATCGTATTCCATTCATAGAGGAAGACCGGTCTCTCATCACTACCGATTCGGTAGCCCTTAAAAGTCAGATCCATTTCGGTGTTTGGTTCCATCTCCCTAAGGGGCACTCCAGGGGGATACATGATAGCCGTGTTCACTGGATTGAGCAATTGAGAAACACCCCTGCCTCGCCACATCTGTGTCACATCTCCAAATGCCCCTTTCCAGCTCTTGACCAATGATCCAGAAAGCAAATCATAGCTGTAGTGGACTCCCGTCGGATCTCCAACTGAGATCGCATGGGTTAATTTTTCATCCCTGTGCATGACAAATCCGCGCAACAATGTAGGGGTTGTAAGGTGATCCAGCACAATAGGAGGCTGAGCTTCTCTCCGCTGTGTGGGCACAGGACTATATGAAGCCAGTGGTCGCCGGGAAATCTCCGGACCCTCGTAGTAAACCATCAATCTTGCCGACCATACTTCCTGGTAATAGGTCATGGTAATTTGATGTCTTCCGGCATCGAGATAAATTTTGCCTCGCTCCACACCATATCCCGGCTCTCCTTCATTATGCACTACCAATTGAGAATCAATCAAGAGATCTCCCCCGTCGTCAATCCCGGTTTCAAACAAATAGTCTCCGGAAACCGGCACCATTAGAGTGCCATCAAACACGACGCTGTAGCCATCCTGCTCTTCATTGGACGCCGTGTTTAAATCAAAAAATTCGACTTGTCCAGATTTAGAGGGCTGAAGGGTATCAAAGTCAGGTATGTAATCATATTTCCCGTGGTATAAGGTGTAGGTCAGATCCGAGAGGGTGAGGGTATCCAAACCATACAACTTGTACTTGATATTCCGAAACGCTACGGGTCCGTGGTCACCTTGTATGAAGAGTGGCCCGGTAGAAGCTTCGCCATCGAGATGATGAGCCCTGGTGGGACCCTTGACGGACACTTGCTCATGAATGAGCATATCATTGAGGTAAACATACTCAAAGAGAGCATCTTTGATCTTTTCGCCACTAGAGTCGAATCTCGGAGCTCGAAATAAAACATGGTATCGCTGCCACAGCCCGGGGGCAATTGCGGCATTGATTCTCGGAGCAACGCCCTCAAATCCCTTTTCACCATCGGGTCTTGACTCGTCCCATCGCTGGTAAATCCCTCCCATGTCGGAGTGTGCTGGATCATTTTTCTTCCAGCTGTCAAACAGCTGGATTTCATATCGTCCTTGAAAATACACGCCCGAGTTTGATCCAGGTGGCATCATCACCTCAAACTTCAGCTCGATATCTCCATGCTCAAAATTTGTGCTGAGGTTATCTCGTGCCGCATCAGACGGAATGTTTACCAGCACACCGGAGCCGCTGACTATCTCAATGTCGTGCTCTTTGGTATAATCACACATGACTTGATTGGCAGTAGACCAGTTTGAGCCCGGATTTGTGAATGATGTAAGGTCGGTCAGGGAGAGATCCGTAAAAGGCAACTCTGCTGGCGCTTCATCATCGGTAGCGTTCGCTACTTGTTTCTCAGGGTTGTTTCGCGGAGAAGTACAAGACATCAGAACCAATATCGGAGCAAGAAGGATCAAAAAGGTGAAAATGCGCATGGTTATCAAATCAATAAAATGAAGATAAGAAATCCTCGATTCCGGGCATTTTTGCAGAAATCTAAAATTCTGGTGTTCTTTTCGGTCATCAACCGACGGTCTGGATAAACAGTCAGAAACAAAAAAACCCTGTGCCTACGGCACAGGGATCTCTCGCTATGGGATTCACTTCAAATTCTTAGATATCAATAATTTCCAGAGCGAGTAGCGAATTTTCGATGTTTTTTACTAATTGTTCAGACTCTGATTTCACGTCCTCCCATCCTTCTTTCACGTCACCTCCCAAACGCTTGATTTGCGCAGAAAGTTTTTCTGATTCGCGTTGCAATTTGTCCTTTGTTTCTTCGAGTTTAGCTTTTGCTTCGTCATCGGCAGCGGCAATTTTCTCATCCAGGGCTGCCAGGCGTTCGTTTAGTTTTACCTGAGCTTTTGCCAGGTCATCCTTAACAGCTTTCATTTCTTCCTTTACTTTGATTGAGATTTCTTCAGCAGAATCTTCCAAAGCAGTGTCAGTAGATTTGTTATCTCCACAGGCTAACATGGAAGCAACAACTAGCATGAGTGCCATACTTCTGATGGCGAGTGATTTAAAAATAAACATTTTGATACTAAGTTTTTGAGTCTCAGATAGTAACAAACCCAGAGACCCGGTTAAAAAAAATTATGATCCTGGCACATTAAACGCAGGAACGAGATGAGAAAGTATAGTGCAAGAGTTTGATCAATATTTTGATAGTGAATTCGACTGGCCAATTGTAATCCAATTCCCAGGCGGGAATAGAATTTTGAATGGGAGAAATCTTATTCCAGGGCCTAAATCTGACCTTCCATAGTATTAGTTTCCGAGAATTTAGAACAACCGAACTCAGATTTTCATCACGTTTTAAGCCAAATATCCTAAATTTGCATCCTGAATTTTTGCCTCCTTAGCTCAGCTGGTTAGAGCGCCGGACTGTTAATCCGTAGGTCCTTGGTTCGAGTCCAAGAGGGGGCGCTAGAGGTCTGGACGTGTCCGGACCTTTTTTATAATATCCTGTCTACAATTTCTTTTAACCATCAGCAGGCAACGACTACAGAGGTCAGACATCTGATTTGATTCGGAGTTTATTTTTACTCCTCGTCTTCTACATCGACAGAAAAAACATCATACGAAACTTTACCGTATCTTATATCGTATAAAGCATATACATGAAAGTAACAGCCACAAAACCAGAGGAGATGATCAGGGACGTACAACACTACAGCAAAGGGAAAAATCTTACCCAATGCCTGCGCATCGCCTTATCTGAATGGATCGCCCAGAAAAAATTAAGGAGTTGAACCAAAAGGTGTAAAAGGCCTCTGGAGTTTCGAGAAGACTTTTCTGCAAAGGCCGTTCGGACACTGAATAGGAAGTGATGATACTCCTAGACACCTCATATTGGATTGATTTTCTGAAAAGAGGTAAAACCCATAAGACGGTCCAAGAGCTCCTTCAACAGGCACAGATCGTAGGTCTTTCTCCTATTATTTGGTGAACTTCTGCAGGGTTGCCAAACAAAGCGTGAGTTGGGCATCATTTTGGCCTACTGGACCGCTATTCCAAAAGTATCCGAAATGGATATTTGGATCGATGCAGGACACCTAAGTCATAAACATAGGTTGTTTTCCAAAGGCCTGGGCCTTGTCGATGCAGCGATTCTGACTGCCGCAATAAAGCATCATCTACACCTATGGACTTTGGATAGAACACTGCACAATGTTTGGCGGGCGTTGGATCCTAAACCCTGATATGGAGTATTATATCTCCTCCCTGGCATTCACTTCAAGCTTCGGAACAAAATAAAATGTGGTCCTTCAGACAGTATTTCAAAGATTTTATCGCGTGTAGCCATATCGATTGTTTACTGTACTGTAAATACTATGAAAACGTTCCAGCCAATCCAATATTCCTGCAAATTGCAGTTGCAAATTCAAGTTTTACAATGCAGACAACCCCATTAACCACCTTTCCTTACTCTTAACAGATTATAAAGAATTCCCTGCCACAACAGTACAACTCCGTCGATCTTTTGACAGGAAAAGCAAAAAGCCGTGAAACAGCTGGTATACGGTCCACCTTCTCGTATGAGATACTTGGATAATCTTATCTTTCCTACATGTTTGTCCGCAACCTGATCATATCCCTGCTCATATCTGTTGCTGGATCAGCACATCTGTTCACACAAGAAATTGTGATCAAGATTGTCGACTCGGAGACCAATGATCCGCTGATTGGAGCCTGCATCACCATTGTCAATGCCAATACCGGTGATTGTACCGATGTAAATGGTGAAATAAGGCTCCGCAATATCACCGAATTTCCATTGGTGATTACTGCAACTTTCATTGGTTATACTGACCAGGAGCTCACCCTGACAGACCCGCAGCCGGTAACCATTGCGATGCAACAAGAGCAGCTCAGCCTAAACACGGTAGAGGTAAGGGGGCAGGGATCACGCTTAAAAAAGGATTTGTCTCTGAGCGTAGAGTCATTGAGTTTGGAGGAGATACAGAGTACTTCAGAAGCGAGCTTCTACAATGCACTGGGAGCAATGCGCGAAGCAGATATCATGACAGTGAGCTTTGGCGTCAAGGTTGTCAATACACGTGGGTTCAACAGCAGCACCCCTTTGCGATCGTTGCAACTTATTGATGGTGTGGACAATGCATCGCCGGGTCTCAATTATCCATTAGGCAATTTCGTCGGCTTGCCGGAACTCGATGTACAGGGTGTAGATCTCATCATTGGAGCGAGTTCTGCATTTTTTGGTCCCGGAGCTTTCAACGGGGTAATAAATATGCGCACCAAAAGCCCTTTTAGGCATCAGGGATTGGAGATTCAGTTGAAAAAAGGGGAAAGACAATTTTTTGAAGGAGGCGTGCGCTGGGCAAAGGCTTTTAAAAACAAAAATGGGGAGGACAAATTTGGAGTAAAGATCAATGCATCGTATTTGCAGGTCTACGATTGGGTAGCTGATGACTCATCTCCTTCCCTGGGAAATTTGCGTGACAGCATCTACGAGGACAACCCAGGTGGCTATGATGCAATAAACAGATACGGCGATGAAGTGTCAGGTAACTATACATCCTTATTCGAACAATTCAGACATCCGGGTTTGGGTAGGTTTTACCGCACCGGATATTGGGAAAAAGATTTAGCCAATTATGATAGCTACAATTTTAAATCGAGCATCGGTCTCCATTATTTAATCGACAAAGATTTTGAAATCACGGCTGCCACAAATTATGGTCGTGGCACTACCGTCATGCAACTGGACAACAGATTGAGTTTAAATGATGTATGGGCAATGCAAAACAGGTTGGAGATCGCAAAGAAAGACAAATTCTTTTTGCGTTTTTACACGACTGGAGAAAATGCAGGTGATACCTACGATATTGTATCGACGGCGAGCATCCTTCAGTCGCGCTGGAGGGGAAATGGTGATTGGTTGAATGGCTATAAGAACTTTTGGTTTAGCAATATCAATGGCCGCGTAAAAGAATTACCAGGATTCCCGGAAATCGGTCCTCCGCCAGATTTTTTCTACGATTTTGAAGCCGCCCAGGAAGTACTTGATCAAAACACATCCCAGATAGAGGAGTGGCACAAGGTGGCCCGTGGCAGCCAGGACGGTGGTTATCTTCATCCGGGCACACCCGAGTTTGACGAAGTTTTTAATGACATTATCAATACAAAAGTATCGGAGGGGGGGACAAAATATGTAGACCGGTCCCGGCTTTATCACGTGCATGGAGAGTACAGATTCAAAACAAACTTCTTCGATGAGGTCACTCTGGGAAGCAATTATCGACTCTACACTCCATATTCTGAAGGGACTATTTTTGTCGACACATCCGGCCGAACTTTTACTACTTACGAATATGGTTTTTATGGAGGTCTGGAAAAAACGGTGATGCGAAAAAGGTTAAAATTGAATTTTGCAATGCGGATTGACAAGCACGAAAATTACAATTACCTCGTCAGTCCCGCCTTTTCGGCAAATTATATTTTAGGCCCTTTGCATTCGATCAGGATGTCTGTATCTTCTGCACTGCGCAATCCCACCTTAATTGACCAGTATTACTATTTCCGTGTCGGTTCTGCCATTTTACTGGGAAATATTACGGGCTATGAAAATCTAATATCCCTGGAGTCTTTTGAAGATTATTTGGACAATGGACTCGATGCTTCTTATCTGGAATATTTTGACGAGCCTCCAATAGTACCGGAAAAAGCGTTGGCATTTGAAACGGCTTACAGCGGAGCACTCCTGGAAAATAAAGTAGATGTCGATGCCACTTTTTATCTGAATAGATACCGCGATTTTATCGGATATAAAATAGGCCTTGATGTTCCGTTCTTTATGGGATTTCCCGGTGTTCCGAAGATTTTCCGTTTTGCAGCCAATGCCAAAGATATCACCTATACCACCGGATTTTCGACTGGTTTTACCTATTTCGCATCTCCGGTGGTGACTTTTACCGGCAATTATTCCTGGAATAAGATATTTAAGGTAAGCGATGATCCGCTTATCCCGGCTTACAATACCCCGGAACATAAAATAAATCTAGGAACAAGGGCATACGATTTTGAGTGGATGGGCATGAAGCACTTGGGATTTGGTGTAAACTTCCGCTGGGTGGAGGCCTACACATTTGAGAGTTCACCGCAATTTACAGGCGTAATCCCCGCACAGATTTTGCTCAATGTTTCGATCGGAAAGGGCTTTCCCAAAATAAATAGTATTTTTAAAATCAGCGGATCTAATTTATTCAACCGGCAGCAAAATGGTCTGTATGGTGGCCCCAAAGTAGGCCGGTTTGTTTTTGCATCCTGGACTTATTCGTTAAATGGCTTAAATTAATTTCAAGAAAAGATGAAGAATTATTTACTCCTTCTATTTGTGTTCATTATCTGCAATTCTGCAATCGGACAAGAGCGCTATTTTGATAAAGTATTTGAAGAAGTCAAGGTCACCGATGGCATGCACTATGCTACAAATGTGAGTATTATTTCCATAGTATTGGGTCAATCACCAGATCCAGCTCCTGAAGACTTACTGCTAGACATTTATGAACCAATTGGTGATACACTAGCTGAACGTCCAGTTGTGATTTTTGCTCACAGGGGAGATTTTTTACCTGCAATTGTAAATCAATCGCCTTATGGGACAAGAAAGGACAGTGCAGTCGTGGAGTTTTGCAGAGAACTGGCAAAGCGAGGATTCGTCGCTGTATCAATTGATTACCGTCTGGGGTGGAATCCGTTTGGATCAGACATAGAAATCAAGAAGACTGTGCTGGAAGCTGTATATAGAATAACGCAAGATTTGCGTTCGGCAGTTAGATTCTTCCGTAAGACAGCAGCTGAAGATGGAAATCCTTTTAAGATCGATGCAAGTAGAATTGCGGTTGGTGGGTTTGATGCTGCAGGTTATGCCGCCAACAATGTAGCTTATCTTAAGACAACAGATCAAGTGCTCTTACCTAAGTTTCTCGACTTTAGTATGATGCCTTCACTTCCATTTATTATCCCTGAAGTACATGGAGATCCGTATGGAGTAGAGGAGGCTTTGTTGAACATTCCAAACCACATTGATTACTCCTCCGATGTGAGTGCAGTTATTGATTTTGAAGGTGGTCTCGGTGACATTAGCTGGATCGAAGAAGGTGATCCTCCTACCATTACTTTTCAGCAAATCAATAAATTTAATAACGCCGGAATCCGGGATGTGACAATTGGTGTGGGTGGGTCGATAATTATTGCCGAAGGGGCATTTCCGGATACCATTGTTCACACCACTCAGACTTTGGGTAATCAGGATGTTTTTCTCAATAATGTGGAAATAGATGATTTAACAGAAAAAGCAAGAGCTGCAACTGGTGGATTGGAGGGTCTTTATCTATACACTCCTTTTACCCAGGAAGGATCAGTGCAATGTGATCCTACTGCTGGAGTACCCGCCGTAAATTATGGTGGAAACACCTATGCCTGGAATTGGTATGACGAAGCTACTTTCGGTGCAATTTGGGACATGGTGCCCGGCCAAACGATTCCATCAGACCTGTTTATTTGTCAATACAACACCGGTGAAGGAAATCCCAACGATCCGGCGATCTCCCGAATGATGATCGATACTATGGTGCGGTATATGACACCACGACTTGTTGCTGCTATGGGATTATTGGAAACCACGTCTGTGATTCACCTGCAAAAGGATGAGGTCGGATTGCAACTATATCCCAACCCCGCAGTCAATGAAATCAACATCTCTGCTGCGGAGGAAATAAACTCTATTTTAGTAAAAGATCTCAACGGCAGAGTCATTGTCCATAAAGAACAATTGGGTGACAATCATCTAATTTCCGTATCCCAATTGCCTGCCGGTATGTATTTATTGGAAGTGGGCTTTAAAAAAGGTGTAGTCAATGAAAAATTACTGGTAAGACGATAGAATCTACTTTCGTCTTATTTAAAACCGCAATCCTGGCGACTGCGGTTTTTTTTATGATAATTTCTTTCTCCTGACGACAAATAAGTCGAAAATGTGAAATTTTAACACTTTTGGAATATTATTAATCAACAAATGCCGTTGATAAGAGAGTAGTCACCTATCGTGGACACTCTCCCCACTTGATTTTTTACGCAACACTCATTTTTATACAGAGAAATTGGACAATCAATGCACAATTGTGTGTGCTTGCTTGCCTGGGCATGTAATGCCCAACGTGAAAAAACATTTTATTTAACCTTTACAAATCACAAATTATGAAACGCGTAATGTTCTTTTTTGCCATGTCCGCACTCGTTATTTCAACAACCAGCGCTCAGGACATCATGGCGCAACTCGAATCTCAAGTTGAGCTTTCAACATTTCTAACCATATGTAAAGCCGCAGACATCCAAAATACCCTTACAGGTGAGAGCCCAGTCACCGTGTTTGCACCCACTAACGATGCTTTTGCAGCATTGCCCGATGGCACCCTGGAGTCCTGGTTATTACCGGAAAACAAGGATCAACTGGCGGGAATAGTAAACCATTTTACTGTACCGGGAAAATCATTTGCCGATGACCTTGCGCAAGGCAAGTTAATGACATTGCAAGGTGAAGAGGTGGAAATTTCAGTTTCTGATGCAGGCATTATGATCAATGATGCCCATATTATTGCAACAGACATTGAAGCCTCAAATGGTATTGTGCACATTATCGACAAAATCGTTCTCCCACCCTCTCAGCTGAAAAATTAGTTATTGCAGAATTAATTTTTTTTTCAAACAGAAAACTACAATTGGGATCCGGCCTCTTCCAAAGGCTGGATCTTCTGTTTTATTCCATTGCACAGGAACCCTTGGTTGCTCACTTTTTACTACTTTCGACTATTGTCAAAAAATATACGAACAGAGATGAAATCTTTTACCTACGATAATAATGATAAAATGCCCTTACTGGGTCTGGGCACATGGAAATCTAATGACAGAGAAGCATATCACGCGGTGAGAGAAGCAATAAATATTGGATATCGCCATTTTGATTGTGCTGCGCGCTATGACAATGAAAAAGAGATTGGGGAGGCCTTTTCCGATGCAATAAAAGCAGGAGATGTATCCCGGCAAGAACTCTGGATCACCTCTAAGCTTTGGAATAATGCACACCTGGCACAACACGTTCAACCGGCTTTGGAAACCACTCTTAAAGACCTGCAATTAGATTATCTGGATCTTTATCTCATACATTGGCCGATAGCCTTGAAACCCGATGTAATTTTCCCTGCAAAGGGAGACGAATTTTTGAGCGAAAATGATGCACCCATTGAAAAGACCTGGGAACAGATGATCAACTGTTACCGTAAAGGATTAAGTAAGCACATCGGTGTATCAAATTTTAATATTCCCAAGATCAAAAATCTAATAAGCCAGGGTTTAAAAAAGCCCGAATGCAACCAGGTAGAATCTCATCCCTTTTTACAACAAGAGGAACTGCTCGACTATTGCAAAAAGAATAGGATCGCCTTTACGGCATACTCACCTCTGGGATCACAGGACAGGCCCGACAGATTAAAAAAGCATGGAGAACCACCTTTACTAAAGCACTCTGTCATTGACGGAATTGCCGCAGAGCTCGGATGTTCACCCGGTCAGGTATTGATAGCGTGGGCTATTCAAAGGGGTTCTTCAGTAATTCCTAAGTCAAGTAATCCCGGCCGGCTGAGAGATAATTTTACAGCCGAAAAATATCACCTCGACGATGAACAAATATCAGCTATAGAATCCTTAGACCGGGGATTTAGATTTATTGACGGTGCTTTTTGGGCTATTGAGGGATCACCATACACTGTGGAAGCACTTTGGGAAAAGTAAATGAAAATTACCTTCCGTGCTCACTGCTTGTAGACGACACCGTCTTTCATCACGAAATCTACTTTGAGCACGGCATTTATGTCTTCAACCGGGTTTCCGTCTACAGCAATTAGATCAGCTATTTTTCCTTTTTCGATCGATCCCAAAATGTCCTCAACACGTAGTAATCGGGCAGCTCCCATAGTTGCAGATTTGATGGTCTCCATCGGTGGAATGCCCGCATCTACCATGTAAATAAATTCTTTTGCATTGCTTCCATGTGGACACACTCCACAGTCCGTTCCAAAAGCAAATTTCACTCCCGCGTCATAAGCCTTTTTAATATTTGACGAATGATGTGCTCCCACCTCAAGCGCTTTTTTTGCAACCATTGGTGGAAAATAATTGGGAATCTTTGCCTTTTCGACCGCGGTCTTACCTGCTGACATGGTTGCTACCAGATATGTGTCCTTTTCCTTCATCAGCCTAATGATTTCATCCGTGATAAATGTTCCGTGTTCGATGCTGTTTATTCCAGCTTCTACCGCTCTTTTCATCCCTTCAGAACCATGAGCGTGTGCCGCAGTTACCATTCCGTAGTCATTTGCAGTTTCGACGATGGCATTGAGTTCTTCCATCGTAAACTGAGGCCCTTGACCGTCTTTAGCTACACTAAGGACACCGCCTGTGGCTGTGATTTTAATGCAATCGGCACCGTTCTTGTAGCGTTGCCGAACCGCTTTTCGGGCATCTTCAGGGCCGTTTATCACACCTTCCTTGGGCCCCGGATCTTTCTTCAGATCATCGCGAACTCCATTAGTCGGATCCGCATGACCACCTGTTGTGGCTATTGCCTTTTCTGCTGTATAAATCCTGGGACCTTCAATCCACCCGGCATCGATTGCCTTGCGGAGAGATACATTCACACCACTTCCTCCCAGATCCCTGACAGTTGTAAATCCAGCCATCAGTGTCTTCCTGGCGTACGTGGTAGCACGTAGCGCAACATCCGCTTTATTCATTCTGAATTGCTCTTCATATCTCTTTGGGCTCATCTCACCCTCTATATGTACATGCATATCCATCCAACCAGGCAATACCGTCTTTG
Organism: Saprospiraceae bacterium; assembly: GCA_965222645.1. Taxonomy (GTDB): domain Bacteria; phylum Bacteroidota; class Bacteroidia; order Chitinophagales; family Saprospiraceae; genus JABDMH01. The sequence goes on along the minus strand of OZ244968.1, from coordinate 3,798,584 downwards.
ATTTCAAATCAATTGCGATGACACTGTCGGGAGCTCCTGCATAGCCATCCAATATATCCAGAATCTTGTTGCCTGCTACTACAACGGTCTTACGCTCGCCGTGGCTGTTACTAATTCCATCAATGAGCTTTCCACAGTGAAGGTATATCGTCTGTCCACCTACAAAATGAAAAACATAGAATACCAAAAAATTAAAAACCAGAATTTTTCTCATGACAATAATCGGATCGTATACAACGGAAATATAATTTTTTATTTTCACGATGGGCTTGTTATCGACTGATTTTTTCTTTGATCACCTTTTTACAATCCGCCATGATTCATAAATCCACTATTTATTTCCTCTTGATCTCGATTTTACACATTCCCACAAATGGATTGGCATCCCAGGCGAATTCTTATCAAGATCTTGTACAATTATTCAGGGATTGGCGCATATTCGAAAGACCACCAATAAAAGATGGTGCACCGGATTACTCAAGAGAAACATTTGCTAGCCGTATGCCCGGTTTTGATAATCTGAGATCCCGGCTCATGAAGATAGACACCATCGCCTGGCCGATTGATCAAAAAGTTGACTGGCATATTGTTTGGGCGGAGATGAATGGTTACGATTTTAATTGCAGCATCCTCAAACCCTGGGAAAGGGATCCCGCCTTTTATAAATCGCTTTGGATGGCCAGAAGTGACGTCCCAGCACATGAAGGTCCTACCCATCATATGACCACAGAGCTATGGACCTATAGTTTTCCTCTATCAGTTTCTGAAAAAATACGCCTTATAAATGATCTAAATGTCATACCACCTCTCAATAGGCAAGCTCAAGAAAATCTGACTGGAAATGCACGGGATCTTTGGATTGCAGGTATCAGAGATATCCATATGCAAAGTGCAAACCTGCGCAAATTGCTAGATCAAGAGTCAGTTAGATCTGATTCTGAATTAAGAACGGCCGTCCAGAGCGCAATCCGGTCTACAGACGAGTTTGCTTCCTGGCTCGAGAGAGAATCAGAAAAAAAGACAGGGCCTTCGGGGATTGGAAAGGACAATTACACATGGTATCTCCAAAATGTACATCTGGTACCTTTCACCTGGGAAGATGAAGTAATGATTTTAAAACGCGAGTTGGCCCGAGCCTGGTCATCGTTAAAACTGGAAGAACACCGCAATCGGAATCTCCCACCGCTGGGCACGGTTGAAACACCTGAGGATTACGATTCACTAGCTGAGCGATCTGCTCGCAGCCTGATGAATTTTTTGGAAGTGGACTCAATTCTGACGGTCAAAAAATATTTCGAACCTGCCTTGCGCAAACATCTTGGTAATTTTGTGCCCGGTGACAGACGGAATTTTTTCTGGATCACCGCTCACCATGATCCACGGCCGCTCTATTCTCACTTTTATCATTGGTTTGAGTTGGCCCGCATGGATATTACTCCACATAAAAGTGAGATAAGGCGTGATCCCTTGCTATATAATATTTTTGACTCGCGCAACGAAGGGATGGCAACTGCAGTCGAAGAAATGTTTATGCAGGCCGGTCTGTACGATGACAATCCAAGGGTAAGGGAAATTGTATTTATTATGGTGGCCCAACGTGCTGCGCGTGGGCTCGGATCTTTATATGCCCACGCCAATGAAATGACGATGGAAGAGGCGGGTGGAATTCACTCTGCCTACACTCCCAGGGGATGGATGAAGACGGAAAAAGAACTACTCATTTTTGAGCAACATCTGTATTTGAGACAGCCCGGTTATGGTACGAGTTACATAACAGGAAAAGTTTTAGTCGAGCAAACAATGGCTGATTACGCACTGGTAAACGAAAACAACAATCAGGAATTTAAGCTGAGTGATTTCTTCGACCAACTAAATGCAATTGGGAATATTCCAATCTCCCTGGGAAGATGGCAACTCACCGGTATGCAGGGAGAATATGGTCGTAACTGGTAGTCAGTTTATGGCAATTCTTTCCACTCGATCGATTTTTGAGCTTCAAGCTGTTATAAGGTCATATTAAAGCTTTTTGGTTTTGGCAACGAAAGAGGGAACTTCTTTTTATATAAAATTATATGGATTGTATGAATTTCTTCAGACTCTCCAGGTCATATACAGAATCCATAAAGTCAACATGTCTTTTTGCTATTTCTATGCCAGCCACCGTCTCTCCATCCTGCATGCTGGAAGTCGGATTGAGCCAATACAGCGATGCACAATGCTTCTTGATCCGGTACAAACTAGTGTCCAGTAAAGGAAGATCACCGGTGTCCCAGCCATCGCTAAAGATCATCACCCGCGTCCGTTTATCTACCCACACCGGGATAACTGTAAGCCATGACGAAAGACAGTGGCCAATTTGGGTGCCCCCTGTCCACAGACCTTTTACCTCTTTCCAATCCTCGTTATCGGCCAGGGGATATAGCACAGTATTAAACAGGTAGACGGCACTGTGGTTAAAAATATTTGGCAATTGTGTGATCAAACTGGTAAGAAATCGACTGTACAAATCCATGCTCCTGCTCACATCGCAGAAAAACAAAAGTTTACTTTTTTCCCTTTTGTATCTCCGGTAATAAAGTTTGGCTAACTCGTCACCTCTAGTAAATCTATTTTTCAATAAAACCTTAAGATCAATGGCGCCATAATCGGTACTTCGTATTTTTTTTCGCCGCTTCTCCCTTGCCATTTTTCGAAGCAGCACCTTTATCCAGTGGTCGAGTACCCGTGACTCCTCCGAATCGTAAAATTCAAACGGTTTATTTTCGATATTCGAAAACGGACTATAAAATGGAACCTCGAGATGAGGATCTTGCTCCAGATTAAATAACCAATTTTTAATTTTGTCGATTTGGTATCTGGGTTTCCTTTTTTTTAAAGAAATGTTCTTACTCTCATTTTTCTTTTCCTCGATTTTTGCATCCACACCCGTTCGATACTCTTTCCAAAATAAATCGTAGTTTTCTTCGAATAATTTCCATTGATCCCCATTGCGACAAAAACAAGATTTGAGTACGATCAGGTAATCAGTATATTTAGAGATATCAATATATTGCAGGCAATCCAGGGCAACAATTAGTTCACCAATCCCAACAGTGTAGTTTCTTCTCCTGAGAAAATGTGTGAATGCCACCAGATGCTCAGTGAGGGAATTATGTCTGGGAGCCAAATCCATATTAAGATTCCAATCTTGACTTTACTCCGGTTTTTTCGAGCAATTCATTAAGCGAGATTTGTACATGACGCTGATCCCGCCAGTCTTTTAAAATAAGACCCAAAGTGCTTTCTACAAGTGCAGAATCAATATCTTTTACATGCAATTCTGCCAAGGCCCTTGCCCAATCCAAGGTCTCAGCCACACCGGGTAGTTTGCGCAAAGATTCTGCCCTCAGCGTTTCCATAAACCGGCAGACTTGCCGGGCAACACGATCTTCCAATCCGGGCAATTTTGTCCTGATGATATTTAATTCTTTTTCAAAATCGGGATAGTCGATATACAAAAACATACATCGCCGTCTGAGAGCTTCTGACAATTCACGTGTAGCATTTGTAGTGAGTACAACCACAGGAATACTTTTTGCCACTATAGTTCCTATTTCCGGAATACTTACCTGCCAGTCGGAAAGCACTTCCAACAGGAAACTTTCAAAAGCTTCATCAGAACGGTCTACTTCATCAATTAATAAGACACTTCTTTTTTCTGAATCAATGGATCTTAAGATGGGTCTTTTCAGTAGAAATCGTTCGTGGTAGAGATTTTTTTCGATATCGGCATCTTCCTTATTCACCTCCTGCATTTTTAAATACATGAGTTGGTGCTGATAATTCCACTCGTAAATAGCCTGAGAAGAATCTATACCATCATAACACTGCAACCGGATCAAATCTCCTTTGATGATCCTGGCAATGACTTTAGCGATTTCAGTTTTACCCACTCCTGCAGGGCCCTCAATAAGCAAGGGTTTCTGCATCTTCAATGCCAGAAAAATGGCCATGCTTATGGAGCGATCTGAAATGTAAGAACATTCCTGAAACTGCTCCTCCAAATCATCGATCGCACTAATCAAAGTAACCGTACTTGCGAGATGGGGAATTACTAACAAAACACCAGCCGGGGCCTTCTACAAAAATGTATTTATGCGATGGCATCCAATGCTCTTTGCAACATTACCCCGGCTATATGCCTGCGATACGTTTCATCGGCATAGTGATCACTCATCACGTATACATCGTCTCCGATGGCACCGTTATTTCCGGCGAGGAACGGTGTGTCTGACAAACCTGTGTATGCCACACGCTTGTCGCCTCCATCTGAAACAACGGCACATCCTACCAATGCAAAACGCGATGCTGGCTGCGCAAATTTCTGGTAGCTCGCTTTACCGCCTTTCATCGATGGTACGCGGATTTCGGTGATCAGCTCACCATCCTCCAGGGCAGTGCTAAACATCCCGGTAAAGAAGTCTGATGAAGCAATGGTCCGAGTACTACCTGAACCCCGTACGGTAATTGTTGCATTTGCCGCCAATAATGCTGCAGGCCAATCTGCTGCAGGATCAGCGTGTGCAATGCTGCCACCAATCGTTCCGGCATTCCTCACTTGAACATCTCCAATGCTGTTTGCCACCTGCACAAAAATGGCGGCGTGCTCCTGGACTTTATCATCACTGGCTATCTGTTGATGGGTCGCTGCAGATCCGATGCACAAAACATCGCCATCCATTTGGATCTTTTTTAGTTCTTCAATTTTTGAAATATCCACCAGGGCATCCACCTCGTTTAATCTCAATTTAAGCGCTGGAATTAGGCTGTGGCCTCCCGCCAATATCTTATTATCTCCCCCCAGTGCACTTATTGCATCGGAAACAGAATAGACTCTCTTATATTTAAATGATGTCGGAATCATAATTTCTTTTTTTTGCTATTAGTCATTCAAGAAGTTTGCATTGCTTTCCAAACTGTTTGAGAAGTCAGCGGCATGGGCAGGTCTTTTACACCATAGTCTTTTAAGGCATCGACAACTGCATTTACTACTGCTGCAGTAGAACCGATTGTCCCCGCCTCTCCGGCACCTTTCACCCCAAGGGGATTGTGCGGACACGGTGTGACCGTCCTACTCGTCTCAATCATTGGAAGATCATCAGCTCGCGGCATGCAGTAGTCCATGTAAGAGCCATTGACCAGTTGTCCCTGATCGTCATAAATCGCACCTTCGTACAATGCCTGACCTATACCTTGCACCACGCCACCGTGAATTTGCCCATCTACTATCATCGGATTAATGACATTACCTACGTCATCCACTGCTACAAACCGTTTGAGTTCTACTTTCCCTGTCGCCTTGTCTACCTCTACTACGGCGATATGTGCACCAAATGGATAAGTGAAATTTGTTGGATCATAAAAGCTGTTGAAATCCATTCCCGGTTCTAGTCCTTCGGGATAATTATGTGGTACATATGCAGTGAGTGCCACATCACCAAATCCGATTGATTTATCAGTGCCCTTCACAGACCACTTTCCCTCGTTGTACGTCAGATCATCGGGACTGGCCTCAAGGCTGTGAGCAGCAATCTGCTTTCCTTTTTCCAAAATCTTGTCAACGCTTCTTACAATTGCCGAGCCTCCAACAGCCAGACTCCTCGAACCATACGTTCCCATACCAAAAGCCACAGAGTCAGAATCCCCATGCACAATATCTACGTCATCTATGGAAATGCCCAGACGATCAGCCACAACTTGTGCGAAAGTGGTCTCATGACCCTGACCATGAGAGTGTGATCCCGTATACACAGAAACCTTTCCAGTAGGTTGCACACGCACTTGTGCTGACTCATAAAGTCCTGCCCGCGCTCCCAATGAACCCACTACCGCTGATGGGGCAATCCCACATGCCTCGATATATGTCGAGATACCGATGCCCAACAATTTCCCATTATTTTGATTTTTTTGCTGGTCTCTAATTTTGTCATAGCCTACAATTTCCAGGGCTTTTTTCAAGACTCCCTCGTAATTGCCACTATCGTATTGCAGTGCGACCTGTGTCTGATAGCCTTCCTGATTTACTCCATCAAAGGGAGGAATAAAGTTCTTCAGGCGTAGTTCTGCAGGATCCATTCCAAGGCCCGCAGCACCAACATCGACCAGTCGTTCTAACAAATAAGTGGCTTCGGGTCTACCTGCTCCCCGATAAGCATCTACAGGAACTGTATTGGTAAAGGTTGCTGTGACATCTACATTTATCAGAGGAGTGGTATATAAACCCTGTAGCAGAGTTCCGTGCAAATAAGTGGGGACGGCTGGAGCAAAAGTAGAAAGGTAGGCACCCATTCCCGCAAATGTCTTTACCCTCAGTGCTGTAATTTTTCCATCTTCCGCAAAAGCCATTTCAGCCTCTGTCACATGGTCCCTGCCATGAGCATCGGTTACAAAACTCTCACTGCGATCCGCAGTCCATTTTACCGGACGTCCTATTTTATTAGAGCACCAGGTAACCAAAGCCTCCTCTGTATAATGGAATATTTTACTGCCAAAACCCCCTCCCACATCAGGTGATACCACCCGTACCTTATGCTCGGGAAGACTCAAAACAAATGCACAAAGTAGTAATCGAATCAGATGAGGATTTTGAGAACTGGTATAAAGTGTATAGCGATCATTGGTGTCATCATAATCTCCAATGCACGATCGAGGCTCGATAGCATTTGCCACCATTCGCTGATTAATAAAATTCAGCTTTGCGACATGGTGTGCATTTTCAATAGCTGCATCAACCTCCTCAATCGGATTACCCAACGACCAATCGAATGCCAGATTGCTGGGCAAATCATCGTGTACCCGGGGCGCATCATTATTGGCTGCAGTTTTGGGATCAACGACCGCATCGAGGATCTCATATTCAATTTCGACCAAATCTGCTGCGTCTCGAGCTGTGTATCGATCTTCAGCGATAACTATGGCGACTCCGTCACCCACATGTCTCACCTTATTTACAGCGAGTAAGGGGTGCGGGGGCTCATGCATCGTATCCCCATTTTTAAAATCAACCTGCCATCCGCAGGGTACTCCAGCTATTCCCGTATCTGCAATTTCTTGTCCTGTAAATACAGCGACCACACCTGTATGCGCAATTGCCTTTGAAGCATTGATATTTTTTATTCTAGCATGAGCATGTGGACTCCGAATGATGTGTCCGTGAGTCATGCCGGGGAGCACAATATCATCAGTATATTTTCCTTTGCCGGTAATAAATCTTTTATCTTCTACCCGGCGAACAGATTGTCCTATATAATTTGCCATAATTTTGTCTTTATTAATTATTCATCAAGATGGTTGCATTTGGTCAGCAGCATGTTGCACGGCCTTGACGATATTGTGATATCCGGTACATCGACAAAAATTTCCTTCAAGAGCATGTCGAATTTCACTTTCTGAAGGGCTGCTATTCCGGTCTAATAAATCAGTCGCTGTCATGATCATCCCAGGCGTGCAAAAACCACATTGCAATCCGTGACATTCTTTGAATGCGGATTGCAAAGGATGCAGTGATCCATTGCCATTAGAAAGTCCCTCAATCGTCGTAATTGATGATCCATCTGCTTGTGCAGTCAATACAGTACAGGATTTTATTGCCTTACCATCCATCAGTATAGTACAGGCTCCACAGCTGCTGGTATCACAGCCTATATGAGTGCCTGTAAGACGCAGGACATCACGTATAAAATGAACGAGCAGTTGACGGGGCTCAACCTGAGCACGATGTGCCTGTCCATTTACAGAAATATTTACTTCCACCATAAGCGCTAGTTTTTATCTAATGAGACTATAATGTTTTTAATTTTTTTTCCAGATTATCGAAAAATTGACCCGCCATTGTTTTTATGACCCCTCCTAAAACTCGTTGTCCCAAGCGGCCAATCACTCCTGTCAGTCGTGCATCTCCCTTGTAAGAGACTTCGGTCTTATCTTCGCTCGAGGTAAGATGCACAACAATATCAGCATCTGCCGTACCCACTTTACTTTGTTGAGTAAGAGATAAAGTAAAAGACTCTTTTTCTGTAATATCGCACACCTGGAGATCGCCCGTAAATCTTCCTCGAACCGGACCCATTTTTACTTCTGATGTTGCCTTGTACTTATTTGGCTCTACCTCCTCAAGTTCGTTTACTCCGGGAGTAACTTCCTCAAGGATGGAACGATCTAAAATAAATGGCCAAAGTCTTTCGAGCGGGATATCGATCGTATGCTTTCCTTCTACGAGCACTTGCTTAGTTACTTGGCTTTTAAAGTAGAAAAAATATCGGTAGAAGTGAAGGCTGAACCAAAAGATTTTGGGTGAAAAGGAACAAGGTGTCAAACATTTTTAAAAATCCCGACGATCTAAATTAGCACTTGAAGAGTGTGTACATGTAAGGTCCGTGGTCACAATGTTCGTCGACCAAATAAAGCTAGACATGCAAGCGTCATTTTGTGAATAAAAAATCGACTATATAAATCCATTTCCACATTGCATTATTGGCCTTCCACGATCATTGATAGCAGGTAAATAATTCCTATTTTGAGCATTTGTCAGGTCATAATTTTTCTTCCATGAAAGCTCTATTTATCGTACTCTTTGGCATCTATCTGCCGCTCTTTGACTGCGCCCCGGTTTTGGCGCAGCCTGGCGACTCGGGATCGTCACAGGAATATTTAGAATCCATGCAATGGAGAAACATCGGCCCTTTGCGGGGAGGAAGATCCCTTGCCTGCACGGGTAGTCCGGGACGCACCAATGAATACTATTTTGGAGCTACCGGTGGCGGGCTCTGGAAAACAACTGACGGAGGCCAGGAGTGGCATCCCGTAACTGATGGACAAGTGACCAGTTCTTCAGTTGGAGCCGTTGCAGTAGCAGAGACGAATCCAGATGTGGTGTACATCGGCATGGGTGAGGTGCAACTCAGAGGCAGCATCACGCAGGGCGATGGAGTATACAAATCTATTGATGGCGGTAAGACATGGCGGCATTTGGGGCTTGAGGAAACACAGGCAGTCGCAAGGATCAGGGTACATCCTACAAATCCAAACCTGGTCTATGTAGCGGCCTTAGGACACCCTTATGGAGACAATCCGGAACGAGGTGTTTTCAGAAGTAAAGATGGTGGGAATACCTGGGAAAAGGTACTTTTTGAAAGTGAAAAAGCTGGCGCAGTAGATCTCATTATAGATCGAAAAGATCCAGATATAATCTATGCCACAACCTGGCAGGTATACCGAAAGGCGTGGAAGATGTGGGGGGGAGGACCCGGATCCAAGCTCTGGAAATCAGTAGATGGTGGTGACAATTGGATTAATCTCACCGAAAATCCAGGCATGCCCGAAGGACCAATAGGCAAAATCGGAGTCACAGTATCTCCTACCGATTCAGAGCGGGTTTGGACTATTGTGGAAGCTAATGAAGGAGGAGTTTTCCGATCCGATGATGGCGGTTGGACCTGGACCCGCACTAATGACGAACGCAAGCTGAGGCAACGAGCATTTTACTACTCGCGAATCTATGCAGATCCCCTTGATAAGGATGTGGTGTATTGCCTCAACACCGGCTTCTATAAATCTACCGATGGAGGTGAGACTTTTGATGTAACGATCAGGGTGCCCCATGGCGATAATCATGACCTGTGGATAGATCCCAATAATCCCAACCGAATGATCAACTCAAATGACGGTGGTGGAAATGTATCGATCAATGGCGGCGAGACATGGACCGAGCAAGACTTCTGTACGACTCAATTGTACCATGTAATGACCACCAGTGATGTACCCTACCACGTAGCTGGAGCCCAACAAGACAATAGTACAATCGCAATGCCGAGTGATGGCTGGGGCCATCGACAAGCCCGAGGTCCCAACCACGGATGGTACTATTCTGTGGGTGGAGGTGAAAGCGGCTGGATCAGCCAACATCCCACAAAGTCCGACCTGTTCTACGCTGGAAGTCAAGGGGCTCTGCTCACCAAATACGACCGGAGCAATGGTCAAATCAGAGATATCCAGGTCTATCCCAGATTTTTTTCTGGTGAGCCTGCCGACGCACTTCCGGAAAGGTGGCAGTGGACCTTCCCTATTATGTTTTCACCCAAAGATCCCAATGTGATGTACACTTGCTCTCAGCATGTTTGGAAAACTACTAATGATGGACAGAGCTGGAAAAAAATAAGTCCGGACCTCACCTATGCTGATCCGGAGACCTTGGGAAAAACTGGCGGTGTAATCACCATGGACATGAATGGCCCGGAAATCTATGCTACTGTCTTTGCCCTTGCTCCCTCCTACCATGATATTGAGACTATCTGGGCTGGTAGTGATGATGGCAAAGTCCACATTACTAAAGACGGTGGTAAAAATTGGCAAGACATTACTCCAGGAGATTTGCCAAAATTTTCAAGGATTAGTGTCATAGAAGAGTCAAAACACAAAGAAGGCACATTATATCTGGCTGCCAATCGGTATCAAGTTGACGACCGGGCACCATATGTTTTTAAAACCCATGACTACGGAAAAACATGGAGCAAGATTATCGACGGAATCAAGGCAGGGCACTTTGCCCGGGCCATCCGCGAGGATCACATCCGGCCGGGATTGCTGTTCTTAGCGACTGAGCATGGTGTATATGTTTCTTTTGACGATGGGATCCTCTGGCAATCCCTGCAAAATAATTTACCCGATACCCCGGTCAGAGATCTTGTGATAAAGGATAATGATGTGGTACTCGGCTCACACGGGCGTGGATTTTGGATTATGGATGATATTGCACCGTTGCGAGAAGCAGAAAACGTGGGCTCCGAAGTATATCTTTTTGATCCCCCCATTGCCATTAGAGGAATTGGCAATGCTAAGATTCAATACTATTTACCAAAGGAAGTGGACTCAGTCACCGTGGAAATTCTCGATGGGAATGACGAATTAGTGGGACGTTTTGCCGGTAAGGAAAAAGAATATAAAGTTGATCCAAATATTCCTTGGTGGAGGCGTGGCGGATCGAGCAAACCCACTACGGCCAGAGGAATAAATTCCTTCTCATGGGATCTTCGATATACGGGAGCTACGGAATTTGAAGGGATGATCATCTGGAGTGCCCGGCCGACCGCTGGCCCGAAGGCTCCTCCGGGCAATTACAAAGTTCGATTGTCTGTTGGTGAAAAAGATCTGATAAAAGATTTGGAAGTCATCATCGACCCCAATCTGAAAAATGTGACGCAGGAGGATTTGGAAGAACAATTTGATCTGGCCTCTAAGATTAAGGACAAAACAAGTGCCGCAAATGAGGCAGTCATCAAGATCAGAAAAACAAGAAAAAATCTCCAAGAACAGAACAGTACGAAAAACAAGCAACTTATTATCCAGCTCACGGAAATCGAGGAAGCCCTTTATCAGACCAGGAACCGAAGTAATCAGGATCCGTTAAATTTTCCAATCAGGCTTAATAACCGACTGGCATCGCTACGTCGTAGTGTTGAGACTGGTGATGCTAAACCGACCGATGGGGCTTACCAGGTCTTTAAGGAATTAAGCACAGAATTGGATGAGCATTTAAAGAAACTGGACGAATTAATGGGGCAGATAAAGTGATTTAATATTCGTGACATTCCATCGTGGCAAAATGTTGGGCTATTTGCTGACCGTCATTTTGAATTGCGATCTTCATTCGTTTGGTCGTCCATGTCCGAAAGCACAATCCATGGCGTAACCATTTATGCGGTCAGTAGTTTCTCTATTTGCAAAAAATGGCATGATTTCTCAGGTTATTGCATAACTTGCTACAAATAAAAATCCGGATAAATGGAGGTCTCTCAAATAGTAAAAGAGAATTTTCGCAAATATGATCACAGCGACACGACAGCTGCAGTAAGAGCGCATTACCGCAAGATGCGAGCCCGCCAGACTTATGACTACGTCAGAAGAATGAAAGCGAAATACTTAAGCTATGACACTCCTTTGGATCTCTGGGATGCTATGGCAAAACTCAATGACCTGATTGATGTGAGCGATCCCGATCTCAATCTACCCAATGTGCAGCACCTTATACAAAGTGCAGAAGCCATAAGGGCAGACAAGCGTCCGGACTGGATGCAATTAGTGGGCCTCATTCATGACCTGGGTAAAATGATGTTTGTCAAGGGTTGTGATGAGGATGGCACAAGTCAGGCAGAACAATGGGGTATGGTGGGTGATGTGTTTGTGGTAGGGTGTAGATTACCGGACACCTGTGTATATCCGGAGTTTAATCAACTCAATCCCGATATGCATGACCCAAAGTACAACACTACCCTGGGTGTATATTCATCAGGCTGCGGCCTCGATAAAGTAGACCTGGCCTGGGGCCACGACGAATATTTATTTCAGGTCTTACAAAATCATCCGGGCAATAAGATCCCCGAAGCCGGAATGGTAATGATACGCTATCACTCGTTTTATCCATGGCACACCGGTGGAAGCTATTCCGAACTTACTAATAAAAAGGACGAACAGTACAAAGAGTGGATTTTGGATTTTAATAAATACGACCTGTACACAAAATCTCCCCGACAGTATGAACTGAATAAAATCCGGGAATATTACGAACCCATAGCTGAAAAATATCTCGGGGACCAGCCTATTTACTTTTAGTTTCTTCTGCAACTAATTTTCGGTAGTGTGCTATCACTTTTTTGGGCTCTCCAAACATCAATTGCTGACCCTTGTTGATCAACAGGACTTTGTCGCTAAACTGACCGATGTGTTTTAGACTATGACTCACAAAAACGATTGTGCGCCCCTCCATGAAAGTATCCTCAAAAACCTTCCGGGATTTCTCTTTAAAACTTTCATCGCCGACACCTGCAAATATTTCATCCATCAAGTAAATATCAGCTTGCGCGTAAATAGCGATCGAAAATGCAAGCCGCATGCGCATTCCCGACGAATAATATTTTATTGGTGTATCGACAAAATCCTCCAAATCTGCAAAGGAAATTATTTCATGAAATAACTCTCCGATTTTTTTGAAAGTGAGTCCTAAAATACTTCCATTTACATAAATGTTGTGACGTGCAGTGAGGTTAGGATCAAAACCCATTCCTAGAGACAAGCGTACAATTCTACCGTGTGTGATTATCTCGCTTCCTGCATCGGGTTTCATAGAGCCCAGCAAGAGATTTAATAGTGTCGATTTTCCACTGCCATTTCTGCCGATGACACCGATGATTTCTCCTTTCTTTACTTCAAAATTAATACCCCTCAGTGCTGAGATGTGGTGGATGTCGGAGTTGAATCGCGCAAAATTTAAAATTGCTTGACGGATCGAACTCACCGGTTTTTCACGTACGGAAAAAGTCTTGTTGAGATTGCGAACGGTTATGATGGACTCTTGATCTTCCATTGATTAACCTCTTTCAAGGATTAAATGTTCGAACCGTCGAAGTAAGAAAATGCCGAATGCAAAAAATACCAATCCAAACATCATCGTGTAGGCAAACATGTCAAATTCGATGGGTTTTCCAAATAACAGGGCATGCCTGCAATTCTTTAAGAGTGATAAAAACGGATTTAAAAAAAGTAAGACAGGCGGTATAGTAACCTTTTCGATATCATATAAAACCCCGGATCCCCAAAACCCAACAAAGATCAAGATATCCCACAGATGCTGTATGTCATCAATGAAGAGTACCAGCACAGAAAGGATCATCGAAATTGCAACACCTATCAAAAACACATTAAACAATAGCGGGATAATATACAGAGCATTCCAGTTGATGTTCGCTCCTAAAATCAAGGCGAGACAGAAGTAGACAAAAAGATTAAAAGCAAAACCCATAAAGACACTAATTGCATGAGAAATAAATATGTCTAATTTGTCAAATTGGATATTTTGAATTAAATACTTTTTTCGAAATAAAATCGACAATCCTCCTCTTGAAATAGCTGAAAAAAGGCCCCAGACGAGAAATCCAATAGTCAGAAATAATACATAATTCTCCTCGCGACTTTTAAAAATGTAGGTAAAAACAAAGTAGTATACGGTAATGTGAAAAAGTGGATTTAGTAATGCCCATACTACGCCCAGTCGATCATTATAGTAACGCTTCATAAAATCGATCTGAGCCAACTTCCAAATACGCTCCAGTCTGTTATTTTCGGGAAGACGTTCCAGTAAGGGTTTCAAAAAGTTAAATGCCATCGGTACGTTGTAAAGCAGGACATCAAAGATAGCAATAAGAGTTCGGAACCCTCATATTCAACGCCAATCGTCCCGATCCTTTGATCTCTGCCTAAAGTTATTTAGTTTTGTCATATGATAGCGGTAGCTCCCCAAGCGGACAGACCATCATTTGTCATGGACCCAAAGAAAAATCAAATCATCGATTTGAAGGAGTTTTTTGTCGTATTACCAGCATTAAATGAGGGTAACCGTCTGGGTCCTGTTTTGTCAAAACTCCTCGATCATGGATTTTCAAACATTGTTGTCGTCAATGACGGAAGTACCGACCACACTTCTGATGTTATCCCAAAGCAAAACGGCATTTATGAAGTGAGACATATCGTCAATCTTGGCCCCGGTGCCAGCACAATGACCGGAATCAAGTTTGCACTTCAAAAACAAGCAAAGTACATAGCCACTATTGACGCTGATCATCAGAGTGATCCCGATGATCTATTTAAAATGGTCCAGGTCCTAAAAAGAAAAGATAATGTCGATCTTCTCATTGGCTCCAGATTTCTCCAAAAAAACGATATACCTGTTTCCAGAAGACTTTACAATTGGTTTGGAAACATGGTAAGTTTTCTCGTGACAGGCATCTATGTGACAGACAGTCAATCCGGACTAAAAATAATGACCAGGAGCTTTGCCGAAAAATTAAAGATAGACTTTAATGGATTTGAATTTTGCATCGATATCATCAAGCAGGCTCACTTGCATAAGTTTAAGATCGCAGAATTTCCTGTAAGTGTAGTATACACCAGAGAGACACTTGCAAAGGGACAGAATTTTAAAGAAGGTCTTCTCATGCTGGGTCGGCTATTCAATCCCTTTACAAAATAATAGTAGATTGTCAAGTGGAATATGTTGAATAATTGCGACGCTTCTTGATGTAGTGTGGCAAGATCTCATCTATCAAACAATACACCTAAACCCGATCGTGTACTACAATACTCCTGATAAGAACGTTGTGTTTTTTCGGCATATTTTTTCCGTAGACCTTTTTCCTCAACGAGATCACTCATCCTCCCTAAGAGAGAAAGTGCATCATTGGGGTCAAATAGCAGAGCAGACTCTCGTGTGTGACTGTGCAGACTCGGCACATCAGAGGCAATGACTGGCAAATTAAAATGCTGTGCCTCCAATATGGGCAAACCAAATCCCTCGTAATACGACCCATGAACAAATGCATACGCCCCCCTGTATAAACCAAGTAAATCTATGCGACTTACATAGCCGGTCAGAATCATCCGATCCTTATGTCTGCATTTTTTATATGCATCGAAAAATGCCCCGCTTTTCCATCCGTTATACCCGGCGATGACCAATCTATATGTATTATTTTTTTCGCAAAAAAGATCAAAGGCATTTATCAATGTGACGTAATTCTTTCTCGGCTCGATGGTACCCACGGATAAAAAATACGGAGATTTGGTCCACTCGTTTAATTCTTTTGAAGGAGGCGAATCATCTCGTGGAATTTCGATACCGGGGGAGAAAACATGAATGTGACCTGTGTTCTTACTATAGTATTTAAGAATTTCTCCCTTAGTGAATTCCGAATTGACGATAAGTGCCGAAGCTCTCTTGATTATGCCGGGGAGTAGTATCTTATGCATAATAACACTCATCCGGGGATGATACTTCGGTAGCAACACGGGTGTAAGGTCATGGATGACAGTCACCTTTTCGATCTCATCACCCAATCCAAAAGGGCCAAAATGAGCAAGCTCTACAACCAAATCAGGTTTGATCCGATTCAATAACGCAGGTATAGTGAATAGCTGCCTCCATCTCAAATGGAACGGAATAACTCTCGAAACAGGTACCGTATGTAATTTCACCGGCAGGTCAGTGGTGTCATCCGGACAGACCATGTGATAATCGTGCTGTGGAAAGCTGCCAATGACTTCCAGCACCAATTGCCGGCCAAAATAATGAATTCCCGCTCTCTGTGTGCTGATGCTATCCCCAAGGAAGACCACTTTCATTACCTATCTATATTGCATTGTTATAGAGTTGAACATAGCGGTCGACTGTGTCTTTTAGGTGAAAGAATTTTCCCGGCTTTTCTTGCCATTTCCCCTGGATTGCTTCCAGCATTTTTTGAGATAAGTTTTTCGGTGACAATTCGTCAAGTTCTAAATACTTTCCTCCTATCACCTCTTGTAGTGCACCCATACCTGATGATATGATGGGCATTCCCAGTGCAGTACTCTCTACAGCACTATAGCAAAAACCCTCAGTCCGGGAAGGAATCACCACGGCATCAGCTGAAATTATTTTCATTTTTAATTCTTCTTCATCCATATGATGGTGAAGCTGTATAAAATGCTCAATTTTGAGGTATATTATTCTTCTTTTCAGCTCATGAAAAATAGATTCAGGTTTTATCGATGTAATTAAATGTAGTTTAAAATTCGTTGTTTCCTTCCTCAGATGATCGATGGCATCGATCAATATATCCAGGCCTTTAGAAATACCCAGTCTGCCAAAGTAAATAAATGCAAAATAATCAGTACTATCCTTTTTTGTGGGATCTTTTACGACTTTCCAATTTTTATAATCAATTCCATTGTAAATAAGAACAATTTTCGAAGTGGAAACGCCAGCTTTCTCGAGAGATGACCCGGTGTACTCAGATACGGCAATAAATCGATGGAAGGGCAATCGTACAAGCATTGCTTCAAACAAATAATGTAATCTCAAGCTCAGTTTACTAAAAAAAGGCATTGTAAACCAAAGTGGTCCCCAATACTCATGAAATGTCACCATTACTTTCCTCCCGCTCACAAGGCCGGCAAAAAATGCCGGCAGGGCAGCATTATAGGAGGTAGTATGGATAATGTCATGACGAAATGCGTGAAATAATGCAGGGAAAAAAGCCAGGACCGTAAATAAGTACCGGCTAAAGAATTTGTAGCGTCTGATTCTCACTCCATTTATGATCTGCCGGGTCAAAATATCACCACCCGGATGATTTGTCAGGATGGTAATATCATGGCCTTGATCAGCCAGCTCCTCTCCAAGCGCCTTAAACAGCGTCTCAACTCCACCTATATTTGGATAATAGCTTTCAAGTACGAACAGAATCTTCATCTGAACTACTTTTTTCCTTAAGCTCCTCCCTCAACTTTTGATTTTCGATGGCCAAATTGCGAATTGCGTCTGAAAACTGCCGCTCCATCTTTTCGATTATAGCTGTGAGGTAAAACATAAAAACAAATAAGAGACCCAAAGCAACAAAGATCACCGCATTGACATTAGACTTAAACCCGAATAACTTAGCAATTCTTACCGAGACGAGATCAGGAACAATGGCAAGCACCAAACACGTAAGCCAAAATGCAATCCAAACGATAGTACTCCCCACTAATCTCTTCTGAGCTCTGTACTGCACTACAAGACGAAAAATGTAGTAGGCTGCAATAATCGGTACCAACCATTGAAAAAATCTCAAGGTCTTAAGGTTTAATCTTCATATGTAATTCTATCGATCGAGCTTGTGCCGGATACTGCACCAATATACAAGGTTTGAAACATTCCGGGGTTGTTTTTTAGGATTGGAAAAATATTTTCACGGGTTGATCCGCTCATCCCATCCAGAACAACATGGGTAACACCCATCTTCTGAAAACCATTTATCTTTTTTTCCTCAAAATCCTTTGAATAATCCTCTTCCAATGTCGACAATCGAGCACCTTTCTTGCCAGAGAATACGTAAAACAACCTCGGCTTTACAGAGACGACAAAGGCATCGTCCGTTAAATTCCTACCCGCCCACTTAGCCACATCAATAAAGTCCTGGTACGCCGGACCATTCCCAAGTGCAGCAAGGGTGCAGTTTACACTATTGCCATGAAAATTGGTAAACATGACTTGTGCAAGGAGTAAAATACTCCCCAGCTCAACAAGTCCAATCTGCTGCAGGATCCTGGACCTCCTCGGTAACCATCCTAAAACCTCACGCAGACCGAGAAATAACAAATAGACAAGAAAGGGTACTAATACAGACAAATACCTCATAATGACCATCTCAGCCGGAGTTAAGCTCGCGAATATGATCACAAGGAATATAACCACCGTATAGATTCCTATAATATTCTTTTCTCTTAAGGATCGGACAAAACCCAAAAGCATCACTAACAGAATGCAGACGTATCGAAAATCTAACTTTGGCAAATCGGCCCCCGCGTAAAAATTTTGAAACCGAAATGTCTCCGGACTAAACAGCATCAATCCAAGTACCCTGAAAGCGGAAGTCCCGTTAAATTCCAGATGCTCACTCACATTTCTATTAAAAAAAATCGCTGCCTGAGATATTCCTGTAGATTGCTGGCGCAGTTGCCAGACTACTGCACCCACAAAAAGCGGGATCGCTATATAGGCCAGTTTTCTAAACGGCACTGAGCTGACGAATTGGGAGAAGGTCTCTTTAGATAATGCCAGATTCCAAGGCACATAAAGCATCAGATAGAGCAGGAGTGCTGCGAGGATGCCGATGCCATTAGCTCTCGTAAAAAAGGTCATAATTATCGTGGCAAAAACAAGGAAGTAGAGTCTCCAATTGAATTTTTCAGTGAGCCGATATTTGGCAATAAATAATAGTGCCAGGGTCGACCAAAAGACAAAGGGAGTTTCCGTCATTAAATCTGTGGCGGTTCCCACCAGAAAAGGAGAGGTGCTTCCCACAATAGCCAACATTGCAGCTAACAGAAATCCATGGTGAATTTTAAATAATAAAAAGAGCAACCAAAAGATTGAAATCCCGATTGCCATTACCAGGATTTTCATTTTTACAAAGTCGAAACCCCATATCTTGTAGATTGGTGACAAAAGCAGAGGAAGTCCTATTGAGGCCAGTGAATTAGGGTTTTCAGCGCGATTTTCCAACCTCAATACTTTTCCCCTTTCTACCAGAGACTTGGTAATAATCAGGTATTCTGCATTATCGCCATTTGGGCTTACTTCCTCATTGAAAGCACCGACATACATTGCTACAATACCAGCAAAGGCCAACCACAGGATAATTTTATCCCACTGGGCGCTGTTTCCATTCCGGACCTGCCTCCACCCAAAATATCCAAAACAACAGGCCACCCAGAAAAATACTGCGTGCTGAAATGCAATCAATCCTTTCCTGGATGCGAGAAGAGGATTTTGAAAATCGGGATTTTGACTGAAGAGGATGAAAAAAATAAGGCCTAGACTTATGAACCCAACAATAAATATCAGGGATCGACCAACAGCCGAAATCTGAAGCGGTTTCTTCTTTTGTCGCCTCTCGTCACCAGGCCTGGTTTTCGTAGTTTTCGGTTTCCTTTTTTTCTTTTTGATGCTACTCATTCCCGAATAAATAGAAGGTTTTTGAGATCAAAATTCTAATACAAATGATTAGCATTGAGTAGATCGCATCGTCAATTAAGATAATAAAAAATTATAAAGTGTAGTGTACGAGATTCTTAAATTGATCTAACCTCGTTTTCAACTCCTCAGGCGAAATTACTTTCAGCCTGTCAAGACTAAACTCTTCTACACAGAATGAAGCCATAGCTGAGCCAAAAATCAAAGCTCGTTTCAGGTTTTCGAAACTCACATCTTCAGTTTGGGCAATGTATCCCATAAATCCTCCGGCAAAAGTATCACCGGCGCCTGTCGGATCCTTAACTTCCAGCAGTGGCAGAGCCGGAGCAAAGAAAACGTCTTCCCTGTGAAAGAGCAGTGACCCGTGTTCTCCTTTTTTTATTACCAGGTATTCTACTCCCAGTTCAAATATTTTTATCGCCGCCTTGACAAGAGAATACTCACCAGACAATTGTCTCGCCTCCTCATCATTGATGATCAGAACGTCTACGCCCTTAATCGTCCTTAGTAAACTTTCCATTGCTACATCCATCCAGAAATTCATCGTGTCCATTGCAATGAGCTTTGGCCTTTTTTTCATTTGCGTAATCACAGACATCTGAATTTCCGGCGTGAGATTACCTAGCATGACGTAGTCACTATGACGATACTCCTCCGAAAGGACCGGATCAAAATCGTCTAAAACATTTAGATCCGTGACCAGCGTATCCCTTTGATTGAGATCCTCGTGATACTTTCCAGACCAAAAAAAGGATTTTCCTCCCTTGACGATTTTCATGCCATCCGTATCTATCCCACGCGAATTCATGGCCTTTATCTCAGCCTCGGGCCAATCATCTCCTACAATAGATACCAGGCGCTGATCTTTACATAGATAGGATGCTGCCCAGCAAATGTATGTCGCGGCACCACCTATTACCCGCTCCACTTTTCCATAGGGTGTTTCAATACTGTCGAATGCTACAGTACCTACTGTCAATAAACTCATAATCTTAGTGACTGTTTTTTATCGAACCGTGAAGATAATGCTATCAGCCTTTGTTTATTTGATATTTTGACATTGTTTGCCTGATATAGTGCACCTGCACTTTTACCTGGTTATTCACGTACAAATGCACGCGATGCCAGTCGATACAGCATAATGCAGACTAGAGCAACTACGATGAGACCTGTAACGCTTCCAAAGGGCTCATCGACAAGTGCCAAAACGTCTGTACGCTCATAAATTGCAACTGGAATGGCAAGAATGATACCGATCAGGGCCTCACCTGTAATTAAACCCGATGCAAAAAGAAGGCCCGTCTGCTCGCTTCGCTGTGACGCCGTCTCCAGATCAGGAGCAGCGGAAGACCGTCGATTCTTGCGATATAAGCTGACGAGCAACGCAATGACACCTCCTATCCAAATCGCACTATCCAATTCAAATGGGAGATACAGACCCACAGCTATGGCCAGAACCGGAAGCCTGAAACTCCCCCTTGCCTCCTGTACTTTGTCAAGAATAATAATCAGGATTCCAATAGCTGCACCAATAAAAACCATCGTCCATGGCAAATCTCCGCTAAACACACCACGTGCTACGCTTTCCATCAGCGTTGCCTGAGGAGCAGCAAGCGAATCAGGTCTCTCGGCAGTTGCCGGTCCAAAACCATAAGCTGTATTGAGGAGTTGCAAGATGAACGGCAAGGCAAAAGCTGCGGAAACAACTCCAACCATTTGCATGATCTGCTGCCTGTAAGGAGTGGCTCCTAAAATATGGCCTGCTTTGAGGTCTTGCATATTGTCACCGGCAATAGCTGCAGCGCAGCAGACCACCGCACCAATGAGAATGGCAGCGGCAGGACCTTTTTCTGCACCCGAACCCAACAATGCCAGCAGAATGAGCGAGGCAGTAAGAATGGTTGCAATGGTTACTCCGGAAATCGGATTGTTTGAACTTCCCACAAGTCCTGCCATATAACCAGCAACTGCGGCAAATAGAAAGCCAGCCACAACCATCAGGATGGCCATTAAGGCAGTGATCGGGATGTCTGCAATTTCCCTCAGGTAGATGATAAACACGGGGACAATCATTGCTCCAATAGCCATGATGACCCAGGACATCGGTGTATCCCGCTCGGTGCGGAGAGTGTCGGAGAGATTTGCCGCACCACTTTTTAATGCGGCCAGACCATTTCTCAGCGCAAAACCGATCGAACCTCTTAAGCTTATCAATGCCCAAAGCCCTCCTACGACCATAGCTCCTACCCCGAGATATCTAATCTGAGAACTCCAAATCGCACCTCCGGCACTGACTGCATCCACACCTTCTGGCATTCCATTGACGGCAATGTAAATCGGAATGGCAATCCACCAACTGATCACCCCTCCAATAAATACCAGCGAAGCAATGTGAAAGCCTACGATGTAACCCACTGCAATTAAAGCGGGTGAAAGATTGGCACCAGCGTAGAGATATAATCTGTTTCCAGCTAATGTAGCTGCCTCTGCTGTGCCGTGCCACAGTTTAAATCCCGCTTCAAAAAACTTTATTCCAGCACCTATCAAACCACCCCAGATCAAATACTTGACCGAATCACCCCCCTTTTCTCCCGTCTTCAGTACTTCTGCAGTAGCCACCCCTTCGGGAAACTTGAGGTCCTGCTCCACAATAAGAGCCCTGCGCAACGGAATGGTAAAAAGCACACCTAGTACTCCCCCACAGAGGGCTATAAGTGCCGTCTCCAAATAACTAAACTCCGTCCAGTAACCCATGAGTATCAACGCGGGAAATGTAAATATTACACCCGCGGCAAGAGACTCACCGGCACTAGCCGCCGTTTGTACTATGTTGTTTTCGAGAATATTACTGTTTTTAAACAGCTTAAGGATGGCCATTGATAAGACTGCGGCCGGAATACTAGCCGATACAGTCATTCCTGCAAATAATCCGAGGTATGCGTTTGCGCCAGCCAATACAATAGACAGCAGAGCTCCCAGGATAAATGCTTTGACTGTGGTTTCCGGAAGTGTGATTTGGTGTGAGACATGTGGCTTGTGATCGTCTGCCATAGCTGTGGTTTTCCTTGATAGTAGTCAAAAATACAAATTTGTGTTTCTATGGGGGTGACGGCATTTGACAGTCCAACCCCAGCACCTGACTGTAACAAAAACCGGCAGAATGGATATCATTCCAAAGTAGTTGATTTCACTTCGTGCTTAGGTTACTTCTTTCAATACATTCGCTCCAAATCAGATCGAATCTTTCTTTTTCAAAAATATTTCTTTGTTACTCCGTTCAAGTGTTCCAAAATATTTTCTGCGCCACCTTTTGATGCTGCATGAAGTAAAGAATTTCTATCAGTAGACCGCATATTTTCGCTGTAGCAACTCGAAGAATAATATAAAAAGGCTCTGTTCAGTACTTTCGACATATGCTTGCCAAGTCCAAATTCAAAGACTTCTTTCAAAAAAATGTGGCCGCCCTGTAATTTTTTTCAAGTTTTTCTCTGCAACCCAATAAGGTGTTTCTGAACCTTTTTAGATATGAAAAAGCCCCGATCTATGTCGAGGCTTCTTTTCCGTATATCTTTTCTTTTTAAGAAGTTCCTATAACTGGATATGTATCTAAAGTTTCTCGCAACTGGTTTAATAGGTCATCTATTGAAGAATAATCCGTCTCAATATTGAATGTTAAACAACTGCCACCCCATTGAGATTTCGCAGTCCCTTCCCATTTAATATTGCCCGACACTTCAAGCACACCAATTAAATGCAAGCCTTCTTCCATAGTCGTAAACTGTACTTCTTTAATCTCATTAGCTTTCAACTTCTCTAAATTCTGGGTGAACCGTTCAAAATCATCTGTTCTTAGGTTACTACCGTAATGTCCATTAAAACCAGGAACATCAATTTTTATATTCGTTTCGAGCCAATTACCATCTTCGAAATCCGTGCTTTCAGGCCTACTCCTTTTTATTATCTCAATATTAATTGATCTGCCATTTGATTGCAATAACATAGCTCTTCTATTTATTGAGGAATTATTCTGATAGTGTACTAGATGCTGTTTGTCTCCATGGGAAATATACACCGGTCCCAACCACTCCAATCCATCTCGAGGCCCGGTCTCACGTGTCCAAAATATCACCGGTTCAGGGAACTTTATAACAGTTTATATAATACTGATCCCCAAAAACTAACTAGGAAACTTTTTTCCTAGCATATGAAAAAAATAGTTGGACATGTAATGCCTTCAGTAATCTAGGACATTTTTCGATTATAGTACTCTTCAATAATAAAACTTCTGGATTTTAGCGCAAGAAAAAAATCTTCCTTGGTATCAAATAATTTCTCGATCTCATATGGATCATGAATCATTCCATAGACAGCTCCATTCTCATCCATGGAGAGATAATTCCCGTCCTGTAGGTCCTTAATGACGTAAAAATCACCCTCTTCGATTTCAATTTTGAAAGTGGATTTTATGTCTAGTTGTGCCAAAATATCTTGTGAAACATGCCCAATTAAATTCACTAAATACTCCTTGTCTTCATCTTTGAAAAGCTTTTCTTTGACTTGGGTTGTGTCAATTCTTGTTAAATCAAGTTGAGAATATTTCGCATAAATTTTAAAGCCAGCCAACATGCCTTCAAGAACATGCAATTCTATCTGATCGAAAGCATTCTGAACTTCATTCCATATATATATGTCTTTTAAGATAAAAAAGTAAGGAAGAGACTTATTAGAAAATTTGGACTCCAATTCCGCATTAAGAATAAGGGAATAGGTTCCTTTGTCACCAAGTTTATTTACTTTCTTATTTAATATAAATTCCTCGGAAACTTGTCCAACCAAAAACGAATACTTGGATGGCAGTGCAGTTACAACAGCTCGAAGGAATCGGTAATCTTCTTCCTTGATTCGGTTCCTCTTTCTAAAAAAATCAAGCATCTATTTCCATTTTAATTGGTAAGTTTCTTTGATCCATTTCGGTGCGAATCTGGCACGATACGGATCGACCTGCGAATGCCTCAGACTTGATAAAGGTGTAAGATTAATTCTGTCATTCTTTAACCAATTGGGTGCCCAATTTGCCCTCTGAGGTATAAATCTATGATGTAGTTCAGTATACTGCTTCCATACATTTCCCGTTTTCGGATCAATTATGGGATCTAAGATTGGTTTGGTTCTACCCAACCAATAGGATTTTCGATATTGAGAAAAAGTTTTCCCACCCCGCAAAAATCTACCAAATGACAAACTACCCCGGTAAAGTCCCCCCACATTAGACGCAAATCCTCCTCCTGCCAATCCTAACATCACCGGGCTCATTAGATCCCAAGTGATATTCGAGACACCTTCTGTATAAGCAGAGTACTGCGGAAAAAGCGGATTGAAGGATAGACCAAATCCAGTACCTGTCTGTGGCCAGTGTCTAAACCTGTTCTGACCAGCAATTTCCCAAAATCCGGGACGGCTACCAGACACTGTTAATGCCCCGGCCGCAATACTGAGATTTGTGTGAGTGTGGTTGTCCGGATCATTGTAGTCCACCCATGCCAGGCTGCCATCAGGATTATAAAAATAATCGTGTCCGAAGCTCTTTGGAGGACTCATTCCAAAACCACCACCTCCCTGTCTGTACAATCCAATGCCCTGACCACCACCTCCCACGGCCACTCCTGCTTTACTCAATGCATTGATACCGGCATTAATAGCAAAACTACTTCCAAGTGCCAGTGCTATACCTGCCAGAATAGGAAGGTCTCCATCCGGATCGGAGTAGGTCAAAGGTGAATTAGCCAGACTGTTGAAGGGTGTCATTCCGGGTAGCATTTCTGCCCTTGGATCTACCCTAACCATTCCTGAATTTCAAATCATCGCCAGAGAACTTTTTCCCTGTTGCACACGTATCGCTTCTGAAATCTTATCGGTCCTTTTTTCAATTCGAAAATTTACACCTGAAGGTCTCTGTTATTTCTTTTATTTTCTTTATCTGAATCATATAATTCGATAAATTCTAAACCTGTAAAGCCCAACTCATCGTACCTTCCTTTAAACTCATCCCAGGGATCAGATATGCCTTCAAAACATAAGACATCATTTCGCCTTGTTTCTGGTATTTTAAATAAGGGATTTCCTCCTATACGCTGTGGATGAAAGACATGCTTTTCGATTATGCTACTTTTAGTTCCATCAAGATAAGTCTCGTACTTGGTCGCTTCTTTATTTAAAGCATTAATACACTCCATGACATTTAAAAAATAGAACTTCTCACCCTCAATCTCAACAGGAAGAATTTCACCTGACATTTCAAGTAAAGTGTATAAATCACTTTCATATACCTTCTCGTCAAATATCAATACACCGCCTGGTGTGCAGTAAAAATTTGACTTGGGATCTATTGGATTATAGATATACCAACCATCAGATTTCCAATTATTCAGCATTGGAGAGCAATTAAAATCAAACAACTCATCATGATCGTCTCGCTGGATGATCTGACTAATCCTAATGTCTGTATTTACTTTATATATCTTCATAATTAAAAAGGAAATGTGCCATTTAATAATTGATTTCCTATATACTTTAATTGATTAGGCACCTCATTCAAAGGTACACTTGATAATCTTCGATAGACATTTTCATAATATAAATTCGTATGGATTCTACTATGAAATGAAGCTGGTGGATTCGGAAAGTTTGCATTTCTTGGTAAAAATGTTCCATTTGCAGCATCATCGATTCCAACACCTGCCCTATTTAGTATATCCCTTGACGCTTGTGCAAATCTGTTTTTACTACCTCCCGCCACAATATGATGTGCTGCACTATTTAAAGGCCGTTGTATTCCTGCATTAATTAGATTTTTAGCCAACCTCTTTGATGAATGTTGCACTACTTGATTTGTAGTTTGGGCGACCGTATTTTTTACCACTTGTTCAGTGACTGTTTTTCTAAGCCCGGTACCAGCAACCTGAGTTATTGATGGTCGTATTCCTGCGTTAGCTAATTGGGTTAGTTCCGTTTGAGATAGATATCCAGTTGGTTTAAAAGAAGACCAACCGCTCGTAATTGTCGTACCAGCGGCGTAAGGTCCCAAAAAGTCCAAGCCCACAGTGGCAGTGGCCATAGCAAAATCACCAAAGCTATTTAATTGAGGCAAGTCGCCATTAAGAGCCCTGACAGATAAATTTCCACCAGCTAAAATCAATCCACCAGCTACTGGGTTAACAGTTCCTACGGCATATCCTGCAGCTCCTGTTGCAAAATAATTTAGGCCCTCCATGAAGCTATTAACGTGGCTCCAGTTGGATGCCAGATTTATTGCACCACCAGCTATAGCGATACCTGCCAATATTAACGGAGCAATATCCCCCTCCGGATCTGAGAAAGATATAGGGTTGTTGTTCATCGAACAATCTACTCGTCCTCAACACAACTTTATTCAAGTTCTCTACTCTAATATTTCAAGTATTACATTTTCACCATTACTTTAAATAGTGAGTTGTAAAATTAACGATTTTCTTTTTTCATTGGATGCTTTTCAATGGAGCTTTTGGCTGTTGTGGGTAGTAAAGCTCTCACCCTTCCCCGCCTGCGGACGGGCAGGCATGTTTGCCCCGCTTCAAAGCACGGCATATAAGTCTGTGTATGACGTTCATATCCTTTCAGGAGACGACGCATACACGGCGGCACCTTATCAAAATTAGCTAACGCTTTAGCTGTATCTGCGGACTATTTGATGAATGGTACCATCGACGAAAATGCCACTCAGACCATTTCTGATAAAGAACTCTTAGAACAATTTAAAAAAGTAGAGCAGCTCCCTAACCAAAAGAAGCTGCTCGTCAAAGAATTTTTAGATGCCTTCCTCATGAAAGCGGAACTTCAACAGAAGTTCGTTTAGTAGATCTCAATCTCTTCTTTCTCAAACCGCTCCATAAAGTCAGTGAAGCTATCTGCCACTAATACCGCATCTTCCTCACTCATACCAATAAATGGCATTGAATAAAGTTTCTGATCGGTGCATTTATATGCAAGACCAGCTCCTCCTCCGTTTGAACCAATAAAGAAGAAATTAGGTACATATTTCTGAACTTCATACTCTTCATTGAATTGGACCAGTTCATCATCCTCCCATAATATTAGATAATTAATATCATTGTCAAGGATGCCTCCTCCATTCTTCCGAATATGTGCCATGTAATCAGCCGGTAGTTTTTTCTTTGTTTCTTCCAACATTTGTAAATAATTCATCTAATTGAATCTAGGGAGTCCTTTCTAGTGCCCTTTGCAAACCATTCCACCACGGTGTTAACCTTCCTCTGTGGAAACCTCGCGGTAAGACCATCTTATTGGCTAGACTGGTTGGGCTTCCTCCAAATTTTACAGGATGAATTTCATGAATTTCCCAATTTGGATTTCCTTTGATTCCAAAGTGATCTCGTAAGGTCCTATTTGTCCTGTCCGCCAATCTTCGTGCAGCCCCATATTCTTTTCCTTGTAATAATCTAAACGGTCCTGTCGGCCTAGAAATTCCCGCTGGATATCCGGCCCAATTCGAAATGGAAAAAGTTCCGGCTTTTGGTGCCGAGACTGTAATTTCCCTTGAAACCCCAAATGCAACACCATCATCAAAGTTGGAGGATCTAACAGTGGATGTGCCAACCACATTATGGCCGTCAATCAACTCGCCACCTCCTTGTCCTAATCTCGATGATATCGCGGCTCTTGCAGGCCTATGTGCAATAGCTCCAGTTGCAGCCCCTAGTGCAGCACCTCCAATGCCTCCAATAACACCATGCACCAAGCCCTGACCCAAAGCATCTCCAAGATTTGCATCTCCAAAATATAAGGCGTTCCCAGTGCCTTCTACCAAGCCACCAACAGCGCCCCCAACTGCACCAGCTGCGGCAAAAGAGCCAATCGTGGCTCCTGCTGTAGCACCTACAGCTGCCGCCGGAGCAGCAAAAACTCCTGCTACCGCAGCTCCAGCACCAATGCCAAAAGCCGCTAATCCATCACCAAACGAGTTAATATTTTTCCAATTAGCTGCTACATTAATCCCTCCTCCAACTACAGCTGCTATAATTGGAACCAGGATAGGTAAATCACCCTCCGGATCGGAGTAAGAGATGGGGTTGTTGTTCATCGAATTATACGGTGTATGACCATATAATAGTTCTGCCCTTGGATCCACTCCCAGCCACCTGCCAATTTTACTGTCCAGCATTCTATAGGTCGCCATACTCAGATCCAGCCCGTGATCTTCTACATATTCGATGCTGTTGTATTGGTATTTCTCATTGTTTAGGTAGGTATTCTCACCCCAGTCGCCATCGATGCGAAAGCCACCCGGTTGGTAATTGTACTCGGCCAATATCTCGGAGGCACTAATGCCGTTGCTGTTGTCCAGATCACTAAACACAACCCGGGCATTGCCCAGGTGATCCTGCACAAAATAATCGTAGCGCCAGTCCTCACCCGTGGGTCCTGAACCAAAAGTGGCCGTAAAGGTCGTACCTCCATCTACCGTAAAATTCTCATTGAGCTCGATGCAGTCTTCGGCTACAAAATCGACTGTACTGCCACTCTCGATTAGTGCCGTACTGCTTATCGTGGCACCATAGGCAGTCTCCGTGCCGGTGATGATGCCATCCAGATCGATGTGGGCCGGATCAAAGTTTTTGTTGTAGATCCTGCCCACATCATGGTAGATCATTTCAATCTGATTGCCCCCATATTCGATCTGACCCACATAGCGGTGATTTTCCAGCACCGTGTTGTCCTTTTTTACCAGTTTTTGCAGCATACCGCCACGGGCATCATAAGTCCAGTTGATCGTTTTTCCATCTCCCAAATCTGCCGAAGTGGGCAGGTCCAGGTGGTTGTAGGTAAACGTGGTGCTCGATCCCGGATCGTAGGTGACATTGCCATTGGCATCATACGCATAGGCCTGACCATCGGGGTTGTAACCATGATGGGCCAATCCGGCTGAGGCGTCATCGGATACGGAGTCCAGTTGGTTGCTGTTGGCCGCATAGTTATAGGTGAGATCATCGACCATGCCCTCCACAAAGGTGTTGCCGTCTCTATAGCGGAGTTCCCGCTTCATTGACTGCCGGTTGCCCCGGGCGTCGTAAGTGATTCCCGTCATCCGGTATTTGCCATAACTCTTGATGCTGCCTGAACTGTTGTACTCGATGTTATTGGCCCTGGTAAAGCGGTCCAGGTAATCATACTCCAGCCCAAAACCGATGCGATCATGACCCAGTACCTGAGTGAGTGTACCCGCCACGGTACCATTTTTCTGTGGAGGTGCCATATCCGGAGCGCTCACAAATATAGCATCATCGTCATAGACCAGCTCTTGGTAAAAGACATCGCCATTGGCGAGTCCGGCATCGTTTATTTTACTCAAAAGACCATTGTCCAGGTAAGAAAAATCCAGGGCTGCCGAAGAGATTCCACCCAGGGTAAGTTTGGTGAGTTGTTCCTCGTGATCGTAGTTGACATCGCTCAGGGTTTTTAGTGCACCACCGTTGAGCCCGTGTTTGTACAGATCCGGGCGGCCTATGTGATCATAGGTGCGCTCGTGACTAATGGTCTTGGTCCCTGCCGGGCCTATGTGGGTGTAATCATCCGAGAGTACGCTGCCCATCCAGTCATGGGTATAGGTATGTGTCTCACTACCTGCACTGAGATTGACAAAGCTATTGCCGGAGGATCCTGTCATAAATCCACAAGTGGAATAATCCAGATCCGTCTGCAGCCAACTGGAAGTACCCAGGATTTTGCTTTTCAGGGTCACGGGTTTATCCACCTCATGCGTACCCGATGCGCCATAAATATCTTCGGTCAGTGCCTCAGTGATCTGGGCCTGGCCAAAGGACAGATTGACCGCAGGGGTACCGGTGAAAAATCCCGATTTGGTCTCCCTGCCGTAGTCGTCGTATTGCCAGGCATACCATTTATTTTGGGCCAATAGATTGGCATCCTGCATGTATGCCAGCTGGTTGCGGTCGTTGTACAGGTATTTTATGAGTCCTTTTCCCGGTATTTTTTTGGTGAGGATATTGTCCCGCACATCATAGGTGTAGCTGTATTTCAATTCTGCGTGAGATGCCCCTCCCGGTGGTGTCACTGTTATAGGCCGGTCCCGGCCGTCAAAACTAAAACTGGTGGCAACCACCGAGCCTTCATTTTGATCTGCTCTGCCCTGGTATATTGTTCTGCCCCGCTTGTCGGTAAAAGAGATAGAATAATGACCATTGCCGTCTTTTATTTTGGTTTTTCTCAATCTCCCGGCCAGATATCCGGCGACCTCACCTCCGCCATTGGTTTCATAAAAATATTCGGTGGGATACCATGAGGGTGGGGTCACTTTTTTTATCCGGTTCAGTGGCGAGGCTTCGTACTCATTAAGGGTATGATCGTGACTGCTGGTGATGCTCACGTATTTTCCAGTAGTCAAGGTACTGTGAAAGGGTTCGTACGCTCTGTTTACTCTGCCCTGATTGTCATAATCCCGGGCATAAATAACATCGCGGTTGGATGTCTGGGAGTGATTTTTTCCCACCGTTTGTACTTCTCTATACAGGCCGTCCAGATAGGTGATGTTTTCGATCTCATCCACGGCACTACCCGGTACAGGTACATAATCTTTTTTTTCAGATACCCAGTTGTATCCATTGTTATTGGAGTCATTAAATTTATAATTAAACGTGGTGAGGGTACCCGTGCACTCATCCATGATGGTCTTGCGCCGTATCAGGGCATCATAGCTATAAGACACTTTTTGTCCGTCTACTCCGGTCGAAGATTTTGGCAATGATGATCCGGGAAAGAATTCGTATTTGTTGACATAATTTTCAAACGAGTCAGTGGTCATATTACCCAAATCATCGTAGATCGAATAATTGATTTTCCAGCCGTCGTCCCGACTTTGGGTGGCAAATCCATAACGCATGTCGTATTGTAAATACTCCGTGAGAGAGCGCCAATCTACAATAAATGGTGTGCCCGAATAATCGGTTTCCAAAGCCTGACTGTATCTGGGATAGGGGAAGGCATTGCTCGTGTCACTTTGGGGTGATCCGGATGTATTATTAAAAGCAGACCACAAGGTGCGAGTACCATCCAAATCATAGGTAGACACATTCTTTTTCTGCTCATAGGGCACCCCGATCATGTGGTGATCGATAAAATAATCTTTTAATTCTGCGTCATGCGCATACGATGACAAATAGGCAATCTTGGAAGACACAACAAAGCCCTTGCTGTCATTAAATCTGATTTGCGTAGGCCCCAGGAAATAATTATTACCATAGACATAATCGCTTTTCACCTCCACTCCATCCAGGTAATTTACCGTAGTATCCGGTCTAAAATAATTGCGGGTGACGTTGTTGTATACTTTATAGGTGTAATTCGTGGGGATGCCTGTTATTTTTTTTAGCCGGATGTTGATGCCTCCCAGGTTTTGATAAAAATCATTTTTTTCCACACTCCGGTCGTAGCTCACCAGATTGTCCCCGGAGTCTAAAATAGCTGTCGAGTCGTGACTGCCGGCCAGGACACGGGCTTGTAATCCGGTGGAAGGATATCCGGGGGTATGATTAAAATCTTCGGTTTTAAAGGTCTGTACCGTGGTGCCGTTTCCGTTGTGCTCAATCTCCACCCGGGTATAACCGATATGGTATCCTTCAAAGGAAGTCAGTGGTGCCAGGCTGAAGGGTTCGGCCATCAGCTCATACGTAACTGGTGTGCCATAGCTGCGAACCACATCGCCGTAAAGCGGCCTGCCGATATACACACCGCTGGATTTATTGTCTGTAAAACTCTTCCGGTATTTATAGTTTTTGATGATGTCCCGACTGGTGTCAAATCCATCGTGGGCGGTGGTCTGCTTGATTCTGAAACCACCGGCCACTACATCGTCCGGGACAGTTTGGTAGTAGTAGATATCGGCAAAGCCGCGGCCTTCGTTATTTACCGTAAGCCGGAAGGTGGTCGATGTACTTGAGCTTAACCCATGACCAGCCAGGGCTACCGGACCCATCTGAAAGGGGCCGTCGTAATTAAATTCTTCCAGGATCTTGACCACATTGTTTTGGAGCACCTCCAGGCGCACCAGGGTCGTATTGCCGGCACAGTCGCCAAAATGACTGCTGATGCCGTAGACAAAATGGCCGTTGGTGATTTGAGAGGAAGACAAGGTAGTGCTGTAGGAGGCTGTGTGGGTAGAGGGAGTGCAGGAAGATGCCGGAGATGTTCTGCCTGCTTCCAGGTATTTGATGGATGTTTTATCTCCCTGGGCATTGGGATCCAGGGCTCGATTGGCCTCCCAGATGTACTCGTGGTAGCCTCCCGTGGGCAGCGTGATTTTCGTGAGCAGGCCCCGCTTGGCATAGGTTGTGTCTACATCCCGGTTCGCGTTTCCGTAGCTAAAGGTGGTCTGATTGTTTGGGGACACATACGTCGTATTGGGAATAAGGGTAGACAGATTGTTGTTTGCTGTTTTGCCATTGTAGCCGCCGTAGTGATCCAGGCCTTTGGTGAGCCGGGGTGGCAAGCCATTGGGATTGAGGTAGGTAAATGAATAGGAAGGGATGCTTTGGGTATTGTCACAGCTCTTGAGTGTTACCGCATCCAGTTTAAGTCTTTTGCGCCAGGGATCGTTCATTCCGCTGCCGTCCGTAAAATAGCTTTGGGTAAAAGCATATTGTTTGCAGTGACCTACTCCTTCGTGTATTTTTACCCCGCTTATGGCGCGACGAAGATCTGAGCCGAAAACACTGACATCGGTTCGGGTCATGTGATCAAATTCAATAATTTGCGTAAGAGTCTTTATGGAGTCCAGTACCTTCGAAAAAACCTCCATCGTTTGATAATGGATCTGGGTGCCACCGAGCACCAAAGTATTGGGTACGGGAATAGCCTGTTGTGTGGTACCTCCATTGGTCACATGGGTTACTTTTAACTCAGATGGTGCCAGAGACTCATATTTGTAATTGCTGGTCAGATACTTGTATTCAATAACATTTTTTTGGTCGTACGTCTCTATTTTTGCTATAAACCAAGCAGAGGCGTAGTCTCGAGTAGGGTCAAGGAGTGGAAGGTTGCTATTGATGGTACGTTCTACAGCAAAAAAAGCATTTGGCTCATATTTTCCAAAATAGTATTTAGTACCAAATGGATCTGTAATCACAAATCCCCGGATATAACAAAAGGATGAAGAGCCCGGGCATTCGATATCAGTGACCTCAACTTGCAGATCTTGCTGAGGCACCAGTATAACCTCCGAAGGATTGACACCATCTCCCCCTGAAAATTCAAACTGACCCTGGTATCCCGGCATATAAAAAGTAAAAATGTCTTTTTCGCCATCCCGGGTATTATTTTCTACTTCCGTGCGGTGGGTTGTTACCACGGTCAAATCACCGCCGTGCAAGTAATACCCTTTGCGACCATCCCGATTGTCCTCATCCAGCAAATGTTTCCTTTGGCGGAATATCGCTCCCCCTCCAAAAAATTGAAATCCCAGGCCCGGGTCTCCGGCCAACTCGCCGGCTTTTGGACCCGTGCTGTGATATTGCAATCCAAAGGGTACACGGAGTGGCCCTTCCTCGATTGTGCCCATCGGTATCTGAATTAGCGGTGTACCTGTGTGTGCACTCACCGGGATGTCTATCAGCTTTCCAAAACTTCCCGATATATTGGTGCCCTGATGGTACTGGGCCAGAGAAAATGCAGGAAATAAATAAAAGGTGAGAAAAATGAAGGCGGACTTCCAATCAGGAATTATCCGCACAAAGGATATTTTATTTTTTTCGATCCGGTGCATTTTCATTTGTTTTTTAAAGTACGATTTTTTCAATTTTTTCATAACAAAATGATTTTTTGATAGGGCTCAGATACTTTATTGTTGATCACCACAAAATAGATCCCGCGGCTCCAGTTGCCACAATCGATTTTGAAAATGCTGTTTGGAAACAACTCCCGTTGTTGCCAGACTCTTTTTCCCGTGATATCAATAATGTCAACTCGCACGGGCTCCTCCGAGGGAATTTGACCACTTTCGAGGGTCAAAAAGCTGCGACCCGGATTGGGATAAATATTAAGGTAGGCCCGGGATGCATTCGGAGGTTCCTCATTGAGTTGTTCGCGCAGGCTTACTTCCTCCAGGTCGTGGCAGACTGTCTCCGTGTGGTTCCAAAGACCGTAGCGTGGACCTCCCTTGCTGAGGGCTGCGTGCATCCGGTCGATCTGCCCACGGGTAAACATATACATACACGCATCGTCTGTGTTGTCCATAAAGTTCATCGTCATCTCCAGTGGAAAACCGTAGCAGGTACTCACATGCCGGTAACCCGGACAACCAAAATTAGGAGCATTGTGCGGAGGCACATCCCGGATATCTGATGTGCAGTTTTTACTCCAGACAGAGGGCACACCCAGGTAATTACCAATCAGGTGTACGAGGGTTTTGCCCTCCGCATACGGACTCTGTGCCGTGCCCATCCTGCCTACAAACCGGTAGTCTACCACGATCCCGTCGGTGGCTTTATCATAGCCCGGCATCTGGGCATAGCCACTCACACTATCCGGCAGATCCGTGATCCAGATATTGATAAACTTATCCGTATCCCAGGCTTCGGCACCTCCGTCTTTTTTTTCTTTGATCCTGTTGTCGTAGGGCGACATCGGCACAGTTGCACTGTAATACTGGATCCCTTTGATCAGAGAATTTCCTTTTTTTTGAGCTCCTAAACAAAATTGGATGCCTGCCTGGTCAGCCAGTTTATTAAAGCCGCCTTTTTTGTATTGTTTGTCTTTTTCCTTTCGGGTGGAATCCCGTTCACTGATTCTCAACTCATCTCCAAAGTGATCATTTAGTGCCTGTACCTGGCTCATCACCTGATCTTCGGTGATTTTATTTTCTTCAGATGTATACAAGACATGAAAGACCGCGGGTATGACTACACCTTTGAGTCGCTTGCTTTCTTTTTCTGATTTTTTCAACCATTTTTTCAGGTCGTGTTGGGCTTTTTTTTCTGCTTTGTCTTTCTTTTTTATTCGTTCCAGGTATTCATTGGTTTTTATATGGCGGTAGGGACGGTCTTGGGTATAGGTCATTTGGTACATCAAGATCATCACTAAAACAAGAAGGATATTTTTAAAAAGGTGATTGGGTTGTCTCATTGGTCTATAATTTTGTTGGATCAGGAATGAAATGCGGGTTGGTATTGTCAGGCTCTTTTCCATAGGGCTGGGTCTCCACATTGTTGTATTGGTATGTCAAAGCAGTTTCGCATTTATCGATGGGATGCTGCACCCGAACGATACGTCCCCACTCGTCGTAAGTTCTCAGGGGTTCCAAGTCAGCTATAATTCCCGTTGCTACAGTGTTTTCTCCTGCCTTATCAGCAATGTCGATGCTGTATTCTTTTTGACAGGCCGTTGTTGCAAATAGGACCAGCAGGCTGATTAAAGTAATTTGTCTTTTCATGATTTATTCTTTTATTATATTTTTTCTTTTTAACCCTGGCCGGTTTAATACGTGGCATTCTTCACTCCCCACTCCGGCTTTTTAATCCCCTCCCTTTCGTTTGACTATCAAGTGAAAATGCACCGACCCTGTGAATCCGCTAAAAACTCATGCAGGCCGGTGCAGGTGTACGGATACATCCCCACACCCATACAGGTTATGGTATAACACCCATATAACCCTTGATCCCATCTTTATGGCATCAACTTTTTACTCGCCCAGATCAAGGACAGGTTACGGTATAATTTGTGTGAATCTTTTTTGGAAAATCTAGACGAGGTGCATGATCATTTTGGTTTTGTGGCTCCTTCTTAAGTTTCATTAATCAAGGGGGCCGGTTAAAAAAAAGGCGTGAAACTTTTGATCCGCCTTGCATCAGGCATCAGCAAACGCCTCACCATGAAGCAGATTTAAGCACACGCCCGTTTCCGGGCTGCAAGCCTTCCTCTTCATGGCTAAATTTGCTGATTTTAGATGCAAAGAAGCAGGTCAACGCCTGTTCATTAATATGTCTTTCTTATGCTATTTTTATGCTGATTGCAATTTATTATCGATAGTTAATGTACAAAAAAGGATCTAAATGTACGAGAAAGTGAAGTTAATTTTTTTACATGGGTTGAGTAGTCAGAATCAGATGTTTTTTGACCTCGACACAATTCCGGCAAAATAGTAGCTAGCTAGATCATTAGATCTTCGGATATCCAAAAAAAAGAGACTGAACCTATTTGATTCAGTCTCCTCATTTTTGATTTATTCTATAAAAAAGGCTTAAAATTCACCAAAGTCGTCGCCGCCGCCGCCTTGTCCTCTACCTCCTCTTTGGCGTTGTTTTTTCTGATTTATTCTATAGTTGAAACTAAGCGTTGTCTGTCTTGCCCGGCGTTGATATTCAGATTCCTGGAAAAAATCATCGGTCAATACACTGTATCTGTACTGTCGCGTATTGAAAATATCCCGCATACTCAATGTAATCGTGGCTTTCTTTTTCAAGAGATCTTTATTAAATCCGATATCGATTCCAGCCATTGATTTTCGTCTTCCCTGAGTAGTGTTTTGAGGTGCCCTGTAGTCAAACCTTACCTGAAATTCCGCATCCTTCCAAAATCGGATTTTCGAATTAAGTCGATTGCCATAGGTCAATGCCTCACTCGCTAAAACAAGATCGCCAAGTGTACCCCGGGTCTTTTCTGAATAAAAGTTTGCACTAAAATCCACTCTCCACCATTTGGTAAAATCTGCAGTGGTTGTCACTTCCACACCGTAAGCATTTTCCGTAGACAGGTTTTCTGGCTGTGTCCGTGTAACCCCTTCACCGGCAGCACGGGTGATCCGTTCAATAACTCCGGTAGTATGCCTGTAATAGATACTTGTACCCAGCGTGACATCTTCCCAATATTTTAAATATCCCATCTCATAGGAGTCTGTAAATTCCGGATTGAGGTTAGGATTACCTCCCCAGATTCTCCTTGAATTAGAAAATGTGAAAAATGGATTTAAATAACGAAAACGAGGCCTGTGAATGCGGCGGCTGTAGCTCAATTGCAATGCATTGGCTTTATTTATTTCATAATTCAGGTGAGCACTGGGAAAGAGATTGGTGTAAGAGCGATCATTGACCTCACGAGTCTCTTGCAGCTCTGTAATAACGCGAGATTGTTCGGCCCGAAGTCCCGCCTGATATGACCATTTACCCACTTTATTTGCATAAATCGCGTATGCGGCCAAAATATCTTCCGTATAAATAAAATTATTCGTCAGGCCTACCATATTCTCCCATACACCATCGTTTCTCTGTTCGACGCGATAGTCATTATTGATCTCTCCAAATGTGGCCTTTACACCCAATTCGATTTTTTGATCCTTTGAATAAGGATATATATAATCTGCCTGCATCAGAAAGCTCCCATATCCCTCTTTATTATTGGACCTCTGAACCAAGGTATTGGCGTCAGGTAGAGGATTGTAGTTGATGTCAAAGGGTTGCTCCAGGTAATCAGCTGCTTCCTCTTCTGTATTATTTCTGTATTGAAACTGAGCAGTGAATTTTTGACCCTCGCGATCAAATTTTCTTTCGTAGTTTAAGTCGTATTCCAGGTCCGTTTCCGTCTCCGTCTCATCCTGTGTGCGATCAGAAATCACCTGCAATTGCCTGTTGCGGTCATAGTCATAAAAAGAAGTCAACGCATCACTGTAATCATCGCCTATACGATAGGTGATAGCTCCGGTGACCACGTCTTTATCGGATAAAAACAGATCCATCCCACCTCTGAAGCTATTTGACAATCCACCGCGCAACCGTTCTCCAATTTGCTCGTTGTATGGAAAAAGCTCATCGGTAAAAAACTCCTGTGTAGTGTTGCTTTTTCCCGGACCTGTACGCGATCGCAATCCATAATTGACGAAAAAATTTACGGCTTTTTTTCTCACATTTAGTGTGACACCGGCCCCATATGATTCGGGTACGCCGACCGATAGATCGACAGCTCCATTGATTCCTTCCTTCCTGTCTTTTTTCAAGACGATATTTATGATACCCGTGGTCCCTTCGGCATCATATCTCGCCGATGCATTGGTCACGAGCTCTACCTTCTCAATCATTGATGAAGGGAGTGATTTTAAACCAGCAGCATCGCCCAAGCCGATGAGTCCTGAGGGCTTCCCATCAACCAAAATGCGGACATTTTCACTTCCACGAAGTGATACATTGCCCTCCACATCTACCGAAACAGAGGGTATATTATCCAAAATGTCTTCAGCTGACCCCCCCCTGTTGGCCAGATCTTTTCCAATATTAAATACGCGCTTATCGAGGTTAAACTGAACTTCACTGCGCTCTGCCACGACCTCTACCTCATCGAGAGTCTCAGCAGACGGAACAATATGAACAGTACCGAGATCGGCTAGTTTGCTCTTGGCATTGAGGACAATGTTGTCAATGATAATCTCCTGGTAAGAGATGAATTCGATTTTGACCAGGTAACTCCCATATCCCACCTCGATGCCAAACTTGCCCTCTTGATCGGATATCCCCCCTGTGACAACAGCTGAATCCTGACTTGACAAAATAGAAATAGTTGCAAATTCAACGGGATTATCTGTTTCTTGATCCAGGACCGTTCCGATGATCATGCCCTTAGGTTTATCGGGCTCGGACCCTGCACCCTCGGGTGCATATGGCTGTGACCAAAGTTGAAAAAAGCCCCCCATCAAAAGGAATATCGCAAACAATGCTTTTCGTATCATAGCACAAATAGAATTACTAGATGATTGCTAATTGCAATACAAAGATCATACTCGATTTTGAGTACAATTGATACAGAATCTGAAGAAAATCTGATTTTTTCAAAGAACCGGTCAAAAAGACACCTCTACAACATGCTGACCATTATAGCTATATCCAATCTTCATGTCATGAAGATCGCAGATCTCCTTCACTATCGATAATCCCAGCCCTGACGAATCCGCATGAGTGCTTCCCTTCTCAAAACGCTCAAACAATTGTGAAGTGGGCACGATGGGTTTATCTCCGGTATTTTTAATCATCAGACGATTTTCATCTAGATTGATATTTACTTTTCCTCCTTCTGTATTATGCTTGATCGAGTTGTGCAGGAGGTTGTTAAGCAGTATCGAGCCCAATTGTTGATTTAGGTCTATCCGGACATTCTCTTTTACATCGGTTACAACCTCTATGTTTTTCATTAGAAACAACTCGTGAAAATTATCCATTGCTTCCTTTACCATTGCACTGAAATCCGTCTGATGATCTATCACAAATTCGCGGTTTTCGATCTTGGTGAGAAGAGAAAGACTGTGACCTAATTGTGACAATTTTTTTAGCGCCTGCTGTGCACCAGCAGCGAGAAGAAACTGATCTTCTGTGAGATTTTCACTGTCTGTCAATAATTCCAATTTGCCACTTGCAATTGCCAGAGGTGTTTGCATTTCGTGTGAGGCATTTTCACTAAATTTTTTCAGGAGCTGATAATCGTTCTGTGCTCTGGAAGTCATGTCACCTAAGAATTCATTGAGTTGCTGAAATTCTTTGGTTGTTGTCTTTGGAAGAGTGAGCGATGTGTTTTCCTGAAGATTAAAACTCTTGATGCGATTTAGGGTTTCCTTAAAGGGTTTTAATAAAGTTCTGGACAGCAAGAATGTGCCAAGTATGAGCGCTATTGCAAATAGTACAAAGAGGCGGCTAATAATCTTGATTACACTTTCGTAAATATCTGATGCCTCGACCACAACATCGATCATGGTAATACTAAAATATTCATCCCTGATTTTTCGATTGGCCTTCAGTTTTCGCATCGTCTCCATTTGATTGAGATGAGGATGCATAGCAATAGTATCTGAAAAATATACTGTAGTGTCCTGCGGGATATAGGGCAGATGCTTTATTTTTACCTGGTTGGTATTAAACCTGTCTGTGAGTTTGTATCCATGTTCAACAGCTCTCTCAAGTCTTCTTTCGATAATCTCGAGCGAGTGTGCCATGTAATAATCAGTCTCCTTCGAAATTTCTTCCGATATGAGCCTGTATGCCACTATACCTCCAATACCAAAAACAATAATGGCAATCAGTAAATATGCTAAAATAGTCTTCGTCTGGAGTTTCATTATAGTTGTTCTTTAAGGCGGTACCCCATCCCGTATACGTTAGTGAGATAATCGGGAAAACCAACCGCCGACAATTTTTTTCTTAAATTTTTAATATGCTGATAGACAAAATCAAAGGAATCTAAAAAATCGACGTGATCTCCCCAAAGATGCTCTGCAATCGTCTGTTTTGTGAGTACTCTGTTTTTATTAGAAATAAAATATAAAAGCAATTCGTATTCCTTTTTTGTAAGTGTCACCAAGACATCATTTACAGTTACTTCCTGAGTATCTGGATCTATTCGCAACTCGTTAAATTCGATGATTTGTTTGCCATCAAAATGCCGTCTTCTATAAATCGATTTTATTCTTGCATTGAGCTCACTCAAATGAAATGGTTTGGTCATATAATCATCTGCTCCAAGATCAAGTCCTTCTATTTTGTCGTTAAGGGCATTTTTTGCAGAGATGATTATCGATCCGGTATTGTGGTTTGAGTTCTTTGCAAATTTGCGCAACACATCCAGTCCCGAGCCATCGGGAAGCATGATGTCAATAATAAAGATGTCATAGACAAACTCTCCCAATTTCTCTTCGGCCTGAACTACAGAACTGGCGACCTCACAAAGATTGCCCTCTTTGATCAGGTACTGTGCGATGTTAGATGCGAGTTCTGCATTATCTTCCAGTAGAAGCACTTTCATGGTCTAAAAGTAAATGCAAAATTTGAAGATACTTTGAAGATCGCGGTTATTCTTAAATTGAGATTCATTATCAATTTTGACACGACGATGTACAGAAAAATACTTTTGCTCACTTTATTTTTTCTAATATCAAATCCCTGGTTGGCCGCTCAGCAAAAATTGGCGGAAAAGCTCGGCTTTGCCAGAGATGCTAAATTATTGATTGTCCATGCCGATGATCTCGGAGTTTCTCACTCGGAGAATATGGCATCCTTAAAAGGTATGGAGGACGGGGCCATTTCCTCTGCCAGTGTGATGATGCCCTGCCCATGGGCTGCAGAGGTAGCCGAATATGCCCGTGAGCACGAGGGTGAGCACGATCTTGGTCTGCATCTTACCGTGACTTGTGAATGGAAAAATTACAA
The DNA here is from genome assembly GCA_965222645.1 of Saprospiraceae bacterium. Taxonomy (GTDB): domain Bacteria; phylum Bacteroidota; class Bacteroidia; order Chitinophagales; family Saprospiraceae; genus JABDMH01. The sequence goes on along the minus strand of OZ244968.1, from coordinate 3,756,764 downwards.
ATGGGGTCCCGTGGCATCAAGAGACAAAGTACCCAGCCTCCTGGACGAACATGGCTACCTGCACGCAGATTGTGCTCCGTACGCCGATAAAGTAGATATAAAAGAAATAGAATTAGAATTGAGGGCGCAAATTGATCTCGCCTATTCCCTGGGATTAAGGCCCACCCACTTTGACAGTCACATGGGCTGCCTTTTCTTCGTCAATCCGGACATTTTCGAAATCTATGTAAATCTTGGTCGTGAATACAACGTCCCTGTTTTAATCGGAAAGGAGTTTGAGTCTTTTTATCCCGATCGTTATAAGGAGATCGTATCGGAAAAAGATATCGTGGTCGATGCGACCTACTCTCCCGGTCCTGCTGATTATGCCAGGGGCATGGCCCAATACTATGAAAATGTTTTAAGGAATTTAAAACCGGGTCTGTCCGAAATCATTATCCACACGGCGTATGATGATTCAGAGATGCGGGCAATCACTGTAGACCATCCGGATTGGGGAGCAGCCTGGCGTCAGGCGGATTTTGATTTTTTTATAAGTGGCAAGTGCCAAAAAATCATCAACGAAGAAGACATAGAAGTAGTGACATGGAGACAAGTCAAAGAGGCCTGGGAGGGCCCCTGGTAGATTATCGTCTATGAGTAGAAGCGCCTACAAAATATCATGATAAGATCTTTATTGTGTCTGCCGTAAATCCCTCTCTTATTTAAAGCATTGAAACCGGACAATTTTCGATTTGCCTCCGACTTCGATCTTCCCTCACCATTCCTGAGCTACCATCCCGGAACAAAATTAATCCCAAAATTCCACCCGGTGCTACTCTGGAGTGGACGTGCGAGATAGGGTTCCAGAATAAATGCTCCGAAGAGATTTACCCGTAAAGCCAGTCCTGTGCTCATAATCGGTTTCGGTTTCAGGTCGCTCTCTTCACCAAACTGATCATTGCTCTGCCAGGCCATCCCCACATCAAAAAACGCCACCAGGTCAGTGAGTAAGAGCCCGGACTTTATCAATGAAAGTCGCTCAGGTCCCGTAAATGGCAACCGGATCTCGGCATTTCCAATCATAATTTTGGATCCCTGAATATGCTCAAACTTTATTCCGAAAGTATCCAAATCATTTAGGGATAAATTGTTGTACCCCCTCACCAAAGTCGGGTCAATCACGTAAATAGATCCCAGTTGCTCAGTATTCGAATCAGCTCCGTATCGAGCATAGTGAAGTCCCCGTATGCTGAAATTTACTTTTTCAAACCAAAAATACTTTCGAAAATCTGCCAGGACCGTACTGTATGTAAAATCACCGGTATATTGATCCACACCAACCCGGTATCGATATCCCTGAAGGGGTGATGTGAGGCCGAAACTCGAATTGTCTCCTACCCAGGCTACACCAGCACTGTACATTCCAAATCCGGGCTGACTGGGTAGTTTTTCCCTGTCTTCACCAATATAACTACCGGGAAATACATTATTGCCACTGCCCAAAGCCACATAATAGTTGTTATATTGATCAATTCGCAAACCATAGTGAGTATAGCCGGCATTAGCCTCCACACGCATGGTGCGCGAAAAGGCATACTGAGTAAAAGCACTGGCCTGGTCAACAAAATACCGAATAGTCGTGTGTGGGTAGTTTATGGCTCTGATTGTCCCAGCATTGGTCTCTACGTCCTCTAGTGTTGGAAACTGTCGCTGACTGTACCGGTAAGGTATATGTGCCAGTCCAAATCCATAACCTATTCTCTTCCTTGTATTGAGATACCTGACCTGCCCACCGAAATCGTAAATCTCACCATTGAGCGCGAGGCTCGAAAAAATCTGATTATACCCAAGTACATCACTGAAAAGCATGTCTATACCTCCTACCAAGCCCGTGCGAGTCCCAAAAGTATTGCTCGTACCTACGCCGATTCCTCCACCGCCACCGATATAATCCAATTTAAATTTGGGCTTGTATTTCTGATTGACTATTTCTTCACCAGTTACTCCCTCTACATCATCTAAATTTAACAGAGCCTTATTGACAATATTTGGGCCATCCATAGTCCCCGGGGGGAGTGTCGCTGCAGTATAATCCACATCATGTGGGTCGACCAGAATATTATCCATTTTATCGGGTACTGCCTTCTGAACATTGTAATTTGATCCTATGTAATGCGTGTAGAGAAGTGTGTTTCCCTTCTTGGAAACTGAAATCGCAGGAGTGTATTTTGTAATTCCGCTTACGCCAGTAATAATATCGGTAAGTTGTCTCAGCTTTGCACTGTCCTCATGGTAGCGATATATATTTCTGAACCCGTCGCGGTCAGACAAAAAATAAATGTTGTCATTTTCATCCCAAATTGGATTCATATTATTGCTGCCCGGAAACAGATCGAGATTATCTATCTCTTTGGTCTCCAGATCCATGATGGCCAGATTATATTTCCAGGCACCATGCACACGTCCCTGATCTACGCTTGTGCGATCAGTGGAAAATACGACTTTACTACCATCATAGGAATAGTTTGGTTGGATTTCTGCATAATCGTCATTGGTGAGCTGCAGTGTATTATGAGTACGCAGGTTTATTTGAAATAAGTCGGGTTGGCCTTCTACAAGCCCATTCACTATGATGAAATTTCCATCCGGTGACCAGGTAGGATTACTAAAGGCGGGCACATTTCTGAGGGGAAACTCGTCGATGCGCTTTCCGCTTAATGCATCTGTAATAATCAGCCGGTTTCGTCCCTTTGCAAAAACCACATAGGCAAACTGTCTGCTATCTGGTGACCATGCACCGGCGCTTTCCAGGTAATGCAAATGATCGATGTTTCCATTCCGGGTTTGGCTATGTACTTTTCGAATTACTTTGCCCGACCGTACATCTGCCAAAAATAAATCCGTAGAAAAGATACTTTTTTCCGAAAGGTATACGACATATCTGCCATTGGGACTCACAGATGGCGCAATATTCAACTGACCAGAATTATCTTCAGACAGGAATTTACGACCTACGGGATGTTCCTTTTTACCCGTAAAAAGAGGCTCATAATAGTTCCGCAGGTTGTCTTCCCACATTTGCGATAAGTCATCCAATCTGATGCCCAACACCAAACCCACCGCATTTTCAATACCGTATTTAGCACATGCAATAAACAGGGGCTTAATTACTTCATCACCGTATAGACCCGTGAGAAAAGACCAAAAGGCCTGTCCATAACGGTAAGGGAAGTATTTAGGGTTTATAGAGAGTTCTTTAAGTGTGGGAATATCGTCGCTAAGTACCGCATTGCGCATCCACATAGCTGTGTGTGCATCGATCCGGCCAATGGACATGTACTCCGCCATTCCCTCCACAATCCACAAGGGTAGATTGGCCAGTGACTTCAGACTTGTGCTGTCACTGCCAGAAAGCAGCATATGAAATTGAAAAGCGTGCACAAGCTCATGACCCATTACCTGAAAGGTTTGTTGGTTTGACATGGCCAGGGGCTGTACGACCCTGTTTTTTAATCCTTCCGTTACACCGCCCGTTCCGACACCAATTGCGCCAGAGATTGCACTGGTTTGTTGAAAATCGGCATGGTTGCTATAGAGCACAAAGGGATTCTTATGCCGAAACGTATCGTGTAGGACATTTTCGTGCAGCCGGTACCATTGTTCAGCCCAGTCTATGGTCTTATTAAGCGAGTTGCGATTTTTGAGATAGTGATAAAACTCGAAATGTGGACTATTGACTACCTTAAAATCAAAATTGGTGTATCGCGGTTTGTTCTTGCCAAAATACTGTGCTTGAGCAACCGTGGCGAAACAAATAAGCATAAGAATTGCATAGCCCTTTAACATTGTCCTTCTCATACAAGTCCGAATTTTAAGCGATTGGTCAAAACCAATTCGAATAATGAAATTAGCAAATAATCAGGGAGTAAAAATGGGAAGTGTAATATAAGTATTTCTATGGTTCTCACAATCAATGTTTTGTATTAGCAGGCCTCAAGGATGCCGTCGCTTCCACTACTCCTGAAGACCCATCTTCTTAACCAAAAAGTTGTGAAGAAGTATTGACTCTCAGCTCACATTATGAAAACTTTACCATTAGATTAACGCACTCTTAAGAATATTCCTGACCATTGACATTCACTATATTTGGTCTCGCTCAAGTTGGGCTCGGCACTCTTTGGCGTAATTATCAAAGGATTCGACAAACCAAAGTGCCTACTCGAATTTATTCAGAAAAATAAGACATGACTTACGATCACTTTACAATTAAGGCTCAGGAAGCAATTTACAAAGGCCAGCAAATTGCAGGTAGCCTGGAACAGCAGCAAGTCGATACCACCCACTTGCTACTCGCTATCATGCAAACTGATGAACAGATTTCGGAATTCTTAATGAATAAAATCGGAGTCGATCCCACTCAGTTGAAAGCCCGCCTGAGCGAGATGGTGAAAAAGTATCCAAGAGTGGAGGGATCCCAAAAGCAATTCCTCACTAATGAAGCCAATAAAGCTCTGGCATCGGCAAAAAAGTTTTTGAAAGATTTCGGAGATGAGTTTATTTCTATCGAGTTGATCCTGTTGGGCATCATCCAGGGCAAAGACAAAGGTGGAATGCTTCTTAAAGAAATGGGTGGAACTCAGAAAAACCTGACCGCCGCAATAAGGGAGCTGCGCAAGGGCCGCAAAGTTACAGACCAACAAAGCGATGACCAATACAACGCATTGAAGAAATATGCTGTAAACCTCAATGAGCGGGCAGAAACCGGCAAACTCGATCCCATCATAGGGCGCGATGAGGAGATCCGACGGATTATGCATATTCTCTCTCGTCGCAAAAAGAACAATCCCATCCTTGTAGGGGATGCCGGGGTAGGCAAAACTGCCATTGTAGAAGGCATTGCCTGGCGGATTGTGAAGCAAGATGTTCCGGACAATTTGCGCACCAAATTACTTTACGTCTTAGATCTAGCCTCTCTGGTGGCTGGGGCAAAGTACAAGGGAGAATTTGAAGAACGTCTCAAAGCAGTCATTAAAGAAGTGAGTGCTTCCGATGGAAATGTTATCCTCTTTATTGATGAGATTCATACCCTTATCGGTGCCGGCGGAGGACAGGGAGGGATGGATGCTGCTAATATCCTCAAGCCGGCTCTGGCGCGTGGGGAGATCAGAGCAATCGGAGCTACCACTCATGACGAGTACCAGAAATATTTTGAGAAAGACAAGGCCCTCGTACGAAGATTTCAGACGGTGTACATCGATGAACCCTCTGTAGAGGATACTATATCGATCCTGCGGGGAATCCAGGAAAAATACGAGATCTACCACAAAATTGAAATTCTCGATGAGGCCTTGGTGGCCGCTGCTGAACTTTCGCACAGGTACATTACAGATCGAAAGCTACCCGATAAGGCTTTGGATTTGATTGATGAAGCTGCTGCCAAACTCCGTTTGGAGCTCGATTCTGTGCCCGAGGAAATCGACGAATGGGAGCGCAAGGTGACACAGCTCGAAATAGAGCGCGAGGCCATAAAAAGGGAATCTGAAACTAGAAAGCTGGAAGACATCAATGAACAAATCGCCAATGCAAGAGAACGACGTGACAGTTTGAGAGCATCCTGGGAAAATGAAAAGAAAGTTGTTGACGACGTTCAAAACATCAAAAAGAAAATCGAAGATCTCGAGCAGGAAGCATTGGTGGCCGAACGGGAAAGCGACTATGAGACCGTTGCAAAAATCAGATATGGTCAAATAAAAGAACAGAATGACCTCTTGATGGATGCAGAAAAGAAATTAGACGGTCTGGCTGATCAAGAACGCTTTACAAATGAAGAAGTGACAGGCAACGATATTGCGGAAGTTGTCTCTCGCTGGACGGGGATCCCGGTGAAAAAAATGATGGAAAGTGAGAAAGCCAAATTGCTGAAGCTAGAGGATGAGATCGGTAAAAATCTCATAGGCCAACACGAAGCTGTACGTGCTGTCTGTGACGCAATTCGGAGAAGTCGAGCCGGTTTGCAGGATCCCAAAAAGCCCATCGGATCATTTATTTTCCTTGGGCCGACCGGTGTCGGTAAGACTCATCTTGCCAAGACCTTAGCTGAGGTTTTATTTAGTGACGAGAAAGCCATCACTCGCATCGACATGAGTGAATATCAGGAAAAGCACTCGGTTTCCCGGCTTGTTGGCGCTCCTCCCGGGTACGTGGGCTATGACGAAGGAGGTCAACTCACTGAAGCTGTGCGAAGGCGACCTTACAGCATTGTACTCCTTGATGAAATCGAGAAAGCACATCCGGACACTTTCAATGTTTTACTCCAGGTGCTCGACGATGGTCGCCTGACAGATAACAAGGGCCGTGAAGCTAATTTTAAAAATACCATTATAATAATGACTTCTAATATGGGGTCAGATATCATTTTGGAAAATTTTGAAGATCTCATCGAAGTGGGAGAAGAGCACCATCAAGAAATTATTGATACGACCAAGGAGGAAGTGTTTAATCTCCTGAAAGAACAGCTGCGTCCTGAATTTCTAAACCGGATTGACGAGCGGATTATGTTTTTGCCGCTCACCCGGGACGAGATAAAAAAGATTGCAAAGCTTCTACTGAAAAGTGTCCAGAAAAACCTCACAGCTCAAGATTTGCAAATTGTGCTCAGTGATCACGCTTTAGGATTACTTGCCGATCTCGGCTATGATCCTCAATTCGGTGCAAGGCCATTAAAAAGAGTGATCGAAAAAGAGCTTGTCAATGAATTGTCACGGCAAGTGCTTTCCGGAGCCTTTAGTCCTGGTGAGACCATCTACGTGGATACCGAAAAAGGAAAGCTCACTTTCAGTGAAAAGCCTTTTGACCCCAATAAAAAGAGGGAGGTAATTGAGAAAGAAACCAAAGAACAGGAACAGAAATCTTCGCGACGATCCCGGCGCAGAAAACGGCAGCTGGAGGAATTGAAAAAAGCCACTGATGACGTAAATGATGCAGCAAAACAATTAAAAGATAAGGACACTTAGGATCAGTGCCACATTATTAAAAAAAAAGAAGGCCGGACTCAGACCTTCACAGTCTTCAGAATCGTCCGGCGAAAAAGTCAAAAACTTATTGCAATTCAAATTTAATGGGCATATTAAATTGTACCCTCACTGCTCGTCCACGCTGCTTTCCCGGTATCCATTTTATTCCCATCTCATTCATCAGGTTAATCACCCGTAAAGCTTCGGCACCACAACCTGCACCGATATCTCTCAGTAATTGAGCATCCGTAATCATTCCGTCTTTTTCCACAACAAATGTAAGTGCACAATTTCCTTCTACTCCATTCTCACGGGCAATGGCTGGATATTTTATATGCTTGTAAATAAATTGCAGCATTTTTTTCTCAGCACACATTTTTTTTGCATTGACATCTGCTTCCCCCTCACACCCCGGAAAACGAGGCATCTCTTCGACTACCTTAAAGATCTCCGGTGCTTCCGGTTCTGGTGGCGGGGGTGGCGGTGGCGGGGGAGGTGGCGGTGCCTCCGGTTCCGGTGGAGCTTCCACAAATGTTTCTTCTTCCACTGACTGATCGACAAAAACAGGCTCTTCTTCTTCCAAAATTTCCTCTTCCGGCACTTCCTCAATCACTGGTGGCGGCGGGGGAGGTGGCGGGGGAGGTGGTTCGGCAGTGCGTGGTGGTTCTATCTCAATATCATCATCCATAACCATCGCATCCTCGGGAATTCTGACCTGCTCCTCCCATAGTGTCCAACTGAAGGCCATCAAAGTAATACCCAGCGCCAGTGCCAAACCGAAATTAAAAAGTGATCCACTGAATCGAAAGACGTCGACATCCGGATATTTTACACGACCTGTCAGCGGAGAGCTCCACTTCTTGTCGCTATATTTGCTTTGCAGATCTTCTGCAGATTTTTTTCTCATTAAAAGTCGAAAAATAAGAATTGTGCCTACGATCAATAGTGCGACTGCAAGCAGTGTCATGACCAGTGTTTTGCCATCAATAAATAAATCCATAACGATTCGATTTAATCTTTTAAAATATTGGTAGATCGGCTACCTCTCCTTTCTACGTAAACTGGGTTATGAATTATTAGATGTAAGGAATTATTTTTTTGGCGTATTTGCTACAATTCCAAATTTATTAATGTAGGTGATCCCCCGGGCAAAAAAAAAAGGGCAATCAAAAGTGACTGCCCATTTGTTTTTCCTTACTGGAAATTATAATCTTACTCGAGTTGAAACTTAACAGGTAGGTTAAATTGAACCCTTACTGATCTTCCTCTTTGTTTACCAGGTGTCCATTTTTCACCCATACCGTTCATCAGGTTTACCACTCGCATTGCTTCGTCTCCACATCCAGCTCCGATATCCCTCACAACCTGGGCATCTGTGATGCTTCCATCTTTCTCGACAACAAAGCGTACAACGCACATTCCCTCTACTCCATTCTCACGAGCAATGGCAGGATATTTAATGTTCTTGTATATAAACTCGAGCATTTTCTTGTCGGCACATGCCTTCTTTGCATTGTTGTCACCCGCTTCATTTTCGCAACCGGGAAAACGAGGCATCTGCTCAACAACCTTAAATATCTCTTCCACTTTTGGCTCTGGTGGTGGAGGAGGAGGTGGTGGTGGAGGTGGTGGAGCTTCTGGCTCAGGTGGAGCCTCAACAAATGTTTCTTCCTCGACCGACTGATCGACAAAGACAGGCTCTTCTTCTTCCAAAATTTCTTCTTCCGGTACTTCCTCAATCACTGGTGGTGGCGGAGGCGGAGGTGGCGGAGGTGGTTCTGCAGTCCGCGGAGGTTCTATCTCAATATCTTCCTCCATAACCAAGGCATCTTCGGGAATAAAAACCTGATCCTCCCGCTGTGTCCAGCTAAAAGCCAAAAGGGTAAGCGCCAATGCAGATGCCAGTCCAAAATAGAACAGAGATTGACTAAAGCCGAAGGCGTCTACATCGGGGTACTTCGCCCGACTTTGTAATGGAGACGCCCATTTCTTATCTGCATACTTTTCCCTTAGATCCTCCCTGGACCGCTTATTCAGCATACCCTTAAACAGAAGAATAATGGCTACTATCAGCACCAATATGCCCAAAAGGGCCAAGACTAGTGCAAATCCGCTAATGGTTATATCCATGATTTATTCTTTTTTTAACAATAGAAAAACTACTACAGTGCCTGCAATAGAGCCAATAATATTAGCAATTAAATCAGGAATTTCAAAGTATCGGTCAGACAAAAAGAAATATTGCATTGCCTCCAAGATCAATCCGTAAAGCGAACATACGCTGGCTATTACAACTAAATCCCGCAAGACGATCCTTGTTTTGTGACCCCCTTCGCTCCAGGTGGCAAGCGCTGACAATATAAAATAGACCCCAAAGTGGGCAAGCTTATCAACCTGAAAAATCATCTTCCAACCCAGTTTAGGGATCGATTCACCCGGTGCCATCGATAATATCAATATAACGACCGCCCAAATAATGACCAGGGCACGCATGCGAAAGGGATTTGTATTCATTGGGAATTGACAAATTCTTGGAGTATGCGAGTCAGCTCGATACCAGGTCCTCGTATTGTTCTGCAGTCAATAACTGCTCCAAATCCGACGGATTCTCCAATGCCACTTTTATGATCCAGCCCTCTCCGTACGGATCCTCGTTTATCAGTGCTGGATTATCACCACCATTTTCGTCAAGGGCATCATTAAACTCCAGCACCTGACCATCCACTGGCATGAAGAGATCTGAAGTAGTCTTCACCGCTTCAACAGTACCGAAAATATCATCTTTCAGTAGATTTTCGCCCACTGTTTCTATCTCCACGTATACGAGATCTCCCAGTTCTCCCTGTGCAAAATCAGTGATACCTATTATCGCCACCACCCGATCCTCGGTGCTGGCATCCTCATCTATTTTTATCCATTCGTGTTCCTCACTATACTTTAAATCAGCTGGTATGTTCATAGACTAGCATTTTTCAGAGATGATCTTCATAGATTAAGAGGCATTGTTGATATAATCCATTAACCATCGACTTGTGACTGACTTTGGTCTTTCCAGGGGGAATCCCAGGGCCCTGCTCCAACACAGCGCAGAAAGCACACCCAACGCTCGTGAAACACCAAAGAGAACAGTATAATAGGTAAACTCCTTAAATCCATAATGCACCAAAATTGCCCCGGAATGTGCATCGACATTAGGCCATGGATTTTTTACCTTTCCCAGTCCCTGGAGAATAGGTGGCACTACTTCAAAAAGCTGCCATACAACTTTGACGATATTCGATGAGCTCAGATGTTTCTCGGCAAATGACCTCTGTGCCGTAAACCGGGGGTCCGGTTGTCTAAGCACTGCATGGCCATAACCCGGAATCACCTTTCCCTGGTCTAACGTGTGCTGCACAAACCTGGCTATATCATCTGAAGTGGGACTCTCGGTATCCAAATAATCCAACATCTCAAAAATCCACTTTATCACTTCCTGGTTGGCCAATCCGTGAAGAGGGCCAGCGAGCGAAGTCATTCCTGCTGCAAATGACATATAAGCGTCGGCAAGGGTAGATCCTGCAAGATGTGTGGTATGCGCACTGGCATTTCCTCCCTCATGATCGGCGTGTATCATAAGGTACAATCTCATAAAGTCAAAAAAATCAGAGGAGTCATTGCCCAACATGTGAGCAAAATTGGCTCCCCAATCCAGTGAGGTATCAGGTTCTATCTGATTATTGTTGCAAAATGCACGGCGGTAGATGTATGCGGCAAGTCGAGGTAGCTTTGCGATGAGATTCATGGAGTCTTCATAGGAAGCATCCCAATATTCAGATTTGTGCATCCCCTTTGCATATCGGTCCGCAAAAACACTACCGGTCTGGAGTGATAGGATTCCGATGCTAAATTGCGTCATCGGGTGCATGTCGTTTGGCAAATGATTGATCGCCTGTAACGTGTGCTCTGGAATTGATCCTCTGCGCTCCCATTCGTCTGCCAGCCATTGTACGTCATCATCTGTTGGCACTTCTCCTACAAGCATAAGCCAGAAAAGACCCTCGGGCATTGGTTCAGTACTTGCATTTATCTTGGGGAGTTTCTCCCGTAATTGGGGTATACTATAACCTCTAAATTTAATTCCCTCTTCGGGGTCAAGACTTGATGGCTCCCAAATCATACTCTTTACTCCCCTCATACCACCAAAAATCTGGGCAGCTGACACATCACCCACTGTGACAGCACCCTTGCTTTTGATCAGACTCCTAAGTTCCTTCCTCAGAGATGCAGACTTTTCACCAAACGTTTTCTTGAGTTTATCCATTCAATTTAATACGTGGTAATCATACTTTTTCAAGGCATGCAATATACCGATTTATTTCGTCATGTATTCCCGCTGCATTTGATTCAAAAGGCACTCCAATAGACGTGCATAGACTAAGTGTGATCTGATTGCGTTATGTATGGAGAAAGACTGTGGTTTGATCAAATATTTGACAATATTTTTATTGCTGACCTTCTTCCAGACAACTCTGTTGGCCCAGGTACATTTGCCCGTGTATGATTTCTCTCAGGTGAAACCCTATCTCGAGAAAAATAACGATACAATTTATGTAGTAAATTTCTGGGCGACCTGGTGCAAACCTTGTGTCAAAGAGCTGCCTTATATCGAACAATTGCACAGCGATCAATTTGTGCACCCTGTAAAGGTACTACTGGTGAGCCTGGATTTTAGATCACAAATTGATACAAAGCTTGTTCCGTTTTTAGAAGAGCAAAAGATCAAATCTCAAGTCATAGTGCTCGATGACACAGATGCCAATAGCTGGATTGATATTGTAGACCCACAATGGTCGGGTGCCATCCCTGCCACAGTAATCTATCGAAAAAATAAGAAAGAATTCTACGGTGATGCATTTGAAGATTACGAGTCACTCAAAAATATCGTTAATAGCTTTTGATATAAAAATGAAAAATTTGATTATTCCAATAAAAAATTTGTTATGAAAAAATCTGTTTTATTTCTTTTCCTGACAGGCATTTTGATCATCGCAATGCGACCCATTCCTACAGGAGTGTATAAAATCGGTGATAAAATCAATGATTTTAAATTAAAAAATGTCAATGATGAGTGGATCACATTAAGTGATTATATGGGTGAGGAAGGTGCAATCATCATATTTACTTGCAATACCTGCCCATATGCCAAACTGTACGAAGACCGGATTATCGAAGCTCACAATACGTATTCACAAAAAGGATTTCCTGTTTTGGCAGTAAATCCAAATGATCCCATCCAGAAGCCCGGTGATAGTTTTGAAAAGATGAAGCAGCGCTCCAGTGAAAAGGATTTTCCGTTTGCCTATGTCTTCGATGCGGAACAGGAAATCTATCCCAGATTTGGTGCTACTAATACGCCTCAGGTTTTTCTCATTGACAATGAGATGAAACTCCGGTACGTCGGGGCAATAGATGACAATCCTAAGAATGCTGAAGCAGTAAAAATCAATTATGTCAAGAATGCTATCGAAGCCATAAAGTCCGGAGAAAACCCAGACCCCGATCACACTAAGGCTATTGGGTGTGGCATCAAAGCCAAGAAAAAAATGAATAATTGATCCCTTAAATAGTATAAAGCACCGGTCATGGATCGGTGCTTTCTTTTTTTGACCACTTCTTTGGTCAGATTCTTTGCCACCGGAAATATTTATGTACGTTTATCATCTCTGCCGGCTGAAAATATTTGCTGGTAAAGAGTATTTTACTCAGCACAGCATCCACCCCGTTGGTTCCGGTACAAGAGTGACCCCATATGGGTTTTCCGACGGACTAGAATCTAGTACTTAATTCTTTTTTAATGGCCGTCACCTCGGTCACATCACTCTCCCACTTGTAGTCTATCTTATGACCAAAAACTGATGTGAGTCCAATGTGGTCCTCACAGCTTATTCCAATCTTTCGTTTTGCAGAAGTGTGGTAATGATTGCACTTTGTAAAAGCTGCCAGGGCCCCGATGTTTGAAGAATTTATTCCAGCCCCTGCCATTATTTCAAGGTTGTATGAAGCTACATGATCTACCATCGATGCAATGACCTGCTTCCCAAGTTCTGCGGTTTTGGCGCATCCAGAGGTGAGCAATTTGTCAAACCCCTGGTCTTCGAGGAAGTCTAATGCATCAAAAATATCCCGGCAATGATCTATTGCGCGATGGAAAGTGAGCTTCAAGGGATCTGCAATTTCACGTATTTTCCGGACCTTCTCTTTGTCGATCAAATAGTCCTGAGTAAGTGCACCTACCACCACTCCGTCCACCCCCTTTGCCTTTAAATCTTGGATACATGCCAAAACGGTTTGAAACTCAAAATCATCGTAATTGAAATTACCCAGACGGGGTCTGACTAACACATGCACTGGAATGGTGAGCTGCCGTAAAACCACATCAATCAATCCTCCCTCGGGAGTGAGGCCTCCCGTCGGTAAAGTAGAGCATAGCTCAATGCGATCGGCCCCTCCTTTCTGGGCAGCCAGTGCAGATTCCAGACTATGGGCTGCTATCTCCAACTCAGGTCCCGTTGATTCGAATTTCATATCTTGTCTCGCATGAATGGAGCTAATCTAGTCAAAAGTCTTTGCTTTTATTTTCTAATCTTTTTTTATTCGTGTGGTCAGGATGGATCGACAAAAAATTTGTCTGAAAGAAACCTTCTCGAGTATGGGGTGCCAATCACCATTCGAGCCCATGACAGTGCAGAGATTAGAATGATAGACTGGGGTGTACAAAAGGATATTTCGATCGTTGACACGCTCGGATACAATATGCAAATCTTTAGCTCCAAAGCGAGCCACCATCAGATGGACAAGGCGATTTCTGAGCTAAGAAGCTCAGTGACTGAGGGTGTTTACTTCTCCCGAATGACCCATGAGGACCCCGATGGTTTCATTTTCGAAATGAAAATCGATTCTTTGATAAGTTACGATTTTAGACACTTAAAAATACAGGGCGATAGAGAGTATCTTTTTCAAGCGGGCTTGTCCGGTTCTTTTACGGAAGAACAAATAAATTACTTATATGACATTGCAAAAGATGCCAAATAAAAACACTGATCTGCCTTCGGCTTCAACATTTCTATATTTACCTTGTTTAATCTCTAATCAATCTACTTTTTTCTTCTTATTAACTTTAAAAAGAATAATTAATTATGGCTTTTACCTTACCAGAACTTCCCTATCCAAAAGATGCACTCACACCACATATAGATGCCCGTACGATGGAAATCCATCACGGTAAGCATCACGCAGGTTATACCAAAAAATTAAATGCGGCGATCGAGGGTACTGCCCTGGCCAGTCAATCTATCGAGGAGATCCTGGCAGGTGTCTCAGCACATAGCAGTGGGGTGAGAAATAATGGTGGCGGTTTTTACAACCACAGTCTATTCTGGCAGATAATGTCACCCGATGGCGGTGGTGAGCCGGGAGGTGACCTGGCAGCGGCCGTTAATCACAGATTTGGATCATTTGAAGATTTTAAAGATGCCTTTTCACGGGCTGCGGCAACTCAGTTTGGATCAGGCTGGGCCTGGCTACTCGTAGATAAAGCCGGTCAGCTCGCCGTAACAAACACTCCCAATCAGGATAATCCCGTAATGGACGTAACAAATGTACAGGGCACACCAATTTTGGGAATCGATGTTTGGGAACACGCATACTATCTAAATTATCAAAATCGCCGGCCCGATTATGTTGCAGCTTTTTTCAATGTCATTAATTGGAATGAAGTGGAAAGGCGATATAAAGTAGCTACTGAAAGTAGTTAGGTCTACCAGACCAGGCGGGCTTTACCAAATGCGGCTTTGTAACATAAAGCAGTATAAAATTGCGGCTTATACTTGTTGGTGTTAACACAGCCTCGAAGAATGGGTGTAAATATTAAAATTGTGTTCTTTTAAGAATCCAACGAGCGTTAGATTATTTTCTTCTGCCTGATCGATTGCCATGCTTGTGGGAGCACCTACAGATGCCAGGATAGGAATTCCAGCCATTAATGCCTTTTGAACCAACTCAAAACTGGCTCTGCTGCTCATCACCAATGCAACCTGATCTAAAGGCAGGTCAAGTTCGCTAATAGCAAATCCGATGAGTTTGTCCATAGCGTTATGTCGGCCTACATCCTCCTTCAAGACGATCAGTCGATCACCGTCAAACAGGGCTGCTGCATGTACGCCACCCGATTGATTAAATACCTTTTGACTGTCCAGCATTAGGCTACTCCATCTCAATATTTGATCTGATTTAAACATCTTGGCTGGAGGTTTTAAAATAAATGGAGATAGAGATTTCAGGGATTCAATCGATTTTTTGCCACAGACACCGCATCCTGAATTAACATACCCCAACCGTTGCTGATTTGTCAAATCGACCGCAACTTTGTGATTCAATTCTACCACTATTTCATTGTCACTGAGATGTCTTATCTGCACCACATCTTTCTTGCTGGAAATTACGCCTTCGGAAAAAAGATAACCCATGGATAAAAACGCATCATCACCCGGAGTGCGCATCGTGATTGCAAGGGCATGTAATTGTCGATTTGACACAGGTCCATATCTCAATACAATTTGGAGTGGGGCCTCGATGGCTACAACGTCCTCGTCTGTAGTCATTACGTTGTTGTTCACAACTCTGATAACAGGCTTTTTAGAAAGTCCTTCCATCTGTCACATGTGTGATTGATTGGGATTGGGATATAAGTTGCTTTCATCTTCATATGGCCGGTTGGTAAGACACTTAAAATCTTTTTCAAGTAGAACTTTCAGGACTCCACCCTGGTCCAGCATCGAATTCCACTCAAAGCCGATTCTTTCAGACTCGTGCCAATCTCGGAGCATCTTTTCTGGCAAGTGCAGTCTCAATGTGTTGTTTTCCAAGGATGGATTGATTTCATCGATCTTTGTGATCTGAAGACTATAGGTCAGTTGTTCGCCATTGGGAAATTGGGTGATGCTCTCTATCACTCCTTCTCCACACAAAGATTCCACTTCACTCATACTCAATCGAAAGCGAATGCTATTCTCTTTCAGTCTAATTTTCATCCCTATTTCGGTACTTTTGTTCCTCCAAGATAAACCTAAAAAGATTAGCATGCACAGTAAGAAAAAATACCGGATTGAGAAAGATAGTATTGGTCCCGTGCAGGTACCCGTCGATGTTTACTGGGCCGCTCAAACCCAACGCTCTCTTGAAAATTTTAAGATTGGGGAACAGAAGATTCCCATTGAAGTGATCCGTGCATTTGCTGTTTTGAAAAAAGCCGCTGCAGCCACAAATGCAGAACTCGGAGTATTGTCAAAAAGAAAAAGCAAACTAATTGGGAAGGTTTGTGATGAAATTTTGAAAGGCGACCTCGATGATCAGTTTCCCCTGGTAGTGTGGCAGACTGGATCGGGAACCCAATCAAACATGAATGTCAATGAGGTCATTGCTAACCGGGCACACGTAATTTCTGGTGGAAAGCTCAGTGACAGCACAAAGATATTACACCCCAATGATGATGTAAATAAAAGCCAGTCGAGCAATGACACTTTCCCTACAGCAATGCACATTGCAGCATATACGATGCTCATCAATGATACATTGCCGGGAATAACGTTACTTCGCGATACACTTGACAAAAAATCCAAGGAATTCAAAAGTGTCGTAAAAATCGGTCGTACCCATTTTATGGATGCTACACCAGTCACTGTGGGTCAGGAATTGTCTGGTTTTGTATCTCAATTGGATCACGGAATTAAAACAATTAATAATTCATTATCCCATTTGAGTGAGTTGGCTCTCGGGGGCACAGCAGTAGGTACAGGTCTAAATACGCCTAAAGGCTATTCGCGGTTGGTGGCTAAAAAAATCGCTCAGATCACAGGACTACCTTTCCGGTCTGCCAAAAATAAATTTGAAGCACTTGCAGCTCATGATGCAGTCGTGGAGTCCCATGGTGCTTTAAAGACAGTTGCTGCATCACTTATGAAAATTGGAAATGATATCCGGATGTTGGCTTCAGGGCCACGTAGCGGGATCGGGGAATTAATCATTCCGGCAAATGAACCCGGTTCATCTATAATGCCAGGCAAGGTAAATCCTACTCAGTCGGAGGCATTGACCATGGCTATGGCGCAGGTTATGGGCAACGATGTCGCAATTACCGTGGGTGGAATGTCAGGACATTTTCAACTGAATGTTTTTAAACCGGTTATGATTTACAACTTTCTCACTTCAGCGAGTTTAATTGGAGATTCTTGTAGAAGTTTTGAAAAAAACTGTGTGGCAGGTCTGACTCCGAATTATGACCGCATTAAAAATCTCTTAGATAATTCACTGATGTTGGTCACAGCACTTAATACCAAAATCGGCTATGATAAAGCTGCAGAAATTGCTAAAAAAGCCTATAAAGAAAATAGTACACTGAAGGCAGCTGCATTGAAATTAGGTTATGTATCTGAAAGCGATTTTGAGAAGTGGGTGAGACCTGAAGACATGGTCTAAAATATAATTGAAAAAAAGTCATTTATGGAATTGCATTTATTCCCTGCGGAAGTATATCAGGAACGAAGAAAAGTACTTTCGAAAAGAATAGAAAGTGGGTTTATTTTGATTTTAGGAAACGGCGAATGCCCAAAAAATTACACAGATAATACCTATCATTTCAGACAGGACAGTAACTTCTTATACTATGCTGGATTGGATATCCCGGACTTCTCACTACTCATCGATGTGGATGGGCAGAAGAGTTACCTCTGTGGGGATGATCGCTCAGTAGAACTCATTGTATGGATGGGCAAGCAAGAAAAAGTTGCATCAATGGCCGAAAGAGTCGGTATCGAAAACACTTTGACAAACAAGCAACTGGAAGAGAAACTGCGTGAGGCCACAGCCAAGCGTCTCCCTATTCATTATTTGCCCCCATACCGGGGATTTTCCATTCTCAAAGTGGCATCCTGGCTCGGCATAGATAACTCTGAGGTGCAATCCAGGTCCTCAATAAAGCTCATCCAGGCTGTGATACGACAACGATCTATTAAGCAATCTCTGGAGATAATGGAAATGGAGAAAGCTTTAGAAATCACTCGGGAAATGCATTTAGAGGTCATGTACGAGACCAAAGCAGGGATCAGGGAATGTGATCTCGTTTCTGCATTGATGTCCATTGCCCATAAGTACGATGTTGACACTGCTTATCCAGTTATTCTCACCATCAATGGACAGACTTTACACAATCACGATCACTCAAATCTCCTCAGCGATGGTCAATTGCTCCTTGGAGATTTTGGTGCTGAATCACCGATGTACTATGCGGGAGATATTACCCGCACATTACCCGTAAATGGTAAGTTTTCGGGTCGGCAAAGGGAAATCTACGAGATTGTGTTGGAAGCCCAAAAGACAGCAATAGAAATGCTCCGGCCCGGAGTCGCCTTCCGGGATATCCATCTTGCATCCGCTCGCACAATTGCGTCGGGTCTAAAGGAGCTTGGCCTCATGAAGGGCTCACCGGAAGAAGCAGTGGATGCAGGTGCTCATGCCTTATTTTTCCCTCACGGCCTTGGTCATATGATTGGCCTGGATGTACACGACATGGAGGATCTCGGGGAGAATTATGTGGGATATGATGCTGAATATCACAGGAGCGATCAATTTGGTCTGCGATCGCTGAGAATGGCAAAAAAACTGGGGCAGGGCCATGTAGTTACCGTGGAGCCCGGTGTTTATTTTATCCCGGAATTAATCGATATGTGGGCTGCAGAAAAAATAAATACTGAATTTATTTGCTACGATAAACTCCAACCCTTTAGATCATTTGGAGGGATTAGAATCGAGGATAATTATTTGATAAATACCGGTGGAAGCCAGTTGCTTGGCACACCGATTCCGAAAGAAATTAAAGATGTCGAGTTTTTGATGAATGCTTGATCACAGCCGAGGTGTCGCTCCTTTAAAATAAATATTGAGGTCAATTAAAATTGACTACCATTCTCAATATATTTTTAAAAATCACCTTTCTGATAACTCTTTCGGCTTCACCCCCGATATCGGGATCCGGACTGGGAAAAATGGAAGATAGTGTGAGTTCCTGCGCTAAATAATTGTACTCAAAACCGAATTTGAAAATTTTCCTTGAAGAACAAAGCACACCCATACCAACACTCCACTGTACTCCCCCGGAGTATTCACCATTAAATCGAGTTCCATCAGTAACAATGGCATATCCGCCTCTGCCGGTGACATAAAATTTATTTTCTCGATATTCCCGGCTCACCAATTTTCTCAAGTACAAATGAGGTGTTAAGAAATCGTAATTCTCAAACCTGGCTTGATCCTGAATTTTGTCAATGCTAAGTCCTGCGCCCGCAGAGAAATGAGGAGCAATTCTTCTGGCAAAAATCCCATGAAAGTGTGTAGAAGAAGAATTACCGATTCCTGCACCAAACCCCAATTGTAAATAACTTCCGGTGAGAAAATGATACCGACCTCTGGTAAAGTAGAGTAAATCTCCCTGCAAAAAGCGAATTTTAATCACTTGATCCTTCTGAATTCGGATTGTGTCATCACTACCCTCTTCGCGAAAAAGAAAGTCCCTGGTTTCTGTCTTAATAAGCTGACCAATTATCGATTCTCTCTTTTTTCTGAGGTAGATAATATCCCGGTATTGATCATCCTGCGCGTCCGTCTGAAGAGGGCAAAGGAAAAGACAAATCCCCGTCAATAACCCAAGATTCATTATAGAACATCTGAGTAGCATCAATGCAAATAAAGATAATCTAATTTTATAGATGCCATATCAAACCACAGCCTTTTGTGAATGTCAAAGGTTAAAGGACCCAATTAGAGAATGCAAGGTATTTCAGCACTCAACTCCTCCATCCAGGGTAAAGTGCGTCGTACAGAAATTTGAAATTCGCATTTGACAGCATCTAAATAATTCTTTTTGTCAATATGCCACAATGGCTACAATTGCCGGATCTTAATGTTTCTAAAGCTCACATCGTCGCCGTAATCCTGCAGGAGAATGTGACCCTGCCTGGCTTGACCAAAATTCTTTAAGCTTTGGTATTGACTGTTCCTGATTAATCCTCGAAACTGAGAAGATCCTCTCCTGTAGGAAGCTACCTTTACATAGTTGAGCCAGTGCTCAACTTTATTGTTTGGATAGACTACAATGCGAGCATGATTCCATTGTCCCGGTGGTCTGACAAACCGATCCGGTTTATCTGCTGGCACCAGGTCGTAAAGAGATCCCAATGCACGATTGCCTTCTACTCCTGCCTTTGCATCCGGATGATTCTCATCGTCAATAAGCTGATACTCAAGCCCGACACCATGGCTGGGTTGTTTGCTTAGCTCCTCTGTGACCAAATATTTGACACCGCTATTTGCGCCCTTTGTTAGTTTAAAATCCAGCTGAAGGTCAAAAGCAGCAAATTCGTCCCGTGTTACTAGATCTCCACCCCTATTTTCAGGGTCTTGCGATCCTTCGAGAGTCAATGCTCCGTCTTTTACACTCCATCCTTTGTCTGGAAAAGATTCGCCGCTTACAACCCGCCACTGGTCTACAGAATTTCCATCGAACAGCATTATCCAGCCCAATGCTTTTTCGGCCTCAGACAATTTGTTGGGATTGGTATTCACAATAAATGGAAACTCTCCACTACGTCTTTCTTTGGGATTTTCCATAATTCTGATGTTCCGCCACTTGATTTTGCGATCATCCAGTTCGGGTCGGTCGATGACCGAATGTATTTGCAACGCTACAAAACCTTCACTGGTCATTTCGTCGATCAGGTAAGATGCGGGATGGTCATTGACCCATGTTTTGATTTCACTACCCACTGCCTCCACGTAAATTTTGTTCCAATCCAATGGTTTGTAGGCTTTCCCGGCGCCAGGATTAAGCCCCATCGGAAATAACCATCCGCGGCGTGACTCGTCATAAATTCCCCCGGACCATGCTCTGCCACTGGGATCAATTTCCACCTGATATCCATGCACTTTACCGTTCATGTAGTCAGTGCTATTGCTCCTAAATTGAACTCCGGAATTAATGAATGTATCGATCATAACCTCAAACTCCAGCGCAAAATCACGATATTTTTTCTCCGTAGCCAGAAAGGTGTTGGGTATACCCCTCTTTGTCGAACCCACAATGGCTTGATCTTCGACCGTATACTCTGCGTGCCCGTTTAATCTTTTCCAACCATCCAGATTCTTTCCATTAAACAGAGAGTACCACTCTCCGGATACAGCTGCAGGACCTTCACTCCCACAGGCAAACAGTGTTAAGATCGATAGAAAACCAAGAAATCTAGCCATGGTGATATTATTGTAAAGGTCACGAAAGCTCAAAACAGAGGGCAAATATAGTACCTCTCCTCGTTTTTGCATCTGCTCGTATCTATACAGCCATCCTGATAGGTATCAAACCTACATGCTGTGCAACACTGCCGAACTGGATAGAGAACCCTTTTTCAAGTCAAATATTTGAATTAAACACTTGATTCTTAGGAAAATAATGCTTAACTTGAACTTTCAGAACATGCAGAACTTGAACATGTGAATTTTTTGAATTGCTATAAAATTTAATCTGTATGGAGAATAATTCTACACAACAATCTGCCAACGAATATGTTGCTCGTGAGAAGGAAGACACCCGCCTGATGGCTGTCATTGCGACAGTGGTTTTATTGGGGTTCTTTGCCCTCTTGGGATATATGTTTTTTGGCAGCTAGGTCGATTCTCATCAATTAACGGCATAAATTTGATCGCAACCCAGCGTAACGCGCTTGGTATGTCCACTAGTGAGCCTACTCCGAAAAGGTTGCCAAATCAAAAATGGCTCTTTTGGCAATATTTTCATTTTCTTCAATCGCCTGATACACAGGCATCAGCCGATCTCAAAAAAGTGAAAATCTCATCCAAAATTGACTCATTTTGTGAAATTGGCACTTTCCGGAGTAACCTCACTAGTCACCGGATGACTCAATCCGGAGTGACTCAAAACGATTCACTTATCCGGTTGAGACCTGCCTTTGCTTTCTGATGTAAGCTATTGCGATATTCATCTGGTCGCATGTCCAGTGCCAGGGTGTAGAAGGATTTTGCCTCATCTGGCAGGTTCCGTTTTTCTAGTATTATACCAGACATCAACGCGGCATTGCAGGCATAGTAGTATGTCTCATACTGGCCGCGTTCGATTGTTTGTTTATAGAAATTCAATGCACGGTCATATTGATGGAGCAGATGATAGATCCTTCCACTGCGGTACAGGTATTCCAACTGAAACTCCGCCTCTTCATACGACTTGGGCCCCTGAGAGGCCAAATGTACACTTGCCTCCTGGTAGTACCCCCCATCAAACAACACTCTTGCCTTCAACAAAAACTGATCTGGAGTTCGCCCACGCCGGGCCTCCTGTAGCGCAGTCAGGTCCTCATCGATTACAGATGCTCCAAGCCTTTTGCAGACCTCCATGTACTTCGTATAGTTTTCAGGCCTGTCATTGATCAACTCGAACCAAGCAAGTTTTTGATAAGCTTCCTTGATATAATGCCGGCCTCGAGTATCCTTGAGAAATTGCTTGAGATACAGATCTGCGTCGTCTTCCAGACGGTTGAGCCGCGCAACACCTTCCATAAAGTGGAGGTATGGGAAGGGGAAGTAGTCCTTACCACTTGGTTTTTCACTCAAGATCTCAATGGCAAGATCATTCCGGCCTGTTTGCATGGCAATATTTGCCTTGACAAAGCAAGCTAGGGGATTGGTCTTTTCGTCTATATCAGCACTCTCTATAATATGCCAGGCCTCATCACCTTCATTCTCCAGGTGAAGGAGAAGATAGGCATACATAACATGGGCTTCCTCTCTATATATGAATTCATGCGTATGGGCATAACTCAATACCTCTTCTATTTCTGCCTTACCTTGAGCGATTGTACCGCTCATGCCAAGCAATCTCAATCCCCATCGATACTCCTCCGGAACGGTCCCTATCAGTGCGTGGAGCAATCCCAGATTTTTTCTGTTGGGCATAAAATCAGGAAACAACTTGTCGTTCCGTTTTAAGAGATTAAACGCTCGCTTGATCTCCAACACAGCTTGGAAATAGTCTTCAAATTTTACACGTGTAATGGCCCATTGGAGATAAATATCTGCTTGAGTATAAAGGAAGTATGGCGAATCTTTGTCACCAGATCGCATTGCGTCAAGCCTTATTTCCTTCTTCTGTTTAAGCCTATCATAGGCTTCTTCCTGTTCGCCTATAAATATGGTAAGGCAATCCATGTAATTGGCTAGACTGTGTGCAATCAGGTTATCGGGTTCGGATATCCTCAGGTTTACCAGTTCCTTCCGGGCTTCCTTAAACCGAAGGGAAAAAATCAGATCGTATGTGGACTTTGCAGTGGGGGAGAATTCGAAATAACCGTAAGCCTGTGTTGTGCAGTTTGCACTGATTACAATCGACAGTGCGACAAAGAATCTCTGTGTTAGAGTCACCCAAGAGGATGTTTTATCCATTAATTCAGGTTTGACAAGTGGGCTGTGACAGATGAATCTGATTTATGCATTCCAAAGATTTTGAGCCAAAACAAAGAAGCAAAACAGGGGATAGCCGTTGCTATTTGAGGCTTTTGATGATGCTTTGTTGGTTGCAGCCGGAAGGCAAATGACTGAAGTGTGGTACAAAAGAATGGAATTGATGTTTTATTTATTACAACCCACTACCGTCTAATTCTCTTCTTCAACGATAGAAGAATCTATAAGTATTCTGCCGCAGTGCTCGCATACAATCACCTTCTTTTTGAGACTTATTTCCAGTTGAAGCTGAGGCGGGATTTTATTGAAACAGCCTCCACAGGCATCTCTCTCCACCGTTACCACTGCCAGCCCATTGCGATAAGAGGTTCTCACGCGGTCATAGCCTCTCAGCAACCTCTCTTCGATCGTCTTTCGCTGAGACTCACTTGCTTTCTTGAGCTTTCTTCCCTCCTTCTCTGTCTTGGAGATTATCTTATCGAGCTCTACTTTTTTAATCTCCAGGTTCTTGTTTTTTTCAGCCATTTTTTCATTGGCCGCATCCAAAATCTCTTGTTTGGCTTCGATCTTTACCTCAATTTCCTTGATTCGCTTTTCACAAAGCTGTATATCCAATCGTTGCAATTCAATCTCTTTTGTCAACGCCTCATATTCTCGATTGTTTTTTACATCATCCAGTTGTCGACCATATTTGGCAATAAGGGCTTCCGACTCTTTGATCTTACCCTGCTGCTGGGAGATCGAATCCTTCATCTCTTTAATGGAATCATCCAACTTGGTGACCCTGATCTGGAGACCTTCAATTTCGTCTTCGAGGTCACTTACCTCCATGGGCAGTTCTCCTTTTAAGACCTGGATTTCATCCAGCTTCGAATCTACCTTTTGCAGCCTGTAAAGCTCGACGAGTTTCTCAGGAATAGTCTTCTCAGTTGTGGCCATTATTGTACTTATAAATTAGAGGATTGGTGTCCCGTTTTGTGCAATAGGCGGCAAATTTAGTAAAATTCCCACTTATCAATTCGTGTAATAGATCAGTTGTGAATTTTTCACTTTCGTGATGGCCTATATCAATTATCGTAATCTCATCGTTGGCCTCAAAGTAGTCATGGTATTTAAAATCCGCCGAGATAAAAACTTCTGCTCTACTCTCTATGGCATCCCTCAGCAAAAAGCCTCCCGAACCACCACATAGCGCTACACTGGTCACATCTTTATGGATCTTCCTGGTATGTTTGAGGCCGGGAAGTTCAAGTCTTGCTATCAGATGAACTACAAACGCCTCAAAGGGCATCGGACCGGGTAGTTTGCCGACTACCCCACTACCGATTCCTTCGTCCTTGAGTCTCAGCAGAGCCAGTTGCTCTAATCCTATCATCGAAGCGATTTTCTCATTCACGCCACTTGAGAGTATATTGTCGAGATTGGTGTGACAGGCATAAATCGCAATATCGTGCTTGATTGCCTTGATCACCGCCCGTTCTACATAGTGGTAACCGTTTATTTTCTTAAGGCCTCCAAAAATGATCGGATGATGTGCAACGATGAGATTACAGTCGAGATCGATAGCTTCTGTGACGACTTCTTCAGTTGCGTCAAGGCAACAGATCACTCCCTTCACTTCTGTAGAGTGTCTGCCGACAATCAAACCAGAATTATCATATGCTTCCTGTAGATCAAGTGGGGCAATCTTCTCCAGGTAATCAGTTACATCTTTGATCGTATTCATTTTGTCAGATCTCGTATTTTTTCTACAATTGCCGTGGATGAATATCCCTGGGCATAAGGGATGATGACCACTTTGCCACCCCACTCCTTAACTTCTTTTGCTCCCACGACCTCACTTTCCTTGTAATCTCCTCCCTTGACGATGATATCAGGTTGGATGTCAATTATACATTGCAAGGGAGTGTCATCATCGAATGGCACAACCAGGTCTGTCATCTCCAATGATGCTAATTGGAGCTGCCTGGTGTAGAGGTCATTGATAGGCCTTGTCTTTCCCTTCAACCGCTGCACACTTGCATCACTATTAACACCAATGATCAATTTGTCCCCGAGATCTTTAGCCTCACAGAGATATTTGATATGTCCGGGATGCAGTAGATCAAATACGCCGTTAGTCCAGATTATCTTACACCTCCTTTTCTTCCACATATGGGAAATGCGTACAGTGTCAGTGATCGAGTTTATTTTATTGCTGATTTGCTCAAACATCAGTCTCTTGCCGGCTTATAATTGAGATTATAACCCGGTAATAAAATTAGTGCGATTATGCCAAATAGAATATTTCCAAATAGATTGATCGTGAAAAAGATAATCATGGCAAATGAAAAAGCATTGTTTTGCTCGATTCCATATAGGCCTAAAGCAGCGATGACCAGGGCATGATAGCTGCCCATACCACCGGGAGACGGAATAATCATTCCCAGGCTTCCAAACACGTGCACCAGAAGAGCCGCCAAAGGTGCGAGGTGACTTGTGGGAGCAAATGAGCGAAAGCATAGGTAAGTCATCAGGTAATACATTACCCAAATTACAATCGTGTGAAGCAATAAGAGGGGTTTATTCTGCACGTAAACAAGGGATTTCAACCCATCTAGAAACCCACCAACCATTTCTGCCAGCTTTCGAAACAGCCGGGTACTTTTTAACTGCACTCGATAGATCCAAATCACAAAGGGAGCAAGGAAACACAGGATCACCAGTCCAATAAAGAGCGGACTCTGCGTTACGGACAGAAAATCCAGATCAGCGTTTTCCTTCAGATAGTTCCAAAAAATCTCGTACTGGAGAGCGAGTGCCAGGACAAATATTAGTCCGAAACAAAGGAAATCAAGTGCCCTGTCAACTACTACGGTTCCCATCACTTTCTCAAAAGGAATTTTTTCGTATCTGGATAATGTGCCTGGTCTTACGAACTCTCCCAGGCGGGGCAGACCTAAATTGGCAAAATATCCAAGCATTGTGCAGTGAAAGGCATTACCCCACCTCGTCTTGTAGCCCATGGTGGACAGCAATTGTTGCCACCGCAGTGACCGGCTGATGTTGCTCACAAAAAAGCAAAAAGCCACTGCAAAGAGCCAAAAAGGCCTCGTCGATCGCAAATCTTCATAGACTTTGTCGATTAGGCTGCATTGATCTTCAGGAACACCACGCAAAGCACAGTCTTCCACATACTTTACATTGAGATTGTGATAGAGCAGCCAAAGGATGCCAAACCCAAAGGACAAGAATACGATCACCTTGAGTATGGTTCCAATTCTACCCTTCAAATCAAATTAAGGATTTATCGAATTATCAGCCCCGGGAAATACTGAAACCGGAGTAAAATCCCGCGCCTCATCCGGTGTCATGTAGCCATACGAAATGATAATCACCACATCCCCAACTTCGGCCTTACGCGCAGCGGCTCCGTTGAGGCAGATGATCCCCGAGCCCCGTTCACCCTTAATGACATAGGTCTCGATGCGCTCACCATTATTGTTGTTGACGATTTGCACCTTCTCTCCTTCCAGCAAATTTGCTGCATCCATGAGGTCCTCGTCGATCGTGATCGAACCCACATAATTGAGATTGGCTTCGGTCACTGTTGCCCGGTGAATCTTAGATTTGAAAATTTGTAAGAGCATGCCGCAAAATTATAATTAAATCAGGAAAATTTGTGGGGCTTACAACCAGCATTGATCAACAAGGTTTGCACAGGAATAGTTTCTAAAGAGCGGCCACCGACACTGGCTGACTCACTCAGACGGAGGTCTGCACCCTCCCTCCCAGAATGGTTTGGTCATGCTGGGATTTTAAAAAAACATATACTCAACTAAAATAGCATTGCCTTGAAGCTACACCACCGGTTATACAAGCCCTCAAAAATCCGGTAACATTATTGCTAGTACAGTGACATATCAAAGATCCGGCGGTACTTCTTGGTTGCTTCGTGATCGTTACCCAAGAGTCTAAATATGGCTATCCCAGCTCTCCGTGGTAAGTCATTGTGGAAAGTCTTATCCCTCTGCACCTCCTCTATGATGAGCTCAAGAGCTCGACTTACCTGCTCATCTTTAAGAGCACCATGGGCCAAGATCAAACCCGATTTCGATCCGTTTTCTTGAGATATCTTTGCAAGTTCGTTTAGCGTTTCGATATCCTCGACAACCGAATAATTTGGATCTCCCATTTTGATCCCTGCAATCAACTTTTTTGCTCGCTCACTGTCTGAAAATGCAATCAACTTCGCAAGTGCTATTCCAGCTTCAGTATGTCCGGTATTCTCGATTAAGAACTCCTCTAGTTTTGACAACTTCTCCTCTCGTGACATAGACGTCAATTGATCCTCCATATCGCTCCACGCCTCTTTCGCTGAAGATGGCACATGATCTTCCAGCCATTGCAAAATCTGATTTCTCGGCAATGCACCGGTAAACTCAGATACTTGCTTGCCGTGATAAAACATTTTTACATTGGGGATGCTCATAATGCCATATTCCATAGCCACATCGGGATACTCCTCCGTATTTACCTTTACCAAGGTCCAATCTTCTTTTTGTTCTTCTGCGATCTGCTCAATCACGGGTCCTAATACCCGGCATGGCCCACACCACGGAGCCCAAAAATCCACGACAACCGGTTTTTCGTGACTGCTTTCTAAAACGTCTTTTTCAAAATTCATGTCTAAAAACCATTTTTTTTACTTCAGGAGTATAACAGGTTGATATGTGAATTAGTTTTCCTAATCCATATCAATGTTTGCTAAGACAGTTTAGCGGCTTTACTCCGTCTGTAATAAAATAAATATCCGAATCCCGCCAATAAATAACCCAGGAACTCCCTTACGAATTCAACATGGGGAGATTCCGCTTTCATCTGACCCGTGATTGTGGGCATACCTTCCTTTATCCAGGAGATAAACTCGGGTGAGAGCATGAGCAATCCTATCAAACATACTATTGCTCCGATGAGTGGAATCAAAGGAATATATTTTTGCATCAAAAACATGATTCCAACAATACTGACCCCAAGATAAATCGGAACCCAAAGATAAGGATCAGGATCGTTGAATTGCCAGTAAGCAAATAAGGCAAATACGACAATTAATAAATAGTGGATTGTCCTCATGGCAATAATTTTTTTTGTTTAAAATTCAATTCGATAACTCAGATTTGGTAGTATGCCAAGGTGATATTTAGTTTTTATCTTTTTTGTCAAGGGATCGAAATATTTATAAGCGGTATTTTCCTGGTTGGTGGCATTTAATAGATCCAAACCTAAAATACTTGTAAATTTAGGCTTGATTCTCTTTATGTAGATTCTAAAATCCATCTTAAAGAAATTGGGAAGTTGTTCCGTAAATGCTAAATCTTCACGATAGATAGTACGTAAAAAATTATCAGAAGATTCCAGGTCAATCGGGCCTTCCCAAAAACCTCCAAAATAAGTGCTTCGCAAATTTATCCCTATAATTTTCAGTTTGTTATTTTTCTGCCATTCAAACTCTTTTCCCCCAGTCAGATTAAAACCAAATCTTCCATTATAGCGCGTATTTCTCCTTGCTCCATCCCCACCAACATATTTTGAGTCGTAGACGGAGCCGGTGAGTAGAAAATACGTACCCTTTGTAAAATATCGCTGATAAGAAAGCTCAATTCCCATATTTTCTCCAGTACCTTCACTCTCGAGAAGCGTTGGCAGAAAATAATCCAGTGTATTTATCGGAGAAAAACTTCGATCGGAGCCCGGAGCAATTGGGATATTATATAGAGATTGATAATACACTTCTGTAATCAACTGGGAAAAATGTGATATTCGATATCTATTGCCCAGTACAAAATGGTGACTTTTCATCAGTTTTAGATCTGAGTTGTCACCAGCTCCGTGCTCAGTAAACAGCAAAGCCGCCGCTGGTGGAATCCTGCTGTGTAAACCATACGAAAATGACCAGCTCATCCTGGGTGTAGACTGGAGACTCAACCCTAGTCTGGGTTCAATACTCAGTCCTTGATTTAAAGTGAAAGTGGTGAAATGTAAACCCGCCAGGTATTTTAATCTCTTGGAAATAGACTTTTTTATTTCACCGTAGGCCTCCAGTAAAAAACCCGTTCGCTTGTATTCTTGAAAAATACGGGTATCCTGATCGAAGGAGCGTTTGCGCCAATCTGTGAGAAGGTGATAGCTGATACTATTGACCCGAACGCCTATCTGGCCCAATCCCTCCGGCAACTGCATTTTACGTCTGGAGTGCAGTCCCATCCTTTGTTCGCCGATGATGTCCTTTTCAAATGGCACAAGATTATCAATGCCCTCGGGCAATAGTGCACTCCGGTCATTGTTATAGCCACTGGCAATCATCGTGTGTTCCCACTTCCTATTGTGAAACTGAAAACCGAGTGCTCCCACTCTCCCCTCATACGTAATATTCTGGATGTCTTTAAATTCCTCACGGTCTTCACCGTCCTTGTGTGTAAATATATTTTTACTAATACCACCTAGCCCAAAAAAGGAATATGTCCCATTTTCTCCATCCCAGTTTGTGTGAAATGATAGATCTTGAAAACTAATGGCCTCATCACCCAGGTCCACTCCCATGGCCGACAACAGCCCGATCGTGGAATACCGGTAATTGACCAGGAAGGAACTATTGTCCAGGTTTTTACTCAAGGGCCCTTCGGAAGCCACATCAATACCCAGCAGACCTATCTGTGCGGTGAAACGATGATCAGTACTTGTGCCGTTCCTCAATTGCATATCCATGATTCCGGAAATAGCATTGCCATAGGGTGCTGGAAAGGCTCCTGTAAGGAATGTGGAATTGCCCAGCATCTGGGCACTGAGTACGTTGACTCCTCCCCCACTCTGACTCGGCCTGTCACTTTGTGTGCCGGCATTACTCAGGTGATTGGGATTGACTATTTCAGCTCCCTGGAGAAACCAGGCCACACCATTGGGAGAATTGCCGCGTACTACCAGGTTGTTTGCCTGATCATTCTCGTTGATCACTCCGGCATAGTGGGTGGCGAGGCGTGCCGGATCATAGAATGTGCCCGGATACCTAAACGTCTCCTCTACAGTGAGGGTATAGATGCTGTTTATCGCTTCTCCGGACCTCCTTCGCGATTCTGCTTTGACCACTATTTCATCCAGGGCTTCTCCCGCTGCTTCCATTCGAAAAACCTGTTCCCTGGAAATCCCTGTATTGATCTCCACCTCCGCAACACTTTTACCTAGATATCCCAACGATCGAAAGGACAACTGATATGTACCCGCAAGCAAATCACGGAAGACAAATTTACCCCCATCATCTGTGATCGCTTCGAAAGTAATCAGGTCATTGGTCAGTGTTACGGTGGCTCCCGCGATGGGAGTTTCTGCAATTGCATCAATAAGGGACCCCGAATACTTTAGGCCGCTTACTTGACCATGGAGCAGGACTGCCGTAATAAATGCAAAGGCAAATGTGTGACTCAGTTTCCACATGGTCATGCAATGTATTAATTTTTGCAAATCCGAAAGGTGAAGAAGATCAGGTTCCTCTGTTTAGGACAATCTCACAAGCCACTATTACAGCTTGCAACGATGCTACATGTTTATCATAGACTTCTCAAGAAGGAAGATATCAATATTTCGATATGTGCCCAGATGATGCTTCATGAATGGTTTTAGCTCTTCGTTATTTCTTATTTCATCGGTAGCAACAAAAAAGTACTTTGCGCCCATCTGAATTTTTTCCTTAATTCTGTCCGGGTTCTTTTTTGTGCCATAGTGTGTCCACCCTTTCCTATTCATGAAAACCAAAGTCGTATTTATCGTGTAGTCAGAAATACTGATTACCGTATCGTTTGGCATTATTCCAAGTTCCTCAAGTGTGGGTTCCAACTCGAGAAAGGGTTGGAATATCGTACGGTGATGATTATTCTTCACTCCGTTTGGGTCATATCGCTCTGCCATCCTTCTGCGTGTGAAATCCGCACTGTGGAATAGGATCCCAAATAAAATCAATGGCAGAAGTATAGACCTATTTAATTTGGTGAATTTATTTTTTAAGACTGTGAAGAAAGAAAGGAGTATCAAAGGAGTCATCATATACAGGTCTATCGTATAGTAGTCGTGCCACTGCAATGCCTGAAAAAATAAAACACAAAACATGATTGACCCAATGCCCACCAGAATAGTCAAATAGAGCACGAGTCGATCTGCATATCTATTGAAAAAAACAACGAAAAGTCCCGCGAGAAGAATTGCAATAGAAATAAAGGGTCTCATGTAGTCCCACCTTAATCTATGCACTAATCGAACAATCACCAGATCAAAAGTCTCACGATCCACATCCCAAAGTGGCAAAATGCCCACAAGGAAAATTCCTCCGGTATGTTGAGAATTATAATATACGGCATACCTGTACCATGCAAAAACAATAATGGGCATAGAAACCAGCAATAAGGCTTCTTTGATGGTCTTCTTAAATACACCAAAATCCAGGGCTTTTAGGCCACTCAATTCAGTACAGTAAAGTAAGAAAAAGGGTATAAATGTGAGCAACGAAGAAATCTTCAGGAGAGCTCCAATGAGATAAAAAAAGCAACATAAAAAGAGATGTATAAGGTGTTTGGTTCTTCTGTATCTAAAAATAAAAAAAAGGCCAATCGCAGCAAAAGAAAAGGCACTCGTGTTCATCAGGAAATTTCCGGAATAGTAAGCCAGAACAGGTGTGGAGAAAAGAATAAGGCTGGAAAATAACCCCGCAAAGGAGTTGTGCGTTTCCCCTTCGATGGTTTTGTGCAGTGCCATTATACCACAGAAGAAAATGGTAATTTGCAATAGCCTGTATATCCATATATGATGTCCAAACAAATCCCATAGTCGCGCTACGGTATAGTATATTATTGGAAATTCACTGACTGTCTTCCCTGTACCATCTGCTCCCAGGAATAACATGGCAGGCTCAAAAAATGGATTGTGGTCTCTATAATATGTGGTCGTAATCGATAGACAATCAGACTGTCTCCATTGGTGAATACTTTGCGCAGGCTCAAATAAAATACGCTGATAATTGAAAAAAAAAGCCATCGCGACAAACAATGCCGCTAGTATCAGAGGGGAATATTTGGGAAAATAATTAGGGGAGAAGGGAATTTTCATTATCTCCTACAGCCCAATAATTCTCCTATTCAGTTCCTCATCGGGTCCACCACCTGCAAAATCATCAAAGGCCTTTTCAGTTACTTTAATCATATGATTCTTTATAAATGGAGCTCCTTCCCGGGCACCCTGATCACCGTCCTTTATACAACATTCCCATTCCAATACCGCCCATCCCTCAAAGTCGTATTGAGCCAGTTTACTAAAAATAGATTTAAAATCCACTTGACCATCACCGAGCGATCGAAATCTTCCTGCTCGATCGTTCCATCCCTGATACCCTCCATAAACGCCTACTTTACCAGATGGATTAAATTCTGCATCCTTTACATGAAACATCTTTATAAACTCATGGTAAAAATCGATGTATTGTAAATAATCCAATTGTTGTAATACAAAATGGCTGGGATCATAAAGTAAATTGGCCCGGGGATGATTATTTGTTGCTTTCCTAAACATCTCAAATGTTATCCCATCATGCAGGTCTTCTCCCGGATGTATTTCGTAGCAAACATCTACACCTTTCTCATCAAAATGATTTAGGATAGGAATCCACCGTTTGGCAAGTTCTTTAAATGCAGTATCTACAAGTCCCTCCGGTCTCTGGGGCCATGGATACATAGTATGCCAGATCAGAGAGCCTGAAAAAGTCGCATGAACATCGATGCCCATGTGGCGACTTGCGTCAGCCGCATATTTAAGTTGTTGGACTGCCCATTCTGTTCGAGCCTTGCTATTTCCATGTACCTCAGCAGGTGCAAAACCATCAAACATGACATCGTAAGCCGGATGAACAGCGACC
Organism: Saprospiraceae bacterium; assembly: GCA_965222645.1. GTDB lineage: Bacteria > Bacteroidota > Bacteroidia > Chitinophagales > Saprospiraceae > JABDMH01. The sequence goes on along the minus strand of OZ244968.1, from coordinate 3,723,281 downwards.
AGCTGACCTTGCAAGTGAGATGCGAGCTCGGTGATTTCCACACCACATTCCTTTGCCCGTCCTTTAAAATCGTCACAATAGTCTTTGCTTTCTCCAGCGGCTTTCAAATCGATAATACGGCTGTCCCAGGTGGGGATCTGTACTCCAATATATCCGCAATCTGCTGCCCATTTGCAAAGATTTTCTAAAGAATTGTACGGTGCTTCATCACCGGCAAATTGAGCAAGAAAGATGGCGGGTCCTTTTATATTTTTCATTTAATAATCTATTTTTTTTTCTAAAGTCATTGCAATTAATCATCCCATTTTTCCTTAGTCAAACGGCAACCATTTTTGATCGCTCTGTGAGGACTCAACTACCTTGGTGATAAATTGCATACCTCTCACGCCGTCATGCACGGAAGGAAAATCTTTGTACAACGGATCTACTTCTTCACCAGCTAACCGGGCCTGTAGGCACTTTGCAAAATTTCGGTAAATATTTGCAAAGGCCTCAAGGTATCCTTCAGGATGTCCCGCAGGCAAACGAGTATGAGCTTGTGCAGAGCTCGACAGATCGCCCACGCCGGTTCTTATGATTTTCATGGAGTCATCCAATGATCTAATAATCAAACTATTGGGCTCCTGCTGGTGCCACTCAAGACCGGCTTTCGTCCCGTAAATTCTGATGCGCAAATTATTTTCTTCTCCGGCAGAAATCTGGCTGGCGAAGAGAATCCCTTTGGCACCATTGTCAAAATGCAATAATACATTGCCATCATCGTCGAGCAGTCTGCCGGGCACAAAAATAGACAGGTCTGCACACATTTCTTTAATGCGTAATCCTGTAATATACTCAGCCAGGTTTTCTGCATGTGTCCCAATGTCACCCATGCTGCCGGCAATACCACTGCGACTGGGATCAGTGCGCCATGCAGCCTGTTTCTGCTCACTGTCTTCCAGTTTTGTACTCAGCCAACCCTGGGGGTACTCCACCACAACTTTGCGGATATCACCCAACTCCCCATTTGCAATCATGGCCTTTGCTTGTTTCACCAGTGGATATCCCGTGTAATTGTGTGTCAACGCAAAGAGGAGGCCGGTCTCCTCCACTGTTTTGGCAAGATCATGGGCTTCCTCCATGTCGAAACACAACGGTTTATCACACACCACATGAAAACCATTTTCCAATGCCATTTTAGCAGGGCCATAGTGCACGTGATTTGGTGTCACAATAGAGACAAAATCCATCCGCTCTTCTGCTGGGAGTTGCTTTTCTTTTTCGATCATCTCTGCATAACTGCCATAGACTCTCGTCGAATCAAGGTAAAGATCTTCTCCGGATGCTTTTGATTTTTCGGGGCTACTACTGAATGCCCCACATACTAATTCGATCTCTCCATCAAGCGCTGAGGCCATGCGATGTACGGCCCCTATAAAAGCTCCTCGACCGCCACCGATCATCCCCATTCTTATTTTTCTGCTCATGTGTTAAAAATTTTCTTAAAAAAGGGATTGCTGAAAATCCCAAAGTGAAAAAGGACCACTATGATAAGGATTATTTACTAATATTTCTACCGGATATCCCCTTACTGTTCGTGCTGACTTTCGGTCCTGATGTAGCTATCTTTGGCCGCTGTTTCTTCGGTGATAATTTGGATTTCCAAATCAATTTTCAAACTATAGTTTTACTATACAAGTAAACAGCGAGGGAACTAAACTCATCATGCCAAACGTTTTTTGGGTAGCAAAAAGAAACCTTCAAATCTGCACCATGATCTTACTCCTCAAGCAAAACAACATCAAAATGAGATACGTTTTATTCTTTTTTAGCTGGCTTTTTCTAATTCCCCTTCAGTCCCAGGAAGTGTTTTTGGCTGAGCAAGAAATGGGTGAACCAGGACGGCACTATCGTTTTCCAGAATTTGAGGAGGGGAAAATTTTTAGGGATGGGAATCCAGATCCGACAGAAGCGCTCCTAAATTATAATTTAATTACTGAAGAAATGGTGATCGATTTGGGCCATTCTAAAAGTCCCTTCCGGATAAGTGATGACATTCTGAAGATCTCGCTCGGAACTGCAGATTTTATCCCCATTGACGGAAAGATCTACGAAGTTTTATATCAGGGTAAAATCCCACTGCTCACCCATCGAAAAATGAAGGTGGACCGATTAGGTCAGGACACGGGGCTTGGCAGAACAACTGCAGCTTACGCGTCGGGCTTGCCCCCTGAGCTCAAGGGCAATCCTTTGATTTACGAACTTGCTTTACCCGCCAAGTACGACCTGAAGGATTTGACATATCACTATCTCAAAAAAGATGACGAACTCATTCAGGTTCGCAATCTCAAGAAACTCCTTGATATATTTCCGGAGCTAAAAAATGAACTAAAGAGTTTCATTAAGAAAGAAGGATTGAAATCAAATCGAGAAGAAGACCTTATTAAAGCAGTTGAATTTTGCAACAAGTGAAGCTTCCCCAGTGGACTGCAACAGATGGGATTCGTCTATGAAGGAGGATCCTACCTGGATCCTACAATATTACCGCCCATTTAAATGTGATCCCTATTCCTTCCCGGGTAACCCCGAGTCACTAAGTCTGATCGTATTCTTATTGTTCTTTGTCATTGAGGCGTCAAAAGGTAAGCGATCAATTTTCAAAATAACTTCTATTTTTAGTCTCATTGAACATTCCTTTTAATAAGACATCAAAAAAGGCGGTATTATGAAAGTTGTAAATGGCGATGTAGAGTATTTTCCCAGTATTGGCAAAATTGAATATGAGGGCCCGGACTCTGACAATCCCCTGGCATATCACTATTATGATTCCAACCAAATTGTAGCCGGCAAAAGCATGGAAAATCATTTTCGATTTGCCGTCGCATACTGGCATACACTCTGTAATGTGCTATCAGATCCCTTTGGCCCGGGCACCAGACCCATGCCATGGCTGGATTACCCTGACCCGGATGCCAGGGCACAGCAAAAAATGGATGCCGCTTTCGAATTTATCACCAAAATGGGTATTCCCTATTATTGTTTCCACGATTTTGATTTGATTGAAGAGGGTCCAAGCATTAAGGAAAGTGAAAGACGGCTTCACATGATTGTGGACTATGCCAAGGAAAAGCAGGAGGAGTCGGGAGTCAAATTACTTTGGGGTACGGCAAATCTCTTTTCCAACCCAAGGTACATGAACGGTGCTGCGACAAATCCCGATTTTCAGGTTTTGAGTTATGCAGCTACACAGGTGAAAAATGCCATTGATGCCACAATCGCATTAGGGGGAGAGAATTATGTCTTTTGGGGTGGTCGCGAGGGATATATGTCCCTGCTCAACACAGATATGAAACGCGAGCTGGACCACATGGCCCGGTTTCTTCACATGGCTAAAGACTACGCCCGTAAACAGGGATTTGAGGGCACATTCCTCATAGAACCCAAACCCATGGAGCCCATGAAACATCAGTATGATTTTGATGCTGCGACAGTAGTTGGGTTTCTGAGAAGTTATGGTCTTGACGAAGACTTTAAACTCAATATCGAGGTAAATCACGCAACGCTCGCCGGTCATACGTTTCAACACGAGTTACAGGTTTCTGCCGATGCAGGACTATTGGGAAGCATTGATGCTAACCGGGGCGACTATCAAAACGGCTGGGACACGGATCAATTTCCTGTTGATCTCTATGAGCTAACCCAGGCGATGCTTGTGATACTGGATGCTGGCGGACTGGGCTCGGGCGGTGTCAATTTTGATGCCAAGGCCCGCCGGAACAGCACAGATAGAGAAGACTTATTTTTAGCACATATCGGGGGAATGGATGTGTTTGCAAGGGCCTTACTCAGCGCGGACAAAATCAGGAGAAAATCAGACTTTCTACTTATGAAACAAGAAAGGTACAGTTCCTTTGATCACGGTTACGGAAAGATGTTTGAAGGTGGAAAACTCACCTTCGAAGATTTGAGGGAGTTCGCAATTGAAAATGGAGAGCCCCTTATGAAGTCCGGGAAGCAGGAGTTATTTGAGAATCTGATCAATCGCAGTTATTGACAGGAAACCATCCTTGTCTGAACTCAGTATTATTGATGGCGACTTGATGTCTCTCAAGGATCAATGACTTGCCATAGCCCTATTTTGCTCATGATCTTTCCTATTTATGGATAAATTGCTTTATCGGGAGAATTGTTAATTTTAAAGCACCCTTCTCCCATTCTATTATCAAAAAAAACTGAAACGATGAACCAAACTGTAACTGACACAACTCATGCAGCTCCCGATATGAGGCTTTTCTGGGGTTGCTTCATCGCCCTTATTGCGACTGGATTTGGATTTATTGCCCGGGTGCTAACTGCTAACCAGTGGGGTCCCGAATTCGGCCTGTCTGAAACTCAAGTCGGCGAAATCTTTGGAGTGGGTTTTTGGCCTTTGGCTATAAGTCTGATTCTATTTAGCCTGATCATTGACAAGGTGGGTTATAAGGTAGCCATGTGGTTTGGACTCCTCTGCCACACACTCTCTACCATACTGATCATTACGGCTAAGGGCTACACTGGAATGTATATCGGTACACTGGTCCTTGCCCTGGGAAGCGGATGTGTTGAAGCGTATATAAACCCGGTTGTAGCTACCATGTTTGATAAAAACAAAACGAAATGGCTCAATATTCTTCATGCGGGTTGGCCGGCCGGGATGGTATTTGCCGGACTGATTATTTTGATCCTTGCATCGGGTCTGCCCTGGAGAGCACAAATCGCACTTATCCTTCTGCCCACGGTTATATATGCTTTCATGTTGGTAAATAAGAGATTTCCCATAAACGAGCGAGTGGCTGCTGGTATTGATTATAAGACGATGCTCAGTGAGGTTGGAGCGATTGGAGCCTTAATTATTGCGGGCATGGTCGTCCGGGAGTTAGGTAGACTTTTTAATTGGTCTGATATCGTTCAGATCGTACTTGCTGTAGGTGCAGCTGGGTACTTTTGGTTTTATACAAAGTCATTGGGGAGGCCACTTTACATCTTCCTCCTGCTACTTATGACCATTTTGGCAACCACCGAACTTGGTGTCGATAGTTGGATCACAAGTCTGATGGAGAGTGAGATGGCAGCGATCGGTCTTCAGGCGGGATGGGTCTTGATCTACACCTCTGCAATCATGGCTGGTTTGAGATTATTTGCTTCGGGAAAACTCGTAAAAGCCCTCACTCCCTTGGGATTGCTGGCGGTTTGTGCCGCACTGGCAGCTATTGGATTGATTTATCTCTCCTCGGCTACTGGCTTTGCAATCTTGATTGCCGCTACTCTATATGGAGTTGGAAAAACATTCTTCTGGCCCACTACGCTGGGTATCGTGGCTGAGCAATTTCCCAAAGGTGGGGCTCTGACCCTTAATGCAATTGCCGGTGTGGGAATGCTTGCAGTGGGAATTGTGGGAAATCCTTTTCTCGGCAATTTTCAAGACAAACAAGTAGACAAGCAATTACTGGCTTATGACCAAAGCAACAGCACGTCATATCACTCGGACTATGTCACTGTCGATAAGAAGAGTGTCTTTGGCACTTATAAAGGGCTCGACCTGGGAAAACTGGATTCTGCACCGGATACAGATAAAGAAATAATAGGAGGGATCCAGAACACAGCGAAGAAAAGTGCATTGTCGACAGTTGCTCTTTTCCCAATAATTATGTTGATTTGTTACTTGGGGCTGATGGTATATTTCAGAAGAAAGGGAGGCTATAGACAGGTCGATATCGGGCATTAGGCATGTCTGGAGAATTAGAAAAGAATCTTTTAAAACCCGGGCTATAATCGTCCGGGTTTTTTATAAACCATGTAAATAGAGTTTACTAAAAGGCATAGAGATGAAAAACTTAAGTAACAAAACAGCCCTTATCACAGGAGGCAGTAAGGGCATCGGCCTTGCAATAGCGGAAGCCATGCTTAAAGCAGAGATGAACGTAGTGATCACGGCAAGAAACGCCGCTCATCTCGACAGTGCCATGAGTCGTCTGGGAGGAATAAGCCCAAAGGTGGAAGCTGTAGTGGCAGACGTGCGCAATATGTCGGCTCAGGTGGATAGCGTACAAAAAGCGATCAGCACCTTTGGCGGGCTTGATGTATTAATTGCGAATGCAGGTGTCGGTCACTTTGCTCCGATAGATCAGATGACTGAGCAGCAATGGCACGATGTAATTGATATCAATCTCACAGGTGTTTTTAATAGTGTAAAGGCAGCACTGGCACCTCTCACTGACAGCAAGGGTTATATTATTACTATTGCCAGTTTAGCAGGCACTAATTTCTTTGCAACAGGATCTGCCTACAATGCCAGTAAGTTTGGGTTGGTGGGATTCACTCAGGCTGTGATGCTCGATGTACGTCACCGGGGAATCAAGGTAAGTACGATTATGCCAGGCTCGGTTTCAACCCATTTTAACAACAGAACCCCGGGTGAGGCTGATAGTTGGAAAATTCAACCGGAAGACGTCGGCCAGATCGTAATAGATCTACTCAAAATGCCAGCACGGACATTGCCCAGCAAAGTGGAGGTAAGACCTTCCATCCCTCGCAACCCATAAGGAATGACCGCTGACATGGCCCCCGGATTATTGCAACTCGAAACTTGAAGCGCCTAGGAATCCGTGATCGGCATACACGAGCACATTGTACAGTCCTCCCTTAAATTTCCGGTCTGGTGCAAATGACATTTCGACGCTCTGTCTCGCTTGCAAGGTAATCTGCTGCACATCGGCTGCAGCTACATTAATAGGTGTCGGGGAGTCGATTTTCACATTTCTTGTGAAAATCTCATCAACCGGATTTCCATCAAAAGTCGTGATCACAAGATAAAGTTCCTCCTCTCTTTGATATTCAGCTGGCACATCATCGATATCGAAATTCACCTTGATTTCTCGTGCCCTTCCGGCACGCGCAGTGACCTTATCGTTTCGCTTCACTGCAGTGACCTTAAAATTTTCGGCAACAAATCCCGCTGGTGCAATTTGAGAGAGCCTGGATACCAGGGCATCATTTTTCGTATTTAAAATCTGTACGTCACTGCTCAGTCCCATCACTTCCTCTTTGGTTTCTGTAAGCTCCGTTGCAATCTCGTTATTCAATGCCCTGAGTTCATCATTTTCGCTCAGCAGAGTGGCAATATCTTCTTCCAACGAGTTTTTCAGTGTGTCGAGTTGCTCCAGTCTTTGAGTGATCTCTTCATTGGTCTTCTCGCTTTTAGCTAATTGAGCCTGCACTCTTTTAATTCGATTTTGCAGGTCACTCACCTCCTTTACTCTTATTTGCAAGCGCTGGCTTAGGGCTTCATTTTCGGTAATCTTTGTATCGTAATCACTTTCCAGAATCTCTATGGTGTCTTCCAACCCTGCCTTCCTATCGTCCAGATTTTCTATGTCCTCATTCAGCTGGATGGTTTGCTCCTCATAATCGATGGTTTTCTTCCAAAAATAGACTGCAGCGATTACGGCGAGAAATAACAGAACGCCCAAAATCCAGAGGGCGGTCCGTAAATTAGATTGGTTTTTTTGCATTTAGCGATTTTTTTCTGAATTACAACAACTGCTATTAGTCTCCACGAGACTCTACGGAGTAAAAATCATTACCGGTCTTAATAGATAATTTTGTCAACTGTTTAAGACATTTGGCAATCGCCCTGAAAACTTTACTTGAGCTTTGTGTGTGTCCGCGATGTGTAAGATACTATGCGACGATTCAGGTAAGCGATATATTACTTGCGATCTTCTTTCCCCAGCAATTTATTAAAAATGAAGTTCCTTTGCATCATTTTATCTTGGCAAATATTGTTGAAAGTGCGTTTTAATCTCCAATGAAAAGGATTTTCATATCCAATCTTGCTTTGGTGATGGGTCTCAATCTTTTGATTAAGCCACTGTTTATCTTTGGGATTGATCGAGAAGTGCAAAACGCGGTTGGGGCTTCAGAATATGGACTCTACTTCGCACTTTTTAACTTTGTCTATCTCTTTCAGATATTTAATGATTTTGGGATTCAGAACTTCAACCACAGTGTATTCAGCAAATCTGAAGATCTTATCCCTAAGTATGTGCCAAAAATTTTGGGCACCAAGATGCTGCTTGCCCTCCTTTTTGCCTCTTCCGTGCTTTTGTCTGCTGTCATCATGGGCTACAGCGATTTTATCTGGCCCTTGATCACCATTATTTTGTGTAATATGATTCTGGCGGCCTTGCTCATGTATTTGCGGTCAGTGTTTAGTGCTTTGGGCTTATATCATTTAGATAGCATCCTTTCTGTCGCAGATAAGACCATCATGATATTGGGTATAGGGTACCTACTCTGGTTGCAGGACAGCATCGAGATTAGCGTCATTCTCTTTGTTGTTTTCCAAACCATATCATTCTTAATCGCTATTGGCATTGCGCTTATTCTCCTGCGGAGGTGCACTGAGGTCAAGGTTTGGAAAATCCAAATGAGCAGACCTTTCAGTCTGGCTCTTTTACGTAAGAGTTTCCCCTACGCCATAGTCCTATTCTTAATGTCTTTGTATACTCGTATCGATGCCGTGATGATCGAGCGACTTTTGCAAGACGGGAAATATGAAGCTGGTGTGTATGCAGCCTCTTATCGCATCCTCGATGCCTTTGGGATGATAGGAGTTCTATTTGCAGGGCTGCTGCTTCCAATGTTTGCCAAGCTGATCAAAAAGAAAGATGATTTTGCTCTGACACAATTGATAAGTACCGCGGGAAATGTCTTACTCATTGTGGCAATCGTCATTGTGAGTATCTCATGGATTTTCCACACACCAATTATGGAGCTCTTATATGATGATGCTACGATTTATTGGGCTGAGGTCTACCAGGTCTTGCTCGTGAGCTACCTAGGTATAGCAATCAGTTATATCTACGGCACCCTTCTGACTGCACATGAAAGCCTATGGCCTATGAACAAGATTTTTGTGGCCAGCTTTCTCCTGAATGTCATCCTCAATTTTCTACTTATCCCATTATGGCACGCATGGGGTGCAGCTCTGTCTACTGTTGTCACCCAGGTAGGTACAGGAGTTGCCTTGACAATCATTGCCTATAAGCGAATTCATATTTCACCGGTCTATTTGGATTGGGTGAAAATCCTCTTTTTCTGTGCCCTTACATTTCTTCTTTGTGTGTTGATTGGTCGTCTTCGTATAAACTTTCCATCGCAATTAGTCCTGGTGTCTTTAGCTTCTGCCGTGATAGCCTTTGCCCTAGGTCTGGTAAAACTAGATTGGCTTTGGCTTGAAGATGGAGGCGCTCATGATTGAGGACGCCGATTCCGGGGGGACTATTCTAGTTTATATACATATTCTTATCTTGGGGCCATGACAAAACAGCATCCGGATTTAAGTATTGCTGCTTTATTTTCACTGATTTACAGAGAGCGAAAATTTCTTGGCACTTTGGCTATTATTACTGTCATTTTTGCCTCAATTATATCCGGTCTCCTCACTGAATACTTCCGATCTGAAGTAGTTATTTTTCCCGCACGGATAAATTCTCTTACACTTAATGATCAGGGTGTGAGGCGTGGCAATATTTCTGATTTTGGAGAAGAAGAAGAGGCGGAGCAGTTGTTGCAAATAATTGAATCAGAAGAATTGCAAGATCTGGTTATTACAAAAAATAATTTGTACAATCATTACGACATAAATCGAGACGATAAATATTCGAGATCAAAAATACGACAGAAATACAATAGCAATGTGTCAGCCAAACGGACCAAGTACAATAGTATTGAGATCAGTGTCCTCGATGTCGATCGTACAAAAGCTGCCGAGATTGCAAATAGCATTTCTGAATTTACAGACAGTGTAAAAAATAGAATGATACGGGACCGTGCCAAGACCTCATTATCTATGATTGATGAAGAGCAGAAAAGACTTCAGATCGATTTTGAAAATCTTTCAGCACAGTTAGACAAGCTGCAAGAACAAGGGGTTGTAGGAGAGATAGAACGGGGCGGATTGTACCAGGCTTATGGAGAGGCTCTACGCAATAGTGATCGGGGAGCAGTAAATAGTTTACGGGAGCAATTGGATATCAACAAGGAATTTGGAGATGAGTATGATGCATTAAAAAGGAGGAGGGATATTCTGACGGACCAAATAATGAAATCAAATAGTTATCGCAATCAGTTTATTGCGGATGCAGGAATAAATATACCCCAAAAATTTGTGGTAGATCACGCAGTTCCATCTGACAAAAAAGCGTATCCGGTCCGCTGGATAGTTGTCGCAGGTGCCCTTTTTTCAGTTATGCTCTTCGCTTTGATCGGTTTGATTCTGAAAGAAAACCGGCATATATTATTTAAGACAAGATGATCAGGTTTACTGTGATAGGAATATTCGCCAGCCTGCTTTGCCGCATATAAAATGATCAGAAAAACAAGAGCAACCGACTGGGTTACGATTAGCAGTTATTGCTTTCTGGTCCTTCTCATAATTGCTTTTGTGCGACAACAATGGATAGTAGCAGCCGTTCCATTGATATTAGCCATTTTGATTTTTTCATTTTACAAACCGAGATACATCCTGTTTCTAATTGTAGCTCTCACCCCCCTTTCGATAAATCTGGAAGAAATTGGCAGGGGAACGGTCTCTCTTTACATTCCTACCGAACCTCTTTTATTTGGCCTTACTATTCTATTTCTATTGGGCTATTTATACAAAAGAATATTTCCCGATAAAATTCTAAGGCACCCGGTCTCCATTGCCATGATCATATATATGGCCTGGATACTTATTACTTCAATAACGAGCGTTGATCGATTAATATCTATCAAGTTTCTTATTTCAAGAGTCTGGTATATTATTCCAATTTTCTATGGAGGTGCAACGATTTTTCTCAAACCCAAAAATATCCGGTATTTTATCTTTCTCTACTTAATTCCGTTTATGGGAGTTGTGGTATACACCACAATCAGGCATGCCGGCTATGGCTTCGAATCAGCTTCGGCGCATTGGGTTATGGAGCCCTTTTATCGTGACCACACGCAGTATGGAGCAGTTGTTGCTTTCTTTATACCAATTTTAGTTGGTTTCGTAGTAAAATCACGACAAAACTGGGAAATCAGAACCCTTGGGGCTGTCTTCCTTTTTTTACTACTTTCCACATTGATTTATACATACTCAAGGGCAGCACTTCTAAGTGTTTTTGCGGCCTTGGGTGTATGGGTATTAATGAAACTCAAAATTAATCTCAAACTGCTTCTCGCCATGGGATTTGCAGGATGCCTGGCCCTTTTCTTCATTCTGGATAACGTGATGATTCAACTTGAAAAAAACAGGACCGATTCATCTGATAACCTTGTGGAAAATGTAGAATCAATTGCCAACATTACAACCGATGCTTCAAACCTGGAACGAATAAATCGCTGGAATTCCGTCTTTAGGATGTCTAAAGTGAAACCCATTTTTGGTTTTGGTCCGGGGACTTATATGTTTGAATACGCTCCGTATCAGCGATCCAGGGATCTCACAGTGATAAGCACTAATTTTGGAGATGTCGGTAATGCCCACAGCGAATACCTGGGACCACTGGCAGAGTCGGGATTTCCCGGTCTACTCACCGTGCTGTTTTTGGTAGTATGTGTTTTTTATACGGCCTTTCGGGCATACAATCGTCTCCCTCCCGGTCAGCTGCGGCATACCCTCCTTTTTACTACTTTGGCTCTGGTGACCTATTTTACTCATGGGCTGCTAAATAACTTTCTCGACTCTGACAAAGCAAGTGTCCCGGTCTTCGGAGCAATAGCGATTGTGGTGGCCATAGATATTCTCAGCAAGGATAAAGGCGGATTTGATGAGATCGAAAGAGAAATTAAACTTTTGAAATTTTGAAATTTAAAATGAATTACTAGTGAGGTTACTCCGGAAAGTGCCAATTTCACAAAATGCGTCAATTTTGGATGAGATTTTCACTTTTTTGAGATCGACTGATGCCTGTGTATCAGGCGATTGAAGAAAATGAAAATATTGCCAAAAGAGCCATTTTTGATTTGGCAACCTTTTCGGAGTAGGCTCACCAGTCAATTTCCTTTGAATCACATAGAATTACACGGGATTATTATTTTTCCAGTTTTGACGTCAAATCATCTGGATCCATAAGACCCCTTACATGATAGATCAAAACTATATATCGATACTGGCACGAGGACTTAAAATGGCCTATAGATCTGGCAGGCTGGGCCCATCGATTGATGAGCTAAATGCATTTTCCAACAGATCTGTCAAATGTGGTATTCCAGCTCCCTGGGAAAAAGATTCCAATTATAATTCTATTACTCTTACAGAAAGTGCCACTGCCAAATTAGAAAAACTACGCACTACTTCTTTTTTAGTCATTAAGGACGAGAAAATTCTCTTTGAAAAATATTGGAAACCCTTCGCCAAAAACACCCCAATAAATTCTTTTAGTATTGCTAAATCCATAGTGTGTGCTTTGGTCGGGATTGCCGTGAGAGAGGGATATCTCAAACTCGATGATCCAGTTGGCTTATATCTGGACGCTTTTCGAAAGAATAAAAAAGAGCTGATCACGATCGAGCATTTATTGCGAATGTGCTCCGGTCTGGAGTGGATAGAATCTGAGGGAAACCCTATAAGCCATAACGCACAGGCTTACTACGGTACTGATTTGGAAAAACTTATTATCGGACTAAATGTAAGTCGACCTCCCGGAGAAGTATATCGCTATGTGAGCGGCAATACCCAAATTCTGGCGATGGTCATTACCAAAGTTTCAGACATGACATTGTCGGATTTCGCTGCTAAAAAATTATGGAAGAAAATAGGCGCCGAGAAAGATGCCCACTGGAATCTCGACCGGAAAAATGGTGTGGAAAAAGCCTTTTGTTGCTTCTATGCTACGCCCAGTGATTTTGCCCGGCTAGGGCAGCTTTATTTGAATAAAGGTAAATGGGGGGATTTGCAGATCATACCGGAGCAATTTATTGACCAGTGCCTGGAACCCGACCACAGACATGATATTTGGATCAATAAACCCAATACTCATTATGGTATGCACTGGTGGCTCGTCAATCACCTCGGATACAAGTTTTTTTACGCCCGGGGCATAAGAGGCCAATACATCATTTGCAATAAAAAATTGAGATTAGTGGTCGTAAGAATGGGCCATAAACGAAATCCGGTAGACCGCCACAATGGGCATCCACCGGATTTATTCGACCATATCAATGCGGCAATGGAGATCATTACCCCCGTCACCGCAATAGCTCCAGATCAATAGGGCGCAAATCATGTGCCATTACTGTTATAAACTTAATAGTAGAGTTAACTACACATTTTACTTACTGATAAGTAAGCCTTTATATATTCATAGTATTGAAAAACATATATGGGGGCTACTCCTTGCCTATCACAAGTGACTGTTCAGTCTTCCGATAGACATTTCCCAGGTATGCCCGCAGGACGGTGTATCCGGCAGTAGGAATACTAGCTGAATTCAACTTAATGTCGTATTTGATCTGTAATTTATTTTCTGTACCGGTAGATTGAAATTCCAATGAGCCAGCATTATTCTGTGTGCGCAGCTTTTCCGTTTCTGGCAATGACAACACTTTTAGATCGTCCGCCATGGTGATGTTCATTACACCATACTCCTCGATCTTTGATGGAAAATGAACAGGGGCATACCGCGTGCTGTCGACAAAATAAATCCCGTTGAAAAAAGAATAAAACACCGGATAAAGGCTGAGTTCGTCTTGATCTGCCGAAGGGTCAATATGAAAGTATATTTCATTTTCAAAGGGTTGCAATAGATTGCGCACATGGTTGTACCGCACTGAGTCTATCCTGATTTCCCTGCTGAGGGACAGACAACGGTCCTTCCAGTATTGGCCGCTGGAATCTGCCAGCAAAGCATGGCGCTCGTTATAAGCATCATAACCCTCAAACCTGGTCGAAATCGTTCCCGATGCCGACAAGTCCGAGTGTACTTCGAGGTCGACCAAAATGGTACTCTTGGATAACACCTCCGGAAGCTCGGCCCAGGAGCCGCGATAATTCCTGATCAGGACCGCATTGTTGCGTCGTACTCCTCTATCGACAATTCCCAGAGGTAGCAGAGGATCTCCCGCATCGATATAGACGACTTTATTATCAACACTGGTGGCAATAACAAAATGATTAAACTGATTGATATTGGGTATTTCCTTGTAGACAGGTGCCTGATCAGTAGTACTGACCAGAATCGGCATTGCCCTGTAGCCAGCTTCGTTGAGTAATGCCAGAAGAGCCATGTTCATACTCGCCTTATTGACCCGGGTTTCTACCTGCATTTCTCTGATCGTGTGAGACGGAAATAATCCATAAGAGCCATCCCAGGCAAATCTTCGGTGTACAAATTCGTATAGCTTCAATACCATCAGCATCTTCGAGTATTTGGTTTCCAGGATATCTTTTGCATCCTGGACAAGCCATCGATAGTAAGTTCGATTTCGGTATTGTTTTCCAAAATACTCGTTTACAGATAGATCTGTGATTTGGTCAGCAAAACTAGGCATGTACACTTCAAACGTTCCTGCAAAGAGGTCGGAGATCATAAGCAGGACAGCTATCTGGCTTTCCACCAAAGATGGAGAAAACGGCTCTGAGGTAAGTGCAGGAAGGTCAGAAAAAGTCATTTTTAGTCCCTTCAAAGGCACCTTGCTCTTTTTTATAACAATGTTGCTGTCTATACTTTCTTCCTTTGTAAGGTACTTACTCGATGTCAAGTGGTCATGATAAACCGCTGCTTCCGGGATAAGAAAACCAAAAATGCTCTCTTTTACATCAAAGCTTTGCTGCACATCATACCGAACGATATCGGAGGAAAGGTCAAACTGAGTGGTATAGCTGACCTCCAGTGTGTCATTGACACTCAATTGTGGTATATGACAAATATAGTCTTCGATGTACGCATCAAATGGCTGGAGCACGAACACATCTTTAGTGTAAGTTGTCCTTCTGCCACCCGGTGACCTCACTTTAATTTCTGCACCCACTAATTTTTCATTGCTTCCCTTATCAATCTCTACCGAGATGACACGGAGTAGATTCAAATCATCTTCATCCTTGATCAAGACCGTGTAACGCCGGTCAAGATTCCACTTGATATTCTGTAAATCCGTAAAATCTAAGGAGTAAAATCCATAATCGGCAAGGATAACTGTGCCGTCCTGCTGACTCTGTACATCAAGTAAGCATAGCAGGCAAATTATAGTGATTACGAACCTCATTTTCCCCAACATGAAGTGGATCAAGATAATAATCTTTAATGAGGTACAGGACTGCAAATCACCAATGTCATAAATGGCACTATTTTTTGACTACCTCACTACAACCAAAATAAAACCGATAACTTTGGCAAAGTTACTACGTGGAAATATGAGTAACGTAAAAGATAAGATAGATCTGAATCGCTTACCGAATCATATTGCCATCATCATGGATGGCAATGGGAGGTGGGCGAAAAAACAAGGCAAACCACGGGTATTTGGTCACCGAAATGGTGTGCGTTCTGTTCGAGAAGTATCAGAGGCCTCGGCTGAGTTGGGTGTCCGGTACCTCACGCTTTATGCTTTTTCAACTGAAAACTGGAACAGGCCAAAGATGGAGGTCAATGCTTTGATGACCCTTTTGGTGGAGACAGTGAGAAAGGAGATCAAAACACTGATGGACAATAACATCCGGCTGCAGGCCATCGGAGATCTTGAAAAACTGCCTCTGAAGACGCTCAATGCCCTGGAAGAGGGTATTAGTATCACAGCACCAAACGAGCGCATGACTTTGACCCTGGCTCTCAATTACAGTGCACGATGGGAGCTCACACAAGCGATGAGCAGAATGCTGGCGGAAAAAATCGATCCATCTACAGTAGACGAAGAGATGGTAACTCAGTATCTTGCTACATCAGACATGCCAGACCCCGAATTGCTAATCCGCACAAGTGGCGAGTACCGGATAAGCAACTTTCTCCTTTGGCAAATCGCTTATGCTGAATTGTATTTCACAGATCTATACTGGCCGGAATTCAGGCGGGAGCATCTCTACGAGGCCCTGCTTGATTATCAAAGCAGGGAACGACGCTTTGGGAAAATCAGTGAACAGCTGGCTTAAAACAGGAAAATGGCATTTAAGAAAACGTTAACGGAGGAAATCGCTGGCAACAGTTACCTTTGGCGGTCGTTTCTAACAAAGAAATATCAGGATATCAGCATCTTACAAACAAGATTTAAGCAGATTTCTGAGTTACGGACTCGATTATGAAGTATTTGATCGTCATTTTGGGCTTAGTGATTAGCTCGGTTCCGATTTCCGCGCAGGATTCCATACCTATTCCTGTCATTCCCGATGTCAATGTAGATTACGGTGAGCCCACCATGTATGAGATCGGTGATGTAAAGATAAAGGGTGCAAATTTCAGCGACGAAAATGCAATCCGAATTGTAAGTGGGTTGAAAAAGGGAGACAAGGTAACCATCCCGGGCCCTGAGATCAAAAGAGCAGTACAAAATCTTTGGAGGCAAAAGTTGTTTACCGATATTCACATTGTTCAGGAAAAAGTAATTGGAGATGTAGTTTTTCTCGAAATCATTCTGCAGGAACGACCCCGGCTATCCCGTCACATATTTACTGGCATTAAAAAAGTCAATGAGGAGGAGCTCAACACATTGATCAAACCATTTCTCTTGAGAGGGGGAATAGTCACAGATGCCACCAAGGTAAATACAATCACAGCGATTAAGAATTTCTACGTCAAAAAGGGGTACCTGGATGCTGAGGTTAGAGCGATCGAAAAAGCAGAAGAAAAAGTCAAAAATGCAATCGTGCTGGAATTTGCCGTAGATCGAAAAGAACGGATAAAGGTGGACGATATCATCATCAATGGAAATGATGCAGTTAAGGATAAGAGGTTGCGTAAAGAGATGAAAAATACAAAGTGGCGAAAGAGATTCCTTGCTTCTTCAAAATTTATTAGGGATGATTATAACACGGATAAGAAGAGTATAATAGATTATTATAACACGATAGGCTATCGAGACGCTATAATTACTAAAGATACTTTTTGGAGGGATGCTGAGGGAAGGCTTTTTCTATCAATGGATATAGATGAAGGAAATCGCTACTATTTTAGAAATATAACGTGGAAGGGAAACTCGATTTATGATGATGAGCGCTTGCGACAACGATTGCAAATAAAAGCTGGTGATGTCTATAATCAAGAAAAATTAAACGAGCGTCTTTCTTTCAGTATGGATGGTAGTGATGTGAGTTCACTCTATATGGACAATGGGTATTTGTTTTTCCGTGTAGATCCGATTGAGGTTGCCATTGACGGCGATAGCATCGATCTGGAAATGAGAATTTTTGAGGGTCCACAGGCGACAATTGACAGAGTTGCAATCGTAGGTAATGACCGCACACACGAACATGTGATCAGGAGAGAACTGCGCACAAAACCGGGAGAAAAATTTAGCAGGGCAGAATTGATCAGATCACAGCGCCAAATCATAAATCTCGGATATTTTGATCCGGAGACAATCGGCATGAATACGCCAGTAAATCCCAACCGCGGCACGGTGGACATCGAATACGTGGTCGAGGAAAAGTCTAGCGACCAGCTCGAGCTGAGCGCGGGGTATCAACCGAGTAACTTTTTCTACCGCGGCGGCCTCATCGGCACCCTGGGAGTCACGTTCAACAATTTCTCGCTCCGTAATCTCACAAACGGCAAAGCCTGGAAACCCCTTCCACAGGGTGATGGTCAAAAACTATCGATTAGGGCTCAGACTAGTGGCCAGTATTATCAGTCTTACAATTTTTCTTTTACCGATCCCTGGCTGGGTGGCAAAAAGCCCAATTCATTTACACTGGCTGGTTATTTTACCCAGAATAGCCGGTTTTTTCAGACAGACCAAACTTTTTCAATAGGTCAGATCTCTTTGGGACTTGGATCGAGACTTGTCTGGCCTGATGACAACTTTATAACTAACTCCACAATCAATCTACAGACCATATCACTCAATGACTTCTCAAATATCTTTTTCTTACCATCTGGTCAGCAAATCACAAACGGCAAGTTTAGAAATTTTTATTTCCAACAGACCTTTGGCCGGACAACGGTAGTAGAACCTATCTTTCCCAAGGACGGAGCGAGTTTTACTTTGACCATGCAGCTCACACCACCCTACAGCTTGCTCAATAACAAAAACTACGATGGTCTTGATCCTGCAGAGTACTACCGCTTTATTGAATATCACAAGTGGAAGTTTAATGCGGAATGGTACCATACTGTAGTCGGTAAAATGGTTGTAAAAGTAGCCGCCAAGATGGGTTTCCTGGGATTTTATAATCGCGAGGTCGGTCAGTCGCCCTTTGAGCGCTTTGAATTTGCTGCCGAACCACTTGCAACACAATACACGATCACAGGCCGCGACCAAATTTATTTCAGGGGTTACGATAGTCAACCCACAGAAAGGGGAGCTGATTTCCCGGCACAACTTGATCCCTCGGGCAGGATCATCGGCGGTGCTTCGATCTACAACAAGTTTAGCATGGAGCTGAGGTATCCCATCTCGCTGAATCCAAGTTCTACAATCTTTGTAACCGCATTTGCCGATGCCGGTAATGCCTGGAACCGCTTCAGAGACTATGATCCGTTTAATCTCAAACGGGCAGTTGGAATGGGATTACGTGTATTCTTGCCTATGTTTGGCACCCTTGGATTTGACTATGGTATCGGTTTTGACAAGCCGTACATCATAAATGATCCGGATGGATATAAATGGACCGATTTAGGGAAATTTCAGGTGATCTTAGGATTTGAACCGGAGTAAACCATCACTCGCACCGGGATTACCTGCGGTAAACTATTTTGGGATATTACTGAATCCAACGATCTTACTTTGGTCAATTCAGTTTGTATAATACTCCCATTCTTTCCAGTTCTTTAATGAGGGTACTGTCCACCTGTACCTTTCTTTTCTCGGCCAAAAAAGGCATCTGCATATCTTCCTCATAAACAACCATTCTCAATACGTGATTTCCCTTATGCGAATTACACAGCGTATTTAGCGATTTTTCAAATTCGGGAGAAATCTTTTCAAGAGGAATTTTCAACGTAATGGCTTTAGTGAGATCATTTCCGACACCCGATAAAAGCCGTACGACCTGGGGATTGAAAAACAATTCATTAGACTGATATCGCGCATTGAATACACCTTCAATATAAATCACCTGACCGGTCTCGATCAGACCCTTATACTTTTGATAGACATCCTGACCCAAGAATAATTCTACGGAGCCGTTGTAATCCTGCAGGACAAATTTGCAATATCCGTTTCCACGCCTATTTGTAGCATGGGTGGCTGTTGTAATAATTCCAGCGATTTTTAATTGCCTCCCAACAGCCCTTACCCGGTCAAAGTGGATCAGCTCGCAATTGATATAATTTTCAAGCTCCAATTTATATTCATCGAGCGGGTGGCCACTTACATAAATTCCGATAATTTCCTTTTCCTGATTTAATCGATCCATCTTATGCCACGGTTCGGCATCCGGAACTTTGGGCTCTGGTATGAGTACCTCATTTGTATCTCCAAAAAGGCTGACGGCATTATCCTCTCTTTGTTGCTGATAAGCTGCTCCATATTTCAGCCCGTGCTCAATAAAAGTTTCAAACTTTTCGGATGGCGCAAAATATTGTGATCTCGAATATTCCGTAAAGCAATCCAGTGCTCCACCTGTTATCATGTTTTCAAATGCTTTTTTATTAAGCACCCGCAAACTACTGCGCCTGCACATATCGAGGAAAGAAACAAATGGCCCATTTTTTTCGCGTTCGGCGATAAGTTCCTGCACGGCACCTTCTCCCACATTCTTCATTGCAGATAGACCAATCCGGATTTGTCCCAGGGGATTCACAGTAAAATTGATACCGCTTTCATTTACGTCCGGAAGAAGTACATCGATAGACATCGCTTTACATTCTCTCAGCAGAAAATTGATTTTAGAAATATCGTTCTTGTTGTGTGTAAGCACAGAGGCCATAAACTCCGCAGGATAATGTGCCTTTAAATACGCCGTCTGAAAGGCCACATAAGCGTAGCAAGTCGAGTGTGATTTATTAAATGCATACGAGGCAAATGCCTGCCAATCGCTCCATATTTTATCTACAGCCTGCTGGGGGTGTCCATTTTCGAGACAACCTCTGAGAAACAGAGGGTACAATTCGTCAATGATCTTCTTCTTTTTCTTACCCATCCCCTTTCTCAATGCATCGGCCTGACCCTTGGAAAAACCGGCTAGCCTTTGAGACAGCAGCATAACCTGTTCCTGGTATACTGTAATGCCATAGGTCTCCTCAAGGATCTCCTGCATCACCGGTAGATCATAGGTAATGACCTCTTTCCCGTGTTTGCGGGCAATAAAGTTGGGAATATATTGCAATGGTCCCGGTCGATAAAGGGCATTCATGGCAATCAAATCCTCAAATTTGTTTGGTTTGAGATTTTTGAGATGCTTTTGCATCCCGGGTGACTCGTACTGGAAGATTCCTATTGTGTCACCTCGCTGAAACAGCTCAAATGTCTTTTGGTCATCCAGGGGAATTTCATCTGGGTCCAGATCTCTATTATGACGCTCTTTGACAAGGATGCAGGCATCTTTAATTATGCTAAGCGTCTTTAATCCCAGAAAGTCCATCTTCAGCAACCCGGCTGATTCCACCGCGCTATTATCAAATTGGGTGACAAGTAAGTCCGCATCCTTGGCGGTCGCCACCGGAATATAATCAGTGATATCTCCGGGTGTGATTATTACTCCACAGGCATGAAGTCCTGTATTGCGAATGTTCCCTTCGAGCTGTTGTGCCGTGCGAAGGGTAAGACCCACGAGGTCGTCTTGTTTCGACATCTGGATAATTCGATCAGCTCTATTCCTGTCTTCAGCGTTGAGGGATTCTTTGACCTCCTTACTCATCCCACCATCGGCAAGTACTTTCTGAAGGCTTAGTCCGAGCTGGTATGGATAGGTCTTCGAAATCTTATCGACCTCCTTTAATTCGAGATCCAACACACGCCCCACATCTCTAATTGACATTTTAGCTGCCATCGAGCCGTAAGTGATAATCTGAGCTACCTGATTGCGACCATATTTTTCCACTACATAATCAATCACCTTGGAGCGGCCTTCATCATCAAAATCGATATCTATATCAGGCATGGATATGCGTTCTGGATTGAGAAACCGCTCAAAGAGAAGATCGTACTTGATGGGATCAATATTAGTTACCCCCAGGCAATATGCTACAGCCGATCCAGCTGCCGATCCCCTTCCTGGACCGACACTCACACCCATTTGTCGAGCCGTAGAAGTCAAATCCTGAACGATGAGAAAGTATCCCGGATAGCCCGATTGCTTGATGACTTGCAATTCGAAGTTTAGGCGTTCTTCTAGCTCAGCAGTGACCTCCCCGTATCGCCGGCGAGCACCTTCGAAAGTGAGGTGTCGTAAATAGTCATCCTGTGAAGTAAAGGGCTTGGGGAGCGGAAATGCCGGCAAGAGAACATCCCTTTGGAGATCAAGTGGTTTTATTTTATCAAAAACCTCCAATGTATTGTCCAGTGCAGACGGGACATCAGAGAAAAGCTCGGCCATCTGAGTTTTACTCTTGAAGAAGTAGTCCGAGCTGCTAAATCTAAACCGCTTCTCATCTGAAATCTTACTGCCCGTGTTGATGCAGAGTAAAATGTCATGAGGCTCCCAATCCTCCTCTTCGACATAGTGCGCATCATTAGTGGCTATGGTTTTTATATCGTACTTTTTGGCAAATTGCAACAAGATCTGGTTGACGCTTTCCTGACTTTTACCCGTTCCGTCAATATCTTCCAGACCCTTATGGCGTTGTAACTCGATGTAGTAATCTTCTCCAAACAGGTCCAACCACCACCTTAACAAGCTTTCTGCCTTCTCCACATCGCCACGCAGTATCGTAGATGGAATTTCTGCGGCCAGGCAGCAACTACTCGCAATGAGTCCTTTGGAGTATTGCACGAGCAATTCTTTATCGATCCGTGGATACTCGCCATATAGTCCCTCGATAAATCCGAGGGAGCTCAACTTCGACAGATTTCGGTACCCTTCCTCATCTTTGGCGAGCAGTAACTGATGGTATCTTTTATCGCGCTCACCCATCTTGCGGGAAAAACTTTTCTTATGTCTGTCTTCCACCAGATAGAATTCGCATCCGATAATGGGTTTGATACCTCGTTTGTGTGACTCATTCACAAATTTAAATGCCCCATACATGTTGCCGTGATCTGTCAGGGCGACACCCTTGTGGCCATCTGCGACGGCTTTATCCAGCATTGTTTCGATTCGAGAGGCTCCATCCAAGAGTGAATACTGTGTATGACAATGTAAGTGTAGAAAATCCGGCATATAAAAACTTTAGGCTTGAGGCAATCTGGATTTAGTAATGTGGTTACAAATTATTCTCCGGGTCTTCAAAGGTAAGAACTTGACCCGCCGCTCCATGAAATATTGTGATTTTTTTTATGCGAGGTTGTTCTTTGAAATATCTAATCAGTAGATCGAAGGAACCAATTTAGTGAAAGGTCAGTATTGTCCTTCCCAAAAGATACATTCGTCACTCCTACTTCGTCACTCGTCACTCTACATTCGTCACTCCTAATTCGTCCCAATTGAAAAAAGAAACAATAGCCTACCGTATCTCCCACCCGTACCGTCTAAAATAAACGCTTTGGATCCCGCCCCTAAAAATGAGGAACAACAACAAAGCCACCCATAGTCCATGTACTCCCCAGATCGGATACAGGAGAAAATAAATAGACAAGTAGAGCACCAGTGAAAACAACATGGTATTTCGCATGGTCACTGAAGCAGTAAGACCGATAAAGATCCCATCCCATATATAACATATAAATCCTGCAAGGGGAAATGCGATCATATACCATAGATATGGCCTTGCAGCATCAACTATCCCCTCCTGGTCCGTAAATAACCGGAAAATGGGTTCACTCCAAAGCGCATAAATCACACTGAACATCAACGCCGATCCCAAACCCCAGATCATTATATAACGAATCGCTTTATTCCCCTGATCGTGGTCTTCGGCACCTTTGTATTTTCCAACAAGGCTTTCAGCGGCATACGCAAAACCGTCGATAGCATAAGACATCCAGTGAATCAGTTGAAGTAAAATTACATTTACAGCGAGCAAGATCGCACCCTGTGCTGAACTCTGCCTGTAGAAAAATGCAAAGGCGAAGGTGAGACATAATGTCCGGATAAATAAGTCTTTATTGACATTAAAAAAAGCCCGAATCGTCTGTGTGTCCCTGTACAGTTTTTCACTTAGCTGTCTGAGCTGCACCCCGTATTTAAGCAATATCAGCACCACAGCTAAAATTAATCCAACGTATTGTGCAATCACAGTTCCCCAGGCTACTCCTTCGATCTCCATACCATAGTATTGTATGAAAACAATGCTTAAGACAATGTTGATGCCGTTAATCACGATGGTAAGAATCAAAGGATACAAGGCGTTTTGCATCCCAAACAACCACCCGAATAGGACATATAGAGCCAAAGTCGCAGGAGCTGCCCATATCCGGATATTGAAATAAGTCGCCACATAGGATATCTGATCTCCATCAACCTTGAAAAACCACATCCCCATCCCCTCGAAGGGGTTCTGGAGCAAAAGAAGCACGAATCCAATGCCCAATGCAATGATGAGCGACCGTACCAGCAGATTGGCGATCTCTTCTTTATCCTGCCGACCATAGGCCTGGGCCGTCATTCCGGTTGTCCCCATTCGCAAAAATCCAAAATTCCAATAGATCAGATTGAAGATCATCCCGCCCAGGCCGACCGCCCCCAAAAGTGAAGCAGATAGATGACCCATCAATGCAGTATCTACAGTACTAAGGAGTGGCACGGATACGTTACTTAAGATATTGGGAATGGCCAGCCGGAGAATCTCTTTATTCATCGTCATAAGCGGACAGTTCAGAAAAGTATCAGTTCTTTTTGCATCCTTGCGGCATAATTCAACTAAATAAGGTGATAAACATATACTTTTGTTCTCATATGTTTTCAGCTAAAATGATCTGCGAATTTTTACCGGGAGAAAGTAGGACTGAGACATTATCCCTGAAAGACGATCACTATTGCAAAAAGTTATGATCTGGAAAAATCTTGCTTTTATAGCCCTGTTTTTGCTGGGAATATTTCTTGTTGTCACTTTATGGCTCCGGTGGTACACGCATCATGGTGAATCCCTTCTTCTTCCCGACTATCGTGACTTTTCTATCGAAGACGCACGAAATGATGCAGAGAAAAAGTCATTCGAGCTTTTAGTAGCGGACTCCGTCTTTATTGTGGGTAAAAGGGGAGGTCTGATTCTGGATCAAAATCCAAAGGGAGATAGCAAAGTAAAACAGAATCGAAAAATTTACGTTACAGTCACCAAGAAAAAGGCCGATCAAATACCTGTGGGAAGGCTTCCTATACTTTATGGAAAAAACTACGAGCGCAAGAAAAAAGAGCTGATGCAGGGATACGAGATCAATACAAAAATTGTTGGTCGAAAATTTGATTCCGGAGCACCTGATCATATTTTGGAGGTTGTCTACGACGGCAAGACAGTCATCAGTTCAGATTTTAGAAAAGATGATATCCTGGTCGACAAAGGTGGTACACTCGAAATGATTTTGTCGAAGTCTAGCGGAGGCTCCTTAGACATGCCTGACCTGGCTTGCATACAATATGACGAAGCTGCCTTTTACCTTCAGTCCCTGAATCTTGTAATCGGGGAAGCTATGGATGATGGCACTGTCCGAAATAGGGATGTTGCATATATATGGAAACAGGAACCAGCACCTCAACAACGGGTGTACACAGGTGACACAGTCAAAATCTATCTTTCACAAGAGAGACCTTCGTTCTGTGATGAGTAAGCAAAGACCACTTGTACTGCTGCATTTTCTCCTGGTATGCGTCCTTCTTCCATTGGTGGGTTTGAGCCAGCCCATGGAAATTGCCTTATCTTCTAATCCCAGGTTAATCCATAAAATTACAACTGCAAGAGATCATCACCTACCCAGAATCATTCAGTATCTCCCGGAGGAAAGCCAACTCCAGTTTTGTCCCCCACAGGGATTGATCAATAAGCAACCCTTTAGTTATCAATACAGCCGCTGCCAGGGTGGGCTAGCTGGAGATTACGAAGTGGCGGATGATTCCTGTATCGTTTACACTCACCGCGGATCCCGAAGTGAGGATGTGATTTGTCTGGAGGTCTGTGATAGCAACGGAATATGTGAGACTTTTGAACTCGTCTTCATTAGTGGGCCAACAGTGGCTCTTCCTTTTGTCGATGATTTTTCGACTGGTGAGGTATTTCCCGACACAAACCTCTGGCTGGATAAACATGTTTATATAAATAATTCGCTGGCTCAAGATCCCCCCTCTATTGGTGTTGCCACCTTTGACGGATTAGATTCGGGAGGTAGTCCTTATGATCGGGGATCGGGATTTAGTGATGAGCTCTCCTCAACATTTGTAGATCTATCTAACGAATCAGATATCTATTTTTCATTTTTTGCCCAGCCGAAAGGCATAGGACTTAAACCTCTGATCAATGATTCGCTGGTTGTGGATTTTCGCTCGGAGGATGGCAGGTGGGTCCGGGTGTGGCAAAAAGAGGGACTCGACGACAACTTCTCGAATAATGATCCCGCACCCGATTTTGGCTTTCATCGATGGATGATAGCAGACACCTTCCTCCACAATGCTTTTCAATTCAGATTCAGAAATCGATCAAGCAACCAGGGACTCCAGGAGCTTTGGCATCTGGATTACATCAGGGTGGGTGAAGAAGAATTAACCCGTGAAGTTTTTCGGGATCTGGCATTTAGAGATGCTCCAGCATCAGTATTGAGACCCTATAGTCACATGCCGGTTCATCAGTTCGAAAAGAAAGAAGTAAGGCCAAATATATTAAGCGCCGTTAATAATCTTGATCAAGTAGAGCTCACCATGAATGATCCTACATTTAGTGTGACTTTGGATGGAGAGACACTTATTCAACGCACTTTTATCGAACCTGTGCAAAAGTGGCTGTTATCTCCTGGTCAAGCGATGTTTGATTTTGATCTAAATGACCAGGGATCCAATAATTATGAGATCCTCCAGGATATATTAGAAAATAAAATTATTCCCGGTGAGAAATATGAAGTGACGACAAGATTGACTTTTTCGCGATCCGATGAGATCCTCGGTGCTCAAAAAAATAATACCGTAAATACAGTTACTCATTTCGATAATTTTTATGCATACGATGATGGCACCGCAGAATCTGCAATCATAGACCGGGGAGGCCCTGGGGTGAGTCCGACTACTCTTGCCGTCGAATTTCACAATAATGTTGAGGATGAGTTAAGGGGTGTTCAGTTTCATATTCCAAGGATTTTGGGAAATAGTTCATCACAATTTTTTAATCTCTACGTCTGGAAAGATAGCCTTAGTGAAAATCCCTTTTTCACTCAGTTTGGAGTGCGCGTTTATTACGCAGATTCATTTCACGATACTCTACAGGGCTTTACTACATATGACCTTAGGGATAGCAACGATCAGAAAATTTCACTGCCCTTGCCAGCTGGAAATTTCTACATTGGTTGGGAACAAATTGATTTATCAGGCACTAAAATTCCTATCGGATATGATATTAATTCACATGAAGGTATTCAGTTTATTTATTTTAATGTCGGACAAGGGTGGAAGAAGATAGGTGACGTGGGGCTGAGAGCGGGCAGCTTGATGGTGAGGCCAATTATGGGCAGTGGGGATGTCATACACACATCAATTCGAGATTACCAAACTTGGGATGAATTTCAAATTTATCCAAATCCTAGCTCAGGTAAGCTTTTTATCGATATCGGCAGTTCTGACAGCGAAAATGTTTATTTGGAGGTTACAGATTTGTCGGGAAAACCATTGTGGTCGGATTATCATAACCTCGAAGCAAATTTTTCATTTTTGGAATCGGGTGTATATGTTTTAACTGCAACGGATTTTCTTTGGAAAAAATCCACATCAAGGAAAATATTTATCATAAAGTAGCGAGAATGATCATTTCTGTAGATAGATTAAAGGAGCGCATGGACGCGGGAGAAGATATCAAACTAATCGATGTAAGAGAACTCCATGAGCATGAAGAATTTAATATCGGTGGTCAACTTATACCCCTTGGAAGTATTCCATCAGCAGTGGAGGACTTATATGATCAGAGAGATGATGAGATCGTTCTCTATTGTCGAAGTGGGAATCGCAGTGGTCAGGCTCAACAATATTTAATGCAGCTTGGGTTTACCAATGTGCTTAATTTAATGGGTGGCATGCTGGCTTGGCAAGAAAAATTTGAAAAATAAAGACTTAGTACCTCTTTCTATTTCAATGCTTGATTACTCTGCCAAAAAATAACCATTTACGAGATGGACATTGGCGAAAATGATGGAGGACAATCCAGAGAGCAACGACAATTTTAATATGGGATTTCAAAAAGACACTTAAAACAAATAAGGTGATTTGTATGATCACCCTTTTATTCAAAATTTATTCTTCCACATCATTGATTCCACTGGTCTTAGAGTCCTGTCATTGTATTTTGCATTTTCTTTTTTATTGTAATAGCGCTCGATCTCACCGTCTACCGTAAAATAGATGAGCTGCCCAATAGGCATACCCGCATAGATTCTCACCGGCTGTACACAGGAGATCTCCAATGTCCATGTATTGCAAAATCCCACATCTCCTTTTCCCGCAGTGGCATGGATGTCGATGCCCAGTCTTCCAATGCTTGATTTTCCCTCCAGGAACGGAACGCAAGAAAACGTCTCCGTATATTCCTTGGTTACCCCTAAGTAGAGCTTCCCCGGCTGTAAGACATATCCTTCATCCGGGATTATAATCTCCTCCGTCTTATTGTGCAGCCGGGCATCCAGACAATCATCAATATAGGTTGCCAGGTATCTGCTGAGATGCACATCGTACGAGTTGGTGCCCAGACATGATCGATCAAAGGGTTCGATTACAATCAAGCCGGCGCCTATGAGTTCCAAAATCTTTTTATCCGATAATATCATCGGAGGCAAAGATAACTGATCACAATAATAATCTCAGTACGAACTCCGGTCACATCACGACCTGGATGATATAACTTAAACGAGGATCAGAAATGCCTTCTCCAAGAAAAATAATGCAATAGTCTACTAGCTCAGAACGGATACCCGGCTATCCCCAGGGAGGTCTGCATGTCTCACCCACCTACCCTGGAAGTGCATGGACAGTGCCAACAAACTTTTTGATATGCCAGCTGCTCAGACGCCTGGCATATTGTAGTAGAATTTTTCATGAACGATCTTACCATCTTTCCATTTCTGAACAGCTACTTCCTCCATCTTCATTCTGTTATCATCTTGAAAAGTGCAATCAAACCATGTCTCGACGCAAGTTACTCCTTCTTCCTCATTACTTGCAATAGGTCCGTATCCCCCACTGTGATATTCTTTTATGGATTCAAACCATTTCCCAAGAGCATCCCTTTGAGCAGCTTTACCTTTTCTCGTTTCACCAGTAGCCATTTCTACAACCACGACATCATCATCATAGTATTTCTCAAATGCTTCCATGGCCTTCCCTTCGGCCATCATTTTCTGTAAATCAACAGCACAATCATAACAAGTCATAATATTGGTATTTTAATAAGTAAAAATCATTCTAAAAAATTAAGACTGGTGGAGTGAAATAAAAAGGACACATTTTAAATAAATGCTAAAACTCTTTTCGCACCTAAAACAGGATACGCATATCCCCTAATTTTTTTTTGGATAATCTCCCATTGATCTTAAAATCCACATCTATATGATTTTTTCCTTCAAGAGATGCACTGTTTTTTGAATGTCACTAATTTTTTCATCGAGAGCATTTTCTTCTGTAGATCTGGCATCGCTAAAACTTACATGAGCGTAATACTGCCAGATCTCTGCAATATCCCTGAATGCGATTTTGTAAGGAGGAAATACTGGATTATCCGACATTGCTGTAAGGGAAGATCCATCCGGATTCAACAGGATCCGTTTATATACAACACCATCTAAATGTGTAGCAATAACATATGTGCGCTCATTTTTAATCTCCTCCATGCGTTCTACATAACTACACACTACGATGGATCCGGAGGGCAGGGGGATCATGGATTCACCCTGTATCTCAAATGCCCGATAAGAACCCTGCGGTATATTTGGAAAATACATTTTTGGTAATTCCTTGATATAGTCAGGATCCTGATACCCATCCAGATAACCGGCTTGAGCCACAGCATTTACAAACTCGATATTTTCCCGGTTTTTCTCATCGACAGAAATCGCCAATACTTTAAAATCAGGATTATTGATTATTACAAGGTCTCTATGCCACAATTTTTGAGTCAATAAAGCATCTATTGACACTTGAAAATGCTGTGCTAATTTAATCAGCATATCTACATTCGGCTCAGTGTGTCCACGCTCGTAATCTCCCAGCGTTGTCCTTGGTATCTGGAGGACATTTGCAAGCTGTTGCTGAGATAACTCGCCTTTTTTTCTGAGATGCTTGATATTATCCGGAAGCATGCCACCTAAGTTTTATCGTGAGACATTCTTAAAATCCTTTCAGTCGTTTCACCAAGCACAGAAGTCATTTCGACAAGTATTCGCTTTTACGCAGGAACCGCTATCCCCACAGGGTGGCTTAAAATGACTCTGCGGATTCCCTGCTTGAGTGAAGACACATTAAAATTGATCAAAAATCCCATTTTACAGCCTGACAATTTGAGATATGTATTCATTCTGGCACGGTCTAAATCAGTAAAGCCGCTACACTTTATCTGAATCAGAACACGACTTTCTATCATCAAATCAATGCTATAACCCATTTCCACCTTGAGATCACCATAAACAATAGGCATCTCCTTTTGAATGTCTACCTGCAAACCGAACCGTCTGAGCTGATATCCCAGGCACTGTTTGTAGGCCGTCGGTAAAAGTCCGGCACCCAAGGCTTTATGCACCTGAAATGCACCCTGCAGCACAATCGACGAGATCTTGTTCTCAGCATACAACTGTTGTCTAGGCGGGTTCCGATGTGGTTTCACCATATTCACTTTCATTATTTTGTTTTTAGCTCTCATTTGGATTAAATCTTAACTCGCACACTTCCACCCATGCCCGATCTTATTTCACCACAATATATGCATTTTTATCAGGATGCCAAATAATTCGGCATATATTTGTCGAAATACTCGTCTATTGTATCTCAATTGCCGCAGCTATTACAGCAGCCACTTCGGCATGCTCTCGCCATCCCAGCTGGTCGCGAGAGCTGCAGAGCTCGGCATAAGGGAGCTTGCGCTGACGGATATAAACAGTACTTCGGGAATCATCGAGTTTCTTCGTGCATGCGATCAGGTAGGAATTCACGGTGTGGTGGGTGTGGAGTTTCGACATCATTTGGACTTCTACTATATCGGTCTGGCAGAGACCCAGCAGGGCTTCAGTGCATTGACCAAGCTACTCAACACCTACCTGGTAGAAAAGAAGCCTCTTCCACGGAGAGCTCCAAAACTCAAGGGAGTGGTTTTCATCTATGATTACAAAGCCCCATGGACAAAAAAACTGAGGTCTGACGAATGGTGTGGAGTAAAGCCGAATGCCCCGTGGAAACAATTGAAAGCAATCGGCAGTCACAAAGCCGTCGCACTGCACCCGGTCACCCTCTCCAGCGCACGCGATATGACCGCACACAAGCTTTTGAGATGTATTGATCTCAATATCCTCAGCCACGCACTACTGAAATCACAACATTGCGAATCCTACGAATTTATGAAGCACACTGCTGAGATTCAAGCAATTTACAGGTTTCAGCCACGCCTGGTAGTCGATGCGGTGCGCATACTGCGAAGATGCCAATATGACCTGCGGGGGTCTGCAGGGCACAACAAAAAGATCTACACCCGCTCCGCTGCGGAGGATATCTCATTGCTTAGAAGGGTGTCCTACGATGGTCTGAGATCCCGCTACGGAACGCTCACCACAAGACATTTCAGCCAGCTTGAGAAGGAGATTAAGATCGTATCTGAGCTGTCTCTGCAGACTTACTTTCTGATTGCCTGGGACATTGTGCGATTCGCCAGATCGAAAGGCTACGCTCATGTGGGAAGAGGTAGTGGGGCAAATTCTCTGCTTGCCTATTGTCTGCGTATTTCCAATGTTGATCCCATCGATCTCAACCTTTACTTCGAGCGGTTTATCAACCGCCAAAGACCCGAGCCTCCCGATTTTGATTTGGACTTTTCCTGGGACCAGCGAGATGAGATTGTGGAATACCTACGCCAGCGATACGGAGCGGCTCACCTGGGAGTTCTTGCCTGCTATCACACGTACAAAGGAAAATCGCTGGTACGTGAACTGGGAAAGGTATTTGGCTTGCCGCCTGCAGAAATCAACAAGATCATCGAGCATCCCCTCGCTCGTGAGCAGCACCACCCGATTGCTGATAAGATCTTCAAGGTGGGCAAGCGACTTCTGAAATTTCCCAGTCATTTGAGCATTCATCCGGGTGGGATTGTTATCACGGAAATCCCGTTGGACCATTTCTGTGCTTCCCAAATGATGCCCAAAGGCACTCCCGTATTGCAGATGGATAAACACCAGGCTGAATCTTGGGGCCTGCACAAACTGGATATTCTGAGTCAACGGGGCATAGGTCATATCAAGGAGGCTGTAGATTTGGTTCGCAATAATCAGGGGATACAAATCGACATCCATGATATGGAAAAGGTCAAAAATAATACCCGGGGCCTGGATCTCCTGCGAAAGCCCGGAGGTTGCATAGGATGCTTCTATATCGAGTCACCTGCTATGAGGGGTTTGCTCACTCAACTCAATTGTAGCAGCTACCGGGATTTGATCACCGCCTCCTCCATCATCAGACCGGGGGTAGCCAAAAGTGGGATGATGCAGGCATTTATCAAGTGCCGACGCGGAAAACCCCTACCTGATCTCCATCCTATGATGAAGGAGCTTTTAAAAGAAACTTATGGAATAATGGTGTTCCAGGAAGATGTAATGAAAGTCGTCCATCATCTGGCTGGATTTGACCTCAGTGAATGCGATCTATTGAGAAGGCTGATGACAGGAAGGAAAAAAAACGTCAATGATCTCAAGTTGCTTCAGAAGAAATTCTATGAGAAGTGTATGAGAAGAGGCCTTTCGCGGGCCATCATAATCGAAATTTGGAGGCAGATCAGCAGTTTCAGCGGTTATGCTTTTTGCAAGGCGCATTCTGCATCGTATGCTGCAGAAAGCATGCAAAGCCTTTTCCTGAAAGCACATTTTCCAATCGAATTCATGGTTGCGGTGATCAACAACGATGGAGGGTTCTACAAGAGGGAAGTTTATGTTTGGGAACTACAGAAGGCCGGAGCGACCATAGAATTACCTTGCATAAATAACAGCTCCTGGCTGGCAAGGGTAAACGGCACGACCGTCTGGCTGGGTCTGAAAACCATCAAAGGCCTGACAACGAAGACGGGTAAGAAACTGCTCTCAATGCGGAGATGTACCCAAACCATAGATGAGCTCACCACGCTCACGGCAGTGATACCACCGGGACAAGTTGATCTTCTTATTGAGGCCGGTGCTTGTCGCAGCATAAGTAAAAATAAGGAGTCCCTTTTCTGCCAAAGAATCCTCCACTATAGAGGCCCCTCGAACAGTCAGCTTTCTCTTTTTCCCCCAAGAGCTTATTTGCATCAATGCGATCCTCCGATCTCGCCGGTCAAGAGAAGAATACTCACACAATTTCATCTGTTGGGCATTACCCTGAGCTCTCCCTTCGATCTCATCGATCACATTCCCGGTGGATTGATCCTCCAAAGTCAAATGCACAAATATGAAGGGAAGAGAATTAGGATGATGGGCTATTACGTAATCGAAAAGCCCGTCACAACCGAAAGTGGAAAGCACATGGCGTTTTTCACCTGGGTGGATCAGCTGGGTGACTATTTTGACACTGTGCATTTTCCAAGCGCAATAATGAAATTCGGAACTCTGAAAAAAGGGTTCTACATATTTTGTGGATTGGTCCATGTCGAATGGGGCTACCCAAGTCTGGTCGTAGACGATTTGCAATGCCTGACCCCAAGTGGCATGGACGACAAAATCTTTGTCGAACAGCTCACACCCGGAAGATCATAGAGCTGGCTTTCAGTAGGGCTACGAGTCAACATGTGGTGGATAAAACAGAACATCGCTTTGATACTCTTGAGCCAGGCTTTTCATCTGTTCCCCAGCGCATGCTATAGCTAGATCAGGATTTTTCTCTCAGGCCCAATGACTCCCAGGCGGCAAACATTTTTTCCTGCCATCCGTCGTCATTTATGGATGATCTCCACGAAGGCTTACTGTGTTTCTCGAGATACTCATACATGGCCATTTGCCTAGGGGACAAAAGATGCAAGGCTGTTTTACCGCTTCCCAGCAACGCATTGATTTTTACGGATTGGACGGTGGTCATTGGCAGCAGAGCGAAAAGTGTCTTTCCCATATAGTACTTTGGCTCTCGATCTAGCCTGAAGGTCTCCTCCTTTCGTATCTGGTCTGGTTTAAAAAAAGAGGCAATTCCTTGCTTGTCCCCTTTCTCATTGAGGTAGACTGCATCCGCGCACCTGGAGGCTTTACCCCTCTTTATCACTGATTGTAGTGAAATCTTTTGGGGGTCATAATAGACGTTGACCACTTCATGCCCATCCATGAATCCTGCTTCGGTCTCCACAACGCCATCTAGTGATCCCAATGCTCTTTCTCCTGTCCAAAAGCAATACATGCTCAGTGTGACCTTCTCCTTCCCTTTCTCCTCAGCCTGCAGGTCGTCATGCAGTAGTGACAGGTATGGTGGTATTTCATTACCGGTCTTCTTAAGACCCTCTATCATATATCCAACAAGTGCAGATGGAGTGTACTGGCCATTGAGCCTCGGCAAAATGTCTTTTTTATTTTCCCCAACTATCCGGACCACCGGATTGTTCCAGCTGGGCTCTTGGTAGAATGCCAAAACCGATTCATCGGGTCCTTTCCGATTATTGTAGATTGCCAGAGGTACGAAGTAGGTTTCGATAGTCTCTACAATAAGTGGATGGCTTAGGACAGCTTTGCCGTATTGCTTACAAGTCAGACATCCGGGGATCTCCTGAAATAATATTAGAATCGGTTTGCCTTTAATGGAGGCGGCAGCTCTTGCCTCCTCAAGATTCCGCAACCAGTTTACCTTACCCAATTCCACTGGGTTACCTGGAAATGCATTAGTACAAACTCCAAGAATCAAAAGGAGCTGTATCGATAATTTTGCCATTTCTGCCTGCTTTTTAATTCCCAAAGTTAAGGCAAAATTGAGAGCCTTTGGTTCTAGTGAAAATGTCGAGTAACGCTCTGAGAAAGGAAAGACAATTAGATTTTTACTACATGGGCGTAATGACCATCATAAGTATGGAATATGTAGAGTCCCGGTGGCAAGTCACTCAAATCAACTTCATAACTATTCCGAATATATTTTAAAGTCGCCCCTGAAAGTGTCTTTATTTCGCCGCTCACCTTTTCATCAAAGTACAGGTGGTCACCAGGCACGGGGTTGGGATAGACATTAAGCCGCTCATTTTTTTCGAGCTCAGGTACATTCGTCAGGATTTGATTCGTCGCATTAGGAGTTGGAGAGTCAAATGACACCCAGGTGCTTCCACCATCTTCAGATCGACCAAAGCTCACATCGGCAGTTGCTTCTCCAAAACTCGTACTATCTACCACAGTACCATCTGGTGCTAGGAGGGCAAAAAATTCACCATTCTTAGACAGGCCAAAGTTAGTATGCTCACTCCCCTGTCTGGGTTGGTCATCATTCCATAATATCAAAAAGCTATGGGCAGGAATGATCACATTGCTTCCCTGTGGTATTTGATATTTCTGCAGATCATTCGGATCATCCGTTACGAAATATCCACCTAAATCAACCTCCCTGCCTGATGGGTTATAAATCTCCGTCCAATCATCAAATTCTTGATAAGGATCGGCAAAATTATTTTTATTGTTCGGCATGATTTCATTGATAAACAATTGCCGCTCAAAAGAAAAGTTATCGATTCTTTTAAATATTGCCCTAATGGTATCTCCGGTAATTGGTGTATGTATATTTAGATCATTGTCACTACCCAGGTGCTCCCATTTTACAAATTCGAATCCCGGGAAAGGAATCGCCTGAATGGGGAACGGCTGTCTTTTAAAGTAGATACCCGTCCACGGGAAGATTGGTTGTTCAACGCCTTTTTCTTCATCAATAAGCAAAATGGAATTCACCCGGATATATCCCATCTGCCTATCATTTACATCAAATGTCTGGGGAATTTTCTCACCAAGACCAAAGTATTCCTGCAAGTGTGTGCGTTGCTTATCTGGTCTTTTTTCAGCATAACCGTTCAGACCATCAATAGTCTGATCCCACTTCTTGAGATTTGGCTCCTCCATCGCCCTTTCCCCAAGTGTTGTGGCCGTAGAAGGGTATCGCCACCGGCGGATATGTTCCATCAGTCCCGGTCTCAATTCGCTGTTTATTTCTTTGATAACAGTCTTTACTCTTTCCGCTCGAAAAATAGTATTGAGCAAGTCTGCGAATCGATTTATAAAATCATTTTTAAACTCTTCATTGGTCAGCAGAGCACGAAGCAACCTTGTAGATTTTTCCAGCTCAGGACTCGTGGATGTGGCGTGATCAAGGGTTCGGAAAAATGGGAATACATCATTGCAACTTCCACCGAAAGCATTATCCAGATCGTAAAACATCCACCGATAACGACCATCGTGGCCATACGGAGCATCTGAAACCAAACCTTCAGTACGCTTGCGCCAATAGCGAACGTTGCCATTTGGCCAATCCCCATTTCCTAAAAAGATCTCTGAAATCTGGTAGTCGATAAAGTTGTCAGTATCCATCTGCTGCTTTACCTCTGTATAAATACCGGGAGTGACCTCACCCTGGCTCACCAATGCTATTAATTCTTGATAATGCAGAGAGTCGGCATCATTCCCCTCATCGACCTGACCGGTCAATTCTAAAATCACGACATCGGAGGGATCCATATAATAGTTGTGGCCGACATAGTACTCATCATAGCGCTCTTTTAATCCGTGAATACCCCAGTATTCGCCATTGAGGAATAAGATGATGGATTGATGCTTTTGAACGCTGATATCAAGATGCTTCACAATAGATGTGGCGATCTGATCTCTCGGAAAACAATCTGGCCGTTGTCCTCCTCCCTTCACCAGCAGGCGTTGGAAATAATCGAGATCGGTCGACTCAAAAAAGGGAAAATTAAAATATCTGGGACCGTGATCACCGTCTGCATATATGCGCAGGTTCTTTTGAGCTGAATGTCTGCTTCCACCACCGTGAACTCGCACGGAGGCCCCTTGTGATATCACCCTTTCGCCATCGACAAAATACTCGAGATAAATGGGCCGCTCCCAGGCAGACCCGCGCTGCTTATAGTTACCTTGTGGTTGGTTCCCAAACACAATTATACCTCGACTATCACTAAAGAGGTCTTCAGGATCTGCGATAATGGACATGACAGGCAAATTGTAAAGTAATGGAGCATTTTGATCAATCAGGAACGAACCACTTGTGCAATCTCCACGGGTTTCCCCCTCGAAGGAGCACGCTCTTACGGTAAAGCATTTCTGCACTTTGTCATAGGGTGGGAGCCATCCTCTTGTTTCCGCATCAGTTTCACCATAGTCTCCTAATGGGAACCGGGATGCGGGATTGGTTGGAATCATACTGTATATGTTTTCCTCATCCCCCCGGTAGGATAATTGCATAGAAGTACCCGCCAAGGGGGAGTTTGCTGTGGGTAACGATCCATCCAATGTATATCGCACGGTAAGATCTTCTTCATGTGAAATGTGTAACGTCATTTCCTGTGTGTACAGGCCTGGTTCCAGGTCAAATGAAGGAGCGGAAAGTTTGCTATTGTTGATCTGGTTTGCAGATCCGGGAGTTGGAGCATTCGTGACCACAGGTGGTCCGGTTCCATTGGGAAAGCGACTAAAGGATTCATTTTGTTGCAGAGCAATTCCATCTATTCGATCCTGTACAAGTCCGTCAGGCGATGTAAGGACTGTGGGTTCTCCACTGCTTTTTATCTTGAAGTTTGTGTGTATCTCCCCATTTGCTCTTTCTTTATCCGATGCAAATACCAGCAAGTACTCATTTGGAGCTATTACCACTTTACCAAAGGTCCACTTGAAAGGCGAAAAGGGATCGTCGCTGAGACCAAAGCCATCGAGAGAAATCTCTTCTCGGGAAAGATTGTACAATTCTATCCAGTCACTGGGATCTCCATCGATATCTAGAAGAAGTGTCTGTGTACTGGCAATTTCGTTAATAACAACCTGAGCCGTAGCTAAACAGGGCATCAGGCACAGGGCAAGAAGTAGATTACGGATTTTCAAGATTTAAACGGATTTGTGGTGAAAGCAAGTCCAAAAAATATGCCACCCATTCACAACTGCATTTCACGGTGATCTTACGTGGTCAAAATCTTTAGACCGAATTAAACGCCAATAAACGCCGAAATGGACTATTTTAGCCGCCTTGATGGCCAAGAAACAAGACTATAAAGATCCTGACGAGTTATTTGAGAGAGAACTTCTCCCCCATATAGATGCACTCAACACATTTGCATATCATCTTACATATCACGAAGAAGACGCCAAAGATCTCGTACAAGAGACTTTTATGAAAGCCTATCGGGCGATCGAATCTTACGTAGAGGGAACGAATGCAAAAGCTTGGTTGTTTAAGATACTGAAAAATGCGTATATCAACCAGTATCGGAAGAAGAGTAGGCGGCCGACAAAGGTTGATTTTGAGGAATTTATAGGCTACCAGGACAAAGATGAGAGCAATATTTCTGAATATCAGGATTTGCGAATGGAGATCTTCGAAAACCTCCTGGGAGATGAAGTGACAATAGCCATAAATGCCTTGCCCATTGATTTTAGAACAGTTATACTGCTGTGTGACGTCGAGGGATTTACGTATGAAGAAATCGCCAAAATCATCGACATCCCGATTGGAACTGTGCGGTCAAGATTGCACCGAGCTCGAAACATGCTCAAGGAAAAGCTCAAAAAGTATGCAGAATCCCTGGGTTTTGAAGACAAGCGAGGAAAAACCAAGAACCCCGACGAAAGCGAATAATAGATTTTTTTAGATTTGAATACTAAAGCCTTTTGATGAAATAATTTTTATAAACGAGAATTAAAAAACCTACGTAATGCGTGCTCCTAACGAATTCACAGACTTTAGACAGAAAGTCGATTTGATGCTAGACAATGCACTCACCAAAGAAGCCAAGGACGAAGTCATGAAAAAAGTGGAAGGCAATCCCGAGTACGAAAAACTATTAAAAAGCGAACGAAATTTCAGGGATTTTGTTCGAGGAAGTGTAGTCAGACCCAAAGTGACTCCTGAGTTTATCCAGAGTATAAAAGATAAAGTTCGGATCAAGCGTTAACCTCGCTTTCACCACTCTTTGATCTTTGTTGATCATGAATTATCGTTTAATTCATGACGTATGGGCGTATGCCCGCCCTGAGCCTCATCGGAAATCGCAGTCAGAGACTAAAAGTATCAATCACTATGTTAGAGAAGCTTCAGGAAATCGAATCTCATTTTAAACATCTGGAGGAGCAGATGACAGACCCTGAAATTCTCTCAGACATCAGCCGCTATACCAAAATCAATAAAGAATACAAAGATCTGCAGGACATTATCGCAGTGTATTCTA
This sequence comes from Saprospiraceae bacterium, assembly GCA_965222645.1. GTDB lineage: Bacteria > Bacteroidota > Bacteroidia > Chitinophagales > Saprospiraceae > JABDMH01. The sequence goes on along the minus strand of OZ244968.1, from coordinate 3,684,300 downwards.
CATACAAGGAAACCCTTCAACAAATTGACTCTACTGAGCCTTTGTTAAAAGATCCCGATGCAGAAATGAGGGAATTGGCTCAAGCGGAAATCGACGATGCAGGGAAAAAAAAGGAAGAGCTCGAAGAGCAACTGAAATTCCTCCTTATTCCAAAGGATCCCGAGGACACGAAAGATGTGGTTTTTGAGATCAGGTCTGGAACAGGGGGAGATGAAGCCGCCATCTTTGCCGGGGACCTATATCGCATGTACTCCAAATATTTTGAAAATCAAAAATGGAAAGTGGACATCTTGCAGGTAAATGAGGGCTCAGTAGGTGGCTTCAGCAAGATTGTATTGGAGGTCTCTGGAAAAGAAGTATTTGGTAAATTGAAATTTGAATCCGGTGCTCACCGCGTGCAGCGGGTACCACAAACGGAGTCGCAGGGAAGAGTCCACACATCTGCAGCCACTGTTGTAGTCATGCCTAAACTGGAAATGGATGATGTAAATATTAAGAAATCGGATCTCAAAGTAGATACATTCCGGTCCAGTGGCGCAGGCGGACAGCATGTCAATAAGACGGAATCCGGTGTCCGATTTACACATATTCCAACCGGCGTGGTAGCAGAGAGTACCGACGGGCGATCTCAAATTAAAAACCGGGAAATTGCCCTCCAGCGACTTTATCAAAAGATATATGAATCACAGAGACGCGCCTATGAAAACGAGCAGGCCTCCACAAGAAGATCACTAGTGGGTACCGGTGATAGATCGGATAAAATCAGAACCTACAACTACCCGCAAAACCGCGTAACTGACCATCGCATAAATCTTACCCTGTACAGCCTCGATAAAATTATGGAAGGTGATATAGAAGGCATTTTTGAAGCTCTGCAGGTTGCTGAGAATGCAGAAAAACTCAAGGGCGAGACAGTCTAAATCACCCAAGAGAATTTGTCCAAATCTTAGACCCGGATCAAGATGTCATTTAGCAAGAGGCAGATCTTCGAAAAAACGGTACAATCTATTCTGGGTGGTCGCCCCGGTGAATTAAAGAAGATCCTCGATACATATCCCTGGTTGACCACAGAAAGATATGAAGGGAGTCCAGGCGATCCAAGCCTCCTGCATTTTATAGCAGCCAATGGTGTCGCTGATCACTATCAAGTGACTCCTCCTAACATCCTGGAAATTGCCAAAATACTTCTTGAGGCTGGTGCAGTGCATGATCTGCACTCCACCATTTACGGCGAAGGATCTACACCCATGGTTGCTCTCGTAAGCAGTGCGCATCCATTTAATGCCGGTGTGCAGGAAGCACTGGTCGATTTGTTCGTTGAATATGGTGTTCCGGTAGACGGATATGATGGGCTGGGAATGCCTCTGGCTACAGCACTTTCATTTTGGTATCCCGGGGCAGCAAAGACATTAATCAGGTGTGGAGCACGCTGTGACAATATCATCTTTGCAGCGGCAGCCGCCAAGCTAAAACTATTGACAGCATGGGAAGACAATGGCAGCTGGAATTCTCCTTGGCGGTTTCCGGAACCCTTCAAAAGAAAAATGACAAAGGAAGAAGAAATTAATACCGCATTCGTAAAAGCAGCTCTATGTGATCAAATTTCAGTGCTCGAATATTTTATCAGAAACAATGTCAGTGTAAATACTATTTCCTTTCAGGGACAAACGGGTTTGCATGAGGCTGCGTACCGGGGTAAGCAATCGACCTTAAAATTTCTTCTTGATCACGGTGCAGACCCCACAATTAAGGACAAACAATTTAATAGTACACCATTGGGGTGGGCTGAGGCAGGTGGAAGGGAAGATTTCATTGAAATACTTTCTTGAACCTTATATGTTCTTGAGCTTTAGTATGTTAGATTATCAATAAATCGCAAAAAGAAAGAGTAATAAGGGTCTAGAGAAATATGCTTACTCTTTTTCGGGATATTCAAAATCAAGCAACTTGGAAGGAGGAATGGAGAGTGCACCAGCAATGACCCTTAAAGTTGATGCTGTTGGATCAATTTCTCCTCTTTCGACACGGCCAATCGAGGACAACCACAGATCTGATTCAAAAGCCAGTCTCATCTGGCTAAATCCCTGATCTTTCCTCAGTTTCCTCAAGTTTGCGCCAAGGGCCTTAAGGTATTCAGGATCACGGTTTTTCCTTCTACTGCTTTTGGTCACAAGTACAAACAACTCTAAAAGGAGAAAAATTTTCTAACGCAAATACGCGTTTATTTGCTTAGTGTTTTTGTATATTTGTTCTTGGCTGAATCTTCATCCGAAAACAAATCACCATGAAAAACCTCTTAACTACCATTTACACACGAATTCAGCGGATTGAAGAGTCTTTGTGCACAAGGCTTAGTTATTGTCATAGGACCAGGAAATACCTAAGGTTACTAATCTACTTGGATGTCCGATCAGTGCACCTGACCAAGAAAGTCAGAAGAATACAAACGCGGGGAGGTTTACAAGGCATAGATCAATTTATGAATCAACAGATCCAAAGTGCTGCATCTTCATGGCAAGAAAGGAATCATCAGTAAAATAAGGTAAATGGCTACCCGCAGTTACCTCGATACTATTCACAGGTACCTGCAAAGGCTGGTGCGGATATAACTGGATGCACCGGCTGCGGATTCATAAAGGCCGGTGCACATTGAAACAACGAAAATTCGATCTAATAAAAAGAGAAAACCTCGATGAAAAAGATTACCACCCTGTTCTTGCTGTTTTTCAGTAGTATAATTACTGCTGAGGGCATTCACGCAAATCCGGAAAAAAATAATCGGGATTCCTACTACGATCTATTCCATATGGAAATAGATACTCCCGGTCGAAGCAAGCGGTACAAAAACGACAAATACTTGCGGGACCAATTCAGTAGATCTGTGGTGACACGGAGTGAGTGGATGCAAAATGAATTGGTGATCAGGAGAGAAAGTAAAGACTACAGGTACGATAGGAGACCCGTTGTACTGGAGCTTATATTTCACATGTTGTATACTGATGATATATCGGTGGCGGCCCGGGAGATCGGCATACAGCTCCAGGCACTAAACCGGGATTTTGGACCTCCGAAAATACCGGCCAGTGACCACCATGATCCGGATGGAGAGTACAGGGACCGTGCGGCTGATACTGGTATCCGGTTTAGGCTTTCCCCCCTGATGGAGGGAGGTATGGCGATAGCCGAGACGAAATCTGATTCCTGGCGGGATTACAATGAGATGAAAGCAAAAGAAAGGGGATCGCCACCTGTGGACCCGGGTGGTACAGTCAATATTTGGGTGATTGATTCAGATGAAGACATTGGTTCATATGCTCAGTATCCGGGAGGGCCTGAGGGTACCGACGGCATTGTGATCGACAGAAGATATTTTGGCTCTGGTGGCGAAGTGCATGCTGAGGGCAAGACACTTACGCACTTGATGGGCAACTGGCTGGGTCTTCGGGATCTTTATGGTACGTTTTGGCCTTGTGAGTCGGATGGCGTGGCCGATACCCCACCCCATAATGCACCCAATGTAGGAGACCCCATGCCCACGCGGCACAGCAACTGCCTGGGCTATCCACGGGCGATGGTGATGAATTTTATGGATGACACGAATGATAAAAACATGTACATGTTTACCCGTGGTCAGGTACAACGCATGCGGTATTTTTTCGAAAAAGGACAGCGGAATGCTTATGTGAAATAACCCACCTGCGCTTAAGCTTCGGTGGATAAAAAAGAACGGAGAGTGAAAAAATAACCGCAATAAAAAACAAGACCATGAAAAATAAAATAATAATAGCCCTACTGTTTTCAGTATTTATAAACACTGTAAAAATACATTCTCAATCGATGAATAATAGTTTTGGGGATGTGACGGTACCGTCCTATATGGCAGCATCCCTGGGAAAATTTGCAGAACACCAGGTATCACATTTTACAGGAACCGTCCGGGTAGGCCTGCATCTATATGACATTACCCAGGGTCCGTTGTCGTTACCCATTAGCTTGAATTATCACACTGCCGGTGTACGGGTAAGTGAAGTAGCAAGCTGGGCCGGACTCAACTGGGCGCTTTATGCCGGAGGGATGATCTCGCGCACCGTGATTGGCTTGGCAGACGAGGGAGCAAACGGCTGGTTTAGTTTGAAAAACCTGGGCACGATAAGTCCAACGGAGGTGGCCGATGGTACTCAGGATAGTGAGCCTGATGTATTTGTCTTTAACGTGGCCGGCTATTCGGGTAAATTTCTATTTGACATCGATGCAGGTACGTCAGAGACAGTAGAACCGATGCTAATTCCCCGTCAGGACATAAAAATCACCCGGATATATTCGGGGAGTATTTTGAAGGGATTTAAAGTCATTCTTCCCAATGGGGTGATATGTTATTTTGGCTATTACGATGCAAGCAGTATGGTGGAGACCTCTCAGCCGCTGCCCACCGCAGATGCGACTACGAGTGGATGGTATTTAATGCGAATGGAAACACACGATGAAAAACACTATTTAACGTTTAATTACGCCACAGAACGCTATAGGGTGCGGTATCCTGCATCGGCAGAATCCTACATGATCAGCCAGCAAACCAGTTGTAATTTATCGGGCGGTGCAGGGACTAAATATTTAAACTTTTACAACATTGCGGTCAATAATAATTACATCATTGGCAAACGGCTCACCAGCATTACCAATTCGAGCGGCACTCAGACAGTAAACTTTAATACCGATGGAGTCACCCGGCAAGACCTGGAGGTATTTGGCAGCAGCCCTCCACAGCGCCTAAAAGAAATCGTGATCCACAACGGCAATTTTGGCTATAAATGGGAACTGACCCACAGCTATTTTCAGAGTCCTTCGGATAACTGGGATATCGGTAATGGCACGACAAGCAGTGCCTGGTACAAGCGATTAAAGCTGGATCAAATCCAGGAAAAAGCATTGAGCGGCAGCCCGGTCATAAATCCGTATGTTTTTGAATACCACAATCCCAACAGCATACCGCATAGACTGAGCTATGCGATCGATCACTGGGGTTTTGCCAATGGCGAGACACTGAATGGAGCTTATCCAGTGAATGTACCCCCCACCGAAGTAAACGGCATTTATTACGGAGGCTCCAAAAGAGACAGCAAAGAAAGTGCAATGCTGGCGGGCTCATTAAAAAAAGTGACGTACCCGACCAAGGGCTACACCGAGTATCGGTTTGGGGCCAACCGGCTATTTTATCCCATTTCATCCGCACCATTTGTGAGCAAAGAAAGACAAACAACATGTTATGTCAATGGGGGCCCGACCTGCTGCACCCAGGAATTTGCAACAAGTGACACTTTTGAGCTGGAAGCTGCAGAAGTTGATTCCGCAGAAATCTCATTAGATCTAAAATATGGAGAACCAAATTATCCGGGTAATTGTGATTCTGCCTTTAACTACCTCAATTTTATATTATACACCGCTTCAGGCAGTCAGGTAGGCAGCAAAAGCATTACCCAATCCCCTGGGATTGAAGAGCCCCCGGTACGGTTTAATCTGGAGCAGGAATTTGGGAGCATCACAGCCGGCGATTATTATTTTACAATAGAGACCGAAAATGCTTGGGGAGAAGCGGAAGTCTTTGTCAAAAAGGCGGTAGAAAAAGATGTAGGAGGCCTGCGCATCGAAAATATCGCCCAATATAGCCGTGCTGGCACGCTGCTGGACAGCACCGGATATTCATACACCAAAGCCGGATCAAGTGAAAGCAGTGGAGAGTTGTACGTGGAGCCGGTCTATGGCGATAAGGTCATAGACAACACCAATTATATTCATTTATTTTGGCGGGATATGGCGGTAGTACCCCTGGGTGGATTTGACGGCTATCACATCGGATATACAAGAGTGGTGGAAAAAAAGGAAAGCCACGGACATACCGAATATTTATTTTATGTAGAGCCAAGAGTGCATGTCAATTCCTATCCTCAATCACCGGAATTATTTTTAGTAAAAAATGGCAGGAATGACAAAACCACAGTAAAAAAAGAAAATAACACCGAGGTACAGTCAAGCACAAATACGTTTTATTCAAACTATGAAAATCTAGGGACCGACCCGCTCAAAGTATTTTACTTTAAAGATGAGACCCCTTCCGGGGCTGCATGTTATTATGTGCGTGATGTCACCTATAAAATCAGGACGGGCTATAATTTGATCTCTACAGAAGTAGTGGATCGAGACGGGATGCAATACACGATATCTCACGGCTACAGCATCAATGACCAACTGGCTCCTACCTCACAAGAAGTGACCAATTCGGATGGCGATGTGCATCGCACCGAAATGAGCTATCCCTCTACCTACTCCGGATCATCAACGGTAAAAAACAAACTGCTGGAGCAGAACAGAATTGTACCCGCCTGGAAGACGGTAAAAAAAGTAGACAATGTAAAGGTAGATGGAGACAGCACATTATATAGTTTTTTCACTACCTCCGGCACACCCACTACTTCATCAACCACCGCATTGTATCCCCATAAAAAATACCGCTATGAGATGAGCTGGGACAACAGCGGCAGTGCGGTAGTCGACGACTGGCAGCTGCAAAGTACAGTAGATAAATACCAGGTCAATGTGGGCAGTCCGGCTGAAGTAACGATAGATGGCTGGAGTGATCCGCTGGAGCTGAGCTGGAAAAGCAGTGGAAAACTGTTGCAGTGGAAATTTATCGATCACAAAAAAATATACACCTACTATACCGGCAGTGATCTGTTGGAAAAATACACAGCCATCGACGGCACCACGATCGATTATACATGGGATGATGTTATGCGGTTGGAGACAGAGGAAGATTGCAAGGGCGTAACGGCAGCCCTGGCGTATGTGTTCAGCAACGGCACTGAAGAAAACCGGGTAAATACCACTGTGACCTATCCTACCCTGGGGACATCGACCAATAAATCGCTCACCACCACCACTTTTTATGACGAGCTATACAGTCCCATCCAGACCTTGCGATACCAGCAGCACCCGTCCGGAACCAGCCAGAGTATCGCTGAAGAGCAGGGGTACAACGCATTGCACTGGCCTACCTATCGGCATGAGCCCAAAACCAACACAGGTTCACCGACGAATTATATAAATGCCAATACCCACTTTACCGGCACTTTTTGGGAGTCTTCTCCGCTGCAAAGGCCCATCAAGGTAGAACATCCGGGCTCCGCTACCCTGGGCCGGATGCTGTACAGCTACGGCACCAATACGGCCACCGAAGTAAAAGACCACATTGCTGGTGGCAACTACACTGCCAATACTCTGCACAAGACGGTGGCTACGGATGCCGATGGCAATGAGACCCACACCTTTATGGATGTATTGGGCAATGAGGTCCTGGTACGCAGAAAAAATGGCAGCAGCATAGCGGATACATACACCTTGTATGATGCCAAAAACAGGCCGTATCTGATTTTGCCACCGGGCACCACAACCAGTAGCACCAACCTGATCTTTAAAAAAGTGTTCTCAGGCGATGATCAAATCCTGGTGCAGGATGATCCCGATCAGGATCCGGAGACCTTTACCTACGATGCCCGGGAGTTGATGGAGTCCTGGCAGGATGGGAAAATGGCTGCATCAAATAGATGGTATGTGATCGAGCATGATAGTTATGGACGATCGATCAAGGAAGGATTTAGTGATGCCAATGACGGCACGGTAGATGACGAATTGATCACCAACACCTATGGAACGACCGGAATTACAAAAGATAAAATAGTAAGCTCTACAGCAGCCTTATTAAATGGTGCAGGAACAATAAACCGTTTTTTCTACTACGATGCTTGTGGCCGTCTCAAAAGAGAAACCCGCAATAGCATTTTGGAATTAAATAACAACACTTCTTGTGAAATTGTATACACTTACGATGCTGCTGATAATCTATTGACCGTGACCATAAACACCCCGAATGGGTCGCAGACACTGACCGTGATCAATACTAATGAATATGATCATGCCGGTAGAAAAAATAAAGAGAAAATAAAGATTAATAATTATACAGAGACGCTACTTTCACAGATTGATTATACAGTCAAAGAGCAAATCAGCGCATTAAAACTCGGTCCCAATGCAAGTGTTCCATTACAGACAGTAAATTTTAGCTACTTGCACAACCGGTTTTTACAAAAGATCAATGATCCGGCAAGTTTGGGATCAGACTTGTTTGGTATGCACCTGTATTATGACGGCGTCTTCACCGGATCTGGCATCCCGGCAAACCACAATGGAAACATCAGCAATGTAGTATGGAAGTCAAGCCAGGATCAAAACCGGCAACACTATGGCTTTACTTATGATTATTTAAACCGGATGACTCTAGCGGATTATTCCCAGTACACAGGATCCAGTCACACGACTCAGAACCGTTACAATGTAGATCTAAACTATGACAACAGAGGGAATATCCTGGGTGTGGAGCGTTATGGAGCCACCAATGCTGGTGGTACCTCTTTTGGAATAATAGATGATCTGGTCTATAGCTATTACAACGGTACCAATTGTCTGCAAAACATAGCGGATGATTACGGTTCATACGGTTACAATGGTCAGGGTGGCAATTACCTCAACGATCAGAATGGAAATATCACCCGGGATCCCAGTAAAAAGTGTGATCTTTATTACAATCATTTAAATAAACTGGATTCGATTGTTTTGGACAACGGTACCAGCATACACTTCTATCACGATGCGCTTGGCGTGCTTCATCAAAAAAGCACGGAAGATACACAGGGTGCCACCAAAGACCGGTATTATTTTGATCAGGTGGAATTATTAAACGGACATGTGGATTTTATCCACCACAGCAACGGTTACATCAATATGCTATACGCTGTACCGGATGAGCTGGTGCTGACCGGCACGGAACCGAATAACAATCACGAGTACAAGGCAATAAAAATATCTTCTTCGCGGATTACTTCCGGCAATAAGACGATCACATACACGGCGGGAGAAATAGATCTGTTAAAATCCTTTGATGTGCAACAGGGGAGTAATCTCACAGCCCAGATCCAGGATTTTACGCCTTCAGGGTTGGCATACACCTATGTATTGCGAGACCATTTAGGAAATAACCGTTTGTTCTTTTCAGATGCCAACAATAATGGATCAATAGCCAGTAGTGAGATCATCTCAGTGGAATCTTATTACCCCTATGGAATGAGCCTAAGGCAACCCAATAATTCGAATCCCGAGTTTAAATACGGCTATGGCAATAAAGAAGAATTAGAGTACACCGGTTATTTTGCCTTTGGGGCCCGATGCATGGATGTGACTACGTGTCGCTTCACGAGTGTAGACCGGTTTTCTGAGAAGTATGCATTTCAATCGTCCTTTTCGTATGCAGCCTCAAATCCCCTAAGGTATATTGATGTGAATGGTGACAGTATAGCCATTCGGGTCAATAGAAATAACGTCGCTATTTACGATAATGGAAATTTATATAATCGAGATGGATCTCAATATAGTGGCAGAGGAGTGAGGACCAGGAGGGATGGTAGCACTTCAATGAGAGGATTTTTAAGATCTGCCGTGACTGCATTAAATAATATTCGGACTGGGGGTGATGTCGGAAATAATTTAGTATCTGCCTTGGAATCAGATTCTGACTTTTACCTGATCAGTCAAGGTAAAGAAAACAAGACCGTTGGAAGGACAATAAAGTTCAATCCTTCAAGTCGTGAAAGTGGATTTGATGTCACTGGTGGCAGATCTCGACCTGCATATATTGGTTTAGCTCATGAACTTGCACATGCCTTAGATTGGGATGATGGAGGAATCGATGAAAACCCCTGGATATTCTATAGTAACGGTGAGATGTCAACAAATGCAGAAAAATATGCAAGTCATGTAGAAAACCAAATTCGTTCGGAGAACAAAATTCCACTTCGAGAATTTTATGGAATCGATAAAGGTAAAGGTGTCGGTAGACTAATTATCCCCGGGTCTAGGAAATCTCAGCACTATAGTGTTCTAAATTCTTACGGTAAACACAATTACTTCTACGCACCATATAAGTACTGACTAAAAGAAAATTTATGGCAAAGACAAAAACTCTTGGAAAAGGAGTATTTCTAACTGCATTAATGTTTTGTGGTTTATATTTACGAGTATTTTCTCAAAGCTCAGTTCTTCTCTACAAGAATGACACATTATTTGATGGAGAAGGTATTATTTTACTAAAAGAGTGCCAGGTTCCAATCCAATTAGTGGGAACAAGATTCTCACCGGAAATTGAGGAGGTGATTCTAGCAGAAAATATCTTAAAGGACAATTACAACTCTGATTTTGCTAATGAGCCATGGTTCAGAGTGATAGATGTTAAGAAAAAATATTGGAAACATAATAGGCAGTATCTTGGATACATTAACACGTTAGGTGACAAAATAATAATCATTAAGTTACTGAACTTCAAGTGTAAGAGGAAAGCGGAACGTAATTTTGAGGGCTGGCGAGTCAATTATTTTGTGGGATTTGGTAAATATTATGAGAAAAATACTCGTCGATTTATAGTCAATATTAGTAAGGATGAAGTTAGTTTGGGAACATGAACATGTTGATTTTAACCAAGCCAAGCGTTTCAGCAAGCCGTTGCTGGTGGCAATCATGCTAAAATTTTGCAGTTAGCTGCAGGAAGGACAATTTCGCAAAATCAGAAGACGGTTAGATCATCTTTATCGGCGGCGTAGAGCAAATGAAGTCAAAAAATTTCACCAAGCTTTTGTATTGAAAACTTATAGTAATATTTGTTTACTATATGGCAATTGGTTTTCTTATGGTAAAGAACGATGACAATTTTGATGCCGTGACAAGCATCAATCCTTAAGCTTAGCCTGAGTGACGATGGTTGCTAATTCATACGGTATGAACATGGAATTAATTCCATTTGTGACAACCTTTAGGAAGTCCATACTCGTCATTCGAAAAAAATCTGCCACATTATTACTTAGAAAGTAATCATTGAAATAGTGTGGCTCATTTTCTTTATAAAGGTCCTGACCTCTTAAATCACTAGCAAGATCCCGGGCTTTATCATGAAATTCTACTCTAGCCCCTTCCTTGTCTTGAATATATTTGATGCTAAGATTCTCTCCATGAGCTAGCCAGTTCCTTAGAGTAAAGAGTGAGTTTGTATTCTTATATAGCATTTCATGTCCTGAAGACTGAAATATGTCTTTAACACTTGATCCAAAAAACATTTTAAATTGGCTGTTGTATCTTTGCCAGGTGAATCTGCTCATACTCTTAAAATACGAGTAAATTATATTGGATGTTAGGTTGTGATATCGCTTATTTGGTTCTACATTATTGATTCTTTCAAGGAAATTATCGTCTTTCAAATCCGTCTTCATAAAAAGAACCCTTTTTAGAATTGCTTCTAACGAACCTTCTATTAGAATTGCCGATAGCACAATGACAGCATGGTTGATACTATGATTTGCAAAAGCATTTGGTGTCCATTCTTCAGTATTTGTAAACCGTGAAGAACACATTCTTTCTACGGCGTCCGGGATACCCTGCCATGCATGGAAATAACTCAGTTTCTCAAGCTTTATTTTTCCTTTTTTTGACACCATTTACCTATGAACACAGCGTGAGGGAAGTGGAAACATACCCGACCACAGAGCATTTCCTAATTTTAATACCAGATGCGCTTCAATCGGATACCTTCGACAGAAGGTAAGTGAAGATGAATATGAATATGTTCTCACCAAAGAATTCACATCCGAATTTACAAAAAAACCTTAATCTGGAGTAAATCCTTCACATACTAAAGTACGCGAGTTTGAAATTCGAGTCACATTTCGATTTTTGCGTAAAATCCGAAAACAACGGCAATTTGGAATTCATACTACCTATGCATTTTTTCATCGCTGTGTTGACACTGCCAGAGAAGTGTTAGGTAAAAACTCTCTCCACGACACCTAACTTTGATACAACCGTCGATAAGAAATAAATAATGCAGAGAACTCTGACTTTTCATGTTACTTGACTACACTGTCTATTGCCATTTATTTCATGTCTCGAGAAAGGGTCATGAGATCTCGATGATCTGGAAATTTTGATAGTCCCTCGGAAAGTATCTTTTTGCTTTTTTCAAAATCTTTTTCTTTTATATAAACTTTTGCCAAAGCGGCATATGTCTCAGCCATTCCCCAGCTGGGGACTATAGGATGAGGAACTGCATTTTGGAACAATTCAATTGCTTTTACAAGAAGTTCCCTGGCTTTTCGGCCACCACCTGCTATTCTGGGGACGTGATAGTCATGATTGCCATAGACATAATATGCCCGTGGATTTCGTGGGTCCAGGATTACCGCTTCGTTAGCCCATTTCTCAGCTCTCTTACTCTCCTTGAAAATTGATATCCCTTTGACCCATTGCAACGTAAATCCCTTAACATATGCCAATAAGGCATACTCTTCAGAATTTTTATCCGGTATCTTTCTCAGCACATCAATAGACAGTGCAGCCCCATTCTTAGCTTCCTTTATCGAGTTCTCATCGCCAAGAGCCAAAGCAACAGATCGCTTAAACACTGCGTAAGAATACCAGTAAGAAGCCCATGGGTGTCTGTTTGCTTCGTGATCTGATTTCAGTCTGTCTATTGCTCCAACTAAAACCTCGACATCAGAACCAGCACTTGCCACTTTGACTAAAGAATCGATTCCCTTTTGAATATTAATCCACTTTTGGGTGTAGGCCCTTGAGCAAAAAAATATAATCGAGAAAATGACACCGATAATCTGATTTAATTTCATTGTTAATTATTCGGCACCATAACAATCATCAAAGTAAACTTTTTCCATTTCCCGCGTTCTGCTGCTAAGGAGGTACAAAATTTTCGTAAGCTTTAAGTAATATTTTCTGAACAAGTCACAACAGATAAAGTTGATCTCGACTTTCATTTTAGGTCAAATAATGTATCGGGGACTCTCATTTCAATTGTCTTTTGTTCCAGCATGATATTTGCAAACTCTCCTGCCACTACCTGGTTCTGTCTTATTCCCCATATCAAAAGATACATTTTACAGGGTTTTCAAATTTTGAATAAAAAGTTTAGAAATTCCTGGGTATGGCAGAATAGTGCGAGAGAAAAACAAAATCGACACACAATTTGGCCCTGTGGAAAAGAGAGATATAGCCCTATGCAATGACTGGCATTCAGATTTGCGATGATTCACGTTTAGTTTTCAAGATTGACTTACCTTTGCGCCAAAGCATAAGGCAGAATGAGCATTATCGAAATGAAAGTCCCGGTGATCGGTGAATCCGTCAACGAAGTGACACTGTCCCAATGGCTGAAGGGGAATGGAGAATACGTAATGATGGACGAGCCAATTTGTGAGTTTGAATCAGACAAAGCTACTTTGGAATTTCCTGCAGAATCTTCGGGAAAACTGATCTATGTGGCAAAGGAAGGAGATGACCTGGAGATCGGCGCTCTTGTAGCCAAAATAGATACGAGTGTTGAAGCCCCGAGTGAATCAACTTCCCCTGCCAGTGAAAAAACTCAGGAACCATCCGCCGATGTTCCACCACAAACATCAGCTACAACCACAAAACCTGGTCACGCTGAAGGACACCCATCTCCAGCCGCAGCAAAGTTGATGCGGGAACAAAACATTTCTGCCGGGGAAATAAAAGGAACCGGAAAAGGAGGGCGTATTACCAAAGCCGATGTCATGCAGGCAGCGACAAAAGTGAAAGAGAAAGTCGCTGAGCAAAATGATCCGCCTCCCAGTGTCTTAGATCCCGACCCAAAAAAACTTTTCAGCCGAAATACACGCAGAGAAAAAATGAGCCGTATGCGTCGTACCATCGCATCACGATTGGTCTCGGCAAAAAATAGCACTGCCATGCTGACCACTTTTAATGAAGTGGATATGAGTGCGATCATGGCGTTGCGCAAAAAATATCAAGAGGAATTTGTAGAAAAATATGGGATTAAACTGGGATTTATGTCCCTGTTTTCAAAAGCTTGCGCACAAGTTCTTTTAGAAATGCCTCAAGTAAATGCACATCTTGATGGAGATCACTTGATTTATCATGACTATGTCGATATCTCCATTGCAATTTCCACACCAACTGGACTTGTCGTTCCGCCTGTACACAATGTAGAATCTCTCCCATTTCATGAAATTGAAAATAAAGTAAAAGACCTTGCTGAAAAGGCTCGCAATGGAAAATTGTCTCTGGAAGAAATGAGAGGAGGTACATTCACCATAACAAATGGCGGCATTTTTGGATCTTTGATGAGTACTCCCATACTAAATGAACCACAGTCTGCAATCTTGGGGATGCATACAATTCAGCAGCGCCCCATTGCAGTGGACGGACAAATAGAAATCAGGCCGATGATGTACCTGGCTTTATCGTATGATCACCGGGTGATCGATGGAAGTACCTCAGTGACATTTTTGGTTAATGTGAAAAAACTTCTCGAAGATCCGGTTAAATTGCTCATGGGAATTTAGATCAGTCAAGGGTCGCGGTTACCGGTGCGGAGTTAATACTATTGGATGTCAAAATTATTCAACTTGAGCCCTTTGGGTCATACCCTGGGACGTTACATTATACAGTCTTGAGCCCCAACTCCTTAGCCACTTCATTCAACTTTTTATCCAATGTTGCAAATCCAGATGCTGTTTCGAGTGCAAGATCAAGATAGGTTACATCGTAAAAGGACAAATTAAAACGGAGTGCCAGACCGATCACGTCATTGGTACCTCTTACTGCAGAAGACCTGATTTGTAGAGGAAGAAGATCCAGCATTTGTATAACCTGATTCTTTGAGCATCCGAAAGACGGTTTCTCCCAACTTTTAATGCTTCCTGTCATCCGCAATCATTTCCCTAATGTCCACACGGTTACCAATCATCTTCCTGATCGTTTTGAATTGCTTAAATATCTCGGGTATTGATTTTTTTGAATCATCGACATAGGGTACAATCATTGCTATTGGTTTACCCCGTTTGGTGACCAGATAAGGGATACCGGATTTTACCTGCTCGAGGATACTACTCAAGTGTGTCTTGGCTTTAAATGTACCAATCGTCTTCATACAAACTGTTAGTTTAGTTAGTTAAGCACTGGTAATAGAGATTTGGTTCAATTACAACATCAAACTTTTCACCATTCTTGCCTGCATTGGTTTCCGGCCCTAAAAATGTTTCCAGCCCTGGGCTTGTAGCTCATGGATGTTCCCGCCCTTGGTATGCAGTTTTATTCCCTCCGATTTTTCCACCATTTCGCCCATGATATAAATATCGGTCATGAGCCTTACTTTGGCTAGATCCCTGGGATTGATGGTGAAAAGTAATTCATAGTCTTCACCTCCACTCAAAGCGCATGTGATCGGATCGAGTTTAAATTTTATCGCCATCAATTGTGCCTCCGGGTGGATGGGTACACCGCTTTCTTCTACGATAGCACCAAGTCCCGATTGTTTGCAAATGTGCATGAGGTCAGATGACAGCCCATCCGACACATCTATCATTGATGTCGGTATCACACCTGCTTTGTCAAATTGCGTAATCATATCGGCACGGGCCTCGGGTTTCAACTGCCTTCCTACGATGTAATTTTGATCTTCAAGATCGGGTTTCATTTGTGGATCAGCAATAAAAACCTGTTTTTCTCTCTCCAATAACTGAAGCCCCAAATATGCTGCTCCCAGGTCACCCGTGACACAAAGTAAATCTCCCTTATTCGCCGTAGAGCGCAATACTTTCTTTTTAGAAGTCACCTGACCAATCGCAGTTACGGAAATAATCAACCCCGCCTGTGATGAAGTTGTATCTCCCCCCACAAGATCGACCTTATAGAAATCACATGCTGCCCGGACACCAGAATAGATCTCATCTACAGCCTCTACCGAAAACCGATTGGAAAGTGCGAGGGAGATCGTGACCTGTCCCGGGATGGCATTCATTGCATAAATATCCGATAGGTTTACAACTACTGCCTTGTATCCCAGGTGCTTTAGTGGATGGTAATGCAAGTCAAAATGTATTCCTTCGATTAGCAAATCAGTGGAAACCACCGTGTGATACTTGCCATTATCAATGATGGCGGCATCATCGCCCACGCCTATTAGTGTGCTTTTATTTTTGACATCAAAATTCCGGGTAAGGTGGTCGATCAAACCAAACTCTCCAAATTCGCTGATTTCCGTGCGCTGCGGTTTTTTATCCATTATCTTTTATGTAAGCATTTATTCCCGTGCTATCCAGACAGTAAAAGAAGGAACTATTTACGGTTCTCATACCGAAAACAAACAACTGGCCCTGAATCTCGTCAATCTTTGTGTTTAAGAACTTGGTACTTGGTCAAGTTCAAATCTACAAAATCATATTTTTCGAGTTCAATATTCTCAACCTTATCCCCCTTCTTTATGAGAAAATACTCATGTTCCTTATCAGGATCTAAACTCAAGTAGCCAATCCTACTCATATATGCCACAAGGTACCAGTCAGACCACAACTCACTTGTCGTTGAAATGACAGAACCTTCGGGAACAATCCGTGAAATTGCATAAATGTCCTTAAGTTCTTCCCCGTCTCTGGAAAATTTTCCAAACCGGAAGATTGAAACAATCACTACTACACAAAGTAGTGCAATCGAAAATTTCCGTATCCTTCCCAGGATCAATTCAGATATCCTGCCATAGATTTCCCTTATGTAAGGTAGAATCCAAAAGCTCATTGAAAGTATATAGAAGGGGATAGACGGGATTAAATAGAATTTTCTTTGTTTGAGGGTCATGAGTAAAGGGATCGAAGCTGCCACTGCAATGAGAAGAAAAAATAGTGCATTTCGATTTCTGAACATGCCATGTTGTCGGTCACTTAGCCAAGTTCTAATTCCTACATAAACCAGGATAAGAATGGGAAATAGGAGCTCTAAAAAAAGCTTAAATAGAATGTAGAACCGATTGGAGGTAGTTATTTCCCTATCATTGTTTAATGCTGGAAGAAGTTGTTGATTGGCATAATTGGTTAAATTGTCCTTTAGTCCTGGTATCATGACTAAACATAAAAATAGTATCCCACCAAAAAATAATATCAGAATGATCCCATATAAGAGATGTTTTCGGCTTTTTTTATGTGAAATCATATATAAAAAGGGGAGGACAATAGGAAATAAACCTACTATACCTTTGCATAGAAAGGCCATTATAATCAATAAGCTCCCGAAAAATAAATAGATTAGTTTTCTTTCAATCAATGATTTTGCGATCAAGAAGACAGAAAACGTAGTAAATACGCTGACACTGTTCTCAAGAAGATTATTCTTATATGACCAGAAAACCAATGGCACGGAGATCCATAGAAGAACCGGCATCCAATCGTATTCCTTGACTTCTTTTTTATCGCTAAATAACCTCCAACACCTTGATATGGCGAAGGCTGTTAGAATGGCTGTAGTAAGACTGAATATTCCTTCAGTAAAGAATTTATCGCCAAAAAGCTTAAAGAAATAGGACTGAAGAATAAAGACAAGTGGAGGATGTTCATAAAATTCCGGATAAAGTAATTTGGTATAATGAGGCTTCCAAAAACTCCCGTATCCATTAGCCAAATTTTTGGAAATAGCACTGTATGTTATGCCATCTAAAAACATTCCTTCCTGTACTAGAGTTGGAATTAACACGCCGGAAGCGATGGCGAGAGTTAGCAACCAAAAGGTCTTGTTTTTGCTCATGAGATGAAGTGAGAATAGCCCCACCTAAGTTATCGAAAAGGTTGGTCACATGACCTGGGATGTAGGTGACGATGTAAAATATTGTACGTCATTACAAATTATCGTTGGCTAAAATGGAAGCAATATGCCAGGAGCCCTTCGAGAACCTCTCTGATTGGGTACCTTTTATGCAATTATGTTTTTTTGCATAATAACGAAGAAAACCATACTAAGATTTCACTACATTGAACAATCTGACTATAATTTTTTTTTGCTCATAAAATTTTAACAAGAAATGCCACCATTTTCCTTACAAAATAAAACCGCAATTGTCACCGGGGGTGCCCGTGGGATCGGAAAAGCTATTTGTGAAGTTTTTACAAAGGCTGGGGCAGCTGTACATATACTCGATGTAATCGACGAAGAAGGCACAGCACTGGCCAGTGAATGGAAGGATCTTCATTACCATCATTGTGACCTCACCCGGAGGGAGGACGTTTGGAAAGTTGTTGAAAAATTGGGAGATGGTGGAGCAATTGACATTCTTGTCAATAATGCGGGAATTGCATTTGTGGGCAATATATTAAATACACCGGCGGAAGATTTTGCAAGAATAATGGCAGTCAACGTAAACGGAGTATATCACTGTATGCAAGCTTGCATTCCCCATATGATAAAAAATGGCGGTGGTGCGATCGTAAACATTGCATCAACCATCGCTACAAAAGCGATTCATGCTCGATTTGCCTATATGGCCAGTAAGGGCGCTGTCTTATCAATGACGTATTCGGTCGCTCTGGATTTTATCCAATACGGTATCCGGTGTAATGCAATTTCACCGGGAAGGGTGCATACTCCTTTTGTCGATGGTTTTATTGAAAAAAATTATCCGGGTCGAGAAAAAGAAATGCACAAACAGCTATCCGAGGATCATCCCATTGGCCGTATGGCCAGACCGGAGGAAATCGCTCATATGGCTCTTTATTTATGTTCGGATGAAGCTGCGTATGTCACAGGCAGCAATCAACTCATTGATGGAGGATTCAGTAATTTGAAGGCGACGTGATGGTGTAGCACTGATAAACCTGGTCTTTAAATGAAGCTGAGTCAGAGGTGAATTTATATTCGCTGGCCGGCACTGCATCAAGTCTTTTATTCGTTCGGTGTTTAATCGTTTATAAACCTGGTCTTTCGATATAGCAGAGGGAGTCAGAGGCGAATTTACATTCGCCGGAATCACTAAATCTTTTCTATTTTTGATTCGAATCATTGCAAAAAGAGAAGTTTTATCCCATGAAATTAGTCCGATTTGGAAACCCCGGACAAGAAAAACCGGGTATCGTAACTGGATCCGGAAACAGAATTGATGTTTCTGCATTTGGTGAAGATTATACCACTGCATTTTTTGCAAGTGATGGCATCTCCCGTTTGGAGGAATGGCTTGTTGAGAATGAGAAAAATTGCCCTTTAGTGAACGAGGAAATGCGTCACGGAGTCCCGGTCAAAGAAATTGGAAAAATAATTTGTGTTGGACTAAATTACGCAGCTCATGCCCGGGAAAGTGGGATGGATATCCCCACATCTCCGGTTTTATTTGGAAAAGCCACATCGGCCATCTGTGGCCCTTATGACAACGTGGTGATCCCCAAAGGATCGCAAAAGACTGATTGGGAGGTGGAGCTCGCTATCGCAATTGGCAAGCGTGCTAATTATGTCGATGAGGAAAATGCACTTGATTATGTAGCTGGCTATATGGTGCACAACGATGTGAGTGAGCGTGCCTTTCAAATCGAGCAAGGTGGTCAATGGATCAAAGGTAAGAGCTGTGATACTTTTGCACCTCTGGGTCCGTGGCTTGTGACAAAAGACGAAATACCGGATCCAAACAACCTGCGTCTCTGGCTCAAGGTAAACGGAGAAAAGCTACAGGACAGCAACACAAATGATTTTGTATTCAATGCCCAACACCTGATATCTTACATAAGTCAATATATGTCTTTAATGCCAGGCGACGTGATTTCTACCGGTACTCCTGCTGGAGTGGGACTGGGTTTCGAGCCACCCCGGTTTCTTTTACCGGGAGATGTTATGGAGCTAGGCATCGAGGGGCTGGGGGAAAGCCGGCAGACTGCTGTGTCCTGGTCGTGATAAATTTTACCTGCCAGTGACGTCATTTCAGTCTCATGTCTAAGCCCTTCTTTGGACTATCACCTTAATTTATGATAGCTGTCATATCGCCTCCTGAAATAGAGTATCCGAGGATTAATCCACATGACCTGCCACCCCATTGGGACAAAATTTGTGAATATCACCCGGTGACACAAAAATGGAGATAATTTTTGTGTGTCAGATCAACTTGTAATATATGTCCCCAATACAATCGTCAATGGTGAATTTAATATCCTTGTTAACCCTTCGAGTGTTGCGAAATTCGGTATAGAAATAAATATCGAGCAAATCGATTCTCGTCTAATTACTTGATCTATAAAATATTTCTTATAGATTCCAATTACTCATCATGAGACAATAGTCCAAATTGTTTAAAGCTTGTAGAATTTATACCCTTACTCCGGCACATATTTTACACTTCTGTGGGAGCCAAGCCGGCGTTAGACGGTTATTTGCCATCTTCAAAATACTTCCTAAACTGATCTGATGGATTCAACATCGCAAGGGTATTTGCACCATAGGTCTTAATCCGATAATTATTTTTCTTAAGATGCCTGATACACATATCAAATTCATTTTTGGCAAGGTGTGAATTTTCAAAAATAATAACTCGCGGTTGAGTCTTCTGAATATCGAACAATCGTATTACTTCCGCATCGTAACCTTCTACATCAATCTGCAATAAATCAATAGCCGTAATATTATACTTGCTGAGCAATGTCTGAGGAGAGATTATTAAGACTTCTTCAGAAGCAATGCATTGAGAATCAGGAGGAATATCAATATTATACTTACTACACTTTGAGTGAACTATTCCATTCGAAAACGCCCGTTCAACATTCTCTTTCTTAAAAGAAGCCAAACCAGTTGCCCATCTCATATTGCAGAAACTAAGTTTGTAGAGAAGCTGGGTACCATCTCTATCACCAATGGCAGCACACAATGTGTGAATTCTATTATTTCTTTGATATACTTTGCTTAGATAGGCTCTAAAAACATATGGCTGGGGCTCCAGCAGTACACCCATCCAATTATCCCTAAGAATAAATTTGTGTATCGGATCGTGAATTACTCCATCATTGGCCCCGATCTGAATTACGGTGAGCGTGTTTCTTCTGGATAGAGAGTATTCTTCTAAAAACTCACTTATGCTTCCCTTTTTCGGTCTATAAAAAAACTTGTAATAACCAACGATCAATGGACTGTTCCAGGAACTTAGCGTTAATCGGGCCAGTCTTATCTTTTCGCTAATATTAAACTTGATCTTCGCAATTATCATACCTCTATCAATCCCATACCTGGATCGGCCAAAATGGTTTATTTCTTTGTTTTTGTATTTTCGAATATAGCAAAACAAAGATCACGCAAAGACAAATAAACTGCCTATTGCATAATTTATCGAAAAGCCACAATCATATGTTCTATAATAATTCTGAAAGTCGGAAATAGTATGCTTCTTTGTACCCGTCACAAGGTGAGTTTCGCTGAGTGATCTAAATTGGTCTGCAGAAGCATAAAAGCAACAGGGTCTCATGGATTCTACAGATTTTCACAAATTCCACGTGGCACTAGATAGATCTGTGTAGATCCGTCTAATCTGTGCAATCCGGGTTCCATGTTTCACCTGTTGCAGAAGTGAATTGTGAAGTATATTTTTCTCTGATTCGATGCTTTTCTACTTATGTAATCTTACAACAGACTGCTGCCTAAGAAGCAGCCTGTCAGAAGTAAGTATATTTAAAAAGCCGGAAGGTTCTGCCAGAAACCTAATTAACTTTGTATCGAACCATCTTCATGGTAGAAGCGTCAATCATGTCGGCAAAATTCTGGACGGATGAATCATTCATAAACTTCTTCATCGAAGCATCTGCATCCGCCATTGAATTCCATCTGACAACTACCAGCACCTCATCGTCATTTTCTGAGTAACCGCTTTCTCGACTGATAAAACCGGGCTGATTATTTGTATAATCTGATTCTATTTTGGCATCCTCAGCCCAAAAGTCATCGGCATTCACAGTATTCTTGTACTTAAAGGTAACGACTTCGATCACGTAAGGTCTCACAATTTCCATCTTTGTAGTAAAGCCGAATAATCCCTCAAAAGACTAAACCTACTAGTCTAGACTAGTCTAGTTGCATGGTTTCCAAAATATCTAATACGAAAACGCTGCGCTAGTACATTACTAAAATTTACCATTATCGTTTTTCCACTCTGATTTAGGAGGAATAGGTTGAATAATATCCCAATGCTCTACTATCAGGCCGTTTTCTACCCGAAACAAATCATAATAAGCGACATCCTCTCCCTTCCCAAATTTTCCCTCGCTCATTGTTAAAACAAAATTACCCTCTCCTAAAACTTTATGTATCTTGTCATACTCTAGTACTAATCCTTTTTCGGCGAAGTATTTCAAGGCAGCTCCCAAACCATCCAGTCCATCAGCAATTGCAGAGTTGTGTTGCAGATATTTATTGGGATTGATATAATCTGTCAATTTATCAACTTCCCCATTCATCAAAACATCGTTGACAAATCTTTCCACTATTCCCTTATTAGCGGTCGTTTTCTCTTTATCTGTAATATCCGTTTCTCCATCAAACTGGGTTCTTCCACTTGGGTTTGGAGGAGTTATCTCAGTTAAGTTGTCCCAATGTTCTACAATTTTTCCATCTTCAAATCGAAAGACGTCAAAACCAGCCTTGGGTCCGAAAAAATCATACTTTGTGTGAGTGAAAACATAATCGCCATCCTGAAATGCTCTGACAACTTCTGCCTTAAATCCCTGAGGTGGTGCATTTTTTATCACTTCTCCAAAACCCGCTAATCCATCACCAACCGCTAAGTTGTGTTGTATGTATTTGTCTGCATTAATGTAAGAAATAGGTATTTGGTCTCCCGTGTTAAAACTGTTTAATAGCGCAACTGCTTTTTCCTTGTTTGTCTGTTCCATTTTAGTCATTTTTATTTGAATTTGAATTCGTTATTACTGTACCGCAAATTATTAAGGACTACTGCAAGCAGGACCGTGATAAAATTTGCTGATTTCATTACCTTTTTTTGGTAAAATCTAATGCAAATCTATGATGAAGATCATCGAAGAAAAAGGCATAAAAACGTCTTTGGACTGTCAAAACGGGAAAATCAAGGTATGATACCTCTACGATAGCTTCAGAGAGGTCATGCTAATACTACCAGCAACCATTTTATCATTAAACAATTCCAGTTCATCCTTCCTATGCCGGAGTCCCAATGTATATATAAGAGGAAGAAAATGATCAGGTGTCGGAATCGCCAATTGTATTGCCTGTCCGCTCTTTTTGTATTCCAATAAAGGTTTGTAATCACCTTTTTTGAGTAATGTATTGATACTGTCTCGTGCCTCTCTTGCCCAATCAAACCCGTAATCATCTTTGCGGATGTTTCTAAAATCCATCAGCGGCAGGTTGTGAACTATATTACCGCTTCCGATAATGAGAATGCCTTTATACCTGAGTTTGCAGAGCCTTTTTGCTAATTCATAATGGTATTTCGGGGATTTGGTGTGATCAATGCTCATTTGCACTACGGGGATATTTGCCTTTGGGTAAAGATGCATGATAACAGACCATGCTCCGTGGTCAAACCCCCATTTAGCATCTAAATCAACCGCTGTTGGTGCTAAATCATTCCTAATGGATTTGGCAAGTTTAGGGTGTCCCTCAGCAGGATAGGTAACTTCATACAACGTCTGTGGAAATCCTCCAAAGTCGTGAATGGTTCTTGGTAACTCCATCGCCGTCACCCTCGTTCCCCTTGTGTACCAATGAGCGGAAATGCACAAGATTGCCTCTGGTGTCGGCAGCGTCTTAGCGACCTCCCGAAATCCCCATACAAACTCGTTTTCCTCAATAGCATTCATAGGACTTCCATGACCTAAAAACAGAGCGGGCATACGCTCGGAATTTGGGAAGTCTTCCGTGTAATTATGCAAATCTGTTAACTTCTTCATGCTTATTAAATCACATTTCGACGGTGATAGTTTACTCCACAGATGTTTTCCCTGGCATAAACAATAAAAATATTTCAGCACGCAAAAATATTGACTTGGCATGTAAAAGAAAAAACAAAAAAGAGCCTGGTAGTGTCAAAACAGGAAAGTCATCGAATATGTACCCGTCGAAAAGCTTCGGGAGATCGGTTGGTATATTTTTTGAAATACCGGTACAAATTAGTAGGCTCTTCGAAGCCTGAGGTATAGGCTATCTCAGAAATGGAAAGTCTGGTATTGATTAACAGTCTTTTGATTTGGATTATCGCAATGTCGTCAATAATTGCCTTCGAAGATTTATTCAAAGTTGCTTTACATATATTATTTAGTGTCTTGGCGGTGCAATTCATCATTTTGGCATAATCAAGGACCCTTCTTGTTTTGAAACAATTCTTCTCAACCAGTTGCTGGAATTGCAGAAGCTCATCAAAATATCTTCGCTTGGCTAGTTGTCCATTATCTCTTGTCTTAATTCTGAAAATCTTAACAATAAGAAGATGTAAAAAACTTCGTATTATACTTATTGAAAACTCATCTTCATTTCTGTTGTATTCAGCTTCGATACCCTTGACTAATTGCATAACATCTGTAAAGTCTCTACTCTCAAGATTTACAACCGGCGAAATCAGCATTTCATTGAATAAATGGAATGCCCTTAAAACCTCTACTTTTCCATATTGGCTTGCTAAAAAATCCTCGGTAAATAAGAGTATGAATCCTTTTACACTCCGGGCTCGGAAAAAATTATGGATCTGATCCTTTCGTATTGTGAGCAGAGTTCCTCTTTGGTATTTGTAATCCGTAAAATCAATCGTGTGGTATCCTTTCCCATGTGTAATAATGAGAATATGGAAGAACTCGATTCTATGTGGTTCCGTAATGTCATGTTGGACATCTCTACTTAGCAGATTTTCCAATTTCAATAAATCAAAATCGAACCTCGGTTTTCTTCTGTTTTGAAATTTTATTCGCTTGATTTCTTTCATTTGTCACACACGACAGTCTTTTTGTAAAATAGTCATTTATTGGTTTTTATTCATCCGAAAATGAAACTGAAATTCAATTTTCAAAACAGATTGCCCTGCATTGCATTCAAGGCGCCTAGGTTTTCATGACACCGGATTTCATCTTTTCAGGAAGATCATTGAGTAGCCGCAAGCACTGCAAAAATATTAACTCCTCCCGGAGCTTCCAGGATTAAAGTGCTTTTTCCAAAAGCGGTTTGTCAGCTTTGTCAGATGGGATCGCTTTGCTCCACCCCAACCGTGTCGCTCTCCGGGATATACCATCATTTCAAATTCTTTTCCCAGATCCTGCATCTTACTTACAAACTGCATTGTATTCTGCATGTGCACATTGTCATCCATCAATCCATGTACGATCAACAGTTTACCCTTAAATTTATGTGCATGTGTCATGGCAGATCCAAACTCATACCCGTCAGGATTATCAGTTGGAGTGTCCATAAATCTTTCTGTGTAAACGTTGTCGTACAGCAACCAATCCGTCACCGGGTAGAGCGATATGCCATGTGTGAAATAATCCGCACCATAGGTAAGTGCCATGCAAGTAACATATCCCCCATAGCTCCCTCCTGTGATCCCGACCCTCGTCGAATCTATAAATGGCTTTGTCCGTAACCATTTTACGGCCGACACTAAATCATCGATCTCCCACTTGCCCAAATTGCGATGCATATAATCCAAACCCCGTTTTCCAAATTTTCCACTGGCCCGGTGATCTACCACTACCCTGATAATGTCATTATTGCTAAAAAAATCTCCCGAAAAATTGCGATATCTATTGCGCACGCCTTCCGAATTTGGTCCCCCATAAATCGTAAACACCACGGGGTACGTTTTACTCTCTGAAAATCCCTTCGGCAACACCCAATATCCCGGTAGAGTAAAACCATCTTCGGTTGTGATCGAAAGTGGCTCCACTTTTACTCCTGAGATCTCATTTTCGTTTACTGAATCGTGCTCCAAAGCAAAAACTACCATGCCGTTTTTATCTACTATCTGTCGTTGTCCCACGGCATCCAATGTAGAATATTGATCATAAAAGAATTTTGCTTTAGCAGAAATATCGACGTTATGCCAACCGGGAGCCTTAGTATGTTGCATAAATGCACCCCCGTCAGTTTGGACACTGAATAAATGCCGGTCTGTATTGACTCCACCGGTTCCATAGAAAAAAATTCTCTCATTTACATCGTCATACTGCACTATGTCCATGACCCGCCAAGACACCGGAGTAATATTCTTTAAATTCCCTTCCAGATCACATCGATAATAATTATACCATCCATCCCGGTTGCTTTTTACGATAAATTCACTTTCGTTTAGGAAATGCAACTCATCAAAAAAGTCTACCCACGATTTCTGGATTTCTTCATAAATGGTTTTTCTCTCACCTGTAGTGGGATCTACTCTTACAATATGTAAAGTATCTTGCCCCCTGTTTACTTCCTGAATTAACAAGTACTTGCTATCCGGAGTCCAATATGGAAGTGCCGAATATTGATCTTTTTCTCTGTCCTCATCGACCATCAAAACTTTAGCACTTTCCACATCCACGATGGCAAACTGTACATCCGGATTAGGGTCGCCTGGTTTGGGATAGTGATTTACTTCCAGATCTCCCCGCTGTCCTTCAGATCTGAATAATGTGAATTTGGGTACCGGAGAATCATCGGTGCGTAAAAAAGCAATTTTCTCACCGTCAGGACTCCACCAAAATGCAGCATAACGCGATGACCTTCCCAATATTTCCTCATAATAAACCCAACTAGCCCATCCATTGTACAAAGATTCACTGCCGTCATATGTCAGCCTTTTTTCCACACTGGTATTGAGATCATAGACGTACAAGTCGTGATCCTTTGTATATGCAATTCTGTTACGAACGCCGGCAACTCGTACATTCCTTTCTTCCCCTGGATCATTGGTAAGTTGCATTTTTTCTCCATTGGCCTTGAACAAAAAGAGGTCCTTGTCTTGAAAGAGGATTTCATCCCCATTTGGCAAAACAGTCTGACGTCTAAAGCGATTCCCATCGGTTTCTACATTCTTATCCGTTTTCACTTTTTTGCCACCGGGCAAAGTGACTAAATAATTCTGATTTTTTTCACCCTCTGTCTTACTTAATATAAACTGGTCATCAGAAATCCATCCCTCGAATCGTTCCTGGGCGTTGCCGGATCTAAGCCCGAGAATGAAAAACAGGAATGAAGCACATAAGAATCGGTACATGTTAATCAAATTTAAGTGTACACAATATAACGATCTGATTGATATCAGAATTCCCCTTCACAGCCAGTGATGATCACGGGATTGATAAAATGAGCACAGTACATCCATTTTTTACCACTAAATAATCGTACTTTTTATGAAAAAATATGATATACGCAATATGAAGCTATCCCGGTTATTTGATTTTGTCGATTATCAATTAGAAAATTATCCCCAGGCACAGGCCATAGCCGATCTGTTTGATGGTACTTACAGATCTTACAGCATCCATGAAGTAGAAATAATCTCAAATCAGATTGCCAATGGCTTACTGGGCAAAGGTTACAAACCTGGGGACAAAATCGGTATTGTAGTTTATCGAAACAGGGCGGAATTCACACTACTGGATTTGGGCTTACAAAAAGCCAGGATGATCAGCGTGCCTCTTTACCCAACCATAAGCAGCAGCGAATACGAATATATCCTGAGCGAGTCTGAATGTGCCTGCGTTTTCTTCGGAAGCGGTGATTTGAGTGATAAGCTGAATTCTGCAAGAGCCAATGTGTCCACAATCCGGGAGCTATATGCACTTGATCACACACCTGATTATGCTTCCTGGGAAGACATCTGGAAAAATCAGTCTCAAGAGCGACCTGACCTCAATGTCGATACCAGTGATCTCGCTACCATCATTTATACTTCGGGGACCACAGGACATCCCAAGGGAGTAATGCTTTCCCACCAAAATATTGTCGAAAATGTTAAATCAGCTGCTGCCGTAATTCCTCTTACGGCAGGCGGACAGGCAATGAGTTTCTTACCGCTTTGTCATGTTTTCGAACGCGCAGTATCATACGCATATATTTATCTGGGGGGAAAGATCACTTATACAGGCCTGGACAACCTCGGGGGTGATGATGGGGATCTCAAGAAGATAAGACCTCATTTTATGAGCTGTGTGCCCAGACTCCTCGAAAAGATTTACGAAAAAATCTATCAAAAGGGACTGAACCTGACTGGGGTTAAAAAGAAATTATTCTTCTGGGCCCTTGAGCTTACTGAGGATTACGAATATGATAAGAAATATTCGGGTACTGAATGGCTAAAGAGAGCGATTGCAGATAAGTTGATTTTTAGTAAATGGCGAGAAGCTCTTGGTGGAAATATTATCGGAATTGTCACCGGATCTGCACCTTGTCCCATGCGAATTGCACAAGTGTTTTCTGCAGCAGGTATACCGATCCGCGAAGGATACGGGCTTACGGAATCCTCACCGGCCATCACACTCAATGGATTTAATACGGGCCAGGCAAAACTAGGGACAGTCGGTCCAGTGATTAAAAATGTTGAGATTAAAATTGATCAGGAAGGGGATTATCGAGAGGGGGAAGGCGAAATACTTGCCGCCGGGCCAAATATTATGCAGGGATACTATAAAAAACCAGAAGAAACGGCTGTGACCCTTCAGAATATTGATGGAAAAATCTGGCTTCGCACCGGGGACATTGGTACCATCGTGACTGATAAGTCTGGAACGGAATTTCTCAAAATTACAGATCGAAAAAAGGAACTTCTCAAGACATCTGCAGGTAAATATGTCGCCCCTGCGCCCATAGAAAATGATCTCAAGGAAGATATTTTCATCGAACAGGCAATCCTCATTGGGGATAAACACAAATACGTGAGTGCTATTGTTGTTCCATCTGAGGAGACCTTAAAAAACTACTGTCGAAAGAAATCCATTGGCTGGACGGGATTTAGGGAAATTCTAAAGTTGGAAGAGATTAGAAATGTATACGAAGAAATCATTCAGAAGGTGAATAAAAAGCTTGCGAGACATGAGCAAATAAAAAAATTCACCCTTGTCCCCGATGTTTGGGTACCCATCAATCCGGATGGATCAGCGGGTGAACTCACCCCTACACTCAAACTAAAAAGAAGAGTCATTCTGGAGAAGTACCAAAATGCCATCGAAGATATGTACAGAGAAGCCTAATAGACGAACCCACTAAATCTTATGACAAATTTAAATGGGTTCATCTACTAGTACATTGTCAAAGCACAATCGGTTCTTCCCATTTCACAAGATCTACCCGAATCTACGAGTTAGTGCACTTTCGATGGAAGACCATTCTCGAGTCCAGATTGTGCAGTCTGAAAATTGAAGCTATTTTTGCGGACCTTTAAAACTAACCTATTCTAATGCGAGTATTGAAATTTGGTGGTACTTCTGTAGGGTCGGCACAGCGCATGCAAGAAGTCGCAGCTATCGTTACAGCAGACGAAACGGAGAAAATAGTAGTGCTTTCAGCAGTGTCCGGAACAACCAATAGTTTACTATCCGTCGCTTCCCTGCTTGATCAGGGAAAGTCTATTGATGCGAGAAACGAACTAAAGAATCTGCAGAATCATTACATGTCTTTCGTAAGAGACCTGTACTCTGCATCACCATATACCGATCAGGCCAGGGAATATATTGAAGGTCGATTTGATTTTATCCTTTCCTTCACGGATAAGGAATATGCTCCTCAAGATGAAAAACGAATTGTCGCGCAGGGCGAACTCATCTCGACACAATTGTTTGTATGGTATTTGAGAGAATTGAATTATGACGCCACATATCTGGAGGCCTTAAACTTCATGCGCATTGATAAATCATCAGAACCGGATGAGTATTACATCAAATCCATGCTTTCCAAGGAATTGCAATTAGCCAAGAAAAAAAGCTCCCTATTTATCACCCAGGGATATATCTGCCGCAACGCCTTTGGTGAGATCGATAATTTGAAGAGGGGTGGAAGTGATTATACCGCTACACTAATAGGCCAGGCTCTGGATGCAGACGAAATCCAAATCTGGACTGATATTGACGGCATGCATAATAATGATCCGAGGGTGGTAGACAGCACATACCCGGTGCATCACTTGTCGTATGATGAAGCTGCTGAGCTAGCTTATTTTGGTGCAAAGATTCTGCATCCCTCATGTGTACTGCCAGCTCAAAAGGGATTGGTACCCATTCGTTTGAAAAACACAATGGATCCAGCCGCGGAGGGAACGCTTATTTCCGACAGGGCAGCTGATGGTGAAATTACAGCTGTTGCGGCTAAAGATGGCATCGTAGCTATCAAAATTAAATCGGGCAGGATGCTTAATGCCTATGGTTTTCTCAAACGGATTTTTGAAATATTTGAGCGGTTTAAGACGCCGGTTGACATGGTGACCACATCTGAGGTTGCAGTTTCTCTTACTATAGACGACACCTCACACCTCTCCGCAATACTTTTGGACCTGCGAAAATATGGAACGGTGGAAGTGGATAAAGGTTTATCAATAATCTGCCTGGTCGGCAATTTTCACAGTGATCAAAAGGGCTATGCAAAGAAGATATTTACAGCGCTGGATGAAATTCCAATTCGGATGATCTCCTATGGAGGGAGTAAATATAATGTCTCCGTTCTAGTAAAAAAGGAATACAAAAATAGGGCTCTAAATAATATAAACAGGGTGTTATTTGGGAAATAGACTGCAGCTGCATTGGCCTGAGATTGTGGCATAAAAACCGTCGAATGTAAATTCGACTATCCACATGTCCCGGAGGGTGCCGTTGCAAGTACTCAAGTCAAAGGCGAATCTATATTCGCCGACCACACAAAAAAACCGTCGAATGTAAATTCGACTATCCACATGTCCCCGGGGGGTGCCGTTGCAAGTACGCAAGTCAGAGGCGAATTTATATTCACCGACCACACAAAAAACCGTCGAATGTAAATTCGACTATCCCCATGTCCCGGGAAGATACCGTTGCACGTACGCAAGTCAAAGGCGAATTTATTTTCACCGACCACACAAAAAACCGTCGAATGTAAATTCGACTATCCCCATGTCCCGGGGGGGTGCCGTTGCAAGTACTCAAGTCAAAGGCGAATATAGATTCGCCGACCACACAAAAAAACCGTCGAATGTAAATTCGACTATCCCCATGTCCCAGAGGGTGCCGTTGCACGTACGCGAGTCAAAGGCGAATCTATATTCGCCGACCGCACAAAAAAACCGTCGAATGTAAATTCGACTATCCCCATGTCCCGGAGGGTGCCGTTGCACGTACACAAGTCAAAGGCGAATATAGATTCGCCGACCACACAAAAAACCGTCGAATGTAAATTCGACTATCCCCATGTCCCGGAGGATGCCGTTGCAAATACTCAAGTCAAAGGCGAATTCGTATTCGCCGACCACACAAAAAAACCGTCGAATGTAAATTCGACTATCCCCATGTCCTGGGGGGTGCCGTTGCAAGTACTCAAGTCAAGGCGAATTTATATTCGCCGACCACACAAAAAAACCGTCGAATGTAAATTCGACTATCCCCATGTCCCGGAGGGTGCCGTTGCACGTACGCAAGTCAAAGGCGAATTCGTATTCGCCGACCGCACAAAAAACCGTCGAATGTAAATTCGACGATCCCCATGTCCCGGAGGGTGCCGTTGCACGTACTCAAGTCAAAGGCGAATTTATTTTCGCCGACCGCACAAAAAACCGTCGAATGTAAATTCGACTATCCACATGTCCCCGGGGGGTGCCGTTGCAAGTACGCAAGTCAGAGGCGAATTTATATTCACCGACCACACAAAAAACCGTCGAATGTAAATTCGACTATCCCCATGTCCCGGGGGGGTGCCGTTGCAAGTACTCAAGTCAAAGGCGAATATAGATTCGCCGACCACACAAAAAAACCGTCGAATGTAAATTCGACTATCCCCATGTCCCAGAGGGTGCCGTTGCACGTACGCGAGTCAAAGGCGAATCTATATTCGCCGACCGCACAAAAAAACCGTCGAATGTAAATTCGACTATCCCCATGTCCCGGAGGGTGCCGTTGCACGTACACAAGTCAAAGGCGAATATAGATTCGCCGACCACACAAAAAACCGTCGAATGTAAATTCGACTATCCCCATGTCCCGGAGGATGCCGTTGCAAATACTCAAGTCAAAGGCGAATTCGTATTCGCCGACCACACAAAAAAACCGTCGAATGTAAATTCGACTATCCCCATGTCCTGGGGGGTGCCGTTGCAAGTACTCAAGTCAAGGCGAATTTATATTCGCCGACCTACATTGACCTACATCGGCACCAGCCGGCCAGCTCACACTATGGCTTCTCCACATCGACCAGCCTACTCGCCGGCCTATATCAGGTATTCATTAATTTTTGATGAGCGTAAATCCAGCCCACATTCGGAGGTCATTTTTCTTCTTCAACTTTAATTGTGTCTTTCTGAACGCCCCCTCTACGGATCCCATCTTTAGTAAATTCTTATAAAACAATTGAAAAAATGCAGTGCGATCCTGCTGGGATACTGGCCAAGCCGGATAAATAATATTTCTTACACCTGTCGCTTTAAGTGCATTTTTTAATATCTCCAGGGAATTTCCACCGGCAGATCCAGTATTGTTTAAAGCGGGAAGTGCCAATAAATCAGACTCGGATAGATCAAGGGTGCTTAATTCGAGGGCCGTCATCAATCCGTTGTCCAGAGTACCTTCAGGAAGACTGTCACGTGACCATGCTGTCTGTGCCCCTGAAAAGGCCAGACCATTTTGTGTGGGACTGCTCCAGGTTAAATTGTTTACAGTATCCTTTACCTCACCAAAAAAAGAAGCTGTCAGAATATGTAACCAGTTAAAGGATTTTAAAGCTACTTGATCTTGCAAGTTGATTTTATTTGCCTCCCGACCACGTAGTGTGACAGTAGATTTTTTCTTCTTTTTAAAAATGCCCAGTAGTGCGCTGGTTTCTTGAGAGGATTGTGAAGTGGAGAAGGGTGACAAAGATTGTTTTTCAGGAGACCTAATGTCTGCCAACGGCACATTCATACTAATAGATTGGCTGCTCTTTGCACTATCGATCAGATTGGGATTTGTGTAATAGTCGATATCACCCAATATTAAGACCTCACCATCATTCGAAAATGTCCCGGAGCGGGATGTGCCAGATATAATTTTTGTATTAAAATTGTCAATAAGGTATTTACCGCTTGCAGCAGGCATTGCCGCAAAAGATACTTTGTGAATTAATCCATCGGGATAAATATCAATTTTTGACACATCACTTAAATGCTTCTCAATAGGTTTCCATATTTGATTTGCATAAGCACTTACATTGGTCAGTTGATCGGTACTGACTACGTTATTGTCTAAAACCAGATTTACCAAATCCGTTTTTCCCGATTTTCCCCTCGTTACAAAAACGAGATAGTTGTTATCGTCACCATATGCAGCACTTTCGTGACTATACACCGGCAGTTGATAAAAATCAATGAGCGCAGCATCGGGATCCATTGTTGAGATCAAATGTGAAAGACTATTTGGCTCAGCAATCATTTTTTCGGCATGGGAGAAAATCCCGGACACCAGCTCATTTGTTTCTTGCAATAGCTGATCCAGATCAATTCCGGCAGCCTTTCTTTCAGCAATTGTAAGCGCTTGTGCATCGACAATCCTCTTTCTGAGGGTCTGATATTTATTAAATTGTCGTTTTACTAAATCGGTGGGTTCCTGCAGATAGGGGATCATTGCCACCGGATCTACACCGACCTCTGCTTGTTTCCAATCATATAGAGCAGCATGTAAGGCAGATATTGATTCAGGGGATTTGCTCTCTTGTACAAATGCATTATAACGACTCAAAAACTGAATAAACTCAACTTCAAACTCATTTCTGTCCTGGACTTCAAAAAGTGGTAAAATCTGAGACCTGTAGTATGAGATATATTTGCTTTGTTCACTAAATAGCTTGATTAATTTATCCGGCTCGTCAGCCCAATAAAGGGGAATTATTGCATTGGCCGCTTCAAATGTCTGGGGGCTATTTTTGCCATACAAGAGATGAAATTTATCATATGCCGATTCCAAAAATTCTTTAGCCTTAATTTTATCTCCGGAATTTCCATAAGAATTGCCTAACTCCAGAAGTGCAAATGCATGCTGTTGGTGATTCGGACCCCATACCAATTCGGAAATCTCTTTTACTTTCTCTCTTTCAGCAAGTTCTCCGGAGTATTGATTCGTTTGCTTATAAATGTTCCCGAGGTTCCTCCTCAACAACGCCTCCGACCAGCTATTTTCACCATAAAGGCGATTGGCGTGTTGCAGTGCATTGAGATAATAGCCCTCCGCTTCTGTATATTTTCCCTGCGCATTTAAGATATTCCCCACATTGATCTGAGATTGGATATACCTGGGATCCTCCCTGTCCAGTCTAAGAGCAAATAGAATGTTCGCCCTATTGTAAAAGTCATATGCTTTATCCATCTGACCCAGGGTTTGATAAAATCCTCCAACTTCATCCAAAAGTACTGGATAGACATTGTCATCTTTTGCGGCAGGATTATCATCAAAAAAGGAAAGCATCTCCTCATAAATGGTCTCTGCTGCGGTGTACCTACCGGCTTCCTTCAAGACATTCACAGCATGGCTGCCGTAAAATAACCTGTTTGAATTATCTGGGGGAAGATATGTCTTTGCCAATTCGTAAGCTTGCAAAATAAGGTTAGATGCTCGACGGGTTTCGCCCTTTGCACGAGAGATCTGACCGAGCCCGAGGAGCGATTGGAAATACTCGTTTGAATGGTTAGAAAATTTTTGCTGCGCATTTCTCAATGCTTT
The DNA here is from genome assembly GCA_965222645.1 of Saprospiraceae bacterium. Classification (GTDB taxonomy): domain Bacteria; phylum Bacteroidota; class Bacteroidia; order Chitinophagales; family Saprospiraceae; genus JABDMH01. Next base: position 3,649,501 of record OZ244968.1, on the reverse strand, counting down.
GCGACCATAATCCTGAGCCCGCTCATAATCTCCCTGGCTAGTAGATCCCTCCAGAGATTGCATTAATGTGTTGTGATAAAGCAACGGATCAGTTGCTGTATCTTTTTCCATGTATTCCAGTGCGTCATCCAGTGCGTCAAAATATTCCTGTAGGTTATCTTCAGCTAATTCAAGATCGGCCAGATTGAGCAACAAATCCAGTTTTCTGGATGACCTGGCATTATTGCTTTCAAAAAAGGTGCGTGATTCTTCCAAATATTTTCGAGCATTAGGATAATCCTCCTCATTGAGGTACCGCACTCCCTGCCAGAAACTGAAAACGGCCAGGGCCTGCTCGTCATCAGCATTTTCTTTCATTACCGCCTCATATGCATTTTCAATCATCACACCCGCTACCTTAAGGGCACCTCCTTGATACAAAGTGGCAATAATACTGTCCTTCTGCTGCCAGTTGGATTCATCAAAAGTCCGTGTCTGAGCAAATACTGATGTACTCATCAGAAACAAGAAGTAGAGTATAGTCAGTTGTGTCTTAACTGTCATCCTAAGTTTGTTTGCAATTGGCAAAATTAGCGAAAGGTGGGATTAAAAGTCAACCGGGGTGCAAATAGTGACAGAAAGTACTGCAGACTATGAGTTTCAGGACCGAAAGGCATTATTCTATGCCTAAGTAAGGCATCTCAGGTTGTGCTGCTGCTGCACTGCAAGCGATCTGGTTGTGTAGCTCAAGCAACACAGCATTCGAACATCGGTTACTAGTGGACTGTAACTGATGAATCGGATTCATAAATTTCAGAGATTTTGGGTCAGGACGAAAAAGCAAAACCGCGCATAGCCAAAGCTACGTAAGGCTTTTGATGATGAAGTACTGGCCCAAAAGAATGCAATTGATGTTTCGGTTTCATTTGTTACAGTCCACTAGATCGTTTTTACCTGAATACTCCTTGCCGTCAAGCTGACTTTATGGCCTCGCAATTGTGCCAGTGCGAAATACAGGTCTTACTGTTGGCCATGCGTACGCTTCTGCACATCCGACGTTCGGCCTATTCAATGAGCTGCGTTGATATTCATGGGTGGATTGCATATTTCAATACTTTAAGCGTTGGTGTTTCATCCAATTTTTGACATCTCCATCTGCAATAAGAATATACGCGATATATGCATATGCCACTAAGACGAATACCATCATGATAGCGGAAGAACTTTTGCTAATCGATGCCATCATAACACCAATAGAAGTTATCACAGAAAATAAGATTAGGATCGTCAGAAGATATTTAGCCCATTCCTTACCCGTATATACCATGTATAAAATGAATAATTTAACACTTGTTCCTAAGCACAATTTAAGACCGTATTCTAAATCAAATATTCTTAATGATAAAAACGATAAGATTACTTGTATTGCTACTATGACGATTAAAAATGAAAGAATTCGCTTTAACTTCTTTTTGCCCACCAAAGCAGATTTGTAATTTTCATCTGCAATTTTTTTCTCCCTAAGAATTACCTCATCTCCCTCATAAAAAGAACAAGAATTTTCAAAGTTTGGGATTTCATTCGTTAGTCCACAATGGATTCCAACATTTAAAACGACTTTTCTATTAATGCAAGTTTTACAAATTCCTAATCTCTCTCTATGTTCCACTTATGTTTAATTTAGTTTAAACCACCAGTCTAGAAGTTGGGGTGAAAAACGACGAGGGACTGCTCGATCCTTGGAGCAAACACTACAACTCCATACCTAGCCTCTCCCCTAACTTCCCATGGCATTATTAATATGTAGTGTGCTGAATCTTAAAATTGTTACCTTTTCCACTCAAAATATCCGAGTCGTTAAATCAGATCTTTTGCGAACCTCCTACTTGTGCACCTATTAAAAGAGATCAATAAAATTGGTCAGAAGCCCATCACTTGATCCTTTCTTCCATATCAAATGCAATCGTGTTTTTTGTCTGATTTTATCAAGAGGAACCATTCGAATTTTTAGATTAAATCCCGTGGTCAAAGATTGGGGGACGATGGCCACACCTAGCTTACTTTCGACGAGTCTAAAAATTGACATTGCATGCACTGACCGGTGCGAAATGATGGGTTTAATGTCATGATCAGAAAAAATGCTCAAGATCAAATCATAATAATCCTGGCTGTACCCACTGCCAAACAGAATGAATTTCTCGTCTCTGAGTTGAGCGATGTCTTGCAATTTCCTACTTGTAAGCCAATGATCCTCTGCCACGACCAGTACGAAATGTTCTTCCCAAACCATTTTATGGGAGAGATCTTCGGAGAAATGTTCAGTACGAACAAATCCCGCGTCCAGCCGGTCTCTGAGTATGGCTTCGATCAGAGCCCGATTACCTTCCTCCTGGAGAGATGTATGAATACCGGGAAAACGCTGATTGAGTTTCACCAGTGCACCCGGGATCACAGAATGCATCGCAGAGCCGACAAAACCAATCTTCAATTCACCTTGTTCTCCTCGTCCGATATGTCGCACATTGCGAATTACGTCCGCTAGTTTGTCTTCCAAATAGATCGCTTGCTGCATCAGGTACTCTCCGGCTCTGGTCAACCGCACATTTCTGTTGTCCCTATCCAGCAAAACAAAACCTAGTTCCTCTTCCAGTTCTTTGATCTGCTTGCTAAGTGCCGGCTGCGAAATGAATAATCGATCCGCTGCACGAGTGAAATGCAGCTCTTCTCCCACCACTCTAAACGATCTGATTTTATGAAAATCCAACTATAACTGTAGATTATTATTTGATGACTATTAAGAATAGTAAGTTATGATTAATCACTCTAATTTTGTAATTAATGAAGGGCAATATTCATCCATTTAGATTGGGTGAGGATCATCTCACCATCGACGCTGCTCAGTCGATTGTCTCTGGCGAAACTCAGGTAGCGCTCTCGACACCAACGATCGATCAAATAAAAAATGCTGCGACCTTTGTCGATCAAATAGCAAAATCTTCTCCCCCTGTTTACGGTATAAACACGGGATTTGGCCCCCTCTGCACGACGAAAATATCCTCTTCAGAGACGACCTTACTACAAAAGAAGATCCTTCAGAGTCATGCTGTCGGTTTGGGAGATCCCATACCAGTAGAAGTGGCTAAGTTGATGCTCCTTCTTAAGATCCACTCCCTGGCACTTGGCCATTCCGGGATCTCCCTCCCCACATTGGAGCGTCTAATTTGGCATTTCAACCAAAATATAATTCCCGTAGTCCCTTCTCAGGGATCGGTAGGTGCTTCGGGTGACCTGGCACCTCTCGCTCATTTGAGTCTACCGCTCATCGGAGAGGGATTGGTGACCTGGAATGACCACAACTTCCCTGCGAAGGAAGTGTTGTCCCGGCAGGGTCTTTCACCGATCGCATTGGCACCAAAGGAAGGTCTTGCTTTGCTCAATGGCACACAGTTTATGTCTGCCCACGGAATAATGATTTGTCACAGGTTGCATGATTGCCTGATTCACGCCGATCTCATTAGTGCAATGACCGTCGACGCGCTTCAAGGATCTTCAAACCCATACCTGCCTGCCCTTCATCAATTACGCCCGCATCCCGGCTGCGTTGAAGTTGCCCATCACCTGGATCGATATCTTTCCGGATCGAAAATCATGGAAGCCCACGCAGACTGTGACCGGGTCCAGGATCCTTACTCGATAAGATGCATCCCTCAAGTACACGGAGCTTCAAGATCTGCATGGCGTCATCTAAAAGATTGTATGGAGATCGAATTAAATGCAGTTACCGACAATCCTGTTATTCTTCATGACGGGACGGCTATCAGCGGAGGTCATTTTCACGGTCAGCCCATCGCACTGCCGATGGATTATGCAGCACTTGCCGCAGCCGAACTGGGCAATATTTCTGACCGGAGAATTTATTTGATGATGGAGGGAAGGTACCCCGGGGTGCCCAAGCTTCTGATGAAGGAAACAGGACTGAATTCCGGTTTTATGATTATTCAATATACAAGTGCAGCTCTTGCCAGTGAAAATAAATCCCTGTGTTATCCAGCTTCAGCTGACAGCATCCCAACCTCACTAGGACAAGAAGATCATGTGAGTATGGGGTCTATCAGTGCCCTTAAGACATTAAGGATTATTGACAATGTCGAAAAAATCCTTGCCATAGAGTTATTATGTGCATCGCAAGCCCTGGATTTTAGACGGCCTTTACGCACCAGTAACATTCTGGAGAAATGCCATGCAGTTGTGCGAAAAACTATCCATCATGCTGATGAGGATCGAATATTTTATACCGATATTGAAAAATCACTTGAGATCATCAGGTCCAGAGATCTCATTCGGATATCCAATCATTTTTTAAACTCAAGTGACTAACTATGCTACTAAAAACTAAATTGTCCGGTTTAACAGATTTTTTAACCCAATATGCGTCTCATCCAAACTATCGGGCTCCGCGTGGCAGCAAATTGCATGCGCTGTCATGGCAGACGGAGGCTCCCCTGAGACTCCTTCTGAATAATCTGGATTCGGAAGTAGCAGAAAATCCGGCAGAACTAGTTGTTTATGGTGGCACAGGTCAGGCTGCCCGCAATATCAAGGCTTTACAAAAGATTGTTGAATGCCTGCTCACATTGAGAGAAGATCAGAGTCTTCTAGTGCAAAGCGGAAAACCTGTTGGGATATTACCTACACACCCTATGGCTCCCAGGGTGCTAATCGCAAATAGTAACCTTGTGCCCAGATGGGCTACTCTAGAGCACTTTAACGAATTAAAAAACAGGGGACTTACGATGTTTGGTCAGATGACAGCGGGAAGTTGGATATATATCGGTTCTCAGGGAATTCTGCAGGGTACCTATGAAACATTTATGGCTTGCGCAAAAAAACATTTTGATAGTGATCTTAAGGGCAAAATCATAGCCAGCGCGGGCCTGGGTGGCATGGGTGGTGCCCAACCTCTGGCCGCAACTATGGCAGGGGCGATATTTATTGGTGCAGATGTAGATGAAGGAAGGATAAAAAAAAGATTGGAGACAAAGTACCTGGATAGAATGACTCATTCTTATGAAGAGGCAAAGCGCTGGATCCTGAAAGCCAAACAAAAAGGAACACCACTGTCTGTCGGATTGGTAAGTGATGCCGGTGACCTGCTCCAGCATCTTCTCGATGATGCCATTATCCCGGATATCCTCACTGATCAGACTTCAGCTCATGACCCCATCCACGGATACATACCTCACCAATTGTCATTGGATGTGGCGGATGAATTGCGTCGAAAAGATCCGGCATCATACAAAGAAATGGCCATTCAAAGTATGGCTAGGCACGTGAGGTTGATGCTTGAGATGCAGAAAAGAGGAAGCATCACATTTGATTACGGAAACAACATTCGTGACTTTGCAAAGCAGGGGGGAGTGAAGACTGCTTTTGATTTTCCCGGATTTGTTCCCGCATACATCAGAGACTTGTTTTGTGAAGGAAAGGGACCTTTCCGTTGGGTGGCTTTATCGGGAGATCCCCGGGATATTTACGCCACAGATAATGCATTAATGCAGGCATTCCCCGCAAATGAGGGATTGAGGAATTGGCTCACTAAGGCTCGTGAAAAAATTGCTTTTCAGGGCTTACCAAGCCGGATCTGTTGGCTGGGGATGGGTGAAAGGCAAAGGGCGGGTCACCTATTTAATGAACTAGTCGGAACCGGAAAAGTGAGCGCCCCAATAGTGATCGGTAGGGACCACCTGGACTGTGGCTCAGTCGCATCTCCAAATCGAGAGACCGAAGGAATGATGGATGGCAGTGATGCAATCTCCGATTGGCCTTTGTTAAATCTTTTGGCAAATACTTCAGGAGGTGCAACCTGGGTATCTTTTCATCACGGTGGTGGAGTGGGAATCGGATATGCTCAACACGCAGGTATGGTCGTTCTGGCCGATGGCACTGAGCGGTCTGCACAATGCCTGGATCGCGTCTTACATAATGATCCTGCTACAGGAGTGATTCGGCATGCTGATGCAGGTTATCCCATAGCACAACAAAAAAGTGAAGAATTTGACCTAAACTTGTAAGCGACTTGAAAAAAAATAGGCTTTCCTTAGTCGGTCCATTCCGTCAGATTGTGACCATGCAGAGCCTTCCTTACCGTGGGCCGATAAGCGACGATGATCTTATTGTTTTGTCGAATGCGGGAATTCTAGTGCAAGATGGCAGGATTTTAGAAGTGGATTCATTCGATACACTGCTCAATAAACATCGTGATTCCTCAATAGAAATTAGTCGCATCGAAAAAGACCTTACTGTCATTCCTGGCCTGGTGGATGCACATACTCATCTTTGTTTTGCTGGCAGCAGATCCAAAGATTTTGCCCTGCGCAATTCCGGTATGAGCTATCTGGAGATTGCTCAACAAGGCGGCGGAATTTGGAATACAGTGCAAGCCACCAGAAACGCCAGCGTACCCAGCCTAACTGAATTACTGGGGAGACGGCTTCAAAAAAAATTAGGCCTGGGGGTTACCACCATTGAAATAAAAAGCGGTTATGGCCTTGATGTTAAAACTGAGATGTCGCTCCTGAAAGCAATAAACATGGCAAGGGAACACGCTCCTGTAGATATCGTTCCTACCTGTCTGGCCGCCCATATATTCCCACGTGATTTTTCGGGATCAAAAGACACATTTCTAGATCATCTGAAAAATCATTTGCTCCCTCAAATTGTGGATCAAAAATTAACAGATCGCATAGATATCTTTGTAGAAGAAGGGGCCTTTGATATTGATGAAGCCAGAAGCTATTTACTCGATGCAGGGAAAATGGGATTTGATATTGTAATGCATGCGGACCAATTTACGGAAGCCGGAAGTAGTCTTGCTGCAGAGTTAAAAATACTAAGTGCAGATCATCTTGAGGCTTCATCTGAAGGAGCAATTCGTACTTTGATAAAGAACAATGTCATTTGCACTTGCCTGCCCGGTGCATCAATTGGTCTGGGTATGAATTTTGCTCCAGCGCGAATGATATTGGACCTCGGTGGTCAACTTGTGATTGCCAGTGATCACAATCCGGGATCTGCTCCTCAGGGGGATTTGCTTTGCCAGGCATCAATTCTGGCAACATATGAAAAATTGAGTACCGCCGAAGTATTGGCCGGAATTACTTACCGTGCCGCCTCGGCATTACAACTCGAAGACCGTGGAACACTTGCACCGGGAAAGATCGCGGATTTTATTGCGTTTCCCACCGATCATTATTTAGAAATTCTATATCATCAAGGAAGTCTTGTGCCGGAATATGTCTGGAAAAAAGGCAATTTGGTGTCCACAACAGGTTAAACATGTATTTGCAGCCCGGGAAATCTCTCTGGAAAGGACGTATTGACGACCAAAACGATCCGGATTCTGTTCGATGGCATCAGAAAATCACATGTCAAAACATAAATGATGAATCGTGGCCACCATCCGGCACATCTAAAATTGCGATCACGGGTTATGCATCTGACCTGGGCTGTGAGATAAATAAGGGACGGAAAGGATCTAAGGAAGGGCCGGCAACCATACGCAGAGAACTGGCAAATCTTGCATGGCACAATCCCCATCGAGTTTTGGATACTGGGGATGTGGTCAATAATGGTGAATCGGTGGATCAACTGCAAGTAGAACTAGGCAGGTATGTATTTACACAGAAAAAAAATCGATGCTTTACTATTATTTTGGGTGGGAGCCATGATCTCACCTTCGGTCATTTTTTCGGTATTCAGAATTTCTTGCGAGAACAGAAAAGCCTCAGAAAATTGGGTGTGATCAACCTGGATGCGCATCTTGATCTTCGACCTTACCCCGAGGGCCCTCATTCGGGTTCGCCATTTTTGCAAATGGCAGATTATTGCAAAAAATATTCTTTAAGGTTTGAATACTTAGCACTGGGGATTGCCAATCTTGCCAATACAAAGGCACTTTTTAAAATAGCTAAACAACACAACGTGCAAATCATATCAGATGCGCAATTCTGCATTCAACAGTCTGACCTGATTAGGGCTGCGATAGATGATTTTCTCTCTCGGGTGGATGTTTTGTTGTTATCGGTAGATATGGATGGGTTTAATGCATCGCTTGCTCCCGGTGTTAGTGCTCCTGCACATAGGGGATTCTCCTCTGATATCGTTTATTTTTCTTTAGATCATATTTTTAAATCAGGTAAAGTGATCGGCTTTGATATTGCAGAGACCAATCCCCGGTACGATATCGATAACCGCACAAGTAGAATGGCAGCAGCACTTGTGCACTATGTTTGTGATAAGGTCACAAGATGATGAAGGAAGATACGATAGTTGTTTTGAGAGTCTGGGTAAATGTTTCCCAATGTCATTTATCCTTCAAATGCTCGTCAAGCCATAATACCCTTTCCAAGCCTAAATCAGGAGCACCGGATGCCCCGGGAAAAGACGGGCCATGACCGGCCCCGTTTACCCGGATTAGTTTGGCTGGAACCCCGGCACTTTTCAATTTATTGAGCATATTTTCTGACAAGGAGAATGGCACGATCTCGTCTTTATCCCCATGCAATAACAGAAACGGAGGATCATCCGGTGAAATGTGATTTATTGGGGATGCCTCGTAGACAATGCGAAATTCTTTCGAATTTTCTCGTGCAATTTCACGGAGATTTATTCCCAAAAAGGAGGCGCCGAGACCATGCTGATCAAAGTGTGTTGGTGCTGCACGAGCGATGACACATTGCACTTTGGCACTCTCTCTATTTATAGCACTTGCATCATTGGGGTCTCCCTCTCCATCGAGTACACCAAGCATAGCTACGAGATGACCTCCGGAAGATCCTCCCACTGCCCCAATTTTATCTGCTCTTACACCAAACTCTTTAGCATGATGCCTGATAAACCGCACTGCCCTTTGCGCATCCTCTACTGCTGCCGGAAAAGTAAATCTCGGCGTTGCTCGGTGGTTTATCGAAAACAAAGTATAACCAGCCTCGACCAAAGCCGCACCTTCCAACTTTACGTGCGACTGGTGGTTTAGCATTTTGGCATCCAGACCAAGGGGTCTTGACCATCCGCTGCCGGAAATGTGAATCACACCGTAACCGTTGGGAGATTCGGGATAATAAATATCCATTAATAATGCCAGCCCCGAGTACATGCCGTACACGGTATTTCGATCTACTCTCTTCGCCGGTAATTCGGGTTGAGCCGATGCAATGCCAGCGACCACAATCAACAAGACAGCGGTATAGAGTCTCTTTATAATTACTTCCATTTTTCTACGTCACTGGGACAGCAATATAAAAATTAGAATATAATATTGGATATTCTTTTCGCGTTTTCGCAGTACAATTAAATCTTCTCGCAAATATGATCCGGCGTATAATGTGTTTTTTATTAGTCCCCTGCTTTACAACTTATCTTTTTACACAGAACAACACAAATAAATTTTTTACAACGATTTCTTTCGAGAATCCCAGAGGGAATATTGACGGTTATACGCTCTACATTCCTCAAAATAAGAAGCCGCAATCCTATCCACTCCTGGTTTTTCTTCACGGCGGTTTGGGTACTGGAGGAAAAATTACTAAAGTCAATGAACAACCACTTCCGGAATTGATTGTACAAGCGCAGAGCAGGCTGACTGTGCGAGACCAATATCTCGCTGATTCTTTTGTCGTTGCGTGTCCTCATCTGTCGGAAGGACAATTCTATCAGGATCCTAAAGCTATCGAACAAATTGTCGCAGAAATCTCGAAAAGAATGGAAATCGATGCCGGTCGCATTTACCTCACTGGGCTGAGTAGAGGCGGACATGGCACTTGGGGGTTGGGTTCAAAAATACCAAATCTTTTTGCTGCGATAGTCCCAATATGCGGTGGCGATCACGGCATAGATAACTATGGAAAGTTGGCTGAGGTGCCGATTTGGACCATGCACAACACTGGAGATCAAGTCGTAAGTTATAATTACACAGTAAAGACAGTGACGGCTATTGAAAAACTTCCGGGTGTTGATTTTCTCGAAATTGATGACACCGATCCAAGTGATGATCCCTATCTAAAACACAAATATATTTTTTCAAGTTTTGATCTTGATCATCACGATGCATGGACATCTGTCTACGAGGGATTGGAAGTTTACAAGTGGATGCTGAACCAGAGGAAATAATGAAGCCAGTGTCTTTTTTGTCTAAACCGATTCTGCTTTAATCGGGCTGTTCCATGCTTGTACCGACCTTACATGGTACGGCTTTTTCCCTTGTGACTCGTAATATGTGCGCATTTGCAACTCCACGAAAATACCAAAAGTAATGAGCTGAATTCCCGCCAGAACAAATAATATCCCGACTAACATTAATGGCTTTCCCCAAATATCCTGACCTTGTATTTTGAGCCATATCATATAGAGATTAATTAGTAATCCAATTATGAAAATAATCAGGCCCCAGTTTCCGAATAAATGCATAGGTCGCTGCAAATACCTCTTGAAAAAAAGCATTAGCAATAGGTCGCTCATCACGCGTACGGTGCGTCCCATTCCATATTTTGAATCACCCATTTTTCTTTCATGGTGTCGTACTTCCATCTGTGTGATTCGGGCTCCTTCCAAATTTGCTAAAAGGGGAATAAAACGATGAAGCTCGCCATAGAGACCTAATTCCTTAGCAATCTCACTTCTAAACACCTTTAATGTGCACCCAAAGTCGTGTATTTCCAAACCCGAGCTGCGACGGATCATAAAATTGGCCACTTTACTTGGAATCTTTCGCCATAAATTATCCTTCCGATCCTTTCGTATTCCAGCCACTAAGTCCCAATTCCCATTTTTGCATTTTTCGACCATCGCCGGAATATCTGCAGGATCATTTTGCAAATCCCCATCGAGTGTTACGATATATTCTCCGCTTGCATAATCAATGCCTGCCATCAACGCCAAACTCTGACCATAATTCCGACGCAGTTCCACTACTTTCAATTGGTCAAATTTCTGAGCCTTCAATCTCAACAACGTATCATCCGTGGATCCATCATCTACGTAGATCAACTCATAATCAAATCCCACCATCGCTTCTCTCACCTTCTTGACAAGTCCAATAATATTGTCTTGCTCGTTGTATACACAAACCACCAGAGATAATTCCAATTTGCTCATTTCATTTTTCTTTCCAGAAGATATACATATTTCTCATCTCGGAGCACTCTAATAGAATCGATAGCCCGGTAGTCATCACGCAAATTAAAATAATTAGTCCGGTTGGTAAGCAGTAGATCACTCTCAGTAGTTTTATCAGCCAGTGACAGTGGTTCGGCCAAAGATGCAGTGAGATAAAAACCAGCCTCATACCTCAGGCTGTCGTGCTTATAAATGAGCAGCTGCCGGCCATCTACCTTCTCTGCCACTCGCGAGCAGTCTGCCTTTGTCTGCGAAGCCAGTCTGCCTTCGCTACGTAGGGGCAATATGATGAGTGAAAACCCCAGACGCGCTGCAAGTAAAAAGACACAAAATGCGTGTAATCTCCATTTTCTTGAAAGAAACATAAGCCCTAATGAAATTGCCATCGGAACAGATGAAAGAGACCATCGAGTCACAATTCCCTCCAGGTCTGAAGACTTTTCGTGAAAAAAAACGTAAAGAGATCCAAAGAATACGATGGTTCCCAGGCTCAACAACATCACATCTACTGCCTTTGCCGTTGCACTGGTATAATTGCTGTAATAAGCATAGAGAGCCGTTCCAAAAAAAAGCGGAATAAACATAAACAAATAGCGCGGATAAACTTCGGGAGAAGACCAATAAATCCAAATATTCGCCAAGAATATAATCGCACAATATGTGATGAATTTATTCTGGCGGATAATTTCTACTATTCTTCTATTAAAAAAAATAAAAACGAAAGCAGACCAAGGCAGGAAATGATATATCATTTCCAGTGGAAAAGTAAATATCTGAAAAAGCGTCTTCAAGAGTCCGTACTCTACCACAGTGCGTTGGGTAGATTCATCTAAGAAAATAGCTAAAAGGGTTTCGACGGATTCGTGCCTGGAATATGCCCAAAGATACACACTGATTATTGCACTCATCGTTGTGAATCCGGCAAAATGCTTCCAACTAAATAATTTTTTGAATGTACCTGTATAAATATGTACAGCCAGTAATGAAAATCCCAAAAAGACTAAAGCAGGCAATGCCTTAAGCAGAAAAGCAATCGATGCCAATAAATAGGCGCCGACAAAAAGAGACAAATATTTCTTCTTCGAATGAAAATAAAATATCCAGATGAACAGCAGGAAGATTACAAAACTAAAAAGAACATCTATCAGGCCAAGCATACTATCCCAGTACAATATCCTGCCACATGTGACAAAGAAAAGTGCATTTAAAATCGCGATTCTTTCATTGACAAATTTCTTGAAGACAAAATAAATCGTCACTGCAAAAACGAAAATGAATAAAACGGTAGGGGTTCGAGAGGCAAATTCACTAGGGATACCGGCAATGCTGTAACTGGATAAAAGAAACCAATTCCACAAAGGGGGTTTTTTGTAGTAAGACTCTCCATACAAGGTGGGTGTGAAGTACCTTCCGGAATGATCCATTTCCAATGCAACAAGGCCTCGTATTCCCTCGTCTTCGATAAAGGGAACAATCCCCAGATTAATCAGCAGAATTGGAATGCTCACCAGAAGTACCAGAATAAAGTATAGTCGTTCTGTTTTTTTCATTCCCTGGTGTGTCCTTGTCATTCTAAATACCTATCCATTGAAGATCCAAAAGTGCACGAAGAGACTATTAGCACCTGTCATTTGAATCATAGCACAAATATAGATGATAGTTTTTCACGATATTTCCCCTGATACCTTATATAGTGCAACGATTGCAGCTGAACGGGTATCTTAATCGAAGAATCCATTTAAAACTTTGTTAATTACAACTGGCATTCTCGTTGAGATTCGACATGTTGTAGTATTATTGGCCATTTATGTAAGCATTGTGGATATTCTGAGCACCCGGATTTTAAGGATTTTGAGTATGTACTCGATATGGCTCATGGCTATATTGCCTTTTCACACTATTGCTCAAACCGATACCGAGTTTTGGTTTGTTGCCCCCAACATCACCGAAGGACACGGAGATCAGCCCGTAGTATTCCACTTTACGGCTTTTGATGTGGATGCCTCCCTTACTATCACACAACCTGCTAACCCAACGTGGTCACCCATTAACTTGCATATCCCGGCAGGACAGTCAAGAGCCATTGATCTGACTGTCAGACTTTCTTTTCTGGAGAATCAGCCGGCATATCAGGTACTGAATAAGGGCATTCACATTCAGTCTGATCAACCCGTCACAGCATATTACGAGGTCAACCACATGTTTAATCCCGACATATTTGCACTGAAAGGTAGAAATGCCCTTGGTAAGGAATTCTACATACCGGCTCAAGACTACTTCCAAAATGCACCTCATCTCAATCCAATCGCATTTTCAGCCATAGATATTGTGGCAACGCAAAATGATACGAGAATCACCATAACACCCAGTGTGGATGTTAGGGGACATCGTGCGGGTAGTCCATTTGAAATCTTTTTGGACCGGGGTCAAACCTATTCTGTAGAAGCCATTGGTGTATTGCAGTACCATCAACTCACAGGAACACATGTCGAGTCAGATCAACTGATAGCCATCACACTTAAGCATGACAGTAATGTTTATGATCCTTGCTATGACCTGAGTGGTGATCAAATTGTGCCCGTAGATGTGCTGGGAACAGAATATATTGTCGTAAAAGGATTCTTACAAGGTGGTGATCACGTATTCATATCTGCTGTGGAAGACGGCACCCGTGTCGAAATTATAGATAATGAAAGTTCAGATGCCCAGTCCGTCTTGCTACAGGGTGGCGAATCCCACAGGTTTTTACTAAGAACCTCAAGTGCCTTCATAAAGAGTGATGCACCGGTTTATGTGATGCATATGACTGGTTTTGGTTGTGAATTAGGAATGGCTTTGCTGCCTAAACTGGACTGTACCGGAAGTCAGTCTGTGAGTTTCAATCGCAGTACCTCAGAGAACTTCGGTGTCATTCTGATTGTGGAAACCGGTAATGAAGATTCGTTTGTAATCACTCCCGACAGAGCTATACCTTCGGGTTTGTTTAAACCCGTTCCCGGTAGTGGGGGTCGATATGTCTCCGCCAGAATCGACCTGACCAGTCCAGCCCTGGCAAATCAAGCGTTTCAAATCACCAATACCAAGGGGTCATTTCATCTCGGTACCATAAATGGAGGTGATCTATCAGGGACGAGGTATGGCTATTTCTCTGATTTCAAAACATTAAAGATTCTAACTAAGGCCGGCAAGATTTGCCTTGGTTCAGAAATTCAATTGAAAGCTACAGGTGGTGACCAGTATTATTGGTTTGGTGATCCCACGATTGAGGGGAAGACTACACCAGAAATCTCTGTAGATCCAGAGGTATCAACCGAATATGGCGTGGTAGGCTCCAATGCGTCTAATGAATGTCTGGACACAGCATACCTCGAAGTAGAGGTCTTTGAATGGGCAAAGCCGGAAGTCGATATTTCGCATACTTGTACCGATGTCGAAGTCTCCATGAGCTATGCTGGCACGGCTGAGGTCGAATCCATGAGATGGATCATAGATCGCGATACCTTCATAACAACAGCAGAGGATACCTTTAAAATCACATGGAATGAGCCCAGCTTGAAAGAATTGGATATCATGGTCACTAATCCTGCCGGATGCAGCTCAGATACCACATATCGGTTTGAGGTTGGTGGGTTTGTACTTGGTCTTGATTCAAGCCTGGCGATCACACTTGGTGACAGTCTTTCTCCTGATCCGTCTGTCATAAAGGGAGATCTTGGATCTGCTGCGAGTATCCTTTGGACCCCCACACTCGGCACCTCGTGTTCAGATTGCTTTAATCCCGCTTTCGATCCACCGGAAACCACCACTTACGAATTGGCCATTACGGATACATTGGGCTGTGTGACAAGGTATTACACCACAATCTATGTTGATATACCGCTATATGTGCCTAATGCTTTTTCTCCAAATAATGATGGAATCAATGATGTGTTTACGGCCTACGGTGAAAATTCCAGGCTGGAAAAAATGATTATCGCGGACCGGTGGGGGCAAATTGTCTATGATTCAAATAGTGAAAATCCTTTTTGGGATGGGAAAATATCCGGATCAGATGGTGCCATTGGTACATACATCTACTATTTGAGGGGAGTTTATTTGGAGAGTCAGACAGAATTTGAAATAAAGGGCAGTTTCACTCTTTTGAGATAAAAAGATCGATACCGAAAACCCCTGTTGGAAATAAGTTTACCTCTGTTTTTACCTATCTTTGTCAGCAAATTTTTTAAGTCAACCCCGGTAGATCGTTCCATAAGCCGTTGTGCTTTAGGTGTCTTATTACCACCTGAAATTGGAATTTTCAAACCCGGACTTAAACTCACCTAACTATTGAAAAAATTTATTGACAGGCATGCGGGACCAAATGCGGTTCAGCAGAGGGAAATGCTGAATGCAATTGGCGAAAAGACGATCGATGATTTGATTGTCAAAACGATCCCTCACAGCATTAGAACTTCTGGGGATTTAGACGTCGCACCAGCTATCAGTGAGCATCAATATCTGGAAAAAGTACAGAAAATTGCTCTTGAGAATGAGCATTACCGGTCGTACATCGGTATGGGTTACTACGGTACTCTTACGCCACCGGTAATCCTCCGAAATTTATTTCAGAATCCGGGTTGGTATACTCAATACACACCTTACCAGGCCGAAATTTCGCAAGGTCGATTAGAGTCTTTACTCAATTTTCAAACACTGGTATGTGATCTCACACAATTCCCGATTTCCAATGCCTCATTACTTGATGAAGCTACCGCTGCAGCTGAGGCCATGAGTATGTTTTTCAGTTTGGGAAATCGAAAAAAGAGCAGTAATAGAAATGTGATCATGTGCGATGCGCAGATTTTTCCACAGACTCTTGAAGTCATGAGGACAAGGGCTCAACCCCTGGGAATTGAGGTCCGGGTTGACAACTGGCATTCATTTGATATTGGTCCGGAGATCTTTGCTGTTATGGTCCAATATCCCACCATGGAGGGTGCTGTAGAGGACTATCGTCAACTAGTTAGCAAAGTACACGAGATGGGTGGTTACGTGATTGTGGCTTGTGATTTACTTGCTCTAACTCTGCTGGCACCTCCGGGAGA
Source organism: Saprospiraceae bacterium (assembly GCA_965222645.1). Taxonomy (GTDB): domain Bacteria; phylum Bacteroidota; class Bacteroidia; order Chitinophagales; family Saprospiraceae; genus JABDMH01. The sequence goes on along the minus strand of OZ244968.1, from coordinate 3,633,266 downwards.
ATGGGGTGCCGATGCAGCTGTGGGAAATACCCAGAGATTTGGTGTTCCAATGGGATATGGGGGGCCTCATGCTGCATTCTTTGCTACCCGGGAAGCCTTTAAACGTCACATCCCAGGCAGAATTATCGGCGTTTCGGTTGATGCCGCCGGCAACCAAGCCCTGCGTATGGCTTTACAAACCAGGGAACAACACATAAGGCGCGAAAAAGCTACTTCTAATATTTGTACCGCTCAGGCTTTACTTGCCAATATGTGTGCAATGTATGCGGTCTATCACGGTCCAGACGGACTTAGGGATATTGCTGACGAGATAAGCCGGAAAGCCCACTCAGTAGGCGAGGCTCTGGTAAAGAGCGGATATGAGTTGCGCCACGAGACCTATTTTGATACGATTTCGTTGAAGGCAACGGAGGATCAAATTCGTCAGATAAAAGGGAGGGCTGAGGAGAAGAAAATCAATCTTTGGTATACAGAAGATCGAATCCAGTTCTCAATTGACGAGACTGTCAGCACACAGGATCTTGAGGATCTTGCGTGGATCTTTTCGATTGAAGAGCTGAGTGTGGCAGAAAGGAACGTGCCTGAATGGGCAGGCAGAAAATCTGTATATCTCACCCATCCCGTGTTTCATACACATCAGAGTGAGACAAAACTGATGCGCTATTTGAAAAGCCTGGAAAACAAGGATCTCTCTTTAGTACATTCTATGATCCCGCTCGGATCGTGCACGATGAAGTTGAATGCGGCGGCACAAATGATACCGGTTTCGCTTGATAGCTTTTCAGATATTCATCCATACGTCCCTGATGGACAAGTAAAGGGGTACAACCGGATCATAGAGGAGTTGGCTTCTGATTTGTGTAAAATCACAGGTTTCGATGCGTGTTCGTTTCAACCAAATTCCGGTGCGCAGGGCGAATTCGCCGGTTTGATTGTGATAAAAAAGTATCATGAGTCCAGGGGAGACCGTCGAAGGGATGTAGCTTTAATTCCATCTTCTGCTCATGGCACTAATCCTGCCAGTGCGGTCATGGCGGGTATGAAAGTGATTATTGTGGCATGCGATGATAACGGCAATATTTCAGTTGAAGATTTGAAAAAGAAAGCCATTGAGCACTCAGAAAATCTATGTGCCCTCATGGTTACATACCCCTCCACCCATGGTGTATTCGAATCTTTGATCGTTGAAATTTGTGACATCGTACACCAAAACGGAGGAATGGTTTATATGGATGGAGCCAACATGAACGCTCAAGTGGGACTGACAAACCCCGCGCAAATCGGAGCAGATGTGTGCCACTTAAATCTTCACAAGACATTTGCAATCCCCCATGGTGGCGGAGGTCCTGGTATGGGTCCAATATGTGCAAATGCTAAACTTGCTCCACACCTACCCGGACACTTGTTTGATCAAACCACCGTTGAGCAAGCATCGGGAGCAGTCTCTGCCGCACCATTTGGCAGTGCGAGCATCCTGCTCATATCATATGCATATATTAAAATGCTTGGGGGAAGTGGTCTTACAACAGCAACTAAACTGGCAATTCTAAATGCCAACTATCTCAAAGCCAGACTCAGTGACCGCTATGCTATCCTTTATGTCGGCGAAAACGGCTATGCAGCACATGAGTTCATTCTTGACCTAAGGCCTTTTAAAGCCATTGGAATAGGTGCTGAAGATGTGGCAAAACGACTAATTGACTTCGGATTTCACGCACCGACCTTATCGTTTCCCGTGCCTGGCACCCTGATGATTGAGCCTACCGAGAGCGAGGATAAGGAGGAGTTGGACAGGTTTTGTGACGCCATGCTATTGATCAAAGAAGAAATAGATGAAGTAGCCAGAGGTGAATACCCAAATGACAATAATGTCCTGGTCAATGCACCACATACTGCTTCAATGATATGTTCGGATGATTGGCCTTATCCGTACACCAGGCAAAAAGCGGCTTATCCCGCATCTTATCTGACTGAATCCAAGTTCTGGCCGTCGGTACGTAGGGTAAACAACGCACATGGTGACAGGACGTTGATCTGTACTTGTCCTCCTACTGCAGTGTACCAAGAAACTCCCGTGAAATGATTGCAGTGACTGGATCTGCCGGCTTTATCGGGAGTTGTCTTATTCGGTTTCTCAATGATCAGGGAATTGATAGTGTAATTGCAGTAGATGATTTCAGTGATGAAAAAAAAATTGCTAATCTCCAAAACAAGAAGATTTCCGGGCTTGTGCATCGCAATGATTTCTCAAATTGGCTTGACAACAATCATTCGCGCGTTGGTCACATTTTTCACCTGGGGGCCCGAACAGATACTACGGACTCTGACGAAGAGGTGTTTAAACTACTCAACCTGGAATACAGCAAGAGCCTCTGGCGGAAGTGCACCGGCTATAAGATCCCCCTTACCTATGCTTCCAGTGCAGCTACATACGGTGATGGCGCATACGGCTACAAGGATGATCATGATATTGTCCGGCATCTCAAGCCATTGAATCCATATGCCGTGTCTAAAAACACATTTGATCACTGGGTACTTAACCAGAGTAAAGCTCCACCCCAATGGCATGGATTGAAGTTTTTTAATGTCTACGGACCCAATGAATACCACAAGGGAAGGATGGCCAGTGTGATCTTTCACGCAGTAAATCAGATCGGTGAAACAGGGGAAATGAAGCTATTCAAATCACATAAGGAGGGTGTGGAGGATGGTCATCAATGCCGGGATTTTATTTACGTAAAAGATGTCTTGAAAATATGTTGCTATTGCATGCGCCAAAATCCACCATCTGGTTTGTATAACGTGGGTACCGGGAATGCGCGCACATTTGTGGATCTTGTGAAGGCTACATTCGAAGCGTTGGAAAAGCCTTTGTCGATATCCTTTATTGATACTCCGGAAGATATTAGGGAAAAATATCAATACTATACGCAAGCGGATATAAGTAAATTAAGAATTTCAGGATATGTCGCCAATTTCACATCATTAGAAAGTGGAATTTCAGATTATGTAAAAAAATATCTCTTATTAGAAAGGCATTACTGAAAAGGGAAATTTAGGAATTCTCCTGAAAATCAGTATTTTTGCCTTCGTAAACCATGGCTTCTACCAATCCATGACCTGTCCCGGTTTGATTTTTTAACTACTGGATTGGAAAAAAACGAAATATTCGCCCATGAAATATCTTTGGATCATAGGTTTACTCCTGTTTATAATCGGTGCTGCAATCGGTATTATGGATCTACTGGATGTCATCGTTCTCGATAGTCGTAATAATCCATTTTACGGTGCCCTTTCTTTGATGATTGCAGGGATATGCTTTACTTTTCTGAGTCAGGCTAGGGAGAAAGTATTTTAGGAATCTCAAATCAATAATTCGATCGTCTTTTTGGATCTTCCGTCAGTCTATTGAGGTGGCACTTGTCCGCGCACTTGGGACTAACCTTCACATGTGGCATAATGCAATGTGACATCCGGGGAGTCTAGTACAGAGAGATCCTTAAATCTGGGAATCACGCATTATTTCTGAATAGGATTCATAGCAGCATAATAGATCAACATCCAGCGATTGTCCATTCTTGCAAATCGACGCATCATTCCAAAGGCAGCTTTATTACTCTCTATTGTTTCGATTATTAAATCGTCACTTACAACACTCCACTGTCGGTCATAACCACTCAAATTTTCATCCATTGGTCTGTGCCATTTCCAATCTTCACGATTCCATCTGAAGGCATTTCTGTCGATTAAAGTATCCGCATTTGCAGGGAGTCCACTCAATGGAAATATAATGTGCTCTATTTGATAATTCGTGTCGTTATGAAATCGATCATAGAACGTCTCAAATTCCGATGGAAGATTTATTTCCGCTTCCTCCGACGAAATTCCAGGAGTTGAATTATTATTTGAACATGACCAAATTGTCACTGTAAACAAAAAAAATAGGCCAAATTTTTTCATAGCTTTTGACTTGCATACACAAGAATAAATTCCTTGCTAATTTCGAAATTGATTTTGAAATGAATAGGTGATTCTTTTATGATTACACCTTCAGTGGTTGCTGTCTCCAGGTTAAATGACTTTACTCTCAAGTGTTTCCTAAAACTAATTTCACGCCTGCCATAAGCTTTATACAGACACTCCTTGGCTCCCCAGTAGACATGTAGATGATCCAGCGGTCTGGCACAAAGTTGAACTTGTTCGTACTCCATTTCATGCAAAAATTTGGGTCCAATTCTAAAGATTTTCCGGACCCTTGTTTGAATATCTATTCCAACCAATAATGGTGCCGTAATTACAGCTGCATATCCCTTTGTGTGGCTTATCGACATATGCCAATCAGAATCTTTTATCCTCGGCTTACCAAATTCATCTTTGACGATGACACTGTGGTCGCTGTCCTGAGTAAGTAGATTCCATACCCACCGGCTTGCAAGCCATTCTGTCTTTCTCCTACCTTTTAATGAATTCACGAAGGATACTTCTATGTCATTGAGATTAAGGAGGTTGAGAAAGTAGTTGTCGCTTTCCCGGATCTGCCAGATGGCAAATGAAATATCTCCAGGTCTTTCTGTTATTTTAAGTAATGGCATGAATCACTTCTATTCCGTCCTTAGTTTCCATTGCTGTTTGGCTAAAATCTATCTAATTTTTCATTTCAGCCAAAATCTGCCGACGATAAAGAACTTTCTTCTCAGGGTCTCCAGGCACACTTTCCAAAACTTGCAAAGCCTCATCATATTTTCCCTGCCTTGTGTAACAATATGACAAATTGTAAAGGGCATCCACAAATCGTGGGTTTATTCTTAATGCTTCCTTCAACCAACCTGCGGCTTTATTGTAATTATTTCTTTCCAGATCAATAGTGGCCAAATTATTCAACACATGAAAATTATACGGGCAAATGGAATGAGCCTTGAGAAACGATTTTTCAGCCTCAACTGACTCACCCCTCTGGTAATGAGCTAAACCCTTGTGAAAATCAATGGGAATAGAAGATGGATCCATTTTATGAAAAAAATTTTTTGCCTTAGAAGAGTAGTCGATCACTGCATCCCATTTTCGATCATCACGGGCTTTTAACATTATTTTTGTAAAACGTTCACCGCGATACCGGTGGTATCCGGTGTATAGAATAAATGCAGAACCAAGCAGCATGATTACAAACAAGGATTTAGTTCCCCAGGTATTATTTTGAAAGATGTGATGCGTTTCGAATAACTTTTCGATAAGGGCAATGTAAAATCCCAACATGATAAGAAACGCAATTCTTTCTCGAGGAAAATCAATCAATGAAGAAATTAAGAACCCCACAATCCCAACTAACAATATTCGACTTATCCAGGGACTATCCTTCTTGCCAAGATGCAATAAGTACAGCACCATTGCAAATAGAAGCATGTATGAAACCAGTCCAAAGATTCCCAATTCGGCAAAAATTTCCAAAAAGTCATTATGCATTCGTGTAAAAAACACATTCTGATCTTGCATTCTGTATGAACCATCTACCCCATATCCTGGGAATTCAATTTTCCAATTACCTGCACCCACGCCAGTCAAAAAATTGTCCCGGATAAGTGGAATTGATTTAATCCAAACCAGTTGACGTTCAGTTGCAGTCTGGGATTTAAAATATAAGGTTGGATTAAGTCGCTCCCGGAATCCCTCACTGGACAGCAGAAGCGAAAAAAACAAAATGCACACGATGCCTGCACCGATAATTTTGCCTTTCCCAAAGACCTGTTGCAATCGACTTCTAACACTGAACAAATAATAACCCAGGATTAAAAATCCGACAAAAAGCGCAAGGTACATGCTGCGACTCTGAATTAATAAAATCACAATTGTCTGCCATAACACCACCGGCAATATTTTCCAATTAAATATTTCTCCGGGTTTGCCAAGGAGATTAATTGGTATTAATAGAAAAATAAAAGCGGCAATAAATGATTTATGTCCGTAGAGTACCTGTAAATCGTAAAGGCCTTCATTGTCGACACCGGTATCAAGGTAAAGTGCCGATACCTCGTAAGTCACTATTGATAAAATCACGATTGTAAAGCCCAGAGAAAGTCCTCGTATTCGATTCAGTAGAATTTCAGTTTGCACTCTTTCGAAAGCAATCCGGCAAAGGAAATATATCGACAACATCTCCAAGGCTTTCAAACTAACAAACCACGCTTCAGTTTTTTCCTGAGCCCATAAGACAGAAAGGAAAGAAATAATGCAGAAGGTAATCAATATAATGGTTAGACGGGTGATACGAAGATTGATCAGCTCGTTCTTAAAGAACATCAGAAAAGAGAAGACTCCGATCACACTACCGAAAAACAAAAACCGGCTGTGGTGGAAATAATCCAACAATTGATTGCTGTACACAATGGTTGTGCCGACCAACAAAGTAAATATGAAACTTTTCAAAAGGCCCGGCATATGGATCTCAGTTATCCGGGTGGAAAATAGAAAAAACTATCGTGTTTATATCCCAATGTTTTGTCTTTATCATATGAGACAGATCCAAATGTAAACCCATGGAGATCAGCAAGATTATCTGTGCTTATTGGTCCTCAGCAGTGCCGTAATTAAGAAGATTTTTCATTACTTTGCAACAAATTCATAAAAACAGAAATGAAAATGAACTTTAAGAGCTTAACACTTGGAATTTTGATCGCATCTGTTGCCATGACCTCATGCGTAAGCAAAAAGAAATTTACAGCCCTGGAAGAGGAAAAAGCAAGCTTGGCCGAATCACTTTCTAACCTCGAAAAGAAAGTCGACATGCTGGAAGAAGACAAAAACACCCTTGTGTCAGAGAAGGAGGAATTGACCAAAAAAGTAGGAATGGTAGAATCGCAGTTGCAGAGCACCGAGGACAAAGTAGCTGCTGTAAACAAATCAGTAGAAGATAAACAAGCTCAAATCAATGTTTTGCGGGATGAAATCTCTAATGCATTTTCTGATGTCGAAAAAGCAGTCTCCGAGAGTGGGCAGAGAATCACCGAGCTCGAGGACATGCTCTACCTCGATCTGGAAGATCCGATAAATTTTGCCACTGGATCCTCAAGACTGAATGCTGAGGACAATAGCACACTGGAAGAATTGGCTGATATGCTGAAGAAAACACCAAATATGAATCTGATAATCGAAGGGCACACAGACGATAGGCCGATTAATACAGCTCGATATCAAGATAATTGGGATCTCAGTGTCGCCCGCTCAGTGGCCATCGTGAGAAAGCTGATCTCCATGGGTGTAAATCCCAAGCAATTAACTGCTGCTGGAAAGGGTGAATACCATCCTAAAGTGACCGATGATCCTACGTCTACCGCAACCCGGGCAGCTAATAGAAGATCTGAAGTAATTATCGTTCCTCAGATCGGAAAACTCTATCAAATGCATAAGGAAAAGGGATCTTAAGAAAAGATATTCCTAAGAAAAACCCACAGTTTCTACTGTGGGTTTTTTTTATCTCAAAGCTTATCTGTACGGATACCCATGCTGAGATACTTATCCCGTACGGGTGAAAATATATCTATTGCAAGACATTCTGTAATTGCCGTTACCGTATGGATTGCATTAGACGGAATATGTATGACTGAGCCCGGTGCGCATCTCCTGGTCTCTCCCTCGACAGTGACCTCCATGTCTCCGCTGATCAGGTTTAACACCTGCTCTTCGGTGTGTTTGTGGGGAGGGAGGACCGCTCCCTCCAGGCATCTTACATAAGAGATGCTCTGCAAGTCGGTGTGAATAATCCGAGCCAGAAACCCGGGATACAATTCCTGCTCTTTCATATGATCCAAAAAGATATATTTCATTTTTATCTAATTTTTTCGACAATAAAAAACCCATCATCACCCAGGGTTTGGTAGTGCGGCATCAACATCAATCCATTTTCCTTAGCTACTATTGTCCCATGATTATCTCGAGCCAGGACGTCTCCCTTTTTAACCGGATCGAAGTTTCTAAAGCCCTTAATCATGATAAAGTCATCATCGGGTCGTATTTGATGTACGTATAGCAACTTCGCCACCTTGGGCAGCCCTTTTGAATAGTCGACAAGCAGTTGATCATGCCGGTTTTCGATATCCTCTTCGCAGACAATTCCGATCGATCGCATGCAGTTGGTAATCGCCGCTATAGCTCGATTTACGGAAAGTGGATCATCGTGCTGTCCAGCCTCAAACACCAACCCGGTAATGTCGACATCTTCCCTCTTGGAATAATGCCTGATCATCGTGCCGCCAAGACGTTCTACCAGTCCTAAAATCACCGGAGCGTGCATAGTCTCGGCAATAGCAATACTCGATTCTTTCACCGTTGGCAAAAGGAAGATTCCTCCTTCAGCAGTTGTAGTATGTAGATCCAGTATGTAAACCGAATTACCACCCCAGTCGAGTACATACTGGTCAATCAGCTTTTTCAGCGAAACAAGTTCGCCGAATTCTACCTCATTGCCGGGGTTTCTAAAATGGCGTGGTGACCAGATGCGATTGAGGTCACGATGAATAAATCTCTTTTTAACCTTCAATGCTGGCAAGTTGCCGGATAAGGCAATGATCTTACCGAAAAACCGGAACCCCGGATTTGTAATTGGTTCCACTTCAAGCATCTTCATGATCAGATCCAATGCTTGTATACCTGCCCATTCGTTACCATGCAATCCTCCTACGCAGATCAATAACGGTCCTGGTTTGCCCTGAGTATATTCTCCTATCTTGCGCTTCATGGTGGCCACGAATTTAGCAAAGACAAAACTTTGATCGTACACCCTGGCACCAATCCGCTGGCTTTCGGTTGACAAGACAGAAAACTTGTAGTATTTTCATAGCTGTAATGAAGCATCTAATCACATTCCTCCTTTTCACCCTTTACTCAATGGTCAATGGTCAGATCATCACCGTTTCAGATGAGATCAATCTACGTACCGAATTTATATATGATATCCTTGGCAAAGTGGGTGACCATCTGCTTATCGTAAGGGACGGTGTCAATGAGTTTGACATCCATGCTTACAACGAGAAGATGTCATCGGCGTGGATGATAGAGGAAAAACTGGATAGCAGACGATCGAGAATCATAAACGTGGTGGGTCAACGCGACCGGTTTAATGTTATCTATTCCAATGAATGGAAAGATTCCATGGCGATTATTGTGCGTGAATACAATCCCAGTGTGCAGCTTCAGTTTACAGATACAATTGTGATCATCAAAAAGGGCTTGATTAGGCCTCGATTTCGGTTTGTGAAATCAGAAGATCGCAATGTGTTTCTGATGACCGAGGTCGAAAATGAGCGGATTGTGAGTGCTTTTGCATACCATCTGGACGAAAGGCGCTTGATGTGGACTGCAGATTTTGATTTCGGCAACATCAATTTTAGAGAAGACTACAGAAAAACCCTATTGACAAACGAAGGGACTATGTTTGTTGTCTTCGAGCGAAACAATACACGTTTCAGAAAAAAAGATCACTCCATTGAAGTCTTCAGGTTTGATCATAATGACCAGTCGTTTGTATCGAGCTCTCTTCCTCTATCCGACTTTATTACATATGATGCTTTTTTTAAATACGATAATGTGAATGACAATGTGGTTATTCTGGGATTGCATTCAGATCGCCAGGCCGGTGATACCGATGGTATCTTTCACATCACGATTAACGCCCAGGATATCGCAAATGTCAGCATATCAAAAGTAGATTATAACGAAGAGCTGGTAGCAGATTTCCATGGAAAATACAACCCGAAAAAGGAGACTTTGTACAACCTGGACGTGCAGGATATCATACTTAGGCAGGACGGTGGCTTGATTATGCTGGCAGAGGAAAATAAAGAATACGAGAGATTGGCCTATGGGGGCAGAAGAGATTATTATGGTTCTACCAGGTTTTCGGTTGATTACTATTACGAAGACCTTGTCCTGGTTTCGATCCATCCTGACGGAACACCTCACTGGCAAAAGCTACTTCCTAAGAAGCAGTATTCCAATGACGATCAGGCCGCTTATTCATCATATTTCCTTTTTAGGAATCCCTCCTTTCTGAGGATCTTGTATAATGACGAAATCAGGAATGAGAATACCGTAAGTGAATATATCTTAAATGGAGCAGGTGATATCACTCGCAGAAGCCTTATGAGTACCGATAATCTCAAACTCAGGCTGCAAATAAAAAATGCCGTTCAGACTGGTCCGGATGAGCTTGTTGTACCCAGTGTACGGGGCAAAAAGCTCAAGCTAGTGCGGCTGAAGTACTAATCTCGGAAACCACATGGAGACTATTCTACCTTAAAATACTGTGACTCCACATCATCTCCTCGATCCATCGTCAATTGGTAAGTCCCTCTGGGCATTTGGCTCGCATTGATATGGATCTCACCATTTTTGAATTTCAACTTTAAAGGCATTTTCTTGCCATCGTCTGTTTGCAGTCTAAATGCCAGCGCTTGGTCACTTCGTTTTCGGAATGTCATTTCACAATAGTTTTGCAGTGCAATAATACGTATTGTGTGCTTATATTACAAATAAATATAATGCATTAATGGTTGAATTTGAGGATATCTCGGTTCGGAGAAAAGATTTCGCTGCTACAGTCCAAAATCAGGCTGGACTCTCACCTCAGCTCCGTACTCTGCGGTATACTTTCTCACTAGGTCCATAAACATGATTTCATCGTGTATCTCTTGCCGGCCTTTTCCCCAGGCTGCCAGGATCCGGTACTGAACAGACCGGTCTATTTGCTCAGCCAGATAAAAATAATTGTGATCGTCATCCCGGTAAGTATCCATCTCGTATCGACCGGGCACCATAACGGCCATACCCAGTTGCTCTCCCTCTGATGATTGTAACCCATAGGTATAGGCAAAATGCACATTGTCGATTAACCCCTGGGTGAAATCAGTGGCATCCGGATGTCTGGGAAGACCAAAAGCAAATTCGAGATTGAGATCTGTACGAGTAAGAATTTCGATGTCAATCTGCGACCAGGGCTTATTTGCATGCATTTGCCACTTGATGAGAAGATCGATCTTTTCATTTCTGACAATTACACCTCTCACCGTGATATGCACCTCGGCTCTCAAAGGTCCCTCAACAATAATTTCGACTTGACGGCTGTCAAAATTGTCAATGAAGACGATCTTATCCTGGTCAAATAAAGCCGGACTTCCAATGCCGAGGGAAGAACCCTCTTCCAGTGCATCACCACCCCAGGAATCTATGGTACTTAGGTCGTACTTTTCCAAGGCCTCCAGCATCTTCTCTTGCCGTTTTCCTACGATGTCAAAAGCAAACCGATCACTCATCAGTGCCCGATAGGCAATCAATCCCGTTTCTAAAATTATTCCCCCGTCTTTCCACTCATCATCCGACTGGAAAGTATAACTCCTTTCGATTGCACTCCCATTGACATACGCATGTGTCATTACCTCCTTATCAAAAGAAGTTGTAGGGCTACCGGGAATTGCTACTAGGTTCTTAATACTTCCAGCGGGAAGATGCAGCTGCACAAAAACCCGGTCGGGCGTGCTGTTACTATTGCGGTCTTCTATCTGAGTCGGAATCTCACCATCCCTGTGCATGAGCTTGAAGGACTCGTTTACACGCACCAAATCTATATCGATACCATATGACTCTAAACTATCCCGACCATCATTAGCCACTATTACCGAGAATAGCCCGTCATGCGTTGCTTCATTCTTTGTCTCTCCTTCGTCGCAACTCCATATTGCGATAAGTAGACAACAGATACACAGTGTCTTACAGGTCATCACAAGATTCATGCTATGGAGTAGTACCCGGGACAATGTTTTCATTTTGCACCATCTGAAATCCAATGGGTTGAGGCACATCATCATCAAAATCCTCCCAACCGTTTATCTCTTTTAGGAATTCTTCCACGTGTCTTAAGATAAATGGCGGTTTGAGTTCTTCCGGCCTTAAAATTTCGAAATTCTTTGGAGGCCGGGGCTTTCCGATGCCTTCGATCATGGGATACATTATCGTCACCATAATCTTGCCGTTAAACAGTTGCTGATACACAAGCATGCCGTTGGATTTTATCAGAACACGTTTAGCCTCACCTACCTTTTCAGAGATACCACTTTCCACATGACCGAGTGACAGGCCGATAGCTTCCAAATGTTGCAATTCTTCCCGGGTTTCGACCTTGGCCTTAAGACCCGTTTCTTTAATGATAGTCTCCAGCTGGCCGGTGATCATCTGTTTTAACGACTGGTGCCATACCTGGCGGTACTGCTCGGTATTTTCGAGCAACTTATGATATTGATCGACTTTACTTTGAATATTACTCAGATCCATGGTAGTGATTTTCGACAGTAAAGATATAGGGAAAAATGGTGATCTTTAGGAAGAAAAAGGATGGATCGGTACTCGTCGGATTCTGGCAAGATAAATGCGGTGGATCATTGTATGAGTCTGATTTCCTGTTGAATCCATACGCTATTGCGTTTATATGTTTAGTTTGTTTCAATAAAATTGACCTAACTGACTTGGGAGCACCAAGAGATATGGGCCAGTTTGACACTCGCTAAAAGTTTGATAATAAAGATGATACGATATACCCTCACCTCACTTTTGGTTACGCTGATCGGATTATCCTTTGCCGGAGCTCAAATGGTGGAGAATGGTGACACGTTGCTGGGCAATGAATGGATCAATTACGGGCAAGAATATTACAAGATTAAAATCGGCCAGGACGGAATCTATCGATTCACTTCCCAGCAACTTGGAGCTGAAGGAATCCCGGTCGCACAGATCAATCCTGCCACTTTGCGTCTATACTGGATGGGGCGGGAGCAACAACTGTTTGTGAGCACCTTAGAAAGTACCCTTGGTGACACCGATTTCATCGAGTTTTACGCCCAAAAGAACCGGTCCGAACTCGACAGATTTCTTTTCCAAAATCCGGATGAAACAATGCTCAATCCCGGCTACGGTCTAACTGCAGATTCTTCCAGTTACTACCTGACCTGGACACCGGGAGAATCATCCTCAATACGGTACGAGTCAATCGTTACCAACCTGGGGGGTGTGATCCCCCAAAAACGGATATGGTACTCCCACAAGGAACACCTGGAGCTGAACACCCATCACCATAAGGGCAAAATCAACAACCAGGGAGTGCGATTTTCTCAATACGTGGAGGGAGAAGGATTTGGTTCGAAGGCAGATGCCAAACACAGCGTGGATATCGAGGTCAAATCGCTTGCATCTGAAGGCCCTCGGCCCACTTTGCACTTTCGTATGACTGGAAATTTGGTGCGTCACGAGGTCAATCTGGCCTGGAATAGCATATCAAAAATGGATCTGCAATTTGAAGGAACAAATAATCATGGGGGATCAATATTGATTAAAGATCAATTTGCGATTGACCGTACAGAGTTAACAGCGGAGAACACATTTGAGGCTTCCACTTCCGGCCCCACCGACAAGGTGACATTCGGTCAAATTTATCTGGAATATCCACGGCACCTCGATTTCGATGGCAAAGATATTGGGACAGTCACTTTTGAAGACGCAAGAGATGGCATGTATCTCGAGCTTTCAAATTTTAATCACGGCAATATTGCACCTATTGTCTTTGATCTCAATGGGGGCAATAGGATTACCAGCGTTGTTGAAAATGATCTTGTAAAAATTATTGTCCCGTCAGGGCCTTCAAACCGGAGACTCGTCATTGTCAATCCGCAATCACAAATTAAGAGCGATCACAAAATAGAGCGAATCGCATTTGACCCTCTCCATCAATCAGATGCCCAATTTATAATGATTAGCCATCGGGCTTTGCTCCAAGCCGGTAATGGAGGAGGCAATCATGTGGAAGCATACGCGGAATACCGGCAGAGTGAAGCGGGAGGTAGTTACCGAACCCAAATCATAGATATATCACAACTTGAGGACCAATTTGCGTACGGAGTAGATTTACATCCACTCAGTGTAAAGAATTTTCTCAATTACATTAGCGAGCAGTGGAGCGATCCACAGTTTATCTTTCTCATTGGGAAGGGATTGGAATACGCAGAAGGTCGTCATCAGGATTTCGAATACAATTATCTGCCCGTATTCGGAATTCCTGGTTCAGACAACCTCCTAACAAGCAAGATGGAATCGAGTGTTCCGTTAGTACCAGTGGGTCGACTTGCGGCGCGTACGCCGGAGCACATCGCCATTTATCTGGACAAGATCAGGACGATGGAGGATCTCATTGCCAATGCTCCACAAACCATAGAGGATAGGGCATGGATGAAGCGGGTTTTGCATTTGAGTGCCGGCTCGGGAGCCAGCGAACAGAACATCATATTGAAAAAGATGAATTCGATGGCAACATTGGTTGAAGGTGATCCTTTTGCGGGTACCGTATATACGGTCAAAAAAGAATCAAATGATGTTATTGAGGGTTCTGTGACCAAGCAAGTTCTTGATCTACTTAATGACGGCGTCCTCCTAAAGACATACTTTGGCCATGGTGCGATTACGACAACAGAGTTTCAAGGATTTGAGGATCCCTTTTTTCTTGACAACAAAGACAGATATCCGGTAATGCTTGCTCTAGGGTGTCTTACTGGTAATGTCTTTACTGAGGTAGTGAGCCTCAGTGAGAACAACGTACTTACTACAGACAAAGGGGCTACACTATATATGGCCACATCGGGACTGGGATTTTTAACTGCATTGGATCAGTTTGCCTCAGTATGGTATACCTATTTGCTAGACGAATTAAGAGGGCAACCTATTGGAGTTTCAATACAAAAGACACTTGCAAAATTTGACGACATAGGTGCCGCATCACAAAAGACCTTAAATCAACAATTCATTGTTCATGGTGATCCAGCATACAGCTTGGCGAGACTTGAATATCCTGATTTTGTCATTGATCCCAATTCGATCACTACCAGTCCTCAAAATGTCTCCATAGATTTAGAAACATTTTCTCTGTCGTTCGACATGCTTAATTTGGGTTCGAGTCCGGAAGACTCGATGTATGTGAAAGTAATCCAGGAAACACCTTCTGGAATAGAAGAGGAGCATGGTCCATCCAAAATTTCGATTGGTGGTTATCAGACAACTGTGATTTTTGATGTCCCCCTTGTCCATCGAGAAACTGGAACACATAAATTTGACATCGCGATTGATTCTGAAAATAATATCGAAGAAGATCCAAAACCAATTGCTGAAGAAAATAACTTTCTTTCTGAATCGGGGACCCTTTTTGACGTTTTCATTTCGACATCTTCGATAAAAGCAATGTATCCGGCTGAATATGGAATTGTTTATTCAGATCCGGTTGAAGTGATGGCATTTAACTCCTCATCGTCAAATACCGTACAAAATATCTTATTCGAGATTGACACTGTCTTAGACTTTAATTCGCCTTTTTTGTTCTCAGAGTCTGTAACGACAAATAAGCGGATCGCCAGCTGGAAACCAGCCATCGGCTTTGAAAACGAAAAAGTCTATTATTGGCGTGTTCGGCTAGCAGAGCAATCAGATTCTTCCATTACATATAGCCATAGTTCCTTCACCTATCTAACGAATTCATCAGGTGGGTGGAATCAGGGTCATTACCAGCAATATCAAGATGATGAACTAACGAGTATACAAATTGACACAATTGACAGGGGTCTTTCCTATGGGACAAAATATATAGATCTCACACTAAAAAACAAGATATGGGATCCCAGCGATAAGCCCCGAGGTCAAGTGGACGGAGTCTTATGGAAAGATTTTTTTACTTGGGAATACGATCAAGGCATCACAATTGTCGTTTCAGATCCCAGTGATCCAAGTGGTTTTTCACAGAATCCCAGACCAGGATTACACGGCAGCAAACAGACTATTTTTTCTTCTATAGCGGCATATCCCTTCTCTCTTGCAACTACCGAAGAACGCATGAAAATCATCAATTTCATTGATAATGTCATCCCTGACGATAAGTTAGTCCTCCTCTATACATGCCAGGGTGGACCTGACCTTAGTGACCTTTCGGTGATTGATTGGCAGAATGATTCGATCACAAATAATGGTAAAAACCTGTATAATACCTTAGAGCAATATGGAGCAAAGGAAATCAGGGGAATTGAGAATAATCCACGTCCCTATATTTTTTCGTTTGTCAAAAACGGCAGCTATTATTTAGAAGATCTTGCAGAAAATGAATCCGATATTATTTCCCAAAAACTTCCGTTTCCTGTATTTGCAAATACCGGTACGCTGGTCACAGTGCCAATCGGTCCGGCATTAGAATGGTCAGATTTCAGTATGGAAGCAGAATTAGAGTCAGGTGATTCAATTGAGGTATCTGTAATCGGTATTGACAACAATGGTGAAGAGATACTCCTTAGTGAGCTAAAAGATATGTCTGCGGATTTAAGCTCTATTGACCCTCACATCTATCCCTATTTGAAAATAAATCTCGATATAAATGATGATCAGTCTAAAACTCTACCTTACATCCAATACATTAGAGTTAACTACGAAAAACCCCCTGAATTTGTTGTGGATTTTACACGCGAGCTTCCTTTTATTACCCATAATGTAAGTGATGACAAGCTAGACATTAATTATAGCATTCATAATATCGGCCCCATAAAGAGCGACAGTATCAGAACCACATTATTCATTGATCAGGCAATAGACACGCTTGTTTCAAATCTACATATCCCGCTAGATGCGGGAGCTTTTCAGGAAATCACTGAATCCCTGGTGTCAAGTGATCAGAAAGGCACAATCACTCTAGAGGTAAATCCCAAGCCTTCACAATTGGAACAATTCCATTATAATAATTTTCTCAGTGACCGATTCGATAAAAAGGCAGATAAAATCAATCCAGTACTCGATATTACTTTTGACGGCAAACGCATTATGCAGAGTGACATAGTTTCTCCAGCACCAGAAATAGTAATTACACTCACTGATGAAAACCCAAGCAAACTCATTGAAGATCCAGAACTATTTGAAGTATACATTGTAGATCCGAATGGTGACAGGATCCGTTACTCCGACGGCGATCCAAATGTACAATTTATCCCAGCTGGTAAAAGCGATGATGCAGCCACATTTAGACTTAATCCTCAATTCGAAATTCCGGGCACCTATAATCTTGTTGTTCAGGGAAGCGACGTAAGTGGGAACTTGAGTGGAGACAGTAATGCGGAGATAGAATTTGAGGTGATTCTTACACCATCGATTTCAAATATTATCAATTACCCAAACCCATTTAGCGAAAAGACAAGATTTGCATATGTACTTACTGGATCTCAAATTCCGGAGCATTATATGATACAAATATATACTCCGGCCGGGCAGGTGGTCCGTGAGCTCACAGAAGCTGATCTTGGCCCTCTGTATACTGGGAGAAATATTACAGTCGGATCGTGGGATGGAACTGATCAATATGGAGATAGATTGGCTAATGGTACTTATCTGTATTCTTTTAAAATTGACAAACAGGAATCATTTGAACACTTTGAGTCTGCGGTAGACGATTTCTTTTTCAAGCACATGGGAAAAATGGTGCTCTTGAAATAGCATTTCAAATAACTTTGAGAATAGTGATTGGTTTCTATTTCTGGTCAAGAAATATGATAAAGTATGCCCTCGATAATATTATAGTTCCTGACTATTCCTCAGAGAGTATAATTTATGAATTTGGACGATAAAGAAAATAAAAATGCAAAGCCTAAGCTCAGTATTGTAATATGCACGTTAAACAGATCTAAATATTTAAAAATTCTTCTCGAAAGTTTTTTACTACAAGAGTCGAATGATCATTATGAAATCGTGATAGTAGATAATGGTAGCGTTGATGGCACACCTTCCTTAATTAGACAATACGAAAAGATTTTACCCCTTACTCTGATAAACGAGCATTCATTGGGGCATAGTAATGCCAGAAATGCCGGAGTACAGCAGAGTTTAGCTCCCTGGGTTCTTTTTCTGGACGACGACGTTCAATTACCACCAAATTTTATAGTAAAGGTAATTGAAAAAACAAGGACCGCAGAATTCACGTGCTTCGGTGGACCATCATACCCCAAATACCTAAATAAAAAACCAAAGTGGATTGACAAAGATTTTGAAAGGATAGATCTCGAAATAAATCCGGATTGTTCAATTAAGAAGGGAGCATTAGCAGGGTGCAATATGGCCGTTTTAAAATCCAATATTGAGAAGCACGGAGGTTTTTCAAATCACCTGGGCATGAAAGGAACAAAAGTGGGATATGGGGATGACGATGAGATCCAAATAAAAATAAAAAAACACGGTGGAAAAATTGGGTTCTTTAAGGAGCTTTATCTTTATCATTATGTCCTTCCACATAAGCAAAGAGTTAAGTGGCATCTCTTTTCAGCTTTTGAGCATGGCAAGATAAGGGGGTATCTCTATAGGACAAAAAATGAGTGGATAACGGATTCTTTTCTTAAGACATTTCTTGCGATGTTATTTTACAAGATACCCATGAATTGCATAAGATTAGCATGGGACAGGGAATATTTCTGGCAAAATCTGGTGATCGATTCCATAAGTCCGACTTTGTATAAAATCGGCAGAGCGTATGCTGTGATTAATAAGGAGAAGTCTGTAGTCTGATGCTTATCACAGTCATTATACCATGCTTCAATGTCGAACATCTATTACCAGAAGCTATTAATAGCGTTCTGTACCAGAATTATAAGGACCTTGAGATAATAATAGTAGACAATGGATCAACAGATAAAACAAATTCTGTTGCTCAACAATTCGCATCACTAGATCCCGGGAGGATCACTGTCCTCCAGGAGAAGAGACAGGGACCTTCTTTTGCCAGAAATAGAGGGCTAGCTTTCGCGAAAGGAAGATGGATTCAATTTCTAGATGCCGATGACATCCTGCTTCCTGATAAGATACAGCATCAAGTCAGCTTAATCGATCTCAATCCGGAAACTTCAGTAATTATAGCTTCTTACTATTACCACTTTATCAATGGATCCCGCAAGAAATACAATACAATTCCGGATCCTTACAAGGCAATCCTTGTATCATCTTTTGGTCATACGTGTAGTAATTTGTGGAAAAAATCTGAGATTATGAGAGTATCCGGATGGGATACAGATCTCAACTATGGCGAAGAATACCAACTCTTGTTTGAGTTGGCAAAGAATGATGAGGCAATCTTTACTTACGACGACGAAGCTCATACAGTTGTGAGGCAACGTAAAGATTCGTTGTCATCAAGGGATTGGAAAATCTTATCTGAGAAAAAATTCTCGTTACAACTGAAGTGGATTGACTGGCTAAGAATAAATAGACAAAATTGGTATGATGACAACTATCACTTTGTTGCTCAGACTATCTATTCGTCAATCTTGTCGATTGGAACGAAGCAACCTCATAAAGCCACCTCACTTTATCAAAAGCATTTTCCCAACCGGTATGTCCCTAAAATATCCTCTGTTCATAGATTGGCCAGATATCAGGTCCTGATTATTCGAATCATCGGTACTCCAAATTATATACGTCTGGTCAAGAGATTAAAGGACATTTTGAAAGATACATTTCGTCTAATATCCAAACTACGACATAGCGTATCCAGAGTCTTGTGTTGATAGACATGGTACTACACATTTGTTTTCTAGTGAAGTAATAATAAGAGCTCGGCTTGACAACCAATAATCTTTAAACGAACAGGTCATTTCTCAGCATATACCAGCCCTGGCTTTACATTTACTATACAAATTAACTTCCATTCTCCCGGTATCAATCCACCTTAAAACATCGACGTATTTAAACGATATCCTATACAGTGCTACACCATCTGGCACGAGATGCTTTTTATCAATTTCCCGCAAAACAACATGTTCACAAACTCCGATGTCACTAAGACCGAACGAAATCTTATTCCTGTAATTCAATTTGTGAAATCTCCTCAGTGACTCAACATCAGTCCCATCTCGTTCGCAGATCTTAAAATATAATTTGTGCTCACTTACCTTGGCCATCCTTGCCACTCTCCTTTCCCATTTAAGCTTTGCCTCCCTAAAATCCCTATAATGTAAAAAATGAATTTCAATATCACCCAAAGCTCCTAAAGGATAATCAGGCACAACACCTGTCCATTTAGAGACAGGAATGTGCCTAAGATCTCTACTTAAATAGTGCTCAAATCTCTCAAGGAGCTTCAAATAATCAGATCCATACAAAAACAATCCTACAAAGGGTGTATTAAACTGGAGTCCGAGCCTTTTATAAATCTCAGCACCCCAGCAGTTATTTGAGATAATCGCAAAATCACGTTCTCGATATATGCGCCTATCAAGTCTTGCGGTAATCCATCGTAGACTTTTCTGTAAGATTCGCACGATCAAATTGTCCTAATAATTTAGCGACTAAATAATAGTCCCCCATTGTTTCAATATCATCCGCTAGCCTGTCACATTGGAATATATTTCCTCAAATTTTTTCCTTATCACATTCTGGCGATAATTCCTTCGTGCAAAATCACGGATGATCTCTCGATCAAAAACGTGGCTATTCCTAATAATCCACTTCATTTTCTCTGCCAGTAAAGAGGAATCCGTTCTCTTAACAATGACTCCCAATCGGTCATCGAGCACAGAAGTGAGGCCGCCTGAGGCATTCGTAATAACAGGAATACCTGATGCCCATGCCTCCGCAATAACAATCGAAAAAGACTCATATTCACTAAACTGTACCAAGGCATCGTGGTTTGATAGACATTCAGCAACTTCCCAATGTTCCAGGGGACCAAGAATTACGAGTCTTTCCTTCCCAATATCGTGACTACCCGTCATTTCCTGCATTTCAGATACTCCATCAGAACCTATTATTGTTAGTTGAACATCTTCACCGTCTCTCAGCACTTTCAGAAAAGCATCCACTATTAGATTGACATTTTTGTGCGATCTCAAATTAGAAATATGTACAAACTTGGTAGCTCTATTTCTTTTGAAGTGTAACTGGCCCGATTTAAAGAAATATTCAGAAACCACATTAGGGACTACTTTAAATCTGTTCTTTCGAAAACCAACCCGGGACATTGCGTCCCTCAAATCACTTGACACAGGCAAAACAAATTTGGCTTTCCTTGCAAGAAATGAGGCAAAAAGCCATCGCAATTTTATCCCCACAGAGTCACTTTGGAAGTATAACGTGGAGTGTTCGCTTACCACATACTTGATCTTTAGACATACATTTAGAATCCAAGCCAGTAAAGCTCCATACAATATGGTATGAACGTGGATAAGTACAGGTCTATCATGAAGCTTGACAATTGTCTTCCAGAGTTTCCAATAGCAAGATAAGAGCAGAATAGGTTGAAATAATAATAAAATCCTTGGGTAATAAACTTGATGACAGGGAATGTTATTTTTATTTCGAAATTCGTATTCAGTCCTCCAAAATTTTAAATTAGGATCCTCTACGACACTCAATATAATTGCCTTATAAATACTTTGTGACACACCTATATGCCTCTCAATAAAATCACCATCAAATGGATTCACTCGATTTGGAAACCAGCTTGCTATATGCAGAATGTAAGGCTCCCGCATCTCTTTATCCACAGCATAGTAAGACAGAAAGGTGCGAAAAGGATCTATCTTGGATTTTCCAATATAGCGAAAAGTCAATTGTCTTCAATTACACTATATTTGAAGGGATATATTCTTGCAGCATAGTTTTCAACGAAATGGGTAAGACTCTAGAGAAGGAAAATTTAATCCTGATAGTTGATGATGTCCGGTTTATAAATGAGATAAGATATACCTTTGATTTCATTACCGCACATCCTGTCTTCCAAAATTGCGCATCCAAAAGCAAAAAATGCACGCTTTATTACGGCTCACCTAAGGGTGGAAACAAGGCATTCAAGATCCCAAGACAAAATTTTTTTTTCTCCATTACAAGACAAAAAAGAGTCGAATACTGTGCAAACAAATATTTATTTGAAAACTCAGAACTATACAGCGTAGAGCAAACGTCAAAAGACACTACAGATTTTATTTCTAACAAAGAATTCGCATTCGACCTAATCGAAACCATTTTTTTTCATATCAGTCGATACGAAGAAAATTATGCGCCAGAGCAGTATTCAGAACAGGGCTGGCTGGACGAGTCCAATCATTTTCTCGTTTACAATAAACTTGAAAAAACACCGGTTGTAGATCATTTAGTCTACGCCATTTGCCAGGTTCTTTTCGGAGCAATCCACCCCATTCCGACATCTTTTAGCTTGACCCATGACATCGATCGACCGTACAGGTTTAAGCCTACATCTAAAATTATTCGTATCATTCTTGCAGCAATTATCCGGCAACGCGGTATTCACTATCTGCGCCATACATTAGGAAAGTTTTTTGCATTTCAGATGGGGAAAATGTCGGATCCTTTCGACACTTATGATTTTCTTTTTTCAGAGACTGGGGTATTTAAAAATAGGATTGTTTATATCCTCAATGGAGGAAATACAACATATGATTTTGTCTATCCTAAGGGAGATCGGTCTCTCATTGAGATAATAGAAAAAGCAGAATCATACGGCTATGATGTTGGGCTACATCCTAGTTATAAAACTGCAAGGGATTCTGAAATTTTTAGAATGGAAAAGTCGAATCTGGAAAAGATACGAGACTCCGATATCGATTTGACGAGGCAGCATTATCTCAGATGGTTCTGGAACACGACACCACATCAGATCGAATTACTGGATTTCAAGATGGATTCCAGTCTGGGTTATCGCAATCACATTGGCTTCAGGTGTGGGACAGGATATCCCTACTATTTATTTAATTTCGAAACTCGTTTGCCCTTTACCTTTCTGGAACTTCCTTTAATATTCATGGATAGTGCTCTAGTAAAAGAAAAAGGCTCGGCAAGTTTATCTGGACTAGAAGTGACAAAGGCATTTCTTGATGACAATAAGTTCAATACCCATGTAACCATAAATTTTCACAATTCCAACTTCGATGATTCTATACAAGAGCATTGTGACTTAACCGAAATTTACCTCTTTCTCCTCGAGAATATAAATCATTTCACAGATGCCTAAATACAGCTGAGGTAGCTAGCAATCGATCAAATTGATCATTCCAACTGTAGGTACATTTATCCCGTTTGATCATCTCCTCCTTATTATTTAGCCACGAGGCATATCTGGAGTGCATAAAATCGGCTACTAGTTCCCATTGATCCGAATATGACACAAGGCAGTCTTCATATGCTAATAATTGCTCTAGTTCCTCATCACAACATCGTCCATTTACAAGGGCGAGCACTGGTCTTCCACTCGCGAGATACTCGAATAACTTACCCGTAAGAATACCCTTGCTTGTATTACTCCAGGTAAGCAAAACATTTACATCAGAACTGGTCTGTAATTCCCAGGAGTCAGCAATAGATATCGCCCCATTATCGACTAAAATCTCCTCCAAACCATGGTCAGCAAATTCTCCTTTGATAAACTCAAAGTCGTTGCCTGCATAGCAAAAACTCACCATATCCAGTGGGATGATGCCTCTCGATACTAACATCTGTAGCGCCTTTGTGAAATTCTTAAGGGATTGTAATTGTGGATAAATAGTACCGGTGTAGGTAAAAGTGAACTTTTGGTTTTTTACATATTCCACATGGGGATATCGCTCATTGACTCCATTTCGGAGCACGACGATTCGGCCGGTGAATTTTTCAAAATACTTAGAAAGGCCATCTGAGACAGTTAAGGCCAGATCAGCTTTTCTCACCATGAAGCTTTCCAGACCATGCTTTTTAAGGCCATTTTCAATTCCCACAATATCTCTGAAATCTGCAATCCATCTAACATGCTTGAATTTTCTTCGAAGTAAAAAAGCAATAATGTGATCTGACAGTGGCTTACTAGAACTAAAGATCATCCTCACATTCCCTGATTTTATCTTGTCCCTGCCACTTAGGTATCCCTTCAAAATATAGAACATACCGCCCTCTCCTATAATAAATGGGATAAAAAGAACTCCAACCAGCGATTTCAAAATCCTTATAACAGGCCTCCTTTTGTCTTGGTGCAGGAGCATGAGCGCAGTGCCGCCAAAAAGTTTATTATACAATGCTCTAAAATCCAAAGTTTTGATTTCCTTAATATTTTCGAAGGGTGGATAAAAAGAGTCTGATGGGAAAAAACTACGATTAGAGGTTGTCAATACAGAGACTGTCGCTCCAGCTTTTTTGAATGATTGATAAAAATTGTAAAGGCGCATAGCTGCCATACCCTTCGTTGGAGGAAATAGATAAGAAATCATTAGGACCTCTCCGCCACCTTCGAATTGTTCTGGATTTAAAAATTCTATTCTCTCCACTCCCTATTGAACTTCAAAGATTAGTCCTCTAATCCAGTTCAAGTACAACTCTTTTGCCCTCAGCTAGAAAAAGTCTTCCTTCTAGTTTTTTATTTTGGGATTTCACAACTATTTCATTCGGTTTCGAGAAAGATTTCCACTGCCCGGGGATTGGAATTTCCAGGGTTTTCATCAAAAGTGGTGCAATATCCGATTGTGCCAGAAAAGTACTATCCAATGCACTTTCCTTCATGGCGGGTTCCAGAATCACCAAAGGAATATGCAGTTGCTCAATATTTAAATCCCGTCCATGACCAATTGCGAACTCTGGTGATAGATTTTCTCCATGATCTGACGTAATCACAATCAGGCTTTTATCAAATCTTATTTTTGTATTAAGGATATTCAAAAGTGTGTCTAAATAAAAATCAGATTGCAGCACACCATTCCTATAATTATTATTGTAATTAAGAAGTGCTCCTTCCGCATTCTCGTGCAGGAAACTAAACTCACTTGGTCGCCTCAATTTAAATCTTTCCTCCCGGTCTGCAACATAATGTGCACTCATAAGGTGAAACCACAAAAAGTGGGGTGCTGCGCCAATGCTTTTATTACTCCAGTCCTCGAGACCTTCTATTAAGACCTTGTCACTGTCGAGTTCGAAATATCTCGAATATCGACCTTCGAAATAATAATCGACGAAATTTCCATATCGAATATCCAGGTGATCAAATCCAGCGTGGTTCCCAGCGACAATAAAGCTTGTAGTATACCCACAATGCTTTAAATATTGTTGCATCGACAATCCCTTTTTTTCCACGCCATCGGAAACTCTACCTTCAAGGATTGATAGTAACCCGCAAGAAGAATAATTACAGTTGGCATAAGCATTTGTAAATGCAATATGCTTCTGATTGGATAACCGCTTATTTAGTCGTGGCATGTAGGTCTTCCGAAGGGAGTCTTGCAAAACAAAGTCAGCTCTGAGTGCATCTACAGTAATCAAAATCAAGTTCTTATCAAAGGGATTACTCGCTCTGCCATCTCCCATAAGCTTAGCCATATCTTTTTCTTCCTTCTTCACAATCCTTCTCAAACCAGATCTCTCAAACCAGATAAACCCCGCATACAAGACAGGACTATTGGCAAAGTACTCCAGAACTGGCTTTACAAACGGAACTTTAGACCTCAGATAGTCCCTATTTTTGAGCATACCAGGCATCACCCCTACAAAAAGAAGACCAACTCCAAGGCTCAAGATCCATGTGGTCCGGGATAATCGAAAATGTCGGTTGGGATAGAAATTAATAGCCCATAACGCACCCCTGTATAGGATATACAGGACGAGAACACTTATAAGGATAAAGAACACTAAAATCTGACTTACATTTAGATGTAAGAGGTTGATATAGTGCTCAAAATTTCTGATAAATGCTGCCAGTACAATACCATTGGCGGGTGCGGACCAGAAAAACTGAGTAAAAATACTCGCTGTGGAGACAAACAATACCAGGTAGAAAAGGAGGGAGTAGAGCAACATTGATCCCGGTTTTACAAAATTGAGCTGAATGTTCCGGCACAAAAAAACTAACAAAGAAACCAGTACAATGTGACCCGCAAATAAACAAATTATGTGTAGCACAATCTGTGCTGTCAGGTCAAGATGTGATAAGCCTTGTTGTGAAAAGTAGGGTATAGATACGATAAGACCCAAAACACCCAGAGGCATGAAAGATCTTAGAAAATAAAGGAGCATTTTACCTCCTCAATATTACGACTATCATATCAATGCTTCAACTATCGCAGTCAAATCCTCTGCAATCTTTCTGTCATCAAATTCTTTTAAGACACGGACTCGTCCTCGTTGCCCCATCTCCGTGCGTTCTTTATCAGACATCGCCAGAAAATCTCCCATTGCGATTGCAAGTGATCGATAATCTTTGACCTTGACCAGGAAACCATTATCTCCATGCCCAATTGCTTCCCGTACACCTGCTGTATCGGTTCCGATTACAGGCTTTCCCATGGACATTGCCTCCGTGAGAGACCTGGCAATTGCTTCCCGATAAGAAGGTAATACAATACAGTCAGACTTAGCAATATAAGGTCTAACATCGTTCTTAGACCCCAGATAGGAAATATCGGGATCCTTTACCCATTTGACTAAATCCGTCCGCCTGATAGCCGAGGGATTTTCTTCATCTATCTGACCTATCAACCAAAATTTGACGTTATCATTGTTCGCTTTGACGATCTGAGCTGCCTTAACAAATTCACGAACACCTTTGTCATATAATAACCTGCCAATAAAGGTGAAAGTTATGCTACCATTCCCATTGTTGTGCACATCCGGGCTAAAAAATCGACTATCTACTCCGCAACCTTTGATACTCACTCCCTTCCCCTTTTCAATCAGTCTCAATTGTTCAAATAATTTCAGATCATCCCGGTTTTCAAAGATTACCTTTCTGTGAAACCTATTGCTCAACCTATAAAGCAACTTGGTGAAGGTTCTGGTCACACCCCGGTGAATAAACGGATATCCCAATCCTGTGACTACTGCCACTGACTTCATCCCCAACACCCTGGCTGCAACCCCTCCATAGATATTTGGCTTTACTGTGTAGTGAATAATCAAATCAGGTTTAATTGATTTATAGCTTTTATATAGCTCGATCATCAACTTCAGATCCTTGTGCGGATTTATACTGTCCCTGTCTAATTTTCTTAGGTCACAGTGCTCTACAAGTGGAAATTCTCTTTTATATCTCACGTATTCGTCAACTGGTGCAAGTACAGTCACCTGATAATCCCTTTCAAGTAGCGCCCTAATTACATTGAGTCTAAAATTATGAATATTCCAACTCGTGTTAGCTACAATAAGTATATGTTTACTACCTGTCTTCAAAGACAAATTATTGTTTAAAATACTACTTGCACCTCTGGCACAAAAAACCTAAATGAAAAATAGATGGCATATCCCAATAGAAGACCTGAAAAACGCAATGTACGAAGTAGCTGACTTGTTTTAAAAAAATTTGTGTCAAGTAGGAAGATAAAAGGTAAAACCTGCCAGGCATATCTACTGCTATACACCAGGGAAGAAAATCCCGCACTCACAATGACAAGGAGTATTGCCACATGAGAAATCTTATGGATGGTTGAACTTGCATCCCTGGACCGGATGTAGAAGTTATAGCAAAAAAATAAGCACAATCCCAAAAAGATCGATCCAAAAAGATTTCCCAGGAGATATAGTACATGCTCCTCAAGTCCCAGGTTCAAGAACAAAATCTGTGCAGGTATATAATTGAAAATATTTACCTTGAGATTCAGTAAGAACAATGCAACAAAAGCACCTAATCCCCACTTAATAAGATTTCTGCTTACATTGACAAACCATCCCGGAATCACCAGAAGAAAAATTAATGTAGTGATCGAAAGATTTAATAATAAATGCCTGCCAGAATAGTTGCCAATTATCGCAGCCTCATTTTCCAGCGTTTCTGCAGCAACGGGTGGAATCACCCCTCCCCAAGTCGCAAATACCGGCGTAAGTAGAGGCAATGTGCCCAAGAGTACGACAACAACTTTACCTATGCCCCTTGACGAAACACCATCCCTCCAGATAGGGATCATGATAAATAGGGGAAGCAGGACAAGCAAGTTGATTCTCGTTAAAATTGCCAATGACAAAAAAAGACCACCGACAAAGAGTAATATAACCTCTTGAATTCCTGAAAAATCTTGCAATAATAAAAGAAGAGCGACTGACAAGAACACTAATGCAGGGAGAATTGTCATCGCATATCCCGCACATAAATATGTCATCGGAATAGTCATGATCAACCAACCAAGGTCGGCAGACTCCATAAAAAAAGATAATAAATAGATAAGGATGAGCAAAAAGCAAATATTAAGCAACCTTTTGCGACTTGCCTTATCTCCAGTTAACGGCTTAATCAGGTACTGCAGAATGGGATAAACAGGTCCTGCAAGACCAAAATACCTATTTAGATACTCTTTACCGATTCCGTGTTCTTGAAGAATCTCGACGTTAGAAAGATTTGCTCGCTCGTCACCATTCAAATAATACGCATCTTTTCCGGAAAAGGAAACTAAGACAAATAGTATAAAAAAGGAAAGCTTATAGATGTAGGCTTCTAAGGTAGTCAACAGGCCTTTTTATCAACAGTTTTCTTTAACTATCCTTTCTCTTCTTCAAATTTGATCACAGAAATCATCCTTATAAATTTCACCGATTAATCAAGTAGAGGATTGTCCCAGTGCCATACAATTGCCATGTTGGGAAGTCTTTGTACATTTATGTTCGAAGGCCAATTCGCCTCGAAAAACATCGGCCCAATATCCTTAAAGCGCTTTTAAATCCTATCCTTCCTTCGAGCAAATGTTCCTGGTTCTTCACTTTTTGCTGAAACAAATCTGGATGAACAACATCCATATCATTGTAAACTGGGAAGTTAAAATTTTCATTGACCTCTGAGTTTACAACAAAAAAAAGGTTTTGTCGATAAACCCAGGAAACATCTTCATTGTTCCAAATCCGATTGCGAAAAGGATCAAGAAACTGGTATCCATGAATTTTGAACTTCTCTGCCCAATAGGACGGCCACTGCTCATTTACGTGACGAAATCCACCTTGATTAGGTACCGCAGCCGAAAAAAGAATATAATCACTCAAACCCACTAAAGAATTTATTAGTATATCAACAGGGCGTTCTTCCAGATGCTCTGCAACTTCAAGGCACATTGCCAAGTCGTACTTTCGATTCGATTGAAAAGGCATATTCAGATCATGGGCATAAACCTCAAATGAGGATTCAGTACAATATTTCTCCAACGTTGCCGACGAGTCAATTCCCACCAAATCAGTGATCTCGTTTTCCCCAAGGACTTTTAACCAGGTACCCTGACCACATCCAATGTCAATAACACTATTAATTTCTGGAATCAACTGAAGAACATAGGGTATAATCTCTCTTGGAGAACTGTAATCCTCATGTTCAAAGGGATGCAAGTAGGTCATGTGATATTTTCAAGATAGGAACAAACTAATAGAGGATTGCACATTGTGGGCGCCTTGATTTGAGAAAAATACACAGGGACAGTATAAACCCACTCAGGGATTTGAAATTAATTGTTGAGCTATCTAAAAGGATAAGTCGATTTCCATGATCTGATTTTAAGATGAGATAGGACTTAACAGAATTTCTTTCTTAATTCTGTAATCTGTAATTCATCTCTTCTGGGCCAAATCACGAGAAAATCCTTAGTATCGATAATAAAATAGTCGTCTATATCCTTCATACAAATCTTCTTTCCATCTCTTACAACTATCAGATTACCGCTTGATACTATTGCTTGCGAAGATTTTCCCAACACCACATTACCTCTCTCATCTTTCTCCATGAAATCATACAAACTACCCCAGGTACCCAGGTCCGTCCACCCAAAATCTGCCGGAAAACAAAAGACATTATTCGCCTTCTCCATGATCGCATAGTCAATGGATATATTTGGGGTAGTAGGATAATGTACGCCTAAGAATTCTTCCTCTTTATCTGTATTGTATTCTTCGGCACCTTTGATCAGAATCGAAAAAATATCATTTGCGTGGTCTGAAAATGATTTTAGAATTGTCTTTGCTGAGAAGAGAAAAATTCCGCTGTTCCAAACATAGGTACCCACATCCAGATATTTCTGTGCGGTTTCAACATCGGGTTTTTCCTTAAATGCCTCGGCTGCACAGATTTCATTATCAATTGATTCCCCCAGTTCAATATATCCATACCCGGTGGCGGGATTATGAGGTTTCATACCCAGGGTCAGTATTTGCTCTCCAGACGCCGTGAATTCAAGACCTTTCCTGATCACTCTCACAAATTCATCTTCATCTGCGATAAAATGATCTGATGGTGCCATCACCAGATTTGCATCCGGATCCAGATCATATATCTTTAAGGATGCATAAGCGACACACGGTGCCGTATTGTTGCGCGATGGTTCTCCCATGATTTGATTGTCACTCATTTCGGGGATATGCTCTTTTACGAGTGGACGATATTTTTTGTTGGTCACGACAAAAATCTTATCCGGATCTGTGACTTTTAAAAATCGCTCGTAAGTGAGACGTATAAGGGATTTTCCGATTCCCAGTATATCCAGAAACTGTTTGGGTTTTTCCTCGCGGCTGGCTGGCCAAAACCTAGACCCTACACCACCGGCCATGATAACGATGTAATTTTTCATGTGTTAATTCTTACTTAATAACATTACACATGCAACCTCCATTAATTTTGATATTCAACACTCCGTGTGTTTATTCTAACCATGTTCTGTTTTCATAGTTTTGAAATGATTGATTTTGTTGCACTCCTTATAGCATGATAAGGAGCAAATACGATCTGGGTGCCTTCAATATTGATAGTATGATCTCCACTTTTGCAAATGACCAGACCCTGATGAGGGTTGTATTTTTTAATAAAACTCAAATACGATTTAGATATTTTCGGCTTCTGAACTTCTGTATACTTTACCTCGACAGGAATTGGATTTCCGGGCCAATCAATCACGATATCTACCTCCGCCTGATTTTGGGTACGCCAATATTTAAGGGATATACCCTCAGGCCTCAACACATGCAAAAGTGTATTGTAGACAAAATTCTGGAATATCATCCCAAACAAGTTACCTCCGTAAACAATATTAAAATTGGACCTTTGATAATTTAAAAGCCCTAAATCTACAAAGTAGACTAAAGGTTCTTTAATTATTTCCTTTTTGGGATTTGTATAAAAAGGGCGACAACGCTCCACTACATAGGTGTGCTCCATGTACCAGATATAGTCCCGTACCGTATTTGCACTTAGGGATATAGATTGTGACAGAGAAGAATAATTTGCATGTTGTCCTGCCTGCTGTGCCAGTAACTCAAGCAATCGTTCAAAAGCATCAATATGATGCAATTTCAGGAGTTCTCCAATATCTCGATGCAAGTAGCTGTCGTAAATTTCCCTGATTATATTCTTCTTCTCCTCTTGGTCTGATTCGGTAGTCACGGCTGGAAATCCACCAAATAAAATGTACTCACGGAAAAGCCTCTCCGTCTTTTGTCTCTCAATTTTGAAAAATTCGTCGAGCCGGTCAGAATACTTATAACCTGTCATAAAGTCTGCAAACTCATAAAATCCAACCGGCCTAATATCAAATAGACGCTTGCGACCGGCCAATGACTCTGTTATCTTTTCCTTAAGTTCTAAAGATCCTGAACCAGAAATCACAAATTTCCAACCCGGATGAGTATCATAGATCCCTTTTAAGAATCGTCCCGCATTCTCTTTTCTTTGTATTTCGTCTATGAAAACTATTCCTTTTTTGTCCTGGAAATGCAATTCAATCCTGTCGGTTAGAGCCCCCTGTGACTCAAAGAAAATGACATCTTCATATGTATCCAAATTAAACCACAAATGTGGAACATCCTCAGTTTGGATTTCTTCCTGAAGCCACTTCATCATCGTTGTCTTACCAACCTGCCGAGGTCCTGTAAGCACGGTAATCTCCTTCTTCCTTAAGTGCTTTCTTATTTCTTGGTATATGGCTCTTTTGACCCTTTCCACGGCTGTAAAATCACAAAATGACCAAAAGTATTCTTATTTTATGAAATACCCCGGTTAAATCGCAATAGTATTTCATTATACCCCGGTTAAATCGCAATAATCGCTGGTCAATACCAGGTCAAATCCCGACATCCTTCATAAACTTTTCTAATCCCTTCCTCCAATCCGATCCCCGCCTTCCACCCCATCCCGTTTATCTTACCGACATCCATCAGTTTTCTGGGAGTGCCATCGGGCTTGTCCAAATCGTGCTCGATCGCGCCCTTGAAACCCACGATGTCCTTAATCAGGTTGGCTAATCCTAAAATCGACACATCATCCCCAGTGCCGACATTCACATGTCCGGGTTCGTCATAATTTTGCATCAGAAATAGGCAGGCATCAGATAAGTCGTCTACATGCATAAACTCACGTTTAGGCTTACCGGTACCCCAAAGCACTACACTCTTTTCCTCCTCCCTCTTTGCTTCGTGAAATTTTCTAATCAATGCAGGCAATACGTGCGAAGTCTTCAGATCATAATTGTCATTTGGACCATATAGATTTGTAGGCATCGCCGAGATAAAATTGCAACCGTATTGATCGCGATAAGCATCACACATTTTAATGCCCGCTATTTTTGCAATGGCATAGGGCTCGTTTGTATGCTCTAATAATCCGGTAAGCAGGGAGTCTTCTTTCAAGGGCTGATCGGCCATTTTGGGATAAATACACGATGAGCCCAGGAACAGTAATTTTTTTACTCCGTGCTCATGAGCGGCGTGAATTACATTTGCCTCAATCATCAAATTGTCATAAAGAAACTCCGCTCTGTAAATATTGTTCGCCAATATTCCACCGACCTTAGCTGCAGCTAGAAATACATATTCTGGTTTTTCCCTTGCAAAGAATTTATTTACCGCAGTCTGATCGCGTAAGTCCAAATCTGATGAAGTGCGTGTGAGGATATTAGCGAATCCTCCACTGGTAAGCTTGCGATGGATTGCAGAGCCCACCATCCCACGATGGCCGGCAATGTATATTTTAGAATTTTTTTCTCGCAGAGACGCAGAGGGCGCAGAGTTTTTTTTATTCAACTGTTAAAGATTATTTACGATTTCTAATAGTTTTAGATTCATTTCTTGCGTAAAATTTTCACACCTTTAGTGTACAACACTTTACGTTGTTGCTTCGTGCCTTTACGAGAAAATATCCGGTTTTGAACCTCTTCTCGCAGAGGTGCTGTGGGCATGGAGTTTTATTCAACTGGTAAAGGTTATTTTATTATAAATTATTTACAATTCTCGTAATACCTTGCTTTAGAAGGGCTTCATTGAAATTAATTAGTAAGCCAAGTTTAAGTCCCGTCAATCTTAAATACGTAAGGACCTGTTTCTTGTGCACATCTGCAATATTTTCTACAGATTTTAATTCCACCAGTACTTGATTGTTGACAATTAGATCAGCCCTAAACCCTAATTCCATTTTAAGTTCTTTGTAGATTACGGGAATACCTTTTTGCCTCGATACTTGTAAACCTTTTTCCATTAGATCAAACCATAGAATTTCTTCATATACAGACTCAAGGAGTCCAGGACCCAAGTTCTGATGTATATCAATACATGCCCCAATAATGATTCTTGATAATTCATTTTCTTTCAAAGAATCTCAATTTGAAGATTAGGTCAACTTCGGATACTTCGATACCATCTTTTCTCTCGCAAAGACACTGAAAGCGCGAGTCTTTTCTATTAATAATTTCTTTTCGAACAATATTCTCTGCGTTCTTTGCGCCTCTGCGAGAAATCCATGTTTCCTGCAAGAAAAACACTACTCAAATTCATTCTTCACCTCAAATCCTGCTTCTCTGAGAGTCTGATCACGCCGAAACAAATCCAGATCAGCCGCAACCATTTCCTTGACCAGTTCATCTATATCGTAAGAAGGAGTCCAACCCAGGACTTCATTGGCTTTAGTGGGATCACCGATCAATAAATCTACCTCTGTAGGTCTGAAATAATTTGGATCTACCGCAACAACTTCCTGGCCCACTTTTATGAAATCACCATCTGCCACACTAGCCGCAATGCCCACTTCTTCAATGCCTGTTCCGCGAAACTCCAATTCGACACCGACTTGTTTAAATGACTTTCTTATAAAATCCCTAACCGAAGTAGTCACGCCGGTGGCGATCACAAAGTCATCCGGTTTATCTTGTTGCAGGATGAGCCACATGGCTTCTACATAGTCTTTGGCATGCCCCCAATCTCTTTTTGCATCCAGGTTGCCAATGTGCAATTTCTCTTGCAACCCCAGTGACATTTTTGC
This sequence comes from Saprospiraceae bacterium, assembly GCA_965222645.1. GTDB lineage: Bacteria > Bacteroidota > Bacteroidia > Chitinophagales > Saprospiraceae > JABDMH01. The sequence continues at coordinate 3,598,999 of OZ244968.1, read as the reverse complement.
CGTGGCCCTGGTAATTTTTCTGGTTACAAAAGTTTCACCTCTGATTGGGCTTTCGTGATTAAATAAAATGCCATTACAGGCAAACATGTCATAAGCCTCCCGGTAATTTACCGTAATCCAAAAACCATAAAGTTTGGCCACGCCATATGGGGACCTGGGATAAAATGGAGTTTTTTCGCTTTGTGGCACTTCCTGCACCAGTCCATATAGTTCTGAAGTAGACGCCTGATAGATACGAGACTTCTTTGTAAGACCCAGCAGACGCACAGCCTCAAGTATCCTAAGTGTACCGACACCATCTACATCAGCTGCGTACTCCGGTGCATCAAAACTCACCTTTACATGAGACATCGCTCCGAGATTATAAATCTCATCTGGCTGAACCTCCTGTATGATCCTGATGATATTAGTACTATCCGTCAGATCTCCGTAGTGTAATATGAAATGCCGGTTGTCTACATGTGGATCCTCGTAGAGATGGTCAATGCGTTGTGTATTAAAGAGCGAGCTGCGTCTTTTGATACCGTGTACCTCATATCCTTTCTTTAATAGCAATTCAGACAGATATGCGCCATCTTGCCCTGTAATTCCTGTGATTAATGCTTTTTTCATTGTTTAAAATATGTTCTGGAGTATAAATTAAATTTGAAAATTATTCTTTTTGAATTGGGTATATATAAATTACATCTTTGCATGATTCAAAAAAGAAATACTTAAAACTGTAATTCTTGATTTGAAAAAACTCTAGGAATATTAACTGAAAATATCTTAACCCGATCTGGTCGTAAGAAGAAGATGCTGATCTTCTTCGCAAGAACGCAAATATACAACTTAATTTCAGTTTGTGTCCTAAAACAACAGCTTAAGCACATATTGCCATTTCTGTTCATATTTTGTCGTTACGAAGGCATAACAACAGACTCACCGGTGATCTTCTCCCAGAGCATCCCAATATACTCGTGCATAGCAATGGATACATTTTCAAAATTACTAACTGAAAACAGCCTGAAATTAAATCCATCGTCCGGATCATCAATTATTCGAAAATTGGCCGGGGCCGGTATGGGATTAAGGCCTGCAAGTTGAAAAATCTTCATCGATCGAGGCATGTGAAATGCACTAGTCACGAGTACTAACGTGCGGCTCCTATCTGAGCTTTTTCGCCACGCACGTGCTTCTTCAGATGTACTGCTTGGATTATCCTGGATGAGTATATCTCCCCGATCTACACCCAGGTCTATGGCAGCATCCCTCATCACTTCAGCCTGGGATTTCTTTGATTTGCTTGCATACCCGGAAAAAATCATTTTACTGCCGGGAATATTGTGATAGATCCGCACACCCTCGGACAGTCTCTTCAATGCTATTTCGGATAGTTGGCCATTTGGAGGCAGATCGGGATCGAGGGTATGGCCGCTCCCTAAAACCAGAATATCGACCGGTTTATCTTCCAGTGTGCTTGTCTCCAGGAGTGGTAGATATTGGCTTTCCAAATGGCTGAGGAGAAGATCCGGCAAGGGCCATGTGCCCGAGAGCAAAAAAACAACCATAAATATTTTTGCCAGCCTTTTTTGCCATTTAAAATTCTTCCGGATTGTAACAAATCCAATAATCAATAATAGAATTCCTAAAAAATTGATGGGTTGTATGATAAAATTTACAATATACTTAATCGTTGAAATCATCTTTCAGGGTCCTTAGGATCTACTCACTGTTGCAGGGGGAGAAGGGAAAACCCATCACCTAAAACTGCAGAACTCGATATATTAACCCACTTCAGCTGTGTAAAAATGACATCTCGATGTTACAAGGATATTTTTGTTTCGACTGTACACGAAACCTCCTTCCGATCCTACTATCCCGATCAGCTCAAAAGCATTCTTACCTGGCTGGCAATAAGTGATACCTTCCCGGGTAACAGTGTCCACGCAAAAAAAAAACAAGGTCAGCGGATTTTCTGTGTCCTATTTGTAATGCCAATGAGGTCCCACCTACTAATCTCAGGCTTCCAAAATATGATCTTCCCTGAATGTCTTTTAAGAGTTCCAAAGTGTTGGGTTCAACTGTCTTTCTCTGTAGCATCGAAATTCTTCTTTAGGAATACCTGACAATAAGGATATAAAGGAAACCGCAGTGGGGTCGAATGACCTTACCGATTGGGCTATTTTTGCAATCCGGGGAATACCATATGCCTCCTTCAACAATTCCCAATCTCCACATGCCCATACTGTAAAATACGTGCAACCAGCCAAGGCCCGTTTTTCCCCCAACTGATTTTTTCCTGAGGGGTATCCCAAAAGAGACGTTTTGAAAGGGCAGAAATCGGAGGATATTTCTTTTTACTCGTAAATTTTCGAATCAAATACTACAAATAATTTCAAAAGCATTCACCTGCCTTTTGCTTAAAGAATTATTTTTCAGATCTGCGAGAAGATTAATCTGATAATGAGAATCCGTTATTCTTTATGTGAAGCCAAAGCTGCAGGGACAGCAGGTAGTCCCTTAAAAAATTCCTGCATTCGAAGTCGCGGAAAAATGACCACCAGGATTGTCAACAGCAGAATCTTAATATCGGTAACCGGTGACATATTCCTTTGATACCACAATTCCAGTTCGCCCTTGTAAGGGGCTATAATATCATTGTAAAACTTTCGAGGACTTTCCACACGGCTTAAAAAAGCCTCTTCATCTCTAAAAAAGATCGATCCTATTCCTGTGATGCCGGGACGTATATCGTAAATCCTTTCTTGTACGTGTTGTGGATACGCCAGAAAGCCCTGAGATAATACAGGCCTGGGACCCACCAATGCCATCTCTCCCAGCAGTACATTTATGAGTTGTGGCACTTCATTGAGTTTAGATGTGCGTAAGAACTTACCCACCTTCGTCACACGTGGATCATTGCGCAGAGTGATTGTACCCGTCAGCATATTGGGACTGTCCCGTAACATGGTGGCAAATTTCCAAATATCAAATTCCCGGTTTTGATATCCTATCCTTTTTTGAAAATACCAGATATCGCCTTCTCCGGTAAGCATCAACAACAAGGCAAGCAGAAGAAAGAATGGAAAAAAAATCACCAATAAGAAGATACTGGCACAAACATCGACCGCTCTCTTAATAAAGGGGTAAATCGAGATTACATCTTTTGGTCTAGTGAAATTCCCGTTTCAACATGACTAAACCCGGAGACACTTCCACTTAAAAATGAAACCAGATCCTCTTTCGAAACATTTGCCTTGGAAAATAATGCCTTCACATCTTGAGAGAATACCTTTACATCGCTAATATTCATCTTATCCTTATTCCTGATAATTCCCATTGACTCCAAACTATCCATATCTATCCTTTCTGTACTTGTATAAAATTCTTCTACGGTCTTTTCTCCGGATGTCTCAGAATTAAATAAGTAAATGGGATAACTCAAATCTTTGTCTGATTTTCCAACAATCATCTCCTTTGCTTCTTCTTCACTTTTGCAAATCACCGGTACGTAGCCCATAAATCTGATAAAATCCAAACCTATATCGGAAAACGATTTGAGTTGATCGCGTTCCAGTTTAGGAAAAAATATTTCGCCAGACCTTCCCATCATACAAGCGAGTAAGCAAATATGTCCCGCTTCTTCCGGAGACACAAAGTAACGGTAAATGTCCAGTGGGGCGGAGAGTGGTTGCTTTTTAAGCATGCGATTTATCCAACCGTCAAGCAAGCTGCCATTTGAAAAGGCAACATTGGCAAAGCGGGCAGTTGTAATATGCATGGTTTCGGAATAAGCCAGCAGAACCTCCTCCATCAACTTCTTACTGGCACCCATTACACTGACGGGATTTGCTGCCTTATCCGTCGACACTGAAAAAAAATGCTCCGGCGGATTTTTTGACATTGTCTCGAGCAAATCAATAGCCTGTAAGACATTATTTTCCAAAAGAGCTTGAATAGATATGTGATCTTTTTCTGACCGAACATGTTTGTGTGCGGCAAAGTTGGCGACGATGTGGTACGGGCCATCTTCCTCCAGCACCCTGGAAAACACGGGACTGCTGAAATTTATTGGATATGTTTTATAGCGGTCCGGCACTGCCAGAGTGGAGCTCCTGAGATCGCGTGTGAGCTCCGTGAGTCCATTTTCACTGATGTCAACCACCGTGAGCTTTGCAGGTTTATAGGGTAGAATACTCTTAATGAATGAAGAACCAATGGTGCCCGCACCTCCGATCACAAGGACAGACCTATTGATGATTTGGCTGGAGATTTGGTCGTGGTTATCCTTCAAATCCACAGCGAGAAAGCTACACTGCCTCCCGGTAATTTTCGACTCAATAAATCTGCCTAAATCGAACATTTTATGTGTTCTGTTTTACAAAGCATGCACACTGGGCATTTTTGATAGCGGAGTTTTGATCTTGTATCAAATGTATATGTTGATGTCAAAAACACATCTCACATAAGGCAGCTTTACGCATTAATGCTTTGGGCTCAATATATCTTACTTTCCATTGGAATTTGATCAAGTCCCGTCGAAACATTTTAAAATACCTGATAGAGTCATGATGTCACTATTCACCTTGACGTTGACCATTGCCAAAAAGGTAGAAACCTGATTTTCCCTTCATTCACTTTTATTTCGTCGGTCTGATTTGCGGTAACGATCAGTGCTTCGGAAACCTCGAATGTCTTCCCTGCTTCCCCGAGACCTTGCAGCTCTCTTTCTTACTCCTGTGATTAAGACAGCCAGTGGTGTGTCAAGGCTCACATCTGCTTCCAATGACCTCGGTAAAAGAGCTACTTCATCGGAATAATAAGGCACTCTGATCCTTCAGAATCTGCTCCAATTCGGTCTTAAGCATCATCTTATATTAGTATATATATGATTTCTTATATTACTATTATAGGAAATTAAAGTAAAATCCTCAACACTATGGCATTTGAATGCGGAGTTAGTATCCGGTATCAATTATTTCAGACTGGTATTAAAAAATGGACCTGCCAATGAAGGTTAGACTCAGCGGTAACCTTAATCTATTAATTCAGCACAGAAGTCCTGCAGATTTGTCACATATACGTTTTCGGCCAGGACAGACTTTTTTTCAATCCAGGCGATAATCCAGGTTTTGTCAGGTTTCAAGTCGTGTTGAGCATTCCAAAATCCCCTGGTCATCGCAGGGGTGTTTGTTGCTTTGATTTCAATGGCAAATCGCTGTCCTTGTCCCTCCATAATCAGAGAGATTTCAGCGCCATGAGAAGTTTTATAGAAACTGTAATTAAAACCCCTAAAGATGTTCATGATATTTCGAATCACCAGACCTTCGAACGAATAGCCAAACACCGGGTGCCCTAATAATTGATTAAAACTTCGGATATTTAGCAACGAATGCAGTATGCCATTATCCGTGATGTAGATTTTAGGACTCTTCACCAACCTTTTCCCTGTGTTTTTGGAATAGGCAGGTAAGATATGCACAATTAGTGGTTTTCTCGACGGAGCGAAGATCACGGATCAAATAGGAAATTTGTACATCTGCCTTTACATGTGCATATGGAAGTATTCTCTGATGCTTTTGGCCACAAAGTTTCGGTCGGCGTCGGATAGATTTGAGCTGGACGGTAGGCAAAGACCTCTGGAGAACAAATCTTCAGATATACCATTGACGTATGATGGATATTGTGCAAACACAGGCTGAAGATGGAGTGGTTTCCACAAAGGTCTTGACTCAATGTTGTTTTGCGCGAGGAATATTCTCAAGCCTTCCCGGTCTACTTTTGATTCCTTATCAATTTCAAATACTGATAGCCAATGATTGGAATAGTATTCAGAAGATGGTTCACTCAGAAACTTTATTTCTCCAATCTCTGAAAAGGCGTCTTTATAGAAAAAAAAGTTTTCCCTTCTCTTTTTAATTCGCTCATTGAGCACCTCCATCTGTCCTCGACCTATACCTGCAGAAATATTGCTCATGCGGTAGTTATAGCCTATCTCACTGTGCTGGTAATGTGAAGCGGGATCCCTGGCTTGTGTTGCCAGGAATAAAGCTTTATCGCAGTAATCTTTCTTATCTGAAATCAGGGCACCGCCCCCTGAAGTAGTGATTATTTTATTGCCATTAAATGAGTAGATCCCCATTTCCCCGAAAGTGCCGCAATACCTGTCCTTATACATAGAACCCAATGCTTCCGCTGCATCTTCAACAATCGGAATTTCGTATCTCTCTGCGATTGTCCTGATCTCATCGATTTTCGACGGCATACCATAGAGGTGTACTAATATTAGAGCCTTTGGCTTTTTACCTGTTTTGTTGATTCGGTCTTCAATTGCCTCCAATAGTAAATCGGGATCCATATTCCATGTATCCTTTTCTGAATCCACCAGAACGGGTGTAGAGAAAAGATATCTAATCGGATTTGCAGATGCTGCGAATGTAAAGGAAGAGCAAATGACTTCGTCATTGGGCTCGACTCCCAATAATATTAAGGCGAGATGAATTGCGGCTGTCCCAGATGAAAGTGCGGTAGCTCCTGCAATACCGGCGTATTTTTTGAGATCATTTTCGAAGCCGGTTACATTTGGACCGAGGGGGAAGACGTGGTTTTCGGCAAAGGCCTGTTCGATGTACTTCATTTCATCGCCGCTTACATGGGGGGAGGAGAGCCAGATCTTATCTTCGATAAAGCTTGGCAAAAGTCTGACTATTGTATCTATTCTCCCTCTTTACAGGAGCAAAGGAAAAGAAAGTCCTCTTCCCGTTGTTCACTCTATGCCGAAAAAAATTAAAATGCCACGGAAAACGATCACTAGGTTGCCGGCCTTTAATCTTTTGTTCTTTCTTCTCAAGCCGGGGAACCGGTATTTTGATCTCTGCGTACCAACCCATATGATCAGATGAAACACTGTACAGAATATCAGAGGACCACTTATTACTACCTTGATTACCTAGATCTGCTTCAAACAGTCTTCCCTGGGGATTGAGTGCGAACTGGTAGAAACTATGAGTCTGAGTTTCCAGCAATATCTCGATACTTTCGCCATCCAAGACTTTAGGTCTGACATTCATACCTTGCAGGTTTTCTTCCATACATGTAATCCCCATATAAATTGCACTGGGACTATGCACTACTTTAATCGTTGTTGCATTCTTATCCTTGACATTCCTCGGATGTATTTTATATGCATGATGGGGCGCCCAAAATCTATCATCTAATGTACCATCGATCACTATGTCGGCATCTCTCCCGTGAATAAATCGGAGTTTGGTCGTTGTAGATCTCATGGAGCGTTTTGTAGCCAAGAGCTCCTTTAGGGGGTGAATATACTTTAATAGAAGGTCGATCCTTTCACGATATTTTGAATTTTCATCACAAAGTGAAAGACCTTCCTCGAGTAATTTAAATATTTTCCGTATTGTCGATCTTTTATCATGTAAATTTGGCCAATGTTCTTCTGCAAGTGCAAATGCCTCCCTAATATGATCTTTTGCCGGGCCATAAAAATTCATGAAGTAATCATCGAGCAGATCGTCAAGATCCAGCCCTACATCCCATAGGAGCCGAGCAGTCACGTACACATTCAGATGGTTGAAAGCAAGATCCAGGTTTTTTCTTTCCGGAGCCGGTCGAAATTCGCGGTAGACCTCGATAAACTCCCCGTAGGATATATCTTTTAGACTTACCAGATCTTCTTTAATCAATCTGGGAAATACAACAGGAACTCCATCAAAGTTTGATGAGGGTCTACCATGTAAGTAATAATCCCAGATCATAATCTTGTTATCAGTCTTTTTTAGCCATTGTCGTCTGATATCCATATATCGTTCCCTCACTTCCGGATCGTGAAAAGAACTCCTATTTTGGCAAATGCCCACGATAATATTAGGGCTTAATTTTTCGATATTTTCTGGAGGAAGAAGGTATGTGGAATATGCAAAACAAGTGATTTTTTTATCATCATGGCTTTCCCGAAGTCCATTGGCAACACTATTGACATACCTCCAGACATAATCGGACAGTTTTCCATTACTACCGCGTTCAGTCGTTTCTTTTCCATTACAAAGGTCGCAACCACAAATATCATAATATCCATCACCAGGCATTACGGAAATAGTTGGAACCTCAAAATCATCAAAGACCCTTTGAGCATAGGAAATGTTTTCATCTATCAGGCCCTGAATGGATAGGCAGGGTTTCCCTTGGGATCTTGATGAGAAATCTCTTCTCCCATCAAAGACTCCATAATACTCAGGATTCTTTTCATGCATCCCTGGATGTCCATAGACATAGGCCATGCCATGGCCAATTGCTTGGTCTCCTAACAGTGAGTATGAAGAGCTTTGGGTAAGTCTCAATTGCCATAAAAGTTCCTCTCGTTGTGCCTGAAAGAAGGCATTACCATAAAAACCAATTTTACGAAAATCGAAGTCAGGTTTACCTTCCTGTCGAAAAATGCTGATAGGCAATGCATCGATCGCAGGTTTAATCTCGCCCAAATCACCCGGCATGTACCATTCGAATCCCAACTTCCGCAGATAAGCATATACAGCGTTTAAAGAACCCTTCCTATCAAAAGACCAAATATTTAATTCTTTGTTATAGTTCTTAAAAAGAGAATTGTAGGGATATCTCCACATATTACCATGAGAGTTCTGCCAATTCTTCTCGGAATTTGAAACCGAAACTCTACCATGGGAGTACAATTTTGGAGGTTTGTAATCCCAGTCATCACCTATTAAAATTAGTGATTGCTCAAAGCTTTGGATCAAATATCCTCCCTCCTCAAAATCATCAAATCCAGCCTCTTCGATGTATTTACTATAACCAACATAAATGGTATGAGGAATCTCATTATCTTGTACTGAAGTGATCTGCAATTCAACTCCCGTAAGGGAAAAAAGATGATCTTTCAGTTCCTTGGCAGCCAAATTGGCAGAACGGGTTGGGTTATTAGATATGACAATTTGGGTAAAGGCTTTTCCGTCCGCTATCAGAAACCTAGGTGCTTTCACAGAAGATGTTTTTGAAGCCTTGCAGGATTGCATTGAAATCTGAGCTAATGCTAAAAAGCAATAAAAAGCGAATCTGACCCGAAAGCAATTGAATAAGAAAAACAAATTCATGGTCTGATCTCAACAAGCAAGTAGTCATTATCCAACTCCCTCAGAACGTGAAATGAATCTTCCTCTTGATGGAGCTTAATAATTCGATGATTCTTTTTTGACACTGTAGTTAGGCATCTAAAATTTAGATTATCACAGATGCCATACATAATTATACTCATAGCTTTTGCGATGCCTTTTCTTTGATGTTCTTCGTCAACGATTCTACCAATAAAACAGGTTTTATTCAAGAAAAATCGTAAAAAAAAATACCCTATGATCGTATTTCGATCCCATACCGCCATTGCTAAAAAAGATTTCATTACAATTTGCTTCCTCAGAGCGGCCTCAGAAAAAGCATGCGGTTTAAAGAATCTCAATTGTTCCTTGTCTTGCCTTTGAAAAAAATCAGCCAAGGACCCTGCTTCCTCCGCTACTAGAACTCGGTAACTATATTTCTGATCTTGAATAGTGCCAAAAAAACGATCTGCAGCAGTAGATATTCGATTTTTATAAAAAAGGTTAAAAATTAAATCGTGAACAGAATTGAAAATAAGCCATGGAAATGGAAAATTGTGTTTAATATAAATAAAGAACTTAGTCACTGGAATCGCCTAATCAAATCCATTTAAATCTGCCTTCAAACCTTTTCCTACAGGCAACTGCCACAACAGTTTGCACCAATTATGATTACCTTCAATTAATTCCGGCCCATCTTTTGTGATGGCCACGTCCCAACCAATAGATCTATTCTGTGGATATAACAGGGCAGCTTCCCTTACTATCCTTAACACATCATGCCAAAAAGGGATTTGAAAACCCACTATTTTCTCCTTTGTAACCGGATGATCAATTTCATCCTGCTTTGTGATGTCGCTGTAAACTCCCGGGCCAGTCACAATTCCGGAGGAAATGTCAATGGGAGCAGCTAAGTTCCCCGCCGCCAAATTATCAATTGTAGAATTAACCGTTATGCGCAATCGAGCCGCCAGAACCTTGACCTGGCCCTCATGAAACTGACTTATTACTCTAATTGTATTAAGACCACTCGGTGAAAGGCGATTCAAGTCATGATGTTGCTTTACATACTCTTCAACAAGATCAAAGCCCTTCTCTGCCATTTCTTTCAATAAGACCTCAGCATCCAAGTCTGTGGTCTCATATATCTGCACTCCCGCTCCAATTTGCCCAGTAGATTTTTTCAAAACTATCCTAGCTCTATCGCGTAGAAAACGATCACCAATTTCCCGGTCAGTTCTTAATTCATCAAATGTAGCAAAGTCTCTTTCTATGAATCTCTTATATTCTTTCAAAAAAAGAATTTTATCAAGCAATATTCTTCTATGATCCAGCGGGTTCATTCTTAATTGATACTCATACATGAACCCCGTTCCAGCAAACTCACCTCTATCGACAGTATTGTAAAACTTAAAATAGAAATAGTCAAGAATAGAAATATTGTACTTGAATATAGAAGAGAGAATATCTTGAAGAAGTGAGATTGAACTCATACCTGTTTTACCACGCACAAATTTGAAAAATTTGAAAAATTTATGGTGGTCTAACTCCTTTACATAATAAGCTAAATATGCTAGTCTACTATGTAACACCATCATTTAGGTAAATATCGACGTATCTCTTCGCATTGCAAATCGTAAAATTTTTTGCAGCCTTAATAGAATTATGGCTCATTTCTTTTAACCTTGACTCATCACTTCTTAGTTTCAAAATGTATTCCACAATACCATCGATGTTATCCTTAGAAAAATTCTTTCCATTATGGTATTTATTCACGTGTTTAGCTAGTTCTGAATCAGCAGCCGAAATCGAAAGCACTGGAGAGCCGACAGCTTGCAAATTGTATATTTTGCTAGGCATACTCGCACGACTTACTTCTTCATCTAATATCACCACACTTAGATCTGCAGCTGATAAAGTATGAGGTAACATTTCATCAGGCTGATAAGGAAGGATTTTGCAGTTTTGCAACTGCAAGCTTTTTATCCTATCAGAAACTTGAGTGTAGCGGGCACCCCTTCCAATCACTAAAAAAAAGATACTGTTATAGGCTCTAAGGCGATCTGCAATGTCTATCAAGACATCAACATTGTGTGTAGAACCAATACTGCCAGAATACTGAATCACGAATTTACCCCGTAATTGATGTGTCTGAAGGAACACGTTTTCCGATTTTCGAATTGCTTTGATTTTTGTCAAGCCACTCCAATTCGGAATTATGTGAATTCTTTCAGCACTAACATACTGCGCTAAGAGCTCCTTCATTTCAGCTCCAAGTGTATAGATTCTAAAGGACCGTTTAAAGAGCGTTTTGTTAGCATGGTTCCATAATCTGTACACAGGATTTCCCTGCGAAATATTGAATGTTTGGAGTACATCTGGGTATACATCAAATACCAAAATGGAAAACCTGCGCCTTAACAAGAGCGATAAAAAATATGCTGTTGGGGGTACCGTAGTATAAAAAATATCGTAATCCTTATACTTTGTCATTAGAAAATACAAAGACATACCTGTGCCTTTGATCCAGGAAACTAATTTCTGAAATGAAGACCCTCTCTCATAGGTTGAAATCCTTGACACCTGTACGTTATCATTCAGAGGGATATCCTGCACTCGAATGCTTCCCGATATCAGTGCCACCTCATCTATTCTCTCTGCAAATGCATTGATAATGTCAATGGTCAAATAGCCAGTTGCTTGATTTATGAAGACAACATTGGTATTCATCCTGCACCTTCAAAAATCCTCAGAAAATTCTGAGCACAAATCTCTACTCTTTCACTATAGCTGCCATAGGATAAGGGTTTACTATCAAATTCCTCTTCACCCAGAATTTTAGCCAATTCAACTTCATCATGTGGATTAAAGAAATATCCATTGTTTCTCAGTTGTTCCAAATTAACATCAATTGAGGAAGCAACAACAGGCACTTGCAATGATTTCGCATCTTCAATTACAGTACTCCATCCTTCAAATAAACTGGGCTGAATAATTGCGTTCGAATATCGTAAGAGTCCCAATTGATCCTTGCGGGGAATTAAATCAGTCAAGGTTACAAAACCATCTAATTGATTGCTCGAAATGAAACGTTTCATTTCTCTAAGGGATCCTCCCTTTTTATAATCCTTAATTTTTCCTGTTATGACAATGTGCTTCTTGACACCCGCCTTTTTCAATAAATTTAGGGCCTTCAAGACAATGATGTGATTCTTATGTTTCAAAAACTGATTGCTGACAATAAAATAGTCATCTGGCAAATCATACTTGAGCAATAAATTGCTCCTATCAGGAAAGTTGAAATCATCAATTATAGACACGAATTGTAATACATGTATGTTTAAACCTTCTTTCAAATCATAACATTGTTCGAAATGTTTAGAGACATTATGACTAGAGACCACTAAATTGTCACCGTTCTTAAGAATTAGTCTAATTCTCAATTCCCGTTGAATACGTTGCGTCCTTGTAAAGAATTCTGGGTAAAATTTATGCTGCAAATCTGCAATCCAAGAGGCAATAACCGTTTTATTTGCTTCACTACTTGATACTGGCAATGGAAAGTCGTTCAATGGATATATTCCACTCAAATCATATCGATCCAAGATTCGTTCAAGAAATATGTTCTGCCTTTTCATGAAGGATTTTATCACCCCCTCGTAAACGTTTACAAATTTCCATGGTACTTTGGTCAAAAAGGGGTACTGAATATGCTCAACAAATGATGACAAATCTGCCTTGTAAAACAAGAAAATATGAGGCATGTCGTTCTCCTCCAAAAACTGAAGGGACTTTATAATGTTTAAGACGTAGTACACTCCACCAAGCCAACCTTTTGCAAAGTTGAATATTATACCGATCCTTGGTCTGACTTTGTTGCCTTGATCCATTTGAAATAATTAGCTAGTCCCTGTTTAAGATCATATTGTTGTTTGTAGCCTAAGCCTCTCAATTCTTCAATATTGGCGAGCCAATTATTCGGATCTCCTCTCCTTCCCTCTCCGGAAAATTTATACTTAATTGGTGTGTCGAAATGAGAATAGAACATAGCAACTGCATCCTCAATGAACACCTCCTCGCCATTGGCCACGTTTATTATCTGGCCATTGAATTCTCCTTTCAATGCCACTAAGTAAATCGCGTTCACCAGATCCTTTACATAAATAAAATCTCTTGATTCTCTTCCCGTACCGAACAAGGATATTGGACCAGAAGTTCTCGTCTTTTGATAAAGATCCCAAAACAGTTGCTTCCGAAGACCATCCCCATACGCCGAAAAAATCCGAAGTGAACATGTTTGGACCTCGAAAAAATGATAGAACTCCTTGCATATTTGTTCACTCATCAGTTTATGGTAACCGTATGGCGAAACAGGCATTGGTGGAAATTCTTCCTTTATTGGAAGCGATTCTGGATTACCATATACAGCAGCACTCGATAAATTTAGGTACTTGCAGTTAGGCTGATATTTGCGGATATTATTCAGGAGCTTAAATACATTACTTGTGTTCAAATAAAAATCACGTAATGGACGTTTAAGAGAGTCGGGAACACTAGCAGCTCCCGAGCAATTTATACAAATATCGAAGTTGATTGCTTCAAAGATCAGATGATAATCCGAATTAGTTGCATCAACTAAAAAATATCGATCTCCTTCTGTGTAATCCAATGAAACATCAGCACCCCAAACTATGATGCCTTTTCTAGAAAGGAATAAAGCCAAATTCTCTCCTATAAATCCCTTACAACCAATTATTAATGCATTCATAAGTTAAAAATGGTCTCCAATTATTAACAATTGATCTTTGAGCAAGATGGATTACGTCCAGCCGTTCCATCATTCAGTACTACCATAAAAACTCACCTATTTAAATTCTGAAAAAGCTGCAGGATAGGTCTCAAGTTGTGCTTCAGGTTAATTGACTTTCTGAGAATAGAATCTTTTGATCATCTCTACAATATACCCTATTTGCTCTCTAGTAAGTTCTGGATAAATAGGCAAGGACAATATTCTCTCTTTATTATGCGCAGATACTGGAAAATCTTCGATTTGGCAGCCAAGGTGTTTATATGCAGGCAAAAAAGGTAAGGGTGTTGGGTAGTGAATTGCAGTACTAATACCTTGCTTGAATAGATACGTTTTTAGTTCATCTCGAAACTTAGCCTTAATAACATAAAGATGGAAAGTATGCATCGATTGAGGCCGTATTTCTGGAGTCTCAATTTCTTCCATATCTTGTAACAGTTGAGTAAAATGGAATGCATTCTCAATTCTTTTGTTTGTCCAATCCATGATATGGGATAATTTAGCAGTCAGAATAGCTGCCTGCATTCCGTCGAGACGACTGTTTATGCCTTCAATAAGGTGCTTGTGTTTGACTAGTGAGCCATGATTAGCGAACATTCGGAATTTTTCGGAAAGCTCGTCATTATTGGTAACGATGCAACCCGCATCTCCATAAGCACCCAAGTTCTTTCCAGGATAAAAACTGAAAGTTGCCGCAATTCCATATGAACTGGCTCTCTTTCCATTCAATTCAGAGAAATGCGATTGAGCACAGTCTTCGATTAGAAACAGTTGATGTCTCTCACAAATCGCCTTAATCGTGTCAACTTCAGCCATTTGACCGGTCAAATGAACAACGATTATTGCTTTTGTTTTGGGTGTTATGTAATATTCAACTTTCTTAGCGTCAAGCGTATAGTACCGGTCAGGATCCACAAAAACTGGCGTAGCACCAGTCTGAGAAATCGTCTCTGATGTCGAAATCCAGGTGTTCGCCACCGTAATTACCTCATCACCACTCCCCACACCTAACATTCGTAATGTGATGTAAATAGCATCTGTTCCATTTCCAACTCCTATGCAATGTTTAGCACCAATTGCCTCAGCAAATTTGTGTTCAAATTCCAGTACATATTTGCCCCTGATAAATGCTGTGTCAAGAATTACTTTTTCAATGGCTTGATCAATATCTTTCTTTATGAATTGGTACTGACTTCTTAGGTCTACGAAAGGAATTTTCACTTCAATATGATTTATATCCCTCTAATCATCTTTGCGGGATTCCCAGCGTAAACACCGGGTTCTGTAATGTCCTTTGTCACAACAGATCCTGCCCCAATAACCACATTATCACAAATCATCACAGGTAAGACTGTTGCATTTGTGCCGATTGAGACCCAATTGCCAAGTACCGTAGATTTCCACTTTGTCTTATCTCCCCCTGCCGGGTATCCATTAGAGAACAGGTCATTTACGAATTTTGCTCCATGAGAGATGAAACAATTGTCTCCAATTGTGACCAATTCACAAATAAAGGAGTGAGATTGTATCTTGCAATTTTTTCCAATTCTCACTGCTTTTTGTATTTCGACAAAAGGGCCAATAAACGAATTGTCACCAATTTTACATCCATATAAATTACATGGCTCAACAACTTTAACATTCTCCCCAAATGTAACATCTACGATAGCAATTTTTCTTTGGGTATAAACCATTGTTTCCTGATTTCAGCATAAATGTTTTCAATAATTTCGATCGTTTTCATTCCTTCGAATCCATTTGTGGCAATTACGCCATTTCCCTGAAGCACATCGACTATATTTTCATACACTTTGTGGTGATTCGACATTGATCCCTGGTAATATCCATAATTATTAGGTGGATTCCCTTTCGGCAATCCTTCAATAATGTAGTCCTTTATATTTTGATATTCTAACTCATTAAGATATTGGCCGCCAATTTTAATCGTTCCCTTTTCCCCAAAAATTGTCAAAGACCCCTCCATATTGCGTTCATAGCTGTTTACAGAGTAGTTTATGGTCCCCAAGGTACCATTATGAAACCTCACTGCTATTACACCAGTATCTTCAAAATCAATAACATGATTATGAGCAAAATTCGCAGCAAATCCATGAACTTCTTTAATATCACCAATCATCCAATATAACAAGTCAATAAAATGACTAAATTGTGTAAATAAAGTCCCACCATCCAATTCACTTGATCCTTTCCAGCTGTTGTGATAGTATTCCGGATCACGATTCCAAAAACAACTGAGCTGTACACTGAAGATTTCTCCTAATTTACCGTGGTCTATAAGCTCCTTGACCGCAACAACTGGAGGATTATACCTATTTTGCTTGACAATAAATAAGTTCTTATTTGCGCCGTATGCTGCCTTGATCATTTCCCCACAGTCATGTGAGTTAAGTGCCATTGGCTTTTCACACAAAACATGAAATCCGGCTTCTAAAGCGCTAATGGTCTGCTTAGCATGCAATCCATTTGGAGAGCAAATAGCTACCACATTAAGATCTCGTTCGGTGGCCAGCATTTCTTCAATATCTATGTAAACATTCGCACCATAACGAGAAGATAATGTTCTGGCCTTTTGTGGAACAATATCACAAACCGCTGTTAACTCTCCATGTTTATCTATATGAGCTGCATGACGACCTCCTATTCGACCACAGCCCACAATTGCAAATTTCAATTTCATTTATTCAAATTTATAAGGGTTTCGTACAATTCTAAATACTCCCGGGAAAGAAAGTCCCATGAAACTCTATCCTCTGTAACAGCAGCTATGTCCTCACTACTAATTTCATTAGCTCTATACTTCAAATAGTAGTACTCAATAAATTCAACAAGTTCCTCATACTTTCTAAAGATCTTCCCCCTTCCATGCTCCACCCTATGTTCGATGTCATTTATCGATTCATATAGTATTATCGGAATCCCACAAGCATTTGCCTCAATAGTTGTCACCGAAATTCCACCAGGAAACACAGCAAGATCAATGTAATTATAAAATTTTGCTAATTCACTTGCAGGTTTAAGCTTATGAAAAGTTGCGTTCAACTGAAAATTCTCAGCCAGCTCACAAAGCTTAATAATATAAGGATCTTCGTGATTATCTACTCCCACAATATGACAAATGATTTCACTTTTGTATCGACAATCATTGATTGCCCTTATTAGAACTTCAACCCGCTTTTTCCTATCAACTTTGCCCGCGTATCCGATCACAAATTTTGACTTTGTATTTTTTTGCTCGGGTTGATAGTTAAAAGTTTGGGCATCAAATCCCAATGGTATAACTTTGAATTTTTTAGGTTCGCTTATCTGAAATCTTTTCGAAATCAGTTCCTGTCCCGTTTTATTAAAGACAACAATTGCGCTAATTCTTTCCTTAAACAACGAATAAAGTGTTCTCATCAACGCATAATACAAGTTTGCAAAAGTACCTGATCTCTTGTGTGTTCTAGTATCCGTATGATCACTTACAAGTATTGGAGGAGGTTTAGGAGAAAACAAGGAGAGTAGAACTACGATATAGGTCGTGAAAGTACCCAGGCCGTATATGTGAACAATATCGAATCCCTGATTGAAGATTCTTCGATAAACGTAGATCCAATTCATAAAGATAGTTTTTTCCAAAGGGAAAAATGCCCTCAACCGGAATACGTCAAAATATCGATATTTGTAATATCCAGCAGGGCTCCTGTCTTTTAAGAAAGGTGCCCAACTCTTTAAATATTTATCTGATGTAATGAAAGTCGTGCTGTGACCCTTGACGCTGAATTGTTTAGCTAAATAATGCTCACTATAAAACAGATCAACTTGAAGTGTGGAGTATACTCTACAGATCTTCATTATAAAATTTTAGACCCTTGGACAGAGTTCAAGTGAAATAGCATGATGAATAAGGAGATCTAGCCAATTTTTGATCGCACTAATTGATCAAACACTTTGAGATAAGATGCCGTCATTTTCTCAGCATCAAAACAATTTGTAGCGCGTTTTCTTGCATTTTTCTTATAAAAAAGGTGATTATCGTAAATGTGTGTTAAAGCTGGCACTATCTCATCACAATTTCGAGGTGCTTCAAGTTCCCAAATATTTCCTCTATAAGGTATGAGAATTCCTCCATCTTCTCCAATCAGTTCTCGTGCCGCCCCAGTATCAAATGATATTACCGGAACCCCACATGCCATTGCCTCAAGTATTGAATTGGGGCAAGCGCCATTGACCTCCAAGCTAAGGAATACATCATTTTCCCTTAAAGCACTTGGAATTTCACTTCTTTCAATCACGCCATGGAAAACAATATGATCTTTCTTGACGAATCTTTCCTTCAACGTATGGGAAACTCTTCCATAAATATTTACTACAACCCGTATCGATTCCATAACATGTGATGGCAAAATTTCTAGTAATTTCTGGACAAAGGGTTCATCCTCAATGGAACCTTCCACGCAGACTACTTTAATTTGATCCCTAGGAATTTGGATCCTCTTTTTTGAAGGAAAAAATTTTGTCAAATCTGTGCCATTATAAATTATTGTGTTTTTTTCTTTGTCTGAAATTCCCATTCTTTCCTTAAAGATGTTATATGCAAAAACACTCTGGTAAATCACATGGTCAGCTAGTGATCTTCTTGTTTGTTTGATCACGATGTTATTCCAAGTGTAATTCCAATATGTTTGGACACCTGGCCAGGCGACTCTATGCTTCCAAAAAACATTGGCTGTCCTATGTACTACCTTTGCTCCCTTGAGCTTGCAATGCAAGATCCAATTGGTTTTCCTCACTGCGCCACCATTTATAAGGACAATATCTGGCACAGAGTTGTCCTTCGGATATACAACACGCAAACCCTTTTCTCTCAGCTGCTCTCCGAGCCTCTCCTGAAAAGTGGCAGGACCCCCAACTCCCTTCCTGTCATTAGCAAATCCTATTACGATGCCTTCCTTCTTTTTCAATCACCTTCAATATTTGTTGCTTGTTGGAGAAAAATGACAACTACACCCAAAACGAAAGGTCCTTATTTAAATAGGCAGCTAACTGATCATTCCAGGGTTTATAGAATCCGTTTAATTCTTCCCGGATTTGGACATCGATTGGCTCTCTAATGTAGGATTGCTTGCGACCCCACATGACAAATCGCTTCAACCGTTTTGGTAGATATCTCTGGAAGCTGGGATTCTTAAAAAACAATCTATAGATTTCATTCTCCCAAAGCATAAAGGGGTTGTAGGTCTTCTCCAGCTGATCGGGTTTGAATGAAGTATCCACACCCAAGAATTCAAATATTCTTTGGTAGGTTTTATCCGGATTTTTTACCATCTCCTCAAAAACAAGAACAAGAATCTGAGAGCGGTCGAAGTACGCCAGATAGTTTCTAATATATCTTATGTAGATACCGCGACTGAAATAACCAACTTTACCAATATCGTATTCTGTTTCTAAGTAGTTTCTTACAGCTTCCTTAAAATTCAAACGCTCTGAAAGCATCCTTTTTTTGTCCCAATAATGAGAAAAAGCTCTATCGATCGGATTTCTTACGGATAAAATAAGTTTAATATCCGGCAGAAATCGATTGATTCGTCCTGCGGCCTTTGGATGGCATATATATCCGGGAGAGGCCTCTCCAATAGCAATGGCATCCCTTTGAACTTCCTTAAAAAAAGATTCGTAATACCCTATACCCTTTATGAATAAATGTTCAAGAAAAAAAAAGTTGATTTCCTTTTTTTCCGACATAAATATTTGTGGATGCTGCTTAAGATTGTTGTAAATGCTAGTAGTACCGGCCTTCTGAGAACCGATTATCAAGAAATTAGGAAGCACGGTGATATTTTCTGCTGATTAGGTTCCCAAGCTCCAATGAATTTATAAATTCGGCATCTGGCCAGAGTTGCAAGATCTTTCTCAGAAGGGCCGATAACAGTCTAAGTCCATCAGAGCGGTTTTGCCGATCTATGCTCCCAATATAATTAATTCGATGAGTGCTTACTACTGCGGGGTTCCGCCATTTAAATGCATGATGAATATCTGCCAAACAACGATTAACCCAATCATTTGAGGCGGGTGAGTTTGTTTCAAATAGAGCATTCCTCGTCATATACCGCTGATCAAACTTGTTCTTCTTACCAAGATACCTGAAGGAAGTTCTGTATTTTTCTCCTCCTAAGGGCTCCCTGGCGATCCTGCCTGTAGTAATATACTTAACTCCTTCCTCGTGGAGTATCTTATCTAAACCATTATTAAATATGTAGTTCGGTGGTACAAAGGCCTTTGCTTCGTATCCGTATGTGTCTCTAAACAGCATCAGACCCTTTCGCAATATTTTTTCATGGGACTTTGACTCATCCACTGAATCCATATCAAATGCAGCTTGGTAGGTCCTTCTAATATCTGGAGAGACCTTGTTATCAATGCCAGTGACTTGGTGATCAAAGGCCAAAAGTGTTGCAGAAATGCCTTTCTGCAAATCGCACATCCAGCGTGAAACATTCAGGTGTTCCCTGCCATGAAATTCCATATGCACCAACTTTCGTTCTCTTGCTTCCTTAAATAATTGCACTACACGGTCCCTTCCAGGGTAAACACTTAAAGTTCTTGTTATAGGTTCAAAGGTGTATTGCTCAAATCTATCAGATCTAATTTTCTCAAAATCGGGATTAGCTACAATGTTGAAAGTGGTAAAAACCGGTGGATTTCCGTTCTTATCACGAAAACTATCCAGCACCTCTAGAAGCATCTCCAAATCTTTATTAGATTCAAGGCTGTCGGATAGATTGTACCTACACCTATCCAAGCGCAATCCCTTTTGCACTAGACTCTTGTAGGTGCTTCTAGATGGCATTCGGATACTTCCCCAATCATCAGACTCGAATATGATTAATTTACGATCAGTTTTCCATCCAGGAATTCCTGCTAAGTGCTTCTTTATCAACCCAATCAGATCTGATTATTAAAACGAAAATCCCAAAAAAGAATTCGAAAAAATCAAGTCATCTACCAACTAATTCAGCGATTGAAATTCTGTACTCAAACAAAGGAGCAATCAAAGGATTGCCTATAAAACTACCAATTCCTATGAAATCCATACCAATTCGAATTTCTATAATCAAAAACAATAACGCTGGCACCCATGTCAAATAAGAAATCGCTCTAATCCAAAAGCGTCCCTGGATTGATTGGAAATACAGAAAATAAAAGGCAGAGGTAAAAATTGCAGATAAAGTCAGAAATCGACTCATCGATGGGAAAAAGCGAAACACATATGATAAGGAAAAAATCAGAATCCCATAAAAAAGAAGATAACTGTACTTAAAGGCTCTAAGACTCCTTCCTTTGAAGGCGATAGCTATTCCCGACGAAACAGCAATAAAGTAAGTCAAAATATCATAACGAAATCTGATAAACCATTTCGATTCCTCCAATCCCTTCCGATAGCCTTCGATAAACTCTTGATTAGTGTAACCCGCGATTCTATCCTCGTAGATGTCAATTCCAACAGGCACTAATCTCATTGTAGTTGATAAGTCAACACTACTATAAAATAGAGCCAATACAAGTACAAAGAAATATATCCAAGAACGGCTTCCTCCGGCCAATAACAAAAGAAATATCAAAACTGGTATTATAAAAGAGAAATGGATTAAGATGGAAGCACCAATGTGTAACAAGTATCTTTTCTTTCGAGTCTGGAAGAAATAAAGTACTCCAAACGTTAAGACATGCAGAGCAGTATAAAATCGAACTCCATTAATATGCCAAAAAGGGACCAAAAAAATAAATAAAACCAAAAAAGGCAGAGCATATTTCTGGGCCTTTGAACCCATTTTCTCAATCAAAAACCAAATATTTCGAGAATAAAAAAAACCAAACACAAATCCAAATAATGCAAAAAGTACTCTATAATCATCTGTCACCCTGGATACAATGAATGTTAATATGGGCTGATAGTAATCTCCTCTTCCAATTGCACCTTGATAAAGCATTGAAAGGAAATCATAAGTATCAATGTCAAGGTCATTATAATAGCTTAAAGCAGCAGCATAGTATGCCCCATCAATCCCAGGTGAAGAAATAACGAATGTATATCCAAAAAAAGCACAGAAGAACCATAACACATTCTTTGTACCTTCTCTTTTAGAGTTAATTAGAGAATAAAGCAACGAAAAAAAAGGCCAAACTATGAAGAGTACACAATCCTGAATTATCTTAGTTCTCTGCAAGCTAGACTCCTGTTTCACTAGTTCATCGTTAAAGCTAAAAACTTATGACAGACATTATCGATCTTATATTGCTCAACATCAGGTCTCCTCATCTGACCAGTATAATCACCTACCAAAAAGCGATCGATCTTTTTTGTGTCAAGTTTGTCTCCTTTCAAATTTAAGATAGGTCGCTTCATCAAGTAGTATTCTATTAGCTTACTTGGAAGCTGGGTCTTAACATCATAAGAAATATTCACCAAAAAGTCCATCTGACTTAAAATTTCAAAAAGGTCATCACGAGACACATAGTTGTGAAGCACAATGCGTCCCTGACTTCTAGCGACCAAGGGCTCAACTATTCCCTTTGTTCTACTGTAAATATGAAATCTAAAATCGATGTCTTTACTGAGAAGGTACTTTAAGAATCTTCTTGGATCTCTTTTATCACGAATAAAACTTCCAGCAAAAGCAAAAGTTGGCACGGAATTACCTCGGTATGGTTTGATAAACCTAGATACAAACTCAAAATCTAATCCCTGTGGAATCTCTCGAATTTTTTCATGGTATTCCTTATAGTAATTTATCTTCATGTCCATTCTTGGTATAGTAACAAAATCAGCCTTGCTGCACCAAAACCTTTCGAAGTATTCAAAGTAAAACATTTTCTTAAATGAATCGATCGAATTTAGCATAAATGGATCTCCACAATCAGCAACCCAAGTTTTCGCAATTCTATTCTCTTTATTCCTCGCCCAAGCAGCACCCCAATGAATTGTATGTGGTGCTGCAACAGTAATTAGTAAATCAAATCCCTTTAATCCCGACAAGATCCTTTTCGTCTTAAACATAAGTTCGATTTCAGGGTATGCAATAGCTATATTTAATGCTCTTCTCAATCCACGGGAAAGTAAATTCAATCCTCTAATGTGATCTAAATCTATCTTTGGTAAGATAATCTTTCCCAAATCAATGATTCGAAATCCAAAATCATCCATCATGCTCTGATGATATTCAGAAACGAGCTTTGTGACCAATGAAACATGATGACCCAGGTTTGAAAACCCCTTTACAAGCTCCGTAGTCCGCACTGAGCGTGGGGTGAGTTTTGGATAGAACGAACTAGAAACTATCAAGATTCGCATAGCACTCAATCAATCATATCGTCTTCCTAGCATTTCGACGCAATTCACTCCGAACCTTCCAGAATATAATTAAAACACATTTGGACCAAGTTGCAAGTATCTTCTAATTGTACTACACAAAAGGGACACAGAGACACAAATTGATCAATCCTAGATTAACAGCTCGAAAAAGTGATGTGTGCGATTCCTGCGATCACAAAAGTGATTTTCAACTGTAAAGTATTTTCCGAATATCTCTAAAAGAGATCTCAACGAATTTTCCTTACGATAATTGACTTCCCATGAATGAGCATCCCATTTAACGCCTCTATTTGGAAAAGATTGATAGAGCGCGATATTAATCGGTTTAACATAAGGAATCTTGAAATATACTTGAAGATCAATAAGAATTCGTATTGTGTTGGGAAGTGAGATAATGACCCACTTTCTTGATATCGACTTCAACTGTCTAAGAATATCCTCAATATAATCAAAAGGTAAATGTTCGAGCACTTCGGCACAAAGTATTAGATCAAATGATTTCTCTGTAAAAAATTTCCTGATGTCAATAACATTCCCAACCACATCCGGATCGAGAGATTTATTTATATCAAACGTCGTTACGCAATAACCAGCTGACCTTAAGAATGATGACACAAATCCGTTTCCTGGCCCAATTTCAAGAATACTTCTTACATTCTTGTTATGAACAGTCAGTAGCTGCGTCACAAGGGAATCCATCTGCTTTCGATCGAAATAAGAGTCTCCGAAATATCTATCCCGGGATAAGGAAGCCTCCCTCCTGAACGCCTTATCTTCCATGGGTTTATAATCCTACTTTCCTCAAGATTGGTTTGAGGGCAGACAAGTAATTTACATTAAATATTCTTGAAGATGCAATCATTACAAACGCAAACACAAGTGATGAGCATACAAAAGAAGCAAAGTCACTAACCGTATGAACGAAGCTCGCAATGATAAACTTTGTAAGCAACAGACCAAGAATCGAATGAATAAGTATTACAGCAAATTTTTTAAATGGTATCATTTCATAAATTGAAACATTCAATAACCTACATGAATATAGAAGGACACAAATGATCAGCAATATTGAATTGATAACAGAAAAGACTGCCAAAAAATAAGGAGAGTTAAATATTATTACTGCAAAATAACCAACAACCCATGTAGAAAACGCAAATAGTAAATGAATTTTTGCATAGAATCTTGACTTGCCTAGAGCCAAAATCAAAGGGACAAATAGTATAATATTAAAGAAATTCAAAAACAATACTATTTGAAAATATAATACTGAACCGAGATACAGATCAGAAAATAGAATTACTATTATCTGTCTGGCATAGAAAATAGAAAAGATCAAAAGAGGATAGATAATTAAGGCAGATTTTTCGAGAGTACTATTCCACAGAATTAGGAGTTGTGAAATATCATCCCCTTCATGTATGATTGTAGAAAATCGGGGCATCAATACAGTTGCTGCCGCCCCAGTAACTATCCCGGTAAAAGGTAGCTGAATGAAGCCGTTTGCAAATTCAGCAAATACATCCGGTCCAAAGTAGCGACTGATGTAAAATTGATCTGAAGCTTTGATGGCTATTCCAGCTATTGAGGCAACAACTATGGGCAGACTATAACTAAAAATAGTCTTGTTTTTCAAAGTAGTTGAGCGTCTAATGACATTTTTAAACGGAATATTTTTGAAGTATAGGGCAACTAATAGTGTTAGAAAAGAGCCCGCCAACCAGCCATATATCGCATGTACATAGCTATCTGAAATGAATAAAACAGGGATTGTAATGCACAGCAGCATTATGATTCTAGTCAATGTATTATAGACAGCTATATAAATAGTCTTCCGGTAAGAAGAAAATATTCCTTCAATTCCTAATGTCGGGAGAAGAAAAATCGGCACTGCAGCGAAGTATCGAAGACCAGTTTTGAGTTCTGAATTTTTTAAAATGTCAGCGATTAATCCCGCAGAACTGAATAGACAAATAGCAAAAAGGAATCCAAGGCCGAAGAGAAGCCTCGTTATTCTCCAAACAATCTCCTTACCCTCGTTCTTGTCATACCTCGGCAAGAAATAGGCAAACACTTTGGGCAATCCAGCAGTAAATATTAGTAGAAAAGAATTGTATATATATAGTATTTGCTTATATGTTCCATAACCTGTTTTGTCGAAGTATCTAGAAAGGATTGCTGCACTCACGATGGATAAAAGCATGTTGCTCAGTAAACTTAAGGCAACCCAAAAGGCCTGCTCTGTATTACCACCATGATCTGACTCGAAATCTTTATCCCTCAAATACAGATACTAAACTGGTGAATCTAATCAACTATGTAAAATTATCATTGAATTCTAAAAAAGCCCTAGACTCCAAAGAATTCAGATCTTTACCACCCCTCTCATCAAAGATAGATTCTGCCTAACTTTAGAAACCTTTCATGGGTGCTCCTTGCTTAGTTCACTGCTAATAACTGATCCATACACTTTTCATTCCCTGATGATAAAGTATCTCTTCAGCTTGACATTAAACTACTATCGATTTTTCTGCGACTCTCCGGGACTCCTGAAGCCGACGTGTTAACAAAAGTCTGACATCAAAAGGCGCGTGAAATACCTGCAATTTAGATTTTTGCAGCTCTTCGAAAAGCACTCGCATAATATTTGAGGACATTTTTTGATGTCAAACATTCGGAGCTGGTCACATTTTCACGACCCAAACCCCCCAGAAGTTCATCGAGCTCCTTTGTTTCCAGGTTATATAATCAGAATAGCTACACTTTCGAGAAAGAACCTGCTGTTCAGTACCGGTTATCATAGCAATTAGATATCTAATTTGGAGTCAGAAATCACGTGTAGAGATAAACACAAGATTTCGTTAAGCGAATACTGTTTCCAGTTCAATAATCAGATCGGGTAGCACTTTGGAGGTAATTGATTCTCCTGGCACATAAAATTTTGAACCAATAAATTTTTCGTTTTTTAGGGTGTAACTAATTATAGTGTTCTCCATTGGGTTGACAATCCAATATTCCTGGACCCCATTCTCCTCATAAAGCTCATACTTATCTCCATACTCATTTTGAGTGTTGCCCGGAGAGAGTATTTCGATGATCATTTCCGGGGCTCCTGTACATCCCTGGTCGGTCAATTTTCTTTCATCGCATATGACACAAATGTCAGGTTGTACTACAGTGGACTTATCTTCATTGGATAGGACAACATCAAATGGGGCATGATACATCTGACACCTGTCTTTTAGACATTTGTCAATTTTCTTTTCTATTCGCAATGAAATTAACTGATGCCTTCTATTCGGAGCTGGAGACATTTTCACTACCCACCCCCTGAACAACTCTACACGCTCTTTGAATTTCCAGGTGAGATAGTCTGCGTAGGTATATTGCTTTGTTAAATCGAGCTGATCAAAATCCGTAATCATTTCTTTAATAGATCGTATTTATGAGCTACTGCCAATCTCCTTTATAGTGCCATTCCAGCCATCGCGATATTATTCTTCCCTTCATCAATCGAGATTACACCACTTATTATTACGATTCTGATACCAATAAATTTCGGATCGCTTCAAAATACTTTCTCCATCCATTTCTTAAAAACGGGGTCTAAAAATATTAATGCGCCATCATAATTGTCCAATATGTCTAAATGCTTCAGGCGCTCGATATTCTTCCTCACATTGTTAGGCGTTCCTAATCTATAATTCCTCATGGTCTTTGTCGACGTCAATTTTTCCTCATTTGCAAGAATTGCTTTTAGCAAATTCAGTTGAGTAGAACTCAGGCTATCTATTGTAGATTGAAAAAATGGTTTTTGAGCATTGATCACTTCTTTCAATGATTCCTGCAAGTGCTTATCAATAACTTCTGTAGTAGTCTTGATCCAGATGTAGTGTGCCAACTGTTGTACATACCATGGATGATTCTCCATCTGATCAGCTATCCATCCGGCCTGTTCCCTGGATATTGATTTCTTGTTCCTACTAAACCCCCTTGCAATAAATGAAACCCAATCATCTCTGTGAATTTTATTGAGAAACATAATGTCCCCAAAGCGATAAAAGGGATTAGAGGAATCATTGAATATTTCCGTCATCATATGTCTTTTGCTGCCGTATAGGCAATAGGTGACATTCTTGTGTTTCTGCCAATATGCTCTTAAGGATTTTTCCAGATCATTACCATCTCTATAGTTTCGAATATTTTGAAACTCATCGATGCAAACAATCATTTCAATGTTTCTCGTAGCGCTTAATGTCTCCGGCAGATTCAATATTTCATCTTTATACTTTTTTATTTCTCCTGGATTAAACTCCAGTGAGAAGTCTCCACCCTCAGTATTTATAACCAACCTTGGAATTAGGTTTTGAAATAAGGTCTTGATGTTTTTAGCCCATTCTTTCCATTTGTTTGATACAGCTATGATACAATGCCGGGCAAACTCTGATAGAAACTCGGTTTCAGATTTTATCGCAAATAGATCTAAGTGGACAATTGCCAAATCTTTCCTTTGCTTCTTTACTGATCGGGTGACCTTCTCCACCAAAGAAGTCTTTCCCCACCGACGAGGTGAAATTAGGATTGTGTTCGCTCCATGATTGAGGTTGTTTTTCAGTTTTTTTATCTCTTCTGCACGATTAGTGAAGGACAGATTTGAAACCGTTGATCCGAAAACAAATGGACTCTTCATGTTATACTAAACGGTATTATACCAAGTGGTATTATACCAAGTGGTATAAAATTATGCCGCTTAGAATCCTTCATTCAATCTTCAGCCAGGAACCACTATCGAAATAATTCAGAGGGCACGTATTATCCATTTTCCCTTTTCTGTGATACGTGCACACTTGGTGTCTGTTCTTTCTGCGTCATCATTTCAATCCAATTTGAGGGAATCTTTCTTTAATCACTTGCAAAGCCATCTGACAACTTTTAAGAAGGGGGACAGTATATAAAAGTAGATTGTGGTAGATTTCTATCCACTTTTCCCGGAGATATTCATGAGCCACCTGATTGCTTTTCATAAGAATAAGCCAAATGCCTTTGTGATTTCTGTAGCAATCGCATCTGCTTTTTTAATAAGGAAATAATATCTTGATTCCACGATGTCACAACAGTACTCCTTCCTTTATTGCAATCCTTCTCATAGGATGATCTTCATTATAAGTGAATGACAGTAGATCAATTTTCTGCTCTCCAAATTTCGAGTAAAAGTCCATTCGGATTTCGTGCTTTTCATCCCAATTTAATTTTGGGTTGCTCAATATTAAAATATCGATATCGCCTCCCTTTAAATCATCTCTCACCCGGCTCCCAAAAAGGTAAACTTTGGCATCCGGTCGCATACCCAATATGCTTTTCTTCAGGCAATCCTTTTCTTCGCGTGATATGCGCAATTCTAGATTTTTTTCTCCCCAGGAAATAAAAGATACTGAGCTACTAACATACACCGTTTTCTCTCTGGTCAAAGACAATTCGCATCATCCCTATGTTCTCAAACTGTGATACTTCATCATGCAAAGCCTTATATAGCTCAGGCTAGAGGCGGTTCGTCTTCTTTGTCTCACAACTTGATATTCAGAGATCATAATACGATTCTGTGCGTGACGCGGCACTAGAAGTTATTATTCCCACTTTATTGAATTTCTTTGCAAAAAAGAAAGTGCGCGAATGCGTTCAGGTTTTCCATCTCTCCATTTTATTCTTTCCATGACCCTCCGGCACTCCTTTTCTATTACTTCTTTTTTCGAAAAATCTTTAATTCAAACATACCGTCTTTTACTTCAAACTTCGGCGTGGCTAACGCCTGCTTTCGGGCATTATCTATGATGCTAAGCGTACCTGATCAGCGGGTTTCCACCAATCCGGCCCAGAAAAAGCACTTTGCAATTAATTTGTTTCCCAGTTTGGAAGGATGAGGTTTTAAAAGATTCTCTTCTGTAACAACAGGTCGGAATAAATGACCCGGATTGTAAAATCGAATGTATGAAGGTCTCACCTCGACAGTGCTCTGAACACCCTGTCGGTAGTCTTTATGGATAAGCATATTTACGATGGCCTCCCGAATGTGATACGTCTGCATTTGGTCTGTACTACTTTATTTGAGTGACTACCATTTTCCTTTGTGCTTCTGAAATACGCACTATCTATTTTTTTTCTTCCACAGAAACAGACTGGACATTAAAAGACACAGTATTTATTAACATGTCCACTTTAGCATTTTTCTTTCGATCCCTCGCCAATTACCATTATAGTAACATATCGATTTTATCCTGAAGCTCTAAAAACCAGATATTCACCTTCTCCAGTCCTTCCCTGATATCGACTTTAGGATGATATCGAAGCTTGTGAGTTGCTTTGGCTATATCGGCCAAACTATGCTTGACATCTCCCGGCCGGTTTGAGCCGTACTTGTTTTCCAGGTCGGTGCCGGTTATGTCTCTTATCATTTGCCAAAGTGTGTTTAGTGAAGTCTGTTGACCGCAGGCAATATTATAGACTTCATTCATAGCATCTTGGCGTTCTGTAAATAGTGCCAAAATATTGGCGTTGACAGCATTGTCTACATAGGTAAAATCCCGGCTTTGCTCTCCATCGCCGTGGATCGTCGGTGATGTTCCTTCTTGAACGGCCTTAAAAAATAGGGGAATTACAGCGGCGTAGGCACCATTGACATCCTGCCGTGGTCCAAATACATTGAAGTAACGCAAACCAATAAATTCCATGTCGTACAGTTTGGCGAATACATTGGCATAAAGCTCGTTGACAAGTTTCGTGACCGCATAAGGGGATATCGGAGAACCAATGTTTTCTTCCCTTTTCGGTAACTCGATGCTATCGCCATAGGTGGACGAACTGGCAGCATAGACGACCCGCTTTATGCCGCGATCTTTGGCAGCGGTAAATACGTTGAGCGTACCCGTGATATTGACATTGTTTGTCGTGAGTGGATACTGTATCGATCTCGGTACCGAGCCCAGAGCTGCCTGATGACACACGGTGTCGATTCCATTGCACACATCAAAACATGTATTATACTCGCGGATATCTCCCCAAACAAATTCGAACTTTGGGTGTCCAAATAAATGCTCAATATTTCTGCGGTGGCCGGTCGATAAATTGTCGAGGACACGCACCTTTGCAATCCGATCATCTGCAATGAGGGCATCGACTATGTGGCTACCAATGAACCCTGCACCACCTGTGACTAGTATCTTATTGCTTTTATACATCCTTCAAAATATATCAACTTTAATGGCCTTCGATGCTTTGTAGATTCAACTTGTCCCATTCGATGAGCCTCAAATCTTAAAAATAAATCTTGGTGTAACCAGTGTACCTTTTCCCATCTTTCAAACTCTCTAGGACATATACATAATAAAAATCCTTCATTGAGATTTATTTTTATTTGACAGGGTGAACCCTGCACCACCTGTCACCAATATTTTTTTGGTTTTACCTGTCATCTTCAGCAGCAATTTTCTTTTCAACCCGCCCAGTCAAATATGATTTGAGGCGATTCCCTAAAAACATCTTACCGTAGTGCGTTTTAAGATATTTCTCCCTTTTCAGGGCATCTCTCTGCTCTATACATCCTTCAAAATATATCAACTTTAATGGCCTTCGAAGCTTTGTAGAGTTAACTTGTCCCATTCGATGAGCCTCAAATCTTAAAAATAAATCTTTGGTGTAACCAGTGTATCTTGTCCCATCTTTCAAACTCTCTAAGACTATACATAATAAAAATCCTTCATTGAGATTTATTTTTATTTGACAGGGTGAACCCTGCACCACCTGTCACCAATATTTTTTTGGTTTTACCTGTCATCTTCAGCAGCAATTTTCTTTTCAACCCGCCCAGTCAAATATGATTTGAGGCGGCTCCCTAAAAACATCTTACCGTAATGTGTTTTAAGATATTTCTCCCTTTTCAGGGCATCTCTCTGCTCTATACATCCTTCAAAATATATCAACTTTAATGGCCTTCGATGCTTTGTAGAGTTAACTTGTCCCATTCGATGAGCCTCAAATCTTAAAAATAAATCTTTGGTGTAACCAGTGTATCTTGTCCCATCTTTCAAACTCTCTAAGACATATACATAATAAAAATCCTTCATTGAGATTTATTTTTATTTGACAGGGTGAACCCTGCACCACCTGTCACCAATATTTTTTTGGTTTTACCTGTCATCTTCAGCAGCAATTTTCTTTTCAACCCGCCCAGTCAAATATGATTTGAGGCGATTCCCTAAAAGCATCTTACCGTAGTGTGTTTTAAGATATTTCTCCCTTTTCAGGGCATCTCTCTGCTCTATACATCCTTCAAAATATATCAACTTTAATGGCCTTCGATGCTTTGTAGAGTTAACTTGTCCCATTCGATGAGCCTCAAATCTTAAAAATAAATCTTTGGTGTAACCAGTGTATCTTGTCCCATCTTTCAAACTCTCTAAGACATATACATAATAAAAATCCTTCATTGAGATTTATTTTTATTTGACAGGGTGAACCCTGCACCACCTGTGACTAGTATCTTATTGCTCTTATACATCCTTCAAAATACATCAACTTTAATGGCCTTCGATGCTTTGTAGATTCAACTTGTCCCATTCGATGAGCCTCAAATCTTAAAAATAAATCTTGGTGTAACCAGTGTACCTTAGTTGAACTCTTCTGAAATCACTATTCCTCTTCTTGACTAGAAAAGAATTTTACTACCTTCTCAATTACCAGAATGTGCTTAGGAATTTCTTCTAATGCCTGCATCAGGAGACGCTGCAAGTAAACATGGCTCAATTGATTCCTCATGTCTACCATCCTGTAGAGGGTCTGATATGTTTGTTCGTCAACATAGCCATGTAGGTAGAGACCTTTAAAAGCACGGCGCGGTGACTGGTAGTCAATACCGTCCTTCTCAAACACGAATATTCGTGTGGTCTTCCATAGCAGCTCCACGGTTATCTCGTATTTTTGAATAATGCCGTTGCGCAACAGATCTGCTGTTCGTGATTGATCTTCAGTTGCAGGCATGAGTTTTAACGACTCAATCAGATCTACGTTTGACGATCTCAGGTCTGAGAAAAACTTTAAGTAGCGTTCTTTTCTTTCCACACAATTATTTTCGCCATTGCTTCTGCCTTAAATGATGGATCAACACAAGCAAAGTCAATGATATCAATCTCCCAGGGCACGATGCTCTCCTCCAGTGCCTCCCGGAGAACCATTTTTACTCCCGGGTCCAGTGGCTCATCACCAAGGATACCGATGTCCAGGTCGCCATGACGCTTTGTCGGATCGACAGCTCTGCCACCGAATACAAACACTCCATGAGGCAGGTCATTCATCACCCGCAATACTAACCGCTTTGCTTCTTGAAAATATGCGGCACGTCGCTCAGCACCAATATCTCTCCCCCTTTCACCTACATTCTGTGCCATAATGCCTTTGTTTGAATGTCCTTGGTTGAAATCCTATCTCCTTCGGGTTGAGAATCGTTCTGGATTAGCCTATTCAACTATCATTTTCTGTCAATACTTTTTCACGGACATAGTCAACAAATGTTTTCATATCAGTATCGACAACCTTGCTCAGATCCAAAATCTGCTCATGGTGTAAAACCAAATCTTCTTCGACATAGTCATGCACGATCTGGTTCCTCACAGAACGAATAACAATCCATTCCCGGGCAGAACCGATCAAACCAATTTTTTCTGCAAAATTAATTCTGTCATTAAAAGTAAGAAGCTCTTCACCGGTCACAATATAAAATGTCTTGAGCACTTTATGTGTGAAGAGGTCGACCACGCGGGCAAATCTGGCAGATAGTGATTCTAATTCTTTTAATTCGTCATCACTAACCTCCTCTGTCAGATTTAATTGAGTACAAGATTGATAGGAGCTCTCCAGTCTGGCTAAGCCTTTTTCAATTTGTCGTAATCCCTCATCCAATACTCGCAATCTATCGTCCATTGTCATCCAACTTTAGTTCGATGGCTTCTTTTTTGATGAGGGAAAAAAAAGGATCCTGGTCATCATGCGTATAAGACAATACATCAATCTTCTGTTCGCCAAATTTCTGCCAAAAAGATGCAATAAATCGATGTTTTTCCATAAAAGTCAATTTTCTCTCAGCCACAATAAATACATCTATATCACCTCCTCTCTTCGTGTCATCGGCTCTGGATCCAAATAAATAAATTCTGGATCCGGGAATAAATTCTAATGACTTGCTCTTTAAAAAATCTCTGATTTCCGGACTAATGCGCACTCAATCATTTTTGTCCACCCATACTGACCAAAAACTCCGGTTCGACAATTGACACACCGACTTCATTCCTCTTGATGTATTACACTGAGTTGTTCCACGTCAAGTTTGTCCTTGAGCCGCTTAGATTGCTTTTTCGACAGAAGGTGATCATTGAAACTCAAGTACTTCACTTGAATCCCCTCAATATCAACTATCCTTGCATTACTGTAGCACTTCGAAAAATCTTTCACTTCGAATCCCGTGATCCTATTCATAAGGTCTGCATAAATGCCATTGTCGAGCATGATATCACAAAATCCCGGAATGAGTGGAATCCTCCTCAACTCTTCAAAAGTGCCATAACCCAAAGTCTGAAAAGCAGCGATTAAGTTTTCTCGATTTTCCCGGCTATCTCTAACCCAAAAATCAATATCTCCGGTAGCTCTCAGAAATCCGTGAAAATTTGTAGTAAACCCTCCAATAATTAAATACTCTACACCCGTACTTTGAAATGCTCCCAACAACCTTATTAAATCATCGTCGTAGGATTCCACTTTTGGATAAGGTAATTTTATTGGGTTTGCGTGGATTTCTCCCGGCAAGCCGCAGACTAACCCTGATAAGATTCATCAGTCTTTTCCATTTTTCTGTAGGCGAAAGCTTTTTGAATTCCAGATCTCTCCTCCGGGATTCACGCTCTCCTGAAGTATTCTTTCGAATGTTTAGCGTTGCCATAGAAATCTAATTCTTTTTCATATTCCAAAGCCATAGATCCTAGCGAGAAAGAACAGTGCTCCCAACTAACTCATCCCGGATTCTTTCCGCTGCCTTCCCATCCCACAATTCCGGTATTTTTGATTTGACTTGTCCGTTATCCAAAATCTCCCTGGCAAGATTCAGAACTTTTGCTACATCAAGTTCTTTCATTAGTGTATTGCTCCCCACATCTACCGTGCTGGGTCTCTCTGTCGTGCTTCTGAAAGTGATACACGGCACCTGCAGGAAAGTGGTTTCCTCCTGGATCCCCCCTGAATCCGTAACGACCAGATTTGCGTCTTTCATCAGTTTAATAAATTCCAGATATCCCAGTGGATTTGTCAGGTAGACATTTTTAATTGCTGCCAAATCTTTCCACAGGCCAAATTTTTCCAGATTCTTTTTTGTGCGGGGATGGACTGCAAAAATAACTGGATTATTTGTGGACAATTTTTTAATTATGGTTAATATTTTTTTTAGGCCCACCTCATTATCCACATTGGAAGGCCTATGCATTGTCATTAATATAAAGTTGGTGACCGGTGACTGGTGACCGGTGACCGGTATACAATTTTTTGCCAGGATATCCCGAATACCTAGACCATCAGCTTTTGGTAAAAAGTACACTAAGGAATCTATCATCACATTGCCAACAAATCGAATTCTTTCTTCAGCAATACCCTCCATAGCAAGATGCTTTAGCCCACTCTCTTCGCTGACAAACAAGAGATCACATATCGAATCCGTCACCAGGCGGTTGATCTCCTCCGGCATACTGCGGTCTCCGCTCCTCAATCCGGCTTCGACATGTGCTACTTTAATGTGCTTTTTCACCGCTACTAATGTGCAGGCAACCGTTGAATTCACATCACCCACGACGATCACTAAATCCGGTTTTTCATCGTCTAACACTTTTTCAAATGCGAGCATGATTTTAGCTGTCTGCTCCGCATGAGTCCCTCCTCCAATTCCCAGATAGTGATGCGGTACCGGTAATCCCAATTGGTCAAAAAACACTTTTGACATTCTTTCGTCATAGTGTTGTCCGGTATGCACAATTATGGATTGGATTTGCGGATCGACTTCAAAAACCCTGTGTAAGGGAGCCACCTTCATAAAGTTTGGTCGCGCTCCTACGACTGAAATAATTTTCACAAATTTCTTTTTTTAGACAGTTTACAAATGAGGTAAATCAGGGTTGATTTAGTTAAAATTTAACGGGGGTCAACCAATAGCCTATCGGTTTATTTTCAAAGATTTTCTTAACGATCCCAGCCGAAGGGGTGACCTACCAGCGGGATTTCTG
Organism: Saprospiraceae bacterium; assembly: GCA_965222645.1. Taxonomy (GTDB): domain Bacteria; phylum Bacteroidota; class Bacteroidia; order Chitinophagales; family Saprospiraceae; genus JABDMH01. The sequence continues at coordinate 3,563,407 of OZ244968.1, read as the reverse complement.
CAAATGGGTGATAGTTTCCGACAAGTCCTTGTGGTGTCAACTTTCGGATATCATATACAATCTTTATCGCTGGTCTGTTTTCATCAATTAGAAATCCACCTCCACTTAAAACGGCCTCATAACTGCGGGTATGAAGCTCGGTAAAACCTCCGCTGAATTCGAATTCTTCATTTTCTATAGTGAGGGACCTATATGTAGTCAGGCCTTTTTCTTTTACTTTGTCTGGAAGGCAGTCGTGATTGATGCTTAAAAACCACCGGACATTGGCTTTTTTCAACTTTAAGAATCCCGATGCCCGGTCATGCGACTTTATATGTACAATATTATCTTCCACTTCGCCAAAGATCCATGTAAGCATGTCGTAGAAATGCACACCGATATTTGCCGCAATGCCCCCGGATTTACTTTCGTCTCCTTTCCAGCTGGCATAGTACCATTTTCCCCTCGAGGTCAGGTAACTCAAATCGATATCAAATATTTTACCGGGTGGTGATTGTTCTACTTTTTTCTTGAGTTGGATTACGCTCTGGTGTAGCCTCAATTGCAGTATCGTGTAGATTGTGCCTCCGGTCTCTTCTTCTATCGCCTTCAGTCTGTCTATCGACCAGGGATTAAGTACCAGTGGCTTCTCACAGATCACATCTGCACCATACCGGAGTGCAAATCGAATATGAGCATCATGGAGGTAATTTGGAGAACAAATGGAAAAGAAATCAATTTTTGTACCTCTGCGTCTTAATTTATCGATGTGGCGGTCGAAGCGCTCGAATTCTGTAAAGAAATCAGAGTTGGGAAAATAACGGTCGATTACACCTACAGAATCACTTTTGTCATATGCCGCAACCAGATTATTGCCTGTGGCTTTAATTGCTTCCATGTGACGGGGAGCGATATATCCGGCCGCCCCGATTAGCGCAAAGTTCTTCATGCAGATTTACTATTCAGTAGTAAAATATCCTCCCGTTTTCGGGCTTCCAACGAATTGAATTTTATTTTGATCTCGCAGCTTTCTGATCCATTTCTCAATGGTCTTCCGGGGTGTATTCATGAGTTTGGACAATTCTACAGTGCGTTTCCCAGGGTTCTCCCTAATCACTTCATATAGGTCATTTACTCCCCCATTTACTCCCCCAATTACTCCCCCAATTACTCCCCCATTTACTCCCCCATTTACTCCCCCAATGGGGTAAAAGGTAATGACAAAAGCACCATCTATTTCTGCAAAAACGGGCGGAGGGTTGCCGTTTGATCTATTGTGTTCGATCATGCGGCTAAACCCTGTACCCCAACCCTCAATGAGGCCGAATCCATGGAAGATCTTCGCAACGGAAGTATTGCGCGGAATGGACCGATGAGACTTCGAAATACTTTTTAAATCAATTTCCTTGGGAAGCAAACCAGGACTCCAGACTTCAAGTCTGTTGTCAAATATTCGAATCTGTACATTGCCCTTATCCTCGTAGTTGCGATGCACAACGGCATTTACAATTGCTTCCCTCAAAGCGGAAATCGAATACGCCCACTCCTTTTTATGTGCAATATTGTCGTCAATAATGACCTTTTGGTTAATATGTCGTTTTGTAAAATCAAGGACCTCCTCTACTGATCTGACAATACTTTTAGTGAAATCCTGCATATCAATAAAATCTACAGGTTGATTTCCCTTAAAGCGAGCCGCTTTTACAACAGCATTTGTAAATAATATATTCTCCTTGGTAAAACAGAGGTAAGCAGCATTGACAACTCTCTCTTCTTCCGTCAATTGATGTGATTTCAATACTTCCCAGATAGAATAGGATGTCGATTTAGACCGAAGCCCGGCTAGATCTTTCAGGAGTGCCTCATCCCAAATTATATCTTCGAATTTTTCTCGTACGGGTTGGATATCGAAATCCGGTTGATTATATCGTCTAATTAATTCCCGAACTGCTTTATTGGACAGTTTTTGATTTGTGCGTCCAATCCTCTTATATGCCCTGTCGAATGCAAATACTGGTTTATAATCTGAAGGTGGAATCTGAATTTCCACAATTTCTCCAAGAGCAAAAGTCTTGACATTAATCGACGGATAAAGGATGGGGTCAGTTTTCTGTTTTAGTTTATTGACAAAATCTTCAATGCTGTCTTTTCCCAATTGGAAATTGGAATACTCACCGCGATTATCGATTCCTACAACTACCATTCCTCCATGAGCATTTGCAAAAGAAGCCAACGAAATGATGATTTCTTTCCATTCACTGAATGAAGTTTTCCACTCCAGAGTTTCCGATTCAGAAGGATAAATCAATTAATAATAAACTCTAAGTTCATACTTTTCCCAAGTCATTTTCCATAACTCCTATGCCAGGCCACAAATTTTCTTAGTCCGTCATCGATTCCCGTTTTCGGACGGTATCCAAAATCTTCCTCCAGTGCTCTGACATCTGCATACGTATCGACTACATCTCCGGGTTGCATCGGAAGATATTCTTTGACTGCCTTCTTTCCTAAAGCGCGCTCCATTGATTTTATAAAATCCATCAATTGCACCGGCGAGCTGTTTCCAATATTATAAATTTTATAGGGGGCAGATGAAGAAGCCGCATCAGGTTCTTCTGCATTCCACTCAGGAATTCCTGATGGTGGTTTTTCGCTCACCTTAAAAATCCCATCGACTATATCATCCACGTAAGTAAAGTCGCGACTCAATTTGCCCTCATTAAATATTCGTATGGGCTTATCGTCATCAATGGCGTTTGCAAAAAGCTGAGTAGCCATGTCGGGTCGACCCCATGGACCATAGACTGTAAAAAAGCGCAAACCGGTGGCAGGAATTTTAAATAGATGACTATAGCAGTGCGCCATCAATTCGTTGCTTTTCTTGGTTGCGGCATATAAACTTACGGGGTGGTCTGCGTGCTGATCGGTGGCCAATGGCATCTTTTTGTTTAAACCGTATACGCTCGAACTGCTCGCAAATACCAAATGTTCGACAGGAAAATTCCTGCAACACTCCAGGATATTCATAAAAGATACAATATTACAATCTATATATGCGTCGGGATTTTTTAAACTGTATCTCACCCCGGGTTGAGCTGCAAGATGGATTACTTTGTCGAATTTTTCTGTAGCAAATAATTTCTCCAGATCTTTCTTGTCTTCGAGTTTCGCGCGGATAAATCGATAATTCGGAAACTTTTTACTTTGGATTATTGTCCGCCACTCACTAAAAGTTGTATTTATTCCTGCCTCCGCAAGCCTATCCAGTTTTAATTGTGGATTATAATAATCGTTTATCGAATCAATCCCCACAACTTCAAAATCCTTTTCTAAGAACGTGATTGCCGTATGGTATCCGATAAAGCCGGCGGTACCGGTTATCAATATATTTTTTCTTTTACTAACGGTCTTTGATTTTGAGCTTTAATAAGATATTTTTCGTCAGGACAATCTTCTCAGATAATCATTCCTGCCGCCACAGTATTATTCGTTCCCTCATCAATTAAAATAATGCTCCCCGTAATTCTATTTTGTTTATAGTCATCAACAAATAATGGTTTTGTGATACGTAAAACTACCCTCCCCATATCGTTCATATTCAACGTCCTGTCCTGGAGATTTCTATGCAGGGTATTGATGTCAAGTTTGTACCTGATTTCTTTTACGATACACCTGGCTTCTTGAGAAGTGTGCCTGATCATGTACTTACCTCTTGGGAACAGCGATTTACTGTGATCAAACCAACAGAGCATCACCTCGATATCCTGGGTGACATCGGGTTGATTATTTACTCTCACGATCATATCTCCCCGACTTACATCGATATCGTCCTCCAACAAGAGTGTAACTGACATGGGTGGAAAGGCTTCTGCTAAATTTCCATCGAAGGAATCTATTTTTGCAATCTTAGAGGTAAATCCCGAGGGAAGGACCATCACTTCATCACCGACCTTGTAAATCCCTCCCGACACTCGACCGGCGTACCCTCTATAATCGTGAAAATCATCATTGTAGGGACGCACGACATATTGCACGGGAAACCTACAGTCGATAAAATTGTGATCACTGGCAATATGTACATTTTCCAGGTAATAAATTAATGTAGGTCCCTGATACCAGGACATAATTTTACTGCGATCTACTACGTTGTCACCTTTCAATGCAGAGATCGGTATAAAATGAAAATCGACAATATCGAGCTTAGCCGCAAAAGATTCAAACTCATCATGAATTGCATTAAAGGTTTCCTCCTTATACTCCACCAGGTCCATTTTATTGATGCACACCACGACATGAGGTATCTGAAGAAGTGATGCTATAATGGCATGTCTCCTCGTTTGCTCAACTACGCCGTGCCTTGCATCGACAAGCAGCAGTGCCACATTTGCAGTAGATGCCCCCGTCACCATGTTTCGGGTATACTGGATATGACCCGGAGTATCTGCAATAATAAATTTTCGTTTTGGAGTAGAGAAGTAGCGGTAAGCGACATCTATAGTAATCCCCTGCTCGCGTTCTGCTCGAAGTCCGTCAGTAAGCAGAGCGAGATTTACGCCTTCTTCTCCCCTGCGTTCGCTCACACGTTCTATCGCCTCGTACTGATCCTGATAAATACTTTTGCTGTCATACAATAGTCGACCGATCAGGGTTGATTTTCCATCATCGACAGATCCAGCAGTAGTGAAACGCAGCAATTCTGTAGATGGTTGCTTTAAACTTGGTTTGTCTTTAGCTTTCAATGTTGATCGAGGTTAATAAATGTTTAATCGTTTAATTGTTTAACTGTTTATTAGTAACCTTGTGCTGGTTTCCAATCTCAGGACCACATGGTGTTTAGTTCTTCTTTCGTTTAATTATTTATCTGTAACTGGGTGCCGGTCTCCGACTTTCAAGACCACGGTTTAATTTTTTATTAGTTCATGTTGTCATAGCCCTCATCTACATTCTTTGGTACGACTTGGCAAGGGCATGAAGTTTATTACCTATCTCATCGATTGATAATCTAAGCTCGTCAAGGTCCCTTGATTTCATGAAATCCAGATCTGAACAAAGTATGAGACAGTTCAATACCTCCATTAAACTTCCATATGCAATTTCAATATATCGAGCTTTTTCCTTTGCAGACCATCTTGATGTCCCTTCTACAATATTGCAAGAGATCGAGATAGTTGCTCTTCTAATCTGACTTATTAAACCATATTTTTCTTCAGATGGAAAAGTCTTCGTAAGGATATAGATCTTCTTTGTAAACTCTCGAGTTCGTTGCCAAACATCAAGTTTCTCAAAACTGTATATTTTCATCTGGAATTATTTTTTGAAAAATGCCTTACACACTAAACAAATAAACATCAAAAATATCCTTCCTTCTTTCTGTCTTCCATGGCGGTTTCGCTGCGTTTGTCATCTGCTCTTCCGCCCCTTTCCGTGAGTCTCGTAGTGGCAATTTCAGCAATAATTTCATCGACAGTTTTAGCATTTGACCTCCAGACTCCAGTGCAAGTCATATCCCCAATCGTACGGCAACGTACCACTTCACTAAAAATCACTTCGTCCGGTTTTTTCTCTATATACTCATTGTCGGCAAGTAAAACTCCATCTCTTTCAAATACATTTCGGGTATGCGAAAAATACAAATTGGGAAGTGGCACTTTTTCTGCAGCCAGGTACTGCCAAACATCTAATTCTGTCCAGTTTGATATTGGAAATACGCGAAAGTGTTCACCCAAATTCTTTCTGCCGTTAAATAAATTCCACAATTCCGGCCTTTGATTTTTGGGATCCCATTGGCCAAATTCATCCCGATGTGAAAAAAACCTTTCTTTTGCCCGGGCTTTTTCCTCATCCCTGCGTCCACCTCCCAGGGCTGCATCAAATTTCCCCTTCTCAAGCTCATCGAGGAGGGTAAATATCTGCAAAGAGTTTCTGCTGGCGTTTACACCTTTTTCTTCCATGACTAATCCTTTATTTATCGCATCCTGTACATATCCTACAACAAGTTTTAGATTGTATTTTGATACAAGGTTGTCTCTAAATGTCAGTGTTTCCGGAAAATTATGTCCCGTATCTACGTGCAATAAACTAAAGGGTACTCTCGCCGGATAAAATGCCTTGACTGCGAGGTAAGTCATCAAAATCGAATCTTTCCCTCCGGAAAACAATATCACGGGATTTTCGAATTGTGCCGCCACCTCACGCATCACAAAAATAGACTCAGACTCCAGCTCCTTTAAGTGGTTAATATGATAATTCATTTAGGTTATTTGTGAATAAAATTTCACTAAAAGTGGGAGACAATTTCCCTGACAAATTGATAAACATCTTCCACAGATTCCTCAACACTTAGATTTTCCGTCTTGACAACCAACGAAGGATCCTCCGGGGCTTCATATGGACTGTCGATACCAGTGAAACCTTTGAGCTCACCATCACGGGCCTTTTTGTAGAGACCCTTCACATCGCGTGCTTCACAAACGGCCAATGGCGTATCTACGTATATTTCAAAAAAATCTAATTCTCCAATTATTTGTTCCGCCTTTTTTCTTATTTCAAGAGTTGGAGATATAAAGGAGCACAGAGAAATAATACCGCTTTGAGTGTAAAGGTTTGCCACCTCTGCTATGCGTCTGATATTTTCCTCTCTATCTTCTATCGAAAAACCAAGATCTTTATTTAACCCGCTGCGAATATTGTCACCATCGAGTACCTGAGCCACATAACCGGATAGAAATAATCGACGCTCTACCGCAATTGCGATGGTGCTCTTACCCGATCCGGACAATCCTGTAAACCAGAAAACAGCACTCCTCTGATGCAACGCCTTTTGGCGCTCATTTCTCGAGAGCATTTTTGAATAGACAGGATGAATATTTGTTGAAATAATAGCTTAAATTTTATCTGCCGTTGTAGATGGACCTAATTTTCCCTCTGGGTACCATCTGCCATGCTCGCTCGTGCAAATAATAAATAAATAGTTTTCCAATAAATTCTAATCCACCTATTTTAAGAGCATCGCCGATCTCCCCTAAAATGAAATAAGCGATCGTAATGGTGGTCGCCGTGGCAAGAAGTCTCCATGTAAGACCTTTGAGGATGCTTCTGAGATGTGATTCTTTTGCAATAGGGGGGTTCTCACTCATTTGCTAAATGTTTGATCGAGATTTACTCCGGGTTCCATTATTAAATCCATATTATATTTTTTCCATCTCTGTGGTCATTCGGGCTGCAACCACAGAAAAAAGAACTGGTGGGGGTTTCACACTAATTTTGAATGCATTCGCGTCCGATGCTGTCATAATAGAAACCGTACTCTCTCATTGTGTCGAGATCATAGAGATTTCGTCCGTCGAAAATGGCAGGATTTTTCATTTCTGATTTTATAAAATTTAAATCCGGCGTGCGGAACACACTCCATTCGGTAAGGATGCAAAGTGCATCTGCATTTTTCAAAATGCTGTATTGATTGTCTCCATACTTGACAGCGCCATTGAGAATGCTCTTAGAATTATCTACTGCTTCTGGATCGTAAGCATATATCTCTGCTCCCAGATTTGACAATTCATTCATGATAGTGATTGCCGGGGCTTCCCTTACATCATCAGTATTGGGCTTGAAGGCAATACCCCAAACTGCAATTTTCTTTCCTTCGAGATTACCGCCGAAGTATTTGCTCACTTTATCAATTAGTCTTTCGCGTTGCAGTTCATTTACCTGCATTACGGCATCCAAAATTTTGAAATCATATTCAGCCTCCTTTGCGGTTTTTGAAAGTGCCTTCACATCTTTTGGAAAACAGCTCCCTCCATATCCAATTCCCGGAAACAGAAATCTTTTTCCGATACGGTTATCACTTCCTATGCCCTTTCGTACGAGATCAACATTGGCGCCTACTTTTTCACATAGATTGGCAATCTCGTTCATAAAGCTAATCCGGGTTGCCAAATACGAATTAGCGGCATACTTTGTCATTTCTGCAGATCGCTGGTCCATAAAAATCAGGGGATTCCCTTGGCGCACAAAGGGCTCATATAAACGTTTCATCACATTAATGGCCCGTGGAGAAGTCGTGCCAATAACCACACGATCGGGTTTGAGAAAATCATCGATAGCAGCACCTTCTCTTAAGAATTCCGGATTGGCAACTACATCGAACATATCTGATGACAGTTTTTCACCAAGTATGCTCTCCACCTTCTCAGCTGTACCTACAGGTACAGTGCTTTTGTCAACAACAACTGTATATCTTTGAATGATTTTACTTATCTGCCCGGCGACATCAATCACAAAAGACAGGTCTGCTGATCCATCTGCACCAGGAGGAGTAGGCAGGGCTAGAAATACTACTTCAGAATTTTGCACCGTATCCTTGAGATTGGTCGTAAATTTCAGTCGACCTTGCCTGGAATTGCGTTCGAATAGGATATCAAGCCCCGGCTCATAAATTGGAATTTCTCCATTTTTCATGCGCTCCACCTTCTTCTCATCGATATCCACACAGATAACGTTGTTTCCAGTTTCGGCGAAACAAGTCCCCGATACCAATCCTACATATCCTGTACCTATTACTGAGATGTTCATTGTTTAGATGTCTTTGTTTAGAATGGTAATACCTTGCAAGCTCTTGTACATTCGGTGTATCGAGATTAGTCTACTGCAATTTTTATACCTAAGGGGGAGTAAAGAGGCACTTGACACTCAATGCCGGGTTTAGTCATCAAAAGGGGGTGTCTGATTCTATTTGTGCTTCATTTGTTCTCAAGCAGGACCTAAGGCTTCGCCCTCCATATGTCGCAGGGGGACTATGGTCTGTTCTCATACCTATTTGTTGGTATTGCTCCTACTTCGAAAGCACCTTAAAAACCCGACTCAATACCAATATTTCTTGGCCAAGGCCTGTATTTCTTCATCTTCATCACCAATGGCTTTCCAGGAAGCCAGTGGTTTCAATAGTTTTGGTTCTACCTCTACCCGTAAACCGATCCCGATATGTTCTAATTCGATAAGAAAATTCTTACCCAGATCACTGACCAATTTACCTCGTACACCAGTTAAATTCCCGCCTATGATCTCCACTGGTAGACCCTTTACAAATGGCACCTCCTCGGTCTGAATATCATTCACCTCCTGACAAATCCTTTTCAGCAAGTCGATTTCCGAATCCGGTATCGATATCAGATTTCTCGAAAAATGGATAAACCTCAGCACGTACTCGGTCTCCAGTACGGGAACATATTCGTCCTTTGTAATCCTTACAAAAGCATAGCAATTTATCAGTGGAAGCTCTACAATTTTTCTCTTGCGAGTGTACTCCCGTACCACGCGATTAATCGGCACGTAACATTCGATATCTTTTCTGCCAAGCCTGCGGGCCACCTCCTTTTCGGATCTAAACTTAGTGTAGATCGCAAACCACCTGGGCGATGTTTCACTGAGGTGATTTTCGATATCGGTTTTGATTGTTCCCATGTTTCGCTAGAGACTCCAGTATGTGATATCAGGATCCGACAATTTGTACATTCCCTTGATGTCAAACAAAATCGGATGGTCATTCATGATAGATTTAAAATAAGCTTCATCATACTCGCTATAAATCGAATGATTTACGGCGACGATTACCGCATCGTAATCCATGTCCAGATTTGCCGTTAACGAAAATTTGTACTCCTTACTCACTTCATTTGGCGAAGCATATGGATCGTGAATATGTACATGAATTGCGTATTGCATCAATTCACGAATCAAATCAGCGACTTTCGAATTTCTGATATCCGCAACATTCTCCTTAAAGGTCACTCCTAAGACAGCGACTTTACACTCTTGTGGATTTTTTCCATTTTTCAAAAGCAATTGTACCAATTTCTTTGCTATAAAGGCTGGTATCCCGTCGTTGACTCTTCGGCCGCTCAAAATCACCTGGGGATCGTAGCCGAGTTGCTTGGCCTTGTGCACCAAATAATAGGGATCAACGCCGATACAGTGTCCACCCACCAGACCCGGTTTGTATTTTAAGAAATTCCACTTTGTGCCTGCTGCTGCCAAAACGGCCTTGGTGTTGATACCCATCCGGTCAAAAATAATTGCTAATTCGTTGACAAACGAGATATTGAGGTCTCGCTGTGTATTTTCAATGACTTTGGCTGCCTCTGCCACTTTTATGCTTTCCGCCTTGTACACTCCGGGCTCGATAACCTCGGCATAAACCTTTGATATTTCTTCAGTAGCCTCGTCATCGCTCCCCGATACAATCTTCATAATCTTCGTCACTGTGCGTTCTTTATCACCCGGATTTATCCGCTCAGGAGAATAACCCAATTTAAAATCATTCCCCAGATTGAGTCCCGATTCCTCCTCGAGAATAGGAAGACAATCTTCTTCTGTACATCCCGGATATACGGTGCTCTCAAATACGACGTAATCACCCTTTTTGAGAGCTTTGCCCACTGCTTTTGAGGCCGATAGGACTGGATTGAGATTTGGATTCCGATGTTCGTCTACGGGTGTTGGCACAGCGACAATAAAAAAGTGCGCGTCCTTCAGCTCACTAGCATCGGATGTAAACCGGATATTAGTATTGTCAAAAGCATCCGAATCCAATTCTGACGATGGATCAATATTTTCACGCATCAGCTGAACTCGAGGTTCACTGATGTCAAAACCAATCACGCTAAACTTCTTTGCAAATGCCAGGGCCAGTGGCAACCCGACATAACCGAGTCCCACCACACCGATCTTTGCCTCACCTTCAGCAAGATTAGAGTACATGCTCATGTTTTTTCTTCAGTTTTTTCATTTCGTCATCCCATAAAATCAATGGTAGTGGATTAAACGATGACCAATCGATTTTTTTTCCTTCGTCCGGCTGATAAATCAGATATCGTATCTTCCGGTGGATGATTTTTTCTACTTTTTGGATCAATTGCACCAGGTAACTGATGTCAATATTTCCGACAAAAATCAAATCAATGATCTGGCTATCAACTCCCCGGCTGAAACTGCCTGCAAGGTAAACCTTCTCTACGTCGCCCAATCTTTCCACTACATCGATAATAACCTTGTCCAAACCTACATGCTTTAGAATAATATTGTGAATTTCCTCGAAAAGTGGGTGCTTCGTATTTGCTTTAAACACCTTCTTATTGCCCTTGGCAAATGACGATAGCATCCCGGCGTTCTCCAGCCGGTTTAACTCCAGGCGAATTGCATTCGTCGATTCACCAAATTCGGATTCAAGCCCGCGCAAATAAGCGGTAGTATTGCTATTAAGGAAAAACTTTAGCAATAATTTGATCCTAGTCTTTGATGAAATTAGTGTCTCAATCATAGATTGAGTAGCAATATTACTCAATTTATATACAATGTGCAACCTAGCCTAGGAATTCATAGCATCCCGATAGATCTTGCGACCGAGTACGAAAGTTATACCCACCATCACCCCCAAAATCAGGCCAATAATAATGGCTCTTAACATTGATTTCTTGTTAGGACCAATTGGTGAAAGTGGACTGTCTATCAAGGCTATAAAGGGTTCCTTATTTTTTAGTGAAAGCTCTGCAAATTGTTGATTTCGGAGCGCTTCACCGTACATGATCTGCAGTCTGCTGACATTAGCGGAAAGGCGGCTTCTCTGTAGCTCTCCCTCTCGAGCCGAGTAAATATTTTGACTCCTATCCATAAACGAAGCAAGGCTGTACTCCGCAGCAGCCAATTCCTGGGCCAGGGAGTCGGTTTTATCCTTGACGATCTGATACGTCGATTTGGCTTTTTCGATCGACTTATCGATATAATACTCTTTTAATTTATGGAAAATCGTGTCGAGAAAAACGATCGACAGGTCTTCATCTCTTCCATTAAATGCCAGTTTCATGATACCCGTATTGTCATCATAAGTAGTCTGGTACATACCTTTGATCTTTTCTGAACCGAGTACCGTACGAATCACCGATTTCAGAATACTGTTTTCTCTCTTTGTAAACTGATCAAAATCATGGCGGGTAAAACGAAAGTCCACAAGGTTTGTGGTATCATCTTTCTTCTTTGCCCATTTTTTACGCATGTCGGAGTGATCAATAATGTGATTGGCCACATAGTCCTTGAGACCATCTACCTCTCCCTGACTAAAGAGCGCCATTTGAATCACCCGGCGAGACTTGGAGATTTCCAGGATTTTATCGAGATTATATTGACTTGGCATGCCAAATCCACCCATACCCAGCTGACCGAGAATGCTTGAATATGCGCTGTTGCCTGCTTCCTCTTCATCCACCATGAAGGTCAGCTCTCCGCGATAAGTGACCGGTGTAGTTAGAGCATCATAGAGTTTGTATGCTACAAAGGGGATTGAGATCAAGGCAATGAGTTTCCAGTGACGTAAGAGCTCAGACCCATACTCCTGAATCTTAAGAATGAGCTCTTTTAGCGTGATCTCATCATCATAGGGTATGGTATCTTTATTTTCTTTAGACATTCCTACGGTTGATAATTGAGTGCCGGAGCCAACCACTTTTCCACCTCAGCAACGGTCATGCCCTTCCTCAATGCATAGTCCTCGACTTGATCTCTCCCTATTTGACCTACCCCAAAGTATTTACTTTTCCGATGACTAAAATAATATCCACTAATCGAAGCTGCTGGCCACATGGCAAAATGCTCGGTCAAATCTATGCCAATATGGTTACTTACCTCTAATAAATCAAACAATGTTTGTTTTTCGGTGTGGTCGGGACATGCTGGATAGCCCGGAGCGGGACGGATGCCCTCGTACTTTTCTTTGATGAGTTGCTCACTTGTCAAAGTTTCGTCCGGATCATATGCCCACAATTCTCTCCTGGTCAACTGGTGGAAATATTCGGCAGCAGCCTCGGCAAGGCGGTCAGCCAGGGCTTTGACCATAATTGCTCTATAGTCATCGTGCTGTGCCTGATAGGCATTTGCCTTTTCATCTACACCAATTCCCGCTGTAACTGCAAATCCTCCAATGTAATCCCGCCTCAAAGTACGGGGAGCAACAAAGTCTGCCAAACATAAATTGGGTTGGCCGGTGGCCTTCTGACGTTGCTGTCTTAAAAAATGTAACGTGGCATTTATCTGCTGGCGATCGTCATCCGAATATATTTCAATATCATCTCCATTGCTGTTTGCTGGAAAAAATCCCACGACCGCTCGGACTGTAATTGCATTTTCGGAGGTGATTTTAGCCAGCATGTCCCCGGCATCCTCAAAAAGCTTCTTTGCTTCAGCACCGACTATTGGATCATTTAAGATGCCGGGAAATTTGCCAGCCAGTTGCCAACTGCTGAAGAAGGGGGTCCAGTCAATGTACTCCCGGAGAACCGACAAATCAACCTCTTTCCATACTTTCACTCCGAGGTAGGACGGCTTCACAATTTGTGACTCTTCAAAATCTATATTGAGGTAGTTTGATCTGGCCTCAGTCAAACTCAAGAATTTTTTCTTCTGGATTTGGGACTGTCTTTTTTCTCTGACCACCCGGTATTCGTCTGAAGTTTTCGACAAAAACTCTTTCTGCACATCATCTTCGGCCAGAAGGGATCCGACAACTCCCACGCAGCGGGAAGCGTCAAGCACATGAACTACCTTGTCATATTTGGGGGCAATTTTAACGGCAGTATGCACCTTGGAGGTCGTGGCACCACCTATGAGCAATGGTATAGTGAGATTCTTGCGTTTCATCTCGCTGGCTACATGGATCATCTCGTCTAATGAAGGGGTGATAAGACCACTCAGCCCGATGATATCGACGTTCTCTCGAAGTGCAGCATCGAGTATTTTTTCCGAAGGAACCATCACTCCCAAATCCACAATATCATAATTATTGCAACCCAGAACCACCCCGACGATGTTTTTACCGATGTCATGAACGTCTCCCTTTACCGTAGCCAACAACACCTTACCCTTTGACCTCAGGGTCTTATCCTTTTCCTTTTCAATAAAGGGGGTGAGGTAGGCCACGGATGACTTCATCACCCTGGCACTCTTCACTACCTGAGGCAAAAACATTTTGCCCGATCCAAACAAATCTCCAACCACATTCATCCCATCCATTAGGGGACCTTCGATCACAGCTAATGCACTGCTGTATTTAAGTCGCGCCTCTTCAGAATCGCTGGTGATAAATTCTGTCTGCCCCTTGACGAGTGCATGTGTAATCCTTTCTTCTACAGAAGCCTCTCTCCAACTGAGATCCCGTTCTAACTGCTTTCCATTCCCTCTCACTTTTTCAGCATACTCCGTCAGTGCTTCTGTTGCCTGAGGATGACGGTCGAAAATGACATCTTCTACCTTAGTCAAAAGCTCGGCCGGAATTTCCTCATAAACCTCAATCATGCCGGCATTTACGATCCCCATATCCATTCCCATCTGGACAGCATGGTACAAAAAGGATGAATGCATCGCCTCTCTCACCACATTATTCCCCCTGAACGAGAAAGACAAGTTACTCACGCCACCACTTATCTTTGCCCCAGGGCAGGTCTTCTTTATCTCTTTTATAGCTTCCAGATAGTTGATCGCATACCTGTTGTGTTCCTCAATACCTGTAGCAATGGCAAAGATGTTGGGATCAAAAATGATGTCTTCGGGAGAAAACCCCACCTGGTTTGTTAGAATGTCAAAGGCTCTTTTGCAGATCGACACCTTCCTTTCTTTTGTTTCTGCCTGTCCCTCCTCATCAAATGCCATAACAACGGTTGCAGCCCCATATCTTTTTAGCAGCTTTGCCTGTCTCACAAATTCCGCCTCTCCCTCTTTCAATGAGATGCTATTGACGATGCCCTTACCCTGTAGACATTTGAGACCTGCCTCAATCACGCTAAACTTTGAGGAATCAATCATGATTGGAAGACGCGCTATATCTGGTTCGGAAGCAATCAGATTCAAAAACGTGGTCATTGCAGCTTCAGAATCGAGCATACCTTCATCCATGTTTACATCGATGATCTGAGCACCTCCCTCCACTTGTTGGCGAGCCACCTCAAGTGCATCTGCATATTTGTCCTCTTTAATAAGGCGTGCAAAGCGCTTAGATCCGGTGACATTGGTTCGTTCGCCAATGTTGACAAAGTTTGAATCGGGACGAATTGTCAACGGTTCCATGCCACTCAACACACTGTGTGAGGGCTGTTTCTTAATTTTTCTGGGTGATATTCCTCTGACTGCCTCAGCCATCAGCTTTATGTGCTCCGGCCTTGTTCCACAGCAGCCTCCCACAATATTTACCAAACCGCTTTCAGCAAACTCCGAGATTAGTGCCTGCATGACATCCGGACCCTGGTCGTATTCTCCAAACTCATTCGGGAGGCCAGCATTTGGATATGCACTGACGTAACAATCCGCGACTTCAGAAAGATCGTAAAGGTAAGGTCTCATTTCCTCTGCACCCAGAGCACAATTGAGTCCAACCGACAATAAATTCATGTGCTTCACAGAAATCCAAAAAGCCTCGACAGTCTGACCTGATAGTGTCCTTCCGCTCGAATCGGTGATTGTACCGGAAACCATCACCGGCATGTCGACTCCCCGTTTTTCCAATATGAGATCAATTGCAAACAGGGCTGCCTTACAATTGAGTGTGTCAAAAACTGTTTCTATTAAAAGCAGATCGACACCCCCATCCAGAAGACCTTCCACTTGCTCGGAGTAAGCACCCACCAAGTCATCAAAAGTGACTGTGCGATCTCCTGGCTTATTTATATCTGGCGATAATGAAGCGCTACGCGTAGTGGGCCCAAGCGCTCCAGCAACAAATCGACCATCATCACTGTTAAATTCATCTCTCGCCTTGCAGGCACATTGAGCTGCAGCCAGATTAATTTTATAGCTCATATGAGCTAAATCGTAATCAGATTGAGATATGGCCTGGGCATTAAAAGTATTGGTCTCAATAATGTCTGCTCCGGCATTGAGGTAAGATCTGTGAATCGAGGTGACGATATCCGGACGAGTAAGTGACAACAAATCATTGTTTCCTTTGAGCTCCTTTTGATGTTCTTGCAGAATTGAACCCCTGAAATCTCCTTCACTCAGTTCAAATGTCTGGATCATCGTACCCATCGCACCATCCATGACCAGGATACGCTCTCGCAACAATTGATCAAGTCGTTTTCTCATTTACACTAATCAGATTGCCTGCAAAGAACAACAATCTTGGGCATATCTACAATGGCCAGCATGAGATCAATCTCATGAAAATTGCGCTGCGGGCACCATTTATCTTACCCTGTAAGTGGCTAAGGCAGGGCTGGGATAAGTGGGTATTGATATAAGTCTATCTATTTCTGACCCAGTCAAAAAAAGGAAATATCCGCAGTGGGATATCGTACTTAACTCACTCATTGGCAGTCTCCGTAGCCACTGTGTCCAGATCGTAACCACCAACAACTTCGATGTCAGGAATGGCTGCCTCTAACTGGCTCTTGCCATCGTCTCCAAATCCTGTCTGCCATATGAAGAGTTTTTTCAAACTCTTTATCGGTGCAAGATCCGGAGCACACGCATCTGTAATCTTTGTATTATAGAGATTTAGTGATTCTAAATGTCTCAATCCAGTAAGATGCCCTATTCCAGAATCTGTAATAGGATTGCCTTGTGCTTTGAGTCTAACTAAATTTTCCAATTTTCCCACCGTTGACAGGGCATCATCCGCAAGATTTGAAGCACCAAGATCCAACCATGCGATCTGCTGAGATGCATCGGCGAGGATTGAAATCACGTCATTGACCGAGCTCGAGTCCTGATTTTTCCATTTCACATCGACAAAGTTATTGTCCATTGCAATGGGCCTAATCGAAAATCCCTTTTCAGCAATCTTCTGCATTACTTCCTCACTTACGATGTCTACTTTTGCCTTTTCGATATAGGATTTAGGCTTGGTATCCAATTGATGTCTGTCTAACAGAATCTGTTGTATCTCCTCTGGTATACCTTCAATGGAGGAAACTGATTTTTCCACAGGAGCTCCATTATCCAGCCACCATTCCAGTAATCTTATTTCACCAAAACTCATGGGTACTCCCTTGGGGGGCATGTACTTTTTGCGCTCCGGATCCATTACTACCCGCTTGTAAAGTTCACTGGAGGCGGCATTCCCCTCAATGACAGATCCGTTCTTTCCTCCCTCAAAAAAGCTCTCAGCATCCTCCATATTCAGTTTTCCCTTTGCCAATGCGTTGCTATGGCAGGACCAGCATTTTTTCTCCAAAACAGGTTGGATCAGGTCTTCGTACACCATCGTGGAGTCGGGATCTTCAAAAACAGCATAGGGTGATCCCTCCTTGAATCCAGCGAGTTTTTTTACAAATGAAGGTGCATTCTCCACAAGGTATGTTTCTCCATGTGTCATTTTACCTCCGAGATGACCCGTAATCAAGAGTCCGGGAATTATCAAAAAACTCAGCCATTTGATTGTTGGGCTGGCAAGTGAATCCCGGGCTGACAGCCTCCACAAAAATAGCGAGAATACAGCCATAGCTATGCCTACCCATTTATGCCAAAAAATCGTATCGTAATCATAACCACCTTCCCGCGCAATCATAAGACCAGCGAAAGCAGCTATCACAGAAGCGACAAACCCAGTAAAATAAATTGTTGAAACCGCTCCCGAACCTTTCCAGCCATCTTTCCGCAATGAAATCCAATGGAAGATAGCCCCTACCACCATGATACCGATTGGTAGGTGCACTAATGCGGGATGAAATCGACCAAACCAACTTAAAAAATCCATACTACTACATTATTCTAGTCCTAATTATACCAATATTTCGTCAACAACATGTCCTGAGACATCCGTGAGCCTAAAATCCCGTCCCTGAAAGGGATATGTAAGCTTTTCGTGATCGAACCCCAGGGTATGCAAAACTGTGGCCTGCAGATCATGGACATGCACTTGATCCTTAATGCCGTAATACCCAATCTCATCTGTTTCTCCGTAGGTCAAACCTCCCTTTATACCCCCTCCCGACATCCACATGGTAAAGGCATCTGTATGATGATCCCTGCCGACAAAAGGATTTGTCATACCACCTCGGTTTTCCATCATTGGTGTCCGACCAAATTCACCGCCCCAGATTACAAGTGTTTCATCGAGCATCCCACGTTGTTTAAGGTCGGTAATAAGGGCCTTCATCGGCTGATCTACTTCTTTACAACGCTCTAGAAATCCGTGATTTAATGCTTCTGCTTTGCCTGCCCCATGACTATCCCAACCCCAGTGAAAAAGCTGTATAAAACGAACCCCCTTCTCCGCCATACGCCGGGCCAACAAACAATTGTTTGAAAAAGCAGACTTGCCAGGCTCGGTGCCATACATTTTGTGTATATAGTCCGGTTCGTCATTAATATCCATCACCTCCGGTACAGATACCTGCATCTTAAATGCCATTTCATACTGAGCAATTCGAGTCAGTGTTTCAGGATCACTAAACTCGTTGTATTCCCTTTCATTGATCTTATTAATTGCTTCTATGGTCTGCTTTCTCAAACTGCGTGGCATTCCTTCCGGGTCACTGATATAAAGCACGGGATCGCCAGTTGATCTGCATTGGATACCCTGGTACACTGATGGTAAAAATCCACTACCCCAAATACTTTTGCCTGCCGATGGAGTGAGTCCTCCGGATACAAGGACTACATATCCGGGCAAATTTTCGCTTTCTGAACCGAGTCCATATGTAACCCAGGCACCCATGGAGGGCCTGCCCAGTCTCGCACTTCCCGTATGGAGTAAGAGCTGGGCAGGAGCATGATTAAACTCGTCGGTATGCATTGCCTTTAAGAAACACACATCATCAACTACTTCAGAAAAGTGAGGTAAATGATCAGAAACCCAGGCTCCGGATTGGCCATGTTGTTGAAATTTTGCCTGATGCCCAAGCATCTCCGGGGTGCCACTGATAAAAGCAAACTTCTTACCTTCAAGAAGGGATTGCGGACAAGGTTTATTATGTAATTTATCCAACGTGGGCTTATAGTCAAAAAGCTCAAGTTGTGACGGTGACCCTGCCATATGAAGGTAAATTACCCTCTTGGCTTTTCCCACATAATGGCTGAGATCGTCTTTAGCCAGAACGGAAGAAGAACTGCTGAACGTGGTTGAGCCCATTTTGCCCTTACACCCCATTGACGAGAGCGCGATAGCCCCCAGTCCCACAGAACATGACTTGAGGAAGTGCCGTCGTGTGTTGTGCCCGATTTGCCGATGCGATAGTTCTTTGAGTAGGCTCATTATCAGCTCTTTGTTAAGAAGGCGTCCAGGTTTAATATTGCATTTGCAACAACAGTAAGAGGTTCTAATCCTACCTGTTCTATTTCTTCTTTCTCAGACACCAGTTTGATTTTGGGCTGAGATGCTTCATGATACAGATCAATTAAGATAGATAATTCCTCCTTATCCGGATAAGATAGTAATGCTTTCTGATACCCTTTTTTGATAGTTGATGTGAGATCGCCATGCCCCTCATTCTGCATCCATGTTCCCAATTCTTGGGCAGCTTCGATAAAGACCGTGTCATTTAGTGTGACCAAAGCCTGGAGTGGTGTATTGGTTCTGATTCTTTTGGAGACACAGAATTCCCGGCTTGGGCTGTCAAACGCGATCATGGACGGATAAGGTGTAGTTCGTTTCCAGTAGGTATATAGTCCTCGTCGGTACTTTTCTTCATCCTTTGTAGGCTTCCATCTTGCACTGCTATACACCACTTGCCAAACGCCATCAGGCTGCGGCGGCATCACGCTTGGCCCGCCGATTTTACGGACCAGCAGGTCGCTCACTGCCAATGCCTGGTCCCTGATTTGCTCTGCTGACAGTCTGACTCTATTGGATCTACTTAACCACAGGTTATAGGGGTCTACCTCCTGTTTTTGTGCATTTGATTTGGAAGATTGTTGATAGGTAGCTGAAGAGACGATTTCTTTCACCAGCGTCTTGATACTCCACTCCCAATCATGAGCAAACCTGAACGCCAGGTATTCCATCAAATCCGGATGCGTCGGTACTTCTCCCTGACTACCGAAATCTTCCGGCGTGCTGACCAACCCGATACCGAATATATATGACCAAATGCGATTGACCATGACTCTTGCTGTTAGTCCATTTTTATTACTCACCAACCATTTGGCAAAATCCAGCCGGTCATTGACATGAGGACCTCTCTTTGCAAAGATCCGCGGGATACCAGGCTTGACTTCCATGCCCTTTACCAGGTAGTTGCCACGTTCCAGGACATGATTATCTCTTGGCAAAAGATCGCTGCGCTCCTTTTGTACTGGAGTTTTTATGCCTGACCAATACAAGGTCAATAGCGAGTCTTGATGCGCCCTCAGTGTTTTGCTCAAGACAGGCCGATTATCATAGACCAACTCGATCTCGCGAAAGGTGGCAACTCCGGTACGAAAAGAACCGGTGGTATTGACAAAGTGGAAAATCAGGTCATGCTCACCACTGATTCGGGGTAGGGAAATTTCATGCCAACTCCAATCGTGATCTTCGGGGGAGACAAGCATTGACTGAGCAATAGGATCACTATTCAATTCATCGATGTATAAATCAACCCGGACATCACTGCCATTTGATCGAAAGTGCAGTTTTAGGTCAGACAATTGATCAAAAGAGATCTCATTATAAATCAGATAGTACTTTTTATTCTTTTGATTATTTGCATTGTATGCCGAATTGCTAAACCAATTGTCTGAGATCAAAACATGCTGATAATCATCGGCGAAAGACCCGAACAATCGTGGAAATACGTAGTCTTTAATCTTTTCAGTTGTGATCTCCCCCTTCAGGGTGGCTGGATAATTACTATCCAAATCGTGAATTTTTGCAGCTATTTCTCTCATTTTAGATGCTGTGGAATCCGGAGTTTCAATGACAACGGGATAGTTGCTATCAAGATCTGCATCCTGAGTGTTGTTGAACGTTGCAAAAGCCTTATAATAATCAGCAATCTCAATTGGATCATAAGGATGATCATGGCACTGTACACATGACATCGTAGTGCCCTGCCAAACCTCAAATGTGGTATTTACTCGATCTACCAACGCCATCACTCTAAACTCTTCATCTTCTGTACCTCCCTCCGTATTGGTCATTGTATTGCGGTGAAAGGCAGTAGCTATAAGTTGATCTGTCGTTGGATCTGGCAAAAGGTCACCGGCCAGTTGCTCGATGCTAAACTGATCAAACGGCATATCCCTGTTTAAGGCCTCGATTACCCAATCTCTGAATCGCCAAACTGAACGTCCCATGTCCTTTTCATAACCATTGGAATCCGCGTATCTCGCCAGATCGAGCCACATTGCAGCAAAGTGCTCCCCAAAATGGGGAGAATGTAGCAATGTATCTACCCAAGCATTTATCTGCACATCAGAACCTGATTCTATCAGTGGCCCTACCGCTTCATATTTGGGCGGGAGCCCAGTAAGATCGAGACTTAGCCGTCTCACAAGTTTATCTGGCCGGGCTCGGGGATTTGGTGTGAGATCATGGTCACTCATTTTATCCAGCACGAACTGATCTATTTCATTTGCTACCCAATCGCTGTCAATATCCGGAATATCAGGCATCCTGAGCTCTCGATAAGCCCAATGATCGTCAAACACAGCTCCTTCATCAATCCATTTCTCTATCAGGCGAATCTCCTCTTTAGACAAAGGGTCATCTTCCTGGGGCATCTGTACATCGGGATCTTGATGTTTGATCCTTCTCACCAATTCACTCCTGCCTGGATGATTAGGAACTATTCCAGCAACACCTGATTTTCCTGCAAGAAGTGCTTCCTCCGGAAATAGTAGACTATAGTCTCCCAATTTCTTGATACCTCCATGACATTTTAGACAATTTTTATCCAGGATGGGTTTTATCTGGTCACTAAAACTAATGGAATCCTCCTGACTGCAACCCATGAGCAAAAGACCAAAAAGTGATATAGCGAGACAATACTTCATTTACAGCAAAATATTATGGACAACGTTACCATGTACATCTGTCAACCTGAATCTTCGACCCTGATATTTAAATGTCAATTTTTCGTGATCCACCCCCAACATATGCATCACGGTTGCCTGAAAGTCATGAATGTGAACGTGATCTGACGCTACATGATATCCAAACTCGTCAGTAGTCCCGTAGGACATACCCGGTCTTGAGCCTCCTCCAGCCATCCAGATAGTAAAACAACGAGGATGATGGTCCCTACCAAAATTAGTAGAAGTAAGCTGGCCCTGAGAATAGTTTGTACGCCCAAACTCTCCACCCCAAATCACTAACGTATCCTCCAGCATCCCTCTTTGTTTCAGATCAGTGATCAAAGCTGCTGACGCCTGGTCAGTCTCTTTACATTGCACCTTTATTGCAGACGGAAGATTACCATGTTGGTCCCAACCCTGGTGATAAAGCTGAATAAACTTCACTCCTTTTTCTGCAAGTCTGCGGGCCAGGAGACAATTAGCTGCATAGGTGCCGGGCTGCTTAGAATCTTTTCCATAAAGATTGTAGATGTATTCCGGCTCTCCTGTGACATCCATTACTTCGGGCACTGATGTCTGCATCCGAAAGGCCATTTCGTACTGGGCCATACGAGCATTGATTTCAGGATCACCCATCTGATCAAATTGCATTTCCTGAAGGCTCCTCAATCGATCCAGCTGACTTCTTCTCGTCTTGGGGGCTACTCCGGGAGGGTTGTCCAGATAAAGTACTGGATTCTTGCCAGATCGAAACTGTACGCCTTGATGTTCAGAGGGCAGAAAACCATTGCCCCAGGACCGAGAATACAAAGGCTGGCCATTCTTGTCCTTGGTCACCAATACTACAAAGGCCGGCAAATTTGCATTGTCAGATCCCAATCCATAGCTGAGCCATGCTCCCATGGATGGTCTACCAGGAAATTGAGATCCCGTCTGAATAAACGTCACTGCAGGATCGTGATTGATGGCTTCGGTATACATCGACTTCACAAAACACAAGTCATCTACCACCTGTGCTGTATGGGGCATCAGTTCACTCACCCACGCACCTGAACTTCCGTGTTTTTCAAATTTGAAAGGACTACCAACGAGCGGGAAAGAGCTTTGTCCTGCCGTCATACCCGTTAGCCTTTGTCCGGATCTCACCGATTCCGGCAGCTCTTCACCATGCATTTTTTGGAGCAGTGGCTTATGATCAAAGAGGTCTATCTGGGATGGAGCTCCACTCTGAAAAAGGTAAATTACTCTCTTGGCACGTGGAGCAAAATGTGGTCGTCCAACGATCGGATCTATAAAACCTGACAATGCCAGTGATCCAAAACCCAGAGATGTTTTGGCAAGAAAATCTCTACGGCTATAGGATTTGTTTACATTGGTACAACGAGTTGATCTAGTCATCTTTTCATATAAGATTCATCCATATTCATTATTGTACTGGCCACAATTGCCATGGCTGCATTATCAATCACAGGTGTCCTCACATCATACGGCATATCTCCAATTTGGAGCAGTGTTTTGGCCGCTGAAGGATCATCTTCGTATCCTGATTTTGAATCACTAAAAACGCCCTTGAGAACTACGACTTCATCTGATGTAGGTGTTCTTCCCGTTAAGAGCCGAAATCCGAGTGTAATCTGATCATTCAGTTTTTCACCTCCTTCCCGGAGCATTCGCTCACCTAAAATGCGCGACGCCTCTACAAACTGAGGATCATTGAGCAGTACAAGAGCTTGCAGCGGAGTATTGGTGATTTCTCTCGTCACCGTACAGACATCCCGATTGGGTGCATCGAAGACTGTCATGGCCGGATGTGGTGAAGTTCTCTTGACAAAAGTGTAAAGACTCCGTCGATATAGATTCTCCCCCACGTCGGGTTCGTAACGCAATAGACGATGTGAAAAATTTCCTTTTTCAATCCACAGCCCTTCCGGTTGATAGGGTTTTACACTGGGTCCTCCCACTTTTCTAACAAGTAATCCACTTGCGGCAAGGGCATTGTCCCTGATCAATTCAGCCGGCCAGCGGTAGGATGGTGACCGCGAAAGAAAAGTATTCTCAGGATCATTTTCCATCTGATCTGCTGTGACAGCGGAGCTCTGCTGATATGTGTTTGACATAACTATCACCTTCAGGAGTGCTTTTATATCCCAGTCACGATCACGTAAATATATCGCCAGCAAGTCCAGTAATTCTGGGTGAGACGGCAATGAGCCCTGACTTCCAAAATCACGTGCTGTCTTCACTATTCCCTTTCCGAAGATCATTTGCCAATACCGGTTTGTGGTAGCCCTGGCTGTAAGTGGATGGTCGGGATGAAACAACCAATGGGCCAGACCAAGTCTATTTTTCGGCAAGTCGTCCGGAAAGGGCAATATTGCTCGCGGTGTAGCTGGATCTACCTTGTCCATGGGAGCATCGTATAGTCCGCGATTGAGAACAAATGTGGGTCTGGGAGAGGCCATTTCTTCCATTACCATCATTTCTGGGATCGTATCGTAGATAGCGATCAGTGAAGCGACCAATTTTGATCTTTTCGCCTCTAACATCTGGATTCTTTTCGAATTCTTAACCTCATGGTCCAATCTTAATTCATCCACGTCATCCGGCCGATCAACTTTTGCCAGATAGGCCATTTCCAGTGCAGAGATCGCACGATTGTAAAGCCTCACATCATCGAGCATTCCTTTGAATACCCCATTGTCCCCAGTAAATGACCGGTAGCTCTTCGAAAGTCTCAGAGGACGTTCAATTTCCTCATGAGCACCTGATCCAATGGTCCTGATGTTTTTATACAATCTATCATAGACCACCTCCGCATCAGCCTGATACCCATCGATATAGAGCTTGATCCCATAAGCGCTGCCACTCCCATCATAGGTAAAGGCCACATGTGCCCAGGTATCTAAAGAGATCGAATCCCTGGATCTTACATGTATCAAGTTGTGTGGCAATGCACTGATAAGTCTACAGGAAAGGCGATTATCATCTTCGAGGTAAAAATCCCACCCCCTCCAGAAATTGTTTTTGTCACCTGCATTCCCGATGAGTACTTGTGTTTTGTCTTGTTGTTTTTTTGATGTGTTAATCCACATACTCACCGACAAGGGTACTTGTACATCAATTGCTCCGATTCCCTTTAAATAAACTTCGTCATACTCGTAGTCGAAAAAAACAGCATTACCAGTTTTCCCTTTCTTCAAGACTGGATTTCCATTGCTGTATACCTGCTTGTTTTGGTCAAAAATCGTCTGCTTTTTATATTCGGATTTCTTTTCGAAGGGAATATGTCCTGCTAATCTATTTCCCAGATTGACCTTCGGTTTGTCTGAGAGAATCTCTGGATTTGTTTTAATTTTCTCAGCTTCTGAGTCAATCTCCCCGTTCAATTTTTCAATTTGTCGCTTTAGGGCTTCGATATCTTTTTCGGCATCCTCAGAAGTCAGTTGTAATAACGGTCCGTAATTGCCATCGTCACCTGTCATCCCCACTTCCCTTACATTATTAAAAAAGGCAGACATCTGATAAAATTCCTTCTGACTGACCGGATCGAATTTATGGTCATGGCACCTTGCACATTCCATTGTAATTCCCATCATAGCGGTTGCTGTTGTGATGGTTCGATCAGCTACATATTCCAATCGAAATTCCTCATCAATCGCTCCCCCTTCAGCAGTCATGGGATGATTGCGATGAAATGCAGTTGCAATAATCTGATCACGGGTTGACTGTGGAAAAAGATCCCCGGCAAGCTGGGCGGTAACAAACTCATCATAGGGCATATCAGAATTGAAGGCACTAATCACCCAATCTCTCCAGGGCCACATATTGCGCCACCCATCTGCGTGCATTCCATGGGAGTCGGCATAGCGAGCAATGTCCATCCATTCGAGGGCAAGACGCTCGGCACAGGCATCTGAACTTAAAAGGCTATCAACTATACTTTCAAATGCTGATTCATCTTCATTTTCCAAAAAGGCGTCGAGAGAAGAAATGGCTGGTGGCAGACCGGTCAAGTCCATAAACACCCGTTTCAACAGCCTTTCCTTGTCTGCAAGAGGAGAAGGCGTCAAGCCCTGGTCCAGTAATCTGGCCTGGATAAAGAGATCAATTTCATTATTCACTTTCCAACCTTCTATGGCAGAAGGAAGCTCTGGCATTGCAGGTGGAATGAACGACCAATGTGGTTTAAATTTTGCTCCCTGTTCAACCCATTTTACAAGAAGGGCCTTTTCATGGTCAGACAACGACAATTTCGATTCAGGTGGGGGCATCACAAGTTCGGGATCTTCGGTAAGAATTCGAGCCAGGATATTGCTTTGCCTTACACTGCCTGGTTGGATGGGTCTTATCCCGCTTTCGAGAGTACTTTTAGCCTCACTTTCCACATCGAGTCGAAACCCACCATCCCTGGCTTGTTCATCCGGGCCATGACATGCGTAACATCGATCAGAAAGAACAGGGCGAACATGAAAATTATAATCCACCAGATCGGGCAAGCTGGCATAGGCTTTGTCGATATCAGGTGGAAGACCGGGTCCGCAGCCAAAAAATAACGATAGAATTCCCAGGCCTAGATATAATTTAGTCCCTAAATACATCGTCTTTGTTAATATACTGTAGTAAATGCAAACTTTGAAAATAGACATTTTTGCAAAAACAAGACACTAAGTACGAAACGCACTATTAAAAACTATGATATTTTTGACCGGAGAGATGATCCGGATTATCTTGTTCCTTTTCATATCACTATTCACCGCAGGGAATGAGGAGGAAATCGATTTACCGGCAGAATTGCAATACGGGGTGGCGTCTTACTACGCAGATAGGTTTCATGGGAGACTTACTGCTAATGGAGAAATCTATGACACAAGTGCACTTACAGCTGCACATTTAAAGCTCCCGTTTGGTCAAGAGGTACGTGTGACCAGACTGGATAATGGCAAATCGGTATCAGTGCGCATCAACGATAGAGGGCCTTTCAATAAGGCCAGGATTATTGATTTATCAAAAGCTGCCGCTAAGGAACTGGACATGTTGCGCCTCGGTCTGGTAGATGTTCACATCGAATTGTTGAATCCTCAGGTCAAAGAAGAATCAGAAGATGTCGATAAGTAGTAATGAATCGTTTAAACAGAGTTTAACTCATGACGAACCCCCTGCCGGATGCTCGTCCCTCTTGATGGCATTGTGGCATGATGGCAAAGGCGACTGGGATCAAGCGCATGACATCGCCCAAAACATCCATGACCAGAACGGATCTCTGGTGCATGCCTATTTACATCGGAAAGAGGGGGATCTATGGAATGCAAAGTACTGGTATCATCGCGCTGGTGAAGAGCTTCCTGAAGAGACCCTCGAAAATGAATGGGAAAGACTTGTCACTCGCTTCCTCTAACGTCTATTATTTGTATATTTCACTATCCAAACATGGAGAAGGAAAATTTAATTTATCATGAAAAGACGTGATGTTTTGAAAAATATGTCATTGGCAACCGGAGCTATTGCACTAAACAAAAAAGTATTAGGTGCTGCCACCGATAAAAAACTATTTGAAGGAAGTACCATTACTCACTCTGTATGCAGATGGTGTTACCGAGATATTCCACTGGAGGTATTTTGCGAGGCCGTTCAGGATATGGGGATTAAATCAGTAGAAATAACAAAGCCTGAGGAGTGGAAGACAATGAAAAAATACGACCTGGCTTGTGGAATGGGTACCGAATCTTTTGCGAGCATTACAAAAGGGTGGAACGATCCCGAAAATCACAAGCACTTACAGGATAGTTACTCCGGTCTTATTCCAAAGGCAATGGAGTACGGGGTGCCCAACCTGATCGTGTTTTCTGGAAATCGAAATGGCATGGATGACATGGTGGGGCTAGAGAATTGTGCAAGAGGGTTGGATCCCCTGGTTAAAGAGGCCGAAAAGGCGGGTATCAAGATCGTCATGGAGCTCTTAAACAGCAAGGTGAATCACGAAGACTACATGTGTGACCATACAGAATGGGGAGTAGCACTTTGTGAAAAGATTGGTTCCTCTCATTTTAAATTGCTTTACGATATTTATCACATGCAGATAATGGAGGGTGATGTGATCGCTACAATCAGGAAATATAACGATTACATCGCGCACTATCACACAGGAGGAGTACCTGGAAGAAATGAAATAGATGAAACGCAAGAACTTTATTATCCCGCAATTATTAAGGCCATAAAAGAGACGGGATTTGTCGGCTATTTGGCACAGGAGTTTGTACCAGCTCGTGAGGACAAACTTGCAAGTCTAAGGCAGGGAATGGAAATTTGCACTGTCTAGCTTTTGACGGAGTTTTGGTCAGTTAAGCCCACAGCGAAGAGGTGGTCACAGCATGAAAGGCTCTTACGCAATCTTGTGCTCAACAGTTTTGATCCAAATTGCTGCACTGGGTTTCATTGATATGGGATGAGAATTATCTATAGCCTAATTTTTGTTTTCTTTTTTTCTTGTACTAACAACAGAAATATTGACTTTGTCCCTTTTCCAAAGACGATTGCACCCGTAGAAATTAACCCACTTCCGATAGGTAGTTCTGCTCCCGATTTTCATTTGCCGGGAGTAGACGGTAAGTTTTACAACTTGGAAGATTTTAAATCTAAGAAATTACTTGCGGTTTTATTTCTTTCCAATCATTGTCCTTTTGCCCAGGTTTATGAAGACCAATTAAAAAGATTTGTAAATGATTTTGAAGAGCATGTAGCAGTCACAGTGATTTCACCAAACAGCCCTCGTTCAATCCCGGACGATGCTCTGGGATACAGTGATCTGGATGACAGCTACCATTCGATGCAACTGCGCGCCTCCCATAAGGGCTTCAACTATCCATACCTTTACGATGGGGATGATCAGAAAGTCACAATCGCTTATGGAGCCTCAGTTGTGCCCTTTGCAATGCTGTTTGATCAAAAAAGAAAATTAGTTTATAAGGGTAATCTCGACCCCTCCCCGAATGCACCCGGTGGTAATCTGGCTTTCTTACGTTCTGCAGTAAATGCAACCATTGAAAGAAGATCGATCATTAGACCAGACCGGTTTTCCTATGGCTGCGACATTTACTGGTCATGGGATAAATCTGAAGTAAAGCTCCTGGAAAAAGAATGGCAGAATGCTCCCATCCAGCTTCAAAAAATCAATCTGGATTCTTTAAAAACTATAATGGTTAATTTTTCTCCCAATCTACGTGTGATTAACTTTTGGGCCACATGGTGTGGTCCTTGTAAAAAAGAATTTCCGGAATTGATGAAAATGAAGAGGATGTATCGACACCGTCCTGTCGAATTTATCACAGTGAGTCTTGACGGTCCTGAAAAATATGATGATGCGCTAACATTTTTAAAGCAGTTACATGTACCCGGGCAAAATTATTTTTTGGATGAAGAAAATATAAGACAAATAAATGTAGAAATAAATGAAAATTGGAAAGGTACCCTGCCTTATACTCTGATCCTTGAACCACTTGGTCAAATTTATAGAGAATTCAGAGGTCCGTTTGATCCCTATAATATAAGAAGGGCACTTATTGAGCACCCCAATATGGGTCGTACAAAAGGAAAAATATAATCCCTATTGCTCAATATCAAAATCAATCTTACAAATGAAAGTAATATTATTCTTTTCTATTTTAATTTTTACCAATCTCCGAGTACATCCTCAATCTTATACTATTGATGACATTCTTAGCATGCCCTACTGCACTGATTTGATTTCTTCAAAAAAAGGCCAAAAAGTAGCATGGGTCAGTACGATAAGAGGAATTCGAGAAATCTATGTAGCGGAATATCCATCTTTTAAACCTAAGAATATTTTTAGGTCTCAAGGTGATGACGGTCAAATCTTGAGCAACCTAATGTTTTCCCCGGATGAAGAGTGGCTTTATTTCGGAAAAGGTAGTGCTCCAAACCGGCAAGGAGAAATAGCAAATCCTTCCTCACTGGTCAAATATCCGGAGAGGGGGTTATTTCGGATAAATTTAACTACTAACAAAATTGATACGGTCGGTAATTATAATCAATACGTGATCAGTCCTGACGGTGAATATCTTCTGATATTGGATGGAAATACATTAAATAAAGTGAGTTTGCGAGATAAGATATTGAAAGAGGTAATAAAAATGAGGGGTACATTTTCAGATGTTGTTTTTTCGTCAACCGGGGAGAAAATTCTATTTGTCAGTAATCGCGGTGATCACAGTTTTATCGGGACCTATTTATTTGGTGATCAACATATCAAGTGGATTTCTCCATCGATTTACAATGATGCTTATCCAGCTTGGAATAATGATGGCACCAAAATAACCTTTATTCGCTCACCGGGTACAATTAAGGGACAATTGGCAGACATTACAGGTGGCCATCCATTTCAAATCATGATTTATGATCTCGTAGATGAAAAAATAACTGCGATTTGGTCCTCTCCAGGTGATGATGGAGGGTTTTCACAATACTATAATTCAACTCCCATACAATGGTCGAATTCAGGAGAAATTATTTTTTATTCAGAACATGAGGGCTGGATGAAGTTATATGCTTTAGATCCTTCCAATGGAAAAATAAGTGCACTTCTGGATGGGGACTGTGAAATCGAACACAGTCATCTTTCAAATCAATCTCATCAGTTGATTTTTAGCACCAATTGTGATGATATTGATAGAAGAGATTTGTACACCTACGACTTGATGACCAGAGATATCCGGCAGGTCACAGATGGTGACGATATCGAAACAAACCCATTGATCCTGAAGGATGGGATTATTGCTTTTCGCAAATCGTCTTTTAATAATCCAACCCATATTGTAATAAAATCAGGACAAGACGACAGAAGTATATCGGAGATGGAATTGGGTACATTCCCTACAGCTTCTCATGTAGTCCCAAAGCAGGTTGTGTTTCAATCAGGAGACGGTATTAAAATCCATGGCCAACTTTTTACAAATGAAGAAGGGGGCCTAAAACCTGGGGTTTTATTCATGCATGGAGGCCCGATAAGACAGATGCTGTTGGGGTATCACTACAGCAGCTATTATGCCAATGCATATGCATTTAATCAGTATTTGGCAAGTCAGGGTTATGTGGTACTTAGTGTGAACTATCGTGCGGGCATTGGTTATGGCAGATCTTTTCGCAGGGCAGAATATCAGGGACCTCGAGGTGCATCAGAATATCAGGATATCGTTGCAGCAGCCCATTATTTACAAACCCTGGATAACGTGGATGCTGATCGAATCGGTCTTTGGGGTGGTAGTTATGGAGGGCTTCTCACTGCCCAGGGATTGGCAAGGAATTCAGACTTATTTAAAGCTGGAGTGGACTTTCACGGGGTACATGATTGGGCATGGCGGGCTACAGATTTTTCAGAGGGTGGTTTTTGGGGTATCACTGAAGACCTCTTAGAAGAAGCATATGAATCGTCCCCGGTAGCAGATATTGATACCTGGAAATCACCAGTGCTTATGATTCACGGGGATGACGATCGCAATGTCATGTTTGGACAGACTATTGATCTCGTGCAACGTCTGAATGAAAAAGGAGTTCATACTGAAGTCCTTGTATTACCTGATGAGGTACATGGATTTTACAGATATGATTCCTGGCTAAGGGCTTACCGGGCAACGGAGCATTTTTTCAACCGCTTCCTAAAAGATTGACCCAACTCAGTACACATGGCACAATTTATGCATGTGTTGATTTTACAATTGCTCAGGATGATATCCGGTAGGTGGCACAGTCTAGTGGACCGTAACAGATAAAACCAGTATATTTGCCATCCTTTTTATAGGGTAATAATTGATTCTTATGGTCGGTTGGCCGAGTGGTTAGGCGGAGGTCTGCAAAACCTTTTACAGCGGTTCAAATCCGCTACCGACCTCAAAACAAAATGAGCCCTGCACTTTGTGCTGGGTTTTTTTGTTCATTCAATCGAACCATGCTATGCATGAAGGAGATTGTTTAACAAGAAGTATGCGACTGAAAGGAGCAGCTCATTTTGTTTTGAAACTCCCCCCATGACCGGATCGTGAAACAATCCGCTACCGACCTCAAAACAAAATGAGCCCTGCACTTTGTGCAGGGTTTTTTATTGCGGTGACCTGCCGAGTTTCATTCGAGTTAGTATCCGATAAAAAAACATGAGTGCTGAGATCAGAGTTTTCAGATGCAACGAAGAGCTCATTCCATAGGCAATAGCTCGGAAGCGAAAGAATACAGCACTAATCGGCTAGTGCAAAAGCAATGTACTGATCACCCGACCTTGTACCGAGTTTCCCACCTCCACAAGCTATCACAAGATATTGCACGCCATCTACCATATACGTTGCTGGGGTGGCATATCCCGCAGCTGGTAGGTCATGTACCCACAACTGCGATCCGTCTTCCTTGTCAAAAGCTCTAATCTTTTCGTCAAGAGTGGCGGCAATAAATACAAGTCCACCAGCCGTGACCACGGGTCCACCATAACTTTCGGTGCCGGTGAGGGTTTGTCCATAATCGGCCTCCGGATGATCACCAAGCGTCACTTTCCACTTGATTGTACCACTATTTAAATCAATTGCGTTTAGAGTACCCCAAGGTGGATCTATAGCCGGAAATCCCTCATGATCCTTAAACCTGACGTAACCACTCATAAAGTATGGATATTTCCAAGATTGCCTGGCGAGAGATGATCGTCGATCCTCCGCGGTCATGGGTTCCTCGGAGTCAAAAAGAAAGGCGATGATCGCCCGTATGTCACTACTAGTCAAAAAAGAAAAGGAGGGCATTAAGCCACCACCATTGCGAATGATGCTCTCGATTTCTCCGGAAGATTTTCTTGATTTTATTCCTTCAAGCGAAGGGACTGTATAAATACTCGCTCCCTTTTTATCTTGCCCATGACAAAGCTGACAGTGTACACCATAAATGTTTTTTCCCTTGGTAGCAAGTAACCCATCATCCTCATTTTTATATTCAATCATTTTAATGATCCAGGGCATTTCACTTGCATTTACATAAAGGATGCCTTCCGGGTCCACAGCCGCCCCGCCCCATTCTCCACCACCATCAAATCCGGGTAGGAGCAAGGTTCCTTCTTCACTAGGAGGAATAAACTCCTGTCCCTTTTTTAGGCTGTGCCAGATTGATCTGACAAATGCGTGTGCTTCTGGTGTGCGGGTAGAAATATCTTTCTCGTCAAAGTCCCCTCTTGCAAATCGGGGTGGCCTGGATGGAACAGGCTGCGAAGGCCAGGTTTGCTCACCCTGGAGTAAACTGGCCGGAGCATCGACTTCTCTGATCGGAAATAGGGGCTCCCCGGTGACACGGTCAAAGAGAAATACATAGCCAGACTTTGTGATTTGAGCAACTGCTTCAATTCTTTTTCCCTGGGAAGTGACTGTGACTAAGTTGGGAGGTGCCGGTAGATCACGGTCCCACACGTCATGTCTTACGGTTTGAAAATGCCAAATACGTTCGCCCGAATTTGCGTCCAGAGCAATAAGGCAATTGGCAAATAAATTTTCACCCGGTCTATCACCACCATAAAAATCATAAGCTGCAGATCCGGTCGGTACAAATACAATCCCGCGATCGTGATCTATACTCATCCCGCTCCAATTATTTGCTCCACCCATAGATTTCCATGCATCTTCAGGCCATGTGTCATGACCAAATTCTCCCGGCTTCGGGATTGTATGAAAAGTCCACACAAGTTCACCCGAATTCACATCAAAGGCCCGAATATATCCAGGAGCGGCACCCATAGCTTCCGATACTCTGGTGCCCACGATGAATAGATTTTGATAAATCACACCCGGGGAGTTCGCTGAGACAAAGTAGTCTTGGGATGCTTTACCCAATCCCATATGAAGATCCACCCTGCCTTTGTCTCCGAATGACTCAAACAATGTCCCATCAGATGCGTTTATGGCATGAATGAAGTGACTTGCACAGTAGTAGATTCGATTATCCTGACCATCACTCCACCAGGTCAATCCCCGGTTTACTCCCATGCCAAACATATCAAAGTCATCATCAAACGGATCAAATTCCCACATTTTCTCCCCTGTCCCGGCATTTAATGCAAAGAGCTTCAGTTTGGGATTTGAACCGTAGAGAATTCCATTCTTAATTAGAGGATTGCATTGAATCTGTGACCTGTTTAGACTGTCTACATCACCACTCGAGTATCTCCAGGCCAGGGATAACTTTTCGATGTTCCCCCTATTGATCTGAGCCAATGCACTATACTGATTTGATCCAGGATCACCCTGATAGTGGGGCCAGTCAACGTCTTCATAATTCTTAATGTCATCCCCACATCCCGAAAACAAAACAATCGGGAATAAAGCCATAATAAACCTGTATATAAAACCCATGTGTTTAGAAACCGATTTTTGTAAATTCAACATCTTTAGAATTCTTACAAGATAGAAACAGGATCCTAAATTCAACAGAATGAAACGAAGAGATTTTCTAACGCGAAGCACCCTTTTTGCAAGTGGAATCTATATTGTACCGCGACATGTTTTGGGTGGTGCCGGCTATACTCCTCCCAGTGACCGGCTTACCTTAGGATTTATTGGTACCGGAAAACAGGCGAGAGGACTGGCAAATCGATTTGCTCAAAAGGATGTAGATATCCTGGCTGGATGTGATGTTGACAAGCAGAAGCTTGATTTTTTCAAGAAGATCGTAAAGGAAGTCGTCAATGAACACCAGGGCAAGGGGGGAGATTGCCAGATTTACGAAAACTATGAAGATCTCCTCGCCCGGGAAGACATCGATGGGGTCATTATTTCTTCTCCCGACCATTGGCATGCCATACAGAGCATAGCCTCGATGAAGGCCGGCAAGGACGTATACTGCGAGAAGCCTCTTGCTCATACGGTTAGAGAGGGGAGATCCATGGTTAAGGCTGCCAAGAAATACAGGAAGATTCTTCAGACAGGAAGCATGCAGCGATCCCGTGAGGGCTTTCGACATGCTGTAGAATTAGTGCGCAATGGATATGTAGGTGAGATTTCCAAAGTCATAGTAAGTGTGGGAGATCCGGCAATCCGCTGCAATCTCGAAGGGCAGCCAGTTCCTGCTACTCTAAATTGGGATCGTTGGTTAGGACCAGCTCCGTATCGAGCATATAATCCCGGGATCGCACCTCCGGTAGAAGAGGATGTTTGGGCACAGTGGCGACAATATGCTGAGTTTGGAGGGGGAATCTTATCTGATTGGGGTGCTCACATGTTTGATATTGCCCAATGGGCACTAGACATGGATAGTAGTGGTCCTGTGTTGTTTATTCCGCCCGCAGATCCACTGGCAAAGCGGGGGCTGAAAATGATCTACGATAGCGGAATCGAAATGGTGCACGAGGATTTTGAGCGCGGCTGGGCAGTCCGGTTTGTGGGCTCTGAGGGCACACTAGATGTAAGCCGGAGTTTTCTTGATTCTGATCCCGTCAGTATCGCCGGTGTAAAGATTGGACAAAATGAAAAACATGTATATAAAAGCGATGATCACTATCAGGATTGGATCGATGCTGTGAAAAATCGCACCCATCCTATTTGCGACGCTGAAACGGGTCATCGCTCTGCGAGTGTGTGCAACCTGGCTAATATTGCTTATCAAATGCGAAGACCGATCCGGTGGGATCCCGTCAAAGAAAGGTTTTCAAAGAATAAAGCTGCCAATGCCCTTCGAACTAAAAAATATCGTTCTCCATACAAACTCAGAAAGTAGATGGATGGCACATCATATGGCATTCATTGTTTGCTGGAAGCGAGGTGAATGTGAAAGAAGAGAAACGCTAAACCATAGCGATTAGGAATTGGATTCCTTGAATAGATGAAGATTTACAATTTGCGACATCTGCTTGAAGTGATTGTCGTATGACCATAAATGTAACCCACGATCGATTACCTGTTGGACAATGATTAGATCGGGAATACCTACCCTATTGATACCATTACGCAGGTTAAGAAGTTGCAGTTGTCTTAGACCTTCCCACTGTATTTGTAGAGGTTCTTTTTCCAAAGCTTGCAGTGCATCGACTAATTCGAATTGATTTAAGTGCTCGGCAAATGGAGTCAATTCGGTCAGAATTAGATCATTGGTCGTCACGAGATCTTCCTCTATCAAAACGCTCAATGTAGCACCTGCACCACTCCGGAAGTATTCAATCCAAACAGAGGTGTCTACTAAAATTCTAACCATTGCTGCTTCTATTCCTCAATGCATCAAGATCAATTTGCAAATCCACTCGTCCCTTATAGGTCAAAAGCTTTTTCCTGCGATTATCCTCGATCAAACGTACCAGGGCAATTCTGATGGCTTCCGTTTTTGTCTTTGCATTCGTGATTTGCATTGCCTCTCTGATGAGGTCAATTGGTAAGTCTAATGTTGTGCGCATAGAATTTTATGCTAAAATACATAAAATTTTATGCCAAGCTCCGACTTGCCCTAGAACAACATGGGAATCATGAAACACATATTACCTATCTTGCACATGTGTTGCCGAGTAGATTAGATCGTAACATTATTGAAGCGGGCTGTGATGAGGCTGGCAGGGGCTGTCTGGCGGGACCAGTCTTTGCAGCTGCGGTCATATTACCTCCTTCTGCAGATCATCCAAATCTCAATGATTCTAAACTGCTGTCCGCACAAGAGCGAGAGGAACTTCGATTGTGGATAGAAGCAAATGCTCTTTCCTATGCTATTTCTTTTTGCCACCCTACCACAATCGACAGAATAAACATCCTAAATGCTTCTTTTGATGCGATGCACCACGCCATCAAAAAGCTGCATATCCGGCCGGAATTATTGCTTATTGATGGAAACCGATTTAATCCTCTTCGAGGTTATCGGTATCAGTGTATTGTAAAAGGAGACAGTATAGTCGGGTCAATTGCCGCCGCCTCGATCCTTGCAAAAACATCCCGGGATCGGTACATGGAGCGCAAGCATCGTTTGTTCCCACAATACGGCTGGAGTACCAATAAGGGTTACCCCACTCCAGAACATCGAGCTGCTATTGTGGAGTTTGGAGTGACTCCTTTGCACCGCAAGTCTTTCCAGTTATATCCACTACCGGAGCAGCTAGCTTTGTTTTAGAAAAGGATTGTATTTTCTTTCGTGGCCAATGGTTGTGGAAGGCCCATGCCCACAGTAAACCTTTACATCATCGGGTAAGGAGAAAAAATGCTTCTCAATACTTCTTATCAATGTGTCATAGTCACCTCCGGGCAGATCAGTCCGGCCGATACTTTCGCGGAAAAGCACATCACCCCCGATTATATAGCTGTCTGCACGGCAATAAAAGGATACACTTGCTGGAGAGTGTCCCGGGGTCAGACACACCTCAAAGTTGACATTTCCAAAGCTAAAAGTATCTCCATCTGCAAAAAATTTATCTGGTGTCGGCGATGGTTCTGCTGCAAGGCCATACATGGAAGCAAATTGAGGATATGCCCGCAAAACAGGTAATTCTCCTTTGTGGATGCACAATGGCACTTCCGGAAACTGCTTCTTGAGAAATGCGTTTCCAAATACGTGATCTACATGGCAATGTGTATTTAAGATGGCCACCAATATGAGATTGTTCTTTTTGAGGAAACTCGAAAGAACTTCCTTCTCATCAGGGCTGTGACAACCCGGATCTATAACAATGGCTTCGCTAGAGGCCTTGTCATAAATGACATATGTATTTTCTTCAAATGCATTAAAAGTGAAAAAGGTAACGATACTCAATATTCTGCGTTATTAGTAGGGTGCGGTCAATATAAAAAGTCGTACTTTGTCTATTCTGAGTACTTCAGACCAATGAGTAACAAGTTTATAAAATATTTGGTTTTCGTGATGCTTTGGCTACCATTTGTCTGGTGTGGCGCACAAGTTTCTGAAGTGGAATTTGGTAAAAATCGCATCCAATATCACGATGATTTTGATCAATGGCTTCTTTATGAAAGCGAAAACTTCATCACTTATTGGTATGGTAAGGCTCGTAATCATGGAGTGTCGACCATGAAATTTGCCGAGCAGGATCACGATGAGATTCTTGATTTGATCGAACATAGGATAAATGATAAAATTGAGATCATCGTATATAGCGATGTGTCGGATCTCAAACAAAGCAACATCGGTAATGATGAAGTTTTTAAGACAATTGCCGGACAGACAAAAATTGAGGGCAGCAAGCTCTTTGTCTATTTCAACGGTGATCACGAGCATCTCAGAAAACAAATCAGGAAAGGTGTTGCAGAAGTGTTTCTAAACAGCATGTTTTTTGGATCAAATCTTCAGGAGGTGGTTCAGAATTCTGTAGCGGGTGCCGTCCCCGCCTGGTTTAGAGATGGTCTTGCCTCCTACGTTGGCTCCTACTGGGATTACGATAATGATGCTGCGTTGAGAAACATCTTCTTACACGAAAGAAGAACCAATTTTAGAAAGCTCAGTTCTATCTACCCGGTAGAAGTAGGACAATCCTTCTGGTACTACTTAGGCCTTACATACGGAAGATCCGAAATCTCAAATCTACTCTACCTTACTCGTATAAACCGCAGTATTCAAGATGCTTTCCTGTACGTCTTCGGAATCCCTTTTAAAGACATTACAAAACAGTGGGAATCCTACTTCAGTCAGCGGTACGATGCTGAAAAGGATCTTTTTGTTGCTCCAGATCTTAAGGACCGAATACGATATCGCAGAAGCAAAAAAATTCCGGTAAGCAGTCTATTATTTAATCCACAAGGTGACGCATTGGCTATTGTAGATAATCTCATTAGCAAGTCCAAAATATTCTTATTCAACCCATCGACGGGAGAATCTCAAAAAATCTTTAAACATGGTTTTAAAAACAACGTCCAGGCGACAGATTATAATTATCCACAAGTGAGTTGGCTTCCCGAAGGAAATGGACTTTATATATTATACGAGCACCGGGATGTAATCACCCTGGAATTGCACGATTTTAATACCGGGGTTGTCACTACTCAACCACTGCCCGAATTGTATGAACGCGTTTATTCGATGGCAGCCCTGTCCAATAGCGAGCTTATTTTTTCTGCCCTTTCCGGAGGGATGATCGATCTGTATTACTACACAACTAATACAAGACAATCCAACCAATTGACGTCAGACATTTACGATGATCTCGACATCGTGCTGACTGAAATTGACGGCATGAACGGTATTTTATTTAGTAGTAATCGACCTGATGCAATTCAGTTGAGTCAAAGTGTCGACACAATATTACCGTTTAAGAACTTTAATCTGTTTCATTTGGCTTTTGAGGAAAAAGGTCCCACGCTCTTTCAGATCACAAGTCAGGAAAGATCAAATTTTCGCCTTGCAAAACCCTCACCTCAAGGGATCATGTACTTGTCTGATGAAAGTGGGATTATAAATCGAAAACATCTCACTGCTACGAGAGATTCTGTGGATAAAACCGAATTGCTTTTAAGGGACAGCAGTACAATGGTGATCACTCCGGGTACACCCTTGCCCGTACACGATTCTCTAATTTTAAGTACTCGGGCGATAAAAGTCATGGAATACAACTCATCCAGCACTTTCTTGACAAACAATCTCTGGAATGTAGGCACTTATGATGTCAGCACAGCAGATGGTACAATTGCTGAAGTCTTCCAAATAGATGATGAATTTGCGGTGATTCTAAGTGACTTTACTCAATCTGACGATGTGCAAATCGTACAGAGTTTACACAATGAGATCGAAGGGGAAAAAAGATTTTCTAAAAGCACAGTTCCGAGAAAAAAGAATGAACCACAAAGACCGAAGGAAGAAGTGATAAGATCCAGCGAAGATGGTAAGAAATATTTGTTCCAGTCGGAGTTTGGTGACATGCCTAAAAAAGATCAAACGGAAAAAATACTGCGTACCGCAATGGAAAATAAGGTGGTTCTGAATACGACCATCAATGCGAGTCCGGAAGCGCCTTTGGATAGTCAGCCCATAAATAGATTGCGAATCGTCCCTTACCGTCTTAAGTTTAAATTGCACGACTTAAGCACAAATCTGGATAATGACTTATTATTTGGTGGGCTGGATAGTTATGCAGGGTTTAAACGAGATTTTGAGCCACCACCTGTAGGAATTCTGATGAAAGCCAACTTTAGAGATCTTTTTGAAGATTACATTTTTGAGGGGGGTATCCGAATACCCACCACATTCAATGGCACTGAATTTTTTCTGGTCTTTGATGATAAAAAACAACGGCTGGACAAGCAATACGCTATTTATAGAAAATCAATCACAGACAACATTTCGATTGACAATACGAGTGATCCTTTTAGATCGCGCACAACCACGTTGCTCGGTCAATTTGCTGTGCGTTACCCATTAGATATTTATCAAAGTGTGCGAGCAACTGCTACAATAAGGCAGGACAAGATCACTTTTTTGGCTGCAGACCTTCAGTCCCTGGGTAATCCGGATGTGGAGAACCAGCGCACCGGATTAAAACTGGAATATATTTTCGACAATGCAATCGATATCGATTATAATATTCGCTCAGGAACCCGCTTAAAGGTATTTACCGAACTAGTCAAGAAATTTGCGTTTTCTATTGACCCCATTTCTCTTAAACTTGCCGAGGGATTTATGACAGTGGTGGGTGCAGATGTGCGTCATTATATCAATTTTGCCAAACACATGGTTTTTGCTACACGATTTGCTACCGGAACTTCTTTTGGGTCCGAGCAAAACCTTTATTATTTAGGAGGTGTTGACAATTGGTTGATCCCTAAATTTAATCAGAGCACGGGTAATCCCGAAGGTAATTTTGCTTTCCAAACAGTCAGTCCAAATCTTCGAGGGTTTGACTATAACATAAGAAACGGATCTACCTTCGGATTGATTAATACCGAATTACGCATCCCTTTTATAAAATATCTTTCCAGACGGCCCATCAAGTTTTCATTTTTGCGCAATATGCAACTTGTAGGATTTGCCGATTTTGGAGCTGCCTGGCTGGGATTATCCCCCTTTGATGATGACAATCCCATCAATATAAGGGACTATGATGTGCCTCCCGTGTTGCGCGTAAAAGTAAATTATCATCGCGATCCATTGGTCATGGGATATGGTGTGGGTTTCCGCACAGTTTTATTCGGCTACTTCCTAAGGCTCGATTATGCGTGGGGTATCGAGACCAGAGTCGTACAAAAACCTAAATTACACCTGGCTCTTGGTTTTGATTTTTAAGTCCTCAGCATTCGGAGATCTTTTTCCCCTTTCTTTTTGTCTTCAACCACTTACACATTTCTCAATCCTTGCCATAAAATTTTCGCCACAATGACTTTAAAAATCTATCAGGTTGACGCTTTTACCGATCAACTATTTGGAGGGAATCCGGCCGCTGTGGTACCCCTAAATAAATGGTTGCCATCAGAAATAATGCAGAGAATTGCAATGGAAAATAATCTTGCAGAAACAGCATTTTTTGTGCCCGGTGATCATACAATCGACATTCGTTGGTTTACACCTAAAGTGGAGGTAGAATTGTGCGGTCATGCAACACTTGCTTCTGCTCATGTTTTATTTAATCACCTGAATTTTAGAGAAGATAAGATCCTTTTTAAGACTCTAAAGAGGGGAGATTTGAGTGTAATAAAAAAAGGCAACCAAATCGACATGGATTTTCCTGCAGATAAAATTAAGACTGTTAGTGCAGAAGAATCAAGAGATCTGGCGAATGCTTTAGACATTTCCCCTATAGAAGGGTATAGGGGCTCTGATGATTATCTGGTGATCTTAAGATCTGAAGAAAATGTGGTGGCATTTAATCCTGATTTTCTTGCGATCAAGAAATTAGCCGCAAGGGGAATTATTATTTCTGCACCTGGATCCACCTCGGACTTCGTAAGCCGCTGCTTTTTCCCCCGCTATGGGATCGACGAGGATCCTGTCACAGGTTCGGCGCATACCCTGCTCACTCCGTATTGGAGTAACCGCCTTGGCAAGACAAGGTTGTCGGCAATACAGGCTTCTGAAAGAGCCGGGCATCTGTTATGTGAAGTGCGAGGTGAGAGGGTCATCCTGACTGGGTCGGCTGTCACATATATGACCGGAGAAATAAATATTCCCCATGGCCTATAATCCCAAACATCGATATAAGAGCAGGTCAGAAAGATATTTCCGCGTAAAGAGAAATACAAAACTAATTTTACTCCTCATTTTTCTTGCCCTCTGTGTATTGATCTACAGACACCGCATCGAAATATTGGATTACATTAGAATTACTTTCTGAAGATCTCTCCAGGATCTCATTCCTTTATTCCGATCCAGGACCGTACCCTCTCCCGCTCCACGCTGTGCAGAGTAAAAAGATAAAATAGGAACAGTCCGGATGATATAAAGAACTGAGAGATATTGTTTGTCCCAAAATAATTTTGCAAGGCCCTACTTATCAAATAGACAATAAGGGCAAATAGTAAATACCCAAGCATTCTCCAGATGGGATATCTTACCGGATAGTAATAAAGCCCCGTAAGATAACTGGCTCCTGCCATAAATGTATAACATGCAAGTGCTGCCCATGCCATACCAATCATTCCGAGCCTGGGTAATAACGATGCAGCGATTATCAATGTCACAATAGCACCACCAACTGAAATCAAGGCACCGATATATGTCTTGTCTTCAATTTTATACCAAATGCTGAAATTATAATACAATCCCAACATCCAAAAAGCAACGAGCAAAATGGGAACAACAAAAACTCCTTCACGATACGTGGGACCCAAAATATATTTAAATACATCAATATACAGCGCAATAAGCAATAATAGCACCGATGCAGCAAGAGCAAAAGCCTGGGCCACATCTGCGTAAGTCGACTTAGCATCTTTCTTCTTTGCACGCTTGAAGAAAAATGGTTCAGCGGCATATACAAAAGCCTGTGTAAATAAATACATCAGTACGGCCAGTTTGGCAGCAGCTGCATAGAGACCAGCAGTATCCATATTATCAGCACCAGGTAACAGGAACTTAATCAGGGGCACTGCAAAATATTGGTTGAATACACCGGCTAGAGCTACAATGACCAATGGAGCTATATACCACAACATTTTCTTCAGCTGCGTAAAATCAAAATTGGGCTTATATGCAGTAATTTGAGGAAGCAGCAATAAAAAAACAGCAATACTCGATATGATATTGGCAATGATAACAAGATCAAGCTCTCGTGAAGGATTATATATCTTTTCAAAAAAAAGATATTCTTTGTCTATTAAATAAGGGCATATTTCCAGAAAGAATACTACAAGAAATATTGTCAAAACAACATTAGCGAGCCTGATACCTGCAAATTTCCATGCCTGATTTTTTAATCTTAATCTGGCAAAAGGTATAGCTGCCAAGGCATCAAATGAAATAATCAGGATCATATAGAGAATGTAGATCTCGCGGCCCGGATATTTCAGGATTTCTGCTATTTCCGATCGAAAAATCCAGATAATAGAACAAAAAAAAGCGGTGGATGCCAGAATCGAAAAAAAAGCAGTAAAGAATGTCTTATTCTCCGAATCCGCCTCTGTTCCCATCCGGAAATAAGCAGTCTCCATTCTATAGGTAAAAAGAATAAGCAATACTGCCATATAGGCATAGAGATCCTGGTGAATGCCAAATAAGGCACGATCGGTAAAAACCCTTGTGAGATATCCGGTGAGAAAGACAAAGTTGAGGATCCTGCTCAAAATGTTTCCTACGCCATAGATTGCTGTCTCACCAGCCAACTGCTTTACAAAGGACATTCAGAATCATTGTGAATGTGTAAAATAAAGCAAAATTCTAACCACATATAATCTAGTGGGCTGTAACAAACAAAACAAAACACCAATG
The DNA here is from genome assembly GCA_965222645.1 of Saprospiraceae bacterium. Taxonomy (GTDB): domain Bacteria; phylum Bacteroidota; class Bacteroidia; order Chitinophagales; family Saprospiraceae; genus JABDMH01. The sequence goes on along the minus strand of OZ244968.1, from coordinate 3,519,592 downwards.
GCATTCTTTTGAGCCAACACCTATAGCAGTCCACAACCGACTCAGTCAAGATAACTTTCATAGTTTTACACAGCTTTATCGAGAAAAAGATCTGATCAAGAAGAATTTTTTGGTAATAAATAAGGACATATGTGGGACGAAAAAAACAATAAACTTTGTCGGGAATTTAGATTCTCGGATTTTACTCAGGCATTCGGATTTATGACTCAAGTGGCGATCCTGGCCGAAAAATACAACCATCATCCACAATGGAGCAATGTCTACAATACTGTCACCATCATGCTTACCACCCACGATGCTGGCAATACCATCACTGATAAGGATCGCTCTTTAGCTCAGGGCATTGATCGTATCTTCAGTCAGCATGTCATCTGATGCAGAGTAAACTTCCCCAATTTGGCACAACCATATTTACGGTCATGAGTGCTCTGGCAAAGGAGCATAATGCCATAAATCTGTCGCAAGGATTTCCAGATTTTGATTGTGATAATCAGTTGAAAGAACTGGCCTGTCGCTTCATCAAAAAGGGCTACAACCAGTATCCACCGATGCGGGGTTGTACTCCACTTCTGGAACAGATTGCAATCAAATATCACAAAATATACAATCGAGAAATAGATCCCTTGACAGAAGTGACCATCACTGCTGGTGCTGCCGAGGCCATCTATTCAGCAATTACAGCAATAGTACATCCGGGGGATGAAGTAATTATCATCGATCCCGCCTATGATCTTTACAAACCAGCAACTGTCATCAACGGAGGTATTCCAGTGATATACACACTCCGGGCACCAGACTTTAAAATTGACTGGCAAGACCTGAAAAGCCTGGTCACTTCTAAAACAAAATTGATTGTCATCAATACACCACATAATCCCATCGGTAAGATTCTCACCCCTTTCGATTTAAGATCACTTGAAAATCTAGTCGAGGACACCGGCATCTATGTAATTAGTGATGAAGTCTATGAGCATCTTGTCTTTGACGGCCGGACACACGAAAGCATTCTTAAATATCCCGGGATTCTCCAACGTGGAATTGCCAGTTTTTCCTTCGGAAAGACATATCACATTACGGGCTGGCGAGTGGGCTACTGTATCGCACCAAAGGCTGTGATGGAGGAATTTAGAAAAATACATCAGTTTAATGTATTTACTGTTCCAACACCGCTACAGTACGCGCTTGCCGAGTTTATGAAGGATGAAAGTCACTTCACATCTTTACCCTCTTTCTTCGAAGAAAAAAGAAATTACCTTCAGAGGAAATTAGCCGGCAGTAAGTTTACTCCTTTACCAAGTGAAGGCAGCTATTTTCAGTTGTATGATTATTCCCAATTAAATGACAAGAATGATCAGGATATGGTTAAAGATCTCACGATAAATCACGGTGTTGCAGCTATTCCATTATCTCCGTTTTATAACCATCCGGATCCCGATCAGAAGCTGATACGACTGTGTTTTTGTAAGGAGAAAGTGACACTCGCTGGTGCTGCCGAAAGACTTTCAGCTTTGTGACTCATTGTGCCAGTCCGATTGTCACAAACGACAATTTCAGGCCCCCGATTTGTGCCATTATTTGAGCACACGATTCAAGTGTAGCCCCCGTTGTCAATACATCATCGACAAGAAGAATATGTTTGCCCGTGAGGTCGATATTGCAATCTAGCGCAAAGGCATCCATCATACTTTCCAAACGGTCATGGCGAGATTTATAGGTTTGCGTTGACGTATTTATGGTCCTTTTAATCATGCTCCTGACAGGGATCTCCATCGCAAGACCGAGGCCCCTGGCAAAAAAAGCACTTTGATTGTAACCCCTGGTCCTGAGTTTCCTCATATGTAGCGGTACATACGTGATGTAAGAGAGATCATCAAGCACAGATGCCTCTTTTAGAAGTTTGCCATATCGCTTCCCCAGTCTGGTGCCAATTTGCGTATTGCCTTGATACTTTAGCTTGTGAATCATGGTCTGCACATTGCCGCCAGGGTAAAATCTAAACATGCTCGATCCAAAAGTAAAGGGGAAACTTCCGGCCATTCTCATTATCGATTCATTCTCCGGAATACGGTGAAAATCCGTAATTGAAAGGTTGGCCTCACAGCCAATGCAGAACAACTCTTCTCCATAGACTGCATTCTTCTCACAACTCACACACAATTGCGGATAAATAAGATGTAGAAAATCGTCCCAATGTCTTTTGAGCCTTCTCATGATGAGGATAGCCGGATTGGCATAAACCTACGAAATTGTACCGCGAAAATCTATCTTCGTTTTTCGGTGGATGGGTAAGAAATCAGATCATATCGCAAAAGAAATTATCGCATGGAGCCTTGCACATCCCAGAGATTTTCCATGGAAAAAAAGCAAGGATCCCTATCGAATTTGGGTGTCTGAAATCATCTTACAACAGACTCGCGTCGAGCAGGGGCTTCCTTACTACAAGCGTTTTATAAAAAAATACCCAAATGTCTTTGCCCTTGCGAGGGCATCCCAGGACGAGTTGATGAAGACCTGGGAAGGGCTCGGCTACTATAGAAGAGCAATCCACATGCAGGAATCTGCTCAATTTATAGCCGAGCATCTCAATGGAAATTTTCCATCCCGGTACGATGAAATCCTGGCCCTGAAGGGTGTCGGTCCCTATACCGCAGCAGCAATTGCCTCTTTCGCCTTCGAACTCCCCTTCGCAGTTGTAGATGGCAATGTGATCAGGCTTATTTCGAGATATTTCGGACTCACAGCACCCGTAGATCAAAGTGCGACAAAAAGGACTATCAGTCAGCATGTTCAACTAATGATTGAGAATCAAACCCCTTCAGTTTTCAATCAAGCAATAATGGACTTTGGCTCCCTAGTGTGTAAACCTAAGAATCCCAACTGTAACATTTGCCCGATCAATAAAAATTGCTGGGCCAAACAAGAAAATCTGCAGCACTCAATTCCCCAAAAGACCGCCAAAAGAAAAAAGAAAATTCGTCATTTTTACTATCTGGTGCCCCGATGGAGTCGATACATTTACATCAGGCGGAGATCACAGAGGGAAATTTGGCCAAATTTGTTTGAATTCTACCTGGTAGAGGCGGAAAAACCAACTCCCTGGGAAATCATTTTGTCATCGATCTCCTTGCCAGTAAAGAGTAGCAGTACCAACGGTATCTTGTATACGCAAACCTTGTCACATCAGATCATTTCAGCGCGCTTTATGACTATGAGTCTTGAGAAAGAACCGGATCAACTAAAGAATGATGGTTTCATGGCTGTCAATCCAAAAAAAATCAGGAATTTTGCATTCCCAAGAGTGATCGATTGTTATTTAGGAGAGAAAGAGTTAATTTTAGATTTATAAAATATATAATATATCGGCATGGTAAATAAGGTGATTTTGATTGGCAATTTGGGAAGAGACCCAGAGATAAGGCATTTGGAAAATGGAACTGCAGTGGGTAAATTTCCAATGGCAACCAACGAAAGCTATAGGGATAAAAGTGGTGAATGGCAGACTATGACCGAGTGGCATGATATCGTAGTGTGGAGAGGTCATGCCGAAAGGGCAGAGAGGGATCTGAAAAAGGGATCACTCGTGTATGTAGAGGGCAGGCTTACCCATAGAAAGTATCAGGATAAAGATGGCAATGATCGATATATTACTGAGGTAGTGGCAAGATTTTTACGACCACTGGATCGACGTGAGGGTGGTGGTAGTGGAAGCAACAGCAATTTCCCAGGCGTGGCAGACGCACCACAGGGAAGCAGTTATGAACTGAGAGCAGAACAATCTGGCAATACCCCTGAGGTCACTACTGCGGCAGGGGAAAAAGAAGATGACGATTTGCCCTTTTGACGAGTCGTGAGATTTCTGATCTTTTTGATTCTTTTTTCAAATTGAGATAAATTTTAAGCGAGGTCCGTTGGAACCTGAACTATTGAAGTATTGTACTAGACGCAGATCGAGATCGCCGATCACATCACCTAAAATTCTTAGCCATATTGGATAGTAGCTTTCTAAGTCTACTTTTCTTTTGCACGCCCATTATGCTAGTGCAGATACCAGTCGGTCTAATGGTAAGTGTGATCTTGATTCTTATCCTGTTGGGTTGTTCCGCCCTTATATCGGGTTCTGAAGTGGCTTACTTTTCACTTAGTCCCTCCGACATTAAGGACATTTCAAATGATGGCAGTGCCTCTAGCAGACGCATTCTGCAATTGAGAGAACAACCTCGGGTACTGCTCGCTACCATCCTGATCAGTAACAATTTCGTCAACATCGCTATTGTCATCCTGTCTGACTTTATTGTAAAACAGGTTTTCCAGGTCGCCACTTTTGATCGATGGGCCATCAGTCTGCAAGAACTTCCGCTGCTTGATCGACTCTCGACCACAATTCTTGCATATGCCATAGAGTTTTCGATCACTGTGATTGGCGCAACCTTTCTCCTGGTATTGTTTGGAGAGGTAGCCCCAAAGCTATACGCAAACATTAACAACGTGCGCATGGCAAAAGTCATGAGCGGTCCACTACGGGTGTTGCGCACTTTTTTTGCACCGCTGTCCAATGTTCTGGTCAAGTGGTCTACCCGGTTCGAAACTCGTTTAGCTCAAGACAGTAGCTATGCTAAAAACCGTAAAGATGACCTAGATAAAGCCATAGAGCTAACCGTAAGTCATGAGCTGAACTCCGAAAAAGAAATCGACATCTTAAAAAGCATTGTAAAATTTGGTGATGTGACTGTCAAGCAGGTGATGCGACCGCGCACAGATGTTGTGGCCATTGATATCAGCAGTACATATGCTGAGGTGCTGAAAACTGTAAAGGAATGCGGTTACTCAAGAATTCCTGTCTACGATGAGGACTTTGACAAAATAAAGGGAATTCTCTACGTAAAAGACCTGCTTGTACATCTCAACGAAAGCGCCAAATTCTCATGGCAGAAATTGATCAGACCTGATGTAAAATTTGTGCCGGAGGCAAAAAAGATAAATGACCTTCTGACTGAGTTTCAGCAAGAACGAACACATATGGCCATTGTAGTCGATGAGTTTGGGGGTAGTGGCGGGCTTGTGACCCTGGAGGATATAATGGAGGAGGTCATTGGAGATATCCGGGATGAGTTTGATGATGATGTCGAATTGGAATACGAAAAGCTGGACGATTTCAATTTTATTTTTGAGGGAAAGACCTTACTCAATGACATGTGCAGGGTGCTGGGAATAAGCACGGATACCTTTGAAGATGTAAAAGGTGGCTCAGATAGTCTAGCCGGATTGTTGTTAGAACTTCTCGGTAGAATCCCGAGAAAGAATTTGGAAGTTAAATTTGGTGATTACCGTTTTAGAATCGTAGCTGTAAGTACCAAGCGAATCGAAAAAGTACAAGTAACCATTCCCAATGTCAAAAGATCGTAATCTCGTTTTGTTTCTGCTAATCATTTTTGCAGGCATCATTATTTCCTGTCAGGATGGGCCTGTGCTGGCTCCAAAACCCAGGGCATTCCCAAAAATTGATTTTCCGGAACCGGAATTTGTCGCTTTCAATGAAGATTTCTGTCAATTTACCTTTGAGCGGCCGGCATATACTGAGGTCGAACAGGACACCTTATTTTTCGACGAAAAACCTAATGATCCATGCTGGTTCAATTTATATTATCCGATGTTTAATTGCAGAATTCACTGTAGTTACTATCCCATTTCTGATGAAAACCCTTTTTCAAAGCTCAACAACGATGCCCATAAACTCGCCATGGAGCACAACAGAAAAGCTACTTACATCGATGAGATGCGGCTTGAAAAACCCAATCATGTCTATGGTTTCATCTTTAATTTGGAAGGACCTGTAGCCACACCATTTCAGTTCTATCTCACTGACAGTACCCGCCATTTCCTGCGCGGTGCACTATACTTTAATACTCAGGTCAGACCGGATTCCTTAGCGCCCCTTTACGAATTTGTAAAGAATGACATTACTCACATGATAAACACTTTTGCCTGGAACGAAAGATTTTAGAATTATCAAATAAGAAATAATAATCCGGATCCTCAGGGGTGATTGTGAGATGAAATGTCCTTATCCTTGCTCAGCGACCTCTTCTTTTAGTACTTCTGGCTCGGCGACCTCTCCGGTGATTTTTGCTTTAATCTTTCTTTCTATCTCTGCAGCAACCTCCGGGTTGTCATTCATAAACTGTTTTGCCGCTTCACGACCCTGGGCAATTTTTGTGCCCTCATAACTAAACCAGCTTCCACTCTTTTTAATCACTTCCAAATCTGCCCCCAGGTCGACAATTTCTCCCGATTTACTGATTCCCTGACCGTACATTATATCGAAAATGGCAATTCTAAACGGTGGTGCCAGTTTGTTCTTGACTACCTTTACTTTTACCGTATTGCCCACTACATTGCCTTCACGATCTTTGATGGCCGAACCACTACGCCTTATATCGAGCCTCATAGAAGCATAAAATTTCAAAGCATTTCCTCCGGTAGTTGTCTCCGGGTTACCAAACATCACACCTATCTTTTCCCGAAGCTGGTTGATGAATATACAACAACAACCCGTGCGACCAATGGTGCCAGTGAGCTTCCGCATCGCCTGTGACATCAACCGGGCTTGCAGTCCCATCTTTGAGTCTCCCATCTCTCCCTCGATTTCTGCTCTGGGTACAAGTGCTGCTACCGAATCAATTACAATGATATCAATGGCACCAGAGCGGATGAGATTTTCGGTGATTTCCAAAGCTTGCTCCCCGTTGTCGGGTTGTGAGATCAATAGATTCTCTGTGTCTACTCCAAGGGCCTCAGCATAAAACCGGTCAAAGGCATGCTCGGCATCGATAAACGCAGCAATACCGCCCTTGCGCTGACATTCGGCAATGGCGTGAATGGCCAATGTGGTCTTACCTGATGACTCAGGACCATAAATTTCTACTACACGGCCTTGCGGAAAGCCACCAATACCCAGTGCTACATCGAGCCCCAAAGAGCCAGTGGATATTGTCTCAGCCTCAACGACCTGTTGATCTCCGAGACGCATGATGGATCCCTTTCCATAGGTCTTCTCCAGGCGATCTACAGTAAGCTTTAAAGCCTTAAGCTTTTCGGTATGTTCTTTACTCATGATTTGTGATGGGTTAAGAATGACAAATATAGAACTAATAAATATAGGAAAGTTTGCAATATGGGGATCCCCTCTCAGGGACAGGAAAGAGATCCTCTTTCGAATGCCTTGCGCAAATGTGAGCGATTCTGTATCCCTATTCTGCCATGCCTTTCACATCATATGCCAAAAGGCAATTCACCTAAAAACCGGACTAAACATTCGGCATTTTCATTTTTAATCTACTATCATATAATTATAATCACTCTTCCCGTTTAATAGATTATGCGTGGATCTCAATTCTTGATGTCCGTTTTGCTCATCGTGCTGGTGAGTAACTCCTGTAGAGAGCGGCAACCCATCCTCTTTGAGCTACCAATCCGCTTAAACTTTGAAGTTCCTGCCGGACTTAATCCTTTCGAGAGGCACTTCTTTACCATAAGAGATGTCCCAACAAATCTATCCAACCTGAGAAGACAGCATAACATTGATGATAATCGTGCTCTCGTGATCAAACCCGGTTCAGCAGTTTTCTCCTCGATTTTTCAGGAGGTGGACTTCACTTTTATAGAAGAAATAGGCATTTCTGTATACACTGGAGATGATCCGGATGATGACACAGATGTCTTCCTTACCGATTTTGTTCCCACAAACGCGGGCAAGAATGTAAACATATTACCATTTGATCACGATGTGGCTGATGTGCTGGACGTAGCAGAGATCAATTTTAAAGTGGCATTGCGCTTCAGATCACCACCGCCTTCATTCATTGAAGCGAATATTGAGGTGAAATTCACTGCAGAATAAATTAAAAAAAATTGTAATATGTTTTTTTAGATTCCGAAAAATAAGGTTTCTTTGTCATGCGTTTAAATAAAACCGTCACCTAGTCTATACTCTTACGATTAGCACTCTGATAGTTTAGTAACCAAAAAATTACCCTGTAGGTAAACATCCTTACAATGACTAGATACGTATGTCTAATTGGTACGGCATTATGTGTTTTAGTGTGGTGTGAGTCGACTAATGCTCAAAACAAGGAGCCCAATCTGATATCAAGGGCTTTAAAAGGTAAAAAGACCCAGCGGTCTAACAATACCTTTCGTGCGTCGATCTTCAAACCTCTTCAACACATCAACCCAACGAGTAGATCGAAATCTCTCGCCAGGAACACTGCTTTTCTCAGAGTAGATAGGCCCAGTGTAGATCTGTTGCGAGAAAAGGACAGTCCTTTATTAGAACTTACGATTCCCTTTGAGGGGTCCGATTTGGTACTGGATCTCTTTGCAGAATCTCCTGTGGCTGAGCATTTTAAGGTGCGCACATCTGACGGGGCTGAAATCCACCCTTCACCCGGCCTGCATTACAGGGGGACAATTAAGGGGGACAATCAGTCGATAGCTGCCATCAGCATTTATGAAGGTGAAGTATTGGGAATGATTTCCACATCAAGTTATGGTGACATCGTCATTGGGAAATGGCCCGAATATGGAGAGGATCACGTGATCTATCGCGAGGATGACCTCATACAAGACCAGGATTTTTCGTGCAGTGCGTTGCTTCCTCCCGGACAAGAATTTGAGGCGGTAGAGAAAAAAACATCAAGATCTGAGGAGGGCAAATGTGTGGATGTGTACATGGAAGCCACCTACAATGTTTACCAAAATAAGGGAGGAAATAATCAAGTGATTAATTTCATTGGTGGCATCTTTAATCAAGTTGCAACAATATATGCCAATGAAAATTTGACGGTACGTATTTCAGAGTTGTTCATTTGGACCAATCCAGATCCTTATGATCATGGATCTTCTCCTGATGCACTATCATCTTTTATGGATGAGCGTCCGCATTTCAATGGTGATGTCGGACAGTTGATTGATATGACAGGCAATGGCAACGGAGGTCGGGCTTACATCAATGTGATTTGCAGTAATACTCACAACGTAGGTTACTGTGACCTATTTAGTTCCTATTCCAATTTCCCTACATACAGCTGGTCTGTAAATGTCGTGACTCATGAGCTTGGCCATAATCTCGGTGCCTATCATACTCAGGATTGCATTTGGGGACCTGACAACTGTACAGCAATTGATGGGTGCGCACCATCAAATGTGACTGTTGGCTGTGGGACCTGTGAGGACCCAGGTGTTCCAAGCAAAGGCACCATAATGAGTTATTGTCACTTGGAGAACGGCATTGATTTTAATTTGGGTTTTGGCCCGGAACCAGGCGATGTAATTAGGGCAAGAGTAAATGCTGCAAGTTGTTTGAGCTCATGCAGCGGTGGGAGCAACGGTTGTAATCTCGTCATAACCGATATTGAAATAACAAACGCTACCTGTGGAAATGACAATGGGAAGCTTACGGTGCAAATCGAAGGCTCCAGCGGTAATGTTACATACGATATTGGAGATGGTCCACAATCCAGCAATACATTTACCGGGCTTGCCCTGGGCACCTATACCGTAGTGGTAAATAATGGTATATCCTGTGAAAGACAAATGACTGCCTCAGTCGCTATGACCAGTCAGGCTCCAGCTCTGGGAATTATTGTTACAAATACATCGTGCCACGGAGATGATGGTGTGATCGAGCTGGAAGGAAGTGGAGGCCTTGCGCCCTATTCTTATCGAGTAGGCAGCACCACAAAATCTAATCCAATCTTTACGGGACTTGCAGCAGGGGACTACACAGCTATTGTCACAGATAACGCTGGATGCAGCACTTCAAAAGAGCTAACGGTCTTTACCGAACAATCTCCTGTTCTCAGTGCTGCAATACAGCATACATCATGCGGTCAGGAGAATGGTACTATTCAGTTGACAGCAGAAAATGCGGTGGAACCACTCAATTTCACGGTTGGAACCACCACTTCAACATCCGGACTGTTTGAACAACTCTCCCCGGGATCCCACCAAGCCACGGTCACAGATGACAATGGCTGCACAGAACAAATCGAGGTCTCCGTAAATAGCAGCCAACCCATAGAAGCATCTTTGGAAATCGTCAATACAGAATGTGGAAAACAAAATGGATCAATATTTATCAATGCCAGCGGAGGTAGTGGTGTTGTATCATATATTCTGGGCCAGGAAATCAGCGATAGTCCAACCTTTGCAAATCTCGCTGCAGGCAACTACGTTGCAACTGTAGCCGATACTGCGGGTTGCGAAGTGATCCTGGAAGCATCTGTAGCGACTTCCGATTCTTTGGCGCTACAAGTCGATGCGACGATGACCTCCTGCGGATTGCAAAACGGGCGTATTGCGCTTGAGGCTTCAGGTGGAGCAGGGTCTAAAATTTTTAAAATCAATGATGGTGAATTTTCGACCGCTAATGTCTTTGCCGATCTAAAAGGCGGAACATATACCGTTGCGGTACAAGATGAAAACCAGTGTAAAATCGAGCAGATTGTGCATATTTCTGAATCCACTCCTTTGGTTTTATCCCTTCAGAGCTTCAACACACGATGTGGACGATCGAATGGTCAAATTCATCTCAGAGCGCAAGGAGGCACCGAACCATATCGGTATATGATCAATGACCAACAGACAATTCAGAAGACAATATTGGAGGATCTATCTCCCGGCAAATATGAGGTGGTAGTCGCTGATTCCATGTCTTGCACAGATCAATCCATTATTGAGATCAAGGAATCTATTGCTCCTACATTGGAGTATGAGACAAACCCGGCTTCTTGTGATAAAGAAAATGGCAGAATAGAACTCACCGGCAGAGGTGGGCAAACTCCCTATCAGTTTTCCCTTGGTCAAGGATTCGATGTTTCTGGATCTTATGCCAATGTGGATACAGGAACATATCTGGCTATTCTAAAAGACGCAAGTGATTGCCTTGACACTATCAATGTTGTAGTGGGGTACGATGACCAGTATAAAGCTCCTCTTTTGCCCGATCAGAGTCCTATCTGCGACGGTGCTTTGGCGATCCTTAATACAGGTCTCCTTTCTGATCAGGATGTTCACTGGACATTTAATGAAAACAAAATGCCTGTTACTGCCGCGACATTAGAAGCCCGGAATCCCGGAATCTATGAGGCCACTGTGATTTACCATCCACAATGCACGCTCTCAGCCAGAACCTCGGTGGAAAGTCGGCCAAATCCCGTTGTACAATTAGATACCGACATCTCACTGTGCCAGGGAGATACTTATGTACTGAAAAATGTTGATCCGGACTATACGTACTATTGGAGCAATCAGGCATCGGGTCCAGAAGTCGCGTTTGCCAACTCCGGGTTGTATTCACTTGAGGTAACTAACAAACATTTCTGCTCGGTGGAGTTGCCCGTTAATGTAAGCATCATCGAACCCGTCGCATTGCAATCATCTCAAACAAATCTGCAGATCTGCCAGGGACATGAGGTACAACTTGCGGTGCAGGGTGCTGATGAGTACTCGTGGACATCTGACGATCCCACTTTTAACGCGACCACGGTGTCAGATCCTATAGTGACACCTGAAGAAGATCGGACATATACGGTGGTGGGCCGAAACGAATGCTTTTTCGACACCCTAGACTTTACGGTAAGGTTGTATGAAAACAACCTTGCAGTAGTCCAAGATACGCAGATCATTGAAGGCTCACCACTTCAACTAAGTGTCGATGGCGGCACTGAATTCCAATGGACATCGACAAGCCATTTACTCGATTGTGTAGACTGTGAACGTCCCACACTTCGGCCGGAGCGATCCGGAATTGTCAATGTATCCTATACGGATAGAAACGGATGCTTGTGGGAGGATCAAATCGACATAACGGTAGTCCCCCTGAGTCAGGTCATTCCGCCGTTGACAAACATTATCAGTCCCAATAACGATGGAAAAAACGACAAGTTGGTTTTTGAAGGCATAGAAAGATTTCAGGGGGCTCGATTAGAAATCTTTAACCAGGATGGGAATCTGATCTACCAGGATCGAGCTTATGAAAATGACTGGCAAGGTGAGATCAGTCAAGGTCATCTACCTGAAGGGGTCTACTTCTACATGCTCACACTTTTGCTGGACGATCGCACTTTCAGGTTTGATAGCGATCTCACACTTATTAGGGACTAAGTTTTTTTATAATGAAAACAAAAATAAGACGTCATAATCCTGTCTTACCAGTGCTGGTCGCTCTCGTAGTGACCTTCAGTTTTAATTACACCTCTGGTCAAATTGTTGCAGATTGGCCCGATGAAGACTATATGCATTTTTCCATAAATCCCGCAATGAGCCTAGAGGAGTCATCGATCACCATTAGTGCTACTCACGCACGCCGATGGAGTGATATTCAAAGCAGTCCCACATTATCATCTCTTGCTGTTCTGGTTCCATTTCTGGACGATAAAATGACCCTGGGAGCACATCTGTATTCCGACCGGGTTGGTCCCTTTTCCAGCACAGGAATCGGACTAAATTACGCGTATAAAGTGCCTATGGGATGGGGAAATTCAGACTATCTTGCATTGGGATTTACCGGAAGACTAACTCAGTTGCGGCTTGATCCAGATCACTTCATCTCCAGTGATGTTGATCCGGTTTTAGAAAATCTGGATCCCAAATCCTCCGTGATACCACCCTCGTTTAGTGTGGGATTCAGTTACCAAAGTGGTATCGCTGACTATGCAACCCCAGTGCAATTCATAGTCGGAGCGGCCATCAGCCAGTTTCTTCCTTCCGAGCATCGGTTTAGTACTTTCTCACTGGAACGAACCACCCAGTGGTACGGTCATTTTGGTTTGAAGATTGCCGCAACAGATGAAATAAGCATCGAGCCCACATTATTGATGAGTAATAGTACTCAAACGGTATCAAACTACTTTTTTAGGATAAAAAGCACCTATCATGGATTCGGATGGATTGCACTGCAGTACAGCAAGGCGGGTTACCTATCATCACAACTGGGCGTAGACTTGAGGACTCTGATGAACACAAATAGTGGTGTAAGTCTAAGTGCCACACACGGCTGGTACTTGGGAAACTTAACCGGTCAACTGGGGAATAGCCTGAGCCTCGGAATATCCTATAGATTTTAGTAATCAGGTGAAGTGCTTCAGCATAATAACTTCCTGCGCTGTTAGAGTGCGGTATTTCCCCCTCGGTAACCCCTTTTTTGTGAGGCCGGCATAATATACCCGATCTAATTTCACCACCTTGTAGTCAAAATTCTCAAACAATCTTCGCACAATCCGATTTCTCCCGATCACGATCGTCAGGAGGATGCTATTATTATCTCTTACTTGCAAATCAACAATCGGCACTGGTCCGTCTTCGAGCTCTACACCGTCTTTAATTGATCTGATATCCCGTTCAGCTACAGGTCTATCAAGACTTATCAGATATTGCTTTTTAGTTTTATGCGAAGGATGAGAAAGCTTTTTTGCCAGGTCCCCGTCATTAGTGACCACAATAAGACCAGTTGTGTTGCGATCCAGACGCCCTATCGGAAAAAGGCGAAGTCCGGATTTGTCTTTTATTACATCCATTATAGTGGCTCGACCTTTCTCATCTGAAGTAGTGGAGATGATACCTTTTGGTTTATTCAGGAGGTAATAGACCTTAACAGATTCTGGTTTGATCACCTTGGCATCTAGCCTTACCACCTGATTTTCCTCGACGAGATAATAGGGCTCTACCCTCACGGTTCTGTCTACAGTCACCCGACCGTTTTTGATTAGATCCACGGCTGCCCTTCTCGAACAGATGCCACATCGTGCCACATATTTATTTAGCCTTACTGGATAAACGAGCTCTTCTGGAGGAGTGGTGGGCCTGCGATGAAACGGACTGACAGATTTCTTTTTTTTAGGTCGGGCCATCAGAATGGTATGTCGTCATCCTGATTGATGCGAGAAGGTCTCGTCATAATCTGATCGTGACCTGAACCAAAGTCATCGGTCTTCAGACTGCTAAAATCAAACTCATCCAGATTGGTGAATTTGGCATACTGGTCAATAAACCGGAGCTTCACAGTGTCGAGTGCACCATTTCGATGTTTGGCAATAATGATCTCTGCGATCCCTTTAAGAGAAACGCCTTCACTCTCTGTGATCTCATAATATTCGGGCCTGTAAATAAACGAAACAATATCTGCATCTTGTTCGATCGCACCAGATTCCCTAAGGTCTGACAACATGGGCTTTTTCTCGCCTCCTCTGGTCTCAACAGCTCTGCTCAATTGTGACAGGGCAATTACCGGCACATTCAGTTCTTTGGCCATCGCCTTGAGAGCCCGGGAAATCGAACTTATCTCCTGTTCTCTCGTGCCAGATCTTTTATTGTCAATTGCCCCGGACATAAGCTGAAGATAGTCGATGACAATAAGCTGTATGTCATGCTGCATTTTCAGTCGCCTGCACTTGGCTCTTAACTCGAAGGAATTTATAGCCGGGGTATCATCGATATAAATCGGAACTGTAGACAGTTTTTCCACAGCCGAGTAAAGTTGTTGCCACTCGTGGGGTTCCAGCTGCCCATTCCGCAGCTTGGTAGAGGGGATCTCAGCTTCTGTAGAGATAAGTCGCTGTACAAGCTGGATACTGGACATTTCCAGGGAGAAAAATGCAACGCCTTTGCCGTAGTCCAATGCTGCATTTTTTGCCAGAGACAGAGTAAATGCGGTCTTTCCCATGCCCGGTCTCGCAGCAATTACTATTAGATCTGATTTTTGCCACCCTGAGGTAATGCGATCCAGCTCCGTAAAGCCCGATGGAATTCCAGTAAGACCTTCAGCTTTTTGTGCAAGTTCTTCAAGTTGTTTCTGGGCCTTAAGAGCCAAGGTCCCAATCGATTCAAATGCTCTATTTAAATTTTGATCAGTGATGTTGAATAAGTTTTTTTCAGCTTCATCGAGGAGTTCAAAAACGTCTTTCGTGTCGTCAAAAGAATCCTGAATTATAGTCGTACTTGCTCTGATAAGTTCTCTCTGTATATATTTCTGCGAGATTATTCGGGCGTGATATTCGATGTTTGCAGCTGATGCAATTCGATTAGAGAGATCAACGAGATAATTAGGGCCGCCAGCCTTTTCCAGTTTTCCCATTGTCTTCAATTCCTCATGTACAGTCAGCAAATCGATCGGGTGGGTCTTTTCAAAAAGTCGGAGCATCGCCTCATAAATGAATTGATGACCCTCCACATAGAAACAAGCCGGCCTCAGGATATCGAGTACTGTCGGGAAGGCATTTTTATCGATCATAATAGCACCCAGAACCGCCTCTTCAAGTGGAACAGCCTGAGGCTGGAGACGACCATACTGGAGTGCAGAAAAATCGGTGTCACCCTTAATGGTCTTAAAAGTCCGGGATCCTTGTGACTTCGTCGATTGCTGTCTTTCCTCCATTTAGAGCAAAATATTCATCCAAAAACGCATGACACAAAATTACAATATAATGTGAATCAACGGGATCGTATTGCACGTTTGGGAAGTCCCCAGGTGTTGACCAATGCGATTGAAGATGTGGAAAAGATGTGGAAAAAACGCTCTAAATTACTACAACATATTACTGAAAATTACAACATGACAACACAGTATGCATTGTCATGTTTATTAATGAGCATGACCAAAGAATTTTGGACCTCATGTTTGCCCAAATATTCTTGGTTTGTGGAAAAAAATTATGATTCTGCCTTAGCAAGTTTTAACTCGACCTCTTTCACGGTGCCTTTCTGCGACTCAATTGTTTTCCTCAACTGGTCCTGGTCACTAAAATTTACTTCAATTAAATCTTCGTTTTCAGCAATTTTTCCCTTCCAGTCCTCAATTTCCTTGTGATATTTTTCATTGAGTCTCTCCAGCTTGGCGAGATCTTTTTCAAGGTCCTTCAATCGCTTTTCCTCACCCTTGAGCTCGAGTTTAATGTCTTCCACATTGAGATGTTTCTCAAATCCGGCAAGTAAGGTCTTTGCACCGCTATACGCATCAGGAAAATTCTGGGAATCCATAAATCCCCCTCCGAGATCCATCCATAGTTTCAGCTGGGCATCGGCGCCATTCTTTTCCACCACGCTGTAAATATCTACCGTATTTGAGGAGATGTAAGGGATGGAAGCATCATCGGTAAAGAGCTCTTTACTGCGCTTCACTTTTTTGGTTTTTCCCTTGAAAGTCTTGAGATAATTCTTCCACTCTTTTGCGGCAAATTGGTCATCGTAAGGGATCTCAAGTATAAGTGCATTTTGTTCGCCTAAGCTCATTGTCTCCAGTGATTCTTGAACCTCTTGAGCTCGTAAGGACATCGAACCAAGGGCCAGGATGAAAAGTAATAATGTGTATTTCATAATTTTGTGATTTCTGATCAGTATTTAATACAAGCTCTTCGACAGGAAGATCTACAGGGTTATTAACACTTCAGTTCATTCCGGAGGTTCACCAAAAGTGGAATAAAATATCACGTTTATCGATTCAAAGGTTGTTCTTAGCTCAGTAGGGCCTATTAGAATAATGCAAAGTCCACTTGTAGAAGATAGGGATTGGCCCTAAAAAAAGTGCGGCGCCTCGATAAGCTCGATTTGCCGCACCTACACCCCAAAACCATCTATTCTTAAACGGGGCTATACAAGTGGCCCCCATAATTTTTCGAAAACAAGACTTCAATAATAGGACAAATAAACATGACTGGCAAGATAAGCACTTAATTTTTATAATTTTTTTTCATTCAAACACCGTGTTTTATTTGCATGTTTGGATAGCTTGCAGTACGAAAACAAACTGATCCAGACGTAACTGTTAGATAAAATACTGATAGTCAAAAACAAATGAATTAGCACCATTTATCACATATTAAAAAATAATAGATTTGTCGATCTTATCGATACGTGAAGTTGTAAAAAGGTATCATAATCACCTGGCTGTAGATCACCTGAGTTTTGATATGCAAAAGGGATCGATTATGGGTCTGCTCGGTCCCAACGGTGCTGGCAAGACCTCCCTGATTAGAATCATCACCGGAATCACCCAGGCAGATGCCGGAGTCGTGATTTTCGACGGTACTGATCTAGACCGATCGCATCCTGAACAGATCGGATATCTGCCAGAAGAGCGAGGACTTTATAAGAAAATGAAAGTGGGAGATCAACTTATGTATCTCGCCAGGCTAAAAGGAATGCCTCAACAGAAGGCCAAACGAGAAATAGAGACCTGGATGGACAAATTGGAGATGAGCTCCTGGTGGAACAAAAGGATTGAGGAATTAAGTAAGGGAATGCAACAAAAGGTACAGTTTCTCTCTACTGTTGTGCACAAGCCGAAGCTAATCATTCTCGACGAGCCCTTTTCAGGTCTCGATCCAATTAATACAGACCTCCTAAAGCAACATATAAAGACTCTAAATGAAGAGGGCAGCAGTATTATTTTTTCTACTCACAGAATGGAACAGGTCGAAGAAATCTGTGAATACATTGTCCTCATCAATAAGGGTAAAAATATACTGAACGGAAATGTGACTGAGATCAAAGAACAGTACAAAGACCATATTTTTGAAGTGTTTTATCAGGGGAATTTGCCTGAACACTTATCTGTAAATGTGGAAATTTTACATCATGAAAATAATCTTCTCCTGGTGAGACTTAATGAGCTTTCTGAAGCCAATACCTTCATTAGAAAGGTAATTGATCATGGTGTAATGGTTCAGAGATTCGAAGAAATCTTACCGACACTCAATGATATCTTCATCAGAAAAGTGACCGAAGCATGAACAAATTGTGGTTGATTGTAAAACGGGAATATCTCACCAGGGTCAAGAAGAAGTCCTTTATCCTCACCACTTTGTTGGCACCAGTCGCAATTGCAGTTTTTATGGTGGTTGTGGGATTGATATTTGCCTATCAAGGAGATGAAGCAAGAAGTGTCTTGATTATAGACGAGGCAGAAATGCTGGAAGGCAAATTGAAGGATCAGCATAATTTCTACTTTTCGTTTTCTGACGAGTCGCTGGAAGATCTGCTCGACAAAGGTGATTTTGCACACGATGGAATACTTTTGATTCCTCCACTGCAAGAGGTGTCTGCATCTAAGCACAGGATTTTCTATTACTCCGAAACCGGTCTTGATCTCGAGGCATCGGAAAGGTTACAGCGTATTATCCAGGACAAGATCAGGGCGTATAAGATAAAAGCACTGAATCTTGATTCAGAGCAATTGGGATATCTCAATACTCAGATCACCCTTGATCCAGAACCTTTTAAGCCCACTGATGAGTCTCCGGGATCATCAGATAATCCCAGTCCCTACACAAGTGTTGTGGCGGCAATTCTCGGTGGGATTATGGGGTTTGCGATGTATATGATTGTCTTTATAAATGGTGTCATGGTGATGCGCAGCGTCATGGAAGAGAAAATGAATCGTGTAGTGGAGGTAATCATTAGCAGTGTAAAACCCTTCTATTTGATGATGGGTAAGATCATCGGAGTTGGTGCAGTGGGCTTGACGCAAGTCTTGATTTGGGCACTATTGATCCCATTGATTACGATGGGGGCCAATCTTCTGTTCGGATTCGATACGGAGCCCACAAGTTTCGTAAATAATCCCACCGCAGAAATGATTAATCCCGAAGATATGGAAGCCATCGCAAGCCAGGTCATGGCTGAGCTCAAAGCGGTCAACTGGTGGCTAATCGTCCCATGTTTCATTCTATTTTTTCTGGGTGGTTATATAATTTATGCGTCATTATTTGCCGGTGTCGGTTCAGCAATTGGAGATGATCTCGCAGAAAGTCAGGCACTTACGCTGCCTCTCACCATCCCGGTTATCATCGCTCTTTACATCATGTTTGCGGCTCTGAGAGTACCGAACAGTACCCTTGCAGTCTGGTCCTCAATTTTCCCTTTTTTCTCACCCATTGTGATGCCTGCACGTCTTGTTTTTGATCCCCCGCTATGGCAGATTTTACTCTCCCTTACCTTACTTATCGCAGCTGCTATTTTCTGTGTTTGGATCTCAAGTCGCATCTACCGCACTGGCATTTTGATGTATGGCAAGAAAGGCACTTTTAAGGAAATCTGGAAGTGGATGACTGCCAAGAATTGACCTGCTTTTTGAGCTAGCAAGCTGTTATGCGGGTTCTCCCTACGAGGTTTCTTTTAATGAGACTGACAGATTTAATTCCTCCAGCTGGTCACTTGCAAGCGGAGAAGGTGCATCAATCATGATATCGCGCCCCATATTATTTTTGGGAAAGGCAATAAAGTCCCTGATAGAAGTAGAGCCCATCATTACCGCACATAGCCGATCAAACCCAAAGGCAATTCCTCCATGCGGTGGCGCGCCGTATTCAAATGCCTTGAGCAAGAACCCAAACTGCTGTTCGGCTTCTTCCGGAGTAAAACCCAGCAATTTGAAGTTCTTTTCCTGTAGTTTCCGATCGAATATTCTGATGGATCCTCCGCCGATTTCGACACCGTTTATGACGAGATCATATGCATCAGCTCTAAGAGCCTTCATGGTTTCATGATCACCGGTCAACATCTTTTCTATATCCTCAGCCTTGGGTGATGTAAAGGGATGATGCATTGCGTGAAATCGTTGCTGTTCTTCTTCCCATTCCAACAGTGGAAAATCAACCACCCACAATGGCTGAAAGACGCTGGAATCGATCAAGCCAAGACGATGAGCCACCTCGATCCTTAATTCACCGAGTTGCTTTTGGGTCTTATCAGAATCACCAGATAAGATCAGGATCATATCACCAGGGGATGCTGCGCAGGCACTACACCAACTTTTGAGTTGGGCATCACTGTAAAACTTGCCAATGCTTGATTTTATGCTCTGGTCATCGTTGTATTTAATGTAGACAAGACCTTTGGCCCCGATTTGAGGTCGCTTGACCCAGTCTGTCAAGGCATTGATATCCTTGTTAGAAAAAATACTTGCAGCTCCTTTGGCAACGATTCCTATGACGCACTCCGATTGATCAAAGACATTAAACCCGTGACCTTTTGTCAGGTCATCCAAACGATGAAAAGTCATCTCAAATCTCGTATCGGGCTTGTCCGATCCATATCGTGAAATGGCTTCATCATAGGTCATGCGCGGAAAATCATCCAGTTGGATATCCAGCAGCTCTCTAAATAGATATTTGGTAAGGCTCTCAAAAGTCGCAAGTATTTGGTCTTGAGTTACGAAAGACATTTCACAATCAATCTGGGTAAATTCTGGTTGCCTGTCGGCCCTCAGGTCTTCATCCCTAAAACACTTAACCAGTTGGAAATAGCGATCGAATCCAGCCACCATCAGGATTTGTTTGAAAGTCTGTGGCGATTGAGGAAGGGCATAAAATTGACCGACATTCATCCTGCTGGGGACGACAAAATCTCGGGCTCCCTCGGGTGTACTTTTAATAAGGTAGGGTGTTTCCACTTCCACAAAATCCGCTTCTGATAAGAATTTGCGAACTTCCAATGCCAGGCGGCTCCTAAAGATGAGCTTCTCCTTTACAGGATTACGTCTCATATCGAGGTATCTATATTTTAAGCGTAGATCATCACCACCATCACTTTCATCCTCAATTGTGAACGGAGGCACCTCTGAGGGATTCAATAGCTTCAGTCCTTCCACGATGATTTCGATATCACCCGTAGGCCGGTTGGGATTCTTATTGCTCCGTTCTCGCACTTTACCCTCAACATTGATGACATATTCTCGACCCAAATTCCTGGCCTCATCGCATAGTGAGGCGTCTTCATCTTCATTAAAAACCAGTTGTGTAATCCCAAACCGATCTCGGAGGTCAATAAAAGTAAGTCCTCCAAATTGTCTGGAAGTCTGGACCCAGCCGCTCAATGTGACTGTCTCTCCGATATGCGACATTCGCAATTCCCCACAATTATGGGTTCTGTACATGGTTGAATTGTTTAAAATGGGCCCAAAAATACGAGTTTATCCCCTTTTGCGGGATCGAGCCTCTGACTCAGAAAAAACTATTGGCTCAAATCAATATTTTCCCTTCAGGAGATGCGTGCTCTGAGTGCATTATAATAACGAAATCATGGCTTGGTAAAACTTTTTCTAGCTGTTTAGCGTCATTGATTCGAACGAAATCGTGGCCAAACAGCAACCTTTGATGACTGAATACAATTCCGCAGCAGCAATTGACCTTGTAAAGCGGATGAGAAATGGAGAAGAATCTGCCTTTACCCAGGTGATGGATCAGTGGAAGGACCGGGTTTTTAATTATGCTTTATGCTATAGCAATGATCATTACTTTGCAAATGAGGTTGTGCAGAAAACATTTATTCAGGTATTTGAAAAAATAGACCAATTAAAGGAACCTGCTAAACTGCAGGCATGGGTATACAAAATAGCCAGCAACAATTGTCGATCAGAAGGTAGGAGTCGAGCGCGCTTGAGAATGTCACCGCCAGAGGATATCCCGCAGTTTGTCGATGAAAATACTCCAGCTAAAAAATATGAACAACAAGAAAGAATATCAGCCGTAAAAAAACTATTACAGAGAATCCCACCCAGTCAGCGTCAGGTAATCATTATGAAGGAATATGAGGGTTTGAAATTCAGAGAAATAGCAGAGATCCTGGGTGAATCAGAAAACACAATTAAATCAAGAATGTATTATGGCCTTGATGCCATGAAGAAAATACTGATCAGTGAAAATTTGAATAATGAGATTTATTATGAATAAAGAACTACTTATAGAATATCTATACGGTGAAATGAACGAACAAGAGAAGCACCGCTTTGAGGAAAGATTGGAGCAAGAACCCGAGTTAAAAAAGGAATTGTCTGAATTAAAAATGGTGCGGAATTTTTTACAAAAAAATGATGCGCAAACATCCGATCCTGTACAATTAGTGATCAATAAATCTCCCAAAACAGGTATGTCCAGATGGTGGGCAATTGCCGCCTCACTCCTGATCCTATTGGTCGCCGGCAGATTGCTCAACTTGAGGATCACCACATCGGGAAATGAAATGACATTGTCTTATGGATCTCCAATAGAAAATGAAAATGAAAATGTAGCTCAACTGCCTCAAGCATTGGAAAGTGAGTTTGTCCACCTGGAGAAGAAACTAAGTGGTTTAGAAAATCAAGTTGCCTCTATTGCGTCTTTGACACAAAATAAAAATCCTGAGTCTACTGAAGTTTCACAAAATTCAGTGGATAAGGTTTTTCTTACCCGCCTTATTAATCAGGCCCTTAATAATTATCACAATGGTTTGGAAAACCAAATGGTCAATAAAATATTGGAAGAGCAACAGTCTCAACTACACAATGCAACTGAAGATCTACGGATATATCTCGATGAGCAGCGTAGCCGGGATCTGGATTTAATCAATCAGGGTCTATTGCGATTTGCCCAGTCACTTCAGCTCAATAATGATGATGATTATGCGCAATTCGTATCAAATCCTTACAAAAATTATTAAAACATGAAATACTTTATTTTACTAATAATGTTCTGCCTTACTTGTCATTTTAGCACCGCTCAGGTCGATCAAAATAAAATGGACAAAGACCTTGAAGTGATAGAAAATGTATTGGGTGCGTTCCTGAACAAGAATCATCGTTTTACTCCGAAAAGTGAGGATATCAGAGCGAGATATCTGAGTAATTATGGTGTAGTAATAGGACTGCCAAACAACGGATTTACTTTACGTGCTTTGAAATTGGCTACAGAGGATGATCCCGAAAAAGGTGAGAAAATGAAGAAAAAGTCCGGAAATTTTTCATTCTATGGTAGCGATATGATGGACTCCGAAGAGCGCCTTAAGGAATTTCTTGCAGACTATGGCCCGGTAATACGCCAACTAAAATCAAGCGATAATATAAAAATTAAAACAGATGCAAGATCTAAATATGATGTGAGCGGTCATGGTGGAGTAATCGCATGGAATTCCAACGAGTTTGGGCATCAGGGAATAAGCGTGGAGGTTTCAAAATCTGATCTAAATCTTTTTGAAGACGATGAAATCACTCGGGAAGAGCTTTACGACAAGATGGTCGTTAAAGATATTTCCGATGAATATAAGGACGAGCCCGATTTATCCATTTTTGCCTCGCTTTTGCAACGCATCTGGGATGTAAAATTGAGCGAATCCTACTACATGAACCGTGTTCCAAAGTACGAACGTTTTGAAAATGCCGGAGTTACCTATTATCTAAAATACTACTCGAGCATGGTCCACGATGAAAACGATTATAGTCTGCCCACACTTGGTAAAAAGAATATCAGTGCAGATGAAAGAAATAAAATTGTCGAAGACTTGTATCCTAAATTTGTCGATGCTTTTAAGGAAAGCATTCTGGATTACGGTCATGTGCTGAAGAGCATTGAGCCATCGGAGACGATCACCTTTCATATATCGCTCACCTCTTGCGAGGGCTGTGACATGCCGGCAGTGATCGAGATTGAGGCCAAGAAATCAGTGATCGATGACTATCGAAAGGAAAAGATCGGACTGGATCAGGCGCTCAGTGCCTTTTCGGTGAAAGATGTGGAATAAAGACACCAGACAGTTGTGACTTTTGATTCCGGGAGGTAGCAATAATGTCGCAGAGGAAGTATCTTCGTCTTTGACATTATGCTATCGAGAATCCACATACTTTCTGTCTCATACAAAGAAATTGAGTTAGGCAAGGTGCCTTCGTACGGCATAAGCTGTTTGGATCAAGAAGAAGAACTCGACTTTCTTACTCAGCTTAAAAACACAACTGACTTTCAAGAGCTATACTATCTCAGCACGTGCAATAGACGACTGTTTCTCTTTACTACGAGGGCACAGGTAAATAAAGAGCTCATCCAGCGGATCACAGGTAGCAAAGACATTGCACCGGTTCGACATTTTTGGGGTCGGGAAGCCATTCGTTATTTTTTTGAGGTCACTTCTTCAGTGCACTCAATGGTGGTGGGGGAACAAGAGATCATGGGGCAGATCAAAATTGCTTATGACCGGCAGTTTGCTGCTGGTCTCACCGGTGATACGATAAGGCTACTGGTCCTGCACGCCATACGTGTCGCTAAAAAAATTCACACCGACACTTCCATAAGCACGAGGTCTGTTTCTGTGGCCTCCCTTGCGGTCAATGCCCTTGACAATTATCACATTGCTCCTGAAGATCCGATCATTTTGGTAGGTGCTGGTGCAACAATAGAAACCGTTGCAAAGTTGCTGTTGAAAAAGAAATTTAGGCACATAACCATATACAATCGCACGGATGAAAATTCTCGAAATCTGGCAAACAAGTATCAACTGCGGTATAAACCGTACGAAAATCTTCAGGCAGCGAATATTGAAAACTTCGAATGCCTGATCGTTTGTACGTCCTCACCCACACCTATCATCACTTTTGACCTGGCTCATGCTATATCTAAAGGAAGAATCGAAGACAGGCTGTGGATCGACCTGGGATTACCTACTGATCTCGATACAGAAATGTACCAAAAACATCCCTGCCAGATCATCAATCTGACATCTTTGCAGCTCCTTGCGCACAGTAATTTGCAATCTAGAAAAAAGGAAATCGAAAAAACCAAACCTCTGCTCGCCGAGGCGGTAGAGTCATTTGTGCAAATTCTTGGGCAACGGCAAATAGAGGTAGCTTTTAGAAAAATTCCAGACGAGATAAAAAAAATAAGGAAAAAAGCTGTCACCGAAGTTTTTAAAGAAGAATTGTCTCAGTTAGATCCGGACACCTTGGAGCTTGTATTGCAAATGATGCATTACATGGAAAAAAAATGTATCAGCATACCGATGAAGGTTGCAAAGGAATCCGCTCAAGTTTAGTGGGTTCGTGGAATGAAAAGCCCGATTGCATCTTCCGATCAAATATTCAGTAAATTGTCACTGCAAACAATTCAAAAATGAAACATTTTTTACTCCATTGCGCTATGTTTTCAACAGTGGCCCTCACAGCCCAGCAGAATTTTGATGATGTGGTGATACAAACGACTAAGGTTACTGACCACATCTATATGCTTGAGGGGTCGGGGGGTAATATTGGAGTATCAATTGGAGAAGATGGCGCCTTGATGATAGACAGCCAATATGCACCTCTGAGTGATAAAATCAAAAAAGCCATTTCAGCTCTGACTGACCAGCCGATCAGGATGCTGGTCAATACGCACTGGCATGGGGACCATGTGGGTGGAAATGAGAATTTTGCAGAATCGGGAGCGATGATCTTTGCTCATGAAAATGTGAAAAAAAGAATGAGCAAAACCCAGCTCATGCGGGCTTTCAGCAGAGAAATTCCACCTTCTCCCGAACTGGCCCGGCCAGCGGTCACTTTCAGGGAGCAGATGACAATCCAGTGCAATGGAGAAGATATTATGCTGATCCATGTAGATAATGCTCACACGGATGGGGATGTGCTGGTCTATTTTCCACAATCTGATGTAATGCATATGGGCGACACATACTTTAAAGGCCGCTATCCTTTTATCGACCTGTCATCCGGTGGAACAATCGACGGTATCATCGCAGCGGCCAATACCGCCCTGTTTGTGACCGGGCCTGATACTAAGATCATTCCTGGTCACGGTGCATTGAGCAATAAAGATGAATTGCGTAACTATCGCGACGTATTATTGAATCTGCGAGACAAAGTTAGGGCTCTTATCAGACAGGGTAAGACACTCGAAGACATCAAGGCACTTAACCCCGGAAAAGAAACTGACGAGGAGTTTGGATCGGGCTTCATATCTTCTGACCGTATCCTGGATATCATATATACCAGTCTATCGGAAGAAGATGAAGCTGATGATGGCAGATAGATTGATCCAACTATTTTGAATGACGGACCAAGTAAGAATGACCACCCAAAAAGACTATATTTAGTGCCTATCCTTCCACGAAATCGTTTGTGATATGCTCGCCAAAACATATGCCAGTACGGTACAGGGTGTAGATGCCAGAACAATAACTGTAGAAGTAAATACGGGTGGAGCTGTGCCCACTGACAGCACTAGTTTCTACAATATGGTTGGCCTGCCCGACAGTGCTGTTAAGGAGGGGTTTCAACGTATCGCTGCTGCAATCAAAAATATCGGCTGCAAGATGCCGCGCAAGCGACTTATTGTCAATCTTGCTCCCGCCGATATCCGAAAGGAGGGGTCTGCCTATGACCTTCCGATTGCCCTAGGTGTTTTAGCGAGTGACAATCAGATCAACGGTGAGGAATTGCACCGGTATATGATTATGGGAGAGCTCGCCCTGGATGGTGATCTCAGACCCATAAAAGGAGCACTACCCATCGCGATTCAGGCACGCAAGGAAAAATTCAAGGGTCTTATTTTACCCAAACAAAATGCGCGTGAAGCTGCGATCGTCAATGAGCTGGAGGTCTATGGTATTTCTAACCTTGTGGAGGCCATAGACTTCTTTGAGCGTAAATCAACCCTTGAGCCTATAGATCTCAATACCCGGGAGATTTTCGAAGATGCAAATAACAAATACGACATCGACTTTGCCGATGTCAAGGGACAGGAAAATATCAAACGCGCACTTACACTTTCGGCAGCTGGGGGGCACAATGTGATTCTCATCGGTCCTCCAGGTGCGGGTAAGACCATGTTAGCACGAAGACTACCCACAATTCTGCCACCAATGAACCTCAGAGAGGCACTGGAGACGACCAAAATCCACTCGGTTGCGGGTCATTTGCCGGCTGATGCCGGTCTCCTCACAATCCGTCCATTTCGGTCCCCTCACCACACCATCAGCGACGTTGCCCTGGTAGGAGGCGGATCAAATCCCAGTCCCGGAGAGATCTCTTTAGCACACAATGGGGTGCTATTTATGGATGAGCTGCCCGAATTCAAACGCACTGTTCTAGAGGTAATGCGCCAACCCCTGGAGCAACGTAAAGTCACGATAAGTCGAGCCAAGATTTCTGTAGATTACCCTTCCAGTTTTATTCTCATTGCTTCGATGAATCCTTGTCCATGTGGCTATTACAATCACCCCGAAAAGGATTGTGTGTGTGCACCAGGTGTAATTACTCGTTATTTAAACAAGATCTCCGGTCCGTTACTGGATCGAATAGATCTCCATGTTGAGGTCACACCAGTATCTTATGACGAACTCTCCAATGTGCAGTCTTCGCAAGAGACAAGTACAGACATCATACAAAGGGTAATTGACGCCAGAACACAGCAGCAAGAGAGATTTCAGCACTCTGAGGGTATTTATACAAATGCTCAAATGACCAGCAAAATGGTCCATGAAATTTGTGTGATTAATCAGGCAGGCCGTACATTGCTAAAAACAGCGATGGAAAAACTACAACTATCTGCCAGAGCATATGATCGGATTTTAAAGGTTGCTCGGACGTCAGCAGATCTAAGTGGAAGTGATGATATCAAGATCGAGCATTTGGCAGAAGCCATTCAATTGCGCAACCTGGACCGGGAGAGCTGGGCGGGGTGACACAATATTTCAGGCTCAAAAGTACTTTATTGATCATCCACTATTTACTTTTGAGATTACGAATTACTTCAATAGACTCTACTGCACTAAATGTGCTTTCAGGTCTGAATCATTTGACCACATTGTGGTTTTTACTAATAAAATATCATTCCAATGAAAATTCAATTAAACTATAAGCTTATAATAGTCCTCACTGCCGTATTACTGGCGGGATTTACATTACCAGCTCAGGACGATAAACCAAGTCCCTTTGACTATGGCAGGATGTGGACTTTTGAAGATCCTCCAACAGAATGGTTTAAGGAGGCTTACGATTTTTCAGCGGATGAGAGATGGTTTGATGATGTCAGAAAATCATCTCTGCGTTTTGCCTCCTGGTGTTCTGCATCTTTTGTTTCGCCCGAAGGCTTAATCATGACAAACCATCACTGCTCCCGCAGAGATGCTATTAAGGTCCAGCAAGAAGGAGAAAATTTCGATGTCGATGGATACTATGCTCAAACAATGGGGGATGAGAGAAAAGTGGATGGTCTATATGTAGAACAGATGGTCATGGCCAGGGACATCACAGAAGAGGTGTTAGCCTCTCTTGACACCGTGGAAGGTGAAAATTCGGATGAAAGGAAGGAGAATGCTTTTGCAGAAGTAGAAAAAAAATATGCCTCGACAGCGGGGTGGGAGGGTTTAAGATTGCAAATTGTGAGCTTATATAGTGGAGTAAAATACTCTGTATACGGCTATCAACGATACGATGATATCCGCTTGGTTTGTATTCCTGAAAACAGTATCGGGTTTTATGGGGGCGATCCAGACAATTTTACTTATCCTAGATATAATTTGGACTTCACATTTTGGAGAGCCTATGATGAAAATGGAAGGCCCATTAATTCCTCACAGAATTACTTAAAATTTAATCCGGATGGTGCCAAAGAAGGTGAACCTGTTTTTGTCGTGGGTAATCCGGGGAGTACAGAACGTTACCGTACGATAGCACAATTAGAGTACGATCGAGATTACCGTTATAACCATTTTCTAGAATTTTTGACAAATCGAATAGATCTACTCTCAGAAGAATATAAAAAGATTAAGGAAGATGAGGAAAAGAAAAGGGAAGCACAGGAATTACTGGGCAGTATTACAAATCTGGCTAATGGACAAAAGGCCATCGGCGGCATACTCAATGGATTGAAAAATGCTGAATTGTTTGGCAGAAAAAAATCTATGGAAACGTTCATCCGGTCCAAGGTCAACAATGGCAAATATTGGAACCAATTATCCGATCACTACGATAAACTTAAACCTTATGCTTGGGCAGCAAATAACCTGGGGCCATCACTTTCCAGAGGAGGTACCCTTACCCTGCTTCATGAGCTCAGCAAGCTGGAAACCCTAATTAAAAACCAAGGACCGGAAGAAGAAATCCAGTCTAAAAAAGAGTCGATCCAAGAACTTGCCAGCGGACTAAACACACCGAAGGAAAAGAAACTGTTCGTTGCTCTTATAAAGGAGCTAAAGAAGTTTGTCCCCACGGGCAACGACATTATCTCAAAAATGTTAGGGGAAAAAGAACCGATAAAATTTGTCAACGACTTATTTGATAATTCCCATCTTTTTCACGCTAAAAAGCTGGCCAAACTCTTCAAGAAGAATAAAAAGATTTTGAAGTCCAGGGATCCCCTGATAGAAGCATCACGCACACTGATTACAGCCTATCAGGAGGCCGATCATGCTTTTAAGTCCAGTGCCTCCACCCGCAATGAACTGGAAGAGAAAATTGTCAAAGAAATAACACATGTTTTAGGGGATGCAATACCTCCGGATGCCACATTTACTCTGCGGATCTCAGATGGAGTAGTCAAAAAGTATGACTATAATGGAACAATTGCTCCATACAAAACTACTTTTTTTGGGCTCTATGACCGGCATTATTCTCACGAGCAAAAAGAACCCTGGGACTTGCCCAAAAAATGGAAGAATCCACCATTAGAACTGTTGAAGTCTCCTGTAAATATGGTGTCAACGAATGACATTATCGGTGGAAACTCCGGCAGCCCTTTGATCAATAAAGATAAGGAAGCAGTGGGCTTAATCTTCGATGGTAATATAGAATCCCTGCCTGGAAATTTCATTTTTGATGAAGAATATAACCGAACAGTCTCCGTTCATGCAGGAGGCATTTATGCAGCTTTAAAATATATTTATAAGGCAGATAGACTAGTGAAAGAGCTGAGCAATTAGGGGAAGTTACAATTGTAACTTTGATATTTTATGATATCTGGCACCTTTTCCCAGCTCTGTCATGGCATTATATTGATTTTCTCCAAAAGATCACTTGTGGCACTAAAATCTTCTCCGACATCTTTTGCCAGGTCAATGGCACGGTGAGCATACTTTAATGCTTGCTTCTTTTTCCCTTGTTTATAATACAATGCAGCCAAAGTATCATTGTTATAGTGATTGCTATTTTTCACTATCGATTTCTTGGCCCATTTCGTTGCCCATTTTAATCCTTTTTTATCCTCAATTTGCTCGTAAAAATTCCAAGCCAGTCCGTTTAGTGCACTCCACGATAGATTGGGATACTTCTTCACATATTGTTTTGCCTTCTGGATATAGACATTACTTTTTCCCGCTTTTTGATAGTAATTCATTTCAAATTCATCATAGAGCACTGCGGATTTCGACCTCGGAAACGTAGATGTAAAAAGCCCTTGAGCATTTTTGAGATCTACCTTCTCGATATTGCTGTACAGGTGATTTTGCAAAAACCGTAATATCAGCCCGTCAACAGGTCCTTCTCCAAATTCCTTAATAAAAAGGTGACGCTTTTCGACAATAAAATTATAATACGGGTCTTGATATTCTTCCACCATAGATGCAATGAGCTCCATATTTTCCGGGGTTGTCCATGTATCTTGAGTTTCAAGATATTCAGCACCTATTTGTCTACTTTTTTGTGGATCAGACTGCATTAGTGCCTTGCTGTAATTGAGAAGTAGCTCGGGATCTCTTTTGCCCTGATTATACTGCTGTTCTAGTTTAGGCAAATGCCTGGAGGGATCCAAAGCCTGCTTCGCCAGTTTTAGAAACTGATCTGCTGGTTGGAAACCGATACCCCTGTGCAAAAGGACACCAGCAGGATTTAAAAATAAAAAACTTGGATATCCTCTTACGTTATATTTCTTAGCTGTTGCAATACCTTCTCCTTTCTCCATGTCAAGCTTTAGATTTACAAAATTTCTATTGAAGAAATTACCCACTTCGGTGTTTGAAAAAACATCGCGATCCATCATCTTACACGGACCACACCATGTGGTATAAGCATCAATAAAAATAATTTTGTTCTCCTCCTCTGCTATTTCAATCGCTTTCTTTAGGTCATTGTCAATAAAGTTGACCGAAACCTCAGTTTGACCGGCGACTACATTAACAGATATAAATAATAGAACAAGAACTCTCATGTTGCTGTGTAATTAAGAACCAATTTTTTGGTCAATTGCATTTAGTAATCCTTTTATATGCGGTGTTGCCCCGCTCTTCTTTTTCTGGGAAATTTCCAGTGCTGTTTCTGCAAATTTTCTTGACTTAGAAAAATTCCCCTTGATATAATACAACTGAGCAGTTGTAAAGCAGTGCTCCTCATTTTCTACGTCTTTCACAGCTTCCAGAGACCATTTAAGTGCGTGATCTACAAGTGGTGTAACACTCTTCTTATTGTGCAGAATATAGTTAGCAAGTTCAAATTTATTATCAGTGCCTCCCCTGGCGTAAATTTTCGCGTATTTTAAATACTCCTCATCACGTTGTGTCTCAGCAAAGAATTTAAGTCTTGATTGATTTTCAAAATCCTTATGTCGAGATCCAGCATATCTCTTTACTTTCTCAATTGCTTCTTCCAATAAATCGCTATTGTCATATTCGATGGCCTTTTCAACTGTAGCCGTTGCAGCTTTCTCTATTTTTTGCTCAACATCCACCTTCCCAAACAGCTTTTCAATTTCCGGTTTGTGTTTGATCAGGAGATTAAAAATTCTTGAATCAGCTTGTACTGTGGCGTGATAGATTATGGATAGATTTTCTTCTGTCTTGTAATTCTTTTGTCCCGATAAATATTCATTCGCGACTTTCAATAACGGTCGATTACTTTTTGCCAATGATGCAATATATTTCGCCATAAAAGCCGGGTCCCGCAGTCCGTCTTCATAAGCCGCATCTAGTTTGGAATCAAACCCGGATTTTGTAGCGGCGAATTTTCCCAGTTTCAGAAAATTGGGTACATCCATTCCGCCCACAACCCTATGTATAACCTTTCCCTCCGAGTCAAGAAATAAGAGTGTAGGAAAGGCCGTAACCCGATATTTTCGTTGAAAAGCTTTGCCCTCTCCCTTCTCCATGTCGAGTTTGAGATTTACAAAGGCACTGTTGTAAAATTCTCCCACCTCATCTTTTGTAAATACCTGGGCAGACATGCGCTTACACGGGCCACACCACGTCGTATAAGCATCGATAAAAATCAACCGGCCTTGCTCAGCTGCAGATTGCTTTGCTTCTTCCAGGGAGCCTTCAAAAAATTCGATCCCTTTGGCAAGTGTTTGGCTGCTGAGAAGGAGGCCAAAAAAGAGGATTACTAATGATTTCATAAGTTGAGCGATTAGCTGTTGCAAATTTACAAACGAATTTACGGAGGGTATATAGTACTCCGTCACACGTATAATTGTCTATAAACTTAATCCCTTTTTCCTCAGACACACCCAAACTATTTGTACTGCATGTCAAGAGACACAACAACCCCAGTGCTCAAGAGCTGTCATTTAAACACATTTTCGTCCAGATTGGTTTGTAACCAGGGAAAGAATCCTTGACCAATAGGTATTCTGTTTACTGCGAAGCTTTTTGCTCTGGTATCTATACCTTAGTGTCCTGGATTTCAGGTAAAAAAAATGACAGATCCATTTGATGCTTATAAGCACTTTTGTCACCGGGCTGGGTTTGGATTGCATTTGGGTGGTTTAGAAGATGTAAGCACTGCCCTCGAGCCGTTGATTGAAGCATGCCTTGAGGAGGGCACAAAGCCCCTTATTGATCCAGGCCCCCGGCATACTCCTGATCCAGATCCGGTGCCGTCAGAACCGTCCATGTTCTTCAGTGAGGCTGATCATAAGCAAGAATCAACAATGACTGACTCTACGGTCACAGCCAGGCTTACAAAACTCAGACATGATTGGATAAATATAATGACAACCGAACCTTGCTTCATGAGGGAAAAAATGGCCCTTTTCTGGCATTCTCACTTCGCCTGCCGCTGCACAGATGATATTAGAGCTCAGCAATATCTCGACACGCTCAGGCAACATGCATTGGGTAACTTTGGCACTCTTCTTCACGCCGTGGCTAAAACACCGGCCATGATCCACTTCCTCAACAATTTGCAAAGCCGCAAAGATCACCCCAATGAGAACTTTGCACGTGAACTTATGGAACTCTTTACCCTGGGGATAGGACATTTCACCGAAGATGATGTAATTGCAGCCGCCAGGGCATTTACCGGCTGGTCCTCAGATCGATGGGGTAACTTTCTATTCAGGCCGGAGCAGCATGATAACGGCCTGAAAAGCTTTCTCGGTCACATCGGCAACCTTACCGGTGAAGATGTCATTGAAATTATCCTGGACAATGAGGCAACACCTGTATTTCTTGCCACAAATCTGTACCGATTCTTTGTAAACGACAAAATCGATCAGGAACAGGTGAAGAAAATTGCGCACATCATTAAGATGCACAAGTATGAGATCGCCCCGGTCATGCACTTCATCTTCACAAGCGATTTCTTTTATCAAGAGGAGAACAGGGGTATCAAGGTGAAATCGCCAATAGAACTCATAGTACAGTTGGGCAAGGTTTTAAACATGAAGTTTAAAAGCGCTTTTGATGTCTCATTTCTTCAGAGGGCAATGGGGCAGGTACTCCTCGACCCTCCTTCGGTAAATGGATGGCCAGGAGGTCGTGCCTGGATTAACAATTCGACTATTATGATCCGGCTCAATTTGGCACATTTTCTATTGCGAGGCATACGCTTTGACCACGCTGTTTCAACACCGCTGGAAGCCATGGCACCCAGTCGAATCGTGGGGCTCATCGATGTCACTAGCGACATATCTGGTTGGGCAGATTACTTCAGTGGTACTCCATATAAGAATTTAGAGGAAGAGATAAAAAGGGTGTTCTTATCCCCTCTTCAGTCCCCTCAATTGCATGCAAAACCCAGGGGTGATTCCAAAGAATACACCGAGGATCTCATGATCAAGACACTTTCCTTACCCGAATTTCAAATGTGCTAGTTATGTCCAGTCGACGATCATTCATCAAAGAAAGCACCCTGGCCTCCACATCAGTGATGGTGCCTTCCTTTCTCAAGAAATCGACACATTTACCGTCTGCCAGATCGAGATCAGAACCTATTTTGATTGTGATTCAGCTATCCGGTGGTAATGATGGGCTCAATACGATAGTCCCATTTGAGGATGATCATTATTATCGAAAACGACCAACACTTTCGATAAATCCTCGTTCTGTACATCGTCTTAATGAGTCTTTGGGTATCAATTCTGCCCTTGAATCTCTTCTACCCATTTACGAGCAGGGACAGCTATGTGTTCTTAATTCCGTAGGGTACCCCAACCCCGATCGATCTCATTTTAGGTCAATGGACTATTGGCAATCCGGACAGCTATCCGATGAGATGCCTGCCTCGGGTTGGCTCGGCAGATATCTCGATAGTGATTGTACCCGATGCCATACTTCATATCACGGGATCGAAATCAGTGATCACCTGAGTCTTGCCATGCGGGGTGAAGTGAGGGAGGGTTTTGCCATGCGTGGGCCCGAAAAATTAGATCGAATCATTGGCAATCCTTTTCTGCGAAAAATTGGCCGCCAGCACAAAGCCAATGGTGATTCGGATATCCATTTTTTATACAAGACAATGATCGATGTGCAAGAATCTGCAGCATACTTATCGAGAAAGGCTCGATCGCTCAAATCGAAATTTGCATATCCCAACCATTCATTTGGTGAAGGTATGCGTCAAATAGCAGAGTTGATTTCAGCAGACACCAGTACAAGAATCTACTATTTGAGTTTACCTGGATTTGACACTCACGTGTATCAGAGAGCAAGACAAAACAAATTGCTTAATATCTATTCCTCGGCCGTATCAACATTTATTAAGGATCTGAAATCACAACGGCTATTTGACGATGTTTTAATAGTGACTTTTTCAGAATTTGGCCGGCGAGTACAGGAAAATGGAAGCCAGGGTACAGACCATGGTGCAGCAAATGTTATGTTCTTGATGGGAGATAGACTCGCCACACCAGGCATCTACAACCCGGCCCCCTCTCTCACTGACCTTGACAATGGTGATCTGATTTACGAGATTGATTTCAGGTCTGTGTACAGCAGTATAATCGACAATTGGTTGGGTGGGGATTCGCAGAAAATCTTAGGATCAAGCCCATCTTTGCCCAAACCCATCTTATAGTCTTCTGGAAAAAGAGGAAAGAAACCCGTTTTATTCCTGAACTACTTCAAACTTGACCTCACTGTTGACCTCCGGATGCAAATTTAGTTTGGCAACGTATGTTCCCAATTCTTTGACTTCGGATTCTATTTCAATTTTTCTTCGCTCGATTTCTATGTCATGAGCCTCCTTGAGAAGCTGAGCAATCTGCACATTGGTCACACTGCCAAAAATCTTTCCTGAGGCTCCGGCTTTTGCACCCACAGTCAGGATGACATCTTTGAGTTTGTCTGCAATTTCTTGATAGTGATCCTTTAATTTGGCTTCTCTTGACTCCTCGACTCTTTTCAACTCCTGTAGTCTTTTCCTGTTACTGGTGTTGGCAATCAAAGCCATGCCCTGGGGTATAAGAAAATTTCGGGCGTAACCGGGCTTTACAGAAACGATGGAGTGCTTGTCACCGAGTTTATCTACATCTTTTAGCAATATTATATCCATCTGATGACTACTTTAAAAGGTCTGCGACATAGGGAAGAAGTGCAAGATGTCTGGCGCGTTTGACAGCAGTTGCAACCTTTTTCTGATATTTTAGGGAATTGCCGGTGAGACGGCGGGGAAGAATCTTTCCCTGCTCGTTTATAAATTGCTTGAGAAAGTCTGGATCCTTATAGTCGATATGACGTATGCCAAACTTCTTGAATCGACAATACTTTTTGGCCTTCAGCCCAATTTTTGGGTTGCTTAAAAACTTGATATCATCTCTTGATGCCATATCCGTTGTTTTTTCTAATAATAAAACCTGTTATTCCTCTTCAGGTGTTGCGGCAGGAGCGGTAACTTTTGGAGCAGTGGCTTTTGGAGTAGTTCGCTTTTCTGCCACAGTCGCTGGTTTACCTTCCTCGGCTGCTTTTTCGTCGTCTTTAGGTCTCTTCTTACCGATGAGCCCCTTGCGCTTGTCATCATTATATTTGACACCATACTTATCCAGCTTGACACTGAGGAATCGCATAATGCGTTCATCTCTTCTGAGGGCCAGCTCCGTTTTCTCGATGATTGTACCGGCCTCGCAAGAAAACTCAATACAGAAATAAACTCCGGTGGTACGTTTGTTTATTGGATAGGCTAACTGCTTTAGACCCATTTCCTCGACATGCACGATCTTACAACCTTCGCCCTGCAAATGGTCGACGTATGTCTGAGCTGTCCCCGCTATTTCATCGCCCGACAGCACTGGATCGACGATGAAAGTTACTTCATATTGATTCATGTCAATTTAAAGTCAATTTCTAAATGGGCTGCAAATATAGAGAAATCAGTGAAGAAACCGTCTTTTCACTTCTGTTACCCATCTCAGACAGCGAAGACGCTCCTATTTCTGCGCCTCAAAAGTGAGAACGAGGGACACTTCGTCATGGATTAGTTTATCAGGAGCTGTGCCGAGAATCTTCGAATTGTACTTCAAGTCCCATTCTGTGCGGTCAATGGTAAATGCAGGGGTCGCAGCAAGTAGCTTGTCTCCCACAAATGAGATGTTGATTGGTACCGTAATACTTTTTGTAATTTCCTTTATAGTCAGGTTGCCTGTAATCTTATGTGTTGCCATCGGAACATCTCTCGCCTGAGTGACTTCCGTAATGACAAAGCGCACTTTGGGATGTGATGCCACACCAAAAAAATCGTCAGACTTCAGATGACCCTCGAGTTTTGCCTTCATCTCTCCATCGAGATCAATGCTCACAATGGAATTCATGTCCACATTCATCTCACCTGATAAGATCTCGTTTCCCTTGACGCTCACCGATCCATCAGCAACATTGACAGTTCCGAGGTGCTGGCCTCCTGTTTTACTTGCTGTCCAGTTAAGCTGTCCCGAGGTAATTCTCATCATTTCCACCTCCATCCCAGTCGGGGTCGATGCAACTTCGCCAGCGGCCTCTCCAGTCTGTGCTCTTGTGCCCGATGGTTTATTCTGACAAGCTAATACCAAAAAACATAAAAGACACCATCCCAAGTGTTTCATAGCTAGATAAATTTTAATGTGCCAAAATTAGGAAATAAGTGCTGTATCTACAGAGCAGAAAGATAATCGATTATCTCGTCCAGCCCCTCGAAGGTGATACAATTCTCGTAATTGGTTATTTGCTGGCGATTTATCTGAATTCCAGAAAGGAGGACTGTACTGTGGCGGCAGTGTAGGGCAAGCATATCTACATAATCTTTGACGGTGCCTTTAAAATTCGCTTCATTGATCAATGTAAAAACATACTTCGGATGATGTATTTCACATGCCTTTTGCAGGTCTTCAAACGATGTATTTCGGCCGAGATTTACCACCTTAAATCCTTGATCCCTAAGCAGAAAATGTATAAATAAAAGACTGAGTTCGTGATCTTCCCCCTCCGGTAGATAAAGAATAAAAAGATCGTTGTTTTGATCTGGCAGAGGCAATTCATCAATAGCCACATAGATTTTCTGCCGAATCAGCCCGGCGATATAGTTTTCCTGTACCGGAAGCACGCTCCCAGTCATCCAGAGTACATTAAGTCTATTGAGAAAAGGAAATATGACTTTCATCATTGTGTGCTTAAATCCTTCCTCATGTATCGAAAGCCGGATGGTAGCATCAAAGCGCTCTTCATCCATTTCCAACATCGATAGTGTCAGGGCGTCAGATTGCCGTTCTCCGTCCTTCTCATTGGCTGAAATATCTAGCACCGCCTGTCTGATTTCCGGCTCCGACATTTTGGCAATTTTGCTGATCTTAAACCCGTGTCGCTTGAGAAGTGCTGCATTCAGCAGCATTTTTACGTCCTGATCCAGATAGTAGCGGATATTGGTCTTTGTGCGCTGAGGGCAGAGGAGACCATAGCGCTTTTCCCAAATTCGGATCGTGTGAGCCTTTACGCCCGATAATGTTTCCAAATCTCCTATAGAATAAACTGCCACCGATTTCAGTTATTAGGTCTTTAGCCCGCATTGCGACCAGACCAAGCCTCTAGTATCTTGTCTGGTTTGCAAGGTTAAAATTTAAACTAATATTGTGAATTATTGTTTGTATTCAGCATAAAATAAACCTCCTTACATAACATCAATATGAAAATCGGGATTGTCTGTTACCCTACCTTCGGGGGTAGTGGTGTGGTGGCGACGGAGTTGGGTCTGGCATTGGCAAACAAAGGACATCAAGTCCATTTCATTACCTATAAGAGACCTGTAAGACTTGTTCATTTTCATGAGAACATCTACTACCACGAAGTCGCAGAAGTTAAGTACCCCTTATTCGAATACGCACCCTATGATTCTGCACTGGCGAGTAAAATGGTCGATGTCGTCAAATATGAGGACCTGGATCTACTGCATGTACATTATGCGATTCCTCACGCAGCTGTCGCCTATATGGCAAAGAAGATTTTGATACGGCACGGAAAGTATATACCTGTTGTGACAACACTGCATGGGACTGATATCACCTTGGTGGGTGCTGATCACAGTTTCGCTCCCATTGTAGAGTTCAGCATAAATAAGAGCGATGGCATTACGGCTGTTTCCCAGTTTCTAAAAGAGAAGACAGAGGAATATTTCAACATAGAAAAGAATATCAAAGTGATCTACAATTTTATCGATTTTAATCGATTTAAGAAGAGCAATAAGGATCACTTTAAAAAGGCCATTGCACCAAATAACGAAGTAATCGTTGCCCATACATCAAATTTCCGCAAGGTGAAGAGAGTGCAGGATGCTGTCAAAGTATTCAAAAGAATAGCAGAAGAAATACCCGCCAAAATGCTGATGATTGGTGATGGTCCGGAGCGTACAGCTTGTGAGGAGTTGAGTAGAAGCCTGGGTATCGGTGGAGACATTCGCTTTTTGGGAAAACAAGAGGCCGTTGAGGAACTGCTGGCCATCAGTGATATCTTTCTCCTCCCATCAGGTAACGAAAGCTTTGGTCTCGCTGCCCTGGAAGCAATGGCATGTGAGGTACCGGTGATATCGTCAAATGTTGGGGGGCTGCCGGAAGTCAACATTCATGGCGAAACCGGCTTCCTGAGTGAGATTGGTGACATCGATTCCATGGCCAAATTTGCGCTGAAGATCCTACAAAATCCAGATTTGTTGGCCGATTTAAGACACAGGGCTAAAAAGCAGGCCGAAAGATTTAACCTCGACATTATCCTTCCTCACTATGAATCTTTCTACCAAGAAGTAATTGAATTAGCCCGATCAAAAGTCTGATGTTTGGCTCTATTAATTGATGAGCATAATCTTGGCTACCGCAGCATCGGATTTGTGAAAAAGGGGGGTGGTGGCGCTAAAGACTAAATATACCCCAGATGACGCTCGCCTTCCATTGAGATCATTTCCATCCCAAATTGCCTGACCACCTTTTGCCGTAGTCTGATGAACGAGAATGCCCTGAGCATCGGTGATCTTTACCTGTGCATCTTCGCCCAGGCCCCGGATTGCAATAGGGCCTTCATATCCAGGTCTGACGGGATTTGGGAAGGTGGTAATGTTGCTTTTATGGACAGGGGTAGCGGATGTGGCCTCTGCCCGGTAGGACTGCACTCCCTTATTCGTGGCAAAAAAGACGATTCCCTCTGTGGGATCGATTTCTATATCGATTATACTGTTGTCAAATAAAGGAGAATTCCGAATATTAAAATGATGAATCTGGACATCACCATCTGCGCTCTGCACAAAGACTCCACTGCTGGTGCCAAACCATTTTTGATTAGCCCCATCGATGGCAATGGCCTTAATATTTTCGCCACCAAGTAAAACACCTGGGACCCCATTTTGATCCACTATTTGGCGATTACCAATGCAATCACCATCAAAAACAGCAGTACCACATCTAAATTGCACAGGACCTTCAGTGGTCCCCACCCATACATTTCCATCTTTCTCGACAGCGATATCATTGATCGCGTTGACTGTGAGCTCAGAGTTAGTGGCATTTATCAATTGGTAGCGGTCATCTGAAGTGGAAAAAAGATCAGGGCCCGTGTCAAAGACCACGAGACCTACCCGGCCCACAGCAATCCACTTGTATCCCTCGCCATCTACAGCGATGTGTTCTACCGCACCTGGTGCCGGCAATGGAAAACTGAGCCACTCGCCGTCCTTTGAATATACAGAAACAGGCTCGGGGGCATCGTGGTTAAGGATCCATAAATTGCCCTCTTGGTCAAAATCCATGTCAGTGACTCTGTTGCGATCCGGATTAATGACACTGTTTTGTAAACTCGAATTGTCCCTGTCAAATACTGTGATTTCACCATCTCTGTACTGGATCAATCCATCCCAAAAGGTGCCGATATAAATGGTGCCATCGGCTGCAGACTTTATGCTGAGGAAGTCTCGCATGTCCTTCTCGCGAAGGATATCCACATTGCTCTTGTTGTAGGAAGTCCATGTATTTCCCTCATTGGTATAAAACCCTTCAGAACGGAACAGATATCCGTAGTTTACAGTCACACCACCGGTGGCCACGTAGAGATTGCCGTTGTGAGTTGCAATTTGTGAAGCATTGTGTGTGGGTGGGCGATCCGGGATAATCCGCAGACACTCTCCTGTGATTCCAAGCGTGTACTTATAATCTCTTCCTTCGTCGGCATACCAGACTCGATTCTCCTCGTCCACTATTGCATCCAGTGGCCTGGTGCTGCAATTATTGATGGTCTTTTTACCCCCATTTTCTTCAATCAGGATTTTCTTCCCATTGCACCCATTTTGGCAAGACCATCCCGTGAGAAGCCCTTCTGCTCCACGTGCCAAAAAAGCATATTCATAGCCGGGTTCTCGATGGATCAGTTCGAATGATCCATTGTCCGTCTTTTTGTAAAGGTCTGAGTTGAGACCCACAAAAACATTGCTCCCGTCAAGTGTGATGGCTGTGCCCGTATACGTCGTGGGCAACCCGTATGAAGTGCCCATAAATTCCCAGCTTTCAAAATCAGCAAGATTGTTGGAAGGACTATCTTCGACCCGAAACAGACCCGATTCGGTAGATGCAAGCAAATAGATATCGTCCCTCGCTACCCCTTTGACCGCA
This sequence comes from Saprospiraceae bacterium, assembly GCA_965222645.1. Classification (GTDB taxonomy): domain Bacteria; phylum Bacteroidota; class Bacteroidia; order Chitinophagales; family Saprospiraceae; genus JABDMH01. Next base: position 3,478,550 of record OZ244968.1, on the reverse strand, counting down.
CTATTGGTAAATGCTGTAAAGCCAAATTCCCGGTCTATCAAATTGAGTTGCACCAACCCAAAACCACAGGCCAGGTAGGCAAATGCATCATCAACGAATACATCATAAATCGTACGATCACCAACGATCTGGGTATTATTTAGGATTTGATTCAGGTTGACGGTTTCATCTTCAAAAACCAGATCAATGTTGCTATTGGTGTACACGACGATAAGAAGGTTCAGCTCATTGACAAAATCTACTGACCTTATACCTATATCATTAAGGCCACCTTCCATCTTGGAAAAATATTCCAGACTAAAGTCCTCTTTGTTTATTTTGAGTAATGCCCACCGGGTGCCGTAGTAAATTGCATCATCACTTTGTGTAACACTAAATCCAAAGCGGTAAGGAAGGTATGATCGCCAGGATCCAATTGCCTGGTTGCTTTGACTCCAAGATTGTCCCGCAATTAATAGGAGAAAAATAGTTGCTGCAATGTACCTCATGGCACTAAGTGTAACGTTGCTACCGATCCGTATGTTTTAAGCTATTTATACATATTACTCCCATTCAAATATTCGAATACCTGCTCAGGTACCAGATATTGAATAGAAATGTCGTTCTTGATACACTGCCTGATGTAGGTAGATGAAATATGGAGCAAAGGAAGGTTATCTAAAATGGTCACATGCCGATGAGCCCTTAGGTCTGATTTCCCGGCACCCTCACGGTTGTATACATAAATCTCGTGCTGATCAATTATTTGTTCATAATTTTTCCATTTGTGAAGCGTAGCCAGGTTATCACCACCCATGATCAGAGAAAATTGATAGTCCGGAAATTTTTCCTTTAGGTATGTAAGGGTATCAATCGTATATGAAGGCTTAGGTAGCCCAAATTCGATGCTGGATGATCTAATTCGATGATTGTCCCCGATCGCCAGGTTTACCAGGTGAAGACGATCAAAATCCCTGGCAAGGGTGGATTTCTTTTTGTGAGGATTGTGAGGACTCACGACAAGCCAGACCTGATCTTGCGCGGTGAGACTCAGTACCTGATTTGCGATGATCATGTGGCCCACATGCACAGGGTTAAACGAGCCGAAAAACAATCCCACTTTCATATTGGGTTACGAATCCTACTTTTTTATTTAGCGATTCAACATCACAGGCATCACCAGCATGAGTAGATCCTCATCAGCCGGGCTTTCACCAGGTATGATAATACCCGCCTTATTGGGGGTAGATAATTCCATTGATATTTCATCCACATCAAGGACAGTCAACATCTCAATCAGAAATTTTGCATTAAATCCTATCGTCAGAGGTGTCCCGTTGTACTCACATGTGAGTTGCTCTGTTGCCTCATTGGCAAAATCCAGGTCTTGGGCTTCGATTGTAAGACTGCCGTCATCGATATTTAGAATGACCTGGTTAGTGGTCTTGTTGGCATAAATAGCGATACGCTTTAAAGAGTTTAGGAGGTCTACCCTTGCCACTTTCATTACATTTGGGTTATCAGCCGGAATTACAGCATTGTAATTGGGGTATTGTGCATCTACGAGCCTGCACACCAGACTGATCCCCTCGAAAGTGAAAAACGCGTTTGATTTATTGAATGCAATGTCTACATTACCACCGTCAGGTAATGCATTTTTGAGCATGGCTAATGACTTCTTAGGAATGATAAAGGAGGTGTTGACATCTCCTTGTAGACCAGAAAAAGTCATTTTAACCAGTTTGTGTGCATCTGTGGCAACAAAGGTGATTTTTGAAAAATCAATTTTTACAAAAACTCCTGTCATCGCCAATCTCAACTCATCGTTACTCGTCGCAAACGTGGTTTTATTAATCGCTTCTTTTAGTGAGACCGCACTTAGTGTCACGGATTCCGTGCTGTCTGGCTTTGGTATTGTGGGAAAATCTTCGGCATTGTCTCCTGACAACTTGTACTTGCCATAGGATGAGGTGATTTCTACACCGAAATTGTTTTCGTCAACATCAATGGTAATAGGTTGCTCGGGCAAGGCTTTTAATGTGTCAAATAAAATCCTCCCCGGCACGGCAATGGTCCCATTCTGATCTGCAATGACCTCCGTACTTGTCGTAATAGAAGTCTCCAGGTCAGTGGCCGAGATGGTCATCGTGTTGTCTTCTACGATAAAAAGAAAATCTTCCAGGATCGGCACTACAGTATTCGAACCCACAACACCATGCGCTATTTGAAGTTTCTTGAGAAGATCGGAGGAAGAAATACTAAATTTCATAGGAAAAAAGACATTGCCAACTGTAAAGAAATGAGCTAAGAATATTCAGGACAAATGTAAATGATTCCGTTTCATTTTTTTAACCTTGACCACCCTTATTTAAAATATTGAGTTCATTGGCAGATTCGCAACACACTCGAGCGACGGGCCGGCCGCCGATCCATTCCATCACCAAAATCGACATTCCGGATCCCGAAGTACAGATGTTGCCCAACGGGATGACACTCTATAGTATTCGGGGAGGAGATCAGCCTGTAAGCAAAATTGATTTTGTCTTCAACGCAGGTAGGCCTTACGAAACAAAGAGGCTTGCATCCACAGCTTTGGCCAGCATAATCAAAGAAGGAACCAGGAATAGATCTGCATCCGAGATTGCTGAGTGCATCGATCGACATGGTGCATCGATATCTGCTCCCTACTCATTTGATCATATCAATCTCCGCCTGGTTTGCCTCACTAAACATCTGAATGTACTGCTTCCGCTGTTGACAGAGATTATCTCTGCACCATCTTTTTCTGACGGAGAACTCAACTTATTCAAACGAAGAATTATTCAGAAACTCGCTCTTGATCTATCCCAAAACGAAGTTGTTGCCTACCGTCTCGCTACAGAACAGTACTTCGGCAGCGAACACCCATACGGTTATAACAGTACGAAGGAAGCCTATCTCGACCTCAGTCTGGCCGATATTGAAGAACATTATCAACGATGCATTTCTCCACAAACGGGATATATCATTGCAGCTGGCGAGTTGCCGGACAATCTCGCTCAAATCTTAGGGCAGCTTTTGATTGGTTGGGGTTACACCGCACCACAGCCCCCGGCTAGTCTGAGTGACAAATTTCCGACTTCCAGTTTTATAGAAAAAGAAATGCAAAAGGCTCAAACTGCGGTGAGGTTGGGTTGCAAAATGTTTTCGAGAAGGCACCCGGATTGGCCTGTGTTTTTTGTTTTGAATACGATACTGGGTGGGTACTTTGGTTCTCGATTGATGAAAAACTTACGGGAAGAAAGGGGATTGACTTACGGAGTATCCAGTGCAATAGAGAGCTTCAGATATGACGGCTATTTTAGTATTAATTTGGAAACAGAACGCCATCTGGTATCTGACGCCATTGCACAAATAGAAATGGAAATCAGAAAACTGCATAACGAGTTAGTCCCTGAGGAGGAGCTGAAAATGGTACAAAACTACATCAGCGGATACTTCCTCAGTATGATGGATGGCCCATTGCAGATGCAAGAGGTGTTGAGAAGCAATTTGGCCGAAGACCAGCCTATGCAATTCACAGCAGATTTATATAACAAAATAAAAGCCACAACAAGTCATGACCTTCAATTAATGGCCAGAAAGTATCTGCAATTGAGCAATCTAAGTACAGTGATAATTCACTAATTAGACTGATTGTCAAAATATTATGAATCAATAATATTTGTAAAAACAATATATTTGATTCAGATAGATAATTTTCATGAATTAAGCAAAATTACCTTCTTTTGCGAAGCCTTGGTACAGGCTTTGCTTGCTTTTGCTATGAATATGAGCTTGAAATGAAATTCTTCAATTTTTTTACACAAGAGCTAGCTATTGATTTGGGTACAGCGAATACCCTGATAATTCAGGATGATGAAATCGTCGTGGAGGAACCATCTATAGTCGCGATTGACCGCCGTACCGGAGAGACCATTGCCGTAGGGTCGAGGGCTATGCAGATGCACGAAAAGACTCATGAGCATATAAAAACAGTCAGACCACTGAAGGATGGAGTAATCGCTGATTTTCAAGCTGCAGAGAATATGATCGAGGGGATGATCAATATGATTGATCAGAAGCGCCGTTTTTTCACTCATATGAAAATGGTGATATGCATCCCTTCAGGAATTACAGAAGTTGAAAAGAGAGCAGTTTTTGATTCTGCTGATCATGTGGATTCCAAAGAAACTTACCTGATCTACGAGCCCATGGCGGCTGCCCTGGGTATTGGGCTTGATGTGGAAGAACCCGTTGGCAATATGATAATTGACATTGGGGGAGGCACCACAGAAATAGCTGTGATCGCATTATCGGGTATTGTCTGCGAACAATCCATAAGGACGGCGGGGGATGAATTTACGATGGATATCATTGACCATTTGCGTCGTCATCATAATCTGCTAATCGGTGAGCGTACTGCAGAAGTGCTTAAAATAAATGTGGGTTCTGCTGCTTCAGATCTAGACAATCCACCAGAACCGTTTGCGATCAATGGTCGAGATCTTCTCACGGGAATTCCGAGACAAGAAACGATTACTTATCAGGAACTCGCTGAGGCACTTGACAGCAGCATAAGTAAAATTGAAGAAGCGATACTCAAAGCATTGGAAGTAACTCCACCAGAATTGGCTTCTGATATATACAAGACAGGGCTCTACCTCACTGGTGGAGGGGCTCTATTGAGAGGATTGAGAAAGAGAATTTCTCTAAAAACAAAACTTCCCGTTACCGTTGCCGATGACCCGCTGAGAGCGGTGGTGAGAGGTACCGGACTGGCATTGCGCAATACAGATAAATATTCGTTCTTGATCGATCGAAAAAGTGTGTAAAGAAGGATTTAGATCCTCATGCAGAATATTCTATTCTTTTTATACCGGTATGGCTATGTCGTCTTATTTTTGATACTGCAAGTACTTTCCATCAATCTTGTCATTAGGCACGATCCTTATCACAATGAGCTTTTCATTAAATCATCTAGCAGTGTGACCGGCTGGATTTTACAGCGTTATGACTCATTTGCACAATTTCTCAACCTCTCTACAGAGGCTAGGCGTCTTGCAGAAGAAAACGCAAACATGATGAGCCAAACGGCTAACTATAAGGAAATTTATGGTGCTGCATCTTCGTATTTGGATTCTAATGCAACACAAAAATATGAACTGGTCACAGCCAGGGTGATTAATAACTCGATAAGTAATCTGGATAATTATTTTACTCTTGACGTGGGTGCTAATGATGGTATCCTGCCCGATATGGGAGTGATCCAGTCTGAAGGTGTGCTGGGGGTCATATCTGATGTATCATCCCGATATGCCACAGGTATATCTCTCTTACACAGAGATGCAAAAATTAGTGTCGCCATACAGCGAAATCATTTCTTTGGAACACTTTCCTGGAATGGCGGTGATCCACGCAAGGCAACTTTAAATGACATCCCTAAGCACGCCGATCTTGTAGAAGGGGATCCCTTAGTCACCAGCGGATTTAGTGCAAAGTTTCCTCAGGGAATTGTTGTAGGCAAAATCGCTTCATTTCATCTACAAGAGGGAGGCAATTTTTATTCTATCGAAGTAGACTTAGCAAACGATATTTCCCGGGCACACTATGTGTATGTAGTTAAAAACTTAACTGCCGTGGAGCGCCTAAATCTGGAAGAACAAAGGCATGGAAAAAGTAATAACTAGAAATGCCCTAAGGTTTATATTTCTTCTCCTCCTCCAGGGTCTGATTTTTTACCGGGTTAACATCGGAGGACCTTCATTTAACTATATCCAGATTTTCGTCTACCCACTTTTCATATTATTGCTGCCGGTCAAAATCAGCACCTCACTTCTGATGACACTGGCGTTCTTGCTTGGCATTTCGCTCGATTTTTTTTACGATTCCCCAGGACTGCATGCTAGCGCCAGTGTATTTTCCGCATTTATCAGACCCCTGGTACTCTCCTCAATTGAGCCAAGGGGTGGATACAAAGTAAACGCTGTTCCTGTCCCCTCCCAGCTCGGGACGAACTGGATGTTTCGCTACATGTCTATCATCTTATTTCTACACTTGCTCTGGTATTTCAGCCTGGAAGCCTTTCAGATATCCAAGATATTAAGTATCATCCTGAAGACTATTTTCACATTTATGGCGTCTTTATTATTTATGGGACTATATATGTTGATATTTAATCCAAAAGAATAAGTCTGATGGCCGAGTCCAATCCAGTCGAAGGCAGAAGTCTCATTATCCAGGGAGCGATACTCTTTATAGGAGTGATTATCCTCATGAGGGTCGCCTACATGCAATTACTCGATCAATCGTACCGCGTAAAAGCTGAGACTGCCACAATCGAGAAGCAAGTGATCCAGCCAGCACGTGGACTTATCTACGATCGAAACGGGAAATTGCTGGTGTTTAATCAACCGATCTATGACCTGTACGTCACCTTTAGCCTTCTCGATCCGGCCATGGATACGACAAGGATGTGTAAAATCCTCAATATTGAAAAAGCAGACTTTGTCGATAAAATAGAAAAAGATTTTACCGATATACGATTCTCCCCCAATGTCCCTTATCTATTTATGGACCGTATAGATCCTATCACTTATGCTAAACTGCAAGAAGTACTATACGCTTACCCTGGATTTGCGGCCAAGGTAAGAAGTGTGCGGGGCTACGAATTTCCATATGGCGCGCATGCCTTGGGATACATGAGTGAGGTAGATCAGACGATAATAGACAATAAGGAGGGATACGAAAAGAGGGACTACTACGGTGTAAGTGGTGTTGAGGCTAGTTACGAAGACAATTTGAGAGGGAGTAAAGGTCTGGAGTATCAGCTTAAGGATAATTTCGGACGTAAAGTTGGATCATACGAAAGCGGAGATCGGGACGCAGTCCCGAGATCGGGGAATGATCTGATTTTAGCGATCGATATTGACCTCCAGGGATACGCAGAGCAGTTGATGAAGGGAAAGACAGGCGGACTGGTAGTCATCGAGCCGGTTTCTGGCGAAATTTTATCGATTTTAAGTACCCCGACCTATCATCCTCAGGCACTCAGTATAAGCGCAGATCGTCAAGCGACTTTTAATGCGCTGCAATCAGATACTTTAAAGCCATTCTTTAACCGGGCAATCCAGGCAAAATATCCTCCGGGATCCATATTCAAACCGGTATTAGCTTTAATTGCACTGCAAGAAGGTGTGATTACGGCAAATCGACTTATCACCTGCAAGGGGGGTTACACATACAAGACCTACCATTGGGGATGCCACGCAGACCCCGGAGTAAGGAGTATGCGCAGGGCTCTCGAAGAATCGTGTAACACCTATTTTTATACCCTGTACCAGGCATTGATCAACAAAGACGGATTCAACAGACCCGAAGTTGGCCTTGACCTGACAGCAAAGTACTTGAGTCAGTTTGGTCTTGGTAGAATCCTCGATACCGACTTGGCTCCCGAACAACCGGGACTTATCCCTACAAGCGCATTTTACGACGATATGTACGAGGATCGTGGAGATTGGCGAAGCACTTATATCATCTCAAATGCCATCGGGCAGGGTGAGATCGAACTGACCACGATTCAAATGGCGAATCTGGCTGCAATAATTGGAAATCGAGGTAAGTATATAATCCCGCATCTCATCAAGGGATTTGCAGACCCTTCAATTGAGCTTCCGGAAAAGTTTAAAACCTATCAGCGTGTGGATATCGATCACAAGCATTTTGATCCCGTGATCGATGGCATGGCAAGATCTGTCACAACCGGTACTTCCCGGGCCGCATTGATTCCCGGTATCGAGGTTTGTGGGAAAACGGGAACATCACAAAATCCTCATGGTAAAGATCACTCCGTATTTTATGCATTCGCCCCGAGAAAAAATCCACAGATTGCTGTTGCAGTTTTTATCGAAAACGGGGGTTGGGGCGGTTCTTACGCAGCTCCGATAGCCAGCCTTTTGATTGAGCGCTATCTTAAAGGTGAGATCGGTCCTTCAAGATTATGGCTCGAACAACGCATGCTTGAAGCAGATCTTCTGGCAGCAAATTCGAGTCTGTCGCAGTAGAAATATCTTATTTTTAAGTTGTGAAGATTTCCACAATTGCAGCCATGTCTAAAAACAGGGTTATCGGGGTAAACAACGAGTTGCCCTGGAATCTTCCTGCTGACATGAAGTACTTTATGAATACAACCAACGGTCATCATGTCATAATGGGAAGGAAAACGTTTGAATCGATGCCGGGACCACTGAAAAATCGTACCAACATTGTCATCACCCGGGATCTCTCCTATCTGTCGCACAAAGGTATCCTTCTGGTGCACTGTTTGCGTGACGCACTGGCTATTCCATACAAACACCAGGAATCCGAAGTGTTCGTAATAGGAGGTGGTCAGATATACACACTTGCCCTCCCAGTGGTTGATCGGATTTATCTTACAGAAATTGATATAGATGTCGCAAACGGCCAGGCATTTTTTCCAAAACTCGACAGAAGTGTTTGGCGGGTCATAAGTGAAGAAAAAAAAGCACCCGACGAGAAAAATCAATATCATTATAGTTTTAAAATTTTCGAACGAAAAAGCATTGGACAATCACAGTAGAGAAATCGAGATAAGGGAAGACCTCCTCTACTATGTATGGTCATTGAAATGTTTTGATCTCAATAGTCTTACTACCCAGGACGGACAACAGATACAAATTCTCAATGTGGGGTACAGGAATCACGACTCAGGTCCCGATTTTCTAGAAGCTAAATTGAGAATTGGAAATAAGACGTGGGTTGGAAATATAGAAATGCATGTGCTTGCCAGTGACTGGCAGAAGCACGGGCATGAAGATGATCCGGCATTTCAAAATGTGATTCTACATGTTGTATATGTGGCTGATATTACGATCCAGCTGCCAAATGGTGAACATCTTTCTTGTCTTGAAATGCGTGACAGGATTTCCCCTTCAATCACAGGTCAGCATCACACGTGGATGAAAGCAGTGACATGGATACCTTGCCAGGATAACGAGAGATCAATTGAGTCCCCAATTATGGTCGCATGGTATGAGCGCCTCCTCGTGGAGAGACTATCACAAAAAACAGAGCGGATAAAAACTGTATTAGAGGTAACAAAGAATGACTGGGAAGAGACCTTTTACAGGCAACTAGGACGCAACTTTGGATTTAAAAAAAACAGCGAAGCATTTGAAATGCTTACAGCAAGCCTACCGCATAAAATCATCTTAAAACACAAAGATAAATTAATGCAAATCGAGGCGTTGTTTTTTGGACAGGCAGGGCTATTGGATAAAGATTTTATCGATGAATATCCTAAGAAACTGCAAAAGGAATATTTATTCCTTCAAAAAAAATATAACCTCACACCTTTAAAGAGCCAGCAATGGAAATTCATGCGCATGAGACCGGCAAATTTTCCCACAATACGTATCGCGCAATTTTCAGTCCTGCTCTATCGAGCAACACATCTATTAAGTAAAATGCTGGCTGTCCAATCACTACAAGAAATAGTCCACATGTTTGGATCAGAGGTGTCAGGATATTGGAAGAGCCACTATATTTTTGACAAAGCTACCGTGTATAAATCGAGAAAATTAGGAAAAAAGTCAATCCATTTAATTCTGATTAATACCGTAGTTCCATTTCTTTTCTTGTACGGCAAGCACCATCATCAAGCTGGATTGCAGGATAAGGCACTGAAATTACTATCAGAGACACCTCCCGAATCAAATCAAATCATCAAGAAATTCTCAGACCTCGGCTTTACTGCACAATCAGCTTTTGATACCCAGGCCCTGTTGCAACTCAAAAAGCATTATTGCGATCAAAAAAAGTGCCTGCAGTGTGCTATCGGTAATGCAATCTTAAAGACCGCCTGATGATTCAGCAGTTATTATTTAGACTGGTCATGTCGCCTTTTGCCTTGCTCTACGGCTTAGGAGTATCCGGGCGAAATCTAATGTACAAGATGGGCATCCTCAAAGAAGTGCAATTTAGTCTTCCAGTAATTTCAGTGGGGAATCTGTCGGTAGGGGGTACCGGAAAGACACCACATATTGAATATCTTATTCACTGGCTGGGTAAGTACATTGATGTTGCCGTTTTAAGCCGTGGATATAAAAGAAAGTCAAAAGGTTTTATGCGAGTATTGCCACAGAGCACAGTCGATGATACGGGAGATGAGCCTTTACAATATAGCCGTAAATTTTCAGATGCTGCCATATACGTATCGGAAAGTAGGATTTTGGGCATTCCAAAAATCATCAGGCAGCGACCGAATACCCAGGTGATCCTCCTTGATGATGCATTTCAGCATCGTGCTGTAAAACCAGGTCTTAATATTCTTCTTACCGAATATAGATCGCTGTACACCAGAGATTATCTGTTACCAATGGGAAGATTGAGAGAATGGAGGTCATCGTATACGCGCGCTGACATCATCATTGTGACAAAATGTCCAGGTACAATCTCAATGTCTGAAAGAACGGAGATTGAAAAAGAAATAAATCCATCCCCCGGTCAAAAACTATTTTTTTCTACCTATCGATACTTCCGGCCATATCACCTCTACCGGCCTCAATTACGGATTACACTTGATAAGAACATTCATGCCCTGGTGATTTGTGCGATTGCAAGTACTCAGTTTTTATTGGAATACCTGGAGGATCATGTCGCCTCAGTTAATGTGATGGAATATGAGGACCATCATGATTTTACAAGCTTCGAGATTTCTCAGCTGAAGAAACAGTTTGATAATATCGATTCAGATCAAAAAATCGTGTTGACTACAGAAAAGGATGCTATGCGCTTAGAAAAACATCTTCCCTTTTTGAAAGAAGAAAACATACCTGTATATGTTTTACCAATATTTGTCACATTTATATCGGGAGAACCGGAATTTCAGGAGATGGTAAAAGATTATCTATTGAAATTTAAAATTTGAGCTGTGCATCCTCGATTATGAAGTATTATTTTATCCTCCTGGTTTTATTACTGCCCTCCACACAACAGTTGAGGAGTCAGAGCACGCTCGCACCAATTGACGATTGGTCCTATCATTGGTTGGATCGACTTGATATTTTGTATGGTAATCCTACCCGACTTCACTATTCTCTTAAGGCTACATCGCGCAGGGATATAGCCAATCTGGTACATGTAATGGATTCCTCCAATTTGGATATAAAAGCAAGTGACCTGGCTGATATGCAATGGCTTGCTGACGATAACAACGAATGGCAGATAGCAGCATCTCGATCTGTCAGTCAAAAAAAATTCATCGATAGCACGGACACTTTCTACACTTTCGTGGATGATGCCGAGTCGGAGAAAAGAATTAACTACAGTAAGAGCAAAAGACCCTTTTTGAAACATTTTTATAAATCGCCTGCCCATTTCTTTGAAGTAAATAATGTAGATTTTAAATTGCGAATAAACCCCCTGTTAAATTTCCGGTTGGGTAAATCTAAGAATGACAGTCATTTAATTTTTGAAAATCAAAGGGGAATTTCGATACGGGGAGTGATCGACAAAAAGGTTTACTTCCACACACAGATATTAGAAAGTCAGGCCCGATATCCCGACTACGTTACCGGATTTAGAAATAAGTTTAAGGCAATACCGGGGGCCGGATTTGTAAAAACATATAACAGTAGCATTTTTGATGTCGATAACGGTGTAGATTTTTTACTAGCCAGCGGTTATGTCGGAACAAGCATTTCAAAACATGTTCAGATCGAATTGGGACATAATCGACATTTTATTGGCAACGGCATAAGGTCCTTATTCCTTTCTGATTTTAGTACTGATTATTTCTATCTAAAATTAAATACTCGTGTATGGAAATTTCATTACCAAAATATTTTTGGAGAGCTGATTGAGCAACGTCGTTTTGGGGGAGCCGACAATCTCCTGCCAAAGAGGTATTTCGCGGCTCATTATTTAAGTCTCAATATTGCCAGGAACCTCTATGTAGGATTATTTGAGACCGTTGTTTTTGCTCGCGAAAACCAATTCGAATTGCAATATCTCAATCCGGTCATTCTCTATCGTACAGTCGAGGGCTCTATTGGAAGCCCGGATAATGTGTTGTTGGGAATCGACCTAAAGTATAACTTATGGCGCAAGATGGCATTTTACAGTCAATTTATCCTTGACGAATTTAAGGTCGGTGAAATCAGAAAAAAAACAGGGTGGTGGGCAAATAAATTTGCTTTCCAGGCAGGATTAAAACTGATCGACATCTTCTCGATAGACCACCTGGACGCTCAGCTGGAGTACAATATGGTAAGACCATATACATACTCTCACCGTACCGGAATAGCGTATTATGGGCATTACAATCAGGCACTTAGTCATCCCCTCGGTGCTAATCTCAGGGAAGGCATATTCAGGCTTACTTATCAACCTGCCAGGAATTTGATTATCACAGGAAGAGGGCTTGCGATAAACACTGGAGAAGATCGCGATACTCTAAACTGGGGTGCCAATTTCCTTTTACCAAACGATGGTCGAGTTATGGATTTCGGAAATGAAGTGGGACAGGGAGTCAGTACAAAAATTAAAATCGTAGGCCTTGATTTAAGCTACCAACTGCGCCATGGTTTATTTGTTGACTTATTTTATCAAACCAGAAAAAAAACAAGTGCGATCTCTGATCTAAATCAAAAAACGACCTATATCGGATCTGGAATCCGATGGAATTTACGCCGCAAATGGCATGAATTCTAGTGCTTAGTTATTTCCTTAATCCTGATATTTCTAAAGTGAACTTCACTGCCATGGCCAAGGAAACCGATATGCCCTTTTAGTCGTTTCAGACCGGGATGTTCTCTCCCATCCAGTGTGCCGTCTCGAGTGACAATGTCCAGGTCTTCGTGCAGGATACGCTGACCGTTTAGCACCACAGTTATTTGATTGCCGTTTACCTTGACTTCCTGGCTGTTCCATTCTCCCACAGGTCTTAATTCTCCCTTTCGTGCTGGTGCCAGGCCGTAAGCTGAACCGTGAAACTGATAGTCTTTAAGCGCTGCATATTTAGGGGATGTATTATCCAATATCTGAATTTCCTTCCCCTCATATGCCGCATCTCCCTCAAGTGGCGCATGAATGCCCAGTCCGTTATTTGCGCCGGGAGTCAGCTTAAACTCAAATCTCAAAGTAAAATTGTCATATTCTCTTTCGGTAAATAAATTACCACTCCCTCCACCTCCTGAGGGGTAAATTACAATTTCATTGTTTTCCACGATATAGTCAGATTTATTTCCCACCCACCCATCGAGATTTACCCCATTAAAAATGGAAATGAATCCCTGGTTGCGCTCGATCTCACTTAAATCTGGTGCACTGGCAATTTCCCGGACATAGATATCACGAAACTGAATGTTGGTGCCGTGAGCTTGCAGCTCTAAAGGGCCCTCTCTAAAAATCGGCATTTCCCGGTTCCAATAGTTTTCTAGTATAATGTTATCTGTCACCAAAACGCCATTGAGGTAGACGGTGACTTTGTCCTGGATCATAATTATTCTAAAAGTATTCCATTCTCCGATTGCATTGTCAGCAACGGTCAAAGGCTTACTTTCGTGTATTTGATTGTTGTAAAGGCCTCCTGATCCCACTTCTGCACCGGACTCCGTTCTCGCAGTGTCCCAAATTTGTACCTGCGGTGTCCCTCTTAAATAAATACCGCTGTCCCCATCTTTTGAAATTTTCCAGTCTACCAGCAGTTCAAAATCTCGATAGGATTTCACACTGCAAAGGTTGTCATAGCCTTCTCCAAAAAAAGTAATTGCACCTCGTTCTACTTTCCAATTTTGCAGGAGCTTTTCGTCAGCGATTATTTGCCTGGCCTTTAGGTCCATGCTAAACATGGTATCTCTGGCGATCGGATTCTCCACAAGTCCCTGCCAACCATCAAAATCAACTCCGTTAAACATCGAAACAAATCCATTTTCATCGGGCATGGTCTTGAGATAACTGTGCAGAAAAGCCAGCGTATAATCATCGCCTTCTTTGCTCAAAATGCTATCAGCCTTCATAAGTGTTCCCTTTACAACCTCCCCGGTTAATCCATCTGCTGCACCGTCTGGCGGCAATGCGATATTGATCAGTGCCCTGGCTGCCGAAACACTGAGATCGGGGTCTTGCAAAAAGGTACTTGCCACCATAAAGGCCGTAAACGAATTTGTCCTGCCGAGACCATTGATAATCCCTTTTTTGTCGTCGACAGTCTTGCTGTACGGCAGGAGCTTACGCAGATACAAAACTTGCTGTGCCTCCGGTGTCTGCCTTAATAATCTCATGATCACGGTGAAAGCCTCTGCTTTCCCATCATCCAGAAGTGTGAATAATTGTGGTATGGCTTCCGAACTCTTCCATTGAAGGATGGACTCATTATTGGACTTACCGATGACAAAATCTAACGCCCTTCTTCCTCCGATTGCCGGAAGAACACCAGCCAACAAGGACGGATTTGAATTACCAAATGTGCTGACAAGTGGACCGACAAGATCGTCTCTATCCTCGACTTGTCTAGATTTATTGGCAAAAGCCGTCTTTACCAATTCCCTCTCTTCGTCGTTGTCTGCATAAGAGACAACGGAAATCAAATCTGTCACGGTGAGATCTTTTGATAACTTTGGCAAGGTCTGAAAAGCGCTCTGTCTCACACCTTGATTTTGATGAACAAGTAATGGCTTTACATCTTGCCACAGTGTTCCCAGACCGCGCTGTCCGATCAGTCGCAGAATTTGCGATTTGTTCTTGTCCGGAGCATTATTCAGCATATCGCGAAATAGTCCCACCCGATCCTTTGTGATCCATCTCGAAGCCTCATTTAAGGTAACCTCCAACACTTTCTCATCCTGGGGGCTTGCGATTACCTTCTGTAGTTCAATCAGTCCATTGCTCCCTTGTAGTTCTGAAAGTGCTTTAATGGCTGCCATCTGTACTTCTGGATTTGCAGATTGCAATAATGATCTTGCAGAAGAAAGAGCACCAGGGTACTTCGATACCCGGGCAGCATTCAACAACTTTATCTTGACCACATCGTCAACTCGCCTGATGTTTTTAAAGTAATTCGACAAAGGTATGCCGCTCTTGATCAGTGCGCTCACGGCATTGGATGCTACGCCAGGACTGCCCTTCTTTAAGGCTTTGATCAAAATCTTCCTGGCTGTTGGTCCAAGATACTGTGCCAGGGTAAGAGCTTCTCCCTTCTGTCTGTCCGATCCGTTCTCCATCACCTGTTTTACAATTTCCTGGATCGGATTTGTACTATTCCTCTCTGCCAGAACAAATCCGTGCTTAAGCAACAAATCGTTACCAGATTTGCTGTCTTCACGAGCAAAGATTTTCAAAATCGGCAATACATCCGGAGCAGCATTATTAGCCAAACCTTGCAATGCAATCTCACGGGATTGCAAATCACTTTTGTCCTGGGCATACTTTTTCAAAAGGTCTGTGATCATCACCCCTTCAAAAGCACCTAAGGCCTTTATTATGACTTGCTTACAATATCCCTGCGAATTATCGGCTGCCTTTGATAACGCTTGGAGCGCATTGGCAGAAGCGATTACAGCCAGTAGCTGAACAGCCGGCTCACACAAGTCCACTACCCTTCCCGAAACCACTTCAACACTTGCGTCTGAGGCAAAAAATTGCATTTGCTCAAGCAAGAATACTTCCGAGGTGATATTTAGCTTCTGATTTAATGCCTTTAAAAATCCTTGCTCCACTACTTTGCGACTCTCCTCAGTTGAGCCGGCCACGTACTTTGCAAGACCACTCAGGGCAAGTCGCTCGGGTTGATCTTTCCCACCGGCAACCTCCAGCTTCCCGCTCAGCTCTACAATCACTTCAGGCCCTATCTCCACGATCTCCTCTAGAAGAATTTCAAGTGAATTTGTGTTCTTCGCGGGAAGCTGACTAAGAATCTCATCGAGTGCTTGCTGGCCCCATGTGGGCAGACAAGAAAACGCGAGTAAAGCAATCGTGATGAAAAATGACCTCATATCAGACAGTGTAATACGTATTAAAAAAATTTGAAATGTTGTGTCATAGTGACCAATGGCCCCGCATAGGCTGATTTATCATACGGTTAGCAGCTAAATCATCGATAAACTCCTCCTTGTCGGGATCGTATTTCAAGTTTCTTCCCAGTCGTAAGGCAGTCACACCAAGATTCACCAGGGTGCAGGAGCGATGGCCATTTTGTTCGTTTAGGACAAATTTTTGTCTTGTTCTGACAGCCTGGCTGAAACTCGTAATGTGCTGGCCAGGATCTGGAAGCTCCGAAACCAAGGCATGAATATTCGGAATGGTCGACTGCATACCCTTATACAATTTTCCTTGGGGTCCCTCAATAAATGCAGCCTCCTTGTCGCGATTGGCACCATCTAAAACGATTTTGCATCCATCGGCATATGTGTATTCTATTCTCCTCCAGGAACCGGCAGCATCGGGATGTTGCTGCGGCGCATCAACCTCCACGGTAATTGGGCTGGTATGATCCTTTTCCAGCAAATACTGAGCGGGATCCATATAGTGCTGACCCATATCACCCAGACCACCCCCATCGTAGTCCCAATATCCCCTAAATCTGGTGTGAACCCGATCGGGATGATACGCCTTATATGGAGCCGGACCGAGCCACATATCATAGTCGAGCTCGTCGGGTATGCTCCAGGGTTCCAGGTCAGTCCGTCCACTCCAGTAGAACTTCCAATTGAACCCTGTCGTGGCACTTAGTGTGATCTTTAATGGCCATCCGAATACCCGGTTTTCTACAAGTTTCTTTATCGGCTTGACCGGGACGCCCATGCCGTAAAAATTCGAGTCGAATCTAAACCAGGTATTGAGTCTAAACATGCTCCCCGCAGCCTCAACTGCCTTTCTTACCGCAATCCCTTCTCCAATGGTCCTGGTCATCGGTTTTTCGCACCAACAGTCTTTCCCGGCTTTCACCACTGCGATACTCATAAGAGCGTGCCAGTGAGGCGGGGTGGCAATATGGACTACATCGATATCTGGCTGTAATAGTAATTCACGAAAATCTGCGTATTTCCTTACATCCGATCCGACCATGCTACCGGCTTTCTCCAGATGCGTCTTGTCGACATCACAAATCGCTACCAACCTGCCTTCATAATCAAAGTGGCCCCTGCCCATACCGCCCACACCGATGACGGCCTTCGTCAGAGTATCGCTGGGGGCGACAAATCCCTTGCCTCCAAGGACGTGCCGGGGAAGGATTAAAAAAGAGGCCCCTCCCATGCCAGTGCTTTTCAGAAATTTTCTTCTGCCTTGTACCTTACTCATTACCAAACATATATTATGCCCTCAAATATAAGAGATTGAATCGTTCACCCGGATCGGAATTGGAAGTTGACCGGTACTTTCTTTATCATTGTCATTTAGAGATATTCTTAATATGGATCAACTCGAACAACCAATCATACTTTCGGAGGCAAATTGGAAGGTGGTAAACGACACATCTTACACTGTTGCTGTTTTACCATGGGGAGCCACCGAAGCTCACAACTATCATTTGCCCTATGGAACAGATAATTTCCAGGTTGAGTTTATAGCGCGTAAAGCGGCTGGGGATGCACTGACTAAGGGCAGCAAGATCCTTGTTCTTCCCTGTATCCCTATGGGCATTAATACGGGTCAACTGGATGTAAAATTCTGTCTGAATATACTTCCAAGTACCCAACTAGCCATACTCAAAGATTTAGCGGATGTACTGTGCCGCCACGGGATCGAGAAATTGGTGATTCTCAATGGGCATGGGGGCAATAATTTTAAGAATATGATTCGCGAGCTATCGTACTATTATCCCAAGCTCTTTGTGACATGGGTAAATTGGTATCACATCGAGGGTTGGGATGATTACTTTGACGATGCCGGGGACCATGCCGGGGAGATGGAGACCAGTGCGATGATGCATATTCGTCCGGATCTGGTAAGACCTTTACACGAAGCGGGATCAGGGCATGCAAAGAAAATCAACCTACCCGGTTTCAAAGAGGGGTGGGCCACTGCTCAACGACCTTGGACTCAGGTCACCTCAGATACTGGTGTAGGGAACCCAAAGAAAAGCACACCGGAAAAGGGTGAAAGATATCTGCGTGTTTGCTATTCCAAATTAGCACACTTTCTGATCGAGCTTGATAATACCTCACTTGATCGACTTTATTCATAAGTCATTGGGCATTTCTAGATAAGTTAGCGACATTTGTAACGTCAATATTCCGTTGATCTTATTTCTTCCGTAATGTTTTGTTAATCCACATGGCTCCAAATGACGATTTGGAACGATTTATGATTAGCTGACAGTGCGATGAACTTTTATGAATTCTTAGAATTGGAGGAGCGTGATAAAATCTTCGCTATATGGCACTATGGTCATTACCTTATGACTAAAGAACATGGGGGATTGACACGAAAGCTATATGCCATTGAAGATTTTTACGTTGAAGTGTGCCAAACCCCTGAAGATGAGATCGGATTGATTAACTGCTTTGAGTCTATAGACTTTATCGAGTCATATTTGGATTTGATAAGTCTGAAAGAACTTGAGATTATTGTGAGAGGCGCTTGATTAAAGATCTTTACGCTACAATAGATTTGGTACACCCTGTCTCAGTCGAGCTACAGCTAGATGGTTATTGAGCTATCTGAGCTCTGCCATACCTATTCCCTCTTGTGAGTAGGGTTTTGCTATTCTCTTATACCACCACCTGGTTTTCTCTTTCTGTTTCTAAATAAAAAATGGTCTGGATACAATGTTCCAGACCTTGGTGTTAATGGTAACGGGGTGTAGTTCGGTGTTTTGGAGTTGTGTTTCCTTAAAGTGTCTGGTAGTCCAAAAGTGTTACCATGCAATCTTAGTTTTTTTCAAAAGGGCACCATTTATGAAGTATCTCTTCTTAATTCACAATTCTGCCTTTTGCAAAAGACTATTTTCGATAATCAAGTGGCGGTTTACGGTCACCCACCAAGCTTTCATATACAAACTGTTTTCCCCTCCTACGCTGGATTTCTGCCCAGGATTTTTTTATGGTTTCTCTGTCCAGCAACAGATCGGCAGCCGTCATTGCGATAGTCTTTGCTGCCACGAGCATGCCCTTTACTCCTATGCTGGTACCACCACACGCTACAGCCTGCCAACTGTGTCCGGGTGTACCAGGTACCCAGGTGGCCGCTCGCATGCCAGCAGTAGGTACAACCCAACTCACATCACCCACATCGGTAGATCCGCCTGTACCTTCTTCCCTTAATGTAAATGGCTTAACAGCCTTCGATGATTCGAGATTAAAGGGAATGTCACCAAAACTCTTCGAAATCTCCTTTGCAAATTCCATTTCCTTATCGTCGTAGTAAACTCCACCGACTTTGAGCAGATTTGTATGCATCATCCGGCCCAGGGTCTCATTGGGAAGTACATTATAGAGACCATGTATCACCTCATACTCCATAATAGTTTGTGTACCTAAGGCCGCTCCTTCCGCAGCCTTGACGATCCACTCAAAGTTCTTCTTTACGATATCTGGCTGAGGGTGGCGGCAATAGTAAAACACCTCGGCAAATTCAGGTACAACATTCGGAGCCTCACCACCCCGGGTAATCACATAATGTACGCGCGACTTTGCAGAGATGTGCTCACGCATCATATTGACCATATTGTTCATGGCTTCGACACCGTCAAGTGCTGATCTCCCACGCTCAGGAGATCCGGCTGCGTGTGCAGCTTTACCATAAAACCTGAATTTTGCCGATTTATTTGCCAATGAAGATGATGCATCTGCACTATTGCTGTTTGATGGATGCCAATGCAAGACCACATCAACATCGTCAAATAAGCCATTCTTAACCATGTAAACTTTTCCGCCACCACCTTCCTCAGCAGGTGTCCCGTAGACTCTAATTGTGCCCTGGATCTCATGATCGCTCATCCATTTCTTCACCGCAATCCCTGCAGCTGCCGAACCCACACCAAACAAATGATGCCCACATGCGTGGCCTGCATTTACATCAGATCTCTTTTCCCTTACAGGTTTTGCGGTCTGAGAAACTCCCGGTAGGGCATCAAATTCTCCCAAAATTGCAATCACTGGCCTTCCTGTGCCGTAGCTTGCCACAAAAGCAGTAGGGATCTCCGCAACACCATTTTCGATCGTAAATCCCTCCCCGGCGAGCTCCTCTTTCAACAACTTGCTGCTTTTGTATTCCTGGTACCCCAGTTCAGCGAATTCCCAGATCTGAATGGACAAATCAGCATAGTGGTCTCTTTCTTTGTCAATGAGGTTGTTCAGAAATTTGTCCCGTGAATCTTTTCGATCGTTTTGAGACCGTAAAACCGGAATTGTAAGAAGTAGCGAGAGCGCAAGTGTAATCATCCTCATAGCAGAAAAATCGGAAAGTTCAAAAGCTCTAATGTACTCAAATGGTTTCGTATCATTGTCGGCAATGGATGGGTTATGTTACGGGATTAATCTATTTCTACTATGGAGTACGATTTAGTCATAATAGGAGCTGGGCCTATAGGGTTGGCATGTGCTATTGAAGCAAAGAAAAACGATCTCAAATACAAGGTTATTGAGAAGGGTGTGCTGGTGAATTCACTTTATCATTTTCCTACTAACATGACCTTTTTTTCAACTTCCCGGTTGCTTGAAATTGGCGAAGTCCCGTTTATTTCACATGCGGACAAACCTACGCGTCGCGAGGCATTGGAATACTACCGGAGGGTTTGGCAAAGTTGGGATCTCAATGTGAACCTCTACGAAGAGGTCACTGGATTGTCTGGTATAGGTGGTCTTTACAATATTCAAACATCTAAGGGTCAATACCAGACCAATACAGTGATTATTGCAACCGGGTTTTTTGGGCACCCCGTACTCATGGGCATCCCCGGGGAGGATCTTCCCAAGGTCCAGCATTACTATGACGAAGCACATCCCTATATAGGGCAGAGAGTTGTCGTGGTGGGTGCGGCAAATTCCGCTTGTGACGTCGCCCTCGAGACACATTATAAGGGTGCGGATGTGACCATGGTAATACGTACTTCAGAAATTTATTCAAGGGTCAAGTACTGGATAAAACCCAATATCGAAAACCGCATTAAAGAGGGTTCCATCAAGGCGTACTTTGACAGCGAGGTGCGTGAAATAAAACCCGACATAGTTGAAATTTCCACACCCGAGGGCATAAGGTATCTGGACAACGATTTTGTACTTGCAATGACGGGTTATCAGCCCGACTACGGGTGGTTGAAAAAAATTGGTGTAGAGACCAAAGATGATCCATATCAAACGCCAATTTACGATCCCCAAACCCTGGAGACCACAAGACCAAATATTTATATTGCAGGTGTGCTTTGTGGTGGATTAAAAACCAATGTCTTCTTTATAGAAAACAGCCGCATTCACGCACAGATGATCGTAAGCAACATTTGTGCTCGACGGTAGTCCACTCAGCGTCTAATCCTTTTTGTAACTTTTTTCTTTTTCATGCGTATAACAATCAAATGACAGCCAACGAATACAACGCTTGCGTGCGAGAATATGCCGATAGTCTATTTCGTTTTGCCGTGAGCAGGCTTGGAGATTCTCACGAGGCTGAAGATGTGATTCAAACCGTATTTGAGCGACTTTGGAAAAGGCATCAAAAAGTGAACTATGAGGCAGCTAAGACTTATTTATTTACAAGTGTTCACAGAGCATGTATTGATTTCTTTAGACGGCGCAAAACCACAAGAAATACTACTGAACTTCTATCCAAGCACGACAGGGGTTTTCAGGATCAAAGTTATGAAGATCAGCAAATGATACAGGAGATGCTCAACACCCTTACGGAATTGCAGAAATCACTAATTCTATTGAGGGATTATGAAGGATACTCATATAAAGAAATAGCAAAAATACTTCAGATTACTGAATCTCAGGTAAAAATAAATCTATTTCGAACTCGAAAAAAATTGCAATTTTTTTTAACCAGTAATGCAGCCATCTAAATCATACTACTATGAAGTACACAAAGGATAATTACGAATTGTTTGCCCTAGATTATCTCGAGGGAAAAATGAGTCCACAAGATCAAGTATTGTTTGATGCTTTTTTGAATGCTCACCCTGCAATTAAAGCGGAATTTGAAGATTTCGAACTAGTCTACCTGCCCCACGTAAAAAATGAATATAAAAAAAAGAATACACTATACCGGAAGGAAACACATCGTATTACAGCTTTTCAAATAGTTAAAATTGCCGCATCTATTTTATTTATTTTCTCCATTGCGTTTATAGGATTTAGAAAAATTAATCCAGACAAAGTTCCACGCCTTGTCACAACCGAACAAACCAAAGTGGATATTCCAGGAGAAAAGAAAAACGATGAAAAAAAAGACACACACTCACTGCAAGAGCTTGCACGAAATGAGAGCACTGATATCCAGCCGGTTTCTAACAGATTAGATGAACAAGTTGCGGAAAAGCCGAAACCCGCTGACAACATCCTGTCCGAAAATTCGGTTGTAACAATCACTAATACTTGTGATGAGCTCAAAGAGCCGGAAGAAAATGAGGAGGAATGGCACAGAGGCAATTACCACCTGACACTAATTGAGCAGAGAATAATTTTACCTGAGGTTTCTTTTACTTATAGTATTGATCGGCCCCTTATCAGCACTCTTGATGATTCTGAAAAGGAAAAGAACATCTCAAAACTAGGTAAATTATTGGCCAGAGCTAACCTTATCCCAACTGGACTTGATCAAGGATTTAAAGGAGATTTTCGGGAAAGTGTTGTCCCAGAAACATTTTCCGACCTTAAATAATTTACTATGAAATATCTAACTGCATTTATTTTATTCCTTAGCGTATCTTTTATGTGCTTCTCTCAGGAAGATGAAAAAACTGAAGGAGATAGAGAAGAAGTAGACACTATAATTTCTGTGGTGACAGATTCTGATAGTTTCCACATCACTAAAAGAAAAAGATATAAAAGAATAAAAACCCGCTATGGGTTGGTAGATTATGGAATCAATTCGTGGAGCACTCCAACTACTTATAGATTAGAAAATGGAATCGACCCATTTGAATTGCGTCAATTTAAATCAACTAATTTAAATATTCATCTTATTCAGCAAAGAATTGGATTGGTAGACAGAAATGTAAACTTTATCTACGGCCTAACGTTCGAATCTCACCGGTATTTTTTTGACAATCCTGTTGTCCTGCTTGAGGACACTCCCAATGTTTCGTTTGCATTTAATTCTGACGTCAGATATAAGAAAAACAGGTTGACGAGTAACTATTTTTCTGTACCCTTTATGCTCAATTTTAAATCCAATCCCAAGCATACATATCGATCATTTCACCTAAGTATCGGTGGTTATGCCGGGCTGCTCCTCAATGCAAATTTTAAAACCAAAATCAAAGGGGGTAATAAAGATAAAATCAAAGATAATTTTGGCTTGAATACCGTGCATGCCGGAATCCGTGCAGAAATCGGCTATGGGCCATGCATATTTTATTCTACATATTCTCTCACCGAATTCTTTGATCCCGATAAAAACGCTGGTTATGAATTAACGCCTTTTGCTATCGGTTTAATGCTTTTGCCTTTTTAGAAGAGTT
This sequence comes from Saprospiraceae bacterium, assembly GCA_965222645.1. Lineage (GTDB taxonomy): Bacteria > Bacteroidota > Bacteroidia > Chitinophagales > Saprospiraceae > JABDMH01. The sequence continues at coordinate 3,454,915 of OZ244968.1, read as the reverse complement.
TTATTTCCATTTAATGTTACAACCTGCACTTGGTCGTTGATTTTCAGTAATGGGTTTTCGCAATATCAACGCGTCTAGCGCTGCTGAGAGATCCACACCTGTAAGCGGCACATTGTTTCCGGGTCTTGATCCATCCAGTTGTCCCCGATATACAAGCTCTAAATTGGAGTCAAATACGTAAAAATCCGGTGTGCATGCAGCATCATAGTCCTTGGCGACATTTTGAGTCTCGTCATATAAATAAGGAAAGGGATAATTCCTCTCTTCAGCAAGCTTTCTCATTTTGTCCGGGGCATCTTGAGGATAATTTGCGATGTCATTAGACGAAATGGCTACAAAATTGAACCCCTTCAACATATACTTTTTAGCAATTTCGATCACCGTGTCGGTGACATGCACAACATAGGGACAGTGGTTGCACCAAAACATGACGACAGTCCCCAGGTCAGACCTAAGGTCGTCAATCGTAATCTTTTCTCCGGATACCGTATCGGGTAGAATAAAGTATGGAGCCTTTGTGCCAAGCTCCAGCATATTGGATTCAGTAAGTGCCATGTGCTCGTAAACAATTTTAATGCGTTGTCAATATAAGGATTTTATTGCACCCCTTTTAGAGAAACCGATCGAAAGGTCTTTTGTTGTACAAAGCACTTTAAATACACAGCTATCTAAGACAGCTGCTATCAATGCCGAGCACGTAACGATCTATAATCTGGATCGCCTGAGCTTGATCTGATCCCTCAAAACCGCTGATCATTTCATCGCTCAGATTATCTCCTGCCCAACGAGTTATGTCAGAAGATATAGGAATGTATGACCAGTGCCATTTTTCCTCCTCATATCCATTTGGTCTCTCTATGCCCTTAGCGGTATACGGTTGGCAAAACCCATACTCGGAGGCATTTGCTGTGAGCCATTTGTATACCTTTAATCCCGGTCCTTCTTCAAAATAGTCGTTTGTAAACGCATTTAGATCTATATCTGTGCCCCAGTGATGTCTCGAGGTGCCCGGCATAGAACTATACTTCAATATCTGCAATGCACGTTCTTTAGGGCTGGCAATCTCTGTCGCAATGGTGCCCGCTTCAAGTGTCCTTTTCCCATTCCATTTTGCCTCCCAAATGCTCTTCTGAGTTTCAAAATTTCTTGTTGCTGACCGTATTTCCAGATCTACTCCTTCCTCCATCGCAGACTTAAACATTTTTTTGAAAGAGGCATACGTTTCTTTATGCAAAAACATCCCTTCCCGATCTGCATGCTCGATATTCACTTCTACAAAGTTCGAATCTTCTTCCGGATTAAATTTTCCAATTACAAAGTGGGGGTCCCAGTGACGCTTATTTTCAGATCCAGAGGGCAAAGAATTTGTGTCGTCCAATATTGGCTTTGCACTTGCTTCCGTCCGGGTCCTGTTGTCTGTGCAACACAAAAGGGTACAAAAGGTGACGATCGTGATGATTCGGATCATTGCTCAATATTTACTCTTTTCCAGCCCAGTAGTTTTTTCTCTTTTATCACCTTCGCCACGCTGATGGGAATGAATTTTTCCCACCCCTTTTCACCTTCCAAAATCATTGTATAAACGTCATTTGGAATGATAGTGAGTAAAGTTTCGTCATACTTTTCAACCGGAATTATAAAATGGTTTTCGATTAGAAATTTTATCAAAAATTGGACACCCTGGGGTATGGGAAGGTTTTCAAGAGTGATCAATTTTTTAAGATCCTTGGACAATGCAGGAAATGCATAGACCTTGAGATTTTTTGTAAACAACCTGCCAAATTCTGCCAGCAACATTCCTTCTTCGTGCTTGTGAAACTTTTCCGTAATTAACGCCGATAATTCTCTCACACCGATCACCAGGCCGAGGATCGGGATTTTGAAATCCTCCAGATATTTGATGAGCGAGATGTGGTTTGTACAATTGGAAACAATAACCTTGTGTTTACCCGCACAGAGCATGTCGGCACGTGCCAAAAAATCGTCTACATCGATCTCCCCAAGATCGTCTGAAAGGTAATCCAGTGTTAGTTCTGCCATTAATTCCGACCTGGCTGGATCAACCAATGGATCTTCTGAAAACTGTTCGTACGCTTTCTCAAAGACATTACTTGTCACCAAAGTGGGGGGTCTGAAATGACCGCGCACCACCATCAACGCTTTCTTGTATAAAAATTCTGAGGCATGTATACACTTCCCCCTGGGATCAAACATGGCGACATCTGTGAGTCCAAGTTTGACCATATTGAGGCATACCAGTCGACTGTCAAGCCGATCGAAGTTCGGGCCTGTGAGGCGTATTAGATCGATTATGACCCGGTCCCGAATACCGTCCATAAGCGAATCAATAAGAGCATATATATCATCGTGAAAATTAAAACAAGCGTGAATCATGTTGACACCTAAAATCCCGATTGCCGACTGTTGCAATTGCGTGTCTTTGTCCAGCATCTTGGCGTGAACGACAAAGTCATTGGGCGCTTTATCCGGGTCAAGCTGAAATCGCACACCCAACCATCCATGTCCTTTTACAGTGCGTTGATAATTTAGAGCTGCAATGGTATCTGCAAAGACAAAAAACAGGTTGCCTTCGCGCTCACCCCTGAGTCGTGAGTGTAATAAATGATATTCGTGATCCAGCATTTTGTAAAGACGGGACTCACAGACATAGCGACCACTTTTTTCGGTACCGTAAATTTTGTCTGAAAACGTCTTGTCATAAGCAGACATGGTTTTGGCGATAGTGCCCGCCGCAGCGCCAACCTTAAAAAAGATCCTAGCCACCTCCTGGCCGGCTCCAATCTCGGCAAACGTGCCATAAATCCTACTGTCTAGGTTTATCTCAAGAGCCTTCTGATCTGTATCTAAAACCTGTCGAGCTTGCATAAAATCTAGCCTCTTATCTATTTGGCCTCAAAAATAGAATACTTTCTTATGGATATTCATGTTAATATGTTGACTTTAGAAGTGCTGCCCAAATCAATTTGGCTCGATATTGGTCTTATTCAAATTTCGAAGAACGATTTACTTTTTCGATATTTGAATAGAATTTTGCGCTGAACACACTTTCCTAATTCCCGAGTTATACGCATTTACAGGGCCATCATGACTCTAAACTAGTTACTGGGTGTCCGGTGGGGCAAAGTGACAGAACGAAAAATGAAACCAACGAACTCAAGAAGACAATTTATCAGACTCGCCATATCTGGCACTGGGGCATTGGCCATTCCCCATGCTTCATTTGCAATCCACAATCGAAGAGCTTGGGTGGGTGAGGTAGTGGGACACGCTGATTTTAAATATCGGATCGACAAACATTGGGGCATCCAGGATCCCAATAAGATTCCCGTGAAGAATTGCCATGAAATGGTACAAGATAGGCGGGGTCACCTGCTGCTCACCACCAATCATACTAAGAATAATGTGATTGTCTTTGATAAGCATGGGGTTGTACAAGAAACCTGGGGATCATCTTATCCGGGGATACACGGATTGACTATTTTTGAAGAAGGGGCTGATGAAGTTTTGTTTTTTACGGATACAGAAAGAAATCAGGTTTTTAAGACTGACCCCAAGGGACGTGAATTGCTTGTGATCGATTGGCCTTCGGAGGTCGAAGCCTATCGCGATAAAAAGGAATTTCAGCCCACTGAGGTAGCCGTCGCTCCCGGTGGAGATTTTTATGTAGCCGACGGTTACGGCAAAAATTTCATCATACATTATGATTATCAGGGACGATACCTAAATCATTTCGGTGGTCGTGGTACAAGAGCAGACCAGTTTGATTGCTGCCATGGGATCACAATAGATCAACGGGTTCCCGACAATCCCACACTGCTCGTCACCTCACGCACCGCACAGGAATTCAAACGATTTACCCTGGGAGGAAAATATATTGAGACGATCAAGGTGCCAGGATGCTGGATATGTCGACCGGTGATCCACGGAGACTATCTGTACTTTGCTGTGCTGGGCACAAAATCATGGTGGGAATACGATGGCCTTTTGATCATTTTGGATCGAGACAATAATATTGTGTCCGCTCCAGGGGCAAGAAAATCTGAATCTTCAGCTAGTGGTGCCTTGACCAATATAGAGTACGATGGTCGAAGTTTCATGAATCCACATGACGTATGCATTGATGAGGATGACAACTTATATGTGCCACAATGGTTTAGTGGCAACACCTACCCCGTGAAACTAGAACGTATCTGACTGATCAAGATTTTTTTCGCCCAAACTAATTCTACTAATAATTGTGAAGGGCCGTCATAATGAAGGAAATTCCATCTTTTCTGATGTGTTTCCTGAGCTTTTTGTTCTCCGTTCCCAGCATAAGGCCAGCGACATCCAAAACAGCTTTGGCCAGTAATCTACGCGGAACGGAATTATGGAGACTCCATCGGTCTTTCTTTTTGCTTCTAGTTGCCGGTGTCGGAATAATGTGTTTTTTGTAATGCTTGTCCCAGGCCTTTTTCATTTTCTTGCTGTAATATCTAGATCGAATAACCTGCGTCATAAATGCAAAATAGCTTGGATTCCTGACCCAATAATCAATCTGAGCCCGTATAGACTTCTTGAGTTGCTTGGGAAGCTTATCCTTTGGATAATCAAAAAACCCCATGAGATGAAACGCATAGTCATCAAGAATAAACTGATGTGCCGTGTTGACCAATTTTTCTTTGTTCGAAAAATAGCGAAACAACCGCCTTGTTGAAATCTTAGATTCCATGGCAACTCTCGTCATGGCAGCATACTCGATATCGTGCCGTTCCACTAGTGAAATCATCGCCTTTATAACTTTCTGTTTTGTCTCACCCATTTAGATCGATCTTCGACATGACACTAGATTTTAGTTTCTAAAATCGATCCAAAAATTTTTTACATTGTTGCCATTAGCTTCAACAAGTGTTGCCATGAAAGATCGTGTGTGGATCGTTACATTTGCTTTTTTGCTGGTGATGATCTCAGGATGTATTTCTGGATCGAAATCAGAGACTTCCGAAAATGCAAAATACGAAGATCTTACCGATGAAGAAAAACACCAAGCCCAAAATGCACATCTGAGCTTCACGACCCATACGGGTTTAGCCGTAAAACAATTTGCAGCCGAGCCCATGCTCACAAATCCTACCAACATCGACGTTGATGAGCGCGGCCGTGTGTGGGTTTGCGAGGCTCAAAACTACCGCTTGCCGTTTAATCCAACTTTTAAAGAGCGAACCGCAGGGGACAGAATACTTATTCTGGAAGATACGGACCATGATGGCGTCGCCGATACAAAAAAAGTGTTCTATCAAGGATCGGATATCAATGCGGCATTGGGGATTGTGGTTTTGGGTGATCGGGTAATAGTTTCCTCCAGCCCAAATGTTTTGGTCTTTCACGATACAGACAGAGATGATGTGCCAGAGAGAAAGGAAGTTTTGTTTTCTGAAATACGAGGGATAGATGATGACCACGGTATCCATGCTTTTGTCTTTGGTCCTGATGGCCGATTGTACTTTAATTTTGGGAATGCTGGTAGTCAGATTAGAGATAAAGATGGTAATCCCGTCATTGATCACTTTGGAAGAAAAATTGAGACCCATAAAAAACCTTATCAGCAGGGAATGGCATTCAGATGCCTCCCTGACGGATCACAAGTGGAGGTACTCGGTTATAATTTCAGAAACATTTACGAGCTGTGCGTTAATTCATACGGTAGTGTATTTCAGTCGGACAATGACGATGACGGCAATCGGGGAGTGAGAATCAATTACATCATAGAATACGGCAATTACGGGTACCGTGATCAAATTACGGGTGCCGGATGGAGGGAGCCCCGGGTCGGGATGCATGACGAAATCCCGTTGCGGCACTGGCACCAAAATGACCCTGGCGTAATTCCCAATATGCTGAATACAGGCGCAGGATCACCGGCCGGAATCACTATAAATGAAGGGACACTGTTGCCTGAAATCTTCAAAAACAACCTTATCCACGCCGAGCCAGGACATCAAGTTGTGAGAGCCTATCTTCTGAAAAAAAACAGGGCAGGATATGAAGCGGAAATCGAAGAAATCTTAAAGAGCAAAGATAAGTGGTTTCGTCCTTCCGATGTCTGCATGGCACCAGATGGTTCCGTGTTTGTAGCCGACTGGCACGATGCGGTGGTCGGGGGAAACGGAATGGATGACATAGAGAGGGGAAGGATTTATAGAATTGCACCGGATGAAGTGATAGATCAATATCAGATACCTCACCTAAGACTGGAAACACTTGATGGCGCGGCACAGGCACTGACCAGCCCAAATCATGCAACCAGGTATCAGGCCTGGTCAAGCCTGCATGATGCCGGAATACAGGCAGAACCCGCTCTGTTGCAACTTGCGGAAAATAATGAACCGGTTCAATTAGCTCGAGCGATGTGGCTACTAGGTCATTTGCCGCAGAAAGGCCTTGATTATACCGCCAGCATGTTGAGAAATGCGAATGAAGATTTGCGGATCACGGGAATAAGAATGTTGCGTTATCTCTTTCCAGATCGTCTCACCGAATTCCTGAAGCCGCTCACATCCGACCCCTCGCAACAAGTGCTGCGCGAAGTGTCAACAGCGCTCACGGGGCGATGCGACGATGATGCAATTCAGGTATGGTTGGGGCTATTGGAGAATGTAAATCTGCAGGACAGGTGGGCGCTCGAAGCCTTGTGCCTACCCACCGATCACTGTCCGGATCGATATTTTGATGCACTTGTAGAAAAATCCGGTCTCAACGCCATCTCACCTTTGCTGATCTGGAGGATACGAAGTACAAAAGCATTACCTCATCTTGTTAGGATGATCAAAGATCCCGGCACCCTTACTGAAGATGTTCCAAAATTTTTTAGAGCCATTCACTTTATTGACGCCACAGATAAGGACCTCCTCTATCTGGACATTTTGGACCACTTTGACCAGAATGAGCTTATTTTAAAGTATGTGTTATTAGCCATAAGCCCTGAGTTCTTGCGTTCTAATCGCCGAGCCCGCCAATTGATCCTGGCTCGTCTTAAATCTATCGAAGGATCTCCGGAGTGGTTTTCCGCCATTAAGACCATGCGATTGAAGGATCAAATGGAACCACTGTGGAATTTGGTTGAAAGTTCGACTGACTCCGATTTGCAAAGAATGGCGGTCACAACAATAGCTGATCTCGGTGGGATATCGCTCCTAAAGGGAAAGTTAGCTAGGTTGTCAAAGGACAAATACGAACAAGTGATAAGCTGGCTGGGACCCATGGCGGGTAATCAAAGCCTTGGCGTCTTCTTGCTTGAAGAATTGCAGAGATCGGTCCTTGACTTTGGCACCAAAAGTCGAATAATTGATGCGCTGGGAAATAGCGGCGGTGGTCAGCAATTACTTTTCGATGCTCTAAATGAATCCCGTTTGCCGGAGAACCTAAGGATCTCTGCTGCTGTAAAACTCCTCGGTAGCTGGAATAGCAAAATTCGCAATGAAGCACCAAAAATCTTAGCCGCTATACCCGGCTCCAACCTTGGTCAAGAGCCGGATATCTTCTCGATCTCACGCAAGACTGGTAATGCTGCAGAAGGCAAAGGTGTTTTTGATCAATATTGTGCCATGTGTCACCAGGTAAATGGTGTGGGTATAGAGTTTGGTCCGGACCTGACTCTCATCGGAGATAAGTTGTCAAGGAGAGGTCTTTATCAAGCTATTTTGTATCCAAGTGCTTCGATCAATTTTGGATACGAGGGATTTTCTATCACGACAAACGACGAAAAATCATACCAGGGGTATATTGTGAGTGAAACGGATCAATCCATACGGATCAGGGTACTATCGGGAGAATCCATAACCATTGATAAAGATCAGATCAAGACACGGACCGCCCTGCAGCATTCACTGATGACCGACGGAATCTACAGGGCGTTTGAATCTGATAAAGACCTGATAGACTTAGTTACTTTCCTGGAGACACTGGGCAAGAGCAATCTTTAAATTTTCCTGATTCTAAACTCGACTCGACGATTAAGCTGTCGTCCCTCATCGGTGTTGTTGGTGGCGAGATACCTGGTGGTTCCATAACCGATATAGGACAGTCTATACTCCTCAATTCCCTTTTTCAGTAAATACTGGACGACAGCGCGGGCGCGTCGATTAGATAGTTTCATATTATACTCAAAACCACCCTGGCTATCCGTGTGCCCACCCACTTCAATTTCCATCGTAGGGTACTCCAGGAGAATCCTGTACAGTTTATCCAGATCGCTTTTGCCCTTATTTCTCAGAGTAGATTTGTCCGTATCAAAAAGGATATTGTCCAGAGGTATCACTTTATCCTCTTCCAGGGGATACCAATCTGCAAATTCGTCTGGAGGGGTTTCGATAATCGGAGGTCGTTTCTTTACGACCACATCGTCAAGGTAATAGTATGCAAATTTATGGGCGTTTTCAGATCCCAAGCTGTGTTCCGTTTCGTCGTCGGGGTAAAAATTACCGATAACCAGAAATTTACAAGGTTTGTCGGCGGTAAAATCTCCCTGTATCTTATGCCATAAGAACTGATTTCCCGGAACAATCTTTTCGCTAAATACCTGTGGATTTCGCCTTACAACCCGATCCGTTTTTTCCTGCAATTTCCGCTGGCTAAAATATATTCCCAACTTATTGGCGTGAAGCCCTGTATGCAGAGGTGAGGCCCAAAACTCTACATGATAGGCTTGTCCGACCACCAGAGGTTCGGTGAGATTTACCTGCACATACTCTCTACAATGTGGTTTGCCCTCCTTACAACCATAAGATGTGATCCCTATCATATACTGACCAGATCTGGGTTTCTTCCGGCCAAAACCCTTTTCCTGCCAGGTATGAGGAACATTTATCTTTGGCCCGTACACATCGGGTGATGCTTCAGAAGCCGAGCTCCAATCTTTGACAAGACTGGAAAAATCCGATCCCCGGTAAAACCAGCCATGGGGCAAAATAGAAAACTGCTCGAAGCCGGGATTTGGTACGAGATTCTTCTCTTCCACAGGTTCGTACTTAGCCGACCCGGCAAAGAGAATTGCACATGCCAGTATTGCCTTAAGCCTAAGGTACATTATGTTGTTTAGGACTAATTCATCTAAAATCTTACCAAATTTTGATGAGACGGGCTAATTATAAAATTAAAAAATCAAACCTTTGTGTTGCTTAAAACACATATTTATGCGCAAAGATTTCCTCGATCGACTTGCACTGGGTTTATCTAGTCCCGGTACATGGGTGGGATCAACATCATTTACTTCTTCTGATCAGTTCGAGAGTAGGTCTCCGGTTGATGGTTTGACCATTGGATCAGTCAGTGTCACAGAGGATCTACAATATGATGAAGTGGTCCAACGGGCTCAGGCGGCTTTTCTGGTATGGCGATCCTGGCCGGCCCCGCGCCGTGGTGACGTGGTACGTCAATACGGTCAACTTCTGAGAAAGCACAAAGATGATCTAGGTGCGCTCGTCTCGTATGAGATGGGAAAAAGCTTGCAAGAAGGCCTGGGTGAAGTGCAGGAGATGATAGACATCTGTGACTTTGCAGTGGGCTTATCACGACAGCTTTATGGCTTAACAATGCAATCGGAAAGACCGGATCACAGGATGTATGAGCAGTGGCATCCCCTCGGTATTGTGGGTATCATCTCAGCGTTCAACTTCCCAGTGGCAGTCTGGTCATGGAACGCCATGATCGCACTGGTTTGTGGAGATGTCTGCATCTGGAAGGGGTCTGAAAAGACCCCGCTGTGCTCGGTGGCATGTCAATTGTTACTCAATAAAGTGACGTCAGAAAACGGTGCTCCAAACGGTGTTTCAAGTGTTGTGACCGGTGGTCGTGGGCTTGGCGAAAGAATAGCAGGTGATCGTCGCATTCCGTTGGTATCCGCCACCGGTAGTTGTCGAATGGGCCGATCCGTTGGGTCGGTTGTCTCTGCCCGTTTGGGGAGGTCATTGTTGGAGTTGGGAGGAAACAACGCCATTATTGTCACCCCAAACGCCGACATAGATCTTGCGGTGAGGGCGGCAGTGTTTGGGGCAGTCGGGACAGCAGGCCAACGGTGTACTTCGACTCGCCGATTGGTTGTTCATGAATCGGTATATGATGTGCTCAAATCACGACTCCTAAAGGCATATGGACAGTTAAAAGTTGGAAATCCTTTAAATGAGGGTATCCATATGGGGCCGCTTATCGATCAAGACGCGGTTGGTGCTTATGTCAATGCAATTAAATCGGTATCGCAGCAGGGTGGTAGTATTTTATTGGAGGGGTCAGTCCTTGATGGTCCCAATTATAAGAGTGGCTGCTATGTGTCTCCCAGCATTGCCGAGGTCACCAACGATCTGCCCATCGTGCAGGAAGAGACTTTTGCACCATTGCTGTATTTGATAAAATACAATTCGTTTGAAGATGCAATTGCAATTCAAAATGGGGTTAAGCAGGGTTTGTCCTCAAGTATTATAACCAATGACCTAAGAGAAGCTGAAAGGTTTTTATCCGAAAGCGGGTCTGATTGTGGAATTGCAAATGTCAATATTGGTACAAGTGGGGCAGAAATCGGTGGTGCCTTTGGTGGGGAAAAAGAGACTGGTGGAGGCCGTGAGAGTGGTTCTGATGCATGGAAAGCTTATATGAGGAGACAGACCAATACCATTAACTACAGCAAGGGTCTGCCCCTAGCACAGGGCATTAGTTTTGATCTTTGATGGTCAAAATGCACGACCTGTAGGTAGGTAGTTTGAGATCTAAACCTTCCCCGGTACGTTTGGCAAAGGTGGGATTATGAGATGTGCTGAGTAAATCAACGACAGTTCCTCTTAAGGCAGTGGGTGGAAGGTCGATTATATAGCGATTCTTGTGTTTGTCAAAGTTTATGAAAATAAAATGTTCAATGTTCCCTAAGCTCCATTTCATGGCTATAAGATTATCGTTGCCGCCATCTGCGATCTGGCTCCAATTTCCCTTGCGATAGATTGCATCACCCATGATATCTAACAAACGGCTATAAAAAACATGCATGCAAACACAAGGAATTTCGGGTAGAGAATCAGAAGTAGTACAAGGGCAGTCTTCTTCCGGAAAGAATCGCCCCAATTGGACGGGATATTTGACTCGGCTCCCAACCCATTGTCCATCGTAATAAAGTTTTAGACCCGGCACGGTGCTAAATAAAACTGCCGCTGCTTGTGCTTTCTCAAATCCCAGCACTTTCAAAGATCTTTCTTCGTCGTGGTTTTCGATGAATTTTATTGTTTTCCTGTGATAACTTATGTCTCCGCCCAAATGCGCTTTTATCTCTTTATACTTTTCCTCAATAATGAGGTCTAAAAGGGTCTTGTCGTAGGTATAATCAAACCCCATTTGCTGTAATCTCCAGGGAGTGTCCCAATAGGCTTCTGCAATAAAGATAAAGTGTGGAAACCTGCTTCTTATTCTATCGATGCAGGCATCCCAAAATTCATAGTCGTAATTTTTTTCAATCCCGAGAAAGCCCCAGGTTTTTTGAAAAACATCTGACAGCATAAGCATTGCCATGTCACATCTCACTCCATCACACATTTCTGCTACTTGCTCCAGTTTTTCTATCATAAAATCGGCAGCATATTTGCTAAAGTAGTTCACTTGCAGGGTGTCGGTCCACGCGGGAAAATAGGGGTCTTTCCCATGCGTAAATACTATATCCTCTCTTTTAAAAAAAGTATGGGGGTCGGCCCGTAAAGTCTGTTCGTCACCGGTCAAAAAGACTTCAGGGTGTTTTCTTGTGAGAGCACAATGAGCATTAAAATGATTCGGGATAAAATCCAAAATTAATTTCAATCCCAGCCTGTTGAGTTTTTTCTTTAGGACTTTTAAATTTTTTTTTGTTACCAGGTTTTTGGCCGGGATGTAGTCTTCAATCGCATAGGGTGAGCCCGAAATATCTTTCTTGTTCCAGTCTTCCGAAATATGGTTGTACGCATTTATTAAATCGGGGTGGAAACAATATTCTTCTATGGAGCTCGGAGTGGTTTCCCAAATTCCCATAAGCCAAACCATGTTTATTCCCTTGTCTGCGAGATCGTGCCAATACTTGTCCGGCACTTTTTCAAGGCGTGTGTTTTCCCCGAATTTTTTAAGCCAGGGTCTCGTATTTATCTCATACAGCCGGGGATACTCGTCTATCATTTTCCCTACCAGAATATTGTATAAATCACAGCCAGGAGTGCCATCGTAGCAAGGGCAGCGATATTAAACTGCTGGCTGGTCTTAAATAGTTGTGAAGGAAATTGGATTGCTTTGACATTTGGAATTCTCTGTGTAGACGTCAGCAGAATAATTGTAAGAATTGACAATGCAATTGACAGAATTCCAAAAAGATTTGTCGTTCCTTCCTGTACCAGGATTTTTATTCCCGGCACTGTTGCAATACAAACAATTGCCGCAATGATTCCCCAACTCGAGCTTGCATTTTTATTTTCAGATTTGGGTTGTTCGCTTAGGGACAATATCACCAATATTGTCGATAACAATAAAAAGCAAAAACCCATCCTGTCGATAAATGGCAGCTGTGGAAAATAAATCTGTAGAAGCCATGACAGCGGAATCGATAGCAGAACGACAACGATAGCTGCACGAGATGTCGTGGGTTTCCAAAAAAGTCCAAACAAAAATATCGCAACAATTCCCGGACTAATAAATCCTGTGTATTCCTGAATATACTGAAATACTTGTCCCAACGACCCCAACATGGGTGCTACCGCCGCTCCTACCAGAAGTGCCACCGCCGCTGAGATCTTCCCTACACGTACTAATTTTTTTTCCGAGCTATTGCGATCAAATTGTTTGTAAATGTCGAGTGTGAAAATCGTAGATGTACTATTGACCATCGAGCTTATTGATGAGCCGACAGCCGCAACCAACGCGGCAAAAACCAGCCCCTTTAAACCCACGGCAACATAATTATTTAGCACCCAGGGAAAGGCTTCGTCTGCTTTGCTTATTTCTGCTTGCAAATAATACGCTGCAATCCCCGGAACAACTACAATTAGTGGCATTAAAATTTTTATTGCTGCTGCAAATACCACACCTTTTTGAGCCTCATTTATGCTCTTGGCAGCGAGGGCACGCTGAATGATATACTGGTTTGTGCCCCAGTAATAAATATTGGCAATCCACATTCCACCCAGCAAGACACTAAGTCCCGGTAATAAATTATACGCGCTCTTGACCGTATCCGTCGATATATCTGTATAGGTATCTTCTTTAGAAAAGATCATACTAAAGCGTTCCGGCACTTCAGATACCAGGGTAGAAAGCCCATCAAAGAATCCGCCATTGCCCACCGCACTCACCACTAAATAGCTCGCAACAAAACCGCCTACAACAAGAATTACAACTTGAATCACATCTGTCCATACCACTGCTTTAAGACCTCCAAAAATTGAGAATGATGCCGAGTAGATGACCAGGCCTACAATTCCTACCATAAGTGATACACCCATAATATTTTGGATGGCAAGCCCACCCAGATAGAGCACCGATGTGATGTTGACAAACACAAATAAGAATATCCAAAATACCGCCAAAGCAGTGCGGACATTGTTGTCAAAGCGTTGCTCTAAAAATTGGGGCATTGTATAGATTTTCTTGTGGATAAACACCGGTAAAAAAAACTTGGCAACAATGATCAAAGTTGCTGCCGCCATAAGTTCGTAACTTGCAATGGCCAAACCAATTTCAAAACCAGAGCCATTCATTGCAAGGATTTGCTCAGTCGAAATATTGGACGCAATCAACGATCCACCAACGGCCCACCATGGGAGGGCTGAACTCGCCAAAAAATAATCCTGTGCTGATTCATTTTTACGTTGGGCTAACCAGATTCCAATGCCGATCATGATTAGCAGATAACCAAAAAAAACAACGAGGTCGATACTTGTCAGGTTCATGCTCTAATTTGATTCTTGATAATCCATTGCAAGTTTGATCTTGTTGTGTATTTCGGTATTGTCATAAATGCCTGCGAAGTGATGAGATCCGGGACCGTAGGCAAAGACAGGTACCATTGTTGCTGTATGTTGCTTGGTGGTAAATGCGATGTTGAGATCCTTATTATCTTCTTCTTGTGTATTGATTGCAAATCCTCCTGTCTCATGATCTGCAGTCACAACCACGAGGGTGTTTCCGTCTCTTCTCGCAAAATCAAGTACACGACCTATGGTCTCATCAAAATCAAGTAACTCCTCTACCACAAAATCCCCTAAATTTGCGTGGCCACCCCAATCAATTTGTGATCCTTCGATCAATAAAAAAAAGCCGTTTTCTGACCTCTTCCGCAGAAAGGAAATCGCGCGATCTGTGGCCGTGCTTAGATATTTTCTACCCTGCTGATGCGATATGGGTTCGCTATCGGCTGAGAAATAAACGAAATTGCTCGAAGGGGGAATGTCCACATCTGCTATTTCTCCGTCCAGATATGTTCGTACCACGGTATTTTTGGCTTGCATCTCTTTGATTAGATCCCGGTTGTCTATCTCTCTCCTGTCGAAGTATTTCTTGCCCCCACCTACGAGATAGTCTATTTCAATATTTAAAAAATCTGATGCGATTTCCTCATTCATGCTTCGGTTTACCTGGTAAGTCACAAAAGCAGCAGGAGTTGCATGGGTGATAGAAGATGTCACCACCATTCCGGTTGCCCATCCCGATTCCTCGAGATATTCTAAGATCGATTGGGGTGCTCGCTGTGTTTCTGTAGTACCAAAACCGTTGTAATTTGCTTTTACTCCCCGGGCTATTGCAGCGGCAGCAGCGGCAGAATCCGTGACCAGTTTGTCCTTGCAGTGCGTCTTCTGTAGGCCAACAACCGGCATAGATTCGAGACTGAGTGCGCGTTTGCTGGTATACACCGCGCCAGAAATCTGCGACAATCCCATGCCATCACCGATCATCAACACCACATTCTTTGCTACCTTTGTCGAGGTCGACGTCTGCAGACTTGATTGTGGAGCACATGCCGTCAAAAGAAGCGACAATAACAAAAAGCGTCTGTGCATAGTAAATCGGTTTTTAAAAACATGCTTGGAAAAACTAATCTACAGAAAGTATGGTGATTACCAGGTCGAAATGGGTCTTTTTGGGAATTTTTGTGGTGCTTGACATTCTTGTGTTTTCCCAAAAACAGACGTTTTTCCAACACCTTAAAACATTGCCTGAGCTCGAGATTACTATTATGGCTGAGGTGGATTCTTTGATCACTAACAAGATGAAACCCTATGAGAACCAAGGCGAAATAACGGTTACATCAGGTAGTGAGTCCTTTAGTCTTCCGGTAAAATTGACAGTGAGGGGCAAATTCAGGCGAAGAGTGTGCGATCTTCCTCCTCTGGAACTAAATCTCCCTAAAGGCAAATTAAAGGATTTGGGGTTTAAAAAAGCAGACAAATACAAATTGGTTACTCACTGTTTGAATACCGGTTCTGCTATACTGTATCTAAAGCGGGAGTATTTAATTTATCAGCTCTACCAAAGACTTGACAGCATGAGCTATGGGGCTGTTTTATTTCCTGTAAAATATATCGACCAGAGCAGTGGGGCAGAGATAAAAAGCTACGCAATGATTTTGGAGAGTCATGAAGAGCTCGAAGACCGGTTGGATGAGGATTGGTGTGACTGTATGGGTATTCAAGTAGATTCGATTGAACCATACCACTATGAGTTGGTCAATTTTTTTCAATTCATGGTTGGTAATAACGACATGAATATGATGATCGAGCACAACGTGAGATTTGTGGAAGGAAAATCTGGCCCAGGTAAAATTCCGATACCCTATGATTTTGATTTTTCTTCATTTGTGGGTGCACCCTATGCACATCCAGGACTCAGCATTAGCGATTTAAGGCATTCTATAAGAAAGGGCCATAATAAGATGGCTTTTGAGGATGTAAAAACCGTTTTTGTCAACAAAAAAGATGACTTTTTAAAAGTGATAGAATCGTTTGATTTGTTGCCTAAGGGGCAGCGCAAAAAGAGTAAACGGTTTATTTCAAAATTCTATAAGGTAATTGATGCACGACTTTTTGAGGAGTATTATTTTGATCATAAGACCTCCGAGTAATCTGCAATAGTCCGCCATGGATTGTCAGGTAGAATATTTTGAATTATTCTGACGCTGCCTTTTCAGAGTAGGCTCACTTGTCATCTTCCCTGAGCTTTGTGTTTTTGAGGTGGCGATACTGATCGCGTGTTTTCTTTTTTTCAATCGTACTATTTAAGGCCTCTGTCAAATCGATGTTGGTCTGGTTTGCAATACAAGTGAGAACAAACATGGTATCGGCCAGCTCCTCTTTCAGCCTGTTGAGCTGCCTTTGTTTCGATACTTCTTTTTTAAAGGATTGCTCTCCATAGATTCTAGCAATCAAACTAGTCATCTCTCCTACTTCTTCCATCAGGAGTGCTGTGTTGGTCATTATGTCAAAATACCTGACACCGTAGTTATTGATCCAGTCATCGACTTTTTTTTGCCATTCTCTAATGCTCATTTACTCTTTTTGTTTGGTATCTATGATAATGGTAACCGGCCCGGAGTTGCACAAAGACACATCCATATTAGCCGCAAAAATACCCTGTTTGATTTGTGATGAAGAAATTTGATTGAGGCGGGCAACGAAAGCATCGTAGATCTGTTTCGCTTTAATCGGCTTTGCTGCTTTAATAAAGGACGGTCGATTACCTTTTTTTGTGCTGGCGTGCAGGGTAAATTGACTGACTACCAAAATATCGCCCTTTACTTGTTCAATCGACTTATTCATTTGTCCTTGATGATCGTTGAATATTCTCAGGCTGACAATTTTGCGGGTGAGCCAATCGATATCACTTTGGTCATCTTCTTCTTCAATACCCACCAATACGAGAAGCCCGGCACCAATCTCCCCAACTAGTTGTCCTTCCACGACAACATCAGCGCGCTTTACTCTCTGTACAACTGCTCTCATGGTATCATCCTTGTTTTTCGTAGATATAAACATATTAATAAAAATACATTTGTATCTCTTTAGTAAACAAAAGAATATAAATAGATAAATTGAGATATTTAATGATGGATAATCAACATAATTAAACATTAATGTAGGTTTATGAACACTTGAGATCGATCAATTAATCAAACCGTTTAATTACAACGTGTTTTCCCTGTCTTTTAAACAAACTAAAACGAGATATTCACATTCTCTCACAATGGATTTACTAACAAGGCTCAATAATATTCGTGTGTTCATAACTATATAAAAAACTGATAATCAATCTGTTATTGACTTATTTTTTGTAGAAATGTCATATATATTTGTTAATATGTCATTATCCAAGGATATAGATTTAAAAAATGATCATATTAACACCACTGATGATGACTCATGTGCTTATTTAAAATCTAGTTATTAAGTTCTTCATGATTGTGAAATGTTAGTGAAAAAGAAGATTGTGGTCACCTGGATGATTATAGGATTATTCATGATCTTTTTCCAAATCATTATAGGGGGTGTTACGAGATTAACTGGTTCCGGACTTTCAATTACAAAATGGGAAATCGTAACGGGAGCAATTCCACCTTTATCGCAAGAGGGTTGGGAGTTGGAGTTCGAATTGTATAAAAAGACACCGCAGTATGAAAAGTTAAACAGGGGCATGAGCCTTACCGCGTTTAAACAGATCTATTTTTGGGAATACCTGCATCGGCTTTGGGCACGATGGATGGGCTTTGTATTTATTATTCCGTTTGCTTATTTCAGCTACCGAAAGTGGATATCGCGGAAAATCTTACTTAGACTCATGGTTGTGTTTTTCTTGGCAGCTTTGGCTGGCTTATTTGGATGGATCATGGTGGCAAGTGGTTTGGTTGAAAGACCCTGGGTAAATGCGTATAAATTAGCTATTCATCTATGCCTGGCCATGGCTTTATTCGGATACTTGCTGTGGACAATTCTCCTCTGTAAGAGCCCAGGGAAGAAGGAAATTTCGAACTCCAGAGTGGTTACTCAATTATTTGCTTCATTATTGGGTTTCCAGATATTCCTGGGCGGTATAATGGCCGGCACACGAGCGGCGGTGTCGTCACCGAGTTGGCCAAAGATTAATGGGAAATTCCTGCCGGATGTGCTGCTGGAGGGAAAGAGTTGGACTGTTGAAAACTTTGTGAATTACGACAATGGCCATTTTTTTGTCTCATTGATCCAGTTTTGTCATAGGGGTGTAGCTTATGTGCTGATTATCATTGGATTAGCTTTGGGTTATCGATTGCTTAGAAAAGAAAATAATAATAATATAAGGATAGGAGTATGGGTGTTAATAACTGTGTTAGTTTTGCAGTCTGTGCTTGGAATTGTCGTTTTAATATCGAGTATCGGGGCAGTTCCGGTGTTTTGGGGTGTTGTGCATCAGGGAGTTGCCTTTATGTTATTAGGAGTTGCTTTATACATTTGTTATTTGCAGACATTTAAGACTGCTGTAAAGTACTAGGGGATGACATCTTTTGAAGTGAAAAAGGACGGTGAATTTACTTATCTGGACGAAGGTGCCGGTGACTTGTCCCCGATTGTTTTATTGCATGGTTTATTTGGTACTGCAAGTAACTTTGACTCACTGATAAAGGAATTCAGGAAGGAGAGGAGGGTAATCATGCCGATTCTGCCAATTTTTGAGTTACCACTGAATAAGGTATCGCTGAAGGGATTACTTGATTACTTCAGCGCGTTTATAAAATGGCATTGTGCTGATCTCGAGTTTCATCTTTTGGGAAATTCACTTGGGGGTCATCTCGCGATCTTATATGCTCTGGAAAATCAGAATTACATCCGCTCATTGATTCTTACAGGTAGCTCAGGACTTTATGAAAGTGCTTTTGGGACCTCTTTTCCGAAGAGAGAAGATTACGAATTCATTAAGCAACGAGTTAAGGTTACGTTTTACGATCCTGATATTGCGACGAAGGAAATGGTGGACGAGGTTTTTGAGATTGTCAATAGCAGAATGAAGGGAATTCGATTGGTAAAAACCGCAAAGTCTGCCATTCGGCATAATGTTAAGGACAGGTTAGGTGAGCTAAAACTGCCTTGCCTGCTCGTCTGGGGAAAAGATGATAAGATTACGCCTGCTTTTGTGGGAGAGCAGTTTCACGAGCTGATATCCAACTCTACGCTGCACATTTTTGATAAGTGTGGTCATGCACCGATGCTTGAGAGACCGGTTAAGTTTAATAATGCGTTGATCGAGTTCTTATCGAAAGTGGAAGCGGACTATGGTGTCGGGCTATCAAGTAAGAAGGATTTCAAAGATAGGTAGTTGGCGTCTATAGTAGATTTGTGAGCGGGTTTTGTCTTTAATGATTCCAATGATTTATGAAGGGGCAGATCTATGTTGATGGCCTGGTCAACCACAGATTTAAATTTGGATGGATGTGCTGTTTCGAGAAAAATTCCAACAGAAGAGAAGAGTTGTTGATGGTCCAGGAGAGCTCGATAAGCCACAGCACCGTGAGGGTCTAAAGTGTATCCAAACTGATCAAAACAGTGCTTCATTGACTGTAGCGTTTCCTGGTCTTTATATGATTTACCAACGATGTGCTTCTTCATGTCGTTCCACGTGGAACCATAGAGATCGAGCATTCTGATGAAGTTTGAGGGTTTTCCTACGTCCATGGCATTAGAAATTGTTTCCATAGACCTTCTGGGCTTGTATAACCCATTCTTTAGATAGCTGGGCACCACATCGTTTATATTGGTGGCCGCGATAAACCTATCTATCGGCAACCCCATTTTTTTTGCAAACAACCCCGCAGTTAGATTGCCAAAGTTACCACTTGGAACAGCGACAGTAATGGGCAGGTCGGTTGGACCTAATGACCTGAGTGCCTCGAAGTAATAAAACATTTGAGGAATCAGGCGTGCGATATTGATTGAATTTGCTGAGGTGAGCCGGAATCTGGATTTTAGATCTGGGTCAGAAAAGGCATTCTTCACCATATCCTGACACTGATCAAAAGTACCTTCTACCTCAAGTGCCCGAACATTATTTCCAAATGTAGTAAGCTGTAATTCCTGGAGAGGACTTACTTTACCCTTTGGAAACAGGATCAAAACATTAATGCCGGGAACGTTGTAGAATCCGGAAGCGACAGCACCACCTGTATCCCCAGAGGTGGCAACCAGAACTTGAAGGGGATTTTTTTCTTCGCGATTAAAAAAAGACATCAATTGCGCCATGAAGCGCGCACCGAAATCCTTGAACGCCAATGATGGGCCGTGGAACAGTTCAAGAACATAAAGGGTCTCAGACAGCCCCACCAAAGGAACTGGAAAATTTAGTGCATGATTGATCATTTCGTGCGTCTTCAACTGTTTGTCAAACAATGCATCGGACACCGCATAAGCCACTTCTTGAAAGGTCATGGAATAGAACGAAGCGAAAAATGACTTTGGTAAAGGAGGAATATTTGCAGGCATAAAGAGACCTCCATCCGGAGCAATCCCCATCATAATGGCATCCTTCAGGGTATAAAGTGTTTTGCCTTTATCTGATGTGCTGTACAGTTTCACGTGAAACGATTAAAAGACCGTTGTGCCTTGTTGGTTGATAGATGATAGATAAAGATCTGCTTTCACGGTATTGCGAGCGAACACTTCTTTCATATGGCTGGCTCCGATTTCCGCCTCTCGAGTATTCTTAAACAAAGCAAAGATAGATGGACCAGCCCCACTAATACTGCACCCCAATGCACGATGCTCCAGCGCTGCTCGCTTAACATCATAAAAATGAGGAATCAGGGATGCCCGCTGTGGCTCTATAATATGGTCTTCCAGGCTTCGCCGAATCAAATCAAAATCTGACCGCATTAACCCGAGGATCAATCCAGCGAGATTGCCCGATTGCTTCACATGCTTTGTAAGTGTAATTTGGTCACTGACAATCTCACGGGCGTCCTTTGTTAAGATTTGTATATGTGGATAGACAACAGCAACAATCAGCCCCTTTGGCACCATAACACGATGAAAATCAAGAGTTTCGCTGTCTCTTATTAAGACCATGCCCCCGAGAAGAGAGGGCGCTACATTGTCAGCATGGTAAGCGCCATCGGCTACTTGCTCACCCAACACGGCAAAAGGAAGAAGAGCATCGCGACTCAGCGGCCTGCCCAGCAATTCGTTTACAGCCACCACGCTACCAGCCGCACTGGCAGCTGATGAACCCAATCCGCTGCCAAAAGGCATTTTCTTGTGTATTTCTAATTCGACACCAAAGGCATTGTGATTAAGGTGCTCCAAAAGCTTCAAAGCTGCAAAACCAGCAGTGTTCTTGGTTACATCATAGGGTAACTTATTCTGATCTCCGGTGATTTTAACGATTGATAAACCACTACCCTCTTTAGGTCTGGCAATGATTTCATCGCCCGGCCGTTGGAGCGCAAAACCCAGAATATCAAAACCAACCGCGACATTAGCGACAGAAGCCGGGGCAAAAACTTTGATGCCTGCCCTCATAGTAAATTACCTATGTGAATAATCTCAGCAAAAACCCCTGCAGCAGTCACTTCTGCTCCAGCTCCCGGTCCCTGGACCACCAGAGGCCTGTCATGATAGCGCTGGGTGGTGAATACGATCATATTATCACTTCCACTCAAATGATAAAAGGGGCTGTCTTTAGCCACGCTTTCCAACCCAATACTTGCCTTACCATTTTTTAACTTCGCGATCATCCGCAATCTTTTGTCTTCTCTTTCCGCCTTACTTCTCAGAGCCTCAAAGTGTGGATTTGCCCGCTCCAGTGCCGCATCTAATTCCTGGCCCACTTTTGCCCGGTTGCAGTAATCAGGCAACAGTGCTCCGACATTGATCTCGGATGACTCCATGGCCAACCCAGCCTCCCTGGCCAGTATCAGAATTTTTCTCTTGACATCGGTACCACTCAAATCTATCCTCGGGTCCGGTTCTGTATATCCCAGTTCTCCCGCTTTTTTTACGGCCTCACTAAAGGAGAGCTCAGGACCAAAATGGTTGAAAATATAGGATAGAGAACCCGACAGGACTCCTTCGATCTTAATGACTCGATCGCCACTTTCTGTGAGGTTTCTCAAGGTCGATATCACGGGCAACCCTGCACCCACATTGGTTTCATATCCGTAATAAACATTCTTTTTTTCTGCTAATTTCTGCAAATTGAGATACTGATCAAATTCTCCGGATGTTGCCACCTTGTTGGGTGTCGAGATACTTATTGATGCATCCAGGATCCTCTGATAGTGGTCTGGGATCAGGAGATCGGCCGTATTATCGACAAAAATTGAATTGGATAAATTCATCTTAATTACCTGATTTACAAAGAGATCGATCTTTGTTTTGACCCCACTCTCATCAAGCGTTGTCTGCCAGTTATCCAGGGGAATGCCATCCTCCACGAAAAGCATCTTTTTTGTGTTCGCCAAGGCTACCACCCTAATCTCCAGAGACTTTTTCTCCTTGAGGTAAGGGGCTTGTTTTTCAAGTTGTTGCAACAATGTTCCCCCGATTAACCCCACACCGACCATGAACAAATGAATCGTTTTGGTGTCCGAAAGAAAAAAAGCTTCGTGGAGAGCATTTAAGGCTTTGGTTTCATTTTCTTTATTTATCGCAACTGAGATATTGAGTTCTGAAGATCCCTGTGCGATGGCGATTGCATTGATTCCGTTGTTTCCCAGTGCTGTGAGCATTTTACCAGCTACTCCGGGGACATATCGCATATTTTCACCAATAATTGCGATAATAGACAGGTCTTCTTCGACCTTCACTGGGTCTACTGTCTGGCGGATATACTCAAACTCGAACTCCTTTTCTACCAGCTTGACAGCTTTTTGGACTTCGGATGGCTGAATCGCGAAACTTATCGAATGCTCGGACGACCCCTGTGTGATCAGAATAATGTTCACACCCTCAGATGCAAGGCATTGGAATAGACGAGCTGCTACTCCGGGCACACCAAAAAGCCCGCTGCCCTGGAGAGTAAGAAGCGCGACATCAGAGATCGAAGAAATACCTTTTACTGCCTTTTCATAATCCGCCTGAGTGGATGATATGATGGTCCCATTGTTTGTCGGATTGGTAGTATTCTTAATATATATTGGGATATTCTTCCGCATAGCAGGTTGGATGGTAGGGGGATAAATCACCTTTGCTCCAAAGTGAGACATCTCGACCGCTTCTGCATAGGTCATTGATTGGATTGTCAATGCATGATCCACCCTACGTGGATCTGCTGTAAGAACCCCGTCCACATCGGTCCAAATTTCGATTGCCCTTACTCCTAATGCAGCCCCGATAAGTGACACAGTATAGTCGGACCCACCCCGGCCTAATGTCGTTGTCAGCCCACCCTTTGCCGAGCTTATAAAACCCGTCACCACCTGCAGTGTTTTATGCTTTCTGAAATGACTGCGAATCTTCTTATACGATAAATCCAAGTCTACCTGTGCAGCACCAAATCGTTTATCTGTTTTTATGATGTTTCGGGCATCTGTATAGTCACTATTGAGGCCGCGGTGATTAAAGTAGTGATTAATGATGGTCGCACTATTTCTCTCCCCAAAACTCAGCAGATAATCGAGTGTGCGAGGAGTTGCCTCCATGACCAGAAAAATGCCATGTAACAACTGAGCTAGTGTTTTGTGTAAATCTCCGATTTCCCTTAGAATGCTTTCGGCCTTTTTGCTTGGAAATAGTTCATTTATCACTTCGTCGTGATGTTGTGTGAATAAATCCAGGTATTTGCTATAATTCTCATCACCCATGGACGCCAGGGAAGCCATCTCATAGAGGAGATCTGTCATTTTACCCATTGCCGATACAACGACAGCTCTTACAGTTTTCCGAGATTTACTTTGAGCTGAAACGATTTCGAATACACGCTTGATGTAAGATGCATCAGCAAGAGAAGAACCACCAAATTTTAGAACGCGCATATAAAATTATTGATGAGCAATTCCTACACTGAAAAACTCATTTAATTCCAATGAATCAAATAATTATACATTTAATTTTCTGACAATATTAATTTTCGTCGAGCCGCAAAGATAAAAAAGGAAGAAATTTAATTTGGGTGTCTATCAGCGCATACACAATGATTCTCATTATGGTGTGCCGGCTTCTAATAATTTCAAATAATTAGATTCTAATAAGTGCATTCGTTTTTTTTCATCTGGTGTTTTATCGTCGTGTCCGCACATATGTAAAATGCCGTGCACGATTACCCGGCATAGTTCTGTATGGAATTCCGTATCGAAAGTCCGGGCATTCTCTGCAACACGATCCAAACTGATATAGATTTCTGCTTCCAAGGGATTTGAAGAGTACGGAAAAGTCAAGATATCTGTGTAGCTATCATGCCGGAGATGGGTACGATTGAGATGAAGCATATGGGAATCCGTGCAAAAGATATATTGTAGTGTATCTATGCTTCTTAATTCCAATTCAGTGACCTGCCTAAGCCAGGAAGAAATTTTGTTCTTCGAAAAATTCGCCGGTAAATCAACATCCCAGCAACTAAAATCAATGTCAGACATCAAAATTAATGATCACCGTACGACCATTGTTGGCAAATTTGATCCTGTCAGATAATTGTTTCATAAGGAAAACACCGCGTCCACCGATTTTTTCCAGATTTTCCACGCAAGTGGGATCGGGAATGCTTTTGTAGTCAAAACCATGGCCCTCATCCGAGATCTCGAATGTGAGACCATTTTGTTTTTTATACCGGTGTTGAATAAGTACCTTTTTTGTGCTGCATTCCCCGTTACCATGTATGATCGCATTGTTTACGGCTTCGGTGAGACTGATCAAAATGTCGGGATAACGATCAGCACAGA
The DNA here is from genome assembly GCA_965222645.1 of Saprospiraceae bacterium. Lineage (GTDB taxonomy): Bacteria > Bacteroidota > Bacteroidia > Chitinophagales > Saprospiraceae > JABDMH01. The sequence continues at coordinate 3,430,038 of OZ244968.1, read as the reverse complement.
TATCGTACTTCTGCGACAGAGATTGCACAAAATCTTCTAGCTCACAGATACTCTCAGGACTAGATGCCAATTTTAACATGGATTCAATTTTCTTTAAGCGATTTATAGTACTCCTCTACAAGCTGTTTATAATAGGGCTTTAGCGCTGGTGATATTGTCTTAAATGGTTCTATTTGAGCTTCTCTTTCTTTTAGGTATTCCTCTGCTGCAGGAGGAAGTGTTTTTTCTAATTCTTCTCCCGTCCGGGATTCTCTCTTATTTTCATATTCTTGCTCGCGCTCTGCCCGTTCGGATTCCAATAACCTCGTCAGGATATCTTCCTGCCTTTTCAACATCTCATTTGTTAACCTTTTATTTACCAAATCAGTTTCAATTTTGTCCATTTGTTCCAAAATTTCTTCCAATTCTTTAGAACCCTTACCCTTAGATTGTTTTTCTTTCTGTATGTCTCGCAGAGCTTTTCTTAAAGCAGCCTGCTTTGCTGCCATCTGTGCGTAGGATTTACTAGTGCCCTCTTGCTCACCCTTTTCCATTCCCTCCTTCATCTTTTGCATATCCCCGTTTAGATCTTTCTGGCCCTCAGTAATTTTGTCCATGGGCACTCCGGTATTTCCATCCTTGGGATTTCCAGAGCCCGGTTTATTGCACATTTGTTGTCCGGACATCATAGCGGCCATTTGTTGCTGCATCTGTTGCATAGATTCACTAAACATCAAAGCCAAATCATTGACGTTTTTCATTGTGCGTTGCTGATTGTCAGAGGCTTGAGATTTTTTTCTGTCTTCCAAGAGTTTTAAACTTTTGCCCATGTGGTTCTTGATATCCGACACTTTTTCGAGTACAAAAGACTCGATCTGATACACGCGCTGACTTAAGGCCCTGAGGCTATCTTCAATCAGTTGAAAATCATCCTGCAGCTTGTGCTGTTGTTGAATCAAACTCACATACTGGGGTGTACTGGTATGCGTCTTATTAAACTCGCCGATAAGATCTTCCTGATCAAAGGAAAGGCCTATTAGATTTTCCAATAATTGCCGCATGGCTTTCATGTCTTCCTCCATTTGTTCCATGTTCCCGGACTCCATTTGCTGCTGCATGTTCTCAGCCATCTGTTCCATTTTCTGGCCGGCATTTTTTTGCGACTTACTGGCTTTGTTTTTTTGATTTTGCTGTAGTTGCTGCAGGCTTTGGTTGAGGTCTTGCTGGATATCTTCACTTTGTTTTTCGTGGTCACCCATCTCGTGGGGATTCTTCATCTCCTCATTTTTCTTCTCCAGTTCTTCCAATGATTCCTTAATATTCTCAAACTTCTCATTTATTTCTTGCTGTTTTTCCTCAGGTGATTGTTCGGACTGATCATCACTGTTTTGCTGCTGCTGTTCACCATTTTCGGAGCTATTGCTTTCCTCTTCTTCCGAGTTGGGGTCTGCCTGATCCTGATCCTCCTGAGGTTTCGCAGGTTGCTCCTGTGCATTTTCTTCAGCGAGTTTCTTTTCTTCCTCGGCGAGTTTTTTGAGTTTATCGATTTCTTGCATGATATCGCGTTCAAGCTCAAGTTGCTCAAACAATTCTTTCAGTCGCTCTATTTCCATGGACAGCTCGTCCTCATTAAACTCCATATCTTCCATCATTTGGAGTGCATCTTCTTTGTTTAACTCTTCAAGCAACTCCTGAATTTTTTCCATCAGCTCCTGGGTTTCCTCATCGGCTAATTCTTCAAAGAGCTCCTGGATCTTTTCCTGCTTCTCCACCATTTCCTCCGGTGTCTCTTCAAACTGATTTTGATTTTCGAGGTTCTCTTCAAATTTTTCTTTGGCATCTTCAATCTCGCTCTCCAAATCCTCATGTCGGTCTAGCAGATCTTGCAACTCTTTTTTCATTTGCCAGTCCAGGGATTTTTCCTGCAGCATTTTTTCCCGAAGCGACCTAAAATCGTTGCGAATGCGTTCGGATTCCTTCAGGGATTTCTCCAATGTTTTCTTAATGTCCTCTTCATTAGAATCTTCCCGGGCCTCAAATTCTTCTACCGTAGGCTGCTTAAATCTCAGCATGGTGGATTTGGTGCTCTTACTTCCATTTACCCCATCATTGTCCCACACCTCGAAATAATAGAGGACTTCATCACCTGGCCTGAGCTGAAGATCATTTACATTGAAAACATGATCAAAAGTCGAAGAATTACCTTGAGGTTTAGTAATTAGAAGGGTGTTGAGATCACCTTCCCCTGTGGATGGGTTGGAGACCTGATAGTTAAAAGTTATTTCCTTAAGTCCGTAGTCATCCGAGGCCTCTCCTACCAGATAGACCATCTTTTGGTCAACACTATCTTCGAATAGCTTTACGACAACAGAGGGGTACAAATCGGGTATGACAGAAATCTGATAGGAAACAGAATCTGAATTTGGCAAAACATGATTGCCCACGGTCAAGGTATAATTTGCGCTGTTGTAGATCCGCTTGTTAAAAGTATACGTGTTTTCATCCAGACGCTGAGCATCTTCATGACCCTTATGATCAAAACGGTACATGATGGCATCCGTATTTACGGATTGTAAAAGCCAATCGATCTTTGTACCCTGCGGCACAACGAGGTCACCGACGTTGGTTAAGGTCTCATCACGTCTACCCACGTATCCCGGATAATCCAAAGAAGTAGATAAATCAAGTATACTGGGCTTTTTCAAAACTTTCAGCTGGTACTCTCTACTACCGACACCCTCAGCAGCAAAGCTGAATGACTGATCTTGCTGCACGTTATTAAACGTATAGGAGTATTGATCAGGTGATTCTTTTTTCATGCGGTACTGAAAACCACCGACTAGTACAAAAGCATTTTCGGGACGGTACTCACCCGTGATCGTAACATCTAGTTTGTAGTCCTCATATTGAGGAACCTCAAGCAAGGTCTCATCAATTTCGAAATGAAAAGGTGCGTCGCGTTCAAAAAGCTGATTGCTTTTCAATATTCTCTTTGTCGGCTCTTTGATCAGGCTGGGGGCACCTATAATCAACCCGAGTAGTAAAAGTAGGGGAGGAAGGGCATATGGCAGGTATTTCTTATTTCTCGACAAGTCGATAGCCGATTGGAAGGGTACGGGTACTATTTCTTTTGATTTCTGATTTATGGAAGCCAGAATCAGGGCACGGGAAACGGCGTCATCTTTTTGTTGATTCAGCTGAAGGATGTTAATCAATTTGTCTTTCACTTCCCCAAAATGAAGGCCCACAATCTCTGCAGCCCTCTCATGTGAGATGATTTTACCCAATTTGAAATAATGAAATACAGGTAACGCAACCCAACGATACAGAGAAAATGCAGAAATGCCGAAAAAAGATATAAGTAGAAATTTGCGAATTCCTGAGCTGAAATAGAAAAAATACTCAGCTACCGCAAAGAGTAAAAAACAAAGCACAATAAGCCCTATACTATAGAGGAGACCTCTTATGAGCTGGTTAACATAGTATTTCCGGATGAACTGATCGAGTTTTTCAATCAGTAAATCATAATTACTCATCTGTCGGGACATATAGAATGCATTTTTTTTACCACAAAAATTATACCCAGATCCGAATCATTTGAGGTCTGGTATTTTAAAATGTGCGTTATTTATACGAATAAACAGTCAAGTTAAGTCCTTTAAATGAATACCGCAATAAATTCAGCCATTGTTCCTACGAATTGGATAATAATGCGGATTGGCCTCCTTCTGATCTCTGGTGTAATCATAGGTTGTGCCAAGGAAAACACAAATATTCGGAAAACGAATTTTTCGATGGTTTTCCTCGGGCACACATATCAGCCGGGCACGACGGATCGAATCGATTTTAGATTGGAGAAGGTGCGATTTGACAATTTTGATTTCGTCCTTTTGGGCGGAGATCTGTGCGGAATCAGCTCCGGATCAGTGGAGACGCTCGAATACCTCGACAGCATTTTTGATCTGGGATCGGATCATACTTTGTGGGCTGTCGGAAACCACGATCTACGAGGAGATTATTCATCTGTGATACCCGATTTTACCCGGAAACCTCTTTGGTATGCAAAAGATTATCAAGGCCTCAGATTCATCGTTTTAAACACAAATGTAACCGATACGGATTGTCCTTCACTAGATGCGCAATATGAGGTCCTTAGAAGTGGATTGCAAGATGTTGAGGGGATTAAAGCTATTATTGTTTTATCGCACCATGCCATCTGGTCGGAATATCTCTTGAGTATGGGGAAACCCATACGCGCAAATGCCGTACATGGGAAGTGGAAAGTCAATTGCAGTGACTCATTAAATCATTTCGAACACGTGATCATTCCGATGATTAAGGAAGCCACTGTCCAGGGAGTAAAGACCTACTGGATTTCAGGTGACTTTGGCCAAAGGGTTTCTGCCTATGAATGTCCCGTCGATGATGACCTTCTCTTGATCGGCAATGGCCTCGATGCATATAAAAAGCCTAAGAATGACTCGATCCTCCTACTGGACTGGTCACATGCTACCAGTATCTTATCTCGCACATTTGTGCCCATTGTTTCGTTTGCAAATCGGCATAACTAGAGTGTTTTAAAAGACTGTGAATATTTGGAGAACTTTGTGCGCTGAAATGGGATAAATTGCTTGATCCAATCGGCGCCCTCTTCATCTTTCTGATCAAATTTTAACTCCATGACTATAAACGGACTTGCAAGAGAGGGTGTCAGTAAATCGTGAAATGGACTCCCAAACTTCAAGTGCTGGTCTACGGTGATCCTGTACCCACCGCAATAGGATACAAAGTATTTTCTCGAATAGGAATTGGAAGAGGAAGGTGTGAGGTATGGGGGTAGCTCATGGGTGTCTATGATGGTCTGAATGTCTTCAGAAAGGCTTTTCCATTGAATGGATGAAATCTCAAGCACTTGTTTGGTCCCCAACTGATTCTCCTTAATCTTGATTTCGAGGCAGGGGTCTGTCAATAGGCCCCAATCCCCGTACCACCTTATCCGGTATTTCTTGCGGTTAGGTACTCCATTCTGACCCTCGTACCAATTGTCTAGATCCGGGCTGTCAAGGTAAATATTATTGACCACGCGATCCGGGTAGCTCTGGCTGAATGCTCCCGGATGCTCTTCGATCATGTTGAGGCACCTGTAATAATCCTCCTCTGGCAAATAATATTTTAGTTCGTATCTCAAGATGAATTATGGCAACGGATGAAAGGTAATGGATGAACCAGCTTCAATTAAGTGCAAGCGACCGATGTTTTTCACAATATGGTTTTCTACTTCAATACTTGCTGGCCCGAAGGCTGGTTTTTTTTGATAGGCTGTAAATGCCGTCCCAACCTTAACGAATTCAATGTTTCTAATGGTAAGTCTACTGAGGTCTTTCGAAGCTACCCCCACACTCGCTCGCTCCACTCTGCAAGATACGATTTCGACTGTGGATTCTTCACCCACGGATACCCCCTTGTCACCCATTTGGTCGAGGTTACAATCTTCTATTGAGGCTTGACTGCCGGAGAAATCTATGGCATCATTTCCTATATTCTTGAAGTGACAACCGAAGAGTTTTCCTGTGCAAAAGTCGGCATCAAAAGCATCAAACGCGGTATTTTGAAAAAAACAGTTGCTCAGTTCAAAATTAGATCTGAAGACATTAAGAGCGTCCTCCCCTGTGTTTTCCTTAAAAATGCTTCGGTCTATAAGTACATCCGATTGATAAAAGGTGACTCCGCCCGTGAGCATATATCCATCTCGATCTACGTTACCCAAACCCTGAAAGACCGTATGCCGGATCACACATGGATCTTTGGCTCCTCTCACTACAACGGCCCCTGATCCATCCGAAGAGCTGATTACGACTGGGTTTTCTTCAGTACCCTCGCTGTGTAGCTTGCCCTCGACAAGGAGATAAGCACCCTGTTGAAGATTGAGCCTAGTACCTGATGTGATTGTGAGCGGGAGTCTGTCTGGAACAATAATTGGATCAGATGTCTCACCACTCTGCAGGGTATATCGCGCATCTAATTTTCTTAAGAAGGGATGACATTTTGATGTGTCGCTGTCTTCGGATTGAGCCATTGAGGCACCGGCAGAACCCTGCCGAATTTCTGTCTTGTAAAGGCTATCCAATCCCAGGACGCGAAATTGGACTTCACGAGATCTTGGACTTTTGTCGGGATGATACACACCTTGTCGAAAATCTCTGGAAGGAAACAAAATGGGATTTCCATCCGACATCACTTCCAAAGGAAGACAGTGATGGTTTACGAAATACAGTCTCTGATCGGACATCCGGTACACCTTAAGACTTTCGGAATATGGATGGATAGATAACCGAATTTTTGTCGCCCGGTCATATAGGGCACCTGGGGTGATGACATCCTTCAAATATTCCTCCTCCAGTGCGCTCGTATAGGCATCTATCTGATCACGATGCCTGGCCATGAACGAGTCTAGGTGGTTTTTATCAGCAAGTGAGTCCAGATAATAAACATGCCATTTGACGATCTGGGGATCCTCAAATAGCCGTTTGAAAGGCTCGAATTGATCCTTGTGGCTCCGGTATGCCTCATCGGCAAGGATTGCGGATCCTGCTGAAAGTTGGTGTCGTGTGATTCCATAGCCATCAAAACCGATGGGTTCGAGCCGGTCAGAAAGTGGGTTATAATACCATCGTTGATTGTGCCAGGTAAGGCTGTGAAATGCCCCACAAATGTCAACAATAGCAAGATACTTGCCCACAATCTCAGTGTCAAAAATCTGATCAAAAGGCAGGCTCTGGTCTCTAAAGGCACCTAATAAGTACTCACCCCTGGACCGGAGTTTTTCCAGGTCCGGATTTTCATCATAAGCAGCTGGGTTGAAGGTCTCGACCGGTGCTGACATGAAGGCATTTTCCTTGTCGTTGCCTAGCGGAAAGCGGTTTCTGCCGACTTCTTCAAATGCGCGAGCTACCCCCAGCCACATTCGATCCTCTGAAAACTTGAGGATGGGTCCCTCCCTCCGTCTTTGCGATTCCACCAGTTCTTTTCGGAAATGCTCTTCGCAAGCATAAAAGCCAAGCACTTTGTGATTGAGGTCCAGCACCACAAAAGTGTATCGGGGATTTAAAATATCGTGTTCGTTTAGCATTTTGTGATAGACCCATTCATCCAGGAAACCCCTTGTGTCCGGTTTTTGCAGGTTGAATGTGGTCATTCCCCAAAGTGCGTGGGGGTCTTTCAATTTTACCCTAAAAGACCATTGGTCACCGCGAAGATGGTCAAGCCAGTCCCCTTTGAGCCTCACCTTTGCGGGGTGCTCCTCCTCTTCGTAAATAATTTTGGCTTTAGTCCAGTCCTCTTCGCTACTGATCAACAACCCGGAATTCCAGGCCTCCTTTCTCTTTGTCCTGAGCTTTTCCAAAGCAAGATCATCCAGGTACAGCTCTAAGGTAGGCACATCAAATTGAGCTCCATTTTCGTGTAAATTACTTACAGCAAGCTGAAGGTCGTCATAATACACAGCCTTTGCCTCATTGCCCACATAACAATAAATCACTACTGAGTCAATGTGGGGCGGCACCTGAAAGACAAGATGCATTGCCTCCCATCCTGATTCTTCCACTTCTTTTGCCCCCGGCTGGGATAGATACAAGTCCTTATTGTCGGGCCCGGCCACTACCAGATACGAATCTTCGTCCTCCGGGTTGAATCGCCAAACCGTGACATGGTAGGTGGCGTCGTGATCAGGAGGTAAAAACCAGGTTGTGAGACCATATTGATGATTGGAGTCCAGTGCCATACTGCGGGTACCACTGCGGGCAAAAGTGTCTGTGACGTTGGGAAGGCCGTCTAAAGTGTATCCATCTGCGGTAAAAAAGGTGCCATCATCGGTTTCCAGATCACAGGCCAACAATATTTCTCCCGCGGTACTTGTAATGGCGTCTTCTGCGATCGGATCGATGGTCTGGTAAGTGAGGAATAGATAAAGTCCCAACACAGCTGCAAAGGGAAGCAACCAAAGCAGCTTCCGATAGTTTCTTGGTTGCCTGCTTCCTTTGATTATCATTAGGCCAGATCCGGCTTGTCAATAAAAGACACAGAAGTATTTTTGGAAAGAGAAGTGAGACCCTCTCTAGCAGCATCCAAACTGGCAACACTATTGGCTTTACAGACAAAAGTGAGGTTGAGTTTTCCGTCTTTCTGATCCATTCTTTTCAAACTCAGATACTGAAAATGCTCTTCTATGATACCAACGATATTTTTTACTTCGAGAATATCAGTTCGAATGTTAATATACATACGATCATCAGCTACCGGCATACGCCTTCTCACGCTTTGATTAAAATAGATGATTGGTAAAATGCAAAGAAGAGCGACTACTGCCAAAACAGGTTTGTCGGCACCAGTCACAAGTCCTATTGCTATCGTCAGAAATAAATAGGTGAGTTCTTCAGGATCCTTTATTGCCGCTCTAAAACGCACGATGGACAAGGCACCCACCAGCCCCAGAGATAGTGCCAACGATGATTTGATAACAGTAATGATGACGAAGGTGGTCAACGCAAGAGGGATAAAATTCAGACTAAACTTACGCCGGTTAGTCACACTCGAGCCAAATTTGACATAAAACCAACGCAATAACGCCGCCAGGCAGGCTGCCACTATCAAATCTATCAGGAACTCACCTAAGTCAACCGAATTGTTAAATTCTTGAAGGTATTCTTCAAATCGTAGCATTGGTTCTTGTTTTTCTTTAGCAGTGCGAAGCGATTTTGCTTAAAGATCTTGTTTTTTCTAAAATTGACAAGAATTAATAAGAAATGGATTAGGGCACCGGATAGTTGTTTAAAGATCTTTTACCCCTGTCGACAACAAGGACTGTCTGTTTCTCCGATTTGATCATAAGCTCATCAACGGTCACTTCCTGGCCGTGCAATACAATCTTGTGGTGCAAAACGGGTTTAAGTGCAAATGAGATATTTACCCAAGAGCCGTAAATTTCCGGAATATTGCTGGTCTCCACTTTGCCGGCACTTTCGAACTGATCTTTAGTTTGTCCATAGAAATATTCATAGCGAGGCATCCCTGAATACGATGAATCGATGTAAATCCAGAAACTCGCACTGAACCCTAAAGTGTCATTGTCCAACCCAGTCAAAACTGTATCAATGAGCACTGAAGGTGACGTCGCCATGTATTTGGCACCCGAACCAAAAAGCGTTGCCACCGTATTTCCGTCGAAAGATTCTTGCACCACGCCATCACAAGACGGATGACAATAAGTGCCATCGTTACCGTCGTCGAGGTGATCAAATAATGCGATTGATTTCTCATACAGGCCATTAATTTCATTTGAAAAAACCGGTACAGGCAGAGATCGAAGCTCAATGAAATCATCTTCCCAGAACATCTTTGATCCTTCAAGCAATCTGCGCTCTGGAGGAGACAATTTGCTCCCCTTACTGTGCAACACCAAAAGGGATTTATCATTCATGTCCTTGAGGCGTCGTTTCTGAATCATCGGTGACGAAATCAGCTGAATACTGGTCAAAGTCTGACCCAGCGAAGGCCTGGATGCGCTGGATTGGATCAGCGGCAAACCAGTATGAAATGCACATTTCATCGCTTCGCCATGTGCACTCAGGTCGTTCTGGAATGTCATCTTATCTGTCCGGACAGCCACCAGTGGCAGTGAAAGGATAGCTTGAAAATCTTCCAGCCGATGGGCATCCTCATCAAAACGCGATTGATACCCACTGCTATGATTTTCGAGTTTGTCGTTTTTGACGATACGTACAGGGCCGTGATTGATGTAAAATGCTGCTCCATCAAATGCCCATATCAGGCAGATAATGGTGAGCCCAGACGTATAGATCGCAGGTTGATTCGGGGTGAGTCGGACTATCAAAAGGTAGAGGTAAACAGCAGCGTAGATATTTATAACGTAAAAGAAAACCCAACTAAACCGACCCAGTGCCCTAAACTGTTTTATGGGATCAATCCATTCGGCAAGAAAGCGAAATCCCCATTCAAACGGAATGCACATCGAAAACAGCAACACCAGGAATGAGGCAAGAGCAAACCGGCCCAGTCCCGGATCTATCTCAATGCCTGAGAACGTTTGTTTCTTCCTAAGAGATAGAAAAAATGAAACAAGTGAACCTATAACAAAGAACAATGCCGGAAGACCGATAAATGCCCGGCCTTCCCAGTTGATTGGCAGGTCAAAGCGACCGAAAAAGGTTGTGATCGATGAGTAATGTGGTAGAAAGACACTAGCCCATGTCGCATGGTAGGTGTAGAATCCGTAAGGAGCAATGGGCCTGTCGTTCACTACATCACTTACTTGCATCCCAATGAGGTACACCAGGAGAGGAAGCACCACAATGAGGCCGAGTTTAATCCTGGCCGCTGTCTCTTGCATCACGTCCCGGGAACTCTTGAGAAACGAAACGATCATGTATCCCAAGAGAAAGGCACAACATATTGCGAGATAGTAGGTGTGAATACCACCAATCAAGAATGTGAATACAAATAATAAAATGTACCAGATCGACTTCTTCGATGTCTCGTATTTGAGGAGTAAATACCAGAATGCAGGAATGACGAAAGCATAAGACAGGCTCAGGTGACCATGAAATCGATCCCATTGAGGGGAGAGAAGGGTAATACTTAGTGCAATTACAACGCTGTACCATACTGGCATTTTATAATGAGTCAGAATCATGTAGAGCATGAAAGGACAGAACAGCATTCCTGCCAGCATGGGAAGATTGATCAATGCGACACTATTGTGACTTATCGCAAAGAGATTGTTATCAATAAAATTGAGAAGTAAGGCATACAATGGATGAGAATCGATAAAGAATAAGTGTTCGCCATAGGGATAGTTGACACCGGTAAAGGTCAGTCCGCTATTGTATTTCAGATAGAAACCGAGATTAAAGTAGTTTTTGAGCCCGTCACCACTGTTGGCAAAAAGAAACCCGTTTGGATGTGCAAAGACGTCTCGAAATCCTGGCCACATAATTAGAAACATCAATAGGACTACCACCAGGCCTCCAAGAGTATGTCGTGATAGTTGTATGCCGCCGTTCACGTAGGTGAAAGTACAGGATATTCTATTTATCTCAACTTCCCATAAATGTCTGGTAAATCGAAACGATTTGACTGTTTTCCTCCTCTTCGATGATTGAGTCGATCATCTTCTTGAGTTCGGTCAACTGCCCGGCTGATAAGAGCGCGTCATTATTGGAAGCCGCTTTAAAGAGGGTAATGATTGTCCGGGTTGAGGCGATTTTGGTGTACGGAGAGATGCCTTTCCCTTTGGAAACAGACTCGAGTTTTTTCATCCATGACATCCGTGTACTTGCAGATGTGTACTCGAGGAGTGACTGGAGTGAGGCATAGAAATCCAGGGCGGGCAGACCCTCAATATTTTTAAGATGCTTGTCAAAGTAGGCTAGTCGGGATGTGTCTCTTGATTCACCATATATGGTTGAAATAGCTGCCACAATATCTGATTGTGTCTCGTGATCCAGAAGTGGAAGCTTCTGCATGGCAAGGTCCTCATCCATCTGATGCAACGCGACGATTGAGCTCGCGACTACGGGATAGGCGTCATGGTCATTTATACCGGCAGAGATTACATCGGCATAGTCCCCATCCAATGTTCCCAATATAGAAATAGCATCTGCACGAACCATACTATGTTTATCTTGTCGAGCCATCTCAATCAAGGGAGTGAGATTATCCGTGCTTGCCCAGTCGATGTGACTTAGTGCAGCTCTTCTTACAGCCCAGAATGGATCTTTAAGCGCCTTCCAGACAATGGCCTGGCTCCCGGGATCCTTGTCTGTTGCCAGATGAGATAGCGCTTCTGTGCGAAGTTCAAGGGAAGCACTGGGATCGTACAACATGCTGTATTGACTGGCATCATAACTCGACCTGATCGTTGCCAGTTGTAGCCGCTCTGGATCTAGTACGACTGCAGCGGGTTCTGCATCGAGATCTAAGGTAATTACTTGATCGCGACTGTTAAGCGTGATCTTTTTTCTTTCTACCTCCCCGTTACTGCCATATATGGCTACTTCGGTAGGAATCTTGAAAGGACGTCCATTTTGAACTTGTTTCACCTGCAGCTGAAGCGCAGTGGAATCCGACCAACTGTAATCAAACTCCAATTCCGGATGACCTTCATCGAGGTACCACTGATTGAAAAACCAATTGAGATCAAATCCAGTGATTTTTTCAAATGCCAACCTCAGATCATGCACCTCCACACTTTCAAAAGCGTGCTCCGTCAGATAGTGATTTAATGATGCAAAAAAGGCTTCATCTCCCACTATATTTCTCAGCATATGTAGCACTAATCCGCCCTTGTTGTAACTGTGGGCATCAAACATGTTTTCTTTATCCTCATATTGAAAATCAATAAGTGGATGTGCGTCCTGGGCTGCTTGAAAAAGATAGCCCTGCATTTCCTGGATGCGATGATGATCGGCATAGTCGCGACCGTATTTGTGCTCAAACCACAGATACTCAGCGTAGTTTGCAAAACCCTCATTTAGAGTGAGATTTGACCAGCTCTCGCATGTAACATAATCTCCAAACCAATGATGGAACATTTCGTGGGCTACAATACGGTCATTGTGATTATCGATAAGCTCCCGCTTATGCTTCTGAACAAAATCACCAAAGATCACGCTGGTTGTATTCTCCATAGCGCCAGACACATAGTCTCGCACTACGATCTGAGCGTACTTTGGCCATGGATATTCCAATCCAGTTATATCTGAGAAAAAAGTGAGCATTTCTGGAGTATGGGCAAAGATATCCCGGGCATCTTCCTCATAATCAGGCTCCACATAGTACGACACCTCTTTACTTTTCCAGGTGTCTTTGACTACAGCAAAGTCACCTACACCTACCATAAATAAGTAAGGAGCATGTGGCATTTCGAAAACCCAATGATCAGTTCTGGTGCCATCCTGATTTTCGGTTGATGATTTAAGAATTCCGTTCGAAAGCGTCTTAAACTTATCGTCAACAGTTAGAATGGTTTCCTGGGTCGACCGTTCATTAGGTTTATCTATTGTGGGAAACCACCTGCTGTTAAACTCTGTTTCGCCCTGAGTCCAGATCTGTTGAGGTTTATTGGCTTCTTCACCTCTCGGGTTGATGAAAAACAAACCCTGATCTGAAGTAATTGCTGCACTTCCTGCATCTCCAGCACTTGGTTTTGCCATGTAGTCAATCTCCAGTTCAAATTTCTCTCCCTTGGTGTACGTCCTATCTAGCGTGATTTCAACAAGTTTTCCATCATACTTATAGTTTAGTTCGCCACCACCATCCCGTACGCGGATGCCATTGAATGTAAATCCCTTGGCATCAAGGACGAGTCGATTGCTGGGATAAAAATATGGCGTCAATGTGAGTCGCGCATTTCCAAGCACTTTTTCCGACTCCCAGTCAAATTTGAGATTGAGCCTTGTGTGAAGGAGATCAAATGATCTGGTCGTAGTGGACCGGTACAATGTGTCTACGTGATCCTGAGGATCCTGTTTGTTTCCGGTCACAACCAGGGTGTCCAGGTCCCTAATTTCCGTAGTATCCGGAGCACTTACTACCGGAATGGGCTCAGGTGTCAATACTTTGGTGGTACTGCAGGCAAACCATGTGAGCACAAGTGCCAGGAATCCAAGCTTCCGTAACATTGAAAATAGATTTTTGCTTTTAGATAAACTTTAGGTCAAACCGAAATATTATACTCTCTTAGGGCCTCGTTAAGAGAGACCTTTTTGTCTGTACTTTCTTTTCTCTTGCCGATGATCAATGCACATGCCACTTGATAATCTCCTGCCGGGAATGTCTTGCTGTACGAACCCGGGATGACTACACTCCTCGATGGCACGATGCCCCTGTGAGTCAAAGGTTCTTTGCCGGTGACATCAATTATCCTTGTCGATTGTGTGAGTACGACGTTTGCACCCAATACTGCTTCAGTACAAATGCGAACACCCTCCACAACTATACAGCGCGAACCAATGAAACTATTGTCTTCAATGATTGTGGGTGATGCCTGTAGGGGCTCTAGTACTCCACCGATTCCCACACCACCGCTCAAGTGCACATTGCGCCCTATTTGGGCACAAGATCCTACGGTCGCCCAGGTATCGACCATTGTTCCCGATCCCACATAAGCACCGATATTAACATAACTGGGCATCATTATTACGCCCGGTTCCAGGAATGCACCATGGCGGGCAATTGCATGTGGGACCACGCGGACTCCCAACTCCTTGTAATTCCTTTTCAATGGAATTTTATCATGAAATTCAAGAGGATCCAGTTCTATGGTTTCCATCTTTCGAATGGGAAAATAGAGAATCACAGCCTTTTTTACCCACTGATTTACTATCCAGCCTTCTTGTGTGGGTTCAGCAACCCGGATCTGTCCCGTATCCAATTTATCAATGACATGTTCAATAAGTTGGTGGTTTTCGGGCTGCTTGAGAAGCTTACGATTTTCCCAGATACTATTAATCTTCTCCTTTATTTCTTCCATTGTCTGAAGGGTCGCTTGTGATTGCCGGCGGCCGAAATTAAAACAAAAATTTCATTGCTATAAACTGTGCAGCAAACCCAATCAGAAATCCACCGTACAAATCCCGTTGTACATGGGCCCTGAGGAAAAGACGCATTGAGGCTACTAATCCTGTGACAAGTAAAAGGATCACCAGAATCAACCGAATGTGTAATCCCATGCCAAATATCTCAACGTATTGGTACCCAAAGTAGAAATACATTTGAGTGACGAGTCCCGCCAATCCTCCAAGTGCGGCCGTATGAAGGCTAACTTTAGAATAGATGGAGACGACAAACGCCAAGGATATTGCAATCACACTCCCAAGTGCAAATACTGAGACGACCCTCGGAATATCGGCGTTGCGCTGCATGTTTATATAAAACCAGGAGTAAAACACAATGCATATGATCAATGGAGCAAGTCGCTCAGCCCGGTTTTTCATCTCCAAAGATTCCACCAAACCTATTGACTGTAGCAGCAGTATTGAAATCATGGGAAGAAAAAAAGTATAGGCAAAACAAATGGCTATTAGCGGCAATTCATCTTTTACCGATATACCTCCAAAGATATAAGGATTTGCAGCTATGATCCAGATCAATCCATAGGTAAGGATGAGGAGAGGATGAAAGACAATAGACAATCCCTGGGCAAACAACCGCATGCCCTAAATATACCTTTATACTTTAGTTATCACGACCTCCACTCGACGATTTTGAGCCCTTAACTTCTCCGAAGAATTGTCGGTAATCGGCCTGCCGGGCCCATATCCTTTGGTTTTGATGCGATACGACTGGATCCCTGATTTGACAAGGTAATTTTTTACTGCCGTAGCTCTCTGCTCAGATAGTTGGTGTAGTGCCCAAGTATCTCCAATGTTATCAGTATGACCATTTATATTGACCTGAATCGTAGGATGGGTCTTTAAAATTCTGGCCAACCTGTCCAGTTCACCAAATGAACCGGACAAGATTTTATCTTTGCCCCGCAGGAAAAAGATGGGATCGAGCGAAATTCGTGTATTCACCTTTAGTGGATCCACTTCGATGGTCACCATTTTTTCTTTTTTGATTTTCGGGTCTGAAATGTCGATCTTTTTGACAGTCTCGATATAGCCATCGGTAGATACGTGCAGTTTTAATACATCTACGTCATCAGTGATCAAGGCCGCTCCTTGCTGGTCTGCATAAACCTCTTTATTGTATCCCTGGAACCCCACCGGTCCGTATTGCAGGTGGGCTTTTAGCGGCTGTTTAGTTACTGCATCGACAATGAGACAAGTGATCTCTTCTTGATCTTCTATATTTCCTGCAATAGCCTTTTCTTTGGGCTTGTTGGTCTTGCCCCGAACATAATTTACCCGGTAAATATCACTGGATCCCTCACGGGTGCTGGTAAAGTAAAGATAACCAGAAGGACTATTGAAAAACGGCTGAGCATCGTCGTATTCCGAATTGATGGGTTTTGGCAGTGATTGTGGAATCGACCAATTAGTCCAACTCTCATCCAGGCGCTCGGTCACGAAAATATCTTGTCCGCCCTTAGTACCTGCTTGATTTGATGAAAAGAATAGAAATTGCTTATCATCTGAAATAAATGGTGTAATCTCATTGACAGAAGTATTGATGGCAGGACCCATGTGTTCCGGAGCACTCCATAAAGTGGTGTGGATTCTGAAGGAAACATAAAGATCATTTTGACCAAGTCCGTCACCCCGATCAACAGACAAGATCATAACCTCATTGTCTTTGCTGAGGTTTAAATTGACACCAGCGTCGATATTGTGGTAGTCATATATGAAGATTGGCTCGGGAAATGACCATCCATCTGCTGTGCGCCGTGAAAACGAAAAGCCCTTCTCCATGCTTCCATCCTTAAAAAACTGATTTACAATCACGATCTTGGAGGGATCGGTGGTCACTGCACAAACGCTATTTGGCAGTGCGTTGTTAAGAGGAAATTTTGGATGCTTGACCTGGTCAAAGGTAGATTTGTCACTCTCCGCAATCCAGATATCCTGATTGAAAGAAGAGGAGACAGGATCTTGCACGGTTGTGTTTCCAAGTTGGTTGTATATATTGAGTAATTTGTCAGAATATTCCTCAAAACTCAACGATTGACTGAAATCATCGTCGTAGACCTTTAAGGTCTTATCGAATTCGGGATGCCCTACTCGAGTAAAATAGATGGTCTTGCCATCGAGACTCACCACAGGGTTGATCTCATCATACTGGGTATTGATTTTACTGTTTAATTTCTCCAGAGTGTACATGGGCTCCGGACCATTGCTAGCGGCAACAATTAGGGCTATGAGAAAGCATAGGTGTTTCATGATCAAAAAATCAACGGGTAAAATTAATAATCATATATAAACAACAAACAATCAGCCAATTATAATTGACAGATTATCGTCATTTAACAAATAAATGTGGAGAGTCGAATTATCGAAGGCCATAAAGATACGATTTTCGATTAATAGTCGAAAAATGATGCCAAAAAAAGAGATAAAAGCATCCGTCCTTCTGAGAGATAACATGAACCCACTTGAGCCTTTTGACGTTTGATTTGATACGCGGCGCTATGCACGATTCGTGGATTTCTTGGTGATTGAAGCATTAAGATTCGACGTGGAGCGTTTATATAAGACTATGACTCAACATAGAACATTCTGGCTTGTTTTGACCCTTTTGATGTCTTTCCACAGCCGATTAGTCTCACAAAATTCCACCCAGGAAGGGAAAATTCGGATCGACGGACAAGCGGTGACCTATATCGTCGAGGGCGGAGACACATTGTACATGGCTGATTTAGGAGATGTGAGCGTCACTTCAAAACGCAAATTTGGATCAAAGGAAGAATATGCTAGATACCAGCGGTATCGACGATATGCCAATAAGGTGTATCCGTATGCAGTAGACGCCATTCGTATTTTCAGAGAGCTAGAGGAAGTAACGAGCAAGATGAAACGAAGAGACCAGCGAAAGCATATCAGACGCTTGCAAAGGGAGTTGAAAGATGAGTTTGAAGATCCACTGAAGAACCTTACCAAAACACAAGGTAGAATTCTTGTTCACATGATCGAAAAAGAACTCGACACACCCATGTTTTATCTAATAAAGAATCTCAAAAATGGATTTGCGGCCAATTACTGGAATACTGCAGGCAAACTCTATGGGTACCACTTGAGAAAAGGCTATGTCGTAGGGGAGGACCCTATTATGGATATCGTACTTGATGACTTTAATATATCACACTCCAAATAAGCACCGTTGAACATTAAGGACAATTTATTGGATCAGGGAGTGCCCCAAACACGGCCTTCTACGCGGTATGTTGGGTGGAAGAGCCCGTCCAATATTGCCCTCATCAAGTACTGGGGAAAACGAGGAGACCAGTTGCCATGTAATCCGTCTCTCAGTTTTACCCTTTCTTCTGCATATACAGAGACCAGTGTCTACTATAGTCCAAGGAAGGATAGCCACCGGGATGCTATCTCAATGACCTTCCAGTTTGAAGGTAATCCGGCCCCATCATTTCAACAAAAGATACATCGCCTTTTTACTCGTCTGGAAAAAGACCTCCCTTTTCTCAAGGAGTTTCATTTTGATATCAGATCTCGCAATTCTTTCCCCCATTCCTCCGGAATTGCATCTTCTGCCTCGGCGTTTAGTGCTCTTGCACTATGTCTCAGCTCTATTGCGGAGCAGATGAATTGCATGAAGAGTGACTTCTTTCGGGAAGCTTCGATTTTAGCCCGGCTTGGATCGGGGAGTGCCTGCAGGTCATTGTTTGGAAAAGCAGCATTGTGGGGAGAGACCAGTGCCATGCCTGGAAGTAGTGATCAACACGCTATACCCGTGGGAGAATTGTTACATCCGGTGTTCACAGACTACCGGGATGCCATATTGCTGATCGATGATGCGGAGAAGAAGGTGAGCAGCACCCGGGGTCACAAGCTTATGGAAAACCATCCTTTTGCCGAAGTGAGATACCAATCCGCAAGGCAAAACTTGTCGTCAATGCTTGAGGCTCTTAAAAGCGGAGACCAGCATCGAGCAGGGATTTTATGCGAGGCTGAAGCCATGCAACTCCATGCCCTTATGATGTGTTCGAACCCGTCTTATTTGCTTTTGCATCCACATTCCCTTCTGGCCATTGATTGCATCAAAAGATTTAGAGAGGAATCTAAGCTTCCTGTTTATTTTACTATCGATGCAGGACCCAATTTACATGTCCTTTATGCAGGATGTGACCGGTCTAAAATAAAATCTTTTATTGAGGAACAGTTGGTGCCGCTTTGCAAAAATGGGAAATGGATCGACGATCGCGTTGGAGATGGCCCTGTTACAATCTAAACCATGGTCAATAGAACGAAAGGACTTTTGCTAATACTCTCGATGACGATGTCACTCTTTGGTTGTGAAGGACAATCACAAGATGTAAGCGGATTTGCTGTTGATCCCAGATTTTCGGAAGAGATAAACAGATACCTCAATTTTACCGTACCGGCGATTAGTTGCGATCAATTAAAAGCGTCTCAAGAAAAGTTTTTAGTGCTCGATGCTCGCGAGCCGGAAGAATTTATGGTTAGTCATATCGCTCAATCCAAAAACGTCGGATTTAAAAAATTCGATATTTCCATGTTGGATGATGTAACAAAGGAAACTCCCATCGTCGTTTACTGTTCGATAGGTTATCGCAGTGAGAAGATAGGAGAAAAGCTAAAAAATGCCGGATTTAGTCATGTGTACAATCTTTATGGCAGCATTTTCGAATGGATCAATCAGAGCAATGCAATTGTCGATATTAACGGGTTGCCTACAAAAAAAATTCACACCTATAATAGAAAATGGAGCCGCTGGGTAAAAGATGTCGAGGTGGAAAAAGTGTGGTAAAAAAAAGCCGGCCATATATGGCCGGCCAAAAAAATGTATAAATCTTTTTCTGATGTTTACAATCCCATCTTCTTTCTCACCATGTCTGTCAGGTCAAAAGCCTCATCCTTGTATAAAATGACCCCGACGCTCTCATCGAGAATATATGTGTAGCCATTTTCTTTTCCCACCTCAGCAATCTTGGCACTCAGATCATCCAGGATCGGCTGGATCAGTGTTGTTCTTTTTTCAGCTAATTGCGTCTGCATTTCTTGCTCAAACTGACGTATTTTAGCCTCCTCTTCCTGAAGATTTTTGGCCTCATCCTGTAATTGTTTTGGTGATAATTCACCTTGCTGTTCTTTCCTCTGCAGATCAACATACTTGGTTTGTAATTCCTGCATCATACCCTCTCCCTTCTTTTGCAATTGCGTTTGCAATGCCTCCAGGTTAGAGTTGGCTTGCTTTACAGCTGGTATTTCGGCGAGCAGCGCAGCAGTATTTACATAGCCGATTTTTTGTGCGGATGTGATCGTAACGGACGTTAGCAAAAACAATCCGACCGTTAAATATTTGAGTACTTGATTCATTTTATCCTTAATTTGAAAATTAGTTTTTAAAAATTGGTGTGCAAAAATAGTTTTTTTTAGATCAGTTTTTTATGATGCACTACTTCAGTGCACGGAGTATATCGTCGGTTTTGTCATAACGTTCATTGGTAAAGAGAACACCTGAACTTCCCCCCTTATCAATGATGACATCATATCCCCGCTCCGTGGCATAGGCCTGAATGACACCATATACTTTTTCTTGGATCGGAGCGACAAGGGATTGTCTTTTCTGAAAAAGGTCGCCTTCAGGACCAAATTTTGCGCGCTGCATCGTACGCACATCCCGTTCTTTGGCCATAATCTCCTCCTCCTTCTGCTTTTTCATTTCATCACTTAGGAGTACAATTTCCGCCTGATACTTATTGTACATGCTCTTGATCTTGTCCTGCTCCACGGCGATTTCCTGTTGCCATGCCTCCGCAGTACGGTCCAGTTCTTCCTGCGCTTTCTTGTATTCATCAAGATTGTCCAACACATATGCTACATCTACTAATGCAATTTTCTGAGCCGAGATGGTGGTGGATGCAAGTGCGAATATCAGTACAGGCAACCAAATTAATTTCTTCATAGTTAGTTTATTTTCAACCTGTTAAAAACAGTTTTAGTTTAGCAAATCAAAATTACGATTTTAAGAATACCTTCCAATGGCAAGACCCTTTCCGGGCCCGTGTAGTTACAACCCTAAGCGATACAATACAATAGGGAAAGTGCCTTAAAATCACATTATCAATAGGTTATAAATAGAAAAAGTGTTTATAAGGCGATATCTTTAACGTGTGTTTAACGTAAAGCTTAACGAAATTAACAATCACGCTCACTGATCACCCTTCGATCTGCCCGGTGTTTTTATCCATACATCGCGCTGAGGGAACGGAATGACGATATTATTCTGTTTAAAAGCATCGATGATCTGATATCGCAATTCGCTGACTACTTTTTCAATTCCCATTAATTCCTGCGACCAAAACAACAGCTCAAAATCCAGAGATGAGTCTCCAAAATCAGTAAAAAGGACCACAGGAGCAGGATAAGTGAGAATCTTGCTATGCCCTTTTGCTAGACCAAGAAGTATTTCAGTTACTATCTCGATATCAGAGCCATAAGCAACACCGACCTTTACTGAAAATCTAACTTTCTTATCCTGGTGCGTCCAATTGTGAACGCTACCGGAGATCAAACTGGAATTGGGAAGAATGAGAAAAGTGTCGTCACGGCCCTTCATCATCGAAGTGCGAAGCCCGATTTTCTTTATTTTTCCCACTTTACCATTTACATCGATCACATCATTTACCTCTACCGCCCTGTCCGAAAGAAGAATTACCCCAGAAATGAGATCTTTGAAAACGTCCTGCATCCCAAGTCCGATCCCCACCATGAGCGCTGCAAGACCTCCCCATAATACGGTGAGATCCAAACCCCAATTGTCAATAATCACAAAAAGAGCAATCACATAAATGAAATAGGTGACTAGCTGATTTATCGCATAGCGGCGACCTGGATCTACCTCTTTACGTCTGTAATAGGAGAAAAGGACCAGCTGCGTGACAATCCAGGACAATAATCGGGCTGACACAAAGACAAGCACCATTGTGAGCACGCTGGATACCCGGACGGCAAATGATGAGTCATTGATGGGGATTTGAAAGATCGTAAAGTTTAGATCGAACGTTCTGATCAGGACGATGGCGGCCAGGACATATACGATATACTTTACCGTTTTGCTGGCACTGGCCTCTGCATCTCCTGCTGCCACACGACGATCTGCACGTGCCTCTCTGGTTGTATAGTATTTGTGGATTAAGACCTGGGAAGTATACCAATCCAGCAATCTGGCTACCTGTATAATGAGCAATCCCACCATAACCGTTGAGATGTGTACCACGAGGTCATCCGCCTGGTGAATAGTATAATCGAGCCCAAAATAGATTACGAAGGCGATGAGAAAAAGTAATCCCAGGATCCGATTAGTAGCGCTAAGTACAGTGCTCTGCCAAGATGGCTCCACTTCTTCTAATTCAAAAAGCCTGGGTAAAAGAATTCGCACCAAGATCTGGTAAGAAGCGAATAGCATTAATACCCAACAAAAAAACTCGATCAGGTGAGGAGCGGTGATCGGATTACCAAACCATTCGAACAATATTCTATTTTTCATCCGGGATTGCGAATAGAAAAAAATCTACCGTGTTTTAGTCCAAACGATATATTTTTCTGTAAAATAAGATTCTTCAAAGTAATCAC
This sequence comes from Saprospiraceae bacterium, assembly GCA_965222645.1. Taxonomy (GTDB): domain Bacteria; phylum Bacteroidota; class Bacteroidia; order Chitinophagales; family Saprospiraceae; genus JABDMH01. The sequence continues at coordinate 3,407,770 of OZ244968.1, read as the reverse complement.
TTATTGCATATTTAATGACCGGATTTCTGATCTGAGCAAACTCATCCGATAGGTCGCCACCCTTCAGGAACAGATATCCCCCGTCATCAGTGGAATCGAGAAGATCCACGCTCCACGATATGATCTTCTCAGCAGCTGCAACCGCGCGACTCACTATCCAGTCAAACTGCCCTTCATAATCTTCTACCCTACAATGGTGTGCACTCACATTTCCCAGACCCAGCTCGCGGGAGATCTCTCGCACCAATCGAATCTTTTTTCTTCTACTGTCAACCAAGGTAAATTGGCAACCCGGATAAAATATTGCCAGAGGTATTCCGGGAAATCCACCTCCAGTTCCGAGATCCAAAATCCGTTGCCCGGTTTTAAACTTATTTAATTTGGCCAGTGCCAAACTATGAAGGACATGATGTAAATAGAGCTTGCCAATATCTTTTCTGGAGATGATATTTACTTTTCTGTTTATGTCGGAGTAGAGTGATTCCAGTCGATCAATTTGACTCCTGACCTTCAGATCAGGACTAAAATATTTCCAGATGATTTCCGCTTCCACTGGTTTTACCATTTAGATGGATGCTTGAGGATCAGATAAAGGGCAACCACCGGATAATGCAGTATGTAGTAAAAATCGGCTATTAGAATCTGTAATGTAGTTAAGGGACGCACAAAATGAGGTGCAACCCGGTATAATAGTCTCTTAACATAGATCCCGCGGAGTAAAAGCAAAAGAAATAGCGCAGCTCCCAGTATGGGATGGAAGAACAGTGCGAAAAGCACTAGAAAAAGAATCAGCCAATGAGAACCTGCATAGGCCATAAGCAGTAATTTCACAGACAAACTGTAGGACCAAGATACTGAGACATGTCTTCTTTTCTGACGATAGAATGATTGCCAGTTTTTCGGTGCGTTCGACAATACGTGTGCCGAGGGATTGGTGACCAAAACCACCTTAGCACTTGCGGCCTCAGAGACCAGTAGATCATCGTCGCCTCCCAGGTAATGGCCGAACTTATTTGGGTCTTGCTCCAGGTACGTCTCTTTGGTATAGGCCATATTCCGCCCGACACCCATGTAGGAAAGGTCATGCTCAGTCGCAGTGGCATATTGTATATAGGTATATGCTGACTCTATGCGGGCGAATGCGGATAGAGTCCCATGGCCATCCCTCAGAGGGGCGGCTCCCAGTACAATATCAGCACCAGTGGCAAATGGCGCGATCATCTGGGCGAGCCATCGGGGTGAGGCAGGAGTGCAGTCTGCATCGGTAACTACTATGCAATTGTACTTACATGCTTTAATACCCATGGCCAGAGCAGGACGCTTACCCGGCTTACGATACTGGCAAAACTGGTACTTCAGTTTTGGGTACTTCCGCTCAAGGCTATTCAGGATTTCAGGGGTCTTATCTACAGAACCGTGGTCTACAACAAGCACTTCGTAATGCAAATAGTCCTGGGTGAGGATCATGGGTAAATGAGCCCTTAAATTCTCGGCTTCATTGTGGGCGCAGATGACAATGGATACGGGAATAGAGTGTTGTGTCGTTATTTCTGGATCTGTCTGCACAGTAATCATGGAAAACCTGTGCCAAAACCACCCTTGTATCATAAACGACAAAAAGCAAAGGGCCAGTAATAGGTAGAATGTCATAACGCGTTATACAGTCATCATCCCTTTTTCAATCATCTGCTAAGCATCAGCCTCATCTACAGTGGGTTGGACCTGGTTAGATATCAGCAGCATCGGATCCACACCAAAATAGGTACTGATTTTTTCATAGGAATTTTCCATGTGCATTTTATATCTCACGGGAAATGTGAAGAAGTAGACCGTGGCCACCGCTTCCCATTGTATATAGGGCTCGGGCAGGCCGATATAGTCGACGATTACACTGTTTTGGAATGAACTGACCTCAGGCAGAGCCTGAAGATTAATGTCAAACTCCGGTGGGTGGTTTAGAAAGAGCACCTTAGCCCACTCGTACATTGCCGTATTAAAGAATTGCTGTGGAAATCTGAATGCCTTCATAAAGTGATCTGCACAAAAAAGTAATACGTGATCCTTTATATAGAGCTCCGAACTATGTAAATATTTCGGATGCTGAGGCGTGGGGAATGGATGGCGATAGATGACAATATTGTCAAAAACACTGAATTTTTCATGCCACTCTGGCCTGAAAGCACTGAGGATATGAGCACTTGCGGTGACCACGACCTTGAGATCTTCAGGCACCCTGTCAAAGCCTTGGGGCATGAAAGTCGTATTTCGTAAAAAAATGCTGCATGCATTCTCAAATTCTTCCTTTTGGCGAGAAGTCATCAACCGGTATATAGGCAAATGATCTTCGATAAACCTGAGCATTCCTTTAGGAAGCTTGACCGGATATTTTCTTGCATACCACCGGTCTATATCTTGATGTACCACATACAGTACGGCCAGCAATACTACCAAAGGCACGAGCCAAAAGGAATACTCGGAATATCCCAGGACGTAGGATACCACAAGTACAGCGGCGAGTAGAAGAATGAGTGGAAATGCGATCCATTTTGAAAGTACCATCTATACGATATCTGCTGTATCCAAAATTAATTCTTAATTATTTGAGGTATTAGAAAAAGAGCCTAAATTTGCGAACCCTTTGAAAAAAGGGTGGTGGGTACCTTAGCTCAGTTGGTAGAGCAACGGACTGAAAATCCGTGTGTCCCTGGTTCGATTCCTGGAGGTACCACTAATATTTGAATCTAAAGGGCTGTTTTTACGGCCTTTTTCTTTTTCAGATTTCTTCCTCAAGATTTTTCTCAAATAGCTCAAGCCTCGTGCCAAAAATCTGTATTTACACATTAAATATTTTTTAGATTTGTCATTATGCTCGAAACTTTTCATTTTCATTCGCCATTAGGACTTCTCGAAATCACTCTTTCCAGTATGGGCTTAAGGAGGATAGTCCTTCTGAAGACCGGCACGGAGACGGACGATATCTATTCAGAAAATGCAATGCCCATAGTGACTCAGCTACGAGAGTATTTTGAAGGCACCAGACAGAATTTTGACCTTGTTTTAGATCTCTCACCACTTAATGATTTTCAGAGGTCTGTACTTAAGATGGTCTGTACGATACCTTACGGCAAGACGCGGTCATACAAGCAAATAGCGGATGTGCTCGGTAATCCGAAGGCTGCAAGAGCAGTTGGAAGGGCAAATGGTCATAACCCGATACCTATCGTGATTCCTTGCCACAGGGTGATCGGAAAAGACGGGGATCTTACCGGCTACGCATACGGACTTGATATGAAGATGAAATTACTGGGACTGGAGAATCCCCAAAAATTTATGCCCCAAATGGAGCTCATGCTCCACCCCAAGATGCAGGTCTCAGTTTAATTTGGTTGGTGCAGTTAACTCAAATACCGGAATCTCGACTTTAAATGTAGATTTGTCGGAAATGCGCTGCATATGAAAACTTCCATGCATTTTTCCCAATTCACTACTCAGAGGACACCAGGAGCTATATTCATGGATCTGACCAGGACGTAATACGGGTTGCTGACCAATCACACCATCACCCACTACTTCTCTTTTTATGCCAACGGAATCAAAGATGTACCAACAACGCGACATCAGCTGCACAGTACTGTCGCTTAGATTTTCGATTTCTACATGATAGCTGAATAAGAATTTTGAGGAAATCGGATTTGAGTGAAGAGGCTCGTAATTAGGCTCAACACTTATTTTAATACCCTTGGTGATCAGTGTTTCCATATCAAAGCTTTCTTATCTCGGGAAGCAGGAACTCCTTGACCATGAGCTCAGCTTCCTTCAGTGCTACCTCTAAAATATCATTTACCAGGATTTTATCAAACCTTTGCTCATATAAAAGCTCCTCCCTCACTCGTCGAATCCTTTTCTTTAATTCAGCCTCCGTTTCTGTGCCTCTTTTTCTCAGCCGGTTCACCAGGACTTGCAGGGAAGGCGGTCGAATAAAGACAGCCAAAGCATCGTCTTGAAAATGTTGCTTTAGACTTGTCGCTCCTTTTACATCTACATCAAAAATGATGTGTTTGTCTTGCGACCACAGTCTTTCTACTTCAGAAATCAGGGTTCCGTAAAATCTGCCGGGGTACACCTCTTCCCATTCGAGAAACGCACCGTTTTCCTTTTTGGTAATAAAGGTTTCCTTACTGAGGAAATAGTAGTCCTCACCATTTACTTCTCCTTCTCTTTTGGGCCTTGTGGTTGCGGAGACAGAAAATGTCAAATATGAAAACTGCTCCAGCAGATGGGTGACAACAGTGGTCTTGCCGGCACCAGAAGGAGCGGTAAAAATTATTGCCTTCCCTTTTTTCATACTACATTGGCGAGATGCTCTTTTATTTTTTCTAATGCATCCTTCATTAGTACAACGAATCTTTGAATATCTGATGAATATGCCTTCGCCCCCAGGGTGTTGATTTCACGGCCGATTTCCTGGCTGATAAAGTTCAATTTGCGACCCTTGCTGGGTTGTTTATTTTCCAATACCTGTATGAAGTATTCACAATGTTGTCTCAATCGCACTTTCTCTTCGGTAATATCTATCTTCTCGAGGTAAAAAAGTACTTCCTGCTCAAATCTGTTTTCGTCGACATTGTCCCTTGACATATATTCCGCAAGGCTCGAACTCATTCGTTGTCTTACTTTGTCTACACGAGTGGCTTCATGAGGAAGGATTTCTTCCAGCTGATCCAGTATGCACTTGATTTGCAGTCGCAGATCCTGAGCTATCGCATTTCCCTCTTCCTTGCGGTGTCCGATCAACTTCTCTATGGCCTTTTCCAGGACAGCCTGGCTTACTTTCCAGTCATCCTCTGAGATGGTCATCTCGTCAGTGAGTACAATATCCGGTAGCCGCATGATTGCACTTAACAAGTCAGATTGATCAATATTCAGGCCGCTGGCCAGGTCGGAAATCTGCTTGTAATACACTTTAAATGCGTTTTCATTGATGGCGTAGGATTCACTGCTTTGTTGATTTTCGAAAGTGAAGACTGCCTCGATTTTTCCTCTTATCAGACGATCCTGCAAGATCTTTCGCAGATCCATTTCATATTCCTGCAGGCCAGGAGGAATTTTTAGTCGCAGATCAATAAACTTACTGTTGAGGGTTTTGATTTCGATTGCGATAGTCTGATCACTTAATTGACCAGATGCACGACCATAGCTTGTCATTGACAATAACATATTCAACCAGTTTTTTTGGGTAAACACTCAAATAGATGAGGATCTGCACAAGAAGGGAAACGCAGGTGTCTTTTTGAAATATCGTAATAGATCAAAGGGATCAAAAGTATGAATGAAGCTCAAAGATAGCCCACTATTCTTAGGATTTGCCCTCATCGGATCGATTTCTCGATTTCTGCACTTGGCATAGTCCTTGAAGGGTGTATTGCATTGAGGTGTGTCCTTTGCACACCGGTGCAAGAATCTGATAATCAAGCTACTGAAAAACTATAAGTTGTAGCAAAAACGCAAAAAATGAAACGCAGAAATTTTTTTTTCTGAAATAAATTACGACATTTGCCTCGCCCAAAAAAAAGCATATTTTTGATTGTAACTATCTATAAACCAACAAATAATGAGAAAAGCAGACCTAGTAAACGCCATATCCGAAAAAACGGGAGTCCCCAAAGTCGATGTACTGGTTACGATGGAGTACTTCTTTACGGAAGTGAAGAATGGACTTGCTAACGGAGAAAATGTTTACATCAGAGGTTTTGGATCTTTTGTTATTAAGAAGAGAGCAAAGAAGATAGGAAGACATATTAAAAAGAATGTGGCCATTGAAATCCCCGAGCACTACATTCCCTCATTTAAGCCCGCTAAAATCTTTATCGATCAAGTAAAAGATAATGTGACCTCCTTACCTGATGAAAAATAGGGCAAATAAGGACTTATGTGGAACAGGTTGCAGATTGGCGCCGTGGTGTTCTCTGTATTTTTGGTTTTAGTATTGTATTTTGGATTTGATATCGTTTCCGACCAAGGTCAGATTGCGATTGAAAACATAGAAAGATCAGGAATTAATTTAGATCCCAGACCGATGATTGAAGCTGCTAAGGAAAGCTTGAGCAGTAATGACTTGAATGAATTGGTCAATCTTGAAAATCAAGCAGTGGGAGCTCGTGATATTGATCACCAATATGCAATAGAGAATATTGCAAGCAAGTGGCTTCAACTTGAGAAACCCTTTTTTGCGGGATACTATTACGAGAAGATCGCTGAGGAAATTAATTCTGCAGTGACATGGAGGAAAGCCGCATCTGTCTATAGAAAGGGCCTTGGAGATTTGGACCCTGCCGTTGCTGATGCGTGTTTGGATAAATGTGTCCGGGCTCTTGAAAATGCTATAAGTCTCGCACCGGATACTGTAAGATACAGGGTGGATCTCGCTCTTTTGTATACCGACAGGCCACCTCGGGATAACCCGATGAAAGGGGTCCAAATGTTGATTGGACTGAACGAAAAGCATCCGAATCACGTTTTGGTACTGAATTCTCTGGGGCATCTGGCAATGAAGACAGGACAATGGGAAAGAGCGAAGGACCGGCTTGAAAACGCAAAACAAGTAGATCCGGAAAATGCGGATGCGATCTGTATGCTCGCTCAAGTTTATCAGCATTTGGATGATAAGCGAGCTCTGGAGGAAAGAAAAAAATGTGAATCGTTAACAGTAAAAAAATAGAAAATATATGCCTTGTGGAAAGAAGAGAAAGCGACATAAGATCGCTACACATAAGAGAAAAAAAAGACTTCGAAAAAATAGACATAAAAAGAAAAATAGATAATACGCTGTAGTTTTTAGTGTAGAAGGTCTACATGTTGTTTTATTTGATAAAATTTAATCTCTCCAAAAAACCGGATTAATGTTTTTGAATAAATAAATTGTGAATGCGAAACGCGATTTATTTCGAAGAAACTTTTTAGAAAAGATAATACACGGATACACCGAAATTAGAAAAGACCTAAAGCATCCAACACAACCAGTCAATTCGCCATTCTCCCTTTTGTGACATAAAACAACCGTGCCCACTTGCACGTGTAGTCCACAGGTACTAATGTACGGCATCTAAAATATGATGATTTGTGGAAAAAGAATTAATAATTAATTCGACACCGACCCAGGTCGAAATAGCAATGTCTGAAGACAACAGACTAGTAGAGCTACACCGGCAAAAAACGAATTCAAAATTTACGGTTGGAGACATTTTTCTAGGCAGGATAAAGAAATTAATGCCTGGACTAAATGCAGCTTTTGTAGACATCGGACATCCGAAAGATGCATTTTTGCATTATACTGATCTGGGACCAAAACTCCCATCTCTGCTAAAATTTACCAATCAAGCGCTAAGCGGAGAAAATAAATCTCACAGCTTGGAGAAGTACGATCTTTCAAAAGAAATAATCAAAACTGGAAAGATCGATAAAGTACTCAATCGTCGACACCCTATTCTCGTTCAGATTCTGAAGGAACCTATCTCGACTAAAGGACCTCGCCTCAGCTGTGAGATTACGTTGCCAGGTCGATTTCTGGTACTCACACCATTCTCCAATATAGTCTCTGTATCAAAAAAAGTTAATTCATCAGAAGAGCGAAAAAGACTTCAGCTGCTCATTGAGAGCATAAAGCCCAAAAATTTTGGCATTATTGTGCGGACAGCGGCAGAGGGGAAAAAAGTAGCCCATCTGCACGAAGAGGTACGAGACCTCGAGCAAAAGTGGAAACGTATACATGAACAGCTGCGCAATGCAAGAGCGCCCTTAAAACTCCTTAGCGAACTCGATAAGACCTCAAGCCTCCTCAGAGATGTGCTCACCGATGATTTTAACAATATCGTGGTCAATGACCGTGAGATGTTTCAGTCTATCAAGAGCTATCTCAATGCAAATGTGCCGGAGAAGCAAAAGATCGTACACCTGCACAAATCAAAAAGGCCACTGTTCGATACTCATGGTATAACAAGACAAATCAAGTCGTCTTTTGGCAAAACGTATACCTTACCCAGCGGTGCCTACATTGTGATCGAGCATACCGAAGCCATGCATGTCATCGATGTGAACAGCGGACCTAAAATGGCTAAGAAAAATCAAGAGGATGCCGTACTCAATGTCAATATCGAATCTGCTGAAGAGATTGCACGCCAGTTGAGATTACGGGATATAGGTGGTCTGATCATCGTGGACTTTATAGATATGAGGGTTGCCAATCACAAAAAGCTGCTGGTAAAAAAGATGCGAGAATTTATGTCTCAGGATCGGGCACAACATACCGTCTTACCTTTGAGCAGGTTTGGTTTGATGCAGATCACAAGGCAACGGGCCAGACCAGAAGTCGCAATCGATACTTCTGAAGTGTGTCCCACCTGTCAGGGTTCGGGAAAGATAAATGCATCGATACTGATCGTAGATGAAATAGAGCGAGATCTTAAGTATGTGATTCAGAACAGACCCAGGACAAAGTTGTCATTGCATGTGCATCCCTATATTTATGCTTATCTCATGATCGGATTCCCAAGCAAAAGGATTAGATGGTATCTGGACCATCAACGGTGGGTGAAGATTATCAGGCAGTCCGATTTCAATATTAATGAGTACAAGTTTTTTGATGGCCGAAACGATGAGATTAGGCTAAACTGACGATCCTACATTGAGTGGTAAACGCATTCTTGTCGCACCATTAAACTGGGGACTTGGTCATGCAACCCGATGTACCCCTTTGATTCGCCTGCTTTTAGCAAGGGGTCATACAGTAAGCTTGGCTTCTGACGGAATTGCAGGCATTTATCTTCGCCAGGAATTTCCCGAGCTGCAATACACCGAACTTCCCTCCTACCAGATCAAGTATCCCACATCTCATGTGCTTCTGCATTGGTTGGGAAAAATTCCACAACTCAAGAAGACCATAAACCTGGAACGCAATGCATTGAATAAGCTGGTCAAGAGTGAAAACCTCGAAATAGTAATTTCCGACAATCGCTATGGATTAGTACACGCCAGGACGAAAAATGTGATTGTCACACATCAACTGAGACTTCTGCTCGGACCCATGATCTCCCCGGTCGTAAACAGGCGTCTGAAGAAATTGATTCAGCAGTTTGATCAGTGTTGGATCCCCGATTGGGAAGGGGATCAAAACCTAAGTGGCCACCTCTCCGATGTGCAACTGCAAATTCCCACTTATTCTATCGGACTCCTCAGTAGATTTAAATCGTTAATCAAGGGCAGCACACAATATGATGTCTCATGCATTATATCAGGACCGGAACCTCACCGGGCTCATTTTACCCACAAAGTAAGATCCATATTTGAGAATTCTCACATCAAAGTCGCTTTTGTCCTGGGTCGACCTGATTTGTCACGTCATGACCTGGAAGATCATTATTACCACCTGCCTACACTACGTCTAAACCAATTGATACAGGATTCAGAAATCATAATAAGCCGGTCGGGATACAGCAGCATTATGGATTATTTTCGATTGAATAAAAAAGCCATTCTAGTGCCAACACCTGATCAACCTGAGCAACGTTACCTTGCCCAGAGACTCGGGACCAGACCTGAATTTTACGTACCTAATAGGGATTTGAGCGACCTTGAAGTAGGAATCGAATCACTTCGCAGCGTCAAGCCTGACCTCCAATTTCCTCAGGGCATCTCTCTACCCACACTTTAAGTGACCACAGTTGCTGGGATCACAGTTTGGGTTCTGACTTCTTTTTGTTAAACTGATTCATCGATTTTTCCAAACCAATTGCCACATAGGATCGCACGAGATCACAGACTTCGTCAATCACCGGCAAAATCTTATTCCATTGCTCCTCATTCCATTTTCCCAGCACATAGTCGGTCTGCTGACCACGGTGAAAATCGTGGCCAATCCCAATCCTCACCCGTGGATATACGCTGGTCTGCATTAAGTCTTGGATACTCTTTAGTCCATTATGACCTCCCGGGCTTCCTTTTTTCTGTAGCTTAAACACCCCAATATCAAACTGAAATTCATCGACGAGAATAAGCCAATTTGTGGGCGAAATTTTGAGCTTTTGAGTCCAATATCTTACGGCTTTCCCACTGAGGTTCATGTAGGTAGATGGTTTCAGCAAATAGACCGCACGTCCCCGGTACTTGAAGCTGCATACGTCACCAAGCATGTCAGACCTAAAAGTGCAACCCTGCTGGTTTGCCAGACGATCGAGAACGTCAAAGCCTATATTGTGCCTCGTGTTTTGGTACTCCTCACCTATATTACCCAAACCTATAATTAAGTATTTCACGTAGCTTTTGTCAGTATTAGATTTTATTCGAAACAATCTCTTTAGAAAACCGCTCATTTGATGAAAAATTCCCATTACAAGATAAATGAAGATGATTAAGTCTTAATGATATGACCTTATTGCTCTAATTTCGCTTACAATTGCAGGAAGCACTCCATAAATAATAATAATCCCCAAGTCAGTATTGCTAAAAAGCGGCGATCAGTGAAAAGCAAAATATCAGATGCCATAAATTTTTTAAACAAACTCACCTGGGTAAAAATCATCAATGCCGCAAAGATAATTTCATCTTATTATCTCAGCGTATTGATTCGAAAACCCATTCACTGGGGAATGCCGCTTTCCTTTGCAATCGAGCCTACAACGGCATGCAATCTTGGATGTCCGGAGTGCCCAAGCGGGCTGAGAGCTTTTACGAGACCAACTGGAAATCTGAGTAAAGATTTCTTTAGTGATACGGTTGATCAGCTTTCTCGACACAGTATCGGCATCATCTTATACTTTCAGGGAGAGCCCTATATAAATCCTTCTTTTCTCGACATGGTAACGTACGCTCATAAGAGGAGACTCTACACAACGACATCGACCAATGGTCATTTTCTGGATGACACTAATGCAAAAAAAACAGTCTTGTCTGGCTTAGACAGACTGATCATCTCGGTGGATGGCACCAGTCAGGACACATATTCCTCATACAGGATAAATGGCCAGCTCACCAAAGTAATTGAGGGTGCTACAAACGTAGTCAAGTGGAAACGGACTTTGAAGAAAAGCAAGCCATATATCATTTTTCAGTTTTTGGTTGTTCAGCCAAATGAGCATCAAATTCCGGAATTACATGCTCTTGCAAAGAAGATCGGAGTCGATGCGGTCAAGCTTAAAACAGCACAGGTTTACAATTATGAAAATGGTCATCCGCTCATTCCAAAAAATGAAGAATATGCGAGATATAAAAGAAACATAGATGGCACCTATTCGCTCAAGTACGAGGTATCAAACCGTTGCTGGAAAATGTGGCACAGTGCTGTGATTACCTGGGATGGACGCGTTATCCCCTGTTGCTTTGACAAGGATGCACAACACCAACTCGGTGATCTCCAAAGCAAATCCTTTAAGACAGTATGGAAGAGCGGGCCTTATGATCGATTTAGGGAAAGATTGCTCAAAGGACGAGAAGAAATTGACATGTGTACTAATTGTACTGAGGGGACAAAAGTGTGGATCTAGTCAATTTTTTCTGGAATATTGAATTTGGGATTTAGAACTCTTTTATAAATCCATTACACAGAAAAATCACAACGAGGAGCAGTAGAATAATACAATAACACTTTGATTTATAATTAAATATGACTTTCTTTGTAATTAGGAAGATGTAACCAAGGGTAATTAGGAAGCCTTTCTCGAGCTTAGAAAATCATTTTTGGAATTCAAATGCCAGATGGATTTCGAGTCCTGGCTAAGCCTCAGTGCACCTTCTGAATGAATGGCTGAAATAGAAGACTAATGTTTTTTAAAAGTATCTTTCAAGGCAATTTCCATTTCGGAAACACGAAGAGTTACGATAAGGTACTCCGAATGTTTGATCATCGTATCGAAAATTACTATAAGGGTGACATAGTCTTTAAGGCGGAGGAAGTGTTTAAGACAGGGGCGGTGTCCATGGAAATACCCCGTACGGTAATAAACATCACTGAAAAAACATGGAAGAATACTGTTGATTTATTGCAATACGTATCCCAATTTGCCGTAGCTGGCAATGTTGGTGCCTGGATGACTGAGGAAGGAACAATTCGAAGGTATGCTTGGATAGAACCCAAGGGTGACAAAGCAGTGGTTCAGAAATATCAAGCTGCAATCTCTTTGGTCGACGAGGGCAAAGAGGAAGAAGCAATGAAAGAGCTCACCAAAGCCATTGAACTCTATGACAAACACGCTCAGGCCTATGAGCGTCGAGGCTACGTCAATTATATCTTAAAGAAGTATACCGACGCGGAACGTGATTTTTCTAAATCTGTAGCACTCGATCGAAGCAATTCTCCAGCCTATTACGGTAGGGCAAGAATCAAGATGATGAGGGAGGAGTGGTCAGGTGCTATAGATGATTTAAAAATGGCCATTAAAACTTCTCTCGCACTTCAGGACATACATTGGTCGGCCAGGCGGCTCAAAGGGGAGTGCCACATGAAATTGGAACAATTTAAAGAAGCGGAATTCGAATTTCGTTTCTTCAATGGTCGCCAGTTTAGAAGCAGCAGCCCCAACAGTGCTTACAAGAGATGGTCCCTCTACAATTATGGTAAAGTAATGATCGCTCTGGAAAAGTACGCAGACGCCCTGGAGATCTTTGATAAGGTACTAGGTATGCCAAAGGGGCAAGACCAAATCTCGGACGCCGAGGTCTTATTGAAACGGGGCATCGCCAGAAAAAATGCCGGCAAAAATGGCTTTATGTCAGACTGGAACGAAGCCAAAAAACTGGGTTCAGACCAGGCTAGCAAACTTCTGGAAGCCTGCACTTAATTAATCAGTGCTACTCTCCTGCCTCCTTATCTTTATCTTGTCAGCATACTATTTATCTGGTTTACTCGGTTCTCTTTTTTAAAAATGTGAGTTTGTCACGCGATTTCCTCTGCCTGAGTAGACCACTTCTGATGGTTATCTTCATTTTGACTCAGAGCTGCCAGGTGGCCGGCCAGGTGAGCACCGATGTAAAATCAGCACAAAAAGCATATGAAAAAGGAGTCACCGCCGTAAAGAAGGGTAACCTTGTCCAGGCCGAAACCTTTTTTCTCAAAGCAAATGAAGCCGATCCCGACTGGATTGACCCCCATATTAAACTGGCAGCACTGTATTTCGAACTGGAGCGTTATGATCAGGCAAAACCATACTTTCAAAATGCACTGAATATCGATAGCACCTCCAATCCACTGCTATATTACAAATTGGGCCAGATAGCCTGGCGCGAGGAAGATTATATACAAGCCGCTTCGTATATGTCCAGATTTGTAGGCCACAATCCACGCAATGCCGTACTTGCCGCAAAGGCTTTAAAGTACAAGAGAGATGCACTTTTCTTAAGTGAGCACAAGGAGGTAAAAAAAGTGACAATCGAGGCTCTGCCCGAAGCAATAAACACTGTGGATCTGGAATATCTGCCTTCACTCCCTGCTGCAGAGGATTTGATGGTGTTTACGCGAAGGGTACATGGACAGGAAGATTTTTACGTAAGTCGGTTTGCAGATAACAGGTGGCAGGAAAGTGTTCCACTGGTTGATCTTAATACGACGCAGAACGAAGGCGCCCATTGTCTTTCTGCAGATGGCAAAAACTTGTTTTTTACGGCTTGCCATCGCAGAGATGCTGTGGGATCCTGCGACTTGTATTACAGTGTATTGCGAAATGGAAAGTGGTCTCAACCCGTTAATATGGGCGAGCAAATCAATTCAAGGCATTGGGATGGACAACCCAGCATTTCTGCGGACGGAAGCACTTTATACTTTTCCAGTGAACGACCAGGAGGTAAGGGTGGCAGAGATCTTTGGTTTGCAAAGCGCAAGGGCCGGGGATGGACAAAACCCATGAACCTTTCGGCCCTCAACACTTCTTCAAATGAGGAAGCTCCTTTTTTACATGCTGCTGGTCAGCAATTGTATTTTATGTCCGATGGTCATCCTGGATATGGTGGCACTGATTTGTTCTATTGTGCGCAGAGTGATCAGGAATGGAAAGACCCGGTCAATATGGGTACACCTATTAATACCCAGGACGACGAGGGTGCCTTACATATCAATCTAGAGGGGACGACTGCTTATTTTGCAAAATCTGTGTCTTCAAGCCAAGACCAAACACCTCAAATTGATATTTTTAAGTTTGATTTACCGGAAAATATGAGGCCGACACCAGCGACCTATGTCAATATTTCGGTCAGAGACAGGGAAAGTAAAAAAGTGCTCCAATCGGTCGTGCATCTTGTGGATCTACAAACTCAAAAGACGATTACCCGAACCATGACAGATAGCAATGGACAGCTGCTTCTGTGTCTGCCCGTAGGTAAGGATTTTGGATTAAATGTGTCTAAAGATAAGTATGCCTTCTACTCAGACCGGTTTAATCAGACGGATATCAATTCGAGATTTGAACCAAGAGATCTCACTGTGCTACTCTGGCCGATTGTACAAAGACCCGATGAACCTTCAGAACCAATTGTACTAAATAATATATTCTTTGAGTCCGGGAGCGCAACACTACTGCCGGAATCAAACTACGAGCTGGAAAACCTTTTCAAACTGCTTGCGGCAAACGATGAAATGAAAATTCAAATCAACGGCCATACGGATGATGTAGGGTCGGAATCAGATAATCAACTGTTGTCAGAGCAACGCGCAAAGGCAATCTTTGATCATTTGATTTCATCCGGGATTTCCTCTCATCGGTTGAGATACCTGGGATATGGAGAGTCACGACCTATAGCAGACAATGGCACAGAAGATGGTAGACAGCAAAATCGCCGCACAGAATTTACGATTGTCCGGGATGATTCGGAATAAGGTTATTGAAAATGTGGAGGTGATTGGCCTTGCTGATAAAGGGCAAGCGATAGGAAAAGATCCTGACGGTGCGGTGGTATTTCTTACAGGTGCTGTACCGGGTGATATTGTCGATGCCCGGATATTGAAGAAACGAAAAGGGTGTCTGCAAGGGGTACCTGAAAGATTTTTGCAGTATTCAAAAAGTAGACAAGAACCGGAGTGCCTGCATTTTGGTGATTGTGGCGGATGTAAGTGGCAGCACCTGCGTTATGAAAGCCAACTTCATGAAAAGGAAAAGATCGTTCGAGATGCATTTCAACGAATTGCAAAAACAGAAGTCCAGGAGATTTTGCCAATTTTGGAATCGCCAACTTCTTTTTTCTACCGAAATAAAATGGAATTTTCCTTTTCTGCTCAACGATGGATTAGCAGGGACTCTCCGCAATTGAGTATTGAAGACAAAAACAAAGGAGCTCTTGGTCTGCATCCACCGCGTTTTTTCAGCAAAGTTGTCGATATCCACACGTGCTTGTTGATGGATCCCCGGGCTGATCAGATTCGAAATTTTGTGCGTTTTTATGCATATCAATACGGGTTATCGTTTTACAATACACTTTCGCACAGGGGATTACTTCGCAGCCTAATTATCAGAAACAGTTCGTTGGGTCAGTGGATGGTCGTCATGAGTTTCGGAGCAGCCGAGCCCTCTGTAATAGATCATATGCTAAATGCTATTAAGGACAAATTTCCATGGATCTCTTCACTTCAGTATGTGATAAACCAGAAAAAAAACGACTCGCTTTACGATCGGGAAATCATACCTTATTCAGGAAAGCCATTCATCGAAGAGCAGCTGGCCGCACTGCGGCTAAAGATCCGCCCCAAATCATTTTTTCAGACCAACACTCAGCAAGCTCATAGACTGTATCAGATTGCATCCGATTTCGCAAGTACGGAGTCTGATCAGATTGTTTACGACCTTTACACCGGCACAGGGAGTATTGCCCTGTATCTGGCAGATAAATGTAAAACTGTGGTCGGTATAGAAGAAGTAGAAGATGCAGTTGCTGATGCTCGGGAAAATGCAGCTTCAAATGACATAAATAATACACACTTCTATTGTGGTGATGTCAAAAATGTCCTGACTGAAAATCTCCTAGAAGACCATGGAAGACCAGATACAGTCATTGTCGACCCTCCCCGGGGCGGTATGCACACACAGGTAATTGAGAAACTTCTGGAAATAGTCCCTGAGAGGATTGTTTACATCAGTTGTAATCCATCTACACAGGCAAGGGATGTAAATCTGATGCTCTCGCATTACGAGGTGGAAAAGATACACCCTGTGGATATGTTTCCCCACACGCATCATATAGAAAATGTAGCACTGTTAGTCCGGAGATAGATGTCGAAGAAATCATCGCAATATTTACAATTGGAAAAGGAGCTGCATCCTTACCGCGAAATCATGACCAAAACTGCAGATACCATTTTGGATAAGGAAGTGTCTAAATATCCTATTATGGTTGTGCATCAGCAGCATATCGAATTGGGAGTGCCCATCTTGGAAGAACAGGAGTCAAAAGGCAAATGGTCGATCCATGCAAGTACTTTAGAGGAGTTTGCTATGAAGCAAGTCATTTCTCTGGAAAAGATAGAAGATTTTCAAGGCGTATACAAGGACCCGACTGCACACCTGTGTCTATTTGTAATCAGTGAATTGGGGGCAAAATTTATTTTTATGCCCAGAACTAAGTAGTGTTCAAGAAAATATGAAAGGAATCATTTTAGCGGGCGGTTTAGGTACAAGACTATACCCACTTACACTTGCTGTGAGTAAACAACTTATGCCAGTGTATGACAAACCGATGGTATATTATCCATTGTCAACATTGATGTATGCCGGAGTAAAAGATGTATTGATCATCTCAACGCCCTACGATCTGCCGTTATTTCAGAAACTTCTCGGGGATGGGAGTGATCTCGGCTGCAATTTTGGCTATGCAGAACAGACAGCTCCCCGGGGCTTGGCAGAAGCATTTATAATAGGTGCAGATTTTATCGGCAACGATCATGCATCTTTGATCTTAGGTGACAATATATTTTACGGTCACGGTCTGGATACACAACTGGAAGCTGCGGCAAATCCAGATGGCGGCCTTGTGTTTGCCTACAGAGTCGCCGACCCGGAGCGCTACGGGGTGGTCGAGTTTGATCAGCTGAAAAATGCAATTTCAATAGAAGAGAAACCGTCAGATCCCAAATCAAACTTTGCGGTCCCTGGTCTTTACTTTTACGACAATGAAGTCATAGATGTAGCAAGAAATCTTAAACCAAGTCCACGTGGTGAATTGGAAATAACCGACGTAAATAAACATTTTCTAGAGCGTGGCAAGCTCAAGGTGTCGATTTTGAGTCGGGGAATTGCCTGGTTGGATACGGGCACTCATCAGTCCCTAATTCAGGCTGGGCAGTTTGTACAGGCGATCGAAGAACGTCAGGGTCTGAAGGTAGGTTGCATAGAGGAAGTAGCTTTCGAAAAAGGCTTTATCGATGCAGAAGGATTGGAAAAACTAGGGCAGAAATATCTGAAAAGCGGATATGGTGAATATCTGTTAAAGATCCTGGACGAACAATAATTTACTCTTATCAAGGTGAAAATTCAGTTAAAACTACTTAGGTCTTGCTGATTTAGGGCAGCTGCAATTAGGTTTGGAAACTTTTCAGGAGTGCAGGCAAAGGAGGGAATGCCTAAATCCGCAAATCGCTGGGCTACCTTCCTATCATATGCCGGAGCTCCATTGTCATCCAGAGCAAGCAGTGAGACCAGGTGGACATTGTGATTTACAGCCTCGGTAACCTTGTCTATGAGCAGCGGTAGCGGCCCACCCTCAAATAAATCGGAGATTAGGACGATCCAGGATTCTTTAGGGTCATCCAGGGCTTTGGAGGTCGCATAACTCAGCGCATTATAAATATTTGTCCCACCTCCCAATTGCGCTCTCATCAAAAGCTCAACAGGATCGTTTAGGTATTCTGTAAGATCAACAACCTCAGTGTCAAATATGATGAGGTGTGTTTTCAGACTTCTTATGCTCGCCATGATCGAGCCCAAAATTCCGGCATAGATAAAGGACTCCGCCATCGATGCACTTTGATCCACAAGTATAATCAGCTGCTTTGCCTGATTGCTCCTCTTGGGACGACCGATAATGGTATGGGGTATAATCGTGCCAAGACCGGGCTGGTAATATTTGAGATTTTGTCTGATTGTTTCATGCCAATCGATCTCTTGATGACGGGGATTCTTAATTTTTGTTTGATGATCACGTCTGCCACTTATCCGGGAGATCAGCTTAAAACGAAGCTTGTCCTCGACTTGTTTTGCAAGCTTAGCTACAAGAAACCGAACCGATTGCAATGCAGCGGGAGAGAGTGCTTCCTTAGCGGAAAGAATCGCTGCTATTAGCGGGACATTTGGTTCTACCTCGTTCAGGAATGCGGGCTGGGAAAGCATTTTTTTTATGCCAAATCGGTCTAATGCATCACGCTGCATTACCTGTACTACGGAGCTGGGAAACAGGGATTTTATTTTTCCCAGCCACCTGGCAGTAACTGGTCTCGATGAGCTGAGACCACCCTGGCGATCTGATTTGTATAGTTTGTTGAGTAGGTTTTCTACTTCGCGTTCCTTTTGAGTGAGATTATTTTCTCTTTCCTCGTCGGAGTGACCTAGGGCCAGTTTCCATCGCCTCTTGCGGAGTATATCATTTTGGTCTGCCACCGCCAACAAATCTATAAATCCAGAGCACCACAAATGCACCGATAGCTGCCGTCAAAATAGACCCTGAGAATCCGGAGACCTCGATATTGAGGCGAGTAAAAATCCAACCCCCAACAAGCGCACCTGCAACCCCTAAAATAATATTCCATATCAATCCTGATCCGGATCCTTTAAAGAGAAAACTTCCAATCCAGCCAGCCAGTGCACCTACCAGTAAAATATATAACCAATTCATCTTTCGAAATGATATGTCAACCCGCAAAATAAAGAATCTATGCCAATGGGCAGTTTCAATTTTTATTATTTTATCGCCAAAGAATAATATCAAGTTGTCAAGTCAAGACAGAAGAAAATTTCTGCGTTCTACCGTTACTGCCGGGATTGGAACTATCGCGGCACCCCTTATTATCCCCGGATGCGCTCTGGGAAAGAATGGATTTGTCACCCCTTCCGATCGCATCAACCTTGCTCTCATCGGTGCGGGCAACCAGGCAGAAAACGACGCCAGGGGATTTTTAGAAGATAATCGAGTACAGATCACAGCCGTGTGTGATGTGAACGCAAAAAGTACAGGATACTGGGATGGCAAGGTAGGTGGAAGAGAATACATCTGCAATCTTATTGACAGCTCGTATTCTGCAAAACACGGCAAGAAATACAGAAGTACCAGAGAATATGAAGACTTCCGGGATGTCATCAATCGAGGTGATATCGATGCGGTTGAGGTTGTCACCCCAGATCATTGGCATGCGATTCCGGTACTGATGGCTGCATCAGCAGGCAAAGACATTTATTGTCAGAAGCCCTTGTCTCTCACAGTACAAGAAGGTCGTGATATGAGTAATACAGTCAGAAAACACGGAGTGATATTTCAGACGGGGAGTCAGCAACGATCGAACTTCCGATTCAGGCATGTTTGTGAATTGGTCCGCAATGGGAGAATTGGGAAGTTGCTTACCGTTGAATGTGGTCTGCCGGGAGGCACTCCAGACTTTGGGAAAACAGGGCACCTCACTGCGACGGTGCCTGTGCCCCCAAATTTTAATTATGATATGTGGTTGGGTCCTGCCCCGGAAGCACCGTACTGCCCTGCTCGTACTCATGTCAATTTTAGGTGGGTTCTGGACTACTCGGGTGGGATGGTCACCGATTGGGGAGGTCATCATCCGGACATTGCTCAATGGGGGATGGATACTGAGAATACGGGACCTGTCTACATCAGAAATGCAAAAGCTGAATGGGCAAACCACCCGGTTTGGAATACAGCAACAGCATTTTATTTCGAAGCTGAATATGCAGATGGCGTGAAGCTTATCATCACTGACCAGGCGAGGCATGGTGTCACATTTCACGGAACCGAAGGCAGTGTTTGGGCAAATAGAGGAGAATACGGTTCGGATCCTCCACATCTTATCGAGTCGAATCTCACTAATCTGGAGGAAACGTTGTACAATAGTGATAATCATTACCGCAATTTTATTGATTGCGTGATTAGTCGGGAAGAACCCATAGCTCCCGTTGAGGCAGCGCACCGGTCTATCACACTTGCACATCTTGGTAATATTGCTATGATACTGGGTGAAGACCTGGAGTGGAATCCGGTTGACGAAAGATTTGTCGACCACGAAAAAGCAAATGACATGCTGTCAAGGTCCATGCGTAGTCCCTGGCAAGAAATCTATCGGAAATACGTGGTTTAACCCAGGTGTATTAGTGTCTTTATTTGTTAGCTAAATAATGTTGTGATTTCTTTTATATTTATTACAGTAGTTGAGTTTAATCAACAATTCATAAAGTAATTCTATTGTTTTATTGATCCAAAAAAAAGCATGTATATGAGATTCAAGAAAGAAAACTCTGACCAACGGAATAAAAATAATGGAGATCGCCGTTCCTTTCTTCAAAAAGCTGCCCTGGGGGGTCTGAGTTTAGCGGCATTTCCCACGAAAGATATCAGCGAGAGAATCGAATATACTACCCAGAAGGTAAGTCGAAATTCAAAGCCGAGTGATCTGAAAATTACCGATATGCGTATTGCGGAAATTGGTGGCGATGTAGTTTTTCGGACTCCGATTGTGAGGATCTACACCAATCAGGGTATAGTGGGACATGGTGATGTGCGCGACGGTGCTGCAAAAGAATATGCACTATTTTTAAAGAGCCGGCTCTTAGGTGAGAACCCCTGCAATGTAGAGCGATTGTTTAAGATTATCAGTCAGTTTGGACATCACGGAAGGCAGGGAGGGGGTGTGTCCGGAGTAGAAATGGCATTGTGGGACCTCGCAGGTAAAGCTTTTAATGTTCCGGTTTATCAAATGCTGGGGGGTAAATACAGAGATAAGGTAAGGGTCTATTGCGACACCACAATTTCGAAGGATCCTCACGAATATGCCAACCGGATGCAAGCCCGGATCGATGCGGGTTACACTGCGCTAAAGATGGATATTGGCATCGGATTGATTAGTGATATTCCTGGTTGTATTGTCAATGGACCAAATGGATCTCTCAAACCCTGGCAGCACGAGTACCGCAACTACCGTCTTACAAAGCACCCATTTACCAGGGTACAAATTACCCAAAAGGGCATAGAGAAGCTGATGGAGTACCTCCATATCATGCGGGAAAAGATCGGATATGAAATACCAATGGGAACTGACCATTGGGGTCATTTTGGAGTAAATGAAGCTATAAAAATCTGCCAGGCCACAGAGCCTTACAACCTCGCATACATCGAAGACATCATACCATGGCAATTTACCGATCAATGGAGAGAGATCACTCAGTCATCCAATACACCGACCCAGACCGGAGAGGACATTTATATGCTCGAAGGAGGATTTGAGGAACTCATCAAGACTAGATCCGTCGATATTGTACATCCGGATCCAAACACCGCAGGCGGAATTTTGGAAACAAAGCGCATTGGAGATTTTGCATCTAAACACGGAATCGGTTTTATGCATCACCATGCGGCAGGCCCCATTTCATTCCTGGGGTCTGTGCACAGTGCTGCTGCAACTGAAAATTTCATGTGGTTGGAGCATCATGCAGTGGATAAAGCTGATTGGGAAAATCTAGTTACGGGTTTCGATGGACCAATTGTTGAAGATGGGTATGTCCAGGTTCCGGACAAGCCTGGCATTGGAGTTGAGCTTAATGATGAAGTAGTCGAAAAATACCTGGTGGAAGGAGAAAAGCTTTTTGCACCCACACCCGAATGGGATGAGATCCGAGCCTGGGACCGATTGTGGAGTTGATTACCGATCTCATGTGACTTCAAGGGGATCCTGTATCTTTAGCTCCTCTACGATTTGATGGACCGAAAAAGTAAGGAGTATTCGACGATCGAGCGGCAGAAGATGCTGCAATCCTTTGATCTTTCCAGGATCATTGTTCCAATCGCAATTGGCATCATTGCAGTAGCAGGTCTGTTCTATTGGCAATTTGACCATAACGAATTTGCTCAAATCACCTGGGATAAAGTCACGTTGCTTTTTTTTAGCATCGCCTTACTATTCCTTATAGGGCGCATTGTCTTTTATGCCCTGCGACTATATATTTTGGCAGACCGCTATTTTTCATTTTGGAAATGTATACAGCTTATCTTCCTTTGGGAGTTTAGCTCCGCTGTGTCGCCCACCAATGTCGGGGGTAGTGCTGTTGCACTTTTCATTCTATCACAGGAAAAGATCGGCGCCGCCAAAACAACGGCAATTGTGATTTATACGATTGTACTGGATACCTTTTTCTTCCTGTTTTCCATTTTTATTTGGTTAGTGGTCTTCGGCTCCGATATCCTGGGGCCGGGAAAAGAGAGTTTTGGCGGTTGGGAGGTATCCCTTACAACGGCTTATATTATCATGATTATCTACGGTACTTTTTTTGCTTATGGTCTTTTTGTAAAACCACTAGCACTCAAACAGTTGCTCAGGGGTATTGGAAAAATTGGCTTTTTAAAAAGATACCGATCAAAATTGGAGCAGCTGGGAGAAGACATCGTGGTGACATCCGAAGATTTAGTGAAGAAAGATCTGCAGTATCATTTGTCAGCATTCTTAGCTACCGCAGGGGCATGGTCATGTAGATTTTTGCTCATCATTGCGCTCATCATGGGTATTGCCAAGTCAGTCCCTTTCGCGTTTAAGCCTGTTCTGGAACTCTATGCGAGAATCCAGACCATGTTTGTAATGATGGCTGTCAGTCCCACACCGGGAGGTGCAGGATTTGCTGAAATTTTATTTGGTAATCTACTGACCGACTATGTTCCGCGTGGCATCAGTTTGGTTATTGCCTCGATCTGGCGTATAATGGCGTACTATTTTTTCCTCATAATGGGATTAGTCATAGTCCCGCAATGGCTACGCACGGTGATCAGATCGCGCAAAGACAGAAAGATAGCTGCAGATAAGCCCTAAGGTCCCGGTCATCGAATCTGACAAAAATTGACCCCCCCACAATACATCTCTGCCAAAATGGCCTAAAAACCAAGATGGCAGGTAAATTGAGAGTCTAAAACTGGTACTGTTTAACACCACCATAAGGATGGCAAAAAAAAAGAAAGCAAAAGCAAATAGTGAAGATACTTCGCCAGCTGAATCTGTGGAAGAACAGAACACTGTGGAAGAAGCATCTCAGGAATCTGAAGTCTCAGAACTGAAGGATAAATATCTCCGGTTATTTGCTGAGTTTGACAATTATAAGAAGCGAACGGCCCGCGAGCGGCTTGATCTTATCAGGACTGCATCAGAAGATCTCATCTCCAAACTGTTACCGGTATTGGATGATTTTGAGCGTGCAAGGAAGCTAGCCGAAGACGAAAGCAGCGACGAAACTTTTAGTGAAGGTGTAACGCTCGTTTATCAAAAACTGCATCAGGTGCTCGAGTCAAGAGGCCTAAAGGCTATGGAAGATGATGTAGAATTTGATCCGGAACTTCATGAGGCAATTACTAAGATCCCGGTAGAAGACAAAGACAAAAAGGGTAAAGTCATCGATACTATTGAGAAGGGCTATTACTTAAATGACAAGATCATACGTCATGCAAAGGTGGTGATAGGAGACTGAAAAAGGTATACATGGCTAAAAGAGATTATTATGAGATCCTCGGCGTGAGTAAAAGTTCAGATGCCGACACCATCAAAAAGGCTTATCGTAAGACGGCCCTCAAGTATCATCCGGATCGAAATCCCGGAGATAAGGAAGCCGAGGAAAAGTTTAAGGAGGCAGCAGAGGCTTACGAGGTGTTAAGCGATAGTGATAAGCGAGCGCGTTACGACCGATTCGGACATGCTGGAGTTTCGGGCAATGGAGGATTTGGAGGTGGTGGAATGAGTATGGATGATATCATGGATCAATTCAGTGATATTTTTGGTGGAAGTCCATTTGATACATTCTTTGGAGGTTCTTCCGGTGGCAGGAGGCGTGCGGGTGGGAAGAGAGGCAGTAATCTACGCATTAAGGTTAGTTTGTCTTTAGATGAAATTGCGAAAGGCACTACGAAAAAAATTAAAGTAAAAAAGCAAGTAAAGTGCACAACATGTAGTGGGAGTGGAGCGAAGGATAGTGGTTCGGTTTCTTCATGCATGGGTTGCGGGGGATCAGGGTATGTCAGGCAGGTGAGAAGTACATTCCTGGGACAAATGCAGACCACAACTGCTTGTCCAACTTGCAATGGAAGTGGTCAGACAATTACAGCAAAGTGTTCTAAATGCAAAGGAGAGGGACGCATTTATGATGAAAGTACGATCGAGCTGGAAATTCCGGCCGGGGTGGAAGATGGCATGCAATTGTCAATGCGGGGCAACGGGAATATGGGATTACGAGGAGGCCCTCCCGGAGATTTACTTATAAACATTTCAGAAAAACCACATGAGCACCTTAAGAGAGACGGTGCCAATGTGATCTATGATTTATATCTCAATTTTGCCGATGCTGCTCTCGGCACATCGGTACAAGTTCCCACCATTGATGGAAAGGTAAAGATTAAAATTCCTGCGGGCACCCAGGCTGGCAAGATATTCCGCTTGAAAGGAAAAGGCCTTCCAGTGGTACAGAGTTACCACCAGGGTGACCAGCTGATCCATGTGAGCGTATGGACACCAAAGAAACTAACCAATGAAGAGCGAGAGCTTCTGGAAAAACTCAAGGGAATGCCCAATTTTACACCACATCCGTCAAAATCTGAAAAAGGCTTCTTTGAAAAAATGAAAGATTATTTCAATTCATGATTTCCATTCGCACGCTCTTAATTATTTTTTTTTCACAGGTTTTTTTTTCGTGTTCGTCTCAATATTTTTCGGAGCAGCATCATACGTTGACAAATAGTGAATGGGGATATGCAGATACCCTGGTCTATGATGTGGATATCAAAGACACATCAAGTCGCTATAATATACTTTTGGAAGTAATCCATTCTCCCGAATATCTTTATCAAAATTTTTATTTGAAGATATTCACACAATTTCCAGATGGAGAAAAAATAGATCAGACTTTACCTATAGATTTTGCAGATCATACCGGAAGATGGTATGGTAAATGCACACGAGTTTGTGAGCTGGATGTAGTATTGCAAGAAAATGCAAGGTTTGATCAGATCGGCGGGCACAGGTTTGAGATTACTCAACATATGCGCGAAAATCCTGTAAGGGGAATTGAGAAAATCGGATTTTTACTGGAGAAAAAATAGTACCTGCTGTATTAATAAATCTAGTAGATTGCCACGTGGAATGTGTTGAAAAAAGAAGCCTGAATTAACGACAATCTTTCACTGAACAGTGGTTTTTAGGTTAAAATTTCAGGTGCTTTACTGTCAGCGCATTGTTGATTAATTGTTTTAGACTTTCTATCCCGATCTTCAAGTGGAGTTCCACATAATTTTCTGTGACAGACTGATCACTCTCATCGGTTTTAACACCATCAGGTATCATAGGCATATCGGAAACAAGGAGTAAAGCACCGGCCGGAATGTGATTTTTAAATGCGGCGACAAATATTGTAGCTGTTTCCATATCAATTGCAATGGCCCTGAGTGATGATAAATATTCCTTAAAATCATTCCGATGTTCCCACACTCTCTTATTAGTTGTATAGACAGTACCTGTCCAGTAGTCACGATTGTTTTCCCTGATTGTTGTGGAAATAGCTTTTTGTAATGCAAACGCTGGCAGGGCTGGTACTTCCGGAGGGAGGTAATCATTGGAAGTACCTTCTCCCCTAATTGCTGCAATGGGTAAAATGAGATCTCCGACTTGGTTTTTTCCGGTTTTTAATCCTCCACATTTACCTAAAAATAAAACAGCTCTTGGTTTTATTGCAGTAATTAAGTCTATGATGGTCCCGGCATTTGGGCTGCCCATACCAAAATTTATAATGGTAATATCTTCCGCAGTAGCGCTGGTCATTGCACTTCCTTGTCCGGATACAGCGACCCCATGCCACTCGGCAAAAAGTTCAACGTAGTGATTAAAATTGACCAAAATGACGTAAGAGCCAAATTCTTTCAACGACTTACCTGTGTATCTCGGCAACCAATTTTCAACAATTTCACTTTTTGTTTTCATGGTCTAAAGTTATTACTATAGTGCTATACTTAAACCCCACTATAAAATCAGGCCCAACATTTGTGGATTTTCCTGATGCAGTTTTTATCTTGAAAGAACTATTAACTTCAATGTAAGAATTGATTCTATTCTTCTATAACAATGGGACATTAGAAATAGCTTTACAACACGCACTAATAATATTTCTGACAGAAAAATTCAATTAATTAAGCGAAAAGAATACGAATAAGAGCGCAGAGATGGTCGGCCTTTCTTATAAAAGAAGGAAAAATCAGAAAGGATGTGTTATCGAGACAAATACATACTTCGCTGGCGGTCCATTTCTCTAAAGAAGGGATCCTGAAGATCCTTGATAAATCGGATAGCTTCGCCGGTACTTTTCATTTCCGGCCCTAAAGCCTTATCTACATTTGGAAATTTCTCAAAAGAAAAAACGGGTACCTTAATGGCATATCCATCCAATTGGTTGATCATACTAAAATCCTTTAGTTTATGTGTACCCATCATGACCTTGGTGGCGATATTGAGGTAAGGGATTCCATAAGCTTTAGCAATAAATGGAGTAGTCCTGGAGGCCCTTGGATTTGCCTCTATGACGTAGACTTTGTCGTCTTTGATTGCAAATTGAATATTTATTAGTCCTACGGTCTTTAGCGCTTTTGCCAGGGTTTTGGTATATCCAATCATAGTCTCAATAGCTTTTTCTGAAAGACTATAAGGCGGCAATACTGCTGAGCTATCGCCCGAATGAATTCCTGCGGGCTCAATATGCTCCATAATACCCATGATATGCACATCCTCTCCATCGGAGATTGCATCGATCTCAGCTTCTTTGGCTCGATCGAGGAAATGATCGATCAGTACCTTATTATCGGGAAGGTGCTTGAAAATACTAAGCACACTGCGTTCAAGCTCATCGTCATTAATCACGATTCGCATCCGTTGGCCACCAAGTACATATGAAGGTCTTACCAATACCGGATATCCAATCTTATCGGCAATCCTGAGGGCTTCATCTGCATCATCCGCCACACCGTAATTTGGATAGGGAATGCCAAGGTCTTTGAGCATGTCCGAAAATCGTCCACGATCTTCGGCGAGATCCAATGCCTCATAACTTGTCCCTATGATCCTGACACCCTTTTCATGAAATTTTTGCGCCAACTTTAGGGCAGTCTGACCACCCAACTGGACGATGACTCCCTCTGGTTTTTCAAGTTCTATGATTTCCTCAATGTGCTCCCAAAAGATCGGTTCGAAATACAATTTATCAGCAATATCAAAATCTGTAGAAACAGTCTCGGGATTGCAATTGATCATAATGGCTTCATAGCCGGCTTCTTTTATAGCCAACACCCCATGCACACAGCAGTAGTCAAATTCGATACCTTGTCCAATGCGGTTCGGACCACTGCCAAGTACGATAATCTTTTTACGGTCACTGGCTATGCTCTCATTTACCTCATCAAAGGTAGAGTAGAAATACGGTGTTTGTGCAGTAAACTCGGCAGCACATGTATCGACCATCTTGTACGTCCTCCTTATTCCGAGCTTCTTCCGTGCTTTGGTCACTTCGTCTTCCGTAATTCTCAGTATCCACGCAATCTGTGCGTCAGCATATCCCGCTTGTTTCAGCTCTCTGAATAAATCTTCGGGAATGTCTTCTGCAACGTTAAATCGCAAAAGCCGTTCTTCCATCTCAACCAGGAGTTTTATCTGCTGGATAAACCAGGGATCTATTTTTGTGAGTTTATGTATCGATTTACGGGGTACGCCAAGGCGAAGTGCATCTTTTATGCGGTAGATGCGATCATCGCTTACCTCTTCAAGTCTGGTGAGAATATCCTGAGTGCGAATCCATTCCTTCTTGTCGGCCCCCAACCCCATTCGGTTGTTTTCCTGCGATTGGCATGCCTTCTGAAGAGCTTCCTGAAAAGTGCGACCTATTGCCATTACTTCACCTACCGATTTCATCTGAAGGCCTAACAGATGACTGGATCCATAAAACTTGTCAAAATTCCACCGGGGCATCTTTACAATCACATAATCCAGTGTGGGTTCAAAAAATGCCGATGTCGTTTTTGTAATTTGATTTTTTAATTCATCCAATGTATAGCCTATAGCTAGTTTGGATGCAATCTTTGCAATGGGATATCCGGTAGCCTTGCTCGCAAGGGCAGAAGACCGGGAGACACGTGGATTTATTTCAATAGCGAGAAGATCCTCCGTCTCGGGATCGATAGCAAATTGCACATTGCAGCCGCCGGCAAAATTGCCGAGAGATCTCATCATCTTGATCGCGTCATTCCGCATTTGCTGATAGGCCGTGTCAGATAATGTCATTGCTGGAGCAACGGTGATGCTATCTCCCGTATGAATACCCATGGGATCCATATTTTCCACCGTACATATGATTACGACATTGTCATTGCTGTCGCGCAATAATTCCAACTCAAATTCTTTCCATCCCAGGACGGCCTTCTCTACAAGTACCTCATGAGTCGGAGAGGAATTTAGACCATGACGAAGCGCCTCGTCAAAATCCTTAGCCTCCATGACGAAGCCACCCCCAGTGCCTCCCAGGGTATATGACGGGCGAATGACCAATGGAAACCCAATTTTTTGTGCAGCCTCTTTTCCTTCCAGAAAAGAATTTGCAATAAAGGAAGGCGCTACTTTCATCCCGATCTCGTTCATTAACTTCCTGAATGATTCGCGATTCTCAGTTAGATCGATTGCGGCGAGATCCACACCAATTAGATTGACCTTATATTTTTCCCATACCCCTCGTTCTCCTGCCTCGATTGCCAAATTGAGTGCGGTCTGACCTCCCATGGTTGGAAGGACAGCATCGATTTGACGCTCTTCCAGGATTTCTATAATGCTGTCTACCGTCAGTGGCTTGAGATAGATATGATCTGCAGTGACCGGATCAGTCATTATCGTAGCAGGGTTCGAATTGATCAGACTTACCTCAATGCCTTCTTCTCTCAGAGCCCTTGATGCTTGCGATCCCGAGTAATCGAATTCGCATGCTTGACCTATCACTATGGGACCGCTTCCTATTATTAATACTGACTTTATGTTGGGATCCTTTGGCATGAGCTGGTTATCTCTTGATCAAACGGCGGCAAAGATATGGTTTTGCTAAAATTAATTGGAAGCCGGTGCTTTTCTCATGCGAAGAAAGTTCGAAATTTTATTTTCGTGAAAATATTTATCTCACAGATGAAGGTATTGATCACTGACGATGTCCACCCTTTGCTCTTGCATGGATTGAGAGCAAAAGGATATCAATGTGACTACAAGCCGGAAATATCGCTCTCCGAAACGAAAGAGATCATAGAGGAATATTATGGTGCGGTCATTAATTCCAAAATTAAGGCCGATCGCTCTTTTCTCAATCGGGGTTCAAATCTGAAGTTTATTGCCCGGCTGGGATCTGGATTGGAGATCATCGACCTCGATGAAGCGCAAAAACGAAGTATATCTGTGATCTCTGCTCCGGAAGGAAATTGCAATGCCGTGGCAGAACACGCCGTAGGGATGCTGCTGTGCTTAACAAATAAATTATTGCAGGCCGATCGCGATGTGAGAGAAATGAACTGGGATCGCGAAAAACATCGTGGCCGGGAGATTCAGGGATCAACGGTCGGTATTCTTGGGTATGGGCATACCGGACCAGCCTTTGCAGCCAAGTTGTCCGGTTTTGATGTAAACGTGTTGGTCTATGACAAATTTAAACCCGATCTCAGGACAGAGGCTAAACATGTCAAATTTTGTGATTTAAAAACTATTCAAAATCAGTCAGATATCATAAGTTTGCATGTCTCTTTGAATCCTTCAAGTTACCATCTCATAGATCGGACTTTTATAATGGAGTGTGGTAAACCCTTCATACTCATCAATACGTCTAGGGGTAATGTGGTAAAGATGGAGGATTTAATCTGGGGTATTGAGACCGGAAAAGTGGAAGGTGCATGCCTCGATGTTTTTGAAAATGAAAATCCTGTGACTTACAATGAAGATGAAAAAAAAGAATATGACGATTTGCACCAGATGGATCAAGTGGTATTGAGTCCACATGTAGCAGGATGGACGGTCGAATCTAAAAAGAAAATTGCCGAAACGATCCTGAAAAAACTCGACAATACTGAAATTGCATTATAAAATTGAGCACAAAAGGGCATCACAAACGTTAGTAAGATTACATTCTACAGGTATAATATGAAAAGAGCTTTACGAATTGGAGCCATGATGACAGCACTGATCATGTGCGCATCCATTCTTAAAGCACAAACGGCACTGCAGGGCAAAGTAACAGATGAAGACTCAGGCGAAGCTCTTTTATTCTGTAATGTGGCCCTATATAAAAGTGGAGTGTTGATCGTGGGTACGGACACAGACCTCGACGGCAACTATTCGTTTTCCAATCTCGATCCCGGCACCTATGATTTGCAAGTAAGTTATACAGGATATGCGACACAACGCGTGGTGGGTGTTCTTGTAGCTGCCGGAAAAGTAAATAGAGCAGATGTACAACTGTCCGCAGGATTGGTCCTCGACGAAGTGATTGTAAAAGACTTCCGGGTGCCTCTGATCGAACAAGATAATACCACATCTGGTGGAGTGGTCACCTCAGAACAAATCCGTAACCTGCCGACAAAAAGCATCAGTACGATTGCGGCAACGACTGCCGGAATCAGCTCCCGGGATGGAGAAAGTGTGGCTATCAGGGGATCCCGTTCTAATGCCACCGATTATTACGTAGATGGTGTTCGGGTATTTGGAAACCTGGTGCCTCAGTCGGAGATTGATCAGATGCAGGTCATCACGGGTGGCATAGAAGCGAGATATGGCGATGTCACCGGGGGCATTATTTCCATCACTACAAAGGGCCCGTCGAATTTCCTTTCAGGCGGACTTGAGCTGGAGACATCGAAATACCTTGACCCATTTGGCTACAACGAAGCAAACGGCTATTTGAGTGGCCCGATTCTGCGCAATAAAGAAGGACAAAGCATTCTGGGATACCGTTTTGCCGGGAGATACCGGTACATAGAAGAAGATGGTCCTTCAGCCGTACCGGTGTACATTACCTCGGAAGACCTATTGCGTGAGCTAGAAGAATCTCCCACACGAAATGTGGCAGGAACTGCCTTTTCGAGTGGAGAATTTCTACACAACCAGGATATCAGCGCAGTGAAGGCAAGACCCAATGAGGAAAACCGAGCAATCGACCTTACGGGAAAATTAGACGCACAACTGACGAAAAATGTTGATATCACCCTCAGTGGATCATACCGCGATGTTGAGGACCACTTTACTCCTTTTTCGGATCGGCTAAATAACACGGACTGGCAACTTCTCAATTACGAAAACAACCCCATTGACTACAACAATCGTTATCGCACAAATCTGCGCCTCAGGCACCGCTTAGGACAATCGGTTTCAGGTAGCGGAGACGGGGCACAAAAGGTAAAACTCCTTCAAAATGCAGCATACACATTGCAAGCTGGATACGAAAAGGCTGATGGAAGGCAAGAAGATCTGCGGCATACCGATCACTTGTTTCGATATGGCCATGTGGGCACCTTTGACTTTTCATGGATACCCGTAGAGGGTGAGTCAGAATATTCGGCAGGGATCAACGGCATAGCACATGCGGGCTTTCTGCGTGTGCTGAATGACGTTTACCAGCCATCAGAATTTAATCCCGTGTTGGCTCAATACAATCGGGATATCAGACAAGATGACTTCGGACAATACCGGACTTACAATGGTTTTCGGTCTAGCGCTACCAGCTCGCTATGGGGACTGCATACCAACGTAGGAAGCGTGTATAATTCCTTCAATAAGTTTGATTCAGAAAGGCTAACTTTTAACGCCAATGCCTCCTTTGATTTAATACCGGGTGGATCTGATAGGGGTCGACATTCGATAGAGTTTGGGGTGAGTCATGAGCAGTCGTTTAATCGATTTTGGAGCGTTGCACCATTCAGACTCTGGGAGGTTGCTCGACTTCAGGCAAACCGGCACATTATCGGTGTAGATACCACCCAGATCGTCGGATCATTTAACGGAGTGGTATTGCCTCAGTTTGTTTTTGAAGAGTTTGAGAAATTAATATCTGTAGATGATGACCTGAAGTTTTACCAAAACATAAGGGATAGACTGGGGCTTGCTCTCACCGACTACGTCAATGTGGATGGAATTCATCCCGATGATCTGAGCCTCGATTTATTTTCTCCGTTAGAGTTGACGGATCAGAGGATAATAAATTATTACGGCTACGATTATCTGGGTAATCGACTTGGGAACAATGTCGAATTTGATGATTTTTTTACTAGTGTGGGACCAGATGGGAAAAGGGATTTTCCGGTGGGTCCGAACCAACCGATTTACCAGGCTGCCTATATCCAGGATAAGTTCAGTTTTAGAGATATCATTTTTAGAGTCGGTCTCCGGGTAGACCGTTTTGATGCCAATACCAAGGTGATCAAGGATCCTTACTCGCTGTACAGTGTGATGCAGGCCAAAGATTTTTACAGCCAGTATGGTGGGGATAGACCAAACAACGTCGATGACGACTTCCGGGTATATATCGAAGACCCCAACGGCAATGAGGTCAAGGCCTTTAGAAGGGGAGATCAATGGTACTTTGCCAATGGAACTCCTGCAAATGATGGCAATATCATTTTTGGCGGAGAGATCGTCTATCCAAAACTTTATGAGGACCGCGTCAACAACATCAAAAGCCCTGATTTTGATCCGACAAATTCTTTTGAAGATTACAAAGCACAAGTTAATTGGATGCCCAGACTAGCGGTGTCTTTTCCAATTTCAGACATCGCCAATTTTTTTGCCCATTACGATGTTCTGGTTCAGCGACCACCATCAAACTCGATTGCGACGCCATTGACTTGGTTTTATTTTGAAGATGATAACTTTAATGAAAACAACGCACTCAATAACTCCAATCTCAAACCCGAACGCACCATTGATTACGAGGTAGGATTCCAGCAAAAGTTATCTGCCTCATCTGCCCTGAAGATCAACGCATATTACAAGGAGCTTAGAGATATGCTGCAGCAGCAGACTTATCTCTATGTGCCCGCCCCTGTAAATAATTATGTCACAGTGGGCAATTCAGACTTTGCGACCGTAAAGGGGTTTTCGCTTCAGTATGATCTGAGGCGGTCCATCAATACCACTATTCAGGCCAATTACACATTGCAATTTGCTGATGGTACGGGCTCCAACGTAAACTCACAAAGAGGCCTCACTACAAGAGGAAATATTCGCACCCTATTTCCGTTGGATCGCGATGAGAGGCATGCTTTCAAATTTACATTTGATTACCGGTATGGGCACGGGAGAAATTATAACGGCCCCGTTGCATTCAATAAAAATATACTATCGGATTTTGGAGTAAATCTACAATCATTTATGGTCTCTGGCAGACCATATACCAGGGAGATCAGACCTTTGCCGTTTGGTGGGAGTGGCTATGCCGGCTCGATAAATGGAGCGCGTAAACCCTGGACGTTTAGCATCGACATGCGAATTGATAAGAGTTTCCGGATTCCCACTTCTCGAGACAACCGACCACTATCGGCCAATGTCTCGTTGCGTGTGCTCAATCTACTCAACACGACAAATATTCGAAATGTCTATTCCGTGACCGGATCACCCTATGATAGCGGGTTCTTATTGTCCTCCGACGGACAGTCGACATTGGAAAATATCCGCAATGTAGGTGAGTTGGTGCTTGACGAGGGCCGGGACGAGCAAGCCTACCAGGATGCATATGGATGGCTGGTGACACGACCAAGCAACTTTTATCTCCCGAGACGAATTTTCCTTGGATTAAGATTTGATTTTTAAATGAGGTTGATGAATAAACATAGTGCGAAGATTTTCTTGATGACATGGACTTTGGTGCTGTTGTGCGCAGGCATGGCCTCAGCAAAGTATCCACCAAATCATTTGGACCCCAAGAGTAAGAAAGTCGACCCCAAAACGCTAAAATTCGGTTACCGGGCTGATTGCGCAGCTTCACGCTCAGCAATAGATATGTCCATCAACAATGTCAGGGCTCGGTTGCTCGGCGGTGGTGATGTCTGGTGGGATTTAGAAACCGGAAAGTATGTAGTCCCCAAGGTGGATCCTGCATCGGGTCTGGATGAGGTCTCTTCGATTTTTGCCGGTGCCGTATGGCTGGGTGGATATGATCCGGTGGGCAATCTTAAATTGGCTGCGCAGACATATCGGGCCTCCAACGCCAATGATTTCTGGCCCGGACCACTGGATGTCAATGGCACAATCGAACGGGATACGTGTGCCCAGTGGGATCGTCACTTCAAAGTATCTGGAGACAACATCCGGAGATTTCTGGCCGATTTTAATCAAGCTGCTGAAAATGGGATTCCCCTTGATAAGAAGGATATTCCCGAAGATGTCTTGGGATGGCCAGGTAGGGGTAATCCTCATTTTCGAGATGTGCACGGTTTTGATCTGCCAAATACTCCTCAAGGGCTGGCCGGATTTTTTGACTACGATGGGGACTTTGACTATGATCCCCTGAAGGGGGATTACCCGATCATTGAGATACGCGGATGTCCATTACCCCAATATCCCGATGAAATGATTTTTTGGATCTATAATGACGCTGGTGGAATTCACTCGCAGACCCAGGGTAGTGCCATCCAAATGGAGGTGCAGGTTCAGGCATTCGCCTACGCGACCAATGACGAGATCAATGACATGACCTTTCAGCGGTACAAATTGATCAACAGGGCCACACAAAGCATTGACAGTACTTTTTTTGCCATGTGGGTAGATCCGGATCTGGGATGCAGCCAGGATGATTACATAGGATGCGATACTATGCGTAGTTTGGCTTACGTGTACAACGAAGATGCAGTAGATGGCTTGACCGGTTGTGATTGTCCTGATCCCGGGGGTGGGAGTACGCCCACATATTGTGAAAATGTGCCTATGCTGGGTGTGGATTACTTTCGAGGTCCCCTCGATGAAAACGGACAGGAAATCGGGATGTCATCCTTTACGTACTTTAACAATGCAGGCGTTGGTGAGTGGCCTGATGCGCAGACTGATCCCGAGATAGCGCAGGAATATTACAACTACATGTCAGGATCCTGGAAAGACGGGACACCTTTTAGTTATGGAGGAAGTGCATTTAATATCGGAGGATCTCCCATAGACTATGCCTTTACAGAAGCACCTAATGATAATGATGGTTGGTCGATGTGCACCGCGGATCTGCCTTTTGGTGACCGTCGCACAATACAGGCCTCGGGACCGTTTAGGCTGGATCCCGGTCGTACAAATGAATTGATTATTGGAGTGGTTTGGATTCCAGATATCACGGATTATCCTTGTCCCAGCATTGCACCATTGCTGTTTGCCGATGAGACAGCACAGGCGCTATTTGACAATTGCTTTGATATTACCGATGGTCCTGATGCTCCTGATCTCGATTTTATTGAGCTGGACAGAGAGCTTGTTTGCATTTTGACAAATGATAAGGAGTCAAACAATTTTGAAGAAAAATACCAGGAGCTCGATCTGCGTGCACCGTCTGATCTACCTGAGGAAGAACGGCAGTACAAGTTTGAGGGTTATAAGGTATATCAACTGGATGGTCCTGAGGTCACCACTTCGGAGCTAAACAATCCGGACAAAGCCCGATTAGTCTTTCAGACCGATATTCGGAATGGAGTTGCACAGCTTGTCAATTGGGTGGCCATGCCACATCCTACAGAAGTGGGACAGCTTCTTTATGAGCCACAGGTACGAGTGGTGGGAGCGGACCAGGGCATTTCCCACACCTTTAAGATCACCGAAGATCAGTTTGGACAGACCGATCGATCATTAGTAAATCATAAAAAATACTACTACACCGCAGTGGCCTACGCATACAACGAGTATGATCCATTCGACAATCAAACCAATGTGGGTCAGCGCAGCCCTTACCTCGAAGGCCGCCGCAACGTCAGGACGTACATACCCACACCGAGGCCAATCACCGGTGAGCAGCTCAATACCTTTTTTGGCGATGGCCCGGAGATTACACGATTGGATGGTGTTGGTGCTGGTAATGCTTTTCTTGACATCACTGAAGAGACCCGTGCTGCTATCCTGAGCGGAGCATTTGATGGTTCAATCCAGTATAAAGAAGGCCGTGGTCCTATTGAGGTTAAGATCTTCAACCCCCTGGATGTAGTTGAAGGTGAATTTAGACTGACATTCAAAGATGACTTGCCCGATGACGACATACTGGAGACAAATGCCTATTGGGTATTGGAAAATCTTTCTGATCCGGGTTCCCCAGTATTTTCGGAGGCTTCAATAGAAAGGCTCAACGAGCAGGTTTTTGGGCAGTATGGATTTTCTATATCGATTGGTCAGACAGAGGAGGCCGGCGACTTTCTGGCTCCCCAAAATGGATCGATTGGAGCAAGCCTCGACTTTAGTGACCCCAACAATCCATGGCTGGGATTTCTCGCTGATCAGGATGGACTCTTCGATTTTGCACAGACAAAGGTGGACGAACCCCAATTTCGGGATGATCCTCAACAGCTTTTTACTACTTCCTATCTTGGGATGATCCCCTTTTACCTAACGCGTTTTGCATTTACCGCAAACCAACTCTATTTTTCACCGGCCTGGATCGATAACACGGCTGGAATGCAGATTGTGAAAGCCCGAATGGGGATGGATGATCTCAACAATGTAGACGTGGTCTTTACCCCTGACAAGAGTAAATGGAGCCGGTGTATAGTCGTAGAGACAGCATCTCCATATTTTTACAACAATGGTGTTGCGGGAGGTGCCGGATTGCCGACATTGGGGAGGAGTCGGAACTTTGACTTAAGGGATAGCCCTTCCGTTGGAAAGGAGGACAGCAATGGAGACGGACTGCCAGATCCGGATGGAGATGGGATAGGGATGGGATGGTTTCCTGGCTATGCTATCGATGTCGAATCCGGTGAGCGACTGAACGTATTCTTTGGAGAAAACTCTGTTTACAACCAGGATTACATCGATGTTGCATTTCCCGGCCGACCGGCCTTGGGTGCAGATATGATGTGGAATCCCAGAGATAGTACGACGTTTAGCTCGGCAGTGCCAAATCTCGGTCAGATCCATCTTCAGGGTCATCACTACATATATGTCACTCGTCAACCCTATGACGAATGTCAGGATTTGAGAAATCGACTTGATCCGGCCGTCCTTTTCACCAGAAAGTACAACGCCCTCTCTCAGGTGACATGGGCTGGAATACCCCTGACTAATGGTGATATTAGAGCCTACTCCGAGGGGTTGATTCCGAGTGAAGCAGTAATGAAACTGCGTGTGAGTAACCCATACCAGGTAAAAACAGGAACTGGTACCAATCAGGGTCACCCGGCATATCAGTTTAGAATCACCGGAAAAATGTCTGAAGATCTGATCGCTGAACGTGATTCCAGCGTACTTGATGCAGTAAATGTGGTACCAAATCCGTATTTGGCATATTCAGCATACGAGACATCTCAATTTACGAATACGGTAAAAATTACAAACCTCCCACCACGAGCGATTGTGACGATCTTCTCCCTGGATGGGAAATTCATCAGACAATACAAACGCGACGAGCAGGGTATACCCCAGACAGATCGGTCGAATCCCGGGATAGCGATTACCCAGGTGACTCCGGATCTGGAATGGAACCTCAAAAATGATAAAGGCATACCCATCGCCAGTGGAGTGTATTTGATTCATATCAATGGGTATGAGCTCGGTGAGAGAACGATAAAATGGTTTGGGGTGAATCGAAAGTTTGATCCTGCGGGATTATGATGCACAATTTGGAACCACTACAAATGACGAAAAAAGGGAAAATATCGAATGCAATTTGGTCTTTGGTCTTTGGCTTTGTTTTCCTTCTATACTCAGAAACGGCCTTTGGGGGCAATCCCGACCGGCAGGGTGAGGCCGGAGCCTATGAATTGTTGCTCAACCCATGGGCTCAAAGTGCAGGTCTGCACTCCCTAAGTACCTCCTTGATCAAAGGTGTGGAATCGATGCGGCTCAATGTTGCCGGATTGGTGTATGTGCCGAAGACTCAGGTGTTGATCGGACATACGAGATACTTGGTTGGCACGGGAGTGAACCTCAATGCTGTAGGAGTAGGACAAAGAATAGGAAAGAATGGTGTGCTTGGTCTCAGTCTCATGGCTATGGACTTTGGAGATATCGATGTAACAACTGTCGATCAGCCCGAAGGGACCGGTGCTACTTTTTCACCCAATTTTTTTCATTTGGGTGTTTCCTATGCTCATATGTTTGACAATAAAGTCTCCGTTGGGTTCACCCTGCGCAGTATATCGGAATCGACGGCAGATCTTTCTGCACAAGGTTTTGCTCTTGACGCAGGAGTGCAATATGTGACTGGTGAACAGGATAATTTTAGATTTGGAATCTCGTTGAGAAATATTGGCACCCCGATGCGCTTTGGAGGAGAGGGTTTGTCATTCAGACAGACTAATC
Source organism: Saprospiraceae bacterium (assembly GCA_965222645.1). Classification (GTDB taxonomy): domain Bacteria; phylum Bacteroidota; class Bacteroidia; order Chitinophagales; family Saprospiraceae; genus JABDMH01. Next base: position 3,369,033 of record OZ244968.1, on the reverse strand, counting down.
CCGATGGTTCGATCAATTATGACCTATCCTATGATCAGAGGGCAGCTTCTTTTGAGCTTCCATCGGTGCTTAACATTGGTGCTTCTTACGATGTTCATGTTGATACCAGAAATCGTCTCACCTTGCTTGGCAACTTTACTTCTAATTCTTTCTCACGGGATGCCATTGGCGCCGGTCTGGAGTATGTATTCAATGAAGTGGTTATGCTACGGGGAGCTTACCGATATGACCTTGGATCGTCTTCTGATGTCGTTGCCAATAATGTTTACTCGGGTTTGGCAGCTGGGGTCAGCATTGAAGTACCTTTTTCCCAGGATAAAAACACACGACTGGCGATTGATTACGCCTATCGTGCTACGAGTACATGGGACGGCTCGCATAATCTTACATTGAGATTTACGTTATAGATATTTGCATTATTTTTGTAGGAAAGAAGAGGGGAGAGAAGGAAATCAAAATCCAAAGGGATTTAAATTGATCTGCTGAAGATCTCTATTTAAATCCAAAATATCATTCATTTACTAAATCTGCTGTAAGACTAGATCTCGGATCTAGTGACCTTATTATAGATACAAAGAGCAACTATGTCAAACTACACATATTTAACTCAAGAGGGTTATGATAAACTCAAACTTGAGTTGGAAAAAATGAAGACGGAGGGAAGAGAAGAAATAGCAAAGGCCATAGCCGAGGCTCGTGAAAAAGGAGATCTCTCTGAAAACGCGGAATACGATGCTGCCAAAGATGCTCAGGGCCTTCTGGAAATGCGCATTAACGAACTGGAAAAGACATTCGCTAATGCACGGATACTCGATGCTTCCCAGATGGACTCTTCGAAGGTCACGGTGCTTTCGAAAGTGACGATTAAGAACAAGAAAAACGGAAAGGAGGTGACATACCAATTGGTGGCACAGGCAGAGGCAGATCTTAAAGCAAAAAAGATCTCGGTCGATTCACCTATCGGTGAGGGCTTACTGGGAAGGAAGGTTGGAGATGTGGCCGAAGTAAAAACCCCGGGTGGAGTGATGGAATTCGAAATCTTAAAAATCGAGTTGTAGTCATGCCCTCCATCTTTTCAAGAATCGTGGCTGGCGAAATCCCCTGTCATAAAGTAGCAGAGTCCGATCACTTTCTGGCATTTTTAGATATAAATCCCCTGGTAAAAGGACATACCTTAGTTATTCCAAAAGAGGAGGTCGACTATATATTTGACTTGAACGATGACACCTTGTCTGGCCTGACTCTTTTTGCAAAAAGGGTAGCTGAAAAAATAGAAAAAGCAATTCCTTGCAATCGAGTCGGGGTAAGTGTGATCGGTCTTGAGGTGCCCCATGCACACGTGCATCTTATTCCTATTAATAAGATGGATGACATGAATTTTTCAAATCCCAAACTGTCCCTTACCCCGGACGAACTCCGGGAGATAGCAGAAAAAATTAAGAGAAGTTAGTAGCAACCCATCAGAATGACGGGTTCATTAGGCAGGTGCATTGGGTTGTGATTCGAAAACTTTTCATCTCATGGCACACTTTGGATCGCTCATATCAAGAATGCCTTTCTTATCTTTGATCGCAACATGCCTGACAATAGTACATCGATCTATGATGGAATGGTAAATGCCAAATCCAGGGGCGGAAAAAAGTTCGCTACTCTAATTGATCCGGATAAGATCAGTCCCGGTGATATTGATCAAATTGTACGCCGCTCTTGCGATGCAGGGGTAGATTACTTTTTTGTGGGAGGGAGTTTGATTGTAAACAACAGCCTCGATGCTTGTTTGACCGAGATTAAAAGGCAATGTCAAATTCCCCTCATACTTTTTCCCGGGGATTCCTATCAATTGAGCTATCGGGCCGACGCCATCTTGTTTTTGTCACTTATCTCAGGGCGAAATGCTGAACTCCTGATTGGTAAGCATGTCATTACTGCACCTTATCTCAAGGTAAGTCCACTTGAGGTAATATCGTGCGGTTATATGCTTGTAGATGGGGGTGTGCCAACTACGGTGTCTTATATGAGCAATACCCAACCCATCCCCAGCGATAAAGACGATGTCGCTGTTTGTACGGCACTTGCCGGTGAGATGCTGGGCCTCAAACTAATTTATCTCGATGCAGGGAGTGGTGCGCTTATTCCCGTACCACAAATGATGATTGAATCAGTGAGTAATGCGATCAAGATACCAGTGATTGCCGGAGGTGGAATAGATACACCCGGGAAGGCCATGCGCAATATAAAAGCAGGAGCAGATATAATCGTGGTGGGGAATGCCATTGAGAAGGACCCCTCTCTGATAAATGAAATTGCTCATGCTGTACATTCTCCGGTATAAGATCGGTGTAGTAATTAATTTCACTACTTACGCATGATCATTTGTTCTGATTCCTCGTTCTATAACCTTTTGAGAATGTTGCCACGCTGGATCATGGATGTTTTTTATTTCCCAAAGAGGTGTACACGTATTGGAAGTCGCAAGGATTCTTTATCTATACTGAGAGGGGAACCCCTATCTCTACGTACAAAATCAACATGGCGAGTATTTCCTATTCTTTTTTTGCTGCTGTGCGGATGGGAAAAGGCAGAGGGTCAAGTTTTCGGTGGATTGCCTCCAAGCATAAAATGGAAGCAAATCAATACGGATACAGCCCGAATTATATTTCCGGACTATCTGGAGAATCAGGCACAACGTGTAGCAAATGCAGTACACTACCTGAGTGCTAATGAAGTAGACGAGATCGGAGACAAAGCCTTTAAGATCGATATTGTCTTAAACAATCAGTCTACAATTTCTCATGGGTCTGTTTCTATAGCTCCCTGGAAATCTCACTTTATAACCAGCCCTTTGCAAGATAATTTCGGACTGACCTCGTTGCCCTGGCTTGACCTGCTGGCCATTCATGAGTACCGACATGTTATTCAGCTGTCTACTGCCCGAAGGGGTCTGGTCAATTGGCTCTACCACATTTTTGGCCAGGAAAGCTGGGCTGGTGCTGCGAATCTCAGTATCCCCAATTGGTTTACCGAGGGAGATGCTGTTTGGGCTGAAACTGACCTAACGGCACAGGGAAGGGGTCGCATCTCCAGGTTCCTGCAAGGCTACAAGGCACTGGATAATGCCGACGTGAAATACAGCTACAATAAGGTGCGCAATGGCTCTCTTAAAGACTACGTGCCCGATCATTACAGATTGGGATATCTCATGGTAAAGCATGCCCAGGAAAAACATGGATACCATGTCTGGAAGGACATAATGCGAGACGCAGCTTCCTACAAGGGAATATTCTATCCTTTTGCACATGCAATGGAGAAGAAGCTGTCTTACCGTCCGAAGGAAATGTATGAGGAGATGTTGTTAGACCGACATAAAAAGTGGGAGGACTTTACAGAGATAACATCTGCTAGAACGCTCTTGCCCACGGTAAGTCCGGAAACATTTACCGACTATCATTACCCCTACCATATTTCTGATTCATCATTGACTTATTACAAAAGGAGCTACCATGAAATTGGGAAATTTTACCACTACAATAGAAACACAAAACTTGAAAATGTCCTGACAACAAAAGGACTCGCTATCGATACCTATTATGGATATGGCGGTGGCATTTTATCATGGACAGAAATTACACCGCATCCCCGCTGGATAGAGCGAGATTACACAGATCTGATCACTTATGATCTCAGATCGGGCGAGCGCAGGCGCATCACAAGACGAAAGAAATATTTTTCTCCTCAACCCAATAACAATGGGACTCAAATTGCCTGCGTTCGGTTGGATGAATCCGCAATGAGTAGCCTGGTCGTTATCGATATTTCCAGCTCCAAAGTCGTGAATCAATATGACCACCCGGGTTGGATATATACCTATCCGCGTTGGGATCAAAATGACGACAAAATAGTGACTGCAGTACGGGACGAACAGGGACTGATGGGGTTGATCGAGGTAGATTTGGATTCAGGTAAGGAGACCGAGATTCTTCCTTTTAAAAATAGGATTATTGGTGCTCCATGGGTAGAGGACGAAAAGATCTATTTCAGCTCCACTACGGAGCTGACCGAACAGATCTTTGCTTTCGACAGATCGACAGGGATCAGAACCCAAATTACACATGAGAGAAATGGAGCTTTTCAGCCTTCCATTTGGAAAGACAGTTTGTACTATGTCACTTTTACACACTTGGGGAGAGTGATTAAAAGGAAAGATCTGAAGGGGCCTCAGATCGATGAAGCATTTGTTTTTACTACGGACAAAAATGTGATCGACAGTTTTCCGAATCGGAATTATACGGTGAAAAAGTATAATTCATTGAGGCATGGTATTAATGTGCATACATGGGGTCTTGATTATTCGGATCCTGAAATAGAGGCGAGAATATTATCAAATAATGTACTCAACAATATCGAACTGGCAGCTGGAGTAAGTTACAATTATGATCGTCAGCTTTTCAGACCTTTTGCCCGGTTACAGATCGCCAAGTGGTATCCGGAACTTTCCTTACAGGGAAGCTATTTGCAGAGGTCGGCCGTGATCGATAATGAAAGAAGAGAGTGGGCCGAGGTGGATTTACACGGCGGAATTGGGGTAAATCTGGATCTATCTACCAGATCTTACCGGCGAGCAATTTCGCCACACCTTGGGCTCAACTTTACCGACTTCAACGGCGACATTGCCGGTGACTTGTGGTCGTCCAGTATTCAAATACTATTTCTGCAACAGCAGATTAAAGCCCAGAAAAACATATTTACACATAGTGGTCAGTATTTGGCGTTACAGTATAGGAAGTCTCTTGATGACCTGGTGGCAAGCCAGGTTCAGGTGAGATCGGCTCTAGCGATCAGAGGTCTTGGGATAAACCATAATCTCATCCTCAAAGGTGATTTTAAATTGGATGGCGAAAATGATGACTACCAATTTTCTACCGGTCTTAACCATCGTGGTTTTGGGGTGATTCCCTCTGAAAAGGTTTTTCGCGCCAGTGCTGACTATCATTTTCCCTTGTTATATCCTGACTGGGGTTTTGCAGGTCTGGTCTATTTTTATCGATTGAGAAGTAATCTGTTTTACGAGCACAGTGCCATAACAAATGGCATGATGGATGAGCGCTATCAAAGTATTGGGGCCGAATTGATTTTTGAAGTCAATTTGGTCAATGCTGTTGAGAGTACCGTAGGAATAAGATATTCTTATCCGCTGAACGATAGTTTTAAACCTTCCTTCGAAATATTTCTTCCTGTTTACCGATTCTAATGCAAAAAGCAACAGTTGTAAAAAGCACGGGTAGCTGGTATATTATTCAGACCAAAGAAGGAAAGAGGTATAAAGCGAGAATTATTGGAAAATTCCGGCTTAATAATATACCACTTACAAATCCGGTGTCAGTTGGTGATCAAGTGCGGTTTTCTTTGGAAGAAGTAGATGAGACCAATGCCCTAATTAAAGAAATACTTCCACGGAAAAACTATATAGTGAGGCAATCTCCCCGAAAAAAACATCAATTACATCTCATAGCAAGCAATGTGGATCAGGCAATTTTGGTAGTGACCATGGTTGAGCCAAAATTAAAACAGGGTGTCATTGACCGGTTTTTATTGATGACAGAACCCCATGATATTCCATCTGTGATCATTTTTAATAAGGCCGACTTGTACAAGGGCGACAACCTCGACTTATATAATTACTACCGTACCGTTTATGAAAATATTGGGTACAGGGTGATTTTGACCTCCAGTGTTTCCCTTCAGGGTATTGATAAAATCAACTCATTGCTGGAGGGTAAAACTTCATTGATCACCGGACAAAGTGGTGTGGGAAAATCCACACTCATTAATACACTACATCCGGAATTGCAACTCAAGACCACAGAGCTATCTGATTATTCCGGGAAGGGACAACACACGACAACATTTGCGGAGATGTACGACCTGGGATCAGATGGATTTATAATTGACACCCCGGGTTTCAAGACATTATCATTCAACAATCTGGAGCCAATGGATGTCGCGCATAACTTTCGAGAATTTTTTATCCTTTCGGAAGATTGTAGATATCCCGACTGTACACATCGAGAAGAACCGAAATGTGCAGTAAAAGAGGCAGTGGAATTTGGTGGTGTGAGTGAAATGAGATATGGCAATTATTTAAAAATATTAAAAGAAATCGAAGATCAAAATTATTGGGAGCGTCACAGGGACATGTGAGAAACTGAGTCCTCAAAACTTGACTTCTTTTTAAAGGAATAATAGAATTACTAACTAACAGATTCCCCGTTATCTGCCACTGCACTCACAAAAAATCTGAGAGCCCTGCGTTATTTAATTGCAGGACTCTCAAATCTATTAACTATTAATTCACAATCGAAAACGATATCGGTAGTGATCTTGATTTTAGCATTGCATAGGTGATTTTTAAATGCGAGTGGCTCCAGTTGCCCGTAATTTGTGCTTTACCCATGGTAATGGGTTCATTCACAACAGGAGCCATTAAAACCTTTTCATCTAGTGTGATGGCAATCGCACGATGGACGTTTTTTTCAGTCATCTGACTCCATCGTTGAGAGGCATCATCACTAAATTGTATGGAGATTACTGAATCACCATCGGGAGATTTATTCAGTGTAAATTCCTGCAGATCTGTCGATTCCGGACTCCAACTGTCCTCTGCAAATAAGTAGAAGCCCACAAGGCCCTTTTGACCTAATATTGTATGACCATATTCTGCAAAATTTGGGAACCTATTCTTCAAGTGCTCAAATTGTTGCTTGTAAAAATCAACCGAATCGATCGTTGTCTCAATAATTTTTGCCCCATTCATTTTCTTCCTGTCAAGAAAATTTAGAAAGGGATCATCATCAGGCAAGATCTTTAAAATATCATTGACATCTTTAGTTGCCTTAAAGCTCAACATTCCAGTTTGCGTAAGCAAAGTTGAAAAGCTCTCGAGCGGCTTATCATCATTTATAACCAATTTGATCTTTCCTTCGGGAACAAGATCTATGGAGAGCAATGAGATCTCAGCAATTTCCAAACGGGATTCAATGATTTGAGCACTCTCTACCATTTTTTGATGTGATATGGTGGGATCATTAGATTGAATTATTATCATATGAGTTTGACACGTGATCGTAGCTGCACTTAGAGAAAGGCATAGCACGATCAGGAGAAAAAATAACTTTTTCATTTTTCACTATTTAAATATTAATAAGATTTGGCCCTTCAAATCAATTGTTTGGGACCAGAAAAAAAAGAAATAAAAAACTGTGTGAATAAGTATCAGTGCGCTCTGGAAAAGATAATGTCAAGCAGCGGAATTGCGAGCAACGTTTTTTTATAAATCAAATAATTTCTGCAAGAGAGACAATACTTGATATTCAGAAGTGCGTTGTGAGATGCTAAAAAATAATTCTCAAAATGTGAGGAGGGATTTGCTGAAGAATTAAAAAGGTAAGGGGGTAAAATCCGGGAAAGCGATTGCTCTTCATTCTCACCTGTGGTAATCTGTGATATTTCAAGATCAATTGACTCTGTAAAGGAGTTTTGACCGGAATTGAAACCATAGGATGATCCAGTGAGTAAAAAAACCAAATAGATCAGAAAAGACATCGATCTAATTGTAGAATTTAAGACAGGATAAAATGCTTTCACAATAGGACAAAGGTAGCTTATTTATATCTTATGTGCCCGGAAAAGTATTTTTTATGCGAGATTATTCGATTTACCCTACTATATTTCCCTTCTCGTCCCATTCAGCAAGTTTGGCTTTGGTAGTGTGGTCCACGTACTGATATTTAGGATCGCATGCAACACCATTTCTCTTGACCCAGTCATCAGGTTACTAGTGGCAGAGATAAGCCAAAGGAAGTCGCAGACCTAAATTGAATGATAGCCTGGGAATGGAAAGGTATGGAGTGTCGTTCTTTACGGAGAGAAGAGGCAAAAGTGATCAAAGGTATGAGGAGATGCAATAAGGGAAGCAGTAATATCGTTCTAAGTCTGATAACTAATTTTTTCAGCACAAAGCTATAGATTGTGAAATCCTCTATCCTCTATCCTCTATCCTCTATCCTCTATCCTCTATCCTCTATCCTCTATCCTCTATCCTCTATCCTCTATCCTCTATCCTCTATCCTCTATCCTCGTACTGTATCTTTTTCTGATTAATACAGGTTGCCGTAGCGAACAGGAATTTTTCGATAATATAAAGTCCGTCAACAGATCAACTGATAAATCTCTCAACCTCAAGGGATATAACGATGGCAATTTCAACTCTCAAATATGGGATGAAGAACAACAAGCTCTTATTGAGAGAGTGAAAAAAGATATTGCGGAACAAAAAAAGAAGAGAAAGGGATTTCACAAGAAATTGAAGAGAAAATTTGGTTATGAGGCATGGAATCAAGTTTTGACTTTTGATGACGTTGTGGTGATACCATTTGTGAGATTAGAAGGAGACATTATCGACTTTTCAGGTATGCTTTATGCTTCTGCTAGAGACAAGGGAGTTAAGTATAAAATGTTAAGTAGGTATGATATACTTAAGCAAAAGAATAAAGGGAGTCTTATCAATTTACATAATTTAGGATTAATAAACTTGTTTGAAAGTGTTATGTTAAACGAAATTGATTGTGAGGTGGTAGAAGCCCTAATCGACGAAATTAAGCTCCAGTTTGGTGAGGATTTGGCAAGAAACAGTAATGCAAGAGATGAGATTGTTTCTTGTTATCAGGTTTACGCATACTATCAGGATTGCATTACATTTGGTTCGACAACTCTTTGTGGAGAAGTTTATAGTGAACCTGTGTATTACTATTGTAATTCTCACGAAATAGATATTGGAGGTGGATCTTCTTCCGATTCAGATCCAGACCCTGAGGAAACACGAGACATTGATCCCTGCTGGGATATGGATTGTTTTGTCGAACCCTGCTGGCGCAGGGTTCTGGGAGAGAATAGATCAGGTGCTAAGTCTATCGATCAATTTTGTGATCAATATTCTGGTTTAAGGTTGAAAGACCTGCAAGACAGGAATATTTCGTGGTGGGGTAAATTTACTTCACAGGAGAATATTAATGACAGAGGATATAGATATGTGGTTGATCCCAGAAATAGTTACTATGTTTTAGATATGCGACATCTGATGTATGTGGGTGCATATTTGGGTGTTAAAGTAGGCTCGTTGATCGAGTATGGACAAGAAGTATTGAACAATCCATCAGGTAACAATTGGCAGGATTTTTATTCCAATGCAATGGGTCATGAATTCACAAAATATTTTAAGTCAAGGTACGGCAGAATTTCTCCAGGGGATATGAAGATTAATGCACTATGTGACTTCTTGAAAGATAGAAGTTATCAATACTTAAGGCCAGTGGGAGGCCAATGTTGAACAAATTTCTCAAGGGTTTGGGGTTTGCTTACCTCTTTGTCATAGGAGGGATTGTGACAGATCTTGTTCATCCAACGACAGCTTCACATACCCGGGTGATTTGCAAGATGCGAAATATCAAAGTAGGGATGACTAGATCAAAGGTTATTTCCATACTGAAATGTGAGCCCACAAGAGAAAGTCATAATACTTTGTATTTTGAGATGTCCTATAACCCTCTATTACCAATTCTACAGGTGAGAATGAAAAATGATAGGGTAGTCGATATCAGAATTTTGGGATCTGCATAGTCAATTGATTTTGATGAAAAAGGCAGGAATATGTGCTGCAGTTTTGGTCTTCATTTCTATTTATGCAATGGTTCAGACACGAAAGAGAGTGCCTGTAATCTATCATATGTTAGATATTGAAATGGGGATGTCAAGGCAAGAGGTGGCCGATCTGCTGAAAAAACCTCTTCAAGGTGAAAAAGACATTCTTTCTTATAGGTTGTTCGTAATGCCTTTCAAGCCACGATTGTATGTATTGTTTAGGGATAATAAGGTAATTCGGGTTTATGTTCAATAGCACTAATCTTGAAACTAAAATGAAATACGTAATTGTGCTTTGTTCGATGTTGACTTTTCTTTCCTGCAAAGAAAATAGTTCGGATACAGTTTTATCAACTAATGAGAGACTGAATCGAGAAGTACCAATAAAACTTTCCGAAGAGGAGTGGGTTGAAAGAGAAAATTTTATCGAGAAAATCAAGTCGGATTTTGCAGTGCAGAGAAAAAGGGATTTCAAGGCTTTTGATCGAATTCTCGGCCGGCCTGCATGGAACCAGGCTGTAGTACTAAAGGATGCTCTGGTTTTACCGGTGGTGTCGGTGAGCGGTGATATAATCGACTTTACTCATATTCTCTTTGTGGTTGAGTCAGAAGGAGTGTTAAAATACCACGTCCAAAAGGTGGAAAATATCACTGTGACACACAATGGGAACAATTCGATAATCGAAATATATCACTTGGGATTTACAAATTATTTTGAAAATAAACTATTTGGTGAAGTGAGTTGTCACATATTTGAAAAGTTAATAAATGCGATCGAGATTCAATATCCTGAGGCAAGAACTTTTGACGGCGGGTATACCAGAGATAAATGCAGGCAAGTTTTTCAGTATGATGGAAACTGCATTCTCTTTCTGTCCATAAGTCATTGCAATGAGGAGTTAAAGACCAATTTTTTTGCTTTCGCTATGTCAGCCAAAATCGAGTTTTGACGCAAGAAGATTGACAATAGAGATTTACCCTACTATATTTCCCTTCTCATCCCATTCAGCAAGTTTGGCTTTGGTAGTGTGGTCCACGTACTGATATTTAGGATCATAAGAGACTCCGTGCTTTTTGAGTACTTCATCGGGTACACCATCCCAGTCATTGGGGGTATTTCCCATAAATCCCAGATCATCGATCCCTATTTTTGTGGTGTAAAACCCAGTCAGGGTAAGATCTCGCATTTTACTAAAGAATTTAGCGCCCTGTGCATGCTCTGGTTTTACCTGATCAGGATACGCGATGTCATCCACAATCTCAATTTGCTGGGGGTCTGAAAGATCTACAAACGCCTTGTCAAATCTTTTGTGAGACTCGTGATCGAGCCACATCAAACCACCGCGCAAAGGGACCTGGTGATAAGTCATATCCTTGGCGATAAATTCGATAAAGTCAGGTACTTCAGCATCAGTGGCAGAGCCTGAATTTTCATCAGCCGGCAAAATGATGTCACACAATACAGCAACGGTAGCCAGTTCGTGCTCTGTAAAGAATCTCTCAGCCATTAATGCTTTGTCACGGGCTATCTCTTCCGGCACACGACCGTATCCTCCACCATCAGAATCACTGCCAGAATCATTACCTTCGTTTGTATCGGGCTCAGAAGTTTCGGTTTTACAACCATTGATCACCAGACCACCAGCTACACTACCGAGTAGAATCGATTTTATTGTGTCTCTTCTATCCATTTTAGATGTTCATTTTTTTGAGTTGGTCAATAATATATTCCGATGTGCGAAGTGACAAAGCCAGGATGGTCCAGGTAGGATTTTTATCTGCTTGTGATACAAATGGTCCCCCATCCACCACGTAGACGTTTTTCGCATCATGCAATTGCTCGTACTTATTGGTCACCGAGGTACGGGGATTGTCTCCCATGCGGGTAGTTCCCACTTCATGAATGATTCGGCCAGGAGCAGCAAGTCCATTTTCTCGATCCGGTCCCGGACGGTTACCCAAAATCTCCGCACCCATCGTTGTCAGGATCTCCTCAAAGGTGTCCTGCATGTGATTCGCCTGCTTGATCTCCTCATCACTCCATTTGTAATTAAATCGCAATACCGGGATTCCATACTTATCAACTACATCAGGATCGATCTCACAATAGTTTTCTTTGCGGGCAATACATTCTCCACGGCCACTCATGCCCACAACTGACCCATAGAACCGGCGCACATCTTTCTTCAGCTTACTGCCGTAACCTCCAGTAGTGTAACCGGTTGCATCTTTGACAAACCTGTTCATCTCACTGGCACCAAAACCAAAACCATAGGATGGCATACCGATTCCACCCCATACCTCTATATGGTAACCCCTGGAGAATGGCAGCTTCTTATCGTTGAGCCACCAGGGTGTATAGATATGCATGCCACCTACACCATCTTCGTTGTATATTTCCCGGTTCATGAGAGCCGGAACAAATCCACTTCTGGAAGCACCGGTCGAATCGTGAAGGTACTTTCCAAGAGTATCACTGGAATTGCCCAGTCCATTGGGATGCTGGGAGCTTTTGGAATTGAGTAGAATCCTTGCAGAGCTACAGGCAGAAGCCGCCAATACGACTACTTTGCTCTTGATTTTGTACTCCTTCATATCCTCCTTACTCACATAAGAAACTCCTGTGGCAATTCCTTCCTGATTCGTGGTAACTTCTCTGACGACTGAATTGGTAAACAGATCGACGTTATTCGTTTCTAATGCAGGGATGACAAGTACACTGCTCGAGGAGAAATCAGCATAAACACGGCATGCCCGGCTGCACTGACGGCAATAAAAACAAACTCCTCTCTTGTCATTTATTTTTCTGGTAAGAATTGAGAGTCTTGCCGGTATCACAGGGATTTTTAGCTTTTTACACGCCTTGGTATAATACAGCTCGTGTAGTCGAGGTTTGGGTGGTGGTAAAAAATACCCATCGGGCTCGTTTGGGATATTCTCCCGGCTGCCAAACACACCGAGCATCTTGTCGATGCGATCGTAATAGGGTGCAACATCCTCATAGCTGATGGGCCAATTGGCACCCATTCCGTCATAGTCCTTTCTCTTGAAATCCAGAGACCCAAAACGAAGCGAAATTCTTCCCCAATGGTTTGTCCTGCCTCCCAACATATGTGAGCGAAACCAATCAAATTGTGTCCCGTTCTTTCTTGTGTAGGGCTCACCTTCGATCTCCCACCCACCGAGTGCTGCATCAAAATCTCCAAAAGCACGGGTTGATCCCGCCCCTCTGCGCGGTGATTCCCATGGCCATTTCATTTGTGTCTGATACTGTGGTTGAGCGGGATCAAAAAAGGGACCGGCCTCGACCAGGGCAACTTTTATGCCTGCATTTGCCAATGTATGAGCGGCCATTCCTCCACCTGCACCCGATCCCACGATGCACACATCGTACTCCTTTGCTTGTTCTTTAATTTGCATATTACATTTCTAATTAATGTATCAAACGCCTTTGCGGTGATGAGCAAGGGTGAAATTCAAGTCATTTTGAGATAAAGATGGGTCTCACCCACGAAAAATAAATATAAGATCTGACATAAAGATGCATCAAAAAGATTTTGACAGATTTTGCCATCATTTTCTTACTCAAGAATGTGGATTTTTTCTCATACTTATCCTACTATAGATCAACACCTAAGCTTCTTTCATAGTTTTACAATTCCATTACAATTGCTTAAAAATCAGAAGGATAGACCTTTTTTTTCTTTCATATTCGAATCTTTTATCTATTTTGGTAACACCCATATGTAATTTCTAAGGAGTATGAAGAATATCTTGTGGATTACCACCGTCGTTTTTTTCCTTTTATCGTGGTGGTGGTATGTGTGTCCGCACAAACAAGTGTGTCCTTTCGGCATGGTTGCAGCTGCCCCTGACGCCATTGAGGAAGAAGATCAGCCACCCACACAAGTCAAACCTATCGAGATAGGACCACTTACCTTTGATTGGTCTTCAGATGATCCTATTCTCTCTGAAGAGTTTGATAATTACCGGGATTCCATCCTAAATCTTCTGGAAGAAGATGATATTCTTGAAATCCTGGGCGGATATTTTGCCAAAGAGGTAAACACCAGTTCTCAGGGGGATCTCGGTTTAGCAAGGGCTCATAAGACCAGAGCGTTGTTTGGGGATATACCGGATTCAAGAGTTGCAATTAAAGGTGCTCAGTTTCGGCGGGATGCTGGCAGCGAAAAGAACAGGCCTTTTCTCGCTACCAATTTCAGGCGCATTATACGCAATGAATCAGTGAGGGAAGTCGATGGGAAGATGATCATAAATTTCCCACATGCCTCTGATGAAATGCTTACCAATGCAAAGCTCAATGAATACCTCGATGATCTTGTGACCAATCTAAAGAGTAATCAGGATAAAGTGAGGCTCGTGGGGCATACTGACAGCAGCGCGGGTGCGGCGCGAAATATGCGATTGGGCCAGATGAGAGCTAATGCAATCAAGAATCTTCTCGTGAGAAAAGGTATTGACGCCAGCAGGATCTCGACGTCTTCGAGAGGCGAAACGTCCCCCATCGCGAGTAATGAAACCGAAGAGGGTAGGCAACGAAACAGGAGAGTAGAGCTTACCGTAGTGCCTTAGAACGAAAATTACAAAACTGTAAATCAAACCAACTATGCTTGTATTTCTTCAAATGCAAAATCCCGCTACCAGACCGGGTACGGGGACATTCACCTCCCACTCGCTCGAAATCTTTTTGATTTGTCTGGGTATGTTTTTACTGGGTTGGTTCTTGCATCATCTGATCCATTGTGTGAGACACAAAAACAAGATTGATGAGCTCGAAGCCAATCTGAAAAGTGCCCGAGTGCGTATTCGTGATCTTGAGGGAGATCTGGATAGCTGTAATGCAGCGATGGTCAATGTGAAAGGAGACAATGCAGCACTAAGCGCAAAATTAGCCCGGTTGAGAGATCAAGGCGTAGAACCACCTCCAGATCCGGATCCAGTTGCAGAACCCGAAGAAATCGTATCGAGTTTGGCTGGAGATATCGTGGGAACAACCTCAGCTTTTGATGCAGATGGAGCCAGGGCTGTATTTGGAAAAAGGATCAAAGAGGATGATCTCAAGATTGTGGAGGGAATTGGTCCTAAAACGGAGGCTTTATTGCATAATTCCAGCATACATACCTGGAATCAATTGGGCATTACTTCTGTACAACAACTACAAAGTATCCTCGACAAAGCCGGAGATCGATTTAAGCTCCTCAATCCCAGCACATGGCCTAAGCAATCGAGAATGGCTGCCGATGGAGAATGGATCAAACTCAGGGAGTATCAGAATTTTTTGATTGGTGGCGTCGAACCCGAAGGCGAGGTCCAGCCCTCCTCGATAAGCGATATCGAGTATATCTCCGGTATGCGCATTGTTAAGGATGATTTGACCATTATTGAAGGGATCGGACCAAAAATTCAGGCATTACTAAAAGACAATGAAATCGATTCTTGGTACAAACTCTCAACAACACCGGTAGATACGCTGCAAGGGATCTTGGATGGTGCGGGTGATAATTACCGCATCCATGATCCGGGCACATGGCCCAAACAAGCCGAAATGGCATATGAAGGCAGATGGGATGATCTGAAAGAGTATCAGGACTTTCTGGATGGAGGCAAAGATCCGAGTTGAGACCACCCTGGATGACCGGCCCGGTTAGATTGGGGATCTACTTTTGGAGCGATTTCAAAACAAGCCTGTCTAGAGGGTAGTATGATCTAAGAAGGGAAGTTTCTCCGGGTAGTCTGTAGTGAAATGCAACCCCCTGCTTTCCCTGCGCATCGCAGCAGATTTTGTAACTAAATATCCAATTGTGATAAGATTGCGAAGTTCAAAAAGTTGTGGAGACAAAACTGTGGTTTGATACAGCTCTTCTGTTTCTGTATAGAGAAGATGTAACCTCGCCAGAGCACGTCGCAACCGTGTATTATTCCTGACAATTCCCACATAACTGCTCATAATCTCCTTCAATTCTTTCCAACTTTGCGTGATCAAAACCATTTCCTTTGGTTCTGTTGTTCCCATTGCATCCCAGTCTGGGATGTCTTTTCGGATTGTGACGTGATCGATCAATTTGTCAATTTGAAATGCCATCCGGTGACCGAAAACCAGTCCTTCCAGAAGACTATTGGAAGCTAAACGGTTTGCTCCGTGCAAGCCCGTGATCGTGCACTCACCGGCTGCAAACAGATTATTGATCGAGGTCTGACCCATCGCATCTACCTTGATACCTCCACACATGTAATGGCAGGCCGGCACTACGGGTATCATATCAGTGATCGGGTCAATCCCAATGGAGAGGCACTTATTGTAAATGGTGGGAAAGTGTGATATAAAGGCCTCCTTGTCCAGGTGAGAACAATCCAGTAAGACATAGTCGTCACCTCGGACTTTCATTTCATTGTCAATTGCCCGGGCGACAATGTCCCTTGGAGCAAGCGATTTCCGCTTGTCGTACCGGTGCATAAATTCTTTTTTATCCGTGGTCTTGAGAATTCCACCAAAGCCTCTCACGGCTTCAGAAACAAGAAAGTCCGGATTTTCCCGCGCTGGATTATATAAAGCGGTGGGATGAAACTGGACAAATTCCATGTTCTCTAATCTGCCCTTTGCCCGGTAGACCATCGCAATGCCATCCCCAGTTGCTATTGTTGGATTGGTTGTATTTCGGTATACCTGCCCTGCCCCACCAGTAGCAACTACAGTAATCCGTGACAGGATTTTCTCAATCTCGTTGGTTGATTTGTCCTGAATATAGGCACCAAAGCAGGTGATGTCAGGTGTAACTCGTGTGGTACTATAGCCCAAATGGTGTTGAGTAATGAGATCGATGGCATAGATGTGCTCATACATCGAGATATTGTGAAGGCTTTTTGCCTTTTCGAGCAGCGCACGTTGAATTTCCCACCCGGTTAAATCTTTGTAATGCAGGATTCGGTTTTCGGAGTGACCACCTTCTTTCCCCAGGTCATACTTACCGTCATGTTTATCGAATTTTGTCCCCCAATCAATCAATTCCTGCACCCGTGCAGGACCCTCTTTGATGACAATCTCAACGATATCAGGGTCGCAAAGTCCGTCCCCGGCATCAAGGGTGTCGGCAATATGCATTTCATGACTGTCTACATCGTGGTTCCAGACAGCAGCGACCCCACCCTGGGCATATTTGGTGTTGGTTTCACCCATCTTAGCTTTGGTAATGATGGTAACCTGTAGGTCAGTCCGTCGCTCAGCCATTTTAATTGCATAACTAAGACCCGCCACTCCAGCACCGATAACGAGTATGTCAGTTGTTTGCAAAGATTACAGTATTTCTCCAGTCAAATTTAGGAAAAGGAACCAGCATCCACGACAATCAGCGATTTCGGTAATCGACTATCTTTGGTGGTCCAGCAATGAAGATTTTAGTCAATGCCCGATTTTTGATTCCAAACAAGATGGAGGGAATCGGGCATTACACTTACGAGATTATCAGACACCTTTCTTCTCAGCATCCCGCTGACCAATTTATTCTATGCGTCGATCACCGCAGGGCATGTACTTTCTTCCGTTTTGATGATAACGTGACCTTTAATGTGATTAGACCGCCCGCAAGACATCCACTCTTATTTCTATGGTGGTTTGAGGTTGGGATTCCGTATGCTTACAAGAAGAATAAAGCAGATCTGCTCTTTTCACCTGATGGATTCTTATCACTTCATCGTGCAGTGACAAAGACTCTGCTGGTGATCCATGATCTGGCCTACTTTCATTATCCAAAACATGTCGGGCCGGCTATGTTATGGTACTACAGAGTATTCACGCCTAAGTACATTGAGAAGGCAGATCATATTATCGCTGTATCTCGCTATACGAGAGATGATCTCATCAAGAATTTTAGATCTGCCAAGGGAAAATCCACTTCGATTTACAATGGATTGAGATACCTTCCCGGCAAAAGGCAGTTTTCTCATGACATCTCGACTTCGGAGAAGCCCTACTTTCTTTATTATGGCTCCCTGCACCCTAGAAAGAATGTCGAAGGACTAATCAAGGCCTTTGAATTGTTTAAAAATCAGCGGGATCCTGATGATAATACTAAGTTGGTTATTGTTGGGAGGAAGGCCTGGAAAGTGAAGGGACTGGAAAGTGCTATTGTAAAGCACAGGTTTGCATCGGACATCCTGCTTAAGGGACATATTTCCGATGAGCATCTATCTGGTATCCTCAAGAATTGTATAGCCCTTGTATATGTGTCTTTCTTTGAGGGTTTTGGCCTGCCAGTACTAGAAGCGATGGCAAATGGGGTTCCAGTGGTGACCACTAGGGACTCGGCAATGGCTGAAATTGGCGGATCTGCTGCAGTTTTAGTTGACCCCGAAGATCCATCAAATATCGCGAAAGGGATGAGAACAATCGTGGAGGACTCCAATCTGAGAAAAAGATGTATTGAAGCTGGTTTAGCACGAGCTCATCAATTTGATTGGTCAAAATCAGCTGAGAAAGTCTGGGAAATCATGCAGTCGATCTGACAGATTATCCTCCGGAGGCCTAATCCATGTGGGGCGATGTATGAAATGTCGGCAAAGTAAAATTTAAGGTGTGACAATATTCCTTTCATTCCGCTTGCGGCGGTTGTACAGGATAACACAGCCGGCAATACCTACAAAAAACAGGAGAAAGGAAATGATCTCCGCTTGTGATGGCTGCATTCCGAGAAAGGGAATTTTGTCATTTACCCGGATCTTCTCGATCCAGAAGCGCTCAAATCCATTGAGAATGACGTAGATAAAAAATAGCATTCCGGCGATTTTGACCCGCTTGCGGATCATCCACAAAAAGGCAAAAATCAGCAGGCTCGCCACTACTTCATAAAAGGGAGTGGGATACACAGGATTAGCTAATCGCCGGCAATAGTTAAAATCGCAACCTTCAATTGGTACCCCCTGATCAAGCACATTATGGGGAAAGTCGTATGCCCACATCCAATCCGGCAAAAACCACCAAGATGGTAAAGGACTGTCATTTACGATGCCCCAGTCACCGTCACCCGACAGCTGGCAACCTATCCGGCCAACAGCATATCCCATGATCATGGCAGGTGCAGCAGCATCCATAACGTGAATGGGCTTCATGCCCTTTTTATTGACATACCAGAAGATGTAGAGAAACGCAACGATCAGTCCGCCATAAATAGCCAGTCCACTTCCAGTGAAAAACTGTCCGATAGGATTCTCGAAAAAAGCCCTTACATTTTCGCCACTTTCGAAGATCGCAAAGAGTTTAGCTCCCAGGATTCCGGAAATGGCAGCACGTATCGTGATATCTGTCTTCCGCTGGTGTGGATAAACATCAATGTCTTTGACAATGGGCTTATCGAGTTTTTCACGGTGTTTCCCGTACCATTGTAAAAAACCAAAAAGTGCCGCACCTAAGATGCCCCCAAGCATATTTCCATCTGTCGATGCGATAAATGGTAGCACATCCGCTCCGATCTCCTGGTGGTGATTGATGAGATGAACGACCTTGAATCCCAGGAAGAATCCCACAAGGGCATTGATGATAATTTCAGTGGGAGTCGCGGGAAACCCAAGACGTACTTTTTCCTTGATAGGCTTGAGTAGACCCTCCTTTTCCTTTCGTACCAATTCCAGACCAAAGACATACCTACTTGCCAAAAAAGCCAATGCGAGCACGAAACCAAAGGTTTTGATCAGCGAAAATGCATTGTCAGGTCTGGTTCCAAAGAGATCATGAAGAAGGTAACTGAGATCAGGATACATTGGCCTGTTTTAGAAAATGAGGGTTCAAAAATAGGACTAAATCAATAATGGGCACCCCATCAATATGGGGTTGTTGTGAAATAACAATTAAGTCATTTTTACAATTACATTAATGAAACGAGTTAGAGCCAACAAGAATTGGCTCATTAATAATCAAATTTTGTTGTAAGGGTGAATGGGCGCCAGATCGTATTAAGCTGGCGCTTATTTTTTTGGTATATGCCTCCACGACTTATCTTTACCTCGCTTAGTACCGTAATGATATGAGGAATGGCATCGCGATTTTGATTCTATTCTGTTCCACGATTTGCTTTGCTCAACGAAGTGGTGCAACGATCAAAGTTGGCTTCCTACTTAATGATTACCTGAGAGATGATCGCTCGATCTTGTCCAGGAGCCAGAGTGGAGCCGTGATTGGTTTAGACATTAGGCTTGGAGCTGAAGACAACACATACTTTAAGCTTGGTGGTTATTATGGACGTTTGCATTTCCTGTCCCAGGATCATTTTCGAGACACCCGTTTCTTCAAAGTGGAAGATGGGTATGATATGCTAAAGGGTCTCTGTGGCATCGAAACACGTCTCATAAACCTTTACAAACTAAAATGGAGATTGGGAGCGTCTGGTTCGTTCACATTCATTCCCAATGTTTTAGGTGGCGTGCAGTTTGCAGATCTTCACGATGGCCTATTCGGGATCAATGTGAGTACAGGGATCGATATCCTCTTTCTCGGGATCGATATTTCATTAGAACAGGGGTTGGGCGATTTTCTAAGTACACAATCCAACACCAAACCCCTTACCCTGATGCTGACAATAGGTGCCCATTTTTGACTCTCCCATAAACATGACCACTGTCGTGTATCCGATCGAGAGCGACCGGTGCTATCTGATTCACGCCGACGGCAGCTGATAGGGGAACTTCCACTTTGATATAATTATCGGTATAACCACTAAGTCCATCATGTTTGCCCCCTTTTTCAAAAAGGACATCCCGCACGGTGTTGAGATGCCTGGTATAGAATTGTCTCATAAGCCGATCCGAAAGTGCTCGGAGTTCAGCACTCCGTTGTCTTCTCTCTTCCATTGGCACTTTATCAGCCAATCTTGCCGCGATGGTATTTGGTCTTTCTGAGTATGTAAAGACGTGCAGGTAATCAATCGCAAGATTTGCCAGAAACTGCCTTGTCCGGCTGAAGTCGTGAGGGGACTCTCCCGGAAATCCCACGATGACATCTGCACCAATACAAGCATGAGGAATCAATTTTCTTATTTGGGCTACCCTTTGCTCATACAAGACAGACCGGTATCTTCGCCGCATCATTGCCAGGATCTTATCACTACCAGACTGGAGGGGCATGTGGAAATGGGGCATGATTATTTCGGAATCTCGCACAAGCCTGATGATATCCTGGTCACATAAATTTGGTTCGATTGAAGATATGCGGATGCGGGGTACCACTTTGGATCGATCCAGTGACTGAAGCAGATCAATGAAGGCATAGTTCTCCGCCTGGTAATCTCCCGTGTTTACCCCAGTTAGGACAATCTCTTTGACACCCTTGTTTGCGATTTCACGCGCATGCTTCAAGACATTTTCAGGATGATCACTTCGACTCAAGCCGCGCGCCATTGGTATGGTACAAAATGAACAATGATAATTGCAGCCATCCTGAATTTTTAAAAAAGAGCGAGTCCGGTCTCCATAAGAGAAAGCTCCGTTGAAATTGTTTACTGCACTAATATCACCGGCTCTAATCCACCCCTTTCCCGGTGCCTTGTGCAGCTCTTCAACATAATCCAGAAGATTAAATTTTTCCGCAGCTCCAAGGACTAGATCTACACCTTCGATATCAGCAATTTCCTTTGGTTTCAATTGTGCATAACATCCGATTACGACTATTTTACATTCGTTATTTCTGCTCAATGCCTTTCTGACGGCCTTCCGGCATTTTTTATTTGCAAAATCGGTTACGCTGCAGGTATTAATCACACATATATCTGTTCCGGCCGCAAAAGGCTTTACTTCGTACCCGGCAGAAATGAATTGTTGCACAAAAGAGGAGGACTCTGCAAAGTTGAGCTTGCAACCCAAGGTGTGAAACGATACACTTGCTGGTGTGGCCATATGATAAACTTATCGAGGGTTAAGCCGGGAATCGATGCCCGATTACTCGATTTTTATAAAGTTACCTCTTCAAAAAATGAACAAAGCATCCTTGTTGGCAAAAGTACACCAATCCTTGTTACCTTTCCGATCAGCTATGAAAATCGCATCGGGAAGACCAGAGGTCCTTTTAGACAGAGGAAAATGCGCGAACAACATTCGCACTATGGTGGACAAGGCCAATCTAAATGGGTTGACTTTGAGGCCGCATTTCAAGACGCATCAGTCATTGGAAATTGGCAGTTGGTTTAGAGAACAGGGTGTAAACCAGGCAACGGTGTCTTCGGCCACAATGGCACATTATTTCTACAAAGGAGGATGGACTGACATTACGATTGCCTTTCCATTTAATGTTTTGGAGTGGCCCACCATTGCTGAGATGGCACAACGGATAAAACTAAATGTCACCATAACATCCTCGGACGCCCTCCCGCCATTACTGGCATGTGCACCAATATCCATGGGGGTATTTTTAAAAATAGATGTGGGAACGCACCGAACGGGTCTCGATTATCGAGATCTGAATCAAATAAAATCAGCAATAAGCAAGATAGATGTTAAAGATGGATTGCGATTTATGGGATTCCTTTGTCATGCAGGTCATTCCTATCAGTGCAAAAATGGTGAGGGGATTCAGCAGATCCACAATGAAGTGTCTGAAATCATGCACCATCTTAAGAATACCTTTGCCTCTGGTCATCCTGATTTGATCTGTTCGGTGGGAGATACCCCAACAAGCTCACTTGGGCAGGGTTGGAATTACATCGATGAGATACGTCCTGGTAATTTTGTGTTTTACGATCTGATGCAGGTCTCTATTGGAGCATGTTCGATAAATGATATAGCTGTGGCTTTATCTTGTCCTGTCGTGGCTAAACACAACAAACACCGGCGGTCGGTCATCGTCTATGGAGGTGGCATACATCTGTCTAAAGACCGGATGTCATGGGGAGATAAAACTATATACGGATTACCTTGCCTGCATACCGATCAAGGTTGGGCAATGCCGGATGGGGAGTCTTACTTGTCCGGTTTATCGCAGGAGCATGGGGTGATTCAGGCCAGTGCAGAATTTTTCGATTCTGTAAATGTGGGTGACCGCATTGCAGTCCTTCCGGTGCATTCCTGCATGATGTGTGATCTCATGAAATCCTATTTATTGCTTAAAGATGGGAGGAGGATTAATATGATGCAATACAACTGATTTTTAAAAGTGTATTCTCCCTACAGGAAATAATCACCTCCCTAACTAATGAGCGTATTTTCCGATAAAATACAAGTTGTTTTTTGGCAGATTTTTTGAAAACATTATTGAGTCAAAAAAATTAGACTGAATTTATCTGGCAAATTTATTCGTGATTTAAACCTTTTTTGGATCGGGAAGTCGAAATAGTAACATGAATTCTTTTTATTTTATTTATGTCCTATTAATTGCATTCATGTGCAGTTGTAGTAAGAGCAGCATTTCTGACGATGACTTCGACATCCAAGATGAGCTCTATTTCCCGCCAAAAAATGGGACCAACTGGGAAAATATATCACAGGACACTCTAAACTGGCGTTCGGAAGAAATAAAAAATCTTTTTAATTTTCTCAGCGAAAATCAAAGCAGGGCCTTTATAATTTTAGTCAATGGAAAAATTGCAATAGAAAAATATTGGGGAAAAAATATTTTGGGAACAGTACCTTTTACAGCTCAGACTATCTGGTACTGGGCATCAGCCGGTAAAACACTCACAGCTTTTTTAACCGGTGTCGCCCAGGAGAACGGAATCTTAGATATACAGGCAAAAAGTTCCAATTACCTGGGGGTCCATTGGTCGAGTATGCCTAAAGAAAAAGAGGATCTGGTTTTGGTGAAGCACCATCTCAGCATGAGCACTGGATTGGATTACAATATTCCAGATCCTGGATGCACAAGTCCTGAATGTTTTGTGTATAAAGTTGATGCGGGCTCGCAATGGTATTATCACAATGGTGCCTACACTATTATTCAGGACATGATAAGCTATGCAGCTGGGGTGAGTTATAACCACTTCACAGATACAAATATCGAATCAAAAATCGGAATGAAAGGGGAATGGCATACAATAGGAGACAATAGCATTTATTGGAGTACGGCTCGAGATGCTGCCCGGTTTGGACTATTACTGCTCAATAAAGGTCAGTGGAAATCAGATCTGGTCCTGGGAGATACCGATTATTTTAATCAAATGACTACCTCATCACAAAGTACGAATCCGGCATATGGTTTTTTGACCTGGTTGAATGGAGAATCTTCAGTTGTCCTTCCAGGTTCAGAATACTCCTTTGATCAAATGGTTTCTCCCAATGCACCCCTGGACATGTTTATGGCAATTGGGAAAAACGGCCAATTTATTGATGTTATACCGAGCGAAAAAATGGTTGTTGTCAGAATGGGAGAAGCTCCGGATGGAAAACAAGTACCATTAGTTTTTCATGATGAAATGTGGAACAAAATAAATAACATTTTACCATAGACTCTTCCCGCCAATCTCACGGTAAAATGAATCATCTCATTTTGATTTTAATCGTTTTCGCAACGCGAATAACTCGTCGCGGTATTGCGCAGCGGTAATAAAATCCAAGTCCTTCGCTGCGGCCTTCATTTTTTGCTCGGTTTCCTTAATCGCCATTTCAATCTGATCACGCGACATATATTGCACTACTGGATCAGCAGCGAGATTTGGTTCTTCATTTTCGAAATAAGCTTTCGGCATTGATTTCCGTCGGATGTCCAGGATTGATTTTATATCCTTTGATTTTTTGACGGTCTCCGGTATGATATTGTGCTTTTCATTATACGCCAACTGTTTTGCCCGGCGTCTATTTGTCTCTTCGATGGTACGGCGCATAGATTCGGTGACCTTGTCTGCATAGAAAATGACAACGCCGTTAAGATTTCTGGCAGCTCGTCCAGCCGTCTGAGTGAGAGACCTGTCATTGCGCAGAAAGCCTTCCTTGTCTGCATCGATAATGGCAACCAATGAAACCTCTGGCAGGTCCAACCCTTCACGCAAAAGGTTGACCCCGATAAGGACATCAAATTTCCCGTGCCTCAAATCTTGCAGGATCTCTACCCGCTCCAGGGTATCTACCTCCGAGTGTATATATCGGCACAAGATGTCCAGTCTGCTGAGATATTTAGTGAGTTCCTCTGCCATTCGTTTTGTCAGGGTGGTCACCAGGACTCTCTCATTTACCTCTATTCGTTTGTTGATTTCTTCCAGGAGATCGTCAATCTGATTGATGCTTGGTCTGACATCTATGGGAGGATCAAGTAGTCCGGTCGGCCTCACCACTTGCTCCACAATCATACCGTCGGTTTGTTCGAGTTCATAATCGCTGGGTGTAGCACTGAGGTAAATGACCTGATTGGTCAGCGATTCAAACTCAGAGAAACTGAGGGGGCGATTATCCATGGCGGAGGGCAAACGAAATCCATAATTTACGAGGTTGAGCTTGCGGGCTCGGTCGCCACCCCACATGCCCCTCACCTGAGGGATGGTGACATGGCTTTCGTCAATGATCATCAGATAGTCATGGGGAAAATAGTCCAGCAAACAAAAAGGACGTGTACCCGGTTGCCGTCCATCAAAAAATCGCGAATAGTTTTCGACACCATTGCAATAGCCCAACTCGCGCATCATTTCGAGATCGAAGGTGACCCGTTCTTTTATTCTCCGGGCCTCCATGTGACGTGCTTCCTGCTCGAAATATTTTTCCTGCTCATGCAGTTCATCCTCGATATCGCGCAAAACCATCTTCATTCGATCTTTTGGAGCAACATATAGATTGGCTGGGAAAATAGCTGCGTGCTGAAGGTTTTCAATACGCTTGCCCGACTCCGTCTCGATGCGAATGATGTTTTCGACTTCGTCGCCAAAAAAGGAGATCCGGTAGCCGTAGTCTACATAAGGCAAATTAATATCAACGGTGTCTCCTCTTACGCGAAAGGTTCCGCGATCAAGATTTGTTTCGGTACGAGAATACAGGCTGTCTACCAGTGCATATAGCAGGGTATTTCGAGGCATATTCTGCCCCTCCTGCAATCGAATGATGCCTGTCTTATAGTCTTCGGGATTACCCATGCCATAGATACAAGATACCGATGCAACAATGATTATATCCCTCCTTCCCGACAGCAGGGAGGAAGTGGCTTTGAGCCTTAACTTGTCGACTTCCTCATTTATGGAAAGGTCTTTCTCAATGTATGTGTCAGAAACAGAGATATAGGCCTCGGGTTGATAATAATCATAGTATGAAACAAAATACTCAACGGCGTTGTCAGGGAAAAACGAAAGAAATTCTGCATAAAGCTGGGCGGTCAGTGTTTTATTGTGGGTAATAACCAATGTAGGACGGCCCAGTTGTGCAATCACATTGGCCATAGTAAAGGTTTTTCCCGATCCTGTGACACCGAGCAAAACCTGAGCTTTTTCCCCATCTTTCACACCATTTACAAGCTGCTCAATAGCCTCAGGCTGATCTCCCGTCGGCTCGAATGGCGAAACTAGTTTAAAACTCATAACTGACTGTTCTATTTATCTGAAATCCTGACAATATTAAATAATGGTAGACGAATGTGCCTCCTTACCAAAACAAAAAGAAATCAAAAGCCATTACATCAAAAAGGTCAAGAATACTCTATGATACTAAATGAAGAAATAATCGGAAGGGGAACTCCTATGATCATTCTCCACGGATTATTTGGTATGTCAACGAACTGGAAATCTTTTGGAAAACGATTATCGACACGGTATCAAATCCATCTGATGGATTTACGCAATCACGGTCTATCCGGTCACAGCACCGGAATGAACTACAGCGATATGGCAGGAGATGTGATCCAGACTTTCAGGGCTCATGATCGGGAAGGAGGCTCAATATTGGTTGGGCACTCAATGGGTGGCAAAACCGCCATGCAAGTTGCCCTGGAATTTCCAAACCGGGTGAAGGCTCTGATTGTGATAGACATAGCTCCGGTGACATATGAGGGAGGCCATGAAGAGATATTAGATGCGTTGCTTTCACTTCCGGTAGGTCAAATAAAATCCAGAAAAGAAGCAGAAATGGTCTTGCTCGACCAGGTGGAAGACATAAAAGTTGTAAAGTTTCTGCTCAAAAATCTGAAACGGACACCTCAGGGAACTTACCGTTGGCTTCTCAACATCCCATTTATTGCCCAAAACTACCGCAAACTCTTATCGCCACCTTCAGCCGATGGAAAACAGATTTATACTGGGCCATCGCTTTTTATTAAGGGTGCTTTGTCATCCTATATTAATGAGAGAAACGAAAATTCCATCGAGAAATACTTCCCTGCCAGTGTCGTGAAGGCCGTTGATGAGGCAGGTCATTGGGTGCATGCTGATCAGCCGGACCAACTCGCAAATGTCGTACTTGAGTTTCTAAATTCACATGGCTTGTAGATGTTGCGAAACATCTGGTAAGTAAAGAGCGTTTACCATTTGCGTCTAATCAGAAACGAACGAAATATGCGAATATTAAAACTGACGGCTTTGGTCTTGCTTATCACGGCCAGTTTGGCATTTGTAGAAGGGGATAATAAGCAATTCGAAATCAGTAAGAACCTCGAAATATTTACAAACATCTATAAGGAGCTCAATACTCATTATGTCGACGACCTTGATCCTTCCCGACTTATGCGAACGGGAATTGAGGCTATGCTGGAGACCTTGGATCCGTACACCAACTATATATCTGATTCAGATATTGAAAGCTACAGGTATATGGCCGAGGGAAAATTTGATGGCATCGGAGCACGTGTACGGAAGGTCGGAGACTATGTGACAGTGGTGGAGCCATATGAGGGTGGCCCTTCAGTAAAAGCCGGGATTATGGCCGGAGATAAGATTGTCGCTGTTGATGGAAAGGACGCCAAGGGAAAAAAGGCCGACGAGGTAAATGATATCTTACGCGGGTTTCCGGGCACGGAG
Source organism: Saprospiraceae bacterium (assembly GCA_965222645.1). Classification (GTDB taxonomy): domain Bacteria; phylum Bacteroidota; class Bacteroidia; order Chitinophagales; family Saprospiraceae; genus JABDMH01. The sequence continues at coordinate 3,341,422 of OZ244968.1, read as the reverse complement.
GTAACCCTCAAGATTTTGAGACCAGGTGAAGATCAAGAACGTGAGTATACCGTAAAACGCGATGAAGTAGATGTCAAAAATGTGCCGTATTTCGGAATGCTAAATGAAGAACTGGGTTACGTGGTGCTTACCACATTTACATCCAATGCGGGAAAGAACGTAGCTGAAGCAATACGTAAATTACAAGAGGAGAATCCAAATTTGAGTGGTTTGGTATTTGATCTCCGGGACAATGGGGGTGGATATCTCCGGGAAGCGGTAAGCATAAGCAATTTGTTTATTCCAAGAGATGAGGTAGTGGTTACGACAAAAGGTAAAGTAAGAGATCGCGACCGGAGTTTTAAAACGACCAATAATCCTGTTTTGCCGGATATGCCTCTCGCGATACTCACAAATAAATATACAGCATCAGCAAGCGAAATAGTGAGTGGAGTAGTCCAGGATCTGGATCGCGGTGTCATCATAGGTGAAAAAACATACGGTAAAGGACTTGTCCAAAACACTGTGGATCTAGAATACAACGCTAAGCTTAAACTCACTACTTCTAAATATTACATACCCAGTGGTCGATGCATTCAAAGTGTGCGATACCATGACGGAGAACCGGTGGATGTACCGGAAGCTGAGCGGGCAGTCTTTAAGACCCGGGGCGGACGAAAGGTTCTTGATGGAGGAGGAATCATACCAGATGTGAAGACGGGAATTCACGACAAGGGTGCCATTTTTACCTTTTTAAAGGAAAACGATCTCATATTTCATTATGCCACCCAATATCGTCAGCAACACGAATCAATTAGTCCTGCCAAGGACTTCAAGTTTTCGGATTATGACCAGTTTGTCCAATATGTACAGGAGAAACAGCTTGACTTTAAGACACAAACGGAAAAAGAAATCGATGCGTTGGAAGAGGCAGCAGCGCAAGATTTGCTCGATCCACTGGTCAAGGATCAAATCCAAACCATGAGGGAAAAAATAAAACGGGAAAAGGAAGATGACCTCGTGGAGAATAAGGATGAGATCACACGGCTTATCGAAAGGGAGATTGTGAGTAGATATTACTATCAAACGGGCCGGATTGAAAAAACCCTGCGCAATGATCGTGATGTGACAATGGCCGTTGATATATTGTCGACACCAGAGACCTATGCTCGATATCTTAAACGCGGCTAAATTGATGTTACCCTTATTGTGATCCTGTGCATTGAGACCTCACATACCTTTTGTTCTGTTGCTCTTTCCAGAGGAAGACAGATACGGAGCATCAGTGAAAGTGACATAGCCCTGGATCATGCTTCCAAAATCGTAGTATATATAGATCGTTGTCTGAAAGATGCACAGGCTTTGCTTGAGGACTTGGAGGCAATAGCCATCAGTAGTGGACCAGGATCCTATACTGGTCTGCGGGTAGGTGCCTCCACGGCAAAGGGATTGTGCTTTGCGCTCCAAATTCCTTTGATAGGCATTAGCACGCTTAGTGCACTTGCAGCACGGGCCATGGAAGAGATTCCCGGTGCTGATTATTACTGGCCTATGATCCGTGCTCGTAAGGAAGACATCTACACCGCTGTTTACGACAAAGATGGCTCCTGTATATTGGGAGATCAAATCCTAACGTTAAGACCTGATCATAAATGGCCTTTCATCGCAGACGGATCTAAAGTTGTTTTTTGCAATGATATGGTGGAAGACTACGGACATCTGGAGACCCGAAAAGGGTGGAAAGGCATACAAATAGGGCATTCAGCAAGAAATTTGATAGTCCCTGCGATGGAAAAACATATTAAAAAAGATTATTGTGTTGTAGAAAGCTACAGGCCAAACTATGTTCGCAAACCACACATTACAAGAGGAAGGAAAGTCTTATAGCTAAGAAAATCTGCAAGTTACATATATGATTTTATTAAAATTTGTTATATATTTAATGATCTGACACTATGTAAAGGCCCCATGCTTTCTTATCGTATTATAAATTTTGGTACAGTTTTGGTAATAAAATGAGAGGATTCCAAAAATTGTAAAATACTTAGATATGAGAAAGCAGAAGAACGAAAATGTCACGCTGAAACATGGAAAGAAGGATATCCTTCTGGACTATGCGGAGTTGCGGAAGGCCGTCCTCGTGCTTAGAGCTGTAAATCACAAATTGCGACAACGTATTATTGACTTATTGGAGGAAGGCGAGTCCATGACAGTTACTGACATTTATATCAAACTTCGTTTGGAACAATCTGTTGCTTCGCAACATCTTGCTATTCTAAGAAGAGCTGGTGTGGTCAGAACGGATCGTCAAGGCAAATTCATATATTATTCGCTTGACAAAACCAGACTGGCTCAAATTTCGAAGCTTGTAGAAGAACTTGCAGTGTAACATAGTTAAAATCAAACGCGTTTGAAATCAAGAACTTATACATTTTAATTAGAGTTTTACCGCAACTTTGTTCCTGAAACAAATCTGAAATACTGTAATGAAAACACATTACAGTATTTTTTTATATGAAAATCTTGTATAAGGATTTTTTTTAATGCATATTTGTCGTGACTAAGGCTTTTCAAACTAAGAAATACGACACTTATGAACAGGACTAAGGTTACGTTCAATCATGAGAAACTTGAGCTTTCTTGTGAAATTGTACGAGCACTTGCACACCCACTTAGACTACGCATCATCCAATTTATTGATCAACACAGACGCATAAACGTCAATAAGATCTATAACACACTAAAGATCGAACAATCGATTACTTCCCAGCATTTGAGAATCTTGCGAATGGCGGGATTGGTCGAGGCCGAAAGAGAAGGAAAATTCATTCATTATTCTCTAAACTATCCGGCTTTAGAAGTCGCACAAACGGCTATCGACCACTTTTACGGTCGCCCTTGAACCCTTCCGTTCGACAAAAAAACAATTGTCTGTATTAAATATACGATCTGAATAAGACCATTTACCCTTACTCTTCTTCGACAACAATTCCAGCAGCAGCTGCAACCGGCTGCTGCTTCGATTTACGCTGATCTATCGACTTAAAAAACTGGCGCTGAAACAGCAATAGACTGATAATGCCCGTGCTGATTGATGAGTCCGCCACATTGAAGACCGGTTTGAAAAACTGAAAAGACTCACCTCCCCAAAATGGAACCCAATCCGGGAGATAGGTATCAACCATAGGGAAGTACAGCATATCTACAACCTTGCCGTGCATAAGACTGGAATAGCCTCCCTCCTCAGGAAATATCTCTGCTAAACCTCCGTGAAAAGGTGACTCCGAAAAGATGATTCCGTAAAAGACACTGTCGATGATATTGCCAATTGCACCCGCCAGTATCAGTGCAAAACAAATAAGCACTCCGGGCCCGGCACCAGCTCTGTAGAGTTTTCTCATGTAGTAAATAAGAAAAGCGACAGCTCCAATCCTAAACAAACTAAGTGCAAGTTTCCCAACTTTTCCACCCAGACTGATGCCAAAGGCCATTCCATTGTTTTCTACAAAATGAATAAAGGCCCAAGTCAGTCCGAATATCGAGATCTTATCCCCGTATTCCATATGAGTTTTCACCCATATTTTGGAGCCCTGGTCTATAAGTAGAATCAAGAGTACAAGAAGGATCAGTTGCTGCCAGATCGTGAATTTCAATGTTTTAAATCCTTTTTGAAGGTGAGTGCTATTTTTGCTTTTGTTTTGCCTCTATACTGAGAGTAGCATGCGGCACTGCCTTCAATCTCTCTTTGGAGATTAGCTTACCAGTGGCCCTGCATATACCATAGACTTTGTTTCTTATCCTGATTTTGGCATTTTCCAAATGTTTGATGAGGTTTTGTTGTCGCGCTGCCAGGGTAGTAAGCTGATTACTCTCAGCCGTCCCGATACCATCATCAAGACCCTTGACCTTTGTGTCCGGATTGTCAGCTCGTTCTTCCAACTGTCTTAAGTAGTAATCCAGTTGTTCCTTGGCTTTTTCCAGTTTTTGATCAATCAGAAGTTCAAACACCTTGAGTTCTCTATCAGAATACCGAGTTTTTTTTCTTGACTTTGCCATAAGCCACTTAAGAATTTGAGGAACGCAAAATTATCAATTTTTCGTGTACTGGTCTATAACCCCGACAAATCTCAATTGGACATAGGGTGGCTAGATACTCCGCGTAGACTAGTGCCTCCGGTCTGATCTACACGATTCGCATTGAAATCACAGTGGAGTAATTCCACTGCTGATTGAAGAATCTATTCACCAGCAAATTCTTCCGGAACAGCATCATCTCCTTCTTTCTCTTCCTGTAATTCACCCATTGCCAGCCTATTCTTGCTAAAGTCAGCGTTGTTTTTGCGGTTTCTCCAGATATCGAGAGCGAGATAAATAGCTTTGCGAAAGGAATCGTGATCGGCCTCATTTTTACCGGCAATTTGATGAGCCGTACCGTGGTCCGGAGATGTCCTGACAATGGGTAAACCAGCAGTGAAGTTGACACCTGTACCAAAACTCAATGCCTTAAAAGGCACAAGACCCTGATCGTGATACATGGCCAATACAGCATCAACCTTTTTGTAGTCATTTGAGCCGAAAAAACCATCAGCAGAATAGGGACCCCCTGCCAGTATGCCATCACTTTTTAGTTGTTCGATTGCAGGCCTGATCATTTCTGTCTCTTCAGAGCCTACCAGACCTTGATCTCCGGCATGTGGATTTAGACCCAATACAGCGATCATCGGTTTTTCTATACCAAAATCTTCTTTCAACGTAGAGTTGAGAATTCGGGCTTTCTTTACAATGCGCTCCTGCGATAATGAGTCTGCCACATCGGCCAGTGGAATGTGATTTGTCACCACACCCACTCTTAATTGATCACTTATCATGAGCATAAGGCTCCCACCCCCACCAAATTGAGTAGTGAGATACTCAGTATGACCGGTAGAGGGAAATCCAGCCTCAACCATTGCGTGTTTATCAACTGGACCGGTGACCAGCACATCGATCAATCCATTTTTTAAATCATGTGTGGCTTTGTCCAGAGAGATGTATGCAAATTTTCCACTTTCCTTGTTGGGTTGGCCAAGGTTTATCGATGCATCTTCGTTCCAGCAGTTGATGAGATTGATGCGGTCTTTTCTCAGATTTTCGGCACTTGAATGACTTTGATAGCTAAACTCCCTGGGCCTAACGATGTTCTTGTGGTATGACACTACTTTAGCTGATCCATATATTACAGGTACACAAAAGTCCAGCATCTTAGGATGAGCAATGCTCTTTATGATTACCTCCAGCCCTACTCCATTCATGTCACCGATGGTGATCCCTACCCGTACTTTGTCCATGTCTATCCTGGCTATTTGAAAAAAACAAGTGACGAAGATAGAGTATTTTTAAGCGCTAATCATGAAAGCAAAAAAAAGCCTGGGGCAGCATTTTTTGGTGCAACCAGACATCGCCCATAATATTGTTAATTCGGTCGTGAGACTGCCTGCGAATGACCGGATTGTCGAAGTCGGAGCTGGACGTGGTATGCTCTCCAAATATCTTTTGCGATCTTTTCCGGGTGCAATAATGATAGAAACAGATGCTGATCTCATCCCGGTTCTTCAGAAAAACTTACCTCAAAACCGGGATCAAATAATCCATGCAGACTTTCTGCATCTCGATCTGGGAGTGATTTTTCAAGGGAAACCATTTACATTGATAGGGAATTTCCCCTACAATATCTCGAGTCAAATTCTATTTAAGGTAATCGAAAACCGGACATTGGTACCTCAGCTGGTAGGGATGTTTCAGAAGGAGGTGGCTGACCGCATTGTATCTGGTCACGGTAGCAAATCCTACGGGATATTAAGTGTGCTTTCTCAGGTATTTTACGACATCAGAATTCTATTTAGCGTAAGTCCGGGTTCGTTTCTACCCAGGCCAAATGTAAATTCGGCAGTTATCAGGATGAACGCGAAATCTTCAGTTGATTTGGCACCCTCCTCATATGAGCATTTGCGGAGGGTAGTAAAAATGGCGTTTGCACAGCGTAGAAAAATGATGCGAAATTCGCTGAAACCAATTTGGCAACCGCATCTTCATAAAGATGATCCCATCTTAAATCTCAGACCGGAGCAATTGAGCGTAGACGATTTTATATGCTTGAGCAAGAGATTGATAACTTAGTGGTACAATTCTACAATTCTTTTTCTATGAATCTCGAAGAGAAAATTGCCGAAGACCTGAAAAGTGCGATGAAGGCCAAGGACCAGGCATCAATGAGGGCGATAAGGGCGATCAAATCGGCCATTCTGTTAAAAAAGACGGATGGATCTGGCACTACTCTGGATAGTGATGGTGAAATCAAATTGCTTCAGAAATTAGTAAAATCAAGGAAGGAGTCACTGGAGATCTATCGCAAACAAAATAGGGAGGACCTGGCTAAAGTGGAGCTGGAAGAGATCGAAGTCATCGGAAAATATTTGCCTAAAGAAATGACGGCGGAAGAAGTGGAGGAGTTGGTATCAAAAGCCATTGAAGAAGTGGGTGCCGGGTCTATGAGGGATATGGGTAAGGTAATGGGTATCGTGAGCAAACGAGCCGCAGGACGAGCAGATGGAAAGTTGCTGGCTGATTTGGTCAAAAACAAACTTTCTGAGTAGGTCCCAAGAACACTATGAATGGCTGATGGCATCCATGAGGTCTATTAGATCGTCAAAATTCCCAACGCCGGTTTTTACTTCTCCAACCGCCTCGAGGCATAGACCCTCAATTTCCTTATCAACAGACTCCAGTCGTGTCAGATCATCTCTTGTATGAATCAGTACATAGAGGGGTTTGTCGATCCTGTGAAGAGGCCTTTCCATCGCATTCTCAATAATAAAAGCATCAATGTTATCATACGGTCGCTTTATTGCCTCTTCAAGAGCGCCGATATCCTGTTGCCAATAGACCGTTAAATCTGATGATTTCTCGAATATTGGTTCTGATCCCACAAAGACCAGGTCTGCAATATTTGATTTCTTCATCAATGCGAGATAATTATCATCAGGCCAATTCGTTAGAGCCAGTGCCCACCGCGGACCTTGCACCCACTCTGAAATCTGATCGATTTGCTCCACGACGGCCGGTATCGAATCATGTGTCACAGGGCTCCAGACCATGAGGTCAGGTTGATAGGCCGCAAAAAACCGGGCGTCTGTCAAATTACTTATATTGGTTGCAATCAGCTTCATGGTTAAGAAGAGCTTCTCATATTTCCAATGGGTGTACGAAGTTACAAAGCGGATTCCGAAAGGCAGAGTGAGTACTTACGGACACATTGCTGATTATCTTGCGTTGGGATCAGCGAGAATGGTAGGGTGGGCTCTGAGAAACCTTACTCCGGATCAGAATATCCCTGCCCACCGCGTAGTAAACAGGAAAGGCGAATTAAGTGGCCGCCATCACTTCAGACCTCCGGAAAAAATGCAACGATTGCTGGAGGGCGAAGGGGTCAAAGTGGAAGATAATCGCGTCCTTGCGTTTAAAAAATTGCTGTGGATTCCAGCGCAGGAGATTTTGGGTGAAGAACCAGATTTAGACCCTTACTAATCCTCACGTGAATAACTGTAGACGCGATTTCACCGGGATTGTTTATCATAAAATTGGGTAGTAAATACATGTGGATTCCGTTGTATATGAGGGAGTTGGACAAAAAAACTGACCCGAAAAGATATGGTGACGCAATATTTCATAACAAAGGATAGTTTAAATGGCATGTTTACTAACCAAAGGTTTTTATATGACGCAAGACTACACACTATTAAACGATTTAGTTCGACTGGTATACAGGGAAACATCATCTCTTGAGACCAGACACATCAGGGAGGAAATATCCTTTGATTACGAACTCGCTGAAGAGTACAACACGATGCGCAAAGCAGTCAGAGAACTTCCAAAAGTGACTTTTGCTCCTTCACCAAGGTGCATAGATAGTATTTTGGAGTACAGCAGAAAATCTGCTTTGGCGGTGTAAAAATATTCGAACTAAGACTAAATGAAAGCCCCTGGTCTAATGAGAAGACCAGGGGCTTTTTATATGTGCCCAGCGCTCCTATTTATTCCGCCCTTTCTCCTATTCGATTTTCCTTTCTAGGTCAAATTATGGTCATTATTTTCATTAAATTGGTAAAAATTTGATCGTTGACAAAAGCCACTACGATAGATGGGTGATCAGAAAGTGCATCTGCTTCGAGATAAAGAAGAGCTCAAGGCCTTTATCCGGTCTCTATTAGATGATGTGAGGGCGATGCAAACGATGTTGGACGAAGATTGGTTTGAAACTGATGTGACCAGAATTGGTGCTGAGCAGGAGATGGTCCTAATCGACAAGCAATGTAAACCGGCCACCGTTGCCCAACTTGCATTGGACGAGATGAAAGATTTTGAGTGGTTGGAATCCGAACTGGCCCTGTTCAACCTGGAGATCACATTGACTCCGCAAACCTTTTCAGGAGATTGTCTTCAGCTGCTAGAAAATGAAACAATCCAGAGACTTCAGATCATTCAAGATCACCTTACGGGATTGGGAGCTACCCCAGTTCTTACAGGGATCTTGCCCACCTTGAGAAAATTTGATCTGTCCCTTTATAACCTCACACCCAAGGAGCGCTACAAGTCCTTGATGAAGGCCATAAATGACCAGCTCCTGGGATCGGAGTACGAATTGCGGATTACCGGAATAGATGAGTTGATAACAAAGCACGATTCACCGATGCTTGAAGCTTGCAATACGAGCTTTCAAGTGCATCTGCAGGTGACCCCACAGGAGTTTGTAAAAATGTATAACATCGCTCAGGCACTCTCCGGACCGATTATGGCGATTGCTGCCAATTCGCCGCTGGTGTTTGGCAGGAGGTTGTGGCACGAATCTCGTATTGCAATGTTCCAGCAGTCGATAGATACAAGATCTTCGCATAAACATTTGCGTGAGCGATCTCCAAGAGTCGATTTTGGCAATGATTGGCTGAGAGATAGCATACTCGATATTTACAAAGACGATATAGCCAGGTATCGGGTACTGATGAGCAGTGATGTGAAGGAGAACTCACTGCAGAAAGTAGCCAATGGCGAAGTGCCAAAACTCAAAGCACTCCAGGTCCACAACTCAACAGTTTATCGATGGAACAGACCATGTTATGGGATCAGTGCCAATGGGAAACCTCACCTGAGAATTGAGAACCGGGTACTCCCCGCGGGCCCCACGGTGGTCGATGAAATTGCCAATGCTGCCTTTTGGCTTGGCTTGATGATGGCATTTAAAGAAAAATACGAAGACATCACCCGGCACATACTTTTTGCAGAAGCCCGTGATAATTTTATGAAAGCAGCGCGCTACGGCATCGACACAACTTTTAGTTGGTTGGACGATACTAAAATTACGGCCACAAAATTAATATTGGACGAACTGCTTCCCCTTTCCAAGCATGGTCTCCAACTGCGCAATATCGACCAGAAAGACATCGACAAATACCTGAAGATAATCGAGGCGAGAGCAGTCAAACACATGAATGGTGCCCGTTGGCTTTTGAGGGGATACACCAAACTTGTCAAAGAAGTGGAGAAGGACGAGGCGTTGAGCATCATCACGGCTGCTACACTACAGAACCAGCAGAAACAGATCCCGATCCATGATTGGCCTGAGCCAAAAATGGAAGATTTGACCGATTATAAACCGCTGACACTTACCGTCGGTGAGTGCATGACAACTGACCTGGTGACCGTCCGAAAAGACGATATAATCGATTTGGTTGCTGAGATGATGAACTGGAGAAAAATCAGATATATGCCTGTGGAGGATGGAAAAGCGCGTCTTGTGGGTCTGGTGACGAGCCGGCATATTATCAGGGCACTGCTACAAAAGAAGAAGGATGATCGAGAGGTTGCCGTGGAGTCTATTATGATTGTTGATCCACAGACCACAAGACCAGAATCCACGCTAAAAGAATCTATGGATCTCATGCGGGAAAGACAAATTGGGGCTCTTCCCGTAGTCAATGATGATAACGAACTGGTAGGCATCATTACAGAGATGGATTTTCTTCGAATTTCATCCCGGCTTTTAGAGCGCCTGGAGCAGCTCGATTCAAAATAAATCATTCCCGGATCAGCTTAGATTTGATAGCTTAAAATGTAGTATTTTCGGCAGCTGAAATACATATAGCTTATGGCATTTGATATTGAAATGATAAAGGGTTATTATCAGAGTTTACCCTCTAAAATTGCTGCACTCAGGAAAATTCTGAATCGCCCCCTTACATTGACTGAAAAGATCTTGTACGCTCACTTGCACCCGGAGTCACCACTGGCTGAATATAATCGGGGAAAAGATTATGTTTTCTTTAGCCCGGACCGTGTAGCTATGCAGGATGCAACAGCTCAGATGGCTCTTCTGCAGTTTATGATGGCGGGTAAGTCATCCGTTGCAGTGCCTTCTACGGTACATTGTGATCACCTAATCCTCGCGGAGAATGGTGCAGGCCAGGATTTGGCGCGAGCCAATCAGGTCAATGCCGAAGTCTACGATTTTTTAGCCTCAGTATCCAATAAGTACGGGATTGGATTTTGGAAGCCGGGGGCTGGAATTATCCATCAGATCGTATTAGAAAATTATGCCTTCCCGGGTGGAATGATGATCGGTACGGATTCTCATACACCTAATGCGGGCGGGCTCGGAATGATCGCGATCGGAGTGGGTGGAGCCGATGCAGTAGATGTCATGGCCGATATGCCCTGGGAACTCAAGATGCCTAAGGTCATTGGTGTAAAATTGACAGGTAAGATGAGTGGTTGGACATCATCGAAGGATGTCATTCTCAAAGTGGCAGGTATTCTCACGGTCAAGGGCGGTACCGGTGCGATTGTCGAATATTTTGGAATAGGTGCTCAGTCCTTATCATGTACCGGCAAAGGCACGATATGCAACATGGGCGCTGAGATAGGGGCGACCACATCTACATTCGGATATGATGAAGCAATGAGCCGATACCTGAAAGCCACTGGAAGAGCGGATATCGCTACTCTCGCAGACGGAATTGCCGGGCATCTTACTGGTGATCCAGAATGTTATGCTGAACCCGATAAATACTTCGATCAGGTAATCGAGATCGATTTATCTACATTAGAGCCTCATATAAACGGACCCTATTCTCCTGATCGAGCGTGGCCGATTTCTTCCTTTGCAACGGCTGTCAAGGAAAATGGTTTTCCCGAAAAGCTGGAGGTAGGACTCATCGGATCCTGCACTAACTCATCGTATGAGGATCTGAGCAGAGCCGCATCCCTGGCCAGGCAGGCTAAGGCTAAAAACATAAAAGTAAAATCTGAGTTTACAATTACTCCCGGATCAGAGCAAATACGATATACCGTGGAGCGTGATGGCATATTAGATGCTTTTGAAGATATTGGCGGAGTTGTCCTGGCAAATGCCTGCGGTCCGTGCATCGGCCAATGGGCTAGGCATACAAATGATCCTAAAAAGAAGAACAGCATTATCACATCGTTTAATCGCAATTTTTCCAAACGCAATGATGGCAACCCTGCAACACATGCCTTTGTGGCTTCTCCGGAGATTGTCACCGCGATGGCGATGAGTGGGAGCATGTTGTTTAATCCACTCGAGGATACCTTATCAAACGAGAACGGAGATGAGGTGAAGCTCGATCCACCGGTGGGAGAAGAGTTACCTGCCAGAGGCTTTGAGGTGGAAGATGCGGGGTTTCTCCCTCCGGCCGCAAATGGACAGAATGTCGATGTCATTGTCAATCCCACGAGTGACCGATTACAGTTACTCACGCCATTTGAAGAGATCACGCAGGATCAGGTCACAGGGATGAGGGTCTTGATAAAAGCGAAAGGCAAATGCACAACCGATCATATTTCGATGGCTGGACCATGGCTCAAGTACAGGGGACACTTAGAAAACATATCCAACAATTGCTTTATTGGAGCGATCAATTACTTCAATGATGAAGCCAATAACGTGATCAATTATGTCGAAGATAAATATATGCCTGTACCGGATTCTGCCCGGGCATATAAAAAGGCAGGAATTGGCACAATCGTTTTTGGAGAAGAAAACTATGGTGAGGGATCATCACGCGAGCATGCAGCAATGGAGCCCAGATATCTGGGAGTAAAAGCAGTGGTGGTAAAGAGCTTTGCGAGAATACATGAGACCAATCTCAAAAAGCAAGGTATGCTCGGGCTAACATTTTCTGATCCGGGTGATTACGATAAGGTCCGGCAAGATGACACGGTAGACTTAGTCGATTTTGATCAGATGTCTCCGGGTAAACCACTAACCTGCCGGCTCAATCACGCTGATGGCACAAATGACATATTTTTACTCAACCACACCTACAACCAGGCACAGATTGATTGGGTAAGAGCCGGTAGTGCCCTGAATAAGATCAGGGAGTCCACCTAACAAGTAGGTTTAATTTCCGTGTAAAATTAGCTTGTTAGTCTCTTGTTGGGAGTTGTAATTTTCACTGACGCCCTTGGGGAGATGCCGTTTTACTTCCTCCTTTGAATTTCCACCATCCCCACATCGCAATGCCAAGTAGGACTAAGAACATCAGGATCACTTGGTAAAATGGGATGAAGGAGATCGCAATAATGTGCGTCCTGTCGATGATCCACATAAGAAAGAGTAATGCGGCGATTATGATCATCAAACCATGAAGTTTGCCAAAACCGGGAATATCATCAAATGAGACATTTTTCCGGATCAATAATAATGTAATGATCATGGAGATAATCGGGAATATTTGCGTCCAGATGTCCGCATTGAAAATACTTTGTCGCTCAAATAAAAAAAGGTACACATTTAGTGTCACAGCAAAAATTCCTGGGATGCAAATCAGGTACACTAAAGTGGAGTACATGTATTTCCACGGGCTGATATGTCCTTCTCCTCTTCCCAGCCAGCTGGCCAGCAAAGCAGTAAGCGGGCAGGCAATAAAGAAAAAAATCAGAATAGATGGATTTGCTGCAAGGAGGTCAAAAAATTCTTTTAGAGTCATAAGAGATATTAGACATGCAAATTTCTAAGCTGCATGTAAATCTACAACGATTTTGACAGATGAATAATTTATCTAATGTGTAAGTTAAGCTTCTTATAACAGCCTCTCCTCCAATTTCATTCTCCATGTAGGGAATGGATCCTGCAACTTAGACGCAGCATATTGGTGTACAATAGTTTGAAAGACTAAGTCCTCGTCCAGAACACCCTGACGATAAGCTTGCTTGTAGCGATCCCTGCCTTGATCTCGTATCGATTGTATTGTCTTCTCGACACGATTTTTCATATACTGAAAATCGGAGTTCATGGGATCAAAACTCCAAATGTAAGTGGCGTGAGAGTTAAGCAATTCCCAGCAAAGGTGCACCATTTGCGCGCCCTTCACAGTAAACACAAATCCGAAAGTGGGCTGCAAGGTGATGTAAACTTTATGCTGCTCCAGGTGCTTGTGCCCTGCCAGGTAAAGTAGCTGTTGGCGATTTCTTACTGCCCGAAGATCTGCAATAGTGTGGATTATGTCAATTACATCCACATTGAGCACGTTGGCGGCAATGTTAGATTCAAACTGATCAAAAACATCCTCTGAGGTGAACAGACTTTTGTCTACAGCAGTTATGATCGGTTCCTTTCTCAACCCCAGTATCTGGTTGATCCTAATTGTATCAATTAGTTTGTGATCGATCTTGTCAAGGCCTGGTGCATGGGCCCGGATATGTACAAGTCGATCTCCAGCCATTTGGGTTTCAACCGTTACATCAAATGTTTTTCGCTTTAGCATCTTGCCAAACACCGGTTTTATTAGTTCGAACTCCGGCCTGATATGCTCGTTGTAGATTCTTATCGATTCTTCCTGTCCTACCGGTGGCAGATACATGGAAAATGCTATGTAGCCCGACTTGAATGTCAGGTCTTTCAATCTTGTCTTTGTGTGGTAGGTATAGACCTTTGGAGTGAGGTCAGGAACAATCACCTGATCACTGTCAATAATAAATGGCAAAAGGGTTGATTTCTGATAGACGCTTAAGAAAGGCTCAAGGTATGCCCAGGTGAGTGGTTCGAAATGAATGCTGGATATTGGGTTCTTAAGTTTTTGATTGGAAAAGAGATCTGTGGAGATGGGATAATAATCGATCACGTCCAACAGAATTACACGTTCAGTCTTGTCATATTTTTTCAACTCAGCCAGCCAGAAGAAAGGTTTTTCTTTAAACCGGAAGGTTGAATAAGGTAGATTGGTATCCTTAAGATCTACATAGTACCGGGCAGTTATATGTATTTTATCTCGATCTACCCTAATTAGTCGCTGTCTGTTGCGGTCCATACCTTAAGCCATCTCTAGCTCAAGATATCCCAAAAATCGAAAGTATCTAAGCCGCTAGTGCCGACTGCTGTACACTGACTAATTTTGATGGTGGGACCAGATCAAACGGCCCGATCCATTCCAGCACTTCATTGTCGGTATTGAGAAGGCATCCCATAAAGAACAAGGATCCATTAGTAGCCTCTAATTTAAAGGTTGCAAAAATGTGATCCGTCAAGGGATCGGGCTCGTACATCCATACATTTTGGGCAGGACACAAATCGAGAAGATCGGCCAGCGTAGCAGGATCGAAATGGCGACCCCGGTTGTTTTGCAAATCATAAGCGAGCGAGTCGATCCGGTCCTGAGTCTGTGATTGATTGGAAATTGTATTCATGATATTCCGTGTTTTAATGATCATGATACAAAGTAAAAACCTTATCGTGCAATCAATTTGCACGGCTCGAAAGTCAGTCTTAATTTAATTGGAATACAGTATTCTCAGTCTTCTTGGAGCACTGTGGATGCTCAGAATACGTGCAGAATAACAGGCTTTACGAAAGACCCAGGAGTTGAAAAAACAGAATGGTGCCCAGAAATTTAAGTGTACTCATCGAAAAAACAAAGGCAAAAGCATTGCGTACCCGAGGTTTGTAGTTTACCGATTGGTGAAACACGGCACCTGCAATGCTGGAAGCCAGCACCAATACAAATAAGATCGTGGTGAGATTCTGAGCTTTCATCAAGCCCGTCCACAAGCCCGTACCTGGCATGGTAATCAAAATATAACCGATCAGAATTGCAAACAGCATTGTGGTGATCAATGCGTATTTTTTAAGAACATCGAGATCAATATGGTGTTTCAAAACTTTTGCTGACATGGGTATTTGCCTTTTACGCGACTTAAAAACACTTCCAATGGGATGAATATTGCGTCCCAAAGTTTTTTTTTCAATTATATGACGCCCGGCAAATACTAAACCCTCAATATTCGACAGATCTTAAGAAATTTTTAATACGGAACACAGTCTGACGTATGACAGGCCGGAGAACAGAGAGTGATGGTCAAGTCACACGACAGTCTTATCAGAGTTTTCTTTTACCACCGCCATGTCAAAAGAGACATCTGCTGCTTCTCCCCTCTTTTTTATATTTTTCAGGATACAAATGATGTTATGCTATTTAATTCAAAAGGAAAAGACGAGGTCACCTATGATGCCATCGTAGTAGGGTCGGGAATCAGTGGAGGCTGGGCAGCCAAAGAGCTTTCCGAAAAGGGTCTAAAGACGTTGGTGCTCGAGAGAGGTCGAATGGTCAAGCACGGAGATTATCCCACAGCGACGATGCAGAGTTGGGAATTCCCTCATCGGGACAGGGTGCCCAGGGAGGAAATGAAGAAATACGAAAAGCAGGCTCGTACCGGATACACTATTCGGGAGTCCACTAAACACTGGTTTGTTAATGACCTGGAAAATCCATATACCGAAGTAAAACGTTTTGATTGGATGCGGGGATACCATCTCGGTGGCCGGTCTTTATTATGGGGAAGACAGAGTTACAGGTGGAGTGATTTGGATTTTGAAGCCAACATCAGAGAAGGTATCGGTACAGATTGGCCCATTCGATATAAGGATATCGCACCCTGGTACGATTATGTGGAGGCATTTGCAGGCATTTCGGGTAGAAACGAAGGTCTACATCAGTTGCCGGACAGCAACTTTCTTCCGGAAATGGAAATGAATTGCCTGGAGGAGCACATCCGTGGCAGCATTAAGGCTAAGTTTGACGATCGCATAATGACTATTGGAAGAGTGGCCAATCTCACCCAGCCACATAAGGGTCGTGGAAAATGCCAATTTCGGAACCGGTGCATCAGGGGATGTCCATATGGCGCGTACTTCAGCAGTAATGCGTCTACCATTCCGGCAGCCGAAGCCTCAGGTAATGCCACGATCAGACCGTACTCGATAGTCAATTCCTTAATTTATGATAAAAATACAAAGAGGGCTAGAGGAGTGAGAGTAATTGATGGAGAAACCAAAGAAGTACATGAATTCTATGCCAAGGTCATCTTCCTTTGTGCAAGTGCTTTGGGCAGCACATATATCCTTCTCAACACGGTTGACGAGTCTAATCCAAATGGCTTGGGTAATAACAGTGATCACCTGGGCAGATATCTCATGGATCATCACTTTAGAGTGGGAGCATCTGGAGAATATGAGGGATTTGGTAATAAGTATTACAGCGGTCGTAGGCCAAATGGCATCTATATCCCGAGATTTCGGAATGTTGATGCCAAGACGCAGCGGAAAGACTTTGTGAGAGGATATGGCTATCAGGGAGGAGGCAGCCGGCTTTCCTGGAGCAGATATGTACAAGAAATTGCTTTTGGGAAAGGACTCAAAGAGGCTTTGGTCGAACCTGGAAAGTGGCGTTTTGGCATGACGGCATTTGGCGAGATGCTTCCCGACCGGGACAATCGCGTCTATCTTAACAATGAAGTCAAAGATGTATATGGTCAAAAAACCTTGACGTTTGATTGCGAGTTTAAAGAAAACGAGTGGAGTATGAGAAAGGACATGAAGACCCAGGCAGCTGAAATGCTGGAGGCAGCAGGTCTGATAAATATTCAGACGCGGGATAGTCCCGGGGCTCCTGGCCTGGGCATTCATGAAATGGGAACTGCAAGAATGGGCACAAGCAGCAAGAACTCGGTACTCAATAGATATAATCAAGTTTGGGATGCACCCAATGTCTATGTGACCGATGGTGCTTGCATGACATCTGCATCTTGTGTAAATCCGTCATTGACCTACATGGCACTGACTGCACGGGCTGCGGATCACGCCGTAAATGAATTGAAAAAAATGAACATTTAAATGCCAAAATTATCGGTATCATGATAGATAGAAGAGAAGCATTAAGGCGCACAAGTTATTTATTGGGCGGAGCTGCCCTGTCTGCATCAACTGTTGTAGCAGTGATGTCAGGATGTAAACCCCGTACCATTGCTCTTGATTGGGATCCACAGTTTATGAATGTTGACCAGGCAAGAGCGGTAGCAGAAATCGCGGAGCGAATTATTCCCAATACAGACACACCAGGTGCCAAGGCAGCCATGGTAGACCGATTTATCGATGTCTTTCTCAAGGACATTGCATCTGAGGAAGAACAAAAGGCATTTAATGCAGGCATGGCAGACATCGACAAGCGTTGTAGAGCTGCCCATGGAAAGCCGTTTGCGGATCTATCTGATGTTGATCGCGACGCACTCCTAACAGAGATTTCATCCACCGGGCCTGGAGAAGTGAGTGATGAAGAGGCTGCCGCCGAAATGGCCAATGAAGGAGAACAGGTACAGTCTGGCACATCTGCCAAAGAGTTTTTCGGAAAGCTAAGGCAATTGGTAGTTGCAGGATATTTCACGAGTGAGATTGGGGCAAAGCAAGCGTTAAAGTTTGATGCGATTCCGGGCGAGTACAACGGATGTGTTTCGTATGACCAGATCGGAGGTACGTGGGCTTTATAGCATAATTTCAGTCGTCATCTTCCAAGAACAAATAGAGTTGCTTCAGGGGCGGGCGAAGTCTGATTTCTATTCTATTGTTTAATGCCCGTCCAGCTGAGGTTTGATTTGATACTGCTGGTTGATATGCCCCCCTTCCGGACACTGAGATTTGATTTCCATTTACAAATCCCTGATCGGTCAGATAAGCACCTATTAGGGAGGCTCTTCGCGAGCTGATCTCCAGAGCTGATCGCACACTGCTCAGGGAATTATCCGTATGACCTACCACTGAGACGCCGAAACTAGGATAGTCTTTTAAGATTAATCCGAGTTTATCCAGGGCAAGTTTACCATCACCCGTAAGAGTACTGCTGTGGCGAGTAAGAAATTCATGAGATAACACAATGTTAAGCTCGTTGTCTACTATGTGCCAGTCAATTTGTTCATTAGACAGGCCAGTCATCTGCTCACCCAGTTTTGCTGAAATGTCTAAAAATGCAGCTTCTTGCCTCAGATACCAGTTGATCATCCCATTGAGCTTGGCTTCCTTCGCCACAAGGTTTTTATTTTTCTCTTGCAATTCATTCATCAGATCTGTCTCCATAGACTTTGACTCTGTACCGAGCAGGTCAATTCTCTGTTTGAGATCTTGCACTTCCCCTTGCAACTTCATTTTGTCGTTGATCAGTTCACTCATTAACGTATTCTGACGGATCAGCTCTTCATTTGCCTCGTTGTTGCGAGAGTTGAGTAATTCATTCTCAGCATTTACCTGATCTTTAGCTAGTTGTGCCTGCTTGTGTTCCACAAGAAGGGATTTATACTTTTTCATTCCTACGCATCCCATCATTAAAATAGGAGCAAGTAGAATCCAAAATGTCCGGTACATTGACTTGCTTAGACTAGCTGATATATTGTAGAGCCGATGAGTCCTTTATCGGCATAAATGCTGACAATGATATATCCTTTTCTCGGTTTTTCCATCAGCTCATGGGTAAATTCCAGGCGTTGAGATTCACCAATATTTACAAGTTTAGTCTCCACCGGCTCTATGACAATGGCCTGGGCATCGGCACCTACTTTCACCTTCTGGCCTCCTTGCTCTATGGGTTTGCCATTGGCGTCCGTAATCACCAGATAAAGGTTTTGTTCTCCCTGATACTCGTAAGGGATATCAATGAGGTCAAATCCGACTTTGATTTTTCTCACTTTCCCTGCTCTAAATGTTGTCTTCTCACCTTTGCTGGCCATATCGACCTGCATAGCTGTTGCCTTAAAAGACGTGTTGGCAAGGATGGCAGATCGCTCTTCGAGTAGTTTATTGGCCTGTTCCAGTTCTCCCACCTGACCTACTAACTGAGTATTTTGCGCTTCACTGGCAGTGAGCTTTTCGGTAAGTTCACTATTGCTTGTTTTCAGCTGCTTGTTCTCCTCGGTAAGGCGGTCTATCGTAGCCGTCATGGCATCTCTGTTGACCCTAAGCACTGAGATTTCCTCCTGAATGGCTTTTATATCTTTGGCCGCTTTTCTTCTGGCCCATCTGAGTTGCTCATCCTTTAGTGCTATGGCCTCACGGGCGCTTTCCAGCGATCCCTTTAGCGAATCATTTTCCAGAGAAATAGCGGAGTACTGGAGATTGAGACTGTTGAGTTCGGTTTCTAATTGAGTGCGTACATTAACCAGAGAATCGATCTGCATTTGATCAATCTTGGCCTGCTTGACCTTATTCGAATGCTTTACAGCAAAAAAAATGGCCGCAATTGCCACTATTGCTAACAGAATCCCTAATATGGTGACAAGCGAATTTCTCTGCTCCATACGACAATGGTTTTAAATTTTATCAAATCTATTCTTTACAAATAGCCGAGATCAAATCATTAATCAATTGCAATCGGGCTACCTAAGGGCGGGCATATGCTAAGATAGAATATTTAAGTCCAATTCTTAAAAGTGCTGGGCCAAGATATCTGAAATGATCCAGGTCTCAAAACCCTTTTGCTGTGCAAAGCGAAATAGTTTATTGTGTAACTCCAGTCCAGTCCCTGGAGACAATTGATCTTTCTTTTTGGTGAGTAGCGCGTGTAAAACATCTCGGTATTCATCATCCGTAATTTCCTCCCTGGCTTTAGTGATCAAATAGTCGTTGATTTTACGCCTTTTGAGTTCTAAACGGATCTTTATCCACCCCCACTGGTTATTCCTGAATTTGCCTCGAGCAAAGGCTCTGGCAAAGCGTTCCTCATCGAGAAATTTATCTTCAATAAGCTGACCCAAAATTGCCTCAAGGAGATCTCCATACACCCCCATTTTTACGAGCTTATATCTGGCATCGTGATGACATCGTTCCTGATATGCGCAGTACTTTCTCATTTTGTGTAAAGCTTCATCAGGGGATAATTTCTTTTTAGATTTATGAGCCATATTTGATCAGAATCTCAGGGAGTAGATCTACAATCTCATCACCAGGTGACACAATCTCCGCATGAACACCGAGCGTGTGAGCTGCCATCACATTCATTTCATTATCGTCAAAAAACAACGTTTCATTTGGAACAACACCCGTACGTGCAATTACCTTTTGGTAGATCTCGACATCGGGTTTTCGCGCATGTAGCTGATGGGAATAAAAGGCTTTGTGAACCACCTCATCAAAAGACTTCATCTCATACCGCTCTTGCAAATACCGGTCGACCCATCTAATATGCGTTTCGTTTGTGTTGCTCAGGATATAGACCCTGTATTTTGTCGACAATTTTTTCAGCATCAACACTCTCTGCAGTGGGATGTCAACGAGCATTGCATTCCACGCGCTGATCATATCGCCTGCCTGAAGTTTATGCGATTTCTTAAGAAAATGATTTAGAAAAACAGCTTCCGGTATAAGGCCACATTCATAATCATCAAAGGTTTTGAGATCAGATCCACGTGCGGTCATAAAACTTATGCCCGTGTGCTTGAAGAACAGATCTTCGGAAGCTTGTATATCAAGGTCGACGATCACATTTCCCAAATCAAAGATCAAATTTTGGATAGGCACTCCGGATCTACGCATTTTATCAAAAATCAAAAGTAGGTAAACCAGAGAACAGCGATAAATATTATCTTCAACTCTGTTCCTGCCTTAAATTAATTTTGATCGCACATGAAAAAGACTAAATCCAGACGCCGCTTCATTAAGACAACTTCTTTGGGTAGCATGGGAATCATCACGGTCCCACAGATTTTGAGACCACGCCGAGATTTCGACTCCAAAATCAACGGTGTGCAGATAGGTGCCATTACCTATTCATATCGAAGTATGCCAGACCAGGATATCGAATCTATACTTAAATACGTGATCGAAAGTGGCATAAATGCCGTCGAACTCATGGGTGATCCTGCAGAATTATTTGCAGGCAGACCTGCCAGTCCGGTAGATCGCCGTACTTATTTCGGTCTGATTAGAGCACGTCGGCAAGGTGACCTTTCCGACGATCAAAAACGGGCGCTGCGCGAGCTTGAGGCGCAGACTGCAGCGCATAACAAAAACGTGGCGACCTGGCGTGCCAGTGCATCCATGGCGAAGTTTCAGCAAATCAGGCAGATGTATAATGACAAGGGAGTAAAGATCTACGGTTTTAAGCCAAGCACATTCCGGGTTGACAATTCGGATGCTGAGGTGACCTATGGATTGCGAGCTGCCAGGGCATTAGGGGCAAGCCACGTTACTTTAGAACACCCCGGAGATGATGCTCAGACATTGAGGCTGTCAAAACTGGCCAGGAAGAATAAGGTAAGGGTCGCTTATCATGGGCATACACAACAGACTCCCTCCTTTTGGGATGTGGCACTCAAGCAATCGAAGTACAATGCCATGAACATCGATATTGGTCATTATGTAGCGGCGGGTGACTTTGATCCGTTGGCTATATTAAAGGAAAAGCATAGGCGAATTTCAAGTATGCATCTGAAGGACAGGCACAATAAGGCCAATGGCCAGGCTAATAAACCATGGGGTCAAGGGGATACCCCGATCAGGGAAATACTTCAGTTGATGCGAGACAGGAAGTATAAGTTTCCCGGAAGTATTGAGCTGGAATACGAAATTCCCGATGGCTCAGATGCCGTACGGGAAGTGCAAAAGTGTCTGGAATATGCGAGATCTGCTTTGCAATAACTAATTTGAGCAAGTGGACTAAAAGATTGAAGGAGAAGATTCAGTTATCTCACGTTGACAAAGAGTCGACTCCCCTATCGAGTATTGGGAGTTCGAAATCTGAGTAATTGAAGTATTTTAAAAAAGCCGAATTGATGAGAATCAGGAAGCAATTACACCCGACCAAGTAGTCAAATGTTAAAATTCATACTAAACATACTACAAGTGATGATTTGCTGTTATTAGGATATATTGTTAATTTATTAAATCAAATGTGATGAAAGAGAATATTAAAATTCAAAACGTCACATTTAAAACTATTTTCACACCCCCCCCCCCATTACAACAGTTGTTTTACTGATCTTTTCTAGTATTTTCTTACTGTCCAGCTGTAAAAAAGACTTGGATATTGCGGATGAGCCATCTTTTGAATCGAGACAGGAAGTAGAAACATTTGTTCCTACTGTTGAAGTAACAATCGAAAAGGGAATGATGAATATCAATTCCGATTTAGAAATGAAAAAATTGATGGAAGAGATGTCAATGGCACCTGTGGAAGCGGTCGTTAACTGGCAAAAATCGATCGGGTATACATCATTTATGACCAAATGGTACGACGTAATGATCGCTGAGGATAGGCTGAATGATTCTCTGGAGGCACTACCGGAAAGCATTAAAGCATTGATCGATATGAATGACATCCAAACAAGTGAAGAACACGACAAGGCACTCGAACAAGGTTTTATCAAATACATTGAGGATCCTGAGGGGGACTATTGGGATTACAACATTGTAAAACCTCAGTTTGCAGCGTTGGTGAATAGAGAGGGATTATTTAAATGTGGAAAGAAAGTTATCTATAACGGCCCCGATAGATTTGGCATCGTTCATAGTGGTGACTTGCAGAAAGTGTCAGATGTCAAAATGGCGCCGGAAAATTTTCATTCAGAGGACTTTACAGTATTTCTTAAAAAAGATGAAAAAAATGCCAGAACGTTATACTCAAGTTTTGGAATAAACAATGGCTTTCATAATGTCACGAGTAAAAAAAGAGTCAGAGTCTATGTGCTGGGTGAAATAAGTCCTTACGGTACACCATACTTTAGCGACTGTGCCAGTGCCATGGATGTTAATTTTGTAATTCGGTGCGAAGCACAAAAAAAGAACTTTTGGGGTAAGTTCCGTTATACCAGTAATTTTGCACCTACTCTACAGATCAACAACGGAACGGCATCTTATGGATATAATCATTATGACTATGGGTGCAATGAGCCGACATCGGTAGTTCATGATTCTGGTCTTACTGCCTGTTTTAGGTCGAGCCCTTTTTCTCTTTTCCAAACAAGCACAAATAATGGCTTCTTTTGTGTAAGGCCCGATGGCACCTATTTTAGATCGATCACTAATGGATATTTCTATGACATTTTTGTATCCGATTATGATTTTGATGATTTTGATTACGCTGGTGTAGGTACTTTGCCCGTTTCGAACCATGGTTTTCCAAGTGGGTGGTCACACCTTGTACATAACTAGAGAAAATTCAGTGAGAGGACATTGCTCACAGTTGGTTGCAATCGGATTGTGTTGCTTATTGAGCAATTGTATCAAAGAAGTAGATCTGGAGCACAACTTTGTTAATGCCGAGGTTGTGCTCTCTTCTGTAATGCGGCCGGATCACAAAGTTGAGGCATTTGTGACCTACACGGAAGGGCTTTTAAAGACTCAAGACGTTTTTCCCCAAGCAACAGTCCTTTTATATCAAGAGGGTAATCTTCTCGATTCTCTAGTAGACGCAGGGGATGGCTGGCATCGAAGTGTGAGCTATACTCCCATTCCCGGCCATTGCTATGAGTTGAGAGCTAAAAGTATGGATTGGGAAGTTTCAGGTATGGATTGTATGCCTTTTAAAAAAGAGTTTGAAGTAACAGAGGGTAGTACTATAATGACCCACGATGGTACTGGTGATGAGTATTGGAATTACAAGCTCAGTTTAACTCACGATGTGAATGCAGATGAATTTTTTGAAGTGAAATGGTTCTATATTGATTGCCAAAATGATACATGCCGCACAGATTACTTTTTTCTAAGTGTCAATCAGGATCCCATCATTGTAGCGGAAGGAATCTTGGAACATAATCCCGCTACCCTGATTTTTTCAGATAAACTTTTTCCTGAACAACGACATGTGATTTTTATTCAATTTATGAATTCAGGTCCAGTCGGGGTACGGAAAATTATCGATCTCGAAAATTTGTCAAGGGGAGGATACTTCAGAGTAAGTTCCATTTCTGAAAATGCATATCGCTTTAAGAAAAGTCTGATCCAATACAATTCTAATCTCAATACCCATGAGCGTCTCGATGACATCAAGGCTTTATATTTTGGGTCGGAACCCACTACGTTATATAGCAATGTGAAAGGTGGCAAAGGCATAGTGATGGCTGTCAATGATCAGTACATAAGGGTGGAAAGGTGATCTACAGAAGAAGAATTTTAGAAGCAAGAATTGAGAACACATTATGGGCATTAGTGCTTCTTTTCCTCAATGCAAATATATCATCTGCACAAAAGATGATCACAGGATATGTACAGGATTCAAGTTCAGGAGAACGATTAATCGGAGCACATATTTATGTACTTCAAGACAGTTCGTCACATCTGTCAGATCAGGATGGGTATTTTTCATTCCTTCAGCTCGGAAACAATCTTCCCCTTAAAATATTGGTCAGATACATAGGTTACCAAGCAGATACATTTTCAGTCGTTCCCGATAGCTTGTATTTTCTTCATATTTCACCCGGTGTAGATTTAAGTCCCATTCATGTCACCACATCTGGGATCCCGCAAACTGGTCATGAATACCAGAGGCTGGATGCAATTGGGATACAGGGGATACCCTCGATATCTGGCCAAACAGATGTGCTCAATGTTTTTCAATTGTTACCTGGTGTAGCGAGGGGAGGAGAGGGTACTGGGGGATTGTATATAAGGGGAGGCACTCCAGATCAAAACTTAATCTTGCTAGATGGGATCCCTATTTACTACGCTTATCACTTGGGAGGATTTACATCCTCCTTTAATCCATTCTCTGTACATAACACAACATTATATCACAACTATATTCCACCAAAGTTTGGGGGTCGTCTCTCATCTGTTATCGACATCCAAACAGTAGACGGAGATAACAACAACTGGCATAAGTATCTTACTATTGGAATACTATCGTCCTCCTTTGCAGCAAACGGACCGATTGTAAAGGATAAGTTGATGGTATCATTGTCCTTAAGACGAAGTCCCTACGATCTGATGATTTCCGGATTTCTCAAATATTTCGAAAAAAGAAATTTTACGGGAGGTTATTATCTGATGGATGGCCAGATTAAACTCAAATACCTCTTCAATGATAGAAATAGTATCACACTTAACTACTACGGTAGCGAGGATAAGACATATCTTCGACTTAGTGAACCTACCGTGAAAATAGAAGACGACGTTGATGAAACTTTTAAATACAAGGCGGATGCCATTTCGTCCTGGGGGAATCAAGTTATTGGATTAACTTGGCGACGCACATCAGACATGTGGGTATATAAAACAAGATTGAGCTTCTCTTCTTCTTTCTTTAATAACGGCTCTGGGATAAGTTTAAAGAGTCCTAGGCGTTCGATCTTAGAACTTCATCAATCGCTCCTTTCAAAAATTACCGAGACAGAAGCCAGATATGATTTAAGCACGACACTAAGGAATAATTACACACTGAATTTGGGAGTTGTTTCCAACCTGAAAAAGAGTCGCCCTTTCGACCAGGCTCTTCTTGATATTAGTGAAAATTCTAATATTGACACAACATATGAAGTGGAGAGTTTTTCGAGTGTTGAGCTCAATATGTTTGGCCAGCTGGAAAAATCTTTACCAAAGTTGAATCTAGATGTAAAAGGGGGAGTTGCATTAAGCTTATTTTCTGTTCTGAAAGCCAGATATTTCTACTTGAGCCCTCGCTTTATAGCACACTACCAAAGCAACAGAAAGTGGTTAATTAGTATGAGCTATCAGGAAATGATGCAAGATTTACATCTTTTGAGTAATTCTTCTAATGGATTTCCTGCGGATTTGTGGTTTCCCAGTACAAACGAAATTCGGCCTCAGCAATCGCGTCAATTTTGGCTGGGCAGTACTTTATTTTTCGAAGATTTCACGCTCTCTACAGGTCTCTTTTGCAAGTCGTTTAGTCATCTTATTCAGCTCCTGGATGGCAAAGGTTTGTTTGCAATTGAAGAATTATCTCAAAAATTAGCTCTTGGAGGCATAGGACGATCAAGGGGATTCGAGCTTCAGGTCAAAAGAGAACAACGTAAGCTAAATGGTTGGATTTCTTATACCATGTCTAGGAGTGAAAGAAAATTTGCTAAGATCAATCGAGGTCGGTGGTTTCGATCCCGTTATGATCGGCTTCATGATGTTGCTGTCGTAATCAACTGCCAAATCAATAAGAGAGTAACTTTTGGCACCACTTTCATATTGCAGTCTGGCGATCCCATCACCTTTCCGCAAAGTAAGTACAAGATTATTTCAGATGATCCCACTGATCGGTACCAATCCTACGATCGCCTGTCCACCATTTATGACACGGAATCCATTCATAATTTTCGGACACCTCTTTACCATAGATGGGACATCGCTTTTCAATTTAAAAAGAAAACCAAAAAGTACACTCGTACATGGAAGTTGGGATTTTACAATGTGTACAATAAAATGAATCCGTACTATTATTATATAGATCGAGATCACGATTCAGGAAGACCGAAGCTTTTCTCTATATCGATTTTTCCGATCTTACCATCCTTCAGCTTTTCTAAAACTTGGTAAGAATTCTATTGTTTCTTCTACAGCCTTCGGATCTTAATATTCCTAAACGCAACGGGATCGCCATGATCCTGCAGTACAATATGACCTTCTTTAAATTTTCCGAATCCCGGATACTCTGCAAATTTACTTTGGGCTATCATGTCCTTCCACTCCTGGGAGTTCATATCAAAATTTACCACTTGTGTGCCATTGAGCCAAAACGTCCCTTTGCCATCGATAATTCTTATTCTGGCGTTATTCCATTCTCCGGCGGGCTTAACGGTTTCTTGACTGCATGGAATCAAATCGTATAAGTCGCCAGCCCGGTGCTTGTGGATCTTGGCGTCGGGATGACAGGAGTTGTCGAGGATTTGCATCTCAGGCCCTGTCTTCCAGACGCGATCATAATCATCCATTTCCTGGGCATAGAAGATGATTCCGCTGTTGCCACAATCCTTCACCATCCAATCCAGAGACAGCTCAAAATTACCATAGGTCTGCTCACTTAGGATATCCCCTCCGTCGATAGCCCTGCTTTTGCCATTGGAGTTTACAGTGACCAGCATGAGCTTACCACCATCTGCCTTCCAACTCTGACCGATACGATCCTTCTTAAAGGTCCTCCAACCATTTGTCGTTTTGCCGTCGAAGAGTAGAGACCACCCCGCTTCTACCTCTGCAGAAGTGAGTTGATTATGACCGGCAGCACGTTCATCTCCCGTATCGTGGGTTTCTGAAGGGAGAGTAGATGAGGTACGCTGAGTTGTATTGCAAGCAATTAAAAAAGCGCCTAAAAAGAGAAAAGAGAAAATTGAAATCCTTTGCATTGATGTTGTGTTTATAGAACGGTATCCAAGGTAAAAAAAATAGAGCGTTGTGGATATCACGATACCTTTATTGCGACCATAGCCGCAATCCGGGAATATCAGTGAAATGTTGATCTTGGGTAACGAGAATCGAACCCATTTCTATCGCCTGCGCGGCGATCCAAATATCATTTGTTGGAATTGGATTACCCGTGGATCTCAAGTGGCTGGCAATGTCGGAATAGATTTCCACGGTTTCTAGCGTGCTTTGTTGAATGGTCAATGCATTTTTTGAAAGAAAACTTTCAAAACTCAGGCGATTTAGCTGCTCCCTCTCACCATGCTTAAAGCCATAAAGCAACTCACCATAGACAATAAATGATATGTAAATCTTGTCTGCCTGAGATACATAGTCGATGATGTTTTGTTTTTCTCTTGCAATGGCGGAAAAAGCATTTGTATCAAGGCTAATCTTTCTCATCGGACATGTCTAGGCTGACTTTATCGAAAAAATCTAAATCCTGTTCAAACTGACGTGCTTCCTCGGGACCCCACGACCCGATTAAGTCACTAAAATCAAATTCCTTTCTGGATATGGGGCTCAGTCCCAAAGATTTTCTAAGCAACTTCTTGACCAACTTGTTCATACTCAGACCTTGTTTTTCTGCGCTTTCTTTAAGACGTCGATAAAGGTCTAAGTCCATATTGTGAATTGTCACAGATTTCATGAACTGAAATTTTGGTGCAAAATTACGTAATATTTTGGTTCAATTCAATCAGATGGTTCGTGCGGCTCCGGTGGGGATAAACTTCTCGCCCCTTTGGGGCTCAAACCTTGGACCCCCTGCCCCATTGGCCGGATTAAACTTCTTCCCAGTGGGTTCAACAAAAAAGGCCAGCCTGGGGTCGGCTTTTTAGTGGTCCCACAAGAGCTCGAACCTTGGACCCCCTGCCCTCCTGATAGCTATCGGGACTTTCGGGGGAGTCAGGAGCTCTTACTTAAACCGACTTAAGAGTTGATTGACCAGTTGCGGATAAGATTTAAGATTATGGGCGTACCTCGAGCTTTTCATTTTTTTGATATGTAGTTCTATTTTTCTGGCTTGGGAGAATGATTCACAAGGAATGGTAAGAAACAATTTCCAATCATTTGCCTTTGCAGTAAAATGATAAGGGCCGTAAGCATGAGAGTTATGCTTATGCAGACGCTCTTCAATGGAATCTTGAGTGACTCCATAATAGAAACGATCAAGTTTCTGACTAAAAATGATATAGACCAGTGGTCTCATAGGAGCGCTAATCAGATGGTTCGTGCGGCTCCGGTCGGGATAAACTTCACACCCACAAGGGCTCAAACCCTGGACCTCCTGCCCCATTGGCCGGATTAAATTTCTTCGCAGTGGGTTCAACAAAAAAGGCCAGCCTAGGGTCGGCTTTTTAGTGGTCCCACAAGGGCTCGAACCTTGGACCCCCTGCCCCGAAGACTTTCGGGGGAGTCAGGAGCTCTTACTTAAACCGATTTAAGAGTTGATTGACCAGTTGCGGATAAGATTTAAGATTATGGGCGTACCTCGAGCTTTTCATTTTTTTGATATGTAGTTCTATTTTTCTGGCTTGGGAGAATGATTCACAAGGAATGGTAAGAAACAATTTCCAATCATTTGCCTTTGCAGTAAAATGATAAGGGCCGTAAGCATGAGAGTTATGCTTATGCAGACGCTCTTCAATGGAATCTTGAGTGACTCCATAATAGAAACGATCAAGTTTCTGACTAAAAATGATATAGACCAGTGGTCTCATAGGAGCGCTAATCAGATGGTTCGTGCGGCTCCGGTCCGGATAAACTTCACACCCACAAGGGCTCAAACCTTGGAGCCCCTGCCCCATTGGCCGGATTAAATTTCTTCCCAGTGGGTTCAACAAAAAAGGCCAGCCTGGGGTCGGCTTTTTAGTGGTCCCACAAGGGCTCGAACCTTGGACCCCCTGCCCCGAAGACTTTCGGGGGAGTCAGGAGCTCTTACTTAAACCGACTTAAGAGTTGATTGACCAGTTGCGGATAAGATTTAAGATTATGGGCGTACCTCGAGCTTTTCATTTTTTTGATATGTAGTTCTATTTTTCTGGCTTGGGAGAATGATTCACAAGGAATGGTAAGAAACAATTTCCAATCATTTGCCTTTGCAGTAAAATGATAAGGGCCGTAAGCATGAGAGTTATGCTTATGCAGACGCTCTTCAATGGAATCTTGAGTGACTCCATAATAGAAACGATCAAGTTTCTGACTAAAAATGATATAGACCAGTGGTCTCATAGGAGCGCTAATCAGATGGTTCGTGCGGCTCCGGTCGGGATAAACTTCACACCCACAAGGGCTCAAACCTTGGACCTCCTGCCCCATTGGCCGGATTAAATTTCTTCGCAGTGGGTTCAACAAAAAAGGCCAGTCTGGGGTCGGCTTTTTAGTGGTCCCACAAGGGCTCGAACCTTGGACCCCCTGATTATGAGTCAGGTGCTCTAACCAACTGAGCTATGGGACCTCTCCAATACTGGAGAAATCGCAAAGTTATTTCTTTTATCTTAAAACCCAGTAGATTGTCAAGTGGACCATAATTTTTGAAAATACTTGTCGATTGAAATTACGTTGTTTTTAACCGTATTGTTCAATGATAAAAATTCGTACCTGATAGTGGAACTGCAAAATTTTCATAATCTGTTTATTGCCGAAATAAAAAGAAGACTCCTGGGAGAATGTCAGGAGCGAACCCTCATGTGCCTGGACCTGCTTACCGAGCAAGAAATCTGGTATAGACCAAATGAGCACAGCAATAGTGTGGGGAATTTGATTTTGCATCTATGCGGTAATGTTTCCCAGTGGTTGTTTTCTACTCTCGGCGGCGAAAAAGATATTCGACAGCGGCAAGAAGAATTTGAGCACGACAGTGTCATTCCCACCGGAGAACTTAAAAAAAGAGTGGTCCACCTTTTTGAAAGAGCTTCCGAAGTAATAGAAGGAGTTACTCCCGGTGATTTAATGCAATCGTACCGGGTGCAGGGATTTGATGAATCTGGAGTGGCGATCCTCATTCACATCACCGAGCACTTCTCCTACCACGTAGGTCAAATTACCTATTATGTAAAATCAATAAAAGATATCGACGTTGGGTACTACGAAGGGGAAGATCTCAATCAAACTACTTGAAGCGCTCCGGATTTTCTTTCAAAAATGCATTCCAGTCTTTGTAATTCGCACCCCCACTGAGTGGGTTTTTTCGCTGAAAGTGATGACAGATTGCCGTGGCCAGAGCATCTGTCGCGTCTAGGATCTCCCGTTTCACTTTGTTGTCAATGAGTTGGTAAACCATCGCTGAGACCTGTTCTTTGGAGGCATTACCATTGCCTGTGACTGCTAGCTTAATTTTCTTGGGAGAATATTCTCTTACAGACAAGTCGCAGTGCATGGCAGCGGCAATGGCGACTCCCTGTGCACGTCCCAGCTTGAGCATTGATTGTACATTCTTACCGTAAAACGGAGCCTCAACCGCCATCTCATCAGGATTGAAAGTATTGATGATTTCAATGACCTTTTGAAAGATTTGATAGAGCTTTTCATGATGCGTTGCATGGCTTTTTGTGTGAAAAACGCCATGCTCGATTACGGTCACTGTAGATGAAGCCTGGACCATTGCAAAGCCCAGGATATTTGTACCCGGGTCTATTCCTAAGATCTTCATTGCGTATCAAAGTTAGGCGTTAATTTGAGAAGAATCCCTTCGAAATGCGTATATTACGACTACAAAATCACTCAAATCTGTTTTGGGATGTGTCACGATTGGTACATCCCTTTTTTAATGAGGGGTCCTATCTATAAAATGCTCACCTTAGGTGGATAGAGAAGATTTCATAAAGCGTCGATTCATCCGTGCAATATTATCTGCTGAAATCTCTTTTGGGCATTCAGCTTCACAGGCATAAGTGTTGGAGCAATTTCCAAATCCCTCTTTATCCATTTGCCCAACCATTGACGCCACTCTTTGCTGGTCTTCAACAGCTCCCTGAGGTAGTAATGCGAGATGAGACACCTTGGCAGAGACAAACAGCATTGCAGATGCATTGGGGCATGCTGCCACGCAGGCACCGCACCCTATACAGGCAGCTGCATCAAAGGCCATAGATGCAGTGTCTTTTTCGATTGGTATAGAATTTCCATCCGGGGCCTGTCCCGTATTAACAGATATAAAACCACCTGCGGTCATGATTCGGTCCAGGGCACTTCTGTCTACAACCAGATCTTTAATCACCGGGAAAGCCTTTGCACGCCAGGGTTCGATCGTGATGGTATCGCCTTCCTTAAAAAACCGCATATGCAGCTGGCATACGGTAGTGCCCTTTAGTAATCCATGAGGTCTGCCATCGACAACCAGACTGCAGCAACCACAAATGCCTTCGCGGCAATCGTGCTCAAATGCCACTGGATCTTCACCTTTCTCAATCAGATCCTGGTTGAGTACGTCAAGCATCTCAAGAAAAGACATGTGTTCGTTGCCATTGACTTCGTACATCTGAAATCCGCCCTTACTTTTTGAATCTTTTTGCCTCCAGATTTTTAGCTTCAATTTCATTTAGATACCGTTTTGTCGATCTTTATATGAGTTCCCTTTCTGCATTTGATTATTTGTAGCTTCTCGTCTTAAGTTCCACCTCTTCAAAGACCAGGTTTTCCTTGTGCAGTATTGAGTTTTCACCTTCCTGCCATTCCCATGCTGAGACGTAGGTGTATTCATCATCCCTTCTCAGGGCTTCGCCTTCCGGTGTTTTATATTCTTCCCTAAAGTGGCCTCCACAAGATTCATTGCGGTCCAATGCATCTTCGATCATCATCTCACCCAGTTCCATAAAATCGGCTACACGTATTGCTTTTTCCAATTCGGGATTAAACTCCAGCTTGCCACCGGGCACTATTACATTACTCCAATATTCTTTCCGCAATTCTTGTACCTGGCCCTGGGCCAATCTCAATCCATCCGCATTTCTCGACATACCGCAGTACTCCCACATGATCAATCCCAGTCTGCGATGAAACTCCTCTACTGTAGTCGAACCCCTTACTCCCAATAGTTGATCTATTCGGTCGTTTGTGTCTTTTTCAGCTTCGTCAAATGCTGCGTGATCGGTGCTGAACGGAGGAGTCCTGATTTCATCGGCCAGAAATGTCCCAATGGTATATGGAATGACAAAATAACCATCGGCCAAACCTTGCATTAGTGCCGATGCTCCAAGACGATTTGCCCCGTGATCAGAAAAGTTACACTCTCCCAGCGCAAATAACCCGGGAATATTGGTCTGTAGGTTATAGTCTACCCAAAGCCCACCCATTGTATAATGGACGGCAGGAAAGATTTTCATCGGTGTTTTGTAAGGATCCTCGCCAGTGATTTTTTCGTACATCTCAAAGAGATTCCCATACTTGGCTTCGATCACTTTTTCACCTAATCGCATTACTGTGGCTTGATCTGGATTTGCCAGACCCTGACTATGTGCAGCGGATTTCCCATATCTCTCTATCGCATCTGCAAAATCAAGGAACACCGCCAGACCGCTTTTATTTACTCCACGACCTTCGTCGCAGGCCACTTTTGCAGCCCTTGATGCCACGTCCCTGGGTACGAGATTTCCAAACGCGGGATATCGCCTTTCGAGATAATAATCTCTTTTCTCTTCGGCAAGCGTTTCCGGTTTTATTTTACCTGACCGGATTGCCTCCACGTCGGCAAAGTCTTTAGGTACCCACACGCGGCCATCGTTGCGCAATGATTCCGACATCAGGGTCAATTTGGATTGGTAGTCTCCGGATACAGGAATACAGGTAGGATGAATCTGGGTATAACATGGATTTGCCATAAATGCTCCGCGTTTGACCGACCTCCAGGCAGCGGTCACATTACAGCCCATTGCATTTGTTGACAAATAATAAGCATTCCCGTACCCCCCCGTCGCAAGGACAACGGCATGAGCAGCAAATCGCTCCAATTTACCATTCAGAAGATTCCGGGCAATAATACCCCGGGCTTTACCATCGATAAGTACAAGATCCAGCATTTCGTGCCGATTGTACATGGCAACAGCTCCGGTCGAGATTTGCCTTGACAATGCCTGATAGGCGCCGATGAGTAATTGTTGGCCAGTCTGACCCCGAGCGTAAAAAGTGCGCGATACTTGCACACCTCCAAATGATCGATTTGCCAGAAGCCCGCCATATTCGCGGGCAAACGGCACCCCCTGAGCCACGCACTGATCGATGATGTCGCCACTTACCTCAGCAAGGCGGTGAACATTTGCTTCTCTGGATCGATAGTCCCCACCCTTGATCGTATCATAAAACAATCTGTATACACTATCACCATCATTCTGATAGTTCTTGGATGCGTTGATTCCACCCTGGGCTGCGATGCTATGTGCTCTTCGAGGACTATCGTGGAAAGTGAAACACTTGACCTTGTATCCAAGCTCACCCAGAGAGGCTGCTGCCGAAGCACCGGCTAGGCCCGTTCCCACAACGATGATCTCAATGCGCCGTTTGTTATTGGGAGCCACCAGGGGCATGCTTGCCTTATAATTGGTCCATTTTTCAGAAAGTTTGCCGGGAGGCACTTTACCGTCTAATGTCATAATGAGAGTTTAGCTTATCGAAATAAATAGATAATAATAGGAATCAAGGCATAGCCCAGCGGCACGACTATACTATAAGCCCTGCCCACCCACTTAACCAATGGAGTATATTTTTTATGATTTAATCCCAATGTCTGAAATGAACTTTGAAATCCGTGGTTTAGGTGAAAAGCCAGCACAATCATGCAGATCACATAAAAAACCACATAGTACCATTCGTGAAAAGCAAAATCCACCGCAGTATACAGGTCTTTTACCGGCTCATGATCCTGATAAGTGACCATTTCCAATCCACCTGTCTTCATCTGAAACCAAAATTGCCACATGTGAATCACCAGGAAAATAAAAATAATGATCCCAAGTGTTGCCATATTTCTACTGGCAAAGGTCGATGCCCTGGGATTTGCAACTGCGTATTTGACTCCGCGAGCCTTGCGATTTTGGATCCATAACACCAACCCTCTCCACGAGTGCCACAGTATGAAAAAGTAAAGGCCATAGGAGATGGTTTTTATGAGGGGATTACTTGTCATAAACTTGGCATACAAATTAAACTGCTGACCTCCATCGTTTGCCAGCAATTGCAGATTACCTATCAAATGCACTATGAGGAAAAGGATCAAGAATAAGCCAGTCAGGCTCATAATCATTTTCTTCCCCAGGCTGGAATTTATAAACGTGCTAAACCAATGCATAGATTTTTGTGATATTGATCGCTTTGGAAACAAAGCTATCTCATGTGCCTTTTGTTTCCAAGTAGGATCTGATGGAGGTCGAGATATTTTTTTATTTAGAATATTTCTAAGTAAATAGGCGTTAATTCACAATCGTTATCCTCATTCTCTATTCTTTGTGCTGCTTCTGATCATTAAATTCTGTTTACATTTGTTGCCTGAAATGAGATGTACAGATCCAAAACCAAGTTTTTTACATGAATCACAATCCTTCATCTTTTGGTGCATTACTGCAATATTTTCCAAATATTGAGTTACCGATCACATTAAACACAGAAATTCACCACGTCTTTTCGAAGGAAAACAAGCCATTACCTTCGAACCTCATCCGGGGGTTTCTTACAGATGAGGAGGGGGACGACTACACGGAGTTTGTTGCTTGCTTCCGACTTCCGGTAATACATGATTTTCAACCCATAATATTTTGGAAAGCCTCCTTAATGGAATATCAATACGTCCTGTCAGTTTTTACACGCAAAGGAGTGCCGGTCTCCAGCAAGATTATTGCAGGAACCAAGTCCAATGGCAAAACCATGTTAAACAGAATTGCTACTCTGGATCAGGATGGGGTAATCACAATCGCTGAAGGAGTGGGATCCCTGGATGAGCGTCGATACAACGCACAGGGTAGTCAGACTTTTCAATTAGAAATCTCACCCACTGGAGACATCTTGCAAATGATAAACGACTAATAATTGACTCACCACTTGACATCGTTTTGCGATGTCACTTAAATTACAACAGAAGACAAATGGCAAGGCAATCCTTAAAGGGACAAAAGCTCGCAGCTAAAAAGCTAAGATATGAGCTGCTTAAACTGTTTCGGCGACAGCCATCTAAAAGGCTCAACGCTAAACAACTCATTAAAAAACTTCGTATCAAAAACAATAAAACCTCAGTAGAGGATGCACTTGCCATACTTTCCAGCCAAGGAAAAATTGCCCATGTAAAAGATGGCAAGTACAAACTGATAAAGACGGGTGGAGATTCAGATGCGATGCAAAAGAAAGGGGAGATAGTAGGACTTGTCGATAGAATCAGGAGTGGAGCAGCTTATATTATAACAGAAGATCCGAGATCTCAGGATATTTATGTGCCTGCAAAGCGACTGGGATATGCCCTTGATGGCGACAAGGTGAGTGTGCGAGTCCGAAAGCAATACGGAAATCGGGTTGAGGGAGAAATTATTGCAGTTCTGGAGAGAAGCACTGAACAATTTATTGGAGACTTTCATCAAAGTCGTCATTCTTCCTACGTTATTCCTGACAACAGAATGGTAGCATTCGATGTTTATGTACATCCGAGCAAGCAGGGGTCTGCGCAAGATGGAGATAAGGTATTGGTCAGAGTGAATGATTGGCCTTCTAAACCAAACAAAAGCCCTTCCGGGACCATAGTAAAGGTACTCGACACTACAGACGGACATGGGCTCATGATGGATTCTATTCTCATTAATCACGGATTCGATACCTTATTCAGCAAGGTGGTACTCAAAGAGGCACTTGAATTACCACGTGCGATTAGCCAGGAGGAAATAAATAGAAGAAGAGATTACAGAAATGTACCCACAATAACTATTGATCCGCTCACTGCCCGGGATTTTGATGATGCCCTTTCCTTCCGGTCGTTGGAAAATGGATGTGTCGAAGTCGGTATCCATATAGCTGATGTTACCCATTATGTGACTCCCGGCGGTGCTCTGGACAAAGAAGCTCTGCGACGGTCTACCTCCGTTTATCTCGTAGATCGAGTAGCTCCTATGTTGCCCGAGGCACTGTCTAATGAATTGTGCTCATTGCGACCTGAGGAAGACTCGCTTACCTTTTCAGCTATCTTCCAGTTTGATCAGAGATCAAAACTCATAGACCGATGGTTTGGGAAGACCGTCATCCACTCAATCAAGAGGTTTAACTACGAGGAAGCTCAGGAGGTTATTGATACCGGTACAGGACCATATGCTGAAATGCTGAATAGTCTAAATAAATTAGCTCATTTCCTTCGAAAGAAAAGGTATAAACAAGGCGCCATTGCTTTCGAAACACAAGAGTTGCAATTCGAACTTGATGAAAACAATCACCCGGTCGCAATACACGCGAAAGTGCGCAAGGACACTCACATGCTCGTGGAAGACTTTATGTTGCTGGCAAACAGGGAGGTTGCCGCTTTTATAAGTAAGAAGAATGAGCGCGAAATCCCTTTTGTCTATCGCGTGCACGATTTACCCGACCCGGAGAAACTTGCTGATTACAGCCTGTTTCTCAAAGAGTTGGGGTTCGAGTTCGATTACCAAAGTCCAGAACAGATCAGAAAATCGTTTAGACGCTTGTCCCGGGCAGCCAAAAAGGAT
This sequence comes from Saprospiraceae bacterium, assembly GCA_965222645.1. Classification (GTDB taxonomy): domain Bacteria; phylum Bacteroidota; class Bacteroidia; order Chitinophagales; family Saprospiraceae; genus JABDMH01. The sequence goes on along the minus strand of OZ244968.1, from coordinate 3,304,066 downwards.
GAGGTCCTTGCTTTTGCGGAACAATTTGCCGTGCGGACAATGGCTAAGGCTGTATACACCACTGAAAACATTGGCCACTTTGGGCTGGGATTTACAAATTATGCCCATTTTACATCACCAATCAGAAGATATGCCGATGTACTGGTCCATCGAATTTTAGAGAAAAATCTTTCTGGTGATTTCCGCACATCAAAGACGGAACTCGAGGCGCAATGCAGACACATCAGTAATCAGGAAAAAAAGGCTCAAGAGGCAGAAAGAGAATCTATAAAGTTCAAGCAGGTAGAATTTATCGCTGGTCACATCGGAAGCATTTTTGACGGGGTTGTTAGTGGCATGGTAGATCGTGGATTCTTTGTTGCCCTTGCCAATTCCGGTGTCGAAGGCATGGTGGAATTTATAGATCTCAATGAGCCTTTCGACATTGATCCGGGTAGGCTCAAGGCGATATCTCGTCGCAATAAACGCATCATAAGAATAGGAGATCGAGTAAGAGTTAGAATTGTGGCTGCCCGGATTAGCGACATGGAGGTCGATATGGAGCTCATCGAGGATGAATAGTCCCTTGATTTAGTATTTTCATGTCCTAGATTAACGCATTTCATGCATCCATTTTTTACAAACGATGCTATTGTTACAGGCATCCTTCTCTCGGTGCTTGCAGCCATATTCTATACTTCTCATCTACCGGGCAAGGGTTGGCAAAAGTTCTATCGCTTTGTCCCTGCACTCTTACTTTGTTATTTCGTTCCAGCACTCCTCAACTGGCCGCTAGGCCTCATATCGGGGGAGGAGTCCTCGCTGTATTTTGTGGCTTCGCGCTACTTATTACCCGCATGTCTTATTTTATTATGTCTGAGCATTGACATCCAGGGGATTATAAATTTGGGCCCTAAAGCGCTGATCATGTTTTTTGCAGCGACTTTGGGCATTATTATTGGTGGCCCTATTGCCCTACTGATGGTACAATATGTCTTCCCGGATCTCATACAAGCCGATGCCGATGAGCTGTGGCGAGGTTTAAGTACAGTGGCAGGAAGTTGGATTGGAGGTGGAGCCAATCAGACCGCCATGAAAGAAATATTTCAGGTAAGCGATCAGTTATTTGGCACCATGGTGGTCGTCGATGTTGTGGTTGCCAATATCTGGATGGGATTTCTATTATATGGGGCCAACGTGACCGAAAAAATTGACCGGTGGCTCAAATCAGACACGTCAGCTATTAGCGATTTACAAAGCCGGGTGTCTAATTACCGGGCGAGCATTGAGCGCATACCCAGCACAACGGATCTGTTTGTCCTCCTGGCTGTGGCATTTGGCGGTACGGCTCTGGCGCATTGGGGAGCTGATGTCATTACACCCATGATGTCAAAGCACCAAGCGACTTTATCGTCGATGAGACTCGATTCTCTCATGTCCCATTTCTTTTGGCTCATTGTGATCTCCACTACAATTGGGGTGATACTATCTTTTACCCGGGCAAAAAGGCTGGAAGGCATTGGTGCATCTAAATGGGGATCGATATTTATCTATTTTTTGGTAGCGACTATTGGAATGCAGATGAATATTTCGGAGATCTTTAAAAATATGGGACTGTTTGCTGTAGGCATTACATGGATGCTTATTCATGTCTTGATTTTGGTATTGGTTGGCAAGCTGATCAATGCACCTTTTTTCTTTGTAGCGGTAGGCAGCCAGGCAAATGTGGGAGGTGCCGCATCAGCCCCAGTTGTGGCTTCGGCTTTCAATCCTGCGCTGGCACCGGTGGGCGTCCTGATGGCGGTGCTGGGATATGCTATGGGCACCTATGGTGCGATCGTGTGCGCTCTTCTAATGCAGTCTGTATCCGGATGACTTTCGTCTGTCATGCCCACGGGATCTCAGAAGCAGACTCCTGTGTAATGGGTTTGCAGGATCTCAGAAAATGCTTTTTTTAGTATCTTTGCAATCCTTTTAACGTGTTGAGCACGTTTGAGTTAGATTAAATAAACTGAAATAAGAGAATGAGTAAGAAGAGAGTGTTAATCGTGACGCAAGAAATGCAACCGTATACTGCGGCATCTGCGGTCTCAACAATTGCAAGACATCTACCACAATATATTCAGGAGCATGGAATGGAGATCAGGGTGCTAATGCCACGATTTGGCACAATAAATGAGCGGAGACATCGGTTGCATGAGGTGGTACGACTTAGTGGGATGAACATCATTGTGGACGAAGACGATTATCCACTTATCATTAAAGTAGCTTCTTTACCTGGAACGAGGATGCAGGTTTACTTCCTGGATAATGAAGAGTTCTTCAAGCGAAAGCAGGTATTTAGAGATAATAGTGGCAAACTGTTTCAGGACAATGCAGACCGCATGATCTTTTTCTGTAAAGGAGTCCTTGAGACAGTCAAGAAATTTGGATGGGCTCCCGATTTGATTCATTGTCATGGCTGGATGACAAGCCTCGTTCCTTTTTACTTGAGGATGGCTTATCACAACGAACCCATTTTTAAAGATGCCAAAATTATTTACTCCTTGTACGAACACGAAGGAGCTGAAACAGACGCCAACCGATTTGCAGAAAAAGCGTCTATAAACAATCTTGTGCCGAAAGATCTCAAACCTTTCGAGAATGGCAAGGGGGTGACATTGCATCGAGGTGCCAGTGAGTTTGCAGATGCACTTATTGTGGGCAGCGATGATCTTTCCGATCGCGTTAAAAAGGAGGTAAGTAAATTTGAGAAACCAACCTTAGAATACCAGGAAGAAGATTCATACTTGCCGGCTTACCTGGACTTTTATAAAGAGATTCTGGCTTCCTAGTTTGTTCGACACTGGAAATAATTCCACAACGTGATAGAAAAGATTTCTTTTTTTATTGGGGTAATTGCCTTGCTGTACCTTCTTAATGCTTGCAATAAAATCTCCGATTTAGACCTTGATCCGGATCCTATTGATGTCCATTTTCAGGAAGTACCATTTGTAGCGAAAACAATAACGGGAGATACTAGCCTTACATATGATGATTCTCTCTTTATTCCCGAGTACTTTGCAGGAGCGGTCAATGATCCGTTTTTTGGGACTGCCGAAGCATCATTAAATTTCCAAATAGGGATCAATTCAGAACCCAATTTAGCTGGTGCAATGTTGGATTCTGTTGTGCTATCCATGGCGTTTGATTCCATTCCCGGCAGGTATGGTCCTGAAGATGCAAATCTCTCCTTTGAGGTCTATGAGATCACGGAAGATTTGTCAAAAAATGTGAATTACTACTCATCTCATCGGGTTACAACCACCGGCCAGGTCCTGGGGAGTGTGGATAATGTAGTCCCGGTCTTTGATGACACGATCTATATTCTGGAACCCGTAAGGGACATACTCGATACTGTTCCATATGATGCACATCTTCGTATTCCTTTGGATCAAATCGGAACCAAACTGTTAGCACTAGAACAGGGAGACTTTGCATCCCTGGATCGCTTTGTAGCAAAATTTAAGGGATTGAGACTACAACCCAGTGCATCATGTGAGGGAATGCTCTACTTCGGAATGACCAGGAGCCTCACTCGACTAAATCTGTATTACACACAAAATGATACTGCCAAGCTTTTGCAGCTTCCGCTTATATTTGGAGAAAGCGTTGTCTTTAATACCTATAAACATGAGGTGGAGGGCAGCGTTGCAGAAGCTGCCAGACTAGATCCCAGTCCAAACGATTCGTTGCTGTATTGCCAATCGATGGAAGGCACGGAGGTCTTGATCGAGGTTGGGGATTTGAGTACACTGGACCAAAGAACCATAAATTTTGCGGAACTGGTTCTGACCATGGCAGTCCCGATAGAAGATGATACATCTGCTTTCTCGAGGATCCAGCGATTTAGGTTACAAGAAGTCAATGACAACAATAATCGGCAAGATATCGTTGACATTATGAATTACGGAGGGACGGATGTACCATTGTTTTTTGGAGGCGTGGCAGAAATTGATGAAGACACAAAGACTCCGATATATCATTTCAACATCACGGAGCAACTTCGATTGATGGTTGCTGGTGAAGCTTCGAAGAAAATGGTACTTTCGAGTTTTTTCAGAGGATCAGAACCCAACCGCATCATATTTTTTGGCAGTTCAAATTCGCCGTTCGCTGCCAAAATTAAGGTGACACATACTAGTACATTTTAAAGAAAATTTAATGGCTGATTTCGAGTACAATTCACAAAGACCAAATCTTATCATTGCCGAATACGGTAGGCATATTCAAAAAATGGTCGACTATTGCAAAACCATTGAAGACAAGGAGCAAAGGCAAAATACCGCTAATGCTATAGTCAATTTGATGAACCAAATGGTGCCAAAAAGCAACAAAGTTGATGAAGATCAAATTGACAAGCTTTGGAAGCACTTCTTTCGCATTGCGCAGTATGATATCGATGTAGATACGCCATCAGGCGAAGTGCCAAAACCACAACTCAATAGAGACCATCTGGATCGCTTGCCCTATTCGCAGAGTAATTTGAAGTACCGGCACTACGGTAAGAATGTGATGAATATGTTAGCCAAAGCAATCGAAATGGAAGATGGCCCCAAAAAGGAGGGATTCGTGCATACGATCGCTTCCTACATGAAGCTGGCTTATAAGAACTGGAATAAAGATCATTACGTGAGTGATGATAACATTGTCAATGACATCGATATGATGTCAAAAGGAAAACTCATTTTACCACCCGGGACCAACCTGGATCTCCTGGGATCTGGTAAAAACATACCCAACAACAGCAACTCCTCCTCTTCCTCCCGCAAGAGAAAGAATCAATCAAAGAGGGGTGGAAGACGAAGAAAAAGCAATAGATATTAAGTAGTTTCTTAATATTATCTTTGAGGCGATGTACTCTTTTGCCTCTTTATTTTCGCATTTTGCTCAGCATTCCCGATGTCAGCAGATCTATTCCATGTAGAAGGTGGTCATATTCTGGAGGGTGATCTGACTCCCCAGGGTGCAAAGAATGAAGCACTGCAGATCTTGTGTGCAGTGATGCTCACCCATGAGGAAGTTATTGTAAACAATGTACCGGAGATCGTCGATGTGATGAGATTGATCGATCTTCTCAGCGGGCTGGGGTGTGCAGTAGATCATTTGGATAAAGGTAAATATCGCTTTAAAGCCGATGACATCGACCTCGACTACATGAGCTCTACGGAGTATGTAGATAAAGCGAAGAGTATTCGGGGCTCGGTGATGTTGATGGGTGCACTGTTGTCGAGATTTAAAAAAGCCTTCTTGCCAAAACCCGGAGGGGATAAAATCGGCAGAAGGAGGCTGGATACCCACTTTAACGGATTTATCAAGCTCGGGGCAGAATTAAAACACGACATCCATGATCATTATTTTTTAGAGGGAAAAAACCTCAAAGGAGGGCATTTACTGATGGACGAAATCTCAGTAACAGGCACAGCAAATATGCTTCTTGCAGCTGTATTGACAAAGGGAGAGACAGTGATCTATAATGCAGCCTGTGAGCCTTACATTCAGCAGCTATGCCGGATGTTAATCAGGATGGGAGCTGATATTGAGGGTGTCTCCTCAAATCGACTGGTAGTACGGGGAGTCGATTCACTCAAAGGTACATCCCATACTGTTCTTCCCGATATGATTGAGATTGGGAGCTTTATTGGGCTCGCCGCCATGACCAGATCAAGGATTAAAATCCGGAATGTGAATTATCAAGAGCTGGGTATTATTCCCAGGGTTTTTGAACAGCTGGGAATTGAGATCGAGAAAATGGGGGACGACCTCCTGATTCCGGCTCAGGAACACTACGAGATTCAAACGTTTATAGACGGATCGATCCTGACAGTCTATGACAGTCCATGGCCGGGGTTTACTCCGGATTTACTCAGTATTGTACTAGTGGCTGCCACTCAGGCTCGAGGTAGTATACTCGTGCATCAAAAGATGTTTGAGAGCAGGTTATTTTTTGTAGACAAATTGATTGATATGGGTGCTCAGATCATACTCTGCGACCCGCACCGGGCAACTGTGATCGGTCTTGATCGGAAGTTTCCACTCAGGGGCATTGAGATGACATCTCCCGATATCCGTGCCGGGGTAGCACTATTGATCGCTGCGTTGTCCGCTGAAGGGACTAGTATAATTCACAATGTGCAGCAGATCGATCGAGGATATCAAAATATTGATCAGCGACTCAATGCCATCGGTGCAAAGATAGAGCGCATTACCTAAGGGGCATTTCTACGATACTGACAGATTATACGCCAGCCAATACAATTATTTTTTACGGGTAGTCACAAATTCAATCAAGTTGTGCAAGGACTCATTTGCTTCACCGGCAGGGAATTGCCGGAGTATTGCAAAAGCCTCCTCCTTGTAGTGGAGCATGCGTTGTTTGGCGTAATCCAAGCCCCCGTGATCTATAGCAAAAGCTATGATCTCCTTTACCTTCGCTGTCTTGTGGCTATGGTTTTTTACCAGTCTTATGATTCGACGCTTTTCAGTGGAACTCGCTTTGCTAAGTGCATAAATGAGAGGAAGGGTCATTTTCTTTTCCTTGATATCTATGCCTGTGGGTTTTCCTATGGCCTCGTTGTGATAATCAAAGAGATCATCCTTGATCTGAAAAGACATCCCAATATTTACCCCCATCTTGCTGATTTGCGAGAGGATCTCCTCATCCGTCGTTACGGTGGAGGCTCCTGCCTTGCAAGCTGCAGCAATAAATGAAGCAGTTTTCTTTTCAATGATTTCGTAATACAGATCTTCTTTGATGTCCAACTTCCGCGATTTAGCAATTTGCAACAGTTCACCTTCACTCATTTTTTGCACTGCATCATTGATAATCTTCAGCAAGGTAAATTCATCATTGTCACATGCGATCATCAAACCTTTGGAAAGGAGATAATCACCGACAAGCACTGCAATCTTATTTTTCCAGAGTGCATTTATAGAAAAAAAGCCCCTCCTCCTCTCTGCATCATCTACAATATCGTCGTGTACCAAAGTAGCGGTGTGGAGGAGCTCCACCATCGAGGCAGCGGTGTAGGTCGAATCATTGATTTGCCCGAGAAGTTTTGCCGTGAGAAATACAAACATCGGTCGCATCTGCTTTCCCTTCCGGTGGGCGATATAATACATGATGCGATCCAGCAAGGCAACGTTACTCCGCATAGCAGTGCGGAATTTTACCTCAAACTCTGTCAATTCTTTTTCAATCGGGCCTTTTATTGCCCGCAGGGTTAGCGTCATATTTATTAGCTTAGGCGCTAAATTCTCAATTGCGAACAAGATACAAAGCAATCTTTTGCTACCTCTCGCTAGCGATTGTACGAGCACTTGGAAAATATCAACATTACCGAACTTGATGTCTCATCATCGATTTTTATAATTGGATTATTATCAGATGTTTAGACAAGTATTCTAAGTAAAGACAACCCTGAGTTTTTGTGTTACAATTATTTCGAAAAAACCTTTTTATATACAACCTTCTCCTCCTTGTCTATTGCAGTCTGCTGAGGTTGTCCTGGTTTTTTAGTGATCTGCAACCATCGCGATTACCTGATGGCGGTATACTCTCCCGGTTCCTGTATGACATCATTGGAGACAACACAGTGATTCTTAAATATCTGGTAATCTTTCTTCTATTGTACCATGCCGTGCAAATAAACAGGATCGTCAGTCTCAATCGATTGACGTCCGAAAACTCACTGTTCCCCGGATTATTCTATATCCTCATGTCTTCCATCACATTGGAGTTTATTCCGATCCATCCTCAGCTTTTGGCCAATACCTTTATCATTCTGATGCTTCTCGAAGTCTTCCGCCAGACCCGTAATATCCACTTGCACATCGATATGTTTAACATGGGACTATGGGCGGGACTGGCGAGCCTGTTTTACTTTCCGTACATTTTGTTTTTAGTGGTCGGAATTTTAGGTGTTATCTATCTTCGTACTTATAAATGGGCGGATACCGTAAGAGCGCTTATGGGTGTATTTGTGCCCTATTTTCTCCTGTGCACGATCCTCTTTTTATTTGGCAATTTTTCTGATTTCTGGCTGCAGCATGGCAAAAACGCCTTGTCCTTTCTCGACCTCAATGAGGTGCTGAGCTGGAAAAACTATGTGTTGATTGGCATTTTTGCCCTGTTGATCCTCAGCACACTTGCCATGTCGGGGAGATATCACACGGGAATGAACATTCATATTCGGAAAAAGATTACAGTCATATTCATGATGTTGATTGGAGCACTTATCATGATGATTCTGGTGACTAATTCCAACATCACAAGCTTGCTTTTTCTCACTTTTCCACTCTCGATCTTGATGGCTGCCATGTTTCTCAATATAGAGCCTCAAGTAGCTGAGATTCTGCATTTTCTGCTTGTCGCCGCGGCCCTGGTCTTTCAGTATTTAGTTTGACAACCACGGCATATCATTTGCTGTTAGAAAAGCGTTTAAGCCTTGGAAAGTAATCATTTGATGCATATGAAAAACTGTTTGTTCCTGGTACTATCTCTTCTTTTGTGCAGTACGTTATCATTTGGGCAAATCTTCAATCCCGTAAAATGGGATGTGCAGGTGAGGCACATCGATGCAGACGAATATGTACTTACCTATTCGGCATCAATCGATAAGGGCTGGGCGGTATATTCTCAATACCTGGAAAGCGATGAGGGACCTGTTGCTACCAGTATTTTGTATGAAAATCCCGAAGTCGTGGAATTTGTTGGAGATGCCGAAGAATCCGGTCATCGAAAAGAGGGGCATGACGAGATCTTTGATATGAATGTGATCAAGTTTGTAGATGAGTATCACATCACCCAAAAGATAAATGCGAAGGCCGGTCAGACCCTTAAAGGGTATCTCACTTATATGACCTGCGATGATAAACGTTGCCTCCCCCCCACTGATGTGGAATTTGCATTTGATCTGATATCAATGCAATCTAAACCGGATCAGGAAGGATCTTCAAAAGGGGCAAAAGATGGTGCCGGTGCAAGCGATGACTTGAAAGACCATCCGCCAAAGAAAGAAGGAAATACCGATGGGGAGGTTCGAGGTCATGATGAAAAATCGACCGACGAAAAAGTCGGTGAGAAGGGAGGATCCTTCTCCGCAGAACTCAACACTCAGCCAGGCATGGGCGAAACACCCAGCTCATCCTTTAGCGAGCCGGTAATCTGGACTGCGGCATACCTCCCCGGAGATCTCGATAGAGTGGTTTTTACTGCAGAAATTGAGGAAGGGTGGTACATCTATGATCAACAAATAGAAGGTGATGACGGACCGATACCTACCGAGTTTACCATTGGTCACGAAATCAAACTATTGCCTTATGAGGCAGAAAATGAAATCGAGGAAAAGGATGAGTTTTTTGGGGGTATGTTGATCAAAAAAATAAAGACAAGGGCAAAGTATACATACGAAGTGACCTCAGATGGTGTAATAGATGTGGAGATCGCATATATGACGTGTGATGAAGGACAGTGCATCTTTCCAATGCATCTTCCCAATTTTACGATCGATCCCAGTGCCCGGACAGTGACCGCGATTTCAAATACAGAGGAGACAGGAATCCTGGAATTAGGGCAGGGGGAATACCCGGTACCACCGATTGACATCGATAATCCGGTTGGTGCATGTGGAGAATCACATCATACTACAGTGGCGAAGAAAGGATTGCTCAGCATCTTCTTTATCGGGATCCTGGGGGGACTACTTGCTTTGATCACACCTTGTGTTTTTCCGATGATACCGCTTACCGTGAGTTTCTTTACCAAAGGCAGTGAAGACAAAAGAAAAGGGATGCGAAAGGCGGTGCTATATGGATTTTTTATCCTCCTGGTCTATCTGTTGCTCAGTATCCCATTTCACCTTCTCGACAGTGTCAATCCGGGGATACTCAATGATATATCCACCAATGTATTCTTAAACATTTTCTTCTTTGCCATTTTCGTCTTCTTTGCGTTTTCGTTTTTTGGCTTCTACGAGCTTACTATACCCAGCAAATGGACAAACAAAGTGAGCAACGCCGAAAGTGTAGGTGGAGTGGTGGGGATCTTTTTTATGGCACTTACCTTAGCATTGGTCTCTTTTTCTTGTACCGGGCCAATTCTCGGTACTTTACTTGCTGGAGCACTTACCTCAGAAGGTGGCGCAATGCAGCTCACTGCCGGGATGGGCGGTTTTGGCTTGGCATTGGCATTGCCTTTTGCCCTGTTTGCAGCATTTCCTAGCATGTTGTCCTCTCTACCAAAATCCGGAGGTTGGCTTAACACCGTAAAAGTCACATTGGGATTCCTGGAGCTGGCTCTCGCCTTTAAATTCCTGTCAAATGCTGACCTGGTAAAGCGGTGGGGCCTGCTGAAGATCGAACCCTTCCTCGCAATATGGATGGTCATTTTTATTGGGTTGGCGATCTACTTGTTTGGAAAATGGAAATTCCCACATGATAGCCCGGTTAAGAAGCTTTCATTCCTGCGTATCTCAACCGGTATCTTGTCCCTGGCCTTTGCAATTTATCTAGCTACCGGTTTTCGAGTGGATTCAAGTAAGAATACATTTAAGTCTCTCACTTTACTTAGCGGTCTTGCACCACCCGCCGGATATAGCTGGCTCTATCCCAACAAATGCCCCAACAATCTCGATTGTTTTAAAGACCTCGAAAAAGGAATGGCTTATGCCAAAGAGATGGATAAACCGGTTATGATCGACTTTACGGGACATGCATGCGTCAATTGCCGGAAGATGGAGGAGCATGTCTGGCCCCAAAAGGGGGTAAGCGAGAAGCTCGAAAAGGATTTTGTGCTGATTTCGCTATACGTCGATGAAAAAATCGAGATACCCGAGGAGGAGCAGGATGGCAAGTGGCGCACCTATGGGCAGAAATGGCAGGCTTTTCAGGCTTCATATTTTAACAACAACTCGCAGCCCTATTATGTACTACTATCTCCGGATGGACAACTGCTCAACAATCCAGTGGGCTATACTCCTGATCCCGAAGAATACGCGGCCTTCTTAGAGTGCGGTCTCAATGCATTTCAAACCCTGACTGGCGATGGGCAAATCGGGAGCATTCAGGGACTTGAATAGACATGGTGACAACGGTGGCCATTTGAATATCAATGCTTGGGGAGTCTGATGTCGTAAGACTTGCCAGAGGCGACGGTGAGTTTATTTGAGATGAGCCACGGATTGTACACTTTGAGCATTCTGTACGTGGTGCCATGCTCCTTTGCAAATTGACCTAAACTCGGTATGCTTTCTTTTACTTGTAGGACAATACAATCATTAAGAGGTCTGTAAAGAGACTCGTTCTCCTCAATGTAAAAGCCATAGTCGGAGGGGTTTTGCAGGATTTCCTTGACCGCTAGTATACGAAACAAATACCGTCCTGTTTCAGTCCCAAAATTCATGTCGTAATAGGATTTCATGTTTTGGTTTACTCTTTCCCGGGCAAACCTGGTTTCACCCATATTGTATGCACCTAAGGCATCTGTCCAATTGCCAAATCGTTCCTTGTATCGTTTTATCAAAGCACAGGCAGCTCGAGTTGATTTCTCCAAATGGTAGCGCTCATCGACCTCAGCGGAGATTTCGAGCCCAAACCCACGGCCGGACGTCTTCATGAATTGCCATATTCCCTTGGCACCAGCTGGAGAGGTTTCGTTGCGCAAGTTGCTTTCTATCACAGCCACGTATTTAAAGTCATCTGGCACATCTTCCAGGGCAAGGATTTGCTCGATGACTGGAAAGTAGCGTCGAGTGCTCTTGATATTGAGCAAGGTGCTGGAATGCCAGTAGGAGTTGACCAGTAACTCGCGGTCGAGGCGCTCCAGGGCGTCAAAATTATCCATCGGGAAAGGTTCTCCTGCCAGCGAATATGTCTTATCGAGACTCACTGACTTTATGATTTGAGGCAGTCTGGATTTTACAGTGGTGGTCTTCCCACTTTCAGAGTCAACATTGGCATCTTTTTCCGGAGGAATCACCGTTGCACCGAAAAAAAACAAACCGACAAAAACTATCATTGCACCTAATAACATCGAGGAATCTGATCGCATAAGGTTTATTTTCTTAATAATATACATTACAAATATATCTAATATGATAAGATAATCAAATTATCTAGCCAATATTCCGCGGTCGCTTAAAGATGGGTACAGTCGAGCAGGGTTCACCATACATTATACTCTGACACAACGGTTGCAGTTTTGCAGTAAGATCAACATACGCCGAGTGAGGCACCTTCTTCTTGCTGCAGCCCTTTACAACGACTCTCTGATTCTCGTATCCAGAGGTATCCATTTGTTCGATGATGTCTTTATATTGGTGCTCGATCAGATTTTCGGGAGTTCCTAAATAAATCCCTAGTGCATGCGGTCTGGCATATGTAGTGACTAGCATATAGGCCCAGGTGGGGATTATTGCATCAGCAGAACAATGCAATGCCACATAGTGATCTTTGATGAGTTGCCAGTCAAATTCTTTCAGCTGGTTTCGAAAATCTTTTTCCTTCAGGATGATTTCTCGGAACAAGAAATCTTTAAGATCAAAAGAAAAAATTGGTTCAGGGGGGAAAAAATCTTCCAGGTTGATGGTAATCAAACTACTTTGAGCAACTCTGTTGACCAGGGGTTTGTCTGCACCTGACGACATTCTTCTCAGTTTTGCACGTTAGTCCGGATCGCTTCTTCTACGATGGCCGTCGTATCTCCGATTTCGTTATCCGGATGTTGAAAATCTTTCAACTTAGGTAGGTCCGTAATATCCTTCAGAGCAAAATAATCCATAAAACGCTCGCTAGTCTCGTAAAGGAGCGGTCTGCCAGGACCTTCGGCTCTACCTTTAATACTAACGAGTTCTTTGTCCAAAAGTTTTTGAATAGTGTAATCGCAGTTTACCCCTCGGATACTCTCAATAATTGATTTGGTGACTGGTTGCTTATAGGCTACGATAGCAAGTGTTTCCAAAGCAGCTTTTGACAGCATTTTGCGAGTCTTCTGTTTTAGAAATTGGCCAACCACGTGATGATAGGAACCCTTCGTCATAAAGCAGTAGCCTCTATTGATCTCTCTTAATGAAAATGAAAAATCCTCAGAGTCGTATTTGGCAGCCAGGTCGTCTATTGCACTGGCCACCTCATCCTCATCGATTGAGGTCTCAAAGCACGTTTCCAGACACTTGACGATTTCTTGCAGCTTGACGGGATGTTCTGCAGCAAAGATCAAACACTCGATATGTAGGTGTATTTTCTCCACTTTTTATGCACAAAGCTAACAGATTGCCGCAAAATGAGGTGGACTTATTTCGAGCTCTAGCACGGTGGTTGAAACAAAACAGGGCACTAGTAAAACTAGCACCCCGTATAACCCCAAAAAACCAAATGAAAACAATCTACATTTTATACTCCCTGTAGATATTATTTACACTGTGAGACTTCCTTTGAAACCTCTGTAGTTACATTCACCCTAAAGACGCATCGAAAAATCCAAACCCACAAATTTTTAGTTTTTCTTAACGGATTGCTGCAAAAATACTTGACAGCAAGTCAGGATTTTGACCAATTGACTAGGCGAGGTGGTAGAAACAAAACAGGGCACTAGTAAAACTAGCACCCCGTATAACCCCAAAAAACCAAATGAAAACAATCTACATTTTATACTCCCTGTAGATATTATTTACACTGTGAGACTTCCTTTGAAACCTCTGTAGTTACATTCACCCTATAGACGCGTAAGGATCTGAACTACCACATATTTTTTTTAAAAAATTTGATTTCTGGTATAAAAATTCAGAATCACCCTTAAAAAAACTTGTAACCGATCTGGAAATGTGACTTGATTTAAACTACTTGACTGAGGTTCAAAGCAGTCGACGGATCCATTTTTTACCTTTGTAGCCGGCAAAATGGATTTTCTGAGGTGCTGCAAATTTAATAATGGTTAGGATAAAAACAATTTTTTCATGCACTTTTTGTGGAGCGACATCACCAAAATGGATCGGCAAGTGTCCTCAGTGCAATAGTTGGAATACATATCAGGAAGAGCAAATTCTGAAGGGTAAGGGCTCAACATCTCAGGCTTGGGTCCTGACTGAATCCAGTGATCCAACTGCTTTGACCGAGATCAAGATGGAAAGTGAGATCCGGATCCAAACAGGTGACCCAGAGTTTGACCGCGTGATAGGCGGTGGCATTGTTCCGGGTTGCGTCTATCTCCTGGGGGGGCATCCGGGTGTGGGAAAGTCTACCCTTTTACTTCAGATCGCTACAGCCTGGCAAACCAAGGTGCTGTATGTATCTGGTGAGGAAAGTAAACAGCAAATCAAGCTGAGGGCTGACCGTCTGGGCAAAGGCCGTGTTCTTGACCATTCAAAGACTTACATTTTATCTGAAATCCAGATCGAGAAAATCGTAAAGGCTTGTGCTGCATTAAAGCCTGGTCTGGTTGTAATTGATTCTGTGCAGACGCTGTATTCAGCAATGCTTGATTCGGCACCGGGTACAGTATCTCAGGTGCGTGATTGTACTGTATCGCTGCAAAGGATGGCAAAGGAGACCCATATTCCAGTCATTATTATCGGTCACATTACCAAAGAGGGGATGATTGCAGGACCTAAGGTCCTGGAGCACATCGTGGACACCGTCTTAAAATTCGAAGGAGACCGAAATCACATCTTCAGATTATTGCGTTGTGCAAAGAATCGATTTGGATCTACGGATGAGCTGGGAATATACGAGATGGTAAAGGATGGGCTACTCCCTGTTCACAATCCATCAAAGATGCTGCTAAATCAATCTGAATTTCAGGCAAGTGGTTACGCGGTTGGAGCTACAATTGAGGGACAGAGATCATTTCTGATCGAGACTCAGGCATTGGTCAGTACAGCTGTCTATGGCACACCACAGCGATCTGCTACGGGATTTGACTCCAGAAGACTCCAGATGCTGATTGCCGTGCTGGAAAAGAGATGTGGTCTATTCTTCGGACAGTCAGATGTCTTTTTGAACATTGCCGGAGGAATCAAAACAGCGGATACTGCCATAGATCTGGCAGTCCTGTGTGCGCTAATATCCTCGCTTGAGGACCTGGTAATTCCACAGTCCGTTTGTTTTGCGGGAGAAGTGGGGTTATCCGGTGAAATTCGACCAGTTACCAGACTCGAACAGCGCATTCTGGAGGCTGAAAGACTAGGATTCGATAAAATCTATCTATCAAAATATCACAGTAAAAAGCTCGATTTTAAGCCCAAGCGAATTGAAATCTGCCCGGTCGGAACGATAAACTTATTGATTGAGCATCTGTTTGACAGATAACTATGTTTATTAGACTCAATCCTGGCATAACAGACTCCAGTGCAAATAAACCCATTCTTCTTTATGATGGCTTTTGCGGACTTTGCACCCGTGTGGTCCAGTTTGTGTTAAGAAGAGAAAAAAAGCCAGGTCGACTGAGGTTTTCTTCCTTACAAGGCGATCTGGGGAAGACAATCACGGATCAACTACCGGAAAAGACGGATTCTTTTGTCATGGTCCTGGGAGATCGGGCCTATATCAAATCTGCGGCTGCCCTGCGGCTGCTGGAATTTTTGGAACCGCCATTTTCGTATTTACGGTTCTTAAAGATTGTCCCTACCAGACTCCTTGACGTATTTTACGGCTTCGTGTCCCGTGTTCGCTATCGTTTTTTTGGTCGCAGGGAAAAGTGTTTTATTCCCAAAGAAGGGCTATCGCATCGCTTTGTTGTTGATCCCTACTCAATGAAATCCCGACATACACCCGATCGGTGATCCATCTGGAAGATCCAGACCAGCCGGTAACTCATAAGATTCCGGATGCTGGAAAAATTGTTCAATCTGCTGGTACAAATAAGCCCCATGATCAGACCTCACATCTACCTTCTCCATTATAGATTTGAGCACGAGCATTGCTGATCCCTGTACCTGATGGTGGGAGTCTTCGGTGGCCGCCAGAGTGATCAGCTCCTTTACAAAGAGCCACTCCACCATCTCGGCAATCATCAATTCTAATCCCGATTCTTGCTTGTTGGTCTCTATTGTTTTACTGATAAGTCCGAGATAGTCAGCTGCTGTCATGTGCAGATTATTTCGCCCGTGTTGTTCGACCATGCGGGATACTCGTGCTGGATTGAGCATAAAGCTGAGCGTCCAGGTTGCCGAGGCCTCTGCCACACTTACAGGATCGAAAGTAATTCCAGTGCGGATCTTAAAGAGTTCCCTGTCCCGGCTGTAGGCCATTGGTCTGGGAGGGATCAACCGGATAATCCTTTCCGGCAATGCGAGAAAATCGGGAGACAATGTTTTCAGCAAAGACTGGATTGCACGATCTTGAGACTGTGGATCTACGACCGTTGTCTCGATATCTTTCTGACCTTTTACCGCATATCTGTAATGTACGCCCCCGATGAGTTTTGATACGGCCTCCACTTGATACCTATGCCCTAAATAAAGGGGCACTAAGACATTTTCCAGCTCACCAGTCGGCGTTTTCTCAGCGATATTATCGAGTCCAAAATTGGAAAGTGCAGTTTGACGTACTTTGATCATTCTATCCAATTCTTCAACAGGTGAAGCTCCACCGTCCCACAGATGTCCATAAGGGTGGGCGCTGTACATTGGGCGGGCATCCTGATCAGAGATATATCGAAGATCCATTTGATCGGTCTCGCTTAAAATGTTCCATAGCCTGGCCGACTGACTGGTGGCGTCTTCAAAATCTTGATATCCATAAATTATAGCTCGTTTATCCCATTCTCCGATGCCGGTATCGTAAGCATTGTCAAAATTAAGAGAGCCGTCTTCTGCCAGGGCAATATAGGGGTGTGGATAGTCCATCACAGAGGCCCTATCATTGGTAGAGGCCGCAAAATTGTGTGCCAATCCCAGAGTATGACCAACCTCATGAGCAGACAATTGGCGCAACCGGGCCAAGGCCATTTCTACCAGTGGTTCGTTTGATTTGCCCTCTTTAAACACCGCATCAAGTCCCTGAGCAATGAGATAGTCCTGCCGCACTCTCAATGAACCCAGCGACACATGACCCTTTAAGATCTCTCCGGTACGCGGGTCTGTGATCGACATTCCGTAAGACCATCCCCTGGTGGATCGATGCACCCATTGTATCACATTGTACCTTACGTCCATGGCATCGGCATCATCCGGGAGCATCTGTACCTGAAAAGCATTCTGGTAACCCGCTGCCTCAAAGGCCTGATCCCACCAGGAGGCACCTTCGAGCAAAGCTGATCTGATGGGCTCGGGGGTGCCGGGATCTAAATAATAGATGATGGGCTTGACGGGGGGACTCATCGCAGCACCTGGGTCCTTTTTCGTCAATCTGTGTCTGCGGATAAAGCGTTGCACAATGGGTTGATCTATGCTGGTCGCATAGTCAAAATAGGAAATTGGGAAATAGCCACAGCGCGGATCGAATGGCCTCGGGGTATAGTTTTCATCAGGGAGTTTTATGAAGGAGTGGTGTTGCCTAACCGTGACTGCTTCGGCACTGGGGGTGACCGATCTTATAAGACCACCTTTGGGCTCTCCGGTAAGAGTGATCATTGCATCCAATTCCGTATTGTCGGGGAAATTTTTTGTGCGCGGCAAGTAGATTGCACTCCGGGAAAGATCGATCCGGTAATTTCCCTGATTGTTTCTGGCCAGTCTTTGGCCCACTCCGTGGGCATCCCTGATAATAAAGGATGTTGCATCGACCAGATATCCACCATCTGTTTCTTGCTCTACAGTAAAACCCCATAAGACACTTTCTGCAAATGCTTCTTTGACAGCTCTTCGTTCGAGCTGATTATCGCTATTGGCACGATAGCGAAGATTTTTTTCTTTCAGGAGAATTTTGTTTCCGATTTTCACAAATGTCACCAGATGTTGGCCACCCAGCTGCCCTCTGTCAAGGCCGATGTCGTTTGATCCCACCCCAGCAGATAACCCAGTAGTATATAAAATGTCTTTGTCAAAAGCATTTATCTCCAGGTAGATCTTGCCTTCATTATCATCCCAATAAAAATCAATAAATCCCTGATGGTGCATCATCTTGGATATGTCTACCTTATTTTCCTGGCCGAAAGTGTGTGTAACGATAAAAAAGCAGGCAAGTGGAATATATATATACTTCATAATGAATGCTGTGATTTATAGATTCTTCTCCTTTAATGTATGCGTGGCAAAATACTTAAAAATCAATGCTAAGTTGAAAACTATCACCATCGAAGCGGGGTTCTCTTTCAAATTCCGGATCCTCGTCCGGAAACGTAGGTGGTAAGACAAAGTCATTTTTCACGAAGTTGCACCAGGTGCAATTCTGATCCTTGCAATTCACATCAAATTCGTGATTCTTCATTTTCTGAAAAGATTCTGTTATTTGACCGGATACTTTTTCTGTTTCGTCAAGGCTAGGCAAAAAGAGCTCTTCAAAAAAGTTACCGGTTTCATCCTGGTCGATAAAACTCATTATTCCTTCAGCCATTTGCAAGTTGGGGTCTTTATTTTCTTGGAGAAGGATTTTGTAAAATATTACTTGCCGCCAATAATTTCCACCAAGTTCGTCGAGTTTTTTTGGTCTTTTAATCTTATTTTTATCGTGTTTTCCTGTTTTAAAATCGATCACTTTTAGTAGGTTATCATTACCTTTTAGCATCAAATCAATTCTGCCTGTGATTGGAACACCTTTGTGCACAATATTATTTAGAGGTTTTTCAAGATATAAATCCTTTGCGGATTTCCATAAGGGCATGTTCTTAGATATATATTGAGGTAAAATTATTTTGCCGTGATGCAAATATGATTCGAACTGCTTTTCAGTAAAAAAGGATTTTCTCCTCTCCATTTCCGCATGAAATATAATCTTCCAATTTTCCTCAGTACTGGGTATTTTTTTACGGATTTTATCTAACACTATATGCAAAGTCGCATGCACAGCATTACCATATCCTAAGAACTGATTGTTGGCCCAGGGTATTCCCAGGATTTTTTCGAAGTAAAATGATCGCTGACACTTTAAAAAAAGATTTAGGCCGGTGGAGGAAATCTGCATCCGCTCTAGTTTTTTGTCAATAAGCTCGTGATCTAAAAGCGGAATAGAAGGACTTCTGTCACTTAAGATATTGAGATAAAGAGCCCTGGTTTTTTCCGGTGTAACATGTTTTTCGATCGATTTTGCTTTATTGCCAGCGATCAATTCTCCGACAAATTTAGAAGCCTCATCTTTCATGCCGGTTAGCCTTTCTAGAGCATATGAGATAGTCAGTCTTTCTTTAGCCCTGGTCATCGCCACGTAAAAGAGTCGTCGCTCATCCGCGTCAGTGGATGTTTGTACGTTATTTAATGAACCGGGTAAAGTATATTGAGAATTATTGTTTTTCTTTCCTTTCCAGTGATAGTGGTTGCATCCTATAATGTATACACGTTTAAACTCCAGGCCTTTGGCACCATGAGCGGTGAGAAAATTAACTCCGTTTTTATTTCTGATCAGATTTTGCAGCTCGAGTTTTAGGCCCATATTTTTCATCTGCTCCAGTGTTTTGACCAGTTGAAATAATGTTAGATCCGGATGCCGTAGACATTCTTTTTTTATATAATTAAAGAATGTACCAAGTACCTGAATGTGGTATGTGCTCTGCCTCCCCTTGATAATGTCTCCGAGGATATTTCCCTCCTTCAGTATCCGCTCAAACAGCACTTGCACAGTGACATGCATAGATAATTGAAGCCACCTATCCAGTTTTTCTGAAAACTCCACTAGAGCAGGTACGCTGTTGAGATTTAAAGTTTGAAGGAGTTCGATATCTTTGATGGTATGCCTCAGAGATATCGGATCCCATCGACGCTTCCAGCAATATTGAGAGATGCGGGCGAGATCGGTAGGAGGGATATCAAAAAAACGGTAATGCATGATTTCAAATAAATCGCCATCCTGGCTCCCGGGTTTCTGCAACTCCGCGCTCAGAAATGTAAGTATCTTAATAAGATTCCTCACAAGGGGAATGAGCAAGATATCAGTCCTGCTTTTTACGTTGTACGGAATACCTTCCAGAGAAAATGCTTTGATCAAATTGCTAGACTGAAAATGTTTTCTGTAAATGATAGCAATCTCGTCTAATTTCTCCCCTTCAGTATGCAGCCTTTTTATTTCATCGAATATAGCTGCCTCTTCCTGAGCAACATTTAAGTATTCATGTATTGTGGGGATTGTACCAATTTTACTTTGAGCCCTAAGATTATTGGTCACTCCTTCGAGCTGATCGCCAAGTCTATTGGGATTTTGACTTATCAGAAAAGTAGAGGCATCTAAAATGGGCTGAGTTGATCTATAATTTTCAGAGAGAACGATTACTTCAGGGTTATATTTAGCATGTAGTTTTTTAAGATTGTCAATACTTGCTCCCTGGAATCTAAAAATCGCTTGATCTTCATCCCCTACGACAAATAAATTGGGCCGGTCCCAAAAATTAACCAGAAGTAATACAATCTCAAACTGTGATCCATTTGTGTCTTGAAACTCATCGACAAGAAAGTATAGGAATCGCTCTTGATAGGATGCAAGAAGGGGATTTTCTGCGCTAAATGCTTTTACAACCCAATGGATCATGTCATCATAATCATAGCGGCCCATTTCTCGCATCGTATTCTGAATAGGGTCAAATTGTTTTACTGCTTCTTCGAGATATTCTAACTGGTGTTTTGCTTTAAAATAAGTAGCCTTTGGATCGCCTATTTTTTTTGGTCCCCGGCCACGGGTATAAAAATAAGTGGAGTTACTTTTGTCCTTTATTTTTTCGCGTTCCTCCTCGATTTTTTCTAAAAGAAACTCAGGACTCCAAAATTCTCTTTTCATAAGTGAAAACAAGGAAGCCATGCGGGAAGCTTCGAAGTATTGACCCCGCATTCTCCTCAGTGGATTTTCCGCTGGCAATGCATCGATATGATCATGCAGCATCTGTGTTTTTTCCAACTCAGAGATATGCACCAGCTCAGCGTAATCAGAAAAGAATTCTTGATTATCCTGGATTACCTGGTTGCAAAAGGAATGATAGGTGTGCACATTTACCTTGTAAGCCTCTGTACCAATAAACTCCAGCAAGCGCTTGCGCATAGCTATAGATCCGGCCTCAGTATATGTAAGACACAGGATATTTTGAGGTTGGGCATCAGTTTTTAGCAGGATGTTTCCTATTCGAAGGGCAAGAATTTGTGTTTTTCCCGTCCCCGGGCCTGCAATGACCATTAAAGGATCTTCAGTCTGATCTACTGCTTTTTTTTGAGCATCATTAAGTGCGCTGTAAGCTTCCTGATATCTTTTAGTGGTTCTGGACCCATTGGCATCTGTAGACATGCATTCAAAGGTAGTGAAACTCATGCTTTGAATCAGCACACATAATCGCAAGAGACTGCAATGATCTGCATACAGAGTAATGTGAACCAAATCACAAAAAAAGCGCCTATCAACTTATGATAGGCGCATCAAAACAAAACGAAAAACCAACTTAAACCTTTATATATTTTTCTACCAATATTAAGACGATTTTAACCGCACCATTATTTTCTCTCTTTTGTTATTTCTCATCAATGTGACCTCGATTTCTTCACCGATGTTGTGACCTTGAATAATTTCCGACAAATCAGTTACAGTTTTTATCTCAGTATCATTTATTCTCACAATAACATCACCCGGCAATATTCCAGCATATTGTGCTGCGCTTCCGTTATCTACTTCATAAACAACCACGCCGCTTTCAATGTTCAAATCCCGCGTCGTATATTGCTCGTAATCTGGTATCGATGCAGCAGAAATACCCAGGCTTACCCTGGCACCTCCGTATTCGATAATGTTTTTTACCACTTCGGCCGCGATGTCTGCCGGTATTGCAAACGAATATCCGGCATAGTAGCCAGTGGCCGTTGCGATTGCAGTATTAATTCCTATTAGGTTGCCATCTCGATCTACCAGCGCTCCACCGCTATTACCCGGATTTACTACAGCATCTGTCTGGATAAAATCTTCGATGGCATCATTTCTCCTCAAGATCTTGTCGCGACCTTTGGCACTCACAATACCGGCGGTGACGGTAGAGGTAAGATCAAAGGGATTTCCCACAGCAATCACCCACTCGCCCACTTCCACTTCGTCCTCTTTTTTAAACGGTAGATAACTGAGATCATTGCCGTCAATCTTCAACACTGCGAGGTCAGTGCGCGGATCTGCGCCGATCAGCTCGGCTGTAAAAGTACGATCATCGTGGAGGGTTACTTCATATCGGTCTGTCTTTTCGATCACGTGATTGTTTGTCACAATATATCCGTCTGATGAGATGACTACCCCCGATCCCTTGCCTTCTCGATTTCTGGGACCACCAAAAAAATCATCGCCAAAAAAGAAGCTAAACGGATCAGAATAATCGCGCTGTCGATGTCTGGCCATTGTCCGGCTCTCCTTTACCTTTATGTGTACTACTGCGGGCATTGCCCTTTGGGCCGCTTTTGTAAAATTATCTGGTAGATCTTCCAGAAATTGTCGCTCATTTGTGACAAAATGTGCGCCCTTCGCCTTTAATTTTTTTTCAGCATAGTGATCTGAAGTAAAAATTCCAGCAAGTACCATAAGCCCGCCGGCAGCTCCGGCAATTATGAGAGATAAAATTCTTTTCATGGTTTCACATCATGTTTGGTATCCAATAAAACGACCCTGTATATGGTGCGTATTTCAAAAAAATTAATTTAACAAATTATTAACGACGAACCATTAAAGATTACTTTTAAGTCATGCAAATCGCTTTCATTACAGACTTACATACAAGCTTAGACGATAAAACTCCCTTCGGGGTTGACCTAAAGCAAAATTTTCTGGACATTATCGAAGCCGTGCGACATTCCAGAGCAGAAATCCTGATCATCGGAGGTGATCTTTGTCTAAAGAATGGACGTCTAGATGTCTATCAATGGCAGAAGGGGCATCTGGATAGTCTGGGTATTCCTTACCATATTATTGCCGGCAATCACGACAACCAGGAGAATCTGTGCAAGGTGTTTTCATCAATGCAAGCATGTAGAAATAGCGAGATTTATTATGACCTGCAAATCAATGGCCAACCTTTTTTATTTCTGGATACGGGAGTAGGCTCCATGAGTGAATCTCAGAAGACCTGGCTGAGACACCGGATTTCTTCGCTAAGTAAGGCTAATCTTTCGGTAATTATGCATCACCCCCCCCTTTTGATGGGTGTACCGCATATGGATACGAAGCACGCATTAAGTGATCGCTCCGAAATCCTTTCGATACTACGGTCCTTTCATGGCCCGGTCACCGTATTTACCGGACATTATCACGTGGAGAAGACAGCAGTCGTTGGAAATGTGACCATTACAGTGACCCCGTCTTTGTTTGTTCAAATAGACCAACGGCATGAAGAGTTTGCCATTGACCACAAGAGAGTTGCCTATAGGACGATTGATTTGTCTCCGGATGGGCTACTTACAGCCGTACATTATCTGGAGGGTAATGAACTGGACATAAAGATGTGAGACGTCGATTTGCCCGTATCTGTATTCTGTTCATACAAGAAAGGTCAGGGGCATGTATCCATATGTCATAGACCCCCCAGAGGAGTGGGGGGAGCTTTGAATGTCAACGAGTACAGCCGGAAATCTTTCTCTCTGTCATGCACATCA
Source organism: Saprospiraceae bacterium (assembly GCA_965222645.1). Taxonomy (GTDB): domain Bacteria; phylum Bacteroidota; class Bacteroidia; order Chitinophagales; family Saprospiraceae; genus JABDMH01. The sequence goes on along the minus strand of OZ244968.1, from coordinate 3,280,361 downwards.
AAATACATCACTGTGTGCATAAGACCACTTCCATCCCTAAACACGGTAACCAATCTGCCGTAGTGCTTAGTGGTGATGTTGCGTTTGGGAATAAAATCTATATATGAGGCCCAGTCGGCATAGAAATATTCAGCTGTTTGTTCTTTGGGAAAGACATTCATCTCAATGTCAAAATGTTGGTCATTGGTGGCTAATGTGCTCGCCATTGTCATCGCAATAATATGAGGAGCAACAGTTTCAAAACCGGGCTCAAGGATATATCGCAACTCAAATGATTTTTCATCAGAATCCAAAGCAAGGTCCACTTTGTTTATTTCGCTCTTTCGCGGCATTTTTATTTTATAAAAGCCCTCAACCGGTTGGATAAAGGTAGCCTGACATTTCTCCAATTGTTTTGTGAAGTGTCGGGTATAAATGATTTGAGCCTGAACTGAGTAGGGATAAGAAAGTCCACTAAGTATAAGTGCTAACAAATAGGGAAACCTTCGGTTTTTCATAAATTGAGATTCATTACCGAAGTTACATTATGTGTGGTAGATCATCTCTAACCAAGTCTGAAAAAGAGCTCGAAGCGCGATTTAAGGCTACCTTTTATTCGGAGGATCTTGAAAAATACAACCCTCTTCCCAATTACAACGTGGCACCTACTCATGTGATGCCTATCATAACAAGCAAGGATCCTGAGCATTTCGTTCCTATGCGGTGGGGTCTGATTCCATACTGGGCAAAAGACAAGAAAATCGGATATAAAATGATCAATGCGCGTATAGAAACAGTGTTGGAGAAAGCAGCATTTAAACAAGCCGTAACCCGCCGGAGATGCCTGGTACCGATGGACGGTTATTACGAGTGGAAGAAGAATGGGAAAAAAAAGACTCCGTACCGAATTATCACCAGGGATCAGGAGATTTTTAGTGCTGCGGGACTTTGGGAGAATTGGAAAGACGAGCGCGGGAACTTAATTCAATCCTTTACGGTGCTTACTCAAATCCCCAGCGAAACCATTGCCCACATACATGACCGGATGCCGGCTATCCTGCGCAAAGACCAGGAAAAGGATTGGCTGGATATGAGTATTTCTCCACAGGAAGCGCTTTCACTACTCACACCTTATGACGACCAGGACATCATAGCTTATACGGTCTCATCACGAGTAGGTAACGTAAATGAAAACGACAGCGGCTTGATCACCGAAATAGAGATCAAGGACCAGGGCTCAGGTCAGATTTCTCTTTTTTAGGCAGACAGTCCTGCGATTTGAGCGTATCGGGCTCACCATCCTATAAAGGATCGCTCTTATTATTCCGATAATAATGGACTATTTATTCCATTAGCATTATAGTAATTACTACATTAGTATTGGAATATAGGATCTAAAATGAAATTAACTGATTTACAGGATATTATACATAAACAAAATGTAGATTTAGAAGATTTTGATCTAGGTACCCCTCGAGAATTGTTAGAAAAGTTGCCCATCATCCATTCCCATGCTCTGATAATAACTGGGATAAGACGCTGCGGTAAGAGTGTACTGCTTCACCAGTTTATAAAAGACGAGATCGAGGATGTTTTTTATTTTAATTGTGCAGATATAAGGCTCTATAATTTCTCCACTTCCGATTTTACTTTGCTCGATAAGATTTATGAGGACAGTGGAAAAAACATCTTGTTTTTGGATGAGATTCAGCTTATCGAGGGTTGGGAGTTGTATGTAAGGCAGAAGCTGGATCAGTCAAAAAGGATTTTAATTACCGGATCAAACGCCAGAATGTTGAGTGTCGAACTGGGTACAAATTTGACAGGCAGACATATTTCGAAAGAACTTTTTCCATTTAATTATCGTGAGTACTGTCTTTTTTTGTCGAGTGAGTACAATCATGAAAGCTACATGTCTTATCTGGAGGATGGTGGCTTTCCGGAATTTCTCAAGACCGGAAATGATGAAGTGCTCAGTTTTCTTATCGAGGATATCATTCATCGTGATATTGCTGCACGACATGGCATCCGCGACGTTGCTGCCCTTAAGCGTCTCTGCATTTATTTGTTGTCCAATATTGCAAAGCCTTTTAGTCCCAGCAAACTCACAGGTGTAATCGACGTAAAATCTCCTTCCACTGTGCTGGAATACCTGACCCATTTCGAATCGAGTTACTTGCTAAATACGATTCCTCGTTTTGCCTGGTCGGTGAAAGGTCAATTGTTGTCGGAAAAGAAAATTTATGCCATTGATAACGGCTTGATTAAAGTCACCTCTCTTTCTGCATCCAGAGATGTAGGTCGAAAATTTGAGAATGCCATTTATTGGGCAATTCGCCAAAAGACACGGCATATCTGGTATTTTTCGGATGGCCACTCCCAATGCGATTTCATCTATAAAATTGACGAAACGTATGCTGCAGTACAGGTTTGTTTTCAATTGAATGATGATAATCAGGAAAGAGAAATAAAAGGTTTGCTGTCTGCACTGCATTTTTTCGAATTAAGTCACGGTTTGATCATTACCATAGAACAAAAAGATCAAATCATATCACATGGCTGTACTATCGATGTAGTTGCAGCCTATGAGTTCGAAGTAAAGTCTATATGAAATAGATTGATGTGAGAAGAACAGGGTATTTAGTTGCCGTCTGGGCTATTACTCTTTCACCATTCTAAATCAATCGATCGATCCCATCCATTTTTTCATAACCGGACTGAGCACCAGGAAGATGATACCGGCCCCAAGGCCTGTCAACACCATGGTCCAGAAGAGATCCGGTACTTGCTCGATTTGACTGGGATCAAAATTTCCAGCAACGATTCCCGCAACAAGATTACCCAATGCCGCACCCACAAACCACATGCCCATCATCTGCCCCACGTATCGTTTAGGCGCTAGTTTCGTTGTTGTACTCAGCCCCACCGGACTTAGGCACAGTTCACCTACCGTATGTAGGAAATAAGTGAAAATCAGAAACAGCATTGATGCCTTCATACCCTGGGTGGCAATTTTAGCGGCATAATACATCACTAAAAAACCCAACGCTAAAAAGATCAAGCCAAGGGCAAATTTTATCGGAGTGCGCGGATTCATGTGTCGCTGAGCCAGCTTGATCCAAAGGGCGCCAAACAAAGGTGCAAGGGTGATAATAAAAAAGGAGTTTACACTTTGCAGCCAGCTGGCGGGCATTTCCCAGCCTCCAAACATGCGCTGGGTATTGTTTTCAGCAAAGAGATTTAGTGCCGATCCAGCCTGCTCAAATCCGGACCAAAATACTGCTGCGCCCAAAACCAGGAGGAAGATTACAAATACTCTTTTTCTTTCTGCTTCGCTTAATCCTCCATAGGTAATTACGTAAATGAAGTATAGGAAAACCACCGTGGCAATAACATAAAATACAGCCTCAGCCAGGCCCTCTGCCGTTGCCAGGTCGATCACACCTGTATTTTGCAAAACAAATAAAACAGCCACTGTCAGTCCTGCAAATATCCATGCAAAGGTGCTGTTTCCACTTTTCACAGGAGCTTCCTTGTCTATGGCTATATTTGCCTGGACACCAATATCACCCAGATTCTTACTTGCCGTAAGTCTGTACTGGATGAGCCCAAGTATCATTCCAATGCCGGCCAGGGCAAATCCCAGATGCCAGTTTACATTTTCCGCAAAATAGCCGCAGAGAAGGGGACCAAGAAAGGCTCCGAGATTGATGCCCATATAGAAAATGCTAAAACCTGCATCCTCCTCGCACCTTTATCGGGATAAAGCTCACCAACGCAGGTACTAATGTTGGGCTTGAGCAATCCGGTACCTACAACAATAAAGAGCAGTCCAAGATAAAAAGTGTATTCATTTGGGACTGCCAGAATAAAGTGTCCACAGGCAATGATGATCCCACCATACCAGATGGCCCTTCGTTGACCGATGATGCGGTCGGCAAGCCATCCTCCCGGTAAGGTGAGTAAATAGACCCCACATGTGTAAAGTCCGTAAATGGCAGCAGATTTACTCACTGAGAATCCCAATCCTCCTTCTGTCGCAGCAGCGGTCATAAAGAGGATCAATATGGCCCGCATTCCATAATAACTGAACCGCTCCCACATCTCCGTGAAAAATAAGGTGGATAGTCCCTTCGGATGACCAAAGAAGCCCTTAGTTGTGGTCGGATCAATCGTGCTCATAGGATTTCTATACTTGCGCTAAATGCTTAAAAGTAGATAAAAAGATTTAGACGCATGAAGTAGGAAGCATGAAGATCGGAGTCCTTTCTATATAAAATTTTGATTACTAATAGAAGTATGTCAGAGCTGATTTTGAAAAGCAAAATGAATGTTTCACAAAAAAGAAATCTCCCCTTCCAGTCGTCGTGTGAAAGTGCCAATATGACCTGTGGAATACCCAGAACAATCAAGGAGGTAGTAACTGAAGGGATCGTGTAAAAACAAGAAGTTAAACTGTTTAGCGAAAATAGGTCCAAGTCACTGGGAACTCTTGTAATTCTCGACTATTTAGGCGGATTCCGGTCTGGGCAGTATCTAATTCAGAGTTGGAGGGGATTCTCTCATCTCAAGTCTCCAACCACTGCCCTCCACTAAAAAGCGAATCGTCTCAAGGAGCTCATTTCCTCTTTCCTCAGCTTGTGCAATGAGGTCACCCGAGAGGGCAGCATTTTCCACATAGTCCTTGGCTTGTTCATTTAGTTTGTTCAGATCATCCTTGGTAAAGGTATTAAATGTGCCTTCGGTGAGATCGTAGTAATCGAGATCATGATCGATGCTCAAAATCTCCGGCTTTGGCAGACCACTCACTATGATGACTTTATCCTTTGAATCAGCCTCAAAATTGATTTGATCTAGATCATACCCTGCCAATACATTGGCTTTAACTCTGATCAATGCTTTTTTTCTAAAAATCGACCAATCATAACCATAGTAATCCTTATAGTCGTATACCTCGGAAAAGTATCCGCTCACAGTGACTAGCTTCGTGACTTTTTCGATCCGTTCGAGCAAGACTGAAGCTTCCTGATCTGTGTGTTTGTCAAAGTGGGGCAGCCAATCGATTGATGTGATATAGATTCCGAGTGCAAATGCACTGATCACTGCCACGATCCAAAGATATTTTCGCATAGCTTATTAAAAAGCAGCAGGATATTTTAATCCAGTATGCTTTTTGAGAACACACTTTATGGATCCCACTGAGATCGGTGATTCGATCATCAACGGAATCTTGTTTTGGTCATTAGATACCCAGACCTTCATACCCTCATTGTCCTTAAAAATATTTCCCACCACTAGTTGAGGCCTGAACAATAATGTGCTTACCGGACCCAGACCTTTGATCCTTTTCTTCTGCTCTTTACCAGAGTATATCACATCCAAATTGTAGATTTTGCGGTCCAGATAGACATTCATCGGAATTCTTGTACCCGATTCCTTATTGTCAAAGTCCATATTTCTAAGCAAATAAATCGAGGACAGGACGTCGTGCGTACAACCTTCGAGTGGTACTTCCTCGGTGTTTAAATTGTCTTTTGTCTTTCCTTTTTTAGACACAGCTACCCCAGAAGTTCGGTGGTAAGTAACATCGTCATATAAGGTGTACTTCCCCTCTAATACATTCCTTACACTCCGCTCTGGCAATAGAGATTCCTTGTCGACAAAACTGTCAAAGTAATCACGTACTTTAAAAACCCAATCGTACGATTTGTAGGTCCGACCCAGTGCAGATAAGTGATATTGATCTCCTTTACTTTCCACATTAAATGTCACTTCACCGGCAGAAATCCAGACAAATCCAAGGTTGTAGTAGATCTTGTAAACAACTTTTTCTCCGGGCACGAATACCGTATTGGTAGTCGAGCAGGGCTCGTCATTACTCAACAGGGACAATGTACCTAGAGCCGATTCTTCTAAGGATTCGGTAGCCCTATCTGTCTGATAATCAGAGCCTGATATCGCAAAGCAAAGAATCAAAAATAGTGGCTTGATCAGATTTATCATGATGTCAGTATCTAAACAAGTTCCATGCCGGTAAAACGACTGGGCAATTGTATTTAGTACCCATATAAACCCCATTTAGGGCAGTGGGAGTTCCCACCATAGATATGGGTGTCACAGGATGTATTGTAACCAGCGCATTAAAAAAACGTTGTAAATGTGGTAACTGGGATTGCTATTATCGGACCTCCTAAGATCATAAATGAGCTCGCTCATTTAACAAGAATTTCAGTGACTGACGCACTGTACTGTGTGCGCCTAACCCGTATTTGGAACATATTTATTCGAAGTGGGGGAATTGACGATTTCTTCCTTGGCAATAGCCCGCAGGAGATTCCATTGCGATCTGGTCAATTCCAGCAGCTTATAAAGTTAGCTTCTTCTTCCCTCATCAACTGGAATTTGATGGTATCGACTCTTTTTGATTCAAGCTCCTTAAACAGATTGTCCAAGCTTAGTCTTACATCATCATTTGTCTTGATGTCGAAACACATGACCGGGTTGCCGGTTAGGCTTCCTAACATGAACAAATAGGCTGCAATCCTAAAAATTGGCACTCCCAGGATATCGAGGGAATGCAATTACATCCCGGATGTTGCCCATACCCGTAACAAACTGCACCAATCGCTCGAAACCCAGCCCGTAACCTGAATGCGGGCAAGTCCCAAACCTGCGCGTATCTAAAAACCAGTACATGTCTTCCTCCGGAATTTTCATTTCACGCATACGTGCGAGCAGCACATCCAATCTTTCTTCCCGCTGTGAGCCACCGACAATCTCACCGATCCCGGGAAATAGGATATCCATGGCACGGACTGTCTTGTCGTCATCATTTATACGCATGTAGAATGCCTTGATCTTCTTTGGGTAGTCTGTGAGAATAACCGGCTTCTTGAAATGTTTTTCAACCAAATATCGCTCGTGTTCCGATTGTAAATCGGCACCCCACTCATCGATTAAAAAGGAAAACTTTTTCTTTTTGTTGGGCTTCGAACTTCTTAAGATATCAATGGCTTCCGTATACGAAAGTCTTTCAAACCTATTTTCAACCACAAATTGAAGTCGGTCGATCAGTCCCATTTCCGATCTCTGGTGTTGTGGCTTTGATTTTTCTTCTCGTTGAAGTCGATCATTTAAGAAAGTCAAGTCATCAGGGCACTGCTCCAATGTATCTCTGATCACAAATTGGAGCATATTTTCTGCCAGGTCCATGTTGTCATTGAGGTCGTGAAAAGCCACCTCAGGTTCAACCATCCAAAACTCGGCAAGGTGTCGTGATGTGTTGGAATTTTCTGCGCGAAAAGTGGGACCAAATGTATAAACTTTTCCTAGAGCCAATGCGCCAAGTTCTGCCTCCAGCTGACCACTCACCGTGAGGTTGGTCTCTTTGCCGAAAAAGTCCTCCCGATAGTTTACTCCGCCATTTTCTGAAAGAGGTGGATTTTTAGGATCAAGGGTACTTACTCTAAACATTTCACCTGCGCCCTCAGCATCTGAAGCGGTAATAATCGGTGTGTGCAAATAAATAAATCCGCGTTCATGAAAGAATCGGTGTAAGGCAAAAGAAAGCTGATGGCGTATTCTAAATACAGCGCCAAAGGTATTTGTGCGAAAGCGCAAATGGGCTATCTCTCTCAAAAACTCCAAGCTGTGCCGCTTCGGTTGCAAAGGGTATTTCTCGGGATCCGCCTCCCCGTAGACGATCAATTCCTTAGCCACAAGCTCTACCCGCTGTCCCCTTCCCTGGGACTCAACCACGGTCCCCTGGACACCAAGCGCAGCACCCGTGGTAATCTTTCGCAGCACGTCAGGGTCAGTGTTTTCGAAATCAACAACCACCTGCAATGTCTTGATTGTAGTTCCATCACTCAGGGCTATAAACTGATTGTTCCGGAACGTGCGTACCCATCCTTTTACAACGTGTTGCTGCCCCACGGTTGCGTCATCAAGAATTTCCCTTATCGGAGTGGCTTTCCCAAGCATTATCTATTTTTGTTTTGCAAAAAGAAGCTGCGAAGTTAATTCTAAATCAGAAATTAGTTTTGTGATCAGGGAAGTACAATCTGCTATAAATCTCTCACCGCAGCAACTATATCCCTTTTTATCTTTCTCCATCCGGGCTTGTGGCCTACAGGATTGTAGAGATTGTCCCGATCTTCTCTGTCTTCAGCATCTTCAAAATAGATCAGCGAACGCTTTGCAAGATTGATGCGGTCTATTTTGTATTTTATTTGATAAGCCTCCAGGATCGCTTGTAGAGGAATTTCCATGATAATCCGGTGAATGTCAAAAAAATCCTTTCTCGATCCTCTACCTACAATTGCGTTGATTTTCATGGCACCAACATCAATTACAGATGCAAATCTACCGTGCAATAATTCTTCAACTTCATGCAGGAGTTTGTAAGGATAGTATACAAAATCAACTTTAATTCCGTCGATAAAGGAAAATACCCCAATTTCAGATACCTGCGTGTCAATTCTCTTTTCAAAGACTTTCTTCAACTGCATATTCAGTTGATTGCTTCTTTCGATTGAGAAATCAGAATGGCAAAATAAATCTAAATCAATAGATGTCCGGTGATTATATCTCATGGCCAAATTTGTTCCCCCGGCCAAATAATATTTGTCGAGAAATTCAAGACCCATCAATACTCTAAATAGAGATTTCATTTTTTGATCAACCGCTGACACAGGACATCGTTTTATAATAGTTGAATACGATGGGATCAACTCCCTTATATCTTTTTAAAATGCCAAAGATCTCACGATGGGAAAACAAAGATTCGATATAATCGATCTCTCGATCGGATCCGTGATGGACCACGCGTTTTACAATAAACTTTTTGTCCTTGACGGGATCCAATGCCGAAAAATCGACATCCCAAAAGGTACGACGGTGTAGTTTTTCTTTTTCGATTCTGTTCATTATTTATCAGAAAAAGATAAAACAAGTCATATAACTAGCTCATTTGAGTTAATAAATCCTTCGCATCTTCGTAGATGCTCTTGACACTTTCCTCACTCTTTATTCCCGCATAAATCGCATAGTCACACCTGTTTAAGACGAGGTTCACCTTTTCTATAATTGGATCTTGGTAACCATTTTCTTTGAGGAGTTCGGTAATTTTCTCCTTTGTCAAGTCCGCAGTAGGCAGATTTAATTTGTATTCCAGGAATTGCTTTATGCTAATTGCTATTTCCTCATAAAAGGAATCATACTCCTTTCGATAGAGTAATTCATGTGCCTTATTTAATCTTTCGCGGACTATTTCTTCAGGATTAATTTCTATTTCCCTTGGAGTTTGTTTTGATCTCCAGCTAAGGAATACAAATGCCAAGAGAGGTAAAATATATGAACCGATATACCAGGTACGTAAATAAAGTGGCTTTTTTTTCTTGAACAATTGTGTGCTATACATCAACCCATCTCCTTCGGATCCCGATGCATTCTTCAATTGATTGTCTGCAGTAGAAGTGACTGATCGTTTCCCTTGTTTAATTTCGATAGTAAAAGAATCTTCAGTTTTCTTGAATTTTTCCGTAACCGGATCAAAGTGAGTAAAGGAGGGGTTTAATTCGTATTCACCCGGTTCGCGGCAAATAAGAAGATACTCAATTGTTTTCTCACCCCTTACAGAATCAGTAGCATTGATCATCTTATCTTCCTTTACTTTGGGATCAAACAATTCGAATGCTTTAGGTAGAATAAATTCCGGTGTACGAACTGTTTTTACATCACCATTGCCTCTTATTTTTAATAAAATGGAAATCGCGTCATCTGTCGTCGCCTGGTCATTCGATAAAATAAATCTCGCATCGAAGTTTCCGACAGCTCCTGAGAAATCTGCCGGGGCATTTTCGTAAGGTGATTTGACTGAAAGAGTTATACCATTTGAATTGACATTTTTTCGCTGGAGCCCAAAGGAGGAAAGCAGACCACGTCTGATTGTTGATTTACTCGGAATGCCTACCTGCACAACAAGCGGCTCAATTTCTATTTTCCCCCCCTGTTGTGGGAACACAGCCACTTTTCGCAGAATTTTTGTGCTGTATTCTTTGCCGTCTACTACTTCTTTCACCACCGGTTCTTTATACGTATCTAGCGGCTGTGCAAAACAACCGGCATAACTACTTTCAGAAAGTAGGTTATAATTTTCAATATTGACCTGGGTATAGATTTTATATCTCAATATGACCTGCTGACCGACATATACTTCATTTGACTCAACCTCAGCCTTCAAAAACAATTGAGGAGTGTCCGCCACTTTATTATCTGCTTTGACGACCTCAAGAGCTACAGCATTTGAGGAAAGCGTCTTTCCCTTTACATCTACTGTAGCCCCCCGGATACGGAAGCTACCGGCTTTTGTAGCCTGAAGCACATAAGAGAAGCTCACGGATTTGGAAGATTTGCCATTGATAAAGGTTGATCTGTATGATTGAGAAGGACCGCTGACGAGTTTGAATGGCGAAAAACCAGGAGGCGAAAAATTTTCGGGATCTGCATTTTCCAGAGTAAAGGTGATACCGAAGGTGCTTCCCACAATAACTTGTTTGGCATCAACTTCTGTCGAAAATTTAACCTGCCCAACTAAAGAAACCGATGACAGAAAAAAAATAACAAGCAATGTGCTATAAAATCTATACATGACAGATTAAATCTTCGTTACCTTTAGTTTTTTCTTTTTTACAGGCCTTGGAATACCGAAATTAATTCCAAAACCATTATCCTCAATTCTGGATATTTGATTAATCCCATCAGGATTAGGCATACAGATAATCTCTAGAGGAGGTGTCTCGTAGCTATCCGTCTCATTGATAAAATATGCGGGCTCAATAAAAAAGGAACCGATCTTCCGTGGACGAAGAAAATAGCTGTAGCTTATTGTTTGTGAGCTCACCCCGTTTAAAATACTCATGTTGCTGGCCTGGTTTGGACCACTCTGTATATCAAAATCTTTAAAGTCAGGGGCCTCAAAATTGCCCTTGATGTTACTTGCAGTAAAGCGCACCTCAAAAGTATTTCCCAGTAAGATGGTATCAGTACTTATTTTTATTTCGAATGATTTTTCCTGATCACTCTGAGCAGTGACCGGCAAGGCCATACCAAGGAAGATAATAATTGTATAAATCCAGTTTTTCACCAGTCTTTTTGATTCTTCTTTTGTCCCGCTTCTTTTTTTCTCAATTTCTTCTGCACTTTTTTATCCTCTTCGTCTATTATCTGTAGTAGCTGCATAGCCTGTTCCTTGGAGAGTTTTTGTTCCATTTCCTCAGGCATTTCCTGCTCGCTTGCGTTCTGCTGTTGCTGCTGTTGTTGATCTTGCTGCTGTTGTTCCTGCTGTTGATCTTGGCTTTGGTCCTGCTCACTCTGATCCTGTTCCTGCTGTTGCTGTTGTTCCTGCTGCTGCTGCATTTTTAATTCCTTTAATGCGAGCAACAGGTTTTGCTTGGCCTCCAAATCTCCGGGATCGGCCTTGAGCGCCCTCTTATACGCGTTGACGCTTTGATCGAATTTCTGATTCAGATAATGGGCATTGCCCAAATTGTACCACGCTTTAGCTCGCTCCTTTGGGTCTTCTATGAGATCAGCAGCCCGCTCATATTGACGAGCAGCCTCGTCATATCGACTCTGGTTATATATCGCATTGCCGAGATTAAACGTTCCGCGGTCATCAGGATCAATGATTGTCGCCCTTCGATATGCCTCTTCTGCTGCATCATACTGTTTTTTGTCATAGGCTCGATCAGCGTCCCGCTTCAGATCATGGGCCTTGCCTTTGCCTTGGCCTGAAGCAATGATTTGCAACACAAGAAAACATGATAATAGAATAAACCTAATCATTTGTGATCTTAATCTCTTATTACATTCAATAGATTATTTTTCAACAACCATTGCAAAATGATGCCGAGTATTCCCAATCCTAAAAATAATTGAAAATAACTTTCATATTCTGTAAACGACTTTTCTTCAAATTCTCTTTTCTCAAGTTGGTCTACTTTTTCATCAATCACCCTGATAATTGTTTGAGCCTCGCTAAGGTGGAAATATTGACCTCCTCCTTGATCTGCCAACTCATTCAACAAAGTTTCATTGAGCTTGGTTCGCACCGGTTGCCCCTGTGCATCTCTTTTCCAGTCCTCTTCTCCCCTCACAATCATTGGTATAAATGATCCATCAGCTGTCCCCACACCGACCGTGAAAATCAACATGCCCTGATCGTATGCTTCCTTGGCCAATGCCAATGCCCCGGCATCATGATCTTCCCCATCTGTCACAATGACCAGTACCCTGTGATATTGACGTCCTTCGTCAAACCCTTCCAGGGCAGTTTCTATTGCATCACCAAGTGCGGTACCTTGTGTTCCTGCAAGTCCGGGATGTGCAGACTGTACAAAAACCTGTGCCGCAGCATAATCTGACGTCAAAGGCATTTGTAAATAGGCATTTCCCGCAAAGAGGATTAAGCCGACTCGCTCACCCCTCAGCCGGTTGCACAATTGAGAAGCAAACCTCTTGGCCTGATCCAGCCGGCTGGGAGCAATATCCTGGCAGTACATGCTATTGGATATATCCAAAGCGATAAAAACATCGGCACTTTTTGCGTTGACTTTTTGTCGCTTCGACCCCCACTGAGGATTAGCCCATGCCACGATAAGAAGTGCAGAAACGATCAATGTCAACATCTGTAATCCCTTCCTACGACGTACTGAATAATGTTGTGTCAACGTCCTTACAAGCGCGACATCTCCCAGACGCCGCCTTTGCTTTGCATACCATTTCCAGGTCACCCAAAGTAGAAGGGCGAGCGGTATAAGCCCCAGGAGGAACCACAAATATTCGGTATGTTCGAATCTAAACATCTTTTTATCAAGGGTATGATCGCAGGTAGGTGATACTCAATAGTAAGTGTAACAGAAATAGTACTAAACCCACTTTTAAAAATCTTGGGAACTCTTCACTGTATCTTTTTATCGTTGTCACTTCCCGTTCTGTTTTCTCCAGCTGATCAATCTCATTGTACACCATTTCAAGTCCTTCTTCCGAGGTGGCACGGAAATACTGTCCGCCAGTAATCTCAGCGATTTGTCTGAGTAGTTCCTCATTGATTATTACCCGGGCATAATCAAAAACGTAGGATCCGTCACTTCGCTTGCCCTGGGGGGTGAGGGCCATGCCTTTACTTCCCACCCCAATCGTATATACTTTGATCTGCAATTCGCGACCCATTTCTGCCGCTGTCAGAGGCTTGATATATCCAGTATTGTTATCTCCATCGGTGAGCAATATCACGACTTTACTTTTTGCATCACTGTCTTTTATACGATTTACTGCCGTTGCCAGACCCATCCCTATTGCAGTTCCCTCTTCAAGAAATCCACACTGTAATTGGGATAAAAATCTCCTTACGATTCGATGATCGGTAGTGAGGGGGCATTGGGTGAAACTCTCACCTGAAAACACGACAACACCAAACCGGTCATCGGGCCTTTTTGCAACAAAATCAGCCGCTACCTTTTTGCTGACCTCCAGGCGATCTGGTTGAAAATCTTTAGCGAGCATACTGCTGGACAAGTCAAGAGCCAGAATGATGTCAATACCCTCAGCTGTGATTTGTTCTTCCCGCAATGCCAATTGTGGCCTGGCCAATGCCAGAATAAAAGCAGTCAATGCCAGTATCTGAACTAAGGGCAAATACTTAATCATCAGCACCCTTAATGAAGGCCTGAGATGATCTGACCCACTGACAATTACAGAGGAAGTTTTTGCCTTCCCTTTGTAAAAATAGTGGTAGTAGAGCATAAAGGGCACTATCAGCAATCCAAGTAAAAACCACGGATGGTCAAATGCTAGATTGTTTACAAAACTAATCATCGTTCAACTTTTTCACCTCCCTTGTTGCAATGATAAAATGCTCTGCCTTTTTCATAAAACGTTCGTGCAGATCAATCTCCGGCTTTGCCTTTGCAAATTTGATCAGATCGGCAATGTTTAGAATCTGAGACAGATCACCCATCAGACCCTTTTCCAGCGTTTTTATGCGTTGGGTATTCAATATTTCAGTCGTTGTCGATTCCAGCGCAGGCATCTCATACCGCTCCTCAAGATAGCTGCGGATAATATGTGTGAGTTCAGATTGATAGTCCTTGATTTTGCCCTGTTGCCATAGTTTTTTCTCCCGAAGCAATCTCAGTTCTTCCAGTGCACGCTCATCCGGAGGAATCGGTATTTCGATATTCACAGGTTGAGGCTTGGATTTATTCTTCCGGAAGAGATAAATGGCAATGAGCAATGCTCCGATGGAAAAAGCGATGAGATACGGTATAATATCCCGTATCGAAAAGGGCTCTCTCAGGATGGGTTTTAGTGGTGCCAGACCTGATGAATCCACTGCAATTGCATTGACCTCGATAGCCAATGTATTCGAAAGTATGGTATCCGATGAGCCCTCCGCATCAATTGGCAAAATCAAAGGCGGCAATTTTATGTATCCGGTATCGAATGCGGCAATTCGTACAACCTGGCTGAAAGTCGTGGGATCATGTTGTTGCCACCTTTGCCCGGTCACGGGTTCTACACCAAGTTCTCGCCACCCCTCAAAAGAGACCGTGTCAGGAATAGTGGGTGCGTTGGACTTAAAGATCAACTGGATATCGCGTTGATCGCCAATAAGCATCGTGTTGCTGTCAATTGTGCAATGCAAAGACATCTGACCAATGGATAGCATTGGTATTACCACAAAGATCGCACCCAACAAACTTCGCACTGGCATCAGTTTGATCTTTTCTTAAAAAAGCGATGCAGGGCGAGGATGTATGATTCCCTGCTTTCGAGGTGGATCAAATCGGCTCTGCTTTTATTAAACAGAGTATCGAGATTGTTTACCTTTTCTGCAAATGCCTGCTCGTGTGTGATGCGGGTGTTATTGTGACTGGTATCGATCCATTGTTCGATCCCGGTTTCTGAGTTCACCACACGAATGATCCCGGCTTTTGGGAGTGATTTTTCAAAGGGATCGAAGAGATGCATACCAATAATATCGTGTTTTCGGGAGGCGATTTGTAGTGGCTGTTCGAAATCAGGTGCCAGAAAGTCACTGAGAAGAAAACAGATGCTCCTTTTTTTGACCACGTTATTAAAATACTCTATGGCCGTTGCGACATTGGTGTTTTTTTGAGATGATTTGCCGTCTATGAGCTCGCGAATTATCCTTAGGATGTGCTTTTTTCCCTTTTTGGGTGGAATATAAAGATCGACCCCTTCAGAAAAGAGAATAAGACCTACTTTATCATTATTGTTTATGGCAGAAAATGCAAGTACCGCGCAAATCTCGGTAATCAAATCTCTCCGTATATATTGGCGCGTACCAAAGGAAGAAGAGGGACTGATATCGGCCAGCAGCATTACCGTGAGTTCGCGTTCTTCCTCAAAGACTTTCACATGGGGATGACCTGTGCGTGCAGTGACATTCCATTCGATATTTCGCACATCATCACCGTATTGATAATCACGGACCTCGCTAAAAGACATCCCCCTACCTTTAAATGCACTGTGGTACTCACCGGAAAAAAGTTCTTTACTGATTCCCTTGGTCTTGATTTCAATCTTTCTGACTTTCTTGAGTAACTCACTCGTTTCCATAGCTCGTGCTTGATGATGACAGCTTGACCCAATGATTGGATTTCATTCGCTAGGGTACTTCCACCACATTCAATATATCATTGATAATATCTTCCTGATTTATATTTTCTGCTTCGGCCTCATAGGTAAGACCGATGCGATGTCTCAGTATATCGTGGCTTACAGCTCGCACGTCTTCGGGAATCACAAAACCTCTGCGCTGTAGAAATGCATGAGCCTTGGATGCCAGGCCTAAATTGATGCTCGCCCTGGGACTTGCCCCGTAGAGAATGAGTGGTTTTAGTTTTTCCAAATTATTATTCTCGGGCTCTCTGGTGGTAAAGACGATGTCCAGTATATATTGCTCGATCTTATCGTCCATATATACTTTGCGTACGGTACGCCGGGCACGGATGACTTCGTCAGGTGAAATGGCAGTTTGGACTGTCCCAAATGAATCGTCGTTGAGGTTGCGTCTTATGATTTCTCGTTCTTCATCCTTTGTGGGATAGCCGATGTTTACTTTGAGCATAAACCGGTCTACCTGTGCCTCGGGAAGAGGATACGTGCCTTCCTGTTCGATTGGATTTTGGGTTGCTAAAACGAGGAAGGGTTCTTCCAACTGGTAGGATTTGTCACCTATGGTTACCTGTCGTTCTTGCATGGCCTCCAGTAATGCACTTTGCACCTTGGCAGGAGCACGGTTTATTTCATCGGCGAGTATAAAATTGGCAAAAATGGGTCCTTTGCGCACCTTAAAGTCGGACTCGCTGGGGTTGTAGATAAGTGTCCCGATGATGTCTGCGGGCAAGAGGTCAGGTGTAAATTGGATTCGGCTAAACTTACCATGCACAGCATTGGCCAGTGTCTTTATTGCCAGTGTCTTTGCCAGTCCAGGCAGACCTTCGAGCAAGACATGTCCCTTGGTAAGCAGCCCCAGCAGGAGCCGCTCCATCATGCGATCCTGACCAACGATGACCTTGGAAGTCTCTGTGCGCAGGCGCTCCACAAACTCGCTTTCTATATAAATTTGTTTGTTTAGTGCTTCAATATCGAGAGATGGTTGCATCTTATTCGTTAATATTTGTGAAGTAATACGGGAGCGTAAAAATGATATTTTTTTAGCATGGACGAAAATACAGTTCTGAGGAAGACATGTGCTTTCCGGCTCCACTCCATCTGGTGTTACCTCTCGTTGGCATTATTCCTCCATCTTTCGCCATTTTCTAACGCACAGTATCCAGTAGAATGGTGCAACGATTCAGATAAAGTGAAAGTATTTTTTGTAATACCTACGCAATCACAAAAGATCCAATGGTTGGAAAACGAAATTTCAGGCATGGAGGAAAGCAAGAAAAGGAGGAGACTTCAGAAAATGTTAGAACAGGAGGAGATGCGTGTCGATAGTTTTAGCAGGGCACTTACAGGCGCTGTGGAGCAGCATTACAACATATCACCTTTTCGGTGTGTGGCAGACACATCGATAAGCGGCATAGCTAAATCTCCCGGGCATTTTTTTGTCTTTCGGACTAATACAGAAAGTGGTGCCGATGCCCTGATCATACACGATCACCACCTCGAGCCTCTAGATCGGCCCTTTCCATATTATGTGAGGTTGTTCGCCTTTTCTTCGTTTTTTGATGCCTATTTTGGCAGTGCTACCTATAAGTGGAGAGATTTGGATGTGACGGTGGAAAAGTGGGTCAGGAAGCTAAAGAAATATTGTCACAAACAGTAAGAAAGCTGGGGCAAGGGAGGGGACTAACCGATGTACTCTCGCTGATCAGATTGCGTTGAAAAAATGCAGGATTCGGGGTTAGTTCTTATTCTTCAGATCACAGGTCTGTTGCTTGGTCAAGATGACTACGAGAGAATAAAATGGTGCACGATGTTTCCGTCTGGATAAATGATAAGGCACCTGGGTGCAGGAAATGGAGCCGACATGCAGTTTGAAGAAAATAACTCATACATTACGCATTACAAAATAATTTCATATCTTGACACAACATTTCAAAGTAATAACACCGACCATGAACCCGCACTATCCCATCTCACCACTTCGACACGGGATTTCATTCAGGGGCGCTGGCATCCTTCCTACCCACAAGAAGTCCAGTCATTATAAGGAGGCGAATGCAGCCTGTCAACATCGAAGTCTCGCATTTTTTATGCTGGCACTGGTGGTCTTCTTGTCTGGGTCGGGATGTGGTTGTGGGGGTGTGAAGGAGGGGGAAGCTGTCAAGCCTGCCAAACAAGGTGCTCAAAAAATAACGCTGGAGACTGAAAGGTTGCTAAAGGATAGTATGATCAATCAGATCAAGTACTTTATCCCAGATGCGAGCGAAACGACCCATGCCATATGGTTTGAAATGGATGCGATTACTCCAAGGACACAAATAATTACACCGAACACGAGAAGAATCAGAGAGTATTTTTATTTCTTTTTTGACAAGAACTACAATTACCTCAATCATGTAAAGCTGGCAGATCTACTGCCATCAGATTATGATTTGCAGTACCCGGTTCTGGACACCACATATCTTGAATTACCTGTTTTTGACATAGGAGGCAAAACACGGGAGGAAATAAGGCAAGCCATTCCGGACATCATTTGGGACGGGCCAGAGAAATGGGAGCCGAACGCCCCTTTTGTGATAGTGCCCAAGTACACTTTACCTGGCTTGAGTAAGACAAGAGAAGCAGTGTCATTCAATCTGAATATCAATGGAGAAAACGGACCCATGGCAGCAAAGTCAAGGATCTATATCCTGGACAGTGTGGGAGTGAAGACCGATAGTATTGATCTAAACGGAGAAGAAACCTTCATGACATGTCTTACTGACGATGGTGATTATCTTGCCGTACTGTCGGGAAGAGCGTATCCCGAAGAGGGAGGTGGTGATGTTAAGGAAAATTTTAGAATATACGATCTGTCTGAAGACATTCTAATTCACTCAGAAATGAATATCGAAATCTATAACGGAACCATTTGGCAAAAAGATGACTTTTTTTTTAGATCCATAGATTGCAATAAAAACAAGGTTAGTGATTTCTATTGCTTAAATTTTGTATATAATCCAAGGAAGCGAATTATCAGATCTGGAGAAAGGATTATTCAAGACTTCAACACGAAGCACAGATATACAGAAGAAGGTGTTTATGACTGGCAAAATCCGGAAAAACTGAAATACACCTGGGATGAATTTACTGTAACACCTTTTAATTCCCAAAATTGATCGGCCATGGGTCAATACGTCTTTATTATCTTCTTGTCTTGCACCGTATCGATCACCTCATTATATGGGCAACTCAAAGTGATAAAGTATTCTATTTGCAGTGATTGCCCACTGTCTGATAATTCTGCCGAATACAGTATAATGTACAATTATCACACAACCCCCGCTGATTATACGCCAAGAGAGATCACCAGTGATTATGGTGCGAGAAACCTGTCTCAATACGACTGGCATAATGGCATTGATTTACGCCCATATCCCCCCGGATCAGCGGACACTCACAGGGGAACGGCCATACAATCCATTGAGCAAGGACAGATCGAACACATAAAATTTCTCAAAGGAGGATACAAATATATAGTGATAGGAGACCCTTCATCACCATCCACACCCAAATACGGCTACGGGCACATTTTTAATTCACTGGAGGTGCCGACAAACCCCTTGGATCTGCTTTCTGATGGCAATTTTTTTATGACATTCTGGACTTAAAGGGAAGGAAAATACAACAAGTATACTGGAGAGTAGGGCAATTGCTATTGACGGCCTTTCACCAGGCATTTATTTCTTGAGGATCAATGATCAATCTTTGCGGTTTGTAAAGGGGAGGTAGGAGAAATCTGCAGGGAGTCATTTCCCAATGGTATTTTTTTCTGATTTTTGATCCCCATGCGGATAGCCATTGCACAGCTCAATTATCACATTGGAAATTTTAAGGGCAACCTCGAGAAAATGTTGCAGGCTATTGACCAGGCCAAGAACCAACAGGTAGACATTATCTGTTTTGGCGAGCTGGCTACCTGCGGGTATCCGCCCCGTGATTTTTTAGAGTTCAATGACTTTATCAGACGTGCAGACGCTTCGGTTCAATCGCTCTGTGAGGCATCTTCAGACATCTGTATCATCGTAGGCAGTCCCTCTAAGAATCCCGTAGTTGAGGGCAAAGATCTGCACAATTGTGCCTTTGTTCTGGCCGGTGGAGAAGTCATTCACAAAGCGAAAAAAGCACTCTTGCCTACCTACGACGTCTTTGACGAATATCGCTACTTTGAACCCGCAGAAGATTTCCAAACATTTGAGTATATGGGCACTCGCATTGCCCTTACCGTCTGCGAAGACATCTGGAACATCGGAAACGAAAATCCACTGTACACCCTTTGCCCGATGGATGAGATGATCACACAAAAGCCGGATGTGATGATCAACATTTCTGCCTCACCCTTTGCCTATGATCACACACAGGATCGCATTGATATTGTCCGTGAGAATGCCTTGCGCTATAACCTCCCTGTATTTTACATAAATAATGTAGGTGCCCAAACTGAGCTTATCTTCGATGGTGGCTCGATGGTATCCAGTCCAGCCGGTAAAATCATAGAGCTCCCCTATTTTGAAGAAATAGTCAAAGTTTTTGATCTCAACGAGGTAAAAAATATTGGGGAGGACAGTATACAGTTACAAGAGAAATTTCATTTGGTCCACGACGCCATTGTACTGGGGATACGGGATTACTTTGGCAAACTCGGTTTTAAAAAAGCCATCCTGGGGCTCAGCGGTGGCATTGATTCTGCACTGACTGCCGCCCTGGCAGCAACTGCCCTGGGTGCCGAAAATGTGCGAGGAATTCTGATGCCTTCAGAGTTTTCCTCTCAGCACTCGATTGATGACGCAGTGTCGCTAGCTCAAAATCTGGGCATGCCGCACGACATCATTCCCATTGAAAAGAGCTATGCCGCATTTAATGAATCACTCAAAGATGTTTTTACGGGTACTTCGTTTAACGTAACCGAAGAAAACATACAGGCCAGGTGCAGGGGCATTATTCTCATGGCCCTGTCGAATAAATTTGGACACATCCTTCTGAATACATCAAACAAGAGTGAAGCTGCCGTGGGATACGGTACCCTATACGGAGACATGTGCGGTGGGTTGAGCGTAATCGGAGATTTGTACAAGACCGAAGTTTATGGTCTGGCACGGCATATAAACCGGAATGAAGAAATGATCCCGGGTAATACAATTACAAAACCTCCCAGCGCTGAGCTGAGACCAAACCAAAAGGACAGTGACTCACTGCCGGAATACGATATCCTGGATGTGATCCTCTACCAGTATATCGAGAGAGAAAAGGGCCCTAAAGAGATCATTGCCATGGGATACGATGAAGAGCTCGTCAGGCGTATACTTCGGTTGGTCAATATCAATGAGTTTAAGCGGTTTCAGACGCCGCCTGTCCTACGGGTGTCATCTAAGGCCTTTGGGATGGGTAGGCGGCTGCCGATCGTGGGGAAGTATTTGGGGTGATTCAGGCGTAAGGGGGCCCGGTTCAATGGCATTGATAGAGGGGTAGATCTGTAGCTTAATGGTTATTCGGAATTCTAAATTCTGAATTTGGAATTTAAGACCAACATCATTATTACATATTCCACAGGCCTTGCCCTGATCTGACTCGGTATCCGTCAAAGGTCTTGACTGGAGGTGCACTAGCGATTTGGTGAAAAAAGAAAGCACAAGATTTCCGTAAAAGGTCTAAAATCATACCTTTGTGCCGAATTTTAAAGCAGCGTATTTCCAGTGATTCTCAGGTCTTCAAAATTATCGAATATTTTCACGATTACTCTCCTGATACTGGCGGGTACTTTTCAGCTGGCTTATTCCCAGGATAGTCACGCTCATGAAGCTGAGTCGCATGACACCAATCAAGAGCACCATGGCGATCCGTGTGCACATCTCGAGGATCATCACGGTGGCGAGTTTGACCCCGCTGCTACGGCGTTCCATCATATTGCCGATCACAACGTGTTTTCGATCGGTCCTTTCAATTTTCCATTGCCTTGTATATTATATGCCCCGGGACACGGTTGGGATGTTTTTTCTTCGAGCCGGTTTGGATTTGATTTTCGGGGCCATGGCAACGGCCACAAAGCCTATAATAGGTATGTGCTGGATGGAGGACGGGTGATGAGGATCACAGATTCGTCTTTCCCGGATGGAGAGGTATCCCTTGGAGGGGTAGCTCATCAGGGAAAAGATGCCTGGGTCTGTCATGATGGACACTCTTATAAATTGGATGCAAAGAGTACGATGGATGCGGGTTTGTTTGGTGGAGGTGTGACTTCGTTTTACGACTTTTCCATTTCGAAAAACGTCGTGGCTATGCTGATCATTTTTGCTTTTTTGGCGTGGCTCTTTTTTAAAATAGCCCGCGCTTACGCAGAAAGGGATGGCCTGGCGCCTAAGGGTGTGCAATCATTTATTGAACCTGTATTTTTATTCATACAAGATGAGGTGGCTAAACCCTTTTTAGGCGATAAATATGCCAAGTACCAACCATTCCTGATGGCGCTGTTTTTCTTTATCCTCGCGCTCAACCTGTTTGGTCAGATCCCATTTTTCGGTGGGGCCAATGTAACTGGAAATTTAGCTTTCACCATGGCCCTAGCTTTGTTTACCTTTTTTGTCACCAACCTCAGCGGAAAGAAAGATTACTGGGAGCATGTGTTCTGGATGCCCGGTGTACCAGCCGGGATTAAAGCTGTGATTATTACACCAGTTGAAATACTTGGCCTTTTTATAAAACCTTTTACATTGATGCTTCGGCTTTTTGCAAATATTACTGCCGGACACATTGTAGTATTGAGTTTTATTGGGTTGATTTTTATTTTCGGAAAATCGGGAGCAAGCATAGGTGGTGCTTCGCTGGGAGCTGTAGTATCAGTGCCGCTCACCATCTTTATGATGGCTATTGAGCTACTGGTAGCATTTATACAGGCTTTCGTATTTACGATTTTGACAGCGTCTTACATCGGCGCTGCTATAGAAGAACATCATTAATTTATTAACTTAAATACGTTTATAAATGATTGGTTCAATTGCCGCTATTGGAATGGGATTAGCAGTTATCGGTGCCGGTATTGGTATTGGTAACATTGGCGCAAAAGCCATGGAAGCTATCGCACGACAACCTGAAGCAGTAGGAGATATCAGAGCAAACATGATCCTGATGGCCGCCCTGGTAGAGGGTGCAGCGCTGATCGCGATTATCGTTGCTTATATCCTGCCTGTTTCTGCATAGCAAAAAAGAGAGACCGGCTATCAACGGTTGGTTGACCTGGTCTCTCACTTTTATTTTTAATTATTTAATCTTTTTTCAGCATGATTTTTCTCGCAGATTTTGATGTAATAAAACCGGACTTCGGTCTGTTTTTTTGGTCGTGCGTGATCTTCCTCCTTTTTTGGTATATCATTGGCAGATTTGCTTTTAGGCCTATTGCCAGTGCACTCAAAAAGCGAGAAGATGACATACAAGGGGCCCTCGATGAAGCTGTAAAAACCCGGGAAGAGATGGCAAAAATGAAAGCCGAAAATGAAACCCTGCTGGCCCAGGCTCGTGAAGAGCGGAATAAGATGATCAAAGAGGCAAAGGAGACCGGAGACGCAATTATTAAGGATGCCAAAACCGGTGCTAAAGAAGAAGCAACCAAGATCATCAATCAAGCCAAAACGGAAATAGAAAATCAAAAGAAGCACGCCATTACGGAAGTAAAAAATCAGGCTGGCTTACTTGCTATCGAAATAACCGAACGCCTGCTAAAAGAGCAATTAAAAGACAAAGAGAGCCAAAAAAGATTAGTGGATAACCTTGTCAAGGATTTAAACCTTTCCTAGAGGATTCATAAATTGTTATGTCAGCACAACGAATTGCAACCAGATATGCTAAATCACTTTTAGATCTTGCAGTAGAGCGCAATGAACTTGAGCAGGTAAACAATGACATGCACTGGGTGGAAAAAGCATTGACTTCCAGAGATCTTTTTCTGCTAATAAAAAGCCCAATAATATCACGGGGAAAAAAGAAATCAATTTTTAGAAAAATATTCGGAAATACATTAAGCAGAACAACGAATTCTTTTTTTGATATCATGATCAGAAAGGGAAGAGAGAATATTTTACCGGAAATAGTTACTTCCTTTATAAAACAATACAAACTTTTTAAAGATATATCTACGGTCACATTGAGATCAGCTGCACAGCTAGATGAAAGTGCTGTTCAGGCGATTCGTCAGAAACTAGAAACGGCTGCTGACACACATCAAAATCTCGAGCTGGAAGTGAAGGTTGATCCTTCTCTGATTGGTGGATTTACTTTGGAATTTGAGGGAAAGCAATACGATGCCAGCTTAGCCTCAAAATTACGTGAACTTCGAAAACAGTTTTCATAAAAGAAAAAAAGAAAAAATGGTCGATGTAAAACCCGATGAAATATCAGCGATATTAAAGCAGGAATTATCTGGATATAAAACAGAAACCGAACTCGAAGAAGTCGGCACCGTTTTGCAAGTGGGTGATGGAATTGCCCGCATATATGGTCTGACCCAAGTACAGGCTGGAGAGCTTATACAGTTTGAAACGGGTACTCAGGCTATTGCACTGAACCTCGAAGAAGACAATGTCGGCGTGGTTTTGCTAGGTAGTGGAGACCACATCAAGGAGGGATCTTCAGTCAAACGCACGGGAGAAATCGCAGCGATTGAGGTTGGTGAAGAATTTCTGGGTCGTGTTGTCAATCCATTGGGGCAACCCATAGATGGTAAAGGTCCGATCGGTGGGAAAAAATACTATATGCCCCTGGAGCGTAAAGCTCCGGGTGTGATCTACCGGCAGCCTGTGAGCGAACCACTCCAAACCGGAATCAAAGCTATCGACTCCATGATTCCCATAGGAAGGGGTCAGCGAGAACTTATTATTGGAGATAGACAGACAGGTAAAACAGCTATCGCGATCGATACCATCATAAATCAAAAAGAATTTTATGATCGCGGTGAACCCGTCTATTGTATCTACGTGGCGTCCGGGCAAAAGTCTTCGACAGTTGCCCAGGTAGCCAAAGTTTTGGAAGACAATGGGGCTCTTGCTTACACGGTCATTGTCTCTGCATCTGCCTCAGATCCCGCACCGCTGCAATTTTATGCACCTTTTGCCGGAGCATCAATCGGCGAGTATTTTCGTGATACCGGCCGGCCAGCGCTCATTGTGTATGATGATTTGTCAAAGCAGGCGGTGGCCTACCGAGAGGTGTCACTGTTGTTGCGCCGGCCTCCCGGACGCGAGGCATATCCGGGAGATGTATTCTACCTGCATTCGCGGTTGCTGGAAAGGGCCGCTAAAATCATAGACAATGACGATATCGCTCGCAACATGAATGATCTGCCCCCGTCACTTGTCGGAGCAAAGGACGAAAATGGGGAATCATTGATCAGGGGAGGAGGATCGCTGACAGCATTGCCGATTATTGAGACTCAGGCCGGTGACGTCTCTGCGTATATCCCCACCAACGTAATTTCGATTACAGATGGGCAGATATTTCTGGAATCAAATTTATTTAATGCGGGAATCCGGCCGGCTATCAATGTGGGGATCTCGGTCTCCAGGGTAGGTGGATCGGCACAGATAAAGTCGATGAAGAAGGTGGCGGGCACATTGAAACTCGATCAAGCCCAGTACCGCGAGCTTGAAGCATTTGCCAAGTTTGGCTCTGATCTCGATGCAGCGACTATGGCCGTACTGGATAAGGGTGCTCGCAATGTCGAAATTCTTAAGCAACCCCAGTACAGTCCCGTACCGGTCGAAAAACAAGTTGCAATTATCTTTCTCGGTACAAACGGGTTGCTGAAAAATGTGCCCGTGGCTAAAGTACAAGAATTTGAAGAGCAATTTTTAAGCACCCTGGCCCAGAGACATCCCGATGTACTCGAAACATTCAGGATGGGAAAACTAACGGACGAAGCCACAGATGTGGTGAAGAAATTGGGTGAGGAAATTGGCAAACAGTTTTCGTAGAATTTTAGATTATGGGAGCAAATCTAAAGGAAGTAAGGGAGCGGATTAAATCTGTAAAGTCGACACAGCAGATTACCAAGGCCATGAAAATGGTTTCGGCTGCAAAGCTGCGACGCGCGCAGGACGCTATAGTAAAAATGCGTCCTTATGCACTTAAGCTCAATGAGATGCTCTCCCATATTCTGGCAAATATAGAAGGCGAGGAGGTTAGCTCCTACGGAGTATCACGTGAGATTAAAAAAGTACTCATCGTAGTTGTGACGAGCAATAGGGGTCTTGCGGGAGCATTTAATACCAACATCATTAAAGATGCACGAGCCCTAATCGAAGACAAGTATAAAAAGCAACATCAGGCAAAAGGTGTCGATGTGCTCGTAATCGGTAAGAAGGGTTTTGATTACTTTAAGAAAAGAATTGCTGGAGAACAGATTTTAGATGACCATCTCAATCTATTTTCTGACCTAAGTTTTGATCATGTCGCACCGGTAGGTGACCTGCTGATGCAATATTTTAATGAAGGCAAGTACGATGCCATTGAGGTCTGTTTTAGTAGATTTAAAAACGCAGCTGTTCAGTATGCAGAGCACGAGCAATTTTTACCAGTTCCCAAAATGACTCCAAAGGAAGATCAAGGTAGGCGGAGAGCTGATTACATTTTTGAACCGGATAAAGAAAAACTCTTACGCGAGCTTGTACCGAGTATTTTACAAACTCAGTTTCATCGCTATCTATTGGATACAAATGCATCGGAGCACGGGGCCCGAATGACCGCAATGGACAAGGCTACGGAAAACGCTGAAGAACTCATGCGCGACCTGCGTATAAGTTACAACAAAGCCCGGCAGGAGGCCATAACATCTGAGATATCGGAGATTGTCGGTGGAGCAGCTGCCCTGGGTGGGTGAGAATCTTGAAGGAGCATGGAGTGCGAAGCCCGAAGCGCGAAGCGCGAAGAGAGAGTGCCGGTTCTCCAACGGGCGGTTCCCATAGTATCGCGAAGCTGGAAGCGAGGAGTGGCCGGTTATTTTCTGCTCAGATCTACTGTATAAGTAAAGGAAGGTACAATGGGTAAAATAGCTATCTCTTTCAGAATATACTCCGTCCTTAAGAAGTTAAAATTGTCATCATAGATGTAATCTTCTTCCAATTCATAGTAGCTTACATTTTTTCTAAAGTATGCATTCGTTAAATTGAGGGTCAAAGATTTTTTTCTTTTTTTCTTCTTTTTACCCACCCATTTGTACGAGAGGCTGAGATCCAATCTGTGATAGCTCGGGCCGACGAAATTATTTCTCAAAGGAGAATAAAAGATATCATAAAATGGATCAGGGGCCTCAAATATTTGAGTGGGCAATGATTGTCTTGCACCCGAATTAAATTGAAAAAACATCGAAAAATCCAAATTGGGATTGAGTTTATAAGAACTGAACAATGACAGATTATGCCGTTGGTCACTGCGATGAAAATATTTTTCTCCCTGAGAGATGGAAGCAAATTGTCGCCAGTTCCAACTCAAGGTATAGGACAACATATATTTTAACCGGCCTGCGCTTTTATTTAATAAAAACTCCGCACCATATGCATAGCCATCACCTCCTCTTTCGACCAGCTCCTCAAAATTAGTATTATATCCCGATAAGAGACTTCGACCATCTTGAAAGTCGATTTGGTTTTTAAAAGTTCTATAGTACCCATCCAGGGTGATTTCGGTGTTATTTGTCTGATATTTCAGTCCGGAAGAAATCTGATCTGCCAGCTGGATGGGTGTCCGCACGGATGCATTTACCCACCCGTGTATCGGTAATGCCTCATATACCCCTGACAAGCCATGAATACTTTGAGAAGTACGGGTATATGCCACATTCCACGACAGGTTATCTGACAATGCTTTCCCGATGTTTACTCTCGGTTCAAGACTGTGATAGACTTTTTTGCCAGGAAAGTAAATTTGAGATCGGATACCAAAATCCAATATCCAGGTTTCGCTGAGTTTCCAGTTGTCTTCAAGAAAAACAGATCCCAAATAACCGTTTTCGATTTTGCGAACGGGTTTCGGGGTTTCTATATCATCAAATGTAGATCTAAATGTGGTACGAATCGGCACAGCCCGTCTATATGACAGGGATAATCCCGCTGTAATCCAGTGGTTGTTTGGAGTCCAGTGCGATACTTGCTTTGAATAGGTGGCCTCGCTTAAAACACTAAAGCGTTTTTGCACATATTCAGACCTATTTGCGTTTTCTACTTCCTTTTGCCTGCCAAAGAGATTGGTAGAATATCTGGTAAAGAGCAATTGGTCTTCCACAAAAGTTCTACTTCCTAATTGATTTGTTTTTCGTATCGACAATGTGGCATTTCCCCAATTGTACCCAATAGCGGTTTTATCTGTAGATGTAATAGTTCTTTTGATCTGGGAAAGTCCCACATGACGATCATTTCCCGCATACAGGTTGATAAATATCTTTTTTCTATTGTTTATAACATGATGAAGTTTTGCATTGATATCATATAAAGTGTAGTCAGCATAAGAATCGATGTTCACCCCGGTCGCCGTAAGAAGCCTAAGGGGCAACGTAAGCAAACTAAGGTAGGATATTCGACCAGCAACGAGGAGACCCGTCGTGTCTTTTTTTATGGGTCCGTCTGCAACAATGCTGGAACTGATCAAGCCCATGTTATATTTAGACTTCCATTTTCTTAAATTTCCTTCTTTTATTTTAACGGAAATCACAGAAGATAAGCGATCTCCATATTTTGCGGGTATCTTGCCCTTGTACACTTCAACATTTTTTACGGCATCAGAATTAAATACAGAAAAAAGACCGAACAAATGATAAGGATTATGTACAGGCACATTATCAATGAGTAATAGATTTTGATCTGGAGTGCCTCCTCTGATGAATAATCCAGCAGAAGCTTCGGTGGCTGAATGTATCCCAGGAAGGATAGTCAGTCCTTTGATCACATCTCGTTGTCCTGTCAGACTGGGTACTTCGATCAGTCTGTTTATGGGAATATTATTTGTTCCGATATCAATTCTTTTTCGAATATCAAGATTTACTTTTTTCTCGGAGACGATTACCTCGTCGAGAGTCTCATGGGCAAGCACGATATCAAACTGTTGTGTTGAAGTGACTTCCAGGGAGAATGTTCCCGTCTTAAATCCGACATGACTGCAACTCAGGAAAATTGACCCACTCCCGGGAGTGATACTGTAGAAACCATATGAGTTTGTAATAGATACGGCATTCCCGGCGATTACATGGGCACCTGCTATGGGTTCTTTTAGATCATCCGTAACATATCCAAATAAAGTGACTTGACAAACGAGGTAATTTGCCAGTGAAAGAAATGCAAATGTAAGTATAGCACTTTTCAAAATCTAAAAGGATAATCACTTGTGTTGAAGGCAGTGAAAACGCCATATGCACCTGAGATATTTGACTCAATGGTCGCAGGCTGGAATAATAAGGATTCTACACTTTGTTCTGCAAATGTGCCACTGCTTTCAAAAAATCGTGCCCCACTTTCATTGACCAAACCCCAGGAGAACATGTATTCATTTCCCTCATTTAGAGGATTATTATAGTACCAACCCAGACTGATAAATCCCTGGCTTATACAGCTAATATCTTTGCCGCTAAAACCGGCATAGCGGAATGCGATTTTCCCCGGTTTGCAATCCTGAGCTTCTTCAAAATATAAATCGGAGCCATCGACTGAAATGTCTGAAGAAAACAGGGCCGTGAGAGAATAAACACACCATGACGTTTTACTGTCTAAACTTGGATAAATGGTGATCACCGGATTATTAAATACTTCTAATAGTACACTGGCGGAGTCTCTCACCTCGATAGAATCCAGCGAGGGAGCCTCCGGAATACATTCAAAACCGGTACTAATGGCCTCATCGAGATCGGGAGATGTAACCACCAACCGATATTTGGCACCCACTTGTGGTTTAATTGATTTCTCGGAAGTGAAGAAACCTTTTTGTGCTTCAGTCAGGTAATCCATAAAAATGGAATCTTGAAAAAGCATTATTTCCGGATCATTTAGGTACGTTGGCTCTGCATTTAATGAGGTTTTTGAATAAAATAAGCGAGCAGAAACAATGGAATCCGGATGGAGAAAACAGTATAATACCGGCATTTTCTCGTTTTCAAGGTCTAATGTTATGTTTGACTCCGTCCTTAAACAGCTCACAAAAAGAAGACCGCAGAAAATAAACCAGATGTGATGAGGTCTGTCGTACATCACGGTTTCACTTGATAAGATATTCCTGTTGACCAGCCCACAGTATTGAATTTTCTGAAAGAGTAGTCATTATACATCCTTCGCAGGTAATATCTACTCTTCAGGTGCATTTTTATCTTATCGCTTATTTTTATCACAACTCCCGGGCCCATGGAGATATTATATTTCCAGATATCTTTAAATCGGGCTGGGATGTTAATCTCCCTCATTTCTTCACTTCGTTGAAACCGAAGAATAGATAGACCCGGCTCCACATCAAAAAACAACTTGAAATTACTATTCGAATTCTTTTGCATGGATAGTGGAAAAGACAAGTAATACGCTCCAATTCCATACAAGAGTTGATCATCAAAGGGAAGACCGGTCTCCTTTATTCTGTTTGTGAGGATCTTACGCTTCATAGCCAGTGATACACCCGCTTCGAGACTCAGGATTTTATTATTGAGAACATTCCTTCGCATTCCAATTTCCCAACTTAGGAAATCCAGGAATTTATCATTTGATCCGTATTGCCTTCGCCTGCCATCTGGATATACAGACACATTGAGATCCCCTAAATAATAATCTTTAAATACTCCAAAGTAAATATGCCAACCCTCTGATGACTTTTGGGAGTAAGACAAGTGATACGTGGACAGTGAAATTGTAACAATCGCAATGAGAAATATTCTTGTCATCATTATTATAATTAGCTCTCAATACTTAAACGACAAAGTAGGCTAAAAATCGCCTACTTTGTCAACTATCTTAGAGTAGATCTATACTTCTATTGTACTATTTCGCTAATAAGAAGTATTGCAAGATCGATCAAAAGCGGAGCCACGTTTAGCTCGATGAAATCCCGACCCATCTCCAAATTCAGCGTCTAAGTGATCGCCAGGAAAAGGAGCTTCACTTTTAGACACAAACAGGGTGCTGCTGTTCACAAGAAACTTGGAAACATATGTACTGTTGAAAACAGTGCCATTGAGCTCAAAATCTAGTGAGCCATTACCCCAAATTTGATCAGCTCCATTGTTTACCCAAATACCCCAGGATTTCTTCTGTTTCTTCGTTACGATTTCAACAAAAGTCTCAATGTATTCACCAGGGCAACCGCCGAACTGTGAACAGTCATAATTGTAAAGACCACCTTTCAACTTACCCTGAGTCCTGTGCCATTTCCCGTTTACATACTTAGAATTTGTACAATCACTTAAAGTGCCAGATCTTTTGCTATCACTAATAATCTGCGTAGTAATTTTTACCGGCTCAAATCTTACTCCAGAGGGGAAGACCCTGTCTTCATCAAAGACCCTGCTGCCAGTCAGTTCCTCTAAGAGGGTTCGATTTGCTGCGATCGCTTCTCCATTTCGAAATAGACGTCGATATTCCGTTCCTACTTTGTAGATTCCATTTTCTCCAACTAGAGCATTCTGAAAGTAGAGTTCATACATTGGTTCCAGCGAACCATCTTCTAATATTCTGATATGATCTTTCCATTTTCTTCTAAAATCGTCGGCATCCTCAAATGATTCCAGAGTCGATGCCTCATGCTCAGCTAAAACATACTTATCCCAGAGTGAAGTAAACGTCGGGTTTTGAGTATTCTTCCACTGGTAGGGATCTTCCTGTGAATTAAAGGATTTTATGAAATCCCTCACCTGATCTTTTTGAGAAAAAACCAGAATATCGGTATCTTTATCATGCGAAGAATCAAAAAAGGGTTGCTCTTTTTGACATGATCCCAAAAGAAACAGAGCCAGTGCTAGAAGCACACCGGATCTATGTAACCTGTAACCTGTAACCTGAGAGTGTGTGCGCAATTGGACGTGACGTAACTACTCAAACGTTTCATTATAGATTGATTTGTTGATTACGCACTCATATTGGCAAGTTATGAGTATTTTACATTTTAAGCAAGTGTACACCAAATTTTAACATATTCTATTTGTTACAACAATGTAGATTCCGATTTTTGACGTCAAAATGGTCGGCCAACCACTCACCCGAGATCGGTTTGTTCTTTGATGTCTTTTAAAACGGGTGGGATAGCTAATACATTGTTTTTCATCTGAAAGGTTTCATGACCCGCATATACAATTATTCTCTTGGTAACACCTGCATGATCACAGGCACTGTGAAATCCCCTGCTTGCTTTGGGAATAGAACTTCGTTTGTCTCAATGGCCCATTTCTCATCTCCAAATTCTAAAACAAAATCAATTTCTGCCCCATTGGAGCTGCGATAAAAGCTGTACTGGACATTCCTTCCCAGGAGGCTGATGATGTTTTCAATAATGAAGGCTTCCCAACTCGCTCCTACTATTGGATGACTCAATAGTGTATGCAGATCCTGGATATATAATAAGGCATGAACAATCCCAGAGTCTCTTACAATTATTTTTGGTGATTTGACCAATATCCCAGGAACAGAAACGGGCCGTGATCCCGATTTTCTCTAATTGCTCTGTCTACAATGCCTCGAATGATGCCAAAGGACTCCGGAATGTGTTGAATTTCATCCATGCAAATTTAATATAAAATGTGCAATATACATGGTTATGAATCCAGCACTATGTCCCGTTACTTTTAATGACGATCCAGACTTTACCAAGACCAACGATGTTCCAGGTGGCTGATATTTCTGAAGAAATGGCTGAATTTTCCAATTTAAAAACTCAAACTTGTGCCGGGTCTGTACTCATTTCGAGATTGGGTAAGGTCCTTATGGCTTGCACGTGAAATTCCAGCTTAAGAGAAATTTTCAGTAGCCAATCTACATAATTGATCCTGAATGAGTTTTTCTGTAGGCCCCTGAGATAGATATTCCACCTGTTCTGAAAAATCAATATCCTCGAAATAACAGAGCTGAAGTAGAAGTAGTTTCTTTGAAAACATAGAGCCAAATAACACCTCAGCCTGATCTGCAACCTCATGTATCGTGGCATGATTTTGAAGAACATAATATAGGTCGACGTAGTCTTTCCACCTTGCACGACGTCCTAAAGCATATGCTTTCATCGCAGCCAGATTTAGCAAATCAGGCATACGAATTGATCCAAATTTTACTCGAAGTGGAATGTGAAACGGATATTCTAAAAATGTGATCTTAACTTCACCCACACTGATGTGGAAGCTCTCAGCATCTTCGAAAATCAATTCAAAAGATAAATCAAAATCCTTAATCCGGGCTCTAATTCGGCTTGGCCTTATAGGCTTTAGTCTGAAAAGATCAAAATCGATAGACCGCCTATGTCCAATTTGTAGGGCGATGGCAGTCCGACCAACTAAGTAGTACTCCCCGGAGAAACTTTGGATGAAATCAAGTAATTCTATCTGAGCCGGTGAGAGAATCTCCTTATGCATGTCTCTTGAAATAAAGCCGGAAAAAATTTTCGACCTGTGGAAAGTAGTTGTGACGAGTGCCTTTAGTTGACTCGAAAAAAATTTCTGCTACATACTCTAGACCAAGCAGGTTAATTAGTGCCTTTATGTCTTCCAATTGGCCATAATTCAGTATTGTTTCTACCAATACCCTGTCACTGATTTGATAGCGCTTTTCCCGGGGAATACTCCAAAAAAGAGCTGGTTTGGCATCAATCAATTGTTCCCGGGTAATCATGCATAAAAATACGGAAAATTTGTGCCTTTTCATTTCAGTGTACTCGACACTCTATTCGAACCTCACCCTGCCATTTCGATCCGCTCATTTCTCACCTCAAGTGTCCTTTCGGCAATATCAACCGATCCATTTTCTAGCCGTAAGACCCCTCTGGGACACACCGCTGCACAAACCCCACACCCCACGCAACTGGCCCTGACTATGTTTTGACCTCGCTGGGCATATGCCCGCACATCAATACCCATCTCACAGTAGGTAGAGCAATTGCCACAAGAGATGCATTGACCGCCATTAGTGGTGATCCTAAAGCGACTAAAAAAACGTTGCTGTATGCCCAGGATGGCAGCCATAGGACATCCAAACCTGCACCACACCCTGCTGCCAAATAGAGGATAAAAGCCCACACCTATGACACCGGAAAAAGCAGCACCGATAAAAAATCCATACCATTCCCTGACTGAGTAGCTATTGAGAAATAAAATTTGACTATTGCCCGTGAGATATTGATAAATAACCAGAATTGTCATCACTACGGCAAAGACCAGGATGCCGTGAATGAGCCACCGCTCTATTTTCCAAGCCCTTAGGGACTTATCGGAAAGCTGCCTGAAGGGATCTCCTGCTGTCTCTGCCAGACCTCCACAGCCACAGACCCAGCTGCAATACCATCGCTTGCCAAAGAAATAGGTGAGCAAAGGAGAAATTATTAAAATCATGGCGATACCCCACCCAAGCATAAAAATACCCAGAGTGCCTCCACTTACTAATTTGTCCAAATTCCAGTCAAAAAAGAAATAATAATTCAATGGCCACATATTTTTCAGATCCATAGAGGGCTGGTTCAAGCGTTCTAATATCAATGGTAATGTAAAGGCAAAAACCAGCTGAAAAAACATAACCGAAATCGTTCGTAAAATCTGGTATCGATTGTGTCTGTATTTAAGAATAAATTTTGCGCCAAATAATAATATTGCTATGGTATATAATACGCCGTAAATAAACCACTGCGTCGCGGGCTTTCCGAGAAAAGCAAAACTTACTGGATCAAAAAAAGCTACCAGGCCACGATTTTGCTCCTCAGCATTAAAACCCAATAAATGGGGAAACCAATAAAGGCAGATGTAGAAAAAAGTAATCAAAATGCCAAGTGCCCAGCCCCACAATCCGCGATTAGTGAGCGAACTAAACCAAACGCCATTGTTTTTGATTCCCGGTTGTTTATTCTTGTATTCTGACCATGCAAAAAGTAAAGTGCCAACAGTGATAAGAAGGAGGCTGATCCATATGAGATTGTCTTGAGATATTGTATTTACGGTAGCCAAAATGAGCAAAAGAAGACCGAGGAGTCCTACTCCGGAAGCTACTCGTTGTGTTGCAGACCTAAATGGTGGGTGATCGCTGGAAATTGCATTGGGAAATTGCTGCATGTTTAAGTGGCTTTTTTTAGAAAAGAATAAACGGCATTATAATTTCTTTTTTGACCAGGAGTAATATTTTCATTTAAATCCTTATTAAATGCGCTGACGATTTGCTCGTAATCATCCGTATAAAATTCCGGATCAAAATTTGCCAAAGAAAGATCCTTTACGACAGAGTGAATTTTTGTTTTTTCAATAATCCATTTTTCGCAGACCTCATGACGAAAACGCATTCCCATTAGATTAAATCCCTTTACGGTCTTTGAGGCATCGTAAACGATACGCAGGCTCTTTTCTCTATTTGGGTGTTGCCAAAAGAAAGACCTCCAGTCCTCCGGCAATAGACTGGGTACCTGACCATAGACCTGATACTCGATGTCAAAGAATTTAGCAGAGTTGTACCATAGACCCGGATCATAAGCAGTTTTATTGCCCGTAATATTATGTGCACAAACTTCTCCCATCATTCTGCCTGTGTACCATACCGCCTCGATATTCCTCCTGCCAGGCTGTGGTGACCTCAGTTGTGCGCAATCGCCAATGGCATAAACACCCTCTATATTGGTCTGTAAGCATTCGTCTACCAAAATACCCCGGTCTATCTCCAAGTGTGAATCCTTGAGCCAGGCCACATTTGGATGTACACCTGCGGTTAGCCCGACAAAGCCACAATTTATTTTATCGCCTTGATTGGTAATGACACCGATAGCCTCCCCATTATGATCGCCGACGATCTCCTTGAGTTCGGTCTCCAGCCTTAAATCGATGTGATTCAAACGAATTTGACGATTGATCATTTGGGACTCCTCCGGAGGAAGCACTACATCCCAGTAATTTTTTTCACGGACCAACATGGTCACCGGAATATTTCTGGAGTGAAACATCTCTGCCAGCTCGATTCCAATTAATCCTCCACCGACAATGACTGCTCTGTCAAGCCCGGCACTATGCGTCTCTATCTGCTCTAAATCCTGGAACGAATAAAATCCCTGCACCTTTTTAAGATCCTGACCAGGCCATCCGAATTTGTTTGGCGTTGAGCCGAGAGCCAGGATCAAGCGATCATACCCAATCTTGGGAGGATGTTCGGGTAATTCAGAATCCACCGGGGCAAAATATGGATCGAAGTGCAGTACACGGCGGTCAAAATCGATCGATATTACGCTTCCGCGCAGGAGATCGATCCTGTTTTTGGTCCAGAAATGCTTTTCGTATGGTTGTATGTCCCTGAGCCGCATGTGCCCCATGTACAAATACATTAGGGCAGTGCGAGAGAAGAAGTGATCCGTTTCCTTTGATATGACGGTGATCCTGTGATCGGATCTTTTACGGAGAAAGCGGGCAGCAGTGATCCCGCTGATTCCATTACCGATTATAGCTATGTGCATACTTCATCATGGGTCGCAATGGATAACAAATTACGATTTCATTTGTTGTGAAGTGTACTAGTGAGGTTACTCCGGAAAGTGCCAATTCCACAAAATGAGTCAATTTTGGATGAGATTTTCACTTTTTTGAGATCGGCTGATGCCTGTGTATCAGGCGATTGAAGAAAATGAAAATATCCCCAAAAGAGCCATTTTTGATTTGGCAACCTTTTCGGAATAGGCTCACTAGTACGTTGTTGAAAAGTTGGCATATCTTTTGGGGCTTCTATGGTGATGTGTGTCCCGTTACGCAAATGTTAAACTTTGATAATATCCAGCAACTGAAGCGGAAAACCATTAAATTTAGTTCTTGCTAAGAGAACTTGGCTCCTCGATCTGTAGTAGTTTAATAGTACTGGATGAAGCACATTTTACTTTCGATCTTACTTGTTCTCGGTTTTAATCAACTTCAAGCTCAGGCGACCCTGTCCCTGATGCCTGCCACGGTCATGATGGACGTGGATCCTATGGAGTTTGAAACAATTGCACATTCCTACATTAAAAATAACGGAGAAGATACAGTCACGGTGCAATGGATACGCACGGTCGAGGAGATCTCGATGGGATGGCAGAGCGCCATTTGTGATATCAATGCTTGTTATGCCGTGGAAGTAGACACCACCCCAAGTGAGTTTTTACTCAAACTTGCACCGGGAGATTCATCAATGCTCAATGTATATATACGTCCTTCGGGAATAGAAGGTTCAGCCAAGATCAAAGTAACCGTGGTCGAAGTAGACAACAAAGACAACGCAGTTGCTGCTGAGTATTTGTTTAACCAATCCACCCCGGCAAGAGACCTCACTGAGACCCGGGCTATCTCCATATTCCCCAATCCGGCAGTCAATCATTTTCAGCTTTCTGATTATCAGGATGTGAGTGAGGTGGCTATCTACAACCTCGTAGGAAGTGAGTTGCTTAGGTACAGTACATTTCCCGGAGCACAATTTAATATCGGAGATCTGCAGCGGGGCATCTATCTCGTTAGGATCATCGATTACCGCAATGAAGTGATTAAAACACTTCGTCTAAATAAGAGGTAAACAAGGCAAGGGTCACCTATCAAGCCGGATACTCGACGTAGTTTCTTGGCGTTTCGTAGAGTGTTACCCAGAGATCAAGTTTGTCATCAAGTTTACTCCTGAGCAATTTCCAAATCACATAACAGAAATTTTCTGTTGTCGGATTTAATTCCTTAAAGTCCTCCACATCCAGATTTAGATTCTTGTGATCAAATCTTTCCTCGATTGTTTCCTTTATGATATCAGCAAGGGTTTTTAAGTTGATCACCATCCCCGTGACCGGATCCACCTCACCTACGACTTTTACTACCAGATCGTAATTGTGCCCATGGAAGTTGGGACTTGTACAGACCCCAAAGACCTCGAGATTCTTTTCGTATGTCCAATTAGGATTGTATAGCCGGTGAGCTGAATTGAAATGAGCTTTTCTAAATACCGCGACGCGCATCTTTAAAAAAATTAAATCTCAGAGCGTCAAATATAGAGGTATTCTACTTTGGGTACCAAATGGAAGTGGTTTTTGTCTAACGCTCGGCTTTTTTCCTAATTTTACATCTTATACAGCCAATAATGGATCTCGCATTGTGCGTTTTAATTGGTGAGAATTTACCCAGTTTATCCATTGGTTAAACCAGATTTGGCTGGATTGGATCATCATAAAAGGAGTGTCCTTGGTTCTACAGATTCAGGGACTCGATATATAGATTGTAAGCGAGAATTCGGGAAATAGTCAAAGTTTAAGCATTTCCTGAATCGATTCCCATCTCTCTATGTTGGCTTGGGAATACATAAATGCAGATCCCTTTCCAGTCAGGTTGCAAAACACGGAGTTTCAATCTGATGAAATTTAAGAAAATAGCCGGTCAGAGTCAGATAAAGCACTATTTGACTACAGCTGTGGATCAGGACAGGCTGCCTCATGCGCTGCTCTTTATAGGTAGCAATGGATTTGGGACTCTGGGGATGGCTGTCGCCACAGCTCAGTACCTACTGTGCCTGGATAGAAAGGACGGAGATTCTTGTGGAGTCTGCAAACACTGTCATAAGGCCGAAAAAAGCATCCATCCTGATATTCATTTCACATTTCCAACGGTGGGTAGCAAAGTCACAAGTGCTGATTTCCTCTCGGAGTGGAGAAACCTTGTCGGTGCTACACCCTACCAGTCGGAGCAAAAGTGGCTTGAGATTCTGGGAGGCGAGAACAAACAGGGAAATATCACAAAAAATGAATGCGACCGTCTCATCAAGATTCTTGGATTAAAGGCTTATGAGGGCAGCTACAAGGTGGTAATCATCTGGATGGCTGAGTACCTGGGGAGTCAGGGTAATCGCATACTTAAGATTTTGGAAGAACCTCCCGACAATACATTGTTTATACTGATTGCGGAAAGACAGGAAGAAATCTTGAATACAATTACATCGAGATGTCAAATTGTGAGCTTCGGTCCCGTTGCGATCCCTGATATCGCATCTCACTTGATTGATCAGATGGATGCGAAGCCAGAGGTGGCACAGGAGATTGCACAGTACTGTGACGGAGACATTGTTACAGCCTTCGATCTCATCAATGTGTCATCTGTGGATACGGCCTCATTGTGGTTGGAATGGATGCGATTGTCCTACAAAGGAAGAGGTCCGGAAGTCATTAGATGGACGGAAAAAGTAGCAAAAGCGTCCCGGGAAGCTCAGAAAGCATTTATGAAATTTGGACTACATTTCTTACGTGAAATGCTTTATTATCAGATCGATGATACACATTACATTAGGCTTCCCGGTAAGGAGGCAGCTGCTTTGAGAAAGATGAGTAAACTCCTTGATCTGGACGCGTTACAGGAAATCGTGCAAATGGTGGAGGAAAATATTTTTCATCTTGAAAGGAATATCAGCAGTAAAATCTTGTTTTTAGACAGCAGCATTAGACTGCATTATTTATTTCGGAGAGAATCAAATACTCTGAAAGTTTCAGCAGAACAGGAAGGAATATCATGAGTTGCACACATTGTAATAGTAAAGATGGAACACTTCCCCGAGGGTGTAATAACAATGGAGGCTGCAGCACCGGAGGCTGTAACCGGTTAAATACTTATGACTGGCTTGCCAGGACAGAATTGACCGATTTTAGTCATTCCGATATTATTGAAGTAAGTTTTAAACACGGATCGAGAAAAGATTTCTACAGACTTAGACAAGGCCAGATTTTAAATACAGGTGAAATGGCTGTGGTCGATACAGGGAGTGGATACAATGTGGGTCGCGTTTCACTTACGGGACAATTGATCGCGCTGCAGATGAAAAAGCGAAGGATCAATACAGAGCGCATAGTACATCATGTGATACGGAGGGCAGGCCTACGTGATCTTGAAAAACTGGAGGAAGCTCGATCACAAGAATACAAGACCTTGGTGCGCGCCCGGGCTATTGCGAGGATGCTCGATTTGGATATGAAAGTCACTGATGTAGAATTTCAGGCCGACCGAAGAAAAGCTACATTTTATTTTACGGCCAATGGAAGGGTAGACTTTAGGGAACTTATACGGCACTATGCCAAAGAATTCAGGACAAAAATTGAGATGAGGCAGATAGGCTCACGGCAGGAATCCTCACGAATTGGCGGGTTGGGTTCATGTGGTCGGGAATTGTGCTGCTCTACATGGCTTACAGCATTCAAAAGTGTGTCGACAAGGGCAGCGAGATACCAGAATCTCGCGATAAATCAATCTAAGTTGTCCGGTCAATGTGGTCGCTTGAAATGTTGTCTCAATTACGAATTGGATCTCTATACGGAGGCACTGAGCTACTTCCCGATGAAAGCTGAGGTCTTGGAATCAAAATCTGGTAGGGTTTATCTGCAAAAGATCGACATCTTTAAAAAATTGATGTACTACACCCGGACGGATTCTAAAGGAAGGTTTACCATGATCACCCTTTCACCTGAACGGGCAAGGGAAATATTTGAAAAAAATAAAAAAGGAAATATTCCGGAACAAATATTAGATCAAAGGAATGAGGATGCGATAGCTGATCCAATCCTTGATTTTGAAGATGTAACCGGGGGCATCGAACTAAAGGAATTACCCAAAAGAAGAAAAGGACGACGGAAAAAGAGACCGGATAGAGGTGGTAAAAATAGACGCCCTCAGAATCGAAAATCCAGACCCCAAAAACCATCGAGAAAAAATAGGCCAAAAAAAGATAAGCCGTAACCAATGAAATACGATCTGGTCATTATTGGCTCCGGTCCAGGCGGTTATGTTGCAGCTATTCGTGCAGCACAGCTTGGGATGAAAACAGCATTGATCGAAAAATATGATGCGTTAGGCGGCACTTGTCTGAATGTAGGGTGTATTCCATCTAAAGCGCTCCTCGATTCTTCAGAACATTACCATAACGCGGCACATCATTTTGAAGACCATGGAATTAAGACTTCGGGACTAAAGGTAGACCTCGTCAGGATGATTGATCGCAAAAATGAGGTTGTCAAACAAACAGTGAGTGGCATAAATTTCTTGATGAAAAAAAATAAAATTGATGTGATTCACGGTGTGGGCAGTTTTGTAGATGCACATACGATTGCGATCAGTAAAGGAGGGAAAAGTCAAGAGGTCACAGCAAAAAAGACGATCATTGCAACGGGGTCTAAACCCATCACACCAGCTGCATTTAATTACGATAAAAAAAGGGTGATCACATCTACCGAAGCACTGAATATCACAAAGAACCCGAAAAAAATGATCGTAATTGGCGGAGGTGTGATAGGTCTGGAGTTGGGATCTGTATATGCAAGACTGGGTACCGAAATCACGGTTGTCGAATACTTAGATCGCATTCTTGCTACAATGGATAAAGATTGTAGCCGGGAGCTCACGAGATCACTTAAGAAACTGGGGATGAAATTTCATCTGAAACATATGGTGACCAAAGTGGGGACCACCAAAAGCAGTGTCAAAGTCCAGGTACAAAAAAGAGATAGTGACGAATCGTTTGATCTTACCGCAGATTACTGCTTGATAGCTATTGGACGGCGACCCTATACCGAGGGGCTATCGAATGAAAAGGCAGGAGTAAAACTCGATGAAAAAGGCAGAGTAATTGTCAATGAACACCTGCAGACATCACATCCAGATATTTACGCTATCGGCGACGTGGTGAGGGGAGCCATGCTGGCACATAAAGCCGAGGAAGAAGGAATTATGGTGGTAGAACTTCTTGCCGGCCAGAAACCACACATCGACTACAATTTGATTCCCGGAGTGGTTTACACTTGGCCCGAGGTGGCCTCTGTAGGAAAAACTGAATCCGAACTAAAGGAGGCTCAAGTGGATTTTAAGGTGGGAAAATTCCCATTTAAAGCATTGGGAAGAGCCAGAGCGAGCACAGATATAGATGGAATGGTCAAGGTCCTGGCAGACAAAGCCACGGATGAAGTACTCGGAGTGCACATTGTAGGTGCACGAGCAGCAGATATGATTGCGGAGGCTGTGGTGGCAATGGAATATCGTGCATCTGCAGAAGACATATCTCGCATGAGCCATGCACACCCCACCTTTACTGAAGCTATTAAAGAGGCAATGCTTGCGGCAACTGACAATAGACCGCTGCATATCTAGACCCAATCCATATTTACTTAGACCCCGTTGTTTGGCACCTCCCTTGTACAAGCTGATCCTGTATTTGCGTTAGAATAGAAAGCCCTTATTCGATGAAGACATCAGCAATAGTCATTCTCACCCTACTCCCACTTTATCTGTTTAGTCAAAAAATCACAGTCGGAACCACGGGAGACTACAGTTCACTCGCCCTGGCAGCACCTCATGCTACAGCAGGTGACACTATAGAGATTCTCGATGAGGTATTCAGCGATGGTACTCAATTCATTTATGATTTGAACGGAACCGCAAATGATCGCATCTTCATAACGGCCCAAAATGATCACCAGGCTATATTCCGGGGTGGCACAGAAGCAATCCATCTCGTAAACTGCTCCTATGTAGTCCTTCATGGATTAGTGATCGAGCAACAGACCGGCAACGGAGTCAACATAGATGATGGTGGGGATTACTCAACTCCTTCCCATCACATCTCCATAATCAATTGTGTATTTCGGGATATGGCTGCTTCCGGTAATAATGATTTTCTGAAATTATCAGGTCTCGACAGTTTTCTCGTCAAGAATTGCTCCTTTACCAACGGCGGAGGCGGAGGAAGTGGTATCGATATGGTGGGTTGCCATTGGGGTACCATTGAGGACAACATCATAGATAATGCTGGTGTCACCGGGATTCAGGCGAAGGGTGGTACACAGCATATTCGTATGCAGCGCAACACTTTTATAGACCTGTCTCAGCGGGCCATAAATCTCGGAGGTAGTACGGGCTTTGCATTTTTTAGACCGCCGTTACCGGATCCAATTGTAGATGCATTTGAAGCCGCAGATCTGGAGGTTTACAGCAATGTTTTTATCGGTAGCTGGGCTCCTATTGCCTATGTGGGATGTGTGCGAGTCAAAGTTTATAACAATACGATTTACAAACCCGGTAATTGGGTGATCAGGATCTTGCAAGAGACCACTGAACCGGGATTTCTTACCTGTGCTGATAATGAATTTAGGAATAACATCGTCTACCTGGCGCAAGATCTTACCGAAGTCAATATCGGTCCTAATACCGATCCGGGATCGTTTATTTTCACCAACAATCTTTGGTACAATGAGTCAGATGGAAATTGGAGTCCAACTTTACCTGTTTTGGATAGTAACCAGGTGATCGCAGACCCCCAGTTTGTTGATGCCGCAATGGCAGATTTTGCCATCGATCCCGCTAGCTCCGCTGTACAGATGGGAAAAATCCTTCAAGAACCAACGCACGATTTTTTACAACATACGTATTTCGACCCTCCATCAATCGGCGCTTTTGAAGGTCATGTGTCAATTACGCAAGTGCGGTATCATATAAGAGATCAGTGCATATCAATGGGCCCGAATCCCTTTACAGATCAAGTCGTGATAGATGGTGATTTTAGCAATGCAATGATTCAGATATTAGACGGTAATGGTACGGTGGTTCAGGATCTGTCAAATGCCTCGTCCCCACTCACCATTGACCTTGGATCACTCCCAAATGGGTTGTATTTTTTGAGCTTGCACAGTGTGCTGCATTCGGATCTATGTGTAGTCAGGATCTTAAAGGGGCTTTAATTATACAAGAGGAGTGGCCTTTACAAAAAAGACTCATTATTTGGAGGCACTATTCTTTTCTTTTCCGGCAATAACGAGCACGATCTCACCCTTTACTCTTCCTTTTTTTTGAGCCCATTCGCAGATTTCTTGTAGTGTTCCCCTGATCACCTCTTCATACATTTTGGTAAGCTCCCGGCACACGCAAGCGGCTCGATCAGGTCCGCAAAAAGCGATTAATTCTTCCAGACATCGCAGGATGCGATGCGGTGATTCGTAAAGGATAAACGTATCCCTCAGGGTGCTTAAATATTCAATCCTTGCTTTACGGCCCTTCTTATGAGGCAAGAAACCCTCAAAATAGAATCGATGACAAGGCAATCCTGATACGACTAGTGCCGGCACAAATGCTGTCGGTCCCGGGAGGCATTGTACCTCGATATTCTGATCGAGACAATATCGCACCAGCAGAAAGCCAGGGTCGGATATCCCCGGGGTACCTGCATCGGTAATCAGAGCTGCGTGCTCGCCCTGGGATAGCCTGGATATGATCTGGTCAACTCTCTTATGTTCATTATTCGCGTGATAAGCGATCATGGGCTTTTTGATTGCGTAATGACGCAGCAGTTTTCCACTCACCCTGGTATCTTCAGC
Source organism: Saprospiraceae bacterium (assembly GCA_965222645.1). Taxonomy (GTDB): domain Bacteria; phylum Bacteroidota; class Bacteroidia; order Chitinophagales; family Saprospiraceae; genus JABDMH01. The sequence goes on along the minus strand of OZ244968.1, from coordinate 3,236,129 downwards.
CAGAATAAAATCTACCTGTTTTAGGATTTCCAAAGCCCTGATGGTGATGTCACCAAGATTACCTATCGGAGTGGGGATCACGCTCAGCATCAGACTCGTGTATTAGGCGCAAAAGAATAGTAAACTAGCGAGCAAAAGATGTACAAGACGATCGCCAGGCTCACAGATGCTTCCCGGAGGAAAAGCACGCAAACAAGTACTAAAAACAAATAAATCCATTGGACCTGATGGCCTTGCCAGGATATCTTTTTCATTTTAAATGAAAAATGAGGGAGATTGGAAACCATCAGCCAGCACAGAAGCAACAAGCTAAAAAGCACCACGTATGGATTGATAAACATTGAAGCGCATTGAGTGCATGATGTGGAATGTGCTATGAGGTAAAGACCAGCAACAAATAGTGCTGCTGATGGAATGGGTAAACCAGTAAAGTGCGTTTTCTGCAAATGCTCGATGTTAAATCTAGCTAGTCTCAAAGCCCCAAAAAGGGGAAATAGAAATCCGGCGAACGCAATAAATGGGAGATTTTCACTGATTTGTAAATGCCCCAACAATTGATAATACATGGCTCCGGGTACTACTCCGAAGGAGACTACATCGGCAAGACTGTCTAACTGTTTACCCAGCTCGTTGGCCTGCATCAAGGCCCTTGCTATCAGCCCGTCCAGCAAATCAAAGATCAGGGCAAGTCCGAGGCAAAACAATGCAGGGAAAGGTCTTTCACTGAGGATGAAAACCAAAGCCAAACAACCACAGAAGAGATTACAGAGTGTCAGTAGATTGGGGAGAAAAGATCTCATTGTACAAATCTAAAAAAAGAATGTACCGATTGTCTTGAGTGGGGGGACAACGCTTTTTTGCTTAAGCACGTCTATATTCATAGCATTGAGAATCACGAAAACAACTCGTGGAGAGAATTAAGAATACGTTAATTGATCAGTGAGAGGAAAACTCAATCTATATTGGGATCGTTATCTTTAGGTCCTCCAGACAAAATGAGAAAGGATTTAGTCATCATATTTTTTTTTCTTCCATTATGGGCAATTTCACAGCCCGGCAACATGGAGTGTGATGATGCCATAGTGCTTTCCGACATTGACAATTGGTGCTCGAATGCTGCTGAATACACGACCACTGGAGCATCCGTCTCTGCCGAGGATAAGCCATCTTGCTTCGGTGATAATGGTTCTGACGTCTGGTTTAAATTCGTTGCCAATTCGACGAGCTTAAATATTCGTGTGCTCGGGGAGATTGTAGACATTTACGGCATCACTGATTTTGCCAAAGGCACGCTCAGGAACCCCCGGCTGGCCTTGTATTCCGGAAGTTGTGGCGAACTGAGGGAAGTGAGCTGTGATCAGGATGATGGTGATCACATCGCCGAAATCTATCTCGAAGATGTAGTTCCCAACAGCGATTACTTTCTCCGGGTGAGTAGTCCGTCCGGCAATTCGGGAACATTCCAACTCTGTATTAGCTCCTTCAATCTGGTCCCAAACCCAAATTCGGATTGCCCGACCGGAGTGGTGCTATGTGACAAGTCTTCCTTTTTTGTCGGCAGCATTATGGGCGCGGGTCAAATTACAGATGAAGTAGATGAAAACAATACATTCTGTCTCATAGCGGAAGATAATTCTGCGTGGTACAAGTGGGTAGCAGGGAAGGCGGGTTCTCTTACCTTCACAATTACCCCAAATAATCCCGGAGATGATATAGATTTTGCAGTTTTCGAGCTCCCAAACGGACTCGATGATTGCAGCGGTAAAAAAGTGATACGTTGCATGGCTTCCGGTGCGAATGGAGAAAACACCCTGGGTGGAGGATTCAGTCCCAACCCATTTGACGAGTGGGATGAATGCACTGGTCCAACAGGACTAAGTCTAAGTGAAGCAGATACAGAAGAGTTGCGGGGATGTCAAACAGGAGTTGATAACAATTTCGTTTCTGCGTTCAATATGGAGGAGGGGAAAGCCTACGCTTTGATCATCCTCAATTATAGTGCTACCGGGCATGGATTCTCCATTGACTTTGGCGGCACTTCTGAGTTTCTGGGTCCGGAGGCAGATTTCATAACCGATGATCTCGATGGGACGGTGTGCTTTGGCGACCCCATTACCTTCTTTGACCAGTCCAGTTTTGGTGATTTAAGCCTGGTAGATTGGCAGTGGAATTTCGGTGAAGCAGCCTTACCTCAGCAGCTGAATGGACCTGGTCCTCATAGGATAGAGTACGGAAAAGGCGGTGTGAAATCCGTGGCTTTAACCGTGGAAAGTGAGACTGGATGTTTTGTAACGACCATCGGCACTGTGATTGTCGAAGAGCCCTTTGATATTCAAGCAGAACTCATACATCAAAGTTGCCCGGATGCGGATGATGCGAGTATCAGGCTTTCCATAAATAGTAGGAGCAGCATCACGGGAGTAAATTGGGATAATGGAAAGACAGGACTTTCCCTCACGGGGCTGACTCCCGGAAACTACAGTGCAATAATCACAAATTTCAATGGGTGTGATACCATCGTCACTTATACAATTGAGGCACCTCAACCACTGGACATCGATCAGGTGATTACCAAGCCCAGTTGTGGTGGTGTAGCAGATGGCAGTATTCTGATCGATGTAAGTGGGCAGGCTCCTCCATTTCTGTTCAATTTTAATCGCGGGGGAGGTTTTACATCTGCCAATGAGTTAAATGGGCTGTCAGCCGCTATCTATCATTTAGAGATTCAAGATGCAAACGGATGTATTACGGATCTTACCATTCCGCTGGGAGAAGTCGACATTGAGTTGGATGATCAATTTGATCCTGTCACTCCGCCCAGTTGCTACGGTTTCCGTGATGGACAGGTGGAGCTTCGGATCAAGGCAGGGACAGCTCCATTCATGTATGACTGGTATGTCGATGGCACTTTTGTGGCGGAAAATGTATTATCTGATGTAGCCGCTGGCACCTTGTTTGTGGGCATAAGGGATGGCCTGAATTGCCTGGGATTTAATCTCATCGATGTGGAGCAACCGGATAGCCTTGTTGCCCTTGTGGATACAGCCCATATTTCCTGTTTTGGAGAGGCCGATGGTCAGATTACGACCTTGGTCTCGGGGGGAACTCAATCCTATCAGTACGATTGGAGTAATGGTATAAATGATCCGGTGGCATCCGGTCTTTCAGCAGGCCAATATGATCTGGTCGTTACAGATGCAAATGGCTGTGTGACTACAGCTTCAGCAAGCATTGTCGAACCACCAGAATTGTTACTTACAATTGACAGCACACGCGATGTAATCTGTTTTGGCGATGCAACCGGAGCGTTATTTTATGTGGGGAATGGGGGGAGTCCGCCATTTTCATATACCGTAGATGGCAGCAATTACACAGACTCTCTCAGCATTCAAAATCTTCCGGCTGGAAGGTACGACCTTACCATTAAGGATGATCGGGGATGTACGCGAGCTCTACCGGTGGAGCTATTCGAACCACTGCAATTGATTGTAGATGCCGGCAGCGATACCATTGTCAATTTGGGATACCGGGCCAGATTGACTGCTACGCATGAGCCGGCAGGCAATCCGGTCTTATATCGGTGGTCGCCCACTGAAAGTCTTAATTGCTCAGATTGTCCTTCTCCCACTGCCAGTCCCCTCTCGAGTACCACTTACACCACCACGATTTTCGATGATAATGGTTGCACAGCCAGCGATCAGGTAACTGTACAGGTGTATCTGGATAGACCGGTTTTTATTCCAAGTGCCATTACGCCTGATGGCGACGGCATAAATGACCGGCTGGCGATTTTTGGTGGACCAAGTGTGCGGGGAGTAAAGAAATTGCAAATATTTGATCGGTGGGGTGAGATGGTCTATCAAGGAGAGGATCTACCACTCAATGACGACGCGTTAGGTTGGAATGGAGAGTTTGATGGCAGGCAACTTAACCCGGGAGTGTTTGTCTATGTGGCTGCAATAGAATTTATCGATAGTGTTATACTGGAATTTGAAGGAGACATTACGTTGATCAGATGAGAGCGATACTTTATTGGTCAGGTCTACTCTTTGCTCTTTATGGCACCACCTCTTGTGTAAATGATTTAGAAGAAGTCAACCGCCTTTTTGAGAAAACTCCTCCGGGAGTAGAGACCGCCCGGGATATTGAGATATTTTACAGCGATAGTGCAAAAGTAAGGGTAATCGTAACCGGGAAAACCTTAGTCAGGTGGACGGAGGGGATCAAGCCAAAAGATGAATTTCCCGAAGGGGTACACGTGGATTTCCTTGAGGAGGACGGCTCGGTCAACAGCACCCTGGATGCCGAATATGCGGAGCGCTATACACGAGATAAAAAAGTGATTGCCAGGTCGATCTCTAAGGAGATTCCTGTTATCTTACAAAATACAAGGGGCGAAAAGCTTGAGACCAGTGAATTGATTTGGGATGAAGTAAATGCCAAAGTTTATACAGACAAATTTGTCAAGATCACAAAACCCGAGGAGATCATTTTTGCCTATGGTTTTGAAGCCAAGCAGGATTTTTCTGAGTATGAGTTGAAGAAAGTCGTCGGAAGAATTAAAGTGGAGGAAGAGGAATTTAAGAATTAGAAATTGTCAAGGAGCTAAAACCCCCGAGTTGTTTTGTTTCCCTTTTGGCAGCACTAAAGCAAGGTCACTTGGAAATAAACTCAGACAGATGGGGACAATAACTTACGGTATTTTTTAACTACTAAAGCGCTGATAAAATGAATGAATTCAAAATATATTCGGATGTCAATTAGGTGACATAAGCTTTAGCACCTTGCAACCTTTGAAGATTCTCCGCGTCTCTACATGTAAAACAGCAGGGAATGATAAAGCATCTGATTTTCACCTTACTCTTGTGCAGCTTTGTCCTACAGACTTCACAAGCACAACGCTTTTGGAAGAAGACGATCAGGGGAGAAGGCCCTAGCATTGTAAGAGAAGTAGAATTTGATTCATTTTCAGGCATCGCAAATGGTTTTTCAGCAAATGTCTATCTCACCCAGGGAAACTCCCAAAGCGTAGTACTTCACGGCCAGGCTAATATTCTGGATAACTTACGCATGGATGTGGATCATGGAGTACTTAAAATCAAGTATGACCGGATGGTGCACCGGGCAGCAAGAGTAGAAATACACATAACAGTGCCGCATCTGGAATTTATTTCATCGAGTGGAAGTGGGCAGATTGAGTCCGTAGATCAGTTTACAGATTTAGGAGAAATGGAGCTCCGTATCTCGGGATCGGGTGGTATCAATTTTCATCTTGATGCAGAGAAGATCAAAGGCAAAATAAGTGGCTCAGGCGGATTGCATCTGGAGGGCACTACGAGAGAGTTAGTCGGAAGTATCTCCGGTTCAGGTCGCCTGCAAGCACTTGATCTGGCAGCGGATCACTGTGACATATCAGTAAGCGGATCCGGTGGTGCGAGGGTCAACGTGGGTACGTCACTGACAGCATCAGTCAGCGGGAGTGGTGGAGTAAAATACCAGGGTGATGACATTAGAGTAAACTCAAAGGTCAGTGGCAGCGGCCGGGTCAGAGCACTATGAGTGTGGGTCAGCAGTGATGTATTTTTAAAGATCCCATCCTTCCGTGAAACAATCCGGCTTTTATTACAATGCATTGAATCTGATTTCCGAATTCAGACCCAGTTGAAACTCATTTCCATCGAAATCACTTACAAAATCGGTGGCGAGGAAGCAGTCAGCGCCTAGCCAGAAATTTATCTTCTGTCCTCTGCTACCCCGGAGAATCGTAAATTTGCACGGGTACAATTCTCTCAATGGGTACGTTACTGGTCTTTATTGTCATTTTTCTCCTGTTATCGGCTTTCTTTTCGGGATCTGAAATCGCTTATATATCGGCTAATAAGATCAGAATCGAGCTCCTCAAGGAGCAAGGACATATGCGGGGTAGGATCTTGAGCAGATTTTACGACAAGCCCCGGGACTTCCTGGGTACCATGCTTGTAGGCAACAATATTGCACTCGTGATCTTTACCACGCTGATGACAGAGTTTCTCAAACCCTTTATTGTACCATTCTTTGGCGAGGGTGTTGTTTTGCTCCTTTTAAACACCCTTATTATCACTCTGGTTGTGCTCATTTTTGGTGAATTCTTGCCCAAGACACTCTTTCGGGTGTATGCCAATAAAATGATTAGCATGCTCGCATTGCCACTGCACTTTTTTAAAGTATTACTGTCGATTCCCACCTGGATGATGACCCAGCTTTCTTCCCTGATCTTGAAAGTATTCATAAGATCAGATCACGAAAAAGATGAGCAGACGTTTACGAGGGTAGATCTGGAGCATTTCATCCAGGATAGTTTTGAGGGGGAAGATGATTATGAAATTGACACCGACATTTTTAAAAACGCATTGAGGCTCAAATACAACAAAGTGCGGGATTGCATGGTGCCGCGCAATGAGATTATTGCCATAGATGAGGCAGCAAAGATGGAGGAGTTAATCCAGGTGTTTGATCAAAGCAAGCTGAGCCGTATTCTCACTTACAAGGGTGATGTTGACAATGTGACGGGATACATCCATCACCAACAAATGCTGGAACAGCCCAAACGTCTCAAATCGGTCATCCTGGACATACCCTTTGTACCAGAAGCCATGAACGTACAGGATGTTATGAATCAAATGGTGAAATCTGAGAAAAACATCGCCTGTGTAGTCGACGAATTTGGTGGGACTGCGGGAGTAATCACACTCGAGGATATCCTTGAGGAGATTTTTGGTGAGATTGAGGATGAGCACGATCAGGAAGATCATATCGAAGAGCAGATTTCTGACCGTGAGTGGCTATTTTCCGGGAGACTGGAAATAAACTATCTAAATGAAAAATACGAGGAGCTTGATATTCCCGAAGGGGAATACAACACGCTATCGGGATTTCTGGTCATGACTACAGAGCAGATTCCGCCGGAGGGGTCAGTGCTGGATCTCAATGGTTATCAGTTTTCACTAGTTAAGGTAGGCAGTACCCGGGTGGAAACAGTGCGAGTAGTCAAAACTGGAGATCAGGATAACGAAGCTCCCGCATGAGCTCGGCAAACTCGCTCAGGATCATTGCTGTGGCACCCCATAAGACCTGACCATTCAGATCATAATAGGGCACTTTTGGTATCCTCATTCCGTTTTGAATGGTCATCGGTTTGTATTTGATCACATCGGGATCGAGCAATATAGTAAGAGGTATCGACAGTATTTCGTCAACTTCATCAGTTTGCATACTAAAACTCCTGGCCTCTTCGGTGCACGAGACAATTGGGGTGACTGAGAAATTGCTAATGGGAATGTAGAGATCAGTAAGTGCACCTAATACCTTTACAACGTTGCGATCTATTCCGATTTCCTCTTCGGCTTCACGCAAGGCGCAGTCTTCCAGATCCAAATCCAGCTCCTCGAAACGACCACCGGGCAGGGAGATCTGACCGCTGTGCCGGTCACTTTTGTGACTACTCCTTCTGATCAACATGATCTCCAACCTGTTTTGGTGCCCTGGGATGGGATGAAGCAACAGCAATACAGCCGCGGGAATGGCATTGCTTGGGATTTCTCCGAAGAGTCGCTTCTGATAGACAGCCATTTTCATCTGAGCGTGTACGCCGGGAAGGGGTTGGAGTAGCCGCTCTTGAAGTGATGAGATAAAACCTTGGAATGAGCTGATCTTATTTCTTGTTGGCTTCTTTTACATAGTGTTCCAGAGCCATTGTCATGGATGGAACCTTGGGAGCCGGGGCCAAAATATCGATATTCAACCCGCGTTCGATGACAGCAGCACTTGTGCTGTTTCCGTAGACTGCAATCCTTGTCTCATTCTGCTTAAAATCAGGAAAGTTTTCGTAGAGAGATTGTATACCCAGAGGACTGAAGAAGACTAGTACATCATAGGTGATATCACGGAGATCAGAAAGATCGCTACTGACGGTGCGATACATCATGGCTTCCTTGTAATCCACACCTAATTCTTCCAGAAATTCCACTACGGGTTTACTGCCAAGATTTGAGCAAGGCAAAAGAAATTTTTCGTTTTTATGCTTTGCAAAGTAATTGTTTAGATCCCGGATACTTCGCTTGCCGACAAACACCTTTCGCTTGCGATAGATGATAAATTTCTGTAGATAATGAGCCACTGTTTCTGAAGTACAATAGTATTTCATATTTGGAGATACTTTGATCCGCATCTCTTCACACATCCTGAAATAGTGCTCAATACCATTCCTCGAGGTAAAAATGACAATTGTGTATTCATCGGGACGAATACGTGTCTTTCTAAACTCTTTTTCGGTAACTCCTTCTACGTGAATGAATGGTCTGAAATCGATCTTCACACCGTACTTCCGCTCGAGATTATAGTACGGAGATCGCTCGGGTTTAGGCTGTGAGACCAGTATCGTTTTGACCTTCTTTAGTTTCTTTACTTCTGCCTTAGATGACGCCATTCCATTGGTTTTGAATGAAAAATCAATGAATCCCAAAATTACCCCAGGCCATTTTCCCTATGATAAGTAGGGGTGCTATTTCAGCCGTGCAAAGATAGAGAAAAAAATGAAATAGATGGGAGTGCAACAACCGCCCGGAGATAAACAATCCCTTTAGTTGGCGGAACAAATACAGCAAAATAATCACGACAATTGCGACCCAGATTGCCACTCCAGCCAACGTATTTGGGCCAAAAGCGATCAGCAAATTAAGGGGAACTAATGAGATGCCGAGGAGGATATTGACCAGCTGGGTTACAAAGCCGTACAGGCTGGATTCTTTCTCAATGGGGAATGTGGCAGACATCACCCAAAGGACCAGGTGCTTCACAAAATAAACCAGAGAAACCGCTGAAATGCAGACCAGCATTACAATCACTGACCCCTTGGAATACCATCCAAAATGATGTATGACCAGATACAAAAATAGCCCGGCGTTGATTGCAAAATGCAGATAGAAGAGCCAATAAAGCCATGGCATCGATTTGTACTCCCGGTAGAGAAAACGCAGGTAATTGTCATTGGCAATGGCCCGGTACGATTTTCTTACCAAGTCGCGGTTTACAGCAAGTAATGAGGCGAGCAAAAGCAGTGCTAGAATGCAGATCGAAAGCACAAGGGTATGATTGGTCATTTTGATCGGCTCTTCGAGCTCAATACTGTCTAACCGCTCTCGAATTCCATCACCCAATACTCCTTCCTCCCCCCCCTTTTTGTCTTCAAGAGTCTCTGTATCCCTCCGGGTGGCATCGTCAAGGGGTATGGAGGATTCCTCGATGCCAGTGGTATCTTGAAGAGGTGTCAGTGCGGCTGTATCGATCAAGACACCTGTATCATTTGCCGGGATGCTGCCAGAGGTTTCTATCGAGTCTATTCGGGCCCTCAGATCGGGCAAACTGTCTACTTTTGCTGGTGTCTTACGAGGGATTCTGTTTTTTACTTCGAAAGGATTTTGTTGGCCAAAGACGGAGGTTGGCAGTAAAAAAAACAAGATTATCGTCACTGTGTTCCACAATGGAAACTGACGCCTTTCGAAGGAATAAATGCCTCTACCTTGAGTCCTCATGCCCGGCAAAGATAATGCTTATCACAAAAGAAAAACCCCTACCACGCTATGTGGTAAGGGCCGTTTGATTTGGACAAATACGACTATGGCGCTGTGACAATACCCTTTATGGTCAGGGTAAATGGCTCATCCTGCGCATTAGTGTATACAGAGACGGTTTTTTTGAAAGGTCCATGAGCTTTGGCATTGTATGTGGCCTCCACCGTTCCCCTACCTCCCGGAGCGATGGGTTCTTTAGAGTAATTGGTGGCGGTACAGCCGCATGAGCCTTTCACCTTTGTGATGATGAGTGATTCATCTCCATCATTGATCAGGGTAAATTTGGCCTTTTGTGGGATACCTTGTGCAATAGTCCCAAAATCGTGTTCAGATTTTTCGAAATGAAAATCCGGCGCTATTGCAAATGCCGCCAGTGATAAGAAGGCTATGGTAAGAAACGGGTACAAGACTTTAAAATTCAGCGTTTTCATAATAAAGATTTTTTTTGTTAAATAATGTTGAGTGCAAACATATGGGCATCGGGAGTGTGATAGGGTTAATGGGTTTCAAACGTTTGTTAACGAGTTGTTAACCACGTCGCTTCAGGCTTTTTCTGGAGTAATTTTGGTGGGAGATCTTACGAAATGAGCAATACATCGATTTGGAAAGTTGTGGTATCTGCAGCAATGGCCATCATATGCATTTCTTTTGTTCAGTGGTATTGGCTCAAAAATGCATACAATCACAGTACGCGGGCCTTTGAAGACAAAGTGCACATAGCCCTCCGAAATGTTGCCGAAGAGATTTCGGAATTACAAAAAGTGCAATTGCCATCTTATGACCTTATCAATCAAATCTCGCAAGATTATTACATCGTAAATATTAGGGATGCGATCGATGCGAGCAGTCTCGAATATTACCTTCAAAAGGAAATCGAAACAGTGGGTCTTAATACGGATTTTGAATATGGAATTTACGATTGCGATACTGACAAAATGGTTTATGGCAATTATATCAGCAGTACCCAGGAGGCGCAAATGTTGACTTCTGATGAATTACCTGCAGCTGATGGATACGTGTACTATTTCGGTGTGAGATTTCCGGATCGTCGCGGGTATATCCTCCGCAATGAATGGTTTCCAATTCTTTTCACTGGGATTTTATTTCTTGCAGTGATATTTTTTGTCTACGCTACATTTGAAATCAGGAAACAAAAAAAACTTTCAGAACTCCAGCGCGATTTTATAAATAACATGACTCACGAATTTAAGACTCCTTTGTCCAGTATTAAGGTAAGCAGTGAGGTATTTTTGACAGACCCGAACGTTGCAAAGTATCCGAGACTTTTAAGGTATGCCGGAATAATAAATCAGCAATCCTCCAGATTGAGCGAGCAGGTGGAAAGGGTTTTGCGTATCGCTGGTAGAGAAAAGGCTAAGATGCAATTGCAGATAGAAAAAGTGAACCTCTTCTCACTGGTAACAGACATCATGGAGCAGATGAAAAGTAGAACGGAGAAGGAAAACGCTGTGCTGCGTGTCATCCCAAATCAGGGAACATTTATAGTGGAAGCCGACCGGCATCACTTGTCCAATATATTATATAATCTGATCGATAATGCTCTTAAATATAAAAAAGAAAGGGCCGATGTCACGATCTCATTGGAAAAAAGAAATGATGAGCAAATAATTAGGATTGCTGACAAGGGAATCGGAATCGATGCTAAATACTCCCAACGCCTCAAGCAAAAATTCTTCAGAGTCCCAACGGGAGATGTGCATAATACCAAGGGATTTGGTCTTGGTTTATACTACGTGAGTCAGGTGATAAAAGCGCATCAATGGAAAATGGATTTACGCAGCAAACTGGATGTGGGGACAGAAGTTTCAATCCATATTCCACGGTAGAAAAAATGAATAATAACGATCGCGTACATATCCTTTTTGTGGAAGATGATGAGACTTTGGGTTTCGTCACCCGTGACAATCTTGAACAACATGGCTATAAGGTTACCCATTTTATCAATGGCGAGGAAGCCGAGAAACAAATTGCAAACTTGGATTTTGACCTTGCTGTATTGGACGTGATGTTACCCGGAGTGGATGGTTTCTCACTGGCAAAAAAAATTAGAGATAATAATGCAAGTGTGCCCATACTTTTTTTGACTGCCAGATCTATGAAAGAAGATCGATTGAGGGGATTTAAGTTGGGTGCGGATGACTATATTTCCAAGCCCTTTAGCATAGAAGAATTATTATTGAGGATAAATGTCTTTGTAAAAAGGAGGAGAATCGGAACAAATCCAAGTGATCACCCACTCCGTTTTGGTCATTTTGTATTTGATCCAAATAATCTGATATTACAATCACCAAATAAGAAAAAGCTTCTCACACTTAGAGAAGTTGCGTTATTGGAATATTTAGTGAAAAATAAAAATCAAGTTTGTAAGCGAAGTGATATATTACAACAAATTTGGGGTGAAGATGATTATTTTATGGGCAGAAGTTTAGATGTTTTTATAAGCCGGTGTAGAAAATACATTCAATCAGATGCATCGGTAAAAATTGAAAATATTCACGGAGTGGGATTTAAACTAAAGGTTGATGACTAAAATTTCAGCTGCTCTTTTCATCATGGTTTTGCTAGGTCTGGAGGCCTGTGGTCCTTCAGAAGTATTTCTTACAAGGGACGAAATTCTTCAGGCAGATTCGATCTTTCTTTTACAACGGGAAGAGTGGAGTAAGAGACTGGAAGATTCTTGCATAAAAAGAAATGACATGCTATTGCCCCGCCTTGTTGATTCGTTTAAAAACGAACGGCTAGCCGAGATCAATTTGATGATAAAAAGGCATCAGGATGAAGTGCAGTAGGCTGTTATTTATTTTACTTTGTCTGGTCATCCTCACAGGATGCAGTCAAGACCGCCAAGCCATCGCAGACCAAATGATTGAGGCTCGGGCTACAGAGCGCCTTGAAGAGTACATTTCCAGCGAGACACAAAAATGCCAAAGTAAAATGATCGAAGAAGCAAGCCGGATTGCAGATAGTTTGCTTCGGGAGAATCCTTTGGTGACAATCAGACTGGACTCATTGCTCAGACCACCAATTCCACCCAAGCCGCGGCCTCCAGAATTTCAGCGCAGGAAGGATTCGATCAGGATCGAACCGATCTTACCCGCAAAGAAAGAGTAGAATCGCAAAGTGAAATTGAGAACTGATTTCTTTTGTAGCTTTGGCGGGCGTCCCTAAAATCGCTTGCGGATGGCGCACTTTTAAAATCACATACATGAGTCAATTTGTCGTATCTGCCAGAAAATACAGACCGGTTCGGTTTGATGAAGTAGTTGGACAAGAGCACGTTGGCCAAACCCTTAAAAATGCCATTCGACAGGATACGCTAGCCCATGCCTTTCTATTCTGTGGTCCCAGGGGAGTAGGTAAGACAACTTGTGCCAGAATTTTGGCAAAATTGCTCAATTGCACAAATGTCACGAAAGATACCGAGCCTTGCAATGATTGTGAATCCTGCCAGTCCTTTGATCGCGCTGCGTCAATGAATATTATCGAACTCGATGCTGCCTCAAACAATAGCGTGGATCACATACGCTCGCTAAACGAGCAGGTGCGGTTTCAGCCTCAAGAAGGAACCTATAAAGTGTTTATTATCGATGAGGTTCACATGCTTTCATCTGCAGCATTCAATGCATTTTTGAAAACGCTCGAAGAACCACCCCCTTACGCCATTTTTATCCTGGCGACAACAGAAAAACACAAAATAATTCCGACGATCCTGTCTCGATGTCAGATTTTTGATTTTCGCAGAATCAGTGTATCAGATATATCACAGCATCTCACTACTCTGTGTAAAAGCGAAGGCGTTTCTGCTGAAGAAGAAGCCATCCATCTCATAGCGACAAAAGCCGATGGTGCACTACGGGATGCACTGAGTATTTTTGATAAATTGGCCAGCTATGGCGATAAAAAAATTACTTATCAAAGTGTTGTACAAAATCTAAATGTACTTGATCACGATTATTTTTTTAAAATACTCAATGCATTTCTCCTGGGTGACGTCGCCAACGTGCTTCAGATTTTTGATGAGATATATCAGAAAGGTTTTGAAAGTGATGCTTTTTTAAACGGTTTTGCTGAGCACCTGAGGAATCTTCTTGTTTGCCATCATAAGTCGATACACCATCTATTAGAAATTACGGATCAGCTCAAAGAGCAATATTTGGCCCAGGCAGAGATAACCGGTGAAGATTTTATTCTGTCAGCGCTTGATATCGTAAATGATTGCGATGTAAACTACCGGATGGCAAAAAATAAAAGGCTGCATGTGGAGCTTGCCCTGATCAAGATTAATTTTAGTAAACACATCAATCCCGCCGCGCCCCCAGTAGATCAGACTGAAAAAAAAACTGAACCCGTAAAAAATATTGCGGTCCTGACAAGATCATCAGATTCTTCCCATGTAACAGGTACCATTGTCTCAGAAGAAATGGATACTCCTGAGGAGACTTTGGAAAAAATGGCAGAGAGTTCTGAAAATGAGATAAAACAAATTGAGGGCGATTTAGATGAAAAACCAGAGGTACGGGATAATCTCTCCAATGAGACCGCTGCCAAGCCCTTTGTCCTAAAGCGAGAAAGCAGTCATACGGCTATAAATTCTCTCGATAAATTTGTGCAGGCAGTTGAGAAAAAATACGAAGAGAGAAGAGAGTTGGAGGCCTCACCGATTACCCTTGACCAGGTGCAGCAGATCTGGGATAAGTATTGTCGGGAGCAGTCATCACCTACTGTGCGTACAGTATTGGAAAAAACCAGTTTAGATGTAGTAAACAATTCAATCCTGGCAACTGTGGGTACCCATTTGGCTAAGTCCGTAATCTTGCAGGAGGTCGATTTGATCGATTGCCTGAGAGCAAGTCTGGGAGACAAATTGGTCTTCAAAATTGAAATTGATGATACGCAGCAAGAGGATGCAAAACCAAGAATCCTGACAACGAAGGAAAAATTTGAATATCTGTGTAGTAAAAACCCGCAGATGAGATCATTTCTCCAAACATTTGGGCTGCGACCGGAATAACTATTTAATTCTTTTTGCAAAGAATTCAGTATTTTAATTTCCGAAACGTCCGAGATGCATTTCTCAGGGAAGTCTCTGACATTTCTCCAAAAAACCACTCATCATGGAAAGTACAAAGTTTTGGGCTGCACAAGGCATTGATGCAAAGAGCTTGTTTTGTCCGGATCGACTGTCGAAAATCGATACGCATCGAGTCTCAACCTTTAAAAAAGGTGATTTTATTTACCTCAAGAACGAAAATAACCAGAACATCTTCCTGATCGAGCATGGAAGGGTAAAGATCGGGGTCTATGGAGCGGGCAATAAGGAAATCATTAAGGCAATTGTGGAGGAGGGAGAGCTCTTTGGCGAGCTGGCATTCATCGACGGGATTGTTGGGAAAGAATTTGCACAAGCCCTGGAGTACACAGAACTGTGTACGATCAGTATGCAGGAGCTACACAAACTCTTTACGCACGACAGCGATGTCCGAAAGTTGATTCTCGGGCTACTTGGCAATCGCATCGTGTCATTGGAAAATCGACTTGAGCGAATGGCTTTTAAGGATTCCAAAAGTCGAATTATCGATTTCTTGCTCGAACTTGCCGACCAGAAAGGAGAGCGTGTTGGATACGAAATCGTGGTGCGCCGATTTCTCACACATCAGGAAATCGCCAGCCTCACCGCTACATCCAGACAGACAGTCACTACGGTATTGAATAAGTTGCGGTCTCATGATATCATCACCTTTGACCGCAAGCGCCTCTTGATCAGGGACAGGAATAAGCTGGCAAGTCTGTTATCCCGTTAGCATTCTTGAGTCGAGGAACCGACAAATGTGTTAATTTGCCGCGGATCAAAAACTCATGTGAATATTGTACAACCTGATTAAGCCTCTTCTGTTTAGCATGGATCCCGAAAGGGCACATTCGCTGACAACGAAACTGATCACCCGGTTTTCTAAGGTGCCGGGTGCTATTGCACTTCTAAATAATGCCTGGGATTTTCAGCATCCTAACTTACAGACAGAATGCATGGGATTATCCTTCAAAAATCCAGTCGGTCTTGCAGCGGGATTTGATAAAGATGCAGCTTATATCGATCCCATGAGTGCACTCGGTTTCGGCTTTATAGAAGTGGGGACGGTTACTCCACAGGCACAGTCTGGCAATCCCAAGCCCCGTCTCTTCCGCCTCACCGAAGATCGGGCATTGATCAACAGGATGGGATTTAACAATAGTGGAGTGGATGTAATGATCCAAAACCTTAAAAAATCGAAAGCCGGAACCGTAATTGTCGGTGGTAACATTGGTAAAAATAAAGTCACACCAAACGAAAAAGCCCTTGAGGACTACTTGCTATTGTTTAAAAAATTGTTAAAACATGTTGATTACTTTGTGGTAAATGTCAGTAGTCCCAATACACCCGGCTTGAGAGCACTGCAGGAGAAAGTGCCTCTCAGCAATCTGCTTGGCGAAATCCAGCGAGAAAACAAGATTGGTGAAAATCCCAAACCTATCCTGCTCAAAATAGCTCCGGACCTCAGTTTAGCACAGCTGGACGACATCCTGGATGTAGTGGTTGATCAAGGGCTGAGCGGGATAATTGCAACGAACACAACAATTGATCGTAAGAACTTAAAAATCAGTGATATCGAGCTAGAAAGAATAGGTCCGGGAGGTCTGAGCGGTGCTCCACTTACTGCTAGCTCCGCCAACATTTTGAAGTATATAAGAAAGCATGCCCCGGCAGATCTATGCATCATCAGTGTGGGTGGAATCATGACTGTCGATGATGCAATGCAAAGACTTGATAACGGGGCAAATCTTCTCCAGATTTACACAGGATTGGTCTACGCTGGGCCGACTTTGGTCAGGGATATTAACAAGGTACTTTCGCGCCGGAAGAATGTTTAAAAAAAGATATTATCTAAAAGTGCTATGGCATCTTTTTTGCTCCTCTAGAGTCGTAGAATGAGATTTTTGACCCGATTGTAGACATTTTTATAACAGACCATGAATAATAATGACACTAGAACTCTTTTGGGTGACCTAAGGATCTGGGTGGTAATTGTTCTGACAATTATCTTCCTAATCTTTGTGATAAGGTCTCCTATTTAGATAATCTTTAAACTCAAATCCAACGACCCCGAAGAATGCGTCAATGCCCCAACTGAGATGTAATCAACACCGCACTGGGCATAACTTCTTACGTTTTGGAGGTTAATCCCACCGGAAGCTTCCGTTTCGAAGCTTTTGTTTACCGTGGCAACCGCTTCTTTGAGCAAAGGTATCTCGAAGTTATCGAGCATCACTCGGGTGATACCACCGATCCTGAGTACCTCGTATAGTTCAACCAGATTGCGTACCTCTACGGTAATGCCGAGGTCGAGGTTATGGATTGCCAGATACTTTTTCACAGCATTTATCGCTTCTTGATGAGAGCCACACGCCTTCACGTGATTGTCTTTGATCATGATCCAATCGTATAGGCCATTGCGATAATTGGTACAACCTCCGATTTTCACTGCCCATTTTTCCAGGAATCTGATCATTGGTGTCGTCTTACGTGTATCGAGGATCTTCACGGCCAACCCCTCGACTTCAACGGCGAATCTACTGCTCAGTGTGGCTATACCACTCATCCGCTGCATGGTATTCAGGACCAACCGCTCTGCCTTGAGAAGAGCCCGTGTATTGCACTCGACCCAAAATGCGACATCGCCATAACCGATCTCACTTCCATCTTGCATTTTGACATCAAACGAACATCCGGGATCCACATGTTTAAAAATGGCTCCGGCGAGTTCGACACCGGCCAAAACACCTACGTCTTTCACCAGAAGTTTTGCTTTTGATACACTGTCTGCGGCAATACATGCCTGTGAGGTATGATCACCCTGGCCTACATCCTCTTGCAATGCATTGATTATAAATTCATCAATTTGCTTCTCATTCATCATGTTGATTTTTGCGCTTAAAAAAGGAAAGTAAGCCGAAGGACCAGGGCATTGAGCGTACCCTTAGAGTCTTCCGTAATCCGCTCGTAATCTCCCGCAGTGCCTACCGCTTTGTGTGCATCATTTGTAGTCAGGTCTATCAACCCCTTCTGCAGATGCAGTCCAGCTGTGATGTAATTGCCCCAGGAAGAAGGGAGTTGGATACCTGCACCGATGCCCCATGCTAAATTGAAAGCTTTGACATCGGATCCAATGTCCTCTTTTTCTAAGTGAATATTTGTGGCATCGATTTTCCCCGTTGATTTGCTCACCAATCCAAAATGTAATTCCGGAAAGGCTAAGTAGATATCGAATGGGCTGGATGACATGTTTATCAAATATCTCAAGCTCGTAGATATTTCCAGCATTTGTAGAGAATACGTAATCTCTACATCATCGGGAAGAGGTTTTATACCCACATTGTATGTGTTGTCAGACAAATCGGAATCGGGCAAAAGGTTGCCACCAGTGTTGTGCAAAAGAGAGCCTCCCTGGGAGAACGCAAAGCCGGCAGAACCATTGATGATAATCCAATCACTGAGATAATAGTCACCTACCCCCCTCACCTTAAGCCCTAGATGTACTCCATTGCCGTTGATCTCACTATCGTCGCTACTCATAAAACCAAAAACGGGACTAATCTCAAACCCATAGCTCATTTCATTGCTCTGGGCCATGAGGCCAATAGATATGCTCATACAGAAAGCAATAGGTATAATTTTTTTCATAATATAAATCGTTATACTTTCGCTGCAAAGGTACTTGAGAAAGGTGTGATTTTGGAATCTGTTGAAAAAATGTGACCGTTTCTTCACCACATAATTAAAGTCTCAATATTATAGAATGTGCATCACTAAACGTTTCTGCGGAGCCCTTATGATCTTCACACTGGGAACAGTTGTCCTGATTCTACTGGCCTCGATTCTCGCTTGTAGATCAGATAAGAACATACCCGATGTATCAGACATTGAGATCGCGCCACAACTTGTTAGGTTTGAAAAGAATCTATTCGAGGCAGATACTCAGAATCTGACAGATCTGGTGGATGTAGTCTCCACGGAATACCCCGATTTTGCCGATGTCTACTTGTATCAAATCATCAATGACCCCAGCTATGGTCGAGATATTACCCGGTCTTTAAAGGCTTTCCTGACAGATTCGTTGGTACGTACATTACACAGGGATGCGGCATCCCTTTACGATCCGTTTACCCCCTATCTCGACGATCTTACTCAGGCATTGAGGTATCACAAATATTATTTTCCGGATGATAAAGTACCGGATATCTATACCTGTATTACCGGCTTTGAGGTGGGATCTTTTACGATTGGAGACGCCATTTTGGGGATCGGTCTTGATTTTTATCTGGGGAATGATTACCCTCACTACAATCCTCAATTGTTTCCGGCCTATATCGCGAGGGGGATGACATCAGACTATTTGGTCCCGAAAACGATTCAGGCGCTGGTGGCAAATAAAATGGGTGAGGTAAAGGGTACAACGCTGCTGGCCTATATGATACATAATGGCATCGAGCTCTACATCAAAGAGATGTTGCTTCCGAACGAATCTGAAGCCGTCATTTACGAATACTCGGATGCACAAATAAATTGGCTGCATGAAAACGAGTCTCAGATCTGGGCCCATCTTATTCAGGAAGAGCTATTGCACAGCGTAAAGTACAGGTCCTTTCAAAAGCTGGTAAGCCCCAGCCCCAACATCCCGAATATGCCGGCTGAAGCCCCGGGAAGGCTGGGCAATTGGATCGGTGCCCAAATAGTAAAGAGTTTTGTGAATAGACAACCTCAGACGACCTTGACCGAATTGATAAACCTAAGGGATGATCCACAAAAAATATTGACGGAGTCTAAGTACAAACCCCGCCAATAAAATATTTTGCTATTTAATGCTTTCGACTACTTCCGAAAGAGGCCTCCAAGAGCTTTCATCCCAAATCCAGCCAGATCATCCATGATGTTTCCATCGCCATCAGAATCCAGTACCTTTTCTATCATCCCCATGCCCTGTCGCTGCTGCGAAGCCTGTCTCACAGTGCCACTAAGTATCTGAGCCAAACCACCGAGGTCACTGTTGTTCTGTCTCTTTGTACGACCCAAAGTGCCCATTACTACAGGGGCGAGCAGTTTGAGGAGTTCAGCGCTTTTCAAAAAATCCAGACCACTGCTCTTACTTACCATCTGAACGACATTATTGGTTTTATTACCCAATAGATGACCCAGGATTCCCAGCCCGTTTGTCGCCTTTGATCGAGGCCTGCTGCCTCCCAATAAAGAACTGAGATCATTGAGCACACTTCCGTCATGATCATTGTCCAGTGCTTTGAGCAATGCGTTGCCGGATTCGGGCTTGGCAGCATTGCGCGAAAGGGCTGTAAGCAAGGTTGCAAACACGCCGTTCGCAGCATCCCTCGTCTGTTCCTTGTCGGCGCGTATCGAGCGACTCAGTTGACCGACGACCTCGTCACTCAATTGTCCTTGTAAGATTTCTAATAAATTCATGTTTATACTTTAAAAATTAAGAAAAAACGACCGTTTTGATTCGGGATAGAAACTATTCGATGATACGGATCGTTATGTATTTTCGCATCGTGCGAAAGATATACAAATGGCTCAACGCATTACCCTTGTTTGATGTTTCGCAAAACGAATCTTTTTGAAAGAGATGCGCTAAATATTTGTAAATTTGAATTAATAAATAGGAAACTATGATTTCAAGCATATTTTTTCTGCTTTCTTTTGGTGGTCCGGAAGTCATTGTCGTTCTCTTTGCTATTCTTTTGCTTTTTGGTGGTAAAAAGATACCAGAGCTGATGAGGGGTCTCGGAAAGGGTATTAAAGAGTTTAATAATGCCCGCTCTACGATCGAATCAGAACTCAAAGAGGGAATGAAAGAGATCGAGGAAGAAAAACGCTCTGCAGGAAGCTAGATAGGGGATTTCCACTTGTTCTCATCCTGTGTGATTAGCTTCGCGGGTGGCTTTCCCTTCCCAACCACATCCTTGATTTACTGGAATCTGCTTCACAGGCACAGTATCGCCTCCACTAAAGCATGTGCATCCCGACTATGACAGCTAACATTCTAACCCGTGACGGGCTCAAGAATCTCGACAGTCAGGAACAGGAGCCATACCCAAGTCTTGCCGCTTATCTAATATGTCTTCCAAAATCCGTAACCCTTCGGGTTTTTATTAGATGGCCGTCACAGTTGCCCATATTTCTGTGAACCGGCCCGGGGGGCTTGCAATCTCCATGAAAAGTGATAACTTTGCCGCGCTTTAAAAAGTTCTTTTGAAATGAAGGTGCTGGAACAATTCAAACTCTCTCTAAATGCGATCAGAGAAGGGAAGCTTGAATTGAGTTTTCAGGTGAGTGGTAGTTTCTTTACTGCTTTTGCGAATGACCTGATCGGTGATTGCGACATTGTGCAAAAGGTATCTGTGGAGAAAACATCTGATTTTTACCTCTTGCACTTATCTCATACTGGTCATATAGTGACCGACTGCGATCGGTGTCTGGAAACTATTAAATTGCCAGTGGGTGGATACAAGAAATTTATTCTGAAGTATGGCGACGGCATACAAGAGGATGAAGATGAGATCATTTACTTACACCCGGAGCAAGATTATTTTGATTTTGCACCCCTTGTGAATGAGGTAATCACGCTGAGACTACCACTGGTGAGGACATACAAGTGTGAGGACGATCCCCGGGCACCATGTAATCCTGTAGTGTTGGAGTATCTGAATCCACATGCTACTCAAGAAAATGAGAGCTCTCCTGTATGGGAGGAATTAAAGAATTTGGACTTAAAAGATTAAAATAAGAGAAAGATATGGCACATCCTAAGAGTAGAATATCCAAGGCGAGGAAGCGCAAAAGAAGAACCCACAAGAAGATATCTCCGCCTCAGGTAGCCACCTGCAAAACGACTGGTGAAGCTCACCTGAGACACCGGGCATATGAAGTAGATGGCAATCTGTATTACCGTGGAAAGGTATTGGTGCATCTCGATGAAGATGAAGATTGAGCCCGATTGACGAAGAAACTAAGAGCAAAACTCTTTCCTGACATAGGAAGGAGTTTATTTTTTTTAGCCATAAGCGAATGCTAATTTCGATCCCAATATTTTAATACGCAGATATTTTGAGAAAAATTATTACGACACCTGATGCACCCGCACCGGTAGGGCCGTACAATCAGGCAATTTTAGCAGATAAGACACTTTATGTGTCAGGACAGATTGCAATTGATCCCCGGACAGGCGAGTTGGTTCAGTCCGATATTGAAGAGGAGACACACCGTGTAATGCAAAATCTCCGGGCGATCTTACGGGAGGCTGGAGCCGCATTCGATCATGTAAGCAAGTGCAGTGTCTTTGTTAAGGACATGAAAATGTATTCGAGAATAAATAAGGTTTATGCTGAGTATTTCAATGACGACATTGCTCCTGCCAGAGAGCTTGTTGAGGTGAGTAATCTGCCGAAATTTGTCAACATTGAAATATCATTGATTGCGCACCTGGATTAATTTAAGCTATGGATAGAAAAAGAGTTTTGTCATGTGTACAACCTACGGGCAGATTGCATCTAGGCCGCTACTTCGGTGCTATCCAAAATTGGGCTTCTATTCAAGACGAGTATCAGTGCCTTTATGGCATTGTAAATTATCATGCGATGACCATGCCCTATCAAATTAATAAGTTGATCCCAGCTACGTGGGAGCTGACTTTTGATTTAATGGCATGTGGCCTCCGGCCGGAAAATATTTTTATTCAATCGCTTATTCCCGAGCACGCTGAGCTTTTTTGGGTTTTTAATACTATGACGGCTTTTGGTGAATTGAAAAAAATGACTCAATTTAAAGATAAGAGCGTGCAGGCTCAGGAAAAGGGAAAAGATGTTTTAATCTCTAGTGGACTTTATACTTATCCGGTATTACAAGCTGCGGATATTTTAATTTATCATGCAGACTATGTGCCGGTTGGTAAAGATCAGGAACAACATCTCGAGCTAACCCGCAATATAGGGCAGCGATTTAATCATATCGTGTCCCGGGACTATTTTTCTTTACCCGAGCCATTATATACCGAAGTGCCCAAAGTAATGTCTACTGCCGATCCAGCCCGTAAAATGAGCGCTAGTCTTGGCGAAAAACATTTTATTGATGTATTTGCTGACCCGGAACGGATTACTAAACAAATTAAATCTGCAGTAACTGATACCGGAGAAGTCAGATCGACTATGAGTCCGGGGGTGCAAAATCTATTTCGACTGCTCAAAGCGTGTAATAAAATCGATGATTATAATCAGCTCATGGAAGAATTTGAACAGGGTACTTTAAAGTATGGGAATCTGAAAGAAGTAGTTGCAGCTGCCCTTATTGAATTATCGACGCCAATTCGGGAACGAAAAAAACAAATATTAGAAAATAAGAAAGAGGTAAAGAGACAAATAAAAGATAGCTCTGCGGAAATAAGAAAAAGAGCAAAAGAAACTGTACAGGAAGTAAAAGATCTTGTAGGCTTACTAAATCCACGATAATTTCCCATAGATGAAAATTCTTTGTATAGGAAGAAATTATGCTGATCATGCAAAGGAGCTCAATAATCCTTTGCCAGAATCCCCACTGGTTTTTATGAAGCCATCGACGGCTTTATTGGTTGGGAATAAACCATTTTATTATCCTGACTTCACCAAAGATCTTCATCACGAAGTAGAAATCGTTTTAAGAATTGTTAAAAACGGCAGGCACGTTGCACCTGAATTTGCAAATACATACTATAGCCATGTAGGTCTGGGTATCGATTTTACAGCTCGCGATGTACAAAAAACTTTAAAGAAAAAGGGTCATCCCTGGGAGATCGCCAAAGCCTTCGATCATTCTGCCCCACTTAGTAAATTTATACACATGTCTTCATTGCCAGATAGGCATGCAATAAAATTTCAATTGTTTAAAAACGATGAGCTGGTGCAGGATGGAAATACGAAAGATCTAATTTTTTCTTTTGACACTTTGGTGAGTCACCTTTCACGGTATTTTAGATTGCAAGTTGGTGATCTTGTTTTTACCGGTACACCATCAGGAGTAGGTCCCGTCCAGATCGGAGATGTGCTCAGAGGAAAAATAGAGGAAGAAGAGCTTTTATCTTTTGAAATTCGATAACCCAATTAATGAAAACAACCAATAAAAATTACCTTTGCTTCGATTTTTCTATCACGACTAACTTCAGATAATATGTCATACCTTTTTACCTCAGAATCAGTTTCGGAAGGACACCCGGATAAAGTGGCCGATCAGATATCAGATGCTATTTTGGACGCCTTCCTCACCCAAGACCCCGACGCTCGAGTTGCATGTGAGACCCTGGTGACAACAGGTCTCGCTGTAATTTCAGGAGAGGTCACATCCAAGGCCTATGTAGATGTACAGAAAACTGCCAGAGACGTAATTAAGAGGATCGGGTACGATAAATCTGAATATCAGTTTGACGCCGATGCCTGCGGTGTGATTTCTACCATCCATGAGCAATCACCCGATATTGCTCAGGGCGTAGATGTCAGCGGGAAAAAGAAGGAGCAGGGAGCTGGTGATCAGGGCATGATGTTTGGGTATGCAACAAATGAGACACCCAGCTATATGCCTTTGGGGATCGAACTGTCCCATCTGATCTTGCGTGAATTGGCCAGGATAAGAAAATCGGGAAAACAAATGACTTACCTCAGACCCGATGCCAAATCTCAGGTGACTATAAAATACGGTGATGACCATAAACCAATAGCTATCGATACAATCGTGATTTCCACTCAACACGATGATTTTGCAGGAGAATCGGCAATGCTGAGAAGAATAAAGAAAGATGTACAGGACATCCTATTACCGCAGGTGAGAAAAAAGCTCCCGGCTAAGATCAGATCACTCTTTGATTCGAGATACAAGCTCTTTGTAAATCCCACAGGAAAATTTGTAATCGGTGGGCCTCATGGTGATACAGGTCTTACCGGAAGGAAAATCATCGTAGACACTTATGGAGGGAAAGGAGCTCATGGTGGTGGCGCTTTCTCCGGAAAGGATCCCTCCAAGGTAGACCGGTCGGCTGCCTATGCGACGCGACACATTGCCAAAAATGTCGTTGCTGCCGGTTTGGCAGATCAATGCCTGGTACAGGTAGCATATGCCATCGGTGTAGCAAAACCAGTGGGTTTATTTGTAAATACTTACGGAACCTGTAAGAAAAACATTTCGGATGGAACCGTTGCCACCAGATTGTCAAAATTGTTTGATCTGAGACCGGCCTCGATCATCAGGAAGTATGGGCTCAAAAATCCAATCTATTTTGAAACCGCAGCCTATGGACATATGGGTAGGAAGCCAAGAAAACGCAAAGTCAAGATTGGATTGAATTCTAAAACTAAGACGGTCGAAGTGGAATCCTTTACCTGGGAGAAAACTGACCGGATCGATGATATAAAAAAAGCTTTTGACCTCTGAGAAGGTGTTAAAAAAATCGCAATCGCTCCGAACGCCGCACGGGTAAAGATTGATCCTCTCCGGTAAATAGTACACAAGTATGGCAAAATTGCGCTCACAGGGATGGTTTGGTAAGCAAGGTAAAGACGGAATCATTTACCGTGCATGGATGAAAAACCAGGGTATACCGGATGATGAGTTCAGGGAGAAGCCCGTTATTGGCATTTGCAATACCTGGTCGGAGTTTACCCC
Organism: Saprospiraceae bacterium; assembly: GCA_965222645.1. GTDB lineage: Bacteria > Bacteroidota > Bacteroidia > Chitinophagales > Saprospiraceae > JABDMH01. Next base: position 3,210,773 of record OZ244968.1, on the reverse strand, counting down.
CTGCAACGCACATTTTAGAGCGCTCGCCGAATCAGTAAAAAAAGGAGTTTGGGAAGCTGGTGGGTTTCCGTTAGAATTTCCTGTAATGTCCTTGGGAGAAACAGTGATAAAGCCCACGGCAATGTTGTATCGCAATCTAATGAGCATGGATGTCGAGGAATCCATCCGGGCAAATCCAATCGATGGAGTCGTGTTATTATGTGGCTGTGACAAAACCACTCCCGCTTCTGTAATGGGAGCCTGCAGTGTAGACATACCGTCGATTGTGGTCTCTGGTGGCCCCATGCTTACTGGAAAATACAAGGGAAAAGACATCTCTATTTCGGATGTCTGGAGATATGCAGCAGATGCAATGCAAGGCACATTGAGCTATGACGAAATGAGGACGATCGAAGCATGTATGTGCCGTAGTGATGGACATTGTGCGGTCATGGGTACAGCGTCTACAATGGCTTGTATGGTTGAGGCATTGGGCCTTACTTTACCGGGCAATGCGGCGATCCCTGCCTCAGATGCCCGGCGCAAAGTCCTCGCCCAGCTGAGTGGTCGTCGCATTGTAGACATGGTGAGAGAAGAACAGCGGATCTCGAAGATTCTTACTCGCGAAGCTTTCGAAAATGCGATAAGAATAAACGCGGCTATCGGAGGCTCGACCAATTTTGTGCTCCATTTACTAGCAATTGCTGGCCGCGCAGAAGTGCCTCTACAACTTGATGATTTTGATACCCTGGGAAGCGAGATTCCACTGTTGGTGAACTTGCAGCCATCGGGCGAATATTTTATGGAGGATTTCTATTACGCCGGTGGCTTACCCGCAGTGATAAATCAACTAAAAAACCATCTCCACATGGGTATTACTACAGCCAGTGGAAAATCAGTGATAGACAACAATCAAAATGCCGACATTTACAGCGAGGAGGTTATTGCAACGATTGATAAGCCTTTCCAGGATAAGGCAGGTATTGTTGTGGTACGGGGCAATATCGCAGAACGGGGCGCAATTATTAAACCTTCTGCCGCCACTGCGTCTCTTATGAAGCACCGGGGTAGAGCGGTCGTCTTTGAAGACATCGAAGATTATCACAAAAGAGTAAACGACCCCGACCTCGATGTGGACGAAAATTCCGTCCTCGTTCTTAAGAACGTGGGACCAAAGGGCTATCCCGGAATGCCAGAAGTGGGCAACATGACGCTGCCAAAGAAGATCCTCGACAAAGGCATCTCCGATATGGTACGGATCTCTGATGGGAGGATGAGCGGCACGGCATTCGGCACGGTGTTCTTACACACGGCACCTGAATCAGCAGCGGGTGGCACACTCGCCCTTGTGCAAAACGGCGACGAAATCGAAGTCGATGTCGCGCAAAAGAAGATCCACCTGCACGTTTCTGATGAGGAACTAGCCATCCGTAAGGCTCAGTGGTCGGCACCAGATCTCGGGTGGAGTCGTGGTTACATCGGACAATACATTAACCATGTTCAACAAGCAGACCTCGGGGTCGATCTGGATTTTCTAAGGGGTAAGTCTGGACATGTCGTCACCCGTGACTCCCATTGACAATCTAAAGGGACTACTTAACCGGAAATCTAAAACCCACCACCGATCAAGATGTTTCCTTACACAAATAAGGACAAAATGTTTTGCTATTTTTAGGTGATCCCTGAAAAATCTAGTTGCAAAAAAAGCCAGTGAAAAGCATAGCTACATTTGGAACAATCACGGGATTGCTGATTGTCATTTTTTGTTGCCGTTCTTATAGCCAGTTAACTTCTGTTGACAGCAATCAATTTGAAACCGATTTAAAGCACCTCGACAGCCTCTCCAAAAGTAATTTTGCGGCGGCAATTTCTCTGGGCAAAAAAATAACCACAAAAGCTAAGAGCACTGGCCACAACAATGCATCGATACGCGCTCAATTGGGATTGACCAGGATCTACCTGATCCAGGGAAACCTCGACACTGCTAAACTATTGATGGATGAGGCAGTCGAAGAAATTGATACCTTGGAGAATCCCGGGTTGTTTGCCAACTATCTGGACCTCCGTGGTAATTTACACACCATGACCGGCAATTCTGATCACGCACTAGAGGATTATTTACAAGCCTATGAAATAAACAAGGCGCTGGACCGAAAACCGCCGCGTGTAAGAGAACTATCTAATGTAGCCGCAGTCTTTATTCATCAGGAGAAGTATGAAAAGGCCCTTCCCTATATCAGAGAAGCCAGTGATTTGGCAAAAGAGCTTGAGCTTTGGGACCACTACGCTAGTCTGCTGGTCAATCACGCCATAACATTGAAACATCTGAAAGATACTGTGGGAGGATATGAGAAATTGCAGGAGGCGGAAAATTATCTATCCAATGCAAATATACATTTGAGTTATGCATTTCATGCCAACATGAATGACTTCAGCGAGTTCCTGAATAAACCATCAGCTATGTTGAAGCACAGCCAGGAAATGTTAAAAATTGCTCAATTAATGAGATCCGCTGAGAAGGAAGCCTATGCGTATTCCGGACTGAGTAAGTATTACCGGTATATGGGAAATAATGACGAATCAAAACAATACCTGGTCAAGGCAATAGATCTCTACGAACAAGCCGGAGAAAAAAACAGATTAATAAACATTTACGAATCGGCAGCCGAGCTTTATTATGAAGTACACAATTATAAAAAGGCATTTGATTATCAGAAAAAGGCATTTAATCTAAAACAGCAGATCCAAAATGAAAACACTCAAAACAAAGTATTAGAACTGGAAACAAGTTTTGACTTGCAAAGGCAAAAGGCTCAAAATCTGGAAAAAGAGCTGGAGCTCAATCAAACTCAAAATGCCTTGCAGAGAAGGACAACATTGCTATACTTAAGTCTGGGGGGGTTGCTGATTCTTTTTACCATTGGGATCCTCGCTAATAGTAATTATAAAAGAAAGAAGCAGTTGCAGAACCAACTCATTCAGCAAAAAGAGGCCGAGCATCAGGTGCTACTGCTCAGGGAACACAATGCCGGAGAGGAAAAGGAAAGAAGTCGTATGTCAAGAGAATTGCACGACAATATCGGAGGTCTTTTGGCAGCTGCCAAGCTACATCTGGAGGCACTTAATCCTGTAATAAAGGAAGATGTCTCTAATGGTTCTTTTCAAAAAATAAAGGATCTCATAAACAAGACACATCAGGAAGCGCGTACAATAAGTCATAGACTGGCTCCAATAAAACTGGAAGATGAAGGCCTCGATGCCGCGGTGCATTATTTTTGCAATCTCGTAAGCCAGAAAGACAAAATCACAGTGCATTATGAAAGCAATGGTGACATCAACACAGCGGAAAACCAACAGCTTCTTGTGATTTACCGCACGGTGCAAGAATTGGTAATAAATGCAATTAAACACGCAAACCCCAAAGACATTCTGGTGCAGATTTTTCGCCATGGCAGTGATTTGGAGACCATTGTAGAAGATGACGGAAAGGGATTTGATATCACAAAATCAGCAGATGGAATTGGGCTGAAAAACATCAAAAGACAAGTAGCCTTGTACGATGGGAAAATTGACATGAACAGCAATGCTGATGACGGGACATCGGTAGCTATTTACTGGCCAGAATTTTTTGACAGCAAATCATGATTAAAGTAATCGCTCTCGATGACCATCCGTTTGTACTCGAAGGATACCAGGCTGTCTTAGACCAAGACACACATATAAGATTTGTCAGGGGCTTTGCCAATGGTATTGAAGCCGAGAAATATCTCGATACAGAAAAATGTGACGTGTTGATGCTGGATATACACCTCAGCGAAGAAAAAGACGGCATACACTGGTGTAAGATTTTTAAGAAAAAATATGTAGATCTAAAGATCTTGGGTATTTCTACATTTGATGAATTTGGAATAATAAAGTCATTTTTAAATGCTGGGGGTAATGGATTTATATTAAAAACAGCACGGCAAGAGATACTCCGGGAGGCGATCATAGCTGTTTCTGAAGGTAATGAATATTTACAGTCGCAGCTGAAAGAAGCGCTACTGGCACAGTCACTAAAAAATAAATCTCCAAACGATTATCTGCCCCGCCTGAGTAGGCGGGAGAAGGAAATACTAAAACTCATCGTGGAGGAGATGACCACCCATGAGATAGCACAAGAACTAAATCTGAGTATTCATACGGTAGAGTCTCATCGCAGTAATCTGATAGCTAAACTTCAAGTCAAAAATGTAGCAGGCCTGGTTCGGGAGGCCCTGCTGAAAAATTTGTTCTAATCGCAGGATAATTCGATCGCCAATCTCTTCCCGAATCGTGCAGTTTTCATCGGATATCGCGTTTAGCCCTAATCCGGAAGTGTCTTGATCCCTGGCAACGCACCGGGTAAACAAACCTTCTCACAAATCAATTCATGACAAACAGGGAAAACCACCAATTTTCATTTTGGTGGATTCCCCTGATGCCTGCCACCTATGTCCTCTTTAATTTTGATCTCGTTGGTTATTTACTCACAAAAAAAAGACAAATGAAAAATTCTAATCTACTCCGTCGCATCGGGCACCTGTTTTTACTGGTTGTTGTCACATGCTCATTTTCTTGTAGGAAAGAAAAGGGCATAGCATGTCACACAGGGTTTAATTGGTATGCAGAAGTGCTGGAAGAAGCAACCGAATTGGGCAATGCCCTCCTGGCCTATTCAAATGACCCGTCAGACCAGAACTGTGATCGATACATCGATGCTGCAAATCTATACCTGGACGCACTGGCCGAATATGAGGATTGTGCTGTCCAGCTTGGGGAGAAAGCTGATTACGAAAAACTTATTGCGGATGCCAGGAAAGATCTACAGGAGAATGGATGTGAGTAGTTGTGGGATCATTCCCGGATGAATAAAAAAAATTAATTATTATCAAATACCAAGACATGAAAACTCATTTATTGTTTATCTGTACTTTATTAACCCTCACTTTTTGTCAAGTAGGTTATTCACAGGTCTTCGAAAAAGGAAATGTGATCCTCAATGCTGGAATTGGGTTGGGGTCTACCTTTACCTTTGCCGGCTTGGGGCTTCCCATCGGTGGTGGAGCTGAATTTGGGATCACTGATGCCATCGGAGTAGGTGGAGAAATCGGATTCGTATCGGCCTCAGGTCTCTCAATATTATATGTCGGTCCCAAGGGATATTACCACCTCAATGACATCCTCAAATTGGAAAGCGACGAACTAGACATTTATGGAGGGGTGAGTATCCTCTATCGCAGCTTTAGCTTCAAGGAAGTGTCATTCGCCTTTTCCAGCGGTCTGTATCCCGGTATTTTTGCAGGTGGCCGTTACTACTTTTCTGAAAATGTTGCCGCATATGCTGAGCTCGGAAACAGCTATAGCTGGTTTAAGGTAGGAGCGTGTCTGAAGCTCTAAGAACAGACGTATAGATTGTCAAGTGGAATATGTTGAAAAAGAGGCCAGAATTAAGGTCAATCTTTCACTTGACAATCTACCTGCCCCCGTTATTCCCAAGTTCAATCTTTGTTGTCTCACAAGATTGAAGAAATCAAATTTGTTGTCGAGGCCCAATCCCCTGTCTGTCGAGGAAGAGCACAATTTATCTTAATTTTAGTGGAAAGATTATACAAACTTGTCTCTTTTTCGATACATAGGGCTGTGGCTTTTTGCCACTTTATTGCTAGGTGCATGCTGGCAAATCAAGGATGATGCAATTCGTGTGGCAGAAGTCGACATCCCTGAACAAATTGACTTTAATTTTCATGTCAAGCCAATTCTTTCTGATCGATGTTTTACCTGTCATGGTCTGGATGCAAACCAGCGAAAAGGTGACTTGCGCCTGGATATAGACGAAAAGGTATATGGACAAGCGAGTAATGAATCGAGTATCGCTCAGCGTATCTTATCTCCAGGGAGCCTTAAAAAAAGTGAAGTTGCACATCGGATTGTAAGCTCCGATCCAAATTACATGATGCCGCCACCGGAGACCAATTTACCACTTACTCCGGAGGAAAAAGCCACCATTCTGCGATGGATTGAGCAGGGCGCAGAATACAAAGAGCATTGGTCATTTATCCCGGTAGTAAAGCCTCCCTCCCCTGCACTAAAAAATGAACAATGGATCAACAATGATATTGATCGCTTTATTTTGGCTCAAATTGAGTCTAAAGATATGGTGCCAAATCCCCAGGCTGACATCAATACTTTACATCGTCGCATAGCATTGGATCTCACTGGGCTTCCTCCATCCCTTGAGGAACTGAGCAGATTTTCGCACAATGATACTTCTGTGGAAGATATTATCGACCATTACCTGGATAAACCCCAATACGGTGAGAAGATGGCCCTCGAATGGCTGGATGTGGCACGCTATGCCGACTCTCACGGCTACCAGGACGATGGAATGCGCAATACATGGCCCTGGAGGGATTGGGTCATCAATAGTTTCAATAGCAATATGCCTTTTGATACCTTTTTGCTCTGGCAATTGGCAGGAGATATGCTGGAAAATCCCACCACGGAGCAATTGCTGGCAACATGTTTTAATCGCAATCATCCGCAATCACAGGAGGGAGGTGTCGTGGATGAAGAATACCGGGTAGAGTATGTAGCAGATCGAACCAATACATTGGGGAAGGGACTGCTCGGGCTTACATTGGAATGCGCTCGTTGTCACGAGCATAAGTATGATCCCATTACGCAGAAGGATTACTACGCGTTGTTTGCTTATTTCAATAATAATAATGACGCGGGAATAGTCCCTTACAATGGTGAAGCAGCACCTACAATAATTCTTCCGACAGATCGAGACCAGCGAAAAATAGACAGCCTTTCCCTTCTAATAAAATCTCTCGAAAAAAAGATTGAAGAAACTGATTTTAAAACTCACTATAGGGATTATATCGAAAAAATAAATGTTAGAGAATTATTACCGGATAAAACCGGATTAATGGCGGATTTTGATTTTGAATTCGAAAGGGAAATAAATCGAAACGCTATTTATCTCGACAAAGGGCCTCGGCCTAAAAATAGTTCTAAAAAAGATGTGGGAAAATTCTTCGCTTATTTAAATCGGGCTAAGGGCAAACTGGATGCTGCAAATTGGGGTCATAATGATGATCGGCCCGTAATAACCAGTGATGGCCATAGGGGCAATGGGATACATTTTCTCGGAGATGCCGGCATACGCCTTAATCGCGATTTGGATTTTGACCGCGATCAGCCTTTTAGTGTCAGTGTGTGGATAAAGATGCTGAAAGAAGGAGAGGAAGGTCCGATTTTTGGAAATACGAATGGCGATTTTGAAGGATACCGGGGTTGGCTATGCAAGCTCAATAGTGATGGTACGCTGTCGTTTCAATTGAATCATGTTTGGCCAGACAATTGTATTGATTATCAGACCACTGAGAAACTTCCTGTAGATCAATGGGTCCACCTGGGTATGACCTACGACGGAAGTAGCAAGGCAAAAGGTGTCAAATTTTTTATTAATGGAGTCCGGCCGGAATATCTATTACATGCCGATAATTTAAAAAAGAGCCTGCTTCACGGTGTCAAGGGTACCAATTGGTCAAATCAACCCTTCCTACTCGGAATGGAATTGAGAAAATCAATGAAAAATATGTTTGCCGATGATTTGCAAGTCTACAATAGAACCCTCTCTAAGATTGAAATAAAAAACCTTTTTGGGGAGAAAAATCTGACAGCAGATGAAGACGAATTATTCGAATATTATTTATTGAGTGGCAAAAATAAATTGTACAATGAGTTGCAGGAAAAATTGCAACAATTAAGAAAAGAAATAAATCTTTTGCTCACGGACCAGCCCGAGGTAATGGTTATGAAGGAACGTAAGCATCGCCGTCAGACGTACATTCTCAATCGAGGGGCTTACGATGCACCAACAGATCCTGTAGAGGCAGATATTCCTGAAATTTTTAGAGCGGATAAGTCCGTGGGTGGTGACCGTCTCAGTCTGGCCCGGTGGGTCGTGAGTAAGGAGAATCCCCTTACGGCCAGAGTCCAGGTAAACCGGATTTGGTATATGTGTTTTGGCAAAGGTCTCGTTGCCACTCAGGAGGATTTCGGCAGTCAGGGTAATCTTCCTACACATCCCGAATTGTTGGATTTTCTAGCTTACCGATTTATGGATACGGGTTGGGATATTAAAGCTTTGTTGCGCGAAATCATGCTGTCAGCGACCTACAGACAAGATGCCAGAGTCAGTGATCCGGCAAAATCAGTAGATCCGGAAAATTTGTATTATTCCCACTATCCATCGCATCGGCTCAGTGCTGAAGTGATCCGGGATCAGGCATTGGCAGCGAGCGGATTGTTGGTCACCAGGATTGGTGGGCCAAGCGTATATCCCTATCAGCCGGAAGGTATTTGGGAAGCTTTGGCAACGCGCAATGCGACCAAGTATGTGCAACAATCAGGCGATAGTCTTTACCGGCGCAGTATGTACACTGTGTGGAAACGAAGCTCACCACCTCCCTCGATGCTCAATTTTGATGCACCTGACCGTTATTATTGTGTGGTGCGCCGTCAAAATACTTCTACACCATTGCAATCTTTGGTGCTTATGAACGATCCTCAATTTGTGGAAGCTGCCAAAGCACTGGCGGAAAAGATGGTTAGCGAAGAATTGCCGGAGGATGCCATCACCCTGGCATTTTTGAGATTGGTGGGAAGGAATCCGAGGGAGCAAGAGTTAGAAATCTTGAATGATCTGCTCGTGAGTACAGTCGATAAAATCGAAAACCAAGAACTCGATCCGGGAGAATTGCTGTCTATCGGTGAGTATGATGCAGACGGGTCACTCGACCGCAAGAAGTTGGCAGCACATACCGTAGTTGCGAGTACAATCATGAATTATGATGATTTCATAACAAAGAGGTAAGGATGCAGAAAGAAATTAACGCGTTGGGAAATAAACTGAACAGGAGGACCTTCCTGCAAAATAGCCTTTTGGGTTTGGGTGGCCTGGCATTCAATACATTGACCAAAACGAATAGTGAAATTCCGGACCTGCCGCATTTTGCAGCAAAAGCGAAGAGAATTATATACCTCTTTCAGAGTGGCGCCCCATCTCAGATTGAGTTGTTTGATTATAAACCAATTCTAAAAGAGCGATTCGGAGAGGAGCTGCCTGCATCTGTGCGAGGTGGCCAAAGGGTGACGGGAATGACGGCCAATCAGCGCTCATTTCCATTGGCTTATGGCAACTACACATTTGATCAATACGGGCAGAGTGGAGCATGGCTGAGTAATCTCATTCCGCATCATCAGCGCATCGTGGATGATGTGTGCTTTATCAAATCAATGCATACGGAAGCTATCAATCACGATCCCGCAGTGACGTTTATTCAGACGGGATCACAACAGGCGGGAAGGCCGAGTATGGGATCCTGGATGAGTTATGGGTTGGGTAGTGAAAATGACAATTTGCCTACATTTTGCGTACTGCTCTCGCGAAGCAAATGGAATGGTGGTCAGCCACTGTATGCCAAGCTCTGGGGCAATGGATTTTTACCCTCTGATCACCAGGGCGTGATGTTTAGATCCGGACACGACCCGGTCCTCTATCTCAACGATCCGGCTGGTATGGATCGCACCACACGACGGCTCATGCTAGATCATTTGGCAGCTCTTCACGAGAGTCAATATGATCATTGGCAAGATCCCAATATCCTCTCCAGAGTGTCCCAGTACGAAATGGCCTATCGCATGCAGGCATCCGTGCCAGAGACTCTTAGGACTGACAATGAACCCGATCACATCTACAAGCTTTATGGTGAGAATGCCAAAGTGCCGGGCACTTATGCCCACAACTGCCTCCTGGCAAGAAAACTGATCGAAAGCGGTGTCCGGTTTGTGCAACTTTACCATCAGGGATGGGATATGCATGGAGGATTACCCAGGCTGATAGAAATGCTTACCTCCGAGACAGACCAGCCGTCATCCGGGCTGCTTATTGACCTTAAGCAAAGGGGTTTGCTCGACGATACTCTGGTGATTTGGGGAGGAGAATTTGGCCGGGGCTGTTACTCACAGGGCAAACTCACGCCCACTAATTACGGTCGCGACCATCACCCCAGATGTTTTACGATCTGGATGGCCGGTGCAGGAGTCAAAAAAGGTATTTCCATAGGCAAAACGGACGACTTTAGCTACAATATTATCGAAGATCCAGTACACGTACACGATTTTCAAGCCACCGTCATGCATCTGATGGGTATTGACCACGAGCGATTTACTTTTAAATACCAGGGACGTAGATTCAGGCTCACTGATGTGCATGGCCATGTGGTGGATAAGGTTTTGGCTTAGGAGGCTATTGCAACATTGAAAATTTGCACTGACTAAAGCACTTGAAACAACAGGATGTCAAGAATTTATCTACTTATAGCAATTCTGCACTTTTGGCAGGTGGTATCTGGTCAACACTGGTTTGAAGGAAGTCCAACATGGTCTTATCGTTGGAATGATTGGGGGTGTATTGCTGGACAGACAATTGGAACAGTCAATTGGTTTTATGTAAGAGATACAGTAATTGATGATCTGTCAATGGCGCTGATCCTACAACAGAGAAAATTCAATTCATTTGGAGAAGTGAGAGAAGATGAAAGTCTTAAAGTAATGTTTGAAGAAGGAGCGAACATCTATCAATATTATCCAAAGGATGGCAGTTTAAATCTCGTCTACTCATTTGAATTGAATCAAGGCGATACCATCAGAGTTGATTCAAGTTTTGTGCAGACATATATTACACGATTCTAGATTCAATAAGTCATTTGATACTCGAAAACGATACCCTAGATGTTCAACATCTCCGAGTTGTTGCCGAATCTGGAGATTATCAATACACTTATGAGGTTATTGAGAAAATTGGTCGAGCAGACAGGGAATTTGAGCGTGGTTATATTTATGACTGCTCTATTGATGCCTGTGAGCCCATAGATCTACAGTGCTACCAAAATAACACACTCAGTCTAAATTATCCCGATAACAAATGTGATCAATTGTTAGCTGTTGCAACTCCGAATCGATGCAATATTATTGTTGGACCAAATCCAACCATCGGCAAGATCAACATTCGCTCTCCTTGCCCTGGGTTATTATCCAGGATTTACTCATTGCAAGGTGAGATCGTAATTACCACCTCCGAAACAGATATTGACTTGAGTAATATGATCCCGGGTGTGTATATGCTTGTGATTCAGACGAGTAAACGAGGAGTTATCATCAATCAGATTGTGAAGGAATAGACAGAATTCTTTGTGGTAGCACTGGCTATTAAATTGGTGTGCATCACAAGTCTTGATCCGGTGATCCATCTCGTCTTTGCGACAACAATGAAAATATATTGTGATAACTTTTCAATTGCTCTTCCGGACCATATCTCCTCATGTGCCTAACCAGAGACTCCCGGTCATAACCTGTTGTAGGCCAATCCTGCAAAAGTGATTTCAGTTTTTGGGCCAGTTCACGTGCATTCTGATAGAGATACGTAGGCCTTAAATGAGAAGGTATATGTTCTGGAAATGCCAATCGGTCAGGGAGCAATGGGTAGCATTCGGCATATATTGCTTCCACCACGGAAATACCGAAATAATCCTGGTGACTAGTAGAAATTACAATATCAGACCTCCACAACCATTTGACGTAATCTATCCTGTCTTCTACAAAACCCAGATGCAGGACTCGATCTCCAAAACGGTCCCTGACGGTTGAAAATATCTGGGGCTGGTTTCTAAACGCCTGACCCAGTACGACGATGTCAAAGTAGAGGCCATCTGCCTGCATTTTGCTTAAAACATCAAAAAATGTGTCCGGGTCCTTATCGTATTCCCACCGGTGATTCCAGAGTATGATTGGCCTATCGTTTACCGATGGGGCACGAGATTTTTCAAATTCCAGCAAGTTGAAACCTGGGTACACCACTGAGGACTTCTCCTCTAGCGATGGGATACTATCTTTCAGGGTGGAGTTTGGGAATTTGTCCAAAAACGGAGGCAGCACTTCAAAAAAAGAGTTGTAATGGTAGTGAGAATTGAAAATGATGTGATCTGCGACCAGTGCACTGGTAAAGTTGATGAAGCCGTAGTGGTTGTCAAAGGCTCTTTTCTGGTCCCTGTCGCGATGACTCACCGGATAATTGATCTGATTTTCATGAAAATAGAGGACCAGGGGCAGATCAGCACGAATATATCTTCTACATTGTGCTGCGAAAAGGTTCAAATCCATCATCTCTGTAGTGAGAATAAGATCTGGTCTGAATCCACTGCTTATGAGCTGCTGCGCCATGTGAATTGCTGCTGCATGCATCCGCCACTTCCAGTGGTAAGCAGGCATTGTAAATTCCCGGATATCGTAATTCAGATGCCTGGTCAGATTGGAGAGCCAGATTTTGTGACTGGTAGTAAGGTATGGATCGAGTATCAGGATTTTCATCTGAAGTTGTTGTCCCAACTATTTAATTAATTTTAGATCTACTTGTTAGATTTCGGACACGAAAATGAAAGATAAACCACTTGCGACATATATGACTCCACAAATGCAACATTTGGAGGATGAGCTACACCACAAGCAGGTGCAGCTCAATTTCCTGATGCGCATTACGCAGGCTATCAATGCAAATATGTCGAGGACGGATTTGTTTGATATGTACAGCAAGTTCTTGCAGCAGGAAATCGGTGTGCAGAGACTGGTCATTTTATTTCGGGAATCCACGGGCTGGAAAAGCTACAAGACGATCAATAGCAAGGTCGGGGATGTGAACGAACTGGGAGCGATTCTGGTTAAGAAGTACCGCGATTTTTCGAAGGTCGGCGAATTATGCGATGATTCCCTCAAACCTTTTGAACTGGTGATCCCGGTTTTGCATAAGGAAGATCCATTGGCATACGTACTTGTTGGAAAAATGGAAAAAACCGAGGACGCATACGATCGGTTTAAATTCATGATCAGCATAACCAATATTGTCGCTGTTGCTATAGAAAACAAGAGGTTAGTGAGTCGTTTTGTGGAGGAAGAAGCTTACAAAAAGGAGCTGGAATTAGCACAACGTGTGCAGCAAATGCTTATACCCACTGAGCTGCCTGACCAGCCGGATGTTGAGTTGTCAGCGATCTATAGGCCGCATTCCAATATCGGAGGCGACTACTTCGACTATTGCCGGCTTGAGGACGGTTCCCTGATTATATGTCTTGCTGATGTATCGGGCAAAGGCGTTCCGGCAGCAATCTTAATGGCCAATTTCCAGGCTACACTGCGATCGGCAGTAAAGATTTATACCAGGCTTGATCAGCTCGTCCAGCACATCAATACCACTTTGGTCGGCATTACTAAGAGTGAGCGTATTGTCACGTTTTTTATTTTGAAGTATGACCCCAAGACAAGGAAGATCCGGTATGTCAATGCCGGTCACAATCCTCCCTTGTTTGTAAATTCAGGACATAAGGAGTGGCTCACCAGGGGATGTACCATCCTGGGTGCGATTGAGTTTTTAGACCAGATCGATGTAGGAACCCTGGCAGTCGATGATAAAGAGGCCCTTATAGTGATGTATACCGATGGTCTCACGGATCTGAAAGACGGGACTGGCGCATATTTTGATGAGGAAAGGTTGAATGATTTCACAACATCCCATACTGGAGTTTCTGCAAAGAAGTTTAATACTGAGTTGCTGTCTGCTATGGAGAAATTTAAAGGCCTGCATGCATATCCCGATGATATCGCGGTGGTCACGTGCAAGATAAAGAAAGGGACCATGGCAAAATAGGCCTATAAAACGTTTACTTTGAGATACCGATGAAAAATAAAAATACTGCGGCAATACTTGCTTTTCTGGGCGGTGTAATTGGGCTTCATAGATTTTATTTGGGGCAAATTGGTCTCGGAGTCGTTTATGCATTTTTAGCCCTGACAGGGGTGTCATTTCTTTTGGGGCTTTTGGACGGCATCATTTTCCTGACAATGAATCAGCAAGTATTTGATGCCAAATACAATAAGCGATATACAAATTACCGGGTGCCGGCAGATACGGACTTTCAGCGCCCGAACCGGCGGCAAAGAAGGGAGATGCGCAGGCGACCAGAACCGAGAACACGCCGGTCGAAAACAGTAAGACGGTCACCTGCGAGGAGGAAGTCAAGGGTGCGAAACAATCCGTTTAAACAAGCGGGTATTAAGAAGTTTAAAGAGTTTGATATCGAGGCTTCGATAAAAGACTTCCAGCAGGCATTGAAAATCGATCCCAACGACCTTACGATTCATTTTAATTTGGCCTGTGCATATTCACAGATTGAGGAAGCCGACAAAGCCTATGGCCACTTGAGCCAGGCAGTGGAAATGGGCTTTAACGATTTTGATAAAATAAACGCCCACGATGCATTGGCTTACGTCCGTATCCAGCCTCAATGGGAAGAATTTAAGACAAATGGATACACACTTAGAAAAAAACTGGCTGCACCAAAAGAAAATTTACTCGACAATGATCTGCTTTTGGATCAATTGAAGAAATTAAACGAACTGCGTGAAAAGGGCTTGATTACAGAAAAAGAATTTATCGAACAAAAAGCAAAATTGATTAGGCATTAAATCTCCACTATGAATGCAGCAAATATAATATCTCTCGATGTTCCACAATTGAGGACTTCGACTAAGGGAAATGAAGCACTTGACATCATGGGAGAATTTTTTGTAGAGCATTTGCCCATTGTAAATAACGAACAATTGCTTGGCATCATATCAGCAGAGGATATATTAGAAAATGACGGTGAGGAATCAATAGGATCCTATCATTTATCCCTGCAATACCCCCATGTGAAGGATACTGATCATATTTTTGATGTTCTTTCGCTATTGGCAAAAACAAAATTATCGGTAGTACCTGTTGTCGATCGGGAATCTAATTTTCTGGGTGTGATCACGAGACAAGACCTAGTTGAATATTTGGCCAATGGCTTTTCATTTGCTGAAGTGGGAGGTATTGTCGTTCTGGAAATGGCGAAGCCGGATTACGCATTATCTGAAATTGCCAGAGTAGTTGAATCGGAAAATATTGCCATTCTGGGTGTGTTTGTGACCAATACGGATGCAGATGATAATAAAATCTATGTGCATATCAAGATAAACAAACCAGATATCCACCGGGTTACAACTGCACTGGAGCGATTTGGCTATTCTATATTTGCGATATATGCTGAAGAGCAAGATGAAGAGATGTTTAAAGATCGCTTCGAATCTTTCATGCATTACCTCAACGTTTAAATTTTTCACAGAAAGTATGATGCAATCAAATAGTGCAGCCCTGTTGTGCACTCTGCTATTTGGTGCGATCTTTCTGGTAGGTGATGTATATGCTCAAAGTGATATCATTGTCATAAATAGCGTCGAGATTATTGGAAATAAAAAAACCAAATCAGATCTCATATACCGGGAGATGGATCTTAAAATTCAAGATTCAGTCAGCTTAGCCTTACTTACCAAACGATTCGAAAGAAATCGAGAGCTTTTGATGAACACTGGTCTCTTTAACAGTGTCGAAATTAATATCAAAAATTGGGATGACGAACACCAGGCACTCGATGTGGTTGTGACAGTGGTAGAATCGTGGTACATTTTTCCTCTCCCCATTTTTAGCCTGGCCGATAGAAATTTCAATGTATGGTGGACCGAGTTTAATCGCTCGCTAAAAAGAGTAAATTATGGGATTCGATTTGTCTATGTAAATTTTACGGGCAACAAGGACAATCTAAAAATGACATTGCAAGGCGGCTACACGAGAAGATTTTTTTTGCAATACGAGAGACCCTATTTTAACAGAAATAAGACACTGGGATTTACTGCTAGATATTTTTTTGATCATAAGAGAGAATTTGCGTACACGAGTATAGATAATAAACTCAAGTTTTATGAAGACCTTGACCAAATAAATTTTAAAAGCAGAAAAAGCATTCTATCGATTCATTACCGGCCTGGTGTTGTGGCCTTCCACGAATTTTTATTTAAGCTGGAAGATAATCTGGTAAACAAAGATATATTAGATGTATACCCTCGATTTTTCAATGGCAAGACAGCATTAAGATTCTTTGAATTTAACTACATTTTTGTCAGGGAGCGACGAGACAGTCGGTTTTACCCTCTCAAGGGTAATCGATTGATTACTGAGTTTCAGAAAATAGGATGGGGCATTTTTAATGATGTAAACCAACTATACACTTCTGTAGATTACGCGCACTATGTACCCATTCGGAAGTGGCTCAACCTCGAAATGCGTGTAAAATTACAACGTGAATGGACCAGGGGTGATCATCCTTATTACGGTCTGAAAGCTTTGGGCTACGGTGAAGATTATTTGAGAGGCTACGAATTTTATGTCATGGACGGGACCGACTTTATTCTGTCTCAAAACGCCCTTAGATTCAAACTCTTTGAGCACATTTTTGATCTAAAAAAGAAAATGCCCGTCAAAAACTACCGGATGTTTCCGGTAGAACTTTGGTTTACCCTCAACGGAGATCTGGGAAAATCCTACAATTATTTATTTGATGCCGGTAATACACTCACCAATAAGTGGATCTTTGGCCGCGGAATCGGAATTGACATGGTGCTGTACCGGAAGTATGCTTTTCAAATTCAGTATAGTTTCAATGATTTGCAAGAGAATGGAGTATTTTTGCACATTCGGTCTGACTTCTAAATGAAAGTACTTTTATACGGCAAATATATCAGCGACAATCAGGTTGCTTCAGTACGGCATCTCCTTGATATATTAGAACGGGAAAAATGGGAGGTATTTATCTACACTCCTTACTTAGATACAATCCGGGATAAAGTTTCGACTACAATCCAGTGGAATGAAGTGGACGGATATGAGGAATTATCAGCCCTTGATCTTGATTTTGTCTTTACCCTGGGAGGTGATGGTACAATCCTCAATGCCGCTACCTTGATCCGGGATACACAGGTCCCAATCATGGGCATCAATCTGGGACGTTTGGGATTTCTGGCAAGCATAGAAGAGAAGTTTGTGGGCAAAGCGGTCGAAATGTTGAAGAGAGACCAATACAGATTGCAGGATAGGTCAATGCTGTTTCTGGAAACGAACAAACCCATTTTTGGTGATACGAGATTTGCACTAAATGACTTTACGATTCTGAAACGAGACAACTCCTCGATGATCATAATTCACACATACCTCGACGGAGAATTTCTCAACTCTTACTGGGCCGATGGACTCATTGTAAGCACTCCGACCGGATCTACTGGGTACTCTTTGAGTTGTGGTGGCCCCATTGTGTATCCGGAGTCCCGAAATTTTATCTTGACTCCGGTGGCTCCACATAATCTAAACATCCGGCCTCTGGTGATCCCAGATGATTCTGTGCTTAGTTTTGAGGTGGAGGGACGCACAGAAAATTTTCTATGCACCTTGGATTCAAGATTTGAGATCATAACCCAGGATTTCAAACTGTCGGTGCGCCGTAGCGAATTTGGGATAAAAATGGTGCAGCTGGATGAAATGTCATTTTCGAAGACAATGCGCAATAAACTCAACTGGGGATACGACACGCGCAAACATTTTTGATGATTTTGATCACTATTGGCCGGTTTTGGTGCCCTTTGTTTCAATTGTTTCTTAATTTACTGGGATAATTGAGTAAATGTAGTCTAAAAGCCAGATTGACTGAGTAGTGAGTTTTTCTTTTATTACCCATACACAGGATCTCCTGGATCATTTTAGGGAGCTGGATTCTTCTGCTCACTCTGAAATAGTCAGCTTTTATGAGACCCACAAGAAATCACTGTCCGGCCTCGATACGGAGTCATTTCTCGAAATAGAATTGGGCTATGCCAATGCCCTTTTTGAATTGGGAAAATACGAGCACTTTCTCACCGTCGTACAGTACCTTTTGGAGTCTCTGATCTTTAACAACATCAAGTATCTGAAAGGTGAGGATATTTACCAAAAATTGCTGCTGAGAAAAGCCGCTGCACATTACCACCTACTCGAATTTGTATCATCAGAACGAGTGCTTTGGGAGCTGCTGCACATTAATCCTGAACATCATGCCGCATCCTACCTGCTCAAGAGGTGCCTGATAAAGTCCGAACCCTCATATCTGATAAAGGTCAAGGGATTGAGCATTGTCTTGTTTTTACTATCTGCACTTATCATCAGTATAGAACTGCTACTCATTCGCCCGTTCTTTGAGGAGTATAGCAGTACAGTGACTATTGTCCGGAACACCCTTTTTGTACTGGCGATTTTTGCCATCATCTTCTCTGATGCATATCATAGGTTGCAGACATTAAGCAGGGTAAATAAAAGAATTGCAGAGATCAAATCTCGACCTAAGTTTTCCTGATATACCATTGCGAAACAAACGTTGACGCTTATCCGCATTTTTCCTTATGTACAGGGCATTTGAGCACTTTGGCACGGCGTTTGATCATATAGGTGATATAAGGGAAAAGTTAATATTTGGCCGGATGCCAAAAACTTCCCACAAGTCAATAATGACGGTACAGACGATTAAGTAAAGAAATAGAAATGCATACTGCAACCCAGCCGCACCCAGAAACACATCAAGACGAAAAACAAGACCAATTTCTGATCGTCCCAATTTTTTTTCAAAAGCAAATCCATGCAATTGTAGAAGCGAGATCTCCGGAGCATACCTTCGGATTTTTCTACGGGGAAGAGAAGGATAACTTCCGCATTATTAAGAAGATCTGGCCCTTACAGCAAATCAAAAGAAGTGGAGATCATATAATATTGACCAAACGCGATTTTGAAAATGCGCGAGACATGGTCGTCGGAACATCTATGAAGTTGCTCGGCTGCTTTTATACCTCGGCCAATGGCAAAATAAACAAAGCCATTCTGTCTGATTCTGACTTGACTAGTTTTTCATTTGTCGAAGTAGCAGACAACGCCTGGACATCCTCTCTTTATGGTCTGGGTAATTATGTGGAGCAGAGGGTGATTCTCTAATCACTTTTTCTGCGTCGCTATCTCCTGTATTATCACAAATTGATTTAGGACCTCCATTGTACTTTCGGTGATTTTGTCACTACCTTAGTGAGTATGGACATCCCTGTTATTACTCCTGCAGAGAAGCTGAGGTATTCTCGACACATAAAGATACCTGAGTTTAATCTGGATGGACAGAAGAAGCTGAAACAAAGTAAAGTGCTGGTCATAGGTGCCGGTGGCCTGGGTAGTCCTCTATTACTCTACCTGGCGGCAGCGGGGATCGGTACACTGGGTATTGTAGATGGGGATAAAGTGGATATTTCAAACTTACAAAGACAAGTGCTTTACGCTTCAGATCAAGTGGGTCTTGCCAAAGCCGCTGTGGCAGCAAGACAAGTCGAAAAAATCAATCCTTTTGTAAAGGTCAATGTGCACGAGGTGTTTCTAAACACTTCCAATGCGCTGAACATCCTTGCGGATTATGATGTGATTGTCGATGGGACTGACAATTTTCCAACGAGGTATCTGGTCAATGACGCCTGCGTGATACTAAGTAAACCCTTGGTCTATGGCTCTATATACCAATTTGAAGGACAGGTCTCTGTCTTTAATATGCAGGACAGTGAGGGTGGCCGGGGTCCCAACTATCGCGACCTTTTCCCAGAGCCCCCTCCTCCTGGCATGGTGCCAAGCTGTGCAGAGGGTGGTGTACTCGGGGTCCTACCTGGTATCATCGGAAGTATGCAGGCCAACGAAGCCATAAAAATCATTACCGGAATCGGAGAGACTCTTAGTGGCCGATTATTTATTTTTGACGCCCTTCAATTTAAGACAGTAACCCTTCAGATTAAGAAGAACGATGAGCTGCCTGCAATTCAGAATCTGATTGATTACGAAGCTTTTTGCGGATCTCCAAATCCCGCAACACTATCTCGTGTGCGAGAGATGTCACCTGAAGAGTTTCGCAAGACCATCAGTGACAACAAGGACAGCTATCAGTTGCTTGATGTGAGAGAGCCCGAAGAGTACGTAGAAGGTGACCTGGGTGGAACCAAAATACCATTGGCACAATTGGGTGATCGTACGGATGAAGTGGCCGAGGATAAAAAAGTGATCGTCTATTGCAGAAGTGGTGTGAGAAGTGCCCAAGCAATTATTTTCTTGCAAAAAGACGCTCATCGGGAAAACTTATATAACCTCAAGGGAGGGATCCAAGCTCTCCATGAGCTGGAAGAATGATCTGAATTGCAGCATTATTTTCTGTAACTTAGTTTAATAACTTATTTAACTACTTCTATCCATTTGCCCATTGGATAGTAACCTGAATTTCATTTCGCTATGAAGAATCTATTAATAAGGTTAATAAACAGGACATGTTGCATCATATTTATAGCTCTGACACCGATCGCATCATTCGCCCAGTGCGACACCTGGATGGACCACGATAATATCGAAGAGCTCCAGGATTATTATGCAATCTATCGCGATTATTTAAGTCGCAGCGATTACGAAAAAGCTTTTCCTTATTGGAAAAAATTGTACGAATCTTCACCTGCTCTCGATGGTAAAAAGCATACGATTTTCAATGATGGCAGGACGATATACATCAAGCAATTTGACGAGACTGATGAAAGTAAAGATCGAAAAGAAATAGCGCAACTCATTGTTCGACTGGAGGAGGATCAAAAAAAGTGCTTTCCCCATTCTGTGATACCTCCCCTACCTGCGCGAGTTGCAAAATATCGATAATTTCTTAGCTGCGAGAAGGTCAGGGATTTATCTGATCAAATGAACGGTACCGGAGTATTTTTCTCTTTGTCCATCAGGCTGGTCAAACTGGATCGAGTAAATATATGCACCTGGCAAGAGTAGTTGACCATCCTGCGTACCATTCCAGCCCTGATTCCTTTCTGTGGTCTCAAAAATTAATCCACCCCATCGATTGAATATCTGCATTTGGTAGCCAGACACGCCTTCTCCGGTAGCAAAAAGTGGTTTAAAGATGTTGTTGATACTTTGGGGAGCAAAGGCATTAGGTATAAAGAGGTTTGTCTTCTGCTTGATGCAAGCTTTATTGGATCGGGCCACCAGAGAGTCCAAACCCATTTTATCCGTGTGAATGGCCTTGACCACGTAACAGGTGAGGCCGGTGGTTATATCCTGAAGATCGTCGGTAAAACTTGATTCATTTTCCTCGGCAATATGGACCGTGGAGGTAGTTCCATCTAGTATCCGGCAAATCTGATAGTTCGATAAATCTCTATCGGTGGCATAAAAGGGAGTCCATTGCAAATCATTGCTAGTTGTGGCAGCTGCTACTGCATGCAGGTGGATCGATGCCATTTCATTAGAACGCCTACTGGTATCGCAGTCGTCGATTGCCGTGATTCGATAGTTGTAGGGTTCTAAATTGGGTGAAGCAAGCTGATCCATATAGACATCCTCATTCGTGACAGGTCTTTGTCCGCGAAGATCGAACAGGCTATCAAGGCTGCTTTTCCCCCGTATTCCTCGATCGATTACAAGATATTTCAAATCTGCATCAGCAGTATGCCTCCACGTAACCTCCACTGTGCCATCATCAGTGACCGACACGTTGCGGATTGCAAGATCGACAAGTGGGGATATCACGTCTGCGACGAAACATACCTCATTGCTTTCAGACATCACATTGTTGCCAGACTGAATGTATCTCACAGTCACGCAGTAAGTGCGACCGTCGTCAATGCCGGTGATGTATGCCAGAGTGTCAGATTCTTGTAACCTATGTTCAAACTCTGCAGGATTTCCATCTTTACTAAGCCAGATCTCGATGTGATCTACACCGGTGGGCCAGTTTTGATATGGATTCCATGTGAGCTCAATGTGCTGTTTGCAAAAATCCAATGCTGCCTTCAGATGAATCGTATTGTGAGCAAAATCAAACAAACCGGTGTTTCCACACTGATCGACGGCTAGTACGTAATAGGTTTCTGACTTTGCAGAGGGATCCCCACTCTGATCCAGGTACTCCAACGAGCTGTATACGGTATCAATGGGCAAGGTACCCTGGGGAGTGGATCTATAGACGATATATCCCGCTGTCTTCGGGTCCTGGTTATCGTGCCATTTGACATGTACGCCATCTGCTCTGACGGTCACGCGCTCGATCGTTGTGGCTTTGGGTGGCAGGTTGTCGAGCGTATCAGAGTATATCGGGATCATTCCCGGACAGTCAGCGTCTGTTGCCAAATAGTAGTAGGCCCCGCCCCCTACAGGATGATGATAAGAATGCACGGATTCATCCGTTAAGGTGGCGATCACTGTATATGGCCCGGCAGGATCTGGGCTATAATAGATTTCCGTACTGATAAATGTGCCGCATGTATTATTGGCGGGCAGCCAGTATAAGGTGTCTCCTCTTACGCACTGGAATACAGGCGGAGTAATTTGAGAATAAGCTAACAGTGGAGCCAGGATAAAAAAGAAATAAAGTACCGCTTTGAGTTTGATCATACCTCTTGGTTCCCACGATAACCAACTAGTAAACGCCAAAAAACTGTCATTATGGCTTAAAGCCAGTAGAAATCTTCACATGGTATGATATATGATCGATTATTTATCGTTTTAGTTGCATAGCCCTTCATTAGTTTATCTTTGTTTATTAAGAAATAGTCAGATTTTATGCTTAAGGTTTTCACAAAAATATTTGGTACAAAGTACGATCGCGATGTTAAAAAATACTCTCCGATAGTAGAAGAAATCCTTAAGTATGAGGAAGAATTTTCCTCATTGAGCAATGATGAACTGCGATCAAAGACACATGAATTTAAGTCGAGAATTAGCGAACATCTCACAGGCATTAATGCTGATATCGATCAGCTCAAAGAAGAGGCCAAAGCAGAGCCGGATTTTGGAGAAAAGGAGGCCATGTTTAAGCAGATTGATGAACTCATAGAGGAAAAGGATGAGCACCTCGAAGATATCCTGAATGAGATTTTACCCGAGGCTTTTGCAGTTGTAAAGGAAACGGCCAAGCGCTTTAAGACAAATGAGGAATTAACAGTCAGTGCGACTGATTTTGATCGGGATTTATCAGCCCAAAATGCGTATGTAAAGATCGAAGGCGATACTGCCATCTGGTCTAACAAATGGGTGGCTGCTGGCGGGGAGATCACGTGGGATATGGTGCATTACGATGTTCAGCTCATCGGCGGCATGGTCTTGCATGACGGAAAGATTGCCGAAATGGCTACGGGAGAAGGAAAAACACTTGTGGCCACATTGCCAGCGTATCTCAACGGATTATCAGGAGAAGGTGTTCATATCATTACCGTCAATGATTATTTGGCAAGAAGAGATTGTGAATGGGTTGGCCCCATTTTCGAATTCTTATTTCTCACCGTAGATTGCATCGATAAATACAGACCGCATTCCCCGGAGAGAATTGCGGCTTATCGATGTGATGTAACCTACGGCACTAATAGTGAATTTGGGTTTGATTATTTGAGAGACAATATGGTCAGATCAAACTCCGAACTCGTACAAAGGAAGCATCACTTTGCAATGATAGATGAGGTGGATTCGGTGTTGATAGACGATGCGCGTACACCACTGATTATTTCGGGACCTGTTCCAAAGGATGCAGATGACCAGGAATACAATACCCTGAAGCCCGCAGTAGAAAGGCTTGTCAATGTACAGCGCAAATTGGCTACCGAGTATCTTGCTAAGTCTAAAACACTCATTGCCGATGGAGAAACCGGGTATGAGGAGGACGAAGGTGGAATGACCCTGTTGCGTACCTATAGGGCACTACCTAAATACAGGCCGTTGACTAAATTTTTGAGTGAAGAGGGGGTAAAGGTTTGCCTTCAGAAGGCAGAGAATTTTTATATGCAGGAGCAGTCGAAAAACATGCACCTGGTAGATGAGCCGCTGTATTTTACAATCGATGAGAAAAACAGAAACGTCGATCTAACGGAACGAGGTGCCGAATTTCTCGCTAAAGGGGGAGATGATCCCAACATGTTTGTACTTCCTGATATTGGGACGGAGATTTTGGAAGTTGATCAGAACGAGCAACTTGGAGAGTCGGAGAGAGAAGAGGCAAAAAGGGAGGTTATCCAGGATTACAGCAATAAGTCACGGAGATTGCATGCAGTGAGTCAGCTGTTGAAGGCCTACACACTTTTTGAAAAAGATGAAGAGTATGTTGTGCTGGATGGGCAGGTAAAAATCGTAGACGAGCAAACTGGCCGTATGATGGAAGGACGCAGGTATTCCGATGGTCTGCATCAGGCACTCGAAGCGAAAGAAAATGTCAAAGTGGGTGAGCTCACGCAGACATATGCAACGGTCACTCTTCAGAATTATTTTCGGATGTATCACAAATTGGCGGGGATGACTGGTACAGCGGAGACAGAGGCCAATGAGTTTTGGGAGATTTACAAGCTCGATGTCGTCGTGATTCCGACAAACAAGCCAATTGTAAGGGATGACAGGGAAGACCTCGTGTTTAAAACCGCAAGGGAGAAGTACAATGCAGTAATTGATGAGATCGTTACGCTTAGCCAGGCTGACCGACCTGTTCTGGTGGGAACCACCTCAGTCGATATTTCGGAAAAGTTAAGTCGGATGCTGAAATTGCGAAACCTGGATCACAATGTACTCAATGCCAAACAACATCAGCGGGAAGCAGAAATTGTGACTGAGGCCGGACGTCCGGGCAAGGTTACTATTGCCACAAATATGGCCGGAAGAGGGACAGATATAAAAATAAGTGAGCTCGTAAAAGACGCAGGTGGACTGGCTATTGTGGGGACTGAACGACATGACAGCAGACGCGTAGATAGGCAGTTAAGAGGCCGGGCAGGCAGGCAGGGTGATCCGGGATCTTCACAGTTTTTTGTATCGCTGGAGGACAATCTTATGCGTCTCTTTAGGTCAGAACGCATCGCAAAGCTCATGGATCGTATGGGCCACAAAGAGGGAGAGGTGATCCAGCATAGCATGGTGTCAAAA
This sequence comes from Saprospiraceae bacterium, assembly GCA_965222645.1. Classification (GTDB taxonomy): domain Bacteria; phylum Bacteroidota; class Bacteroidia; order Chitinophagales; family Saprospiraceae; genus JABDMH01. The sequence goes on along the minus strand of OZ244968.1, from coordinate 3,185,800 downwards.
TCAATCGAGCGAGCACAGAAAAAAGTAGAGGAGAATAATTTTGGGATTAGAAAAAGGCTCCTTGAGTATGATGATGTAATGAATATTCAGAGGGAGGCGATTTATGAAAAGAGGCGCAACGCACTTTCGGGAGACCGTCTTTCTGTAGACCTCAATCACATGTTTGAAGGGTTGGTGGAAAGTCTGGTCCTGGGTTATAAATCTGCCGGTGACTTCGAGTCTTTCCGAAATGCCTGTATCCAATCACTGGGCATCGATCCCAAATTGGATGCTGCCTTCTTTCAGGAAGCACCGGATCACGAGGTCACTGAAAAACTTCACGAGGAGTTTTCACTTTTTTATAAGCAAAAAGGAGAAAAAATCGCGGAGTCCCTCTATCCCATTGTCAAGAACGTATATGAGAACGAAGGACACCGATATAAATATATTGCCTTGCCAATCACAGATGGTAGTAGTCGCCAGCTTCCTATTTCAGCTCACTTACAGGACGCAGTAGAGTCTGAAGGAAGATCGATCGTACGGGACATTGAAAAAGCGGTGACCCTCGCACTTATCGATGAAAATTGGAAGGAGCACCTTCGGGATATGGACGAATTAAAAGAATCGGTACAGGGGGCATCTTTTGAGCAAAAAGATCCACTGGTGATTTATAAAATGGAGGCTTACGATCTGTTTGAGCGGTTGATTTATAAAATAAATCGAGACGTAACGGCCTTTTTATCTCAGTCTAAATTGTTGATAAACCAACCCAGTGAGGTGAGAGAAGCACGTGCACAGCGAACAGATATGAGTAAAGTGAGCGCCAACCGGGGTGGTGGCGGAGACTTGAGTGGAAATGCAGCCAGAGCAGCAGCCGAGGCAGTCAGTGACCGGGGAAAAAAGCAGGAAACGGTACGGAGACAAGATCCGAAAATAGGACGCAATGCTCCTTGCCCCTGTGGCAGCGGGAAAAAATATAAACATTGCCACGGCAGGGCATAATAAGAAAGAATTTTATGGTATATATAAATAGGATTAAATTCTGTACGCTTATTTCCGTCTTTTTCTTCGGCACCGTTGCAGGCTTTACTCAAAATTCAGTAACTACAACTCCACAGGTAGATCGACTACTTTCCATATACGCTTCGAAAAATAAAAAAAAGGACAAAGTAAAAGCCTGGAGAATTCAGATCGCAGCACTTAGTGACCGGCGTATGATGGAAACTGAAAAAACCCGTTTTGAAAATATATATCCCAATATAAGACTAGAATGGATTCATGACAATCCCTATTATATTTTAAAAATCAAAGACGCAGTTTTTAAAGATAAACTTGATGCACTGAGACTTTTGCATCGAATAAAAAGGCGCTACCAATCTGCCATATTAGTACTGGACGACGTTGAGCCAGATGAAATATTAAACAATAATTTTTAGGAGAGTATTTGGAGACTACATAAAGGCCAAAGCAAACTCTGTATTAATGCGAAATTCGGTCAGGACAACACAAAGGAAGACAATTGACTGGATTACTTTTTCTCTGTATTTGAGCCTGGTATTTATTGGGTGGTTGATGATTTTTGCTGCAGAGTACAATGAGACGGAGCCGGTATTTTCGATGAACAACGAAATAGGAAAGCAAACCCTCTGGGCCGGTTTGTCTTTTGCCTTGTTGCTTGGAGTGCTTAATATCGATTGGAAACACTGGCGGAATCTCGCGTATCCCATTTACGGTATTTCATTGTTTCTCCTGATCCTGGTACTCTTTTTGGGCATTGAAGTCAATGGATCCAGGTCGTGGTTTAATATTCTGGGGTTTACTTTTCAACCCGCAGAATTGGCCAAATTTTCAACATGCCTTGCGGTGGCTTCATACCTTTCAGGACCCACATCTAAACTGAAAAATGGTAAAGATATTTTAGTTGCAATTTCTCTGTTTATTGCTCCTCTACTACTTATTATCCTACAGCCGGATCCCGGCAGCGCCCTTATTTTTGTGTCCTTTTTTATTCTTCTCTACCGCGAGGGATTGTCTTCACTGCCATATATTATAGGGCTTTCTGCAGCAGCAATTTTCGTGCTTGTCTTAATTTTTAACCCCCTGTCTGTGATGATTGTCCTCGCCGTCTTTGCAACAGCAGTACTCGTGCAAAATCTCGAGTACAGGCTTTATTGGAATCTGAGCATGCTCCTTCTCCTTGTCGCATCTATCATTTGCATTAGGCAGGGATTTGAATTGCAGATTTTGATCATCAATTCGATCCTGTTTCTATTCTTTTTATTTTCTCAGGTACGTAAAGGAAGGCCACAATTTTCAGCCCTGATCTTATCGACATTTATAATTTTTTCGGGCTTGGCTTTTGCTACCGACTATGTGTTCCACAATGTGTTGGAACCACACCATCAGGACAGGATAAACGTGTGGTTACATCCTGATAAATGCGATCCTCAGGGACCTCTGTACAATGTACTTCTATCTAAAATGGCTATCGGCTCCGGAGGAGTGAGTGGTAAAGGATTTTTGAAAGGAACACTTACTAAACTCAATTATGTGCCGGAGCAAAGCACCGATTTTATTTTTTGTACTGTCGGAGAAGAGCAGGGATTTATTGGTACACTCACGATCATTGGGCTCTATGTGATGCTTCTCATGAGGATGATTATTCTGGCGGAAAGGCAAAGATTGAACCTGTTTAGACAATATATTTATGGAGTACTGGGTATTTTATTTTTTCATTTTACAATAAATATTGGAATGACAATGGGATTGACTCCAATCATTGGGATACCCTTGCCATTTATTAGCTACGGCGGATCATCACTTCTTGGATTTACACTCATGATTGGTGTCTTGCTCAAGTTTGATAGTCAGCGGTACCTAAATTAATACCGGTTTAATGCATTTTCAGGTTTTACACACGTGCCGGAAGTCTGCCGCGAGACAAGGTCAATTGCAAACGGATCACGGTGTGATATCGACCCCTGTTTTCATGCCCGTCGGCACATTGGGTTCTGTAAAAAGTCTGAATCAAAGGCAATTGATAGGTGAGATAAACGCACAGATTATTTTAGGTAACACCTATCATTTGTATCTGAGACCGGGTCAGGAGGTCTTGACCGGTGCCGGAGGTCTTCACAATTTTATCAATTGGCAAAGACCTATGCTCACCGACAGTGGGGGATATCAGGTTTATTCGCTCAGTGGTCGGCGCAAAATTACTGAAGCTGGGGTAACCTTTGCCTCGCATATTGATGGGTCAAAGCATGTCTTTACCCCGGAAGGCACAGTTGATATCCAGCGAAAAATCGGCGCAGATATAATTATGGCTTTTGATGAATGTACACCTTATCCGTGCGAATATGAATATGCTGAAAGATCCTTAAAGATTACTCATCAATGGCTCGACAGGTGTATCAAGAGATTTGACGAGTCTACTCCGCTGTACAACCACGATCAGATCCTGGCCCCGATTGTACAGGGAAGTACTTACGCAGATCTTCGCAGAGAGTCAGCATCGTATATCTCAAAGAAACAGCGAACGATTAATGCCATCGGAGGACTTTCCGTGGGTGAGCCTGCAGAAGAATTGTATGCTATGACAGATCTGTCTTGCCACATACTCCCAAAGGAGAGTGCGAGGTATTTGATGGGCGTGGGAACACCTGCAGATTTATTGCACTGTATTTCATTGGGAGTTGATATGTTTGATTGCGTCCTTCCCACTCGCAATGCCCGGCACGGCCTTATATACACATCACACGGACGAGTAAATATTAAAAATCAGAAATGGACGCGATGTTATGAGCCAATTGACGATCAGAGCCCGATCGATTTATTGAGGCATCACAGCAAGGCGTACCTCAGGCACTTAATCATCAACAAAGAAATGCTGGGTGCTCAGCTGGCTACGTTACAGAATCTGTCCTTTTATATGCAATTGATGGCTACAGCACGTCAGATGATCGCAGAAGATCGTTTTACTCTTTGGAGAGAAAAAATGCTGCAAATTGTAACAGATAGGTTGTGAATTTAAAGCTCTTAGATCGGTATATCGTTGGAGAATTCCTAAAGACTTTTCTCTTTACGGCTCTTCTGTTTTCACTCATAGCCGTGGTGATCGATTTTAGCGATCGCCTGGACGCATTTATCAAAAGCGAAGTCGCAGCCAAAGATGTAATTCTCAGTTATTACCTACATTTTGTCGTCTTCATAAATGGAATGCTGTGGCCGCTTTTTGCTCTAATAAGTGTGATTTACTTCACTTCCAGGTTGGCAAAAAACTCCGAAATACTCAGCATTTTAAATGCAGGAGTACCTTTCAGACGAATAATGGTGCCTTATCTTTTGGGCGCGACAATCATTTTCCTGATACACCTGCTTGCCAATCATTACTTGGTGCCCCTGGGAAGTAAGATCCGCATCCCATTTGAAAATGAAAACGTGTGGCAGAATACAAATCGCACCCGGACCAGAAATGTGCATGTGATGTTGGATCCTTCGACCAAACTGTACATTCGCAATTACCGCCAACGCGATACCACTGCCATTGATCTGAGAATCGAGTCCTACGATCAGGAAGGTGTCCTGACAAAATTTCTGGAAGCTAAGAGAGCTAAATGGAAAGGTATGCCCAATCAATGGCAACTCACCGACTACCTCATTCATACTTTTGATGGCATGGATGAATCTGTGCATTCTGGGAAGACCAAAATTCTCGATACCGTAATCAATATTACCCCCAGTGATTTGATAAGAGTTAAAAACCAACAGCAACTCTTTACGACGGGAGAACTGCAGGATTACCTGGCAAAACAACGGATGAGGGGCATTGGAGGAACCCGGATCTTTGAGACGGAACTCTATCGCCGTACCTCTGAGCCTGTTTCTATCTACATTCTGACGTTGATTGGTTTGGCGGTCGCCAGTAGAAAAATCAGGGGTGGTATCGGTCTCCATTTGGCTATCGGGATCTCTCTGGCTGCCATCTTCATTGTGCTTACAAGATTTACGATGACCTTTACTAATTCGGAGAGCCTGGGGCCCATTTTGGGAGTGTGGCTTCCCAACATTGTCTTCTCCATTGTGGCTGCCTTCTTAATCAAGAAGGCACAAAAATAATTTCATTTTTTTTTGAAAATGAAAAACTTGATATTGATCATTGATAATCAATTACTTACGATTATTTATGTGTTAACAAATGGTTAAACTTTAATTGATTGAATAATTTTGTTCAACAAAATCTTGACAAATGTTCAACAAAATCCTATATTCGTAAGGAATTTAAAAATAGTTGCCATGTCAAGCATCGAATTTCAAGACCGGTTTAATCAGTTGACGAGTGTGCTGAACAGCTTTGCTTATAATCTGACCAAAAACGCAGAAGATGCAAAGGATTTGTTTCAGGAGACAGCATTCCGGGCATTAAACAACCGGGAGAAATTTCGACCTGGTACAAATTTTAAGGCCTGGTTGTTTACTATTATGAAAAACATCTTTATCAACAACTACAGGAAGAAAGTAAAGGCCAATACCATTCAAGACTCCACGGATAATCTATATTACCTCAATGCAGGTGGGTCGATTATCAACAAGGCTGAGTCTAATGTCATGATGAATGAACTGCAGAAAATGATCGATAGTCTCGACGGGTCTCTGAAAGTACCTTTTGTAATGCACTACGAGGGCTATAAATACCAGGAGATTGCAGACACCTTAGATTTGCCATTGGGCACCGTCAAGAGCAGGATCTTCTTTGCAAGAAAAGAACTGAAAAATCTGATTCATGCCCGTTACCAAAGGCAGTTTGCACACCGGGAAAAAGTATCCTGAGTAGTGCCTAACATAAAACCTGCAAATATTGCCATGATGCCATGGCATAGATTCATATGCCGGATCACTCATAACGCAATGATTCTATCGGATCCAGCCTTGCGGCCTTCAGGGCGGGATAAAGACCGGATATCAAACCTACCACGGTACATAAGATAACACCCAGGATGATCCACGGCCAGGGTATAATAAACTTTCCGCCAGTGAGATAGGTGACCAAATTGCCTGCAATGATACCGAGAAAGATACCGACGACACCGCCGATTTGACAAATGACAACCGCCTCGGTAAGAAACTGCACCATAATATTATTGCTGGTGGCTCCAATAGCTTTGCGGATCCCGATTTCCCTTGTCCGCTCCGTCACTGAAACCAGCATAATATTCATCAGACCGATCGCAGCACCAAGGAGAGTGATGAGACCGATGGCAATCGTAGCCATCCGGAGGTAAAACGTGTTTTCTTTCAGCAAATCGAGCAGTCCGTCACTTTTAAATATCTCGAAGTCGTTATCCTGACCCACCCGGAGGTTTCTTATGTTTCTGAATATTCCGATCGTAGATGATGTGGCATCATCCATATCTGCGGCATTAGTCAAACCTACCTTTACCGAATAATTGGACCGTACAGTGCCATAGTAGCGCTTGACATTTACCACCGGGACCAGTACCTGCCGGTCTTCACTTTGATTCATATTCGAACCCTTGGATGCCAAAATACCTATGACCTTGTATTTGATATTGCCCACGGAGATTACCTGATCCAGTGCCCCCAGGTTTTTACCGTCAAAGAGCATAGTCACAATATCTTTTCCCAAAATGGCCTTTGGCGAACCATCGTTGATTTCGCTCCTGGTAAAATTCCTTCCCAGCGCGAGATCCAATCCGGTAACGTCCAGGTAATTTTCGTCTACTCCCCTGAGAGCGACATTGGGATTGGTTTTTTCTGCACCGTACTTAGCCACAGCAGAACCTGTACCGCGGTATGATATGCTCACCCTGGCCGGAAAGTCAAAAGTCTCTTTAAATTTGGTCGCTTGCCGGTAGCTAATTGGCTCACCGCGTTTTGTCCTCCTCCCCCCGCGATTACTTTTTATCGTTTCACTCCGCGGTTGAATGCTATAGGCATTGGCACCCAGGCCACTAAAATTGTCGGTCATTGAAAAGAGTATCGAATCAATTGCTGTAAGGATACCCACTAATGCCATAATGCCAAAAGCAATGATCAACAATGTAAGCACAGATCGCAGGAGATTTGCTCTTACGGAGGCAAGAGCCAGCTTTACGAGTTCGAAATAATTGATCTGCACAATCCAAATTTAACCATTGTGGAGCTATACTCCCCGGTCGATTAGATCAATGATAAGTACCATTGGATCGATGTCTGATTATACACTACTAATCAATGCGTGTAGCTCGCGATGAATGTCGTGATTTCCAGCAATAATGGTCTCACCGGACATCCAGCCTTTACCCAGGTCAAAATCTGTGACGATACCCCCTGCTTCTTGTACAATTTTTCCACCTGCTGCCACATCCCACGCATTGAGGTTTGATTCGTAATAGATGTCCAGTCGCCCACAAGCCACAAAAGCAAGATCCATAGCAGCTGATCCCATCCGGCGCATTCCCCGGCATTTGCCAATCAGTGTTTTGATGGTTTGGTAAGGTCTCCCTGTTCGATTTTTTCGGTCATAGGAGAATCCTGTGCCTACAAGCGCATCACGCAGGGTGGTGTGCTTGTTTATAGAGATTTTTTCATCATTTAGATACGCACCACTGCCGTTCCAGGCATAGAAAGTTTCATCCTGAGGGATTGCATGCACGACTCCCAGGGCACATTCGCCATTGATCGCCAAGGCAACACTAATGCTGTACATGGGGATACCATAGAGAAAATTTGTAGTGCCATCCAGGGGATCAACTATCCAGGCAAGGTCTGACATCTCATTGTCGATCATTCCCTCTTCGGTAATGAAGGATGCCTGGGGCACAATTTTTTTCAAGCCTTCTATCAGCTTTTTTTCAGCCTGTTTATCCACATAAGTAACGAAACTGTTAGTGTCCTTGATTTGGAGGTCTCCCCACTTCACATTCTGCTTCTCAGAGGCGATGTAATGAGCCACTTCCTTTACCAGGGTAATTGTGTTGTGCGTTGCTGTTTCTAAGCTGTTGATGTTCATTTTCAGTGGTGAGTATGGCTAGAAAAAAACGGCAGCAACTTTCGTGCGAAAGCGCTGCCGCAAAATACACCCAAAACCCAAATCCTATATATCTTACTATCCCATTTCAGAAATCACTTCAGTGACTTCGGGGATCATTCTCTTTAACATGCCTTCGATTCCAGCTTTTAGTGTAACGGTAGAAGATGGGCATCCACTGCAAGATCCCTGCAATATAACGGTTACTTTTCCATTATCAAAGGATTTGAATTCAATATTTCCTCCATCCATTTCCACAGCGGGCTTTACATAGGTATCGATCAGTTCCTTTATTCGTTTTACTAACTCTGCCTCATCCCCTGTATATTTGAGTTCTTCCGCCTCTGCCTCCAGTCTAGTTTTTTCTTCTTCATAGCCAGGATTCACAATGACTCCACCCTCATCCACGTACTTCTTAATAAAGTCTTTGAGTAAAAGCATGATGTCATCCCAGGAATAACTAAACTCCTTGGTCACTGTTACAAAATTATTGCAAATGTAGACCCCCTTCACATAAGGGAGTTCAAACAATACCGTAGCTAGGGGACTCCACGATTCGGCCATTTTTTCGTCCCGAAAATCGGCTGTACCTCTATACAGCATCCTGTTTGTGACAAATTTTAAGGATTCCGGATTTGGCGTCTGCTCTGTATAAAGCATAACCGGACTCTGTGACACTGTTTCCATATGATTTTTGAACTATTGTGCTATGCTATGCGTGCGTAAAATTAAACGATTCTTTTTAAAACGATACTCTATCCATAAAGTTCATATCTGATCTGTCCCTTTTCATATCCCAGATCCTGGAGATTGGCGACTACTTCATCCACCATGTTGCTCCAGCCACAAATGAGAAATAACCTATGGTCACTTTTGGCCGAATACCGGTCTAAATAGACCTGATGTAAACGCCCCTTAAACCCTGGCCATGTTGGTTCTTTCGAAAGACAAACTGTGTACTCGAAATTTGAACTGCTTTGTTCCAATGCCGAGAATTCTTCGCGATAAAGGATGTCTGAGATATATCGAGTGCCAAAGATGAGATGTACCTCTTTCTGCAATGGTCCTTGCTTTTGCCATTGTAAGAGCATGCTCCTAAATGGGGCAACCCCGGTACCCGTGCAGATCATCACAATTTGGTTCCAGGGAGTGAGATCTCTCAAGACAAAAGCACCAGCGGGTCCTTTGAAGGTTAAATCATCACCGCATTTTACGTTTTCAAATAAATAGGTGGTTGCAGCGCCATTTTCCAACCTCGATATGCAAAGTTCAATCTCCCCGGATGTCTCAGGCACGTTGGCAATTGAATAACTGCGCCATCTCCTTTGCCTTTTTTCATCGATAGGTAGATCAAGGGTTATAAATTGCCCCGGGGTGTATTCCCTAAACGCATTGGGGTCATCTATCCGCAACCAAAAGCTCTTGGTGCGGGGAGAATGATCATAGATGGCCATTACGCGTGCATTATGCCATGACACTGCCATCTACAAATAAGAATCTTTTAAAAAGGAAAAGCTTACTCCGGAATAGTCTATTAGACGCGCTGACCAACTGTCGATTTATCAATTGCAAGATCTTTATACCCAAAGAACACATCAAACCCCTTTTGGTTAAAGTATTCTTGCGTTTGCTTGGGTGATCGATCACTAGTGGCAATAACAAAATCACCACCCCAGGCACCCAGAGATTTGACCTCGCCCCAGTAGTCTTCAAATACCTGCTTCTTCACTCGCGGTTGTCCAATTACTTCAGAAATGAGGTTTTCATGATCTTGAAGTAGTTCTTCGAAATATTTAAGCTCATTTACGGTACAAAGTGATCGACTTATTTGCGATATCTCATCGACTTCCCTGCCGTTTATTCTCTTTGACTTATAATTGGCAATCTCCTTCTGGGTATTCTGCTTTTTCCCGGTATAAACGAGATACAACTGATCTTCAAAGGCAGGAAAGAAATCGGCGGGATCTACCGAGTAATTCTCGTTATCAGACTGAAAAAATATCGGTCCATCAGCCTTGGCGCAAGCGATATCATACCCCGATCCTCCAAAAGTTGCCTCGAGCAAGTCAAAAGGATCTACGTCAGCCCACTCAGCGACACAGCTTATCAACGTTGAGCTGCTGCCAAGGCCCCATTCGGGATCAAAATCCAGATAGGTGTTGACCCGGTACTTTTTCCACTTGGAGAGAAAATCAGAATTGAGACGAACTGCGGCTTCCAGTATGGTCGATAGCGTATCAGCAATCTTTTTATCCGTAGTTTTTTCTGCCTCAAAACCAAAAAGATCAAATTTACCTTTAAACCACATGTTACCATCAGGCTGGTAACTTTGCCAAATAATGTCAAGTCCGGAACCTTCTGTGACGGTCATTCGCTGACCGAGATTAAGAGGAATACCCAAAGCCAGTGCACCGTCAAGCACAAGGTATTCACCGCTTAACAATACTTTACCGCGGGCTTCGTAGGAAGATTTAGGAGGCACAAGGTTTTGTTTGATCGATCCGCAAAATACAAATTTACATTAACGTCGTATTAAAAATATCAGTTATTTTTCTTGCAAACAGTTACAATACATTAACATGATTTTGCATCTTATCCATTGACCCGCATTGACCCGCACTGTCACTAGAATGAAATATTAACTTTTAGTTCATTACCCCTTTTCCCATATCCCTGGAAGATCCGCATCTTAAGGTCTTTCCCACAGTGCCGTGTGAAAGACATGTTTCCCCTTTGCGTTTCCGGATTAAGCAATCCCCCCGCAACGGGTTTTGGTTGTCATAAGATTCAGTGGGTTCGTCTACTAGATGAACGCATCAAGAATTGTCATGGAGATTTAGTGGGATCGTCTACTCGCCGTATGGATGCCATTATTTCTCAACACAGATAAATACTCGCGCACATCTGCATACGAAACGGTCTTGTCCAGGAAATGATCTTCAACTTCTGATCGCTCTGATGGAGTGGCATCGAGCTGAGTGAGCATATTGTGCAGATGCATTTTCATATGTCCTTTCTGGATTCCCGTTGTAATGAGAGATCGCACAGCCGCAAAGTTTTGAGCCAGACCCATTACGGCCATGATCATCATTAGTTCCCTTGAGTTTGGATGCCCCAGAAGTTCTAGGGATCTACCTGCCAGGGGATGCAGTGTGGTGAGTCCTCCTACCGTACCTACAGTAAGAGGAATGATGATTTCGAACAAGAAGCTGCCATCTTCGACTTTGCAGTGGGTTAAGCCCCTATATTTTCCATCTCTGGCGGCATAGGCATGAGCGTTGGCTTCGATAGCTCGAAAATCGTTTCCGGTAGCAATGGCCACTGCATCAATTCCATTGAAAATGCCTTTGTTGTGTGTCACTGCACGATAGCAATCAATTTGTGCAAGACGAATTGCCTTTTCAAATCGCAATGCCAGGTCCATTTTATCAAAGGACTGGTAGTCTTCGAGGTCAGAAACCGGACATTCTACCCATGCTTTTACAAGACACCTCGGCGAATAATTGGATAAAATAGACATCACGATATCGAGCTCCGCAGCACCATTGTGTCGCAGCGGAGGATGATCGAGAATGAACCGTTGCAGAGTGCCAGCAAACGATTCCAGTACCGAATTGATGAAATTGGCACCCATCGAATCAGCGGTATCGAAGCCCACTTTGATTTGATATAAGTGACTTTCAACCGAAGAAAGATCAAGCAACTCTATGTCAGCGATTCCTCCACCCCGGGCTTCCATATTCCGGGTCAGATCAGCACCTTCCGAGAGCATTCGCAGTTTGAGCTCATCAAAGTGATCCTTAAGAAGGTTAAGATCTCCCGGCCAGGTGAAATGAACCTGCCCCTCTTTAATTACTGAAATCACCTCTGCTTTAAATCCTCCCCTAGGTGACCAAAACTTAGCTGCATTAGCAGCCGCTGCAACAACCGAGCTCTCTTCGATGACCATTGGGATGCAGTATGCTCTTCCATTTATTTTGAAATTGGGAGCAACCCCATACGGTAAATGAAAGTTACTTACCGTGTTTTCGCTAAAGCGATCAAGGGTCTCTTGCAATTCGTGGTCGACAAATCCATAACTCTCCATTTCTTCGATGACCTTATCATCTTCATTGAAAAAATGCTTTACCAGCCAACGCAATTTCTGACTTTTGGTAAATCTTGAAAATCCGTCTATTGATCTTTCGCTCATATAAGTGTCCTACGGCTTAATGCGAAAAAACGCCTTTGCAATGGAGAGGCCTTTTACTTGCATCTCGACAAATTTACGCAGTTTCTCATAGTCGCCTCGTGCGTGTCTTAGGAATGCAGATGCCTGTCCGTAAATTGCATTTTTTTTGATCTTGTTTATCAGGTAATAACCATCCAGGAAGTCATCGATTCCGCCACTGATTATGATCTCGTGACACTGTACTCCGTCACCAAGTTCTCCAATCACTTCATTTGTAATATTCGTCATCTCCTCAGCGGTATGACCGATATGCCTCAAGCTACCATATGCCTCTTCTTTTTCGTTGCTTCCCCGATGTAACTCGAGGGTACTAAAATTTGTTCCGCCATACGCACCAAAATCGATCGCTGCCAGTGGAAGCTTCAACAGAGCTCGCATACTCCCGGCTCCAAATCCCTGTCCGACCTCCTTGACGATGACAGGAAACTCGTTGACATTTACGACCCACTGTATGGTTTCAATGGGCGGATGAGCAAATCTGTCACCCTCGGGTTGTAACCATTCCTGCAATGGATTTACGTGGATGATCAACCCATCTAATTTTAGATCGTCTACCAATCGCGATGCAGGTGAGAGATCTCCCCGGATCATCATTTGTTCGATCTGGGCCACACCTAGATTTCCGAACAGAGGAAGATCATCACCAATGATGTGACGCAGGTCAAAATCCCTCCGTCGATGCGAATTTTCGAGCAGAGGCCGGCAAGAACCCAATCCCATACCCATGCCAAAATCACGGCAGGCCCGGGCCAGATTTGCGTTGATCCGACCTGCCATTTCTGTGCCACCTGTCATACTGGATACCCAAATCGGGGCGCGGAGTGATTTACCGAGAAATGTCGTGGGCGAAAGATTACCATCAGGATGGGAATTCATCATTGGCTCATAACTAAATCTATCATCACGATGTGCAGCGTCAATGCGGGACTGCATGGCCAGCTCGAGATGATCTTTCTTTCGATCAGACGATATTATGTCTCGCTTCTCTTTCACTTGCTAGCCTGCCTGGTTATTCTGTTCAATCAAGTACATGGTGATAGAGCTCAAATTTAAGCCAAATCACGCTTCTTTTTCTTGGCACCGTATTTGAGCATTGAATGATGAGATAATCTGTAACCATGAGATATAATGCCTTGACCAAAGGCTGTTTTGCTTTTTCAATTGTGATGACTTTGAGCGTGTCGGCACAGCCGGACATGGCCAATGCTCATTTTGATGAGGGATACAGGCACTTTCAAGGCTTCGATTTTGCGGCAGCAGACCAATCCTACAGCGCTGCGATTGATTCCGATCCATCTTTCCTGAAGGCTTATTACAATCGGGCTCTTTGCCGGGTAAATCTTAAGCTGTATGGCGCGGCCATTTCGGATCTCGACAAAGTAATCCGGGAAGATGAAAGCCACTTAAAGGCACATTTATACCGTGGATTTTCACATCTCAAGGAAGAGAATTTTGAGCATGCTCAGGCGGATTTTGATTTTGTTCTGTCGAAAGATGCCGATCATATTGCTGCACTTTATAATCGCGGAGTGAGTAAAATGAAACAAGACGTTTGCAAAGACGCTATTTCCGATTTTTCCCGGGTAATCGAGTTGGATCCCATGCATGATGAGGTGTATATAAGCCGGGGCTATTGCTATAGCAGAGTGGGAGATCCGGAGCTTGCTTTGACAGACTATGAGAAGCAAATACAGTTGCAGCCAGGGCATAAACGAGTATATGTCAATAAGGGAAACGTGGAGCTTCGATCAGATCGGACTGACCGGGCAATCCAGTCTTACAGTCAGGCGATTCTAAATCATCCCGCATCAGCAGATGCATTCCGGGGCCGCGGAGTAGCATACCTCCAAAGAAATCAATACTCCCTGGCAATTAGTGACTTTAGTCAGGCCATTCTCCTGGATCCATCTCAGGCAAGCAATTATAAAAACAGGGCCGTATCTTATATCGGACTGGGACAAGTGGGACAGGCACTGAAGGATCTCGAACATTTTGTAAGAATCGAACCCACTGACTATGAAGGGTTGGTAATTCTGGGCGAAAGCTACAATGCGACAGAGGAATACAAAAAAGCAGAACAAGTGCTTACAAGAGCCCTTACACTTGACAAAAGGGATAATCGGGCACATGCTCTGCTCGGATCTACCTACCAAAACCGGGGTGAGTTTCAGAAATCCATCACGGCCTTTCAGACAGTACTCAAAGGCAATCCCGAAGATATGAACGCCTTATACAACCTGGGAAATTTGCATTTTGAGGTGAAGGATTGGAAACGATCAATTTCTTTTTTCGATCGGTATTGTAAACTGGATGATATACGGGCCGAGGCATATATGATGAGGGCAAAGGCACAGATCAATGACGGAAATACGGAAGATGGCTGTGCAGATCTAAGCAAAGCAAAAGCTTTGGGTGAGAAAGGTGCCGGGCAGCTCCTGGCACTATACTGTAGATAGAAGTATAACCCGTAAAGAGATCATTTGCGGTTATTATCTTAGATTGGGTGGTCAATTTTTGGCCACCCTCTCTTTTTTCTGTGCCAAAATTCAACTGTTTTTCAGCGCTTTAGGTAAAATCGGATGCTTATTTTTTTGCATTTGCTACAAAGAAGTCTACATTTGCAGCCACTTTTTTCACAAAGTATTTTAGGTATAAATAGAAAGTCGGTGAAGACACTAAGTTATAAGACAAAATCAGCTCGTAAAGAAGATGTCGAGAGAGAATGGTATGTGGTAGATGCTGCAGGCCAATCTGTGGGGAGACTTTGCTCCAGAATAGCTCATGTGCTCCGGGGTAAGCATAAGGCTTCCTTTACCCCTCATGTAGATTGTGGTGATTATGTAATTGTCATAAACGCTGATAAAGTCAGGTTTACAGGCAAGAAATGGGCACAAAAAGAATACCTCAGTTATTCGGGATATCCCGGAGGTCAAAAAAGCAAGAAAGCAGAAGAAATTCGGGATAAGAGGCCCCATCAAATAGTTGAGAAAGCAGTCAAGGGAATGCTTCCGAAAAATATTTTGGGTCGTCAGATGTACAAGAAGTTATTTGTCTATGCCGATGATAAGCATCCACACCAGGCACAACAACCCAAACCTTTTAAATTTTAGAATATGGAAATGATAAATGCAATTGGTCGAAGAAAAGGAGCCATCGCAAGAGTATATGCTACTACTGGTAAAGGGGCCATTAAAATAAATGGAAAAGATCTCAAGGATTATTTTGCCCAACCCCATATCCAGAACAAGGTACTGGCCCCGCTCGAACTAATGGAAGGTGACAATATTTATGATTGGAACATTAAAGTGGTCGGAGGAGGCTTTAAGGGTCAAGCCGAAGCGGTGCGAATGGGTGTAAGCAGGGTACTTGTAAAAATTAATGAAGACAATCGAAAGCCGCTTAAGGAGGCCAAATTTCTCAGTCGCGATGCGCGGGTCGTAGAACGTAAAAAATATGGCAAGCCCAAAGCCAGAAAGAGCTTTCAATTTAGCAAGCGATAATTTTTTTCTCTTTAGTAATAATTCTTCAGAAAAGAAGGAACATAGATGGATGTACCCACATATAATGAATTGCTGGACGCAGGAGTACATTTTGGTCATTTGAAAAGGAAATGGAATCCCAAAATGCAGCCCTATATTTTTATGGAGCGTCGAGGTATTCACATTATAGATCTTAATCGGACATCAGAATGCCTGGAGAGATCGGGAAGGGCAATCAAGCAATTGGCAAAGTCCGGAAGAAAAATAATGTTTGTTGCCACAAAAAAACAAGCAAAAGACATCATTCAAAATGCTGCAACATCAGTTGGGATGCCCTTTGTGACCAAAAGATGGTTGGGGGGAATGATGACCAATTTTTCTACGATTAGAAGGTCTGTAAAAAAAATGAATAATATAGACCGAATGCTTGCGGATGGTACCTTGTCAAGTGTGACTAAGAAAGAGAGGCTGACCCTCACCCGTGAACGCAACAAACTGGAAAATGTCCTGGGAGGTGTAGCCGCGTTAAACCGCCTTCCCCATGCGATATTTTTGGTGGATATACATCACGAACATTTGGCTCTTGCAGAGGCACACAAATTAGGTCTAAAGACCTTTGGAATGGTCGACACCAATTCTGATCCAAATCTGGTGGATTTTCCTATCCCGGCTAATGATGATGCTTCTAAATCTATTAAGATTATTACTGAATACATGACCGCCTGCATTAAAGAGGGATTGGAAGAGCGCAGGAAGACTAAAGAAGAAGTCGAAAGTAGCACCGGATAAAAAATTCAGGACGGGAATAATTTTCTTTTTCTAAAAATTTAAATAGTTAAATAAATGAGCGCAATTACTGCCGCCGATGTGAAAAAACTTAGAGATCTCACGGGTGCAGGGATGATGGACTGTAAAAAAGCGTTGAGTGAGGCGAATGGAGACTTTGATGCCGCCATCGATTTACTGCGGAAAAAGGGGCAAAAATTATCTCTTAAGCGAGCTGAAAGGGAAGCAAAAGAGGGTGTGGTGTATGCTCTGGTGACAGATGATAAAACTAAAGGTGTAATCGTAAAACTAAGTTGTGAAACCGACTTTGTAGCAAAAAATCAGGATTTTATAGATCTCACTGGCGAGATTGCACGCATTGCCCTGGATACGTTTCCGGCAGATGCAGAAGCTTTGGCTAAAGAAAAAATCGGCGATATAACCATCGGAGAAAAGGTGATCGAACAAGTGGGGAAGATCGGAGAAAAGATCGAGCTTGCGTCTTATGAAAAAATGGAAGCTCCCATGATTTCATCCTATATCCACATGGGGTATAAGTCTGGAGTACTCGTAGGCCTGAATAAAAAAGATGACTCTTTTACAGATGCGGGGAAAGATGTCGCAATGCAGGTTGCAGCGATGAAACCCATAGCCGTTGATAAAGATAGTGTCGATCAATCCACCATCGAAAAGGAAATAGAAATCGGCAAAGAACAGGCCCGTCAGCAAGGTAAGCCGGAAGCGATGCTCGAAAAAATAGCCCTGGGAAAATTAAATAAATTCTTCAAAGAGCAGACGTTATTAAATCAGACTTTCGTCAAAGAGAATTCGATAAATGTGGGCCAATACCTAAAAAAATTGGACAATGATCTCACGGTCGTGGGCTTTCGTCATGTGAAGCTGGGTTAGAAACTTATTTAAGGCGAATCATTTGGTTCGCTTTTTTTTTGAATCGAATTTAAAATGGATCTTAAATATAAACGTGTCCTTCTGAAGCTGAGTGGTGAGTCACTTATGGGTGACAAGGCCTTTGGAATCCAACCTAAGATGCTTAAGCATTATGCAGAGCAGATTAGTCAATTAAAAGAGCTGAATGCTGAAATTGCGATTGTGATAGGAGGCGGCAATATTTTTAGGGGCTTGCAGGCGCACGACTCTTCGATAGAACGGGTGCAAGGTGACTATATGGGAATGATGGCAACGGTGATCAATGGCATGGCCTTGCAAAGTGCACTGGAAGAAATAGGGATTTATACCCGTCTTATATCAGCTATAGAGATGAAGGAAATTGCCGAGCCCTACATACGCAGACGAGCTATCCGACACCTGGAAAAAGGCAGGGTTGTCATTTTTGCAGCCGGTACCGGGAGTCCCTATTTTACCACCGATTCTGCTGCCGCATTGAGGGCAAATGAGGTCAACGCCGATGTGATTCTGAAAGGTACACGGGTGCAGGGCATTTATAGCTCGGATCCGGAAAAGAATCCCGATGCCAGGAAATACGATCGCATCACTTTTGATGAGGTCATTGCCAAGGGCCTTCAAATTATGGACATGACCGCATTCACTCTTTGCAAAGAAAATAATTTGCCAATAGTCGTTTTTGATATCATTACTCCTGGAAATCTGCAGGCCGTCGTACAGGGTAAATCCATAGGCACGTTGGTTACAAACCAGTAGAATCAGTCTGATGGTTTTGTCAGTAGATTACTACTGAATTCTGTCGCAGTATTTAATTCCAAAAAATGTGAAATACGGACAATTAGAATATATATCCCGGATGGGTTGTTCGACGTGCCTATCTCCTAGATATTCATAAATCCTTTCCGAATTTATTTGAACATTGGAAGTACGGATTTACACCATAAATATTCTAATCCTGAAGAGTCGTAGTTCCTATGCTGAAGCTTCGGGCGTAAGCATATGAGCTGTGAGGTTCACATACGGTTTTGTGCCAGCGCACCGGAGTGCTTCGGCACACAGGTGTGAGAGGGTGGGGAAGTGTCTATTACTTCCCTGCTCTACTCGACTTCTCATTCATTTTGGTGTTGATTCAATAATTCTTAATGGTACTTTATTCATAATTTCTTCTTTCTGTTTGTCATTAATTTCATCAAATTCTTTTCCGTACTCTTTCAATGATTCTTTATTTCTTAACTGTTGAATACAATCCTTTATGGAGTTATAAACTTCTAAATAAAATTTGTACTTAGTTGCCCTGTCGTTGGTCAGGTAAATTCCCATGTCACTTATTATTGGGCTATGGATTGAACTACAAATTTGATTTAATTCAATTTTATTCTTTTCTAAAATTATTTCATCATTTGAATTGACATGAATTTTTACTGTATTTGTGGTGTCTTTTTCAGCTAACCTAAATGGGGCTAATGTTTCAAGTTCTTTCATTTCTTTCGTTTCTGAAAACATGTACAAATACTCTAAATGAATTAATTTCCATAGTTTAGAGTTGCCTTCATTATTTTGATATTTTAGAATTGTACTTGCAATATCCTTTCTAATTTTAATAAGATCAATTGGCTTCTGTATGTTTTGATTTAAATATTCTAATTCTCTCATTAATTTGAAATATTGAGAAGATGATTTCTTTTGGGAACCATAGGTGTGGACATTTATACAATATTTTATAGTTCTCAATCCTATTTGTTCAAATAAAATATTTTCATATGATCTTGGAGTTTCAATTAGCCCTAATTTTGAAACAGAACCAATTTGTCTAATTCTTGATTCAGATGACTTTTGAATTATTTTATTTGCTATTAAATCTTCTTCAATTTTTTTTAGTGTTTTGAAGTAATTGAAATCTATTTGATTCAAGTTGTTTTCGATACAATCACATACATTCTTCTCCAAATCTTGAGATAACAGATTTAGACTTATAATTGAAATTGCTATTGTTAACAGTACTTTCATTTTTTAATCTTTATGCCACCTAGCGGATCTGTGAGATGGGGCGGACGCAGCGATAGCAAGTCCGATCTCATATCACTTGTTAGCGATAGGCAGTGTGCCCTGCGTAACTCTAGGGTACAACTTTGAAGATACGCTAGTTCTTTGAAAATCAGAGTTAGGGAACTGTAGATAAGATGGTGGAGCTATGAAATAGGAGTGGACCACCCATAAGTTTGCTATAACTTTTGAAACCCACCAATTGGTGCTATCCTTTCAAGGGGCTGGTACTGAGCGAATTGGAAAAGCGTGACGTGAGAGCGATCATAGCAGGGTGTTTCTGTGGAAGATGAACGAAGGTGAACCGTTCGAAGAAGTGTCGAAAATAACCCGGTAAGGATTGGTTCTACAGGATCAAATATGAATACTACCGGATAGACGCTGTCGATAATCGAGGTCCTGGCGGGAGTGAGAGAGGTATGTCTGCAAGAATAGACCTTGATGTAAACCCTAGCAGGCGATCAGGTTGGCAACCGACATTTAGGCGGCATGAGCCATAATTGGGCTTATCTACGGAACAGGGGAAGCTATCCGGTGATGCCAAGGGGAAGGCTATATAATGAAAGCCGAATACTGATGTACCGGAATAGTGGCAGATCGTAGTAGTGATTGTGTCAATTAATCCACTCGATCCCGATGTCTACCGGGATGGATGAGCGAAGGGATTTTATACAAATACTTCACAGTTTTCTGTCAACCAGGCTTCTGGGAAGATTGGAATTAGAATGTAAACCTTGTATGGTTTTGGGAGTATGAAGAGCCGTATGAGCTGAGAGGTTCACGTACGGTTCTGTGAGAGGTTTGGGGGCGAAATTCCCCCTTACCTACTCGCTAATCACTTGTCATGCTATTCCATCTTTTAATAGTAAGACATATTTCATTCATCTGCTTATCGATATCCAAAATACCCTTCATGTTTTCTTTGGTCATAAAAGGAATTAAGTGTTCAGCAAGTTGAGGTTTCTTTGTAGCCCATCCGATACCATTTTCTACTCCACAAGTTTCCAAGTGGTTATAAAATTTTGTGAATTGGTCAACTTGAGATGTGCCTTTTAAATCGAAGAATTCATCAACACACTTGCTAGCAATGTAATTCTCAATCTCACGACCTTTAGTTATCCAACAAAGAGAGTTAAGGGCTTTAAATTCCTTCTCTATTCTTCTTTTTGTTTCGTTTATTCTTGACTGGCGATTTCGCTTGTCGCTATCCATTATTATTAGAGCATTCCTATTCGCATTTAGGATAGCGATATAGTCTACAACTAAGTTTGGGTCTTCAGCACTTAGATGAGCAAGCAGTCTTCCCCCATAATATAAAACTTGATAATGTGTACCCTCTTTAATTAATCCATTGCTCCATAGTTGAATCCAATGGTTTAAATAAATTCGATCAGATGGTCCTTCAACCCAAATTATCCCGTTTGCTTGCAGTAAATCACTTGCACGAACGTCTAAGTCATCAAGAATACCATTATTATCAACGTATGTTTTAGCTGTGGCCGATACAGTTTCTCCATTATTTCTGGATACATGAATGATTTGAGCATCTTTCTGTTTACTAAATTGATCGATTAGAACATTAGAATGGGTAGCAATAAAAATTAAAAATTTATGTTCAACTGCCAATCTATATATAAAATAGGTTAGTCTTCTCAGAAGAGCTGGATGAAGGTTGTTTTCGGGTTCCTCAATTGCGAAAACGCAGTTCGAAAGAGCTGTTTTTTCTATTTCAGGGAGTAAATATAGATTTACTAGGATCGAAATGACTGTTTTAAGACCGCTACCAGATTTTGAAAGAGCAATTCTCCCTTTTTGTTCCTCCTCAAGAAAAATTTCCCAGAGGTTACTGCCAGAATGCCTTTGACAATAAATGTTTGAGAACAAAGAATCAGGTGACATTATCATATTTAGGCTATCTAGTAGTTTGTTCTCAACCAAACTACTATTTAGATCTGATCTAGTCAGATAATTCTGGATTACATTTGTTATACCCGTACCATTGGGATCGATTGATAACTTTATATGATGGTTCTCAGGTATAATATTCCTTTCCGCTGCAATCAATTTATATAACTTCCCTCCTAATGGATTAGGTAAATTTCTTAATAAAGGTTCTGCCGATTTACCGATTGAGTTCAAAGGTTGTTCAAGATCTTCATCATTGCATTTTATTAAATTGATCTGCACATTTCCCCTTTGTCTAGTATCCTTATATTTCGAAAACTCAATCGATTTGTTAATTAGTTTTTGGCCATATGCTAGATGATTTCCGCGAATCGTTCCACCTGATGTGTTTGCTGAAAATGACTTTGTAATGACTTCTTCAGTTATTATTGTCCTGAAAATCACCATTGGCTCTCCTGACATATTCTTGTCTGCATCCTCGAATTCATAATTATTGTTGCAAACCATTGATATTATATCAAGTAGCGAAGATTTACCAATATTATTCCTTCCAATCAGAACATTTATTAGTTTGATTTGCTGGAATCCTGTTTGCCTTGTAAAGCATTTGTAATTCTTTACATAAATTGAAATCTCATGCATTGAAATTTATATATAATTTTATTTTTTTTAATACCTGCTAACTCACTAACATACGAACATTACCCTCCATTCCGGTGCACTCACAATTTACCATTTTTTACCTTGCATTTAGTACTTTCTGATTGTAATACATGAAGAATCAAATAGTTACATAACACTAGATTATCCCGAAGAGGTATGCACTCAAGTGCTAACACTCGACAACAAACGCTGGTAAACGTTTGATGTCGATTCTTGCCTTTGACAAAAGGAGGTATTTTTGAAAAAGCCATTCCGCTCTCTGCACCGAGTCAAGAAATCTTCTGTTGTCATAGCGCATCTACGACATTGCTCCTGTCTAAGGACATTGGCAATCGGTTTTAATGGTCTAGCACATCTCCCTGTTTCGAGCGGAAAAAATTTTCTCTTGTTTCTTCCTGAGTTTAAATTCCTTTTTTGTACATTAATTGGCGATATTAAATAGCAATCAGCATAAGAAAAGAATAGGAAAGACATATTAATGGACAGGCGTTGACCTGCTTCAACCTATGAAATTTCAGCAGATCTTAGCAAGAAGCGGCAGCCCGGAAACGGGCGTGAGCTTCTGCATTGCTAGGGCGTTTGCTGATGCCTCATAGGTGTGTGGATCAAAGTTTCACGCCTATTTTTTAACCGGCCCCCTTGATAAATGAAACTTAAGAAGGAGCCACAAAACCAAAAATGATCATGCACCTCATCTAGATTTTCCAAAAAAAGATTTCATAGAAATTATACCGTAACCTGTCCTTGATCTGGGCGAGTAAAAAGTTGATGCCATAAAGATGGGATCAAGGGTTATATGGGTGTTATACCATAACCTGTATGGGTGTGGGGATGTATCCGTACACCTGCACCGGCCTGCTTGAGTTTTTAGCGGATTCATAGGCCGGTGCATTTTAATCAAAATTATTAAAACCATTTTTATCTAAGCCTATGAAGCTCCTCGGCCTTTACCCAAAACTCGCAATAGCCATCCTGCTCTGTACTGTGACGTGCACCACCATAAACGGCCAAGACCGTCCCTACCGCCATATAAAAACCAATGAATACCTGGAAAGAATAAAAAAGAAAGACAAAGCAGAAAAAAAGGCTCAACACGACCTGAAAAAATGGTTGAAAAAATCAGAAAAAGAAAGCAAGCGACTCAAGGGTGTGGTCATACCCGTGGTCTTTCATGTATTATATACATCTGACGAAAATAAAATCACCGAAGATCAGGTGATGAGCCAGGTACAGGCCCTTAATGACCACTTCGGTGATGAGTTGAGAGTCAGTGATAGGGACTCCACCCGGAAGGAAAAAGACAAACAATACAAAAAAGGCGGCTTTAATAGACTGGCTGACCAGGCGGGTATCCAATTTTGTTTAGGTGCTCAAAAAAAAGGAAATTCTCTCATCAAAGGGATCCAGTATTACAGTGCAGCTGTGCCGGTGTCGCCGTACGACAACACGATCAAAGACAAAAAAGACGGAGGTGCAGATGCCTGGGATACAGATAAGTTCATCAATATCTGGATTACGGATCTGCCGGATAGTGTGAGTGGCTATGCCCAGATGCCAGGCTACGATAAGGCCACAGACGGGATCGTGGTAGACTACCGGTATGTAGGCAGGATGGGCACGGCACAGAGTCCGTATGCGGAGGGCAAAACCCTCGTACACCTGATTGGTAATTACCTGGGCGTGCCCTCTGCCTGGAGCAAGAACTGCGCATCAGATATCCGGGATGTGCCTCCGCACAATGCACCCAATTTTGGCTGTCCGGGCTACCGGCATGTGAGTACCTGCTACGGTTTTCCGCTGGAGATGACCATGAACTTTATGGACAACACGGATGATGCGTGCATGTATATGTTTACCCGCGGGCAGATCGACCGGATGCATGCAGCCCTCAGCAAAGGAGGTCCCCGGTACGGTCTCTGGAACCACACGGAGACAGTCTGCCACGACCTGGAGGAAGTGAGCCTGCGCGAACAACTCAATGAGAAACCTCCGAATGCATCCCGGGCTTACCTGAGTATTTATCCCAATCCGGGTCGCAGCTTTTTGACGCTCGAAAGTGGTCAAATTCCCTTGGAGGAGCCGGTGCGAATTGACATTATTGATATTACCGGAAAAAGAGTCTGGCAACAACGGGAGTTGTTTCCAAACAGCATCATAGAAATCGATTGTGGCAACTGGAGCCGCGGGATCTATTTTGTGGTGATCAACAATAAAGTTTCTGAGCCCTACCAAAAAATCATTTTGTTATGAAAAAATCGAAAAAATCGTACTTTAAAAAACAAATGAAAATGTACGGGACAGGAAAAAATAAAATATCCTTTGTGTGGATAATTCCTGATTGGAAGTCCGCCTTGATTTTTCTAGCCTTTTATTTATTTCCTGCATTTTCTCAGGCCCAGTACCATCAGGGCACCAATATATCTGGAAGTTTTGGAAAGCTGATAGACGTCCCGGTGAGTGCACATACGGGTACACCTCTGATTACGGTACCGATGGGCACGATCGAGGAAGGGCCACTCCGTGTACCCTTTGGATTGCAATATCACAGCACGGGTCCAAAAGCCGGCGAGTTGGCCGGAGACCCGGGCCTGGGATTTCAATTTTTTGGAGGGGGCGCTATTTACCGCCAATATCGCCACTTACTCGACGAAGATGACCGGGACGGACGCAAAGGCTATTACAACTACGGGGGGGACCTCACGGTCGGTACAACGCACCGCACCGATATAGAAAATGGAGATCGCGATGGGGAGGCGGATTTATTTAGTTTTTATATGCCCGGCTACCAGGGCATGTTTTATTTTTCGGGGGGAGATGGGGTAAATCCATCGGAGGTTATTTTAATGCCTAAGCAGGATCTGAAAGTTGAAGTAACTTCTGCATCGTGCCCGGGCAATCCACTGTTGTGTGTAATCGATGGATTCAGAATCACTACACCAGATGGCACGAGATATCATTTTGGATATTTGCCCTCAGAACCCGGCAGCTACGTCGACCTGGTAAACAACTTAAACCTTCCGGTAGGTGGACCACTATCCACGATCATGACCACCTGGCATTTAACCAAAATAGAAACCTATGATCTTAAAAATTATATCGAATATAAATACATAGTAAACCACTACAAATATGAGGCAATGGTGCCCTCGGAGCTCAAGGTTGTACATGTTACAAATGGAAGTACAACCCAGACTGCGGTCCACAACACCAATGTGAGTATACTTTCTGGCACTGAGATTCGATACCAGACCTTACAAGTTTCATCGTTGATTCTTGATTCGATTATAACTCGAAGGCAAAAAATTGATTTTGAGCATGCCGACCGCACTGATGTCAGTGTTGTATCCGGTAATCAAAAATTGCGGATAAGCGGGGTAAAAATACACGAAGGAGCCGGTCACTGCAAGCAATATGCATTTACCCAAAGCTATTTTACGGACGGCAGCGGAATGAACGACCCCTGGCGCAAAAGACTTAAGTTGGATGCGGTAACACTCAAGAGCTGTGACAATACCCAAAGCCTCCCGGCCTATTCCTTTACCTACCTCAATCCCAATGGCCTGCCACCCCGGCTCACCAAAGGCCTGGATCACTATGGAGGCTACAACGGCAAAACGGCAAACAACAATCTGTCTACCCTTATTCCCAATACGACGTATGTGTCCCCAAACAATCAGACCACCTTTAGCTACGGAAACGCAAACCGGGATGTAGACACGACCTATGCCAAGCGGGGTCTGCTCACGAAAATCACGCTGCCCACGGGAGGGTACCACGAGTACATCTGGGAGGCCAATCGAGCCCTGGATCCCAATGCCCAAGGAGATAAAACATCCATACAGGACCTGGAAGCCGGCAGAACATCTCCGGCATCTTCCTGCACTCCCTCTACCCACACAGCCTCCTACAGCACTACCCTCTCTTCCTCTCAAATCACCAACGGCCGCTTTGTCTACGGCATCAGCAGTCATTTTGGTGACTGTGCCGGCAATACGACCCTGGTGCGCCTGGAGGTGCTCCAAAACAATGTGGTGAAGATCCTCGAAGAATTTAATTACGACGGCCCCTTTCAGATGGGTCCGGTAGCCCTGGCAGGTCATGGATTAAGCTCAAGTACATCGACCACCTTCCGGCTTACGGTAAATAACGAAGGCCGCGGCTTTGCCGATATCTACTACTACCAAACTGTCCCGGACGATGTAGTGATCGGTGGTTTCAGGATCAAGCAGACCATCGCCCACGATGGATTTGACACCAGTCGCGACATCATCAAAAACTATAAATACCGCAAGAGTTTTACGGACAATAAATCCAGCGGTGTGTATATCGGCAGGCCCCTTTACGGGGATGTGGTGCGCAGCTATGGCACCCCGGTTACGTATGAGCTGATGGCCGAACCCTTTAGCCTGGCTCCACTGACCTCCTTTGAAGGATACCATATCGGTTATACCCGGGTGGAGATTGAGCATAACGGCAATGGCACCACGGTGCAGACTTTTAAAACCGAAGATTTTAATCACACTCCCGGATATCCTTCCACCGGATTACAAGCCCGTGTCCTGGCCGGCAGTCACGACTCGACAGCTATTTTAGACTCCGGGGATAATTTGGTGAGCTACGACCGGAGTGTGGAAAAAAATGATTTTTATCAAAATCTGGGAGGCATCAACATCAGGCTAAAAAAAATAACAGGCATCCCCACGAACTACACCTATAAAGTATACAACAACGTCACCCGCAATTATTTTAGACCGGATACTGCGATAAATTACCTGGATGGAGTCGAGGTGAAAAGCGATTATGTCTATGGTAATAATTATTTTCTGGGCCCTACACAAATCAGATTTAATGACAGCAAGGGCTTTGCCTATTTTACTTCTCTTTTTTACCTGTCTACCTACGCTGAAGATGATGAGCTTAAAGATTATTTTATCGATCACCACATGGTGGGCATCCCATATCAGGAGCTGAAAAAACCAGGATTTTACAACCTGAAAGGAAATCGCACCCTGTGGTCTGCATACAGCAACAGCACCGGACTGGCCCAGAGCGATACGTCCAATGCCATCCCCTATGCTCAGCACGAGCAAACCCTGGATGTAGATATCAGTACCAATCCACCAACCGGCAGTTGGCGC
This sequence comes from Saprospiraceae bacterium, assembly GCA_965222645.1. Lineage (GTDB taxonomy): Bacteria > Bacteroidota > Bacteroidia > Chitinophagales > Saprospiraceae > JABDMH01. Next base: position 3,158,644 of record OZ244968.1, on the reverse strand, counting down.
TCCCTCACGGAGCATTTACAATACGACATGCGCTATGGATTTGCCACCCAAAGTCAGGACGACGGCTGGAAAATCAATTATTCGATCTACGATAATCTGGGTAATATGACCACCGACTCGTTTGAAAATTATGTCAATAAATACGAGTTCTTTCCCGGATCAAAACTGCCAAAATCTTCGACCGGAGTTGATGGACAAAAAATGTCTTATAGCTATGATGCCCTGATCCGGCGTAAGACCATCATGGATGAGTGCACGGGTACGCTCACCACGTTTAACTATAAATTTAATGACTCCAACAACAGTGGGTACAACTGGGTATCTGAAAAAAAAGATTATGTAGCTGTACCGGGTAGTGCGGTGGATGTGATCGAAAACATTACCTATCTGGACGGCCTGTATAGAGAAGTACAAACGGTGGGGAAAAATCACTCACAGACATCCAATCGCGATATTATTTATGCCCGGGATTATGACAATCAGGGCAGAGTAAACAGAGAGTACGAGCCCTATCACAGTACCTTGACATCCGGAAAATACGTAAGCATCACCAGCAGTCACGATCATACCCTTAATGAGTACGAAGCCTCGCCACTGAACCGGATAAAGAAAACCACTCCACCCTCATGGTATCCCACCGAATATTTTTATGAAACCAATAGTGGAGGTGAGGTCGCCGGATATCTGGCCGGGAGATTGAGAAAAACCAAGATAAAAGACGGCAATGGTCACTATTCTATCTCCTTTACCGACAAGCGGGGCAGAACAATATACCAGGGCAGAGCCGATCAAAATGAAGGCTCGGTGGTTGCCACCAGTTTTAGTTTTGACGGGCGGGACCGGCCTATAACAGTGACACCACCGGGAGGGACATCTCACGCAGGATTGAAATACAGCTACACCTATGATGTGCGGGACAATATCCTCACCAAAAAAATACCGGGGAAAGGACTCATAAAATACCTGTACAATGAGCGCAATCAGCTGGCATACATGCAGGATGCCAATCTAATGGCCCAAAATAAATGGTATGCCTGGCAATACGACGACTACGGCAGGGAGACCAAATCGGGATTTTTCACCGGTAGCCCTGCGGCCAATCTCTCCTTTGCGCAGGCTCAAATAACGGAATCTCTCACTGAAGATATATATGGCGCATCGGGTACCCACGAAGTGGATAAACCCGTGACCCTGAAGAGCAAAATCCTGGGCACCTCCAACTGGCTGGAGACGGATCTGGATTATTCCACTTGTGGATTTATGACAGGATCCTCCGGCAATAGCTTTGTCAATCTCAGTGCAGGCAGTGAGACACATACCTATACTCATGACTGGATGGGCAGTGTACTCTCGGATGATTACACCCACACAGGCCCGGCAGGGACCAAGACCATTAGTCACGAGCGTACCTATGATCACATAGGCCGCCCGGATCTGTACAAACACCGGCTCAATGGCGGTACACTAAAAACCCTGAGCAATGCCAACTACGATCACGAGGAACAACTCACCAAACTCACCCTGGGTGGAATCTCTTCTGCAGCCCTGGATTTTTCTTACCTGGACAATGGTCTTTTGAGTAAAATCAACGATTCCGGACTCACCAATGGCGATGTCTTTTACCAGGAGCTGGTCTATGACGATGATGCCATATTTGTCAGCGCCCCGGATATGGCTCCTCCACAGAAAAATGGTACTGTGGCAGGTACACTCACTCAGGTATTAGGACACGATCGCATTGGTTTTGGGCTGGAGTATGACTACCTGGACCGTTTTACCAGGGCCAATAACATCGAGTACAACAGTTCTGGCAGCATCAAGAGCTATGGCAAATACCGCATGACGGGGATCACTTACGATGCCCGGGGCAACCGGCAGGGGATGAAGCGGGAGCTCCGCTATCGAGACGGCAACACCTTTGTGGAGGGCATCGTCGATGATCTCACCTATAATTATGCGGCCAACAGCAACCAGCTGGACTCCGTATCCGATGACGCCGCAACCGGATTGGCCCATCATGGTTACAACCCCGATGGTCAGGCCTACGCGTATGATGCCAATGGCAATGTCACCTACGATCCGGGATCGAGCACCGCATTTACCTACAACCACCTCGACCTGCCCACATCGGCAGATCTGGGAGCTGGAAAAACGATCAACTGGACTTATGATGCCCGGGGCGGCATGCTGCAAAAACTGGTAAAGAAAGACAACACGGTGCTGGAAAATCACCGCTATGTAGGGCAGATCGAATATGGGGGCAATCAGATTGAAATGATCTACCATGATGTGGGAAGAATCTACAACAAAAACTTTGATCCGGCCCACATCGATCTGGATGGCATCATCACCGGCACGGAGACCGCCTATGGTGCCACGATAAGCAGTACGGCACTAATCGAGAGTGGCAGTACAGTCGACTTTGTAGCCGAAGACTGCATCGAGCTCAATGAGAATTTTACGGTAGACGGAGGTACCACATTTACAGCCACTTTTGGTTCAGGTCCTGTGGGTGAGGACTGGCGCTATGATTATTTTGTGCAGGATCACCTGGGCAACACCCGGGTGGTATTCAGTGATCTGGACAACAGCAACGGCATCAGTGCCTCCGAGATATTGGCTGAATACAACTACCAGCCGGGCGGCTTCCGCATCGATGGCGACTGGGGTGAGAATACCTATCTAAATAATGAGAAATACCAATACAACGGCATCGAATATGTAGAAGATCACGGGCTGGATCTGAGTATGGCGACGTATCGAATGCTGGACAGTAAAATTGGCAGGTGGCTGGGGGTCGATCCAAGGGCAGAAATGCTACCGGGTATGACACCCTTCAACAGTCTGGCTAATTCACCTTTGACCTACTCCGATCCGGATGGAGACTTGCCAATTCTCGCAGGTATAGCATTGGCACTTGGCAGTAGTTTTGCCATTAATGCCGGTATAAATGCGTTGAGTAAAGCAGGAGTGGCTGTGGGAGGTGGTGGTCAGGGCATTGGATTGTACAGACAGGGAGGTGGTGGCTTTGGGATGAGTCCACCTGGAAGTTTTGGACACGATTATTTTTATAATCCGGATGGCAGCCTGGCATGGGTGGACTACAATGATCCGGAAAACCACACTTACACAAATCTCAGTATTGCAGCCGGGGCATTAACAGTGTCTGGTAGCCGTCCGGGATTTTGGGATATTGCTGGTCAGAACAGGTTTAGACACTGGCAGCAGACAGGTACTGGATCTGGTCTATCCGCCAATCGTCTTTTTCCACAATATTCTGCTTATGCAGAGGGTCTCTCGAATATCACCTGGGATCTAATGAGCCCGGTGATGTTAGGTCTGGCAGGAGGAGGATTTGCTTCTAATGTAGGTGGGCTTTACAGGGGTAGTTTGTCATTTGGTAGATTTTTGCGAGGAGGGAAAACTTTTGCACAATACAGGAGGTCATACTGGGCTATTCGTACCAAACCAACTTATCAACCAATCAGAATGTCAAACGGAGAGGTTTTCAAGGTGCACATGGAACTCCATCACAGATTCATACCTCAAAGAGCTAAGTGGGCACCTAACTGGTTAAAGCATAACAGGATTAATTTACAACCCCTTAACACAATTCAGCATGGCATTAAAGACTCTTACAGATTTAGATTCTTTCCAAAGGAAATTAAAAACGCAATTAATAATGGTAAAACATTTGGCTACTAAAATGTTTAAATTTTTCAAAAAGAATTCAAAACAAATTAAAGAATGGGAATATAATGTCTTAAAAGCGGTTGCCAAAGAACTTCCAGTAAAATATTCCTACTTAGTTGATCAGGTCCATCCTGGGTTTATTGTCGATAGCGTTCCTAACGAGTTGCTAAATAGTGGTTGGAAACGGGTAATATGTGATCTTGATCAATATAATTTAATAAAAAGAAAAGAAGTTAATTATAAGATAAGTGGTATTAAAGTTTATGATTCTCATTCGAAATACTACAAAGAAATTCAACTTGATGTATTTGAAGGCATTCTTATAGGATACAAGATTGAAGATCCTGATTCAGATTTTGATCTAGATAGAATTGCAGTTAATAATATTCAAGAAAAATCCTTTGGAAATGAAGGAAGCAAGGAACTTGATCTTATACTTGGTGAAATGAAAAATGAATTTAATCGATACCTGGACTTAGATTCAACTTTTAAAATTGAAATCGAAGAGGGTGATTTTCACGTCATTAAGGACCTACAGGACGGGAATTATCTATCCATGGATGAGAATGGAGCTGTCTATGGAATGATTCATGATCCATATGAGATCGAGAAATTATTTGATACCAAGGAAGCTTTTTTTCTCGCACTAAAATCCGGACGTTTTATTATTGAAGAGTATTATAATCGAAAAATGTCCTAGATTACTGAAGTCCATATCATGTCCAACTACTATTTTTATGCACTAGGAAAAAAGTTTCCTAGTTATTTTTTGGAGATCAGTATTATATAAACTGGTATAAAGATCTCACCACAGGCGACATATTTTGGACTCCAGAGATCGGTCCTCAAGAGGGATTGGATTGGTTGGGACCAGCGTATATTTTCCATGGAGACAAACAGCATTTAGTACACTATCAGAATCAACTAGTAGCTGCAATCGATAATGGATCACTGGATATTATGAATTATCATGCCAACGGCATGCCCAGACCTGCAGATCCGGGATTACGTTCAATGATTAATTTTGAAAATGCTACCTTGTTTGCCGGTGGTTTAGGGCTGAAGGGCTTGGCGATGGGATTGAGGGGTGCCGCTAAAACGAGTACGAAGCTGTTAGGACAACCTATTAATCAGACAGCCAAGGGGTTAGCTCACGTTTTAGATAGGCATACAATTAATGGTATTGCAAAATATGCGGGCAAAAGTAAGTTTGCCAATCCTGCCGAAGTCTCAAAACTTATTCAGCAGGCAACACACCACCCGATGACATTGCAGGCGAATGGGAATTACGCTCGAATAATAAATGTTGGTAGGAACATAGGTACGAATATGGTAACTGGGAAACCAACTTCGATCTATACTGTAATAACCCGACCAAATGGAAATTTAGTAACCGCATTTCCAGGAAGACCTTTTTAATTATGGCTTGGACAATAATATTAGAAGACGAAAAGAGACAAGCTGTAAGAAGCTTGCAAAAGGAGCTTGTATCAAAAGAGATGTTCAATTCTGAATTTTTGAAACAAACAATACTGCTCAAATACATTGATCCTTATGGTGATACTATTTTCAATAATCTGCAAATAGATGATTTAGTCACAGATTTAGAATTGCTAAAAGAAATTGATGGCAATGAGTTGATAGATGAAATCATATTACTGGCACAAGAATGTAAATCTGAAATTCATACTTATTTGACATTTTATGGGGATTGATAGATACATATTAGCAAAGTTGCGAGTGCTAATGATCTATGTCATTATTGGAATTATTGGATTTTTTCAACTCAATTCAGCTTTTGCATTTTCACCACAGATTGAAGTCAGCTATGGTGAGGAAACTTGTGAGTTCTATTCGGAACTTAATGATGATTTTAATAGTCGCATTTTAGAACTCAATTTTTCTGATTTTCCAGTCTCAATTTTGGAAGTTTCAATGGCTGATAATGCCCTTATAAAAGGGGTGACGAATGATGCTGCTAAGGGGAGAAGCAATGTTGTTATCATTCAGTTAAGAACGGAGCGACCAAATACGAGGGGATTACAAACAATCTTGCCAGACGGTCAGCTGAACATTTAGCACAAAAAGGAATCAATATTCAGCCTTTAATGAAGGGGCTATCAAGGACTGATGCAAGAGCTGTTGAGCAGGCACTTATTGAAATTCACGGACTTGGTAAGAATGGTGGTACGCTGTTGAACAGGATAAATAGTATTTCACCAAAGAATCAAAGTTACGGCCAGCAATTGCAAAGGGGATACGACTTATTAAAAACGATTGGATATTAATGGCAAGAATTAAGACAGGAGACATATTTGAAATAAAGACCTCCAAAGGGAAAGCCTACTTACACTATATTTTCAAGGACGAGACTAACGGTGATTTAGTTAGGGTTTTGCCGGGTCTCTATTATGACCAACCGGATGATATAGAGGGTCTTGCTTCTGAAGATGAGAGCTTTCTTGTGTTCTTTCCGTTATCAGCGGCGAACAGAAAAAAGATCGTAGAAAAAGTTGGACATTATAGAAGTGATCTTACTAGGCCGGAATATATGAGAACCGAACATTACATTCGGGGCGAGTTTTTAGGATGGCATATAATCAATACAGATACTTGGCAAAGAGAGTTGGTGAAAGAACTTAGCGACAGCCAAAAGCAATTATCACCTTGGGGAATTTGGAATGATACTTTGCTGGTAGAGAGACTTGAAGAAGGATGGACGCTTGATGGTTGGTGTTAATTGAGCAGTTTGATTTTATGTTGTTTCATTACTTCCGGTAGCACTGATATTGGCTTTAGGTTTTCCTGTCCTTGGTATGGGTGTTTTTCCACCCAACTAACGTATAGCTCGGTGTCATATTCGCCAAGAATATAGTCTAGGAGTAAAAAAGTTAGGTTTGTCCATTCAGCTGATTCTTCGAAATCTCTAATGTAAAGGTCTAAACCTAATTTGCCATTGTCGTTGGTATAGGAAAAATAAATATCGTGAAAGCTGACTTCTAAATCTTCATAACAGAAAGTATCGGTAATGGTCTTGGGCTGTCGAAATGCAACTATATCCCACATAGGTAGCTCAGGAGCATTTTTTGCCAAGTTCTCAACGGAATCAAATGAACTTTTTATGCCGTCAGCAGAAATGACAAATTCTCTTTTACCATTTTCCAAAACTGGACTGAACTCAAATACAAGATTAGGGTCTATTTTGTTTAGCTCTTTCTTTAATCGGTGAAATAAGAAATCTTGGTTTTGCTCAAACGAATAAAGCTTGTCGGAGTTTTTAGAGAACCAATTCCAGAATAGCTGTTTTGAATCCTTTTTCGAAAATAACTTATCGAACATCACAGAGCGGCCACATTATTCTGGATGAAGTCTTTGAACCTGGACTTGGTGAGCATACTGTCAATAATACTTAAGGGAGGCATTTTATCTTCTTCATAGAGTTGCTGAGGCGCAAATATTCGGTGTTAAAGTTAGAAAATTTTAACTTCATACTATCCCAAAAGTGGTACTGAAAAATGTTTCAACATCGATTCAGTTCGGGAACGCCCCGTCTTCCACAATGATAATGGATATCCGGATATTATGAATTCTTATGCCAACGGCATGCCCAGACCTTCAGATCCGGGATTTACGTTCTAAGATTAATTTTGAAAATGCTACCTTGTTTGCAGGAGGATGGGCCTGGAGGGTTTAGCGATGGGATTGAGGGGCGCCGCTAAGGGGGGAAGTCAGTTATTACTTAATACTCCGAAAGTTATCCATAGGCACCACGTCTTGCCACAACAATTCAGAAACTGGTTTGCAAACCGTGGGATATCAAATATTGATGACTTTACAGTTCCATTAAGTCGTTCGGGACATTTAAAAGGAGTGCACGGGAAGGGATTAGGAAATATGCCAGGTGGATGGAATAGAGCGTGGGCAGATTTTATAAAAGCTAACCCTAATGCAACTCCGTCTCAAATATTCCACCAGGCAGAAGGGATGTTACAGAGATATGGATTAGAACACCTAAGATATGTACATATAAATAAAATAATTATGTCAAATATTTCAATTAAAGGTGAAAGGTTGATTTTGGATAAGGGTTCTTACATTATCATAGATGGCCTATACCTAAACGATGTTCGAGATTATATAAAGTCGAAGGAACAAAGAAGCGACTTGACAATTGATGAATTAAGATCTGAAGCTTTTCCACATACTAACGCTCCTTTTGTAATAATTCATATTGATGAAAATATCGAGTTTGATCTTGGGCGTTTTAAGAAGGTAGAATATAGTAGAATTTCAAATTGCACGGATAAATACCTATCGACAGATACAGGTCTTCTGCTTTTTATTAAAAAAGAGAAGCTCCTTGAGTTCGTTGTAAGATATGAATTTGACAGACTGGTAGATCTAGACCCTATTGATGGAGATTATTGGAGTTCAATTATAGAAGACTTCAACGATAATGAGATTGGTTTAATAGTATCACCAGGAATACATTCTGAATATGAGTTTGACGGCGGTGGTTTATATCAAATTATTTAATTGAAAAACTGTACTATCTTCTAATTTCACATCTAGGTATCAACTTCTTTATTCTTTCAATCTCCTCTTCCGAAATTGGGTTGTCGCTCAAATCTATATATAATAGTCTTTTCAGATTACTTATTTCATTAGGAAGTTTTTCGATTTTATTACCGTTTAGTATAAGAAACATAAGACTTTCTAATTTACCTATGGCAGGAGGAATTTCAATTAAATTGTTACTATCTAATAATAACTGCTCCAAATTTGTAAGGCTGAATAATTCCTCTGGAATACTTTCAAATTTATTTGCTCCTAAATATAGCTGCTTAACATTTTTTAGTTCTCCAATTCTAGGATCTAATAGTTCCAATTCCTGTCCATACAAAGTTAAAGTAGTTATTGTCTCAATATTGTCAAGTGCTTCTTCTAATTCGTCTGAACTCTCAGGACCGTATAATTTTTTTTGCTTATCTCCTTTTGAAATTGTTTGTAATCTTGCTTCCTTTAAAGTTCCATCATCGATAACAAGTTCAATAATCTGTGATACATTAATAGATTTATCCTCATTTTTTGCAGGGTTCCATCTTGGCATTTTGCCAATTATTGACTTTAAGGTTTCAAACTCAATGTTTTCAGAATTAACTGCGGATTTTAAACAAGGATTTCCAGAAGAATCAATTAAGACTTGGATAATTATGTTATCTGAACACTTAATAAAGAAATCTTTAGCTATTCTACTCAAAAAATATTCAGTTAACTCTCCATGACTAAAGGATGCTGGCACATCTGAACCAGTATACATTGGAGTAACAAAACAATCTTCATTACTCACATTCTGGGAAGAAAGTTGTATTGTAAATAATAGTACTATTAAAGTGCAAATATTATTCATTTTCCAAAATTGTATAGTGCATATTGGTGGCTTTAGAATTTTATTAATTGATTCATATCTATTTTTATTGCTTGCAGTTAACGTGAATGATATGCGACAGTCCCGACAAAAGGAGGGCTGGCGTCCTGTCTAGTGTTCTATCTCGTTGTGTGACCTGAACCATCATCGCTATAAAGATAGTGTTTACAGAATTTCACAACCTAAAGATTAGGGAAGATGAGTTTATTTGAGACGGAATTATTGCGAGGGAAGTCGCAGCCGATCACTCCAGAGATGGTGGAATCAGCTTGCCGAAAAGTAAGGTTGAATGGAGGTGCTGCAGGAGTGGACGGCAAGAATATGTCGTACATAGATGCGCACAAGTCATCAGAACTTTACAAGCTATGGAATCGGATGGCATCGGGGAGCTATTTTCCGCGGGAGGTGCGAGCTGTAGACATACCAAAGGCAGATGGGAAATATCGCAGGTTAGGCATACCGACCATATTAGATCGGGTTGCCCAGCAGGTCGTCTTGTCGGTTATGGAACCGGAGATGGAAGAGATATTTCACATAGACAGTTACGGGTACAGGCCCAATCGATGTATGTGGAGCGATGGTTGAAAGTATCGATCCGATTGCCTGATGGCGATGTGATGGAGAGGGACAAAGGAACACCACAGGGTGGTGTGATCAGTCCCCTGCTGGCCAATATGTTTCTACACGTGGTCTTTGACGCGTGGATGGAAAAGCATTATGCCAACACCAAGTATGGGACTATCCGTTGGGAGCGTTACGCAGATGACATCATCGTGCACTGCAAGAACGATACAGAGGCCAGGTATATACGCAACCGAATACGGGAGCGTCTGGTTGCCTGTAAATTGGAACTACACCCGGACAAGCCGAAGATTGTGTACTGTAAGCAGTCAAATCGCCGAGGGAAATACGACAAGCACATCAGCTTTGATTTTCTGGGCTTCACCTTCAGACCGGATCGCATGTATCGACGGAATGAAGATGGCAAGGGGAGTTTATGGGTTGGCCTATGCGGCAAGTATACGCCGCAAAGCGATGAAGCGCTTGGTACAACAGATCATGAAGTGGAAAATTCACCGGGCGACTGGGGCGGAGCTGGAGGAAATTACTTACCAGAAGGCTGCCATAATTCGGGGTTGGATCTACTATTATGGTCGTTTTCGTCTTTACTGTATGCGGCCGGTATTCCGTGCGCTCAATGTCAGATTAATTCGCTGGGTAATGAATAAATACAAGCGATTTAGGCGCCGCTGGTCTCAGGCACGTGCTTACCTCCTTGATATTTACAAGTCCTGTCCGAATTTATTTGAACATTGGAAGTACGGATTTACACCGTAATTATTCTAATCCTGAAGAGCGGTAGCGCCTATGCTGAAGCTTCGGCGTAAGCATATGAATCGAGAGGTTCACGTACCGTTCTGTGCCTGCGCACCGGAGTGCTTCGGCACACAGGTGTGAGAGGGTGGGGAAGTGACTATTTACTTCCCTGCTCTACTCGACTTCTTTACTTGCAGTTTTTCGATAATATTTTTTCTAAGGAGTTTTCTATTTGGATTAGTTTTTTGTTCATATCTTTATAGACGCTTAATAATTGTTCTGTCCAAATTGCTCTTTCTGCTACCAAATTTAGGTAGTATCTATCACTTAAGGCATCCTTTTTGTCAATTGGTAAAGAAGGTGTAGGAAACGGAAACTTAAAATGTTCATTATAGTAGTTTCTGACATCCTTTGCATTTAATTCGTATTTATTTTCAAAGTATAATAATTTGTTTAAATCATAATTTTGATAATTTAAGATAGAGTCTTTTAGTTCATGATTGTTAAATAATGTTATTTCTGGTGATTCGAGATTGTTTATTTTAGTATTTGTTTGTTGGATGAAGAAGTAATAATTTTTCATTGCGATAATGTGAGTGTCAATGGAGTCTAATTCATTGAGGCTGTCATTATAGATTGCAGAAGTAAATTTTCCAAGTTTTAATAGTGTAGGTTCAAGACCAATAATATTTTCATTAATATCTGCCATATCATTTTCAATTTGTAAGAGCAGCTCATTAATGTATTGACATTCAGATTCAGTTTTTGTTCTATTTAGGGCATTACTATTAAGTTTAAATGCTATTAGAATGCCAATAACTATTAGTATTATTTCTCCAATAGCATAAATCAGATACTTGCTGAACTTGTTTTCAGTCAATAATTTTTTACGAATTTTTCTAAAGAATTTTATCATTGGTTAGTGGTTTCGGATAATGAAGCACAACGGTCTAGTGATATGGAGGAGCGGACGCAGCGATAGCAAGTCTGATCTCATATCACTTGTTATGACCTGTATTACTTAATTTCCATAATCTTGTAAAGGTGGTAATTGTTTTTTGATTTTGATTGATACATTTTTGTATCAAGTGGAAAAAATATTTCTTCGATCTTACAGTCATTCTTCAAAACTAAATAAATTGGAATGTTAATCTCTGTAGTTGCCCACATTTCGTAAACCGTACTACCCATTATATCAATAAACTCTTTATCTCCACTAAACTCCTCAAGTTTGACGAAATAACAATTGTATCCATAAATTACTTTTCTTTTTTCTTTATCAACTTCAATTGTGTAGTTACAGCTGTCTCTTTTTAGTTTTGAACCGAATTCAAATTCATTCGTGACATAGTTTATTACACTAATAGAATCCTTTTTCGGAGAGTATCTCAATTTATTTGTGTATTTATTTTCAAAATATCGTTGCCTTTGCCAACCATCTTTAATTGCCTCAATGTAAATTTCATTTGGATAGTTTGATTCTCTTTCTGCTTTTTCCTTTAGAAGTGTTTGAAACTTTATTTTGAATGAATCTGTGAGGTCTATACTATCAATATTTTCAATATATGACTCAATTTGATTCGCCATTTCAGGAATTTCGTCAAACTTGGATTCCACCGTAAAGGTTAACTCTTTCAGTTTAGTGTACTCTGAATTTGATCTGAAAACAGTGCATGATACTAACGTCAAGATTGTTATATATACTATTTTTTTCATTTTTTATAGGTCACAACTCAAAGGAATGTATGCCTGTTTGTGGGCATACATTTCAGTTGGACAGATCGATGCATCAATATATGGTAAGGGAAAGTCATATGACATTTTGGTACTTAGATGATGATCATTGAGCGCCTTTCGAAAGGTAAGATAATCTTTTGGCTGCAATTAGATGGAGAAAGCATAGAAGAGACCTGTCTGGCTTTGGCAGTAGTCGTCTTTTGGGTAATATGGGCGTGTCTCAGTGGGGACCCTCTGCTATGTGGAATGGGTAGCCAATTGTATTTCCAGAATCTATCTGGGGCGATTATAGATTCGTGGAATACCTTAGAATTACAAATGTCGCAAGCTAGAGCTTCCATCCCCAGCATGGCGGTGATTATTTGAAAGACTGTACGGATGGTTTGTGAGTTATTCTTGATGCAAGTCGGTAGATTTTTGGAGACCTTACGATAGGTAGCACTGGCATGGAGGCCGTTGTATCTGCATTTCTGAAAATAAGGAGGTAGACAGTGGGCCATAATTTGGTTAATGGCTAGCATGGGCGGGCTAAAGGTTGGAATCATGGAAATTAGAATTACTTTGTAAATTTCTCTTCTTATTTCTGCTGTCAATCTGTCCAAATTGTGCCTAACGAGTGCGCGGTATGCGTCGAATCGCCTTAATTCTGATTTTAATAAATTTTAATCTTCATATAGGCATGCATTTCACTTACAAAAAATTAATTCATAAGGCGATATGATCGACATACCGCATGTTATCTTCCGCTAATCTACATTCAGGAGTTGAGTTTGCTTAATTCCTTTTTGATTAATTACCTCAATTCTGTATTCCCCCACTCCCAATACAAGAAATACCAGATCATCTTTAAATCTTTTCTCTACCATGTCAATGGGTACTGCATCACTCTTATCAGTTCGGTCATATGCTTTAATCAAACAGGGCATTTCCACATTAATATCTTTTATCTCCACCATTTTCTTTTCCTCCTTTTCAAGAAGCCAATTTGGTCGATTCAGTATATAAGTGGTTCTTGGATGAAAAACCAATATATCAAATGATTCAAAATCCTTGAACCCATTGTAATATTCGTTATTACTGTTTTTGAAAACTTTTGGTTCTATAAAATCCATCATTTTATAAAATGGACTTTCCAAAGTAGTTGACCTTTCAGTTAGAATGTCTTGATTGATTGTTAAAGGATCAATACCAGTTAGTTTTTTAAGTCTTAGTCCAAGCCATTCGTTTCCTCTTATATCAGGTGTTTCTAAAATATGATATCCGCCGCAATGCACTATAATTTTAGCTTCTGGATCATCATTAAATATTTTAGCTAGTCTTTCAGCAGAAACTTCTTCTCTTGGTCTTTTAATTTTACTGGCAATTCCATCATAGGCAATAATCTTGAAACCTAGTTTAAGTGCCTCTCGTATAAGATTTGACATTTGGGGTTCCTGTATATAAACACCTGTTACTACATTATTCAATGGATATCCTCGTTCTTCTAATAAAGTATCCCTAAATTCTATTGGGAAATTTGAAGGATGCGCTAAAGCTTCAAGCGCAAGATATCGATATCCGTTTTCATATAACCCGGCCAGAAGACCTTTAGTAAATATTCTATGCTGGGGTTTATGATGTGATTCTTGTATCAAAATTAAGCGATAATTTTTTGACAATGAAATTATTTCTGATCGTGCTTGATAATCTGTAAAATTGTCATAATAGTCTAAATCAGTCTGTCTTATTGAATCAAATCCAAATTCTATTGGGAATTCATTTCCTATAGTCAATGCGTTTTTATAATCACCAATAGCTGCAAACATAGCCACTGATCTAGAGCTTCGGAGTTCTCCTGAACAAAGTTTGTCAAATATCTGATCACTAAATATATCAGGATGTAAAGGAACCGTAATTTCGTTGGTTTGACCAACTAATACGTTGGCTAAAAAAATCCAGAAGATAAAATTTAGAGTTCTTTTCATATTGACGTTTGTTTTATGTGGATGAGAACTCAAAGGAATGTATGCCTGTTTGTGGGCATACATTTCAGTTGGACAGATCGATGCATCAATATATGGTAAGGGAAAGTCATATGACATTTTGGTACTTAGATGATGATCATTGAGCGCCTTTCGAAAGATAAGATAATCTTTTGGCAGCAATTAGATGGAGAAAGTGGTTGTGAGTGTAGTTGAAAAGCAGAGGGAGTGAAGGATCAGGTCATTTTGAGGGTGTTTTGTTGAGTTTTGGGCATAGAAGAGACCTGTCTGGCAGTGGCAGTTGTCGTCTTTTGGGTAATATGGGCGTGTCTCAGTGGGGACCCTCTGCTATGTGGAATGGGTAGCCAATTGTATTTCCAGAATCTATCTGGGGCGATTATGGATTTGTGGAATACCTTAGAATTACAAATGTCGCAAGCTGGAGCTTGCATCCCCAGCATGGCGGTGATTATTTGAAAGACTGTACGGATGGTTTGTGAGTTATTCTTGATGCAGGTCGGTAGATTTGTGGAGACCTTACGATAGGTAGCACAGGTATGGAGGCCGTAGTATCTGCATTTCTGAAAATAAGGAGGCAGACAGTGGGCCATAATTTGGTTAATGGCTAGCATGGGCGGGAGATGTTTATAATTCATAGGAACTGTGCTATCCGTGTTCTTTCCAGTCACACCACCTAAATCTGAAAATTGGATCCAGTTCTGGGCAAGACATCAATTTATCGTAGATCGATGCCCGGTATGTAGAAAAGGTAAATTAATCCTGATTGGCATGATACCTCTACAAAGGGGGCCTCCAGGCATCGTACGCGCCCAAGCACCTCATTTATCACCTAATCATTCACTTGTACCATGATACAAGCATGTCATGCCATGCCCGTTAATGAAAATCTGACTTTGATTATATGGTCCGGGCTCTTAAAACTCACCAAAAGTACCACCGACATCAGTCCTTGCCTTCCTACATTAGCAGACTGACATAGCAGCTTTCACATAATTTTCAGTTTCTTTCTCCTAGCGATATAGTTCAACAGAGGATTCAAATTTGGGTCTTGCAGATCACTTGAATCCTTAATTATTAGCAACTGCTGTTATTCTTTCATTATTCTCTTAAATCCCGTATATGGGTTTAACTGCATTGTTTCAAATTTAATCAAACCTTTCTGAACCAATGGAAGTGAATTTAGTAATTCTATTGCTCTTTTTACTGATTCACACTCTAATACAAGTACAGCATTATGATTTTCGTTGAAATATATTTCTCTTAAATATCCAGCTTGATGTAATTCGTGAACCTTGTATGCTTCAGCTTCCAGTGTTTCATTTTCACTATCCCAGTTCACTCCATTTATTTCTTTCTCGATTGCTAATATTTTCATCTCAGTTTATAATTATTTGTCCAGTCAAATACGAAATTACTTTTCCTCCAATCAAGCTTCGTTCTCCTTTATATATACAAATTAGGTCTCCTCCACGTTCCGATAATTGTATACATGAGGGCATCTTGGCCATCGTTTTTACCTTCTCCAAATCTTTGATACTGATTTTTATCTACTAACTGTTTGAAGGTTACCAGGAAATCATAGATTTAGACCTGAAGAGCTTCTTTGATAAAGTCAATCACGACATACTTATGAGCTTGTTGATACAAAAGGTGAAGGATCGCAATTTGCTTAAACTGATCCGGCGATATCTGCAATCAGGTTTACTGTTGGATGGAGTGTGTTCACCCCGTCCGCAAGGTACTCCTCAAGGTGGTCCGCTTAGCCCACTTCTATCCAATATTCTGCTGAATGAATTGGACAAGGAGCTGGAAAGAAGAGGTCTGCGATTTATCCGATATGCGGATGATTGTAGCATATTTGTCCGGAGTCGAAGATCGGCAATACGAGTATTGCGAACCGTCACTCGTTTTCTCAAAGAGCACCTTCGCTTGGAGGTGAACGAAGAGAAGACAGGTATACGCAGGCCAGTTAAATTTGAGCTACTAGGGTATTGTTTTGTGCCAACTTATCAGAAAGGGGTAAAGGGGAAATATAATTTTCGGGTGTCGGCGAAAAGTTTTAAGAAATTGAAACTTAAATTAAAAGCGATCACTAGAAAGACAATCCCCATGTCCTTTGATGAGCGGATTGACAAATTACTTGCCCTTATGCGCGGGTGGGTCAATTATTTTAAATTGGCCAAAATGTGGGGTAAACTCAAAGAACTGGATGTTTGGATTCGCAACCGATTAAGGTACTGCATATGGAAACAATGGAAACGTCCAAATAGGCGGATGAAGAATTTTATTCGCATGGGTGTGGAGCATGGTTTAGCCTATGCATGGTCACGTTCAAGATTGGGTGGCTGGCGTATCGCCTGTAGCCCAATAATGAAAACAACCGTTACTCTGGATCGACTCGCTGGTAGAGGCTATCAATCTTTTGAACAGTACTAACTAAAACGAATTCATGTTTAGAGAACCGCCGTATACGAGAACCGTACGTACGGTGGTGTGAGAGGCGCTACTCCGATCAATTTATTGGTCGGAGCCGTCTACTCGATTGTGCAGCGTTCGAGCTTATCAGTGTCTTTCGGGATTAACCTTATTATCCCTCTTTTCAATTCGACTAAGTCTGATTGGTACTCGTCCCGATCGAGTCGCTTTCTGGAAATGTTTGTTCTCCCAGACTACCTCGACTCTCAAATGAGAACGGCCATTGTTTCCTTTGGTAATAGTATCGATGGTCCTACGATTCCAACCTCTATCCTCAGAAAGGTAGTCATTGTATAATTCATTGTCATAACCACTTATGAAGATCATGCTTCTAGACTTATTTGCTAGTTCTAGCAATTTTAGATGGTAGGATTCATCTGTTGCGTCATTCGTGTAACCTTTTGTACGTCCTCCTAAATATGGTGGATCTAAATAGATTAAGGATGCAGGCCGGCACATGAACATCTCTAGTACTTCGGTCGCATCCCTATTTTCAATTCTAGCTCCGCGTAGCCTCTCCACAACTTCTGTTAGTCTTTCCGGAAGATTATACCATCTGCTAACACGTGCATCTTTACCATTTCGAGAATAGGATTGTGAATAGGAAAAACCACTTCTTTCCTTGCCAAATATTCCATTAATGGCAAACATAGCCTGAACAAGAAACTTTCTAGCACGTTCTAGAGGGTTCTCATTCGCGGTTGTGGTTCTGGCTTGCAGAAGTTCTTCTCTAGCATAAGGTGTCAGAGCAACCAACCTACACAATTCTTCTGAATTGGAGCGCAGTTGTTCAAATAAGTTAACTATCTCACCATCTACATCATTTATTACCTCAATAGCTGCTGGGGGTTTAGCAAGAGTGAGTGCAGCAGACCCGCAAAAAGCTTCTACCCAACAATTGTGAGGTGGAAGCTGTTTGCACAATTGGAAGGCAATTTTGTTTTTAGAACCAAAGTAGCCGAACGGCACATTGACCTTTCGATAGTCTTTATTGGAATTTTCTGCAGCCGCTCGGAGAATGGCATCATCTGTGGCCTTAGTAAAATCATCTAACTTCATAGTCCAATTGCGATTTAAGGGAGAAATTATAGGATTCAATGGACATCTTCCAGTCCAGTTTGTTAGCAAATACCATTTTTATGGGATTGGAAATAATTTTCAATTCGGAGTCAAAACTCAGATTACGTGCCACCGGTAAGAGATATAAATAATATCTAGCACCATATCTCTTGGCGCATTCGACTTCATTGCGACTCCAATAAAATTGAAATGATGGTCTTGATACAGCCTTTACCTCTATATATCTTGGGATATGAGGAGAATTCTGTCGTTCTTCCTCCCAACTAAGAATATCATATCCAGCCATAACATTATCTTGAGCTATGTGCTCAATCCTAGAACACAAATTAGGGTAGGCC
Organism: Saprospiraceae bacterium; assembly: GCA_965222645.1. GTDB lineage: Bacteria > Bacteroidota > Bacteroidia > Chitinophagales > Saprospiraceae > JABDMH01. Next base: position 3,140,594 of record OZ244968.1, on the reverse strand, counting down.
GTAAGCCTCTTTCTTTCATACTTCAAGATTTCATGTTCAGCTGCGAGGCCTAGAAGCTCTTTCTGCTTGAGTGATCTAGCAAGCTGCTTTGTTGATAGACTCTGGCGATTAAGAAAGATCGCAAAGGCTGGATGAAATTTCGATGAAATGCTATAAACTTGTAATGCCTCATTGTATTGGACAAGTTCAAGTTCTATCAATAGATTTCTATTGGCACTATCTTTGACTCGCTGTGAAGTTGTAGGCCGATATTCAAAATTATCACCGGTGGATGCAAAATTCTTCAAGTATTTGGAAAAGGGATTAGCATTTAATCCAGTTGCATTCAATAGTTGAGTGACTAGCAATTTCTTAACGAATTCATCTGAAAATTCTTCTCCAGTTGAAAGAAAGGCCTCATGAACCAAGGAGACTTGTCCATTTACCACGCTAAGAATATGCAGGTCCTGTAGGAGACCAAGTGTACCATCTAAATTATCGGCCTGTTGTTTATAGCTCTGTGCTAGATGTTCCAGCTTTTTCTCTTTAGAATTTGCCAAAATTTCCAGCAGCGACTTTATTTGATGGTATGTTACCTCCTTTTTCAATCTATTCAGAGTTGTGGCACTAGAGCTTCGTACAGTGAAACATCATCAATTTCTTCGAACATGTCTAGGGTGTAAATATTATAATCTCCTTCGATGATCTCATACATTTTTTCCGCCTTCTCGATGAGATTCGCATATATCAATGGTTCCACTGTATTTCCATACTGGAGAAAATAGTAGTAGGCCTTCTGATTTTCAGAGCCACCAACTCTATGTATGCGATCCAGTGATTGCAGGAACTGGGCGCAGTTATATGAAAGGTCATAGTAGATAGCATTATGGCAAGTCTTGTGTAAAGAAATTGACTCAGCACAGGCTGCTGGATTAGCAAGAAGTGTATCAAGGCCACTTTCCGTGTCTACGAACTCTTCCCTAATCTGCTCTCGTGTATCCTCATCTTGCAATGTAGTTCTCTCAATTGGTGTGGCTCCAATGATCATCTTACTTCTAATACCCGCCGACAAAAGGTGACGTTCTATGAGTTTGAGCGAATCTATGAAATGAGCCCAGATGACTACCTTCTCATTTCGGTCGCCAAATTTTTTGACCAATGAAATGAGTTTTTCAATCTTTGCAGGAACCTCGCCTTTATCATAGTGATGTATTAGACGCATCAAATTATTATTACCTAAGACAAGGTCTTCATCGTAGTTTTCAATAGCGCTATTAAGTAGGCCCGCATATGATAGACATTGACGAATTCTAATCATTCTACCTTTTCTCAAACGCTCAACTATTTCAATGTTCTTCAAGTAGTCGTCTGTTGCATAGTGCTTTATATTTTTGGCGATGGCTAGATATAGTTTCCTTTCGATTGGATTCATTTGGATATTGTCAATCACTTTGAACACTTGCTTATCCAATCCAAGCTCTGTCTTTCTCACACGATAGAATAAGGGGCTAATCTTCTCAGAAAGCAGTGAGCTTGCTGCATCACGATCTCCAATTTCCTCAAAGACCCTTAAGTGTGCTTTTGTATTTGCAGTTAAAAGGTCGGACTCAGGCCAGAGAAACTCAAACAAATTGTATAGGTCTGAGTAACTATGTGGCATTGGCGTGCCTGTCAATACACACCGGAACTCTACAAGTTCTGCAATACTCAGAACTGCTTTCGCCCAAATTCCATTGATCTGCTTAATATAATGAGCTTCATCAATTACGAGCATCGCTTTCACATGTATACTAGTTAGCAACGTTTTTAGCTCCAAATAATCGTTTGCTAATGTCTGAAAAGTAGTAAGGTATAGTTCTGATGTATTGGTGGATTTATAATATTCTGATTTGCGTTGAACTCTGTGTCCTCCGGCGAGTATTGTAATTTCTGGCTTTCTGCCTAATGTGAATTTGAATTCATTCTTCCATGGCCCAAAACAAGCTGGAGGGCCTATCACAAACAGTGTATTGACTTTATTGCTCTGCCGAAGTCTTTCGTAAACACTTAACACTACTGTTGTCTTTCCTGCACCAGGAACAGAAAAATTTGCCGCATTCCCAAGGATCCACTGATGATACGAGGCTTTTAATTGATGTTGCAATAGTTTTCGTGGTAGATTTCTTCTTAGGAAGTCAACATGCTGGGTGAAGTCGGCTTTGTCCAGCGCGCCATTCTTGAATTCCCTTGCTTTCTCCACCAGGGTTGCGAAATGGTGGCTTGCGCCTTTAATCCCATTGAGGATAATTTGAGTGCTTTGTGATAAAGTGTAGTCTATGCCAATCTTGTTGAAATATTGAATAACCCTTGGAAGGACGTTTAGCTTATCTTTAATATAGTGCTTCTTGTTTTCCTTTTGAAAGCCCCAGTCTCTCAGTTGGCTCTTATGTCGTGCCTTGAGGATCTGTTGTTCGTCAATAATGTATATAGTATCTTCTTTGCATTCTAACAACATCGCGGTCTATTTACCAAATTTACCCTGCAATTGCTTTTTCCAATTCTTTTTCAAGTGATAGCATTCGCTTTCGAGGGTATCAGCCTTTTCCTTTATTTGTTTTGCCAGATCCATGGCTTTGGTCAAATCTGATAGGCGAATCGTAGTTAGGTCCATATTTTCATGTTCTAGTTTCTTCAATGCAGCCCCAAGCAAAGTTAATGGTGTCTCAAGCTCTCGTTCGCGATCAACAATTCTCTGAGCGTCCTTGACATGTTTATGTAGTCTAGTTGCATGTTTCTGACCCCAAATTTGATCTTTTTTCCGTTCATCATATTCATTACCATTGGAATCATAACTATCTGATTCGTCAAGTTCAGAATCAATGTCCAGTAACCTAAATAGTTCTTTCTTTGCAGTAGGATTAGCGAACCATTTAGGTAGATCTCTCATGATTTTATGGACCTTTGGTAAATCCTGAAATTCTCTTTTACGGATAATTTTAAATGCTATTTCTTCAGCTTCCCCGGTCTCATCATCTTCAATTCCCATTTTGATCCTCTTGTATTCGTCATCAAGTTTTTTTCGAACGTATTTTGAATAATCAAGAAATGCCTGCCAACGCCCAGTTCTGTCGGACATCCCCATTGACACTGTGTGATATAGTCCTTCTCGTCCAAGTTGTTCGAGATAGCGATCTATGCAGTCTAAGGGATCTAGAAAATCTTCCTCATATTTTTTAATGGCTTTGTTGAATTCTCTAGGTGGCAGCTTGGCAAAGTTCGGATCATCTCTTAGTTGCTCTTCAAGTGACATGCCCAGGTCAATTTTCCTCCGCATAGACAGAGCTCTGTCAAAATTATAGTATTCAGACTTTCCCTCACTTTGTAGTTGATACCGATTTTCAATCTGTTCAATCTCTTTAAGAGTAGGTGGGCCCCCTTCATCATCTGGCCCTGGTAGAATTACAACCTTCATCCAGTTGTATCTGTCATCCTTTGTTTCTGCCCATAGCTTTTGTAGAGCCATCTTCCTCCGATTTCCATTTATGAGAAATCCATCACTAGTAATGATGGCTGGATTTCGTTGCCCAGAGTGTTTTATTGAATTGATGAGTTCATTGGTCTTCTCTGGATCCTTGCTTTCAAGGAAAGACATCAGGATTTCCTGAGCCTCTTCATTCTCCTCGATCAATGGGCCATGGTTTCTTTCATAACTAAGAACATCGGAGGCAATTCTTCCGTTGTTCTTACGGAAGCGCAGCAATTCTATCGGAACCTCAAAAACATCACGTTCGATATTTTTACGATGCTCATCTCTAAAGTTGATTACTTCATAAGAGGGTTTTGCACCTTTTCTTTTTCTACTTGCTATGTCCCCATAGAAATTCTCAATAATTACTCGCTGAACCTGCTTTTTTATCCTTTTACTCATTGCTCATATTAGTCTGTTTGAGAATGCTGTACAACGGATCGGTGATATGGAGCGGATGCAGCGATAGCAAGTCTGATCTCATATCACGTGTTATGATCAGTTCATTCTTTTTTGCACTTTTCATCTTAGCGGATATTAAATCATTAATGCAGCTGAATGCCGATAGGTGGTTTGTCCAAATATTCAATCTTCGTAGATTTTCTAAATAATTCCTGAAGCTCTCTATCAGATTTTTCCAATTCCATTTTTACCTTAATAAAATCAGTATTCAAAGATTCCATTTTTCTTTCTAAAATTGATGCATATTCATTTCCTTGCCTTACGTACGAATTCTTCTCAGGATTAGGCAAAAAAGTAGAAAGGTCTCTTAATAGAGCAAAATATTTATAAAAACTGTTTGCTGCTTCTTGCTTTCTTTGAAATTGCTTTATGGTGTAATATGTGTTCTCAAATTGATCTTGTAGATCTTTAAATTCTTCTGTATTGTTTTTTACTTGTTGATAAATGTTTTTTGCCGATAAAACTTTCTGATACTCAATTAGCTTTTTATTCCAATATTCAGCAACATTATATATCTTGTCCAATGTTAATCGATTATAATTTGCTGTTGGATAAATAACACTTTCAACTTTCCTGTTGGCTACAATTTTAGCTAGTCTTTCAAATTCATTTGAAAAAGGAATCTGGCCAATATGTACGTTTCCATTTAAATCCTTGTAAATCCATATGTATTCTCTAAGAGGCCTAGCAAAATTTGATTGAATTCTTACATGACTAATTCGATCCGGAATATTGTAATAGTCTGAAAGGGCATCCACTGGAGTCAATCCCATGTTTAGAGGTAATAAAATGTTCTGGTCTAAAATTAGTTGGCCCGTTTCCCCAACATAGTAATCTACTCTTACAAGTATTCCTAATTCAATCGGAAAATCTGTATTTACTTTATTCATAAACTGAACGAACGAATCTCCAATTCTTTCATTAACTCCAGCTTTGTTTGCATTGGTAAAAAGCTTCAAACCAATTCCAGCTAGTATCTTTTCCCTAGTTTTGGGCAGCTTGTCTGTATCTATCATGAATAAGTCTGCAGCAACATGGAATTCAATATGTGGATAAGAGTTATTATCAATATTTCCTATATTTTTTTGTGCACGACTTTCAAACACAAAAAACAATAATGTAAAAAGTACCAAAATCCTCATATTGTGGCTAGTTGAAACTTACAGAAATTTAATGCCCTTAGCCCAGATGCATATGTTGCTTTTGCACTAATCAGTCTATATGTTTTTAATTCTAGATCTTCTTGAAGATCTAAAATCGTGTTATTTATATCATTGCTATTAAATCTTCTTTGTGCGAAATTGATACTTATCATCCCACCGCCGATATAAGTACCATTTCTAGAAATTTTGGGGTTCTCGATCAAAAATGCTCTACCTTCCAAATATTGTCTTGAATGCCCTTTTATTAACATAAGGAAAAAGTCATCCTTATTTATTACACCATTTTTATATAATTCTAATTGATTATTATATTCAGGATGAGACTTGTTCTCCTCAAGTTTTATATTGTATAATTCCAATGCCCCGGCTTGTGTCCCTTGATTACTTGTAGCAATTCCATGATAACTATTAATATTCGAAATTTCCTCAATCTTTTGGTTTCTTTGATTTTCATAAATTTTAATCTTTGACTTCAAAGAAAAAGAATTATCTGAGAACAACATTTTTTCAAAATAAGTAATGTATTCTTTGAGCATTGTGATGATCATAAATTGATCCCTTTTTAGATAGTTTTTTAGACAATCGTATTCAATATAGCAAGCAAGAGAAAGAATATTAACATTGATGTAATTTTCAGATTTACTTAGTAAGTTTCTATGATTTTCGATTCTCTGAGAGATATCTATAAAAGAATTTTTTTGTCGATCTAAAAATGATTCTAATAGTCTTGATTGAGCCTTTAAAAATTTGCTTTTTGCACTTTCACCCTTAATATATTCAATCCAGGTAGTCTCAATCTCTTTATTTGGATATTTTTCAATTAAAGCATTTTTTTCTTCAGTAAGAGCGATTAACCGTTGTTTGTATGTATCAATAAAGGATAGTATCTCAGCACCTTTATCTTCTTCAATAATCCATTGTGGAAGTTCACCAATCATCTTTTTAAGATCAGCTACCTCCTTTAGGAGAATTTTGATATTTTCATTAACAAGATCAATTTTATGGCTAATATTTCTCAGAAGTTCAACTTGAAGATTTGTTGTATTATCGGAAGAACCTTCAGCAAACATTTGATAGATAGCTATACCAATCTTAATTAGACTTCCGTAATCAACTAACATGGGTTTACTAATAAACTTAATGTTCTTCATTGCTGAAGAGTATTTCAATAATAAGGGAGAAATTGATAATAGTTTTAGAAATTCTGATCTTTTCATTTTAAAAATATTTGCAATTTATTCAAGATTGTGTCGTTATGTGAATTTGATGAAAAAAATCTAGAACAAGTCATACATAATTGATCATAACTCACTTATATACGACATTACCCTCGGTTTTTTCCGCTCACAATTTACCATTTTCTACCCGATGTTTCACACTTTCTGATTGTAATACGCAGATGGCCAATTAGTTGCATACTGGCTCGGTGATCTCGAATTGCATGTGCGCTAGTGCTAACACTCGACAACAAACGTTTGTAAACGTTTGGTGTCTATTCTGGCCTTTGACAAAAGAATCCATTTCCGGAAAAGAGCCATTTGCGCTGCCGGCACCCGAGTCAGGAAATCTTCCGCTGTCACTGATATTATATAAACTTACTCTGGAGTAAAGACATGGCGAAACGCCAAAACGGTCTTAATTGCAACAATCAGATCGAGATGATCTACTGCGATGTGGGAAGAATCTATAATTAATACTGCGATCCGGCCCACATCGATCTCGGTGGCATGATCACCAGCGCGGAACATTCACACGAATAGTATCCTGATGGAAGCTTGGCATGGGTGGACTGCAATAAATTATTGGACCAAAACTCGACTTAATACCTCAAGTTGATGTCCGTTTCATATGCGCGAATTAAAATGGTGGCCTTTGCATTTGGAGAAGACGATTTGACAGTAATTTGATCTCCCTTTTCTGTTCGATTTATATTCTGCGCGCTGCTTTCGTGAAATTGAATGTTTCCGTATTTTAGCTCAGCATCCAGATTGAAATTCAGGTCGCTTGGAAGTCCGAAATACATTTTGTCATACTTGCTTTCTATTCTCAATTCCGTAAGTGTCCGGGATACTTTTTTTACCTCAACATCAGACTCATAGCCGGTTATTTTAAATACTTCTTCCAGTGCATGTATCTCGATATTTCCGTATTTATCATCGTAGGCGATAAATCTTCTTACACTATCTAACTCTACATTAAATTCATAACTTTTTGTCAGAACTAAATGCTCAATTTTAGAAGCCTCCATAGATCCATACTTTGTATCGGCCTCTATTTTTTTTGCAGTTTCGATTTCGCATTCCGTTTCGTAGAAGTTGAGCTTTGCATTTGTTAAATAATCTATTTCTAGGGAGGAAAATTTATCTGAAATAGTTGCATCACCCGTAACGCGCCTAATATAGTGATCACCCTCATAGGAATCCAGGATGAGCCCGGAACTTTGATCCAATTGGATTTGAGAAAACTTCGATTTTATTTCTAAATTTTCTCCCTCACCTCCCTTGAAATGTGATTCATACAAGTCCAGATTTCCATTTTCAAAATGTCCCACTTCGAGATCGGAAAATTTTGATTCAATCTTTAAATCTCCGCCGAGATCCTGAGTCTGCAAGTCCCCTTCATATATTTTTACGTCCAAATCACTTTCCAGGTCTTCCTCGATCTCGATTTTGCCAAAACGATTGGCCAGATTCAGTGATTTTACATTGGGGAGCTTGACAGTCATATCCAAATCGAGATCCTTAATTCCCTCGAGTACAGCTCCTGATTTGAGACGCAGTTTCGACTTTCCAAATGTCTGAGACCACATAACAATGTTCGTTTTGCATTCAGCTCTAAAATTGCTGGAATTGTCAGTGACGTCGAGCTCAATAGCTTCGAGAAGGTCTTCTATATCTTCCTCAAACTTTCCGCTTACTTTCACACGAAGGTTGATATGCAATTTGTTGTCCTGACTTTTCTGTACAAGGATATTTCCTTCCTTTAATTCGAAACTTGCAGTGGAACCCGGCTGCAGGTCATATGATTTTTCTATGGTCCTTTCCTTTGTTTGAGACCATAAAGCGACCGGTATGAAAAGCAATATTAAAATGCTGCGGAAACTTCTATTTGCCTTTGTTTGAGATTGGTTTTGCAAGATTTTGGATCTTGACGAAGCCGGGCGTAAGAACATTGCCATAGCCGGTTGAGTGAGAATCAATGAAATATGAATACAAAAGATGCGAAAAGCAATGGTGCAGCCGCTGCGACCAATCGGCAAACGAGATTGAAAGGGGTGCCAGCTAGTATATTTTCCGTAAATTTTCTCTTTCATCGTAATTTTTATTTTTCTCAATTTCACTTGCAATTCTTTCCAGTATGGCCAATTGACGTTGATGATGCCGTATTAAAACATGAATGACCTTTTCTTTCTGTGTTGATTTTTTTAAATCATCAAGTGATTGGAGCTTGAAGCCATCAATCATCTCTAGCTCAGAAAGCAAGTCTGAGTACTTTTCTCTTTCTAGATTTTCCAGATTTAAGGCCTGCCTGCTTCTCACAAGTTGCATCTGATACTTTTCAAAATCAGAAGGTATATCCGGTGCGTATTCAGACATGATCGATTGGAAGAGTTTATCCTCAGAAACTGAGGTATTGCCAGGTCGGGTCAGCCAAAATAGACCAATTCCAATGGCCAAAATCAGGGCAGCCGCAATTTTCAAGTTAACATCCAATCTGGGGGGCCGGGAATGTCCCGCATTACTGATATTGAGCCAAAGGGCATCCCGGTCGAAATCCTCTACACCTTCGAGGGCTTCTCGATTTTTATTAATAAAATGCTTTAGTTGATCATCCATTTATTTCACTTTTACTCAAAGCCTTTTTCAACAAGGCTTTTGCCCTGTGATACTGCGTCCTGGAAGTAGACTCTGATATCCCCAGGTGATCAGCAATTTTAGCGTGTTTCCAATTTTCAAACGCAAAAAGCGATAATACTTCCCGGCACCCATTTGGTAGTTTTTTTATTTCGTTGTGCAGTTCTGTGATTTTTTCGAGATCATGCTCAAATTGTGGCTCTTCCTCAGCGGGGTAATCATCTAGCTCCACATACCATTTTATACGATTCTTACGGATGTGATCAATTGCTTTATTAATCGCGATTTTACGCATCCAGGATTCGAGATTACTCTCTGCTCTGTACGATTTTATGTTTTTAAAAATACTGACAAATGCATCTTGTACGATTTCTTCCGCATCCTCTTTTCTAGGCACTAGACGGATAACACTGTGATACAAGGTCCCAACCGTTTGCTCAAAAAGTAAATACTGAGCCTCCCGATCACCTTTTATGCAGCGCTGCACAATATGTCTATGCCGATCTGGATCCAGTTTTGTTTCTTTATTCTTAAGACGGGAAGTTCTATTGAATGTTGGAAATTTCTCGCACCTTTTTTTAAATCCAATGCTGGAAGTAGCCTTCTCAAACCCCCACAGCAGCGACGAACTCGAGTCAAGGATGGCGTGACTGCACAAGGGACTGCATACTTCCGCCGGGTGCAAACAGACCTAATAGAATTTTACCAGCCTTTAAGTCGATGCGCTTTTCGTCTCAGTAAGCCCTCACCAGTTTTTTTTCCATATAGTTTATGAACGACCTGTTGACAACTTTAGAACCTCCCGGAGTGGGATAGTCTCCGCTAAAGTACCAGTCACCCTTGTGATTTGGCACTGCTGCTCTAAGACCTTCAAGAGTTTGGAATATGATTTTTACCTCAGCATCTATCTTCGCTGGAGTGAGTATTTCCGAAATCTTTTCTGAGATCTCCTCATAGCTAAACTGGTCGTACAAGATCTTTACTTTATTCGTGACTTGTTCTTCCGGCACATGCATCTGAGCCTGACAGAGCTCATAGACTTCATCGAGAAGATGCTCTTTATTTTGCTCTCGAATCAATGCTACCATTGCCTGAAAAGCCACAAAGTTTCCCATAACAGACATGTCAATACCATAGCAATCAGGGTATCTTATTTGAGGCGCAGAGGATACAAACACAATACGTCTGGGATGAAGCTTATCAACCATCGTGATGATGCTATCCCTGAGTGTCGTACCCCTGACAATACTGTCGTCGAGGAGTACCAGTGTGTCTTTGTTATTTCGGACAATTCCGTAAGTGACGTCGTAGACATGCGATACGAGATCGCCCCGCTCTTCCGTATCGGCAATAAATGTGCGCATCTTCGCGTCCTTGACTACGATTTTTTCATAACGTGGCTTTATCGACAAAATCTCTTCAAGCTTCTGCTCCGTCACTTCCGAACCGAGTGCTAAAATCTTTCGTTTGCGTATCAGATTTATTTTTTTCTCAATGCCTTCCATAAGCCCCAGATAAGCTGTTTCTGCCGTATTCGGGACGAAGGAAAAAACAGTATTTTCAAGATCGTGATCTATGGCCTCCATGACCTGATCTGTGAGCTGCTCACCCAGCTTTTTGCGCTCTAGGTAGATGTCCTTATCTGTGCCTCTGCTGAAATAAATACGCTCAAACGAACAAGCCTTGTTTTGTTTTTTTTCGATAAAAGGCTGCTCACTCACCCGGCCATCTTTTTTCACAATTAATGCATGACCGGGCTTCAATTCCTTGACGTACTTTAGTCGAATCTTGAAAGCCGTTTGGATCGCTGGCCTTTCGGAAGCCGCAACTACAATTTCGTCATCGTGATAGTAAAATGCGGGACGGATTCCATTTGGATCACGCATCATAAAGGCATCTCCATGTCCTATTAACCCCGCCATCACATAACCGCCATCGAATTTTCTCGAAGCCCTTTTGAGCAATCGCTGGATATCGAGATGCTCCTCAATGAGCTCGTTTATCTGCCGATTGTCATGTCCGTCGAGCTTAAACCAGGTAAAGAGACGCTGTACTTCGTCATCGAGGAAGTGACCGATCTTTTCAAGCACCGTCACCGTATCTGATGCCTCCTTTGGATATTGACCAAGGTCCAGCAACTCTTCAAAAAGTTCATTTACATTGGTCAGATTAAAATTACCTGCTAAAACCAAATTTCGGTTTATCCAGTTGTTCTGCCTCAAAAAGGGGTGGCAGGTCTCCACTGTATTTATTCCGTGGGTGCCGTAACGCAGATGACCAAGTAATACCTCTCCGGTAAATGGTTTATGCCTTTTTAACCAGGTTGCGTCATGCATCTGTTCAGCAGGGACATCTTGAAAGTATTGTGAAACTTCCTTAAACAATTCTCTAAGTGCCTGAGGACTATTGTTTCGCTTTCTGCTTATATAACGAGTCCCCGGCAATGGGTCTAGCTTAATGGTGGCAATCCCGACACCGTCCTGGCCGCGATTGCGCTGCTTTTGCATCATTAATTGCAGCTTCTTTAGTCCGTAAAGGGGACTACCATACTTATGCTCGTAATACTCCAGTGGCTGTAATAGCCTGATCATAGTGATACCGCACTCGTGTTTGATTTGATCACTCATCAGAATAGACCCTATTTAGGTGTGAAATACAATAATGATCCAGACACAAAGTTAGGTCGAAAAAAGGAACCGGGCAAGACCTGGTCCTGGACAGTCTGCAAAGATCTGCTCAAAATACGCTGGGATACATTTAGAAGTGCCCCGGATGAGGTGCCTGATTGTAAAAAACAAATTCTATTTTTACATCGTTGGTTCAATAAACTAGACTCATGGCACTATTTAGTTTCTTCAAGCGTCCACGTCATCAGCAATTTACTTACCATCCCCGGTACTATGACCCGCGCAAGGAGCGTCTTGAGAAGATTTTGGAAAATGCCAAAAATGAGGGTTCTGCTGATCCAGAACTCATTAAATCCCGTATTTCTGACAGTTTCCGCCGCAGGGGCAAAAGCCCTTCCGGGTACAGCAGGGAGGTGCGGAGACGATCCAACATTTTACTATTGGCCATCATTGTAGTTTTGCTCACCGCTACGTATCTTTTGCTTACTGTATATTTACCTCGATTTGTAGATAAAATCGGATAATCTTACTATGGCTGATATTATTCAGCTCTTACCAGATTTCATTGCCAACCAGATTGCGGCTGGAGAAGTGGTTCAGCGGCCCGCTTCTGTGGTCAAAGAACTTTTGGAAAATGCCATCGATGCTGGTGGGACTAAGATCAAACTAATCATCGCCGATGCAGGGAAACAACTGGTCCAGGTGATTGATAATGGATCTGGCATGAGCCCCAGTGACGCTCGGATGAGTTTTGAGCGACACGCAACATCTAAAATCAATACTACGGATGATCTCTACGCCATTCGTACACTGGGATTTAGAGGGGAGGCTTTGGCGTCAATTGCCGCTGTAGCCCAGGTGGAAGTAAAAACACGCCTGCACGACCAAGATGTAGGCACCCACTTGATCATCGAGGGATCTACTGTCATCAAGCAAGCGATTTGCGAGACTACTCCGGGGACTGATATTCAAGTGAAAAATCTCTTTTTTAATATCCCGGCACGGAGGAAATTTTTGAAATCAAATACCGTAGAATACAGACATATTTTAGATGAGTTTCAGCGCTTAGCACTGGCGAATCCCGAAATTCATTTCGAAGCATACCACAATGGAAATGAAGCCTATCATTTACCAGCGACATCATTCAGAAAGCGCATTGTCAACATCTTCGGCAAATCGATCAACGAAAAACTGGTACCCATTTCTGAAGAGACCGATCTCTGTGGCATTTCGGGTTTTATAGGTAAACCACAGACCGCAAAGAAATCTCGAAACGGGCAGTTCTTTTTGATAAACGATCGATTTATCAAAAGTCCGTATCTACATCACGCAGTACTCAGTGCGTATGGCAACCTGATCGCTCAGGGCTATCACCCCTTTTATGTGCTTGCTATCACCATTGATCCAAAACGATTGGATGTAAATGTCCATCCTACCAAGCAGGAAATCAAATTTGAGGATGAGGCGCTCGCATACAATATTATTAAGGCTTCAGTAAAACATGTGCTGAATCAATACCATATTGCACCGTCCATTGATTTTGAGAGAGATCCCGCATTGGAAGAGATTACCAGATCACCTTCTGTAAAAACACGGGATAATCTGATCGTACCTTCCAGTTTTTCCAGACCCCGGAAGCTTGATGACTGGCAAGAACTGTACGCAGGACTCGAGACCCAAAGCCCGGGTGGTCAAATAGTCGAACAACAACAAATTGAAATTGATGGCGATGTTGTCGAGGTGTTGCAAGTTCATAATGTCTACATCATCAGTTTGATCAAATCAGGTTTTGTAATCGTAGACCAACAAAATGCGCACGAACGCATTCTCTATGAGCGTTATCTCGCTCAGATACACGAGGCTCCACTGGCCACCCAGAAGCTGGCATTTCCGAAAACTTTCGAGCTCTCCACAGAGGAAACTACCCTCTTTACTCCGCTTTTATCTTATTTGAATAGCCTGGGATATGAAATTGAGGAATTTGGCAAAAACACATTTATTCTACAGGGTATTCCCGCTCATTTGTCGAATTTAGAGGAAAATGAAGGTCACTTTGCCGATCTTATCGAACAAATGCGGATGAATATTGATTTAGACTGGCAGCAGGACAAAAAGCTGGCTCTGATGATGGCAAAGAGCACCGGTCTAAAGAGAGGAGTGAGACTCAACAAAACAGAGATGCAATCGTTAATTGACCAGCTCTTTGCCTGTGATGTGCCGTTTGAAAGTCCCACGGGCAAGAAATGTTTTATAACTATTAAACTAGAAGAACTACTCACTAAGTTTAATTATTAGCATATGATGCCAAGAATTACTGAGGTCGTTAAACAACTACTCATCATAAATGGGATCATGTACGTTTTGGCACATATGATCATGCCATCTATCGCGGATCCCCTGGCAATGTATTATCCTGCTTCGGAGTTTTTTAGACCGTGGCAACTCGTTTCGCATATGTTTATGCACGGCAATTTTGAGCATCTTTTATTTAATATGTTTGCGCTCTTTATGTTTGGTCCTCCCCTTGAGATGCACCTGGGACCAAAACGCTTTCTAAAATTTTATTTTATTGCAGGTTTTGGTGCCCTGCTCCTGTATTTAGCAGTTTGGTATCTTGAGGTCTCTGCTTTTAGCCCGGCACAATACGATCAGTTTATCAGGACACCGTACCGGATGGTAGGCGCATCGGGAGCTATTTTTGGGCTGCTGGCCGGATATGGAATGCTCTTCCCCAATCATAAGATCATGTTATTGATTCCTCCGATTCCGATGAAAGCAAAATACTTTGTACTTATTTATGCGGCTATCGAGGTGTACTTCGGCATTAGTAACACCAATCCGGGTGTTGCACATTTCGCTCATGTGGGCGGTGCTATTTTCGGGGCACTGACTATATTATATTGGAGAAAAAATCCAGGTTGACCATGCTGCAGTCGATCCTCTCAGACATACGGCGAGAATTCTCTTCCGGCAATGTAGTCACCAGGCTTATCATTGTTAATGTCATTGTATATATTGCCGTCAACATCTTGAGGCTGGGATTTTATCTGGCCAACCAGGGTGTAGTGCCACCGCTCTATCACGATGTTGTACATTTTTTTTCAGTGTCTTCAGATATTTCTCATAATCTTACTCATCCCTGGGTTTTTATTACTAGTATTTTTCTACACACTGATTTTTGGCACATACTCTGGAATATGCTTTTTCTCTACTGGTTTGGCCGTATAGTTGGTGATTTATTGGGCGATAGAAAAGTGCTGCCAATTTACTTGCTCGGGGGTATAATAGGCTGCCTTGTGTTTTGGCTAAGTGCACAGGTGCTGCCCTACCTCGGTGGTCACACTGGCTACGCATTGGGTGCATCCGCAGGAGTGATGGCAATAGTAGCTACCAGTGGGATGATCGCACCAGATTACATAATTCGCCTGTTATTTATTGGGGATGTAAGACTTAAATACATTGTAGCTGTATTGATTCTTCTCGACTTATTTGCAGTTGCAGGAAATGTGAATACAGGTGGTCATTTTGCACACCTGGGAGGAGTGGCTACGGGCTGGTTATTTGTATCGCAGTTGCGGTCAGGGAGTGACTGGTCAGAAGGAATCAATAATCTACTCGATCGCATTGTAGATTTTTTCAGAGCAGACCCCGTTCCTGTAAAAAAATCGAAGAAGACACATATCGCGGTAAAGAAGCATTATAGAAAATCTAGTAAAGAACATTTTTCAAAAGATGAAATCCAGGATAGGATTGATATTATATTGGAGAAAATAAATCAAGTGGGCTATGATAGCCTCACCAAGGAAGAAAAAGATTTTCTTGATAATGCAAGCGATTTATGAAGGGGTTTTTGCGATTATTATTTTGGATTAATTGGGTCCTTATTTTTTTTACCGTCATAGGCTACAGCGCTTCTTTTCTCGATCCTACAATTGCCCTGTTCCCCCAGGTCGTTGGTCTTTTTATGCCTTGGCTTTTATTGGCCAATATCCTCTTCGTGCTTTTTTGGTTGTCAATGCGTAAGAAATGGATACTGTATTCACTGATCTGTCTGTTATTGGGAATTGGTCAAATTACTCGATTTACGGGATTTCACTTTAATCCTGAAGTCGCTCCTTCACAAATCTCATTGCTGAGTTTTAACAGTCAAAGCCACAGGAATCTGGACGAAGTCAATGCTGTTTTTATGGGGATCACAAAAAAATATTCGTTGGATTTTTTGTGCCTGCAGGAGATATCCGGAAGACATATTGAGAGTATTAAAAAAAACCTTGGTCTTCAGCACCACTATTATTATAAGGGAAGGGCAATAATTACAAGATATGCAATCGAGACTCAGGGTAATATTCAATTTGATAAGTCTGTCAACGGTTGTATTTGGGTAGATGTAAATCGGAATGGTCAAAAATTTCGGATTTATAATTTACATCTCAAAAGTAACCGGGTGACCCGTGAAGCGGAAAAGATGATCGATAACATGAGCAAAGATCGCAGTCGCGCATTATCTAATATCGTGCACATGGTGAGAAATTACCAGGACGCATGTACGGTGCGAAACAAGCAGGTGGATAAGA
The DNA here is from genome assembly GCA_965222645.1 of Saprospiraceae bacterium. Taxonomy (GTDB): domain Bacteria; phylum Bacteroidota; class Bacteroidia; order Chitinophagales; family Saprospiraceae; genus JABDMH01. The sequence goes on along the minus strand of OZ244968.1, from coordinate 3,124,430 downwards.
TCATCAGACATGTGCTAGAGTCACCCTATCCTCGAATTGTGGCCGGGGATTTTAACGACACTCCATTTTCACATGTTTATCAACAATTTAGCAACAATTTTGTAGATCATTTTAAGAAAAAGGGCCTGGGTGTGGGCAGTACCTATGCCGGATCGCTCCCCGGTTTGAAAATAGATTATATTTTTGCAGACGAAATTTTTAAACCATTAGATCACCGGATTCTCAAAACAGAAATCTCAGATCATTTTCCAGTGGTGAGTCTAATGAAAGTCGAAATTTGATGCAACCACTCTATATTTATAACAGCCTCTCCCGTCAAAAGGAATTGTTTACTCCCATCCACAATGACAAAGTGGGAATGTATGTCTGCGGTCCTACCGTATACAGCGATGTGCACCTGGGCAATTGTCGTACGTTTACCAGCTTTGATGTCATCTATCGCTTCTTGACCTATTTGGGGTACGATGTGCGTTATGTTCGCAATATTACTGACGTCGGCCATCTGGAAGGCGATGTAGATGTGGGAGCGGAAGACAAGATCGCCAAGAAAGCGCGCTTATTTAAACTGGAACCCATGGAGGTCGTGCAGAAGTATGCAAATGGTTTTCAGCAAATGATGGAGGTATTTAATAATCTTCCGCCAAGTATTGAGCCCAGAGCCACAGGACATATCATCGAACAAATTCAGATGATAGAAAAAATACTGGAGCGGGGACTAGCCTATGAAAAAAATGGATCCGTTTATTTTGATACGCCCAAGTATATAAGCGAGAAACACAATTACGGCATACTCTCAGGTCGTGTGATCGAAGAGCTCATGGAAGAATCCCGCGAAGACCTAAAGGGCCAGGACGAAAAAAACCACCCTTCAGATTTTGCACTGTGGATCAACGCCGATCCTTCTCATCTGATGCACTGGCCCTCTCCCTGGTCGCAGGGCTTTCCGGGGTGGCACCTGGAATGCTCAGCAATGAGCACCAAATATTTAGGTGAGCACTTTGACATACACGGAGGAGGAAATGACCTAAAATTTCCGCATCACGAAAATGAAATTGCCCAAAATGTGGGAGCATGTGGTAATACGCCAGCAAAATACTGGATGCACACCAATATGCTATTGCTCAACGGCAAGAAAATGTCCAAAAGTGAAGACAATTCTGTGACCCCACAGCAATTATTTACGGGTGCCAGTAAACACTTCAAAAAGGGATATTCCCCTATGGTGATTCGGTTTTTTATGCTGCAGGCTCATTACCGTAGCACCCTGGACCTCACTGACGAAGCATTAGCAGCAGCAGAAAAGGGTTATAAACGACTGATGGAAGCATCCAAACTGGTCGGCTCACTGCAAGCGAAAAACAATGACGATCCCACGGATTTGGATCTTTCGATAAATAACAGCATTGATGCCTTAGTTTCCGATATGTGTGACGACTTTAACTCACCCAAGGCCCTGGCGCATATTTTTGACCTCACCACAAAAATAAATGCATTACATGGGAAGCAAATCGATGCAAAATCTCTAAATCCCGCGACACTCGATAGATTGCGTGAAGTCTTTACATCAATGGTTACCGATGTATTTGGGCTAAAGGACGACAGCTCTGATCGAGATGATGGGCTGACAGATGGACTTATGAGTCTGATCATCGATATCCGAAAAGATGCTCGAGAAAATAAAAATTGGGGCACTGCTGATAAGATTCGCGACACATTAACAGCCTTGAATATCCAGCTCAAAGATGGAAATGAAGGTACCACATGGAGCAAAAAATAAACACATGAATTTTGGATTAAGGATTTGCATATCATGGGTTGCTCTTTGTCTCCTACTGGCATGTAAGCAGGATTCAAGTACAGGAGGGACCCAAACCAAAACGTCTCCGGCAGCACAGGTGACAATCCCGGCGTTCGATCGGGATAGTGCCTATCATTACGTCGAAACCCAGGTGCAGTTTGGACCCAGGAATCTGGGTAGTGAAGGACATCGAAATTGCAGGGATTGGCTGGTGTCCAAGCTCAAGGCCTTTGGTGCCGAAGTGTCACAACAGCACTTTTCAGCTGAGCTCTACACTGGTGAAGTCTTCCAGGGTACAAATATCATCGGGAATATAAATCCGTCCCACCCAAAGCGCATTGTCCTTGCAGCACATTGGGATACCCGGCATGTTGCAGATAAAGATCCGGATGCCGACAAAAGAGACCTGCCGATTCCCGGTGCCGATGATGGAGCTAGCGGTGTAGCTGTCTTGTTGGAAATAGCTCGTACACTGCAGGCCCATCCAATCGATCTCGGTGTGGATATCGTACTTTTTGATGCGGAAGACCATGGCGAAGGTGGCGGAGCTTCTGAAACCTGGTGTTTGGGTTCGCAATATTGGGCCAGAAATTACGGCTCAATGGCTCCTGCCAGATACGGGATACTACTCGATATGGTGGGATCGAAAGGAGCGCGGTTTCCTCAAGAGGCGATCTCGGTAAATTTTGGCAAATCCATCCTGGACAAAATTTGGCCACTAGCCCAATCGATGGGTTATGGACATTACTTTGTCAATGATCGTGTGAATAGTATCACTGATGATCACCTGTTTGTAAACCAACTTTCAGGATTGCCTATGATAGATATTATTAATCATACGGGCAATAGTTTTGGCAGTTATTGGCATACACATGATGATGACCTCAGTATTATTGATCGCAATACCCTTCGGGCCGTTGGCCAGGTCGTAATCGCCCTTCTTTACAAGGAAAGTGTCGGTGCCATCTAAATTAGAACGAGTGATTTCTCTCGTGTTGCAATAACCATTTTTTACGGGGTAGACCACCACCGTATCCTGTGAGACTGCCATCTTTGCCTATTACGCGGTGACATGGGATGACGATCGAAATCCGATTCATGCCATTGGCACGTGCCACAGCCCTGACAGCCGCGGGATTGTCTATGGCAATTGCCTGCTCCTGATAGCTTCGGGTACACCCATAAGGTATAGAGAGCAAGGCATTCCAAACCTTCTTTTGGAAATCAGTTCCGGGAGCTTCTACCGCAACTTCAAAGTTTTTTCTTTGACCGCCAAAATATTCAGACAGCTCCCTCTTGATCTGAAGAATATGCCTGTTTTCGCCGACATTAATCACACAGTTGAGTCTCTTTTGTAGATCTCCAAGTTCCGTCTCCAGCATTCGGCGATCGGTAAACTCCAGAAGACACAAACCGCGGTCTGTCGCTGCGGCAAACATGGGCCCTAAGCGGGTATTAAACCGATCTAAAACGATGAGATTTTTACCTCGGCTTTTCTTCGGTGATGCGCCGATTAGTCTTTTATAGGTGTAGCCAAATCCACTCAGGGATTCGTATCCGGAATCATATGCTACGGTTGATATCTTGGCATTTTTCAATTCTTGAAAGGCCGTGTTTACCCTAAACATGCGCTGATAAGTGTGGAAAGTGATTCCGTAGTGCTTTTTAAACCACCGTCGCAATGAAGAGGGATTTATACCGTGTGCAAGCAATGTGTCCGAAGACACTTTTTCTTTTTCGCTGAGTAGGGAGATCGCCTTTCTTATTTCAGGAGGTGACTCGACGGCATTTTCGGTAGGACGGCAGACTTTGCATGGACGGTAGCCGTGTTGCAGGGGCTCTTCCAGTGTTGTATAGAATTCGACATTCTCTAGCTTGGGCTTGCGAGCTCGACAAGTAGAAATACAAAAAATACCTGTGGTTCTTACTCCTACGTAGAAGATACCGGTGTAGTCTTTTTTTCGTTGCAGAAGTGCTGAATAGTATTCGTCAATAGTGCCTGGATCAGTGATGCGCATTGATTTTTTTTCAGTGTAAAAAAACCAATTTTGGAAGGGAACAACAACCGAAAAAGAGTCAAGTTATCCAGCATCGACATCCCTGGATGCTGAGATTCCTATTTCCTGTAAGGGAAAGTTGAGTGGTCTTGTCAGCAGCCAAACTTCATGAAGAGGAATGCCGTCAACGACTAGAAGGAAGGGTGGGCGCAGAAGGATTCGAACCTCCGACCCCCTGGGTGTAAACCAGGTGCTCTGAACCAACTGAGCTATGCGCCCCAAGCAGAAAAAATCGTTCTCCCATGCTTTGACGGGAGCCCGCAAATATAGGGCAATTTTTCAAAAAACTCTGCTCAGATGAAGAGGCTGAGCGCTGCGGCCGGTGGGACCATATCTCGCTGAAGATTAGTGCAAAATGGACAGAAAATGATTGAATCTGACGATTTTCGTGAGTTGCTCTCCAATCTTTTCCGAGATTTGAGAACCGGTAAGTTCAGCTTTTTGCAAAGAAAAGGACTTCAAGCCGAAACCAAACCCCTGCCTAAAATGTTTTTTAGATAAGCCTAAAATTATTTTTATGAAACTAGGTATAACGGTTGTATTGATGGTGATAATGGGATATTCGCTGGCTCAGGATGCCACTGAGATTGTAAAGGTGGCTGATCAAAGAGCTCGTGGTATTTCCTCCAGCAAAGGGACCATGAAAATGACGATTGTGAGACCCTCCTGGAGCCGTGAGATTTCGATTAAGTCATGGAGTAAAGGTCCCGACTATAGCCTGATGCTCATCACTGCACCCTCACGCGATAAGGGTACTGCTTTTCTCAAGCGGGATAAGGAGATTTGGAATTGGCAACCCACTATCGACCGGTCTATCAAGCTTCCTCCATCGATGATGATGCAATCTTGGATGGGATCAGACTTTACCAATGACGACCTCGTTAGGGAGTCGTCTATCGTAGTAGATTATACCCATGCAATACTGGGTGAGGAAGAGCTGGAAGGAAGGAAATGTCATAAAATTGAACTCATTCCCAAACCCGACGCACCTGTCGTGTGGGGGAAAGTAATCACCTGGATCACTGTGGAGGATTACTTACAACTCAAGACCGAGTTTTATGATGAAGACGGTTATCTGGTCAATACAATGCTCGGTAAAAATGTAAAAATGATGGGCGGTCGACTTTTACCCTCAGTGCTTGAGATGATACCAGCTGATGAGGGAGGAAAAAAGACCGTGATCGAGCAGCTGGATATTGCCTTTGATGAGCCCATCGAGACATCATTCTTTTCTATTCAAAATATGAAACGCGTGCGCTAACTCCCTCCCATGAATCAAATTGTCAAACTCGCCGCTAGAAACATCTGGCGTAACAAACGACGTACTTTGATTACGGCAGCATCGATATTATTTGCCGTATTTTTCTCTGTTGCAATTTCGTCAATTCAGAAAGGTACATGGGATCACATGATAGATAGCATTGTACACTACCATTTTGGATATGGACAGATTCACAAGGCAGGATACTGGGATGATAAGACTATTGATAATGTATTTGATCCCGGGATTGTCTTATCAAAAGCGAACAGTTTTGACGGAGTAACGCAAATGGTGCCACGCATTGAGAATTTTGCACTGGCATCATCTGGCCCTTATACAAAGGGAGCTCTAATCGTCGGTATCGATCCTGCAGCGGAAAAACAACTCACGCAGTTGGATGAGCGAGTGAGCGCCGGTGATTATCTCTCAGGGGGGGATGATCAGGGAGCTTTAGTGGCTGAGGGAATGGCAAAATATCTAAAACTGGCTGAAGGTGATACACTGATTCTGATCAGTCAGGGTTACCATGGCATAAATTCGGCGGGGAAATTTCCGGTAAGGGGTCTCGTGCATTTCGGTACGCCGGAGCTCAATAAGCAAATGATTTATATCGGTCTTGAAAAAGCAAAGTGGTTTTACGGTACGGAGGGTCAGGTGACCACTGTTGTGGTGGATACTGATAAGCCTGGCAATCTAAAGCAAACCATTGCGGGAATAAGAAAGGACTTGGGTGAAAATTATGAGGCCATGGATTATGAGGAAATGTTACCTGATTTAATTCAGGCGAAGGAAGTTGACACTGCTGGTTCTCAGATAATCCTGGTCATCTTGTACATAATCATCGGGTTTGGCATTTTCGGTACCATCTTGATGATGCTGAAAGAGAGAGAGTACGAGTTTGGTATACTCAAGGCTATAGGGATGCGCTCTCGACAGCTTAATTTTATGCTTTGGTTGGAGACGATGTTGCTGGGATTTATTGGGTGTATTGCGGGTATCTTAGTATCACTTCCCGTTGTATATTATTTCTATAGAAATCCTATCGAATTGAAAGATGAGATGGCTACAGCATACGAAAAATTTGGAGTAGAACCATTATTGCCCGCAAGTTTAGCACCTTCAATCTTTATTTCGCAAGCCCTGGTTATCTTTTTTATGATTACGATTCTCGCGATTTATCCAATGTTTAAGATCAAAAAACTCAAACCCGTCGAAGCCATGCGTGCCTAATTAAAAATTAATTATCTATGCTCCCAAAGATTGCCTGGAGAAATATATGGCGAAGTCGGACCAGAAGTCTCGTTGTAATTGTATCTGTAAGTTTGGGTATATGGGCCTTGATTTTTCTTCTGTCTTTTTTTCAAGGCCAGGTAAATAATTATATTGGGAATATTGTCGAAAATGAGACATCCCATATTCAATTTCACGATTCTTTATTTAAGAATGATTTTGAGGTCGGCCTTTTTATGCCAGACGCAGAAATTATTCAACGAGAATTAGAGACGAGTGAAGATATTTCTACAGTCTCAGGGAGAGTTTTAGTCAGTGGTATGCTTGCTTCATCTACCAGTGCTCAAGGTACAATGATAAAAGGAGTTGATCCCATTGCAGAACAAGCAGCCACCCGTATTTTTGATAAAATAGTAGAGGGTAAGGGTTTTGATGAGGGAAAGCAAAACCAAATATTGGTTAGTCAAAGAATGGCACAGAAGCTCAAGGTCAAATTGAGGTCAAAAATTGTCTTGACGTTTCAAAATGTGGATGGTGATATTACTACAGCTGCTTTTCGCATAGTGGGTATCTACAAAACTGTAAGCCGGGTAAATGACGAGTTGTATGCTTATGCACATATTAGGGACATGCGAAGATTAACAGGGCTTCCTACCGGTGCATCTCATGAATTAGCAGTTCTGGTTAATAATTTTGATCAGACCGATGAAGTCGCCGAAAGTCTAAAAATGAAATACGGGAAATGGAAAGTGGAGACATATAAGGAAATATCTCCTGATTTGGAATTATTTAATTCCCAAATGCGACTAAACCGGATCATCATGACCAGCATTTTTATGCTGGCCTTAATATTTGGAATTATTAATACGATGCTCATGGCTGTGCTGGAAAGAGTGAAAGAATTGGGAATGCTCATGGCTGTTGGGATGAATAAACTGAAGGTCTTTTTAATGGTTGTATTGGAAACACTTCTTATCGCAATGATTGGCGCACCAATAGGGATGTCGTTGGGTTATTTGACAACGAAAATTTTGTACAAAAGAGGCATAGATCTGTCGAGATGGAGTAGCGCCCTGGAGGAATTTGGGATGTCCAATATCGTTCGGCCGCAGCTCGAGCAAGAAGCTGTGATTACTATTGCTGTCGCTGTGGTAATCACCGCGATTTTAGCATCGATCTATCCGGCTGTGAAGGCAATAAAATTAAAACCTGTAGAAGCATTGAGAAAAATATAATTATGAACAAAGGTGAAAAAATTGTGGTGCAGGTAAAGGAAGTATATAAAACCTACCAGGAGACCAAGGTGCCTGTGAAGGCATTGAGAGGGGTGACGCTTGATATTCGTCAGGGAGAGTTTACTGCAATAGTAGGACCTTCCGGATCGGGTAAAACTACCCTACTGAATATTATTGGAGGTCTGGATAGACCCACGGCGGGCAAGATTTTTCTAAACGGTACAGACCTGGATGGCCTGAGCGATAATCAGCTCATCGATTTTAGAAAGGACAATATCGGATTTGTCTTCCAGAGCTATAATCTTATCCCAGTATTGACCGCGAAAGAAAATGTAGAATTTGTGATGCTCCTACAAAAAGTCCCCGAAGAAAAACGCGACGAGCGTACAAGAGAATTACTTGAAGCAGTGGGATTGGGAGACAGGATGCATAATAGACCTGCCGAACTCTCCGGAGGTCAGCAGCAACGCATTGCCGTGGCACGCGCCCTGGCCCCTAAGCCCAGTTTTATTCTCGCTGACGAACCGACTGCAAATCTCGACTCTTCATCTACCGCCAATCTTTTGGATATAATGGCCCGGTTAAATAAAGAGGAGGGAATTACATTTATTTTTTCAACCCATGACCAACGGGTGATAGACAGAGCGAGACGAGTGGTGACTGTGGAGGACGGGAAGGTACTTTCTGATGTAAAAAAATGACACGACCTTTTTTATTCGCATTGGTTTTTCTTTGCTGCCATTTATTGACTGCACAAGGTGAAGATAAAATTGCGTCATTTTCTGCGCAGGGATATGTAAAGCAGCTCCAAAGTGTAATTAAAATTGATGGCTTCAATTCTTACCTTGTCGACAATCTCCTTCATAATCGGATTAATTTGAAGTATGAACCATCCACCAATTTTCTCTTTTCTGTTGATTTTCGCAACCGGATCTTTTATGGCGATCTAGTCAAGATCAACCCTCTTTTTTCTGAGAATATCGAAGATGGAAATAATAATTTTTTTGACCTGTCGATACACTGGGTTGATAAATCTGATTTTCTGATCAATACCACTATTGATCGAGCTTATGTACAATACGTAAAGGGTAATTTCGAGACCCGTTTTGGTCGTCAAAGAATAAACTGGGGAATAAGTACTATTTGGAATCCAAACGATCTATTTAATGCTTTTTCCTTTACAGATTTTGACTATGAAGAGAGACCGGGGAGCGATGCAGTCCGTGTAAAATACTATACGGGTGTCGCATCAAGTGTCGAATTTGCAGCTAATATCGGGAAAACCTGGGGGGGCCGGGTGATTGCCGGACTGTACAAATGGAATATGTCCCAATACGATATTCAAGTACTTGCGGGTATAGCAAATCGCGAATGGGTGATCGGTGGGGGATGGGCCGGCAACATTAAAACTGCGGGATTTAAGGGGGAATGGTCCTATTTTATTCCGCAGGAGAAAAGCGGAAGCAACAGCTTTGCACTGACAGCTGCCGCTGACTATGTTTTTAGTAAAGGACTGTACATTAGTGCGGGATATCTATATAACTCCAACGGTGCTACCAAGGGATCACTGAGTGATATTTTTAATTTCGAATTGTCGGCAAAAAATCTCTATCCCTTCAGGCACAGTAGTGTGATTAGCCTGGCCTATCCCATTACACCACTGTTAAACGCATCGCTGGCAGTAATTTATAGTCCGGTTGTGAGCAGGCCGCTATTTCTCAATCCATCATTTACCTTCTCGATTGCCCAGGACTGGGATATGGATCTCGTAGGCCAGTTGGCATACAACCGGGACAACGGTAAATACAGAAGTCCCCTCAAGGCCCTTTTTATTCGTTTGAAATTCAGTTTTTAAAAACCAGAAGCTCTCTACTACTAATAGTGTTCCAATCACTCTTAAAAATCATAGGTGAGTTCGATTTCCTCAGTTTTAGGATGTGATTGACAGGTGAGAATAAAGCCCTGGGATATCTCAGCTTCATCCAAACCGTAGTTCTCTTCCATGTTTACTTCACCTTTTATCAATTTAGCCATACAGGTTGTACAGACCCCTGCGGTACAGGAAAACGGTGGATCGTAACCCGCATCAATCAATGTCTGTAAAATACTTTGATCTTCGACCTTAAGATCAATAGTGTCTCCATCCAGCGTTATTTTTGCATCACATTTTTTCATGCCTCGATTTTTTCAATTATACTGCCCTCTAGTGCACCATTTATGAAGTGTCAGATATTTCGTACATGATGCACTAATCAACAATGGTGGCCACTAATTTTCTGCTACCTCCATGATTCCTGAACTCGCACAGATAGATGCCCTGCCATGTCCCAAGATCCAGCCTTCCACCAGCAATAGGAATACTCACTGAGCTTCCTACAATTGCTGCTTTAATATGCGCCGGCATATCATCGGGTCCCTCCATATCATGCTCGAGAAAAGGCAGGTTTTCCGGAACGAGCATATTAAAAATCTTTTCGAAATCCTTTCGAACAGTGCTGTCTGCATTTTCGTTTATGCACAATCCGGCAGATGTATGCTTTAAAAACAAATGGAATAGACCCGAGGCCGGAAGCTCGATGGACCTCATTACCTCACCCGTAATAAGGTGATAACCCCTGGGAAAAGGTGGTAAGGATAGGTGGTAGTGTCGAGTCATATGCCTACAAAGGTAAGGGCTCTATTTATTACAAAAAATAATGTGACTAGGAAAGGTGAAGAAAGCGGTCTACTGGGAAATTGCCGGACATCTCAGGTTTCCAAAATAGTACACCAACCCAATGGAAAGAAAGTTGTACGAGTCTTTATTTGCACCATCACCTCTCTGGCGACCCTCCATACCCAATTTGATACCCTCTTCATCAGGGATAGAAGGATCAGATGCGAGCTCGGCAATATCGGCTACCAAAGGCCGGGTTCCCCTTAGTTCGGCTAGATCTGGGTACACGGTGCTGACATCATCCAGGTAATCGGTAAATAACTTTCGAAAACTCACCTCAATATTTAAGCTCCACTCCGGTGACAAGTCAAATTTCAATCCTCCTCCATAATTTATTGCGCGCTGGAAAGAAGGATACTCTTCACCTATAAATTGTCCCTCCGTCCCCAATTCTCTTAGTGGCGGTGTCTTCTCGCCATTGTAAATGGCATAAGGATTATAACTGAATAGAGAAAATCCCGCGAACAGATATGGGGTGTAAAAATAGTCACGACTGCCATGCACGTAAGGGAAAAAGTTAAACTCAAATTGCCCGCTCAAATCTCCCAAATGAGTGCGGAAGTTTATATTTCTGCGGCGCTCAAAAGCATTGTCGGAGTTGACATCATCAGCACGGAGAAATCCGTAATTAGCACTGACCTTGGCACATAGGCGATTATTGAGATTATAGCGGACGATTGCCCCACCGGCAGGACCGGGATGCATGAGGTCAAACCGGGTGTTGAGATCACCAAAGTAGAAAGCACCGCCCAACCAGCCTCCTATCTCAAAACCGCGCTGCGCGTCTGCCTCCGTTGTGCAGATCAAACATAATCCCAGAATGGGTATATAGTAACAAAATAATCTCTTCATGTGCTACAGTAGTAGTTTCTTAAACGGATGCAGGGATATACTATTGTCTTTATACCGCGTCTTTATTGGCGAGCTGACCACACGCGGCATCAATATCACGACCACGGCTTCTGCGCACAGTTACCAGCACCCCCTGGTCCGAAAGCCTCCTTGCAAATCTTTCGAGTCTTTTTCTTTCAGAGCCTACTATTGCAAAACCTTCTACAGGATTGTACTCGATAACGTTTATCCGCCAGCTCATTCCCCTACAAAACCTTGCCAGATTGTCGGCGTCATTTAGACCGTCGTTAAAATTCTGAAGGGCAATGTATTCAAGAGTCACCCTGTTGGACGTCAATTTTTGAAAATACCGAAGTGCCTCTTTGAGTGATTTGAGGTCATTCTGCTCATTGATGGGCATGATCTCGTTCCGCTTTTCATCATCAGCAGCATGTAACGACAGCGCGAGATTGAATCTAACACGGTCATCGGCCAGCTTTTTGATCATTTTGACAATGCCAGCTGTACTTACTGTGATCCGTTTTGGTGACATATTAAGGCCGTCAGTCGACGTAATGCGATCGATCGAGGCCAAAACAGGCTTGTAAGCGAGTAGCGGTTCACCCATGCCCATATATACTATGTTAGTGAGAGGATGACCATACTCAGCTAGACACTGTTTGTTTGCCAGGAACACCTGGTCATAGATCTCCCCAGCTGTGAGGTTTCTTTCTCTCTTCATCTTTCCCGTGGCACAAAAAGAGCACGAAAGACTACAGCCCACTTGCGAACTCACACACACTGTAAATCGATTTTCACTAAACACCGGGATTATAACCGACTCGATGTGAAAGCCGTCGTGTAAGCGAAATCGATTCTTGATGGTACCATCTGCACTGCGTTGTGCGAGATCCAATACAATGGAGTGGATGACAAACGCTGCACCTAATTTCTCACGCAGATCCAGGGACAGGTTGGTCATTTCATCAAAAGATGTCACCCCTTTTTGCCATAACCACTGCCATATTTGATCACCCCTGAAACGGGGGAGGTCGAGATTCTCCATTTTTTCAGCCAGTGACTCTCTGGAAAGGTTACGGATATCGAATTTGCCAGTCTTACATTCAGTCATTGGGGGGCAAAGATATATCCTTTGTGCTTGTCAATAGAGGTACGCTCATACCACCAGAACCCGTATATTCGTTAGGTTCACAGGTTTATTAGGAGTCCTAGCATGAAATTCTTGGCAGACAGGCCTGATCGTAAGACATACGCATCGATCTTTGGGATATTGATCATGGTCATGCTCGTGATTTGGTATAGCAGTTTTCTTGCCCGGAATTTGCGCAATGGTGAGCGCGAACGAGTTGAACTCCTGGCAAAAGCCTTTGCTGATATTTTGAAAGATGGAGATAATCCGGACAGAGATGTGAGCTTGGCTTCAGATATTATTGAAGCAAATAAGACCATACCCCTTATTCTCACCGATGAGGAAACCGGAGAGGTTATGGAGGCCATCAATTTTCCGGAAGCCAAGAGTATGGATGAGATTGCAGAAGAACTTGAGAGAATCAAAAGCAAAGGTATAAAAGGGATTACGTACAGTGGCCCCGGATACAGGAGGAGTATATTCTATAAGGAGTCGGAATTGTTTAGATACATGACCTACTTTCCCTATTTCATTTTGTTTGTCCTGCTTACATTTATGGGCATTGGGTATGTCAGTGTCACATCTGCCCGTCAGGCTGAACAAAATCGTGTCTGGGTGGGACTGGCAAAGGAGACCGCACATCAGCTCGGTACACCGATCAGTGCTATTGTAGCATGGATTGAGCACTTGAGAGGGCTCTCACAGAATGATCCCGCAAAGTTGGATATTCTCGGTGAGTTGGAAAATGATGTAGACCGGCTGGATCTTATCGCTGATCGATTTTCGAAGATTGGAAGTGCTCCTAAACTGGTATCGGCAAATGTTTACCACGAGTTGTTAAAGACCAAGGTTTACATGGAACGCAGGGCTCCCCGCCGGGTTAAATTCGATTTTCCGGATAGAGACTCAGCACCCATGTATATCAGCATCAATTCGCATTTATTCAACTGGGTGATGGAAAATCTGATTAGAAATTCCCTTGATGCGATGGAGGGCGAAGGTACAATCTCCGTCGAAGTAGATAAACAGGGTTCCTTTGTATGTATTAATGTGAGTGACTCGGGAAAAGGGATCCCTCAGGGATTGCAAAAAAAGGTATTTACACCGGGTTTTACTACCAAAAAACGCGGTTGGGGTCTGGGTTTATCCCTGGCTCGCCGCATCATAGAAGAATATCACGGCGGCAAGATTTTCGTAAAGGAATCTTCGGCAGAAAAGGGCACTACATTCTCAATTAAGCTCCCGGCAGGTGAGCCCATTACTGCCGAAAACTCGACCGAAGTTTTGGTGGGTATAAACAAATAAAGCAGGACATAACTTCCATTCTTTAGTGCCACATATCATGCATCCCTTGCAAGTCTGCGCTTGAAGTCAAAAACTAAATCCCAACGAAATCTGGTATGAGATCTGCCTGTCCTTATCATCGCGCACTGCTGGCACGTTGGCCTTAAACGAATTGTATATAACATCCATACTGGGCTGCGAAACATCAGTCAGACCAAATGTACCTCTCAAACCGAGGTAGAGCCCCTCGTTCAAATAAAACGAAACACCTCCGAGCAGTCCCAGATCAAGAAATTTGTACCTGTTATCAGGTTTGTCATCATGCTCATAGTATGCACCTATTTGAGATGGAAGTGAAATGGTCTCGCCTTCAACACTAATGTCAACGGTATTAAATGTGCTGGCTTCGCCGGCTTCATCTCCGACATAATGGTGATCCAGATTTAGCCTAAACTGGTCGATTGCCGGATTTTGACCTGTAAATCGTAGCTGACCTCCACCGAGTGATCCACCAAGCAAAGCAAAGTATCCGCCGCCACTAAATTCCAAAGGTCCTAATCTGCCATAGGCCAGGACAGGAAATTCCAAATAGTTATTTGACACATTGATATCCATGTCTCTGGTACCATGCACCAAAATGTCATTGGTGCCATCATTTACCCTAAAGAAGGAAGGTCCATTGTAGAGGTATTTACCACCTTTTTGATTATAGACAAATTCAGCTTTTACACCAAATAGATCTGTGATGGGATATCTGAAAATTATGCCGATATGAAATCCCGTATTGCTTTTATAGGTCTCATCTTCGTCCAGTGGACCACTAAACGTAGAGCTATTAAGCCCGGCCTTAAACCCATACGAAAGCCCACCCTGGGCAATAGTGTCAGATATAAAGAGACTCAATAACAAAGATACGCTCAATCCCCAACCAACAATTTTGTACATAGACATTCTTATTTTTTACTGTTATCAGAACGCTAGAAATCTATTTTTGTGCTGAAATTAGCATTATTCATGGGTCGTCGTAACAAATTGCAGAAGTTTGCAGACTTACTTACCTTTCAAAATGTATACCAGAACTACCGGTACCAGGAGCCCCAGTTGCGACATATAAATGGTGAGGGTGTAGAACGAAAGGGCAATTGGTCTTCATTGCATTTTGCCAACGATAATCCGATCATACTGGAGCTGGCCTGTGGCTGGGGAGAATACACCTTGGCATTAGCACAGCAAAATACCCGGATAAATTATATCGGGGTGGATGTTAAGGGAAATCGTATTTGGAAGGGTGCCAAGACGGGATTGATAGAGAATCTCCATAATGCCGCCTTTCTGCGCACACGCATCGAGCAGATTGATTTATTTTTTGCAGCAGAAGAAGTAAGTGAGATCTGGATAACTTTTCCAGACCCTTTTCTGAAAAAAGGTAAGGAGAACAGAAGACTGACCGCGCCATCCTTTTTAAAGAAGTATTATCACATTCTAAAACGAAGTGGTCGCCTGTATTTGAAAACCGATTCTCCGGAACTATTTAATTATAGCAAGGATACATTGGAGGAATCTTCCTTTTTTGTGATTGGAGTAAAAGAGGAAGATATCTACAGTTTGGAAGTACTGCCTCATCCCGCATTGAGTATTTTGACCAAGTATGAAAAAATGCACCTTAAAGAGCAAAAAAAAATAAAATATATCATGGCCAGAAAAAAATAGAAATTCAGCTACATTATTTACCCATTTTATTGTTGATGTCAAAATGATAACATTTGCAAATAAATTGTGGTCACATTATCCTTCAATTATCCTTTTTTTCTTTTTAGAATTTTATACAATGATACGCGGCATTTCCAGGGTAACTATACATATGGTCTCAAGTCTCGATGGCTTTATTGCACCGAAGGACGGGAGCACCACCTGGATGGATTCGGCAGATATTTATGAAAAAGGCATTGACTTAAGCGAGGAAGATATTGCCCGCTTTCTCGACTCCATAGATTGCTACATCATGGGAGCACGCACCTATGAACATGCAATGGCGATCGGCTGGCCATACGGCGATGTCCCTGTCGTGGTACTAACTCACCGGATGCTCAAGAATTCCCGGAAGAATGTGGATTTTTATTCCGGTGACTTGACTGAACTTGTCCGGGATAAGCTAAAGCCGAGCTACAAGAATATCTGGATGGTAGGAGGCTCTGCACTCACAAAGGAATTCATACGATTAAAACTGGCAGATGATATTATTGTATCTATTGTTCCGATTATTTTGGGAGAGGGGATCTTATTTTTTGACTATGTGGGAAAGAAGCAGCTTTTGCACCTGAGAGACGTCACTGCCTACAAGGACGGAATGGTGGAACTATGGTATGAGATAAAAAAGAACGATGTCAACTCTGATCGTATTTAATACGGTACTTTTGGTAGGAACTTATTTAATACGATCAGTCTCATGATGTTTAATTCATTCCATTGCGTGACCTCCTACCAACTTATTGGAGGATTTATTTAAGTCAGGAAAATCAAAGGAGAAAGGGCATGGTCTAATTACTTTATTTATCTGTGAGCACCTGAGCGTGGGAGAATATTGATCATATGCACGCTGTAACGTAGTTGATCAGCAAATGACTAATTGAAGATTCTTTAACCAATGTTTAAATCCTAGGACTATTTTTGCATTCTCTTTCAGAAAGCAATAAAAATGGGATATCGAGCTGCCGGTTACCGGTAATCGGTTGCCAATTCTTTCTGCTTCCGGTGAAAAGATTTTCGCATTACATAAACGCTTGTAACACTATGTGTATAAACAACCGGATACCTGATACCGGTTACCGGATGCTGTAACCAAAAAAGGTGCTGACAATGCCAACACCTTTTTACAAGCTCTTAAGGATTTATGATTCTACTTTTTCAGTATTTTCATTCCAATATTTAGGAGGTCATCCATCATGCTCCCGTCCCCATCCATATCCAGGACTTTGCTAAAGATGCCACCGCCACTTCCACCTTGAGGGGCTTGTTGTCTACCACCTCCAAGGAGAATCTGTGCCAGACCACCTAAATCCAGTCCCTTTGATCTTTGCTTTTGACCTACTACACCCATGATAACCGGGGCAATCAACTGCATCAAAACACCGGATTTAAATATGTCTAAGCCACTGGTCTGACTAATTATCTGAGCAGCTTCGAGCTGTCGCTTTCCCAGAAGATGCCGTACAATGCCTTCGCCGTTCATTGTCTTTGCATTATTCACTTGGCGTTGACCAGAAAGGACTCCCATAAGGTCACCCAAGATCCCACCATCGTGATCGCGCTTGATGGCACCAAATAAACCTCCTCCTCTTTCCTGGTGTGCTGCGTTTCTCGATATCGCATTTAGTAAAAGTTCTGTTATACCCTGTGACGCTTTTTTTACTTGATTTGGATCTTGAGCTCCAATTTGTCTGGATAATTGGACAATGACATCATCTGAGAGATGTCTCCTCACTTCGTTGATTAAATTTGTCATTATAATTTTCTCTTTTGTTAGAAATTTACCCTGAATTGGGTCGAAAAAAAGTAGTAAATCCGGAAGAGCAAAAGTTCTTCCAAATCAGACTAACTTGGTCACGAAGATAAGAAGATCTGCGATCAATGGAGCTCGAATAATAGTTATGGAGAATCTGCAATGGGGAAGTAACAGTGGTATGATCAAAATCAAACAAAGGATTAAAGTGTTATTCCTTGTCCTTGTAGCAATGGTTGGGTGGCTAAGCTGCAATCTGGACGATGCACCAGAATTTGAAATCGAAGGCAAAACCGCGTTTGATAAAGTAAAGTGGGGAGTAAAAGAAGGTAAGGATTATCCTTACAGAGATCAAATGGTCAATGACGTTGTCTACAATGATACCATCCGGACATTAGGAAAAGTCGAAATTATGGAGCTGCTCGGAGAGCCAGACCGGATCAATAATGGGCATTTGTACTACATGATACGTCAAAGTCGTCTCGCATCCTGGCCTTTACATACCAAGACGATGGTTATCAAACTTTCTGATACCGACAAAGTAGATTGGATCAAAATCCATGAATAAAAATATAGTATACAAAGCCAAAAAGTAACCAACAATCCATAAACATGGAATTGATCTGGCGAGCAGTTTGTTTTCTAACTTTGCTAACACAACCTTTCCTATTATTCGGCCAAGATTCGGATAGGCCTTCTATTCCTGCAGGAAAATTCCAGGAAGTGATCAAAATCAATGGTCTTCTCGATGAATCTGCCTGGGAAGACGCCCCTGTGCTCGACAAATTCTTGACTACTGAGCCGGAGGAGAAGGGAATACCATCTTCTCCCACATTTGTTCGTGTAATTTCTGACGAAAAGGCAGTCATTTTTGGTATAGAGTGTAAATATTCAAGTCCAAATGACATAGTTAGATTTTCAAAAATACGAGATGCGGATATCTCTGACGAAGATCATGTAAGAATCGTATTGGATCCGTTTTTAGATGGACAATCAGGATACATATTTGCCGTCAATGCTTTTGCCGCTCGATATGATGCTTTGGTGTCTGATCGTGGTGAATCGGAAAATAAGGACTGGGATGCTGTATGGGAAGCTCGAGTAACCACAAATAATGAAGGATGGACCGTAGAGATTCGAATACCGATTCAAAGCATTTCCTTCAAGAAAGGACTTAAGACGTGGGGTTTTAATGTAGAAAGGAGAATGCAGAGAAATCAGGAGACAATAAGGTGGGCCAATGTGCGGCGAGATCAATGGTTTATTCAGACAAGTAGGGCGGGTCTGCTCACGGATCTTCCGGAGTTCAATTACGGATTGGGTCTCAATGTCAGGCCTTCACTCGTAGGTGATCTCATTAGAAGGGGGAATGACAACTCTTCGATACTCGATATAGATGGGAGTCTCGATGCGAGCCAAAGACTGGGTCCAAATGTGCTTGCGACACTAACAATAAATACAGATTTTGCTGAAACGGAGGTGGATACGAGGCAGACGAATCTGACCCGATTTCCATTGTTTTTCCCTGAAAAAAGGACATTCTTCCTCGAGGGATCAGATATTTTTGAATTTGGATTTGGTACAGGTAGTAATACTGTGCTGCCTTTTTTTAGCAGGAGAATTGGACTTCTAGATAACAGCGAAGCGCCGATCGCAGTAGGAGCAAAAGTCAATGGCCGAGTGGGTAAGACGGCATTTGGCGGAATGGGAATGCGCACAAAATCTTTTCAAAGTCCTGATCAACAGATCGAAGCAACAAATATGGGTGTAGTGCGTGTGAGGCAGAATGTACTAAAAGAAAGCTCCGTGGGTTTTATTGGGTCTGCAGGAGACCCAATGAACCGCGCTGGAAGTTGGATGTCAGGGGCCGACTTTACATATCAGACGACGAGGTTTACGGGTGACAAAAACTTTATTGCCGGTGCATGGCTGCTTTACACAGACAGAATAGATCTGCAGGATGATAAATCAGCTTTTGGATTCAAAATTGATTATCCCAACGACAAATGGGATATTGCATTGATCTATTCGAAAATTGGAGCCCAATTTGACCCGTCTTTGGGATTTATCCCGCGCAAAGGTGTACACTATGTGCGCTTAGGGACCACCTACGCCCCGAGGCCCGAATGGCCCTGGTTGAGACAAATGTTTCACCAATTTTTTGGAAGGTATATCCAGAACATTGGTGGGGACTGGCAATCATATAGTGTCTTTACAGCTCCGATAAACTGGAGATTAGAAAGTGGAGATAGAATCGAGGCCAATGTCAGGCCCAGTGGAGAAAACATCCTCATTCCCTTTGCGATTGCAGAAAATGTAACAATTCCTATTGGAGAATATCATTTTGTACGTTACAGACTGGAAGCTGAATTTGCTGCAAAAAGAAGATTAAGTGGACAAGCCTCATGGTGGTTTGGCTCCTTTTACGAAGGGAACTTAGATGAAATTGAATTGCAATTGGACTGGAATCCGACAGCCTTAATTGGTTTCGAGATTAGTGGTCTTCAAAACATAGGACGGTTGCCCTGGGGTAATTTTAAACAAACACTAGCTGGTTTTCGTATAAGATTTAACGTGACTTCTGATTTGCAATTGAATAGCTATCTCCAATACGACACTGATAGTAGAATTTTGGGTTTAAATGCTCGAATACACTGGACATTTTCCCCGTTGGGGGATGTCTACCTTGTGGTAAATCACAATACCATCAATGAAGTAACAGAGCGATGGACTCAGCAGAATCAGCAAATCTTACTGAAAGTGAGGTATAATTTTAGACTTTAGTAGTGTTTACTACTTCTATTTGAAAATGCCTTCACGGCATGATGCACAACTTTTGCCCTGTCGACATGGCCTGCCAGGCAGGCTCGCTTGACGTTTTGCATTCTATTGGTGAAGCCCTTGTTTCTATTATTTATTATTCATAGAATGCTTGAGAAAAGTGGACGGAATAGATATCAAAATATTTTGGGACCCTTAAATGAACATAAAATGACTGCAAAGACGAAGATTTCGAAATGCTACGCGATTTGGTTTAGTCAGCGAAATGGAAGCTCACTGCTTTGCGAGGGGCTGAAATCAACAGGTGTACTAGGAAAACCTGAAGAACATTTTAATATTGCGACCACCGAAAAGTTGTTGACGAAGTATCAGGCAAGGGATTATCCGGAGTTGCAGGAGATGATTTATCAACGGGGATCCACCCCAAACGGAGTCTTTGGTGTCAAGACGAATGCACCCAAGAAACAAAATGATCTCATTGTAGAAGAGCTGAGACATTTTCCAAAAGCAAAAGGATGTTCTGGAGGCAACTATGAAGTGTGGCAAAGTGTATTTCCCTCTTGTAAGCATATATTCATCACTCGAAGGCATAAAGTGAGGCAAGCGATTTCCTGGTGGAAGGCAATTGTCACGGATGAATGGCATAGGAAGACGAATGATGCAGAGGTAGGTGCTAACCGGGACTTTGTCGATAAATACGATTTTAATGCGATTAAGCATTTACTTATCGAGATCACACTTCGCGAAAGTAAAATCCAGGCCTTTTTGGATGAGGGAGGAAGACAAGCTCTTACCATCGTCTACGAGGATTTTACAAAAGACTACGAGAAGACTATCCTTCGTGTTGCCAGGTTTTTGGGAGTAGAGGTGAATAGATCTGCAATTGCTCCTCCTTTCTACAGCCAGCTCGCTGACGATATCTCAGACGAATGGACGGAGAGATTTAGAAAGGAGATTCAATCAGACTGGACCAATCAGATATGGTAAATGATCATTCTGCAACCCATATTTTTACTGATCTACCACCTGTTTTGCCGGATTTAGGATCTGTCCGGTTGATAAAAAGTGATATCTATGAGTCTAAGGCGTTTCCGACCCTTGATTCGGTGCGTTTTAAAAAAGGCGAATTTTAGCAGCTTGCCCAGCAGAAAAGAACCTGCCATTATTTTCAATTCATCCCCACCCGGAGGATTTCCATCCAGTGTAGCGATGATTGACCAAAACCCTATCGAGTAACTAAAAAAAGTGAAGATGGAGGATAAGGTGCGTATGAATTTCGTACCGTCGGTAAATCTAACGGAGTGGATTTCGTCAATGTGTACTGTGCGGTTTTCGAATAAAATATACTGTGACTCGATATTTATATCCACAATGGTTTCTTTTAACCAATATCGATGGTGTTCTTTCAGTTTGTACATTAAGGTTTCGCCAACGAAGATCTTTTTTGTGTTTACAATTCCTCCAGCTTCCAGGACTATGGCCTTTTGACAAAAACTTAGGTCTCCGACCAGGCAGACCAGTGATAGACCAAGGATATATTTAATCATTGAGTAATTCTCCTTTTTCTAGCAAACGATCTAAGAGCTGTTTTGTAGCGTGCTCGATCTGGTGATAACTTACTTTAACATTAGCGATATAAACGAGGAGGAGATCGACGGAGTATTTGGAATCAATGCGGTCTATTAAGATAAATTTATTCTTCCGATATGCTTCTCGCATTCTCCTCTTGATCATATTGCGATCCACAGCCCTCTTAAATCTCCGTTTACTTACTACGAATCCGCATTTGGCTTGAGGATGCGCATCTTCAGACTCGCTGACTAAAAAAATCATAAGCAATGGAAAAATATGCTCTTTTTTGCCATCAGCATAAACTTCTGAAATCCTCTTTCTGCTTTTTAACCGCTCTGACTTTCCCAGTGTAAACTGTTTCACGGATAGGCAACTTTTTCTTCTTGTTTACTATGCTGAAGTTAAGGAAATAAAAAAGAGGTCAAGTAGACCCTGACCTCTCGATTTTTTTTTCTGAGTATTTAAACGGATGAGTGGAATTACTTCAATTTTCGTTCGTCAGATACACTGAGTTTCACTCTTCCCTTGGCTCGTCTACGTGCCAGAACCTTACGGCCGTTCTTTGAGCTCATTCTCGACCGAAATCCGTGTTTGTTTTTCCGCTTTCTAGTTGACGGTTGAAATGTCCTTTTCATCAGTTTATCTTATTTCTTTGACAAAGAGCAGGCAAATGTACAAATTTTTGGAAATCAGATACATGGCACATTTTAGCCATTCATAGACATGAGGAATTCCTCATTTGTCGCGGTGCCAAACATATGTTTTCGCAGGAAGTCCATAGCTTCATCGGGCTTCATATCTGCTAAATGATTACGCAAAATAAACATCCGAGATAGGGTGTCCTTGTCGAGGAGTAGTTCTTCCCGTCTAGTGCTGGACTTAGGCAAGTCAATGGCAGGATACATGCGCTTATTGGCCAGCGAGCGATCCAGCTGCAACTCCATGTTGCCAGTACCTTTAAATTCTTCGAAGATTACACCATCCATTTTTGATCCGGTATCAATAAGGGCAGTAGCGAGGATTGTTAGTGATCCGCCACCTTCTATATTCCGTGCTGCGCCAAAGAATTTTTTTGGTTTGTGCAATGCATTGGCCTCTACACCTCCGGACAATACTTTACCGCTTGCCGGGGCAACGGTGTTATAAGCACGCGCCAACCGAGTAATAGAATCCAACAAAATAACCACGTCATGCCCGCATTCGACAAGTCTTTTTGCTTTTTCAAGTGAAATTCCAGCGACCCTAACATGATTGTCAGCGGGCTCATCAAAGGTGGATGCCACCACTTCACCATTTACGCTGCGCTTCATATCCGTGACCTCTTCAGGCCGTTCGTCAATCAGGAGTACGATCAGGAAGCACTCGGGATGATTTTTTGCAATCGCATTGGCCAAATCCTTGAGCAGGAATGTTTTTCCTGTTTTAGGTTGAGCCACAATAAGACCTCGTTGTCCCTTTCCGATCGGGGCAAAAAGATCAATCATGCGATTGCCATAATCCTTACCCGTTGGCGAACTAATAAGTTTGAATTTTTCTGTAGGAAATAACGGTGTCAGATAATCAAAAGGTACTCGTTCTCTAATCTGAACGGGATCAAGCCCATTGATCAAGGAGACCCTTAATAAAGCAAAGTACTTTTCTCCTTCTTTTGGTGGCCGT
This sequence comes from Saprospiraceae bacterium, assembly GCA_965222645.1. Taxonomy (GTDB): domain Bacteria; phylum Bacteroidota; class Bacteroidia; order Chitinophagales; family Saprospiraceae; genus JABDMH01. The sequence goes on along the minus strand of OZ244968.1, from coordinate 3,101,357 downwards.
ATAGCACCTTTTACGGTATCACCTGTCTTGAGTCCAAATAATTTTATCTGGGAAGGAGAAACATAAATGTCATCCGGAGAGGTCAGATAATTATAATCTGAGGATCGTAAAAATCCGTATCCGTCGGGCATCATTTCCAGAATTCCTTCACCCTCGATCACACCGTCGAGCTCAACATTAAATGCAGGCTTTTTATCCTTCTTTTCATCGCGGTCTCTTCGGTTGTTGCGATTAGATCGATCTCCCTGCGATTCTCCGGATCCGGTATTTTCTTTTTTTGCTGACCTCTTGCCATGGCCTCCGGAATTTCCATTTTTGGAGGATCTTTTCTCTTCCACTTTACCCTTGTACTCCGGTTTCTTCTCTTCCACTTCGGCCTTTTTCTCTATCTCCTGCTCGGGTTCAGCCATTTTGGGCTCAGGTTTCTTGGCTTCCTGACCTCCCTTTTCTTTCTTTTTTGGTTTTTCCATGTCAAACTGGAATTCAGGTTTTTCGTTTTTGCCATCGTTGGGCTGGCCATTCCCCGGCTTGTTTAGGGCTTGCTCGTCCAGGATCTTATAAATAAGCTCTTGCTTATTCAATTTTTTAAATCCTTTTACACCCAGGTGTTCTGCGAGGTCCCGAAGCTCCGGAACAAGCATATCGTTCAACTGAAGAATATCGTACATCAACTCAAAATGATTTTAAATTCAAACATGGTTTTGAGAATAGATTTTTAAAACCAGTAAGCAATAAATAATATGGCTTGTGAATAAAAAAATCCAGGAAAAAGCTCAAAGGATACTCGAAATGATGCAAGTAGCGAAGGAGGTGTCTCCTTTCTTTGGCCTTGCAAAAATAGGGTTATTTTCTTATACGATCCAGTATATTTGCAAAAAATCATCGAATTCTTGTAAAAAACAGGCTGATACGACAATAAAAATAAAGGTTAAATGCTGGAAATCAACATTTTAAGGAAAAATCGAGAGGATGTAGTCGAAGGATTGAAAAAGCGCAATGAGACAACAGATTGGGGCAACATGATCGATGAAATCGTCGCACTGGATGATCGTAGAAAAAGTGTTCAGACTGCTTTGGATTCCCGATTGGCGGAGGCGAGAATTCAGTCAAAAAAGATTGGAGACCTCTTTGCAAAAGGAGCGAGGGATGAGGCAGAGGCATTGAGAAGTGAAGTAGCCAATGGCAAAAATGAGATCAAGGTCATGGAGGATGAGATGATTATGATCCAGCTACAAATGAAGGAGAAGCTGGTAGAATTGCCCAATATTCCGCACGAATCTGTACCGAAAGGCAGTACCGATAACGACAATGAAATCGTGAGGGACTGGGGTGGTACGATGCCTGTCTTTGAGTGTTTTGATCCCCTTCCACACTGGAGTTTGGCAGAAAAGTATAATCTGATTGACTTTAAACTCGGTGTCAAGCTAACGGGTTCCGGATTTCCTGTATACCGGGGTAAAGGAGCTAAATTAGAACGAGCCCTAATCAACTTTTTTCTGGAAAAGGCGCATGAAGCGGGTTATGAGGAAGTCATTCCACCCCTGCTTGTAAATGAAGATTCGGCAAGAGCCACAGGTCAACTTCCCGATAAAGAGGGCCAAATGTATTTCGTAGAACGGGACAATCTGTATCTGATTCCTACGGCAGAGGTACCCCTTACTAACATATTGAGAGATGAAATTCTAAAAAAGGAGGACCTTCCTGTAAAGCTGACTGGATATACACCGTGTTTTCGCAGGGAAGCCGGATCATATGGCTCCGATGTCAAAGGCCTAAACCGGGTACATCAGTTTGATAAGGTTGAGATAGTGCAAGTTGTACAGCCGGAAAAATCCCATGGTGTCCTGGATGAGATGTGCGATCACGTAGAACAACTACTCGTCAAACTGGAACTCCCATACAGAGTGTTGCGTTTATGTAGTGGTGACTTGGGGTTTACATCGGCACTTACATATGACTTTGAGGTCTATTCAGCAGCGCAGGAAAAGTGGTTGGAAGTCAGCTCTGTGTCCAATTTCGGCACTTTTCAGAGCAATAGACTGAAGTTGAGATATCGGGAAGGTGGCGAAAAACCCCGCCTGGCACATACCCTGAACGGCAGCGCACTTGCCTTGGCAAGGATTGTAGCAGCTATCCTTGAGAACAATCAGTATGAAAATGGCATTAGGATACCAGCGGTATTACAGGCATTCACCGGATTTGAAAGTATTTGATTAAGAAAAAGAAATCGATATGTATATGGGATATATGTTGCTCGCCGGCCTGATGAGTATGATTGGGATGGCAGTGAGTGGCAGATTAAAAAGCAAATTTGCTAAGTACAGTAAGATGCCTAATAAAAGGGGTTTGAGCGGACGCGAAATAGCACAGGAAATGTTGGCAAACTATGGTGTCCATGATGTTCAGGTCGTGGAATCCAAGGGTATGCTAAGCGATCACTACAACCCGATTAAAAAGACAGTGGCCTTGTCTCCAGAAGTGTATCATGGACGCAGTGTAGCATCGATGGCAGTTGCTGCTCACGAATGTGGTCATGCTGTGCAACATGCAACCTCGTATGCCATGCTAAAGTTTCGGTCTGGCATCGTACCATTGGTAAAAGTATCTTCAAGGGCACAACAATGGCTTCTTCTTATAGCTTTGGGTGGATTTGGTGCCGGAGAAAGCGGCAGTTGGTATATTATCATGGCCACGATCGCTGCATTTGCAGTGACCACGTTGTTTAGCCTGATCACGTTACCAGTAGAATTTGATGCGAGCAAACGAGCACTGGTCTGGATTGATCAAACAGGGACAGCATCCGGCGCAGAATATGAAGGGGCAAAGGATGCGCTCCAGTGGGCTGCTATGACTTATGTCGCTGCTGCACTGTCCTCTTTGGTGATGTTGTTATACCTGTTTTCCAGACTCCGCAGCTGATTATTGCCGAGATTATTTGTTTATCTTAACTCGACATTTTTTAAAATCTTGACTATGGATCCTGAAGAAGTAAACATGGCAATCGAGATCGCCAGGGAAGGAATGGATGATGCATTAAACCATCTGAATAGGGAGCTGACTAAAATCAGGACCGGAAAGGCATCACCTTCTATGCTGAGCGGAATAATGGTGGAATACTATGGGAATATGACACCCCTCAACCAGGTATCCAATGTAGGCACCTCCGACGCTCGTACAATTACCATTCAGCCATGGGAAAAATCGATGCTCGCCCCAATCGAGCAGGCAATTTTTGCCGCGAATCTCGGTCTCACTCCTATGAATGATGGCGAATTTATCCGCATCAATATACCAGCCCTTACTGAGGAAAGACGCAAACAATTGGTAAAACAAGCCAAACATCTCGGAGAGGAAGGGAAGATCAGTTTGCGTTCAACCCGACACAAGGTATTAGATGCAATAAAAAAGGCAGTCAAAGACGGTTATCCTGAAGATGCCGGAAAAAGAAGGGATGACGAAGTTGAAAAAATGACCCATAGTTATAGCGATAAAATTGATAAAATGGTCGATTCGAAGGAAAATGATATTATGACCGTTTAAAAAAAGAGATTGTGAAATCCCGGATAAATAGAGTTACTTTTTCTTCAGTGGAAAATCCTGCTGATTCCGCACGAGTTTAAAATCAAAAAAAGGTTTCCATCGGAATGTGTTCGATCCCATTTGGTCGTACGACGATGACTTGGTCACTGCCTAGCAGAATTTTTGCTTCGCGGTATTCCTCCTCAATCGGATAAATCTTTTGCTCGAGTGAATTTGAATTGTGAAAGACCATTTCGTGATCAGCTGTGGTGTAAATTAGGGTGAAATCCCCACTGACCTGAAAGTCAACAATATTGCCAACGAGAATCTGACTTTTATATAACCCAAACAGATCAAAAATTAAGATGCCCCGGTTTGGGACATTGACATACAGAGACCCTCCTGCTTCAATCATTTTATTAGCATTGATCCTTTCGTTGAAAGTAAGCCTGAGATCTTCACTTTCTGTTAAAACGACTCCTTGCTGATTTACTTTAATCAGCCGCTGACGATGATCATCAAAAATCCAAACGGTACCATCCCTCGAAAAAGCGACCAGATCAATCTCACCAAATCCCATCTCGATAAAATTAAACCGGCTGGTTTCTAACAAACGTCGATCCAGAACGACACCAGTACTAAAATCCGGATAAAAAACCAACACCTTAAGCGGACTTGTGACATCAATATGCGAAATATTACCCAATGAATTATTAGAATAATAACCGAGTTGAACCCCTGTGGGGTCTTTTTTAAGTATTTGGTTTTCCTTATTAGCAAAATATAAATTGCCTAATTTATCGACCACTGCAGTATGAGGTACAATAATGTTTTTATCAATACCTGCAGTTGATATTTGCCTGGGACCTGTACAAGAAATGAGAACAGATATAATGACTAATGAGATGAGATTTTTTCTAAGGATACTCATCATTCCCACATGTATTTAATTTTATCTTTTTTATGGTTCTAAACTACTATTGGTGACAATCCTTCCCTATCATAAAAGTCTATTCGCATTAATTCTCCATCAAACCATGCATACGAATTGTATTGCAACCAATCTCCCAGGTTGATGTATTTACTTTCATCATTTTCCAGTGTGCAGTGGATCGGCAGGTGCCGGTGTCCAAAAACAAAATAATCTATATTTTTATTTTTTATTTCCTCCTGCGCAAATTGCACTAGCCACTCCCTATCCTTGCCTAACCATTGATCCTTTTGATGAGCTTTCTCACGACTCTTTCCACTCCAGAACTGAGCTAATTTAAAGGCAAAATTTGGATGCAACCTGGCATATAGCCATTGTGAAACCGGACTTGCAAAGACTCCCTTTATAAACTTGTATCCATTATCTCCCGGGCCCAATCCATCCCCATGACCGATAAAAAAATTTTTCCCTTTTATTATTTTCGAAATAGGATTCCTGATTATTTTAATGCCCAGTTCATTTTCTAAGTATTCTGCCATCCACATGTCGTGATTGCCGGTGAAAACAAACAATTCTAGACCAGAATCAACCCACTGCGCAAGCCGGCCTAACAGTCGAATATAACCCTTAGGAACAACTGAAGAATATTCAAACCAAAAATCAAATAGGTCTCCAACGAGGTAAAGCGCCTCAGCATCGTCACTGATCTTGTCCATCCATGATATAATCTGCTTCTCCCTCTCCTTCGAACTTTTATGGGCATCTATACCTAAATGAAAATCAGAGGCAAAATAGATTTTTGACATGCCCCGAAGATACTTTTTTAGCGTTTGTACTAAAAATCTTTCCGGAGACAAGTGCTTTATACAGCAAAGGTGTATCTTTCATAAAACACATCATCATTGATGTCAAATTTCAATACTAACCACATGTCACCATGGGATCTCTTGTGACCCATCCAAGACATCTGAGGGTTGGGAAGCGCATGAGTATGTGCTCCATAGGAGACTCTCGCAGGGCTGTTGATCCGATGCGAATTCGCACCCATGAAACTTCCAGTATGGAGTGTACATATGTGGGAGAGGGTTATGAGTGGCTAATTGGTCCGGATTGTGGCAGAATCTGGATCTCCATTGAGGTTGAAAGCAATTTGTGTATCACCAAAGAGTGCTGCGCTATAAGTGAGACAGAGTAAGAATGGACATGGGATCTAAACAGGCACTAACCGGGGAATTCAGAATTCAATCAGATTTTAGAAGGTTTAATCAGAAGAACGACATATTCAATAGGACGATCTGGGATGACAAGGTTGATCCCGGTTCCTTTTTTACGAGTTATGATCTAGCTCAAAAATTTAAGAAGTCAAAGGGCTTTAATCAATGGGATTATGCGCTGAGAAATGCCAGTTGGCATTTGACCGATTTTGTTGGCGAACACAATTTTGAGCACAGTGGAAAGGTGGAGGGATTTACGGATATGTATTCGACTCATACGCCGGGCCCGGAAGAAAAAGTAGACATCTCTGATTCAATTTTAGTCACGAAACGAATCAAGAAAGTGGCCAAACTGTTTGGCGCAGGTTTGGTGGGAATATGCAACCTGGATCAGCGATGGATCTACTCACATAATTTTAATCGCAAGACGCACGAAAATAAAGAGCTGGACATTCCCCACCACCTGAACAATGTGATCATGTTGGCCATACCAATGGATCATCAATTGGGTAAAACATTTCCGTCTGCGATTAGTGGCTCAACGACTGGTGTAGGCTATATGCAGAGTTTAGGGTGTGCTACACAACTGGCGCAATTTATTACAAATCTCGGATTTGAAGCATTTGCTTCTATGAATGATACAGCTCAAAACATTCCATTAGCTATCCTGGCTGGGCTGGGAGAGTACGGGCGTAATGGGCTGCTTATCACACATAAATTTGGACCCAATGTCAGACTGGCAAAAGTGTTCACAGATATTCCTTTGGAATGCGATGAACCCACATTTTTTGGTGTAAAGGAGTTTTGCAACCATTGTCGAAGATGTGCGGAATCGTGCCCGGTCAAGGCTATTCCCGCAGGAGCACCACAATCTGAACCCCCGAATATTTCAAGTCATCGGGGAGTTACTAAATGGACAGTAAATGCTGAAAAATGTTTTAAATTTTGGACCGGTATGAACAGCGATTGTGCAATTTGCATAAGAGTCTGTCCCTATAATAAGGATTATGGCAAGTGGTGGAATAAAGTCGGTATTGTCTTGGCTTCCGGTCCCCTGAGAAAATTCATGTTATGGCTCGATAAGCTGATGGGGTTTGGTAAGCGCATGGATCCCAGTCACTGGTGGAATTAATTCATTGAAGAAGAATTTTTAATTTATTGTGAGGAGACATATTTCATATATTTGATAAAACTTAACACTTAGGATCATGTACAAATTGACGATTTTCTTTTTATTCATCATAGCAGCGTGTACACCAAAATTGCATCAAAGTGATGATTCGTTTACCAAGATATTTAATGGGAACGATTTCAGTGGGTGGGTCGTACCTGAAGACAATATCTGGTGGAAAGCTGGAGGTGGAATTTTGTCGGTTGAAAGCGGTCCTGATCTCAAGGGAAATATTTTATGGTCGGAAAAAGTCTACAAGGATTTTATCATCAAGTGTGATTTTAAGTTTGGTAAAGGGACGGTTGATTCGGGAATATTTATGAGGAGTGATCACGATCAAATTCAAATCGGAATTTCCGGATCTCTAAAACGAGATATGACTTGTTCGCCTTATATCCCTGGCAAGGGCTATCCGGTAGAAGCGACAGGAGTGAAAGATCTTTTGAAGTTGGACGATTGGAATAGTATTCAGGTCAAAGCAGTGGGTAATCATTACACAGCGTGGCTCAATGGGAAGGAAGTTATGCAGTACACCTCAGAGACAGCAAGCGAGGAAGGTCCGGTAGGATTTCAACTCCATGGCAATAAGGAGATGAGCATTGAATACCGTAATATTCTGATTTCAGAATTGCCTTAAGCAGGTGATCCCGCTTTTTAAAGGATAAAGGCGATTTCGACTTAAGGGATCTCTTATAACCACGTCACTAATATCCGATACTTTATAAATGTTGCACTAGACTAACTAGTGTAGAAAATGTGGATCTTTTTCCCCGGCGATTATTTCGAAGGGTAATCTATTTTCCTTTGGAGGCAGCAAGCAGGTCGCAAATGAAGTAAAGGCACATGGTGGCGAATAAGCTTTATTAAAGTCAAGAATTGTCTTTTCCCCATCAGCGGGTCTTTGTACATACATATAACGCCCACCCCCATAAGTGTCATCTCCACTGGTAAGGTCATAAAAAATTAAAAATAATTCTTCCGGACCACCATCCAAACCAAGTAATTTATGTTCTACGCCTTTATGCTCAAATGTCAGATACCCGGGACTTTTACTGTCGATGATCATGTCAAGTACATTTGGAATAGAAACATTAACCGGTGACTCGTGAAAGACTGCCTCGAATTTCCAGCCTGCATCGATTGGGTAGTATGGGATTTCTTTCAATGATGTGCGTGCAGGATGCTCTTTGTCCCGAAGCCGGATGTAGTGCTTGTCACCTCTTCTGATCGCATGCCAAACTAATCTGTTCAGTTTGCATATTCTTAGATCATCTGCTGGACTGAGCAACACTTTTTTTTCAGCCTTCTCATTGATCAAGACAGGTACTTCGTCATCGACTTTCATCCATACCGTATCTCCTGATACACTAAACGTACCGATATTACCAGGAGCAAAATCCGGAAATAAAATGTCACTGTCGGCACTTGAGCCAAAGTTTTGATTTCCTTCCTTGAGAGGGAAGAGTCCGGCTAGCGTTGCCCACCCATCTTCCCTAATGAGATTTTCCAGGCGCTCATTTTGCCATTCTAAAATGGAATTCTTATACTCGTCCGTGGTAGGCTGACAACCTAATAGAATGGCCAGGGTCCAAAGAATAAACACCCGATTTTTTTCCATTGTGCTCAAATTGAAATTCTCGTACAAAATCCAAGTAATAATCAAAGGTATATAATAATACAACGGGTTTTACTAGATTTCTGCTGCAAACTAAAGATCTGAGTTAAAATGTCGATTTTATATGCTGGAGTCTTCATTACAATGGCGACTGTCATTTTTGTCAGGTGGCTAGAGCGCCAATCTTCAATATTTATAAAAAGACTTTTAGATTGGTTTCCTGCTATTTTATTTGCTTATGTCATTCCCGCCCTTATGACCGGCATTTCCGGTTTGGATTTTTCTACTATTGAGTTGCACAATTGGAGTCGCGACTTAATAATGCCCATGGCCATCCTTACTGTAATGAGTGCACTATCTTTTTCACAACTTAAGATGATCGGGCTAAAACCGATCATACTTTTTGTCACAGGATCATTTGTTATCGCGATTACACCTTTTCTACTAACTATAATTTGCAAATGGTTTAATCCCAATCTTTTCGATTTAATTATACATCAAGAGTATTGGCTAGGTCTGGTCACTGTGGTGGGAAGTTGGATTGGAGGAAGCACGAGTCAGTTGGTTTTAAAGGAGATCACATCGTGTCCTGATCAGCTTTTTATTACCATATTAGTTATGGACAATGTATTGGTAAATATCTGGACACTTTTTATGTTCCAGTATATAAAAAGAAGTGATAGCCTCAATAGGTTTTTTCGTATTTCTGATCGAGTAATTGATTTGATCCCTGATATTGTTTTATCTGGGGAAAAAGCACAAAGATCAGCGACATTGACCGGGTCGTGTTGCTGTGCTGTGGTCCTCTTGAGTTACTTTGTTATTGATCATTTTCTCGTTAAAGTGCTTCTACTTTCTTTTGCTGGCATTCTGTTGGGGAATTTTGTTAAATTTTGGAATCACTCATGGGTACTTAGAATCGGAGGGATGCTGATTCTTATTGTAATGGCCATTTTGGGATTAAAATTGAATTTTCAATCCTTTAATCTGCCATTCTCATTAGTTCTTTTTTCAATCGTTTGGCTGGTTATGCATTTTCTTGCCATGTTGGCCATGGCCTTTATCATAAAACTGAATTTTGCCTGGATTGCCATTGCAAGTATGGCTAATGTGGGTGGCATCTCGACAGCGCCTGCAGTAACTGCCGCATATAATGAGGAGTGGATGCCCTACGCAGTCATTTTAGCCATACTCAGCATGGTGTCTGGTACGACCTGGGGGCTTGTGACCATCTGGTTGTTTGGATTACTTTGAGTTTATTCTGAAACCTAAGTACCCAGTGCAATAGGAGGAAAGCCTGAAGCTGAGAAAAATTACAGCTCTCCGAATCGCTTGCTATTCGGGTTTTAAATAGGGAAGAAATCCTGATCACACAGGAATTTGATTAAATCCCCAAATTTATCTTGTCACTTAAATATCTATGATAAATAAAAAGGAAAATTACTGCACCAATAAGAGCAAATAGAAAGCTACCCAGCAGGCTAGTCGACTGGATACCTACAATGCCGAATAGAAAGCCTCCGAGAAATGCACCTATAATCCCAATAATGAGACTAGAAAGCCATCCTGGTTTTTCTTGCTGAGGAGTGAGCTGTTTGGCAAGCGCTCCTGCCGCAAGACCCGTCAATAACCAAATAATTAAACCCATATTCCTTGATTTTTAGAATTGTTACAAATCTCTTGAAAGATAGTGAAAATTAGAGAATTGGCAATGGGAACCATTGATCGGAGTATTGTTATGTATCGGACCTGGAAAAATCTGTTAGATCGGTGTGATCAGTGTTGCTATTGCACTAGTCCTAGATGAGAAAGAAATATCAGGCCTGAAAAGATAAATCCAGCATATTAATTTCCTGGCATTATGGATAGTAGGGAACACGGATTTAACGGATTTAACAGATAAACACAGATTTGATACTGCCCATGATGAGATCCGTGAAAATCTGTTAGATCGGTGTCATCTGTGTTGCTATTGCTTTTCGACAGCAAGAGAGCATTAGATTACAAAAGATATACTTCTTTTATTCACTTCTATGATCAGGGAAATAAGGAAAACGGATTTAACGGATTTAGCTGATAGACACAGATTTTTGTTAACTGTCCTGTGTTAGATCTGTGAGAATCTGTTAGATCGGTGTCATCAGTGTTGCAAATTACCTTTCGACAACAAGAAAGCATTAGATTACAAAAGATATACTTCTTTTATTCACCTCTGTGATCAGGGAAAAACGGGAACACGGATTTAAGGATTTAGCTGATAGACACAGATTTTTGTTACTGTCCTGTGTTAGATCTGTGAGAATCTGTTAGATCGGTGTCATCAGTGTTGCTATTTGCCTTTTGTCTACAAGAAAAACATTAGACTATTGAAAGTGCTTCTTTTATTCGCTTCAGCTACAGGGAAATAGGGAACACGGATTTAACGGATTTAGCTGATAGACACAGATTTTTGTTACTGTCCTGTGTTAGATCTGTGAGAATCTGTTAGATCGGTGTCATCAGTGTTGCTATTGCACCAGTCCTAGATGAGAAAGAAATATCAGGCCTGAAAAGATAAATCAAGCATATTAATTTTCTGGCATTACGGATAGTAGGGAACACGGATTTAACGGATTTAGCTGATAGACAAATTTTTGTTACTGTCCTGTGTTAGATCTGTGAGAATCTGTTAGATCGGTGTCATCAGTGTTGCTATTTGCGATCGTTTGTAAGTATCTTTCGCCTAAATGACGCTGAGGTACCAAAATTAAGAAGTAGACCCACTTCAATATCGGTTGCTTTCAAATAACTTAAACACAGATTTGATACTGCCCATGATGAGATCCGTGAAAATCTGTTAGATCGGTGTCATCTGTGTTGCTATTGCTTTTCGACAGCAGGAAAGCATTAGATTACAAAAGATATACTTCTTTTATTCACTTCTATGATCAGGGAAAAATGGGAACACGGATTAAACGGATTTAACAGATAAACGCAGATTTGATACTGCCCTTGATGGATCCGTGAAAATCTGTTAGATCGGTGTCATCAGTGTTGCTATTTGCGATCGTTTGTAAGTATCTTTCGCCTAAATGACGCTGAGGTACCAAAATTAAGAAGTAGACCCACTTCAATATCGGTTGCTTTCAAATAATTTAATAGTTGATTCTCATGTTCATCCAAGATGAAGGACTTGGCCTTGACTTCAATAATTACTTTTTTTTCAACAATCAGGTCAGCATAATATTTCCCGACAAATTTATTCTTATAATAAACGTTCAACTTTCGTTGCCTTTCAACAGCGAATCCATATTCAAGGAGTTCAAGAGCCAAGGCATTTTCATATACTTTCTCAAGAAAGCCGTGTCCCAATATATTGTAGACTTGATAAAATGAATGTATGATTTCTTGAGTTAGTTCGCCATGCAGCAGTTGTTCCTTCATTCTATTTGCTTTTCCAGGAAATTTTGTACAACATCGTACGAAAAAATTTTACAGACAAGACACCTGTATGACTAAAATAATAAATGAAGTGGATTGTCTCAAAAGTAAACTACGTTTGCTCCACTATTTATTTGTGTTTGATAGGAACAAAGGATTTAGTAGATCTGCGTTGATTTGTTTGCTGACCCAATAGATCCGTGAAAATCTGTTAGATCGGTGTCTTTAGTGTTGCTAATTGTCTTTTGTATACTCGAAAAACATTAGACCTCTTGAAAGTGCTTCTTTTATGCACTTCAGCTAGAGGCAAATAAGGAACACGGACTTAACGGATTTAACAGATAGACACAGATTTGATACTGCCCATGATGAGATCCGTGAAAATCTGTTAGATCGGTGTCATCAGTGTTGCAATTGCCTTTCGTCTACAAGAAAAACATTAGACCTATTGAAGTACTTCTTTAATTCACTTCTGTGATCAGAGAAAAATGGGAACGCAGATCTAACGGATTTAACAGATAAACGCAGATTTGTTACTGCCCAATGTTAGATCCGTGAAAATCTGTTAGATCGGTGTCATCAGTGTTGCTATTTGCGATCGTTTGTAAGTATCTTTCGCCTAAATGACGCTGAAGTACCAAAATTAAGAAGTAGACCCACTCAATATCGGTTGCTTTCAAATAATTTAAACACAGATTTGATACTGCCTCATAATAGATCCGTGAAAAACCTGTTAGATCGGTGTCATCAGTGTTGCTAATTGCCTTTTGTATACTTGAAAAACATTAGACCTCTTGAAAGTGCTTCTTTTATTCGCTTCAGCTACAGGGAAATAGGGAACACGGATTTAACGGATTTAACAGATAAACACAGATTTGATACTGCCCTGTGTTAGATCCATGAGAATTTGTAAAATTAGAGTCATGTCTGTAATTCATATCGTGTACCACGTCCTGTCCCAACTATTTTCATCGCATCCATTTTTACCAATTGAGTTAAGTCTCTTGTTGCAGTAGCTTTTGATGTTTTATTGATGGCTACATATTTTTTAGCACTCATCCCTCCTTTAAATCCTGTTGGTCCTGCATCGAACATTTTTCTAAGGGCTTTTTCCTGACGGGGATTTAATTGTTCCTTATACTGGTCAAAAAAATGTGCTTTCCGCAAAGTAAATTGAATTTGAATACTTGTTTGTTCTTGGGCATCAAGAATTATCTGCAAAAAGTATTTTAGCCATGAAGTGATTTCATTGGAGCCCTGTGCATTTTTCAAGGCTTCATAGTAATCCTTTCTTTTTAATTCAATAGCATTAGAAAGGCTTAATAAAATAGGTCGGCCCAAGCCCTGGGATAGTACTTTTTCTGAAAGGGCTCTACCGATTCTTCCATTACCATCTTCAAAAGGGTGAATGCTTTCAAAAAAGAGATGTGCAATGGCTGAGCGGACTGGGGAATAAAAAATAGCTTTCTTTTGACCTGGAGCACTTTCGTTAAACCATTGAATAAAATTCTTCATCTCTTGAGGCACATTGCTGGATGGTGGAGCTTCAAAATGTATGATTTCATTTCCTGCTGTACCGGAAACAACTTGCATGGGTTCAATACTCGAGCGCCACTGGCCTTTATTAATATTCAAATAGGGCTCCATGATCATTTTGTGCCAATCAAATAACATTGAATCGCTCAATGGTGCTGAAAAATTCTCTCTTAGATTAACCATTAACCGGGCGATACCTGCCACTCGTCTATCTTTTATCTTTTCCGGAAACCGATTGATGCCCAGCTTGTTTCGAATGGAAGACAATACATCCTCTCGACTGATATACTCGCCCTCAATCTCGAAATTCTTTACAGCCTCTAAAACCATGATATCCAAAACAGATTGCTGTTGCATCCTATCTGAAAGACCTTTAGTTAACCCGGAAATATGTCCTTGTCGTTCGGCAAATTGAAACAGCAAAGTTTCTAATGCGGTTACATCATATTTGAATTCAGGCCAATCTTTCTGTTGCCAATTATAAGACATGAGTTGATTATCTATCCTTTACGGCTCAAAAATAACTTATTTTTGAGCCGTAAACAAGCTTTTATCAATTTCGATCGTCAAGTCTAAAAATCCTTGATATAAGTAGAGTTGATATCATTGCTATCAATGGAAAAAATAATTCACTTCTGTGATCAGGGAAAAATGGGAACACAGATTTAACGGATTTAACAGATAAACGCAGATTGTTACTACCCTATAATAGATCCGTGAAAATCTGTTAGATCGGTGTCATCAGTGTTGCAATTGCCTTTCGTCTACAAGAAAAACATTAGACCTATTGAAAGTACTTCTTTAATTCACTTGAGTTACAGGGAAATAAGGAGCACGGATTTAACAGATAAACACAGATTTTTGTTACTGTCCTAAAATAGATCCGTGAAAATCCGTTTAGATCCGTGTCACCTGTGTTGCAATTACCTTTCGACAACAAGAAAGCATTAGATTACAAAAGATATACTTCTTTTATTCACTTCAGCTACAGGGAAATAAGGAACACAGATTTAACGGATTTAACAGATAAACACAGATTTGATACTGCCCATGATGAGATCCGTGAAAATCTGTTAGATCGGTGTCATCAGTGTTGCAATTGCCTTTCGTCTACAAGAAAAACATTAGGCCTATTGAAAGTACTTCTTTAATTCACTTCTGTGATCAGGGAAAAATGGGAACACAGATTTAACGGATTTAACAGATAAACGCAGATTTGTTACTACCCTATAATAGATCCGTGAAAGCCTGTTAGATCGATGTCATCAGTGTTGCTATTGCCTTTCTTCAACGAAGGGGAATTGTCAAATCACAGAAAAAATGCAATTGTATTATCAAGCTAAGGCCCCATTAATTATCTACCAACAATCCAAATAATTCATCCAAATAATAGTCCCGATTTTGAGAAGTATAAGCATCCCGGCAACAACAGGTTCCACTGCGCATGATACTCCGGCAGTATCCACTTTCGAATGTTGCTTCTGTATGACCCCGGTCCAAATAGCAGTGACCGAGCTCATGAAAAACGATCATCTCCCTTCTCAGGTGGTTGGCACGATTCCAGAATGGTTTATCTATTGTAATGCGCCGGGGTCCTCCATATCCATAACTACACTGGCCAGCCACATTGTGATCATTAATGTCTGCGATCATTGCCGTAATGTTTGCGGTGGCAAGATTTATGGCTATACCACGTCTCGCAGCCTCGTTTTCAAATGACTCAAAATGTGTCCAGATCGCTTCGTGAACGCCGGGAAATCTGGGTGAAGGAGGAGTGACTTGTTCGGACAAGAATCCATCTCTGTAGCAAGAGGAAAAAACTAAAGAAAAAAGAATAAAAAAATACTTGCTTTTCATGATTTGTTAATTGATTGATTCACTGCAAGTACGTTTTCTACAATTCTTTCAGTTTATAGGAGAACTATCCCAAGAGCGATGAGATTGTTCGCAATAATACTTTGTGATTTGTTTAACACATAAGTGGTATTTCCATTGATCAGGTAATGTAGTTCTGCATTTTCATCAAAAAATGAGGGACTATTAGATTTTTCAGAATTAAAGAAGTAGTTTAACTACTTCAGAGAAGAACAGTATGCGCTTTATGCATCACCTTACCACCATAATGTTTGTAGACCTTGTGGGTTACACAAAACTCATGCAGCATGATGAGGCTTTAGCATTGGGTAAACAAGCTCTACACGAACATTTTCTCAACCGCTTTCAAACTCAGCTGATGTGCCGAAACTGCGTCGTGATCTTCTGAAGATCCCTTTTCCACCGCTTGCTCGATCACAAGATGTGGCTTCCTTCCGGCCTTTTTAAAAAAATCAGCCATCAACTTGTAATTGATATCCCCTTCTCCAAAGGTTTCTGTCCATACACCTCCTCTTGATTGTCGTAAATGGAGCTCTGCAACCCTGTCACTGTAAAGTTTCATCATATCGTAAACGGCAATTTCAGAATCTCCACAGCCCCGGTAGATCCAATGGGCATCCAGACAAAATGCCACCTCTTCGGGGTTGGTGTTTTGAAGCACATGGTGAAATTCCTTCCCTCCATCGAGCAATTCCATATCGTGAATGTGATAGGCCAGAAGAATACCACGAGCATACAATTCCTTACCAAGGAATCGAAGGTTTTTCGTTTGCTCGATGATTTGTTTATCAGTCTTTGCAATTTTTTCACCCCATTTTATGGGATTTGGATTTGTGACCAGAATTTTTGTACCCTCTTCCTGCAGGGCATCCGCGATCCCCAGAACATCCTTGATCGACTGCGGGGCCTGGTCTGAATCGTGTAAAAAGCTATTGCAATAGGCGGAAGGCATTTGTATCCCATATTTTTTGAGGTGGGGGAGAATGCGTCTTACGTCATCGGCTACTGAAAATGCAGGTTCGATTGCCTTGATTCCCGTCTTGGAAAATTCTCGAATGCAATAATCAAAATCTTCTCCCCATTGCAGGCCGTCCCGCTTGAAAAATGTTTTCCAATTGTACGTATTGCATGATATGGGAAGCTTTTTCGCTACAGGCAAATAGCGATTACCGATCATGATAGTGCTTACAGTTGTACCGGTGAGGCTATGTATAAAAGTTCTCCGAGAGGAATTCATTTTTTCACAAGATTGCATGACTAATTTAGTCAATTGATCCCACACTGTGACAATTACCACTGAGAGTTTGAAGCCAGCGTAGAATCTTGTCGCTATACCTGCACACGAGACATCTGTACTATAATATGATACCTGAGTGAAACATCACTACTTGCCAACCGAATAAATTTGTTCCGGAAGTTAAAACTAAACTGTGCTGGAATGAAATCTATGAGGAATAAAGCGAGAAGATATTGTAATTGTATCATCATGTTGTGCCTTTACATCTATTCGGGATGCCAACCCACGACTGTAGAGGATTGCATGGATCTCGGTTGTCCAAAGGGAATGATATGTGTTGAAGGAGCCTGTGTTGATGACCCGGCGATCAAAAAGGTGCCCCCTTTCGAGGCTATAAGCGTTTCCCAAAAGATCCTGACCCAGTCAGGGGGATGGGATCGGGGTGCCAAGATGACTCCAAGTTTGCTGGTGCATGCCGATACGTTCAGATTATGGTATACCGGATTCGATATTTATCCCACTGGTGATGCAAATATTGGGTATTCCTGGTCGGATGATGGACAGTCCTGGAAAGTTTTGTCAGATCCCGTTGTTGACGAAGATGTGCAAATTGGAGGCCCGGTAGTAATCCGGGATGGAGATCTTTATATGATGTGGTACGTCAACAATTTCCCCTGTATTGGGGGATGCAGATATTCACTCCGGGTATCCCAAGATGGAATCAACTGGGAAGATCCTGCTCATGTCATTCTCCCCTTGAAACCCTGGGCATCTCCAATGGCTGTTCCTCATAGTGTGATTAAAGAAAACGGGATATACAAAATGTGGTTGACTGGTAATGAAAATCCCCCCAACCAAGATTTTAATTTCCCAAAAATCGGCTATGCAACTTCCCTTGATGGATTGACGTGGGAATTGCTCGATGCCCCCGTCCTTGAAAATGGACCATTAGGATCGCATGATTATTCGATAGCAGATTGGCCAACAGTTGTAAAATACGATAGGACTTATCACATGTTTTATCGCGGAGATCAAAATAAGGGAACTTCTCCCGGAGATTCATTTATTATGTATGCCAAATCACCTGACGGAACAAATTGGGAAAAATATCCACTAAATCCCGTTTTATCCTCTGTTTCTTGGACAAGCGATGATTTGCACGCCAGTAGTGCTACGATCTATCGGGATAAATTATACCTCGTATACAGCGCATATACGGGTGGTACCTCAGCCGTAACCATGGGTGTAACGTACAGGGATTTGGAATAAAGTTATTTCGGCCTTTTGACAAAACAAATATTTGAATAAGACTATGCAAAACATTTCTCAGTTAAAGAAAACAAATTTTAAATCTGTCTTACCATTTACTACAGCGCTAATTTTATTTTTCTCCTGTAGCAAGCCATGTGATGATTGCAATGTAAGAATCACTGCAGAAGTACAGCCGACACCTGTAGAAGGTAGAGCAATTATATCAGCTTTTGGTGGAAAGATTGATCCAAATAATTTACATAATTACGCTAATCAGCCGGTACCAGAATACATAAGATGGGATAATGGCAAAGAGAATCCCATATACGACGAGAGTGCGACATTGGGAAGAGTATTGTTTTACGATCTTAATCTCTCGATTGACAATAGCATCTCTTGTGCCAGTTGTCACCATCAGGCTTTTGCTTTTGGAGATACTGCCGTTGTGAGTCGCGGTGTAGAAGGGGGATTGACCGGTCGTCACTCTATGAGATTGGTCAATGCTAGGTTTAGCGCAGAGAAGAAGTTCTTTTGGGACGAAAGGGCTGAAACACTTGAGGATCAGACTACGATGCCAATGAAGGACCATGCTGAATTGGGGTGGAGTGGAGAAAATGGTAGACCCAACTTTGATGATCTGTTGGACAAATTGCAGAGCATTGACTACTACCAAGAGTTATTTACAATGACCTATGGTGATGAAACTATCACTGAAGCTCGTTTACAAACAGCTCTTGCTCATTTTGTCCGCTCAATTCAGTCTTTTGATTCAAAGTACGATGAGGGTTATCTCAATGATTTTAGAAATTTCACAGAATCTGAAAAAAGGGGACATGAGCTTTTTACCACCAGTGTGAGAGGGATTGCCGGTAGCAGGACGGGAGGGGGACTTAATTGTTTTGAGTGTCACCGGCCTCCAGCCTTTGATATAAATCCAAATGGCGGAAATAATGGAAACATACGGGTTGCCAATGATCCTGCCGGGATAGATTTGGACAATACAAAATCACCCACACTGAGAGATCTGGAGAATCCGGATGGCCAGTTGAACGGTCCTATGATGCACGATGGCTCTTTAAACTCGTTTAGGGAGCTCATCAATTTTCAGCAACGCAACA
Organism: Saprospiraceae bacterium; assembly: GCA_965222645.1. GTDB lineage: Bacteria > Bacteroidota > Bacteroidia > Chitinophagales > Saprospiraceae > JABDMH01. Next base: position 3,082,470 of record OZ244968.1, on the reverse strand, counting down.
ACTTTTCTGAAGTAAATACTAAGCGCGATCCTCTTTTTGGGTCAGGCTCTGTCGTTGCAAACATATCAAGGCAGGAAGGAGATGATCTCATTGCATTTTTGAGAACTCTTACGGGAAAGAATGTGTATGTGGATGAGAGATGGTCTGATCCATTTAAATAATATAATGTAAGTCGACTTTAGATCAGATTTTCGATGGAAATTTTATGCCCGTAATAAAACTGGACTCGTCTTTAGATATAAATTTACGTGTTATGGCAGGAGAGATATAATCTCGGGTTCTGACCGCAATCGTATAAAAATAAATTATTAGACTTGTTTCGTGGCACCTCTACCAAAAAAACATTTGTATGCCATTCTCCTACTGTATATTTTGAGTATTACCGTACTCGGAAGGTGTGACGCCATATTTTTTCTTAAATGCTCTGGAGAAATAGGATGGGCTGTCAAAACCTGTAGCATAGGCGATCTGATTTATGTTATCACGCCTCATTCTAATCATTTTGGCAGCTTCTCGCAACCTTAGATTGCGCATAAATTCACTTGGAGACTGGCCACAGATCGATTTCATTTTTTTGTGAAAATGAGTTCTGCTAAGGTGCATTTGGCTTGCTAGCGCTACTACTGTGTACTCGGGATTGTCCAGATTGACTTTGATCGCTTCAGATACTTCATGAAGAAATCTGGTTTCAGCCGAATCACCATCATTGTATGAAAAATCATTTGATTCTAAATCGGCGAGAATTTTACGCTTAAATCGTTGTCGTTCACTTATTAATCTAGCTACCACGACCCGGAGCTCTTCCGCATTAAATGGTTTTTGGAGATAAACTTCTGCTCCGGCATTAATGCCTTCAATGCGGCTGTCCAGGTCCACCTTGGCTGTCAATAATATGACCGGGATGTGATCAGTGATTAAGTTGCCTTTTAGCTCCCGGGCAAGATCGACACCATTCATGACAGGCATCATAAGGTCAGAAATTATTATGTCGGGGACATGGTTTTTTGCTTTTTCAAATCCTTCCAATCCGTTTTTACCAAAAATGATACGATATCTTTGCGATAGAATATTCCCCAAATACTTTTGCACATCTTCGTTATCCTCTACAATAAGCACAAGCTCCTCTTCAGGGTCTACTTGAGGAGAGGCTTTGAACGAAGCAGATGCATCTCGTTCTGGTGATTGAACGATCTCTTTAGGCAATAGATCGGAACCATTAGATTTAATTCCCTTTGCACAAGGGATATTGAGTTTGACTGTAAAGGTGGTCCCATTTATTTCAGAGCTTTGTACGCTAATGTCCCCCTCCATAAGATCTACTATTTCTTTCACCAGGGCCAGTCCTACACCACTGCCTTGCCGAGTTGCATTGCTCGCCTGATAAAACTGGTGAAAAACAGTTTCCAACTCATCTTCCGGAATAATTGTGCCATCATTATTCACAGTAATTTCTAAAATTTCAAGTGCGGTATCATACCGCGAGATAAAATCAACTTTTCCTTGCTGGCCTGCATATCTAAATGCATTTGATAATAAATTTGTAATTACCTTTTCCAGATTGTTTGGATCAAAGTGTAATTGGAATTTATCACCAGGTATATCGATATTATAGCGAATAGATCTTTGTTTGGCCAGGGAATCGAAGGCCTCAACGCACACCTTCAAAAAATGAAATATTTCCCCTTGTTCTTTTCTCAATTTGTATTTCCCGGCATCTATTTTGGAGAGATCCAGAAGTTCGTTTACGAGCTTTATCATTCTGTCGGTCTGTTGGCTTATTGCTTTCAACCATGAAATTTCTTTTGTATTCTCAGACAGCATAATTTTATCATCAACAGGGCTCTTTATCAATGTGAGAGGGGTTCTGAATTCGTGAGATATATTGGCAAAGAATTTTGACCTCAAATCATTTTGCTGTATTAATTTCAATTTTTCCATTTTTTCCACTTCGGCCCTCTTTCTCAGTGACAGTAGAGCAAAGAGAAGAGCCGAAGCTGCCAGTACATAAGCAGATTTAGCCCACCAGGAGAACCACCAGGGAGACCTGATCTTGATAGCGAATGATTTTTCAGTCTGTAGATTTCCCGACATAACAATAGCATGGAAGCGATAATTTCCTGGCCGTATGTTTGCAAATCTTGCGGTTGTTTCTTTTCCCACCTCTTGCCACTGATCGTGGTAATTTTCCAGGCAATAGGAATATGTCAGGTCTTCCGGATTGCTGAAGTTAAGTCCGATGTAATCAATCGAGAAGTTATTTTCGTCATGATCCAATATTAGGGATTTTTGAAAGTCAAGGTCCGATATTTGATTATTCCCGGCCTCGATCTTTCTGTTGTTGATAAGGAGATCTTTAAATATTAATCCCGGATGGTGTGCATCCGATAGTTTCCCGGAGGGATCAAATTTATAGTACCCTTTGGCACCGTTAAAATAAAGTTGGCCATCGGACGTCAAGATCCCACGCCCCAATTGAAGTTGCTCCATTGCAAGGCCATATTGGTCGTTGTAGACTGTGATCTGATCGGTCTCTTTGTCCAGGTAGCAGACTCCGGATGCCGTGATTGTCCAGATATTTCCAAGTGAGTCGAAAACGAAATCGCCAATATTATTGGAGGGTAATCCTTGATCGATTGTGAATCGTTTGATTATTTGCTCCTTCTCCGGATCGAAGAGGATCAAACCATGTGCTTGAGTAGCAATCCAGAGGAGCCCATTGTCATCTGCCATGACTTTGAATATTAGAGGAATATCGGTGAGGTATCTTCCAAATCGAAAGGAGTCGATTTCCTCTTGAGGTTTAGTCCGATATAATCCCGAATAAAGCGTGCCAAACCACAGTGTACCGCTGCCATCTACATATGGAGTTGTCACATTGGGACCCTTGAGCCAGGCTTTTCTTTTTGCCGTGGGAGTGAATTGATAAATCAATTTTTTTCTATCAGGATCAAAGTAGATCAATCCCATCGTACTGGAACCCATCCAGAATTTTCCCGTCTTATCTTCGACAGGTGGTGAGAGAAAGGCTCGATCAAAAAAGCCAAAATCACCTGGATGTATTAATTGGTTTTCCACAAAAGATCCTGTTTGATGATCAAAGGAGAATAATTTTGCACTCGATGCACTGATCCAAATTCTTTCCTTTGAGTCCCTATATATTCCAGTCAGTTTTCCGTCTGGAAAAAGAGATGTAATCCGTCCTGCCTGTCCTGAAGAGGGGTCGATAGAAATGAGTTGCCCACCCCAAGTAGAAATAAGGATTTCATACGGGCTTAGCTCAAGAAATGCCGAAATGGTGGCATCCTTTATTTCTGGTACATCCAGGGGAAAATGATTAAAACGATTGAAATGGGGAGACATCTGAAATACACCGGCAAAATTATGCAATGCCCAAATAGAACCACTCTGATCCTGAAGCATTCTTTGGGTATTATTTACGCTAATGTTTTTATCACTAAAGGGAACATTTTTTATTACTTCGATTTTTTTAGTCTGACCATCAACCGGAGTGATATCTTTTTTATCGATAAACTGAAGCGCGTGTGCATGAGGCCCGGCCCATAAATTTCCCATGTCGTCTTCAAGAATGCACCGGTAATATACATCAGGAGGTTGTGAGGTCTGATATTCGATAAATTTGTTGGTTTTTGGATTAAATTCAAAGATTAAATGGTCATTTAAATCCGGACCATCACTCCAATATCCAGCCATCCAAATCGTTTCTCGATTAGAATGATTTAAGGCGGAAATACCGATCGATTTTTCACCAGAACTGTAGGGCTCAAATTGAGGGACTACTTGTCTAAACCTTATCTCACCTGGTCGCTGAGGATCAGGGACGACGATTTCGACAAGTCCGGCACCATTACCGATCCACACAACACCGCGGTGATCCGTAATGGAACTCCAGTGCCATGTACCAGGTATCGAGTCATAGAGGATTCCCGGAACAACATCGGTATGTGACCTGGTGGGATAAAGTGTGATGGAGAAACTATCTTGTGTCATTGGGACCAGTCGTACCAATGGGCCATATCCTGTTCCGGCGCAAAGCGATCCAGTGAAATCTTGTTCCAGGGAAATGATGTCATAGCGATATTGAGGTGTCCGGTCGGTTTTGTAATAAAAGGATTTTGTCTTTTTTGTCTTTGGGTCATACCGGATCAGGTCTCGCTCGGTACCGACCCAGATATATCCCTTATTATCTTCGAGGATGGCTCCAACTTTTCCATCAAGGACTTTCTCAAAAGTCTTACCATCATATTTTACCAGGCCTGCATATGAACCGATCCATAGTTGCCCTCTCTGGTCTTCGATGATCCGCTCAACCATCAATGAAGGAAGACCATCTTCAAGTTGGTACCACTTCCATCTCTGTCCATTTGAATTAATCGTGCGCTGACCGTAGGACTGCATGTAGGATAAAGCACTGAGGGAAAGGATTGTGAAAAAAACAATATGTGAATTACAGGATCTTTCCATCAGCTATCAATCGGAATGGGGAGATAAGTATTGAGGGATGGGATGGAAGGTAATGGTCCTCGATACCGATATGACTGAAAGCACTCAAGACACCAGAATCTTGCAAGCAAAGCCTAAATCTGGTTTCAGGATTGCTCAAAGTCGATATTCTATCGCAAGGATTGCACTAAATATAGTCATTTTTGATTTTGTATTTTTAATCGATATAGGCGCTAAATCATTACTCATGTTAAAAAAATCGATCCCTTTTATACTCACAATCTTGTGTTTTGCTAATGACAAAAATGCAATCGCTCAGGGCACACAAAAACCTGTTCTCCATGCCAAACATTGGATGGCCATAACGGGAAAACCACTTGGAGCTACCTCTGGCGCCACAATTTTTAATCAGGGCGGCAATGCAGTTGATGCTGCATGTGCCATGCTCGCCACTACTAGCACCATGTGGGATGTACTGTCGTGGGGTGGTGAAACCCAGGCGTTGATTTACAATCCAAAATCGAAAAAAGTCATCGCGATCAATGCCCTTGGTGTCGCACCTTCAGGAGCTACCGCCGAATTTTTTCTTGAGAAGGGATATAAGTTTCCACCCCAATTCGGTCCTCTGGCTGCCGTGACCCCCGGTACTCCGGGAGGATTGCTTACCATGCTTGCCGAATATGGTACCATGAGTTTAGCTCAGGTTCTGCAGCCCGCAATTGAGATGGCTGACGGGTATCCCATTGAGGCTCAGCTATGCCGCAGTATTGCTGCTTTCAAAGATACCATAGCTCAATGGCCATACTCTAAAAAAGTATTTTTTACTCATCCGGGAGATGAAGATGGAGAGACACCCCGGGCCGGAGAAATTTTTAGGCAATTGGATCTGAAAAACACACTTGAAAAAATGGTTGCAGCTGAGTCAAGAGCACTTGCAGATGGGAAATCCCGGAAAGAAGCTATTTATGCAGCATATGACCGTTTTTACCGGGGGGACATTGCGGAAGAATTTGTGCGAGGGGTACAGGAGCAGGGTGGACTTATTACTATGGAAGATCTCAATAAATGGCAAGTATATATAGAGGAGCCCGTGACAACTACTTATAAAGACATCGAAGTGTATAAGTTAAACACCTGGGTGCAAGGTCCGGTTATGTTGCAGGCGCTCAATATGGTTGAAAATTTTGACATAGACTGTTTTAGCTATAATACTGCAAAGTATTTACACGGGTTAACTCAGGTCATGCAGATGTGTTTTGCGGATCGTGATTTTTATTATGGTGATCCATATTACGAACCGGCAGAACCAGTCGAGGGACTTTTATCGAAAGAATATGCACGCAAAAGATTTGAAGAAATCGATTGGGAAAAAAATGTGGAAGAAATAAATCCCGGTGATCCCTATCCATTTGAAGGGAAAGAAAATCCATACTTACACTTATTAAATAATTGGCAGGGAAGTGCTCCAATTGGATCAATTAATTCCATGAATAAACAAAGTGAATTTATCGATGAGAATTTTTATTTGGGAACTACTAGCATTCAAACCGCTGACGAGGAGGGATGGATCGTATCCATTACACCGAGTGGTGGTTGGATACCCGGCGTAATTGCCGGGGAGACGGGCATTGGTCTTAGTCAGCGTATGCAGAGTTTTGTCTTGAAAGAGAATGAGAATCCGTACAATGTGGTAGAACCGGGAAAAAGACCCAGGGCTACCCTCACACCCGGAATGGCAATAAAAGACGGGAAGCCCTATTTGTCCTTTGCGGTGCAGGGAGGAGATGGTCAGGACCAAAATCTACTACAGTTTTTTCTAAATATGGTAGAATTTGATATGAACGTACAGGAAGCTGTCGAAGCCGCCAATGTCAACACATTCCAACTCCGCGGGTCCTTTGGACAGCATGAAATCAGCCCCGGTGTTTTATTGATACACGAAGCGACACCCCCCTGGACGAGAAAGGCACTGCGCAAAATGGGTTACAAATTGCGCATAGATGATCGCACGTCAGGCCCGATTAATGCCATTTATTTTGACTGGGATAATGGTTCAATGTGGGGCGGCAGCAGCAATCACGGGGAGGACTATGGAATAGGATGGTAAAGAGAATTACGACCGTGTGTCCGTTGCCAAACTTCCCGTTTGGCATGTAGCTTGGAAACACAGGTCAGTGGCAATCATTACATTTTAGAAATATGAAAACAAATACATTGAAATTAATTCGCATTTATCACAGTGAATCGGTAGAGCACGCATTTTCAATTATTTCTCGGAGAATTCTGTATCTGATAATCTTAATGACATCAGCTTCACTACTTCAAGCTCAGCAAAGTAAACCAGAAATTGACCTTTTAAGGTTGAAAATAGAAGAGTCGTTTATCAGAGACGTGATAATATTTTCCACGTCAGAGATTGAAGCAGATGATGACCTTCCAAGACACATATTAGTACGTGGATACACCATGCCTTCAAATCATTTTATCATAAGACTACCCCTAGATGATTGGAATGGGAAGAGTTTCGTAGGAGGTTGTGGTGCGGGATGTGGAGAACTTCCCGTTGAGGTCACCGGTAAGATGTGGAAGGCCTTAAATAGGAGGTACGCCACTGCTACAATGAACACAGGTCACTGGTCGCCTAATAAATTTGAGTTTGATTGGGCACACAACAATAGGCAAGCAGAGATAGACTATGCCTATAGAGCAGTGCACGAAACGCAAAGAACCTTACGAGCGGTGATCAAGATTTTTTACGGAACGGAGAGCAAGCACTCCTACTTTTGGGGGTGTTCCGGAGGTGGAAGACAAGCACTGATGGCGGCAGTTAAGTATCCAAAGGATTTCAATGGAATTATCGCAGAAGCACCGGCTATCAACTATACGGACGGACTGATCTATCTCACATGGCTCCGACAAGCAAATACTGGTGAAAATGGCAAGGATATTTTAAAAAAGGAGGATGTCCCACTTATCAATAAAGCGGTTTTGGTTGCCTGCGATGGCCTGGATGGTGAGAGTGATGGATTGATCAATAATCCTCTTGGGTGTCCATTTAATCCTGAAGTGTTGCTGTGTGATGATAGTACACAATGTCTCAGTCGAGAAAAAGTAGAGGTACTAAAAAAATGGTACCGAGGCCCTGTAAATTCCAATGGAAAAAAACTCTTATCGTCTGGCTTGTCATTGGGATCAGAGCCATTTTGGAAATTATGGCTCCTGGGGCCGACCGATGAACCGTTTAACGAATTACTGAATTCAGAAAATATGCTGAGATATACCGCATTTGAAAGCGACCCCGGCGAAAGTTTTTCTGTTTTCGATTTTGATTTCGATTCCGATCCTCAACGCATGGCATATATGGCCAATTTGCTAAACGTCAATGACAAGTCCTTGAGAGCATATCATGAGACAGGAGGGAAAATATTGTTGTACCACGGATCTGCCGATCCAGCTATTCCGTATCGATTCTCAGTTGAATACTACCGTCATACCCATAAAGAATTCGGTGATGAAATAAATGATTTCTTCAGGTTATTTGTGATTCCTGGTATGGATCATTGTACGGCTTTGTCCGATCTGGGTATAACGGGAGAAAGCGTTGATCCTTTCACCGCGATTGAAAAATGGGTAGAAAAGAGCGTTGCACCCGAGGAATTACCGGTAGTACGCTTTGACAAAGATGGGTCGGTACAATCTCGGTTTACGATTCCTCGTTATGTGCCGAGGAGTGAATGATGACTATTGGATTGTGTTAAAAACGAATTTCAGTGGAGGTTCCTCAGACGAATGGACAACAGATCATGCTTCAATAAAATTATTTATCTCAGTATCCTTATTTTAATTTAAAATGACAGTGAATACCTAATTAAGTACTGTCGATCATGCTCTACATCAAATTCAGGCATCCAGGTATGCCGATTTAATCAAATTTAGTATGCAATCGCAATCTTTGGAATAATGTATCGAGATAACTACTTGATGAGGATGACTATGTTTGGAATGTATTTATGGAAAGGGAATTCCTGAGCTAGTTTGACGAGGGAGAGTTTACGATAAAGGAAGATATCGAACTAGTTTGGGTACAATCCAATGGCCATAATTCATTGTAATTTTGGCAACACAAGGATAAAAGGTATTGATCTACCGCTCCTTTCTAAGCAGTAATCTTGCAGATGATTTCACAACGAAATCATAGCCGAGACCACGTTGCAGGGCATTAGGTACGCACTATGTATTTTTAAAATATCGATCTATTTCTTTAAAATACGGACTTATAAATTAAGAAATTTGATCTATTCTTTAATAAGATGTACCTTTGATTAAAAAGAAGAGGTGAAAAATTTCTTATCAGGGAAGTTTATCAATCAGGGAGGCTATAGCAGCTTTTTTCCAGAGGAGGTGAATCGCAGATGGTTACTTGAAGACATTGAAGTAATTAATCTCCTGAGTAAGGCAGATCGACAGTTGGGTCGCTTGGACATGTATTCTGAATACATACCTAATATTGATCTCTTTATCAGCATGCACGTTATAAAGGAGGCGACACAATCAAGCAAGATCGAGGGAACTGAGACTAACATTGAAGATGCACTGCAGGACAAGGAAGACATTTCGGATGATAAACGCAATGATTGGGAAGAAGTCCAAAACTATATCACGGCACTGAATGGAGCCATATCGTCACTTGACAAGATACCTTTATCTTCAAGACTAATTAAACAAAGTCATCGGGTACTGTTGAGTGGCGTAAGGGGTAAACATAAAGTTACTGGAGAGTTTAGGACTAGTCAAAATTGGATTGGTGGAGCAACATTATCTGATGCAGTATTCATACCGCCACCTCATTCAGAAATTTCAAGACTAATGAGTGACCTCGAAAAATTTATCCACAATGAGGAAATACTATTCCCAGATCTGCTCAAGATTGCATTAATCCATTATCAGTTTGAGACAATTCACCCGTTCTTAGATGGGAATGGTCGAGTAGGAAGACTTCTCATAACGCTCTATCTTGTGGAAAAGGGACTTTTGAAGAAACCAATACTTTATTTGTCAGACTTCTTCCAACGAAATAGAAGACTATACTATGACAATTTAATGTCTGTAAGGACGCATAATGAAATTGCACAATGGTTCAAGTTTTTTCTGGTAGGAGTTATTGAAACTGCGAAAAATAGCATCGAAACATTCGATAAGATTCTGAAGCTTCAGAAAGAAGTAAATCATAAATTACTGACCCTTGGAGCACGGACAAATAATGGCAAATCAGTGGTCAATAGCCTTTATCAACATCCATTTGTAAACGCGCAAGGTGTAGCAAGATTAGCCGAAGTCTCTCTTCCTTCTGCATATAAACTAATAGCTGAACTTGAAGAACTTGAGATAATAAAGGAATTCACTGGGGCAAGAAGAGGAAAAAAATATTCGTTCTATGAATATATTCAGCTCTTTAAATAAACGCATTCCTGCACAATGCGATTATGCCTTGTCTTTCAAAGAGATTTTCCAAGAATTAAGTAATGATTTTGTTCTAATTTGCGGAAAGCGGCACAAGCATGCACTGAAACCCTCACGGGCAAGCAAGAGAATAATGAGAAATAGTATTGTACTAATTATGATAATTACTTGGCTATGTTCCTGTGGGCGAAGAATTAATTTTGAAACGAGCAAAGTTGCAATAGATAGCGATAGACAACGATCACTAATCCATGATTTGGAGAAATCCAGTGGGTATCATTACATTTACACGGACACTACATATGGGTCTTCTACCGGAAAAGGGATAACCATACAAAACGGTGTTCCAAAAGGTGGAAATATTGAACCCGAAACACCATATATTGATTCGACAGGAAAACAATATTTTTTTGCAGCATTCTGGACTCGGATAGTTAATCAAACCGATACCTGCCTGGAATTAAAAGTCAATTTCCCCGGTGATTCATTTTCACTTTCCCCAGCATCCGACCCGTACTTAAAGTTGTTTTTACCACCTGATACCATGACAATTGATAAACTTCCATTGTATAGCTATGGTTTAACCGGAATGAAGTCCTATGTAGATGCAAATTTTAGCAATGCAACCGGAATGAGCAAAATAATCAAGCCCAATGAGGAGCATATGTTCTATATAGTAACTGTCTCATTCCGTGCGGGAGGACCAGCGAGATCAGCACTTTTTCTGAAACAAAAGGAACTTTTCTATAGAATTAGCATGGGATCCTATGGTCCCTTGGAAATTCCTTGCGGAACAATAACTTATGTAAATTGAACTGATAATTTGTTTGGCTTCAATTTGTGACATTGAGGAGCAGAGAATACCAAGCCTGACTTTTGATGATTCCGAGACTAGTTGTAACCAATTGTTAGTGACCTTGAGAATATTAATACTACTTAGTGGCCTAATCTTATTTGGATGTGCGATGAAATCCAAATTTGAGCGAGTTGATGGCTCAAAAATGGAAGAAAAGGACTTAACGGAAAAAATAAGGTCCCTAATTCAGTCGGCACATGTGACAGGATTGGCAGTTTCGATTTTCAACAACAACGAAGTTGTTTATCAGAGGGCTTTTGGCTATGAAAATGATAGCAATAAGGACACTTTAAACATTAATTCTTTGTTTTACGGGGCATCATTAAGCAAAGCAGTGTTCTCCCACCTGGTTATGCAGTTGGTGGCCGAAGAAAAAATAGATCTTGATACCCCACTTCAAAACTACCTTGATAAGCCTTTGCCCGAATATGAATTTAATCGTAGCTGGAGAGGCTATGCGGATTTAAACGAGGATAAGAGATATGAGCAAATAACCGCAAGAATGTGCTTATCTCATACTACCGGTTTACCCAATTGGAGGTTTTTTACAAAAAGTGGCTATGACATAAACGGCAAACTTTATTTTCTTTTTAATCCGGGAGAGAAATATAGTTATTCAGGCGAGGGCTATTCACTACTTCAATTTGTTGTCGAGAAGATTACGGGTGTGGGGCTTGAACAGATGGCTCAAGACCGACTATTTATGCCACTTGGAATGAATAGGACAAGTTATATTCACGTATTACAAGAAAGGTTTCAGAATCAATATGCATACGGTCATGACAAAAATCAATCAGTAATTCCATTCGATGAGGCCGATGAGGCTGGGGCGGCAGGAAGCATGCAGACCACTCTGGTAGATTATTCTAAATTCATAGAATCGGTCATGAAACATACATTGTTGGAAAAAGAATCATTTGATGAAATCTTCACACAGCAAATCAGCATCAATAGCAAGCGACAGTTTGGACCAGATGCGCTGGCTGAGACTGATGAGAACAAAGGTATCGATCTGGGATATGGATTAGGTTGGGGGCTGTTAGAATCTCCCTATGGATATGGTGCGTTTAAAGAAGGTCATTCGGAAGGATTTCAGCATTACTCGATTGTATTTCCAAAGAGGCAAATAGGGATAGTGATTCTTTCCAACAGTGATAATGCAGAAAGCATCTTCAAGGAGCTTTTGGAAGTCAGTATCGGAGACATTTATACACCGTGGAAATGGGAGAATTATATTCCATACGATTATGAGTGATGATAAATACTACCAATAGTGGGTTTTACGAACCTTGATGGGTTAGATTGGATCACGCGCTCCAGGATCTTTACCCTCATGCGACCAAAAGCGCTTGCAGTTTACAAATTCTTTTTTTCCGTTACCGTGCAGATACCCCTAAGGTCAAGTAAAGTCAAGACCTATTTGATCCTAGACTTTAGCTAATATATCCCAGCTTTGCATAGTCGAGTATTGCAAGAGCTATTACCTCCAGGTAAACAAAGAGTTGCCCACCATTCTTCCTTCTCACACCATTGAGCCAATGCCAAATAGAGTGTTGGATCACACGTGCATGCCTGGCTTTGCAATAATTTTGTACAGAATCTGATCTTCAGATCATTCTTATCTGATCGAACATGAATTCCTTGAGAAAGGAAGAAAATCAACGTTACAATCATCACGGAGCTTTTCAATAATTTATTCATAGAATACTTTTTTTTAGAGATTAGATTAATTATCAACTTAGATTTATCATTCTTCTGGTTTTGGTTTGACAACATCTTTACAGGGCCTTGCTTTGCATGACCCAAAATTTGTTTCAGTACATTCAGTAGCCCACCAACTTTCCTTCGGACACCAGACTGCTTTGGGATTGAGCCTTTTGATATTCGTTTGAGCAAGGGCTAAGTATTTTTCGAATTTTACACTTGCCTCAAGCCTGTCATAATTACATGTTTTTCTTTGGGAGATATTAAAGCTTTGGTAAATTATTAAAGCAAAGCTAGGGTTAGGAAGAGAAATTTAAAGTATTTCATAATTAAGTTTTATGATTAGGAATAAAGAACATATTTATTTAAAAAGACAATGAATACTTGATTAAGTACTGTCGATCATGCTCTACATCAAATTCAGGCATCCAGATATCCCGATTTTCGATTAATTCGTCACCGTATATCACCTGGTACAGCATATCACCCGAGTAGGCATCAGGAATGGTGAATGCTTCTCTTTCCAACCGCGTCGCTTCATCATATTTACAACTCAGTACCGTTCCACTTCCTTTGTCTTTTATGAAATAAAGCCCTTGATTTTTATGTACAAGTAGATAAAATATTAGATTTTTTGTCTCGAAGAAGTCGACAAAGTGAATAATGTCATATAGCTCATCTATTGGCATCTGTTGAGAATGATCTGATTCACTTAAAACTTCCAGGAGATCGCTGGCCTGCTTACCTTTATCAGGCAAGTCCAGTTGAAACTTCATAGAAATTTCTCCACTTGGGTATAGATCAAAAACGTTGTATTCCAGAGAATATCGATAGTAGCATTTGTCATTGATGGTTTGCAGTTGAGTATTCATAACCGGGTAATTTATATGAAATTTATTACGGTTAAAAAACCTTTCGATAATTTCTCCCTGTAAATCTGTGGTGAATATTAAGTGTTCTTCCACGGGGTCATTAATAAAATTTAGTAGGCAATTGCAGTCTTTGGAATAATGTATCGATATTACAGCGTGACGAAATTCTCTACTATACTCTTTTTTAAAACCACCATCATAGTCGAAGAACAAATATTTTGGTGGTGTAAATGAAGTCACTACGATTCTGTTATTTGGCACAATGGTAAAATCCTGGCAGTCCATAAATTCACCAGGGCCCATGCCTTTTGTATTGCCAATGGTAAATCGGTGTTTACCATCAAGGTCAAATGAGACTATCTTATCTTCAATATCATCAAAAAAAAGAAATTGACTATCGAGCAAGATCAGACGCTCGATATTTGACAAAGCTGAGGACTCGTTCAGTTCTAGTTCAACAATTTCATCAACCTGGATTTGTAGGTTAAAGCCTGCTGTTCCATTTGCGGAGGCGACAGTCGGCAAAAATTGGACGTCGCTTGATCTCTCTTTTCTATCCGAACTAGAACTTATGTTGCAGGATGTGGAAATAACAAATAACAAGCATGGCACTACCTTTACTTGATAGAGTGTTTCTGAAAATTTGAAACATCTCTGACATAAATGCTGCCACAAACTGATAATCGTTCGATAATGCACTTCGATGATTTGAGATTTTTTATGATTCAGTATCATGACTTAATTGAGGGTAAGCCGATCATCTAGAGGATAAAGGACGTCTTAATTCTCCTCTAGAGATTGATGCTTAGACAATATATATATTCTTATATCAAAGAAAACGATGATTTTTTTTCTGGAAATCCATTAGGGGTGGAAGGTTGACCAATGAAAGTCGTGTGGCGTATAGTCAGAGAATTTTTGGAAGTACTGTGTTTATTTCCTTGGCACCAAAATAAAATCATCTGAAATAGTGCATTGAGATTTAATATGAAATCACTCCCTCAAATTCTCATACCAGTACAATCCACTCCTTCCTGGTAGGACAAGATCAATGTCTCCATCCTGGTCGAGATCTACTGCTTTGGGATCCAGACCAAAACCTGCAGGACCATTTTTTTGAATTACCCGACGTTTAAATTGCCTTTTATCGCGATCATATTCGTAAGAATAAATCACTAATGGATCACGCGCTCCAGGATCTTTGCCCTCATGCGACCAAAAGCGCTTGCCATTTACAAATTCTTTTTTTCCGTTACCATCCAGATCTACACATAAAGGGCTATGACCCTGCGACCAACTGCTGTCGATTAGATTTTTTTTCCAGGATATCTGATCGCCCTTTTTTATTTGCTCTTCCCAATATATACCGTAATCATGACCCTGAGCATAGATTAGATCTGAATCGCCATCGCCATCAATATCGTCTACAATAATGGGAATAGAAGTACGCCCTAGGTCAAACTGAGGGTGCCATTTCCAACGACCACTGCGGGCATTCTGCGGAGCTTCATACCAGCCCTTTATGCCGATATAATCTCCGCGACCATCTCCATTGATATCCCCAAAACCGTTGCCGTGCCCAGCACCCTCAGGCCCAATTTCATGTCGCACCAAACCCGGGAGTTCACCCCTTGGTGCGAGCTCGTACCAGGCAGTGAATTCCCATCCATTCGGTAAAACATCGAGCTGGCCATCTCCATTGATGTCGTATAGTCGACCCGTTTCCATTGATCCCGGAACATCACTAATGTGTTTTTCCCACGTACCCATTTCCCGACCCGGATGCGCCAACCAATAAATCGACTTACTGCGAAAATTGCAATGCAGGATATCGGTCCAGCCATCGCGATTGATATCCAGTGGTAAATGAGAGTAACCATCCGGCCGACCCCGGATGACTTCTACCTCACCCAGAAAATGTTTTTCCCAACCCGGAGCCTCATACCAGAATGCACCAGACACAATGTCGAGGTCTCCATCCCTATCGACATCGAACACCGCACAAGCACTAAAGATGCTTTGAATATTGATGACATGCAGTTTGAATTGATCCAGATACGATGTGTCTTGAGCGGGGCAGATGACAACGATTAACAGAAAACAAAGTGAAAGACCGTTTTTTGAAAAATACGATATTTTATTACTCGGAAATTCAGCACTATTTTTTAAGGGAAAAATCATCTTTTTTCGAATGCCTTTTCTGTAATTTCTTTGGCTAATTTTTCCAGATCAATACCCACAACATCACGGTTATTTTGCAAAACAGTTTTTTTCCATTCTGCGGGTAGATTTTGCGCACCGGTATAGGCACCAAGAATAGCGCCGGTTACCGCAGCTACCGTATCATTATCCCTTCCATAATTGACCACAAATTCGATTGCTTTTTTAAAGTCACCCTCACAAAACTCGATAGCGGTCAGATTTATAAGATGGATCTCTCCGGCATGGAAAGGTATATCCCACAATTTTTCATCGAGAAGTCGATAGGCCTGTTCTACCTGAGCGTAGTATAGTGCCGGATATGTAAATCCTTTAGGCATTCTTGCATGATCGAACACATTTTCTTCCAACACACCTTTTGCCTCATATGCTATAGACTTTGCATCCTGATAAATGCGCTGTGCTATTCGACCCACTAGCCGGCTTTCTGCGTATTTTTCCGGATCGATCGTCCGCGTGATCGCACCAATGTCTTCCCAGGAAGTTCCAGGTTGCATAGCCTTTGATACATAAGCCGCGGTGAGACCGGAAATGTCGCGTGCGAAACCGATATCAAAAAGACTCAATTGAAAACTCTGTCGATAGGCGTTTTCGGGATCTCCCGGATAATAGACACCGACACTCGGAGCATAAAGCATCCCCGCACATGACATTTCCCCACCGTAAAATCGATTGGCGGCATTTCGATAGCCGTCTAAATCCCCGTCTAAATAGGGCTTGGCAACCTTAGCCCATTCCTGCAACCATGTCATATGACGTATCTCCGCCTCTAGGTGCTCCGGTAAAAAATGATCATCTTTTTGTACATCTTTTTTTTCTGCGAGATAAAGTTGCACAATATGTCCGGCAAAATCCCTGGAGTCCAGCTCTGCGAGATTTTGAGTATTTGCAAATTGACTGAATAAGTATTTCCAACGCGTGTCATCGGTGGTGCCACCGGCAGGCATGTTGTAGTCCCAGGGACCTTCTGGCGAGCCCTCCCTTATCACTGCTTCCGGTTTATTCACATAACCCAATTGGGTCCTGATTGCATCGCGGTGCCACATTTCCGTTGGAGCACCCATTGCGTCTCCGATTGCCGATCCCAGGACCATGCCTAGTGCCTTGTCGTAGAAGGCATCTTTAGCCAGGACGGGATTCCCATCATTGGAATGGACGGAAACTGCTGGATCTTTAACGGTGGGAAACCGTTGCAAATCAGTGGAATCGGTCTTACAACCATTCGCGATCAGAAGAATAAATATAACAATAGTGGCAATCCTCATAGTGATGGTTAATCCATGCCTACATAAAGGTAATACATCCGGCAAGCTTTAGTAGCCAGTCCCCACATCCCCGGAATGCATTAAAGATCTTCGGTCATTTTTTATTTTAGCATCAATGGATTGGCCTGTCACGGCTTTCAGTTGGTGGTCCAAATTTAACAGGACCCCAGTCTCGGAATGAATAGATACTTATTATTGAGTCGACTTAGCTCTTCATCGCTTGAAAGATATGGACGTAAATCAGATTATTGTTATCCTTTTTGGTGTCCTTTACTTTGGGTACATACTCTGGACCAGGCGAAGAAGTGATTTTGAGGAGTTCTCGGTCGCCAACAGGAATTTGGGGGTCTGGATTGTCTTTATGTCGGTTGCTGCTTCATACACAGGACCTGCAGCTACTCTAGGTCTGGCCCGGGATGGATTTTCAAATGGCAACTACCTGCTTGGGATAGGCATCCTGGGGGGAATAGGAATGATATTGGTTGCATTTTTTATTGCCCCTAAAGTGAGAGATAAGTTTGCAGATAGCAATTCTCTGGGAAGTATTGTGGGAGGGCCCACTACACACAATAATCGTTTAGTCAAAATTAGCATTGGCTTCACGTCGTTGATGGTGATGTCTGCCATTGCTATTGTAATGAGCTATGCCGGGGGTGAGCTAATTCAAAATGTCTTTGGGTATTCAAAAGTGTGGTCTATAGTGATTATTACCTCAATTGTTACAGTTTACTCCGCTTTCGGGGGAATAAGGGCAAGCATCCACACCGATGCATTCCAGTTTTTACATTTTATAATTCTTGTTCCCCTTTTGGCACTCTTGATATTTATGGATTCTGACTTTGAATGGCAAGCATATCGCTCCCATACCAAACTTCTGACCACAGATGCTTTTAGCCTAAGCTCTTTTTCAAATACATTGGGTTTGGCCATGCTTTTTTTTATTATGAATGCCGGAGTAGATGCACCGATTCTCAATAGAATGCTTGCCTCCAAATCAGCACGTGTGGCTAGAAAGGCTCTTTTCTTAGGTGGATTGTTCACGATTTTCTGGACTGTCATTATGGTTTTTATTGGTTCGTCCGGATCATTTTTACATCCTGATTTAGTGGCAGATGATCAGGTACTTCTCAATATTGGGGCGCATTATTATCCAAATTTTCTTTATGGGATATTTATTATTGCCATGTTGGGGATCGTCATGTCAACGCAGGATACTCTTCTTAATGCAGCGGCTATTCTTTTTGGCGAAGACGTCTTGGGGGGCTTCGATCCGGAACTATCTGACCAAAGGAAACTCATATACTCCAAGGGTTTTACATTTCTCCTCGGGTTTATATCAATTCTTGTTGCAAGCACATTGTCATCGGTTTTGCATTCGATTGTATCTATTGCATCTTATTATATTCCGGTTTTGATTCCGGTAACCCTTTTTTCGATTTTGAAAGAAAATCACTTTTGGCAATCTGCTATCGTTTCGATGATAGCAGGGTTTTTATCTTATCTGGCCTGGGATCTGATCGATGTAACGATACTGCCTTCTATCCTGGTGGGATTGGCTGGAAGTACGTTGGCCTATTTGATTGCCGACTGGTATATTGCCAATCACACAAAAGTGACGAGTTCTCCCACATTGTAATTTTCTAAATTCGTAGTCTGTGATTATGAATAAGCAAATAGCTGTGCTACTGCTCGTATGGAGCAGTTGTAGTTGCACGACGCAAAGAGAAAGTGGGGATCAGATTGAGCTGCCAAGTGGATTGATTTATCAGGTTGTGGAGGAAGGAATAGGAGATGAGGTCCAGGAGGGAGATAAAATTTCTATTGAAGAATGGCAGCGATATTCAGATGGGACTCTTTTATTTTCAACGGATCAGATCGGTCATCCCGCTGTGTTTACGGTTGGTGCAAAGCAGGCTATCGACGGTCTCGATGAGGGTGTCAGGGGGATGAAATTGGGTGAAAGAAGGAGATTAATCATTCCTCCGGCTTTGAGTAAGCGCAAGTTTTACCCAAACGGTCTGTCACCCGATTCCACACTTTATTACGAAGTCTTACTCACGGATATTGAAAGAGCGGAAAAGTAGTTATCATGGAAAAATTGAGTTTCTGCAGGCGGGCAGTAATTAAGAGTGCCGTCTTTGGATTATTGACATCATCCATACCGCATATAATTTATGCCAGGAAAATAAATGCGGTCCCTGAGGATCCTAATCCCGACGATCTTTTTCATCGGTATCCTGCGATAGATGATGAGTTAGTAAAAGAGGTTGTTGGGGCATCACATTTTAATTTGGAAAGGGTGAGGGAACTGGTTGACAGGAGACCAGAATTATCCAGAGCCACGTGGGATTGGGGATTTGGTGACTGGGAGACAGCAATTGGTGCGGCTTCACATGTGGGAAGGAGGGATATTGCAATGTACTTGATGGCCAAAGGGGCACGTCCCGACATTTTTACATTTGCAATGCTCGGGCATTATCGCGCTGTCAAGGCGATGATTGAAAGCGTTGACAATGTCCAGACCATTGCCGGGCCCCATGGGATCAGTTTGTTGAGACACGCCAAAAGTGGTCTGCGCGACCGGGAGAAATTGACAAGAGATCAGTTAAGAAATTCTGAAGTGTTAATTCAATATTTGGAAGGATTGGGCAACGCAGGAGAACAAGAGGTGTATTTGGATATGATGCCGGAAGAAAAAGAAAAATACCTGGGTGATTATAAATATGGTGATGGCGATAGTGACGGATTCAGTATAAAACTCAATATGAGAAAAATGCTGTCCCTGGGCAAGATTGGGAATTTCGGAGGTGCTCTTAACAGGATTTCTTCCAATGAATATGTCTATAATGGAGTTTCTTCGGTAAGCGTGTCATTTAATTTTGAGGCAGGTAAAGTTATTTCACTTACGATTAAAGAACCAGATTTAGAGCTAACGGCGAAGAAAATTTCATGAACGATATTTGAAAAATTTTGATAAAAATTAATTAAGATGAAATATTTCGACAAGGATTACATATCTTTTTTTAAAGATCTTGCAAAAAATAATAATAAAGAGTGGTTTCACGCCAATAAAAAACGCTATGAGGCCAGTGTGAAAAAACCATTCCTCCATTTTGTGACAGATTTGATCCGGGAGGCAAAAATAATTGATCCGGCGATTGATTTGGACCCGAGAAAATGTATCAGTAGGATAAATCGAGATATTAGATTTGCTAAAGATAAAACGCCTTATAACCTCCATCTGCATGCGCACATAACAAAGGGTCACCCGAAAATAAATCCGGAACCCGTAATCGCGGTTCGGTTTACGGCACAGGAAGCTGGGATTATGAGTGGTCATTGGATGCCATCCAAGGAGAGATTGAAAAGTATTCGAGATCAGATCAAAAATGATCCGAAGGCGTTTCGGAAAAAGATAAATGCAAAATCATTTGTTGAAAAATTTGGTAAGGTTCTGGGAGACGCACATAAACGCATCCCTCCAGAATACAGGGATATTTATGAGATCGAACCCCTCATTGCCAATAAGCAATTCTATTACGTCGCCAGATTTAAACCCACGATTATTTTCCAGGATGATCTTATGTCGACTGTGATAGCACATTGCAAAGCTGCACGGCCGGTAAATGAATTCTTGACCGCGCCACTTCATTAAGTCTAGTACTAGTCTAGTTTAATGTAAATAACTCACTTTATTAATCATCCCGGAAATTCAACCAGATAAAATGAAATTCAAGTTGAGGCCCGTAGTCTCCGAAATAAGAGAGCTATACTCAAAACCAATTTCATACGATCGGTTTAGAAGTTACCTTGCAATGTTAG
Source organism: Saprospiraceae bacterium (assembly GCA_965222645.1). GTDB lineage: Bacteria > Bacteroidota > Bacteroidia > Chitinophagales > Saprospiraceae > JABDMH01. The sequence continues at coordinate 3,061,810 of OZ244968.1, read as the reverse complement.
AGGGGGATTCAAAGGGTGATATGATCCTGCCGATTGCCGGTTTTAATCCAATGGCAAAGGATCATGTTCTTCAGAAGATAGGAGAACTAGTAGATTTACAGGCCGAAAATATCATTGAAGAGGTTATTGAGGCATATAATGCCGACCTCGACCATAGTGATCCGACACAGATCGATGTTGTGCTAAACCTGGCAGACGCCTTAAAAGGTGGATGGACGAATTTTTATACAACCGATTTTGATAGTAAATTTCGAATTAGCGCTTACGTGACACGGAATTTTTGCATTCCTTATTTTTGGACCAGCGAAGATTACTCGGAGCAGAAAATAAGGAGGAGGACGAGGGAATATTTGAGTCGTACTCATTATTGGAAGACGAATCCCAGACCGGAGACGCTCAGCGAGCACCTCTTGCAGGAAGTGTTTGTTGCCAGGGACAGGTCAACAATTGTTGAAGTCTCGGATAGTGCGGATTTTCGGGGAGTGGAAAATTTCTATAGTGAGTATCGAAATTCCGATAATTACAGTGTCATCTTTAATTTTTTCTATGGTGATAAAGCCAGTGAGTCTTTGAGCTTTAAAAAGCATGGTATTACCGAAAAGACGGGATTCGATTATGCTCAGTTGCTGGCCAGGAGAAACAGAGCCAAGTAGTGGTTTGAAAAAAAGGGGCATCAATGCTTGAAGTTATTTTTTTCGCGACAGTTTGTTGCTTAACTTTTTTATCTGTCAAGCGTTTAAAGCAGTAGTTCAAAAAGGGCAAATATGCAATTGATAAGACTGGTAAAGGAATCTGAATTAAAAAATAGGACACCTATTTATGCCAAGGCGGGAGATATCGACCTTGTACTAATAAGGTATGAGGAAGAAGTTTCGATCCTTTATGGGCGTTGTTTGCACCGGGGAGCATTGATGGCTGATGGTCATGTATCAGGGGATAATATTATCTGTGGATTACATGGTTGGGACTACAGGATAGATACAGGTGTGAGTGAGTACAATAACGATGAAGTCCTGCATAAGTTTACAACTTACAGAGACGATGGAATCATTTATGTCGACGAGGCGGAGATATTAGCATTTGCCGGGGAGCATCCACAGCCTTTCAGAAGAGACCAGTATCTAGGCCAGTATTCTGACACTCATCCCGAGAACACAGAACCTTACACGCGATACATTAAGGAACTGGCTCAAAATGGTTTAAAAAATTATGGTCATCACGGCCCTTCTGCTGCGATGGGTGTGGACAGGAACACACTTCCTAAATGGGAAGATATTCAGTTTCTACCTGCACAGTTGGCACGAAGACCTTTGCTAGATGATGAGGAGGTCAATACCCGGGTTATTATCGGTCCTAATGCCAGAAAGCCTTTATCTCTTGATATTCCAATCTTTGTTTCTGATATGAGTTTTGGGGCACTGTCTCGCGAAGCCAAGATTGCTCTGGCCAAGGGTGCGGAAATGTCTGGCACGGGAATATGTAGTGGCGAGGGGGGTATGCTGCCGGAGGAACAATCCAACAATTCCAGATATTTTTATGAATTGGCTTCCGGCAAATTTGGATTCACCTGGGAGAACGTGCAAAAAGCCCAGGCATTCCATTTCAAGGGTGGCCAGGGTGCAAAGACTGGTACAGGTGGTCATTTACCGGGTCATAAAGTGACAAAGGAGATTGCCGAAGTTAGAGGATTGGAGCCGGGACAAACGGCCATATCTCCGTCGACGTTTCCAGATCTGAGAACAATTTCAGATTTTCAAAAAGTTGCTGATGAAGTGCGGGATAGAACGGGGGGGATACCTGTTGGTTTTAAGATTGCTGCAAGTCATATCGAAGCAGATATTGATTTTGCATTGAAAGTCGGTGCAGATTATATCATTTTAGATGGGAGAGGAGGAGGTACCGGGTCAGCACCTACTATACTTCGAGACAATATTAATGTACCAACAATTCCTGCTCTGGCTCGAGCGCGAAGATATCTGGACAAAGTCGGATCTCCTAATATTACATTAATAATCACTGGTGGTCTTCGTGTCCCCGAAGATTTTTCTAAGGCGATGATGCTTGGTGCAGATGCTGTGGCAATTTCGAATTCGGCTTTGCAGGCCATTGGATGTCTGGGAATGAGAGCTTGCCACACCAATAATTGTCCTGTGGGCATCGCAACCCAAAAGGAGGGTCTTAGAAAGCGACTGATCATCGACTCATCCGCAGAGCAATTATATAACTTCTTAACGTCTTCAAACTCTTTAATAAAGGTGATTGCCAGAGCATGTGGACATGACGATGTCAATAAGTTCAAGATCGATAATCTGTCTACCTTTATCTATGAGATTCATCAGCTCACCGGAATAAAATATGCAGGCATACGATAGAAACGGAATCCTTAATCAAGCTCCTCTGATGAAAAACAGGAATATTAATTAAGATTGAATTTTCATCTGGAAAAAATCACCTTCTCTGTTGCTTATCTGTATTCTGTGGTTTTCATTTATATGGTAACTGGTCGTTAAGCGAATTCACTCAGAGAGAACAAGTGCCGAAACTTGTTTGATCAAAATAATAATTTGATTTTTTACTCTGAGTGAAATTCGATACTTTGTCCTAATGTGGGGGTCTTTTCCCCGGGAAAGGATGTTTGAGTTCGATAGTCCACCAAGGTCCTTTATTCTTTGTTATGTGAGTTAATCAATGGTGAGTTCCAATGAAGTATATTTTTAATTTCTTTTTGTACCCCATTTTAATTATGTTCTTTATGACCAGCTGTGGTGACAGGCAATTGTCATCACAATTCGACTCGGTCACACAGCCTGTCCTGGGGCACCGATCTGTCCGGTTATTAGAGTTGGATGGATTAAAATTTAAAGATTTAAATCGCAATGGAAAGTTAGATATGTACGAGGATTGGCGATTGCCTTCGAAGGACCGGAGCAGGGATTTGATTTCCAAATTATCACTGGAGCAGAAAGCAGGTTTAATGTTGATCAGTACGACCAGGATGGAAAACGAGCAAACTTTCCAAAGGGCTGAAAGCAATGTACCGATCGGTAGTGGTTTCAATGAAGAAGATTTGGTAATGGATGTAAATATTTTTACACGTAAGCCACTTCCCTATCCGAATATGGGAGCAGCCGGAACTACGAAGGCCGTAACACAATTTCACGATAGGCATTTTATTATCCGGGCAAATCCACCGATAAGAATCTTGGCAGAATGGGTAAACAATCTTCAATCTCTTTGTGAAAAGGATGGATTGGGAATTCCGGCTACAATCACCTCTAACCCCCGTAATCACATTTCTTCTGCTACTGCGGCTGGCCTAAGTGTGAAGAGCTCTACTTTTTCGAGATGGCCATCAGAATTGGGTTTGGCAGCAACCCGAGACCTCAAATTGATTAGGGAATTTGCGGATATATGCCGGCAGGAGTGGCTGGCTGTGGGGATACGGAAGGGCTATATGTACATGGCTGATTTGTGCACTGAACCCAGGTGGCAGCGCACGGAAGGAACTTTTGGTGATGATGCTGAGTTGACAGCATCCATAATGAGTGAGATTGTGCTGGGATTCCAGGGTCCGGAGTTGAGCCAGACATCAATTGCGCTTACTACAAAACATTTTCCGGGAGGTGGGGCAACTGAAGGCGGCCAGGATCCCCATTTTGAATGGGGCAAACGGGAGGTCTTTCCCGGTGGGATGCTAGAGAACAATCTGGTGCCATTTAAAGCAGCAATAGATGCGGGAACATCTGCTATTATGCCATATTACTCATTTCCTGTAGGTACAAGATACGAGGAAGTGGCCTATGCTTATAATCGAGAAATACTGCAAGATTTGCTCAGAAAGGAATTGGGATTTAAAGGAATCATTAATTCAGATACTGGTCCGATCGAGATGATGCCATGGGGAGTGGAAGAATTATCATTGACAGAAAGGTACAAAAAAGCGATGGAGGCTGGAGTAAACATTTTTTCAGGTTCGGCAGACCCAACAAAACTTATTGAAACACTCAAGACGAATCCCGCATTAATATCGCATGTAGATACATCGGTATTTTTACTGCTTAATGAAAAATTCAGATTGGGCCTTTTTGAAAATCCCTATGTAAACATAGACATTGCTGAAAAAATCGTTGGCAAAAAAGAATTTCAAGCAAAGGCTGATCTGGCTCTGCGGAAATCAATCGTCCTATTGAGGAACGGTGACAATATTTTGCCGTTAAAAAAGGGCACAAAAATATATTTTGAAACTTACATGCAAAGACCTGAAGGCAGGCCAAATTCTGCGTTTTTACCTGATGAAAATCAATGGGACATTGATTTTGTACAGACTCCGGAGGAAGCGGATTTGATTTTATTATGGATCCTTCCGAAATCAAAATCGCTATTTGCCTCAGATGGGTCTCCACTTTTTTTGTCTCTGAGCAAAAATGGCATTGATACAGATTATGTCAAGAGACTGACCTCCATCAGGCCCTCCGTACTGGCCATCAATTATTCGAATCCATGGGTAATAGATGAAATATACAATAATGAATCAGAAAATATTAAAGGTCTGATGGCAACATTTGGCACAACACCGCAGGCCATACTGGATATTTTGACCGGAAAGTTTTCACCCGGTGCAAAAATACCATTCTCGACTCCTGTCTCTGAGGAAGTAGTGCAAATGCAGAAATCTGATGTGCCGGGTCATCTTGAGGATCCGGGATATGCACTTTTTGACTTTGGTGAAGGTCTGAGTTTTTAATTGATTAGGAAACGCAAAAGTAAATTCTAATTATAACTACTCGTCAACAATCAGATCAAGGTGCATTTTTTTATTTTCCTTATTTATTATTTCGATGACGTATTCTCCCGGGGAAAGTACGAGATCCTGACCCGTATAACGTGACTTGAGTTCGATAATGTCGACAGGCACACCCAATGGATATTCGTTTTTTAAAATAGCGCGGCATATGACTGGATAATCAAATTCGATTTTTTCTTTTGGTACGTTGACATTTTTAAACCCGGGGTCGAGATACATCCAATTAGGCCGCCCATTGATATAAAATGTACGAGGATGATACACCTGCATATCTACGTGCTGTGCATTTTCATGTCCCCCAAAAGGATTCCCCTCCTGATCGACGAGTACTGAGATTTTGTCTGATGAAAATTGATTGTATATAGGAGCTTCATTTTGTGAATATTTTTCGGTGAGAATATCCTGGTAAATCGTGACCGGATCAATGCCCCCCATCTGCTTGATCAGATAGGCCATCCAGTGCCGGTCCCTTCCTTTTGGAAAATCTGATTCTACTGCATGATGCCAGCCACACTGGATTATAAATTTATCTTCGGGGCGAGCATTCATGTATTCGATTATATTCATTGCCATTTGGGTGTCCCGCTCAGTTTCAGGCTCATCCCTTCCGATCGCAAAAACCTGTATATTGAGACTCTTGGCTTTTCTGATTAGATTGGCCATCTGGGGTTCGCGAGTGTAGGTCCCCGTCATCGGGGAATTTAGAGCATATCCCCTTTCGTTTAGCAGGGAATCTCGATAACCCGGCATGTTTCCAAGAGCTTCCAGACCCAAATGATTATAACCGTACTTGGACAGGGAGTCGAGCAGGATTTTCGTGAAAATTCTATGTTGTGGCTTGTGGTGAGCCTCGCTGATAATAACCAACCTTTCGTCCCTTAACTTTTTTGTCAGATATGGGATAGCATCTGCAAGTTGCCACTGATCGGGATTTTCCAGCTCAATACTGTCATATCCCCAGTGTGCATGCAATTCGTTTAGTTGCATGGCATTGGCATAATCTCCGATATAGGAGTAATACCACCCGGCACGGTTTACATGGATGCTATCTTCGGCTAAATCCCTTTCAATCTGATACGAAAACTTTAAATCATGGACCGGGAATTCTAACGGTTGACTATGCAATCCTGTAGAGAAAACTACAGAAAGACAAATGGTAAATAGGAGAGAGATATAACGCATCATCTTAGCTTTTTTCATAAAGATGTGCTTTTTTACCTCAGTGGTGCAGTCGCCAGAGCTAATTCTAAGGATGACTCGAGCTATATTTGACAGCTCTTATGTACAGTGTGAAAACGAAAAAAAATAGGGCAGGCTCCCATGTGGGAACCTGCCCGCCCAAAACTAATCACCTTGAACAATAAGGCTTACTGCACACAGGCATTAATCTGCCGATGTACCGCTAGTTTTTAACGGGCTATCAAAATCATTTTTTTCACTGCCGTCTGTTCTGCTGCATCGAGTTTGTAATACAGGACTCCACTACTTGGCAAATCAACTTTATCAATACTCCACTGGTGATATCCTTTTACGACAAACTGTTTTTGCCTTTTAAGTACTTTGCCGGTTACATCAAAAATCGTGAGAGTGGCTTCCGAAGAATTTGGAATGTTAAATCCAATTGTTGTTTCCGTTCGGAATGGATTTGGAGTATTTTGATACAGGACAAAAGTCTCCGTTGATTTCTGTGTAAATTCGAGTGCAATACCCAAATCGGAATTTGTCGCGTCGTATGCTTCGGCGGATGTCTTTCTACTGTCGATCCCGATTACATGGCTTAATCTCGTTTTTGATCTTGCTCTGATCATCAGATTGAATAAAACGGTCTCGTCTGCAAGGCTCACATGATTGATATTTCTATCAAACCAGGAAGCTGTCATCCATCCTTCGGCCAAATTATCCAGATTAAAATGCTCATCGCTAAAATCAATTCCTTTACCGGCTTCTATCCCAAGTACTTCGATTTTATCCGCATCAAAAACAAGTGTGAATTGCATCCCGAGGATATTCTTAAAATCTTTTGCAGTCACCGGAACGGTATAGTAGTCTCCGGTTCTGAGTTGGAAATCACTCACATTTAGCGTGACGTTGTCAGCTGATCGGGGTGCCCTCCTACTCGGATCACTGTCTATATTTATATCTCCGATTTTTACTCCGATAAAGTCCACCTGCATTTGGTCGAGCATCGGATTAATAAAATACTGCTGATTTCGTTCAGAAGATTCAAAAAATCTCCAGCTTGTAGATTCGGGCAATTCCTCAACTTTACCCAGGATCAATCGACGCAGGTGAATAATATCAACAGTCGAGATTTTGCCATCATTGTTAGCGTCTGCTGCTTGTTCGAGATACCAACTCGGAATCTTCTTCTTACCGAGTAAATGTTGCTGGATGGCAATAAGATCCCTGGTGGAAACTCCATTGAGATGGTCATCATTTTTATAAGGCTTGAGATATGCCTGAAATCCCTGAGCCAACTCAAATCGATAATTGCCGGAAACTTCTTGCTTTTGTAATAGGTCACCGTCTATTTCCTCCAAACTTAATTCCACTCGATGGATCATCTGATTGAGCTCATTCACAATTCTTCCGGAAATGTTTCCTACTGTTGATGAGACATTGTCACAGCCACCAGTACCGTTTTGGACGACAAGAAATACTTCACAGTAATCCCACTGACCTGACGGATCCAGCACAAAAAGCCTCAATGCGGTTGTTCCAATATCATTGCAATCAAATGTGAGTGATGTGTTTTCCTCATCCGGAAGAACCACCTCACCATCGCTGATCGTGGCCAATCTAAACTCGAGATCACTATCACTGCTGCCGCATGCTGCGGAGCTGCTCTGATCAAATTCCTTAGCCCATACTGTGCCCATCGCATTGTCGATCTCTCCATCAGAATCTGTGTCCATTGGAGTAAGCTCCAGGGTAAGACTGGAAATACATATCGGTGTAGGCTTTTTGACCTGTGTCACCGTAAATTCCTTAATACACAATCCTTCATTTTGACACTCATCCGTTACAGTGACTTTGAGTTTGTACTCGTCTTGCACTAGTCCCTCTGATGTAATGTTAAATTCGGAGGTATTTTCCGGAATGTCACCTGAGCCAAAATCTACTAAGTCACCTTTCTTGTTGTATAGCTCCCAGCTAAAACTAAGGGCTCCGCATTCGTCTTCCACAGTTACATCTGTATCGAGGTTAAATGAGCATGCACTGACCTCAATCAGATCGGGAAGATCAATATTACACACCGGGGCTATGGTATCCAGCAAGACTATCTTTTGTACGTAGCTCAGGTATTTTCCCTGATATCTCGGATTCTGCCACCATCGACCCTGAGCTGGATTTTCTCCTATTGCACACCAATCCGCGATACACCATGTACGCAAGATCTTGTAGCAACCCTGATCTCCACCTACGATCTTGAATATCCGATCGTAATATCCTACACCGAGAAGTCTGCAATCATTATCTATTAGATATTCGGGCCATCCGGTATGGTCAGGATGGGCTACACCGGCAGCATTTCCACTTCCATCGGTGTCATAAATAAATCCGCATTCCTGAAGCATAACATCTTCGGGAACTACCACCATGGAAGGTGTAATATCACAATCACTCTGAATCCAGATCGTTTGATATTTTGTAATCGTGTCGATGCTGTGACCCGAAGGTTCGATCTGACATTGTCCGATGAACTTGAACACTCTTCGAATGTAGCCATTGCCACATTCGTCGAGATTTATCCAGGGCTTTTCTTCTATTTTCACCAATCCGCAATCGTCCAGCACCTGACCTCTGTGTCGATCTACCTCGATAGTATCGTATGTAGCTTCGTATGTCCGGTAGGTCACCCATTTGTACCCCAAATGTTCGTCATAGGTCAAACTGTCCTTCTCGACTACAATAGAATCACACACTACATTGTAGTAGGTGAAGGGTTTTTGATTAGGCAGTTTTTGGTATCCATCATATTGTACCTGGTCGTAGCCTCCCAACAGACTATCCAGTTCTTCGTGATCACCAACCATTGCTTTGGTCACAGCCCCTTCGTAAAATTGCTTGTAGCTTGTGCAGGTCATTGTGACATCAAATAAATCATTGACGACCTCCGGCGGAGTTTTGTCTTCCACATAGACTGTGGTCCAGCAGGTATTCCAGTTGCACCAGTAATCCATGGTCAATAGCTCCACTGTAACATTCTGACATGCGTCTTCACAGCAGAAGGGCACTTTTTTAGACCACCCTCCTCCAATCTGACTCATGACATCAAGCGGATTTTCAGGGCTCCCACTTACGAATGGAGCGATCACCGGTGGGAAATTTTCAGTGTATTCAAAATCGTACTTATCACAAAGATCCCGCACTAGCGGTTCTCCAAAGCCGAAGCACTCGAGATCAGGATCGTCCAGTAATTTTCGGAAATACTGTTCGTCAACGGGATACGGATGATCTACACAATTTATTGTTGCTTCTTTCATGAGATCATACCACCATCCCCCTACTACTAAACTCGCACAATCCTGGTTGTCTTCACAGAGCCATTTAATAGTTTCGATATAATGGGCTTCTACCGGGTTTACATAATCATCGCGTTCCAATACACTACACCAGATGGTATCGTGATGCTCTGTGACACAGAGTGGTACTATCGAATCACATAAATTCACTCCACAAGAAGTAGCCCAATCTGACCTCCTGGCGAGCATGAGATTTATTCCACAATTGTCCCAGCTACCTTCGTCAAAAATCTCGGCTTCGAGCCAGGCAGTCCCTTCACCGACGGTGAGGTTTATACCCTTATCACAAACGGTGACCGGCCGTGTGAAATCCTTGACATACAAGTAGCAGGTGTCTCGAGTCACATTGTGACATCCATCAAATGCCTCATAGTACATCGGGATCGGATCCTCAGTTCGGGGAATTTTTATTTGCCTGTGAGATTCCCATCGTTCATTTTCTTCACTGTATTCCAGGGTCACTGAAGTGACGTCCGGAATTCGCACCTTGACCAATTTCACATCAGAACAGGTATCTGTTGCGGCAATGGGAGGTACATAGGTGTGCGCCTCGCAGTCGCGACTACTTGTCGGAATTAAAATGACCGGTTTACCCAAATTAAATTGTGATTCTGCAGCAATTAAATTTGGATTTACTTCCTTCTTTATTTCTGGTCCGATTGTATCAAATACCATGATCCATTGTGCACAAGTATCATATCTGCCGGAGCATGTATTTTTTATCTGCCATACACGCTTGATCATCATCGGGCATTCACTTTCAAATTCTGTATCTGTGTATTTTATTAAAATATCACACTTTGTATTTAGTTGCGGCCACAGTGGTATCCCCTCCACCGTAGGAATTCCAGTTTCCTCAGGATGAGGATGACCGTTTTCATCCACTTTATAAGGAGTATGACAATAAACTGAATCTCTCTCAGGAGGGCATTCAAATGTATCGTAATCAAAAGCCCTTACATAAATGGTATCTGTACAGAAATAATCTACCTTATTATATCGAACTCTCTGAGTGCGGATAATGAGTTTAACTATATTTTCACAATCTCCATTTTCGACTTTGTAATCGACTACACTTGCAGTGATGGTGTCTTCACAGTTTGCAGCTAATCTGCATTTGGGAAATGTATCATTGTTTACCGGGTCTAGGACAAATGGATCGAAGCACAGAATAGTATCTGGTGTACCCGGTTCGAGAAAATGCGGTGTCGAATTTACAATAGTAATGACGACATTATCTTCGATCGTGCGGCCACAGGGATCATCAGCTATTGCCAATGTCAACGTGACTGAACCCGCTAACATATCGGCAGAATCAGGACAATAAAATCGCGCTCCTGCAAACGTATTATCACTGTCGAAAGTACCACTGCCTGAAGACGACCACAGTGCCGATATAGCTCCACTGCCATTGGCATCAAAAGTGGTACTCAGGGCAGTGAGATCGACGCAGGTAAGTCCGCAGGACTCGATGGGATTTCCTGCATCCACCATTCCAGGAGGGATGTCATTTACTGTGATGAACCCGGTTACATCACAGGTTGCTCCGCTGGGTTGATCAATAAAATATATGGTGCTGGGATAACTGGCAATGGTAACGGGATTACTGATCGGCATTGTCATACCCGCATCGGAAAACAACTGAGGTGTACCACTAAATCCCTGTGCCAACAAGAATGCATTTGCGTCAAAAGTATTTCCCTCACATATTACAGTACTAAATTCCAAAGGTGTCGAGCCTCCACTTTCTACCAGGACCGCTTGAGCGATTGAAAAGCATCCTAAATCACCAGTCACATTTACTCGTGTGTATAAGGTGTCTCGATCTGAGCACACCTGGTAAGTCGTTGCAGTAATTTCGTTTTGCAGACTATCCGCATCATCAAAGGATCCAAAAAACCTGACTTCCTGATTTGCATTTGTTGTTACACAGGCAGCTACCTCAGATAAAGTAAAAGTCGCGCAACCGGTAAGCGGATCTTCGCATTCAGCTTTCATGACATCTTGTGCGTCCGGTCCAATAAATCCAAAATCCAGATGGTGCTGGTTATTGACCAGGGCATCCGTGCAAAACATTGCTACTGCGAAACCCGGCAGAACGCTTTCATCTCCGTCGGAATCCACAGCATCATCAGCTCCCTGATTTAATAAAGTTGCGGCACCTGAATAGCCTTTTGCAGAAAGCTGTGCCAGGTCAATCCGTATCTCATAGCAGTTATTGGCGACCAGATTTTGGAAGATATAATTACCGGCATTGTTTGTCGTTGTCCTGGCTACCTCGGCGTTGCTATTGTCTTTATCAATGAGAATTAATTCTATACCGAAAATTCCAAATTCTGCTGGATCTTGTATTCCGTTTGAATTGGCATCACACCAAACATAATTACCCACTTCTCCCGAAGGTGGTGCCAGAGCAAATTCCAAATCACCAAGACCATTTGCTTTTCCGATGTTAAATTGATCCACAAATAAATACGCATTTGTCTTCAAGCCCGTTTCCGTATCGTAGTAGTGAACACCCTGAGAGAATACACCGTGGAAATCAAAATGCTCAAGTGTTGTTTCAATAGGATTAATTACGGTGCTTACTACTTCACCTGAACCAGGTAAAATGGCAGCTCCTCCAGTGATTAACTCACCGTGATGAGCAATGTCTGTAGATTGAAAATTATCTTGGAAGAAAAACTCACCGCTGTAGCTCGGCCCATCCACTTTGTTGTAGTGAACACCATCATCGCTGTTGGTAAGCTCGAGTGTATATTTGTCTTCATCCTTAAAAGCTTTTAGAATATCTCCTGATGCATAGCCAATTATTAGGGTTTTTGAGGAAAGGTCAGCACTGTAATTTAAGTGACCAGTCTGATGAGCCCAACGGTCCATCACCTGCACTACCATTGATCCGTCAGCCGTAAAATTGATTTCAGAAATCACAGGCTGAGGATAGGAACACAGAAGGCCACCCTGGAACGACAGGCGGTCGTCCAGTGGAATATGTGTCATATCCCAATTCTCAATCCATGGCATCCACGCAGCTGTGCGCAGTGATTGGGGATCTTCCATGTGGGCGTTGCTGGATCGTTCTCTGGGATAATTTAATGGAAATGCAATTTCTTCGGTGACACCAGCAGAAATATCAGAGGGATCGAATGACATCACATAGGCCATCAAATGATCCCGGGATTGAGAAATCGAGGCATCGTTTACAAGACCCAAATACCCTCTGCCGTTGTGAAAATCGAGACCCCAGGGCCTCAATACTCCTGCCGTTATCATACTTTCTCCTGACACCTCGATCCCATTGATAAAAGCTTCTCTAACTTTATTGGCAAATTCTCCCTTAAACTCAAGAGATAGAGTGCTTCCGGTAGCTTCTATTTCAAAAGTGTAAGTCATTGCCTTTTTTGCACCACCGGCATTTTTTACTACATCGAAATTGTCGAGTACCGTCACTCCTTCTGCTACAACATCAAAGAGCCGGTCACCGATCTGATGATCGAAGGGCTCAGCAAAATGCAGAACTACTGTATATTTTTCTTCCTTTGGTATCGGAATATGATAAGAGAAATTTCGTCCTCTTGTCCACGTATTGTAAAGCTGAGTTTCAGTGGTTCCCTCATCTTTATTCATGGTGTTTACGACAGTAAAGGGATCATAATCGCCCCTTCCGTCGCCAGAAAAATATTTATTGCGATCCCAGGATGTCTCTTCTGCATCGGTAAAAGCTTCCGCTCCACCAAAATTTTCGTTTTTTCCCGTGTTGATGCATCGACTATAAATCATTTCTACATCGGGCATACCGTCGATCTCATCTATCAGGTAGTGCTCTAAGACACTACCGGTGACATCAATGTCTTGAGCAGTTGCATCGATACGCACCAAAGATCTTTGATTTGTATTTACCATCCATAGTTGAGACTCATCTTCGGTCACATCGATATCACCGTAAGCAAGTTGGCCGACTTTATTAAAGGCATCCATATCATAAGATGCTCTCGCCGTAAGATCTTCAAGTGAAGACAGTGCATATGGCTTGGTGCTGTCAATTCTGGTACTTGATATTGTTCTGTTTATCGCTCCAAAGTCTAATACAGGTCCAACCGACGGTTGAAACCCTTGAAGGTCAATGCTAGTGACTTCAGGTTTCTCCAGATTGTTGCTGTAGTCCATAATATAAACACCTCCAGTCCCCACGGGACCCAGATCAACATGTCTTTTAAGTACCGTAGATGCAAACGCGCGCATCCGGGTCCGTTGATAGGCTACACCCCAGGTCGAACCAATTTGAGCAATGGTTGCGTCCATGCGTGGATTAGCGGCAGTGCCTCCAAATTCTTCAGCAACGCCTCCCTCCCCATATCTGAAGGCGACGAATGCGGGACTATTTACCTTATCTGAGGCTGTACCTTTTTCAAAGCAAGGCACCAGGATGGTGTTGCTGCTACTGTCATCCTCATTTTTCCGTATTGGCACAAAGATTATATCTCCGTCCTCAGCAAAGAAGACCGAAGTCGGTCCGGATTTACCTTCCCTCAAGTTGGAATCGTATCCCAATACCTGGACTCGTATTCGAGAAGTGACGCCATTGAGCTCAAAAGTGCCGTTTCCGTCATCAGAAAATGTATGTGTAATTCCACTATCGTCAAGTCCCTTTACGGAAAGACCAGTGACCAATGCTTCGCCAGTGTCAAAATTACCATTGCCGTTTTTATCGTGAAAAGTTTTGACAATTATTTCGGCACTTGACGAAAAACTGAGCGTAAGGGCAAATAAAATCGCTATCGCCCTCACCTTGCCATAGATGTTCATGCGTGTCGTTTTAGGTTTATGTTCGGGTAACCATTTTGGCTACAATCCTTTACATATCAGATAATTATATCATCTAAAAATGTTCAGAATCTAATGGGAAATGAGGCAAAAATCGATCCAAACTATTGCAATAGATTGAAGATCAATTCGGTAATATTGATGGGAGATTGATATACGTTATACTCGAAATCTGGTAGATTTTAAATATGTAATATTTTACATATTTGGTACTGATGAGGAAAACAAATGAAACTACTATTTGAAAATTAATGACGACCTAAAATAGGATCTGATGCGAGAGGATTTCAATAATCACGCAAATGCACTACAACGATTAATCTACATCACCCTGATAATCGGTTTGTATACATTTGGTCAATCGCAGTCTACATACCATGTGAGGATCGACGCCGCTGAAGAAGCAGGACAAATCAAGCCACTCTGGAATGATTACTGGGAGCTCAATGTGCAGCATGGTTATGGTCCCCATGCCGGAATTTTTCGAGATGCACCTCATACTCCATTTATCGAAGATCCCGGATTTGTCGAGACAATGGAACTACTCAAACCTCGGAGTATAAAAGTCTCTACAGGTTCTTTTGTTTACCTCCCTCATATCAATTATGCATCTGAAGATACAGCTGTCTTAAAAGTGCTTCCCACCGAATTTTACAGGGGCCCCAATACCTTAGAAGGAGCTGATAATCCGGAATTTTATCATTTTGATTTCTTGGACAAGCAACTGAATGCCCTGGAAGATATCGGTGTTACACCCTTCCTTAATTTCGACTATATGCCGTTTGTCCTGGCCTCAAATAAGATTCCAAAATACCACGTCGGCACTTTGCTTTCTCTTTGGCACTTTGATAATGAAATACGTACTGCTCCTCCTGCTGATAATCGTGTTTTTGCCAGAGTGGTGAAAAATGTAATACGCCATGTCCTGGGCCTGTTTAAAGGAAATAAAGATTACGGGATAGAATATGTGGAAATTTGGAACGAACCGGATCATCAGCTCTTGCCACTTAATTTTTGGAGTGGAGATGAATATGCACTTTACGAAATGTATGAAGCAATATCGGTAGAGGTAGAAGACGATCCAGAAATTTCCACAAGAATAAAGTTGGGCTGTTGCAGTTTTGCGATTCAAAATGAATCCCAAGAGACTTTTGTAAGGAATTTTCTTGTAGAGGCAAAAAACAACAATACCCGTTTGGATTTTTTATCTGTACATCCTTATTCATCAGATCCATTTCGATCCCTTGATCCTCAGAAGTTGTCTACAGCGCAGAATTTGATCGACATGTACATCCCAGGAGCTGAGCTTGTCAATGCAGAATGGGGTATTCTCAGTTTAACTGCCGGAACATTTAGAAATTCACTGGAGCATGATTTGTACAATATGCTCGATGTCGTGACCATGCTCGACATGAATGTCTCATTTGCACATTATGTACATCTGGTCGATTACGAACCCAACTCAGCGAACAGTGGAGCGGTATGTACAAACAATCCGATTTTACCACGGGTCACTGCAATCGTAAGGGCTAATATGAATAAGTTGTTGGAGACACCTCTCAGATTGAAAGTAGAAAGTACTGACGGTGGAAGTGCAATTTCGGGTCTGGACAGTAGTAGAAGCAAAATAGTTATTTCGGTGCCAGCCATTCGGCCCGAAAGCGATAAATCAAACACCTATAATATAACAGTCAATAATATTCCATTTGAAGGCAACTATAAAGTGACTATTTTCGAATTAACTCAATCCGACTATGCTAATGGGGATTATTTCAAAATCAAGGATCAGTATTTAGCTGATAAATCTGATCTTACTCTGCAACTCATCTATCAGGAAGATTCTGGTTATGGTCGGCTTTTTACTATCGTGTTGGAGCAGCAGGATACAACTTCAAGTATCAGTGAGATTAGCCATCCAGTCAATAAGCTTACCTGGAACCCCAATCCGGCACAAGATGTGATCGAAATTGCGGTGAGAAATGAGTTTTCATCGTCTATGAAGAGCGTCAACATTTTCGACCCCATAGGCCGGAAAGTGGTTGAACAAGACTTGGGGAATGCCCATAAGACTACCATCGATTTACGACATCTGACACCGGGCTTGTATGTGGTCGTCGTAGCATTGAGTTCGGGAGACGCAGTTTTCCGGATTATCAAAGATTAAATAATCTCTAATCTTACTTTTTTAAAATAAAATTTGGGGACTGCTGGTATTTATAGGTGGTATCGGTCAGTAACTTCATTTCTTTGGATTTCCAATTCAGTAGGCCGATATGAAACTGGGATTGATCATTATCAAAGATTTCGATTGCCAACCATTTACCGTCGGGACTCCAATCATGCCAGCCTTCATCTTCCATATTTGTAGTGAGTCTACCCATTTCTTTTCCCTCCAGGGATACTCCATATAGACTGTATTTTCCGTTTTGAAAGCTTTGATAAGATATGAAGTTGTTATGGGGATGTAATTTTGGCGGGCCGGCATGATAGTTATACCATTGGGATGTTGTATCTTCTTTGGGATAATGTGTGAGCTGCTTCAGGCCGGTACCATCTGAATTTATTATAAATAATTCGTCGATGTATCCATTATCTTTTTTAAACTTCTTATGAGCCCCTCTAAAGACTACCTGTGTTCCTTTATTGACGAAAAGTGGATCGGCGGAATAGGGCAGTCCAGTATTTAACTTTTGGATGACTTTGCCATGGTTATCCAGAACATAAAACACAGTATCGACTGTCTTATGGGGCAGAACAATCATTTCAGAGCCATTTTTCCTGCTACTCATCCAACTATCGGCGAGTCTCACCTCCGATATCTTCTTTGGATCTGTTCCCCTCCAATCTGTTTTATAGAGGTAAAAGCATCTGTGGCAAGTAGCCCTGTCAGAAATAAAGTACAATTGATCATCATATGAGTGGTAGGTCCACTCCACACCAGCAAGCTTGGTGATATTCTTCTTATCCTTTCCATCAAAATCCATGGTAAATACGTCATAGTTATCATTTTCTTCGTCCGTCAGTACATTATATGCTATCATGTAATTATGCGGATCAGATCCATGTATTTTTTTATTTGCTTCACATGAAATGATCGCACAAATGATGATGATAGCGATTCCATATTTTATTACGTCTTTCATTTCCTCTTTATTGATCGAACAAAATTCAACATTCTGGATGAGGTGTGATAGGAAAAAATTTACCTCGTTTACAAGGGAACATAGTTTAGGTACTCCCCCCTTCTTTTTAGATAATCCGATGGTGTAAACCCAGAAAAAGATTTGAAATCTTCGATGAAGTGTGACTGATCGTAGAATCCACAGTCATGGACTACCTCAGACCAGTCTACAATACTGTGTTTTTCTATTTGTTGTATTGCTTTTTGAAAGCGGATCACTTTTTGGAATTCCTTTGGTGTAACTCCGACATGGTCTTTAAATATCTTGATAAAATGCTTGTGAGAGAATCCGGTTTTATCTGATATTGATTTTATCTTGTTTGTAGTTGGTGAATATAGAATTTTGGAAATCACAAAATCAACAAGGCTGCTGCCGGAGTATTCCCGGTGGTAGTGGTTCAAAAGCTTCTGCTCCAAAATGAGAAATTTGTGATTTGGGGATACGCGATCTCCCAGGAGACGCTCTCGAATATTCAATATCTCTCTGCTCATGACGATTTCAGCATTGACTACCCGGTCCGTCAGATTTGTTAATGGTTCTGTTAATAAAAAGCCTGCTTTTCCTTTCTTCAGTTGTACAATTATCATCTCATTTTCTCTGGCTGATGGTATGGTAATCGGCTTTGTACGAAAACCCGAAAACCAAACCTTTTGGCAGGACTGAATTTCCCTTAACGTATCATTGTCATAAATAAATTTGGGTTTGTCCGTGAGATCGAAAATTAGCTGGACTTCTGCATCAGGTAAAAACCGCTCAACGATGTGAGAGGCATTTACTCCGGAGTAATAGAAAAAATGATCCACAAATAGATTGAGCGGATATTTAGGTACGTATATTTCTGTAATCAAGGTCTCGTGTTGAAATTCAGATTATGATGACCACTTAACAAACGGGCAATGGTAATTCACAGCAAAGGCTTTTTTTACTTTTACCCTCATTTTCAGTGTCCGGATTCGGATCATTGTATTCTTGATTCCTTTTTCTGATGACTCTGGGATTTATTCCGGCATTTCAGGTAGTATCCGTCCATCTCGCTAGGGTGAGTTTGACTCATTTCTCCGCGTCCTCCTGGGGATTTAACTCGATCTGGTTTCTATCAAGATGTGGTCGTCCCTTCCAGCCATTACCATCGTTTTTTGTTACGCTTAAAGAAATTTATAAGCTTTATCCGTGAACATTGTTGGCACTTATTTAGTTTTTGTCTTAAACCATCTTTTTAATCTTCTGAGATCTTTCCCGGGAGCTGTTAGCCTGGCAATCCGTTGATAATCATCGTCAGTCAATAAAATATCATCTTCAATGATCGATTGTATTAAATACTGGTTGACTTCGATTGCTGATTCATTTTGTAAATCTTGACCTGCTACAAGAGATATGATTTCTTTCTTTAGTTGGGAGTCCCTTTCTTCCAGTAAATCGATTAAGGCAATTGATAATTCTTTTTGGATCATTATCCCTTGTATTTTATTGACCAGACTTAACTGGCCAAAGTATCCGAGACCGGGAACTATGTCTATAAATAATCGCTGTGTCTCCTGCGCTTGTAGTATTTCATCAGGCATTTTTTCTATCACATATCTGGCGAAGTAACCCATTTTTTTTCTGATCATTTTTTCGATCAGATCGTGGTAGGCAAGGTAATCTGTTGTCTCAAAGGCATCTATCAAGAAGAAGTGAGCAGCTTCATCATCAATACTTGCAAGGTAATTTATGAGCTCAGGATCCAGGTGATCGCTCGTAAAGGCCTGTATGCTGTCTTTTACTATGCCATGGGCGATATGCCAGAGAGTGTAGCAACTATAGGCTGCGCCGGAGACAATTTCGTGCTCTATTGCTTTTATTGTAGCTCCAGTCATACCATTGAGTCCGTCGGGCACTAAGTCTGTTATGAGATCTTCTTTTTCATATGCCAAGAATGATGGATTAGGATTGAGGAGAATCCTGTTTAATTTTTTATGGTCCTCATCGGTAAAGGGGTCGTGCTTTCGCTTCGTTAGCGGTTTACCAGGGAGTACTTCGTATTTTACGAAATTCCCTATCGCATCCCAATAAAAATTGACCTCTACGTCATAGCATTCGGTTTTTTCACAAATTGGTGTAAAAATTCTTGCTTTATAATACTTGATAGAGCCATTGACTGTAACGGCTGCAAATACTTTTGTCAATATTTTATCAGGTGTTAAAAAATCAAAGGCATGGATTGCGTCTGTGCTTTTGGGATTTTTAATTCCAAAAAGAATCGAAAAAGTGAAAAGGAAAAGACAAAGAGTATAATAGTGATTCTTGACTCGGATTGCGCTTACATTTTTAATAGTGTACCTCCAAGATTGTAATTTTGAATTTTGGGTAGATTGGGATCGCCAATTCCAACTTGCATCAATTTTTCTAAATCTGAAAAATGATGTTCGTACAGTTCTCGTGGTGTCGCATTCTCTTGTATACAGACCGAAGCTGCCATGCCCAGCACCTCTCCCATCATCCCACATGTACGCATAAGGCGTGTCGTACCTAAGGCCACATGAGATACACTGATATTTCTACCGGCCATCATTAGATTATTCACATTTTTGGAATATAGACACCGAAAAGGAATCGGATATGGGTATATTTTTATGTGTTTGGCGATGGATTTAAATTCTGCACCCGGAAATAGTTCCGAATTTTCGGGATCTGGATAGTGCAGATCGATTGTCCATGAGGTAGGTGCAGTGCCATCCGGGTACACTCGTTGTTGGGTGAGGTCTTGTTCTATCAATAAATAGTCTCCCACAAGTCTGCGTGATTCTCTTTTTCCACCTACATAAGCCACCCATCGAAGTGCCTCATATATGAGATTTTCTCTGTGCGTAGAATGGTTTTTTACAAATGACCAATTGGAAAATACCACCAGCATTCCGTAATCGCGAATTGCCTCGATATCGCGAATCATATCTTTGCCCATACCCGTTTCCCAATTCCAATCACCGCGAGTGATAGCTTCTGCTTTTTCCTCACTCCAGGGAAGACCCCATTCGATATCAGCGAAACTGACAGGCTGGTCCCTTGTCTCAGAAAACCATTGCACAGAAACTCCCATTGTCAGATTATCGCTTTCTTCGGGGGCAGTGGGCTCGTTAAAAACATCTCTGCTTTCTCTACCAGTTCGGTATTCTGCACCAGCCAGGACACCAATAGTGCCGTCACCCGTACAGTCAGCAAAAAGGGGTGCATCAAAATACCACCGTTCTCCGGTTTCAATATTTTGTGCAATTACCCTGGTTATCTTTCCGTCTTTTGTTTTGACTCCATTGGCATGTGTGTTCAAAAAAAGTGTAAGATTTTTTTCTGCCAGTGCAGCGCTAAGTTTTTTATCGTCCTCGTAGAAATCTTTTGGTCTTGCATTACCACCTTGTTCAGGACCAATTTCATTTACTAAATTGCCCAGGGCCGGATAAGGTTCTAAATTTATTCTGGCACCCAAATGCACTCGTACCTCAGAGCTATTATTGCCGCCCAATACTGGCCTGTTTTGAATAAGCGCAGTTTTTACCCCCAGGCGGGCTGCTGAAATCGCAGCACAAGTCCCGGCCATTCCACCACCTATCACAACAAAATCAAAGTGCCCGGCACTTTTCGGTTTATCAGAAATTGGCAGTAGTTTCTTTCTGAGAGATTGCAATCCCAGCAGATCATTTGGAAGATGGAGGTTAGGATCTGTTGTAAAAACAATCGCATCGCATCGCCCGTTGAATCCAGTAAGATCTTTGAGGGACAAAGTATATGCTCGTGCTTCCACAATTATATTTCCACCTTTTGACCAGCTCCAATCTGCATTTTCTTTGCCAAATATTTTCATCAAGATATTATCGTCAAGACCAATCCTAAACTGACCTGGACCTTCCTCGTCTGACCACGGTGCGACCCAATTGCGAGTACGGACATGAATATAATAGGTGCCTTTTTTTGGAAAAGTAATTTCGGTTGTAGCATCTTCAACTGGTGATCCAATACCATGAGCCATCAAATATGGAGATCCCATAACATCCATTGCCTGCTGGTCAACCACCCAACCACCCTTGTTGGAAAAACTTTCAGCTTCGATCAGTATCGACTCATGATTTCCCTGTGCGGGGAGATACCAAGACAGGCAGAACAAAATCAATAACTTCTTCATGCTTACGATTCGTAGTTGCGCCCTTTAAATTAGCAAAAATTGACCGGGTTTTGACATACCACAATTATATCAGGGCAGCAAAAAATATTGTGGGCAGTCGTTTACAAAAATAGACCGATGAAAAAGGCGTCATGAATATCTCAATTTAATAATTATATTTAATGAAGCTATTGCACCTGTAGGAGTGCAAAAGCGGATTAAATTTGAATAAACCGTAGACTATGAACATACAATACAAAACGTTCGTTCTTTTTCTTGGACTATTTTTTAGTTGGTCATTTTCTTCCGAAGTGATGGGGCAGCAACAGGTAACGGGTACAGTCACCAATGCTGACAATACACCTCTTATAGGAGTCAATATCCTCGAAGAAGGAACGAGTAATGGGACGGTCACTGACATTGATGGGACTTATGAGTTGACAGTGCAGCCCAATGCAAGCATCTCATTCAGCTATACCGGATACCAGACCCAGACTGTGGAAGTCCTGGACCAGCAAGTGATCAACATACAGTTGACCGAAGGTGCATTACTTGACGAAGTAGTGGTGGTAGGTTATGGCACAGAGCGCAAATCAACATTGACCGGGGCGGTGGCATCGATAGACAATGAAAAGCTCACTTCTGTACCTGTGGCAAACTCAGCAAATTTGCTGGCAGGACGGGTATCGGGAGTGATGACCCGTCAAAATTCTGGCTTGCCGGGATCTGAGAATACGCAGATACGCATCAGGGGATATGCGGGATCACCTTTAGTTCTCGTAGATGGAATCCAGACTTCATTCGATAGAATAGATCCCAATGATATTGAATCGATCAATGTGCTGAAGGATGCAGCCGCAGCGGTTTACGGAGCTCGTGCCGGGAACGGAGTAATACTTGTCACGACAAAAAGGGGGCGGGAAGGTCCTGCTAAAATTACATACAACGGCAGTTACACTTCTACATCTGCTTCGAGGTTGTTTCAACAGGTTAATACTGTGCAATACGTAGAGTTAGTAAGGGAGTCAGATCTACTCGACGACGCGGGAATCGATGCCACTTTTACCGAAGAAGATCTTCAGAAATTTCGAAATAAAGACCCGGGTTATGAGGGCGGAGACTGGGTCAACGGGCTGATAAGTAATAATGCTCCAATGCTCCAGCACAACCTCAGTGTATCGGGTGGAAGCAATGATATCAGGTATTTTACTTCTTTTGGATTTTTGGATCAGGAAAGCTACTTCAGATCCAGGGACTTTGATTATGGCAGGTACAATGCCCGGTCTAACATAGATGCTCGGATCAATAACAGCTTAAGTTTCAACCTCGACCTCGCTTATCGTTTTGAAAAGACGGAAAGGCCTGTCAATAATATACCAGCCCTGATGACAGAATTGGTATCTACAAGACCGGTTTATCCCACTTCGTTGCCTGACCCGTCTATTGGTGAGGCATTTTCAGGATTTTCTCAAAGAAATCCAATTTCATCCAGTAAACGGGAGAAAGCCGGATTCTGGGACAGAGATGAAGATGTCTTCCAGGGTAGGCTGGGCTTGAAATACGATCTGCCGTTAATTGAAGGATTATCTGCAAAAGCTGAAGTCGGAATAATCAAATACAATAGAGCGATCAAACGATTTGCTAAGCCTACGGATTTGTATGAATATCAGCCGGAAACAGATACTTATCTGTATCAGGCCACCCAGCGTGTGGCTTCTTCTATTGGAGAAGACCAGTTTAGAAGGACACAGGTCTATCCCCTGTTTTCCTTGACCTATGAGGAGTCTTTCGGTGATCACAATTTGAAGGTCTTGGGACTTTACGAACAGATCACTAGAAAATTTAGCCAGTTTGGTGCAAGTAGATTAGATCTACTGTCATTTGCGATACCGGAGCTCTTTATCGGATCTCAGAATAATCAGACCAACAGCGGGTTTTCGGGATCTGACATTGGGAGGAAAAGCTATGTGGGAAGATTGAATTATACGTTTCAGGATAAGTATCTTTTTGAGACCACATTCAGAGCAGATGGCAACGTGCTGTTCTCACCGGAGAAACGATGGGGTTATTTTCCCAGTTTCTCGGTTGGGTGGGTCCTGTCTGAAGAGCCTTTTCTAAACATTGGAGGAGGTGCATTAGATTTCTTAAAACTGAGGTTGTCCTATTCTGAGCTGGGAGATGATACGGCTGATGGATTAAATGGATATGATTATTTGACCGGTTATGCTCTGCAAGATCCAATCATCCTGGGCGATGGAGTATCAGAACCTACGATCAGAACACGTGGCCTGGTGAACCCACTTTTGACATGGGAGGAAATGACTGTCTACAACCTCGGTTTCGAAGCCAGATTTTGGGACGGTAAATTGTCACTTGAGACAGAGTTGTTTTATCGAAAGAGAGACGGAATTATAGCACAAAATATTGAGGCCGTGCCTTCTACATTCGGCGCAGATCTTCCGGTAGTAAATCTCAATAGTCAGGATAACAGGGGAGTGGAAGTATCTGCAGTGTATCAGCAGCGTATTGGTGATTTCAGAATTGATCTTGCCCCTAATCTCTCTTTGGCCAGGTCAAAATGGTTGGAGGTCAAAAGTCAGGAAGATTTTGAGGATCCTGACCAAAAGAGACTATTCGAATTAGACGGCAGAAGAGTAAATCAATCCATCGGTTATTTGTCAGATGGGATTTTTATGTCGCAGTCTGAAATCGATAACCACCCGGTGGTACAGGACGACAACGAAAATACTACACTTCGGCCGGGAGATATCAGGTATATCGACAGGGATGGTGACGGGGTCATTACATTTAGAGACCAGGATGTGATCGGTTTTGCCAGGGGCATTCCCGAGATGGTTTATGGGATGGATTTGGGCTTGGCATACAAAAATTTTAATCTAAATCTCCTGTTACAGGGTGCATCTAAGTTCAGCATAAACATTAGCGGATCTGCTCGTACCATGTTTAGCAACCAATCCATACCTCTGACCTATCAATATGAACGGAGGTGGCAGCCAGATTTAAATAATCCGGGGGAAAATATCAATCCAAATGCGTCTCTTCCAGCTGCAACCCAGTCTCCAAGTTTTAACAATAATCGGAATTCGGATTTCTGGATAAAAGACGTGACGTACTTCAGGTTAAAGAATGTGAATTTTTCTTATTCATTTCCTGATAGAATTTTGGGTAATTCCGGAGTAGATCAAGCCCAGTTGTATATTGCTGGCGAAAATTTGATACTGCTGACTAATCTCGGTTTTTATAAAAATTCATTTGATCCGGAATTTGAACCGGGTTCTCCGACGGGCCGATTGCCTATTACTAAATCAGTCGCCTTCGGCGTAAGAGTTTCCTTCTGATCAAAAAAAGAAAAAACATGAAAAATTTATTATTTCTTATTGCTGTGTTGCTTGCAATTATTTCTTGTGAGGATCCTTTTGAGCTGACACCGACGGACATTATTTCCCAAGATATTGTATTTGAGGACGAAGGATTAGTAGATGCCTACGTAAATGACATGTATAATAGAGCACAGTTTCACATGACATCCGGTGGAACGAATATCAACATGGGTTTCATAAATTCATGGGGCGGCGAACATCGCAATTTTGCTCCATGGCAGCCTGCTTTTGGTCAGGTAACAAACACACCTTACGATGAAAACGGCGCTCGGCTACTTGATTATTGGCCATACAATAATATTAGAGAGGCCAATGTCCTAATCGAAAAATTAGCCCAGTCGACGACCCTTGATCCCGATTATATTTCGGAGAGAATTGGAGAGGCACGGTTTATTCGGGGATGGGAGTATTTTGAAATGGCCAAACGTTTTGGGGGAGTTCCAATCGTGACCGAGGCATTGGGGATAGATGCGACTGAGAATGAGTTATTTATTCCGAGAAATTCTGAAAAAGAAGTGTACGACTTTGTTGGGTCGGAGATGGATGCAATTGCGTCAATCCTTCCGGATGTTGCTGACAATGGAGGCAGGGCAACAAAATGGGCAGCATTAGCACTGAAGAGCCGGGCCATGTTATATGCTGCAAGCGTAGCTCAAAATGGTACCCAACAATTGGATGGTTTGTTGGGATTTCCTGCGAGTGACGCAGAATCATATTACCGGCAATCCCTGGATGCATCCAAAGAGATCTTAGATAACGGGCCCTTTTCGCTGTACCGGAAAAATGCGGATAAAGTGCAAAATCTAATTGATCTCTTTCTTGATGAGGCGGACAATCCAGAAGCTATTTTTGTCGAGAAATACAGCTTCGAAGGTGGAAAAAATCACGCCTTTGATGTAACCGGGACTCCTGCGGGATTTGGGTTTTCCTGGAATTCGAACTACCCGGTCTATCTCGAAACCCTGGAGAAATTTGATTTCACAGACGGTGCTTCCGGTAAATTGGATCGCGCCATGTATGACGGCATGACTCCCCTGGATCCCGCCCGGTTTTTTGGCGAAAGGGATCCGAGATTTAGAGCGTGGATTTTTTATCCTGAAACTACTTTTAAAGGTCGACCGGTCTATTTTCATACTAATACCGTGTACACCGACCCTGCCGACAATCAGCGCAAAACGACTACCAAACAATCGGGGTTCATTATTCCAGGATCGGATGGTTTCCCAGGTGCCTGCCATCCACGGCATGCCTATGCTGGTGGGAATAATCCTACAGGATTATTGAGACGGAAACAGATAAATCCCACGACTCCTGACGGTCAAAGATCGAGCACTGATTGGATTATACTTCGTCTAGCCGAGGTCATGCTAAATTATGTGGAAGCTGCGTATTATCTCAATGACCCAAATGGGGACATGGCAAGAATACTCAATGATGAGATCAGGGAGCGAGCAGGAATGCCAGCATTGTCTGCAGAAGAAATCACTGAAGATAAGATCAGACAAGAAAGACAAGTCGAGCTCGCTTTTGAGGAGCACGTTTTTTGGGATCTCAGGAGATGGAGGATAGCAGTGGAAGAATTAGACAATAAGCCCCGGCATAAAACTGTCTGGACCAAGGATTTTGATACCGGGATGTATTATATGGAGATGGAACACGGAGATAAAGGCCGGGTAAGACTGCATCCCGAGCGCAACTATTATTATGCTCTGGGTCTGGGACGGATTGCAGATAATCCCATGCTCGTTGAAAATCCGGGCTATTGATGCGTGAACCGGATCTGGAATTGATGATAGCTCGAAAGATCCACCTCAACGTTGGGTAGACTGTTGCATTGATTTGTTGGAGGAATTTCAAAAAAGATGAAGAAATTGCAGATAATAATTAGTGCAATAGTCTACTGATTAAAATGATTTAACTGTAGGCAGGTTAATCCTGAGCGTATTTGTCTTCGACAAGAATGCCGGGAGGTCTTGGTAACGATCATGGCGTGCTTCCTTGTTTACGATGCCTGACCGGTTGAATCCTTCAAGGCAGATCAACGTGCAGGCCAGACATCGAGACGGACTTTTTTTGACCTCAATACGATTCCTGATTTATTAATTTTGATTCGATTCTTTTCTATGCGGGGCAGTCCTTCGATATGTCATTTCCCCTAATCCCAGGTGCTGCGATAAGTCTGTGACTTTTTTGGGCAGGAGGTAATGTTTTGGATTTCGAATAGTATAATGAGGCATGGGAGATAACCTGAAAACTAAAATTGCAAAAGGCATTGCATTATTTTTACCCGGCATTTTTTTACTGGGTTTCAATATTGGTACGGGAAGTGTGACTGCCATGGCCAAAGCAGGTGCTGAGTATGGAATGACGCTTTTGTGGACCATAGTAGCTTCGTGTTTATGCACCTTTTTTATGATAAATGTATACGGTCGATATACTTTGTTGACCGGGGAGACCGCACTCTATGCATTTCGAAAACATATACATCCAGCTGTTGGCATTTTTTTTATCATTGCGCTAACGGCCGGTGTCTGCGGCAGTGTGATGGGTGTGATGGGAATAGTGGCAGATATTTGCTTTGAATGGTCAAAAAAGATTACTGAAGATGGAGTTGCTCCCGTTTATTTTGCAATTGCATTTATTTCTCTGGTTTATTTTATTTTTTGGAATGGAAGAACTCAATTTTTCGAGCGGAGTTTAGCAGTAATTGTCGCTGTTATGTCAGCTAGTTTTTTGATTAATTTCTTCATCATGATGCCACCTCCCCTGGAGATCATTAAGGGATTGATTCCCAGTGTTCCATCAGTTCCCTCTGATGAAGGCAGTGGGCCCTTTCTAGTGATTGCATCAATGGTAGGAACCACGGTTTTTTCTGGGCTATTTATTATTCGCACTACACTTGTTAAAGAGGCAGGGTGGTCACTCAAAGATTATGATAAACAACGCAATGATGCAATTGTATCCGTCGTATTGATGTTTGTCATAAGTGCAGCGATTATGGCTGCTGCCGCAGGAACCTTATATGTCGAGGGATTGGGATTATCAAAAGCATCGCAAATGATCAGGTTGTTGGAGCCTCTGGCAGGATCATTTGCCACGACGATATTTGCTGTCGGCATCGTTGCAGCTGGAGTATCCTCACAATTTCCAAATGTGCTGATGCTGCCATGGCTTTTATGCGATTATACCGGAACGGAACGAAATATGAGACTCTCTAAATATAGAATCATGGTATTTATCATTTCTCTATTGGGTTTGGTAGTCCCTATTTTTAATGCCCGCCCCGTATTAGTAATGATTGTTTCCCAAGCTTTTAATTCCGTTATTCTACCAATTACAGTAGGTTGCATATTATATCTCGGAAATCGCAGCGATTTGATGGGTAAATTTAGAAATTCTCTTTTGACCAATATTGTCCTGAGTGCAATTCTGCTCTTCTCTATTTTTACTTCCTTTGTGGGAGTAAAGGGAGTCTGGAACTTGGTGACCGGATAGGCCATGAATAAAACTTTTCTGAGATCTGAATATTTGCGGTTTGCTCAAATGCCACTAAAGCAATTGCCCAATCGTGTCTGGCGGACCTATCAGGGCGGAGCCCTTATCGACAAATGGAAAGGCGATACTCCTGCAGTTGATGGGAGCTTCCCGGAAGAGTGGATTATGTCGACAATTACGGCGAGAGGGAATAATCGCCCTGAAGGCGAGGGACTGTCGATGATAAACACTCCCATGGGAATCGTATCACTAAACGATTTAATTGCCTCCGATCCCATACATTTTTTGGGAGAAGGGACAGCTACAAAATACAATGGTACAGGCCTGCTGATAAAAATGCTTGATTCGAGAGAGCGTCTCACCATGCAAGTACATCCGGATAAAGAATTTGCAAAAAAGTGGCTGAATTCCAGCTTTGGCAAAACAGAGTCCTGGTACATACTTGATAATCGGGAAATCGATGGAGAAAAAAGTTTTATTTACATGGGGTTTAAAAAAGGTGTCACCCAACAATTATGGAAACAACTCTTTATCGAACAAGACATTGTGGGGATGCTCGGGTGCTTGCATAAAATGGAAGTGACTCCGGGCGATGCCTTTATGATTTATGGCGGAGTACCACATGCTATTGGGGCCGGTTGTTTTATGATGGAAGTGCAAGAGCCCACAGATTTTACAATGCGGGTGGAGAAGACGACACCCGCAGGGATGGAAATTGATGATGCTTTGATTCATCAGGGAGTAGGTGTGGAAAAAATGCTCGAATGTTTTCACTACAACCCATGTACTTATGAGGAAGCGCTCGATCGATGGAAAATAACTCCTCGTGTAATAGATTCTACAGAGTCCTATACTTTCCGGACGATTATTAATGCAAATCATACAGATTGCTTTGCAGTCAACACTCTAGATCTAAATGGAGAATATTTGTTGAAGGGAGGTGATAGTTTCTTTGTTGTAGTTGTCTATAAAGGGTGTGGAAAAATAATTTGCGAAAATGCTGAATTTGATTTTAATAAAGGGGATGAAATATTTCTTTCAGCGGCTATAAATCATGTAAAGTTTAAATCGAAAGATCGGTCGAAAATTCTTTTATGTTATCCTCCAAGCTAATATAATTTTTGCATGACCAGGTCTGGCAGGAGTCCTGGAAATCCAATCTATAATCATAAAAATAGTGACAATAGCCAGCTGTCGATTGTGGTGTCAGCGATATAGTGAGAACTACTGGTGGGACTGCAGTTTTTTCAAAATTTCTGATAGTAAAGATCGGCCCTTGTGGTAATGAGGAAAGAGGGCCGTCCGCCTTGGACAGCCCTCTGTTTTAATGTTAGATTTGAGAATCAACCGGTCATAGATCATAAATTTATGGGAAGGATCACGGTGTCGATCACATGGATTACACCATTGGCCGCAGAAATGTTTGGAGTGACGATCTCAGCAGAATTTCCCACTGCTGTGATTTTGCCAAGGGCATCCACCTCAAATGACACTCCGAGCAAAGTCTGAATTGATTTGGGATTCTTTTTGGGAAGAACACTATTTGCTCCACGTCTACCTTCCACCACATGATAAAGAAGTACATCGAGCACAAGTTGTGCCGGCAGATCAGATATGGCTGTGACTCCTGCAGCCTGATACAAGAAGTGGAAGGCTGTATTAGTAGGAGCAAAGACGGTGTATTGATCCTTGCCGTTGAGAAACAAGTTTACCAGACCCACATCAAGTTCGGTGTCAACATAGGTCAGAGCGTTGACTAGCTCTGAAAATCCTGCACCGATAGCGATTTCAGCTATGGAGCTTTCACCCTTTTTGAGGGCCTTGCCATTGGAGAGCAGGACTTCTGAATTGTGAGTAGGGGTCGTTGTGGTAAGTTGATCGTCCTTTGTACAACTGCTCGAAAGCAGCAGTAGACCTAAGATTCCAATGAGAGACAAGCTTCTAGAGCTTATTACATTTTCCAGCATGAGTTTCATTATTTGTTTAAGTATTTTTAATTTACATTAAACAGAAAACAGGCCTTCACTCTATTTTGTTTAAGTTTTAAGCAAAAAAGTTAAACAAATTGAAAAATCTATTGCGTTTTATTCCTCTTAGACTGATTTTCCATTCCTTTAATAGATGAGTGAGAGGGGAGAGTTTGGGAACTCTATTGATAGATGATGGGAAATCACCGGATTTACTCCAAATAAAATATTTCCTCCAGCACGACCGAAACGGGTGAATGATCAGGATTTACCTCCATGATATCTGCCATGTAATCCCACCACTTCCTGACGATAGGACTCGTTGCCAAATCCTGAGATCCACTTTTTCCGGACACCTTCTGGAACGCAAACAGAGTATTAGTTTCGTCATCAAGGAAAATCGAATATTCACAGATGCCGGCACTTTTGAGCAGCTCTTTTAATTCGGGCCATATCGCGTTATGCCTTTTTTCATATTCCGACTTCTGTCCGGGCTTAAGTTGCATTTTAAAAGCAAGTCTCTGCATGAATTATTTATTCAATAAAATCAGAACGAGTTGACAATAAGAGAAATTTCGTTTATACCGGGGGCTAACCGAATAGATCCAAACGCGAGGCTGACTTTTTGGCCATTGAGTCTTACTTCTTTGCCAGCGGCACCAATAACTTCAAATTCCCCGACCATATTTGCAGGTAACTCGATTTTATAAGTCTGCAACCTGTTGTTGATAAAGTTATATTCTCCTTTTATATTTCCCTTGATTGTGGGCACTTCAATTTTACTGTGTTTTAATGTACTCATTTGTGGCTTAATTTGAGCCACACCAAACCCTGCAGTTTTGGGCTGTATCCCCCACAAGAAGCGTGGAATGATATTAGCTGGTACGGCTCCCCAGGCGTGATTCCAATCTGCATTGGGCTTGTATTTCATATCCCAGGCTTCGAGTGTAATAGTAGATCCCACCTTAATCATATTATACCAACTGCGATCATGTTGAGCCGTCATTAATTCGAGGGCGTAGTCTGCCTCATTGGCATTATACAAAGCTTCCATAAGATATTGGGCACCGTATACGCTACAGGCCATCCCTCTGCTCTTAATAAAATCAACAACAGATTGCTTGTGCTCCTCCGGGACAATATCAAAGGCCAGGGCCATCATGTTTGCATGCAGGGATGAGTGATCTGTCCCTTCTCCATCTATATAGATACCAGAAGAGGAATTGAGCAATTTTTCGTTTATCGATTTTTTGGCTTGCAAGGCCATTAATTCAAAAACAATCGCCTCATTTGGCCTCCCGAGCACCTGGGCAAATTCCGCCATAATCTTCATGTTTTGATAAAAGAGACTGTTTATTACAGTGTTGATGGGCCTAAATACATATCCGTCTCTTTCACCCTTGACCTCAGGATTTCCTTGCCAGCCAGCTGAAGGCCAATCTACAATGTCCTTTAATTTAACTTCGGGATCTTTAAACCCTAACTTTTTCATAAACTCGGGTGTAACAGCTTCCGAACTGATAAGGCCATCCTCCCTTCTAAGCTCCATCAAGGTCTTGTGCTTGAGAGGCTCGTAGTATTTCTTTATGAGCTCAGTATTGCCGGTATATTTATAGTCGGCATAAAACATCAACGCCAAATGTTGCTGCCATTCCGTAGGCCATGTAGGGTATTCCATAAAATATTCAATCGTGTTACGGGCTATGGCGTACTCGCGATCGGTAGTGTAGTGGCTCAGCTGATTTAAATAGGCATCCGCTTCATAGGGTATGCGCTCACGATCGCCGTCTACATAATAACCTGCAAAAGTCGTCGCTTTTATCGAGTATTTGCATAGATCCCAGACTTGATCCAAAACGTCATCTGAACTCTCAAAATAGCTTTGTCGATCATCCCAATAACTGTGGTGCGCCAATTGTGTCAGGGATTCAGATTTAATTTCTACCTGGGCATCGTCGATTTCTGCATATCTGAAAGGCAATAATACCGGGAAGGAGTCAGGCATTGTGACTGCGATCGATTTTGTGTTTCTCTCGTCCGGAATAAGTGGTAAGGTGTATGTCTCTTGCTCAGGGGAGACCGGAATCTTTACCTCGGCATACCGTATATGTCCCTGGGGAGTTTGATTTATTTTACCATCTGACAATTGCTCGCCGATTCGCACGGTCAGTGTGTGTGGACTTCTGGCGAGGTAGTTTATTTCCATATTTGCAAAGGCTGCCTTACCAAAATCTACAAAATATGACCCTGGGCCTATTTTCTGAAATTTTATGGGATGGATGCGGTCAACCTGAAAAATGTTGGGAGTAGTAATTGTTGAGTCAACGACTCCGACTCGGAATGATTGAACATCCGAATAGCTTGTCAATCGATTGACTTCGTCGAAGATGCGAACCTTCCAATAATATCTTTTTCCCTCCTGAAGCGTTGCACCACGGTATTCGATGTCTGCGGAACTTCCAGATCGCACTTCTCCGGAATCCCACATATCGCCAATATTATTGTCAATCTTTTCTTGTGAGGATGCAACCAGTACCTGATATCCCGATTGAAAAACCGATTCGTCAGGCACTATCCAGGCGAACTCCGGCTGATGGTCTTTCAAAAAAACAGACGTGGGCCTGCGTATAAATTCGACAGATAATTCCTCTGGGGGCTGAGCATATTTATCGCTGTACCGAATTATCAATTCGTCACATTTTTTGCGGAGGGCAAGGAGGCTGACTTGATAGTCAGGATCATCAGCCAGGTTGATTGTTTCCCGTGGGTCAGTTTTCAAATTGTATAATTCTTCGACGGATTTATCATTGACATAACGGAAGTACTTCCATTCTTTGGTCCGCACACCCTCACTGGGCTGGATCTTATCAAATTCCCAGATATGTTCAATTAGGGCAGTATCGCGATTCAGGCTAGAGGTTTTTTTTCGCACGATAGGAAGGAGGCTGGTGCCATGCCAGGATGGGGGTGACGCAATTCCGGCCAGGTCGACGATTGTGGAGGGAATGTCAACATTTAATGCAAATTCATCGCTTTCAACCTGGTCGTTTACGCGCGGATCATAGATTATCAATGGTACACGTACTGAATTATCGTACATAAGCCATTTGCCTGCCATTTGCCTTTCACCCAAGAAATATCCATTGTCACCCATCAAAATGATTACCGTATTATCCGCAAATCCCTTGTCCGTTAATTTTTTTCGGATTTTTCGGATTTCCAAATCAATACCTGAGATCATCCGGTGATAACCCTTCACGCTGTGCTGGTATTTTTCAGGTGTGTCAAATCGCCATGTCCATCGCAGTCTGTTAAATCCTGTCTTTATAAAATCCGGTAGAGCATCGAAGTATTTGTCTTCTCCCAGATTGGCCACGGGCACGGTAATATTTTGAAGGTGGCTATCTGTTTCATCTTGCCAAAAATATTGTTCCTTAGCTCCATCGTGAGCATGGGGAGCACTAAAACTTAGAGATAAGCAAAATGGCCGATCCGGGTTAGTCCCATCAATAAATTCCAAAGCCTTTTCACCCGTGTATCGAGTGAGATGTACCGTATCCTTTCCAAGGGTTTTAAAGTAATAACCCCGCCTGTCTTTATACCTATTGTTGCGATCATAGATTTCATATTCGTCAAAAAGCAAATCCTCACCATCATACCGGATGCCGTATTTTCCGTAAAATGCTGTTATATACCCCGCGTCACGCAATAGTTTTGGGTATGTGAGGCGCATGTAGTCTTCCCGGATATTGCCCGTGCGAAAATTGAAACGGTGGGTGCGCTCATAGAGGCCGGTCAGGATACTTGCCCTACTGGCCGCACAAATGGGTGTGGTAACCATGGCTTTGTGAAAGAAAGTCCCTTCCCTGGCCAGTGCATCCATTTCAGGGGTATGCGATAATTCATTGCCGGCGTAGCCCAAGGCATCAAATCTCTGGTCATCGGTAAGGATGAAGATTATGTTTGGTCGTTCATTTGTTTGTGCATCCGCAAGAGAAAAGGGTGTCAGAAATACGAGTAAAAAAGGGATAAATAGTAAAATTTTCATAGAAATGTGTTGATATATAATCATATCCGTGTATCAATCTATAGCTCTTAAGGACATTATCGATGCTAATATGCACAAAGCTCTAGTCAATTGGACATATTGAGGCTGTTATTTGAAGAGATCAGAGGTGTAAGTGCCTAAATCCCATTATTTGAGGTCGAACACTTTTCTAAACAATGAGAGA
The DNA here is from genome assembly GCA_965222645.1 of Saprospiraceae bacterium. Lineage (GTDB taxonomy): Bacteria > Bacteroidota > Bacteroidia > Chitinophagales > Saprospiraceae > JABDMH01. The sequence goes on along the minus strand of OZ244968.1, from coordinate 3,027,247 downwards.
TGAATCCGTCCCTATTGATATCGCTTTCATTCAGTTACGGCCGCCAATCTGCTATAAAGCTACTTGATATTGATTTTGAAAATCCGTACCATTGTCAAAAAAGAAATGAAGAATATGACAACAAAGGAAGTAGCTGATAAACTAGTCACACTATGCCGGGCCGGCCAGTGGGATCGAGCACAGAACGAGCTTTATGCGGATCACGCATGCAGTATCGAGCCGGAAGGGGCTCCCTGGCCTCCTGTAGAGGGTCTTGATGCGATCAAGAAAAAGGGTGATCAATGGGCAGCTTCGGTCGAAGAGACACACAACTTTGAAATAAGTGATCCGGTAATTGGTGGTAATTATTTTAGTCTGAGCATGAATAATGATATCACGTTTAAGGGTATGGGAAGAATGACATTTGAAGAAATATGTGTTTATAAAGTAGAAGATGGTAAAATCGTAGAAGAGCGATTTTTCTATCAACCTGCAGGTGGTGATAAATAATCTTCATCTGTTATTCTTGAGAATTATCTCTTGAGCAAAATCTATAATAATATGATTAAGCCACCACCTGAAAAATTAGGATCATTTTATTTAGGAGCTGTTTATAATCGAAAAAAAAATGAGCTCAGTGAGGAGATAATCAATTATGATGCCCGTGATTTGACTACCCATGCTATCTGTGTGGGTATGACTGGGAGCGGAAAGACCGGATTGTGCATCGACCTTTTGGAGGAAGCAGCTTTGGATAAGGTGCCGGCCATTATAATTGATCCCAAGGGGGACATGACCAATCTTTTATTACAGTTTGAAAATCTCTCACCAGATGATTTTCGTCCGTGGATAAATTCCGATGATGCCAGTCGCAAGAATATGAGCGTGGAGGAGTTTGCTGCCGCAACTGCAAAATTGTGGAAGGACGGTCTTGCAAAATGGGGGCAGGACGGAAATCGGATTGCAGCTTTAAAAAATAGCGTGGAGTACCGAATTTATACGCCGGGATCAGATGCCGGAATTCCGGTTAATATCATGGGATCCTTTGCTGCTCCAGATGTGGATTTTGATAAAGAAGCCGAAATGCTCAGGGAGAGAATCCAGGGCACGGTGGCAGCTTTGTTGGGGATGATTGGTAATGATGAAGACCCTGTAAGAAGTAGAGAGGGAATACTATTGGCCACGATTTTTGAGCACTATTGGAGAAAGGGAGAGGACCTGGATTTATCTAAGTTGATTTTAAGTGTACAGACACCTCCTGTAGAAAAACTGGGAGTATTCGACGTCGATACATTTTTTCCTGAAAAAGACAGATTTAATCTGGCTATGGAGTTTAATGCACTTGTTGCTTCTCCTCAATTTTCAAATTGGCTTAGAGGTGATCCGCTGGATATTGATAAGATCTATTTTACAGCGGATGGCAAACCCAGGCACAGTATTTTCTACATCGCTCATCTTTCCGAGAGCGAAAGAATGTTTTTCGTCACGCTACTATTAAATAGCCTGGTCACCTGGATGCGGAGGCAGTCAGGGACTTCGAGCCTTCGCAGTCTGGTTTATTTTGATGAAATTTTTGGATATTTTCCACCCACGGCAAATCCCCCTGCAAAAAAGCCACTCCTTACGATCTTAAAGCAAGCAAGAGCATATGGTCTCGGAGCGATTTTAGTTACACAAAATCCCGTGGATATTGATTATAAAGGCCTGTCAAATGCAGGCACCTGGTTTATTGGTAAGTTGCAAACTGACCGCGACAAGGAGAGAGTCCTGGATGGCCTGAAGGGAGCGATCGCAGAAGCGGGTACGACCGACCAATTTGATTTTGACGAGATAATTTCAGCACTGTCATCCCGTGTCTTTTTGTATCACAATGTTCATGAGGATCATCCCATCGTTTTTCACACCCGTTGGGCAATGTCTTATCTCAGGGGGCCTCTGACAAGACCGCAATTAAGGTTGCTGGTTGGAGAACAAAAGCCTTCCCCGGTGAATCCTGTTTCGAATGGACCTGATGAGAAAATCGTGACTTCTACTCCGGAGAAGTACAAGGAAATGCGACCATCACTTGATCCGTCTGTGGAGCAACGGTTTTTTGCTGTTTGGAAATCAGAATCCGTGGCGAGAGTAGAAATGGAAACCGAAGGAGAACTCTTGTTGCGATACGAACCCATGATATTATGTGTGGGTAAAGTGAGATTTTATAACGCAAAACGCGACATTGATCAGATCGAAGAAATTTCTGTGTTGGCACCCCCTCCGGATGCCTTCGGAAGGGTGGACTGGGATCAGGTGATCGAAGTTCAGGATATAGAACGATCGTTATTGAAAAAACCAGATCACCCTGAAAATATCAAGGTCGTATGGGGTGATATACCCGGCTCTCTAAATTCTTCGAAGGAAATAAATAAGGTAAAAAAAGAATTTTCAGACTATTTGTATAGGGAAAAAGAATATCCGCTTTACGAGCATGAGGAGTTGGAAATGTATCAGAAGCCTGGCGAAAGTGTGGAGTCGTTTCAATTGCGAATAATGCAAGAAGCTCGTGAAGAGAGGGATGACGAGATTGATAAAATACAGGACCGGTACGAAACCAAGTTCGAACGGATTTCCGATAGAATAAGGCGGGAGGAAAATAAATTGGAGACACAGAAGGCAGATCTAAGACATCGTAAGACGGCGGAGATCGTGGGAGTTGCCGAGACTATTTTTTCGGTTTTTTCAGGACGTCGCAGAAGGTCGATAAGCAGTGTAACGACAAAAAGCAGAATGCGTAGGAAGGTATCTCAAAATGTAGAATCCATTGAAGAAGAGCTCGAGGATCTTCACGAAGATTATCGAGAATTGGAGCATGATCTTGAAGAACAATTTCAGGCGATAAAAGATAAGTGGGATGCCGCTGCAGAAGGAATCACCCGTGATGCCATTAAGCCACGGCGCACAGATGTGCGGGTAGATGGAGCATATCTCATCTGGCAACCCGTGTGGGAGAGTAAAAGTGGGAGTAGAGTAAGTGCGCGAGGATGATCAGCGTGTCCTGTTAGAAGTTTAGTTTAAGTTTTGATGCATATGACCTTCCCTATTTCTTGAGCTCGCGAAGAAGTGATTTTTCTTGTGAATAATGGGAATCTTAAACAGGGGTTATTTTACTGATGCCCTAGATGGGGGTTTATCGTTTGTACCTTATTGATAGCAGAGTTATATGGCATTTTCCTGATATCAAACTCCCACTCGATTTTCCATTAAGACTTGACATTGTCGACATTTTAAGCGAATTTAGTACACTGAACGTGAAATTATCACGTTTAGAACAAAGTGATATGGCGTCATTCACTTTTAGTTTTTTTAATAACTGGCCATCGAGGCCACTTTTTAAATCACCATTACCCGATATTAGATAATGCAGTACTTTCAGCTTTAACTTGTACCGATGATTTCCCAATTCCACTCGTAGAAAAAAATGCCCTCATCAAAATCATTAATTCTATACTTACCAAAAAGCGGATGAAAGATCTACTCGATGGCAAAATTAAATTGGTCGTTTAATTTATCAACGTGATTAGGTTCTCTTTTAAGTCCCATTGCCCTTGATTAAGTTGGTACACATCGTAGAACTCACTTTGTCCATCAGTCAAGTAGATAAATGCCATCGTTGAGTTTTCGACCATTATTGGTCGAGCTATTTGTAAGCAGTTCTTACCCTTGCCTAAAACATAACTCTCAAGCTTCTCTACATTCCATGTTATAGCAGGTTGCTCCAGTTCCTTCTCAATAAAAATCAATTGAGTATCTGTGAACAGGTCGTTGTCATTTTTGAATTCTTCCGGAAATTTAAAATCAAGTCTTATTGAAGTTGGTTGAAGACAGCCATCACTTGAATAGCTACTGAGCACTTTGTTTACTAAATCATAATCAACGGACATGCCTTGTTGCTTAATGTTTTGTGTCGTTTTGCATGAGGCGAAGCTAATTACTAGTAGTATAATATATGCTTTCATTGGTTATGTTTTAAAATCCAAAAATGCTCAACAGCTTAGCATAATTAGCCCAATCTCCTGCACTCATACTAGACCTGTATAAAGAAAGAGCGGCTTGATGTCTTGCGGTTTCAAAACCAATTTGTCTTCCTACATTTAATGACCATCCATGGGCTCGAAACTCAGATATATTCCGGGTAAATTGACGTCCTCCAAGCGCCGAAAGTGACGCAAAATTACCTGTAAATAAATCTACTGCATGATTTAATTCATGCCCAACTGTGGTATAAAGCTTTAATGCACTTGAAAATCTGGCAGGTGCAACATGGACGGATATTTTACCACCTAAACTTGAAGTTACACCAGCAGTTGGTTGACCTGCAGCATTAATAAATAAACCATCAGATCCAATATTATATTTACTGAAAGAAGGTGCTCTACCCGCAACTAAGTCTGGAGATCCTGCTGTGTTGTAAAGTGAACTAAGCTCATCATGAGCTCCAACAAAGTCCTGTAGGGAAGCATCTGACATAGTCACTGAGCCTTTAGGTTCATATCCGCTAGCAATTAAATTGCGTCTTGCAGCTTTGATTTGTTTTGCATAGTCTATTCCGTCTTGAATCAAACCGACACCTGCTCCAATTGCACCACCAATAGCTGCCCCTTGCAATATGTTACCTCCATTAAGCCCAGAGTTCAACCCCCTGTTACTGCCCCAGTAACTGCCCCAGCCCCAACATTCCCTCAAGCTCCAACTGCGCCAATTTGAGGAACAGCTCCTCCAACGGCTCCAACAAGCGCTCCTCTCCAAAAACCTCCTAAGAACGTCCGGTCATTGGCACCTGCAGTTATTCCACCAAGAGTACCCCCAATTGCCGCACCAATAATAACGGGTGCCCAGAAAAAATCCCCGTCCGGATCGACATTAGTTATGGGATTATTACCCATCGAATTATACGGTGTATGACCATATAATAGTTCTGCCTTCGGATCAACCCCTAGCCACCTGCCAATTTTACTATCCAGCATTCGATAGGTCGCCATACTCAGATCCAGCCCGTGATCTTCTACATATTCGATGCCCCGCCTCCGTCCTACGACTTCGGACGGGCAGGCATTGTAGTGGTATTTCTCATTATTTAGGTAGGTATTCTCACCCCAGTCGCTATCGATGCGGAAGCCCGTTTGTAGCCTAAATGATCTACTTTCAAAAATTCTTCTGCACCACTTTTGGTGCTGATAGTGAAGATATGAATTATTGAGACTTCAGTATCTGAGATTTCTAGATATGAGCGAGATGAGATCACCCCATCTATAGACACAGCCAAGAGACTGGCCAGCTTCCTAAACACAACAGTAGGTTACCTTCTCGGTGAGACCGAAGATGATAACCTACTGAAGGACCATGATATGATCAGCCGCCCTTAAAGAAGTTGAAGACTTCTCCGAGCAGGAAAAATCCCAAGTCTATTTTACGCTTGATGCTGTTATTCGAGAGATCAAAAATAGACGTACTTATGCCGTGGCTAAGTAGTGGGTTTTAAAAGTTAATTAGTCAATGTCGTACCATGTATAGTGCCTGTTCGGAAAAGACTTTCCCGTCTTTAACAAATCCTGGTTTTTCCATGTAAGCACTACATTTTGATCACTTTTCTTGATTTCTATTTCGTCAAAAGTGAAATTTTTAAAATTTGGACCACGGCCAATATAGAACGTGGCTGTAGGTGGTAATTCAAAGTACAGATATTTACCATCAACTTTTACTGGCTCCAATGTTAACTTTAAATCCTTATAGAGATTATTCCTAATCTCCAAAACCTCTTTCTCGTATGGCAGAGAGTATACATCTATGTCTTCACTCAGTAAATGAGCTCTTATTTCAATAATGTTTTTGCTCATATTCCGTAGGTAAAAGTCAACGGGAAATGTGCAACTTGACCATAGAAATAGAAAGGAGATCATTACTAGTCTTTTCATCTTTTCTAATATTTATATCCTAATAGTTTGAGAGCATATAGATCGGCTTGATATTCCAACGTTCCTTGTGTGTTGTACACGTTGCCAAGTCCATAGCGGACATATTCGCTCAAGGTTCTGCCATAAAATCTTCCAAAACCCATTCTTCTCTGTTGAGCAAAATGACCTGTTTCATGTGCTCGAAGGTACTCTCCGTACCTATTTTTATCATACCCTAGATATGCCGACATACCTTCACTGACTTCATTCGTAACTAAATTCCGTCCTATTGCGATTCCACTTCCAGGCGCAAAAGCACGTGTTAGAAATGTGCCTCTACGATAAACAGGTTTAAAACTTCCGAAATCACCGTATTCTCTGCTTGGAACATACGCAGTGCCCATTGTGAGTATATTTAGACCTGCTTGAACTCCTCCACCGATTGCCCCATATCTTGCACCATTCAATATGCCAGAACCAATATTCCCGCCATCAATTGCAGCAGCAATTCCGCCACCAACTCCTCCAGCAATTCCACCTGTAATTGCTCGGTGACCAACTTCCGCTAAACCATTCACTAAGCTGCCTCCCTGCACTCCAGAACAAGCCGGAAGTTGTCCAGCGACAACACCTCCCGCAGCACTTCCAATCAGTGAGCCCATTGTAAAATCTTGACCAAATGCAGCACTTGTAGCTGCATTGCTCGCAATATTGTTTAAAATGCCAAAGCCAGTGCTTTGTCCAAACGCGGTTCCTGCAAAAGCAGCGCCAATGCCTGCACCAATGGCTCCACCTACGGCCCCGAAGGCAACTGCACGCCCAAATCCCTGAAATAGATTATTCCCATTTATTGCATTGGCTGCAATTATAGTTGCACCAGATACACCTGCTCCAATTAAAGCACCAACCAAAATAGCTGGCAAAACATCTCCATCTGGGTCATTAAAGCTCATCGGATTATTCGCCATGGAGTTATATGGCGTATATCCCATCATCAACTCTGCCCTTGGATCAACCCCAAGCCATCTGCCAATTTTACTGTCCAGCATTCTATAGGTCGCCATACTCAGATCCAGCCCGTGATCTTCTACATATTCGATGCCGTTGTATTGGTATTTCTCATTGTTTAGGTAGGTATTCTCACCCCAGTCGCCATCGATGCGAAAGCCACCCGGTTGGTAATTGTACTCGGCCAATATCTCGGAGGCGCTAATGCCGTTGCTGTTGTCCAGATCACTAAACACCACCCGGGTATTGCCCAGGTGATCCTGCACAAAGTAATCGTAGCGCCAGTCCTCACCCGTGGGTCCTGAACCAAAAGTGGCCGTAAAGGTCGTACCCCCATCGACCGTAAAATTCTCATTGAGCTCGATGCAGTCTTCGGCTACAAAATCGACTGTACTGCCACTCTCGATTAGTGCCGTACTGCTTATCGTGGCACCATAGGCGGTCTCCGTGCCGGTGATGATGCCATCCAGATCGATGTGGGCCGGATCAAAGTTTTTGTTGTAGATTCTTCCCACATCATGGTAGATCATTTCAATCTGATTGCCCCCATATTCGATCTGCCCTACATAGCGGTGATTTTCCAGCACCGTGTTGTCTTTCTTTACCAGTTTTTGCAGCATGCCGCCCCGGGCATCATAAGTCCAGTTGATCGTTTTTCCATCTCCCAGATCTGCCGAAGTGGGCAGGTCGAGGTGGTTGTATGTAAACGTGGTGCTCGATCCCGGATCATATGTGACATTGCCATTGGCATCGTATGCGTAGGCCTGGCCATCGGGGTTGTAACCCTGATGAGCCAATCCGGCTGAGGCGTCATCAGATACGGAGTCCAGTTGGTTGCTGTTGGCCGCATAGTTATAGGTGAGATCATCGACCATGCCCTCCACAAAGGTGTTGCCGTCTCGATAGCGGAGCTCCCGCTTCATTGCCCGCCGGTTGCCCCGGGCATCGTAAGTGATTCCCGTCATGCGGTATTTGCCATAGCTCTTGATGCTGCCTGAACTGTTGTACTCGATGTTATTGGCCCTGGTAAATCGGTCCAGGTAGTCATACTCCAGCCCAAAACCGATGCGATCATGTCCTAATACCTGCGTGAGTGTACCCGCCACGGTACCATTTTTCTGTGGAGGTGCCATATCCGGGGCACTGACAAATATGGCATCATCGTCATAGACCAGCTCCTGGTAAAAGACATCGCCATTGGTGAGTCCGGAATCGTTGATTTTACTCAAAAGACCATTGTCCAGGTAAGAAAAATCCAGGGCTGCCGAAGAGATTCCACCCAGGGTGAGTTTGGTGAGTTGCTCCTCGTGATCGTAGTTGGCATCGCTCAGGGTTTTTAGTGCACCGCCGTTGAGCCCGTGTTTGTACAGATCCGGGCGGCCTATGTGATCATAGGTACGATCGTGACTAATGGTCTTGGTCCCTGCCGGACCAGTGTGGGTGTAATCATCCGAGAGCACGCTGCCCATCCAGTCATGGGTATAGGTATGTGTCTCACTACCTGCGCTGAGATTGACAAAACTATTGCCGGTGGATCCTGTCATAAATCCACAAGTGGAATAATCCAGATCCGTCTCCAGCCAACTGGAGGTGCCCAATATCTTGCTTTTCAGGGTCACCGGTTTATCTACCTCATGAGTACCTGATGCGCCATAAATGTCTTCAGTGAGGGATTCCGTTATTTGAGCCTGGGCAAAGGACAGATTGGCTGCAGGGGTACCGGTGAAAAATCCCGATTTGGTCTCCCTGCCGTAGTCGTCGTATTGCCAGGCATACCATTTATTTTGGGCCAATAGATTGGCATCCTGCATATAAGCCAGCTGGTTGCGCTCGTTGTACAGGTATTTTATGAGTCCTTTTCCCGGTATTTTTTTGGTCAGGATATTGTCCCGCTCATCATAGGTGTTGCTGAAGAGTAAATCTGCATCAACTAAACTAGCTCCCGGAGGACGCACAATTGTAACATTGTCTTTATTGTCGTGGGTGTACCAAGTATCGTTATTGATACTTTCGGTGCTATTTGTTTCCCGATCTAGTATTTTTCTTCCTCTTTTGTCAGCAAAGGTGATATCGAAATTGCCATTGCCATCTTTTATTTTGACCATTTTCAACTCGCCTGCCGCGTTGCCGTTTAGATTGGCACTATTGGTCCCATAAAAATATTCGGTGGGATACCACGAGGGTGGAGTCACTTTTTTTATCCGGTTCAGTGGCGAGGCCTCGTATTCATTAAGGGTATGATCGTGACTGCTGGTGATGCTCACGTATTTTCCGGATGTCAAGGTACTGTGATAGGGTTCGTACGCCCTGTTTACTCTACCCTGATTATCATAATCCCGGGCATAAATAATATCGCGGTCGGATGTCTGGGAGTGATTTTTTCCCACCGTTTGTACTTCTCTATACAGGCCGTCCAGATAGGTGATGTTTTCGATCACATCCACCGCACTACCCGGTACAGGTATATAATCTTTCTTTACAGATACCCAGTTATATCCATTGTTATTGGAGTCATTAAATTTATAATCAAACGTGGTGAGGGTACCCGTGCACTCATCCATGATGGTCTTACGCCGTATCAGGGCATCATAGCTATAAGACACTTTTTGTCCGTCTACTCCGGTTGAAGATTTTGGCAATGATGATCCGGGAAAGAACTCGTATTTGTTGACATAATTTTCAAACGAGTCGGTAGTCATATTACCCAGGTCATCGTAGATCGAATAATTGATTTTCCAGCCGTCATCCTGACTTTGGGTGGCAAAGCCATAACGCATGTCGTACTTTAAATACTCCGTGAGGGAGCGCCATGATCCGGGAGGGACCGGATCACCACCTGTTGTTTCATATTGCTCTTTATACCTGGGATAAGGTATGGCTCCAGTGGTATCAGTTTGAGAGAGACCGGTGCCATTATTAAAGGGAGACCACAGGGTGCGAAGACCATTGATTGTACGAAATCCACGATCCTCGGTATTTTCATATGCTACTCCTACCATATGATGATCAACAAAATAGTTTTTGAGCGCCGGATCATCAGTATAGGTGGATAAATACCTTGTCTTATTGGTATAACTATCTCCATTGCTGTTTATAAAACGGACACTGGTCGGTCCTAAAAAATAATTATTTGTGTACGAATAGTCGTTTTCCACCTCGACACCATCCAGGTAATTTACCGTAGTGTCCGGTCTAAAATAATTGCGGGTGACGTTATTGTATACTTTATAGGTGTAATTCGTGGGGATGCCCGTTATTTTTTTTAGCCGGATGTTGATGCCTCCCAGATTTTGATAAAAATCATTTTTTTCCACACTCCGGTCATAGCTCACCAAATTGTCCCCGGAGTCTAAAATAGCTGTCGAGTCGTGACTGCCGGCCAGGACACGGGCTTGTAATCCGGTGGAAGGATATCCGGGGGTGTGATTAAAATCTTCGGTTTTAAAGGTCTGCACCGTGGTGCCATTGCCGTTATGCTCAATTTCCACACGGGTATAACCGATATGGTATCCCTCAAAGGAGGTCAGTGGAGCCAGGCTGAAGGGTTCGGCCATCAGCTCATACGTAACTGGGGTGCCATAGCTGCGCACCACATCGCCGTAAAGCGGCCTGCCGATATACACACCGCTGGATTTATTGTCTGTAAAACTCTTGCGGTATTTATAGTTTTTGATGATGTCCCGGCTGCTGTCAAATCCATCGTGGGCGATGGTCTGCTTGATCCTGAAACCACCGACCACTACATCGTCCGGGACAGTTTGGTAGTAGTAGATATCGGCAAAGCCGCGGCCTTCGTTATTTACCGTAAGCCGGAAGGTGGTCGATGTACTCGAGCTTAATCCATGACCCGCCAGGGCTACCGGACCCATCTGAAAGGGGCCGTCATAATTAAATTCTTCGAGGATCTTGACCACATTGTTTTGGAGCACCTCCAGGCGCACCAGGGTGGTATTGCCGGCACAGTCGCCAAAATGACTGCTGATGCCGTAGACAAAATGGCCGTTGGTGATTTGAGAGGAAGACAGGGTAGTGCTGTAGGAGGCTGTGTGGGTAGAGGGAGTGCAGGAAGATACCGGAGATGTTCTGCCGGCTTCCAGGTCCTGTATGGATGTTTTATCTCCCTGGGCATTGGGATCCAGGGCTCGATTGGCCTCCCAGATGTACTCGTGGTAGCCTCCCGTGGGCAGCGTGATTTTCGTGAGCAGGCCACGCTTGGCATAGGTCGTGTCTACATCCCGGTTTGCGTTTCCATAGCTAAAGGTGGTCTGATTGTTTGGGGATACATACGTCGTATTGGGAATGAGGGTAGACAGATTATTGTTTACCGTTTTGCCATTGTAGCCGCCGTAGTGATCCAGGCCTTTGGTGAGCCGGGGTGCCAGGCCATTGGGATTGTGGTAGGTAAATGAATAGGCCGGGAGGCTTTGGGTATTGTCACAGCTCTTGAGTGTTACCGCATCCAGTTTAAGTCTTTTGCGCCAGGGATCGTTCATCCCGCTGCCGTCCGTAAAATAGCTTTGCGTAAAGGCATATTGCTTGCAGTGACCGGCTCCCTCGTGTATTTTCACCCCGCTTATGGCGCAACGAAGATCTGAGCCGAAAACACTGACATCGGTACGGGTCATGTGATCAAAATCAATAACTTGCGTACGAGTCTTTATGGAGTCCAGTACCTTCGAAAAAACCTCCATCGTTTGATAATGGATCTGGGTGCCACCGAGCACCAAAGTATTGGGTACGGGAATAGCCTGTTGTGTGGTACCTCCATTGGTCACATGGGTTACTTTCAACTCAGATGGTGCCAGAGACTCATATTTGTAATTGCTGGTCAGATACTTGTATTCAATAACATTTTTTTGGTCGTACGTCTCTATTTTTGCTAAAAACCAAGCTGAGGCGTGGTCTCGAGTAGGGTCAAGGAGTGGAAGGTTGCTATTGATGGTACGTTCTACAGCAAAAAAAGCATTTGGCTCATATTTTCCAAAATAGTATTTAGTACCAAATGGATCTGTAATCACAAATCCCCGGATATAACAAAAGGATGAAGAGCCCGGGCATTCGATATCAGTGACCTCAACTTGCAGATCTTGCTGAGGCACCAGTATAACCTCCGAAGGATTGACACCATCTCCCCCTGAAAATTCAAACTGACCCTGGTATCCAGGCATATAAAAGGTAAAAATGTCTTTTTCGCCATCCCGGGTATTATTCTCTACTTCCGTGCGGTGGGTGCTAACCACGGTCAGATCCCCTCCGTGCAAGTAATACCCTTTGCGACCATCCCGATTGTCCTCATCCAGCAAATGTTTGATCTGGCGGAATATCGCGCCCCCTCCAAAAAATTGAAATCCCAGACCCGGGTCTCCGGCCAACTCTCCAGCTTTTGGACCCGTGCTGTGATATTGCAATCCAAAGGGTATCCGCAGTGGCCCTTCCTCGATTGTACCCATCGGTATCTGAATTAGGGGTGTACCCGTGTGTGCACTAACCGGGATGTCTATCAGCTTTCCAAAACTTCCCGATATATTGGTGCCCTGATGGTACTGGGCGATAGAAAATGCAGGAAATAAATAAAAGGCTAGAAAAATTAAGGCAGACTTCCAATCAGGAATTATCCGCACAAAGGATATTTTATTTTCTTCGATCCGGTGCATTTTCATTTCTTTTTTAAAGTACGATTTTTTCGATTTTTTCATAACAAAATGATTTTTTGATAGGGCTCAGATACTTTATTGTTGATCACCACAAAATAGATCCCGCGACTCCAGCTGCCACAATCGATTTTGAAAATGCTGTTTGGAAACAACTCACGTTGTTGCCAGACTCTTTTTCCCGTGATATCAATAATGTCAATGCGCACGGGCTCTTCCGAGGGAATTTGACCACTTTCGAGCGTCAAAAAGCTGCGACCCGGATTGGGATAAATGCTCAGGTAAGCCCGGGATGCATTCGGAGGTTCCTCATTGAGTTGTTCGCGCAGGCTTACTTCCTCCAGGTTGTGGCAGACTGTCTCCGTGTGGTTCCAAAGACCGTACCGGGGACCTCCCTTGCTGAGGGCTGCGTGCATCCGGTCGATCTGCCCGCGGGTAAACATATACATACACGCATCGTCCGTATTGTCCATAAAGTTCATTGTCATCTCCAGCGGAAAACCGTAGCAGGTACTCACATGCCGGTAGCCCGGACAGCCAAAATTGGGGGCATTGTGCGGAGGCACATCCCGGATATCTGATGTGCAGTTTTTGCTCCAGGCAGAGGGCACACCCAGGTAATTACCAATCAGGTGTACGAGGGTTTTGCCCTCCGCATACGGACTCTGTGCTGTGCCCATCCTGCCTACATACCGGTAGTCTACCACGATCCCGTCTGTGGCTTTATCGTAGCCTGGCATCTGGGCATAGCCACTCACACTATCCGGCAGATCCGTGATCCAGATATTGATAAACTTATCTGTATCCCAGGCATCTGCACCTCCGTCTTTTTTTTCTTTGATCGTGTTGTCATAGGGCGACACCGGCACACCTGCACTGTAGTACTGGATCCCTTTAATCAGAGAATTTCCTTTTTTTTGAGCTCCTAAACAAAATTGGATGCCTGCCTGGTCAGCCAGTTTATTAAAGCCGCCTTTTTTGTATTGTTTGTCTTTTTCCTTCCGGGTAGAATCCCGTTCACTGATTCTCAACTCATCTCCGAAGTGATCATTAAGGGCCTGTACCTGGCTCATCACTTGATCTTCGGTGATTTTATTTTCGTCCGAGGTATACAGTACATGAAAGACCACGGGTATGACCACACCTTTGAGGCGCTTGCTTTCTTTTTCTGATTTTTTCAGCCATTTTTTCAGGTCGTGTTGAGCTTTTTTTTCTGCTTTGTCTTTCTTTTTTATTCTTTCCAGGTATTCGTTGGTTTTGATATGGCGGTAGGGACGCTCTTGCGTATAGCTTAGTTGGTACATTAAGACCGTCACTAAAAAAAGAAGGATATTTTTAAAAAGGTGATTGGGTTGTCTCATCGGTCTATAATTTTGTTGGGTCAGGAATAAAATGCGGGTTGGTATTGTCAGGCTCTTTTCCGTACTTCTGGGTCTCCATGTTGCCATATCGGTATGTCAATACAGTTTCGTATTTATCGATGGGATACTGCACCCGGACGATACGTCCCCATTCGTCGTAAGTTTTCAGGGGTTCCAAGTCATCTATGATCCCCTTTTCTACAGTATTTTCTCTTGCCTTTTGAGCTAGGTCGATGTCGTATTCTTTTTGACAGGCCCCTGCTGCAAATAGGACCAGTAGGCTGATTAAAACAATTTGTCTTTTCATGATTTATTTTTGATTATATTTTTCCTTTAAAACTGGGCTTAGCCGGTCCATGGCACCCGCAAAATCCAGCTCAATAATCCAGCTGAAAATGCACCGGCCTATGAATCCGCTAAAAACTCAAGCAGGCCGGTGCAGGTGTACGGATACATCCCCACACCCATACAGGTTATGGTATAACACCCATATAACCCCTGATCCCATCTTTATGGCATCAACTTTTTACTCGCCCAGATCAAGGACAGGTTACGGTATAATTTGTTGAATCTTTTTTTGAAAAATCTAGATGAGGTGCATGATGACTTTTGGTTTTGTGGCTCTGTGAGCTTCCTTTGGAGCCGGTTATTAAAATTTTTGTCAAAAAAAGGCGCGAAGCTCGTATCGATCCACCGAAGGTTTGCACACCTAGAGAATTTCGATCAAGCCCACGCCTAAGCGTGAAGACTTGATCTGTTATCCTCTACAATAAAAAGTGCAAATTTCGGTAGAAACAGATCCGCCTTATCATTTTCTGTCTGATCAAAAAAGTCTTTACAATTTATCGATCAGAATTTCATCCTAATGTACAAAAAAGGAATTTAAACTCGGAAAAAACGGATAAAATTTTTGCGCTCAAAACTGGGAGATGCCCTGGACCGTTAAAACCGCTTTGCCAGATCATTTACATCAGAGCAGGATCATAGATACCGTCACTGCCAACAGAAGATTTCTGCTCTTGGTGACAGGGGAAGCGGCTTTTTTCTGAAGAGTACTTGCTTTTGTCAAAGGCTAGAAAAGACCTTAAACGTTTACAAGCGTTTGTTGTCGAGTGTTAGCACTTGCGTGTATGTCTTTCCGTGATCATATAGCGAAATGTAACTAAATGATTATCTGTTTATTACAATCAGGATGTGCTAAATAAAGGGTAGAAAATGGTAAATTGTGAAAGTCAGGGGTAATGTCGTATATAAGTGAGTTCTCACTCATTAAAAAAACAAAACATTGAATGAAGTAAAAAATACAAAATGTACTGCATCTGATATTTATTACAGGATGTTGCAAATAGGTTCTGAAACGACAGAAAATGGTATTTCGCTGAACGAACTTAAAAAGCAACTTCAATCTGAATGTTTAGTGACAAATCCACAAAACACTGAACACATCGAACAGTGGTTTAACTGGGCTTTTGAACATAAGAGTTTTGGCTGTAATTGTCCAACTAGACAATCTGATAATAATTGCGGATGTAACAACCATGACCCATGTTCTAAATATGACCACGATAACAATTGTAACAGATTTCTAAACAAAGACTCGATAATCGAATTTTCACTTTTAGAACAATCCCACAAACAAACAGAACAACTTCAACTTAATAGGCAACAAGTCAATCTTCTTCAAGGTCAACTTGATACATTAGAAACACAAATCAAACTTGCTGAAACTAATGCGAGCAACGCCAAAATAGACTCAAATAAAGCGATAAAATATGCCATAGCGGCTTTAATTTTAACTGCTATTTTTGGACTTCCAGATTGGATTGTAATGTATCGTGAATGGTCTAACCAAACAATTGAACAATCAGCCAAGCCCATA
This sequence comes from Saprospiraceae bacterium, assembly GCA_965222645.1. Taxonomy (GTDB): domain Bacteria; phylum Bacteroidota; class Bacteroidia; order Chitinophagales; family Saprospiraceae; genus JABDMH01. Next base: position 3,011,439 of record OZ244968.1, on the reverse strand, counting down.
TTGGAACTGGGAAACATACAAACGTTAGAACTACAGCAATCCAATCAACTTCTCGACAGTCTGGTTTATCTTCACAACAAACAGAAAAACTCCACGGCTTATTCGGATAGTATATATCTCTCAACCAATGAAAAAATCTTAAAAACATTACAAAATATTAATTATCAATTAGTTAGGCTTAACAAACAAAAGGAAAACGAGTGAGAACAAGCGATAATGATGTCAGCTTCGTTCCTCAGCCGCCACATATCGCCAACCCGTTATGTGGCATAAGGAATTAAACCGGAAATATGAATTTACCTGAAATTCCAGATTGTAAAAAGTGGGGCGTCAAAATGACTCCAGAACAAGAGATTCTGATGAAGATTCAGACAGGACAGAGTGTTTCTCAAGAAGATGTAGAAATACTGGACTGTGCATATCAATTCTATGACGATTCATTCAAAGTTCTTAAAGAAATAAATCTTACGGAACTAGAAACAGAGGAAATACCAGAACTTGAAAACTTTTTGCACAATGTGTTTAACCTCGAATTAATTTTTCAAATTCCAATTCATGTAGGATTAGTGTTCAGAATGACAACGATAGCAGATTACAATTCTGAAAATGGAAAAGTGAGAGAATCAAACTTCTTGTCCTTAACACCTTTAAAAATAATTAGGAAATTTGGTTGGTATGGTAGAGCAAATACTTCAAATTCTACGTGTTTGTATTTAGCTGAAAATGCACAAGTGGCCGTCTTCGAGTGTAAACCAAGAGCAGGAGATAGAATCATAATTACAGGCTGGGCATCGAAGGAAAGAAAACCCTTAATAATGTATCCAATCAATAGCGCTGAAAGGATAAATATTGGAGTTGATAAAGCAACAAATGCCTTGGATAGGAAACTATACGACAGTAACCAATACTTCACGAGAATGATTAAAAAAATACAAAAATTTATCGGGAGTGAATTTGTTAAAGATATTCCAGTAATCAGTGAAAATAAGTATGAATACTTTTTTAGTGCCTATTTCGCAGACAAAGTAATGAGTAAAACAATAACTTTTATTGATGAAAACAATAAACCTGTCTTAGGGCAGTATGATGGTATAATCTATCCAAACATTGCTACAGATTACAATTATGATAACATTGCAATTAGAGAGTCATCTGTGGAAAAGCTTGTTCCTAAATTTTGTCATGAATATTTAGTTGAAAGAACAGATTACGAAAATTTCGATGGTACAAGTGAGCAACTTCCATTTCAAGGAAAATTAATAAGAAAATCTAAATCCATATCAGATAGAATAGTTTGGGATGATGATTAGAAAATATGGATTGTCGAATGAATTACAACGAATATTTCGAATATAAAAGCGACAAATTTAAGGATGTTGATGCCGTAAGATCTAGTCTATTGTTGCAAGTTCAAAATGTAAGAAATGCTCTAATCTCTCTCGGCCTTGACTATAGTAACTATATTACAGGCTCTCTAAATGAGAAAATGTTTTATCAGATTCGAGATGGGATAACAGCTAGATTGAGCGCCTGTACCTTTCATCTTGATTTACTTCTTATGGTCAATAAACCCGGAAATAAATATGTATTTAAATTTGATAGTCCTAACGTCGACGGATTTCACATTGCTAGGCAACAGGGCTATATCTTTGATAGTATAATATTTCATTCTACATCCACTCTTGACTTTTTCTCATCTCTAATCAAATATATATTAGAAAATAATAAGAACCGATGGCGATCAACTTGGAAAGGACTATTGAAGTATCTAAAGACAGAAAATAGCACGGTAAATACAACCTTGTTGAACAAGATTAGATCAGCGGATCATGGATATATCAATACTCTTATTGAGTACAGGGCAGATGGTTTCCATTACACAAAAGATATGGCAGCATATAAGCAGACAGACCACATATTTCAGGGTCTGACTGAGCTACATATTTACGCTCCATCAAATTTCTATAAAAGATTCAGAAAGAAAATCATGGTAGACCATGACGAAATGGATATAATTCGAGGTGCATTATGGGTGCTTACAGTTATTGTTGAAATAATAAAGGAAATATTGACCGAACTGAGAATTTTCCTAAAGAAGAATCGGAGAACCAATGAAGGACAAGAAGTCTTTAAGTTTAAAGCGAGCGAAGAAGAATAATGGAACACAGGACAATAAAGGAATTACGCCACATAACATGGGTTAGGACGCAATGCCGGCTGCGGAAGTCGCTTTGTTGTTCAAGCTTTATTCTTATATTAAAACAGAGCGTTTTGTAAAAGAGTCGAAGAACCTGGCCGGCACTGCGCCTAGCCCAGGAGCGTTGGCGGTAATTAAACAAAAGAATATGAAGCAAATCATAGTAATTGGAATTTTTAGTGCAATGCTAACAAGCTGTATGTCAACTAAAAAATACTCCACTTTTGTAAACACTAAGACTGAGAGTTTGCAAAATGAAAAGGAAAGAGATAACGATTGGTTAATAATTAAATCGGATAAAGTTGGGCCTGATACCAATGTCTATGACCAAAAGAAAAGTTCCTTCGTCCCAGCGATATTGTATTGGGGGTGGAATTCAACAATTGAATGCGAATTAGATGTCGAAACAAGAATACAATACTTAAAGGAGGGAATTTATAATGCAGCAGATAGCCTTAAATTAAAAGAAATGGTAGCGGGCAATATATTAGAAATCAATCTTAAAGAAGTCCCTGGTAAATTTTTATACGAAAACAAAGGTAATGCGATAATTTTCATTATTGCATATACTGTTAGTGGTGTTGAAGCAATTAGTCCTTATCCTATCAATTTGGAGTTTGAATACTCGTTGAATAAAGACGGAAATATTGAAATGAAGGGAGAAGGATTTATACAAAATGGCGAACAATCTTTGAGAAATATTTGGAAATCAACAAAGAAATTTACTTGGCTATATTTGGACGAGTTTAAAAAGGAAACTGAACGCATGGGAAAAGAAATAGTATTGGGAATTATAGAAGAGATTAGAAAGAAAAACTGATGAGAATAAAGTGCAAAACGGCAAGTGGGGCTATGCGCCCCACCTGCGTTTGCACAGACCGTTAGTCGCCAATTTAAGGTAAATGAAGATCTTCAAGGATATCGCAACAACAAGGCAGTTTATTGATCTTGCAATGAGATACGGAAAACTTGTTGCTCAAGATCTGAATAGAACTTTCGTAAAGGAAATTAGACCGAGAGCTAGTGACAATACATTTTCTTTATCTGGAAGATTTGGTTTTAGTGAATTTCCATTTCATACCGATGGTGCTCATTTAACTAGTCCCCCAAAAATGGTTTTATTGAGATATCTAACAACTTCCTCGATCACTTATACGGATGTGATGAGTCCATATTTAGATCAAATTGAATCGTTAATTGAGAGGCAGATGGATTATTTATTCTATGTCAATGGAGGCAAGGGAAAGTTTTACTCAAGTTTCATTACAAGAATCAATATGAATTTCAGACTAAGGTATGATCCTATCTGCATGAAACTCAAACTCGGGACTAAAGATGGACTAAAAGAATTTTTCAGCGCTCTTAAAAACAAATCAAAGAGAGAACGAGTATTTCCTGAAAAAAATAAGACTGTACTCATTAATAACTGGGAAGAAATTCATATGAGGTCTTCAGTTCCGACTGTAGAGCAGGGAATTCGTCAGTTACAAAGAATATGGATAAATTAGATTAAAATGGATTGGACTCAGGAATTAATTTGGAACAAAGCAAAGATTTATGCAACAAGAGCACACTCATCGAACACGGATAGCACAGAATTTGCTCTTAACAATGCTTTTGTGTTGGAGCTGATTGGCAGATCCACACTCGCATTTATACATCCTGCTCTTTTGGCTGACCCTACAGATGGTGAAAATATTATGTATGTCTTTGGGTTATCATCATCAAAGATTCCAAAATCTATTCCTTCTAAAACAGTATTTGAGAGAGTTCGAAAAGCCGTTGAAGAGTTTAGAGAAAGTGATTATGAATTCAGTTTGAATTTTCTAACTCGAAGAAATCAAGAATTACATTCTGGAACAGCTGCCTTTGAAGACTTTCCAAACAGCATCTGGCTTTCAACATTCTACAGAATTTGCAAAGTCCTTTCAGAATATCAGAAACGCACTTTAGAAGATCTTTTTGGGGTAGATCCAGCTGCCATTGCCCAAGAAATGATCGATGATGACTATCGAAAACTTGAAAAGCAGATCACAGAGTTAATTAGAATGCATAAAGATGACTTCTATAGGAAAAATGAGGAAGAGAGAAATCAACTATGGGAAGCTGCAAAACTCTATGACCAGTATGGAATGCTGAACAAGCGAGTAAAGTGTCCTTCATGTGGTGGATCTGGCATTTTGACAGGCCAAGATTATATCGCCAAAGACCCTTACTTTAGGGAAGGTAATCTTTATAGAGATTTATCGGTTGTGCCAACAAGTTTTTGGTGTAATGCCTGCAAATTGAAATTGGATCGATATAAGAAATTGCAGGTTGCGGGCTTCGGTGGATATTTTAGCTGTACAGAGGAATGCGATCCAATGGAGTACTACGATTTCGATCCAATGGAAGATTACGAAGAATATATGAATGACTGAATCGGCGACTAACAGGGGCTAAGACAAAATGCCGGCTAGGATAGTAGAGTGTTGTTGAAACTTGAGCATATATTCGATAGTAGGCCTAATTAAAGAATGGCTGAGTCTGGCCGGCACTGTGCTTAGCCCCGGACCGGTAGTCAAAAGAAAGGTGCCTATTACGAACTGCGTGTCGGTAATGTCGGATAAATGGCGGAAATCTCTTCCGAGCCCTTAAAACGTGAAATCGAGAGAATTCGACAGAAGAGATTGTATACAGTCACGTATAGTTCTACCCTACCATGGAGAGTTGGAAAACTTACTAGAGTTGTGGTGAAAAAAACTCACACCATCAAAATAATTTCACCACCGCTTGCGCTGCAAAAACGATAATGCTCAAGCAACTTATCCAAAATAAAATGTCGTAAACAATCGTAGGATAGAGACTTGCATCCAATCTTCTGTACCTAAAATAAAAGGCAGCAAAAACCACCAAAAATAAAAGAAGTGATAAAACTACACCTCCGAGCAATACCATAAATACGGGTGCTTTCACAGTGATAAATAGCACCGCCCATGCCAAAGGGAAAAACCAGGCCAGTACCTTAAACCACCTGGCACGTTGCTCACTGTCACGGTAATCTAAAAATCCCAACTGGGCAAATGCATCGGTAAACATGCGCTGATTGGAAGCAGATGCAATAAACAAACTGGAAAATAATACCACTACCGCTCCAATAAGAAAAATATATTTTGCACCCATGCCCGCACTTTCAGTATATATCTGAGAGAGGGTTTCAATGGTTTCATATCCTTCCGGTACTTTGCCCATTTTGTGCAATATGGCAGCACCCAATAAATAAAACGCAGCTGTGGTAATGGTGTAAATGATCATAGATAAAAAAGCATCTAAATACATGACCCTTATCCAACCTTTCGCCCTGTCGGTCCACCCCTGTGAACCATCATTTTCGCCCGTAAATTTTGCATAGCCTTTTTCGACACACCAGTATGGATAAGAAATGGCTTCATCAGAACTTACGCCCGTGATGCCGAATGCAGCAAGTGCCACCGCCATAACCGCTGCCGGCATTTGAAAACTCATACCTTCTGATATATCACTGACATTTATTGCATACGGTGTGTACTGCACGATAAAAACGCAAAACACAGTGAAAACACTAAAGATGGCAATAAGCCAAACGGCAACTTTTTCAATACGTGAATATTTTCCACCCAGGACCAAAAAAACCGTGAGAATAGCTATGATCCATACAAGAAGCCATACGGGTATTTGAGGTATCGCAATATGGAGAGCCAGAGCTACACCGCCGATCATGCCCCCGTACTGTACAAACTGAATACTCTTAATCAACAGCCAGGTCCAGATACTCCAGTGACCCCTTCCTATTTTTGGCCCTGGTAATTTGGCAAATGCTTCCAATGTGGTCTCACCAGTACATATGGCATGTTTGCCAAACTCAAGCTGTACCATGACCTTAACCATACAACTCACGAGGATGACCCAAAGTGCAATAAAACCAGCCCGGGCACCCAGGGTCGTCGTCATGATCAATTCTCCTGCACCTACAATATTTGCGGTGACAATGAGCGAAGGACCGAGGTATTTAAGCCGCTGTGTAAAAGAAACCGGTGCTAACTGTGTGCCTGTGTCCGTCATGCAAATTCTTAATAATCTGAGAGTAAGATAAGAAACCTGCGAACAGCCCTGCACTCGGTTTTTATAATGTCTTTTTCATGATTTTTGGATTAGTTTGAAAAGGACCAAATTGTGAGTGGCCTATCCATCCACATATTCCTGCTTAAAAAACTTTCGTACAAAATATTATCCCAACAAAAAAAATCATCCTCCTTTCTAAACACATTTCGTTGTTTTGATCAACGTCCATCCCCGGTATAAATGATTTTGCCATCCTTGGGTGCTTGAGGCCAGGGCGTAGTACCTTCTGCCCAAAACTGAGGTTGTCTGGATCGGATTTTTTCCATTTTTATTTTTAACCATTCCGGCACATTTTCATTTTCTTTTTGGCCATAAACCCAGGGTAAAGCCGGAGTCATCAGGATACTCATATCGGGTAACGGTGGCCGCTCGTTACCCACTGATGCAACTCTTTCCTTCAGGGTCTGCTTTATCTCCGGATGTCTGGCTGCAATATCATACTGCTCAGTCGGATCTTTCTTAAGATCATACAATTCATCCCCTATTAATTTGTAATCTCCAACTCGAATCGCCGGCTGTCGAACACTTCCATTAACTTCAAAAATAATTTCGCTACGCGGACTTTTTGCCCCATTAAAAATTACATTACCCATATCCATGCCATCGAGTGGAAACTGACCATTGAGACTCCCGCCACCTATTTTCACAAAAGTGGAATAAAAATCAGTAATGTGCATCAATTCATCAATTGTACTATTTTCGGGAATTTTACCGGACCAATTTATTACACAAGGCACTCGGACACCTCCTTCGTAATTTGTATTCTTAGTACCGCGCCATGGGATATTCATACTGTCGCGTATTGCCCCGTTATCATTGCTAAACACAATCATGGTATTGGATCTAAATCCGTATTGATCGAGCGCGCCGACAATTCTTCCCACGGCATCATCCATGCATTTTATTGCCGCGAGCCTTTTTTCGTATTCATCTGTATAGCGAGGTATTTCCTCCAGCGGACCATGTGGGGCATTGAATGGGATGTAATAAAAGAAAGGGCGATCGCCGTGGTTCTTTCGTTGCTGAGATAAAAGGCGAACGGCTTCGTTGGCGATTAGATCTGTACTGTAACCTTGTTCTGAGATAGGTTCTTGATTGCGATGCCAATCGTAGACGGCAAATCGAGCGGGTGCGTTGTGTGGTATGGTGTAATTGGTATAATCAATACCCCAAGCATAGTGGCCATATTGATGATGGAAGCCCTGAGCCATTGGCAGATGCTGGGTTAACCACTCTCCGCAACCCCATTTGCCAATCAGTGCAGTATAATATCCAACTTCACTCAGTGCTTCTGCAATTGTTCTTTCCTCAGCCGGTAATGCATGTATCCTCCTGGTTTCGTCTCCTTCTTCATTTTTCTCCAACTGTAGACCAAGCCTTTCCAGAAAACTGGGTTTCCCAAAATCCTCCGGACGCCAGTCATTCCAGGTACGGAAAGGATACCGTCCCGTTATGAATGCTACCCTGGTTGGTGTGCAGACTGCGTGTACATAAAATTGGGAGAGACTAACTCCTCCATTCCTCAGGTTGTCGATATTGGGTGTGACTTTACCGTCTCCCCGATTGAATCCAACCTCATTAAATCCCAAGTCATCTGCAAGCATAAATACAATGTTGGGTTGAAGGATGTCGCGTTTCACGGGCTTGTCCGGTTCCTTATTCACATTGCAAGACATAAATGCCAAGGCAACCGCCAAATAGAATTGTATTTTTCTGGACACCGCCGGTAATTTACACATCGCAGATCGATACAGCTTCAGCCAGTCCTTCCATAGGGTCTCCCGTAGGAATCCATTCGTGGCCTACATACCCGCTATAATTATTTTTAATCAAAGTGCTCATCACTGCGCTGTAATTTATTTCTTGCCCGGTTCCGATTTCTCCACGGCCCGGTACACCAGCAATTTGTACATGGCCTATATAATCTTTGTATTTATTGACATGACGAATAATATCACCGTCCATTATTTGGATGTGATATACATCAAAAAGCAATTTTAGTGATGGTGAGTCTACAGCTTTAATAATTTCCATGCAATAATCTATTCGATCTCCCTGGTAGCCGGGATGACCCTTCATCTCTTCTGTTTTTTTTGAATTTAATGGTTCCAGAATAAGTGTTACTCCATGCTTTTCGGCCAGAGGCATTATTTTTTTGTAACCCTCAATACAGTTTTTCATTCCTTCATCAGGAGAAACTTTACTGCCATTTTCCTGATCAGATGTATCTGCCATTCCCGTGAATGTCATGACATTAGGGAAGCCGGCATTTGCTGAAGAATGGATTGCCTTCTCAAGGGCAGGGATACACTCGGGGTGATGGTTCTTGTTGTTCATGCCCCGGATGAATGTATGCGATTTGGTAGCAGCACAAACCATTTCGAATCTTGCCAAAAGATCCCAGTGTTTTACTGGAAAGAGTTCAACACCGGACAGACCCAAAGCCCGCACATTTTGCACAAACTGAAGAGGAGTCCATTTCGGACCTGTGTTCATAAATGGCCATGCGGCGACGACTTGCCGGATTTTACCTTTTGTGCTTCCTTTTTTTTCTAGTTCTTTCGTCATTAGATCGGACAATATCCCATGTAAGAATTACTTTCCAAATCTCTTCCTGTATTCCATTGGAGATGTTTGCCTAAACATTTTAAATGTCCTGTGAAAATTCGTCATGGAATTAAACCCGACTTCGTAACAAATTTCTTTTGTCGTCTTATGTGTGTTTGTAAGAAGCTGGCATGCCTTACTTATCCTAAATTCGTTTAGAAAATTGAAAAAAGTCTTGTTGGTCCTGTTTTTAAAAAATCTGCAAAAAGAAGGGGGAGTAAGTAGAGCAATTTTGGAAATATCATTTAGTGTAATTGTCCTGGTGTAATTTTTAAAAATGTAGTTGATTACCTTTTGTAGTCGGTCCTCGACTGCATTGTGAGTGGGTAGTATAAAATCTTGACTAGTCAGACATTGTACATCCTCTTGTTCACACAATATCTGTAAAATCTGCAAAAATAGAATCATCTTTTCTGCGGAGCGACTATTGACCAACTCGACTATGAGTTGATGTACCATAGGAATACTGTTTTTATCAAATAGCAATCCTCGAGACGAACTGTTGAGGAGCTGATTAATCTGGAGAAGCTCCGGGAGGGAAAAAATATTGATTCCTTTGTACTCCTTTAGAAACTTTATGTTGATATAGTCGGCTTCCTTCTCCACCTCTCTACTATTGTCATGACGCCATAGATGAGGCAACCATTTGCCAATCAGCACAAGCTCACCACCAGAAAAATCAGAAATGTGGTCTCCTACTACCCGCACGCCCTCTCCCTCCATGATATACAGGATCTCATATTCGGGATGATAATGCCAATTTTTTGCCAAATAAGGCTGGTAGGTCCTCTTGACATGAATAGTATTCATGGATCTTTCTATCAGGGGCTCGTATGCTAACTTCATGTGGAGTTCTATTTAGGCATCATTCTAAAGATAAAGCATATTAACCAATTTTGAACGGGATCTTGTAGTGGTTTGATAATATATTGTATTGATGAGTTAATTTCTTGCTACTCAGTTTTTCTTTGAAACCTGATTTTTATTTTTTTTACACGATTTTGTGCCAAAGCTTGGGCACAGGAACCAGGATACTTTTTACACATTAGAATAAATCAAGTGATATCAACAAAATACGTTGGAGACAAGACTTTTGAAGTAGTTGAAAGCGATGTCAAAGCTCCAGCCAAAGATGAAGTGAGAATCAAGGTAGCCTATGCCGGTGTTTGTGGCACAGACATCCACATCTATCACGGTATGATGGACAAACGCGTTAACATTCCAATGACCATTGGGCATGAAATGTCGGGTATTGTGGACGCAGTCGGTGAGGAGGTACAAAATTTTGCAATTGGGGATAAGGTAGTTGTGCGACCCCTTGATGACCGGTTGGCAAAATCTTCAGATAAGGGTTTCAACCACATATGCCGTGAATTGAGATTCATGGGCATCGATAGTCCGGGAGCCATGCAACAATATTGGAATGTCCCAGCCTTTACCCTCCATAAATTAGGTGATAGCACAGACCTGCAGTTGGGAGCATTGGTAGAGCCTTTGTCAGTAGCAACGCACGACGTGAGATTGAGTGGCATAAAGCCTGGAGAACTCGCGGTTGTATTGGGTGGAGGGCCTATTGGTCTCCTTGTGGCACTCGTCGCTTCTGATGTCGGTGCACATGTCATTATTTCAGAAGTCAATGAAAAGCGTGTTGCCAAAGCCCAGACGCTTGGTTTTGAAACGGTGAATCCCAGGGAGGTCGATCTGATTCAATATGTAAACGAAAAATCGGATGGCCGGATGGCTGATGTGGTTTTTGAAGTAGCTGGGGTGCAGGCTACCATAGAGGTGATGACTGAGATCGCCGGGATCAGAAGCAGAATTGTATTAGTGGCAATCCACGGAGAAAAAAGGGAAGTGGATTTATTTAAATTCTTTTGGAAAGAGTTGCAATTAATTGGGGTGAGGGTATATGAAAAGGAAGATTATGAAAAAGCAATCACCCTGATTACCGAAAATACATTGCCTTTTAAAGAGCTGATCACAGATATTCAGCCCCTTTACGATATCCAGCATGTATTTGAACATATTGATGAGAATCCGGCAGGCATGAAAATCCTAATGGATTGCCAGGTATAAAAACATTCAGGTGAAAAAGTAATCGATGGGCGTACTTGATAAATTTGATCTAAAGGGAAAAACGGCACTGGTGACGGGCTGTAAGCGAGGAATTGGCAGAGCCATGGCCATTGGCTTGTGTCAAGCCGGAGCAAAAATTATTGGAGTATCTGCTACCTTACCACTGCAGGACAGTGAAGTTGAAAGGGAAATAAGGGCCCTCGGCGGCAGTTTCTCAGCTTATCAATGTGATTTTTCTGATCGAAAAAATCTTTATCAATTTATCGAAAATGTAAAGAACGATTTCGAACAAGTTGATATTCTAATAAATAATGCAGGGATGATTGCCCGTGCCCCTGCTGTCGATCATCCGGATGAAATGTGGGATAAAGTGATCGAAGTCAATCAAAATGCTCAATTTATTTTGACTAGAGAATTTGGCAAGGACATGGTCGCTCGTGGCCGGGGAAAAATTGTCTTTACTGCTTCCCTGCTTACTTTTCAAGGTGGGATCACTGTGCCGGGTTATGCTGCAAGCAAGGGTGCTATCGGACAGATGACCATGGCTTTTGCCAACGAATGGGCAGGAAAAGGAGTAAACGTAAACGCAATCGCTCCGGGCTACATAAATACGGACAACACCGAAGCCCTGCGCAAGGACCCCGAGAGATCTTCTTCGATTTTGTCGCGGATTCCTGCCGGACGCTGGGGACAACCAGAAGATTTTGCCGGGCCTGTAGTTTTTCTCTCATCTGAAGCTGCCGATTATGTACATGGAGCTATCCTCGTCGTAGATGGAGGCTGGATGGGTAGATAAATTATCAAATCAAAAAAAAGAAGTGTTTGAGAAATCCATACTATGATGAAAGACTACCAACTATTTATCAATGGCTCCTGGCAAAATTCGGAAATATCAAAACGAGATCAAATAATAAATCCCACTACTGAAGAAATTGTTGGATCAGTACAGGTAGCCAGTAAAAAGGATGCGATTTCTGCACTATCTGCTGCCCGGGAAGCTCAAAAATCATGGCGGAAAATTCCACCACGGTCTCGAGCAACAATTTTGCGAAAATTTACTAATGAAATAAGAAAGAACAGCGAGAGACTAGCCAAGCTCATTACTGCTGAACAAGGTAAATTACTGAAAGTCGCCAGATTTGAAGTAGAGGTGACCTGCACTTTTATTGAGTATGCATGTGAATGGGCCAGACATATAGAGGGAGATATCTTACCGTCGGATAATCCCAGCGAACAAATATGGATTAATAAAGTACCTAAGGGAGTAGTCGTCGCGATTACAGCATGGAATTTTCCCCTGGCCCTGGCGGGGAGGAAACTTGGGCCCGCATTAGTGACCGGAAATACTGTGGTACTAAAACCCACACCTGATGCCCCTTTATCCACTCTGGAGCTCTGCGACCTTGCAGACAGTGCCGGGATCCCGCCGGGAGTGATAAATATGGTGACAGGAGGAGTAGAGGTAGGCAAGACATTGGTGGAGAATCCAATAACCAAGATGATAACCATGACCGGAAGTACACCCACAGGTCAAGCAATCTTCAGATCGGCAGCGACCAACCTGACTCATGTACAATTAGAGCTAGGGGGTAAGGCACCCTGTATCATTTTTGAAGATGCTGATCTGGATCTAGCTGTAGCAGGTGCATTGCATTCCAGATTTGATAATTCAGGCCAGGTCTGTACATGCAATGAACGAATGTATGTGCAGGAGTCGATCTATGATGCATTTATCCAAAAATTCTTGTTGGCTGTAAACAGTCTGAGAATGGATGACCCCGAAAAGGACACCACAGACATTGGGCCACTTACTAATAGAGCAGGAGTAGAACGCATGGAGCGGCTTGTAGCAGAGTCAGTCCGGGAAGGTGCAACGATTTTATGTGGTGGTAAACGTCCGTCCGGTCCCGGGTTTGAAAAGGGATTTTGGTTTGAGCCCACAATCTTAGAGGATGTAAAACAAGGAATGTCGATTGTGCAGGAAGAAATTTTCGGTCCTGTACTCCCTGTGATCAAGTTTAAGACTACGGATGAAGTGATCGGATACGCCAATGATTGCAAGTATGGCCTTGCCGCTATCCTATTTACCAATGATATGAATAAGGTAATGCGATTGACCAATGAATTGGAGTTTGGCGAAATCTATGTCAACAGAGGCCATGGCGAGCAACACCAGGGATTTCACAACGGACTAAAACTAAGTGGGGCAGGGGGCGAAGATGGCAAATACGGGCTTGAGCAGTACCTGGACAAGAAAACGAGTTACGTCAAATTTAAGCATTGATGGGTTCCAGTATTTCTCATATTGATTCGCGTTATTTTCGGGTGCCGTTACCCGAAGTAATGTCTGATGCCAAACATGGTGCTCATACACATTTTGAGCTTGTCACCGTAACAATAAGTCTTGAAAACGGGTTAAAAGGAACCGGATATACTTATACCGGAGGAAAGGGCGGCCGAGCAATTCAATCCATGATTGATTGTGATTTTACCCCCGCTCTGATCGGAATGGATGGTTCAGAAATCGAGAAACTTCAGGACTTCATGTTTTGGCATATCCATTATGTGGGCCGTGGAGGTATTGCATCATTTGCGATATCGGCAATAGATATTGCCCTGTGGGATATTCGTTGCAAAGGACAAGATCAGCCACTTTGGAAATTGGCAGGAGGATCCGGTAGCCAGTGCAATGCATATTGTGGTGGGATTGATCTTCTGTACAGCAAGGAGAAATTGCTCAAGAATGTCAAATCGTATTTAGACAGGGGTTTTAATGCCGTAAAAATTAAAGTGGGTCGTGAAAACCTTAGTGAAGACCTGGAGCGTATTGAGGCTGTCCGGACCCTAATCGGCGACGATGTTGCGCTTATGGTAGATGCAAATTATTCTATGACAGTCGAAGAGGCAATTTGTGCCATCGAGGGTTTCCGGTCATATAATATAAAATGGTTTGAAGAGCCTATTATACCCGACCATTATTTAGGTTATGCCAAGATTACAGATCAGACCGGCTTTCCACTTGCCATGGGGGAAAACCTACACACGATCCATGAATTTGAACATGCATTTGATTTGGCAAAACTATCCTTTATCCAGCCGGATGCATCAAATTGCGGCGGGATCTCAGGATGGTTGGCAGTATCTCGACTGGCCAAAGAAAAGGGAATTCCTATTTGCTCGCACGGCATGCACGAATTGCATGTAAGTCTGGTGTCCTCACAACCTCATGCAGGTTGGCTCGAAGTACATAGTTTTCCAATTGATCAATATACACTGCAACCATTGCAGGTGAAGGACTATAAGGCTGTCGCTCCTGGCCAGCCTGGGATCGGTGTCTCTTTTGATTGGGAAAAATTGAAACCCTATGAATTAGATTTCAAAAATCTGGGATTGAAAAATCAAGTATTATGAAAACTCAAAAAACAAAATTTGGTCAGCTCTCAGATCAAGATATTGATTTGTATAGCATACAAAATGATTCGGGAGTTGAGGTAAAGATTTCCAATTATGGAGCTACGATCACATCGATAACGATTCCTGACAAAAATGGTTTGCTCGAAGAGATAACATGCGGTTTCGATTCTTTGGCTGGATATTTTTCCGAAAATTATATCAAGAATGCCCCTTATTTCGGTTCCACCGTTGGGAGATATTGTTCTCAGATCAAAAACTCGACATTTATTTTAAATGGCAATTCTTATCCCCTGGCTAAAAATTGTGGAGAAAATAACTTGCATGGAGGTAAAATTGGGTTTGATAAAAAAATATGGCAGGGAAAGTGGCTGAGTACTGATGAGGGTACCGGCGTATCCATGTCAATGCAAAGTCGCCATTTGGAGGAAGGATTTCCAGGGAACGTTGATGTAGAGGTATTTTTTTTGTTAAATAACGATAATGATCTCGTGATAAGCTATCAGGCAGTCCCGGATCAAGATACGCCGATCGCTCTCACAAATCACACGTATTTCAATTTATCGGCATTTAAATCCTCTGTAGAATCGCATACTGCACAGATACATGCCGGGAAAAAAATGGAATTAGATTCGTCCGGGGCAGCAACAGGTAAAATAATCAACCTTGATGGTGCCATCGACGATCTAAGATCAGCAATGATTATTGGTGATGTGCATCAAAAGATGAGTGATGGATTTGAACATTACTACCTTTTTGATAATAATTTTAGTTTGGAAAAAGTTGCAGATTTCTGCTGCAGAGACTCGGGAAGGACATTGAAAGTATTTACGACAGAACCGGGTATGCTTTTTTATACTGGAAAATATACATCAGACGCATTGCAAAGAGAAAATGGGCAACAGTTTGGCAAATTTAGGGCATTTTGTTGTGAGACTCATCGCTTCCCAAACGGTCCGAATCTAGAGGGATCTCCAGGTTCTATCACAAAGGCGGGACAAAAATTTAGCAGTACTACCATTTTTAGATTTGGGCAAGACTGATTAAAAAAATAGTGTAATGATCGAAGGAATAATTTTTGCTGTTGGAGCTGGACTCATGCTTGGACTTTATGCTTTGCCAGAGAAGTATACAAAGGATTTCAAATTTGAAAATACGTGGGCCCTGTTCTTTTTACTTACTATGTTTGTAGTGCCAATCATAGCCTCATTAGCTTTAATCAAGGATTTTGGACAGGTCTTCACTACTGTGCCTGTCGAGATCTTGTTGAAAATGGCATTGGCTAGTGTGTTGTGGGGTGTTGGTGTGATGATGTGGGGTAAAGCGATAAATCATATCGGATTGTCATTGGGTTTTTCTCTGTTTATCGGTACTGTGATTCTGGTTGGATCAATTTTACCTTTTTTGGTAGATGGAGTGCCACCGCGCAAGACTTTCATCACCATTTTATTCGGGATCTTGATAGTCTTATTGGGTGTAATATTTAATGGGAAGGCCGGATTGATTCGCGAACAAGATGAAGCAAAATCGTCAGGCAATCAGGCAAAGGGATCTATGATGACGGGCATTCTCATTGCTGTAATAGGTGGATTGCTAGCTACGGGATTTAGTTATGCCAATGCCGTAGGTCGTCCGGATATTCACACTGCCAGCCAGGCGGCAGGAAATGCAGAATGGATCACTGCCGTGGGGGTGATGTTCCCGATTTTTATTAGTGGTGGAATTGTAATGACTTTTTATTTTGCCTGGCAACTTTCAGCGAAGAAAGCCTGGTCTTTTTTTCGAACAACTCATTTTAATAAGAATTTGATTCTCATTTTAGTAATGGCTATTTTTCACTACGCAGCATCGGCCTTGTTTGCATATTCAGCTTTCAGATTGGGTGATATAGGAAATACTGTCGGTTATGCAATTTTTAATACTGCCTGTGTAGTTACTGCGATCGTAAGTGGCATTGTCACGAAGGAATGGATAAATGCGTCAAGAAAGGCAAAAACGTATTTGTATTTGAGTCTGGCATGTATGATTATCGGAATAGTTATTATTGCAACAGGTAATGGAATCTCTTGAAAAAATAAAAAAATGCTTAGAAGTGTAATCTATCTTGTTTTTTTAATCTTGGCCATTTGTGCATGTAGCATCAAAGACGATATGAATGGAGAAAATATTGATAAAAGTTTAAACATTCAGGTGACTGATGAGCAACTTGATATTCTCGGCATCACAAATAGAGATAGTCTTAGTGCTGCTTCGAAGAGAGCATTAAAATGGCCCAGAGATTTGGGCAACGAATGGTTTTTCGAGTACAGGGTCGAAGATCTAAAGGGGGACTTGGCCTATGAAGAAGGTGTAGTGCGCAGAGATCCCAGTGCGATGATCATGCACAATGGCAGATATTATGTTTGGTATAGCAAAAGCACGGGACCCTCTCAGGGTTTCGGTGGAGATGTGGAGAGAGACAAAGTGTTTCCATGGGATCGCTGTGATATCTGGTATGCTACTTCTGACGATGGTATGACCTGGCGTGAGGAAGGCCTGGCAGTAGCTCGTGGAGAGGAGGGGTCGTATGATGATCGTTCTGTTTTTACTGTCGAAGTTATGGAATATGATGGCATATATTATCTCTGCTATCAGACGGTAAAATCACCTTATAATGTTCGCGTGAAAAACCAGGTTGGGCTAGCCTGGTCTGGCTCGCCGGATGGACCCTGGACAAAAAGTGAAAAACCCATTTTAAGTCCTGCCGATAATGGCATCTGGAAGGGAGAAGAGCAAAATCGATTTCTCGTAGAAAAAAAAGGTGATTTTGACAGTCACAAGGTGCATGACCCCTGTATTTTACCATACCGCGGAAAATTTTACCTCTATTACAAAGGTGAGCAGATGGGAGAAGAAATTACTTTTGGTGGCAGGCAGATACGTCATGGTGTTGCCATTGCAGAGCATCCAAAGGGCCCCTACATTAAATCTCCATACAATCCCATAAGCAACAGCGGTCATGAAATATGTGTCTGGCCTTATAATGGTGGAATTGCATCTTTGATCACCACGGATGGGCCAGAAAAAAATACGGTGCAATGGGCTCCGGATGGGATTAATTTTGAAATCATGTCTGTGGTAAAGGGAGCTCCACACGCGATTGGATTAAACAGAACTGCCGACAGTGAAAAAGAACCAACGGAAGTTTTGCGGTGGGGGCTTACTCACCAATACAAAAATTCAGATTATCAATACATCAGGCGGTTTGAGACCTGGAGGATAATGCGGCATACGGCCAAAGGTGTGAAGATCAAGTAATTTTGGAAAAAGTTGTTTGCCCTGCTGCAAAGGATCATCCTTACATTACTAGGGTTGATCCAAGGTGGTAGAATTGTTTCTTTTTCAAAGGGCACCGATGGACAGAAGAGATAAGATACCGCACCAAGGAGATCGCGAGTGCGTGGCGGCGGAGAATGGAGAATTATGGGTGTGGTGCATTGCTCATGTTCGGTCCAGGTTGGATCAAGTGGAAACGTACCAGAACCTGGATGTCAATACACCCCTCACTGGTTGTTGAAAAAGGTTACCTGCCAAATAGATCCACATGGTAAAATAATGCAATGATTGGTTAATATTTATCAGTGGCTACTCCACACAATCTTGTCTTTTTGTATGGAAGGAAAGGTATTTAAGGATTACTGCTTCGATTTCATCTGGTTGTAAGTAAGTCCTCCTAACGGGTTTACATGAAAAATTTGTGCCGTAATTTCCTATCACAACGATTTATTCTGGGCTGATCATAAGCCCATCAAATTAATCTGAATAATATGAAAAGTAATAATTTCTTTGATAAGTGCTTGAGCAGTGTCATTCTGATTTTGATCTGCGGCCTTACCCATGCACAAATTGATGTATCGGGGACCGTTACTGATGCTGAGGATGGTAGTCCGTTGATAGGGGTTAATGTGTTGGTGAAGGGTTCGTCTACAGGTGCTGTAACGGATTTAGACGGAAATTATGTACTGAATGTGCCAAGCACAGATGCAATCCTGGTGTTTTCCTATACCGGTTATGCACCACAGGAAATTGAGGTTGGCACCCAGACAAACATCAATGTTTTACTGACAACGGCCTCAACACTTTTAGACCAGGTGGTTGTGATCGGATATGGTACGGTGAAAAAAAGTGACCTGACTGGTGCAGTATCAACAGTGACCGCAGACGCTTATAAGGATCAACCAGTCACCCGGTTGGAGGAAGCATTGCAGGGACGGGCAGCTGGAGTAACTGTCGCAAAAGCAAACGGGGCGCCTGGTGCCAATATAAAAGTGCGCATTAGAGGTGTAAACTCAATTACGGGAAACAATAGTCCGCTTGTCGTAGTCGATGGAATACAAGGGGGAGATCTCAGTACACTCAATCCTAATGATATCGAATCGATAGACATTTTGAAAGATGCCTCTGCAACTGCGATTTATGGAGTGAGAGGGTCAAACGGTGTGATCATGGTGACCACCAAAAGGGGGTCTGGTAAGGGGAAAGTTGATGTCGATTTTTTCACGACATTTTCAAAAGTCCCGGAATTTTTACCCACCCTTGCAGATAATGTCGGTGATTTCGCACGATTGGAAAATATCAGGCGAATAAATGTTGGAGGTAATCCCAACTTTACGGATGCTGAAATTTCTGCACTTGAAGCAAATGGTGGCACCAATTATCAGAAAGAGATTTTCCAGACAGGTGTCGGTAATAATTTGCAAGTTTCCGCAAGTGGATCCGAAGGTAATCTGAGTTACTTTTTATCAGGTACCTATCGCAATCAAGAAGGTATTGTAATCAATACTGATTATAAGCAGCTTTCCCTGAGGTCAAATCTCGATGCTCAGGTAAGTCCACGTCTTAAAGTAGGATTAAATATTTTTGCCAACAGGGACAATGCAACCAATGATTTCAGTTTCGCTGGAAATGGACAGGGGAGTCTGGTTGCAAAAGCCCTCACGTGGGATCCCACCACTCCCATATTCAATCAGGACGGAGAATACAATCTCAGATCCATTAAGGGGATTGCGTCATTAAATGACAATCCTGTGCGAACACTTAGGGAAAGCGACGCCCAGTTTATTGATGAAAATTTAAGCACAGCACTTAATGCGACTTATGATATCACCAATAATTTTAGCTACACACTAACTGCTGGTACACAGCTAAATAACATTAATAGGGAAATATATGATGTGGAAGTCGGTGATGACTTTCTTCCGCACACGGTTTTTCGTAATAATAAATTCACATCCTATCAGATTAGCAATATTTTAACCTGGCAGAAAGATTTTGGAACCCACGACTTAAAGCTCACAGGTGTTCAGGAATATTCAAATGGCAAATCAAACTTCAATGGCTACAATGCTTTTGATCTTAGCCTGGCCAAAGGTTTTTATTTCGCAGAACTCGCTCCTAATGCAGGACAGACGGTGACAAATGGATTTAGCGAACGAGAACTTTCTTCATTTATGCTCCGGGCAGAATATATCCTGGCAGACAACTTATTTATAACTGCTACAGGAAGATATGATGGCACTTCGGTATTTAGGCAAGAACAGCGTTGGGGGTTCTTCCCTTCTCTGGCTGTGGCTTATAATCTCAGGACCAATTCTTCCACATTTACCAATATTAAGTTAAGAGCTGGCTGGGGACAAGTCGGCAATCAAAACATTGGTCCTTATAGCACGTTTGGAGGTTTGGGATTTAATTCCTTTGCTTTTGATTTTGCATCTGCATCCCCGGGCACAGTATTGACCAGTTTTGAGAATTCGGAATTGACCTGGGAGACGACAAGCCAAACGAATGTTGGGATCGATGTTGGGATACTTGAAGGACGTGGTAATCTGACTTTCGAAGTATTTAACAAAAATACGACTGACTTGCTATTGGCTGTACCGGTACCCAATACATTTGGTGGTGGAATCATCAATCAAAATGTCGGAGAAGTCAGAAATACCGGAGTTGATTTAGCTCTGGGGTATACTATCTTAAATACTTCGGATCTGGATTGGGATGCCAATTTTTCGATGTCCTACGTAAAAAATGAAGTGACCAATTTGTATAATGATCTGGAGTTAATTCAGGGACTTTATACATCTCCGGGAGGGCAGAGCAGAGTGCTCAATATAATCGAGGTAGGACAACCCCTGGGACAGTTTCAGGGAGCTACCTTTTTAGGTACTTGGAAAAGCTCGGAAGCGGCTCAGGCAGAACAATTTGGACAAAGTCCCGGAGATCCTAAATACCTTAGAGATTCTGAAGGTGAGATCGTTTTTGGTGCGATTGGCAATGGGACACCGGAATTTGTATGGGGTTTTAATAATACGGTTAGTTTTAAAAACTGGGATTTAAACTTTTTCTTCCAAGGGATGCACGGCTTTGATGTTTATAATATCCAACAGGCAATGATTACCGGCGGTGCTGGAGATTCAAGGAGTTTTATGGCAGCCGATCAGGTCAACCAGTGGACTCCTCAAAACGAAACCGATATCCCGGCTACTGTGCAGTTTTACAATTCATCACGGTATATTGAAAAGGGAGACTTTATCAGGTTGAGTAACTTGAATCTAGGGTATACATTTTCTGATATTCCCAAGTTGGGAGGCGCTGATGTCAAATTGTATGCCAGTGGCCAGAACCTACTGTTGTTGACTGACTATTCAGGTTATGATCCTGAACTTTCTTCAAGAAAAGGAAATCAAGGCACTGAAGATGTTGCGCCCGGGATTAATATTGGGGCCTATCCAAATCCTAGAACGTTTACAGTTGGTCTTAAGGTAGGATTCTAAACCATCTTTTTTCATAACGAATAATTGTCAGAATATGGACTTAAATAATAAATTTCAGAACATTCAATTTCGACTTATCTCACTGGCCATAATTTTGATGGCTATGGTATACATGAGTTGTGAGCAGTTTGACCTCGAAGAAGATCCCGGTCGATCTAGATTGGCTGTACTGCCATATGAAAGTCTGGCTGAACTCGAATTAGCAGTTACAGGGACATATAATAGGATGTGGGCAGCCTTTAGGATGACAACTGCTTTTGTAAGTGGATGGGGAGGAGATGATCTCACAACCCATCGTGCGAGTAACAAAGCAGATTTTCGAGAATATGATCAGCGCTCAGTCACCAACGGTAACGCACGTACTGCAAATACATGGAGAGGTGTCTATCAGGCTGTCAGAGCTGCCAATACCGTTATTGTCAACGCTGCAGAAACAGACCTTCCTGACCGCGTAGCACAGGACAGATTAGTCGGGGAAGCACATTTTCTCAGAGCGATCTTGTTTCACCATATGGCCCGTATACATGGGAGAATTCCATTGCCTCTCGGAATCGTGCCTGATTTGGAAATCGGGTTGGCAAGTCAAGAGGAGGTCTACAGTCAAATAGAAAGTGATCTTTTAAAGGCCGAATCCATGCTTCCGGTAAAGAGCAATCTCGGTGCAACCAAGCCGAATGCCGGGTCAGCTCGTGCTTTCCTGGCAAGATTATATATGGATTGGGCAGGATACCCACTCAAGGATCAGGGCAAGTATGCACAGGCTGCAAGTAGTGCAAAGCAGGTAATAGACAACGCTGCCAGTCATGAGTTTGCACTGGTGCCGGATATGAACACCCTGTATACACTTGCTGGATCGGCTAATTCTGAAGGGGTCTTTACGATTGCACATTGTCAGCCATGTGGTCTGGGAAATAGAAAGACTGGAAAACTGGGTCTACCTGGTGACTTTGGAGGGTGGCAAGAGTCATTTGCTGAAATTCGCTTTTTCGAGGATTTTCCGGAAGGCCATAGAAAAGATGCCACATACCACACTCGAATTCCGCTCGATGGAAGCGGCAAAGTAACGCCTGATGTAGCGAATGCGGCGAGTTTCATTCCTTGGACGGAATTTAAGGATCAACAAAATCCGGTATTTAAAAAAATTACGGGTCCTTTTGAGGACAATATTTTTAATGGATTTCAGAATTCAAGGAGTGACTATTACATGAGATATGCCGAGGTGTTGTTGACATACGCAGAGGCCGCTGGTAGGTCAGGCTCTGCATCAGCTGACGCATGGGAAGCCCTTAATATGGTGCGCCGGAGAGCTAATGGTCTCCCGGCTGACACGCCATCGGATGTTGATCTGACAGATGGTGACCTCGCTGAGTTGGCTTACACTGAAAGAAAATGGGAGCTCGCCGGGGAATACCTCCGGTGGTATGACTTGGTCCGCATGGAACGAGTGGAGCAAGCACTGAGCAACAGAAATCCTCAGGTATCTATCGGAACCGCATTTGACGCAGATGGTAATGCCACTCCGATGCCCCTGACAGAAGCTTCAAATCCGATACTGGGATCATTGGGGACAGATAATTATTTTCACCCGTTGCCACCTGACGAGATTGCACAGCTTCCAAATTTAGGAAAGTGATTTAAGAGCTTCATACTTCACCAAACAAGAAGGTTTGGGGATTTAAATAGTTTTAATTAGTCGCAGCGGGTATGGAAATATCCGCTGTTTTTTTAAGATGTAATCTGGCACCGTTGTGCATTCGTTATCTACTCACTTTCTTAAATTAACTTTGTAACTTAAGTCCCACCTTGTCCCTAGAAACAGAAGTACATGCCGAACAATTGGTGGTCTTTTTTTGGTCTTATTCTCGAGACTCTTTTTTTATTGAGTTTAATCACTTGCCATTCTGGTCCTGATGGTGACGCCGAAAGACAGAATGAAAGTTTATTTAGACTTGTTAAGGAAGAAAGATCAGGAATTGATTTTGTTAATCATTTGGAGGAAACTCTTGAATCCAACTATTATCAATACATGTACACTTATATCGGTGGCGGTGTTGCCGCTGGTGATATAAATAATGATGGACTTACCGATCTGTTTTTTACTTCCAATTCTTCCCGTAATAGATTATATCTCAATAAAGGCAACTTCACGTTTGAGGACATAAGTGAGTCTTCGCAGATCAATTACCGGGATGGATTTAATACTGGTGTTACCATGGTGGACATTAATAATGATGGATTTCTTGATATTTATGTCTGTCGAGGTGGCTGGAACAATGAAGAAAATAGGTTTGCGAATCTGCTTTACATAAATGAGGGAAATCTTACTTTTTCAGAGAGGGCTGAAGAATATGGTCTTGCCGATGCTAATCGCTCTATACAGGCCTCCTTTTTCGACTATGATAATGACAATGATCTCGATGTCTATATTTCAAATACACCTGATGTGACTGGCCGGGCCCAAGTTCTGAACCTCGATAGTATCTATAGAGATCCAAAGACCCTCCAGTCGTTGGGCTGTGATCGATTTTATATAAACAACGGCATGGGTCGATTTAGCGATTTTTCGGAAGAGGCCGGCTTGCATTACGATATGGGTTTTGGACTTCATCCTCAGGTGGGCGACCTCAATAATGATGGATGGTTGGACATTTATGTCTGCAATGATTTTAATTCGCCTGACCTTGCTTATATAAATAAAGGTGATGGCACTTTTAGTGAGATGAGCAAGGAAATGTTTAAGCATATTTCCTTTAATAGTATGGGAGGAGATATTGTTGATTTAAACAACGATGGTCTACCCGACGTACTCACTCTAGACATGAATCCCGAGGATTACATCAGATCTAAGACTACCATGGCGATGACGTCGGTAGAACAATTTGAAGCAATGGTAAATAGTGGATATCATCATCAGTATATGCATAATATGCTACACTTAAATAATGGCAATGGAGTGTTTAGCGAAATAGGAAATTTGGCAGGCATAGGAAACACAGACTGGAGCTGGGCTATTTTATCTGCTGATTTTGATTTGGATGGCTGGGCAGACATTTATGTGACGAATGGTGTATTTAGAGATGTGATTGATCAGGATAAAAATAATGAGATTTTAAAAATATTACGATCAAATCAAAGGAAGCCTACAGCCGAAGATTTTTTACAATTTGCTCAAATGTTACCACAGCAAAAGTTGAAGAATTATTTCTTTAAAAACCAACATGATCTCACCTTTTCAAACGTGTCGGAAGTCTGGGCAGAAGAAGATCCAACTTTTTCGAACGGGACTGTGTATGCAGATCTAGATAATGATGGTGACCTGGACATTGTCGTCAATAATATAAATGAACCTGCCACTGTTTTACAAAACCGAGCCTCAGACCTCAATCTGGGTACTTTCCTACAAGTATCATTTTTAGGTCCTGAGCACAATCGATTTGGATGTGGAGCCATAGCACGAGTATTTCTTGCAGGTGGAAGTATATTATCCCGTCAAAACATAAATACGAGGGGATTTCTTTCCTCTGTACCAAATCGACTGCATTTTGGGCTCACAAAAGAAAGCAACATTGATAGTTTAGTCGTATGCTGGCCTGACGGAAAGAGACAGGTTATTCAGGATTTAGGTGAAGGTTCAGCCATAGAAATTGATTATCAGGATGCGGAGAGAATTCCAACAAATAGCGGAGAATCCACTACACCGGTTTTTAAAAATCTTGCTTCTGACCTTTACCACTTGGATCCTTATTTTAATGATTTTGACCTCCAGATTTTATTGCCACATAAGCTTTCTCAAACAGGTCCGGCATTAGCCAAAGCCGATGTAAATATGGATGGAAATGAGGACGTATTTCTCGGTGGCGGAACTGGCCAACCCGCTCAGATCTTACTCGGTACGGACAAAGGCACCTTGCAATCAAAAGCTGTTTCGGCATTTACTGCCGATCGTGCATTTGAAGACCAAAGTGCTTGCTTTTTTGATGCAAATGGTGATGGCCACCAGGATCTTTATGTAGTAAGTGGAAGTTATGAGGTATACGGCAATCCAGCGCTGCTAATGGACCGTCTTTACATAGGTGACGGTACGGGCCAATTCAGTAGAAGTCCGGATGCTCTGCCAGAGATGTTTTCATCCGGATCCGTTGTCTCAGCAGCTGATTTTGACCTTGACGGTGATATCGATCTTTTTGTAGGTGGACGTGTCATCCCTGGTGCGTATCCACATCCTCCAGCAGGTTTTTTACTGGAAAATCAAAAAGGTGTCTTTGCAGATGTTACAACGCAGTTTGCATCTGAAATATCACGCCTGGGGATGATTACAGATGCAACATGGCAAGACATGGATGACGACGGAGATCCGGACCTGATTCTTACCGGTGAGTGGCTGGGCATTGAAGTATTTATTAATACTGGCGAAAAATTGGAAAGAAGTGAAGAATACGAACTACTGAGAAAGTCTACCGGATGGTGGAATCGACTGCTGGTGGCGGATATCGATAACGATGAAGACCTGGATATAATCGCGGGCAATCTGGGGCTTAATTACAAATTTCATGCATCTAAAGAAAAACCGTTCCACGTTTACACATCCGATTTTGATTTTAACGGGGTAGAGGATATTATCCTTGCTAAAAATTATAATGATCGCGAGGTACCGGTGCGCGGTAAAACATGTATGACCCAACAACTTCCTCATTTGGCCTCTGCGATCCCTACATATGAAGAATTCGCGAATGCAGATCTGGATGGAATTGTGGGAGATCTGGAGACCGCACTTCACTATCAAGTCAACGAGTTTCGATCGGGCATATTTGTAAATGATGGTTCAAATGGTTTTTCTTTTGTTCCATTTGAAAACAGAGTGCAGATATCTCCCATTAATAGTATTCTCTATTTTGACTTCGACAGGGATGGTAACAAAGATTTATTACTATCGGGAAACAATCACATGGCTGAAGTAGAAACCACCAGATCTGATGCCGGAATAGGCTGCTTTCTCCGTTGTACAGATCAAGGCATATTTCAGCTTGTACCCCATCTCCAATCAGGGTTTTTTGCCGATGGTGATGCCAGGAATATGGTAAGAATAAATACAGGAAATAAGCAACTAATTATTGTGGCCAATAATAATAGTACACATGATCTTTTTGTTGTGGCCGAAGAACAATCGTTGTGATCATGAGAGGTTTGAATTCGACTATTAAAAACAGACAATTTGAATAGCTATGGATATGAGTTCCCATCCGGATCCGTTTGAAAAAGCCCGTGAAGAAAAAGGTTTTGGAGATGTAAATGATCAAGATGATCCTGTGGTCATGATATTGCGTCACAAAGACGTACGAAAATGTGCGCACAATTGGAAAACGTTTCAGTCTGGTGCTGTGCCGGGTCGTATAGTGGTCCCCTCTGAAGTCAATATAAGGAGCACTCGCCAGATACCATTTGAAGTAGATCCACCCATGCATGGAGCCTATAGAGCATTAGTGGAGGAGTGGTTTCGCAGGCCATTGCTACCAGCATATCAAGACAAGTTGTATGAAATAATTTCAGACAATATGACATCTGCCCTGTCACGAGATAGCATTGAGGTGGTCAATGATGTGGCGTTACCAATTCAGTCCAGGGGACTCACCTTATTACTAAACATCCCCCTCGCTGAGGCTGAAACCTGGATTGACTGGGGGACTCATGTATTTAGAAGTGAGGAAACAGCCTTGGATGCCAGTAAAGCACAAATCCTTTATAATTATATAGATCAGCAGATTGAAATTGCTTCTCAACATCCGGGTGAAGACCTGTATTCAGTTTTATTGGCATCAGAAATCGAAGGAAGAAAATTGACAAAGGAAGAAGTAAAGGGCGTAATGATTCTGACATTTGCCGGTGGTCGAGATACAATAATTAATGCGATTACAAACACCATAGCATACCTTGGCGCTCATCCCGGGTCATTAAAACGAATGAGAAAAGAACCAGAAATCATCTCCAGAGCCGTTGAGGAGTTTATCAGATATTTTTCACCACTCACTCACATGGGCCGGGTAGTCACCACAGATACAGAAGTCTGTAATAGAAAAATTAAATCAAATAGTAGAATATCATTGTGCTGGGCCTCTGCAAACAGAGATGGCAATGTATTCGAAAACCCCAATGACATTCTACTTGACAGGAAAATGAATCCCCATGTAGGATTTGGCTTTAGTCATCACAAATGCCTTGGAGCTACTCATGCACGCCAACTGCTGAAAGTGTTGCTTTCGGTCTTTTGTGAAATGGTGGATCATATCGACATTCTAAGTTTGGAAGAAAATATTGAGCACTGGGGATCATTTGATCGCAAAGTAGGTTATGATCAATTAAATGTTCGATTTAATCCGATTAAGTAGAATTTCCACAAGGCAAAAATCCAGATAGAGAAAATCATTGCGGAAGAATTACATGAGTAAGAATAAAACAGAGGAAATAGCGTATGGCAAAGCTTACATTTATAACCAAGAAAGGTGAAGAAATTACACTTGAAGGTCATTCTGGCACTGTGATGGAATTAGCAGTTCAGAATCATGTCCAAGGGATCGATGGCGATTGTGGAGGCGTGTGCTCTTGTGCCACTTGTCATGTCTATGTGCCTGAAGAGTATGTAAATGCAATAGAACCAATCAGTGAGATTGAGAAGGACATGCTTGAGCTCGATGAGAACACCAATGAATTTAGTCGATTATCTTGTCAGTTAGAAATTAATGACGCCCTTGAAGGCATTGTATTGAGAGTGGCAAACTGAAGATTCGAAAATCGATCGTTTTTGGTAACTAAGAGTAGGAATTTGGTAAAATCGATCAGCTGGCATAAGAAAAACTGTTTTTCCTTGTTTAGTGAAAATCTGACTTTTTTGAGATTTTGAATTTCTCGGAAAGAACCTGTCAGAATCAGAAAACTTGTAAAAATGAATCACATCAAATCTCATATTTTGAAGGGAGCAAAATGCTTGCTCTTTTGTTTTTGCATGGGTCTGTATCCCTATGTTTTATGGTCCCAGGACCAACCCAATATCGTTTTGTTGTTTGCAGATGATGCTGGATATGCTGATTTTGGTTTTCAGGGGAGCAGCGTGATGAAAACTCCGAATTTGGATAGGCTGGCAAGTCAGGGGATTCGCTTTACCCAGGGCTATGTATCTCATCCCACGTGTGGGCCTTCCAGGGCGGGATTACTTACGGGGAGATATCAGCATCGCTTCGGATTTGAGGAAAACAACGTTCCTGGATTTATGAGTGCTGTGTCTGCCGCTGACGGAGATAATATGGGCCTTCCAGTGGATGAGATGACCATAGCTGACTATTTAGAATCACTGGGCTATGTCTCTGCAATTTTTGGAAAATGGCATCAGGGCGGAGCTGATCACTTTCATCCGCTAAAGAGAGGGTTTGACCATTTTTTGGGATTTAGGGGAGGTGCAAGGAGCTACTTTCCCTACGAAGAAGAGCCCGCGGATCCTCTAAACAGATTAGAATTTAATTTCAAAAATTTTAGAGAACGTCCAGGTTATCTCACAGATGCCCTGGCAGACGGTGCGGTATCCTTTATGGAAAAAAATAGAGAGGCACCCTTTTTTATTTTCCTTTCATTTAATGCAGTTCATACTCCTATGGATGCACTCGAATCCGACTTGAATCAGTTTCCATCATTGGTTGGTACTCGGAAGAAAGTTGCCGCTATGACTTTGGCGATGGATCGGGCTTGTGGAAAAATTTTAGATAAATTGACCGAACTAAATCTAGATAGCAATACTATCGTAGTTTTTACGAATGATAATGGTGGACCTACAGATCGAAATGCATCTAGCAATTATCCACTAAGTGGTACAAAATCAACTTATTTGGAGGGAGGTATCCGGGTGCCGTTTGTCATGCGATGGCCTGGAGTTGTCGGTGAGAATAAAACCTTCCATTATCCTGTAAGTACCCTGGATCTGTTGCCGACCTTTGTCAATGCAGCTGGAGGAGATGTCGACACCCTACTGGATCTTGATGGCGTTGATCTGAAGCCTTTTCTGACAGGTGAAAAGAAATCAAGACCACATGCTAGCCTCTTTTGGAAGCGGGAAGGTCGGGCTGCTGTAAGAGTTGGTGATTGGAAATTAATACGATATCCAGACCGTCCGGCGCAGTTATATCTTCTTTCAGAAGATGTGTCGGAAAGTCGTGATCTCGCAGCCCTTTATCCTGAGAAATTAAGGAAGTTGTATAAAATGCTTTTTCAGTGGGAGATGACGTTGGAAAGACCACGATGGTTGCTGAAAAGAAAGTATGAAGGGATGGATATCGAAAGGATGGATGAGTACAGGGATCAGACCAGATTGTTTGAGGAAGAGAGAAAGCACTAGCCAATATTTGGATAATGTATTATACGGACTTGAGATTTCATGAGGCTCTATTGAAGAGCCATAAACTCGATGGGAATGGGGAGAGAAAATAGAAATGCATTTATCTATGCCACAATCGTTGCTATGGGTGGATTTGTTTTTGGTTTGGATGCCGCATTGATATCTGGTACTGTAAGTTTTATCACAAGTGAATTTTCTCTTACCGACTTGCAGCTGGGGACTGTGGTCAGTGCACCGGGGCTAGGTGTATTATTCGCCTTACCTCTGGCAGGATACGCGAGTAATCTCCTCGGCAGGAAAAAAACGCTTTTGATTATCTCCGCACTTTATATTGTATCTGCAGTTTCCTCGGCCCTGGCACCATCATTTTATGCATTGGTTGCGGCGAGATTTCTAGGTGGATTGGCTTTTAGCTCAATTACATTGGCATCTATGTACATTGGAGAAATCGCACCTGCTGATTCCAGGGGTAAGCTAGTCTCCATGATACAAGTCAATATTGTGATTGGTCTGGCAGCTGCATACTTCATAAATTATCTCATACAGGACTGGAGTAGCTCGGGTGCCGAATGGGTACATAACATGGGACTTGATAAATACACCTGGCGCTGGATGCTCGGATCAGAGATATTGCCGGCTTTTGTCTGGTTTTTGATGCTATTTATCATTCCGCGTAGTCCAGCCTGGCTCCTATTCAAAAATAGAAATGAGGAAGCTGAGAATACGATGAGGAAAATATTGCCCCAACGATTGATCGCTGATAAAATCAGAGAGATGCAAGAAAGTCTCGATAAAAGTAGAGATCAGCGCTCTGTAATGGAGCAACTCAAGGAGATTTTCAGTAAACCCATGCGCATAATCCTTATTATAGGGCTTACGGTCGCTATCGTGCAGCAGGTGACAGGTATAAATGCAATATTATTTTATGCACCTACAGTGATCGAACAGCTGGGCCTGGGCACTGATGCGGCATTTCTTCAGACTGTATGGATAGGATTGATCAGTGTAATTTTTACAGTCCTTTCTCTCCTTCTTATAGATAAAGTAGGTAGGAGACCACTTTTTTTACTTGGATTATTATGGATCTGTATTAGCCTTGCAATGTGTTCCTACGGATTTAAAAATGCGCGGTATATCATTACAAAAGAGTCAATTACTGAGATGAAAGACGTGCCAAATGCAGATCAACTGGAAATGATTCTCGGTGTCGAGTATAAAAATGATATAGAATTTAAAACTGCTTTAAAGGAAAATCTGGGTGTGGAAATTGCACGAGATTATTCCGGTATTTTACTGCAAAAGTCAGCCAAAATGAATGCTGTTCTCATTTTGGTTGGAATCCTCAGTTTTATAGCTGCTTTCCAGTTTTCGGTAGGCCCGATCATGTGGGTATTATTTTCAGAATTATTTCCCATCTCCTTGCGTGGGATCGCGATTCCGTTTTTTGCTTTGATTACAAGTACGACCAGTTATTTCGTCCAGCAATTTTTTCCTTATCAGCTTGCCACGATGGGGAGCAGTTCTGTATTTCTTTTTTATGCAGTCATGGTTTTTATTGGGCTAATTATCCTATACCGGTATCTACCGGAGACTAAGAATATGTCAATTGAGGAAATTCAGATATCCCTCAGATACGATTAAAATGATCAGATCTTGCTAAAATCCTGCATTGAATGGATAAAAAACGAGACATTTCCCAATGTTTTCATTCTCATTTTGTCTTGTACATCTCAGGTTATTTTTCAAGAGTTGTAACAGACTTCAGGATTATCGAGTAATGGGACATCAAGACAAAAATTGTAAATTTCTTTACATGTTTGTTCCTTGTGAAGTCGGTGACAGGAATCGTTCGTTAGCTCTTATCCTCCTTGCAGTTTTCTTGAGTTGCCGTGTAAAAATGCATGAGGATGTGGCTGTGGCTTATAGAGCATTGCCCGACAAAATAAGTTACAATTCACATGTGAGACCGGTATTATCTGACAAATGTTTTCTGTGCCATGGTCCTGATGAGCGTAAGCGAGAAGCGGGACTACGGCTAGATATTCGCGATGGTGCTTTTGCGCGATTGGAGAGTGATAATAGGCAGTATGCCATCGTACGGGGAAAGCCACATCGGTCAGCTCTAGTCCAGCGAATACTTTCAGATGATCCTGATTTTTTAATGCCGACTCCAGAATCAAAACTCTTACTTTCTGACCGGGAGAAGGCAATTATTATCAAATGGATAGAGCAGGGTGCGGAATACGAACCCCACTGGGCATTAGTGCCCCCAAGAAAGATGGATTTCCCCGAGACTGTAAATACTGACAATCCCATTGATTTTTTTATCAATAGAAAACTGGAAGAGCAGGGTCTGGAAAAATCTCCTGAGGCTGCAAAAAGCATTTTGTTGCGCCGACTCAGTTTTGATCTCACAGGACTGCCTCCAACTCCAGAACAACTGGCAGAATTTTCGGATGACAATTCACCAGAGGCTTATGAAAGACAGGTAGATCGATTACTGCAATCCCCCCAGTATGGCGAAAGGATGGCTGTTGATTGGATGGATTTAGCGAGGTATGCAGACACCCATGGATACCAGGCGGACAGGTACCGGGATATGAGTCCATGGCGAGATTGGGTTATAAAATCATTTAATGAAAATATGCCCTATGACGAGTTTATCACTTGGCAGTTGGCAGGAGACCTATTAGCTAATCCGGGTAGAAATCAAATGATTGCAACTGGATTTAATCGATTGCATCCGCAGAATCTCGAAGATGGGATTGTTGACGAGGAGTTTAGAGTGGCTTACGTGGCAGACAGGACCGATGTTGTTGGGCAAGGGTTATTAGGACTTACATTGTCATGCGCTAAATGTCATGATCATAAATACGATCCGATCAGCCAAAAGGATTACTATCAGCTTTATAGTTTTTTCAACAACATAAATGAGACCGGATTGATTTCTTGGGAGGGAGCGACTCCTACACCTACACTAATGCTGCCTACCAAAGAGCAGGATGACTTTCTGATAAATCTGCAAACAGATATCGAAGGGCAAGTCGATATTATTAATAAATGGAAACAGAGTAAAAAGGAAATAGCAAAAGATTGGACTGCAAATAAAGGATACAAAGCAATTTTTGCAAATAGATTCCCCAGAGGAATACGTGCATATTATGATTTTGATAATAAACAATTGAACAATCGAGTTCACCCTTATGAGGCTGCAAAAATGGACAGGAGGTTTTCAAAGGGTGAAGAGCCGATTTTTGATAGAGGGTTAGCTGACACAGGCCTAAAGTTTGACGGAGATGCGTGGCTGGATCTAGGTGAGGTAGGACTATACAGACGCAGTGATCCATTTACGGTTGCGTTGCATATATACCTGCCGAATGAATTGAAAAATGGATTTATTCTACACAAGGGCATGGGTACCCGCTTGCACAGTTACAGGGGGTATCATTTGTATCTAAAAGATAACAAGCTGGAATTAATGATGGCTCACACGTGGCCTGATAATGCTATTGTCGAGTATTCAGAAAAAGAAGTTCCGAAGGATCAGTGGGTACATCTGGTCATTTCCTATGATGGCTCCAGCAGTGCTTCGGGGTACAAACTTTATCAAAATGGAATTGAACTAAAGACTGTAATCGAGATCGATAACTTATATAAGGACATTATTTTTCACAATTTGGAGGATGTCATTTATTCTGAACCGATAGAGCCGGGATTGCAATTCGGTGCCCGATGGAGGGGCAAAGGCACTAAGGACGCCATAATCGACAATGTAATGGTGTTTGACAGATCTCTTACTCCACTTGAAATCTTGCATCTCGCGGATCCTGCTGCACTAGAGCAAAAACTGGACAAACCCCCGGATGAAAAAGCCCTTGACCAACTGCTTCAATTGTACTTTGCAAATGACAATTCCTTTTTGAGGCGAGCAAATAAAAAACTGCAGGAGCTGCGAACGGTCCAGGCTGATTCCATGGAGAAGGTAAAGGAAGTCATGGTCATGAGGGAGATGGCCTCCAGACGAAGAGCATATATTTTGGAGAGAGGCCTATATAGTGAATACGGTGAAGAGGTGCTGCCAGGTGTCCCTGAAGGATTACTACCTTGGCCAGATGGAGAACCAAAGAACCGGCTTGGACTTGCAAAGTGGATTGTGCATTCAGATCATCCACTTACTGCGAGGGTTGCTGTAAATCGCTACTGGCAAAATATTTTTGGAAGGGGGATCGTAAAGACTTCCGAAGATTTTGGTATGCAGGGAGACCTCCCGTCACATCCTGAGCTGCTGGATTGGTTAGCCATTTATTTTGTTGATTCGGGTTGGGATGTTAAGGCTTTGATCAAACTGATTGTAACCTCTGATACATATAAACAAGACTCAAAATTGGGCCAAGAATCACTGATAGACAGGGATAATATGTGGCTGAGTCGTGGTCCTTCCGGTAGACTACCCAGTGAAATGATTCGAGACAACGCTCTGTTTGCGAGTGGTCTTTTGGATATGGAAATAGGGGGTGAAAGTGTAAAACCTTACCAACCGGATGACTTGTACTCGATGAATATGGATCCTTACCGGGAAGATTCTGGAAAGAAATTATACCGCAGGAGTTTGTACACTTATTGGCGTCGCACAATACCACATCCAACATTGGCAACTTTTGATGTTCCGGATCGCAGTGAATGCACAGTCAGAAGACAAAAAACAAATACTCCGTTGCAAGCCCTTGTGCTGCTTAATGATCCCGCATATTTAGAAGCAGCCCGTGTAATTGGAGAAAACATTTTAAAAGCTCCCGATTTCAAAGCCGGAGTAGATGATGCTTTCATGAGGTTGACTGGAAGGCTACCCTCGGAAGCTGAAATATCAATCTTAGAGAATGCACATCGAAATGAAGTCGATATTTTTTCTAAATATCCCCGGAAAGGCAATGGCTTGTTATCTATTGGAGAACACGTTCCTAATTCAGATCTAAATAATGCAGACCTGGCGGCAAGTACGGTTATAGGAAGCGTGCTTATCAATTTGGATGCCAGCTTGATGAAGCGCTAATAAATACGAAAATGAAATGAAAAGGCGACAATTTCTCAATACCGCTTCTCTCAGCATCGGCTCAATGGCTCTGTCAGCTTTATTAAATCCTGCCAGTGCAACGAAGGGCCTGGAAACTGCTCCAACACAAAATGGAGATTTTCCACACTTTCAGGGCAAAGTGAAGAAAATCATTTATTTGTTCCAGAGTGGAGGGCCATCTCAATTTGAAACATTTGATTATAAACCGGTAATAGAAAAAAGGTCTGGCGAAGAATTGCCCGATTCGGTGAGAAAGGGACAACGTCTCACGGCAATGAGTGCGGATCAAACTTCTCTCCCGATGGCACCTTCGATTTTTTCTTTTAAGCAATATGGTGACTGCGGCCAGTGGGTAAGTGAATTAATGCCGTATACTGCAGAAGTCGTAGATGATTTATGTTTTATAAAATCGTTATTTACGGAGCAGATAAATCACGATCCGGCAATTACTTTTTTTCAGACAGGGCACCAATTAGCCGGACGGCCTTCAATAGGCGCTTGGCTTAGCTACGGTCTGGGATCATTGAATGACAATTTACCCACCTTTATAGTCCTGGTTTCAAATAATGGTAGTGGCCAGCCCGTATACGCACGTCTTTGGGGTAATGGATTTTTACCGACGGAGCATCAGGGTGTCCAATTTAGGTCTGGGAAAGATCCAGTGCTTTATCTCAACAATCCTCAGGGGTATGAGAATGACGACCGGAGGCGTATGCTTGATTATCTGAAAAATATGAATGATATCCAGTACCGCGAGTCTGGGGACCCAGAGGTGAGGGCTAGAATTACTCAATATGAAATGGCATTTAGGATGCAATCTGCAGTGCCGGATGTGGCGGATATGTCTGATGAGCCTGAACATATTTTTAAATTATATGGGCCTGACAGCCGCATCCCGGGCACATACGCTGCTAATTGCCTGTTGGCTAGAAAACTAGTGGAGAAAAATGTACGATTTGTACAGCTATACCATCGTGGTTGGGACCAGCACTCATACCTTCCCAACGGGATAAAAAGACAGTGCCAAAATACAGATCAACCCACTGCAGCACTTATTAAGGATCTTAAGCAAAGAGGCCTGCTGGAGGATACCCTTGTAGTGTGGGGAGGGGAGTTTGGTCGGACGGTTTACTCACAGGGAAAGTTGACCGCCGATAACTATGGAAGAGATCACCATCCACGCTGTTTTACGATGTGGATGGCCGGCGCAGGTGTAAAGGCAGGATTTACGCTAGGTAAAACAGATGATTTTAGCTATAATATAATCGAAAATCCTGTACATGTGCATGACTTTCAAGCTACACTAATGCACCTTTTTGGAATGGATCATGAGCGGCTGATTTTTAAACATCAGGGTCGACGTTATAGACTAACAGATGTACATGGAAAAGTGGTAGAATCGATTTTAGCCTAATTATCTGGCTCATTTTATTAAAAAACTTTTTAAAAAGCAATGGTGTATAGACCATGAAAATTCACTCTAAAATGCAGTAATAAATATGAAAAATTTTATTCTGAGATTATTGACAGTTACTTTCTTTATTGCCTGTCACAACAATCAAAAATCCCTAGACAATGTAAGTAGCTCTTTTTCGGAATACGAGGAAAACTGGGAGTCCCTCAAAAAGTATCAAGTGCCAGAATGGTTCAGAGATGCAAAATTTGGAATTTTTATTCACTGGGGTGTTTATAGTGTACCTGCTTTTGGTTCGGAGTGGTATCCGCGATTAATGTACATGGATTCAGCAGTGTGGAATGCAGAATTCGAATTACAACGGAAGGGCCCTTCAGCCGTATATACACATCATGTGCAAACATACGGCCATCCAGGTGAATTTGGTTACAAAGACTTTATCCCACTGTTTAAAGCAGAAAACTTTAATGCAGATGCCTGGCTCGATATTTTTGTAAAGGCAGGAGCAAAATATATAGTCCCGGTTGCTGAGCACCATGATGCCTTTGCGATGTATGATAGCAGGTATACCCGTTGGAACTCGGTGGAAATGGGTCCTAAACGAGATGTACTAAAAGAATTATTTACAGCCGCCCGCAAAGCCGGAATAAAAACGGGGGCATCGTCCCATTTTGCCTTCAATTGGGTATTTTTCAACCGAAAGAAAGAATTTGATAATTGGGATTCCGCTTATTTTGATCTGTATGGTCATAATTTGGAAAAGCATGATCAGATGGATGAAAAACACTTGACAAACTGGTGGAATAGAACTACAGATATAATTGATAATTATCAGCCGGACATCATGTGGTTTGATTTTTATTGGGATAAGGAAGTATTTAGACCTTACCATAAGAGACTAGCTGCATACTATTACAATAAGGGAATCGAGTGGAATAAAGAAGTGGTATTGCAGGGAAAAAATTTTGGCGATTTTCAGTCATTCCCCGAAGGCACTTTTTTATATGATTTGGAAAGAGGAAAACTCGCAGATATTCGTAAAGAACCATGGCAGACCGATACTTCCATTGGTAAAAACTCCTGGGGTTATGTTTCGAATTGGATCTCGAAGACACCGAGTCAATTGATTGATGATCTAGTCGATATCGTAAGTAAGAATGGTTGTCTTTTACTTAATGTCGGGCCTAAATCAGACGGCACCATTCCGGAAGACCAAATAAAAGTACTCATGGAGATAGGTAAATGGCTGCAGACAAACGGGCAGGCTATTTATGGATCCCGGCCATGGCAGATATTTGGAGAAGGACCAACAGTCGTCGCGGCGGGTCATCATACTGAAAAAAATAATAAGAATTTTACAGAAAATGATTTTCGGTTTACAACTAATGACAATAAACTATACGCAATTGCCTTGGAGCTGCCTGGAAATAACACGCTCAACATCAGTTCACTTGCCAAGGGATCCGATTATTGCCCGTATGATATCATCGATGTACGGCTACTAGGTTCAACATCCGCTATCAACTGGAATCAAAATTCAGAGGGATTGCAAGTGGAATTACCCGAAAACCATGCATTGCAATATGCCGCTGTGATGGAGATTGATTTTGGGCCCAACGCCGGGAAAGCCACAAAAAGTATCATAGATTGATATGCCAAACTCTAATTGCCTGATCCTGACATATTTTATTACGGGTTTCGAAGTTCTGAAACGATCGTCGCTGTTTATTATTCTGGTATTCTGTCTGTCGTGTACACAGGTGAGTAACAAAGGACTACAGGAAAATCCGGAGGGT
This sequence comes from Saprospiraceae bacterium, assembly GCA_965222645.1. Taxonomy (GTDB): domain Bacteria; phylum Bacteroidota; class Bacteroidia; order Chitinophagales; family Saprospiraceae; genus JABDMH01. The sequence continues at coordinate 2,973,541 of OZ244968.1, read as the reverse complement.
GATGTACGGCATTCATTTCCCTTTGTCTTGCCTACCGAGAAACCCGACATCCCGATGAGTGCAGCAAGTCAGCGCATGTTTAATTATCCTGCACCACGGGCGCAGGATAACGAATTGTTCAGTCAGTTTAAATATACCCGTTTGCATGGATTTGATTATCGGGGAGGAGATGGAACGGTGTCACGGCGAGATCCCTCACGGCCTATTTTAATTGACGGTGTATATTATATATACTATACAAAGAGGGAGACGGAAGTACCGCCAATCGGATGGAATCGTGCAAATGAGGCTACAAAGGTAGTCCCCTCGACAGATTGGGACCTCGCTGATATTTGGTATGCTACGAGCGAAGATGGTATTACCTGGGAAGAAAAAGGAGTAGCTATAGAAAGACCACCTGAACCGAAATCGGGATGGCGATCAGTTGCAACACCCGATATATTGGTTTGGAAAGAAAAGTACTATTTGTATTACCAGGCATTCGAAGAGCCTAGCGGCCTGAGAGGAGATTTGTGCCCTGTGTCTGTTTCTTATGCAGAATCTCCTGAAGGGCCCTGGATCCACGGGAGGGATCAAGTCATACCCTTTGGTGCAGAAGACGATTGGGATCGCAATGCTACACACGACCCTCAACCTCTGGTGCACCGGGGTAAGATTTACATCTACTACAAGGCGGCCTATAACAAATGGCCTGGCAAGCGGGATCAATATGCCGTAGGGCATGGTTTGGCAATTGCAGATGATCCTCTTGGTCCCTTTGAAAAACACCCACTGAACCCCGTGATGCAATCGGGTCATGAAACAACCTATTTCCCCTTTAGGGAAGGAATAGCAACATTGGCAATTAAGGATGGAAACGAACGCGAAACAATCCAGTACGCTAGAGACGGAGTAAATTTCGAAATCGCATCATCTGTATCTTTAACTCCGATTGCGGCTGCACCATATATTCCTGATGCATTTACCAATACACAATATGGACGAGGCTTTACCTGGGGATTATGTCATTTCATCAATGCGGGTGCCGGTGATAAAAGGTATTCCATTTTGGCAAGGTTTGATTGTGATCTCAGTCTGGATTATCACGCACCTGCCTTAAAAAAAACGGGTGTCTGGCATCGTCCGGAAGTCTATTTTGAGCAAAGTATGAAGAATGTAAAATTCACAAAAACTGAGAAGGAAGAATAATAAATTGGATCATCGAGAACTATCCTCTCATGATCGATGAGAATATTAAAGTGCCTAATGACTAAATACGTTCATATTCCGGATGTGAGAATTTTAAAAAGATTCTGGAGTTTAATTTTTCTTTGTCTTTATTCAACTGTGTTACCAGGATCCGATTGTTATGATGACATAACATTTAAAAGCAAAGATCATCCAAACGTTATTCTTATTCTTACCGATGATCAGGGTATTGGTGATCTCAGCTGTCATGGCAATCCATGGATTAAGACACCACATCTAGATTCCTTTTATGATCAGGCAGTGAGATTTACTGATTTTCATGTTAGTCCTGTTTGCACACCCACTCGTGCGGCTCTAATGACGGGTCGCTATCCTATAAATACGGGGACATGGGCGACATATAAGGGCCGGGATGCCCTTGCCGGCGGCACAATGACAATTGCAGATATCTTCCGGCAGAATGGTTATCGCACCGGGTTATTTGGCAAGTGGCATTTAGGTGATAACTACCCATCTCGAGCTACGGATTGTGGATTTGATCTGGCAGTACATCACAAAGCAGGAGGAGTGGGAGAACTGTCAGACTATTGGGGCAATAGCTATTTTGATGATGTTTATTTTGTGAACAATGTGGCAGTAGAGTTTACAGGTTATTGTACCGATATATGGTTTGATGAAGCAATCAAGTTTATTGATGCAAAAAGTGACCAACCTTTCTTCGCCTATATATCTACTAATGCGCCGCACTCTCCATTTAAAGTAGCGGAGCAATATTCAGCGCCCTATCGACATCTGGAGAATAAGGAAATTCGAAGTGCTGACTTTTATGGTATGATAACCAATATCGATGAGAATGTAGGTGAGTTGGAACAGTATTTAAAAAGAAAAGATTTATATGAAAATACGATTGTCATTTTTATGACCGATAATGGTTCGGGAGGGGGAATAAGCAGAGATGGTCGTCTAGGATTTAACCGGGGGTTTAGAGGTATGAAAGGAGATAAAACCGAAGGTGGACATCGTGTGCCATTTTTTATTCGGTGGCCCGGACAAAAGATCGGAGGGGGGAAAGATATAAATGTATTAGCAGCACACATCGATATTTTTCCAACTTTAGCAAGTCTTTGTCAAATTTCTGTGCCAGATCAATTAGAATTTGACGGGATTGATTTGTCATCTGTCATTTTGAATGATGCATCTACTTCAAGTGATCGAACCCTTTTTATTCATCATAGACAAGACTGGCGAGCTCCTGAAGATGTAGATGGATCTTGCATGCTGACTGAGCACTATCGCCTGATAAATGGCAGGGAACTATATCAAATCAGGAAGGATCCCTTTCAGGAAATTGATGTAGCAAGTCATTTTCCTGAAATTGTCGAAAAATTACTAAAGGAGAACGAACTGTTTGTCTCGCAAGCAAAAACTAGACCCGATTATTATGAATTTCCTGTGAGTATAGTAGGAAATGAGATTCAGCAGGAAATTAACCTGACTATACAACATGCGATCGGGGAGTCACCAGGAATTTGGAAGGCAGAGCATGTAGCCGCGGGGTTGAGGAATAAAAACAATACACATGCAATTATGGTGGAGAAAGAAGGTCTGTACGAAATATCTTGCCGTAGATGGCCAAGCGAATGCTCTGGACCCATTCATGGGATTCCAGATAAGAATCCCAAAGACATGTATCACTACGAGGTTATCAAGCCTGATAAAGTGCAAATTCAGATCGCCAATCAAATTCATGAAAAGTCGATCAAACCAAATGACCACGAAGTTAAATTTCATATCCAATTGGAGAAAGGTAAGACATTCCTTGTTAATGATTTTATCATAGGAGATACCAGATTTGGGGTTTACTACACCTCCATTAGGTCACTGGAATAAGAATCATTGCGCTGTTAAATTATTTTTAGATTACACATGAAAGAGTTTCAAACAACACTTGTTATTAAAATGAAAATCCAATCCATTTTATGGATTTCACTCCTCTGTTTTTGCTGTGTAGATAAAAACTCTCCGGAAACACCCGTAGGATTCCCTTTTAATCTTCCGGATAAAAAACCAGATCGGGAGATGAGTGAGGCGATGCAAAGAATTTATACAAATTATGAGACACCGCAACCAGAGAAAAATGAACTTTTCAGTCAATTTAAGTACTCAGATCTAAAGGGTTTTGAATACAATGATTATGATGGTACTATTACCAGACGTGATCCTTCAAAAATAATTTTGCACGACGGTAAATACTATGTTTGGTACACATACAGGAAGACCCCGGTTCCTCCGCGTGGGGCTGCAAAAAGCAATGATACAATTCCCTCTTCCGATTGGGATCTGGCGGAAATTTGGTATGCGACAAGTGAAGACGGATTTACGTGGGAGGAAAAAGGAGTCGCCATAGAAAGACCAGAAAAGCCTCTGGTGGGTTGGCGTTCTGTCACGACAACTGATATTCTGATATGGGAAAGCAAATATTACCTTTATTATCAGGGATTTATGGAAGCCAGCGGGACACGTGGAGACGATTGCCCTGTTGCAGTATCTTATGCGGATTCACCAGATGGGCCTTGGACCCCGTACAATGAGATAGTGATTCCCAATGGGAATGAAGGAGAGTGGGATCAGTATTCGATTCACGACCCGTATCCATTGGTTCATGAAGGAAAAATATACCTTTATTATAAGTCCGACTTTGGTGAAAGGCCGGACAAGATTCGTATGCAAGGATTAGCAATTGCTGATCACCCACTTGGACCGTTTAATAAACATCCACTCAATCCTGTCATCACTTCTGGTCATGAGACGAGTCTTTTCCCATTTAGACGCGGTGTTGCAGCACTGGTTTATAAAGACGGTCCCGAGCACAACACAATTCAATATGCTGAAGACTGGGTAAATTTCAAAATTGCCTCCATAACAGAGCTTATGCCGTATGCCGCTGCTCCGTTCGTGCCCGATGCGTTTTCTAATACCAAGGATGGCCGCGGTATTACCTGGGGGTTGGCCCACTTTATAAATGTAACTGGCTCATGGGATCATATGTGCTCCAAATTAGTGCGGTTTGATTGCGATCTAAGCCTGGATATTCATGATCCGGAAATGAAGATGCACCGGGTAAATCACAGACCTGAAGTTTACCTTAGGCAGGGATTAAGTGAAAAACAGCGAAATCGGATTTTGGGTGAATGATCCCTATACATGGAAGATCAATCTGATCGAATTCTTACTCACGTATCAGTTCGTTGACTGAGTACAGCGACAATATGCACTATTTTACCCATTAATTTATAGTTCAGTAAAAAAAACGAATAAATTGTTTATATTTGACTAGCAAGTGATTGACCTAATTGTTTAAATGGTTGACTTTTCTCAGTATGAAACTAAAATTTAAACAAACCGAAAGAAAGCCTGAGAACTCCTTTTCAGTAAGACAGGATACCTTGCCATGTATTGAGCATGACTGGCATTTTCACCCCGAACTTGAATTGATCTATTTCTTAAAAAGTACGGGCACACGCTATGTGGGAAATTCTATTGGCAGCTTTGGCCCGGGAGAATTATACCTGATTGGTAGTGAGGTTCCCCACCTTTTTAGAAATGAAAAGGAATACTATGAGAAAGGCAAGACTGGAAAGATAGTAGACCTAATTGTGGTAAAATTCGATCGAGATTTTTTAGGAGAGAAATTTCTAAATCTATCAGAATCACAGAATGTTCAGAAATTATTTAGAAATGCAAGTAGGGGGTTAAAGTTTTCGAAGGCAGTGACTTATCTGGTTCATAATCATATGGTGGGACTTGTTGGTAGCCGGGGATTGGCAAGTATAATTAACTTGTTAAGAGTGCTGGATATCTTGTCTGTCAGTGAAAATTCTGTTTTATTATGTGGTGACGGTGTCACAAATACTTACAAAAGAGATGAAAGGAAAAGGATGGCTGAAATAATAAATTATTTGACGCAAAATTTTGAAAGAAAAATAGAACTGCAGGAGATAGCTGCCATTGCACATATGACGCCTAATTCCTTCTGTAGATTTTTTAAAAAACGGACACAAAAATCATTTTCTCAATACCTCAATGAGATAAGAATAAGGCATGCTTGTAAATTGCTTATTGAGGGTGATAAGCAGGTCTCAGAAGTATGCTACCAGTCCGGCTTCAATACATTTACAAACTTCAATAGACAGTTTAAAATGCTTATGGGTATTACTCCATCTGAGTTCATGAAGAAATATGAACTCAAGGTCTTGACGGCTCAGTAACAAAAATTAGTACTTTTCTATCGTTTTACATGTGAGGCTTCCCCATTGCATTCGGTATTCTCGAGTGTCTTACGACTGTGACTAGAAGCAGACTTTAACTTGTAGGTAGCTTCCAACTCCGCCATCCAGGCTTCGACGGACGCGTGCTGCCGAAATAATTTTCTTTCCTAGAGGAATGATGGTACTAGTCGTTGCACCAGTTTTTCTGATCATCACGGTTTCAACTCTGCGAACGTACCAGGTAGTTGGTTCAGATAGTGCTTAAGAACATTCTGCATCTCAAGCAACTTGTTGGCATACGTAGGATGATTTGCAAGATTGGTAATCTCTAACGGATCACTGCTGATCTGATACAGCTGGTCCTGGTCAAAATAATTGTGTCTCCATGGAGCTGGATCGTGCCATTCTCCCTGCTGAGCACCCGGTCTGAAAGGATCCTGTTCGAAGGCTGTTCCTCCAGGTGATAGACCCAAATGAAAGAATCGTGCTTCCGGGTCGATTTCTACGAATTCCATCCGCCAAGGTTCTTCCTTGCGAAGCCTTTCATGATAACGGAGCTGCGAGGCCAAACGTTCTTCAAGCGGACGCAGGCTGCTTGGAGGAACTCGAAACGCGAAATACTTCCATCCATCGTCTGTCACCACACAACGCACGTACCCTATTTCCGAATAAATGGAACTGCGCCATTCCACGACCTTTCTCGTAAAGAGGGGTACGAGACTTATACCATCAATTGTCATGTCTGCCGGCGCCTCCGCACCACTCAATTCTAGGATGGTCGGCACAAAGTCTACGTTCTGTATCAAGCGTTCCTCTGAAGCCGGCCTAATGGTACCCGGCCAGTAGGCGATCGTCGGTGAAAGTATACCTCCTTGATAGCAAGTTCCCTTCCCCCCATAATCCATCCCGTTATCATTAAAAAGCAGCACCAGTGTGTTTTCTGCTATACCGAGCTCTTCCAGCTTATGAACGAGCGCTCCGATGCCATCGTCGAGCCAGGTTGCCTCAACTGCTCTTCCAGTTACTCCTGCTTCGGCAGCTCGCTGTAGGACGGATTCACGTGATGGTTGGATACCGGTTATGGGTTTCGCCATCAGACCTGCTGGACCGATTCTCGGGTCGGCATCCAGCGATTTATAGACCTCCGGATAATGAAGCAGTGTGGTCGAGAAATATAAGAAAAAGGGTTGATTTTGATTGTCCTCAATGAACTCTAATCCTGCCTGCGTCATCGCCTCCATGTTATGGACATCTATCCCAGTGTTTCTCAGGCTTCTATCACCGTCCAGATTGGCACGGTAGACAGCCGCAGCATAGTCCCAGCCATACTTATTCCGGAGAGCCCTACAGTAATTTTCCTGATTCTCCTCCAATATCCTGGCTACTTCAGGATTGGCAGGATCACTGCCTGGGGGAACCGATTGAAACCGGTCCGAAATGCCTCCCAAGTGCCATTTGCCGACCATTCCGGTTTTATAGCCCACTTGTTGCAGTAAGTGGGGGAGGATGAGCTAGTTCTCAGCCAGGCTGATGTTCCAGGTCACACGTGTCTGGCCTTCTGGTGTAATCCCTTTGAGGAAATTGGGAGTCTGGCAACGGCTGGCGTATTGTCCGGTCAGGCATGAGTAACGACTCGGTGTGCAGACACTGGCCGCCACGTAGCATTGAGAGAAGTAAATACCGTCCCGGGCAATTCGATCGATATTCGGTGTCAGTGCCTTGTTTTCAATAAAACCAAAACTCTCCCGGTGCTGGTCATCGGTGATGATAAAAATGACGTTCGGCTTTTCCGGGAAATCTGCGGCCTGGGAAGAGGACACGAAGGGGATTAGTAATAAAGCCTGCCCGAAAAGTGTGTGAAATACGGAAGAAATCCTGAGGTTTAAGAATTGAAACATCTTTATCAAAATAACCGAATTTCCAATCATTTGCCAAACTGTTTCCTATCAAATTGGGATTAAAACACGGATAGCACATAAAATGGGGTGATTAGAAGGGTGATCCACCTCAACAATTATGTGTACAAATGTAGTAGCCCGACTTGCCTTTATGGTAGCTGCAGATATCACGAAAAAAAACTTGCCTCGAATCAAAAAATTGGGATATGACCATAAAGTGGGTCAAATTTCATTTCGTGAAAGAACTATTTGATTGATCCTCGAATTTCAGATATACATGTGGCCTAACCCGGTGTACTCCGGCTCACAGATCTAGCCGGAGCTGATCCCCAAAGATGATCCGAGAGTTGGGCCGGGTTCAGGTTCCAGCTGTTCTGCGGCCGGTTCCTCGACTATATACTTTCTTCTATTCAATTATCTGCCGATCAAGATTATCTTTTTAGGCTTCATTCGATAAATCCTCATTTTAAATGTGGATGGATCTCAAGGCAGACTGCCTGTACTATCTGCTTGAGAACCCTTAATGATAGACTTGGGCACATGTTCCTTTACTTGAAAGTTTGTTCCCTTTTGAGTTCGCCAGCCTCATTATAGACCTTCCAAGTGCCCTTCTTTTTGCCATGTACGAAGCGACCTTCGTCCCAGAGCTGGCCATTGTCATGATATCGCTTCCATACACCATGTTTTTTCTCATCATCGTCAAAGCCGCCCGTGCCCCGCGGTTTACCGTTCTTATAAAACCATTTCCACCGTCCAATGATTTTTCCGTCCTTGTAGTTGCCAGAGGATTGCATCTGCCCATTGTTGAGAAAGTACTTCCACTTTCCTGCTTTCTTTCCATTGTCAAATTCACCCTGGCAAGAGACAAGACCGTTCTTAAAGAAAAGTTTAAAGGGTCCATTTTTAGGATTGCCGTTTTCATCGATTCCAGAAATGTTTTTCATGGTGATTGATTTTTTATTGGCTACTGTGGTTCGGCGATACCTGGTAGCCATCTCTTAAGGTGGCTGACATGGAGTGGCAGTATATCTTAGATTTCCGATGATTTCTGCGTCGCACTCTTTTTCTTCTGTTTTGACAACGAATCTTTCCTTGTGTTCAGAAATTATTCTGCCCAATTTGATAATCTCCGAGATTATTATCTTTTATATAATCTTCTAAAGCAGAATTATAGCCTAAATCTTTTAACATTGTCACTCCTACGCCAAGTTCATATTTATTGCCGCAAATCTAATCCACCAATTTGATTTGAAATCATTGAATTTACAGTTTATTCTTTTAAAATCATAGAGCGGGTAGAACTACGATGTTTTCATAACCTGGATGATAAAGTGTAGAAATCTTTGATAAATGTATCGTATGGTTTCTCAGGAGAAAAAATACTCATTTCTAGCCTCTGGTCCGCATTACGTTTATATCTTGTTGTAGGCAGTGCGTCCGTTCCGACTTGTCAAAAAAATTAATCAAAAATTGTCTCCAAAATGCAGGCTTGTCATCAGGAGTCAAAATTTGTAGTTTGAAGGATGTCAGTAGTATTCGTTTGGGCCCTCATTCTTTGCCGTTGGACTTCTTCTCGCTTTCCACAGCCTTTTTCCATTCATCCTCTGTCGGAAGGACGGCAGCTTTCCATTCATCCTCTGTCGGGAGTGATTGGAAGTCATTCAAATCCACAATTTTGTTAGAGTCAATTTTTCTAGTTTGGGTATTGCATACAAGAAGCATCACTACCGTCATGAAGGTTGTCAAGAATAGATGTTTCATTTTTGAAATATTTAAAGATTAAAGATACAATCTTCTCGTAACTCGATATATGAGCATTGCCTACAAAGGGCTTGGTGTGCCGCTCTCAGCAATTTAGAAACAAATTCACTACTGGTCCAGCCTCAAGACTTCATTGACAGATCCTGCCGTTGTCCACTCCAGGATTTTCGTAAGTGCAAATTCACTTTTAGTAAACAATCTCATAGAGAAGCTATCACAGATTTCCCTGTTTTCAAATGTTTTACCCACTTTTCCATTACATCTTCTGCAACATCTTTTGATTTAAACATTTTGCATATAAAAGTCTTCCTGCATAAATTCCACAATCGAAAAGTTGAAGTGCAAGTTTGTTGTCAAATCTAATTGCCTTGGCAATCCTTCTTAGTTCTTTATGATAAATACTTAAAGAATTATTTGATACGATTCCGAACTGCTTCTCTTTAAGGCTATTTTTTCGGCATCTTGCAGGCCATAAAGACATTCTATGATTTCATTGTAAGTCACTTATTTTTTTATTTCTATTGCTTGCCGGATATAATATTCCACAATTTTTTTATCTAACCCTCTTATCGGTAAAACTCGGCTTTCCCTTTGCCTGGTAGTAAACCAAATTTGTCTTCCATTTTAGGACCTTTCTAAAAACCAAAGTAAATTCCATGCTGCATAGTTCGCATATGGCATATTCCACCTTTTTCATTTGAATATGTTGTAATCCTTTCTTTTTTCGTTTCAACAATGTCATCAAATGATAGCAAGAAATCTCTTGCATCAAGAAACAATTCTTTCTGTTTAGAGTGTAGGTCTTTGTCGTATTGCATTTCGTTGTTTTTCAACAATTTTTACTTTTTGATCCAAAATCAGGTAAAAATGGCACACTGTAAATTCAAGTCCTAGGTTTGCACACCCCTCATTAATTTGGATTTTTTCGTGATAACATTTTTTCATGAAACGTTAAGTTGTAATACATATCAGGATTGATATTGCAATCGATCTGAGGTTGTGTGCTGGCACGGCCCTGCGCCTCCAAGACATTAGTCCCACGAAGAAAGACCAATGATCTCCCCATTTGGCCCCACGAAAAACGTGTACTTGTCTCGGACATAATGTTCGTTTTCCAGCTGATATCCTTCTGCTTTCAGTTGATCTCCGATTGGGCCGATATCATTGACCTTAAGCATAAAGTGGTTGTGGTTAGTATTTCCTACCGGACCTATGGTGTGCATAAACTCAGGTGCGGTGACCGATAGCCCAATCGTTAAATCATTCGCCCTCAACTTCAAGACCAGCATTCCTTCAAGTCCTTGTCCATGCAAGACTTCCGCGTTGGCCAACTTAAACCCGAGAATCTCACGATACAACTTAAGTGATTTCTCAAGTTCTAGTACGTGAATACTAATGTATCGTAGACCTGTAACCCTTGCTCGTTGGTTGACCTCTTTATCCTCCACTGACGGATCCAACCCCTGAGCTAAGAGTTGACCTGTGATAGTGAGGACGAACATTGTTAGCAAATAGGACCTGCAAATGCCTTCCGACCACACAATGTTTTGATCTTTACTCCTTCTGATCTTAATTCTCATAAAAATTCTTGTGTAACATTTTGTTTACAAAGTGTCGATTAACACGATTGCGAATCAATTCACATTTCAATTCCAGCACCCACTTCTTCACCATCAATGATCTTTGCGGTTTATTTTGGCACCATAGCTTCAATACGTCGACGTTGTTGCTTGCTGAGCCCAAATTGAAAATTGATTTCCGGATGATTGAAAATGTCGCTTTCCTTCATTTCCGGGTCGTGTACATCGAGGCTGAGATCGCAATCAAACCTGGCCAGTATACTGTAGCTCTGGCTAGCACCGCCTACCTTAAGTACGTCTCTGAAATGGCAAAGTCCCCAGGTTATGCCCCGACCGTCACCATTGTCAACGAAGGCATCTGGTACATACGCTCCCGGGGCTATGGGAAGTAAGCTGGAGATAGCTGCCACCTCGAAGTTCACACCATCCGGGGCATATTGAATCGTATTATGCTCCAAACCGTGACGACTCACCAGCGCTGCTATACCACCCCGAAATGGAAAAAGTGCTGTTTCATGGCCAGAGTTAATTACAGGATTGAGAGGATGCTTTTCAAAGGGACCTAAGGGGTTATCAGCAATGGCAAGCCCTTGTGCACGAACCTTGGGACTCCCCCCCATTTCGCCTTTGTAGTAGAGGTAGATTTTTCCTTTGTAAATCAAGGGATAAGGGTCGTGGATTTTGTACTGGTCCCATGTCCCTGGCGGACCATTCTCCACCACGATTTTATTGGCAGGCGTCCATGGGCCATCTGGAGAATCTGCCCAGGAAACTGACACGGGGCAGTCATCTCCTTGCGTTCCCGGCGCGCCAGGCATGTCTGTATAGGCCTGGTAGTAAAGGTAATACTTGTCCTTCCAAATGAGGATGTCCGGGGTGGAGATCGAACGCCATCCTGCATGCGGCTCTTCCATACGTGTAACCGCAACGCCCTGTTCCTCCCAAGTAAACCCGTCCCTGCTGGTAGCGTACCAGAGCTCAGCAAGATCCCAATCGCGAGATGGTACAGTGTCATTTCCGCCATCGGCATTGGGTGGCACAGATGTTTGACGGTGCGTATACCAAACATAAAAGGTGCCATCTACCAGAATTACCTTGGTGGCATCTCGCCGGGAGCGCGTGCCATCGCCACCATTGTAGTCAAATCCTTTCAGGGGTGTATATTTAAAATTTGAAAATAACTCATTGGTAGCTACTTCCAGTGAATCATAGGTGCCGTCATACACGCGGTTCATGGCAGCACTAAGAGGACGATCGGGCTTCTCACGTGGAATATTGCCATAGGGAAAACCCTCACTCGAGTCAACCGGTGCTTTTGTGCCCGACGAACACGAGAGTACGAGAAGTGGCAAAATGATGGACCTGAAGTGTAAATACAGGTTTAGAAATACTTGTCGTCTCAAAACTTGATGATCTAGTGAAGTTGGATAATTGTTCCGTGAACATAATGTAATTTACAGAATGTGCAATTAGCTCATGGTAGGGATAGACAAATACTGGACAAGGCAAGAATTACTTTTGCTTCTAGACTGAATCAGGAGAATCATCATCGTCACAAATCCCTACTTTGACTAAATATGAAATCGGATCATATGCTGGTTGATGACTACTTCTGAAGATCCACTCTACTCCTCTCCCCAAAAATCAGCAACCAACAGGTCGCTCAACAGAGGCTTGTTTTCTTCAACTACCCTTGTATGTTCAGGATGAGGAAGGTAGATGTCCCGATCAGATTCACTTTCAAATGTGAGAACGAAGCAGTGGGTAAATCCTTTACTAAGACCGCCATCACTAATATTTTGTCCACCTTCGATCTTTAGGATCTCTGGGATTTTACCCTCCAGATCTAAAAACTTTTGCACTGCCTGCGCTTTTGCCTCTGTAGACACATCATCCTTGAATTGTAGAAGCACCACATGCCTTAATACTGGTTGGTCACTGACTTTCACATCAGAACACGAGTAGAGAATACCAAATAAGATTAGGTACAACCATGCCTTGATGCCTATATCGCTCATTTTTATCATCATGCCGTAAAAGATCGTGTTAAAGATTTATCAACATTTCCATTATAAGGGATCGAGACGGTAAGATGCAAAGGTATTTCCACCGACAGATCCTGCAAAGAGGAACAATTGATCTCCAATTTTTTGCCCGCAGAGGCCGTAGTAGATTGGAAATCCTGTCTTTATTTTTCCTGCATCAACTAGTCTTCCCGTATTATTTAGTGCACACAACTGTATACTTTGGTCATCTCTGGTAGCGACAGCGATCAAATCGTAGTCTTCATCTAATGAGAGTATATGCAGACGAGTTTGTCCTTTGATCAGGGTTTCACTATTACCTGCAAAGATAGAGCGAGGCATTAGCTTCCCCTGATTGTCTACCAAGAAGACACTTACTGCATCACCATGGTAGTAGTATTTGTGTCGATCCTTTACCCAGGGCGTTGGCTTGTAGTAGATGTGATGCCTATGCCCAACGACAATGAAATGCCAGCCTGATTTGGAGCTGGATATGACTGGATAGGTGCCGTTCAAATACAAGTTGTTGTCATCGCCAATGTTGCTGACATTTTCAAAATGGCCGTCTTCATAAACTCGAAAACTGCTCAACCCATTATCTTGAAAGCCACCGGTAAAAAGGAAAGTTTTTCCCTCAATCTGATGGACTGACATACCTATGATCCCATCCGTGAAAACGTTCTCATTATCAGGCATGGATTGAATATGCTCTAACTGCCCTTCCGGCAAGATCCTAAAGGCACTGAGTCCAGGTGTTTTTTCTAGTCCACCGACAAACAAGTAAGAGGCGGCCTCCATATGGATCACTTGCAAAGTGATGACGATTCCCAGGTACGTAGTGTCGGTATCAGGCATCACAAATACACTATTCAGTCTACCGTCTGGAAGGATCTTGAAAACTTCGACCGCGTTGCCTCCTTTCAAACCGGCAAAAAGAAAATCATTGCCACCTACCTGATCGGTTATAAGCCCTCGCACGGTATTATCTCCACCAGACACCACATAATTGGTCAAGATCTGCATCTTCCCTTCAGCATCGACCTCGAATACATCAATTTTGTTACCATCACCTGCTGAATAGATGAAATGTTGGCTTCCCAATTGGTGTACAGTGCACGACACGGTGTTCTGGGAAGTCTCGACCTGGTCTACAGGTGTGAGTTTGAATTCGGGTTGTCCATATAGTCCGACACTAAGTGAGAATGAAAAAATTAAAATGCAAATGAGTAGTCTAGTCATGCCCATAATATTTTCTAAATTGCTTTCCTCAGCCCTTCACATTCTTGGAGCTCCGCATTATCTCTTCTAAACTAGAGTAATACATCATCCAGGAAATCTAAAGCGAATATAATATTATCCCCCAATGGCCTGTTGAATGCTCACTAATTACGAATAACTTGCCGGATTGAGAAGCATATTGGCAAATCACTTAGTAGAATTCATGGTTTCTATCTTTTTAGTCAACTGATAGGGCAAAGATAAAGGAGTAAGGCTCCTTCTAGCCCCCTAAAAAAACTGAACGGGATTTCTCGAAATAAGAGAATATAAATCAGAGGAATCATGAGAAAAAAGAAGGAGATGGACTCAATCAAAGAAAATCCTAATAAAGTAAAATGCAGAGTTACATGGCGTTTCTGAGTCATCGAGAAGGCTGGCGTGTCTTCCAATATGCTTTACAATTGGCGGATTCAATATGATGCTGAGGGCCAAGCTGGATTTGGCAAATCAGGAAGTAATGTAGTCGGGAGAAGAAGGAGCGGCATCGAGAAATTGTACGGTTACTGTGTATTTCGGTCAAAGTGTGCCACTGCAAAGGTGAAGTTAAATAATAATTCCGTAGCTCTCTTTTGAGCTATTCTTAACACCAGTTCTCAATAAATGCACATCCTATGACAGGATGCCAGCAGAGCATTCCTGCCATCATCATGATGTGCAGTTGTTGGAAACTTGATGGTCACGGTTTGAACTTGTTTTTCTTGCGTAGTGCTTCGGCACACGGGTGTGAAAGGGTTGGGGGCGAAATTCCCCCTTTACCTACTCGCTAAATTTACTTCCCAATTATAAAAATCTCTCGAAACGAATTGATAAGTTTCATACCATTACTACTATTTGTAAAAATGATATATGCGGTATTCTTATCATCATATATTTCGAATTGACATTGGAAATCACCATTATTACCTCCATGCCCAAATTCATTTCCAAAGGACGTGTTCATTAAATGAATACCTAGTCCAAAGTATTCATCCCAGCCTAGTCCGGTCAACTTATCCTCAGGTATTTTAGTATGGCGGGTATAAAAGTGCTTATAGGTGTGGAAATCTAAATAGTCACGGTTCATTAAGGCCATGACAAAATGGGCAAATTCATTGGCATTAGTGTACATGCTATAGTAAACACCAGGTTCATCGGGAATCAACCGAAGGCCAGGGCGACGGTCAGTATGTCCGGTAGCAACAACATCCTCTAAATATTTATTTCTTGAAAAACATGTGTTTTCCATCCCGATAGGTTGCATCACCTCCTCTTGTAGAATTGTTTCTATGTCTTTATCCAATATGTGCTCTACAACTTTTCTTAAATAATCAAAAGCTTCTCCAGAATAACCATATCGCGTGCCTGGCTCAAAGTATAATCGTTTCCCGAAGTTAGGCAATCCACTTCTATGCGACAGGACATGAATAGCAGTCATAACTTTATAACCTTCGTCTCTAAGTCCTTCCAGTGGGAGATATTCAAAAAGTGGTTTATTCAAATCAATAAGACCCTTTTCTGCTAATCTTAATACACAAAAAGCAAAAACGGGTTTGCTAATTGAAGCAGCCTCGAATAATGTTGAATTTTCAACAGGTTCTTCTGTGAATATATTGGCTAAGCCATAATCCTGTTTGTAAACAACACCGGATTTACGTACAATGGCCATTGAAATTCCTGGAACCTGATGATAATATTGTAAATATTTAATTATAGTATCTAGCTTGTTTCTATTAGTACCATCAAAATCAAATAGCCACCCCGGCCTTAAATGAAAATCCTTTCGTTCTAATCTTTCTAATACCAGTTTTAGTGAACTTAAATTACTTTTCTCTATGGTATCTATTGCTATGCTATTGTTATTGAGACGGATTTGATCATTATTTTCTGTATAGAAAAAAGCATCTGGTACTTTTATCCTATACTTTCCTTCCGGCACTTTGGCTTTAAAGTTTCCGAATGAATCTACTGCAATTTCAAACCATAATTTCTCTTTATCCATCGATTCAATTTTAATCTTCTCGGGAAAAGATCTGAACTTATCGTTTTTCCAAATGGTTTGTCCGGATATTTCAAATAATTCTTCACCTTCGTGTAATAAAATGATATCTCCTAGAAAACCGGCACTAATATGCTTTGGATCCCCTTTTCCCCAACTCAAAATAGTAAACATGTTATTGTTAGCTTTAGCATCGGGGTCTATAACCATATGGTCTAAACCAAATGTATTATATGGGTGAATTTCCCCTTCTAATCCGACTGACCATTCGTATGTAGTTGTATTGCCTATCCGTCTCGTAGCTATTTCCACATTATCCCAGTTCATTGTCCTCACCGAAGGGTCCCAACTATCCTTTGTGTTCAGATTAAGTTTTATGGAGTCTCCAAACAAATAGGAAATTACACCTGAATTATTCATGGAGTGCTTTTCATCAAGATATAAAATATGATTATCAACAGATGCCCAATTTGCATTTCCTGAATAATCAGTAATATGCTCATCGTCGGTCACCTCAAGGGCAATATAAAGGGCCTGATTCTGTTTGTTATATCCGATTCTGAAAGAGGCACTAAGGTCGTCAGAGTTTTTGGGTTTATCTGGACCATAGATAAGGCGCAAGGGAATTTGAGCTTGGTTACTGTGCCATTCATTCAAATTACCGTCAACCACAACTGGATCCATAGGGAAAGCATAGGCATAAGTGCCATTATGGCCAAATGCAATCGTACAAATAGAAAGGACACCTGTAATTAATAGATGTATTTTGACATTTTTTGTTTTTCTGTGCATAGTTGTTTTGTGATATAATTAAGGTAAGGAGTATTTTGGCATACTGATTGTCACTCTCTGGCCTTTTACAGTGTCAATGCCGGAAGAATGTATTCTCTCAGAATCTTTCTAGGCTGATTGCCTTTCCCATTTCTGAAATTCCCTGATGTGATTACAATCACCGACTCTAGCTGTGGAATAATAAATATATATTGGCCTCCGGCACCTCTGGCTTCAATAGATGAAATTTCTTTTCCATTAACACTATACTTTTCGTGCCACCACTGATACCCATATTCATTCTTTTCCATAACATCTTGAAGTCGTACATGCTTTTTGAATGATTCTTCTATCCATTCTTCAGCTATGATCTCTTCTCCATTCCATTTACCATCGTTAAGATATAATTGTCCAAATTTGAGCATGTCTCTGGGTGTGAGAAACATCCCTCCACCAAAATATGGTATTAACTCAGTGTCATCGGTTTGAATAACATAATTAGTAATCCCTAGTGGTTTGAAAAGCTTCTCATGTATATAATTTTTAAGAGGTATGTCTATACATTCGTTTAAGCATATGCCAAGCAAAAATGGATTTGCTGATCCATAATCCGCAAATGTTCCAGGTTCTTTGACAATAGGTGCTTCCAAGACTGACTTTAACCAGGAATTGGGATTAGCCTGATTTTGGTAATAGCCTTCCGAAGCTAACTCATTAACATCTAATCCAGAACTCATTGTTAATAGATCTTTAAGGCGAATTTTGGCCTTCGAAGAATCTATGGTGTATTGATATTCCTTTGGTAGTAGGTCATATAGTTTTTTATCAACGTTTTCTACAATTCCATCATTTATCGCAATGCCGACCATAGCTGATGAAATGCTCTTTGAAGCTGATCGTAAATCATGCGGAATATTAGCATTGAAACCGCCATAGTAGTTTTCATAGACCAGTTTGTTATCCTTTGCTATCAAAACACTATGCACATTTATCAATTTTCCGGAATGGATGCTTTCAATTAGTCGAAGTAAATGGCTCTTGCCAATTCCATAGTCATTGATGCTGGCGGTGGTCCAACCATCATTTAACTGCTCAGGCGTATAAGTGTTTTGGGTCAGTTCAACTGGATTTGTTTTGTATTCCCAAGCATCATCTACACGGACTAGGTTTGTCTTTGTAATTAAGGCATTGGTTAAATAGATTTCAAGCTCAATCTTGGATTCCCGTAAATTTGCACGAAAATTGAATCCCGTATTGCTATCCAGAAATGAAAGTATATCTCTTTTTATTTCAAAATTTTTTAACCAGATCCCTCTAAACCTTTGTTCTCCAAAAAATGGATAGGCAACAAGCGTACTATCTTCCGTGTTGTCTACATAAAGAATAATATCATCTGATTGTAACTCATTATCGAACATAAACGGGTTCCAGATTCCAATAAACTTGCTATTCCCAACATTTACAAGGTGTATACGATAAAGTAACCTTCCAGTTTTAATGAATCCAGTTAGAGCTTTTTCCTCCTGGGTGAACTCTAAATCTAAAAATAGCTGTTGATTGATATTAAATTGTAGATGATCTTTACCGGATGACTCTAAATTTTCATCTATAAGGATTTCATCATTGGCTATGGTCAGATGGTAATTGTCATCTTTTAATTTCTTTAAGGATATATGAAAATTGAAGCAATTTTTATTTGGAAAATAGCCTATCCATTCACCTTCATAATCTTGTTGGTCATCCTGTGTTCTACCAATTAACGTTGAAAATATAAATACCAAAAATAATAGCCGTTTAAACATTGTATGAAGTATTTAGACCCCAAAGATAGATAACAGCAGTTTTTAAACATTGTATGAATTTAACATTTTTAGTCGTCCCTTGTCATTTTTCTATAGGAACTTGGATTCATACTAAAATAGGATTTGAAGACACGATTAAAATGGCTTTGATCCGAAAAACCTACTTCGTGCGCAATTTCTGTTAATGACTTGGATGAGTCGAATAAAAGCGGAATAGCTTTTTTAAGTTTATATAATCTTATATATTGTCCAAGGGTTGTTGAAAGGTATTTTGGCACTGCTCTTGATATGTGTACGGGATGTACCCCCAGTTGATCCGACAAATAATTCAGGCTTAGGTCCAGAGGGTCATGGTGCAATAATTCTTTTAGATCATCTATCCAGCTTGGATGTTTTTGGGTATGGATGGCCTTTAAGTGGCTTAAGGTATCACAGATTTGAAAGGATAAAACCTCAACGGATATCTCACTGTACTTATCGGAAAGGATAAACTCACGATACAATTTTGCAAAAAGTAAATGTACTTGAGGATGTTGAATGAGCTGGCTGCCTTCGAGAAGATTCATGGATATACCATTTTTATTCAACCAACTTTTCTCAAATTCCAGGTGAAAACCATACGCATCATTCGAATGTTTCGAACCATAATGAGGCTCTTGCCAATTGTTGAACATTAAGCTGCCAGAAGGACATAGCGTTCGAACCTTTTTATTACAATCTATCATATTACCTTGCAATACGTACATGAAGTACGGGTTTTCATGGAAATGCCAATCCGTTTTACTTACACTGTATAAATACTGCGATAGTAACACTCCATTATATGTTGTTTCGAGATCTTGAATGCCATAATATTCTCCTCCAGTTAAGATTTTCATTTTTAACTAAGTTTGCTGATAAAGGGAGTCTGTGCAGCAATCCATTGGCACCCACTGGTATTAAAGTTTGTATTGTTCAGATGTATCGTGAGCATTGCTGTAATTTCAATTTACGATAAGCACCAGGGCTAATCAGAAAACGGAAAATGTCATTTAGACGGGAAGATAGCGCTTTTAGACGCTTTTTGAGGTCGTCGAAGCCAAGAATTGACATGGTAAAGCCTGACTGTCTATTGATGGTACCGACCAGGTGTTTGATGATATGTTGGCGTTGCCGGTAATATCGGGATTGGCCATGACCCGATTGTTGTTTCGATCGACAGCCGATTGGTGTTCAGTTCGTTGAATCATTCGGCCACGTTGGCTGGAAGTGCATTGGGTCGGATGGGATCGTGTGAGAGCATTGGTCTTGCATTGGTTTGAACCGAACTGGTCGGCTGGTTTTTTGGATTAATCTTATAAACTGTGCGCAGGGTTTGAAAGTAAATCTGATTAGCGCTGTGTATGGATATTTCCCTTTGCAAAGAACATTCCTTCTTCGACAACATTTGACCAAGGATTAATGATGCAAGTGGTAGGCCATGGATATTGATATATGTAAAGATGTGAGAAGGTGGGAAGTGTCTATTTACTTCCCTGCTCTTCTCGACTTATTATTCTTTTCGTTTAGTTAGAGGGGTGGCCCAACAAATTCCTGTCCGTGTCTCAATGAAATTTCAGCCATTTTTTCTTCTGAAAGTTCTCCTGTTTCTACTACGTTATAAAATTCTTGAAACATATCTTCAATTGTATTGGCAGGGGAAAAAATATATCTCAATTTTCCTTTTGTTTTACCTACATTTTTAAAAGCATGGATGGTTCCCTTCGGTATAAAAGCAACATCTCCAGGGACGAATTTGTAGTGATTACCATCAACTTCTGCAATAAAATCACCTTCCAAAAACAGAAAAATTTCGTCTTGGTGGTGGTGTATATGTCGTCCTGGACCAATACCAGGCTCTACTATATCTTCAAAAACCGCTTGATTGCCTTCCGTGTCTTTTCCAGATAGTAATATTTTGACGGTAATGGCTTCAGGAAAAACCAATGTTTTTGCTTCCTTGTATTTTGTATGAATTGGTATCATAATAATTTTTTTTAAAATTTTAATTAATTAATTTTGGCCAAAGCCTCTCTAAGCAAATCGACTGTTTCTCGTTCATCCAGCGTTTCAACGATCTGTACTTCATCACCTTGCAATCTTCTAACTAAGGTTTTGTACTGTTCTAAAGTCCATCCCTTTGTCTCATAATTGCTTCCCGGAATTTGCCGTGCTATAGCACTAAGTCTGCAAGCTCCGGGAGCGAAAAACACAACTGACCATTTACGGGATTCCAATTGCTTAATGAAATCGACATCATCAGTTGTTGGAACATATTCCGCATTACCAATCTGGGGCTGGACAATGTTGGCGAAATTTAAAGATGCAGTAGGGTCACATGCACGAGCTAATACGCTTTTATCAGAGTTGTCCAAATTTACTTTATTATTTTGTGCTGTTATGTTCATAATTGATAATACGAAAATTGATGAAAAAATTAATATTTTCCTTATTCGGGTTTTTGAACCGTTGTCCATGATTCGGAAAACATTTCTAACTGATTATGAAATTCCTTAGATAGTCCTTCATCTAATATCCCTTGTTCTTCCGAAAAGTTTTTATGGAAAGAGGGCAATGAAAAACTGCTCAAACTGTTGGTGTTCATGAATTTGAAAGAATTCGCTGCTAAGGCCAAGACTGACTTTCCCCCTCTACCTCCAGGGGAGGTCGCCAATAAAAGCATAGGTTTGTTTTCCCAAATACTACCTTCTAATCTTGACATCCAATCCATAACATTTTTGAATGCAGTAGTATAAGCACCATTATGTTCCGCAAAGGAGATAACAAGACCATCTGCTTCTTTGATATGATTTTTAAATTGAACTGCTAAATCAGGAATGCCGGACTTCTTTTCTCGGTCTATGCTATAAATGGGCATCTCAAAATTGTTCAAATCTAAAATGGTAACGTCTACATTCTTCATTTGATTAGCAGCATAAATTGCCAACTTTTTATTTATTGAATTTATGCTGTTACTTGCGCCAAAGGCGAGAATTTTTCTATTCATTATGATTTTAATTTTTGTATTAGAGCTTTAAGTGTTATTAATTCCTCAGGATTCAATTTATTGAAATAGGGTTGATGAAAAGCCTTAACTTTTTTATCCAACTGCTTTAACATTATTAAGCCCATTGGCGTAATTACGATGTCCATTTTCCTTCTATTAGTAAGACATTCTTTTCGTTCTGCAAATCCTTTGGCAACCAGTTTATCAACAATTCGGGTGATATTGCTGCTCCGTTGCACCATCCCATCCAGAATTGCTCCGACTGTTATAGGCTTCCCTTTAGCACCTCTAAGGATTCGCAAAACATTGTATTGTGGTTCTGTGACACCGTAGACTTTAAGAGTTTTGGTTATTTCATCGGTCACCCAATGTCCTGTCGTAATTATTTGATAAATAGCTTGGAAGTATTCTTCATTCATTCCTGTACAATAATTGTATGTACAAATATAAGATACTTTTATCTAAAGTTCAAATTCTTTGCAATATTCTAGTTTCCTGCTTGCAGGGAACTCAAAGGAGTGGAGGTGTGGCGGATATGTCCGTAGTAGTATAGGAGTCTCTGAAAACTAGAGGCTAGCGAAGGAGCGAAGGAACATACTTTACTTTAATCAGATTCTCTTCTGTGTGTACTCGAGTATCTCTCGGCTTTTCTTTTCGAAAGATATTCCTTTGGACTAAAAACCGGGACAGCGGATTTTTTAAAGTCTTTCAGATTTCTGGTTATTATTAATTCACATTGAGACTCAAGTGCTGTATAGTATTGAATTCCGTCTTCAAAATCTATGAAATTGCTCGAAGTGTTCACCGAGCGTGACTGATGTATTCTTTGTCTGTGGCATCAGATTGTTCTTTTATCAAATATACCAATAATTGGTACCAATGTCAAGAAACTTCATCCCATATAACGTGATGGCGATACCCAGCGGCCATCCCGTTAGGGTGGCTGATGTGGTATCGCATGTTACCCATCGTTGCTTACTTGATTAACTCCAACAATTTATACTTCCTCATATCTTTAGAATTCGACTTCTCTATTTGTCTTATCTCATTTTGATTCTGTATTCTTAACCACGATTCGGCATCAATTGTAGATAGCTTTTCTAGAATCATTGCCATTTCAATAGTAACTTTCCTTTCACCATTCAGTATCTTACTTAAATTGGACGGTCGAATTTCTAGATAATTTGCAAAGTCTACTTGCTTAATCTCGAGTAGATTGATGAATTTCTTGATGAATTTGCCTATCGGAATTGTCTCTTTATCTGATTGTAAATAGTCTTCCATTTCAAATTTTAATCCAATCAATGCAATACGAATTCTTTCTTCTTTTGAAGTCTCTGCAACCTTACTTCGAATTAGTAATTTGAAATCTTCGTACTCTTTCGTCCCGATATCCATTTTTTCATTTAGGATACCGTTAGTCAATTGGCTGAGTATATCTATTTTACCTTTCATTATTTCAAATATTCGTTAATCAATTTTTCTCCTGAAATCGGATCAATATACATTCGTTGACCTAGTGTTTGAGTTGCATAGTATCTAGTTCGATAAAGGTCAATGAGGCTAGTTTTAGAAACGAAAGTTAAATATCCTTTATATGAACTGTCAAGCTTAAGAGATTCTCTGCATCCAAATGCAACCAGGCATCCAGCTACTCGCTCATTTTCTTTTCGTAATCCTATGTTAAATGGTGCAATCTCTATTAATTCCATAATTAGCATACCGTCATCATTGATTAATTGAATGAGTCCATGAAGTTTGTTGGAATTCTTCTCAATCAAAACGAATATCGTTTTTGGTCTCTCTCTAATTGCTTGTCTCCAATTGAAATTCCATCCATCTTTCTTATTGGGGGTCTTTTCCTTGGTCATTGGAACTATCCGGCACTCGACTTTAAGACCACTTTTTATATTCAGTATATACAATTTGTCAAATATGTATAACAAATATACGGATTATAACCTAAATTGTCAAGTTTGTTTCGATGATGGGTAACTCTCTTATATGCGCTACGTTTCATTATCAGTATTTCGCTTTTTTGTCTGCCTCAGCATACTATCCACCACATAATTTGTACCTACAAATCCAGTTTTGTACCCTAACTCCCGTAAATAATGAACTATTGTTTTTTCCCTTTCCGGAGATGTATAAAGAATTAAATGGAACATCTGTTTGTACTTCATTCTTCTTCGTACATTCAATAAACCGACTATTCGTTACCCTACTTGCATAATTACCCGGAAACAGTTATATAAACGGGTGAAAAAACCCGCTGGCAGGTCATAAACAGAGCTTCAGTAGTTAACCTGTCAGGATTTTGTTAGATTCTTTTCTTTCCTTTCCGGCCTGGTATTAAACATATCAGGGTACATATCCCTGCCATAAGGAAAATTTGATTGGTTGCTCAGCAGATATGTTTTTTTTCTGTTTTACGAATTTATTGTTGTGAACAAAATCGCAATGTACAAGCCTCTATCAAATAAGTGTTACATACTATACCTATTGCGTGTGAAATGTTTAGTTACTCAATATTTTTCACTCTGTCGATTATTTTGTGATTGGTATGCTGAATGAGGGCCACATTCTCAACATCCGGATGTTCATGTTCATCCAATAAACCTTTTCGTCTGGCTTTATTGCGCTGATAGGCCCCACACAAATGAAAACCAACACATCCCTTGTTTTCAAAAAGTGCTTCGACCTGCTTTTTGTACCAATTACCCTCCGCGCGTTTGAAATTATCTTCGCCAATTAAGATACCGGATCCATCGGCTAATAAAACTGGTTTTCCTGTTTTCTTGTGCCATTCAGCGAGATGTGTCGCAGGGTCTTTGAAGTCCTGGAATGACAGCACATCTACATAGGGCATCGCAGCTTCAATAACTTCCATGGCAATGGGTGCATTGGCTTCATAACGATCACCGAGTATCAGGTGGTTCGGATCGTATTTCCTAATGGCATCATGTATGGTTTTGTAGTATTGTTTTGCCATTTTGGAAAGCCTATCACGCCCCTGCTGTGATTCCAGTTCTTGCGGATCAAACATCGGACCGCGCCATTCGTTCTCCGGCCGGTCGTGTATCCAGGTTGGGCAATCGCTGAAGAAATAGCCGACGAGGTTGTGATCATTCTTTACTTCTGCACAATAGGCGCGTGCCACATATTCACACCAGGCGATCCAGTCTTCACTGAAAAAATCGTAATGCACCGTATGCTTTTCCCACTGATGTGACTCAATGAAGGGAAGCATGCGGCAGTATGGCATATCCAGTGCGTTTAATTCATCGACGGTAAAGGACCGGGAATGCTGCCATTTCTTGACAGTAACCTCCTGCTCCCAACCCATGGTATTAAATCCCCATTCCTTCAGATTCGGTTTCACCGACCTCTTCAACCACTCAATGGTACTGCCATTATATTTTTCCTCCCACATATCAAGGTTTTCCGGATAGCGACTACTGGCCGGATCCAGGTGGTTTAATCCCAGGGAAAAAAATGGTTCTCCTTGTGGAGTAATAAAGAACACATGTCCATCAACCTTTCCGAGTGTGAAAAATCCCTCGGTATTTAGTTGGGTTGTTTTAACCTGCTCCTGGGCGTTTAATTTTTCAACCAATACTGAGCCAATCAACACTGAAAGAGTAATTCCGGATATAATGTAATTGTACTTTGTCATGTGTTTAAATTTTTCTAAAAGTTTGAAAACAAAGATTTTCTAAGATTTGTAAACCAATGGCACCACTCCGTTTTCACATAAATTTAATCATCTTGTCAGCTGTATTTTAAGATGATGAAAATTCATGCTCATTTCATTTCTTGTTCGTTGCAGATGAAGCAAAGATTGAGTATTTCATCTGTCTAAAAAATTTTATTAATTTATTGAAAACGGAGCGAATAATAGATTTCCAAATCCCGATAGCTATTGGGAGAACCGCTCGCTTTCACATTAACTTATTTTAATCATGCCTGGATAATATTCGTAAAAAAATTCATACTCGTTTCATTTGTTGTAAAGGTGTTGGATTAGTATCTAATCCCATCGCTGTTTTCGCCTGGAATATTCAAACTCTCCATCGCCCGCACCTTCATGCCACCGTACTGCTTCCTTATTGGCGCTTTTAATCTGATCAAGTGCTTCTATTCTTGGGTTGCCATAAGGATCAAAGAATCCCATTTGTTGCTTGGCGGTATCGTCGAGTGAGCCCCCTTTCCATTGCTCCAGGTAGCCACAATTATGCCAGCCCACCATAAATGGAAGATTCATAATCCCTTTCAAATAGATGCCATATTCTTCACCAACGGCAGCATGACTTTCTACATTTAAACCTTTTGTTCTATCCATTTCTTTTACGCGAAATGCATAAGCGTGGTCTCCATTAAGTACAGGCTTTCCGGACAGTTGATGATACTTTGCCAGTTTTTCTACATGCGAAGGGGTAAACATTTCAAAATCTTGAATGAGCAAAACGTCAACATATTTCCCGACAGTTTCATAAACCCAGTCTGGATGTCCTGGACCGTGGCAAAAAATTTTATCCCCCAGTATCAGGTGGTTTGGATCATATTTATGGATGGCTTCTCGATTGATTTTATGCCACATCTGCAGGATGCGTTTGTTCATTTCTTCCTGATCAGCGAGCCACTTTTCTTTATTTTTAGGCTCCGACCAGTTGGCAATATTTCCTATGTCTTTCCAACTTTTTAATTCAATATGGTAATTTTCACCAGCTTCCTTTGGTGAATTATAGGTCCTTTTCAGTATTTCCATCCACATTTTTTTGCCCTCGGTCAGTCCCTCCTTGTTGATGATATCTGCAACCCATGGATGATATGCAAAACCCTTATTCTTCAGATATCTCATTTTGTAGATGCTATATTCATAAGACGGTAAATCTTCATAGGTATAGCCGATCATGAACTTGTTTTTCTTGTGTTTGGCACAATAGTCACTGGCTACTTCGTCTGCATGGTCTTTAAATTCCTTACTAAAAACATCTGGAAATTTTCCATCAGGACTGTACTGCATTACTCGTTGAGCGTGGATGATTCCTGTTTTTATTTTTCCGAAATAGAATATTTCAAGGTCTTCGAAATATTCATCTGGGATATTCAGTGCCCGATGAAAGGGTATGGTGTTAAATCCGTAATCTTTATGATCTTTGGCTGCCTGTGCCATCCACTTCTTAATTTCCGGAATAGCACTAGGATTAAACTTTCCATCAACCAGAATATCGGTTCCAAATTCTTCCACCCAATAATCCTTATTATATGGAGCAAACCTGATATTCGCCTGCATGTGATTCATACCTGTTGATATGAACTTTTGACCATTACCATCAACCAGCCACCAGATATTGTCAATTTGTTCGAGGTGTACGAAATCTTTATTTCCTACAGATGCATTTTGTGTACATGAAGTGATGAATAAAATAACCACACAAATCATGAAAACACTTAATTTTAATCCTCTCATTAGATATTAGCTCTGTAGAAAATCAATCAAAAGTTGCACGGTGCGTTCCGGTTGTTCCTGCTGGACCCAGTGACCAGCTCCTTCCACCAGATGCACGCCTCGCATATCGGTGCAGGCTTCTTCCTGCATCCGTTCAAGTGTACCTGGACTCTGATATGTCCCCCAATCGCTGGAACCGGAAATAAACAAACTCGGCTGCTCGATCTGTAGGCCGGCATAGAGTTGCATTTCTGCAGCTCCGAGCCCTCCGGAACGATACCAGTTCAAACCACCCTGAAAACCAGTGCGCTGATACTCTTGCGTGTATATCGAAAGCTCCTTATCCGGCAACCATGCATTAGCCGAAATTTCCTTTTCTGACGGCATAAATTTCGCCACCGTTTCAGCCATTCCGTCTGCTGCATCCATGATGTAGTATGTAGGCATCTTAGCCATCTCCGAAGCTGATCTGGAAGCCAATCGAAACGGTTTATTTCCCTTCCAGTCCGCACTTTTATAATGATAGTATCCTCTCAAAAAAGCATGCAATCCCTGCGAGGCCTTCCACATATTTGCATTGGCCTTACGCGTTTGGTAATACTTCTGATAGTGTTTCCTTGGTCTTGGCAGTCTCGCCAGTTCAGCATACAAATCGTAGGCAGCCGGCTTTTTATCAGATTGACTATCTGCCGTGTCAAATGGCAACAAAGGCGTTCCACCAAATGGCGCACTCATCAAGACAACCTCGGCGAACACATCAGGACGCGTAACCGCACACCATGCTGCGATTGGAGATCCGAAGTCATGTCCAATAACCGCTACCTGCCTATGACTCATTGCATATACTAAACCCAAGGCATCGCGAACTACATTCAATCGACGGAAAGAAGAAAGATCCCCATCATATTCACCATCCCACCCGCTGGTTCTTCCATAGCCCCGCTGATCCGGTGCGATTACATGGTAACCCTGCTCAGCCAGGGGAACCATAATCTTCCGCCAACTGTAAGCCAGCTCGGGAAAACCATGAAGCAGCAAAATTCCGGGTCGCCCGTCTTCTTCATATCCAGCCTCCAGCACATGCATCCTAAGTCCGTTAATGCCGTCTACAAACCGCGATCGAATCCCCTTGGGCAGCCACCCCGAAGGATAGGGCTTATCTTCTCTTTCTCCCATGTGCAAATCACTAGCCGATTCAGCCCTTGCTGATTTCAGACCAGGCATACCAAATCCAATCGCAACAGTTGAGGAAGCAGCAACAAAACGACTGAGTGCCTGCCGGCGGGAGTATTGTTTCATACGAGTCTGTAATATCGTTTGAATTGACTTTGAACTTGTCTAGACGTAAAATTAATATTGATTTTCAAGGATTTACAGTGAGCCGTTCACCGTTTGCCGAACACCGTCAATAACACCATCACGATAAAATACCATATACATGTCCCACAGCCTGGTGATCATTGTCAATTGTCCACTTGTTAATTATCCATTGTCAATCATCCCACTTGCTTTTTTGCCCACTTCTGCTGCTCAGTATTTACCTTCTTTATCCCTTGCGTAGTTGGTTCCTCATTATCCTTTTGGTCCAGCAAACCGTACCTCCTGGCGCTATTTTTCATGTATGCACCGCACAAATGAAATCCCATACATTCTGGAATTTTGCGTAGTGCTTTCATAATTTCGCCGTATTGCACATCATCCTGTGTCAGGTCCTGTGCCGGAGGCCACCCATGAGATCCCTCTCTGCTGATCATGCTGTCAGCCAGCAGGATAGGCTTCTTGAGATGTGTTCCCCATCTGGATAGTTTCTGATAAATATTATCCACGGAACCGAAGCACTGAAAGCTAAATATATCCACAAAAGGCATGGCGGCTTTGAGTACGGATTCACTGATCGGGGCGTTGGCTTCATAGCGGTCGCCGCAAATAAGATGATTGGGATCATATCTTTGGATAGCCTCAACCACCGTTTTGTAGTAAATCGTGGCTTTTTCAAAGATCTCATTCCTGCCGCTTTCAGAGTTTTCCATTTCGGGATCAAATATGGGCGCTTTCCAGGAATTGTTTTCATTGCTGTGGATCCAGGCGGGACAATCAGTAAAAAAATAACCAATCAGCTTTGGATCATTCTTTAGACGGGCACATTTGTCACGTGCGATATAATCACACCAGTCTTTAAATGCCGTTCCGGTGATATCCGGCAGTTTTGTTTCCCATTCCCATTGATGCGATTCTATGACAGGGAGCATATGAAAATATGGCATATCCGACCACTGATATTCCTCATATGTGAAGCATCGGGAATGGCGATGCATTTCAGGGGTTATGATCACTACTTCCTGGTCCCACCCCATGCAATTGAATCCCCAGTCTGTCAAATCTTGCCTCACTTTCGGCAGCCATTTTTCCATACTGTTGCCGTACTTTGAATCCCATAGACCCTCACTGAAGGTGTAACGTATTGCCGCGGGATCGACATGGTTAATGCCGATGCTGAAGATGTATTCATTATGAGGTGTCACTAGCCACCATCGTCCATTACGTTGGCTTACTGTAAAAAAGCCCTGGGTTTTCGTTTCTATTGCATTTGACTTATTGGTACAACTCACCAGTGGCCAGGTCATTGTACCAGCTCCCCATACAAAAGCCGAGCTTAAAAAACGTCTTCTTTTAAGTGTTAACTCCATATTTAATTCGGTTCAGTTGTGATATTAAAAGCCATTTTCACCGGAGCAGTTTCCCATGGAAGGTGTATATCACATCAAAACATTTTCTATTCACTGGGGTTTTTACCAGTGGGTGGATTTCAAGCATTTCATTGTCTTTCCTTGACCACTCTTTTAAACATATTTAGTTCTTCATGGTATTTCTCGTCCATTTCCCGGGCAGTTTCTAAATTAGCTGGTTTATGCATATTTTCCAAGATTCTACGGTTCAGCGTTTTTGCAGTTCTAACCTGATGAGGCTTTTCCTATCCAGAGATCGTGTAAAATCCCGGTTGTCCAAATTCATATGGCTTTTCAGGATGTGATTGGTCAAACGTTACACTCCAAAATATAATTGGCAATAAATTCAGGTGTATTTTGAAACTCTTTCTCCAATTTTGTGGTAAATGCAACAGCGCTTTGGCTGCAAACAGGAATCCCTTTGGGTCCTATTTAAGAATATTTTATCTAAAAGCTGAAAGTGAAGGGCGATATAATCGGTTGCTGTGTTTTACGAGAGACATAGACCGGCTAGTAGTGCAGCAGACTTTTGATTGCTCGGGAGGAACTGCCCAACATTACACGCGTTCGTTCGTGATTTCGTAAATCACATTTCATTTACCGGATGTCATCGAGGCATCACGGGATCTGAACGATCTTGGTAAAAAGATGCAAGAATCGGGTAATTTCCATTAATCGAATTCTATTTCACTCTAGTTCATTTGTAAACTGGGAGTTACTCCCCTGGATCATTGATCTTTGATCATCAAGTTTCTAAGCTGATAATTGCTGATCGCGCATGAAAATAAAATCGATTGAAAGTTTTGTCCTTGCAGACACACTAAAGAAGAGTTTCTATTTTTCACAGTGGGAATATTCTGAAAGACGCATTTGCATAGTAAAGATAACCAGTGAGACAGGGCATGTCGGTTGGGGGGAAGGTTATGGTCCCGCAGATGTGATCCGTGCAGGAATTGAGTTTCTCTCACCATTTGTACTTGGCCAAAATCCATTGAATACGGAAACAATCTGGAGTACCATGTACCGTCGTACACTGGACTTTGCACGAAGGGGGATCCTGGTATCGGCAATCAGTGCTATCGATGTGGCCCTATGGGACTTAAAGGGCCGAATCCTAGGTCTCCCAGTTTACCAGTTATTGGGTGGGAAAAAGAGGGACTATATCACTCCTTACGCAACAGGCATGTATTTTAGTAAGGAGGGAGACTTGGGATCGGTGCTTGCAGAAGAGGCCAAAAACTATGTCGATCTGGGTTATAGAGCCATCAAGATGAAGGTGGGTTTGAGTATCAGTGAGGACGTCAAACATGTCCGGATGGTCAGAGATGCAATCGGTCCGGATTGTAAATTGATGATCGATGCCAATCATGCCTACAGTTTGAGAGAAGCTGTAGAATTGGCTAAAGCCGTAGAGCCATTCGGCATCTCCTGGTTTGAAGAACCGATTTCGCCCGAATATTATGATCAATATGCCCAACTGAGAAACAAGACCACAATCCCCATTGCCGGTGGCGAGTGTGAGTACCTGCGATTTGGATTCCATCAGCTGCTTTCCTCGAAATCAGTAGATATTGTCCAACCGGACATTTGTGCAGCCGGCGGTCTCTCGGAGGCCAAAAAAATCGCTACGCTAGCATCAGTTTACGGGGTCGATGTGGTTCCCCATACCTGGGGTACCGGTATAGCTATCGCTGCGGCAACCCACTTTATTGCGAATCTAGAAATGATACCTGGGCGAATGAACTCTCCAGGTTGCCTGATGGAATATGATCGCACCGAAAATAGCCTTAGGGAAGAATTGACCTCTTCAGATACGAGGATTGACAAAGGTGTACTGCATATATCTGATAAACCGGGATTAGGATTTGACCTAAATGATGAAGCACTGCTCAAATACAGCTTGCAACCGGAGAATGGACAACCTTCCAAACTGACCATAAAAGAATTACCATGAATTTTGGTTATAAAAAATTGTATATCGATGGGCAATTGACGGATGCTGCAGATCAATCAGAATATGAGATAATATGTCCTGGAACGGAGGCACCCATTGGTACCATTGCCTGGGCTGGAAGGAAGGATACGGAGCGAGCGTTAAATGCAGCGCAAGTGGGTTTTGAGAATTGGTCAAAAGTGCCAGTGCGTGAGCGGGTGCAATGGATTACTTTGCTGCGAGATAAGCTTCTTGAGAACAGTGATTTGTTGCGCAACAGCATAATGCATGAGATGGGCAAGGTTTGGGAAGGTACGCAGGAGGATTTGACGAGTATAACGGATTCGCTAAAGTTTTACGGTGAAGAGATCGGCCAGAGAGGAGACATTTCCATTGAAGATAAAGATGGTACGCACGAGCACAAGGTTGTCTTGCAACCACTTGGGGTGGTGGTTGCTTTTTTGGCATATAATTTTCCGCTTCTCAACCTGGGATTTAAACTGGGTCCGGCGTTAGCTGCGGGATGCTCGATCATCGTTAAGCCTTCAGAATTTTCTCCCTTATCTGCGTATATCATTGGCGAAATTTGTAATCAAATCCACTTTCCCAAGGGTGTGATCAACATCCTCTGTGGTGATGTGGCTAGTGTGGGCATTCCACTCTGTCAAAGTAAGATACCCAGACTGATTACCATGATCGGATCAACGGAGACTGCTCAAAAACTAATTTCCCAAAGCAGCGCTACATCCCTAAAAAGATACAGTATGGAATGTGGCGGAAATGCGCCATTCATCGTTTGTGAGGATGCCGATCTGGATCTCGCAGTCAACATAGGATCAGCATTGAAAATTGGCAATTCCGGACAAATCTGTGTGGCACCAAATCGATACTATGTTCATGAATCCGTGATCGATGATTTCGCGAAACGAATGGTAGCTATATTTAGTAAAACCAAGGTCGGATTCGGTATGGAAAGCAATCCCGATATGGGGCCTCTTGCCAACGCTCAGTCAGTAACCAGGGTTCATGAAATTGTAAAAAACGCTGTGTCACAGGGAGGAGAAATACTTCATGGTGGTGAGCCCATAGACCGGCCCGGTTATTTTTTTCAGCCCACCGTAATCCGCATCGAAAACAACCAGGCTGAAATTTTGCAACACGAAATATTTGGCCCCGTTGCCATGATTGTTCCATTTTCTACCCTTGATGAGGTTATAGCCCTAGCCAATGACACATTATCTGGACTTGCATC
Organism: Saprospiraceae bacterium; assembly: GCA_965222645.1. Taxonomy (GTDB): domain Bacteria; phylum Bacteroidota; class Bacteroidia; order Chitinophagales; family Saprospiraceae; genus JABDMH01. Next base: position 2,940,608 of record OZ244968.1, on the reverse strand, counting down.
TTATGTCTTTTCTAAAAATGAAGAGACGCTCCTTTTTTTTGCAGATAGACTTGAGTTTGGCGAGGTCCAGTTAAATGGTGTAAAATATGACATTTACTTACCGCATGTGGGCATTAAAAACAGCGGTATAGGAATGGATTGCTCCAGCTACGCCCTCGATGACTATCTGATCAAAAAAAGAGTGACTCTTGCGATATCCCCATAGTGATCCTCACGATGTTATGGCAAGAGTCGTCAAAATTTCTTTCAAACTTTAGGGCGGCATCTGAAAACCCTTTTGATGATTTGTACTTGGTTTTGACATACGCGGTCTTAAATAGACAAAGAAAGTCGGCGGCAGCCCGGAGTTTGAAGAATATTCAGTAGTCACAAGGCCTTATTTTGAAAAACACTATTATTTACCCATACCGATTAATGAAATTGAAAAAACACCGTCAATGCTGCAATATTTTGGCTACTGATGGCCAATCGATATATCAAAAAAGAAGATATTTTTAGTTTGGCAGTAGACTTTTCCTTCACCGCCAAGTCCCTCAAAATTAATTTTGCATACTTTTCGTATTCTCAGCTTCAATTCTCTGCAGTTGTCTTTCACTCAATCCGTTTTTGAAGTAATATTCCGGATCGATTGCATACTTGTTTTCCTTCATTTCGGGATCGTGAATATCCAGGCTTAAATCACAGTCAAATCGCGCGAGATAAGAGCAATCATCTGATGCTGACACTCTAAAAAAACACAGCCCCCAGGTGATCCCTCGCCCATTACCACTATCATCAAAGGCATCGGGAATAAATGCGTTGCCGCCCAGAGGCATCATTTCGGTAATGGAAGCGATTTCAAAATTTACCCAATCTTCAGCGTATTGAATGGTGAAGTGTTCATTTCCATCAGTGATACAGAAAGCAGCAACTCCTTTCTTAAATGGAAAAAAGCAAAGCTCATGTCCGGAATTTAGGACTGGATTTAAGGGATGCTTTTTAAAAGGGCCCAATGGATGATCCGCGATGGCCAGACCAACCGCTACCCAAACGGTATTCGGTCGATTAAATGCTCCTTTGTAGTACAGATGTATTTGACCATTATGCAACAGAGGTGTCGGATCCTGAACCGCGAACTGATCCCACTCGCCTTCGACACCTGTATCTACAGCGATTTCCTCGACCGTCGTCCAGGGACCATCGGGAGAATCAGCATAGGAAACTCCTATGGGACAATAATCACCGTGGGTTCCCGGTGCTTCGACAAATGCTTGATAATACAGATAGAATTTACCTTTGTATTTCAAAATATCGGGTGTAGCCACCGATCTCCATCCAGGTACGGGTTTGGGAGGTCGAGTGACTGCAACTCCTTGTTCTTTCCAATTGAAACCATCTATACTCGTCGCATACCAAATCTCCGCTAAATCCCAATCAACCGAAGGTATGGTATCACTCCATGGTGTATCTCCTTCCGGAGGTGTGTTTTGGTAGTCACTGGAAAATACCCCGCCAACTGGCTTGGTGATAGTGTGCCTTTTAGTGTACCAAACATAATATCTACCATTCGCCAAAATGATTTTTGAAGGGTCCCGTCGCGAAATTGTTCCATTATATCCATCGTAGTCCAATCCATTCAATCTGGAATATTTAAATTGGCTGTACAATTCATTCTCGGCAAGAAAAGGAGAAGGATAATTATGAAAGCTTCGCATCATCGCAGCACTCAACTCACGGTTCTTGCTTTTCTTAGTTACACTATAGGGGAATGCCTTTATTTTTGAATTCTGTTTGTTTGTACCTTCTGACATTCTAAAAACTATAATATTTCGTGTCTAAAAATATCTCATCTAATTTTCAAATGGAAGTCGCATCGTTTCCTCGTAGCCCAGCTGTTTTCTTCTTTGCACATATTGTCGTGTCTTAATGAAGACGCTCATATCTCCGGTCACTCTGGGATCGTTCGTTTTCATTCCATTTTCTCTGAATTTTTTGGCAAGCCCATTCATATCACTTTGATAATTGGTTTGATCCGATAAATCGCTTAACTGCCAGGGGTCAGCTTCTAAGTCGTAAAACTCAACCTTGACCGGTTTTATGGTTTCTTCTTGCGTAAGGTACATTCCATGCTCAGTGGTATTTTTGTAATATTCGATATAGGCAAATCGATGATCGCGTATGCTTCTTGAGGATCTACTAGCCGGATCAAATTCTCCATGCCACTCCAATCCTGTGACCATAAAATCACGTTTAGGATCGATGCGTCCCGACTTTTCTGAATGAAGGATGGGCAACAAACTTCTGCCACTCACATTTTCAGGCGGGTCAATTTCGGCAGCCCGCAGAAAAGTAGGAGCCAAGTCCGTAAAACTCACAAAATCACTTACTTTTCTTCCAGCCTTCACCTGTGCCGGCCACATGATGGCCATGGGCACATGCACCCCGAGGTCAAAGGGGCTTGCCTTTCCCACAAGTGCCTGATCTCTGGTGATCGCGGTGCCGTTATCCGAAGTAACCACTATGATCGTATTTTCCATTGCATCCGCTGTCTCCAAACTTGCCAGCATGCGGCCGAGTTGGAGATCGGCATACGCTATTTCATAGAGGTAATTACCTCGAGCTTGCTTGTTTTTCTCTGTATTTTCAACTCCGGGAAAAAGTTGGATCTGATCAAGGCCAATACCATATTCTTTTTCCAATAGTTTGTGATTTTCGGGGCCATCTGGGCCATGGGGCTCATAGATACCCGCCCAAAAGAAGAAGGGCTGCCCAGCATCCCGGTCCTTTAAGAATAAGTCAAAATTAGCCGCATAGTCATTGGTGGTGATGCCTTCAATAGACTGCGTTGTTTTTGCATGGTTGTAGGCCGTTCCAGCAAATTTCGCGTGCCCATCTTCCAACGATGCGCCAGGACCCCAAGTCTTCTCAGTATGGCCAACATGGTACCCATTCTCAGCCAATATCGTCGTGCAAAGAGGGAACTTCTTGGGTAAATAAGACTGAATAAAAGCCCCTTGCTCAAGCTCCCAGAAATTTCGCCCAGTCAATACACTTGCTCTTGAAGGAGCGCAGGAGGGGGCGGTGGTAAATGCGTGGGAAAAAAGTACTCCCTGGTTGGCAACACGATCAAAATTGGGAGTAGGTAAATTTGACCATCCGTAGATACTCCGCTCAATCCAACTTTCATCATCAGTTATAAAGAGCAGCACATTTGGTCGGTTTTCTTTGCCATCTTCTCTTAAAGTTGCGCAGCTTATTAAAACCAGTGACAGAAAAATTGATAAAAAATGCTTCATCCTCTTCTCTAACTCGCCTTGCGGATGATTGCGTCCATCGCAGGTGCCATCTTTGGATGTGTTACATATTGTAATTCTGTGATTCATTCGAGCAACTTCATTAATCTATGATTTATATATAACTTCTCTTTACCTACTTTCCTTGAATTCAATATTCCTATCTTCTCCAATCCCATCAAGTAATTACCTACCGTTTTCGGTGTTCCGAGTTGCGCCTCAACTAGCTTCCTTCTTTTAGTATAGGGTAGTTCAAAAATAATCTCAAGTAGTTCTTTAGAGTATAGTCTAGGATTCCTTGTCTTTATTATTTGTTCAATTTCATCCATAAGAGACATGATTGATTCCAGGTTAGCTATTACTTTGAGAGATGTGACCTCAAGCATATCAAGCATATAAATAATATAGTTTTCCCATTTCGATCTTTCGGTTACCTCTCTAAGGTATTTGTAATAATTTGTTTTATTGTCAATTATATACTGACTTAAAAATATGGCTGGAATCTCGAGCAAGTTTTCAAGTTTTAGATACAGCAGAAGTAGTATCCTTCCAGTTCGTCCATTCCCATCAGCAAATGGGTGGATTGCTTCAAATTGGTAGTGCATAATTGCCATTTTTATTAATGGATCAATCCTATCGTACTCATTAGTGAATTTTTCAAGGTTCACTAACTTTCTTCTTATTGTGTCCTCACCGGTCGGCGGAGTATATACCGTTTGGCCTTCACCATCCAGCAAAGCTGTTCCCGGAGTTGTTCGAATTGAAGATTTATTCTGCTTTATTTCTTGGACCAATTTTATGCAAAGGTTAGTTGAAATAAATGGCCTACTTTCTATTTCTTTTAAACCTATGTAAAGTGCTGATTTATAGCTCAGAATTTCTTTAGCTGCTGAATTTAGATTCTTCTTTTCTGCTACAAGAGTTTCGAATAGTTCATCGTTTGTAGTTATTATATTCTCAATTCCAGAACTGGCCTTTGCTTCTTTGATTTGGATTGTGTCAATAAACAGATTTGGATTGGGTAAATTACTCAAAGCACCGTTCAATTTACCTAAAGCTCTACTTGCCTTGATAGTTTTTAAGAGAACTTTCTTTGATTCTACATCATCTTTTGGAGGCAATGTTGGCAAAGAATTATATGGTTTTGTTCTGTCAAATTTAGTCATGCAACGAGGGCAAATTTTACGTCTTTCAATAAAACGAGAGTAATATAGCCAATTATTTACACTTGTTTCTCTTTGAAGAGTAAAATTTACCCTTGTTGAAACCTGTACCTCCCTACGTCAATCTAACCTTAGCTTTAGACCTTTGCATGATAAGCAGTCCTAATAGTAAGATAATGACCCCCATTCCTGCGATCACAAGCATATGCTGCTTTCCGATAAGTGATATTATCACGACCAATGCTCCCGTTGCTAAAATCCCGTAGCCGATAACCCTGGAGCCTCTGCTATTGTCTTCACTCGACACTTGCACATCTTGTTCCTGCTCCTCCAAAACTCTTAGTTTCACAATTTTTAAATGCCTGGAATATTGAGAAATTTCTGTTTTAGCAATACGGGCATAAATTTCAAATAGTCCCAAGAGTGATGCGGGTAAGAAGACCCCCAGGATTTGCTCTGAAGGACCGTCCAACGCAAAGTCAAATAGATAAGGGGCTGCGAACTTGAAAAAGAAATTTACCAGCAGTGTAATGACCGTTACCGTCAAAACACTCCTGCCTGTCTGGTACTTCGAAAATAATGACCAAATAGGAGGTAGAAACAATGCCCCTCCGGTCAATGCCGCCATCGTAAAAACGAAAGAAACAATCCCCCCCATTCGCTGCATCATGAGAGCGACAATAATGGTAATTAGGCCCAGTATTAATGTGCTGATCCGGCCCACTCTCACCAGTCCCTGGTCGGAGGTGTCTGGTCTAAAGTGCTTATAGACATCATTGGCTAATACCCCTGCGGACAAATTTAAGGTGGTATTCACTGAGCTTGAAGTCGCGAAAATCATAGCACCCAGCATTAAGCCCAGCATACCGACGGGCAGCACTTCTTTACAGATCAATAGGTAAGCGCCTTCATCAGCCAAACCTCCCAACTCGGGATTCAACACCCGATATATCATCGGGGGCAGCATCCAGATCAAGGGACTTATGAGATACAATGCCCCAAAAATCCAACCTACTTTCTTGGCATCTTTAGGTGTTGCTACACTGGTATACCTTTGCACATAAGCCCAATTTCCAGCTATAAACACTAAATTGTAGAGGCCAAATCCCAAAATAAACAATAAGAAAACCCAGTACAATAATGCTGGTACTGATCGGAATACCCGAACTGACTTCCACAATTTTGGCTACCGGATATAAAAAGGCTCCGGTCGAGAAACTCGAGATAGCTAGAAAAATATAGGTGTAGGTACGTTGCACTTTGTAACCAAGCCGGTCTTTGATATATTCAGCAGCTGTCAATGCCTTGGTTTTTTGCCATTTTGGAGCTATCCAAAAACCAATAATCAATCCTGCCAGACACATAGTCAATTGTATGGTGACTGCCACCCAACCATGGCTGTATGCAATTGAACCCCAAACAACAAAGGTTCCAGCGGAAAAGAAACTCATGAACAATGAGAGTCCACTCATCCACCAGGGAAGTGCTCCACCGGCTGCAAAGAAAGACTTCATATCCTTTCCAGACCGGGCAAAACTCATTCCGCAGACAAAAACCAGCAGCGTAAAAACGATAATTACTCCAATATCAATCGATCCCATTTACGTCCTTTTTTCCTTAGTCAATCCATCGGCACTGGTGGCTACAGTTGGAAGGACCTCCTCAATATTTTTATGATCAGAGAAAAGATATCTTCCAGCAAGTTTATCTGTTCTGCCACTTATTAAAATCTCGATTAAATCAATCGAGTCCTGTGGATTCGACATCGTACCGTGTTTGAAAATATGTTGCAACCTAGGCAAGTACCTATTGGCAACTTCGGATTCGATCAATTGTTTGGTACGCTCATTTCTGATAAAGCCGGGATTAAAGGTAAACACCTTGATATCTAAGCCCTCTTTCTGTAATTCTAGATGGATATTCTCCGTGAATCTGACAACCGCTGTTTTAGCCGTACTATACGCAGAAGCAAAAGGCTTTGGGTTTTGCGCACCTCCACCACCCACATTGATGATGTAGCCGAAATTTCTATCCTTCATCAGCTTAATGGCGGTGTGGGTGCCGATAAAAGCTGTATAAAGATTAAGGGATACTTCTCTCCACCAGTCCTCGGTTTTCAACTCCCAGCTTGGACCAATCGCATTGTGATTGTTTACACCCACATTATTGATCCAAACATCAATGCGACCCAAATCTCTGATTATGCTTTCACCTGCATCCAAGACCATTTCGTCATTCATCATATCAACGACTTCAAATGAAGCACTGCCACCGGCCGAGGTAATATCGGCAACTAAGGCAGCTAAAGGTTCTTTGCTACGACTCAAGCAAATGATGTGGTGCCCATTTTTTGACAATCCTCTAGCAAGCATACCACCCACCCCTCGACTTGCTCCTGTGATTACTATATTTTTTTTGGTATCGATTTTTCCAATTCTATTTAATCGTTTTGCAAAAATTACCATATGGCATTACAAATACATAATGTCGAGTAAGTTATGATGGTGGTGATAAAGATCAGTGAAGCGTCCAAATTCATTAAATATTTCATTTTTGATTCCCTTCCTTCAGGATATCTCCGAAAACCCATTCTCGGATGCATCAATATTTCAAATCAAAATTTTAAATGGATCTTTCCGATTTATACTTCGTTAGTCCTCAATCACTTAGCTAAGGCTAGGCTCACTCGGACATGCCTTGTCTAAATCGAAAATCTCTCATTTTGCGCCTCGCTCAGAGTTTCCGGATGTACCCTTAATTCTCTTCAGCTGCTTTTCGCTCAAATCAAATTGAAAATAGAATTCAGGGTCAAGACGGTAATTATGGTCCTTCATTTCCGGATCATGGATATCTAAGCTTAAATCGCAATCAAATCGATACAGTTCAGAATGTGTTTTTTGTGTATTCTTTCCTTTGAAGTTTATAAAATGGCCAATGCCCCAGGTAATGCCTCTTCCATTTTTATTGTCTGAAAAAGCATCCGGAATAAAGGCATTGGGCCCAGTAGGCATAAACTCGGTAATGGCCATGATTTCAAAGTTTACCCAGTCTTGGGCATATTGCACCGTAAAGTGCTCGGAGCCATCTCGAATTGTTAAAGAAGCCACTCCCTCTTTCCAAGGGAAAAAGCAAATTTCATGTCCCGAATTTTGTACGGGATTTAGGTGATGTTTTTTAAACGGTCCGAGGGGATCATCGGCAATAGCCAAACCAATACCGCTCCAAACGGTTTGTGGTCGATTAAAAGCCGCCTTGTAATACACATAAATCTTGCCGTCATGCACCAAGGGTGTAGGCGCCTGGATGGCAAACTGGTCCCATTCTCCCTTAGCCCCCGTTGGTATCACGACTTTATCTACGTGTGTCCAGGGGCCATCTATGTTTTCGGCCACTGCCACACTTACTGGACAATAGTCGCCTCGCTTTCCACTGGCTTCAGTGAAGGCCTGATAGTAGATATAATATTTTCCTTTGAACTTCAAGATGTCCGGAGTTGCAACGGCACGCCAACCAGGAACAGGTTTCGGCGGACGTGTAACAGCCACACCCTGTTCTTCCCAATGAAACCCATCCGTGCTTGTGGCATACCAGATTTCGGCCAGGTCCCAATCTGTCGATGGAATTTCGTCTGTCGCTTCATCAGCGCGATTCCAACCAATAGGCGGCACACTTGTATGGCGTTTGGTATACCAAACATAGTATTTGCCATTTTCGAATAACACCTTGGATGGGTCGCGGCGAGTGATGGTAGCATCCCCATCGGCATAGTCAAAACCTGTAAGTTTTGTGTACCGGAATTGGCTGTAAAGCTCGTTTTCCGCATTGACGTGAGATGGGTACTGATTAAAACTTCGATCTAAGGCCGAACTCAGCGCATAATCAGCAGAATGTTCGGTCACCTGGTATGGAAACGCTTTCGTTCCCGGTTTAGGAGTTTTCAAAGGAATGACTAAAGAATAGGAGTCTTCACTGTCTTTTGGGAGTATGGCAATAATCAATGCCTTGGGAATACCATCTTCCATGTAGAATTTTGGCATGTCGGCCGTCCGTGCCGTTTGGGTGGTTGTGCCATCGGTCCAATTGATCTCTCCTGCCTTCAACACCAAAAAGTTTTTGGCTGGTTTCCAGTTAGATCCCATATCATCACCTTCAAACAGCACGGTTGAGCCATCGGGATAATCGCTCCATACGCCACGCGAGTCCTTGGCCAAACAATAATAATTGCCATTGTATATCCACTCTAAATGATCATCGATGGCGAATGATGCGGTCGGATGTACAACAAAAGGTTCATCGGTATCCACAAATGGTCCGTGTGGAGATCGGGTGGTCGCGGTTACATGAACTACCCTCCCGTTTTTAAATTTAGGATGGGGCTCAACATATTTATAGGCCAATAAGAATACCCCGTCATTGCGTCTTGAGATGGTCGGTGTCGAGGTCATCAATCTATTTCCGGAAGCATCGATCAATGGCTCGTCGAAACGCTTCCACTGCCCATTGAGGTCATCCGTTACGGCCACACCGATTCGTTGGTTGTTTCTATTTATCCACCACTCATCATCTTTCATGGAGGGCATTCGATCGGCTGGGGTATCATCCCAATATCCACTGCCCCGATTACCCATGTGATAGAGATAATATTTGCCGTTGTGCTCAAGCACATGGGGATTATGAGTGCAATCTCCGTCCCAATATTGTCTGCCTCGGGCCGGCAATACCAGGTTCTTAAATTGATAATGGCCCGTTAAGCTATCGGACACAGCATGGGCAATTTCAGAATGTGTTACCCAACCGTGATGCCCCCTACTTTTGGGCCATCGAGAATAAATGGCGTGATATTTTCCATCTTTGCCCTTCAAGATATTGGTGCCCCATACATTGTAGTTTTCCTCTTCAATAATGTTGGCTTTGTCGAACCTTTCAGGAAGCAGTTCCGCAAAATTGAAATCTTTCTGTGCTGCAGCCGATAGAGCACATATTACCAAACACGTTGCTATAAGAATTTCTTTCATATTCATGACCTCTGCATTTTGCTAATTGCCAGCCTTTAACTTTCTATTCTGCTCTGCTATACGCTCACGCTGCTCATCATTCAATCCTTGCCGGTAATACACATCCAAATCATGGCGAATTCCTGTTCCCTTCATCGCGGGGTCATCTACATCTAAACTCAAATCGCAGTCAAAACGAACAAGCACCGAGTGGGGGTTTACCCCGTATCTGCCAGCGTTGACGAAGTGAGACATTCCCCAGGTAATGCCCCGACCATATTTGGTATCCGTAAACGCATCCGGAACAAAGGGACCAGTTGCCACCGGCACTAATTCACAAATAGATGCTATTTCGAAATTTATCCAATCCTCAGCATACTGAATGGTAAAGTGCTCTGTACCATCTTTGGCTATAATGGCCCCCAAACCTTCCCTAAATGGAAAAAGCGTGACTTCATGACCAGAGCTGGTCAAAGGATTTAGAGGATGTTTTTCAAATGGTCCTAGGGGATTATCACCAATGACTAAACCACCACCAACCCAAACAGGATTTGGCCGGTTAAATGCCGACTTGTAATAAATATAGATTCTGCCATTATGCACGAGCGGATAAGGATCATGAATCGCATATTGATCCCATGAACCTTCCGGCCCATTTTCAATGACAATTTTACCTGCAGGAGTCCAAGGACCATCCGGCGAATCCGCATAGGAAGCTGTCACCGGGCAATAATCACCACGCTTGCCACTGGCCTCCATAAAACCCTGGTAATACAGATAATACTTGCCCTTCCACTTTAAGATATCGGTGGTTGTCACGGAACGCCAACCTACCTCCGGTTTGGGCGGGCGTGTGATGGCTATGCCTTGCTCTTCCCAGGTGAAACCGTCGTCACTCGTGGCATACCAAATCTCTGCCAGATCCCAATCGGTAGATGGAATGGTATCATTGCTTTGGTTGGCATTTCTTGCACCAACTGGAATGACTGGGGTGTTTCTTTTTGTATACCAAACATAGTATTTACCATTTTCAAAAATCACCTTGGAAGGGTCTCTACGAGAAATGGTACCATCGTGACCGTTATAATCAAATCCCTTTAATTCGGTATACTTAAATTGGGTATATAGCTCATTGTTGCGAGGGTGAATAGCAGGGTAGTGATTGAAGCTCCGATCCATCGCCGCGCTCAACTTTCTGTTTTTAGTATTATCGGTTATCGTATATGGAAAAGGCTCCTGATCTATACTTTCCTGAGATGGATATTCAATGGCTTCTTGGCACGATACCAAGACACCGATCAGTATAAAGCAAATGATTCGATTCATTATGAAATGGCTATTCTCTACTTCAAGTTCCTGATTCCTAATCAGGCTAATTTCAAATGCTGTTATCGTTTCTTTTTTAATAGCCATTGTAATCCAGGTAGATCGTCTTCTTCTGTAAATATCCTTCGAGGCCAAAAACCCCATCTTCCCCACCGATTCCAGAAGTTTTGTGTCCGGAATGAAATCCCTGAATATAGCCTACGATGGCATGGTTAATAAAGATGGTGCCTACTTGCAAGGTGTCAATCGCCCTCATGTGTCGCTTATAATTGTCAGTGTACAGATATGCAGAAAGCCCTTCTTCTCTTTTGTTGGTTAGGGCAATGGCTTCTTCAAATCCATCGACTTTCATGATAGGTAGTACCGGACCAAAGAGTTCCTCACGCAAGGTAGCATCATCGTTTTTGACATTGGTCAAAATGGTGGGTGCATACCAATAACCCTTTTCAAATTGCTTTCCTTCGGGACGTGTTCCTCCCATCACCAATGAGGCACCCTGACGTACATTTTCCTTTACCAGATTGTCTATACGATCCAACCCTGCAGGACTAACACTTGGACCCATCTGCACGTGGCTATCAAATGGATCTCCAACATTGATCTTCTCAACTCTTTTGATGAGCTTTTCGGTGAATTCATCCGCAATTTTTCTATCAACCATAACCACTTCATTGCAGATACAGACCTGTCCGCAATTGGCGTAGCGAGAGATGGCAGCGGCTTCAACTGCCTGGTCAATGTCTGCATCGTCGCAAACAATGAAAGGTGCCTTACCTCCCAATTCCAGAATGAGACCGGTGATATTTTCGGCAGCAGCATGATACATGGCTTTCCCAGCCCTGGTGCTACCTGTCAGGCTAATAAGTTTTGTAATTGGGCTTTTTACTAATAGGGACGCAGCTTCTGCATTTTGGGTAGAAACCATATTGATTACCCCCTTTGGCAATCCTACTTCATCCACGATTTTGCAAAATTCAGATGCCGTAACAGGGGTCAACTCATGGGGTTTGATGATCATAGTATTACCGGTCACCAGAGCAGGCCCAACCTTTCTACCTATCAACGCTAGTGGATAGTTATAGGCGCATAAGCCTACCGTCACACCATATGGGACCTTGTGTATCGACAGGTGCTCATTAGGCATATCGGAGGGGAAGATAGCTCCCTGAATTCTGCGGGCTGCCTCAGCGCTGTAGCTGAGGTAACGAATGGTATCATCTACCTCACCCAATGCTTCCGAGTAGGTCTTACCTTGTTCTTGCACAATCAACCGAGCAAAGTGATCTCTCTTTTCCTTGAGCTTGTTCGCAACGCTATGGATGAATAAAGATCGCGCGTGAGCTGGAGTGGCTTGCCAGGTGGGTTGCGCTTTCTCTGAGGTCGAAAGGGCGTCTTGTACATCATCAGTCGTGCAGGCGGTTACAGTTGCAAAGATTTCACCATTTGCTGGATTTCTGACCTCAATGACATCTCTTTTTGAAGCATCAAGCCATTCTCCATTGATGTAGCAGGGATAATGTCGAATTGGATTATTCATGACCTTTTCTTTTTTTATTCGAATCGGGGTTTTCTTTTTTCTATAAATGCTTTGAGCCCCTCCTTAGCATCTTCTGTGTGATAAAGCGGCGCAACACATTCTGACTCCAAATCGAGGGCTTCTTTTAAATTCATGCCCATCGATTGGTTTAAGAAGTATTTGACTTTGGCCATCGCCTTTGCAGGTCCCGTGGCTAATTTCTCTGCGAATATTTCTACATCTTTGTCAAAAGTCTTGCTTTGAAAAAGATGATTGACCAGTCCATATTCTAATGCCGTTTTCGGCTGGATGGATTCGCCGGTGAGCAGCAATTCCGTAGCCCGCCTGGTTCCGATTAAATGTTTTAAACGAGGCATCCCACCATTGCCTGGTGCAAGCCCCAAATTGATTTCGGGAAGACCTAACAGCAAATCACCTTCTGAGGCCAGTCGAAGATCGCAGGCCATGGCTAGTTCCAGGCCACCTCCCAGCGTATGCCCATTTAATGCAGCAATAAATATTTTTGGACTCCGGGTAATTAGCTCACATACCTTACGAGCAATCCCCACCATCTCCATATTTTGTTCCAACGTATTTGCTTCAAATACTTTAACATCTGCTCCTGCACAAAAGAATTTTTTTAATCCACTTCGAATGACAACGATTTTAATATCGTCATCTATTTCGATCGCTTTTAATGCTTGTATCAATAGCGCGAGCAAGCCTATTTCATACCCATTTGCTGGGGGTTTGTTTAAGGTCAAGTAGGCGACTCGATTTCTTTTTCTAGTGTTTACACTATTTTCCACATCTTGATTTTTTCATGCGAATTCTGCCATAATTTTCGATCCATGTTCTCCCAATTTAGGCGAACCCACCTCCGATGTCAAAAATTCATCGTTAATGCGAATGGGACAGCGCGTCGTCTGATAAGTAAAGCCATCGCTCATTTTGACTTCCTGAATCATATTCAGCACTTCAAAGGCTTCCGTATTAAATAGTCTGTCCCAGCTCAACACTTCTGCACACCAAATATCAGCAGGTTCCAATACACTTAGCCATGTTTGAGTAGGGGCTCTCTTCAGGTGATCGGACAGAATGGTCTTTATTTCGTCTCGTTGGTCATACCAACTTTCGTAGGACTGATAAGGAATCAGGAGGTCACAACCTAATAGTTCTCCCAAGAGTTGAACGGAAGCCATTGCCAGAGCTAGGTAGCCATCTTCGGTTTGATAGACACCATAGGGGGCACCGAGATAGGCATGTGCATTATTAGTTTGGGTGCGTTGGGTAGGTTGCCCTCCATCCCTGAAAAACGTGGTGATAGACTCGAATTGAAACTCAAGGATGGATTCAAGCATAGAGACTTCTACCCTACCCCCTAGACTCATTTTATTCCGTCTGAGCAAGCATGCAAGCACTCCTTGCACCAAATGTGTACCCGACAATATATCGGCAATTGCCAAACCCAAGGGTACGGGACCTTCTCCTTTGTTGCCACTCAAGGTCGTCAATCCGGCCAGGGATTGGACGAGCAAATCTTGACCGGGTTTGTTCTTCCAGGGACCTACTTTGCCGTAGCCGGATATGTCTCCATAAATAATTTGCGGATTGATTTTCCTGACCATTTTGTAATCCAGGCCGAGCTTATCCATTACTCCTGGACGGAAATTATGGAGCATGACATCCGCTTTCCTTATGAGTTTTTTCAATTTGACCTGGTCTGCTTCTTTTTTTAGGTCGATTACTGCGCTTTCTTTGTTTCGATTGATGGCATGGAATAAGGAACTCTCCCCATTCATTTTCACATTGGAAACATAGTGACTGCGACAGATATCGCCTCCATCAGGTCTTTCAATTTTAATCACTCTTGCTCCTAAGTCTGCCAGCCGAAGGCTCGCTGCCGGACCAGATAGAAACTGGCTAAAATCTAAGACCAAAATATTTTTCAAGGGTTGGTTTGAATCATTCGGAAAATCATTATGATGCCGATTTACTTCAAGGCTTTCAGATAGATTATATTCTGTTTGGATTTTGTCATTGTCTTCACCTACATTTGGAGCTGATTTTCTCGAAAAAATCTTCTTGCCATCGATGCGAATCGGGCAGCGAGTAGTTCTTAAAATTTCTCCAGTAATCGTTTCAACCTCCTGATCCATTTCCAGCACCTGATAGCCTTCATGGTTAATTAAATCCCGATATTCAAAGACAGCAGAACACCAGATGTCTTGCGGTTCAAAAATATCCAACCAAGCTTGAGTGGTTTTTTGATTAAAAACTCCGCTAAGGCTCGCCATTATTTCATCCCGCTCTCGATACCTCGATTCTGGACTGGAAAAATTTTGTGGTAGCTCAATCCCCATCAATCTGGTCAATTTAGATAGAGGGACCATCGCAATGGCAAGATAACCGTCCATCGTCTCATAAATTCCATAGGGGGCAGGTAAATAGGCATGCGCATTCCCTCTCTTTGCTCTCTCAGGCTTTTTATTACCATCATTTAGATAAGTTGTAATGACCTCAAATTGAAAATCAAGGATTGATTCTAGTAGACTACCGGATACCTTACCACCTATTCCAGTTGTTTGTCGCTGAAATAACATAGATAAAATACCCTGCACGAGGTGCGCACCGGTGAGCATATCAGCAACGGCAATACCCATGGGCGTTGGCGGATCTTGTCTATTTCCCGTCAGGTAATTGAGACCTGAAAGAGATTGGATCAATAAATCCTGGCCGGGTTTATTTGCCCAAGGTCCTATTTTCCCATAACCGGTTATTTCAGCGTAAACGATTTTTGGATTTAATTGAAAGACCGATTCATAGTCCAGTCCAATCCTTTCCATAACGCCCGACCGGAAATTATGCGTCATGACATCAGCCTGAGCTATGAGTTTTCTGACAGTTTGGAGATCATCTTCATCTTTTAAATTGGCAGCAAAAGATTCCTTATTGCGGTTGATGGTGTGAAAAACCAAGCTATCTGTGCCCACAAATAGGTTCTTAATGGCAATTTTACGACCTGCTTCTCCCGAGCCAGGCCGCTCTATTTTAATAACTCGCGCTCCCAAATCCGCGAGTTTTAATCCTCCGGAAGGTCCCGCCATGAACTGGGCAAATTCTAAAACCGTAATTCCTTGTAGTGGAAGCATATCAAGAATGGGAGAGAGATTGACGATACAAATGATTCAGGGTATTCAAGACCTCCAAAGAATCACCCCCGTTCATCATGAAATGCCGGATGGGTTCTCCAGCATTATCCTGAAAAAACATGTGTCCATGATAGCGGGGTCGTAGAAATGCTCGGTCCAATGCAGGTAATGTATCTATGAAATAGTCGAAAGTCAGCGCATTGGTATGGTTGTCGGTCCATGCTTTTCGGTGTCCGGGTTGACCTCCATTATCGAAGAAGGTTCCTTTTTGCACTGTCAAGCTTCCAGTATAGGCAACAAAATCGGCTGCTACTTTTTTATGTTGACATTTGGAAGAAATAGCTAGACCCGTGCCTCCCAACGTTGTGATCAAAGGCCTACCATTGATAGACACCATATCGTGGAATTTCAGCAGTGCACGGGCATAGTTCTTTCGCGAATAGTTGGAGTAGCCATAGGCGAAAGGAGAATATGCATAGCGATCTGTTTGAGTCATGGCCTCGTAAACTTGGATAGGATTCATGAAATAGGACTCCTGGACAATATGTCTTCCCAATCCCCTCAACATTTCTAAAGCCTGTAGCCCTGTCTTTTTTGAAATCACCTGGTCTTTCGCCGTGCATACATCTTCACCCAGCGTGGAGCAAAGCATGTAAAAACTCATCAGAGAATCCTGTGGTATACCCGGTATAGCAACCAAGCCCTTTTGTGCCAGGTCAATCAGGTCTTCCCAATTCTTTGGAAGGGGCAATTGATTTTGTTCGAAAAGGTCAAGACGGCTTGCTGCTACCGGGCTCGCTGCATCAATGGCCAGGGCCCATTGATGGCCATCATAGGTATAGCTTTCATGTGACTTGCCAACACTGTTTTTAGCTAAATCCTGTAAAAAATGAGGATCAAGGTATTCATCAAGCGGAACAATTACTCCTGTTCTTGCTGCAAATCCGGACCAGGGATGATCTATGATCAACAAGTCAAATCGCTTCGCCAACTCATTAATAGGTTCTTCGGCAAAGGCCTGTAACGAGCGTTTCTCCCAGGTGATTTCGATGTGAGGGTTGAGTTCATGATAGCGTTGTGCAGTCGCAACCACTGAAGTAAATCCACGGCTATGATCCCATGTTATGCCTTTCAAAAGAATCGCTTCGGTACTCAATTTCGTTGTGTTAGGCGTCTTGAAATCTGTTCTAACTATTCAAATCTTAAGATACAGAAAATTTCATATTTGAAAAGTAAATTTATATTTGAATGTAGAAACAGGGTAAGAAATGGGCAAATATGTGACACCAGCTCTAGATAAGGGACTGGACATTCTAGAGTATTTATCAGATACAGGTGTACCACAGTCTCAAGTGGAAATTGCTCAGGGGCTCAACAAATCTCCTAATGAGATCTATCGCATGCTTGTCTGTCTGAATGAACGGGACTATTTAACGAAATCGCCTTCAGGAAAATATGCCATTTCGCTCAAGCTATACCACCTATCTCACAGACATAGTCCCATAGATGGATTGGTAAAACTATCAAGACCCTTCATGGAAGATTTGGCAAATGATACAGGCCATTCCTGTCATTTGAGCATATTGTATTTCGGCCGGCTAATGGTGATCTCGCAAATGAAAAGCCCAGGACCCGTTTCCTTATCCATTGAAGAAGGAAGTTTGTTCCCTTTGTATCAGACTACGTCTGGTAGAGCATTACTAGCATTTATGGATGAAGAACAACGAGAGAAAGAACTGTCTAAAGATAAGAACTACCTTTCTTTGTCTTCCTCCTTGAAAAAGGAATTTGCGAGGCGATTAATCGAAATAAAAAAAAATGGCTACGAGATAGCCCAGAGTGAAATAACGAAAGGAGTAACAGATGTAGCAGTTTCTATTGGGAAAAATGCGATTGGCATCTTTGCGGCGTTAGCTATCTCCAGTTTAACTTCTATTTCTAAAGAAAACAAGTCTGGTGATTTCTTAATTACCAAAATCCTGGAGGCTGCTGATAAGATTAATGGTTCGTTTTGATATATGGAGGACGGCGACGTGTAGTTAAGTGGTGAGGAACACATTCTGACACCAAATACCCTCCCAATTGAATACGCTGTAATTCCTGCATATGGTTGCAAGTCAAATCCATGTTAATTCGGTCTGACCAGGATTACCTAATTGCAAATTGTTATTTTAAAATCCTAATTTGATTTTAATCACTCGCACTAACTATCAAGGGTATTTGCAGATTAAAGGCATGCCGTACATTATTGTGATCCAGTGTATCTGCTGCACACATCAAAGCCATGGCCTTTCCATCCTCCACTAGTACTTGGGGTCTTTCTAAATGAGTAAGTTGTTGAGTTGTACCATCTGCCCAGGTCACAGTGCGATTAGAAATTTCAAAATGCCTGGCAGGAAGCCAATCAATACCATTCGCTGAATCATAATGAACCAGTGAAAACACCCGTTCCTCACCTTCATGTTTGATTCTTTTAACCACCGCCCGGTATTTACCATCCTGATACCATATGTATGGATCTTCTGCTGGGAAACGCTCTCCCTTAAAAGTAAAAACCGGTTTGGGGTATTTTTTAAAGGGGCCTAAAGGATGATCGCTTATGGCTACACCATGCACCACCGGACCTCCATTGGGAGGAGGAAATTTTTTGCCCACCGCCTTATATACCATCAATATTTTTCCATCTGTCATTTGACAGATGGAAGGATTGGAGGTCATGAGCGCGTCAAAGGCTGTGCTATCATCATGGGTGATATCCAGAACGGGTTGGTCATATCGTATCCAAGGACCATTGGGATGATCTGCCATTGCTACTCCAATGCGTTGGTTGTTGCGATGAAGCCAATTTAATTTATGCTTGCCAGGCTCACCAACCACTTTTTTATCCCCTCTATTGCCCATGTAGTATAGGTAATATTTATCTCCAATTTTGTGGATGGTGGGATTATGCGTGCACATTCCGTCCCAAAAATAGGCGCCACGATCTGGTAATGCCACATCTCTAAATCTGTACGGTCCAAAAGGAGAATTGGAAACAGCATGTGCTATTTCGGAGTGGCTCACCCAGACCCAGCCTAATTTCTTGGGCCAGCGCGAATAAAACATGTGGTACAGACCATCCTCGCCCTTGACAACCGAACCTCCCCAGATGCTCATCGTGTCATTGGCGAAAACAGATTGATTGGAAATTTTTCCCAATTCGATTTTTAGATTCAATGGAGCATCTAATCTTTTACAAGCCAAGCTTGAAATCAAAATAAGTAGAAAGAAACATTTCGGTAATAAATTTGAAGGATTTAGCATGTCTACAACTTGGAAATTCGTTTCATTTTGTAGCGGAGAGATCGGTTGTCCTTTATGAGATCATACATATGAAGCCATTGATGGTCCATCATTCCCACCTCTCGCTCAATCAAAACCTTTTGCATAATTTGTAATGAAGTCAAATTATCATGATTGGAGGCGTCGTGCAAAATCAAGTCGATAATTTTCTCATTTAATATGGGGTAGACCGGACTTAGTTGTTGAATTAAATATTTCTTGAGCGATACCCCATCTATTTGACTACTCGCAATTTTATTTATTAATTGGCTCTGGTTAGAAAGGCCAATTGAAGGAAAATATAGGTAAATCAACTCCTGCACTTGGGGTTTCTGTATATGTCGGTCTTGTACTCTCATCAAGAATCGACTCGCAAAATAGGAATCGTACTTTGACGCCAATTCTGCAAGCTTTACCACGTTTTCGTCAAAATCTTCTGCTGACAAATGCTCGAGCAAAAAATGATGCACTTCCAAATCATCATGCTCAAGCATGGTATGTATTAGATCATGGTCCAACTTTTTTCGCGTTTGTTCTGCAAGCTGGAAACCCACTCCGCCATTGGCTAAATGCCACAAAGTGAAACATGTATACACTGCCCCAGCAACCATGTCTTCTTTAACGGCTTGTACAGTAGCACCTGAAATGCCGTCAATAGGACTCCCTGAGTTCATGTGCAGATTTTCAATCAATTCACTTTTTCTCAGGTGAATAAATGAAGGATTTTTGGACCGTAAAATACCATCGATTTTATCATAATCAGCCTGTGAAAAAGGCACATGATCCAATTTAGTCAATGGCCGGGCTGTATCTACTAAAAAATGGGAATAATTACCTAGTAAATCCCAATACAAATCCAGCATCACTTCTTCACATTTTTGATCTTCGCAAACTGGAGCTTCAACGTGAGCCGTATAATATGTTGTGATATCGCGGTTATCCTCGCATACATAAATATGAAGTGGGATCGAGTCAATGGAATAGAAAGTAAATGCAAATTCCTTTTGAGCATGGCTCTCTGCCGATAATAAGATCAACCAGAGAAACGGTATGAATACACTTTTAGCCATCTTGCTCATCAAAAACGCATTGTATGTCACCAACCAGGATCACCGATACCCCTTTTCATCAGGTGCTGCAATTCGGTAAAATACTTCTTATAGATATCCCTGGGTAAGACATTGTGTTTGTGGCACAAGGAGACAGCCATGCCTACTACCTCTCCCATCATTCCTGTCGTGCGTTGCACTCTGACGGTACCCAAGGCCACGTGCGTTACACTGATGTTTCTGCCCGCCATAAATAAATTGTCAATATTTCTTGAATAAAGTGTGCGATAGGGTACTTGATATGGTTTAATGTCCTGAATATCGGCTCGTGCCAAAAATGGTTCTCCGCTGAAACCATCTTTCCTAATGGGAAAGTGTAGATCCACACCCCAGGTAGTCGTAAAGGTACCATCAGAAAACTTCCGCTGCTCCAGAATATCTTGCTCCTTCAAAATTATATCGCCCAATAGTCTGCGGGATTCTCGCTTTCCACCAATGTACGCTACCCAACTTAATCGCCGATTGGCAAAATCATGCTTAACGGCACTGTGGTTTTTTAAGTAGTCCCAATTGCCAAATGCAACGCGAAGTCCGTAATCCCTAATCGCTTCAATCTCCGTCACCTGATCCCGATAGGCTCCGGTCTCCCAGTTCCAGTCTCCTTTGGTGGTGTTGATATAGGTCTGCGAGTCGAATTGAACCGCCCAGTTTCTCGTATCCGGAAAGGTACTTGGTTGCCCTTCTTCCACGGAGTTCCATTGCACTGAAGTACCCATCACCAATTGATCCGCAGCAATCGGTGCACGTGGTTCGCCAGTTTCTAGTTTTGATTCACGCCCGACCCGAAAATCGGCTCCGGCCAGAAAACCAAGATTCCCGTCGCCAGTGCAATCGGCAAAGAATTTACCCCTGAATTGAAATGATTTTCCGGTTATGATGCTCTTTCCAATCACTGATTGAATCTGTCCATTGGCAGTATCTGCTGCTACGACATGCGTATTGAGGAAAAGACTGAGCGTTTTTTCTGCCAAGACTATTTTGAGTTTGCGTTCATCTCCATAGTTGCTGGCCGGTCCTGCATTGTGCTCCTTTTTCTCGGGATTTTTTCGAATAATTTCAAGTATTTTCTGACTGCGCACACTATTAGAATCCTGCTGCGCTTCCCAAAGAGTCCAGTGACCAATGATGCCGAGCTCATCGACGAGCGATCCCAGATTTACATATGGTTCTTGATAGATCAGCCCGGAAAGCCCAACCCGCACCTCCGAGCTATTATTGCCACCTAAAACGGGACGATTTTGAATGAGCGCTACGCTGCATCCCAGTCTGGCCGCACTCACCGCGGTGCAAGTACCAGCAATGCCACCTCCCACCACAACCAGGTCATAGGTGCCAGCGTCATCAGGTTTGGCAGAAAATCCCAAATGCTCATTCCGAAAAATCCTAAGCGCATCAAAATCATTGGGAGGTCTCATCTTACGATCTCTGGTCAACAGGATGGCGTCGCATCTTCCATTAAATCCAGTCAAATCTCGCAAAGCGATCTTATGTGCTCCTCGTCTCAACTTTATCATGCCACCATCCTGCCAATGCCAGGCAGCACCGGCATTACCAAAAGTAGTGGCCATCGCCTGGCCGTCAACGAGCAATTGAAATCTTCCCGGCGATTCCGGAACCTGCCAAGGGGCAGCCCAATCACGAGTACGTACCCATAGTCGGTATTGACCAGAGGATGGGACTTCAACCTCGGTTTCAGCATCAGCGACCACTTGTCCCAATCCATGGGCCATCAGGTAGGCTGATCCCATGACATCCATTGATTGTTGATCCACCACCCAGCCTCCTCTATTAGAGAAACTCTCCGCTTCGATAAAAATCGCCTTCGACTTTCCTTGGAAAAGAGGATTGGTGATTGCACAGACTATAGTAAGCAAAAATATCATTAACATATACCTCCTAGTTTAGCCTCTTTTTTTCCAGATGGTAGATAGGTTGCTATTGGTTCCGGACAATTCTTCAGACATTGTTTTCCTTGCGCACCATACGCTGCATCAGCAGATGAATCGTCAGTGCTATCAAAAGAAGGCTAATCCCAAATATTGCAATGATCCATTTGCCGCTTGCGCTGATCAATGATAAGAAGAAAAGGGAAATTGCGCAGACGATTAAACTAACCATCACTACTTTTCCCGGAAACGTATCATACGGTCCATCTGGTTCTACTTCTTCACTTATCAATACAGCAGATAATCTTTGTTCTTCCACAGCTAACCAACCTTTGTCTTCCTTTTGTGCTTTGAGTTTTTCAATCACCCACAACATGAGTAGGGGAAGAATCACACCAACCAAGACATCTATACTGGCATCTCGGATGGATAATCCAAAGCGGATAAAGGCACCAACTCCAAAACTCACCAAAACGACTATGCACATATCGATTATGCCGATCCGCTTGCTAAACATGCCCCATAGAGCTGGTGCCAATAATGGGACCACCAAAAGTGAATTGATTGCAATAATGATCTTTTCCGCGCCGCCCATGCTGGGCACCATTACCGCAACTACTATCAAGATGAAGCCCAAGATGGCCGTAAATATTCGGCCCACTTTCACCAATAGTTTACCTGAAGCATTGGGATTAAACCATGGCCGATAGAAATCATTGGTCAAGACACCAGCAAAGACATTTAATTGTGAACTGACCATACTGGCAGTCGCTGAAAACATGGCCGCAAACATCAAACCCAGTACACCGACAGGCAGTACAGACTGAGCTGCCAAAATATAAGCTTGTTCGGGATTAGCTTCCGTATTTATACCTCGATACAGGAGCGGTGGCAGGAGCCAAAGAATGGGAGTTATCAAATACATCGCACCAAAAAGGTAAGCTGATTTCTTCGCATCAGTGGGTGATTTCACAGCCAAGAAACGCTGCACAAAGGCCCACTCCGCACCCACTATGAAAAAGTTAATGATGACCCAACCGGAGAGAAAAAGCCAACCATAATCACCGGCCGTTGGTGCGAAAAAATTGTCAGGAAGCGTGCTGAGAAAAACTGGAAAATCATCGATGCCGTAGACCATCAGTACAGCCACCATAAAAACCACCAGCGTCAGCACAATAAATTGTAGCACATCCGTCATAAGCACTGCCCAAAGACCTCCGATCATGGTGTATAAAACCACAATAATGCCGAAGAAAATAATAGCCCAAAAAAGAGATAAATTGCCGGTGGAAGGATCTCGAAAAGGATTGCCCACTTCGAGGGGAATAAGTGCCACCAACAAGATGGCCAAAGCATAAAGGGAGACCGCCACGGCCAGCATTTTCTTTAGCATCATCGTCCATGTATAGATATGTAGACCGGTTTTACCAAAGCGTAGGCGAATGAATTCAGCTGGGGTTGTCACGCCCAATCGATTCCACCGACCTGCCACCAGATACCCGGCCAGCAAAGCTGCAATTCCATAGCATGTATTTATTAGGACGGCAACCAGACCCAGTCGATAAGCAATACCACCCCAAACCACAAAGGTGCCAGCAGAAAACATGGTCATAAATCCACTTAATCCCGATGCCCACCAGGGGGCTTGCCGACCAGCCGCAAACATATCTTTCTGATCAGAAATGCGTCTGGCTGAAACAACACCTATGGCAAAGACACCAAAGATGTAAAGTGCTAGTGTGATATAGTCAAAAGAACTCATAATAAGGTCATATGGGATTTCATTGCTGCTGAGGGTTCTACACCAATACCTTGACCCGACGGTGCATGATAGTATCCATTGTCACATTTCATATTACCTGTGAGGTAATGTGAGAATGCATTAAAGAGGGAATGTTGGTATTCATGATATTTCACGTGGGAGAGGACACTACTAGCTTGTAAACTCGCCGCAAGAAAAATTCCGGAACCAATCGTAGCATGTGGCATAATTTCCAGACCGTGGCTTTGAGCGTATTGACAGATTCGGACGAATTGAGTGACTCCGGTATGGCCCATCTCCGGTTGGATAATTTGACAAGCTTTACTCTCGATGCGCAACTTGGCATCGTAGATGGTGCGCCATTCTTCTCCCACAGCAATCCGGCAATCAATACCATGTGCAACCTCTTGCAAGGCCTTTACATCCTCGCTCACGACAGGGGCTTCTAAAAACCAGGGCTGGTAAGGAAGCATTTCCTTTCCTAGTCTGAGCGCTTCATCGCTGGTTGGCCTCCAGTGCATATCGCAGGCTATGTGGGCAGACTCTCCCAACACATTCCGCAGGGCCTGAATTTCTACAACCGGCCCATCATTGGCCACCGGCAAGGCAAACTTAAAGGCATTGAATCCACGTTTTTGCCAAGTGCGGGCAAGGTCACATCGCTGCTCAAGGGTGGCGGCCGGCAGACCGGAAACATAGGCACTCAATACCTTACGTTGCTCAGAACCAAGCAATTCAGACAACGATTTTCCACTCACCTTGCCCTTGATATCCCATAAGGCAATATCAATGGCGGCCAGCGCATCGTGATAAAAACCACCGGTATATCCACGAACCCGGAGCAAGTCGTAAAGATCGTCATAGATGGATTCGACTGCTAAGGCATTTCTATTTTGTAAAAAACCCCACAGAAATTCCTTAATAATTGCGGCCGTTGCCTCTGGAGCCACCAATCCATAGGTTTCGCCCCATCCCTCTATCCCTTGATTCGTAACCAATCTCACCACCAAGGAATGATTTTCAATAGGGTAGGCCGTACGATTCTTTCTTCGCACAAAATAGCCCTGTTCATTGACCCTTTCCTCCTGCCCTAGAGGACCCAGATAGGGCTCCTCTTGATGCAGTTTTACCAGGTAAACTTCTGAGGCAATTATATTATCATCGCTATTCATAGTTTCAGCATATCGCTTTCGCTTGTTGCAAGTCTTTTAGCATTTCGTCTATGTCTTGCCGCGCATATTCATCAAAGGGTATAGATGGAGCGCGTACCGAGAGCCCATTGCTGACACCCCTCTTCTTTAGGACATATTTGGTTAAACCCATACGATAAACTTTCTGAGCCGTCAACAAAGGCAAACTCAATCGGTAAAGCTGCCTGGCCCTAACTATATTTCCAGATTGAAATGCTTCGAACAGCGCCACATGTAAATCAATTAATTCGACTGCAGGTACTGCCCCGATGGCTCCCCGATGTAGTTCATCGATGATGTAGCGTGCACCTCCTCCTCCAAAAACTCCCAACAAATGTGAAATGGATTCATTTTGAAGAGCACTTATGGTGGGCCCGGAAGGAATTGTCTCCTCCTTGAGGTAAGTAATACAGGGATTTTCCGCAATTATTTCAATCAGCTGTTTGGCCATCAGCCCTGCACCAATAGGCTGCGGTGCATTCTGGAGTATGATTTTCCCCGCGGGAATAGCGCTGGTTATGTCAGCAAAATAGTTAGTCTGCTTCGAAAGATCTGATCCTAAATGAGCAGGGGCCATCAACATAAAATGTGAAATATCGTGTTTGCCCGCATCTTCCATTAGTGCAATGACCTCTTTAATTTCTGGAGCACTGACGCCAGCGACCACTGGTACCCTTTGACCAACTTCCTCAGCCAATAATTCAATTAAGGTGTTTCGTTCCTCTCGGGTCAGATAATCATATTCGCTGGCCACTCCCGGGAAGACAATCCCATGTGCACCCGAATTAATGGCAAACTGAATGACTTTTCTTTGCTCATTTAGATTTAATGTTCCCTCATTAGAGAAACATGTCGGTAGCACGGGAAAAATTCCTTTGAGCATCATTTATTAATTATCTATAAAAACCAACTGACTAATTTGTCACCACCACTTCACGGAGTGCCTCTTCATCAAATTCAATACCCAGACCGGGACCATGTGGCACGTAAGCAAAACCGGGTTCGAAACGGATGGGATTTTTCAGAAAAATATTTCCTCGCGAGCCAAATACGGAAGTTGCATTGTGGATATTTCCACCCTCCATAATGGCAGCATTCGGGGTGGCAGCCATTAAATGCAAAGAAGCGGATACATACGGAGGAAAACCGATGCTAATGTGGGCCGACCAAAGTACTCCAAAGAGATCCGCCAGATCGGCAATTCTCTTGCATTCGGTAATTCCGCCAGCCCTACCAATATCCGGATTGATGATATCTGCTCCCTGCTGAGCCAACAAATCTCGAAATTGAAATCGGTTACTATACGTTTCTCCGACACAGACGGCCGTGCTGAGAGACTCTGCCAGAATCGGATATCGATCATAATCCTCAGGGAGTAATGCATCCTCGAACCAACCAATATTTCCAAGTTCGTCTAGTTTTTTTCCTTCTTGGACTGCTTCGTGCAATTTAAAGGCTCCCAATGAGTCGACAAATATTTGGCCATCGTCTCCCATCGCCTCCGATAAAGCTGCTATTCTTGCAAAATCATCTTTGCCGGAAGATTTGAAATATCCGGTTTTAATGGCAGTAAATCCGTCGTTTTTCGCTTGCCGGGCATCTTCGGCCTGGTTACAGCTGCTATAGGTCGGAATGCGGTCCCTAAATTTTCCTCCCAGCAATTGATAAACGGGTACGTCTAAATATTTACCCAGAATATCCCAGAGGGCAATGTCGATCGCTGCAATTGCTTCAGTGTAAAAACCCGTTGCATATCCACGCATGCGCTGACTGGAATACATCTTTTCCCACAGCGGTAAAATATCAGTCGCATCTTGACCAACTAAAATAGGTGTCAATAAATCTGTAATCACTCGCTGGTGTACACGGGGAGCAGCGACTGCATGTGCTTCACCCCAACCACTAATCCCCTGATCCGTATGAATCTTCACCAGCAGGGTTTGTTGGTAGCCCTTAAATCGAGACGGGCTTGCATGGTTCAATCGATAATTAATGCCGTTCCTACCCTTTGTTGCTCCCAATTCCGGCATTTTGATGAGTTCGCTAGGATTGGCATTATCCTTGGGATTGCGAATAATAAAGGTTTCTATCTCGGAAATTTTCGGGGCATCTCTTTTATCGGATGCCTTGATGTGGTTGGCTTTCACACTCAAAACGGGTACAGATGCGATGGGTGACAGTGCAGTGGCTTTAAGAAGATTTCTACGAGAGATCATGATGATAATCTATTTTTCAATTTTCGATATACTTAATGTAATTAATTGCTCATCCATTCAAGTTCCGGCCAATTACCTGGTCCGTCATTTTCTTGCACACGGCCAGTAGTGCTCCTTCCATTCTTAATGTAGTCTATGAGCAGCTCTTTCAGTAATTCCGCTTTATCCGGATGGTCATTTATCAGGTTATTTTTTTCGGAGGGATCTTTTTCCAAATCAAATAATTGAAATCTTGGTAATCCCTTCATCTCTTCCTCAGTACGGGGATAGGCCCATCCACCCGAACCAGGCCATAGCACCAATTTCCAATTACCCCTGCGAATAGCAAAGCGACCGTCGCTCGAATGCATCACCAGATCTTCGCGTGGAGCTTGGCTACTACTTGAATCGAGTAAGCAAGTCAGCATACTATAGCTGTCCTCACCGGCATTGTCAGGCACATTAAGATTTAGTAAATCTGCGCAAGTGGCAAAAAAATCGACAGTACTTACCAAAGCCTCAGATGTCACTCCTTTGATAATATGATCGGGCCAAGAGGCAATAAATGGCACACGATGACCCCCTTCATAAATGTCGAATTTCTTGCCCCTAAATATGTAGCTGCCGTGATGACCAGCCTGTGGCAATTCATCATCATCAAAGTCGGCACGTGGCGATTGTCCATTATCGCTGATAAATAATATCAAGGTATTCGTGTGCAAATTGGTTTGCTCCAGCGTGTGTGTAATCTGCCCTACCACCTCGTCCACTTGCAGCACGAAATCACCGTAAGCGTTTGCATTGCTTCTGCCAATAAATTCACTGCGGGGTATGATGGGTGCATGCGGTGCCGTTAGTGAAAAATATAAAAAGAAAGGTTGATCTTTCTCCGCCCTTTTTTTCAAATAAGAAACTGATTTCTCGGTCAACTTGTGCAATACGTCTACATGATTAAAATCAGGAGCCCTTAAACCCTTTCTCCAAAATGCTTTTTCATCGTAATTGACGGAAATGTCGTTGGGTACTACTGTGGGTAGGTTGTTTTCGACAAATACATAGGGAGGTGATGAAAGCGAGGCAGCCAGAGCAAATGAATAATCAAAACCGTGGTCTTTAGGACCCTGCTTTATGGGTTTGGCAAAATCAATCGGAGGGTTGTTCGGATCTTTAATGGGATCTTCTAATGAATCCCTGACATGCCAATCCCACCCCAAGTGCCATTTACCAATAAATGCAGTATGGTAATTCTTTTGCTTAAATAATTCAGCTATGGTGATGCGCTCCTGGTCTATTAAAGGTCTAGAAAAACCATTAAATCCCCCCCTTTTCAAACGACTTCGCCAACTGTATCTCCCCGTCAAAATGCCGTAGCGGGTAGGTGTGCAAATGGATGCATTCGTGTGTGCGTCCGTGAAACGCATTCCCCGGCTAGCTAATTTATCAATATGTGGCGTTGTCCACGCAGCTTTATCATTGTAACAGGAAATATCACCATACCCCAAATCGTCTGCTAAGATTAAAATCACATTAGGTAGACTGTCTTGACCGTCGCAAACGGGTACACCAAAACCGCTCAAAAGTAAAATCAAAATCCACGTACATAGTGAGATCTGCTTTTTCTGCCAATTAAATATTTTCATTTTATTCTTTCTTCGATCAGTATATTATTCAGCTTCGGCCATGCCTCAAAATGCAGTCAATATCGATCCGACCTGCTTCATCAGGCTTATTCATTTATTAATGTTTTCTATTGGCCACTCTTCAACTCCATTCTCGTTTGCCCATTGCTTATAAGCCGATAATAATTCCGATTTTTTATCTGGATGATTCTCAGCCAAATTGTTTAATTCTGTTGGATCATCCTTGAGATGGTACAGTTCCCAGCTTTGGCGATGCCGACTTACCAATTTCCAATCTCCTACCCGTACAGCTCGATTTCCCTGATGCTCAAAAAGCATTGTCTTAGCTGTTCCACTCCTCTCACCCCTTATGACTGGCATTAAACTGGAACCTTCCAGGTTCTCAAGATTTCCATCTTCATCCAATCCACTGACTAAGGAAAGGATTGTGGGAAAAAGATCAATAATATGAATGGGTTGACGTGTAATTAATCCATTTGATCGAAGTCCTGCTGGCCAGTGCATAATGAGTGGCGTGATAATACCTCCCTCATGGGCCATCGCCTTATATTTTCTGAATGGTGTGTTGCTCACATTCGCCCAAGATCTCCCATAAGCTGACCAGCAATCTTTAGAACCTATTTCTGCCTCGGGAAATTGATGCAAGTTGGTACTGGCAGCACCATTATCAGATAAAAAAAAGATAGCCGTATTTTCAAGTTGACCATTTTGTCGCAACGTTGAAATCAGTCTTCCGATATTCTGATCCATTCGATCGACCTGAGCCGCATAGACCGCCATTTTTAAATCCTCTGCCTCCTTATTTTTAATGGTATCCCAGTTTTCATGATCCGGTGGCGATAATTTTGTGTCTGCTGAAATCAAACCAAGCTCCTTCTGCTTTTCAAACCGTTGTTGCCGATAGTGAGCATAGCCCTTTTTATATTTTCCCTGATATTTTAAAATGTCTTCCCGACGCGCCTGTAATGGAAAATGAGGTGCGATGTAGGCCAAATACATAAAGAAAGGTTTATCCTCACCGATAGCCTCCTCAGCAAACTCAATGGCATAATCGGTGAACGCGTCGGTCGAATACCAGTTGGAATCAGGAAAGACCTGCCGGTCATTTAGAAAGACCTGCCGGTCACGTCCAACACAAGGATAAAAGTACACACCACCTCCTTTGGGAATGCCATACATCCGGTCAAAGCCACGCGCCAATGGGGTATGATCTTCCTCATGACCTAGGTGCCATTTGCCCAACATCATCGTACGGTATCCATGATTCTTCAGCTGTTCGGGAAGGATAGTAACTCCATCAAAAAATCGACCCTGATATGCAGGTACTCCCAGGTCAGTATCCATATGACCGAAACCAACTTGATGTTGATACCTACCCGTTAATAAGCTGGCACGAGTAGGGCAACAACGAGAGGTGTTGTAGCAATTCGTAAATAATACACCATTGGCAGCCAAGGAATCCAGATTAGGTGTTTGAAATTCAGAACCCGTACATCCCAAATCGGAAAAGCCCAAGTCATCAGCCAGGATGATAATTACATTCGGATCCTGTGTTTGCGTTGATACACATGCACTCAGCAGTGAAATTATCAATAATGAAAAATATTTAATCAATATCCTACTCAATTGAGGTTTCCGTCTTTTAATGAAATAATTCTTTCCATGCACTAGTATAAACTGATGAGCGAATCGCACTTTCTCATGGGTTATTTTATTGCCCGTATCCATCTGATTTAAGGAATTCGATCCTAAATCCCTTCTTCCCAATATTGACAGAATAATGCTCGGTGCGTATGCCTATTTGGTCGGAGTCTTCAACAACATGATTCGGTTGGGACAATTGAGAATTACTGATAGCCCAAGCAGAAAAAATCAAGACTAGAGACAAACCATAACCACAATTAATTGAAGACATACATATCGGCTTTTCCTATTTTAGATTGTCGATGAGATTTCGTATTTCTATTTCCCTACTTGTTATCTTTTCCTGATACCTTTCATGAGAGGTTTTAGCATAATCTTTGAAGGCTTCTTGCAGCGCTTCGGTGTCAGGGTTCATGCCATGATCGGTAGTCCGCATTTGCCAGTCTTTCAGTTGCTGACGCATATCTTCTAACACTTCTTGATGCTTAGGACTTTGTATCAGATTATTGATCTCAAAAGGATCCTCGAGCACATTAAACAATAATTCTTCTGGAAATGTATCTACCAATACATACTGAGCTGGTGTGAGCAAGTCTCGCTCGTGATAAATATTTAGGAGGTGATAGATCGGATGCATCGCCTTTCGGTAGGCGGTAGCGGTAGCATTCATCGACCAACCTGGATTAAAATTTCTGATATACTTATAGTCTTTACTCCGAACTGAACGCAGTGTCCGATGGCTTTCCCCAATCCGGTCCGATGCACAGAAAATATAATCTCGTGCTTCTTCTTTGCTATTACCAAGAAAGACCCTTCCCTGCATCCAGGTGGGTTTGTCGGCACCCGCAATAGCCAGGGACGTTGCCGTAATATCGATGGCACTGATCAAGTCATCATTGGTCGTACCTGCGGGTAAAAATTCATTCCACGAAAGGGCTGGTGGGCAATAAATCACTAAGGGAATATGATTTCCAGAGTCAAAATGTGAATTTTTACCACGGCTCATCGGTCGACCATGATCTGCGAAGAAAAATACAATGGTATTTTCATCGAGATTCCTGATGGCTAACTCGTCGATGACCTGACCCACCTGTTGATCTAAAATCTGCGCAGTTTCCAAATAGGCAGCCCAATCCTGTCGTGAAACGTCATGATCAGGATAATACGGTGGAATATCGACCAGGTTGGGGTCAATTGGATGCACGCTATCTCTTTCAAAAGGTCGGTGCGTCAAACGCAAATTAACAACACCAAAAAAAGGTTTGTCCACACTTAAAGAGTCCCATCGCACCAGATCATAATGAGCTAGATCTGAGCGAAAAGACCAGTCTTCTTTACCCTTGCCAGGATTGTCAATTATTTTTGCAGTTTGATATCCTCGCCGCCGCATCAGCTCATTTAAGGGAATGACTTCTGATGGCAATTGATTCTTGAGGCTGTCTGGGTAACGCATGTGATGAGCGTTGATGGAGGTTTGATACATGCCGGTGGCCAATGCCGTGCGACTTGGAGCACAAACGGGTGCGGTAGTAAATACCCTGGTAAATCGAACGCCCTTACGAGCCAATCCATCAATATTCGGCGTGTGAACTAAAGGGTAATCATAGCAGCCCAAATCAGGTGAGAAGTCTTCAGCCAGGATCCAAAGAATATTGGGATTATTCTTTACTTGATGCTCTTGAGTAATGTTGGAGCAAGACCACATGGACGCACAAGCAATCAACACCGATATCGTTTTCAATATATTCTGCATTTCTCTCTATTTATCCAATATTTTCTTCTTGTGCTTTCGAACGACTTTCCAAAGGTTATGCTCCACTTTTTTTAATGCGGGATCATCCCTTAAATTTGACATCTCCTCGGGATCGTTTCTTCGGTCATATAATTCCACAAAATCCACCATGTCCAGATCTTGATCCCGATAGGTGACTATGAAGCGGTAATCGTGCGTGATCGCAGTGAGGTTTGGGAGGGCTCCACCATAATTACCCAAGCCCTCATACACAAAGGCCTCCCTGACTCCGCTACGCTGGTCAAAAAGAAAATCGGTTAAATTCTTTCCGTGAATGTTAGTCGGTAGTTTAATTCCTGCCAGTGAGAGTACGGTCGGAAAAATATCCAGATTGGAAACTAAGGCGTCAGAAATACCAGCCTCAATACCAGGTCCACAAATCATCATGGGCACCTGACTACTTGGTTGATAAGGTAAAACTTTACTGGTGAAGCCATGATCACCCAGCATCCAGCCATTATCACTCATAAAAAACACATAGGTATTTTGCCAAAGATCCAGCTCATCAAATTTGGATAATAAAATGGCGAGGGATTCATCCATTTCGGTAATTACGGAATAATAGTCTAGCGTATGTTGCTGAATGGCATGCTTATCAGGATATCCGTAATCAAATGCTTTCCTCCGATTACGTACCTTTTCTAAATACGAAGGTTTATTAACCAGATCATCCAGACGATTACCTGGTACCGGCATATCCTTCACCTCATACTGGTCTTTGGTCTCCTGTCGAGCGTCCCAAATCAACTGACCATTCATATGGGGTAATTGGGTACCATGTACCAAAAGAAAAGGCACCTCGTCATGGGTCGCTTCTGAGATAAAATCTGCTGCTTTCTGTGCACAGTAAAAATCACAATGTTCCTCAGGGTGCAATTCTTGTCCATTATCTAAAATCCTTCGGCCGTAATAGGTACCGTTCCCTTCGAAATAAACCTGATGGTCGAATCCGAGCTGTTTAGGCGTTTGCTTCAAGTGCCATTTTCCAGTAAGCCCGGTTTGATAGCCCATGTCCTTCAGAAGCTGAGCGAATGTCTTTTCACTTTCATTTAAGGCACTGTTCAAGTGCAGCACCCCATTTGCACTACCATATCGACCGGTCAGCATAGCGGCACGGCTGGGACTGCATAAAGCAAATGCCACATGCGCATTGGTAAAGCGAACTGATCTCTCAGCCAGTGCATCAAGAGTAGGTGTAATAATAATGGAGTTACCCTCGGCGCCAATAGTTTGGAGCCGCTGATCATCCGTATATATAATGACAATATTCGGTTTTACTTGGGCTGATATTGGACCCAGAGCAAATAGAATTAACGGGAATATTAATAGCAATTTTAGCAAGTTTACCAGCCGCATTAATTATAATTTAAATGAGCGGAAGCCAGGCAATCTTGATCCGTGCGAAAACGAATCCATCTCGCCTCAAATGATTCTGGAAAACTAAATGAAAGCCCTTCACCAGGTTCGACTTCCAAATTTTTGTAGGCCATCCAAGGGCCATGACCACTTGGATCCACTTCGATGGTAAAGTTGACCATACTGGTCCGATCGTGAGAAAGTCTTAAAGTTCTTTGGTCATAAAATCCGAATAAATACGGATCGGATGGGACTCCTGCCTTTGCGGCATCCTCTAACCACGGACCGCCTTGACCTCGTGGTTTGCCCATTTGCCATAGATCATCAATGACACCCACCCAAACTGCCGCCTGTCCATCATCTGATCGAATAATGTGTTCATTTTCTGCTGGTTCTACACTAATTCCAGTTAACACAATTAATCCACGATAGGAAGCATAATCATGGATGCGGAAAGGATGCGAAGAAATGGGACGTATCTTCGCAAAGCCATCGGCATTTTCAGCCGGCAATTCGTAAAACGTGCCGTGACAATTAAATAGATCTCGTTCCGTAGCAACTTCCCGGCAAATTCGCAAATGTGCTTTCGAGGTCAATTCGGTAAAATCCGAATCGCCCTTGGGGAGCCGCCATCTTCTACCATCGTCATCTATGATGAGTACCGATGACTCTTGTACATCGACCACATGTTGAGGTATGGCAAATTTATCATTGATAAAAGCCAGTGTCTCTGGATCCTCAACTTTTGATAATTTTAGATCTGCTGTTAATTCATAATAATTGTGCACCAGGCCTTTGCCATTTTCAAAATTCACGCCACTAATTCCTAAGGTTCGTCGATTTTCTCCTAAGCCGTAGAGTAAGCCTCCAAGTACGTCGGAAGCCTGGCAAGAAGCCAAGCCATTAAATAATGCAGTTGGGGTAGTGACTCTTGAGTCTTGGTCTGCATAGTGAAAGCTTACGGAAATCTTGGCATCCAAATCGCTGTACACCCGAATCCATTCTCCAGTGACGGACTCAGAAAAAGGAATAAAAATATTTGCTCCTGCTCTGATCTGATTTTCTTGAAGTTTGGTCCATTGATTCTTTCCATCAACATCTACTTCGAAAGTGAGGGTTATATCCTGGTCACTGTGATTGGCAATCCAGCAGCAACGTTCTGGCCAACCAGCAAATAAAAACGGCTCTGAATGCTCTCCTAAACGAATATCGTCTTCCAACCACACCGCGCCCGAAGCATGCTTCGGACCTAGTTGATCTGGTCTATCTAAAGATGTAAACCAAAGATTCGAATTGGATTGACCCGGACCTTCAATATTACCTTTGTGTTTTCTCTTATTGAGAAATTCTCGTTGAGCAGAATCATCACAGCCAAACACCAACCGGTCTTGCCAGCGGGCAAAATCACCAATTACTTTTAGGTAGGCAGAGCGAGGTCTGATGCCGTTACTATTTTCGTGAGAGAAATGTCCCGGAAATCTCCAAAACATGCCATGCATGGTCATTAGATAATCTGGCTGCTCCGGCGAACCGATATTTCTGATTCGTGGCCACTCGGTATTCCAACCGTGAGCACCATCGTAACTATGACTGGCTTTGGGAAGCCTAAAAAAACTCCAGCCAACAGTGGGATTTCTTACCCCCAGTAGCAGAGATTTATGATCCCACCCAGTAGCCCAAATAGGATCGGTTGCTGGATTGGCATTCCCATATATTCCTCCCTGGCCGGTCACTTCCACAAATTGATTTCTTCGTACCAAGTTCCAATGCTTACCATCCCATTCGGCTAAGGCACCCGATTCGATATCGAATCTTCGCATAGCTTCGGAAGAAGTCTCGCCATTATTCGAATAAACCAACACACCTTGCCCAGAGTAAAGTCCTTTTCCATGCGCACCTGCCAGGTTTGCATATTTAGGATTTGTATTCGATGGACCGTAATCCAATCTTTTTCCTTCTTCATTATGACCATCGCGATAAAGTATATCGACGGACAGGTCGTTTACATCCACTTCATAAAATCCTTCCTCCATGCTGGCATAGTAGATTTTCTTGTCAGGATCTGAAAGGTGCCGGGCATTGCCGGTATGTCTGCCCGGCATATTTTCGTAGGGAATAGATTTCACCTCCCCGGTATGAGTGATGGCATAAGGTCCAATGAAGAGCTGATTGCTCTCCCGGTGAATCATTCGATTAGCCGGTGTACCCCCTAAACTTTCGCTTCGACGCCGTTGCTCAAGTGACGACGAAATTTCATACAAACCGTCATCTGAACCATTGGGAAAATGTGGGGAATAGGTGATCACCCATAACCGATTTGCCCAGGGCACTACCGCTCCGGTTCCACACTCACCTTGACTGTTGTACATGGCGAGGTGAGGATAGATTCCGCTGATATTAGGGTAATTGATTTGAGACTTTGATTCACCCAGCTCAGTAATGTCGCTACAGCCCATGCAACACGCCATCAATAGTATTAGAGGCAAATAACTACGGATCAGATCTTTTTGAATTGTAGTGGTCATTCTATTTAATTAATGAATCAGCCTTTAAAAACTGCAGATGAATCCAGGCTCCGCTATGGCTGCTTTCTAACTCTAAAACCTGCTTAAAATCAGCAGCAGCTTGGTCTGATTTTCTCTTTCCCAAATATCCCAGACCACGGATGTAATGGCAATGGGTTCGATTTTTTTTATTTAGATCGAGATCCCACACTTGCATTTCAGGATAGGAAACATCAAAATAGTCCATCCGAATTTTATCATGCATATGTGTCTCCGCAAACTGTATCAGATTAACAATAGGGCGAGAATGCGTTTCTTGACCAGAAATATATGGCATCGATCCCAGCAAAAATAACCCTAGTAGCAACCATCTAATTAGCATGGGTAACAATTATAATATTGATTCAATTCAAAGCTCATGTAGATAATCTATGATTCACCATTGCTATTTATCATTATTCCTTTCAAGAAAATCAGCAATCAAATAAGCGTATGGATATACATTTTGGTTGGCAACCTCCGATAGTGATTGGATTATTTCTTTGACGTGCGCACGATCGTTTTCCTCCAAGACCGACAAATATTTCTTTAGGTGATTTTTCGTCATGCCTTCCACTTGGCTAGCCAAGGCAAGTTCCGCATCTTCGTGTGAAACACTTAATTTATCGATGAGTACAGTTTTCGAATTGATGTCACTATCAGAAAAAAGGTGATAGAGTTTGACGACATAACTTTGGTCTTGCCACACGGATAAGGGTAGTTTTTTTAGAATATAGGTCTTAGTTAAGCCATTTGCTTGGGTATATATTTCCAGAATGCGAGAAAAAACCGGAAACATCGCCCCACCAGGCATCTTTTTTAAAGCATAAAATTGG
The DNA here is from genome assembly GCA_965222645.1 of Saprospiraceae bacterium. GTDB lineage: Bacteria > Bacteroidota > Bacteroidia > Chitinophagales > Saprospiraceae > JABDMH01. The sequence continues at coordinate 2,903,911 of OZ244968.1, read as the reverse complement.
TAATCCCGATAATCAGAGTGCAGAAAATAATTGGTAAGCTCCGGCGAAAGCATATCATTTAACTGATTAGCCATTTTCTTCGATACTTCTCCATTAACCAGATGCCACATGGTATAGCAGGAAAACAATCCACCAGCTACTACACTTTCCTTGATCTCTCTGCGGGTAGCACCAGAAATACCATCCACTTTTTGGCCCTTGTACTCAATCTGTTTTTCTGGTCTCACATTGGGATTGAATAGACTCTTAAGCTCTCTCCTACCTAAAATGGAATGTTTATCCAATAACAGATGATGCAAAAGTTGATAGTCCACAGATTCAAAGAGATCGTGATCATATTTCGTCAATAAATGATCTTGAAATACTCCATAGCCTACATAATTACCTAGTAGATTCCAATAAATCTCAATAAATAAGGGCTTACAGACATTATCAATACATACTGGTGTCTGGATATCAGCATAGTATAAGAGAGGATTCTTCTCAGCATCGGATAGGAGCATCAACTGATGAGCGGTGGCAGTATCCTTGCCGCGAAATGTAAAGACAGGTGCAATTTCCACACACTGTTCATACTCATTTGCCATTTCAAAAAACATGGGCTGATTCTTGGGTAACGGTATATGAAAATCCGGAGAAAATAAGGCCCAAAGTATAGATATAATTATACCTGTGAATATCATCTCAGCTCTATCTAACAAACATCTAATTCTTCAACCCTTTCTGGACGAAAATCAAATCCCAATATTCATCCAAATACTCTTCATAAATGGTCCGTGGATCTACGTCATACTTATGACAGAGAGAAGCAGCCAGACCTACAGCTGCTCCCATTTGGCCAGTAGTGCGCATCACTCTAGGACCACCCAAGCCTACATGTGAAGTACTGAAACAACGACCCGCCATAAATAGATTATTAATATTTCGAGAATACAAACTCCGATAGGGTACATGATACCGTCCAGTGCGAAAAAACAAGGCTTCAGAGAGAAAATCTGGTTTAGATTCGTCTTGCAGATTTTGCTGATAGTGCACATCAATAGCCCGGGTTTCTGCCACTACTGAATCTCGAAATCCCGGATTTTCTACCACATCATTTAAGGTAAAGATATGATCACCTATCAGCCTGCGTGATTCCCGTTTTCCCAGTAAATAAGAAACCCATCTCAGTTTGTAATTCATGTTTGCTGAATCTTGCTTGGCATTACTAAATGATCCAAATATGGCCCGTAACATATGATCCCGGATTTCCTCTCCATCGTGAATTTGGTGGAGGTCGTTGCGAGAGAACTCCCAGTACCACTCCCCTGCAGTGGCCTCATGATCTCTTGCGACATCGACAGCCCAGGGCACCTCAGGAAAATGCTGGGGACTATCGGTAGTGTCGGTCAGCCAGAGAATCGATGATCCCATCACAAAATTGTCTTCTTCTTCAGGACTCCATAATTCTCCCCATTTTTCCCACTGCTCACCATATTTAAATACACTTTCGCGACCGTAGGAGTATTCGGCTCCAGCCCAGTAACCAATCCATCCGTCACCGGTTGCGTCGACAAATAACGGCGCCTCGAAGCGCTTACGCTCTCCCGTAGAGGTATGTCTGGCATCAACATATTTGATGGTATCATTTTCTGCAACTGCATCATAAGCACGCCAGTTTAAATGCAGATCGATATTTTGATATTTTTTCACATTGGCATCTCTTTTTTCTTGATCGTAGATCGCCTCCGGAGATCCATTTGGATAATGCTCGGTATCGATCATTTTTAATATTCGTTCGTAATGACCATAAATCCCTAGGGTATGCACTCTAATTTCACTACTTGCATTGCCACCCAAGACCGGTCGATCATGGATCAATGCTACCCGCAGACCTTGTTCAGACGCACCAATTGCTGCAGCACATCCAGCCAATCCACCACCGGTGACCACCAGGTCATATTGCTCGGTAGTAGGGGGTGCCACCGGTTCCTGCAATTTTTCTTTGCGGAATGCATTCAGATCTTCACCTTCGTCAGGAGGTGGTACATTTTCTTGGCTCAAATAAATGGCATCACAGCGGCCATCAAATCCAGTTAGGTCAATAAGTTCGATAATAACCTCGCCATTTGGAAGGGCCAATTCTCCTGCTAATTCCCAGTCCCATTCTGGTGTCAAGCCCAAAGTATTCTTCAGTAAATTTCCGTTAATCGAAATTTTAAATTGCCCCGGAGCATCCCACGGACCGGGCACCCAATTTCTGGTACGTGCCCAGACGAAATATTTACCAGGCTGATCGACTTTAATCCGGGTTGAAGCATTTGGAACGGGACTGCCTAGACCATGTGCTAATAAATAAGGAGACCCCATCTGTTGAACAAATTGAGGATCGACCATCCACCCACCTTTATCTGGAAAGCTTTCGGCTTCAATGAGGAAATCTTGTTGGCTCCACGAGAGGGTAGAAAGAGATACAAAAATTAAAGGCATAAAAAGCCTCCACTTCATTTTCTGATCATTTAATATCATAAGGTATTTCGTGTTAGATATTACTTCACATTATTCATTACAAAAACAAAGCACTTCAAAAAGACTAACGGGTACATTTGGCATTTTTCTTTTTAAAACAATTTGCAAATGCTGCGTCTCGATTGGGTCTTTTAGTTTTATTCTATTTATGGTCTGATGATTATCCGTCCTTTCAAACAGAAGCGTGGTGCCACAGTTTTTTACGGTATATTCTGCGACACAAAAAGGCATTTCATTTTCATGATGCCCCAGGAGTGTGGATTCCATGGGATGATCGTAATCCGTATCGAAGAAAAGGACAATTTCATCGACACGTTCTATTTCCTTCCAATAGAGGTCAATGGTGCACTCTTTTCTAGCCGGAGAAGCTACAAACGCATTCGGTTCATGACTGGGTCGCATCAATCCATTAGCAATATTTTCTATACCAAAACAATCCAGAGGCGGTTGGATCTTCATGGCAATATTTCGACCCTCGGGCCGTCGGCGTGGCGTCCAAAATTCAAAGGATTCTATGCCAATATCTTCCGGTGGATCCTGCCTACCATAATTAGATACAGCTTTGCTATATTTATTAAAAACAGAGACAATACCAGTAATTAGGGATTTTGATGTGCGTATCGAAACCTCCTCATTAGCTCGAAAACAAATCAACCCATATTGATTTGTCTTAAGTGTCGCCTCGAATGAAACCTCAACATGCTGTAGCCCGGGAGATAAATTAATTTCTTTTTGATCCAATAAAATATCCGGCGTATAATTAAATACCTTTGAGCTGATACGTAACTCAATATTTAGCGATGTATTTTCTTTGACCTTTGCTTCGAAAGTAAAAGCATAGTTCTTGCCGGCATGCAATGGCAACCATTGTCCGGCGGCGCAGTCAAGCGTAATCCAGGGTCCATCGAAGGGAATTTCGGTTAAAACCAGACCGTCATCACTGGTGATCCGAGCCCGTGATACCAAATTCTCTGAGGAATTGTAAACAACTTGGGGAATACGCTGTCCCACCCTGTTGAGCGCTTGCTGTAGCTTGGTAATATGATCTGGTGCAGCCAGGTCTTGCGGCTGCCAGTTGTTGTGAATGGCCAAGGCTGCAGCCATACCAACTGCCTGGCCTCCATGAGCACTGGTGGCCATCACACGGGTGGAAGCAAAGGCGACATGCGAAGCACTAATGATTCTACCTGCTAAGAAAAGATTGTGAATATCCTTGCTATAATAACAGCGGTAGGGAATTTGATAAATGCCTTTGGCATGCCACTGATTACAAGGACGTTTTTCACTATAAACACCATCAGCTGGATGCAGGTCAATCGACCATCCTCCAAATGCAACCGCATCGTAATGATTCCGCTGTTCAACGATGTCTTGTTGAATGAGCATGTAATCGCCCTCGAACCGCCGACTCTCACGCTTTCCAGGAATGGTACCAACCCATTCTAAAGTCAGGTTTTCTGCTTCGGGAAATTCACCACTATTTTTTACATGATCCCAAATACCGTACACCACTTTCCACAGTTCCCACTTGATTTCTTCACTCTGATGTACCGTATCAAGTCTCCCACCATACTCTACCCACCAAAGCCAGCAGCCATGGTCTTCCAGACGATAGCTTCGCCACCTAAAAATTTCGCTGATATCCTCAGAAGCGTAAGACGGGGCTACGAATCTCACAGGCTGACCTGTATCCTTGGTATAGAAATATAAAGAGTGCCCCAGGAGCTCACCGTAGTCATTCACATCAGGTGCGAATAATTCTCCGAACTCGTCTTTCTTCTCGGCCCCCATGCGAAATGACGCACCAGATAAAAATCCCACAATCCCATCACCGGAGGCATCACAAAACAATGGCGCTTCCAGTATGTAGCGAGTCGAATTCTGACTGCAAAATCCAACTACCTTTTTAATATGATGGTCATCTTTTTTTTCTACTTCATAAATCGAGGTATTTAACAAGAGTAGAATATTAGACTCCTGAATAATTTTTTCTAATAAAATAGTATCAAAAATTACCGCATTCCCTTCCTTATTTCGATGCATATTTTCCACCAATATTTCATCGATAACACCTCCTTCTCTTGCCCACCGATTATTATTGCCCATATGCGAGGTCGCTCCCAGGATCCAAAGTCTGACTTCACTGGAGGCATTACCGCCTAATACTGGTCTATCCTGTACCAGAACCACCTTAATACCTGCCCTTGCAGCGGTTAAGGCACAGCAAACGCCGGACATGCCACCACCCACCACTACCAGGTCACTAGAAATTCTACTTTCAGTGAGGTACCGAATTGAAGTATGTGCTTCCCTGATCATTAAGCCACTTTTCGCATTTATTTCATATGGATTTTGGTATAAAGGTATTCACCAGAGGTCATTTGGAGCGCTGTCAATTGAATCGAAATTGGTACCAATCCGTATTTGTGGCGTTTGATCCCTTAACCACAAATACGCCTGTAGTCGAATAAATTCTTAAGAACGATAAACCAACTGACGTAATAAACGCCACATGGAGTTGGATGTATACCAAATTATGCACTTGCAAGTCTGAGATTGTCTAGGGAATGAAATCTGGCAGATCTATTGCGATCTGCCAGAAGAAGCCTAAACGAATTATTTTGAATTAGTAACCGGGATTCTGAGCCACCAAACCATCTGTAGCATCGATTTCTGCCTGCGGGATGGGCCAGAGATAATCTCGACCTGGATCGAAAACTCTAGTTTCTAGTTCTCGATAATCCAAGTTGCCCAATTCGACTCGAGGTTGTGATGGAGCACCGGCGTAATCTACGAAGCCTTCATCGTCAATGGCTGGAATGAATCCCAATTCACCACCGATCTTACTGAAGCCATTCGCTGGAGAGCCAAATAAAACTGTGTTCATGAGTTTTTCGGCGATCCGCCAACGTCGAATGTCAAACAATCGCAGGCCTTCATTGGCCAATTCTACCTTGCGCTCACGTCGCACTATCTTTCGTAGTTCTGCCTGATCGGTACTAGTGATGGCTGGAAAATTACTCACGTCCTCCAGAGTAGTTCCATATGCACGTGCACGAACCTCATTAATTGCGTCCAGCACCGACTGATCAATGTCCCCGCTCTCAATTTTCGCCTCTGCAAAATTTAGGAGCACTTCAGCATAGCGAATAAGAAATACAGGCTGCTCGGATCGGAGTGGACTTCCTGCTCCCATGAGAAATGGTTCGTCAGAGAATTTTTTCCAAAAATAGCCTGTAAATGAAACAAACCGGTTAGGGCCACCACTGACGTATTCGGTACCATCATAAGGATCGATGATTTTGCGACCTCCAGGATTGCTCGCATTTGGATTAAAGACTCGATCGGTTCTCACGCCATTTTGAACTTGCCAGGTTGCAATGCTGTCACTGTGGGTCTGGATGATGTGTCCTGTCCAAACCTCACCAGGAACGACAATGCTTGCTTTCAATCTCGGGTCACGGTTTTCAAATGGATTGGCCGGATCAAATGATGGATCTTCGTCAATGGGCAATCCATTTATTGTTTCATAACTATCAACGGTCTGTTGGGCCGGAACGAACTGGCACCAACCACCGAAGCGTGTACCCTGTCGTTGAGAAAGCTGGTGGGTCTTGGTGCCTTCCCTGAATGAGATATCTAAGATCACTTCTGAAGCTCCCACCCCGGCTTCTGTGAATAGTGACTCATAGTCTGCAAAAAGCGAGTGTGATCCTTCACTCATCACCTTAAGGGCGGCAGAGGCTGCCAAGCTATAATTTCCATTAAATAGTGCAATTCGCGAAATAAGTGCATTAGCCGCGTTTGCTGAAGCTCGTCCGCGACTCACTCCATCAGCCACCGGTGCTAAAACACTAGCCACCTTTTCCAGATCAGTTATGATATTGGTGACAATTTGATCCTTGGGTGTTCTAGCGAGCTCGAGATTTTCCAAGGAATTTGCAACTTCAGTCCGAAACGGCACATCTCCATAGAGCTCAATCAGTTGACTGTAAAAGTATGATCGCAAGAACAAGGCCTCGGCTTCGATTTCTGCGTATCGATCCGGGTCCGTGACATCCACTGCCCGATTCATATTCGATAAAAGATTGTTAGCCCTTTGGATACCTCGATAAAATTGAGTCCAAAAACCATTAATAAGACCATCGGTAGATGTCAATCCTCCCTTAGTTGCATTTGCTGTACCTGCCACATTTCCCCGATTAAAAGCATAATCGGTGGCGTGATCAAGCACCTGGGGAAAGGGTGTCGCTCGCACATAAGCCAAGGCTTCATAAATACCTGCAAGGGATACTTCCAATTGATCCTGTGTTTGAAAAAATGTGGCATCAGTTGGACTGCCAGGATCACTTAAATTCAGTACTTGTTTTTCACAGCCACAAAATAAAATAACTAAGACCAGGCTGCTGATATATTTTAGATTTTTCATCTTCAGAAAATTAATAATTTTTAAAAAGTAACATTTAGTCCACCATTAAATACTTTGACTGCTGGATAATAGGCACCGGAATTAAAGATTGGAATGATAGGATCAATACCATCCGGCATATTATCTACAGTGATCAAATTTTGACCTGACACGAAGATCCTTAGAGTATTGATGTTTAGTTTACTCATAATACTATTCGGCAGCGTATAGCCTAAGGTCACATTACGTAAACGCCAGTAGGATGCATCAAAAGTCCAGGTAGTGTTGGTGCGCCAATTCGCATGTGAACTGCCGGGTGTCAATCGTGGCAGTGAGGCATCTGTATTTTGAGGCGTCCAGTAGTCTGCATGCCATTCCTGAATTTTTCCAGCATTAAAAAATGGATAGGCCGCATCATTCAACAATGTCACATCTCGGCCACCTACACCTAAGAATGAAATCGCGAGATCAATTCCTTTGTAGCCTGCAAAAAGATCGGCACCCCAATTCTTTGTAGAGATATTACTTCCAATAACTGTTCGATCATCATTATTTAAGATGCCATCGCCATTTAAATCATTGTATCGCAAATCACCAGGTGCTACTGGTCCAAACCCAGACGAGGGTAATCCTTCATTGAGTGCACCATCTGTGAAATCACCCTCCTGATAAAGACCGATGACCTCTAAGCCATATATTGCTCCAATGCTTTCTCCTATTCGGTTAATAGTATTACCCGGAGGTAATTCATCCAATCCACCCAAATCGGTTATCTCGTTCACAAAATCTGCAAAGTTTACATTGAGTCCATAGCTGAAGGCACCCACCTTGTCTTGCCAGCCGAGCGCGATATCATATCCACGGTTCTCCACTTCACCTGCATTTTGTACTGGTGGATTAAAACCGACCGAAGTGGGGATGGTTACTCCTAGAAGTATGTCCTTAGTCTTGCGCACATAGTATTCGGCAGTTAAATTTAGGCGCCCTTGCAAGAATCCAGCATCTACACCAACATTGGTGGTTTCTCCTGTCTCCCATTGGAGTATCGGGTTGGCCAAAACATTCTGTGCTCCTCCAATGATCGGTACTCCACCGATGACTGGATTGGCATTACCCACACCAAAGAGTGAAGTGTAGGCAAAATTTACCGGGTTTCCATTGCCATCAAAAATGAACTGGTTTCCCAACTGACCCCAAGATGCCCGTAGCTTTAAGTCACTCATGAAGCCACCCTGATTAAAAAAGGGTTCCTCAGAAACTCGCCAACCCACGGAAAAAGAGGGGAAGATGGCAGATCGGGACCCAGGTGCAAATCTTGAGGATGCATCACGCCTCACATTGGCCTCGAAAAGGTACTTATCTTTAAAGCTATAGTTAATGCGCCCAAATAGAGATTCCAAGCCATTTAGAGTAGCACTTCCCGAATTTAATTGTGTGTCTGCGTCACCGTTGTTCAACTGCGTAAACTCTTGCAATACAAAGCCCGTGCGACTAGCGGCAAATATTTCCGAGTTGAATTTTAAAAATTCATAACCGACCAATGCGGAAAAACTGTGGGCCGAGGAAACATCCCAACTGTACGTTGCAACAGCATTAAAATTATCTTGAAAAGAGGTGAATGTTTCGCGAGTTAAGGATCTACTGCTCAAAACTTGAGGCTCTATCGGAGCAGTTGAATTATTTTTCCATTCCCAAGTGCCGTTATAATTATTGCGATCCCGATCTAAGAACTGAGGCGCATAGGTAACCGCGAGCGATAGATTTTCGAGCGGTCGATAGGTGGCTTTGACAACGCCTCTGAAATAATTATCAGTGCGCAATTGTTGTCCCCCGGCATTTACTTCTGCGATCGGATTGCCGCCGTTCCATCCCGGGCCCCAGGATCCATCGTCATTGATGGCTTGAAAGAGCGGTTGTATGCGATGCGCTTGACGTGTAGTCTGCTGCAATGCCCCAGCAGCAGATTCATGTATTTCTCGTCGGAAGTTTAAATCAAAGGCTACATCAATCTTATCAGAGACCTGTAAATCCGTATTAAATCTTCCATTGTACCTCCTGAATTCAAAGCTTTTTACATTGGCTTCTTGATCCATATAGGATAGTGAGGCTGCGATTTTTGCTTTTTCAGTGCCACCCCTGACGGTTACATTGTGGTAATGTTGTAATCCATTCTCAGAAAAGAGCAGATCAACCCAGTCAGTATTTGGTCTTAGATCCGTACCTACGCTTTCACCTCTTTTGTAGGCCTCAATTTCATCCGCACTGAAAGCTCCCGGTTCGGCTGAATTAAATGCTTCCATGAATCCCACTGCATCCATAAATTGCATTTTCTGTGTCGGGCTTTGCACTCCGATATAATTGTTGTAGGTGGCTTTCAGAGTTCCTTCGGCACCCCTGTGGGTAGTGATGAGTATGACACCATTGGCAGCACGTGATCCATAAATGGCAGCTGCTGAAGCATCCTTTAGAACGGAAACAGATTTAATATCTGCAGGATCAATGCCGTTAATGTCATCTGGAATGCCATCCACCAAAATCAATGGATTGTTCTTATTGCTATTTCCAAGTGTACCAATTCCGCGAATCCGCAATGTAGCAGCATCACTGCCGGGTTGTCCACTGTTTTGCGTGGCTACCAGACCAGGTACCAACCCGGCCAAAGCTTGAGAGGTTTGCATGACCGGTTGGCGCGATATCTCACTAGCTTCAACAACTTCCACTGATCCCGTAACGTTTACTTTTTGCTGAGTGGCATACCCTACAACTACTATTTCTTGTAGTGCTTCGCCCACATTCAGCACGAAATCAAAGTGAGTCTGATCCGCAATGTCAATAACCTGGGTGCCATACCCCGTGTATGATGCCTGGAGTTGTGTAGCTCCCTCAGGTAAGTCAATTGTAAAGGTTCCATCCAGATCTGTGATGGCACCTATACTAGTGCCTAACACCAGGACATTCGCACCGATCAAGGCTTCACCATCAGTTGAGGTCACCTTTCCGGACACCGTGTTTTGCTGAGCCAATAAGATGCCAGCACACCCTAGTGTTAGAATGACTGTTAAATAGAGTTTCATTTGCTAGAAGTTTTATTAAATAATCGAGTTCCTAAATGCCTGCATATCCAAGATTTAATCTTGTCTGGTCTGGTCTGGTCTGTCAAATATAATTCTTACTTTCGCTTTTCAAAAGAATTGGCACCATATTTTTTATCAGATGTTCATAAAATGAATCAAAAAGTAGTCGATGTTTTGCGATCAGGAATGATAGAAACTAGATATGAATCGGAATACCACAAGTTTCCTGTCGACATATTGGATTTTCTATATTTGCGAGGCAAAATCTAATTTCCCATCAATGCTATCAATGAAGTGTATTGCTAAAAAATGATTTTGAAATGTTTGATCAGTTTGTCATTGCAGATACCTCTCGTAAACCAAAATACATACAACTTGCAGACGCCATCATTAAACAAATTGATGAGGGAAGAATCACAGTGAACGAACGCCTGCCATCGGTTAACCAACTTTCGAGGGAATTAGAGATTAGTCGTGAAACTGTTTTTAAAAGCCTCAACTTCCTCAGTGAGAAGGGTATTGTGAAATCCTCTAATCGGCGAGGATATTTTGTACAGAAGGTACACGTCAGATCCCAACTGCGCATTTTTATGATGCTGGATAAGATGACCGCCTTTAAGGACGATCTTTATCATTCCTTCCACGAGACCATTGGTGATGCTGGCGAAGTGGATGTCTTTTTTCATCACCATAACGTTGAGATGTTTGATGCACTGATTCGCGACAACCTGCAAAACTATACCCATTTTGTTATTGTGACCTTTATGAAGGAAGATGTCTCCGACATCCTAAACTTGATACCGCCGGAAAAAAGAGTTATCCTGGATTTTGGAGAGTCTGGTCTTGAAGGCAACTATACGCTCATATACCAAGATTTCTTCACAAATGTCCTGGATGCCCTTAATGAGGCAAAGCCCCTTTTGAGCAAGTACAACCAACTTTTACTTGTCACACCAAGTCATATTTCTCATTTCGCCGATGTAGAACGTGGCTTCAATACATTTATCGAACAGACTGGCTTTCCCGGCAAGATCAGCACCCAGGTAAATCCCGATGGATTCAAAAGGGGAAATGCATATTTTCTTCTCCGAGCTGCAGATGACCGCGACATGGTAGAGGTGATTAAATTATGTCGATCTCGAGGTTTCAAGCTGGGGCGCGACATTGGATTGGTGACATACAATGATTCTCCGGTAAAGGAAATTCTCGAAGGCGGGATAACCACTGTAGCGGTTGATTTTAAAAAGATGGGTGCTTTGGCTGCGCAAAAGATAATCAAGAAAGAACATGATGTCGAGGTGATCCACTCTGAATTGATCGTTCGAAGTTCGCTGTAGATAAATATGTGCATCTTGATCCTCAATCCAATTATTGGGATAGATGCCAACTAATCAGTAAAATAGGTCTAATCTCCCTGCCAAGCTTAAGCTGGGTCGGTAAGAGACTTTATGATTTCTTACGGCATCGCTATGACCAGATCGCATTGCAAACTAAGCCTTGTGGTAGAGAAACCAATTTTCGATCATTTTTTTGTTCAGAAACCGAGATCGTTAAGATAATGTTGAGTCCTGTCTTGATGCCAAAAGTTTGATAGATGCAGCAAGATGCCAAATTAAGGCGTCCAAATGTCCGCTAAAATTCAACACATTAATCTCCTGAAAAGAATTTGTAAAACTGCAGTTCGCATTTCCCGGGTAAAATTTTGCTATTCCCGGGTAAGTTTAATGTACAGAGAATGATCAAATTATCCGTGTTTTACTTCACTTTGATATCGCAACCAAAATGACCAACTCAATAGGAAGTCCGCATGCCAGGTTTAAGCCAATAGGCCCACGCGACTGTCACTGGAGTCAAGGGTTTTGGGCAGCAAAATTTAAACTCTGTGAAGACACCATGGTCCCTCATATGGGAGTATTGCTATGTGGAGATACAGGACACGCCCTGAATAATTTTAAGATTGCCGCTGGCCTAAACGAAGGCGAACACAAAGGTATGTTTTGGCATGACGGAGATTTCTACAAATGGCTTGAAGCATTGCTCCATGTATATGCTCAAAATGGTGACAAGGCGCTTCTTGAGAAAATCGATGAGTACATCGAAATCATCGGTAAGGCGCAAGAATCGGATGGATACCTACAGACTCAGGTGCAACTGCGGTCTGAGGTGGACCGGTACGTAAACCGAAAATATCATGAGATGTACAATACCGGGCATCTACTCACTTGCGCCTGCGTGCATTATCAGATCACCGGCCAGAGAAACTTCCTGGATATTGCAATCAAGCAAGCCGATCTGCTCTACACCTTATTTTTTCCCGAGACTAATCGCTTTTGTCGCTTTGGATTTAACCAAACGCAGATCATGGGCCTGGTGGAGTTATATCGAATCACTAAAGACAAAAGATACCTCGCACTAGCAGAGAGATTCATTAATCGGCGAGGCAGGTACCCCGTCGAGCATCACTCCTCTACACATGGATACCCCATCGGTGATATGGTGCAAGAGCGCACACCTTTGCGTGAGGCTACAGAAGCTGTCGGTCATGCAGTTCTAGCCCTTTACTTCTATTGTGGAGCCGCTGACGTCTTTGCAGAAACTGGTGAAAAAACGTTAATCACTGCCTTGACTCGCTTGTGGGACAATGTTACTCAGAAAAAAATGTATGTCACCGGGGCAGTAGGTCAGGCACATTATGGTGCTTCGACAGACCGGGATAAAATTGAGGAAGGTTTTATCGATGATTACATGTTGCCCAATATGACGGCTTACAACGAGACATGTGCGAATGTTTGCAATGCCATGTTTAGTTACAGAATGATGCATCTTCATGGTGAAGCCAAGTATGCAGAGATTATCGAGCTCGTACTATTTAATAGTGCATTGTCCGGTATTGGTATTAATGGCAAGGAATATTTCTATGCCAATCCCCTCCGGATGATTCATAATTCTAGGGCATATCATGCTCATGAAAATGCAACTGAGACCCCAAACCGGGAGCCTTACCTGGAGTGTTTTTGTTGTCCTCCAAATTTGGTGAGAACCATTGCAAAATCATCGAAGTGGGCATACAGCATTTCGGATCACGGACTTGTAGTCAATTTATATGGAGGAAATGAACTCACGACAAAACTCGCTGATGGCTCTCCCTTAAAACTCACACAAAGTACCGACTATCCATGGGAAGGAGATATCATGATCACCCTGACAGAATGCAAAGATACACCCTTTGAAATCTGCCTTCGAATTCCTGAGTGGGCTTTTGGTGCAACCGTTACCATCAATAATTCCTTGATCAAGGACGGACCAAAGCCGGGGTTTTATTACAAAGTATTAAGGAAATGGAAAGCTGGTGATGAGATTAAAATTGATCTTCCCATGGAGATTCAATTTCTTGAAGGTCACCCTCGCATAGAAGAAGTGAGAAATCAAGTGGCAGTGAAAAGAGGTCCCATTGTCTATTGTGTGGAATCTCCGGATCTACCAGATGGTACCGATATTTTAGATGTATATATTTCCGCAAATGAGGAATTCACTATTGATCATGATCCCTCACTTTTAGGGGGAATTACAACAATCAATACCAATTTATATATACGCCGTGATACAAATGAGGGCACATATCGAGTGATGAGAAATCCTATATGGGAAAGACACCAGTGTCGATTAGTCCCCTATTTCGCATGGAGCAATCGCGGACTGTCGGAAATGACGGTATTTATGCCTGTCCTCTTGAAATGAAATTTACCGACACAAAAAAAATAACATGATTCATCGAAAAAAAATATCCCTCCTGATATTTTCTTTACCATTTATATTAACTGCCATCGGACAGGATCATCCGGCAGTAGGTGACAAAAGATCACAACAGCATTATCCAGCATCTGATTCCGATAACAAAGGTGGGTGGATCATAAACCGGGAGCTCAGCGATGAATTTGAGGGCAACGTCTTAGATACAAGTAAATGGTTTATAGAAGGACAAGGTGGTGCTTATTACATTTGGAAGGGACGCCCTCCTTCGCAGTTTGCCGAGCACAATGTCAGGGTGGAAGATGGGAAACTTAAGATAAGAACCCAATGGGAGCCCGATTTTCAATTTGCTAAAGAAAACTATGCGGACGGTGCGAATAATGATCGCTATGGAGAATGGGAGGGGAAACCATTTCCTGTGACAACGGGTGGCGTAATATCAAAAAAACGTTTTCTCAATGGCTATATGGAAGCCAAAACAAGAACGGGAAATGCTGCAATTACGGGTGCATTTTGGGCCATTGGATACGAACAAGAATTGGATGTTTTTGAGCAAATGGGAAATCCTAACGGTGAGCAACTTGACATTGAGGCGAATGGAACCAAAATCACAATTCACGATTGGAGTCCTCCGGCCCAACGACCAACCTGGGTTTGGAAATACAAAGACAACAATTTGCCCTTTCGAACAGCAGACGAGTTTCATGTTTTTGGGGTGGAGTGGGGCATTGATTATTTGAAATATTATATGGACGGACAATTAGTAGCAGAAGTAACTCAAGATGAGCTCGGAACTGAGTGGGTTTTAAACAATCCAATGGAGATCTGGTTTGACTCGGAGATTTTTAAATGGCTTGGACTCCCTAAGAAGACAGAATTACCGGTAGACTTTGAAATCGAATACTTGCGCGTTTGGCAGAAGTCAGATGCAAATCTTTTACCTCGTCAATTTTATGGATTCGAAGGTCCTATTCTCTACGAAGACAATCCCAGACCTTTGACATTGTTACCTGAAAGTTCAGTTCCCGACAGTTATCAAAAATTCTGGCTGATGGATACGATGTCCGCCAAATATTTTGTCATCAATAAAGGTGTCTATGCATCTGGTGTGAATAGTCTGGAATTTGCCGGTTTTGGAAAAGGAGAAAAATTAGAAACTGATAAGGTAATTGCGATCTCACCTGAAGGAGCTGTTGATCTACGGAAGGGAAATTACAAATTAACCTGCAAGATTTATTTAGACCAGGGACATTTGACCAAAAATCTATATCTGGGCTTAAAGGAAGAAAACATTGAAATTAAAATTAATTTACTGCACAAACCACGTCGTCAATGGGTGTCGGTTGAGCACTTATTTTCAAAAAATAAAAACTCAACCACTGCTGATCAATTTATTATTGAAGTCAGAGGTGAGGATATACCGAAAGACAGGCCATGTAAGTTTTACCTCGATGATATCACGATTGAAAAAGTTTCAAATTAGGACAGTACAAGAATAGAGGTTTTGAAGAGATGATTATACCCTCTCCTGTAACCAAAAAATCAATTGAGATCGTGGAGCATTGGGAAATGTCTAATTAAAAAAAGAGATTTTGAACTATAAGAGAAATGCCTTCACCTTTGCCACCATCGTCGCTATGGGAGGATTTGTCTTCGGCTTGGATGCAGCCTTAATCTCTGGCACTGTCAATTACTTAGTGCAAGAGTTTAGCCTTAGTGACTTGCAACTGGGCACAGTGGTAAGTGCCCCCGGGTTGGGAGTGTTTGTCGCCTTACCACTTGCTGGTTGGGCAAGTAATGCCCTGGGACGAAAAATAACATTGCAAATCATAGCAGCACTGTACTTGATTTCAGCCGTATCATCTGCTATGGCACCGTCCTATTGGACTTTGGTTGCCGCCCGATTCTTAGGTGGGTTGGCATTTAGTTCCATCACTTTGGCTTCCATGTATATCGGCGAAATTGCACCACCCGCACAAAGAGGCAAGCTGGTCTCGATGACACAAATCAACATTGTTGTCGGTTTGTCTGCAGCCTATTTTATAAATTACCTGATACTGCAGTTGACTACTTCCAGGGCTGCCTGGGTAGGGAGTTTGGGGATCAATGACAATACCTGGCGATGGATGTTGGGTTCTGAGATTCTTTTTGCTCTAATCTGGTTTGGACTACTTCTATTTATTCCGAAAAGTCCTTCTTGGCTAGTCTATAAGGGAAGAATTGAGGAAGCCAAAAATTCATTAGCAAAACTTTATCCTCAAAATGAGATACCCAAATTGGTTGAAGAAATGCAAATCAGTCTGAAAAATGCCGTTGCTGATCTTTCGATCGCCTCGCAGCTCAATGCGATATTTAGCAAGAATATGAGATTGATTTTTATCGTGGCTCTCACGATTGCGATTGCACAACAATCCACGGGTATTAATGCTATTTTATTTTATGCACCAACTGTAATTGAACAAATTGGAATTGGGACCGATGCAGCATTTATGCAGGCCATTTGGATTGGGTTGACCAGTGTTGTGTTTACCGTTATTGCATTGATGGTGGTGGATAGCCTGGGAAGGAGACCCCTGATAATCTGGGGTATGGTGTGGATTATTTTAAGCCTGGGCTTATGTGCTTATGGTTTTTCAAAGGCTAAATATGTAATCACAGATCAAGCTATTGCCGAGCTGCAAGTACTTCCGGATGCCAACAGATTGGAGGCAATGATTGGTGTCAACTATCAAAGCGACATCGAATTTAAAGAAGCATTAAGGTCCACGATTGGTGACCAGGATGCCAGAGATCACGCAAGTTTATTGCTGCAAAAGACAGCCGACATGCCTGCGGGATTAATTTTCTTTGGTATTTTGAGTTTTATCGCTGCATTCCACTTTTCTGTTGGACCAATAATGTGGGTTTTATTTTCGGAAATATTTCCTATTGCACTTCGAGGAGTAGCCATTCCATTTTTTGCCATAATTACGAGTCTGGTCAGTTTTCTGGTTCAGAAATTTTTTCCGTGGCAATTGTCTACAATGGGTGGAACCAACACATTCCTTTTTTATGCAGGCACAGTTTCAATAGGTTTACTTATTTTATTTTTCACATTACCTGAAACTAAAAATATGTCCATTGAGGAAATTCAGCTAGCTATGAAAAAGAAATAACTCATGTTGCTTAATTTGTGAAATTTCCTCTTAGAAACTTTGAACTCTATGTTATCCACGCGTGGTGAGGATCAAATTAGGCCATTGGCAAGTCATGACGGAAGCGGGACCTTATGGAGCCGGTGTTGATCTCCAATCCGTTGATGTGGATGCGATTGCACATTTAAAAATACAAAGTTGTTCATCTCAAAATGCCAGTCAAGAAATAGCAACAAAAGGTGCGTTTTTGAAGATATGACATTGCCAACTGGTGAAGGAAACTTTCACGTTTATTTGAAAATCTATCGTCTGGCAGTGGGGCCACGTTTTGTCGATATAAAGCGAATAAATTGATAGTCTTTTAAATTAAATATTGGAATGTGAAGGGTAAGAATCTAAGTTGCGTTTTTGTGATCCGCAGATTGAAAAAAAGAATTCTTCAAGGTGCATACCGATGGTGTGGTGGTGACAGTAAGTAAATGGTGTGGATCTTAGGGGTAGGAGAAAGCTAATATGGTGTAATCAAAGGATAACTATGCGTCATATAATATCCCTAAATCTGCCTTCATTTACATAGCTTTTCTTCCATAAAGCTCTTGATGCCAGACAGAAAATGAATATCGAAATTATCGAGCAATATGACAATCCGATCGTACTTCGCAGCTTTGTTGATAATAGGCCTTAGTTGCAATTCTCAAAAGGTTGACGAAAAACCAAAACCCAACATCCTTTTTATTGCCATCGATGATCTGCGACCAGAACTCGGCTGTTATGGATCAGACATCGCAATCACTCCCAATATTGACAAGTTAGCATCTGGTGGCATACTCTTCAACAAGGCCTACTGCCAGCAGGCCATTTGTAGTCCCTCAAGGGCAAGCCTAATGACGGGAGCCAGGCCCGAAACCACTGGTATTATTGAAAACTATGCTTATTTCCGGGACCTGCATCCAGACATAGTAACCCTACCGCAACACTTTAAAAACAATGGATATGAAACCACTTATAGCGGGAAGATTTACCATAAACGCGCCTTCGCAGATCACCCAAAATCTTGGAGCCGAGGTCCGGCAGAGGTAGATATTCCCATACCCAATTATCCGGGTGCATATGCACTAAAGGAGAATCAAGATATTTTTAAAAAGAATCAAGCAATAATTCGGTCAAAATACGGTGAAAATGCTACGGAGCATTATGCTTTAGGGAGAGGACCTGCCTTCGAAAAGGCTGATGTGCCCGACCACTCCTACATAGATGGATATCATACTGTCGAAGCCATTGCCACAATGAGAGAAATGGCAAAAGATGATAAACCTTTTTTTCTGGGATTGGGATTTAGATTGCCACATTTAGATTGGAATGCCCCAAAGAAGTATTGGGATCTTTATGATCCTCAAGAAATCCCGATAGCAGAATATACCAATGCACCTGATAACGGTGCTGCCATGGGTCTTCATGCTTCTTTTGAGTTGAGGGTAAGGCACGGCATACCCAAAAGTGGACCAATAACGAGTGAACTGGCCAGAACACTTAAGCATGCATATCTCGCTAGTGTGAGCTATGTCGATGCACAAATTGGAAAAATGATGAACGCTCTGGATGAGGCTGGGGTAAGAAAAAATACTATCATCTTGCTGTGGAGTGACCATGGATGGCATCTTGGGGATATGGGCATCTGGGGCAAAGCCACCAATTATGAAATTGCGACGCGTGTGCCATTGATTCTGTGGACTCCCGATATTCCTGAGGAAAAAAGGGGGTCAAGAACAGATGCTCTTGTCGAGCTGGTTGATATGTATCCCACACTTGTTGATCTCGCCGGACTCGAACTACCGGATCACCTGGAAGGACAAAGTTTTGCGCCTTTAATTAAAAATCCCAACCAGGACTGGAAAAATGCCGCATTTAGTCAGTATCCAAATCCTGCACTAAGGGAGTGGGCAGCAAATCCTCTTACTGCCAATATGCGAGAAACTTATTTCGGTCCACTTATGGAAGCTGTTGAGGCTAAAATCATTGTGCAGCAAGGTGAAAATTGGGATCGAGAAATGTTTGAAAATGATTTGATGGGTTATACTATGCGCACGGATCATCATCGGCTTGTCATTTGGAAGGACAGATCTCGCCCAAATTCCGATCCCCTTTTTGTCGAAGTTTATGATCATAGTAGTGATCCTAACGAAACAACAAATATTGCTGAAAAAAATCCCGATTTGACAGAGCAACTGATTGCACAATTTAATGAAGGTTGGATGGGAAATAAAGCAAGAATCCCCTTGTGATTATTCTTCAGTTTATTCGGATCTGCAGGATTACTTGTCGATCGGCCGGATCTTTATATTTCGCCAGGCCATTTTAAATTGTCGTTCGCCTTTGATTCCGTGAATTTGCAAGGCAATAAATCCTTTGGGATGGGTTTTATACACCTCCTCATTCGTAATGTCTTCGATGAGCCTTCCGTTCACAAAAGTCCTCATTCTCGGCCCTTCTGCAATGATCCCTACTCTGTTCCAGCTTTCTGCAATAAAAAAATCATGGCTGTCCTCCAGTTTTTCTTTGCTGGAAAGCCAACCCGTACCCAATGCTTCTCCATACAACACGCCAGTGGTAATTTTTCCCTGACCCATATTCCGGCGAATTTCGAGCTGTGGTCCCCAGACTCTTCCCGCTCTCCAATTAGGGTGGTCCCTTTCACTAACGGGGCGAGCTGAGGACCTGAATTGTATGCCCTGATTGGTTATATCATCTACCTGAACATCGCACTCAAATTCGAAATCATCAAATTCCAGCAGCGAGCATAAGAAAGAATTCTCACTTCCTGCAGTCGTCCGTCCTATGATTGCCCCATCCTCTACCTTGTAAGAGTGAGAGCCATTCATTTGTACCCAACCCGCCAGACTTTTACCATCAAACAGGGTAATCCAGCCATCCTGATCGGGGTTGGACTCTTTTGGTGCTCTGTTGCTGGTCAAGTACTTTTCCGGAAGGCCAAAGGCCATCACATAATCAGCGGAGGGGGTTCCATTTTTACCACCACCACCGGCAACGATGACAAGGTATTGACGACCGTTGTACATATAAATAGATGGAGTGGCATATCCGCCAGCCGGAAGTTTATACTCCCATAATAATTTCCCACTTATTTTTTCGAAGGCCCTGATTTTCTCATCAGCAGTGGCCGCAATAAAAACTATGCCACCTGCCGTCGCTACGGCACCTCCATAATTTAGTGTGCCGGTATTCGACATTCCTTGCTTCACAAGTTCCGGATATTCTCCCAGTGGTTTTTTCCATACAAAGTTTCCGGTCGTAAGGTCAATCGCATTAAGAGTACCCCATGGAGGTGCAATGGCAGGGTATCCCTGATCGTCATTAAATCGATCATATCCCGCATGCAGAAACCGGAATTTACCCTTGGAAACTGAATCTACTACTTCAGTTTTTTCGATTAATAGGTAATCTACTACAGACTGGAGTTCATCCTCTCCCAAATGCGAAAAAGCAGGCATAATATTATTCCCACTTTTAATAATCGTTTCGATTTCTGATCTCGATTTAGTCAGTTTTTCTACATTGGGATAGACCGGAGGCACACCTTTTCTATCTATTCCATGGCACGATGCACAATTCTGTAGATAGATTTGATGACCTTGCTTGGTACTTGAGACTTCCATACGCTCATCCAAGTCATAGACCTTTCTCATCTTCGAAATCGTGGGAGCATTATTCGAGTTTACATAAATAATATTGGTGTACGGATCAAATGATCCTCCATGCCATTCGACACCTCCAAACAAACCGGGAGTTGTAATTGTGCCGGTTTCAGATGGTGGTTCATACAGTAATCCCGGGACGAAGTTGGAAAAATTATTTCTGGCTGCAATAATTGCATCTTGGGATATATTTGTCAGATCAGCTTCTGAAATACCCAGTGCATTTAATGGAGGTGGTCTTACAGGGTAGGGTTGTGTTGCCCATGCCTCCTCTCCCTCTATGCTGGATGGAGGCACGCTGATTTCAAGCACTGGGAAAATGGGCTCTCCCGAGTCCCGATCCAGGACAAAAGTCAATCCCATTTTAGTAAATTGGACCACCGCATCTCTCTTGTATCCCCTTTTATTAATTGTGACCAAAACGGGTGCAGATGGATTGTCGTAATCCCAAATGTCATGATGTACAGTTTGATAGTGCCAGATGCGCTTTCCGGAATCTGCGTCAATTGCAAGCACACAATTGCCAAAAAGATTTTGTCCCTTTCTGAACCCGCCGTAAAAATCGTAGGCTGGTGAACCAGTCGCGCAAAATACCCAGCCGCGTTTTTCATCTACAGTTAAGCCTCCCCAAGCATTGGCTCCACCATATGTTTCTCCTTCTTCAAATTGCCATGTGTCATATCCGAATTCTCCTTTTCGTGGGATTGTGTGAAATATCCATTTAAAATTTCCGGTCATCGCATCGTAGGCTTTGATGTCTCCGGGTGTCGAATTATACCCTTCCGGTACCCTCGACGTAACGATCAATGTATTTTCGTAAACGACTCCAGGAGTTGTAACTTCGATCGAGACCCTTTCCGGATCAATTCCCATATTCTGCCGTAGATCAATAAATCCGTTTGTACCAAATTCGGTGATGAGCTCTCCGGTCCTTGCCTGAATGGCATACACGCGATCTTTCACAAAGTGGAAAATCCTCTTAGACTGGCCATCCTCCGATTGCCAATATGTCACTCCTCGACTTCGCCCTCTGAACACTGCATTATTTTCATTGTATTTACTCGCATCAAATTCCCAGGCTTTTACTCCGGATCCTGCATCGATTGCAACTGCTTTTAATGTAGATGTAGAAATGTAAAGCATCCCATCGACGATAATGGGATTGCATTGCATGGAGGAGCGATTGCCGGCATCACCGGTGCGATACTGCCACACAGGTTGTAGTCGATGGACATTAGCAGCGTGTATTTGGGCTAACTCCGCATACTGGTTGCCCTTTGGATCGCCGCGATAGACAGCCCAATCTATGTAGTCGGCAGATGCAGAGGGAGCTTCCTCAGTCGATTCAACTGCATTTGATTCTTGATCGAGATTGCCTTCTTTGCACTGAGAAAAGGTGAAGACTAGAGTGGTAAATAATAGTATTCTCAAAACCAATAAGCACTTCAATTCTTCCAAATATTTGATTTAAAGATATCGCGTTAGAAACAGAACAAAACAGTTAGCAGTTGTTAAATTCTAAAAAATTCTAATACCTGCCTTATTTTTCGGTGAAAAGATTTTCGCAGCTACGAATTTGCGAAAAGATTCGCCTCTACGTATTTGTTTCCGGCGAATGTAAATTCGCCTCTGACAGCAAACCGGATACATCTTGATTCCGGCAAAAAAATTTTCGCAGCAACATTGGTCACCAATTTTATCTGTTTCTGGCGAAAATTTTTCGGCACAACTCTCAGAAGTCCGTGTAGTACGATCTGTTAAGTTGTTTTTTGGATAGAGAAATATCCGTGAATGTCATTCGATATCGCTCTTCGCCAAGTTGATCCTTTTCCCATCGATAACCGATCATTTCTGTGGGGAATCTAAGACCATGAACATCAGTCCAATTTTTGTAAACGATAGCGCTGTATTTTTCCGCATTTGCTTCGTTAAAATATGTCACCGAGTAATTGATCATTGCCAGGGTGTTATCCTTTTGGCTGTACCATAAAATATACTGATCCTTCGGCGCAATGCCAATCCCATCGTCATATGTGATCTTGACCCTGTTGTACATCTTACCATGGAGCTCTGCAGGTGGTAATTCAGTCTGATTGGCTCCAGGATCGGCGGTGACAAAAGCTATGGCAAAGAAATAAAACCTTAGGTTTTGATAAAATCGCGGGTTCTCATGTGGAAAACTATCTCTCGTGGGATAAATACTGATCTCATCAGGTGTAAAGCCTACTTTATAGTGCCCGGTTTTTTCAATGACTTCATTTCTGTTTTTAAGGTCCACGGTATACATGGTCGTGTCCGGCAACCGGACTTCACTGAAAGTAAGTGTGCCAAATGAGTTCCATTTTTCAAGTCCACCGTGAGCCTCTAATCCCCTGTCGAAAGCGGCCGGAAATGATGACTTCTCCTGGACAGGGATAATTTTTTGGCTACAACTATACAACACTATCGAGGATAAAAGCAAGTTTAGAAGTGATCTCATTACATTTATTGATTTAATTCGTTATTAAAAGTTCAGTCCTCTATGACTTCCATATTAGCGATCTCGATCTTAACTTGAATCAGCGGGAATCTGTAACATGCTAATTTATTATCTTTTTCACTGTATACTATCTGGCCTATCAAATCTGCCCGGATTAAGAACATTATAAATCGAGTCTTGACTCAAGCCCAGGAAGACCGGATCTATTAGTTGGTTTAACCATTTTTCGTGTTTTCCCCTGAGCATTTTCGCCAACGGTTTTTTATCCCCAAATAAATTCTCTTTTTCGCCAATATCATTTTCTAAATGATATATCTGGCCACTACCCGTAAAATTTGTCAATTTGTAATCCCCCTCACGAATGGCCATCTCCTTACTGCCATATTTTCTCCAAAACAGTTGGTCATGTGGACTTTTTTTCTTTTCACCTTTTAGATAAGGTAATAAATTGACGCCATCTAGGGAATTACTTATTTCAAAACCTGGTGGTTGTTGTCCTGTTATTGTGGCAAAGATATCGAGGGAAATTACAGGATGATCATACGTAAGACCTCCTGGGATTTCATCTGGCCACCTTATTGCAAATGGCACGCGTATTCCTCCCTCCAATAAGTTTCCTTTATACCCTCGTAATGGCTTATTGACGGCTGTAATATGTCGCGGTCCACCATTGTCTGAAAGAAACACAACAATAGTATTGTCCGAAAGCTGTAGACTATCCAATTTGTTTAATAATAGACCTACTCCTTCATCAACTGCACTGACCATCGCTGCATATGTCTTCCTTTTTTTTTCTGTGATGTGACTAAACCGTTTCAGGTATTTATCAGTAGCTTGCAATGGGGCATGTGGTGCATTGTAGGCGAGGTAGATAAAGAAGGGATTATCTCTAAATTTTTCCACGTATTGAGCTGCTTCCCTAGACAGTGCGTCTGTGAGATATTCGGATTCTTCGATGCGTTCGTCGTTTCGCAGCAACTTGGTTCGATAGGCTTCAAATTGACTGGTGACTTCGTATTCATCCTGTAAAGTCCATTCTTCGGGATAATAGCGATGACCTCCGGTGAGGAAACCAAAGAATTCATCAAATCCCCGTTTTAATGGCCTCTGACTTGGGTGAGCACCCAAATGCCACTTTCCCAGAGCAGCACATCGATAGCCAGCTCTTTGGAGGGCTTCCGCTAAAGTCTCTTCTTCCAATGGTAACCCCATTGTCGGGTCGTTGGGGGCAAACAGGGGGTTCCGGCTAAAACCAAAACGACCCTGATATCTTCCCGTGATTAGACCTGCCCGGCTGGGACCACAGACTGGAAAGGAGACATAACCATTGGAAAACCGAACACCCTCACTTGCAATGCGATCGATATTAGGTGTTGGGATGTCCTTGCAACCATTAAAACCGACATCTGCGTATCCCAGATCGTCGACCAATATGATGACCAGGTTGGGCTGTTTGCTCTCTTCAGAGGTTTTATTCTCAACATCGTGCATTGCTGAGCAACTGAAGATGAGTAGTGCAACCAAAACAAGGATCGGAATTGACGAGGAGAAAATATGATGGGCCATAAATATTTCTATTGTATCATACTCAATGAAGTTAGTAAATGTCCACAAGATCAGGCATTTGATCCCGCCGGTATTGATGATTTTTAACAACCTCTTTGAGGTAGCCCAAATCCTCATCAAATTTTACTATTTAATCAGATCACAATCAGCCGGGTGATTCCCGATCTTTTTTATTATTTTCCAGTCCAACACCTTCCAAAGTCGGAGACTCTATTGCCAATCCAGGTTCACGTCTGATGAAAATTAATATTTCATTTACAACTTCACTTTTGTTGTCTCTTTCGCTTTTTTCATATACCGATGAAAGTCATTATAGCACTATATTTGGAAGCACCCGGTTTTTTAGAGTTTTTACACCATCCGATTACAATGTAGATGGTGAACAACGGTATCCGGTGATTTATTATTTCCACGGCTGCGGAGGAAGTTACGATAGAAGTGGCCCTTATAAATATGTTGATTATGGATTGACCCCTCCCGATGTATTGGGTGCCCCACCTGATAAAAACTATGATTTTCCAAATAATGCTGATCTCGAAAACCTATCTACATTTAAAAATGTAATAATTGTCTGTGTAGATGGAAGGATACCCGAGTTGCCCGAGGGTTGTCAGGTGTATTTCCCATCTCAAGCACCCGGTTGGGAAGGGAATTACTATAATTTTTCAGCATATATTAGAGAGTTGATAGAGGTTGTAGACGAGCGATATCTTACCAAGGCGAGGCCACAATATCGTGCTGTGACTGGGTTGTCCATGGGAGGGCATATGGCTACCTGGGTGGCTGCGACAAATCCACATTTGTTTAGTAGCACTTCGCAATTTTGTTATGGACCTAATTTTTATGATGTCGGCGAACCAACATATCAGACTACGGTCGATATCAGGGAGCTTTGGCGCAATCTCAAAAGCGTACCTTTTCGTCATTCTACGACAAATAGAGATTATCTAAAGTTCTATTCGGCAGAATTATTCTCGATTTATTCTGGAGCCGGCTTCTACAACGAATATTTTGAAGCTGATTATTGTCATCATGCTGCCGCGAGAATGGATCTGCAAGTAGAATTTCACAAAAAATATTTTGATACACCTAAACCAATGCCCAGTTGTTTTTCACATATTAATCTATACCCTGCTTATGAAGTATGGAACTATAATGTGACTTCTGATAAGAGCGAAAAAGGTTGGATCTATCTACACAATGTGACAAAAGACGGCATGGGTATTTATACACGAAAAAGATTTCCCTGGGGTGAGAGTTTACCTGACGTTGAAGTACATGTCACCACGCCGGCGCTTTATCAGACAAATACGATCTATCACCTCTCAAGATATGACTACAGGTCTGGAAAAATCTCGACAGCAAAGATTCGGTCAAATGAAAACGGCCAACTGGATATGGTGATCGATAGGGGGATGGGCTGGGAAGTGGGCATACTTGGGGAGCGCCTTCAACCTCCAATTTTTATTCTTTCAGATACGATCCACGAGAATATTTATCTGCGACCTTATCAGGAGAAAATTCTGAATTTTGACATTCTTAACCTGTCGAATGATAGTCAATTTGTGACTTTTAATGTGCAGTCATCAGATTCTAGCATATTGAAAGTAACCTCCCAACCTAATCCGGTGCAGTTGACTGCCCTTAGTAAGACGCAGATCGACTCATTTGCCATTTGCCAGTCGCAGGAAAAGAGTGATTCAAGACGCACCGCATATCTAAAAATAACTTGGCAAATTGATGATGTGCAGATGGACCGGGAGCGCATTTTGCAGGTACATATAAAAAATGATAAAGTAATAATGGGCAGGGATGACATTAAAATATTTGATGGAAAAGCAGAAGTTGTACCATTATTTAAATACAAATGGAATGGATGGGATAAACCTTTTTCCGAAGGGAAAGTTGAGGAGGGCTGGGGCAATGGAAACGGGATCCCTGAAGGGGGGGAGATTTTTTCAATTTGGATTCAGACACCTAAAGCTTTAGCTAAAGGCGGAAAGCTGACCTGGCATCCCTCCGTTCCCATTAATAATCAAGAGAATCCGGATATCGGTATCAGGGATGTGTTCCACCATCGTTTTAGTACAGGCCGGGATGTATTATCAGCGCAGTTGATTTTGAAAAGATCGCCTACTGAGGATAACCCCGTAAGGATACCGGTGCAATTTGAAATCTTGGAGGTTTTTCCCCTGGAAAATGATTGTCATAGGAATGCTGCCGATGGCTTTAAGTTTTATTTTACAGACCTTCTTTTATATCCCGGTGGAGTGGTGGTAATAGATGAATAGTCCTGGACTTCTTGACACTGCAAATTTTAGTACCTGATGTGGGTTGACTTTCGATAGCTTACTTCTTTCCTACCCGATAAGTATTTTCAAGGTAGATTTCTAAAGCCTGCTCACTTTCCGTGTAAAATAGATCGGTAGCGTTAAAATCTTTTTCATCGAGAATTTTAATCTGGGATTTGGTAAAGGCTTTGTTTTCTATCCAGGGAAATACATGGGTACAGGCAACGAATATAACCCATATGGTGATGAGAAGCAGCAAAATTGGTTTTATTGTTTTTGACATTTAGATATTTGCGGTTATTTCCGGGAAAACAATGTAAAACATAATGTAAGCCATGAGCAATGTCAAGGCCAGATTAAAGGTTTGCCCACATATGTAGAGGATCAGTGGCTTGCCACCACTGAAATGTGATTTTAGTTCGCGGAAATTAGTAGATAATCCGATGCTTACAAAGGCAAGACAAAAAAGCCAGCCCCGAATATTTTTCGTAAATCCACCAATTACACCCTGATCAATCAAGGCATATGCAAGATCACTATCCATAGCTGCATAAACAATCGAAAATATGATGGATGCACCGATGAAGCCCAATATAAATTTGGGAAATCTCTTCCAGATTTCACTCCATCCTATATCTATGTTTTGTTTTGCACCTTCCATTCTGCTAAAATATATTGCTACTCCGAAGGCGATTACTCCGATCAGTATATTCTGGATCATCTTTATGGTGGCTGCCACATTAAGGGCATCGTCTCCTAGAAATGCACCTGCCGCGACCACAGCACCCGTGGCATCTATTGTACCGCCTATCCAGGCTCCTCCCAGAATTTCAGGCATACCCAGTGCGTTAATCACGATAGGTAATACAATCATCATCACTGAAGTAAAGATCATCGATAAGCCAATCGCCAAAGTCAGTTCTTCTTTACTGGCTTTGGATGCGGCTGCAGTTGCCACTGCTGCACTTACTCCGCAAACCGACATGTCTGCCGACACGGTGATATTTAATGTTTTCGAACCTATCTTGAGTACTTTTTGACCAAACCAATATGTGGATAGCAAAACTATCGGTGTCACAATCCAGGCTACAAAAATACCGGGGAGACCAATAGCCAGAATTTTTCCAAATAAAATCTCGGCACCCAGGAGTACCAAACCAGTCTTGATATAAAGTTCGGTGGTGAGGGCACCTTTTATCCAGTCCGGAAGTGCAATAGTATTGCTAATTATCAATCCAAATATAATCGACCACGCGGCATAGCCGATTCCGAGGTTCTTGACACTGCTTTGCCCGGCAATAAAGAAAGACACGACAGCCAATATAAAGACAAGCACAAATCCCTGAGTAAATTTCTTAAAAGAATAACCCCTTAGATATTGTGCAAACCCAAAAATCAGACAAAAAAATACAAATAGCAAAATGAGGTAAGGCCACTTGGAGAAAGACTTGGATTCATATTTTTTTTGAACAGCCGCCAGTTCAGAAGAGGAGTGCTTCCACGTATCAATGGCCTCTTTCGCGTGTATGTTCTTGTCAGCATTAGAAAATTGATCTGCTTCTGCAGAACGCCAAAAACGTTCTGCAATCTGCGCCAGAGAATCGGTCTTTTCTTTTAGTATGAGGAGATCCTGTAAGTTGTCTTCTCGAATTTTTTCTGCATCCCTGGCTGACAACTGAAATGAAGCACTGGGATTATCCTTCCAGGATCCGGGTTTGTCACTAATTTTTTTCAGCCATTTTCCCAATGGTTCTTTGGAACCATGTGTAGATTTGAGTTTGTCAATTGCCTTGTGCCACGCTACACTCCGGATGGATTTATCTTCCTGACTCAGCTGGGTCTTTATTGTCGAAATCTTTTGGGATACTGTTTTGCTGGAGCTAAGAAATATAAGAAGTAATGTGCTAATTAATAGTAGACTCCCAATCCACAGCACAGCAGTATCTTCCGCCTCAATAAATATTTTATTTTTTTGTACTTCCATTTTTATCCAATGAGGTATTGCATGATTACTACATCCACGTATTTCCCATTTTCAAAACCGATTTCTTTTTGAGTGCCTACTATTTCGTAGCCGAGCTTCTGGTTGTAGTGAATGCTCCGAGAATTTGTCGATATAATTTTTGCAACTACATGGTGATACCCCAAGATTTTACAGTTGTCTAGAATGTATTTTTTAAATGGCGTTCCATATCCTTTTCCGGTTTCCTTCGCGGTGAGAAAGACAGAGGTTTCACAGGTACGATCATATCCAGCCTTAAGGAGATATTTTTTGATCATCCCCCAACCTATAATATGATCGCCCTTGGTGAGAACGTAGATTTTTTCCCTGTCATCACATTTTGATGCCATTTCTGCAATTTCGCTTGTGCTGAACGTTTTTTTCCACAAGGTTTTGCCTCCCAAAGCGATGTTCTCGTTGAAGATTTGAGCAATCCTTGAATGGTCTTTGGGTTCAGCTTGACGATAACGGATTGGCAGATTTTTTACACGGGTCTGCATAATCAGGATAGTGGTCTGCTTTGCAATGACATTAAAAGTAAGCTATTCTCTGGATACCGAAAATGGATACTTTACTACTTCCAATTTTCATCAATAATCTTCGAAATATGCGGATAATTTTCGTCGCCTTCATCCAGGGCATCTCGTTTTTCTTTGAGTTCAACTTTTAACTCTCTAATAATTTCTTGATAATTGGAATCATTATATCTGTTGTCCATTTCGAAGGGATCTTTTTTCAGATCATAAAACTCCCAGGCTGGTGGAGTATGTAATGTAAAATTATTTCCCCAGCTATTTTTATTCCAGTCGTCCGAATGGTCAGTATCTACCCAATATTTCCCGTAATAAAATATCAATTTATATTTTTTAGTCCGGATGCCGAAGTGAGCTGGATTTGCATGGCGATGTGCCATATGCATCCAGTACCGGTAGTATGTAGATTTGCGCCATCCTTCCGGCTCTTGACCTGTTTGTAAAATCGATTTAAAGCTGTGACCCTGCATATATGATGGGACTTCACCACCTGCCATCTCTATGATGGTGGGAGCAAAGTCCGTATTATTGATCAGAGCATCAGTCCTGCTGTTTTGTAAGATGGCTCTGGGATATCTTACAAAGAATGGCATGCGCATCGATTCTTCATACATCCACCGTTTGTCAATATAATCGTGCTCACCAAGCATAAATCCCTGATCACCCGTGTATATTATTACGGTATTATCGTATAAGTTATTTTCCTTGAGATAGGTTATGAGACGGGCTACATTGTCGTCTACCCCTTTTACACAGCGCAGATATCTCTTTAAATATTCCTGGTAGGCCAAGTGTGTATATTCAGGATCCGGTATGGTTGAGTCAATCTCCATATGCATCCCCATATTCCGAATAGTGTTTCGATGTGATACCGATGATCCAATTTGATTCACCAGAGAATTATCTTCTCCCCTGGTTGCGTCGGAGCCATTATTCGCGTTGAAATATAAACTAGCCGGTTCCGGAATCTCGACATTTTCCAAATAATCTCTGTACCGCTCGGCAAACTCAAACATGTCATGAGGAGCTTTGTAATGAAACATTAGGAAAAAGGGCCGATCCTTTTCTCTTCTATGATCAAACCAATCCAGCGCGAGATCGGTTATCACATCGGAGGAGTGTCCTCTGGTCTCAATAGTATTTTCAGGCCATTTTTTGTCACCTTGTATTCGAAAGGTTGGATCGTGATATTTTCCCTGGCCGGGAAGCACTGTATAAAAATCAAAGCTTGAGGGTTCAACCTTTAAGTGCCACTTTCCAATCATTGCTGTTTGGTAACCCAGCTTTTTCATCTCTTCGGGCAAGTAGTGTTTTTCTGGCGGTAAAGTGCCATCCAGGTCAAGGACGCCATTGGCCTGGCTATATTGTCCGGTCATAATACAGGCTCTACTGGGAGTGCAAATAGAATTCGTGACAAAGCAATTGTCGAAAATCATTCCCTCACTTGCCAATTTGTCAAGATTTGGGGTAGGATCCAAAGCGGCCAACCTGCTGCCATAAATGCCAAAGGCCTGTGTGGTGTGGTCATCTGACATTATAAATATTATGTTGGGTTTGTCTTGAGCAGAGGCCAACATGGATAGACTAAGGAATGACAATAATAGTGCAGTTAGAAACGAATTTTTCATGATTTCTTTTTTGTACAAAATTTGATCAGATTCAGAGTGGAAATTAAGTAAAATGAGATCAACGTAATAATCTTCATTGAGGGGATTTACTGATTGTGTGTGATTGAATGATGACATTGTTTCGTCACGGCCTCCGAAGATTTTAAGCACGGTAGTGATTCAGATGTGCTTAAAGAAAATTATGAAGGAGAGAGTAACCGGGGAAAACTATTCCTTGATCCAAAAATCATCATGCCATATACAGGCAACATTTTTTGAATGGCATTGCTCGATATTTTTCAGTTGATCAACTTTTGCGATCTTTTGGATTTCCTCGAAAAGAATTCTTTCTTCGAAGCGAATGTGCGAGGTCAATTCTCCCTCTATTAAATAAAGACATTCGCCATTCCTATTGTCTGCTTTAAATAGTTGCTCAAGACGTTTGTGCTCTTGCAAAGCTCTTTTGATGAGCTTATGCTCAGCACCCAGAATGGGAAAGACGTATTTCTCCTCAAACGCAAAATGGGCTTGAAGGTGGTTTTCCCAAAACCAATCAATGTATCGTCCTATCCGTGCAGTATTGATTTTATGCTTGAGCCCTTCTCTGATCTTCCAGCATAATAATAAACCCTGGTGGTGTTCGCGACTTAATGGTTGTAGAGCTTGATCCCTTTTTAACGGCTTAGGCATTGGTCAAATGATTCTCTGCTTCCAGGGCTCTTGGGAATAAGATATTGTTTTCTAAATGAATGTGCTTATGCAAATCTTCTTCAAATTCTCTGAGCAATTGAAAGGCTACTTGGTATGTCGTACATGCATCTGCAGGAGGTGTATAATTATCACTTAGGGCAGCAATTTTCTTAAATCGATTTCCCTCGTTGTCATGTTCGTGCGTCATCATATTTATGGGATTTTTCACAGTGCCAAATGGAGGATTCTGAAGATTGTTACCAATCGCCATTTGGCGTACGTAAGGAAACAGGATCATTTCTTCTTTTTTCATGTGAGAAACCAGTTCTTCTCCGGATTCATTAAAAAGCCGGTGTATTTCGACTAATTCCGGATGGCGTTCTCCATGGACTTTTACAAGTTTTGCTAGATATGTCTTGAGTTCTGGAATCTTCTTCTCTACATACCGGTGGTGCTTTTTCTCAATGTAATCTGCAAGGAGATCCATATCCCATGATTGGTAGTCGGTCGATTGGTCCTTGTCGTTATCTCTGTTGAGGTTGAGTTCTTCAACAAGTTCTTCAACATCAATATTATCTTTTTTACAGGCCTCATCTAAACTTCTATTTCCTCCACAACAAAAATCAATTCCATGCGCCTTAAAAATAGAAGCTGTGCGATAATCATCTGCGACTATTTTTCCAATGTGATCTTCTTTTGTAATATTCATAATATTTTATTTCATTAAACAAATTTTAATCCTTGTACGGAATAGATACAATCCATTTATCTCTTTAGAAAGAATACACCATCGTGCATTCCTTCGGTAACATCTTTTATGGAAGTTGTTGCAAGCATTTTTTTTAGTTCATTTCGGATAGCAACAAATCGATCGTGTAGGGGGCAGGGTTGCCACTTATTACATTGCTTTAGTCCCAGGCCACAGCCATTATAAATCTTGTCACCATCGATGGCCTCTACAATTTTCAACAGGGAAATTTCAGAAGATTTATTGTCTGATATTTCATATCCACCTTTAGGCCCCTTCGTGGAGATGATGAGATTGTCATTGGCCAAAGACTGAAGGATTTTGGCGGTAAATGCAACGGGTGAATCAATCGCCTTTGCCACAGCTTTTAGGCTGATCCTGTTCCCGCTTTTCGACTGATGACCTATGTGGATCGCAGCTCGAATGCCATATTCACATGCTTTCGAAAACATTTCGTGCGGTTTGCGAGCTAAAGTAGACATGTTTTGCTTAATAGTGGATAAAAATGTCCGAATTATGTTTTTGTGACAATCCTATGACATAGGGTCGAACTGAGAGACTTCCGACAGAGAAAATCGAGGGCTAAAAAACGATGTAGCCAGGAAAGGAGTTCAGAAACCTGGTTACTTCTTTTCGCTCACCACTTTCCCCCATGCTGCCCCTATGGGCGAATAGTGCTTTACCAGAAGAATGTTTGTGTCCAATTCTTTAGCAAGGGTCTCCGGAATGGTACCAAATAACACGTTGTAGTACATACTTTTTCGAGTAGCTCCGATAATAACGGTATCGAAAGCTGCAGACTCATCCTTAATCGCTGCGGAAATGTGCGGGTGTTGAACCATTTTGGATTTCACATCAATGGCACATGCTTCTTCGATGCGTTTTTTGGATTGTTCGAGTTTTACCTTCTCCTCATGCTGTTCTTCTTCAGATAGGTTTTTCTCTGTGACCACACGCATGACGGTAATTGTACCATTCACAGCTTTGGCAAGTCCACCCCCAAACAACTCAGCAGCTTGAGCATGGGGACCACCTCCTGAGGGGAGTAAAATATTTTTGATCGGCTTCCCTTCAGCGGAATGGAAAATGATGATTTCTCGTTTAGCACGAGTTGCTACCGTGTCGATAATTTTGCCCATGATTTTATCAGAGCTACTCGCCGGATTTTTCCACTCCAGTATCACTATATCGGCATGTATTTCCCTGGCAGCCTCAAGGATAGCTCTTGCAACATCGTGTCCTATTCTTATCATAGTGCCAATTGACACGCCGTATTTGCTACCCTCCTCTTGTGCATTTTGCAACAACTTTTTCTCCTCACTAAAATCTTTGAAATTATATTTTAGCGGCTGTTCTTCACTGACCTGCACAACGTGAAGAGCAGTAATGGAAGCGTCTTGTTCCTTGGCGAGGTTGGCCGCTAGTTCGATTACGTCCGACATTGTATCGGACTGAGAAATTGGAACAATGATGGTTTTGCTTCGTTCTTTTTCGAATGGCGCATGGGTCTCTAGCACCAACTTTGAGGGTTCTCCCTCAAATCCCTCTTCATCGGGTAGTGTACCCTTCCAGTAAAGAAATCCTCCAATGCACAAAACCAATGTAAATAAGGCCAGTGAAAGTGGCATTGGGTGATACATGAGCTGGATGAATAAATAAAGATTGGCAACAATACCGACGATCGGTGTCAAAGGATAAAGCGGGACTTTAAATGGCCGGTTCAGATTTGGGAATTTCCTCCGGTGCAGGATTAAAGCCAGATTTACCATAATGAGGGCAAATAATAAAACGGTGTCTGCAAAATGAGCCAGATCCTCGAGTGGCAACAACACTGTGAATAACAGGATCAATCCTCCCACACCGCCCACAGATATCCAGGGTGTGTTGAAAGACGGATGAATTCGCCCCATGACTTTGGGTAAATGCCCAAATTCACTCATGGCTAGCGCAACGCGAGATCCTGCCATAATTGAGGCATTGGAAGCGGAGATCATCGAAAAAATACCTCCACCCACGATAACCATACCTCCAATATTGCCGAGAAATTTCTTGGCCGCAATGCCCATTGCAGCTTCATTGTATTCGGTGAGATTGGAAGTAATAATCACTAACACCACCAGTATATATAAAACGGAAACGATACCCATGGACCAAAAGATCGCCTTCGGGATATTCCTCACCGGATTCTTAACCTCACCTGCAGAGGCAGCAATCGCTGAGAATCCAAAAAATGTTATAAAAACAAGGGTCGAAGTCTGGACGATTTTGACAATATCTGTACTGATCTGATCAATGATCTGGTCTATTGACAAAAATCGAAGTCCGCCCACCACAAACCATATTAAGAGCACGACCTTGGCTACGGTGACTATCACCTGAAAAGTTCCGCTCTCTTCAGAACCCTTGACATTAAGCAGTACAAGGGCAATCAAAAAAACAACACCCGCTAATTTTTCAAAAGGAGCATGCCAAACAAATTCTTGAAAATATGCTGAAAGGCTTGATAGATAAAACGAACAACTGCTCACATATCCAAGAAAAAGGGCTATGCCAACCAAATAGGCAACCGGAGCCAAATACGTCTTTCGTGCGTATAGGTAGCCTTCTCCGGACTTGGGATAAATGGACACAAATTCGCAGTAAGTCAAGGCAGTAAATAATGACACTAGGGCAGCAAGGACGAATGATATGATGGCACTGGATCCCACATTTCTAATAGCCAATCCCGACAGGGTGAAAATACCTGCAGCGATCATCGTTCCCACTCCTATGGCCAAAGCTGTTGAGAAACCCAAATTGCGATGCAGCTCTCCTTGATTGCTCGATTGCTTGCTCATAAGATTGCCATATTATCCTTCCTGGCAGTAAATTTAGAAAAAAGATAAAGGGTTGTCATTCAAAGGGATATCCAGTCTAAACCTTGGATTTTGTCAATCAGGACTCTCATTCTGACCGTGTCTCTTAGGATGCATCTTAAGACGCCTTGTTGAATAAGCATAACTTCTTGTTGCTGGTGTCTTGCATCCTAATGTTTAAGTCCAATTTTTCTCTCTACCTTAATTGACTCTCAATCGATGGGAGTATAAATTGCCGCTTTAGATCCTAATAAACGATAATCCAATGTTTTCGAGATGCGAAATGTACACACATTTTTCCTTTTTTCGAATCCGCATGGGCGACAATGATACTTTAAGGCCGGATAAAAAGGGTGCCTCTTGCACCTGAACTTACTTTTTCTTGATCCTAAGCTACTATTTAAGACTATAGATTGATCTGCTCATGAGGAGCAATGGAGAGGAAGTGAGAATTGAATGAGGGAAAGGAAGCCAGAATTAACGACAATCTTTCACTTGACAATGTAATAGTTATATCCCAGCCACGAGCACCATGACTAGCTTCGGATTTGATGAAAAAAGTCATCTGTGCTGCGCTGCCGAACAAATGTACATGCTGTTTATCTGCTCCGACATCGCCCCTTTCTAAGCTAAATCTTTCCCATGACAGATTCTACCAGTCGATCGCACCTACTAAATCCAAATTCAAAGATTCCTTGTTTTAGGTGAAGCGTAAGAAGCTCTTCCTTCATGGTGTTTTTAGCACGGTGCAATCTCACTTTTACGTTTGACAAAGACAGATCGAGACAATCGGAAATTTCTTGAATGCTCATGCCTTCTACTTCCTTCATGATAAATACTGTTCGGTATTTTACGTCTAACAAATCGATTGCCTCTTCGATAAGAAATTTTGTTTCTTTTTGTATTACTATTTCCTCCGGATTTTTTTCGTGTCCTCGCATTTGAACCATAATTTCATGAGTGTGAGAATCTGCTGAAGAATCTATATTCTGATATCTTCCTTTTTCTTTCAATCGGGCCAATGCCAGATTAATACCTATTCTGATGAGCCATGTGGAAAATTCCGAAGAGTGTCTAAACTGATGGAGTTTTTCGTAGGCCTTGAGGTAAGTGTTTTGCATTATGTCCTCAATTTCACTGATATCCCGGATGTAACTTCTTATCACACGAAACAATTTTTGATTATTTCGCCTTAACAGCAGTTCGTATAATTCCTTTTCCCCCTGGAGAATACGGGAGATAATGCCAGAATCATCGAGTTTTGCATTCTGATCAGTGACCTTAAGAACTCTCATAGTTTCTTTTGCAAATTAGATGTCTTTCGAAAATAAAAGTTACAAAATTTGTAACCTTTTTTCGAGTTGCCTATCCAAGGTCTACATAAAACACATTTTATACCAATGGAAAAGAACATCGTTTTAGTCTCAGATGTGCTTAAATATACTTATGGGATAGTTCCCATTGTTGCCGGACTGGATAAATTTACAAATGTGCTTACTAATTGGAGTCAATATGTTTCCTTGGGGATGATAAATCTGATTCCAATTGACCCAAATATTTTTATGATGATCATAGGAGTAATTGAGATTGTGGCCGGTGTGCTTGTTCTTTCCAGACCCAAAATCGGAGGCATCGTGCTAATGATTTGGCTGATATGCATTGCTCTTACTTTGCTATTAAGTGGTCAGTTTATTGATGTTGCGGTTCGGGACCTGGTGATGGCTGTTGGAGCATTTTCACTGTCAAAACTTAGCGAGGGTCGCCTTAAATAAAAACTATTAAAGCAGTAAAAAATGAAAAGTTTAACTAATAATTTATCTATTTGCATTATCTCGATTGCATCAATGCTAGTTTTTTTCTCCTGCAGTAAGGAAGACGATGACAGACCGTTAAAATCGCAGACCTTCTCCTATCAATTTCACAATGGTCAGGTCGTGCCGGCAGCTCCATACGGTGGGGCGCACAGGTCTGACTTAAGCGCTACACTTATACTGGAAGAGTTGGAAAATGGAAAAACAAATATTAGGGTCAGCATACAGAATACAATTGATGGAAAAACCTATCGCATCCATGCACATGATGCTGCAGATCCTTCCTCGACACCAAACGGCACACCCTACCTGGAATCTCCGAATAGCAATATTCTTGTGCAAAGTCTTGAGGGAAATGGTGGCACGGCAAATGTTTCGCAGGAAGCAGATATGTCATTTGATGACCTAACCTCACAATATGAGGGGTTTTTTGTGATCCATGATCCTCTACAAGACATCAGCACTGTAGATATCGGAACCTTTCTTGTGGTGGGCAGTTTTGCCAGAGATCAGGTCCCTGTAAATTACAGTTCTTCAACTTTTGAATACGATTTGAATACAGGTCAGTTGGTTCCCGATTTTGCCTACAATGGTTCCCATAGTACAGATTTATCAGCTAGCATAATTGTAGATG
Organism: Saprospiraceae bacterium; assembly: GCA_965222645.1. Classification (GTDB taxonomy): domain Bacteria; phylum Bacteroidota; class Bacteroidia; order Chitinophagales; family Saprospiraceae; genus JABDMH01. Next base: position 2,866,108 of record OZ244968.1, on the reverse strand, counting down.
AATTAGCAGAAAACAAGTCGAGAATAACGGTTCATATCATGAATACTATGAATGAAGAAATGTACCACACGCATGCGCATGACGCAGCCGATCCATCGACTACTCCAAATGGGACGCCGTATATTGAAGCTCCTAATGCTCAGGTATTTGTTGCTCCCATCACGGGAAATGGAAGTACGAGTAGCGAGGCAGTTATTTCGTCAAAAAGCTATGAGGAAATTACGACCACATATGAGGGATTCTTCGTGATTCACGATCCTCTGCAAGCTATATCTACAGTAGATCCTACCACGTACATTATTCTTGGATCTTTTGCACGATAGGATATCGTATGAATTCATAAAAGTTTATTGATTAAAGTCCTGTTTGATAGCTGGTTGTTATTTCAGTTGTTTTTCCAGGCAAATTGGCTAGGAGATTTTAACTGTAATGTCTCATGAGTCGTTTATCGGATGACGAAATCAGGTTCTTGTTCCCCGAGAGCCGGTAGATCTGGATTTTATTATGGATCTTTAGACGCGATTGTTATTAGATCTATTTCAGCATGCAGACAGTTATTTTGATAAAAGGGAGGAGATTCTTATTCTATGTTTTAGTGGCCGCTTGTACATCTTATTTCACGGATGCTTATGGTCAGGCTTTACCTAACATTGTTCTTGTGATGACCGATGATCAGGGGAAGAACGACCTCGCCTGTGAGGGAAATCCATATATAAAGACACCCAATATTGATCGATTTTATTCCGATGCTGTGAGGCTCACGAATTTTCATGTATCGACGACTTGCACACCCACCCGGGGAGCATTGCTCACAGGCCGGCATACCAACAGACTAAATGTATATCATACGATCGCCGGCCGGTCGATTCTTTATGACGATGAAGTGCTGATTTCTCAAGTACTGGCTCAGCATGGTTATACGACCGGTATGTTTGGGAAGTGGCATCTCGGAGATAACTATCCATACAGACCCGAAGATCGGGGTTTTCACGAAGTGTTGAGGCATGGAGGCGGTGGAGTGGGCCAGGGTCCGGACTATTGGATGAACGATTATTTTGATGACACCTATTGGAAGAATGGAGAGTTGCAAAAATACGAAGGCTATTGCACGGATGTGTTTTTTAATGAAGCACTAGATTTTATTCAAGAAAATAAAGCGCGACCATTCTTTTGCTACATCTCGACAAATGCGCCACATGGACCACTGCACTGTCCTGAGAAGTACATCGATATTTATGCAGATTCTGATCTGGAAGAAAGATATCAACGGTTTTATGGGATGATTACTAATATCGATGATAATTTCAAACGCCTCGAAAATAAATTATCGGATTTGGATCTCACGGAAAATACAATTCTCATATTCATGACTGACAATGGTACTGCTGGGGGAAATCAAGTGTATGATGCCGGCATGACGGGGAGTAAGGGGTCAGTGATGGAGGGTGGTCATCGGGTTCCATTTTATATACGGTGGCCAAAAAATGGTCTCCAGGGTGGTAAAGATATTGATCAACTTGCAGCTCATTACGATGTAATGCCCACCCTTCTTGATTTGGCAGGGTTGAGTCATTTGCCTAAAAAACCGCTCGACGGAAAAAGCCTGGTTCCATTATTTAATGGCAGGTCATCAAGTTGGAAAAACAGGATATTGTATGTGGATACCCAGCGCGAACAGAATTTGACAAAGTTCAAGAGTTATTCGGTGATGGATGAAAAATGGAGACTAGTCAATGGCACAGAACTTTTTAATATCAAGGAAGATTTAAAGCAGGAAAACAATTTGTTTGATAAATATCCGGAAGTCGTAATGCGATTGATGGATGGGTATGAAAAATGGTGGGGTTCTATATTGAGTGAAAAAGTGGATGAGCGATACGCCTACATTAAGGTAGGGACAGAAAATGAAAACCCTGCCCGTATTATGTCCCATGATCTGTTGAGCGGTAAAGCGATCAAAGTGTGGCACCAGTTTCACGCGATCACTCCACAACCCGCATCGGGAATATGGAAGATCGAATTTGTGGAAGGAGGCAGGTACCGGATAAGCCTTTGTCGATTTCCGAGGGAAGCAGAGTTGCCGATCAACGCTGCATTTTCGGCAGGGGATCAGCCCAGGAGATTGGCAAGAGCTACGCCCGCGTCAGAAAAAACGGATTTTAAAGAAGCATATTTATATTTAGGTAAGTATCACGAGACACAAAAAATCAAGGGCGGTGAAGCCGAAGTTGAATTCACGGTAGATATTTCGGAGGGAAAATACGATGTGGAGGCTCAGCTTATTGATGAGGCAGGTCGTGTATATCCCGCGTATTATATGTATGTTGAAAAGGTGGATTAATTTATTTCAGCTCGCTGGGGTTGTGAACGTTGCTGCACATATTTTCTCCGATCTGATATTTTCTTCTTGTGGAAGATAGGGACATAAGCGACACAGATTTAACAGATTTTCACGGATCTAATTTTGGGGTAGAAAGCAAATCCGTGTGTATCTGTCCAATCCGTCAAAATCCGTGTTCCCGATATTGTCCTTTTGCAGGGAGTGAATATTGCTGCATATATTTTCTCCCGATCTGATATTTTCCTCTTGTGGAGGATAGAGACATAAGCGACACAGATTGGCACAGATTTTCATGGATCAATTTTTGGGCAGAATCAAATCCGTGTATATCTGTCCAATCCGTCCCATCCGTGTTCTCGATATTGCCCCTTTGCATGGAGTGAATATTGTTGCATATAGTTTCTCAGATCTGATATTCCCCATGAGACTAAGATTTGTACGATAGCAACACAGATATAAAATAATGAAAGTTTTTTATCCGAGCCCCTCGAAAATATTACCCAATTTGCTCAACATTGTAATCATCTATGAATTGACGATAGGTTGCATTCTCTCTCAAAATCTCCGGGTTCCCAATGACAATGACCTGTTCTTTAGCTCGAGTTAAGGCTACATTTAATTTTCGATCTACATTATCTGATGACAAACTGACGAGGTTTTCCAATTGATTTAAGGAATTTACGCAAAGCGAAATGATAATGATTTTTCGAGAACCACCCTGATACCGCTCAACGGTATCTACAGTAAGTGCCTCAGAGGGAATATTTAGAGATTCTAATTTGCGTCTAATTTGAGCAATCTGGGCTCGATAGGGTGTTATGATTCCCACCTCGGTAAGATCCAACGATCGATCATTGTCATCGTAAAGGTCGATGATTTTTTTCAAGACTGTGGCCACAAATTTTGCTTCTTGCTCATTTACCTTACTATTAAATAGCTCTCCCGCCTCAATTGGAAAAAAGAGTACTCGCTTTGAGGCGATCAACTTCGAAACAGAATCGTCAGCAACATATGCAAAATCTAGAGGTACACTTTGTGCATTATCGTTCTCACCCGGTAGTGTTTTTAACATGCCGTTGTAAAAATGCTGACTGGGAAATGCCATTACGTCCTCGTGCATACGCCCCTGATAGCTCAATTTATCATATGCCCAGGTCCACTGCTCTATTTCACACCGGCGAAAGATTCTTTCGAAGTAGGAATTGCCGAGATCTGTCAATTCGATAGATCGCAATGCATCATCATTTACGGATCTATTTTCTTTTGATTGGGCTACCACCGCTGCGAGTTGTCTGTGATCACCAATCAGGAGTACATTTTTGAATCCTGGTAAAAGTCCTGCCAGCATCGGTTCTAGTACCTGTGTGGCTTCGTCAATGATAATGCGATCAAAGTTTTTTAGCGAAAACAATTCCCTTTTTCCCAGGACGGAAGAAATAGTACCAATGATTATTCTGTGTTTATTGACAATCTCTCTTAACTCTGCGCGTTGCGTTATACTCTTTACCTTGGACCCAAATAAATTCTCAACAAAATTGGGATCTGTGGAAAACCTGGATCCAATGCGGAGAAAGTCTGTGTACGATGATGCTTTCAAGGCATAACATAGCTCGTCTACAGCGCGGTTAGTATATGCGAGTATCAAAAGATGTTCGCCTGTGTTTTTGATAAGATGTGACACCAAATGCCTGACAATGATGTTTGTCTTACCTGTTCCTGGAGGTCCCCAAAGCAAGAAATAGTCTTCCGCATTTAGTATTTTTTGCATCACTCGATTTTGTTCTTCGGTGAGCAATGGATTGTCCTCGTAATTTTTTGAGACCGGAGCGGAAGGAGGGCGTAGGGACAAGAATCGTTGTCTTTCTTTTACCTCAAAGGCACAAAAATGAAAAAGGGATCTATACAGCAAGTTAAAACCGCTATCCAGTGTATCGTGTTCTAAATTCCAGTGGATGTATTTCTTGAATAGCGAGTCGTTGAATTGCTTGGCACGCAGCCTCACTGTAATTTCATTTTCTGATAAAGCGACAATGGTACTCTTAAATAATTGTGTACTTAGCGGTGATTTATTTGGCCTGTAAGGATATAATAACGCCAAATCTCCATGTCTGAAATTTGCCAACGTATTGGTGTTCTCAGTTTTTTTAAAGATAATCATGGGTTCTGACTCACTGGCCCGGTTTTCCAGGATCTCCAAATGACTAAGGATATTAAATTGAGCCTCCTTATCGTGTAAGGAATTGAGCCATAATCCGGCTTGACCATTGTTTCCCTGGTCACCATTGAGTCCAATCTTAGAAAGCCTGTGTTCTCGAGCAATCATCGAGACCATGGACAGGAAATATTTCTTTTCAAGATTTGAGAGTCCTTCATAACGCCCCTTGATTATTTCCATATCCCGTAAAGAATAGCCGTAGAGAGATTTGGTCTTTTCTTTTATATATTCCAAAAAGCGATTGGGTTGTGAAAGTATTCGATCTGCCTGACTCAGTTTGTGATCAATTGCAATAATTCTGTTACGAGCTTCCAGTGCTTCATATTGTTGCGACCTCACAGCTGGTGCAAATCGCAAATGGTCTGTTTCTTTTGTGCTATATAAAATATAGTTAGTGGGTTTTAGTTTATCTGAGGAAGCAGATTTGATCAAAAGGTCATAGAGCAATGTCTGAACATAATGGTCCGCATTAAGGCCATAGATATTTGTTTTATATGGCTTGCCTGACTTTAGTTCGACTATTGCTGCATCATCCGCGATCTTTGGGTCGTCGTAAAGTACGTCAAGCCTTCCCTGCAGGCCATACTTCTCGGAATAGAAGGTCGGTTCTAGAAAACAATCTGCCGGATTAATTCCCTCCTTTTTAAAACTTTGATTTATTACAATTTTTAAACTCACAAAATGCCTCTGAGCTTTTTTGACTATTTCACGAACGGTAGAATCAGAGAACTGAGCAAACGCAAGGGGATTTAGTTGAAAAACTCCACGCATCAAATCTTTGAAATTTTGATCCGGATTGGCCATCAACTCATCCAGAAAAAAATTAGCGATATTACCAAGCATCATATATTTTGTTGATCCTGCAGTAATAAATCTTTTGATAAAATGCGAGGCTTCGGTAATACCACGACCTTTAAAACAATCTGCAATTGTTGTAATGTCGATGAGAAAATCTGGCTGGATGACAAATGCCCTCGGTAAATAATAACCCTCCGTATCGATTTCTACGTCGATTAGATTTACCTCTACAGGAAACCTGATCAGGCTTCCCAGTACATTTATCGATTCGTCGAAGAGCTCGTTTTTATCGGGAAGATGGTATCTAATTCTTATTTTTTTATCCGGCATCGATTGGTCTATACCATCAAGAAAATGTTCAGTCTCGTTTTTTCCGAGCACAAGTACCCTTTGATATTTTTTAAACTGGACGATGTCATCTTTACGATGGGTATAAACAGATTCAGGAGGAATGTGATTTGTCAGGGAGGGGGGAATAGAGATTTTGTAAATTGTTCTGGTAATATCACAGATTATTCGCAAGCCTAAATTGTAGACCGAATGCACAAGATCTTGATCTGAATCTGCAGATATATTACCGGCCTCTCTTCTGAATCTATGTATATTAAAAAGCAATCTACCCGGTAGACTGTATTGATGGCCCGTATATGCTATTATGCTGAAAAGGGTGTGAAATTGGATGCCGGTGCTTTCCACAGCATTTTTGCAAATATTGACTAGTGCGTCAAGTAAAACCGAGATCTTTTCGTGTTTGGGACGCTCTGATTTTATAATTCCAAGGAGGATTTTTAAAAAGGCATCACCAGTCATTTTTTCATCCATTTTTAAATTTGCTTATTGTATGACCGATATGACTAGATATTTCTCGTATTAAGTAGGGTGTATTATGATAGACTTTCTCTGCCGGCTGGAAGTCTTTTAATATGGAGAAAATTGATGTGAGTCCCAATGCTTTAGTTTCATCAAATGATAAGGTGTGGATACCGCAGATTGCGATAACGGGTTTATCGTACTTTTTAGCCAGTCTGCATATCCCGGAAATCAATTTACCCTGATTGGTCTGGCTGTCTATTCTACCTTCGCCTGTGATTATCAGGTCGGCCTGGAGTAAGTTGCGCTCCACCTTTAATACGTCCATTAAGTAATCCACACCAGGTTTCAGCTCTGCATCGAAGAAGTACTTCATGCCACCCCCCACTCCTCCGGCAGCTCCCGAACCAGGAATCGTGTTCAGATCGATTCCTTTTTCAGCCAAAAACAGTTGCCGGAGGTGCTCCATGCCCTTTTCAAGCCGTAAGAGCGCATTGGTACCGGCTCCTTTTTGTGGGCTGTAAACACAGGTTGCCCCATTTCTTCCCGTAAAAGGATTATTCACATCAGATAGTATTGTAATACTGACATGGGGGCGATTATCGGGAGGGGTAATTTTTGAGATATTTTGCAAATTTCCACCCACAGGAAAAAATTCTTGCCCTCTTTCATCTATAAATCGATACCCCATGGCGTGAGCAATCCCGGTTGCACCGTCATTGGTGGCACTACCGCCGATGCATAAAATGATGTCATGAACGCCATCCCTGACTGCGTGGTCGATTTGAATTCCAACACCTGATGTGGTTGTTTTTTCGGGATCTCTATCCTTCCGATCGAGCAAGGGCAGACCCGCTACTTTGGCCAATTCGATAAAAGCGGTATCCTTGACTCTCAAATAATGAGCAACATGAGGTCTCCGCAAGGGATCAACAGTTTGAACGTTGATCCAACGACCTCCCAGTGACGAGTGAATTGCCTCGAGACTTCCTTCGCCACCGTCAGCAAAAGGAATGATCGTATACTCCTCCTGGGGCAATACAGCGCTCATTCCATCTGCAATGGCATGAGCGACTTCGACATTCGAAGCCGAACCCTTGAAGCTGTCGGGAATGATTAGGATTTTCAAGGCTGGTAAAAAGAGTTAAATTTAGCACTGTGCATGACATTGATAAGGTAGTAATAAATTTTGACGAAGGTCAACTTCTACTTCTCAACATCTGCCTGGGATTTCTCATGTTTGGGGTATCGCTTGATCTCAGCATTCGGGATTTTAAGTATGTTTTTCAGAAGCCCAAATCAGTGGTAATCGGGTTGACTTCGCAGCTGGTTCTCCTTCCTATTTTAACCCTCATTCTCATCTGGTTCTTCGATCCCCCATTTACATTGCAGTTGGGTATGCTGATGGTTGCGTCATGTCCCGGTGGGAATATTTCCAATTACTATGTGCATCGCTCAAAGGGAAATACTGCTCTGTCAATTACCATGACATCCATCGTAACCCTGGCCGCAGTGCTGATCACCCCATTTAGTTTTTATCTATGGACTCAGGTGCTGCAGACACCTGAAGATTTCACCCGATCTATATCTGTTGATTTTGCCGCCATGGTTTGGATCATCATTCAGCTGATCATCATACCATTGGGTATTGGCCTGGCCATAAATCAATATCTACCTAAGGTCAGGGAGCTGATCATCAAGCCCGTCAAGATATTTTCTATTGCCCTGTTGTTGGGAATCATTGCTTTTGCTCTTATGGGCAATACCGAAATCATAAAGTTCCATCTGCAGCAAGTCTTCATTATTGTGCTGGTACACAACGGTTTAGCATATATCGTGGGCTATTTTTTTGCTCGATCTAGTAAACTTCCGGAGGCCGATCGGCGAGCTGTGGCAATGGAGACGGGGATCCAAAATTCGGGATTAGGACTTATATTGATTTTTAATTATTTTTACGGCCTAGGAGGAATGGCAGTGATGGCAGCTTGGTGGGGTGTGTGGGATATTATATCCGGCTTTTTCCTTTCTTCTTATTGGAACTACCAAAAGAAAACAAATTCCCGATAAACTGATCTCCCAAAGATCGCAATTATCGGAGAAGGTTGTAGGCTAAATCTCTTTTTAATTTTTTATAAATCAATTTCAGAATCATGGCAATTAATTTATTAGACATGTTTAATGACGCTGTGGGTGATCAGCTGGTCAACCAAGCGAGCGGATTCCTGGGGGAATCTTCCTCTAACACCAAATCAGCTATTGGGGCAATTTTACCTGCTGTGCTGGGTGGTTTGAGCAACAAAGCCAGAACAGAAAGCGGAGCTGCATCTATATTAGATTTCTTAAAAAAGGACAATGTTGATGGCAGTATCCTCGACAATCTAGGCGGATTATTTGGTGGTGGTCAGGCCACGGACGGGTTGATGAAAACCGGTGGTGGAATGCTGGACTTTATTTTTGGACGCAATAGCAGTTTGCTAGGGACCATCATGGATGTGGTGACCGGCAATTCGGGAATCAGCAGGGGATCATCGAATTCTCTACTGAAAATGGTCGCACCTCTATTAATGGGCGTTGTGGGCAGATACGTGAAGAATAAGGCACTTGATGCTATAGGACTCGGGAAACTTCTGGGAGGTCAACGGAGTTACCTGCAGAAAGCAGCTCCTCAAGGCCTATTTAACAAACTCGGTTTTGCCGATCTGGGCGATGACATAAAGGAGGCTGCCAGCGATACAGTGGATGCAGTAAGCGATGCTGGTAAAGCAACAACAAATAGATTGTGGCCATGGCTAGGTCTCATCTTAGCTGCACTGGTCTTGTTTATGTTGATGCGGACTTGCAGTGGCAGGGATGTTGACAATGCTGTAGATCGCACCGGTGAGGCAATCGGAAATGCGGCAGACGCTGCCGGTGAAATGGCCAAAGATGCAGGTAATGCGGTCGCTGATGCAACTAAAGATGCCGTAGAGGCAGCAGGCGATGCCATGCGAAAAGTGGTAGACGGTATCGCGTCGATACAGCTGCCCAGTGGAAAGGAAATCAAGGCGGAAGCAGGGTCTTTTGTGGATAAAGTGTACACCTTCCTGAGCGGTGGTGCAGGAGATGCAAATACCAGATTTACCTTTGACAACCTTACTTTCCAGACGGGTTCGGCAAATATTGCTCCGTCCTCGATGGATCAACTGGAGACTGTCGCTGAAATAATGTCAGCCTACCCCGGTACGCGAATACGTATCGAAGGGCATACAGACAATACAGGTGATGCAGCAGCAAACAAGACGCTTTCCGAACAAAGAGCACTGGCTGTCAAACAGGCACTAAATGGTCTTGGAGTCTCCAATGATCGAATAGAAACAGTTGGTTATGGCCAGGAACGCCCTGTGGCATCTAACGATACAGAAGCCGGCAAGCGCGAGAATAGACGGGTAGATCTATACTTTACTCAAAGGTAGATCCTGCAGGGGAACACACAGAATATAATGGACTTGATAATATGGTGCTGCTCCGGCAGCACCTTTTTTATAGAAAAAATGACCGTATCCACCTAACAATCCAATGATGCCGCCGTTTTACTACTGATGAAACCTTTTTTGTTAAGCCTGATCCTGGGTGTGTTTCTTTTTTACCCACTTGCGGCACAGTTTAATTTTGATCTGGGCCCCAAGAACGAGGTTGTGCTTTCCTTTGAGGCTACCAATAATTTCATCATTATGGATGTAAGGTTTGCCAATGTACTTCCGTTAAAATTTATTTTCGATACGGGGTCAGAACACACATTGTTATTTAAGAAAGAATATGCGGATTTACTCGGCATCGAGTACGAGAGGAAAATTCCGCTGATGGGTAGCGACTTGTCTCAAACTATAAATGGATTTATTGCCAGGGGAATCAATTTAAATATCGCCAACGCCTATGCCGTAAAAACAGATATTCTCGTACTGGAGGAAGATTATCTCAGGCTCGAGGAATCCACAGGGGTGCAGATAGATGGTATTTTGGGTGCCAATGTTTTCAAATATTTCGTGATGCACGTAAATAATAAAAAACATCGCATAAAGCTTTCCAAAAATGAAATTAAAAAGAGGCCCTCGGGTTACACTGATATTCCTGTTACGATTTATAAAAACAAGCCCTATGTAACAGGACGAGTACGATTTGGAAAGGATACAACTGATTTGACACTGTTATTGGATACAGGTGCCGGACTTCCCATCCTTCTATATACAAATACGTCAGAACATCTTGAACTTCCTGAAAAAACGGTCAGAGGCTCTCTCGGGATGGGCCTTGGAGGACACCTCGAAGGCTATATCGGCAGGCTTGATTATTTTTCCTATGGATCATTCCATTTTGACAATATTCTTTCGAGTTACCAAGAAATTCACCTCGACGAAGAAGATATATTAGATATGAACAGAAATGGCATTATCGGAAATTCAGTCCTTAGTAGGTTCAATTTTATTATTGATTATCCCAGACAGAAACTTTTTGCAAAACCCCGTAGAAGACTAAAGCGTAAATTTAAATACGATCGAAGCGGATTGTTTATCGCGGCGACAGGGAGGAATCTCAAAGACTTCATTATCCAAGATGTACTTCCTAATACTCCAGCTGAAGAGGCGGGATTGCGCAAAGGTGATGTGATAAAAAGAATCGAAGGTGTTCCTGCTTCATTTCACTCCTTGGGGAGTGTGCATAACATTTTAAGTAAGCGAGTGGGGAGAATTGTCAAATTAAATATTGCCCGTGATGATAAAAGAATTGTGGCAAAGGTAAAATTAAGAGATATCATCTAGTGGAGCCCCTCACCCAACCGCTGAAGAAACAAAATTCAAGAAACCGCAAGTTATTTGAAATAGTCTGGTGGCTGCTTACAGGTATCATTGCGATATTAGTAATATCACCGATTTACAATACAAGCCGGACGTTTCCTTACTTTTACATTAATATAATTTTTATCGTAGCTTTCATTACCCTCTTTAGATATGTCTTCTTTTTGCGCTATACCTTCCTGGCCCGAAAGAAGTATTTAAAAATAATTCTTGTTTTTGTTTCTATTCCATTGGTTTTCTATCTGATTAGTAATCTCAACGAGTTCATAACTGAGACAGATGCGTTTTCATTGGAGCATCATTTTAGTCATTTGGGAGCGAGTGAGATGCATAGCATGATTAAATATGTGAGAAGTCAAATGTTGTTTTTTGGGGTTGCCAGCATTGCCGCCGGTATACTTTTTCCTTTCAGATTGATCAGCTCCCTGTGGAGGCAGAGAAACCGAGGTACAGTGTGACTGGAAAACTAGAGGTCTTTTTTCACGTCGAGTGTTAGTTCTGCAGAACCATACTAAAGTATGGTGATTGGGGAAATGACTGGGGTTTACTTTGTAGGGAATAAACCCAACACGTAGAAATGCTACATTCATTCAAATTCAAATCCCACTTACTTTTCAATGCCAAAGTACGAGAAAAGAGAGCATTAGTCAATCTGGTCGAGATAGAGACCTTCCCTGCCTTTCTGCGTTATTTGCTGCTTCTCATTATGATGGTTATGGCAGTCGGCCCAGGTTATGGTCAGGCCGTAATCTCTGCAGCAGGAACTGCAGATTATACCTTAGGAGAAATTGCAATATCGTCATACCGGGATGGTTCTCTTCTTATTAATGAAGGATTTCATCAACCCGGCGCAGTTTTTACAGGTACTGTCGAATTGGGTCAGAAATCATATGAATATTCGATCTATCCCAATCCCGCGTCCCAGTATCTGATGTTGGAGGGCGAAGAAGAATTAGTGAGCCAGATAAAATCTCTGAAGATTATCGATCTGATAGGCAGAGAAATCCATCTGGATCATGACCGCTATCACAACGGGATGAACATCGATCTTCGCGAGGTTCGTGCGGGCTTTTACCAACTCCTTTTGTATGACAAACATCTGGTGCTACTCTCATCCTCTCCATTTATTATCAAATAAAAAAAATAAAAATCAACAATAATCATGAAGGCCCAAATAATGAAGACAATAGTTTTTACCCTTAGCCTTTGCTATGGAATTTTACTCATCGCTCAACCGGCAAGTTTTAACTACCAAGCTGTAATCCGGGACGACGCTGGCAGCCTTAGATCGGGAGAGAAAGTCAATCTTTCAATGGTGATTTACCAAGGCTCTGCAAATGGTACAGCAGTTTTTTCGGAGAGTCACGATGTGACCACAAATGATCTTGGTGTAGTAAGCCTAAAAATAGGTGAGAGAGGGGGAGACCTGAGCTCCATTGATTGGTCAAAGGGGCCCTTTTATCTCGAGGTATCTCAAGGAGGACGATCTCTGGGCACTTCAGAATTGGTCAGTGTGCCCTATGCCATGTATGCCACAAAAGCGGGTAGCAGCAGCATCGATCTCACTGGTTCTGTGGCTTTGAAGGAAGACCTTGACCGCAATTACAATGGAGAATCGGGTGACATCTTCCTCGTTGAAGATCCGGGAAACCTTTTTATCTGGGAAGGCAGAGAATGGGTAGAGTTGACGGGCTTGAAGGGACCCCAGGGAGAAGCGGGATCTGGAGTGACAATTATTGGCTCTGTGCCGACCGAAGCAGATCTTGATCCAGGCTATAGTGGCAATGTAGGTGACATGATTATCATAGATGCCGATGGCAGTGGTGCTGTTTGGGATCGAGAGAAATGGGTCATCGTCGGTCAGATAAAGGGACCAAAAGGTGATAAAGGCGAGCGTGGAGACAAAGGGGATGCGGGAGTTCAGGGTATTCAGGGAATACCGGGCCCCCAGGGTGCTAAGGGAGAGGACGGAAAGGATGGATCCGGTGTTAAGATTGTGGGATCAGTGCCCACTCAGGGTGACCTGGATCAGAACTACAGTGGAGACGTCGGTGATATGGTCATTGTAAATAGCGACGGCAGTGGTGCAGTTTGGGACGGTTTGCAATGGGTTATTGTCGGTCAGATCAAGGGCCCAAAAGGAGATGCAGGTGATCGTGGAGATAAAGGTGAGGCAGGCCCACAGGGTATTCAGGGAATACCGGGACCCAGGGGTGAGAAAGGCGAGGATGGTCAAGATGGCGCCGGAGTAAAGATTGTCGGGTCAGTGCCCACTCAGGGAGACCTGAATCCTAATTACGGAGGAGAGACTGGAGACATGGTGATTGTAGATGACGATGGAAGTGGTGCCGTCTGGGATGGAGATAAATGGGTGATTGTTGGTCAGATAAAAGGACCAAAAGGGGACAAAGGCGAGCAGGGCGATCCCGGTCCACAGGGAGCGCCAGGAGCCTCGGGGGAAACCGGACCAAAAGGTGATCAGGGAGACCAGGGCATCCAGGGATTGCAGGGTTTACAAGGACCCAAAGGTGACAAGGGTGATAAAGGCGATCAGGGAATCCAGGGCATTCAGGGTTTACAGGGCATTCAAGGCCTTAAAGGAGATAAAGGCGACAAAGGAGAAATGGGTGACCAGGGTCTGCAAGGTTTGCAAGGCTTACAAGGCCCCAAAGGTGACAAGGGCGACAAAGGTGATCAGGGAGACCAGGGCATTCAGGGCATACAGGGCCTGAAGGGGGATAAGGGCGACAAAGGTGATCAGGGAGACCAGGGCATTCAGGGCATACAGGGTCTGAAGGGGGATAAGGGCGACAAAGGTGATCAGGGCGATCCAGGTCAAGAAGGACCGGAGGGACCAGAAGGACCTCCGGGTCCAGCCGGAGAATACACTGCTGGTTTTGGAATAGATATTTCTGAGGCAAACGTCATCAAGAATGCCGGCGACAATGACAGTGATCCAACAAATGAGATCCAAACCTTACAAAGTGAAGGCCATAATCTCTTTACTGAAGGAACAAACACGTTTGTAGATCTGGGCACCATCCCCAACCTGCATTTTTGGAATGCGATCTCAGGAGGTATTGAATATCCGAATGGTAGTGTGCAGTTTCTCAATGGATCGGGATCTCTTCGCATCGGGACAACCATTGGATTGGATGACGGAGTGGGAATAGCAACTGCCGACCAAATGGCGGTAGGTGTACCTATTAACAATCAGGAGGACAGGTTGTTAGTTGCAGCCTTAGGAAGTAAGGAAAACGGTCTGCGAGTGAGGATAGGGTCTGCTACAAAATTGCTTGTGACCAATAACGGGGGAGTCTCCATTGGCACAAACAATAGTGGGGTAAAAGCAAATGGCTTGTATGTACATGGTGATGCTGAGTTTGCTCAGCGACTGGACATGTCACTGGATGAAGCATACAAACCCGGTGGTGGCAGTTGGAAAAATAATTCTGACAGGCGCTTGAAAACAGACATATCCAGCTACCAAAAGGGCCTTGCAGAAATCATCAAAGTAAATCCTGTATCGTACCGCTACAATGGAAAGATGAGCATGCCAACAGAAGAGATCTTTGTAGGGGTCATCGCACAGGAGTTAAAAGAAATTATTCCGGAGATGGTCAGTGTACGTCCTGATCAGGAGGATACAGATTACATGCAGGTGGATCCCAGTGATTTTACTTACATGCTGATTAATGCCGTAAAGGAATTGGCTGCAGAAAACCGGGCCCTAAAAAACCAAAATGAAAACATGGAGGCACGACTGCAAAAAATCGAAGCAATGATGGGGAAGGGTCTGGCTAAAAAATAGCTGGACCGTTTTCTCCCATTTTCGAGAGGATAGAATTAAATGAAAACAATTTTTACATATAGTGTCTCTGTCTTTTTGCTCGTGCTGGCAGGGTGTCAAAAGGATCCATATTTGGGGGGTGCAGTAGGTACTCGACAGCCCCTTGATTTAAATGAGACCAGACCCTCTTTTATCGAGTACGGAGATAAAACGTTTGAGATTCCGATTGAAGTAATCAAAAACGAAATTTCAGAAAAAACGGATTTTTCAATCACTTTCCAATCCAGTGATCCGATTTTAGATAGCCTGAAAGCAGGCTCTATCATTGTTTCTCCAAGGTATACTTCTTTTGAGCACATGCTTATGAGAAAAATTATTTCCGTGGAAAAACAAGGCAATGTCGTAAGACTTATCACTGAGCCAGCAGAAATCCACGAGGCATATTCATCCTGGCATTTCGATACCAGAGATGGGTTTTTTTTGAACAATAAAAGAAATGCAGATATCCTTGATTTAAGTTATTTAAATACAGTGATTAGCAATGCCACTTTTATTGATGCAATAAAATCAGCATTAGAAAGTCGAATAAAACAAGCTATCCATAATGATCTGACTCTGGAGCTTTCGGTGTCACCAAATATTTCTGGTAGTTTGGATTTTGTATACGGTGATATAAATGCCGAGTATTTATCGATACTACAGGAAGGTTCTACTTCTCCAATCGATTCAGACGATGATGGGGTCATCGATATAGTCGAAATAAACCTCGGTACTGATCCCGGAAATGCGGAGTCTTATCCCGCGAGTTCGGGAATAAGGATGAGTAATTTCTCTATGGATGCAGAATTTCAAACGACAATATCATATGAACAGTCGATAGAAACCAAGGATTTGGACTATAATTTTAACAATTACGATGCGACCGAAAAAGATCAGTTGTTCTCAGAACTAGATAGTACTATTAATGCCAAAATAAGCAACTACCCTGGTTTCAGCCAGATTGCCTCAATCATAAAAAACGAATACTTACCAGAGATTGACAAGTCACCTGCTACTTACCGATATTTTCCGACACCAGCCACAATAGGAGCAGCTACGGTGACGCTTGTTTTATCACCTTATCTAAATATCAGTGGCAAGCTTGTCGGGGGTGTTGCTACCAAATTGAGCAACATGGATGACCCTTTCACGATGGATATCGTCTTTGGAGACACTCCTCTGGATACAGAAGTCACCTATTATCGAACCTCCGGGCAGACAAATGCAGATCTATCTGAAAATACATTTACCGTCCCCTATACCGGAAACCTCTATGAGTTGTTTAGTCTGGATGTATTGGCTTTCGCAGAGGGCGAGTTAGAATTTACATTTGGGTTTGCCTTTGGTGCAGCCTTGTCCTTTGGAGAAGCTAATTCAGCTGGATGGAATATTGGATTCGCCCTTATCCCCAATTGTGGTCCAAAAATTACGGGCAAGGCTATTACAATGCCTCTCAATGTAATTTCTGAATGGAATGGTGGCACACCACTTACAACTGCCATTTACAATAATTCCCGTATTGAGGCTTGTCTCGATATAAATGCATACCTCCTCCTGAAGGTGTTTAATGACGTAAATGACCCGTTCACTCAGGATCTATTAGATGTAGGATTGGTATTTAATACGGATCCGATTTTCAAATTCTCTGATGTTACCAACACCTCTATATGTATCCCAGAACCATGCTCAGATGTAGATTTTTCGAAAATTGATGTATCACTTTTACAAACCTCAATACAGATTAACAATCAGAATAGAAATAATCTCAGCAAATACGATCTAAAGGTCAGTGATAAACTCAATGGGACTCTTCTTCTTGAGAGTGCAGATCTCGATTTTAGCACAGACCATTCCATTCAGTTTGACAATGAAAAAAATCTCTCTAATGACGAATTTTCCAGTTACGTACTTGTAGAGATTTTTGAAAAATCGACGGATAACCAAAGATGTCCTTATGACCCACTCACTCTTATTAATCCTTTTAGGGCACCATGTCAGTTTGGATCCGAATTTGCGAATTTTTTTGGTTCAAACTTCATCAGTTGCCGGGCATTGATAGTCGATGATTTTACGACTTTGGATGGAGCTTCCGTACTAAGTTCCAATGATGTTGTCTATGTTCAACAAGCGGCAAATACGGGTATTTGTTCAGGCTTAAATGCGTTGCCAATTACTAAGCAATTGTTAGATAATTATTTAATTAGTGACAATTTCAATTCATATGCTTTTGCCAATCTCTTTCAGGCTACTGGCTACTATGCAGACGTTACAGAGCAAGCGGATGTAATTTTTCTCCATGAATTAGTCGAGCCAGATAAGGCATATATATGGACCGCTCAAGAGGGAGTAGCCCTTGAGGTTGATCCCGTATTGTTTACGGTAGAGGAAAAAAATGTTCCTAAAACAACTAGAATCCCGTGCAGATGTATCAGATAAACGTGAAGAACATTTTACTGTTTTCGGCAATGCTTTTTTCGGTTGCCTTAGGTGCCCAGGATGTAGAAAAAACCCTGTCTGATATAAAAGAACTCAAAGAAAAAGAGCCTTTTGAAGTCTCGGGTACTGTACAGGCCAACGGTGGCTTTTTTGCCAGCAACCAGGATAATCCCTATCTCAATAGTCCATATTCCTATGGATTAAGTGCACGTACTAATTTTCGTATTTATGGATTTAATTTCCCCCTTTATATTTCGTTTAGAGATCATTCTTTCGACTATGGTTCCAGTCTAAAGAGGATAAAATTTAATCCCCGGTATAAGTGGGCCAAATTGCACCTGGGCGACACCTACATGCGCTTTAATAAGTATACGCTTGGGGGTCGCAATGTACGTGGCGCAGGTATCGAGCTAAATCCGGGACTTTTCCGCTTTAAAGCCCTTTACGGAAAAATTCAGGATCTGAGATCCTTTCAGGATACCGTTCAAAACCTGGGTGCCGTGGAAACCATCACCTTCTCCCGGAAAATTGCCGGCCTGGGTGTCGGCATCGGAAAAGAGAATACCAATTTTGATCTATATGCAGTAAAAACCTGGGACGATAAAAATAGTTTTTCGGGTTTTGCCGGTATACCGCCACAAGATAATTTTGTGACCGGTTCGTCCTTGAGGATCGGAATCACTGAAAGAATAAAATTTCAGATGAATGTAGGAGTTTCCCTGTTTACCGGAGATACTGATGTTCCAGATTTCAGCAATAATAAGTTGCTTGAGAATCCCGTAACAGACGAAGTGCTGGAAGTAAATTACACATCCAATTTAAGCTACGCAGGTGACGCCAAAGTCAATTTTCGATTTTCCGGATTTAATTTCGGTGTGGGCGTAGGATATATACAACCCTTTTACAGGCCCCTGAGTATTGCCTATATCAATACGGATGTCCTTGACTATAAACTTTCTTTCGCCGGTCGATTTTTTGGGAGCAGACTGATGATTTCTTCCAATGTCGGTATACAACAAAATAACCTCACGGATATAAAACTAACGACTTCTAATCGATTTATCGGATCCCTGGTAGCCAGCCTTAGACCGGCTGAAGGACTAAATATCACAGGCACTTATTCCAACTTTCAGCAATCCTTTGAGACCATAATCGTAAATCTCGGTGACCGGTATGCCTATGCTGTTTCTAATGGAATTCTAAGCTTATCCGGAAGTTATGGATTTGGTGACGATAATCGCCGATACAATGTGTCGGTGAGTGGAGGGACTACCAGCTTTAATTTGATCAATGAAAATGATGCAGGTCTCAATAACGTAAACAGTACGATGAATGGCAATGCAGCATTTTCCGTCAATTTTATACCGCTCGATATGCAAACGACAATAGGGCTGCAGTACAGTGCATTTGATGCCGAGCAGGCTCGTTCCAACTACGGGCTAAATGCCCGCATCGGCAAAGCTCTATTCGATAAAAAACTCCGTCTTAATATCGACACTTATTTCAATTACAATGATATCGAAGACTTGCGGGCAGCATGGAATTTGAGATCCAATTTAAATGTAAGTTACGCAGTAAATAAATCTCAGTTTTTAAGTCTTGGATTGTCACATATTTTTAAAAAATCTCAATTACTCGACAACTTGGATGACTATCGGGGCAACCTGGGATATCGATTAAAGTTTTGATCAAATGAGAACAAAAATAATCCTGCTTTTTTTGATCGTTTGTGCAGTGCGAATTAACGCCCAGATTCCGCTCGAGGCCTCGATCACAGTATTCGAACCATATCCGACGACCTATGGCGATTGGTTTGGTCAGCGCAACGGCCTACTGGTGACAGTTGTAAATAATTCGGATGCCTCATTTAATTATTTTGTCTCTATCCAACTCCAAAATATTTCCACGGGATTTTATATAAAAATCGCCGATGAATACAGACCGCCCGAAGGATTTACCATTGCACCTTATAGTGTGGCCACTTTGACATTTGATGACCTGGAACCCAAATATCAAAATCTTTACCCCGATTTTGTGGAGTCCTCAGATCCCATTCCAAGCGATCCTGTCAGTGCCTTAACCGCTGCACTGCCTGAAGGTGAGTACCAGCTTTGTGTCGAATTAGTTTCCCTTAACAATCCCACCGAAAAAATATTTCTAAATCCACTGTCATGCTCGGAGCCGTTTTCTGTAACTGAGGGAGACGTCACCCTGATATTTCCATTTAACGAATCTGAAGTGCCAGTTGAAGCACCCGTCCAATTTCAATGGAATGTCAATCTCAGCGACGCCTCCATGATCCAGGACCTCACCTATGATCTAAAGATCATTGAGTTAGATGATTTGATTGCAGAGGAGGAGTCACTGATCGAGATTTTTGAGATGGGATCATTGCCTGTGTGTTGGCAAGAGAGTGGATTGAGCATGCAGACTTTCATGTACGACGTAAATCTTGGATTGCCAGCCATGCAACCGGGCAGGACCTATGCTGCAAGAGTAAAGGCCACCAGCCTGTCGGCCGGTAGAGAAATTCTGAACAACGAGGGCTATAGCAATATCCACACGTTTACCTACGGCATTAGTGATGCCAGCTTTGATGGCGATGGAGATGGTTCAGATGATGCAGAAGATCAGAATCTCCTGGACTGCCTTGCCAAATGCCAGCCAGAAACTCCGACAGATACCGATGCGGAAAATTCCGATCTCTATGCAGCTCTTTTCCCTTCCTTTCAAATGGGAAACTTTACGGTTGACTATGCCGATTACGACGTCAGTACTTCCGGGGTGGGACGTTCCGGCAGCGGAGAAGTCTACATTGATTTTTTGAATATCAGAATCCAGGTGCTCTTTCAAAATGTATTACTCAATGCTTCTGGTCAGGCTATTTCAGGCACGGTAAGGGCAGTAGAGGGACCTCACGGCCTCAATATTTTTGCATGGCTGGGTACCACACTGGTGTCCGGTTTACCCATTAGTCAGGATCGGATTCAAAATATCACCAGCGCTATCTACAGTGCTCAGGTTATGCTGGATGTGGCGATGGGTCTTCCTGTTTCGCTACCCTTTGGTACCAAGCAACAAATCGGTGGTCAAAATTTTACCTTGGCCATTGTGGGATTTGAGCTGGGTGTCAATTCTTCGGACATAGATATGGTCAGTATTTTTGAATTTCCCTCACTTGGTGAAGATGCCGCCATCGCATTGGCAGCCACCGATGTATGCGTTTCACCTGATGGATTTGGTAGGGAGTTTATCTTTAATCTTCAAAATGATGTCGCACTTCCCCTTGATGGCGGAATGGTTTTGCATTTTTCGGGAGGATTACCCGATGGCACTGAATCTTTTAGTCTGGAAAACCAAATACCTTGTCATTTGGAAATGGATTGTGAAGGATTCAAATCCTTTGCTCTTTCCGGAGTCATCGATATGCCCAATAGCATCCTACTCAAAGAGGGGGAAGACGGAGAGATAGTGCCCGGAGAACAGGTACGGGTCGCATTTTCTGCCAATTATGAACGAAGGGCCGACGATAGCAACGTGCCCATTGATGGGACGGAAGAACTACCCAAGACCGATTTTATCGCCGGTATACATATGGATCCATTTCAAATCAGGGGATTGACAGGTTGGGGCTTTGAATTGGAGGAGGGTGTTCTTGATCTTTCCAGTCAGGACAATCCCGAAGGGTTATTATTTCCATCGGGCCACAGTTTTGAAACAGAAGCACAGCTCGAGCTATGGAATGGCTTCTTTCTGAGACGGCTAAAAATTAAATCACCAAAATCCTACAATCAAGGAGGGGAACGCTCATATGCCGATGCCACCAATGTATTATTTGATGCAGGTGGTACCTTAAGTGCGGATATTACGGCTGAAAATGTACTGCCTTTTGAAAGAGGTTCTTTCAAGGGATGGGGCATGTCCATTGATGGTTTGGATCTAAAAATCACTCAAAATCATTTCAACTTTGCCAGGATGTACGGCAAATTCGGGTCACCTGTGTTTAGCCCTGATCAGTACCTGCTTTATCACGCAGCCATAGATGAATCTCAGATAGACCAGACCGACATCTCCCAGCAGGAAGATGGCTTTAATTACGACCTCACTGCCGTTGTCGTACCCAATGACAACATCGAGATACCCCTGTCTCAGGCTATGGCCACTATATGCAACAGCTCATATCTGGCTATGAGATTTTCACCTATTGAGGAGGAAAGACAGGTGGAGGTATTTCTAAAGGGAGGTCTCGACGTAAATATCGGAGCCGATCTGGAGAATATTGCAGGTCAGTCTTCCTTCAATTTAGCCGACTACCAACTGAAATACAACAGCATCCGAGGCTTCCTTTTTGAGGAAGATGTCAATGATGGCACAGGTACTTATTTTGGCAGTAATGCAACCGCAGCGGTCAACTGCCAGGAGTTGGATCTTTCCAATATGCAAAATCTATTTACGGAGTTGGTGGCTGAGGCCGCCCAATACGGTGAAGATGTGTTCAGGGATATCGGGTATTTTGCCGAAGCTCCCGTTGTAGAGTCGGATCCGGCAAATATTAATGCAGATGCACTGGTCACCTTTAGCGGATCCAGACTTGAGGTGTACAATGGAGTACCCAAACTCACCTTTGATGTCCGTGTAAATCCGAGCAATATGGAGGCCTTCCAGACCGGCATCGAAATTACGGCCACCAAAATGGAGTCGGGCGAACGCTACCATTTTGGTGTGGATGAAGTCAATATTTATTACCATTCGAGTGAGGTGGATCTAATCGCTCCCGTTGATGGCTCCGACATCGCCATAGAAGAACAGCTAAATTTTACATGGGATGCAGGCTTTGACGACCAGGATGGATCCAATCGCTACACCTATACTCTGCGCGTAGCTCAACTCAATGAAGACGAAAACCCAGCGTCTGTCCGCTCACGACTCATTTCCCAGCAAGGACTACTGTTTGAAGTCTCTGATTTGAGTGGTTTTGATTACACCCTGCAGACGACAGCTCAAAATTTTAATTTATTCGAAATCAACAACCGGTATGCTGCCATTATTCAGGCAGTAGATAACACTGGAGAGGCGTTGGTTGATGACGGCTTTAGCAATGTAAATATTTTTCACTGGGGCCAGTCGGCATCTGATCTGGTGCAAAACACATCCGCTTGTGGCGACCGGTGTGCCCCATCATTACCAGAGAATACTTCGCCACATCCGAGTCCGGCAGGCGTCACTCAGTTTACAATGGGCAATTTCCTGGTAGACGTTGTGCAGGTAGATCAGGAATCAGGAGGACTTATCAGTGGTACCGGTAAGGTCACGCTCGAATTCTTAAATAGTGTAAAAGTCAATGTTTCCTTTACTAATGTCCAGCTCAATAGTGATGGGCAGGCATTGGATGGAGATGTCGAGGGCATCGAGGAATCCAACTTTCCACAAATTTTGGGAGATGTGGCTGATTACCTCGCCGGAGATAATACGGATGGTACGATGTTGCAAAATTTTTCTGAAATGGTCCAGGCCGGGTACATGGTTTCTCAAATAGCCACCGGTGGCTCTATTGGGATTCCGTTTGGAATCTCTCTCAATATGGGTGGAAATTCGATCACAACAGCTATCACTGACTTTCATGTGACACCCATAAGCAATGATTTTGACTTTATCCAGATATTCAGCTTCCCAAGCCTCGGTGCCAATGCCACGTTTGGCATTGGTGCTTCAAATATCTGTATTGCTCCGGATGGATTCCCGGGCGAAATGATTTTTTCACTGCCGGGTGATAGGGAGATACCCATTGATGGCGATCTTGTACTCACGCTGAGAGGAGGCCCTGTGACTGGAAATACTGTCACTGGATTTTCTCAAGAAGACCAGAATGCTCTTCCTACGTGCTTACAGATAGACTGCAATGGATTTAAAGCCATCAACATTTCTGGTAGTGTTGCTTTTCCGGAAAACCTGTTGACCAAAGAGCTCGATGGCCAGGTCGTACAGGGGCAGCAAGTGAATGGCTATTTCAATTTGAACTATGAACGCTCAGGCGAACAAAACGAATATGGAAATGGACAGGGGAGCAATTTGCTACTGGCCCTCTCTATGGATGATTTCCAAATTAAAGGTCTGGATGGCTGGGGTTTTACGGTGCATGAAGCGACGCTGGATTTGTCTGCCGTCGAAAATCCTGCAGGCATCGAATTTCACGAAGATTTTACATTCGACATTCCTGGGATGGAGGAAGCCTGGCAGGGTTTTCATCTAAAGGAATTAGCAGTGCGTCCACCCATCAGGTTTATGCAAGATCCTTCTCAACGCACGGAAATTGCCATTCAACATCTCTTGATAGATCCTAGTTTGTCACTTGATTTTGTAGCAAGTAATATCCTCCCTTTTTCCCAGGGCAACATCAAAGGCTGGGGGATGTCTATCGATGAATTTTCCTTAAGTATAGTTCAGAATACTTTTGACGGTGGTCAAATGCTCGGCCAATTTGGCGCTCCAATATTCCAAAAAGCTGGAGACAATCTGAATCAGGATCAGTTTCTCGCCTATGAAGCTGCGATAACCAGGCAACAAGGGTCAAGTATTGACAGTTTTTATCAATTT
This sequence comes from Saprospiraceae bacterium, assembly GCA_965222645.1. Taxonomy (GTDB): domain Bacteria; phylum Bacteroidota; class Bacteroidia; order Chitinophagales; family Saprospiraceae; genus JABDMH01. The sequence continues at coordinate 2,842,253 of OZ244968.1, read as the reverse complement.
GATGCAGTCGTGCGGCCGCAGCAGGATGAAACACTGGAACTTCCAATTATGGGGGCCACCGCTACCTTATGTGCCAGCAGCTATCTCGGTGTGCAGATCGCTCCCGGGGAGGAAAATACACATATGGAGGTCTTTTTAAAAGGCAACCTGGGAATAGACGTGGGTCAATTTTTAGGTGAAAATGCAGGAGGCGAATTTATCATTCCAGCTGCAGACTTTCAGATGAAATACAATACAGTGAAAGGGTTTGTGATGCAAGAAGAGGATCCTGACGACATGGGAACCACCATAGGTGTGGGGCTCCTGTCATCAGAGGGATGTGTGGTAGATCCTGTGGATTTCGATTTTGCTCAGCTCTTCGACGATCTTAAGAATGAATACTCCACCGGTGGTGATCAGACGGATCGCTCATATGGATCATCAAATACAAGCCTCACCCCAGCAGACAATTCTGAAGGTGCCGAGCCAATGGAAGATGAAAACCGCATGAACGGCTTCCCCGTCAGGCTCGGTAATTTTGGAATTTCTCTCGAGAATGGAGCTCCAGCCCTGTCCTTTACTGTCGATATCGCCTTTGCAAGTGGGAGCGAGGGATTTGCCGCTGGAGCAGGGTTGACGCTACGCACTGCGATTACCGAAGGGGCAGATGGAAGAACGGGATTCAAGCTGGATGGACTTGATTTTAATTGCGCACGCCTGGCCTGTGATCTGCAAATGTTTAAAATGGTGGGTGCATTGTGCTATGTAAATGATGATACCCAAACGGGGTATTATGGTAGAATAATAGCCGATGTAAATGGCCAGCTGACATTGGATTTATCAGCCGGATTCGCCAAATTCGGTAGCGCCGAAGGAGGAAATGCATTTGGTACCGAGGAATATCATGCTGGTTGGTATGCCGATGCGCGAATCGAAATGGAATCCGGAATCCAGATGGGACCAATTGTCCTCAACGCAGTTGGTGGCGGTATTTACTGGAACTTTATTCCTCCTGATTTACCTGGTCACAGCTCACTCAGTGGTGTTGAAGATGAGCAGTCCTCAATACCAGGAGTAAATGAGACAATCCAGGATCTGGTAAATACGTATGGAATAAGTATTCCCGCTTCGTCTGCTGCATCACTTGGTGGAAGTCCACAGCATGATTATGGTCGAAGGGCACTTAAATTTAATGCAGGTCTGTCGATTATCCGGCCTCAGCTTGTGGCCATCGATCCATCTGCTTATGTCGTGTGGACAGCTGCTGGAGATGACGGACAAGCTGAAGGCATCGATATGATATCCCTCGGGGGCTATGTATATGTACTGCAGGACAGTTATTTGGGTAGAGGTGCTCCATCCCAGCCGGCACAATCCAACGGCGATTCCGATATATCATTCGACATTGCATCCTCAGGCGAAGGGATGGGATCCCGTCTTTGGCTTTCCGGATTTATTACCCTCTTTTTTGACCGGGAATCAGCAGACAAGACACTTGTTGCCTTTGAATCTTCGGGAGAAGTATTTCTCAATATGATACCTGGCATCCTATACGGAGATATGGCTGGTCAGCCTTACAAACTGATTGATCAGGACATCTTGATCGCTCACAAAGATCATTATGTGGTGGGCCAGCGCAACGTGGATATAAGCCGGATCAACGGCAGCACATACTGGCATGCCTATTTTGGCAATCCCTACGATCCCGCTGTTGGTCCGGGAGCTGCGGCCTTTGATCTCATGAGCGTGATCGATGGAGGAGATGAAGTAAACGGAGAGGCGGGAATCCGTGCCACTGCTTATTTTATGATGGGGAATGGAATACCCGCCGAGCTGCCACCAATCCCAGATGAGATTGAGCAGATCATCGAACGGGGTAGTAGCGGTGCTGACGAAGATAACAGCGGTAGCTTTTCCGGCAGCGTAGATGAAGGAGCAGAGCGGGGAGGAAGCACTACATCCGGGCTGGCCTTTGGTAGCAGTGTGAGTGTCCAGGTAGGATTTGAAAAAATAATCTACGCTGAGCTGGATGTTACTTTGGGCGGCGATATCTTATTGGCCGATTTTTCAGACTTCCAGTGCTCGGTCAATGGCAAGACTTACGATCCACCCGGCGCCTCGGGATTTTACGGCTTGGGTCAGATCTACGCAGGACTTGAAGGGGCTCTTGGGATCAGAGGAAAGATAGGCCCCATCAATGTCGATGTACACATCATGGATCTTGGTGCGGGGATGATGCTGCAAATGGGGGGACCAAATCCATTTTGGTTCGATGGAAGAGCGGGCATATATTATAGCATTTTGGGAGGTAAGATAGAAGGGAATGCGCAAGTAGAAGTCTCTGCCGGAGATCGATGTTATCCCTACGAGTCAACGGGATTTAGCCTGGATATCGTGGATCGATTTTATCCCGATGAAAACTATGATCGTTCCGATCCGGCCGATCCACTTGTGCAACCCAAAGTGACATTTACAATGCCAGTTGCGATGCCAGACCATCCTGAGAGCGCAGAGACAACGATTCCCTCGATTACCTCTACAGGACAGACGATTCTCATTACTTTTGCTCCGGTCATCGAAGAGTTCTCTGTAGAGCCCACTGTAAATAATCCACTTAGTATCACAGGCAACTGGAGCATTTCTCAGAGCAAAAAGAAAATCACTTACGTACCGAATGCTGCACTGGCTGCTGCAGATTATGACAGATCGCCAAAGCGATGGAAAACGCGTTTGCGTCTCAAAGTGAAAGAAAAAGTGAATGGAGCCTGGCGGTATATGGAGGATTATGAGGTGGATACTACCGTGCGGTTTTGGACTGGACCCCTGGATCCATATATTGAGAACGTCACCCATTCCAATCCAATCAAGGGACAACGATTTTTCATGAAAGACGAATGGTCACAAGCCGGTTCTGAGAGGGAAATGGTAGCTCTCAATGCTAAGGACGGCATCTTTAAGTTTTCTAATAATGTCAGAGACCAAAGATTTTACATAGAAGATGAAAATGGCCGGGAGTGTCAGTACTTTGTAGTAGTGAAGCGGGCTTCGGACATGGCGGAAGTGAGCAGGTATCAATTGAGTACTTCTGATATCTATGCCCGAAAAGCTGTTTTCCCATTGCCCTCGGGATTGCAGCCCTCCACATTCTATATCATGCAACTTGTGAGGCAGAAGGAATTTAGACTAGGCGACAATCTTATTTATGCCGGGACATACTCAATGACTGGTGAAGGAGTGAGTAAGCAAGTCCGTGACCAATATGATGTTTACAATGATTACACCATCGAGTATGAGCGGGAAGCAATAAATCCATACGGGGAAGTAGGCAATAATGAAACCCTGCTTCATATGGTAGTATTTGGCACTGGTGACTATCCCACGATTAGGCAAAAACTCGATCAAGTGGCAGTAGAACATATAGGTAGGCAAGAGGGATGTACTTCGACGCTATGTCCTGCCTATGATAAAATTGAATTCTCCCATTTTTCAGAACATTTCGAAGAAATTGAATTGGATGGTCTACAGACCGTATTGCGCGATGACAACGGAGTAAGTATTGGAGAATATTATACACCTCCAAGAGTACGGATTTTGGATCCGCTGGAAGGTCCTCTTTTCGAAGGGGTAACCCCATTAATTGTTAATCTGTCAAACAGATTGCAGTCGGTGGCTTTCTGCCCGTTTCTCAATTTGGGTAACGGATGCAATTATGCACAAGGTGGTGTAGAGATCGATCTCACTACGCACAACAGTGCAATCATGAGTCCGCTGTGGATATCCGGCCTGACTATGAGTGTGATTGGAAATCCCACCAGTACCAATACATATTTTGATATCCAAAGCGGTAGTATTGTCGATGAGATGGTAAACTTCCGGTATGATGTAAGGCAAAAGCTTTTTGAAGATGTTGACAATCTCCTGAACATTGCTGAAAATTATTCAGATCAATTTACCAATGAGATTCTGACATTCAGCGGACCAAAAGTAGTAGGTAGCACAGGTACCCGGACAGAGGTACGCACTCCGCTGGGGCAAGCTTACGATGCACTTCTGAACTGGCGAAATGATCATGTCATATACATGGTGTCATTTGGAAATAATGCAAGTACGCTACCTAGCATTTCGTACGAGCCAAACTATCTGCAGGTGATTTACAACACAAGCCCTGTGGAAGGCGGTCAAACCATTGAACGGCAAGGAACAACGGCGACCCTTACAATCAATAACTAACGTATGCGAAAAGAAAATCAAAAGGAAATGAGAAAAATATATCCAATCATAGTTTTATTCTTCATGAGTAGTCAGCTATATGGTATTAGCGACAGTATCCCTGGTCTGGACCAAATGTCAGATCAAAAAATAAAGATAATTGCCAAGCATCAGGAAGACTCTATCGTTTTGAGGTGGGCACCGGCAGACGCCGGGTGGTGGTTTTATGGCATACGAGAGGGATATCGAATTAGTAGGCGGGATATTAATGCTCCTGAAGTGGTGGGATATGAGATAATTGAAGAATTAATTTTGCCATGGAGTGAGGAAAGAATGGAAGACTATTTTTTAGGGGATCAGACCAAAGAAGAAATAATTGTTCCATTACAGACGATACACCGGGATTGGGAAAATACCCATTTTGATGGAAATATCCTCGCCGCTGAAGAAAAGCGATCCTATTTTGAGCAACGGTATCAAATGGATTTGCTTGCATCAGATTTACACTCATTCGTAGCGGATGCCTCGGGACTTAGGTATGTAGATAAGAATATTGATCCCGAAAAGCAATATGCTTATCGTGTTGAATTTGTACGTGATACGACCCAGTTTGATCACGTCATTGCTTTCAAGGATTTTTATCAGGACCGTCCTATTATTTTCGAAGCAGAGGAAATGGAAGAAGTGATAAAAATTAGATGGGAGAAAAAGGGGAATAATAAAAAGTATACATCCTATTTTATCGAGCGATCTGCAGATGGAGAAAATTTTACCAGGCTCAATGATCTGCCTTATACACATGGTTTAAGTGATCATTTTGCAGAGAGAAAATTTAATGTTTTTGCCGATAGTGTAGAAAACTACAAGCCCTTCTATTATCGCATCGTGGGTATCGATGCTTTTGGCGATGAGTCGACCCCCTCCAATATTGTCCTTGCAAAAGGGAGAGACCGGACACCTCCCATAGTAGAGAAAATGGTGACCTCTCTAAATGAGCAGATAGGCACCGTGACGATCAACTGGGATCACCCGGACATGCGCGAAATCATGCATGCCCTTGTATACAAATCCGATGTGATAGATCGGACCAAAGTAGTTTACAAGAGTGAAAACAATTTTGAGAAAACGATTGTAGACAGTGAAGTAAAAGAGGGTGTATCTGATTATTATCTTGTACTCGTAGACACAGCCGGCAATGTAGCTCAATCAGTAAAATCGACGGTTTATGTGAAAGATATTACACCGCCTGTAGCTCCTGAAGGATTAAAATCAGAGGTAGATACAACCGGTCTGATTACTTTGAGCTGGGAACAGGGACCTGACCAGGATATTATCGGGTATTTTGTCTATTCAGCCGATCACAAAGGCAAAAATTTTATCAAATTAAATCAGGAAAAACATCCGATGCGGGTATATGTAGATTCTGTGAACGCACACCAACTTACCCAGTTTAGATATTATAAAGTAGCAGCAGTGGATAAAGGTGGGAATATTGGGCCGTACTCGGATGTTCTGGAAGTGCGAAGACCAGATAAGGTGCCTCCGGCCCCGGCATTATTCTACAATTACAAAGTAGATACTGCAGGAATATTTTTGGGAATTACGCCTTCCTCCAGCCGTGATGTAGTAAGACATGTTTTATACCGTACAGAAGAACACGGTCAGCAACAGGAGATCAAGGTTTTTACGGATGATATGCAGCCCATCTATTGGGATAAAAACCTGAAGTCAAATACAAAATACACATACCAATTAGTAGCTGTAGATCACGGTGGGTTGATGTCCAGCACAGAGCATAGTACGATGGTGCTCACCTCATACGACATGCGAGTCAGTTATCGACCGGAAATCTCACTCTCGACAATGGAAAACGGAATATCAGTGATGGTAATAAATACGATACCCGGTGATGACTACCGGATTGAGATATTTAGGGCCGTTGATGGGTCAAAATACAAACCGATTAAATATCTTGATGGCACCCTATCCTTTGAGGATGTTTTACAAAATAAAGACGGTGAGCAAACAGTAAAATATCGTGGCCGTATTTTGTACCGAGATGGAAAACGCAGCAAGATTGGCGACGAACAATCAATTCTATTCTGATGTATCTTAAATAAAAACAAATGAAATTAATGGTATTAACTCTGATGGCCGGTATGGTGTGGATGAGTACGGCTACTTATGCCCAGGATATAGAAATACCCTCCAATGCATCGTACCGATATGGCTCTGCCAAGGTGTAAAACTCAGTAAATAATGAGGCAAACTTTGTCAAATATTTTTCGCCTGATTCTCTCATTAATTGAAATAAGAGAAAATGTCTAATTTCTAAATATGAGTGACCCAATCAAAGTTGTGATAATCGAAGATGATGCGATAATTGCAATGAATTTGCAGTCAGATCTTGAAGCAAATGGTTATCGAGTTGCGGGTATAGCACATAAGAGCGAAAAAGCCCTGGATTTAATTCATAGCCAAAGACCAGATTTAGCACTATTGGATATTCATCTCAATGGAGCCATAGACGGTATTGACCTTGCCGAAATCATAAACGATAAATATCAAATACCCTTTCTCTTTATTACGGCATTTTCAGACCTTGACACCTTAAAGAAAGCGAAGGTTACTTCCCCTTGTGGATATATAGTCAAGCCTTATAAGGCAGCTGACCTTATCGCAAATATTGAAGTAGGTCTCTACAATTACAATATGCGCAAGAAGGATCAAGAAATGACGTTGGAGAGCGCAAATCAGAAAGTTGAACTGCCGTTGACAGAAAGAGAATTTACTTTACTCAAGGATCTGATGGAAGGTCTGACCAATGCTCAGATTGCTGAAAAAGAATCAATCTCAATAAATACAGTAAAATGGCATCTGCAGAAGCTTTATAGCAAGGTGGGTGTAAAGAACAGGACATCAGCATTAAAAATATTTATGGAGTAAGATTTCCGATTATCTTTTTATGTCTTTCGAAACGAGAATACCGGGAAATGCACACAACTAACGCAGAGAGCTGAAAGGCAATCTTCGTTTAAAACCATGCATCCCGGTGACTCCCCTAGGTGATCTCTTTTATCCAGATTTTTTATAATCTTTAATTTTCATGCGGACCACATATCCATCTTCAGACTCAATATGTGTCGTTGCGTCCAGCCTATCGCCCAGGGATCGCACCAGAGACTGGCCAAAAGTCTTGGCAGCTTCCGTGGATGATTTTATTCCTGAGCCATTGTCTGCCACCATAAGGTGCAGTACTTCATTTTCTTCCCGGAGGGATATTTTGATGTGGCCTGTAGCACCCTCCGGAAAAGCGTGTTTAAGACTATTGCTAATCAGCTCATTGACAATAAGGCCCAGGGGTATCATCGTATCTACGTCCAGGGACAAATCGACAATATCTTTTTCTACCTCGATCTTCTGATCATTTACATTATATGTCTCAATAAGGTGATCTATTAGGCGTTCGAAGTATTCTTTAGTATCCACCCCTTTGAGATTGTCGTGTTGATAAAGGTTTTTATGGATGAGGGCTATAGATTGCACCCGGTTTTGTCCTCGAGTGAGTGCATCTGTCACCAAGGGATCTTCATTGTATTTTGATTGAAGCGTAAGTAAAGCAGAAATGACCTGAAGATTGTTTTTTACCCGGTGGTGTATTTCCTTGAGAAGGACGTCCTTCTCCGCAAGCGCCTCCGAGATAATTTTATTCTTTTGGGAAAGGACTTTTTCTGATCTCGATTTCAGCCTCATGTTTCGATAAAGTAATAGTGAACCCAGTAGGAATGACAGAAGTAGGCTGATGAGGATCGTCCTGGATTGTTTGTTTTTCTGCTCCTTGACTTCAAATTCCATCTGCTGAATGGCCATTTCTTTTTCACTTTTGAATTCGGCTTCCGCCTGGCCGATTTGGAGAAAGTTTGTTGCATTGAGCAAGGAGTCATTGAGGGACTTGCTTTTTTCCAGATATCCGATGGCGCTTTTGTAATTGTTTAATTTCTTATTCGCCTCATAAAGGCAGGAATAGCAGCTGCTGAGATTTTCAATAATAGATTCATCTTCCAGAATTTTTCTTGCACGTTCGCAGTCATTCAGGGCACTCTCTGGCTCACCGATGGTATTAAAGAGCAGACCCCTTTGGCACAATGAGGAGGTCAGTCCCTTATTATTCTGGATGCGCTCGAAAATCACAATACTTTGGTCCAGGAGATTACGGGCGTCGTCATATCGTCCTAAATGTCTCAGACAAATGGCACTATTCAGGTCTGACAAAGCCATGGTCCTCTCAGGGGCTCCGGCCTTTTTCTTATACTCGATAGCTTCCTGATGAGCTTGCAATGCCTCCTCGTGATTACCCAGCTCCTGGAGAGTTATGCCCCGGTTCATTATGATGGTCCCCAGATAAAAGTCTACCCCAATCTCATGTGCAACATCTATAGCTTTATTGTAGTAATCTAAGGCCTTATCGTATTTCTTAATATCGACATATAGATTGCCTACATTGTTGTATAGAATGCACTTTGTATCTAGCGCGTCTTCTTCACCTCGTTCGCGGATGTACAAATCATAAGTATCTTCGTTCTCCAGTATTTTCTGAGCTTCGATGAAATATTGCATGGCATCTGTAACCTTGTCCTGCCTCTTCAGGATGACCGCCAGGCTGTTCAAAATTTCACATCGATGCGCAATATGGTCGGGAAGGCGTGGATGATCGAGCGCTTCCAGGTAGATCTGATATGCGGTATCAAACCTAGAATTAAAGATGTAATACTGTCCCATTTGAAGATAGCCGTCTAATTGCTCTTTAGGCCAGTTATTTCTAATAGAAATGTCCCTGGCAGAAACCAGAAATTCTTTTGTAAAAGGTGCATAATCGTGGTGCCTTGCAATGTCAAAAAGACCGGAAACCTTTTCCCTGCTATCTTCCTGACTCCGTATCAGATGCCAGAGTGAGTCACGTACGGCTTGATATTCTGGCTGCGCAAATAAACTTGCTGTAAGGACAGCACCAAGGCATAATAGGATCCAGCGGCTAAAAGTATGGGACCCTACTCTTTTACTAGGATGCCATCGCATGGTCTTCACAACTGGAAGGCCTTGATCGAAGGCACCAGGACATTTTTTCATGAGCCGGATTGTGATCAACCAATTGTACATTTCCAATTGAGGTGCTGCCAAATTTCGGCCTTTCCCAGGCATTCGCTTTATTTTATGTGGACATCTCGCATCTGTAAGCACAATGTCTAAATGTTACAAAAGACACACATATATGTAAGTCTATTAAGAACGTCAATTTTTCTTAAAGCTACAAGCCCTTATAGAGAAATGCGACTGACTGCCGGTCTCCCGATTGGTTTTTTTCACGATCCAGATGCTCATCTATTATGCTGTCCAGGGATTGAAGTTCTTTCTGAAGGATCTCCAGCACACATTTTTTTTCATTGATCAAATCCTTAGGATCTGATGCTGACTGGTATACCTTCATTCTTTTGATTATTGCCATCGCACAAAGTTAAATTCACAAAGACGAACGCCAACCATACTTTATAGTGGTTTTGACTATACGACCTAATTTTCTCACAACCTTTCTTTTTTGAGAACCCCTTTATCCGGACTTTTTGTATTCGCTGATTTCCATTTGCACCACGTATCCATTTTCAGATTTAACCATTGTTTTCGCCTCCAGTTTTTGTCCCAGCGATTCTACCAGAGACTGACCAAAAGAACTTTTTCTGTTTCTTTTCACTACTTGCCCCACTCCGTTATCGGCTACACTGAGATACAGATGATCATTTTCTTCCCGGAGTGAGATCTTTATCCTGCCAGGGCCTCCGTCAGGGAAAGCGTGCTTTAAGCTATTAGTGATCAGCTCGTTGACAATCAAGCCAAGGGGAACCATAGTGTCGACATCGAGATTCAAAGGCATAATATCGATTTCCAACTCCACCTCTTGGTTGCTCAATTTATAGGTATCGAAAATGTGCTCAATAAGTCGATTAAAATAATCCTCAGTATCAACGCCCTTAAGATTATCATGTTGATAAAGATTTTTATGAATTAAAGCAATAGATTGTACCCTGTTTTGACCTTGTGCGAGTGCATCGGTGACTACAGGATTATTATCATACCTGGATTGAAGCGATAGAAGAGCCGATATTACCTGCAAATTATTTTTTACCCGGTGATGTATTTCCTTAAGGAGTATATTTTTATCGTAAATAGCTTGTCTCAGTTTGTTGTTGAGGCTGAAAAACCACACCAAAAAACCCACTAGAAAGAATGCACCCAAAATCAAAATCTGGTTTTGTCTCCGGGAAGCAGCAAGGCGTTGATCAATCAGTGCATTTTTAGCGCTTAGTAAAGTGATTTCTTGTTTGTTCTTTTCGGTTTCATATTTTACTTCTGTCTCCTCAACAGCTTTTGCAATGTCGCGATTGAGCAAACTGTCTTTTACACCAGCATTTATTTTCAGAATTTTATGTGCATTTTCAAAATCCCCTCGCTCACTATAAACTTCGGCAAGTGATTGCGAAATTTCAGATTGTTTTGTAAGATTACTCAAATCCCGGGCAATCTTTAGACCAGTCTCTAAACTCTCGATGGCCTCTTTGTAATTTTTTCGCTTCCACTGTACTTCTCCCAGATGATGTAGAGCAATCATGGACTCCCTGGGGTTCCCCGATCTGTCATTGATCGCCAGAGAATGCTGTATGTAATGAAGAGCACTATCATGCATTTCGTTTTGCAGATACCACGTACTGAGATTTTCGTACACGTAGCTTAGCACGACATCGTCCTCTCGCACCGTAGAAATGGCTTCCATATACTTTTCTTTGGCTGCCTTCATCTTTTTTTGACTCAAAAGAAAATTACCGTAGTTCATAATCGTATAAGTCAAATCCTGGCGATAAGGTGAATTCTTTTGGATGTCAATAGACCGCTCATAGATCTCAGGGACCTGATCATATAGTTTCGCCCTTTTCTTATTTATGGCCAGAATATTTAGGTTAAAAGCCAGGCTCTGCATCCTTCCCATTGCTTCGTCCAGACGGATGGCCTCGTCAAGTGCCGTGGAGGCTGCATCCAGCTCTCCCAGGTCAGTGAGAGCACACCCCCGCTGATATTGTACATTGGCTATCCGCGCGCTGTCGCGGTTTTCTTTGTAAAACCTGTAATACCTGTCAAAGTACTCTAATGCTTTTCGATTCTCACCTAAATATCTATAAGTTACACCCCTTCCGTACTGGTCTTGATAATAACCAGCTTCACTATTTACTGAGTCATAATAGAGCAGGGATGAATCGAGATATAAAAATGACATTTCTGCATCATACATATTGTAGCTCCATGCCAGGCCGTTATAACGACTGCCTTTGAGAAGCAATACACGCTCTATCCGATTGGGAATCTCAGGATTTCTCGACACAATTGTTTCATATAAAGCTATGTATCGAAGAGAAAGGCGTGGATCAGAAGAGGTATTTTCGATGTGAGTAATAATGCGTTCTAAACCAAGAGAATCAGTAGCTCCGGATTCCAGCTCTGCCAGCTCCAGTGAAATCGTATCCTGAATTTGTGCGTCCTGGGTCAAGCCCATTTGGTGGAAAAGAGAAAGAATAATAACAAGGCAGTACGATTTCATTGGTCCCAATAAAAATAGCAATATATTTCGAGTACATTACTTATTGGGAGATCAAGTCTAAGAAAAAGACCACTCTGTAGTCAGATTTCGGGAGCTAGGGGTTTCTGCGAATAAAAAAGCAGTGGAATACATTTACCCCACTGCGTATGAAAAAGCTCTACCTCAACTATTCTTATGAAACTTAGCTGGCTTTAAAGGTGATCTTAATGCGGTAGAATCCGGCTTTTGCATTTTCTTTCATGCGCTTGTAATTAAGCCGGTTCTTGATAAACGAATCGAGATAGGCATTGTCAGTACCCGTGTCTACTACTACGATCTCCTGCTCATTATTCAGGTAAAATTTCAGCATTACTTCTTCCGAAGCAATTCCGTTTACCTCTAGATCAGGATTGTCCACCAGTTTGACAATGTCCTTTCTCAAAGTCGCAGTGGTCTGGGGATCATCACCATTGTTTGCAAAAGCGCTTTGGCTCAAGGAAACAAGTGATAGAATAAGGGCAAAACTCAACAACCTGATTGTTTTCATTAGTTTATTAATTTTTAGGTTAAAAAAATGATTAAGGGTCAAATTTCAAATCATATTTTCTCAACTGTTTTCGGATATAAGGACGAACGATTTGTAGAGAAAGTTGCATTGCAGATATACTTTAACGATTAAAGTTTAACTTGTTTCGATGAATGAATATCCTACCCAGACCAATACGGAAGAATATCCGTCTGAATAATTAAACAATTACGACAAACATGTCTCTAGTCCAAACATTTGAAGAGTATCGCAGTAAAATGAATGAGCGCATCATCAGCGCAGATCATAAGGTGCTCAACCGGTTTTTTAGTCTCGATCACCAGGCTTATCAGGAGGGAGCTTTACCGTTGAAAACAAAGGAGTTGCTCGGCCTTGTTTCCTCTATGGTATTGCGATGTGATGATTGCATCAAGTATCATTTGGGGTCTTGCCATCAGCAGGGAGTGACCACGGAGGAAATCCTGGAGGTTTTCGCCATCGCAAATATCGTAGGCGGTTCGATCTGTATTCCCCACACCCGCAGAGCATTGGAATATTGGGACGAACTGGTTGAGATGTCGTAACCACCTGGTCTAGACTTTCTTACGAGGCAATTTCTTGCCACGTCGTCAAAACATATATTTCTTTTTTGACTCATATTACCTACCTTAGTCGGTTATCTGTTTTATCACACCACTTTGAATTATTTAGACGAACTCAATGATGTACAGCGCAGTGCTGTCACGACTATCGATGGGCCCGTAATGGTGATTGCAGGGCCGGGCTCTGGCAAAACCAGGGTACTGACCTATCGCATAGCCCATCTTATTCAGGAAGGAGTGCAGCCATATCACATCCTCTCCCTCACATTTACCAACAAGGCTGCCCGGGAAATGCAAGAGCGCATCGCGGGTGTCGTGAGTGATGATGCCCAGGGACTTTGGGCCGGCACCTTTCACTCCATTTTTGCCCGCATACTTAGAGTAGAAGCTTCGCACATTGGCTATCCATCCAATTTCACTATTTACGATAGCGCCGATAGTCGCAATATGGTGACACGCATTGTCAAAGAGATGAACCTAAATCCCACAAAATACCATGCTGGCTCCATTCGCACTCGTATTTCCTCAGCAAAAAGCAACCTGATTACTCCACGGATCTATGCACAAGATCAAAAATTGCTCCATGCTGACCGACATGCAAATCGGCCGATGCTCTATGCGATCTATGACAAATATGTATCGCAATGTAAAAAGGCAGGTGCGATGGATTTTGACGACCTTCTTTTTAGACTATTTGAACTGCTGCAAAAAGATCCGGATGGTTTACTGGATAAATATCGGAATAGATTTAGATACATTTTGGTAGATGAATTTCAGGATACTAATTTTTTGCAGTATGCCATTCTCAAAAAATTGGTTAAATATCCCGGCAGCCAGGAAAATATTTGTGTAGTAGGAGATGATGCCCAAAGCATATACGCTTTTAGAGGTGCTACTATCGATAATATTTTAAATTTTAAACATGAATTTAAGAACCTCAAAATTTTTAAACTCGAGCAAAATTATCGATCTACTCCCAGCATAATTGAAGCAGCAAATGCGGTAATTCTGCAAAATGCAAATCAGATTCAAAAAAAAATATGGACAGATAAAATTGATAAGACCAAAATCAAACTTATAAGAACAGTATCAGATACAGAAGAAGGTAAGCGTGTAGCTGACACTATTGTCGAGCACAAAAACCGGTATCATGTCCCTAATAAGGAGATCGCGATTCTGTACCGGACAAATGCCCAATCCAGGGTATTTGAAGAACAATTGAGAAGGTACAACATATCGTATAAAGTGTTTGGGGGCCTGTCATTTTATCAACGCAAAGAGATCAAAGATCTCATTGCCTATATGCGACTGTGCGTAAATCCTCATGACGAGGAGGCTCTGGTAAGGGTAATTAATTATCCCAAGCGAGGCATAGGCAATACTACTTTGCAGAAAATTCTGAATCATGCCGCAGAATACGATATTACTTTGTGGCGAAGCTTAGGCGAATGCCCTCTCCCGGAAAAAGCAAAATCCACCTTGCGACAATTTATCCGAATGATCAAGGAATTGTCAAAAAAAGCAGTAGAGCTCGATGCTTTTGAGGCAGCCACCTATATCGCCAGTAGGTCAGGAGTAGTCGATTTACTCAAGGAGGATCATTCTCTTGAGGGACTGGGAAGATTGGAAAACATCACATCACTCCTGGATGGAATTAAAGAATTTACTGATGATGACGAACTCAGGGATGACGAATTTATCTCCGACCGCAAACTAGCTACATATCTGCAGAATATTGCCCTGGTGACAGACTTGGACGAGGCTAATGGTGACAGGGATTACGTGACACTGATGTCCGTCCATTCAGCAAAGGGGCTGGAATTTGATAGTGTTTTTGTGGCAGGTCTGGAGGAAAATATCTTCCCATCACGGCAAGCTATTGAAGCGGATCAATCTGTAGATGAAGAGCGCAGACTATTTTATGTGGCTATTACCAGGGCGAGGAAATTGCTCACCTTGAGCTATGCGACATCGAGATATCGCTACGGTAAAATAGTGCGGGAAAGTCCAAGCAGGTTTATCCAGGAGATTCCGCAAGGGGTATTGGACAGCACTATTCCCAGAGTAAAAAACCGGGTGGATGTGGCACCGGTGAGATTGAGGGCAAGTATAAAAGGCAATTTTAGCAGACCCACTCGCCAGGAAGCCGAAGAACCATCTGATTTTATTCCATCAGCTCCAGATCAAATTGCTGCAGGTATGAAAGTGAGGCATCCCAAGTTTGGAAAGGGCAAGGTCCTGAGTATCGATGGTCATAGCAAGTCTAAAGTTGCCACCATTTTTTTTCAGGGTATTTCCAACCCACAAAGACGCATTGTCCTTAAATTTGCAAGACTACAGATTGTAGAGTAGACACTGTTGGCCCTGAACTTTTTTACTGACTTTTCGTGAGTCATTTTTCAATGATGGCAATGGTATAACACTCGCCCAGTGCGTGACCAAGGAAAAATGATCGGTGCTAAGCAGAATCTTGTTTTGCAAACACTTTTTTCAACAAAGCCGAAACTCTCTTGGCAGGATCCTGCCGGATTGCGAGCTCCTCTTTTTCGACCATTTTAAACAATCCTCCCAGGGCTTCATGAGTGACATAATCGTCAAGTCGTGGATTTACCTGATCGACAAATGGAATCTTGTTATAGGCATTCACGGCCCTTTCCCAATATTCGATAGCATTAAACTTATTCAGAGAGGTGAGGATCTCAGGCTGAAAAGAATCGTACAAACCTTGATAAGTAGTGCTTTCCAGGTAACGGGTAGCGGCATCTTTTTGACCCATCAGAATATTGAGTGCATCATTTATAGTCATGCTTTTTATCGCATTGACAAAAATCGGTTTGGCACTTTCAGCAGCATCTTCGGCTGCTCGATTTAATCTCTTTACGATTTGCTCTTCGACATCGGTAAATCCCGGAACGACTTTGAGTTTGTCGGTGACCTTCCTCGCCTCAGCAGGAAGTAAAATCTTATATGGACTGACATAGTATCCATCCTCCTTTGATAATAATTCCGATCCTTTGGAAATTCCAATCGTGAGCGCTTCTTTCAGGCCGGCAACGATCTCCGCATTGGTGGGTTCCGACATGACGGTTTTCTGGACTTCCTGCAACACATCACAAGATGTGAACAGTAGTAAAACTGTAAGGGCCAAGAATTTATTCATAATCCTAGTTTTTGTGCTTTTGTCCTATAAGAGACGCCCGGAGAGAACAATAAATTGTTAAGGAAGTGACAAAATGCCCTTTAGCCTTCCACCTCGATGCTAGCGCGGTCTACCAACCCTCCCAAAAGCGGATGAAGTTTATGAAGGCAGATCCTGTAGTGAGCATTCTCATCCAGATCTCGCTTGAGCCGGTCTAAGATGTTGTGAGTGACGGTTTCGATCAGGTGACAAGGTTTATTCATTTCGTCTTTGCAGATCTGATAGATCTGTTCATAATTAATCGTGTTGCTGAGGTCATCAGCCAATTCTTCTGGGTCGATGACCAGCTCGACCTCGATATCGATTTCATAGTCATTGCCAACCGATCTTTCCTCAGCATAGTAACCATGAAAGCTGTGAAATCTGATTCCGCGCAATGCAATTTTAGTCATGTCTTGTCACTAGATGAATGGAGAGCAATCTAATAAATAATATTTTTGTGCAACGAAAATAGGATCAAGTATGAGTAAGTATGAGGATCGATATCAGGCACATGATTATTATGCGGTAGATAGCCTACTGCAAGAGGATCATCTCCTGGCCCGTGAGGCAGTTAGGGATTGGGTAAAACAGGAAGTCAGCCCGATCATTGAGGACTTTGCAGAACGCGCCGAATGTCCAACTCATCTCTTCAAGGGCCTCGCTGAAATTGGTGCCTTTGGTCCGAGCCTCCCGGCGGAATATGGCGGTGGAGGTATGGACGAGATCGCCTATGGAATCATCATGCAAGAATTGGAAAGAGGAGATTCTGGAATCCGATCGATGGCATCAGTACAGGGATCTTTGGTGATGTATCCCATATTTAGATTTGCTTCAGAGAAACAGAGAAAGAAATATCTGCCCAAATTGGGAAGTGGCGAGCTGATCGGGTGCTTTGGCCTGACCGAACCCAATCACGGATCTAATCCCGCCGGCATGGAAACAAGAGTCCGAAAAGATGGGAATGACTATATCCTGAATGGAACCAAGATGTGGATCACAAATTCGCCCATTGCTGATCTTGCTGTGGTTTGGGCCAAGGATGAAGATGATGAGATAGTGGGAATGATCGTGGAGAAAGACAGTCCGGGGTTTGGTGCACCGGAGATACACGGCAAGTGGTCATTGCGAGCTTCCATCACAGGTGAGCTGGTGTTTGATGATGTGCGGGTGCCAGGAGAGCAGGTTTTTCCGGAGATCAGAGGACTGAAGGGACCCCTGTCTTGCCTGAGTAAAGCCAGGTATGGGATCGCTTGGGGGGCTGTGGGTGCAGCACTTGATTGTTATGACTCGGCACTGCGGTATTCCCTGGAGCGTGAACAATTTGGAAAGAAGCTTGCTGGATTTCAGCTAACCCAAAAAAAACTCGCCGAGATGATTACAGAGATTACCAAGGCACAATTGCTTGTTTGGAGGTTGGGAACCCTGGCCAACGAGGGGAGGGCTTCCCCTGCTCAAATATCGATGGCAAAACGCAATAATGTACATATGGCCTTGGAGGTGGCAAGAGAGGCCCGGCAAATCCACGGTGGTATGGGGATCACTAATGAATACCCCATTATGAGGCATATGATGAATCTCGAAACAGTACTTACCTATGAGGGAACACATGATATTCATCTGTTGATTACCGGACACCATGTTACAGGCATCAATGCTTTTTCGTAGAAAACACACGCTGGAGCGGATTGAAAAATCAGGCCCCTCTATAAGATACTCATAGTCTGAGGCGTTAGAATTGGGGAAAATCGTTTAAATTCCGAAACTATTTTTTTTATTTTTTTGCTGTAATGTCTCAAGGTCACACTTATCTTATGCGAGTTTACTGGATCCTTGTTTGGTGTGTAATGCTCCTCCCGTCGGCGATACGGTCACAGGCATTACCTGATCTCATGGGCGATCCAAACAATCCCGCATTGAAGAATCCGTCGTTCGAAGATGTGCCCAGACCCAGTAATCCTCCCAAGGGTTGGATCGATTGTGGTTTTCCCTCAGAATCAGCCCCTGATGTACAACCCTCTGGAGCATGGGAAGTGTGGAGACCAGCCATACACGGATACACTTATCTCGGTATGGTCGCCAGGGACAACGACACATGGGAATCGGTAAGCCAGCGATTAGATCATCCGCTGATGGCTGATCGTTGCTACTCTTTTTCGATCTATTTGTGTACTTCAAGTGAATATTGGAGTGCCGTAACTCCAGACTCTCTCAAGGGCCTGGACGTTGACTTAAATAATCTCCCCAAAAAGAATTTTAATCAACCCATAAAATTACGGATTTGGGGAGGGAGCGGGTACTGCGACAAAAAAGAGCTGCTAACCGAAAGTGCAACAATTAGCAATACCAGTTGGAAGAAGTATACTTTTAGACTCGAGCCGAAAAGAGAAGTGACCCACGTCATCCTGGAAGCATTCTACAAGACACCCACTCTATTTCCGTACAATGGAAATCTCCTCTTGGATCACGCATCGGCATTCACCATGATTGCTTGTAATGATGATGAGGAACTGGTTATTCCCCCAACTGTGCAAATCATGCAACCCATCGAAAAGGTAGATGTGCGTTTTCACCGGGTAAAGGTCAATGCTCTCGTGAGGAATATAAAATCGAAATCCCAAATTGATTTTTACGTAAATACGGCTAAAATTGAAGTTTTTGATTTTGATCCGTCTAATGGTAGTTTTTCGACTACCACCTCACTGAAGGAAGGCAAAAATACGATCCGGATTATTGCGAATAATAGTGAAGGCACGGCTAGTGATGAAACTCAGGTTTATATTATCGAAAAAAATACCCAGGCACAGACTGAAGCCGAAAAACCACCTCCCCCTACTTCTGTGAAGGCGAGCACACCGAGGAAAGATTACAAAATATTGAAGGATCTCAATAAAAGTGTCGCTGCGGGGGAGATTTTTAAAGTAGATCGACTGTATTTTCTTGCAGATAGCTCAAATATTCATGATGCGGCTTCTTTTGAGGTATTGGATGAACTTTACCAGTTTCTATCTGAGCACCCCGGCATTAAGATCGAAGTGGGTGGTCATACCAGTGGAGGATCCGGAAGTAAACCCATTGACTCAAAATATAGCGTTGAGTTATCTAAGGCGAGGGCAAAAACAGTTGCTTATTATCTCGTATCAAAAGGCATTGGTGCCGGTAGAATCAAGTACAAGGGATATGGCTCGAGAAAACCTTTGGCTAGCAATAGTACCGCCGAAGGGCGAAAGCAAAATCAAAGAGTGGAAATAAAAATATTAAGTACCTGACTGTCTTTTTCTCTAGTACCTCTCCGAATTAGGTTTAAATTTCATATGTTTTCCCTTTATTCTCAGAGACCTGATATGAAAGGATCTTTGTAATACAACCCTTACTTGATCACACTGCTATATTTTTAATAACTACACCTCTGGGATATTTCTTGTTTTTAAACGAGATTTTCAGTACTTTAGAAAGAGGCAGACATTTTCACACGACGAATCCGCTCAAGAATGACACGATGGCTTCTCTTTGTATCGGTAATTATCTGCAACACAAGCACTCAGGTTGAGAGCCAAATCATTTGTGACTTTATAGGATTAGTTGAAAAAAATCATTTTGATTATTGCTTAACAAAGGAATACGGGGCACCATTATTACAGGATTCCCTCAAGTTGGGACAACTGTATTATGATTTGGGAAAGAAGAGTGCAGTCCATAGTGACGATCTATCTCTTTTATACAATGGCCAGGCAAGAAAAATTTTTAGAGAAATCGGTCACGACTCTCTCTACTACATGGTTACCTGTAGCATGTCTCTTGCATATATAAGTGGAGGAAAGTATGCTGAGGCGGAGGAGCATATAAAAATGGGATTAGCTTATTGGGAAAAAGTCAATAACAATAGCTGGGTTAGTCACACATTATCAAAGAAGGGCTTTTTAGAAAAATCAAAGGGTAATCTGGTAAAGGCACTGGACTTCTATCACCGGGCCCACCTTATCCGCTTGAATGATGAGAATCTTCGAGTTTCGGGAGATATCGTCAACAGATTGGGAGGCACATACATTTCATTGGGAGATTACGAATCGGCTTTGAGAGTTTATGAAGAATTTTTAAATGAAAAGGATATAAAGAATCCCAAGGGGTGGGAAGTAACTGTCATGACAAATGCTGCAAAGTGCTATAAAGAATTAGGAAATGATAGTCTAACAAGAGTCTATCGAAACGTCGTGAATCGCATTTGGATAAATTCTTCATCATTCAAGACTCGAATTCACGGATATCGATCACTGGCAGAAGTCGCACATGAGGATAAAGATTCAACACTTGCTATAGCGTACATCGATTCTGCCTATTCGCATGCAAAGATTTTTGGGATGCCAAAAGAATTGGGAGAAGTGGAAGTGCTATATGCGAAATTGCTAATAGCGTACGGAAGATATGATGAGGCCAAAGATATACTCGACAGTCTGCTGGTACACGCTCTACTTAGTAATCGAAAGTCTCTACTTCAAGAGGCATATGAGGCACTTTCTATTTATCATTTAAAGATGGATGATTATGAAATGGCAATGCATTATGATGTTTTAAACGACAGTCTTTATCAGGAGCTGTATTCAGACAGAGTAATAAATGAAGTAAAAAAGATTGATATAAGAATCCATACTGAGGAAATAAAAGATCAAATATCATATTTAGAGGAAAGGAATAAAATTGATCAACACAGCTTATTCGCCCAGAAAAAGAAGGGATCCTTTTTAATAACTTCTATTTTTATAATTTTAGGATTTCTCGTATTCCTGGGGATCCTATATAGACAAAAGATCAAGACAGCTGTCGCCTTAAGAGAAAAGAATAAAGCAATCGACTCAGATCTCAAATTAAGCAACATGTTGATCAAGGAAATACATCATCGAGTAAAGAATAATCTTCAGGTTGTATCCTCCTTACTTTCCTTACAGTCTACAAATCTCGCTGAAAAAATTGATCGGCAAGCTTTCCAAACTGCGAAATCTAGGATTCATACAATGTCCTTACTGCACCAAAAATTTTACATAAAAGATCACTCAGGCACAATAAGGATTAAAGATTACTTTCAAGAAATAATCCTCGATGTTAAAGAGGTCTATTCGATTGATCAGGATGTGTCTATTATATATGATATAGAGGATATCATATTGGATGTTGATAAAGTTTTGTCCTTGGGATTAATTGTAAATGAATTGATTACAAATTCTTTTAAGCACGCTTTTAGTGACCGGAAAAAAGGTTCGATCGGTCTCAAAATATACGCTGTGGGAAAATACATCAATGTCGATTATCGAGATAGTGGACCGGGGTTGCCCCCTGATTTTATTAGCTCATCCAAAGACTCTATTGGACGACAACTGATCAATTCTCTTGCACGCAAACTAGAAGCAGACATGGAGATCAGCAGCGTAGAGGGCTGTTATATTAAATTTTCTTTTAGTGAACCCAGCTTGTACATGCGAAACTCAAGAATGACGGTTTAACCAACGCCGCAACATTTCATACTCTTATTACCATCAAAGTACTGGGGTTATCCTCACTCGAAGACTGTTATTGATTGCCCGGAAAAAACAGCTCATTTAAATATATCTTTTGATTGGGTTTCCAACTCCACCTTCCATCCGAGCTTTATGAGATCCTTCCAAAAATAGGGATAGGATTTATTTACTACCACGGGATCGAGGATTCGTATTGGAGCGATTATGCTCAGTGGTGCAAGTGCCATGGCCATGCGGTGGTCGTGGTATGTTTCAAAAAGGGGAGGTGATGCCCATTTCGCTTTGCCCTCCACCATATATAGTTGTTTCCCGGATGGTAAAGTGTTCTTATTTTCCACAAGACAGAAATTCACATTTATTTTGGACAATTCTTTTTTTAACGCGTCTATTCTGTCCGTCTCTTTAATACTTAGGGTCTCCAATCCTGCAAACAAAGCCTTGACTCCCAGTGCTCCACAGACCACTGAAACGGTTTGCGCGATATCCGGACACTTAATGAAATCATGCTCGAAAAAGGGATCTGGTTTATTCGCTTTTTGCAGTAGCATACCATCGTTAGTCCATGTGCTGCGAACTCCCAGTTTTTGGAATAAGGTCGGAAGGACTGAATCTCCTTGCATACTATTTTGAAACAAACCCTGAAGCAAAAGAGAGCAATCTTGTGACAGTGCAGCATTGGCGAAATGGTACGAGGCCGCAGACCAATCGGATTCGACTGCGTAATCCCTTCCCTGATAGAGTTGGTTGGCCACAGAGATCTTATTTTTATGATAGCTGACCTCAATTCCAAAATCCCGCATCATCTCAATGGTCATTTGCAAATATGATTCCGATACCAAATCGCCATGCAGTGTTATTTGCAGACCCCGGGGTAAAGTAGGAGCGATCATCAATAGTGCTGAAATAAATTGACTGCTGATATTGGCAGGGATGGAGAGCGTATTGACCTTTCCTAAATCACGGGGAGATCTGATCCGGATAGGAGGATATCCCTTTTTATCCATGTATTGGATATCCGCGCCTATAGTATTCAGGGCATCGACAAGAGGTCCGATAGGTCTCTGCAACATCCGTGATGAGCCGGTGAGAATTTGCTCACCATCCTGAAGGGCGAGATAACCTGTAAGAAATCGAAACGTAGTGCCAGCCGGACCCACATCAAAATGGCCCCCTTTCTGATTCAACAGCCTGACCATGGTCTCCGTATCAGCGGAATGGGCAAGATTTTCGATGCTGAATTGATTTTGGCACAATGCCCTGATCAACAAAGCCCTGTTACTGATGCTTTTGGATCCATCCAATCTAATTTTTCCCCTTACGATGGCATCGGGTTTGCTTATTGAAAAAGTCATTCTGATTTGGATATGCTCAGGAGCTATTCTTCTTCTTCACGATGATATCTCGCATGGTTTTCTCTGTCATAGGCCTCTATGATCTCCCGGACTAAACGGTGCCTCACTACATCATTTTTGTCCAGGTAGATCGTACTGATGCCATCGAGATGCCCCAGGATTCTTATTGAGTTGGGTAATCCTGATCTCACATTGCGCGGTAAGTCTATTTGGGAAAGATCTCCGGTCACAATGCATTTAGCCGAAGGTCCCAACCGTGTAAGAAACATCTTTAATTGTACCGTCGTCGAGTTTTGAGCTTCATCCAATATGATAAAGGCATGATCCAAAGTGCGTCCTCGCATAAACGCCAACGGCGCAATTTCGATGACTCTGTGGGTCATAAAATGGATGAGTTTGTCTGCCTGGATCATGTCGTCTAATGCATCGTACAATGGCCTGAGGTAAGGGTCGACTTTTTCCTTTAAATCACCCGGGAGGAAACCCAGGCTTTCTCCGGCCTCTACTGCGGGTCTGGTCAAAATGATTTTCTTGACCAGTTTGTTCTTGAGTGCTCGTACAGCCAGGGCGACCGCCGTGTAGGTTTTTCCGGTGCCGGCAGGACCTACGGCAAATACGATATCGTTGTGTTCGACTGCCTCAACCATCGCTTTTTGATTGCGTGTACGGGCTTTGATGGGTTTTCGATTGCGACCGTGTAGTATCACCGTCTGATCCGTAAACACTGGCAAATAAAAGGGATCGTTGCTATGCAAAAGCTGCAAAATCGTTTGACTACTCAGCTCTTTTTTCTCGCGCAAGAGCCTTACCATAAGTTCGAATTTCGACTTTGCCTGTTGTGTCGCCTTTTTTTCTCCACGCAAAGTAAGTCGATTCCCTCGGCTCAAGATGTTTACTTCAGGAAAAGCTTCCTTCAGGAGGTTTAACTTAACGTTGTTTTCTCCGAATAGATCGATCGGATCGAGACCATCTATTGAAAGAACAATTTCGCTTACTGCTTTGTGGTTTTTTCGATTTCTGATAGGTTACTAACTTTGCGAACTCGAAAATAGGCTATTAGGATCAATTTTGAAGGACACTCTGCCATATAAACAATTCCGACTTCCTGGATACCGACTCTACGTCGGTGATTGTCTGTCGGCGATCAAAAGTACAGTATCTCAAATAAATCCAAGCAAAACGATTGTCTTAGCTGATGACCAAACTGAGGATTTATGCCTGCCACTGATCCAAGATGCAGGAGTTAAAGTCGACTCTTCCATTGTTATTCCCTCCGGGGAGAAGTATAAGTCACTGGATACTTGCGAGAAGATCTGGAAAAGGTTGTTTGATCTTAAGGCCGATCGGCACTCATTATTGGTCAATCTCGGTGGTGGCGTAATTGGCGATATGGGCGGTTTTTGCGCGAGCACATACATGCGTGGAATGACCTTCGTACAGATTCCCACCACCTTGTTGGCCCAGGTAGATGCCTCAGTGGGAGGAAAATTGGGCATTGATTTTTATGGCCTGAAAAATGCCGTAGGGCTGTTTCGCAATCCGCAATCCGTTTGGGTAGATCCTGTTTTCTTAAAATCCCTTCCGACCAGGGAGTTGCGAAGTGGCTATGCTGAGGTCATCAAGCATGGGTTGATCCGGGATGCAAAATTGTGGTATCAACTGACTGACCGGTCAGACTGGACCACTCAGGATTGGAATTCTGCCATTACTCATTCATTGAAAATAAAAAGAAAAGTAGTCAGTGAAGACCCACTCGAAACGGGTTTGAGGAAAATTTTGAATTTTGGCCATACAATAGGCCATGCCATTGAGAGCGTTAAGATTGATGAAGGGAGGCCCATATTGCATGGAGAAGCGATTGCTGCGGGAATGATTGCCGAGTCTTACTTATCTCATCATCAAAGCAGCCTTCCTTTATCAGATCTGGAAAAAATAAGCCAATACATCTTATCGGTCTACGGAAAAATCGATTTGCACAAAATCGATCAGAAAAGGTTGTTAAAGAAGATGAAGCTGGACAAAAAGAATGAGGGTACAAAGATCAATTTTTCGCTGCTGGAGCGCATTGGTCATGCGGAACACAATATGACTGCTCAGGATGCTCTGATTAGAGAGAGTTTAGACTATTATACAGAATTGTAATCCGAGATTTTGTATTTTTGACATTAGATTTTTTGAAAATATATAAAAAGATGATATTCAAAGATTCAGATCGTATTCCGACGAAAATTGTCAAAGGAATTTGGATGTTGACTATCGCTGGGATTGTGGGCATTGCCCTGTTATTTATCGGACTCTCATTTGGTGATCTTCCCACATTTGAGCAATTGGAAAATCCCTCCGAATATGAAGCCTCTGAAGTCTATACATCAGATATGACTGTTCTCGGGAGATATTACCTGGAAAACAGAGTCCCGATCGATTTTCAAAATATTTCTCCTCACTTGATCAAGGCACTCATTGCCACGGAGGACAAAAGGTTTTATAAGCATTCCGGAATTGATTTTAGGGCTCTTGGTAGGGTGCTTGTCAAATCCATCTTACTGCGGAGCGGGACCTCAGGCGGAGGAAGTACTATTAGTCAGCAAATGGCGAAGTTGCTTTATACAGACCGGCCTGCCCGAAATATTGCCGAGCGATCGATTCAAAAATTTAAGGAGTGGATCACTGCGGTAAAACTAGAACGCAGCTATACGAAGGAAGAGATCATTGCCATGTACCTCAATCACTTTGATTTTTTGAATTATTCACATGGGATACAGGCCGCTGCCGAAACATATTTTGGCAAAGATCAGAAAGATCTTACCATCGAAGAAGCAGCTATGCTGATCGGAATGCTCAAGAATCCATCACTGTACAACCCCAATCGCAGACCCGAACTTGTTGCTCAGCGCAGGATGGTAGTGCTGAAACAGATGGAAAAACTGGGATATTTAAGTACCGAATCCTACGATTCATTAAAAGCGCTACCCATTGATATGTCTAATTTTCAAAAATCGTCCCATAACATCGGGTTGGCACCGTATTTCCGGATGGAAATGCGCAAGGAGCTCAAGAAAATCCTGGCACGAAAAGAGAATCTCAAGCCAGATGGTACACCTTACCGGATGGATAGTGATGGCTTACGAATCTATACGACAATAGATCACCGCATTCAAGAGCACGCTGAGACAGCAATGGTCAAACACATGAGAAGCCTGCAGAAGAGGTTCTTTCGCCACTGGAACATCATCCGGGAAGATCCGTGGGAATATGATGAAGACGAGTCCCTCGTCGATATCAAAATGGACAATTTGAAGGCGCAAATTAGAAATACTGAGCGCTACAGGAGCTTGCGTAGAAATGAATTTGATACCGTACGGCAAAAATTCAATAAAATCTTTGATCACGAGTTTTCAGATATTGATTTGGTCAGAATCGAAAAACAATCAAAGAACCGAGAGTATTTGTCGGAGATGTTGCTTAAAAAGTACATTTCAAAAAAACAAAGAGACCTGTATCGACGCGTAGTAAAACATGAGGAAGGAAAAAATCTGCTCAAATCATGGGGTGATTTTCAAAAACGAGTTAAGCAAGAATTTGAGAAAAAAACAAAAATGCGTGTATTTACATATGAAAATGAGCATTTTGAAAAAGATACAACGCTTAGTCCCCTCGACTCCATAAAATATCATCGAAAACACCTGCAGACCGGGATCCTCGCCGTGGATCCACGCACAGGGCATATTAAGGCCTGGGTGGGCGGAATTAATCTAAAGTATTTCCAGCATGATCACATCCATACCAGTAGACAAGTTGGATCTACATTTAAACCGTTTGTGTATGCTACTGCAATCGCTTTCCAGGGTATTTCCCCTTGTTCTAAGATCTACGATATACAATACACGATTAGCAAAGGAGAGGGTAATTTTCACATGCAGGATGATTGGTCGCCGAAGAATTCTGATGGCGAGTACGCTGCGGAGCCCATCACGTTGTATGAAGGCCTCCGTGAATCAAAGAATACGGTCTCGGTATACCTTATGAAACAGATCGGGGATGTAGAACCGGTCAGAACATTGGCAGGAAATATGGGAGTGGATCAGAGAAAGTTGCCTCCTGTTCCATCCTTGTGTTTGGGGTCGGCCGATATTTCTCTATATGAAATGACTGGTGCCTATGCAGCTTTTGCTAACAATGGGGTATTTATCAAACCTTCCTTTATCAAACAAATAGAAGACAAAAACGGCAAGGTGATTTATAGATCCGTACCAAATGAGGAGCAAGCCCTTCAGTCACATGCCAATTATGTGATCGTCGATATGCTCAAAAATGCATTGAGAGGTAGGGGAGGTTCGCATGAGCTCACCTCCGAGGTTGGAGGCAAAACAGGGACCACTCAAAATCATTCCGATGGATGGTTTATGGGGATAACACCCAGCCTGGTTGTTGGAACCTGGGTAGGGGGTGAGGATCGCTGGATCCGGTTTAGAGACTTGCAAAATGGCCAGGGATCGGTGATGGCCAGACCCGTTTTTATAGATTTAATCAAAAGACTCGAGGCCGATAAGGAGGCCGATTTTGATAAAAATGCAAAATTTTACAAACCACCCGGAGATTTAAATATTTCCATTGATTGTGAAGAGTATGACAATTTGCATCCACTCAACAAACCGGAAACCTTCGACAGTGAGGATGAAAACGAATTTTTTTAATGTCTCCAGTTTTGTGCACGCAGGATCATATCTTTGAGTCGTCTCAGTGGTTTCGGATTTGACACTGATATTGATGGTAATTGCACAATAAACCTAAACCTTCAGGAGCTTGAAGAGATCTTTTTTATCTTTTTTATTCAATGTTTGCCTTGTCGTTTTGCCTTTCGTCTTTATTTCATGTGGCGGGGAGGAACTAGGTGAGGTGCAGGACATAATCCTGCGGGAGGTGAATGTCAGTTTGAATGATACGATCGCACGCAAAATCTATGAGTTCCAGGATCGCCTTCAGTCTGATTCCTTGATTGCATTTTTTAGACATCGAGACCCCACATACCGATATCTTGCCTCCCTGGCATTTGGCACCTTGCGTGACTCTTCTGCAATAAATGATTTGATTCCGCTGCTGCGCGACCCCGTTTACAAGGTGAGAGAGGGGGCAGCCTACGCACTGGGACAAATCGGTCATGGCAGTGCTGAACGGCATCTGATCGAGGCATTTCAAGATCATGATTCCGTAGAAGTAAATAGCCCTCTCAGCTCAATTATCCTGGAAGCTATCGGGAAATGTGGAGCGCCTTCCAGCCTCCCATTGCTCAGCAGTGCTACCACTTATCGCGATGAGGACAATCACTTGCTCACAGGACAGGCCCGTGCTATTTTCCGTTACATGACGAGGGGGATCGTTGATTCTTCAGGCACGCGGCGGATGGTGGAATTACTTGCCAAGCCGGATCTCCCGCAAGGCATACACCATTTGGCAGCTCATTATCTAGCCAGGGCAAATGTCTCTCTTGAGAGTCAAAAAGATATCCTCGAGTTGATTTACTCTAATCTACCGGATGGAGATATCAAGGCGATTTTGCCCGCAGCGCTTATAAAAACAGGTGCTGATGGAATCGCAAAAGTGAGTCAGTCTCTCACTAGTGATGATTTTAGATTGAAATGTGCTTCGCTCAGAGCATTGGGGGGTCAAAATTTTGCAACCCACCGCCAAAAAATACAAAAGGCATTGTACGACCCCAACATCGCAGTGAGTTCGACAGCTGCAGATATCATGCTGCAACACGGAAGCTCCAGATACTGGCGTACATTTATGAATCTCTCCCTGGGTAATTTTCCCTGGCAGGTAAAGATTCCACTGCTTCACGCAGTGAGCAGGTACATTCCTCCGGGTAATGCCATGTTCGCCCGTATGAACAGTGATTTTCTGATGCAACGATACCGGAGAACCAGCAACGTTTATGAAAAGGCTGCCGTCGTCAAAGCATTAGGTGAAGAGACTCACCGGGCGAGTTACATTATTGCTCAGAAGAAGGCAAACGACGATCAGGTGATAAAGACGGCCTGCACCGAGGCTTTGGTAAACATTGCTTTATCGCCCAAATTTACCCGACTTAAGAATTCGATACGAAAGGAGGTCATTGATCATTTGATCACTACATTACAATCGGGGGATGTGGCTATGGTTGAAATTACAAGCGGGATTTTAGATCTGGATTTGACACCTTATGGACATGATCTTTCTGCTGTATTAGACCAGGCAATCGGGCAATTGCAAATGCCAAGGGACATTGAGGCTATTATCCCCCTGCGGCAGAAACAGGCTGAACTGACTGGAATCGTTTATGATCCCCAAAGTGATTTTAGATATACGCATCCGGTAGATTGGTCCACTTTAGATCAGGCTCCCGATGATATGGAGGCAGAAATCCAGACAAACCAGGGTAAAATTGTTATAAAATTATATCCAGAACATGCTCCGGCAACAGTGGCGAATTTTGTAGACCTTGTCAATGTAAATTATTATGCTGAGAAGCCGATTCACAGGGTGGTTCCCGGCTTTGTGATACAAGGTGGTTGCAATAGAGGCGATGGCTATGGCAGCCTGGATTACAGCATTCGGTCGGAAGTCGGGCCATTTTACTACGAAGGTCCGGGCTACATTGGGATGGCTTCAGCCGGAAAGAATACTGAAAGCGCACAATGGTTTATCACCCAAAATAGTACACCACACCTCGATGGTCAATATTCGTTATTTGGCAAGGTCATTTCAGGGATCGATGTGGTCTACGAGACGAAGATGGGTGATGTTATTCAACATATTAAGATGGTTGAGCCTCAGGCCATACAATGATTTGTAGAATTGCGATTATGAAGAAGACTCCACTTACAGAAGTTCACCGGGCCCTGGGTGCAAAGATGACGAACTTTGCAGGTTATACCATGCCCCTTCAATATACCTCGGTCTCGGAGGAACACGATTTTGTTAGAAATCGGGCTGGTCTGTTTGATGTCTCTCACATGGGTGAATTTATTGTGAAAGGGAAAGATGCCCTTGACCTTGTGCAGTACGTGACCAGCAATGATGCTTCTGTGCTCGATCCCGGAGAGGCCCAATACTCATGCATGCCTAACGAAGATGGAGGCATTGTCGATGATCTGTTGGTCTACCGGTTGGGTGAAGATCAATGCGAGGAAGGTGAGCGTGCGTTTATGCTCGTCGTCAATGCTGGCAACATCGAAAAAGGCCTGACATGGATAAATAAAAACAACTCCTTTGATTCGCGCGTTATCGATATTTCACACCAGTGTGGGCTACTCGCACTCCAGGGCCCTCTGGCCACTGACATCCTGAGCCAACATACGAATCTGAAAATTGATAAAATCAAGTACTATACCTTTGAAAAAGGTGAAGTTGCAGGTTGTCAAAACATTATAGTTTCTGCAACTGGTTACACAGGTTCCGGTGGTTATGAGCTTTATGGAAATAATGATGAAATTCTAAAGATTTGGAATGCCCTGCTAAACAAATCGGATGAAAAGACGTTGAAACCAGCGGGCTTGGGTGCTAGAGATACGTTGCGATTGGAAATGGGATTTTGCCTTTATGGAAACGATATTGACGATCACACATCACCACTTGAGGCTGGTCTGTCTTGGATCACTAAGTTGCAGAAAAATGACTTTGTGGGAATAGACTGGCTAAAAACCCAGAAAATAGAGGGCATAAAAAGGAAGCTCGTGGGTTTTACTACAGAAGACAGAAGAGTACCGAGAAAGGGATACAAGATCGAGGATGAAGATGGAAACGAAATTGGTATCGTGACTTCGGGGACATTTAGTCCGAGTTTGGAGGTTCCGATTGGCATGGGTTATGTAAGTAAACAGTATGCAAAACCCGGTAATCGGATAAATTTTGTTGCGGGAAGAAAAAAAGTTGGAGCCAGCATTTGCAAAATGCCTTTTTATAAAAAATGAATTTTCAGGAGAAGAGATCGAATTTTATTAAAAAGTGGGGTGACATCAGCACCAGCTGGGGAATAAATCGCACCATGGGGCAGATCCACGCCTTGCTACTTACTTCAGCAAAACCACTTTGTACCGATCATATCATGCAAAATTTGGAAATATCCAGGGGAAATGCGTGCATGAATTTGAAAACTCTTGTCGAGTGGAATCTCATTTATAAAGAGTGTATGGATGGCTGCCGGAAGGAATATTATACTGCCGAAAAAGACATGTATAAGATTTTCAGGCAGGTTGTCATTCACAGACGGCGCGAGGAGCTTGACCCACTGCTCAATCTGATGGCGGAGTACGAACACGTAGAGGCCCTATGTCCTGAATCGACAGAATTTTGTGATGTCCTAAAAGACATTAAATATTTCTCAAGAAAAGCCGATGCCACTCTGGAATCACTTCTCTCCACCGATCCCGATTGGTTTGTCGGAAGTTTCCTCAAGATGTTTAGAGTATAGTCTTTTTTCTTTATGTTTTTGATTTTCGGAAGAAGGAGATCACAATTTTTTACTTTTCAGGTCTATTTAATTTAATAGTTGACCACCACATCATTAATGACTTTCCGAAAATTAAATCCTGACTTTCTTTTGCAAGGTGGAGGCTACAAGACCGGCAAGGTGGTCGTAATTGACGACGAGGGAAGGATACTGACCATTGACGATAGCGATCAGCACGATAGTGCATCTCAGCAAAAATTATCTGGTGCACTTGTTCCCGGGTTTGTAAATACACACTGCCATCTTGAGCTGTCACATATGAAGGGTGCAATTGAATCAGGCACGGGACTGGTAAAATTTATTGAGGGCATTGTTTCTCAGCGCGAAGCTGATCCCTCCAGGATCAATGATGCAATAATCGGTGCAGACCGGGAAATGTCGAGCAACGGCATCGTTGCGGTGGGAGACATCTGCAACAGGGTTGATACTATTGATACAAAAGAAACAAGCGAAATATTTTACTACTCGTTTGTTGAAATGTTTGATTTTATGCAGCCAGCTTTAGCATCAGAGAAATTCAGGGACTACAGGCGCGTATTTGATCAAATTGCAGTGTCGGCTGGTCATAAAAAAAGTATGGTACCACATGCTCCCTATTCGGTTAGCTCTGATTTGTTTCAAATGATTCGGAGTAGCAATAACTCAGAAGGCAGTGTGAGTATACACAATCAGGAAACCGCATCGGAAGATGAAATGTTTTTTCACAAAACGGGTGATCTCATAGAATTATTTCAAAATTTTGGATTCTCATTTTCTCATTTTCTGGCCTATGGAAACAACTCGATTTATTACTCATTGCAACAGTTAGATCCAGAATGCAATAATCTCTTCGTGCACAACACTTTTACTACCGAACAAAATATTTTGGACACAGAGAAATGGAGCGATAAATGCTTTTGGGTCTCCTGCCCCAATGCGAATATCTATATTGAAGACAGATTGCCTGATTATGACATTTTTATCCGGAATGGTGTAAAGATGTGTTTGGGTACAGACAGCCTTGCATCAAACTGGCAATTGTGTATTTTGGAAGAGATAAAAACTATACGTAAGCACTTCCCGCATATCCCGGACGAACAATTATTGTCATGGGCAACGACAAATGGGGCACAAGCTTTGGGTCAGGGCCATGTTTTTGGCACAATTGAGGTGAATAAAAAACCGGGCCTTAACTTAATTTCTCTCAATTCCGAAAACAGAATTGATTTTTCCAGCAAATTATTTAAAATCGGATAGCTTTATTCCTATTATTTCCCTTTCTTTTGCAAATTTAATGTCTGGAAATTCATTGGAAATATTATCCATTTTTTCCAGGACCTGTTTTAGAAAGCGATAATATTCCAAACTTTTGGAGTGATGCGGCCTATGCTCAAGAGATTTATTAAGATCTGACATGATTTTGACCTTCTGCCTGGATACGTTGCTAAGCATTGTTTGGGTGAATTTGCTAAGGACGTAGCTCACGGCTTCATCTGTGGGGTGTGCGCGGTCATCCTTAAAAAAGCGATAATCACGGAGTTCGTCGATAACGATCTCATATGCTGGAAAATAGAATGCTTCGTGGTGTGTGTTACAGAAATCATGCGCAGCTGCAATGAGCCTGGCTTTGCTTTTATTATTTTCGATAAGGCCATCCCGGAGATATCTTACCGGGCTTACAGTGATAACAAATCTTAGCGTTGGATTTAACTTGATTGTCAGCTCATAGAGCTGATCAAGAGACGTCTTGATCTGCGATTGCCCGATGAGGATTTTCTCAAAGAGGGGCGATTCTATTTTATGACAATTGGTGACAATTGACCCGTTTTCTTTATGGATGAAAGCATGGGCGGATCCCAAAGTGATGAAAAGGTAGTTTGCCCCCAATAGACATTCCCTGGTCTTGCTGGCTGCATTATCTATTTTCCGGA
Source organism: Saprospiraceae bacterium (assembly GCA_965222645.1). Taxonomy (GTDB): domain Bacteria; phylum Bacteroidota; class Bacteroidia; order Chitinophagales; family Saprospiraceae; genus JABDMH01. Next base: position 2,808,875 of record OZ244968.1, on the reverse strand, counting down.
TCAGGACGTCACGGTCAGGCTGAGAAAACCGACCATGATGCATAAGGCTGTGCCAGAGGTCGTTGTGATTCACTAGCAAGTGAGAGTGGGAGGCACTTTGATCAGCTATTGCACTTTCGAGCAGCTTAAAGATTGAGACCGGATTATATACGATGCCAAGTGGATTAGTCAGACAGTTGAACTTGTTCTTTTCAAAGAAGTGACCGATATGGTCAGAAAAACAAGAACCTATGCAGAGGACTTTATGCTCCGGTTCTATCTCGAAACCGCTTTCTGGTATGTCTACGTGACAAAAGAAGTCACTTGTCATATTACTTATGTACTTAGGCGTCAATTAAAAGTATTATTTTTCCCCCAGCAACCAATGAAAGTTTACACGGTGTCATGAGTTTTTTCTCCAGGTTATTTAGTGCAGATACACCTCAAGATCTACCCAATATTGAGTTTGGGCGGTACACGGACGGCTACAAATCTGAGGAAAAATATGATGATTGGGATTTGGCTGTGGATTATTTTGAAGAAGGAAAGTACTTCCTCTCGTTTAAGTATTTTTTAGAATATTTATCGGATGAGCACAAAAGTAATTTATCGTATTCAGTCGAAGAAGATAAAATTTCGTTTTCGATATATCAAGGATCAAAAAAACTTACCGGTTTTGCTAATGAAGAAACATTCAGAGCAGAATGTTTGATTGCTCGTGCTGAGGAACTCAATATTGGCGTGATGCGCCGCATGATCGAACGTAATTATGATCTCAAATTTGGCCGGTATTGCCTGGATGATAAAACTAATATATCGATACTTTTTGACAGCATTACTGCCGATGCTTCACCCTACAAATTGTATTATGGTCTCAAAGAGATCGCGCTTGCGGCAGATAAGCAGGATGACCTATTGGTAGAAGAATTTTCATCCTTATATCCTACAAATACCAGCCATATTATTAATCTGGATGAGGATGAAAAAGAAATTAAATTACGGTTTTTTAGAAATAAAATCGAGACTGTATTAAACCACATAAAGAGGGGAAATTTAAATCCAGTACAATATCCGGGTGGTATCACTTATATGCTTTTAGATACAGTTTACAGACTCGACTTCTTAGTGAGACCAGAGGGCTATACGATGGAAGCGTTCGAGCGTATGCACCGCTCTTTTTTTGCCGAAGACGGAATGAACAGTCAGCAGAAGAATCATCAGTTGATCAAAGAATTGAGATCATTGCAGAAGAGGGATGATAAAAAAATCAAAGAAGAGTTTTATCGTACAATTTCCACATTTGGTGTGTTGTCAACAACAAATCATCAAAAATTTCGGGATATTATTACGAATGAACTTCCCAATATGTTGTGGTACAAAGAAAACGAATATGATGAGGTGGCACTTTCTATACCCGGATATATTGCAGGACATGCGCTTTTTAATTATAGTTTACCCGAGCCGGACACGGATTTCTTATTGCTCTATTATCAAATCACAGAGTCCGGTTTTTTTGAAGATCTGGGGTTTGCTACAGGCTTTGTAAAAGACGGTAAATTAAATAAGGAAGAGATAAGGGAGGCCGTAAGCCGGATAGCCGTGTCCTGGAAGCCGAAATATGAGAAACTTGCTCCAAATTTCGCAAGACTCGATTTTTCTGACATAACTACTTTTGCGGGATCTTACCTGCAAATGTTGGCCGATCTGGACCTTAATATCTCATGACATGGCCAGAATATCAGATATCTTAGAGACCTTCGCACCCGTCCTTATTCAGATTGCTACTCCTCACAGCACAGGTACCGGTTTTTTTCTACAAGAACACAATGTAATTGTCACGAATGAACACGTCATCCGTGGAAATCGTAGAGTGGTCATAAATGGAAGTGGTGTCAACAAACAGCTCGTGGAGGTGCTGTATATCGACCCGAAATTTGATCTCGCATTTCTCAAAGCTCCATCTGAGCCTTTGCCTTCCGTAAGGTTACTTGAGGACGAGGAGTCGCTGGCTGAAGGAGCACCGATAGTAGCTATTGGTCATCCCTTTGGTCTAAAACTGTCGGCGACCAATGGCATCGTATCAAATCTGAGGCATCAAATGGGAGATATCAGGTACATTCAGCATGACGCAGCCTTAAATCCGGGAAATAGTGGCGGTCCCTTGATCACAATGGAAGGTAAAATTGCAGGTGTGAACACCTTTATAATGCGGGATGGAAACAGTATTGGCTTTTCTCTGCCGGCCAGCTATCTGAAATTGACGATTGAGGAATTTGAGATGGGGGGATCAGTACATGCAGCAAGGTGCTATTCGTGCACAAACCTGGTCTTTCAGGATACCATTACCGATAAGTACTGTCCTCACTGTGGGGCTAAAATCGAACTGCCAAATCAGGTGGAAGACTACGAGCCCATCGGAGTAAACAAGACTGTGGAAGACATGTTGAGTGAGCTCGGTCACCCCGTGGAGCTTTCTCGTATAGGGCCTCATCACTGGCAGATAGAGCAGGGTAGTGCTAAGATCACACTTCGGTATCACGATCATACTGGCTTGATTATTGGAGATGCTTTTTTGGCTCAATTGCCCAAAAAGACAATTGCTCCGATTTATAAATTCTTACTCGAAGAAAACCATCGCCTGAAGCATCTTTCTTTGAGTATAAGAGCAAACGATATCATTCTGTCATTAATAATTTATGACCGGTACCTCAATGTGGAAACGGGTAAGCAGATGATCCAATACCTCTTTACCAAGGCGGATTATTACGATAACATACTGGTGGAGCGCTACGGTGCGATCTGGAAAGAGCAGATTTAGGGGAAATTTAAGGCGCACAAAGTAATGATGAGCACCTTAAATCGTTCTAGTACTGTTTTGAGATGGGAATTTTGAGTTGATCTGAAGTGCTGTAATGAGTTTGCTTGGGATTTATAAAGCGAACAAGGGGGGGAATCGCAGTCATAGTGGACGTCCTGGCACAGAATGATCCTGATTTCGATCGAAAGGCAAATAGCGGAACCGACAGCCATTGATGCCTGCCAACTTGGACTGAGCACAATTGATGTCGCTTTTGCGGTAGAAAATTATTAGATTTACTATGGTTTGACTTGTTAAGAATACTATGAAAAGCAACCGTTTACTGCCGATTTTACTGTTGACCTTGGCCTCGACCATCATGATGGGGCAGGATATACATTTTTCTCAATTCTATATGTCGCCACTCAACCTCAATCCCGCATTGACAGGGGTGATGAATTGCAACAGCAGATTCGTGGCCAACTATCGCAACCAATGGGCGAGCATTTTAGGATCAAATGCATTTACGACCTATTCTGCATCGTATGATCGAAAGATCCCTGTGGGAAGATATGACTACTTCGGTGTGGGAGGTACATTGTGGGGCGATGTGGCGGGTGAAGCTGATTTCAAGACCTTGCAGGCGAGACTCAGTGGATCGTACAGCAGGAGGATGGGTGGAAATCGGGATTTGGCTCATTACCTGGTTGTAGGTGCTGATGCGGGTATTTCACAAAGGTCCATAGATTTCCTGAAGTTGCGATTTGGCACCCAGCATGACGGCCGCGGCGGTTACGACCCAAGCCGGCCGTCAGGTGAGACACTGGCCAGGGAAAATTTTACATATGCCGATGTTTCAGCAGGATTGTTGTGGTTTACAGTACTTGACAAATACAATAGCTTTTTTGTAGGGGGAGCATTCCATCACCTCAATAATCCCGATGTGAGTTTTACACAGGACTCTATTGTCTCGCTCTACTCCAAGATGACCGTGCATGCGGGAGGTGAATTTGCGATCAATGAAACAATGGGTGTGGTGCCCGGGGTGGTTGTCTTTAAGCAAGGACCCTCTTTTTTACTTAATCTTGGGAGCTCACTCCGATTCACACTGGCTCAGGACAATTCCACCTCAAATACTTTTCAGGTGGGGGCGTGGATCCGACTGGTAAACAATTATCTTGCCGGCACGGGAGATGTGTCCAGCAGCAGCAGATCCTTGGGAGCTGACGCGGTGATTCTGTCGACTCGTTTTGAATATCAAAACTTTGGCTTTGGATTTTCATACGACTGGAATGTATCAGATCTCAACGTAGCCACCAATGGAAATGGAGCTTTTGAATTTTCCCTGGTATACACCATATGTGGTAATGAGAATCGGGGTGTTTATTGTCCTAGTTTCTGATCTGCATTCAGTCGTATACAGGCAGAAAAGGAAAGTAATTTTTCCAAATTTTTATAACTTGGCATAGCTTGCACGCTCGGGGCTTATTCAACGATCTATTGAAAAGAACTCTTTAAAAGCACAAATTATGTTTGGTAAAAAAGAAACCCCATCCACTCCGGTGGCAGTCCGGTCCGGCAGTTCACTATCCCACAACAGTCTTGTACAGGGCTCCCGATTGGAGGGAGATGTAAGCTCAAGTAATGATTTTCGAATCGATGGTACTTTTATCGGGACACTGAAATGTGATGCCCGGGTGATCATTGGTCCTTCAGGCGAATTTAAAGGTGAAATCAGTTGTGCAAATGCAATTGTGGAGGGTAAATTCCAGGGCAATATCAATACTTCGGAGGTGCTTGAAGTACGTGAAGGTGCCGTAATTGAGGGTGATGTCAATACTCAAAAACTCGTTGTCCATTCAGGATCTGTCTTTGATGTGAAATGTAAGATGAATGACCGTGAAGAGCTCGTAGAGACCTTGGAGGAGACAAGCGAGGTTTTGTCAGAAATAGAGAATGGACAACTCGACTGAAGAAGGAAAGAAGAAAAAAAGACTCTTAGAAAACAAGACCGCTAAAAATTATATGAAGTATTCTGGAATGGCATTTCAGATTGCGGCATATATTTTAGTGGGAATTTTCCTGGGCAAACAATTAGATAAGTATTTTCAGACGGAGCGACCATATTTTACTGCGTTGTGTTCGATTATTTTTCTAGTCGCTTTTTTTATCAAATTGTTTGCGGATCTTAATAGGGGGAAATTGTGAATTGGCGCACGCTTTCATCTCACTCTTTTTAGATGACCCAGCGTCTATTTATTCCCTGGCTCTTTGGCATCAGTCTCATTCTTGTTGCAGGGATTTACGGCCTTTCGCTCATACCTCAATTGTCATATGTTATGCCGTTTGGTTGGTCTGCTATCTTATTTTTCGCCCTGCTTAACCTATTAGTTTTTTATTTGGGCAATCAGGCATTACATAGTAGCGATCGAAATAAATTTACCCGGTTGGTGATGATTCTGGTCTTTGTGAAACTCGTCTGTTGTTTGTTGATTATAGTGTTTTATGATCGTTTTTTTAGACCCCCTAATAATCTTTATATCTGGCCTTTTTTTGCTATTTATATTATCTACACAGTATTCGAAGTCAATACGCTCACTGCAATAAATAAGAAAGTAAAGTGAGAGAGCAGGATCTGATTTATAAAGCATTTATCGACGGTCATGGAGCTATTGACATTAAAAAATCTGATCTGGACCAAGTTGCAATAACCTATGATCCCAACGGGCAACCCAGTTCCGTTATTTATATGAATAAACACTATGATGTCACCGTCATTGATTCTGAAGAGGGATCAACAGCAATATTAATTGATGGCATTGAGATGCGAGTGCTTCTCAAAAGACCGGTAGATCTTCTAGTGGAAGAATTGGGGCTTAGCAAAGCAAAAAAGAATACAATAAGCGAAGTAAAAGCACCAATGCCAGGTCATGTGTTGGACATCCATGTGTCCAGAGGACAGACCGTTGCAGAAGGGGAAGCTCTGCTCACTCTTGAGGCGATGAAAATGGAGAACACTGTCAAAACAAACGCTGCAGGTGTTGTAGAAGACATCTATGTAAGAGTAGGTGAAACGGTGAGCAAAGGGGACCTTCTATTCAGATTAGTTTGACAGATACTCCTTGCTAAAGAACTCGCGATACAAATCAACCGATCTCAATTGGACGATCTTCCTGTAATTAGTTTGACTTGAAGCAAATGTCTCTATAGTATTTAAATCCGGAATAAAATCTTTGCCGTTGGACTGAAATCCATCGTAGTATGCCATTGCTTTTTCTTTGCTATCAAACCTTCGAATGACGATCAAGGGTTGATCCTTTTCCTCACCAAGAATAATCATGGACACACTCAGTTTGTCCAGCTTGTGATACTTCTTATTGTAGTTCGAAAAAGCACTCCTGACGGCTTCTCTTTCTTTACCGCTAGCATTTTTTTGCAGTGATACCAATATCAAATGCATTTTATCCTTCTCGGTCAGTGCAAAGTATGTGTCCTGATTTATCTCTTCGATTCCAGCGGTCGTTTCAGTAAATCGAATACCCAGCAGTCTGATTATTTCCTTTGCTCTTTCCTCTTCATCCGTCTCCGGATATTTCGCGATAAGTTCTTTGAGCGCATTTACGTAAGATTCTCGTCCCTGCAGTCTGCCGATGCACAGAGCTGATAACAATGAGAATTTTGACTGCAGCCCATGGCGGGGAGGTAAAGTTGTCCTTGCATTGAGCAACCTCTTTAAAACAATCTCGTATTTCCCCTGATCATAAAGGGCATGCACGTCCTGGTAAAACTGTTCAACTTTTTCGTCATCATCAAGGGCATTCTCCAGGTATGACGGATCGTTGATATACCTGGCATATTCCGAATCAGCATGGTCGCTGATGATCTTCTGGGCGTAATGATCAGCACGCCCGGTATTTCCTTCATCAGTGTAAGCTACGTAAAGGAGGTAGTAGGCATCGAGCATGTGCTCTGTTTCCGGATAATCATTGAGGAGACGTTCAAGCGCTTCAATCGTTTTTTCGTTAGATTCCAGTTCTGAGCGATATAAGCGGCCCAGTGCAAACAAGGCATCTTCTATTTCTTTATTCGCCATTTCCAACTCTTCGGGTGTCTTTGGAACGCGGTCAAAAATCTCATCAATCTCGGTTTCAGAAATGTTTTGAGCAACTCCCTGGTCTTCGGATCCCTCACCCACGGCAGCCAGAGCGCCATATGATGATGAATTGGATCTTCTCCAATTGTCTTGCAATGCGACATTGCCCCAAACCCGGCCAAAGTCCCTTAATCCCTTCTTCACCTGCCGGTCGTCATAGGCAAAAAACAATTTTTGATTCTGTCCTGTTGCAGTGCGGTTAGCAACGGCACCAATTTGTGGCAGGTTTCTTCCCCCGCTACTGGCATTTAAGGCTGCTGCCTGAGCCGCTGCCTCTGCCCTCGCCGCTTCTTTCTTTATTTGAGCTGCAAGTGCTTTTCGCTCTTTATCACTCATTTTGCTGATTTTGATCAAACTATCCTGCAACTCAATGATCTGCAGGTTCTCCGAAATCTGAGACAGATTTTTTGCGTAGGTGGTAACCTGCTCTAGTCTGGGATCCTCGGAGTTCATCAACATTAAGGTGCTGTCGAAGTACAATTTGGCACTGATGTAGTCATGCCGATCGAAATATAATCCGGCAAGCGTGTAGTATGATTCTGATTTCTGCACTTTATTCCCAACACTATTCCGCACGGATTCCCTGAGATTCTCTATGGCACTTTCGAGGTTTCCAGCCTCAAGGTCTCGCTGAGCCAGAGCAAAATACAACTGGTCTTTATATTCTGTGTTTTTGTCATCCTTGATCATTTTCTCCAATTCATGGGCGTATTTGTCACTGTTGAAACTACCAGCATTTGTCTGCATTTTGAGTTTGTTCAACTGTGCGTTGAAATTCATTTCGTAGTTGGGCTTGAGTTTCACAACTTGTTCGTAGGCCAACTGCGCATCTTGAAACCGTTTTGTATGCTCCAGTACTTGAGCAAGTATGAAGGCATAGCGTGCTCTTTCTTCCTTGTTTTTCGTGACTTCGACAGCCTTGCGCAAGGGCTCGATTGCAGCGGGGATTTGAAATCTGCTCAAGGCACTATGTGCTTGAACAATGGGTATTTGTTCTCTGATTTCGTCAAAGGTGGTACTCTTGCTATCCATTGTCCTAAGCAAGTTTTCAGCTTCACCGAATCGATCCCTCTCGATCAATGTTTTGGCCAGCCACAGCTGCGCTTCCTGATACACTGGTTTGTGCTTCAAAAAGTAGTTTGTCGGATTGCCCTTTACTTTGGGGAGATCCGGGTTTTCATCAAAAGGTTTTTGCTTTTTATTTTTTCCCTTGTCGTTGTTGGCCACATCTTTATCCTCTTTAGCTGCTTGTTGCTCTTGCTTGGCCTTACTTCGCGCTAGATCCTCACGCCGTTTTATTTCCTGTTTTCGGTTTTTCGTCCTGGCCTTCCTTTGCTTCTTGGCTCTTTTTTTTCTTTCTTTTTCGGCTCTTGCGATATCGCGTTTACGCTCCTTGACACGATCTTGTCGTTCTTTCTCAGCTTCTTTTTTCTCTTGTTCCTTTTCCTTTTTCGAAACCTTGGCATTGACGTTTCTCGATTTAGGAGCAGATGCTGCAATGAGGTTAGAGGGATCGTAATGCTTGATTAAATACCTGAACGTCGCTTCGGCAGATTCGTAGTCCTCTTTGAGGTACTGAGCTCGGCCGATGATCAGATAATTGTCATCTGTCCAATGACTGGGGCGATGAATGGCTATTGCGACGGATGCCTTTTCGATGGCCTGATCCATGGGTTCTGCAAGTTGAGTGGGATTCTCCTTCTCCAAAAGTGGATATATCGGTAAGATCTCTGAGTAATCGTCCTGATATCTTTCCAGGATTTGAGCTGACGTCTCATCGATGAGTAAATTTGCATTGAAGTTGCGGTTGTACTTCGAAGTGATGTCATGATACATCTTACCCACCTTGCTGGCTTCGTCGCGTTTCTTGGTCGTGACACATGACATTGCACACACAATACAACTAAGCACACAAATGTAAGTCGCTAATCGAACCATTATTACAAATGTAAAAAAATACATATGTGACCTTCGAGACTACCAATCTGGATCACCCATATCCAATACAGGCTCTCTGGATCCTTGTCAAGAGAGAATCACGGCATTATAACTATTCTCAATCCATAATTATTTTGTTCTGAACTTTTTTAGGACTTTTGAATTTTGACGCCTGTGGAGGAGAAGAAAATACAGGATGATCGCTATCGGCTGGTTATTTTCAGCGACAGTACATTCGAAGAGATTAAATCTTTGGCATTTCGACCCTGGCATATTTACCTGGGTCTGGGTGTGCTTTGCATGGCTATTGCTGGGCTCGTCATTGCTGCCATCTCCCTCACTCCTCTACGAGCATTGTTTGTACCATCCGATTATACTGATTCACAAGAATTACTGGCACTGAGAGAGAAGGTGCTTCAGCTCGAAGAGACGGCACTTGCTCAGGATTTGTATATCAGGAATTTCCGCAACGTGATCACTGGAGATGTGTTGCTCGACACGCTGCCTGTGGCCATGCCCGAACCCCCCGAAGACTCAGCATCTCAGGTGCAACGTATAGATGAAGATGATCAACTGAGAGATCTCTATGATCTGGAGAAAAAGTTGGAGCAAATTACCAGAGAGAGCCCAAAGACTGAAGTTAGCAGTCGCTCTGTAGATCAGCTCTACCTCATTCCGCCATTGACAGGGACGATCAGCATGCATTTTGATCCTCAGCGAAATCACCTGGGAGTGGATGTCAATGCTGCACCCAATACACCCGTCAAATCCGTCCTCAGTGGTCATATAATTTTTTCAGGTTGGACCCTGGAGACGGGGAACACCATTGGCATTCAGCACGACAACAATCTCATATCTTTTTACAAGCACAACTCCTCATTACTTAAGAAAGCTGGTGCACTTGTCAAGGCAGGAGAGGCGGTGGCAATCATTGGCAATACGGGTACCCTGTCATCGGGACCTCATTTACATTTCGAATTATGGCTTGCCGGAAAACCTGTAGATCCGAGCAATTATATCAATTTTGAGTAAATCCCGGTATGATAAATGCTACTATGTGTAGGAACGCATATTTGGATGTGATCTTTATCTGATCCATCAGCTGAAACGCAATGACTAATGCAATAATTAGGTTATATAATTTCAATCATTCTATCTTTGTCCGCAACTATGAAACAAAACAGCAATAATCATCTCAAAGAAGTTGTCGATGAAAACGGCACTCTACTCAGTCCGATTCTTCCGGACGAGGTAAAGAACTTCTTAATCGATATTGACGGCACGATCTGCGATGACATTCCCAATGAGGAACCTGAGCGCATGCTGACCTGTGAGCCCTATCCGGATGCTTTAGTGATGATCAACAAGTGGTATGAGGAAGGCCACGTAATAACCTTTTTCACCAGCCGCACGGAAGAGCACAGGGCGATGACTGAGGAGTGGCTAAGAAAACATGATTTTAAATATCACGGCCTGCTCATGAATAAACCCAGAGGTGGCAATTACCACTGGATCGACAACCACATTGTGCGAGCCACCAGGTTTAAAGGCCAATTTACCGACCTGGTAATCAAAACCAAGGAGGTAGAGGTATTTAAGTAACCACTGCTCAACGCCTTTTTGCGAGATTGGACAATGCTTCTTCAATCGAATTGAAATCAAATTGGAAGCCGGATTCGGTTGCAAATTCCGGATGTACATATTGACCCTCCAACATAAGTTGCGACATCTCTCCGAGCACGGCCTTTATCAATGATGCGGGGACCGGTATAATGGATGCGGAATCTTTCGATCCACCATCTGTCACAAGGGCTGTCATAAACTTTTTACTAGTGACCGGTGCCGGGGAGACCCCATTGACCAGGGCTGAAGTGTTGACATTGAAGATCAGGTGCTTTATCAATCGTGTCAAGTCATCGATATGTATCCAGGGCATAAACTGACCTCCTTTTCCAAACGTGAATCCAATCCTCCCCACAGCCAGTTTGCGAAATTCCGGGAGTATTCCCCCATCGTTGCTCAGCACCAACCCTATGCGAAGGATCATCGTGCGCACTCCAATTGAGTCAAACTGCTTGTGTGCATCTTCCCATGCTGTGCATAGCGAAACAAGGAAGTCACTACTGGAGCCAATCGCAAACTTTTCATTTACTTTCTCACTTTGATGACCATAAATTCCCACTGCAGAGGCCCCGATATAACAATCCGGCAGTTTCTCCATTTTGGCCACAGTATTAAAGAGAAGGTCAGAACTTGCAATCCGGCTTACGTAAAGATCTTGCCTTTGCCTCTTTGTCCACCTTTTTCCGGCAATAGGCAATCCCGCCAGATTGATCAACACATCGACATCCGGAATTGCCTTTGGATCAATGACTTTATCAAGGGGATTCCAATAGAAAACATTTGCCGAGTTTTGATTTTTTGAACGGCTGAGGATCTTCACCTGATGTCCATCTTTTGATAATAGATCGCTCAAAGCTCTTCCGACAAGGCCTGAGCCTCCTGCGATAAGAATTCGTTTTTCACCTGATTTGAAGTCTTGCATTTAATCGTTATTTGGGATTTCGGGAGATGGTCAAAGGCTACAATTTTCCGAATAAAAAGGCAATTTCTGGAGATAAATAACCAATTTGTATGGCGAACTTTCGTAAGTTCAGAAGAATATTCCTTTTATGACCCGATGCGAACTCACTCTCCCTGCTCTATTGGCAGCTTTTATCGTTTTGTTACTTTGTGGTTGCCAGCGCGAATCAGCGATTCAAAAATCGGAAAAATTCGAACTTCGAGTGCGGCTGGTTAATGAACCAGATCGCTTAAATCCGATATTATCGAGGCAACCCGAAGCCACCCAGATCGAAAGGCGCCTCTTTCTGGCACTGGCCGACTATCATCCGCAGACTCTTGAGCTAGAGCCTATTCTGATCAAAGAAATGCCGCAGATCACACCAGTTTCTATGGATCTATCGAAGGGCCTAAGTTATCAATTCGAGATTTTGGAAGATGCAAAATGGGATGATCAAAGTCCCATCACAGGCCATGATGTGGCATTTACATTCAAAGCGGCATGCAATCCTTATTTATCCAATCTATCCTGGCGATCACATATGGAACACATTAGTTCAATCGAAATTGATTCTGAAAATGAAAAAATTTTTACGGTAAAAACCGATAATCAATATATCCTCAGTGAACAGGTAATTGCCACAACAACGATTTACCCGGAATACATGTATGACAGTTCATTTATTTTGCGTGCAGTCACTTTAGATCAGATAAAGGATCACAATGCAGAACTACAACCTGGGGCAGATACGATTCTGCATTCTTTTGCCGACCATTTTAACAACCCGACGTTCTCGCGAAATATTATTTCGGGGGCGGGCCCTTACAAATTAGTCGAGTGGATTCCGAACCAGCAAATTGTTTTGCAGAGAAAGCAAGGCTGGTGGGCTAAGAAGATTCAAAATCGGCACCCCTTTCTGATGGCCAATCCTGAGACATTGATATATTATATAATTCCCGATCACCAGACGGCCATTACAGCACTTAAAGACCAGAGGTTAGACCTGGTCGCAAACCTCAGTGCTGAGCATTATGTCAATTTGAAGGAATATAATAGCACCTCCAAGACTCTTATTCTCGAGACAGCTCCCATTTTACAAATCTTCTTTATCGCAATAAATAACGATCATCCTGTTTTAAAGCACATTGAAGTGAGGAAGGCATTATCTCATCTGGTGGATAATAAGAATTTAAGGGAGCAACTTTTTTTTGGGTTGGCGATGCCGGTATCTGGCCCAATTCATCCGTCGAATCCCTTTTATAACAAGGAGTTGAGCACGGTAGAGTTTAATCCGGATCTGGCTTATGAAATATTGACAAATGACGGCTGGCAAAAAAATAGCGCAGGCATACTTCAAAAATCTGTGGAGGGTCAAACTGTAGAACTTAAATTAGACATAAATACGTCTCGATCACAACTTTCGCAGGACGTCGCTATATTATTGCGTGAGGAGGCTGAAAAAATTGGTGTCTCCATATCGATAATTCCAACGGAAACTCATTTATTAATAAAAAAAGTAAATGAAGGTGATTATGATTTGGCTACATTAGCCACTGTACAAGAGATAGGCCCGGTCGATTTGTATAGCAATTGGCACTCTATTAATGCCGTTCGAAACCGTTCTAACTACTGCAAATTTAAGAACGAGGAAGCGGATCATGTCATAGAGCAATTGCGAACGACCTTTGATGAATCTGAGCAAAAGATATTATATATGAATTTACAAAAAATAATTTTTGAGCAACGACCTGCCATTTTTTTAGTGGCACCTGTTACTCCCATTGCTGCACTCGGCAAATTTGATTTTAAGGCTACTGTTTTAAGACCGGGCTTCTTAGAAAATACCTTCACAATTCAATAATTGATGTGGCGATTAGCGATTTACAGGATATTACTAGCGATACCGACATTATTAATTATTGTTTCAATAGTATTTATTTTTTCCAGAACTCTGCCGGGAGACCCGGTGCAAAATGCTCTTTCGGGTCGGGGCTCTATCACGGAAATGAACACAGTAAAGGAATCCTCAGAATACAACATTATTGCAGATCAGCTGGGCTTGAACAAGCCGGTGTTTTATTTTTCCATTGTTCCCATAAACTATCCTACAGATATTTATCGAATGGATTATACTCAGAAAAGATTTGCTCAAAAGATCCTAAAGAAATACAAGTACCCAAATGAAATATGGCAAGTCGTAAAATTCGTCGAGAATCTCGAACTGGATGAGAATATTCCGACAGAGAATGAGCTTCGGGTATTTCTCAATAGTTATGATAGTGATCTTCAAAAAACGTCTGCTGAGTTGCAGGATTTTTTACAATCTGCTGATAGCGGCCTTGTATCTTCTGATGTTGCGAAGTTGAATAACCTAATCCTGCAAATAATCCACCCGGAGACGAGAGGATTTTCGCTAATACCCAAGGCAGTGTGGCATGGCAGGGACAATCAATTTCATCATTGGCTGATCCGGACGCTTTCCTTCGATTTTGGTGTGAGTAATAGGGATGGTCAATCCGCAGGGTCAAAAATCTGGTATGCCTTGAGGTGGACTTTATTAATTAACATTTTAGCGATTGCCATCGCATATTTTTGTGCGATTGGCATAGGAGTGTATTCCGGCTGGAAAGAGGGTATATTCACCCGGACTTTAAATGTGATCCTATATGTCGTTTATTCGATACCGGTATTTTGGCTGGCCACAATCCTCATAGTATTTTTCACCACTCCTGATTATGGTGCATGGAGCAATATATTCCCTTCGGCCGGAATTTGGCTTGCCACATCAAAGGATACATTTATAGATATCGCAGTGCGAAATGCCGGACAGTTTATTATTCCAATCTTCGTATTGGGCACTACTTTGATGGCATACATTGCCAGGATAATGCGCAATAGTATAATGGAAGAAAAAAATAAGGAATATGTGACCTATGCCCGTGTAAAGGGGCTCTCCGAATCAAGAATTCTTTGGTACCATGTCTTTCGCAATTCTTCTTTCCCACTTATCACCATGTTTGCCAGTGTTTTCCCGGCTGCCTTGTCAGGATCTTTGGTGGTTGAGGTGATTTGCAATATTCCGGGCATGGGTCGATTGTTATATGATGGTATTATAGACCGGGATTGGGCTGTGGTAAACGGTATTGTCGTGCTTACCGCCCTCTTAACCATTGCTGGTTTGATCATCAGTGATTTGATGTATCGTTGGGCTGATCCAAGATTGAGGAGAGAATGGATGTAAAAAGCCTATGGAGAAGGAGATCTTCCAGTCTACTTTTCGCCTGTGGGGTCCTTATGGTTTTTGTATTTATATCGTTATTTGCTGATCAAATCGCAAACGATGACGTTTATTGGTCAAGAACACTTGCTGGCGGACAACAAAAAGTAGTTATGCCTCCGGTGCCATTCGGCCAGGAAGGCGCTACAAATCTGGAGTTGCGACTAAAGCCACCGGGAACGGTTCAGCGAAGTGGAGGCTATTTGCGCATTCACCGGCTCGGTACAGATCGGCTGGGAAGAGATGTGGCTGCTGGATTGATTCATGGGTGTCGTAAATCTTTATGGGTGGCATTGGGTGCGACGCTTATTGCAATTCTTATCGGCCTGATTATGGGGGGGCTTGCCGGTTATTGGGAAAATCGAATGCCATTCTTGTGGTCCTGGCACCTGATTCCCTCTGCCATAATCTTCATCTATTTACTTTTTCTTTGGACTTTTCAACTGATCAACGGCCTCTCGGTTTTTATTATTTGTCTGCCGATAGCGCTTTTTTTAGCATTTAATACTAGAAATAAAGAGAATTCTCAAGGAGGTGTTTTTCCGATTGATAGTTTAGTGCTCCGATGCATTGAGGTTTTTCGTTCACTCCCTACGCTATTGATTTTGCTTGTTATTTCAGCATTAATCAGAGTACCGTCCATGGTTACATTGGCAATTCTAATTGGATTCATTCGATGGACCACATTTGCGCGTTTTGTGCGTGGAGAGGTCCTAAAAATAAAGGCAAGAAATTATATTTTATCTGCAAAAATAAGTGGAGTAAGTGATCGAAGGATTTTTCTGAAGTATATCTTACCGGAGGCGTTCGGTCCTTTGATGGTGGTTTTTGCTTTTTCTACCTCATCGGTAATCCTTCTTGAATCAACTCTATCTTTTCTTGGGATTGGTATTCCGGTGGATGCGGTGACCTGGGGTACCTTACTCAGTCAGGCGCGGCAATATCCGGAATCGTGGTGGCTTGCGGTCTTTCCAGGATTCTGTATTCTCTTGCTCGTCTTAAGTCTTAATATCTTGGGAGATCACCTGAAGCGATTGTACGATGTGCAATCATAGTACATTGTCATGTGAAAGATTGTCGTTCATTCTGGCTTCTTTTTCCGAGATGCTTCGTTGCAGAGCCCTGCCTGCGGGCAGACAGGCTCGCTATAGCTCCAGCTATAACAACTTTCTGTCGCCTTGCCCCTCGAAAAAATAAACTCAGAATTATTCAACTTATTCCACTTGTCAATGTACTATGGCCTAGAATTTAGGGCTACGAACACGATTCCTCATTTTTTTGGGAAAGAGATTGGTCTTGCTCGTCTTAGAAAGAGATTTTTTCTTCTTAACCTTTTTGGCCTGAATTTCAGCAGGACATCCATTGCGGTTACAGCTTGTAGTTGTTGCTCCCAAACCCATTACCAATACCAAGATGAATGGAATTACTTTCTTAATCATAATGCATTAATACAAAGGGAAGAACTCAGGCCCTCATAGATCAAAAGGTACAAAAAACTGCGATATTTGCCACCTTTGATCATTTTTTAACTTAAAAAATCGTGCCAGATGAGGGACTTCTCTTATGTTTCTAATGCACATCCTTCCTTTATTGAAAGTCTATACAATAAGTTTAAACAAGATCCTGATAGTGTCGAGGAGGGCTGGAAGACATTCTTTCATGGCTTTGATTTTGCATCAAATGGAGATTCTCCCGCAATAGCTGAGGCCTCAGCTGAAACAATGGAGAAGGAATTTAATGTGAATTCCATCATTCATGGCTTTCGGACAAGGGGGCATCTTCTCTCCACCACAAATCCCATAAGACAACGAAGAGATCGCAGTCCTTACCTGGATCTCGCTGACTATGGCCTTACGGAGGAAGATCTGGACTCACGGTTTTTAGCTGCCAATGAGGTAGGCCTGACTAATGGAACATTGCGGCAGATTATCGAGCATATGCACAAAATCTATACCGGCAACATTGGATTTCAGTACACACATATCGAAAACCGGGAAAGGCGAATGTGGTTGAGAGATCGCATCGAAAACAGAAATCTCCGGGATGACTATGGACTCAGTGTCGAGAAGAAAAAGAGAATTCTGCAAAAACTAAATGGGGCTGTAGTGTTCGAGAAATTCTTAAACACCAAGTATTTAGCTCAAAAGAGGTTTAGCCTGGAAGGAGGAGAAACAACCATTGCGGCAGTTGATGCCATGATCACAACGGCCTCTGCTGATAAGGTGGAGGAAGTGGTGATTGGAATGGCTCACCGGGGTCGCCTCAATGTCCTGGCTAATATAATGGGCAAGACCTATGAGCAGATCTTTAATGAATTTGAGGGCCAGGCAATTCCCAACCTTTCCTTTGGAGATGGTGACGTCAAGTATCACCTTGGATTCTCAAGTCAGATTGAGACTTCCCAGGGTACGAAAGTACATTTAAAGCTGGTACCCAATCCATCACACCTGGAATCTGTGAATCCCGTGGTCCAGGGCTTTGCACGAGCAAAGGCAGATTTGCTCTACAATCACGAGTTTGACAGAATATTGCCCGTTCTGATTCATGGTGATGCAGCAATTGCCGGTCAGGGAATTGTCTATGAGACGGCTCAAATGAGCCAGTTGCACGGATATTACATCGGAGGCACCGTTCATTTTGTAATAAACAATCAGATCGGATTTACAACCGATTTTGATGACGCCCGCACATCCACCTACTGTACCGGGGTAGGGCAAATGATCCAGGCTCCGATATTTCATGTGAATGGTGATGATCCAGAAGCGGTAGTATTCGCCACCGAACTCGCCGTAGAATACAGGCAGAAATTTAATACTGACGTGTATATCGACATGGTGTGTTATCGCAGGCATGGTCATAACGAGGGGGATAATCCAAAGTTCACCCAGCCGCAGATGTATGAACTGATTGACAACCACCCCAACCCCAGAGAAATCTATGCAGCTGCATTGCAAAACAGGGGAGATGTGGACAAGAAACTGGCTGAAGACATGGAGAAGGAATTTTGGGATGAGTTACAAGCAAAGTTGGATTTGGTAAAAGAAAAACCTTTACCCTACGAATATCAGGAGCCGGAACAGGAATGGCGTAAATTGAAAAAGAATGTTGGGGCTGCGGCATTTGAGACCTCACCAAAGACCGGAATAGGTGAGAAAAAATTGAAAAAGCTCATTGGGCAACTATTGGAACTGCCCGATGGATTCACTCCGCTAAGGGGAGTGGAACGCCTGATCAAAGGCAAGAATGGTTTGTGGCAGGATGGAAATCTCGATTGGGCCATGGCTGAACTTCTCGCCTATGCCTCAATCCTGGTGGAGGGAAAAAATGTACGGATGAGTGGTCAGGATGTGATGCGGGGGACATTTTCTCACCGTCATGCGGTCTTTCACGATAGAAAGACCTATGAAGAATACAATCGCTTGAGCCAGCTGGATCCTAAACAGGGACAATTTCTGATCTACAATTCGCTATTGAGCGAATTCGGGGTACTGGGATTTGAGTACGGCTATTCATTAGCTTCACCCAATTCTCTCGTTATTTGGGAAGCGCAGTTTGGGGATTTCTATAATGGAGCTCAGGTAATTATTGATCAGTATGTCACTGCTGCAGAAAGTAAATGGCAGCGCATGAGTGGTCTGGTGATGCTGTTGCCACATGGTTTTGAGGGCCAGGGTCCGGAGCACTCCAGTGGGAGACTGGAGAGATTTCTGCAGGCAGGAGCAGAGTTTAATATCACCGTGGCCAATATTACCACCCCGGCAAACCTCTTTCACATAATGCGCAGGCAGTTGTCCCGGCCTTTTAGGAAACCGCTTATCATTATGTCTCCTAAATCCCTCCTGCGACATCCATTGTGTATCTCCCATTACAAGGATTTTACAGCAGGTTCGAAGTTTGAAGAACTGTATGATGATCCAGGTGTCGATGTCAAAAAAGTGAAACGCGTACTCTACTGCACTGGCAAGATATATTATGACTTGCTTGGAGAAAAGACAAAGGCGAATCGTGAAGACGTTGCAATTGTGAGGCTGGAGCAGCTGTATCCCTTCCCGCTGTCACAAATGGATAAAGTGACGTCTAAGTATTCAAAGGCGGAGGCATTTTGGGTACAAGAGGAACCATCAAATATGGGAGGTTGGCAATATTTCTGGTCCTTTTATCAAAAACAAGATATCAGTCTTATTGCCCGTAAATCAAGTGCTTCTCCAGCAACAGGATATAAAAAAGTGCATGTTGAGCAACAAAGGGAGCTAATTGAAAAAGCATTTAAGTGATTACTGCTCCCCATTATTTAGGATCAGAGTAAATCCAAAGGTGGAAGGTCTAAATGAGCAGGATGAGCAGGGACTAAGGGCCAATTGATTCCGAAAGGAAGCTACAGTCAAATCTGACCAGATGAATTGGTAGTAAAGACGAAAAGAAAAAGAAAGATTGAAACGGTCTTTGAGATGCCCCCCAATAAACAAATGATTACCTAGTGGCCGTTGTTTTACTTTTACGTCCCTGAAACTGTCAGCACTGTAATCCATATCAAGGATATACGTATTGAGATCAATGCTGGCCCCCAGGCGTACTGCGCCGCCAAATTCGGTGGAGAGCATATAGGCTCTTACTTCGTAGAAAAAGTTGGCATCCGTAAAAGTTGACATCTCCTGGACATTGCTGAAGTAGTCACCTATCCGCCGGGTAAATCGTCTGTTGTAAGCGAGTTCAAACGCACCCAGTTCGTAATGATATCTGAGGCCTGCCGTAAACCCATGCAGAATCCGAATGTCCTTAAACGCGACTGTGGGATCGTATTTTCTATTGAAGTCCTGCAGAACTGAGCTAACTATTCCGGCATTTGGTGCCGAGATATCATATCCTGCAATTGCATTAAGTTGGGCGATCACACATGTAGTTCCTGCCTGGAAAAATAAAAGCACGAATACTATTGTTCGCGGCAAAAGCATATTCGAAGGTAATTAATTTTGCATGTCGATTCATGGTATATGGTATTGAGTGTTGGGTGGTTATTATAGGTTAGGAAATATTCTTTTATTCTTGCACCAATGTTTATCGATACGCACGCACATCTTTATTTGCACCAGTTTGAGGATGATCTGGAGCAGGTCATAGCAAGAGCTCGTAAGTCTGGGGTAGGAAGAATCCTGCTGCCAAATGTAGACCTGAATACCATAGGGCCGATGCATCAACTGGAGGAAGGATATCCCGATCTCTGCATTGCAATGATGGGTTTACATCCCTGTAGCGTCGGGGTCGACTTTGAAAAGGAACTGAGAGAGATCGAAAAGTGGCTATCAAAACGAAGTTATTTAGCAATCGGCGAAATCGGAATTGACTTGTACTGGGATAAAAAACATTTGTCAAACCAGCTGGAGGCATTTAGAATACAGACTACATGGGCTCATGACCGGGATCTCCCAATTGTGATCCACAGCAGGGAATCCCTCGAAGAAATCCTTGTGGTACTGGAGGATATGGCATTGCCGGGATTGAAAGGTGTCTTTCATTGTTTTACCGGAGATCTTGTACAGGTGCAGCGTGTTATAGATCTGGGATTTTTGATGGGAATCGGAGGGGTATTGACTTTTAAGAATAGTGGGCTAGATAAGATTATTTCTGAAGTAGATCTCAGTCAATTGATATTAGAAACAGATGCTCCTTATTTGACCCCACATCCGTATCGTGGTAAGAGGAATGAAAGTGCCCATGTCAGGATAGTTGCTGAAAAACTTGCTGAGGTGACAGGTACATCTGTGGAGGAAGTAGCTAGAATTACATCTGCAAATGCCATGGAATTGTTCAAATTGTGATCTTGTGAGGATGATGTCTAGACACTTCAACGGTGGCCGGTTGATCGATTTATAAGAGATGTCGCTCATTTTTTAAATTTATCAGTGATAGACAAGGCGCAAGCACAGTCATAGCCAATGCTAAGGTGAGGAATCGCAACGATCGACAGCCAGAAATAAACTAAAATGAGGGACAAGTTTGGGGAATCGGTCTACTCCTTACTGGTTTGCGGAGAGAGAGGGATTCGAACCCTCGATACCCGGTTAGGGTATACACGCTTTCCAGGCGTGCCTCTTCAGCCACTCGAGCACCTCTCCTGATTTGCTTATTTCTTTATGCAAATCACAAATATCCGAAAAATATTTGCAGGCTCTGATAGTTCAAAAGTGCGACCAGCTGACAGGAACGGCTAGGTGGAAGTCTGTGCGCGATTGCAGAATCAATCGTATGGGATGGACCTATTTTCGCTAAATAGGTCGAACTACTCTCATTAGTACATGAAATCGAATTTCAACAAGATGATAATCAATCTGTTAGGTTTTTATCGGTGCATCTTTAACCTATTTTCGCTAAATAGGTCTAACCACCTTTTTTTTGTCGATAAACGGTACCGAGTTATACTTGAGAATAGTCTGTAGATAAAAAAAAGGACTGTGGAAGCAGAGATTTTCTGGTTTGTAGGCTCCCCTACCTGGGATCACGAAGTAGTCCCACTTTTCACCTTACTCCGATCACCTTGTGCATTTGGATGCTCAATCGCCAAATGGGATTGTTACGGCAAAACTCAGTTGCTAGTGCAGTGTTGTGCTCTAGATCTGGTCCGTCCATGGGTTGGATAAAAAAATGACCGAAATCAAGGCCATCAAATTGCCTTGGATCGAGATCTTCTTGAGGAAATACAAATTTTAATTCGTCACCTTTTTTTTGGACAATTTCCGCATTGGCTTTTGGACTCACAGTGATCCAGTCAATGTCCGTCGGCACTTTTAAGGTGCCGTTTGTTTCGACCGCTATTTCAAACCCAAATCGATGTAGGGCTTGAATAAGTGGTTGATCCAGCTGCAACAGGGGTTCCCCTCCTGTGCAGACTACGAAGGGCCTAGCAGTGCTATTTTTTATCCAGAGTTTGCCTACTATTTGTGCTAATTCCTCAGGGCTTCCGTATTTATCGCCATTTTCTCCATCTGTACCGAGGAAATCTGTATCACAAAAATCGCAAATAGATTTTTTCCGGTCTTCTTCGCGACCACTCCATAAATTACATCCCGAAAATCTCAGAAAAACCGATGGCCGTCCGGTATGAAGTCCCTCACCTTGTATGGTGGAATATATTTCTTTTACCGAGTAAGCCATTATTTATCCAGGCCCAAAAATGATCTTATCGCATTTTCTAAATCGACAATACCCTCAAAAAAGGTCATCGGAAGAATATGAGTAATTATTCCCTCCCGGTCAAGAAAAAACAATCTGGGATAACCTAGGTCATCGGCGAAAGCCCCTTCGGCTAGAATACCAGCATTAGGAATTATAGAAAACCCTATTTCCCGCTTCGCTAAAAATGCATCAATCTCTGCTCTGTTATTATTACAAAGAGATATTATCGATAACTTGCCTTTCCACTCATCTGCAATTTTGTTTAAGACATCGATCTGACTCAGACATGCGTCACAATTGAGCTGCCAAAACCAAAGCAGGACATTGTTTCCTTTGTAGTTGCCCAGATATTGTTCATTCTGATCCATGTCGTTAGCCATAAAGGCCATTGCCTGCCTACCCACGAAATGTGAAATAATAGCGGAATCAGGAGGTGAGAATTTTTCCTCTTCCACCAGGAAATAACCAGTGCGGGGATCCTTTGATTGGGCTTGCAGCGAAAGTGCAAAGAACAAGAGTACAGCTACATAAAGGAAATTATAAAATCGCATTCTTATTTTTTCAGTGTATATCTTACCTCTGGCAAAGGTACGAATTCATAAAAATGTAGATCAATGCGAAGTGCTGATGTTGATTGCACGCGTTTCGCTAATCCGAACTTCGCTATTTTTACATAATGGATGCGGTACAAGTCAGGACGCAGCGAGTAAAGGAGATTGCAATTAGTGAGGGATTTTCGCATGTAGGAATTGCGAGTGCTAAAAGATTGGATGACCAGGCTGAAAAATTAAAGCATTGGCTTAATCTCGGATACCATGGGAAGATGTCCTACATGGAAAATCACTTTGATAAAAGAGTAGATCCGGAGCGTTTGGTGCCTGGAGCGAAAAGCATTATTTCTTTGCTTTACAATTATTACACTCCTGTACGACAGGTTGATCCGGATGCACCCAAGATATCAATGTATGCATATGGAAAAGATTATCACAAAGTGATAAAGACAAAGTTGAAATCTCTTTTCAATAAAATCAAATCGGAGTTTGGGGAATTAAGTGGCCGCTGTTTTGTTGATTCAGCACCGGTGTTGGAAAGCGAATGGGCAGCACTGGCTGGTATGGGCTGGAAAGGAAAAAATACATTATTAATAAATCCCAGAGCAGGTTCTTATTTTTTTATTTCTGAGATAATTTTGGATTTCGATCTTTATCCGGACGAACCGATTTCCGATCATTGCGGTACCTGTACCCGGTGTATTGATGCCTGCCCTACCAGTGCAATTTCGCCCCAGGGCTATGTTTTAGACGGTAGCAAATGTATTTCTTATCTCACCATCGAACTCAGGGATGCTATTCCTGTGGAATTTTCAGATAAAATGGAAAATTGGATGTTTGGTTGCGATATTTGTCAGGAGGTGTGTCCATGGAATCGATTTTCAGAAAAACACCAGGAAGATGATTTTGAACCCTCCAACGAGTTAATTGAAATGAAAAAGAGTGACTGGAAAGAGATCACAGAAGAAGTATTTGGGAAAATATTTCGAGATTCCGCTGTCCAACGTACAAAATATGAGGGGCTACGAAGGAATATTGATTTTCTCACAAGGTAACCGATCCATAGTTCTGAAGATTATAGCAAGATTTTCCGACACCTTACTCCAAAAGAATGGATTTAATCGCCTTCATCAAGATTCGTTCCACCGAAGGGGCAACTCGTGAAGCGCGCTCACTAGTTTCGTACCCACCCTCAGAATAGGCTTTTTCTGTGCCAATATATCCGGGTCCATATTCACCATAGGCAACAACTGATAAATCAATGTCCGGTACCATGTTTTGTGCAGCGAGTTGATACTCAATAAATAATTCTCCCGGCAAATTTAACATCCATGCTTTACCTAATTTCAACAATGAAATATCAATTTTTTTCCCTGCTTTAGTCTGCAGGAGCCATGCCAGATGCTTGGCAGCTACAAATTTTTTCATCCTCAACAACGAGTCATGAGCCATCATCGCCCTCAGTTCTGATTCAATTAAATGCTTGCCCAGCGGCAGAGATACCGGTTTAGTTTTCCAGGCTAAATCCTGTGTTGTAATGGGCATTTTTTTAGTGTTTTCCCAGGCTTTTGTCATCCCCTCCATCATCCGGTATGCAAGAACGGGTCGCATCTCTTTGGATCCATCGTTATATTTTCCTGCTGTTATATTACCGCTGGCACCGTTAAAATGAATGTGTGGTATTTTGGTTTTTTTTTCTCGAGCCTTACGGGCTAACCCGACAAACTCTGACGTGACATCTCCCATCCCGTAATAACTCTGAGGATGCGTGGCGTAAAAGGTCATGACAGCAAGTGCTTTGTCTACATTCCAAAAGCTGATGCAGTGTAGCCAGGGATCGATAAGTCCTTCGGGTGCTGCTATTGCAGCAGAATCTGTTGTCCGGCTCCATCTCACAATACTGACAGTGTCACCAACCGGGTCAACAATACGTCTGTTACTAGCCACTTTTTCCACCTCGGCCCTGCCAAATCCCAAATGAGTGACTGTCTGGCTTTTTTTCGTCGCTTTTCTTACAGCCCTTGCCGTCTTCTCAATAGACTTCATAATGACGGGTACATCAAGCCTTGTTCCGGCTAAACCGTATTCCTCCAGAACTTCTTCGAGTGTCAGATCGCAACGCATTCCATCGTGTTGATGAAGGGTACTTACCCACACCCTGTCCGGAGTCGTTTCGGCCGCTTTTGCCAACTGACTTTTCCACTCCTCAAGTCCTTCATTGGCGATGCCGAGATAATCTACTGCACACAGTACAATGGGTTTTTGATCGGATTTGATTACTACGCCCCGGGCGGTAAGGGGGTCTAAAATCTTTCGTGCCGGAGCATAGGCAACTGGACTGCCCAGAGGTGGTGTTACATTTGCCTTGAATGTCCCAATGCTCAGTACTTGTCCCTGACTGATATGGATGTCAAAAAAGATAAGCAGGAATATCAAAAAAGTTAGGGACCTATTTACTAGCATAATTTTATTTAACTGATGTGCATATTTTTTAACCGGGATACCATCAGAGCTCATTTTTAATTTTTTCGATTAAATTTCTGTATTGACTGTCGACTGCGTTTTCAAGGATTTCGAATGCTGTTTTTATTTGTTGAGAAACAATTAATTCATCTTTCGATTTTTCTATACCTTCAAAAAAGTGCGCAACTATATCTTCAATATCTGATTTCGAAAATGATATATTTTGAGAATTAATTCGGTCAAGGTAATAATTGCGTTCGTCCCCGCTATTTCTCATGGCTGCGACATAACCAAACTCACGGATAAAATCGATGATCCCGGGTGTCAAATCTACATTCAGTTCGATTGATTCCAGCAGGTGATCAAAAAAGGTGAGGCTTGATCCTGGCAACGAACTCAGAATAGCTGTCCTAAAAAATGGATCACTTTCATAAGTTTGCAATACATTTAACAGGGCATTTTCCACCCTTTTGTCATTTTGAAATTGGCCCAAAGACAAGCAGGTCTGAAAGATCACTCTCAAGTCATTATCCTTGAGATTTTCAATGAGGTGTGGAATCAACCCTGGATATCCTTCTGCCATCATGGCACCGTGTTCTCTGAGGCCCGGATAGGGATCTTTTATTGCTCTGAGCACGAGGTCTTGATCCATCGCCCCTAATCCCTCAAGAGCATAAAAGGCATGTAATCTTGATAGGTCAAATTCTTGACTAGCGTAAAATGCTTGTAGTAAGGGAATCAAATCTGTGTCCTGCTTTTCCAGGATAAGACGCTGGGCCTGGAGCCTGTGCCACCGGTTGGGATGCCCTAAGAATCTGACTAACTCAGATTTATCAACACCGGAAAATGTGGAAGCCTGATTTGTTCTATTCGTGTTTTGAGATTTGATCCGGTAGATCCTTCCCATATCCATACCGTTCATAAAATCCATGTCAGCCTTGAGATCTTCGGGTATCGATAGTGGTGTCTCGATATGTTGCCGGTAAAAATCTACAACGTACAAGAAACCTTCAGGACCAACGTAGAAATGGGTTGGTCTAAACCAGGAATCAGTAGAACTCAGAAATTCGCGATCGCGTTCAGATGCAGATCTTGAAGCGACATATGTGGGTTGGTCCGCCAGCGATTGCAGAACGTCACGGTGAATCAGGTTGCCTGCAACCTCTCCGGTAAAGATCGATCCATAGAAGTTTTTCGGAAAATTATTCCCGGCATAAAAAGTGCCTCCTGAACATCCCGTAAAATGATCTTCAGCGTATTCTTTTTGATCCAAACCCCGTTCTTCGTAGCTTTTTTGCCGTTGACGAGTTCTTTCTGCGCGCCAATGGGGAGGTGGTGTTTCTTGAAACATTTCCAATTCATGATCAGAAATATTTTGGTGACTCCCGGAGTAGGAGGATAAGTGCGGATGTCTATGAAGATAGCGCCATGGAATAACTGCATGGCGCAGATGAATGGTGTTGTGTGTGGTAAAGCGGTGGCCGCGGTCGTTAAAGGCTTGTCCAAATTGGGCTGGGCCGGCTACATTTTCGAACAAGCCCCTGTCAAGCCTGAATCGAAAATCGCCTCCGGCCAGTTCCAGGGTATCTTTGGGATTTTTCAAAAAACGAATTTTACCACCTTGGCCGTTGTTGGAGGCATAGATCCAATTGTTAATCCCAAACTTTAAATTGGTTATTTGAGCTTCAGAGTTATTTTCAAAAAATCCCGTAAATAAAACTTCGGTAGAGTCTGACTTCCCATCACCGTCAAGATCTCTTGAGTAAAGGATGTGTGGAGCAGCGGCTATGAGGAGTCCTTTTCTCCATGGAAGTACACTGGTAGCCTCACTAATGCCGTCGAGAAAAACTGCAGCACTGTCAATTACTCCATCATCATTGGTATCAAATAATTGTTTTATCCTACCCCTGGCCTTTCCTGGTTCAGGTTTGTATGGGTAGTCATGCATCTCGACGACAAAGACCCGACCTTGCTCGTCAATAGTCATATCGACAGGATCCTGTACGTGGGGTTCAGTCGCAAAGAGGTCAATCTCAAATCCAGAAATAATGTCGAATGATGCAATAGTTTGGTTCGGTGATTTGGGTGGATCATACCTGACATCCTGGCATGCTATGAGTCCCGATATCAGAAGGGGAAAGCACAGTTTATAGAATCGCAATGAATACCGTTTAATTTATGAAAAATACGAAAAGTCTAAAGCTGCATTTAAATTATTACGGAGTCGTATATTTGGTGCCGATTAATAAAGAGTACAGGTAGTGGCAGTGTCTATCGCATCTTTCACCACGGATGGGATAGGTACTTCGCCACACATTCATGGCGTGGTAGCTCAGCCGGTTAGAGCGCAGGATTCATAATCCTGAGGTCGGGAGTTCAAGTCTCCCCCACGCTACGCTTATAACGTTGATACCGAGCACGAGGGGTTGGGATTTCAAGCTAATGAGTCTCTGAATCTTTGATTCAGCGAAGACGAATTAGCCCCGACACCAGAGTGGAGCTCGGGTCGTCGGCGATCTCCCCCAGCTACCCTTATAACGTTGATACCGAGCACGAGGGGTGATAAAGGGAGAACCATGGTAGCGGTTGGAGTACGGTTTCTTAACATTGTCGTTGCATTTTTATCAAAAAAGAGCGATCTTTGGATGGACCAAAGGAACCCTGCAATCAAATACACCTCCGATGAAGACTCTACTCTTCTACTCAATTTTTTTCATTTCTACTCTAATCGGTATAGGATCAGCACCTGGCTTCACGCCAACTGTTGACCGAGATTTTGGCTGCAAATACAGTCAGTGCACTGCAATTGCCAGGTCAACGGGGGTACGTTGTAAAAAGTGTGTGAGCAATAGAGGAGATACAAAGTGCTGGCAGCATGATAATAAAAAAGATCAATGCAAAATCGCTCAATGCAAAGCAACTGCGAAATCTACTGGTAAACGTTGTAAAAGATGTGTCGGGAAACGAGGTGAGTCATATTGCTCCTCTCACAAGTGAGGATATAATATCGCAAGCCATCCGTGAAAAATGTTTCCGGCAATGTGCCAGCCCATTTTAGATCTGCCATTTCCTATTTTTTGACTTATTTCTATGTATGCTAATTAGTCTATGGAGATGCATGCAAATTAGCCTACGAAGTTACACGTCTATTAGCTTTCGTGCAAATGATCTGAAAAATGGGCCAGCGAATCAGTATGACGATGCCTCCATCTGGCCCAGCCAGCCAGCTGAGCTACAGGCAGGTATCAATGCACAATTCTTTTGTTCCTCAATTCAATGATTTGGCGAAAATTGCTCGCCTCCAAAAGGAATGGGCATCATGGATCAAGAGTTATGCGTCTAAAGGTTTTCAACCTATCTAAATCAATGTCTTCTCTTCTGACCAGAAAATTCCATTGCCTCTCCCTTTCCAAAACCATAGCTGAATCCGAAAGTGACAAACCTGCCTCTTTGTTGCCGGCTAAAAAGGTAAAATTCCTCCTGGGTAATAGTGCTTTCTCTTACTCTGGAAGCAAATAAGTCCCGGACGCTAAGATTGAAAACACCTCGCCCCTTGAGGATTTTTTTTCGCAATCCCAAATCCAGAAATAAATTATCGGATAATTCGGCCTGCACAGTCTGGTATTTTGACTGGTAGTGGCCAGTTGCCTCCAGGTCAATATCAGCTGGCAATTTAAATTTGGAAGTTAACTTCCCTGACCATTGATTGGCGTCAAAATCAAATGAGGTGGTATTTAAATTCCCTTTTCGACTGAAGTAATTATAATTTATATCGCCATTAATTGTAAGCCATTTATTGGGAACATATTTGGCATTAAATTCGGCTCCCGTCGCCCTGTTGGTTCCCAGGTTTACGGGTTTTGTAGTCCGTACGTTATTTTCAAAAGTAGAGACACGTTCTACAACATCAGTCGTATAGCGGTGATATACTCCAAAATTCATTGAGGTTTTTCCCAAAATATAAATACTCATTATTTCATAGGAATCGGTGTATTCAGGAAGTAGTTCGGGATTTCCTGTTCTGATGCTAAAAGTATTTCTGATATTAAAAAAGGGGTTGAGATCCCAAAGTCGCGGTCTAAAAATTCTTCTGGAATATCCTGCTTGCAGCGAAAACTTTTCGTTGAGTTTGTATGAGGTGTGAAATGTTGGGAAGAAATTTGTGTACTTCTGATTATTGTCTTTATCGGTATTGATAAGCAATGTGTGCAAATCGGTGTTTTCCAATCTAAGGCCCAGTTTTACGCCCCATTTATCACCTTCATATGCGCCAGTGGTATATAGACCCAATACTTTCTGATCATACTCAAAGATGTTGGTGAGATTTGGATCATTTTGCCAAATTCCATCGACTAAATCGTTTACAGCATAGTCGTTGCTCACATCGTTAATCACATACTGAGCACCGGTTTCAACAGTCAAATACTTTGCAAATGGTTTTGTGTAATCCAATTTAAAAGTGTGTTCTTTTTCCTTAAAATTGGTTCTTGTTTGTTGCATCCCCCCGATTTCACTTCCCTGGGTAGTTTGACTATCAAATACTGAAGATTGATCTTTGGCAAACAAATTTCCCAGCGCACTGAATAACAACATATGATCCTCATTATCGGGATAACTTTTTTTGTACTGAAACTCATATCTGTATTTGGGATTAGTTGCTTCGGTAATTTCATTTCGTCTCCAGCTCGAAGTGGTCTGATTGTGTACGTCCCGAAGATCATAGTTTATTAATGAAGGTTGATCTTCTACCTCATACGCAAAATGACCGGATAGAGTCATTACATTAAATTCATTTATGTGGTAATCCGTCCCTAGTACGGCATTGTAAAACGTCTCATTTCTATATTCTTTTCCCAACGAGACTATGGAAGAATTCTTTATGAGATCACGGTTCCTTACTTCTGTAGTGCTGGGTAATTCTCGATAGCCAACCCCCAATTGTGTAAACAGGTTAAATTTTTCGGTTCGTTGGTTGAGGCTTAGTCCCACACTGTGATTGTGAGGAGCTCCCACATTGACTGTCGCAGATCCGTTTATGCCTTTGCGTTCTTCCTTTTTTATTATGATATTGATGATACCCGAGGTGCCTTCCGCATCATACTTAGCTGAGGGATTTGTGATCACCTCGATCTTTTCGATCATATCTGCCGTAATGGTGCCGAGGGTATTTCCTTGCTCACTGGCAATGACAGAAGGTTTTCCATTGATGAGGATTTGCACCCCCTGGCTGCCACGCAAGGTGATTTCTCCCTCGATATTGACATTGACAGAAGGGACATTATTTAGTACTTCCAAGGCACTGGCTCCAGTGGAGCTAAGATCTTTCCCCACATTAAATACTCTTTTGTCGAGCTTAAATTCAGTTTGTGATTTTTCAGCACGAACTACAACCTCATCCAGGGTTTCACTATTTTCTACAAGTTCTATGGTGCCAAAATTGATGCGATCACCTGTCAACTCAAAATCTTCGATGCGTTTTGTCTCAAAGCCAATAAAACTGATCTCTATCCGAAATTGCTTTACACCAGAGGTCAAACTAAATTTTCCATTTTTGTCTGTAGTAGTACCGGATAAGACCGTATTATCATCAGCATTCACAACGACGGCAGTGGCAAATTCGATAGGGGAATGACTCTGGCTGTCGACGACCCTACCCTCCAATTGAATATCGGAATCCTGTGCCCACATCGAGGCAGATATCGTCAAAAGACACAGAAACCTCATTCCTTTCGAGACCCACATGAGTATTTTCATGGTTATTTTCAACTTTGATAACGTGACTTTAATACCACAATCATATTCACAAATGCGATTTCTTTGATTCTAAAATGTGTCAATGATAAAAATACGATCCTCTCATTCATTTTTCCATGTCAACCTGTGAAGTCACCCTATTGTTTTGCCGGTTTCTCATATGACACTTTTTTCAGTGATGCACGAATTGTACCTAATTTGTAGACTGTTGTAGTAAATTCACTAACACCATAAATGGTTGCATCGGTAAATATAGTGTCTTCCCCAATGAAGCGACGCGGAATTTTTGTATATCTTGTATGAAAATGGATTTGTCCACGAAATATAAATATAGCAATGAAAAAGGAAGAGAAGCTTGAAATCAAACAGGAGGTCTTTGACCTATACGATGATTATGCGCATAACCGGCTGACTCGCCGTCAGTTTATGGATAGACTTTCCACCTATGCTGTGGGTGGTGTCACTATGCTGAGCTTACTGAGTGCGGTCATGCCGAACTACCAGGATAAAATTCAGATTGCTGAGGATGATCCAAGACTTAAAACCGAGATGATCGAGTATAAATCCGAAAAAGGAGGAGGCACGATAAGGGGACAACTATCAAGACCTGTTGACGCTGAGGTTAAATTGCCAGGCATAGTCGTAGTGCATGAAAATCGCGGTTTGAATCCTCATATTGCTGATGTGGGCCGAAGAGCTGCCCTTGCCGGGTTTATATCGCTGGCACCAGATGCTTTAACTCCACTGGGAGGGTATCCAGGCAATGACGATGATGGAAGGACCCTCCAGCGCAAACGGGACCGTGGCGAAATGCTGGAAGATTTCATTGCAGCTTTCGACTATTTAAGGGAGCATTCAGAATGTACGGGTAGGGTAGGTGTGGTTGGTTTTTGCTTTGGTGGATGGATTTCCAATATGATGGCAGTAAAAGTGGCAGATCTTGCTGCGGCTGTTCCCTTTTACGGAGGACAACCTGCAGCAGAGTTTGTTCCTGATATCCAGGCACCCTTGCTCCTTCATTTTGGGGAGTTAGACAAACGTGTAAACGAAGGCTGGCCGGCCTACGAAGCAGCCCTAAAAGCCCATGGAAAAGAATACCAGGCATTTATCTATGAAGGGGCCAATCATGGTTTCCACAACGACACTACAGGTCGCTATGATGAGGAGGATGCTAAACTGGCTTGGTCCCGCACGATTGATTTTTTTAAAGAGAAATTGATGTAGAAGGATTCATTCTGATTTTTAAGATATAACCTTTATCTAGATTTTTAAAGTACAAACGATACTCCTGCTCAAAATCAAATGAAAATCCGAAGGACCGCACTTACCCACATTTCACCTCTGTGGGTTCTCATTTGTTTTGGATTTTTTTCGATATTATTTTCCTGCAGATCGAGAGAGGAGACCCTAAAGCAGAGGATCACTTTTTTCCAATATCTGGACTCAATGGGAATCGACTCGCTCACACTTCATTTTAATTTAGATAGTGTCCTCGTCCTAAAAGATGAGGAGGGATATGTGACAGGGGAAATTTTTATCGACACTGAATATATTCCTGCAGAAATTTCTGCGAGGGGAGTCACGCGGAAAGAATATTGCTCATTCCCGCCATTGCGTCTCAAAATAAATAAGAAAGAGGCAAAGAAACACTGGTCAAAGCCCTTCAAATATAAATTGGTGACACATTGTCTCCCCGGAAATGCCGGAATCGATTATTTATACCGGGAATATCTCACCTATCGACTGTATAATTTATATAGTGACTACAGTTTTAAAGTCCATCTTCTGAAAATTAAATACAATCTTGGGGATTCAGTTGTTAAGAACCCCGCATTTTTAATTGAGGAGGATGAAGAAATGGCTAATCGACTGGGAGGCAGTGTGCTCAAAACTGACCAACCTGTCAAAGTGATCCACCAAAAGCAATACCAGACCATGGTTTTGTTTCAGTATATGATCGGCAATACAGATTGGAATTTGTCCAGGAGGCATAATATCCGTTTGTGGTCTAATGCCTCAAGCAGCACGGTTCCGGTACCGTATGATTTTGATTTTTCGGGATTCGTCAATACGACCTATGCAAAACCGTATCCATCTTTCCCAATCGACAATGTGCGACAACGGTACTGGCAATATCGGGGACAGAGGGACGATGATTTTGACGAAGTACGAGCGTCTTTTATTTCAAAGAAAGGGACTGCAATATCAATGATCAAAGATTTTGAACTTCTGCCTGAAGATTCCAGAATGGATCTCATTGATTATTTGGAGTCTTTTTATGAAATTATCGAAGACAAGGACTGGAAAGATCATCTGTCAGTCAAGAGATAGGAATATGGAGAATATTCCCCATGAAGAGAGAACTTATGGGATGGTGTCTCCAAATTGAACAAAACATAGAGGGGTTTGGCTGAAAAAACTGTTATACTTTGAGGTTCGGTAAAAAATTCAATAAAATAACTACATTAGAATAGTTTCAATTTTAAGACCAGTAAATATGTCCAGTTTTAATTTTCTCCTCTCTGCCTTATTCCTGTTATTCTCTACTCCGATTTTTTCCCAGTTAAGACTCCCATCGATTTTTGGCGATCATATGGTATTACAACAAAAGCAATCAAACACTGTGTGGGGCTGGGCAAATGCCAATGAAACAGTGACCATCAGAATATTTGGACAAAGTCATACAACGTCAGCAGATCAAAAGGGACACTGGAAGATCAAACTACGTCCGATTCCGGCTGGAGGACCTTACCGCATGCAAATAGAAGGGGATAAGTCTCAGTTCTTTTTTGACGATGTATTGGTGGGTGAGGTTTGGATCTGTTCTGGTCAATCCAACATGGCCTGGACCGTGAATAACAGCAATAGCGCCGAGTTGGAACTGCTTACCGCGAATTATCCAAATATTCGATTGATTTCAGTACCGAGGGTCGGCACACAGAACGCACAAGATGATTTTGAAGGGGAGTGGAGCTTATGCAGTCCTGAAACAGTCAAGGACTTTTCTGCAGTAGGTTATTTTTTTGGCCGTCGTTTGCATCAGGCCTTGGATGTACCTATCGGTCTGATCGATAATGCCTGGGGAGGATCAGCAGCTGAGGCCTGGATAAAAAGAGATGTGCTGGAAAACGATGGAAGATTTGATGAACTGATGAAGTATTGGAAGGACACAGAATCCGACTATGATTACGAAACCCTGCTGGAAGATTGGAAAAAAAGAGTTGATGCCTGGGAGTCCCAAGATGCGACCGAACGAGAAGGCCCGAGACCACGACAGCCAGGAAACTTGATGACGGGCAATCATCGGCCAGCCAACATCTATAACGGCGTGTTGCATCCTACCATAGGATATGGCATCAAAGGAGTTATCTGGTATCAGGGTGAGTCAAACGCATCCAGGGCGTACCAATACCGGGATCTGTTCCCATTGATGATTGATCACTGGCGCGAGGAATGGGATCAGGGTGACTTTCCCTTTTACTATGTGCAATTGGCAGATTTCCAATCCGAAACGGATAAACCCGGAGATAGCAATTGGGCAGAGTTGCGCGAAGCCCAAACCATGACTATGGATCACCTGAGCAATGTAGGAGAAGCAGTGATCATCGATGTGGGCGAGGGCAGGGACATTCACCCGAGGAACAAGCAGACGGTTGCCAATAGACTGGCCCGCTGGGCATTGGGGCGGGATTACCATAAGGATATTTTGTACAGGAGTCCAACTTATCAATCCATGTCGAAGGATGACAATAAGATCGTCCTAACATTTAATCACGTTGGGCAGGGACTTTATACATTTGATACCAGGGAAGCAAGGGGATTTAGTATTTCAGGTGATGATCAACAATTTGTTTGGGCGCAAGCAAAAATCATTAGTTCCAATCAGGTTGAAGTTTGGAGTGATAAGGTACAAGATCCGGTGGCAGTGCGTTATGCGTGGGCGAATAATCCGGTGTGCAACATGTATAGCAGGGATGGATTGCCTATGACTCCCTTCCGCACAGATGATTGGCCCGGAGTGACTGCGGGTAAGACTACGAGGTAAGCCTGATCACATCTTGCCAAGGGCCACTTAACATCATGTCGTATAGGCTGCAACATCAAACATTGCAACTTCTTGGTATTTCGTAATTTTTATTATACATTGTATAACTAATGAAGAATAAAGGACTAGGGGAATTCGAAGAATTGGTGTTGCTTGCTGTTTGTGTCCTTAACGGAAAAGCATATGGTATCTCAGTGAAGAATGAATTGGAAAAACACACTGGACGTGTCATTTTACTAGGTGCAGTACATATTACGCTTTATCGATTGCAAGACAAAGGTTTTTTGAACTCAAGTGTCGGTGGTAGAACGGCTAAACGAGGAGGAAGGCGTAAACGATTTTTCGAAATCACATCATCTGGCTTGGACAAACTTCGTGCTGCGCAAGATGTACGCCGCAAGATGTGGAAGCTTATTCCGCAACTCAGCTAATATGCCAACAAATGGATACCAATGATAAATTTAAGCCGCCGATCTGGGCATCTCGTCTGCTCGAAACATTGGTGCCAGCTGCTATGACAGAAGAGCTTCTGGGCGACCTCAGCGAAGCTTATCAAAATCGGGTGAAAAGGAGGGGGCGATTACTAGCCAAGATGATTCATTGGTTTGATGTATTTCATCTACTTTTTGGTTTTGGTGCATTTAATCTTTTTCGAAATCATTCTACGATCATGTATAGACATTATCTCACGCTCGTCCTTCGAAATATCACTCGCGATAAATCTTTTTCCGCTATAAAGATATTAGGCCTTACTGCTGGAATTGCGGTGTGTTTAATCATCTGTCAATATGTATATTTTGAGAACAGTTTCGATAATTTTCATCGAAATGCCAATACAACCTATCGACTTCTCTTTGACAAAACAAAGAACGGATTGTATATCGGTGCGGATCCATATAACGGCTATAGATTAGGAGAAAGTATTGCTGCTCAAATATCAGAAGTTCAGAAGTGTACTCGCGTATACCCGGCAGAGTATGGTGCGGTATTTTCTCCTGATGACAGGGATATATTTATTGTTGAGGATCCAAAGGATATGTTGTTTGTCGATAAGAACTTTTTTGAGGTATTCAACTTTGAATTTGCCCAAGGTAATGCAGGCACGGCCTTAGACCATGCCTTCAATATTGTAGTCACCTTACCGACTGCCAAAAAGTACTTTGGTAATGATGACCCTATTGGGAAAACCATCAGGATTAGCGGCGGATCATCTCCTGGCATCTACACAGTGACCGGAGTGCTGCAAGAACTACCCCACAATAGTCATATGCAGTTCGAATTCTTAATGCCATTAGATAATTTCTGGGAACTTGGTAATGGCGGTTCGGTTAATAGGTATGACGGTTGGGCTCGTATCTGGTTCGTTACTTACATTGTTGTTGAGGACTCTTCCAGACTTGACCTAATTGCCAAAAAATTGGACTTGTTGATTGCAGAACATAAAGCTAAATGGAATAATCCCGAAAACATCGTTGAAAAAACTCGTTTTCAGCTTTTGTCTGAAATTCATTTAAGTGCAGAGTCATATGCAAGTGCGGATTTCGTCAGAAATAGGGGACGAAGGGACAATGTTACATTGTTCTCGTTCGCTGCCTTTTTTATTCTCTTTATCGCATATGCGAATTATATAAATCTTTCAACAGCACGTGCCCTGAAACGTGCTAAAGAGGTAGGCATACGCAAAACCATCGGTGCCTTCAGAAGACAATTGATTGTTCAATTTATGTTAGAGACACTTATTGTTAACCTGATTGCCATGGTGCTTGCATTAGGACTGGCTGCCGTGGCGGCGCCACTATTAAGCAAAATCATTGGGACACATTTGCAGTGGACTTTATTTCAGCTATCTGTGTTTTGGATTCTAGTCCTGGGTATCATCGCAGTGGGTACTTTGTTCTCTGGACTTTATCCCGCATTCATTCTGTCTGCATTTAAACCAATCAATGCCCTTGGCAAACAGGCCATAGCTGCTCGAAAGAGCATCACACTACGTAAAGGTTTAATTGGCTTTCAACTTCTTATTTCCCTTTTATTCATAACAAGCACATATTTAGTTTACAAACAGATCATGTTCATGAAAAATGCTGAATTAGGGATGACTCTTCAGAAGGTGGTGGTGCTAAGAGGACCAACGACAATTGAGAATGCTCCTGAAGTTACAGACGGCACGGACATTTCGCAAATTCGTGCGGTGCAGTCCTATAATCAGAAGGTCTTTGAGGCATTTAAAACAGAAGCACTTTCCCACCATACCGTGGAATCTGTAAATGGTGCCGGTGCTGTTCCGGGACAGATCCACAATCTTATTCGGCATGATATCCGAAAAATCGATGAACCTGCCAGTGCTGGTAGTCCAGGAATACGCTTGCCAGTGGACTTAGATTATATAGAGACCTACGGTCTTCATTTGATAGCTGGTACCGATTTTGATAGCGATATGTCACGTGATGAATTCGTGATAATAAATGAAGAGGCTTGCCATAAATATGGGTTAGGATCCCCGGTGGAAGCTGTCGGGACCTCACTTTTATGGGGTAATACTAGCGTTACAATCGCTGGTGTCGTTAAGAACTTTCATTGGCAATCCCTCAGGGACAATCATATTCCGATCGTATTACATTTGGTGAACGGAATGTTCAGGAATATATCATGTAAGATTTCTACAAATAATGTGTCCGAATCAATAGCCCATATCGAATCTGTCTACAAAGAGATTTATCCCGGAAATGCTTTTGAGTATGTCTTCCTAGATGATGAATTTAATAACCAATATCGGGCCGATCTGCAATTTGGTAAGTTGTTCTTAGCCTTTACAATGCTAGCCATATTCATAGCTTGTTTGGGGCTTTTTGCTCTCGTATCTCACTTAGTAATAACTCGGTTAAAAGAAATTGGGGTTCGCAAAATCCTTGGTGCGTCTACGACTGATCTTATGCTACTGCTGTCCAGAGAGTTTCTCCAATTGGTTGGGATAGCGTTTATAACTGCAATTCCGGTTGTCTTCATTTTTGGTCGATCTTGGCTTAACAGATATGCGTTTAGCATTAATATGAGTCCTGACCTTATTCTTATTCCAGGGTTAATGCTATTAATAATCGCTATTCTGACAGTAAGTCGCGTAACTTACTTTGCCGCAATCAGCAACCCAGTAAACTCTCTTAAGTAATACAGACTAAGGAGGTGCTAAATATAGAGGTGCTCCATTTGACAACTTATTTTATAGCACATCACTCGTTGTTTCTTCAATGATTTCAGTTGCGTCGATGACACACCCCCAGTCTTTCTCACCTCCTGGTTGGCAGGGAAATGGGCTGATGGGATTGAAAAAAGTATATCCCCGGTTTTCTGTAAAGATCAGTGATGAACGTGCGAACTTCGTTTCCTCAATCTTGCCAGGGTTGACGTTCCTCCAGCTACACAGTAATTGGGTCTACAACGCAAAAAAGCCGGGCTGCCACCCGGCCATTTGTTTCTGTAGACCTACTAGGACTCGAACCTAGAACGACTGGACCAAAACCAGCTGTGTTGCCAATTACACCATAGGTCTAAACCTGTTTTCCTTTGAAGGTGCTGCAAAAATACATCTTTTTTTGCATTGGTTAAGATCGATTCTGGTATGTTTAGAATGACCTGATTCTCCCTGGCGTGGGATCAATGATATAAATGAAGATCTTGTGGAAACGCAGGGCCAATTTCTTGTAAAGTCCGAAAAGTAATAATAAGGTATTCCCTTTAATGGGGCATATTGAAGGGGAAATCATTACGGCCACTATTTTCGAGTATGCGTTTTTTTTATACCCAACACTTTTTTAGTGGCAGCTATCCAAAAAGGACTCAGTAGAAGATTTAAAGAGATCACTACGATTGCGAGTTG
This sequence comes from Saprospiraceae bacterium, assembly GCA_965222645.1. GTDB lineage: Bacteria > Bacteroidota > Bacteroidia > Chitinophagales > Saprospiraceae > JABDMH01. The sequence continues at coordinate 2,770,311 of OZ244968.1, read as the reverse complement.
ATAGGTAAAACTGGAAATTATTTGTGCATAAAATGCACTGGCAACCAAGATAAAACTCAATTCCCCAATTTGTGCCAAAAGGGCACCACCGTAAAGACTTCGTTTCCAATTCCTTCCAAAGTAATGTAAAATAGCCGCGTTAATAAAATGATTAGTCAAATAAATAGCTACGATAAGTGAGGTAATTATTATCCAATTTTCGACCAGGAAATTGAGATCGATCAACATGCCAATGGACACGAAAAAGAGAGCGACGAAAATAACCCGGAAAGAATGTAAACTGTCGTGAAACCATTCGGTAGAGCGGGATGCATGCACCACAATTCCCCCGACAAATGCCCCCAGAGCTGCAGACAAACTGAAAAGTGAAGTAATTAATGCAAAGCCAAAGCAAATGATAAAAGCAATAAAGACCTGCAACTCGTGATCATCTTCAATTTCCTGGCTAAATGGCAATGAGATTTCTTTTTTCTTAACCACCCATATAATGCCCCCGACTATCAAAATACCTCCAATTAATTGCAAAACAATCTCGGTCAGCGCAGGAGTATTACCACTGAGGTAACTGGTGGCAATCATCATAGGGACGATCAAAATGTCCTGCATCAAGAGAATACTGATCACATTCTGACCCGTTTCAGTATGAGTTTCATCACTGTCCTGAAGTAACTTTATTACAACTGCACTACTACTCAGACTGATTGCAAAGCCCATTACAATGATGCGATTCATGTCCCAATCAAAAAATGCACCGATAAGTCCTACCAACAGGACACTTCCCAAAATCTGAATGGTGGTACCGATGGTAGGCACTTTCCAATTTTTCAAAAAGTCAGGAAGACTGATTTCCATTCCAATAAAAAAGAGCAACAAAATGAGCCCAAATTCTCCCATTGAGGTGATCAATTCTTTATTCGTTATCATCTTAAACCCATGTTCCCCCATGAGGACTCCAGCTAGAATGTATGCGATGACGTAGGGCTGTCGAAAATATCTCAGGAGTACACCCAAACCGATGATGATCAATCCCAGAAGGATAAACTTGGGATTGGGAGATGCTAAAGCGGCTAGCAGGGACATGAATCTAGTGGGTTATCACTTTATGAGCTGATATATATCGCAGAGATTACGTGCCTTTCCATCTAAATCCAGACCATATCCGATCACAAAATCATCTGAGATCTCAAATCCCACATATTGAGGATCGACCGGATATTTTAGACAATCAGGCTTGAGTAAGAGAGTGGCAATTTGTACACTGCTGGGTTTCATCCGGTTAAACTGAGCAATGATCTGATCCATCGTTTTTCCCGTATCCACGATATCTTCCACAACGACAACATGTCTACCCTCAAGTGATGCTCTGTCTAGTCCAATGATTTCCTTGACCTCACCCGTAGAAGTTGTTCCTACATAAGATGATAATTTTATGAAGTGAATTTGGCATTCCATACCGGATGCACGGAGGAGATCCGCAGCAAACATAAATGCACCGTTGAGCACGACAATAAATAACGGGTACTTCTCCCGGTAATCAATCGCTATCTCTTTTCCCAATTCAAGAATGCGGGCTTTAATTACATCTCTATGCAGGTATTCTCTAAAAGTGTGATCACCAATTTTCAATTCCTTTACCGTTTCCTGCTGTAACATGTAGCTTTGAATTATTGTGTGATAATAGATATATTTGTGGCCCCCAACCTGTTAGACGTCTATATATTGTAGACGTAACTTATTCTACGGAGTAAGATAAACAAAAATATACCTCCCTTCTCGCGAGACTCCAGAAATTCAAGGATTAATTGATCTGCGTATAGCGCAGATATTGTAAAAGATAAAAATTAAAATTAGTGAACTTGACTACGAATAGATTTGCATTTACGATTGCTTTAGCAGGGCTGTTTTTTACCTCGAGTATGACGGCTCAAACCCTTGATGAACTCAAAGCACTAAAGAGTGATAAGGAAGCAGCAATCGAAGCTCTACAGGGCGAAATAGCCGATATAGATGGTCAGATTGATGGTTTTCCCGGATGGAAGTTAGGATCCTTTGGGACCCTCGGTTTCAATCTTTCCAGATTTAACAACTGGATAAAGGGAGCCAATCCCAATGCGGTGTCCTCATCTATAAGGTCGAGCGTTAATGGTTTTGCAAATTACGATGATGACCAGTTGTTCTGGCGCAACAGCAGCGGGATCAATCTGGGGTGGCTCAAATTGGACACCGATCTCGATGATAATCAAGATTCAGAGCTGGAGCAGGTTGCTGATATCTTTAAACTTCAATCCCTTTTTGGATATAAAATCACCCCGAAAATTGCCGCATCTTCACTTCTGGACTACAATACCTCACTACTGTCTAACTTTAACAATCCAGGTATTTTTGATATTGGAGTAGGCTTTACCTGGACGCCTGTAACAGACATGGTGGTGGTCGTACATCCACTCAACTATCATGTGGTTTTGGGGGATGATCCTTCTTTCGGAAGCGCACTGGGGACCAAGATCGTTGCTGATTACACAAAGGAGATCGTGCCCGGGCTGACCTGGAAGACCAACTTCAGCTCATTTCTTCCCTATAAGGAGACAGACCCTGGTCTGGGTGAGTGGACATGGACGAATGGCTTTGGATTCAATCTGTGGAATGGCATTGGAGTTGGCCTGGAATTCGGACTACGTGATGCGGAAGTAGAGTCGCCCGATGGTCAGAATTTCTTTGTAATGGGCCTTTCGTACGCCCTCTAAAACCGGATCCTGCTTCTCTGGTAGAATCACTGGCTGATGCTCTAGGCATTTTGTATAAACGTCCGGCTATCTAAGGCGTCAAGTGGAGCGTAGGCCTCTCCGACAGAGTTTAATTCTGTAAATGCAATCTCTGTTTTATACTTTTGCGAGCTTAACTTGTAAAAAACACGAACTCGAACATGAATACATTCACTCACCCATACGAGATCAATCCTGCATATAAGACCAGGGTGGCCTATCTCAGCATGGAATTTGGAATAGATCAATCGCTTAAAACTTTTTCAGGAGGACTGGGATACTTGGCCGGATCGCATATGCGCAGTGCTTACGAACTCAGACAGAATCTAATCGGTATTGGCATTTTGTGGAAATACGGCTACTACGATCAGGTGAGGCACTCAAATCGATTTATGAATGTGCTCTTCTTGGAGAGGAATTATAATTTTTTGGAAGACCATGGAATTGTCTTCGATATTTCTGTGGATAAACATCCCGTAAAAGTAAAGGCCTGGTATCTTTCTCCGGATAAGTTTGGAACAGCGCCGATGTATTTTTTATCGACGGACCTTCCAGAAAATGATCATCTCGCACACACGATATGCCATCGCTTGTATGATTCGGATACCGCGGCTAAGATTGCCCAATATATTCTACTGGGGCAGGGCGGGGCAAAGTTATTGGAGATATTAAATTACCAACCTCAAAAGATTCACCTCAACGAGGCGCATTCTTTGCCTGCTGTTTTTTACGAATATTACAAGCACCGCGATGTGCAGAAACTAAAGGATCAATTTGTTTTTACGACCCATACTCCGGTCGAGGCAGGTAATGAGTCACATGATATTCATTTTTTGAAAAAGATGGGATTCTTCCACGATTCGCCACTAGAAGAAATAAGGGAGATTACGGGGGAAAATGAAAATCACTTTAACCTTTCTTTGGGGGCACTAAGATTATCGGGAAAGGCAAATGGGGTATCCAAACTCCACGGAGAAGTAGCTAGAAAAATGTGGTCAAAATATGAAGTCATCTGTCAGATCGACCATGTGACCAACTCTCAGAATGCAATGTACTGGTCCGATCCTGAGATGGATTTTTGTCTTACCCAGAATGATATGGTCGGTGTCATGGAGCGAAAGCGCGTGCTAAAGGAAAAATTATTTGAAGAGGTCGCTGATCAAACCGGTAAACATTTTGACAAAGATGTACTCACGATTGTCTGGGCACGTAGGTTCGCACCGTATAAAAGAGCGGATTTACTCACCCGTGATATGCATGCTTTTACTGAATTGATTAATGCCACAGATCAACCAGTACAGATTATTTGGGCAGGAAAACCCTATCCCAATGATTATGGAGCGATTAGTATTTTTAACAAAATGGTAGACATTTGCAAACCATACCCTAATGCAACTGTACTTGTAGGTTACGAATTGAAACTCTCAAAACTTCTGAAGCAGGGAGCGGATATCTGGCTTAATACCCCCCGTGTGACACGTGAGGCTTCGGGGACTAGCGGAATGACTGCCGCAATGAATGCCGCTTTGAATTTCACCACACATGATGGCTGGATTCCGGAATTTGCCGAGCATCAAAAAAATGCCTTCGTAATACCCGTGACTGATTTGACTAAGTCAATTGATATTCAGGACAATGAGGATATGCAAAACGCCTATCGTATATTGAATTCTGAAATAAAGCCGATTTATTATCACGATAAATCAAAATGGATGCAAATTGTCCACGAAAGCATGCGAGATGTTGCTGAATTCTTTGATTCAGGTAGAATGGCAGACGAATATTATTCAAAAATGTATAATTAAACTCCTTTTTTTGTAGACATGCGATTAGAGATCCCGATTTCTGTAGAAATTCTTGCTGAGGAATTGAATGCAACATTAGTGGGGGATTCCGATCAATGGATACATGGCATAAATGAGATTCATAAAGTACAACCCGGAGATCTAACATTTGTGGATGCAGAGAAATACTATCAAAAAAGTTTGGAATCCAGGGCCTCTGTAATTATAATCGACAAAAAAACAGTTTGCCCTCCGGGAAAAACCTTGTTGATTGTCGAGAATCCTTTTTTTAGTTATAATAAACTGGTTGAGAAATACTGCCCATTTAATCCGCTTTTAAAATCCCGAGGTGAAAGCATTCAAATAGACTCATCTACAATTATAGAGCACAATGTGACGATAGGACATCAAGTGACGATAGGAGCCGATTGTTATATACAGGGCAATTGCTACATAGGAAATAATACCACGATCGGTGATCGCGTAATTATACAGGCAGGTACGATCATAGGCACAGACGCTTTTTATTTTAAGGAAGAAAACAGTATTCATACGAAATGGCATAGTGGCGGTAATGTCATAATAGAAAATGATGTATTTATCGGAGCGGGTTGCACAATAAACAAGGGTGTATCAGGCAGCACCGTGATCGGAAAAGGCACGAAAATCGATTCTCAGGTGCACATCGGTCACGGGGTTGAATTGGGAGAAAATTGCTTGCTTGCCGGTCAGGTGGGTATAGGTGGGAAAGCAAAGATTGGAAATAGGGTGAAGATATATGGACAAGCGGGCGTCGCCAATAACATCACCGTGGGAGATGATGCAATCATTCTTGCAAAAACCGGCGTGCTTCGCAGTTTGCCCGATGGAAAGAAGAGTTATTTCGGTATGCCGGCAGAGGAAGCAAGAAAGAAATTTATGCAGATTGTTGCTGTCAAAAACCTCGTCAAATAATCGATGAAGTTTGGTTTCGAATTTTTGATTTTCGGTAGGGTGCAGGGTGTTTGGTTCAGGGGCAGTACACAGCTCAAAGCTCGCGAGCTGGATCTTACGGGCTGGGTGAAAAATAATGCTGAGGGTACCGTGTCATTGCGAGCATTTGGTACTGAGAGAAATTTGAAAGTTTTGATTGATTGGTTATGGTCGGGTCCGAAGCATGCAATTGTTGAGAAAGTGGAAAAGTGGGAGATCGACTTCGAAATGCACAGTGACTTCGAGATTCGCCGGTAAGTCAACCCGTGATTGTGATTCTATGCTTTCAAAAGTCCTATTGCTGCCAAGCGACCGATGGCTTGATTTGGGGTTTGACATTCGTATCTATGGCACCATATCGAAAAAGATACTAACTTGGGGCCTCTAGAATAAGAACAACTAACCTATTACCATGATGAGAACCAACTCTTTAAGTAAAACCCCTATTCTCACATCATTATTTCTCATAATCTCTCTCAGCGTATACGGTCAAAAACAGATAGCGCCTTCCATGAAAATAGATGGATCCAGAAAGGCGCAGTTGAGAGGTTTTGACATCAATAAGGATTTCGATGCTTCTGCCTTGTTCGACACTGTTTATGTGATGGAGAAAACCTCAAATTATATCTTATTGCAGGTGGAGCCGATGGATGGTCCGACCGTTTGGCGATACAGGATGGTTCAAGATTTGGCAACAGATACACCAGCTGCAGACAGCATCTGGTTGAGCGGAACTGTGGCAGACACCTGCTGCATAATGCTGGAAGGACTTCAACCTGCAAGCCGGTATCAAATAGAGCTTCGAAATGCAGAAGAAGGTGCTACTGCTTCTGTCTGGTATTCGATGATTGAAGATACCAGATGTCGTGGTGTGAGTGCAGATCAGATGAAATTGATCGGCCTGGACCACGATTATGCTTCCATCATGTGTGAAAAACAGGCCTCCTCTTACGAATGGGTTTTGAGAAGACAGGGAAGTGCCACAACCCGGCATATCGAAACTGAAACGAATAGCATCGAGTGGAGTAATCTGGCATCGAATACAACTCATGAGTGCATGGTGCGCTATATGTGCAATGGAATCTGGAGTGACTACTCTGATATGGACGTTTTTACAACAAAGGCCTATGAAGCTCAGAGTTGTGAGCCTCTTGGTTCTTCAGATACTTACACATCGGATGTTTCAGCCAATGATGTGCAATTGAATTGTAAAGTGCAGGGGTACCAATATACATGGGGGATGCGTCTTTCCGGTGAGGATGATTGGACAGTACACAGTACTTCTGAAAGTCATTATAAATGGCTAAATCTTAAACCGGGGAAGAACTATGAATACAAAGTCAAAGTAGAGTGTGAGGAGGATGTTTGGTCTGACTGGTCAGGTGTGCATTATTTCAAAACCAAAGATGATCACTATGGCGGTGGCGAATGCAGTCAGCCTCAAAGTCACCACATGAGTGTAAAAGATCTTTCATACAATTCGGCGAGTACCTATTGTGGGGTGGGCGGCAGTAAGTATCATTGGAAAATAAAGGAAGTGGGAACCTCCTTCTGGCAGGAGCACAAATCATCGCACCATTATCATACTTGGACCGGACTCAAGCCCAATACGAAATATGCTTACATGGTGAGCGTACATTGCCACAGCGGCTATTGGACCGATTGGTCAGATCTATGGTATTTTACAACCCATAATCATTATGGATCTGATTGTGGCACGCCAAAAAGTCATCACATGTCAGTGAAAGATATCTCTTATAACTCGGCAAGTACATATTGCAGTGTGGAGGGATCCGAATACCATTGGAAATTTAAAGAAGTAGGTTCCTCTGTCTGGAAAAAGCACGAATCATCCCATCACTATCACACATGGACCGGCCTTAAGCCCAACACCAAGTATGCTTACATGGTAAAAGTAAAATGCCATAACGGCTATTGGACAGATTGGTCTGACCTCTGGCACTTCACCACGCATGACCATTATGGATCCGATTGTCATACTCCACAAAGTCATCATATGTCTGTAAAGGATGTATCGTACAACTCTGCGAGCACATACTGTGCCGTAGGAGGATATGAGTATCATTGGAAGTTCAAGGAAGTGGGGACCAATATTTGGAAAAAACATGAATCAAGCCATAACTATCACACGTGGACCGGCCTTAAACACAATACCAAATATGCATATATGGTAAAAGTAAAGTGCCATAATGGATACTGGACTGACTGGTCAGATCTTTGGTATTTTACCACGCATGACCATTATGGCAATGATTGTCATACTCCACAAAGTCATCATATGAGCCATGGTAAGGTCACTCACAATTCAGCATCTACATATTGTCACGTAGATGGATATGAATATCATTGGCAACTGAAACCGTATGGTGGAGGAATCAACGATTGGAAGGATTATTCCGGGACACATAATTATCACGATTGGAGTGGCCTGCATTATGGCACAAAATATATTTACAAGGTGAAGGTGAAATGTCATAACGGATATTGGACCGATTGGTCTGATGTCTATCATTTTACAACAAATGACCATTATGATCATTGCAGTACGCCAGGTAATCATCATGTGTATTCGTACAATCATACCCACAATTCTGCAACCACTCATTGCGGTGTAAGCGCCAACCAATATCACTGGGCTATGAGGGGACCTGGAGATCATGACTGGACTCATCACACCAGTACACATAACTACTATGATTGGAATAACTTACATCACAATACCCGATACGAGTATAAGGTTAAGGTCGAATGTCAAAATGGATATTGGACTCACTGGTCATCTGTACACTACTTTACGACTCATGATCACTACTATGGCAATACCTGTGCAACACCTTCTGGACATGATTTCAGTGGTTACTTACAGGAGTATAATTTATTCAGAATTTACATCTATGCACCTTTCAAAGAGTTTAGTAGTGCTTTAAGAAAGTCCGGAGAAACCGAATGGGCAGAACATAGTACGATAGCAAACAATATGGCCTGGGGCAATTTAGATCCGGGTACTTCCTATGAATACAGAGTGAGAATTACATGTCCGGACGGCACGAAGTCAGCCTGGAGTGGGATTCGTTCGTTTTGGACTGGTGCGGGTTCCGGAATTTCTGCAGGTAGAAGTTCTGGTGTTGGCAATTTGATTTCAAACCGGGAACTTATCAATCGAAAAGTGGGTATTTATCCCAATCCAACGGCCGGCCATTTTTATTTTTCTGAATTGCAGGGTGAAAAAAACGAGCTGTCTGTTTACAATTTACATGGACAGTTGGTACTTACCCGAAGAGGCGTTCAGAGCGATGTGCCGATAGACATCAGTCATCTACAAAACGGGTTTTATCAGGTTGTGATCAGGGAAGGCGACGGCAGTACAGCTGTGGAGAAATTAGTGGTGAGTCAGTGAGGTGAATTTTCGATTGCAGTGGTGGTTTGTTACGCATGATTCGCAGGACCTGCTTGCTCGTCCTCCCTACTGAGCAGTTTGGGAATGTCGTAAATAGCAAATTTAAGCGTTCAAGTGAGAGCCTCAGTTCTCCTCGTTCTATCTTGTTGTAAGCTAGTCCGATTAAGAAATCTTTTTAACTTAAGCTCAGAGACGAATTAGATGAACTGATAGAGGGTTCTACCGTCGTCTTATCGGATTTTCGTGCGAGGGACGTAGGGGTTAATAAATACAGAGTAAAATTTTTGAACAAATGCGTTAGTTTGAAATAACCTCATTTTTGTAATGGTTATTTGTAAAATCGATAAGGAATAGCTTAATACGCAACAAGAAGGTTTATATTTTATAAATGGGTCGTAAATCAATCAGCTTTTCAAGACTATACGAATGCATTGCCACTCACTACGCTATTGGTATTGGAGTGGAAACGCAAAGACAGTACGGAATGATTCCTCCCTTTTCAATTGACTGCAAAAAGCAGCAGTATGAGCTACGACGTTCGAGAATAACCAGATTTAAAAAATATATATCTCTGTTCGGACAAGATGAAAATATTTCTCCCATTAGTTTTGAAGAGTACACACCGGGATTTCTGGCTAAAATGCCAATCTTCAGGCAAGAGAATGTATTTAAACACGTACGTGATCTCCATATTTACATAAGTTTGATCGCACCGTTCTATACCATCTTCGGCATGGACACTATCTCATTTGATGCGGAGGAGACTGGAGTACCTTTTTCCTCTAATCCGATATTAACGATTTCACCTACTGCCAATTTCGAACCTTATTTCTCGAAAATGCATCTCTTTGTCAAAAATTCTTATTCTGACTACAAATTCATCCCGAGTAAAATCTTAGATCTTAAAATACCGGGTTTGTCTATTGCCCCCGATGGAAATACAGTGTACCATAATTGTACGCTATTTCAAGCTCTTTTTTCGCATCACACCGATATTTCTGTTCTAAAATGTAGAGGCAACAGATTTTTTGGCACCGAAGAATGGCAAAAAGGCAAAGACTAAAGAAATAAATGCAATTTTTCACACCGGATATAAAATATATTGAAGATCTAGAGTCCCGGCTTGATATCAGCAAAATTTATAGTGCGGTAAATGATTACATCCCTATCGGAATTCCGGATACCAGTCGCTATTCACCAAAATTTAAGCCCGGGACCAAAATCCCGCACTTCTTCAATCAACCCAGATCTCGAAAGCTGGAAAAACTCTTGGGTGAGCCTGCTAAAACACGCGACCGTTTCAATGAATTCCAATCGTATTGCAATAAAGTAGGAGAAAGAATTGGGAAGGAAGTGACCGGGAGTGTAGGGCTATGGCCTGGCCTTTTTGCCACCTTACAACTCAAACACGACCTGGAGCCCTTATACTACTCCGTCAAACTTCAGTTCTTTATCAGCTTAATCGGCCCTTTCTATACCGTATTATTGGAAACCAGGGCCGGAGTTACTGAAAGGAATGCCATCGAATTTCAATTTAGTCCTTTTTACACGATTTCCCCCATTGGAAAATTTGCCGATTATATCACCATGCTCCGCGATATCTTAGAGGAAGACTATCCAGATCACAGCTTTGTTCCTTTTGACATTTTGCGTACTAAAATAAGAGGCCTATTTGTGCCGTACTCCGAGAATGAATGGGGCGATGACTGTTGTATTTTTCAGGCTCTGTTTTTCCAGGGTGTAGATATCAGCAAAGTACAGTTTATCGGTGATCTGGAATACGGCAAGGAAGCCTGGACGAAGCTGGAGGTACCTTCGGAAGATTAAAACACCACGGACTAAAAAAAGAGGCCCAAAAGGCCTCTCCTGTTTTCATCAAGAAATTTCGGATTTATTGAAATTTTGAAAAATCAAAAATCATCAACTTCCTTATAGGCCATAATTAATTTCTCCTCTCCTTCTTTACCGGGATGTGCATTGCCGTGTTCCATCCCCATTATTCCATCAAAGCCTTTTTCGTAGATGTGCTTAAATATATTCTTATAATTTATTTCTCCTGATGTGGGTTCATTCCTACCCGGATTATCACCTATTTGAAAATAGCCGATTTCGTCCCATGCATCATCAATATTGGGTATAATATTTCCCTCGGTAATTTGTTGGTGATAAATATCAAAAAGAATCTTGCAAGACGGGCTGTCGACTGCTCTGCACAATGCATAAGCCTGTGGTACTTCAGTGAGAAAAAGTCCCGGATGATTTCTAAAATTTAACGGCTCGAGTACCATCACCAGACATGGGGCTCCAAAATATCACAAGCTCTCCGTAGAGATTCCATAACGTGGGCGGTCTGAAATCCTAATTTTTGACGGAGATCGACATGACCGGGCACAATAGTCATCCATTTTGCATTTACGCGTTTGGCAACTTCGACACTTTCTCTGATTTCCTTCAAAAACTTATCGCGCAGACTTGCATCACCATTTGCCAAGTTGGGTTCTCTCCATCCAATTTCATGTCCGACAAAAACGCCCATTTCAAGACCCCTTTTCTCCATGGTCGTGGCCATTGCTTCCTGCATGCTTATATCACGGCTTTTCATACTATTATCTTCAAAGGCCTTAAAGCCCACATCTGCCATAAAATTGAGCTGATCGACGGGATTGGCACCGGCGTGATGCTCAAACATGTCTATATGAGGTGCATACTTTAGCTTGAAGTCATGTGGGTCTCCACGCTCACTTCTTACCCCTCCGGGAATTGCAAATGGACTAGCCGCACTTACAATAGCAGTTTGCTGAATAAATTTTCTTCTCTTCACGTTATTTTTCAAAATTTATGGATGCCGAATTTACTAAAATTACCACTGATCCTGGTCGCCTGGCTATTTGCTGCCCCGGAAATCATTGCGCAGAAGTTTGAAAAGTACGTGCAGACGAGAAATGCCATGGGTACAACAGTAGGCATAACCTGCTATGCACAGGACTCTGCCAAAGTTTCTCATGTTTTGGATCAGGCCTTTTATCTCATCGATTCCTTTAACCGGATTTTTTCGGATTATGATCCCCAAAGCGAGAATCTGAGAATAACGGCTAGTAAACCGGGAACGAAAATCGGGATTTCGGATCCCCTTGCAGATTTACTTAGGAAATCGATGGAAATTTATGAGCAGACGAACGGCTTATTCAATGTGCAGATGGGTGCACTGACCCATCTTTGGAGATCTCATCTCAAACAAAACAAGATTCCGTCCCGTTGCAAAGTGCGCAGAAACCTGAAGAATGCAGCTCCGCATTTAGTCCGGTTGAATAAGGATGATACAATCTTTTTCCGGAGAAAAAATATTCGCTTTGATTTTGGTGGTATTGCCAAGGGATATATCGGAGATCATATTGCAAAGCTGCTGCGATCGGAGCAAATCCACCGGTTTATGATTGATCTCGGTGGTGATCTCGTGCTCGGAGATGCCCCACCTATGCAAGAGGGGTGGAAAATCGATGTAACATGGTGCGATAAAATAGTTGCAGTACATAATTGCGCCATTGCCACTTCTGGACCGGACTATCAGTTTTTTGTACACAAGGGCAAGCGTTATGCACATATCATCGACCCGGCAACGGGCTGGGGTGTCACTCATTTTTTTGGTTCCACAGTAGTTGCACCATCCGGATGGCAGGCTGATGCCTATGCTTCGGCACTATCAATTATGACGAAAAACGAAATCGATAAATTTTTAGAAAACATTAACACCATATCAGCGATTATTGGCCGTAATAATGAACTTTTCCACTCGGATAATTTTTTTGATTACGTCATCCAATAATCAATTATTTGTAACATTGCATTTATGAAGTTTAACAATCTTACCCGTATATCATTTTTATTGCTTTTTGCTTCGCTATCCGTGATGAGTTGGAGTCAAGTGACTTACCAGATATCTCCAGAAAATTCCCGGATTTGGGTTGACGGTACCAGTACATTAAAGAATTGGAAAGCGGAGGTAGGCACTTTTGAAGGAACGATTACCACCGACGAATCCGGTAAAGTAGCCTCGGTATCACTATCGTGCGATGTAAAGAGCATGGATGGTGGTCGCGGACCCGATATGAATGCCAAAATCTACAAGGCCTTGAAAGTTGAAGAATATCCCAAGATTACCTTTACCGGTAGTGAAGATCCCGACGACGACGGAGAACTCGATACGGCTGGCACACTCGACCTGGCCGGGGTACAAAAGGAAGTTTCTGTGATGGCCTCAGGAACATTTGCTGACGGTAAGATAAGCGGTACGTATCCTTTAAAATTTTCGGATTTTAATATAAAGCCTCCCAGTGCCATGTTTGGCACAATCGTATGTCACGATGACATCACAATCAATTTTGAATTGACCCTGGCTGAAGAAAGTCACTAAGTAGTTTTCATGAAAATAAGATTTCTGAGCATTGCCCTGATGTTGCCCGGATTTGTGATGGCACAACAGATGAATAAAAAGATAGAACTGGAAATCCCCAATTCAGAGCACAAGATTACTGTGGTCGAGATACCCGCAGGCAAGGTGCTACTGGGACAGAAAAAATCAAAAATTGCAGATGAACAACCGCGAAAGGAGGTGCATATATCTGCATTTTACATGGGTGCATATGAGGTGTCACATGACTTGTTCATGATATTTCGCGATCCTGAGGAAGACCTTGATGAAGCCGGTAATCCACGGACAGATGGGATTACAAGGCCCAGTGCGCCCTACGAGGATCCCGTTTTTGGGATGGGTAAGTTTGGCTACCCCGCGGCCGGCATGTCTCAATTTGCAGCATTACAATTTTGTAAATGGCTTTCGGAAAAGACTGGCAGGTTTTACCGCCTGCCCACAGAAGCCGAGTGGGAATACGCTTGTAAGGCCGGATCCGACGCACCGTATTTCTTCGGTAAAAAGAAAAAATTACTTGCGGAGTACGCATGGTATAAGGACAATAGTGAAGAGACTTTCCACAAAGTGGGAGAGCTCCGACCCAATCCCTGGGGTTTGTATGATATCCTTGGGAATGTGGCAGAGTGGACTCTGGACCAGTACTATGCTGATGCATACAGTAAAATCGAAGCAGGTGCAAAAGATTATTGGGCTGTGCCTACATCTTTGCATCCCAGATCAGTGAGAGGTGGATCTTTCAGAAGTGAGGCCGCAGATCTGAGAAGTGCAAAGAGGACCGAGTCAACTCTCGATTGGAAAAAACGGGATCCGCAAATACCTAAAAGTTTTTGGTGGAATACAGATTCGCCATTTGTGGGATTTCGTGTTGTGAGCCCGGTAGAACAGCCTACACAAGAAGAACAAAATGAATTCTGGGCTTTAGTTCTCGGTGGATAATTTGTACTTTCAAGGCTTCGTAACATTAGATAAACAAATTCAAAAAAGCACTTTCAGATGAAAAAGAATACTTCCCTTCACAGACGTGATTTTGTAAAGCACTCCAGCCTTGCTGCAGGAGCACTGATGGCATCACCCTTATTTGCAACTGATTACGGATACCAGAGTTCGGTCAAAGACGATATCAAGATTGCTTTGGTGGGATGTGGTGGACGAGGTACGGGAGCTGCCGCACAGGCTATCAATGCAGCCCCAAATGTCCGGCTGGTTGCGATGGCTGATGCATTTGAAGACCGTCTTGAGGACAGCCTGACAAACATAAAGAAGGCGGCACCTGAGGGAAGAATTGATGTGCCTAAGGACCGGCGATTTGTCGGATTTGATGGCTACAAGCACTGCATTGATCTCTGTGATGTGATCATCTTAACAACACCTCCAGCTTTTAGACCTGTTCATTTTGCAGAAGCTGTTGCAAAGGGTAAACATGTCTTTATGGAGAAGCCCGTAGCTACAGATGCTGCCGGTATCCGAAGCGTCTTGAAAACGGCGGAGGAAGCAAAACTCAAAAAACTCAATGTAGTGGTTGGCCTTCAGCGGCACTATCAGACCAAGTATAAAGAGTTGATGGAGCGACTGCATAAAGGAAAGATAGGAGACATAACCTCAGGGCAGGTGTATTGGAATGGAGGTGGAGTTTGGGTGAGACCCCGAGAATCTCAACAGACTGAGATGGAATATCAAATGCGCAATTGGTATTATTTTACATGGCTATGTGGTGACCACATCGTCGAGCAACATATTCACAATATCGACGTGATGAACTGGGCCAAAAAAGGATATCCGGTAAAAGCTCAGGGCATGGGTGGTAGAGAAGTGCGAAAAGGAGAAGATCACGGTCAGATCTTTGATCACCACTATGTGGAGTTTCATTATGAGGATGGAGCTGTGATGAATAGCCAGTGCAGGCACATTAAGAACTGTTGGAACAGAGTTGATGAAACGCTCGTTGGCACTAAAGGAATGGTGAATTTTGGTAGTGGTTTGATGAAATCGCACAAGGGTAAAGTCATTCTGAAACACGATGATACTAACGATCCCAACCCATACCAGGTAGAACACGACTTGTTGTTTGCAGCCATCAATAAAGGTGAATACAAATACGCTGATGCCTACAACGGGGCGATGAGCACAATGACATCAATCCTGGGCAGGATGGCCACTTACAGTGGGCAAATGTTGACGATGGATGAGGCATTAAAGTCCAATCACAAGCTTGTACCTGAAACTTTTGCCTGGGAAGATATGCCACCTGCACGACCCGACTCAATGGGTAAGTATGAGGTTGCGGTGCCCGGAAGTACAAGTGTTGTGTAGTGATAGAAACCGGTGACAGAAAGTCGGTATCGATTATTGCCTTTCTGATATGCTGTGTACTCTCAGTCGATGCTGCTGTGCGACTGCCATCTGTGTTGTCCGATCATATGGTCCTGCAGCGCAACAGCACGGTAAGGCTTTGGGGCTGGTCTGACGCATCAGAACAAATCGAAATTACACCAAGTTGGGATAACCACACTTATGATGCCAGGGCAGATCGCAATGCCCGGTGGGAAATACTGATCCCGACACCGGAGGCGGGTGGACCACATACCATTGAAATTAAAGCATCTAACCATATCACACTTCGTGATATTTTGATTGGTGAAGTGTGGATTTGCAGTGGTCAGAGCAATATGGAATGGTCGGCAAATCACGGATTTGATGATGCGGAGGCGGAAGTCTCTGCAGCAAACTTTTCGAATATCCGTCTCTTCCAAATTCCAAAAACAACTGCTCAATATCCTCAGGATGACTGTCATGCCAGTTGGGAAGTCTGTTCGCCGGCCACCATTCAGGATTTTTCAGCAGTGGGATATTTTTTTGGAAGGCATTTGAATCAGGCTCTCGATATTCCCATCGGCCTCATTCAGGCTGCCTGGGGTGGCACAGCTGCAGAGGTCTGGACACCAAGAGAAGTGATTCAAGGCAATGAGGTATTTGCCCAATGGGATGAAGTGCTTGGTAAATCAGATTATTGGCCCAGAGAACCCGGAGTAATATACAATGCGATGATCCACCCGGTGACCAACTTCAAATTAGCAGGTGCCATCTGGTATCAAGGGGAGTCAAATACTGCAAATCCATTGGTGTACCGGGATTTATTTCCCGCAATGATTAATAGTTGGCGAAAAGCCTGGGAATTTCCGATGCCTTTTTATTATGTACAAATTGCACCGTTTAGATATGGGACGCCCATACAGGGTGCATTGGTCAGGGAAGCACAAATGATGACGATGGGCAAGGTGCCCAACACCGGAATGGTGGTCGTCACTGACATAGGGGATATTTACGACATCCATCCCCGAAATAAAAAAGATGTGGGAATCCGGCTGGGCGACTGGGCTTTGGCCCGTACCTACGGACAGCGCGATATTGTGTGCTCGGGGCCGATTTATAAATCGCACCGGAGCGAGAATGGCAAAATTTACGTGTCCTTTGATTACGCCGATGATGGTTTGTTGCAGGAAGGGCCCCTTCGAGGTTTCTTACTCGCAGGGGACGACCATATCTTTTATCCTGCTGATGCTAAAATTGAAGGTTCGGAGGTTGTTGTGTCATCAGATTTTGTATTAGATCCCGTGGCAGTGCGGATGGGCTTTGACAATACCACAGAGACCAACTTATTTAACCAGCATCGCTTGCCTGCTTCTTCGTTTAGGAGTGATGACTGGCCTATCTTAATTATGCAGGTAGAGACACACATCGAATACAAACCAGAGGCCAGGGCATACCTTGTGACATTGACTGCCGAAGAGGATGTAGAGCAGATAAAATATACGACTAATGGGGATCCGCCGGGCCTGGTGGGCTTGGTGTACAGAAAACCGTTCTATATCGACAAAGAGTGTGCGATCAAGGCGCTTGCCTTTTCGGGAGACCGGGCTTCTGATGCGGTAACAACCAAGGAGGTAAAAATGAACCTGGCCACTTATATGCCTATGGAGTTGGCTACTCGGTATGACAATGCGAGATCAGCTGGTGGTGATCAAGCGCTTATCGATGGACTAAAGGGTAGTGCAAATTACAACGATGGTCGCTGGCAGGGATACCTGGGCAAGGATATGAGTATTACCCTTGATTTTGGTGAGCGAATCGAAATCAGTAAGATCAGCACACAAGCTTTGGAGAATCAAGGGGTTAGGATTTTCTTCCCCAACAAGGTGACTTTTGAGATCAGCAATGACGGTGAGCGCTTTGTGGAAGTGTACCGTAAACCGCTCTTTCATGCACGTGATGAGGAGGTAGAAATATACAATTACGAATTCGCCTTCAAGAACAGCCGCAAGACGCGTTACGTCCGGATTTCCGCAGAAAATATGGGTACTTGCCCGGAGTGGCATGAGGGTAGCGGAGAGAGAGCGTGGATATTTCTGGATGAGATTGTGGTGGAGTAGGGGGGGTGAAGCTAGAAGCTCGAAGTTAGAAGCACGAAGTTGTAAGCATGTATATGCCTAAATAAGGTTGACCGTTTTTCAACTTACTTTTTTCAATGGTTGCAGAGGTTACATCTAGATTCTGAGGCTTGTTTTGCTCAAATTGAGCAGGGCTTGACGCCCTGTCAATTTGATATGTTGCGTCGGATGACTCTGTCATCTTCGGCTTGTTTCGCACTGTAAATTTACCAACTGTTTTTCAAATTCCATAGGTGTCTTTCTTTCTAAACTTGAGTGGGGCTTATCCCCGTTATAAAGTCGTACTGCACGGTCTACCTGTTTGGTTAGTTGTGCCAGGTCTTCGATTTCCCAATGCCTTAAGTAATTGTTTTTAATAACGCCGTTTACCCGCTCCGCTTTGCCATTTTGATATGCAAATTCGCACATGCTGTTTCTAAATCTATATTTCTTCGTTAGCTCCAGGAATGCATGGTCATAATATTGACCACCACCGTCTGAATGAAAAATAATCCCTGAAGGTATTTCATGGTTTCTTTTGCGAATAGCTTTGTTTAGGGCCGGTAATGTGGTGTGTTCTGTAAGTAATCTTGATGATACATGATGACCCAATATGCGTCTGGAATAGCAGTCTATAATAAAGGTGAGGTAATAAAATACATTATACAATTCAAAATAGGTTATATCACTACTCCACAACTGATTGACATTCGTCAGTTTAAGATCTACCGTTAGATTATCAAATCTTACCACACCACTACTATCAGTAGTTCTACGGCCACTTCTCTTGGATTTTACTGTAAACCCATGTGCTTTGCACAATGCTTCGAATCGATCTCGCCCCATAAAGACGGGATTGATTTTATAGTACATTGATCTACAGCACATGGTGGGGTGATCCACTCTGATCTGTCGAATGATCTTTAATATTTGACACACTTCATCTTCGTAGCGTCGTCACCTGGTTAAAAACTGGTGAAATCCCTGTTTGGTAATACCTATGGTCTCATACATTTTATTCAAACTCCACGCGTAGCTTTGTCGATGATTCCAAAAATAAATCATCGTTTCTTGTTTGATTTTTTTTTAATGTCAACACCGTAGGCTTGCTCTGCCAGCTCCATCATTTTGTCTTTAAATTCTATCTCGATTTGCTTCTGACCCAGCAGACGTTCCAATTCCGCTATGCGCTTCTGCAGAGCTACTATTTTACTTGTATCGCTTTTTGATTCCACTATCGTTCGTTCTGGTTTCTTCATTTGACCATACTTCTTTATCCATTTGTACACGGCAGAATCAGACACTTCATATGCCCGGCATACCTGTGCCACCGTCGTCTTACCCTGCTCAATCTCCCTCACCTTCTTCAACTTAAAGATATGGCGAAACTTTCGATACTGCCGTTCTTGGGGGCTTTGTTTGAAATACTTTGTGTTTGTAGCCATAGTGACTTTCTTTTATTTTGGTTTCTAAAAGTGGTCAACCTATATCAGGCATTGACAGCACAGGTCTTATGCCATGCTGTTCTCTGCCTTTACTGGGATTTAAGTTAGATCCCAGATCTCTCCTTGCTTCATTCCTCCAAGACCATCAAGTGCTTGTAATAATCAGCCATACCTTCTTCGGCAATGGAATGAAGGTCTTCATCTCCGCATGCCTTCTGAAAAGATTTGGCAAATGCCGCTTTATCCAGTTCTCTTAGATATAAATCGAGAGCTCTTTCGATCAATTTATTCTTGGGCAGGCCATACTCACGAGCTAATTCTGAAAGCCGCACCAGGAGATCATCTGGTAAGGTTGAAGTATAAGTTGCCATATTTAAATATCATCTGTATAGAATACAAATAAAAACAACAAGTATACATCTTCTTTGGAAGGATCGGAGTGCGGAGGACGGAAATACCTGAACCAGGAATACTCTGATGACCTTCTCTTCATAACAAAAGACCCTAGATGGGCTCACATTACTTTCGTTAATAAAGGTACTGATATGGGACTGTACAGGTTTTGTGATTTATCAAAGATGTTTGCAAGGCTTGGGCTGTCATTTTCAAGATCTACGTTGGAAGCAGAGTAATAAAGGAGCCGTAAAACTAAAATTACTCTATGAACTGCTTAAAACCATGGCTCTTCAACCCTTTGTAAATACCTGGTTGAAAAAGGCAGGAGAGAAGATACTAGTGGAAGAAAGTTGAAGTGTTTCAATATGTCGAAATCGTTTCGACGCCTGAAGTGTCAGTTATACATTCTCCCACTGCGTATGGTCCGACAGAATAAGTTTTTGCAATTGGGGGTTTGTAATGTGTTACCACAAGAAACGCTTCTTCCTGGGGCAACGTTCCTGAAACATCACTTTCCACCATCCAAATACCCGATACTCTATCTCCACTCAAAATAACAGCCTCACCATCTATGGCAAATGTTATGCCGGTGCCTTCTTCATTGTAGCTATATATACCTACCCGTTGATCATTAAAAGGATAACCACAGGGATCATCAACTTGGATGATTAGCTTTCCTCGGCAGAAGGTATGGCCGTTGACCGGACTTACAAATGGAGTCACGGAAATACTTAAAACCTCCATAAAGGGCTCCGTGGAACAACATTTATCTCCAACGCCATCTCCATTGTAATCTTCTTGACCTGGATTATAGGTATAGGGACAATTGTCACATGCATCTCCTAAGTGGTCATTATCAGAATTCAATTGATCAGGATTTGCGACTAGACAACAATTATCACAGGCATTTCCAACATCATCATCATCATAATCCTCCTGATTGGGATTGCTAATGTTGTCACAATTATCTACATTATCCCAAATATTATCTCGATCAGTGTCTGTACCAACACAAATGGGGAAAGTATTATGTATTAATGGAAACATAAATGTCTTACTAAGTGCTGTCGATTCGATTCCAAGAAATCGTAGGGCTGAAACATCTAGGCCCACAACGCCCCGAGCAAATAAAGTACTGCCACAGAATTTCGATGGATCAAACTTAAAATTTGACCCAACGGTGGCTTCGCCAAAGGCTTCAATTAAATCAAGATCGTGGGGATCCCATTCATATTTTAATCCTAACGCTAATGATGCTTCAAGACTTACAAAAGTAGATTCGTCGTAGTCGATACCCAATGGTGAAAATCTTGCATGCTTTTGTAACGTAGCATCCCTGTCCGATACTTTTAATAAATATGCATTTAGTGATCCTTCTTTCGTGAAACTCACCTTCGCAGCCGAACCTGATACAGAATAATCCAAAAACAATACAACATCTTGTGCGATTATCAACGGCAGTGTAAATATACCGATAGGTATTAAAAACCTCAGATCTGGCAGCTCAAGTTCTAAGATTTCCAAGCGATCAGAAACTTCACTATTAAGAAGGGATATCGAACCAGTTAAATTGAAGTCTCCACCGATACCAACTTTAATATAATGAGAACTACCTTTTCGGATCGAAAAATCAAAGATGACTGTTGGCGTAAAATGAAAATTGACATCTACAACATCGTTAATTATTTCCCTCACAATTTCATCTAAGGTGAGGCATTCTGGAGTGATCGATCTACTGTTGATAGTCGGAGGTTGCAAATCACTATATTTCCATTCTCCCTGGAATGTGCCCTCAGCAATGAAATCAGTTAAGCCTGCATCTACAGTATTATAGCAAATTGCAGTATCAGAAATTTGAATTCCAGTTATTTTTCTTAGATATCCCTTAGGTGCATTATCATGGATATCTGATGCAAGGCAATGACCTATCCCAAAGGAAGCTGTCTGCGGAGTGCCGATTCGAAAACAAAGTTCATTTGCACTCTTCATGATGAGACGATTATTGCTTTCATTTGAAACAAGATGAATATTTTGCATTGGTACTAGTGTGTCCAATAAAGTACTTATTTCGATATCTATTATTGAGCCATCCCCGACGTTAAAAATGGGACTCATAACAACTGATTTACCAGCACGCAATATCACACTGGATGAATCTAGTACTGTACTATTTAAATAGATTATCTCCTTGCTTTGGTAAAGCCCTGAAGAAAGAGTGTCAGGCAAGAGCAAAGTGTCGGGAATTTGCCCATACATTGGAATCACTAAAATCAAAGCAAGGAGCACTTTGAAAATACTGTGTGTTTCGTCTTTTAGTTTACTAATAATCACAAACATCATAGAATTTGATCACATACTAATTTTTATATTTTCTGGATATGTATTCTTCTTAACATTTTTGAAAAATACAGGTATTGTCCATATTTCTATAGCACAGATGTCCAATACGTGTTTTTTAATTATCTAATTAGGACAGTAATCCGGGTTCCTATGGGAATCCCAATAGATTTGTCGCTTTTCCTTCTCCAGGGACCGTTTAGTGATTATATGGGATTACATTTAAAAGGATAGCCTACCACCAGATACCATAACAATTTGGACAATCTGTCACTGGAAAAAGTGCAGGTGACTGGCGATGGCAATAGTGGTCATATCCTGCTCAACAATGGCATTCTGAATGTTGAGCAAAATACGTCGTTCTCTAATTGTAACTGAGGTCGGATGAGACCACAGACTTTCCTATAGATTACTCAATATTCAGCACATCTTTGAGATAATGCTTACTGAAATAAGCAAAATAATGTAATATTGCTTATTTTTATAAGCAATATGCGTGACCTATTTCATAAATCTGACCGGCTGTTAGCCTTAGTTCCCATGAAGCTCCAGCGCAAGATTCCAGGAAATATCGATTGGAAGTGGAGACTCAATGCAGTAGTCGGAGCCAGGGGCACTGGAAAAACTACGCTTTTGTTGCAAAGGGCAAGGGCATTAAAAAAAGATAATGAAAATGTCCTCTATGTCACGCTTGATGATTTGTACTTTACCGAACATACTTTGTTGGAAACAGCAACCCGGTTCTCACAGCAGGGGGGAATTTATTTATTTGTTGATGAAGTACACAAATATCCTGGATGGGCCAGGGAGATAAAAAACATCTATGACACATTGACAGCACTAATTGTAGCTTTTTCAGGATCATCTATTTTAGAAATATTTAGACAAAATGTTGATCTGAGTCGCAGGGCACTCTTATACGAACTTCCGGGATTGTCTTTTCGAGAATTTTTATTTCTGGCTGAAATACATGAATTCCCTTCGATTAGTTTATCTGATCTGCTTTCTAGTCACCGCGATATAGCTGATCAGATATTAAAGCAGATAAAACCGCTTAAATATTTTAGCACTTATTTACAATCGGGTTACTATCCTTTTTTTATAGAAGCCCACCGGGATTATAATCTTACCCTGGAGCAAATAATAAATAATGTTGTAGAAGTGGATATGCTATATATGAAAGGCTATGATCCCACATACAGTAGAAAATTATTGCAACTTCTGAGAGTCATTGCCTCTAGCCCACCTTTTAAACCTAACATAACCAAGCTAAGCGAACGCATCGGTATTAATAGAAACACCTTAATTAATTATCTGGGTTTTCTTGACAAAGCAAAACTCATTTCTCAAAGGCACCTGGTGGAAAAATCAATCAGTATAATGCAAAAACCGGATAAAATATTCCTAAACAATCCAAATTTATATTATACATTAAATCCCTATCAAGTATCTGTTGGCAGTGTGCGAGAAACTTTTTTCCAAAATCAGATGGAAGTTCCTGCAGATATATTTCTACACCCTAAATACGATTTTACGGTTGAACTCAACGGGCAAAAATTGGTTTTCGAAATAGGAGGGCGCAATAAGAAAAGAACTTCGCCTAAGGCAATGCCTGACCTATACTACGTGCTGGATGATATCGAAACCGGATTTGAAAACACGATCCCATTGTGGTTGTTTGGATTTTTATATTGACGTGTTAGCCCATGATCGTGAGGGTATAAAATGCACAACATGAACACAAACTTCGAGCTCAGATCTATCAATGCCTACCTACTCCACCAGCACCTCCAACCTTCCCATGGGATCTGTGGTGAGTAGAGCGCCATTTCGCACTTCCAGCAAAAATCCGTATCCTGTTTGTCCTGCTTCGATTTTTACAGATGTGCCATTTTCGATGAGTACTTTATCACAATTGGTGGGAAATCGCCCAAGGCTCCAATATGATGTATTGGCATGCCAGAAGGCATTGTCAGGTCCAATCCATTTATTGGTGAGCACCTGATCGCAGAGGGGACGTACACCATAATGAGGGAGTGCGGCCCCCAGCTCATAGGCTCCAAGATCCGGAGCAGTCCCGGAAAAATCATCATTGATCCCCTGGAGAGTCAAACCGGCATCCACCCCATTGCAATTTTGGTCGAGGGTATAATATCTTTTAAAAAAAGACTGTACACCACCCGTGCCATCGGTGGTATAATCTACAGAGTCAATACAGGTTTCATGGTCAATGACGATGGCGTTTGTTTGCTCATTGGTGAGGGTTTGAAAATCGGATAAATGATCGAGACGATCCCCCCATTTGAATGCATATACAAAGTTTCCCCAGTCAAAGCCATCATAATCCCAATCTGTCTTCCAGTTTATCGGTGTGTTGCTGCCATTTTCCCACGCATAACGATCCTCCACACTGATCCAAAGATTATTTTTTGTTTCGAAGTTGACCAGAAAATTACTACCAAAGGCAACCGGACCGCTTTTAGCTATAAAAGTATTGTGAGCAATTAGAGCACGATCGGACCGTGTACGGAGTTTTAAGACATTTTCATTAAGCACGGATACCTGATTATATAATACATAATACGGTGATCCATCCATGGGTTGAAAACTGATGCCATTATTTAGTGCATTTGTAATTCTATTTTTCCATGCACGGTTATTGGCAAAGCCATAATCAAATTCGATGCCGTCGTCAGAGGTGTCAAAAATATCATTGCCAAAAATATCTACATTTTTTCCGGGATACGAAATTCCATCTGCAGTCAGGGAGATCGTATTGTAGGCTATCGTATGATTATTAGTGTAGAACAATTCGATCCCTTCACCGGAAAAATTAGATGTATTGGGATCATTATCGCCCACAATAGTATTGTCGGTGATGTACCATCCCTCGCCTCCATCATTTAAGAAAATGCTATAGTGATTATTTTCGAATGTGCACCGTGTCACCACCACACCTTCTGGGCCAGGTGGAGATGTGCGTAATCCATACTGCTGATTTATTACTTTTAGTCCTTCCAGCCATAAATAATCTGCCTCCAGTCGTACACCCTCAAAAACGGGGTCACCATCACCGGCAGCTTTCCACACAACATGATTTCCGGTGGTGCCGCCCTTCGTAAAGTAAATTGTCTCACCGTAATTTCCAGCGTGCAATAAAAAAACATCACCCGGTTGAGCAACAGCCTCTGCAGCAGTCACACCCAGAAAGGGATTTCCTATAGATCCATCACCACCACCTGCCCCTGGTGCCACATGATACATATTTCCTCCCACTGGCTTAGATGGAATGGCTCTGGTCGTCACATTTATATTTTTATTCATCGAGCCTCCATCAGTATCACCCAACGCGAGTAGCACATTGTATTCTGTATCCGGATCGAGAAATAAGATGCTCCCACTAAGGGCATTTACTCCCTGATAATCTATGCGGTACAGAGGCATTGCTGTAGAAAAATTTGTCGTGCCTGCTTTGCGATATTGGACCAGGCAAATAGCATTGTGGTTGTCATCACCGGTGATAGGCCATTCTATTCCGATGGAGTGGATAGTAGAATATGCTTCTACAGTGCCCGGTGTGCTAGCGCTTTGTGCACCCAATGCTGCAGGCACTATTGTCAAAAATATTAGCCTTGATAAGAAAGAAAACCCAGGCAAAAAAGGATAGGAATTATTTTTCATTTTAGACCAAGTCTGATTCAAACGATAGTGAGTCAATGAAAAATAATCAGGTGTATCACGTAAGACTCTCGTAATTAATACGCAATAAAGATCCTTTTAGTATGGGAGATGTTGCTTGTTTTTCCTTTCTGTGACCAGAAAAGAGACAAAAAGGTCTAGCCAATCTAGTTTTCCACTTTTTGGCACTCGCCTGGCAGGTCACGCCGGCAGGTCAAAAAGTGGAGCATTCTTGAACGATCCCGCCAGTGGTGGGGCGAGGTATGGTGTACCTCGAAGCTATGAGAACCACGTACAGTGGGTGGGTGAGCTCCTGCATCCTCGGTGACCCACAATTGTAATTATTTTTCTTTTTTGTGACCAAAAAAGAAACAAAAAAGTCTTTCGCTGTAGATCTTTTGCCTAATAGGCCAAACCCACCCCGCTCGTGATCCCAGCCGTTCGCTTTTTAGATCATCACTTTGTTGTGCTTGATCGGAAGATGAGATGCCTACCTTCTTTTACGTCCCCATATGCTCACTTCGGCATCACTCCTCTACCTTGCACTCTTTGTCCTATTTTAACGGCAAAACATCTAAGGCGAGGTAGGCACGCTCCGCATGCCTGTAGGGGGACTCGTCGTGGGGTTCATCAGCTGTCTTATATTGAATGATGTTCACCCTATTAATTCTTGCTGGATAAAATCTAACGCTACAACCCAAGTGTGGGCCCCCACCTGCGGATGCGAAGTCGGAGTCATCAAAACTATTTTAGGACTTTTATGCCAGCGCTCCCAAAGACCTTTGAAAAAGGTCTAATCCCGGCCTTATTTTTTTTAGTGATAAAATGCCCAAAAAGCCGTTAAGAACTTTAAAGTGTTTGAACGAGTAGGACTTTCATCGAAAAATCTAACTTGAATAAAAGCAATCCAATATAGTACGTCAGGATTTATGTGAGTTTTTAAAGTTTAGGTTTTTTGGGATTTTATTGCGTTAGGAAAAAAATATAGTCGGCGATTCTGTCAAACTTTTGTCGTCAAAAGTTTGCCCTACCGGAGGTAGAATATTTTTATTGTATGTTCTTTCAAAATTCCGCTGTGTAAAATCTAACGCTACAACCCAAGTGTGGGCCCCCACCTGCGGATGCAAAGTCGGGGTCATCAAAACTATTTTAGGACTTTTATGCCAGCGCTCCCAGACCTTTGAAAAAGGTCTAATCCCGGCCTTATTTTTTTAGTGATAAAATGCCAAAAAACCGTTAAGAACTTTAAAGTGTTTGAACGAGTAGAACTTTCATCGAAAATCTAACTTGAATAAAAGCAATCCGATATAGTACGTCAGGATTTATGTGAGTTTTTAAAGTTTAGATTTTTTGGGCTTTTATTGCGTTAGGAGAAAATATAGCCTGCGATTTTGTCAAACTTTTGTCGTCAAAAGTTTGCCCTACCGGAGGTAGAATATTTTTATTGTATGTTCTTTCAAAATTCCGCCATGTAAAATCTAACGCTAGAGCCCAAGTGTGGGCCCCCACCTACGGATGCGAGGTCGGGGTCATCAGAACTATTTTAGGACTTTATGCGAGCGCTCCCAAAGACCTTTGAAAAAGGTCTAATCCCGGCCTTATTTTTTTTAGTGATAAAATGCCAAAAAACCGTTAAGAACTTTAAAGTGTTTGAACGAGTAGGACTTTCATCGAAAATCTAACTTGAATAAAAGCAATCCGATATAGTACGTCAGGATTTATGTGAGTTTTTAAAGTTTAGGTTTTTTGGGATTTTATTGCATTAGGAAAAAAATATAGCCGGCGATTTTGTCAAACTTTTGTCGTCAAAAGTTTGCCCTGCCGGAGGTAGAATATTATTATTATATGTTCTTTCAAAAATTCCGCCATGTAAAATCTAACGCTAGAACCCAAGTGTGGGCCTCCACCTACGGATGCGAAATCGGGGTCATCAAAACTATTTTAGGACTTTTATGCCAGCGCTCCCAAAGACCTTTGAAAAGGTCTAATCCCGACCTTATTTTTTTTAGTGATAGAAGGCCAAAAAACCGTTAAGAACTTTAAAGTGTTTAAACGAGTAGGACTTTCATCAAAAAATCTAACTTGAATAAAAGCAATAGGATATAGTACGTCAAGATTTTAAGTGAGTTTTTAAAGTTTAGGTTTTTGGGATTTTATTGCGTTAGGAAAAAAATATAGGCGGCGATTTTGTCAAACTTTTGTCGTCAAAAGTTTGCCCTACCGGAGGTAGAATATTTTTATTGTATGTTTCTTTCAAAATTCCGCCATGTAAAATCTAACGCTACAACCCAAGTGTGGGCCCCCACCTACGGATGCGAAGTCGGAGTCATCAAAACTATTTTAGGACTTTTAAGCCAGCGCTCCCAAAGACCTTTGAAAAAGGTCTAATCCCGGCCTTATTTTTTTTAGTGATAAAATGCCAAAAAACCGTTAAGAACTTTAAAGTGTTTGAACGAGTAGAATTTTCATCGAAAAATCTAACTTGAATAAAAGCAATCCAATATAGTACGTCAGGATTTATGTGAGTTTTTAAAGTTTAGGGTTTTTGGGATTTTATTGCGTTAGGAAAAAAATATAGCCGGCGATTTTGTCAAACTTTTGTCGTCAAAAGTTTGCCCTGCCGGAGGCAAGAAGTGAGTTTTCAACGTTTAGTTTTTCTGTGTCAAGAAAAAGAATTCGCCTTGCATAAAGAAAAAGGAGAAACTCATAGAAATCCTACTCCCGCAATGCCCGTCTCAATATTTTACCCACATTGGTTTTTGGGAGGTCGTCTCTAAATTCAATGTGCTTTGGTCTTTTGTATGCTGTAAAATTTTCTTTACAAAATGTTACGATTTCATCCTCGGTAAGAGATTTGTCCTTCTTAACAATAAATACTTTTGGTACTTCCCCGGATTTCTCATCGGGCACTCCAAGTGCAGCAACTTCTAGTACTTTTGGATGAGTGGATAGCACATCTTCAATTTCATTTGGGAAGACGTTAAAGCCACTAACTAAAATCATGTCCTTCTTGCGATCAACAATTTTGAAATATCCATCGGCATCCATACTGCCAATATCTCCAGTACTCATCCACCCATCCTTAAGACATTTTACCGTCTCATCCGGGCGATTGTAATATCCCTTCATTACCTGAGGTCCTTTTATTTGTATTTCCCCGACTTCTTCAACTGGCAAAGGGCTTCCATTTTCACCCACTACACGCATATCCGTTGAGGGCACGGGCAAGCCAATAGTACCCATTCGGATATTTCCATCAAGAGGATTCGAGCTAGCCACAGGGCTTGTTTCCGTCATTCCATATCCCTCTGCAATTTGGCAGCCAGTGACCTGATGCCACTTTTGTGCAACAGAATTTTGCAGAGCCATACCCCCGGCACTGGTAATTTTTAAAGAACTAAAATCGATATCCGCAAATTCTTTGTGATTGAGAAGTGCATTAAATAATGTATTTAATCCCGTCATGAGACTTATTGGATATTTTTTAAACGCAGCAATGACTTTAGAAAGATCCCGGGCATTAGTAATTAAAACATTTCTGGATCCGATACTCATCAGTGTAAGGCAGTTGACCGTAAAAGCATAAATATGATACAGAGGCAACGGGCACAGTATCGTTTCTTCTCCTTCTTTGAGATAAGGATCCATTATTGCTCGAACTTGCAACATATTTGCTACTAAATTTCGATGTGTAAGCATTGCTCCCTTCGATACACCCGTTGTGCCGCCTGTGTACTGTAATAGAATTGTGTCGTTGGGTTGTGATTCGAATTCTTTGATTTTAAAAGCCCCACCCTGTTGTATTGCTTGCGAAAAAGTGACCGTATTTTCAATATTATACTTCGGCACCATTTTCTTTATACTCCGCACAACAAAATTCACCATTTTGCTTTTGAAAAATCCAAGAAGCTCTCCAATGCTCGTCGTGATCACGACTTTAATTGAAGTATCCTTAATAATTTCCTCCAGATTGGAAGCAAAATTCTCGGCTATTAAAATGGCCTTTGCGCCGGAGTCAGTAAATTGATGTTTCATTTCCCGGGGAGTATATAGGGGATTCGTATTTACAACGATCAGTCCTGCACGTAACGATCCAAACAGTGCAATCGGGTATTGCAGGAGATTGGGCATCATTAGTGCTATCTTATCCCCGGGCTCTAACCCACGAGAATGCAGGTAAGCCGCAAATCGGGTACTCATCTTGTCAATTTCTCCGTAGGTGAGACCCACATCCATGCATGTAAATGCCGTCTTCTTTTTATATTTTTCGAATGTCTCGTCAAAAAAGGTTAGGAGATTGGGATAACTGTCAGCATTAATATTTGCCGGCACTCCGTTGGGATAGTTTTTAAGCCAGGGTCTTTCGTCCATCCTATGGTAAATTATTTCTTCCAATTTATGAAAAAACGAGCAACCCTTTTGTGACGCATCCGGTTTTATCACTTCAGATGATGGATAGGCATGACCGGTGGGAAAGCACTTCCCTTTTTGTCAGATATGAGCAATGCATTTACATAATGGTAAGTGAAATCAGTTTTACCTCATGACACCATGTATCTTTTCTACTGCCTTTTTAATTTGTTCTTCTGTGATCACGAGGGGTGGAGCCAGGCGCATGCTTTGGTCATTAAATAAAAACCAGTCTACCAGCAAACCGTTTTTAAGACATCTGGATACGACTTTCTTCAACCTGCGAGAATTGCCAAAGTCTAAGGCAAACCAAAGCCCTTTCTGGCGTATTTCTGTTATCCAGGGGTGAGGTAACAGCTCTGCAAACAGTGCCGCTTTCTCTTCTACAGTTGAGATGAGATCGTCATTCACAAGGACATCCAGATTGGCCTTAGCCGCAGCACAACTTACCGGGTGACCACCAAAAGTGGTAATATGACTCAGCATTGGATTGCCAGACAGTGTGCTCATATGGTCTTTTGATGCTGCAAAGGCGCCAATCGGCATTCCTCCACCCATGCTTTTGGCCATACAGACAATATCTGGTACTATACCGTAGTGCTCAAATGCAAAGACTTTCCCCGTACGGCCAAATCCACTTTGTATTTCATCTAGAATCAGAAGTGCACCTACCTCTTCGCAACGATTCTCGACGTTCTGGAGATAACCATCAATAGGTGGATTTAGCCCACTTTCGCCCTGCACAGTTTCCATGATTACGGCTGCCGTCTTGTGTGTAATTTCATTGAGCTGGTCCACTGCATTGTAATCGATAAATCGTACACCGCTAAGGTTTGGTCTGAAAGGTGCTGTGTAAAGTGGACTGCTCTGTAGACTCATCGCCCCATAGGTGCTACCGTGATAAGCATTTCTGCTGGCAACAATCTCATACCTTTGCGAGACCTTCCTCGCCAGTTTCATTGCTCCTTCTACTGCCTCAGTACCGCTGTTTACAAAGTAAATACTCTCGATGGGATCCGGAAGCAGACGGGCAAGAGCTTGAGCTAATATGACTTGAGGAGAAAGTACAAACTCACCATACACCATAGTATGCATAAACGTCTTTGCCTGCCTTTGTACAGCGTCCACAACTTTTGGATGGCAGTGACCCACGGAAGAAACACTGATTCCTGAGATGAGGTCCATTACCGGATTGCCATCTTTTGGGTACAAATAGATGCCGGATGCAGATTCAATTTCGAGTCCCAGTGGAAAAGGACTCGTGGGTGCCAGGTGTTGTAGAAATAATTGTCTGATATTCATCTAATAGTAGACTGTTGCACTTTTTATTATCTGGGATTGCCCAGCATCGCTTCCCACACCTTGATCTGGCAAAAAATATATTGAAATTCCTACAAAGCAAATCACGCTAGTAGTAAAGTTTCGATCCATTTTTTTTCAACCATTTTACATGATCTTTGTAATCGGGCATGACCTGCTCTATTAATGACCAAAATGCTGCTGAGTGATTGTGTTCTTTTAGGTGGGCAAGCTCATGTAGGATCACATAATCAGCAACAATCTGGGGTGCAAGAAAAAGCCGTGTACTGAATGTGAGATGCCCGTCATGACTGCAACTCCCCCAGTTACTCTTGTTATAGCGGAAGGAGACATCTGAATAATGGAACCTGAAGGTTTTTTCATTGAGCTCAGCCACTCTTCTATTAAAATCAGAGAAAAATCTGGATACAAATACCTTGCTTATCAATTTTGGCAGTACCTGCAGTTGTACTTCGTCAGACCAATCAAATGGATATCTTATCCACAGCTCATCGTGAAAGAAGGTGCCGGTGGCGGTCTTGCGGTCGGTGATCTTGAGTCTAAGCGTATACTTGCCAAAAAGTGTCTGATAGCATGTACCATCTTGAGGGATCCTTAAAAACAAATGCTCGAACACTTCGGGAGTTTTTCGATATTTCTTTAGTATCCATTTGGTACCCCACTCAATGGGGTTTTCCGAATGATCGTCAGGTACAGAATCAGGTACTCTAAGGTTGACTGCGGTTTGACCTATAGCAATTCTCCAGCTTGATCTTCGTTCGCGATATATGTAGACGGGGATTTCGCGATCTCCCACATCGACTGACAGCTTGGAGATCTGTGTGGTGCTTTTTTTCCTCCGTAACATGACACTCAAAACTAAAAAGATTTTAAAACTGCATCGGTTTGAGAGTTTTTGCGGCATTGTTCTGATTTTTTACTAACTTTTGATAGTCATTAAAAATCCATCGCTATGCTGAGAGATCTATTTTTCGTCCTGTTGATCCCCTTTACCCTTGTTTTGTTTTCGGATACGTCGAGAATGGTTCCGGTGCCTGTTGAGCCAGAAATTGTGCAAGATCACAATACATTAGAAGGTACCTGGCAGTTGATGGCGGCAAAACTTGCACATACATCTGAAGGAGAAGGAGATGAATTTTCCAGCGATTCGGACGTTGTGGCAATGAAGATATTTACCCGTAATCGATTTGTTGTACTCCGCTATGATAGAGAAACAAAGGTACTCCTCGGTACTGGAGGAGGAACCTACATCCAATTGGGTGATGAGTTTACTGAGTACATAGATTACCACAGCTGGGATAGTACTCTAGTCAATCATCCTCAAAATTTTACCTGTACTTTTGAAGGAGATTTATTTACTCAAAGCGGTACGATCTCAGGTGGAAATACGGATGGTGAGTCATTGGAAGAAGTGTACCAGCGGGTTGAAGACCCCTATAGCACGATAGGAGGTAACTATCCCTTGATGGGTTCATGGAGACTTTTGAAATGGGCCAACGGTGATGTAGAAGAAGCCGAGGAGCTGCCCGATGGAGTTACAGGTTTTAAAATCTTTACACCTACCTTTTTCTATGCTATGCGCTACAGGGAAACGGGTGGGATTTCTAGTTTTGCTTTTGGCACGTACCGGGCTACTCCTGATTATCTTACCGAAAATGTGATTTCAGTAGGTGATCTCACAGCCTCCGGCCGGTCTTATGTATTTACATGGGAGCGCACCGAGGAGGGATTTCGCCAGCGGGGATTTATTGATCAAAGTGGCTTCATGAGCTATAAGATCGACGAATACTACAAAAGAGAATAGGAGATCGAAGATTGGTTTCTTTTATAACCTGGATCTCGAAGACTTGACGTCCGGAGTGCAGGGTCTCCGGTCACTAATCCATAAAGTTTAGCCATTATCCTCTTACCTTTAACCAATGCATGAGTATGGTTTCTGGTCCGTATTACCTCCTGTGATTGCCATTGTATTGGCGATTTGGACTAAGCAAGTGTATGTATCGCTCATTTTTGGCCTCTTTCTGGGCTGGTTGATTCTCAATGATGGGAATCTACTCCACGGTTTTCTGGATACCTTGTACGCACTGGTGGATGTATTTAGTGATCCGGGGAATACCCGAACAATCATGTTTAGTGCATTAATTGGAGGGATTATTCTCTTCATACAGAGGTCTGGAGGAGTGGAGGGCTTTATAAAGTGGATATCCCTAAAATTAGATCAGCTGGACAAAAAAGGAGGGAGGGGGAAAAATACCTGGGTACAGCTAATGGCATGGCTCACGGGCATTTTAATATTTGTGGAGTCCAGTATTTCTGTATTGACGGTGGGATCCCTCTTCCGGCCCATTTTTGACCGTCTGGGAATCTCCAGAGAAAAATTGGCTTACATAGCCGATTCCAGTAGCGCTCCCACTTGCATACTCATCCCGTTTAATGGCTGGGGTGCGCTAATCATGGGGCTGCTACTTACCCAGGGATTCCACAATCCCTTTCAGGTGATGATGCAGTCGGTGATTTACAACTTTTACCCCATCTTGACCTTGATCGGAGTGGTTGTAGTGATTCTCATGAAGTGGGACCTTCCAGCCATGAAAAAAGCGGATAAGCGAGCACAAGAGGGAATCTTACTTTGGCCCAATGCACAACCTATGATATCAGAGGAAATCACAGAGGTTCCCCCGAAAGAAGGTGTGATGCCCAAGGCCTATAATATG
Source organism: Saprospiraceae bacterium (assembly GCA_965222645.1). Classification (GTDB taxonomy): domain Bacteria; phylum Bacteroidota; class Bacteroidia; order Chitinophagales; family Saprospiraceae; genus JABDMH01. The sequence goes on along the minus strand of OZ244968.1, from coordinate 2,736,222 downwards.
GTCCTTCCCCTTGTCATTATGGTCCTCATGATGCCGATCATGTTGATTTATACGGGTTGGGACCAGGCAGTCGAAACTTATCCTGGAGGAAGTTTTTCTCAAAAGGCATTTCACGCACTGGGTCAGGGGAGTGGTTCCACATCTGTACTGGTTGGGGTAGTAGTGTCCCTGCTTTTTTCTATGGTGTTTTATTCATCACAGCGCATTTTTAATCTCAAGGAAAATGTAGACATAGTATTTAAGGGCATCAGTGGTCTCATGCCCATTGCGCTGCTTTTATTGTTTGCCTTTGCGATTGGAGCAGTATGTAAAGAATTGAAGACAGGGCTGTACTTGGCAGGACTAGCCAAGCAATGGTTGTCACCGGCGCTGATTCCCATGCTTATATTTTTGATTAGTAGTTTCATCGCCTTCTCTACAGGTACTTCCTGGGGCACATTTGCGATAATGATTGCAATTGCAGTCCCAATGGCACAACAAATGCAAGTCAATGAGGTTATTGCCATTGCCGCAGCATTGGGCGGAGGAATTTTTGGCGATCATTGCTCACCTATAAGTGATACCACAATTCTCTCATCTATGGCAGCGGCGACAGATCATATAGACCACGTGAAGACCCAAATGCCTTATGCCGTGATTGTCGGGAGTATTTCTGCACTTATGTATTTAGTGCTGGGATTGATTAGTTTGTGAGGGAGTGAAGGATCAAGCATTGTATGTTTCTTCTTTGATAGCAACATTTTTTTTGTGAAACTATAGGGATTATTTCAACCTGAAAATACTGTGTTTATTTGGTTGCCATTCTCCCACAGTCCTCTCAAGAAAAATGGACGCACTTCCCTAAGCGAATTGCGCAACCCCAACACAAGATAAATCCGAATCCCCGTGACCGTAATGTAGATGATATTTGTGCCCAGACGTCCTCGAGCAAATAGTTGTCACTATGAAAATAATCTCTAACCAATCTCAACGTGTGTGGTTTTTAATTCTGAGAATAAAGGGAGATCCACCTATATTTTTTTTAAAATCGCAAACCTATTTTAAGATTTCCAAAAAAACCATGGGATTTCTCATATCTTTTGTCGCCGTAGTTATGCCCTCGAGCGGATCTTAGATCCCACCTGATATTTGCTGGACCGACATCTCCGGAAATAAATATCGATGACCTAAAAAAATAAGATACACCGATTGGGAAATAAAATATATGTTTAAAACCAAAATCAGGACCGGTGTGCCCATTGTATTTTATTCCCGCATACGGACAAATTCTTACCACTTTGACCTTTTTAGTAAATATGCTTAGTCCACCTCCAAAGCCGATCAGACCCACGCCCACTTCGACCTGAATTCTTCTTTGAAGTATCCGGTCATATGTAAGTCCAAACAGTGCAGATGTTCCTAATGCACTGATGGCAAAACCATTAGACATTCGGGGCAATGAGTCCTGGGTTTCAGCCCATAACGAATGTTGGAAAGCAATTACTAGCAGAACTGTTCTAAGTAAAATCCTCATCTGGAAATCACAATTGGGTATTCCAATGCTCCAATGGCGCAAAACTATATTAGTGTATGAAATACTTAATTAGTACCGAAATTTACTAAAAACTTCAGAAGGGATGCAGTCCGTGTTTCTATTTATCTCTTTGCACCAACCCAGGTACAGCCAAATCTTCCATAACACCTTTCTCTCTTTCCGCAATATCACGTAGCAATATTGATGCTTCCTCAATGTGTTTTTCATCATCTGTCCGGCTTGCTTCGCAAAAAAGATTAGACACATTTGTCCACAGTATTGCAATTTTTTCAAACTTCAAATGGGCATCGTATAACATGTTGTTGTCTAGTGCTCCTGCCGCCTCTTTCAAAAATCTACTATATAGATTTCTAAAAAGTGCACCTCCGGTACCACCCCTTTCCATAAGTAGACCGGCAATGGCAAATTCCTCTTGTCTGTTTACGCTTGTCGAAAACCAAGTTTTAATTTCCTGGCTTGTTTTTTCGATTCCTTTGTAGCTGAGATTTCTTATTGGTGGATTTAAGTAGTCTACTGCATTTCTCCATATTGCTTCTTTGATTGCCACTTTCAAATCAGTGACATTCTCTTTTTTATTGATCGTATAGCTTCTCTTTTTTGAGGCCATTGGCCCTCTCTCGCTTCGGGCTTTGGCAAGACTTTCCAGCGATGTCTTCACTTGAGATCCTTGCTGCACCGTATCGATGAGGTAAGCATAATGGTTATCGTATCCGTATAGAGCTGCATAGTGTCCTGCAAAATGAAAGCGCGTGCTAAAATATTCGAGGTGATAGCAATCGAGTTTCAACCCAACTGCCCTTTTGTTATTTATTTCAGTCCGGACATTCTCCCATGCTTTATTCGTCGATGAGGTCTCCTTGACCTCAAGTTCGAGAGACAGGTTTTTACAGATATTTTGGGTAATTAGATCTGTTTTAATTCTTCCGCCCAAGAAAGGGTAATCCATATTCTTGCTATTCCAAAAAATAAAGCCCAGTCCCTCACCAATTCCAAACAACATGGGTTCTGAAAGATAGATTCCCAGTTGATTTAACAGCGTTCCCGTGGCTGTGGTTTCGCAATGGTCACCGATAAAAGGCACAATGTTTCTGATTATCATCAGTGGCTATTATTAATGGAAGCATGCCAGGCGTTACCCTGTATTTAGTGAAATCAAAGGCCGGGTGAGCTAGGACGAGATCTACTTTGATTATTCAAATCCTCTGACTAAAGTCAGATTCTTGGAAGAAATTGTGCCTTCCTTATAGCAGCCATACCATTCTGATGCATTTGGAATATTTGCCATTTCTGCCTCTGCGTGCTTGGCATTTTCTTCTGATTTCCAATAGACAATGTCACTGTAATGACCGTCTTTGTTTTTATGAATTTCCCAACGAATAAATCCCGGGAGGTTCCTCATCCACGTTTCCACAATTTCGCCCCCGATTTTCAAAAGATGGGATTCAGAAACACCTTCGGCCAATTCGTAACTAATTATATCCTTATACATTTTAATAAATTATGTTAGAAAATGGAATTATTTTTTCCTGGACGAGCGCATCGCCTTTACTTTTTGCACTGCCTTATCAGACAGCATCTTTTTGTATTCTCTTGTCTCCATGCCGTACATGGCAATTTTACCGTTTTCATTCGCATGAATTCCCCAACCATATCTCTTAGTAAGTGGAGATGCTCTAAAACACGATTGTCCTTTAGAGAAAAAATCTTCTCTGGCTGACCTCAGGTCGCTCCTTGGTATTTCTTTTCGATCTGCATAGACAGTAAAAAGTACATCATCTGATGTATACTCGTAGGGATGATCAACCAGCATCTCAAATTGCAAATTGGCAACAGTTTTCTTATCTCCTTTTCGAGGAGGTTTTATTCCCGTTTCTGCAGGACAATCTTCCGCCACTTCGATAAAAGTGTTTTCGTAATTGGTAGAGTGCATGAAAGTTTTGTTTTTGTTCGACAAAGATAGGATAGCTCAATGACAGCCCTTTGTCATTCGAGCAGAGAATATATATTCTGAATTCGTCCTATCATTGATGTTTGTTTGATAGTGACAAGGATTGGTGTACCTGGTCGGCGAATATAAATTCGCCTTTGTCTGAAACTCCTAAGGGGCGTCTACCCGCTTCGCTTTTATGAATGGGATCTGCGTTCCGGTCTGATTGGTTATCCCATTGATGTTTGTTTGATAGTGACAAGGGTTGGTGTACCTGGTCGGCGAATATAAATTCGCCTTTGTCTGAAACTCCTCAAGGGCGCCTAGCCACTTCGCTTTTATGAACGGGATCTGCGTTCCGCGCTGATCGGTTATCCCACTGATCTTTGTTTGGATAGTGACAAAGGGTTGGTACCTGGTCGGCGAATATAAATTCGCCTTTGTCTGAAACTCCTCAAGGGCGCCTACCCGCTTCGCTTTTATGAACGGGATCTGCGTTCCGCTCTGATTGGTTATCCCATTGATGTTTGTTTGATAGTGACAAGGATTGGTGTACCTGGTCGGCGAATATAAATTCGCCTTTGTCTGAAACTCCTCAAGGGCGCCTACCCGCTTCGCTTTTATGAACGGGATCTGCGTTCCGGTCTGATTGGTTATCCCATTGATGTTTGTTTGATAGTGACAAGGATTGGTACCTGGTCGGCGAATATAAATTCGCCTTTGTCTGAAACTCCTCAAGGGCGCCTACCCGCTTCGCTTTTATGAATGGGATCTGCGTTCCGGTCTGATTGGTTATCCCATTGATGTTTGTTTGATAGTGACAGGGGTTGGTGTACCTGGTCGGCGAATATAAATTCGCCTTTGTCTGAAACTCCTCAAGGGGCCTACCCGCTTCGCTTTTATGAACGGGATCTGCGTTCCGCGCTGATTGGTTATCCCACTGATCTTTGTTTGATAGTGACAAGGGTTAGGTGTACCTGGTCGGCGAATACAAATTCGCCTTTGTCTGAAACTCCTCAAGGGCGCCTAGCCACTTCGCTTTTATGAACGGGATCTGCGTTCCGCGCTGATCGGTTATCCCACTGATCTTTGTTTGATAGTGACAAGGGTTAGGTGTACCTGGTCGGCGAATACAAATTCGCCTTTGTCTGAAACTCCTCAAGGGCGCCTAGCCGCTTCGCTTTTATGAATGGGATCTGCGTTCCGCTCTGATTGGTTATCCCACTGATGTTTGTTTGATAGTGACAAGGATTGGTGTACCGGTCGGCGAATATAAATTCGCCTTTGTCTGAAACTCCTCAGGGGCGCCTACCCGCTTCGCTTTTATGAACGGGATCTGCGTTCCGGTCTGATTGGTTATCCCACTGATCTTTGCTTGGTAGTGACAAGGGTTGGTGTACCTGGTCGGCGAATATAAATTCGCCTTTGTCTGAAACTCCTCAAGGGCACCTACCCGCTTCGCTTTTATGAACGGGATCTCCGACACCGCTCTGATTGGTTATCCCACTGATGTTTGTTTGATAGTGACAAGGGTTGGTGTACCTGGTCGGCGAATATAAATTCGCCTTTGTCTGAAACTCCTCAAGGGCGCCTACCCGCTTCGCTTTTATGAATGGGATCTCCGACACCGCTCTGATTGGTTATCCCACTGATGTTTGTTTGATAGTGACAAGGGTTGGTGTACCTGGTCGGCGAATATAAATTCGCCTTTGTCTGAAACTCCTAAAAGGTGTCTACCCGCTTCGCTCTGATGTTTGGGATCTTCGCCCCGGTTCGACTATATTTCTGACGCTGTATCTCAGTATATTTTTTCATCGAGAGTTTATGGGGAGTGAATTTTTCTTCCAAGACCTTGAGTGCAGTGATTCGATCTACTCGAAAATTCCGGAATTCTGCTCTCAGACGGCACCAGGCAATCATCACCCAGTGCTCGGAAGTATTATGGTATATGGCAAAGGGTTCGACTAGTCTATTACTGGCTGTATTTTGCCCTTCTTTTTTATAATGCATCTTCAACAATAAAAAATTGGTCAGGGCCAATTGTATGTCGGGCAAATAGGCACTTGTCCTAACGTTTTGCCAGTTTTTGCCAATGATTGTGCGCCGGGACAGGAGATCAACCTTCTCCTTATACGTACCCTTCAGCACTGATTTTATCTTATCAATGGCCGAAGAAAATTCTTCAATCAATGATGCATCGGTCGTTTTCAAGATAAATCTTTCAGCGGTGATTAGTGCATTGGCTTCGGTCTCTGTAAAAGAAATCGGAGGCAAATGATATCCTTCGATTAGATTATAGCCCTTTTCATCCTGCACAATGGGCACACCAGCATCCTGGAGCGACCTCAAATCTCTGTAAATTGTGCGCCTGCTCACGCCATATGTATCTGCGAGTTCCTCAACTTTGACACGAGATTTCGTCTGCAACTTTACCATAATTGCAGTGATTCTTGAAAGGCGGGAAATGTTGTCTTTATACGCCATGACTACTCCTGCAGGATTGCTAACACGTCGTAAGCACAACCCCAGCACAAGGTAAATCCGGATCCTCCGTGACCGTAATTGTGTATGATATTTGTGTCCAGTTCATCCTCGAGCCTCACTTCGCTTCGACCGGGTCGCAACCCGACAATAGTTTGGATTATTTCATTCCCCAAAGTGGGCTGCATTCTGCGGCACCGCTGTAAAATGGCACTGTTTTCGCCAAGATCAGGACTTGTGTCGTCATTGCCTTTCTGAGCAGTCCCTCCGCAAATGATCCCATCACTTCTTGGGATAATGTAAGCCAGGGCATTGGGGCCATGATCATCTGCCATCGGGTGTATGTTTGCCTGCGACTTTAGCTTCACAATTTGTCCTCTGATCGGATAAAGATCACGATCATCCACAAGATTTCTGGCTTCAAGGCCTGTGCAGTTTACCACATGGTCGTACATATAGGTAAGATCTTCCAGTGAATTTATTTCTGTGTAAACCACTTTTCCCTTTTGTAGAAAGCTTTGAACAAGGTGTGGCATATAGATGGATGTGTCTATAAGGGGGACATTTACGATATAACCATGCTCGTAACCCGCTGGAAGGTCATTTCTTGGCAAAACCTTCCAAGCCTCTGTTGGCACTGCTGATAACCAGGCTTCGGCCTGCTGCGGGGTATCCATGATCCGGAAATCCACCCAACGGACTCCACAATCAGGTTGCTCTTCAGCGACATCTTCGTAATAATACCACGTTTCTTTACTCCAGGTGATCACCCTGTCAAAAGGAGCCACCTTGTACGGAAACCAAATAGCTGCCGCCTTCATGCTGGTAGTGTTTTCCACCCTGTCTTTTGTGTAGATCGTAACTTTGTAGTCTTGATCGGCCAGTAAGTGAGCCGTACTCAATCCCACTATTCCTGCTCCCACTACTGCTATAGATTCCATACTTCCGTAAATTTTTTGAGTTGATCAATGGTGTGATGCGGCCTGATTTCCGTCTCATTTTCACTGTTATATCTATTAAACCAGCAAGTATGAATGCCAAAATCAAGTCCTCCCTTAATATCTGATGATAAACTGTCTCCAATAATCATTACTGAAGACGGATCTGGTTTCCCCATCAGGATAAAAGCAGTCTTAAAAAATTCTGGACTGGGTTTACTTGCACCAATTTCTTCAGAAATCACTATATGCTCAAAATATTTTGCTATTCCTGATCTGGCGATCTTCGGCCGTTGCACTCTAGCAAAACCATTGGTGGCCAGGAGCAGATTAAATCTTCGAGAGCACTTGTTCAGGAAGTCTCTTGCACCTGATATTTCAGTGATTTGCTCAGATAATTTATTTAGATAATAGTTGTTGAGTCTATCGGGATCGATTTTGAGATTATGCTCTCTTACAAATAATCTAAACCGCTGTTTTTTTAATGTGTCTACATCGATTTCTTCACTTTCAAATTGTTGCCAACACGTTCGATTGATGTTGTGATAGGATTTAATTAGTTTATTCAGATCAGAGAATTCAAATTTCTTAAAGGTCGAGAGAAGTGCTGCATGTGCTCCCTTGTCAAAATCCAATATGGTGTTGTCCAGATCCACGAGCAACCACGATAATTCAAGAGAATGCATATAAATTTGACAACTTTGTAGTCAAAAATAAAATAATCATGACAGTGCGACAAATTACGCTGGATGACCTGCAGGCAGTTTCCCAGCTCTTCGATGCCTACAGGGTATGGTATCGGATGCAGTCAGACATCGAAGGTGCCAAGAACTTTCTCCGGGAGCGTATTGCCAATACAGAATCAATAATTTATGGTGCGTTTTCGGAGGAAGATGAAATTGCTGGATTTACACAATTGTATCCACTCTTTTCGTCCACCAGGATGGCGAGATTATGGCTACTCAACGATCTCTATGTGGCAGAGGAATACAGGGGTAAGGGAATCTCCATCGCACTTATTGATCGCGCAAAAGAGTTGGCCAGAACAACCAAGGCTGCAGGATTGATTTTAGAAACAGAAACCTCGAATGTGATCGGGAATAGATTATATCCGCGTACAGGATTCGAATTGGACAAACATAACCACTACTACTGGGAAAATACCTAAGTTTGGCATTCCTAGCGATCCAGGTTTCTCGACTATAAATCTGAGGTAGTTCTCAAATCACTTCTCAAATTCTGCCTCTATCATTAATTCAATTTCTGGTGAAGGCGACCCAAGATTCGCATTGATGATATCCCCACCTTTCCCAATAAGTAGATACTTGGGAAGAAAACGGATATTGAATTTCTGCGCAAATTCAGAATCTATCCCATCGCGGATAATTAGTTCACCCCTTTGCTGCAATTCATTTCTTTGGTCCAAAAATTTGAGCCATGCATTTTTTGATCTATCTATGGATACCTTGAGTACCTGAATTTGGTCGATTTCGGAATACTTTTTTTCCAGATTGATCACGCTTTGTCTTTGTACTTTACTTGGATCACACTGGGTGTCCCAAACGGCAACAAAAACAACGCTACCCAGGTAGTCTTTGAGCTCAACAGTTGACCCATCAGGTGTCTCAGCCGAAAAATTGAAAGCCGGTTCTCCATTTTGAGAGGCAAAATATGATGAGACGGCATCTTCGATGTAATAAGAATAAGGGTTGAATTGTTCTTCTTCTATCACGTTTTTAATTGTTACTGTGTTGAGTAATTTTTGGTGATGTTTCCAGTACACCGGATTCTTAATTATTTCGGATAAATAAATCGCGCTAAAATAATTGTGCAACTTCCTGCTCTGAATTTGAGTTTTGATGAACTCCAAAAATGAATGGATGCTGACGATGGAATCATAGGTGCAAAGATATTCCAGCTCAAGTTTATAAAGTGTATTGTGTGGCATTGACATAGCGTAATCAGTATCATTGTCTATTCGCTGTGCAAACTGATAGTAGCTATCTTCCGGGTCGATATTTCTAACTATGCGTCCAAAGAAAAAACGCAAAGAATATATTTGGGCATCATTTTGAAATAGCAGGATGTCTAATTCTTCCGGGGGAATGATATTATTTTTCTGAAGGATTGCCTCCCGATTGTTTAGGCGTAATTTTTCCGTAAGATGTACAAGGGAATCGATTTTTGGATCGGAAAAAATAAGCTGTGTATGCTCAGCCAGAAATTGATTTAAGTTGTGTGAGAGGAAATTTAATATGGAGTCTGCAAGGTAAGATGAAGATATTCCTGAGTCACTAGTTTCAAAATTAATTTTTTTGCCGGGACGTAATAATATGAGTGTACTTGTTGCCCATTTGTCATTTTGTACTTTACCAATTGTGAAATCGGAAACACCGGCGGGCAAAGGATAAGGGGTTTGGTCGGATGCAAACTGAAAAAGAATTCTTCCAGAGTACAATTCACTCACAGTGAAGGTATCCGGATCAGATTGTCCGAGACATACTATTGAAGTGCATAGCCATACGGCGAGACCAACGAAGTATTGTATTTGCAGGATTTTCAATTGCACTCCATCTTTTAACTTTACAAACCCCTGCTCAGACTCTGCCGGTTAGTTTGTGTTTACAAAATTCAAGATAATACGATCACCGTTTAAAGAGATTGTAAATGTTAAATATACAGCATGAATCTGTGTTTTAGTTCATGAGTCATCGCTACAACCAGGTGATAGCATGGACAGTAATTTTAGTTGAGGAAATCCGCACCATCTATTTTTTTCTTAACTTAACATCTGATATTGTGGCAGTTATGCGGCTTATTTTACTGATTCTACTCGGCTTAACGTATTTTCTCGTTTCTGCAGATACACCAGCAGACCGGGAATGGCGTCGTATATCACACCCGATAATGGCTAAACATTGTACTTCGTGCCACAATGCAGCTGACAAGAAGGCTGGTCTGGATCTTGATATCTTCTACTATATTCCCAGTGTGGTGAGTCGGGGTGAGACCTGGCAAAAAGTGATTCAACTTGTAGAATCCGGTGAAATGCCGCCCCGAGGCAAACCCCGAATGAGCCAGGAAGAGAAAGACTCCTTCCTTTTTATCATCAATAAAGTGTTGGATGATGCATTAAGTGATCCTGATCCCGGTCCTTCCGTGATTCGCAGATTGAGTCACCGGGAGTATTCTTTTACAATTAAGGATCTTCTCGATGTCGATTTTGATGCGATGGCTTATTTCCCCAAGGAAGGTTCAGGGGGTGAGGGTTTCGACAATCAGTCCAGAGTATTGTTTGTTACCCCTCTGATGATGGAGCGATATTATATGGCAGCAGATTCGATACTGAAATCACTGAGAGGAGATGAGCAAAAATGGAAAAAGATTGTCCCATCAAGGTATCGACCCAGTATTTTGCGAAAGTTGATCAATCGTCTCGTGGGCCTTTTTAGAGAGACACCCGTGCATTGGGACTATGCTACAAAATGTGCCGAGGATGTGATTTTGCCATTTGCTACGAAAACATTTCGTGGTTTTCTACCTGCGGAAGACAAGGAAGATCTCATCAGTTTTTTTAATGAAATCTATTTTAAAGATCTTTGGAAGGAGAAGGATGGATTTGATCAGGCTTTGAGCACTGTTTTTAAGCGTATTTTGATTTCGCCAATGTTCTTGTACCGCAGCGAAGCCAATCTTCCTATCCACAAACCGTATCAGATTTCAGATTTGGAGCTGGCGACAAGACTTTCATATTTGTTGTGGTCATCGATGCCGGATGATACTTTATTCCAAGCTGCATATCGCGATGATCTGCACGATCCTGCGATCCTAAATAGAGAGGCACGCCGGATGATGCGCAACCCAAAGTTTAAGAGATTTGCCCAATCGTTTGCACCCCAATGGTTGGGTGTCGAGGAATCTTTGATCAATCCCCAGGCAGATCCTGAATTGTTTCCCGAGTTTACAGAAGATCTTAGACAGTCTATGCGCCGGGAAGTAATCGATTACTTTCATTATGTTTTTACCGAGCGCCGGAATCTGCTTGAGCTCATAAAGAGTGATTACACGTTGCTCAATGAAACCCTGGCTTCTCATTACGGCGTACCGGAAGTAAAAGGAGACGACTTTCGAGCAGTGCAGGTAGCAGATCAGGGACGTGGTGGAATACTGGGTATGGGGGCAGTACTTACCTCTACTTCACTAGCCAATCGGACCAGCCCAGTCCTAAGAGGTCAATGGGTGCTCGAGCAATTGCTTGGTTCACCTGCGCCACCTCCACCGCCGGATGTACCGGAACTCAACGAAGAAAGCAGCGATACAGATGAGCTGGGATTTAGAAAGATACTGGAGAAGCACCGAGCTTCACCAAATTGTGCGGGATGCCACAATAAAATGGATCCGATTGGTTTTGCATTGGAAAATTTTGATGCTATAGGCAGATGGCGAAATGATTATAATAAGCGAGCACCTATTGATGCTACCGCAGTAATGGAAGACGGTACAGAAATCAATGGACCGGTTGACTTAAAATTGGCAATATCAGAAGAGAAAGAGAAATTTGCAGAGAATCTGGCTCGAAAAATGATGTCCTATGCCTTTGGCAGAGGAATCGGATTTATAGATTCTCCTACAATTAAAGAGATAAAGAACTCACTTCTTAAGAATGATTTTCATAGTGAGAAAATGATGCTCACACTTGTAAATAGCTATCCATTTAGACATAGGCGCAGTGATATGACTGAGCTATACCTTGAAGACAAGAAAATATGAACACGAGAAAACACAACAGAAGAAGTGTACTTAGAGGTATTGGTGCCACGATCGCATTACCTTTTATGCCTTCCCTCCTTCGAGGTGAAAGCCTTCTGAAGTCCTCCCATTTCTATGACGAAAGACCTCAGCGTTTCGCCTGTCTGTTCATGCCCAATGGAGTGGAGCCAAATAAATGGTCTCCGAAAAAGCTGGGTGCAGATTTTGAGCTTTCTCCGATTTTATCACCATTGGAATACGTGAAAGATAAAATCTTAGTGGTCGGTGGTTTGTGGAATAAACACTCTCACAAGACTGTAGAAGGTCACTACACAAAGACTGCAAATTTTCTGACCTCACTGAAAGTAGCCCGTACTGTAGATTCAGATGTGGACGCGGGTGGGATCTCACTGGATCAATTGATTGCGAATCACACCGCAGCGAATACAGTCTTTCCCTCTTTGATGTATGGTCTGGATCGGATGAAAAGCGGTGTTTGTAAATCAACTGGAATCACACGTCTCTACGGCAGTGCGATCAGCTGGGAGTCGGGAAAGCAGCCTTGCTCCACAGAGATTGATCCGAGGATGGCGTTTGATCGTTTGTTTAGAAATTATATCCCGGGAAAAACACGCCCACCCCATGATCCGAATAAGCAGAGTGTCCTGGACATTGTGATGCGAGATGCAAAAAGGATGGAAAAGAGACTGGGAATTGAGGACAGGAATAAACTAAACGAGTATTTATCCTCCGTAAGAAGCATCGAAAAGAGATTGGACAATCGGGCTAACCTTGCTGATTTTGAAGCGAAGATCACCCCTGATATTCGTGAAGAATTAAAGTGTATGGACATACGCATAGACGAATGGGCCGAATACTCTGAGGGGGTAGATGTGACTCAAAAAGCAAGACTCTTTATTGATATTATGGTTCTGGCATTCTGGAGTGATGCCTCACGTGTAGCCACATTTATGTTGGGTAATTCAGCCAGTGGACGTAATTTTTCCTTTTTGGAAGGCGTGCATGATACTCACCATGCTGTGTCGCATCATAAATATGATCCCAGGCAAATGAAACAATATGAGATCATAAACCGGTGGCACATTGATCAGTACGCTTATTTTTTAGAAAGGCTAAATGCAATCAATGAGGGCAACCATACACTGCTGGACAATAGTATGGTTTTATTTGGTTCTGGTCTGAGGGATGGTATGCGCCATTCTCCTGCAGATCTGCCTATCGTAGTGGGTGGCAGCAATGGAGGTAAATTGAAGACCGGTTTAAATGTGCGTTATAGAGATCATACTCCCCTGGCAAATCTCTACCACACTATGCTTACTTCTATGGGTATTGATGTGGAAAATTTTGGAGACAGTAATGGTCAATTAAGTGATCTTTTGGTCTAGTTATTTTCCATCGTGTTAATGGACCAATCGTATTCCAGGTAATCTAATTTTTTTTCGGGATCAAGTTTTTTATTGGAATATCTATTAATAAAATTGACGACAGTTCCTTCACTTTTTTTAAAGTCTCCATTAAACCATGAAAAAATCGAAGACACTTTATTTTCCGCAATATTATTACGGAGAGGGTCATTTAGGAATGATGTAGTTGCTTCTGTAAGTTGTGAGTCAAGGTCTTCGGCAGTATAAGCCGTGTTTAGAAGCTTAGGACAAGACACCGATGCACAATTAATGGCAAAATGGATACGGGGCTCTTCAAAATGTTTTCTGATAATACCGTGTTCGATATTGTTGAGATCGTATTGATGCCCTTCTATTTTAATAAATTTAATATCCCAGACTGTGTTTATAAATGGGATGCCCTTCTTGATATCTTTTATACTTGCCACTGGATAATGGTCGCTTACTAATTTTATGGTGAAGGCATTGTATGCGTTTATCCAATATGCAAGTTGCTCTTTTTGAGTCCAATTCTTATCGTTTGGATGATTTTGTTGAATAAGGTCCAGGTATTTTTTTAATGCATTGCTATCTTGCTGAAAACCGTCATAATCTACCCAACCTTCCTGAGTAACATTTTTTTTCAACAGCGATGTCCACGTGTCATGTGATATCGGCATCGAGCTTGAGGCCTTTTTTGACACTTGACAGGAAGTGACGAAGATTGCCAATGACAAGCCGAATTTCGAAAGAAATGATCTTATCCCCATCGCAAAAAAGAATTTGTGACCAAAACCATTGAGGTGGAGATTGGTTAAAACAGTTTTCTAATGATAACCCCGAACCGGGAGATCCACTTTATTTATTGAAGGCTGTAGCTTACCCCAAATCTTGCAGTAAATGCGTCTTGAATTTTGTCATTAGTAAGTCCTATCTTGCCATCCAGATGTCTTTGGTACGCAGCTTCTCCCACGATGGCAAGCTTTTTACGGATGGGAACTTCAAAGCCCATACCCGCATGCAGTGTGTAAAAGACATTGTTTTTAGTCTCACCATTTTCCAGTAAACCGTCATTGAAATGTGGAGCTTTTCTTCTTGGTCCACCCGCTGAAGCATCTGGATTTTTTTCGTAATGTGCTCGAGTCACACCATGTGCTGAGCCTCCTGCTTTCGCGTAGAATTTCCCATAGGTGCCCTCAATAACATCCGCTCTTAGACTGACAGGGAGTTGTACTTTTCTTACCTCATTCCGGCCTAGTCCGGCTTTATAATCAAGCTCGGAATAAATCAAGCCCATATCAAAACCCACCCGACCAAACTGCACATTGGCAGAAATCCCGCCACCCCGGCTTTTTTGCCACTGCTCCACCTGCTTGGTCCCGTATACTGGATCATTCAGGATGAGGTTATTGGATATTTCGCGAAATACACTAAGCTTGGTCTTTACCTTGTTGTTTGGCGGTGCGCTTGCCAAATGAAAGTCAGTAGCGGTCTCTGCCTCAAGCATGGCCAGATCATATGATGGTAGAGGCGGAAGAAGATCGGATTCTTCATGGATTTCTATGGGAGTGATCCGGTCTTTGAGAGGATCATTATTTCTACTTTCCAACTTGCTTACAAAATCAGATTCTCGCTGGACAATTCCATCGCGACTCACCAGAGATTTATCCTCGAAAATGCTTACTGGAAAAAACCGCATCTCCAATCGCGGTATCAAAGCGTCAGTCTTGGAGGCAAGATTGCCCACCGCAAACTCCGATTGAACGGAGCCCATTATATCCTTATTATCGAATCCCTCAGCGTCATCCAGTGTCAATTGTGTTGTCGCTGGTGACACATCCTGATCTGATTTGTCAAGTTTTTCTACAACTTGGTTTTGGGTCATCATAGGAGTCTGCCGCTGCTGATCGGGTATCTGACCAAGAAACTTCACCATAGTCAGAATGGCAAGCAAAATTACCGCGGCCTCCATTACCTTGGTACCGATCACCCGGTTGCGATAGCTCATCCGGTCTAGCCTATCACTCAGGATATGCCATGTGGAATGATTGTACGGAGCCGCGTAATTTTCTAATGCTTTACGGGCCACTCGATCTACAGCTTCTTGCTCCTGAAGTTCGACCCTGTTCAATTTGGCTTCCAGTTGATCCCAGGATTGCTCGTCATAGGGGACCTTATGCTCCTGGAGCATATCCCTTAAGTACTGATCAAATTCGTTTAATCTCTCGCTCATGATTTGTGTAAGGTTGGTTCGATCATCGCTTTTAATTTCAACCTGGCTTTCACCAGGTTTGACCTTGAGGTACTCTCTGAAATATTCAAGCGTTCTGCTATCTCCCTGTGTGAATAACCCTCTATGACGTACATATTAAACACAGTTCTATAAGCTGGGCTGAGCTTCTGAATAGACTCCAAAATCTCCTGCTCGCCAAATCTTCCAATCGCATCTGCACCTTTGACACTAAGGTCATATGCATGTTCGATATTGTCAGTTCGCCGTCTTCTCTTCTTCCTGTAGTAGTCAATAGAGGTATTAATCATGATTCTCCTAATCCATGCACTTAGAGATGTTCCAGAATTGTACTTACTGATATTTCGAAAGACTTTGATAAAGCCTTCGTGTAAGATATCAAGAGCTTCGTCCGGATCACCTGCATACCTCAAACACACTCCCATCATCGTGCCATAATACTCCATATACAACTGTTTTTGCGCCCATTTTTCCTGACGCACGCACGCCGCTATGAAATCATGTTCCTCGTGTTCGAGATTTATCACTAAATCCATGTGAGAATTTAAACTTAGATCTGCACCTCAAGTTACGCTTTTAAAAACGCTTTTTGGAATTCCTTTGCTGCTTTTTAACATATGGCTAACATCTGCAAGATGTATCATCATTAGCCTCAACCCGCATCTGGATATACAGGAATGACACTATATTGTTATATGTTAGCGTCTAATTTTAAATTTGTTAGCTGCATCTGTATCCAATGGCAAGAAAGAAGAAGAAACCCATAATCATGAGCATAGTGGAGGGAGCTCCTCACTCCCTCAAGGGGATGTATCAAACCTATTTCTTGGATTACGCTTCATATGTGATCCTCGAAAGAGCTATACCCAGCATCGAGGACGGTCTTAAGCCCGTACAGCGACGCCTTCTCCATGCACTCAAGGAGATGGACGACGGCCGGTTTCACAAAGTGGCCAATGTGATTGGCCAGACGATGCAATTTCATCCGCACGGTGATGCTGCCATTGGCGATGCACTGGTAAAATTGGGACAACATGATCTCATGATCGATACCCAGGGTAACTGGGGTGACACCCGCACCGGTGATTCAGCGGCGGCTCCCAGATATATTGAAGCCCGGCTCACCAAGTTTGCACTGGATGTTGCTTTCAATAAAGATACGACCGAGTGGCAATTATCCTATGATGGCAGGAAGAAAGAACCGATCAACCTTCCCATGAAGTTTCCATTGCTGCTTGCTCAGGGTGTGGAAGGTATTGCCGTCGGGTTGAGTACCAAAATAATGCCCCACAATCTCGGAGAACTTATAAAAGCAGCTATCAAAGTATTGGAGGATAAAAAATTTACACTTTATCCGGATTTTGCCACGGGTGGATCAATCGATGTCAGTGATTACAATAATGGGAAAAGAGGAGGAAAGTTACTGATCCGTGCTAAAATCGAAAAAAGGGATAAAAACACACTGATTATTTCTCAACTGCCCTATGGGGTGACTACCAGTTCTCTGATTGATAGCATTGTAAAAGCCAATGACAAGGGAAAAATCAAAATTAAGCAGATTACCGATAATACAGCGCAGAAGGTAGAGATCCAAATCGACCTGGCCAACGGAGTGTCACCGGATCTGACCATCGATGCGTTGTACGCGTTCACCAATTGCAGGATATCTGTCTCACCCAATGCATGTGTGATTGTAGATAACAAACCTGAGTTTTTATCGGTCAATGATGTACTTAGATTGTCGGTGGCGCATACTAAAGAGCTTCTCCGGAAGGAATTGGAGATAAAAAAGGGTGATCTTGAAAATAAGTGGCACTATGCGAGTCTGGAAAAAATCTTTATCGAAAAACGGGTATATCGCGAAATCGAGGAATGTGAGAGCTGGGATGAAGTAATAGAAACGATTGATTCCGAAATGCGAAAATATATCGTAGATCCGGATGAAAAGGCGAAACCCGGAGATAAGCGACTGAAATTAAAATCCGCATTTACGGAGGATGACATTGTTAGACTTACAGAGATAAAAATAAAGAGGATTTCTAAGTACAATACTTTCAAAGCAGAAACATCAATCCTGAGCTTAGAGGAAGAAATAGGACAAACTAAATACGACCTTAAAAACCTAACGGCATTTGCAATTAAATACTTTGAAGAGTTATTTGAAAAATATGGAAAAAATACTCCAAGAAGGACTGAGATCACATCTTTTGATCAGATTGACATCGTACAAGTGGCGGCTAACAATGTGAAGCTGTATGCAAATATGAAGGAAGGCTTTATTGGTTGGGGATTGAAAAGGGAATTGGAAATAAGAGAATGTTCTGACCTGGACGATATTATTGCTTTTAAAAAGGATGGAACTTTTAAGGTGTCGAAAATTGGTGAAAAAGTTTTTATGGGTCAACGGATTATGCATGTAGATGTATGGAAGAAAGGAGATGACCGGACAACGTATAACATGATTTATGTCGATGGGGAGACGGGTAGAGCAATGGGCAAGCGATTTAATGTCAAGGCAATTACGCGCGATAAAGATTATCAGCTCACACGAGGCACCAAGGGATCTAAAATACTGTACCTGACTGCCAATCCCAATGGAGAATCCGAAGTGGTACGGATCCAATTATCTCCAAGTTGCAGGGCAAAGAAAAAAATTATTGAATTTGATTTTGATTTTCTGGATATCAAAGGCCGTGGCTCAAAAGGAAACATAGTAACGCGATATCCCATTCGAAAGATCGAACAGATCGAAGTAGGTCAATCCACTTTGGGAGCACAGGAACTCTGGGTAGATGATGTGAGTGGAAGGCTCAATGCAGATGGTCGCGGTAAGTATCTGGGAGCATTTGATACCGGAGATCATATCATCGCTCTCTATAATAAGGGCTACTATGTGCTACATAATCCGGATCCAATCTTGAAGATCAATATTGATGGTTTATTGCACGTCTCCAGACTGGCAAAAGATACTGTGGTCACTGCAGTACATTATGACGGAGAAAAAGAATGGACAATGGTCAAGCGTTTTGTTGTGGAGACAACTTCTTTGGGAGAACAAATGGCTATTATAAAAGATCACAAAAAGTCAAAACTTCTTTTTGCAACGACTGAGAGTGGCGTCGAAATGGAGTATTACTTCCTGAATAAAAAGAAAAAGGAATATTGGACACTTTATCTGGATGATTTTATTTCTGTGAAGGGTTGGAAAGCACTTGGCAACCGATTGAGTGAAAAATTAATCCGCGGTATCCGGGTATTAAAGGAGGAACCAGAAAGCTCTGAGGGGGATTTACCGATGGAACAAAATAATGGATTTAAGCCTGGAGACACTATTGAGCTTGATCTGTAGTGGGAATTTCCAGTAATATATTTTATTTTTTGACAAATTTGAAATGTGCGCTTCCCTCCGGCATTAGGATTTTCAAAAAATATATACCCGGCACCAGATCACTAACCTCAAATTTACTAATGCTTTGCAGTGGGACATCCAATGCAAATATATTTCTACCGGACAAATCGAATATTGTAATTTCCGCGTCCCTGGACCTGTAAATTTCGTTGGCGATTAAAAACCAATCCCCGACCGGATTGGGATATAATTTTAGTCCCTCAAGGAGATTTGTTTCTTTTACAGGCACAATGTTTCTCCCCACTTTTATTGGTACGTTTATTGGGCCGAGCCATCCTCCGGTACCATCCACGAGCGTGAGAATAAATGAATCGGGAATACTGTCATCTGACGTATGGCTAAATGCAAGCTCGCCGGAATTGACTTGCTCTTGAGAAAATTTCGCACCTATAGAAATGGGATCACCATCAATCATGAGACTTCCTGATACAGGTGCTGCTACCAATGTGTATATCAGAGCATTGGGTGACGCTTGATCATCACTGGCTTCCAAATTCTGACGATCAACCACTGTCTCGGTTGCAAATGCGGCCAAAAGGGTATCAGCGTGCACAAGTTGAGGAGCCACAGGCATCAAGCTACCGCATAGTTCAAGCGTAAAGCCTTCAATCCGGCCCCCACTTCCTATTGTGGAATCTGCTACGACAAGGCTCCATGTGCCATTGATGTCTTCGCCATTAAATTCTGCCAAAACACCCTGTGGCTGAAAGATCTGTCCGTTGAAAGGTGCCTGGCAGGTAAATGATTGCAGGCTTTGATCATCAAAGCCTATTGTAAACGTGCGATTTGTAAATCCGCATTCCATTGTGACAAGAGGTACCAATGTGCCCGATGGTGATTTCAGCATCACGTAGAGATCTCCAAATGACTCATGAAATCCATTAATGGCGCTGATATTTACGTCGCTGACTGTGCCAGTGCCCGTGATATCAATTTTGGACTCAATGCTTTTAATTACGCTTTGACTCAGTGATTGTGGAAGGTCAGAAGCCATGTAAGATTCACAGGCTAGACTGATGGAGTGGAATGCACTGATATCGGAATACTCACCTTCTCCGCACACGTTGTGAGGTCTCACTCGCCAATAGTAAAGCGTATTTTCATCCAATACCTCATCCAGGGATAGCGTCGTGGCTGATAATGTATTTCCCACAAAGGGATTGTCAAAAAGGGGAGAATCATCCACTTCGATTTCATATCCATCAGCGTTGGAACTTCCCATCCACTCAAAAAGGGGTCTTGTATTTACACCCGACATACCCTGAACAGGCCCGACCAGAGCCAGCTCGCTAAAATCGCTGGACACTGCATCAATTACAACAGTGCGTTGAGTAGTCTCCCCAAGGGAAGAAGTTATCTCAAATTGGAGTTGGTATTCTCCTGGTTCTGTGACCTGGGATAGGTCGACATCGATCGTTTTTGTCTCTCCCGGATTTACCTGGATCTGTGATTCAACCTGCACCCCATCTGGAAGTTCAATGGGAGTAATGGAAACGACATCACTAAATCCCCCAAAGGCAAAGGACTCAACCCTGAGCACAATGCTCGAGGGCAAACAAGTACGTTGTTGATGAGGACCAATATCCAACCCAAATCCCGCCACGGTAGATCTAGACACCGTCAGATTTTCGTCGTTGATGTCAAAGAAGATGTTGTCAGCCGCCTGCACCATAAGGCGAACATCGGATGATTCGATATCGGGTATTAAGACATGTTCAGCACCATCATTTGGAGTATTGGTGATCAGTGTATCGGAGTAAGTGAAACCGCCATCGGTTGATAACAGTAAATTTACCCGACGACAATTTACTGGGCTGACATTGGTATTTGCAACGTCCCATAGAGTCTCAATAAAGTCTCCTGCATTTATCTCCTCCGGTAGGAGACTGTCCCGTAGTACAAAGGGACCAGCCAGCTCTGATGCCCGAAATGAAATATCATCCCAGACGACACCTCCGCCACCGGCGGCATGATCTCTTACCGTAGCCCGAAAGGTGAGTTTACGGTCATAGGTGGGCAAGACTTCGCTATTGTCGTAATCCTGGTCGATGACTTTCTCCAGAGCTGGAAAGAATCGTGTCGGATTTTCAGTAGGGGCTAGTGACCGAAAAATCGGGGCATCACCTTGTGGGTTGCCGAGTGGACTATAAGCGGCTCTACTTACCCCGGGGTCAAACTGTTCCCAGCAATAGGTAAGTGAATCACCATCGATGTCTTCTGCCATTGCATCCAGGCGAAAAGGAGTTTCAACAGGGATAAAAAATCCTCCTGGCCGGGCGATATCGACCGTTGGAAGATTGTTGGATAAAGGTGCTGCCTCACCACAATTTCCTGCTGTAGTGACGAAATGACGTATAGCTTCTATGGAATTTCCATGGTAATAGGGATCACTGCTACCCTGAATATTTTGATTACCACATGCACCGGCATACGACATAATGGTTGTCCCGCTGCCGGGTTCAAAGGCAGTGGGACTATTAAACTGATCTTGTTGATTTGGGCAATTATTCCAGGTGTGCTGCGCGCCAAACTGGTGGCCCAATTCGTGGCACACAATACCGATGTAAAACCGGTCATTGGTCGAAATTTCACAGGATGATCCAAATGCTTTCAGGTTGCTACAGACGATTCCAACACCTCCCGAAAGCCCGACCACACCGGAGCAATTGGTTCCAAAAACATGTCCTACATCATAGGCATTTGATCCCAGGGTTGATAATAAATAATTGTTATTTTCCAGTGCCATCTGGCTGGCATTTCCATTTGTAAATGGATCATTGCTTCCATTGAGGAAAATGAGGTCTTCAGTTTCATCGATGAGTTTCAGACTAATCGCCACCTCCCTTTCCATAATAAAATTGATCCGGTTGAGTGCAGTATTGATGGCTGCAAGTGCTCCGGCCTTCGTTCCATTGTGCTTTGCAGTGTATTCGCCAGTACACGCTACAGCCAGCCTGAATGTGTGCAGCATGACTTCGGTCTGCCCACTCCGCGCAAAAGGCGATCTGATCGGTTTTTGATTGAGGAACGCTGCAGTATCTTGTTTAAAATGATGCTCATGTATGCTGTACTGGGCTCGGAGTGCAGGGTCAACTCTAAAGTCCCGTGTAAAATAAATCAAAGATTGATCTCTAAGATGATCACTTGCAGGATCAATATATATCTCACCATCCGGATGATCGAGCACTGCATGGATTCCATGCGGAGACACATCGATTTTCCCTTTGATACGGTTGTTCGTAGTACTCATGATGGCATACGATCTTATCCCCGGATACCGCAGGGTTAATCCCGGTTCAAAATTGGAAAAGGAAACTGCTTTAAACGTGTGGAGATCACCACCGGGAAGTGGAATATTTACCAGACCAGATCGAAGGGTTTTCTCAAAATCCAAACGGTTGGTGGTAGCCAAGGTGTACGCAGTTGGCAGATAGCGACCGGAGATAATCTTACCGGATCTATCTGGGTCAGAGATCTTCCATTCTTGTGCATTCCCGTAAGAGTAAATTAGTGACAAAAACAGCAAATAATATAGACGGTATGTCATGTCAATCCGGTTGTAGTAATATTGCAATACAGTTTACCAACGCCTTAGCCCATTATTTTTATGCCCCGAGATGTAAAGAAAAAAAATTTAAAGTGATCGAAGATCCCGTACATCGAAGTGGAGCGGAGATCGTCTGGAGATGATCCCGTGGTGACCGAATGTAGGTAAAATAGGAGGTCATGGGAAATATTCGTGCCGTAGGTACGAGATGTGAGATTTGTGTCGGTCATTCCAGTGTTCGAGCACCCCCCACCCCCAAAAGGGAGGGCTTGTCCGCAATTTTCATGGCCGCTGCCTCGGGTCCTAACTAAGCTGGCCTATCAGGCCGACCGGCAAAGCTTTAATGGGTGTACTTACAATGACTCAATCGATCTGTGAAAATCCTTTTGATCCGCGTAATCGGTGTTCCTATTTGAGAGCGCAAAGGACAACGGGAATGTTTAGCAAGCCTCAGAGGCTTACCAAACATACCGCAGGTACGAGATGTGAGTTTGTGTCAATGCACGTAGACTGGGTCCCGCCTTCACCATTGGTATGGGGGCAGGCATAGTCCCATGTAGGAACTTGTGCATTGTTGAATTGTCAGAAAAAGGCACTCACCTGGGCCCTTGCCGTGTGCACAACTTTGGCTTGACCACTTTGTCTGCCATCATACGAGATATTAATACGGATGTTGTTGGCCAGGCGACGATCATAGGCCAGACCCCAGAGCCAGTTTGTGCCGTCTTTTAATCCTTCCAGCATTGCAAATTCGAGAGATCCGTTCTTGGGTCCTGAGTAGTCGATCAAGACGAGGGCAAAGTGACCCCGGAAGGATGAGGTACTTATTTTGCTCAGGGTACCCTCGATTTCCAGATCGTGTATCCCGGCGTTTTGTCCTTCGGTCATCTGGTTGTTCTTGTCTGCCCAACGGTATTTGGCAGCCAGGCGAAACTTAGGCATGGGTTGCCAGGTCAACTCAGGTTTTAACTCGAAGCTCCTAATCTCAAAATCTTTGTTGTCAAATGTTTCGCTGTCCTGGATATTGTCTTCATGAGTGATGCTTATCAAACCACTAAATTCCTGGTTTAAGTTTATCCGTGATCGGAGAATATTGCGCTTTATCAATTTACTTTCATATCCGGTCGTCAATACAAAGCGATTGCGAAAGTCATTCCACTCATATTGAAAGTCATATTTTGGATTGTTCCGATTGAAATAAAGTACATTTCTTATCTGTGCCCCTACAGACACCAGCGAACTGTCGACAATATTTATAGTAAATGGACTCCAGATTGACACTTGACTATTCTGAAGATTTTTTCGATTTATTCGGAGTGATCCCTGATCAGACCATTTGGCCCAGAATGATTTTTTATTTTTTAAAAGTCTTCGTGGTGTGATGGAGAAACTCTGATTGAAATTTACATTATTTGTTGCAATAAAATCATTGGTGAGAATCGTCACACGTACATATTGTGCTTGTTCTGCAAAAGGAGCAATTTCAAACTCATTTATTTGCTGAATGCCATCTTTATTAATGTCTATGTGAGTATAGACTCCCTGACCGGGATCAACCTTCAGATATTGAAAAGTCCTCCTTGGTTCTTGTCCTGATCCGATTTCATATGCCGTGGCTGTGCGGAAAGCACCTTTCCACAGATTAAACTGGTGGTTTATTTTCCCCACATAGTTTAATCCACCCTCTTCGGGAGTTTTGGTTTTATCCTTAATGTGAAGGTCTCTAAAGGTAAAAGTGGCATCAAGAACGGATTTTGTATTTTCTACCCATCGTACCTTTAGACTCACATCATCGGCTTCTGTGCCCAGATTAAAGTCTTTGCCGGTCGCAAAATAATCAAACCTTTTCTGATAGGAAATATCTATATTAAACCGTTTTCCACCCGTCCGTCTTAAATACAGCCTCCCGAGATCATAGTAAAAACTGGATTGCGTAAGCGTGTCTGACAATAGGGAGCGGCGTTCGTTTTTTTCTTCCTCAAAATAGAAGCCAATGATCCATGATTTTTTCTTGTCGAGTGATTGGCTAATATCAATTTTGGGGCGGTAGAACTTACTTTTTTGGCCTGCATTAGTCGTATTTAGGGCATCGCTAATAGCATAAAAATTAAACCCTCGTTGCGAATATTTCAAACTGTAAACATTTTTATGACCACGGTAAAGACTGCTCCGGGAAAAATTACCATACCGGTATGCGAGTGTGAATATTCCGGGTTTTTCCAGGGATAATGTACTATTTACTAAAGTCTCTTTATCTTTTTTGAGCCCCGTGACATTCCAGTCTCGATCGAACTCGGCATTGCGATAAGGATTAAGTCTTTCGAACGAATTGGTAAGTTGTTCGTGCGCAACCTGTGTATTCACTAACCAGGAATTTTCATTCTTTTCCTTTTGCAAGGAAAAGGATTTAGAAAACTCGTTTCTTACGGCATACCCATAATCATCGGCAGCATCACGAGTAGAAAATCGGTTGCGATCCAACCGACTTAGTGCTACCTCTGATTTTACATATCCATCAGCTCCAATGCTGTATCGGCCTCCGAAGGCAAACATCTGTTTTTGCTGAGGGGCTATGAGGGTGGTCAATGGCGCGTAATTACCTCTTGATCCCATTATGGAATCTGGTGCAATCCATGCATATACCTCGCCATTGTCTTCGGAGGCTATCCTAATGTAATTTCCGTTGCCCGTCCCCACCCTGGTAAATCTAGCTGTATATTGAGCACTGTCCGGATCTGTACTCCGCACAAGTACACCCTCGTATCCCAGCGTATCTATGAGCTTGTACATTACAACATTTGGATCATATCCCTCAGGTCGCAATCGGATTGTGCTGGATTGGGCGTTGGCCGTACTATCTCCTACTGTTGCGAGAAAGCGTTTGTCCTCTGTGGTGAGGTCTGACAAACCTGTAGACAGTTTGCCGTCTTGCTCGCTGTATGCATTGAAATGCAGATTGACCTTGCGCGTCTTATAGTCCGTTTCAAAAGTCAAAACTGAGCGGTTGTAGTTCTGATCGGAATATTCGTATTCAGCAATGACTCGGCTATCTTTTGTGATAATGCGGTTTGCAGTAAATGTGAGCTCCCCGGAATTGTAGTCGATGATATAATCCTTCTCCAAACCTCGTATCAATAGGATGCCATCATGGTATATTTTCTCCGTGCCTGCTAAAATGATGATAAAGCGCTCACCTTCCGTGCCTCGAAGGCGATATGGGCCCTGGTTTCCCTCTCTTGTCTCTAGTTGTATTCTGGCAAATTTTCCCCTGGATCCTCCTGCACTTGCAGCACTGGTAAGGCTGCGATCTTTTGATAAGAGCTGATGGTTTACAACTCGTACTCCCTGAGTTTTTTTGAAATAATTTGTGAAATAGCTTTGAGGCCTCATTAGCTCAAAATCTCCTCCCACCAGACTATTTCCGCCTTTAGACAATTTGATAAATATCTTATCAAATTCCTGCAGTTGCTGAGTATTACCATCTGGTTGCAAGGGGATGCTATTGTCTGATAGCGCCGCTAGCACTTCGATCCCATCTCCAAGCCTGCCCGAGAGCCTCAGATCAAAATTTGAATTCAGAACAAGATCCTGTCTGTTTCCCAGTGATAGGCCTCGTGCAAAACTACCATCGTATTTGATCCCCTGTTCGGCAAAGATTGGATCCTGACCATTGTCCAGACCATAGCTCAGGGGTTCCATCACATGCATCGAACCATCGCGGTACAATAGTGAGTCAAATCGGGATTGCCACTGATTTATTTGGTAGGGCATTACCCTAAACCGAATCCTGTAAGATACGGAATCATTGGCCTGCACCTGGGGAGCACTTTCACTCCAATAGAAGTAGGCCCCTTTGATCCAATAGGAGGAAGCAGGGACGGGATGATTTTCTCCCTCAGATAACTCAATGGTAGATGGCAGGATTGTAAGGGCAGAAAGGAAGAACGAATCCTTCTTGTTATGAATAGTCAATTGGCGAAGGCTGCTGGATTCCCGGCTTTGTGCAGTACTAAGGAAAGGTACCGAGGTACAGATCGAGAAAAATAATATTCGGTAGATACAGCGGTGGTTCATCTTCAGATCATACAATGCACTAACGAGTAAAGTCAATTATACTGATCTCTTATTCTCTATTTTCTGCCATAAGCATACAAAATCCATGCAAACCTGTATAGAGGTGGAAAAGACGAATCTTTTTTGCTTTCAAATGATTGATATTGTGTTAAATATTATGCTTTTTTAAAATATGGCATTCAAATTGCTGTAAGTTTTAATATGTTTTCTAAAACTTTTTTGAAATTCGTTATCAATAAGTAAGTAATGAGGATAAATGCCATCATCGTAGATGATCATGCCTTGTTTACGGAAGGTCTGGTGGCTCTGCTGGGAAGAATCAAGGAACATCGCATTGTCATAGAGCATATTTCGAAGGATGGACAGGACATCCCGGACTATTTGGCTAATCACGATGTCCAAATGGTTTTCCTGGATCTCAACCTGGGGCGGGTCAATGGTCTGGATTTGATTGAGCCGATCAAAAATGTATCTCCGGAGACTAAGATAATGATCGTCTCGGGATACAGTGACGGCAAATTTGTAAAGACAGCATTCTTGAACGGGGCCGATGGGTATGTCCTTAAAAGCACTCCATTGGCAGAGTTGACAAAGGGTATAGTTGCAATCATGGAGGATAATACTTTCATGGGTACGGGCGTTCAGGTCACGTCAAGACGTCCTAAGCAGCGAGACCGGGGTGCAAACACACTCAGGTCGAATAGGCAAATGGACTCGTACACGATGTTGAATGAACTGACAAAACGCGAACACCAGGTTCTCCTGCTTATTACACAAGCCTTTAGCAATAAGGAGATAGCTCAGAAATTATTTATCAGCGATCAGACTGTAAGTGTGCATCGCAAAAATATTATGCGGAAACTAGGTGTTACAAATACAGTGAGTCTGGTGAAAGCAGCTCAGAGTTTGAGTATTACTGAATAATGAATTTGTGCAGGGTGGCATAACCCAAAATAAAAAGCTATGAAGAAACTTTATCTGATTATACTGGTCCTTGTGGGATTTCTGGGTGGGACGGCCCTCGCTCAACCAAGTTTCGAAATCGACAATACCTCAGGTGACCCCGGAGGTACAGTAACAGTTAATTTTAAGGTTACCAACTTCACCAACATCGTCGGGATGCAGTTTTCAATTAATTGGGATCCCCAGGTTTTGAGGTATAATTCCATAGGTAATATCACAAACGCCATCCGGGATTTTGATGCAGCGGCATTCAATACTGACTCAAAATGGACAGACGATGGTAGCATCATTGTGCAGTGGTTTGATACCGGAGCCGAACCCAACAATTTACCCAATGGAACTATCATCTTTTCTATTGATTTTGATATCGTAGGAGGAGATGGTTCAACCACTCAAGTCACCATCTCAGGTGAGCCCAGAGACATAGAAATAATAGATAATAATGAAGATAATATCGGCCTCGAGTCCAGTGGAGGAACATTTACCGCCTCAGGCATGGGCGGTGGGGCCACATTGCGTCTGATAGGCTCTCAAGAGGAAGCAGGAACGGGAGAAAATGTCTGTGTGGAAGTTACCACTCAGGGGTTTACAAACATCAACGGCATGCAATTTAGCCTGAGATGGGACCCCGCCTTTCTACAATATACAAATGTGGGAGGCTTTAATCTGAACGGACTTACCGAGGGATCATTTAATCCGGATTCGGTAGCAAAGGGAGAAATTGTGCTCCAGTGGATGGACCCGTCGAGCAATGGGATCTCCCTGGCTGATGGCACTCAGATTTTTCAAATCTGTTTTGATATTTTAGGCCAAAGTGGAAGCAGCACCGTTCAGTTTTCAAATACACCGCTGGCCATCGAAATTGTTGATGGTGATGACAATACAGTGGCTTTTGCCAAGATCGATGGTACCGTAAGTGTATCGGGTGGTGGAGGTGGAGGCAGTGATTGCAATGCCGATGGCTTTGCACTGTCTATCGAAGAAGAGCAGGTGGATCCAGGTACTGAAGTATGCAATGGAGTGACTGTAAAGGGTTTTACTACGATTGCATCGCTTGCGGGGTCCGTAGAGTGGGATCCGGCCATCTTGAGCAATCCCTCCATAGAAAATATCAATCTCAATGGTCTTGCACTGGGAAATTTTAACCTTGATCAGGGTGCCGAAGGCCGGCTTTCGTTTGTTTGGATAGAGCCCACTACAGATGGAATTTCCCTGACTGACGGGACCAAAATCTTCGACATATGCTTTGATGTAATCGGTAGCAATGGAGAGACTTCTACGATTGTATTCAGTGATATACTCGCAGATCGGGAGGTAAGTAATGCTGATGGAGCTATTGATTTTAATCAATGTGATGGCAAAGTACAGGTGGGAAACGATAACGTTGAGATTTCATTTACATCGACATCTCCTTCTTGTGCAGGATCCTCCGATGGGTCGATCAACATCACCGTAAATGCGGGTAGTTCACCCTATACTTACGACTGGACCAGCGGAGGAGCATCGGCAGGTACCAGTGAAGATCTGAGCAATTTAACAGCGGGAACATACACCGTAGAGGTAACAGATGCCAACGGGGCAAAATTTAGCCGGGAGATCGTACTCAGTGATCCCGACGGAGCCCGTGTAACCGATGCAAATATCACTGACGCGACAAGTGGTGATGATGGTGCGATCGCACTCACCATAATGGGTGGGGCTACTCCATTGCGATTTAGCTGGAGTAATGGTCAAACCACAAGGGATATCGCAGGATTGTCGGGTGGTACATACAATTTGACAATTACAGATGCCAATGGATGTGTCGTAGATACTTCTTTTACCGTCGGAGGAGGAGAATTACAGCTCGGACTAGCTGCCCAAAATATCAGTTGCAACGGGGAAAGCGATGGGCAGATTAGTGCCACTGTATCCGGTGGAGCCGGGGGATATACGTACTCCTGGAGCTCAGGTCAATCAACTGAATCAATAAGCGGTCTGACCGCTGGAAGCTACACTGTCACCGTTACCGACGCTGCCGGGGATACGCAGGAGGCAAGCGTCGAAATCACCGAACCCGATGTACTTATGGTCAGCATAAATACGACACCTTCGCCAAATGATATCGAGGGTACAGCTACGGCAGTTGTGGGCGGTGGTACTGAACCATTTACATATGCTTGGAATGATGCAAACAGCTCGCGTACCCGGGTAGTCATTATGCTGCCTCAAGGACCCATACAGGTTCTTGTGACCGATGCAAACGGATGTCAGGAAAGTGCTACAGGCACAATTCCGGGAGAAGAGGGAGAATGCTTTACTGCTGTGCCTGTAATGTCGCCAAACAATGATGGCCGCAATGACTTCTTTGTCCTATCATGCATAGAGGGATTGGACAATGAGGTAGAAGTCTACGATCGCAGTGGCAGGTTGGTATTCGAATCAACCAATTACGATAACACCTGGGCAGGTAAAGACACCGATGGTGACCTACTTCCTGATGGTGCATATTTCTGGGTGGTCCGGGTGCGTAGAGATGGCATATTAGAACAGCATCTTGGGCACTTAACGATATTATCCACACTAAATTAAGAAAGAGCCTCATTTCCAAATACAAAAGAGATGATACCCATGAAAAGACTTATACATATCGGAATAATTACACTTGTCGCCGTATCAAGTATATGGTCTCAAGAGGAGAGTTTTTATCGCCACTATTTACTCAACCCCATTTTAATCAATCCGGGTTATACGGGTTTCGAGGATCATCACAATCTATTATTTAACTATAATAATCAGCTGGCTTCATGGCCGGGATCACCCAAAACCGTAACAGCTAGCTACAATGGACCGGTGACAGAGAATATTGGTTTGGGAGCACTACTCAGCAGTGATAATGCTGCCTCACTGACGCGCAATCGTACACAATTGTCATATGCATACAAATTTATTCTCGAGTCCTTGGATTTATCGTTGGGGTTGAGCACGACCTTTGAACAGAACCGCCTTAAAGGCACCGCACTCCTGGATCCGAATATCGATATAAATGATCCCTATTTGATTGATGCGACCACCGGACTAAAACTATTTGACGCGGCATTTGGAGTACATGGAAAAGTAGATGAATTTTTCTTTGGTTTGGCATCCCCAAATCTGATCCGGGCCCGGGTAAACCGTGACCCGCAGGTGGATAATTCGACAGAGTCTGGATTTCTGAAATACTATCTAGCATATTTGGGATACAAATGGCAAGTAGAAAATAATAATTTTTATGTCGAGCCCTCTATCCTCGTGCGTAATTTAAGGTACACTCCATTTATGATTGATTTTAATGGCAAGGTGTACTTTTTTGAGGATCAACTTATCGGAGGTTTGACTTACACATTGGGTGGGGGTGACCGTCTTGCGATTTTACTCGGGGCGGCACTCACCAACTTTGATTTGTACTACAGTTATACCACTTCTTTTCAAGCCAGCCAGCAGTACCACAGTGGTGCACATGAGGTAAGCGTTCAGTTTACGTTTGGCAACCGCAAGAATAGACTGGATGATGAGTAGTCATCGGTTGAGAATCGAGCGTGGATGCTGTTTCAGCAACTCCGTTTGATTGTGATCAATCTCTATCCAATCCTTTCTTGGGACAAATATGGAGATAAATATATCGTAATTAATTATTCCTTGATTTAATTGCAACCCATAGTTGAATCGAACAATATAGTCGTTACAAATTGTCAGTTTTTGGCCATTTCCAGGCCTGCCAGACTATTGAGCAGAGTGCAATTATCTCAACAATCTGATAGAGGTCATAGAATGCTGACCAGGGAAGGCTGCCGTCTATAATATCCCAGACTATGATGATAAAAGACATTGATGACCACAGGATGGCGACTATGATGTTTAGCCATCGATTTATAGTTGGCTTCAGAAGAACAGACAAACAAATCATCAGTGAAGGGACGATCAGAATCAAAGAAAAAATAACTAACAGCTGGGGTGTTACAGTCCCAACAGGTGTTTTCAGACTAATCATATCCTCCACGGCACCTGGCATCTTCATCGCAAAGTAATCACAGTATATATAGAGAAACATTAAGCTTGTCCAAAGTGCAGACAATTTGATCTTTACGTTGATTTTGTTGTCAATAAACATTTCCGATGTTTTACGAATTACTTTGTACTGACGGATTAAACGGCGATTTGTTTCATGCTAACTCGTTGTAAGGTATTATGGGATTGTAAATGCGAATTTGAAGTAAACATATAGGCTAGTTGAAAAAAATCCCACAAATCTCTTCTCCAATCTTTTTCTCTGGACAGTGCTGGCAAAGGGTCATCTGCTCCGGGGCTAAACTCGAGTTTTAGTATCTTTAAGGATAGTAATTTCAGCAAGGAATGAGAATTCACGTGATCGTAATCATCTCTTTTGCAATTATGTGTTGGCATTGTAAGGTCAGCCAGCCATTGTCTGATATTGTACGTGATAAAGTAAGCTCCGGTGATGGAAAATGCTACGCCGAATGCGAAATTCCAAAACAATACCCTCGAAAGGAATTTTATCCTTTTTTTACGGGAGACACAACCCAGGAAAAGGTAGATCTCCAGGTGAAAAAGGTAGTGATACAGAACGCCTCTACAAAGTGGGTCAAGAAAAGAGTGGATAAAAACTGCATATCTAATGATCCTGATGATTGCATGGTTTGGTGCCTTGAGGAAATCCCGGCCGTTGAAACCGCTGTGGTAGCTATGAAGGACACTACGCAATCCAAAAATTTTGAAATGCGGAAAATCGAATTCATCGATCCTGGGGGTTATGCAGAGTGGCGACCTGCAGTTTGTGAAGATGAATTGACTGAAGAATTGATCATGAAAGTTCAATCTTCCTTAAAAGAAAAAGGTTTTTTTAAAGGAAGGATTAATGGAAAATTAGACAGTCGCTCAAAAAACTATTTGCTAAATTTTCAGGAAGTAAGCAGACTGCCAATGGGAGCACTAGATTACGAGACTCTTGAGGCATTGAATATTGATGTCCCAACGTCCGCACAGTAAAGACTTAGTACCTAGATTTAAAAATACATGAGCAGAATAGAGCGTGGTGAAGTCAAGCTATCACCAGAGCGAGTCTTGACAATCTGCGAAGTCTTGGAGGTCGATATCGCCACAATTCTCGGTGAATACTTATTAAGAGGTTGTTATCCTTTTACATCAAAGGATGAGTCAGCCTACTATGATCAACTTTCAACGATTATAGATCTGGTACTAGAAATCGATGTTCCCATGTTTTATCGTGTGTCGCACACATACAGTCATAAAATCAAAAGATTATTAAAGGCCATTGCCAGCAATGTACCTTTTACACCTAATATTAGTAAGCTGGCAAGAGATTTGGATATTTCAGATCGGCGCACTTTATTGGGCTATCTCGATATACTTTCAAAAGCACGATTGATAAATCTCCTGAATAGAAAAGCAATAGGTAGTCAGATTTACAGAAAGCCGGATAAGATATTTTTGAACAACTCAAATTTAATGTATGCCCTTACGCCATAAGATATTGGAAATGTAAGGGAGACTTTTTTTTTCAACCAGTTGCGAGTCAACCATGATGTGAGTTTACCTTCCAAAGGTGATTTCATCATCAATGGCAATTATATTTTTGAAGTGGGTCGTAAAAACAAAAAATCAGTACAGATAAAACATTTGGAAAATTCTTTTTTAGCATTGGATAATATTGAAATCGGTGTCGGCAATCAAATTCCATTGTGGTTGTTTGGATTTCTTTATTGATTTTTTTTGTGATTATAAAATCTATCGAAGTCAAAACACTTTCCTCTTCAATTCAAAGCTTTGCCCCAGGTAAACTTTTCTCACAAGCTCGTCTGCAGCGAGTTCTTCAGCAGTACCCTGACGCAATATTTTACCTTCAAACATGAGGTATGCCCTGTCTGTAATGCTCAAAGTCTCCTGTACATTGTGATCAGTAATCAAAATACCGATATCCTTTGTGCGCAATTTGGCGACAATAGTTTGAATATCTTCCACCGCAATCGGATCAATACCGGCAAAGGGCTCATCCAGTAAGATAAATTTGGGGTCCGACGCAAGCGATCTCGCAATTTCCGTGCGCCGGCGCTCACCACCCGACAATGTATTGCCGTGACTTTTTCGCACTTTTTCCAATCCAAACTCTGAGATCAGTGATTCACATTTTTCCTTCTGTTCTTCTCTGGACAAATCCATCATTTCGAGAATGGCCATGATATTGTCCTCCACACTCAATTTTCTAAACACGCTGGGCTCCTGCGGAAGATAGCCTATACCTCGCTGAGCCCGTCGGTACATAGGCAGATCAGTAATTTCTTCCTCATCCAGATATACTTTACCGGAATTGGGTTTAATGAATCCCACAACCATGTAAAATGTAGTTGTTTTTCCAGCGCCATTGGGTCCCAAAAGACCGACTATTTCCCCGCGATTTACGTTGAGAGAAACATCGCTTACTACAGTGCGACGGCCGTATATTTTTTCGAGATTTTCTCCTTTCAATTTCATCAATTATTCCATTTATAGTCTACTTCTAAGTCCCAATTTGCCCGGAGGGGCTCCAGTTCCTTAACAGTTGTTACCTCGGGCTGATTATTTAAAAACAAATTGCCCGGATCCCACCGGCCGTTTTTATTTTTATCTTCTGTGATGCGCAATTCATAAGTTGCAGGCCGTAATTGCTCGATGGTTTTAGAAAAAGTTTCCGTGGCCTCAATCGTAAAGCTCACTTCTGGTTTATCCTTCAATCCAAGCATTACAATATACGATAGAAGCGAATCCAACTCTGAAATATTTAATATGATATTTCCGAAGCGTTCTGAATTTCCGATTGGAAAATTCTGCGAGATCGTATCATTTGCCTGTCCGTAAAAATCTGTAATACCTCCCGGAAAAATTGTAAGTGCGTAAATACTGTCTGGCTGCCAGGTATAATCCAATTGGAGGCACATGGGAAGACTGTCCGAAATTATGGGAAGTGTCGAGACTTTTGCTTTTGCATTACCTTCTAATAATTCAAAATAGGTCGTATCAAATGACTGGACAGGTCTGTCAAAACAAATGAAAGCCGGGTCATTAGGATGTCCACTATTCGCCATCCTTTTTTGCTCTTTAATTTTTTCAAATTTATCTGTGCTACTATTGTATTTTAAAATCATGGTATCAATCTCGTCTCCTGTATTCAGATAAAGAGGCCAATCCCTCCTTGTGTCGTCGTGGTACCAGATGGAGATCACATTTTCGTGAATATCGTAGACAAGAGAGCCATCTGGGTTTTCATAATCAATCTGCAGTTCGTGCGGTATTCGGTTATATTCGATTACCGCTTTATTCCAGCTCGATGTGTCGGCGCGGTCTGCATATAATACCTCTTCCGGGGGGGAGACCTTTAATGTCAGGGGTTCGTCATTGTCCTGAGGCAAAACCAAAAATGAATCGAGAAAGCCCATTACTTCGATATCTGCATCATACAAATAATTTAGATTATCATCTTTTACCGCCAGCACTCTGAATGTGCCCGCTTTCATATTTCCAATGGTAAAAGCACCGGTCTCTTCGGCCGAGCGTGTTGCATAAAGTGGTTTTGCTGTAAAGGGAATAGTATCTGCAAGATTTTCGTAAACCATTATGGTGGATTCTGGTACTGGCTCACCCGAATAAGCATCGAAAACAAATCCGGAAACGGTGAGAGAATCAATTACATCACCTGTTGAAAAAACAAAAGTGTGATTTGCAAGTGGATTATTTTCTGTGATATCCTGTATCGAATTTCCGAAATTAATGGTGTAAGTCGTATTTTCACGTAATATTTCATCGTCGTGAAAAGTAAATACCACTGATCGACCTTTTGTCTTTATTTCGGGTCTTTTTTCCAATGGTGGAGAAACCAAAACCTGTGTTTGAGCATCTTCGAGCTTGACCCATTCGTCGAGCGAAATCGTAAATGATCTCCCTGTAAAGTTAGTTTGTTTGTTAGGCGTGCTTGTCTCCAGAATAATGGCAGGAGGAGATTCGTCCCGGGGACCACCTTGGGGTGTGGCCTTAACGGCACAACTGAGATAAATAGTCGCTAGGATAAAACCGACCAAGTAGTAACCGGGCTGCATGGAGCAAAGTTAGGAAAGAAGCTCGTAAGGAGAATGACCTGAGTGAGATACAGGAGGGAAACTGACCATCCCGTATCGGCCACAGACCATGCCAGACACATCGATCATTGAACTCAAAAAATGGTTGGCACGAAATCTTCCCCATTTACAATGCTGGCACTATCACCCGTCGCCCGAATCACGAAAAGACCGCTGCGCTCCGCGTATTTTTCGCTGCCCTCATCACTTTTCAGGAATGCGACGCAACCGTAGATTTCGTAATCCCGGTACTCCTGCATCCACTCTTTGGCTCTGTAGAGCTTGCTTAGAAAATAATCTACATCAGAGACCTTGAGGGTGGTCTTAACCTCAACAATGACGATCTCGACGCCATTGTGAGCGATTATATCAAACTCAAAGTCCTTGCCCGATCGATTCTTAGATGTTTCTGATATCAAAATTCCCCTCTGTTTGAGGAGGTTAATTAGATCGCCTTCGACCAGGCTTTCGATCAGTTTGCCCCATTGTGAACTAAATTGACCCTGCACCCGTCTTATGAAAGCATCAGTATCCTTAAATCTTTCCTCAAGGTCTTTAAATCTCTCTTTCGTCTCTTGCTGAGAGGCGATTAACTCACTCATCAATTTCTTGAGCTCCTGTATTTCTATTTGAGGTTCCATTGATTAGAATATGAAACGAATCGAAGACTTGATGTGTTCCATTTCACTCCCTACATCCATTCATTTAGATGCTCAAGAGGACCGATCAGAAAAACACGAAAAGGAATCCAGTCTATGCAGCCTGAAGTCTCCCTAAAATTCCGTAGTGCGAAAGCTAACTGCTCACAATGCTAACCATTTAAACGGATAAGCTGCCTACTGAAGATTCATCGGATGAAAACTCATAATGGTCTCCCGCAGATAGTGGATATCAAGATGGGTATAAATCTCAGTTGTCACAATGGATTCGTGGCCAAGCATTTCTTGCACGGCTCTCAAATCAGCACCACCCTCGACGAGATGAGTGGCAAAGGAGTGGCGAAAAGTGTGTGGACTGACAGATTTTGAAATACCCGCATTGCGGACAGCTTCCTTTACGATATTAAAAATCATCACTCTGCTGAGCGGTTTGCCCCTTCTGCTGAGGAAGACAATATCCTCCCCATTCTTTTCGATTTTCAACTTTTTTCGATCGTGATCTAAATACAGCTTGATGTATTTTATGGCTGATTTTCCAATTGGTACAAGACGTTCTTTATTTCCTTTCCCGGTGATTTTAATAAACCCGACGTCGAGGAACAGATTTGAGATCTTGAGTCTTGTGCATTCAGTTACGCGTAGACCACATGCATACAGGGTTTCCAGGATCGCGCGGTTACGAGTGCCTTGAGGATGACTGAGATCGATCTGGTCCAGCGTTTTTTCAATTTCTTCATAGGTCAGTACTTGCGGTATCTTCCTGCCTATCTTGGGTCCCTCTATGAGCGATGTGGGATCCAGCTTTACATCCTCTTCCAGCATCAGGTAGCGGTAAAATGCTCTGATCCCCGACAAAATCCTGGATTGAGTACGTGCTCCAAGTCCCAAGTCATGAAGAGTGGCGATAAACTGTTCGAGATGGATGAGCTGGACTGACTCTGGCATCACCGTCGGGTGGGTATCGACGAGAAAGTCGCTAAGCTTCTGTACATCAGATAGATAGGCTTGGATTGAGTGGTCAGACATGTTGCGTTCAAGCAGCATGTACTGCTTAAATCCATTGATAGCAGAACTCCAAAGCAAAACGTGATCCTTTTAGTTGTGGACCAAGATAATCGTTTTACTGGACATATTATGAAATTTTAACATATGAAATAAGAAGAGACCTTTGGTGAAGCCGTAATGAAGTCTCCGTTGAACCCTCTCCAATCATTTTCATGTCAGAGAACACCCTACAATGTGGGTTAGGAAAGAGTGTCTAAACCCTAATTATCTAATGACCCTGATTATTGCCTGGTTTATCTTGAAGCATCCAAACTGTTGAAGCCAGAGAGGTAGCTATGACAGATAGTCAGAAAGAGATTTACAAACTTTTCAGGAAGTAGGCGGGCTGCCCAAGTTGCTCTTGATTACGAGACACTTGAGGCACAGATCATTAGCAATGAGAAATAAAAAAAACACCTTTATGTCGCGCGATGCGTATCTTCTTTCAAACTCATTACGGTCATTCTCAAAAAATCCAATGATCGCGACCAATCCAGAGAGGAATATTCCAAACCTAATTTTCGGATATTAGCATAATATTTCTTTTTATTCAGGAAATAATTTTTTTCTAACTCCACTGCATGAGCACATCTTCCAAGATGCTCTATCAAAAACCATTTTTCCAAAAGTCTGCCCATGCGGCCATTTCGATCTTGCATGGGATGAATTTTCACAAATACTAAATGGATCTGGGCGGCATAAAAAAATGTTTCTAAAAAGGTGAGTTTTTTCGATGTTAAATCTTCGACTTTATCAAAGAAGCTCTTGAGCTCTACATTTACTTTTTCAGGATCACAAGCCACATACTCTATTCGATCTTCGTCGTTCACTACAAACATGAGATTAGTCCTCAATTGTCCCCTTTGATCAGGAGGCAATAAATGTTTACTAAGAAGACTATGGGCTGCGAAAACATTGTTTCTCTCTAATTTGTTCTTGAGGATGAATTGGTAGGAATCAAACAGATCATCAGCTCTCCGGGTATAATCCGGATTGTATCTGACACCGAGAAACTTATGCTTGAAAAAGCTGTCAAAATCAATGTCCTCTCCTTCTATTTTTGAAGAATACACACCCGATTGGGAATTGTAAAAGTCAAAATAGTCGACGGGCAATGTCTCTGACTCTTTTTTTTTCAATAGAGGTTCCGGATTAAAATCTATTGATTTAAGAAATTCAGTTTTTAGTCTATCACTAATCATGCGCCGGAATGTTAAGCTGAGTATATGACGATATTCGTAGACGACTTGATCATCATATGTGCAAAGGTAGTGCACTTTTTAATGTCAGCCCCTTTGCAACATTCCCACAAAATCAAGACCTTCACAAGATGGCGAAGTACCAGCTCACACAAGTGGGTAAGCAAAAAATCAAGCTCTCTAATCTGGAAAAGGTGCTTTTTCCGGAAAGTGGCATTATCAAGGCTGAGTTGGTTTCTTATTACCTGCAGATGGCTCCGGTGCTTCTCAGGTATATCAGGCGACGTCCACTGTCTTTGATCAGGTATCCCGATGGCATTCAGGCCCATCAGTTTTTTCAAAAAGACAAGCCGGATTGGGCTCCGGATTGGATTGAGAGCGTGCCTTTGGGGAAGAGGGAGAAGAAGGAATATATACTCGCTACCGATGAGGCATCTGTGGTATGGCTGGCAAATCTGGCCTGTATAGAGCTTCATATCAGACAGGACAAGAATCCAAATCACAACAAGCCCGACTTTTTTATGTTCGATCTCGATCCGCCGGAGGGTCAGTCCATACGTGAAGTGAGTGAAATTGCCCTCGCTCTCAGAGATCATATTTTACCTTATGGATACCATCCGTTTGTAAAGACAAGCGGTGGAAAAGGACTGCATATCTTCGTACCGATTGAGCCCCGATATGATTATGATACCATGTTTGAGACTGTCAAATCATTGGCACAGGAATTTACAAACAACCACAAAGATGTCTGTACACTAAAGATCAGCAAGGAGGCTCGAAAGGGTAAGATGCTTATCGACATTTACCGCAATCGCGGGTCACAGACTATTGTAGCTCCATACAGCGCACGAGGTAGAGAGCCTGGACCGGTATCAATGCCATTGACATGGGATATGCTTGACCAGCTGGAAAATCCTCAGCAATATCATTTACGCAATGTAGCTGAGATCGTAAAGAAAGAAGGGGATCACTGGGAGGGGTTTGCCAGCTTTGCAATCCCGCTTCACACGGATCTGGAAGGCAGCAGGGGCAGCAGCATCGCCTTGCCTCAATCCAAATATTACAAAACTCCTGAGCAACTCAAAGCATACCGGTCTAAAAGGGATTTTGAGAAAACCCCCGAACCCATGCCCTCGGTGGTTGAAACGGAAGGCAATGCCTTTGTCATACATCGCCATCATGCCAGCAGACTGCATTATGACTTGCGATTGGAAAAAGACGGAACACTTCTATCGTGGGCTGTGCCCAAGGGTATGCCTCACAAACCGGGTATAAAGAGATTGGCGGTCCAAACAGAACCACATCCCGTGGAATACCTCCAGTTTGATGGTGTGATACCTAAAGGTCAATATGGCGGCGGCGAAATGTGGATCTATGCACGGGGCAAATACGAGATCACTAAGGAAAAAAAGGATGGTTTTTATTTCCATTTATCCTCACCTCAGCTCGATGCGGAATACCGCATGCACAACACCAAGAATAAGGAGTGGCTCCTTGAACGCGTGGACCGGGATCAAATAAATATTTTGGAAGATAAAATACCGGTGATGCTATGCGATAGTGCCCGCTCCCTGCCGCAGAAGCTCACCGATTATTTTTATGAAGTAAAATGGGATGGCATCAGGGCCATTGTTTCGATTGAGGAAGGTCAAATCAAGATTCGGAGTAGAAATCAAAATGATCTCACTTCTCGTTTTCCGGAGCTGACCAGGCTCTCTGATTCCTTCCGGGTATCCCACGGTATTTTTGATGGTGAAATTGTTTGTTTGGATGACAAAGGAAGGCCGGATTTTAAGAAAGTGATCGCACGCATGCATTCATCCAATCCGGTCAAAATAGAGCGTCTTGTCAAATCAAATCCCGTGTATTGCTATTTGTTTGACTGCCTTTATCTGGACGGAAGATCGCTGCTCACTGAGCCTATCGAGCGGAGGCAGACCTGGTGCAAAGACAGTATAAAAAAGGGTGCAAATTACCGCATGAGTGAGGCAATGGATGATGGAGCAGCTCTCTGGGAAGCAGCAAAAAAGCACAGTCTGGAGGGTATAGTGGCCAAGCGGCGCGGGAGTAAGTACACTATGGGAAAACGGAGTCCCGATTGGATCAAAATAAAATACAGGCAACAGGAGGAAGTATTCATAATCGGCTATACTGAAGGAGAAGGAGAAAGAGCGGATACCTTTAAAGCACTTCAGGTAGCCGAAATGATTGATGACCAGCTAGTATACCGCGGCAAAGTGGGCACTGGATTCGATGGGAGAAAGATGAAGGAAATTTTCGCTATCTTGAAAAAGCAAGATGTGACTCTAAAACCGGTGGAGGAAAAGACCGCCGACGAAAAAACGACGACATGGATTGTGCCGAGGGTCACTTGCGAGGTGGAATTCGCCAGTATTACAGACAATGGTACTTTTCGCGAACCCATCTTTCAGTTTTTAGTAGAGTATTAGGTCTTTCTTAAAGATAATCATGATCTTATACATAGAAAATTGGTATAATATTTGTTTAGAATCTCAGTAAATACAATTATATGAGGGCGATTTGGAAAGGACATATTCGGTTTTCATTGGTCACTATACCGATTAGGATGTACAGTGCTATAGAGACCAAGAAATCGATAAGTTTTAGGCAGCTGCACAAAGAGGATAACGGACCTATAGGTTATCAAAAAGTGTGCAAGGTTTGTGATGAGAAGGTGACCACATCAGATATTGTCAAGGGGTACGAATACGAACCCGATCAGTATGTAATCGTGGAAAGTGATGATCTGGCTAAAATCAAGCTCAAAAGCACCAAAGTGATCGAGATCGAGGCATTTGTCGATGCTTCGGAGGTCAATCCAGCCCTTTACGATTCACCGTATTTTGCTGGTCCGGATGGTGAAGTTGCAACCAAAGCATATTCGCTGCTGTGTCAGACACTAAAGAGCAGTAACAAGCTCGGAATAGGCAAGGTGGTCCTGCGTGATCGCGAAAGCATTGTATTGATCGCTCCACAAGATGATGGCCTTATGATGTATAAACTGAGGTATCCTGAGGAGTTGCGCAAAATGGCTGATGTCCCTGATGTGGGATTGGTAGAAACCGATGATGCACAGCTTAAGCTGGCCCGGACTCTGGTGGATTCCATGGCGCAGACCTTTGAGGAACTGGAGCTGCAAGACAAATACCGCAACGCGGTTATGGAAATCGTGGATGCGAAGGTCGCCGGTAAAGAGATTGTCACATTGGCTGAAGAAGAAGCGCCCATTGTGGATATCATGACCGCTCTCCAGGAAAGCATAAATCAAGCTAAAGGGGAAAAAAAGCCAATGAAAAAAGCAACTGGTAAAAAGGCGGCCGACGAGGAGAAAAAGACGGCCTAAGTCCTATCTTCGAATTTCGGTTAAGCAACAAGACAGGGCCTTAGCTTGACATCCTACTTTCTGTCTCATCAGTCACTAAACATATTAGGAAAATTCCTAATTAGCTATAACTTTGTCGTATGGCGAAGGTGATCTCATACAATCAAAGTACCGAACGCAAGCTGGGGTTTAGAAAGGCGAGAAAGGAAACCGATGATCTGGATTCGAGTCAGCTCAATTTGTTTAGACAGGCAAAGAACCTCCAAATACTGAGGCATCTGGATCCCTTTGAGAAAGGTCTCGAACTCGATGAGCGAAATGAGGAGCTCGCTGAAAAATGCTATCGGGAAGCTATTGACTCAAAAATATCAATGCCTGATGCCTACTGCAATCTGGGAATAATCCATGCTCGCAAGGGAACGACAGCCAAGGCTATTGACTGTTTCACCAGGGCTCTCATTGAAGATCCCAGGCATACGGAGGCTCATTACAATCTGGCCAATATGTATTACGATGCCGGCAACTTTCCGCTGGCGATCACCCACTATGAAGTCGCATGGGAAATGGAAGGGGCTTTTCCAGAAATCGCATATAACCTGGCGCTTGCTTATCTGAGCAATGGGCAGAAAAATGAGGCGATCGACTATTTTAAAATGTATATGAATATTTGTAAACCGGACGATCAAAGGCAGGCGAGATTATTGATAAATCTTTTGGAACAATAGCTTTCTAAGCTGAAAATAGTAGCATTAAATATTCAGCAGGGAGGAGGACAACGAGCGGCAAAAATTGCTACTTATCTGACTGGCCAGGATCCGGATTTTATTGTCCTTTCTGAATATCGAAATAATAAATCAGGATATCTTTTACGCACCCGACTCTTGATAGATGGCTTTACTTTTCAGCATTGTAGTGTAGGAGATGACCAAACCAATGGAGTGCTGATCGCATCAAAAAAGATCTGCAGTTTCATCTCGTATGCATCAGAGATCGACGATTACCCCGGTGCAATCCTAAAAGCTGCGGATCACCGGCTTTCTATTTATGGAGTTTATCTACCACACAAGAAAAAGCACCAGCTATTTCCTTTTCTCCTCGACAGGCTTTGCAATGATACCTTTCCCCAGGTAATTATTGGAGATTATAATACGGGTAAGAATTATATCGATCAGAAAGGAAATTCTTTCTGGTATAGTGAGTATCTTTTTAAGATGGAAGATCTAGAATATGGCGATGCTTTCAGGATGTTTCAAGGTGATGTTCGGGAATATTCCTGGTACAGTCATCTCGGCAATGGTTACAGGTACGATCACTGCTACGTGTCAGCACTACTGAAAGAAAAAATACGAGATTGCTACTATGATCATAGTGTACGGTTTGAGAAATTGAGTGATCACTCTGCACTTATTTTAAAACTTAGTGATTTTTCAAAATAAAATGGTAAGCAGCCATGTTTTAAGCAAGCTCATTAAAATAGAGTACTACAATAAATGATATTCCCGCGAGTAGAAGGCCGATCATAAAAATATTGTAGCAAATGTACAGGTACCTGTATTTGGTAGCCAGAATTACACCTAAGTAATAGAGGTCCTTGGCTAGAGATCCATAAAGTAGATCATCATCTTGCATAATTTTCTTTATACCCCATTCAAATTTCTCGACCGGCATTTTATAGAAATTTCCGAAGAATAAAATATTTACGCGCTTATTCAGAAATTTTTCATCTGTATAATTTTCAGCTGTAATTTTAGGACGTGTGGCCAAGGTGGCAAGAATAATTGATATCATACATACCAAGATCAAAATGATAGTCGGAATAAGCAGTGTGGGATTTGAATCCAATTTGGGAACCAGACTGGAAATAACAATGGACAGCATAATTGCATTTATACTAAGCATGATGTTGGCCTTGTTGTCAGCTATTCTGCTCAAATTATTGTGATTACGTAGAGTCACCCTAAACATAGTTTCGACCCCCCGCCCTAATTTTTTTTCGGTAAATTCACCAGCCGGGACCACGGATCCTTCCTCACTGGTGAGTTTCTTAAAAGACCGGTATTCGCTTTGTTGTTTCTTGAGTTTTAGCAGGTTTTTCCGCTTTCTATTCGCAAACAGACTGCGGGCAATTGCGGTGTGAAATTTATGGGATTCTAGAAAATCAACATTTAGTTTATACCACTCTTCCTCACTAAAATTTTGATCTCCATGCGCTTCCCACTCGGCTCTTAGTCTGGCGAGGGCCTCAAAATAAGTCTTGCTCCCGAGATGTGAAGTGTCTGCATCGCGCGCAATCTTCTCCAAAAGTGTTTGTGGTTTCGCATCTCGTGTGGTGGCATAAATACAATTAATAATTTGCTCAATGCGATTTTCCTCGACTTGCTGATTTTGTAAAAACTCTCGTGCTATTTCGACAGATCTTTTTTCGTGATCCTTCCAGCCCTCACTGAAACCGAGATCATGAAACCACATGGCTATCGCAATATCTTGACTGTCTTCTTTACTTAGCTGATGCTGTTCTGCCAGGGTTGTGGCAGCCTCCACAGTATTTTCAATATGGGATATCGAGTGGAAAAAATAAGTCTTCTCAATATTTTTTTTTGTAAAGTCCCGGGCAAATTGTTCAGAAATCGTGAGCAGATTATTCGACATTGTCCAAATTTTAGCTATTTAATGTGGATTAAATCCATATATTTTAGCAACTCCTTTTCGAGCTTCAGTTGCGATATACAATATACCATTATCATCGATGGCGATACCTTCAGGTTGCACATGTAATGCCCTATCCAGATTTGCTACATTCTGGATCTTTCCATCTTTAACAACAATAATAGCTCCGCCAACTGATGAAATCAAGAATATAGATCCATCCGAGTCTACGCAAAGTCCTGAGGTGCTAAAATACGGA
This sequence comes from Saprospiraceae bacterium, assembly GCA_965222645.1. Classification (GTDB taxonomy): domain Bacteria; phylum Bacteroidota; class Bacteroidia; order Chitinophagales; family Saprospiraceae; genus JABDMH01. Next base: position 2,691,652 of record OZ244968.1, on the reverse strand, counting down.
GTGGTTTTTTTTCTCTTTAATTTCTTCGATATTTCAATGCAGTCCAGCACCAAATAGGGTTCTTTTCGGAGTTCCCTTTGGGTTATGTCAAATGAGTATAGAGCTCTCCGTGACTTTTCAAGGGTTTCCTGTTTGCCGCTGCTTTTACAACCCAAGATCAGAGTGTGGTCAGTCGGATTGTAGCCCAGGCCTTCAATATCGTATGAACTATTGAGAAAGGTCTCAATCACTCCTGTTTGATCGTTTTCGCCCCAATAATGGATGTCCCCTTTGCTAGATACAACATAAAGGTCCATATTGACTTTTTCAACACCTTCATAATCACCCCGGATTCCAAACCTCACCTGAGATTCAATGTCCCCATCTTCAGAATTTATATAATATATTATTCCATCTTCGTCCTGCACAGCTATGAGTTGCTTTTTTTCAGGCGAATATGCTAATCCCGATATCTCTTGTAACTCTGAAGACATGAATAATGTTTTGTCCGGTACATTAATGCGGTATTTATTTTGTCCGACAATCCATTCTTCTTGCAATTTACTTTGCCTTTCCTCAGTCTGTTCGACTATTTTACTTTGTAGCAAAAACAATCCCGCTACCAAAGCTGAAATCACAAATAATGTAAGAAGAATCTTCATCTTTCTATACCTGTATTATAACTCAAGGTAACTAATAATCCACACAGTTTTGAGCCATGAAAGTTGGATGCCTGACACAACTTTTTGTTTGGTTTTTAAGTTACCTTTGCGGCACTTATAATACCCTTTCATACAAAAACAGGCTATCGGCTGGAAAAGACTATGTCGTCCGCAATACATATTGATCCAGATCTGAGGAAAGCTGCAGGCATCTTACGTGATGCTCGCAGTAAGATGGGTCTAAGCGATTTCCCGTTCAGTACGCGCTTGAGTATGCGTCTCTTAGTGCAGGAATGGATGGATCTGCAGGATTCCGACAATCCGCATCTGAGGGGAGTTGCAATGCAGGTTGGGCAATATGTGGATGAAAACCCTTCCCTAACCGACCCATATGATGACCTTGGCCAATTTGTAAGTGAGCATCATGAAATCGTGCATCTTCTCTTCGCTGGTGTATTTCCCCTAGTAATTGGAGAAACTTCCTATGGATATGCCGCACCTCCTTTTGCTACAGAGCCCTTTTTTATCACGCTGGGACTTCAGGACCTTCTATCAGATGCTAATGTTCAGTTGGACTTCGAGACCTTCACCGAATTTGACAAGGTTCCGTATGTGATTAGGGCATGTTTTATAATATTGGACAAGTATTACGATATTTCACTGGATTACGGATTGCCATTCTTGTTTAGCCTCAATGATCGCGAGACAAATATGGACCGGTTTTATAAGACTACCTCCACACTTGACTTTCTACAGGTCAAAGCAGTCGGTGCCGCTCCGGAGATTCCCTCAGATCGACTGGATTTTCTTTTGAGTCACTTAAATGATGCTGACCTCTGGCTGGAAACATTTTCTCCAGATGTATTTCAATTCGAAGGATTTTTCCTTGCAACAATGAATGATGTAACAGAGGTGGAGACTATGTCACGGCTGCGAAAGATGTTGCTTACCACGGAGTCCGTGCTAGAACGTGAGAGCGCCACTAAGGTTGCTGATCTGACACGCGTATATTTGAATCTACCCAAGGTAGAAGTTGGCATTTTCGCGTTGGATTTTCCTTTTGATGTTTCAAAGGCATCCAGGTATGAAATACATTATCCTATCATCGAAGGGGTGGTGGATTATCTCCTCACGACAGATGAAAAGAATGTATACAGGACAGCATGCGTACTAAATAAGATTCAGGTGATTTCTGATTTAAAGAATGTCACTCAACCTGACTATCTTATTGGCGAATTGATCAGTGCAGGATTTAGATCACTGATGGTTGTCCCTTTGTGGGATCACAAAAAGAAAATCATTGGGATAATGGAACTTGCTTCTACCAGACCCTATGTATTTACACATGTTATTAAGTTGAAAATAAAAGAAATTCTTCCTCTCTATGATGTTGCCATTGAAGAAAACAAGAATGCTGTCGATAATAATATTAAATCTCTGATGCAGGAGAAGTTTACTGCTATCCATCCCAGCGTTCAGTGGAGGTTCTGGGAAGCAGCCTGTGATTTTCTTTATGGGCAAAATAAAGGCGAAGACAAGATCATCGATAGAATCACCTTTGAGGATGTTTATCCCTTACACGCACAGATTGATATTAAAAAGTCTACTTTAATTCGCAATGAGGCAGCCTACACCGATGTAGATAAAAATTTGAATCTACTTTATGCGTTGATCAGCCAGTTGGCTGTAAAAGATGATGATGAACAACTTGAACTTTTCTCTGCTAGGATTTCAGAGGAGATTGAGAATATCAAGATCGAATTTAATATCAATCGAGAGAACGAAATAAATCATTTCATCACTTACGAAGTACATCCGCTTCTAAATCAGCATCGGATTGATCATGAAGATAGCACAACATTAATCGATGCATATTTTGACGAGCTGGACTCCGAGCAAAATCTCATTTATACTCAAAGGAGTAAGTATGATATCAGTCTAAAAAAGATTAACTCGACAATAGCAAATTATCTCGATGCGCAGGAGAAAATAACACAAAGAGTAATTCCCCATTATTTTGAAAAATCAAAGACCGACGGTGTTGATTATACGATATATGCCGGTCAGTCCATATTAAAGGATGTGACATTTGAAGATCATCATTTCAGGTACTTGCGAAAGTGGCAAGTGCAGAGCATGTGCGATATATATGGAAGACTCGAACAATTGAGAAAAGATCTACCTTTGGATATGTCTCTTTCGTACCTGATTCTTACAAGGAGTCATGGGCTTTCGATCAAATTCCGGACAGAGGAAAAGCACTTTGATATCGATGGGAGCCAACATACACATTTTGAGATACTTAAGAAAAATCTAGATAAATCTCTAGTTAAGGAGACCAGGGAGCGACTTACTCAGGGGGATAAGATGTCTATTGTATACCTCCAGGAGTCAGATAAATTGTTGTATTCCAGATATCTTGAAGACCTTGCAGCCAAAGGCCTGATACAACCCGAAATTGAAGATTTGGAGATCGAACCTGTGCAGGGAATAGATGGACTCCGGGCTCTTAGAGCAACATTTATGTCATCACAGAAGACAAAGTAAATATCCTAGAGTCCTACTCCGGACGGAAAAAGTGCCTCCATTAGTCTCAATTGGTTAACATAATTGACATTTTACTCGCCTCCTGGGCCTCATCTAACACATGATGACATTTTTATACCTCAATTCTTTTCCACTGGATAAAATCTAACGCTACAACCCAAGTGTGGGGCCCACCTATGGATGCTAAGTCGGGATTAAAATACTGCTGTGGGCATGCTCCGAATACCTTCAGGAGGACTCGTCGTAGGGTTCATGGGCTATTTTATATGGAATGTTCCAATTTTAATCATTCTTCATTATTTGTAACCAAAAAAAGGAGCAAAAAAGCCCTAAAAACTTTAAGCTGTTCGAGCGAAAAATCCTTGCTTTTAACGACCGTCCTCAGTCAAAAATCTTACGTCAGTACCACAAGAATATTGAGAGTTTTTTAAGAGTTTTTTCCAAGGTCATTTATAAAAAGATCAGACTAATTTTAATTGTTACTCTTGCGGGTAATTTTCCATTTGTTTCTCAAACCAACCAGCTAATTTTTTTCTTTGATCATCATTTAATTTTGCTTCGCTGTGGAGCCAAAGATAAGACGGTAAGGGCATCTCGCTATTTAAAAGATACTCATAGCATTCTTCTAATTTGTGATGGGCTACTTTATTGGTGTAACTACCCCATTCTGAAAAATTTACCTGGTCCCGCCCTTCATTAATATGGTGTTTAATCCAGAAAGAAAAAGGTGCAATATTGGTGTACCATGGATATCTGGTGTGATTGGAATGACAATCATAGCACGAGGCCTTCATCATATGGGCAAGATCATCAGGCGGTTTTAATGCATTAAGGATGTCTTGATTGGGATCGCTTGAGGGATTTGTTTTATCTATCCTTATAAACTGCATTAAAACGAGAAGGATCAATAATCCAATTAGGATTTTCTTCAATGTCTTGTTCAATTCTGATTAATTTTGAAATCGACATTGAACATACGAAATTCATCTTATTTAAAATGTATTTACGAACCGACAAGCATAATCTTACGTGTGCTTGTTCGACCGTTTTCAAGTGCCAATTCGATGAGTACGACTCCTCTCGGCAGATCCCTGACAGAGATATCAAATCTCGATTCTCTGGTGGTGCTGTCAAACTTCAATCTTTTTAAAAGTGCTCCGCTGAGAGATAAGAATCTCAATTCCTCGGTGTTAATTTTCGAACTGAGATAAATACTTACATAGCTTGAAGCCGGGTTGGGCAGAACATGAAAATCTTCTTCCGGGATTTCGTCTTGCGAGGAAGTACTCAGATTTTCTTCCAATATCTGATAAATTACTCCCTCCGAATAGTTGGCCGCGTAGACACGCTGTTTTTCATCCAGGCCGAAGGTAGAAATCTTGCGTACTGGCATGACGGAAGTGATTTCAGGAGTTCCTGCTTCAGTAATTTTCAAGGTTAGTAATTCGTTTTCAGCATAATCTGCGAAGATGTATTGGCCTTCAAACTCTTGATAATAGTCACCTCGCATTACATAGCCACCAGTGACGGAAAGTCCCGGGCCCGGGCCATACCAGTAAAAGGGTTCCGTAAAATCTAAGTTATCACAATGATCATTTCCACAACCGGGACACTCAATCTCTCCTTCCCGGCAATCCCAACCATAATTTAGACCAGCCACATGTTTATCCGATGGTACATAATCTATTTCTTCCCGAGCAGATTGGCCTACATCGCCGATCCACAGGTCTCCATTGGTGTCAAAGCTGAATCTCCAGGGATTTCGGAGACCCCACGCCCACATTTCTCTGATGGTGTCTCCTGCGGCTGTGGCAAATGGATTGTCAGCAGGGATGGTATAGGGCAGCTGATCCACATTGATCCGGATCATCTTGCCGAGTGCAATTGTCAGGTTTTGGCTCCGTTCACCGGGATCATTACCTGAACCACCATCGCCAAGACCGAGATATAAATTTCCATCAGGTCCAAAAACCAGGTCACCGCCATTGTGGTTTCCCTGAGGCTGGATCACGCTATAGACAAATTCGGAAGTCGCTGGATCAACGGTGCTCGAGGCAGGATTGTCAGCTCTATAGCGCTCGATAATTCCCAATCTGGTGTTGCCTTCCAAAGCAGTATAGTACACGAAGAAGTAACCATTTGCAGAAAAATCCGGATGAAAGACCATCGTCAGAAGCCCTTCTTCTGATTCATCGGATAGCACTTTTGAGGTTATGTCGAGGTAGACGCCATTTAGCACCTGGCCTTCCTCGTCCAGGATTCTGACCGTACCGGCTTTCTCCACAATAAAGAGTCTTCCGCTACCATCACTGGCATTTGCTATATCCACAGGCCTATTGAGACCGTTGGCAAATGGTGTCACTGTTAGCTGAGCAATAGCTGGCAAACTGTATAGTGCAATTACGGCAAAAATTAGGCAGTGGGCATGATATTTCATATTGACTGAATTTAATAAAAAAAGATGAGTGTGAAGTAATTACAGGGATATGGCCAGTAGCATAATTATAACGTATTTGTGCTACTTATATGATCTTCAGATCAAGAAACTTTTGCAAGCACTGAGATCTGCAAGGGCATGAAGCTTCTTACCAGTGTTTATAACATTGACGGCTATTACCGCACAAGGCCATTCCTGTCCGATCCAATTCAGAACGGTCAAGTGCCCACTGAATGAGAAGCTCTGAAAACCAGCTATATGGTTTTAAAGCCGCACCTGTTCTCGATCATCGATCGTGCAGCTTGTGTTTTCTATCGACCCGGGCTATACGATCAGTGCAGCAAAGGACTGTGCAGCTTGGTAAAGATTAACATAGTTTTAAGAGAGGAGGGAGTGTGTTTTGCGACTTATATAAAAACCACTGAATTATGAGAACGATAATATTTACAATTACGATTTTGGCATTGATGGCAAGCTGCCGCTCAGTAGATAAAATGATTGTTGATGGCAATTTTGATGCAGCGTTGGCAAAAGCAGTCAAGAAGGTCCGGGGTAAAAGAAATATCAAGACAAAATATGTCCTGGCCATTGCCGAGGCATTTAATAAGGCTACTGAGCGTGATATGGACATTGTGCAAAAGAATTATGACTCTGATTTTGCTGATGATGTCCATTTGGCAATTGTGACATTAGAGCGAATAGAAAATCGCCAGGAAACCATTGAGCGTCTTCTGCCATTAGTGTCAAATGAAGGGATTAAAGCAAAATTTGCTTTTGTGAAAACAAAGGAACTCTATGATAATTCTGTTACACGCTTTATCGACCTCACTTATCAGGAGGTCATTAGATTTTTGGCAGATGCTAAAGAGGGTGATAAAATAGCAGGTAGATCAGCATATGATCAAATAGATCGAATCCGGAGATACAGGTCCCACTATAAGAATATTGATGCATTGCAAAAAGAGGCTCAGGAGCTGGGCGTCACCCATGTCTCTGTACAATTAGTAAATAATAGTTACGAGTATATTTCTCCCCGTCTGGCACGTGATATCTATCGCAGTAATTTTCGCGATGATCGTTGGGTGAAGTATCATTTTGAAGAAGGAATGGCATTTGCGGATTATGAGATCGATATAATTATAGATGAATTGGAAATTAGTCCGGAGAGAATTAATGAAAAAAGACTTGTTGAAAAAAGAGAAATAGAGGACGGGTGGGAGTATGTCCTGGATGAAAATGGAAATGTAGCAAAAGATTCACTCGGAAATGATATTAAGAAATCAGTCATTAAAAAAGTTAAGGCACATGTGGTCAAGGCACATCAGTTGAAAAAAGCATTTGTGAGAGGGAGAATCGTGACAACAGACGTATTTTCAGGTGAGAGAGACCATTTTGGTTTTCATCAGGATCTGATATTCGAGCATTTCTATGGTACATTCAGGGGAGACAAACGAGCTTTGAGCAAGAGCTCACTTGATCTGGTTGGAATTGCGCCACTGCCATTTCCATCAGACAGGCAGATGATTCACGATTTAATCGGTGAGATTGACCCGGCGATAAGAAAGGCCATGCGAAAAAGTAGATTCCATGACTTGCTAGTTTAGGGTTTATTTAATGGTGACTCAAGATCAAAGAAAATCTTCTGTAGATCCCGGTCTTCTGGGTGTGGTATCTCGCAGGCATTTTTCAATAAGGGGAGCACAGAGTTTAAATCCAATTTGGATATGACCTCTGTCAAGCGCAGGTTATACTTTGAAATCGGACTTGGGTATTTGATGCCCATAACTGGCATCTTTAAGACGGAGTGGTCTCTTGTATTTCAGTCGCGACTCAGCACCTTTATTTGTCTCGGTTACAGACTCTAAGTATTCTCATAAAAAAGCACCGGAATTTAATTGCTATTTTCGGACAAAATCAGGATAGCATGAGACCGTTGTATTATCTTTTTTTATTGTTGACGCTGGCTGGATGTAAGAGCACTCAGGAAAAACAGGAGAATACATTAGACCGGCAGCCCAACATCTTATTTATCATGTCTGATGATCATGCCGAACAAGCCATCAGTGCATATGGAAGTACCTTGATCAATACTCCAAACATAGATCGAATTGCACGTGAAGGCATACTCTTTAAGAATAGCTTTGTCACTAATTCCATTTGTGCTCCATCGCGTGCTACCTTACTCACCGGAAAGTTTAGCCACTTAAATGGACTTCGCGATAACCGGGATCATTTTGATGGATCTCAGATGACTTTTCCGAAGCTTCTTCAACAGGCCGGGTACGAAACTGCCATAGTGGGCAAGTGGCACTTGAAGACAGAACCTACGGGATTTGATTTTTGGAAAATTCTGATGGGACAAGGCGAATACTATCAGCCCCGGATTGCCGGCAAGGAAGATACCTCTATCGTGGAGGGATACACTACCGAAGTAATCACGGATATTGCCCTTGATTTTTTAAATAAACGAGACACATCAAAACCATTTTGCCTCCTTTACCATCACAAGGCACCGCATCGCAACTGGATGCCGAATGTGGATGATTTACATTTGTATGCCGGTGAAGATATCCCGGAGCCCCCTACATTATTTGACAATTATGAAGGGAGGCCTGCAGCAGAACAGGCAGATATGCGCATTGCAGATATGTTTTTATCAGGCGACATGAAATTGCATGCCGACTCTTACCCAGGCAAAGATCCGAATACTGGGGGCGCTGGGGTGGGCACTGTAGTGGATCGCGAAGCTGGATGGAAAAATATGTACGATAGACTCACAGAAGCACAGCGCAAAAAATGGGATGCCCATTACGATCCAATAAATGAGGAATTTAAACGCAACCTGTCAACAGGAAAAGATCTGGTCCGATGGAAATATCAGCGATATATGAAGGACTATTTACGATGCGTGAAAGCCGTAGATGATAATGTCGGTAGAGTATTAAGATATTTAGACGAGAACAATCTTACTGAAAGCACAATAGTCATTTATACTTCCGATCAGGGATTTTATTTGGGTGAGCACGGATGGTATGACAAGCGATTTATGTATGAGGAGAGCCTCGGTATGCCACTGGTAGTGAGATATCCCGCAGTAGTCCGGCCTGCACAGGTATCAGAGGCGCTTGTGCAGAATCTGGACTTTGCGCCTACCTTCCTAGACTATGCCGGGGCAAACATTCCGGAAGGGATGCAGGGATTATCGCTGCGACCCATTCTAGAGGCAGACCCTGATCCCGTATGGAGAGATGCGATCTACTATCACTATTACGAATATCCTCACGGATGGCATACTGTAAAGCAGCACTATGGAGTGCGAAATGATCGCTACAAACTCATTCATTTTTATAACGATATCGATCATTGGGAGCTTTACGATTTAAAAAGTGATCCGCAGGAAATGGAAAATCTTTTTGGTAAAAAAGAATATGAGAAAATCCAGGAGAATCTGGAAGTAAGACTTGCTCAATTACGCGAGCAATATGGAGTGGTAAAAAGGGATTAGAAAGTAATGGAGGGTGAAGAAAAAAATAGTTTCTTCAGTCTAAAGTTTTACTTCCATTTCTGAAATTACCATGGGTAATAATTGCCGTATTACTTTTTTTTCCGGTGAGGTGCAAGTATCAAAAGGCCTGGAAAATAATTCGAATGCCTTTTCATTTCGGAGATTACTATATGCCTTTTTAATCCCATCATAGACCTCAATGTATTTTGTGTAGGATGTACTTCGATCATTCTTCAATGAAATAATAATCTTTGATGGTGATCGATGTGGGTTGAGAATAAAATCTTTGATAGCATCGTCAAGAAAATCAATGTCGATAATTTTGTGCTCCACCATGATCTGTCCCATTGAGTTGATGTAAATGTTTAATACGTTTTTCTCATTTACATCCATCACAGCACCATCGGGATCCCAGGGAGGGAGTTTGACCATTATACCCGAGTCATCTGTGATGGTCGCAGTGACAAGAAAAAAGATTAGGAGCAGAAAAGCGATATCAGCCATTGATCCGGTGGGAATGATTGTATTTTCCCGGCACCTTTTTTTCATATGTTTTAATCCTTTTTTACAGGATGCGATTTTTATTACATTTGGCGGGTGGCACATTAAACAGTTATGTAATGAATACCAACTATAAAAGCCAATTGCTGATTTCTACTTTATTCCTCATTTTATCAGGATCATTTATACATGCTCAGGAAAATCCCTTTCTGGGAAAATGGGCATTGCACCTTCCAAACGGTGCAGGATGGCTGCATGTGTGGGATCAAGATGGTTATCTGGATGCGGACATTCTTTGGAAAGGAGGGAGTGTGGTGCCTGTAAGTCATGTGTATTACGATTATGGTGACCTATTTATAAGCCGGATTTCTCCCAGTACCATTGAGCGGAAAGGTAAGCGTATGCATAGAGTGGCGCATCTGTTAAAACTGCAAGTGAGTGGTGACAAAATAGTCGGAACTTTACAAGAGCCGAACCGGGACGGAATGGGTGCTAAAACCACGGTATTTTACGGAATAAGAATTCCACCGCTTCCAGCTGCTCCAGATTTAAACAATATAAAGTACGGTGATCCTATCATTTTATTTAATGGGAAAAATCTCAAAGGATGGAAATTGGTAAGAAAAGAACGGAAAAACGGTTGGTCAGTGAAAGATGGAGTTCTTGTAAATAATCCTGTTCAGCCGGATGAGGATCATCACATCAGATATGGCAATCTGCGCACCGTAGCCCTATTTGAAGATTTTAATCTCAAACTGAAGGTAAAAATCCCCAAAGGGAGTAATAGTGGGATTTATTTGCGAGGCATATACGAAGTCCAAGTGGTAGATAGCTATGGTGCTGATCTGGATAGTCATAATATGGGAGCTTTGTACAGTAGAATTACGCCGAGTTCTGCTGCAGAAAAGGAGCCCGGTACATGGCAGGATCTGGATGTGACTCTTTGTGATCGGCATTTGACTGTAATCCTCAATGGTACGAAGATCATTGATAACAAGCCTATTGAGGGCGTCACCGGCGGAGCTCTTACAGCTGATCAATTTGCTCCGGGGCCGATCTATCTACAAGGGGATCACGGAGCAATCATGTACAAAGACATTGTTCTGAGACCCATTGAGGAATAGATTGCTCCGAATATGCTTGCTTTCTAAAGATGATGTCTCCCCACAGTCCTCATCGATGTGGAATGATTTTTGTCCATTGTTATGATGAGATAATAGACGCTGCCTACTCAGCCTTTATCCACTATAATAAGTTTGCTTTGAAATGATTTGTCCCGGATCAAATTTGGTGACAAATTATGAGTCGATTCGCACTGGCTACCCTCCTTTGTATAAGCACCTTAAGTGCCTTTGCTCAGCATTGTATTTTCCTATCAGATTCTACCAATGAGTTACACCTGCTGCTGGATGGGGTTGACACCAAAATTTGTCACTTTCCCAAGGTAATAAACAGTGCTGAGGCACTGGCCTACGATCACAAATCGAAACAACTTTACATCGCAGAAGAAGGTACTCTGTATAGTCTGGATCATCGCAGTTGTAGACTTAAACGCCTTTTTGATGGAATTCCATTTGATGTTGATGGTCTTGCGTACAAGAGCGATCACCTTATCATGGCCATTAGAGTGTTGGGATCAGATAAGTCACCGGTACCCGATTCGCTGGTCGAGGTGGATCTCATGGGAGATATCATAAATGGCCCATATGCCATCGAGGGGGAGAATATTCCGCCTGACGTGGACGGAGTGAGTGTCCATCCTCATACCGGGGACGTATATTTTGTAGCCAACGACGGCGGAGGTGGTCTCGTCGCATTGTATACGATCGATATGTCTTCTGGGCATTTTATGGAGGTTTGTGAGATTTCGGTCTCCGATGTGGAGGGCATTTCTTTTACGAAAGATGGTGACCTTTACTTGGTCCGCGGTACAGAACCCAGTACATTTTGGGTTTTAGATCCCACTACCGGTATTGCTTCCAATCCAATTACCTTGACAGCCAGTGATGTGGAAGGACTCAACTGCAAAGTGGATGAGATTCTCAATGCAGAATTGCTCTATTTCGTTGGGTTCAACAGGGAGAATGGAATGAAGCTCTTACAATGGCAGACGACCTGGGAACCCAAAGTAATGACATTCGGGATTGAGAGAATGATCGAGGGTGAGAGTGAGTTCTCAGGTATCTCCAGCGTAGAAAGTCAGGGGCTAAAGGGCAAGTATGAATTTGAGGATTTCCTAACATCAAATACACGAATGGTGCAATATCGCTTAAAATTGGTAAATCCGGATGGCAGCTATCAATATTCTCAAGTGCAGACATTGACTAGTGGAGTAAGCCGTCAATTAGCCATTTTTCCAAATCCGGCATCCGATCAGTTAAATATTGCAGGCATCCGTGATGGCAACAGCTACGTTTGCAGCATAATGGATTCATTTGGTAGAACTCTGGTAGAACTGGAAGGTATCAATGCCAATGTCAATATTGATGTCTCTGATCTTAGTGCAGGGTGTTATTTTATCAAATTGATCAGTGGCGATAGACAAACGACAAGATCGTTCGTCATTGCAAGAAAGTGATGATCTTTGACTTATAAAGTGATAATACGAAATGGTCCGGAAGCATAATCCTGCCTGGTTAAAATACGTTTGGTGCTGTTTGGAATAGTTTTTGAATAAAACTCAGTGAAGCCTTTCTGTAACCTCAATATTTCCAATTTTTTTGATGTGAAGTCCCGGATGTTAGCTATGGTCTGATTTTCCCGTAGACACAAAATTCGTAAGACATGAAAAAGTACATCCCTGCCATCCTTTTGGCCATTTTTATTCATTGGAATAGCTACGCTCAGTATTGTTTCTATGTTGCCGATTCCGGAGACGACCTTTATTCATACATAAATGGAGTAGATTCAAAGATCTGTGATTTGCCTTCGGGAATCGATTTTGTTGAAGCCCTGGGCATAAATCCAGCCACTGGAGATTTATACATTGTTGAAGATGGGACAGCATATCTTTTAAACAATAGTACTTGCCAGTTGACCACTCTGTTTACCGGTGCTCCAAGTGATGTGGATGGATTAGAATTTAGAAATAACCGGCTTATTATAAGTACCAGGGTGGAGGGATCACCAAATCCCCCCGACTCTATTGTAGAGTATGACTTGTCGGGTAATATCACAAATGGTCCCTATGCAATAGAGGGAACTTCCGTACCGGAAGATGTCGATGCGATAGCTGTCCATCCGAAGAACGGCGAGATCTATTTCGTGGCAAATAATGGTTCTAGCGGAAATGATTCTTTGTTTACAATCGATATTAGTACCGGAAGCATTACTTTCCAAAGTAAAATCTCAATCGCCGATGTAGAAGGAATCACTTTCGATCCATCCGGAAATATGTACGCTTTGAGTGGAGGTACCCCCAGCGTACTGTACGACCTTAATCCGTCTACAGGGAGTGCAACAAATCCTACAACGCTCACCGGCATTGACGTAGAAGGTATCAATTGTGAGGCCGATATTGTCCTTCCCTTGCAACTCAAATATTTTACTGCCCGAAAAATGTCATCTCGTAATGTGAAGCTGCAGTGGCAGACTGAAGTGGGATCGGCATTTGATCACTTCGTGGTACAGCGACAACTGGAGGGGGAAGACGATTTTAAGAATTTGGGAGAGGTTGGCAATGTTCAGGCGGGATCATTTTACGAATATGAAGACCGTATTCCTATGGGTGCTGGAACTGCCTTTTACCGGCTCCTAAACATTGATATAAATGGAAGTAAAAACTACTCAAGTGTTCAGTCTGTATCGGCAGAAGATAAAACCGGTCTATTGGTCTACCCAAATCCGGCACATGACATCATTTACCTTACGGGGCTTGAAAGTAGTATGTTATACGATTTGCAGATTGTCGACTCCTATGGGGCCATTGTCAAATATCAAAAAGGGATATCAGGTGACCTGGAATTGATAGTCTCCGACATCCCGGTTGGTTTGTATTCCATTTATCTCACAAGTACACATTCCCAACAAATAAGTCGGATTGTTGTAACCGAGTAAGGTCACATTTGTATAATCAAGGTGGAATTTGTATGCAATTCTGCGCTGATTACCACACAAGAGATTTTTCGCCGGCATGCGACCTGGGAATCCGGGGTGATCGTCCTTGTAAATGCACCGACAATCTGTCACTTTGAGTGAGAGCAGCGGCAATCAGCTTAGATAGGTATGATCTCGGTACAAAGCGTAGACTCAACCGAAAAAAGCTGCCAAACGTATATTCCAGATTTGGAATTTGGAATTTGGAATTTCAAATTCGAGATTGATTGTACCCGTCGAGTAAAAGTCTAGAGGGTTCTGGTCCCTCATTCTCATCATGGAATTAGTGTTCTTATTGCTTCGAGGTCTTGCCTTAGTTGTCGCTTAAAAATGCCAGTAAGTTGAAAAACCCTTTGTACACTTGTGATTCCCTTATCACCAGAAAGGTTTTAAATTGTATTTATATTGACCTCATGAATTCTAGCACTAATTTTTTAATCTTTCTTGCAATATTTGTTTCAGGCTGTGCTGGCGAGAAAAATGACATAGCCTTGCCAAATATCGTTTTCCTTCTGGTCGATGACCTGGGTTGGTCCGATCTTACTTGTTACGGCAGTACGTTTCATGAAACACCTAATATCGATAAGCTGGCGAGCGAGGGAATGCGATTCACGAATGCATATGCAGCCTGTCCGGTATGTTCTCCCACTCGTGCCAGCATCCTGACTGGGAGGTATCCGGCACGGTTAAATATTACGGATTGGATTCCCGGGAGTGATCCGAAGGATAAACTATTGTTGGGTACAAAAGACCGGCACGAGCTGCCTCTGGAGGAAATTACACTGGCAGAGTTACTTAAGGGAGCAGGCTATAAAACGGGCTTTTTTGGCAAATGGCATTTAGGAGAGCCCGGATTTTTTCCGGAAAATCAGGGTTTTGATTTAAATATTGGTGGCCACTGGGCAGGCCAGCCGGCGTCCTATTTTTATCCCTATAAGAATGAGCGCAAAAGGTGGGACGTTCCGGGATTGGAAGATGGCAAAGAAGGAGAGTATCTGACAGATCGACTTACTGATGAATCGTTGGCCTTCATGGAGGCTAATCGGAATAACCCGTTTTTGCTCTATTTGGCATATTATAATGTGCATACTCCAATACAGTCAAAGCCCGAATTGGGTGAAAAATATGAAGTAAAAAAATCAATGATTAAATGGCCAGGAAATGATTTTGCACCTGAGCAATTTAATGCAACTACCAAATTGAAGCAAGACAACCCAGCCTACGCAGGAATGGTGCATAGCGTGGATGAGAGCGTGGGTAGAATTATGGCTAAAATAGAAGAAATGGGTTTTTCGGAAAACACAGTAATAATATTTACTTCAGATAATGGAGGCCTTTCTACACTAGCGGCCGGTCGCAAATCTCCCACTTCTGTATTGCCTCTCCGCGCTGGCAAGGGATGGCTTTACGAAGGGGGCATCAGAGTGCCGGCGATTTTAAAATGGCCAGGTGTTGTACAGGAAAAACTCGTCTGTGAGACACCAATCACAAGCACAGATTTTTATCCTACTATTGCGGCCATCTGCAATCTTAAATTAAGTGCTGAACGACCCGTGGATGGTCAAAGCATTTTACCTCTTCTTCAGAACAATGGGGACTGGGAGGATAGAGATTTGTACTGGCATTTTCCACATTATCACGGATCAAATAATCGTCCTTCGGCAGCTGTACGATCGGGTGATTACAAATTGATTAAATGGTTTGAAGACAATTCTCTTGAGTTATATAATTTGAAGGATGACCTGGGAGAAAAAAATAATATCGCCGGCAAATTGCCTGAGAAGACAAAAGAACTGTTGAGTAATTTAGAACAATGGCAAAATGATGTTGGAGCCTTATTCCCGGAACAAAATCCGGATTATAAAGATTGAGAAAATACATGATAGGGTTTAGAAGATCTCGTCCTCGATAAGGAGGCATAACATGTGACCAAACAGGATATGTGCCTCCTGAATTCGGGGAGTATGTGTGGACGGCACCTGCAGGCAGAAATCTACATCTGAAGTATCATTTTTTTCTGCGCCGGTAAATAAAACAGTATGCAGATTCTTTTTTCGTGCAATTTCAAATGCCTTCATTACATTTCTCGAGTTGCCCGAGGTGGACAGACCTATTAGTATATCTCCCGGTTTTCCCTTGGCCAGGACGGCCCGCGCAAAAACCTCTGAAAAATCAAAATCATTTCCGACCGCAGTGAGATAGGATGTATTTACATGAAGAGCCTCTGCAAAAAGAGGATCTCTTTCTCTCAGGTATCTTCCGGACAGTTCTGCCGCAATATGTTGTGCATCTGCTGCGCTGCCACCATTGCCACACAATAAGATTTTGCCGCCGTTTTTTAGTGTGGTAATGCAGATCCTGGCGATTTCCTCCAAAGTGTTTTTCCAATCTTCAGATTTACTCAGCCGGTTAAGTACTTCGACATGGGAGGAGAGTTCGCTATTGATTTTTTCTAGCATCGACAAAGTACTTACTGGATTTTTGGATCGAGATTAAGTCAGTGACTCCTGAAAAGTAGGATATTTACTTAAGCCTACCGTTTCACTAACTTTGTATTGATTACGGGTTGAGGAATTTCTGGCAACAAGTTCTGCCAAAAAACCAGTAAGAAATAATTGACTTCCTACGATGAGTGCCAGAATCCCAAAATAAAATAATGGTCGCTCGTTAATGCCAGTTTGATCCCACCAAATTTTTGAGACAGAAAGATATAACAGGATTAAGAAACCCAGAATAAACATCAAAGTGCCTATTGATCCGAAAAAATGCATTGGCCTTTTGGAAAATCGACCGACAAGCATAATGGATAATAAATCGAGAGGTCCGTTGATAAATCGAGACATGCCAAATTTCGACTTACCGTATTTTCTTGCCTGGTGACTCACGACTTTTTCTCCGATCCGAGCAAAACCACTCCATTTTGCTATGACAGGCAGATAGCGATGCATTTCGCCATATACCTCTATTGATTTTACGACCTCATTTTTGTAGGCTTTTAATCCGCAATTAAAATCGTGCAGCTTTATTCCACTCATCACGCGAAGCACTGCATTGTAAAGTTTGGTGGGAATTGTCTTGCTCAAAGGATCATATCTCTTTTTTTTCCAGCCACTCACCAGATCGTATCCTTCATCTTTTACCATATCATACATTGGGGGTATCTCTTCGGGATTGTCTTGTAAATCTGCATCCATCGTAAAAACGACATCACCCTGAACAATCTCAAACGCTTTCTGTAGTGCAGCTGATTTGCCAAAATTGCGTTGGAACTTAAGCCCCTTTATGTGCGTGTCATGTGATGCCATCTCCTGGATAATATTCCAGGAATTATCGTCACTACCATCATCTATAAATAATATTTCGTAAGAGTATCCTTTTTGTTGCAATACTTTTTGTAACCACTCCTTTAATTCGGGTAGTGATTCCGCTTCGTTGAGCAATGGTATGACAACAGAAATATCCATTTGAGGATTATATTATGCCACGGAGCGTTTGTCTTTCATTACAGCAGCAATAATTGCCGCAATAATAAATCCCGGAAAAATCAGCCCCCATCCAAAACTCATCAGCGCCTTGCCAAATGTAAAATCAAAACTTTCTGTTTCCAGGCGTTCAATAGCAGCTTCCATAGCTTCTTCACCCATAAGACCTCCCATTTTTTCGATTGCTTTTTCGGCAATTTCCCTCTGCATATCGGCGAGATCCGGAGCAACGAAATTGAGAAGTACAAAATAAGCAATGATATATAGGAAGTGACCTACCACATAAGTCAAAAAGGCAGGCTTTAGCGCATCACTAAAGGAAGTAAATTCACGTACTGACTTTTCAGCTTTGACGGATTGTACCATCAAAAAGATAAATACAACAGTGGTAATAAATGAGATTGGACTAAAGACCCAGGAGGCTTTGATTAAATAGAGCATGAAAAGAATTCCTGCAGAAATCATTCCTGCTAAGATCCCATTCCGGATAGAAGGATTTTCTAAAGACCACATAATTACGCGTTAAGGTATAATGAATTTTTATGATGTAAAGGTAGGATTTTTTGCACTTCAATTCGCAAGCTTGAGTTTCCCTTTGTTTACAATACCAATGACGTGTCCCGGTAGTTCCGTTTCAAGGAAGGGATTATTTTTCGAAAGAGAGTAGAAATTCCGAAGTGTGTACTCGGTATTCAGGCCCGGGTGGAATATAGTCATATCGGCTTCCCTGTTTCGCTCAATGGTGGGGACAGGGATACCCAGGATTTTCCTGCTGTTGATGGAAAGTTGCTCGACGACGATTGTCTGACTTCTGTGGCGACCCAATGCTTTGGTGAGGCAGCTGTAATTCGACTGTAATGCACTGATCCCAAAGTCTGAGTAAGCAAATTCCAGATCCTTGTTTTCCACATTTACAGGCCGGTGATTTGACGTAATAAAATCGATCGTACCATCGCGCACTGCAGCTATTAGAGTCTGTCTTGTTTCATCTGATCGAAGTGGAGGAAGTACCTTGTAGTTGACATCAAAATGACCAATTTCTGATGACGTTGCTGCCAGATTGATGGCCGGTACGGAGCAAGTGACTCTTTGTCCTGCGGCTTTGGCAGCGGCAATCTCACTCAGGCTTTCACTTGTACTGACATTGAGAACATGTAATCTGGATCCGGTGTATTTTAATAACTCCAAATCGCGCTTTACCATGATTACTTCGCTCACCGCAGGGATACCCTGTAGTCCCAACATAACACTGGTCGGCCCTTCATCGATCAGACCCTCGGGACTTATTCCCTCCTGGTAAGGATGATTGATTACCAAACCACTGAAGGATTTCACATAATCCAGGGCACGCCGCATGATCCCTGGATTCTGAACCGGATTTTTACCATCCGTAAACGCCACTGCACCCGCATGATGCATATCGATGTGTTCCGCCAGCTCCTGACCTGCACAATCTCTTGTGATCGCTCCTAAAGGCATGATGGAGGTGATCAGTGATCGACTGTTTTTGATGATGTACTCCACCTGTGATTTTGAGTCAATTGCCGGATTTGTATTGGGCAAGACTACCAGTGCCGTGTATCCTCCTGCCGAGGCAGCATCAGAAATAGACTCCAGGGACTCAATGTACTCCATCCCCGGATCTCCAACAAAAGCCCCCACATCCATCCATCCGGGAGATACATGTGCACCATCGACAGCGACTGTGTTCACGTCTTTGGAGATCGTATTCCGGATAGCTACTATCTTTCCATTCTTGATGAAAATATCCTTGACTTGATTGTGGTGAGAGGAGGTTGGATCTATTATTTTTACCTGCTTCAGCAGTATCTGCATCGTCTAGCTGATCTTTTTTAACGCACCGACCAAAACCTAATGATCAATGTCTCCAAAGCTAAAAAAATAAGAGCTAAAGTCAGGCAGTGTTTCCACAGAAGTATCCCCTGATCCTTCTCCCTAATATACTGGTTAAGATTGGCCTGATTTGTCCGCTCTATTATCGATGCATTTTCCGAATATTCCGTCCTCAATTCGGCTTCGCTGAAACACGAAGGATCGCTTTCTAATCGATTGCTGTTGAATGCAAAAGTATTGAGTATATGATCTTCACTCAAATAAACATCGTAGAATCCAGCCTCTCGTATCTGATCATGTAAACCCAAAATCATCTTCTTACCCCTACTCTGTTGGCTGGGAATGAAAGTACTGGGTCCTGTCACCCTGTAAATCATTTCGGCACTCGAAGATTCGTTTTCCATTTCCACAAATTGATCTTCACCTATAGTATATGCAATCTGTCTATTCCTCGAGGTAGACAATGCCATTTTATACAACATCGGGATAAAAACCTCTGCTTGTGTTACCAGGTTATTATAGGCCAGATCCAGCGGAGAACTGCACAGATAGATATGACCATCACCAGATGGAAATTTTACCATATATATATCGCCATCGCGATACCTCAGTAAGGTCTCGGATCTGCCTCTTACATTGGTGATCTTAAAATTGCCGGCAGTTGTAGGCAGGCGTAGATTACCTCTAGTCTGTTCGAAAACATCCCTAAAAATAAATTCATCTGAATTGTAAAAATTAACAACTCTTGTCGCAGTATCGAAAGAGGTCAACTGAGGAGCTTTTAAAGACAATAGAAATAAATTGTAATCATCGAGTATGGTATTTTTTGCCGGGAATACGACAACATTTCCTCCCTCTTCCAGATAATTTCGAAGGGCAGCAGAAAGACCGCTGCTGATCGAATACAGTTCATTGAGTAAGATTAGCTGATATCGATTAAAAGACGAATAGTCAAGATTGGAGATGTTCCGGGAGCTGTTTGTAAAAAAAGTTTCGCTGCCTAGAGCAGCATCGATGTATTTATTCGGCACATCCTGATTTATGACCAAGGTCTCTATCTGTTGTTTTACTTCAAATGACAAATAGTATGTATCATCAAACTGAATGGGAAAGTCTGTAATTTTTAGCTCCACCTGTTTGATACCTGGCTGCATCACATTAATAAATACGGTGTCGATGAAATGTGATCCCGCTTCAATGTCCAGGGATCCCACTGGTTTTACCTGGCCTTCCATCCTCATACTCAATTGTACATTCTCCACTTTTTGATCAGACCAGTTCTTGACCTTTACGAGGAGCATATTTGGTTTATTGAGCATCTGTACGGGTGCCTCAAACCAGGCTGAATCGATGCTTACATTTTGCTCGATCACAGCCTGCATTGGTATCAGGTTGTAGTAATAAGAAGTATCTGACAGATCTAAATCCGTAATATTTTTTTGAAAATCGGTTAGGTAGTACAGGATCTTATTTGGATTATCAGTGTCATCCAGCAATTGCTTTTGCCTCAATATAATTTTCGACAGGGGGATGACCTCCGGAGTAAGATCGATTTCTTCTGTCAGCGCAATGGCCTGGTCCCTCCCCACCATTCTCTGCTGCCTTGCCGTCATATCATGGGAGATGATTTGAAATTGGTCTTCGTGATCATACGCGCGGATTATTTCAGTGGCCTTTTGTTTGGCCTCATCAAGCAATGGAGCATCCTGGCTGAGAGAAGCCATGCTGAATGAATTGTCGATAAACAAGCTGATAGATTTCCGGCCCTTCTTGATTTCATCATCTTTGTTGATGAATGGTTGGGCAAAACCAAGCACCAGAAAGAGTACCGCCAATAATCTGCATAACAACGTGAGCAGATTTTTGAGCCGGGATCGTATGCTGGATTCTTCTTTTACCTCTTTTAGAAAGCGAACATTGGTAAACAAAACCTTCTTATACCTCCTAAAATAAAAGAGATGAATGATAATCGGTATGGCCAGGGCGGCCAGAGCAGTTAAAAAAAGTGGGTATATAAACTGCATCGTTTACTGTGCAATTAAATTTTAGGACCGCTTAATCGGCAAGGATTAAACGCTTCTTGCTAGGGTTTTTGTTTTAAAGATCCTGCCATTAGATAGTACACGATAGCCAATAACAATACAGATCCAAATACGATACCCATCAATAATCCCATGGATACTGCATTGCGGAGCACCGCGAGTAGAACAATGGCCACCAGAAAGATCGTAGGTATCTCACTGCGCATCCTAAGATTTTTTGCAGAAGGGGCGATCCCTTGAGACAACTTTTTTACCACCTTGCCATGCGATTCGGTAAAGCCCGCCAAAAGAAAAACCAGCAAAAGCTTGACGTGCATCCATCCGTTTTTCAGATACTCTGAGTGAAGGACCAACATTGCTATGCCTGCGATAAAAGTGATGAGCATCGCCGGTCTGATCACGTTTTTCAACAGTCTTTTTTCAATCGACGAATAGTGTTTGCCCAGTACTTCTCCTTCACCCGATTGATTGGTCTCGGCGTGTTGTACAATTATCCGGAGCAAGTAATACAGGCCGGAAAACCAAACTACAAAGGCTATAATGTGGATTGCTTTTAAGATTAGAATATTCATATGAAAATGATCTGAAAATAAATCTGCATGCAAAGTACGAAAAGGTCTACGATCACACTTCGGGCATTTGCCCCCTGATCAGGAAGAGAGTAGGATCTCGGTCTTTGCTTTTTTTGTCACTTGCAAAGAGTGGATCGACCTCGTTCTCCATCACCAATGCATTGAGCTTTGAGATTTGTTGATATCTTCATTGTTGTTTATAGATAAGTATAATTATATGTACAAAGCGATCACAGTAGCCCTTTTTGTCATTCTCTCCACCGGAATGGCATTCTCTCAAGAGGTGCATCGACTGGGAAGGGACCAGATGGTGGCCGAGAAAATGAGGTCTTTACCATTTGATTATGAGTCTTCATCCAAACGGAGTGACGTTCCGCTGTCAGCAAATTTTCTCAATCAGGAGGTAGCCCTGGGATCAACCCTCTATGATATTCAGACAAATTCCTCCATGCAAAACAGGATTGTCATTGGTGAGGGCAATTACAAAGCAGCGGTATGGATTTATTCACAGTCTTTTGAGGATACTTACCCGGACCGGGGTACAGGCTTTAATGAATATGTCAATGGTACGTGGAAAGAGATGCCAACGGCCAGGTTGGAGTCGGAGAGGACGGGTTGGCCCAGCCTTGCCATGTTGGGTGATGGTTCACTGCATCTTGTTGCACACACATCAGGAGACCAATTATTGTCTTTGAAGCGACCTGCCGGGGGCCAATCATGGACTGAATCTCCGATTCCCACCAACGTGCCGGGAGGTGTACTTTGGCCTCGTTCCGCTGCAGGAGGTCCGGACGGTCAGACCATACATATGGTGGCTCTCACCACACCTGCTGGAGACCTGGGAGGTTCTCTGTATTTGGGTATGAGTGGGCACTTATTGTATTACCGTTCTTCAGATGGTGGTCAAAGCTGGGATGTCGTGGATCATGTTATTCCTGGATTGGATAGTACCGTATATTCGGAGATTGGTGGCGATACCTATACTAT
The DNA here is from genome assembly GCA_965222645.1 of Saprospiraceae bacterium. Classification (GTDB taxonomy): domain Bacteria; phylum Bacteroidota; class Bacteroidia; order Chitinophagales; family Saprospiraceae; genus JABDMH01. The sequence goes on along the minus strand of OZ244968.1, from coordinate 2,668,989 downwards.
TGTGTCCAGGGGCAATGACGTTGCAGTAGTGGTATTCGGTGTTTGGGGAGATTTAGCCCTGTATAAATCATTTGACAACGGACAAAACTGGGAGAAGACGGTAGTCCTGGATTTTCCTCTTGACAAGTACAAAGTGGATGACCTCTATAGTGTCGAAGACATTCCTGCAGATCCTTTTGCACCAGACTCGTTGGCGATCTATACCACAGATGGCTCAGGGGCGGCGGTTATGGGCAATGGCGGTCTGGTGCATCTGACTTACGCCGACTCATATGTACTCGATAACGACAGCACTGATACGTCGACAAGTTTTTATCCCTCTTTGTCTGGGGTGAGCTATTGGAATGAATCGATGCTGACCCCGGTCACAGTTGCCGCCTTGCTAGACTATGATGGCAATGATACCATAGATATACAAGTCAACCAGATCCCCAGATATGGCAATGGCACTTTAAACTCTCAGCCCTCGATCGCCGTAGATGAAAATGATGGCGTATATATTGTCTATCCATCACCGACGGAAGCTTTTTTTAATGAGCTGGATGCGCAGCATTACCGGCACCTTCTGACCGTTAAGTCACTTGACGGTGGGGAGAGCTGGGGGCCCCCATACGATATCATCAATCCGGAGTTGTCCGATCCGGAAGTTTACGAATTCATTGAAGCGGTCTTCCCTTCGGCTCACGGCTATGTGCAAGACACCTTGCATTTAGTATATCAGCAGGATTTTTTCCCAGGCTACAGAGTGGCAGATGAATCAGATCCCCTGGCAGATAATTTTATCACTTACACGGGTGTACCGGTACATTTGATCCCAGATGCAGAATCGGTAAATGTCCTCGACGTATCACCTCTGGACTTTAGGATATTCCCCAATCCAGCAACTGACCGGGTACAACTCGTAATGGATCAGCAGAGAGGTACAGATGAAGCCATCGTCCAGGTTTACGATTCGCGCGGGATTTCTGTATTGACAAAAGTATTTTATGCTCATCAGGTCGATTGGAACATGTCTAACCTGCCGCCGGGGTTTTATCTGGTGTCTGTCACGACGAGGAATGGAAGGGGGATAAAAATGCTTGTCAAATGATTGTGCCGCAGGCGAGACTCGAACTCGCACGTCCGTAAAGACACACGCCCCTGAAACGTGCGTGTCTACCAATTCCACCACTGCGGCAGTGTTGCAAAACTAACATTATGCCCATATTTCATTTTGTAAATGATGATTTATTGTGTGGTTAAGAGGTAGAGAAAAAGTGCATTGAAATTTAGATTGTTCCTTACCTTAGCAATACTACAATTAGGAATTAAATGAGGAGAAGATATGGTTTAGGAGAATTTGAGGAGGTTGTCATGCTTGCAGTTGGTGTACTTTTTCCTGAGGCCTATGGTGTGTCTATCAAACGTGAACTAGAGGGACGACTCAATCGAGGCATTAGTGTGGGAGCTTTGCAGTCTGCCTTGCGACGCTTGGAAAAGAAAGGATTTCTTCGGTCGGAGCTAGGGGATGCAACTGCTCAACGAGGAGGTCGCCGAAAGTGCTTTTTCTACATCACTGCATTTGGGAAAAAAGTACTTCAAGAAACTAGAGAAACACGTAAGCAATTGTGGAATGACATACCTGATATAGCGCTTGATTTTTAACAGATGTCCTGGATTAAGAAAAGATCGTTGCAACTTCTTACCTGGTTTTGTCGTCCAGAGTACCTTGAGGATATTTCCGGTGACTTAGAGGAACATTATAGTGAAAATTATCAGAAGAGTCCTTTAAAGGCAGGAATCAAGTATACACTACAGATTTTGAGTTTATTTCGTCCTGGCATTGTCAGGCCTATGACTTTTTACCCACATTTTATATTTGACATGTTAAAAAATTACTTGAAAATTGGATCTAGAAATCTACGTAAGAACAAATCAACTACTGCCATCCATGTCTTTGGATTGGGATTGGGATTGGCGGCATTTCTCCTTATTAATCAGTACACGACATTCGAAAACAGTTACGATCAGCAACATATTGTTGACAAGAGAATTGTCCGACTTACCACTGATAATATCATTAATGACCAAATCCAGGTAAGGGATGCAATGTCATTTGCTCCGTCGGGTAAAGTGATAACAGATGAATTTGCTGAAGTGCTACAGTATACCACTACGTACAAGTTTTCTCCATTGGTAATGCGCAAAGGTGATCAGATCATTGAAGAAAAGGGTTGCATTGCAGCCGATTCGAATTTCTTCAAAATATTTAATTATCAACTTCTCAATGGAGATCCAGCAACTGCCCTCAATGAGCCCAATTCGATCATTCTTACGGAATCACAAGCAGAGAAATATTTTGGTAGTAGAGATGCTCTCGGTCAGGACTTGAGGATCGTCAGCAGATTTGATCGATCTTTTAGTGTCACTGGGATTTTGGAAGACATTCCAGAAAGCACACATTACAAATTTGATATGCTAATGTCTTTGAGTAGTATTAAAGACCAAATTCAAAACGATGGATGGAATGGATTTAACTACTATACTTATCTGGATATAGCGTCTCATACCGATATAGTACAATTGGAGGCTAATCTAATACCTGCTGCCAGAAAATATTTGGGAGAGGAAACTAAGCTATTCTTTAATCTCCAACCCATTGAAAATATTCACCTACACTCTGATTTTACCTTTGAACCTGAATTGCATAGCAATGCCAAAGCAGTAAAATTTCTAAATATTATTTCACTATTTATCATATTCATCGCCTGGGTAAATTATATCAATCTCTCTACTGCCAGGGCCGTAGACCGGGCAAAGGAGGTTGGATTGCGCAAGGTGGTTGGTGCACGAAAGAAGCACTTGATTGATCAATTTCTCGTCGAGGCAGCCCTCATCAATCTCGTAAGCGCCCTAGCTGCATTAGCGCTCATCTGGTTGATAACACCGTATTTCAATGCATTTGTGGGAAAAGACATCCTTGATTTAGTTGTAAGCAATACTGATCTCCTAATCAAGTTGGGGTTGTTCTTCCTCTTGGGAATCCTTACCGCAGGTCTATATCCAGCATTGGTACTGTCCTCATTTAGGCCTGTGCATGTAGTTCAGGGTAAGTTACAAAACACAACCTGGGGTCAAACACTCCGTAAGGGACTGGTAATTGGTCAATTTACCGCTTCTTTAGTACTGATTGCCAATACAATCATTGTTTACCAACAGGTTAATTATATGCGGGGTCATGACTTAGGAATGGATATTAATCGAGTAATTGGAATAAAGAATTTTCAGGTCCCCCAGACGCAACAGGCCCAATTTGAAATTGACTACCGCACCTTCCTGGATCAGATTGAGCGTAAGAAGGGAGTGGAAGCTGTGGGTGCTATGTCCAGCTTGCCGGGAGGAGGCAGTTCTGATATAAGTTCAAATAGTGGCGGGCTCCAGATTGTCGGAAAAACGGAACGAGTAGAAGGTACCGTCTATCTAATCCAAATAAATGATGCGGTCACCTCAACGCTGGGATTAGAGCTGGTGGCCGGTCGCAATTTTGATCGGGAAATTGCAAGTGATACCCAGGCTGTGATCGTAAATGAAGCTCTTTTGAGCTACCTTAACTTGACAAATATGGATGATGTTGTGCATGAGCGTCTTCAATTTGGAAACAGTCCTGATAGTAGAAAGTGGGACATTGTAGGTGTATTGAAAGATTTTAATCGGAGTTCACTAAAAGATGCTGTTGAACCTTCAATATTCTTCTATGGTGAGCAACTCCCATTTAATGTGGTTAAATTGTCAGCACAGGATCCTGCTGCCACCATAACCAGCATATCCGATACATGGTTTGATTTTTTCCCCAATTCTCCCTTTACCTACGAATTTGTGGATGAACGTTTTGCCAAATTATATCAAGAAGATCGAAGGTTCGGTGGGTTATTTGCCAATTTTGCACTCTTGGCAATCATTGTGGCTAGCTTAGGCCTCCTGGGGCTGTCGTCGTTCTTGGCCACTAAACGCACGAAGGAAATTGGTATTCGTAAGGTACTGGGTGCTTCTACTGGTCAGATTGTACTTTCGTTTTTCCGTGAGTATCTGTGGTTGATCTTGATTGCCGGATTGATCGGATTTCCGGTGATTTATTTAGTGATGCAAAATTGGCTACATGGATATTCCTATCACATTGCATTCCCCTGGTGGGTACTGATCATTGCTTTGCTAGCAGTTGGTATTTTTGCCTTTATCACTGTCGGATATCAGAATCTTAAAGTGGCTCAACTGAATCCGAGTGAAGCAATTCGTCATGAATAAATTGACGCTACCGTCAAAATGATTTTTTTGAGATGTGGTTCAATTGTAGGGAGAGATAGCTTATTGTAGGAGAAAACACATATGCCAAAAGAAACACAATTAAATGTGACAGGCCACTAGATCACTTGCCTGGGGAATTGTGGATGTATTTTCTAACTCACGCACTGAGGCAACCCTCCTTCCCTGAGAGTCAGACTTTAAACAAACCACCGATTCCTCAAAATAATCATACCTTTGCCGCGCTAAAAATTATTACTTAACCTAACCCGTAATAGCCGGGTACAAATTTCGACTTGGTTTTCAATATGTTAGATGATAAAGATCAAGTAGAGGACTCTCAAAAAGAGGATTCATCCAAGGAATCACAAATTACCGAAACAGAAACGTCAAAAGAAACGGATGCAGCCGCAGATTCGTCACCTGAGGTGGCGGAAGAAGTAATCTTAGAAGAACCGGAAGAGGTAGCTGGAGCTCATGATGAATTTGATTGGTCTGTTGGAAAGAAAAACACGCTAAGCTACTCGGAAAAAGAGATCGCTGATTATCTCAAAGATTACGAGAAATCGCTTTCGCAGATCAACGAAAATGAGATTGTTCAGGGGACTGTGACCGCAATTAATAGCGGGGATGTCGTGCTTGACATTAATTATAAATCGGATGGTCTGGTGTCCCTGTCAGAATTTAGAGATAATCCGGATCTAAAAATCGGTGATGAAGTATCGGTCTATGTCGAACATCAGGAGGATGAAAGGGGACAACTCATCTTATCGCGCCGAAAAGCAAAACTTCTTCGAGCTTGGGAAAACATAGTAGACAGTTATAAGAATGGTACCATTATCAAGGGGACCATCATCAGCAAGACAAAAGGTGGTCTCATCGCCGATTGCTCGGGATTGGAAACGTTCTTACCGGGATCACAGATAGATATCAAGCCAGTTATTGATTACGACAGCTATGTCGGTAAGACGATGGAGTTTAAAGTGGTCAAGATCAATGAGGCCATAAAGAATGCCGTAGTCTCGCACAAGGCCTTGATCGAAAGTGATCTCGCTGATCAACGGGATACAATCATTGCCGGCTTGGAAAAAGGTCAGGTGCTCGAGGGCATCGTAAAAAACATAACGGATTTTGGAGCGTTTATGGATCTCGGGGGTATCGATGGTCTGCTCTATATCACAGACATTTCATGGGGCAGGATAAACCATCCCAATGAAGTCCTTGAGCTCAATGAAAAGCTCAATGTCGTCGTCTTGGATTTTGATGAAGACAAAAAAAGAATCTCGTTGGGTTTAAAGCAATTGCAACCACACCCGTGGGATGTACTGGAGGATAAGATTGCAGAGGGCTCGGTAGTAAAGGGTAAGATTGTCAATGTGGAAGATTACGGAGCATTTTTAGAGATCACTCCCGGCGTAGAGGGACTGATTCACGTTTCGGAAGTTTCGTGGAGTAACCAACCTGTTAATGCTCGTGAATTTTTCTCCATTGATCAAGAATTTGAGGCCAAGGTGGTGACCTTGAGCAGGGAGGATCGAAAGATGTCGTTGAGCTTGAAGCAACTTTCTGCAGATCCCTGGGAGGAGATCGAGAAGAAATTCCCAATCGACAGCAGGCACACCGGTGAAGTCAAAAATCTTACACCTTACGGCGTGTTTGTAGAGCTGATAGATGGTATTGGAGGGATGGTCCATATTTCTGATCTTTCATGGACTAAACGGTATTCTCACCCATCCGAGTTGGTTAAGGTAGGCGACGAGATCGAAATCGTCATTCTGGAGATTGACAAGGAGAGTAGAAAGTTGTCTTTGGGACACAAACAAATAGAGGAAAACCCCTGGGACACTTTCGAGCAGGTATTCCCGGAAGGATCTTATCATGAGGCAACAATTGTGCGCAAGGAAGACCGCGGTGCGATCGTCCAATTGCCATATGGTCTTGAGGCCTATGCACCGATTAAGCACATTAAGAAAGAAGATGGAAAGCAAGCTGATGTCGATGAAGTCATCACGGTAAAAGTGATCGAATTTAACCGGGATGACAAACGGATCCTGGTGTCGCATTTGCGGTATTTGGAAGACATCCAGCGGGAAGCTGAAGATCAAATACGAAAGACAAAGCGGGGAGAGCATGAAAAGGTGAGAAAAGTAGTAAGGAAGCAGCAATCCAAGTTGGAAAAAACCACATTGGGAGATTTAGATGCCCTGGCAC
>OZ244968.1:0-2657500 GCA_965222645.1 Saprospiraceae bacterium | reverse complement strand
CCGATGGACAATGGTATTTTAAAGTGAATAATCGACAATCAAGGAAATCTTGAAGATAAGATGTGATATGAATGATGGTGGCAAAAGGAAATATTCCGATGCAGAAATTTACAACTATTGTGAAAATCCTCAGAGACTACACGCCAGGTCCTGACTTGCAAAAGGCAATGTCAGGAATGATATAGTCCGATCTGCATAGCGATATGCAGGATCTGTATTAGATCGTAAAATGCTGTAATCCAGTGTTTTATTAACATATTGAACGGTCCTAAGGTAGAATAATAACTGCCTGTCTCTCCGGTAACGGGGAGAGCAATATCTGGCTGTATGCGGGAACATCCTTAGAGTCAAATCTACGTTTTCCGGCCTCCATGGTACGGACGTAAAAATGATTTGAATTGGAAAATCCGCAGGAAACCCTTCTCTTTTCAATGAAAAGGGGATCCTCAGAGACTTTACGCCAGATATCCTTTTTATTTTTAACTCATGGAATTATCTATTGATTGGGTTGTTGGATTTGTAGACGGAGAAGGCTGTTTCTACGTCGGTTTCAACAAACATCCGGATATGTCTGCAGGATTTCAGGTTTTACCGGAATTCCGCGTCGTTCAGCACAAAAGAGATGTACAAATACTCTACAATTTGAAAAGATTTTTTCGTTGTGGAGTCGTCAGACAAAATCACGGAGATAGATACGAACTGAGAATTCGGAAGTTTTCTTGTTTACAATTGGTCGTTGCTTTTTTTGAAAAACACGGCTTGAAAACGAAAAAACAAATTGATTTTAAAAAATTTGCCCGGATAATCCATTGGATGGAAGATCAAAGGCACCTCACAAAAGAAGGTTTGATCCAAATCATGGAACTGGCAATAATGATGAATACTCAGAATCAACCCAGAACAAAGTTGATTTTAAATCAGTTGAAAAAAGAAGGATAAAGAGAAAGTCCATGCCTGATTGAGAAATCAGGAAACGCATGAGCGAAATTCCTTGTCGGGTAAACGAACTTGCCCCTTTGTCGAGTGATCGACATTGAAACACTGGCTCATATCGGTGAAGTCCTGACACACTTCATGTCGTCAGGATAATACCGAGGGAAGTCTGGTGACGAGTACCGTCACCATGACCCCGTAACGACTGATCCGAAAGGTGAGGTCCCCCTAAAAAGAGGGGACAATACGCCAGCCCTCGCCAACCAGGCACTTTAGCTTGGTTATTAAAGCCTAGGGAGTATCTTAACGGTATGAATTTGAATCCATTTTATATTTCTGGACTCATCGAAGGTGAAGGATGTTTTTTAATTTCCTTCTCTTTTCGGAAAAAACTAAATGTGGGTATTGAAACAAGACCTTCGTTTAGTGTAACTCTGCACAAGAGTGATTTATCTCTCTTGAAGGAAGTACACAAGTTTTTTGGATGTGGAGCAATCAGATTTACTAAATCTGATAGAACCTACAAATATGAAATCAGATCTATTCAAGACATTCACAAAAAAGTCATACCACATTTTGTACGCTATCCCTTATTTGGAGCTAAGTCAGCAGATTTCAAATTATTTCAACAGATTTGTTTGAAGATCTACAAGAATCAGCATCTAAATAGAGAGCATCTGGCCCAAATTATCGATTTGGCATATCAGATGAATCCATCCGGGAAGCGAAAACATAGTAAAAGTGATCTCCTAAGGGTTTTAGGCAAGGTGAAAGTATAGTCTGAACCTTACTGTAAAGTAAGCATAATTAGAGAAGTTCCGACCTGCACGAATGGTGCAACGATCTGGGCACTGTCTCAACCACGAGCTCGGTGAAATTGAAGTATCGGTGAAGATGCCGATTACCCGCAACGGGACGAAAAGACCCCGTGCACCTTTACTACAACTTCACATTGTGCTTGAATACAGGATGTGTAGGATAGGTGGGAGACTGCGAAGCTTATGCGCCAGCATGGGTGGAGTCATCCTTGAAATACCACCCTTCCTGTATTTAGGTTCTAACCCTGACGATACTGTCAGGGGACATTGTGTGGTGGGTAGTTTGACTGGGGTGGTCGCCTCCCAAAAAGTAACGGAGGCTCGCAAAGGTACCCTCAGTACCGTTGGTAATGGTACGAAGAGCGTATAAGTATAAGGGTGCTTGACTGAGAGAGAGACGTCTCGATCAGGTAGGAAACTAGGCTTAAGTGATCCGGTGGTTCCGTATGGAAGGGCCATCGCTCAAAGGATAAAAGGTACGCCGGGGATAACAGGCTTATCTCCCCCAAGAGCTCATATCGACGGGGAGGTTTGGCACCTCGATGTCGGCTCGTCACATCCTGGGGCTGGAGAAGGTCCCAAGGGTTGGGCTGTTCGCCCATTAAAGTGGCACGCGAGCTGGGTTCAGAACGTCGCAAGACAGTTCGGTCTCTATCTGTTGTGGGCGCAGGAATATTGAAGAGATCTGACTCTAGTACGAGAGGACCGAGTTGGACGAACCTCTAGTGTACCAGTTGTGTCGCCAGATGCATCGCTGGGTAGCTACGTTCGGAATGGATAAGCGCTGAAAGCATCTAAGCGCGAAGCCAACTCTAAGATGAGTATTCCATTTCCTGACGCTTGCCGTCAGGATAAAAGGGTTGTGATAGACGATCACGTTGATAGGCTACAGGTCGAAGACTGGTGACAGTTGCAGCCGAGTAGTACTAATTACCCAAATGCTTCCTTTTTTTATTTTTTATAAAATAAAGTTCAATTTCACGCCGCTTCTCCAATTGTTTTTCACTGACTTTTTACGGAGTATCTATGTGTTTTTTAGATTTTTTCTTCCCTCTATTCTTTTTTCTTGTTAAAGTGCAAGAAATAGACTGAGAAATAACAGTTCTGTGAGAGCTGTAAAAGTTTTTGGTGGTTTTAGCAAAGGGGTCCCACCTCTTACCATTCCGAACAGAGAAGTTAAGCCCTTTAGCGCTGATGGTACTGCCCGAGATGGGCGGGAGAGTAGGTCACTGCCACTTTTTTCCTTGACATCCGAAGTCTTGTACAAAGGATGTTCGACATCTGAAGTCTTGTACGAAGGATGTTTTATTTTATTAAGCCTGATAAGTATCCAATCTTGTCAGGCTTTTTTATAAGGGAGAGTCCCGACGCTATGGTCGGGATCCTGACCAGCCACGAAATCGGAGATTTCTGCTGCGTCATGGATAGGTCACTGCCATCTTCGACATCCGAAGTCTTGTACGAAGGATGTTTCCTTGACATCCGAAGTCTATTGCGAAGTAAGCGTTCGGGGAACGACGTCTATAGGACTTTATAGTTTTTATGGGGGATAAGATCCTCGATTTTATTGACCGGAAAATCACTGATTTTCTTGTAGACGTCGACAAGCCAGTTAAAGGGGTTGATGCCATTCATTTTGCATGTGGCAAAGAATGAGTAGAACATGGCCGCATGTTGCGCACCATTGTGAGAACCTGCAAACAAATAGTTCTTACGACCAAGTGCCAATGGTCTTATCTGATTCTCGATTAAATTGTTATCTGGCCTTAAAACGACCGTGAGAATATAGAATCAGTTCTTGCATCTGAATGCTGCCTCAATTGCACCTATTAGGGTACCACCCTAGTCCGACACTTATCGTCTGGTGCTGACATTTTATCGTCAGTACATAGTTATCAGGCTTTTTTACAAGTGAGAGTCCCGACGCTATGGTCGGGATCCTGACCAGAAATGACTCAATGTAGTTTCGAACGATGAACGACTAAATGCACCAAGAAGCCAGCTGCTATACAAATGCAAAAGGACAGAAAATATCTCCAATAAGGATAGACCTCCTGTTTAGTGAAATATAAAATTCCCTCAAAGAAAATGAAGGCACCAAATCCCCATTTCAACGCTTGATAATTTCGGTCGATGAAAGAGTCGATGGATCCCAAATGCTCTTTGCTCTCCAACTTCTTCTTTCGGCTGTCAGTGTGATATTGCACCAGAAATCCTCCGGCAAGGGAAAGAACAAAAGATAGTAAATACCTCCAGAGTGGGTAAACAAAAGGATCTACGAGGTAACCAATTAGTTCGTACAATGCAAAGAAGCTAATGCCAAATTTTAGGGCGCGGCTGTTCTTGCTAAGAAAAGAATATTTAGTATTCATGATAGTCCTTAAAGAAAAATGAAAAACTGTAAAAAGGCAAATATTTCACGCTGTATTCTAGTTCTTGCATCTAAAAGCAGCGTCTACAGCACCTACTAGTGTGCCTACCATAGCTCCGGTTACCATTCCTCCAATTGCACCCAATCCACTCCATGCACTGGATAATAATCCTCCAATTGCACCCCTTATATCGCCACCCACGACCTTTTCTCTAGAACAGGCCTGGTTATATCGCTGTGCCTCAAAGTAATATGGAGAAAGTGGAGTTGGCCGGGAAGTCGCAGAATTCGGGATATCGATCCAATCGTCATAATTATAGTACCAGTATCTATAGGAACTGCTAGAAATATCGAGAATTGTTTCGAGATGGTCAGCGGGTATACGGCCGGAATAATCATTATTAATGTAAGTTATACTCAAACTCCACTGCTTGAGTGTTGGCCTTCTATCTACCAGGCTTTGAAGATCATTGTATAATGCGTTATACGTGGTGTTGTTAATTGATTTACTATAAATTGACCATGTGGACATGTTGGATTTGGTCAGTCCAAGCCCGTAGCGCAATTGATTTGCGATGCTACTCCGGCTATAACCGGTGATCCTACTCAACTCCCGGATAAACACATCATCATAAACTCTGTCCCTTATCTGGTCATTGGTTAAACCATTGTTTCTCCAATATACAATTTTATCGTAGCAGAACTCCGTAATACGGGTATGAATATCACCTGAACTACTCGGCGAGACTGCATGACTCGGCGAAATATCCGGATTGATATCTGCTGGGTTTTCAATTTTATAGTTATTTGTCAAGTCCTGTTCTTTCTCACAGGAATTAGTTGTAAGGAGGATTGTGAAGGTCAGTAAAACAAGGAATAAATTTTTCATAAGTGATAAGTATTTAGGTGAAATAATTACCACATAAGGCCGGTTCTCTTGACCATTAAAACTCTTGGTTTTTTTTTTATTGTGATTACGTGAAAAATTTTTATGGTTTTGTGCTTTCTCTAAAGAAAGACCCCAGTCTTTTAAAACCTCTCAAAGCACGAACTGTTTTGACCTACTAAACTACTATGAGCGAAAGAGGATTTCGCTACATTTGCGTCTTTTTGTATAGCAACAATCATATATATGTCTGATATGACCGTCCAGGCTCTGATTGGCAGGGAACTCCAGCGACAACGTGAGGGAATTGAGCTCATTGCATCGGAAAATTTTACCAGCCAGGCAGTGCTCGATGCCATGGGTACCTGTCTGACCAATAAATATGCCGAGGGCTATCCCGGTAAGCGCTATTACGGAGGCTGTGAGGTAGTCGACGAGATTGAGCAGCTTGCTATTGACAGACTGAAGCAGCTCTTTGGAGCAGCTTATGCCAATGTGCAACCTCACTCCGGAGCACAAGCCAATGCATCTGTATTCCTGGCCACATTGCAGCCGGGAGATACCGTGCTGGGATTTGATCTGTCACACGGCGGACATCTCTCGCACGGATCGCCGGTCAATTATTCCGGAAAGGTTTACAAGCCGGTTTTCTATGGAGTGGAGCGGGAAACGGGTGTTATAGACATGGAGAAGGTAAGAGAAATTGCACACCGTGAGAAGCCCAAACTTATTATATGTGGTGCCTCAGCGTATGCGCGGGATTGGGATTACGCAACATTTAGACAAATCGCTGATGATGTAGGAGCACTCTTACTTGCAGATATTGCACATCCTGCTGGACTTATCGCTGGCAAGCACCTGCTGGACCCCATGCCTCACTGTCATATTGTGTCGTCGACAACCCATAAGACCTTAAGGGGACCACGTGGCGGTCTGATCATGATGGGGAAAGATTTTGAAAATCCATGGGGGCGCACCACGAAGAAGGGTAAGCCGATAAGGATGTCGGCCATCTTAAACAGCGGTGTTTTTCCCGGCATGCAAGGAGGACCACTAGAGCACGTGATCGCTGCCAAGGCGGTCGCATTTGGAGAAGCACTGCAGCCGGAATTTGTGGAGTATGGCGGTCGAGTGATCAAAAATGCGCAGGCGATGGCTGCCGCATTTGTCCATAAGGGCTACCACCTGATATCGGGAGGTACGGACAATCACCTCATGCTAATCGATCTCCGATCAAAGGGACTTACAGGGAAGATTGCCGAGCAAGCTTTGGTAAAAGCTGACATCACTGTCAATAAAAATATGGTGCCGTTTGATACTCAAACTCCATTTGTCACATCAGGCATCCGGATTGGCACAGCTGCAATCACCACACGTGGTTTTTCGGAGGATGATTGTCGTCAGACGGTAAAGTGGATCGACTATATTTTGCAGAGTCCGGATGATGAAGGTAGGATCAAAAAGGTAAAGAATGAAGTGAATGGTTTTATGGAGGGCTTTCCGTTGTATGAGTGATTCATTGGATTTACGTTATCCTCGATTTATGAGAATATTCGGTTTACGACTTCATCTCCAGTCGCGAGAATACTTCCTGAAAATCGTTTTTTAGTATCGGGTAATCTATTTAGGGTTTACCAGATCAATGCGTGGATTCAGCTTATCCCGGCGATATCTCTTGGATCCTATCTTCGCGATATTTTGTATAGCTCGAGAAGAGGTGTCCTGGTAGGTGTTCAATCAGCTTTGGTTTACAAAAGAGCTTTTTTCCGCTCCAGGTTGTTTTTATCATGGACAGGCGACTGCGTGACCCCTTGCCATGCCTGCCCGCCCATTGCCTCTGGCGATTTCTTTGGAGGATTTGGACTGGGTCTAAGGCTATAGGAGATAAGTCTGGTGGCCTTATCAAACTTATATTTCTTGCACTCAGGCAAAAAAGTGTTCCTCGATCATTCTTCGGGCATGCAAATCACAAATTGTTATAACTATTTATGAATACAATCATAAATAACTATATTGAATTATGATTAAGCGCACAATCTCTACCAGAATAGCTGCCAAGATTGGAAGGGGAAAGGCTATTATGCTTGTCGGACCCCGACAGGTGGGAAAGACCACACTAATTAAAGAGATGCTGGAAGGTGCAGATTATCAGTTCTTCGATGGGGACGATCCCAGGGTCAGACGTATTCTGGATAATCCTAATACTGAACAAATAAGAGATTTGATCGGAAATAAGAAGGTCGTTTTTATAGTCGAGGGGCAGCGAATCAAGGGCATAGGACTCACTTTGAAGATTATTACCGATCAGTTTAAAGATGTGCAACTGTGGGTGAGTGGTTCTTCTTCGTTTTCACTGTTTGACCGGTTGAATGAGCCACTGACAGGGAGGAAATGGCAGTATGAATTGTATCCAATCAGTTGGGAGGAGTATGAAAATCACATGGGGTATCTGAAAGGCCAACTTCAATTGGAAAACAGATTGGTATATGGCTTTTATCCGGACGTAATCAACAGCCCTGGTGATGAGATCGAGGTTTTGCAAAATTTGATAAGTAGCTATTTGTACCGGGATTTGTTAGCTTATTCCGATATAAGAAAACCTGAGATCCTCGATAATTTAGTTCAGGCACTGGCACTACAGGTAGGCAGTGAAGTAAATTATCAGGAACTATGTCAATTGGTGGGAGTGGATAGAAATACGGTGTTAAAATACATAGATATTCTGGAAAAGGGTTATGTGGTCTTTCGATTGAGAAGTTTTAGCAGAAATATTAGAAACGAGATAAAAAAGGGCAGAAAAATCTATTTTTATGATAATGGAATCAGAAATGCCATCCTCGGAAATTTTAATGACATCAGATTCAGAACCGACGCGGGTGCCCTATGGGAAAATTTTCTAGTTTCTGAGCGATTAAAGCAGAATAAATACAAGTTTACTTTGGCCAGATCTTATTTTTGGCGTACCTCTCAAAAACAGGAAATCGATTACGTAGAGGAAGTGAGTCAGCAAATACATGGATATGAATTTAAATGGAGAGATGGTAAACACATAAGATTACCAAAAACTTTTCTTGAAAAGTATAACTCAAAAGGTATTGTGGTAACTAGTGAAAATTTTAGGGATTTTGTCATTGTCTAGAACGGGCATTATATTTTAATTTCAGACATTGCCTTCGGCAACAAGGGAGCACTCATAAGAACGGGGGCAGAGGGATTTATCTGTGTTGCTTTACCCAACTCACTCAAAACTCCCCTCCGGATAGTCCACGCCGACCAAATACAGTCCATGTGCCGGCACAGACAAACTCTTTTCCAAACGGATTTGTTGATCCAGTGCTTTTTTCACTTCTTTGATGTCGGCTTTTTTCACACCTACCTGCAAACTCGTACCGACGATTAGTCTGACCATGCCTCGTAAAAAACGGTTTGCCCGGATAGTGTAAACGTATTTATTTTCTTTCTTTTTCCATTTAGAATGAAATATGTCACATTTATAATGAGCCACACCAGATCTCGATTTACAAAAAGGAAAAAACTCTCCGTAATTACTAATTAGATTTGCCACTTGCTGCATTTTTGAAAAATCGAGCTCCTTAAAAAATGGATATCTGTACTCCAGATCCTGAGTAAACGGATTTTTTCCGCGCGATAAAATATATTTGTAAGTGCGACTGATCGCATCGTGCCGGGCATGTAACGTGGCGTCAACCTCCACTAATGAAGAAATGGCTATCTCACCTGGTAATTGACGATTTAATCTATATACGGTTTTTTTAATGTCCGAAATTTCTTCGTCCGTGTCAAAGTGTGCAAAATAGATAACCGCATGTACACCGGCATCGGTGCGCCCACACCCAACTATTTTTACTTCTTGGCGTAAAACCCTGGACAATGTCTCTTCTATGCATTGCTGTACAGACAAACCATTGGACTGAAACTGCCAACCGACAAATGGTGTACCCCGGTAAGAGAGAGAGATAAAGTATCGCAATACCCGATGGGTTTAGAGAAAATCAAACAAAAAAGTCATGACAAAAATGTTGTCATGACTTTTAGTTTTTAACAGTTTAGAACTAGCCGATCACTGAGTTGTCCTTAGCCAATGCAGCCGCCATCAATGCACCACCCATCAAACCAAGATCTTTGAGTATCGCCATCATTGACATTTGCTGACCTTCTCCACCCAGTCCCTTGGCATGTACAAGTAAGATGTACAACAGCAGCAGTACGGCAAGCAATACACAGGCCAGCTTATCGTATTTACCGATAAAAATACTTATCGCAGCCAGAATCATCGCTAACCCGGTGATGTAAATCATGATCGAGCCTCCAAAAGGTGCCATGCTCGCCATCGAGCCGTCATCCATAAAATGAAAAATTCCGAATACTAAAAAAGGAATGGCAAAGAGGTACTTTCCAAGGCCAATAATACTTCCCATGTCGTTTTGTTTTTATGAGTTAACAATTTTGTACTCGTCAAGTTACGAAAAGATCTCCTGGATTTAAATATGGATTTAAATACCACCATTCCTTGTAAGCCCCTACGAGACTCCTGCTTAGTTACTCTTTGATAATAAGTTTGTCAGCGATCTTGCGATCATTAGCCAATCTCGGTACTTTGTTTTGTCCCCCTAATTTTCCAATAGAGGTCATATATTGTCTGAATGAGTTGGGCTGAAGCAATGTGACTTTGGCCCTAGAAAGTACCTTTCCTTTTCTGAGATCGCGATAGTAAATATTTTGCTCCTGCATCGATTTGTCAATTAGCGATTCGATCTTGGAGGGGTCGGCATATGGTTTAGACAACTCAATGAGCCATTCGTGATAGGGCAGTCCCTCATCCGGGTTCACTTGAGGTGCAACCGTAAACTCCACCACATCAAGACCCAGATGGTCAGAGGCATACACAATAGCTCGATCAACTTCTTTTGCTATGACGTGCTCACCGAATGCAGAGATGAAATGAGCCACTCTTCCACTCACTCGTAAGCGGTAGGGATTGATGCTCACAAACTCTACCACATCACCTATATCATAAGCCCATAGACCTGCATTGCTACTCATGATGAGGGCATAGGGAACCCCCTGCTCGACTTCATCAAGGCAGAGTCGATCCGGTCGTGTATCATGGACTTGATCCAAGGGAATGAATTCGAAAAACATTCCCGCATTTACATTTAGCAATAGTCCTTCGTGGGGAAATTTGTCCTGGAAGGCAAAGAAGCCCTCAGATGCAGGAAAGGTTTCAATGGAATCGATTTCACGGCCCATGAGGTTATTCAATTGTGCGCGATATGGATCAAAATTCACGCCACCATAAACAAAGACACTCAGATTGGGAAATACTTGTAATACAGATGCCTTGCCAGTATAATGGAGCAACTCTTCGTAATACATCTGTACCCAAGGTGGTATGCCACCAATGAGGGTTAGATTGCGATCTGAAGATTCCTTGACCATTGCTGCTACCTTGTCCTCCCAGGATTCGATGGAATTTATTTTGGACGATGGAAGTTTGTTGCCTTTGATCCAGTTGGGTATTTGATGGTTTACAATACCCGATAGTCTGCCGATTTTGATCCCGTTTTCATCTTGAAGGTCAGGTGAACCCGACAGATAAAGCATTGATCCTTCAAAAAAAGTGTGATTGCCTGTTTCTGCAACATAAGCAAATAATGCATTGCGAGCGGTGTTGACATGATGTGGAGTACTCTCCCTGGTTAGGGGTATATATTTTACTCCTGAGGTAGTGCCACTTGTTTTTGCAAAGTAGACAGGTTGGCCGGGCCACAGTACATTCCTTGCACCACCTCGAGCCTTGTCGATATAACTCTTGATCGCTTCGTAATCTCGTATAGGTACTTTTTCTTTAAAGTCAGTGTAGGTTCGAATCTCTGCGAAATGATGGTCGCTACCAAATTCAGTATCTCGAGCAGACTGGATGAGATGCTTCAGTGTTTCCCACTGTTTTTCTGAAGCCCGGTCTGCATCTTTTCTCAACTTACTTACGACCCTTTTCGCAAATAGTGAAATGACAATTGATTTTAATCCCATGTAAAACTCCTAGACATGAATTAGGACGTCAACTTACTGATTTTTAAGGAAGGTCGGCAAAGGTATCAGCCAAATTTATTTGGCGCTTGTAGTTTGTATCAGCCGAATTTATTTGGCTTGTGTAGTTTGTATCAGCCGAATTTATTTGGCTTGTGTAGTTGGGTATCGGCCAAAATTATTTGGCGCTTGTAGTTGGGTATCCGCCGAATTTATTTGGCTTGTGTAGTTCAGCCGAATTTATTTGGCTTGTGTAGTTCAGCCGAATTTATTTGGCTTGTTTAGTTTGTATCCGCCGAATTTATTTGGCGCTTGTAGTTGGGTATCAGCCAAATTTATTTGGCGATCTGGCAATTGTAAGGACAGATCACTCCAATCTCAGGTCTTCCACATGGTAATCCGGAAAATCCAGAACATCCACTGCGAACAAGCTGTCTTCAAGATTGGTGTCGGTTGTGAATTTGTCAATGGTGAGGTGATACCGGGTCCCGTCCTTCACAAATACTTCGATCTTATTGATTTCATTTCCGGTGTCATCAATTGTGAGTCTGGCCTTAGAATATTCACTGTAACGATCCAGGGGCTTGAATTCGATCTCATGCACTTGCTCTCCACCCCGATCACCACTGTAGGAGAGCCGGTATTCGTAATCTGGATTCTTATAGATAGCCAAAATATTCTGAGGACTGGATAAATCAGATGGATCTGGTGTCTGATAGTCGTGAATCTGGATCTCTTTGCCATTCTTGTCGACTACCCAATGATCGTTGAGGTTCGTCACAATCAGAAAATCGGGAAGATCCAACCGGTATGACTCTAGACGACTGTAAAAGATTCCCTTCTTAACTAGCGGTTTGTCCTCGGGCCATTCGACTTTGAGCGTAAACTCATAAGTAATGTCCTGGTGAGATTTTATCTTGGATTCTAAATCCTGTAGAATCTTTGTAGCCTGCGCTTCCGGTTGGGCTCCCAGGTAGTTTGCCAGGGCGATGACCAGACAGAAGAGTACTATATGAGGACGCATGCGTAAGTTATTTTACTGATACTATGACGAATTGGAGAGACCAACATTCATGCCGGAGAGCCCAATTTAACGAATATTTAAGGCCGGTTAGCGATAGGATGAGTATCAGCTTGCGAGATTGACCTATTTCCGCTAAATAGGTCGAAGGATCTCTGTAAGACTTTAGGTGCTCAGTAATTGTCTCGTTAATAAGAGATTATGAGACTTTCCAATATACTCAAGCGCTATGATTGACCGCTAAATAGGTCCAAGGACTTTCCAATACATGCAAGCGCTATGATGGACCTATTTTCGCTAAATAGGTCGAAGGATCTCCTAAGAGAGCTTGCTGATGTTCCCTCACAATTACTGGCGCATAAGATCCATCTGTTCCTGAAACTCCATAGGGGTCGTCATAAGCACTTCCCTGGCCTTACTGCCCTCATTTGGCCCAACAACTCCCATGACTTCCAATTGATCCATAATGCGACCTGCACGGTTGTAGCCGAGTTTTAATCTACGCTGGAGCATCGATGTCGATCCCTGCTGGTTCTGAATGACTAGCATTGCAGCATCTTCGATCATATCGTCCAGATCAGACATACTGAATGTTCCGTTAACTTTGTCGTCTTTGTCGTCAGAGTACTCGGGCAGGTAATATGGTTCGACAAAACCCTTCTGATGGCTGATAGCGTTTATGACTTCTTCCACTTCCGGTGTGTCTACAAATGCGCACTGCAACCGGATCATGTCTCCTCCCACCGTGAGCAGCATGTCTCCACGGCCGATAAGCTGATCTGCACCTCCTGCATCCAGAATGGTCCTGGAGTCTACTTTTGAAGTGACCCTGAACGCCAATCGGGCCGGGAAATTGGCCTTTATGACACCGGTGATGATGTTTACACTTGGTCTCTGTGTGGCAATGATTAAGTGAATGCCAACTGCTCTCGCAAGTTGTGCCAGTCGGGCAATCGGCAACTCCACCTCCTTGCCAGCAGTCATGATCAGGTCTGCAAACTCATCAATAACCAGGACTATAAATGGCAGAAATCGATGGCCGTTATTAGGATTTAATTTTCTGGCGATAAACTTCCGGTTGTACTCTTGAATATTCCGGGCATGCGCTTTTTTCAGTAGATCATAGCGCTGATCCATTTCGATACACAACGAGTTTAGCGTGTACACAACCTTCTTGGTCTCTGTGATAATGGGTTCGTCCTGATCTGGTAATCTGGCAAGGAAATGCTCCGATAATAAACTATACGGAAAGAGCTCTACCTTTTTGGGATCGATCAGAACAAGCTTCACTTGAGATGGGTGTTTTTTATACAGCAGTGACATCAAAATGGTGTTGATGCCGACTGATTTACCTTGGCCGGTAGCACCAGCGATCAACAAATGAGGCATTTTGGTCAAATCTGCGATAAAAACCTCATTGGCAATGGTCTTTCCCAGTGCTATTGGGAGGTCCATTTTAGCGTGTTTAAATTTTTCCGCTTGAATAAGCTCTTTGAGCCCGACTATATTTTTATTCTTATTTGGCACTTCTATGCCGATCGTTCCTTTACCCGGTATGGGGGCAATAATTCGAATACCCAGTGCAGAAAGACTTAGGGCTATATCGTCCTCCAGGTTTTTGATCTTCGAAATTCTCACTCCTGGTGCAGGGACAATCTCATACAGGGTGACCGTAGGTCCGATTGTAGCCCTAATACGCTGTATCTCGATCTTGTAATGGCGTAAAGTATTGATGATCTGGTCTTTGTTTAGCTCCAGTTCTTGCCTGTCAATCTGTACATTTTCTTCCTGGTAGTCGTTGAGAAGATTCATGCTTGGGCGCTCGTACTTGGGTAAAGACATGATGGGATCATAAGGCTCGAGATGGATCTCGTTTTCTCTCTCCACAATCAGCTTCTGATCATCATTATCCTTGCTATCTAACTTGAAGGTCTGCAGGTTCTTTTTATCCAATTCCTGCGTTGGAGCAAGTTCGGGCTCAACCACCTCCAGTTCAGTATCTTCTACGGGATTTTCTTTTCTCGAGCGGGTCTTCTTTTTAGTCTTGGGCATTTCAAATTCAAGGGTTGCTTTATGATTGATTTCGTCGAGCTCATTTACAAGTGCTACACCACCAGACTCTGACTTCTTAATCTGATCACCTGGTACACTCCATTCCTCATCTAATGGAGGATCTATCAATTTTCTTTTGAAGTTAAATGACCACTTTGGCCACTTGAAGGAAAAGGTACTTCGCTCAGTGATATGATGGAAATTCCACACAACGAAGCCAAAACCGGTAAATAGAAATAAGAGCACTGTTCCAATGTGACCTACGAACTTGATCAACCACGATGATACATAGGCGCCAAAAGCACCGCCATAGGGGAATTCCGAAGCTTTAAGCACAAAGGCCAATAGGGGAGACAGAAAAAGAACAAACACGAGTGCGTACTGCAGCGGCGACCAAAGCCTTCTTATGGAGCCGGCGGTGAGTAACAGGAAACCCAACTTCGCCAATAAGAAAATGATGATGAAAGAAGAGAGACCTATCGCCCAATAAAAAAACTGATGGGACACGATTGCTCCAAACCGCCCTAACCAATTTTGTACCTGCAGGGACTCATCAAAAAACAGGGTCCAACTAAACTGGAAAACCTGATCTTGATCTGCTCTCCATGTAAAAAGGTAGGACACAAAGGCGACCAGCAGGTATGCTGATAGCAGCAGGGTAAGGATCCCGATGATTTTGGGCACTCTCTTATCGGTCAATGTACCGTCAAATCTCCGGGCCTTTGACTTTTTTGTTCTTTTTTTACTCTTCTTGGGCATGAACACGCCTTAGTCAGGACAAAAATGCACAATTTAACATTAAAAAAAAAATTAATATTTAATGTAGTGTTTATCAGCCTTCAATAACACTTGCTATGAGTGAGATATGACGATATCTCCGGAAAATATGATTCACAACCATTTATTCATCAATACAAGGCAGAGAATTAATAGCTGAGCCCTCTACTGGTACTTGCTGCTGAGTCAGAATCACGAAAACCTATGTTCCGAATTCGAAATTTGGATTATACATATAAAATCTGCGATAAATATCTGATAATTAAATATTTATATATTTAGACGATTCAAGAATGCACTTTACTCATATCATCGACCTGACATGATACTCAATGGAGAAGTTTCGTTTTGTGCATGGTGCATTTAGATAGTAGATCAAGCTGACGGATTATAAAATTCCTTACTTTTGCTGTCGCTTTGGCACCGCTTGCCCGAGTGCTGGAATTGGTAGACAGGCATGGTTGAGGGCCATGTGTCCGTTAGGGCGTGCAGGTTCGACTCCTGTTTCGGGCACCCTGGATTATTAGAATTGTAAAAAGACCACTATGTCGTTAAGGCTGCTGAAATTTGCCGTACTCCTGGCTGTACTTGCTTGCAACACTTCCCGCAAAGGGATGGTCAACGAGCCTAACCCTCCTGCAGATGGTTTCGATAGTGCAGGTTCTGATGAAAAAGCCATCGCAATTGCGGATAAAGTGATGGAAGCCATGGGAGGCAGGAAAGCATGGGATGACACCAAGGTCCTGGCCTGGAATTTCTTCGGTAATCGTCACCTGATTTGGAATAAGCAAACCGGGGATGTGCGAATTGATTCAAAAAGGGACACAGCTGTACTTCTTGCCAATGTCTATGACAACAAAGTGCGGGCCCAGGTCAAGGGTGTAGAGGTCACAGACCCCACAGAACTTTCTGAATGGAGGAAAAAGGCAAAGGGTATTTGGATCAATGATTCTTATTGGCTGGTGATGCCATTTAAGCTGAAAGATAGTGGTGTGACACTCAAGTATCTAAGAAAGGAGAAGACAGAGGCCGGAGCCATGGCTGATGTACTCCAACTTACTTTTAAAGGAGTCGGTGTCACTCCGGATAATAAGTATGAAGTATGGGTTGATCAATCTGATCACCTGATCAAACAATGGGCTTTCTATCGCAATTATACCGATGAAGAACCCAATCGAGTTTGGCCTTGGGATAATTATAAGCAGATGGGGAAAATCAAACTTTCAGGAGATCGCTCAGATGAGAGTGGACCGAGATTTGTCCGCATATATGATAAGGTTCCACAGGGAGTTTTCCGCGAATTTACTCCGCCGGATTTGGTTCTTTTCTAGCAGCATTTACTTCAAAAAAGGCTTTGAGGTCAGCCATTTGTTGATCTGTCATTTTCTCTTTGGTATACAAAGGCATGTAAGCTCTCTTTCCCCCTTTGGGCTGGGTGCCGTATCTGACTACCTGATAAAGTGAATGACTTGTGTATTTACCCGATTGATCCAACAAATGCCGAAAGGTCTGCTTCGTGTTATCGAGAAGGAGGAAACTGTATTGATTGTCAAAATGACAATGCTGGCAGCTCCATTTATACAGCAGTGCTCCTGTTTGTGGATCGCCTTGTCGTTTATTTGCTTCTTTTCGATCTGCTGGTGGATCCATAAACGTAGCTGGTGAATGATCTAAAAACTTGGAGTTTATTAGATCTATGGCCTGCTTCCGTTTTGATCCCGTATCAAATGCTTGTTGAATTTGATCCAATTCGTCGGAGGATAAGTCCAGGTCATTTAGTTTTAGATCGATGGTCCATAAATATGCAAGGACAGATTCTAGCTCAAACGGTTTTAATTTCCGCCCCTGCGAACACTCGATTGCACACAGCTGAATGGCCTCCCGGAGATTGTTGCGAGTGGGTTCTACCAGATCTCCATACTTTTTGACATAGTCTCCATTGTAAAAGGTCTTTCGATTTATGATGCCGTAAAGCGGGCTGCCTGGGAGATATGGCATTTGGTTTTCACTCACGAATTTCAGACGCAGAACACTGCTTGGGTTGGCGAGATTGGGATCCTCCCGTCGGTTGTTATGGCATGCCAGGCAAGTGAAGTAACGACTTTGGCGGCGTGACTTTACTCCATTGTGTCGACTGCGTCCTCCAACTACTATATCCCGGCCACGCTCTACGCTGACTCTGGGTATATCCGTATTCGGCTTGTGTGGAGAGGGATCATCACCCAGCGATTCCAACAACTTCGCAACGGAGTAGTCCGAAGGTAATTTTTCGTGCCTTTGAGAAAAAGAAAACACAGCCAGTAAAAAGACGAAGGAAACGGATACAATTCGAAGGGACATAGTAATACTAAATTTTAAACTGTCGAGAGATGGTAAATCCAAGTCGGAATTCACCCTCGCTCCAGTCTGTCGATGTATACGAGAGGTAGTCTGGTTCGGACAATGCTTCGGCGTTTGTAAAATTAATTTGGAATGCATGGCCACCACCAGTCTCCCACTCAAGACCGAATCCCAAGGGGACGGTGTGACTGAATTCAACATCTCGAAATCTCATCGGGATATTGGCATCAAAAATGACCGCCAGTCTCTTTGAAATTGAGATTTTTCCGGCCAGACCTGCATGAATGATGTAATTGACATCATCAAGGTTTACAAAGTTACGATGAGTATAGCCCACGTTCATTTGCAGGGAAATGGCATCGGAAAATCTCTTTGATAACATCATTTGGAAATGATTTGTCATCCGGTGCACAAACTTTGGGAAGTTATTTATAGCGGATACTTCATCACTCTTTGGCATGGTCGAGAGGGAGTTCATAACCAGGAAAGTCACAGCCACCGGGTGATCCATCCTGCTGCGTTTTCCAGCTATCTTATATTTGACATAGGAATTAACCAACATGCGCAGAGGACCAGCTCCTTTAGTGCGGTTTACCCCAACGAGCAGATGATCGGTCACACCATAATCAAATCCGATCAGGATATCCCGGGCAGATTCAAATCCATAAAAAGAAGGCCATCCTCCATTGTCGCCAAACATATCTCCAAATCGATGCCCAATGCGCAGATCAAGATATTTTTTGGGAAGGGTTTCTGTCGAAAAAGAATTAATGATCTTACGGTCTTTGAAAATCGGAAGCGGTCTTTGTGCCATGCAAAAGACAGGGCAGAGTATGATAAACAAGATTGGAAGTATTCCCATGCTTGCCCCCCTGGGCTCCAGGCATGTGTTTTTATTCTTCAGGATATCCATTTTCTGACCAGCATTTTAAGAGTTTAAATTCAACTTCTGACAATGTTGTATTTCTGGGCATTGTTTTCTCGATAACCACGAGTTGCCGGAATTCTCCATTTTGAATGACTCGCCGCAGACCTCCGTAGGAGTTGTAGTTACCGACCCCGCTTGAGCCATCATGGCAACCACTGGTATTGCATTTGTTCACTATAATTTCTCTAAGACCTTGATTGTACGTTTTTACCTCAAGACAGGGTTCAGGTTCGGCCACTTGATCCTGGGTACAACTCGGGATAAGTAAGTAGACCAACGAGATGCTTAGTAATGTAAAACTCCTCCAAGTCATGCTAAACTGGGCACAAAGGAACGATTCTTGTATGTAATATTTTACGCTTTTCAGGCATTTTTCTCCGTTCATTTGAGTGGAGCTGATTCGGTGTGGAAATTGCCTTCCCATATTAGACTTAAATTGTATGTGTTAAAGCAATATTTATACCGAATTTGATTGCATTGCAAAAAATTTCATAATTTTCGAGCCCTGATTGTTTGACCGTGTGCATGAAGAATTTACTCATTCTAGCTGTCCTTAGTCCTGCCTTGTATTTGGGCTGTGTGTCCGATACATTTGATCGTGAACAACTTGATCTGGATCTCATGAGTACTGTTTCAAGGACGGCCCCAAATGGTGATCTTTCCTACTACGTTTTACCAAAGAGTACTGATCTGTCGAGGATACCACAGGATCCGAAGAATCCACTGACAAAGGAAAAAATTGAATTGGGCTCTTTCTTGTTTTTCGAAACGGGAATGGGCATCGTGCCGGAGAATGATGCCGGGATGCAATCTTACTCCTGCTCCAGTTGTCATGTACCTGCTGCAGATTTTAAACCGGGACGCAGACAGGGTATCGGAGAGGGTGGGTTTGGCTATGGGTACAAGGGTGAGAGCAGGGTAAAACACAGCGCATATGATGAGTCTCAAATGGATGTGCAGGGGATCAGACCTTTAAATGTGCTCAATGTTGCTTTTTCTGCAGAAAATACACTTTGGAATGGGTCGTTTGGATCAGGAGCGACAAATGCAGAAGTAAAAGATATTTGGGGTGTTTTTGATAAAGCTACAGAGCTCAATCATTTGGGATATCAGGGCCTGGAGACTCAGAATATTGAGGGCTTGAGGATACATCGCCTGCTTATGACGAAAGAACTAGCCGGTGAGCTCGGATATACTACTTATTTTGATAAAGTCTTTCCGGATCTTGATGAGGAAGATCGCTATTCCAATCTCGCAGTGAGTTTGGCAATTTCGGCATACTTGAGGTCGCTTACCACAACAGAAGCTCCCTTCCAGAAGTGGCTTCAGGGCGATATGGACGCAATGTCTGTCAGTGAGAAGAGAGGGGCAATGGTATTTTTTAGCAAGGCCAATTGCACAAGTTGTCATACTTCACCAGCATTTAGTGCAGTGAAATTTTTCGCTGTCGGTGCCAACAATCTTGATGACCTGGTCTCTTTTAGAGAAGAACCCGAATTAGCCAAGAAAAATCTAGGCCGGGGCGGATTTACTGGTCGCGATGAGGATATGTTTAAATTTAAGGTGCCTACACTTTACAACTTGCAAGGCACACCTTTTTACTTTCACGGGAGTAGCAAGCAATCCCTGGAAGAGGTTGTCGAATATTTCGATAAGGCGATTCCAGAAAATCCGGATGTTCCCGATAGTCAGATTGCAACCGAGTTTAGGCCACTTGGTCTCACGGATCAAGAAAAGGCGGATTTGGTGTCTTTTCTAAAGTTTAGTTTGCAAGATCCAACGGTTGAAAAATTTATGCCTGCAGCGCTTCCATCTGGCCGTTGTTTCCCCAATGCCGATGCCCAGTCAAAGCGTGAGATCGGGTGCGAGTAAAATTTTCCTGAGTCGTTTTTTATAGATTTCTGATAAGATCCTCAATGACGTTCGTTCCTTCGTGCGTATATTTTTGTTTTCGTCTGATGAAGAAGTAAGAGATACTTACAAGTATTAGCATAACGACAATTGCAAAAAATAGTGCACCTGCACCATCTGATTGACTTTCTGCTATAGTTACCATCACTATCGTGAATAACGCGAGACCAACAGGAACGAGAAGAATCGAGAAAGAGCGATTTCCTTCAACCGCATAGACGACTTTCGTTTTAGTTTGGTTTTCCGGAGTAAGTTCTATCGTGGCAGTAAATGCTTTGAGGGCAGGCAAACTTGTCTTTATGTGTCCCTCAGATATACTTCTACCTGATTCTATTTTATAAAACGTTCCTCGCTTTTGTGTGCAGATGATATTTTCAGCATTTTCGAGCAAATCCTCAATTGATCTTTTTGTCTCATGAATAGGGGTATTTACAATGCGTATTTTTTTCATGTAGATACCTGGTTAAGAATGTATTCTGTAATTATTCGGATCTTATCTAAGATCGTGTTTTTCTTATACAAGTTTTGTGCTCTGTGCTGTATTTTATTTTTTTAATGAACAAATTTTACACCTGATTAATTCTTGTATTTCCGCAGCTGGCTAAGCACCTTCGTCACTTTTTCATTGGTGTCTTGCAGCGTTTCTTGCATTTCTCGTGCAGACAACATGGTGGAAGGATCTGGTATTTCGATAATAGCCTTGAGTGCCTTCCAATATTGCTGTATTTGATCTGCCTTTATTCGCTGTGGGGGGAATAGAGAATTGTCAGACATGAGGTGTACTGTGTCTCCCTCTTTACGCAGTCTCTTAAACAAAATGTCGCGATGGGTAATAACGACGTACGTGTGATGATTGATCACTTCTTCAAAACTTTTTTTTACACCTAGAATAAAGGACTGCGACGGAATGGGAAGCATGCTGTCACCAGAGATTTGGAATAGTCGTTTTGTTCCGGCTTCATAGGTGCCCATGTCCCAATTTATCTTTGGGAGTGATCTGATGTATGCGGGATCTGAGTAATCGCTGAGATATCCCGCTTGTGCCTGGTGTGTAGCCGGCACAACGTCGATGAGCTCTGTTCCGGAGAGGTCCACGCTTACAGGAAAGTAGATTTCTCGATCAGAGATACGGAGTGTGTCCTGGTTGTTTAGGGCTGAGTAGTCTATCTCAAACAGACTTTCTATAGAGACGTCGTACTTCTTTGCAATAGCGTATAGTGTTTTGGCCGGGGGAGTATTGCCATCGTCATTTTCGTAGCTGGCATATGTCGATTTTTTGAGGTCGAGAGCAGTGGCGAGGTTTTCTTGAGTCATAGCACTGCGTTTGCGCAGGTATTTCAGGTTTTTTGTTAAAAAATCCATTTTAAATAGAATAATGATTGTAAATATACATTTAAAATATAATTTTGTCTATTGTAGATAGATGTGAAGATAGGTTTTTATATTAAAAATAGATTTAATCTATGGTATGGATTTTCGAAACCGGCATATTGTTCATCTCGATCTTGACACTTTCTTTATTTCCTGCCAACGATTGATTGACTCAAGCCTGATCGGTAAGCCAGTAATCGTGGGAGGCTCTTCGAAGAGGGGTGTTGTGGCTTCATGTAGTTATGAGGCGCGCTATTATGGAGTGCGATCGGCAATGCCTATGCGCATGGCTTTGCGGTTGTGTCCGCAGGCAGTGCTAGTCAAAGGCGACATGGACTTGTATTCCCGAAAATCTAAAGATGTCACCAGCATGATTGCCGAGTCAGCTCCGGTATATGAGAAAGCGAGCATCGATGAGTTTTATATGGATCTCACGGGCATGGATCGCTATTTTGGTTGTTATAAGTGGATCAGCGAGTTGCGCGGTCGTATTGAGAAAGAGACTGGATTGCCGATTTCTTTTGGGCTATCTCCCACTAAGACGGTGAGTAAGATCGCTACAGGTGAGGCAAAGCCGCACGGTCAGCTGGAAATTCCATATACAGGTGTACGCCCCTTTTTAAATCCGCTGTCCGTGCAAAAAATTCCGATGATCGGTACGGCGACGTATAAGACACTGTCGCGCATTGGCATTCGTACCATCAAGACATTGGCAGGCATTCCCGAAGAAGTACTCGTACGTCTGCTGGGCAAAAATGGCTCTTCGCTGTATCGAAAGGCCAACGGCATAGACCCTACGCCAGTGATACAACATCACGAGCGGAAATCGATGTCTACCGAGCGTACCTTTTCGCGTGACAGTATGGATATGGTGAGGCTCAAGGCCTTGTTAGTTCAGATGGTAGAAAACCTCTGCTATCAATTGCGCTCAGAACAC
Organism: Saprospiraceae bacterium; assembly: GCA_965222645.1. GTDB lineage: Bacteria > Bacteroidota > Bacteroidia > Chitinophagales > Saprospiraceae > JABDMH01. Next base: position 2,635,104 of record OZ244968.1, on the reverse strand, counting down.
AGGGTGACATCGGTAATTGCGGTAAAAATACGCTATACCAATTTTGATACCCATGTGCAGCAATCCAGAGTGCCTTACACCTCTTGCGATCATGTTTTAATAAAAAAAGCATTGGAATTATTTAATAAAGTCTATGAACGCAGGATGATGCTCCGCCTCATTGGAGTAAAATTTTCCGGACTGGTGGAAGGCAATTATCAGATTAGTTTATTTGATGACATTACGGTCATTAGCCTGTATCAAGCAATGGACCATATCAAAAATCGATTTGGTAAATACGCAGTACAGCGGGCATCGTCAATCAAATAATTTTAAGTCAAAAAAAATGAATAAGTACTGGATGGAGATAGCAGACATAGTTTAATGGCCATCGGTATGTTTTTAATATAAAAAAAATGTATTTGCAATGTCATTCATATTATTCACTTAGATATGGTACAATACCTGTAGAAGATCTTGTGGCCCGGGCTGCTCAATTGAGAATTGAAGCAATGGCACTTACCGATATCAATGTCACTACTGGAGTATTTGATTTTATCAAGGCATGTCGTGCACATAAAATACACCCAGTAGTTGGAATCGAATTTAGGCGCAATGGAGAGTTGCTTTATGTAGGCTTGGCCAAAAATAATGAGGGATTTCACGAGCTTAATAAATTCCTCACATACTATAATATAAGTAAAGAGCCTATGCCGGAAATGGCACCTCAGTTTTCAAACGCATATATAATTTATCCATATCACAATGTGCCTTTTTTGCTTCGGGATAATGAGTATATCGGAATTTCTTTAAAAGATCGATTTAAAGTAATTTATTCTGATTTAAATAAGATAAAAAACAAAATAGTCGCCTTACAGCCTATTACTTTTAAGGACAAAGAAGGATATAACCTACATCGCCTGCTGAGGTGTGTTGATAAGAATATCATTTTATCTGTTTTACAGAAGAATGAATATGCAGGTGATGATGAAATAATTTATACACCAGAAAAATTGAGGGAGGAATATGCTGTAATTCCCTCAGCAATAGAGAATGCAGATCACATCTTACAATCTTGTCAGTTTGAGTTTGATTTTAATACGCCTAAAAATAAGGAAACATACACTGGTACACGGGCTGGTGATAAGGAATTGTTGCGAAAACTAATTGATGATGGTTTTGAATACAGATATGGTAAAAATAATCCGGCTGCAAGATCCCGTGTAGATAAGGAATTAGAGATCATTGACAATCTCGGTTTTGGCGGTTATTTTTTGTGTACTTGGGATATCGTACATTATAGTCTGTCGCGGGGGTTTTTTCATGTAGGAAGAGGAAGTGGGGCAAATTCTATAGTAGCATATATCCTAAAAATAACCAATGTATGCCCGATGAAATTGAATCTTTACTTCGAGAGATTTTTAAACCCTGCCCGTAAAGTACCTCCTGATTTTGATATTGATTGGAGCTGGAAAGACAGAGATCAAATCCTGGATTATATTTTCAAAAGATTCGATCCGGCATGTACTGCTTTTTGCGGCACGATAGGATCATTTAAGCATCGCTCTATACATCGTGAACTTGGCAAAGTAATGGGTCTGGCAAAGTCTGAGATAGACCAATTGTCACGCAATCCGCGGGAGTTGCATGATAAGGGAAAGGAAATAGGATTAATACACAAGTATGCAGACATGATGTATAGATTCCCCAACCAATTGTCTATGCACGCTTGTGGTGTTATTATTAGTGAAAAACCGCTTACCTATTATACAGCGATGAATTTTCCGCCCAAGGGATTTAAGACAGCGCAGATTGACATGTATATCGCTGAGGATATTGGCTTCGAAAAATTTGACATTCTGAGCCAGAGAGGACTGGGCACAATATACTCTACTATAGAATTAGTGGAAAAGAGAAAAGGTGAAAAGATTGACTTCAATGACACTAATCTGTATATCGATCATCCTAAATGCAACGAAATGTTGTCTAAAGGAAAGACCATCGGATGTTTCTATGTAGAGTCACCGGCAATGCGAGGATTACTCAGACGACTTCGAGCTAACAATTATAATATTCTCGTCGCAGCTTCTAGCGTGATAAGACCGGGAGTTGCAAAATCTGGTATGCTCAGAGAATTTCAAAGGAGGCATAATAATCCAGATGATTTTGAATATTTCCATCCAATATTTGAAGAACAACTGGGCGAGACTTATGGCGTAATGGTCTACCAGGAAGATGTAATAAAAATAGCTCATTTTTTTGGTGGATTGGATATGGCTGATGCCGATATTTTAAGGCGTGGTATGTCAGGGAAGACACGATCAGCTAAAGAGTTGGAAAAGGTAAAAGACAGGTTTTTTAATAATTGTAAGGAAAGGGGATACCCGGATGAGCTCACCAATGAAGTGTATAGACAAATAGAATCCTTCGCAGGATATTCTTTTTGTAAGTCTCACTCTGCGAGTTATGCAGTAGAGTCATATCTGGCACTTTATCTCAAAGTACATTATCCTTTGGAATTTATGGTTTCGGCAATAAATAATTTTGGAGGATTCTATCGCAAGGAGGTTTATTTTCACGAAGCTAAAATGGTGGGAGGTGAGATTTGCCAACCATGTGTAAATCACAGCGAAGTTCTGGCTAGTCTATGTGAAAACAAAATCTATATCGGCCTCAGTTCGATAGAGGGATTTAATCTTTCTGTGGCAGAAAAGATTGTAGAAGAAAGGGAAATGCAAGGTCCTTTTAGCTCACTTTCCGAATTCGTAGACCGGTTGCACATCGGTATTGAACACATCGAATTATTGATTTTTTCCGGCGCGTTTAGATGTACCGGCCAACCTAAAAATGAGTTGGTGCTGGAGGCGCGAATGATGGTTAGTAAAAATAAAAAAAAGGATGTAAACCATGTCCGTAAATTATTTAGGGAGCCAGTAAAAGAATGGGATTTTCCAAAGTTGGAAAGAGATACATTTGAAGATGCATTTGATGAGATCGAGATCCTTGGATTTCCGGTATCGCACAATCCTTTTGAACTATTAAAAACAAGCTATAGAGGGGATGTTGTAGTGGAAGATTTTTTAAAAAATGAAAATAAAATCATTCGGATAGTAGGTTATTTAATCGCCCGAAAAGATGTACCCACAGCAAAAGGGCACATGAATTTTGGTACTTGGGTGGATCGCGAGGGAGCCTTTTTCGACACCACACATTTTCCGGATATTTTATATCGATGGCCATTTAAGGGTCCGGGTTGTTATCTGATTCAGGGGAAAGTTGTAGTTGAGTTTGGATTTCCATCCATAGAAGTAGAAAAGGTAGACCGTCTGCCTATGGTCGATGATCCACGATATGAAGACCGCAGGGTAAAAGTGTATCTGCCAGACGGATCCAATGTCTCGCCGCGTCCCCTTACCCGGGCCCCTTATCCGTCTAAAGAGAAAGTGGATGCATTGTACGGAAGGAAATAGTATATCTAATATCTTATCGGAAAGTGGAACATTCCATTTTAGATAGGACCCTTGATCTTTGCAAGACCTGCCAATCATTCTATCTTTAGTTTCATCCAACATTCTAAATGAAAATGTCAAAATAAGGGCGTAAAATCTTTGAAAAATACCTTAAAAGGACAAAAATGTCAAAATAAGGAGTATTGTTAGGTCTTATTTTTACATATAATGCCTATTAGGGTGAAACGAGCAAGGAGTTTTCTCTTCAAAAAATTGCCAAGGATAGCGGTTTGAAAAAAGAAATGGTGAAGCGATACATGGAGTACCTGGAAGCAGCCTTCCTGATCAATGTAGTGAATAAGTTAGATGAAAATGCAAGATACTTTAAGCGTGTCACTGGTTTTAAGATCTTCCTTACAAACCCATCTTTGCGCACTGCATTATTTTCGCCAGTAACCCCAATTGATGATGAAGTAGGAAATATTGTGGAAACGGCTATTTATGCCCAATGGATGCATCGTGAAAATGTCCTCTTGCACTATGCTAATTGGAAAATGCGGCGCAAGGCGGGTGAAGTTGATATGATATTGTTGGACAATGGAAATCTAAAACCCAGATGGGCATTGGAAATAAAATGGAGCAATCGCTATATCGAAAAACCAAAGGAACTAAAGAGCCTATTGACCTTTTGTACAAAAAATCATCTTTCTATTGCCCTCGTCACCTCAATTGATAAGCAAATTCAATTTATTGAGAATGGAATCGAACTAAATTTTTATCCCGCATCGCTTTATGCATATGTCGTCGGTGCGAATACCTTAAAACAAAAGATATAGTGATTCCAATTGTCTGGAGCCGATTAGGATCGACATAATTCAAAACAATTATTCTGGCCACTATGGCACCTGCTTTCAAATACCACGATCCGTGAATGCACAGATTTCCTGCCATGCGATAATTCTTCTTTCTGATTTTGGTTTCCTATTTTTAATTCTCATTAATGTGTACCAGGATGAAGTACAACTCTACTGAAATGCCGAATAATGCTCATAAGGACATACCTGGCAATCCCTCTACAGCAAAATCCAGTACTGTCAAATTAAATGATCGTTCCAACGAATTGCCCTTGCGCGTACTTAGTGAAGATGACTGGACATTCTGGATGCTGGAAGGGTATATCGTGGTAAAGAATGCGATCTCAAAAGAACAGGCAAAAAAAACTGCCGGGTTTCTGTGGGAGTTTGAAGAGAAAGATCCCAGAGATCCTGCGACTTGGTACACCTCTCCTCGCGCTGAGATGGAGATGAAAGAACTCATTGGCAGTGGTATGGTAGAAGCATACAACCATCAGTTGATGTGGGAAAACAGGCAAGCTCCACGCATTTATGATGCATTCGTCGATATTTGGGGTACAGAAAAACTCTGGGTCACCATAGACCGGGCAAATCTTAATTTTCCAAAACGCCATCTCTCTGGTTTCAATGGATTTATTCATTGGGATTATGATCCGGATACCAAACCACAGAACGTTCAGGGAGTGTTGGCCCTTTCTGATCAGACGGATCCTGATATGGGTGGATTCCAATGCATACCAGAACTATTTAGGACTTACGACAGGTGGAAGTTAACCCAACCGGAGGATCGCGATCGCTTTCAACCAGATATCACAGGATTTGAAAATAAGATCATAAAAGTAAAACTAGAGGCAGGAGACTTACTCATTTTTCACAGTGCTCTCCCACATGGCATAAGACCCAATTTATCTAAAAATAAAGTTAGAATTGCTCAATATATATCAATGATGCCTGCACAAGAGGATAATCAGAAACTACGGGAATGGCGCATACGGTCATGGCGAGATCGAATTGCTCCCCAGGGATATGCATTTCCAGGAGATCCAAGAAACTGGGAGCAGATCAAATACAAAACCGCCAAGCTGGATGAACATGGGGAGAAGTTATTAGGTCTGAGAACCTGGCAATAAAAATTGTTCAAGCAGATTTGGTCACCAACTGAACAGCTGTATTAGTTATGAATAAAATAAACAGAAGAAAATATATTGAGCTAACGATAAAAACAGGGGTCACACTGCCTCTTCTACACCCTGCTTTTTCTGCCTGCAATGTGGCTGGCGGGAAAGGAAAAGCTGCGGGAATAAATAAAAAATTGAATATTCTCATTCTCGGGGGTACCAGCTTTCTGGGGCCTCATCAGATAGCGTATGCAATGAATCGTGGTCACTCGATTACCACGTTTACACGAGGAAAGACCAAACCGACTATCCACCGGGATCTATTTGGTGATGTGGAGATGCTCATCGGTGACCGCAAAGACAATCTCACGGCGTTAAAAAATCGAAAATGGGATGCAGTTATTGATAATTCCGGACACAATGCCGAGTGGACGAAAGCTTCTGCTGAACTATTAAAGGAAAATGTAGAACTCTATCTTTATACATCTTCGACCGGTGTATATTATCCGTATTTAAAAGACAATCTTAAGGAGGAGGATCCGGTGCTACTTGTTGAACCTGAGAACATTGAGGATGAGGAAATGAAGTTGGAGTACTGGTATGGTGTGATGAAGGCCAATTCGGAGATTCAAGCTACTGATCAATTTGGGAAAAATAGGACAATAATTGTCAGGCCAACGTATATGATTGGACCAGCTGATAAGTCAAATCGATTTATTCATTGGCCAGTGAGGTTGAGTCAGGGAGGGGAAGTATTGGTTCCCGGCAAGAAGGAGGACCCTGTGCAATATATTGATGTACGAGATGCGGCGGGATGGATGATTCGACTTCTGGAGAAAAAAAATATCGGTACATATAACGCGGTAGGACCAAAGAGTTCACAGGATATGTATTCATTTGTGGATGAGGCTGCGAGTGCGTTTGATGTAGAAACTACTTTTATAAAAATCGACGATTATGATTTTCTAAAAAAGCAGGGAATCCATCATATCGTTCCATGGATCATGCCGGAAGAAAATAATTATGGATCGGCCCGGATAAATAATCAAAAGGCAGTGCAAAATGGTCTTTTATTTAGACCATTAGTCGATTCGGTAAAAGATACTTACGATTGGTGGTATTCTGATGCATTGACGGCCGAGCAACGCAAGGTATATGAGAATAATCCGAAGACTGTATTGGCAAGAGAACGGGAAATTATAAATGCATGGTTTGGTCGATAATTTGTTGTATCCAGATGTGCATCACCTTTTGAGCAATTATTCTATTGACTTAAAGGGGAGTAATAACTAGTGAGCCTACTCCGAAAAGGTTGCCAAATCAAAAATGGCTCTTTTGGGGATATTTTCATTATCTTCAATCGCCTGATACACTGGCATCAGCCGATCTCAAAAAAGTGAAAATCTCACTGAGCCTTGCTGAAATCCCATGAAAGCAGGTCCAAAATTGACTCATTTTGTGAAATTGGCACTTTCCGGAGTAACCTCACTAGTCTAGTTTATTTTTTAGTTTTGGATTTAACCCATGCTGTCATCATGTCGATAAGTTCTGAAAATGGTATTTCCCACAATCTGTCCGGGTTGAGATTTTCGGCCTTCATATCATTGTCAAAATCATAAAGAAACTCATTATATAGGTCCCAGATTGTTGTGTATGCCTTTGATCTATCACGTAATCCCAATTTAAATATCCAATTTCTAACTTCTTTCACAATCATAATTGGATCATTATTATGACTACTTATATCCTGACCTGCTATATCAGAGATAACCTCCTGATATCGGTAGGGTTTTTCCTCAAGGATCAGGCATTTTTTATCTTTTTTAGAAAACACTTTGCATCCCAAATCCAATCCAAGTTCGAAAGGCATATTAAAGCGAGGTAGATCCTCTTTTGATTTGGGAAGAATTCTTGACAAGTCATGAATACTGAACCTCGAAGTAGAAATCAATTCTGGATCTGCTTGATCCTTATATCATTTCCATCTTTTGTTTCGGAGATTCTTGGTTTTAATCCACAAAATATGACTGAAAACAAAAGTGGCTTTCAAAAGTGGATAATAATCATCATCAAAAGGACAATTGATGAAGATATTCTCTTCATACGACACTAAGTGGTAGTCCAGAATTTACCATCTCTACCATGGATAACTACAGATGTTGCCTTACCAGATAATACCCAGGTCCTAGCCTTCTCAATGGCCTGTTTTCGAGTTGAAAAGACCTTGGAGGCTTGGAGATTACCTTCTTTTCTGACTGCCCAGCCGTTTGGTCTGGGAGTAATATGAACCCGGTTTGAATCGTGTCTAGCTGATTCCACCAGTCTTTGCTGTACTCTTTTAATTCTCGCTGTCATTGCCGTATTTGCTAAAGATAACATTTTCCCAATCGAAAAGATTCATCTTTCACCCAGAGTTATTGGGGAATTGTACACATTATTCTGACAATATGTATGGTATTACGGAAAATCAAGCAATCAACCCTTAGTTACAGATGGAACTCGATAACAGTATAAAGCATCTCAAACCTTGCCAGGGTTATTACTTCAATTGGGCAATATTCCAGTTGAATCCCGCACCACTCCAGTTGACTGTAATAGATGAGTGGGTAGTATAAATTGGAATGATTTGTGCCAGATCTAAGAAGCGAAACCGCACCTAGCCATAGCCTACCTGCGGTATTGCAGGCAGGTCTTTTGATGATGACGAGCTGGTGCAAAAGAAACCTATTAATGCACCTGATTTGTTTGACACAGTTAACTAGACTAGTCTAGTTAGTGAGGTATTCTGGCAGATCATTCCAAAAAAAAATCTCTCACGGCACCTCTAAGATTCATGTCATGGAAATGCAACAACTCAATTGAGTGAAGATCACACAAACGGGAAGGTAATCCACGCGACTGAATCCTCTAAGACTTTCTAACGAGTGCACAAGAAGTATATCATGCACATCAATAAATATTTTCAATGAAAAAATATTTTTTAATCTTAGATTTAGGCCATAACACCATCACATCAAAAAACTCAGATAATCCAAAAGACTCATTGTATAGGCAGTGAAAGTGAAAGAACTTCTAAGAAAAGCTTGGTTATTTAGGTGTCAGGAAAGCTATAAGCAAGCGGAAAAAGTTTTGGCCGAAGCCGAGAAACAATGCAGCCCTAACGATTTTCAGACGTTGGGCAGAATATATCACATTTATGCACACTGTGCATCAGATTTAGAGGAGCTGGATAGGGCCCTATTTTTAGAAAATCAATCACTCGAATATTATACTGAAACAGGAGATCGTCGCTTGATTGCTCACGCCACAAGGCACATTGCTGATTATTTGCGAAGGTTGAATGAGGATGAACAGGCAAAAAAAAGGTATGAAGAGGCCATTGCGATTTATCGGGAAGATGAAAGGGGAAATACAAATGATATGGCAAATGCACTCAGAGGATATGGGCTAGTACTTGAAAAACTCGATGACAGGCATCTGGCTATTTCGGTATGGCAAGAGGTAAAAACACTCTATGCAGCATGTAATATTGCAGCCGGTGTAAAAGAGGCTCAAGAAAAATTGATCAGCTTCGAAAAGCAATAGGATCTGAAGGCACATTCCACAGATCATTTATTTGGGCTAGAGCTCAATATTCAAATTCCTATTAGAAAAATTGACGGGATTTTATTTAAATCCGGTTGAGCAATCTTCTTCCACTCATCGATGCTTTTAGTTTTGATTGTTTGTGACTCGCTAGTTAGATTCGATGCCATGCAAAGGTGAAGTTCTTTGGGCATTGCTTGTAGAATGGATTCAAATAAAATGTTATTGCGATATGGAGTTTCCATAAAGATCTGTGTAGTTCCCTTTAGAGCCTCCCTTTCAATTTGTTTAAGGTCGGATCGAAGTTGATTCTTTTTTCGACTGAGATATCCATGAAAACAAAATTTCTGTCCATTTAACCCGGAGGCCATCAAAGCCAAAAATATCGATGATGGTCCTGGTAAGGGGATCACCTCGATATTTTTACGATGTGCAATAGCTATAAGATCACTCCCGGGATCTGCTATGGCGGGTGCTCCAGCATCAGACAAAATGCAAAGATCATTTCCCCCTAGGATTGGATCAAGCAATGGTTCCAATTCGTGTGTGAGAGTATGTTTATTTAAAAGTTCAATCGTACATTCATCTAAAGGAAGGGTAGGATTTAAATTCCTGAGATGTCTCCGGCCCGTCTTCAGGGTTTCAAGGATAAAGTACCGGCACTTTGATATTACTTCAATGTTGTACTCTGGCATAAAGTGCGTTTGTCCTTCCACCAGGGGGGTCGGGACAAGGTAGAGCCGTCCATTCTTTTTTTTAGACATTATGCTGAGCTACCTTCGATTTATTTACTTTTGTTGCCACTTGTCATAATGGAAGATCAAAACTACAATTCTTACACTATTAGGCTTCCTCAGTTTGAGGGCCCCTTTGATCTATTGCTCTTTTTTATCGAGCGGGATGAGCTGGATATCAATAGTATAGCTATATCCAAGATCACAGATGATTTTCTGGATTATATCCGGCAGATTGAGGCGTTAAATATCGATTTGGCAAGTGAGTTTATAGTAGTAGCAGCTACTTTGATGCGCATAAAGGCTCGATTACTGTTACCAAGAAAGACAGTAGATGACGAAGGCAACGAAATTGATCCCAGAGAGGAATTGGTGCAGAAGTTACTCGAGTATAAGCGTTATAAGGAGACACTGGAAGATTTCAGAAAGCTGGAAGAGGAAAGATCACTGATCTTTAACCGCTCGGGCACAAAGGATGAATTGAGGCGCATTGCGGAGCTGGCTATGGTAGATGCAGAATTGGAGTCACTTTCGCTATACAAATTGCTCAAAGCGTTTGAGAATGTGATGGAGCAATTTAACGAAAAGACCATTGTTGCTCATGCCATTGCCAGATACGACTATACAATACAGGAGCAGCAAAATTATCTTTTCAGTCATGTTGTCAAGGGAGAAAAGACATCTTTTGATCAGATCTTTTTAGGACTGGAAAGCAGGATACATGCCATTGTGACTTTTCTGGCACTACTGGAATTGTTGAGTCAGCAAAAATTGCATCTCATTCAGGGAGAAGGTCTAAATAACTTTTGGCTTACAATTCCCGAAGATGTTGAGGATGACGATTCTGAAGATCACAAGGAGGAAGATTTTACTTCGGGAACTGTCTTTACCATTGATGGCTCCGAGGAAGAGTAGCCTAAAAATTGTTTCTGTGTTATTGGCTTTTTGATCTGGCATTTATGACCAAAAATTGTTTTAACTAAGAATAGATTACCAGAAAATGTTTTTGATGCAATGTACTATCGTGAGATTAGATATGATGATTTGATTATTGAGTTTATCAACAGCTGGACAGGGAAGGAGACGGTAAAAGTAAATCGACAGATTGTGTCGGAGAAAAGTTCACTGTTGGGTACACACCATTTTTTTAATGTTGATGAAGGGGGCAGTAAAGTGCCCTATGTGCTTACGACAAGGATAGGTAGTAAAGGAGTAATGCTCGATTTACGAAAAAATGGAATTATTGTATTGGAAGATATTTCAGTGCCCTTTGGAAAAGGAGCCTCAAAACCGCAAGACAAGATAAAGCGGAGTGCCATACCCAAAATAAAAGAGTATAACCTGGAAGAAGGAATGGAAGAGCTCAAAAAAGCCCTGGCCTTAGATGCCCGTGATCCTGAAATCTATTTTTATATGGCCTGTGCATACTCAGTACAGGAAAAGCCTGCAGATGGTTTCGAATGCCTTAAGAAAGCTGTGCAAAATAAATTGGATAATTCAGATATTATTCTCGAACACGATATGCTGGCCTACCTGAGATTGCATCCGGCTTTTGAAAAATTTAAGGAGAGTGGATTTCTTGAGTACGATCAGGGTTTGCTTGAAGAGGAGGAATAAAGAAGGCCGTGTTCCTTTTTTTCAATATACCCATTGTCGATATTGGAATTGCTGTAAGGTATTTTCTGGCCGGTTGTTTATATTTTCCCTTTCTGACCTCTGTTTCATCACTCCAACAACCTCCTGATAGCTGTTTCGATGAGTTCCTTCCTCTGGGTATTGATTACGACTTTTTGTTCCTCGACAAATCTACCGGCAAATAAAAGCTGAAAAAGAGATTCCTTTTCCTGACTGTTAAATGTGCTGAAAGTGCGGCGTAAAATAGGAAGAAATGCCATAAACTGTTCCTGCTCTTGATCGAGAAGCCAGCGATCTATAAGTGCTCGTAAATTCGGCTTGTGGATCAGAAGCCAACCCCCATCCTGTAAAAGGCCTTCCAGAAAATTGCAGGGGTAAAAGGGATCATCAAGGTTTGACAAATTAAATCTGACGGTACGATACAATTCGTCCTCAGTTATTTGTTCTTGTACTACAAGTATGCGCAATGTGCCACCCTTGATCAGGGCATTAGCCTTGGTGAGATTTGTGATTTGCAGTAATGTATTATTCCACATATCCCGCCACTGAAAATCATCGAATAACTGCAAGGCTTGTTGCATTTCCCTTATAGCCTGGTAATTGTTGGAGGCTATTTCTTCCGGAAGATTGATTACCTGGTCCGGCAGCAAAATGCATATTCGTGGAAACAATTGATCGATTAATGTCATGACACCATGAGTATCAATTTTGGAAATGTCGCCGTATCGCAATGACCAGACCAGGGGTGGCATGATTTTAACCAGGCTAAAAACATCTTCAGTTAAGTTTCCCAGATCTCTTATCTTTTTACTAATCGGTTCTATCAGTGTCGGTAGATAAGAGTGGAGTGCCTGATAGAGTAGTAACCCCAGTGCGTCAAAAGATTTGTCTTCAGCCAGTTGGTACTGTACAAATTGATTTGCAGCTTCATCAACTGTATTGCCCCACATGCTGGCTTCTATGATTTGCATTTCAAACTCGGGAAACCACTCGAGATTCCAGTACTCATGAAAAGTGCCAAGTGGAGTATGTTGTACATCCTCCTGCTCGCCCCAATCAATGCCGAGAAGTTGCATCTTGTGAAGAAGCCGGCTTCCCTCCAAATGCCTGGGCTTTCTCAGGTCAAAGTGTTTCTCGATTTCACCCTCCTTTTTCCAGGCGCGATGCAATGTGGTTTTCTTGAGTTGAAATTCCAAATCTTTGAGAAGAGGTACGGTTGGCACCTCTTCGGAAACACTTCCGGTTTTTTCACCCTCCAGCAGCTTTTGTTTTAGTTGGTCTAAAATGTCGTCTTGTCCCTGTGTATGTACAGCGACAACTGCATCGAATAATTCGGAAATTCCGGGCACATTTTTTTTTCTCATTGTAGCCAGGTGCTCGGCAAGTACGGATGCCTCAATCGTGTGTGCGGGGGAAACTGGATGACCCAATTCCTGGAGGAGTCTGGAAGCTCTGGTCATCCATCTCGCCACTGCATTTTCTGGATCGGTAAAAAGTGCTTCGTACCAATAGGGAGATAGGACGCCGGATTCATATCCGGCATGCTGAGCAATACGGTTGTAAGACCATGGGACCCATGTGCAGGTGACTTTCGTCTTTTTTAGTCCTGTTAATAGTTTTTTATCATCTCCGACTTTATATTTTTTTATATCTACAAGCATTGGTGTATGCCATGCCCCACAGACCACAGCAATCTTTTCATATCCATCATTTATAGCTTTTCTGATTTTTCCCCGCATAAAAGCTTCTCTCAAAAGATTGGACTGCTTATCATCTGTTTCCGATTGCCTTAATTCAATCATCAGGTCCAGGATTGTGTCAAAAATATCTGAGGCAGTGCGTTGTTGTTCGATAAATTCTTCCCACCATCTTTCCGGATCATCGAAATCTGCTAGCCTCGCCATGTATCCGAACGGATCTTTATTAAATCCCTTTTCCTTTCTGGTTATAGTTTTCGAATCTGAAATCAGGAAACTCTGTGATTGAGGTAGATCAAAAAACCAGATCGGAATATCCCGGTCAATGCCGAATTTGATCGCCTGCCATTCCGGGCTGAAGATTGTAAAAGGATAATAGACATACTGATTGAGGTTGGTCGGATTATAAATCATTAAGGCAACTGGTGGTACTAAAAGATCAAGAGCAATAAATCGAATGAGAGATTCTGCATCAGATGGGCATTCGACAAGGACGATATCCGGTGGATGAGCTCGAAGAGCGGTGAGAAGATTTCGGCAAGATCCTGCTCCGTGATGTCTGATGCCGTAAAGCTTAATCTCTGCCACGCATTATTTTTTTACAAGAATTGTACAGTGAAGACCAACCCTTTCTCGATTTTAGCACCGTATCGAGGTATTCTTCTAGAATTGCTGGATCATGGCTGGGATCTTTGATACATGCACTCACTATGCTTTCTGCGACGGGAATATCTTTTTCCTTCTCAGAATGAAAAAATGCAGATAAAATCATACTGCTATTTATAGCAGAAATTGCCTCTGCAGTACTAAGTGTTGCAGAAGGTGATTTTATCTTCATCTGTCCATCCTCTGATTTTCCTGATCGGAGTTCGCGAAATACCGTAAGTAATTTTTTTATTTCTTCTTCACCAATATGCTGAGCTGGAATTTCCTTTTCTATTTGCAATTGTTTTATTCGATGGGTGACGATCTCCAACTCATCCTCAAGAGTTGCAGGAAGCGGGAGACGGACTACATTAAATCTTCGTTGGAGTGCACTGGAAAGTTCATGCACACCCTTATCTTTATCGTTTGCTGTGGCTATGACATTAAATCCCGGCAGAGCTCTGACACTGGTGTCCAATTCCGGAATCGGCAGGTTCTTTTCAGAGAGAATGGTGATCAGGGCATCCTGTATATCAGATGGTATTCGTGTGAGCTCTTCTATTCTCACAAGTGCCCCACCCTGCATGGCTCTCATAACGGGACTTGCAATAAGTGCACTTTCACTGGGACCATCCTGCAAGAGTTTGGCATAATTCCAACCGTACCGGATTGCATCTTCAGCAGTCCCTGATGTCCCCTGCACGATGCGACTTGAGTTTCCCGATATGGCTGCACTAAGATGTTCTGACAACCAGGTTTTCGCAGTACCGGGCACTCCTACCAGAAGAAGTGCTCTGTCGGTCATCAATGTTGCTACGGCCAGTTCTACAAGCCTTCGGGCCCCGAAATACTTCGGTTCGATTCTTTTTCCACCCAGTGACTTTCCACCCAAAATATAACGGCAGACCTGGGATGGCGATAAGTGCCAATTCTCCGGCTTGGACTCCTTGTCTTCCTTCTTTAATACATCCAATTCTGTCTTATATTGTTCTTCCGCAAGGAGCCTTATATATTTATTCTTTTTCATCGCCTGAAAATACACAAAGAACGGATGTCGACCAGGTGACAGAAACCCAAGAATAATTCATTGCTATATTTATTGCTCTAAGTCAAATTGGTCACATGATAACTGTTATTAAAAAGTCTATTTTACTTCTGTTGGTCCTAAGTTGCTTCCACACTGATAGCAAAGCACAATCCATCAAAGCTGACACTTTCTTTCAAAACCTGAAATACAGGAATGTTGGTCCCTTTCGAGGAGGCCGGTCTGTTGCAGCCAGCGGGGTGGTCGATAATCAACTCGTAGCCTATATGGGTACAACGGGCGGAGGCTTGTGGAAGACAGATGATGCTGGTCAGCGATGGAAGAATATATCTGACAGCTATTTCAAAACCGGATCTGTTGGGGCAGTTGCAGTATCAGAATCCAATACCAATATTGTGTATTGTGGCATGGGAGAGCATGCAGTGAGAGGGGTGATGACACATCATGGTGATGGTATGTATAAGAGCACTGACGGCGGTAAAACCTGGAAGCGCATTGGATTGGAGAAAACCCAACATATCGCGGAGATAAAAATACATCCGACGAATCCCGATGTGGTATATGTTGCTGCTCAGGGAGCATTATATGGCTATACAGAAGAGCGAGGAGTGTATATGACAAAGGATGGAGGCAAGACTTGGGATCGCATATTATATATTAACGAGAAAGTGGGATGCACCGATCTCGAAATGGATATGAATAATCCCCTGGTGCTATATGCAGCAATGTGCGAATACGGTCGTAAACCCTGGAAGGTGATCAGTGGTGGTCCGGACAATGGCCTGTATAAGTCTACCGATGGAGGTGAAACCTGGAATAAAGTGCACGATGGCCTTCCGAAGGAAAAGGGAAAAATGGCAGTCTCGCTTTGCAGGGCAGAACCCGATCGCGTATATGCCCTTTTAGAAAGTGACTCCGATGCCGAAAAGGGTGGTCTTTTTGTGTCGGATAATGGGGGAACAAAGTGGACTAGAGTAAGTAAAGATCATCGTCTGGTGCAACGGGCATGGTACTATATTGAGGTTTTCGCAGATCCTCTGGATAAAGATAAAGTATACGTGCTAAGTGCTCCCGCCCTTTATTCTATTGACGGGGGTAAAAATTGGCAACGTATCACGGGTACACACGGAGATTTTCATGATTTGTGGATTGATCCCAACAATCCGCGACACCTTGTAATTGCCAATGACGGGGGTGCTGCAATCAGTTTTAACCGGGGAAAAACATGGTCTGTTCAAGATAATATGCCCACAGCACAATTCTATAGAGTAAATGTGGACAATCAATTTCCCTATCGCATCTATGGTGGGCAGCAAGACAACAGCTCTGTGGTGATATCGAGTCTTGAGCTGAATAGCTATAGCATAGGGGAGCGCAGCTGGTCATATTCTGCCGGGGGGGAAAGTGCCTTCTTGGCCTTTGATCCCGATAATCCCCGCTACGTGTTGGGAGGAAGTTATCTCGGGACCATTGAGGTCCTTGATACACGTGCACAAGCAGGCACCAACATTATGGCAGCCCCAATACAGTACCTCGGTCGCGATGCAAAGGATATGAAATATCGATACAATTGGAATGCGCCGATCATATGGTCTAAGCACGAGCCTAATACTTATTATCACGCAGCACAATATTTATTACGTACCCGTGATATGGGAAAATCATGGGAAGAAGCCTCCCCTGATCTGACAAGAAATGAAAAAGATAAGCAGGGGAAGGGGGGAGGACCCTACACGAATGAGGCTGTAGGTGCCGAAAATTATGGAACGATCAGCTACGTCGCCGAGTCACCTCATGAAAAAGGTGTAATCTGGGTGGGAAGTGATGACGGTCTTGTCCATATCACTCGTGATGGAGCCCAAAACTGGGAAAATGTGACCCCTTCCAGTCTTGAAGAATGCTTGGTAAATGCCATCGACATTTCTCCCCATGATCCCGCCAGTGCATATATTGCCACTACCCGGTATAAATTTAATGATCACACACCTGCCATATATCGGACTAAGGATTACGGGAAGACGTGGAAAAATATTTCTAAAGGCATACCTAATGGAGCATTTACAAGAGTGGTCAGAGAAGATTCGGGTATGAAGGGTTTACTTTTTGCCGGTACAGAAACTGGCATTTACATTTCCTGGAATGACGGTGATCTTTGGGAGTCTTTTCAGCTAAATCTTCCGGTCACACCCATTACTGATCTGATTGTAAAACACGATGATCTCATCATTGCAACATCCGGAAGATCGTTTTGGATATTTGACGATTTGGAATTACTGAGGCAGTACAGTGGGGATGCTTCAGAAGTCGAGTTTTTTAATCCTGCGAAATCGATGTTGTCAAACCATGGAAGCGAATTAAATTCAACGAAAAAAGACTTTAAAGGAACTCATACATTCAAAGGAATTAATCCTGCTAATGGCGTAGTGCTTTATTATAATTTGCCAAAATTGGAAGATAGTACCGAAATCGTTCTCGAGATAAGGGACCAATCGGGATATTTGATTAGATCTCTTACATCTGAAAAGGATAAAAAGGCCAAGCGCTGGGATGGTGGTCCCCCACTGCCGGCAACCCTTCCAAAAGAAATGGGATTAAATAGATTTGTTTGGGATATGCGTCATGGCACTCGCAAGGGTGTCCCCGGAGTGTACATCGAAGGAAATTATCGGGGTCATAAAGTGGGTGCGGGGGAATACTCTTTGCGATTAAAGGTCGGCGAAAAATCGTTCAACCAGACATGTACGATAAAGACTAATCCGCTTTATCCTGAAGAGGATGACACATATGCGGCCTATGATAAAATGATGAGAGAAATGACTGCTACGTTTAATACCATGCACGAGACCGTAAATCAGTTTTCTCGCATAAGAAAAGAAATGGAGGTGGCAATCGAACGGATTCCTGAAGGTAATGTTAATTTGAGGCAGGAGGGAAAAGAAATAATTGAAAGAATGGAAAAATGGGATGAGGAAATGGTGCAACGGAAATCAAAAGCTTATGATGATGTGGAAAATTTCCCAAATAAATTAAGTGCCAATTACCTCTTTTTAATAAATCAAACAGAAAGCGATATTCCGAGAGTAAATCAACCTTCTGTAGACAGGAAGCAAGAGCTTGATAAAGAGTGGCAGGTGTTTGAAAAAGAAGCTGCAACTATATTGAACGCAGATCTTCCGATGTTTAATAAGAAGCTGTGGGAGGCCGGGGTAGGGGCAGTATATGTGCCTTCTGACCGCCCATGATTTTCCATGGGTTTTAGTCGATCACAGAAGACAATAATGCAGACCTTTTGGTGATGATGTGTTTCAATCTGTAAAGATTTTTCTCAAGCAGTGGATATCTGGAGTCAACTTCGATCCAGTCATTTACTATCTCATTCAGGATTCTGGGATCCAGTCGATATGGAAGTATTTCGATCGCATCGGTAAGGTATGAGACCTCAGTTCGGCTCTGCGGCATGGTTAGTAGGTCGAATATTTTCAGCAAAAGTTTTTTTGACAATTTTTTTCCAATGTATTGCTTCGAGTCTCTACAAAAATAGAATACTTTTTCTCCAAAGTACTCTCCATCATCCCTCATTAGAATTTCGATGCAATCTTGAAACATGTCATAATTTATAGACTCGAATAGTTTTCCAAAGTCGACTCGAGCCGTATTTCCAGAAGGGTATACTTTGAGCCATTCATAACAAAATGCGGTTTTCCATTTAATGTGAACCGCAGGATCTGCTATCGTCAATGCCGTAATTTGTAACCACGTAGACAGATCCTCATCCACATTTAGTAATTCAAACACTTCGTCGGGTTCTTTTTGCAGATGAGCTAAGATATCCTCAGGTGATGACACAGAAAAAAGTCTTTCCAGGGGATCTTCTAAGTATTCGCAATTTACGGATACTTCATCGAGATTGAAGGGTAACTTTACATGCGTGTTTTGAAGAGAGGAAAACTTGATTTTATTTTTTTCTATTTTAATATTCTCACTACTCCAATGCTTGATAAATTGCCTGCTTTGATTGCGGAATTCTGTGTCGAGTTGTAATAAAATAGAAACAGCATGGCGGCGGAGGAGGGGTGACCGGGCATCAATAAGCTTATGGGCAATCGATTCATCTTGCTTTTTTGGTTGGGTGCTGAAGTAATTTAGCACCTTTTGTTGTTCTTTTAAAGAGAGTGCCTGTAGAGCTGCCTCAATTGGTTTTCCAAAGTTGCGTTGATATATGATCCACTGGTATAAAAATTGTGAATCAACTTTCTGATAATTCGCGCGATTTAACTCGATCCACCATTTCCATTCGGGATTTATCGAAGCAAGCCAAAATGCCCGCTCTCCCAGTACTTTGTGAAGAATAAAGTATAACTCACTTTTATTCCTAAATGATGACAAAATAGAAGGTAAGGCATAGGGATGAATGTGTTTTTTTCTACTTGCGATAATTCGCAGTGCTTCATCCACCAGGTCATGCTCCCGCATCGTAATTGCGTCGACAGTAATTTCCGCTGCTTGCAAAGAAGAATAAGGACATGATTCTTGATCGGGTTGGGAGACCTCTGAAAGATCAATCTTGTCCGGCTGGTAAGCCCCTCGAGATGAAGTCAGGTGTGTCGTTAGAATCCGTAAAAAGTTCTCTTCCAGATATTCTGAGTCACGAAGTGAATATAGGTACAGGAGATCTGTGATAGTACCGCTATCCCGACCGTGGTCAATACCGGATTTGGCAATCTGAATAAGTTTTTCGGTGACAGCGTCTTTCAAAGGGAAATCATTTAGAAAAGGAATAAAAACAAACTTAGCCAATTATCCCAACTACCAACATTAGTACAACCGATCAAAGGAACTTAAGGGGACAGATGTAGAGGTCTGGATGCACCGAGAATTTGACCGTCTGATTGATATTTTCTAAAATCCTGGAGCAGTGACTCTGACCTTATGATAATTTGTTAAAAGATATATCTTTGCTGCGATTTTAAGATCCCTTCAGAAAAGCGCAAGCAACATGTCTAACAAAGGAAAAGTGAAGCAGGTAATTGGCCCGGTGGTCGATGTAAGTTTTGCCGGTGATGATGTCGTCTTACCAGAAATCTTAAATGCCTTGACCATTGAGCGTGAAAATGGCGATACTCTGGTCTTAGAGTGCCAGCAGCATTTAGGCGAAGACAGTGTCCGCGCAATTGCCATGGATGCTACAGATGGGCTTACAAGAGGTACCGAGGTTATTGATACGGGTCAACCTATCGCCATGCCTGTCGGATCTCGTATCCGGGGCCGGCTGTTTAATGTTGTTGGAGAAACGATCGATGGCATCGGCAAGATTGAGCGCGACGATCAGAGTTACTCCATACACCGTACTCCTCCTGCCTACGAGGACTTATCTACCGAATCTGAAGTACTGTATACCGGTATTAAAGTGATTGATTTGGTCGAGCCATACCTCAAAGGTGGTAAGATCGGCTTGTTTGGAGGTGCGGGTGTAGGCAAGACAGTCCTGATACAGGAATTGATCAATAACATTGCCAAGGGATATGATGGAATCTCAGTATTTGCCGGTGTGGGAGAGCGGACCCGGGAGGGAAATGACCTTTTGCGGGAGATGCTGGAAGCTGGAATCATCAAATATGGTGAGGGATTTATGAAGTCTATGGAAGAAGGAGGCTGGGATCTGAGTAAGGTAGATGTCAAGGATTTGGAGGATTCCAAGGCTACTTTTGTTTTTGGTCAGATGAATGAACCACCGGGTGCCCGTGCCCGAGTTGCCTTATCGGGACTGACCATTGCTGAGTACTACAGGGATGGAGACCTCTCAGATCCAAATGGAGGTCGAGACATTCTGTTTTTTATTGATAATATTTTTCGCTTTACACAAGCGGGATCAGAAGTGTCTGCCCTGCTCGGAAGAATGCCTTCGGCTGTGGGATACCAACCTACACTGGCTACGGAAATGGGTGTGATGCAGGAGCGCATTACTTCTACAAAACGAGGGTCTATTACCT
Organism: Saprospiraceae bacterium; assembly: GCA_965222645.1. Lineage (GTDB taxonomy): Bacteria > Bacteroidota > Bacteroidia > Chitinophagales > Saprospiraceae > JABDMH01. The sequence continues at coordinate 2,614,373 of OZ244968.1, read as the reverse complement.
CTGTACAAGCAGTCTATGTACCTGCAGATGATTTGACTGACCCGGCGCCAGCAACCACCTTTGCTCACCTTGATGCAACTACCGTCCTGGACAGGAAACTAGCTTCACTAGGTATATATCCCGCCATTGATCCCCTGAATAGTTCTTCGAGAATCATGAACCCGGCGACACTGGGAGAAGAACATTATCAAACAGCACAAAAAGTCATTGGAATCTTGCAGCGATATAAGGAGCTTCAAGATATAATCGCCATACTCGGTATGGAAGAACTTTCGGAGGAAGATAAAGTGGTGGTGCATAGAGCCAGGCGTGTGCAGCGATTCCTGTCACAACCATTTCATGTGGCAGAAGCTTTTACAGGCCTTGCCGGTGTTTTAGTGCCCATCGAGGAAACTATAAGGGGATTTAATATGATTCTCGATGGTGAAGTCGATCAATATCCGGAGGCAGCCTTTAATCTGGTCGGAACTATCGAGGAGGCCATCGAAAAGGGCAAAAAGTTGATTGCAGAAGCAGAATCTTAAATCCGAGAAGTGAACATCACAGTACTATCACCAGACGAAGAAATCTTTAAAGGCGAAATCACATCCGTTAAAGTACCGGGATCATCAGGGCAATTTGAAGTGTTGGAAAATCATGCCCCCATTGTCGCTGCACTCTCTGAAGGTACGGTGAGAATAGCCAAGAAAGATGGGGATACGCTGACATTCGAGATTCAGAAGGGCTTTCTCGAAGTTCTATATAACGAAGTATCACTCCTGGTACAAGGTGTAATCACCAAATAATATCTATATCATTCATTTCCTTGCAAAGGGTCTTTATAGTGAATACTGCGCCTGTTTTTTAAACTTTTTGAGGGCAAAAACCGTTTTTTAGCTGTCTACCAGATCTACACAAATACTGAATATCTGTGTTCAACGACGCTTTCGAAAAAGACTATCCTTATGATGCTGCTCTACTTGAAAAGTATGTGCTCGGGCTTTGTGGGTCTGCAGAAAAAGAAAAGGTCGAGGACTGGCTGGATCGAGATCCCGATGCTGCGGCTATGGTTGTAAGGATGAAAAAAGCTGTGTCTTGCTATTGCACGTCTTGCCGGAGCCAAAAAGTAAAATCAATAACCACTAGAACGAGTTCTTCACCTGGCGGGACATCCGCTAAGACGGCCCATAAGATCGTCGAGATGAATTGCCCGGGAAAGAAAGGATTGACATCACTTTGGAGTCTCATCACGAAAAACCTCCAGGCATTGCTAGACCGATAATTTACTTTGCATTCTGCTTTCGATGTCCTCGATCTCTATTGGAATCTGTTTGCTGAGGTTGACCGGTCCTTGATCGGTGACTAAAATGTCATTTTCCAATCGAATTCCAATTTCCTCTTCACGGATATATATGCCTGGTTCGCAAGTGAGAATCATGCCGTGTTGCAACGGTGCATCACGATCAGACAGATCGTGCACATCGAGTCCCAGATGATGGGAAATGCCGTGCATAAAATATTTTCGATGTGGCTTTTCCTTCTCCGAAGCCTTCCTCACCTCTTTTTTGGTCAGCAGACCCAGATCTATGAGTGCATGATTCATCATCTTTCCTGCCTCGAGCGAAATCTCGGCGATTGTCTTGTCAGGCACCATCATTTCGGTACATCGCTTTAGTATTGTCAGGACGGCGTTATAAATCTCGGCTTGACGGGTAGAGTACCGGCCATTTACGGGAATCGTGCGGGTGACATCAGCTGCATAGTTGTTGTACTCTGCACCAAAATCTAGCAACAAGAGCTCACCCTTGCTACACTGATTCTGATTAGTCTCATAATGGAGGGTGCAGGCATTTAGACCGCTCGCGATAATGGGTGGAAATGCATGACCCGATGATCCATGGTGTAAAAAAGTACCTGTGAGGATCGCATGCAATTGATATTCCCAGACACCAGGTGATAATGCAGAAAGAATATGTTCAAACCCCCTGTGGGTGATGTCTATTGCTCCCCTCACGGCTTCAATTTCCTCACGCGATTTGATCATCCGCAATGAACGCAGTATCGGATTTGCCCTGCAAAATTGGTGTAGAGGATACTTTTTTATCAGTTCCGCATTTTTTCGTTGACTTCTGGACAGTACTTCCTCCTGAGCCGAGCGCATTTCATTCTCATTGAGATAAATTTTATCGATCCGGTGAATCAGCCGGTGCAACAGAGCCGGCATCTCGTTCACAAAGAGGACATTCTTAATACCCGAAATTTGTGTTGCCGCGTCTTTAGTTAAATTTTCTCCAGACCAGATTTTGGCATGTTTATCTGTTTTTGGAATAAATAAAATTTCACGGTTTTGTTCCTTCACAGCTGATGGAAAAATCAAAAGCGCTGTATTGGGCTCATTGATTCCGGTCAAGTAATAAAAATCAGATTGCTGACGAAAGGGAAAATGCTGATCACCGGTGCGGAGCATGCGATCACTGGAGTATAGTACTGCCAGAGAGGATGGCATCAGACTTTTTGCAAACCGCTCCCTGTTCCGGATAAACAGTTTGGTTTCCTGAATTTGTCTTTTCATATATCGGGAAAAATAGGAAAACTGATTGTGAAATCTCCAGGTTTTGTCAAAAGTGGGGATGATCCGGCTCCGGAGAATCAATGTTTTTGAAACAGTTTACAAATCCGGATTGACTGTCGGAGATTTTTTAGCTTTTTGAAGACCGGATACAGGATTACTGAATACCCTTCAGCCAATTTTGCGATTTACCTCATCGAAGTCATCCTGATCGACCCTTCCGAACCATTTAATTACATGTTTTTGGGCCTTTTCTCTTACAGAGTCATCGATGTAACAAGCTATACTTACAACGCCAAACATAAGGACTCCAAAGTCATCGGTAAAGCCAAGAAAGGGTGCGAGATCAGGAATGAGATCGATCGGGGCCAGTGCATACGCCAGTGCACCGAGTACCATTCTCCTGGCCCAGGAAGGAGTATCGGGATGTTTGTACGCATAAAACAAGAGCATGCACGCATACACTAATTGGACTCCCGCAATTTTCAAATACTTTCTGGCCTTGAGAAGATACTCATCTTCATCAAAGCGAGACATAAACTTTCGATAGTAATCCTCTGGATGTCTCATTTTGTTCCCTTGATCCTTTGTCTGATCTGATACTGTAAACACTTGACAGGTACCTCTTTGTTCCTTGAGATAATTTAAGTGTGGAAAACCAACCGTAAAAAAAAGCGATTAGAGGTCTTGCCTTTAAAAGATACGGGAACTATGCTCTTTGTTTCTGTGGCGAATAAGAGAGTAATTTTTCAGTAATCTTCTCAAACTGAAAGCCCTGATTTGAAAAGTGCTCAAGCACCCGGGGAAGTACATGCTTCAGTTTTTTCTCCGATTTCAGGCTATCGTGAAATACCACTATCGACCCGGGCCCCGCATGATCGATTACATTTCGCAAACATTGATCTGCCGAGATATCGGGATCAAAATCACCACTCAGCACATCCCACATGATTATATTGTAGTGCCGCATGAGAAAAGGAACCTGAGACGGCTTAAGTCTGCCATACGGGGGTCTAAACAATGACGACTTCACGAGTGTAGCACCTCTTCTAACATTGTGAAAGTATGGAATGTTGTCTGTACTCCATCCAGACAAATGATTGTTAGTATGACTGCCCAGGGTATGACCTTGATCGGTCAGGGACAAAAGAATATCGGAGTTAGCCTGAACATTTTCGCCAACACAAAAAAACGTGGCTTTGGCATCAAACAGATCCAACTGTTCTATTACCCAGGGTGTGACTTCTTTGACAGGGCCATCGTCAAAAGTGAGATAAATAGTCTTTTGATCACTGGGGATTTTCCACGTAAAGTTTGGAAATAAATTCTGAATGAGAGTGGGTGTTTTTATAAGATACATTAGGAATTAAGTGTTGAAGGATCCTGACAATGTCATTGCAATAATTATTCCGTTTATTTGTTCTGATTCAACGGCATAGTAATAACGTTCGTCTGGAAGATTTTGCTGCTCCAGATTCTCAGTGTAAATATGGGAAATTGTACTAATATGTTGTCTGCTTTGACCAATAAAATATTGTAAATTATTTAAAGAATGCTTGATGTAAGAGTGAGGTTTGCACCTAGTCCTACGGGACCTCTCCATATTGGAGGCCTCCGCACCGCATTGTACAACTACCTTTTTGCAAAGAAACATGAAGGCAGTTTTATTTTGAGAATTGAAGATACAGATCGGGAAAGATTTGTTGAGGGCGCTGAAGATTATATTGTAAATGCTCTTTCTTGGTGTGGACTCACCATTGATGAAGGCCCTGGCACTGCTGGCAGGTACGGTCCCTACCGACAATCAGAACGCCTGGATATTTATAAAAAATACGTGGCTCAACTACTCGACCGGGGTCAGGCCTATTACGCATTTGATACAAAGGAAGAACTGGAGGCGATGCGTCAGCGGGAGGCCAATCAAGGTCGTCCTCATGCAAAGTATGACGCTTTCGTGAGAAGGTCTATGCGGAACTCCTTGAGTTTAGGAGATGGTCAGACCTCCGAATTGATTCAGCAAGGAGCACCTCATGTGATCCGGCTGCGAGTGCCCGATGACAAGCGGATTTCGTTTTCGGATCACATCAGGGGAGAGGTCGTCATTCACACGAAGGAACTGGATGACAAAGTTCTTCTCAAGGCTGATGGCTATCCGACCTACCATCTCGCCAATGTAGTTGATGATCATCTCATGAAGATCAGTCACGTGATAAGAGGTGAAGAATGGTTATCGAGTACAGCTCATCATGTATTGCTTTACCAGGCGTTCGGCTGGGAAAATTCAATGCCGAAATTTGCACATTTACCTCTTATTCTCAAACCTAGCGGGAAGGGAAAACTCAGCAAGCGTGACGGACAAAAATTTGGGTTTCCCGTATTTCCTATATCCTGGACTGACCCGGATCCACAGGCGTCTTTTCCGGGTTTTGATACTGCTGGTTTTATACCGGATGCTCTGATCAATTTCTTAAGTTTTTTGGGTTGGAATCCGGGAACTGAGCAAGAGATCTTTTCACTTGAGCAATTGATTTCAGCCTTTTCTTTAGATAATATCGGTAAAGCCGGTGCAAGGTTTGATTACGAGAAGGCGCTATGGTATAATGCCCAGTACATGACTGCGCAGGATAAGAGCCGCACGACGGAAATGGTTAAGCCATTTATGATTGCAGCAGGATACGACCTGTCGATGTATCACCTGCAAGACATCGTGGAGCTGATGGAAGGACGTGTCAATACTTTGGCCGACTTTCCTGTAGCTGTACAATTTTTATATGATCCCAACCTTGAATACGACAAGAAAACCATCAAGAAAAAATGGCATCAACCCTTCAGTACGCATTATCGCAATGTGGTCAAAGAGTTAAAAACTATGGACACCTTCGATGCCGTATCCATAAAGGAACACATAAGGCAGTATATCAATGAGGCTGGAATAAAATTCGGTGACCTCATGCCTTTATTACGGATTGGGCTTACGGGAGCGACAAAGGGTCCTGACTTGTTTATGACGATGCAGATTTTGGGTAGTGACAAAGCGACTGATCGCTTGTCAAAGGCAATGGTTTCTTTCGATAAGGTCATGGATAATCACTAACTAGTTAGTACTATTGAGAGACATCGAGGAACCCACTTAGCTCACTTAAGCGTTGATAAATATAAAAGTAGCAATGCCAAAGAAAATTCCTAAAAAAGGGATCCCCGAATCTCATGAAGACCTCAAGGGATTTGATATCCGCATTAACGAATTTGGTCAGATCAAGAGTACACTGGCTATCGACGAGTTAAACACGTTTCTTGATGAAAATGTGTCAGACAAAAAGTTGGTCGACAAGTACTCCGCAGAAGAAGAGTAGCCCATCTCGAGTGACCAACCACAACGTTGGTCCGAATACAAACCGTGATCCCTGCCAGTGTGAGATCTTAAGGTACACATAGATAACACAGATCCAGTACAAAGGCATCTTAAAAGCAGGATTTTGACATCTTAGAAGGTCAGTAACCCGCTCCACCGGGGGAGATGAATTAAGAATATGGCGGATGCAACCTATGGAGGTAAGAGGTTGTCTCTACTATTGAACTTTGGAAGAACTTGGAAACAATCGCAACTATCGAAGAGCTCACAGAACGATGTCTTGACGGAGATCGCCGGGCACAATTTGAAGTTTATAACAAGTACTCCAAGGCAATGTATAACATCTGCATCAGGATGATGGGTAATAGGGAGGAGGCTGAAGATGTCTTGCAGAATGCTTTCATCGATGTGTTTACAAAGATGAATACGTTTAGGGGTGATTCAACCTTGGGGGCATGGATTAAACGAATTGTTGTGAATAGCTGCCTAAATGAATTAAAAAGGAGGAAGATTGAGTTTGTGAGTAGCGACAGAGAGATTGAAATAGCTGATGATTATTTTGAAGAAGTCAGCTTTGACATAGATGAAATACATCGGGTCAAGTCAGCGATAAAAATGTTGCCGGATGGATATCGGACAGTGTTTAATTTATATCTAATGGAGGGATATGACCACGGTGAAATAAGTGAGATTCTGGGTATTACAGAGGGGGCTTCAAAATCCCAATATAGCAGGGCAAAGCAAAAACTGTACAAAATCCTAAGCCAGAAAAATAAAGCAGGATGAAGAGAAAAGAAGATTCGTTGGAAAGATTTATTGGGGATCATAGGGGAAGATTTGATGACGAAAGACCTTCGCTTAAAGTGTGGGCTGATATAGACCGGGCTCTTTCCAGAAAAGAAAAGGGAAGGTTTAATCTCTGGAGGTGGTCCGTTGCAGCATCAGTCCTCTTATTGATTGGTATTGCACTGGGTGTCATACTGGCCCCTCGCTTTCATCAATACCAAAGTTTGATGGCCTTAGAACAATCTGAGGAATTTAATGGTATGCAAAAATATTACAACGGTGAGGTGGAAGCTCTTTTTATTCGATTGGGAGGTGATCAACAAGTGGACGAAGTAAAAGTAGAATTGTCAAATATCGATCAGCAAATAAATGACTTAAAAGTAGAATTGTCAACAGCTCCAAAGAAATCAAGAGAATTAGTAATGGAAGCTATCATATCCTTATATGAAGCGAAGGTAGAACTGCTGGAAAAGGCGCTAGATCGTAAAAAAGAATTAATAGAAACAAAAAATGAAGGCTTACAAATTTAATATTGTCACCCTGATTTCCTTTATCGTAATTGTTTGCAGTAATCCATTGTCACTTACTGCAAAAAGTGAACACATCAAGACAATTGAAAAACATTTTAGCCTTGCTGAAGGTGGAAAAGTAAACATCGAAAATAAACATGGACTGGTCAGGATAAATACCTGGGACAGAAATGAAGTGGACATCGTCGTTACGATAAAAGTAAACGCAAATAGCAAATCCAAAGCTGAAGAAACCTTTAATCGGATCAATGTGGAATTTTCTAATGACGACCGCTATGTATCTGCCACTACCGAAATTGAGAGCAAAAGGTCAGTGTGGTGGTTTATAAAAAGTTGGTGGAATAATGACGACATAGAAATTAACTATGAAGTTTCGATGCCTCGACGCAGTGATCTGGAGTTGAGCCATAAATACGGTAATGCGGAGCTGGCGGAAATATCCGGTGATGTGATGGTAGAACTGAAATACGGAAATCTTTCAGCAGACCATGCAGCTGAAAAGATGATCCTCGATATGGCATATGGCAATGCATTTATTGCACAAGTCAAGAATCTGGAAGCAGAATTTGCCTATGGGAAATTGCAAATCAACGATGCTGATGTAATTGACCTTGACAGCAAATATTCGAAGATTGAGATCGAAAGTGCCAATCAGTTGCGCACTGAAAGCGGGTACGATGATTATAAACTTGGAGATGTCGGCAGCCTGGAAAATAATGGGAAATATGACAATTTTGACATCAAGAAAATAGAACGGATTGATATAGAAACCCGGTACACCAAGATTGATATTGATTACCTCACTCAATCTGCCGTCGCAAGTCTGTCTTATGGTGGGATCGAGATCGATCGCGCTGGTGAAGACGTACGTGAGATCGATGTCACTTCCCGCTATGCTGGAATTGTCCTGGATCTGAATGAACTAAGTTCCTTTCAGATCGATGTAGAAAGTAGACATACTTCTGTAAAAATGAGAGACGATATTGTGGCCAAACGGGAGATTAGGGACAATGAGGATGTAATTGTCGAGGGGCACGTGGGCAGCGAATCTTCTCCCAACACAATAAAAGTCAGGTCGGATTACGGATCTCTCCGGGTGTACTAGCCATCCATTGCATTGATACTACTATGGTGGATCCCGTAAAAGCCCGAACGTAACTTTCCCGGTCACCCAGGATGTTAGATGAGAGATATGCTTGCATCTGTAGAGCGATCATGTTGCCCAATGCCCAATAAAGTTTATTGTATCTTTTGGCGCTTTAAAAGAAATGCGACATCTAGATGCATATTAGATTTTGTGGCGCTGCCAGGGAGGTAACTGGAAGTGCGCATCTGTTGACCCTGGACTCGGGATTCACGATTTTATTAGACTGTGGTTTATATCAGGGGCGGGCGAGTGCCATGAGCGATTTCAACCGGCAGTGGTATTTTGATCCCAAGTCGATAGACTGTGTCGTCTTGTCACATGCGCATATCGATCATTCCGGCCGGTTACCTCGTCTGGTCAAAGACGGATTTAGAGGTGAAATATATGCCACGCATGCCACGCGCAGCCTTTGTGCGATAATGCTGCTCGACAGTGCCAAGATACAGGAACGCGATGCCGAGTATGCAAATAAAAAGGCCAAGAAAAAGGGGAAAAAGCAGAAGAAGAAACCGCTGTACAAGTCTGCGGATGTGCAAGAGACGATGAAATTGTTTGTCGGTATGCCCTACGACAGGTGGTTTAGGATAAATGATCAGATATCGGTGCAGTACAGAGATGCCGGTCATATTTTGGGAAGTGCCAATGTCACATTAAAGGTTATCGAAAACGGCAGGGAAACCCTCCTGGGTTTTACGGGTGATATTGGTCGTCCGGATAGACCGATATTGCGTGATCCACAGGTTATGCCTGAGGTAGATTACCTCATTTGCGAATCCACCTATGGTGACCGCGACCACATGAGCAGGCCAGAGGAGAGCGAGAAAATTCTCTCGATAATGCGCAAGACCTGCATCGAGAACAAGGGTAAATTGATTATTCCCGCATTTAGCGTGGGGCGTACGCAGGAAATCGTTTACATCTTTGACCAGTTTGCCAGCGCAGGGATGTTGCCAAGAATTCCAATTTTTGTTGACAGTCCTCTGGCAGTAAATGCCACAGAGGTTTTCGGTGCTCACCCCGAATGTTACGACAATGAACTCAATGAATATTTACTTACTGACGACAATCCATTTGGTTTTAATAATCTTACTTACGTCCGAAATGTAGAATTGAGTAAAGAGCTCAATTTTTCGAAAGAACCCTGTGTGATCATCAGCTCATCAGGAATGATGAATGCAGGTCGTGTAAGACACCATCTGTTTCACAACATTGACCACCAGAACAGCACTTTCCTGATAGTGGGATATTGCTCACCAGATACACCGGGTGGAATGTTGCTCGCCGGTAAAAAAGAGATCAAATTGTATGGAGAAGTCAAACCTGTCCGGGCCGATATTCAGCGCATGGATTCTTTTTCCGCTCATGGAGACAGGTATGAGATGCTAGACTTTTTAAAAAATCAAAGACGTCTGAAAAAGTTGTTTCTCGTACATGGCGAATATGAAAGTCAAATTGCATTTCGTTCTCTATTGGAAAAGTACCTGAAGCTGCATGTGGAAATTCCAAGTCTGGGGCAAGAATTTAATACAGAATAAATCTTTTTTGAGACATCTCCTATTCTTTTCATCTGTGATTTTTGTAATGCAATCCTGTCTTCAGGGTGATCTCGCACAGGAATTGCAGCTGGAAGATTCACATCCTTTTCTCGCAATTCCGATTGCTGAAATAGAAATTCTCTCGGATGATTTTATAGAAGAATTACAAAAAAATGTCGAGGTGAATCTCAATGAAGAGGAGATATACACCGCTGTTTTTTATTCTGACCCATATGTGCAAAGCAAACAATCACTTTTTCCAAAATTTTCAATTGCCCTGCCAGTACCGGTACTGGATTCTGTAGTCTCACTTCCCGTCCCGCTATTTCAGGAAGCATTGTTGAGAGAAGGAACCCTTAGTGGGGATCAGATAATTTTTACATTAAACTCCACAGAATCATCAGATGTATCGGTCACTTTAGCGATTGATCAACTCAGTAGGGATGGCAAACCATTTGTTGTGAGTTACATAATCCCTTATAATGGTACAGGATTGTCGACTTTGACAACCGATCCGGTAGATCTTTCTGGTTTGAATGTTGATTTTTCGGAGCAAAGACTCACCTTGCGTTATGATGCTCGCCGTGAAGATGGCACAAGAATTCGCTTACCATTGTCTTTTCTCCAGATCACGGGGCTTGACTTTTCGTATTTAGAGGGAGACATCGGAAGAAGTACAATAACTACGGGATTACAGCGAATCCCAATTGTAATCCAGGATTCGCTGGTAGAGGGTTCTTATCAATTTCTCGATCCCAAACTTCACTTTAATATCTCCAATAGTTTTGGCATTCCCATCGGAGTACGGGTGAAGGAAGTGATAATAATCCAGCAGGACGGATCCCAAACGAAGCTTACAAGCAGTGTATTTGACGAAGTGGTTATGTTGGAATATCCGGCACTGGATGAGAAAGGTGCGGTAGTCCTGAGCCAAATCTCTCTTGACAGGAATAACTCTAACATCGAGGATATTGCACATCGGGATATAGTCGCCATAGATTATAACCTTGATATTATATTAAATCCAACTGAAAAGGATGCAGTTCCATTTTTCGTTGTTGAAGAAAGTCGTGCCGTTGTCACCGCTCAACTCGAGCTAAGCTTTGATGCCTTGGTCAATTTTGTGAGTGTAGAAAAGTCTATTCCAGTTGACCTATCTCGACTGGATACATTCGAATTCTTACGTATTAAAATGGTCGTCGATAACGGCATACCACTATCATTCGAGCCCAATTTGATTCTGTCTGATGATTCCGGCAAAAGAAACTTTAGCCTGGTGCCGGATGACGAAAGAATTATTGCTCCATCGGCTACCGATTCAGATGGAAACGTAATTACCAAGAGCGAGAACGTATTTTTTTACTCACTTTCGGATGAGGATATTGGCCGGATTTCGTTGTCTGATTTTCTTTTGGCAGAACTTATTATGGTGTCACCAAACCAGGGAGCATCGCCTGCCAGGATCACACCCGGCCTCAAAATGGAGGTTAGGATCGGTGCTGAAGCAAAGTTTCGTTAATGAGGAAAATTGGTTTGATTTTGTTCAGTTTTCTTGTGGTCATTAGTACATGGTCGCAAGGAGAAATTAGTGTCACTGCATTGAGATCACTCCTTCAATCAGATCGATATAATCCTGCCCACTTTCACCAGGATGGAATTTATTTTGGCGCTCCCAGTATTATGTTTAATATTTTCCATACAGGTACTTCCTTGGATAGGGTGCTGGACCGCGCGGCAAAGGATAAGCCTGTACTGCGAGTAGGCAATTTATTAAGCAATTTGAAAGAAAAAAATATTCTTTTTTCCGATTTCCATTTTCAATCGTTTAAATTTAAATACGGATTGGAAAAGTGGACATTTGGATTTGATCATCAAATAGTTTTCCATAGTGAATTCTTTTACCCTGACGAATTAATCAAATTGTATGTAAATGGTAACCAGCAATATATAGGCGAACGAATTGATATCGGACTAGATGCTAAATTATTTGGGTACAATAGTTATGGCATTAATGTATCTCATTCCTTTCCGGGATTCACATTGGGAATTAGACCTTCCATCCTTTTCGGAAATTATTTTGGAAACACGCCGAAAAGCAAGGCAATATTTACAACTTCTTCAGATGTTTATCAATTGACACTTGAGACAGACTATCAGTTTGAGAACGTAGGTTTTTTATCATTTGAAAATGCAAATTTTTTAAACTACCGGTTTGAGTCACTTGATAGGTGGAAACTTTTTTCGAAAAACATTGGGATAGCTCTGGATGTGGGACTAGATTTTCCGATTTCGGATGATTTTGGTTTTTCAATTTCAGTTGGAGATATCGGTTTTATAAATTGGAAAGATCGGGTGAGAAGTTATCACAGTAATTCTTTAAGGGAGTACACCGGCGCAGAAGTAAATGACCTTTTCAATATTGATGAGATTGACATTACCGGTACCCTGGATTCACTTAGATCAATTTTTTCATTGACTGAAAGATCGGACAATATTCGATTTCGGCTCACTTCGCGTTGGATTGCTTCAGGATATTACCAGGTTACCAATAGCGTAATTGTTACACTTCTTGTGACCGGTGCCCACGAGACCTTTAAGTCACCAGTGACTCTGGCACTAGTTAGTTCTAAAGAGTGGAATCGATGGTTGAGTGCAGGAATAAGTTGGAGTAATCGTCATGACAGCTTTAATCTGGGCGTACATGCAATCGTCAAATACAAGAAATTAAGAGGATTTCTGATTGCCGATCAGGTCTTGCACGGTGTGAGATGGCTGGGAAGTAAGCAATTTACTATAAGAGCAGGGGTCAATTATCATCTGATTGATCAAGAGGGGTCACTCGATTAGACCGGTCTTGTGGAGTATTGACAGTTGAGCCTTGTAAGTTCGGTCTATATTCTCAGGTGTAAAGGTAAGCTTCGTGTCACCTTCAGCGATCAACCTTTGATTGATTAGGATCACCCGGTCAAAATAGGCCTCAACAGTGGATAAATCGTGATGGATTACCAGGATAGTCTTACCTTCTTCAGCGAGTGATTGCAGGATTTTGATAATCCGTTCTTCAGTGGTTATATCCACACCTACGAAAGGCTCGTCCAGAAGGAAGATTTCGGCTTGCTGGCATAATGCCCTGGCAAGGAAGACTCGTTGTTGTTGTCCTCCGGATAACTCACCAATTTGGCGGTTCTTCAGGTGGGTGATCCCAAGATTTTCCAGGGCCTGCTGAGCTACCTGCAAATCATATTTAGACAGACGCTGATAGAACTTTTTATGGGGATACCTTCCCTGCAATACAACGTCCAGCACAGTGGCGGGAAACTGCCAATCAACCTCGTCTTTCTGTGGCACGTAAACCATGATTTTCCGTGTTTCCTCAACGGGCTTACCCTTTACCAAAATTGAGCCTGTGTTAATATCGATAAGACCTAAAATGGCTTTAAAGAGAGTAGATTTACCCGCGCCATTCGGACCGATGACACCGTGTATATGTCCTTCATCCAGCGTGAGAAAAATGTTGGTGAGGACGCGCTTTCTTTCATAGGAGACAGAGAGATCTTTAATGGTTATGACCGGCTTCATGACATCTAACGGTTAAACTTGTAAATCAAATATAAAAGCAAACAGAGAAGTCCCACTCCCAGGAAAAGATATAGAGCCATATTTGACTTGACGGGTGGTTCCCGGCTGTCATAGGTCACGGGTGCTTTAAGGGCAGCTACAATTATATCAGTATTGTATTTGAGCATATCGTAATACGTTGAAGCCGGGCTATCTTCATCTCCTATCGAGTCCGAATACAATTTTCCACCAATCGATACTTTATTGTCACTGGCCAATTGTTCGAGGATCTTGGGATTGATAGTACTTTCTACAAATAATGCAGGGACACCACTTTCCTTGATTATTTTATTCAATCGTATGATATCGGCCGTCTGGACTTCGGCATCTGTCGAGGTTCCGATCACCGACTCAAGTCTTATTCCATACCTTCTGCCATAATATTGAAAAGCGTCATGACTTGTTATTAGGATGCGTTTTTCCTCTGGTATTGATTTGATTTGCTCCTGGATGTATAGATCGAGCTCTACAAGCTTCTGGTGGTACTTTTCATAATTCTCCTGAAATAGTGCCTCGCTAGTGGGATGCAATCTCACAAGAGCATCCAGGATGTTTTTGATATACGTGAGGGCGCGGTTTACATCCATCCATGCATGGGGATCGGTGGCATTTTTGTAGACAAGACTAGTAATGGGAGTAATGCCTTCGGTAACCGTTACTATCTCGGCATTCGTTCCTGAGTTTTCTATAAGTTCGTTTAGCCAGCCCTCAAAGGTCAATCCATTTTTAAGAATGAGATCCGCCTGAGCAACCATCTGGGCATCGCTGGGAGTGGGGTCGTAAATATGAGGGTCTCCTCCGATTGGGACGACGTTACTGACTGCGATGGCATTACCGCCGATCTGCTTGGCCATGTCTCCGATCATGGAAGCAGTCGCAACTACTTTCGGTACGACCGGCTCCGACCGGGCCGTGGCAAGAGGCCAAATCAGCGAAAATAAGATGAGTACATTAAATCTTCTTGACATAAATATTTGCAGAAATTACCGGTGAAAGAATGGTGGGCTCCGAATCGTTGATTTTTACTTTATGGCTGTCGTCGTAGTCAAACTTTTCCATCAGGTCAATTTTTGATCCAATCTCGATATTCAACTCCGCTAGAAACTTCAAGAAGGCGGCGTCATGGAGGCCCACCCCGATTACCTCAGCGCGATCTCCTACATCCAATGTATTAATCGGATACTGAGCTCGAATGGTAAATTTGCCGCTTTTATCGGGAATGGGATCGCCGTGAGGATCAAATCTTGGGAACTCGAGAAACTCTTCCAATCGATCGATGAGATCTTCCGAATGAATGTGTTCCAACTGCTCTGCGAGATCGTGTACTTGTACCCAGTCGTAATTCAATTTCTGTACAAGAAAGCATTCCCACAATCGATGCCTGCGAATCATATTGGTGGCGATCCTGGCTCCCTCTTCGGAGAGGGCTACTCCCTGATATCGGGTATAATCGATCATTTTCTTTTCATGCAGTCTTTTGATCATGTCTGTAACCGAAGCAGCAGATGTAGACAGCTCCTTTGCAAGGGCATTTGTGGGAACAGGGGTACCGTGCTGGGATGACAATTTGTATATGGCCTTCAAATAATTTTCCTCCGAGATTGAGAGCGCAGTGTTTCTCATAGCTGCTATAAAATTACCAAATATTTATCCAAATTTTAGACAGGGCTAAAAATATTTTTAGTTCCACATATAAATCTGAATGAGAGAAGGCATTGGATCTAAGTAGCAGAATCTCAAGATGCTATTGGTCAAGATATAAATTAACTGTAGTTTTGCCGACCGAAAAATTAACGAGTTCTTAATCAATTTTGTAGTATGTCTCAATCTATCGTCTATATAATCCCAGCCTTGGGAGTTGTAGCATTATTGTACACATTTTGGCGCTCCGCATGGGTATCAAGGCAAGATGCGGGTACGGATCAAATGAAGCGCATTGCTTCTAATATTTCCGATGGAGCCATGGCATTCCTCAGGAGTGAATACCGGGTACTTTCGATATTTGTTGTAATCGTCGCGATCCTACTTTTTCTGAGCGGTCAATCTGATGAACAGTCTCATCCGCTGATCGCACTTTCGTTTGTCTGCGGCGCAATTTGCTCTGGTCTTGCCGGATTTCTTGGAATGAGAGTGGCTACCAAGGCCAATGTCCGTACTACAAATGCTGCCCGCAGTAGCCTGGGTAAAGGCCTTGAAGTGGCATTTGCAGGAGGATCTGTCATGGGACTTGGCGTCGTGGGTCTGGGTGTATTGGGTTTGAGTATCCTCTTTGTGGTCTACACCAACATGGATTGGAACATATCGAGAGTCATCAATGTATTGACTGGATTTTCTTTTGGTGCCTCTTCCATAGCGCTTTTTGCCCGAGTCGGGGGAGGAATTTATACCAAGGCTGCAGATGTGGGAGCTGATCTGGTGGGGAAAGTGGAAGCGGGTATTCCTGAAGACCACCCCTTGAATCCCGCTACTATTGCTGATAATGTAGGTGATAATGTAGGTGATGTGGCCGGAATGGGAGCTGATCTTTTTGAGTCCTATGTCGGCTCAATAATCGGTACAATGATTCTGGGTGCTGCTTTTATTTCTATGGGTGAAAACGGGGCTACTGCAGCCCAGGTTAACGGCCAGGATTGGGCAGATGGCTTTGGAGGATGGTCAGCAATTTTGCTGCCTCTGGTACTGGCCGCTGCCGGAATTTTGACGTCGATTATCGGAACCTTTTTTGTGAGGGTTTCTGAAGGTGGTAACCCCCAGAAAGCTCTTAATAATGGTGAGTTTATCTCGGCGGCGACCATGCTGGTTGCAACTTATCTAATAGTTCAATGGATGTTACCCGAATCATGGGTATTTGCCGGCAAGGAGATTTCCCGAACCGGTGTATTTTGGGCTGTTCTCTTAGGACTCGTCGCCGGTTTGGGCATCGGCATGATTACTGAGTTCTACACCGGGACGGGTACAAGACCGGTGAAGTCTATTGTCAAACAATCCCTTACCGGATCTGCAACCAATATCATCGCAGGTTTGGGTGTGGGAATGCAAAGTACGGCCATACCGATTTTGATCCTGGCCATAGCAATCATTGGAGCTCACAGCTTTGCCGGTCTGTATGGCATTGCAATTGCTGCCGTGGGCATGCTGTCAAACACCGGTATACAGCTGGCTGTCGATGCATACGGTCCGATTTCGGATAATGCCGGAGGTATCGCGGAAATGAGCGATTTACCGAAGGAGGTAAGACAACGAACAGACAAGCTCGATGCGGTTGGAAATACGACTGCAGCTATAGGTAAGGGTTTTGCCATTGGTAGTGCGGCGCTCACCGCTCTGGCACTCTTTGCCGCATATATGACGATCACAGGTATTCCGGGGATAGATATTTCAAAACCCATTGTGCTTGCAGGCCTGTTCGTTGGTGGGATGTTGCCATTCTTGTTTTCATCTCTTGCTATGAATGCAGTGGGACGGGCTGCCATGGATATGATTACAGAGGTAAGAAGACAGTTTAAGTCGATTCCCGAACTGTCCAATGCATTGAAGGCGATGAATGCAAATGAGGGAAAGGAGTGGGAAGATTGGAGTAGTGAAGACCAGAAGATATTTACTGCAGCTGACGGTAAAGCTGAATATGGAAAATGCGTTGAGATCTCGACCAAAGCGTCGATTCGAGAGATGATTCTTCCTGGGATGATTGCCGTACTGACCCCGATCGTCATTGGTTTCGGACCCAAGCTCTTTGGAAGCTCAATGGGCCCTGAGATGCTAGGTGGTCTGCTTGCGGGAGTAACCGTATGCGGAGTATTGATGGCTATCTTCCAGAGCAATGCCGGAGGTGCCTGGGATAATGCAAAGAAGATGTTTGAAGAGGGTGTCGATATCGATGGAGCACGATATGAGAAAGGCTCTGACCCCCATAAGGCGACAGTCGTAGGTGACACCGTCGGTGATCCTTTTAAAGACACATCTGGTCCTTCACTAAATATCTTACTCAAACTTATGTCGGTTGTCGCCCTGGTAATCGCACCTTTTATTTGAGCTGATACCAGAAGGTCCGTCCAAAGCTCATTTTGTTGTCACAAAAGACAGGCTTTTCATGATATCGACAAACTGGGCATTTTTTTTGCAAATCAATATTTGTAGTACTGACTTTTGCGTTACAATAAAGTTAAAGCCAGTCCTCGACAGCGTTTTGGAAAACAAAAATCCCCTGAAAAGGATTATCTTTAGTAAGTTTTCGCCGTCTTTTTAATCAAAGTAATACATGGGAAACATGGTATTGAGAAGTTCATTGATTTTGCTTATTGCAGCAGTGGGTCTATTCTTAAAGTCACATCATGTAAGTGAATCAGACCAAGCTAAGAAGGAATTTTTTACGATGCAGGCGGTATTGAAGTTCTTGGACAGGGTACACTATGAGCCAAAATCCCTGGACGACCAGCTCTCAAAACATGTATTTGATGCCTATTTGAGATCCATCGACCCGGCAAAGCGCTTTCTCACACAAGTGGATATCTCTCAGGTAAAGCAATTTGAATCAAAAGTTGATGATCAGATCTCCAATGGATCATTTGAGTTTTTTGACCTTACTGAAGAATTAATCAAAGCAGGGATCCAGAAAGCTGAAGGCTATTTCCTGGAATTTATTGATCAGGATTACAGCATCCATACAGAGGATTCATTGATTGTCAGTGGTGACGATCGGGGATATGCTGTCAATGATCTAAGCCTTCGCGAGTATTGGCGAAAACTGGTTGTGCACGAGACGATAATGAAGGTACATGACCTGAAGGTGGCACAATCTGAGGGAGAAGAAATAAAGGAGGAAGCGGAGTTAGTAAAAGAAGCAAGGGCATCGATTAAGAAAAATTTTAAGGAGTGGTTCAAACGCCTAAACAGCTTACGGCGATCTGATCGATTTGAGGATTATCTCAATGCGATCACCAGGGCTTATGATCCTCACTCCAATTACTTTAGTCCCAGAGGAAAGGAGAATTTTGATCTGAGTATGAATGGCAGCTACGAGGGAATCGGTGCCAGACTTAGACCAGAAGGAGAGCTCACTAAAGTTACGGAGGTGATTCCTGGGGGTCCTGCCTGGAGACAGAAGCAATTGGAAGCCAATGATTTCATTATTAAAGTTGCCCAGGATGGAGAGGAAGCTGTCGATGTTAGGGGATGGAGGCAGGATGATGTGATCGGACTCATACGTGGGAAAAAGGGCACGAAAGTAATTTTGACTGTGCGAAAGACTGACGACAGTGAGGTAGAAATTCCGATTGTCAGAGATCAGGTTGTACTCGAGGAAGGTCGCGCAAAATCAGTGCTCTTAAAAGTAGAGCCTGAGGGTGCTGAGGTAGGATATATTCGACTACCCAAGTTTTATTTTCGGGCTGATAAAAAACCTGGCTGCGCTGAGGACATCAAGGATGAAGTGGAGAAACTCACCAGTGAGGGAGCTCAAGGTATTATACTCGATTTAAGAAACAACGGAGGAGGATCACTTTCTGAAGTTGTTGACATGAGTGGTTTGTTTATCGATGAGGGACCAATCGTACAGGTAAAATCTCGGGAAAAAAGACCTTATGTACTTGAAGATGAAGATCCATCAGTACTGTATGAGGGTCCGCTGATTATTATGGTCAACCATTTTAGCGCCAGTGCCTCAGAGATTATTGCTGCCGCTTTGCAAGATTATGATCGTGCAATTATCGTTGGCAGCAGTTCCACCTTTGGAAAGGGTACGGTACAGCGATTTCATGAGCTCGATAGGTTTATTATTGGAAACAATGACCTGAAGCCGTTTGGTGAAGTAAAGATTACAACTCAAAAATTTTATCGGGTAAACGGGGGCTCCACGCAGTTGAAGGGTGTCGTTCCAGATGTTGTTTTACCTTCTCCATATAATTATATCAAAGCTGGTGAGAAAGACCTTGAAACACCTTTGGCATGGAGCGAGATCGAACCTGTAGAGCATTCTCAGACCGTGAGGTCTCTGCCTGAAAGGGAGCTGTTGGCCGAGGCAAGCAGGGAGAGAGTAAAAAGTCATCCGGGGTTTGCCCTAATCGAAGAGAGAGCTGCGATGCTTAAAGAACAGGAAGAAGAACTGCTCAAATACCCGTTGAGTTTGGAAGGCTACACGCAGGGATACAAATTCCGGGAAGAGAAAAATGCCAGATTTAAAAATATGTATAAAGCCTCACAACCATTGGATGTCCGGAATTTGGAGTCGGAGATCAATCATATTAATGCCGACGAGACGAGAAAGGCTACGAATGAGGACTTTGTAAAAGTAGTTAGAAACGATATCTATGTGGAGGAAACCTTGAATATTCTGAGGGACATGCTCAAACTTCAGTAGAAATTTGGAATAAATTTGGTAGAGATATACTGGGCCCATGATGTATCCATCGTGGGCTTGTTTGTAAGTGACCTGTGAGGTGTCCATTTTGCTGCTGAGCAAGGTCGCTAAAACTATTGAAGTGTTGTGTTACGTTTGCGAGTCATCATAGGACTTTTTATCGGCGTTTTTCTGTGCCTGGAATGGTGTTGTCATTTGAAGGCTCAAAATGATGTTGGGTTTATTTCTCAGATTTCGCTTGAGCAGGGTTTGTCTGACCGCACTATAAAGGATATTGCTCAGGACAGATATGGATATATCTGGATAGGTACGCGCAATGGGCTCAACCGCTATGACGGTCTGCACATAGTGACTTATGATAATCACCCCTTAAGTCAAACCAGAATCAGTCACCGGGACATCCAGCAGATTTTGTGCCGGAAGGATGGTTCGTTGGTGATCGAATACGCAAACCGGCGGGCGATTGATGTATTGGTGTCCTCTTCTACACAGGCTCAGAAGGTTTTTCTCAATGAGGAAAACGGAATCTTAGGTCAGGTGGAGAAGCTCGCCATCAACGAAACCCAGGGAGAACTGCACGTGCTGGTCACCAGGGATTCTACCCTGATTCTACAACGCCTCAATGATGATCTTAAGTTTGACAGTCTCTTCACCTTTCAGGACTACATCGCTAAGCCGTCCTCGACCTACAATCTGTTAGTTGCTGATAGAGGAAAAGTGTTTCTTAATGAAAGCAAGCTGGGTATCATTGTAGCCGATACCTTAGGACAGATACATGACGTATTTCTCTACGATTCCCTAGGGGTATCTAGTGATGCTGCTATGGCCAGGATTTTTCGACAGGACAAATTGGGCAGAGTATGGCTCAATTTTGATAATACACCGGGATTATGGGAATTCAATGAAGCTGCGGGCTATTTCACCCCTTTTCAGTTAGAACAAATCCATAGAGAATATGACAACTTGTGGGAAGATGCCCTGGGTAATGTGATCATAACGACCATAAGTGATAGAAGCCCTCGACGTGCATTTATGGTAACCTCTCAAGATGATGTCGTGGATTACAGCTCTTATTTGGTGAGTCATCAGCGGGTCAATGAGATCTACAGCAGTGACTTCGAACGCCTGCTCTTTGTCGGTACTACAAGTGGCGTCAAGAAAAATGTACTCGTCAAGAAAAGGGTGATTAAATTTCTGACAAGGGATTTTTCATCTGATGATCTTTTTAATCTCAGGGGGATTGTTTGCCTGCCTGATCATTCGGTCGTCATATCAGGCAATGCACATGAGTGGCATGTACTGCATCCTCAGAAAGATTCTATAAGCGCGATTGACCTGGGTCTGAATTACAGGGAAGGGACAGATTTCTGTGACTGTGCAAGAGAGTTGGTCTATGATCCCAGGGGTTATGTTTGGGGAACACGCTTTAGCGAGTCGTACAAGGGCGAATTAGTCAGGATGAGTTTGGCCGATACTTCCTTTAGATCTTTTTCCATACCCTATCAGATAGAAAGTCTTATCCTTGGTCTCGATAGCACAGTATGGTTTGTCGCAAGCAATTCCGGACAGGAAAGTTTTCTGACCTATCTGGATGAAACAAACTACACCTTCCACCATTATTTTTTACCTGATGGTAGTAATCCTTTAGCCGATTTTAGACCCACGTGCCTCTATGAAAGCAGTGACCGGACAAAGTGGGTCGGCACTACAAGGGGACTGGTGAAAATTGACAAAGATGGACAGATGGATGTTTTTCAATTTTCAGAAAACAATTATTACGGCCTTGTCAGCAATATGATTTATTGTATTGTCGAGGACTCCGAAGGCAATCTATGGATCGGTACCGATGCAGGTGTTAATCGATGTAAACTAGATGATACGGGTGAAGATGAATTTGAGTTTTTTGACGCTCGAGATGGGCTAGCTGACAATAATGTACGTGCTATACTGGAAGATGACAATGGCAACATGTGGTTTAGTACGGCTGGTGGTCTGTCGTATTTCGATCGCACGCTGAAGACATTTAGAAATTTTGGAATTGCAGATGGATTCAGTCAAAACGAGTTCAACAAGTTTTCGTTCTCTAAAGATCAAGATGGTAACTTCTTCATTGGGGGAACCAATGGACTCAATTACTTTAATCCAAATGAGTTGCTGGAGCGTAACCTCGATGCACCTATCCTCCTCTCAGAATTATCTTACTACGATAAGGTGGAGGACGCGATTATCGAGAAGACTCATAATCTGCAGGATATTGAAGAAGTAGTCCTTCCCGCATCAAACCGGTATTTTCATTGTGCCTTTGCTTTGGCAGACTACGCTTATCCTGAACTAAATCAATTTCAGTATAAACTGGAGAACCGGGACCCGGAATGGAATTGGATAGGGACACAAAATACAATCCGGTTTAATAATCTATCGGCTGGAAACTATGTACTGAAGATCCGGGGGGCCGATCGTAACCTGAACCTCAGCAGTACGGAATTTGCTCTACCCATACGGGTAAAACAATTTTTTTACAAGAGCAACTGGTTTGCCCTGTTCTGCATCATCTTAGGCCTACTCTTTATATACCTCTTTCACAAAATACGGGTGCAGCAGGTAATAAAAATGGAGCGCCTCCGCACCAAAATTTCGAGTGATCTGCACGATGACGTGGGCGGATTGTTGTCCGGATTGGCCATGCAGACAGAATTATTGGAATACACTGCTGCAGAAAAGGATAAACCTAAGTTGAAGCGGATCAGTGACATGAGCCGAAATGCCATGGCTCAAATGCGCGATGTAATCTGGGCGACAGATGCCAGGAAAGATCGCTTCGAAGATTTAATAGTGCGTATGCGGGAGTTTGCTGCAGAAATCTTGTTTTCGCGAGGAATTAATTGCAACATCCAAACCAAGGGGATTGTACCGGAGAAAAAACTTCCTGTGCAAGTGAGACAGAACCTCTATCTCATCTTTAAGGAAGCGATCACAAATGTGGCCAAACACTCTAACGCAACTGATACCCAGGTAGAGCTAATGAAAGAAGGCTCGGTTTTTGAAATGACTATAAAAGACAACGGGACAGGTAAAGAGACCAATGGTCAGAAGTCCTCACTCAATGGCTCTGGATTGAAGAATATGCGGTTACGGGCAAAGAATTTAAACGCTCAGCTGGATATCGATAAACAAAATGGCTTTAAAGTCTCTTTAAGAATGAAAGCATTTTCGTAGTAGCTAGCCACATTTATATGGGGCTTAGTCATTATTGTTGAACCGTTAAATTTACTTCCATGAAAACCATTGGAGTCGGAATTATTGAGGATGAGCCCATTGTGAGGGAAAGCTTAGTGACGTTTTTTGAAGACCAGAACATTTTAGAAGTCGTCTGTCAGGTAAAATCGATTGAGGATTTCGAAGAATTTTATGACGATGGTTCTGCCACCGTACCGGATGTTCTTCTGTTAGATATCGGTCTACCGGGTCTGTCTGGTTTGGAAGGAATCAGGGTGATCAAGAAGCGAATTCCCACTACAGATATTATCATGCTAACGACTTATGAAGAGTCGGAGATAATTTTTAAAGCCCTGTGCGCGGGTGCCTGCTCCTATTTGAGCAAACGATCTTCATTATCACAGATCCTGGAAGCAATCACTGTGGTAAGCCAGGGTGGTTCGTATATGTCGCCATCCATTGCCAGGAAAGTGGTAACCTACTTTGCACCCTCCTCAAATTCGAAGAAGGAACTACTCACTCCACGTCAACAGCAGATCGTAGCAGGATTAGTGGATGGACTCAGTTACAAAATGATTGCCGATAAATACATGGTTTCTATTGAGACTGTACGGGATCATATCAAAAAGATCTATAAAAAACTGCAGATAAACAGTAAGGCAGAACTGATTAAACTCTCCGTAGACGGAGACCTTTAACATCTAAATTTCGGTCTCTAGCCAGTTGATCACCCCCCTGCTGATGTCAAATATTGGGTTGGTACCCCATCAAGATGTGGTTTGATGTAAACCGGGCAGAACTTAACTTTGGTTTAAAGGAATTGATCTTTTTTTTGATTTTGATATATAAGTTAAATTGAGGCTTTAACGTAACACACTCTAAAAGCTCCGAATGCTTAAGGTATTCGGAGCTTTGCCTTTTTAAAGACCTTTGTTTTGATATGCCGCAGTTGTGAGAATTTTGCCTTTACAGATCCACAGATTGACCTAAGGCGTTGATTTGCCGTGCCAAAAGAGCCTGAGCAAGGCCTAGAACCCCATGAATATGTAGGTTTTACCCCATCAAGATGTGGTCGATGAAGGAGCACTTTGGTCTCCGGTTTGCAATACTGATGTTAAGATACGATGCATCCCGTTAGACTAAGTTTAAGATTGAGGCTTTAACGCAACACACACAATACCCTGGAGCTCCGAAGGCACATGTTTTCGGAGCTTTTTTTATTGCACACATTTCAGGCCAGATCTGGAGAACGTTTACAGCAGGTTGGAGAACCTATGCCGCTGGTTAGAGACCTTGCTCTCTCGCATCAGAGACATGACCGTTGTGTGAATTTTTGCCTTTACAGATCCGCAGATAGACCTTAGGCGTTGATTTGCCGTGCCAAAAGAGCCTGAGCAAGGCCTAGAACCCCATGAATATGTAGGTTTTACCCCATCAAGATGTGGTCGATGAAGGAGCACTTTGGTCTCCGGTTTGCAATACTGATGTTATGATACGATGCATCCCGTTAGACTAAGTTTAAGATTGAGGCTTTAACGCAACACACACAATACCCTGGAGCTCCGAAGGCACATGTTTTCGGAGCTTTTTTTATTGCACACATCACGGGCCAGATCTGGAGAACGTTTACCGCTGGTTGGAGAACCTATGCCGCAGGTTAGAGAACTTGCTCTCTCGCATCAGAGACATGAACGTTGTGTGATTTTTACCTTTACAGATCCGCAGATTGACCTAAGGCATTGATTTGCCGTGCCAAAAGAGCCTGAGCAGGGCCTAAAACCCCATGAATATGTGGGTTTTACCCCATCAAGATGTGGTCGATGAAGGAGCGCTTTGGTCTCCGGTTTGCAATATTGATGTTATGATACGATGCATCCCGTTAGACTAAGTTTAAGATTGAGGCTTTAACGCAACACACACAATACCCTGGAGCTCCGAAGGCACATGTTTTCGGAGCTTTTTTATTGCACACATCACAGGTCAGATCTAGTGAACCTTTTCCACTCTCGCATCAGAGACATGAGCGTTGTGTGAATTTTTGCCTCTACAGATCCGCAGATTAACCTGAGGTATTGATTTGCCGTGCCAAAAGAGCCTGAGCAAGACTAAAACCCCATGAATATGTAGGTTTTACCCCATCAAGATGTGGTCGATTAAGGATCACTTTGGTCTCCGGTTTGCAATACTGATGTTAAGATACGATGCATCCCGTTAGACTAAGTTTAAGATTGAGGCTTTAACGCAACACACACAATACCCTGGAGCTCCGAAGGCACATGTTTTCGGAGCTTTTTTTGTTGCCTATATCACAGGTCAGATCTGGAGAGTCTTTACAGCAGGTTGGAGAACCTGCACTCTAGCATCAAAGACATGAACGTTGTCAATCCATGACAAGGACGTTGCGAGAAAGCAGCATTTCTATACGGCACCATTCTCGAGATCCGCAGGATCGGAAACCCTTAAACGGAGTTGAGAGGTCTGTTTTCTCAACAGGTCGGAAGGTCGAGGCGATCAAACACCACCCATCTAAAATGTTATGGCTACCCCATCAATATGGGGTTTAGATATCCATATTGGCGCTTTAACTTTATACCATCAAAATTGTGATCCTATTTTCATTTTTGATTCTAAGTTAAAATAAGGCTTTAACGTAACATTACTCGAACTGAAGCTCCGAAAGTGTGAATTTTCGGAGCTTTCGTCATTTTTGAAAGGATCTAAACGCCCGTTTTGGTTCCACGTTTCATTTGAAGTTTAATACAGAGGATAGTGTAGTCGCGATGGGAACTTTGAAGTTTCGCCTGGTCAGATCGAAAATCGAGACATACAGCAGCCACATCAAGATGTGGTCTCAAGGAGTTGATATGCCCCTTATCTTTACATTATCAAAATTGTGATCCTTTTTTAGACATTTTTGATTTTAAGTTAAATAAGGCTTTAACGTAACATTACTCAAACTAAGAGCTCCGAAAGTGCAAGCTTTCGGAGCTTTTTTTATTTCGAAAGTACCGGTGTAGTCTTTTGTCAGTCTACTAATGATGCCAGCTCATTTTCCAGTTCCAGTTCATCACCGGGGAGATATCCAGTATGTGTGTAGACAATGTTCCCTTTGGCATTTACAACGACGGTGTATGGCACAGACTGAAAGTGGAGGGATCTCATAAGCTCTTGATTAGAGTCCACAAAGATTCTGTACGGCCATCCCTTCTGAGCGACCATTGGTTTTATTTTGGCTGTGGCTCGTGCGTCATCGACCGAGATGGCAATGAGTTCGGCATTAAACTTTTCTTGCCATTCATCGTAGATCTCGCTTATAGCATCCAATTCCTTTTTGCAAGGAGCGCACCACGTTGCCCAGAAGCTTAGGATGGTAGTTTTACCCTCGTGCAGAGCTTCTTTGAGCATTATGCTTTGCCCTTCCAGAGTTTTGATCGTGACTTCCGGCAATGGATCCTGGGCGCTAAGTAGCGAAAGGCTTAAACAGAAGAAGAGCGTAGTTGTTAGTGTAATAATTTTCATCTTAATAAGTGTGATTTCAAAATTATACAAGGCATTGCATATCAGTAAACGGCAAATGTGGCAAATAGGTGCAATCTTTGCGCTGATTCTTACTGATTTAGGCTTTGATTAACATTCGATAATGATGGCCCGGCAGCCAATTTTGCAAATTCTTTTATTGTCTACCGTATTGTGCATAGGTGGCACATGCGTGAAAGCACAGGAGGTGGGACACCTCACCGGACTTCTACAGAGTCAGATCAATATCTTTTTGGAAGATGAAAAAATTGGAGCGACAAATACACCTCAGTATGACGACCAGATCTTTGGCAGTGACAATTGGTTGGAACTTAACTACCATATCAAAGGATACGATATGGGGATAAGAATCGACGGATTCAAGAATTCCAATTTGCTCAATCCAAGGGACTCGTACAGTGCGCTGGGTGTCGGTAAATGGTATGTCCAAAAGAGATTCAACCGGATTTCTGCTGAAATCGGATACGTTTACGATCAAATTGGTTCAGGCATCATTTTTCGATCCTATGAGGAGAGACCCTTATTAATAGACAATGGATTACTGGGGGGACTTATCAGATATGAGGGAAACAACTGGTCTTTGAAGGGTTTTGCAGGCAGGCCAAAGAATCTCTTTAAGACCTATGACAGTGTCATCACCGGGGCCGAATTGGATGGAGTGCTTCAGTTGGGCAGGGAAAAAAAAGTTACCCTCGTGCCCGGTGTCGGATTTTTGGTGAAGGCAAAATCCCAGGAACAGGTAGATAACCTTGTGGAAACAGTGCGCGATTACACGCCAAACGACAGCATCGGGCTTTTCTATCGTTCGCATGCCATTACACTCTACAATACATTGTCGTATGGCTCCTTTACAATGTACACAGAATACGCACTGAAATCTAATGACACATACTTTGATCCCGATGGAATCAGACAATTGAGAAATGGTGCCACAACGCTGGGCAGATTCAAGAGTGATCCTGGATCCGTATTTTATTCCTCCATTGCCTGGGGAACAAAGGGTTTTGGCTCTACATTCGAATATAAGCGTACCAGAAATTTTACGTTTCGCGCCGATCCCTTTACATCACTTAATCGCGGGCTCCTTAACTATCTCCCCCCGATGTCCAGGATAAACTCCTACCGGCTTAAATCTCGCTATGTTCCTGCTACCAGGGAAATTGCCGAACAAGCCTTTCAATTGGAATTGAGATATTCTGTAAATAAAAAGTGGAAACTTGAGCAGTATTTATCTTATATCACTGATCTTGATCAAAAGTTGCTTTACAGGGAACTTGATCACCAAGTGCAATTCCGGCAATCTTCTCAAAATATCGTGACATTCGGATTACAGCTCCAGCATTACAATCAGGCTATTTACGAGGGTAAAACCGGTCAACCACCGGTGAAGACAATCACACCATATTTAGAATGGTTTAAACGTTTGTCCAGAAAAAAATCACTGAAAATTGAGAGTCAATACATGAATAGCCAACAGGATTTTGGCAGCTGGTTATTCCTGCTGGCTGAATATAGTATTGCTCCAAAATGGTCCTTTGCAGCTTCTGATATGTATAATGTGAAACCCCTGAAAACAAATGATTTGCACTATCCGCGTTTTGATGTCGTTTATAGTGTAAAGACCAATCGTTTTGGTTTGAGTTTTATTAAGCAGGTGGAGGGCATTGTTTGTGCTGGAGGAATCTGTAGACTTGAACCGGCTTTCAGCGGTGTAAAATTTACATTTAATAAAACGTTCTAGATGCGTCTTTCTTCGATAGGCATATGTACATTGATTTTCTTGTTGGGTTGCCGGCAAAATGAAGTACAATACCAGCTTGCTGGTTTCCAGGTTGGTAATAGAAATGTCCTGGTGGAGGAATTTTCAGGTGCCAGGTGCCCAAACTGTCCTCAAGGTACTTTGGAACTTGATAACCTCAAAGAGTTATATGATGAGCGTCTAGTAATTCTGACAATTCACGCCGGTGATTTTGCTTTTACTTATCCGGAGAGTCGATTTGATTTTACTACCCCGGAGGGTGATGAATTGTTAAGATTCTTAGGTAATCCCCTTGGTTACCCCTCGGCGGTCATCAATAGACGTCGTGACCCTGCCAGCGGATCGTATCAGGCATTTTCTACCAAGTGGCCGAGCTTGATCAGTGAGTCACTGCAGGAATCACCCGTATTGACACTAAACATCGATGTGGATTATGACAGTGATACTAGAATACTCAATGCACGGATCCAGGTATTTCCGGAAAAGGGAATTGAGGAAGAGACTCGCCTTACCGTATTGCTCAAAGAGGACCACCTCGTGGATCCACAGGCTGATCGCGCTGCGGAGTCTGGAAGGGTAGATCATTACGATCACAAGAATGTCTTGCGTAAAATACTCTCTGATATCGATGGAGACACATTGGGTGACCAGATGCAGGCCTTTGAGTCTTCAGAACGCTCCTTTTTTTACACATTGCCGCGTGAAGACAACTGGTGGAAGGAGGAGGACATCTCAATCGTTGCCTTTGTAACCGGGGCCAACGGAGCGGTCCTTCAGGTGACGGAAAGGAATATCTTACCCTAAGTACTTTGTTTATCTTTGCGCACCAAAGATATGGCACAAGTCAAACATGAAGATTTCACTCAACTGGCTTAGGGACTACATAGATTTGGATCTAGACTCCAATGCACTTGGAGACCTCCTTACAGAAATCGGTTTGGAAGTAGAAGGTATTGAAGAAGTCGAACGGATTAAGGGAAGTTTGAAAGGTCTTGTAGTGGGCGAAGTTCTGGCATGTGATAAACATCCCAATGCAGACCGCCTGTCTCTTACCACTGTATCTGCTGGAAAAAAGCCCCTACAGATTGTATGTGGCGCACCAAATGTTGCTGTGGGACAGAAAGTTGTCGTTGCCCCAGTTGGCACCACTCTTTTTGATAAAGAGGGTAACGATTTTAAGATCAAAAAAGGCAAGATCAGAGGGGAGATAAGCGAGGGGATGATCTGTGCTGAAGATGAAATAGGTCTTGGAGAAAACCACGATGGTATTCTCGTCCTTGATAATTCATATGAGGTGGGAAAGGATCTGGCTACGTATTATGATATTTCTAAAGACGTTGTATTTGAGATTGGATTGACTCCAAATCGGTCTGATGCAACATGTCATATAGGTGTAGCCAAAGATCTTGCAGCCGCGCTAAGAATAAATCGGGGGCACTCAGGTGATGTAAAACTTCCAGTGACCGTCGAATTAAAAACCGCAGAACAGTTTGACTCGGCCATTGATGTGCTCATCCTGGATAAGGAGGGATGTCCGAGATATACCGGAGTCACATTGTCTGGGATCTCTGTGGGTGAGTCTCCTGCCTGGCTAAAAACAAGACTCGCAATGATCGGTGTGCGACCCATTAATAACATTGTCGATGTCACTAATTACGTGCTTCATGAGTTTGGTCAACCCCTTCATGCTTTTGATCTTCGACAGATCAGTAAAGATCAAATCAAAGTGCGGTCACTACCCAAAGGCAGTGCATTCGTGACTCTGGATGGTCAAGAGCGGAAACTCGATGAGGGAGATCTGATGATTTGTGATGGTGAAGATCAGGGACTATGTATAGCGGGAGTGTTTGGCGGACTGAAGTCAGGGGTCACCAGTGAAACGAAAGATATCTTCCTCGAATCTGCGCATTTTAATGCAAAAAGGGTGAGACGCACTAGCGAACGGCATTTACTCTTTACGGATGCTTCAAAGATTTTTGAGAAGGGCAGTGATCCCAATGTTTGTTTGCTCGCCCTCCAGCGCGCGGTACACTTAATACAGGAAGTGGCTGGAGGTGAATTAAGTTCGTCATGGATTGATCATTATCCGGATCCCGTTTTACCACAGCTGGTGACTTTGCGATATGCTGCGCTCGACCGGTTAGCTGGATCACCTATACCAAAAAAAGAGGTGCTGCAAATCCTTTCTGCCCTGGAAATGGAAATAACCAAAGAGGACGAGGAATCTGTTGAAGTCAAAGTGCCCACGAATAAAGTGGACGTAACACGCGAGGCTGACCTTATCGAGGAAGTCCTGAGGATTTACGGCTATAACCGGATTGCACCCAAAGATCAAATGAGTTTTCGTGTGCAAAACTCACCCTTGATCGATCGAAACGCTCTGAAAAACCGGTGGGCGGATTATCTCTGTGCCCAGGGATTTAATGAAATCATGGGCTTGTCAATGCTAGATAGAAAATACCTTGACAATGGGATAATAAAAGTGGATGAAGGAGATGTCATTTGTATTAATAACACATCAAATGTCCAGATAGAAGTGATGCGACCCAGTTTGCTTATAAGTGGATTAGAAACCGTGCAGTACAATCAGAATAGACAACGTACAAACCTTCGCTTATACGAATTTGGCAAAAGTTATCTGAAGAGAAATGATCTTTACTCCGAGACAGAACATTTTGCTATCACATTGTCGGGATGGCAACAGGAGAGTTGGCTGGTGGGTGACATGGCAGAAGATGATGAATACTTTGTCTTGAAATCGCTGGTGGGGGGCCTGCTAAAAATGGTAGGTATACAGCGATATGATCTGCGAAGCATTGATGAGTCACTTTTTGATCAGGGGCTCAGCTATTGGAAGAATGATGACTGCCTGGTCGAATTTGGCCGGGTAAGGCAAACCCTGACCGAAATGATGGAGATCAGGAGTCGAGTGTTTTATGCCGATTTCAAGTGGGATGCGATCATTGCTCAGCAGCTGATTGATCAAATTGTGGTGAAGGAGTCGTCGAAGTATCCGACTGTACGTAGAGATCTAGCCTTAGTTTTAGATTCTGGCACTACCTTTCAGGTAGTGGAAAATGTGATTGGACAGACTTTGGGAAAAGTGGTCAAAGAGATCAGTTTGTTTGATGTCTATCGAAATCAGGAAGTGCTGGGAAAGGATCAGAAATCGTATGCGGTTGGTATTATTCTGTCTGACGAAACTCGCACACTTTCAGATAAGGAGGTCGACGGGTTGATGAAGAAACTTGTTTCTAATCTCGAAAAAGATGCCGGGGCCACCTTGAGATAATATCTGCGATTTTGATATCTTGACAAACTGTTATCTTTAAGGTCTGTAAAATGCAAGAGATTCTCAAGAAGTTGGATAAGTTGGAGGAGAGGGTGCAGCAAATGGCGCAGAAAATGGAATATTTGCGTAAGGAGAATCTGATGCTGATTGAGGAAAATGTGAAACTCAAGCAGGAATTTGAAAAAAATAGTATTGGAAATAAAACCTTAGGACATAAGGGAAGGAATGGAAATAGGGAAGAGAATGGATCTGGATTGTTACAATCAGATCAGTTGAGGAGAGAATTGAGTAAGTATATCGGGGAGGTAGATAAGTGCATAGAATTGATCAACAATATGTAGGAGATGGACGTATATGAAAGTGTACAGGTGATGATTGCTGGTAGAACTTATCCATTGAGGGTAAAGCAGGAAGATATCGAGTCCATAAACAAAGTAGTCGATGACATCAATGAAAAAGTCAAAGATTTTCAGCTTACCTACATAAACAAAGATAAGCAAGATTGCCTGGCGATGGCCTTGCTCACGTATGCGGTAGATTTCTATAAAATAAAGTTTAGTGATACCACACCGCAACAGATTGTGCAGAAGGTAGATCATCTAGAAACCCTCCTGGAGAATATTCTCAAATAACGTTTATTCACTTTCCTAACCTTTTTTTCCTGACCATGCATTTGTGCATGAAGGCGCTTTTGCCATATTTATTAATAAGAAAAAACTGAAATACATGGAATGGCTATTAAATGGAGGAATTGGGATCGTTATTGGATTGGTTGTGGGTTACTTGATTACCACACTTGCCATCAGAAGAACTAATCAGCGCAGAGCAGATGAAATCAATAAGAAGGCAGATCTTGCTATACAAGAAGCGAGGCTCACTGCAAAACGCACCATTGATGAAGCTGAGACAAAGGCTCAAAAACTCATCACAAAGGCGGAGGGTAGAAATGAAAGTATAAAGCAAAAAAAGATTCAGGAGGCCAAGTCAAAATACAGCCGGCTAAAGGCTGACTATGAAGAACGGAAAGCCAAGCATCGCATTGAAATGAAGGAGCGAGAAATGGAAGTCGTGGAAATGGAAAAGGATCTCAGGTCAAAAATTAAAGGATTTGAGCAAAAAGTAGAGCAGTTTGATCAGTTTGAAACGGAGACTCGCACAATCCGTGAAAACCTGGAGAAGCAACTTAAGATTGTGGCAAAAAAGAAAGCAGAGCTAGCAGATGTAAACGAACGTCATATAAAGGAGCTGGAGAACATAGCGAAAATGAGCGAAGCTGAAGCCAAAGAAAAACTAATCGAAGCAGTGAGGGCAAAGGCAGAAACCGACTCAATGTCCATTATTAAAAAATCTGTGGAACAAGCCAAGATCGAGGCTAATAAGGAGGCCAAAAAAATTGTGGTCCAAACTATACAGCGAATGTGTGCAGAATACACGATCGAGAACACTGTCACGGTATTCAATCTTGACTCGGATGATATCAAAGGACAGATTATTGGTAGAGAGGGCCGTAATATAAGAGCTTTGGAGGCCGCGACCGGAGCAGAGATTGTTGTCGATGATACTCCCGAAGCTATTGTGATTTCGAGTTTTGATCCTATACGAAGGGAGCTGTGCCGGCTGGCCTTAAAGAGATTGGTATCTGACGGACGAATCCACCCTGCCCGCATCGAAGAGGTGGTGGCAAAGACGCGCAAACAGCTGGAGGAGCAGATTATTGAGATCGGCGAGCGCACCGTGATCGATCTGGATATACACGGGCTTGATCCAGCCCTTGTGAGGATGGTGGGACGCATGAGATTTAGATCTTCGTACGGACAAAATCTGTTAAAACACAGTATCGAAACGGCTAATCTCTGTGCAACAATGGCTGCTGAATTGGGCTTGAGCCGAAATCAGGTGAAGCTTGCAAAACGTGCTGGACTACTGCACGATCTCGGAAAGGTGGCTGAGGAAGAGACAGAATTGTCACATGCGATTTTGGGAATGCAAATGTGCCAGAAGTTGAAAGAGCATGCAGCGGTTTGTAACGCTGTGGGTGCCCATCATGATGAGATTGAAATGTACAATATTATTTCCCCCATTGTACAGGCCTGTGATGCAATCTCTGGTGCTCGTCCGGGTGCACGAAGGGAAATCCTTGAGAGTTATCTGAAGAGAATTGGAGAGCTTGAGGAGCTGGCGATGAGTTACGAAGGAGTTCAGAAAGCATTTGCTATGCAGGCGGGAAGAGAGTTACGAGTAATTGTTGCAAGTGAAAAAGTTAGTGACGAGTATGCTGATGAGCTCAGTTTTATGATTTCTCAAAAAATTCAGGATGAAATGCAGTATCCGGGGCAAATTAAGGTGACAGTGATAAGGGAAAAGAGAGCTGTCAGCGTAGCTAAATAGTCCGGAGCACAGGCATGCATTTTCTGCCGCAGCTTGACAATTAGGGCGCTGTCCCGGCCCGGAAGCGTTTATCTACTCACGCATGAACGCGTACTGCACAATATTTGCACCCATTTGCAAGGCTTTCTCCCGCACTGATTTAGGATCATTATGCACATCACTGTCTTCCCAGCCATCCCCGAGATCGCTTTCAAATGTGTAAAAACAAATGAGTCGACCCTCCCATAATAGACCAAAACCCTGTGGAGGCTTCTTATCGTGCTCATGCACTTTTGGCAGGCCGTTATTGAATGTGAAAGTTTGATGATATATTTCGTGATCAAAGGGTAATTCCACAAATTCTAATTCCGGAAAGACCTCCTTCATTGCAGTGCGCACATAAGGATCCATTCCATAATTGTCATCAATGTGCAGAAATCCTCCTGCCATTAAATACTTGCGAAGATTTTGAGATTCAGCATAAGAAAAAACCACATTTCCATGACCGGTCATGTGTACAAACGGATGATTGAACAAATCAAGACTCCCCACATCTACAGTGGCGTAGTCAGGATTGAGAGACATGCCGAGGTGAAGGTTGCAATATCTTGATAAATTGGGCAGTGCAGTTGGGTTTGCGTACCAGTCACCACCGCCATTATACTTTAATAGGCCCAGCTTGAGGTCTGCAGGAGGAGTTGACATAAAATGAACTTCCTTCGGCATCAGGGTCAGGGCCAGGATAAAAAGTAGCTGAAACATGCATCTTTAAATTTTCGCAAAGTAATAACGTAACAAACTATTATCAAATTGGCAAAAGACAATTCTTTTTGATCACTGGGGATTATATACGAATCTAAAGGGTGTCCTCCTTCCTATTAGGAATAATCATCTTTTTGCATTCGGCTGTGGCTGAAACAACGCTTTCGAATACCTGCCTTTTTTACTTCCGAAGAAAATTGCATTCAATTATCTGCATCAACCTCGAAGTCACCTTCATTGACCCAACCTGTGTTTAATTTTTCACCGGCCATAAATCGTTCGTAAAATCCCTTATTCTGTGTCACTGGATACAAGTCAAAGATATCTCCGTTGCCGAGAATCCGCGGATCACCCTGTTCACGAAGTTCGTTGTACAACTGGGTTTTTAAGCCCTCCTGTATTCTCATGCCCTCATCAGTTTGTGCAATATTATGTAGACAATATCGGTCTTCATCAATTTTATACATCTCGACAGCCGGGCGCAAACCAAAATTCCAATCCCAATACGCGGGATTTTTACCACTTCTCTTTAAGCTCAAGATCTGACTTTTTGTCGGACTACCGTCTGTATTTAAATAGCCGGTTTCGGGATTGCCGGCAGGCCACCGGTCGGGTTTAAAATTTTCGACATACAGATAATTATTTTTTATGATACCCCTTACGGGATAACCCTGGTCATGAGGTCTTCCCACATCGTGCCTTTCTTTACCGACAATTATGTGATCGCGATGATCAGTCACTGTGCCTCCCTTCTCCGAATAAAAAATATTAATTAAACTTTCTCCCGTAATAGGTTGCATCCCTGCCTCAGTTTCTTCCAATCCGGCTAATTCAAGAAAGGTGGGAGCAAAATCTGCAAAACTCACGAAATCATTTATTTTTCTTCCCGGATTCACTATATCATTTCGCCACATCATGGCCAGAGGCAAGTGATTGTCCATCTCATAGACTTGCCCCTTCACACGGGGAAATGGCATGCCGTTGTCTGCAGTGACTACGACAAGTGTATTTTCCAATAAATTTTTCTCCTCCAGAATCTTGAGCATAAGTCCCAGGTGCTTATCAAAATACTCGATCTCATAAGCGTAATCAAGCATGTCCGTTCGAATTGTGTCATTATCTGGCCAGAAAGGGGGCACCTGATCAATATCATCCAGCTTCTTATTGCCGTATTTTATCCCTGCTCCAAATTCATATCGCCTGTGAGGTTCGGTGCATCCGTACCAAAAAAAGAAAGGTTTATTTTCTTGATTGTTGTGAAGGAAGTCATTAAAATTTTCAGCATAATCGTTATTCGAAATAAATTTTGCAGGAGGTTCCGTCTTGTGGGTATTGTACACAGGACCGATGAGATTTCTTTTTTCCCCGCCTATTTCGGCAACTCCAGGTGCCCATCCTTTAGCAGTGTAACCCACGTGATATCCCGCAGACGGAAGGGCTTCGGCAAAGGTCTTAAACTTCTCCGGAAAATAAGGTAGGTGGTTGCAGGCCTCTTCCAGCTGCCATGAATTTCTTCCCGTAAGTATGCATGCCCGTGATGGGGCGCATTTTGCATTCGGAGTATATGCATTCATAAAGAGGAGACCTTCACGGGCCACACGATCAAATGCCGGCGTCTTGACCCACTTTGTGCCATATGCGCTCATATGAGGGAAAGAAGCATCGTCAGCTATCGCGAATAAGATATTAGGTGGAGATTTTTTGTTATTGCCGTCTTTAGTGCAAAAAAAAGTCGCAACAAGTAGAGTACTCAGAATAAAAACCGTGAAAGTTTTCCGCATTATCCCGGAAATTAGGTTATGCATTTTTTTATTGTACTTGATTTCTTGACAGACTTTTTACTTTTTTCAAAATCGACAATCATTTCACAATTACCATCACTTATGAAGAAGTAAGTATGACCCAACCCTTCTGTCGTTCCAAATAATTGTGATGGAGTGTCAGGAATCCTTCCCATTTGCAATAAGTCGTGGGCATTGCTCTTTTGATAAAATGTTTGAATTGACACAGGATTGTCTGATCCAAATTCTTCTTTGATAAAGTGAAGTGAGATCACCTTGCGATGATCATTTGAGGTATCGAGTTGCATCAATAAATGTTCTTTCTGCAGCGATGCTGGATCGATCGCTTGATCAAATTCAGGCCATACTTGTGAATAGCAGATCGATATACATGCAGTAAGAATGCATGTGAGGGAATAACGGGTCAATCTCATTTCTTG
Organism: Saprospiraceae bacterium; assembly: GCA_965222645.1. GTDB lineage: Bacteria > Bacteroidota > Bacteroidia > Chitinophagales > Saprospiraceae > JABDMH01. Next base: position 2,577,348 of record OZ244968.1, on the reverse strand, counting down.
AAGATACTGAGTTCGGATTAATAAACAAAAAGTGAGGTAATCTATTGAAGACAGGCCCTGTACTGGTGAGCCTTCTCCGAAAAGGTTGCCAAATCAAAAATGGCTCTTTTGGCCCTGTCTGCCTGGAGGCATGCCAGGCAGGGATATTTTCATTTTCTTCAATCGTCTGATACACGGGCATCAGCCGATCTCAAAAAAGTGAAAATCTCACTGAGTCTGCTGAAATCCCATGAAAGCAGGTCCAAAATTGACTCATTTTGTGAAATTGACACTTTCCGGAGTAACCTCACTAGTTTAAAACTGGAGGATCGTTGATGGGTCCATTGTGACTGATGCAATGACCGGGTCGTTGCACATCAGCCGGGACCGATAGCATTCGATTTGGGTTTTGAGCCGGAAGTAGGGTTTGTTCTACACGGCCAATCATATTTAGTTATTTTTATTTCCTTAATTGATGAATATTCAAGAATTGAAGATGAATAAAATATTAATTTTTCTTTTTCTAATGTATGCTTACCCGTTTATGGCGCAGGAAAGCGATTCAAATATCGTAAAGGGACTTTGCATTGCAGCTCCAGATAAAGATCAACTCGATCGTTTTGTCACATTTATTGATGGAGAATTGGCAACTCTGGGGATAAATACACTCGTGTTGAGGGTTGATTATAATTATGCATTTGAATCACACCCGGAATTGAGAGATCAGATGCCCATGAGTGGCGAAGATGTCAAAAAGATTGTGCGTGTGTGCAAAAAACACAACATTAATTTAGTTCCACAGATAAATTTATTGGGTCATCAATCCTGGGCCACGGAAAATGAAAATCTCTTGGAAGTATATCCTCAGTTCGATGAGACACCAAATATTAAATTACCAGGAGAATACAAGTGGCCTAATGATGATGGTCTCTATTGCAAAAGTTATTGTCCATTGCATCCTGATTTACACAAAATTGTGTTTGCACTTGTCGATGAAATTATGGAAGTTTTTGAGGCTACATCTTTTCATGCTGGAATGGATGAAGTGTTTTATATCGGCGAAGACCAATGCCCGCGATGCAATGGTCACAGCAAAGCGGAGTTGTTTGCTCGCGAGGTGACCAAAATCAGAAATCATCTGGCGGTGAAGGGCAGGACACTTTGGATCTGGGGGGATCGTTTGCTCGATGGAAATGTCACAGGTATTGGAATGTGGGAGGCCAGTACGAATGGAACTCACACTGCTATTGACATGATCCCAAAGGATATAGTCATCAATGATTGGCACTATGAGAGAGCAGAGCCTACTGCACACTATTTCTCCAGCAAGGGATTTCAGGTGATCACCTGTCCGTGGAATAAACCCGAGGTGGGCATTAGTCAGGTGAAGGACTTTTACAATTTTAGAGCCCATGCAAATGAGACATTGGCTGAGCGGTACCTGGGAATAATGCAGACATATTGGTCAAGTGCAAAGGGATTTATGGATAACTATGAAAGTTCACGGGGTGGTGAGGATAACGATAAAAATGCAGCTGCTGTACAATGTTTTAAAGCTGTTTTAAAAGAGATTACAACCAACTGATTTTTTAAATTTTCTTCCGGTCAAATTAATTTCATTAAATGCGTAGACATTCCATAGATGTCATGAGAGCCGTGACCATGGTCTTAATGATTTTTGTCAATGATTTTTGGACACTTGAGGGTGTTCCAGAATGGATGCAGCATATGCCGGCCGATCGTGATGGTTTAGGCTTTTCAGATATTATTTTTCCCGCTTTCTTATTTATCGTGGGTTTGAGCATTCCCTATGCAATTGACAAACGACTCAGCACTCAAGGGAAAGGAGCTACTTTGAGGCATATTATTTTGCGGAGTTTGGCCCTTATCATCATGGGTGTTTTTTTGGTCAACTTAGAGAGTATCTATACTCCCGCGATGATTGTCCCAAAGCAAGTTTGGCAGATTAGTATTGTCCTTGCATTCTTGCTTACGTGGAATAATTATCACCTTGGAGGTCTCACAATGAGAACACAGAAGATTTTGATAGGCACAGGAATACTTTTAATGGTCATTCTGGCAATTATATACCGCGGAGGGGCGGCAGACGATGTGCAATACATGCAAAGACATTGGTGGGGTATCCTGGGTCTGATCGGATGGGCATATTTATATTGTGCGCTCATTTATTTCTTCCTTCCAGATAGACTCATTGTTATCGGTGCATTCGGATTGTTTTTTCTCTTTCTGAATCTCGGAAATTTCATGGAGTGGTGGGCCCCTTTAGAGCTGTTTAAGATCGGAGTCTGGATGCCGGATTATGGTGCTTTTTCTGCATTTGTCATGGTCGGAGTTATCGCATCTGTTTTTCAAAGAACATTTTCGGTGTCAAATGACAAAGTCATGATCACTGGGCTTGTTGGGATTGGATGCTTTTTATTTCTATACGGCCTTCTATTGCGGTCTTCTTTTGGAATTTCGAAGATCAAGGCAACCCCATCTTGGATAGGAATTTGTTCAGCCATAAGTATTTGGTCTTATGCTTTTTTTTATTGGCTCATCGATTGCAAGAAAATTAAAAAGTGGGCACAATTAATCAGACCTGCCGGATCGAGTACACTCACATGTTATCTGGTGCCCTACATTTATTATGCACTGTGGAGTTTTTGGTCGGTCTCACTTCCTTTGTTTTTGAGGACGGGATTATTGGGCTTGATCAAATCATTCTTGTTTGCTTTGTTGATCGTTTTGATCACGGGATGGCTTCAGAAACATAAGATATCGCTTAAGATCTAGTAGATGGTTGAATGCATACCCAGTCCAATGCAAAATTCGCAGTGGATGGCCTACCTATTTTTTGATTGCCTTAGTCTTCTTTGTACCATGCGGCATATTTTAAATAACTGTTTGCAATACGGGAAATGGTATCCTCAAACAAGTCACGGGGGAGTTCCTTGAGTTTTTTTGCCGGAACTCCTGCGTAAATATACCCGGATTCACAGATGGTACCCTCCAGTACTACAGCTCCGGCTGCAATCAAGCACCGGGTCTGAACTACGGTATGGTCCATCACTATTGCACCCATCCCGATAAGTACCTGGTCTTCCAGGGTGCATCCATGCACAATGGCACCGTGACCGATGGTCACTTCGTCGCCGATGTACGTTCCTGCTCTCAGATAAGTGCCATGTATTATTGCCCCATCTTGGACATTTACTTTATTTCCAATGCGGATCTCATTGACATCAGCTCTTACGACTGCATTAAACCAGATTGAGCAATCATCACCCATGAGCAGATCACCAACCAACGTAGCATTTTCTGCAATATAGCATCGTTGTCCCCATTGTGGAGTATGATCACGTACTGTCTTAATTAGTGCCATCTTATCAATTGATCTTGATCGAACACCGGCAAACACACAATTTAGAACATTATCTCAATTCGGTGGTTGCTGAGGATCTGGACTTCTGATGCAATGATTTTTGGCACGATATATGCAGATAATTCATAATATGTAACACTCAGATTGAAGTACTGTTAGTGTTTCCATCTGTCTGACTTGAAATGTTAAAAAGATGTTGTGATGTACTATACATATCATTTCGAACGTATATAAGCATCGAACCTTTAAAAGATTAGAACTATGCGTAAGATAGTGTTGACGTTTTTGACTTTAGTTGTGTTCTTTGGCTCTTGCAGCAAAAGTGATTTGTCAGACGCCGTACCATGCACAAGGTTTAAATACAATGATTTATACATTCAGGTGCAGGAGGAGTTCACAACATTGCCGGGCAAAGTGTCGATTTTTTTCCGTGTGGAAGATCCGGGAGGAAATTCAATTTCTGGAATGGAGGCATCAGATTTTAAAATTTATGAAAAGGGTAGAAATGACGAATGTTTTAATGAGATTTCCATCAACGAGTCATTTGCTGCTATAAATCCAAGGTCACAGATCTTCAGTTTTAATACTGTCCTTGTTCTGGACTTAAGTGGGAGTGTCATTACAAACTCACTTAGTGAATTGAAGTCGGCGGCAAAGAGTTTCATAGACAACGTGATGAAAGATGCACAGACGGAGTCTTATAATATGGGTATATGGTGGTTTGATGGTGAAGACCGACTTCATCAGCTTTCGGGATTTGAGAGTGATCCCAATATTTTGAAGACCAAGATTGATGGCTTACAACCCGGTTTGAGTGTCGATCCATCTACGGATCTCTATGGCGCAGTAATTAGATCAAGTAATATTGCTGCTCAAAAAGTAGATGAGTTTAAGGCTCAAGACATAATCTCGGCGGCATCTGTTGTCATTTTTACGGACGGAACTGATCAGGCGGCGAGACACACGGAGCAGGAGGCAATTGATGCTGTTCAGCAATCAGTAGAGAATATTAGTTTTTACACGATAGGTCTTGGTGATGAGATAGACCAAAGAGTACTGAGAACGTTGGGTAAGACCGGAAGCATTTTTGCAGAAAATAAGGAAGACCTGGAAGCTAAATTTGCAGAAGCTGCAGACGAGATCTGGAAAGATGCAAATAGCTTCTATTTATTTGAATATTGTAGCCCAAAAAGGGATGGAAGTGGTATAAACGATTTAGTCCTCGTTGCCAATTACAATGGTAAACGTGGATTTTTGCAGACCCAATTTGACGCTACTGGATTTAGCAGTGGATGTTCTAACAATCCATAGCTATCTCGATTACAATTATGGGGAATGTTTGAAAACTGTTCATCGCAATAGCTCTTTGTTTTTTACTTAAAGAAGTAATAACGAGCCCTGTTTTTAGATGTTCCCTATGATTTTTATTCCCAGAAAATATCATCGGCGCTATGGATCAATTGACAGCTTAATCGGTGTTACCTTATAACCCTTCTTTCTAAGTAAGTTGATCACTCCAAATTCACCACTGAGATGACCGGCACCTACTGCAAAAAAAACTGGGTCTTTTTTCATCATTGCACTCATCATTGGAATCCAATTGCGATTGCGATTGTCTAGAAGTATTTCCCGGTAATTGCTAGTTGTGGGATCTGAATTTAATAACTCATCCAGTTTTTTGAGATTCTGTTTTTTGTAATAGTAAACCAGCGTGTCGATCTGCGCTGCACCTTCTTCAGATTCGTCTGAGATCGAAGCGACTAACATGTCAGCCTGCGCACCGTATGGTATACTGTCGAAAATGCTCATTTGATATTCGACTGTTTCTAACCCAGCAACAGGAATTTTCTCCGCCTTGGCTTTTTGAACCAATTCCAATTCGTAGGATTTAATTTCATCCATATTAAGACCTCCTCCAGAAAACAATTCGTCCGAGGAGAAAATTGTGAGAAACATTGGTTTTACTCTTTCGAGGAAAAAGAATGGTATTCCGATTTCCTGAAAATGATCCTTTATCATTTGATATTCCTTCTCGCTGACCAAATCCTTAATAGTGGTGTCGTTTTGCATTAGCGCTTTCTGAATGAGGCCTATCTGGGTGCCCAGATTCATTGCACTTTCCAGATCGATTTCTAGGGCGAGTTGCTCTGTAGTTACCAATGCGCTATCCATCTCTTTCGTGAAAAAATACTCCTCCTTATCAATCATGTGGATGGTACCAAATAAGAAAGATCTCTTTATACTATCTCCATCTATTTGCCATAAAAGAGAAGATTCTTCCTGAGCCTCCGGGGGTGGCGACTGTTGAATCTGTTGTCTGGTCTTACAGGCAGAAAAAATGAAAATGGAAATAAATAATCCAACTATCCAACTGAAATATTTCATAATCGTTGTTTATGTACTTCGTATAAAACGATCCCTGCAGCGACCGCTACATTTAGAGAATCGATCTTACCCGATTGCGGTATATGAAAATGATGGTCAAAATAGATTTTGAGGTTACGGTCTATTCCCTTTCCCTCAGCACCTAGTACGATCGCTACTGGCTTTTTAAAATTCATATCAGTGATGGAGGACGTTCCGTTATTATCCGCACCAATTATCTCTATATTATTCCGGCATAAAACATCCATGGCTGCACCTAGATTTTTTACTTTGCACACAGGCAAATGCGTGAGTGCCCCAGCCGAGACTTTAATGGCGGTTTCACTTATTGGGGCTGTTTTTTTACTTGACAAGATAATTGCGTGTGCCCCAAAAATTTCTGCAGAACGAGCGATAGCGCCTATATTTCTTACATCTTGGATGCTATCTAAAATAAGGAAAAGAGGAACTTTGTTTTCCTTTGTGAGATCGATGATTAAGGATTCGAGATCGGCATAGTTTATGATCGAGGCAAGGGCATAAATACCTTGATGATTTCCCCTTATTGCAACATCCAGCCTCGATTTAGGTACTCGATTTAACGGGACATTTTTTGATCTGCAAAGAGCGCGTATTTCCTTTTCAAATTCTCCACTTAGGGTGTCCTGGATATAAACGCGCTCAATAGGATTATTTCCCTTCAGCACTTCGACTACCGGATTTCGGCCATAGATTGTTTCCATACCCCTAGCGACCTGCACGGTCAATTAGCAAGATGAGAGTAAGTACAGCCGTAGCCTGACCTACCGCATTTGCTAAGACTTCACCCCAATCTATGGGTTCTTTTTCTGGTTCGGGTTTGTCTGCCTTTACGGTCTTGGTACCTACCTTTACAATAGATCCTTTTTCGACTTTGGGATATACCATGAAGAGGCCATAGTCCTTTGTTTCTCTGATCGTACCGTTTGGATATTCGACAGTTACTTTTCTGCGATCAGCATTGTCCGAAAGCCCGCCTGCAAAGTGTTCGATATAATACCTGGCTGATTTAGGCCCATCATAAATGACAGTGATGCTATTGTCAGGTCCTAATAAGTCTTGCCGGAATAACCTAGTTGTGTTTACTGCTCCCCCCACGGCTACAAAATCCTTTATCTTCGGAACAACGATCTGGTCACCGTGACGCACAATGATGTTGGCGTCCTGATTTTCATTTGCCATGACTTCTTCGAGTTCGATTACTATAGGTCCTGTAGCGTCATAAGATCTGGAGAGGGTCGCACCCTCGGGAAAAGCCTCATGAGTCAGCCCTCCAGCCCGACGAATAATATTTGAAATGCGCTCATTGTCTGATGTTATCGTATAGGGTCCGGGGTAGCGCACTTCTCCGGAAATATTCACGATCTGCTGAAATTCAAACTCGGGCACCGTGCGCACCATCACTTGATCGTACGGCTGCAATTGGAAATCCGGTTGCCCAATAGGCTCGTAATTGTCATCGATGTTTAGAGTGGCGATCACCACCTGGGTTGGTTCGTTCTGATCGATCACCATCCTGGATATTTCTACGCGATCAGTGGCAGCATCGATCCGGAAACCATTGGCAAGTGTGATCAAATCCCTGATTGACATGGATTCATCAAACTCATAAGCGCCGGGATTGCGCACTGCTCCATTTATAGAAATGCTGGCACCTTCGATAAAAGAAGCCTGTGACTGGATCTGGATAACATCCTTGGGTTCAAGTACAATATTTTGATCTGATCCGGGATTCTCGACAGCCTCCCTAATGTCTATCTTAATATAACGGGGTTCATCAGTACCAAGTGATTTTCTCATAATGTATGCATAATCAACCGCAGAGGCAGTCAATCCACCAGACATCAATATTACATCTCTCACACGCATGTTTTGTGAGGGATCAAATGCAAATGTGCCCGGATTGCGCACTTCTCCCGATATTGATATATCATAGCTATCTATAAAAATAGATTTACTGAAAATTTCTAATTGGTCACCCGGGGATAAGGGTAGATTTTCATTTGTAGATGCATTGTTTAGAATAAGACCCAGATTCACACGTACAAAATTTGATGTACCATCGCGATTGGTCCTCCGTATTACTGCGAATGTGCGTTCTGATTCATCTGTTAAAACTGCTTTGGAGATCAAATCTGAAATCAACATTCCCTGCTCAAATTCATATTCTCCGGGCAGCTCTACAGATCCGGAGATGGTCACAAAATTCTTATATGGGGTGGGTATCGTACGCACTGTGATTTGATCACCATTTTTTAACGTAAAGTCACTGCTTTGTGCGGAAAGTTGATTGTACCGAATATCGTGCACCACTTGCTGATCATTCTCAAATCGCTTGAGTTGAATGATCTCCCTATAGGCATCTGGCCTAAAACTACCTGCATACTCAATGAGTTTTTGAAGATTTTCGCCAGCCACCAGCTCATAGCGCATTGGTCGGTTTACAGCTCCTGATATGCTGACTATCCTTTCTGCTATGGGCACCTGGATGATATCATTATCACTGAGGTAAAAGTCGTCGCCGATGGTGGGATCGATCATAAAGCTGTACACATCAATCTTTTGCACATCACCATCACTTCTTATCCATTTTATATTTCTCAAAGTACCAATATCTGTAGGCCCACCCCCGGCAACCAGGGCATTGAAGGCTGTATTGATAGCTGAGATGGTATGACTTCCCGGATGAAATACCTCTCCAAAAAGGCCGATCGTTATTGTTCGGGCAAAGCGCAACGAAACTTCAAATTCATCCCTGTTAAACCGGTTGAATGAAGCAAAATTTCTTCTCAGCTTAGTTTTGGCAGATTCAAAGGTAAGATCCCGAAGATAGATCCTGGGCATGGCTGCTGGATTGATATAGCCGTTTTCATCAATGGTGTAGGTCCGTTCGAAAATAGAAGTCCCGAAAATTGATATTGTGAGTTCGTCACCGGGACCGAGTCGATAATTATCTCTTGGCTTAATATTATCGGCTTGCCTGAAGATTTTAAGCGTCTGATCTCTAAATATGTCCTGCCCGTAGATTTTTGCAGGAGGGAGATCGGGTTGTTGTTCTTCGACCGCCTCAGCAACCGCCTCCTCGATCGACGCACCTTCTATTATTGATTCCTTAGCTTCAAGCACGGGTTCCGGCAATTTTGAAGGATCCTGGAGCTCCGGATTTTCCAATTGTTGAGCTTGCTCTGCGTTTAGTTTTTCTCTTTCCAGTTCGGCAAGGATCTCCTGGACAATGACGTCTATATCTGCATATTCCTCTGGAGGTACTTCGTCAATAGACTGGTACATCACGCCCCTCTCTCTAAGTTTCTCTCTAAAATCTGCTTCATCAATGCCTCTTTCCAGCAGCTGTTGTTGCAGCATCTGCTCACTGACCTGACCAGGCAAGAGCACATGCCCCAATACGATGAGAAGGCTGATGAGTGCTAGGTTCCTTAGCATTTACATTACTTTATACATGGTCTCGTAGTACTCCCGGTAAGATCCACTTGTCACATGATCCAACCACTCTGCATTTGCGAAGTACCAATTTATCGTCAAAGATAAACCCTCTTCCAAATTTGTCGTTGGACTCCAGCCCAATTCATGCTGGATCTTGCTGGGATCGATCGCATAACGCTGATCATGCCCTGGGCGATCCTTGACAAAAGTAATGAGACTCCTTGACGTACCGGGTGGATTGGTGAGCTTTTCGTCCATTAAATCGCATAGAGTCTCTACGATGGTGATGTTCTTATGCTCGTTATGACCACCCACATTGTAGGTTTCACCCAACCTACCTCGATGAGCAATCAAGTCGATGGCTTTCACATGATCTCCGACATATAACCAATCTCGAACATTACTTCCGTCTCCATAAACCGGAAGAGGTTTTTGGTGCTTGATGTTATTGATCATGAGGGGCAGCAATTTTTCGGGAAATTGGTATGGTCCGTAATTATTTGAGCAATTTGAGATCAACACGGGCATTCCAAAAGTATGGTGATAGGCCCTGACAAGGTGATCAGCTGCCGCCTTTGAGGCCGAATAAGGTGATCTGGGATCGTACCTGGTATCTTCTGTGAAATAACCGGATGGACCCAGGCTACCATATACCTCATCAGTTGAGACCTGGTAAAACAGCTTTCCATCGTAATTTTTAGACCACATTTGTTTTGCGATATTGAGGAGATTTGCTGTTCCGATGGTGTTGGTATGCACAAATTCCAATGGAGATACGATTGACCTGTCCACATGAGACTCGGCTGCTAAGTGAATGATGAGGTCCGGTTTGTATTGTTCGAAAACACGTTGAATCTCTTGTTGATCGGTAATACAGACTTTTTCGAAGACATAGTTGGCCGACGACTCGATGTCCTTTAGGTTCTCTAAGTTTCCCGCATAGGTCAATTTGTCCAGATTAATCACCATAGCATCGGGATATCTTTTGACCATGTGTCGCACTACGTGACTTCCGATAAATCCGGCACCACCTGTGATTATAATTTTTTGATAAGATCTCATGTATTTACAACTGTCCTAAAGTACTCCAAAGTACGATTTAATCCCTCAGTCCGGTCAATCTTTGGTTCCCAGTTCAGGATCTCCCGGGCTTTTGTAATATCAGGCTGTCTGACTTTAGGATCATCAACGGGAAGCTTGTGATAAGCGATTTTAGATGTGGAATCTCCCACCATTGTAAGGATTTCAAGTGCGAGTTGATTTATCGTGATCTCTGACGGATTACCGATGTTTATTGGGAGGCAATAATTGCTGTGCAGTAATCTGAATATCCCTTCGATCAGATCATCGATATAGCAAAAAGACCTTGTTTGTTCACCATCTCCAAAAACACTGAGAGGCTCGTTGCGAAGTGCCTGGCTCATAAATGCTGGCAAGGCCCGGCCATCATCAACCCGCATACGTGGTCCGTATGTATTAAAAATCCGGGCAATGCGTGTGTCCAGACCATGGAAGTTGTGATAGGCCATCGTAATAGCTTCCTGAAATCTTTTTGCTTCATCATAGACGCCCCGTGGACCGACCGGATTTACGTTGCCCCAGTAATCCTCAGTCTGTGGATGAATCAGTGGATCACCATAAACCTCGGATGTGGATGCAATAAGAATGCAGGCTCTTTTTTCTCTTGCCAATCCAAGGAGATTATGGGTGCCGAGAGATCCCACTTTCAGCGTCTGAATCGGCATTTTCAAATAATCGATCGGGCTAGCCGGAGAAGCGAAGTGCAAAATATATCCCAGGTCTCCCGGAACATGCACAAACTTGGAGACATCGTGATGGTAAAAGTCAAAACGCTCATCCCTAAACAAGTGCTCAATATTGCTCAGTGAACCTGTGAGCATATTATCCATACCCACAACCCTGTAGTCTTCTCGTATAAAACGATCACATAAATGAGAACCAATAAAACCGGCGGCACCAGTAATTAAAACGCGTTTCAAAATGGTTATTTGTGATAACAAAGGTAACAACTCATCCATTAACCATTGAAGTAGAAAATAGGAATCCGTAATTTTTGTCTTATCAATTATTTAAGGAGTGAATTCGCGCTCCTTTGTTCCTCATTTCACCAGATTGTTTAGTACTTCAGTATTGGCAAATGTATATCCGTGAAACCGTCTCCTCGATTTGGAGGGGTCAGAATAAGCGGTCGGAATCACTCCATCTTGAGGCACCATAACATTTGGACAGACTTACATTAAACTTCGAATAGCTTACCTTTGAATGATGAATGCAAAGGTGTTGAGGCCGGTTCTGTTTCTTACCTTGTCACTCGTCTTCCTGGAGGTGGGGGCACAGGAAAGTCCTGATATCTCTACCCGATTTTTTATCGCTCCAAAGTATGGTGTGGGCATACCGGAAGGTGATCTCAACAAGCGTTTTGGCACCCATTTCAATTTCGGAGGTAAACTCTCAATTATAACTCCGGGACGTCTTTATTTTGGCGTGAACTATTCTTTCATTTTTGGAAGTCATGTAAAAGAAGATGTACTTTCCAATCTACGAACGATTGAGGGAGGAATAATTGGTAGCGATATGAGATTTGCATCCGTCTTTCTACGAGAGCGAGGCCATCACTTTTATTCTGAGGCTGGTTATTTTTTATCAAAAAATGGGAAAAAAGCAGTTTCAGGATTTCTATTCGCTGCCGGATTGGGATATCTATTGCATAAAGTTCGCATTGTGGATGAATTTGATTCGGTTGTGCAATTGAGAGACGATTACATCAAAGGGTATGATCGACTCACCGGAGGACTCAGTATTTCTCAATCACTTTCGTATCTTTTTTTTTCTCATGATAGCATGATCAATTTTTATCTAAGCGCTCATATTAGTGAAGGTTTCACAAAAAATTTGAGGGGAATTAATTACGACAATAACCTGGAGACTGCAAAGCGGCTTGATGTCATGGCGGGTGTCGAAGTCGGATGGATTATCCATTTATTCAGAAGGCCCTAATTCTTTCGAGGGATGACAACACGATTTATTTATACAATTGCTATCAGGTGTTATGGGCTATTGATCTGGGCAGCCCAACCTTTCAGCGTCAAGGCCAGGAAATGGATCCGCGGAAGAATGGACCAAAAAAGATCCTGGGAAGACCTTGCAATTCAGAAGGTGCCTGTAGTCTGGATTCACTGTGCATCTTTGGGAGAATTTGAACAGGGCCGCCCACTTATTGAACACATAAGGAGTAGTGGCAAAGCGCAGAAAATAATCTTGACTTTTTTTTCACCTAGCGGGTATGAAGTACGTAAGAATTATAGTGAGGTTGATGCAGTGTTTTATTTGCCCTTAGACACACCGGAAAATGCTAAAAAATTCATTGAGAAAATAAATCCTGATTCTGTTTTTTTTATAAAGTACGATTTTTGGTTTAATTTCTTATACGAACTGGCTGAAAAGGGTATACCTTATTTTTTTGTGTCGGTAATTTTAAGAAAAGAACATTTTTTATTGAAGAATTTCAGTGCACCTTTATTTAAGTATGTGGGGGGTGCAGCTCATATTTTTGTGCAGGATTCTTCCACCTATGAGCTACTATCTAGCAGGAATTGTAAGGTCATGCTGACTGGAGACACTCGCATTGACCGTGTATTGCAATTGCAAAAGGATCTTAAGAAATATCCACAAGTTCAGAAATTGGCAAAGAATAAAGAGGTGATGGTTATTGGAAGTTGTTGGGACGAAGATCTTGCGGTGATCCTGGATGGGATAAATAGCATTTTGAAGCGCGATGAGTATTTTGTTATTGTAGCTCCACATGATGTAGCTGAATCTATGTTGAAATCTATTGAAAATAAATTGATAGGTGATGGGATCCGGCTTTCACGATCGCATTCTGGTACGTGTGCTGACTACCTGACCGTCGATACAATAGGAGACCTGGCACATTTATACCCGTTGGCGAGTTTAGCATATATTGGTGGAGGATTCGGCAAGGGAATACACAGCATTCTCGAACCAATAGGTGCCCAGGTACCTGTGATTTTTGGACCAAACTTTTCAAAATTCTGGGAGGCTAGAGAGTTGATACGAATAGGAGCTGCAAGGTATATAGAAAACTCAGTAGAATTTGACAACGCGGTTAATTATTTCAAAAATACGGAAAATCAGGCAGATGCTGTTGCCGCTATTAGACTTTTTTTTGGAGAACATCGTGGGGCCACTGCTAAAATTATGCATTATTTAGAGGAACAGAATATATTTTAAATGACAATGACACGGGGAGTAGCTGAATTTTTAAATAATACAAGTGGGTATAGGATTTTGGTGATTGGAGACTCCATGTTGGATCGTTATATCTATGGATCAGTAAATCGAATCTCTCCTGAAGCCCCGGTACTTGTACTGTTGCAGAGAGAGGAGAGGGCATCCCCGGGTGGTGCTGCGAATGTGGCCTGCAATTTGCGAGGATTGGCAAGTGAGGTCTGGCTTTTGTCAATTGTTGGCAATGACAGGGACGGAAAATTATTGGTGACGTTGCTGGAAAAAGAGGGAATAAATACCAGGCTCACCTTGTCATCGCAAGATCGCATGACCATAAGCAAGATTAGGGTGATGGCAGAAAGTCAGCATCTCCTTCGTGTAGACCGTGAAAAAATCGAATCGCTGGAAGATGAGATAGAGATGGGGATTATTAAATCCCTTCATGAATTATTGGAGAACGTAAAAATGGATATGGTGATTTTTCAGGATTATAACAAGGGACTTCTCAATCGGTCATTTATTGCCAGGCTATTGACCTTGTTTTCAGGAAAGGGAATTCCCGTTGCTGTTGATCCCAAATTTCAGAATTTTCTTGAGTACAAGGGGGTGACCATTTTCAAACCTAATTTCAGTGAGTTACGCGCATGTGTTCCTTTTCATGTTGAGGTAAATCAAAAGAGTTTAGAAAAGGCCGCGAAGTTTTTACTGTCGGAGTTGGAATGCCGATTAGTCCTTTTTACCTTATCGGAGAACGGTGCATTTATAAGCGACGGCACTGAGTCCTTTCTCGTTCCTGCTCATAAGGGTTTGATAGCGGATGTTTGTGGTGCTGGAGATACTGTGATTAGTGTAGCTGCTCTTGCGTGGCTAGCTGGTTTTGATCTGGAAAGTATTGCGTGGTGGTCTGTCAAATGTGGTACTCTGGTATGCCAGTATCCGGGAGTAATGCCGATTTCCAGAGACTGGATAAAGTAGGAGACATTCCTTTGTTGTTTCTGCATCCTGTTGCCTTTTTTTGCAATTCTAGAGCACCATTTATGAGGTATCTGATATTTTGTACATGATGCACTAGATCCCATTGTGAACCCTAAGTATGACCATTGCACTTTTCCTGTAAACTTGCCCCGGTTCTAGCAGACTTTGACCTATTTTCGCTAAATAGGTCCAACTTTCATAGGTATCCCACAGATTCATCCCTAAATACATAATAATGAATGTGTTATGAATCAATTGTCTTCATCGGTCCTATTTTCGCTAAATAGGACTAACAACCCGTCCCAACCCCATGCTGCTTTCCCGCGTTGGCAGAAATCTCATCTACCCTCCAGGCAGCGGATGTATCGGTTCTGCTGTCATATATGTGTCAAGATTTGTAAGACGCATGTCAAATTTGTTAAATATCATATTGCTTTTCGGGTTTTTCATATCTTGCATTGCTAAAATAACTCTTGCTATATCTTAATAAAGAATAATATGTATCAGAAGACCATTCAATCACTTACAACTATTTTTGCCTTCTTTACCATTATTGCTTCCACAAATAGTCAAAATGCGATCTACTCCTTCACATTTGACAGCGATTTAGATGGCTGGACAACAGTGGGTGTCTCTTCAGCTGATACATCAAAGGCAGCATTAGCTGTCTGGGCATGGACTGCCAATGGCGATGCAGGTACAGGCGCTTACAATAGTGGTGAAACTCCCATTGGATCGGAGTCCGGTGGAGGAGCCATGCTTTTTGATTCTGATGGTTTGGACAACGGTGGTACTCAGGGCAATTTTGGACAAGGTCCTTCACCCTCACCTCAGCGGGGAGAACTCATTTCACCATCCCTTGATTTTACGGGTCAGGATAAAGTGATCCTGGCATTTCATCAGTACTACAGGTATTTTTCAAAAGACGATGGTGATCCAGATCCCAATACACGTGATTTTAGCACACCAGCTACTTCTGTGGAGGTAAGCAATGATGGAGGCACTTCATGGACATCATATCTCATCAATGAGGACATTGCAGCTGGAGCCCAAACCCGTGCTACGGATAAGATTTCTATCGACATTACTGATATCGCAGCAAATCAAGCTGATGTGACCGTCAAATTTGTTTGGGATGGCGAGTACTACTTCTGGATCATCGATGATGTGAGTTTATACGACAGTCGTGGTGTAGATCTGGCGGTGATCGATTTTACAAACATCGACAACTTCGAGACCCCTGATTTTGCTCTCGTCGATAGTGTAGATTTGGAAATGATGGTGCACAATAAGAGTGACTCCAGCCTCACTGATAGTATTATGTTTTTAGCTCGAATTCTTGAATCAGAAAATTTGGATCTGATATATAGCGATACGGGGTGGATCGAGGAGCTCGGTGCAGGCGATACCGTGATCTGGGATTTTGACAATGATTGGTTGCCCGAAGATGTTGCACAACAAGGCTATTTTGTGGTGTACAACGTCCGGTATAGAGGGGATACCATGCCGGAAATTGTCGCAGGTGATGATAATGTCGATTTCAATTTTTTTGATGTGAGGGACTTTTCCTTTAGAAAGGTGCCTCCCAGTAATCGAAGCCAAGGCAGTAAACCCGTGGGTACTTCCGGTGATGATGTCGATTATGACATTGCTAATATTTTCTTTATCCCGGAGGCTTATAACCATGATTTAAAAGTTGATAGGATTTCTTTTAAGGTTTGCTCTGGAGAGGAAGGCCTGGCTGGTAAGACAGTAATAGGTTTTATTGCACAACTCCCAGATACAGCCAGAGTGTTGAAGGGCGTCCTTCTTAACAGGGAGACGGACTTAATTGGGCTAGATGCATCTCAGGGTTTCAATCAGTTATTGGAGGAGGATATGGTAATCGGAATTGGTTCTAAATTATTCACTTCTGTCGATGATGCTGAGCCAGGTTGTCCGGAGTTCTTTATCGATACGATTACAAACCTGGATGGTGATGCCGAAACATTATTGGAGCCTGGGGGCAAATATTTAGTCGGGATAAGGTATAGTGCTACGTCAAACGATTTGTTTATGGGTGTCAACGAGGATTACAAATTATGGCAGCTTTCTACCATCGTTTCCACACCTGACGATGCAACACCGGGATGGAGTATTTATCAAAACTACGAGGAAAGTGCCGCCGATATTGGTCTGGAGCTTACCATCAGCACAGCTGTAGATGAAAATCCACTTCCTGAAAACAGCGTTAATATCTATCCCAATCCGGCGGATGAATATGTGCGTATTGATATTGATTTTGAAACACCGAAAAATACCTCGGTATTTTTGGCCGATGCGAATGGAAAGATCATCAATGTAAGATCACTGCGGAACACTGTAAATGACCAGGTGACTTTTGATATGACCAGATATCCCAGTGGTTTTTATATCATCCGTGTGGCGACAGCAGAAGGGACGATGACCAGGGAGATTTCAGTGGTGCACTGATTTTATGGAAGTGGGCATCGCGGTATAATGATTAGATCGATAATCGGTTCTAAATCAGTTATATAATGATGACTAAGAGATTAAGATACTGCAGTGCTCTTTGACCAATGAGCACATATGGCCTGTACACGACACCTTCCCTCTACGATAAATCATGTGTAGATTTGGTTACACATTTTATAATTGCACTTTTCTTCGGCTTCGGACTGGCATTCCTTTACCCGATCGCATCGAAGTCTTTTAACAGAGAAAACAATTCCCCAATGGGAAAAATCGAGTGATTTCATTTCTTGACTGGGATTATGACTTTTTTTACCCTCCTGTTTGAAGGAATTTCAAAAAAGTACTTGACTTGTGCTGATTATAGTTGAGAATCTTTCATCTAAAAAGTCAACAGTCAATTAAGGTATTCCTGTCCAATTTCTTAGAGGAAAGCTAGGGAGAGGTCGTCAGATAAATGTAAATTCGTAGGTGGGACTGGTGTCTCGTTAAAAAAAATGGATGCACTCGATTGGGCACAAAATAACAGTTCTTTACAGTACACTTAAAAGAAAAGAGACCTTATTAGATAGTGACTTAGTTCACTGTATTGCGCAAATCCGGGCAGTACACGGTCAAACTTCAATGTATGACAGCGAACGTTAGATTTCTCGTCCTGTTTTTTTTTCTTGTGTATTCACTGGGTTGCCAGAAGAATGACGACATCCCTGTCGTGGGATCTGATAGAGCTCCTCATCCAAGAATATTGCTATTGGAAGGTGAGGAGCAAAACATTCAATCGCTTATTGACAGTGATCCCACTTGGGCCAGGATGCACGGTGCGATTCTGAAGGAGTCGAATAAGATCTTGTCAAAACCTGAGTTGGAGCGAGTGATGGTTGGCCGGAGGCTGTTGTCTACCTCACGCCAATTTTTGAAGCGTTCTTTTTATTTGTCTTATGCCTATCGCATGACCGGAGATGACCGGTTTCTGCAAAAGGCTGAGAAAGAAATGTTAGCGGTATGTGCATTTACCGATTGGAATCCTTCCCATTTTCTAGATGTAGCAGAAATGACCATGGGGCTTGCAATTGGATATGATTGGCTCTATGACAAATTAAATCCAGATAGTCGCAAAATCATCAGTGACGCAATTGCTCATAAAGGACTGGAACCTTCTTATAACAGTGATTACAATTGGTTTTTGAGGTCTAGCAACAACTGGAATCAAGTTTGCAATGCGGGAATGACTTTTGGTGCTATGGCGATCGAAGAGGATCATCCTCTTTTGGCAGAGAAGACTATAGAGCGAGCATTAGAGTCGATACCATTGCCGATGGAAGATTATAAACCGGATGGTGCCTACCCGGAAGGCTATGGTTATTGGGGATATGGAACCTCTTTCAATGTCATGTTCTTAAGCGCTATGGAGAAGAAAATGGAAGGAGGAGATTTGGCGCATTCCCAAGCCTTTCTAAATACTGCTGAGTTTCTGCAGCATATGGTGGCGCCTTCGAAGGATTGCTTTAATTGGGGTGATAATGGCTTGAGAGGTAGATTGAATCCTGCGATGTTTTGGCTTGGGGCAAAAGGTAAGAATCCTTCGCTCCTTTGGTCTGAAAAAGCTTTTTTGGATACAGATGATTTTTCAAAGTTTACGAAAGATCTCTTATTGCCTGCCCTGATGATCTGGGGGAAAGAAATACCTATCGAGGCGATTGAACAACCTCCTGAAACTACATGGATAGGACAGGGAAAAAATCCCGTCTTTATGACCCGTACATCATGGACCGATCCCAATGCGATTTACCTGGGATTTAAGGCTGGGTCACCTTCCGTAAATCACGGTCATATGGATATTGGATCATTTGTAATGGAAGCGGATGGTGTGCGATGGGCATCTGATCTGGGTATTCAGAACTATGAGTCGCTTGAATCGAAGGGCCTGAAAATATTTGGTAAAACACAAGATGCACAGCGCTGGACTATTTTTAGAATGAATAATTACTCGCACAACACGGTCACAATAGACGGTGAATTGCAACGTGTCGGGGGCTATGCACAACTCGATAGGCACGGGTCTAATGACGGTCTTGTCTATGGAATCTCAGATTTAAGCACTGTCTATGCCGGACAAGTAAAAAAAATAATGCGGGGTGGAGCAGTTGTTGACCAGCGATATGTGGTGATCAGGGATGAGATAGTAACGGAGTCTCCAGTCACACTGCGTTGGAATATGGTGACCTACGCCGATGTGCAATTAAATAAACACGATGCTGTACTCACTGAGCACGGAAAAAAATTAGAGCTAAGAATCAACGGAAATTTTGACTGGAAAATGAACACATGGAGTACAGCTCCGGCCAATGATTATGATGCCGAAAACCCGGGTACCATCATGGTGGGTTTTGAAAGCTCAATACCAGCTGATTCCAATGCTTTTTTTGAGGTTTTACTGGTCCCGGAAAGGGAAGTTGAAAACGCACCTTTCATTGACCGGACTCTCGAAAACTGGTAAGCCAACCAGTGGCATCAGATATCGCCAGTACAGTTCTACCTTTGTTCATGTCTCACAAAAGTAACTGCACAAGTATTTCTGTTTACTTGGGTTTTAAAATAAACTGGTAAACCCGAAAAGCACAAACTGTTAATTGCAATCATGTGGGTATAAAAAGATGAGTATGTGATCAGGGAGCAAGGCGCTCGATAATCCATTCTTGATCTACAATCCGGTACTGGAATCGATCGTGCAATCGATTGGTCTGACCTTGCCAAAAATGAAAGGTCACAGGCTTGATTTTATACCCTCCCCAGTGAGCTGGTTTTTCCGGTAAATTATTATCTGAGTATTTCTTTTCGAGCTCGGAAACTCGATCGTCCAGCTGTTTCCTATTATTTATAATGCGGCTTTGAGGAGAAGCAATTGCACCCAATTGACTGCCCAATGGCCGGCTTCGGAAGTAATCAGTAGAGTATTCTTCACTGGTCTTGCTGGCACGCCCTGTAATGCAAACTTGTTTTTGCAGTTTTGGCCACCAAAAGCCCAAAGCGCAATTGGAATTCTCTGCGAGGTCATTGCCTTTTGCACTTTCGTAATTGGTGAAGAAAACAAATTGACCATCGAGGATTTCTTTGAGTAGGACTATTCGTACTGAGGGATTCCCTGATTTGTCAACAGTGGAAAGAGACATTGCATTGGCTTCGATTTCACCGGAAGAAGCGATGGCTAAATCGAGCCAATTCTTAAATTGTACAATAGGATTTTTATCCAATTCAGAAATGTCTAAAATCGGTGCGTTATAGTCCCGCCGCAATTCTCGCAAACTACTGTCGATATTCATGATTTGATTTTTTACATTTTTATAAGAATAATCTTTCCTCCTGTTCTAGGCCGTTCTAAATACCCTACGCAAGCGACGATTTCCCAAATAAGCAAGCCAATACATTGCTGGTACAACAACCAGGGTGAGAAACGTAGCAAAGGTAAGCCCATAAATGATCGTCCATGCCATGGGTCCCCACATGGCAGTGTTATCTCCTCCTACAAAATATTGGGGGTCGAGATCTGAGATCAATGTGAAAAAATTGAAATTAAAGCCAATGGCCAGAGGAATCAATCCCAGAACTGTTGTAATTGCTGTGAGCAATACAGGCCTTAACCTCGTGGCTCCCCCCTTTATAATTGACTCTTTGACCTGCTCGGGCTCTAAAGCAAACATGTCCTCAACAGATAGATGCTCCATTTTTCTCCGAATTAATAAATTGATATAGTCAATCAGTACAATGGCATTGTTGACTACAACACCGGCCAGACTAATGATTCCCACCCCCGTAAAAATTACAACTATATCTTTTCCGCTGAAAGCATATCCGAGAAAAACCCCGATTGTACTAAATAGGACAGATAGGATGATAATAAATGGGGAAACAATGGAATTGAATTGTGCAACGATAATTAGAAAAATACTAAAAATAGCTATTAAGAAAGCGGTGCTTAAGAAATCCATGTCTTCGGCCTGTTGCTGTTGCTGTCCGGTAAATTCAAACGTTACGCCCTCTGGTGCAGCGTAATCATTCATCACTTCCTTCAGCTCAGCTACAATTTCGTTTGCATTATATCCTTCCAGTACATTGGAATACACAGTGATCATCCGCTCTTGGTCTTTGCGCTTTATCGAACTGTATGTCGAGCTGTAATCCACTCCGGCTACAGCCGATATCGGGACCTGTACAATCTGCCCGTTGGCCGGATTTCTGAAGGTGACCTTTTGGCTCAAGACATCGGTAATATTATTTCGATATTTTTCATCCAATCTCAAAATTATCGGATACTCATCTTCTCCTTCCTTAAATTTTGATACTTCCTTACCAAATATTGCCGTCCGTACAGAATTGGCAATATCAAATGTAGATACCTCATATCTCCTTGCAGCTTCACGGTCAATGTTGACCAGAAGTTCGGGTTTGCCTATTTTGACATCGGCTTTGAGTTCTTCCACGCCCGGTATATTGTGACTATTGATGTAGGCAATTACCTCCTCAGACAAAATGGCCAGCTCGTTTATATCTTCGCCTCGCAACTCCAGATTTATGGGTTTGCCTGTGGGGGGGCCTGCAGCATTTCTATCTACGACTATGCTTACACCGGGATAACCCTTGAGATTTTCACGTATTTCCTCCATGACCATCTTGGTGGAGATCCCTCCGCGTTCTTGTGTCTTTACAAAAGAAACTGTAATACGGGCTTTGTGCGGGGTGAGTCCGGGCTCCGGCGGAGTATTTGGATCCGCAGTATTTTCGCCGATTTGGGTCAATACCTCCTCGACGATATGCCTGTATGGCCTAATGGTCTCTGCGATGTTTTGCTCTATTTCGTTTACCAGATTATTCGTGGCTTCGATATCCTTTCCCATGGGTAACTCGACAAACGCATTGACATAAAATGGCTCGGGACTGGGAAAGAACACCACCTTTGGTTGATTCGCACCCAAAATACCGATCGCAGCAAAAAGCAATACGAATGTGCCCGCAAAAACAAAATAAGGCATCGCTTTCTTCAGAGCTCTTCTGATAAATTTGTCGTAAACATTTTCCAGAATAGGTAGAAAAGAATTTTGAAAACGAAACGATGCGGGACGTAGAATAAAAAAATTAAGTAAGGTGATAAATGAAGCAAGTGCAAATAGATGACGCACCCACATTACATTACTGAAATGACCGCCCACAGAAATCAGAAAGAGAATTGCGGCCATGATCAAAGCATTGCGGCGGCGTCTTCTTCGAACTGATATATCGTCTGCCCGTTCGTCTACCTTCATAAACCGGCTCGTGAATACCGGATTTATTACCAATGCCACAAATAAAGATGAGGTGAGAACAATAATTAATGTGATAGGCAGATATTTCATAAATTCTCCCATAAGGCCCGGCCAAAAAGCCAAAGGCACAAATGCAGCAAGTGTTGTGGCCGTAGAGGCAATAATCGGGAGAGCAACTTCGCCCGTCCCATACTTTGCGGCATCAATACTATTCCATCCCAGCTGCATGTGTCTGTATATATTCTCGACCACCACAATAGCATTGTCCACAAGAAGTCCTAAGGCAAGAATCAAGGAGAACAGGACTACAATATTCATAGTGACTCCCGTGAGTGAAAGCCACATGATCGCCGTAAGCATTGACAACGGTATAGCCAGACCGACAAACATGGCATTGCGCAAGCCCAGAAAAAATAGCAATACAAGAACCACTAAAATCACACCGGATATGATGCTGTTTTCAAGATTGGATACCTCGTTTCTAGTATATACCGATTGATCGTTAAAGACACTAATTTTTAGATCCTCAGGTAGCCTTTCTTTTGCCTGATCAATAATAATTTTTATTTCATCTGCGGCATGAAGCAAGTTTTCCCCTTTTCTTTTTATTACATCAAGTGAAACTACTGGATCCATGTCAGAACGTGCATAGCTGGTTCGGTCCTGAAATGTGTAATTGGCCACACCTATATCACGCAAATAAATCGGGCGTTGACTTTCACTTTTTATGATAAGATTATTGATGTCCTCGATGTCTTCAAATTCTCCCATTACCCGGACTGCCCTTCGAAAATCATTGTTTACGATTTCGCCAGCACTCATGTTCATGTTTTCCATCGCGATTGTATTTTCCAAATCGCGGAAGGTCACTTGCAGAGCTTGCATTTTATACATGTCGAGATCGATTCTCACCTCTCGTTCCAGGGCTCCCTTAATGACCACATTCGAAACTTGAGCAACATCTTCTATCTCGTCTTCCATGTATTCTGCAAATTCTCTCAACTCATCCATAGAGAAACTTCCCGACATGTTTACAGTCATGATCGGGATTTCGGCTGTATTCACCTCGAGTACTTCGGGATCCTGATCCAGGTCGTCCGGAAGTTCACTTTTTGCCTTGTCGACGGCGTCCTTTACTTTACGCAAGACATCCTCCATCTCGATATCCGTGGAAAACTCGGCAGTGATCACCGAAAAGTCCTGCATGGATGTGCTCTGTACAGACTCCAGTCCCACAATTGATTGAATTTCCTTTTCGATCGGTCGCGAGACCAGATTTTCGATTTCTGATGCGCTATTACCAAAGTATGGAGTATTGACAAATACAGTGGGAAATGATGCATCGGGATATTGCTCCTTCGGCATGCGATTATAGGACTGCAGACCAAACAGCAGAATCATAAATGTGAGAATAAATATCGATGTGGCATTATCTACCGCTAGCGATGTCAGTCCAAACTGACGTAATTTTTTTGTATTTCTTTCGGCCATTACTCTCCTATTTCGCGATCTGCAATTTCGATGAGTTCTCGATTTGCCAAACCCCTTGCACCATCCAATATTAGTAAATCACTTACCTCCAATCCGGAGCTGATTACTATTTCACCTCCATAACTGTCCCCGGTTTCTACATATCTTTTTTCTGCTATAAAGTCGTTGCCATCCTGCGACTTCACCATGACATAGTCCTTTCCTCCCACTTCCTGTTGCACCAGCTCCAACGGAATAATAATGGCATCCTTTTCGGTGTAATCATTTACACTTATTTCAGCCAGAAGATTTGGCTTGTACATTCTATTTTTATTAGGCAGATTCATTTCCAGGGCAAAGGTTCGATTTGCCGGGTCAATACTCCTTCCCAATAAAGAAATGCGGGCTCGTACCGTATCTCGAAGGGAAGGAAAAACAACTTGCACTCTGTCCCCGCGTCGTACAGATCCCAGTAGGTTTTCGGGGGCATCTGCTACTACTTTCAATCTTGAAGTACTGAGTATTTGTACAATCGGTGCGCCGGGCATAGCAAGCTCACCCTCGTTGAGAAAAACCTTATCCACTGCTCCGGATATCGAAGCGTGGGCATTTGCCTTTGTCAATTGAAACTTTAAGGTTTCCAGAGATTTTTCCAATCGCTCCTTGTTGTTCTTTGCCTGCAGATACTGCACTTCTGATCCGATTTTTTGTTCCCAAAGCCTTGATTGACGTTCGTAAACGTCGATAGCTAATTCGAGCGATTTTTCTACTTCAGCGATTTGTTTTTCCACACTTTCCACATCTACTTTCGCAATCAGTTGACCCTTTCGCACGTACTGACCCTCCTTTGTGTTGAGTGAGATGATACGGCCTCCCACTTCACTACTTACATTTACAATATCGTCTGCCTGTACAGCGCCCTGAATGGTAACATAATGGTTAAAATCTTTGCGCTCCGGAGATGCCACCGTTACCAGTTTGGCAGCTCTGGCCATATTTGTATCGAGCTTAATTACTCTGGCTTCTATATCGGCAATTTCATCATTTAGGCTTTTTAACTGCTGCTTTTTATCCTTGAGTAGCGCTTTAAGACCGGTTAAATCCTGGGGCATTTCGTTGGCTGGCTGAGGTGTGCATCCCAGCATTAAAAGTAAACCGAGGAAAAAAGCAGCCTCAGCTATTTTCCAGCTGTTTAATTTTTTCTCTTTCATTTTTATATTTTTCAAAAGGGCTTGTTTAATTTAGATTCAACAATGTTCCCATTGCTTTTTCAAGGTCTATTTTTGCAATCAGCAGGCCATATAAGGCATTTATATAATTACCCTGGCTAGTGTATAAATCTCTCTCAGCTTGTGTTACTTCAAAACTCGAACCGACACCTTCCCGATATTTGATGAGTGCCGTATCATATATATCCTGAGCCAATTCTTCATTTTCATTCGCAGAACTCAATGTCTTGAGTGCATTCAGATAGTTTAATTTGGCATTTTTTACTTCCATCGAAATGGCTTTGTCTAGATTGTCCATTTGCAGCAGATGCTTATCCCGGGCGATCTTGGCCCGGTCCATGCGGGCAGCTTTATCAAAGCCATCAAAAATGGGCACCTGGAGAGTGAGCCCTACTATGGTTGTCGGAAACCAACTACCTCCTGATAATTGATTTCCTTGCAGGATTTGAGAATAAGATCCAAATCCTCGAAGCACAGGTAAATATTGATATTTTATCCTTTTAATGTTTAATTCATTGAGTTGATCAGCAGTTTGCAAGGCAATGTATTCCGACCGGTCGTCGAGAGAATATTGCACATCCATCACGCTGAGCTGGTCATACTCGCTTACTATAATCTCCTCTATTTTATCAGTGACTTCTATGGGTGTTTCAATAGGAATCCCCATGCTGAATTTTAGTACATTTTTTGACACCTCAATCAGGCTGTTTACTTTTTCCTCTTCTACATTCAAATTGTTTAAAGAAAGTACCAGCCTGTCTACATCAAGTTTCTCAATAAAACCCTGTTCGTAAATCTGATTGGACTCATCAAGTGTCTTTTCGAGGTTGCGAATATTGTCCGACAACAACTCCTTATTCTTTTGAGCCGAAATGACTCCCAGATATGCCTTTGCTACATTCGTTGCAAGTTCTTCCCGGGTGACTTCGGATTGCCGGGTGATAAGCTCCTTATATAATTTTGCGGCCTGCAATCCCACAAAGAACGAGCCATCAAAAAGTAAAACATCTGCAGATAGACCAGCATTTAGATTATTGCGGACACCAAACTGCACAGCTAGATCTTCCGGCGGATTTGGTGCAATTCCCTGATCGGGATCACCAGCAAAAAAGCTGCCGGCAGGAATAATCGAGGTGGGCACATCGATAAAATGTTGAAGCTGGATCGACCCATTTACTTTCGGCATTCCGATTGCAGTAAATTCCTTGATATTGCTCGAGGCATCGGCAATATCAAGTATATTTTCCTTTATACTATTGTGATTCTCCAATGCGTAATCAATCGCCGATCTGAGTGAATATGAATGATCTTGCGCCCAAACATGCCATACAGGCAGAGACACCAAGAGACTCAATAAATATTTTTTCATAATTGACTGGATAGTAAATGTTCATATTTTGTCAAAAGTCTTATCCCTTTTTGTGTAGCAATACCACGGATATGATACTTTATAAACTCGTTGTAGAGTTGTAACCGGCCGGGGCTAGGCTGTTCAAATACTTTTTCATCGGTGATAAATGTCGCCATCCTCAAGTACAAATGGGAGAGGAGATCTGTGTCGAGATCCTTTCGGTAAATATCTTTGAGCACACCTTTTTCAAGATTTGATTTTATGGCTTCCAGAATAAGTTTATTCCTTCCCTTTTCCATGGTGTTCCACTGTCTGGGATAATACTTTTTTAAGTCGTAAATGGCAGTTGGTGATAGTTTTTTTAGAATTTCAGTCGTATGTATTGCGATCAAAACTAGCTCGTGTACGGGGTCCTTTGCCTTTCCCTGAATCCCCCGTGCAAATTCGCGCTCCTCGTCGATGTGCCGGGCCAGTATTTTTGCAACCAGACCAGCCTTGTTCGGGACGAGCTTATACAATGTTTTCTTTGAGATGGAAAGTGCATGGCTAATATCGTCCATGCTCACGCTCTTGATTCCGAAGCGCAAAAACAATTCCTCAGCTCTATCGCATAGACCGAGGTCAATTCTTCCTATAATATCTTTTTTAGATCCCAATGGCTACTTTTTCTAAAGCCCACAAAAGTACAATGGAAACTCTTGTGATGTAAATAGTTTCCTAAGTTTTTTTCTCAAATGTTGGGATGCTTCGATAAACTGTCGAGATTATCCGACGATCTGTCTTTCTCCCTTGATGGGACCGTGCCACAGTGGTCTGCCTTTCCGGATCCGTTGATTTAGAGGATGTAGCCGGTGACTTAGCGAATTTTGGGTGCTCCCGTTTTGAAATTGGACAAATTATTGTTAATTTTATTGATCACCCTTACGTATCCAATCTATCTCTTCTATTACTTTTCGTGATTTAGCTCAATTTTTTAGCCTGCCTTACTAAGTTAAGTCCCTTGTGTGCAATTTCAGATACTCTAGAGTTGCCACCTGGGATCTTTGATGTTGCGAATTACAAACACTAAAAAATTGATACTATGAAACGAAGAATTGCAGCCATTGCAGTAGTCATGATGATTTGCTCCTGCTCTGCGGGACCCCCGAGAGCCTTGAGTACCACTGAGTATTTTTCACGTTATTCCGATCTCGCTTCCGCACTGAGTGTTTACCCAAGTCTGGCCATCTCGGGTGTAGGTGGTCAGAAAAAAATTGTTGTTCGACGCAATGCCTCTGTGGTTCAGAAAGAACCCCTCTATGTACTGGATGGCCTCCCCATTGGCAATAACTATCAGCGAGCAAATCTTGCCGTAGATATGCCCAACGTAAAGGCACTAAGAGTACTTGTCGATCCGGTTCAAACGCTCAAATATGGCTCAAACGGATCTGCAGGTGTGATCGTGATTATCACCAAATAAACGGCAGACCCATTCTGATGGAAGGGTTCGACCTAATCTCTTCCGGGACAGCTTTCTCAGTCGAACGTTACCGCTTGGGATTGTCAATCTATTGGCTAACTTTGATTGATTAAAATGGTAAAAAAAATGACTCTACGACAGCTGATCAGACTGGAAGATAAGGCAAAGGAAGTGTGGGTAATAAGCCCGGCTCTGCATTACGATACGGAGAATAAAGAATTTAGTGAGTTGGTTAGTGTAAATCTAGGTGAAAAGACTAAGTATAAATACATTGTACCCGGCACTGCAAAAATCTCCAAAAACATTGCTGTGTATAAAAAAATGTACAAGGTGACTGAAGAGGAGGTGAAGGGTAATTTCCTGATTTTACCTGACTCCGAGTTTCTTCCATTTGTACTGGAATGCGCCATTTACAATGCTTCCACAGATTGCATTGCTTGTGCAGCTCCCGGGTTGGTAGATGGTAACGATGTAATCAGATTTGATGAAAAAACAGCCAAGCGATTGGCTAAACATTTTAAAGCCCTGTGGAAAAAATATAAGCGCACCAATCCATAATTTTTTTGCCCTTTGTTCCAATGAAGGATAATGAAGACTACCAGATCTACATAAATCAATCAGTAGCCATTCTTATTGATGGAAACAATATTGAACTAAGTCTTCAATCTTTGGTCAATAAAAAAAATGCACTCCTCGATTTTGATGTCTTGATACCAAAACTACTGGATAGCCGAGGCTTGAGCCGGTTGATTTATTTTCGAGAGGGAAGACAGATTTCCAGCAAGCTCGCCCATCGACTGCTTTCGAAGTTTCATGGCTCGGTAATGCCATGCCATAAGAGTGCCGATATTCCACTTACGATTAAAGCTACTCAAATAGCGACAAAGGTAGATACCATTATCATCATGTCAGGCGATTCCGATTATATTGAGTTAGTTAGACATCTGAAAGGAGCTGGAGTGCGGGTGGAGATTGCCGCGGTAGAAGATACTACTGCAAAGATCTTGATAGACGAAGCAGATTTGTTTACACCGGTTACGGAAGAAGACTGTTATGTACTAAAGTCTTATCGCGGAAAGAGAGGTGGATGAAATGACCGAACAGGGCGATGATGTGTCATTGGGAGATCTCCATGTCCTGCATTTTCTGCACATATAACAAGAATTCTGCATGTGTAGGGAAGGCCGGTATTTACGGTACCGGAATCCCCTAAACACAGCTGTTTCAAGCAGTTGTAATCTTCATTTTGAACAAATTTCCCTATATTTGCGTTATCAGTGAAAGAGTGACAGTACTTTTGGGGTATAATGGCAGTCTGACGGTCTATGTCAGACTTCGAAATGAAACTTTGCGTTTTTCGGATTTCCCCTTTAAATACAGACGATGAGTCGTCATTGGTGCTTTCGATAATAGAAACTTGACTATAGGAATAAACGATATGATAATAATTAATGTAAAAGACTCAGAAACCATTGATCGGGCCCTCAAGCGATACAAGAGAAAGCACCGTAATATTGGGCTCATGAGGGAACTGCGAGATCGAAAGTTTTTCACTAAACCATCAGTAAAGCGTCGAAATCAAATCCTCGACGCCACTTATAAATTACAGAAATTCGGAAATAATTAAAAGATTATGAGATATAGCAGAAAGAAGAGCTTCGAGTATAAAGAGGGAGCTTATTATTTCAATATCAAGACTGGATATAATTCTTCGATTACAATCAAGCGGCTAAAGAAGGATCAAGCCATACAGACCTTTGCCAATTATTTAAAGGCCAGGAAAGAATGTGAATGGCTCGGCAAATGGAATGGAAAAGAATTTGTTGAGGCCAATTACGAAAAACTCGCCGCTGCCTAAAACTGGCGAAGGTAACACAGCCATTTTTTAAACCCCTCATCATCATGAACAACCATGAGCGGTGATGGCGTGGGACTATGTGGTGCTTAACCTTGTCTTGGCAAGGGTCCTTGCTTGTACCAGAAAGTCACATTTAGGCAATCTACCTGTGCCATCAAAACTTCATCAGTCAGAACAGATTCCTCGATTGTAACCATCTATGAGGTCATCGAACAAATGGGTTCTTGCTTAGAATTTTCCAAAGCACTTCCCGAATATTTTACATAGGGGGCAAAATTTGAAAATCGATCTTCTGAAGAGGTTTTTTCTTATTAGGTATGGGATGTAATCATGTGTAAATCAAGGAAATATAAACCACGGGATGGGATAACATTCAGGTTGACTACAGGTGATCCACAAGCTGCTGATAATCACTACATTAGATTTAGTTTAAGGACAATTTTAGTAGATTTACTTTTTTAATAACTTAAGATAGAACGCTGTGAATAATCTGAATTTGTTTAGCTCTCTGGTCATGTGTTTTGGCCTGCTTTCCTTCACGCAATTTACCGTAGCTCAATCCAACCATGGTAATAAATTTGAACAGATCAGTGATTTATTGCCGGATCCAAATGTCTACAGAAGCCCTGACGGCTCACCAGGACCAGAATATTGGCAACAACGCTGTGATTATCAAATCGAATGCCGTCTGGACACTGATCAAAGAAGGCTATATGGTGAGGAGTTGATCACATATTACAATCAGTCACCAAATGCATTACACTATCTATGGCTCCAGCTTGACGAAAACCAACATTCCGTGAATAATGACAACCAGTATTTTGATCCCAGTGAAATAAAAGATGTGATGAGTGAAAGTGATTTACGTCTTTTGGAGACCTACCGCGAACGGGATAAGTACGGGGTAAATATTGAAGGAGTCAAGGATGACAATGGCGATGCACTTGCTTATACGATAAACCAGACGATGATGCGGGTGGATTTGCCAACTGCTTTGAAACCGGGGGATCGTTACAGCTTTGTAGTGAAATGGAACTACTTTCTGATCGATCGCATCGATGCCACTAAGCTTGTCCAGGGCAGTCAGGCACGCAATCTTGCCCGCGGCGGATATGAGCACTTTGATGAGGATGGCAATGACCTTTACACCATTACCCAGTGGTATCCACGCTTGTGTGTCTACAATGATGTCGAGGGTTGGCAGAATAAGCAATTCACCGGGAGGGGTGAGTTTGCCTTGACTTTTGGGAATTTTCTCGTAAAAATGACAGTACCTTCTGATCACATAGTGGGCGCCACCGGAGAGTGCCTGAATTATGAAACGGTACTCACAGCACCTCAATATAGTAGATGGAAGACAGCTCAGGAAGCTTCAGAACCCATCGAAATTGTAACACTGGAAGAAGCCCGACAAAATGAAAAAGCAAAGAAATCCAGTGAGTTGGAGACGTGGATTTATCAGGCCGAAAATGTGAGGGACTTTGCCTGGACTGCAAGTCGGAAATTTGTCTGGGATGCGATGAAGCATATAAATGAGGACGGGAAGAAGGTAATGTGCATGAGTTACTATGGAAAAGAAGCATACCCAATCTACAGGAAGTATTCCACAAAAGCTGTGGAGCATACTTTGACAACGTTCTCAAAGTACTCGATACCTTATCCCTATCCGGCTGCGATATCTGTGGAGGCGGCCAGCGGAATGGAATATCCGATGATATGTTTTAATCCGGGCAGGGCAGAGGCAGATGGAACGTATACTGAATCAGCTAAAAATGCGGCAATCTCCGTAATTATCCACGAGGTGGGGCACAATTATTACCCCATGATCATCAACAGTGATGAGCGCCAATGGAGTTGGATGGATGAGGGACTTAATAGTTTCGTGCAATTTCTTGCAGAGAGCGAATTTGACAACAAATATAAATCGATGTTTGGATCACCTGCGGGTATAGCACCATATATGGGATTGCCCAAGGATATGTTGGAACCCATTATGACCAATAGCGATAATATTGTACACTTTGGTGCCAATGCATATTCTAAACCTGCAGCCGCGCTTAATATCTTGAGAGAAACGATTATGGGGCGTGAGTTGTTTGATTATGCATTTAAAGAATATGCGCGGAGATGGGCATTTAAACACCCGACGCCGGCTGATTTTTTTCGTACCATGGAAGATGCAAGCGGTGTAGATTTGGATTGGTTTTGGCGAGGATGGTTTTTCGGAATTGACGCCGTTGATATTTCTCTCGATAGTGTTAAATGGTATAAGGTGGATCTGGAAAATGATCCTGAAAAAAAGGAAAATATAAATCAGATTGTGCAAAAACCACCGGTTGATGACCTATCCAAGAAGCGAAATCGCGAAGCCGGTATGAAATTTAAGGTGGATGAGGATCCGGAGTTGCGTGATTTTTACACGGAGTACAGACCTTGGGAGGGGTCCGATTCTGTAGTGGAAGCTACCACACTGATGTATGAAGAAACCTATTCCAAGAAAGAGAAAAAAGATCTTTTCGGAGACCGGAATTATTACGAGTTACATTTTTCCAATAAGGGAGGACTTGTTATGCCCGTGGTCATCGAGTGGATTTTTGATGATGGTTCTACTGAAATTCAGAAGATTCCTGTAGAAATCTGGAGGCAAAATGAAAATAATTTCACTAAGGTCTTTGTTAAAGATAAGGTTGTTACATCTATTAAGATTGATCCTTTTAAAGAGACAGCCGATATCGATGTAAGTAATAATAACTGGCCTGAAATTGAACTACCATCACGGTTTCAAATATTCAAAGCACACAAACAGAAGGAGATGCTTAATCCGATGCAAAAAGCAAAGAAAAAATCCGGGCGCTCATAAATTCCTAAAATCTTAAGCCATAGCCAATCTGTCCGTTTACTTCGGAAAAATTATTGGTAATCGCACCACTACGGTTGATATACTGTAACCTGAGGCTCAGTTTTTGGTTTTTGACGATGATGTACCGACCTCCCAGGACAACGCGTTTGGTGCTTCCGTTGCCCCTGCTATTTATCTTCGAAAAATGGGTGCTGGCAGTAAAATATGCGCTCAATTTTTGATTGACCAAATAGTTCAAACTAATTGCCGGAGTAAGTGCAGAGGTTTTAATCTTTTCTTGCTTTAAGGCTGTGTAGTAGAGTGTGCCGCCGGCACTATATCGCTCACCTTGTGGATTGTAATAATAGTTGAGTGCATAGTTGTTGACCTTCGAAGTTGCCCTGGATATCTGATCGTTAATAATACTGTTTGCGCGTTGGTGTGATATGTTAAGTAGCAGTCGCTGATCTTCGGTAATTGTATAGGTTGATGACAGGCCGAATTGATTATTAACGCTGCCCAGAAAAATCGAATCGACCGGTTCAAAAGGATTCGAATTGTCTATCAATCTGGTCGTCTGTCTAAAATTGCTGTACGATATATTATTTTGCCACCTTTCTTCGATGGGAATATTTATTTGCATCATGTACAAAAAACGATTTCGACTTTCGATCTCCAAATCATCTAGATTATTTCTTTCGATTCCAATTCTTCCCACAATGGCGATTTGTTTTTTGAAAAACCCTCTATAGCCAAGGCTTAGATTTTCAAAATCATTTCTGAATTGCAATGTTCCGAGTGAGGTGAAATTCGGGTTTACTCTTTCATACTCGAGATCGAGTGACCATTTTTCTAATGGACTAAAATCCACATTAAAGTTAAAAGCCTGACTAGACTTACTCGTGGACTTTATCTGGCCGAAGGGCTCGAAAATATTCTCCAGTCCTATTGCATTACGGCGGGGAGACTTAATATTTGTAGTAAGAATACTGTGGGCATATTCTGCTGAAACACTCAGACTTTCTGAAAGTTGCTTTTTGCCATCCAGACTGATTACCATGTTTTCCTGAGGTTGAATGTCCAGACTATCATCTACAATTAAGGAACGATCATCATCTTCGGCTTTAAAAATCGTAGCGAAAATTTGATCATTTTCGTTTTTGTAACCCGCTCTTACTGCATAACCTTTCCGCTTATAAAACGGATCCAGTTCCTGCCGGAAACCATAATCTTCCAAACGTGCTTTTCTCAAAGTTCCGTACATACTCATCAGCCTGAATTTTCCGGGAGCAAGTTCGATCCCCACACCATTAAAACCATGACCACTGAGCGTGTATTTGGAAAATTGCATGTTGCGTCTGAAAAGGTGGAGCTTGACCCACCGGTAGCTGGGACTGATGCCGACAAACGAGTAAGATGGCAACCGGTAAGTCGTATTACCGTCGGCAAAAGCAATACTGAGGGGGGCCTTAATACCTAGTAAATCCAGATTGAGGTGACCAAATAGATTGAGATTAAATGGATCTCGTCGCATTGGCATGCCGCTGATTGCATTTAGCAATGTATTGGCCTGGATACTTCCCGTAATTTTTAGGGGATTCTCTTTCAAGCGTGATTTAAAATCTCGGGTTGCTTTGCTGACATCCTGAGCCATAAGGTTGCCACAAAGGATGGGGATGAAGTACAAAATCAGGAATACCAGAATTCCGTATATGGTGGATTTATATGTTGTCGTCTTATTTGCCAAAAGTAAAGGGTTTTGTATATGGTGAGACTCTGCCATCAGAAGAAGCTGCCCGAATCTTAAAATACTTTAGTTGACGGATATTTTCGGTAATGTCTATCCGGTAAAGGCTGTATATATCATCTGAATTCTTTTTTACGATACCGCTCTGAATGATATGATCGCCACTGCCGATTCTTGCGATGGTTTTTTGTAATTGAGCAGTAGAGCCTCCCATAACGCGAAATTCATCGATATTAAGGTGGTTGGGATAGTCAAAATAAATTGCAATACCCGAGCCATCAACCTCTGCCCTTGCGTATTCAATTACAGGAAGAAAAAGGACAGACGGTGTTTCTGCCATTCGGGTATTGGATGTGCTGTGTAATCCGAAGGAGTCTTGAGACATTACACGATACTCATATTGACTATTTGCTTCGATCAGTGTATCCCTGTATTTATTGGACCAATGCCCGGGATGAATTTTGATACTTTCCCAATCGGATGACGGCTTTTTCCGTTTTTGCAGTATGTGATTTTTTACTTCTGGCGAAGGTGATCTGTCATAAGTGATAACAACAATATTTGGGGCAGTCTGGATGCCGGTAATTCGGGCAGGGACAGGTGCTCGACGATTATTGATCTCTACTTTGGAGTACTCCGAATAAAGTGATTCGTTCTGCGAGTAGTCTCTTGTCGTGACCCAGTAAAATATTCTTTTTTGCAAAGCATTTTTTTGCAATGTATCGCTCAGTATTG
Organism: Saprospiraceae bacterium; assembly: GCA_965222645.1. GTDB lineage: Bacteria > Bacteroidota > Bacteroidia > Chitinophagales > Saprospiraceae > JABDMH01. The sequence continues at coordinate 2,542,439 of OZ244968.1, read as the reverse complement.
TTTCCTCTATTTCCAGGTTATTCAGAAGGAATTTCGGTGTATTTTCTCCATTCGAATAAAAAACTCGATATCCCTTGAGATCCCGGTCTGTGACCTTGTCCCATGTCACCGTGGCTATCATGGTCGAAGTATCTAGTGTTGCTACAACATTTTGTGGAATACCGGGAGGTTTGGTGTCGATCAAGATTCCAACAACATTCAGGGATTTTCGTGATTCGTCATTTTTATAAATCGCTTCTACATGGTAGTACCCCACATCGAGTGGAGTCTCATCCAGATAGCGTCTCTGATCCTCCGGAAGTAGTTGGTCATTTATCTTTGTGTAGTCTCCGTTTTTCTCAGGAGACCTGAAGACGTTAAAACCTTGTATGAGTATTGCAATACTATCTGCAATATTCCATCTCAGTTGGATACGGCCTCTCTCGTCAGTTTCGGAAACAAATAGCGGATCAGGTGGGGGAAGATGAATGTGACAGGGAAAAACTTCAAGAATACGCGAATATCCGCCATAATCTCCCCAGATATCCTTGCCAACTAGTCGATATCTCGATGCTACTCCCCGATCTATTGTGTCGATATGACTGATTAAAGCTTTACCTGTGGAATAATTCTCTACCAGTGGTAAAGGATTTATTCGTTTAAATTCGAAATCATCTTCAGAATATTTTTCTATATAATAGGAGGAATAGCTCTGCGCAGAATTTGTTACATCTGCTGTAATTGTCACTCGATTATTTATGCAGGTTGCTGAGGGCATCATTGGTATTGGTCGCAGTACATATTCCTGGTACTGTACGATCGCAGGCATTTTTCTGATATTTGTGTTGCCGGATATTGTCACTTCGATCCGGAGAATTTCGGTCGTATTCAGATCTGTAATTTCAGTGGCCATTCCCAGGGCTTTCGACAATTCGAAATTATCCTGTAATCCAAACAAGAGGGCAAATCGATGCCATGCCCATTCTTCCTCGTTGACCAATGAGTAACTGCCGTCTCTAATCTCATCAAAAACCTCAATTGCAAGGGAATCTGAAGGATATTCTAAAATCTCATCGGCTTCAGTACCCCGATGATGAGTTACAGTAATGCTCCTTACCGGTGTATTGCCAAGGCCTTCATAGATACTGATCTGCCACCCATCACTGATGCCCTGGCGTAAGATTTCCGTGCTGGGAGAGCTCCATCGAATTTTTAATGATTCCGAATCGAATTGAGCAAGGGCATAAATGGTGTCCTGCTGAGCGATACAAAATACCGGGCAGAAAAGAACGATAAAACGGATATAATAATTTTTATGGATCAAGGGTGAAATCAATTGTCGAAATTGAGCTGGAATATTTTTCGAAGCCCGGCACAAAATAGCGCAACTGCAGCTGATATTTGCCCGGCAAATAATAAGGAATGGGTCCTTTTGAGTATTGATCACAATATGCATAGTGATCCGGTGGATCAGGTAGCAGCTGACGAAAGGCACTGTGATCCTTCAAAAATGTCTTGCGAATATCATACAAGGCTGTAGTACCATCAAATCTGAGAACATTGCCCGAAAAGGCAAACATCGAATACCTCTGAACCCTTTCCCCGGGGTCAGCTAGTTTCTTGGCGTCAGGGGTGTCATCAATGTAGCAACTGGAGGTTATGTTAGTTTTACCGTATGGTATGTGATCATCGTATACTTTTGAAAAGTAATTGTAAGATCGATCCCGGGCAAACGAGCTGATCGACCGCACTAAATAATTATTACCTGTGATTATTTGGGTGTTAGTCCCGATATTTTTTTTACCGGCCTTACCATTATTATCGTCCCCCGCGCTACTAAGTCTGTCACTTAAGAATGCTGTAATTTCGTCACCGGCGACTGACTCAAGCGGCTCATCACAGACCAGCTTAAGGGGTATTGCAGATAGAGTATCAATTTCACTGGTAGATACGGGTTCTACGGTGACCATTTTGGCCTTTTCGCTGAACCTCCCGTACTTACTCGTTGCGAATTCAATTTCACACAGTGTCCCTGATTTTCCGGATTGAGTCAAAGAAATAATCCACCGGTAATGACTGCTATTTTCCAATTTTTTAAAGGTGTTCTGTATAAAGGCATCTTTAGATATACTCAGATTATTATTTTCCACTTTTACATATCTTCCGTTCTCTTTCTTCATTAAGACACTTTCCAGCGTGGAATTGCCAAGGTGAAGTGGTTTACCAAAGCTCACCAGCATTTTATCAAATTCGTCTTTGTGAAAGAATTGCTGGTTGTGGACCGGATAGCTTATTGCAATATCTTCGGTCGAAAGACCAAATACACCTTCGGGGTCCACAAGGTATGTAACGACAGTATCAATACTAAATGATTTTCCATCTAAGGTAAAGGGTCTTTTACTTTCAAAGACATCAGCAGAAATATGAAGGCTGACCTGGTCAGATGGACGGAGCATCTCATGCGGTCTAAAGATTAATGTAGATCCATCATTGGCGTATAGAATTGCTCCCGAAATGGTACTCCCGTCTTCAGAAATTAACCGTATATCCTTACTCAGCTCAATCTCGAAACTTTCGGTGGAGTTATTTTCAAAGTCTGTAATAGTGTGTACCGAAAATCGATCTGCTGGTAGTGCAAAGTCAATCCTAAAATCCGAATTAATTCCTACAATTTGTTGATCACTCCTGGAGACGGTCGTCCTTTGATGACTGGGATAAATATCTTCCAATATGGTGGAGGGATCAAATGAAGAAGTAATGTTTTGACAGGGATCACCAAATTTGAATATTCCCTGGGCTTTGCCTTTTACCCAGAGTAATTCGTAGGCAAAGAGCCAGCTCCCAATTCCGTATGTCGGATCAAATGCTCCAGCCTGAATGACGACAGCAGCCTGACCTCCAAATATTTTAATGGCTTTCTTCTTTATTCTTATGCCCACGGAGGCCGAAATTCCCGCATACATCTGGCCAATACAATACCAGCCGTTTAGTCCGTGATCCGTGGAGCTACCCGTGCAACTTGAAGAATTTTTATTCATGAGTAAGTCAAATCCCAGATCAGCCCCGGCGTTCACCAGCAGAAAGGGATCATTCTTGGGAACCCCAAGTTCGATTTCCATTCCCATCCCGGCACCAAAAGCTATTGACTTTCCGGTAGACAATTCGGAAGCTCTTGTTGTATAAACATTGTTCTGACCGTCTTTCGCCACCATCTGGTAGGCCTCTTCCAGATGACTGATCAGATCATTATTTCTGGAATACGGTGGGGGCAGCACCTTTGGCATTCCGGGACTGTTTCCAATCATCAGATAACCGTGTATATAAATGGAGCCGGATATTACATCACTGAGATCTCCACCATATCCTACTTCAAGACGATTGTTGGGCTTTCCAAGAAACAGGTGCCAGTCGTTTGGCGATTTGTGATAGTCACCATAAAAGTTAAAGTCGATATTTCCCACCTTCCCATGTGCACCGAGGGCAGCATCCAGTGTTTGGCCCGTGTGATCTCTGAGCACCTGGATCCTCATGTATCCCCCAATAGAACCGGAACCAATGAATTCTTCTGCTCTGGTGTTTTGCACATCTTCCGGATTTTTTTCGCGACTCATCGCCGAAGTAATCTTACAAGATTGTCCTTCACAGTCGGGCATAATCTCGATAAGGCCTTCCAGTAAAAATCGACTGGCTATACCCTGACCTTCAGATTGCTCTTGCTCGTATAGGACACGCAGGCCCATTATTGCCGCATCACCGGCTTTTGCGATAAGACCACCGCGGAGACCCTTTGCATCGGGATCAGGTACAAATCTATTGTCTAAAAATTGTCCACCTGGCTTGATATCTTGATGCTGCTGCTGCTGTTTAGCGTACTGGCCTACCTCAAATTTGTCGAGTTTTTTCCTGCGCATATTCTTGTGGTATCCGGCCATCAGGTGGTAGACATGAAAGGACTTTTCTCCTACCGGATTTTCAAAATCTGATGCTACATCTACATAACTGTATTTATAGCCGTCATTTCCGGTGGTCCCAAACATACACACCATCGAAATGTCGGAATCCAGAAAACCAAATTTAACGTTGCCATGACCAACAAAACCATTTCCATAAACGGGGTCTTCTTGCAAAAATGCAAGTTCGCCTTTTACGTGTTCGATTCCGGGTAGTGTTCCTTCAAATCCAAACTTGTCAATATCCATACCTCGACCACCCCACGTTTGTATATGATTTTCCGAGCTGACACCAAAAAAAACATTGATTGTCGTTGTCACCGAAAGTGCATCTCCCTCTGAGATGGAACCCAGGTTTAAATTCAGTTCTCCAAAGGATAATTTTTTTACCTGACCAAGATTTTTTTGTGGTTCAAAATCAGTCAAAGAAATTTCTTTAAAGGAGAAGTCAAAGTTTCCAAGTTTGGATTTTTTTGTGCCGTCGGAAGGCCGGATGAGTTTTACGGCTAGAAACGGATTATGGTTAGACACATAAAGCCCTTCGAAAAAGACACTGCTCGTAGTTAAATCCGCATTTTCAGATAATTTGCCATTAAGTGAGATATTGCCGTTGATGTAGGCTTCGATTTTATGATCCCGGGATTGGTACTTTATAAAGGAGCCTTCCCGTACCTCGAGATTTGCAAAAAACATTGGAATATCAAAGTCATTGGTATCCATTTTTTGGACACTTAGTTCGAGTTGATTACTGTCTATCAAATATTGGGCACCGTACCGGAGTGAGGACCGGGGAGTTGCAATAGATCCTTCTTCAGAAGGAGCGCCCGTTTTGGTGATCTTTCTGGGCGTATTACTTTTTTTATCTAAAATAGGTACATGTACAAAACCGGCAAATCCAAATCCGTTAAATTGGTTGGCTAGTATATCCATCATAAATTCATCTACAGATATGGCCCAACCTGCAAGATTGGCTTCGTCCAGATCAACAAATTGATCCTGGGCTTGTACCATTGCAGTAAATCCCAAATCGTCAATAACTATATTTTCTCCCTTGATCCTGAGGGGCTGACCGTTTTTCGTCGAAATATATTTACTCCCCAGAATCATTTCAAAGTGACGGCAATAAAATCCGGTCCACTCCGCGTATGAAATGGCTGGATCTAGATCTTTTGCCTTTAATTGGTCAAGATATTTATTGATATAGGGATTTTTACTCTGGTCTTCACTGAGATCTACATTGAGATCTTCGAGAGAAAATACTACTTCTGTAAAATCCTTGTAATAAAATGGCGTGATTGATAAATTACTCACTATAAAGCCACCTTCCGGTGCATAATCAATCGAAGAATAAGCATTTACCCTTTTTTGTGTTGGAGATGCCGGCCTGATAAAGTCAGGATTAAATGTAAATTGTAAATCCAATTTTACAGATTTGACACCGTTACAGTCGATATCGATGTAAGAGCCTCGCATTGACTGTTCTCTCCACCCCCGGAATATAAGTGCACTTTTATTCGTATTAAACTCTATGGGAAAGTCCTGCACCAGCATGAGACGACTATCACCAATGATGCCTGATCGATTGTTGTATTTAATTCCGGCAGCAGAAAAATATAATGTATCATCTAGGAACGGAAGGTAAAGAGAAGCCACGACATCCATACTGGCATATTGTGGTGTGAGCTGCACATTGTTAAATCCCAAACTATAGCTTAGCTCCCCATATTGGCCTTCTATGGCAAAGGGCATTTGAAGCAGGCTATTACCATCAAATTTTGACAAGAGGCGTCCTGTTTTCTGAACCTCTCTTAGGATCCTGGTGATCTTGTTTAGTTCATTCGGGTTTATTTCCACGTTGGCCTCCTTTGGATCGAGCCACTCGATCTGCGCATCTTTATCCCCACGGGATTCGGCGGTCGCCTCATTTGGAATGATTTCACGAATAGTCTGGAGATAATCTGACGGCACACGTGGATCGAGTAAGGCCGGTTTGACCGATGTGGAATCAGCATATGGAGTTTTGCTACCAGCCAGGGATGTACTTGGAACCGTAAAGAGCAGGGCAAGAATCAAAAGACTACTCGCAAGAGCCGAGTTGATACGGCAAGGGAATGGGATATGCCACCACTGATTTTCCAATTGGTGCTGTAGTTTTGATCGTTTTTGCCAATCATATATCTTGCCGGGTATGGGAAGATACCAATACACGATTTTAGCAAAAATTTCCCGCTACTGCTCAGTTTTTTGATACAATTTTGGTTTATCTACCAGGGATTGGCCAAAGGAGCAGAGTCTGAATCTTGGTACATTTGTGCATCTTTATATATAATGAAAAAAAGTGTTAATGCTGTGATAATGGAACATTTTTACTCAGATTTGTAGGCTAATCATGAGAAGACAGTATTGTGACATCCTGACTTTTATGATTAAATATTTCTTAAACAGTTTTCGAATCGAGCATAGAGCAGTTTTTGCATCGATCTTTGCAGTTATGCGATCTATTTTATGGCTGTTGGCAGTGACATCGCTGAATCTGGCGCATGGCCAGGACCTCGTGGTTTACGATCAGGAGACAGGCAAATACCTGCCATCCGTAACTGTGATTTGTGAAGAACTTTCCCTGGTGAGTATCACAGACAGCCTGGGGCAGGTAAATTTGTCATCTTTTGTCGGGGCTTCTGAGATTGAGTTTAGCAGAATGGGATATCTCAGGCAAGTCAGGAGCTTTGCCGAATTGGAAAAGGCAAATTTTGAACTCCGCCTGTTTCTTTCCGGATTATCATTGGATGATGTAGTCGTAAAAGCCACCCGGATCCAACAGGATGCCAGAGATGTTCCGGCCCTGGTCTCGTCTGTACGCCAAGAATTTGTCACGTTACAAAATCCGCAAACATCTGCTGATCTTCTGGGATCTTCGGGTAAGGTATTTATTCAAAAAAGTCAGCAGGGTGGGGGAAGCCCGATGATCAGGGGATTTGCTACAAACCGCCTCATGTATGCCGTGGATGGCGTAAGGATGAATACAGCTATTTTCAGAAGCGGGAATATCCAGAATGTCATTTCGATCGATCCTTTTTCCCTGGATAAGACCGATATCTACTTTGGCCCGGGATCTGTCATTTACGGCAGTGACGCCATCGGAGGAGTGATTAACTTCGAAACGAAAAAGCCATCTCTAAGCAAAAATGAGGAGCATTTGTTAGGTGGGAGTGCTGTGCTTCGATATAGCTCGGCAAATAGCGAAAAGACGGGTCATTTCGACTTGAATTTTAGTGGAAGAAAAGTTGGAGGTCTTCTGAGCATTACAACGACCAACTTCGGTGATTTAAAAATGGGAAGCAATGGTCCGGAGGAGTACTTAAGACCTTTTTACGTCTCAAGGATTAATGACGAAGATCAAATTGTTGAAAATGAAAATAAATTGATTCAGGTACCTACCGGATACTCGCAGTTTAATTTGATGCAGAAAATCCGGTTTAGCCCAAATCACTCCTGGGACCTAAATTATGGATTTCACTACTCGAAGACGTCAGAATTTGACAGGTATGATAGACACATTCGCCTGAGAAATGGCTTGCCTCGTTATGGGGACTGGAAATACGGTCCACAGGTATGGCTAATGAACAATCTTCAGGCAAATTACATTAAGGTACATGCATTATTTGATATGTGCGTTTTGCGGTTTGCCCAACAAATCTTTGAGGAAAGCAGAATAAGCCGCAATATCCATGATCCGCTCGAACATAACAGGAAGGAAAAAGTCGACGCCTATTCCATCAATGTCGATTTTACTAAAAACTTCCAATCTGATAATAGGGTTTATTACGGAATTGAGGGAGTCATCAATAATGTTAAATCTATCGGAACCATTAGAAATATTGAAACAATTGAGATTTTGCCGGGTCCCTCCCGGTATCCTCAAGCAGATTGGGCATCATTTGGGATTTATTTTAATTACCAAAAAAAAATGTCAGATAGGTTATCTTTTCAGGTTGGCACGCGTTACAACGTTTATACTCTGGATGCACTATTTGACAATCTTTTTTATCCCTTACCATTTAAAGATGGAAGTATAAATCATGGTGCACTGACTGGCAGTATGGGACTGGTGCATCGCCCGCATGAGAATACGTCGCTGAATGTAAATTTGGCTACCGCTTATAGAGCACCTAATGTGGATGATGTGGGAAAGATTTTTGATTCTGAGCCAGGTGCCGTTGTAGTGCCAAATCCCGACCTGGAAGCGGAGTACGCTTATAATGCGGAAATCGGATTGTCCCAGTTGGTCGGTGATCTCGTCAAGATTGATGTTACCGCATATTATACCATTTTGAATAACGCCCTCGTGCGCCGTGACTTTGAGCTCGAAGGAAGGGATAGCATTATTTATGATGGCACTCTGAGCCGGGTGCAAGCAGTGCAAAATGCCGCTAGTGCAAGTGTATTCGGAATTCAGGCAGGTATAGAAGTCGAGATTACGGAATCGCTTTGCTTTCTATCAGACATCAATTTTCAGAATGGAGAGGAGGAAAGTGATGACGGGTCTTCCGGTCCTCTGCGACATGCTCCACCCTTTTTCGGTATCAGCAGATTGACTTTTTCTAAGGAAGATCTAAAGTTGGAGATCAATGCAGCTTACAATGGTAAGGCATCATTTGATGATTTGCCACAAAGCGAACGCGCAAAGACTGAGATCTACGCTATTGATGATCAGGGCAGACCCTGGTCGCCGTCGTGGTACACAATAAATCTAAAGGCTACTTATTCCATAACAGACAATATCTCTATACAGCTTGGTCTCGAAAATATCACTGATCAGCGGTACCGTACCTATAGTTCGGGAATTGCTGCAGCCGGGAGAAATCTGGTGGTGTCTGTGAGGGGTAATATATAATCATTATTACCATTCACCAGATTTATGGGGTGTCACCTAAAACACCTGGAAAAAAAGGATTATTCCGTACGAATGGCATTAATCGGATTTGCTGTGGCGGCTCTAACACTCTGAAAACTTACCGTTACAAACGCTATGAGAACAGCAATAAATGCTGCAGCTAAAAATATTGACCAATGTAGTTCAGTGCGGTATGCAAAATTGGTAAGCCAATCTTTTCCGGCATACCATGTGATCGGAATAGCAATTACGATGCCGATTAAAACGAGTCTGAGGAAACTTTTTGATAACAGCCTGACAATATTTAGAATGCTGGCTCCAAGTACTTTTCGGATGCTTATTTCTTTGCTCCGTTGTTCTATGATAAATGTAGATAGCCCAAAGAGTCCCAGACATGAGACCAGTATGGCCAGGAGTGCAAAGATTTTAGTAATCGTTGCTACCCTCGTTTCGGAGTCATACAATTGTGCAAAACCCTCGTCTACAAACCGGTAAGAAAAGGGCTGATTTGGAGCCATCTTTCGCCATGTCGATTCCAGCTCCCGGATCACAACATCTGTATTTCCTGCGTCGTATCTAAATGAAATTGCCCCATTCGATTTACCAAGAAAAAATCCCAAGGCTCCAATGTTTTCCCTAAGGCTTTCAAAATGAAAATCTTTTACGACTCCGACAATGGTAAATTCCTCAAAGTCTTCCGGAGCTGGAGCTCCCTGCACATTATCAGTCAAGCCATATATTTTCTTTCCGATGGGATCTTCATAGCCAAGGACTGAAATAGCCGATTCATTTAGTACGACACCGCTGCTATCGCTACCATAATTTTTTTCAAAGAATCTTCCCTCCTTGAGTGACAGACCGTAAGTGTCGGCATAGTCATGATCTATATACCAGTTGTCCATATTGATCGCTATGTCTTCACGAAATTCTCTTGCCTGTGAATAGGTAGAATTGCTGCGTGAAGACGGAATGGGTAAATAAGAAGAAATGGTAGCCGATGACACACTGGGTTGTTGCAATAATTCTTGTTTAAATGATTCGACTTGATTGCCCAATGCATATGCTTCGTTTAATACAATAATTTGCTCTTTGTGAAATCCGAGATCCTTATTTTGGATAAATCTTAATTGTTTGGTTATGATGAGTGTCCCTATGATTAGCACGGTGGCGATCGTAAATTGAATGACTACGAGCGCACTTCTCAATATTTTGTCTCTATTCATTTTTCCTTCACGATTGCCAAGAGCTTGTATCGGTCTAAATGCGGAAAGGAAAAAGGCGGGATAGCTCCCTGCCAGGACGGCGACCACAAGCACGCCGACACAGAGAGTGAGCCAAAAAGTTAAATTCCGCCATGGTAATTGTAAGTCCGCACCCGTAATATTGCTGTACCAGGGCATTGCTAAAGCACTGACCAGAACAGCTATGACTACAGAAAGTAAGGTGATGACAAGAGCTTCGCTCAAGAATTGTACGATCAACATTTGTCGATTGCTGCCCATGACTTTGCGCACTGCGATCTCCTTACTTCTCTGTGATGATTTTGCTGTCGTGAGATTCATGAAATTAATGCAGGCAATAAGGAGTACAAAAAATGCCACAAAAGAGAAGATCCAGACATACCTGATATTACCATTGGGCTGGAGCTCGACTTGCAGATTTGACTGGAGATGAATATCGGGCACGCGTTGTACAGAAAAGCGCGCGTATTGTCCTGTGGCCTCAAACTCGGATAGAGTCATTCCGAGTAGGGTACTGCTGGTGATTTCCATTTTTTCACGGGATAAGACCTCAAATTTTGTTCTAAAATCTTCGTAATTGATGCCTTTTCTGAGGAGAAAGTAAGTGTGGAAATTATTGTTTGCCGCCCAGAGCGGAGGTGAATTTTTAATTTCCTCGTTGCCATTGAGGGAGAGCAGCATATCGGCTTTGAAATGTGTGACTGAGGGTATATCTTTAAAAATGCCGGTGATCTTCCATACCTGATCGTTGTCCAGTTGTAGTGTCTTATCCATCGCCCCCTCTACAGAGCCAAAGATTTTCTCGGCCAGCGATTCAGATACGGCCATATTTTTGGGTCGTTTCAGACAGTGCACCGGATCACCTTGCAGGAGTGTGATTGGGAATAATCTAAAAAAGGAGCTATCAACTGAGAGTGCATTTTTTACCTCAATATTTTGTTGCTGCCTGTCGGGATCTTGGACCAGGTAGGAGCCGTAATTTCTAAACCGGCACCAATCCTCTATTTCGGGCAAGCTGGCGTAAGAATCAGGTGCTACCACAGCACCGGTCACAGCCATATTCATTACCGTTCCTCCAAAGTTTATATCTGAGTATGGTCGCACCAGCCGCTCGGCATTTGGATTCCACTGGTCATAACTGAGCTCATGACTTACGTATAGAAGTATGAGGAGGCAGCAAATCACACCTATAGATAAGCCGAGTATGTTTGTGATACTAAATAGTTTGTGTTTAATCAGGTTTCTGAATGCAATTTTGAAGTAGTTTCTAAACATTGCAATATGATTTGTTCAAAGACAAAGATTAAGTCTGGATTGGTAGTAGATGATATATAGATGTAAAGACGGGATCAGGCTCCTATAGTTGCACCGCTGGAATTGGAAGGTGCTGTTGCGACTAAATCAGTGTACGAATTATTACGCATCTTATCGTTCCCGGATAGCTCCCGGCTATGATGGGAAAGCGCGCAATTCCGGCATTAGGTAAATTCGATTGATTTATTTTCGAATGTCCCGGATCTACATGTCACTTTACAAAGCAGCGATCACATCCCGCACTGCAGGATCTGCTTTTTTCCAGATCGACTTTAATTCTGCCTCTACAAGATTGGCCTCTTCTTTTTTGTTTAAGGCATGGAGAGCAGTCATCTTACCGTGGAGCGATTGAGTCCTGCGTGGAGTGCGCTGGAGCGATAAGTCAAATTGAGTCAATGCTGCTTCATATTTTTGTTGCTCCAGGAGCCAGTTTCCATATTGTTCAAATGAGGGATGGGTAATTCTAGGAGGACCTGTCGGATAATCCGTCTCTGCCTCAATCTCCGTTGCAGTTTTTAAGTATTCACCATATAAATCCCAATCGCCATCGAGGGAGACGTGCATGGCCTGCATTTGGTTGAGGATGACTTCTGTTTGAGCCAGGATGTTCTGAGTGGGAGCATACCTGGTTGCACCCGAGCTGCACATTGCGAGTCCATCTTCTCCCACCAAAGTGGCAGCCACTTTTTCCTGACCTTCCAGCCAATGGATCAGCTCCTCGAGTTTTGCTTTATCCCCATTGTTGTGTGCGATCTGGGCATTTAGATAAGCATGCATTGCCTGGGCTTCCAGCCCGAGATCATCTACTTTCACATGCATGTCTATGGGTGTTTCATCATCCACAACTTTGGCCTCAGCCAGCTGTCGACTTTGCATTCCCAATAAATACACACGAGCTCCTTTTGTGGGATCCCTGGGTACATAGGTGAGCATATCTTTCAATAATCGTTCTGCATCCTGATAGCGTCCTTGTTGTAAAAGCCCGTAATGAAGCCAGGCATAGCTATGGTAACCTCTGGCACCGTCACTCAATCCCAATTTTTCCATCCTTTTTACACTGGCTGCATATGATGCCTCATTGGAGGCAACGACATCGTCCCAATGACCCAAAGCAAGGTAAATGTGGGATGGCATGTGCAGGGCATGGGCTGCGTCAGGTGCTACTTTGGCATAGGCATCGGCAGCTGCCTCTGCGAGATCGGCGGAAACGGGCCCATCCAATGCATGGATCTTGTAATGGAGAGCGCCGGGGTGATTTGGGTTTTTGTCCAGAATGGCATCAGCGATTTTTGCCGCCTTTATCAAATCAGCACTACCATCACCGTATTCTTCTGTAGCCCAGATCAGACTGAGTGCATAGAAAGCAGCAACTTCTTGATTGTTGGGATATTTGTTGTGCAATTTTTGCATATAGGCGGCGTATTTCTGATTGCGTTCTTTGAAGGTGCCTTCCCCATACAGGATCTCCAGGCCGCGCCAAAAGTCTTTTTCCAACAGATCATCGATTTTTGCGAGCCTTTCCGGTGAGGATGCTCCCAGCCGCTCAATTATTGTTCTCCCTGCCTCCACATCCTGCAGACCCCAAAGTGCTTTGTACGCGGTCATGGCTTCACCCCAATGCAACATAATCTCCGTGCTATCGATGAGTAGTCCCTGACGAAATGCATCACGTGCATCATCATATTCAAAGTTGTGAAGGAGCAACAGTCCTTTGTCAAAGTTGGCTCTTACACTATCCTCAATGACAAAATCATATTGCAACTCACCCAGGTTTTTGGGCAGTACGGTAGACTTCTGAGTGCTATTAGTGCACTGAAACAGCAGGAGAATTATTCCACTAAGGAGGACATGTCGTGACATTATGAGTCTTTTTAAATCAGTTCTAAGATAAGGCAAAAAGATCAATGATATCGAGCCTTACAGGTCGATCGAAATCTGATCACTTCGAAACAGCACATACATAAGAATTCTTATCTTTGGCCTCCATATTTTGGAAGATGACAGCTTGGAGTTATTGCTCTTTCGATTTCGAGAGTGACTCCTTGCGGACATCACGGGGTGTAGCGCAGTCCGGTTAGCGTACCTGCTTTGGGAGCAGGGGGTCGTAGGTTCGAATCCTACCACCCCGACAAAAAAATCAAGACCACCCATTGGGTGGTTTTTTTGCGTTGGAGACCCTGCAGAGTTTACTCATGCAGGGTTGAGAAAGCAAAACATGACGGCGATAGCCGTTTTGATTTTTATGACCTCCCCCCCAAAAGGATCGCGAAGCAATCCTACCACCCCGACAAAAAAATCAAGACCACCCATTGGGTGGTTTTTTTGTTTTGGAGACCCTGCAGAGTTTACTCATGCAGGGTTGAGAAAGCAAAACATTACGGCGATAGCCGTTTTGATTTTTATGACTTCCCCCCCAAAGGGATCGCGCAGCAATCCTACCACCCCGACATAATAATCAAGACCACCCATGGGGTGGTTTTTTTTTGTTTTGGAGACCCTGCAGAGTTTACTCATGCAGGGTTGAGAAAGCAAAACATTACGGCGATAGCCGTTTTGATTTTTATGACTTCCCCCCCAAAGGGATCGCGCAGCAATCCTACCACCCCGACATAAAAATCAAGACCACCCATTGGGTGGTTTTTTTTGCTTTGGAGACCCTGCAGAGATTACTCATGCAGGGTTGAGAAAGCAAAACATTACGGCGATAGCCGTTTTGATTTTTATGACTTCCCCCCCAAAGGGATCGCGCAGCAATCCTACCACCCCGACAAAAAAATCAAGACCACCGCGAGGGTTGTTTTTGCAACCCTCTTTGGAGGGGGTTTTAATGCACATCATCAGAATCTCGTGTAGACAATCCGGCTAGAATAGACATCAAACGTTTACAAGTGTTTGTTGTCGAATGTTAGCACCAGAATGCATGCTCTTTGAGATCACCCAGTCAATATGCAACTACTTAGTTATCTGTGCATTACAATCAGAAAGTACTAAATGCAGGGTAAAAATGGTAAATTGTGAAAGCCAAGGGTAATGTCGTATATAAGTGAGTTACCATTTATTTAAGAAATTAACCAAAAACTAATTCAACAATAGGAAAAAATCTAACTAATGCATTTTAAGAACTGGATTGTATTTATGTGATTTACACCTGATTCTCACCAAATAAAAATGACAAATAGAAGGACCATGGCAGAGGACAAAAGAATATCAAAAACAAGAAAATCGCCTATTGTATTTTTTGTTTTAGTTTTTATCCTTGCTGTTCCTCTATGGTTGCTTAGCCCTGTGTTAGGAAATATTGAATCGCTAAAAGCTCCAATAACAGACCTTATATTAACATTTGTTCCAATGATAGCCGCTATTATTTTGGTTTACAAAAATGGTGGATTGAACGAAGTGAAGTCTTTATTAAAAAGAGTGCTTGATTTTAAAAGAATAAAACAGAAAATTTGGTATCTACCACTCATTTTTATGATGCCAATGTTATTCTTGATAATTGCTTTTTTTATGAACATAGTTTACAATTATCCAATTACGGTTAGTCATTTGCTTATTTCACCGGGACTATTTTTACTTTTCTTCATTTTGGCTGCTGGTGAGGAAATTGGTTGGATGGGTTATGTTTTTGAACCACTCCAAGAACGTTGGGGAGCACTTTGGGGAGGGATTATTTTATCCATTCCTTGGTGGATAGGACATTTCCCTTCAATTCTTCACATTGGTGGTACAGTCTTGGATTTAGCTTGGTGGTTTCCCGGTGCAATAGCACTTCGTGTCATACTAGTATGGTTATTTAACAATTGCGGTGGAAGTGTCTTTGCGGCTATTTTTTTTCATGCAATGATTAACCTTGGAAGAATTATTTCATATCCAAGTACAGGTTCTCATTACGATTCAACCTACCAACACAATGGATATGTTATTATTTCAATTGCTGCCCTAATTGTAGTGGTTTTTTGGGATACCAAGACTTTGACAAAGCAATCAAAATTTATAAAATGGATAATAACAAATGGTAACAATGTATATACAAAATAGGCGTGATAGTAGTAATTTCAAGGGATGTAGCCCGTTTCAACTTTGTCTCGGTTTGATAAGTTTGAAGCCCGCAATCGCCTACTTTGCATATACTCAACGTTGAACAAACCCTTATGGAATAGATTTAATTTCCGTTTCTTTTTTTTGCCCTTGGCAAGGTATTTTCTGATGAATTATTGGATAAATAATAGCAATAATTTGTCATGAAAACCATAGGAGATCATTTGCACAACTATGAGGAATATTTAGTGCTCAAAAACTTTAGCGAGGCCACAATCAGAAGTTATTTACAACGTTTAAAATCGTTTTTAGAGTACAGAAAAACACAGGGGCTCAGAGGACGCATGAGCCAACATCAGGCCAGGTTGTATATTTTATATCGCACGGAGCAGGGTGTGATGTGGTCGACTGTGTATTCCGGTGTAAGTATGCCACTATTTCCGGAGCAAGGTATGCCACTGGTATGATGTTAAAAATATTAAAATAAACCGGGACCATTTTGGCCCTGGATCTGCGGCGACCTAAGTTTTCCATATATGCACACGTGTTCCTGCAACATCAAATTGCAAGGGACTCTCATCGTGTGTGTATGTGGTAAACTCAAGGATCATGGCAGTTTAAAATTTAGGTTTCTTTTCTTTGCGTTTGGATTCTCCTTGTCGGTCCAGTATGTATGCTGAGTGGAGAAGGCGATCCATGATCGCATCAGCAATTGTACTTTCACCGATGACTTCGTACCATATCTGAGTAGTTCTAAAGCAATTACTCATGTAAAAGATTTAGTTCCTAGTGCGTTTTGGCGCTAATAGATAGCTGACCACTATTCCATAGAGAAAATTGGATATCCCTACCTCAAACCCATGCACAAGTCTAATATTGTAGGGCATGAGTTGACTAGGTGGAATTAATGGAGAAATCCCGCCTAAAATAGAGAATACAGCCGCGATTAAGAGTACTCTTTTCGTAAAGGGCAATGTTGAAGTCCTTAAAATTATTATTGTTATAATGACGAACAAAAGCCCTCTGGGAAACTGTGTAAGGATCATTACATTTAACGCGGGTAATTTATCTTTATAAAAGTCCATTAACCCAGGGTATGTTGCTTGCAGTATTATCCCAGCTGTTAAATAGAATACCAGGTATAAAAATATTCCTAAAAATATTCTCCAGGTCCAACCAAATACATGGCGGTTTTTATATCTTAATAGAGTCGATTTACCCTCCCATTTCGTGAAAAGAAACACTAAAATTGGTGCAAATAGCAGTGTTAAAAAAAAGCCTTGAAGCAATTCGGTTAGTGTTTCAGATCTATCTGCCACATTGAATACATAAGCTTCTACAAGTAGATTGAAATGGCCGATTAGAAAATATACTGTAAATACTGAAAGTGCAAGTTTAAGACCCTTTAAGGATGAATGCGAAACATAAAATCCCAGTACGAGGACGACAAGGAAATTAGAGAGAAACTGCAGTAATATTGTATATGAATCAATGACTTGACCAAAGGTAAATATGAATTGGACGATGATATTTAATAAGGATAGAGCCAATGATCCAAGGAGTACTTTTGTGTGAAACTTAGATTGCATTTTATTTGTTTTGTGTAAGTTGAACTAATGATTTTTTACACCATTTTAATGTAACCTTGCTTGATTCAATTCCATGTTGAAATGCTAGTCTGCCATGTAGGGGCATATTGTTAGCTTCCTTATCATAGTATTTTTGAAGTTCTTGGATGTATTCTTTAAGCAGATCTCTAAAAGTTGTTAGGAAATTAGTGATGTCTTTTTCACTTATTAGGTTTTCCATAAAGGCAAACTTTAGCAAAAGCTCATGTGTTCTTTGCTCAACTTCCTTTTTTTCTATTGGTGCCAGAAGCCAATTCTTAAGAATTGAGATCCCTTTTGAAGTGATTGAAAAATGAGCTTTGGTCGTACCCTTTTTCAATTTTCTTTCAATTAGTCGAAGTTTTTCCAATTTTTTAAGTGCGGGATAGATTGTACCAGGACTGCTACTATAGTTTCCTAAAGCGGTTTCGTCGAAAAACTTTCGTATGCGATACCCTGATAAAGGGTTGTCCTGGATTAGCCCCAAAATTGCAAAACTTAAAAGGGTTGGTTTCATAGTTTCATCTATATTGGTACGATTCGTAATACAAATATAGTACGTTTCGTACTAAAAGCCAAATCGGTTGTTTGCCGACAATGATCCTGAATCACGTGTCGATGACATGGACCACTGCACTAGACTAGTGAGTACATCGTCAAGTGAGAGATTGTCGTTATTTCTGACTTCTTTTTCCGTGATGCTTCGTTGCATAACCTTATCTGCCGACAGACTGGCTCGCGATGGCTCCGGCTAACTTTCCATCCGCTACGCGGTTGATTCATTTGGATGTCCACTGGTCATCCACGACAATGCCGATCACTCATCAATGTTCTGTCCCACGCCCCTAGGAAAACTATCTTGTTCGACGCTAAAGCTTTGAGCGACAGCTCAGAATTAGTCAACATATTCCACCTGAAAATCTACTAATTCGCCAATCTCTGGTATAAGTTGATGATTGCTTCCGGCAGGGCTTCAGGATCGGTGATAATGCTGTAGTGATTGATACCAAACATCTGGGGAAGATAGTACTTGGCTTGTTTTTCGATAGCCAGGGCATAGGATCCTATCCGGTTTACCTCGAGTTCGGAAATGGCTTTTCGTATATCGAGTACACCGTACTTTCCACCATATCGATCGTAGTCATTCGGCTTACCATCTGACAGCAGGATTAGCCATTTCTTTCGGGATGACCTCTTGGATAATAAAAAGTTTGCGTGCCTGATTGCTGGACCAATCCTGGTAAATCCCATGGGGGATATACCGCTGATATTTGCCATACCTCGATTCCAGCTGTCATCAAAGTGTTTCAGGGTGATGTAATTGCAAAAATTACGAGTCTTGGAGAAAAAACCATCCACCTGAAATTCGATTTCAAATGATGAAAAAACATCACCCAGCAAAATGACTGCCTCTCTTTCTACGTCTATTATTCTTCTGTTTGCCATATATCCATCTCCTGATAAACTGAGATCCAGGAGAAAGAGAATGGATATTTCCTTCTGTCTTTTTCTTTTTGATACGTAAATTCTTTCATCTGGTGTGTGCTGCGTGTGGATGTCACAATAGTAATCAATGACTTCGTCCAGATCAAAATGATCACCATCAGTGACTCGCTTTACTGCTGCCCTTTTATTAAAAAAAGATGCCAGCATTTTTTTCATTTTTATGGACAGATGTTTTTTTTCCCGTAATACATTCTCAGCAAACGACTTGTTTTTTGACCTGAATAATAATGGGTATACCTTGCAGTGTCCCTCGAAGTATTTTCCATGTGTGTGGTCCCATTCCGGATACTCGTAATAAAAACCATTTTCTTTTAATTCTTTACTCTGTGCGATGGTCAAATTTCCGGTAAATTCTGATTTGTATACAGAGTGCACCACATCATCTACTCTTACTGTGTGCTTGAGCCCGATGTCATTTAGGGCCTCGAGATCATCTTCCAAACTATCATCTCCATCAAAGTCTCGCCAAATGTCATCAAATGATTCGGCGGTCTCGAGCTTCTCAAAATTATGCGTGAGCATGTATTCCTCCTGCTTTTCCTTATCCACCTGTATGGAAATAATTTCTTCTACCGGATTTGCCTCGATTTCTGTGGTGATTTCATCCCTTTGGTCATCGTTCTTTTTTACATCTTGAGAAATGTGCTCCAGTGTCTCAGGTGTTTGTATTTGATCATTGAGCATCCATCGACCATATAAAAATCTTTTATCTTCCAGGCTTTCAACCTTTTTATAGAGAGCATGAAAGCCATCATATTCGTCTGACAATGCTTTAAGGACTACATGTGATGTGTCAAGAGCTTTTTGCTCGGACGCGATGTCATTTGGTTTTTCTACAGTCCAATTCAGGTTCAATTGTTTTTGCTTCGTCAGGTAAATCACTCTAAATATGTAAAAGTGAAAATTGAGATCCAGGCTGTCATAACGATCCATTTTGGCAGGGAGATAAAAATAGTGGCCTTTCCAACCACCAATGTTTTCAGCGGTCAAGATTTCAATGGGATCACCTGTAAGGGCGCATGCAAGAAGGGTCAGTCTATGCTTTACCTCACTGAGTTTTACAGTGCTGGGATTTATCGATTTCGAATCTCTTTCTGATTTCCAGGATCTGTACTTCTTAAAGAGGTATTCTGCAAATTCCATTTGTACTACAGAATTAAATTACAGACGTCAGTAATGGCAAGTGCAGTCTCATGGTCATCGGTAAGAGGTTCGATGACAGCTGCGCTTACTGCCAGCCTTGTGGATAATCCCGAACAAATCAATTTACCTGCATCCACAAGAAGCCGGGTGGAAGCGGTCTCCGAAAGTCCAAACTCTTTGAGGTTTCTTATTTTGTTACCCACAGAAACGAGTTTCTTGGCCATTGACGCATCCACACCTGTTTCCGTCATCACAATCTGTTTTTCGATTTCCGGATTGGGATATGCAAATGACAAGGAAACAAATCGCTGGCGGGTAGATGGTTTCAATTCCTTAAATCCTCTTTGGTATCCGGGATTATATGAAGCCACTAATAAGAAATCCGGGTGGGCAACGAGTTCTTGTCCCAGCTTATCGATATACAGTGTGCGGCGGTAATCACTGAGTGAATGTATGGCCACAAGAATATCGGGCCGGGCTTCAGCGATCTCATCGAGGTAAATGATATAGCCATGTTTTGCTGCTACCACCAGCGGACCATCCAGCCAGACGGTCTCTGAGTTCTTAATAATATACCTTCCAATTAGATCGGTCGATGAGGTTTCCTCATGACATGTGACGGTGAGCAAAGGCTTTTCGACCCGATATGCCATATGCTCAATGAACCGCGTCTTTCCTGTTCCTGTGGGTCCCTTTAGCAATAAAGGAAGGCGATTTTTATCGACGTGCAAAAACACTTCACATTCCGCTCCTATTGGATGATAATAGGGCTCTGTTTCTATTTTCATATTAATTCAAAATGTCTTGATGCACAGTCTGTGGCATAAAAAGAATCCGTATCTGCATCACCTATGAAAAAAGGCGATCTGTGATATGATACCACAGATCGCACTAATATTCAAAACCCCTAATTTACGAAACTGCAGGTATAAACCCTTCTTCCTGACCCAGGGCTTCGTCAGTGGGTTTACCATATTTTATAAAGTCAGCGATATAAAAGAAGACGCCGAGGGCAAACAAGCTGGCAGCACCTAGCATGACTATAAAATGTACTGATAATTCGTTTTGAGCATCCATGAAGTTCATCCCGACTTTTCTTTCGAGGTATACCTGTGCTACACCGGCGGCAGCCAATGCAGTTGTCATACCGATCATACCAATATTTGCGCACCAAAAAGCATAGAGTCCGGTAGAGCTCCGATAGACTTTTCTGCCAGTCAACATCGGCATAGCATAAGCAATCAGAGCAAACACCAACATTCCGTAGGCACCCCAAAAGGCCAGGTGCCCATGCATAGCGGTGACCAAAGTGCCGTGAGTCCACATGTTGACCGATGGTAGAGTATGTGCAATCCCTAGCAATCCAGCTCCTGCAAATGAGGTAATGGCACAGCCCAGTGTCCAGTAAAGAGCAATTTTATTCGGATGGGATTTGCCTCCCTTGCGATACATACTAAATGCAAAAAGTGCCATTCCCAAAAAGGCCAATGGCTCCATTGCTGAAAAAATGCCACCGATCATCAACCAATATTTTGGGGTGCCTATATAATAATAGTGATGTCCCGTACCTAAAATACCGGAAATAAAAGTAAGGCCTACAATCACATACAACCACTTCTCAATTACTTCCCTGTCTACTCCCGTGAGCTTGATAAGCAAAAAAGCAAGGATACCTCCCATGATGAGCTCCCAGACTCCCTCCACCCAAAGATGCACGACCCACCATCGAAAAAACGAATCCATGGTCTGGTTATCAAACCAAATCATGCCGGGAAGATATAGAAGGGCGGCAAAGAGCAGTCCCATAGACAATACCATCGATGTAGTGGTCCGCCGTTTTCCCTTCCACAGAGTACCGAGAATTATTCCCAAAAAGAGAAGAACATTTATTACAACCAGGTAATCAAGAGGCCTTGGAATTTCCAAAAATTTCCTTCCCTCCCACCAATTCATGTGAAATCCGGCAACCGCGACCACGCCTACTATTGCAAGACTCCAGAATTGCAATTTTACTAAGGGGACAGATATCAGCTCCCTTTGGGCTTCCTCCGGAATGATATAATATGCAGCTCCCATAAAACCGGTAAGAAGCCAAACAACCAATAAATTAGTATGGGTCGCCCGTGCTGTGTTAAAAGGAATAAAGTTGTGAAACCATTCGTCAAAACCTATTCGGGCAAAGCCCATGATAAAACCATAGATAATTTGAAGAACAAGTAACAGCATGCAGAGTGCAAAGAAATGATATGCAACTTTTTGTGATTGATATTTCATGGTCTGTCTTTTACTTCGATGATAAATCTGGTTCTGGTGGGAATCCGTTGAGATCTACTTCTCCGGCCCACTTTAAAAAAGCAACTACAGCTTCTGCATCGTCTTCTGACATAGCGTAAGCCACCATCTGCCGGCCCTTGGGACCCCATGGAACCGGTGACATCAGAATTGATTTAATTAATTCAGGACCAATCCTTTCATGCACCTTTGTAAGCTCCGGAGCGTAATAAGCACCCTCTCCAAAAATGGTGTGACATCCCATACAATTGTTGCGTTCCCATAAAGTTTTGCCATGGATTACCTCGGCCGTCAAGTTTTCCTCATTGGTTTGTTTAGGCACCTCCTTACTTAGTGTGTGCCATGAAAGGCCAAGAAAAATGGCAAACGAGATAATCGTGCCACCAAAGAAGAAATACTCGGCTTGTTTTTTTGTAAGCATCTGGTTATTTTTTCAAATCCATTAAAAATTCCACACCGGATGGCTTGACAGAGAGTGTAGGTTTGTGGGCCACAATGTACAATTAAAATATAAAAAGATATTAATATCCTTTTATAAAGTTTTGACAATATGGAATGATTCTAATTATCGAATGAAATTCCTTTCAGACGGTCGGAATTTCGCTATATTGATGTGGGGTTCTTCGTGAAAACTGAACAGATGAGTGAAAAAACTGAAGCCAATAAACAGGAAGCCAATAAACAGAATGCTATTGCATTCTACAGAACAGCCTATATGGGTGAGCCGCGAGAAGCCGTTGAGATATACGTAGGAGACCAATATATCCAACACAATCCTTTGGTCGGTGATGGCAAAGAACCCTTTATCGCATATTTTGAAAGAATGGCAAGGGAATATCCGGATAAATCAATTGAATTTGTGCGGGCAGTTGCTGAAGAAAATCTCGTAGCACTTCATACACATCAAACCTGGCCTGGTGGTGAGGAGTATGTTACCATGGATTTTTTCCGATTTGATGACCAGGGTAAAATTGTGGAGCACTGGGATGCTATGCAAAAGATCCCTGACCATTCAGCCAATAATAATACTATGTATTAAGCTGCGAAATTTTTAGGGTGCCGGATTGTGAAAGGCTACAACGGTGGAATACTGAGGTCAAATGCACATCAGGTCACAAGTTTTTTTTATGTGGAGAGGACTTTCTGAGCTGAAATAAATCGGCCATCACGATCACTTTTTTCAGGTGTTCTAATTTTGGACTTTGCATTTTTTATGCTTTTTTTGGATTGACTTGAGGATGACCTCGACTAATCCAGTCATCATCAAGGTATTTAATGTACAGATATGAAGACAAACCGTAGAAAGTTTATTCGATATGCAGGTGGCATTTCAGCAGCATCCCTGCTGTGGTCCAGTGGTTTTCCGTTTGGTGTCGGGATGAGTCGACAAACTGACATTGATTATTCTCAGTTGGATGAGGTATTGAAAAAGCCCGTTTTAAAGCAAGAGCTGATTTCCCATCCAGTCATTATAGAGAGTCTGGATTTACTTCGAGATAGAAAAAACTGTATTTACAGGGTTAGGTCGAAGGACGGTGCAGAAGGGATCTCTGTTGGGCACCCTTTTATTGCCCAGGTTAGCTACCCGATGGTTCCTTTGATCCTGGAGAGGTATTTTGTAGGTAAGGATGCACGAGATCTCGATAAGTTGATATTTGATGCACATGAAAGAAATGTAAAGCGCCAGGGCATTCCTCTATGTGTGCATATTGCCGGGATTGAGTTTGCTATTTTAGATATGCTTGGAAAATTAGCAAACCAACCGGCCGGACATTTAGTCGGTGATCTGCAAAATCCCCAGATCGCCATTTATCTTGGTCATCATTTAGCTAGTTTTCGCAATAAGGAGCCAGAGGTTTCTCTGGAATTGATGCAAAAAGATGTCATTGAAACGAGTGCCAAGGCAATTAAGCTAAGGGCTGGACGCGGAGACAACCTGGCTACTGACATAGACAATGCGCCGGGTCGTACCGAAAAGCTGATCCGCATGGCAAGGGAATTGTTTGGCGACGAAATGGTATTGATGATCGATGGCAATGGGTCATATTCGGTAAAGGAAGCCATCCGGATTGGAAAAATTTTAGAGGAATATCAGTACGAATTTTATGAAGAGCCCGTGCCCTGGGATTGGTATGAGGAGCAAAAGCAAGTGGAAGAGGCATTAAGTATTCCGATGGCTGGAGGAGAAGAAGAATTTGGAATGCATGCCTTTAGGTATCTCATTGGGAATGAAGTGTTTCAGATTTTGCAGCCGGATCTTTTTTACTTCGGGGGGATGATCCGGACTATGAAGGTCGCTCGAATGGTGGAGGCCGCGGGTCTCAAAATTACACCACATATATCCGGGGGAGGGCTGGGTTTTCTATATATGCTCCAAATGGTTGCTGTTTGTCCCGCAGCCTATGATTATCATGAATTCAAGATGTTTCACACTCGGGATGCCAATGGTACTGCAGTCCCAATCGAAAGTACCGGAGGTGTATTTGAAAGTGTGAATGGTCTTATCAAGGCACCTACCGGACCGGGACTGGGCGTTGTAATTGATCCGGAATACATCAAAACCCATGAGGTCTTTGCAGGATGATGAAAATAAAATATGGCAATTGGAGTTTCTCGAAAAGAGAATAGACTAAAAACCCAGCAGTGCCGGAATCATCTCGGTTTGAATTCAGCCCCATATCACCAATCTTTTTAAATCAAAACGTTATTAAAAAGCAGTATCACCGTCGACATCTAAGTTAAAAAGGGATAAGACCTTTGACGGAGTATGTGCTTCTTTCAGGATCGCTTCCATTTCTTTGACAAGCTGGGGGTGGTCGTCGATAATATTATCTTGCTCAGAAATATCATTCGATAAATCGTACAGCTCCTGTTCAATATTTATTTCTGAATCTCTCACATTTAGTTTGACATATTTCCAATTATTCTTGCGTGCTGCTTGTTTGCCGCCCTGCTCATAAAATTCCCAGTAGAGGTACTCGTGTTGTTTTTGATCTTCATGGTCGAATAATGTGGGGAGAAATGAAATCCCATCAATGTCATCGGGTATCTTTGCCCCAGTCATTTCGCAAAAAGTGGGTAGTAAGTCGTGGAATCCACAAATGTGCTCACTTGTGGTAGACGGCCTCACTTTCCCCGGCCATTTTACGATGAGTGGTACTCTGATCCCACCTTCGTAAAGGTCTCGTTTTGATCCTCGCAACGCTCCATTGCTGTCAAAAAAATCTACTTTATGGCCACCTTCATGATGGGGTCCGTTGTCGCTCGAAAAAATAATCACGGTCTTGCCACTCAGTCCAAGATCATTTATTTTTTGTTCAATTATTCCGACAAATTGGTCTATGAGATCTATCATCATAGCAAATCCCTTCTCCGGACTTGGCCAGACCCGGTCTGCGTAATTTCCATAGTCTGGTATTTTCTTTCCGTCTTGCACTAGCATGGGCACCTCCATACCATCTTTTAGAATATATCCTGCCTCATTATTGGCATGGGGCATATTGAGTGACATAAAGAGAAAAAAAGGACGATGTTGGTTTTCTTCGATAAAGGAAATTGCATCGGTTTCAAATTCGTCCAGGACATACCTGTCTTTTTCTTTGGCTACACCAGTACCCTCAGGCATCCCATTTGGATGCTGTTTTTCATAATTAAAACTCCAGTCCGTTACATTTCCTTCCAGACTCTCTTTTTGTGTATTCCGGTAGAGGAACTCAGGATAAAAATTATGCGCATGCCACATATTAATATAGCCGTAGTGGTGATCAAATCCGTTTCGAATGGGATCATCCGGGAGCGGAGGATGGCCAACACCCCATTTGCCAATCACTGCTGAAGTGTAGCCAACTGTATTCAGAGCTTCTGCGATCGTAATTTCCTCTTCTTTGATCAATTGTCCGGGAGGGGAATTTCCCCTGACATTAATATGACCTGCATGTTTTCCAGTGAGCAGGGATGCCCTTGACGGGGCACAAACGGTAGATCCAGCATAATGTTGGGTGAAGCGCATTCCTTCACGTGCAAGTCGATCGATGTTTGGAGTAACCAGCTCTCTTTGTCCGTAACAACCCAGATCGCCATATCCGAGATCATCAGCCAGGATGTAAATAATGTTTGGTCGATGGTCTAAACCATAGTCTTGATGCCGGATCCTGTCGTCTGACTGGCCACAACTCAGCATCGCAGTCACAAAGAGCCCCATCAATCCAGGCCGGACCGTTTGACTGAGTTTCCTCCTAGGTAGCATTGCTTTTTTGTCTCTAAGTAAAACAATATTTGCAATTTCAACTCGCTTCTCAATGAGCTTTCCTTTTCTATATTTGATGTCCTCCACAAGAGTGAGTGGATTATATGAAAAAATACAAGATTGCAGCAGTACCTGGTGATGGCATAGGCCACGAAATAGTTCCTGCCGCCCTGCATGTTATAGAAAAAGCGGCCCACCTGTTTGCTTTTGAAGTGGAAATCAGAAAGTTTGATTGGGGTGCCGGATATTATCGGGATCACGGACGGTTTCTTCCTGAAGAAGGTTTGACCGTGTTAAAGGAATTTGATGCCATTTTATTTGGTGCGGTCGGCCTGCCGGAGGTTGACGATCGATTACCGTTCAAAATGTTTACGAATTTTGTCCGCACAAATTTTAAACAATATGTCAATTACAGGCCTGTGCAACTTTTTGATGGGTTGGAAAGCCCGCTTCGAAATAAATCTCAAGAGCATATCGACTTTGTGATTATCCGGGAAAATAACGAAGGAGAATTTGTGCAGAGTGGACGCCAAATTTATCCCGAGCTTCCCGAAGGCTTGGCGATTGACACTAGTGTATTCACAAGATGTGGGACAGAGCGGGTAGCGCAATACGCTTTTCAATTGGCCCGCAAAAGGAAGGGGAAGCTCACCAATGTCACCAAATCAAATACACTGATTTACACATTGGGCTATTGGGATAAAGTCATTTCTGAAGTTTCTGAAAAGTATCCGGACGTACAATATGATAAGATGTACGTCGATGCCGCCTCGGCTAATTTTGTCTTACACCCGGAATATTTTGATGTGATTTTGACCACCAATATGATCGGTGATATTTTGAGTGATTTGGGAGGTGCTATTATGGGAAGTCTGGGTTTGGGAGGTAGTGGGAACATTAATCCGGAAAGAGAGTTTCCATCCATGTTTGAGCCCATCCATGGTTCAGCGCCAGATATTGCAGGTAAAGGTTGGGCAAATCCCATAGGACAATTTTGGTCTGTCGCCCTCATGTTTGAGCATTTAGGCGAGGATGATGCCGCCCGGGCTCTAATGAGTGCTATAAATCAAGTGACCTCTTCGGGTATCCGCACGAGAGACTTAGGGGGAAAGGCAGGGACAGAAGAAGTAACTGATATGATGTTAGACTGCATAAAAGGCAGGCAGTAAATGATTGATTTGAGTAAATACATAATTCACGACTTGAGCTTGACCTACGACAAATCTATTGCCGGATATTCTGAGGAAGCCGCGAAGACCTTCAAGCTTGATGGCTGGAATGCCAAATGGCTTAAAATCTATTCTCATGCCGGTACCCACATGGATGCCCCTGTTCATTTCGAGGCCAGCGAAAAGACAATCGACGAATTCACACCAGGAGAGTCAATGGGTAGGGCTTGGATTGTCGATATCGATATTATCCAGGACCGGCAGTTAATGGAGGTCGCCCATCTAAAGGGGATCGAAAGTAAATTTGAAAGGGGCGATAGTTTAATTTTAAAAACAAAGTGGAGCAACTATGTCGGTCAGGAAAAATATCGCGATGCACTACCAAGGGTGAGTGAAGATTTGGCACATTGGTGTTGTAAAAAGAAAGTAAAAATGCTGGCTGTTGAGGCTCCTTCGGTCGCAGATGTCAACAATTTGGATGAAGTTACCCGGATTCACAAAATTCTTTTCAAGGGTGATGTAATCATTTTGGAAGGATTAAAAAATGTTGATAAAATAAATTCGGATTTTGTTTTTTTAATGGCTTTTCCCATTAAAACCAGGAGAGGAGATGGAGCACCGGCACGAGTAATTGCCTTGGAAGAAAAAACACTTTCTTAAGTAATTACGGGATGTCTGAAGCGGTACTCACGGATATAAAACTCCAAAAACTAATTCCTCTCCATCAGCACAACCAGATTTTTCCTGTCACCAGGCAAGAACTTATCCATGAAAAGGGAATTGTCGTTATTGTTATTGACGATGATCCTACAGGGACTCAGACAGTCCGTGATGTACCAGTGCTCACGAGCTGGGAGGTGGAGGACATTCTTCTTGAGATAAGTCGGGGTTCAGACTTAATATTTATACTCACCAATTCGCGCAGTATGACGAGGACTCAAGCTGTGAAGCTGGCAAGGCAGGTTGGGAAAAACTTGCGTGCAGCTTTTGAGCAAACACAAAAGATTTTGGTCTTAGTGAGTAGAAGTGATAGTACACTTCGCGGGCATTACCCGTCTGAAGTTAAAGCCATAAAGGAAGGTGTAGGTCATCCAAATGCACCAGAGCTGATTATTCCGGCTTTCTTTGAAGGGGGTAGGATTACGGTTGAAGATGTACATTACGTAAAAGAGAGTGCAGAATGGATACCGGCGGCAAAGACTCCCTTTGCTCAGGACAAAGTTTTTGGGTATGAAAATTCCAATTTGAGAAAATGGATTCGTGAAAAAGACTCATCTATAAGTGATGATCAAATATTCTCGATCAGCCTAAGTGATTTGCGTCTATATGACCTGAAGTATTTGCAAGAGAAATTAAATAATCTCAATGATCATTGCATTTGTGTGGTGAACGCAGTGGATTATTCCGACCTTGAAAAGGTCGTTTATTCGCTTCTTTCGGCAGACAGGTTTATCCTTTGTCGGTCGGCTGCATCATTTGTGTCCGCATTGGCTGCTCAGGCAAAGGCACCTTATTTAACAGCTATGGAACTCCAATTGGATCAAGCAAAGGGCGGTCTCGTAGTTGTTGGATCTTATGTACCCAAAACCACGGTGCAGTTGGAGGAGCTTCTATTGCGCAAAGGATTTGTGGCAATAGAAATAGACGTCGAAAAATTATTAGACAGAAAATACCGCAGTGCTAAAGATTTGGCCCAGGAGATTGATGGTTTTGTAAAATCGGGCAAAACAATCGGTATCTACACAAGCAGGACTTTAATATTTAGGGGATCTGAGAAGGAAAATCTAGACATCGGCAAAAAGGTGTCTT
Organism: Saprospiraceae bacterium; assembly: GCA_965222645.1. GTDB lineage: Bacteria > Bacteroidota > Bacteroidia > Chitinophagales > Saprospiraceae > JABDMH01. The sequence goes on along the minus strand of OZ244968.1, from coordinate 2,513,251 downwards.
CTTTTGTAAGTGAAATTGTGGGTTCGCTTAGTGAGGCACCAAAATATATTCTCACCAAGGGCGGGATCACCTCGAGTGATATTGCAACGGACAGTTTGGGTGTTAAACGGGCATGGGTTGTCGGCCAAATTGAGGCTGGAATCTCTGTATGGAGATCAGATGAAGAAAGTAGATTTCCTGGCATACATCAAATCGTGTTCCCGGGAAATGTTGGAGATAAACATACATTGTCAAAGGTGGTTGAGGAGTTGGATAGGAGTCTCTGACAAGGAAAATAAATAGCTTCATTGTTTTTTGAATAACTTAGATTCTGGTGGAAATTAGATTACAAATTTTGTAAGAAAATGAAAGGAAGACACTGGGTTGTGTTCGGGATGTTTCTGTTGTCACTCCTTTTATATGTTGACCGTGTTTGTATTTCCGTGGCCAAGGATCCGATTGCAGGAGAATTGCACCTAAGCGATAAGGCTATGGGATGGATCTTATCTGCATTTGCCCTGGGTTATGCACTTTTTCAGGTACCGGGAGGATTGATGGCAGACCGGTTTGGTCCGCGTAGGGTATTGACCGGAATAGTGACCTTTTGGTCTGCATTGACAGCTCTGACGGGAGTGGCCTGGAATTTCATTTCTTTGCTGTTTGTTCGTTTTTTCTTTGGTGCCGGCGAAGCAGGGGCTTTCCCGAATATGTCTCGTGCTATTTTTTCTTGGATGCCATTGCGCGAAAGAGGCACAGTCATCGGTATTAATTTTTCCGGATCGAGATTAGGTGCTGCATTTGCACTCCCCTTTGTCGCCTGGCTTATTACGTCATTGGGTTGGCGTTCTTCCTTTTTTGTGCTCGGTGCCATTGGTATCATCTGGGCAGTCCTGTGGTGGTTGTTGTTTAGAGATACGCCGGAGGAACACGCTCTGATATCGGAGACAGAGAAGTCAGAAATTATTGCGACTCGCCAGGAGAAGACGACCACAATAAAAAAACCATTGGACCGGAAAGAATTATTGGGTTCCAGGAATATGTGGTCTGCAATTGTTCAGTATTTCTGCAGCAATTTTACTTTCTTTTTTGCTTTGACGTGGTTGTTTCCTCATTTAAAATCAAAATTTGATCTCGAGGCCATGGAAGCCGGGTGGTATGCAGTTGCTCCATTTATTGCCGGAGCAATTGGCAATTGGGTTGCCGGGGGCATGGTAGACGTGATCTTTAGAAAGGGAAATTGGAATTGGTCTCGCACGTGGCCGGCCGTGCTTGGTTTTGCATTAGCTGCCGCCGGTATGTTGGGAAGTGTTTATATGGATACACCCCTGGGTGCCGTGATAATGCTCAGCATTGCCATCTTTGGAGCAGATATGACTTTACCTCCATCATGGGCACTCTGTGTGGATATCGGTAAGGAACACTCAGGGACAATTTCAGGGACTATGAATATGGCGGGAAATATTGGTTCTTTTCTGACAGCCCTGGCTTTTCCGTATCTCACCGGATGGACCGGTTCAGTGGATTATTTCTTTTATGTTGCAGCAGCCTTAAATATTATTGCTATTTTATTTTGGATGCGTGTCAGGGCTGATCGTGGTCTTGCATGGTGACGATTACCTTGGTCACGTAAAGGTGATTGATTTATTTCGAAAGCCACATTACATTCACGATTTAATTTAGATTATTTTGAAATATAGAGTTGCTTGTATCGGTGCCGGGTATTTTGCTAAATTTCATATCGCTGCATGGAAGCGCATACCCGAAGTGGAGCTGATGACGATATGTGATCATGACATTATTGCTGCCAGGTCTTTGGCAGATCGGTACCAGGTGCCATCCGCTTGCAGCGACTTTCATGAGATCCTGGATGATTCATCCATTGATATTGTTGATATCATTACTCCACCGGATTCACATTTATCTATTGTGAGAGATGTGGCCCGGAGCGGAAAAACAATTATTTGTCAAAAACCCCTGGCCCCAACTTATGCAGAGGCTAAAACTATTGTGGAAATTACCGAGGCAGCCGGAGCAGGATTTATGGTGCATGAAAATTTCCGGTTCCAACCCTGGTATCGAAAGATTAAGGAATTGCTGAAAAATGAGATTATTGGAGAGCGAATATTCAGTTTAACACTGCGCATGAGGATGGGGGATGGTTGGGCACCGGATGCCTATCTCGACAGGCAGCCGTACTTTAGAAAAATGGAGCGGTTGCTCATATATGAGACGGGGATCCATTACATTGATGTGTTTAGGTTTTTGCTCGGGGATATCGATAGAGTTTTTGCAAAATTAATGCGATTAAACAACCACATTAAGGGTGAAGATATGGGACTTGTGTTGTTTGATTTTAGGTCTGGTGCCGTAGGCCTTTTAGATGCTAATCGGTACAACGAATCTAATTATCCCGATGCCCGGTTTACCTTTGGCGAGACGACAGTAGAGGGAGAAGGAGGAACAATTCGACTTTATGGTGATGGTAAAATCACCGTCCAGCATTTGAGTGAAAAGGAAGAGGAAATTAAATATGAGATAAATCGGATTGATTTTGCCGGTGATTGTGTTTACAATACGCAGAGGCATTTTATCGACAATCTTAAAGCAGGGCAGACGTTTGAGACAAATGGTCGTGACTATTTGGAGAATCTGAGGATTCAGGATGCTGTTTATAAAAGTGCGGATTTGGGCAGGCAGATCGATCTTTAGAATTTGGAATAGGGAGAGTGATGGAATAGAGGCATAGGAAACATAAGCTCAACTGCGTTTATTGCACATAAACGCTATAGTGTTTATACAGATGTTGTGCTTCATGCAGATTAGCCAACCCGCAAAAACAAAGAGTGCTATCGCACATATTGCTCTTTCAACCAGCCCGCTCAAATCCCACCCACCACCCAATGCTAAGAAACATACTCATAATATGAGATAGCGAAATTTAATGACTACCTTTAGAAATCATAACCAATAATTCAAAATGAATAGAATTAAAGAGGTTTTGGATGAAAAAAGAGTGACTCAAATTTGGTTAGCGGAAAAGTTGGGAAAGAGTTACAATATGGTGAATTCTTATGCTAAAAATAGAAGGCAACCTAGTATTGAGACTTTGTTTGAAATAGCAAGAATTCTTCAAATAGAAGCAAAGGATCTACTTGTGGAAATGAAATTAAATAAGGAATTGAAATGACGACAAACTTAGAATTAGAAAAGACCTTATGGGCAGCAGCGGATAAACTGAGAAGCAATATGGATGCTGCCGAATACAAGCATGTTGTATTAGGTCTCATCTTTCTGAAATATATATCCGATGCTTTCGAGGAACACTACACCAAACTGAAAGCAGAAGAAGCAGAAACAGGAGCGGACCCCGAGGACAAAGACGAATACACGGCGGATCGGATTTTCTACGTGCCGCCATCAGCGAGATGGTCTTGGCTCCAAGGGAGAGCAAAAAAACCTTCGATTGGGAAAGACATTGACGATGCGATGGATGCGATCGAAAAGGATAACCCTTCGTTAAAAGGGGTTTTGCCTAAAGACTATGCTCGCCCTTCCCTGAATAAACAAAGATTAGGAGAACTGATTGATCTCATTGGCTCAATTACCTTATCCAAGAATGGCAGTGGGAAAGGAAAGGATGTCCTTGGTTTTGTGTTCGAGTATTTCCTAGGTCAATTTGCTGATGCAGAAGGAAAAAAAGGAGGTCAATTCTATACACCGCAAAGCATTGTAAAAACGCTGGTACAGGTGTTGGCTCCTGAAGCGGAAAAGCGGGTGTATGATGGTGCCTGCGGTAGTGGCGGCATGTTCGTGCAGAGTGAGCGATTTATCGAAATGCACGAACACCGTAAAGGCAAGATTTCCATATACGGTCAGGAAAGTAACCCGACCACCTACCGATTAGCGAAGATGAACCTAGCCATTCGAGGAATTGATGCCAATATTGCCCTGGGAGATACTTTACTGAACGATGCTTTTCCAAAAGTGAAGGTGGACTATGTGATTGCCAATCCGCCATTCAATATAAGCGACTATAAAATCAACCAAGCAGAAACCCATAAATGGAAATATGGCGTTCCACCGTCGGGTAATGCTAATTACGCTTGGCTTCAACACTTTGTAAGCAAGCTCGCTCCTTTTGGCTCAGCCGGGGTTGTCTTGGCTAATGGCAGTATGAGTTCTGAAATATCAACGGAAGGAGAGATCCGAAAAGAAATGATTGAAGACGATCTCATTGATTGTATGGTAGCTTTGCCTTCTCAGCTTTTCTACAACACCCAAATTCCAGCCTGCCTGTGGTTTCTAACTCGCAATAAAGAGAAAACCAATAAATTCAGAAACCGCAAAAACGAAACACTATTTATTGATGCTCGGGAATTGGGTGCCATGATAAGTAGAAGACAAAAAGAACTAACTCAAGAAGATATTTCCAAAATTGCGGATACCTACCACAATTGGCGAGACAAGGAGTCGGTCACACCTTACGAAGACAAACCTGGCTTTTGTAAATCAGCCACTTTACAGGACATTCGAAAAAACAACTACGTATTAACCCCAGGAAGGTACATCGACTTCAAAGAAGTGGAAGACGACCTGCCTGCGCCGAAGCCGGGCGAATTCTATGTCTACGTGATTAAGTGCAACAACGATAGTTATTACATAGGCCACACTGATAATATTCCCAGGCGATGGACTGAACACCTCACTGGCAAGGGGGCTGATTGGACAAAGAAGTACAAACCCGTTTATATCCCTCACTATGAGGTATATAAATCGCGAGAGGATGCAGTAAATAGAGAAAAAGAACTTAAAACTACTTCCGGAAGACGATGGATTAAAAAGCAAATAAAGAATGGTACGGCTCGGCAGGCAGGCGGAATCCCTTTCGATGAAAAAATGCAATCGCTCACGGCTCAATTAGCGGAGCAAATGGAGAAATCCAATGAATTGGATGATGCCATTAAACAAAACTTAGGCAAGATCGGCTATGGCTTTTAAATTCAAAACATTGATTGTTTTCGATACCAATGCCCTGAGAAGCACGGAGGCTGGACAGGTAGCGTATAGTTTCTTTGCTTTTGGCAAGACTTATCAACTTGTGGAAGAATACATCGTTGAAAAACACCTTGTAGATGATATTCATCTGGCGATTCCATCATGGGCAATTGAAGAACTTAAAGACCAAAAGCAACGACAATATAAAGAGGATATTAAGTCATTTGAAGCACTGTCTGTTAGGTTAGCTGGATTACCTCATATACCTGAAATTACTTTGCCTGAAGACGAGTTTGATTGTGTGGCCTACATCAAGGAAAAAGCAGATACATATCTGGAAGAAAAGGGCATTACACTTTTAGAAATAAAAGAGGAAATAGCAGGCACTGTTTTACAAAGCATGATGATAAGGGTAATGAAAGATCAAAAATATAAAAGACCGTTCGCCCATGCAGGAAAATATAAAGATGCTGGATTCAAAGACAATATACTATGGGAAAGTCTAATGCACTTTGATGGAGTTGCCGATTATGACAAAGTCATTTTTATTACGAAAGATGGTGACTATTCAAATTGCGAACATGAGTTCAAAGAAAAATGGAACAAGCATATTTCCATTGAAAAAGACGAAAACAATGCTATTGCCGAAATCAACAAAGACTACGAGTTGTATATCGAGGAACGCGAAATATACGACTTCTCCCAATCGGAATACTTCAGAGATTATTTATTCGACATTCTAAAGGAGAAATCTGAAATAGTAGTTGATGACCAAAATTTTAAAATCGAGAACTTTGAAATCGTAGATACTTGCGTATCCGTAAAACGGATGCCGCCAAATGATGACTTTGAAGAAAATGTCAATATTCACTCCTTGATTAAAGTGCATTATACAGATGAAGTGAAAAAAGAAATTGATATAAGAGCAACTACAACCCTTTCTGATGAGGAGAGTAAGGAATTCATTGATATAATATTTGAAATTGAGTTGCTATGAGCTATATGATGAAAACTTATAAACTTCGTGAGTTAGTTGACATAAGATATGGTAAAGACCATAAAAAACTTGATGATGGTGATGTTCCTGTTTATGGCTCTGGTGGTATTATGAGATATGCTGATGGCTACTTGTACGATCAGGAAAGCATCTTGATCCCCAGAAAGGGCACATTAAGCAACCTATTCTTTATAAATGAACCTTTTTGGAGTGTAGATACCATGTTTTACACACAGATAAAGGACATTGTATTCCCAAAATTTCTTTTTTATTATTTAAAAGGACAGAATTTAGCCTCTTTGAATGTTGGTTCAGCTGTACCAAGTCTTACCACCGAAGTTTTAAACAAGTTTGAAGTAACAATCCCTGAGAGTATTGAAACCCAACGCCAAATAGCCACCATCCTCTCTTCCCTCGATGACAAAATAGAGCTCAACCTCCAAATGAACCAAACCCTGGAAAAGATGGCAAAGGCTATTTTTAAGGAGTGGTTTGTGGATTTTAATTTTCCGGGTTTTGATGGAGAACTGGTAGAAGATTTGCCGAAGGGATGGAAGGAAACTGCACTCGGAGAAATCCTTGAAATAAAAGGTGGTTCGACTCCCCGAACCAAAAATGAAGAATTTTGGAATGGTGATTATTATTGGAGTACACCAAAAGACCTCTCTAATAATCAATCACCTGTTTTAATCGACACAGAAAGAAAAATAACGGAGTTAGGAGTTCAGCAAATTAGTTCTCGAATTCTACCCAAGGGCACTTTGTTGCTATCTTCAAGGGCACCTGTTGGTTATTTAGCAATTTCTCAAGTTCCAATTTCAATAAACCAAGGCTACATAGCTATAAATGGCATAGATGTGTCTAATCTATTCATGCTATTTTGGCTAAAAGAATATATGGGAGTTGTTAGAAGTCAAGCAAACGGATCGACTTTTCAAGAGATTAGTAAGACAAATTTCAGAAATATTGATATCAAGATCCCCAATGCAGAATTAATAAAAAGATTTGACCAGACTGTTGAACCGCTATTTTCGAAGATTGTAGAAAATGTTTATAGCAATTTGTCATTATCCCAAACCCGTGACACCCTTCTCCCTAAACTCATGAGTGGGCAAATAGAAATCGAATGAGATGACCAAAACCGAATTTGACATATTATTAAATGAACTGACAGCCGTACCAAAGGAGTGCGAATGGGTAGAATTTAAGGTCAATAATTCTAATCCGCAGGATATTGGGGAATACATCTCAGCATTGAGTAACAGTGCTTGCTACCATAAAAAGGATCATGCATATCTCATCTTTGGTATAGAAAACAATACACATAAGAGGATTGGTACGTCATTCCGACCTTTAACAGCGAAAATAAAGAATCAGGAAATTGAAAACTGGCTGGTAACACAATTGAATCCCAAAATAGATGTCAATATTTATGAACATGATTTATACGGATTGCATTTTGCCGTATTTAAAATTCAGGCAACACGAAATACTCCCGTAAGTTTTAAAGGTGAATATTTTATCAGAATCGGCAGTTATAAGAAAAATCTAAACGATCATCCGGAACGGGAGAGAGAAATTTGGAAAATAGAGAATAATCCTGTTTTCGAAAATGATATTGCCAGATCCAATCTATCATCTAATGAAGTATTAGAACTAATCAATTATCCTGCTTTTTTTGAATTATTAAGGCTCCCTCTTCCCGAAAATAAAAATGGAATTTTGAGCCGGATGATACAGGAGAAGATTATTGTTAAGGATAACTCCCATTACAATATACGGAATATAGGAGCTCTCTTATTTGCAAAAAACCTGAACCAATTTGACAGTATTTCCAGAAAAGCTATTCGAGTCATTTTTTATCAAGGAAAGAACAGGGTGCATACCATAAAAGAACAATTAGGGGGAAAAGGATATGCGGTTGGTTTTAGGGGCCTGATGAGTTTCCTTGAATCGAACCTTCCATCGAATGAAGTTATAAACAGTGCATTAAGAGAAGAAGTGAGTATGTATCCTATATTAGCTCTTCGAGAATTAGTAGCAAATGCAATGATTCATCAGGACTTTCATATAAGTGGTAGTTCGCCAATGATTGAGATTTTCGAAAATAGAATCGAAATTACTAATCCCGGAAAGCCAATAATTGATGCACTTCGATTTATCGACCACAATCCGCAGAGCAGGAATGAAATACTCGCAAGATTCATGCGGAGAATGAATATATGTGAAGAAAGAGGTAGTGGCATCGATAAGGTTATTTTTGAATGTGAATACAATCAACTCCCGGCACCTGATATTATCGTAGGTGATAATTATACCAGGGTGGTTTTGTATGCACATAAGACCTTAAAGCAGATGGATAGACAGGACAAAATAAGGGCATGCTATCAGCATGCTTGCCTCAGATATGTTTCCGGGGAATATATGACGAATCAGAGTCTCAGAAATCGATTTGGGATAGAGGAAAGGAATTATGCGACAGCATCGCGGATCATCGCTGCTACTATTGAAAAAGGATTGGTTAAGGATTATGATTCTGACAACAGGTCTAAGAAATATGCAAAGTATGTTCCTTTTTGGTATTGATATCTTATGTGCTGCTTATGTGATTATGAAAATAATGTATATGTGTAAAAGTCTGAAATACAACAATATAAGATCTGTATCTCATGTGACAATCATGTGATTATGAGGAATACCATCACCGAAAACGAAATAGAATATATCGCACTCGACTACCTGCAAAGTCTCGGGTATGAATTTCTATTGGGTACCGATATGGGACCCGATGGAGACCACCCAGAGCGGCAGTACGATGAGGTGGTATTGAGGACACGTTTAAGGGATGCGATAGATAGGCTCAATCCTTCCTTGCCACAAGAAGCCAAAGAAGATGCCCTAAAGAAAGTATTGCGAACCGAAAGCCCCAATCTCCTGATCAATAATGAGCGATTTCATCGATACCTGACTGATGGTGTGGATGTTGAGGTGAGGTCTGCTGGTGGCATTCGCGGCAAGCAAGTAAAGATTGTAGATTTTGAACAACCAGATAACAATGAATTTCTGGCGGTCAATCAGTTCACCATCATTGAGGGCGGCACCAACAAACGACCTGATGTCATCCTGTTCGTAAATGGGCTTCCGCTGGTGGTGATCGAACTCAAAAATGCTGTCCGTGAGAAAGCCAATTTACAATCCGCCTTCAACCAAATCAAGACTTATCAAAATAGTATTCCATCCCTTTTTCATTACAATGCGTTCAATATTCTCAGCGATGGCTGGTATGCGGCTTTCGGCACCATCAGTAGCCCGATAAAATACTACAAGCCCTGGAAAACAAAGGACGGTAAGCAAGCAGAAAAAAGCACCGACTTACAATTGGAAACCCTGATAAAAGGGCTTTGCAATAAAGAAGTAATTTTGGATGCCATCAGGCATTTTGTTGTCTTTGAAAAAAGCGATTCAAGCACCATAAAGAAAATTGCTCAGTATCATCAATATTATGCCGTCAATAAAGCATTGGCAAAAACATTAGAAGCAACCGCCACCACAGGAGACCGAAAAGGTGGTGTAGTTTGGCATACACAGGGAAGTGGCAAAAGCCTTAGCATGGTTTTCTATTCAGGCAAAGCCATTTTAGCTGAGCCACTCGAAAACCCAACCATTGTTATCATCACCGATAGAAATGACTTAGACGATCAGCTCTTTGATACTTTTTTCAATTGCCAGCAGTTACTCCGCCAACGACCTAAACAAGCCCAAAGTAGAACCAATTTAAGAGAGTTGCTCAAAGTCGCATCGGGTGGAATTGTTTTTACCACCATTCAGAAATTCCATCCGGAATTAGAGGAAGACATTGAGGAGGTGGAGGATAATATCGTTTCGGATAGTAAAGTAAAATACATAGGTGCAAAAGCCAAAGTGTTATCCGACAGAAAGAACATTATCGTCATTGCAGATGAAGCTCACCGTAGTCAGTATGGATTATTGGACGGCTTTGCCCGAAGAATGCGGGAAAGTTTGCCCAATGCTACCTATATCGGCTTTACAGGAACTCCGGTGGAAAGCACAGACAGAAACACTAAAGCCATATTTGGTGATTACATAGATGTATATGACATTCAACAAGCCGTAGAAGACGGTGCAACAGTACCAATCTATTATGAGAGTAGAGTAAGCAAAGTAAATTTACAGGAAGAGCGAAAGCTACAGTTGGATATAGATTTTGAAGAACTGACTGAAGGAGAAGAACTCACCAATCAACAGAAGTTAAAAGCAAAATGGAGCAGTGCGGAAGCAGTCATCGGAAGTAAATCTCGATTAGAAAGATTAGCTGAAGATTTTATTGCTCATTTTGAAAAACGGACTTCTGTCTTAGATGGGAAAGCTATGTTCGTCTGTATGAGCAGACGGATATGTGTAGAATTATATGCTGAAATCATCAAGCTAAGACCCAAATGGCATTCGGATGATGACGACAAAGGTGTGATTAAAGTTATTATGACTGGCTCGTCAGCAGATATAGAATCTTTCCAACCGCATATCAGAAACAAAGAGCGAAGAAAAGTAATTGGAGAACGACTAAAAGATCCCAAAGACGAACTAAAAATAGTTTTGGTTCGTGATATGTGGCTAACCGGATTTGATGCTCCCGTGCTTCATACCCTGTATGTAGACAAGCCTATGCGAGGAGCCAGCCTCATGCAAGCGATTGCAAGGGTCAACCGAGTCTTTACCGAGTGGAAAGAAGGTGGATTGGTGGTGGATTATATTGGCATTGCCCAGTATCTAAAAGAAGCATTGGTCAACTATACTATAAGCGGTGGAAAAGGAGCTCCAACCTTAGATGATGAATTGGCAGTAGCCAAGATGTTGGAGTACTATGAAGATATTGAGCATCAATTACGGTTCTTCGACTGGAAAAAATTCTTTAGTCTAAGTCCTGATGAAAAATTAGAGTATATTATCGTCATCACGGATTACATTCAAAGTCAGGATGACGGATCGAATACCTTTAACGAAAACACTGCTAAACTCCTAAAGGCTTATGCCCTTGTCTCTACTCATGAAAAAGCTTTAAACATTGTAGATGAAGTTGCCCTATTTCAAGCCATTAGAACTCGTTTATTGAAATTTATTGAAGATGAAAGAATACAGGCAGGAGGTAAAACCAATCAAGAGCTAGATTTGGCGATTAAGCAGATCGTTTCAGATGCCATTTCCAGCGATACCGTTATTGACATTTTCGATGCTTCAGGAATCAAGAAACCAGACTTGGGGATTCTGGACGATGTCTTTATGGATGAAGTCCGCAGCATGGAACAAAAGAACCTGGCAGTTGAATTATTAAAAAAATTACTGCGTGACGAATTACGCAAAAAGAGCAAATTTAACCTTGTCGAGACCAAGCAATTTTCAGAGCGATTGGAAGAAGCCATTGCAAGATACCAAAATGGACAAATCGATAGTGTTGAATTCATAGAAAAGGTTCTAATCCCATTTGCCAAAGAAATGCGAGAAGCAGAGAAGCGAGGAGAATCATTGGGATTAGATTATAGGGAATATGCTTTTTATACAGCCTTAGAAGTGAATGATAGTGCCGTAAAAGTACTTGGGGATGAAGTATTAAAAGATATAGCTCAAGAACTTCTGAAAACAGTAAGAAAAAGTACAACCATTGACTGGACAATTAAGGAAAGTGTACAAGCAGATTTGCGACGAAAAATTAGAAGAGTCTTACGAAAATCTGGTTATCCACCTGATTTGCAGGAGAAAGCAGTAGAGACCGTCATTAATCAGGCAAAAATGTTAGCAGAAGATTTGGTTAAAAATGGAGATATAAATGCAACTTAGCCGTTGCATTTCGCAGCACACTGCCATCCTCGTTCCTGCGGTGTCAGAGAGCTGCAAGCCAACCCACGAAAATTTCAGAACTGACTAAACTACATGAGTTGTACAGGGAAAGCCAGCAGAGAAGACTAGATATGGCGCAAGCCCTTCCTTCGTCGGGCCGATCGCATATCATTCACCGCTTGTGTCAATTTAGATAGAGATATATAAAATTCGAATGAAATACGGTCTTGTCATAACTCTCCTACTCCTTAACTTGCTTGCTGTCAAAGGTCAAGATGATAAAAACAATCTTTTGTTAGTGGTTGATTCATTACCAAGTGGAATGTATGCAATGGGGGTGCAATCCTTAGATGGGACGCATCGTAAGCGCAGGTTTAAGTATGTAAGTAGAGGTAAAGCTAAGTTTAGGTTCAGAATCAGGACGGCAAGTGAAGTCAGGATTATGAAGATTAGAATGAAGCCGGGGCTCTACCGATCTGAGCGAATCATCTGTTACACAGAGCCTGGCTCGAAAGACACAATTTATGGAACTGCTCATGAGAATGGAATTAAGTATAGAGTTATTGGTGGATCGAAGCTAAATGATGGATTCATGGAAGCAAGAGAATACTTGTACGCGAGCCTGGAGGCCGAAACAATGTACGAGAAGAAGGGTCTTGCAAATCGGAAGGTAAATCAAGCTGATGCTCAAAAGCTTCTCAAGAAGTCAGATAGTATCAGATTTAATGTTATTCCTAGATCGAGAATTGAATTTGCAAAAAATCACCTTGACCTTGAGATTTCATCCAAGTATCTATGGCAAAATGAAGTTGAGAAAGACAGTCTATATGCGCTCTTCGACCGAATTCCTGAATCTACCAAGCAGACCTATTATGGAGCTAGGTTGAGGAGTTATGTAGAGGCTCTTCGGTCCATATCTGTCGGGGAGCTAGCACCCGATTTTGTTATTAACACACCATCAGGAGAATCCGATAGGCTATACAACTTAGCGAAGATCAAGGATTAAAGGATAAGAATCATCCGCTTACTAATGAGATTAATGCAGTCCGGGAGATTATTCTGTCTGCTGACGATAAAATTGAGGAAACAATAAAGTGGAGTAGCCCTACCTTTATGTACAAGGGGAATATTGCCTCTTTTTTTATGAATGCTAAGAAGTTTGTGAGTCTGATGTTTCATAAGGGAGCGCTGATTCCAGATGAGTATAAGCTTTTGGAGGGAGACGGTAAGGAGGCTCGGGTCGCCCGGTTTCACGACATGGATGAAGTAAAAGAGAAGAAAAAGGCACTGGAAAGTGTTATTGCAGCATGGATACAAATGAAGGATTCGTAACTTGGGAGATATACCGAAATATCCTGTAGTTGGTTATGAGAATCTCAGATTTATTTATCGGATTGTTTGTCTTGATCTCTGGGTCCATATACTGTCAGAATGAAGGAAGTGGTGACGCTTGCCTTACCTGTAAGGACCTGGAGAAATTGAAATTGCCGGATGTGTGGAACCTTACCACAGAAGTGGTCGAGGAGGGCACCACTTATTGTAAGCTGCCTGGCACCATCAGTAAGGAGATTAATTTTGAGCTTTTGCTGCCCTGGGACTGGAATGAACGCTTCGTAATGGGCGGGGGCGGAGGTTTTGTGGGTCGCATTCAGAATTCAGCCAGGGACAAAGTAAAGGAAGGTTATGCAACGGTGGGCACTGATACCGGTCATAAGGGAAGTGGAATTAGTGCAGAATGGGCATATAATAATATGGAGAGACAACTTAATTACGGCCATCTGGCTGTGCATCGAACCGCGGTAGTGGCAAAAGCCATTATTGAAGAATATTATTGTAAGGCCCCGGTCTATAATTACTTTTTTGGATGCTCAAGGGGAGGAGGTCAAGCTATGCATGAGGCTCAGAGATATGCCGAGGATTTTGATGGTATTGTATCAGCGGCACCTGTGATCAGTTTTACAGCCACTGCAGCCGAGTTTATTCAGAATTCGCAGGTGTTGTTTCCGGATCCAAATAATTTGGTAACGGCTACTATTTCTGCCCATCATGTATCCATATTGCAAAAAGAAGTGCTCCTCCAGTGCGACGAAATGGATGGAATAAAGGATTCGATAATAAATGATCCCACTGATTGTGATTTTAATTTTGAGAAATTACCTGCATGCGAATCAACACCTTCCGATCAGTGTTTCACTCAGCAGCAGATCGAGATTGTGAAGGAGATATATTCAGGACCAAGGTACAATGGTCAAACTTTATATCCGGGTTTTCCTTTCGGTGGTGAAAATGAATCAGGCGGATGGATGACCTGGATTGTAGGACCCGACGCACACATTAAGCAGAGTGGAAGTCCTAATTTGCATTTTGCTTTTGGTACACAGTTGTGCAAATATCTCATCTTTAATGATCCCGGTTGGGATTATTCAAGTTATGATTTTTCAAACTTTGAAAAGGACACCCGTTATGCAGCTTCATATTTAGATGCCACATCTACAGACTATTCATCTTTCAGGAATAGAGGAGGTAAAATTATTTTTTATCACGGCTGGAATGACCCTGCCCTTTCGGCATATACCACGATTGAGCATTATGAATCTGTCAAAAAGAACGATCCGGAATTAAGTGATTTTATGCGCCTGTATCTATTGCCCGGAGTGTTGCATTGTGGTGGAGGACCAGGTCCCTCTAAAGCCGATTGGGTTGAAATCGTAAGAGATTGGGTCGAAAACGAAAATGCTCCTGAGAAAGTGGTGGTTTCGAAACACGAAGATGGGCAATTGATTATGGAAAGACCTGTTTTTCCCTATCCTGCAACGGCGCGATATGATGGAATTGGAGATCCCGGGCATGAAGCGAGCTTTAGAAAACAGAAATAATAATCTTATTTATTGTTACTTAGAGAATTTCGGGACATCAGTGAATAACATGTTAATCCTATTTAAACCTAAGGACTTCGAATGAATTTGTCAACAAGAGCCAGGAGAATCTATGATCAAATAGATGCCGGAGAAAGAAAACTTGGAGGGCTAAAGAAAATTGCAAAAGAAATTAAGAAGGAACACAATCTTGCTCTGGAACTTTGGTCAACGGGTGAATTCTTCCCGAGAATGTTAGCAGTGTTGGTAATGGATAAGAAACTGATCGATCAGGCATTTATTGACCAATTAGATGTCGATATCCAGGGTCATTCTCATGATGAGCAGAATCAAATTGCCGACTGGCTGCTTGCTAACCAATTGACAAAGGATAAGAAATTAATTGCCATGATGGAATCATGGGAAGACAGCCCATCCACTATGCAACGGCGTTTATTTTGGTACTACCAGGCTAGATTGAGGTGGACAGGCCAAAGTCCCCCGGGCAATAGTGAAATTTTGCTATCACAAATCGAAGAAAAATTGGCGAAGGAGGAGCCTGGAGTTCAATGGGCTATGAATTTTACAGCGGGTCAGATCGGTATATTCGAAGATAGACTTCGTGACAGATGCATTAATCTGGGGAAGAAAATTGGCCTCTACAAGGATGAAGTGGTTGCAAAAGGATGCACACCTAACTATCTGCCGGAGTTCATCAGAATTCAGGTGGAGAAACTGAATAGATAAAGAGCAATATGCTCTTTTGATTGCCAACAATTATTTCCTGAAATACATACCTGTACCCAGGATCTCTCCTCTACTTCTCCAGGACGGGAAGTACCAGTCACGTTCGATCTCTTTCCAGTCGTCCGGATGATCAAGATCATCTATGTACCAATTCAAGCGTACGGATCCCCAATTTCCACCCTGGGAGTTATTTAACTCATTGATCGGGACAGCCACCTCCAGATCATAGCCGGTCGAGTTAGCTTTGCACACGACTTTCCAGGTCTCCGGAATGTTCCTGGGATTAGAGATGGAAGGTAGCTTGTCTGTAGCCGGTGTGATCCTGAGATACATATAATCAGATGGTGCAAATGCACTTTTCACTGCAGGAGAAAAAGCAACCTGCATGCCGATGCAGTCCTGACGATGCAGGGATTGTGATGTATCTACAAGTATTTTGTCGTCACTCACATGGGCACCGATGTACATGTATTTGCTGTCGTATTTTATTCCAAAGTCCAGCTTGTTGTCTGTGGTAGTTTGAAATACTTCCGGTAATGAGGCCCAGTCGTCGACATTGCCATCAACTTGGACTGACCCGGAGGATTCTGAAATAAACACTTTTTTATTTGGGCGGATATTGAATGGCACGGGCACCTCAATAGCACCGTATTCGCTCAGGGTGGTGGATATCCAAAACCTGAGTGGCGTGGCTCTAATACTCTTTAAATCACCCAGGTCATTTCTGGCTTGCATATGTCCGCTGAGAATCTCAACGCTATTGGGAGCCAATTCGACAGAGTCTGCATCCACCTTTGTCCAGATATCCCAGCCAAATTGTTCATCTATTTTTACTTTGAGTGGCAGATCGAAGTGATTGCTTATTTTAATATCAAAGGATGCTTCGGAAAAATCATCTCCTTCGATAAACACGGGCTCGATCTGTATCATTTGGCTTTGAGCCAGATTGCGCAAAAAAGTTTCAGTTTCCTCGGTCGAAATATTTTCATCCCAAATACCTTTTAGCCACAAATTGGCAATTACCGGCTCATCATCATTTACAGTCACCCATACTACATGGTCAAATTCTCCGAAGGAAGAACCCCTAAGTCCACTACCGCCTCCAGTAGTAGCCAGCATGATATAGCGACCATTATTCCTACTGCGCTTTACATAGTGATGGTAATGACCTGCAAATACAGTATGCGGTCTCTCCGTGAGTAATTCTTCTACCTGAGGCCAAAATTTTGGATCTCTTTGTATCCACAATGGTTGATGCAAGAATAAAAAAGTATATCTCACATCCGGATATTTTTCCAAGGTACTTTTTATGTAATTAAACTGGGGTTCTGAAATGGAGCCATTACCTGCTCCTCGCAGCATATCCTCAGAATTGAGGCAAAGGAATAACACATCTTTATAGACAAAGTGATAATAAGTCTTCCCAAATCTTTTTATATACTCTTCCTCCATCACCGCATTGGTGAGATCGTGATTACCCGGTACATAAAAAAACGGCATCTCCAGGTGATCGATAAATCCGGTAAATTCTTCCCATTCTGCTCTTAAGATTGCTGTATCTTCGGTATATCCTTCGATCAGATCACCTACACTCATGACAAATTCGGGCTGAAGAAGATTGATCTTGTGCATGGCATCCTCAAATATTCCCGGCCGGTGTCCACCTGTGCGGTCGGTGACGATGATAAACTGGAACTGATCCGGATGATTGTTGATATTTAGATCCGACCAGGGATTTGGGCCATTGCCTGCTTCAGTTTGGATTTCCACTTGAGCAAATAGACAAATGGGAAACGCTATACAGAAAATCCAGCGGAGGAGATATTTCATATTTTTATTTGAAAGTAGATATTAATCGTCTGTCTTTATAAAACTATCCATAAAAACCCCAAATCTTTCCGGTATCGGTTACACCTTTTTATTGACTCCATAGAGGCGCAGGTGTTGAAGGATCGAAAAGCTCGTCGAGATAATAGGCCCTTTTGTGCACATTATTGCAGTCTTCAGCCTCCCCAAAAACATACCGGCAGGGGGCATATATCCCGATGTTGTCTTCTATCATCATACTTTTTGGATCACCATTTGGCAAAGTATCTTGTAAGTGCGTCCGGTTTAAAATACAATGTCCAAGTTCATGAAAAACAAGGGCTTCAAATTCCAGTGAAGATCCCAGCACTTAAATTTTGAATTAAAAATAATTTCTTTTTGCACCTCTGTAGTCGATCCCAGGGAATTACATCTGCCGCAAATACCGGCATCGAGATTTTCGTCGTATTTTATGATTAGATTTGATAATTCAATTTGCAATCCACGCTTTGAGGCCTCTATGACAAATGTATCTATTAGCGGTTGAAATTCTTGGGGTACATCGTAGACAGGTATAAATTGGCTTTCCTTATTACACGATGCAAATAGTATAAATAGGAAAGCGCAAATCCACACAGTCATTTTTTTTAGTCCCATCAGTATAATTGTCGATAACCAAATCAAAAGTACATCTTTTCCCTTTTGTTCTTTAACTTGTCGTTTTGACGAATTCCAATTTAGGTCAAGATGTCGAAATCGATTACACTTTATGTAAACGGTGAAAGCCATGATTTAGATGTAGAGTCTACCACTCCCTTACTATATGTGCTCCGCAATCATCTGGAGTTGTACGCCTCCAAATTTGGATGTGGTCTGGGTCAATGCGGGGCGTGTATGGTGATCGTCGATGATCATGCGGTGTACAGCTGCCAGGTAAGCATTAGTGATGTAGCTGGAAGAAAGATAGAAACTTTGGAAAATCTCAATGGTAAGATCTCGAAAGAAGTTCAGGCAGCTTTTATTGAGGAGCAGGCTGCACAATGTGGATATTGTACAAACGGTATGATCATGAGTTCGGTCGCGCTATTGCGCAGGATGAAGTCTCCCGGTGAGGCAGATATCAGGACTGCATTGCAT
Organism: Saprospiraceae bacterium; assembly: GCA_965222645.1. Classification (GTDB taxonomy): domain Bacteria; phylum Bacteroidota; class Bacteroidia; order Chitinophagales; family Saprospiraceae; genus JABDMH01. The sequence goes on along the minus strand of OZ244968.1, from coordinate 2,494,882 downwards.
GGTAATTTATGCAGATGCGGAGTACACGCCAGGGTTATTAAAGCGGTCAAAAGGGCGATAGATAATATTAATGTAATATGACTGACATCTTTGCAAACGGCTCCTATTCTCGGCGATCATTTGTCAAAAAAATGAGTTGTATTACGATTGGGATTACTATGGGCCAATCCTGTTCAAGAAATGCTGGCCAAAAAGGGCAGCCTCATTACCATGTAGTCACCAATGGCGAATTACCACGCAGCTTACAACGGAATCCTGCTTTGGATGCATGGATCAAGATATTGGAAGACAATCGCATCCGGGTCTTCACCGGGAAGATCGAATTGGGCCAGGGGATTACAACTGCAATTAAGCAGATCGCAGCTGAGGAATTGAATTGTGACCTCAATCTCGTTGAGGTGGTAATGGCAGACACGGTAAAGACTCCCAATGAGGGCTATACTGCTGGTAGCGGATCCGTAAAAGGCAGTGCTATGGCCGTAAAATATGCTGCTGCAGCAGGGCGGCAACACCTTTGCGCGATTGCAGCCGATCACTTTGGGACTACTAATGACAAAGTGATTCTACGAGACGGAATACTGAAAACCACCGATGGTCAAAACTCGATTGCGATAAAAAGTCTTTTGGAGAATCATAAATGGAACATTGAGCCCACATTACCGATTAGTTTTAAGAAAAGGGAGGACTGGGAATTTATCGGCAAATCAATCAGGAGACGTGACCTGGAAAAAATAGTAAGGGGTCGCTCTTATTTTATTCAGGATTTGAATATTCCCGGGATGGTCCATGCCCGAATTATTAGAACGCCTAATCTTACTGATTTAAGTGAAAACGACTGGAGAAATATCATGAATATGGTACCTCCCCATATCAAATTCATCAGAGATGGACGCTTTGCAGCCGCCGTATCTCCCGATGAATATGAAGTGGTAAAAATCTCAACAAAAATTGAGAATGATCTAATGGATAAAGTGGGTAGACCGGATCTCAGAAGTTCTGTTATCAAGCGTAAAATGGAGGACTGGGTGTATAAAAAGGAGCAAATAATGGATGATCAACTGGTACGTCCCCAGGAAGGCACAATGACATTTAGTGGTTCGTTTTTCAAACCGTACGTGATGCACGGCTCAATAGGTCCGGCTTGTGGAATTGCTCATTACAGCGGTGGAAAAATGAAGATCTGGTCTCATAGCCAGGGAGTATATCCACTACAGGCTGCGATTGCATCATTACTAGACCTGGATGAGGAAGCAATTGAGATCACAGGTGTGCCCGGACCCGGTTGCTTTGGCCATAACTCATCTGATGACGCTGCAGCTGATGCGGCGGTCATTGCCAGAGCCGTTCCAGATGTCCCTGTCCGTGTTCTATGGAGTAGGACACAGGAGCACAGCTTTGAAGCCTTGGGCAGTGCGATGCAAATGGACATTGAGGCAGAGCTGGACTTCAGTGGTACCATTACCTACTGGAATACTGATGTTTGGTCAGACTCCCATAGTACAAGGCCCAATAAAGATCCGGGAACGTTGCTGACATCCAGATATCTAAAGGAAGAGAAAGTGATGAAGGGCAATGGATATGTAGGCGGTGGCCACAGAAATGCTGATCCTTACTACATGATTTCGTCAAAAAAAATTACGGCTCACTTTTTCAGAGGTCCATTGAGGGTCTCATCCTTGAGAAGTCTAGGTGCATATGCAAATATTTTTGCCATCGAAAGTATGATCGATGAGATGCGATTAAAAACTAAAATGCATCCCATAGATTTCAGGATTAAAAATCTAGACGACGATAGAGCGATCGAGGTTTTGAAAAAAATAAAACAGATGACTTCAGGCGTAGACATCATGGATCAAGAGGGTATAGGTTATTCTTTTTCGAGGTATAAAAACAACGATGCTTATTGCGCAGTTGCAGCACGGGTAAAGATTATTACGAAAAAAGTCGAGCTGATTAAAATTTGGTCTGTGGTAGATGCAGGTGAAGTAATTAATCCCGATGGGTTAATCAATCAGACTGAAGGAGCCATAATCCAGGCTGCCAGCTGGACACTTCTTGAGGAAGTGACTTATGACAATATGGGGGTGAGGTCTTCTGACTGGGCTCAGTACCCAATCTTGCGATTTGATAATATCCCGGAGGTAGAAGTCGAGTTGATTATTCCGAAGAATGTACCACCGCTTGGTGGTGGAGAAGCTGCTACTGCTCCGACACCGGCTGCGATCACCAATGCTATTTATGATGCACAGGGAGTAAGGATTTATGATCTGCCAGTGCGGTTGTAGGAATCAATGCTGATTTATAGATTTATCGCCTTCGCGCTGGTTGCACTTATGGATTATTCCTTAGTCTTTATCGCTTAGGCACATCAGACTCTTGATGACGATGCCAAAGGCTATAGGCAGAAAAGATGAAATGAGTCGCTGGGTTTTATAGGTCAACTAGTTACTCAATTTTATCTCTATCAATTGCTCAATATCCGGAATTATCGATTCATTTTTGACTTCAATCCTTATCCCTCTTCCCTCGACATATTTTCTGGCTTCGTTAAGCTCTTTTTTGATTCTTTCTGAAACATTGCTTCGCATTATTTTGGTCATTGCTTTATCGCCGAATACGAAAGCGACCTTAAAATATTTATCTCTTGGAAGAAAATAGATTATAGCTCTTCTCTTATCTTTAATGCGATAGCTCCATCCATATTTTTTACCGGGATAATTCCATTCGGCAAATCCTTCCGGGTATTTACTCAAAACAAGGTCGTGGATTCCCCTCCATAATTTGTGCTTTGCCCCCAATTTTTCAGTCAGGTCTTTCTCGGTGGGTTTAACTGTTTTGTCAACAAATACACTTATTTCGGCCATAACTATTCTGTGTTTAAATTTCGGCTTTCGCTTTAGATATAATGACTCAACTGCGACATCTCTTGTTTTCCCATGATTGTGCCCAATATTTTTGTCGACAATGAGACTCGAAAACGATCTTTTATCTAACTGTAGGTTAACAGAGATGATGAGATTGATGAATTGTTTTTGTTTGCTACAACCTTCCGGAGATTGATTGCGAAGATGGCTATATTTTGATGTGGACATGGGCCTCATCGTATGATATTTATTTCTCGCAATGCCTTCTTTGTGATCTCCTTGCGGATATTTGGGAAGGTACTCATGTCAAAATCTTCTCCAGGCATCACCATGGTTGCAAAGTAAAAAACGCCAGCTTCATTTTCTACAAATCCGACAAACCAACCCGTATTTATATCGTTGTCCAAGGCCCATCCTGTTTTGCCGCTGAGGGTGTAATCTTTGCGAGATTCAAGCACCATTATTGATTTCATAGTGCGTGTGGTTGATTTCGAAATCGGTAGTTCAGTATTGTAAAACCTTTTCAGAAAATCTATTTGTTCGTAGGGTGAGATTTTGGAATTTCCCGCCAACCAAAAGTTGGTCAGGTTTTGGGGATTGACGTCCATTGCTCCAAAATTCAACTTACTTAGCATTTCTGACATTTTATTAATACCAATATTTCCAGCAAGTTCCTGGTAACACGGAACGCACGATAAGTGAAACGCCTCTCTGACAGATAGATCTTTTTCCCACTGGACCAATGCTCTTTCTGTTCCATCCCATTTAAAAACGGTCCTGTCGTCTTCAAGTAATCCAATTTCAAGCCCGATAATCGTATTGGGAATTTTAAATGTCGAGGCTGGAAGATCTCCTATATGTGCTCCATCGATGTCATTGGAATAAAATTTATTTCGATGAGAATCATATATTAAAAGGATTCCCTTGAGATTAAACGCATCCAATATCAGTGCTAGACGGTCATTCACAGTTTTGGCTTGATCCACTCCTGACTTTTCAGGGGTCTTTTCGATTTCTGCACAAGACCACATCAATAGCGACAGAAGTAAAATGATAGTTCTCATGACATATTATTCCGAGGTGTCCGGTTTTCTTAACGTAATTTATTTCTTTTTCTGTACCGGCAGCAATGATTTTTGAGATAATATTTCAACTCAGGGACTGCGCTTCTGATATCAATGGTCGGGATTATTTGAGTGATCATATTCTTTCTGAATTTTACTCAGAGAAAGGATACAGATCACTTGTAATTAATATTTACATCCTTAAACATGAAAGGATTTTCACTCAGTCTAATTTTCTTGCCACTTGTGGTAGTCACATTACGGAGAAAGACCTCCTTCGTTTTAATGTAGGGAAATTTTTCTTTGTAAGATTCATCCGTCATTTTGGGATTAAAATCTGCAAATATCGAAGGTCCGTCGTATTCCTCCGGATGATGGGAATCGTCAATGTGCAGATGGTCGATGGTGATTCGCTCAGGCATATAGCAGGTATAACCAAAGTCGTGCTGTCCGGAATAAGAGCCGCCAATCAGACTTGCACTGGAAGGTCTGCCACCTGAAGGTACGAAGACACAATTTCGGATGATCACCTCTCCCTCCCATGTGCTGCCATAATCACGGCGCAAATTTATGAGCGTTCTACCATTGAGGGTGGTGTTTTCAACCGTCAGGACTCCGCTGCCGATGGCATTAATTCCCATGTGGCCCAGGGTAGAGTTTCTGATAGTTGCATTGGCAACACCTTTATGAGCATCAAAACGGGAGAAGGTACAGCTGTCATACAAAAGATTCTTGCAATAATTGGAGCCGAGTATTCCCCAGTAGGTGCGGTCATTAATGTCGTTTGTCTGGCGACAATTTATGAAACTGACGTTTAGTGCTCGACTTACAGAAATATCATAGGATCCCATGGATACGGGTTTCCCGGCTGCTCCAATCGTGCGGTAGGTCTTGTGGCCTGTCAGAGTAGTATTTTTTACAGTCACGTAGGAGCAATCACGAATGTTGATAAAGCCGCCGTAGGGAGCGCCAACTTCTCCTTCACCTATCACGCGGTGTTCCAGTTGATCTATGATTACATTGGAGCGCCTGATTAGAATATTCCGGCTATAATAGGTGTAGTTTGATTCTGCTTTGTTGGCAATCGTGGTGAACCGCCCCCCAGATATCTGCAACGTTTTCTCGTCAATGGGAATCGCACGGATATCTGTTATTTTTTCGAAATCCCAGATGATGGGAGAATCCATACTCACGCTGCCGTTTTTATCGACAATAAAGATATCTGTCTGAGGAGAGCCGTTATTTTGGTTTAGTCCATACCGGATGTATTGCATCACTTCAGCATTGGTGACAGTCACCAGACAGGTGCCGGGCAAAGAGACATCAATCCTCTTTTGATTTCTTTTTAAGGAGGATATCCCCTCCAGCATCAACGGTTGCAAATTGGAACTTACCTCAAAGACCGACGACTTGCGATTTTCGACTTCCGTATCATCAATAATAAAGGAGGACTTGCCAAAATCCGTGTCCGTCCGAATGTCGGCTGTGCGCTCTTTACCTCCGATGTAGTATGTAGCATCTGGATCAGCTTCCACCGGAAGTCCATGCAGATTGGCGTAAGCATGTGTAGCTGCAATGGCATCTATATCATCAGCCTCTCCGTTTCCCTTGGCACCAAAATCGCTATAACGAACCTTACCAATTTTTTTAAATTTTTGGATATCTTCTGGTGATACGTTGACGTGTAATTTCCCGGCTTCATCCTCTGCTACTTCAGTCTGTCCATTGTGGGATGTAATTATTACATCGTTCTGAGCGTCTTGTAACTGCCCGTGAGTTATCGTAGCAGTTAGAAAGGCGAAAAATATTAAGTGAATGTATTTCATCGGGATAAATTTTTTCTTACTGTCAGTTGAAATATCTGCTTGCCACTCTTTAATGTTGACGATCTCACATGTGGTCTTTGTCTTTTCGACTGAGTTGTGATTGCATGTGCCATACTTATTTTACGACCTGATTTTCTTTTTCTATCACCCGTCTTCTCACCAAAAAAATAAAAATTCAATTTCTATAGTTTCCTTCAGAGTATATCCTTATCAGGTGCCCTGTCAACAATTTCCTATTCTTTATTTCCTCTGTGAAAGCAACTCATTGTCAATGGCTATACTAGAATATCTTTGATTACACTGCCATGTACATCTGTAAGTCTAAAATCACGTCCTTGAAAGGGATATGTAAATCGCTCGTGATCAAAGCCCAAAAGGTGAAGTATGGTGGCCTGGACATCGTAAGGAGATACGCGACCACTTATTCCGGCGTATCCAATCTCGTCTGTTGCCCCGTAGCTGTATCCTTTCTTAAGGCCTCCTCCGCACATCCACATTGTGAAAGCCTCTGCATGATGATCTCTCCCTAAAAAACTGTTGGTTTTTCCCTCGCGATTTTCTTGCATCGGAGTACGTCCAAATTCTCCTCCCCATATGACCAGGGTTTGATCGAGCAGACCCCGTTGCTTGAGATCCTTGATCAGGGCCGTACAAGCCTGGTCCGTTTCCCTGCATTTTCCAAGTAAGCCGATATCGATCGAGCCTTTTTCGGAGGTGCCATGCATATCCCAGCCCCAATCAAAAAGTTGTACAAAACGCACGCCATTTTCGATCAGTTTTCTTGCCAACAAGACATTATTTGCGAAGGAAGACTCATCGGGATTGCTTCCATACATTTGGTGGATGTATTTGGGCTCGTCAGCTATATTCATCACGGCAGGTACTGTAACTTGCATTTTATAAGCTAGCTCGTATTGTGAAATCCTCGTGATTATTTCCGGGTCATTAAATCGCCGGTGAGAAATTGTGTTGACTTTATTTATAGCCTCGATTGTAGCTTTTCGCTCTCCCTGGTCTACGTTTTCCGGATTCTTGATATATAACACAGGGTCACCTTTAGATCGACATTGGACTCCCTGATATAAGGAGGGTAAAAATCCACTTCCCCAGACACTCTTTCCTGCATCGGGATCATTTCCTCCAGAGGTAAGCACGACATAGCCAGGGAGATTTTCATTTTCAGTACCCAGGCCATAGGTCACCCAGGATCCCATACTGGGTCTTCCCAGTCTGGGGCTACCCGTGTGCATTAAAAGTTGGGCGGGAGCATGATTAAACTGATCGGTATACACGGCCTTGAGAAAAGTTAATTCGTCTGCGACTGTGCTTAAGTGCGGCAAGTAATTGGAAATCCATGCCCCACTATCTCCATGTTGCTTAAATGTCGCCTGAGGTCCCAGCATTTTTGGCACCCCTCGAATAAACGCAAATCGCTTACCTTGTAAAAGAGAATCTGGACAAAGCTGCCCGTCGAGTTCGTGAAGAGCAGGTTTGTAATCAAACAGCTCGAGATGAGATGGCGCTCCGGCCATGTGGATATAAATTACATTTTTTACTCTGGGCTTGTAATGCGGCGATTTGCTGCCATCGATGCTTGCTGGGTTATTTTTTGCTGTTAAGTCATCAAAAGAAAATGCTGACAATGCAAGACCCCCCATGCCCAAAAAACAATCACTAATGAAATGCCTTCGAGTTTGATATCTTAATTTTCGTATTTGCTCTTCTCCAATCATTTATTTCTATCAGGTCGCTTCCCAGCATTTAGATCATCAATTTTTCATAATAAATTCATCGAGGTTAAACAGGGCCCCGGCAACGATTTGCAGAGCCTTGATATCGACTTTTTCATTTTTTTCATTTAATTCAAATGATGCAGGCAAGACATATTTTTCTGCAGCAGTTTGTTCATACAGATCAATGAGAACTGATAGCTTATCATCTGAAATATCCTGATACATCATTTTTTTATACCCGTATCTCAATTTGGATTCCAATGTGTGACCACCCCTTTTCATCATTAATTGTGCAAATCGATTTGCAGCTTCTACAAAAGCAAAATCATTTAAGGTCACTAACGCCTGTAAGGGAGTATTTGTACTGATCCTTCTGGAGGTGCACACTTCTCTTGCCATTGCATCAAAAATAAGCATGGATGGATATGGACTAGTGCGTTTCCAGTAGGTATAAATTGCACGGCGATACTGATCCTTGCCTTTACTCGGTCTCCAACTGTTATTGTTATATGGAGAATTCCATATTCCCTCCGGTTGATAAGGCATCACACTGGGACCGTACATCTCGGGATTTAAAAGAGCACTTACTGCCAACGCCTGATCCCTCACCTGCTCGGCCTTCAAACGCACCCTGGGTCCCCGTGCATAATATCGATTTTGGTAGTCGAGCCTTAGTTGTTCATCAGTGGTGATGGAGCTGCGCCGATAGGTCGCTGAGGATGTGATATAGCGCAATAGATCTTTTATACTCCAATCCAGCTCGTGCATAAATTTATAGGCAAGATGATCTAAAAGCATGGGGTGAGTAGCTTCTTCCCCTTGAGATCCCAGATCTTCCAGTGTCTCCACAATGCCTCTTCCAAAAAGCTGCTCCCATATGCGATTTATCAATACTCTCGACGTGAGTGGATGGTTTGGATCAGTCAGCCAAATAGCCAGGTCCAGTCTGTCATATGATTCTTTATCGGGCAATGGAGGCAGACTTTCAGGTACACCCGACGACACTTTTTCTGAAGGAGCCAGCCAATTGCCACGGTCAAAGACATATGTAGCCCTTTTCATGTGTGATGGATTTTCTGTCATAATGGGAGTCACCTCAGTTTCTGCTGTCGCCAAATCCCAGTATATTTTACGTACCTCTTCAAAACCCTCTTTGCCCTCCCCCGGAAATTCTTCCGAAAAATAAAACCAATCAATCATGAGACCATTTGCCAGTGAATCTTTCAACCCCTCATCCTGATAGACAAAATGCAAATCCCGTACACCCTGGACGGGGTATAGATCCAACTCATCAAAAGTCCATCCGGTCTCTTTTTTGGCGGGTCTAAATTCAGCTATCAAATCGCTTTGTTCTTTGTCTGCAAATATCTTGAGGTGTCCCTTATCGGTAAAATTTCGAAATCGAACAGTCAATTTTGTTTTTCCCGACAGCAAAACATTTTTTAAACGGCATGATCCATTCTTCCTAAAGACAAGCCATTTTGTGTCTGCGAGCTCACTGTTTACAAACTGATCACAAGAGAGGGAATTATAACTCGGCTGCCAGGTTTTGATAAACCTTATGATCTCTTTCTTCTTTTTCTCCGAGGTATTTTGAGTTAACCAGTTTTGTACCTCAGATAACTTGGAAACACGGAGAGAATCAAAATGTCGCAAAACCGGATAATCTGAAAAAGTATCCTCATCTCGGCTATTATTAAAAAAAGCCAAAAATTTATAATACTCCTCCAAACGGAACGGATCATAGGGGTGACTATGGCACTGGACACATGAAAAAGTTGTGCCCATAATTACTTCCCAGGTGGTATTAACACGATCAAACACCGCGGCGACACGAAATTCTTCATTGTCGGTCCCACCTTCGTCATTGGTCATAGTATTCCTGTGAAAGGCAGTAGCGATGAGCTGGTCATCTGAGGGATTCTCAAGCAGATCTCCAGCAATTTGTTCGATGAGAAATTTACTGTAGGGAAGGTCTTTATTAAAAGCAGTGATCAGCCAGTCCCGGTATTTCCATATTGTCCGTGCGGCATCGCGCTCATATCCTTTGGTATCTGCATAACGTGCCAAATCCATCCAGGTGGCAGCAAGGTGTTCGCCGTAGTGTGGTGATGCCAGCAAGGCCTCTGTATAGTCGGCTAATCCATTCGCAGTGGGATTTTTCTCCAATGCTGCATAGGCAGAATCGGGAGGTGGCAATCCGATAAGGTCAAATGATAGCCTTCTTGCAAGCACTGGAATCGCTGCCTGATCATTGGCCACCAGACCCAGATCTTTGTGTCTTCTATTGACGAAAAAATCTATTCCGTTTTCTTTCTTCTTATCTCCAACCTGTTTTGAGACCGGTGGATTTTCAATTTTTTTATATGACCAATGCGTATCCCATTTCGCTCCCTGCTTGATCCATTTTTTTATGGTCAAAATCTGATCCGGTGATAATGGATCTTTTTCGTTCGGCATTCTCATATCGGGATCCTCACTGATAATCCTGCGATAGAATTCCGACTGGTGTGGTTTACCGGGTACGATTCCTGTTTTACCAGAGCCTGTGCTCCCTTTTGCCTCTGATTCAAACAGCAGACTGTAGTCTCCATCAGCCTTCACTCCACCATGACACCCGATGCAATGCGTATTTATAATTGGTCTAATGTGGGTATTAAAATCAATGTTATTAGATCTTGTCCATCTTGAGACCAGTACCGCGGCAATTAACGTAGCTACCAGGACAAACCATATGATTCTTCTACCTCCCATCTGAGTCCCCAAGATACTAATTCCAAAAATGATCTACTCGTCCCGTGATTACAAGATCTACTAAAAATGATCTATTCCATTCTACGAATTTCTGAACCAAATTTTTCTGAATGACTTTAGTAAAGCAGCGTTATAGATCGACACCCAGCGTTACCTGGAATGGTGTCATCCAGCCGGAGAAAGGGCAGAAGGGACTCTGGCACGCAAATCTAGACCACTTATCAGTTGTCGGTTGTCAAAGTCATCCTACTCTTTACCCATTTCAGATTGTTCTCCTGTTAGATTCGACGCAATTCTATCAAAACACACTTCATGAATATTGTTATACCTGCCTGTAGCAGCAGTCATGCCCCAAAACACAATTGCATTGCCACCGAAAACTTTATTAATCAGGTCAAAATGGGTAGCAATCACTTCATTGCCGTCAATTTCTATGCTTAGTTTCTGAGAAGTGGGATCCCAGTTTACATAGAAGCCATGTCTACTGCAGTCTTCGATATTAGGTATTTTGACCGGACCTGCAAGGTCATTCCAATGCCCTACCCGACCATTTATCATTATAGAAAGGTGATCCTCAGCAGGGTCATTCAAATGTTCGTTCAGCCAGGTATCGATTTCAATTCCCACTGAAGGCACCAATCCCGAATATCCAATCCCCTCGCCTCGAAACCCTACGCGATTAGGTCGATTTGTAAAAGCAAATACCATCCCATCTGCACCGGAATTGTCCTGACATCCCGCCATGATCGACAACCGGATCGAAAAAGATTCAAGCAAATTAATGGGTTTGCGATACCAAATGGAACCACTGGAATAATCTACTTCATCAGTGAGCCGGAAACAATCTTCCTCTGTCAGATATGTATCCCCACTCATCGAAAAATCCTCAGTAGTCGGCCTCTGCGAAAACCCCAACGACAAAATGGAGAAGAGCAGAATTGCTATTTTTACGATTTTCATATCTAACTAAATTTAACCTTTTTTGAGAACAATGACCAGCCCTCTATCATGCGTGTTTGATTTTGATAAATGTTCTATATCTTAAACCGTCTCCAACATTAAAGGACGAAAGGGCCACTACTATTTAAAAAATTATGAAAAACTCAGTCTTTACCGCAATTGCATTTCTATTCATCTCAATTGCTTTTTGTCTGCCTGTCATGTTAATTGCGCAATGCCCTGAGGTAGTCTGGGAGGATGAGTTTGATGGAGATCAGCTGGATCTTACCAAATGGAATGTACAAATCGGCGATGGCTGTGATTTAGGTATTTGCGGATGGGGAAATAATGAATTGCAATACTATCAAAAGGAAAACATTGAGCTTCAGGACGGTATCCTGAAGATTGTCGCAAAGAGGGAAATGGTCGACAATAAGTTTTATACCAGTTCCAGGATCAATACCAAGGGAAGGGGAGACTGGAAGTCCGGCAGGTTTGAAGCACGGATGCGCATGCCTACCGGACGTGGATTGTGGCCGGCTTTCTGGATGCTATCTACGGGCGAGCCTTACGGTAGTTGGCCACAAAGTGGAGAGATAGATATTATGGAATTGATCGGGAGTGAACCGGATAAAGTACATGGCACGATTCACTTTGGGAGAGTGCCTCCCAACAACAGTTCTTCTTCAGCTGATTTCTCATTGCGTGAAGGTGATTTCAGCGATGATTTTCACGTCTTTGCACTTGAATGGGACACTGACCAATTGAGATGGATCATCGACGGGTATTTGTATTCGGTCAAAACAATGCAGGCCGTCGGTGGGTCGAGCTGGCCTTTTGATCATAATTTTCACATCCTGCTAAATCTGGCTGTTGGTGGCAACTGGCCAGGCACTCCCGATGGACTTACCCAATTTCCGCAATCTTTTGATATCGATTATGTGAGAGTGTATGATGGCTACAAACCCGCAATGAACGGATCACTGATCGTCGAAAATCAAGCAAAGGGAGTTGAGTACAACCTGTTTAATATCGAGTCTGCCGATGAGATAACCTGGTCTGTACCTTCCAATGCAACAATCTTGAGTGGTCAGGGCACACCGTCAATAACTGTCGATTGGAAGGATATAGGTGGTGCGGTTTCAGCATTAATTTCAAATAATTGCCAAACGGATACCCTGTCTGTTGATGTTTGGGTCGAACCTCCCCTTGCAAAGGAATCTTCCTGGGAAAATTTTGATGAGCCGGGTCTGATTACATTCAATTCTTCGACGGGTATCCTGCAGGATGAAGTTGCCAATCCCAGTAAGAACGATATTAATTCTTCGGACCTATGTGGTCTGTACACTCGAGACCCAACTCAGCAGTTTGATGTGTTGCTTTATGACATCACTTCCTGGGAAGATGCACAACCTTTCCTGGATGGAGAAAAAAGATTTGTAATTGATGTATATACAGATGCTCCAGTCGGGACATTGATTTTGCTACAACTGGAAAATAGTGTAAAAACAACTGCTAATAACTTTCCGGCAGGGCGTCATAGTCGTTTCGAGGCAAGGACTTCTAAACAAAATGAATGGGAGAGATTGGAGCTATCTTTTCTGGACCAACCAGACATCAATACCAAACACACTGCTATTGATCAGTTGGTGTTTTTATTCGGATCTAATACAAGTCTTGGTAGCACCTTCTATTTCGACAATTTTGACACCTACGGATTTGACAATACGGTTGCCTCTTCAGAACTTAAGGAAGACTTGCTTTTGTTCTTTCCCAACCCCACTTCAGATTATCTCATTTTCGATAGAAGGCAAGCTTATGAAATCGATAGAGTATCGGTCTGTGGTATTGATGGGATTCCGAGAAAAACCACGTGGAATCGATCAGAAAAAATTAATGTTTCTGACTTGGAACCCGGTGTTTATATGCTTGTAATCGACCGACGCGATGGTACAAGATCTGTCAATCCATTTATCAAAAAAGAATCGCGATAAGAACTATCACCCGATCTTGAATTTCATTAATGTCGGATCGACTTCCTTACCAAGTCCTGGCTCCGAGGGTGCAGATACATGTCCGTCGGAGATCTCATATGCCGGTAAAGCGGGATTAAAATCACGAGCCTTCAGAGGATATGTTTCTAAAATCATAGCATTGTCGATTGACGCAACAACATGAATATTCATATGGGCATATCCGTGTGGCGCAACAGGAACGTGAAATGATGAAGCAAGGGCGGCTATTTTTCTGTATTCGGTGATGCCACCGGCTTTAATAGTGTCCAAATTCAGAATGTCGCAGGAGTGGTTTTCGATCAAATCTCTTGCCCCCCATCTTGTGTATTCATTTTCTCCGGCTACAATAGGAATATCTAATTCTTCACGGACCTCTGCATTGCCACGCCAATCATCGGGTGCAACCGGCTCCTCAAACCAAAACAGATCGAGGTCCTCTACCAACCTGCCTAATCTGATCGCCTCGTAAGCGGAGGCGTATCCATTATTGGCATCGATCATAACACGGGCATCACGCCCCAGGGCATTGCAAACTGCCCTGACTCGCTCAGCATCATCTCTTACCGAAAGGCCACCCACTTTCATTTTCACCACTTTATATCCTTCCCTGACGTAGGATTCCATTTCAGTGACCAACTCTTTTATTCCTTTCCCCTTCTGGTAATAGCCGCCTGCTGCATATGCGGGGATCTCCGTGCGAAAGGTGCCTAGTACAGCATGTACAGGCAGGCCGAGTGCCTTACCCACAATATCCCAAACGGCGAGATCTACTGATCCTATGGCATGTAAGTCGAGGCCTTTCGCGACCGGTTTTCGATTGTGGTAAAACATATGGTGCCAGACTTTTTCAATCTGCAGAAGATTTATTCCAATCAATTTTTTGGCAAATTTTTCAACGAGATTGCGACTTCCCTTGATCATACTTATTCCCTTGATGCCAGCATCGGTATATATCTCCAGGAATGTGACACGTGGTTTTTTTCCACCGGATTTTACTATGGCATTCCAGGACAGAGGAGTTACTTTGTCAAACTCCAGGGTGAAAAATTTAATATCACGAATTTTTATTTCCTGCGCGATTTTTTTTGTGGTGGCCGGAATCAGGGTTGATGCAATTCCTATTGTACCGGTAAGACCTACAGAATTTCTGACAAATGAACGGCGAGACGATCTTTTCATAGTTAAATATGGGTTTAAATGTGTAAAATAATAAATCAAATATTAGAGGTGTAAGTCATGATGGCATGACCGGCTGTTTGACAGATAGTTGAGATGGCTTCTTAGCACTACATTCAGAAGTCAATCGGGATCATTTTCCAAACGTTTAAAAAGGTTTTTCATATTTTCCCAGATCTTTCAGATATCAGTTTTGTACAAAGTGAATCTCAGATTAAAATTATCAGTATTTGTAGGAATTATACTAGTGAGCCTACTCCGAAAAGGTTGCCAAATCAAAAATGGCTCTTTTGGCCCTGTCTGCCTGGAGGGCATGCTAGGCAGGGATATTTTCATTTTCTTCAATCACCTGATACACAGGCATCAGCCGATCTCAAAAAAGTGGAAATCTCATCCAAAATTGACTCATTTTGTGAAATTGGCACTTTCCGGAGTAACCTCACTAGTGGTCTTATTGGGAATGCAGTCATGTAGCCCACCGAAGGCGAATGTGTCCTGGCCCGTTTACAAAGGCGATCCAGGGAGTTCGAGTTATTCGACATTGAGGCAGATACACACTGATAACGTTTCTCATATGATTGAAGCATGGGAATTTAATCCCAATGATGCACCTGCCGGTGTACGCTATGGCAAATACGAATGCCACCCAATAGTGATTGATAATGTTATATATGCAACATCTGCACGTCATACCGTTTATGCCATCGATGGCACAAGTGGTGAGAAGATTTGGTCCTTTGATCCATTCCGGGGAGGTCGAGGAGGTGGACTCTGCCGGGGAGTCACCTTTTGGACAAATGGGCAAGAGTCGAGAATCCTATTTACTGCCGATGGATTTTTATATGCTTTAGAATCAAACACTGGTGAAGTAATTTCGTCCTTCGGTGAAGAGGGCCGGGTAAATCTGGAAATGAATTTGGGTGTCAATCCTGACTCAGTAAGGGTGAGATCTACGACGCCCGGCATCATCTACAAAGATCTGATCATTATGGGATCTGCTGTGTCGGAAACATATGGAGCAGCGCCCGGTCACATCCGAGCATATGACGTGAGATCCGGAGAGATGGAGTGGATCTTCCATACGATTCCTCATCCCGGTGAAGAGGGATATGATACCTGGCCAAAAAATGCATGGAAGACGGCAGGTGCAGCGAATAACTGGGCGGGGATGAGTCTCGATGTAGAAAGGGGTCTGGTCTATGTACCCCTGGGGTCGCCGGCCTATGATTTTTACGGTGCTGACCGGATTGGAAAAAACCTTTATGGCAATGCATTGGTAGTACTAAGTGCGGATAATGGAAAATTGCAATGGCATTTTCAAACTGTGCATCATGATTTATGGGATTATGATTTGCCTTCACCGCCCACGTTGATTAAGTATGTAAAAAATGATCGTGAAATTGATGCAGTCTCACTCACGACAAAGACCGGATTTTTATTTTTATTTGACCGGGAAACTGGTGAACCACTTTACCCAATCGAGGAACGTCCCGTGCCACCGGCCGTGATAGAAGGTGAGAGTGCATGGCCCACCCAGCCCTTTCCCACACATCCTCCACCATTTTCGAGACAAAGAATGGGTGTTGAGGATGTGACTGATGTTTCGGAAAATGCTCGAGATTCAGTCATGAAGCGGTTTTTGACATTGAGATCTGAGGGGCTCTTTACTCCGGCTGAAGAGAGGGGGACTGTGCTCCTTCCGGGGAGCAGGGGAGGAGCTGAATGGGGTGGATCCGCCTATGATTCCGTAGCTGGTTTATTATATATTAATGCAAATGAATCTCCGGAAATACTAACGCTAAAAAAATTCGGATCTACTGATCGAAGGTCGATTTCTTTTTATGATTATGGTCAAAGGTATTATACTAATTTTTGTGAAAATTGTCACGGAAAAAATCTTGAAGGTGATTTATCCAGTCCATCTCTGGAGAATATAGAAGATCGTCTTGCCAAAGAAGAAACAATAAAGAAAATAAAAGATGGTGGTGGGAGAATGCCGGGATTTAACTTAATGACATCGACTGAGGAGGATGCAATTCTCTCTTTTTTATATGAAGAAGGGAAGGATACAATGGTACCTCGCCGCAACATGAGCTCAAAGAAGGAAGGATATCGAAATGTCACGGCTTACAGTTATTTCCTGGATCCGGACGGCTATCCAGCAGTGAAGCAACCCTGGGGTACACTCACTGCATATAATGTCCGCACGGGTGAATATCAATGGCAGGTGCCCTTGGGAAATTTTCCCGAACGGCAAAAGGATATTAATGTGCATACGGGTGCAGAAAATTGGGGAGGACCTATCGTTACCGCTGGAGGATTAATTTTTATTGGAGCAACGAAAGATGAAAAATTTAGGGCTTTTGATAAGCACACAGGAAGAATGCTGTGGGAAACAGAGATAAAGGGGGGTGGTTATGCAACACCTACAACTTATATGGCAAATGGGGTTCAATATGTGCTTATTGCTGTTTCAGGAACTCCAGAAAATCCATCTGGTTCGATAAAGGCATTTGCCGTCCCAAAAAAAATGCGAACCAAATATGTACCCAAAACCTAAAATGTAAAAACGAAAAGATGAGGACTTACATCATTCTATTGGTTTTTTTTGGCATGGTCTTGAGCTGCAGCGCTCAGAAATTTGCAAACACCCTCTCTTTTGATAAAGAGAAAGGATCACCAGCGGCCGAAATTGATTCTATTTCATGGTTAGCTGGTCATTGGCGAGGTAATGCCTTTGGTGGTGTTGTGGAGGAAATTTGGTCACCACCTTTTGGTGGTACTATGATGTTCTCATTTAAACTTGTGGTAGAAGATGAGGTGCAATTTTACGAACTGGGTACAATTGCAGAAGAAGATGCTTCTCTCATTTTGCGACTAAAACATTTTAATAAAAATCTCACCGGATGGGAGGAAAAGGATGAAAGTGTCGAAGCCAAGTTGGTTAAAATAGAACCGGGTAAAGCCTATTTTGACGGTTTTACATTTGAATACATTAGTGAGAACGAGGTAAATATTTTTGTGGTAATAGATCACGATGGTGTGCAGGAAGAAATGATGTTTAAATACCGGAAATTCGTCGGATAAAAATCTGAGATTTTCCAGGCTTTTCAATCCCTGGACTCCAAAGGACCCGACGATCTCCCACCGGTCGATCTCACTTCGCTCCGATGCACGGGATCTTCGCTTCGTTCCGGGCTTGGGTATCCATACAGGTGGGATCTTACACTTGGGTCGTAGCTTTAGATATGGCGTAATATTGAAGAATAAACAATAAAAATATTCTACCTCCGTAGGACAAACTTTTGGCCTATCGGCATAGCCTGCCAGGCGGGTGACAAAAGTTTGACAAAATCGCCGGGTATTTTTTTTCTTAACGCAATAATAGACCTAAAAACCTAAACTTTAACAAACTCACCTAGATCTTATCGTTCTTATACCAGATTGATTTCATTAAAGCCTGGTCTTTGACTGATGGACTATTCGTTCGAACACCATAGAGTTTTTAACGGATTTAGGGGCTCACCCACCCGCTCCGCGGTTCTAATCACTTCGAGTACACCGTACCTCGCCCCGCATTTTGTGGGTTCGCTCTAGAATACTAAAAAAAATAAGGCCGGAGTTAGATCTTCTCCGATAATCTTTATGACATCTCGCTTTAGAGGTCCACGAAAAAGTCCTAGTGACTCCGAATTTGAATCCGCAGGTAGAGGCTCCACATTTGAATTGTAATAAAAAAGTAGAAAAATAAACGCTACAGATTCTTGGCAATATTCTTTATCCAATCCCCCAGTTCTTTTTGAAATTCTTTTCGCTGTAGTCCGAAAATTAAATTTGTTTTTATAAAATCCAGTTTATTGCCTATGTCGTATCTGGTACCGTCAAAATGTAATCCATACATGGGTTGTTCCGTAAGGAGACTGTGCATGGCACTGGTCAACTGTACTTCATTGTTTACACTTGTTGGTGTATTTTCCAACAGCTCAAATATTTCCGGGGTAAAAATATATCTTCCTGCCACGACAAGATTTGATGGTGCCTCTTCCACAGCTGGTTTTTCGACCCATTGATTTACTCTATAGATGTTTCTGCCGTCGATTTTTTCACCTCCCATCACCCCATAGCGGTACACCAATTCCCTGGAAACTTCCTCAAGGGCAACTACTGAACTACCAAATTCGTCGAATAGATCCATAATTTGAGCGGTGACATTTTTTTTCTCCTTTGTCTGAATGATCGTGTCACCGAGGAGCACGGCAAACGGTTCGTTGCCAACGTGAAGTTTTCCATACCTCACTGCATCTCCAAGACCATTGAGTTCTCTTTGCCAAATAAAATGGATGTTGGCCATGTCGGTAATGCGCTTGATGATTTCAAGCTCCCGGTTTTTTCCCTTTTGCGCCAGTGAATATTCCAGCTCAAAATTCCGGTCGAAGTGCTCTTCTATGGCTCTCTTTCCCTTACCGATTACCATTAGGATATCAGTGATTCCCGCAGACACGGCCTCTTCAATTACATACTGAATTACGGGTTTATCGACAATTGGAATCATTTCCTTGGGCTGGCTTTTAGTACCGGGCAATAACCTTGTACCAAACCCGGCCGCTGGAATAACTGCCTTTTTTATTTTTGTCATGATTGTAATACTATGTTTGGCTTGATAACTTTTACTCCTATTTGTTCCATTTGATTGACCAGGGTGATGTATTGATCCTCATTTTGATAAATCCCGATTACGGCTCCTCCAGAACCTGTAAATTTTGCGCTTGCTCCCATTTTTCTTGCTTGAGAGACCATCTCGATATTCTCCTTGCTTATTTGTGTGATCGATTTTCGTAAATCGAAATTTTGGTCCATCAATTTTCCCAGCATTTCATAATTTCTATTGGTAAGAGCTTCGCGGGCACTTAATGTCAATTCAGCGAAGGTCCTCATGGCCTCATGTACTTGTTCGTCACCCTTGTCAAATCTCTTGCGGAGGTCATTATGTACAATTTCTGATCCTTCAGAGAAATCTGTGCGATAGGCTATGTAGATATTTGCAAAGTTCTTGTGATCGAGCTTGTCGTATTTTCCATATCCTCTTTTGTCGAAGTTGTCTTTATTAAAATCCATATAGACGGGGTGCTGGTAGACTTGTGCTACTCTGTCCTGCAGTCCTGCACCAATGCCGAGTTCGATAGTTTCTACCGAAAGGATGAGATTGGCCAGGTGAGGTTTAGGGATTTGAATATTATAGAACTGCATCAATGCACGCATACAAGCAGTAATGATTGCACTGGATCCGGCGAGTCCTACACGATGTGGTATATTCGATGAGTACCTTACAGTAAAGTTGCGTTCGTCCAAAACCACGCGATTACTTTTGCAGTATTCGACAAAGCGCTTTATCGTTGCTTTGAGAAGTCGGATACCACCGTAGTACCCGTGCAACTTTACATCCTGATAAAGGCCCTCCAAGTGCAGATATAAACTCCTGTCCCTTTCTTGTGGAATGATCTCCAATTCGGGTGTCTCAAACAGAGTGACCTCCGCTTGAAAATTATCAAAAACGAAGGCTATCGTCTTTCCGAAATAACCGTCGGATGGATTTCCGATCAAGGCAGCACGTGGGAATGCTTGAGAATGGATAATCATCGGCAGTCTGACAAGTTTAAATGATTCTCGAACATAAGTAGGTAATAGTTGGGGAAGTTTGGTTGAAGCAAAGATAGTATAAGACGGTCAATCCTATTCCTGCGTATGTGCATCCGCACCAGTTCTGGTCCAAATCAACGCCTTAGCAATGTCGGGCCTGCTTTGGAGAGACCAACGATCCATCCCATTGTGATTAGAAAGGTTGTTTTTTGCAGCAGGGGGAGATATCTGATTCCGGCTTGACTGTAGTATATGAAGTTATTTGCAGCCAGGAGGAATAAGCAAAAAAGCCCAGTCCATTTTAACATCGGAGCTTGACTTTGCCAGAGCTGTGCAGCAATGCCCGCTACAGCAAAAAAACCAAAGATACTGGCCAGTATTGAAAGGGTGTCATGGTATCAAGTGCATCATGTACAAAATATCTAATACTATTGACGGTTTCTTTTCTGGTAGCTCATCATCATCGAAAGCCACACGTAGCTTTGGCTATGTGCGGTTTCGCTTCTTCGACCTACCAAAAAATAACCTCGTCACTAATATCAGATACTTCATATATGGTGCACTACTAAACATAAAAATAGCTGTGACCATCGATAAGATTCCGCCCCATTGTATAAATATCTTCCAGATTTTACTGGTTACAAACCCTCCAAATTGTGCAAAAAAGATCATCATTGTTAAGCACAGAATGATCCATGCAAGGATAGCGAATGGTCGAGCGGGATTGGTGCTTCCATTCATGGCATCGACATTCATCAAATTACACCAATAGTTATGGATCCAGTCAAAACCGGTGGAGCTCAGGTCATTTTGTGATCCTCCCGGGTACTGTGTAGACGCAAAAATATACAGGACTATGAAAGTGATAAAGCCAACTATAAGAATCTTGTGATTCAAACTAAAAAGTAGTCTTACATCAAATCATGTTTTCTTTAGATCTGCGGATTTACGAAATTTCTTTGATCGACTAAATCCGTACTGCTTCATTACTTTTTTCGAAGTCCGAAAACCGCGGATGGTCTCCGCTTTTATTAAATCAAAAAATAATTTTTCCTTTTCAGCATCAGAATGCGAAAAACAATTCAAGATTCTTTTTCTCTCAATGTAGTCACACTCAGCAAAGGATATATTATTCTTCATCTCACTTTTCTGATCTATACTTCTGAGTTGATCTTTAATATTTTGTGTTACATCGGTATCATAACACTGATCAAACAATTTTCGAAGAAATTTTCCGACACCTACAGAGGTAGCTCCCAGTCCATCCTCACTCTCCGGCAATATGGTATCTGCTACTGCATCTAAAATAATTCCCTCCAACTCTGAAAAAGTGGATTTGTGTTTTTTGATAGATTTTAATTGCCAACCTTTAACCCAGCCCGGTAGTGATATTTGAGTGCCTGAGGATGTCCCCAATGTCTTGTAAGTATTTCTTCCATGCATATTTTCTAGATTCTAGCTATTGCAACAGTCTATCTCTGCCAAAAGCCAAGAGATAGAATGCTAAGTTTTAAATAAAATACTAAGCCAAACCGGGATTTATCTTCTGCCGTCTCCTATAAATCTTTCGAGACATGAAGGGCTAAAGGTAGCTTAAAATACCCTGTAAATCCAAAGAAGTTTTCCACAATTCGTAGAAAAAATTTGAGATCTAAAACCGGAGAGTCCCCAATGCGTAATATTAAGGTTATAAAGCACACTTATTGCGTTGCAAACCTTTTATTTAGGATTCCTAAATTAAAAATCCCTAAATCCCCCAAACCTGGGCAATGATGCTTCTGGATCTCGCCCGGGTGTCGAAATCGAGGAAAACGACCTGCTGCCAGGTGCCTATTAGCAATTTACCTCCACTAAATGGACAAGTGTAGCTGGTGCCAATGAGGCAAGATCTCAAGTGTGCCGCGCCATTATCATCATGCCATGTTTGATTATGTCGATAATTCTTTCCATAGGGAGCCAGCTGATCGAGCATCTCTCCGACGTCACTTTGCACAAGGCCTGGCTCATATTCCAAAGTTGTGATTCCCGTAGTTGATCCTATTGCCGAAATCACGACCTGACCCTCCTGCAGCCCGGTTTCTGCAAGTAATTTCTTTAAGGATTCGGTAATATTATGTATCTCAGAAAAACCATTGGTCGTAAGCTCAATTGTTTTTGTAATTATGTTGACGGTACCCATAGTTTAAATTTAGTCAAAAAGACAACCGTGAGAATTCAAATATAATTCAATCCATAAAATAAGTAATTGACCGCGTCGAAATTTGTATCTTTCTTGCAATATTTCTTTTAAAGAATTTTTTTTAATATGAAAAAGCAATTTGCATTGCTCATCTCCATAGCTGTATTGCTTGGCTGTCCGGTAAACGTCGATAATATTCCCTCACAGCTTTCGACTTTGACCTATCATAGTAAGCCTGTCAGTGTTTTTTGGAAAAACGCCATTATTTATTTTCTATTGACTGATCGATTTTTTAATGGAAACAAATCTAATGATCTACAGTATAACAGAAAGAAAGACGGTGCGGTATTGAGAAGCTTTGATGGTGGAGATATTCCGGGTATTACTAAGCAAATTAAAGAAGGGTACTTTGATTCCCTAGGTGTAAATGCGATATGGTTTACGCCCGTTTTTGATCAGATTACGAGCCACACTGATGAAGGAACCGGAAAGACGTATGCATATCACGGCTATTGGACAAGAGATTGGACAGCCCTGGACCCGAACTTCGGTACAGAAGAGGAATTGGCCGCCATGATTAGGGAAGCTCACAGTCATGGTATTAGAGTCTTGCTTGATGCCGTGATTAATCACACTGGCCCCGTGACTCCTGCAGATCCCCAATGGCCCGATGATTGGGTACGATTGGGTCCCAAATGTGATTTTCAGGGCTTTAAGGGAACAGTCGATTGTACACTGGTTGAGAATCTGCCGGATATACGCACCAACTCCCGGGATGAGGTAGAAATCCCTCCACTTCTCTTCGAAATCTGGCAGCAGCAGAATCGTCTCGATCAGGAATTATCCTCCATTTCCCGGTTTTTTGACCGGACGGGCTACCCTAAATATCCCTTTTACTATATCGTCAAATGGCTGACGGACTGGGTAGAGAAGTATGGAATTGACGGTTTTAGGGTAGATACTGCGAAACATACCGAAGGATATGTCTGGGCTGTCTTGAAGAAAGAATGTGAAGATGCGCTGAATCGATGGCGTGAGGAGCATCCCGATCAGGTTATTCACGCGGATCCATTTTTTATGGTTGGCGAAGTTTACGGGTATGGAATAAGTGGTGGACGAAACTATGATTATGGAGATCAAAAGGTCGACTTCTACGACTTTGGTTTCGAGAGCCTAATCAATTTCGAGTTTAAGGGAGATGCCAATCGAGATTATGAAACTGTCTTTCAAAAATATTCTGACTTACTTAACAGTCCCGAGCTAAACACATTGACCACAGTTAATTATCTTTCGTCTCATGACGATGGTTCTCCTTTTGACGGAGACCGGAAGAAGCCATTGGAGGCTGCAAATAAATTGCTTCTCTCACCGGGAGCTGTGCAGTTATATTATGGCGATGAGAGTGCAAGGCCACTTCAGGTGGAAGGAGCTGTGGGTGATGCAAATCTGAGATCCTTTATGAATTGGGAAGATATCAGCACCGGAGAGACCAGGAAAATACTGAGGCATTATCGAAAATTGGGCCGATTTCGATCACTTCATCCTTCTGTGGGTGCTGGCAGACACACCTTGATTCAGGAGAATCCTTATTTGTTTAAGAGGACACTGGAAGGCCAAAGTAATGATATGGTCCTCATTGGTCTGGATCTTCCAAAGGGGGAGAAGACCATTGACGTTAACGGTGTCTTTGAGGACGGATCAATGCTTATAGATCACTATTCTGGCGAAAGGATTCAGATTGTAGACCAAAACATTCTTATGGACACACCCTTCGAAATAGTATTGCTGGCTGAGGTAGAGTGACTTGAGGCATATGTCATAGTCGAAGAAATACGGGTGGAATGGAACTAGTTGTCCCAAATAGTGGTAGATTAGGATGATGGAACCCCTAGAGGCCTAACTATTTTCTAACTAAACCTTTTTTTGTTATGGAATGGCTTTTATACGTAATTATTATTGGAGCAGTGATTGGATGGCTTGCTGGTCAATTGATGAAGGGTAGCGGTTTTGGGGTGATAGGCAACATTATTGTTGGCATCCTCGGCGCTATTGTAGGCGGGTGGCTTTCTGATGTGCTCAATATCTCTATGGGTAGTGGCGTCTTGGGCAATATCATCACTGGAGTGATTGGAGCTGTAGTTTTGATGTTTGTCGTTGGATTGGTTAAAAAGGCCTAACTCGATAAGAAAGCAAACCTTGAATGACAGGTTTGCTTTCTTTTTTCCCTTCTATTTTAGATTGATCTTTGATCAGGTATCATCAGGTTGCCTATTTTCGTGCTATGATCAGAAGACAACTACTTAAAAATCTCACCATCACTGCCACTGGAGTCGGAATTTCCTCAATGGTTAGGAAGGAAACTCATATACAACCTACGCCAAAGAAACCCTTCACTTTTTGCCTGAACACAAGTACGATAAGAGGTCAAAAACAAGGTCTGGTCAAGGATCTCGAAACCGCATCTGATGCGGGATACGACGGTGTGGAGATTTGGATCAGTGATCTCCAGGATTATATAGAGCAGGGTGGGACCTTGCAGGACCTGAAAATGCGACTTGAAGATTTGGATCTTACCGTCGAAGATGCCATTGGTTTTGCGCAGTGGATCGTCGATGATGACCACGTTCGCACCCAGGCACACGAGCAATTGAAGAGGGAGATGGACTTACTCGCCGGAATAGGTTGCGCACGTATTGCAGCTCCCCCCGCCGGAGCAACTAAAGAAGGTGGTTTAGACCTGGATGCAGCAGCCGAGCGCTACGCAGCAGTTTTGGATCTCGGTGTAAAACACGGTGTGATTCCGCAGCTGGAAGTGTGGGGATTTTCCAATAACCTTCATAAGATAAGTCAAGTGTTGTACGTAGCAGCTGAGTCCGGTCATGCCGCAGCTCGAATCTTACCGGACGTGTACCACTTATTTAAAGGGGGCTCTGATTTTGATGCGCTAAAACTTATCAAAGGGTCTGTGATCGAAATTTTTCATATGAGCGATTATCCGTCTTCTCCCTCCAGGGAAAAAATGCAAGATAGCGATCGCGTATATCCTGGTGATGGTGTGGGTCCTGTTTTAGATGTCCTTAGAGATCTTTACAAATCAAACGAAACAACTGTTTTATCCCTTGAGTTGTTTAATCCAAATTATTGGAAGGAAGATGCACGTACAGTTGCAAAGAAAGGACTGGATAAAATGAAGGCATCAGTAATTGATGCGATTATCTGAAAGGAATTATATCGGTATTTATCTATTCCCACATAGATACATAGAAAGCACATTTTTCTCAGTCTTCTATGTTTTCTATGTGTTTTTCTACCACATAGGTCTCATAGCAAGCACATAGGGTCACATAGAATCTTGTTATTTTTCTCAGTCTTCTATGTTTTCTATGTGTTTAGCTATTGTTTTCTATGTGTTTTTTTTACCACATAGATACATAGAAAGCACATAGGGCCACATCGAATTTTGTTATTTTTCTCAGTCTTCTATGTTTTCTATGTGTTTAGCTATTGTTTTCTATGTGTTTTTTTTACTACATAGGTCTCATAGAAAGCACATTGGGTCAGATAGAATCTTGTTATTTTTCTCAGTCTTCTATGTTTTCTATGTGTTTTTCTACCACATAGATACATAGAAAGCACATAGGGCCACATCGAATTTTGTTATTTTTCTCAGTCTTCTATGTTTTCTATGTGTTTAGCTATTGTTTTCTATGTGTTTTTTTTACCACATATGTCTCATAGAAAGCACATAGGGTCACATAGAATTTTGTTATTTTTCTCAGTCTTCTATGTTTTTCTATGTGTTTAGCTATTGTTTTCTATGTGTTTTTTTTACCACATAGGTCTCATAGAAAGCACATAGGGTCACATAGAATCTTGTTATTTTTCTCAGTCTTCTATGTTTTCTATGTGTTTAGCTAATGTTTTCTATGTGTTTTTTTTACCACATAGGTCTCAAAGAAAGCACATAGGGTCAGATAGAATCTTGTTATTTTTCTCAGTCTTCTATGTTTTCTATGTGTTTAGCTAATGTTTTCTATGTGTTTTTTTTACTACATAGGTCTCATAGAAAGCACATAGGGCCACATCGAATCCTGTTATTTTTCTCAGTCTTCTATGTTTTCTATGTGTTTAGCTATTGTTTTCTATGTGTTTTTTTTACCACATAGGTCTCATAGAAAGCACATAGGGCCACATAGAATTTTGTTATTTTTTCAGTCTTCTATGTTTTCTATGTGTTTTATTACCACATAGGTCTCATAGAGAGCACATAGGGCCACATAGAATCTTATTAATTTTCTCAGTCTTCTATGTTTTCTATGTGTTTTTTTTACTACATAGGTCTCATAGAAACACATTGGGTCAGATAGAATCCTGTTATTTTTCACAGTCTTCTATGTTTTCTATGTGTTTTTTTTACCACATAGGTCTCATAGAAAGGACATAGGGCCACCTGGAAAAAATTAACCAGATATTTACCATAACGGATTCTGTGTCCTATTTGTTTATTTCGCTTTATTAATAAAATCATCGATCTTCCTAATTTTTTTGAACGGGACTTGTTTTACTTCCTTAAGTCCTTCCCACCAAATAATTGTCATAAAGCCTGATAAAGGCCAAAGCCAAATTACAGCAAAGGCACTCCAACCAAAAATGCTGAACAACACCAGCAGCCATATTAAAAACCAAAATAAGTACAAAATAATGAGTAGTCCCATCCGGACTGGACTATAAAATTCCTTTTGTTTGACTTTTTTTCCAGAAATATATTTTGCGATATAAAATGGGACGGCATTGAGGATAAAGCCGAGAAGTGCTGCAGGAGCCCCGATCATGAGAAATCCGGTTTTCAGGATACCTATCTCAGTTGACCCCCGGGTCTGGTCTTTTATCAATAGATTGTGTAGCGATTGTTTTGTTTCGCCAGATAAAGAATTTAATTTATTGGCGATATTGCGCTCCCGGTAAAAACGAGTGGGATCAGTGTCCAATATTGGCCATAGTTTTTCAGGATTTTTTCGAAGGAAATAATTTGACATTTTATTAAATACGATTTCATCTTCTCCCTTTTCAATATGAAGGACTTGTGGCAATAGAGCTGTTGACAAGTCTTCGGTAAGCAATCGAATTGCCTCGTGGTGATCTTTTGAGTACAACTTCAAATAATCGGATAGGGACAGTGGATCACCCACTTTTACCATTACATCAGATCTAAAACTCGTCCCGTCTGAATAATTGAC
The DNA here is from genome assembly GCA_965222645.1 of Saprospiraceae bacterium. GTDB lineage: Bacteria > Bacteroidota > Bacteroidia > Chitinophagales > Saprospiraceae > JABDMH01. The sequence continues at coordinate 2,467,458 of OZ244968.1, read as the reverse complement.
CCCTACAGGAACGATCTTCAAATCTACGGTCCCGGCATTTTCATAGGCCCCAAAGGCAATTTTAGCAGTACCCTTTTGGAGCGGAGCCAATTTTTTTTGAAATTTCGTGTTGCCCTCCGAAAAGATCAAAATTACTTTTCCGTTTTTCAAAGTCTTGTGCACCCATTTAAAAGAATCTGCATTTTTGCGCATATTTGAAAATCCATCGCGAAACCGGTAAATCGGGACCTGATGTGTCCATTTGAAAAACCACTTCCACTGGGATTTAAAGACATCTCCACGCACGAGAAAATGTAATGGTCGATCGAGGAAGCAGGCTAAAAGACATGCTTCTGAGAAAGCCATCGGGTGATTACAAGCGAGTAGTATCGGTCCTGTTTTGGGTACTTTGTTTTTATCTAGAACGTATATTTTCCGAAAGTAGACCTTAAATACGGTGGCCGTTATCTCCCTGAGAATATTGTAAAACAAAGTACTTTTGATTTTGTGGGTGAAATGTAATGATTTTGGTGAAGAATACTGATAAATACTTGGTAGTGATCGGTGGAGCAACTGCCGTCGGAAAATCTGCACTATCCTTCAAACTGGCTGAGTGGCTAGGTACGGAAATACTGTCTGCAGATAGCAGGCAGATCTACAAGGAGTTAAGCATTGGAACAGCTAAGCCATCCCCGGAGATTTTGAGTTTGATTCGACATCATTTTGTCGATGAGTTAAGTGTTCGGGAGGAGTTTTCAGCTTCGTTATTTGAAAAACAGGCACTTGCCAGACTTGAAGATATTTTCAGAGATCGCTCAGTGACCATACTCTGTGGCGGTACTGGATTATATATCAAGGCATTGTGCGAAGGGTTAGATGAGATTCCATCAATAGATAAGGCCATAACATCATCTTACAACACCTTGTGGAGAGATCGAGGTACCGAGTATTTGTGGCAGCTACTTTTGAGAAGAGATCCTAAGTACGGTGCTGAAGTAGATCGTTTTAACCATCGCAGGCTCATTCGGGCATTGAGTGTAATCGAATATACGGGCAGACCGTTTAGCGAATTTCTCGCAGGAGAGAAGCGCAAAAGACCTTTTCAGATTGTACCGGTTTTACTGGAGATGGACCGGGCTCAACTGTATGACAGAATCAATTCAAGGGTGGACAACATGCTGGCATGTGGTTTAGAGAATGAGGCGAAAATGCTCAGGGACTTTGAGGATCTCCCGTCATTACAGACTGTAGGATATCAAGAGTGGAGACCATATTTTGATGGACAGATAGATCGTGCTGAGACTGTCCGGCTCATCAAGCGCAATACACGGCGGTATGCAAAGCGACAGATGACCTGGTTTAGAAACAATGGGGTATGGCAGACCTTTACACCTACTGATATCGCAGGCATAAAAGCATTTATTCAGATGAGGTCTAGATCCCTTTTTGAATAGCCTTCAGAAGTCTTTTTGTAACTACTGCAACAATACTCTGACGCTTTCTGGTGGTCGACCCACAATAGCTTTTGTGCCATTGATTACTACGGGTCTCTGAATAAGTTTGGGATTGTCAGCCATTACGACGATCCACTCGTCTTCTGAAAGCTCTTTATCCCTGTACTCTTCCTTGTAAAGCTTTTCTTCTTTCCTCACCAATTGCTCAGCAGACATGTCTAGTTTCTGGAGCACTTCGCGAATCTCATTTCGGGAAGGTGGTGTTTCAAGATACAGCACTACCTCGGGATCTACACCATGGTTCTGAATGATGTTGAGTGCCTCTCTACTTTTGCGGCATCTAGGATTGTGATAGATTTTCATACCTTAAGTCGACATTTATTCCAGACTACAAATTTACAGCTTATTATGATTTGGAAGCATACTCCAGGGTTAGAAATCATTAAAAGAATGAAGAAAAACACGATGCTGGAGCATCTCGGAATAGAATTTACACGTCTTGGTCCCGACTTTATCGAAGCTACAATGCCGGTTGACCACCGTACTCATCAGCCAGATGGATTGCTGCATGGAGGGGCTTCAGTCACCTTGGCGGAGACCCTGGGAAGCGTTGCAGCCTGGCTTTGTGTAGACGATCCAAAGCGACAGAACGTTGTTGGTATAGAAATAAATGCAAATCATCTCTCCACCGCGAAAAGTGGCGAAGTTGTTGCAAGAGTTACTCCAGTCAAAGTGGGAAGGAGAATTCAGGTCTGGGATATCATAATTCGCCAAGCGGATAGGAAGATCTGTACGAGTCGTCTCACAACAATGACTGTTGCTGTCCAAAAATGAGGTCTATGCACAAGTTTTTCTCGCTTTTAATGATCATTGCAGCTCTTCAAATTCATGCTCAGGAACCATTGGCTGTCCAGGAGGACTTCAACATTATACTTCTCGGCCAGGGCACAATTGAATTTCCGGATACGATCTGGAGTGGATATAAACGTTACTCAGACATTTGGGGGTATAGCTCAGAGGAGGGTACTGAATATGCTATCCTGGGTACTGGTATAGGTACAGCCATATTTGATCTTAAGGACCCTTCGAGGCCTGATTTGACCACCTTAGTACCAGGTACACTCTCCCGATGGCGTGATTTTAAGACATACGGACATTATATTTATGCCGTCGCTGATGAGGGTGAGGATGGTCTACTGGTCATAAATATGACAAATGCTCCAGAAGATATTACATGGTCCTTCTGGAAGCCCGAATTGCAGTTTGGAGAAGATCCGGCATCACCCTTGCGTAAATGCCATAATCTGTACATCGATTCCTCCTATTTATTTTTATCGGGCTGCAACCTAAACAAGGGCAGTGTTCTTATTTTCGATTTGGCTGAAAACCCCACAGAACCAAAATTTATTTCTGCCACCGATCCTCAGTACTCACATGATGTCTTTGTGCAGGATGGCAGGATATTCAGTTCGGATTTGGGAAAGGGATTTGGAGTAATTGATATCTCCAAAATCGATGCACCAGCAGCACTAGTTAGTGTCGAAACCTCCTTTGATTTTACCCACAATACATGGGCATCAGATGATGGCAATTACCTTTTTACAACTGATGAAAGATTTGGCGCATTCGTCGATGCGTATGATATCAGTGATCTGGATGAAATCGTCCTGCTCGACAAATATCAACCATCAGCTACAACACGGAATTATGTTGTACCGCACAACGTGCATTATTTCAATGGATATCTGGTCGTATCCTATTATGTAGATGGTGTCAAAATCATCGATGCGCACGAACCTGATAATCTAGTGGAGGTGGGCTCTTTCGACACGTACACTTTTCGAGATGACGGGTATCATGGCTCTTGGGGAGCTTATCCTTATCTTCCTTCAGGTTTACTCCTCGTCTCTGACATCGAATCAGGTCTATTTGTATTTGAACCGCAATACCAAAGGGCGTCTTATCTAAATGGTACAGTCACCAGTTTAGTGACGGGCGATGCCCTGGACTCTGTCCGGGTACAAGTGATTTCTGGTAGACCGGGATCAGATCTTACCGGTAAAAACGGAAATTTTAAATTGGGATGGGCAGGAGATGGCGTGGTGGAGATCGAATTTTCGAAATACGGTTATGAGACAAAGATTGTCGAATCAAGCCTGACCACAGCATCATACACGGTTGTTGATGTTCAGCTCAGGCCCCTTAGTAAATATGGAATTGCAGGAAGGGTAGAGGATGCCGAGACCGGAATGCCTATTCAGGATGCTCAGATTATTGTTTTTAACAAGGATTATACGGAGCGAACAGTCACTGACATGGCCGGTGCCTTTTTTGTCGAAAACTTCGAAGGTACCTTTACAGTAGCGGCAGGCAAATGGGGGTATCTACACAACTTTACAATAGAGAAGATCGATTCGGATGGCGAATTTGTTTTACCGTTGGAAAGGGGCTATAGGGACGATTTTGCGTTCGATTATGGTTGGACCGTGAGCAGCACGCCCGGAGTACATGCTTCTCAAGCATGGGATCGGGGTGTACCATATTACTCAATTTATGACGAAGTCTTTGCAAATCCCAACGGTGATCTGCCAAATGATTTCGGCCAAGAGTGCTTTATGACAGGTTTGGCTGGCTGGTTAGGATCCAATCTGGCAGATACTTCTGTATTGCAGTCACCTGTGATGGATTTGTCCACTTTTGCAGATCCATATATAAATTATACAACTTGGTTTTACGATGCCGGTGTGTGGCCTGCAGATGATAGCTTGGTTGTTTATTTGGAGAATGGAGAAATGGAAACAGTTGTTGATGTCATAGACGGATCCAAAAGTGGATGGCGTGAGCGGTCTGAAATAAGGGTAGCCGATTACATGACACCTTCAGACAGTATGACTATTCGATTTTTTGCGGCCGATAATGGCAATGTTCATATTGTCGAAGCTGGAGTAGATGCTTTTTCAGTGAGTGAAGGCAATACGGTGCCCACCCAGGAAGATGAAATACCACAAGTGATTATTTCCCCCAACCCTTTTACTAATCAAATAATTGTGAAGGCCAAAGAAGTTAGATTGATTCAGACGAGTATTTTTAATGCACATGGTCAGGTGGTTTATCTGGGGGATCAAGATACAGATCAGGACTTTAGCATCGATCTCGGATACTTGCCGAGTGGAATTTATTTTATTCAAGTCAGAGACGAAATTGGTAGACGTCTCACTAAAAGATTGATAAAGGCTGATCGATGATTTCTTGGAGGTAATTATTTGTAGTCTCGTAATAATGCTCTTTGCATTTGTAGGGAAAAAAGCAGTTGATCTTCTGGGGCCCAAATAGATGCCCTACTTGATAATTTCCGTAATCCAATATTCAATCGGCTGGTAATTCCCACTCCAGTTTGCTCCGAAAATGTCCGGAAGATTATCACCATTAATATCTACAACTTCAATATTGTGTGACCCCTGGTTTGAGATGATTCTTTTCTTCCAGTTTTTACCTTCACCCTCATTGAGAAGCACCACCACCTCATCGGGATCTGTACCTTGATGCATTTCGGAATAAACAATATCCACCTTTTTGTCCTGGTCAAAATCTCCGACTTCCACCCCGTGGATCACACACTCAATAGAATCCGCAAGGGGGTGTTCTATCCACTTACCTCTTATTGGATCTGGCGGTTGTTCAAACCAGGCAATTTTATAATACTGCTCACTGAGTTCTGAGGGAGTGAGAATTATATCCCTTCGGCCATCTTGATTGAGATCGGCAATGGCCAAATGAGCACTTCCATGCCAGCTAGTGAACCTGTATTTCACCCATCCTTCCAATCCTCCATTTTCAAACCAAAATCCACCGGCGACAATGTCGAAGTCACCGTCATTGTCCAGGTCGGCAGTGCGAAGCCCCTCTCCGTGATCGCATGGTAGCACCTCCTCTTTCCAATTGTCACCAGTATTGATCCAAATATGGATAGTGTTTCCTTTTCGTTTCCCGAAGTCCGATTGATTTCTCGTTACAATGTCCAACCTCCCGTCATTATTTAAGTCAGCCAATTCTACATCATGAGTGGGGTGGTCGGCAATTTGATGTGTATTCCAGCTCAATTGGGGATTTTCCTTCAGTCCACCGGGGTTTTCATACCAGAATAATCCGCCCATTACTAGATCTATATCACCATCCCCATCTATATCTCCAGCCTCACCATCTACAGTATTATACCCCCCCTCCGAAATCTCAAAATTTTTCCAGTCAGGATTCCGGAACCAAAGCAATGGTCCTTTTTGACCACCGATAATAAGGTCTGCTTTTCCATCTCCATCGATATCACCGAATGTTTTGGTCCATGGGTTCACAATCGCTAGTGAATCTACAATGGAATGCAGGAAGGTGATATTAACATCCCTTTCAGTAATTTTCTCTGGTACTCCTGTACTGCAGGAAAAAAACAAAATGACAACTGTCGAGATAAAACATATCTGCTTAATCTGATAAAAAGGAATACGCTCCACTCATTAATAAAATTGCCGCAACTAATAAGGACTTGACACAAACGACAATATAGTGTAAAAACAGCAATACGCCTTCAAGTATTGACTTTTGTAGTTGCGGAGGTTCTGATTTGAGCGACGAATTCCAGAAAATGACTATTTTTGATAAAATACCATCACAGAAATACTTGTCAACGAGTATTTCTTCTTTGGTTCCGTTATTTCACCACTTTTCGAATTTTTTGGTCATCGTATGCGTCTTATCATATATTTTCTGATGTTTGGTCTGACATCCTGTGTTTCTTCTCATAAATATACTTGGACGGCAGAGCTGAATATTAATGCAAATCAAGCAGTACTTGTCAATGCTGCCCTTCCTGATTCCAAAAATCAGATGTTGATCCAAAATGAGACATTCACTACACCTTTGCAAAGAATTAATAATGATCAATGGACTTTTCTGGCTCCATCACACATAGTTGCTGATCAAAAATTCGATATTGTTCCTATTGCCGAAAGCATTACTGACACACCCTGCAAAATCAGTTCCAACAGTGACTTCATCACAGCAAAGATCAATAACCAGGAAATTTTAAAATATGCGATAAACACGCAATATCCGCCGGATACCCTACCCGGTTATTACAAACGCAGTGGGTTTATTCATCCTTTAAAGACATTGGACGGCAACACACTCACTGCGGGATTTCCCAGAGGACATACGCATCAGCACGGTGTATTTCATGCCTGGACACGCAGTCATGTCAGGGATAGCATGATCGATTTTTGGAATCAGCAGGCTGAGCTTGGTACCATCCGGCATAAGGATGTTTTAGAAATAAATAATGGTCCCGTATTTTCCTCTTTTAAGGTTGGGCTTGAATACTTGGCATTTATTGACGGCGATACTGTAATTGTAAGTGAAGATATTTGGGATCTAAAAATTTACCCTGTTGAGCAGTTCTATTTTATTGACTGGCAAATTACACAAACGTGTTTAGGCCCGGACACGCTTTTTCTGGACATGTATCACTACGGCGGTACTGCCTTCCGGGGAGCAGAAGAATGGAATGTGGAAGGGGGAGCTTATGATTCACTTGTTTATTTTATTACGAATGAGGGTAAAACAAGTGTCGATGGAAACCACTCTCGACCGGTTTGGGTGGCTATGCATGGTACGACTCAACATGGATATGGTGGGGTAGCATTCATCCCACATCGCAATAATTTCCGATATCCTCAACCGGTGCGTGTCCATCCTACCATGCCTTATTTTTGTTTTGCTCCCATGGTGCTGGGAGAATTTGAATTGCCTCCAGGTCACCAATATCAGGTGAGACATCGAATTTTGGTCTATGACGGCAAACCGCCCGTAGATTACGTTGGAGAGTTGGCAAGCTCCTTTTAGTTAGCCGTAATACAGCACGTCTATGGTGTAAATAAATGCGATGGGATCCCACTGTAATTGGGATATTGGTGACATCCGATATTCAATTCTTTTCTATTTTGCATTTTTCTGTCAAGTAGATTTGGATTATGATTGTAGAAAGTGGTATCACTCTGGAGGATATTTCGACAAAAATGGATAGGATGTGGAGGTTCTCAGGAGAGAAGATTTTATTGATCGAAAAAGAATTTGATATCTCGCAGGGAGCGCCAGTCTTTACAAAAAATGGAAAATATACTTCAAGGGGATGGACAGAGTGGACCCAGGGCTTTCAATACGGTTCTGCCATCCTTCAGTACGAAGCTACCAATGATGAAATTTTTCTGGAAATAGGTCGAAGGGCGACATTGGAAAAAATGGCTCCCCACGTAAGTCATTTCGGAGTGCACGATCACGGATTTAATAATGTGAGTACTTACGGGAATCTGCACCGGCTCCTGGCTCTTGGACGGATTACAGAAAGTCAATGGGAAAAAGCATTTTACGAAATGGCACTGAAGCTCACCGGATCAGTTCAGGCGAGGCGGTGGACGGGATTTGCTGGCGGCGGAGGGTACATATATACATTCAACGGACCTCATTCCCTGTTTATTGATACGATCAGAACACTCAGGGCGCTGATCATCAGTCACGAGCTTGGCCATGATTTACGCGGCGAAAATGACAAGGTTGATAGCTTGCTTGATCGTGCGATTGATCACGCATTGACGACAGCCAGGTATGCGATATTTTACGATGAAGGAAGAGATGTATATGATACCTGGGGACGCACTGCCCACGAGTGTATATTCAACACCAATGATGGTGTATTTCGATGTTGTAACAGCCAGCAGGGATATACTGGATTCAGTACATGGACAAGGGGTCTTGCATGGGCCATGTGTGGATTTGCAGAACTGCTGGAATACCTCGGATGTCTGCCAAGAGATACCTTTGACCATCGTGAGGGGTTTGATTTTATCGAGGCTGTTTTTCTCAAGGCGGCCACTGCTACCTGTGACTTTTACATAAAGAATATGCCGGCCGACGGTATACCATACTGGGATACAGGCGCACCTGGCCTGCAGCATTTAGGTGATTACATGGAGAGAGAAGCAAATCCCTACAATGACTACGAACCAGTAGACAGTTCTGCAGCAGCAATCGGTGCGCAAGGGTTATGCCGCCTGGGCAAAAATCTCAATTATCGCGAAAAGGGTTCAGGGGATCAATATTGGCGTGCCGGATTGCAGGTTGCCTCTCGCCTAATGGAAGAACCCTATCTCAGTACTGAACCTGAGCATCAGGGTTTGCTTTTACACTCCATATATCACCGTCCCAATGGTTGGGATTTTGTGCCGGCAGGCAGTAAAATTCCAAACGGTGAAGCATGTATGTGGGGGGATTATCATCTGAGGGAATTGGGTATTTACCTGAAATATTTACTGGATGAGAATGGCTACCACACTTTTTTTAATGCCGTAAGAAAACCATTGGAAAATGTCACTTAGCAAATTGTGCGTTCATACAATTACCACAAAGACATGGACACTTCCGGAAGCTCTTGATCATTATTGTAAAATGGGAATTGGAGGTATCAGTATATGGCAAAATGCTGTGGAGGAAATCGGGCTTGACAAAGCGAGGCAATATTTAGCTCAACACGATATCGATGTGGTGTCATATGTGCGTGGAGGTTTTTTCCCTTCAACGGAAGAAAGTAAAAGGAAAGAGTCAATTGATCAAAATAAAGCTATGATTGATGAGGCTGCAGAAATCGGCGCACCAGTTTTGGTTTTAGTATGTGGATCAGATCCGGCCCAGACCTTACGGGAATCAAGAAATCAGATCAGATCGGGAATTGAAGCCATCTTACCACATTCAGAATCCTGCGGGGTAAAACTGGCAATCGAGCCACTTCATCCGATGTATGCCGATATTCGGTCAGCCATTAATACATTGGGTCAAGCTAACGATATGGCTGAGCAATTTAATCACCCTTGCGTCGGTGTTGCGGTCGATGTATATCATTTGTGGTGGGATGACCGTCTTGAGGAAGAAATTGCCAGATGTGGTCGGATGGATAACCTGCTTGCTTTTCACATTTGCGATTGGAAAATTCCCACTGTCGATATGCTCAATGATCGCGGTCTGATGGGAGAGGGTTGTATACCCATTAAAAGAATTAGCAGGTGGGTAGAAGATGCGGGTTTCTCCGGTTATCGAGAAGTGGAAATATTTTCGGAGCATTATTGGTCTATGGATCAAAGTGTATTTTTAAATATGATTGTCGAGTCATATCAAAATTTGTATGAAGGTACCTCGATTTAATCTTTAAATGAGATTCAAAATCGATCACATTTCGAATTTTATACTCATGAAGGAGGATTATTGACGTAACTATAAAAACAATGAGTATGGAGGAAAGACGAGTAGGTATTATTATGAATGGCGTGACTGGAAGAATGGGTACCCGCCAACACCTGGACCGGTCTATAGCCGCTATTAAAAACAATGGTGGTTTAAAAGTAAATGAGAATTTAGTCATTATACCCGACCCAATTTTAGTGGGTAGGAATGAGGAGAAATTAAAGAAACTATGTGAAACTTATCAGATCGAAAAGTATACTACATCATTGGAGGAAGCCCTGCAGAGGCCGGGTTACGAAGTATATTTTGACTCCCAGATCACAGGACGGAGATTTGATGCCGTGAAAAAAGCGATCGAAGCGGGCAAACACATTTATTGTGAAAAACCAACAGGCATCTCACTTAAGGAAGCGACTGATCTCTTCCATATTGCGAAAAATAGTGGGATAAAACACGGTGTTGTGCAGGATAAGTTGTGGTTGCCGGGCATGTTAAAAATTCAAAAGCTAATCGATGAGGGGTTTTTTGGAAAAATACTTTCTGTAAGAGGGGAATTTGGATATTGGGTTTTTGAAGGACATACAGTGCCTCCCAACAGACCATCATGGAATTACAGAAAGGAGGATGGTGGAGGCATTATCATGGATATGCTTTGCCACTGGCGCTATGTACTTGACAACATATTTGGTGAGGTAAGAGCGCTGAGCTGTCTTGGGGCAATACACATCGATGAGCGGATCGATGAGACAGGCAAACCGTACAAGTGTACCGCTGATGACTCTGCTTATGCCACTTTTGAGCTTGATGGAGACATCGTTGCTCATTTCAATTCGTCGTGGGATGTGAGAGTGCGGAGGGATGATTTACTTGTCCTGCAGGTGGATGGCACCAAAGGCTCTGCGGTAGCCGGACTCCGGGATTGCCGGGTACAATCTTACGAGGAAACACCTGTACCGGTATGGAATCCCGATATACCTCAGCCCATCAATTTTTATGAGGGTTGGAGAGAGGTCGATCGGGACAGTACGTACGATAATGCTTTTAAAGTGCAGTGGGAATTATTTTTAAAACACATTGTCCTGGATACTCCTTTTCGATGGGATTTACTAGAAGGGGCAAAGGGAGTGCAACTTGCAGAATTAGGTCTGGAAAGTTGGGAACAAAGGCGATGGCTCAAGGTACCGGAGCTAAATTAAAAAAATGGAAAAGACGGCTTTTATTACAGGGGGCACACGTGGTATTGGACTGGGAATAGCTATATGCCTGGCCCGGCAAGGATGGTCTCTTGCTCTCAATGGTATGCGTCCGGAAAAGGATGTGCAGGGTGTCTTAGACAAACTTCGCACCAATGAGATTGAGGTTTTTTACGCACAAGGCAATATCGGTGACCTTGAGGCTCGAAAGAATATGTGTGAAAAAATTTTAGAAAAATTCGGTGTTGTAAATGCATTGATAAATAACGCCGGTGTCGCCCCATCACAACGTTTAGATCTTCTGGAGACCTCGATCGAAAGCTATGACCGCGTAATGGACATTAATTTAAAAGGAGCATTTTTTTTGTCTCAATTTTTTGCAAATCACATGGTCGAGAAAAAGGAAAGTAATTCCAATCGATTTTTTACCATAGTAAATATTTCTTCAATTTCTGCTACCATCGCATCTGTCAACCGCGGAGAATACTGTTTGTCAAAAGCAGGAATGAGCATGATGACAAAACTCTTTGCAGCCAGACTGGGCGAATACGACATTCCGGTATACGAGGTGCGTCCTGGCGTAACCATGACAGATATGACCGGGCCGGTAAAAGAAAAATACGATCGCTTGATCGAAGGTGGTCTCACTGTGCAAAAGCGATGGGGATACCCGGAAGATGTGGGTAAAGCAGTGCAGTCTTTACTGGAAGGGGATTTTCCGTATTCTACAGGTCAGGTTATTATGGTAGATGGTGGTCTCACTTTAGAGAGATTGTAGTTTGTACCTGAATTTAAGTTTGTACCCCAAGAGTTTGTACCTAATTAATTGTACCTGCCAATTTTAATTGGCAGCCAGTACCAATTGTACCAGTTGTACCTGCCAATTAAAATTGGTAGTTACAAACCACACAATCGTGATATCGTATATTCCAGCGCCATCGACGAAATGGTTGCTCCCGAAATCGTATCAATTTCATCTTTGGAATCGGCAAAATCGCAGGGTTTTGTCCCTTTAAATCTTCGCAAATAATTTCGCGATGTAATTTCATAACCATAATCAGAAAAATAATTGAGTACGTCGACTTGCATAATTTCCTTTTGAGAGTTAAACAAAATCATCAGGTCGAAAAATTCTCGATTATTTCCGGGTGATATTTTAAATTTTTCAATATCAGGAATTTGACATCCACCGAGATTACAAGACGCCACTTCCGAAAGTAAGACATAGCCAATCAGTCTTTCTCTATCCATTATTTTTTTTAGGCAGCCGGTCTCAGAAGCCATTTCCACATATTTAGGCTTGTGGATCTTAAAGACCTTATAGATGTGTTTGTCTACCTCTTTTCTATATGAATCAAAGAGATCGTCAGATGATGGGAGAAGAAGGGATATTATTACGGTCAGAATTAAAACCATACTCCGACACCACTGTTTAATTGATTAAAATGCTGACTGTCCTGGTTCTTATAAAACTGAAAATCTATCTTAAAAACCACACCGGGATCGGGTTTGTAGTTAAGACCTATTGTCCAAATATCCTGTCCACGCCTCCGTAATCTATCATCTTTGGCTGATGTCTTAAGCTCATTGTTGAGGTGCGAATACCTAATGAACGGTGCAAGTGAAATCCTTTCATCCCGAATAAAATCATATGAAGCAAGGAGGTAATAACCGTGCATCAAATCAGGCACATCACTTCCACTAAAGTTATTAAAGCGATTTGCGTCGCTAAAACCCGCTAAGACATATTGCATCCTTGTTGTGAAATTTGAAAAGGCATAATTCATATGCAGTGCCAACATACTGATCTTCACTCTCGAACTATCAATGATGAGTCGTGACACCTTGTCGACGACCGGATAGTCACTGTATAGAGAAGTATTTGTTTTGCCATGGTAGAAAGAAATTCCAGTTTTGAAGTTATTGAATCCGAAATATTCCACCTGACTGGATATTCCGGGGAAAGAGGTGAGTATTGATTCCGCTCCCTTTTGACGCCCTGACCGAATTCCCTTACCAGCTGATATTGTCGCTTGTCCATCCTTATAACTCAAAGGATTGTTTACCAGGTAAAGCTGATATTTTAGACTTGATTTTGGAAACAAACCGCTTATTCCAAATCCAACTTCTCTCCAGGTGCTCGGCACGATTACCTTGTCTATCAATGGACGTTCTACGGAATAAAAAAACGTCGGTTCGTGTTGCTCGTTTACCATGCCCATCGGTATCAGTAACAGTCCAGCTTTTAGATTCAGGTAACGACCCAGTTGATGCTGGACAAAGGCCTGCTCCACAAATATTTCTTTAACATGCTCAACCTCAATTTCACTGACAAACTGTGTTTTGCGACTAAACTGATACCCAAACAAAGTGACTAGCCGATGCACGTCGAGATTGCCGGCATGCCGCACTCCATTTTCTATTTTTTGATTGTAATCTATGTGGCCATAAAGCTTGATGTACAGCTTATTTTCCCGGTCCTCTTCAAAGTTTATTGTGGTTTGACAGTAGACGGCTACAATCCCAAAAATCAAGAAACAGATGCATATTAGTGCCTTAAATCTCATGACCTCAAAGATAGAGTCATCGAATAAGTAAGTGCGTTGTTTTTTTTCACGATTTTTGATAAAAGGGCATACCTAAGTCTAGGTAAATCTTACCACTAACTTTTACATTTATCTATCTACCTTTAGAGTCATTTTGTACAAATGGACGATATGAACTCAAAGACGTTTCTTATTTTTTTGCTGGGCTTTTTCGTTATCAAGGCCGGCTCTTCACAAGAGAATCCGCGGAGTGTCTTATTCGTGGGTAACAGCTATACTTATTTCTGGAATCTTCCGCAACTTGTGCAAGCTATGGCTAGAGCAGGGGATCTGGAAATGACGACGAGCCGCTCTACGGCAGGTGGTGCACACTTTGGGCATCATGTGCGCGGAGACCGGAATTTAAGTACAATTGAAAAGATTGGAGAGGGTAATTATGACGCTGTCGTACTGCAGAATCACAGTCTGAGTACTTTCGAGCGTCCGGACAGTATGATGCTATTTGGAAGAAGACTTGCGGAAGTTGCGAAAGAGGATGGCTCTGAGATCTACCTCTTTATGACCTGGGCAAGAGAGTGGAATCCCTACATGCTAGGAACAATTGAAGAGAAGTATAAGGAATTAGGGGATCAAATTGGGGCGATTGTGGTACCAGTGGGTGTTGCATGGCAAAGAGCCAGGGAATTAAGGCCAGAACTACAACTGTATTTTAGCGATGGCACTCACCCATCCCTTTTGGGCAGCTACCTGAGTGCATGTGTTTTTTATGCAGTACTTACCGGTAGATCTCCCGTTAGTCTACCTAATCACTTGTCGACAAAAGATGAATATGGAGAACAAATGGCTCTGGCTATAATAAATGCAAATGATGCACACTTTTGCCAGAAAGTTGCCGAAGAGGTTGTTGAAATGTGGACATCTGAAATCCGGGTGCAAGGAAAAGACTGATCCGATTGACCCGGACCTCCGCAATTTACAGTTGAAGCTTCTTTGTTTTTTGCCCATCGACATACGTTCCATAGATTGAAATAGTTGTTATGGCACGGCTATTATCGTCGCTCGGAACATGTGCCATGAGTTGTATCTGCTCACAAAACAATTCGCTTCATTTACTACAATCCCATCTGTGCTTTTGAGGGCCGTGGTCTTTTGCGAAACGCATTGGGCTTGCCGGATTTGCGATCAAATTCGTCCGGTGTTCTTTCCTGAGGTTGCACATCTTTTGTCGCATTGCGGATCTCTGATAATTTCATGCGGAGTTCATCGATTACAGCCTGGTATTTATCATCGTCGATGAGATTTGTGAGTTCGTGAGGGTCATCACTTAGGTCATATAATTCTTCCTCTGGTCGGGGTGTGATAAAACAAGCCATTTGATGTACATTTAATATTCCGGCATGTTGCCTTCTGATCATTTCCTGATAGGTAGGGCTTCGCAAAGCATCTGCCGAAGGTGTATTTGGAAGGTCTGTGTAGAAATTTTTGATGTATTTGTATTTCTCAGTGCAAATTGCACGGGCATAATCTTCAAAGTCGTGCCAGTGGTCTTCTGCATAAATATTTGTGCGTAAGGATAAAGTATGGTCCATTAGAATAGGTGAAATATCGATTCCCTCCAGGTCCATCTCATGAGATACGTTTGCGATACTCAAAAATGTGGGAGCAATATCGACAGCACTTACCAATGATTTTGTCGTAGTACCGGCCCTTATTTTTTCTGGCCATTTTACGATCCATGGCGTTTTAATTCCGCCTTCATAAAGCGTCGTTTTTTCTCTCGGAAACGGCCGGCCATTGTCACTTATAAATAGGACAAGTGTGTTCTTTTCCAGGTTTTGCTCTTTGAGTGCTGCTGTAAATAATCCGACAAAACTGTCGAGCCTCGAGATTTCATCATAGTAGAGTGCAAGATCAGTCCGACTCTCCTTTGAATCTGGAAAATAGGGTGGAAGTACCACATCAGAGGTTTCATGCGGCAGCCCAACAGAGTACTCACGATAATCTCTATGCGGATCGACAGCTGCCAACCATAGAAAAAAGGGTTTGTTTCTATCTCGACTGTCCAACAAGGGTATCCAATCTTCACAGCCACTCTCGTTTCTAGGAACGACCATTGTGCCATCAGGTTGCAGTTGAAATCCACTTACGGAAACTTCCATAATCTTATCAAACCGATCTTTTATTGCATCTCCCATGTGCCATTTTCCAGCTTGCCCCACCCAGTACCCGGCCTCTCTTAGTCTCTCGGTAAATGTTATCTGATCTGCAGGAAGTGGCCAGTGCAGTTGTTCTGCATTTGTCTGGTGAGGGTATTTGCCGGTGATGATGCTGCATCGGCTGGGACTGCATGAACTGGCAGTCACATATGCTCGCTCAAACAGCATCCCTTCTGCAGCCAGGCGATCAATATTTGGTGTCCGTATGTGGGGGTGACCATAACAACCGAGATCGTGCCATGCCAGGTCATCGGCAATAATGAATACAATATCAGGCGAAATCGTTTTTTCATTAGTAGGTGGAACACATGAAATTAAGCACAAAAGAAATGCTGCTTCGGAAATTAAGGACCTGGACATAAACATGTTTTGCACAATATTCATGATATTAATGGGTTACATGCTGTATAAAAAATACATCAATTTATAACAAGGTAGTTGATTTTGAATTATGAGTAAAAGGTATTTCCTACTTTTTGATTATGATGGTGTGATAACTTATAAAGTTGATTTTGCCGGGCGTGTGTCGAGAAAATATCATTTGCCCGAAGCGGCACTGCAGCAATTCTTCAGGCAATACTTACAGGGCTGTCTAGTCGGGGAACAGGATCTTGTCGAAGCACTTGCCGAGAGTATGGAGCGGATTGGATGGCAGGGGATGCCGGAAGATTTATTTAAAGCACTGTATCATGAAACGTTGAAATACAATGACGCAGTGTTGGATTTTATCGGAAGTGATATGTTGAAATCCCAGCAGTGTTTTCTGGCGACTAATCAGGATAAGAGGAGGCTGGTGGATATAAGAAGTGATCAGAGACTTATTGGACATTTCGAGGGTATTTTCTGTTCCTGTGAGATGGGGATAAGTAAACCAGATCTGGGTTTCTTTGACAGGGTCTTCGAGGCGTTGATAAATCGATTTGGGAAAGTAGCAAAGGAGCAAGTTTTTTTTGTTGATGATTTACTTGAGAACATAGAATCTGCAGATGCTTATGGATTTAAGGTCCATTTATTTGAAGATGTCGAGTATCTAAAAAATCACTTAAAAAGGATCTTAAGTGGTGAACAGGTCTTTCCTGTCTTGAGGACACACAGGACGACTTTAGGAGAAATGAGATTGTTGCATGCTAGAGGCTATTCTGAAATATTATCGGACTCAGAGACATACCGGTTTCTTTCGGAGCATGGACCTGTGGACAGAGAGACTGCCAAGAAAAAGATCATAAGAAATGTCCAGTCTTTTTATGATGGTAGATCAATCTATTGGTCGATAATAAATGATGAGAATAAATTTATCGGTTTTGTTGCCATCCATAATTGGGATAAGGAGGAGGTGCCGCTAAGTTTCGGGATTCACCCTGCATATCGACGACAAGGTTTTGCCCGTGAGGCTGTTCTTGTTGTTCTGCGATGGGCGGGTCAAAGGCGTAGGAGAGTGACCATGTCGACACATCTGGACAACGGTCCTTCTTTTAGATTTCTCTCAAGCCTAAATCTGCATTATGAGGGGAAGGCAGATACTAAATTCGGGCAAAGACATGTCTTTACATATTTGGGTAAGGCTTGAGGGGTAAAGGTCGTTTGACGTTTGCACTTTCTATTGTCTACACGGTTGATTCAAATAGTACTTTGTTTTTTAAAACCTGATTACATGACAATTACTCAAACCATCCTTCGCCTACTTTCATTTAAACTGATGAGGGAAGAAATGCTAGGGTTTAACAAATGGCATTTGATTGCCGGAGTAGCAGGTACATGGATTGTGGGTATGGGCCGGTATTGGGATGATGAGAAGGCAAGTACTTTGCAGCACCTCGGTTTCGGATCCGTTATCTATGTTTTTTTACTCTCATTATTTATTTGGATTATTTTGCTGCCCTTCAAAATAGAGCACTGGAAATATTTTACAGTTTTAATTTTTATCAGTTTGACTTCATTTCCTGCTATTTTCTATGCGATACCAGTTGAGCGGTTTTTTTCCTTAGAAACATCAAGCGCTATAAATGCCTGGTTTCTCGCAGTGGTTGCCACATGGAGATTGTGTTTATTGTTCTTTTTTCTTAAAAGGTTTTCTGGGTTGAGTACTGGAAATGTCATTATCGCCACACTGTTGCCGGTTTGTGTGATTATTTCATCATTGACACTGCTTAATCTGCACCATGTTGTTTTTGTCGTGATGGGAGGAATAAGGGATCGCACTTCCTATGATGATTCCTATGGTATTTTAATGTTATTGACCGGAGTTTCACTGGTTTTGACTATTCCGCTATTGATAACGTATGGATATGCAATCTATCAGAGACGCAATAAAAAACCGTGAAAACCGTAAGATTAATTGATGATCATTCGGTATTGTACCCAGCCAGGTTTACGGCCTTTTGTAGACTATGTTGAGACCGATGCAACAATTTGTCAGATTCTGAAAACATGGATAAAATTAATAATGAGATCGACCGAGTACTCATTGCCATGTGCTTTCTCTTCTTGATTTCATGTAGCAACTGGTCTGGTGGAGAATTTTCATTTATCAGGGGAGAGTGCCTTGATGCAGATGGGGATGAGATTTTTTATCTGAGAAGCAGAAATGGCATTACAGAGGTGCCTGTGTATGACGGCATTTTTGATATTGAGTTTTCTTCCAGAGATCCAGTAATAGCTCTATTGCAGGTGCATGTGGAGGCATCAGTTCCATTGTTTATTAAGGGCGGTAACATGTCTTTTGAATTTGAAAAATCTGATTTAGTCAATGGATTTGAAGGGGTCAGATACAGCGGCAATCGTCGCGAAGAGAATACCATATTAAATCAAATACACCTGGTTTTTGATCAAGAGCCATTTTTCTACAATTGCAGTGAAGAGGAGTTCGTATCGCGCGTCGATTCTTTAAGTGAGACAGCGTTTAGGATATTTTATGAGCACTCTGGGTCATCATTAGATAGTGATTTTCTGGAAATGACTCCCGGTTATATTACGTTTAGACTTGCCGAATTTTTGGAGAGATATCCTTCGATGCAGCGTAGAAATTTGGGAAAGAAGGATTATATGGCAGGTCAAATATTGAGTGAAAGGATCAAAGAAAATCATGTTTTAAGGGGGGAATTAAATAATATCAGTTTTCTGAATTATCTGGAGACAAGAATATTGAACATTGTTGAACAAATGGATCGGTCTGACAATCCGGAATTCGAGAAGGTGCAAAAAGGATACTCAATTGGTTTGTATTTTGCTGCCATTGACTCGATCATAGAAAATAAGCCTGCTGAAGAATATCTGAAGTTCAAGAGTATTCTGTATAAGTTTAAGATGTCGATAAGATCGGAGAGTGAATCTCTGGCTATTGAAAGTTTCGCTAAGGAGTTCCCAAATAGTCCATATCTAGAAATCCTGTCTGATGAAGAAACGAGGTTTAAATCTCTGTATTCAACTGGAAACGAACTAAAGTTTCTGCCTCTGGAAGATGTAAATGGTAATATTCTATCATTAGATGATTTTCGTGGAAAGATTCTATATGTCGACTTCTGGGCTACCTGGTGTGGCCCGTGCTTAGCTGAGCAAGAATATTTTGAGATGTTATTTCAGAGGTTTTCCAAAAATCGGAATGATATAGTTTTCATTGGAATTTCCATTGATAAAGATGATGACAAGGAGAAATGGAAAAAGATGGTGGAAGGGCGGCAACTTCATGGAGTGCAAGTTAGAGCAGGTGAACGTGTCGCAGCCAAATATCAGTCTCTGCTTTCAATTGGTGGTATCCCCCGCTTTAGCATTTTTGGAGTTGATGGAGCGGTTTTATATGCAGATGCATTACCTCCTAGAGCAGATGAGACATATGAGCTTTTACGCTCGTTACTCGAACAAAGTGGCTATTAAACATTGTGTTTCTGAGATTAGAAAAAAAAGTGGTGAGCTTTGTAGGGCATCCAAATCTGAGGTCATCGGTCAATTAGCTTGATAGCATTTTGTCTTGTCCCTTAAAATGATGAGTCTGTATGTTTTAGGTTTTGGTGCAGACATTATTAATTCTGCCTGCCTGATGACCTTCGGCTCGATGTGGGTTAGCGGCTTCGATAATCCAACCTGTATTTGTAGCAAACCACCCTTCTTCAACTTCAAACAAGTCACTTTACATCTAACCGTCTCAAGCTCTCCTTGATCATCTCAATCCTCTTTTCTCCATCGGCAAGCTTTTTCCTTTCATTTTTTACAATATTTTCCGGAGCATTGTTCACAAATCGCTCATTGTCCAGTTTCTTTTTTATCGATTGGACAAAACCTTCCTGATATTTGAGATCTTCTCTGAGTTTAGCGATCTCTTCATCGACATTTAGTAATGATGGTGAGCAAAGGCAGTATTTGTCTGTGCCCACGACGAAAGACAACAAATTTGCGTCGGGGGGTGCATCCGCACTCGCATCTTTTATCAGGGATAGATCGCTTATGCTCGCTGCTTTTTTTAGCAACCCCGCAAACCCGGTGTCATCAGAAATCGCCTTCGTTTGCTCTGATTCAATCATGAGAAGTGGGATCTCATCTCGCTGCTTTAGGTTGTTTTTATTTCGAAGATCCCTGGTCCGTGCAACAACATCTTTGATGTGTTCCACAATTTTAAAATATTCTTCGTTAAAAGGGCTTGCATTTGGGTATGTTGAAACAATGATATCCCCCCGGTCTTCACCATTCAGGACATGCCAAACCTCCTCGGTGATAAAGGGCATAAAGGGATGAAGCAATTGCATTAGGGTAGAAAATAAATCAATCGTTTTTTCGAACGTATTTTCCGATAATTTTTCCTCTCGACCCGGTTTGATAAATTCGAGATACCACGAGCAGAAATCATTCCAAATAAAAGAGTACAATTTCATCTGAATATCTGACAAGCGGTAGGTATTAAAATCAGAATCGAGGTTCAGGATTGTCTTTTGCATTTTTGTATTAAACCATGAAATAGCTCTTTGCTCCGCAATACTGCTCTCACTTTCATCCAATTGTTTTCCCCATCCTTTTATCAGTCGCAGAGCATTCCAGATCTTGTTGCAGAAATTTCTTCCCTGTTCGCACAATTTTTCGTCAAATAATAAATCCCCGCCAGCTGGTGAACTGGATAAAATACCAAAGCGAACACCATCTGCTCCGAAATTTTCGATGAGTTTTAATGCATCTGGAGAATTCCCCAAAGATTTACTCATCTTTCTCCGCTGCTGATCACGAACCATCCCGGTAAAATAGACATGCTTGAAGGCACGATCGTTCTTCCACTCAAAACCACTCATCGCCATACGTGCGACCCAGAGGAAGATGATATCCCATCCTGTAACCAATACTGTTGTGGGAAAATAATAGTCTGCATCGGGATTGGATTCCATACCATCAAATACACTAAATGGCCAAAGCCAGGAGCTAAACCAGGTATCTAATACATCTTCGTCCTGCTCTAAATCTTTAGCCTGGAGATTGGGATTACCTGTTTTTTTCCTCGCTTCTGCAAGGGCCTCTTCAGCTGTCTCGGCTACAAAGACCTGATCTCCATAGTAATATGCCGGAATGCGATGACCCCACCAAAGTTGTCTGGATATACACCAGTCTCTGATGTTATTCATCCAGTGGCGATAAGTATTTTTTTGATTTTTAGGAAAAAACTCAATGTGATCATCAAGCACGGCTTTCAACGCCGGCCCTGCCAACTGATCCATACGAACATACCATTGCAGGGATAACCGGGGTTCGATAACTTCATTTGTGCGCTCGCTGCGACCCACACTGTGTTTGTAGGGCTCAAGTTTTATGAGGAGTTTATTTTCTTTTAAATACCTTATCATTTTCTTGCGGGCAGTCTTTAGGTCGTCGCCCACAAAATGGCCGGCCGTCTCACTCATATGTCCATCATCCGTGATGACATCGACAATCTCAAGGTCAAATCGCTTTCCTATGTCATAATCATTTGCATCGTGTGCCGGAGTGACTTTGAGTGCTCCAGTTCCAAATTCCCGATCTACATAATCATCGGCAATTATGGGAATAGTTCTTTGGGCCAGGGGCACTATTACGGTTTTGCCGTGCAGATGCTTGTACCTCTCGTCATCGGGGTGTACCGCAATGGCAGTATCACCCAAAATCGTTTCTGGACGCGTCGTAGCGATCGTAATGCTTTGATCCGGATCGTCGCTGAGTCTGTAGCTTACATGGCATAGATTGGTCTGCTCCTCAGCATAGATGACCTCTTCGTTACTCAAAACCGTTTTTGCCTTGGGATCCCAGTTTACCATTCTGTAATCCCGGTACAATTTGCCTCGGTTGTAAAGGTCGATAAATGCCCTAATCACCTGCCTGGAGCGCAGCTGATCCATGGTGAAGGCCGTGCGATTCCAGTCGCATGATGCACCGAGTTTTTGCAATTGCTTAAGAATGATTCCACCGTACTTTTCCGTCCATTCCCACGCATACTCGACAAACTTTTCCCTGCCAACATCAGATTTTTTCAAACCCTTTTCCTCACGAAGCCATCGCACCACCTTCGCCTCCGTGGCAATTGATGCATGATCAGTACCAGGTACCCAGCACGCATTTTTACCGTCCATCCGTGCCTTGCGGATAAGTACGTCCTGGATTGTATTATTGAGCATATGTCCCATATGCAATACTCCGGTGACGTTGGGAGGTGGAATCACGATCGTGTAGGCTTCCCGCTCATCGGGTGTGGAAAAGAAGTAACCCCTTTCCATCCAATGAGCGTACCACTTATCTTCCTTGGTTCCGGCGTCATACCGAGACGACAAATCACTCATATTCTCAAGGTAATTTTTTCATTGAGGCCAAAGATACATACACCAAAGAGAGTTTGACTGGCATCTAAAAGATATTTGGGCGAAACCTCAAGCTCGATAATGTCGTTATATAGGACATATGACCGAACAACAACTGATCAAAGGGTGTAAGGCGCAAGATCGCAAAGCTCAAAAGAGGTTATATGAGCAATATTCCCCAACGTTGTTAGGCATTTGTATGCGATATGTCAAGCAGATTGAAGATGCCGAGGATATTTTATTGGAAACTTTTTATAAGATTTTCTCCAATATTGGTCAATATCAGGGAAAAGGGAGCTTTGAGGGATGGATGAAGCGGATAAGCATCAACGAGTCATTGATGTTTTTGAGGAGAAAGCACAATTTTAATATCAGTATCGAAAACTCTCATTTACAGATTGCCGATCAACATCACGGCATCGAAGAAGAACTTTTTGAGCGTGATATTTTGGAAGTATTGGATACCTTACCTACCGGATATCGCACAATATTTAATCTATATGTAATCGATGGACTAAAGCACAGAGAAATTGCGGAGCAATTGGGAATCAGCATCAATACGTCAAAATCTCAATTGATTCAGGCAAAGAAAAAAATGGCAATGCTTTTAAAAAAAAATAAAATAGCTGCGGCAAGCTAATAAATGGTGTCTTTGGGAAATAATTACCAGATAGATTTTCTTCGAAAATTGAAAACGACGATCTTTAATTTGCTGTTGAAATAGTCGAAAATGAAGGAACAAAAATATCATAAACTACAGAGGAAAGCTGATGACCTGCAGGTGCAACCCTCCGACAGAGTTTGGCACAGATTGGAGCATCGTTTAGATCAGGATCGAGGCAAAATCAGTATTTCAGCAATTCGCAAATGGATGAGTATTGCTGCTGGGATCCTGTTGATTATGGCGACAATTTTTCTGTCCACAACCAGATATGTCTCCAGCGAAACACTAGTTTTGACTGATTTGGAAGCTTCTCCGCATGCATCTTTTACAGCGCGGCATTATATTGCTGAGTTAAATGCTATTTACAGCCAGCAGGGATGGGATTGGTCTGACGGTGAAAGTGCTGGCAAATTAAAGGTAAATACAAATGTGTCAGATGCACTAAGCAGTGATCGCGATAGTGGAAGAGTAAACGATTAGATTCAAAAAAGTTCTAGAGAGGCCGTAGGTGGATGGCATTTAAATCGCACCCAAAAACTCAATTGTCTTGTAGTCTGTACATTGCTGTTTCCCCATCGTGCCAGACTATTTGCGAGACCTTTCCTATTCCATTGAGATTTTTAATCCAGTATTCGAGCATAAATTTGACAGGATCATAGCGAATGATAAAATCTTTGAAGTCAGTAGCATCGACAGTTTTTAAGGTTTCATCCTTGGGCACAGCAAGCCAAACGGATTTTTGTACACGCTCCTCCGTATAATCCAATAATCCCAACATCGTGATTTCCACGATCTCTCCCGGATTGAGACGCTGGCACAAGATCCAGACTGGCAATTTCAGATCTTGTCCGTCTTTCTCAGTCAGTAAAAAGCCACTGTTTGCCGGGTATGGGAGGTATTCCAGGACCCTCGGTTTAGCATTTACCCTGATCGTATCCAGCTCACCACTCTCCAGGTCATAGCTCATCATAATATTAGATCCTGCACTTATCTCGATAAAAGCCTCCAATGGAGATTCGGGATTTAAATAGGAGGGTTTATTAGGCTCAAGATTTACTTCCCTGCTCGTGCATGCAAATACGCAGATCAAAGTAGGTATCAAAAGCAGGTTTCTACATTTCATATGATTAAATGATCAAAGTATTCCTCGTCCAAAGATAACCTTTTGGAAAGCTAACCTGCGGAACTTCATTTGAATCGGGACAACACTTATAAATTTTATAATTTTACAGATTAAAATTCTCTATTATATGAAGTCCTCATTTCGTTTCGTGATACTATCGTTGTTCTTATTCGCTTTATCATGTGTCTCCACGAAAAAGTACGAAGAATTGGCTGTGGCC
Source organism: Saprospiraceae bacterium (assembly GCA_965222645.1). Taxonomy (GTDB): domain Bacteria; phylum Bacteroidota; class Bacteroidia; order Chitinophagales; family Saprospiraceae; genus JABDMH01. The sequence continues at coordinate 2,442,983 of OZ244968.1, read as the reverse complement.
AAGAGATCACTTGAAAAGGACAAACTGGATATGTCTGCAATCATTGCAGAAAATGGGAGATTGATCAGTGACCTGCAATCTAAGGCGGATATGCTTCAAGTGAGGGAACAAGAACTCAGCGTAACCAGAGGTGAGGTGGAAGGACTAAGAAAATCTCACAAGGATTTACAAATGAAATACGATGAGCTCCTCCAGCAGAGCAATGAGGTCTTAAGCAATGCATCTGAGGAGAAGGTCGCCCTCGCAGCAGAGCTATCAGAAAAGCAAACAGAACTGGATCAGAAGGAGCGGCAGCTTGGGTTCCTTGAGATGAAACTTAAATCGCAGGAAGAAAACCTGGAGACGCTACAGGAGGATGTGCGCATACGGGAGCGAAAATTATCTGAGATGACGCAGCAGATGCAGGAACAGGATTCGATCATGCAGGCCTTGCGAGGTACAGTACACGAAGCCCTGCGTGGATTTTCTGCCGAAGACCTTACAGTTTCTGAATTTCAGGGTAAAGTATATGTCTCCCTAAGCCAGAATTTACTTTTTGCAAAAGGGAGCACAGTAATCGATCCTGCCGGTAGAAATGCTATCCGAAAACTTGCTGAGGTTTTGAAAAATCATCCTGACATTCAGATAAATGTAGAAGGTCATACTGATCCGGATGGAACTGCTGAAAAGAATTGGGATCTCAGTGTTACCAGAGCGACAGCGGTTGTAAAGGTTTTAACTCAGTCGGGTGCAAACCCCGACAACATTATTGCATCGGGAAGGGCATTTTATTTCCCCAAAGCTCCCAATGACACCGAAGAAAACAAAAGTCTGAACAGGCGAACGGAGATAATTCTTTCCCCTGATTTGAATGTACTATACAGTTTGCTCGAGTAATCTGTCTCAGGCCTTTCAAGAGGCAAACACTGTGAATGAGTCTGAATGAACTATTGGGAGGGAACTGAGTTCTTATCTTTGGGGTTGGAAAAAGGAATGAAAGTGCAGAACACATTATGTTTTATCTGTATGTGTGCCATGGGCATATTTTTTTCTTGCAAGGTTTCGGAGAGCGCAAGTCGACAAGTTGATCCGGATCTTGTGATAGAGCTGCAAAAAACGGGGTGTCTGGGCCCCTGCCCGGTATACACGCTGTCTGTTTATGAAGATCGTTCTGTAGTATTTAGAAGTAAGGCCAATACCCTTGTAGATTCCACAGCCCGGACTGTGGTTTCTGAAGAAGCCTACCAGAATTTGATCAATGCTTTTCGGGATCTCAAATTTCATGACCTTGATTCGTCATATATCGAGCCGATCATGGATGCACCATCTACTCATTTAGCGTATGGGGTGGACAAGCCTCTTAAAAAAGTGACTTGCCGGGGTGATGCACCAGCCCGTTTTGATGAGCTGGCCAGAAAAACAGAGGAAATCGCGGTGGATGCGGGATGGCTTCTTCGCAAAAATCAATCTGGAGAGATTCTGAGGGAGCTCATCGTAGATCTGGTCCCTATGGCAGATCCCAATGATCTTGTAAATCAGTACGAAGAATTTAACCTTGAATTGGTTAAGAAAATTGCCCCTTCCGGGTCCTATTATCTTTTCACCTTGGACACAGATAACCCTTCGGCGGCCCTGCAAAAAATAAAGGAAAGTGCCCTGGTAAAAAAAGCTCAATGGAATCACAAGCTAAAAAAGAGATGATTTTGGCATTTCATTAATTAAAGGGGTTCCATTTGATATTAGAAAAATAGAAGACAAAAAAGGCAACTCATGAGAAAAATTACCATTCTTTCAGCAATGTTACTTTTGGCGATATGCGGTACGGCTCAGGAGATCGACACTGTGAATTTTGAAACTTTCGAATACAAAGCTGAGGATAGCACAGTCTATATGATGCAAAAGTATTTTATTGTTTTTTTAAAAAGAGGTGACAGTCGAAGCCAGGATAAAGAAGAGGCTGCAAAAATTCAGAAAGGTCATTTATCATACCTGGGGGGTCTTTATGAGAAAGGATATATATGCATGAATGGCCCTTTTGGGAGTGATGGTGCCGTCAGGGGCGCCACGGTCTATAGAGTGGCTACAGAAGAGGAGGCTCTAAAGTTGGCTAGTGAGGATCCTGCCGTGAAAGCAGGTAGATTGCAGGTGGAAGTCCATCCCTGGTGGTTGGCGAGAGGCACAGGTGTGAGATAGTGCTATTTTTTTATGGCTTTTTCGTAAGTATTTATCCAATCCTCAACCGTGATTTTAGACGCCAATTGTTCGATCAAGGCGAATGGAATATCGTCTGGTTTTTTAAATCTAATACAACTTTTTCCCATATCTAATTTTCGTTTACAGTGTTTAGGATATTCCTCCGTAAACCATTTAAGTAGTTTCTTATCACTGTAAATGCCGGCATGGTACAGTGCAATGTAGTTCTTCTGAGAGGCGATATTAATAAACGGTAGGGGATCTTCTGGTTTTGCATGATATCCCTCCGGATAAATACTATGCGGCACAAAATATCCGATCATGCCGTAGTTAATTCCTTCTTTAAATCCTTTTGGAATGTTTTTCTTAATCACATTTCTCAACTTTTTCATATAAGGCAAGCGTTCGGCGGATACCGAATCCAAATATTGCTTGACAGTTTCAATTTTCTTCTCCATGCCTGAATGACTTAATACTAAGAACATAAAGATATTGTTTGTAGTTTTGATTAGAAGAATTTTTTTGAGAAATCATACCGCCCATTGACAATCGAACAAGAGGTCCTTTCTTTTTATGGTTACTGGCAGCTATCCGTCTGCCTGTTTGCTTTTGTGGCACTTCTTGCAATTTGGTGGCACATTGGCAGGAAAAGAAAGGACTTCGGTCAGGTTTGGCTTGCATTCTCAGTGCTTTGTTGGAGTCTTTCGGGTCTCATTGAGCTGTATTATACTCATAGCCTATTGGAAGATGGGACGTTGGCCGACGGACTCGTAGCTGGCAGAGACGGTTGGAGGAGCATTTTATCATTGTTCAATAGTCTATTTATCCTTCTCGCACTACCCTGGTTTAGATACATTCCAAAAAAAATAAATCCGATAATTAGATCCAAATATTGGCATTTTATTATTGGACTTCCCTTCCTCTTTTCCCTGCTACCCACATTGGGAAAAATGGTCTGGAACCAAAGCATAGGGTTGATCAGTGAGTTGGATGTTCTTTATGCTTTTCTCACTCTATTTTTTTTAGGCTGGGTACTCTTTGAGTCATTTAACAGACGAAGACTGCCGATTTTGTCCTGGCTTGCTGTAGTTTGTATTCTCCTAACGCTCACCGCACAGCTTCTAAAACTCAGTGCACAGTCAGTTAATCTGATTCTTTTTTCAGCGATATTTAAAACATGCCTTATCATGTTGTTTTTTGCCTTGGCATTGAGCTGGGTAAAGGATCTGATTTTCCCTACAGTACCTATTTCAAGTGAGCTCAACCTCGCCATACCTAAGCCAGGTGAGGGTAGGGATGTGATACTAAATGGAATCCCCGGACGTGAAAAAATTGAAATCTCTCTCTCACCCATGCCATTGTCGTTGCTTCGGTCTTTTGCAGTCAGACGGTGTGAAAGTCCAGATGGGTGGATGGAAATAAAACCTAAAAGCAGGGGAATTTCGGCCAGGAAATATGACATCAATGACTACAATGAGATAAAAAGACTTCTCACTGCATTGTTGGATGGCATCTACGGCAAGGACTGCTGGAGTAAAAACCTGCATGAAATTCCGTTGAAAAACGCACTTTTTGAAATGTCAGAAAAGAGAGAACGAAAGATTAGATTGGTGCTTCCCAGACAAAATATATCCCTCGATATCAACTGATTACTTCCCTTTTGATTCTTTTTTGATCATTTGTCGGAATCCTAATTACTGACATTTTAAAGATAATTCTGACCCCCCAGACCCACTGCAATCTGATTTTCTGATTTTGATCTCATTAATCAAAAAGATAGCAGATCAGCATGTGGTACTGGACAGTAAAAACTTCTTCTAAGCGTATATTATTGAGCGTCGCTCTGGCACAGGTTTTGTTGCTCCGTCAAAGTTTTGCTCAGGGCTTGGATGATCGTATTAATGACGCCTTCATGCCGGTAGCATTATGGTGGGAGTCGCTCATCTTTACACCTGTGCGGATCGGAAGTGTAAGCATCCCTATTGTTTTGGTCTTATTGGTCGTAGGCGCACTTTTTTTTACCATTTTTTTCCGGTGTGTGAATATCAGGAGATTTCTCACCTCGATACGAGTAGTACGAGGTAAGTACGATGACCTTGAGATGGCAGACACTCTTGATACACAACCTGCTGTGCATAGTATTGACGGAGATATCGTCGATACTATAAAAGATGAATCTCATCATGGAGAAGTAAATCATTTTCAGGCACTTGCTACCGCGGTTTCAGGCACGGTGGGATTGGGAAATATTGCGATGGTAGCAGTGGCCATTTCCCTGGGAGGACCCGGAGCTACTTTTTGGATGATACTGGCGGGCCTGCTGGGGATGTCTACCAAGTTTGTGGAATGCACTTTGGGTGTCAAATACAGGGAAATTGGCCAGGAAGGACAGGTATTTGGTGGCCCCATGTACTATCTTTCCAAAGGATTGAAAAAGCAGGGGCTTGACTACATGGGCAGGGTACTGGCCCTGTTATTTGCAGTGTTATGTGTCGGTGCATCTTTGGGTGGAGGTAATGCCTTTCAGAGTAATCAAGCTGCAGCCCAAATCATCTCTCGTTTTGGGCTGTCGAGTTCATCAAGTGGAACAGTTCTAGGGATAATCTTTGCCATCCTTGTGGGTATCGTCATCCTGGGTGGTATAAAGAGAATCGCCCAGGTAACAGAAAAAATTGTCCCAGCGATGGCGGGTCTTTACGTTCTAGCAGCCCTTATTATCATCTTCAGTCAATGGTATCTTATCGATGATGTATTTGCAGAGATTTTTCGAGAGGCATTTTCTCCGCGATCTACCATCGTGGGTGGTACCGTTGGGGTCCTTATCCAGGGATTTCGACGAGCTGCATTTTCCAATGAGGCTGGGGCAGGATCGGCAGCGATTGCTCACAGTGCAGTAAGAACCAAATATCCGGCATCGGAGGGTCTTGTAGCTCTACTTGAGCCCTTTATTGACACCGTCCTGATCTGTACAATGACGGCTATAGTCATTATTATGTTTAATACTCAAAATGTTTTCGCTTATGGCGAGGTAATAAATGACACAGTGCTGGTAAATGCCACCGGAGAGCGAGTAGGTGGTGTCAACCTTACTTCAATGGCTTTTGATGCATCTCTGCCGGGTTTTTCCTATGTGCTTGCTGTTGCAGTAGTTCTGTTTGCATTTTCTACGATGTTGTCCTGGTCCTATTACGGTCTCCAGTCCTGGAAGTTCTTGTTCGGTAAAAGTCAGGCGGCCGATCTCACATACAAGATCATCTTTTTAGCTTTTACCGTATTGGGTTCGGCAGTAACTTTGGAGGCTGTAATAAAATTCTCTGATGCTATGATTTTGGCACTTGTTTTTCCGAATATGATAGGATTGGCATTTTTATTCCCGGAAGTAAAAAAGGAATTAAACCGGTATTTAAATCTGATTGATAAAAAAGATCTTTAGTAAAATTGTGATTGGAATATAAAACCACCTCAACTCCTCTTCAGACTATATTGAGCACTTCGATAGAACAAGCATGACTACTAAAATCGATATTGATGTTTCAATCCATCGGAAGATCAAGAAGGTAAGGGCAATGCCTCATGCACCTCAATTTCGCATCCCCCATCCCATCCCAAATGTGGATGACCTTGCAGCAGATCTTTTGCATGATCCATGTCAGTTGCCTGAAGAATGGAATAGCCACAGACTTGCCTGGTGCTGGGCTCACTGCTATCAGGAGACAGTTTCTGGCCCATACCGAGAGGATTACCCAGATCTATCAGGTTATCACCACATTTTTGAGCCCACTGCATCCATTGTTCCATTCCTTTTTTGGATTCCTCAGGGGTTGAGGATTGCATCTGCTTGAGTGCATCAATATTTGCATGATACACGACGAGATATTTTTTCATAATTTCTGTTCCTTATTTTAGTTTTCTCTCAAAATCCTTTTCAGTTTGCAAAAAATCAACTTTGAGAATGTAATCCAATATTATTGCCCTCCGTGTCCATAATAAATGCAATGTGGCCATGCTCTCCAATTCCTGTCTTAGGCATTAAAACTTTTCCTCCCGCTTCCTCTACTTTGGCCAGGACACCATCCATTGCTGGATTTGCATTGAGATACACGATCGTACCCTCCATTGATGGTTTGTGATTCGGACTTTGAGCCAGGGATCCGGTTGCTTTACCTGATCCGGGCTCCCATGGAAAAAATGCCAGGAGCTGATCGCCCATTTCCATGTCTTGCATCTCGATGTCAAAAATCTTTTGGTAAAAGTCTTTTGCCCGGGAAATATCCGTCACAGGTATTTCAAACCAGTTAAGTGAATTTGTAGTATTATCCATGATTTGTATATTATTTATAAAACCTTGTTATGGGTGAGCTGCTGTTATTCACTCTTGATATCGCAATTTACCATCCAGTTGATCCCAAACTTATCAGTACACATTCCAAACCAAGCATTCCAAAAAGTTTTTTCAAAAGGCATTGTGATTTGACCGCCCTGCGAAAGCTTATTGAAAATTTCTTCCCCCTCATCTTTTTCCTCAGTATTGACAGATATGGAAAAATTATTGCCAACCTGCAGATCCGGACCCCATCCTCCACCTTTGTCACTGGCCATCAGTACCGTTTCTTCGCTGATAGGTAAGGTTACGTGCATGATTTTTTGCTTTGCATCATCGTCTAGTGGTGGCATTCCCTCCTGAGGAGGCATTTCGCTAAACCTATTGAGATCAGAAAATTCTCCACCAAATATCGATTTGTAGTAATTAAATGCTTCTTCGCAATTTCCGTCAAAAGTGAGATAAACATTTACCTTCGCCATACTTCTAATTATTGGTCTTAATTATTTACAAATATTACTATCTAGATTTCCCAGCCAGCACCAACAAAGTCTAATTTTTCCGCAGTTGGTGGTTTTATTGGATTACTGGCTTTCAAGCTTTCCCTAAAAAACTTGAATGCCTCTACGTCGGAAAGCTTGCTCATTATTTCTTGATTACGAGCTACATTAACATGCATAAAACTGTTATTGTCTTCCAGCTGATAGCATGCATAATACATACCTTCGATCGGATTCTCTTTTAGAAAATTCATAACAGCATTTATATTTTTCTTGTTTTGATCAATATAGTCTGACTTAACTGTATTTTGTACCTTTACTGCTTGCATTGTCACTATTTTATCGATCTATAAAATCGGATCTCTTGAAACTACTTTTGATTTGCAAGCTAATATAGATCCCCTTTTCGGATTGTGCAAGTAATTATGGAAAAGCTTGAAAAAAGATCAGATTGCCCACTGAGTTGCTGGTTGGATCTCTTTGGGGATAAGTGGTCCCTTCTCATTCTGCGTGATGTGTTGAAATTTGAAAAAAAGAACTTTACACAATTTGCCAGTTCACCTGAAGGCATTGCAACAAACATCCTGGCAGATCGTCTCAAATTGCTGGTGAAACACGGCATCCTAACTAAGGAACAAGACCCGAATAATAAAGTAGTATATGACTATACGATTACGCAGAAGGGACTTGATCTGGTGCCCATAATCCGGGAGATTTTAAAATGGAGCGGCAAGTATCTGGATGCCCCTAAAGGAAAGATTCGAAAAGGAAAGCTCTAGAATCGTCGTGCGTCCTGGATATTGCGCTGATACGGTACCTTGATAAAATCGAGGGGAGCTTGCCGTACTCTGATATTAAAACTATAATAGTTGCGCTGGGGCGCCCAATTGAACGACATCTCCCAACAATGCAAATTGCGGATAAACCCTAAATGCGGATAGGTAATCCTTTTTGACGTGAAATCATAGCCGATATTTCCAACCGAGAGATTCCAATTTGGAGTAAGGTTTATTCTTCCACTTGTATTGAGCGCATTAGTCATGATTTTCATCTCTTTTTTATCATTCTCATTTACGGTCCACATCATGGTCAATTCATGACTGATTCTAAAATCTTTAAATATGTCCGTTAAGGATTCTTCGTCATTCGGTGATTTTTTTTCCTGACCTCGATTTCCCCTTCCACTACTTTGCACAGGTTGTCCCTTGATCAATTTTCTGATCTGATCGACAGTGAGTCCATTGCTTAGCCTGGCCGCTGCCCGGTCGAATCTCAGAATTTTTCCTTCGGTATCAAGATAAAATTTATTTATTCTCCGACCTGTGGTCTTATCGCGATCGTAGGGATCATAGATCATACTGAAAGTGAGTCTCGATAATCCCTTAAAGAATTGAGTACTTCCATTGATGTTCATTTGACTCCACTTGAGGGAGTCAGCGATGAAATTATGGGATCCATTAATGGAGATATTATTAAATATTTTGATTTTCTTCTCTGTGGTGTCTTTTTTAGAGAATATTTTGGCCTCAAACAGATTATTGAAAGAATAGGATAAGGCCATTTGCTGACCACCCTGCAGTGGTGGCCTCCCAAAGAGGGCACCCTCGAAAATAGAGTACGCTTGCAGTTCAGGATCTCGTATGTCCTCCTGTACGTAATCAATATAACCCAGAGACGGATCGGAATAATCCGGCGAAAAATTAAAAGAAACAGAAGGCTTAATGACATGCCGCAATCCTCTAAACCAACCTTTTTTCCTTCCCACACCAAAGGAGCCGAAAATCGTGGTGGTGAGAGCAATACCCGCTGAGTATTCGCGAAGGGGTTTAAATCCGTTTAGTGTGTCACCGATGACCTCACCAAAGGAGATCGTATCACTTGGCATCAGTGCAAATTCTGAACTGTCTGCATTGTAAACAGAATCATAGGTTATCTCCAAAGTAGGATCGAATGTTTTGCTTATCGTTTTAAAATACCAGCTCTCTTCATAATTTACTGAGGGAGTAATATTGAAGTACCGGAGTATGTTAAACGAGGCACTTGAATTGAGGTTGTGATTTGCTCCAAATTCTGCGTTGTCAAAAAGGGGCTGTTCGAACAGTAAACTGTCTTTTGTCTTTATCCTATTGAGAAATTTACCCGTGTACTGCAGGGAAATCTTTTCATACCATTTGGGGGTAGGTGATCTTCTTTTATTGCTCTTAAAAGGAAAGATGCGGTTCATTGAGATATTGATATCCGGAAGGGTAAATTGCATATCGCCGGTGCGGGTGTTTTGCGAGTGCCTCACATTGGCAGAAAGTGAAAAAGGTGTTCCGGTAAAAGTCTTTCTGAAGGCGACATTACTATTATAAGTATTGTTGAGCACCCTGGCTGCATCGTTGTAATTCAGCTGCTCATATCCACTTGTCTGCATATTTACACTGGCTCTAAATGTCTGGCCGGGTCGCGCCCTCTGATCCTGAGAATGAGACCAGGCAATACTGAATGATTTTCTTGGGGCACGCACTTCCACACTTCCTTCAAATGCTCTTCCAATGCGATTTGAAAATCCGATATTGAAGCTTCCTGAATATTTGTATCTCTTTCTATACCTCGAATTTGCCTTCATACCCCAGCTGCCGTTGAAATAAATATCTCCGAGAAGTTCCAGATCCAAGAAATCACTGATGGGGAAGTAATACCCAATATCTCTTAACCCAAATCCCCACTGCTCCGAATATTCATAGTCTCGTGGAAAAATCAAACCCCCGCTGGATCCCCTGGAGATGGGAAAAAACCCGAAAGGTAAGATGAGGGGTGTGGAGATACCTGCAATCTCCAGATGACTCGGACCGATAATTACCTGCTTGTTGGGAATGATTTTTTGCTTTTTGCTCCGGATGCCGTAATGTGGATGCTCGGCATTACAAGTGGTGATAATGACATCCTGGCTGTATAGAATGTCTGTCGATGAGGTATCGGGGCCACCGGACACAAATTTTGTTTCGCTCCCATGGATAAACATGCTCTGCTCCTCAGTAATTGCGTTGTACACCTTACCCTTACGCGTCTTAAAGTTGTAGCGCAATCGATTGGCAGTAAACTGATTAGTTCCATCATCAAAGAAAGGCCTGCCGTCTTCATTTCGCTCCTTGGGTTCTTCCTGACTCCGGGTCCGTCTCTCGGCGGCCTCCTCATCATAGAATCCGTTGAGCGAGTCCTGGTAAATGGAATCGATTTGCTCTGGAGTAAGCGGTGGAGGTTCTTCTGGTTCGGGCTCCGGCAGGGCGGCATCACGTAGCTCTTCCAGAGGATCCTTCTGCTTCAGACTGTCGGGGAGTTGCTCAGCCAGCGCTTCACTGCTATCGAGGTTTACCCGGATATAATCGGCTGTAATAGAATAAGATTGGTACTTGATAGAGGCGTTGCCATACAAGTATATGAGATGATTTGCGTTATCAAAATGTATGGAGTCTTTTGCACTGTATTCTACGATATCTTGGAGTGTGTCGGCAGAAAACGTTATTTTGCCTTTAATAAGAGATGCTGTATCCACAAGAGGTATGGAATCTTGCACCGAGACCTGCTCCTTAACATTAAGGCTATCAACTTGACCATAAATGGTGGTTGAAATACATATTATGAATAAAAATTGTATGTAATTTATTGATTTCAAGGATATTTGGCTCAATTATTGCATACTGTCATATGACAAATATATTTAATATTAAAATGAAATCGGTTATGAAACGCTATGATTGGGTACTCCATCTGCTGATATGCTGTACAGTTTTGTTGGGTTTTGCTTCACCTCTTCCGGCCCATAATAAAGCAACAAAGGTATGCTATTCGCTGCCTGGAGATGGCAACTTTAATATTTCGTTAAGTCACGGTGATGTGGACGCTGTCACGGAGATGACTGGCCCGGATGGGGTAAGGAAGGTCGTGTTAGATGCCGGGCACGGTGGCAAGGACGGAGGTTGTGCGGGAAAGCACTCCCTCGAAAAAGATATAGCTCTTGACATCACTCTACGGCTTGGACAGCTTATCAAGCGTTATCATCCGGATGTAGAGGTCATTTATACGCGCAATAAAGATGAGTTCATACCATTGCATAAACGAGCTGAAATCGCCAATAGCAATAAGGCTGATTTGTTTATTTCTATCCATTGCAATACCACGGCTAAAAAAAATTCAGCCATTGGCACAGAAACTTTTGTGATGGGCCTGCACAGAGCAGATGACAATCTGATTGTGGCTAAAAGGGAGAATGCAGCAATTGCGCATGAAGAGAATTTTTTGGAGAAGTATGATGGTTATGATCCCAATTCAGCCGAAGCACATATCACACTGAGCATGTATCAGAATGCCTTTTTAGATCAGAGTATTAAACTGGCTAATCTGATCGAGGATGAATTTAAAACACATGGCCAACGGGTAAGTCGCGGCGTCAAACAAGCTGGATTTCTGGTGCTCCGCAACACCGTCATGCCAAGTGTCTTAATTGAGGCTGGTTTTCTGAATCACAGCAAGGAAGAAGTAATTCTCACCTCGGAGGAGGGTAAGGACCGGGCTGCCGCATCCATATTTAATGCATTTACAAAATACAAGTATGATATGGACAAGGAAGTAGTGAGAGAAGCTGTAAAACCTGAGGCCGTTGCTGTAAGTCATACTGCGGAAGTCCAGCCTCCCGCGGAAATCAATATGCCTGTGGAGATCAACAAAAAGGAAATAAAAAAACAATCGGCAAAAATTGAGCCTGAGCCCATCAATTACGTCGAACGCGCGAAAAGAGAAATGGCAAAGATGAAGGCTGATAAAATGGCCACAGCTAAAAAGGATCAATCTCCCAATGTGGCAACCAATACTGGTAAGTCGGAAAAAAGTAGCAGGAATTACACTACCTCCTCCTCTGTAGACAAAGAGAATTTGGGGAAAAAACCTCCTGTGACAAAGACCAAGCCTGTTGCTGTAACAAATACAAAGAAAAAGGAACCCTCTTCTGCCGCATCACGGGATGCAAAAAGACTGGAATTCCTGGTACAACTTTCAGCGTCCACGGCCAAACTCAAAACAGGTGAAGGTAAGTGGAATCAAGTTGAGAACGTAATGATCCGTTATGAGAACAATTTTTACAAGTATCAGATCGGCGGTGGTGGAAGTTATGACAAAGCGGCAAAACTTAAGAACAAATTGAGGACAATGGGTTTTTCGGATTGTTTTGTCGTGGCCTATTATGATGATAAACCAATTGCCATAAAGGATGCCATTGCATTAAGTCATTAAATAAGTACCAGATCAATCAGATAGGTCTATTGAACAGGCTATACCAAGAGTAGCCAGCCATCGTTTAGCTGTTGGAGGTGTCCATGGATGCCATGCATAGAGTCTGTGTGGCACTTTTTTTAATATTGGCTTGGACTTTGGCAAACTATTGGCTCATTATCGTTGTTTAAGCAAGTTATATCACAGATCATCATAATAGATGAGCAAGGAAATTAGGATCGGTCTTTTGGCCATTGTAGCAATAGCACTATTGATTTGGGGGTATAAATTTCTCCTCGGGACCAATATTCTGGAGCGTAGTCAAACCTTTTATGTACAATATGAGGACGTCGATAATCTTCAAGTCTCCGACCCAGTTTTTATACACGGATTTAGAGTTGGAGCGGTGAAGGATGTCTACGTTAATCCCGAAGATTTTAATTCTTTGATTGTCGAACTCGATGTGGATCGCACTATAAAGCTTCCACGCAGTACAGTGGCCGAATTGAAGAATGAGGGAGTGATGGGTGGAAAAATGATCAATCTGGAGTATCAGGGGAATTGTGAGGGAGACTGTATCGGTAGTGGTGAATATATTACGGGGAAGACGCTCGGATTTATTCAGTCTATGGTTGAACCCAGTGAGATCAATATGTATATGAAAAACCTGGGGGAGGGGATGGGTGATGTGATCGATAGTATTGGGAATTCGATCGATGACAATCCGGATGGAGCCCTGGCTCAAACTATTGCCGATCTACGTATTGCTGTGGCCAATCTCAGGAGTACTACTGTGCAGATGAATCAACTCTTTTCTGCCTCATCTAAACAGTTGGTGGGCGTATTGGATAATATCAATGCAGTGACCAATACACTCAAGGATAATAACGATCAAATAAGTGAGATGATTACCAATGCCAATGCCATCACTCACCAACTCGCCAGCGCACGTCTCGACACCACCATTCTTAAGACGAATAGGGCCCTGGGTAGCACAAACGATATGATTCAGTCTTTGGATCAAACGATTGCCAAAGCAGACAAAACCTTCACGGAATTGAGGACACTGCTCGCCCAAATGAATAGTGGAAAAGGCACTTTGGGCAGACTGATGAAAGATGACGAACTCTACATTGAGCTCAAGACGACCACAGAGCATCTGGGATTGTTGCTGCAAGACCTAAGGGTCCATCCAAAACGGTACTTTAACCTACGAAGGAAGAACCAAGAGTATGTGCCTATCGATGTCGATCCTGCATTAGAAGATACAGTCAGGAACTGATCTCTTCCCAGCCGGGAGAACTAGGACACCTCCGATCTGTAAGTCAGGGGTTTGTCCCTAAAATTCCTTATCTTCGTGTCGCTTTTGAGGTTATTTCGCTAATAGAGGTCATTGGTAGGATTTGTTCTATAGCTTTTAATTGACAAAGGCTATTGATTTAATTATAAAATGATCCATGGGAAAATCACAACAGACTTTTAGCAAAAAGGAAAGAGAAAAAAAGCGAAGAAAAAAGAAGCAGGAGAAACTCGAGCGTCGACAGCAGCGAAAACTCGAGAAAGAGAGTGCGGGAAAGAAAACTTTTGAAGACCAGCTTTCATACGTAGATGAAAATGGCAATTTGACATCAACTCCTCCCGATCAAAAGAAAAAGAGGCCGGTACTCCTCGAGGAAATCGTTTTGGGAGTGCCACCTAATTCACATCAGGCACCAAAGGGAATCCGCAAAGGTGTTGTCAAGTATTTCGATCATAACAAGGGCTATGGTTTTATTTCTGACAAAGAAAATAACGATAGCATTTTTCTACATATAAAAGAGGTAGACTTTGATGTCAAAGAAAATGATTCTATCATTTTTGAAGTGAAAAAGGGTCCTAAGGGACTAATGGCATACAATGTCAAGCGGGCCTGATTAGGCACCAATCATTGTCACTTCCCTCTCGATTTCGATATCAAAAATTGTTTTTACAGATTGAGATATAGCTGCTGCTAATTTCCTAATCTCACTTCCCGACGCATTACCATAATTGACAAGTACCAGCGCATGTCTGTTGTATACGCCTGCATCCCCGCTCCGATAACCTTTCCAACCCACTTTTTCGATTAGCCATGCGGCAGGGACCTTTACCCGGTCTTTTGCTAAGGAGTAACCCGGAATATCCGGATAATCTGCTGAGAGCGCCGCATACTTTTCTGCGGTGATCACAGGATTTTTAAAAAAACTTCCCGCATTTCCCAAAATACCCGGATCGGGCAGCTTTGCTGATCTTATTTTTATGACTGCATCACTGACATCTTTTATACTGGGATTTACTACGCCATCTGCTATCAGTGCCTTTTCGATCTCTCCGTATTCAGTGTTGATTTGATGGTTTTTTTTCGTAAGGGAAATGCGGATGCAGCATATAAAAAATTGATTTGCCATGTCTCTTTTAAAGATACTGGTGCGATAGCCAAAGCAGCAATCCTCTTTATTAAATAACTCTTTTTTTCCAGTGGAGAGTTCTATTGCTTCCAGGCTTTCAAAAACAGATTCAAATTCGACTCCGTAAGCGCCAATATTTTGTATAGGTGCGGCTCCCACTGTCCCTGGGATCAGGGATAGATTCTCCAACCCTCCATAATTATTATTTACTGCCCATAGCACTAATTTATGCCAATTAACACCTCCCCTCACTTCTACGGTTACTTTACCCTGGTCTTCAAAAATTACCTGTATTCCCTGGATCCGATTTTTAATGATCAGTCCTTGAAAATCAGAAACAAATAATACATTGCTTCCACCGCCAATAATTAAAACGGGTTGATGGGAGACTGGGATCAGATTTGACAATTCCTCTTCTTGAAAAATCTCAATAAAATGACTGGCTGTAGCTTTGAGCCCAAATGTATGATGATCTTCAAGCGGAACATTCTTTGCGATCTCCATAGACTTTAGCTTTGATCTTCAAATTGTAATCTCGCCAGGTGACTGTAGGCTCCGTCCGCCTTAGCGGAGAGCTGACTGTGTGTGCCCTGCTCTACAATTCGACCATTATCCAAAACATATATTCGATCTACATCGCGTATCGTTGACAGACGATGGGCTATAATAATTGAGGTACGGCCCACCATTAACGTATTTAGTGCATTCTGGACTTCTTTTTCTGCTTCTGCATCGAGCGAAGAAGTAGCTTCGTCGAGGATTAAAATGTCGGGATCTCGCAATATTGCCCGCGCAATGGCAATCCGTTGACGCTGGCCTCCAGAGAGTTTAATACCACGATCACCCACCACAGTCTCCAATTGCTCCGGAAACGATTTAATAAATTGCCAGGCATTGGCTTTCTTCGCTGCGTGGATTATTTCTTCTTTTGTTGCAGAGTGTTTTCCATAGAGGATGTTTTCGTGAATCGAACCGCCGAATAATATTACTTCCTGAGGAACAACGGCAATGCGCTTTCTGAGTTGCAAAAGATTGTATTCATTAATTTTTTTGTCATCGATGAGGATTTGACCTCCTGCAACCTCATAAAATCGCATGATTAATTTGGCAATTGTCGACTTGCCTGACCCACTTGCTCCCACAAGAGCAATCTTATGTCCCGGTTTTACATCGAAGGAAACATCACTTAGCACGGTCATATCTGGTCGGGTGGGATAAAAAAAAGAAACATTTCGAAATCGAATCTCCCCTTTGAGTTGCAGGGTCTCTGCAACACCTTCAGCCCCTCTCAAATCAACCTCCTGCCGGCGGTCCAGTATTTCCAAAATTCTTTCTGTAGCCCCCATGGCTCCACTTAATGAGGTGTAGAGATTTCCAATACTGGCAATAGCCCCACCGATCAATCCTGTATAGATAATAAATGAAAAGAGATCTCCGACCTGCATATCTCCCTGCTCGACAAAGAGAGCTCCTCTCCACAGTACAAAAAATATTCCGCCAAAAAGGACGGTAATTATAAAAATAAAAAAGAGGCCTCGTACTCTTGCGTATTTCAATGAAATATGCACGATCTCTCCTACGGATTTTGCGTACCGTACCGATTCAAACCATTCGTTTGTAAATGATTTTACCGCAGAAAATGATTGTAAACTCTCTTCGACAATAACATTGGTTGCAGCTAGTTTGTCTTGCCTTGTTCTGGACAGCTTTTTAATATATCTTCCAAAGACCATAGCTATTATCACAATAATCGGGAAGGAGAGCAACATGATCAGGGACAGTTTTGGTGCGAGCCAGGCTAAAATGGCAATTCCCGAAACCAGTATGACAAGTTGTCGTAAGAATTCTGCCAATGTAATGCTAAAAGCCCCCTGCAACTGTTCTACATCTGCCGTGATTCTGCTTGTCACCTCACCCAGACGCCTTTCTTCATAAAAACTGATGGGTTGAGTGATTAATTTATTGTACAGGGCCTTTCGAACATCGGCCATGCCTTTCTCACTTACATGAGCAAAGCAGACTGTGCGGAGATAAGAAAACCCTCCCTGAAAAACCAGGATAACGAGAAATAAGAAACCGTATTGACTTACGGAGTAAGGCAATCTGCTATTGCCGTTTGCCGCATTGGCCATTTCTCCTGCTGCGCCGGGGAAGATCATAAATAATAAGCTCGAAATGACCAATAGAAAAAGTCCAATAAAAAAATAAAGGCGATAAGGCTTAATAAACCTATAAATCTTTGTAGCCTCACGCAGAGTACTCAGATTTAACTTCCCTTTATCTTCCTCTTTTATAGAAAACCGTCGGCGCATATACGTATTGTCCCTGCAAATATAGGATAGTGGCTTTGGCGTTAGAGAAACTTTGCCAGCAAATTTAGTTGACCCGCGTGATAAATATCATGATGAATGACTCCTTCTACGAGATGACTAATTGAGTACGGTTTTCCTTTCACCTGATCTGAGAAATCGAAGGTCGATGTCTCGATGGCATCGTGTAAGGTTGACTGTGATTCTTCAAAGGTCATAATCAAGTCTCTCCATTCTTCCATAAGCATTACTTCTATCTCGGGAAAATTTGTTTTTTCTTCTACCTCAGTATGGACGCCAGTACGGAGGACCTGGATCGTATATCTTCGCCAGACTAACATGTGATGAATTATTTCGGCGATGTTGTAGCTCCCGTTTAACCTCAGCACCGATTTCCCCACTGGCAAATCACGCAGTGTGTGAAAGACGTTTTTACCGTACCAGGGCTTTCCCTTATAAACATCCTCAAGGAGAGCAAGTATTCTTTCACGACTTTTCATACATTACCTGTTTATTTTCTTGTTTCTAAACCGAGATCATCAGCAATGTTTTTTGGATGAACTCAAACTCTAAATCCCTTGCCTTTGAATAAATCAAAAATAGACATGGACCTTTTCTCAAACCCAGGGATCAATTCGGGTTTTACGCGTTTATTATTTTCATAAATAATTAGGAAATAGTTGAGCCCTTCGATCCACCAACCGTTCCGCTTCGAAAAATATTCTAATACTTCATCGGTAAATAGCTGACGGATTAAATATTCGTCCTTGCCTTTAAGATAATAAGCCTTAGAAAAATCAGGGTAATGGTCAAAATCAATATCATCAAGGCCCAGAAATGCTCCGGCCGTGTGCAAAAGGTTTTCCGGTTTGAGAATAAAGTGAGGTAGTCCCAATTCCTTGGAGTTGACAAAGAAAACCGTTTGTCTGTAAGTGACAGCAGAGTTGCCAGTATGTACAGTATAGTGATAATCGAAGAGTCGCAGTTTCAGATCCTCGGAGGGAATATCTTTCCAAAAGAGATTCTTAACTATTTTATGATTACCTGATTTAAACAATCGGAAATCTCCTAAAAGAGGTCTGACACCCAGTGGGTCTTTGGCATCGAAATAATAGCCGATTTTGGGAGCCAGGAGGCTCAGGTCCTTTGTGCGGGTAGACTTTTTTAGAAAATCAAAAAATCCCATCCAACAATGTAGTCAAAAACAAAGTTGGAAGCATGACTTTTAGCTAAATAGTAGTGCCTGTTGCTTCAATTTTTTCGACGTGAAAAGCCTTTAGGATGTTTTTCCCGGAAAACAAGTAGACGGCGTAAATTCCACTATTCAATTTTTGCAGGTCAATTGATCCTGACTCTCTGATTTTGCCTTTCAGTCTAATCCTTCCGTCGATATTGCATACTGTGTATTGCAGTGGTCTGGCTTTACTTGATACAATACTGATCTGATAAGCATCCTTTTTGGATACAATGAGACCATCGCTTGAATCCATATTGACATATCCTTCCGAGAGTTTTAGGGCACTCGTTGTTTCAATTGTGTGGTCAGCAACGACTGATCTTGCACGAGATGGATGGTATGTTGTTTGGGAGGCAACGGAGCCAAACACCAAGCAACCCACCAGTACTAACATTGGCGTTCGCATGTATTTACGCTTGAGAAGGTCTCTTTCACCCCTTATAGAGCAAAAACTTTGCCCATTTTCTCTCTGAACTGCATGTTGTCCATCAGGTGTGAGTATGGAAATCCCGGGCAGGTACCGGGTAGGCTGTCAAAAGAAAACAATTCCGCATGGCAATTTCTTTTATTCGGTTTTGCGTTATATTTTGCAAACTGAAAATCTTGTGAGTAGATAGAACTGCTGGCAAAACCTAAACTAGAAAGGAGCTATTATGGCAATAATGATTACCGATGAATGCATCAATTGTGGAGCATGCGAACCAGAGTGTCCCAACAATGCGATATATGAGGGAGGTGTAGAGTGGGCAATGGCAGATGGAACTTCTGTCACTGGGAGTTATCAGCTGGGCAGTGGTGATGAGATCGGGGCTGAGGATCAACAAGATCCGATATCGGATGACTACTACTATATCACTGCTGACAAATGCACCGAATGTGTGGGCTTTCATGAAGAGCCTCAGTGTGCGGCAGTCTGCCCTGTAGACTGCTGTGTGCCCGATCCTGATCATGAAGAAGATCAGGAGACTCTACTGGCACGTAAGGAAAAATTACACTTGTAGCCGGCCCCAGTCATTAATTGATTTTGAAATGAATCAGAATCCAACACCTCAGGAGGAGGTGACCATTAAATTTGCCGGTGATTCGGGTGATGGAATGCAGCTTACGGGTGGATTGTTTACCAATAATACCGCACTTACGGGAAGCGACCTGGCCACATATCCCGATTTTCCTGCTGAAATACGAGCACCTGCAGGGACCCTGCCGGGCGTTTCGGGATTTCAGATACATTTTGGCAGTACACCGATTTTTACCCCTGGAGACCAATATGACGTGCTGGTAGCCATGAATGCAGCTGCCCTTAAGACAAATTTGGGAACAGTAAAACACGGGGGCACCGTCATTGTCAACACGGACGGGTTTGACAAGAAGAATCTTCGGCTGGCGAAATACGAGGCCGATGATAGCCCGCTGGAGAATAATGATTTGGCAAATTTTCAAACATTCAAAATTCCCATCACAAAAATTACAAGAGAGTGTCTCACTGATTCGGAACTGGGCACGAAAGAGCAAGACCGTTGCAAAAACATGTTTGTCCTTGGGTTTCTGTATTGGCGTTACGATCGGGATATGCAGCAGACCCTCGATTTTTTGAATGCAAAGTTTGCAAAGAAACCAGAGGTCAGGGATGCCAATATAAAGGTGCTTAAGGCCGGATATCATTTTGGCGAGACGACGGAGACTTTCGCCACCCAATACGAAGTAAAGGCAGCCCCTATGGAACCCGGTACTTACCGTGGGATCATGGGCAACCAGGCAATTGTGATGGGTTTAATCACGGCATCAAAGAAGTGCAGCTTACCGTTGTTCTACGGATCATACCCCATTACACCCGCATCCGACATCTTACACGGTTTGGCAGCCTACAAGAGTTTTGGTGTAAAAACTTTTCAGGCGGAAGATGAGATCGCTGCGGTCTGCGCATCGATTGGTGCGGCATATGGCGGTAATCTTGCTGTGACTGGTACCTCAGGTCCGGGGCTCGCTTTAAAATCAGAGGCCATCGGATTGGCTATGATGCTTGAGTTGCCTTTGGTGATTGTCAACGTGCAAAGGGGCGGGCCATCTACCGGATTACCGACCAAAACCGAACAGGCAGATCTCTTGCAGGCCCTATACGGCCGCAATGGAGAATCTCCATTGCCCGTGATTGCTGCCAAATCCCCGGGTGGTTGTTTTCATGCGACAATCGAAGCCTGCCGGATAGCACTTCAACATATGACTCCGGTGGTTTTACTCAGTGATGGCTTTATTGCAAATAGCGCCGAGCCATGGAAATTCCCTGATGTGAATGAGATTCCGGATATCGATGTGTCCTTTGCCAAGGCAACATCGGGAGAGTTTTTGCCTTACTCCCGGGACGAAAAATTAACCAGACCCTGGGCTATTCCCGGTACCAAGGGACTTGCCCACCGGGTGGGAGGCCTGGAAAAGGAAGCAGAGACCGGCCATGTTTCGTACAATCCTCAGAATCATGAAACAATGGTCAAGATCAGACAGGAAAGAGTGGATATTATTGCAAATTATATTCCGAAGCAGGAAATAGAAACAGGTTCTTCTGAAGGTGATCTTCTAGTAGTGGGCTGGGGATCTACTTATGGAGCTATCAGCAGTGTTGTCAGGGCGTTGCATGCGCAAGGGAAAGCAGTGGCGCATACGCATTTGGAGTATATTAATCCCTTTCCGCGTAATTTCGGCGATCTATTAGCCGGGTTTAAGCATGTTCTGGTTCCGGAGATTAATAATGGACAATTGGGTCGGCTTTTACGTGATAAATATTTGATACCCATTCATCAGTTTAATAAAATACAGGGTACACCGATTTTTAAGGCTGAGTTGGAAAGGGAAGTGTTAAAAATCATCAATAAATGAATATGACATGAGCAGCAATCCTCCAACAAATGCAACCGCGCAGCTAAAGTCCAAAGATTTTGCAAGTGATCAAGACGTGAGATGGTGCCCGGGTTGTGGAGATTATTCCATTTTAAAGCAAGTACAGTCCGTGTTTGCTGACCTGGGTTTGGATAAGGATAACGTTGCTGTCATTTCCGGAATTGGGTGTTCTTCACGATTCCCATATTATATGGAGACCTATGGGATGCATTCGATCCATGGCCGGGCACCCGCTATCGCATCCGGATTAAAATTGGCTAATCCCGATTTAAACGTATGGGTAATTACAGGTGACGGCGATGGTTTTTCCATTGGCGGTAATCACATGTTACACGCGCTGAGACGGAATCTGGATATAAATATATTGTTGTTTAATAATCAGATTTACGGGCTCACCAAAGGACAATATTCTCCGACTTCAGAACAAATGAAAAGGACGAAGTCTACACCTCTGGGATCGATAGATTTTCCGGTAAACCCCAGTGCCTTTGCTATGGGAGCTCAAGCCACTTTTGTCGCCCGATCAATGGATCGAGATCCCAAGCATTTGAAAGAAATGTTGCGAAGAAGCCACAGTCACTCCGGTACTTCTTTTCTGGAGGTTTACCAAAATTGCAATATTTTTAATGACGGTGCTTTTTTTGCCTTTACAGAAAAAACTTCTAAGCCCGATACTTGTCTTTTTTTGGAGCAGGGACAACCTTTGATTTTTGGTGCGGAGAGAGACAGGGGAATCCGGGTGAATGGGTTGAAGCCGGAGGTGGTAGATATAAACCAGGATGGCATTACAACAAGTGAATTATGGATACACGACGAAGGAGATATTTTTAAAGCAAGTATGCTTACTCGTTTTTTTGATGATCCGAAAATGGAAGGAGCTCTACCCCGTCCTTTTGGTGTTCTCTATGCATCGCAAAGGCCTACATATGAGGCCATGTTGCTTGATCAACTCAAAGAAGCATCGAAAAAAGAAACCAGTTTGCAAGAATTAATCGCCGGCCCCATTACCTGGGAGATAAAAGCCTAGTTTTTTTTATGGGCATTCATAGTATCTAAATTGTGCATTCCTACTTTCGAAAAATATTCACTACTTTTCGGAATGGAGAGAATCTCGACATAATCATTTTCTCAGGTAGAATTTTCTCCAAGTAAAATTCTGAATTACAAATTATGAATGTACCTAACTACTTGGTTGCTATATTTGGTGGTGCTGTATCGGGATCGGAAGCTGCACATCAATTGGCGCAGCGTGGAATTTCATCGGTTGTTTTTGATCAAAATGTACTTCCATATGGAAAGATTGAGGATGGCTTGCCGAAGTGGCATTCAAAACTAAGGGATAAGGAAGAGGGAAAGGTAAACGAGAAGCTAAGTCATCCTCTGGTCACATTTGTACCCAGTACCAAATTAGGAGTCGATGTTGATTTTGAAGATGTAAGTAATTGGGGCTTTAGTGCTGTACTATTGGCGACAGGCGCCTGGAAAGATAGACCCCTTAGCATTGAGGGAATCGATGAATACATCGGCAAGGGACTGATTTATCAAAATCCCTTTATTTATTGGTACAATCATAAACACGAGCCCGGCTTTGATCCGGATGAGTATCCGATTGAAGATGGTGTAGGCATTATCGGTGGAGGACTCGCCTCCCTGGATGTTGCTAAGGTTCTAATGTTCGAACTTGTTGAAAAGGCTTTGGTGGAGCGGGGCCATCAGATCGACATGTTCGGCTTAGATCGTAGCATAGCCAAAGTACTGGAAAAACTCGACCTGACTCTCGAAGATTTGGGGATAGAGGGCTGTACACTTTATTACCGCCGGCGCATCAAAGACATGCCATTATACCCCGGTACGCCGACCACTCCGGAAGAAAAGGCTAAAGCTGAAGCCGTAAGAGAAAAAATTCTGACTAATTACGCTTCGAAGTACCTGTTTAAAGTCGAGCCCAATCATGTACCTGTTGATAAGATTGTCGAAAATGACCAGCTAGTCGGTTTGCGTTTTAGACAAACGGAGATTGTAGATGGTCGAGTGAAAATACTGGAGGGAACCGATAAAGAAATACGCTTCCCATATGTTGTCTCATCGATTGGCAGTATTCCCGAGCTCATACCCGGTATCCCCGCCAGTGGCCAGACTTACCAAATAGAAGATGAGGTTTTTTGCAGGATAGCGGGCTATCCCAAAATCTTTGCACTGGGAAATGCTGTAACAGGTAGGGGAAACATCAAGGAATCTATGGAACACGGACGGGAAATTTCACAAAATGTGATCGAAGGATATCTGGAAGAGGCTGAAGGCGAACCAAATGAGCAGGTCCTGGACCGGATTAAGGAGGCCATCTCTGGTATTGAAACAGAGGTGCGGAAAAGCAAAATTGAAGCCTCTCAATTTGAAAGTATATCACAAAAAGTGAAGGCCCTCCAAAATAAAAGTGGATACGACGGTGATTTTATGTCCTGGGTGAACACGCACCGACCAAAAAGACTGGAGGAAATCTTAGGCTCAGCACATTAACTAGTAGACGAACCCATTTAATGTTGTCACAAAGTTCGTCAATTTGGTCCACCTTCCGAAAGCTTTAGGGATCTAGCGATCACTACAATAAAGAATCCAGTAACGTCGTTACATATTTGCATTTTTAGTACAAAGTCCTTGTAGAATCGTTTTTTGAAGTAAAAATGGACAATTATGGACCCCACGAATTCTATTTCTTTAGAAACGATCTCCAGATATGCCGGTACCCTGGGAGTTGTGGCAATGTTGGCCTATTTTTTTTATCCCCGGGCGATTTTGGCAGTTCTTTTCTCTGGAGCGATGTTCATCTTAGGGTTATACTTTTACAGACTTAGACAGACTCAAGATCAGGAACAAAACAGCACATTGGCAATAGCTGCTGCAATGATTATGTTTTTTTTGGGACTGATTTCGCTTATCGCGCACTTTACCCTTCGTTAGAAAGTCTCCTTTATCGGGGATCTTTAGGACACCGGTTAGATTCTCACCCTACCGGACCATCGCGAGTTATATCTCTGTCCGGTCTTTTTAGCCAGTTAAAAAGTCGGAGATGGCTAGTGATTTTTCAGATCTAAAACTCATTGACCGGTTTCATGAGTGACATGATCACCATTTAGCCGGTAAGTCTCACCACTTTCAGGACACACTGCTCGACCATTGATATCGAAATCAAGTCTTTGGCCGTACTTGCTCATCCAGCCAATTTGTCTCCCGGGATTACCTACTACCAATGCGTAATCCAACACTGGCTTAGTGACTACGGATCCGGCTCCAATAAATGCATAACGTCCGATGGGATTGCCGCATACAACAGTAGCATTGGCACCGATTGTGGCACCTCGACCCACAATTGTCTCCATATATTCCGTTTTTCTGATTACAGCACTCCTTGGATTTATTACATTGGTAAATACCATTGATGGACCCAGAAACACGTCGTCTTCGCAGGTTACACCGGTGTATATTGACACATTGTTCTGCACTTTGACATTATTTCCCAGGCGCACCCCATTGGCAATAAAGACATTCTGACCGATGTTGCAACTATTACCGATTAGCACACCGGGCATCAAGTGACAGAAATGCCAAATCTTTGTCGATTCTCCGATCTGTGCTCCCTCGTCTATTACCGCTGTCGGATGTGCGTAGTACTTCATTTTCTGTTTCATAAATGTTATGATAGGAGACTACCTCAGGAGTTCGGTGGTTTTTGTTTACTTCTGTGGGCCTATGTTTGAGTTTAGTTCGCTGTGATACACCAGAAGTCTTCCCTGATAATTTGATCGCTGGTAAACGGGGACTGAAATCAAATAACCCTGGTCAATCTGATGGGTATGAATTACTTCATCATTGCTAAACAAAATGGAAGGAAAATCTTCATCTACGGGATCACCCTCTGTACGTCTATCTGTGGCCGTGTGTATTTCACCTTCGGGTGACACAAATTCGATTGCGGTTACCCTGGTTTTAGCCACAATTTCTCGCATTTTTTCTCTGAGATCGCGGTGAGATTTATCCTCTAATTCCGGGCTCAAATAAGTTGTAAAAAAGTCACTTTGACGCTTTAAATATTCCACATAGTTCTGTTCCGTCACTGTAGTTATTCGATCTGAGCATTCGATTTCCAATTCATCGTGCCGGATTTTGGCCTCTCGCTCTGACCATTTTTTGGTTGCGAAAAAATAAAGATTACCGATCAGCAGAAGTATGATGATCGTATACCAAAGCCAGTTCTTCTTGAAGTGTGTACCCATCGATACGTGATTTTTCTAACCTTGTGACATGGACCTATCCCGGCTCAAGATAAGAAACTCAAATCTGAGATTTGGCATAAGGTCAGATTCTGATCGCCATTTGAGAAGCGTTGAAGTTTCCTATTTAAGCAATCTCCGTTAAGATAAGAATGATTGGGGTCAATATCCTTTATACATTATGATTTAGCCCCATGCATATGGGGTGATTTGGGCTATCAAAATGAAGAACATCTTTATACTTTTGGCATCATTTTCTCGGGTTAAATCCAAATCGTTCTAACGTGGGTAATTGCTTCTATAGAATACTTTTGTCGTTATATTTTTTGGTAATATTTTGCGTTTGTGCCAATGCACAAGCTTTATCGGGAAAGCGGAATATCGATGTATTTATAGATTGCCGGTATTGCAGCATGAATGACCTTCGAAACAATATTTCCTACATAAACTATGTACGCGAAGGACTACTTGCGGATGTACACGTCCTTGGTAATCGTGTGAGCATGGGTAGTAGCGGGTATGAGTATTCCTTCAGATTTATTGGCCGAAATGAGTTTGAGGGTTTGGAATTTGAAAAAACCTTTCGTGAAAGTGCCGATATGATTTTGGCAGATCGATGGAAGGGCATCAGAGAAACTATTGAGGGAGGGCTGATTCCGTTTTGGTCTCAGACTGCAATGACTGAAGATCTCGATATCAGGATTGTCAGCAATGGAAAGAGAGCGCGAAAAAGTGAAGTAATTCATGATCCATGGAATCATTGGGTCTTTGGACTGGAGGGTGGTGCTTCGGCAGACTTTGAAACGGCCAGGCAAGAATCGACGTTATGGGGCCGCGTTTCTATAGAGCGGGTCACTGAGCTTTGGAGGATTAGAAATTATGTGTATTCACGGGGTGATTTTCAGGTTTTCATGAAAGATGAAGAAGAAATTCGGAGCGTGAGAAATCGCAAATATATATATAGTACGGTAGTCCGAAGCATAGACGATCATTGGTCTGCTGGAGCCTTTGTGTCGGCATCTTCGAGCACATTTGGTAATACTGATTTGTCGACAAGAATAGCTCCTGCCTTTGAATACAGCATCTATCCCTATTCAGAAGTGCAGGAGCGTGAACTGACAATCTCCTACCGGATTAGTCACTTCTACAGAGACTATACTGAGGAAACGATTTTCAATGAGTTTCAGGAGCATTTATTTGGACAGAGCTTAGTTATGGCAGCTCGTTTTACCCAGCCCTGGGGGAATTTGTATGCACAATTGGAAGGTTCTCATTTCTTCCATGACATTATGCAGAACCGCATTGAGTTTGAGGGAAGACTCAGCATTAGAATTATCAAAGGTCTTTCGCTTTCGTTTGGAAATGAATTTGAATTAATCAGAGATCAACGATCTTTACCCAAGAGGGATATTTCTCTGGAAGAGCTTTTGCTCGCGCAACGTCAGGCTGCCACTAGTTTTAGACTCGGAGGTCAGATGGGGATCAGTTATACCTTCGGATCTATTTATAATAATGTGGTAAATACTCGCTTATAATTTATCATTCATTTTGTTGTAGATTGGCTGGAGAATAGAATGGTAGATCTGCTCTCATCGTTATTTATGTCAAAAAAAATTAATGGAGACCGGGTAAACTGGGGCATTATCGGAGTGGGTGATGTATGTGAGGTGAAAAGTGCTCCGGCAATGCAAAAAATCAAGAACTCAACCATTGTGGCCGTGATGAGACGCAATGCGGAAAAGGCTGCAGATTATGCATCTCGTCATGGAATTGATAAATGGTACGGCAATGCAGATCAATTGATCACCGACCCGGAAATAAATGCTATTTATGTAGCAACACCTCCAAGTACGCATGCCGAGTATGTAGTAGCTGCAGCCATGTCGGGTAAACCAGTATACGTGGAAAAACCAATGGGGATCAATCACGCAGAGTGTGTGACCATGATCGATGTTTGCAAACAGGCCGGAGTACCTCTTTATGTTGCTTATTACAGACGTGCATTGCCCAATTTTTTAAAAGTAAAGGAGCTTATCGACGATGGAAAAGTTGGTGCGGTGAGAGCTGTCAATATAAGCCTATTAAAATCTGTCGATAATAACATTTCAGTGAAAACAGAGAAAAATTGGAGAGTGAATCCAAGTATTTCAGGTGGTGGATATTTTGTCGACTTAGCTTCCCATCAGTTTGATTTATTGAATTATCTTTTTGGCCGAATCGTCGATGTACATGGGTTTTCTAAAAATCAAGCTGGTCTGTATCCCGCAGAAGATATCGTCACCGCAAGTTTTTTATTTGAAAGTGGTGTCCTGGGTGTGGGAAAATGGTGTTTTACCGCTGCTCCATGTGCAGAGGAGGAATACATTACAATAATCGGGAGTGAGGGGAAGCTTACTTTCCCATGTTTTGGGGATGCTGAAGTAGTGCTTTCGAGAGATGGTCAGCATGACGAAAAATTTAATTTCGTGTATCCGCAACATATTCAGCAACCTCTTATTGAGACGGTCGTTGCAGACCTCCTGGGAAAAGGAAAGTGCCATAGCATGGGAATCGATGCCGAACATGCGAACTGGGTAATGGATCGAATTCTACTTGAAGATTAGCAATCGGAGGTAAGGCTCATGATTCTCAATGTGGAAATCTATATCTTATGATCAATGTCCCTCATTAATTTTAAGTGTCGGTCATTTACCTCCGGATAAAGATCTTGTGCTCAATCCCGAATTAATTATCTCTATACTTTAAGTTGAACTCAAACACTTCTTCCCAGGTTAACATTGGATCTTAACAGACGGAGGATAGTGATGCGATCTACAGGACAAAGGCGAATTTACGTTTGCCGACCATACTTACTCACTTTCCTGCAGTGCCTCGATTATGAATGTGATTAATTCTCTCAAGTCCATTCCAATGAGTTCTGCACCTTTTCTCACTTCATCACGATCTACTTTCGCCGCAAATGTTTTCGTTTTAAATTTTTTCATTACAGACTTTGATGTCATACCCATGAGTCCAGTGGGTCTCACCAAGCTTGCAGCAATAATAAATCCGGTGAGTTCGTCTGCAGCCACTATACATTTATCCATCATGCTTTCCCGGGGTACATTCCAGATGGTGTAGTGACCGGCAATTGCGTGAGCTAGTTCACCTTCACCCAGATCGTTGAGTTTGCTCACAATGACTTTTGGATGTTCATCGGGATATTTTTCATAATCAGCATC
This sequence comes from Saprospiraceae bacterium, assembly GCA_965222645.1. GTDB lineage: Bacteria > Bacteroidota > Bacteroidia > Chitinophagales > Saprospiraceae > JABDMH01. Next base: position 2,414,387 of record OZ244968.1, on the reverse strand, counting down.
GTGCAGGAGGCCACATGCGGCAAACTGTTCTTCATCTTCGCCAAACTTTTTAGCCAGAGCCCTCATGACCTTTGATACGGTTTGTGCGTGTTTTCTCAATGACTCCGTTTCAGTCATTGTGTAGAGTAGTGCCGTTGCGTCTTCGACAGTCATTCTTCTAGTTATCTATTTAATTCCGCCAAAACGTACTCGAGACTAGCCTGGTTTACGAGGGAATTTGGTGGTCTTAAATTAAGCCATTGGTGGTTTTCTGTTGTGTGGGCGATATATTGTTTTAGAATTCCGACAAAGGGCATTCCCTCAAATTTATCGCGCTGCTTTGATAATTGCTCCTGCAATTCCCCGGCATTTTTGGATGGCCACATATCGTACAAGGCAACGCAATCTTTAATTGTGACATTGGCAGTGGCAGAAATACATCCTGCTCCACCCATTTGCAGAACTTGCAACAGATATCTCTCGGTACCAGCAAAAAGCCTGAAACCCGGAAATTGACTGCAGATGTCTCGCATATGATTTACATCTCCACTCGAATCCTTCATGCCCACGATATTTTTCGGATAAAGAGAAATCAATTTATCGACTAAATCCATTGAAAAAGATACTCCTGTCATTTTGGGAAAATGATAGAGATAGATTTGCAGATCTGGATCGGCAATCTTGTTGATAACCATTTTAAAATAATCAAACAGGCCGGCATCATTTATTTGCTTGTAGTAGAACGGGGGCAGAAGTAAAATGTTTTTTACACCGAGATCAAGGGCGTGTTTACTTAGATCGATAGTGTCGATAGCGGAACAACAGCCAGTCCCCACCATAAGCAGATCGGCAGGAACTCCACTATTTTTCAGTACTTCCAAAATTTGTTTTCTTTCTCTTATAGAAAAGGAATTGGCTTCTCCTGTCGTACCTAATATGGCCAATCCCTGTGCACCACGATCCAAAAGGGATTTACAGTGTTTTACCAGAAGTTCATTATCCACATCCAGATCCTGGTTCATTGGTGTCAGTGCCGCCACATAAACACCTTTGGGTAAAACGGGATTGTGATTCATTTCTCTAATTTTGAAAATATCGCCGGAAAATACAACTATGTATCATTTTAATGTATCGTTCTTTTACTGCATATTGCTGCAATACTTCTGTGCTTGCTGTACTAGTACTAGTACTAGTATCTGGACGAGAGGGTTACCCAGACAGTACGGGCTACCTTAGAAAAATTGTCCATATCACATACCAATTGTTCACGTGTGTACTGTGATAGATTCAGGAAACCGTCTCTTTCCTCCAATTTTGCGTACTGCTGTAATGCGTGATAGCCTGTTTGCACTGCCAGGGTGAGTAATAAATAAAATTTGTGTTTGGAATTTGAAGGGACATTGAGAAGACCAAACATTTCTTTTGTAATGTTAATCTCGTCTCTAAATCTTTCGGTAAGCTGAGAGATTGACTCAGTATGAGTAGCCAGGGTGATGATTCCTTCCTGCAGATCTCTATACAAGTCAAAAATATCATTATGCAATTGCATAAGACCGCCAAGTTGAAAAATGGCCTCCCATTCTTTTTCTCCTATGGGTATGTCCAGTGCAGATCGATACAATAGTAAAGCAAATCCACCTTTATTCCAGGTGATTTCCTTTAATTTTTCCCCGGTCAAATTGCTTTCTTTTTGTTGAAGACTTGCATGTTGGGCACTGAGTGTAAGAAAGATAAGTTCTTCACATAGTTCTGAGTTTGGATGATTTTCCGTCGCCTTCTCAAAAAGTCTTCCTACCATATTTTTCCACGGATGAGAAGAAACTTTTCTAATCATGTTGTGGATTTCAGCAGCACCCAGTTTTTCCTGATCTACAAGAAAATCGGCAATTGGTGTTGAGACACCCAGATACCGTCCCCTTTTTAATTCACTCATTGAGGGACGATAATCATGCAGTGTGCAAAACCACTGAGTAGTCAAGCTATTGGCAAAAAGATAGTGGTAAATGCGTTTTTCCAAAGTTTTGTCGAGAATCTCTAAGTCTGGCACCTCATTCTTGAGTTCCCTCCAGTGATTGTACAGTGCACCCTTTGTCTTTGGGATTAGGTGATATGCATAGTATTTTTTCAAAAATGGAATGCTTACTTGAGCAAGCCAAAAAAAATTTACCAATCTATGCATTTAGTCGGCTTATAGAGAAGATACCTCAAGTGTCATAGGGGAAGTACTTGCCAAATGCGAAGAACAAACATGCCTATAATGATTTCTGCCGAAGATATGAAATTGGAGATAACGCACTATCCAATTCGATAGCCGACTCCTTTGACGGTTTTGATAAACTTGTCTTTGAGTTTATTTCGCAACTTTGAAATGTGCACATCTATAGTGCGGTTTCCCACAATTACCTCAGTTCCCCAAACATGACGGTAAATCTCTTTTCTGGAGAACACCTTGCCAGGTTTTTCTGCGAGAAGCCAAAGAATTTCAAACTCTTTCCTGGCTAGATCAATAATCTTATTATCTACGTACACCTCAAATCTTTCTTTGTCGAGCTTGAGACTACCCAAATCAATCACGACTTCCTTTGGTTTACTTAAATGTTTATGTCTGCGTAAAAGTGCATTTACACGGCTCTTAAGCAGGCGGGGTGAAATGGGTTTAAAGATATAGTCATCGGCACCCGCAGCCAGGCAAGCTATTTCACTGTACTCCTCCTTTCTAGCCGTGAGAAATGCTATAAGTGTATCGTCATAATTTGAGTTTGCCCTGAATTTATGGCAAGCTGTGACACCATCCATATCGGGCATCATGATATCCAACAATATTAGATGTGGCCGAAATGTCTTGCCGATTTTCAAAGCGTCAGAACCATTGTTGGCAGATTTAACCTGATATCCATCCTGTACAAGATTATATGACAGAAACTCTAAAATGTCAGGTTCATCGTCTACAACTAATATTCTCGCAGTCGAATCCGACATCATTTATTTGTAAAATAAGGTCTATTACACAAAAGTATGATGTTTAAGAAATTGGAAGAAGAAGAGGTTGTGAATTAACGTAAACTTAATCTTGCGTTACTTTCAAGATTCTAAATACTATTCGTTTTTAAGATTTACTTGCTCGGATTACTACACGGGAAAGCACTTTCACTTGATCAATCAACCCCATACAAATAGCCATAACCGAACGAATCACCAATGTTAAAATAACATTAAAAACACGAAGGTAGATTGGATTTTTTTGACCTAAAATTAAGATCATCTTCATTTGAAATTAACAGCTCTCGGATAATTTAGCCGCCATCAAGAAGACACCGGATTTTTGATTTTATAACAAAAAATTTTAAACGACCATGAAGAAAATTTTCCTGATAATAGCATATATTTTAACACATGTAGCTTATGTACTAGCTCAAGAAGACATAGTCATACAGGATGCTGATATAGTTGCCGGCCAAACATATGACTGGACGGCCAATAATACATACATACTAGACGGATATGTATTTGTTGAGGAGGGAGCTGTATTAAATATAGCTGCAGGTACGGTGATCAAGGGGATGTCAACCCCGACTACGGCAGACCCTGCATCTGCGTTGATCATTTCGCGAGGAGGGACAATCAATGCTCTGGGTACATCAGAAGCTCCGATAATATTTACTACTTCTCTGGATGATGTAAATGATCCGGATGATCTGTTGCCTGAGGATCGAGGATTATGGGGAGGTTTGGTGGTATTGGGCAGAGCACCGGGAGGCTTTAAAAATGAAGCCATAGAATTTAACATAGAGGGGATCCCGACGGAGGGGTATGGAGATAAGGCGCTATACGGTGGAGATGATCCTGAAGACAACAGCGGTACGATTCAATATATTTCGATCCGTCACGGTGGAGCGGCGATAGCCCCGGACAATGAGATCAATGGATTGACCTTGGGATCAGTAGGATCAGGAACGACAATAGACCATGTGGAGATTTTTGCGAATGCGGATGACGGGATCGAGTGGTTTGGCGGATCGGTGAGTGTAAAATATGCGGTAGTGGGCTATTGTGGAGATGAGTGTTTTGACTACGATCAGAGCTGGAGTGGCAAGGGTCAGTATTTGTTTGGTTTTACGGCTTCAGATGCGGGCGACCGGGGCTGGGAGATCGATGGGAGCGAGGCACCGAGTTTAAATCCCAAGACGATACCGGTGTTTAGCAATGTCACGATGATTGGATCCGGATCGATGAATACGACCCTTGGCGGCAATGATGGATTTCGGATGAAGTCCGATGGATCAGGACATTTTCACAACAGTATCTTCACTGAGTTTAGTGGATCCTTTTTACGCATAGATGACGACGAGGGTGTAACCTATCAGCGGTTTTTGGATGGAGGGATAGCGTTCCATAATAATGTGCTGTATAATTTTGGCAAGGGGGACAATGATCTTGCAGAGATATTAGACATCCGAGGGCAGGATGCGTCCCCTGTGGCACAGCATATCACAGATAATGGGAATCAGCTTAGTGATCCACAGTTGAGAGGCATTTCCTGGGCTGGGGACGGACAATTGGACCCAAGACCGGCGAAGGGAGCAGCCATCTTGAGTGGTGGCACCGATGTCGGTGATTCATTTTTTGATCAGGTGTCGTACCGGGGCGCATTTGGTGCAGAAAACTGGGCTGCAGGTTGGACGGCGTTTAGTGCCTATGGTCTATTTGGCGATTTGGACGTTTCGGTGCCAGGGGCAGATATAGTCATAAAGGATGCTGATATAGTTGCCGGCCAAACCTATGACTGGACGGCCAATAATACATACATTCTAGACGGATATGTATTTGTTGAGGAGGGAGCTGTACTAAATATAGCTGCAGGTACGGTGATCAAGGGGATGTCAACCCCGACTACGGCAGACCCTGCATCTGCGTTGATCATTTCGCAAGGAGGGACTATCAATGCTCTGGGTACATCAGAAGCTCCGATAATATTTACCACTTCTCTGGATGATGTAAATGATCCGGATGATTTGTTGCCTGAGGATCGAGGATTATGGGGAGGTTTGGTGGTATTGGGCAGAGCACCGGGAGGCTTTAAAAATGAAGCCATAGAATTTAACATAGAGGGGATCCCGACGGAGGGGTATGGAGATAAGGCGCTATACGGTGGAGATGATCCTGAAGACAACAGCGGTACGATTCAATATATTTCGATCCGTCACGGTGGAGCGGCAATAGCCCCGGACAATGAGATCAATGGATTGACCTTGGGATCAGTGGGATCAGGAACGACAATAGACCATGTGGAGATTTTTGCGAATGCGGATGACGGGATCGAGTGGTTTGGCGGATCGGTGAGTGTAAAATATGCGGTAGTGGGCTATTGTGGAGATGAGTGTTTTGACTACGATCAGAGCTGGAGTGGCAAGGGTCAGTATTTGTTTGGTTTTACGGCTTCAGATGCGGGCGACCGGGGCTGGGAGATCGATGGGAGCGAGGCACCGAGTTTAAATCCCAAGACGATACCGGTGTTTAGCAATGTCACGATGATTGGATCCGGATCGATGAATACGACCCTTGGCGGCAATGATGGATTTCGGATGAAGTCCGATGGATCAGGACATTTTCACAACAGTATCTTCACTGAGTTTAGTGGATCCTTTTTACGCATAGATGACGACGAGGGTGTAACCTATCAGCGGTTTTTGGATGGAGGGATAGCTTTCCATAATAATGTGCTGTATAATTTTGGCAAGGGGGGCAATGATCTTGCAGAGATATTAGACATCCGAGGGCAGGATGCGTCCCCTGTGGCACAGCATATCACAGATAATGGGAATCAGCTTAGTGATCCACAGTTGAGAGGCATTTCCTGGGCTGGGGATGGACAATTGGACCCAAGACCGGCGAAGGGAGCAGCCATCTTGAGTGGTGGCACCGATGTCGGTGATTCATTTTTTGATCAGGTGTCATACCGGGGCGCATTTGGTGCAGAAAACTGGGCTGCAGGTTGGACGGCGTTTAGTGCCTATGGTCTATTTGGCGATTTGGACGTTTCGGTGCCAGGGGCAGATATAGTCATAAAGGATGCTGATATAGTTGCCGGCCAAACCTATGACTGGACGGCCAATAATACATACATTCTAGACGGATATGTATTTGTTGAGGAGGGAGCTGTACTAAATATAGCTGCAGGTACGGTGATCAAGGGGATGTCAACCCCGACTACGGCAGACCCTGCATCTGCGTTGATCATTTCGCAAGGAGGGACTATCAATGCTCTGGGTACATCAGAAGCTCCGATAATATTTACCACTTCTCTGGATGATGTAAATGATCCGGATGATTTGTTGCCTGAGGATCGAGGATTATGGGGAGGTTTGGTGGTATTGGGCAGAGCACCGGGAGGCTTTAAAAATGAAGCCATAGAATTTAACATAGAGGGGATCCCGACGGAGGGGTATGGAGATAAGGCGCTATACGGTGGAGATGATCCTGAAGACAACAGCGGTACGATTCAATATATTTCGATCCGTCACGGTGGAGCGGCAATAGCCCCGGACAATGAGATCAATGGATTGACCTTGGGATCAGTGGGATCAGGAACGACAATAGACCATGTGGAGATTTTTGCGAATGCGGATGACGGGATCGAGTGGTTTGGCGGATCGGTGAGTGTAAAATATGCGGTAGTGGGCTATTGTGGAGATGAGTGTTTTGACTACGATCAGAGCTGGAGTGGCAAGGGTCAGTATTTGTTTGGTTTTACGGCTTCAGATGCGGGCGACCGGGGCTGGGAGATCGATGGGAGCGAGGCACCGAGTTTAAATCCCAAGACGATACCGGTGTTTAGCAATGTCACGATGATTGGATCCGGATCGATGAATACGACCCTTGGCGGCAATGATGGATTTCGGATGAAGTCCGATGGTTCAGGACATTTTCACAACAGTATCTTCACTGAGTTTAGTGGATCCTTTTTACGCATAGATGACGACGAGGGTGTAACCTATCAGCGGTTTTTGGATGGAGGGATAGCGTTCCATAATAATGTGCTGTATAATTTTGGCAAGGGGGGCAATGATCTTGCAGAGATATTAGACATCCGAGGGCAGGATGCGTCCCCTGTGGCACAGCACTTCACAGATAATGGGAATCAGCTTAGTGATCCACAGTTGAGAGGCATTTCCTGGGCTGGGGACGGCCTCCTGGATCCCAGGCCTGCGAAAGGAGCGCGAATTTTAGTCGAAGGCGAGAAAGTTGAGGATCCGTTTTTTGAAGAGGTAGCCTTTATCGGCGCATTTGGGGAAGAAAACTGGGCTGCAGGTTGGACTGCCTTCACAGAATATGGAATTTTTGGAGATTTAGATGTCACTCGGATCGATTATCAAGAAGCAGATAATGGATTGAAATTGTCTGTAGTTAATCCAGCTGAGGACCTGGGTATAATACATCTGGATTTACCCGGAGCCTCACCAGTTATGATCCATGTCTTTGACATGCAGGGGAGACAGGTCTTGACCTATGATTTGGGATGGCTGAATTCAGGATCAAACCATTTGACATATGACGCAGCTCGCTTAAAGCCCGGTATGTATATATTAATAGCAGATACTGAAGTGGGCAGGGTCTCCAACAAGGTTGTGCGTCGATAATGGGAGAAAACGCTTAACATTAAGTTAACCCTGTATATTAAAATTTAAAAATGAATTTACAAAAACGTAATGGTAGCTTGCAACTTTGGGTCCGGACTTACCTTTATTTTGTAGTGTTTAAATTTTGGATCTATGAAAAAGATAATATTACTGTTCTTTGTTGCATATCTATGCCATAACCTCAAGGGACAGGGTGTAATCAGTGGCGTAGTGTTGGATGAAGGCTCTAGCGAGACTTTGATTGGAGCCAATGTGGTGATTGAGGGGACGACCATTGGTACTTCCACTGATTTTGATGGCAAATACCAGTTTGGTGTTGAACCTGGGATACACCAGATCGTGGTAAGCTATATCGGTTACAATGACAAGATTGTGGAGGATGTGGAAGTTAAGGACGGTGAAATAACCTACCTCGATATTACTCTTGGGTCTGGCGCGGTAGCACTCGAACTTAATGTAGTTGTACAAGCTGAGACAATCGAGCGATCAGAAAATGCGGTGCTCATGTTGCAGCGAAAATCCGATAAGATCGTGGATGGGTTGAGTGCTCAGGAAATGAGTAAATATGCGCTGTCAGATGCAGCAAGTGCGCTCACAAAAATCAGCGGTGCCACAGTTTCAGAGGGGAAATATATCTATATCCGGGGACTGGGAGACCGGTATTCGAGTGCGCAGCTCGACGGTTTGCCGTTACCAAGTACCAACCCGTACAGGAATACTCCTCAGCTCGATTTGATCCCAACTAATCTACTTGACAACATCATTACTTCAAAGTCTTTTAGCCCTGATCTACCGGGTAACTTTACGGGTGGCAATGTCAATCTCAAGACGAAAACACTTCCCGAACAATTTTTTATCTCACTTCGGGCTGGGGTTTCCTATAATAGACAAAATAATTTGCAGGATCTCTTTCTAACCTATCAGGGTGGGGCAAAGGATTACTGGGGCTATGATGATGGAGGCCGGGACCTGCCAGGAGTTTTGACAACTCCCAATTTTGCTGAAGCGTTAAATATGGATGCTGCATTTAAAAGTCGTCGAGACCACGACCTGGCAAACAAGCTTGATGATGCCATCAATATGATGAATTTGGATTTCTCTCCGGAGAAAAAAAGGACACCTCTTGACCATAGTTTCGGAATCTCTACAGGAAATCAGCTCAGACTTGGAAATATGCCACTGGGGTACATCTTTGCCGCATCATTTAAAAAGAGTTTTACACATCTCGAAAAATACCTGGTGCAGAATTGGGATCTCTTCGACATCAACTCCGGAAATTTGAGGAATAAAGGTGACTACGAAGAGACTAAGAGTGGAGAAAGAGGCACTGTAAATAGTATGCTTGGCTTAAATCTCAGAATTAACAAACTGAATAGCCTTCGAGGAAACTTGTTATACAATCACAGTGGTGAAAAAACATCACGTTTTTTGGTTGGAGAACGTCCCGAACAAATTGTAGATGAAGAAAGGCTACAGGGCCGTGGTCTCACCTTTGAAGAGCGAGAACTAGTCAGTGGCCAGTTTGGAGGCGATCATGCCTTTTCGGGCCTAAATAATGCAAAATTGGAATGGAAATTAGGTTATACAAGATCTAATATGAACGAACCTTCCACCCGTTATTTTTCTAATGTATTTAACACCGACACCGATCACTATTATATACCGCTTGCTGCGGTACAATTGCCCGCTTACTATTACCGAAAACTGGATGACGAACAACTAGACGCCAAAATTGATTTTGAATTACCCTTAAATGAAGATAATAGATTAAAGATAGGAGGATTGTACACGGGCAAAGACCGAAGTTTTGATGAAAAACTATACCAAATTTTTACCACTAGTTTCGCTGAACAATACAGTGGAAGCCCACGGACGTTTCTGAGCGAAGAGAATATTGGCATTATCGAACTCGATGAGGCTAGAGACCAATATCGCATCGGGAATCATCTGGTGGATTTCACTGCACCCAATAATTCTTACATCGGCCACAATAGGGTAACAGCTGGATATGCCATGTGGAAAGGTACCATCTTACCCAAATTTAGGATAGTGGCCGGAGCCCGTTATGAAAAAACGGATATGGAAGTCGTGAGCGGTGATGAAAACAAACCCTTGGATGAACGAACCGGGAAGATAGATCAGGGAGACATTTTACCAGTGGCAAACTTCATTTACACTACCAGTGAGAATGCCAATCTTAGAGCTGCTTACTCGCGCACGTTGGCCAGACCAAATATGCGGGAAATGGCCCCGTTTGTATCCTATGATCCGCTTACTGCATCTTTTATCATCGGCAATACAGCTATCCAACGGACGACAATAGATAATTACGACTTGCGTTGGGAGTGGTTTGTTAATCCGGGCGAGATCCTAGCGGTGAGTGCCTATTATAAAGATTTTTCAGATCCAATTAGCAGCCGTTATTTACCATCGTCAAATACTGAAATTAAATTTATCAACGTCGACAGAGCTAAAGTTTATGGCGTTGAATTTGAATTCCGGAAATCCCTTGGCTTTTTATCTCCGTCATTGAGTCCTTTCAAATTTAGTTCAAATTTCAGCCTGATTCATTCAGAAGTGGATGTGCATAAAACATCTCCGTATGAGCCTGAGACGAGACCATTTGAGGGTCAGGCTCCTTATGTACTCAATGCCGCCTTGCTTTATGATGATGACGCGGCTAATTTGGATGTTACCCTGGCACTAAACTGGGTAGGAGACCGGTTGCGATTCTTAGGACAGGATGGAGCACCTGATATCTACGACCAGGCCAGGCAACAACTCGACCTAAACGTGCAGAAAAAATTTGGCAACCTCGGAGTTTCCTTGAATGCCACCAATCTGTTGAACTCAGAATTTGTGTTATCGTCTGAATACAGGGGAAATGATTACTTATACAGCAGGTACAAAACCGGAGTTTCTATGTCGTTGGGATTTTCCTATGACATTAGATAAAGAGCTTTTTTATAGACCAATTTTTCAGGGGTGAGTCTCTTTGGCTCCCCCTGTCTTTTTTGTGAATAATGCCACTTTAGATTAAGATGATCATCCCCACCGATCCAAGATTTCTATGTTGCCAGTATTGCGATCATTCATCGCGCAGGGCATGAATCGGGTTTAGCACAGTAGTCCTGCTTATCTGAAAGATTACAATGCCAAACACGGCCAGCAACATGAATAAAATCGGTAGTAAGATGGTGGACCAGCCAAGTCCACTGTTGAAGGCAAAATTATCTAACCTCAATGACTCCGGTTACGGTTATTGGTGTCCCACTCGGTCCCCCCACATTCATGGTCTTACCCAATGGTTTCTCTCGGCCAAAGTATTTCTTGGCCAAAGTGGCCGTCAACACGATACTATTGGGTTCCTTGAGGGCATCTTCGGGAATGCCAGCAATGAAGGGAAAGGAAAAAATGGCAAAAAATGAGGAGTCGGCAATAAAAGTTTGTTCCTCGATAAATGTTTTTCTTTGCCCGTCATCATTTAGATAACTCAAGGCAGTTTTTCGACCCATATTTATAGGATCCATAATTCTGGCAAAATCTTCTACCTCCGGAAAATCGCGTGACATGGCTGGCCCTAAAGCGGGATGATTGGCGGCAGTCTTGGGAAAGGGACTAAATCCCTGTGAATATTCGATCGGCACTCGATAGATTCGATCAGCTCGCTCGTGAAATTTGTCAAAGCTGCGCTCGAAACTGATGTACTGAAAAATCAAAAGACAAGTAGCCACACCAATGGCCAGGCCAGCGATATGAATAGTGGAAAAAAAACTATGCTTGAGAAGGCTCCGGGTGGCTATTTTAAGATAATTTCTAAACATGGCAACTGTTGAAGATAGGGACGAAAAATTGACGATGGGTTTGATAAAATCAGGTCGAAAATGTCGCAATACCTGCCAGCAAAAAGAGCGCCTTGCCTTATTTGGATTGCTGGGATACTGCTTCTCAAATAATTCAATGAGATCGCCTTCGATTTCTTCGATAAAATCCTCGCGACAAAACCAGCGAAGAAATTTCAATGCATTTTTTGGCGGTTGCAAACTCATTTATCCAAAGGAAATGTCAGGTATTTTATGGTAGATGCTACTTCTGATCTGATACTGCTGGTCGAGCATTTTTTTACCATAAGCTGTTATTATGTAAAATTTCTTGCGTCGACCTCCGCGATCATTGGTTATTCCACCGAATCTCGCGGTCACAAACCCCTTTTCCTCCATCCTTTTGAGTGCCACATGGATGGCACTGATGTTATAAGCCTTGTCGAGCACAGATTCCAAACCCTCCTTAATCGACACCCCATAGGCCTGGTCATGTTGTGCAGCTACGGTCAGCAGCACCAATTCTTCAAACTCGCCAAGCGACCTTCCTTTCATACTTCTAACTATTTACTTAACAAATGTACAGATAATATATTACTTTCACAAATGTTAAGTAAATATCCTTGAGGAAAAGATGCCAAGATGGAGCTAGAGTTGCACGTTGTGATTGATTTTAGGCACCTTGTACTTTCTTCACATGCAGCGAACGTGTGGTAGCACAACAATGTGGGGAGCGATGTGGGGAGCTGATCCAGGGAATGATCATAGCATCGGATCGATCGATAAGTGTCGTTACTGCCATGGTCCTACAGCCGATGGAGAAATAGCATCGGAGCGAAAGCTTCACAATATTGACCAGTTCTACAGAAGTTTGGACAAGGTTCGTGGGAGGGGATATTTCAACATGGTTTTTTTATCTATTATTTAGATAACCTGATTCCATTGTGAGATGCCGCATTGTCATTTCCAACGTTTAAATTTTGTCTAGCTTATAAAGAGTCAACTCGTTTTCAATATTTCCTGTATTTAGCGTTGATGCTGGCTCAAACAACATTACACTGACTTCATCTGGTGCATAGGGTTTGTGTGCTATCCCTTTGGGAATGATTACAAATTCTCCTGCACTTAGCTCCAGGGTTCTGTCCTTTAGTTCAATAAACAGATTGCCATCAATCACATAAAATAATTCATCTTCCTGGTCATGCTTGTGCATTACGAACTCTCCTTTAAGCTTTACTAATTTGACAAATTGGTCATTGAGTTCTCCGACTATTTTTGGAGTCCAGTAATCGTTAAACGTCCCTAATTTTGATTGAAGGTTTACCTTATTTATTCCCATCTGGTATTTTATTTTGATCGAAGTCTGACAGCGCAAACATCGGATCAAACTAAACAAAAAAAAGTGAATCCAGGGTACACTTGACTCCGGATTCACAGCTTGCATTCATGTTGCCTTGAGACTGAACTGTAAAATCAATGCTCAATAAGATGAATCCGGAGAATGGCTAGTCCCCCGGATTCATGTTTTTGCTTATGCCGCCTTGGGTGAGAGGAGCATAAAATCATCAACCTCGATCTCTGTGACATACTTTTTGACACCTTCCTTGTCTTCATAACTTCGAGTCGAAAGTTTACCACCTATCATGACATGCTTGCCCTTTGCTCCCATCTTTTCCATGCGCTCGCCAACTTTACCCCAACCCACCAGTTTGTGCCAATCTGTATTGTCTACCCGCACTCCATCTTTTGTAAAGTAGACATCTCTTGTGGCAATTGTGACTTTGGCTACTTTCCTGCCATTCTTGGTCTCAAAAGTCTCTACATCTTTTCCAAGGTTTCCGATCAATTGGACTCTGTTTACTAGTTTTTTCATAACAAATAAGTTTTAAAATAGGTGCTTCTCAATGGCTTTTCTTACACATGTCTATTAAAAGCTTTGGGGCACCTGGGTTAAATAATAAATTGAAAATTCGTATCGATCGGTATCGATGATGCAAAGATGTGGTGAGGGAGAATAATTATTCGGTTAATAAATATTTAAGTTCGTTTGTAACCGGATATAACGATTTGTTGTCGTTTGTTGTCGAATTAATAACAGATAATCAATAGGTTATAAAATTGTGTTCTTATAAACATTACAAGAAAAAAAAGTAAATTGTTGACTTCATAAAGTGCCTAGTCAAAGAAATCCTTAGCGACACCTCTCTTGTCTAATAGAGAGTGAAACACTATTTAGTAAAAATAGATCGGCTTGGGAACAAGCACTGTTTACTTGACCTTGGTAATCCGTTTAAGGCTCCTTTTACCCGAAGACATTTCCATGACCTCCATAAGATAAATCCCGTCAGAGAGATGCGCAAGATCTATCTGGACCTGACCGCGGCTTTGTAGCAGCGACGTGCCCATTGCATCATAGACTCTAATGCTAAAATCAACCAAGCTGGGTGCCTCAATTGTCGTTATCCCCGATGTGGGATTGGGATAGATTTTTACCCTAAGGTTATTGTTTTGGGAAACTGCAGTGATCATTTCCTCCCCACAACGTGGAGTCATAAGCTCGGGCCTGAAACTTTCGATATAGGTGCGCATTCTTACTGATTGTCCCTTGGTGAATGCATCCCAGCATCCACCTGTATAATCCATATAGTTTTCAAGCATATCGGGTTGATCTCCCATACCGCCTTTCTCTACCGGCCGGTAAGGATTAGAATTACTTTCATCGTCATCATCTGCATGGCAAGAATTTGCCGGCTGATTGCAGCCATCTGCTCCAGCGTAACCAGCCTTTGCTTTAGGTGGTGTATCGCAAACCCGATCGCCCTGCTCCAGACAATTATTGTTGTCCGGACATTTTTCAGTTTGATCGGGGGCAAAAATGTGGTCGAGTCCGAAATAATGACCAATTTCATGAGTAAGTAATCCCGACCAGAATACCCCTGCCGATATAATGATGATGTCATTTGATCCTCCTAGAAATACACCGGCAGCATCTAAATTTTCGACTACAAAGACATTTAGAAATCTTTTCGGGTCCCATCTGTATTTCTCAATAATTCTTTTCACCCACTCATTGTCATTGTATTCACCCCGGCTGAGACTACTGTTGTGGTACCTATTGATGCCGTTCACGATTTTTCCATCTTCATCCTCCTTGGTCAAGCAGAAGTCTATTTCTGTGTCTACACCATAATGTGGATTTTCATATGTACGGGCATTGATGTGAGTGTGTCGAAATCGATCGCCAGTTTCTTGCACTATGCGGATTACTTCGTCATCCAGAGGATTAGAATCTGTACCCAATGCCTGTCCCGAATGTATAATATGAATCACTACGGGGATTGTGTACAAGCCTTCCATCTTGCGGTGAAAGGAGTTGCTTTCCAGATTTTTCGTGTAATGGTGCTCAAACTGAGGTAAGTGAGGATGAACGGCCGCTCCGCAGATCTCACTCTTCAGACTGTGAGCAATTCCTGTTGGGCCTAAATCCGTTGTTTGGCTCCCAACCCATTGATACAGCAAAACAAAAAAAGCTAGGTGTAAAAAAGTTATGTACGAAAATCGAGATTTTAGGTAATGCCAATGGCTGGTCTGAATCATACTTCTAAGATTTTGGGTTACCATTTACTCAAAATACCCACAGCACAATCCTTGCCATTATTATGGTAAAAAAGAAACGCCGCAGAAATAGCTGCGACGTTTCTTGTAATGGCTTGTAACGTTTTAACTCAAAGTCTTTACCCCAGCACCTTGCTTGTCCCTACAAATGGCTGTTCATAATGGCGCTCACCGGTAGCTTGATAAAGGGCATTTGCCAATGCTCCCGAAATCGGTGGCAAAGAGGGTTCTCCCAGACCAGTGGGATGGATTTCATTCTCCACGAAAAATGTTTCTATTTCCCTGGGTGCCTCCCGATGCTTAATGAGCCGGTATGTGTTAAAATTATTCTGTTCGGGCTTTCCGTCATCAAAAGTAACGGCACTGTACATAGCATGGCCGATGCCATCGACGATTCCCCCTTCGATCTGATTGCGAGCTGATCCGGGATTGACCACGATACCGCAGTCCACGGCACACCAAACCTTGTCGATGACCGGCTTACCGTCCTCCATTTTTATATCGAGAACCTGTGCCACGTAGGAATTATGGCAAAAATACGCTGAAACTCCTCGATGAATATCCGCAGATTTACTATCCCAACCTGACTTTTCTCTTGCCAGCCTCAGTACGCCGGCATATCTTTCGGCATCGTAATCATTTTTCTCTCCAACAGGATCTTTAATCGACCGGTCAAATAAGTCAAGCCGAAACTGAATTGGATCCTTGCCCATGGCCTCAGCGACCTCATCCAAAAAAGATTGTTCGGCACCAGCAATAAAATTGGATCTGGGAGCACGCCAGGCACCTGTAGAAATATTGGAGTCTACAGATGATTTTTCGACGAGGTAATTGTCTACTGTCCCTGCCGGAAACCGATTCTCAAAAACAGGACTGCCGTGTATACCAGTGCCCTTTATGTGGACAGCGACCAGGTTTTTATTTTCATCGAGAGCTGCCCGATAAATCACTTTATACGCAGGTCGATAGGTGCCCTGGGTCATGTCATCTTCCCTACTGTAAACCAGCTTCACCGGTGCATTTACCTTTTTAGAGATGACCGCAGCCTCAATCCCGAAGTGACCATATAATCTGCGGCCAAAACCACCACCCATTCGAGTCATCATTACAGAAATGTTTTCTTCCGGTATATCCAGTACTTGAGTGGCTGTCTTAAGAAGCCGCTCCGGAGTTTGAACCGGACCCACAAGCTCTGCTTTGCCATTGCGGACATCGGCAAAAAAGTTCATGGGTTCCAGGGTATTGTGAGCCAGAAACGGGGCGGAGTAAGTGCGTTCGATGACGGTCGCAGCGTTCTCAAAGGCTTCCTCCGGATTTCCATCCCGTCTTGCAACTTCCATTTTACCTGCCAATTCTTTATCAAAAGCAGCATTGTGGTCAGCACTGTTCTCACCTTTGGTCGTTGTCTCCCATTCTACTTTCAGTGCCTTTTTGGCGTTCATTACCTGCCATGTGGAGTCACCCACAATCGCAACCAGGTCGGGAAAGGCATTGTTGTCGGACCAGGAGACCTCTGTGTTTTCCGGATAAGAGCTGAAAATAAATACGTCTCTAATTCCCGGCATTGATTTTACACTGTCATCCACAGAAACGGGTTTCATGCCAAATGCGGGAGGATGGACGATCATTGCAGTGAGCATCCCATCCCGATATAAATCCAAACCGAAGAGCGACTCGCCTCTTGCGATTTTTTCTCCATCGACGTTTTTCTGTGATGTACCGACGATGGTAAAATCTTTCGGTTCCTTAAGGGTGACTTCCTCAGGCACCTCAAGCAGAGCGGCAGCTGATGCCACCGCACCATAATGCATATCTCTCTTGGATTCACTGTGGGAGATTATTCCACCACGGGTCGAGACCTCAGCTGATGGCACTTCCCATTGTTGGGCAGCAGCCTCTACAAGCATCTTCCGTGCCGTGGCTCCGGCATTTCTGAGGCCATCCCAACTTGCCCGGATTGACTGACTACCACCTGCTACCTGTCTCTTGTATTTCTGCAAATCTAGGCCGGCCTGCTCGACTATCACATCTTTCCAGTCAACGTCGAGTTCTTCTGCCACGATCATCGGCATTGCTGTTTTAATATTCTGTCCAATCTCAGGATTGGGCGAAAAAATCGTCACCAGACCGTTATCCCCTATCTTTAGGAATGCATTTACGTCAACCCATTCCTTGGGCAGTCCTCTGGAAGTGTTTACGACGGCGGGTTTACATGCTGTCAACCAATTAAAACCCAGTATCAATCCACCACCGGTGGCAGCGGAAGAGGTCAAAAATGATCGGCGACTATATGTTGTTTTTATTGAATTCATGATTGAATTATGTTATTTAAAAGAGTGATCCTAATTACATTTTTGCTGCGGCAGTCTTGATTGCAGCTTTTATACGCACATACGTAGCGCAACGACAAATATTGCCGTCCATTGCATTATCGATGTCCTCATCCGTGGGGTTCTTTTTTTCCTTTAATAAAGAAGCAGCGGACATTATTTGCCCTGCCTGGCAATAACCGCATTGAGGTACATCGTGCTCGATCCATGCCTTTTGTAATGGATGATCTCCATCTTCCGAAAGTCCTTCAATAGTCGTGATTTCCTTTCCTTCCGCAGCCGAGACTGGGAGTGTGCAAGACCGGGTCGCAATGCCATCCAGGTGGATGGTACAAGCTCCGCACTGGGCAATTCCACAACCGTACTTTGTGCCTACAAGCTGCAGATTGTCCCGTAATACCCACAGGATCGGTGTATCAGGTGCTACATCTACCTGATGTTTTTTGTTGTTAACAGATATTTGCAATAAGGCCATAATCAGTTCATTAGTTATTTTGAATATTTTATCAATTGTCGAGATAGGTGGATTAAGCAACCCCTTGACATGAGCACATGAAAATAATAATATATTCTTAGATTATCAATTTTTACATAGTCTTGACAGTGGCCTCCGGCGATTTAAAGATAGAGCCAGTTTTGTCGAATGTGGTTTCTCCGGTATTGCGATTTGAATTATCTTCGTCAAATCTCTGATGCAGATCTTTACACTATGACGAAATATTTGTTCCTCTTTTTAATTTCTGCCATTGCTGTCGATTCCGAACAGTGCAGGTCCTCTGCTGGCCGGTCAGGTAATGTGAATCAATCCAGCCAGGATTTATCAAATTATAGTCGGGCTTATTTTGCCAGCGGATGCTTTTGGTGCGTAGAAGCGATTTTCGAGAGTGTGGAGGGAGTTGCTGAGGCTGTTTCGGGCTATACCGGAGGGGACTCCGAAAACCCAACTTATGAGCAGGTAAGTGCTGGAGTGACTAGTCACGCAGAAGCTGTCGAAATTTACTATGATTCATCTGCCATAAATTATCCCACCTTGCTCAAGGTTTTTTTTGGATCCCATGATCCCACGACACTCAACAGACAAGGTCCTGACTCAGGTACTCAATACAGGTCGGCTATTTTTTATCAAAATGGTGAAGAAAAGGAACTGGCCGAAAAGACAATTGCTGATCTCACAGCAAGTAAGACATACTCAGATCCGATTACCACTGAAGTGAGTCCTCTGACTATTTTCTACAAGGCGGAAGAGTACCATCAGGACTACGAGCGAAAGAATCCCAGCAACCCTTACGTAAGAGCAGTGTCTATTCCACGGCTGAAACGGTTTCAGACGGCATACCCCGAATTATTGAAAAAGGCAGCTTCGCATTAGAATAGCACTCTACTTACATGGTATAGTGTTTGTGGTAACTCAAGAAGCCACTATTTAGAAGCGTGTACCTGCAACTCCTCAAATGTAAATATCTGACATGTATTGTTTCAAGTCTGCTGGTCTTTGTGCTCGAAACATCACCGGTTAGAGGCCAATGTGACTTATCGGGTAATTACAAGAATACAACCAGCTTTCAAAGTGCTCTCAATAATGCAGCCAACCCTCCCAATAACTGTGCAACAATTACGTTGAGTGGTTCAGCAAAATGGAGCGGCAGTATCACAATACCTACGACCGCTACTTTGCATATTAGTGGGACTGCTACAATCAATGGCAGTGGATCAATAAACTCTACGAATCACATTGAAGTGCAGAGTGGAGGTACATTGGTTCACAACGGCAATGCTGTCAATATCAATGGAATAAATGTCACCTCCAGCTTACCCAGTCCTGTAAATGGTCCCTACACCATCTCGGAGCCTGTTCTGCCGATCATCTTATCCGAGTTTGAAATAGAGCGTGAAGAGGTGGGATTAAGACTAAACTGGAAATTAGGGTCTACACTGGGATTTTCAAAGATCGAGTTGGAAAAAAGTGATGGTAGTAGCTATCAGGTGATTTACAGCAGTGAACTGATTCAAAGCGAGTATGAGTTTATTGATCCTGATCCTTTCAAAAGAATGAACTATTACCGGCTAAAGATGATCGAATCAGAGGGCACGGTCAGCTACAGTCCCGTTATTTCTGCGCAGTATGACCGGACAGATCACCCTGTCGTTTTTCCCACGGTTTCTCAAGGAAGTTTTTATGTGGATGTGCCCGTTGATCCTTTAAAGCTGACAGTATTTTCTCCCCATGGTCGAATAGTCGCGGAGAGACATTTTAATAGTGCGGATCGATATCAAATCGATCTTCCCCCGGTTGGAAATGGAATCTACGTTGTACAGATTAAATGCAGCAAGAGGACGTCATATCACAGGGTTTTCATTGCACGGTAATACTTCCCTGGCACAGTTTTCGTAGCTGAGAATGCGCATGGCCATCCGGCCAGTGATAGACCCTGTCCTTTCCGATCTTCATTTACTACACCTGGTTATTCATAACTCAGGTTGGGAACCGTAGTGTTCTATTGGTCAAAAGTATAATAGCATAATACCCAAATGAAGAGATCTGCACTCTTACTGGCTTTGTCCTTATTTCCAGTCTGGAAAATATATAATGCTGGACCGGATAAATCATCTAGTAGTCATATAGAACCAATTTCCGAGGAGTTGGCAACTTTTGCCAATGCTTTTTCAATGTACTTTGATGAGAAACTGAAAAAATCTGGTTGTCCTGGAGCTGCCATTGCCATTGTCAAGGGAGATCAGACAATCTTATTGGAAGGGTATGGTGTGAGAAACACCCGAACCGAAAGGAAAGTTGATACCAGGACGGTTTTCAGACTGGGGAGTTTGTCAAAGGGATTTGCCGGAGTTTTGGTTAGTAAACTTGTCGAGGAGGGTTTCATTGGCTGGGATGATAATATAAGAAGGGTGATTCCCGAGTTTACATTTCGAAATTCTGCTCAGGCCGATAGAATAAACGTCCGGCATTTACTGTCTCATTCCACTGGTCTCCAACGCCATGCCTTTACAGGTATGACCGAAAGAGGAAAGGACATCAAAGAAATCATTCCCTACTTTTCTACACTACCAGTTTACGGGAAGGAGGGTGAGTTTTTTGCATATCAAAATGCTGCCTTTTCGATGATTGAAGAGATCGTTTATCGAAAAACCAATACACCTTTCACCGAATGGCTTCAAGATCTAGTTTTCTTGCCAGGAAATATGCAAGACGTCAGCGTGTCCCATGAAAAATTAATTGCAAGTGAAAACATTGCCTATCCCCATTTTTGGAACAAAAGCAATCGATGTTTCCCCGCCCGGCTCAACA
The DNA here is from genome assembly GCA_965222645.1 of Saprospiraceae bacterium. Classification (GTDB taxonomy): domain Bacteria; phylum Bacteroidota; class Bacteroidia; order Chitinophagales; family Saprospiraceae; genus JABDMH01. Next base: position 2,393,701 of record OZ244968.1, on the reverse strand, counting down.
AGAAATATTATAATGCGGTTTCTGCAGGAGGCATAAATGCGTCTATCTCAGATATGTCTGCCTGGCTCAAGATTCTCCTGGGGACCAGGCCTGATATTATTTCACCTGGAGCTCTTGATCAGGTGTTTACTCCTGTAGTGAGAAATAGTCGAAATTATTTTTTCAGAAACTGGGGTGGGGTCACAAAAAATTATTACGCCGTTGGTTGGCGTGTGCTTGACTGGAATGATCAGGATATCATTTATCACGGTGGTTCTGTCAACGGATTCAGAAGTGAGATAGCACTGGACCGGAAAAATAATATCGGGATCTGTGTCTTATTTAATTCTAATCACAGATACATAAAGACTATTGTTCCGGAGTTTTTTAAATCTTATTACAAATCCCTAGATTTGGATCGGATATGACGAATCCCAAAAATGGCATTTACACTTGATTCAGGAAGGAGAAAACACTGACTACCATAATAGCTGCCGTTTCGCTTCTCAGGCGCTGACCACCCAAGGAAGTTTCCATAAATCCATTCTGTAGTGAAGTTTTAATTTCCGCCAGAGTAAAATCACCGGCAGGACCAATTAGTACCAGTGTGTCTTTTTCCGGTTTTATCAAAGTAGATAAATGGGGAAGACCGTGCGTTGCACAGTTGGGTATAAATCGCAGTTCTTCCGGGTGATCTGCTGAAATAAAATCATTAAATTTTACCACAGAATTAATCTTCGGCAGGAACAAATTGCCTGATTGCTTAAGGGCAGAAATGGATATTTTTTTTATTCTGTCGATTTTTATTTTTTGCCTTTCCGTGCGATCAGTATTTAAAAAAGTGAGTTCTCCAATACCGAGTTCAGTTGCTTTTTCGACAAACCACTCGAGTCTGGACATATTTTTTGTCGGAGCAATTGCCAGGTGTAGATTTGATCTGGTTTTGGGTGAGGAGAATCGTTTGGTAATCAGAGCGGATACTTTTCTTTTTGTTAAGGCCAGGATTTTGCACAATGCCTTTTCACCTTGGCCATTGAGTATCCAAAACTGATCATTGATCTTTAGCCGGAGACTTTTTGTGATGTGTCTGGCCTCTTCTTCACCGATTTCGATCTGATCTGCTGAGATGTCAGGTAAATAAAAGTTATGCATATATCAAAACTAAAAAAAGGCTTTGTGGAGCACGGAATTAGCCCGCTAACGACAAGATGGATCTCCAGGCGTGAGTATACCTTTTAACCCGGGTTCATCAACATGAAATGCATATTGCTGGAAATCTATTTATGCCTTAACCCCTGACTTTTACTGTTTACTCAAATCTATATTTGGGTAAAAAGTACCCCATGAAAACCAGAAGCCCATAAATTGTCTGGGCATATAAAGTTTTTCTACATTTTCGCCATTTGTTGCTTCCCCCAGTATATCGTAGGTGATCCCATTTTTGTCCTTAAGGACGGCGGGAAATTGATTCTTGACAATGTTGAGATCCAAGTCTCTGTCTTCAAAGACTACAATGAAATTTTTTGTCACACTTCTTACGACAACAAGATCAATGCCACTGACTTTATCTTTAAAAAATTCGATCTCATCACTATTGGGTCCAAATGGATAAACTTTTTTTGCACCACTCTCGAAGAGCACACCAAGTGTACGTTCTTTCAGTGGTAGACGGTCATCTCTGGTCGTTATCGGAAATAGGAGGCGCTCGTGGTTTTCCTTGTAATCGCCATACGGATATCTTGTATAGATATTCCCGAAGCCCGTATTGGTACTTAGCACCAGGGCATCGGGATAAGTTTCCCTGAAAGTCTCAAAACTTGTCTCCACGAGACTATAGGTTTCTGCATTAGTGCCGACGAGATTCCCGTTTACACAATCCAAACGTTGCTGCGACCAAATACTGTTTGTGCTCCGGTCATAAGGCATCAAGTTGGAATTATAGAGCAATCCCGACACACCAAATGTTGTTTCTCCACCCGGAATTTCGCGATTCCATGCGATACCGGTACCGGTAAGGGGACAATAGGTCACAGCCAAAGCGTGATTGCCAATGAAATCATTGACTATTTCGTGTCGGTCAAGTATGCGGTGTGGATATGCTTTAACCACGTCGCCAAATTTAATAGCTAAGACGAGGTCATCATCGTTGAGGAAATCTACCTCACCGGCTAAGACAAAATCGGGTCTGTCTATGGAAGGAATTCCATCTTTGCCGGGTCCACCATCAAAGACTTCATTGACTGGGATAGTCCAATCTTGATTTGTGGGATTTGGAGAGGGAGTCGGGACAATTTCTTCCGGAGAATTATCAGAACAAGATTCTGATGCGAATAGGTAGGGGAGGAGTAAGAGAAGCAACACTATTTTTTTCATCACATTTTGATTTATGATCAAAAGTCTATTGGTTCAAAATCAATGGAACCTTCATTGTTTGATTTTAGATCTATTTTTTTATGCCATCCAACACTGATAATAAATGTTGTGGCCATCTGTATCTCGTTTACAAAAGTATAAACTGGAATTTCTGTCGAAACCTGAAATCCGTGATTTGGAAATGTGATTCCAGTATCCAGTTTTAAAAATAAAAAATTACCACCAGTACTGGTCCCTTCAATATTATTGATTGCATCGCGTGCTGCCGATCGATATCGCAGAGCTATTCCACCGTCGATGATTTGATTACCAGTCAAAAACTGGTCAGTTATTCCTCCGATCAGCTGAAGTTCGTCACCAAATTGGTAGGTTTGGTTTCCGCCCCTGGCCTGCCTGTTCTTCCCAGTAAGACTATAAATAGCATTGAGATAACCGACCCGGCTTGGCCGGCTCTGCCATGGTATTGAGAGTGATGAAAAAAATATTCCATCCCATGCACCACTACCAGGCTGAAGGTCCTCGACCAGGAGAAGCCCAAGGTCATTCCGGTGATTGGTACGACCAACCGGAATTTGAGGTCCGGCTCCGATCCTAAATGAGATTGGGTCTACAGCGAGATCAAACATGAAAAGGAGCACAGGGTCTCCAATTCCAAAGGTGGTTTCGATATTCGTACCACGGTCCCTCGCAATTATCTTTCTACTTTGTCTAATCACAGGAAGGAAGGTTTCGATCGAAAAACGACGAGTGATATTGTACGCTGCCCGAAAATTGAAGGAATGGGTAGTCCGTGTCCGAAAATCATCATTCAGCTGGTCTGCGCCTTCGTATAGTCGCCGCAGGAGATTGAGATGGGCGCCTACTCGCACCTGTAGAACACCTGCGTCTGCGGCATTAAAGCCCAGATTACTACTAATGGGTACTCCTCCGGAACAACAGGTCTGGCCATAAGTCAGCGTCCCTGCTGAACTCCATATTGCAATCACGATTATGACATTCCTGAAGGTCATGATCTTATTCTAACATAGTAACGTCTATTTTGATCAGATCTGACAGAAGATTCTTTGTTAAGTACTGTATATGTGGCAGGGATCGATGGCAACTTTGATAGTCTTGGGAGTCGCAGCAACACTTTACCAGGATAATTGGAATGGGGGGAGCAGGAAAGGGTTAGGGCAAATCATCGTCGATCAGGATGGCAGGGTGTGTTTTTCGACAAAGCTCCTTTTTGATAAGATTACCGAGTCTCTCTTCATTAGCAAAAACGTACATTTGCAGTCATCTTTGGAAAACTTTACTTCGCACGCACGCGTTTGTACTGAGGTAATAATAAACTGTGGATATGGGCATTGCCATCATGATTGCTCAATTTGTCTTGAGCTTATCGATCTTGATTGTTCTCCATGAACTAGGCCATTTCTTACCAGCTAAATGGTTTAAGACCAGGGTAGAAAAGTTTTATCTCTTCTTTGATCCCTGGTTTTCTGTCATCAAGAAGAAAATAGGTGAAACAGAGTACGGTATTGGTTGGTTGCCCCTGGGAGGTTATGTAAAAATAGCCGGGATGATCGATGAGAGCATGGACCGGGAGCAAATGAAAGGTCCGCCACAGCCATGGGAGTTTCGATCCAAACCGGCCTGGCAACGACTGATCATTATGTTGGGCGGTGTCACCGTCAATTTTATCCTGGGATTCCTCTTATTCGGTCTTGTGCTGTACCAATGGGGCTCCGAGTTTCTTCCCACCAAAAATATAGAGTATGGTTATTACGTCGATTCTCTGGGATTGGAGATGGGATTGCAAAACGGAGACGAAATTCTAAAAATTGGTGATAGGGAATTTGATCGTTATGAGGTCGGTACGTTTAAGAAAGAGATAGTGATAAACGACGCCAAGGAGATGACGATCAGGAGGAATGGAGTCGAAAAAGTACTACCTATCGATGAGCAATTTGTAGGGAAATTATCGAGCTACGCATATAAGGATGCCTTTATTTTTGCACCGAGGGTACCCACCGTAGTAAAGAGAGTGGTTAAAAATGGTGCTGCGGAAAAGGCGGGGCTTCAGGCTGAAGATCGCCTTGTTGCGATTAATGATCATCCGACTCCCTTTTATGACCAGTTTGTAAAGGTCGCCCAGCAAAACAAGGCAAGTCTACTCGATATTCGACTAGTAAGGGGTGGTCGGGAGCACAATATCAATGTCAGATCTGATGATGCCGGTTTGATAGGATTTGAAAGGAAAAATTTTTTGGATTTATTTGAAACAGAACGCCAGGATTACTCGATCGCGGAAGCAATTCCAGCTGGTGTAGTCAAGGGTTACGATTTCTTGGCTTCTCAGATAAAGGCCTTTGGCAAGATGTTTAGAGGAAAAATCAAAGCTAGTGAAAGTCTTGGAGGCTTCGGCACAATTAGCAATCTCTTTCCCCGTGTTTGGAGCTGGGAATCTTTTTGGCATGTAACGGCTATTCTGTCTCTGATCTTGGGCTTTATGAACCTCCTACCTATCCCGGCACTGGACGGTGGCCATGTCATGTTTTTGATCTATGAGGTAATTACGGGCAGAAAGGTGAGCGACAAATTTATGGAGTATGCCACTATGGTGGGCTTTGCAATTGTGATTGGCCTGGTTCTGTTTGCCAACGGACTGGATGTATTGCGTTGGCTCAATGGCCGCTAAAAAGCTTTTCAAATTTTACAGTGGTAAGTTACTTTGAGTTTTATGGGATACCTGTCAATTTAAAAATTGATCACGGGGGTTTAAGAAAAACATTCTTCGAAAATAGCCGAAAATTCCATCCCGATTTCCACACTTTTTCAGGTCCGGAGGAACAGGCAGAAATGCTGGAAAAATCTACCGTTAATAATGCTGCGTTCAAGACACTTTCTGATTTTGATTTAAGACTGAAATACATCCTACAACTGAATGACCAGCTTGGAGAAGCAGGTGAAAATAAAGTGCCTGAGGATTTCTTGATGGACATGATGGAGTTCAATGAGGAGATGATGGAACTGGAAATGAACCCTGATCCGGAAAAGAAGACACAACTAATAGAAAGTATTGCACAGGTAAAGATCAAACTGAGGGAAGGTGTTGAACAAATCTGTGCCAAAGAAGACCTGGTTGACTTGGATCCTGCCGAATGGAATACACTCAGAAACTACCATCTCAAGACAAAATATTTGAGCAGGCTATCCGAGCAGGCAGACAGCTTGTAGAGTGTCTACGGGAGAGATCCTCTTGCAAGGTGCCATTTCCTGGCAGATATCCACCAGGGACAATATATAATCCAACTGCATGTTGAAGCAAGAAGGAAAATGGACAATTGAACCATCGGAGCATACAATTCAACTCTTTAATTCTACACTTGACCTTTTGGCCCTTGATTTGTAGCAATGTTTACCCCAATTTTGAGTCATGGATCTACAGATTTGATAAACCATGAAAGCAACTTTATTTTATTCTCTATTCTTTTCCTTTCTGCTTCATCCATCCCTCTGGGCACAGACAAGTATTAAAGGCAACATATATGACAGACAAAGTGACCAGCCTCTCATTGGGGCTAATGTGGTTCTGCAAGTGGCTGCGGACTCTGTAAGAGGAACTGTTTCTGATCTGGATGGCCGGTTTGTGATCGAAGCGGTGCCTCCGGGTAGATTTGAGCTGAAAATCAGCTATCTGGGATACAATACTACTACCATTCCCAATATTTTGGTCACTTCCGGCAAGGATGTCATTTTGGAGGCTGGCCTCGAAGAATCGGCAGTCGAAATGTCGGAAATTGTGGTACGTGCCGAAACAGAAAAGGACAAGGCCAATAACGAACTGGCTACTGTGAGTGCAAGAATGTTTACGCTGGAGGAAGTGACCCGATATTCTGGCGGCCGAAACGACGCATCTCGCATGGCGGCGAATTTTGCGGGAGTACAGATCGCGGATGATTCGCGCAACGATATTGTGATCCGAGGCAACTCTCCGATCGGAGTCCTGTGGCGGCTAGAAGGGATTCCGATCCCAAACCCCAATCACTTTGCCACATTAGGCACTACAGGTGGACCTGTTTCTGCTCTAAATACTAACCTCCTTAGGAATTCTGATTTTCTGACATCGGCCTTTCCAGCAGAATACGGCAATGCTAATGCCGGTGTCTTTGATATTCAATTCAGAAGTGGCAATCGTGACAAGTATGAATTTACTGCTCAATTGGCTGCTTTCAGTGGATTGGAGTTTATGGCTGAAGGGCCGCTCAACAGGAAGAACAAGGGCTCTTTCCTCGTCAGTTATAGGCATTCTTTTGTCGAACTGGCCCATGTCATTGGGTTGGATTTTGGGACAGCAGCTCTACCAAAATATAAAGACCTCAGCTTTAAATTGGATCTCGGCAGGACCAAATCGGGAAAATGGACCATTTTCGGAATTGGGGGATTAAGTGATATTGATTTTCTCGCAAAAGATCTTACTGAGGATGATTTTTGGGCTGAGCAAAATCAAAATAGTTATGCTTCAAGTAAGATCGGTGTAGTGGGAATTAACCACAAATACTTACTCAGTGACAGGTCATATATAAGAACAACGCTGGCAATTACTTCTTCAGGTAATAATTTTACTGTAGAAGAAGTGCTGCCTGACGAGGCTACTGATTTATTTTTTACAGGTGATGACGAGGAAAGCAGAATGACATTTTCTTCATTTGTAAATAAGAAGGTAAGTGCAAAATTCACATATCGCGCAGGAGTCTTAATTGAGCATTTTTTTATTGATGCATTTTTGCGGGAAAAAATAAATCAAAATTGGGTGTCCTACAGGGATTTTGATGATGGTATTGACTTAGTACAGTCTTATGCGCAGGCCCAATATAGGGCAGGAGAAAAGATCACGATAAACGGGGGTTTACATACACAGTACCTGGGGTTTAATCAAAAATTTGCGGTAGAGCCACGTGCTGCAGTCAACTGGCATTTATCTCGTAAACAAACAATCAATATGGGCTTTGGGTCACATCGGCAGATACTCCCACTGCCACTGTATTTGATGACCCTTTCCACACCAGGAGGAGAAATGGTTCGTACCAATACAGATGTTGATTTCTTGAAAAGTAGACACTTTGTCCTGGGCTATGACCATCGTTTAGACCGGGATTGGCGTCTGAAATCGGAAGTTTATCTGCAACAACACGTTGACGTTCCGGTGGAGTCTCTATCCAGCAGTTTTTCTGTGTTGAATGTAGGGGCTGATTTTGGATTTCCAGAAGTGCACTATCTTCAGAATTCAGGTGAGGGAAAGAACTATGGAATTGAGCTTACCCTGGAGAAATTCTTTGCAAACAATTACTATGGTTTAGCCACTGGGTCGTTGTATCAATCAAAGTATAAGGGAAGTGACGGGATAGAGCGCAACACGGCATTCAACAATAAATATGTGTTGAATATCTTGGGAGGCAAGGAATTTTTATTTGGCAGAAACAAGGGCAATGCATTTACAGTTGATTTTAAATTTACGACTGCAGGCGGTCGATACTTCACACCAATCGATCTTGCAAAATCTATCGAATCCGGAAAGGAAATCAAGCTGGATGAGTTGGCATATTCTGAAAGGTTTGATCCTTATGTCAGGCTGGATCTAAAATTGGGATACCGGCTAAACCCGAAAAACAAACGAAGGTCTGAGCAATTCTTTCTGGACTTTCAGAACATCACCAATCACCAAAATGTGTTTATAAGGAGATATAATGAGAGCACGCAGAAAATAAATACGATATATCAAATTGGCTTTTTCCCGGATATCCTGTACAGATTGCAATTCTAAGATCTTTTTTACGTTTTGCAGCTTAATCGTAAATTTAAAAGATGAATCGATGTCGTGAATATTTAGGGTTTAACGATAAATGGCTCATGATCATCGGCATTCCTCTTTTGTCATTTATCCTGGGCAGTATATTATTTGCCGATCTGTTGCAAAGTGATTTCAGGAAATTCATAACCTTTTGTTATCCTGTGAATGTAATCTATACCACGATCTTTTGGATCATATTCAGATGGATACTCATTCAACTAAGAAGAAGTAAGCGGACCAGGGACCATGTATTGAGAAGGATTGCTCTGGAAATTGTCCTAATCACATTGGCTTATTTTATAATAAAACCAGGTCTGCAGTTCGTGATGGGATTGGCGCTGCCGTCTCTGAGGGAAAGTCACCCCAATCAGGTAGTTGAGTTATTTAGTTCTTTATTGTTTTCGTTCTTTATCTTGGCTGTATACGAAATCATCTACGTCTATCGAAAACTTGATCAAACGCGTCTTGAAAAAGAACAATTGACAAGACAGAATCTGCAAAATCAATTGGAAGGCTTGAAGAATCAGATTCAACCCCATTTTTTATTTAATAGTCTTAATACATTGTCAGGCCTGATTCCTATCGATGAAGGTCGAGCAGTCAAATATGTGCAGAAACTGGCAGATGTGTTTCGTTACATTCTTGAGATTCAGGATGAGGGTCTGATAAAACTGGGCAGAGAGATCGGATTTCTCAATGCCTATATTCATCTCATCAAGGAAAGATTTGGCGACAACATTGAAGTAAACATCGACATAGATGAAGCGCATTATAGCAAAATGGTAGTACCGATGTCATTGCAGATGCTTTTTGAGAATGCCATTAAACACAATGTATTCACTATGACTCAGCCCTTGAAGATTGAAGTTTTTATCGATGGAAATGATCGGCTGGTTGTGACAAATAATTACCAACCAAAAAGCCAAGTGCAGTCGAGAACGGGCCTGGGGATTAATAACATCCGGAGACGATATAAGTTCTTTGTAGATGATCCTGTCGAAGTATTGAAGAATAAGGATTCATTTACAATTTCGGTCCCACTCATCAGGACTAATCTAAAGCCTGGATGATGATTAAAAAGGTTTTGATAATAGAGGATGAAATGATTGCTGCTCAGAGGCTTTCACGGCTTGTAGGCGAGGTGAGGAAAGACTACGAAATAATTAATGCAATTCAGACTGTTGAGGAGTCAGTCCATTGGTTTAGAAATAATGAGGTTCCGGATCTGGTTTTTCTGGATATTCATCTTTCTGACGGATTGAGTTTTACTATTTTTTCCAAGGTACAGATCAATGTTCCGATCATTTTTACAACGGCCTATGACAAATACGCGTTGAAGGCATTTGAAGTAAATAGTATTGACTATATACTGAAGCCAATAGACAGGGATAAACTTGAAAAGGCTATTGATAAATTTGAGAGATTGAAATCTCCGGTAGGCAGTATTCCGGTGCATAAAATTGAGGAATTGATCAAGGCGGTAACTTCTTCAAAATACAAGACTCGCTTTTTAGTGAAGTCAGGGAATGCCTTTACGTTTCTCGAGCAGGAAGAAATTTCTTTGTTTTATAGTGAGGATGGAATGGTATTTTTGCGATCGATCGAAAACAAGCGGCATGTCATTGATAGTACGCTCGAGCATCTTGAAAACCTTTTGGACCCGTCTACTTTTTTCAGGATTAATCGCAGTATAATTATTCACCTTCGCGCAATTAATAAAATACATAGTTACCGGAATGGTAGATTTAAGTTGCAGGCTGAGACAGATCCTGCTATTCCTTTGATAGTAGCAAGGGAGAGGGCTCGCGATTTTAAGAAATGGATCGACGGGGGAAGATAATGGTCCGTGACAGGACGGAAAGAGTAGTCGTAATTGTACGCTTGTACTCTAGTCTAGTTGCTGCAACAATTACCAAGCTGAGATAAACCGGAGTTATTTTTATGCCAACTCCAAGAAGCACAAGTTCGTATGCAGACTCACTACCTTTCTATTTACCACTTGGAAAGGTTTCTGTATGGCAATGAGCTGAAGAACAAGCCCCCGATCTATTTTCCGTTTAAGGTTACAGTTATCTGGTACCGAAGGTGGGAATCGAACCCACACTCTGTCGCCAGAACTGGATTTTGAATCCAGCGCGTCTACCAATTCCGCCACTTCGGCATCTACAGCTTGAAAACAACATCGCCAGCTTACCTCAACTGACCGGAGCAGGAGGCCGGTCATGTTGTTTACTAATCACATTGCTATGCAAAGATATTTAGCAAATTTAGGATTTTTTTCGTAAGGAAGACATCTGGCAGAACGTATCATCTAATTAAAAAAGAAAGACCAGGATTTGCGGTGGCTCCCCCCGGTCTTCATGCAATGAATTTCTTTAAATTATTGATCCCACCAAAACCTCTCCTGAAAGTCCGGTGACTTTATCGGCACGTTTGATTCGTTTAGATCAATTTCCTGTTGGGGATAAGGTAACCTCCGTGGCACCTCGCCATTATTGTTGAAGGCATTATTACCCCCTTCCACAGGAGTGATAGATGGAAATCCGGTACGGCGATAATCGGTCCACACCTCTAAACCTTGAGAATACAAGGCAATGTATTTTTGACCAATAATTTGCTCTAGTCTCGCATTTTCATCAGGCAGATCATTAAGATTACTATGCAAGTCGACATAGTTTGGGTCTGAAGTTCCTAAAAGCTTCATAAGAGATGCTTCAATGGCCTCTGCAAGTGCAGTCTGTGCTCCGGCTAAATCTCCGAGTTTTAATTTTGCTTCGGCTTCAATAAATTTTGCTTCTGAATAACTCATAAAAATAGTCGGTGAATTTATAGTTGTGTAGTAAGTGCCAGAATTGAAATTGGTATTAAAGCCACTATCGGTAGATGCCGGATTTAGAAAAGCGGATTTTCGTGGATCATCGAGCTCGATTAGCAGGTTAAAAAAGTTGGGATCAATATTAATATTTCCGCCCCGGTCCTGAGTAAATTGATATTGGGGATTCGCCTCGTTTGTACTGCTGCCAAAGACAAATTGCAAGTCGTCGCCATTGTCAGAAAAACCTCTTTCAAGTGCTGCAATAGCTAGATCATAGGCCTGATTATTTATCTTACAGGTATGTATGTAATACTTGGCTTTTAGCGCATATGCCGCCTTCGTCCATGCATCTGTATCCCCGCCATAAATGAGATCGTCACCACCCAGAGAAGGTCCCTCACCCGGGTCCCCGGCAAAAAGTGCTATTGCCTCATCCAGGAGCATGTGGATATTTGCATAAATATTTTCCTGGGTATCATAAGACGGAAAGAATTCATCCTCTAGTCCTCTCCACGCGGTACTGTAGGGAATATCTCCAAACATGTCTGTGAGATGGCCGATACCCACGGCTATGAGTACTTTGGCCATTGCTGCCGTGTGATGCGAGTTTTGTGTCTCCGCTTTACGCTGCACCGTGATTAAAGGATTGAGGGAATTGTGATACATGCGACGCCAAACACCATCCATGTCGCTGGATTTCACCAGGTATTTGTAGTTGTCAAACTGTTGAGCATTGATTCCTTGAAATTGCTGCATAAAAAGACCACTTATTCTCACCATTTCGCCACCGATGGCAAAAGCCAGGCCGGCTTGTGCTGCCGGATTAATGGCTTGCGCTGCTACATCACTGGGTAGTGCGGGATTGACGTTGGTGTCTCCGAATTCGCAGGAGACTAGCAGGAAAAATATTGATGCTGCAAAATATTTATGAATTGATTTCATGATTATATTAATTTTTCTGCATGATAGAATTAAAATGTGATATTAAATTTAGCTCCATAACTTCTCGTGTTGGGATTGTTGAAATAGTCGTAACCGAATACATTACTTGCATCGCTAGTCAGATTTGTTTCGGGATCAATTCCAGTGTAATCTGTAATTAGAAATACATTGCGTGCATTTAACGTAATATTTAGTCCTTTTACAAATGACCCACCTATTTTATTGATCGGTACATCATATCTGAGACTTATATCTCGGAGCCTGATAAAAGATCCATCCATCACAGTGAGCTCATCGAGATTTACAAATCCATAGTTCTGATAATAATTTGTGCCCCCATCCGTTCCACCCTTCACTACTTCAATATTATTTACTGTCGATGTGGGATTTCCATTTTCATCAGCGAGTACTCCCGAGAAAACAACCCGCTCGTTGCGGTCTAAAGTAGCAATACCCACTCCGAAATTGTTCAGTACACCCGAGGTGCCATTATAAACATCTGCACCTTGCTTGATGTCGAAGAGGAAGGAGAGGTTTATATTTCCGAAAGAAAATGAATTTCGGATACCTAATGTCCAGTCTGGATTGGGATCCCCCACTTTGCCGTCTACAGGATCTTGGAGCGGCATCCCATCTATGGGATCTATCACCATTCTTCCCTGGTCATCTCGTAAGAATCTGGTGCCATGGAAGATACCATATGGTTCACCTACCTGGATTCGTTGTGTGCCGAAAGGATCGATTGTAATAACATTTAATCCCGGGGCAATTTTATTGACAATTGATTTGTACGCATTAAAATTTAAGCCCAGGTTATACGTAAAATTTGACTTGTGGATGACATCACCACTCAAGACGGCCTCTACACCTTTATTTTCGATTTCTCCAGTGTTTATGGCACGTTGTAAAAATCCGGTCGCTCTTGAGATGTCAACGAGATTAATTACATCTTCTGAAAGTGCGCGGTAATAGGTGATATCAGCCACCACGCGATTGCTAAAAAGCCGGAGATCTGCTCCCACCTCAAAAGTTGTGGTAAACTCCGGTCTCAGTTCTTCATTGCCGAGCGTCTGACCTGGAATAAAGGAATTTGTCCCCAACGCTGGAAAAATCACGCCATTGGGAGTTGTCCATCCATCCCTCACTCGAGCTTGTTCAAATCCTGTGCTCGTAAGAGCAAATTGGGCATCGTTTCCAACCTTTCCGTAGGACGCTCTCAGTTTACCATATGACAGGACATTTCCAGTCAGATCAAATGTTTCGGTAAATGTCCAGCCGAGTGCCACAGAAGGATAAAAGAACGAGTTATTTTTTTCAGGTAAGGTTGATGACCAGTCGTTTCTGCCGGTGAGATTAATAAAAAGTTGGTCGTTGTAGGAAAACCTGAGATCTCCGTAAAGGCCATATAATTTCCTTTCCGTAGGTCTCTCCACAACACTAAATGAATTTGCACTTGCTGCGTTGAAAAATCCCCTGGATGCGAGACCCTGGCCGTCCTCTCTTCTGTTGTCTACCTTATTTCGATAATAATTCCACCCGGCCGTAGCATCCAGTCGAAGATTATTCGTCAGGTCTTTATTGTAAGTGGCGTAGAGATCCAGGTTTAGGTCAGTGCTGTTTATTGCATGATTTACAACTTGACCCGCAGGCAATGTTCCTGAGCCTATATCATTTCTAAATTTTCTAAAATCACCATAGGTATCTACACCAAGCCTGCTATTCAATTTTAATCCCTTAACCACTTCATATTCGAGATGTGTAAATCCGATAAAGCGATTTACATCGTCGGTGAGAAAGTTTTTATAGACTGTCCAATAGGGATTATCATAAATCGCCCGGTCTCCCAAAAGACCACGATAAGCTCTTGGTCTTCCATCTTCAAATTGGTAGGCCAGTGGGTTCTCCCCGGGATCATATCCGTTTCGATTATCGAATGTTGGTGTTGTCCTCATCAGACCGAGCATCACGCCAGAAGTATTTGATCCGTTTTGAGCTCTTCTTCCTCCTGAGTTGACATAATTACCAGACACTGTCGCACGAATTTTATCTGAGATGTTTACTCCAATCGTAGCTTTAAAAGATGTACGGTTGAATTTGGTGTTAGGTATAATTCCCGTTTGATACATGTTGCCACCGGACATAAAATAATTTACGAATGAGGTGCCACCACTTACACTTACATAATTATTATTTGTGATTGCGGTCTCAAAAAACGCCCCCGGATTGTCGTAGGCATTCACTAATCTGCTAGTGGCTTTCGGGTCGTTTTGATGTACAATCAAGCCATTGCGGTCCCAGGGAGAAGCTTCATCTGCGTAGCGCAGATCTGATATGAGTGGGCCCCAACTAAATCCCGTAAAAGATCCGGTCATTGGTCCCTGAAAGGTGGGGATCCCACCGACAGGATTTCCCTGTGCATAAACACGCTGCACCTCAGGCAGTTTATTTACCTGATCAAATGTAATTGACGAGCTCACGTTGACGGTTGGTTTTCCATCAGTGTCTCTGCCTCTTTTCGTAGTCACGATAATTGCACCATTAGCAGCCCTGATTCCATAAAGAGCAGTGGCAGCAGGACCTTTCAACACGGTCATTGATTCGATATCATCAGGATTCAGGTCTATTGCTCGATTCGAATTATTAACACCACCTGATCCCAGATCACTGACTGCATCTTCTGGTGAATCAGCTGAGGTATATGTGCTATTGTCGATCGGAATTCCGTCTACTACAAACAGCGGTGCATTTCTGCCAATAATGGTCTTGTTACCCCTTATTCTGATCTGCGCAGCAGCACCGGCAGTACCTCCTGAGCTCGTCACCTGTACACCCGCGGCTTTTCCTGCAAGGGCTGCCACGAGATTTGTTTCTCCGGAATTCTGTACATCATCTGCCTTCACCGATTGAATCGAGTAGCCGAGATTTGATTTATCAGCTGCAATACCAATTGCTGTCACAACAATTTCTCCCAGACTCGCTGTGTTGAGATCCATTCTAATATTTAAATTATTTTGATCTGCAACTGCAATTTCTTGCGTCACAAAGCCAGTGTAGGAAAAAACCAACACCGATTCTTCCGATGGGACCTCAATGGAAAATCTTCCGTCAAAGTCAGTAATGTCTCCTGAAGCTGTCCCTTTGATCAGGATATTTACACCGATCATGGGTTGATCATCTTCATTTGAGATTACGACACCACTCACTGTTTTCTGAGCAGCGATCGAACCTGATATAAAAAGAAACAAAAGAATTATTAAAGCTCTCATATTTTCAATGCTTTTGTGTTAAAATAGATGCATAAAAGTCCTCCTTTGAGATATTATTAATTGTACCCCCAAGAGTGATGCTAATACCGTAATAAAAACGATTAGATATTGCCTAATTCACAGCCAATGAAGTAGGAGGGATATTTTCTGCATTGAGTATCCTGATCTATGCAGTAGAATGCATAATTTTTATTGCGAATATTGTTCAATTTAATAACGTGATCGTTTCACCCATTACAAATTGACAATAAGCTGAGTCTTTCTCCATCGGGATTTCGAGTGGTTTGATTAATTCAATATCAGAGAATAATGGTCCGGAAGGTTGGAAAGAAAATTTCTGAAGTACACAATTTAATTTTTTCGGATACTTGACGAAGATCCTACACGATGAAATACAAAATTTTGATTTTCTCACTAAGGTAATTCTGCCAGTTGGGCCTCAATAGTCTGCTCATTTTTCTTTTTTGACCAGGTATGCAACTTCGCTCTGTAGTATGACATTGGTGGTTGCTGAAACCAAGTTACTTCCAACAATCTTTAAGTGGTTGTTTTATCTATTGCTCCCCAGGGCTGGTTGTTCAAGATGGAATTGATGATGTCTTACCCAACTGGATATTTAGAAAGGTACTACGCGATTTCCCATCCCAATCTAGCGAAGTGAGCTATCTTTGCAATTGCAAACTCAGCGATATGAAAAAATTCTTTTCCTTTCTCGCATTCTTTCATCTGATCACTAGCATTGTGCTAAGTCAGGATGCCCTTTCGACCAAAATACAACCCATTGATGTCTTTGATCTCGAATTTATCTCTGATCCACAGATTTCACCAGATGGAGAACAGATAATTTATTCTAGAAATTTCAAAGATATTATGCACGATGCAAACCGTTCTAATCTTTGGATTACCAATGTAGATGGGAGTGCTCATCGACCGTTGACTACTGGTTCTCAGTCGGATTTTTCACCTTTGTGGTCACCTGACGGGACTAAAATTATTTACCGGTCATCTCGGGGCGGGTCCACACAGATCTACTTAAAATGGCTGGATGGCAACGTAGAGCAACAACTCACTCATCTCACCCGGTCTCCGGGTAGATCATATTGGTCACCTGATGGTGCATGGATCGCATTTACCATGACAGTGCCGTACAAGGAAGACAGTTTTGCTTCGATGCCCGAAAAACCGAAAGGTGCCAAATGGAACGACCCACCCAGGGTGATCAGCAAACTCAGCTATCGACGAGATGGAGGAGGATATGCAAAGAATGAATATAGTCAAATCTTCATCCTGCCCAGTGAAGGAGGTAGTCCTATACAACTGACAGATGATCCATATAATCATTCGAGTTATTTATCATGGTCCATGGATGGGCAAAGTATATTTTACAGCGCTAATCATCATGACGACCGGGATCTCAATCCACGCAATAGTGAAATACACCGCTTAGACCTTCAAACCCGGAAAAGTGCTCCTATTACCACTAGAAAGGGTCCGGATATGTATCCCGTCTTGTCTCCTGATGGAAAAAAGATTGCTTATCTGGGATATGACGACCGCTTTCAGGGTTATCAATTGACCCGGCTATACATCATGAATGCTGATGGTAGTCTACCACAATGTATCTCCTGCAATTTTGATCGAGATGTAGATGATGTTTCATGGAATGGTCGGAATCTATTGATCCAGTATGATGAAAATGGAAATACAAAGGTAGCGCGTATCGATCTCGATGGTACTGTTACAGATATCGTAAAAAATGTCGGAGGCCTTTCTCTGGGCAGACCTTATGGTGCAGGAAGTTTTACAGCATCTAAAGATGGTCGTATTGCATTTACTTTTGGTACTCCTGAGCATCCTGCAGATTTGGCAACAGCGTCAAATGAAAATAATTTTATACGACTCACCAATTTAAACAGGGATCTATTTCACTTCAAAAAATTGGGGAAGGTGGAAGAGATCTGGTATAAATCATCATTTGATGATCGCGATGTACAGGGTTGGATTTGTTTTCCCCCCGATTTTGATCCCACAGAGAAATACCCTCTGATTTTGGAGATTCATGGGGGCCCTTTTGCCAATTATGGTGATCGATTTTCGGCTGAAATCCAACTGTATGCAGCTGCGGGATATGTGGTATTGTACACAAATCCCAGAGGTAGCACGAGCTATGGTGAGGAATTTGGGAATCTGATTCATCATAATTATCCCGGAGAGGATTACGATGATCTCATGTCTGGAGTCGATGCGGTGATCAGCAAGGGGTTCATAGACGAAGACCGTCTTTACGTAACTGGTGGAAGTGGCGGTGGTGTGCTATCGAGTTGGATTGTGGGAAAGACAGATCGGTTTAAAGCCGCTGTGGTAGCCAAACCGGTAATCAACTGGTATAGCTTTGTGCTTTACGCTGATGGACCCGCCACATTTTACAAATATTGGTTTCCGGGCAAACCGTGGGACCATCAGGAGCACTACATGAAGCGATCACCGATTTCATTGGTAGGCAATGTCAAAACACCGACCATGTTGCTTACCGGAGAATCAGATTATCGAACACCAATTGCGGAAACGGAACAGTATTATGCCGCACTAAAGCTAAATGGTGTAGAAACAATGATGGTCCGCATACCTAACGCCGGTCACGGCATCGCGAACAAGCCCAGTAATTTAATTGCTAAGGTTAATTATATTCTGGCCTGGTTTGACAAATACAAGTAGCTCCTTTTATCCCGCTGAAAATGGCCAATTTAGTCTTTTATTTATATCGATGAAAAATCGCCCGAGAAGAAATCGGAAATCAGTTTCTGTCCGTAACCTCGTACGCGAGACTAATATAAACACGGGTCAACTCGTTTATCCACTTTTTTTGGTGGATGGGAAAAAAATAAAATCTGAGGTAAAATCGCTCCCAGGAAATTTTCGAATGTCTTCTGATGAAGCATTAAAAGTTATCGAAAAATGCCTTGAGAATAATCTCCGTAGTTTTATTTTATTTCCTTCAGTAGATGAAAAACTTAAGGATAAACAAGCCAGTTATGGATGGAATAAGAACAATTTCTATTTAAAGGCAGCACGGAATATAAAAAAGAAATTTCCTGAGATTACACTGATCAGCGATGTGGCTATGGATCCTTATAGCTCAGACGGTCATGACGGACTGGTCACCGGAGGAAGAATTGACAATGACAAAAGCTTACCTATTTTGGCAAAGATGGCACTTGCCCAGGCAGCCGCGGGATTTGATATTATCGGCCCATCAGACATGATGGATGGGCGGGTAGCAGCCATCAGGAATGCTCTTGACGAGTCCGGATTTTTAGAAACCAGCATCATGAGCTACACTGCTAAGTACGCCAGTGCTTATTATGGCCCCTTCAGGGAAGCCCTGGATTCTGCACCGAAGAAAGGGGATAAAAAAACGTATCAGATGGATCCCGCCAATAAAAGAGAAGCACTGAGAGAAGCTGCACTTGATGAGGAAGAAGGGGCTGATTACCTGATGGTCAAGCCGGCTCTACATTATCTCGATGTCATTCAGCTCTTAAAAGAAAACACCAATCTCCCGGTCGCAGCATATCATGTGAGTGGCGAATGTGCGATGCTTCTTGCCGCTAGTAAAAATGGTTGGTTGGATTATGATCAGGCAATGCCTGAAGCACTCCTCAGTATTAAACGTGCCGGTGCCGATATCATCATTAGTTATTTTGCAAAGGATTTTGCCGAAATGAAGGCAATGTAGTTCGAGTCATACTCATAGATTCTGTCAATACCATTGTCAATGTCCCGATTCTGTGGGTCCTCAGCGCCACTGCGAGCAATAATCTGTCCTTAGCACCAAATTCTCTGCACTCTCTGCGCTCTGCGAGAAAATCAAATGTTCACTCCCAGTACATCCAATGCAGCCTCAGAGAGCCTGGCTCTGGTAGATTCTCTCAAGTACCTTGTCTGATCTACCTGCTGAGGCTGATCTCGCCTGCAGAAATAACTATGAATTGCACGTCGTGGTTTCTCCGTAATATTTCTGGTGCCGCCATGCCATGTATGTGAGTTAAAAATTGCCACGGTTCCCGCTGGAGCTTCCAATATTATTTGATCAGGATGTTCGGCCATTTGATCCTCCAAAACGTCTTGTGGCAATAAACCATTCTTATGAGTCCCTGGTACGATTCTGGTAGCACCATTTGCGACACTAAAATCGTCTAATAACCAGATTGAATTGCAGACTTTAAAATCCCCGAGATCTACAGCTTCATGCCAATCGACATGAAGCTTTTGCTCACCTGTACCAGGTAATGCTGCCCGGTAATTAAGTGAGGACAATTGGATCTGTTTACCGAGGGCGTGACTTACAGCGGCGAGGACTCTCGGATGGGTGTAAAAGATATCAAAGATGGGATCCTTATTTACAAGGTCGGCTAACCGGTCTGCGCCGGCTTCTTTTGGATGCCGGATATACGGAGAATCAAGCAACTCTGCCCCGGCCCGATCACCCTCTTCAACCATTAGTTCTCGTACACGCCTATTGATCCTATCTACCATTTCCTCATTGAGGATACGGCCTAAAACAAGGTATCCATTTTCATCCAAAAAATCCTTTTCCTCTATCGAGAGCTGACCACCAGTTACTCCCAACGACTCTAGACTATCCATAAACTTTTCGTTATTGTCCAAATATATTGCATATATCTTAAACAAATCTTAAGATGATCCGAAATCTGTACTTTCTATTATCTGAGTTCGTCATGGATGTGTAAATGTGGAAACAAATGAAAAATTTATTGCTGGGAATTCTGATTGTGGGTCTTTCGTCTTCGATTGCTATGGCTCAAACTGCAGAACCCGAAAAGGATACGGCGACCATTAGTATGGAATGGGAACAGGCCCTGGACGAAATGGAACTAACGTTGGAAAAAATTGAAATTCCACGAATAGATGTGGATAGTCTTGTGGAAGAAGTGAGGAAGGTAATGCCGTCAAAAGAAGAGATCGAGGAATACAAGGATGTGGTCCAGGAAGTGATCCATGAATTCAAAAAAATCGACCTAAGTGAGTTAGAAATCGCTATTAAGAATCTCAATCTAGAGCTCCAGGATATATTCGGAAAGATAAATAACGACCCGGGGAAAGATCTGGAAAAGGAGAAACCCAAATCCCGCAAGATCTGAAGTACACTCAAAACAACTTCGGGATTTTGTAGCCAATCATAGAGCTATCCAAACTCCGGACAACACAATACGCCCTTTTTTAGCAGACACCCTAAGACTCTGAAAGTCGGTCATTGCCCGACTTTTTTCGCTTTTGACCCCATCAACTACCCGTCTACTTTCATCTGATGCCAGAGTCCTTTGGTCGAACTTTGGATCGAATCAGCAACAAAGGTGCAACCTCTTGATACCTTCATTCGTCTATACAACCGAGAATTCTTCATAGAACCATTGAAGATTTCCTCAACTAAAAAATTGAAACAACTATGAAAAACAGTATCCTCTTTGCCTTATTGTGTCTGCTGATTCTCCGGGTGGACGCTAAAGAACCAATTATCAAAGGACAAGTCTTAACGGAAGAGGGTGAAGGAGTAGCCTATGCTACTGTTTTGCTGCAACGGGCAATCGATACATCCCTGGCAAAGGCCGCGGCCTCTGACCTAAACGGAGAATACTCTTTTGCTGAAATTGCTGCTGGTAAATATTTTATCGAAATCTCCTATGTGGGCTTTGCAAATCAAAAAAGTGAAGTGTTTGATTATGACGGTCAATCTGCCTATGAAGTACCTCTTATTAGAATGGCTTCGCAGTCAGAAGATCTTGCCGAAGTTGTAGTGAAGTCTACCAGACCCATCGTGGAGGTTCATCCCGATAAGACCGTTTTCAATGTTGATGGTTCAATTAATGCAGTGGGAAACACCGCGTTAGAATTACTGAGAAAATCCCCGGGAGTTGTGGTGGATAATAATGACAATCTGATGCTTCAGGGTAAGAATGGGGTGCAGGTCTATATTGACGGGAAAAAATCACCTTTGAATGGTGATGACCTTGCCAACTATTTAAAATCTACCCAGTCTTCGGAAATTGATGCCATTGAAATCATTACGAATCCATCGGCAAAATACGATGCAGAAGGAAATGCCGGCATCATCAATATCAGGTTAAAGAAAGATCAGAGTCTCGGCCTAAATGGTACCCTCAATTTGGGATATCGCTATGGCGAAACAAGTAAGTACAATGGAGGAGTCACTTTTAATTATCGAGATAGAAACTTCAACACTTTTGGATCTTACAACTTCAGTGATTTTCAAAATAATAACACGTTCTTTCTCTATCGTGAACAAGGTGGTAATATATACGATCAATTAAATCAAAATTTCTATCGCGGAATAAATCATGGGTTTAGGTTAGGCACAGATTTATTTATTGATGATAAAAATACGATCGGCGTGCTCGTGCATGGGAATTTAAACGACATGGAAAATGTGACTGCGAGCAACACGGACATATTTAGTCAAAATAGTCCCACCAGGATCGATAGTTTCCTACAGGCTAGCAATGACATGAATGGCACGAGGGAAAATCTGAATTTCAATGTAAATTATGCATACAATGGTGAGGGAAAAACCTTGAATTTTGATGCCGATTATGGATACTATCGAAATGATGGGACTTCTTATCAGCCCAATCGATATCTGGCTGCAGATGAATCACTTTTATCAGAACGTATTTTCAGCAATGTGACACCGACTAATATTGACATCTATACTGCAAAAATAGATTACGAGAGTAATCTTTTTGGAGGAAAATTGGGATTGGGTGCGAAAAGCTCCATTGTTCGTACCGATAATACTTTTAACAACTTTGATATAATTGAGGGAAAAAGGATCAAAAACCTGGATCGTAGCAATAATTTCGTGTATCGGGAAAATGTTAATGCAGCTTACACCAGCTGGCAAAAAGCATTTGGCGAAAAATGGAATTTTATGGCGGGTCTAAGAATAGAAAATACTGAAAGTATGGGTGATCTGACCAGTGAAAAGGGGACCGAAGATGAAGTAGTGGAGCGTAGCTATACTGATTATTTTCCATCTGCAGGTTTGACTTTTCAGGCACATCAAAATCACAGCCTTCGACTCAACTATTCAAGAAGAATAGACCGGCCGGGATACCAGGATCTGAATCCATTTGAATTTCGATTGGACGAATTGACCTATCAGAAAGGAAATCCGTTTTTAAATCCTCAGTATTCGAATAGCTACTCATTGTCTCATACTTATAAACATACATTAAACACTTCGTTGAGCTACACTGTGATCGATGATATCTACAGTCAGATCACCGATATTGTCGATGACCGGGCTACGATACTCACATGGGAAAACCTGGCAAGACAGACCAACACTGCCATTACGGTAAGCTATCCGTTTTCTGTGACAAAATGGTGGAATGTATATGCAACGGTCACTGGTTATCATCTGCATAATGAAGCAAATATCGATGGAAAAATAATCGATCTCGACGTCGATGCACTTAATTTTTACGGGCAAAATACTTTCATGCTACCCAAGGATTTTAAACTAGAAATAAGTGGGTGGTATAATTCTCCGACACTATGGGGTAATTGGGTCACCAATGATCAATATGATGTATCGGCAGGCGTATCCAAGAAATTCTGGAATGATAATGCTACTGTAAAATTGTCAGTAAGTGATATTTTTTACCAGAATGGTTGGGGTGGAGAAAGCCGCTTCGGGAGTTTATATATGCGTGGAGGCGGAACCTGGGAGAGCCGTCAGGTAAAGCTGGATGTGACTTATCTATTTGGAAACAAGCAGGTGAAGCAGGCGAGAAAGAGAAGCACGGGACTCGAGGAAGAGCAAAGGAGAGTGAAGTCGTAGCCACGGTTGTGGCCGATTTTAATTGGCCATGGACACGGTATGGCTAATTTTAATTGGCCATGATCCTAAGCTGTGTGGCTAATTTTAATTGGCCATCGTCCCAATTACACGGTATGGCCAATTTTAATTGGCCATGGTCCTAAGCTGTGTGGCTAATTTTAATTGGCCATCGTCCCAATTACACGGTATGGCTAATTTTAATTGGCCATGATCCTACGCTGTGTGGCTAATTTTAATTGGCCATCGTCCCAATTACACGGTATGGCTAATTTTAATTGGCCATGATCCTACGCTGTGTGGCTAATTTTAATTGGCCATCGTCCAAATTACACGGTATGGCTAATTTTAATTGGCCATGATCCTACACTGTATGGCTAATTTTAATTGGTCACGGTCCCCAAGACAGACGACAATTTTTGGACGTACTCATCGATAAACTCCTGTTTCCTTTTCAATCGATACTGCATCACCCATCGAGGATGTGGCAAAGGAACAATCTTTTCAAAAAAGCAATGCTCTTCATTGATTTCTTTAAGAAATTTGTAATTCTTTCCCTGGCCCATACTAAACGCGATCTTATTATGAATTCCAAATTCTAGATGTTTCTCAATATTATTGACAATCATGGACATTACAACTTTTGTGAGAGCGCGATCATCATAGTAGTTATAATTTTTACCGTCCTTAACGAATCCAAGTGGACAAACCGAGGTTATGTAGAAATTCTGGTAAAATTGCTTTGGCCCACCCATTTCATTAATGAAATCATATACAAATACAGACGATAATTCTTGCCTTTTCTGAAAATGATTTTTAAGACCACACTCAGATTCCATTCTGATGGGATCCGTGAAGGGTATGCCTGTTATTCCAGCTCCAAATCGACCCGGATTTATTCCCAGTAGTACATATCTTTTTTCGCAGTCAGAAAAATACTTTCCAAAAAAACGCTTCATAGCTGATCTAACTTCATCACGGTCATAGGGATACAACCACTCAATCCCGTCGGGAAGGATTAAATCCGCAGTAAGTGAAAAATGAAAATCTAAAATTCTTTCTGCAAACAAAGACAAGAATGAAATCTATTTTTTTAACAGCAGCAATGATAAGATTAATTTTGGATTTCCGGAATGACACCGAATCCTCGCCTAATATCACAACTTTTTATAACCATCTTTCTGTATATTTCCATCCTCGTCAATGATGTAGCCCTTTGGATTTCCCTTTGGCCATTGTAGCTCCGGCAATAGCTTGAGCAATTCTTGTCGGTGATCGCGTATTATGAGATTTGATTCTTTCTTGTATGCAATATTGTACCACTCATTTGGATCTTTTTGATGGTCATACAACTCTTCGAAATTGATTTCCGGATAATAGATATATCGATAATTCATACTTCTCACCGCATGACCGATTACGGGCTCATCTGCCCAGGAAAAGCGATAACTCGTGACAACAGGAGATGTTTCGAGCTCCGGATTTTCTAATAGAGGCGAAAGACTATTCCCATCGAGGTGTTTTGGCAATTCGAAACCAGCCAGGTCAACCAATGTTGGATACAAATCCATCAGACTCACCGGCTGACTGCACGATGTACCCGCCAAATCCAAATCCGGAACTTTAACGATCAGCGGCACTTTTGTCGACCGTTCCCAGAGCGTAAATTTTTCAATGTTCTCCTTTTCCCCCATATGCATGCCGTGATCAGACCATAAGACGAGAATAGTATTGTTGGCGTATTCAGAATTATAAAAAGCTTCTAGAAGGCGGCCTATCATGGCATCAGCAAAAGTAATGGCGGCTGCATAGGATTGTACAACCTTTTGCCATTCGTCATTATCGATCACCCATTTGAAGATCCACCGGCGTCCGTGATCATAGGCGTCTATAAGGTCATCGGTCTTGCATTCCGGCAGGACGATATCTTCAAGGGGATACATATCGAAATATTTTTGAGGGACTTCCCAGGGATCATGTGGCTTCCATATCCCTGTGGCAAGAAAAAAAGGTTTATCGTGTTTTTGCTTTAACTGATACGCAGCCCAGTCGACTACATGAAAATCGGCCATTTTTTCGTCGGGCACCGGGATTGCTCCCCAGGTCCACCATCCGCCACCTGGCCGGTTAGAGTGATCGTTTTCAGGTGGAAAAATAACATTGTCCGGAGCCCGGATCTGAAAAGGATGAGATATATAGGCACTGGGGTAATAAAAATCCCAATTCTCCGGCTCTACCTGGCTGGTCGGTGCCCAGGGAGGTGCCTGGCTGTGATATATTTTACCGGCACCCAGGGTTTTATATCCCCGATTCTTAAAAAACTGTTCGAGTGTCTCAACGTTTTTTAATTTATCAAAATCTCGCCATCTTGGACCATCACCCCAGTACACATTCTCGGCGCCTGATCTGGTATGATGCACTCCAGTAAGTATGGCAGCTCTAGTCGGAGCACAAGCCGGTGCAGGAGTATGAGCATTAGTAAAAACCATTGACCTGGCTGCAAGCTTATCTAAATTAGGTGTATGTATTTTCATCCCTGGATGACCATTCATAAATCCAACCCAGTCGTTTAGATCATCTACAGCAAGAAATAAAATATTGGGCTTAATCTCATTTTCTATCTCGTTCTCACAACCGGATAGTATCATGAAAATACTCACAAATACAAGCAGATGAATATCGATTATATACCTCATCACATTCACGTGTCATAGAAACCAATAAAAAATAATTACCAAAACCGACTGCATATCACACACCACAATTTTAAAAAACAAAATTATCTCCAATATGTAATTATATTTACTCATGGCAGAATCGATAAGCAGATAAATTCATTAAGGGTATGTACCTGATCGGATACGACATAGGAAGTTCTTCAATCAAGGCTGCTTTGGTGGACATCCAAACCGGTAAAAGTGTGGATGTCGTGCAGCAGCCATCATTGGAAATGGAAATTAATGCACCCCAGCCGGGATGGGCAGAGCAAGATCCCGGACTTTGGTGGGACTACGTATGTCAAGCCACCCAACAGTTGTTGGAAAAAAATCAAATATCCAGTGACCAAATCAAATCTGTCGGTATAGCCTATCAAATGCATGGCCTGGTCATGCTCGATAAGAATGGAATTGTTATTAGACCCTCGATTATTTGGTGCGACAGCCGGGCCGTGGAGATCGGAAATAAAGCTTTTGAGGCTCTTGGTCAAGAAAAATGCCTTCAGCATACCCTAAATTCTCCCGGAAATTTTACGGCATCCAAGCTAAAATGGGTGATGGACCAAGAACCCAAAAATTACGAGCGCTGTGCTAAGCTCATGCTTCCGGGCGACTACATTGCCTACCGTCTTTCCGGAGAAATACAGACCACAGCATCTGGACTATCTGAGGGAGTAATGTGGGATTTTATAAAAGAGAAGCCCTCCGATATCATCCTAGACCACTACGGGATTGACAAATCTCTGGTTCCCTCTATTGTGCCCAGTATTGGCTTTCAGTCGACAGTGAATGAGAAGGGTGCCAGGGAATCCGGTCTAAAAGCAGGCACTGCAATAAGCTACCGGGCGGGTGATCAACCCAACAATGCACTGGCACTCAACGTGATCAACCCCGGAGAGATTGCTGCTACCGGAGGGACCTCCGGTGTGGTATATGGAGTGGTTGACAAACCGATCTATGACCCGGAATCGCGAGTCAACGGCTTTGCTCATGTAAATCATAGCCGGGATCAACCCCGCATCGGCATCTTACTGTGTATAAATGGGGCTGGAATACAATATGGCTGGTTACGTAAAATGATTGCTGCCGAAAGTTCTTACGGACACCTTGAGGAGAAAGCCTCTCAGATCGCTATCGGAGCAGATGGCCTCTCTGTAATTCCCTTTGGCAATGGAGCCGAGCGCATGCTGGGCAATCGAGCTCCGGGTGCCCAATTTGCCAACCTTCAATTAAACCGTCATGGCCCATCTCATCTGATCAGGGCTACATTGGAAGGGATAGCCTTTTCATTTCACTACGGGATGGATATCCTCAGGGAAATGGGGCTTGATATCCATACAATCAGAGTGGGAAATGACAATCTCTTTCAGTCAGACGTCTTTTCAAGCACCGTTGCTACTCTTGCCGACACACGGATTGACGTTTTGAAAACCACGGGAGCGGTAGGGTCTGCCCTTGCCGCAGGCGTAGGAGCTGGAGTGTACTCATCCATTGAGGAAGCGATGGCAAACCTAGATAGGGTGAAAGAAATTCTGCCTCAAGAGCACGGCGTGCCCTACCATGAGGCTTATAATCGATGGAAGGAACTTTTGGTTAAATTTTTGCTGTAATCAAATAAAGTCAGCTTCCCGGTCGTTTTGGCGTTGTGTGTCAATCCACATTAGAATTATGAAAAGTAATTTCTCCCTAATCGTCGTTACCCTTTTTGCTCTTGTATTCATAAGCTGCCACAGCAACAAAAACATATTGCAGCCTCGCAGTGTCATGCTGGAAGATCCTTATGTCGGAGACTGGGATTTTGTGGTCCGGAATACTCCTGCCGGAAATGCCGAAGGTATCCTAAATATCGAGCGGGAGGGTACATTGTACCGGGCTAATTTGATTTCTGACGCAGGAGAAACATCCATCGAAAAGCTATATATCGAAAACGAAAAACTGAAAGGACATTTCAAGTACAAGGGCTTCAAAGTCAATGTCAAGGGGCAATTTGAGGGAAACAGTTTTGAAGGTAAACTCGGTGTAACTTTAGCTAGTTTTCCGGTCTCGGCAGTCAAGCTGGCCGATTGAGTTTTTAGTGGCAATTTTGAGGGCAATGTGGATCGTGCAGAACTCCCTAGCTCGCCAGACTCATTGACACCCTTTTTTCCAATTCCTGTACGGTGTCCTTAAACATCGAGTCGGTATCCATCATATCTTGGACGGCATTACATGAATATATCACTGTGCTGTGATCACGACCACCGAATTTTGCTCCTATCTGTTTGAGGGATTTATTAGTAAGTTTTTTGGCGAGAAACATCGACAATTGCCGGGCAATGACAATAGATCGTTTGCGGGTCTTACTTTGCAATTTCTCTACCGGCATATTAAAATAATCAGCCACGAGATCTTTAATACTGTCAACTGTAATTTGTTTTGAAATTTGGGTGACAAATTTATGAATTACCTCTCGCGCCAGATCTATATCAATTTCCCTCCTATTTAGGGAGGCTTGAGCAAGAATTGAAATTAGTACGCCTTCCAGCTCGCGTATATTGTTCTGGATATTATAGCAAATAAATTCAACTACATCTCCCGGGATCTCACATCCCTCATCCATCATTTTAGCTTCCAAAATAGCAATACGTGTCTCCAGGTCGGGGGCTTGAAGATCAGCAGTGAGTCCCCATTTAAATCGAGAAATCAAT
This sequence comes from Saprospiraceae bacterium, assembly GCA_965222645.1. Taxonomy (GTDB): domain Bacteria; phylum Bacteroidota; class Bacteroidia; order Chitinophagales; family Saprospiraceae; genus JABDMH01. The sequence continues at coordinate 2,365,207 of OZ244968.1, read as the reverse complement.
CGCTCTTCCATGCCGTCAAGATCTTTAGGCGGCCGGTCTGATGTGAGTATGATCTGCTTACCGTTCTCACGCAACTGATTAAATATATGGAAGAATATTTCTTGGGTCTTTACTTTATTGGCAAGAAACTGGATATCGTCGACGATTAGAACATCTACCAATTGGTAGAAATTGACAAAATCATCGATAGCGTGATTTTTTATTGCCTGAATAATCTGGTTGGTAAATTTTTCTGAAGAAACGTAGAGTACAGACTTCTGATCAAAACTCTTGTTGATCTCATTGCCAATAGCCTGAGCGAGATGCGTTTTTCCCAGTCCGACATCGCCATAAATAACCAGTGGATTAAAAGCAGTGCCTCCGGGTTTTTTAGCCACGGCCACGCCAGCTGACCTGGCCAACCTATTGCAGTCTCCTTCTATGTATGTATTAAAAATGTATTTGTCATTGAGTTGAGGATCAATCTTTACTTTCTTAATCCCAGGGATCACAAACGGATTTTTTATTTCCTGCCGGTCGACCGTTACAATGGATTTAGATTTTACTCCGTTGCGCGGCACATTATCATTAGCTCGAAACGGAATTTGATATTCGAGATTACCCTCTTCGCCGAGTTGATTTTTTACGACTTTTTTTAGCAAATTGACGTAGTGCTCCTCCAACCATTCGTAGAAAAACTTATTAGGCACTTGAATCGTCAATGTACTCCCATCTAGTCCCACAGGTTTGATGGGCTCAAACCAAGTTTTGAAACTCTGAGGATTTACCGTTTCTTGAATTGTTTGCAGACAACCAGCCCACAAACTATGACAGTCCTTTACCATTCTAAATACGTAAATAACAGTACTTAACAACAAAAAAATAAGCCTAAATCGGAAATCACTTGGGTTTCAGTCTGCTGAATGTTTCTCAGGGCGATACTACAGTCTTCAATCTCCGAACAAATTTGAAAAAAAATATTTGTAAACTAAACTTAACCAAATAATTTATTTAAAAAAAATTTAAATTATAGATAAATATAATGTATAAAAAACTATTTGTCAAGCTTCCGGGATACTTTCTCAAGAAAAAAAAATTTGCAAGTCCTATTAAGAAAAATCTTAATGTGTATTTCCGTATCAATCAGTGCATGTCAAGAAATAGGCCGATTATCGCATGTAGTGCAGCGATTGAGCCTGTTCTTTTCAAAGTAAATATCGATCTTACCCAACAGTATTCCAGCCCAACCCACCTGATTTATTAACACTGCCTTTCCATTGCTATTAAGTACACCCAGAGGTTCACTCATAAATGTGTGAGTATGACCACCAAGAATCAGATCAATATAGCTCGTACTCTTAGCCAATTTTATATCATCAACTTGCCCATCCCGATATCTAAAGCCCAAATGTGACAAACAAATTACATAATCACATTGCTCCTCTGCCTTTAAAAACTTTGCCATTTCATTTGCATTCTCGATGGGATCTAAATACCGGGTACCACCGTACAGCTTTTCGGGTACCAGTCCTTGTAGCTCGATGCCTAGACCCATCACTCCAATCCGGACGCTTCCCTTCTCGAAGACCTGATAAGGCCTGATCCTTCCGTCTAACACAGTATCACTAAAATCATAATTGCAATTGATAAAAGGGAACTTAGCATTATGCAGCTGCTTTTCCAAACCGTCCAGGCCGGCATCAAAATCGTGATTACCTATTGTCGATGCATCGTACTTCATTGCCGACATTAATTTCATCTCAATTTCTCCTGCGAAAAAATTAAAATATGGAGTACCCTGAAAAATATCACCACTGTCCAGAAGTAAAACATGATCCTCTTCTTCTCTTATTTGTTCAATCATATGCGCTCTTTTGGCAACGCCACCCAGTCCGGAATTTCGACCTCCATCATTGGGAAAAGGATCGATACGGCTGTGCCAGTCATTTGTATGAAGGATGGTGATCTTAGTTATATCTGGTCTAAATAAATAGGAGGTGGGTAAGACGGCAACCAAAGTGGCAAAACTCGATGTCTGTTGCAAGAACTGTCTGCGACGCATATCTAAATATTATTGATCTTCGATCAAGATAACCCTCCCTTCTACTCTGGAGTCAATGGATTCACTTATGGCATCTCGCATTTGAATATACTCGATTATGGCATCTCGATAAAAGACACCTAAATTTTTATACGGATAAGCTTTAAGAAAATCACAGTCGCTTCCTCCTTCTGCCAGATAATCAGATAATGCAATTTTATAATTAGCTGACAAATCGAGTGGCATGTCATTAATCGTGATATTTTCAGGTTTTCCCTTGTTGATCCCGTAAGAAACGCCGGCACTGATCGGCCATCCTCCATCATTGGCCATCAGTGCAAACAACTGCTCAAGCACAGTTCCGGGGATTTCCATTGTCACCAAATAATTGTCAAATGGGACCAGCTCGAAAATATGTCCCTTGGTCACCGGTCCGGCCGCAAGAGCTGGTATACGCATTCCTCCATAATTGCAAATACCCAGGTCCAGATTTTCTCTTGTTAGTAATTTAGCCTGTGCCAGAATCGCATCTGCTACAAAATTTCCCATACTACTTTCCACCTTTTTCTTCTCAAGGGATACAGCTAATAATCCGATTACCTGGTCCATCTCCTTTTGAAGTGTATCGCGAAACGGTGCAATCAGGGCCTCAATAGCTGTATCAGCCTCTGCGACTTTTTGGGAAAAACGCATCGAACTCACCTCGTGGCTGGTTGGATGAAAGACCTTTGCACAGCTGAAAAACAAAAAAGCAAAAACAAGAAGAGTGAAGTGGCGGATCATAGTAGAAGTTTTGCCTCCTTTCTTATCGCGAGCAGGGCTTTGCGAGATGGATCGAACTGTCCATTTGCAAAATGTTCGATCAGTGCATTGCTATACGAGTCTGCATCTTCACTAAATCCGGTGTTGACCATTACATTGTGCAGTTGATTAAACATTTCTTGTTTGGCAGCCATCACAATTTGCCACAGCTTGTCTGATACATAGAGCTGCTGGGTTACATTGTGCTCATACTCTTGCTGGATCGCTACCATAAGGGCTGACTGCAGGTCTCCTGATGACATCCTCTTCGTGCGGATTCTGGAGATCAGCGAAGACATCTGCATTCTTTCAAACATCAAGGTTAGCCTTTCATAAGCCTGTAGCTTTAGAGGCAGCACCTTTCCTGCCGCCCGCTTTTGAATTTCGATGTACTCCAACTGCTCTCTATTGCGCATAAACTGCTTGATCAGAAGGAAGCATGTGGCAAACACGATCAATGCCGGCAAGCAAACTAGCAAGAGGTGAAACCAAACTTCACTCATAATTTAGACGAATATGAACAAATAGCTACTCCGAAGCGTTTGGACAAAAATAACAGCTTTTAATCAGAGAGCCTCTTTAATGTACTATATTTGAATGTTAAAATGAGTCAACTTACTAAAAATGAGACCGGGACACTTCCCATCGCAATCACCGAGGGAGCTTTATCTGCCCTGCAGCAGATAAGAGCTGAAGAAAAGGTGCCGGAAGACTATGCTCTACGGGTTGGTGTCAAAGGAGGTGGGTGTTCAGGATTTTCATACCAATTGGGATTTGATGCAGTCAAAGACGGTGATCAATCGTTTGACATCGAGGGGATGAAAGTAGTGATGTCTCGAGCACATGGTATCTATCTCGTGGGTATGGAGATAGACTATGTCGATGGTTTGGACAACCGGGGATTTATTTTCAACAATCCCAATGCGACTGAGACCTGCGGATGCGGGACAAGTTTTTCTGCTTAGCCATATGAGAGGGGAGATTGGCTGCACGATGGCATCTCTGCTTAATGATCTTCCTTGCCATTCCTATGATAAGCTCCTGCTATATGACTACGTGCGCTGACTTTTTGTGAAACTATCGAACAAAATCATCGCAGTCAGGGGACCGTCCTGCCATGCCCTTCTCTCATACGCTTGGGACTCATTCCAAATTTCTTTGTGAAACATCTTGTAAAATAGTTGGGATCTTTAAAACCAACTCTGTAGGCTATTTCGGAAATCGTTAGCGCACTTTCAAACAGTAATTTACAGCCTTCCTGCAGACGGAAATTCCGGATATAAATCGCTGCGGAATCTCCGGAAGCATCTTTGATTCGTTTGTGAAGTTGGCTCCTGCTGATTGCCAACGCAGTGCAAAGATCTTCGATAGAAAAATTTTCGTCATCCAGATGATTGTCTATTATCTGATCTATTTGGTGAAGAATAGGATCAGCCAGTTTCTGGTGAATGCTAATGGATTCAGAGTCCTTTGCTTTTTGATTTTCCTCTCGTAATGTCGAGATTACTTCTCTGTTTTTATAAGAAAGTCCCAGGGAAAAACACACGATTTCCAACATCACCCCGATTCTGGTGTGATACATATAGATGTGAGTATCACTGTCGTAAAGAGTAAAGACTCTTAGTACTCCCTGTCTAGACACATGGCCCAACCATCCCTGAGTAACGTTTACAAACACGGAGAAGAGAGCGGGGATACAAAGTAAGAGGGTGCCAACAAGAATAAATTTATTGAGTGAAGAAGGAAAGCGATATAAGATGTAAAAGATAGAAAAAATAGCTAGGATAAGAAACGGGATTCTTATCCAGTCATAAATACTTCTGCTAATGTCACTGCCAAGTGATATTTTTATAAAAACGTCAAATACTGCGAGGCACAAGAATAGTATTGCAAATAATCTTATATAAAGACTAATCCGGGATTTTTTGGTTCTTTCCAAATTGAGAAAATGGTAAATAAAGTAGATATAACAGGAAAATGTCAGGTATTGAATGGTAGATTCCACATTCATTATTATCTCTCCCCACTGGCCATGTGTTGCGAGGTATTTTCCAAAGAATCCTTCTGCACTGCGCAAATAATATAGGGCAACCAGTAGGACGTAAAGGCAGTAATAACCATAGGCGATTTCTCGATACCAGTAGTACTGGTGTAGAGCAATAAAAAAACAAATAATCAATACAGCACCAAATATCCCGACTATCACAATCTTTCTTCTGTACTGATCTAGTTTTATGGTTTTCGGCTGTGCCTTTGCCTGATGGTAATTCACTACATTTAATTTGATGGGGCCTAAACTCAATGACATAAGTGCCTCTAGTTGCAGAAGAAAAGTTGTCGAGGTATCCAGCGCGATGGCACGGATTGCAAACCGATTTTCAGGTATTGCAAGTTTATTTAGTGGTACCCAGGAACCGGCAATATCAGAGCTTCCTGTGTTTAGATTGTGGAGAACCAATTGTAAGTAACAATCTTGAGCCTCAAAAAATCGGCTGGTTAGATAAAAGGTATCAGTTTGCAGAATATGCTTGTGTAAGTCAAATTTCAACCAAATACTCTGATTTTTCTCCAGGGGAATATTCTGACTAACGTAGGGTGTAAAGTGTTCTTCCTGCACGGACAGGAAATCTTGATCAGCTGCTCTGTCTATGTAAAATAGGACTTGTGAGATATCAATCCCTTCAGAAGCCTGAATCTGACCCGGCAATTGACCAACGCAAAAGCTGAATATGATCGATAGTGTTATGAGGTAAAGCCGGCTCACGTTTTCAAAAAGGGAGTAATGGAGGTGGTCTCAAAATTAGCTAGCCAAAAATAATAATTTTCAAGTAACAATGACACAGCAAAAAAGGTAGCATTATTGTTCAATAATCAGTGTTGTCCGGAGATTTCAAAACTGTACCTTCGCGCTTTCAAATACAGATAATCTTGTCGCAAACCAGAGTCAATTGGATCTTGCTTCTCAGTCTCGCGACGGTGTGGGGCAGTTCTTTTTATCTGATCAAAAAATCTCTTGTTGCTTTTGATCCGATTCAGGTTGCCTGTCTCCGTGTGAGTATTGCGGGAATTGTTCTCATCCCTTTTTTTGCTTCGCGGATAAAGAAGATTAATAAAGGAGACTTCAAATGGTTGGTCATCGTGGGACTGGCCGGGAGCATGTTACCAGCCTTTTTGTTTAGTTATGCACAGACGCACATTCCCAGTGCCGTTGCGGGAATGCTTAATTCACTTACACCGCTTTTTACGCTTTTGATCGGAGTCATCTTCTTTTCCTTTGCAGCTTTACATCGAAATTATGTCGGTGTATTTATCGGTCTAGCAGGTGCTACTATATTAATCCTACAGACATCTTCGGGATCCTTAGATACCAATATCTTTTACGCACTACTGATTGTGATCGGAACAATCTGTTATGGGACAAGCGGCAATGTTGTCAAGAGATTTTTAGGTCATCTAAAATCCTTTTCAATAAGTGTGGTTTCATATGTTGTACTCGTGCCTTTCGTTTTGATCGGCCTCAGCACAACGCCATTTTTATCCGTAATGCAAACTCATCCCCATGCCTGGTGGTCACTTGCTGCGGTCGCTTTCCTTGCAGTAATGAGTACGGCTATTGCCAGTGTATTTTATTTTATGCTTGTGCAGCGCACGACACCGCTTTTTGCCTCGACGGTTACATATTTAATTCCGGTGATTGCTACCTTCCTGGGTGTATTTGATGGGGAGGTGGTCACGATCATTCATTTTCTGGGGTTGTTGCTGATTATTTCCGGCGTTTATCTGGCCAGGGGGTGAATGGAAGCTCATGAGCGAATTTAGTTTACAAGTAGGCTCAACGACAATGAATCTTTAGATTATGACAAAAATCACTCATTCTTTATCCTGAAGACTCATCCACTTCCTTCAAATTTTTTGTGGTGCAGATCTGGTAAGACAGTATTTGTGCAGGTATGTCAGACTACGACCAGCATAGAAAATTAGCAGTGCTCAAAGATAATCGACGAAATGGGGTCTAAACGGTGGAGAGAAACTTGTACTAGACGAATATTTTTTACCTTTGGTGCTCCCAGCCCGGACTAGGTCGGGTTACACAATCCGGGATCTTAGCTCAGTTGGTTTAGAGCGCTGCCTTGACAGGGCAGAGGTCGTGGGTTCGAATCCCTCAGATCCCACCCAACCATCGAATTTGCAATGAGCACGGGGTGTAGCTCAGCCCGGTTAGAGTGCACGTCTGGGGGGCGTGAGGCCGGAGGTTCGAATCCTCTCACCCCGACATAAAAATCAAAGACCACCCGGCAGGGTGGTTTTCTGTTTTCGAGAACCTGAGAGCTTGCTCATTCAGGATTGAGAAAATAAGAAAACGGCGGCGATAGCCGTTTTGATTTTTATGTAACTCCCCCCACTAAGGATCGCATTTGCAATCCTCTCACCCCGACAAAAATCAAAGACCACACGACAGGGTGGTTTTCTGTTTTCGAGATCCTGTTGAGCTTGCTCATGCAGGTTTGAGAAAATAAGAAAAGACGGCGATAGCCGTTTTGATTTTTATGTAACTCCCCCCACTAAGGATCGCGCAGCAATCCTCTCACCCCGACAAAAGAAAACAGAGGCCACCGCAAGGTGCTTTTTTTGTATTCGAAGAGCTTGAGCTTGCTCAGAGTAAAAGGCGAAATTATATTCGCCGGCACATCAGCGCCCATCTCGCGCTCAAGACCCCAACAAGCCCTCCAATTGTCTTCTTCTACACTCCCCCCTCCAAGGATCGCGTAGCTATCCTATCACTCACTCAGTAAAAGGCGAAATTATATTCGCCGGCACATCAGCGCCCATCTCGCGCTCAAGACCCCAACAAGCCCAATCGAAATGCCATTACATCAATACCACGATCTTTGAAATATTTATAATCCTTGACAAAAGATATGTTAAAAGTTCTGCAGGGTGCGCACCAACGTTTTGACACATTCGCCGTCCCACCACTTTATTCGTTTCATATATTAGTTCTAACTTCTCAATTCATTCAAGGCTCTTTGATTCCCTAATCTTTTAGGGGATGGTCTTCATTGTGCCATGTTAGCAATCGTAATCAGGCCGTTGACTTCCGCGTGATTTTCCTCCTATTTACTTTTAATTTATAGGGTCTTGAGAAAGTTTCAGGCCGCATTTTAAATCTCTTAGAAAGTCTATTGACCATGTCCAAACTTATTGCTCTCCTGTACAAAAAAATATCCGAAATTAGTTGTTTTGATACTTTTAATTGTCTTGCTAATTCAGTTTTAGAAATCTCTTCTTCTTCGATTATATAACTGAGCATTTCGACTGGGTTCATCTCGTCTACTGGTTCTAACGTTCTATTTTCATATTCATCAATCAACAATTCAATGAGATCAATTTCATCCTTATATTTGACATGGTCTTTATATGTTAGTTTTTCATGAATCTCGCAGTACTCATTGTATTGTTTATCAGTAGAAATAATTTTGTACTTCATAATTACTTATTTTTTGAACATGTCCACTTTGCAAACATCTATTAAGTCATAGTCCTTATGAGTTCCGACAAATTTGACATATAAATTCACAGTTTTAGATCTGAAACTATAACCACAAACTAATCTGAATCTATATCTCGAAATATTGAAGACAATTCGCGGATATCCTTTTTTGCATGTTATTAAATCCGCTTTGCTGAACGTTTCTACTATATCTTGTGGATTTTCCCAATCTGTATATTTAGCACGCTGATAAAATTGTTTGAAAGCTTTGTTTTTGAGTTTGTCATTTCCGCAGAACGATTCCACATTCTTCCATTTGATGAATTTAGCATTCATAATCAAATATAAGACATAATCTCATAGTACGCAAATGGCATACTATTTTCTTATAGGCTTTCGCGATTATATTGCCATATGTAACCATGTGGTTATCTTCGATTACAATCAGAAGGTGCAGGCCACTATCCTATTTCCCATTCTCTTGGTTTCTCTGATGTTCGGCTCTTCATAAAGCCAGGATTTAGTTACAACTGAGTATCATCTCTCGCACATACCTACGTGCCGGCCCGCACCCAGGATATACCTGCATTCTGTCTGTTGCGAATGCGATCCTGAAGCTGAGCAATATGATGCTGTAAATGACGCAAATTGACGAGTTGATGTTCACATTTATTTACCTGATACCAGGGAAAACCGGATCCTTCCGCCTCGATATCAAGCTTATCTACAGCATCGCCTGTGATCGATATGAGATGATCGATCAATGATAAAATTTCGACCTTTGAGTACGCTTTCATCTCGCCACCATCTGGATCAGAAGGCATATTTTGAGCCCCCTCCCGGTGACCAGGTAGTGGTGAATAGTCCCGGAGATTCTGATGCAAATAAAGATGATAAAAATAGACTGTGTGATAAGCCACCCTCCAAGTCGGATTTGGGAAACCTCCATCTAACCACAGCTCCTTGGTGCATTTTTCTACGGCCGATCTAAACATGGCAAGGGCAGCTTGATATTGACTTTTTAATGCTGATTTAATATGTGCGCTTCCCGGCATCTGAAAATTATTTGATAAATAAGAAAAGTAGACCGCTTAAAATATTCTTGTATACGGGTGGATCTAAAGGTCATTTAAAAAACAGAATCACATGTCAAACTTACAATTATAAGAACTTAACAATAATATACTTAAAACACGGTGGTATTTTTCTACTCATTTGGTGAATTTCGAAAAAGTAAAAAAAATTTACATCTCCCACCCTTCTCTATAAGTCCGTCCCACAAATTGATTGGCATCTTCGAGGTTAGTAATTCGCATTTTATCTCCGTCCCACAGTAGTTTCCTGCGTCCAAAAAATTCCTTTTGTCCCTTACTATTTTCCCTCTGCAACATATAACTCCTTATCGCAAGATTGCCCATAAGTACCGTTTCTGTCATCGGTCCGGCATAATCAAACGAAGAGGTCAAAGCCCTGTGCTCAGGACTATTGAATCCCGCTTTGCACGCATCCACCCACTTACGCTGATGTCCGTATTCAGGCTCATCGCTCTTTTCGATCTCAGGACCGAACTCCGTCTTGCCATTCTTTAGATAAAGCTTTGGCATAAGCGGCGAACTGTCGTTTATATTTGTCGAGATGATTCCTTTCTTACCGATGATGAGTACGCCATTTTTACTGTCACTGCCGCCGATATCATGGTCAGCGGGAATCCATTCGGGATGAGGAGGTCGTATGCCGCCATCACTCCACGTCATTTCGATTGGGGACTTACTCTTTTTTGTGGCTGCAAAATGCAATGTAATAAATGAAGAGGCCGGACACCCTTCGGGGTGATGATCGGGATTCCACATTTGTGTATAGATGGCACCAACACTGCATTCGGCATCCGTTGGGTATTTGAGTCCTAATGTCCTAAACGGAATATCAATAAGATGACATCCCACATCACCCAATGCGCCCGTACCGTAGTCCCACCATCCCCTCCATCCGAATGGATGTAAATCCGGAGTATACGGCCTGTATTTTGCAGGACCCAGCCACAAATCCCAATCCAGGTCTTTCGGCTTCTTCATCTCATCGGGTTTTTGCATGGCAAAACCCTGGGGCCAAACCGGTCGATTCGTCCAGATCTGCACTTTTGATATTTTTCCCAATTTTCCCGAGTCGACCCATCTCTGCACCATACCCAGGAGAGGATTGGATCCTCCTTGATTGCCCATTTGTGTGACAATCCGGTTTTTCCGTGCGAGCTCAGTAAGAATCCTCGCCTCACGAATATTATGTGTCATGGGTTTTTGCACATAAACATGGATGCCCCTTTCCATCGCAAACTTAGCTGCCGGCCCATGTACGTGATCAGGAGTAGAAATCGTCACAGCATCGATATTTTTTTCCGTGTCCAGCATTTTTCTAAAATCCTTGTACCGCGTTGCTTTGGGAAAAGCCTCTACCGATTCTTTAGCCGAACCGGAGAAATCGACATCACAAAGTGCAGCCACCTTTTCCCTGCCATCCACAGAGGCATTTCTGATATCACTTCTTCCCTTTCCCCCGGAGCCAATGGCTGCGAGTACCAGCTGATCACTCGGCGCAGTAAATCCTACCCCGCCCAGTATATGCCTGGGTACAATAAAAATAGAGCTCGCAATTGTTCCTTTTTTCAGGAATGATCTTCGGGATGAGGTGGTTTGATTTTCTTGCTGCATTTTCATAAAAAATTGTTCTTTCTCGATCATTTATGGATTCAAAGTCCAAGACAGGCTAATGTATCACTTTCAACTCGATTTATTGCCATGCTAGTCATTCACAAGGTCAATTTGGAAATAATATGGATATCCCTTGCTCGATTTTCAACATATTAAGTGTTTGTAAAACGAATGGACTTTCATGCCGGGTTATCTGATCACTAATTTCCTCGACTGCGCTTCTCCATCTGCTCGAAAGACGAGCGTGTAAATACCAGGAATAAATGCAGACGATAGTTTTAAGATCCTTTGTCTTTCGACCATTTCCTCATGAACTTTTCTACCAATGCCATCAAAAAACGTAACACTGTATTGCTTCTTACAATCAGGCACATCGATGGTCAAAAAATCATGTGCTGGATTCGGATAAACCTTTATCTGCTGCTGCAGGGGCACAAAAAAAGTTTCGATCGTAGAACATCGACCATCATCAATAGCAACAGTATATTCTCCGGATACCAACCGATAAGCACTCATATCATGTAGGGAAGAATCATGCATCCACCTGACCGTTGCAATATCCAAATCATTCTTCAATTTCAATTTTATTGATCCCAAATTGTCGTTACAATCAGCAGGCAAAATTTCAGCATCTAAATCTATTCTACAATGCTCCACACCCTCTACTATAATTGTCTCCTCTGCGACACAATTGTTTTCATCATTTACGCTGACTGTATAGGATCCGGGTTGAAGATTCTGTATCAGAGCACCCAGATCTCCATGTGCCCATCGATAAGTCGCCTCACCGGTACCTCCAACGGCATTTACGAGGATTCGGCCATCTGTAGAATCTTTGTGACTTTGATGTGTCACATCAATTTCTACTTCCAATTTTTCCGGTTGCGTAATTGTGAATTCAAGCGTTATACTGCAATGATTTTCATCTTCAATTCTGACAAAATAATCTCCCGCCGGTAATCCTGAAACAGTTGTACCTGTCTCCAATGAATCATGAGACCAGATGAACTTTGCGTTACCCTTTACTCCATCAACAAATAAAGAGGCTTCTCCCGTTGAGTCACCGTGACAATTCACATGACCAAATTCCACCGCAGCACTCATAGTACATTGCTGTTTGGGAATTTCTACTTCTTTTTCACCAACACATCCATTTACATCAGTGACCGAAATTCCATAAATACCAGGTGCAAAGTAGACCAAACTATCAGCGGTAGATCCGTCATTCCAATAGTATTGATATGGTTTTCCCCCACCCTGCATGATTGAGCTTAAAACTCCCGAAGAAACTGATTTTGGCTTATTTTCGATCGTTATTGTAAGTTCGTCAGGCTCGTTTATTGCAAAACTTTTTTCTGTGGTGCAATCCTCTCCAAAGGAAATCGTCACATTGTATTGGCCAGCCTTTAGATTTTTTGCAGAAAAATGGTTGAGATCAGCATTATGGGACCATAAATACATCACCTGGTTTGCGGTATCCGCCAAAATAACTTCTGCAAACCCATCGGATCCGTCATAGCATGTCACATCACTTACCAACAAATCCACTTCTATATTATTGAGCTCTCCAATGATCGCATTTGCATAAGCTGAACAACCACTGGAATTTTTCACTGTGATAGCAAATTCACCTGTGGACAATCCGCTAAAAATCGAATTTTTAGAAAAAGAATTGCCACCATCAATAGAGAATTCCAGGTTTTTGCCTATGGCGATTATTTCGAGTTGGCCATCCCCTACGCCACAGTTTGTAGCATCGTTAGTAATAATATTTTCAATAACAGGCGCAGATGGTGCATTTATGGTCTCCGTTGAGTAAGCAAGGCATTCGGTGGTGCCTACTTCTCGAACCACAATATCGTAATTACCGGCACCCATATCATTAAATACGGGGCTCACAGAAAAGGTCGTTCTGTTGTCGATGCTGTATTCCAGAAAATTGCCTGTGGCGATTATTTCCAGTTGGCCGTCATCAGCTCCACAATTTGTAACATCGATAGTAGTAATATTTTCAATAGCCGGTGCAGATTGTGCATTTATGGCTGCCGTTGAATAAGCAATGCATTCGGTAGTGCCCACTTCTCGAACGGTAATATCGTAATTACCAGCACCCAGATCAACAAATACTGGAGTATCAAAATATGTTATTCCGTTGTCAATGCTGTATTCCAGAAAATTGCCCATGGCCAAAATTTCAAGCTCACCATCAGAAGCTCCGCAATTACTCACGTCGTTGGTAATAATATTTTCGATCACCGGTGCAGACGGTGCATTTATCGTTGCCGTTGAGTAAGTAATGCATTCGGTAGTGCCTGCTTCGCGAACCACAATATCGTAATTACCAGCACCCAGATCAACAAATACTGGAGTATCAAAATATGTTACTCCGTTGTCAATGCTGTATTCCAGAAAATTGCCCAGGGCCAAAATTTCAAGCTCACCATCAGAAGCTCCGCAATTACTCATGTCGTTGGTAATAATATTTTCGATAACCGGTGCCGCTGGTGCATTTATCGTTGCCGTTGAGTAAGCAATGCAATCGGCAGTGCCTACTTCTCGAACGGTAATATCGTAATTACCAGCACCCAGATCAACAAATACTGGAGTGTTAAAATATGTTATTCCGTTGTCAATGCTGTACTCCAGAAAATTGCCTGAGGCGATGATTTCCAGTTGGCCGTCAGATGCTCCACAATTTGTAACATTGTTAGTAATAATATTTTCAATAACAGGCGCAGATGGTGCATTTATGGTCTCCGTTGAGTAAGCAAGGCATTCGGTGGTGCCTACTTCTCGAACCACAATATCGTAATTACCGGCACCCATATCAACAAATACTGGAGTCTCAAAATAAGTTATTCCGTTGTCGATGCTGTATTCCAGAAAATTGCCTGAGGCGATTATTTCCAGTTGGCCATCATCAACTCCACAATTTGTAACATCGATAGTAGTAATATTTTCGATCACCGGGGCAGATGGTGCATTTATGGCTGCCGTTGAATAAGCAATGCATTCGGTAGTGCCTGTTTCGCGAACTGAGATATCGTAATTGCCGGAACTTAAATTATTAAATATTGGACTGTTCGAAAAGGTCACGCCATTATCAATGCTGTATTCGAGATTATTCCCTGTGGCGACTATTTCCAGTTGGCCGTCAGATGTGCCACAATTGGTCACATCGGCAATCAATATGTTTTCGATAACCGGGGCAGATGGTGCATTTATCGTTGCCATTGAGAAAGCAATGCAATCGGCAGTGCCTGCTTCGCGAACCAAAATATCGTAATTACCAGCACCCAGATCAACAAATACTGGAGTATCAATATATGTTATTCCGTTGTCAATGCTGTATTCGAGATTATTCCCTGTTGCGATTATTTCCAGTTGGCCATCAGATGCTCCACAATTTGTAACATTGTTAGTAATAATATTTTCAATAACCGGTGCAGATGGTGGGTTTATAGTAGCCGTTGAATAAGCAATGCAGTCTGAAGTGCCTACTTCCCGAACCGCAATGTCGTAATTACCGGAACTCAAATCGTTAAATAGCGGACTCACGGAAAAGGTGACTCCATTGTCAATGCTGTATTCGAGATTATTCCCTGAGGCAATGATTTCCAGTTGGCCGTCATCAGCTCCACAATTTGTAACATCGTTGGTAATATTATTTTCGATTGCCGGAGCAGATGGTGCATTTATAGTTGCCGTTGAAAAAGCAATGCAGTCTGAAGTGCCTACTTCACGAACCGCAATGTCATAGTTACCAGAACTCAAATCATTAAATACCGGACTGTTCGAAAAGGTGGCTCCATCGTCAATGCTGTATTCAAGATTATTGCCAGTCGAGATTATTTCCAGTTGGCCATCAGATGTGCCACAATTTGTGACATTGTTAGTAATAATATTTTCAATAACCGGGGCAGACGGTGCGTTTATAGTTGCCGTTGAAAAAGCAATGCAGTCTGAAGTGCCTACTTCACGAACCGCAATGTCGTAATTCCCGGAACTCAAATCGTTAAATAGCGGACTCACGGAAAAGGTCACGCCATTATCAATGCTGTATTCGAGATTATTCCCTGTGGCGACTATTTCCAGTTGGCCGTCATCAGCTCCACAATTTGTAACATCGATAGTAGTAATATTTTCGATCACCGGGGCAGATGGTGCATTTATGGTTGCCGTTGAATAAGCAATGCAATCGATAGTGCCTACTTCTCGAACGGTAATATCGTAATTACCAGCACCCAGATCAACAAATACTGGAGTATCAAAATATGTTATTCCGTTGTCAATGCTGTACTCCAGAAAATTGCCTGTTGCGATTATTTCCAGTTGGCCGTCATCAGCTCCACAATTTGTAACATCGTTAGTAATAATGTTTTCAATAAGCGGTGCAGACGGTGCATTTATCGTTGCCGTTGAGTAAGTAATGCATTCGGTAGTGCCTACTTCCCGAACTGCAATTTTATAATTGCCGGAACTCAATCCATTAAATACCGGACTGTTCGAAAAGGTGGCTCCATTGTCAATGCTGTATTCGAGATTATTCCCTGTTGCGATTATTTCCAGTTGGCCATCAGATGTGCCACAATTGGTCACATCGGCAACCAATATATTTTCAATAACCGGGGCAGACGGTGCGTTTATAGTTGCCGTTGAAAAAGAAATGCAGTCTGAAGTGCCTACTTCACGAACCGCAATGTCGTAATTCCCGGAACTCAAATCGTTAAATAGCGGACTCACGGAAAAGGTCACGCTATTATCAATGCTGTATTCGAGATTATTCCCTGTGGCGACTATTTCCAGTTGGCCGTCATCAGCTCCACAATTTGTAACATCGATAGTAGTAATATTTTCGATCACCGGGGCAGATGGTGCATTTATGGTTGCCGTTGAATAAGCAATGCAATCGGCAGTGCCTGTTTCGCGAACTGAGATATCGTAATTGCCGGAACTCAATCCATTAAATACCGGACTGTTCGAAAAGGTGGCTCCATTGTCAACGCTGTATTCGAGATTATTCCCTGTTGCGATTATTTCCAGTTGGCCGTCAGATGCTCCACAATTTGTAGCATTGTTAGTAATAATATTTTCAATAGCCGGTGCAGATGGTGCATTTATAGTTGCCGTTGAAAAAGCAATGCAATCGGCAGTGCCTGCTTCGCGAACTGAGATATCGTAATTGCCGGAACTTAAATTATTAAATATTGGACTGTTCGAAAAGGTCACGCCATTATCAATGCTGTGTTCGAGATTATTCCCTGAGGCGATGATTTCCAGTTGGCCATCAGATGTGCCACAATTGGTCACATCGGTAGTAGTAATACTTTCGATAATAGGCGCTGACGGTGCATTTATGGTTGCTGTTGAATAAGCAATGCATTCGGTAGTGCCTACTTCCCGAACTGCAATGTCGTAATTCCCGGAACTCAAATCGTTAAATAGCGGACTCACGAAAAAGGTCACTCCGTTGTCGATGCTGTATTCCAGAAAATTGCCAGTCGCGATTATTTCCAGATGACCATCATCTGCTCCACAATTTGTAACATCAATAGTAGTAATATTTTCGATCACCGGGGCAGATGGTGCATTTATGGCTGCCGTTGAATAAGCAATGCATTCGGTAGTGCCTGTTTCACGAACCGCTATGTTATAATTGCCGGAGCTCAATTCATTAAATACGGGGCTCACAGAAAAGGTCGTTCCGTTGTCGATGCTGTATTCCAGAAAATTGCCTGAGGCGATTATTTCCAGTTGGCCATCATCAGCTCCACAATTTGTAACATCGATAGTAGTAATATTTTCGATCACCGGAGCGGATGGTGTCTTTATGGTCGCCATTGAATAAGCAATGCATTCGGTAGTGCCTACTTCACGAACCACAATTTCGTAATTACCAGCACCCAGATCATTAAATACTGGACCGTTCGAAAAGGTCACGCCATTATCAATACTGTACTCCAGATTATTCCCTGTGGCGATTATTTCCAGTTGGCCGTCAGATTCTCCACAATTTGTAACATTGTTAGTAATAACATTTTCGATTGCCGGAGCTGACGGTGCATTTATCGTTGCCGTTGAACAAGCAAGGCATTCGGTAGTGCCTACTTCACGAACCACAATTTCGTAATTACCAGCACCCAGATCATTAAATGCCGGACCGTTCGAAAAGATCACGCCATTATCAATACTGTACTCCAGATTATTCCCTGTTGCGATTATTTCCAGTTGGCCGTCAGATGCTCCACAATTTGTAACATTGTTAGTAATAACATTTTCGATTGCCGGAGCTGACGGTGCATTTATCGTTGCCGTTGAATAAGCAAGGCATTCGGTAGTGCCTACTTCACGAACCACAATTTCGTAATTACCAGCACCCAGATCATTAAATGCCGGACCGTTCGAAAAGATCACGCCATTATCAATACTGTACTCCAGATTATTCCCTGTTGCGATTATTTCCAGTTGGCCGTCAGATGCTCCACAATTTGTAACATTGTTAGTAATAACATTTTCGATTGCCGGAGCTGACGGTGCATTTATCGTTGCCGTTGAATAAGCAAGGCATTCGGTAGTGCCTACTTCACGAACCACAATTTCGTAATTACCAGCACCCAGATCAACAAATACTGGAGTATCAAAATTTGTCACTCCGTTGTCGATGCTGTATTCCAGAAAATTGCCTGTGGCAATGATCTCGATCTCACCGTCATTTATTCCACAGTCAGTTATGTCTCGTGCGATTAGATTATCGATCACCGGAAGGCCAGGTGCGTTAATAGTTGCTGATGCGGACGCTACACAATTGGGACTTCCCTTTTCCCGGACTACGATCGAATAATCTCCGGCACTTAATCCTGAGAAAATGTGACTGTCTGAAAATATATTTCCTCCGTCAATGCTGTATTCCAGAAAATTGCCTGATGCAATAATTTCGATCTCGCCATCATTTATTCCACAGTCAGTTATGTCTTGTACGTTTAGATTATCGATCACCGGAAGGCCAGGTGCGTTAATAGTTGCTGATGCGGACGCCACACAATTGGGACTTCCCTTTTCCCGGACTACGATCGAATAATCTCCGGCACTTAATCCTGAGAAAAGGTGACTGTCTGAAAATACATTTCCTCCATCAATGCTGTATTCCAGAAAATTTCCCGATGCAATAATTTCGATCTCGCCATCATTTATTCCACAGTCAGTTATGTCTTGTACGTTTAGATTATCGATCACCGGAAGGCCAGGTGCGTTAATAGTTGCTGATGCGGACGCCACACAATTGGGACTTTCTTTTTCCCGGACTACGATCGAATAATCTACGGCACTTAGTCCTGAGAAAATGTGACTGTCTGAAAATACATTTCCTCCATCAATGCTGTATTCCAGAAAATTGCCTGAGGCAATGATCTCGATCTCGCCATCATTTGTCCCACAGTCGGTAATATCTTGTGCGATTAGATTATCGATCACCGGAAGGCCAGGTGTGTTAATAGTTGCTGATGCGGACGCTACACAATTGGGACTTCCCTTTTCCCGGACTATGATCGAATAATCTCCGGCACTTAATCCTGAGAAAAGGTGACTGTCTGAAAATACATTTCCTCCATCAATGCTGTATTCCAGAAAATTTCCCGATGCAATAATTTCAATCTCGCCATCATTTGTCCCACAGTCGGTAATATCTTGTGCGATTAGATTATCGATCACCGGAAGGCCAGGTGTGTTAATAGTTGCTGATGCGGACGTTACACAATTGGGACTTCCCTTTTCCCGGACTATGATCGAATAATCTCCGGCACTTAATCCTGAGAAAAGGTGACTGTCTGAAAATACATTTCCTCCATCAATGCTGTATTCCAGAAAATTTCCCGATGCAATAATTTCAATCTCGCCATCATTTGTCCCACAGTCGGTAATATCTTGTGCGATTAGATTATCGATCACCGGAAGGCCAGGTGTGTTAATAGTTGCTGATGCGGACGTTACACAATTGGGACTTCCCTTTTCCCGGACTATGATCGAATAATCTCCGGCACCGAGTGCTGAGAAAATGTGACTGTCTGAAAATATATTTCCTTCATCAATGCTGTATTCCAGAAAATTGCCTGAAGCAATGATCTCGATCTCACCGTCATTTATTCCACAGTCAGTTATGTCTTGCGCGATTAGATTATCGATCACCGGAAGGCCAGGTGTGTTAATAGTTGCTGATGCGGACGTTACACAATTGGGACTTCCCTTTTCCCGGACTATGATCGAATAATCTCCGGCACCGAGTGCTGAGAAAATGTGACTGTCTGAAAATATATTTCCTTCATCAATGCTGTATTCCAGAAAATTGCCTGAAGCAATGATCTCGATCTCACCGTCATTTATTCCACAGTCAGTTATGTCTTGCGCGATTAGATTATCGATCACCGGAAGACCAGGTGCGTTAATAGTTGCTGATGCGGATGCTACACAATTGGGACTTCCCTTTTCCCGGACTATGATCGAATAATCTCCGGCACCTAATCCTGAGAAAATGTGATTGTCTGAAAATACATTTCCTCCATCGATGCTGTATTCCAGAAAATTGCCCGTGGCAATAATTTCGATTTCACCATTATTTATTCCACAGTCAGTTATGTCTTGTGCGATTAGATTATCGATCACCGGAAGGCCAGGTGCGTTAATAGTTGCTGATGCGGATGCTACACAATTGGGACTTTCTTTTTCCCGGACTATGATCGAATAATCTCCGGCACCCAGACCTGAGAAAATGTGATTGTCTGAAAATACATTTCCTCCATCAATGCTGTATTCCAGAAAATTGCCCGAAGCAATGATCTCAATCTCGCCATCACTTATTCCGCAGTCGGTAATATCTTGTGCGATTAGATTATCGATCACCGGAAGGCCAGGTGCGTTAATAGTTGCTGATGCGGACGCTACACAATTGGGACTTTCTTTTTCCCGGACTATGATCGAATAATCTCCGGCACTCAGACCTGAGAAGAGGTGACTGTCTGAAAATACATTTCCTCCGTCAATGCTGTATTCCAGAAAATTGCCCGAGGCAATGATCTCGATCTCGCCATCATTTGTCCCACAGTCGGTAATATCTTGTGCTATTAGATTATCGATCACTGTAAGGCCAGGTGCGTTAATAGTTGCTGATGCGGACGCTACACAATTGGGACTTTCTTTCTCCCGGACTATGATCGAATAATCTCCGGCACCCAGACCTGAGAAGAGGTGATTGTCTGAAAATACATTTCCTCCATCAATGCTGTACTCCAGAAAATTGCCTGTGGCAATAATTTCGATCTCGCCATCATTTGTACCACAATCGGCTACATCTAAGGCGCTAACGTTATCGATCACCGGAAGGGCAGGTGCGTTAATAGTTGCTGATGCGGATGCCACACAATTGGGACTTTCTTTTTCCCGGACTATGATCGAATAATCTCCGGCACCCAGACCTGAGAAGAGGTGACTGTCTGAAAATACATTTCCTCCATCAATGCTGAATTCCAGAAAATTGCCTGAGGCAATGATCTCGATCTCGCCATCATTTGTCCCACAGTCGGTAATATCTTGTGCTATTAGATTATCGATCACTGGAAGGCCAGGTGCGTTAATAGTTGCTGATGCGGACACCACACAGTTGGGACTTCCCTTTTCCCGGACTACGATCGAATAATCTCCGGCACCGAGTGCTGAGAAAAGGTGACTGTCTGAAAATACATTTCCTTCGTCAATGCTGTATTCCAGAAAATTGCCAGAGGCAATAATTTCGATCTCGCCATCATTTGTCCCACAGTCAGTTATGTCTTGTGCTATTAGATTATCGATCACCGGAAGGCCAGGTGCGTTAATAGTTGCTGATGCGGACACCACACAGTTGGGAGTTCCCTTTTCCCGGACTATGATCGAATAATCTCCGGCACCCAGACCTGAGAAGAGGTGACTGTCTGAAAATACATTTCCTCCGTCAATGCTGTATTCCAGAAAAATTCCCGAGGCAGTAATTTCGATCTCGCCATCATTTATTCCGCAGTCGGTAATATCTTTTGTGTTTAGATTATCGATCACCGGAAGGCCAGGTGCGTTAATAGTTGCTGATGCGGATGCTACACAATTGGGACTTTCTTTCTCCCGGACTACGATCGAATAATCTCCGGCACTCAGACCTGAGAAGAGGTGACTGTCTGAAAATACATTTCCTCCGTCAATGCTGTATTCCAGAAAATTGCCCGAGGCAATGATCTCGATCTCGCCATTATTTATTCCACAGTCAGTTATGTCTTGTGCGGTAATATTGTTGATCACCGGAAGGCCAGGTGCGTTAATAGTTGCTGATGCGGACGCTACACAATTGGGACTTCCCTTTTCCCGGACTATGATCGAATAATCTCCGGCACCGAGTGCTGAGAAAATGTGACTGTCTGAAAATACATTTCCTCCATCAATGCTGTATTCCAGAAAATTGCCAGAGGCAATAATTTCGATTTTACCGTCATTTGTCCCACAGTCAGTTATATCTTGTGCTATTAGATTATCGATCACCGGAAGGCCAGGTGCGTTAATAGTTGCTGATGCGGATGCTACACAATTGGGACTTTCTTTTTCCCGGACTATGATCGAATAATCTCCGGCACCCAGACCTGAGAAGAGGTGACTGTCTGAAAATACATTTCCTCCGTCAATGCTGTATTCCAGAAAATTGCCCGAAGCAATGATCTCGATCTCGCCATCATTTGTCCCACAGTCGGTAATATCTTGTGCGATTAGATTATCGATCACCGGAAGGCCAGGTGCGTTAATAGTTGCTGATGCGGACGCTACACAATTGGGACTTCCCTTTTCCCGGACTATGATCGAATAATCTCCGGCACTTAATCCTGAGAAAATGTGACTGTCTGAAAATACATTTCCTCCATCA
This sequence comes from Saprospiraceae bacterium, assembly GCA_965222645.1. Classification (GTDB taxonomy): domain Bacteria; phylum Bacteroidota; class Bacteroidia; order Chitinophagales; family Saprospiraceae; genus JABDMH01. Next base: position 2,343,263 of record OZ244968.1, on the reverse strand, counting down.
ATGCTGTATTCCAGAAAATTTCCCGAGGCAATAATTTCAATCTCGCCATCATTTGTCCCACAGTCGGTAATATCTTGTGCTATTAGATTATCGATCACCGGAAGGCCAGGTGCGTTAATAGTTGCTGATGCGGACGCTACACAATTGGGACTTTCTTTTTCCCGGACTATGATCGAATAATCTCCGGCACCCAGACCTGAGAAGAGGTGATTGTCTGAAAATACATTTCCTCCATCAATGCTGTATTCCAGAAAATTGCCCGAGGCAATGATCTCGATCTCGGCATCATTTATTCCACAGTCGGTAATATCATGTGCGATTAGATTATCGATCACCGGAAGGCCAGGTGCGTTAATAGTTGCTGATGCGGATGCTACACAATTGGGACTTCCCTTTTCCCGGACTACGATCGAATAATCTACGGCACTTAATCCTGAGAAGAGGTGACTGTCTGAAAATACATTTCCTCCATCAATGCTGTATTCCAGAAAATTGCCTGAGGCAATGATCTCGATCTCGCCATCATTTGTCCCACAGTCGGTAATATCATGTGCGATTAGATTATCGATCACCGGAAGGCCAGGTGCATTAATAGTTGCTGATGCGGATGCTACACAATTGGGACTTCCCTTTTCCCGGACTACGATCGAATAATCTACGGCACTTAATCCTGAGAAAATGTGACTGCCTGAAAATACATTTCCTCCATCAATGCTGTATTCCAGAAAATTGCCTGAGGCAATGATCTCGATCTCGCCATCATTTGTCCCACAGTCGGTAATATCTTGTGCGATTAGATTATCGATCACCGGAAGGCCAGGTGCGTTAATAGTTGCTGATGCGGACACCACACAGTTGGGACTTCCCTTTTCCCGGACTATGATCGAATAATCTCCGGCACCCAGACCTGAGAAGAGGTGACTGTCTGAAAATACATTTCCTCCATCAATGCTGTATTCCAGAAAATTGCCTGAGGCAATGATCTCGATCTCGCCATCATTTGTCCCACAGTCGGTAATATCTTGTGCTATTAGATTATCGATCACCGGAAGACCAGGTGCGTTAATAGTTGCTGATGCGGACACCACACAATTGGGACTTTCTTTTTCCCGGACTATGATCGAATAATCTCCGGCACCCAGACCTGAGAAAAGGTGATTGTCTGAAAATACATTTCCTCCGTCAATGCTGTATTCCAGAAAATTGCCCGAGGCAATGATCTCGATCTCGCCATCATTTATTCCACAGTCGGTTATATCTTGTGCTATTAGATTATCGATCACCGGAAGGCCAGGTGCGTTAATAGTTGCTGATGCGGATGCTACACAATTGGGACTTTCTTTTTCCCGGACTATGATCGAATAATCTCCGGGACTTAATCCTGAGAAGAGGTGACTGTCTGAAAATATATTTCCTCCATCAATGCTGTATTCCAGAAAATTGCCCGAGGCAATGATCTCGATCTCGCCATCATTTGTCCCACAGTCAGTTATGTCTTGCACGATTAGATTACCGATCACCGGAAGGCCAGGTGCGTTAATAGTTGCAGATGCGGACACCACACAGTTGGGAGTTCCCTTTTCCCGGACTATGATCGAATAATCTCCGGCACCCAGACCTGAGAAGAGGTGACTGTCTGAAAATATATTTCCTCCATCAATGCTGTATTCCAGAAAATTGCCCGTGGCAAGAATTTCGATTTCACCATTATTTATTCCACAGTCAGTTATGTCTTGTGCTATTAGATTATCGATCACCGGAAGGCTAGGTGCGTTAATAGTTGCTGATACGGACGCCACACAGTTGGGAGTTCCCTTTTCCCGGACTATGATCGAATAATCTCCGGCACTTAATCCTGAGAAAATGTGACTGTCTGAAAATACATTTCCTCCATCAATGCTGTATTCCAGAAAATTGCCCGAGGCAATGATCTCGATCTCGCCATTATTTATTCCACAGTCAGTTATGTCTTGTGCGGTAATATTGTTGATCACAGGTGTCTCCAAAGGATCTATAAAGGTCGTCAGACTGCGGAAGCAAGAATGGTCTGTTGCAATTCTCACAACTACGACATAATTATCCGGGACGAGATTTGAGAATAATGGAGTACTTTGAAAGTTTGATCCACCATCAACCGAAAATTCGAGATCTGTACCCGATGCCAATACTTCAATCTGGGCATCATTCAAACCACAATCACTGGGAGCACTCACAATGACCGAAGGATTCTCCAAAAGGAATTGATGATTTCCCAGGTGTGATAAATCACTGGAAGGGTAGTCCACCCATTCGACATCTAATGTGGGAAAATCACATCCCCCCGGATCACTGGTTACACCACTTGTAACACATGCTTTTCTCACCAGGGTAACATCACTTGTACCAATTCCTCCTTCATTCCACTCTATTCCCGGATCACAACCGACGTTTCCGAAAATATCTACAGCATTTCCATTTTTTTCTAAAATAATTGCATCATTTCCATTGGGACCGGTTACTCCCCAATGATCGTCTGCACCCGGAAATGAAGACCCGGAAGCGCACAACACAAATGCAGATCCAGCAGGCACGGTACCCACCAAATTTCGCAGTGTTATCGGATCATTGCCATTGTAACCCACTTTTAATTTGTACGAATTGTCAAGGACAATTTCCGAGGAGGTTGGATTAAATAATTCAAGGCATTTATTGTCAATGCTGGTGATATACTCAGAAAATAAAAGGTCACTCTGAGCCATACTAAGCGTGAAACTGAGGAGACTTAAGTGGATAATTGTGAGGGATTTAAACTTGGACTTTTTCATCTCTAGTGGGTTTTAACTATTTCACTGGCCACAGTAATGACATAGAATAGCCAGGAGTTGACTGGTCAACAGAGTTTGAGACTATTTTGACTGTTAGTCAAGTAAAATGACAATCTGGCTAAATCAGGCTTTACATTAGGCTATTTCATGTTTTAATTCACAAATTCGGCTTTATAGCAAAAGTAACAATGCTATAGTGCAAGCGATGAGCGAATTCGTTACCATCTAATGTATAAAAAATTGACTTTAAGTCAAAAAATATCAAAAAAGTCTTCTCGAGGCGATTGTTGTGATAGGATTTGATGCTGCCGCTACACAAAACATTATGGAAACCCACCAGTAACATTCTGAACTCGGAGGATCGGTCGATCTACTTGAAAATTGCAGTGTCTTTACTCCATCCCAGCTCCGGTGAATGATTTACCATGCCACCGGACTAATGAGCGGAATTATCTGTATTCCGGTCTAATCATGCCACTCATTTCGGTCAAAGTATGCCACAAAGTACCGACATCAAGGAAAATTATGATGATGGAGATGAGGGGTATGAGTTATCTGTCTTGCCGGACGGCTTATGATGAAAAGAATCACGGGCAAGCTTCCTTCATGGGAAAGCTCTTCAGACCCTGGGAGAAAACGCATCAACACTGCTGTTGGGCTGGATCATAGCCAGGTATGGACGGAAATGATTAAGACACAACGTGAGATGATTAGGTTACAGCAGATGCAAATCGATCAGTTGCGCAGAATGGTGGAGGAGAATGTGCTTTTTAGCAAGGCTAAACAAATACTGATTGCTCAATGAGGTAAGAAAAAAGCACATGGGTAAACATTTCATTACCCATGATAGGATTTGGAATTAATTCCAACACGGTTATCGACCCTTGATCGACAAACTCTTGGTTTAGAAACCATAGTGGAGCTTACAGATTCTTTTTATGGGAGTTTTTGAGGGAGGTAAGTTGCTCAAACTCCAAATCTCGGTACTACCATCCCGGGGCTTAGGAAAAGACTCTATGAGTCCTTAGTTGATGCCTACTTTAAACTAAATCCTTTACTTCACGAACTGCCGTAGCGCCTATGCTGAAGCTTCGGCGTAAGCATATACGATACCAACATACAGTCGCGTGTCACCCCATCAGCGATAGCATGTGGGGAGATGCGCACCCCGATCTGTTCATGGTCGGTGCTCCTGGCTTTTTAATATTGTAATAAGCAATTAATCCACATACAAATAAAATGGCCAAATTGATTGCTACGTTTTGGGGCTCTTTTCTTATGTTATGGATAAAAGCAGCAGGAATCATTATAAATCCAAGACAAATGGCTGCAATTGGTGTAAGAATTGTCATTTTTTTCAAAACCATTGGTAAAATCAGTGCGATAGAGCCTATTATTTCCGAAGTTCCTACAAATTTTATGAACCACTTATTCAACCCTTCAACTCCTGTCTGACCCTTTTTCACTAAAGTTTTCTCATCAAAATAAGCTTTGTTAACACCTGAAAACATAAAAATGAATGCAATCAACCCTTGTAAAATCCACATTACTGTATTCATGTACTTTTTTCACAAAGGTGCGGCTTGAAGATTTGAATTCCTTTGACAAATGTCAAAAAGTGGTTTAACCCCCTAAATATCAGACTTTCGCTACAAGGTTAATAAAATAATTTCAATATTGATTAATTTTGCTTTTTGGGAAACGACCGACGGTGACCTTTATACCGATGGTTCATAAAATGGTAGATCTTTATCTGCCATTTTTTTCAAGAAGCTCTCCGAGCTCCTGTTATTTTGGGAAACTCCCTCAAGATCCCATTGCCCGATAGTTTCCAATAAGGAATAGTGATTTTAAATCTTGTCCTTCCTTTGTTTGTTTGAGTTTGTCTTACCAATCCTGCTTCCCATAATCTCCAGAATAACATCGGTGGCAAACACGCTGTGGATCCATGCAATCTGACCTTATTATACTTCTCATAGAATATGTTCAATTGATACTCTAAATCCTCCAGGGTCATAAAATGAAACTGGTTCAAATGATCTGCTAAGATGCTATGAAAACTTTCTACATATCCATTCTGCTCTGGACAATATGGGTAAGTAAACACCTGTTGCAATCCATTTTCCCCTAAGAATTCTCGTACCATTTTTGCTGCAAATTGTGGCCCGTTATCATTTCTGATTTCCACTTTCAATCCTCTTTTCAATAGATCTGCTGGTTGAAAATACGATGTAATGATGCAGTGCCAAGCTGCTTTTATTTGATGCTGTGTCATTTGATATCCTTGAGTCCGGTACAGCACAACTCGTGTAAAGGTGTCTATGATGTTTAAAATATATACTGATCGTGAATATTCTTCTACCCATACTTGCTTGATATCCATGGCAATGACCTCCAACGGCCGGCTTGCTTGCACCCGCCTTCCCCTTACTCTTTTCTTTCCTGATGGCCGGTAGCGTCTTTGCAATAAGCCATACTCCTTCATTAGACGGTAAGTCTTTTTTGCGCCTATCATATAGCCCAATAGCATAAGTGCTGCTGTCATACGTCGATACCCATACTGGGTGTCCGGATCTTCTAATATACTCTCCATGTCTTCTACAACGTGCTCATTATTTACCACCTCAGTATGTGTCTCATCTACGTACTTGATCGTATTCTTACTCTTTGGTGCACCTCGCTTTCCGTGCCTCTTCTTATAGGAATGATAGTATTGATTTTTACTCAAGCCGATGATCTTCAATGCCACCTTGACCTGCATCCCTTCAGATACGTAGCACCTCACGATCTGCCTCTTTTGGCCCACAGAGGAAGGTTTTTTTTTAATAACTCTTGTTGCATCTTAATCTTTAAGTCCTTCTCTGCCATAATCTCCTTCAGCCTCGCATTCTCCTTCTCCAGTCTCCGGATTTCTTTCAGTCTCTCCTTTGTCATACCATGGCGAAATCCCATCTCTCCCATCTGCTCAAATTTCTCCTTCCATTGGTAATAAGTGGCCGGATAAATACCATGCTTCTCCAAGGTCACTTTTACCCCTTTTTGCTTGGCCTCTTCCAAAATCATGAGCTTCTTGTCCTTACTAAACGTTCTTCTTTTCATAACTTAAAATTACATTTTTCTATATGTAACTCCTTCTCCTATAATTAGGGGGCTGAAACAAAAAGTATTCTTTCTTATTCGACTTAGTGTTTCTTGAGTTACGCCCAGGTATGAAGCAATCATTCCCAATGGGACACGTTGAATTATTTCTGGTTGCCGTTCCATTAAAATATCGTAGCGTTGTTTGGCTGTATTGAAATGTAAATTGTCAAATCGTTGCTCCATCAAGGAAATACCATAGTTTGCAAACAGTCTTCCTGCTTTTGCCAATTCTAGATTTGTGTCGAAAAGTTTTTGCAATTTCTTATGTTCAAATTCCCAAAGTGTGCAATTTTCCAGAGTTTCCACAATTTTATTGCTTGGAACTTGCAAAAAAAAGCTTGTCATAGAACCCACAAAGTCATTTTCAGTTGCAATCCAATACGTTATGTCCTTTCCGTACTTGTAATAAAATGTTCTCGCAATTCCTTTCTCAACAAAATATATCTTGTTGCTAATTTTATCTTGGTCTTGTAAGATTGTTTTTGCCGGGTAATTTTTATGTTCAATCGCATTCAATAAAGCCTCTTCATTTTCAGGCATTAATTGTCCGATTTTTCTAAATGTTTCAATTAAGTTCTGCATTTTTTTGCTTGCTTCCAACTCAAAGGAATGTCTAGGGCAATAACTCAAAATTAGTTGGTTAAAATGGAGCTAGTGCTCTTATTGACGTATACAATTCAGCCTGCCCCATTTTCCAATTGGGGTGGAATGAACCCTACCAGGGAAATCCGTGAGATACTTCTTAAGGTAAGATAGTGGTTTTTTGGATTTATCGTGTAAACTGAGCGTAGGGTTTGAAAGTAAATCTGAGTAGCCCTGTGTATGGAAGGTCACATTGAGGAGAATGTACTTGTGGTCCGGAATACCTGGCGTAGCTTAGTCCGGAATGACTGGCATAGCTCAGTCTGTTTTATACAGGAAATAACTTCTGATCGTTGCCTCGCTGTAGTTTTTGAGTACAAAATATTCTTCATAGCTGCGCAGATGATCTCCTATGGTTTTCATGACAAATTATTGTTTTATTTATCCAATAATTCATCAGAAAATACCTTGTCGACGGCAAAAAAAACAGAAATTAATCTATTCCATAGGGGTTTGTTCAACGGATTGCAAATGGCTTGTGGCGGTTTGGAAGTACTTTCCTATCTCCTGAAATCAAAGCTGGCACCGTGCCTAAAACCTTGATCGTAGCAACTTACCCGCCATAAACTATATGCTGCGTTGGCGTTAGTTTTTTTTCAAAATATTATCATAAATACTTTCGATTTTACCATTATTATCAACTACAGATGCCGCATTGAGTATGTACTTTAATTCCTTTTGATTCGATTTTATTTTGATCCTATAATCTAATTTATACTGCATGGAGTACCCAAATTTTCCTTTGTGCGTTACAAAAGAATTTGGCAATATCCGAACTGAGGTAATGCTATATTTCAATAGGTAATTCTTGTGGTCAGTTAGTGCTTCTGCTTTCGAAATAGAGAACAATGAGTGATATCTAGATAGCTTGTTAGAATACATTTTAGATAATACATTAAAGTCTTTGTTTATTAATGCTCTGTAGTATTCATTCATGAGTTCAATTAATTCTTTCTCACTAGGAGTAAAGCTGGATGTGAAATTTTTCTCAAGTTTAAGGTAATTATGTATGTTGGTAGAATTAATGTCTATCGCAAAATTCAAATTTGCTTCACCCATCCCTGAGGATGTGATACCAATTACTTCGCCATACTGATTAAAAAGTGGTCCACCACTACTACCATTGGTGATTTCTGCTGTTGTTTGTATTAAATTTTCACGGTAACTGGAAACTATGCCCTCTGACAAGGTCTGAGTCAAACCTTGTGGATTACCTACGGCAAATACTCTTTCTCCAATATTCGTTTTCTTCTTTGAAATATTTACATGTAGAATCGGATTTGTCAATGGCCCGAGTCTAAAAATTATATAGTCGTCCGATTTGTTTTCTTCAATTATTTCTGAGATTAGGAATTCGTCTCCGTCTTCATTGATTGCAATCGCGGCAGATGCTTTGTCAAATACATGTTGATTACTAATTGCTATCCCATCATCAGTCAATACGAATGCCGATCCTTGAGATACACCTTTATTATTTTGAGTATAAATTAAGTAGACTGATGATTTTACTTCGTTGTAAAGTTCAGTGAGATTTTTATCTGAGTTGTTCTCGGTTTGACTTTCAATGTGTCGTTTCAAGTCCACTTTTAGTACCTGGATTTCTGCTTTACCCTTTTCAATTTCACTAATTTGATTTCGAATAGTCTCTTCCTTTTCTTCTAATTTAACTTTTAGAATCTCATTCTCTTTCTTAATGTCAGAGTAATTGCATGAGGTCAGTGCTAGACCAAAACAAAATAGTACTACTGAAATATTTACTGGATTTCTCATCTCATTTATAAATTAATGCTAACTCAAAGAAATGTATGCCTGTTTGTGGGCATACATTTCAGTTGGACAGATCGTGCACAGTTCCGGCAAGGCCCGTCCGCCCTTGATGAACCCTAATTGATAAATATATGTTAAAGTTCAAACAACAACACTACTGCCGATGCCTGCATCGTGTCCTAACCCTTTAAATAAAAGCATTTAAGTTTCTCAACATTTCTACTGTATTAAAGTATTGTACCCGAAATACATCACATACATCAGGAACCTTGATCCTATTCCTTCTTTCAGGTTCGCTTTTTTCATGGGAAAGTATTGGTAGATTTTGATTTAGGGCAAATGAGATTAACCAAGCATCTGCAGCATCAGTTTTCATGAAATCTTGAATAGCATTTACTGTGTAATGATTTGATCTCGAGTTTGCCCATCCAATAATTGCCGAATATTCATTTATTGCAATAGAAGAATCTTTGAAAAATCCACCAGGTAGATTTTGCTCACACCATTCACTTAATGCATCGTCATTTTTGAATATTTCTTCCTTTACTTTATCAATGCTAATAAGCAATTCTTGTTTTGCTAATTATTCAATTTTGTTCCAGAAACTCGGAACGACATCAAAAGGATAACTTGCTCGATGGGCTTGTATAAAAAAATTTGAGTCAAGTATATGTGGATTCATGATTGCAAAAGCTGTTCTTTCATGAATCTCTTGTAGGTGTCTCCTCTTAAACTTGTTAATCTGTATGCATCTCTATACAGAAGTTTGTTTTCTTTCACTGCATTATTTACAAAGGATGCAAATCTTAAGCTGATGCGCTTCTTAGAAGTTGCATAAAAATTTCCTCCATCTCCATGACCTTCTTTCTTCTTGTTTATAAAATCAATGTACTGATTATAAAAAGCGAAGAAAGATTTTTTACTTATTAGCCCAAGATCGAGTAATCTTCTTCCGATTACAATTGGACTAACTTTAAATATTTTGCTTAACTGCTTTACTCTTTTTTCTTCCTTGAATAACTTCAAAAGTGTTTCGCTAGGCACTAAGAATTCAGCTGCAATTTGATCACATAAAATTTCCAAGGGATCATCTGCTGGTAGCATTTTATCTAAGTCGAAGCCAGCACTTTCTCCCAACCAAATGTGAGCAAGCTCATGAATCAAAGTGAACATCTGTGCCGCTTTAGTATCAGCAGAATTTATATAAAGGAATGGAGCAAGTTTGTTGACTAAGACAAATCCTCTGCATTCATCGACATCAGTTTTCCTTCTTGTATTATTTTCAACAATTCCATTAAATGTCACAATGATTCCGGCTTCTTCAATTTTATAAGTGAGAAAATCCAATGCTCTTTCCCAGGTTGGATATTTGGAGGCCCAGTTTTGCTGCAAGTTTAAAACTTCGCGTATATCGTTTACAATCTTTAAAGGTTTGGTTTCAAGATCGAACTTTCCTACATATTCCAATTCTTCATATCCATGTTCTTCTAAATATTCTCTTAACCAAGATTGTCTTTCCTTTAAAATTTGAATTGTTTGATATACATTTAAAGAAACCTTGTCATTTGGATTTTTCCCGTTTCTAAAAAAAGGAAAAGTCAATTTTTCTTCTGGTAGTTCATCGGAAAACATGTAGCCAAAAGGAACATGAAGCTTTTTTGTAAATTTCTCTAATTGTTTTACTGTAGGGTTTTGCTCTCCATTTATCCATTCGTTTACTTTTGGGAAAGACAATAGTATTTCCTCCAATTCAAGTCCAGCGCGTTGAATTGCCCAGTTTATATTATTTCTATTGAATTTTTCAACTCTCGTTGCCACAGTTTTATAAAGATAATATTTTTCAAAAATTTGTGCTTTTCATTTTTCTGACCTTAATTACCCATAACTCCGATATATGCGACATTACATCTCGATTTTTTACCCCTGACAATTTACCATTTTTTACCTGGTACCTTTCACATTCCGATTGTAGTACAGATATAATCATTTAGAAAGAGATGGGTAGATGATCTTCAACGGCATGCCCTCTAGTGCTAACACTCAACGACCAACGCTTATAAACGCCTCCCTTCTCTACCGACTAACGGACTATTGTATATGGATCGACATCCTTTTACCGAGACCACCCTCAATTATTCTTTTCAAAGTTGATAGTTCAATACCTGTCTTATTATTTTCGAGCCGTGATATATAGTGTTTTGTTGTTCCACTCCTGGATGCTAGCTGCTCTTGGGTAAGACCAAGGTCATTGCGGGTTTTCTTAATGAGCATGCCTATTTCTAGTTGACGGGATTCATCAAGTTCGCTTTCTTCATACAGTACTATAGGATCTAAGTCATACGGGTATTGAACTTCATTTCCGAATTCGTCTTTTCCCTTTCGGACTATGTTATTCCAGGTGAGAGTACCATCAATGAGTTCGACTTTTCCGAATTCCTTTGAAGAGTTTTCTATTGGTCGGTGTAAAGTCTTACCTGCGGAGCTCCATTTTTTAAATAGTTTCTTGAAATCTATGATTCGGGATTCACCATTGTTGAATAGGCAGAACACCTTAAAGTCAACCACTTTGTGAATTTTTGTTATCCGCTTAACTGTTCTCATTGCTATTCCATTCGTTTAGAAGAAATTCTCGATTATCGAAAGCTCATGCCAAAACTTTTCTTCGCTGCCTGGTTGGTAGTCTGCCTGAGTAAGTTTCCAGGGTTTCAATGGTTATTAGTTCTTGGTGTTCGGCATAGACGGCATGGAAGTGTGGAGGGTTGTGATCGTTGGCATATATGTAGATTTTGATCGAGTCGATGATTTTGACACATGGCATTTTTCGATGTTTCAGTAAAGATAATTCAAGTTGCTGAAATATGCAACATGCAAAACCCTCAACCTCGTCAGGCTTCCATTTCTGCCTGAGCACAAATGTCAGTCTTATTGACCACTCGAATCCTCAATTATAGTACCTCGTTTAATTCACGGTTGGTATTTGTCGCAGTTCCTTGCCCAATTTCAATTGTTCTTCCTCCAAATCGAAATCATTTTGCAAACCCATCCAGAATTTGGCACTAGTTCCAAAGTATTTTGACAACCTCAAAGCGGTGTCTGCTGTAATCCTTCTATTTCCTTTGATAATCATGCTTGTCCTGGTCTGTGGTATTCCAAGGTCCTTAGAAAGACGATACGCACTGATCTTCATCGGTTTTAGGAATTCTTCCATTAAAATTTCGCCAGGATGTATGTTCTTCAATCTAGTCATGATAATCCATTATTCTTACTTCATATGCATCTGAAAATCTCCAATTTAAGACAATTCGCCATTGTTCATTAATTCTGATGCTGTGATAGCTCCTGAGATCACCTTTCAGTTTCTCAAGCCTGTTCGCAGGTGGAATTCTTAAATCATTTATGTTTCCAGCATTATTGATCATCCTCAATTTACGTCTTGCCACTTGTTGTATCTGGCTCGGCAACTTCTTTGACCTCGTTCCCCTCCAAATCTTCTCTGTTTCAGCATCACCAAATGATTTAATCATCTCTCAAGTCATTACTAACGCTTAAGGTAAGTAAAAGATTCGATATAAAATAATGAGATACAACCGTTGCGCCACACAAAATATCTATGAAACCATCCAGTGACCTTCTGGATCCGCAGGGTCGGTTGATCTACTTGAAAATTCCAGTGTCTTTACTCCATCCCAGCTCCGGTGAATGATTTGCCATGCCACTGGACTAATAACCGGAATACGTTACTTTTGCCCCTTAATCATTAATTCGGATTAAAAAGATGTCTATACAGCTGAGTGAGCAGGAACTAGTAAGGAGGGAAAACCTACAAAAGATCAGAGAACTGGGAATTGACCCGTACCCCGCCATTCATTACAAGGCGAATGCCTTAACTGTCGACATCAAGGAAAATTACAATGATGGAGATAAGGGGTATGAGGATGTCTGTCTTGCCGGGCGACTTATGATGAAAAGAATCATGGGCAAAGCTTCATTTGCAGAGTTGCAGGACAGTGCGGGTAGAATCCAATTGTACATCTCAAGAGATGATATTTGCGGGGATGATGATAAGACTCTGTACAATATGGTCTTTAAAAAACTACTTGATATTGGAGACTATATCGGAGTGCGTGGATTTGTTTTTAAAACCCGTGTGGGTGAGACTTCCGTGCACGTAAATGAACTGATTTTGCTCAGTAAATCGGTCAAACCGCTACCCATCGTAAAAACCAAAATCGATGAAGAGACAGGTAAATCCGTAACCTATGACGCTTTTACCGATCCTGATCTGCGGTACCGGCAGCGGTATGTTGACCTGGTTGTAAATCCCCATTACAAAGAGATTTTTTCGGCTCGCTCCAAGGTAATTAGCGAGATGCGCAAATTCTTTGATGAAAAGGGATGGCTGGAAGTAGAGACACCAATCCTCCAGCCTGTACATGGAGGAGCAGCTGCAAGACCCTTTAAGACGCATCATCATACACTCGACATGGAGTTGTACATGCGCATCGCCAATGAACTTTATCTCAAAAGACTGATTGTGGGTGGATATGACGGTGTGTACGAAATAGGAAAAATGTTTCGTAACGAAGGGATGGACCGCAGTCACAATCCCGAGTTTACCTCCATGGAAATTTATGTGGCTTACAAAGACTACATCTGGATGATGGAAATGGTGGAGCAGCTGATCCATGAGATTGCTCTGGCAGTTTTGGGAGGTGCGGTTGCAAAAGTTGGGGAGGTAGAAATCGACTTTACACCTCCATTCAGGAGGCTCAGCATGATTGATGCCATAAGGGAATACGGAGGAGTAGATATAGAAGGAAAGGACGAAGACGCCTTAAAGCAAATATGCAAAGACCTCCATATCGAAGTCGATCCATCAATGGGCGTGGGCAAACTGATCGATGAGATTTTTGGAGAAAAAGTAGAAAAGCATCTGATACAGCCTACTTATATTATTGATTATCCAATCGAAATGACTCCGCTGGCAAAACGCCATCGCGACAAGGAAGGACTTGTGGAACGTTTCGAGCTCTTTGTAAACTGCAACGAAATTGCCAACGCCTATACCGAGCTGAACGATCCACTCGATCAGCGACAGCGATTTGAGGATCAGCTCAAACTTGCTCAAAGGGGAGATTCTGAAGCCATGGCATTGGACAATGACTATCTCCGGGCCATGGAGTATGGTATGCCGCCGATGAGTGGTTTGGGAATCGGCATCGACCGCCTGGTGATGCTTTTGACAAACCAGACTTCTATACAAGAAGTGATTTACTTTCCTCAGATGCGGAAGGAGGGATAGATCGTGGCGAATTGCCTAATAATGCTGAATTCTATATAATTTGGACCATCTATTGAATGAATTTAGCTAAATTCATTCAATAGAATACCTGATTTTATGGAATTTGTTGACCGCCAGCTTGAGAAAACGATAATAAAAGCCCTGCAACCAAATAAAGTGGTAGTGCTCACCGGTGCGAGGAGAGTCGGAAAGACCGTATTGCTCAACGAGATTATAAAGATCTCCTTGCCATAGCAGCAATTTTGTATTGTGTCAGCCATGAAGCCCTTTCCCATCATCGCAATTCTGCCAGAACGCTGACACCCCCAATCACTTTCTTACTCAATTCCGTCAGCACATGAGAATTCGTCGGAATTAAGATATCGACACGAGAACCAAATTTTATGAATCCCATCTCCGACCCCCTCTCCGCCTTTTGTCCCTCTCTAGCATAATTTACAATTCTCCTTGCAACAGCACCAGCGATCTGTTTCACAAGAATTTTCTTGTTACCTCTTTGTATAAGCGTGGAAGTGCGTTCATTCTCCAGCGAGGATTTAGGGTGCCAGGCCACAAGGTATTTTCCTTTGTGATGTTTTTTATAAATGACTTGGCCACTACATGGAAACCAATTGATGTGCACATTGAGTGGGGACATGAATACAGAAATCTGAATGCATTTTGCATCTAAAATCTCACTTTCAAACACCTCTTCTATCACCACTACTTTGCCATCACAAGGCGATATGATTTTACCATCTTCGAGCGAGTAGGGGGAGCGGTCCGGAATTCTAAAAAAATAGAGAATAAAAAATAAGAGAACAAGGAGACTTGCCAGTAAGATCAGGAAAATATAAAATGGAGTGGAAAGAAAAAAGGCGATTCCCAGTACAATTACAGTGAGTAAATAAGTGCCAATAATAGTATGCCCCTCCCTGTGGAATCTCATAACGCTCCTGTCTTCATAAAAGGATAAATAAGTAGAATGCTACGAATGGCAATGCAAATAGTAGCGAGTCTACCCGATCTAGAAATCCGCCATGGCCCGGTAAGAATGTTCCCGAATCCTTAATTCCTTTCTTTCGTTTGAAAAGAGATTCAATTAAATCACCCATCGAACTGGATACGCCGGTTATGAGACCGAGTATAATCCATGTCCCTAATCCCATTTCTCCTAAAATTTTCCATAAAGTTACAGCCATAATTAAACAACCAACCCAACCGGCTACCGTACCTTCCCACGTTTTATTCGGTGAAATAAATCTCGAAAATGGATGCTTTCCGAATTTTTTGCCAATTAAATAGGCTAAAATATCATTGATCCAAACAAAGAGTAAAACACCGAGCACCCACTTCGCACTGTACTCGTCGTTCCAATGGGAAATTGCATAAAGCAATGCAAGTGGAATCGCAATATATAATGTGGCCGGCACAACTTGAAAATTAAAAGCAAACGGATCGGCTTTTTTATAAAGCCGAATGAGGAGTAGAGCTCCAAATGCCATGGACAGATAGATCGCGTACTTAACAGGAAGCACGATACCCTCTTTGAAGACCATCAGACAAAGGGCCAAATACATAAGCATCGCCAAAACTGCCTTAATCCAAAGTCCCGTGCCCTTAAACCCCTGCAATTGGAGAAATTCTAACACCGTAAGTAAACAAAGAACTCCAATTGCCATTGCTCCGGGAATCGGACCCAAAAAAATAGGCACCAGCAGAACCAAACCAAAAAGTAATGCAGTGACAATTCGCTGACCGAGGGAGGACAGATTGCGATTCATACCGGCCAAAATACGTTTTAAATACAGAAAGCCGGATGCTTCTTAAGGGACTCCTATTGCTGTTGCAAGGTCACTTTCATGGTGGAATGTGAGATCGTACTAATACCGCGCATTCGGTATATTCGACAAAAAAAAGGCCGGATTTTCTCCGGCCAGATTGAATTCCATTATTCTACAACAGCTATGAGCCATGGGTGTACTTGTAAAAGTAGTTTCCCCCATTCATTTATCCATATTGACGGATTTGACAAGCAATTCGTTGGGTCGTGCGGTAAAATAAATGTGAAATCACCGTGAGCCATAAAAATAAGTGACGAAACTCACCAGAAACAATGTCTCTTTGGAACTATCTTTGCCCTATTCTTTTCAAATATTTGCCTTATGACCAGGTTTCTAAGCACTTCTTTATCCGCAATTTGTGTAATTATAGTGTTCTCGTCTTGTCAGAAAGATGAAGATGCAGGAAATAGCCTCGATAGCCAACTTGAGCAGGTACTCAATGAAGCCGCGACAACATCCGGTTACTCATTCTTTATCCTACCAGCAAGCGATGATTTTGCCAGCATTCCGCAAGATCCCAAAAACGCTATTAACGCTGCAAAAGTAGCGTTGGGACGACATCTGTACCACGAAACAGGTTTGGCTATCAAACCAAAGAAGGACATATCCAGGCAGACTTATTCCTGCGCCTCATGTCATCATGCCGCCGCCGGATTTCAAGCGGGGCGGCAGCAAGGCTTGTCGGAAGGGGGACTGGGTTATGGACAAGCCGGTGAAGGCCGGGTCCAGAACGAAGCCTATCTGATAGAAGAACTTGACATTCAGCCTATCCGTACTCCGTCTGCGATGAACGGGGCCTGGCAGGCCAACACCCTTTGGAATGGTCAATTTGGAGCTACACATCTCAATACCGGCACTGAAGCTCGGTGGACAGAAGATACTCCAAAGGCAGTGAACAAACTGGGATTTGAGGGGCTCGAAACGCAGGCCATTGCTGGATTGACAGTACATCGGATGGGTATCGAAGCGGAGTTTTGTGAACAGACAGACTATAAGAAATACTTCGAAGAAGCATTCCCGGGCCTACAGGGTGAAGATCTATATACGCTCGAAAATACCGGATTGGCGATCGCCGCCTACGAGCGCACCCTGCTTTCTAATCAAGCACCCTTTCAACAGTGGTTGCGCGGCAACAAGAAAGCAATGTTTGATGACGAGAAAGAAGGTGCAATTCTCTTTTTTGGAAAAGCCAATTGTGTCGAATGTCATACCGGACCTGCTCTTAATAAGATGGAATTTTATGCTCTGGGTATGAATGACCTGGATGGACCCGGTGTCTACGGTCCTGAAGAAAATGATCCGGTAAAATTAGGTCGAGGAGGATTTACCGGAAATCCGGAAGACAATTTCAAGTACAAAGTGCCCCAGCTTTATAACCTTAAAGACAGCCCCTTCTTAGGTCATGGGGGTAATTTTAAATCGGTCAGGGAGGTGATTCAATATAAGAATCAGGCTGTAGCTCAAAATAGTGAAGTGCCTGCATCGCAATTGGCACCAGAATTTATTCCCTTAAATCTCAATGATGAAGAGATTAATCAACTCACGAGATTTGTAGAAAATGCCCTGCATGATCCGGATCTCGATCGGTATCTTCCTCAGGCACTTCCTTCGGGTTTTTGTTTCCCTAATAATGACCTGCCATCGCGCAACGATCGGGGGTGCAATTAGATTCTCATTTTGACTCTGTGGGGGTTCAAATTATTTTCTCGCAGAGGCGCGAAGTCCGCAGAGAATCTATTGATATGGACCAGGGTTATTTTCTCACAGAGGCGCGGAGTCAGGAGAGAATTGATATGACCAGGGTTATTTTCTCGCAGAGACGCGAAGTCCGCAGAGAATCTATTGATATGGACCAGGGTTATTTTCTCACAGAGGTGCGGAGTCAGGAGAGAATTGATATGACCAGGGTTATTTTCTCGCAGAGGCACGAAGTCTGCAGAGAATCTATTGATATGAACCAGGGTTATTTTCTCGCAGAGGCGCGGAGTTCGCAGAGAATCTATTGATTTGACCGGGGTTATTTTCTCGCAGAGGCGCGGAGTTCGCAGCGAATCTATTGATATGACCAGGGTTATTTTCTCGCAGAGGCGCCGGAGTCCTGCAGAGAATTGATATGACCAGGGTTATTTTCTCGCAGAGGCACGAAGTCTGCAGAGAATCTATTGATAATGAACCAGGGTTATTTTCTCGCAGAGGCGCGGAGTTCGCAGAGAATCTATTGATATGGACCAGGGTTATTTTCTCACAGAGGTGCGGAGTCAGGAGAGAATTGATATGACCAGGGTTATTTTCTCGCAGAGGCACGAAGTCCGCAGAGAATCTATTGATATGACCAGGGTTATTTTCTCGCAGAGTCGCTGAGTCCGCAGAGAATCTATTGATAATGAACCAGGGTTATTTTCTCGCAGAGTCTCGGAGTCCCGCAGAGAATTGATATGACCAGGGTTATTTTCTCGCAGAGTCGCTGAGTCCGCAGAGAATCTATTGATAAGACCCAGGGTTATTTTCTCGCAGAGGCGCGGAGTCCACAGAGAATCTATTGATATGACCAGGGTTATTTTCTCGCAGAGTCGCTGAGTCCGCAGAGAATCTATTGATAAGACCCAGGGTTATTTTCTCGCAGAGGCGCGGAGTCCGTAGGGAGCCTACTGATATAGACCAGGGTTCTTTTCTCGCAGAGTCGCGGAGTCCTCAGAGAAGCTATTGATATGACCAGGGTTCTTTTCTCGCAGAGTCGCGGAGTCCTCAGAGAAGCTATTGATATGACCAGGGTTCTTTTCTCGCAGAGACGCGAAGTCCTCAGAGAATCTATTGATATGACCGGGGTTACTTTCTCGCAGAGTCGCGAAGTCCTCAGAGAATCTATTGATATGACCAGGGTTATTTTCTCGCAGAGTCGCGGAGTCCTCAGAGAATCTATTGATATGGACCGGGTTTATATTCTCGCAAAGGCGCGGAGTCCGCAGAGAATGTATTTGATATGAACCAAGGTTATTTTCTCGCAGAGTCGGGGAGGCCTAGAGAATCTATTGATATGGACTATAGCTTTCGGCTTACCCTCTAATTCGCAGGTCGGATGACTTACTAATATTTTTTGAAGTGATCTCTGGATTTCCCCGGCATTCAAAATCACTGCTCCCTCCCAGACTGATACCTAGCTTTTTTATGACGCCGAGACTTCCGTCTGATCCACCTGAAAGATTGAAATTGCCCTCTGTGACGTTGAGATTACTGCCACTTAGATCACTCCCTCCGCTTGCAACGATTTTAGCATTGGCAATTGTTCCGTCCAGCTCAGCGTCGGATCCGCCTGAAAGGCTGATGTTACAGGAAGTGGCATCTATTTTACCGAGGAACAAATCACTGCCCCCGCTGGCACTCATATTGACTTCACTCACTGCACTAAAATCGATGCTCACATCTGAGCCTCCACTGATATTGGCTTTGAAGGTGCCCGTGCCAAGAGAAGAAAAATTCAGATCGCTGCCTCCGCTTAAGTTCATTGCAAAGTCGCCAAACTTCAATCCATCTTTGGAGACCACATCAGACCCTCCGGATGCATTGAGACTGGTCAGATTTTCAAAGGTGAGATAGATTTTCTTGCTTTTGGATTTCTTCACCCTGACACCATCTTCAAAATAAATCTTGAGGTGACCGTTTTCAACCTTGGTTTGTAGTGCATCAATTAAATTTTCGTCGGCTTCAATGGTCATGTGATGACCATTTCCTTGTGTCAGGATCAGATCCCAACCATGACTCACGGATATGGCATCGAAGGCAGAAACTTGTCGATCTGACTTCACGACATTGCCGTTTCCGACCAGGGATTGAGCAGTTGTCGCTGAGAGATGGAAGAGAAAGAACAGGGCAAAAGCCATAACAGTCAGATTTTTCATTTACTTGGATATTTTAATCTAATGACTCTCCTTTTTGGGCAAGGGTTGCACGTGTGATAAAAAGTTGATCATTTGAATCATTTCAAAAAGCAAAAACGGCCACCAGTTAGTGCCCGTTTTAAGTCTAAATATCTTGTATTACCTGCTCACACTGAATCGTTTCCCGAGAATGACTTGTTCATTGAAGATTTGCAATGCGTAATTTCCCGGAATCAGTTTCGAAATATTTACCTGCATTTGCTCACTGACCAATTGCCTTTGGCTAATCAGCAAATGACCGGACATATCGTAAACCTGCAAATTGACCTGTCCTGCGAGCTGAAGCGATTGCACATCCAGGGTGAGAATTTCACTTGCCGGATTGGGATAGATTTTTACATCAGAAGGTTTTAGAAAATCCCTGGTCGCCACACTACCGGGCTCGAGAAAGGCATACTCCCCGGTGGCTGAGTTAAATGTGATATCGAACGTACCTGCAACGGTCACAATATTAGGACCATTCTGGATGCCAATTCCAGCTGGAAAATCCTCTGCCCCCCAATTGACGGTCCAGGATGTATCTGCCCTGAATTTCACCCCGTCATCGTCAGCTCCCATATGGGCTGTTAGAGCAACTTCCTTAGCTGACCACGACTGTGGATCATCCGGATCTACTACCAGGTAGGTATCTCGTTCGCCCATATCCTCAGAGGCATCAAGTGGCCAGTCACCAAACGGACCGGATTTGCCAACCAGAGAAATGGCATCATACTCGACGATTAATTCAAAACTATAATCTCCCGTAAATGTGTTAAAGCGGATCAGGTAGTCACCAGCGGTTACAGGGATATTTGGACCCGTAGTCGTGGCGACCCCGGTTGGAAAGTCTCCAGCTCCCCAACTTACAGCCCAATCATTATCGGCTCTGAACTTAAGCTCTCCATCCATCAATTCCACCCTCAATGTCCAGACCGTGGGATCTATGTCACTGCGCACCATATCCACATCGGTTTCCCAGTCACCAATGGGTGTTGCCGTACCAATGATACCGATGGAATCGTATATGATTACCTCCTCAAAATTGTAGATTCCGGTAGAAGCATTAAACGAAACTACATACTTTCCAGCCACGACCGGAATCGTATCTCCGTCCACTACGGCGGTATCTGTTGGGAATCCGTCAGCACCCCAAACCACTGCACCGTCGTTTGCTGTAAACTGGACTCCACCATCTGTGAGATCTATATTGATTGTATACAGATTCGGATCACTGCCATCTTTCGTCATATAGGTGATTGAATCCCAACCGTTGGCTGTGGCGTCGCCCACAATGCCCACATTGTCGTATTCTACGTTTTCGATAAATTCATATGCCCCCGTCGAGGTGTCAAACAAAATCATGAATTCACCGGCATTGGGGATTGGAATATTGTCACCCCCCTTTACTCCGATACCGGAGGGAAAGTCCGATGCGCCCCAGTTTATATCCCAATCATCGTCTTGTCTGAATTTTAAATCACCTGCTACCAGATCAGCTGTGAGAAAAAATTTGTTGGAATCTGTTTGATCTTGATACATATTGATGTCAGTATCCCAATTCCCTAAGCTGGTCGCAGTACCGATAATTCCAATCGGGGACTGCACCGCAAAGGCATAGTCTCCATAAAGGCTGTTGAAGGTAATATCATATCTACCTGCAAATACGGGTATATTGGTTCCCTCCTGATAGCCTACGCCTACTGGAAAATCAGAATTTCCCCAGTTTACTGCCCAGTCATCGTCAGCTCTAAACTTGGCGTCACCATCAACCAAATCAACAGTCAGGTACCAGAGATTTGGATCGGCAGTATCCTGAATCATATTGGTATCCCTGTCCCATACTCCATAAGGAGTAGCTGTCCCAACTAAGCCGACCGAGTTAAATTCAGCAACTCTAGCGAAGTTGTATGCACCCGTTACATGGTTAAATCTGATATTGTATTCCCCGGAGTCGACCTGGATATTGTCGCCGGCCGGCAGACCAATACCGACAGGAAAATCTTCAGCTCCCCAGTTTACATCCCAGGCATCATTGGCCCTAAACTTGGCCTCACCGTTATTGAGCGTTATCGTAAGTGTCCATATGGCCGTGTCATTTGGATCCTGTAACATGTTGGTATCTGCGTCCCAACCACCGGGAGTTGCATCTCCAATAAGGCCCACCGTAGTAACCTGCGCTAATGCACCTGTACACAGAATGACTAATAATCCGCCAAAAATGATAACTTTTCTCATTCTAATTCTTTCAGTAGTTTACAATTGTTTATTGCCGAGTGGAAGGTAATAAAAAAGAATTGTCGTATGAAATTGTCATCGGAAATAATAAGCTATTGAGAAACTTTCTGCATTGTCTAATTGAAGTGGATCTAAATTCCTCATAATCAAAATTGTGTGGCGTCGAACAGGTGGAATGCTTCGTTTTCACATCAGACTATTGCCATAGGTAGGGATCAGCTTTTGTCCATAAAAATGCGATCTTTGCCTAGTAGTCGGTTGCATTAGATATTACTAATAAAGTCTGAGCCTGATTTTGTGCCAGACGAGGCGCAGAACGCAGGCATAGCCATAGTTCTGTCAAGGCTCTGCAACGAAGTATGGTGCAAAAACAGGCCAGAATTTGTAGTGAAATTTTGTGCAACCGTCTACTAGTGAGCCTACTCCGAAAAGGTTGCTAAATCAAAAATGGCTCTTTTGGCGATATTTTCATTTTCTTCAATCGCCTGATACGCAGGCATCAGCCGATCTCAAAAAAGTGAAAATCTCATCCAAAATGACTCATTTTGTGAAATTGGCACTTTCCGGAGTAACCTCACTAGTGAGCCTACTCCGAAAAGGTTGCTAAATCAAAAATGGCTCTTTTGGCGATATTTTCATTTTCTTCAATCGCCTGATACACAGGCATCAGCCGATCTCAAAAAAGTGAAAATCTCATCCAAAATGACTCATTTTGTGAAATTGGCACTTTCCGGAGTAATCTCACTACTGCTGTTCGTCCAGTAATTTTGCAATGTTAAAATGTGATTTCATGTGTTTGATAGAAAGGAAATTAGCGCAGTACTGGTCTTTAAAATTGATGAGACCACTCATACATTTGGGTCTTTTGTTATGTTGCTTTAGTGCGACCTCACATGCCCAACGCACGATCTCAGGAACGGTCTCGGATGCCGCCACCGGAGAGGAATTAATTGGTGCCAATATATTGGTGAAGGGCACTTCCGTTGGAACAGCCACCGATATTGACGGGGGTTATGTATTAGATATTCCCGATGGGGCCAGAATCCTGGTGGTGAGTTATACGGGCTTTCAGGTCAAAGAAATAGAAATTGGTCCTTCCGAGATTATTGACATCGGGCTGGTAGCCGGAGAGCTGCTCGAAGAGGTTATTGTCATCGGATACGGGACGATCGAGAGAGAAGATGCGACAGGTTCGTTACAATCGGTGAGTTCTGAAGAATTTAACAAGGGGGCGATTACAGGCCCCCAGGAATTAATTGCAGGCAAAGTGCCGGGTGTATCAATTACGACAGAAGGAAGTCCGGGAGCGGGCTCAACGATTAGAATAAGAGGTGAGTCTTCACTTTCTGCATCCAATGACCCCCTTATTGTGATCGATGGTGTGCCGGTCGATAACAGCGGTGTCTCAGGAAGCCGGAACGCTCTTAATCTGCTGAATCCAAATGACATTGAATCATTTACCGTGCTGAAAGACGCCTCCGCATCGGCTATTTATGGTAATCGCGCTGCAGGTGGTGTTATTCTCATTACGACTAAAAAGGGAAAGTTAGGTGATCGACTGAAGGTGGGTTATTCAGGTAATTTTTCAGTAGGGACGGCTAGTGGGAAAGTAGACGTCCTCGATGCCTCAGAATACAGGGCCACCATACAGAGACAATACGATCCGGATCATCCCGCTCACTCATTGCTCGGCAATGCGGATACGGATTGGCAGGATGAGATATACCAGGCTGCAATAGGCCATGATCACAACCTGTATTTTTCCGGTGGAGTCGGCATTGTGCCTTACCGGGTCTCTGTCGGATTTACAGAGAAAAATGGAATCCTGATGACGGACAAATTTAATCGACTCACTGCAGGGCTTAATCTGACCCCCGGATTCTTAGATAATACGCTGCAACTGAATATGCACCTCAAGACGATGCGTACTAATAATCATTTTGCTGACCGCGGTGCGATTGGAAATGCTTTGGGATTTGACCCCACTCAGCCGGTCAGAGATCCCAATAGTCCATTTGGAGGTTTAGCAACATGGACAATTGCCAATGGCAACCCCAATTTATTGGCACCCACCAATCCCCTGGCATTATTAGAGCTAAAAAATGATGAGTCGACTGTCTCCAGGTACATTGCCAATTTAGGTGTTGATTACAGACTTGGATTTTTACCCGATTTAAGGGCTAATTTGAGTTTGGCTTATGATCGTGCTAAAGGAACAGGATTTGTAAGGGTGCCAACGACTGCTTCATTTGCTTTCGACCAGATAAACGGAGGTGGTGTTGATAATGAATACGAACAAACAAAAGAAAATTCGTTGTTGGAGTTCTATTTGAATTATAAAAAGGATTTAGGGAAAAATGGATTGGATCTCATGGCGGGATATTCATGGCAGCACTTTGAGGTTGGGAATAGTTTTAGGAATTCGGATGTAGCCGGTACCGCTTCGGAAACGACGATAGGCTCAGATCCTGCAGAATACTATTTGTTATCGATGTATGGGAGGATTAACTACAGCTATGATGACCGGTACCTGCTTACATTGACACTCAGAAGGGACGGCACATCGCGATTTGCGCCGGATAATCGCTGGGGGCTTTTTCCGGCAGCGGCACTGGCTGTGAAAGTAGTAGATAATGACAATGACATTTGGAATCGTATAAAAGTACGCGCGGGATGGGGAGTAACGGGGCAGCAGGATATTGGAGATTTTTATGCTTACCAGGCTCGGTATCAATCCGGATTTGATAACGCCCGGTATCAATTTGGAGATCAATTTGTGAGCACTCTTCGGCCCAACGGATACGATGCCAATATAAAATGGGAGGAGACAACAACCTACAATCTGGGTGTCGATTTTTCTGTCATTAAAGATCGCCTGTCGGGATCGCTCGATATTTATAAGCGGGATACGGATGATTTGCTCAATCGCATCCCGGTTCCCGCAGGGACTAATCTGACAAATTTTGTGACCACAAATATCGGTAGTATGGAAAACCAGGGTTATGAAATCGCGCTATTTGGAACTCCGGCTGCCAAAGCAAAATTCAATTGGGAGGTTGGAATTAATTTATCCTATAATCAAAACGAAATTACCAAGCTCACTGCCATCGATGATCCCGACTACGAGGGAGTACTCACAGGAGGAATTGCGGGAGGTGTAGGTAGTAATATTCAGATTCACACCGTCGGATATGCTCCCAGGTCTTTTTTTGTGAATGAGCAGTTATTTAATGAGGATGGTTCGATACGGGAGGGAGAGTTTGTAGATCGAAATGGGGATGGAGTGATCAATGCTTCAGATCGTTACCGCTTGCATAAGCCCGCCGCTGATCTCACATATGGAATTACGAGCCGGATTGCCTTTGGTCAATTTGATTTGTCTTTTGCCGCCAGGGCAAATACCGGAAACTATGTCTATAATAATGTGCAAACAGACATGGGCTATTTAAATAGGATTTACGGCACGACCAATGTGTTGTGGAATGTGCACTCATCAGCTGTCGAAAATAATGCACTGGATCAAGCCAATCTCACATTTAGCGACTATTTTATACGCAAGGGCGATTTTTTCCGAATGGACCACATAACGGCCGGGTACAATTTTGATCAATTGCTCGGACGATTTACCAGGATATATATCACCGCGCAAAATCCCTTTATTATTACAGGGTATGATGGTCTCGATCCGGAAATATTTGGTGGCATCGACAATAATATCTACCCCAGACCACGCACTTTTGTTTTTGGATTAAATGTTGAATTTTAAAATGTTAGAAATGAAAGTCATCATAAAGCACATTTTATTAATTTTTTGTTTCAACGCATTAATCCTGTCGTGTACCAAAGATCTGGACACTGTCCCCATCGATGAAGATGTAGTGACCGCGGCCAATGTCTATGACGACCCTGCAGCATATGAGCAAGTACTGGCAAAATTATACGCCGGCTTGTCGGTGACTGGCCAGCAAGGACCTGCCGGACAAGCGGATATCGAAGGTATTGACGAGGGATTTGGCCAGTACCTCCGCATGTATTGGTATCATCAGGAGCTTACCACGGATGAAGCTGTCATCGGGTGGAATGATCAGACTATCAAAGATTTTCACGATCAAAAGTGGAGTGCAGATGATGGATTTATATTTGCTTTTTACAGCCGGTTGTTTTATCAGATTGCCCTTGCGAATGAATTTTTGAGAGAAACAACGGACGAAAAATTAAATGCTCGCGCCGTAGATACAAATTTAGCGACCGAGATAAAAGGATTTAGGGCAGAGGCCAGGTTTCTAAGAGCCTTGAGTTTTTACCATTCGCTGGACCTCTTTCGCAACGTACCCTTTGTGACGGAAGAGGATGTAGTCGGATCCTTTTTTCCGGAGCAAATTCAGGCGTCAGAGTTATTTGCTTTCCTGGAATCGGAGCTGCTGGAAATTGAAAGCGAAATTGCACTACCCGGACAAAATCCATATGGCCGCGCGGACCAGGGAGCTGTTTGGGCTCTTTTGGCAAAATTGTACCTCAATGCAGAAGTCTATGGAGCTGCTGCTAAAAATAGTGAGTGTCTTACCTATTGTGAAAAATTAATTAATGCAGATTATTCTCTTGAGCCCGTATATCAAAATCTTTTTTTGGCGGATAATCATAAATCAAACGAAATTATTTTTCCGGTCACGTTCGATGGAATTAGTACTCGCACCTGGGGAGGTATGACATTCATTATTAGAGCGGGTATCGGTGGAAGTATGGATCCGGTGGCATCAGGAGTGGCAAGTGGCTGGGGTGGATCCCGGACAACACGGCAGCTGGTTGAGAAGTTTCCGGTAAATATTGGAGGTGTCCTCGTCGAACGCAATGAGGGGAACACGATACGCTATCCCAAGCTATATGTACCGGGAGCTTATCAGGGGTGGGATGCAGGAAATACTCAAACATCTCTTTCCTCGCCAAATTCAGATCGAGTTTTCGAAGGCCATGTGTATTTTGCTGATGACAACAGTCCATTTATATTTACAACGATTCCATCTTTTGCACTGTCACTTGGCGATAATGGTGGTGATGGTACGCTGGAAATGAATGGCGATACCATCCGGGCAGGTGATGCAGGGTTGTATTATTTTTCTGTAGATCTCAATTCAAATACTTACACACTCGAGAAAAGAACCTGGGGGATTATTGGCAGTGCCACTGAAGGGGGTTGGGAAGGTGATGACATAGACATGACTTGGAATGAGGAGGAGCAGGCTCTGATTGTCCATGTTGATTTACTCCCTGGAGAATTTAAATTTCGAGCGAATGATGATTGGGCTGTCAATCTTGGTGACAATGATGGTGACGGGCTTCTTGCGCAAGAAGGCGATAATATCTTGAGCGGGGGTGGTCCGGTCGATATTCTATTGTACATCGATAAGCCTGACTACACTTACGAGATACGGTCTACTAGTTTTGACAACCGCGGAATCTTTTGGACGGAGGGACAGAACATCGATATTAGCGATGTGACCTTGTTTACGGAGGGTTACGCCGTACACAAATTTAAGAATGTCACTTCAGATGGCTTGCCCGGTTCAGATTCTGATTTTCCCGATACGGATTTTCCAATGTTTAGGTTGGCTGATTTTTATCTCATGGCAGCTGAAGCGATACTGCGTGACGGCGGCGATCGTTCCAAAGCATTGGATTATTTTAATCGTGTACGCAACCGTGCGTATGGCGGAGCTGGTGGAAATGTACGTGATGAAGATTTTAATCTCGATATGATTCTGGATGAACGTGCCAGGGAATTGTATTGGGAATGCCACCGCCGTACCGACCTTATTCGATTTGGAAAATTTAGCCAGAGCGATTATCTGTGGGCCTGGAAAGGAGGAGTGCCGGAGGGACGATCTGTGGAGTCGTTCCGCGACGTTTTTCCACTGCCATCATCAGATATTGGTGCTAATCCAAATCTGGTGCAAAATCAGGGATACTGATTTTTTATGTGATGCATCGTTACGCCATAATATTGCTATTGATTTCTCCTCTTGTGACAGGTAAAGAAACAATTGCACAGTCCTTCTATTTTGGTGCAGATCAATCTTACGTCAACGAGATGGAAGACTGTGGTGCCGTCTACAGAGAAAATGGAGAAATAAAGGACGTACATCAGATTTTTTCAGATCATGGATGCAACCTGGTGCGGTTGCGGTTATGGCATACACCTACTTGGTACGATCAATTAAATCATGGTAAAAGATACTCCGATCTTGCCGATGTAAAAAAAAGTATTGCGAGGGTAAAAGCCCTGGGGATGTCCATCCTGCTCGATTTTCACCTGTCCGACAATTGGGCTGATCCCAGCAAGCAATTGGTACCCGCTGCATGGCTCAATGTAGTGGATGATGCCAGTACCTTGAAGGACTCGCTATATAGCTACATTTATTCCACCCTTCAGTCGTTAGCTGATGATGACCTCTTACCAGAACTGGTGCAAATAGGTAACGAAACGAATCGAGGTATCTTATTGTCACCTGAAGACAATGAGAAATGGACGCTTGATTGGGATCGCAATATTCTATTATTTAATGGCGCCATTAAGGCAGTAAGGGATTTTACCGAAAGTACTGATCAGGAAATAAAAATTGTTTTACATTTTGCCGGTCAGGAAGATACCGAGTGGTACGTCGATCAGTTTGTAGAAAGGGGAGTTTCAGATTTTGACTTTATTGGCATTTCTTATTACTGGGCATGGCATAAGCCAACTACTATCCCGGAGGCGGGAAGTGTAATAAAAAAATTACGAGAAAAATATCCTCATAAAGAGGTTATCATTGTGGAAACCGGATATCTCTGGACAACGGAAAATAACGATAATGCGGGTAATATTATTAATGAGATCCACCCGGACTATGCACCGCCCTCACCTGACAATCAGAAAAAATGGCTCATAGATCTCACCCAGACCGTGGTTGACCAGGGTGGAATGGGTGTCATTTACTGGGAGCCCTCATGGGTATCCACAGATTGCTGGAATCAATGGAACCAGGGATCTCATCAAGAGCA
This sequence comes from Saprospiraceae bacterium, assembly GCA_965222645.1. Classification (GTDB taxonomy): domain Bacteria; phylum Bacteroidota; class Bacteroidia; order Chitinophagales; family Saprospiraceae; genus JABDMH01. The sequence continues at coordinate 2,314,600 of OZ244968.1, read as the reverse complement.
CGCCACTTTTTTTGATTTTGAAAATGATTTACTTGTTCCAGGTGGCATTGAGTGGATGGAGCACGATTATGGTATTGTGACTCCGGTGTATGAGCAGTCTGTCGATTTTAATGTAAACGTACTGTATAGCAGGCAGAATCTGGAGGCTACCGTAGATGTCTTAGATTCTGCAGGCCGGGATTTTCTCAATCTAACGGTCAGCGATAGTACGGGTCGCGTTTTGATATCTAAAGTAATCGAAAATAAAATCACGGTTATCAATATGCTCCAATATCCGAGCAGTATTTATTTCTTCACCATTACCGGTGGAAAGGGGCGGGATACAATAAGGGTGGAACATATCAGACCCTAGGGCTGCAGGAGATGAAGTGCGGCGCAGGGAAAAGGAACTGTTTTTCTGTTTTATTTGAAGTAGCTCACTGGATCGAGAAACATGTAGAAGAATTGGTTAGGTACGATTGATGCCTTTGCAGCTAACATTTTAAATCAAGTACACAATGAATAAATTCGAGATCTTCCAAGGCAAAAATAAATCATATTTCTTTCGTTACTTATCTGAAGACGGACGAATCATTCTGAAAAGTGAGAAGTACAACAACAAGACCAGTGCACAAAAGGCTATTCGTTCGATTAAACGCAATTCAACGGATTTTGCTAGTATCCAGAGAAGAGATGCCAGGGATGGCAAGTATTATTTCGTCTTGAAAGCCAAAAACGGAAAAATCATTGGAACCAGTAATCTCTATTCTAGTCAGACTGGCCGTGAAGGAGGTATTTATGCCGTTAAGAGGAATGCCAGGAAGGCAAAAATTGTAGAAAATATTAATTGAAATGATCGGAAAAAGTACCTCTCCTCACTGGGTGCTCAAATCATTCCACCACCAGGCGACTCAAAAGGACTTCTTTACTTCTATACAGTTGCAAAGTGTAGATACCCGGTGGTACATTCTGAGGTAATCGAATTTTCCCGGCATTTTCCGAAAAGGAAGTGGAATGCACCGGCATTCTTTTGCCGTCAATGCTGATTAACTCGGCTTTTTTCACATTGTTGAGGTCGTGAGATAAAACCACTAATTGATCCCCCCTTTTGGCCGGATTGGGAAATATGCTGACAATTGAGGGTGCAAAATCTGTTGATGATGTAACGTAGTCTTCAGGCAGGTCAATGGGAGTCGTAGTGTAAATGCGATATTCTCCGGGGGTCAATTCTAGTCGTGCTTCCAGGTCCAGAACATTGATGCTGTCTCTCGAAAAATACTCGTACCATGTACCGGTTTTTGAAAATCCGGGAATTACATTGGAATCGACTACTCTGAAGTTTGCAATTACCAGGGCATCCATTTCATCAGTACTAAAGGTTATACTTTTAATAAATAGATTTCCATCATGAAAATCATAATTATCTGAGCTAAAGACCGGATATTCTTTCCTTAAGTGCAACAGGGCAGATATGGTCTGTCTTAAGTGATTTCTTGCAGAATCCTGAAGAAAATCCCAACGGATTGGTTTGGGGTCGAGGCGACAGCCATCCACCGTGCCATTTACACATTGATTTATCGAAAATTCATAACCCAATTCTCCAAATTGCCAGATCATTTTGGGTCCGGGAAGAAGGAAATAGATGGAGCTTATTGCCTCTATGCGAGTGAGCGCAGTATTAAACTGCCTCACATTATAATTTCCATCGGATTCGCCATTTCGAAGGATATTGTACATTATGCGCTCTTCATCATGACTTTCCATATAGGAGATTAGATGAGGTTTTGACCATCCCCTCATATTGTAATCGGCCCAACCGAGATCAGATTTTCTTCCTGCGGCAGCTTCGGTAAACGCGTGATTCATGTTGCCCCAGAGCATCATGCCATAGTCAGCGAGTTCGGTCTCTTCATCATTGTCCGCAAAGTGTTCCATAATGACATAGACTGCCGGGTCGTGTGCCCAAATGTGATCGGCGTAATCTTTTAATATGGCAATGCGACCAGGATCATAACGGGACATTAAACCCGCATTATTCCCGGAGTTTGTTTGGGTGAGTCCCTTTGAGAGATCAAACCGAAAACCATCAAACCGAAATTCTTTTATCCAATACGTTAGTTGTTGTTTTACCCAGTTACGTGTGTAAGGACTTTCGTGATTAAAGTCAAAACCTACATTAAAAGGATGTCTGGCCGTCACATTTAGCCAGGGATTATCTGAACTGGGTCTGGTTCCGTCCCAATACATTTGGACCAAAGGACTTTGACTGAATGCATGATTAAATACAACATCGAGTATTACTGCTATACCTCTTACATGCGCCTCGTCAATTACCCGTTTTAATTGATTTGGGCTTCCATAGTACTTATCCACTGCCATGTGAAAGGATGGATTGTAACCCCAGCTTATATTTCCTTCAAATTCGTGGATAGGCATTAGTTCGATTGCGTTTACTCCCAATTTTTCAAGGTAATTTAACGTGTCCAGAAGGGAAGAATAACTGTGGTCGTCCAGAAAATCACGCATCATGACCTCATAAACAATGAGGTCTTGATTTTCCGGTCTTTGAAAGGCAATTTCACGCCAGGGGAACTCTGACTCCTCGGCTTGAAAGACAGATATGATTCCTTCAGTCTTATTACTGGGATAGGCTGGGAGCGATGCAAAATAAGACGGCTCGATAAAGGGGTCGTGATTCGGATCTAAAACTAAATGCGAAAATGGATCTGCAATTCTGATATTCGGTTCAACTAAATATTGATAGATGTTATCACCTGAAATAAAAAGACTTTTTTCGAGTTCGATCCAAAAAACATCACCCTCAGGGGATTTATTCATGAGGAACCGATCATTGATTTCAAAATCATTGGATGGACAGAGAAAGAATGCAAAAGCCTTTCCCGGTGCAGTGAGTTTAAAAATATAGGTACTGTCTGAAAAATAATTTATTCCATCCAGGATGTGATTGGGAGGATCCTGGATGTTTAGCGAAGAATCGATGACAAAATAACCGGCATTTGCGGTAACTGAGGTGTCTTTGCTACTGGCATTAAAAACCAAATCATGGTAGCCGGCATCTTCCGGAAAATGATAATAAGAAGCACTTTCGATACTGTCTTCAAAAATAGATTGATCGTTGTCGGTTATAGAAAGCAGTGCCTTTTGACTCAATTGAATATCGATAAGCACACTGTCTCCTTGCTGGATGATGGTTCCGTCAATGGGTGATCTAAGATTGATAAATAAAGATTGACCTGATGGATAAACATCAACAAATATATCGGAGCCATCGGAATCGCGCCCAACAATATTCCCGCTTTCGTTGCGGAAAACAAAAGCCAGTTTAAGGACGGTGTCCGTGGGTGAAAGGTTGTGAAATGTCGGGATATGATACCGGATACTGTAGAGATCTTCCTCTACTTTGGTCATCCTGGTTCGCGAGTCTGCAGTGCCCCAATTACCAATTACATTTTTCCAGTCGATTGGGTGAGTGCTTTTGGTCGTTATTACTCCGATATGTCCATAGACTGTGCCACTAAAACCCGCTAACTCGCCATTACCACGTGTTGCATCAAAAAGGACTGTGACCGAATCGGTTTGGGTTGGAAAAGCAGGCTCCGTCCATACCACCGGGTCTCCATTCAGTCCTGAAAAAATATCCGTTGAGTTCATGGACAGCAGGAAAAACATCGAAACGACGGCGGACATTACAACTAGAATGGATTTAAATCTCTTCAAAATACGTTGTGTTTTGGTACTACAAATCGAGGACTCCGTATTGACAAATAACGTCGATCCGGTGGGCAGGTCTATTACTTTTTTGGTGAAGGCAAGGTACGTTTTTCCGGCAATAAATCACTCGAAAGAAGTTATCTCTGTTTTTGAATACGTGATGACGAGTGCTGTGGTTTTGTTTTCAGTATTTAACTTGATAAGTGAGTATAAGCAGTCCCTCCTCGAATGATTCTTGATTCACTAGCTTAAGGTGACAGATTTTTTTGGATATGTCAAAGAGTTTTATGCCATCTCCTTGGATAAATGGATTTAATTTTATTTTAAGCGTATCGATTTTTTCATTTTCAAACAGCCAACTAGCGAATTGGCCGCCTCCGCATAAATAGATATTTGACCCGGTTTCTTTTTTTAGATTTTCAATTACGCTTATATCCAAATCACAAATATTTAGATTTTCGTCTTTTTCATCAAATGTCAGGTGGCGTGAAAAAACGTAGTGTTTCATGTGGGGATATGCCAGTTGACCCGGTATAAGACCATATTGGTAACCGAACTCATAGGTGCTTCGCCCCATTATCACTGTATCGTAATTTTGCAGATCGTCGAGATATTTTTTTATACCTTCTCCCTTTGCGATAAAACCGCTGATATCCGCGTTTGGACCAGAGATGTATCCGTCTAAGGATATGGCAACATAATAGTCTATTTTACGCATTTAGTAAAATTTTTACAATACAATATTTGAACATCCTTAGTTTTCCAGATCAACATCAAAATAGAGCTATTTTGTGGATGGGAGGATCTCAATAACTGGATGTGGATCGAGATAACCGAGTGCTTGTAAGAATTTGTCAGTGGCCTTCACCGTTTTCTTGTAGTACTCAAAATTCCGGTAGTTGAAAAATCCATGCCCTTGACCTTCATAGAAAATTAACTCGCATGTACTGTTCACTTTTTTCATCACTACTTGAAAATACTTTGCGGTTTCCACAGGGATTAAATCATCCTTTGTACCTACTAAAAACAAGGTTGGAGGTGCGCCACTTCTGATATTATGCAATGGAGAAAAAGATTTGTAAGAATCGCTTACTCGCTCATATCCGTAGCCTCCCGGTCCATTGTCGATCACTGGATTAAATAACACCAAAGCGTTGGGCTTGCAACTTAAGGATAGGTCGTCCATCGAGTCATTGTAGCCTTCGATGAGTGCTGTAGCTGCCGCTAAATGACCACCGGCGGAACCACCTGCACCAATAATCTCTTCCGGATCAATCTTAAATTCTTCAGAGTTTTTCCGGATGAAACGAATTGCGGATTTGGCATCTTTTAATGACGCGAATGGTGTAGTGAGGTGTTTACTTGCTATACGGTAATCAACTAAAAAACAAACCAGACCCCTTTTGGCAAAATACTTAGCATGATTTAAAAACTGAGATCTTTGTCCTCCCTTCCAACCACCTCCAAAGAAAAAAATCAAGGCTGGAAAGTTATCTGATGAGTCAAAGTTTTCCGGGTAAAACACCTCCAGATATAACTTTGAGGTGTCAATCTCCTTGTACTTAACCAACTCTTGAGATAGACCAGTTGTGGCAATTAATAGCAGAATAATTGAGCACAAAAGCAACTTTTCGGAATGCATAAATATGTTATTTATCGATGACTCAGTAGTATTTTTCGATTCCCCCATATCCACGAATAAGTTTGTTGCTGCGGGTTTTTTCTATAAAATTTCGTAACCTCCTTTCAAACTCCCCAGGTCGTTTCCTGGCGCTTTCGATATATGCGATCCGGATTCTTTTATAAGGTAAGGAAAAAGTCTGGAAGTGAGTCCAGGCCTCCTTGTCCTTCCTGACTGCTGAGAGTATATCCCCGGGAAATACAAAGGATTGGGATAGTACATTTAGGACTTCTTCGTGAAAATCGGGATGGACTAAGTTGTTTTCCATGAGCCAGTGCAGGCGTTCCTTATTTGCCTGAGAAAAAGAGCTCCCCGGCCTTCTGGGAGAAAACTTTTGCATTGTGCTAACGGCATCAAAAGTCTTAATTGTGCTATCTATCCATCCATAACACAGGGCTTCCTCGACCGCATCGTTGTAGATTATCCTGGGCTTCCCACTTTTCTTCTTGGGGTATATGAGCCATATTTCCGGTTCGGACTTATAGTTTTGCGAGAGCCAATGTCTCCATTGATTTCTTTGCAAGAAGTATACCGTATTATATTGTTTATTTGTTGACATCCCTTTATGAAACCATGCGAAATATCTATAGGGCAACTAAAAGCCTGCTTCAGTCACAATTATGAGAACAATAAACAGCTATAAAGGTGAATCTCAAATAGATACTAATCCTTCGAAAGCTCAAATATTGAAATCGATTTGGGCGGCAAAGAGACCAGCTTGTCACCTACATTAAATCTTGCTCCGCTTACAATGTCCTGCCCTTTATTATAACCCTTCAAGCGGATCTCAAAGCGCTGTTGCTCCAAATTTATTTCAATGGGATTTTTATTTATCGCGACCATCACACATTCATCATCAGTGTATCTAAAGTACACATAAGTGCCATTCTCGGGTACGAAATGCATAAGCTTGCCATGATGTATCACAACTTTTCCCTTTCTCCACTGCAATAGTTTTTTGGTAAATTCCTTTGCTTCTTTTTGTTGTATGGATAGACCGGTGCCGGTGAATGCATTTATTTCATCATTCTTCCATCCACCTGGAAAATCCGATCGAATATATCCGTGACTTTCGGTGCCGGGATGTGACATTATTATTTCTGTGCCGTAATACAACTGAGGAATTCCACGCATTGTCAAAATATATCCCAGGGCAATTTTATGTAGGTCAAAATCTTCTTTTAGTTCCGTAAATATTCGGTTCATATCATGATTATCAGGAAATATAACCATGTTGTATGGGTTTGGGTAATGATGATCACTAGCGAGATTGTCATATAATTTAATCAATCCCGTACCCCATTCTTCTTTTTCCGTGAGGGCTTCTCTTAACCTGGTATTCATCGGAAAGTCCATCTGGCTGGGCAGGCAAGACTCGTATCCGTCTTTGTTGTTGCTTCCTCTTTGCCAGTAGCCGATGATAGAATGATCGGTAACCCATTCTTCACCAACAATATTAAAATTGGGATATTCCTCCATGATCGCGCAGGTCCAGTCTGCCATAAATTGACGATAGGGATAGGGATAAGTATCCTGTCGAATTCCCGCCAGGCCGGCATATTCGATCCACCATATTGAATTCTGAATTAAATAGGTAGCCAAAAACGGATTTTTCTGATTTAGATCGGGCATAGTAGGTACAAACCACCCCGCCACCATTTTTTTCCGGTCGCCGGGAGATACATATGGATCAAGCAATGTACTTTTTCGGTGATTAGACCTTTGGTATGGTTCGTTCTGGTAGTTAAACCAATCTGATGATGGAGGATCATCCATCCACCTGTGCTCCGAACCACAGTGATTGGCGATCATATCCATGACCATCTTGATCCCGAGGGATTTGGCTCTTTTTGACAGAACCAGGTAATCTTCATTTGACCCAAACCTGGGATCTATTTTATAGTAATCAGTGGTGGCATATCCGTGATATGACTGCTTCTCCTGGTCATTTTCCAGGACCGGATTTAACCAGAGTGTGGTAAATCCCATATCAACAATATAATCCAGGTGATCAGATATTCCCTGCAAATCTCCACCGTGTCTTCCATACTCAGCACTTCGATCCGGACGCTCTTTCATCTGTGCGATATCGTCATTCTCAGGATTGGCGTTGCAAAATCGATCAGGGGTAACCAAATAAAGCACATCTGCATTATTAAATCCCTGTCTTTGTGAAGAACCCGCTTCCCTTTCCCTAAGCGTATAGTCGAAAGTGGCCACGTTGCGACCCGCTTCACTAAATGTGATCGAGAAGTCCCCCGCAGGAGTTTTTTTTGGGATCCTGAGGTCAATAAAAAGGTAATTGTCACTTTTAAGTTTATGTACAGCAATGAGCTCGATCTGATCAGATTGTATGCTGGGATTTGTGCTCCCGATGTCCTCTCCATATACCATCAACTGCAGATGGTCCTTTTCCATGCCAGTCCACCAAAATGGTGGCTCCACTCTGGTCACCGATTGGGAGTGCATATTTGCAATAGAGCAAAAGAGGATAATTAAGAATAACATGTTACGGACTTGTACCGGACTTGATTTGATACTAATTACGGGAATCACTGATTTACTTTTCATACCTAGATCTGTTTTGATGACAGGAGATATTTGGCCCAAAAGATAAGGTAGAATTACCAACAATAAAAAAAGGGCAAGTAAATACATGCCCCGCTTTCATTCAGAATTTTAATCGTTATGGGATTAAGGAAGACCTATCCGTATACAGAAGCTTTTTTATACTTCTTTACTATCAGATAGTAGCAAGCAGCGCGGTATTTTTTTCGCGTAGAACCCATCACATCCTTTACGTGCTTAACACCGTTGTTTGCTTGTGTTTCGGAAAGGCCCAACTTGCCCTTCATAAAATTCGTCTTCATTCTGTCCACTTCTTTTTCGTCAGTGGTAGACAGAAGCTCAGCATCAGCTTTGTAAATGGACGGTCCAAGTCCTTTGGTAACCTTCCGCAACAGGGCTTCATCAACCTTTACGCCCAACTTTGTAAGCTGCTTGGAGTAGAGGGCTACCTTATCATCAAATTTGCTCATCGTTAAAAATTTAGTTGTTAAAAAAACTGGCGCAAGTTACTTAGATATTCAGATTTATTACAATGTATAATAGAAAAAGTTGGTTTTACATGTGCCTCGGTTAATTTTGAATAGGTATGGCCTCAAATCGCAGATCTGCAAATCTGCCACGTGGGCAGATCATCATGGTACGCTATCAAAATTTTGGCTGTATCTTAGGTAAATGAATTTTACAACTGGCATCAGAATTTTAATTGCATTTGCACTCTTCTCGTGTAATGGAGAGAAAAAGAACGAAGCACTTAGTGCCCACCAAAGACCCAACATAGTTATCCTAATGGGCGATGACATTGGATATTCAGATATTGGGTGTTATGGATCTGAAATAAAAACACCAAATCTGGATCGATTAGCTAAAGGGGGTCTGCGTTTTCGGAACTTTTACAATATGGCAAAATGCAATCCCACTCGCTCTTCTATGGTCACCGGTCTTTACAAAGGAGACCAAAGAGCTGTTTCTTTTGTCTCTCTGTTAAAAAAATCGGGGTACCATGTGATTATGAGCGGAAAAGAGCATTTTGATCCATGGGTTCCGGAGCACTGCTACTTCGCCAATACTTTTGACCAATCCTTTACTTTTTGGGCCACGACCGAATACTTTGTTCCTCCCGTTGATACATTCCAGCGTCCCTTTTTCTTAAACGGCGAAAAAATTTCTCCTTCACAAATCGAAGCCGAAATTTTACCTAAGTATAAGACAGATTTTATAACGGATTATGCCCTTCGCTGGCTCGGTGACATCATAAATAGTGAGTCCCCTTTCTTGCTCTTGCTGCCTTATCATTCTGCGCATTATCCCTTACAAGCCCGGCCCGACGATATTGCAAAGTATCGGGGAACGTATAAAAAAGGGTGGGACAAAATACGTGCTGAAAGATTTGAACGCATGAAGGAACTCGGTATAGTAGATGATGATGTAATACTCTCTCCGCCAGAAAGTAATACGAACCGGTTTAGGGGATCTGGCAGAGATGATTTTCCGGATATTAGAAAAAAATTTCCGCTTTATTACCAATGGGAGTCCATGACAGACGGGGAAAAAGAAGAGAAGGATCTGGAAATGGCCGTATTTGCAGCCATGATAGACAGGATGGATCAAAATATTGGACGTGTCATTGAGCGGATCGAGGCTGCCGGGGAGATGGACAATACGATTTTTATGTTCTTTTCCGACAATGGATCCTGCCCGTTTGACAGCAACGTAGATTTTGATATTCCGCCAGGTCCTGCGGATAGTTACCGCTGTCTCTCAGCGGCATGGGCCAATGTGGGAAATACACCTTATCGCCTGTACAAACAAAATGGCCATGAAGGGGGTGCCAAGACACATATGATCATTCACTATCCGAAAATGGTAAGTCCGGGGACAATCACCGATGAGACCGGCCATGTAGTCGATATTTTTCCTACCATCTTAGATCTGGCCAATGTCGAATATCCAGCTGCCCGGGATGACGATTCTACTCTTCCCCTGGATGGAAGGTCACTGGTGCCGGCATTTAAAGGCATGTCTTTAGATGGAGATCCCTACTATATTTCCGGGACCAGTGAAAAATTCAGAATGTACCGGGAGGGAAAATGGAAAATAGTGCGGCAAAACAATGATGAATGGGAATTATACAATATTCTGGACGATCCCACTGAATTAAAAAATCTGGCTGAAAGTGAACCGGTAAGGGTTGATGCTTTGGTATCTGAATATATGCAACTCAATACAACACGTGGATTTAGTGTGAAGTAGACTTATCAAACCGAAGCTTATTTGATTTTTCATTACGACCAAAGTATGGGTGGACACAAAAAGGACGATTTGTATAACCCAGGCTACAGATTCATACTTTTACCCGTTGGTGTTCATTTTAGAAAGACAAAGAGCAAATGTTTAAATTTTTTCGAAAAATCCGGCGAAAACTAATTGATGAAGGGAATTTGAAAAGATACCTGGTTTATGCTATCGGTGAAACCTTACTTGTCATGATTGGGATTCTTTTAGCACTGCAGGTCAATAATGCAAATGAAAATAGGAAAACCAATGAGATCAGATTAAGGTTATATGAAAACTTAAAGATCGAATTTGAATATAACAAAGATAAATTTGAAGAAACTAAAATTCGAATTGATAATTTAATGAATGCCACAAGGGAAATGCTTAAGTACACCGGTGAATCAGCAGATGTACTAAGTAAAAGAACAATGGATAGCTTGTTATACGAAACTTTGTTCTCTCCCACCTATGATCCAAGTTTTGTAGTATACAATGACGTGATGAATTCAGGGAAACTAGATCTGATAGGTAATTACAAAATAAGAAATGGATTATTTCAGTGGCAAACTGAATACAGTGACGTTATTGAGGACCAAAATGCCGTAAGGAGAGATATCGAAGATAGAATCATTCCATATCTCAACAAGCGAATAGCATTGAGAAATATTGAGAAATTCGGATTGATGAAAGGGATTAGCGATTCGAAAATACATTTGGACAATAGAAATATTCTGGAAGATCTAGAATTTGAAAACCTAATGGACAATCATCTTTTCAGTCAAACTTTTGCCTATCAAAACTACCTTAAATTAGGCGTTGTTTTGGATGCTTTGATAATTGAACTCAGAAAATATTAATGATTTTTGGATTGATGTTGAAGTTTTCATTATTGGCTGGCAGTTAATAAAGAACCAACATGAAAGAGTCGACCCACATGTCCGAAAGCTTAGAGCGTCCTTATCGTTCTCTTTTCCCCATTTAGCATTATATTAGAGAACGAAACACCAATCTGCCTGATCTATGCAAGGAGCCACTCATCTCACCCAGCATTGTAGGTAATGAACGGCAAGCGCAAACTACGGGCTATTCTGTTCGCTGACTTGGAAGGCTACACGGCACTAATGCAGTCCAGTGAAACCAGGGCACTCGAGACCCTGCGAATATTCAAACAGACCCTTGAGCACAAAGTAGTCCACTATCATGGTAGTATCGATCAGTACTATGGTGATGGTTGTCTCGTCACTTTTAAAAATGCTGCAGATGCAATGCAATGTGCTATCGACCTTCAAAGCTACTATATTGAAAAATCGGTCTCTGTTCGCATGGGACTCCACAGCGGCGAGATTCTCTACGAAGACGGAAATCTATACGGCGACAGTATCAATATTGCCTCTCGAATCGAATCGATGAGCATAAGTGGAGGAATCCTCACGTCTAAGGTCTTTAGAGACCAGGTAAAGAACAAGGACGAATTTCAACTGCGATCTCTGGGACAGTATGATTTCAAAAATGTGAAGGAACCGATTGAGGTATTTGCATTGGTCATGAAGGGGATTGCCTTACCCGATCCCAAACTAGTTCAGGGAAAATTTACTCCCAGTAAGTCTAGTCCCAACCGGCTATGGTGGCGAGCAATCATCGTCTTGTTAGCTATTGCAGCTGTTGCGATAGTATTGAATAGCAAGAAGGGTTTCGTATCGGTAAAAAGCAAACCCGTAAGCAAAAAGAATCCATTGATAGCGGTCACTGCATTCGAAAATAAAACCAACAGTGACGACCTCACGGTCATTGGCGACTTAGCGGCTGATTGGATCACCAAGGGCTTAATGGAAACAATGGCTCTGACAGTGGTCTCTGCCAACAGTGTTGAAAAAAGAATTGAAGTAGTCCGTGCCGGGCTGGATGGTCCCAATGTAAATCCAGTACTGGATTATATTATTGAGGGTAATTATTACTTGCAGGAATCTTCGTTAATTGTGCATTGCCGGATTGTGGATCCAGCGACTCAAAAAATTGTACATGCTTTTGATCCGGAAAAAGGACAAAGAGATAACCCTGTCCAAATAATTGAGGAATTGGTACAGAGGATTTTGGGATACTGGGAAATAAGGGACAATCCGACCTACCGTCGCCCTCCCAAGTATGAAGCATACCAGGACTATATCGAGGGCCACTTTTATTGGTGGGGCAAGGATCGAGATAAGGCTGAATCCTTGCTCATTTCTGCTTACGAAAAGGATACCACCTTTATGACCCCTCTATTTGGATTGCTCGATGTCTATTCCGTGCAACCTGAGATGGGAGCTTCGATACTTAAGATACTCTCACGAAATCGCAGTAGTCTTTCAGAACTGGAACGCATCAGGCTTGAAGGTGCCCAGAGCGCCATGGACGGTGACCTTCAAGGTTACTTAAAGCACCGGATACGATTGTGTGAGCTTGATCCCACCAATGCTGAGCATAACCAGGATTTGGCACTTGCATATATCTCAGTTAATGATCCTGAATCAGCCATACGAACTTTGCTGAGCTTCGAGGAAGAATGGGTGGACTATGAAAAGTGTACCGCTTGCACCTGGCGGTATCGATGGCTGACTTCCGCATACTATCAGGTAGGTGATTATCATAGGGTCTTGAATACTATTGATTCATTACCCCCTTTTAAGATGGACGCCCTGATTGCTGCTATGGAGTTAAAAGCCGCCATTCGGCTGGATAGTATCCAAAGGCTTGATCGAAAGCTGACATTGTATCAAAATGAGAGTTTTGAAGTGTTTGACTTTGGGCTTGTGTTGGCATTAGCCCTCCTGGAGTTAGATTTACTGGATCGGGATGATCTAGTGCCGAAGTACATCGAACAACTCATCAGTTGGTGCGGTGATCACGATTCCGCAGAGGTGGCATGGTATGACATAGCATTGGCAGCCTTAGTAGCCAAAAATTGGGATGATTTAGCCATGCATGCAAATCGATTCGCCAATCATCCGGCTCCCTTCTTTCAAATTCAGAGTCTTCTTTTGCAAAGCCTCGCATATTTCCATCTCAATCATGAAGATAGTCTGAACCAATCTCTTTCGAATTTGAGAGATTTAGGGGATTCACCATACACGTATGGACAGGTGGAGTATTCCCTGGCTGTAATCGAGGTGGCGCGAGGCAATTTAGAAGAGGCAGTAGATTTAGTGGAAGAATCTATCCATAGGGGTCATCGGTTTCGACCCTGGAACTATCGCTATGATCCGGGTTTGAAACCACTACTTGATGTAACCAGGTTTAGGGTATTGACGGAGCCCGTAAAACATTAGGTGCAGCTGTCTGATGGTAATTGACGCATTTGTACAATAGAATATAGGCGATAGCTTCTATACTTGGATATTAAAAACATCTATTATTATGAGACTATCAATTATTAATGGCAGCATCAATGCATATACTGGATGGGTAATGAGGGGGATTTTCATTCTCTTACTTTGCCTACCCCTCCTCAGCACCGGACAGCCCACTGATGATATTACCGGAGTGTGGAAGCTCAAAGCAAATAGTTGGGCGAGCAATACAAAGCAATATGCAGATTGTGAGATCGTGAAGTTTATTACAGCATCTCGATGGGCTAGCTTTTTTTATTGGCCCGAAACAGGTGAAATGGCCGGAACGGGCGGGGGTACATATGCATGGGAGGGAGACACCTATGTGGAAACTCTGGAATATTTCACATGGGATTCTACTGCAGTAGGTACCCAACAGCGCTTTAAGAAATACCTGAAGGATGGCCTCTTAATCCAGGAGGGAGATTTGAATACTGAGAAATATAAATACCGCTTGTATTCGATCTACGAAAAAATAGATGATCTGCACGACTATAGAGTGGGGGAAGACTTTGTGACCGGGACCTGGGATTTACAAAAAGTGCAATGGGATGAAACCAAGTATTCAAACGCCCAAATAAAGGAGCAATATGGACGGATTGTAAAGATTATTACACCTCATTATTTCCATGTCGCATACTTTGATGCTGGCCGGGGCATGCTTGGAGGCGCGATTTTTGGCACGGTAAATATTAGAGGCGACCAGTATGCGGAAGAAATAAAGAGCTGGACATGGGATGCTTCGGCAATAGGGACCAGCCCACAATTTACCTGGACGATAAACCCTGATGGAACATTTCGACAGTTTGGTGAACTTAAGGACTCAAAAGATTACAAAGATTATCTCATTGACGAGACTTATGAAAGAATTGACCATGTATACCCAGCAGAAAAAGTATGGACGGAAAAAGACCGGAACTTTATCACTGCCAATCTCCAACGGACTAAAAACGAAATGATAACAGCTACGGAGGATCTGTCTATTGGGCAATGGCATTTTAAACCGGATCAGGATTCCTGGTGTATTGCACAGGTGGTGGAGCATATGGGTCTCTACGAAAGAATTGTAAATCAGGAGGCTGGAATAGCCTTCAACCTTAAACCCGAACCTGAGATTTACTACAGTTCACTCGACGATGATACGTATCTCAATTGGATGGCTGAAAAAAACCCGCACGTTGCACCAAGGAATGCAGTGCCTTTGGGATTTATGAAGGGAAGAGATAATTTAGACTTCTTTAATTATGGAAGGGATCTTCTGATCGATCTGGTAAAGACAACAAAGCGAGATCTCAAGGCTCATTTTACACCCAGAAGTAGCGAACCCATGCAGCGCAGGAGTATTCATGGCCTGATGGTTGTGCACTTTGGACATACGGACCGTCACTTGAGACAAATCGAGCGAATAAAGAACCATGCGGATTACCCGAGTAAATAGAAATGTGAATGTAGAAATGTGAGGACGGGAAACACCTATTGTGATTTGGCATTTAGAATATCGGGACACTCTATTCGAGCACCTCGTAAACAGTTATGTGCTTGGTTTTGTTTTTCATTGAGATCTGGCCAATTTCTCTACATTTGAACGACTCTTTTATTTTTTGAAAAGAGGAATCATTAATGAGAATTTGGCCTGGTTTAGCAGCTGCCTGTAGTCTTTCTGCAACGTTGACTACATCACCAATGACGGTATAGTCAAGGCGGCGCAGTTGAGCTGAGCCGATGTTGCCAGAAATCACTTCACCACTATTTACGCCTATGGAGACTTTGGGAGAAAAGGATATATTCTCGGAAAATGTTGGGAGTTCTTTAATTTTTTCCCGTACGGCCAGGCTGCTATCCAGGGCTCGGTCGAGGTGATATTCTCCCTGGAATACCGCCATAATCGCGTCACCAATAAATTTATCGACCAAACCCCCTTGATCAATAATTTCTTGTACCATCACTTCAAAATATCCGTTTAATAATTTTACAACGTCGTCCGGTGACTCACTTTCACTAATTTTTGTAAAACTGCAAATATCGAAGAATACCACCGTAGCCTCGATGGTTTCATTGACCATTAGAGATGTTTCGTATTCGCGACTATCCATAAAATTGAGAACGGTCTCATCGACATACATTTTCAGGATGTTATTTTCTTTGATTGCTTTGAGTGTCTTTCTCATATTGATGACGTGTTTTATCGTCTTCTCCATCGTCACTTGCAGATCGTCAAAATTGATCGGCTTTGTAATAAAATCAAATGCCCCCAAATTCATAGCTGCGCGAATATTATCCATGTCACCGTAGGCCGAAACGATCACCGATTTTAGTAGGTGGTGCTCTTCTTTTATTTTACTGAGAAGAGTCAGTCCATCCATTTCCGGCATATTAATATCACTAAGAACGACATCGATATCCGGATGCAGGGTAATTTTTTCAAGCGCATGTATTCCATTATCGGCAAACACAAACTCATACTCCTTCTCCCGAATATTTTTTCGAAATTTCTGTCTGATGAGTACTTCTAAATCCGGCTCGTCATCGACAACTAGTATTTTCGTCATATGGTTATCCCTTTTAGTTTTTCCTTTAGTACGGTAAACTCAAGGGGTTTTGTAAGAAAATCATCGGCCCCGAGGTCCATTGCCATTCTGTAGTTTTGATCATCCCCGTATGCGGTAATCATGATCACGACGGGAGGAGAGTTCTTATATTTTTCCTTTACCTGTTGAAGTAACTCCAGGCCACTCATACCAGGCATATTTATATCTGAAAGTATCGGTACGGCTTTCGATTCACTTGTTTCTAAATATGTGAGAGCTTCTTCCCCCGAATAGGCAAAGTCAAAAGAAAAATCTCCGCGTTTTATTTCTTTCCGGAAACGTTGTTTAAAAAGCAACTGAACATCTTCTTCGTCGTCTACGACTAGTATTTTCATTTTGGTCTTGTTCGATTTGTGATAATGTGGCCTCAAGCATAAAGGGCACAACATCGGACACTCAGATAGCCATTCACCACAGGTGTTAAGTTAAGAAATAATGTTTTATCAAGCCTGTTCCCAGAAATACTGTTGACATATAGAATTTCATTATTATGGGAAGAATGGGTATCTAAAAATCATGGTACTCCGGTAGCCGCCCCGCACCATTTTTCTGATTCCTCAAATTTTACACCCATATTTCATTGCCTATTTTCATCGAAATTATTTAAGTATTGATCGTAATTTTCACTGATCTGGCAGGCCTCTTATCACTACGTTCCCGGACCCGTGTGGATCACAGGGATAGGCAAATTCTTTGTGCCAAAGTTTAGGATCATTTATTACCTCGTAAAAGCGATCTAAGAACTTTATTGTTTTTGTTACATATTTTTCATCCAGCATCGGATTGTCAGTATATATACTGTAGATCTCTGTTTTGAGATCCCTGAATCGACTGATGACGCTCTCAAATCTTTTGAGATCTTCAATACAGTAGCCGCGATACACGCGGTCCCTAACTGACCTCAATCCTAGCGCTTCAGCTGGTTTAGCATAAGGTGGTGATACGATACCTGCATGGTCAAAATCATACGGCACAGCGGTAGGACTGGAGCTAGAATCAGTAGCAAATAACTTGATGTTTTGTAAGAATTGTATTGACCAATCTGTATTGCCGATTAAATACTGGAAGACTGCCATTTCCAAAAAAGATTCTTGTTCTATCTGTTGGGGTTTTAAATAACGCTCAATGGCATTCTTTTTATTTCTTCTGGCCAACTGATCTTCCTCTTCAAGTAGAAATCCTAAAAAGGAATCAGCATCTTTCTTATTTTCCAGTTTTATTTTTACTAACCTGGTCCTAAAACTTAAAGGAGTAACCAGATTGTAGATCTTGTAAACAAGGTATTCGTAGAGGACATATTTTTCTCCTTTGCAGGGCACCACTAACTTCATTTTCCTCTGATCTCTGAAGATCGTATCTGAGTGATCTCCATCCTTGGGAAACTTAATCATTAATGGCAAGTAGGTGCAATTACCAAGTCTCCTCCTAAAGTTACCCCTTGTCCTCACCTCGACCGGAATTATGACTTTCTCTCCCATGGGACTTTTGTAGGATAACTTGAGTGGATAGTAGACGGGATCTTTGGATTTGTCCCTCAGTAATTGTCTCATTTCTCCACTGAGTTTTATTTCAAGAATATCTTCAGTGTCGAAAAGCCCCGATTGCTCTGAAACAGATCTCAGGAATCCTGTTGCAAGACCCAGGATAGAGAATAGAAGTGCGCAGTGGGTGATGTTTCGATAATTGGTTTTCAATTGATTTTTCATCAAAAGGGAATTCTTAAAAAAAATTAATCCTGCCTAGCTGGTAACCGGATGCTAAATTTGGTGCCCTTGCTTGCCGAACTCTCTACACTCAGATCTCCATCATGTACTCTAATAATGTCATATGCCAAGCTTAAGCCCAGACCCGTTCCCTGTCCTGTTGGTTTGGTAGTAAAAAAAGGTTGAAAGATTTTGTCTTGAATTTCCACGGGTATTCCTGTCCCATTATCAAGGATTTCGATGTATATAGATCTGTCGATTTGATCTATGTTAGACGATAATCCTTCCGGATTTTTATCCAAAAGTTTTGTAGAAACAGAAACTGTTGGAGTGAAGCCGGTTTTTTCGCTCAACCTTTTTTTATTGACCGCATAAAAAGCGTTGGTAATTAAATTAAGCAATACCCTGCCAATATCCTGAGGGATGATGGCAATAGTGCCGACGTTGTCGTCAAAAGAGGTCGTCAAAGTAACGTTGAAACTTTTGTCTTTTGCACGCATACCATGATATGCCAGGCGCAGATACTCATCGCACAGTTTGTTAATATCCGTCAGTTCCCTATTCCCGGAAGATGCCCGGGAATGATCAAGCATGGCTTTTACAATGCCACTTGCCCGTTGCCCATGATCATTTATTTTTTCGAGATTGGTTTTTAAATCTGTGTGTAGATCACCGACCTGGTCAAAGTGTGGTTTCGGTATTTCATCTTTCATCTCATCAAGGAGCTCAATGCTCACCTGCGCAAAATTATTGACAAAATTGAGTGGATTCTGTATCTCATGAGCAATACCGGCAGTGAGTTCACCCAGTGAAGCCATCTTTTCGGAGTGAATAAGTTGGGCTTGTGTGGCCTTGAGATTTTCAATCGATTCTTTTAGTGCCGTATTTACTTTTTCGACATCTTGGCGCTTGGTTTCGAGTTCGGCAATTGTTTCTTCCAACAGAATTGCCGTGGTATTTTTTACTTTTTCGGTCCGGTCAAGTTTAAACCGCAGTATTTCCATCTGCTTTTCCACCCCTTTGCAGGCATTTTTTAAGAGTCCCTTTTCTTCACTGCTCAGATGAGTTTCATTGTCGATAAATTCCCGGATGAGTTGCAGTTGTGGATTCATCTAATCAATTTCCTTGATCGCAACACAGCAGCTCGTGAGATTATGTAACTCGAGTGAACCGCCCTTTGCACGTCCAAATTCTGCATTTGAAAACATTCCCACTATCGGTGCACCCCACACTTCCTTGATACCGGAGATTTCTTGCTCCATTAAGGGACCAAAAGTCATTAGCCTCCCTGCACAACTAAAGTAAACAACTGCATCAGCTTCTTTCAGATCGGTGTCTCTCAGATCCCGGCATCCCTCTATAACTTCTTCGATTGCATCAAAATCGGGTGGAATACAGAACCGGACTTTAGATCCCTGAGGCACATAACCACTGGTATAAGTGGAATGATCATCCCAATCCACAACGAGACTTGGCCTTATAACAGGAGGCGCATTTTCTCGCAGTAGCTGGAGTGGATAAAGTGCACCGATCTCCAAAAGAAGATTCGCATTTTCGGGAGTGGGATCCCTGAGCCCACCATATTTTGCGAGCATGTCCAGCGTTGGGATGTTTTCGATTGTATAGAGGTGATTACCATCGCTCCTCGTCACCACTTTCTCAGTGCCAACAGCTTTCCACCCACAGAGTGCACGTCCAGCTATTTTTACTTTTTTGCTGTCAAGTGCAAGGAGTATCACACCCTGATTACTGGATGCCTGGTGAGAAAAGACAAACTGCTCCTTTAATGTAAGGTCATCTCCGGCCATACCTCCGAATAACGAAACCTCCTCTCCAATCATATCAATAATGCCGCCCAGTAATTGTTCAGGATCAGTTGCGAGATGACTGCCCGCCATGAGGAATCCCGGAGATCCAATATGTTTAATCGACTCTTGTGCCGCTCTGTTACCGGCACCTCGAAAATCTAAATCCGGGTATTCCTCCAGGTGGATATGAAAATAAGCGGGATCAAGATCGAGCAGTAACATCGCAATAGACTCTTTCCCCACATTCTCATCAATAAATTCTCCGTGAGTAGTTGCTCCAAAAATTTGGATACCAAATTGATTGAGACAGGAAATGACTTCTTCCCGGTCTATTTTTACAGACAAAAAGACCACAGCAAGGGTGGGTTTGAATCCAGCTGCAATTGTAGCTTCGAGAGTACCTCGAATTTCCTCAATTTTTTTTCCACTTATCGATCTTGCTTTCATGATTGTCTTATTGAGGTGTCAGAAATGTTACTCTGCAGTAAAATACGGTTGTAATCCGGTAAATCAAAATAAAATGGTTATATAGTGGCCTCGTCCAATACTTTTGCTCATATCGATTGGACTACAACCCTATCACCTTTGAGAAAAACGAAAGAGTCCGGAATGCATACTTTTTAAATTCATCACGATAATTTGCCTTATCACCATGAGGAGTCGCAGGCCAGTGCGTTGGAACTATCGTTATGATCCGGGATTGAAACCACTACTTGATTAACCAGGTTTAAGGTATTGACGGAGCCCGTAAAACATTAGGTGCAGCTGTCTGATGGTAATTGCCTCACATGATAGCATTGCCTTTCGGCAAAACCGGATATGACAGCCATTTATGGATATTTGAATGCGTTGTTTGTCTTAGGTTTTTGACTGCCCACACGTCCGCACATGCCGATTTGCACCATTTTTAAGATCAACGTTTGAAGTTAATGGGATAGAATTGGATTCTCTTTTTGTTAGGTTGCGTTCGAAGCGATCTACCGGATGATTAAAAAGAGGATGAAAACCAACAAGCCACCATACTATCTGATTTCCTAAAACTATTGGAAGCCACCTTCTCGAAATACCTCAAAGTGAAAGACTACGACAACCTCATGAATGCTTCGACCAGGAAATTAAATGATGCCATCTGGTTTTCTTTTGATATTACTGCAAAGGAGTTAATCAGCACAAAAATCTACATAGAGGCTGCCCGAAAATTACAACTTACTTTAGATCCATCAAGGAGGTTGCCTATCGATTGGGTTTTGGGTCAACCTACCACTTTTCTCACTTTTTTACAAAAAGAAAGGCATTTCTCCACAAGCGTATCGAAATTCCATCAAAAATTAAGCGGCTGCACAATTCTACATCTTTTCTGCACATTTTGACATTTCACACCTCCTAAAACATCCCTACGTAATTAGATTCAAAGCAATGAATATTGGATAAATGCTTATAATCAGCCTGTTTCTTGGACATGGATTTTATATCATTGACAAATAACATTAAATATAGAATACTTTTTATTAGCTGTCTTGCATTCTTAATGAATACGGTAAAGTCACAGACTCTCCCGCTAGAGATTTTTACAGGGGATGATTATTTGCGAACAAACATCGTAGTTGCAAGACTTTTTTTTCAGCAAAGCAAATTCGGACTATTGAATGTCTCGGCTTTTTGATGCTTCCTAGGATGTATTAAAATTTCAACAGCTCGGTTATTGTTACAGAGGCCAATTATTCGATAGTGAAAGGAATAGGAATGGGAGTGGGGGCAACTTATATTAGTGTCTCGGGGTTTAGCACCTAGCGATGGAATAAGTTATAGCAACTTTGGAAAAGACTATTCCATCACCGTACCTCCTGTTGTTTCGATCTTCTTTAATACCTCTTTTAGAGTAATTGTGAACCTGGCTGAAAGTGAACCGGCAAGGGTTGATGCTTTGGTATCTGAATACTGCAACTCAAGACAGGTGGACGCGGTGTGAATTTGGCTATGGAATTCGAATCCCAGCTGAAAAACATGGCAGAAAAATAGACCGAGACTTTATGAAAAGGCAATAAACCAGTTTTGAGAGTTGTTAAATTCTTCCTTACTTGTTGGAACTATAGTATTGCTAAATTTAAATCGTCATTTTCCATTCATTCCATTCTTGCATAGTCGATTTGACATTTGCATTAAAAGAATCAGAGAATATCTCGCTGCCCCAGCTTCTTAGTTTGCCCCCTCCTGACCCCGAAATTTTTGATTTCGAAAAGTATTCTGCGATTGGTCTCAATCCTTCGTATTCCCAAGCAATTTTATAAATTAGTTTTGTAATTAGCGAACCAATTGGGTAGAAGTCACTTTCTTCGTTGAGCTCTTTTGCATATTTGGTATATGTCGTGTGAAGATTTGTTTTATCCGGAATTGGTAGCTTATATATCTTTGTGCTTGACCATGTTGCCAAGTTTGCGATACAAATTAGATCAAGCATCTCACGAGGATGACTAATTTGACAATAATCCTCTTTAATAATTCTATCATTTATCAATGCTGTGACTGACTTTGTCTTTGACGTTATGCTAGTGGAATGAGCTAGTAGTCCATATATGATGGGACTCGTTACTTCCTTATACAGAGAACCAGATTTAGAAATAACGCTTTTCTTTATGAGTACAGAGTTTTCGAATGCTTTCCGGAGATGTTCTCTTTTTAGAGTTATTTTACACTCGAACGCAGCTAATACCCCTTCGGCTAAATACAGGTTTTTCGATAAAAGTCCTACTGGATATTCTGGCCTCAATATAAGAAGATCAATTTGCGGCGTGGCTATTCCGTCGTGGCTTATGATTCTTCCCTTAGTCACCATTTTAAAAAGTGATGGCAGCCAATTTTCCAGCAACTGCTTCCAGTTCAATTCACCTTGATCGCCAGCTGTTCCAGGATCTTCCTTCACTCTTGACTGTATTCGATGATACTCGGCATCCATTTCTTGAGTTGTAGATTTTATAAAATGGAGCAGATCTTTGTTCATTTCTCAAAGTATTTGTTTGCCACCTACTTACTTGCGTCTGGAGGTATAAATTACGGTACTATTTGTGACATATATATTATTGCTACAAATTACGAGTTTTTGCAGGAAGATTCAACCTTTGAGAGGTACCATTTCAGGAGTGAGAATAAGGAAATTTACTCGCTCCATTCTATAGTAAATATTTCTTTCTTATATTAGTGCAGAACTTTGATTGACGATAGCAACGGCTGTTATACTAATCGGAGATGAAATTTATAGGGCGTCTGTTCTGTCGAAAATCGCACGTTTTCAAAAGTTAGATACAGATTAAGCCTACACGCATAGGCGTGGGCTTGATCGATTCTAACTGGGTGTGCGAAAACCCTCGGCAGAGCGGTTTAAAGCTTCGCGCCTTTTTTTATAATCGTACTCCATCAGAAGCTTAAGGAGCGACAACACCAGAAAAATCATGCGCACCAAGTAACCAAAAAAAATTCCCTAATAAAGTATGAACAGATAACTCTCTTGGAGTGTAACACTCGAAAGGGAAAGGAAGACTATTGACGATACTATTCACGAGTACCGGCAAAGGCTGGTACGGATATAACTGGATGCACCGGCTGCGGATTCATAAAGGCCGGTGCACATTGAAACAACGAAAATTCGATCTAATAAAAAAAGAAAACCTCAATGAAAAAGATTACCACCTTGCTCTTGCTGTTTTTCAGTAGTATGATTACTGCTGAAAGCGTTCATGCAAATCCGGAAAAAAATAATCGGGATTCCTACTACGATCTATTCCACATGGAAATAGATACTCCTGGTCGAAGCAAGCGGTACAAAAATGACAAATACTTGCGGGACCAATTCAGTAGATCTGTGGTGACCCGGAGTGAGTGGATGCAAAATGAATTGGTGATCAGGAGAGAAAGTAAAGACTACCGGTACGATAGGAGACCCGTTGTACTGGAGCTTATATTTCACATGTTGTATACCGATGATATAGCGGTGGCGGCCCGGGAGATCGGCATACAGCTCCAGGCACTAAACCGGGATTTTGGACCTCCGAAAATACCGGCCAGTGACCACCATGATCCGGATGGAGAGTACAGGGACCGTGCGGCTGATACTGGTATCCGGTTTAGGCTTTCCCCCCTGATGGAGGGAGGTATGGCGATAGCCGAGACGAAATCTGATTCCTGGCGGGATTACAATGAGATGAAGGCAAAAGAAAGGGGATCGCCACCTGTGGACCCGGGTGGTACAGTCAATATTTGGGTGATTGATTCAGATGAAGACATTGGTTCATATGCTCAGTATCCGGGAGGGCCTGAGGGTACCGACGGCATTGTGATCGACAGAAGATATTTTGGCTCTGGTGGCGAAGTGCATGCTGAGGGCAAGACACTTACGCACTTGATGGGCAACTGGCTGGGTCTTCGGGATCTGTATGGTACGTTTTGGCCTTGTGAGTCGGATGGCGTGGCCGATACCCCACCCCATAATGCACCCAATGTAGGAGACCCCATGCCCACGCGGCACAGCAACTGCCTGGGCTATCCACGGGCGATGGTGATGAATTTTATGGATGACACGAATGATAAAAACATGTACATGTTTACCCGTGGTCAGGTACAACGCATGCGGTATTTTTTAGAAAAAGGACAGCGGAATGCTTATGTGAAAAAATGAAGATCGAAGCACGAAGCGCGAAGCAAGGAGAATGGAGCATGAAAAAATAACTGCAATAAAAAAACAAGACCATGAAAAATAAAATAATAATAGCCCTATTGTTTTCAGTATTTATTAGCACTGTAAAAATACATTCTCAATCGATGAATAATAGTTTTGGGGATGTGACGGTACCGTCGTACATGGCAGCATCTCTGGGAAAATTTGCAGAACACCAGGTATCGCATTTTACAGGAACCGTCCGGGTAGGCCTGCATTTATATGACATTACCCAGGGTCCGTTGTCGTTACCCATTAGCTTGAATTATCACACGGCCGGCGTACGGGTAAGTGAAGTAGCGAGCCGGGAAGGACTCAACTGGGCGATGTATGCCGGAGGGATGATCTCGCGCACCGTGATTGGCTTGGCAGACGAGGGAGCAAACGGCTGGTTTAGTTTGAAAAACCTGGGCACGATAAGTCCAACGGAGGTGGCCGATGGCGCTCAGGATAGTGAGCCTGATGTATTTGTCTTTAACGTGGCCGGCTTTTCGGGTAAATTTTTATTTGACATCGATGCAGGTACATCGGAGACAGTAGAACCGATGCTAATTCCCCGTCAGGACATAAAAATCACCCGGATATATTCGGGGAGTATTTTGAAGGGATTTAAAGTCATTCTTCCCAATGGGGTGATATGTTATTTTGGCTATTACGATGCAAGCAGCATGGTGGAGACCTCACAGCCGTTGCCGACCGCAGATGCGACTACGAGCGGATGGTATTTAATGCGAATGGAAACACACGATGAAAAACATTATTTAACGTTTAATTACGCCACCGAACGCTATAGGGTGCGATATCCTGCATCGGCAGAATCCTACATGATCAGCCAGCAAACCAGTTGTAATTTATCGGGCAGTGCAGGGAGTAAATATTTAAACTTTTACAACATTGCGGTCAATAATAATTACATCATTGGCAAACGGCTCAGCAGCATTACCAATTCGAGCGGCACACAGACAGTAAACTTTAATACCGATGGAGTAACCCGGCAAGACCTGGAGGTATTTGGCAGCAGCCCACCACAACGGCTAAAAGAAATCGTGATCCACAACGGCAATTTTGGCTATAAATGGGAACTGACCCACAGCTATTTTCAGAGTCCTTCGGACAACTGGGATATCGGTAATGGCAATACAAGCAGTGCCTGGTACAAGCGATTAAAACTGGATCAAATCCAGGAAAAAGCGTTAAATGGCAGCCCGGTCATAAATCCGTATGTTTTCGAATACCACAATGCCAACAGCATACCCCATAGACTGAGCTATGCGATCGACCACTGGGGTTTTGCCAATGGCGAGACACTGAATGGAGCTTATCCCGTGAATGTACCTCCCACCGAAGTAAACGGCATTTATTACGGAGGCTCCAAAAGAGACAGCAAAGAAAGTGCAATGCTGTCCGGCTCATTAAAAAAAGTGACCTTCCCGACCAAGGGGTATACGGAGTATCGGTTTGGGGCCAACCGGATATTTTATCCAGCCGGTTCATCAGCGCCTTTTGTGAGTAAAGAAAGACAAACAACATGTTATGTCAATGGGGGCCAGACCTGCTGCACTCAGGAATTTGCAACAAGTAACACATTTAATTTGAGCGCTACAGAAATACTTGATGCAGAAATTTCATTAGATCTAAAATATGGCGACTATGTCACAGGACATTGTAATAATGCACCCAATTACCTCAATTTCAAATTATACACCTCGACAGGTACCGAGGTGGATAGCTTGAGCATCACGCAATCATCCGGCATAGAGGAGCCACCTGTGCGTTTTGATCTGACAGACGAATTTGGGAGCATCTCAGCCGGCGATTATTATTTTACAATAGAGACCGAAAATGCTTGGGGAGAAGCGGAAGTCTTTGTCAAAAAGGCGGTAGAAAAAGATGTAGGAGGCCTGCGCATCGAAAATATCGCCCAATATAGCCGTGCTGGCACGCTGCTGGACAGCACCGGATATTCATACACCAAAGCCGGATCAAGTGAAAGCAGTGGAGAGTTGTACGTGGAGCCGGTCTATGGCGATAAGGTCATAGACAACACCAATTATATTCATTTATTTTGGCGGGATATGGCGGTAGTACCCCTGGGTGGATTTGACGGCTATCACATCGGATATACAAGAGTGGTGGAAAAAAAGGAAAGCCACGGACATACCGAATATTTATTTTATGTAGAGCCAAGAGTGCATGTCAATTCCTATCCTCAATCACCGGAATTATTTTTAGTAAAAAATGGCAGGAATGACAAAACCACAGTAAAAAAAGAAAATAACACCGAGGTACAGTCAAGCACAAATACGTTTTATTCAAACTATGAAAATCTAGGGACCGACCCGCTCAAAGTATTTTACTTTAAAGATGAGACCCCTTCCGGGGCTGCATGTTATTATGTGCGTGATGTCACCTATAAAATCAGGACGGGCTATAATTTGATCTCTACAGAAGTAGTGGATCGAGACGGGATGCAATACACGATATCTCACGGCTACAGCATCAATGACCAACTGGCTCCTACCTCACAAGAAGTGACCAATTCGGATGGCGATGTGCATCGCACCGAAATGAGCTATCCCTCTACCTACTCCGGATCATCAACGGTAAAAAACAAACTGCTGGAGCAGAACAGAATTGTACCCGCCTGGAAGACGGTAAAAAAAGTAGACAATGTAAAGGTAGATGGAGACAGCACATTATATAGTTTTTTCACTACCTCCGGCACACCCACTACTTCATCAACCACCGCATTGTATCCCCATAAAAAATACCGCTATGAGATGAGCTGGGACAACAGCGGCAGTGCGGTAGTCGACGACTGGCAGCTGCAAAGTACAGTAGATAAATACCAGGTCAATGTGGGCAGTCCGGCTGAAGTAACGATAGATGGCTGGAGTGATCCGCTGGAGCTGAGCTGGAAAAGCAGTGGAAAACTGTTGCAGTGGAAATTTATCGATCACAAAAAAATATACACCTACTATACCGGCAGTGATCTGTTGGAAAAATACACAGCCATCGACGGCACCACGATCGATTATACATGGGATGATGTTATGCGGTTGGAGACAGAGGAAGATTGCAAGGGCGTAACGGCAGCCCTGGCGTATGTGTTC
This sequence comes from Saprospiraceae bacterium, assembly GCA_965222645.1. Lineage (GTDB taxonomy): Bacteria > Bacteroidota > Bacteroidia > Chitinophagales > Saprospiraceae > JABDMH01. The sequence continues at coordinate 2,287,081 of OZ244968.1, read as the reverse complement.
AGCAACGGCACTGAAGAAAACCGGGTAAATACCACTGTGACCTATCCTACCCTGGGGACATCGACCAATAAATCGCTCACCACCACCACTTTTTATGACGAGCTATACAGTCCCATCCAGACCTTGCGATACCAGCAGCACCCGTCCGGAACCAGCCAGAGTATCGCTGAAGAGCAGGGGTACAACGCATTGCACTGGCCTACCTATCGGCATGAGCCCAAAACCAACACAGGTTCACCGACGAATTATATAAATGCCAATACGCACTTTACCCGCACTTTTTGGGAGTCTTCTCCGCTGCAAAGGCCCATCAAGGTAGAGCATCCGGGCTCCGCTACCCTGGGCCGAATGCTGTACAGCTACGGCACCAATACGGCTACTGAAGTAAAAGACCACATCAATGGTGGCAACTACGCTGCCAATACCCTGCACAAGACGGTGGCTACGGATTCCGATGGCAATGAGACCCACACCTTTGTGGATGTATTGGGCAATGAGGTCCTTGTACGCAGAAAAAATGGCAGCAGTATAGCGGATACCTACACCTTGTATGATGCCAAAAACAGGCCGTATCTGATCCTGCCGCCGGGCACCACAACCAGCAGCACCAACCTGATCTTTAAGAAAGTGTACTCGGGCGATGATCAAATCCTGGTGCAGGATGATCCCGATCAGGATCCGGAGACCTTTACCTACGATGCCCGGGAGTTAATGGAGTCCTGGCAGGATGGGAAAATGGCTGCTGAGGGAAGGCTTTACTCTTTTGTGAGAGACAGCTATGGCAGAGCGACAATCGAGGGATTTGGAACGACAGCAGGTGCAGTGACAGATCCGGTCATTTTGCGCACCTATGGCAGCTCGGGCATTGAGATCGATAAGGTCATTGTAGAAAGTAGTAAGGTAACCGGTACAGAATTTTTTGTAGTCACAGAGCCGGAATACGACAATTGCGGCCGAGCTTATGTAACAAGAAAGAACAGCATTTTACATCCACAACCAAAGAGTATAGTCGACTCCTTGATATTTGATGCTGCCGATAATATTATAATGGCCTATTACAAAGTAAAGCCGGAAAATCTGGAAGTGCGCATCAGAAATACTTTTGATCATGCAGGCAGATATATAAAAAGTTTTATTCAAGTGACAACCGGATCGACCACCTGGCCAGAAAAAGAACTGACCGAAAAGAAATACACGGTAAAAGAACAAATCGAAGATCTTATATTGGGAGGAGGCTTACAGCGGTTGGATTATTCTTACCTGCACAATCGTTTTTTGAGCGGAATAAATTCCCCCCTGGTAGATTTTGCTGTAGGTACGGATCTATTTGGGATGAAAATCGCGTATGACTCTCAGATAGATGCAGGAAATGTAACCGGGCAGGTATTAAAAAACAATGGAAATATCACGGCAGTGCAGTGGCGCCAGAGAGATAATGCCGCAGGCACGGTAGGCAATAAAAAAGCCTACGCCTACGAGTATAATTTTCTGGACATGCTCACGGCAGCGGAATATTTTGAATCCGGAAATAATGATGCCTATGATGCTTTGTTTTCTTACGAGGACCATCGGGGCAACTTTGACCAGATCACCCGGAACAGTCCTGCAGGCCAGATTGATAATCTGACGTACACCTACAAGAGCGGCACCAATCAATTACAGACAATCAGTGATGGCAGCTCAGGCTCTACGAACAAACGGGGCTATGTGCAAAATGGCAATACCTATCAGCAGGATGAAAATGGATTTATAAAATACGATGCGGAGAATGGAGCCACGATCATCCGTGATCACCTCAATCATATCCTGGAGTACACCTATGGAGATGTGACCATAACGAGCAGTCGTGATGCTTCAGGGGTGATGCACCGCAGAGAGCTGGACAGCGCAGGTATACGCACAGTAATCGACAAGATTGGCATGTTTGAGTTTAGGAATGGAGCCCTGAGTGTAATCCATCACGACAACGGCTACATCACTTTAGACCGGCCCGTGCCGGAGGAATTATTCCTTACCGGTACAGTGAGTCATGTAAAAACAGAAAAGGCGGTAAAAATCACCACGGAACGCGTATTAAATTCTCCGGCTAATGAAGAAAACAAAGCCCAGGAGTGCATCGAGATGATCGCGGGATTTGAGGTAAAAAATGGAGCCCAATATCTGGCGGACATTGAAGAGTTTGCGGTGCAGGGATTAAATTATATTTTTGTTATACGGGATCATTTGGGGAGTCCCAGGGTGCTCTTTGAGGATGCAAACAATGACGGAGGCATTGATTTTGCCAATGAGGTGATGGAGTATAAGGCATATTATCCCTTTGGGATCGAGTATGAGGACGACCCGCCCGGTGTGCCGCAATACCGTCTGAGCTTTAATGACAAGGAGGCGATCAGCTACACCAATTATTTGGAATTTGAAGCGCGCAACTACATAAAGAGCGCTGCTGTTTTTGATGGGCCGGATCCGATTAGTGGGGATTTTGCGGCCTTAACGACGATAAATTACGCCAGCAATAGCCCGGTTACGAATATAGATTTATGGGGGTTGCAGGGTACTCGGGCAGATATACGTTTTGAAAGGCGGGCACAAGCCGTTCTCAAAGGAGAAATGAGTGCTACAGAGTTCAGGGAGGCAAATAAAAATGAGGGTATGGGGGCGTTGGCAGCGGCCTCATTATTTATACCTGGTCCGGAGGATGTGGCGATTGGGGCTTTTATGGCTAGTAAGGCAGGGCAGGCTGTGAGTGGTATCGCTGGGAAGATGTTTGGGAAGGTGAAGAAGTTGTTTGGGAAGGGTGATGATTTGCCAACGATAGAATTTGATCAAGGTACTCCTAACGTCTCAGCCAACATAAGGGATGCTCTTGAAGATGGGAAACCAAGTGTATTAACTAGAGAAACAAACAAAGACATAATTGCTAAAAACAGAAGAGATGCTTTGAGAGGCAAAGAAAATCTTAGATCACCCGGAACTTCATTAGATGAATTTCCTTTTGCATCTAGTAAAGAGGGTGGTACTGGAGCAAGGGTAAAAGCTGTTCCAGCAAGGGAGCAGAGTGTACAAGGTGGGAAACTATCGCAGTTCTTCAGGAGAAACAAAATTATGGAAGGAGATAAGTTTAAAGTGAAAGTAAAGGATGAATGACTGGTTGTGTAATGAGGTGGTTGGTCATGCCGAGTTTATTTTCAATTGGCTTGAGGATAATGGCCGTATGCCTAACGAGTTTTTATTGCCAGGCATAGCTAGTGCTGAAATAGAGGAGTATATCGAAGGGCTCCCGATTTCAGTTTCTAAGGAGTTAAAATGTCTTTATAAATGGAAGAATGGAACAAAGAATGGTGACTTCACTATTGACGAGTCATCGATTTTCCCAGGTTTTTTCCTTTTACCTTTGCAAGAAGCCATAGAGAATTACAAAGTGTTTTCAGAAGATAAGAGATGGAATCCCTCATGGTTTCCCTTTGTTGCAAATGGTGGGGGTGATTTTTATGTTATTGAGTGTCAACCTTTGGAAGTGGAAAGGACACCTATCATAGGTTTTATGATTGATCGAGATGACCATGAGATTGAATTTCCGAGCTTATTAAACATGTTGAAGACAATAGAGCAGTGCTATGATCGTGGGGCATTTTATATAGATGAGAAAGGGTTTTTAGAATCAGACCTTATTATGCAAGTCTCGATTGCGAATGAGATTAATCCTGGGTTGAGCAGATGGGAGACATCACTAAATCAACTACTTTGAGACTTACCAACACAAGATCTATAGATTAACCTAGATCGTGCAACACACCAGATAAAGCATCTTTGATCTTTCGTTTGCCAATAAAGATGTCTAAGCCGAGAAGATTGTTTGTTTCTCGCGGTAAGTGAGCGATTCCATCAAGCTCACTTTTCCATAATCAGCTGAATTGACTTCTTTGAAATATCTGCCGATTTATGGGGTTGCAGTGCACAAGAGCTGCTAAACGATTTGCAAGACAGAAGCAAGTTGTTCTCAAAGGAGTAATGTCCTTTGCCGGGTTCAGACAAGCATAGATAAATGAGGGTCTGGGGCGGTGGTAGCAGCATCTCTTTTTGTTCCCCGACCTGACGAAGTGGCTTTTGTCGCTTGTTATTATGGGGCTTCGATGCTAAAAGGATTATTTAAGTCAAGTGATGAAATCGTCCAAGACTGTTGCTCACATCGATTTGACTACAACCCTATCACCTTTGAGAAAAACGAAAGAGTCCGGGATGCATACTTTTTAAATTCGTCACGATAATTTGCCCTGTCACCGTGGGGAGTCGCAGGCCAGTGGGTTTGTATAAAGTGGCCACCCTTTTTTAGCGCTTCAGCAAAATCCTTCGCAATTTCGAACCGGGTGTCGAGACTCCCGCACATGACTAAAAAGGGAACAATTCTTGATCGCCGCTTAGCTTTCTTCTCCACCACCTGGGCTACTCTTGATGAAAATATATTGTGAAGCCGCTCAGGCACGCCCACAATGTTTGCGTTGTCAAGTAGAAATGATTTTGGGTTTTTTATTTCACCCAATGATTCGATAAGGAGGGTTCCGGATGGAGTAGACCATGTACCCGCTGAGAAAGTAGCGCATGCCCGGACAAGGTTTGGATTTTGCAGGGCAAAGCGGTGTGAAAATTGGCCGCCGCGAGAATACCCGGTGAGAAGCACCTTTCTGTGCAGACGATACTTTTTTCTCACATCTTTCAATACAGCTTTTAGAAATGCCCCTTCACCTAACGAAGGAAAACGGCTGGCGATATTATCGATGTTTGAAAAACTGGGAGTTACAATAATTATTTTTTCATTTAGAGGCTGTCGAGCGTGATAAATTTCATCTGCCAGAAAGTGGTTTTTTCCCGATCCCCCTCCTCCATGAACGACGACCAGCAACCAGTACGTATTCTCATGATTAAAATCTTGTGGAAGTCTTAAATAATACTCCCGTTGGCTGCCTTTGTGAAGAATGTTATGATAGTGGACTGACTCTGGGAGTGCTTGTGCAAGAGAGGTCGAGGTTACGCACACCATCAAAACTGCGATTTGACTGACAAGGCTAAATTTAATTATGGATGAATGTTTTGTCTTCAAACCAACAAAGTAATTGTGTCTTTGTACATATTATTTAGGTCCTTCTACGATCCAGTTCTGCTCTGATTGTGCATTGATGTATTTCAATACCCAGCGGTAGTCACCAGGCGAAACATATTTCTTGTAATGAATGTAGTATGGCTGGTCACTCGTTACCTCCTCCACAATCAGGTCGAAAACATATTCATTTAATCCCGGTGTAGTCTTGATATTTTTATTCCAGATCACCTGATCTTTTTGACGGAGTTCCAAAGAGACCGCACCATCAGCAGGAAGCCAATAATAGAGACTTTGCGGTACTATTGACTCTATGTCAACATCCTTATGCGTGGACCGGGTCTTCGGTGTGGTTGCATTTGAGACCTCCAGCAGGTGAAGTTTGTCCTTTTCTACATCGCTGAACCGATGTGTGTTGTAAAGTGGTTTTAGGTCAATTGCATACAACCCTCGACCATGCGTAGCAGCTATGAGCAGCTTTTTGTCTTCGATTATTTTGAGGTCTGCAACAGAGATAGAAGGCATATCTTTCCCCAATAAATACCAGTGATTTCCATTATCTACGGTGAGGTACACCCCTCTCATTGTGCCGACGTAGAGAATCTCCCGCACAAATGGATCTTCCAGCACGACATTTACCGGCTCGTTCGGAAGATTACTACTGATATCAATCCAATCCTGACCCGCACTTTCGGATTTGAATAGATAGGCATTGAGATCATCAAAATTTAATCCCGTCATGGCTATGTACACCGTATGCTGATTAAATCTAGATGCACAGATACTGCGGATGTAGGCTTCAGGTAAACTGCCCGATATTTCATTCCAGTTTTTGCCATCATTTTTTGTCATCCACATGGTCCCACAGTCAGTTCCTGCAAATAGTAGACCCTGCCTTGACGGAGATTCTGCCAGGGATGCCACTGCGATGGATTTTTTATTTGTCGAGGTTGAGGCAGCGAGATCCGGACTAATCATGCTCCAGGTATCGCCACTGTCAATTGACTTTAGTATGTAATTTCCACCTTGATAAATAGTAGCGCTGTCATGCGTAGAAATCAAATACGGGGCCACAAAATTATATTTCATTGTTACAGTCGTGTCGTCTACTTTAGGTCGTATATCGGTCACGTTGCCATTGTCTACCTGCAGTCGTTGTGTTGCTCCTTCCTGCATGGAGAAGTACATGATGTTTTTGTCAAAGGGATCGAACGCACTTATGCAACCATCCCCACCACTCCAGGCATCGATCCACAAATATTTCCAATTGTATATGAAATCAGAATTCGGTTTCAGTGTACCTATAACAGTTGCGTCATCCTGTGTGCCACCCAACAGTCTATAAGGCGGATCTTGTTCTGCGGCCAGATGATAAAATTCTCCGGTGGGTATATTATTATAGTGTATCCATGAGTGTCCTTTGTCATAACTCTGATAGACCCCGCCATCATTTGCCAGGAGGAGGTGACTCGGGAATGTGGGATCAATCCACAGCTCGCAATGATCCAGATGCAGTGTCTGTGCCGGGCTCTCCACTATATGGGAGATCTCTCCTCCGATATATTGAAATGTTTTTCCGCCATCACTGCTGTGAGCAAGCCTGACTCCAAGTGCATATATTTCGTCATCATCTTGAGGATTTACATAGATATCTGAAAAATACCAGCCAATAACCGATGCGAAATAGAGTGGTTGTCCATGCGTTTTTTGCCAGGTCTGACCACCATTGACACTGCGATATATTTCGGGCGCTTCAGCCCTTTTGTTGTTGTGATTATCAATTAGTGCATAAACTTTTTTGGGATCCTGTTGTGATAGTGCAATACCTATTCTTCCGATTTTTGCACCTGTGGGCAGGCCTACCGTACATTTTTGCCAGCTATTTCCTCCATCTTCGCTTTTATAAATTCCACTGGTTGGACCCGATACGCTTTCAAAGACAGTGGTATCTACATTATATTCCCAGAAAGTTGCGTAAATTATTTTGGGATTAGCCCTACTGACTTCCACGTCAATCGCTCTTGCCTTATCATTGACATATAAGACCTTTTCCCAGTGTCCACCTGAGTCGAGGGATCTGTAAATTCCTTGTACAGTATCGTTAGACCAGAATTTTCCCATTGCGGCGACAAACACAATAGAGGGGTCTTTGGGATGTACAGAAATCTCGCCAATATGACAGACATTATCAAGGCCCACATGCTTCCAACTATTACCTCCATCCCGGGTCTGATAGACCCCGTCACCGGGCATGGTAAAATTCCTTCTTTTGCGGAGACTTTCTCCTGTACCCACATAAATCACATTCGGATCAGATGGAGCGATCGCTATGTCGCCGATACCGGGTGCGCTTTGATTTTGGAAGACGGGATGCCAGCTGACTCCGTGGTTTTCGGTCCGCCATAAATTACCGGACCCGAATGCGACGTAAAACGTTCCTGGTTTGGCCGGATGAGCCTGTATCGATTCGGCCCTGGCACCATTTAAAGTAGGACCTATGGATTTCCATTTTAAATTATATGGTGTATTTGCTTGAGCAATTTGATATTCGACAAATGATCTCGAAAGAATGGTCTGACTAAAGAGTGAATTTGAAAAAAGAAATAAAAGCCAAAAATACTTCACTTCCTGCCGGCTATTTCCAGTGCTGAAAAATCATTACTCATTCTGAAACTATTTTTTGTATTTACTCACAATAGCACGACCCGGAAAAACATTTTCTACCAGCTCCCCGTTTCTCAGTACTTGAATCCCGTTGATAAAAACATGAATAATCCCCTCGGAGTAAGCAAGTTTCTTAAAATCAGCTTTGTCAATAACAGTCGAGGGATTAAAAATAGTGATATCTGCATCGGCACCAATTTGTATCCTGCCTTTTCTGCGCATAATTGGTGCAATCTCCTCCAGTCTTCTCGCCGGCATGATGGTCATTTTTTTAATGGCCGTGGGGAGGTCCATCACTTTTTCTTCCCTGACATATTTGCCAAGGATCCGGCTGTAGGTACCCGCTGTGCGCGGATGTGCTTTTGGAGCGTAGGGCATACCGTCGGACCCAATCATAGTGACGGGATGAGCTAAGCCTTTTCGGATCCATTCGGGCTTCATCATGTGAATGATCACCGTGCCTCCGGATTTTCTGTACTTATCAAAAGTGGTTTCGGTAAGTCTTTCACCAGTAGATTCCCATTGCAAATCACCATATGATATGCCGAGGAGATCCTGCCATCCTTCATCGAAAATTACCGATTCAAGGGAAGTGGATGCAGCGGTGTAGGGATATACTTCAGTGGTTATATCCAGGCCATTTTTTTGGGCAGATTCCACCATTGCGAGTGTAACGTCGATTTCGCCCAACGAAAGACTATTCGCATGTACTATATGAAGAGAGGCTCCAGTCGTGGTAGCATTGCTTATGGCCTCCTGGATACCCGGCATTTTAAAACCTCTGGTATGTGAGAAAACGGGTACACCCCTCGCTGCAGCTTTTTTATAAACCTCAAATATTTCACCATGGGAAGCTCCCGGGTAGTAACCGACCGGGACACCGATGCCCAATGCACCCTTTCTGAGTTCCTGGTCGATTAACTCATTCATGTGCTTTAACTCATCATTATTTAGGGACGCATAATTTGACCTTCCCATGTTGATCATCAACTTATCCAGGTCGGGACTGCCATAGCCTTGATCAGCAATAATTTTTTGTGCCTGCTCAATGTAGGGTTGAAAGGACTCCATGGCCATGGCGCGAATATTTCCGTGTGGCACCGAGGCACCGTAATTTACCAATGTCTTTCCTTCCTTTGAAGCAATCCAGGCGTCTAAAAAGCCAATCCCTCCTTCGAGTTCTAAGGCCGTGGTCACTCCATCATGCACCTGATACTTATGGGCGTCGTTTTTCATCCCATGCACATGAGGATCGATAAATCCGGGGCAAACAACCAATCCAGTGGCATCGATGACATTCCTGCCGGAAATCTCGTTTTCTGTGATCGCAGCGATCTGATCGCCTATGATTCCCACATTTCGTTTCTCATCGAGTTCCGTCTCAGGATCTATCACCCTTCCGTTTAGGATGACGTAGTCGTAGACGGGATTTTGTGTCTTGGAAAGGGTGGGAATAGAGCATATATAAATAAATATGAGGACGCAGAGGCAATGGCAATAAGACATTAATCAGATTTTGAAAATCAAAGTAAGAAAAAGGGATCAAAGAAACAGAGTTTCGATCTCAATTGACGGTGTACTCTTGATTCGTAAATCTCTTACATTTAGGCGGCTAAAGCCATATTATTTCAGCAATTGCAGTACTTTTAAAACTGCTATGACTTCTAAACTTTTCTTCTACTGAAATGCAAAAATGGAAAGACGCAAATTTGTAAAGTATTCGACTCTGTTACCCTTACTTCCTGTATCACTTAAGATCCCGGATCCCGTTGTAGATTATAAATTAAAGACGAGCTGCAATCTTTATTCGTTCAATTCCTATCTGAGTAGTGGAAAGATGTCACTCGAAGAAGTGATCTCGTATTGTGGTAGACTGGGATTTGACGCAGTAGATCCTACTGGATATTATTTTACTGGATATCCGGAGGTGCCATCAGATGAATACATATACACGATTAAAAGACAGGCATTTGATCAGGGTATGGCAATAAGTGGTACCGGAATTCGGACCGATTTTGCAGTGCCGGACGTGAATGAAAGAAGGAAGTCAATCGAATTGACAAGAAAATGGATCGATGTAGCTGCAAAAATGGATGCACCTGTATTGAGGATTTTTGCAGGAAAGAAAATCCCCGAGGGCAAAAAGAATGAGGCAATGCAATGGATTGTCGATTCCATTCAAAAATGTGTAGATTATGGATCTCGAAATGGAGTAATAATCACAATGCAAAATCATTTTGATGCTTTAAAGACACTTGAAGATATCCTTTATGTACTTGATGCAATCGATTCTCCCTGGTTTGGACTCAATCTCGATATTGGGTCTGTGAGGCTAAATGACCCCTACGAGGACATCAGAATTCTGATGCCATATGCGCGTACCTGGCAGATTAAGGAACATGTCTACCGCAAGGAAATCAAAGAGCCCACTGCCATTCCGAAGCTCATCGCTTTGATAAAGGATGGAGGTTATCACGGGTATTTACCATTGGAGACCCTGAGACCCAGTGATCCTATGGAAAGGCTCGAGCCTTTTCTCACAGAAGTGAAGAAAGAAATTGATAAGGATAATTAGCATTTAGTTTTTTGCGTGTACTAGTAATCAGTGATTATCGTGACTTACAGGCCACACGGCCGGAGGCTCATCTCATGGTCGGTCTGAAAAATCGTGGGTTGCAAATAGATATAGTCACATATCCCGGCACACCGTATCAGGAATTTTTCGAAAAAAACGAGGTTAAAGTTTTTACAAATCATCCAAAAAAAAAGTACGATAAAGATTTTGTCCGGTTTCTTCAGGAAAAAACGCGTACTGAAAAATATAAGATTTTTTATCTTTTTAACAGTCAGGCGATCATTAACGGTTTGATTGCTGCGAGAGACCTGCAAGTGAAAGTTGTTTTGTATCGCGGATATACTGGCAATATTCACTGGTATGATCCTACGGCTTATGCTAAATATTTGAATCCCAGGGTAGATAAAGTTGTATGTCTGGCAGACTCGATTAAAGAACTGTTATTCAGACAGAGATTTTTTGACAATAAAAAGGCAATAACGATTAATAAAGGTCACGATCCTGCCTGGTATCAAAATATTATTCCGGTTTCCCTATCGGAATTTTCGATTCCACAGAATTCATTTGTGATTTCATGTATGGCTAACGCACGCGAATTTAAGGGGATAAAGTACCTGCTTAAGTCAACTTACCTACTAGGAAGACTTCCTGATTTGCATATGCTTTTAATTGGCAGAGACATGGATAAAGGACGGCTCAAGGATCTGATTAAAAGGAGTCCGATGAGAGCCCATATTCACGTGACAGGTTGGCGGAATGATCCTTTGTCGATTTTGGCTTCCTGCGATTGTTTTGTACTCCCCTCGATCAAGGGAGAGGCGACGACAAAATCACTTTTGGAAGCTATGAGTATGGGCTGTGCTCCAATAATGACTGATATACCGGGTAATCGCGGTGTAGTGATCAACCAAAAATGTGGTTTGGTCGTTCCACCAGGAGATCCCAAAGCGCTTTGTGATGCAATCCTTTTTTACTACAAGAATCCCAATGAAAGACAACAACATGGCATAGCAGCCAAAGAGCACATTGAGGAAAATTTCCATATAAACCGTACTGTAAAGGAGACCAAAACTCTCTTTGAGATACTCACTACCGAATTCTAATTTTTTGGAAGTAATCGGGTAGGGACCCTTGTTTATCACTCCTCAAAGAATCCTATACTACCACCTACCCAATCCTTGTCTCGATTGTATTTGACTCCAATCATTTCGCCTTTCGACAGACGCACTAAATTGTTTACTAAAAAAGGTCTGGAATTACCCTCTGGCCACAATAAGAGCATTCTTATTTCGCATTTTACCAATTCGTCAGGAGTTTCGATGATGGGCTCATACTTTATTTTTTCCTGCAGAATATAATTGGTAGGATTGTTTGTCTTTTGTATTGCTTCTCTATTAACATGAAAAACAACTCCACTTCCGGAGAAGGAAAACATGGGTTTTAGTACGTAATTCTCCAGATCATCAGGTATCTGATTTAAATCCTTTAGATACCAGGACTTAGGCACATACTCATTGTCAAATAATGGCATTGCATATTTACTTATCCTAAAAAACCAATTCGGATGACCCACCCAATGCACATCCCATTCCCGAGTAAAGAGAAATTCATGATTTAGGTCGGTGCGCTGGATCAGCTCATCAAAAATGACCCTGTTGTAAATGCGATGTACATCCATTTTATTGCCGTCATCATCGATATAGTAAAGTGACCGGCCTGCCGATTTAAGATCGCTGATGCACAGAATTTTAATTCCTAATTTTTCCTCAGTGCATAAAAAATCTATTCTCGTAGTTTGTTTATCAGGATCTATTTCAAGAAGGACTACGTTTTTAGGATTGCAGTCACCAATAATAATCTGCCGGAGCAGGTCGATATATTTTTCTGATGTAAAACCCACGAGGTGGGAAAAATTTTCCGCGATATCAAAGTGTCGTCTATAGAGATGGGCAATCATATCCTGATAAAAGTAGAGCGTGGGAAACCCCTGGACCTCAATTAACTTTGGCTGGAGATTACCATGAGTATCTTTTGCAACACCGAAGTCCATTTGGAGAAACGTAGCGTGATTGTCTTCATTGGGTACTCGATAATCTTCTCCCAGAGCTCCTTCCGTTTTTGATTTGAAATCGTCACGGCAAATTACAGATACTATTTTATCGCAAGCCTCGAAGAGACGATCTCTGAGATCTTTTCCGATAAAAACGGGAGTTTCGGCTATTCTAAAATTAGGTATATGGTCATACCTTAAGTTTACCTCGTTTAAGAATGATTGATATTTTTCCGCGCTAAAGGAACGATTAAAGCGTTTTCTGGCGACGGATTGCATAAGACTAGAGAATGATCAAATAACTTTGCAATTTAATACACCCTGTGCATACTTCAAGAAGCCGGGCACTACTTTTTTGTGCGTAAGGTCTATCTTGATAGGATCTCTGAGATGAAACATCATTTCATTGTAGGCTCTTATGCCATATTGATCCAATACTGTTTGTTTTCTATTTTCCTGTTTGAAATACGTAGTCATGCCGCTCGGATACGCTTCCGGATGGAATTGTACTCCGTAGATCTGATCGGTAAACTTTACAGCCATGAGGGCCTGGTGCTCAAAATCGTGATTGCGGTCATCTTCCATAGCCAGAATCTCAAATCCCTTCTCCTCAACGTCTTGCAAATCCGGATCCACCACCTGATAGGTGCGAAAATCTGCTGCGTAAAAAGGATCGGGCAGGTACCTAAAGATAGGGTCTTTGTCACCAGAAGCAGTCTTCTTAACTCTGAAAATGCCAAAAGACTCCTCAGGGCGCTTATTGATGGTGCCGATGCCGAAGTGAGCACATGCGATCTGGAAGGAGTGACAAATAAAAAGCATAAACTTCTTGTCTTTTTCCAGCTGATTGACTTCGATGATGTCATCTACCAATTTGAAATATCGATCTTCCCAGGCCTCATTTCCTTCCAATGGATGGCCGGGGCCCCCGGTGGAGATATAGACATCATAGTCTAAATCGGGAACCTCATGACGGCCCCGTATCTCAAAGATATCATATGTAATACCGGGAAAGTCCTTCTCCAGAAGATGTACAATACTTGCCAATCCCAGATTGGGTGTCCCATCATACATGTCTATAATTGCTGCTCGTTGCATACCTTCTTACATCAAAATCGGAGCCAAATATACTAAAGTGGGGAGTTATACACCCTTTGAAGGGATTGGTGCTTAAGTAGTTGAGTAGTAGTGTGATTAGGATGAATAATTGGGGTATTTAGTTAGTGTGGCCGTAGTTGGGTACTTGAATGGTTTGGTGATGAGAGTAGCGGAGAGTTTCGGGACTGTAGGTAACTAAGGGATGTTGTCAAAGAAGTTCTTTTCAGGTGAGGGACTGGAGGGAAATAGCAGGGTGGCAAAAGATCTGAAATGGAATTAATCCAGCGGTTTACCAGCGATATGGGCGGCTGCGACCCTGGCATTGATGACGCAACCCCCAAGAAATGTGCCTTCCAGAGACCGGTGACCGTGCATACCTCCACCACCAAAACCGGCACACTCACCGATAGCGTAAAGGCCCTCAATCGGCTTTTGTTCTCCGTTCTCATCTGGTTGAGCCAGCACCTGGGATTGCAGGTTAGTCTGTATTCCACCCATGCTCTTCCGGGAAAGTATGTGACCCCTTATGGCAATGAGAGGAAGCGCTCTGGGATCCAGAATTTGCTGGAAACGACAGGTGCGCACACGGTCACCAATATATTTGCGCACCTGGGCAATGCGGATAAGTTGTTCATCTTGAAAGTAGCGGGATCCTCTCCTAATTTCAGCATCATATTTTGTTGCCGCCTCGAGGATGTATTTTTTCTTGACGTGATTTCCTCCCGCCAGGTCATTCATTTTGCTTACGAGCTGATCAAGTGACGATGCGACGATCACTTCTTCGCAAGTGTCTGCAATTTTCTGCATGAGATCACCGCTTCCTTTTATAAACATACCATAGAGGAACCTCAAGAGCTTCTTTTCCCTCATGGCCACATTGTGTTCTGACCCGGAGATCGAAAACTCGCGACTTGCGATTTTAGCATTCAGGATTTGCCACGAGTATTGGAGCGGTTCGCGACAGATACGCTCGACCAAAAACCGGGTGTCATATGGTGTGACCAGTGGCATCGGACCGATTCTTTGGCCTTCATAATTGCACCAGAGAGTTGATTTCATAGGCACCAAACTTAGTCCGTGCTCTTTTTTTCTCGGGGCATAGTGCCGGATGCCCATGGCGTAGTTCCATTGTTTATCCAGGTTTACCACATTCGCGTTGATCTTTTTTGCAGCATCATGAAGATCTCCAATGGCGTACTCGTGTGCACCATTCAAGATGACTTCCGGTGGAGATCCCCAGGATTTGGCCAGTTTTCCCTCACTTTCTCCAAACTACCATTTATGCCTCCGGTAGCAATTACGACCTGATCTGATCTGATTTCGAAATCTTTCTTCGCGCTTTCATCAACTCCCCGAATTCCTTCAATCCTATTGTGTCCCACTAGAATTTCGGTGGCGCGATATCGAAACTTGAGCTCAAGGTTTTGTTTTGCGGGATGATTGTAAATGAGCTTAGTAAAGACCTCGGTGAGGGCCTGGCCCGTACCCCAAACCATATGAAACCTCGGAAGTGAGTTGCCATGTACGTATAATCCCCTTTCCGGAAAATTTAAAATTGGAAAAAAACTAATCCCATGATCGCGCAGATACCGGTATCCTTGATCCCTGCATAGATGAAGATATTGTTCAGCCCATTTCTTGCCCCAATATTCGTCATCATCAAATTCTGCAAAAGAAAACCAATCCTGCCTTGCAATATCTACACTGTCTCTGATGCCCATTCTGCGTTGATGCGGTGTATCTACAAAAAGCATCCCACCAAATGCCCATCTTGCCAACCCTCCCAGGTTTTCACTTTTATCGCGGTCGATGAGTAGGACTTTCTTTCCCGCATTTAACAATTCGTATGTGCATATGATTCCGGACAGCCCACCCCCGACCACCACGACATCAGACCGGTGTTTTTCCATCACAAGAACTTTGATTTAAAATTCGAATTCACTTCCTCCCTGGTATTGGGGGAGGCCCTTCAGGTAGAAGCACTTCATATTCCTGGTTTCCGCGACGGTTCTCAAATTCAGTTTTGATCTCCTCGACAAGTGCTGGATCTTCATACAAATCGATCATGGTCATGCCCAGAGCTTTTGCGGCAAAGATCAGTCCCTTATGGCCGATACTCATTCCCCCACATGCGACTACAGCCCAGGAATGCCATGGTGTCTCGATTGGAGCTGTTGTCACACTGAGTCTGATTTCGGGTACCAGCCAGCTCACATCACCGACATCTGAAGAAGCTCCCTGCATCACAGGCATTGTTTCTTCCAGAGGATAGATATTTCCATCCAGGCCAGTAGGTTCCTTACCAGTATTGGTCTGTATTGCCTTTGCAAATGCCACCTCCTCATCGGTGTAGCTAATTGGTCCAAGCATTTCAAGATTCTTTTGCAAAGCCCGGGCACCCCTTCTGTTTACCAGCACTTCGTGCAAACCGGACACTAAACTTATCTCGTAATCCACATTGGCGATGATAGCAGCTCCCCTTGCAATCTCCTTCACCCTTTCGAAAACACCCAACATCCCTTTAAACGAGTTATCGCGTACACGGGTCCAGATCTTGGCATAATCCGGAACTACATTCACCACATCTCCACTCTGCTGGATATGAGTGTGGATACGCACGGATGGCTTGATGTGCTCACGCAAATAATTTAGGCCCACCGAATAGATCTCCAATCCATCTCCCGCACTGCGGCCATTCCATGGGTCAAATGAGGCATGAGCAGCCTGTCCCTCAAATTCAACAATAAAATCAATAAGTGCCAGATTACTCTGGACTTCGGCTTTGGTCACTGCACTGGGATGCCAGTCAAGGGAGACATCCAGGTCATCAAAGAGGCCTTCCCTGGCGAAATACAATTTGCCAAAATATTTTTCTTCTGCAGGGGTGCCATAAAACCGTATCGTTCCTTTTAATTCTCCTGACTCTATCAGATTTTTTATTGCAACAGCAGCACCAAGGCTTGCGGTGCCAAACAAGTTGTGACCGCAGCCATGTCCGGCGGCACCTTCGTATAGTTCTGATTTTTCAGGTACCGCCTTTTGAGAAATACCTGGTAAAGCATCGAATTCTCCCAATATCCCAATGACCGGTTTTCCACTGCCGTATGAGGCAATAAATGCGGTAGGCATTCCCGCAACACCCTCTTCGACGGTCATACCCTGAGCTATCGCGTAATCAATTAGAAGCTTTGCTGATGCCGTTTCTTCGAATGCCGTTTCGGCTAGTCTCCAGATTTGGTCACTGATCGAGAGGAGCTCTGAGCGTTGAGATTCGATGTCATTGACGAGCTGCGCCTTCTTGCCGGTTTGTGCAAATAAAATGTTCGTAAAGAATGCGGCCAGATAAATATATACAGGCAATTTCATTTTGCAGACATTTTAAAAGATTTGTAAACAATTTGTAAAAATGTATTTGACGATGGTAAGGATGATCACTTGAGCAAAACCTATGTTTTCATAGGTTGACTGCTGAGAATCAGATGGCTTAGTGGATCTTGTAAATTTGCTCTAAAACGGAAATTGTAAATGCTGATGCTAACATAACCTCCCGTATGAAGTGCTAAAATATTGCAATCCCGATAAATTTCCTCCTCTACATTTCTGTAGATTTTTTTAAACATTTTGCCGGTGTAGAAGGGATCGAGTTTTATGTTGTGTTTTTCGTAAAAATCCGTTATAAATTTTTCTAATTTTTTGCTTTTCTTCGACCCCTTGAGTACAGCCTTATAAAAACCCACATTTTTCTCGCGGAGCCAATTGCCCCTCGTCAGATTTTTAACAATTGGCCTAGCGTCTAATCCCCTCCTCAAAATGAACAGATGCAGCTTGTCATTCCATCCAAGTTGCTTGGCAATGCCGATCGCAGTACCACCTGTGAAGTAAGGAACAGCCCAATGGTCAATCTTAAAATCGATTTGTGATGTGACTTCCTTTACAATTTCCCCGACACCTCGCATGGGAAGTTTATGCTGGCTTTCCTCAGTAACAAAATAGGCTCTTGGAAACTGATCTTTCAGTTGTGCCAGATTTTCCGGATTATTTCTCTTTTTATAAAAACTTCGTGTGACGGGATGGAGATCCATACCCCAGACAAGCATAGCATTGGTAAACGGATTCCATTCTTTTACCACCCCTTGTAGAATACCGATAGTTTTGAGCTGATGTTTATGACCAGCAGCCGCAAGTGCATACAGATGGCTGGAAAACATTCCCCCAAAAGATAGGATTTGATCTATACCACTTTCCTTGCAGTGCGCTATTATGTACTTCAGTTTGCGGTACTTGACACCCTGACAGTACACGCCCAAATAATCATCCCTTTTTACATAGAGTCTTACACCCCTTTCTAGTAAAAACGGGTCATTGATTAATTGCACAGGAGTAAAAACTTGAGCCACTTAGTCTACGTTACACTTACAAGAATGTAATTGCAGCAAAATAGAAAAAAGTGATGAGATGTGGGTTATTTTTTATCCCAAGATCTTCGAATAGAATGTGAGTCTCAATTTATGGAATAGACTTCGTAACGAGCGTGATTTCTGCAAATTAGGAAGTGCTTAACAAGGAGGCATTGCGAGTTAGATGACTTGTCATGAAACCAAACCACATGATAAATGTCGAATTGGCAAAATCGTGCTCTCCAACCGTGGAATCCACATTCCTTCATAAGTTCATACTCAAATTGATTATATTCACATTATTTGATTTTTAAATAGCTCAATACGATGATCCGAATTTTGGTACGTGCGCTTTCTTTATTCATTGCAATGTCTATAATAGTAGGATGTGGAAGCAAATCAGGTGAAAGAGAATCGGATCATCGACCAAATTTTTTATTTCTATTTGCAGATGATCAGACCTATGATGCAGTTGGGGCATTGGGTAATGATGAAGTGATCACCCCTCATTTAGATGCGTTGGTCGCCCGGGGCCTGACGTTTACACATGCGTTTAATCAAGGCAGCTGGAGTGGGGCGGTGTGTGTAGTAAGTAGAGCGATGTTGGCAAGTGGCCGGTATATTTATCATGCCAGGGATGATCTAGATCGAGTACCGTTGTGGGGAGAGGTGATGGGGAATGCGGGATATCAGACTTTTCTCACGGGCAAATGGCACAACGGTGCGGCCACGGCTTTGAAGAGTTTCGACGTGGGAAAATCCGTGGGTAGAGGTATGTATGAGACCAAGGACGGAAAATCTGGGCCCGGTTATTATCGTCCGTCACAAATTAATAATACCTGGAGTCCTTCAGACACTTCACTACTCGGCCATTGGGCGCCATTTTTTTATGACATTATAGAGAGGGATTCTGCCAAGGACCAGAGTGAGGAATACACGATGTACAAACACACTAGTGAGATTTATGCCGACAATGCCATCGCTTTTCTGAGCGAGGCTGCCGAAAGGGAAGATCCTTTTTTCATGTATGTGGCATTTAATGCACCACATGATCCGAGACAGTCGCCAAAAAGAATTCTCGATAAGTATCCTGTTGAGCAAATCGATATTCCAGAAAATTATTTACCTGAACATCCGTTTGATCAGGGTGAAAAGAATACCCTCAGAGACGAAATTCTGGCACCCATCCCGCGGTCTGAATTTGCCGTACAAACACACCGGCAGGAATATTACGCAATCGTCACTCATATGGATGAGCAGATTGGAAGAATCATTGAAGCACTAAAGGAAAGTGGAGAGTATGAAAATACCTATATTATTTTTACTGCTGATCATGGACTGGCAGTCGGAAAACATGGACTGCTCGGCAAGCAAAATCAGTATGATCACAGCATCAGAGTCCCCTATATCATTGCCGGACCAAATATCCCCAGGAATAAAAAGACTGATGAAATGATATACCTGCAGAGCACATACCCCACGGTATGCGAGCTGGCAGGCATCGAAATTCCACCAACCGTAGAGTTTAGAAGCCTGGTGAGCATCCTGGAATCAAATGGAGATGGTCTAAGCCAAATATTTGGCTCCTATAAGGACTACCAGCGCATGGTACGTACTAAAACGCACAAGCTTATTGTGTATCCACAGGTGCACCAGGTACAATTATTTAATCTTGTCGATGATCCAAATGAGTTGGATAATTTGGCTGATGACGAAAACAATGAACCTCTGCTTGATTCGTTATATCATCGGCTCGTGGACTTGCAGCGCGAGGTGGGAGACACACTTTCACTTTCGCTTGAGCTGTAAGAAAGTCGAGCCGACACTATCGGATGAAAGGACTCGGCCAAAAAATTATCTACATTTCGTTAGCAGCCCATTTTTATCATTTATTGCCGGCACAGGTTTTAGTTGATGATTTTGAAAAGGGCACTGCGGATGCTTGGTCTGTGGAGCAGGGTATTGTCGAGGTGCGAAGCCCTGCGTTAACTAACTCTACGTTTTCGGCGAGATTGTATAATGATGATGCACAGTCCTTTGTGAGGCACAAGACTTTCACAGAAAATTGGGGTATTTACGAAATGCAATGCATGGCCGATGGAGAAGTATCTGACATCCAGTTTATTTTTCAGTATGTCGACAGCCAGAATTACTACAAGGTCTCGTGCAATCCGTTAGAGACAGATAATCCGTCCCTTATGATCTGGAGGATTTTTGAGGATGAGCATTTTTTACTGGACAGTGTAGATGCGATCGTCAATTTAAATGAATGGTTTACCATGAAAATTGAACGCTATTGTAACGGAGATATTTTTATATCTATCAATGATGAGTTGCAATTAAGTACTAATGACCGATCCATTGCAGATGTAGGAGGAATAGCAATGGCGGCCTGGGGTAGTTCCAGTTATTTTGATGATATAACCTTTAGTGCATCCACAGGATTTGTAGAAGAAATCACTAAATTTATTTGTAGTGGAGATTATTTTGAAGTAGATCAGAAAAAGTATACGGAAGCGGGTTTTTATGAAGATACATTATCAAGTGATTTGGGTTGTGATAGTATTGTGAGGCTGGATCTTAATATTGTACCTCATTATCTGGTGACAGAATACGATACGATCTGTGCCGATAGTTTTTATGTCTTTGGAAGTGACACTGTAAATACAAATGGCCGGTATAATCAAATGTTGTTGTCGGAATTTGGATGCGATAGTCTTGTTGAGTTGACACTTACTGTGATTGGGAAGGATACGATTTTTCAGGATACAATTTTATGTGCAGGATCTACTTTTCAGTTTAATGATGAAACTGTTATAAGCGATGGAATTTACCTGGATACCTTATTTACTGCGGAAGGTTGCTCCAGTATTATAAAACAAAATGTTGCCTTTGCCGAACCCTCAATTTTTCTGGGAGAAGATTTTACGGCCTGTTTTTCAGAAGGCCCGGAAGTGATGCTCGAGGCAAAGGGATATCCCACAATCCAATGGAGCAACGGGACTAGTGGTGAGTCCACTTTAATCCGGGGTCCCGGAGTTTATTGGGTCGATGTTTTCATCGGTGATTGTATGGCCTCCGATACCATCGAGATTTCCGAATCATGTGCAGAAGACAGAGGAGTATATATTCCCAATGTTTTTACTCCCAATGGTGATCAAATCAACGATTCCTTCCTGCCCTATTTTGTGGTGACTCCCGAAAATTTTTCCATGAGGGTATTTAACCGGTGGGGGAATTTGGTTTATAGTAGTAATGATCCCTCTCGGGGATGGACAGGAGATGAATTTGAAGGGGGTACTTATGCCTACGATATCTGGATAGATGGCAAGGAATATACGGGTTTAGTCACAATCCTCCGGTAGCAGAAACTACGTCTGTTTGCATTTCTTTACGCTGTGAGCGGCAAAAATTTCTAAATTGAAAAAGCTCGCTTTAGGTTTGTCAATTTTCATTCTGGAAAAAATGCTGCTTATTTCCAATTTAATTTGTTACAACCGGGTATTGAATGAATTTTGGCAAGGATTATCGTGCTGAAACATAATTAATAAATTAATGGATTTTTCAAATAAATAATCTGCATTTGTTTGAATAGCTCCATCTCCCAATTATTGTTCCTTTTGCATTACATGGACGCGATCCAATCCCTGATCAATTGGACACCCTCGTGATGCACTAATTTTCTTCCGATTTCCGGCATCATTGCACCGGGGTCTGTTGACTGCATACGATACAACAATATGGATCGGTCCGGATCTCCCGGTACTATATCAAAAGGGAGATCTCCAGAACCTTTTCCTGCAGAAACCGGAGGTTTGTTTACTCCAAGGTTGAAGGGGTTGGGCTCATTTACCGTGAGTCTCAATCCTGAAATGTGAGCAGATCCCTTACTGTGATGACAGCTGCCGCAATTTACGTCCAAATAAGAAAGTGCTCGATCTGCCAGCGGGGCATTTGTATCGGCCCAATCTGTCATGGTAAAATTGACACTAAAGGGAGTGGGCGTTTGCAATAGATTATTTTCAACCCAGTATTTAAGTTGGTTTTTTTTCTCGTTGTCATATTGGAATTCGTGATTAAGATTGGAGGGTTTAGGACCTAAAGGTGAGATTTTCCTCCCGCGATCGTGGCAATTCTTACATTGATTTTTATCAGGTATCACATAGTCAATTTCGAATTTATTACCCCTGTCATCGAGGGCTGATACTTGACGCGTGTCACCAATGATGCTCAAGTGAGCTTCTGTCTGAGACTCATTCCAAATATAAGTAAGAGCATCCCACCCGCTATTTCTCTTTACTAAAAGTCGGGTTTCGATTATTGTTCTTTTTCCGTTGTCTTCTATATCGGGGTAATAAAAATTCTTGATCAAGGCAGTGCCAGTGGGATATTCGATATGGTCGTCACTCTGCAACACCGCTGCACCTCCCTCCGGGATCCAGATAAATCTGGCTTTGCGTGCGTAGTCGGAAAAAAGTGGTGTAATTAAATCATATGGGATTACCCTTTCATTAGGTGACAATTGATTCATAGGACTTTTAAAAAAAGAATACTCAGAAAGCAGTTGCGCGGGTTTGGCCTCATAATCCAGATTTACAGGCCGCAATGATTGTTTGCAGTTGACCAGTGCAAAGGCAATGCCTACAAAAATCAAATACTTTTTCATCACAAAAATCTAAAGAACCTCTACAGGTGACATTTCGCATTCAAATGCATCCATTTTTCGATCCAACAATTTCTTCAAATCAGAAACACCTGTTGCAGTTTCAGCGTTAAGGTTCGAAAATCGCAGTTCGTCTCCATTTCTCTTTAGGCATACAACGGGTGAGTCTGTATTTACTTTGGGATCAAAGATTCCATCGAGTACTATGTCTTGGGGCTTACCGATAAATAAGGCATTGATCATCTGTCCAAACTCTTTGGATAGATCCGGGATGGCCCGCTTGCGTTCAAACAGATTGTCATGGATATAAATATTGGAGGAATATGGGTTATATCCATTTTTGGTATCGAACGGTCTTTCGGTGAAGAGCCAGGAAATAATACCCAGTCCCAGGGTTTTATATCCCGTGACTGTATTATCAAAAACCTCAACATCTTTAGCGGCCATAATGAGCATGCCCGTGCCGGGTGGTAATGTTGCAACTACACCCCCTTCCGGAGCGAAATTTTCATAATTATTGTTTCTGGAGATATTGTTGTGCACCTTGATCCGTCCGCCATTTGCTCGAGGTAATCCAGGCATGTCAAAAATCAAGAGACCCCCTGTATTTTCCTCAGCGAGATTTTCGTAAGCATCAACATCCGTACTGTTTTCAATTTCTATTCCTGCCACATTGTGATGCGCGTAATTATTACGCATGATTACTTTATTCGACTGTCCGACATAAATTCCTGCATCAGAAGCATAGGAAGCCTCACAATTTTCTATGAGTACACTTTCACAGGCTACCGGGTAGATGCCATATCCTCCATTTGTAGATTTTGCTCCCTGGGTCCAGGTGGTAAGCAGGTCGCGCAGAGTCACGTCATTGCAATCTTGCAATTTTAGAGCGTCTCCGTCTGAGTCTTCGATGGCAAATCCCTCCAATAAGATGTGATTACCCTTGATCAATAATCCCTCTGCACCGTCTTTCTGGCTGCGGAAACTCAAAATCGATTTTGTTTTACCGGCACCGATTATAGTCACGTGATCTACACCGTCTAATGACACCTGTCTAGTAAAGCTGAATGTACCTTCCGGTATTCTAATTACCGATCCACTATCGGCCAGAATCAGTTCTTCCTGAAATCTCTTTGCAAAGTCTGTGTTGATCTCTTTGTTTGGAGAAGTATTTGATGTACAAGCAAAAATGAGGATGGCCAATGCCGTAAAAAATGGGATAAGTTTCATATCATAAAGCTATCATTTCAGGTGTCAAAAGCCAAATCTTTGACTAAATTGAGATGCATTTTGTCCCATTGTATGTATTGTCTGTTCCGATTTTGTGAACACAAACAGATTTGATCATGTCTAAGGTTACGAAGGTCTTCCATATCAGTGCTGAGTGTTATCCAGCTGCAAAAACCGGGGGATTGGCTGATGTAGTTGGTGCGTTGCCCAAGTACCAACAGAATAGCTATGTTAGATCATCGGTGGTTATACCTCACTATGATTTGCCCTGGATCAATCAGCAGAACTGGAAAGAAGAGCATACAGGCACGGTGTGGATGGGTTTTTACGATCAGCCGTTCAGGGTTTTGTCGATCGATTCCTCAAAACTTGGATTCCCGCTTTACACTATTGATCTTCCGGGAAAATTTGACAGGCCGGGTGTCTATGCCGATCCCTACGGAAATTTTTATGGTGACGAAGCGGAGCGCTTTATCAGTTTTCAAAAGGCGGTATTAAAGTGGCTGCAATCAAGTGATACCACGCCGGATATTTTACATTGTCACGATCATCACACAGGACTAATACCATTTATCATAAAGCACTGCCCGGAATTTCAGAATTTGGGCTATATACCGGTAGTTTTCACCATACACAATGGTCGATATCACGGTTCATTTGGGTGGAATAGCAGGTATCTCTTACCGCATTTTGATAATTGGCTTGGTGGTCTTATTGAATGGAAGGGTGTAATAAATCCTCTGGCTAGTGGAATAAAGAATTGCTGGAGACTCACTACTGTTTCAAAAGCGTATCTGGACGAATTGAAGAGTGATAGTAATGGGCTGGAATCCCTTTTGCTTCAGGAAGATTTTAAATCGACTGGTATTTTAAATGGTATTGATACCGAGGTTTGGAATCCAAAAACAGATTCTGCACTTGCTGTAAACCTGAAAAAAAGTGTCTCCTATTTTAAACAAAAAAATAAGGCGAGGCTATTGGAAGTTTTTGGTCTGGAGAAAGGCTTACCACTCATTAGTTTTATTGGGAGGTTCGCTTTGGAAAAGGGAGCAGATATCCTCCCTGATCTCGTCTACCGTACATTTCATCAAGGCCTTAATGTCAATATATTAATACTGGGTTCAGGGGATACACAAATACAGGATGCGCTAAACCGGATGAAGGATTTCTTTGGTGGCCGGTACAATGTCTATGTCGGATACAATGAGAATCTTGCTCATCAGATCTACGCTGGCAGTGATTTTTTGCTTATGCCATCACGGGTAGAGCCATGTGGCTTAAACCAGATGTATGCGATGCGATATGGCACGATACCCATCGTGAGGCGTACCGGGGGATTGTTAGATTCGGTGCTTGATTATGGTGATCCAGGTGGTAACGGAATATTGTTTAATCATGTTTGGAGCGGAGATATACTGCATGCATTTTCCAGGGCCTTGACTTTGTATGGAGACAAAAAAAAGTTTGCCGAAATTGCGGCGCGAAATATGAAGTTGGATTTCTCATGGAAACGAGCTGCAAAAGAATATTTGAGACTTTACAATCAAGTTAAATTAAAATAACAATCTCATGAAAATAAAAATGATCAGTCTCATTTTAGGAGGAGGTGCTGGAACAAGATTATTTCCACTTACACAATACCGCTCAAAACCTGCTGTTCCAATCGGAGGAAAGTATCGACTGATAGATATTCCAATCTCAAACTGCCTCAACTCCGGGGTGGTAAGAATGTTTGTTCTCACGCAGTTTAATTCTGCATCACTAAATAAACATATAAAAAACACCTATCAGTTTGGGCTCTTTTCCCGAGGTTTTGTAGACATATTGGCTGCTGAGCAGACTGTTGGAAATACAAATTGGTTTCAAGGTACGGCAGATGCGGTTAGACAAACTACGATCCACTTGCGAAATCACGATTTTAACTACGTTTTAATTTTGGCGGGTGATCAGCTTTATCAGATGGATTTTGAAAAAATGGCTAAATATCATATTGCTCAAAATGCGGCACTTACAATTGCCACTATACCAGTAAATGCAGATGATGCTGAGGGATTTGGCATTATGAAGGTAAACGAATACGGATTTATTGAGCGCTTTATCGAAAAACCCAAAAAGGATGTTTTATTCGATTGGAAGTCTTCTGTCTCCGAAGATCTCAGAAACCAGGGAAAGGAATATCTCGCTTCCATGGGTATTTATATTTTTTCGAAGGATGCACTTTTAGAATTGCTGGATAAGCATCAAGATGCCATTGATTTTGGCAAGGAGATTATTCCTTCGGCAATAAAATCGGGATATAATGTTGCCAGTTACGAATATGACGGATATTGGACAGATGTGGGAAGTATATCTTCATTTTATCACGCAAATCTGGAACTGACTGACGAAATTCCGAAATTTAATCTCTTCGACGATACCAAAATTGTTTTTACCCGGCCACGACTTCTCGCTCCGGCAAAAGTGGAATCGACTAAAATTTCCAGGTCGATTATTTCCGAGGGCTGTATTATCCATGCACGGGAAATAGAAAGGAGCATTGTCGGAATTCGATCCAGAATTGCGGGTGGCACTAAGGTGAAAGACAGCATTATTATGGGTAATGATTTTTTTGAAACCTTAGAAAGATTGGTAGTACACCCACATGAGATCCATATGGGTATTGGTACAGATTGCGTCATTGAAAAGACTATCGTCGATAAAAATTGCCGTATAGGTAATAATGTCAGTATAAGGGGTCATCATTCGCTTGAGAATGAAAAGAATGATATGTACAGCATTGTCGATGGAATTGTCGTTTTACCAAAGGGTGCAATAATCCAACACAATACTGAAATCGGGTATACGGGAAAATGATGTCTGATCAACTCACTTTTTTATGCATCAGTTGTTATTTTAAGGGAGTAGAATTCTTGAAAGCTTGTCACGATTGTGGCCATCGAGTAATTTTGATCACTTCCAACAACTTGCGAGACAATGATTGGCCCTGGGACAGCATTGATCAGGTCTATTACATGGAGGAAAACGAAGACAGGGTATGGGACAACGAGGCCCTGATAAAATCATTGGCTTATCTGCAACGAAGTACCAAGATAGACCGCGTAGTTGCACTGGATGATTTTGATGTCGAGCGAGTAGCCCTGATCCGGGAAGAATTTAGATTTTCGGGAATGGGTCAAACCACTGCCCGTTATTTTAGAGACAAACTTGCCATGAGGACCAGAGCCTGTGACGGTGGCATCTTAGTACCGGAATTCAGTGCCCTTTTTCACGATGAGGAGATCAACCATTGGGCTAGAAACCATTCTCCTCCCTGGGTTGTAAAGCCCCGGGGTGAGGCAAGTGCAACAGGGATTAAAAAAATTGAGGATATCGATCACCTATGGAAGGTCTTACACGATCTTGGAGACGAACGACACCTTTACCTTATTGAGCAATTTGTCAAAGGCGATGTGTACCATGTCGATGCACTTACTTTTGACGGAAAAATGATTTTTGATCGCTGTTCGAAGTACTTTGATACTCCGCTAAAAGTTGCGCATGAAGGTGGGATTTTCAGGACAATGACGATGACTAACGATACACCTGAGCACAAAAAACTTTCTGAGCTCAACAATAATTTGTTGACTACTTTTGGAATGCAATTTGGAGCTTCGCATTCCGAATTTATTATGGCCGAAGATAGTGGGGAGTTATTTTTTTTGGAGACAGCTTCCCGGGTAGGGGGCGCACATATTGCGGAAATGATTGAGGCAGCGAGTAATATAAATCTGTGGACCGAATGGGCGCGGATTGAGGATGCCCAATTACGCGGAAAGAAATATCAACTACCTCCTCAGGCAAATGCTTTTGCCGGGGCAATTATTTCACTTTCAAGATTTCGTCATCCCGACGACTCGCAATTTAATGATCCCGAGATCTGGTGGCGAATGAAAAAGGATCATCACATTGGTTTTATTCTCAAAAGTGATGATCCTCAAAAATTAAAATCTCTTCTCGAGTCTTATGGTCACAGAATAGCCCGGGATTTTCATGCCTCCCTGGATGCACCAGCCAGATCTGCACATTAGCCCTAGTAGACGAACCCACTAAATCTTAGGTCAAATTTTCAATTATTTTTGCACCTCCCGAAAGCTTTCGGGATCATTGCAAAGCCCTGTCTGCCGGCAGGCAGGCTCGCCAGAGCTCCTGCTCTGTCTACGTTTTGCGTCTCATCTTGGCAACAAAAATATACTTGAAACTTTGTGACAACATTAAATGGGTTCGTCTACTGGTAGGCTTTAGAAATAAAGCTGAACATCAATTCAATTCCCTTGCGCCAACACCCCAGTCTTCGCCGGCTCTGACCGCCAAAACATCCTAAAACCTCATAGAGCTGCGGATGGTTTTGCTTCCGCGTTTTTGCTCAAAATCTTGAAAACCTTTGCATCTCTATCATCCAACTCACAGCGTAACTGAAGTTTTAATTACCGAACAAAAAGCAATTCCCGGTACTTAGTGAGTGGCCATTTTTCATCGTCCACCATCATTTCGAGTTTATCGCAATGGTATCTGATCTGGTCAAAGTACGGTTTTACTTTATTGCAGTACGCATTGGCCTTCTTTTCGACATCGGTCATCACATTGGCTTTTTTCCGTTCGTTAATCATCGCATCTACCATTGTCTTGATTTCGGCGATATGGCCCGATATACCTGTAATGAGATCAATTTGTTCAGCAGCCACTTTCTTAAAATCTTTTCCAAACACTTCTTTAAGTCCTCTCACATTTTCGATCAGGGTATTTTGATATTTAATTGCAGTCGGAATTACATGATTTCTAGCAATGTCACCGAGTACTCGACCCTCTATCTGAATGCGCATTGTGTATTCCTCGACTTCGATTTCATGACGGGCGTTTACCTCGATTTCGTTCATGATTCCCATCTCTTCAAATAGAGATATTGCCTCTTTTGATGTCTTTACTTCCAATGCCTTTGGCGTCGTTTTGTTATTGGATAGCTTTCTTTTCTTCGCTTCCTTTTCCCATGCATCACTATATCCATCACCCTCGAACCTCACAGCTTTTGATGTTTTAATATACTCCTCAAGCACGGAAAGGATAGCAGCTTCCTTTGACAATTTTTTCTTGGCAAGTAAGCTGTCTACCCTGGTTTTAAAATCTTTCAGTTGCTTGGCGACAATTGTATTCAGGACAGTCATCGGGTTTGCACAATTTGCAGAGCTACCGACCGCTCTAAATTCAAATTTATTGCCAGTAAAAGCAAAGGGGGATGTCCTGTTTCTATCGGTATTATCGAGTAAGATCTCCGGAATTTTTCCCACAACATTGAGGCTATTTTCGCGGCGCTTATCGGATTTAGTAGAGTTGTTTTCGATATCATCCAGGACCGCTGAAAGTTGAGACCCAATAAAGACCGATATAATGGCAGGCGGTGCTTCATTTGCTCCCAGCCGGTGATCATTACCGGCACTTGCGATAGAACCTCGAAGCAATTCCTCATACGAATGAACTGCCTTAATTATATTGACGAAAAATGTGAGAAATTGCAAATTGCTTTTCGGCGTTTTTCCCGGAGCAAGCAAGTTAATCCCTGTATCAGTGGCAAGTGACCAATTATTGTGTTTTCCAGATCCGTTTATTCCGGCAAAGGGTTTTTCGTGCAACAATACTTTTAAGTTATGGCTTGATGCGATCTTTCCCATAATGTCCATCAACAGCGTATTGTGATCTACGGCAAGGTTTACCTCTTCATAAATCGGGGCTAGTTCAAACTGATTTGGCGCCACCTCATTATGACGCGTCTTTACAGGAATCCCCAGCTTCATGCACTCGATTTCTAAATCCCGCATAAACGCCATAGCCCGGTTTGGTATCGATCCAAAATAGTGGTCATCCAGTTGTTGTCCTTTAGCAGGGGAGTGGCCCAGTAGTGTTCTTCCTGCTAAAACTAAATCCGGACGGGATGCCGCGAGAGCGCTATCTACTAGAAAGTATTCCTGTTCCCATCCTAGCGTTGCTATTACTTTTTTCACTTTTTTGTCAAAATACTGTGCGACGGCTGTAGCTTCATGGTCGACCGCTTGCAAAGCCCTTAGCAAAGGAGTTTTATAATCCAGTGCTTCACCAGTGTAGGATACAAAAACGGTTGGTATGCACAGGGTAGTTCCGTAGATAAATGCCGGTGATGTCGGATCCCATGCAGTATATCCTCTGGCTTCAAATGTATTGCGTATCCCCCCGGAAGGGAAGCTGGAAGCATCGGGTTCTTGTTGCGCCAATTGACTACCGCCAAATTTTTCGATGGCCATCCCACCACCTTCGGGCTCGAAAAAGGCATCGTGTTTTTCGGCACTGGCACCGGTCAGAGGTTGAAACCAATGGGTGTAATGTGTTGCCCCTTTGGATAAGGCCCACTCCTTCATCCCGGAGGCAACTTGGTTTGCAATCTTACGGTCTATCTTGGATCCGTGCTCGATTGCACTAAGGACACTTTGATACCCTTCCTTGGTGAGAAAGCGTAGCATCGTATTTTGATGAAAGACGTTGGCACCAAAGATCTCAGATCTCCGGCCCGACTCTTCCACAAGTACAGGCATCCTGTTGGTAGCCTCTGATAAGGCTCGAAATCGTAATGTTGACATAGTTTTGTATTAAGAAGTTTTTAGAAGCTCCCGAAGTTACAAAAAACACATATAAAAATTTGAATATGTGCAGATAGGCCATTGACCGGAATGATCCGCTTTTTCAGTCCATAGAAAAGAAGGTCAGAATGTGACCGATCACAGTTTTAAGCGGGTTCCGATAAGAGTCCAAAAAATTACCCGGATAAAAATTGAGAGCATCGTTTGAAGTCTTCGGTGAAACGACTCAATTTAAATTCTTCCGGGAGTGAAATCCCATCTATTAAATGATTCCTGATCATCACGCCCAATGACGGTCCCATTTTGAATCCGTGACCCGAACTGCCCGTCATCAAGATGATTTGATGATACAGTGGGTGATGATCGATTATGAAGTGGCCGTCTGTGCTATTGTCATAAACACAAACTTCGGAGTATGCTAGTTTAGAGGTCCGCAATGTGGGAAATCTTTTATTCATAAATTTTTTAGCGCCCTTCAATCGATCAGTGCTTATAATCCGGTCGTTACGCTCCAGATCAAAACTTTCAGACCGATCATCGTAAGCAATTTTAAATCCCAAACCTCGGTGAGTCGGCATGCCGTAATACAATGGAGATGTTTTATCATACTCCAGCCACACGGGTAGGCCATCGGTGTCATATTTGTATTGCGACTGGAGCGGCGCTGTAAAATAAAAAGAATCTTGCTTCGAGACATATGTGTAATCTAGGAGGAGATCAGGAAAAAGATTTCTAGTCCAGGGGCCGCACGCAAAAATAAAATAGTCGGCATTTATTTTTCTATTGTTTACGGAAACAGAGAATTTGCCTGCAGAAAAATCAACAGATGCAAAACCCGAAATATATTGACTTCCTTGTGCAATTGCTTCTTTCGTGACAAGTGAGCAACACCGATTTGCAAACAATATTCCAGCCCTGTGCTCGATAAAAACTCTCTTGATTCCCTCAAATGATATCTGAGGATATTTCGATCGTGCATTTTCGATACTTAATTCATCGATTCTACCACCGTAACTATTTATTGCTGGAATCGATGACAGGATATAGCTGGCATCATCATCGGAAAATAACCAAAGCGCTTTTGAATGACGGTAAAACTGTTCCCTGTCTTTCTTGAGCAATTGATTCCAAAGTAAAAACGACTGTGCGGTGAGATCGATATAGATCTCGTCGCTGCCATAACCCATCCTAATAATCCTCGATGCTCCTCCAGATCCCGCCCTGGCATGTCCGCTGCCCCATGGCTCAACCAATGTCACCTCGATGCCTGATCTACTCAGATAAAGTGCAGTGCTCGATCCCCATATACCCGCACCAAAAATTGCCACCTTCATCGCTAAGAAAGTATTACCATATAATATTGTTCAATGAAGTACCTTCTTATTTTTAGCTTCTTCCTTTCTTGTTATTTACTCCATAAAATACAAAAAGAATAGCCGGTATTGTCATCAGCAGAAAATAGGTGTTCGATAGCAGACTGGGCTGGAGAAAGAATAGAAGAGCAAGACCGGCAATGCAGATAAGACCTCCTATGAGTTCCTTTTTCCATGCTAGAGCGAGACCGATAATTGTGCTTATCGGAAAACAGATGAAGGTGATCACTTCCCTCGAAGATTTCAGGCCATCACCAAATTCACTGCCTTCAAATAATTCCGCAAGAAGAAAAAACGCAATAAATCCAAGTACGGGGATACTCAAGCCTCTGGCGCACCACAGAATGATTCTTGTAACTTGGACATTTGCAGTCATGCGTATACTAAATTCATAAAATCATTGGACCGTCTGAGTGTAGATGTGAAGGTAATCGATTTCCTAAGACTAATCAGATTTTTGTGTATTTTCCTGCAATGATAGTCGGTTCTTTGATTCGGTCCGCTTTAGCTGGAGTTCTGGCAATCCCAGTTCTGCTTCTGATTTTGTCTTGCGCGTCCCGGCATAGCGGTGATGCCACAGGTGAAATACTTTACCAGACAGCTGATTTTACGCCTGAGCATTTATTTACATCAGGTATTGAAGGACCTGCATATGTCGATGGATTTCTTTATGCTGTAAATTTTGACACACAGGGTACGATTGGGTTGATTGATGATGTGGGAGCTTGTTCGTTGTTTGTCAGATTGCCCCCGGGGAGCATTGGAAATGGGATCAGAGTCAATCGTGCCGGAAACTTGTTTATAGCAGATTACACCAATCACAACATTTTGCAAATAAACCGGAAATCCAGGAAAATTGAAATATATGCACATGATGAAAGCATGAACCAGCCCAATGATTTGGCAATAAGGAGCGACGGGGTATTGTTTGCCAGCGACCCTAATTGGGGAGAAGGTACGGGGCAATTGTGGAGGATTAATCCAGACGGGACTACGCATCTTCTGGAAAGCAATATGGGTACAACCAATGGAATTGAAGTAAGTACTGACGAAAAACACTTGTATGTAAATGAGAGTGTTCAGCGAACGGTCTGGAAATACGATCTGGATAAAGAGGGAAATATCGATAATAAGAGAAAAATTCATGAGTTTGAAGACCATGGTATGGATGGAATGCGATGTGATGCAGTCGGAAGTTTGTACATCACGCGACATGGAAAAGGAACAGTGGCTATCTTAAATGGGGATGGAAAACTGATACGTGAAGTACAACTAAAAGGTAAAAAGCCTTCCAATATAGCATTTGGAGGGGCAGATGGCCGATTGTGTTTTGTCACTTTACAGGACCGGGGCTGTTTTGAAGTGTTCCGGTCTGAGTATCCCGGGAGGTCATTTAATGTCTATGATTAAAACTAGTGCATCACTAGTACTTTAAATAAAATTTCTGAAAAATCTTCAAAAAAAGAAAGTATGAGAATATCAACTTATCTCCGTTTGAATTTCCTGCACACGGTATTTTTTATTTTTGGTCTGGCCATCATATCAGTATCTGCGCAGGAAGTGGATATGATTATTAAGGGAGGACATGTGATTGATCCGAAAAATGGAATCGATGCGATAATGGATATCTCGATTGATGATGGAAAGATACTCGAGGTGGGAGATGACTTGGGAAGTGAAGCATTTCAGGTTGTGGAAGCCGGGGGCATGTATATTGTGCCTGGTCTTATTGACATTCACAGTCACAATTTTCACGGGACGATACCTGATGCATATTTGAGTAATAGTTTTAGTGCCCTTCCTCCCGATGGGTTTACATTTAGATCTGGTGTGACGACATGCGTAGATGTGGGAGGTGCGGGCTGGCGCAATTTTAAAACGTTTAAAAAACAAACGATAGACCGGTCGAAAACGAGATTACTTTCTTTCATAAACATTGTGGGGGCCGGGATGTCAGGAGGAGCCATTGAGCAGAATCTTGGGGATATGGATCCAAAGTTATGTGCCATGGAAGCAAGGGCATTTCCCGAGCATATTGTCGGTATCAAGGTTGCACACTATATGGGCCCGGAATGGACTCCTGTAGAGAATGCAGTCAAGGCAGGAGAACTTGCCGGTATTCCGATCATGGTAGATTTTGGTGGCAATGAACCCCCATTGTCTATCAAAACTTTGTTTTTTGATAAACTACGGCCAGGAGATATTTTTACACATTGTTTTGCACACGTGACACCAAGAGAGCCGATCGTGGATTATTCGACTGGAAAGGTAAAGCCCTTTGTGTTTGAGGCCCAGGAGCGAGGTATAATTTTCGACGTGGGACACGGAGGTGGAAGTTTTTTATGGGATCAGGCTTCCCCTGCGATTGCGCAAGGATTAAAACCCAATACCATAAGCACAGACCTGCATACAGGTAGTATGAATGCCGGAATGAAAGACATGACCAATGTGATGTCAAAGTGCCTGCTTCTGGGTATGAGTATGCCTGAGGTTGTAGATGCCAGCACATGGAAACCTGCACAGGTCATAAATCGACTGGATCTGGGCCACTTGTCTCCCGGTGCAGAGGCTGACGTTGCGGTCTTGAAAGTGGAAAATGGTAATTTTGGTTATATCGATGTAAAGGGATGGAAAAGAACCGGTACCCAAAAAATAATTTGTGAGTTGACAATCAGGGCCGGAAGCGTAGTATGGGATCTAAATGGAATTTCAAGGCCGGAATGGGAAGCTGCAGTCGATGACAAATAGGGACACACTTTCAAGTGATCTTTGCAGCCCCGGATTATGGGCTTGCCTGGATTTGATTTTGAAAAAGAAAAATGTTTATAAAAAATGACAAATAGAAGATCTGTATTTAAAAAATTAGGAATTTCATTGGCGGCACTTTTTGGCGCAGGTGTCACTAAGGCATCAAACAGGAATGCATCGGCAGTGAAGGAAGTTGTTGGGGAAATACACATGGACCAGGATGTGCCTTTGTTTTCCGGAGCTGTGAAACATGGAAATACGTTGTACATTGCCGGCAAGGGTGCCCACTTTGATGGGGATATTACTGCACACACGGATCATGTTTTAAAAGAGCTTCAAAAAGAGCTGGAGCGAAATGGTTCTTCCATGGAAAAAGTACTTAAGGTAAATGTGTACCTGGCGGATCTTGCGGATTACCATGCGATGAATAAAGTATTTCGAGGGAGATTTGGTCCCAATCCACCGGTGCGAACTACGGTGGCCACTTATGGCGGTGTGCCCGGAGATTCGCTCGTTGAGATGGACTGTATTGCCGCGGTATAAAAATCGAAGGAGAGACAGCAGATTTGATTTTATCCATAGATTTTTAGTTGCCGGATTTGCAACTAACTCAAATAGATTCTCTTCAATTGAACGAATTAGTCCTTAACAAATCTCTTATCAGATTTTCGACCGGAACAATGACCGTCAGAGAACTATTTGTTAATTTAATTTTTAGATTGTTCGGGAAAATATTTAGATAAATATTACTGATTTTAATAAAATAAAAATATTTGCACTATGATAAAGAGAAGAGCATTATTGCGCAACTTATCAGCACTTCCTTTTGTTGGTGGTTTTCTTGGTGGTCAGACTTTACTGACAGAGAGTTATGGATCTCCTTATCTGGAGAAGAAAGGAGTGCGCCGGGACTATTTTAGGGAGCTGGGTGTGCGCACATTTATAAATGCGGCTGGAACGTATACTGCTATGTCAGGATGTCTTATGCGTCCAGAGGTCATTGATGCTTACCAGTACGCATCTCAGCAGTATGTCAATATTGATGATCTACAAGACAAAGTTGGAGAGCGGATCGCGCAGCTTCTAAATTGCGAGGCTGCAACCGTGACTGCCGGTGCTGCATCGGCCATCACACTTGGCACTGCCGGCATACTCACAGGGCTGGATTCTGAAAAAGCAAAGCGTGTCCCCACAGATTTGTCTGGAATGAAGAGCGAGGTTATTCTCCAAAAATCCCATGTGATCGGCTATGCGCATGCAATTAAAAATTGCGGTGTGAAATTAATCACCGTCGAAACTGCAGATGAAATGAAGGAGGCGATTAATGATCAGACTGCGATGTTATGGTTTTTTAACAATAATAATCCAGTCGGAAAAATCCAATATGAAGAGTTTATTAAAATTGGAAAAGACCACGGCATTCCAACTATGAATGACTGCGCTGCTGATGTTCCTCCCGTTGAGAATCTTTTTAAGTATACCAAGATGGGTTTTGACCTAGTCTGTTTTTCAGGAGGTAAGGGACTGAGGGGACCGCAGAGTGCCGGTCTTCTCCTGGGTCGGAAAGATCTCATCGCGGCAGCTCGACTCAATGCAGCTCCGCGGGGAGACACGGTGGGCCGGGGCATGAAAGTGAATAAAGAGGAGACCTTGGGAATGCTCGTTGCCCTAGAAAATTTCCTGGAGCGAGATCACAAAGCAGACTGGGAGCTCTGGGATAGCCAGGTGAAGCATATTCGGGATGTTGTAGGGTCGGTAGACGGTGTTACCCCTGAGATCCATGTGCCCGAAATTGCGAACCACGTTCCCTCCATTAAGATAGGTTGGGATCAGGAAAAAATAAAAATGGATGGTAACGAGGTGCGGGAGAAATTACGGATGGGACATCCCTCCATTCAGACAGTGGGTGACAAGGAGTCATTGGGGATAACCACATGGATGCTTATTCCCGGGGAGGAGCGCATCGTAGCGACGAGGATTAAGGAAATTCTTTCAGGCGACACTAAGAATTGATTTAGAGAATTGATTAAATTAAAGATTCAAAAGAAGAAAAAATGAAATCCCACTTGTATTTATTTGCTGCCTTGCTTATGCTATTAGCTTGCAACGAAGCACCAAAGAATGAAGATATGACAGTACTAAGAGCTCAAAACGGTGATTTTGATCCCGAAGGCAAACTCAGGGAATTGGGAATAACACTACCGGAAGTCTCCGCTCCCGTTGCCAATTACGTTAACAGTGTCCGGACCGGTAATCTGGTTTACCTATCTGGTAAGGGACCCTTAAAGCCTGATGGCACATACATCGAAGGCAAGGTAGGCGATGATTTGACAATTGAAGAGGGATATGAGGCTGGCAGGCTTACAGCAATCCAATCTTTGGCTTCACTGAAGGCTGAATTGGGCAATCTCAACAAGGTAAAAAGGGTAATCAAGGTACTGGGAATGGTGAATTGTGCCCCTGACTTTAGGGATCAGCCCAAAGTGGTCAATGGATACTCGGATCTTATGGTAGAAGTGTTCGGCGATCGTGGGAAACATGCCAGATCTGCAGTGGGTATGGGATCATTACCAAGCAATATTGCCATTGAGGTAGAGGTCATTGTTGAAGTGGAACCGTGACCTGCCTCAAATCGGTGGGGCAGTAGGCCAACCTCGGTATTACGATGTTGGTTCCTTAACCGACTTTGCTTCTTTGGCAGTCCAGGGCCAATGGACACACCTGTCTACTTCTGGAAACAGTACATAATCAGCAGATCCTTTACAAACCAAGGTAGCGACATCACACTCTTCCAGCAAAGAGAGGACGAATTGAAGAGTCTTTCCGGAGACAGATACATCATCGACTACTAAAACTTTTCCCCTCATGCTTCTAAGTACCTCAAAGTCAGCAAGGCCTTGAGGTGAATCATATCTGGGCGAATTATTGTCGTCCCTGTAGTTTACCGAAACTATCTGCAGCGGAGTATCCAATTGATGGGCAATCATAGCAGCAGGAACAATTCCGCCGCGACTGATACCGACAATCATATCATAATGTGGAAGGTCAAGTGCTTTAAGACGGTGGCTTATTTCCCGAAATGCTAACGTTTGTTTTTCCATATGTAAACCACCGCTACATTGATCAGCAATAGTACCAGGATTCCGGGCAATCCATTGATAATGGACAAGCTGAAAAAATCAGCAGACGTGACACCAACATTAAAAATTCCAACGGCTACAACGAGCGATGAGATACCTTTCGTTACGACATAGGAGAGGGGAGCGGTAATCCATTTCACGTTTGAGTTTTTCAGGAATTGCGAGGCCACCAATGTGAAGATTGCCAATTCGAAGCTCAGTAATGAAACGATTCCCAAGGCCGGATTTCCGGTGATCATGTAATTTATGAAAGGGGCCAAGATGGCAGCTACAAAAGCCACTCTCAACCGGAAAAAAACGAGCGCAATAAAAGGAAGATAAAACATGGGTAAAAGCACAGCTCCAAGGGGTGTGGCTCCTGAGTAAGGAAAGAGGTGGATGAATAGTGGGACCAGGGCAGAAAACACCGCAACTACCAAGATCAATAGTAGGTCCCAATTGCTTACCAAAGTGTTAGATCTCAAATGTTTTTCCATAAAGCCAAGATAATGATTTTGTTCGAATAAAGGGAGATTCGATAGTATTTCATCGTTTCTACAGCCACCTTCAAGAAAACTGTGGGAGTCCGGGAAATATGCGAATGAAAGGTCAGGCCTGGCCGGGCAGATAGATGGAGGGTAGAACTATGGGAATTTTCGGATTGGGGTGGTCGTTAAACCTATTTTCGGAAAATAGGTTCAGAATTCATACATTTTGATATTCTTACATATGTAAATCAGTGATAATAGATTGATTATAAGCCAACATAGTGTTATGATTTTATATTCGGAAAATAGAATTAAGCACCCAAAGGAAGGAGAAAAAAGTGCTTCCCTCTGGTCATCAGAGGCAAGCGTGTCGACAGGATAAAGTTTTAGAGTCAGAAACTTGTAAGAAGGTGAGAGGGTAGGTCGTTAAACCTATTTTCGGAAAATAGGTTCAGAATTCATACATTTTGATATTCTTACATATGTAAATCAGTGATAATAGATTGATTATAGGCCAATTTGGTGTTATGGTTTTATATTCGGAAAATAGGTTTAAGCAGATACAAATGTTTGTTAAACCGTGCTGAGTGATTCAGAACGGTGATTGACAAGAAATTTTTTCTTCTGACTAAGATCTCAATGTATCAGTCATCAAGGATGCAACTAAGACATCTCAAGATTTCTACGGTCTCCATAGTCGTCCACTATCGAATACTCTTGGTCCTCAACCCATAGACCCCGGGTTCCGCCGCTCTTCTTTGTTTGACCGTGCAATACGTCGATTTTGACTACCATGCCATCATAACCGGTACAGATGTCATCCACTACACTGTGTCCCACTATGATTTTATCCACTCCGAAGTGTCGTAATATCTTTTTGACTTTCTTTTTCGATTCCATGGGGTAAGTGTGAGGTCTTGCAAGGCCCCTATACCACATTAGACCCTTTTCCCCCATGATAGTATCCACGACTTTATCCGTATTTCTCGATCGGTAGTTGTCCATGTATAAGTTCATTCGTCCAATATTATTTATTTGTTCTATGGACAGATTTTGCTGGATAACATCTGAGCTCACACCTGCATGTACGAATAACAAGTTCCCTATTTTTAAAATGATATTCTTCCGGGAAAGCCACTTGCCAAGAAACGTTTCAGGTGAAAAATACGTCTTGAAGGCATTTTCAAGATCAGATTCTCCAGTGAGGATCTGGAGGGTTTTCTGAAACCTGGGATTGGCAAATTCACACCAACCCTGCATATTCATAAGATCATGATTGCCGAGTATGATATGGACACGTCCTCCAGCAGAGCGTGCTTGCATTTCCATTTTGTACAATAACCAGAGCACACCTGTGACATTGGCACTGCGATCTACAAGGTCACCATTGAGGACAAAGTGACCCTTACCGAAACTCCAATTGAAGTCCTTGTCAATGATCTTATTGCTTTGAAGAAAGCCGGCCAGGCCATCAAAATTTCCTTCGATATCTGCCATTGCCACCAGCTTTTTCGGCATTGTAAAAACATCGAATGAAGATTCATCATCCTGGGATAATCGGACAGAAAACTTGTCCTTATCCAAATTTCCAACATGAACTTCAATTGGTTTCTCTGGATCCAGACGAAACGTCTCCCTTCGATTTTTTCGAGTTTGATAGTGTATCTTGTCGCGATATATATAAGGGCCCTCTTTTAATTTAGCAGGCATGTGGTCTGATCTAAGATTTTGGGCTGCAATAATATGGAAATTCTTGCCATGGTCGTTCTGAAGGCTTCAAATGGACCATTACACTGCTATTCGATTGGAATCTGATTCCTAGCGTTGTAGATCGCTTTGTTCATGCGCGCATAAAAGGAGGATGTGGGACGATGGCAGAGATATACCTGAGTTCCATTTTCCCTGGCCAGTGGTAAGTCTAATTCGCCCACCTTTTCGATTTCCTCAAAAAAGCCTGGCATGTCTTCCCCCAATTCGTCATTTATATAGATTAAAAACTTGGTTTTCGGCATTATCAAATCCGGTAACCAATGCCGATAGGCATCGCTAAATGATTGCACAGGTGGTAAACCATATTTTTTCCCACTGTGGTCAATTGCACCTACCTGGCCATAATTTTTGGCATAAATCAAGACAGAATTCTCATCCTTATCTTGTTCCCAAGCCTCAACCACCAACTGCGTGAGCTCCCTCCATCCGAGCATATCTGCATAATCTTATGGGAGTGAATCCATTGTCCCACCTCCCAGCGCGAAGCGCTTTGAATGATTGCCGCTTAATTCTGGTTGGCTTTTCTCGCAGCTCTACGAGCTTCTCTTTCCTCCAAAAAAGTGTTTAGTTCCTCTCGACTCATCGGCAGGTCGGTATGATTATCCAACCACTCTTTAAAATCCTTTTCAAAAACATCATCATCCACGACAAATGCTTCGTTTACGTATTCGTACTTGTTTGTTTTGATGCAAAAGAAGTTGTACTCATCTCGCAGGGCAGTATATTCTCCTGCAATCACGACATCCTTAAGAAGATGGGGAGGAATAAAGGCAACTCCCGTTTTTTTGGCAAGCACCACATCGCCGGGTAACACGGTGACACGGCCTATTCGTATTGGTCCGTTGACACTGGCGATCATCATTTGTTTGATAGCAGATGGGTCAGATCCTCTTATCCAACCGTTGAATCCCTCGATTTGAGACAGTCCTTCGAGATCTCTTACCGATCCATTAAATACAACACCCCTCTTACCGGCCTTGTAGATTGCATTTCCAAGATTATCTCCGATAAGAGTTCCCTCTTCCATCTTGCCATAACTATCAGCCACATAAACATCACCTTCCAGTAGTTTGATGATTGGGGCATAATTAGTGACAGGCGTTTTAGTGCCTTCTTTTTCAGCTTGTTGCTGGACGTAGTTGTCAAAATCTTTACGCAAAGGCATGAATTGGGCGGTGACTACACGGCCTGTCATTACCTGGTCCGGATGGATTATTTCCCAACCATTTTGAGCTGTACCGGCGAAATTTTCAAATTGGTTTTCATATCCCTTATTGCGCAACGATGCCCAGACTTCCTCCATAGAGAGTTTTTTCAGGCGTTCCAGAAGTGCTTCTGAAACCTGTGGTCGCCCATCCGGTGTACGGTCGCCAGTCCACTCCGAAGTGAGTTGTTTGATATTTTCCGGAGGCCACACGACATTTTGCGCCTCACCACTATGAATGATGATTGCCGAGCACAAGGCTACAGTCAGTACAGTTTTCATTACGGTCGGAATCTTCATGCTTTTTTTATTTATATCACTGGAGTATAGATAGGAAAAAATTTTGAACCCTGCTACTATGACAGGATCTCAGGCTGGCTATGAGCAAGAAAAAATGACCGCACTACTTTTAATGCGGTCATCTTCTTTAATAAACAGAGGGTGTCAGATATATTAAGGGGTATCTACATTGTCGCAGGGGTGCATTGTAATATCTACTGCATCTCCTCCAGTTACTTTGTTTTTTTCACCACAATCTTTTACAGATTGACCAGAATATGCGTAGACCCGATTTTTAGACGAGGTGGGAGCGAAGAAACCAAAGCGCTCAGTGGGGCCGACCAAATCGATGTCATAAACTGCGTTGTTTGATGCTTCATTTGCTAGCAGAACGTTTTTGTTTGCACCATCAATAGCGACATAACCAGCATAGAAGTTATTACTCGCAGAATTCATGGCTACCAGCCAGTGATTGGCCGGATCCCTTGCATAAACATCCTCGCCTTCCGGGTTCACTATATCTCCCTGAGGCACTTTGCATAGTATCTGGCCATAGAGACAGCTTTGAGTGGTATTACCCCAACTTAACCCGCCTTTGTCACAAGCCCAAATTCCGAATACAAAACCAGAGATATCGTTGTCGACAACACATCCATGTTTACCGTTCATAAATATGATT
This sequence comes from Saprospiraceae bacterium, assembly GCA_965222645.1. GTDB lineage: Bacteria > Bacteroidota > Bacteroidia > Chitinophagales > Saprospiraceae > JABDMH01. The sequence goes on along the minus strand of OZ244968.1, from coordinate 2,245,011 downwards.
CCATGCGCAGTCGTGAAACTTAGAAGTGACAAGTCTCCAGTAATTTCATTTCCTACTACCGTGTTGAAATCACCGGATACAACCTGAATCCCAAATTGTATATTGCTGAAGGAATTATCCCTTATTTGTACTCGATCGGAGTTTTCCACCACAATGCCGACTCCTGCGTTATCACCGGATGGAAGAAAATCGATATTGGTGACCGTTGTACGTGAGGCATTTAGTATTCGTATTCCACCGGAAAGTTGAGCTGGAAATTCTGTGATGACAGGATTTCCCAATTCAATCACAGCACCATCTTCACCGCGGATATTTATGCGATGCCCGATAGTCACCAGCCCGTTTTCGGTATGCTCCCCGGCTTTGACGATCACAGTGCCTCCGGGTCCGGCCTCATTTACTGCTGCTTCGAGTGCATCTATGGATCCTGCGGGAAGCTCGACAGTGCTACTTCTCTTGTATGACTTTTCGGGCTCTGAAGACAGCATGGATTGCAGGCGGGCAATTTCCTGAGTATGGAATCTTTCAGGCATCTCCTGGCTCAGGAATGAAAAAACTACATCTGGTGAGTTGAAATCTTGTACATCAACATTTGGACTGACTACGGAATGCTGCATGCTGTTGTCTTTTTGACAAGCGAGCAGAAAAAGTAGTAGTAAAGGAAATAAGTGTCTTTTTCTCATAAAGCTTGAGTTTAATTGGTTTAAAAAATACTTGAGTTCTAACTTTCTCCAGTGAGAGAAAATCTAAGACGGTGAGAGCAACATTTATTGTGGTAGTAAAGGTGACCAGATCTCTTCATTACTACTAGCACATATGTATTGATCATCTGGATTATTGTGTATTTCTGGATTTTCTATATTCTGTAGGACTCATTCCCACTTCTTTCTTAAAGACTCGACAGAAGTAATTGGAATCTCTAAAGCCCACTTTAAATGCAATCACCTTAATGGCGTCGTCCGATTGCACGATCATGGGTACAGCTTTTTTTATCCTGAAACTATGGAGATATTCCGCTGCAGATTTGCCTGTTGACCTTTTGAGTTTGTAATGCAGCGTAGACCGTGAGACGTGTAGGAGCTTGCATAGATCACCTGCTCTGAGACGTTCATCACCGTAATGTGACTCAAGCAGGGAGTTTAATCTTTCAATAATTGATGATGCAGGAGTATCCAAAGTTCGAGATAAAGTACGGCCCTAAAGTTTAGATCAATTTTCGTTTTTCGATAGCACTATTGTTTAATATCTCTGGACTATTGTCTTGGTTTAGGATGGGAATGGGTTTAAATCTGGACTATTGTTCAATTTTCTGGTACGAGAATCATTTTTTTCATCAAGGATCTAATATAATTCCATATATTTTGGTAGTATTTATGAATAGACCGGTAAAGATTTACCGAATCCCGATTCCTTGTTATGAATTCGAATCTCCGACCCGCTATTTTGTCACTTCCCTGGTTGCTGTTTTTCACCTGTTTTCTACACATCTTTTCAGTATCCCAGGAACCTCCCTTGCAACTTAAACCAGTAGGCGATCCTCTGCCACTTCAATTTCCGACAATAAATGACATTTTGCAGGATTCAAGAGGTGAGATCTGGATAGGTACATATACAGGACTCATCAAATACAATGGTTATGATATCGAACAATATGTAAACAGGCCAGGGGATAAGTTTAGCCTATATGACAACAAAGTTCAAGCAATTGCTGAAGATTCACAGGGGAATATTTGGGTGGGTTGTCAGAGCGGATTATCTGTCTACAAAATTGCGGAAAAACGCTTTTATAACTTTCAGGGTAGGGATGACCACGAGCTCCTAAACTCGGTCGTTTACTCTCTTGCTGAAGATGATGAAAAACATATGTGGGTGACTTCCCTGACTGGGTTATTTGAAATTGAGATCGATACCTTTAGGATTATTAATTTTTATCCCAATGACTCTAGTGTAAGCTACATGAATATTGATCACAAGGGTAATATCTGGTATACAGATAATCACAGTGTCTTTGTAAGGGCGAGGGGAAAAAGAGATTTTACAAAAGTAAATTCTAGATGGAACGTTAATAGCATTGATGGGATCCGGGGACTATTTGTGGACAAGAAGAGAAATTGGATTTTTTTTAGTGATAACGGGATTGAAATTATTGATCCGGATGCGGAGAGACCCCTTGTGAAATCATTAGATGTGCCAAAGCTGGTAACGGATTATCATCATGTAAATCTGGAAAGATGGGGTAAATATCTGCTTCACACAACAACAGAGGGGATTTTGGTCTTTGATTTAGACGAATATACCTTGCGTATTTTTCCCATCGAAGAGCCGGGAAATTATGACAGCCGAGATTTGCCTGAATTCTATAGCATTTGCAGGACAGCTCAAGATCATATGTTGATTGGTGGATCCTATAAATATCTTTCTCAATTTGATTTTAGGAATCCCAGATTTAAACGAATCGATGATGTCAAACTTGATAATACCATTGTGGCTGCATCGCACCTATTCGAAATATATGAATATAGTCCCCGAAAATTACTTTTCTCACAGAAGGAAGGTCCAGTTTTGTTTGACATTGATACTAATGAGGAGACGCCATTTCCGCATCGGCCATTGTTTAATCCCAGGGGATGGGATCAGGGTTTAACTAGTTTCCTGGAGCAAGGAGACTCCCTTTGGATAGGTACTGTCCGGGGCATCTACTTATTTGACAAAAGGAAAGAGAAATTTCTTGATTTTAACAAAGGTTTGGATGGAGTTACCCTCTACAATGATGTTGCTATCAGAGATTTACTGATAGATAGAAAAGGCAGGCTTTGGATTGCTTCTTGGACAAAAGGAGCATTTACAATTGATTTCGCTGCGAAAAAAGTCGTTGCCCACGAATTTCCGCCTACAACAAGCTATACGAATAATAAAAACTGCAGAGTATTATTTGAGGACAGTGGTGATCAAATATGGATTGGGACTCGTACAGGATTGTTGTGTTACGATGAGCCCGCGGATACTTTTATGGCCTATAGGCATGATCCTAACGATCCCGAAAGTATGAGTGAAAACACTTCATTCTGTATTTATGAAGATTCGCTGGGATATATCTGGAGTGGATCGTATGGCGGCGGTCTCAACAGGCTTGATCCAGCAACAGGAAAATTTGTTTTTTTTACAACGGAGGATGGCTTATGTGGTAACAATGCGATGAGTTTGATGCCTGACAATCAAAACAATTTGTGGATTTCGAGTTTTAAAGGCCTTACCCGGTTTAATCCGTATACATTTTCTGTCGATAAATTTAATGCCGAAAATGGTCTTGAGCAGGAGCTCTTTAGTGCATTTATGCGGGGCAGGCTGAGATCGGGGGAATTGGTCTTTGCCAGTAAACTCGGAATTGTGTATTTCCATCCGGACAGTATTCGAAAAAGCGATTTTTTACCACCACTATTATTTACTGACTTTAGATTATTCAATGAGTCTGTGCCAGTCAGTACATCAGCGGAAAATCAATTTGATTATTTTCTTGAAAAAGACATTACTTACACGGAGGAGTTAAATCTGAAGTACGGGCATAAGGTGTTTTCAGTGCGCTATGCAGCAATTGATTATGACGGTCCCAGAAATATCGAATATGCCTACAAACTGGAAGGATTCGACGACGATTGGCAATTCGTTGGCAATCGCCGTGAGGCGACCTATACCAATCTCGATCCCGGTCAATATATTTTTAAGGTAAAAGCTACAAATGCTGATAAAGTCTGGAATGAAAGTCCTGCTGTCATTGCAATTAATATTGCCCCACCCTGGTGGGCGACCTGGTGGGCGTATATCACCTATGTTCTTTCCGCAGCATTTATTATCGGGTTGATATACCGATATCAAAGGAGGAGGTGGCAGTTGCAAACAGCATTAAAAGTGCAGGAGCAGGAAGCTTTTCGATTGAAGGAATTGGATACAATTAAGTCTGATCTCTATACCAATATTACGCACGAATTTCGCACTCCTCTCACCGTGATAAACGGCATGTGTGACCTAATCAAAAAAGAACCGGAAACAGCGATTTCAAGTGGTCTGTCCCTGATCAAAAAGAATACGAATCAACTTCTTGCCATGGTCAATCAGATGCTAGATCTTCAGAAATTGGAAGCTGGTAAGATGGAAATCAATCCTGTTTTGGGAGATGTCGTAAAGCTGGTCAATTACGTTGCCGAACCGTTCGAATTCTTAGCTCTGGAAAAGGGACTGCAGTTTATTATAAACCACAATTCTGAGGAAATCGTTGCAGATCACGATCCTGACAAATTATCGGCCATCCTTGTAAACTTACTTTCCAACTCAATAAAATATACAACTCAGGGTGCCATCGGATTAAAAACGTCTAGCACTGAAGACCGAAGAAAATTTTGCCTGGAAATCAATGATACCGGAGTGGGAATTAAGAAGAAAAACATAGATCATATTTTTGACCGGTTTTATCAGGAAGATGCAACAGCCATCCGCGCGGGGGAGGGCACTGGTATTGGTTTGGCAATAGTTAAGGAATTTTGCGATCTGGTCAATGCGGAAATACTTGTGGAAAGTGAGGAAGAAAAAGGTACCAATTTTACCATTTATTTTCCATGGAGCCGAAGCGCTTCTCCAGCTGTCTTGGATAAGGAGATCAATCCTGTCCTGGAAATGCAAGAATTAGATCAAGCTACTGCGTTGATAGGTCCTGGTGGAAGGAATGGGCAAGGAGAAAAACTACAAATTCTAATTATTGAAGATAATCCAGATGTCCGGTATTACCTTACAGAGTTACTCCATAATAGTTATCAGGTAATTACGGCTGGTGATGGGATCGAGGGCGTTGAGAAATGTACGAGCGAAATTCCGGATCTCGTCATTTGTGATGTTATGATGCCTGAGAAAGATGGATACGCAGTTTGCGATGATTTGCACAAAGAGCCACTCACAACACATATTCCGATTATTTTACTTACGGCCAAAGCAGATCAAAAGTCCAAGCTGGAAGGATATGCCAGGGGAGCGGAGGTCTATCTAACGAAACCTTTCAGCAGTGATGAACTCCGTGCCCAGATATCCATGTTGCTTGCTCAGCGCAAGCGGCTTCAATCATTTTATCGGAGCAATTTCTCAGGCGAAGAGGATGACCAGGTAACTTTTGATCCCTTTCTAAAAAAATTGAACACCCTAATATTGGAAAACCTATCAGATCCGGATTTTAAAATTAGCGCATTGGCAAAATCCATGCTTGTAAGCAGGTCGCAGCTCCATAAAAAGATAAAATCACTCACTGGTCTGTCTGCATCAATTTATGTTAGAAAGATTCGATTAGATAAATCGAAACAACTATTAAAAAACACGGACTTGACGATTGCAGAAATCGCCTATAAATCTGGATTTAATGATCCTAATTTTTTCTCACGTGTATTCAAGAAGGAATTTGGTGAGACGCCATCTAAAATGCGGTAGTAAGATGGGATCTTGATGAGATCAAAGGGGTTCAAAATTATTTTTGAAACCACCCTCGGTAAACTCGACGTAAAGGACTTCGGCTGACACATCTTCAATTCTGTGTTTTCCAACGGTTCTTACGAATTGAAGATTTTTTTTGTTGTGATCGGCAGGTCTTGATTGAGCACATAACCACCACCAGATTTCTTGGATTTATATTTACTGATATTCATTCGCTTGAGATATTTGATGTGATTAGAGATTGTGGATTGCTCTAGTGGGATTTCTTCTCTTATCCTGTCAAAGTCGGTTACCTTGGTAGCATCAATAGATCGAATTATTTGAATTCAGGCGGGATGGGAGATCACCTTACCCATGAGAGATAGGAAATAGATATCTGGATGGAAAGTATGTGCTTTTGAGAAGGCCATTGGTCGTGGTTGTTTAATGTTAAACGTATATTCCGAATTTAAGATTAAAACTTATCCTTGCTACATTCCCTTTCAACTCTTCTACTTGTTAAACGAAATACTTAACTGAATGACACCTGATTTCTCAGCCTCAATGTACTACCAGGGATCAACACCACTTTCGTGTAAAAGAACCGGCTTACATATTCGCAATGATCTCAGTACCGTACTCCGAACATTTGAGGAGGGTAGCGTTGTCCATCAGTCGTTCAAAATCATATGTAACGCGTTTGTTGGATATTGCTCCTTCGATCCCCTTTATGATCAGATCGCCTGCTTCCTTCCATCCCATATATTCAAGCATCATTACTCCAGATAAGATCACAGAGCTCGGATTTACTTTATCTAACCCTGTATACTTTGGTGCAGTGCCATGAGTTGCTTCAAATATTGCTCTGCCCGTGTTATAATTAATGTTTGCTCCAGGTGCAATTCCAATTCCACCCACAATCGCAGCTAATGCGTCAGAAATATAATCTCCATTTAGGTTAAGTGTTGCGATCACATCATACTCGGCTGGTCGCAATAAAATTTGTTGCAGAAAGGCATCGGCAATTACATCTTTTATCAGAAGTGCACCACCTTCTAATGCTTTTTTCTGAGCATCATTTGCAGCTTGTTTTCCCTGATTCTCGGCAATTCTATCGTATTCGGCCCAAGTGAAAACTCGATCACCAAATTCCTTTTCAGCAAGAGCATATCCCCATTCCTTAAATTTGCCTTCTGTAAATTTCATGATATTGCCCTTGTGCACAAGGGTCACGCTTGGCCTTTTCTGTTCGAGCGCATATTCGATTGCGGACTTGACAAGACGCTCGGTCCCCTCGACTGAGACGGGTTTGACACCCAGAGAAACGGTATCGGGAAATCTGATCTGAGAAACTGCCATCTCCGAAATCAAAAATTCCTTGACCTTATTTAACTCTTCAGTACCATGATTGTATTCGATACCGGCATAAATATCCTCTGTATTCTCCCGGAATATTACCATGTCAACCAGTTCGGGCTTCTTCACGGGACTTGGAACACCTGTAAACCACCGTACTGGTCTGACACAAGCATATAAATCAAGCTTTTGGCGCAATGCAACATTTAATGATCGGATCCCACCACCTACAGGCGTGGTAAGAGGGCCTTTGATGGCTACCAGGTATTCTTTGATTGTCTCGAGGGTTTCATCAGGAAGCCATTCTCCGCTATCATCAAACGCTTTTTGCCCGCACAAAACCTCTCTCCAGACAATTTTGCGATCTCCATTATAGGCCTTTTCTACAGCTGCATCAAATACACGAACCGCGGCAGCCCAAATATCAGGTCCGATGCCATCCCCCTCAATGAAAGGAATAATGGGATTGTCCGGCACATTTAGTTTTCCGTTATTTATTGTGATTTTCGAACCGCTCATCGTTCAGTATTTAGTTTTGAAAAAACAAGGATATTTTGAGTTGGGATGCACCTTTCTCAAAAGCACCGCAAAAGTAATAATTTATTTATTTTGCTCTCATATGATGATTTCTCATATGCGATTACTGGTATTCCTCTGGATCATCTGTCATAGTTGCACATCTTCCAGACCTGCATCCGGACTTTGTAACATAAAAGGGGTTGTTCACATCGATGGTTTGGATGGCTGCGGACCAATAATTGTGACCAGATCAGGTGAGCGCCTTCTACCTGTAAATGCCGATGGATATGGGCTTACGGCGGACTCGAAAGTGATTTTTAGTTACTCAGAATTTGAGGGTATGAGCAACTGTATGGCAGAAGATAAGTTGATCACTCTTACTTGTCTACAAAAAATAAATAAGGTGTTATGCGAGCCCAAAGAAGAAATAACTGCGGAGTCATGGCTTGGTGATCAAGTGAACCTCCATGCTGCAATTCGCATTGAGAGAAGTGAAATGGGAAATGAGTATTTCTATCAAGTGATGTATGCGGATAACGATTACTCCTGGTATGATTGTCACGGCCAATTGATCTGCGAGAATAAAATTGGCTGCAACTTATCCGGAGGCGATCTTACGAATCCGACGGTAATTTTTCTCGCCCATAGATGAGTTATTCGGAGTAGAGACCAAAAATGGATGAAACTGAAAACAAGTCTAACAAAATAATGCAATGATGGCCAATCCGTTTATAGATCCCAGTGGTGATCTACAGAGTAGTGAAGATCAAGTTCTTGAAAAGACGTTGAGGCCTGCTGCCTTTAAAGAGTTTGCCGGCCAGCCCAAAATCATAGAAAATCTGAAAGTATTTGTCGAAGCAGCCAGGCACAGGGGTGAAGCCCTTGATCACGTCCTTCTGCATGGACCACCTGGGCTGGGCAAGACCACGCTATCTCATATCATAGCCAATGAGTTGGGCAGTAACTTAAAACTGAGTTCGGGGCCGGTTTTAGAAAAACCGGGTGATCTGGCTGGTCTTTTGACTAATTTAGAGCCTGATGATGTACTCTTTATAGATGAAATACACCGTCTCAACAATGTCGTGGAGGAGTATTTGTATTCGGCTATGGAGGACTACAAGATCGATATTATGATAGACAGTGGTCCCAATGCCAGGTCCGTCCAATTATCCCTTAATCCCTTTACACTGATTGGTGCCACAACAAGGATGGGACTTCTAACGCCACCAATGCGAGCCCGGTTTGGCATCAACTGTCTTCTGGATTACTATGACACAGAGACACTGAAGGGGATTGTGAAGCGATCGGCATCCATACTGGAGATCCCAATTGATGATGACGGTGCTCTGGAGATAGCCCGGAGAAGTCGTGGAACGCCACGGATTGCTAATGCCCTCCTGAGACGAATTCGTGATTTTGCTCAGATTAAAGGAGACGGTACTATTGGGATTGAAATTGCGAAATACGGTCTGGAAGCGCTCAATGTGGACGAAAGTGGCTTGGATGAAATGGATAATCGCATTCTCAATACTATAGTGCATAAATTTAAGGGTGGCCCTGTTGGATTAGGAACCATTGCAACTGCGGTGGGAGAAGATGCCGGTACAATCGAAGAAGTCCATGAGCCTTTTCTCATCATGGAAGGATATATTCATCGCACGCCAAGGGGTAGGCAAGCTACTGAGCGGGCATATAGACATACAGGGGCCGTCCCGCCGAAAAGTGAGGGGACGTTATTTGAATAGGAGCGGGGGAATACTGGGATTTGTACATGCTCATCACTTTATGATCGAGTACGTGTGTAGGGTGCCCGTACGAATATGATATGCATGTCAAAATTATCTAATATAAGTGTTTGGCTGAATCTCGATAGCAGGTGTCATCTTGGTACGTAAGGCACGCGTACGAATATCTTCCTTATAATCAGTGTGATATGAATATCAAAACTATCTAATATGAATGTTGGTTGAATCTCGGAAGTAAGTTCGACATCGGTGCGTACGGTACGCGTACGAATATGTTACTTATAGTCATGGATTTATGCATGTCAATATATCTAATATAAATGTTTGGTTGAATCTCGGCAGCAAGTGTCATATTGGTGCGTACGGTACGCGTACGAATATGTGGCTTATAATCAGCTTGATATGCATGTCAATATATCTAATATAAATGTTTGGTTGAATCTCGGCGGCAGGTGTCATCTTGGTGCGTACGGTACGCGTACGGATATATTACTTATAGTCAGGGATTTATGCATTCCAATATTATATAATATGAATATTGGCTGAATCTCAGTCCTCGTGTGACATCGGTGTGTACGGTACGCGTACGAATATCTGCCTTATAACCAGTGTGATATGCATGTCAATATATCTAATATAAATGTTTGGCTGAAACTCGGTGGCAGGTGTCATATTGGTGCGTATGGTACGCGTACGAATATCTTCCTTATAACCAGCGTGATATGCAATCCAATATTACTTAATATGAGTCTTGCCTGAAGCTCTGTATTGGGTGTGACATCAGTGCGTACGGTACGCGTACGAATATCTTCCTTATAACCAGTGTGATATGCATGTCAATATATCTAATATAAATGTTGGCTGAATCTCTCCAGCAGGTGCCATATTGGTGCGTAGGGTACGCGTACGAATATGTGGCTTATAATCAGCTTGATATGAATATCAAAACTATCTAATATAAATGTTGGCTGAATCTCTCCAGCAGGTGCCATATTGGTGCGTAGGGTACGCGTACGAATATGTGGCTTATAATCAGCTTGATATGAATATCAAAACTATCTAATATAAATGTTGGTTGAATCTCGATAGCAGGTGTCATCTTGGTGCGTACGGTACGCGTACGAATATGTGCCTTATAGTCAAGGTGATATGCATTCCAAAAACATATAATGTGAATGTTATGTGGATCTCAGCAGCGAATGTCATCTTGATGCGTACGGTACGCGTACGAATATCTTCCTTATAATCAGCACGATATGAATATCAAGACTATCTAATATAAATGTTTGGTTGAATCTCGGCGGCAGATGTCATATTGGTGTGCACGGTACGCGTACGAATATGTGGCTTATAATCAGCTTGATATGCATGTCAAGACTATCTAATATAAATGTTTGGTTGAATCTCAGCGGCAGGTGTCATATTGGTGTGTACTGTACGAGTACGAATATATTAGTTATAATCAGGAATTTATGCATATCAATATTATATAATATGAATATTAGCTGAATCTCGGTAGCAGGTGCCATATTGGTGCGTACGGTACACGTACGAATATATGGCTTATAATCAGCTTGATATGCATATTAAAATTATCTAATATAAATGTTTGGTTGAATATCGGCGGCAGGTGTCATATTGGTGTGCACGGTACGCGTACGAATATGTGGCTTATAATCAGCTTGATATGAATTTCAAAACTATCTAATATACATGTTGGTTGAATCTCGGAAGTAAGTTCGACATCGGTGCGTACGGTACGCGTTCGAATATATTACTTATAATCATGAATTTATGCATGCCAATATTATATAATATGAATCTTGGTAGCAAGTGTCATCTTGGTGCGTACGGTACGCGTACGAATATGCGGCTTATAACCAGTGTGATATGCAATCCAATATTATATAATATGAATATTGACTGAATCTCGGTAGCAAGTGTCATATTGGTGCGTACGGTACGCGTACGAATATCTTTCTTATAATCAGTAATTTATGCATATTAAAATTATCTAATATAAATGTTTGGCTGAATCTCGGCGGCAGGTGCCATATTGGTGCGTACGGTACGCGTACGAATATCTTCCTTATAATCAGCACGATATGAATATCAAGACTATCTAATATAAGTGTTTGGTTGAATCTCGGCGGCAGATGTCATATTGGTGTGCACGGTACGCGTACGAATATGTGGCTTATAATCAGCTTGATATGCATGTCAAGACTATCTAATATAAATGTTTGGTTGAATCTCAGCGGCAGGTGTCATATTGGTGTGTACTGTACGAGTACGAATATATTAGTTATAATCAGGAATTTATGCATATCAATATTATATAATATGAATATTGGCTGAATCTTGGTAGCAAGTGTCATATTGGTGTATACGGTACGCGTTCGAATATATGGCTTATAATCAGCTTGATATGCATATTAAAATTATCTAATATAAATGTTTGGTTGAATATCGGCGGCAGGTGTCATATTGGTGTATACGGTACGCGTACGAATATCTTCCTTATAATCAGCGCGATATGAATTTCAAAACTATCTAATATACATGTTGGTTGAATCTCGGAAGTAAGTTCGACATCGGTGCGTACGGTACGCGTTCGAATATATTACTTATAATCATGAATTTATGCATGCCAATATTATATAATATGAATATTGGCTGAATCTTGGTAGCAAGTGTCATCTTGGTGCGTACGGTACGCGTACGAATATCTTTCTTATAACCAGCGTGATATGCATGTCGAAATTATTTAATATAAATGTTTGCCTGAATCTCGGCGGCAGGTGTCATCTTGGTTCGTACGGTACACGTACGAATATATTACTTATAGCCAGGTATTTATGCATGCCATTGTTATACAATATGAATATTAGCTGAATCTCACCAGCTGGTGTCATCTTGGTGCGTACGGTACGCATACGAATATGTGCCTTATAGTCAAGGATCTATGCATCCAAATATACTTAATATGAATATACTGAGTCCTAAGCCAAAGGATTAGAGGGAGCTCTCCAATCCTAAAATCAGTCGACCAATGGGATATTTTCAGTAAGAGTACGTCCGGTGATAAAGTCAAAAAGGGTCAGATTTCTAATCTCGTAATGGGCTGTCCAAAGAGACCATAGTGCCTGATAATATGCACGTCGTGCCAATTCGTATTCATTTAGTGCTATGTTCAGGTCCGTCACATCGATCTTGCCAATTTTATATCTATTCTTGGCAATATCAATCCTCTTTGCCGCAACATCTGCTGCATTTCTTGAAAGTCTAAGTTGAGACCTCTTCAAAGCGAGTTGCTGTACCCTGAGAATGACGTCTCTCTCAAAATTGACATTGTCTTGCTCAATAGTGCGTTGCGTAAGTTCGAGGTTCGATTTCATAATCTCTCTTCTCGCCCTATTTTTTCCCCAATCCGCAATTGGGACTTCCAGCGCTAAAGTAATTCGCTCCTGATCAGCTACATTTCGATAGGCATGGGCAAACTTATCTGCAGTCTGTGACAGTCCAAACCATCCGTTGAGGTCTATGTTTAAGCCGCCGGATTTTTCCGCTTCATCAAGATCCATCTGTGCCTCCAAAAGTCGCAACCTGAACCCGGTGGTCTGACTTCGGTTTGTACGGGCATACTCCAGTGCTTGACCCGGATCGATTTCGTATTCGGGCAAATCTTCAGGACTTAACAAATTAAATTCGACATCTTCTTTTATTCCAATAAAATTTCGCAACTCTGCGTTTGCCGTTTGATAATTTAATAGTTCCGTAGCCACTTCGGTTTCTGCATTTTTTGACCTGAGTTCTATTTGCAGTAAATCCGTCTCCGCAATTCTACCCACTTCAAATCTTCCGATGGAAATCTCATATAAGGAATCCGCATAGATTTTCTGTCTCCGAGCTTCAGCAAGATTTAACTGCGAAATATATAGTGTAAAGAATAGATTTACTGCGTCATACGCAATCTGTTCTCGTTCCTCTACAAATTCTTTTTTCGATGACTCAAATTCGAGTTCCTGCAATTGTCGCTCCCATTTATCCCTGTTAAACTGAAAAAGTGGCTGGTTAAAACCAAATGTAAGTGGTGCTGAAAGAAATGAGCGACTCTCATTATCACCAAATATGTCGATACGGCGCAAATTGGACGCGGCATAAAAGAATCCTCCCGTCTCGGGTACACGCTGACTCATTTGGATACCCACACGTGTATTCATCAGTGACCGGTTAATAAATTTCTCGCGGCCATCAGGTAAAATCACATTGTCGATACTCCGATTTAAATCAGGTACAATTGCATTAAAGCTCAGCTGTGGTCTATAATCAGCCTGAAAAGATTTAAAGCGCCAGAAATTATTACTTAACCGGGTTCGTGCTATAAGTGCTACCGGAGCCTCACCCTGTGCAATTGAGATTACTTCCTCCAAGGTAATGGTCATACTTCTAGTCTGCCCGAAAGACCATTGATCACAAATGAAAAGTGCTAAGAAGAAGGGGATCCATTTCATAAATATACTTTGTAATTATTCAGTTCGTAAAGCAGTAATAGGGTCTAAATTTGCAGCGCGCCGCGCAGGTAATAAACCAAAAATTAATCCTATGCCTGCAGCTACAATAAAAGACAAGCCGACGCTCCACCATGTTATTAGGGTTGGAATATTTGCTGATGACGCAATTAATTTGGCAGCGACAATTCCCAATGCCACGCCAATCAATCCTCCAATGAGGCTTATCGATACCGCCTCAAATAAAAACTGAAGAATCACATCCTTTTTTTTCGCACCTAATGAGCGACGTATGCCAATCTCTTTTATCCGCTCCAGGACGCTGGCAAGCATAATATTCATGATTCCTATTCCACCCACGAGCAGAGATATTCCCGCTATCACAGCCAGGACAAAATTTAGTGTCTCTTGGGTCTTTTGCTGCTGTTTGAGTAGTAATTCCGGTACTTCAATTTCGAAATCTATTTTCCCGTTATGTCTTCTCTTTAACATGCGGGCAATGAGTTCCGCACTCGATTCGACATATTCGGGAGCAGAGATTCTGATGACAGCACGATCTATTTGATGATAATTTTCAAGTTGTTCATTTCGCCTGCTGCGCCGGCCGCGCACGACATCAACCGGATCTATGCGCTGACGATCACCAATCCTGGACAGGTATGCTGATATCGGAACGTATACATCATCATTGTAGTCCCTAATACTCAGTTCTTCGACTTTCGATTTTTGAATTCTTCTTGATTTTAAAACTCCAATGACTTTAAACCAGGTATTTCCGCATTTGATTTGTCTTCCGATCGGATTTTCTCCTTTGAATAATCTTGTGGCAATGGCACTGCCTATGATGCAAACATTTTTTCCGGATGTAAAATGGTTGTCGTGAAAACGGCGTCCCTCGGAAATCTCCATATTATTTATTACAAAAAAATCATTGGTGATTCCGACAACTCGAGCTTGCTGGAGAGTCTTATCGCGGATAATGCTCATCTCCTGCACTATTTCCGGACTTATTCGCTGAGTTGTGGGCATTGTACTCTTGAGAGCCCGCATGTCCAGGAGGGAAAGACCCGGACTATACCCTTTTTGTGCATCTAGATCTGTGGTATTTGTCGTAGTGCCGTCCTCTTCTTCATCTTCACTGCTGTTTTTGTCCGGAATTTTTGCTTTTACAACAATACTATTTGCACCGATCAGGCTTAATTGCTCTAGAATAGATTGCTTTGCTCCAGTCCCGATTCCCAACATTGCAATCACAGCTGCGACTCCAAAAATGATACCCAATGCTGTTAAAAAAGAACGGAGTTTATTCTGTAAAATACCCTGGAGTGCAAGAAGAAAGTTGAGCAGAATTTGATCCATGGAGATTCAATCTACTGGATAAAAATTAACCCTCCACTGCTAAAATTGTCCCTGCTGGCAACTTCGTCTTTTACTTTATTCGCTTTTTCGTTTTCTGACTTGCTTCGCTCAGCATCAGCAATCACCAATTCGTCAAGGGTCTTGAGCTTTAAAGCCTCATCCAGGGGTTCAAGGGGTATTTCAGCTAAATTATCCGGAAAGGTGAGGCAGATGATGTCCTCGGTGCTCAATCCGGCTGCAATAATAATTTCATCGTTGTTGGAGACGTGACCTATTACTTCTCGCTTTTTATAAGAATTTCCATTTTTTACAACAACATACTCGAGACTGTCCGTTTTTTGGTACGCCTCGAGCGGTACTGATAAAACATCATCATATGAGTAGACCAATATTTCATTACTTGTTGTCATGGCCGGACGCAACACACTATCGACATGATTCAGCTGCACCGTGACTTCGAAAACCTTAGCGTCTTGATTTCGTAGTTGCTGTCCTATATTGGCTACTTCACTCACATATCCCTCAAATGATTTTTCGGGAAAGGCATCAATTTTAATTTGCACATCCTGTCCTTTCTTGACTTTACTAATGTCAACTTCATTGACAAAAATGACTGAAATAAAATCTGATAAATCCGGGAGCTCAGCAACCACGGGGTCCCATGCATTTATTTGTGACCCGGGCCCCTTCTTGCCATTCCAGTCGCGGGCGTATATGAGCATGCCATCCTCGGGGGCCATCACCGTAAAGTCCTTAGCAACAGTACTGAGCTGATTCATTCGATTTGCCTGTTGCCTGAGGTTGGCATCTATTTCTTTGATTTTTGCATCAGACTGCACTTTTTTCAATTTCAGTTTATCCTTCAATTGTACAAAGTCACGCTCTGACTTTTGCAGTTTAAGTTGTGACTCCTCGATAATCATCTGGGGTTCAAATCGATTTTTTTCGATTTCGAGACGTTCTTGCTGAATCGAAAATTCCAGGTTTGCGATTTCGTCCCGGATTTCCTTCATGTCAATGGCAGTATCTATTTTAGCCTGCTCCAGTTGAGTCTGTACTTTGTCTATCTCAGTTTGGACATCAGCCATTTTTGTGGCGAGTTCTGTCTTGTCTAAACTAGCGACAAAATCGCCTTTGCGCACGATCGTTCCCTCGGGAATTAAATCCGAAATAGCCGTCTGGTAAATGCCCACTGAACGCATTCCCTGAGGTCCCCTAATTTTTACTGATTTTTTGGCCTTTAATTCACCTGTTGCATTTACGAAAATCTCAAACGGACCTTTCTTTACCTCTGTCGTTATGACCCGGGATGTGATCTCATTTTTGCTGCCTGAAAAAAAGTATAAACCGCCGACGAGAATTAAAGCCCCGACAAGGATAAGAATAGTTCTGATGCTCATTTTATTTGGGTTATTCGTTACAAAGTCAAACAAGATACCTAATACCTAACGCCCAAAGTCTTAAGAAAAGCTTATGAAACACTTAAAAAGATGCCGAAACCAGGTTAATAGTTGTAAGACTGTCTATAATTAAGCAAAGGCAACTTGAAAATGCCTGCCAATTTATCTGGATGTGATGGCATCTATTTTTTTTGTAACACCTGGATATTTGCTCATTGCTTTGCTCAGGCATCGCATTCCCTCTCTTAGTTTTGATGGTTCCATAATATATGCTATTCGTACTTCATCGGTGCCTTTTCCGGGAGTTGCATAAAAGCCGGTACCCGGTGACAGCATTACGGTCTGGCCATCGATAGAAAAATCACTGAGGAGCCAGGCACAAAATTCATCCGAATTATCGATCGGAAGCCTTACAAACATATAAAAGGCTCCCTCCGGTGCATGATAAAGCACACCGCTGATCTTATCCAATTCTTCTAAAATAATTGATCTCCGATATGTGAAGTCGCGACGCAAATCATCGTGATACTTCGTTCCGAGGCGGAGTGCATTTATCGCGAAAGTTTGACCTAACATCGGCGGACTTAATCTCAGCCGTGCATACTTGACTATGTGAGCCAGCAGATCAGTATTTTTTGAAACTACTGCTCCGACTCTCACACCGCAGGCATTAAATCTTTTAGATATTGAATCAATAATCACAACATGATCACTTGCGTTTTGCAAAGAAAGTGCTGAGTGAAATTCAAAGCCGGAATATATAAATTCGCTATAAGCTTCGTCGACAAGGAGAAAAATATTGTGCCTCCTTGCGAGCTCCACCAACGATTCCAGTGTCTCACGGTCGTACACCTTTCCCGACGGATTGTTGGGATTACTCAATAGGATCGCCTTTGTTTTTAATCCTATAGCCCGTTCAAATGCCGAGATCTCAGGGATGGGGAATCCGTCTTCAATCGAGGAAAACAGAGGTACTATGTCTATGCCGGCCATTTCTGCAAATCCGTTGTAGTTTGCATAGAATGGCTCAGGTACAATGATCTGGTCTCCGGGATCTGCAATGGCTAGGAGCGTAAAGTAGATACCCTCAGAGGCACCACAGGTGATGATCATTTCATCGGGAGACACTTCAAGCCCAAATTTTGTATAATATTCTGACCATGCAGATCGTAGTTCGGGTTGCCCATCAGCCTGGCCATATGGCACAAACTCAGGAAAGGGATCGCCGATACCTGAAAGCGTACTTTCTGGCATTAGGAAATCTGGCTGACCAATATTGAGGTGAATGACCTCAACACCACGTGCCTTGGCTTGCTGGGCCAGTGGAAGAAATTTCCTGAATGGAGAGGCAAATGCTGCCCTAACGCGATCAGACAAATGTGGCATCACTTATTAATTTCGGAACTAGCTGGGTTCATCTGCTAGGCCTGTGCAGGTGGAGTATTAAAATTCATATTGGGATAGGCCGGGAGATCATTCTCTGCCACTTCTCCAAATTGCGATTCGAATTTCTTGACATTGTCGGCAAGAGCCCTGAGCAGACGCTTAGCATGCATAGGGGTGAGCACGATCCTGGATTTCACTTTGGCCTTGGGCACATTAGGCATCATTCTTATAAAATCTACCACAAACTCTGAGTGTGAGTGCGATATGATGGCCAAATTCGAATAAATTCCTTCAGCTACCTCTTCCGGCAACTCTATGTTGATTTGATTTTGCTTCTTTTTTTCTGCCATAATTTGTGTGTTTCAGCATCTGTGACCGTCACTACTTTGAAAACCGGACCTTAGCGGACCGCAAATGTAAGAAGAAGTGAGCTAACAAGTACCGATTTTCTAACTGTCATAGTTCATCCAGAGTTAATCCTTCCCGGTCAAATCTCTCGATTTGAAATTTTTACCACACGAATATACATATTATAATTATTTATAATATATTCGTCACACGTTTAAAGATATTTAAGACTGTTTTTGTCGGATATTTACAAAACCCAACACACTTTTACGCTATGAAAGAATATATACTTCTCTTACTGATTGCCGGCGTGGGGATCGCTGGCTTGCTTACGATCCATTTTGATATCAAGAGCAAGCAGATTGCTGATAATACAGACAAGGTCCAGTCTGCTTTTGCCAATCTTCGCAAGATGACAGATTCTCAACAGGAAGAGTTCTCCCAATTGGTGGTCAAACATGAAAGTACATGGCCTGAGATTCATCTGTCAATCAGTCATTTTGATTATGATGCGGAGTATTTTTTGGATTCTGAAGAGGGAAGTGCGCCCTTAAATGGACCAGATACCACGATACGACTGGCAGGATCTGGTAAGAGTCTTATCAAACTCATTAAGAACGAGGTATTAGTAGATGTCTTAGAATTGGATGCAGGTCATCCAATCTCTGGCCTTGATCTAACACAAACGACTAATATTGCTCCGTGATAAATCGTTATCTTTAAGCGATCTTTATTTCCTGTAAATGGATATTCCGAAATTCAAGCACCTGGTAGAACGTTCAGTATTTGGTGTCTGCACCTATATGGGTGATTTGCTGGGTATCAGTATCAGTAAGATCAGGCTGTATTTCATCTACATCACCTTTGTGGCCATGGGATCGCCGATCATCTTCTATTTGATCATGGCGTTTTGGCTAAATATCAGGAAATACCTGCGAAGGCGCTATGCAATAGGATGATCCATAATCTTCTTTTCGTAACCATGCCTTAGCTGATCTCCTCATCGATGACATTCACCCAGTCCTCGACAGCAAAAGTGCCCTGGTCTCCCTCTCCCTGTTTCCGCACCGATATCAGACCTGATTCCATTTCTTTTTCCCCGACAATGATCATGTATGGGATCTTTTTTAGTTCTGTATCTCGAATTTTCCGCCCCACCGATTCAGTACGATCATCGATATATCCTCGAAGTCCAAATCCCGACAACTTAGATTGTACTTTTTGTGCATAAGGAATATATGGATCACTTACAGGTAAAATTGCATACTGTTCAGGTGTAAGCCAAAGTGGAAATTTTCCGCTCGTGTGCTCAATCAGAACGCCGATAAACCGCTCCATCGAGCCAAATGGTGCCCGATGGATCATCACTGGCCTGTGCGGCTCATTATCAGACCCTATGTAATGAAGATCAAATCTCTCAGGGAGATTGTAATCAACCTGCACAGTCCCCAGTTGCCATGCGCGGCCCAGTGCATCTTTGACCATGAAGTCCAGCTTCGGTCCGTAAAAAGCTGCTTCACCCAGCTCGACAATGGTCTCGAGATCCACTTCCTGAGCTGCCTCCTGGATCATCCTCTCAGCCTTGTCCCAATTTTCATCAGAGCCTATATATTTCTCCTTGTTTTGCGGATCTCTTAAGCTTATCTGTGCAGTAAAATTTTCGAAGCTTAATTTCCTTAATACAAACATGGTAAGATCAAGTGCATTTTTAAACTCCTCCTTCACTTGATCGGGTGTACAAAAAATGTGGGCATCATCGACCGTGAAGCCCCTAACTCTCGTGAGACCATGTAGCTCTCCACTTTGCTCATATCGATATACGGTGCCAAATTCCGCAATACGCACAGGGAGCTCCCGGTAGGACCGTGGCCGGTGGCCATATATTTCACAGTGATGTGGACAGTTCATCGGTTTGAGAAAAAATTCCTCGTTTTCTCTTGGTGTCTGGATGGGTTGAAAGCTATCCGCGCCGTATTTATCATAATGTCCTGAGGTTACGTACAAATCTTTCTTCCCTATATGTGGAGTAATCACGGGCGTGTAGTTTCTCCTGAGTTGCTCTGCTTTCAGAAAATCCTCCAAGCGGGTGCGCAAAGCGGTTCCCTTGGGCAACCAAATAGGCAAGCCAGCACCCACTTTTTCAGAAAACATAAAAAGCTCCAGTTCTGCCCCTAATTTGCGGTGATCCCTTTTTTTTGCTTCCTCTACCATGGTGAGGTACTCGCTCAGCAGTTTCTGCTTTGGAAAAGTGATGCCGTATATCCGGGTCATCATCTTTTGATTTTCATCTCCCCGCCAATACGCTCCTGCGATGTTTGTAAGCTTAATTGCTTTGATCTTCGAAGTGTCGGGCAAGTGTGGACCACGGCACAAATCGATAAAGTTTCCCTGCTGATAAAAAGTGATCGTCCCATCTTCGAGTTCGTCCAGAAGCTCCAGTTTGTAAGGATCATTTTTTTCTTTAAAATAGGCAATCGCGTCTTCCTTATTGATTTCGGTCCTCAGGTATTTATTTTTGGACGACAATAACTCCTTCATCTTAGCCTCAATCTTCGGGATGTCATCTTGAGTAATTTGGTAATCACCGGTATCCACGTCATAATAGAATCCATATTCGATCGGGGGACCAATTCCAAATTTTGTACCGGGATAAAGTGCTTCCAAAGCCTCTGCCATGAGGTGTGCTGAGGAGTGCCAAAATGTGGATTTCCCTTCCCGGTCATCCCAGGTAAGCAACTGCAGACGTGCATCTTCATTTAAGGGTCTGGTGGCATCTTGTACCTCACCATTTACCTTAGCTGATATCACATTCCGGGCAAGCCCATCACTGATCGAATGTGCAATATCCAGAGGTGTCACACCCAAATCGTATTTTCTGATGTTTCCATCTGGAAAGGTAACCTGTATCATCTCCTCCGCTGTTGATTTGATCAAAAAGAGCAGCAAAGCTAGGGCTAATTTTTTGATGAGTAGAAGGGGCTGCGAAAGAATTACTGTCGAGACTTACAAACTGGTGAGAAACGACTTGATTTGATCGAAGGATTTTGGATTAAATTCCAATGTCTGGAAGTGATTGTCAGTTATTTTTGCAGTCTCGATGGCCAGTTCGTAATTGTTTTCTCCCCGTTTGCTCACAGCTATAAATTGGACCTCAAAGCCCTTGGGAATATTTGAAATGCAAAACTTCTCACCACTCTCGGGAATTAGATTTAAGATGGACCTTTCTTTCTTAAGCACCGCAAATGCAACTGTGTTATTTGCATCATAACTTTCTGCTAATTTGATGCAAACCGGATTCTTGGCCCCATCAGATATAAATTTGTCGACATTGATCCAGTTGAGTCTGTCGCTAAAGCAAGCATAACCAACCACAAGGTCTGTGGTGTCATTGTAAATCCATTCTCCGGGTGTAACAGAGGCATTGCCTGGTTGATTTCTAGCCGGTGACCATTCAATTACGCTATTATTTTTTTCCCCGTAAAAGACCTCCATCTCAGGGTCTAAGTCTGAAGAGGGTAGGAAGAAACACACCTGTTCACCTGGTGCCAGTTTAAGCAGTTTACCATCGTAATATGCAGAAACGTGGTATGCTCCAGCTGAAGCTAAGACCTGACCTCCACTGATAGTGGGTGCTCCGTGCACAAGATAGTCGCGCTTCTCAATTAATTCGATAATCCGGATCTCTACTTCGTTGCACGAACACGGACTCCCATCCGAATTCAAGAACATTTCACTTTTGAAGACAAATTGAGTTCCGATCGGAGTTTTTACAATCCTGGGTTCGGACAGATCAACATTAAAACTGAGGGTGTCTGATCGATCGCTAAACTCCTTGCTGAAATCGAAATTAACATCCTCGATAACTGGTATAAAGTGATCTATTTCTTTTTTACAATTACTGAGGACTAATCCCAACGCCAGAACAAATAGTATGTGTTTAGTGTGTCTCATTATTCTAAAATTGGTGCTTCCAACTCAATCCCAAATGCACATGTTTATATCGTTGATCAATAGGATTGCTACCGGAATTTATACCATCCAGTGCTTGTCTGTAAGACAGCATCAGCCTGAGAAAATTTGATTCTGTAAATGAAATTTCATAACCAAGTGCACCGGTAATATCCAGTCCTGTATTTCGTCTAAACAGCCCGGCATTATTGCCCTTGCGATTGTCTATTGAGACAATATCACCACTACTGGAAATAATATCTCCACGGGTGCGAAGACCCAAATTTAGAATTGCACCTCCCTGGATAAAAAACCGATGATTATTGACTCTAAACCTGTATGCTGCAGCAATAGGCAAGTCCAGGGTGCTGTAGCGGTTGTGTGTAAATTTGATCCGCTGTCCGTACTCCGTTGTCACTGATGTATCCGTGCGGATCTGCGGCACTCCTCCTATGTCTACGGTGTCTACTATGATCGTGGTTTTGGTGCGAGTGGCCGATTGGTCAATATAATCAAAGACCTCATGAATACTTGTCACGCCCAGGCCGGCTTTAAACTCGAATCGATCTCCAATGTCTATTCCCACCAAAGCACTGATCTGAAGACTCGACCGGATCTTTTCGGATTCCTCCCGACTTTTCAAATGATTTTCAAACTCGATGTTTGTCCCTTTGAGTGACTTCATTGGATATCCGGCAGTCACAACCAACTCTGTAAAGGGTCTTAATCTTGTCTTATTCGATATAGGCGGACAAACAATGATTTTAGGGTCTTTTCGGAAAAAGTGTAAGAATACATCTCGAGGTTCAAGGGTAGGTAGGGATGATGCTGCTTCATCAGTTTTGAAAATTGCTGTCGCTCCTAGTCCGGCGGGGCCTATGTCATTTATTGAGGGTTCTCTGATCTGATCTATTGTTCCGGACCTCTCAGTTTCGTATGCTCCGAATTTCTCGTCCAGGGAGTTTCTATCCGAATGTCCTACGGTCCCCCTGTTGTTTGTGGGAGATTGATGAAGAGAGCTTGTTGTTTTGTATACCCCTGCATTTGAAGTTTTCTGTTGAGAAGCTGCGTTTTCAACGATGTCGCCGGCAGTGATTTCACCTGAGGAGATCTCTGAAGGACTTAGCTCATCCTCTCGATTTATTGGGGCATAGGCCTGGTCAGTATTTTTACTCTTCTCCTCCATTGAGGTAATTTCTCCGGATGAAAAGGATCTGACCGTCTTGTGATTTACAGCCGGACTCGTCTCTCTATCACCGGGAAGAAAGGACCAGTACGTTGCAAAAGCAAAAGGGAAAAGCAAAAGCAAGAACCACGGTCGTTTCCTGCGTGGCCGCAGTTCCTTGTCGATCTTATCCCACATCATCTCGGGCACATCACTTTCCAGTGTGTAGATACGATCCTTTATATGTTTATCGTACTGGGTCATTGGGGAATCTGATTCAAATGGACAATTTTACTCTGTAACTGTTTTCTCGCTTTTAGCAACTGGGTTCTTGAGGTCGCTTCATTAATGCCCAACTTTTCTGCAATCTCACGATGAGAATAACCTTCGATGACATACATATTGAAAACCATTCTATAACCTTCCGGCAATTCCCGGATCAGGGTCAGAATTTCATCTTCAGACATTGCGGAAACAGCTCCTTCTTCAATGGACACATCGGAGTGATTGTGCAAGGTCGATTCCTCCATTTTCCATTTTTTGGCCTGATACTTTTTCAGACTGGCATTCACAAAAATTCTTCTTACCCAACCCTCAAAGGATCCCTTGCCCTTAAATTGATGAATGTTTTGAAAAAGCCGTATAAAACCATCCTGCAGAATATCTTCGGCATCGGCTCGATTACGTGCATAACGCAGACATACTGTCATCATCCTCCTACTATAGAGAAGAAACAATTTCTTCTGACTCGCAGCATCTTGCTTGAGACATCCTTCGATCAGTGCTTCTTCGTTCAATCAAT
The DNA here is from genome assembly GCA_965222645.1 of Saprospiraceae bacterium. Lineage (GTDB taxonomy): Bacteria > Bacteroidota > Bacteroidia > Chitinophagales > Saprospiraceae > JABDMH01. Next base: position 2,221,024 of record OZ244968.1, on the reverse strand, counting down.
AAGGTTTGGATTGGGTTTTCCTCACAAAAGATACATCGTAGGTTAAGAACGTTGCCTGGTACCATAACGTTTATATTCCGCAACTTCGTCTGCAGAGCTACAAGCGTATCATTGAGCTTTGGGCTTGTTGTTACCGATCTGAATGATTTTCGAAAAAAAGGATCTGGGAGGTGAAAAAATGGGTAGTCCCAATAGGACTACCCGGATAATTAATTTACTTCAAATGTGATTTTGACATTTACGCGGTAGGAATCGATTTTTCCCTTAGATACGGTCGCGCTTTGACTCTGTACAAATACGGATTTAATGTTTTTTACAGAATCACTGGCTTTTTTCACTGCATTTTCTGTCGCTTCTTCCCAACTCTTATCGGAATCTGCTAATACTTCAATCACTTTTAAAACTGACATCTGACTTTGTTATTTAAATGGTGAATAATTAAGGGCCAAAAAATACAGAAAATATATGAGTCAGATCACCAACTTGCCTGTATGCGGCTTTGGCCCGACCTCATTGACAAGGTATATTTTTTGCTGCCAGCTGAGACGCAAAACTCGTGAGTCACTTGTGAGGTTACTTCGGAAAGTGCCAATTCCACAAAATGAGTCAATTTTGGACTTGCTTTCATGGGATTTCAGCAGACTCAGTGAGATTTACCACTTTTTTGAGATCGGCTGATGCCTGTGTATCAGGCGATTGAAGAAAATGAAAATATTCCTGCCTGGCATGCCTCCAGGCAGACAGGGCCAAAAGAACCATTTTTGATTTGGCAACCTTTCCGGAATAGGCTCACTTGTTGAGTCTCGACAAAGCCTCCTGCGCATCCTGATCTTCGGGAGTGAGTAACAGTACCTGTTCGTAATCCCTTTTTGCCATTTCTGGATTTCCTTCAAGCTCCTTCAGCCATCCGCGGTAGAAATAAGCGCGTGAAAGTGTGGGATTGATTTTCAGGCTGAGATTTAGGTGGTCCAGCGCGAGGTCATTGCTATCTTCATCGATATACAAAAGGGCCATATCGAAATAAGGATCAGCGTCATACGGGTTATTGTCCATCAATTGATAGTAAATTGCCTTGGCGTCACCAATCCGTCCCTGACGAGCTAAATATTGGGCCTTGCTGTGCAATAGGTTGGGATCTGAAGGCGAAACCGAAAGTCCTGCTTCGAAATACCTCAGTGCATCCGGGCTACCTAATGATTCATGCAGTTGGCCAAGATTGATCCAGGCATCAACCAGTTGAGGATTTTCGCGAGTAGCCAATTGCATCTGCCTTACGGCCCGATTGGTGTCGCCACTCTCCTTATAGACGATTCCCTTGAGCATAAATGCCTCCGCATTATCTGGATCTATTTCCTGTATTTCTACTAAAGTCTGCAATGCGGCCGGGTATCTCTTGAGAATAAGTTGAAATTCAGACAGCTTAAACTTGCTTCGTATGGAATCCGGATGTATCGACGCAACCGTTTCCATTGTCTCGAGAGCAGCCCTGGAGTCTAGCGCATCCAGCTGCGTATCAGCCAGGAGATGCCAAGCATCTATCAAACTGGAGTCTTGCACCAGGCAATTCTTTAGATCTCTCTCGGCATTGCCGAAATCATTGAGTTGATAATAGATTGACGCCCTTCTGAAAAGAAGATCGGGATGGTCCGGGTATTGTCTGATCAAAGCATTTATTTCTGTGAGCTCAGGATTTGAGCTGGGACTGGTTGCGTTAGTCCCGGACTCTTCTGCGTTTTGCGACTGGCACCCCAGTGCGACGAGTAATATAAATGTTGGAAGCTGACGTAGAATTATTGTGTTCATATTTCGTTCACAAAATTAGACTAAATAGATGATGCAAAGTTTTACATTTACTTTGATGTGTTACAATCAGGGTTCATATATGTATTTTTTTGGCATAGCTATTGCTGGTCTTTATCAGCATAATATACATTAAGAATCTTGATAATGTTAAAGAATCCCTATTGACGTATGCGCCGACTATTTTGGATATTTATCGTACTCATACCCTACACAATTACCTCTGCACAAGACTCTCATATAGAATCGTTTATCAGAGAGTTTATTGAAGTTGCTGTCCAGGAAATGCACCGAACCGGAATTCCGGCAAGTATTAAGATTGCTCAGGGGATTCTTGAATCAGATGCCGGTAAAAGCGAACTCGCTCACCGGGCTAATAATCTGTTTGGGCTCAAATGTGGGGCCACCTGGCATGGTGATACCTTCTTTAAAAAAGATGATGACCGTGACAGGAGAGGACGGTTGATTCCTTCGTGTTTTCGAGTTTTCAATAGTCCTGAGGAATCATTCATTGCGCATTCCGAATTCTTGATGGATCCCAACAAAGACTACCGCTATGGCTGGTTGTTTAACTTGGATACCCGTGACTACAAGTCCTGGGCTTGGGGTCTCAAAGAGTCTGGCTACGCTACAAATCCGCGATATGCCGTACTACTGATCAAGCTGATCGAGGATTATCAGCTTTATTCTTTTGATTACTACGAACCCAAAAAGGTCCTTGTAAAGCATCAACCTCCCAGCAAACCCAGGTACAACCCGACCGTCATTCAGGGAAGAAAACTTCAAACAACAGAATGGAAACGCACTAAACACGACATCCCAGTCATCGATGGATTGGTAGAAAACAATGGGCTTGAAATGGCCTATGCCCGGCAGGGAGACACTCCCGAAATGATTGCCAGGAGATACGGCAAATCAATGCGGGACATCCTGGAGTACAATGAGGGATTAAGGGCAAGAAATCAAGTGCTGACTGCTACCGAAAGGGTCTATTTTGACCGGAAGAAGAGATCTTATAAAGGTAGTATTAGGTACCATCATGTGGAGCCTCAACAGACGATGTACGAAATTGCTCAGACCTATGGAATTCAGTTAGAAAAGCTTTACAACCGCAACCGCATGTATCCCGGAACAGAGCCGGCAGCAGGAGAGAAGATAAAACTGAGGGGAATGATCAAAATGAAAAACAAACCAAAGTTACGACAGCTTAATAGCTCTGATCTAGCTTTAAAAAGGGCACTGGGACACCGTGGGGATTATGATGGACAAAGAAAATCACATGTTGTTAGCAGAGGAGAAACGCTTTTTCAAATCTCTCATTTACACAAGATATCTGTCGATGATTTGCGAGCTATCAACAATCTAAATTCTGATGTGATCAAGCCGGGTCAGGTTTTATTTATTGATTAAATAGTCCTTATTTCTTATGACATTGAAACACTTGCTGGGCTTGGCAGTTCTGTTGATCTTCTGCTCGGAAATTGCTTACGCTCAGAGTTATGCGTTTGGATTAAAGGGCGGACCAACCATCGGATTACAGAAGTGGAATAATTACCAGGGTAACGATCCCCTAATTGCATACCACGTCGTAAGCTTTATTGAATCTGCAGGAGAAGGAGAGTTGGGGTCTATTTTTGCTGAGCTGGGATACCATGTAAAGGGGAGAGGTGTTCATTTTAACTCATCTGTCAATCCATTGACTGGTGCTACATACGATGCTAGAAATTTTCAACTAAAGTTTAATAATTTATCCCTTTCTGCCGGTGCAAGGAAAAAATTCGAACTGGGAAATAATTTTGCATACTATTCTCTGGCAGTGAGAGGTGAATACAATCTTTCGTCGCAGCTCGAGATTTATGAGGGATTTGAAGCGGGGATAAACAAGGTGCTTTATGGAATAACCCTGGGCGGTGGATTTGAATTTCCCATAGATGAGCTGGTCGGAGGCCTTCTAGACATTCGCTTCAGTCCCGATATTTCCAGGCAGATTTTTATTCCACCATTCGAGTGGGACAATCCTTATACTGGACGAAGTGAGACTTTCAGAGAACAAAGCATAAAAAATATTGCTTTGGAGATTTCCTTGGGATTGCGATTCCTGCGCAAAGTTGTGTATGTGGATTAGAGATTCCAGGCAGACAGCATAGATTATCAAAAGGCATTTTTTCTGGTCTTTCTGCCAAAGACGGTGAGCAGGATGATCTTAAGATCTAACCAAAAACTCCAATTAGCGATATACCAGACATCGTGATTTATTCTCTCTGTCTTTTGTTCGTTTGTGACTGTAGGTCCTCTCCATCCATTTACCTGCGCCCATCCGGACAATCCCGGCTTTATGTAATGACGGATCATGTACTCATCTACTATCTTTCTGAAATCATCCTGTAAGTTGACTCGATGAGGTCTGGGTCCAATTACACTCATGTCTCCGTTCAGAACATTGAAAAACTGGGGCAACTCATCCAGATCATATTTTCTCAGAAATTTTCCAACACGTGTAATACGGGGATCATTCTTGACCGTAGACTTTGTTCCGTTGAGAGGATCATCGCATTCCTTCATCGTCCTGAATTTCAGACATCTAAACATATTTCCCCCCTCGCCTTTGCGCATAGGTGCATAGATTACCGGGCCTTTGCTATCGAGTTTGATCAAAATAGCGATCAACAGCAATACCGGTGAAAGAAGTACAATGACACCCATAGCAAAAACGACATCAAAAGCCTTTTTGACCAGATAATTATGAAACTTATCCAATGGGCTCTGTCTGAGCTGATACACGGGCATGCTATCATCAAGAGAGAAGGATCGATAGTTTTGTCCGACATAGAGAGGGGTCTCCGGCACATAATTTACACGTACTCCGTGCATATCGGCCACCCTGATGGCATTTTTGATCTCCGCTTCTCTTTTTTGAGGTAGATTAATGAAGATTTCGTCAATGTGCCTTCGACCAAGAATATCCTCCAGGTCATTGAGACCACCGAGTCTATCATAGTGCATGCCATTTCCATTTGCTTCGATTAATTCTGTGGTATCGTCAACTACACCTACCATTTCATAACCGAGATGAGCGTGTTTCTTGGTGTAGTCATAGATTCTGTTGGCTCCGCCACTGCTACCCACCAGCAAGACATTATAATGGCTGCCATCATAAGATCTCCTTCTCTTCATAAATTCGAAGAGAGGTTTAAGCAGGACGATGTTGCAGATCGTGAAAAGGAAAATAGGTAATAAGAGTGTACTTCGATTAAAATACTCGATCTTCAGCAAGATAGCCAGAGTAGACATCACACCAATGAAGATGAAACCATTGATGACTACCTGTTTGATTCGCTCTTGAAAAGAACCAAGAAGGTAGTTCTCCGGATCACCGTTGACCAAGATAATCAGTAACCAACTTACGTTAAAAACAGCAAGCAGGGTGTACAGGTTTTTCAAAAATCCTTGATCGGATAAGCTGTTCAACAAATCTTCGGTCCTCAAAACAAGAACCAAAACAATACACAAATTCAACAACAGACATTCATAAAACAGCCTTCCAAAGACAAGGTATTGCCGTTTGGAAATCATACGTTTTAAGTTGTCCCGTATAACTTATGCTAAACTTAGAAATCAGAATAGACAATCGGGCTACGGGTTTAAGTGTTTAACTCAAAAAATACTATAGGTTTTCTTAAAAGGGAGGAGCCGTCCCTGGCCGTAAAGGTATCACCTTCATCCCACTTATTATAGAGTTTTTTACGGTTTTTGATTAATTTTTTGTTAAGCGATGTGTTCCAGAACTTAATACGTTAGTTGTATTAGTTATGTCATCTTCCCTTTTTTCCCAATGAGCCTAAACCGCTTGTTTCCAGTCCAATTGCTTAGTTAGAAGACAGCCTTGGCAATACGGGATATGGTCTTTGTGTCTCCCATCGTATAGTAGTGGAGGCAAGGCACCCCTTTTGCTTTCAACTCTTTCGATTGCTGGATACACCATTCTATCCCCACTTCACGGGCCTCCTTCTCGTTTTTCACCTTCATGAGCTCCTTGACCAGATCTTCCGGCATGTTCACATAAAACATCCTTGGGAGAGACTGCATTTGGTAGGATCGTGTAAGCGGCTTTAGTCCCGCAACGATAGGTACATCAATACCTGCGTCACGGCAGGCTTGCACGTATTTGAAGTAAGAGTCATTGTCAAAAAACATCTGTGTGACGATATAGTCGGCTCCTGCATCAATTTTTGCCTTAGTATAGGCAAGATCGGTTTGCATATTAGGAGCCTCAAAGTGCTTTTCGGGATAACCGGCAATGCCGATGCAGAAATCCGTCTGAGCACCATTTTCAATATTCGAATCGAGATAAATCCCATCATTCATGTTCCGCACTTGCTTCACCAGATCCACCGCATAACTGTGGCCGCCTTCCTCAGGAATAAACCGGCCGTCAAACTGCCGGGCATCCCCCCGGATTGCAAGAACATTGTTAATATTCAGGAAATTGAGGTCTATCAACGCATTTTCCGTGTCTTCTCTTGTAAATCCTCCACAGATGAGGTGGGGAACAGCATCTACACTATACCGGTGCATGATCGCTGCACAGATCCCAACGGTCCCTGGTCTTTTCCGTATTGATGACTTCTCGTAGTAACCGTTTTCGTTCTTTTTGTAGATATACTCTTCCCTGTGATAAGTTACATCTATAAATGGAGGTTTAAACTCCATCAACGGATCAAGAACATCAAATATGGATTGCATCTTCCCGCCCTTCAGAGGAGGAAGCACCTCAAAACTGATCAGGGTCTCGCCTTTTGTCTTTTTAAAATATTCGGTAACTCTCATACGGAATTTTCAGCCTGGGGATAATTTTGGATGCCAAATTTAGCTAATTCCTGGATAGAGTTGAGAGGGCAAATTCATCAAAAGTCAGGGTTCGATTAAATCAGTTCAAACTCACTTGATTAGTTTTCTCCGCTTTTATCGCGTTTGAAATCACCGTTTTTCCACGCCTTGAAGAATCGAGCCCAGGCCAGGGGATTCAGCAGGTTTATCGGTTTGGCCTGTCCAAACGAATAATAGGAATCGGCCTGCCGGCGCAAATAATAACTTCCCGTTTCCGCTCCATCTGCAGGTAGATTGTCTCTCAACCTGCCCATGGTTGCCGCAGTGAGGTTTGCTTCTGCCCGATCTTGCATATCCTCGGGCACATTAAGGGCGAGAAATTCGATTTTAAAATGCTCCCGTGAAGGCCAGGGATATACTACGGTCTCGGGTAGATTTATCGTATCCTTGGTCATCAATTGGAATATTGTGTATCGATTTGTGGACAGTGTATCCGGGATCGTGTACCGCACCGTTTCAAATCCAATAGCAGAAAATACAACGACATCGCCCTTCCTGGCTACAATGGAAAAGAAGCCATCATCGTAATTTGCATATGTACCTCTTCCCGATTCTTCCAGCAGAATGTTTGTCAGTGGCACGGGAACGAGGTCGCCTCCCTCCACGGTGAGCACATTTCCCGAAAACTGGATGATGCTATCCCGGTCCTGAGCAGAGAGCATGGAGACAGAGCAGATAGTGAGAATTGCCAGTGATAAATATCTAAACATCTCCGTTATTTAATATGATTGAAGGTACGTATTTTCTACCAATGCTAAACGGCTGGAGGTGTTCTGTGTCCAAACAATTCCAGGGGTTTAACGCCCTTTTAACATAACTAGTTTGAGCTTTTTTTCTCCTATTCCAGAGCGATGTCGAGCACGTCTGTCATCGTCCTCACATACGTAAAACTGAGATCCTCGATAAAGGCTGGGTTAATTTCATCCACGTGTTTTTCATTTTCATGACACAGAATGATCTCCCTGATTCCCGCGCGTTTTGCAGCGAGGACTTTTTCCTTGATCCCACCCACTGGCAAGATGCGACCCCTGAGGGTGATTTCTCCAGTCATGGCCAGGTGAGGTTTTACGCGACGACCGGTAAAAGCCGAAGTCAGTGCACTCAACATTGTGATACCGGCTGAAGGACCGTCTTTTGGAATCGCCCCTTCCGGGACATGTACGTGAATATCTGTCTTTGCAAACACTGACGGCTCAATTCCCAGATCTGCAGCGTTAGCCCGAATGAAGCTCAATGCTGTTGTTGCGGATTCTTTCATAACATCTCCCAGATTACCAGTGAGTGCCAGTTTGCCAGTACCTGCACTAAGACTAGCCTCGATAAAAAGAATATCACCCCCTACACTTGTCCATGCAAGTCCCACAGCTACTCCGGCCGATCGGCTCTCTGTATAGATCTCCTTGCTGTACCTCGATGGGCCGAGGATCGTGCGAAGATCGCGACTGGCGATGGTCACTTTCTTCGCATCATTCATCGCTATTTCCTTTGCTGCATGACGCATCAAGCCTGCAATTCGCCTGCTTAGTCCACGCACCCCGGATTCTTTGGTATAATCCTGAATGACCCTCTTGAGGACAGTCTGGGACACACGGACCTGGCTGGCCCGTAGACCGTGTTCCTTGCGTTGCTGAGGGATCAAATGCCGCTTGGCAATTTCTAGCTTTTCCTCCATGGAGTAGCCACTGATCTGAATAATTTCCATGCGGTCGATCAACGCAGGTTGAATCGTATTTAAGGAATTTGCAGTGGCGACAAACATCACCTTCGACAAATCGTATTCGAGCTCGAGATAATTGTCATAAAATGACTCATTTTGCTCCGGATCGAGAACCTCAAGCAGTGCAGAGGAAGGATCACCTCGAAAGTCTTTTCCTACTTTATCAATCTCATCCAGGATAAATACGGGATTTGAAGACTCAGCTTTTTTTATCGACTGAACGATCCTGCCTGGCATGGCACCAATGTAGGTTTTCCTGTGACCTCTTATTTCAGATTCATCGTGCAGCCCGCCCAGCGACATGCGTACAAATTTGCGTTTTAGGGCCCGGGCAATGCTCCTACCCAACGACGTCTTCCCGACACCAGGAGGTCCTACCAGGCAAAGTATGGGAGCCTTCATATCCCCTTTCAGTTTCAGCACGGCAAGGTGCTCAATAATCCTGGCTTTGACCTTTGTAAGCCCATAGTGATCTTTATCCAGGATCTCCTTGACCTTTTTTAGATCGAAATTATCCTTCGTGTATTCCTGCCAGGGTAGATCGAGCAAAAGATCCAGGTAATTGAGCAGCACAGAGTATTCGGCCACCTGAGGATTTGTCCGCTTGGCTTTGGTCAATTCTTTATTGAAAGCTTTACGGGCGATTTCAGGAAATTTCTTCTTTTTGGCTCTGACTTCCAATTCCTCAATTTCCTCCAATTGTGGATTTTGTCCAAGCTCCTCCTGAATAGTTTTCAATTGCTGATGCAAAAAATAATCCCGCTGTTGTTTGTCAATATCTCCCCTTACTTTGTTGTCGATCTCATCCTTGATGAGAAGCAGTTGCATCTCATTCTGCATATGCTCGAGCACCTTTGTAGCTTTTTCTGAGACCTGCCCCAGCTCCAGGATAGATTGTTTAGCATCCATCCCAATTGCGAGATTGGAGGCGATAAAATCGAGTAAGAATGTGTCATCTTTTATATCGGCAAGCATCACTGATGCTTCTGAAGGAATATTGGGAGACAACTTGATAATCTGTGCAGCCAGCTCTCGTATGGTAGCGATCAATGCCTTAAATTTCGCATGATCTTCCGGCATGATCGATTCCAGTTTGGTAATTTGCCCCTCCATGTAAGGATCGGTCTGGATCAAATGATCGAGCGCAAATCGACTCTTCCCCTGCAAGATTGTTGTGGTCGTTCCATCCGGCATTTTTAGCAGTTTCAGTATTTTGGCGACTGTCCCAATTTGATAGAGATCCTGAAAATCCGGATCCTCGACATTCATATTTTTTTGAGACAGGACTGCAAGAAAACGATCGCCTTGATACGCCTTCCTCACTGCTTTAATTGATTTGTCCCTCCCGATCGTAATTGGTATGATGATACCCGGAAATAAGACTGTGTTCTTTAAGGGCAGAAGAGGCACATTTGATGGAGTAATAATTTCTGTCTTTCCCTCGCCATCCTCGTCATCTTCCAGAGGCATTATTGGAAACATCTCCCGGTCTTCCTTAATGCTATCAATGAGAAATAAATTTTCAAACATATTTATTTGCTAAGGCACCGGAGGGATTGCGACAAAGTGTCATTGATCCTTATGATGCATGCTGATGTTCTTACTTGACAATCATTGTGCCATCACCAAAATGCTGACAAAGACATGTTTTTTATGGGCAGACAGTCACACATTAGTGCCAAAAAGACAGGTGTTACCCATGAATAGGAATGGCCGAAGATAGTTTTGCAACTTCATCAGGCATTTGTGTTTCTGAACCTTCTTCATAGATTTGGTCGATTTCGATCTTGAGGTTATCAATAATGAAGCTTTGTCTTTCCGGCGTATTCTTGCCCATATAATAAAGCAAGATATCTTCCGTGTTGGTGTCTTCCAAAAGGTGTACCTTTTCGAGCCGTATATCCTCACCAATAAAGTCACCAAATTCATCAGGGGATATCTCTCCCAGTCCTTTAAATCGTGTGATCTCTGCTTTTCCCTTCAGTTTCCTGATCGCTTCGCGACGCTCGCTCTCGGAATAACAATAGATGGTGTTCTTTTTATCGCGCACCCTAAATAACGGAGTTTCTAAGATGTACAGGTGTCCCTCTCTTATGAGATCGGGGAAAAACTGAAGGAAGAAAGTGAGGAGAAGCAGCCGGATATGCATGCCGTCAACATCAGCGTCAGTTGCAATGACTACGCGATTATATCGCAGATTTTCTAATCCATCTTCGATGTTTAGTGCGTGTTGCAAGAGATTGAGCTCCTCATTCTGGTATACCACTTTTTTTGAGAGACCAAAACAATTAAGTGGTTTACCCCTAAGGCTAAACACGGCTTGATGTTGTACGTCGCGAGCTTTTGTAATTGATCCACTGGCTGAATCACCCTCCGTGATAAATACTGTAGAAGCGTATTGATCCTCTGGTGAAGCTTTCTTGCTGTTAAGGTGGATCCTGCAATCCCTTAATTTCTTGTTGTGTAAATTGGCTTTTTTCGCCCGTTCGTTCGCCAGTTTTTTGATGCCGGCAATCTCTTTTCGCTCCCTCTCTGATTGCTGGATTCGGGCCTTGAGTTTTTCCGCGATCTCGGGCTGCCTGTGCAGAAAATTGCTGAGTTCCTTTTTGATAAAGTTACTCACATATGTTGCGATCGTATCCCGGTCAGGCCCCATATTTAGTGACCCCAACTTGGTCTTGGTTTGCGACTCAAACACGGGTTCTTCCACCCGTACACTTATAGCTCCAATAATCGATGCCCGGATGTCTTTGGTATCGTAATTTTTTGAAAAAAAATCCCTGACAGCCTTAACGATTCCATCTCGAAATGCAGTGAGATGTGTGCCTCCTTGTGTCGTGTATTGACCATTTACGAAGGAATAACATTGCTCACCATAGTGATTTCCATGGGTCAACGCCACTTCAATATCCTCACCGTTTAGATGAATGATGGGATACCGGATTTCTTCAGATGAGGTCTTATTCTCCAGCAGGTCAAGGAGTCCTCTTCTGGACAGGATAGTCTTACCATTAAACTTTATTTTTAGCCCTTTATTGAGATAGGCATAGTGCCACAGCTGTCTCTCCACCATTTCATGACTGAAGCGAAAATTGGTAAAGATTGTGTCATCGGGCACAAAGTTGACCTCCGTGCCATTGGCCTCTTTGCTTTTAACTATCCTGGACTGAGATACGAGATCACCCCTTGCGAATGCGGCCGTTTTAGATTTTCCGTCTCTGAATGCGGCTACTTTAAAGTCATTCGAAAGGGCATTGACGGCTTTCGTTCCCACACCATTGAGTCCTACAGATTTTTGAAATGCCCTCGTATCATATTTGCCACCGGTATTCATCTTAGAGACACATTCTACCACTTTACCTAAAGGAATACCCCTTCCGTAATCCCTTACCCTTACAGAGTGATCATCAATCTTTATTTCGATTACCTGGCCATAACCCATTACAAACTCGTCAATGGCATTGTCGATGACTTCTTTCAGCAGGACGTAGATGCCATCATCAGGGGACGTGCCATCACCAAGCTTTCCGATATACATTCCCGGTCTCGTACGAATGTGCTCACGCCAGTCGAGTGAAATGATATTTTCTTCTGTATACGATGTCTTAGGCATATCTCTATCGTGAGAGAATTAAGGGGTGAAATATAATGAAAATACCTAATACGAATAGCTCAATTCCGGGTTGTGCGCCTCACCTCCGCGGGAATCAAGGTAGTCGGAAATTGAGCACTACCGTTATGTGTGTACTTTACAGTAGAGGTAATGGGCATCTGATAATAGTTGAGAAAGCTTGTGAGAAAGGCAGACAGATCAGCTGGATCTACATTGCGAGAATTTGGCTTTCGGTAGTAGGATAAATACCGGATCGTACCATCCTCATCCCAAAAGACTTTTAGCCAGATCTTAACCCCATTGAGGTCAAAGTCAATGCGCTGGGCATAGTCTTCCATTTCGACAAGCATATGCATCCACTTGTCAAAAGCCAATTCCATGTCATCATGACAAACCGATAGAAGTATATCGTGATAGACCTCATACAGCAACCCGTATTGTTCCTCATATTCGCCAATCTGAAAGACTTTTGGCAGGGATAGTTCCTTCGGACCCTCAGGAAGCTGCATTTCAGTATTGTCTTCACCTTGAGCCATTCCCACTGCACTCACAGCAAGAAGACAGATTGCTGTCAACAAATAGTGTCTTAAGATCTTCATATCCTACACTCAGGTTATCAAAGTTAATCATTTAAACGGATCACGGTCATAGTTTAGTTCGTTTTAAGCCTTCCGTGACATATCATCTAAATACAGCTCTAATTTACATATTATAAATATTTATAATGTATATTTGCATGTATTTCTCTTAATTGAGAGAAAATATTGTGCCAATATTAAATTTTATTATGATGTCATACGACCTTATTTGTGCTATTCTCCTGGTTTTGTCCTTTGTAGCTGGTTTTCAGAGAGGTGTAATGCGTACGCTGGGTAGCTTGCTTGTGGTAATGGTGGCGATTGGATTTTCACTGTGGATTACTCAATACATTATGGAGTTTCTGCATGCCTCTTGGTCTCAATTGCCGACATACACTGGGGTCGTTCCCTTTGTGACCATCTTAGTTCTGTCACTCATCACTGCTTTCCGCCTCAAGACAGAAATGGTCCCCGAGGGAAGGGAAGGAGGTGATCATCTTGCCCTCAATCTCCTGGGAGGAGCGCTTCTGAGTGTCTGCATGATGTTTAGCCTCGCAGTATTTAGTGGTCTGGCTGATCAGTCACAACTCATTGCGGATCATACCAAAGCGGAATCTAAAGCCTACAAAATCCTAAACCCGTTGAGCGACAAGGGTAGACAACTTTGGTCAAAAATCACTGCAAACTCACATTTTCTGGTACGAGAAAGGAAGGAAATGGGTTGAGTTTTTATTGCATCCGGGAGTCAGGCACTTTCGCTGGTCACTGCAGACCATAGCATATCTTTCAATGCCACAAGACCCTGACGAGTGATTGCACTAATCATTATGAAGTCAAGTTCTTCGGGTAAGCTTGATTTTATGAGTTTGGTGAGTTCCTCATCCAGCAAGTCACATTTAGTGATGGCGATCACTCTGGGTTTGTCTAAAAGTTCGGGATTGTAGGCCTGCAATTCGCTGACCAGTAAGTGGTAGGAGGCGACAATATCATCGCTGTCACATGGGATCATAAACAGAAGCACGGCATTCCGCTCAATATGACGTAAAAAACGCAGGCCAAGGCCCTTGCCTTCATGAGCACCTTTTATGATACCGGGTATGTCAGCCATGACAAATGACTGGAGGTCCCGGTATTCGACAATTCCGAGATTAGGTTTCAGTGTAGTAAATGGATAGGCACCTATCTTTGGTGTCGCTGCGGAAAGTACGGAAAGGAGGGTGGATTTGCCGGCATTGGGCAATCCCACCAGCCCAACATCGGCAAGAATTTTGAGCTCCAGGACCTTCCAAAGGTCTTTTCCTGGTAATCCGGGTTGTGCGTATTTGGGTGTTTGTCTGGTCGACGATTTAAATTGAGCATTACCCATACCTCCTTGACCACCGAGCACAAGGATCTTTTCCTCATCATGTTCGAGGATTTCGCAGTCGATCTCACCGGAGATCTCGTCTTTGGCTACTGTCCCGAGAGGCACCCTCACCACTACATCTTTTCCATCTGCTCCGGTGCGTTGATTTTGCCCTCCACCTTCGCCATCTGCGGCAATGAGATGCTTTTTATAACGCAGATGGAGAAGTGTCCAGAGATTGCGATCACCTCTCAATATGATGTGTCCTCCTCTACCGCCATTACCTCCATCCGGACCACCTTTGGGATTTGATCGATCTCTTCTGAAGTGCACCTTTCCGGGGCCCCCGTGACCGGATCTGCAATTAATCCTGATATAATCTAGAAAGTTTTCGTGTGCCATTTTCGTACGCTCAGCCTTTTCGGCGGGAGATCGATTTCTCAGCTTGACCCTGTCCAGCCCTCTTCCCGACAAACAAAGGAATGTGGAGATCTGATCTGATGGGTGTGCCGGATATCACACCATCTTATGCACGACCTTACACAACCGGTCAAAGATTTCTTCAATGCTTCCAAGGCCATCTACCGAGTGACTTATTTCTTTTTCCTCATAAAAATTTAAGACGGGAAGTGTTTCCTCCCTGTACACGTCAATTCGGTTGCGAATGATGGCTTCGTCGGCATCATCTGATCTGCCCGAAGTCTTAGCTCTTTCCAGAATCCGGTTAATGATCTCCCGGTCACTGACCTGGAGTATAATAATCACATTAACAGTTTCATTGCGTTCTCCAAGCAAATCATGTAGGGCTTCTGCTTGTTTTACAGTCCGTGGAAAGCCATCATAAATAATGCCGCTTGCTGTCGATTCCTGCTCCACCCGGTTTCGCAACATTCCAATGGTGATCTCGTCCGGGACCAAAATTCCCTTCCCCAGATATTCTTTGGCTTTTTGACCCAATTTGGTCTTATTACCTATTTCACTGCGAAAAAGATCACCGGTGGAAATATGAACAAAATTGTACTTTTTTGCCAGTTTCTTGGCTTGGGTGCCTTTACCTGAACCCGGGGGCCCGAATAATATCAAGTGGAGCATATGTAAATTTTAGTCACCGGCCTCTATCCCGGAATCCGGGCGAGCCTGAATTGTTTTCAAGCGGCCAAAGATACGATTTTGACATTACCTGTCACCCAGAACGTCCCTGACGGAAATCATACGGTCCATCCAGTAAGGAGAGGTTAAAAGATTCTCTGTGATCACACCTTTGGAAGTTGTGCTGTGCGTTATATACAGATGTACTTTGTCCCTGCCGGTTATTATGGCCACATGATTGATCTTTCCCTTTTGTTTAAAGAAAATGAGATCGCCAACTCTCGCAATATCGGAGCCAATTTTCCTTCCCACTTTTGACTGAGAAGCAGCGGTGCGTGGCAGTTTTATACTGTGTTCCGCATATACCAGGTAGACAAGACCCGAACAGTCAAAACCCGCCTTACCAGTACCTCCGTAGCGGTATTTTTTTCCTTCCCAGTGTTGTGCTAGCTTTCCGATTGATAACCGGAGGTCACTTTGTTCCCTTGATCTTGTATAATTTATTTTGCGACTAGGCGAACAGCTCATCAATAAGATCAAGCCCATACAAACCAGGCTGCAAAACCTTCCTAAAGTACTAATCGCCGGAATTGATTTGAAACACGTCTGCATCGTTTAAGAACGGAAGATCATCGCGAATAATTTTCAACGCAACACCATCCAGGGTGACTGACCCGACCGTTTCTTCATCTGCCAAAGTCATCAGGACCTCGCCCATTGGGTCTACTACAATGGATTGTCCATTGTAGTAGTGTTGTTTTCCGTCCCATCCGATGCGGTTTACACCTACGGTATAGCATTGATTTTCGATGGCTCTGGCGACTAGCAGTTGTCTCCAGGCATCGATTCGTTTCTCTGGAAAATTTGCCATATAAATCATAAGGTCTGCTTCTTTTCCCACCCAGGACCAAACGGGAAATCTCACATCGTAGCAAATGAATGTTGTGCATCGCCAGTCGGCAAATGGCACGATCATCTTCTTGTTTCCCCGGGTAAAGGCTTTATCCTCCCCGGCCATTGTAAAAAGATGGTGTTTGTCATAACTGCCCTTGATCCCTTCGGGAGCCATCCATATGGTGCGATTAAAAAACTTTTCCTCCTCCTTGATAATGAGTGATCCCACGAGATCTCCCTGAAGTGCTTTGGCCTTCTCTTGCATCCAGGTTATGGAGTCACCATCCATGCTCTCCGCCATAGCGGGAGCATTCATGGTAAAACCCGTGGTAAACATTTCGGGAAGAATTGTAATCGAAGTAGGAGGGATACCAGCTCCTTCTATTAGCTCATCAAGTTTCTGCAGATTTGGCTCAGGCTGTTCCCAAAGGATGTCGTATTGTACCAGGTTTACTACTAGGGAAGAGGCTGGCATATTTTCATTTTAAGCCGATGCAATTGCAAAAACGTTAAGATTCTTTGCTTCCATCCTCGGTCTTAGCTGCTTTTTCTTCGCCTGTTGCTGATGCATCACCAGTGGTTTCTTCTCCTTCACCCTCTTCTCCTTCACCTTCCACCTCGCCTTCTTCATCTTCGGCAGCAGCAGACTTAAGGGCTCTTGGTATGTTGACACTGGCTAGTGGAATACCCGGGCTGTTCAGAATTTCAATTTCATCTGAGACTTCAATGTCCCGCACTCTTACCGACTGACCGAGTTCCAGATCGGTGACATCGAGAACAACCTGACCGATGAGATGTTCTACCTTGGTCTTGATTTGTACACGATGTACTTTTTGAGATAGCGTCCCTCCGGATTTTACTCCAACGGGCATTCCCGTAAATTGGACAGGTATTTCTACTTTCACCTCTTTTCCTTCTTTCAGCTCCAGAAAATCAACATGGAGGATATTTTCAGAAACGGGATGAAATTGGATGTCCTTCATTATCGTGCGGTAAACCTTACCTTCGATCTCCAATTCGGCGAGCTTAAAGTCCGGAGTATAGACGAGATGCTTGAGACCACTTACGGGTACAGTAAAATGAATATTATCATCGCTCCCGTATAGTTCGCAAGGAATTCTCCCATTGCGCCTGGCCGAACGCGCAGCGGCTTTACCCGTTTTAGATCGCACTTCTCCTTTGATCTTTATTGTCTCCATGGAGTCCTTTTTATCCTGAAAAAATTATCGACCATCTTAAAAAAAATGGAGCGCAAAGATAAAAATTTTCAACTATCTACCAACAAACAAGGCAGCAATAGACTTGTGTTCGTGAGTGTTTCTAATTGCTCTTGAAAAGAGTTTGGCACTAGACAAAACTTTGATCTTCGGTGATTGCCGTCGCAGCGGTATGGTGTCTGTGACGATGAGTTCGTTGAGCTTGCTTTTTTCAATGTTTTCATAGGCCGAGCCAGATAGAACAGCGTGTGTGCAAATGGCTCTGACAGACCGGGCACCCTTGTCGATCAATGCATCTGCAGCCTTGCAAAGCGTCCCGGCTGTGTCGACCAGGTCGTCTACGAGTATTACATCTGCTCCATCCACGTGACCGATCACATTTATTTTGGCAACCTCGTTGGCTCTCACTCTATGCTTGTCACAGATGACGAGTTGCTTGCCGAAATGTATGGCATATTGTCGCGCCCGTTTTACTCCACCGACATCCGGACTTGCGAAAATCACTGATTCCAGATCTTGCCTCGAGAGGTGATCGGTATATATGGCCACAGATTGTAAATGATCGACCGGAATGTCAAAAAATCCCTGGATTTGGTCTGCGTGAAAATCCATGGTCATTATTCGATTTGCTCCTGCGGCCTCGAGGACATTGGCGATCAACCTGGCAGAAATCGGTACCCGGGGTTTGTCCTTTCTATCTTGCCTGGCATATCCAAAATACGGGATGACCGCAGTAATATAACCCGCGGAAGCCCTTTTTGCAGCGTCGATCATAAGGAGAAGTTCCATCAGGTTGGCTGGTGGCGAGAAAGTCGATTGAATAAAAAAGACATAGGCACCGCGGACAGATTCATTGATGATTGGTTGCATTTCGCCGTCGCTAAATCGCTGCACCTCCATCATTCCCAAATCGGCACCATAATAGTCCGCGATTTTTTCAGCGAGGTAAAAAGAGGAAGTTCCGGAGAATAATTTTACATCTTGCATAGTGGTCAGATCCTGTAAAAGCAGCAATCAAAAAAGTTGGTTGCAAAACTACAAAAACAAAAATGGACGTCCCCAACAGAGCCCTGAGTATTATCGATTTCCAGATGTCTTATTGTTTGACGAGAATGCCCCTTCATTTGTCGATAGAAATTGGTAGAATACCGTTTTATTGCTTACTTTTAAAAAGAGCTAAAAAGCCGGATTAACGATGTATCTAACAATAACAGAATGGTGGGTAGGTCTCAGCCCAGTTGAGCAGATATTCTGGGGAATCGCAATCGTTTTTTCGATTTTGTTTTTGATTCAGTTTGGGCTGAGTTTGCTCGGGACAGATCTCGATGCCGATGCCGACATCGATGTTGATTCAACCGATGGTTCTTTTTCTCTTGACCCATCCTTTACATTGCTCAGCGTGAGAAGTATTATTGCCTTTTTCACCTTTTTTGGTTGGATGGGTGTCCTTGCTCTGAATAATGGATACAAGACAGGGGTAGTAGTGGCCATAGCCTTCGCTGCGGGTCTCTGTGCCATGGTTGTGGTTGCTTATTTGATGTATTTCTTTTCCAGGTTAGCTGAAGTGGGTAATGCCGACATCAATGATCTGATCTTTAAGAATGCAACTGTGTACTTATCGATTCCCGGACGTCGAAAGGGGATTGGAAAAATCCACGTCACACTCAATAGCTCCCTAAGGGAAATGGATGCTGTAACCGAGGGAGAAACCCTGGAAAACGGAAAATCGGTAAAAATCGTAGAAATAATTGATGAAAATGTTTTGGTAGTCGAACCGATTGAAATATTTGATGCTCATGCATCGTAACAAATAAAATTACAAACTATGACACTCTACTTCATAATTGGCCTCGTTGTCCTGGCACTTTCAATCGCTATATTTCTGGTATCGAGATATCGCAGGTGTCCTTCGGATAAAATTTTAGTCATATACGGTAAAACGGGTCAGGGAAGCGCTAAGTGTATTGCGGGTGGAGCCGCATTTGTCTGGCCCGTGATCCAGGATTACAAATACCTTGATTTGTCGCCGATCTCGATTGATGTTGACCTGAGGAATGCCCTGAGTAGACAAAACATTAGAGTAAATGTGCCTTCTCGCTTTACGGTTGCGATCTCCAATGATGAAGGAACCATGGTAAATGCGGCTGAGCGACTTTTGGGCAAGACGATCACTGAGATAAGAGACATTGCCAAGGACATTATATTTGGACAGCTCCGGCTGGTAGTAGCTACCATGGACATTGAAGAAATTAACTCCGACAGAGATAAATTTCTATCAAATGTAGCAAGCAACGTGGGCAGTGAGCTCAAAAAAATAGGACTGACACTAATCAACGTAAATATCACCGACATTGAGGACGAATCCGGCTATATCGAAGCCCTTGGAAAAGAGGCAGCAGCACATGCCATCAATGAGGCTAAGGTAAGAGTAGCTGAAAAAAATCGAGAAGGCTCAATCGGGCAAGCTAAAGCCAATCGTGAAATGCGCATCGAAGTTGCTAAAGCAGAAGCAGACGCGCAGGTAGGTGAAGCGGATGCCAAAGCAAAATCGGTAGAAGGTGAAAACCTGGCACAGATTCTAATTGCCCAATCAGAGGCTGTGAAACGGGAGGCAGAGGCAGAAGCACTGAGAAAAGCTACATCTGCTGAGAAAATACAGGCAGCCAAAGCTCTACAGGATGCGTACCTGGCCGAGCAGGAGGCTGAAAAAGCCCGGGCAGCCAGAGAATTGGCTTCGCAAGAGGCAGATGTTATTGTCGATGCCGAGATCGAGAAGCGCAAAATCGAAATCGATGCCGAGGCGGAGGCAGAGCGACAACGTCGAGAGGCCAAAGGGCAGGCAGATGCAATTTTTGCCATGAAGGAAGCTGAGGCACGTGGTCTCTATGAGATATTGAATAGACAAGCGGAAGGGTTTGACAAAATTGTCGCAGCGACCAACGGAAATACAAAAGACGCTGTGCTGATGCTCATAGCAGATAAACTGGAGGAACTTGTCAAAACTCAGGTAGATGCCATTAAGAATCTGAAGATCGATAAGGTAACTGTTTGGGAAGGAGGACAACAAAATGGAGAAGGTAACGCGACATCAAAATTTGTATCGGGTCTATACAAATCAATTCCTCCACTCCATGATTTATTTAATATGGCCGGTATGGATCTTCCCACCTATCTGGGGAATAAAAAAGATGCTAATGGTCATGGCGAAATCGTGGAGGCCACCGAAGTAGAATCGCGAAATGGAAGTGCGAAAGAAGAGAAAAAAGATGAAGAGGTGAAAACGACGTAGGATAATCTCAAGGATTTATATAGTAAGGGCTCGCAGACACTTTTGCGTGCCCTCTTTTTTTCTACCACTATTAATTGATAAAGATACCATACGGAGAGGCCATGGATTTATCCGTAAAAATCGACAGCTATGATTTTAAATTAGTTGGTGACCTTGCCAATCTGGATCCGGGAGAACATCAAATAA
The DNA here is from genome assembly GCA_965222645.1 of Saprospiraceae bacterium. Lineage (GTDB taxonomy): Bacteria > Bacteroidota > Bacteroidia > Chitinophagales > Saprospiraceae > JABDMH01. The sequence continues at coordinate 2,200,409 of OZ244968.1, read as the reverse complement.
CCATGATGATGGCAAGGGCTGCAGGGTGGAAAAAGTAATACACTCTAAATCGAGTATCTCTTTGGGTTAGCTGAATCCCATTTTTTTCAATTTCCTATAACATCATCACAATTTTTGATGAATTGCCAAATTTTTCTCTGGCGCTGGATATCAATAATAACATTGAAGAAATTAGAGATTTAATATTAATGGATAAGAGACCTGAGCCTCACACGGAGATCCAATTGACGGAGGAAGAAGTGATGACCGTGCTTTGCTGGATCAAAGACGAGACAAGTTGATACCCGGATTTGAGGGTCTCTTCATTCCAAAAAAAATAGGCAATTAGTCAAGGTCGATCTCGTGATAATTCAGTGCCCACTCCTGCATAAACCGCACTTGTGCTGGTACACATTTGTACACAATCAGCTCGGGATTGTCAATACTCCCCAGGTAGTGTTTGAGTAGTGCATTTTTATCCCAAATCTCCTGAAGGAGTTGTCTGTCATCCAATATCTGCGCTATTGCGGAAATCCGCACCTGGTTGTGGTCCGGATCCAAATAGCAAATTTCCACCTTATTATTGGCCTCTATTTCAACCGTCTTGTGATACGATTTTAGATTGGCGATATAGACCTCAAAACCTCTAGTCAATACGGGCGAGACCGGCCTGAGTCTGGGATGATCTCCATCGATGGTCGAGAGCATTGGAAATTTTACCTCTTGCACTATCTTTTTTGCCAGGGCCTGCATTTCCTTCCTGTCTAATTTTTTTGGTCTGGGTTTTGGCATTAGATTTTTGACATTATGAGCAGATATCACAAATATTATTGACCTTGCAATTTACGTTTTCACAAATTATTTTGAAGCTGTGAGGCAATGGATTTTATTTCTGTTATTGGTGACTATGGTGCTCGTACCCTTCTTTTTATGGGGTGATGCCTGGACAGAGCGGTTTAGCCTCCCATGCGCTGTCGAGTGGGTGAAGAGTTTCGGCTTCTGGTCCTGGCTGGTGGGCATTGTTCTGCTGATATCGGATCTGGTCCTTCCAGTACCAGGCACAGTAGTTATGTCGGCATTGGGATTTATATACGGGCCGGTAGCAGGAAGTCTCATTGCGATCACCGGGTCATTCTTGTCAGGTGCAGTTGGCTATTGGCTATGTCGCCTTTTGGGAGTAAAAACTGCGAAAAAGATTCTCGGCACAAAGGACTTTGAACGCGGCCACAGGATTTTCTCAGAAATGGGTGGATGGATAGTTGTGCTGTCGAGGTGGCTCCCCGTTTTTCCCGAAGTTGTTTCGTGTATGGCCGGGTTAAATCAAATGCCGGTAAAAAGATTTCACGCGGCCTTGCTTTGCAGTGCCATTCCGATGGGAATGCTCTATGCCTGCATAGGTGCAATGGGTGTCGAAAATCCCACATTGGCCCTCATCTTGAGTGCTTGTGTACCACCCGTTATTTGGATAGCCGTGAGACCCTATTTTAAAAGAAAACAGGCAGGTCACTAAAAGAAACCTGCCTGGATTGGAGATATTATTTTACGCCAAGAGAAATCGGTACGACCGTATTCTCCCAAATCAATTGGATGCTTGCACTTTTGTCTCTCAGTTCGTCAATGTTAATCAGGAAGGACTCAACCGTGCAGTCAATGCCTACCGGCTCAACCGATACCTTCAAGGCAGGCTCCTTGGAGGTATAGGAATTCCATCCTCCTTCTCCGTGTTTATGAAACTGTATCCCCCAACTCGCTTCACCGGGCTCGGTAATAACTGCATATGATCCCGCTGCCAACTCTTTGCCTTCAATCGTAACGTCGTCACTAAAAGTCATCTTGGTTGCAGAATTGGCACCAGTACGCCAGGCTTTGCCAAAGGGTACTAACTCGCCCATAATTTTTCTATCCTTCATAGAGGGCCGCGAATATTCTATCGTCACATCAGTCAGTCCTACTCGTTGTTCCACTTTTGAGAATGGTGAGGGAGCTTTTCTTTCTTGAGCAACAGCATCACTGACCGTCCAGGCCAGGATACAAAAGAGGGTTCCAGCTAACAAAATTTTTTTCATGATCTATTATTGATTTGTTTATTATACATAGATACACTTTTTCTTGCAAGACCTCAATGTGGATGGTGATTGCAGACGCTGATTTTGAGGTGTCCTTGCCCCCCAGAGATTTGACTTTGGTACCATACACCTTTCGAGGGAAATGACTTGCTGTTAATGAAAGTTAATGTTTGCCAGTATTCTCTAGTGTTTCCCTATCCAATCGGGCTTAATGCTGGTAGATTGGAATGCTTTTGCAGGTTCAAAATGTGGATTGAGATCTGGAAGACTCACTTCCATTTCTTCGAGCCAGGAGTCCAGCTTGCTATCGAGATCTTGTCTGATTTGGGGTTTATGTTCTATTAGATTTTTGGTTTCGCCGGGATCCGTAATTAGATCGTACAACTCTGTCCGGGCACCTGTGTGATATTGATAACTGGAGTCTATGTAATCACCAAAGAATCGAATCAGTTTGTACTTACCGTCTCTGATACTTGCAGAAGGTGTGAGTCCCCAGAGCAGATCATAAAATGGAAAATATTGGAAGAGTGGTCGGTTTCCATCAGGAAATTCAGGGTGACCCCTTAGTAATGGCACCAAACTCTTTCCATCCCAGTCGTTTTTGCCCCTGTATCCAGCCATCTCCAGTAAAGTAGGAGCGAGATCAATGGCATGCACCGGTGTCTTGTTGACCTGGCCGGTTACGTACTGTCCCGGCCAGCTGAAAACAAACGGCACCTTGACTCCGCCTTCATAAATGGATCCTTTACCCGCTCTCAGTGGATCATTGTTATACTCATGGATATCATAGTCAAATCGGGTTCCTTCCGGCCTTAGATATTCGGCAGCCCGAAAGTCGAGGCGATGTTTTATCCCACCATTATCGCTCATGAAAATAACCACGGTCTCGTGATATTCTCCCAAATTCTTCAACCCATTTAGCAGTTTTCCAACTGACCAGTCGAGCAATTCCAGGCCAGCCAAATAGACTGCCCTGTTCGGTCCAATCGAATCAAACCCCAGACTCCTGTATTTCTCAACCAGAGAATCAGGTGCCACGACATTGCCATGAATCATATGATGCGACAAAAAACAGAACCATGGTCTTTCCTTATTTGCTTTGATAAATTCCAGAGCCTGTTTTGTGTATAGGGCGACACCCCTGTCAGCCCCCATTTCAAAATTTGCCCCGTTAATCACCGGAGGAGCACTGTCAAAACCATAGTACGGAGCGGCTTCTGGTCGCAACCCCATGTAGGTCCCGTCTGCATTATTTGTGAGGTGCCACTTCCCTATGATCCCGGTCGTGTATCCCATCTCCTGTAAGCCCTTACTAAATACAAAGTCATTTCGCGACAGATTTTCTTTAAAAGGGGGTTCGGTCATATGAGCCCACGGGTATCCGTACCATTTTATCACATGCCACATCCCACTGCGAGCCGTATACTGTCCGGTCAATAATGTCGCACGAGTAGGAGTGCATTGCGATGTGACATATGCATTTGTAAATCTTGTGCCACTGGCAGCCAGGTCGTCCAGATGGGGAGTCCTAATTTTGACTGCACCGTAACACCCCAACGTCGGGTATCCCTGATCATCACTTAAAATAAAAAGGATATTAGGTCTATCCGATTTTTGTGTTGTGGCATAATGATATGTATTGCATGAAGAGAGAAAAAAAAGCAAAAAGTAATTGAAAATTAATTTGTTATTTTTCATGGATCGATCTTTCCAATTTTCAATATCGTGTTTTTCTCTACTTATTTTTTTGTAATAAAAACCGAAATTTAAAAAATGTTATGAGGAAACTCTTTGCCGGTCTGATACTTATCTTTTCCATTTTGTTCTTCAATTGTGGTACTACAATACAAGATGAGTCCGAATCAAAACCCAATGTCTTATTTATTCTGGCCGATGATCTGGGGTATCACGATTTGAGTTGTATGAACAGCATGTATTATGAGACGCCAAATATCGATCGGATTGCCGGTCAGGGCATGGTTTTTACAAATGGATACGCAACGTGCCAGGTGTGCAGTCCTTCTCGTGCAAGCATCATGTCGGGAAAATTTCCAGCGCGACACGGGATTACAGATTGGATTGGTGCTCGCACAGGTGAAGAGTGGCGGAAGTCTGGCAGACATAACAAATTATTACCTCCTGAATACACCCCACATCTTTCACATGATTTTACAACGTTGCCGGAAGCTTTAAAAGAGGGTGGTTACAAAACATTTTTTGCGGGTAAATGGCATATTGGGAACGAAGGATCCTGGCCAGAGGATCATGGTTTTGACATTAATAAAGGAGGGTGGGAAAAGGGTAGTCCGATCGGTGGTTACTATTCTCCCTGGACAAATCCAAATTTACAAAATGCAGTAGACGGCGAAAATCTCTCGATGCGGTTAGCACGGGAAACTGCCAAATTTATAGAGGAAAATCAAGACACGAGTTTTTTTGCTTTTTTATCATTTTATGCTGTACATGGCCCAATACAGACTACGCGAGAAAAATGGAAAAAATACAGGGATAAGGCCGATAAGCTGGGTATAGCTGACTCGGGATTTAAGATGGGGCATTTCTTACCCATTAGGCAAGTGCAAGACAATCCGGTTTATGCGGGTCTTGTCGAAACAATGGATGATGCTGTGGGAATTGTACTCGATAAAATTGATAAACTGGGACTGAATAAAAACACCGTTGTGATCTTTACATCAGACAATGGTGGAGTGGCAGCCGGGGATAATTACTCAACTTCAAATCTCCCTCTACGTGCAGGAAAGGGTTATCAGTTTGAGGGTGGTGTGAGGGAGCCGTATTTCATTAAAGTACCCTGGTTGGATATTTCAGGGAAGAAAAGTGATGTGCCGGTGACGGGTACTGATTTTTATCCGACAATTCTGGAACTTACAGGACTAGAGCCAAAACCGATGGAGCACAGTGACGGCTTGAGTTTAATGCCGGTTCTTCTCGGTAATTCTTTAGAGGAGAGATCGCTTTATTGGCACTATCCTCATTATGGAAATCAGGGAGGTGAACCCTCATCGATGATTCGGAAGGGAGATTGGAAACTCATTCATTATTACGAAGATGGCAGGGATGAGCTTTATAACCTTCAAAATGATTTATCTGAAAACATAAACGTCGCCGGAAGTAATCCTGAAGTAGTCGCCCGGCTCAAAGATGATTTACTTCAATACCTGGAGAAGGTAGGGGCAAGACTACCGGTCCGGGATCCAAGTTATGATGCCGAGCGGGAAAGAGCATACCTGAAAAAAGTGAGGGAGGAGCGGTGGCCGGCATTGGAAAATCAACGGCTGAATTACCTGGCAGACGACTTTGATCCAGAAAACAATTGGTGGGGCAGTGAATTGACCGACAATTGATAATTGTGGAGAATTTATCAGCTCCTGTAAACGATAGGGTGAGGGACCTTGCGCTCCAATTTTGGCAAAGTAGATCCGATTGTGATGATCAAGTTGCAACATGTCAATTTCATAGAGACCATGTTTAAGAGAATTTTTTCTGGTTAAGAAGATCTGATTTTGGTAAAATAGAAAGGGCTAATTGTTTGATTAACTTCAGATTACAAATTCCGGATGTGGATATTTGACAAAATCCACGATCTGTGGCCAGACAAATTCTAATGTTGTAGTGCTTTTGGCCCGATTTTTTCGCTTTACATAAGAACGACCTGTTCTGGTGCCCAGCCTATGTCGTTTTCTAGTTTGGACTTGGATATCAGGTATGACAAGGGTAGGTCATATTCAACACTCTTTCAGTCTGTCGGGAAGACAGATGTTTTGTATTTCGTTTGCTTTCGTTGAGCAAAAATTGAGATCTCGTGGTTTGACTCAAACGGAATAACCATGATACTTAGGTACATATTTTTCCTGATTCTCATTGGAAGTGGATCAGCAGTACATGCAGCCGTCGGGCTGGATAGTCTCCTTTTGGTTTTGGGCAAACATGACCTGGATGCTGAAGAGAGGATGACGACACTTTTGGAGATTTGCAAAGTCTACAGGGACGAGGACCCCAACAAGATACTTTCCTATGCCAAAGCCTCTCAAGATCTGATAAATGTCGCGAATATTACGAACGATACATTGATTGCCGAATCATTGTGCTTTTATGCATTTGGCTTAGAAAGGGCAGGAAGAATTTCGGAGGCGGTGGAACACTTTGAAAAGCTAGTATCCGGCGATATCAACTGTCCCGTGTACATTTATCCCAGGGCATATGGATATCTGGGTAATATTTTTTGTGACAAGGGAATTCTAGATAAGTCCTTGACATATTACCTGAAATCTCTTTCCTATTCAAAAAAAATGGACGATTGGTCGGTGACCAATGCCAACCTGATTAACATCGGAAATCTGTATCTGGATGTGGATCTAGATGATAAGGCAAAAGAATATTTTGAGCAGGTACTGGAAGTAAGTCGAACACACGATTTACCCCTAGATCGAGACTATGCATTGGGCAACCTTGGCGTCATACTGGTAAAGCAGGGGGATCTATCCGAGGGTCTTGCCTACCACAAAGAGGCACTAAAAAACTTTGAAGCTGACGGTGACTCCTATGGTTTCATCACGGGGTTGCGGCAAGTGGCAGAAACCTATATGCTGATGGACAGTTTTGAGCTGGCATGGGAGTATGCCGATAAGGCATATAAGCAGGCCAGTGAAAGCGAATCACAGACCGAAAAATTAGTGGCCGCAATCACCCTTGCAAAGGCTTTAATTGCATATAAGAAGGATGATCAGGTGATGCCTTTTATTAATAGATCTTTGTCACAGGCGGAGGAGATGAAACTATTTGGGGTGCAGGCGGAGCTGTCGCTCATAAAATCCGAATGTTTGGAAAAAATGGGCTTCTGGAAGGAAGCCCTGCAAGCAAGAAAATCATTTGAGGATGCTGCAGATACGTTGACGGCAAAGGAGGCAGCCGAAACTTTTGCAGAACTGTCATTCAGATTTGAGACAGAAAAAAAAGAAGCCGAAAATCTGTTTTTGAAAGACAGGCATCAAAAGCAGGAGACCATCATCAGGCAAAGAACGCTGATCGCTGCTGCATCATGTCTCACTTTGATCCTTGCTGCCATAGTGGGTTGGATCCTGATGCGACAAAGCAGACGCCGGCAACAATACGGCATCCTTCTCGAACAACAGGTAAAAGAGCGTACGGAAACACTGCAAAAATCAAATTTGCTGTTGAAAAGAAAGAACGATGCGCTGCGAAGTTTTGCATATATCACAAGTCATGATCTGAGGGAGCCGGTATTGAAAATTGGGATGGCCGCAGAGGCAATAGAGTCAAATCTCAACTTTGGAGAAACAGAAACAAATACCAGGTGTTTAAAAATCATTAAAGAGGGTGCAGCATTTTTAGACTTGCTCGTGAAGTCTATCAAACACTTTACCCAGGCCGCTGTGGAAAATCCGAAGATCGTAAGTCTCGACATCAAAATTGCAATCGATCTTGCCAAAAGAAACTTGAATGATTACATTGCAGGTAGGAATGCCACCATCGATAGCGATTACACATCGCTTCTTGTCAAAGTTGATTTTCCAGCGGCTCAACTGGTCGCCATTTTTCAAAACCTCCTTCAGAATGGAATAAAATACAATAAGTCTAGAAATCCCCTGATACGAATCTGGAGCGAGGAATTTGGAGACAAGGTGAAAATATGTGTCGGTGACAACGGAGTAGGCGTGGATCCGGTTTTTCACGAGGAGATTTTTCAACCCTTTAAGACCATGGAAAGTAAGTCTGAGCACGAAAGTGCTGGCCTGGGCCTTGCAACTTGCAAAGCCATTATTGAAAACAATGGAGGGAGAATCTGGTTGGAACACAATCAGGAAGGTGGAAGTACATTTTGCTTTACATTACCAAGGTCAAAAGTACAAGCTGATGTGATGCCAAAACATGCACTGGCGTGATAACAAGTGCACATTCGTTAACACTATTCTAGTCTACTGGATCAGTGGTCGCTGGAGGAATGCAATTACATCGGCAACATCTTGCGATGTCAACCCCAAAGCACCGGGATCGGGCATTAGACTACTATCCAATAGATTTTTTGTCTCAACCTGATCAGTCGGGATAGTGTGCAATTTTCCTTCGAGATCTTTGATCACTGTTGTTTCTCCTTCAGAAAGTAAAAATCCTGAAAACACTCTCTTGTCCTTTGTATTGACAATTACGGGTTCGTATCCAAAAGTGACTGCTCCGTTGGGGTAAAGTATGGCATCGGCAAGTGCAGCTTTATCAAATTTATTGGCTATGCCATTCAGGTCGGGACCAATATCCCTGCCTTCTTCACCTACTCTATGACAGGTACCACAATGCTCAGCAAATAGTGCCTGTCCCTCGGCGTGCCTTCCCTGATGCCCGAGGATCTGAGTTACGGTCATACCGGAATCCTCCCGGCTGAAAAATTGACCTGAGAGAATTCTCACTTCTTGTTTTGGGTGTTTTTCTAGCGCAACTACAATTTCGGGTTGATCATATATATTGTCTGGAAGTGTTTTGGCTGCCGCCATGCTGAGAATCTTCTCTCCGCCGTATTTGTCATGGGCCAGGATAATTGCCGCTTTCAATTTCTCTTCGTGTGTTGCATGGGGATCAGTCAAAACTTTTTCCGCCTCTATAATTGAATCAGGGACACTTGATTTGTCTCCTTCTTGCTCCCAGTCTATGAGTTTATTCCACAAATTTGATCTTCTAAATTCTACCCAGTAGGTCGCTAATTTTTTCAACCTCGGATCTGTTGCATTACGAGAAATCCTGATCATCGCCTCTGCCGCATTCTCGCTTTCTGTAAAGGCAATGGCAGTGAGTGACCTGTTTCTTTCTGCGAAGGTCAGGACCGAGGACATCACTCTCTCTTCCAAATCAGGTAAAGCAGATGGCGGATGGAGGCGCCAGACCAAGGACGCAAATGCACTGTCCCAAAGGATCGGATCATCCGGTTGCGTACTTGCTATTTCCTTATAAAAGGATGTTCCTTTTCCTTCCAAAGCAAGTCCCAGGGCTTCGAGATACCAGGGATCACGACCGTCGAAGTGTTTGTATAGCGTCAATAAAATGTGCTTAACATTTACCAGATCTTGATCGCGAAGAGAAATTGTAACTGCTCTCCGTACGGCCGGTGACGGGTCTTTCATTGAGATTTCGGCATAATGTACCAGACGGTCCGGAAAGTGCTGTACGAGGGCTCGGTAAGCAGCAACTCTCAATCGTGGATCCCCTTCGTTGCGAAGGACATTTTCAACGCGCTCATGTCCTTCCTCTCCCAAAGTCACCAATAGCCAAACGGCTCGAGCACGATGAAACGGGTTTTGCCCGGAGAGAAGTTTTTCCACATCGCCGATGACCGATTCCCGCTTTTTCTGAAGTCGCCTAAAGCCGAGATTTCTCACACTAATCGCCGGGCTACATAGCGCCTCCAACTGTCCCTCGGTAGTCGTAACATCTAGGACTGGACTGGGAAGGCCTTTTCCCTCTGGTGCAATACGGTAAATCCGGCCATAGGCTTTTGTGTCGTGCATTTGATGTCCTCCCACAACGGGATCGTACCAATCTGCGATGTAAAATGATCCATCTGTACCGACCACCATGTCACTGGGACGAAACCACTTTCTCTTGTCCTCGGGAAGCTCGTGCCAGATGTATCCCTCTGTCGATTCTTCCACTGAACTTATGAGCTCCCTACGGGTTAAGGAAAAACCGGCTCCATCCATCTCAGGTTTGTACGCGAAAATGGTATTTCTCCCGGCGTCTACATTGAGAAACATACCTCGAAAATCCTCCCCAAAGGCATCTCCCTCATAGACCAATACACCGCATGGTGATCCCGCACCGGTATTGTCGCCGGCTGGAATGACACCGGGATCTTCCTGGTGCCAGTGGGCGGTAAATACGGACTGGCCCGGTCGTTGGTCTGCCTTCCATGTTCTCGTACCATCCGCACTAAAGTACCCGGCATTACCACCATACATCAACCATGTAGAACGACAGGTCTCCACCTGGTCATCATTATCATTTTGCCAAAGATCTCCGTAGGAATCTATGGCCAGCTCATAGGCGTTTCGGAAATTATGTGCCAGGACCTCAAGACCGGCCCCATTGGGATTGATCCTCAAGGCCAGACCACCAACCCATGTTCTTCCGTCATCACTTATGCGGCTGCCCGAGTTTTCAGTATTGTATGGTGAGCCACCCACATAGAGACTCCCGGATCTCAGTGTCCATCCGTCCCGGTCTGTGACTGTGTGAGGACCTGCATTTCCAGTATTGAAATACCATTTGCCATCGGGACCCGGGACAACAGCGTGAAGACTGTGATCGTGATCATATCCTCCAAATCCTGTGAGGAGGACTTCTTTCTTCTCTGGCTTATCATCTCCATCTTCATCCGTATAGATTATCAGATTTGGAGAGCAGGAGACTACTATTTTTTCCCCGAGCACTGCGATACCCAGAGGTGAAACCAAATCCGGATCCTGGGCAAAAACCGTCGACTTGTCGGCCACTCCATCGTGATTGGTATCCTCCAGGATCACGATTCTGTCTCCGTTATGGTTATGGGGAAATTTGCCTGGAGCGTTATTAAAATCGCGATAGTTGACCCCTTCGGTAATCCACACCCTTCCACGATGGTCCACGTCCATATTGGTCGGATTATAGAGTTGAGGTGATTCAGCCCATAGTGTAGATTTCCACCCTTTCGGCAAATAGAAATGTCCATCAAAATACACATCGAAGTCCAGTGGATCTACAACCTGAGTGACCTGACGCGGATCAACTTTATGGCAGGAAATGTAAAAGGCTGACAATAATATTATTATCCAGGTAAGGCATTTTCTCATCATGAGTAGCTGTTGACCATCTCGTCTCCGAACCAGAATTTTTCTCAAAACAACTTTCGCATTACTTTCACATTCTCTTTATAACTTTGATAAATGTCTGCTCCCTTGGGCAGGGCTCCCTCAATTTGAATCCACCCTTCATATCCAATTTCATCAAGGGCTTCCCTGACCCTTGCAAAGTCGATTTTTCCAGCGCCGAGTAAGTACCCATTTTCTTTTGCATGGAGTTCGCAAATAAGATCTTTCCCCAGCCACCTAATCTCCTCATAGATATCGTAACCCATTTTATTGGAATTGGCTACATCATAATAGACTTTTACATTGTCGGATCCCACAGCATCGATAATTTCTACATGTTCACTGGCACTCAACCAGCTCTCAAGCCCCAAAATAATCCCGGCACGTTCAGCTTTCTCGACGACATTTTTCAACCTGGTGATGACCGTCCTGGTCCCCTCCGGATCGTCTTTAATATTGCCATCTCCAAAAAAGGCCAGTAAAACGACTTTCGTTCCCAACTTTACCGCCGCATCAATACTGGAAGATACCCATTGTTCGGCTCGTTTGTCTGACTTATATGGGATCTGATTGAGAATCCCGAGTGCAAGACTTGCAATTTCAATTCCAGAAGTCGTTGACTCTTGCCGAAATTTCTCGAGAATATGATCATCTTCCAGCAGGGCCTCTTCGGGGTTTACTCGAAAACTAATTTGTAAACCATCCAGACCCAATTGTTTTGCCATAGCAAAAGCTTCCAGCTGACCGCGGTATCCGATTGACCAATCACAAGCACCTATCTTGAAGAGCGAATCCTTCGATTCAATTTTTAGCACACCGGGAGATAACGCAGTGCAGGCACTGAAGAAGGTAGAGCTATAAATAAATGAACGGCGATTCATGATTTCTCTTTCTTAATGTAGTGAAATTTATCCAGGAGGTGATATCAAAAATTAAGATACTGTTTTTCATAAATTAGACCTATTTATGTAAAGCAATTCTTTTCAACCTAAATTTTGATAATGAGCAACAAGGTATTTTACCCATTGGCTGCAGCATTTGTCTTGATGTCTTCATTTCCCGTCTCAACCTGGTCGCAAAATGATTTTTTATGGCCAGATGGCAAGAAAGCTGCACTCAGCCTTACTTTTGATGATGCAAGGGAGAGTCATCCGGATCTAGGGTTACCCTTGTTTAGGAGATTGGACCTGGATGTGACATACTATGTTATACCGGGTGGTGTGCAGGGTAGGGTAAAAGAGTGGAAAGAAATAATCGCAGATGGTCATGAAATCGGGAATCACACGGTAGTACATCCCTGCTCAGGTAATTTTTCATGGGCACGGGATAAGGCATTGGAAAGTTATACGCTGACAAGTATGCGGCACGAATTATTGGATGCAAATCGTCAGCTTGAGGAAATGCTGGGGATTACTCCGGTGTCATTTGCGTATACATGTGGCCAAACTTTTGTAGGCAGGGGAAAATCCACTATGAGCTATGTGCCTGTAGTGGCTGAATTATTTGAATCTGGTCGCGGCTGGATGAATGAAGCGGCCAATGACCCATTATTTTTTGATTTTGCTCAGGTGCAAGGTGTCGAAATGGATGGAAAGAATTTTAAAGAAATACTACCCTTGTTGGAGAATGCCATTGCAAATAATTTATGGTTGGTACTTGCCGGTCATGAAATCGGCGAGGGTGGAAGGCAGACAACCAGGATAGCCATGCTTGAAGATCTTGCCGAATATCTAAAAACGGAGGGCCGGGACATCTGGATCAGCACGGTGGGCGAAATTGCATCCTATGTCAAAATGGAGCGCGGAAAAGTGCAGAAGTCCCTAGGGGATCATCTCACTTTTTATAGTTCTTTTGATCAGGGTACCGATGCAGATTTTTCTCGTGGAAATAGATCTATTTTTACAAGCTCTGAATACAATAGCGAATCAGCAGGACAGGCTGGGATCCACACCGATGATATTTCAATAGCCGAAAATGAGGGAAGGTATGGGAATGCTCTTTCATTTGAAAAAAAAATAAAAGAAGTTGTCTGGTACGAGGCACCTGACAATATTAACTATAAAGAAGAAGCTTTTGGTGGAAGCATTTCATTGTGGTTGAGTTTAGATCCAGAAAAGGATTTAGAACCGGGGTATTGCGATCCGATTCAGATTACCGATGTGGGATACAATGATGCTGCCTTTTGGGTTGATTTTAGCGATAAAAATCCGCGCCTGTTTAGGATGGGTGTGTTTGGAGATTTAGAAATTTGGAATCCAAAGAATATTGGTCCTGACGACAATCCGGATTTTCAGGAGAGACTTGTCGTAGCAGAGGACCGTCCTTTTGGAAATGATATATGGACTCACGTAGTCATCGCGTTTGAGAAAATAAATGGTCGAGATGCCAAGGCATTATTTTATGTGAATGGCAAGCCACAGGGCGAAAGAATGATTCCCGAATCTTTTACCTGGGAAGTGAAGAGGGCCAAAATTTATTTGGGATTAAATTATGTGGGTTTAATGGACGAAGTAGCCATATTTGATAAACCATTGAGTGTGGAGGAAGTGCAAATGTTGTACCTGCTGGAAGGTGGAGTCCGGGATCTCCGCGAATGATGGGTAATTGTTTTTGACACATTTTGCGTAACACATTTTGCGTTATAGAGCAATTATGCTTATCTTTGATAGTCAAAAGTGAGTAATGCCGAGGAAGAAGAAGATTCCAGCAAATCCTTTCTTTGTCTCAGGATACAATGGAAAAGCCTATTTCTGTGATAGATTATCAGAGCTCAAAGAACTTCGTGGTCACGTTGTGAATGGACGCAACGTTGTCATGTATGGCTGGAGGAGGTTGGGTAAGACCGCCTTAATCAAATGCTTTTTTTCTAAGAAAAAGGACGTGATTTTAGTCGATTTGCTCAGTACCCAGGACATGGAGGACGCAGTTGCAAGGATAGCATTCCACATTTATAAAAAATATGGGAATGTACGGTCCTCAAGGCTTGGTAGAGTCAAACAACTACTCTCCTCATTAGGTGCAAATATTTCTTTTAACCCAGTCACTTATTTGCCAGAGGTTTCCATCGGTTTAAATGACAAAATCGAACCCCTAAGGTCACTTGACATTATTGGTCAATTTCTTTCTGAGAGTAAACGGGACGTAATTATTGCTCTTGATGAATTTCAGCAAATAACTGCCTATAAAAATAAAAACGCTGAAGCCATATTTAGAGAATGGGTGCAAAATTATCCGAACATAAGGTTTGTATTCAGTGGCAGCCATCGTAAGATGATGGAGGCGATGTTTACAAAGGCAACAAGACCGTTTTATCAAAGTTGCCAGTTAATGGCAATCGAACCAATTCCATTGGATCAATACACCCCCTTTATGGCTAGGCATTTTGCAAGTATTGGATTGAAAATTGAGGAAGGTGTGCCCAAATTGATTTATGAGTGGGCACAGGGTCAGACATATTGTATCCAGCTTGTATGTAACTACCTGTTTGCGGAAAAAAAGGACATAGATGAAAAGCAAGTGATGGAAATGATTGTCCGGATATTGGATCAACAGGATTCGGTGTTTGGCAACTACCAGCGAATGCTCACGCGGTCACAATGGAAACTGATGAAGGCAATTGCTAAAGAGGAAACTGTATCGCATCCCACTTCAGCCGACTTTCTGAAGAAATACAATTTGGGAGCAAATAGCACCGTCAGTCGGGCATTGAAGGCACTGATGGAAAAAGAACTCGTTATTGTTAATGATTTTGACAGGTTTTTAATTCATGATGTCCTCTTGTGCCGGTGGCTACAAAATTGGAACTGACGTAATTCACAAGCATAGAAACAGACTGATTGAAGACAAATTCTTGAGACTTCCTGGTCCAAGCAATGAAAACAAAAAAGCCTCGCAGAAATCCACGAGGCTCAGATTGATTTCATCAGGTGTTTTGTATTTTTTAGTCTACTCCATTTTGACCACTTGTTTTATCCCAACCAGATTATCACCGTCCATAATTTTAAATTGATAGGCACCAGAAGGCAGAAGACTTAGGTCTATACTGGCCCTTTGCGACAGCGCCACAATTTTCACAAGCAATCCCTGGCTGTTATATATTTCTACATCCAGTAGATCACCATTTCTGGGTTCTGTATCTGGTACAATAATGTCGACATATTTTTTAGCCGGATTAGGAAATACGACTATTTCTTCACTGCTGTCAAAATGCAATGACCGGATGGTACTGTACTCAAAGTTCCCATCTGTGTCCACTTGCTTTATGCGGTAATAATTAGTCCCTCTCGCCGGCTTTGTGTCCATAAAGCCGTAAGCTCGTTCATCGTATGATGTACCTGCTCCCGCTACAGCTCCGATTTCCTCGAACGTCCTTCCATCGGTGGATCGTTCCACTACAAAGTGATCTGTATGCAACTCCGTGGCCGTTACCCAGTCGAGATCGGCCATTTGTCCCTGCTTTTCAGCCTCAAACGATGCCCAGGTGACAGGTAGGATGGCAAGGCAGGAGATGTTGCCGGAACCGAGGGTGATACAGCCCGGATTCAATATTAAGGTACCATCGTCTGTAGTAGCTTCTTCAGCTGTAGAAGGATTAGAACCAAGAAAGATTCTATAGGTTGATTCAACGCCAAAAAAGACGTCTCCAACACAAATTTGGGCACCTGTCAATACAGAAATATCTGTGTACTCCAGGCAGAAACTGTGCAATATTGACCCAATACTCACCATAGCGTTTGGGTCAGATGCACCGACTCTAAAACCTCCGAGGAAGTCAGCATCAGTATCACCTGACTGAGTATTGACACACTCGGTATCCATTGGATCCCCACTACCGTCTAAAATTGAAAAATCATCTGCTGGATATGATATCCAAAGATTGTAAGCATTTGAGTAGAATGGATCAACCTGCGCTCCTGAATTATTTCGGAAATCGGCCAATATGATATCGAAGCACACAGTGTTATCTAAGCTGCACCCCGAAGTCGGACCACATGTACCACCTGATTCGACTATCTGCAAAGTGAGGGTGTAGGGAGGGTCTCCACCTTGTCCCCACAACAAACTGATACTGAAGAATCCCACCAGTACCAAGATTGACTTTAAATGATTTTTTTCCATTGTTTCTAATGTTTCCCCGTTAATGAATTTTGAATTAATTGAAAGGGATAAAAGTTACCTTACCATTATTTCTTCCCCAGATTGTTTTATCATCTGAGTTGGTGTCAGTATCTAGATTATGATCACCAAATCTGTACTTGAAAATCTGTCCATTATCATTTCCCCAATTCGATTTGTCGTTGGAGTTAATATCCTTTTCATTTGTTCGATTGACTGTTGCCCCATTTCCAGCGTGCATTGCCCAGACACCTGTCTCAACTTCGATAGACCCAACCCCAAATAGAAACTTCCAAGAATCTTGAGTAGTAAAATCAAAACTCAAAACATCGGCAGTAGGAGTCTGTTTTGAAGACATAACAGGCATATGATTTCGGTGCTCAATGACAATGTAGTAGCCCACATTGCTTGAAAGTTCCAGGCAATCACAGGCATCAGGAAATGTAACTGATCCGTCACTGTGTAACAATCCCGCACATTTCCAAACTTCACTTGTCTCCAGAGAATCTGTCGCCCTGATTGAGACAAGTACCCAATCTGTCACCGTTGAAGGATAGGGTGTGCTTCCAGGATTAGTTCCCTCATCGCCATATCCATCACCTTCAGTTCCATTGTGATTCCATGGAGCAGCAGAATATGGTTGGCCTATAGGAGTTGCTTCACCTAGAAATCCGGCTAGTGGATTGTCATTTTCTCCTAGATCTTGGCCGGGAAGCAGGTGGTTACTATTTAGTACAGTCGTCATCTCATCAGTGCCACTATCATAGGGCCCCTCCAACAACACCTTCACATCAAGCGTATAACACAGCTCCAATACCGTCAAATACAGTGTTGCATTGTCACATGCATTGGGCCCGTTATTGTTGTCGCATGCCTGGTAAGGAACTATCACCGTACCCTTGAATCCCGCAACACTTTGAAACTGATACGTACCATTTTGATTTAAAGTGAGCTGCCCGGCTAAAATATAATTGCCGGGATTGTCGGGATCTTCGCCATAGACATCCTCGCTCTGACCAAAAGTTAGCGCATCATCAGGTATACCATCACCATCGGTATCGGCCTTTGCCGATCCTACATCGGGTGTACCATTACTGCCGTCGGGATCCAGGTCATTGGGCAGAATATTGCCCGTGAGCATGGCTCCTGAGTAGCCCAAATTGGCATCGTCCTCCGCTGTCATCACGTTTGCATTGGCATCGACAACGACTACAGTGATCTCGGCTTCATCACAGAGTCCGTCATTGTCACACACTTCATACATCAGAGGGGTCGTAATTCCCGTAAATCCGGTAGATGGAGTAAAGGTGACAACCCCCGTGGTTTGATTTACCGAATATGTACCTTCTCCGGGCACTGAAACTGCAGTACAATTGCCACTCGCATCACTTGATGTACAAATGGCTCCCGAAACACTGAGCGGGAGGAGATGTACACTGGAAGTATCGAGCACCCCATCGACATCATTGTCGTTTGATAGAATGCCAATGTTTACAGCTGTATTAGGTAAGGTGGTCGCATTATCGTCATTTGCTACAGGCGGTGTCAGTCCGGTCATATCAATCTGTACTTGCAGGGTGAGGCTCGTGGTCTCACATGCATTATTTGTATCATTATCGCATGCTGCATAGGTCACGGTGGCAGTACCTGTAAAGTCCTCATCAGAAGCGTACGAATATGTGCCATCGGAATTCAGAACCAATGTACCTGCCAGCACGTACTGACCCGGGTTTTCGGGATTTTCTGTGTAGATGTCAGTTGGTGCCCCACCGATTGTGAGAAGTTGTGACATTCCATTTGCATCGATGTAAGTCCCACCGCTCACTGAGGGTGTACCCGTGCTGCCATCAGGATCGAGGTCATTGTCGAGTACATTGCCTGTGAGGGTTTCACCACTCATCCCACTGTTGTAATCTGGAGATGCTGACATTTCATTGTTTCCTGTTGTCGAAATCCCTACCGTAATGGCAGCCTGAGTGCAAAGACCTGAGTCATCACACACAGTGTAAGTCAATGCTGCTGTCGTATCACTAAATCCGGCAAGTGGTGTAAACGTCACCTCACCCGTAGTTGTATTCACGACATATGTGCCT
The DNA here is from genome assembly GCA_965222645.1 of Saprospiraceae bacterium. Lineage (GTDB taxonomy): Bacteria > Bacteroidota > Bacteroidia > Chitinophagales > Saprospiraceae > JABDMH01. The sequence goes on along the minus strand of OZ244968.1, from coordinate 2,182,283 downwards.
TCATTTGGCACTGTGACGGTAGTACAATCTCCGTCACTATCGGTGGCATCGCATGTTGCACCTGTCACACTGGTGTGATCAAGGGAGACCGTTGTGGGGTCAATCATGCCATCTACATCACGATCATTGTCCAGGATGCTAAGAGTCACCGCAACGCCCGGTTCTGTTGAAGCAAAATCATTTGTTGCCACGGGTGGATATTCATTCGAGGTGATCTCTCCTGATACCTCGATGACAAGCGTTGCGTCATCAGATGCGGGATTTCCATTATCATCTGTTACTGTATAAATAATCTCTACATTCCCCTTAAAATCTATGGCAGGACTGTAGTCATATGTGCCGTCACTATTGAGCTTGATCGTACCAGCTGGCACTGTCGCACCCAATTCGTTGGTCCCGTATATTGTGGCCGGTGATCCGGTCGAGATCGCGTCATCCGCTGTACCGTTGCCGTCAGTATCTGCCAGGGCTGCTGTCACTGTCTGACTATCCCCTTGCGGATCGTAATCGTTTGTACTGACATCACCGCTCACTGGTACGTTTACCACTGTTTGGTTGATATCATCCTCAGCTATTGTGGTGTTGGGGGCTGTTGTTGTGAGATACAGTGTCGCATTATCACAAGCGTTGTCGCTGTCATTATCACATGCAGTGTAAGGTATGCTCACCGTCCCGTCATATCCCGGATCAGATATGTATGTATACGAACCATTGCTGTTCACAGTGAGGTTACCAGCTATGATATAGCTTCCAGGATTATCCGGATCTTCCACGTAAATATCAGTGGAGCTACCAATTGTGAGGCTGGTTTCCGCTCCGCTACTGTTGAGGAACGTAGCTGAGGCGACCGAAGGTGTGCCTGAACTACCATCCGGATCAATATCGTTGAGGAGTATGTCGCCTGTCATAGTCGATCCGGAGTAACCGTAATTAGCGTCATCTTCGGCACTCATTTCGTTTACATTAGCCTGGCTAATGTAAACCGTAATCTCTGCTGTTGTACACAGTCCGTCATCGTCACATACTTCGTAAGGCAGTGGGGTAGTGGTGCCGATAAATCCTTCCTCAGGGGTGAATGTCACCAATCCTATAACTTCATTTACGGTATATGATCCCTCACCGGGTACAGTTACTTCCGTACAATCCCCGGAGGCATCAGTATTGTCGCATGTCGCTCCTGTTATTGAAGTGTGGTCCAGGTCTACACTAGTGGCATCTATTGTACCATCCACATCATTGTCGTTTACGAGGATTTGAATATCCACCGGCTCACCAGGTTCGGTCGTGGCATTGTCATTTTGGGCGACCGGAGGATACAGGTCATCCGGTTGAGGACCTGATACTTCGATCACGAGCTGTGCGTTGTCGGTGGCTGGGTCCGTATTATCGTCAGTTGTCGTATAGTCGATCAATACGGTCCCGACGAATCCCGCGACTGGAACATAGGTGTATGTGCCATCACCGTTCAAAGCAATAGTTCCCGCTGCCACATGATTCCCAAGCGTGTCCGTACCATACACGGCTGTAGCTGTTCCAATAGTGATTGCCTCATCTATGACACCATCGCCATCGGTATCGGCTAATGCCGATGTCACAGTCTGATTGTCCCCCTCATTGTCATAATCGTTAGTGCTTACATCACCGCTCACTGGGATGCCGACTACTGTCTGATTGAAGTCATCCTCAGCATTGGTGGAGTTAAATTCAACTGGTGTAGGTTCATTGTTGTTTTTTGGATTACCATCACTATCTGGATCCACATCCGTACCATCTTGAGAGTAATCTACTACCGTCCTTCCCCCGGTAGATGTACCATAAGAGATTGCCGTATTGTTATATGGTCCTGGGAACAATCCCGGATTGACCGTGACATCAATGTCTAGGACTGCAAACTCTCCCACAAGTAATGTATCCCCACCCTGCAGCATTTCTGCGTCCGAATCACCATCATAATTACTATTTAGGTTGAAGGACGTCGAACCAGGCTGAGTCGCGATTGAGAATCCGTCTATCGCGAAGCTCGTTGCATTGGTAAATGTCGTACTTAGATCATCAACTACCTGTACATTTAGAAGAGGCACATCCCCTGTATTTTCAACCTTTATCTGGTATGTGAAAGAATAGGTTCCGTTACCATTATTAGTCACTGCACTAGTGATATCTTTTGCAACACCGAGTACAGGATTCTCAGGAAATGACAATGGTGTCGGTTTTTCATTATTTGTCGGATCTCCATCGTCATCGGGATCTACTTCTGATCCGTCATACGAATTGTCGGTTACATCGATGCCACCTGAGGAGGTACCCATTGCTTTTGCCGTGTTGTCATATACTCCGAGGTATGTACCGGGTGTCACCGTCAAATTGACTTCAATGCTTCCCGAGGCACCTACGTCAAGATTATCAGATCCATCCAATAACAAGGAATCAGCTTTGCCATCAAAACCTGTGCTAATGGAGAAATCAGTGCTCGTCACAGAGTTGATGATAAATGTATCAGCAGCACTAAATGTCACATCGAGATCTTCCAGCACCTGGACTGATGTGAGTGGGACATCACCGGTGTTTTCTACAACGATGGTGTATGAAACATCATAGGTTCCGTCCTGATTGTTGGTTGGTGTACCCGCTGCTTTTGCCACTCCGATTGATGGATTTTCGGACAACACCAATGATGCAAAATCATCATCGGTAGCAGCTGTCCCACCGGGACCTTTTCCTTCTGCGAACGCTGTATTGACATAGGGCCCGAGAGAACCATCAAGAGTCACTGTACAAGTAATTTTTAGGATGGCCACCTCACCGACCAAAAGGGTATCTGCCGGGTTGAGCAAGGTCGTATCCCCTGCAGTCATGCCATCGAAATTGTTATTGGCTGTTAAGGTAGAATTTGCCGGTTGGGTGTTTACTTCCACTGACACATTGCTCAGTGTCAATCCACTAAATGTGGTGGAAAGGTTATCCCCCACCTGAACATCGTGTAGCGGCACATCTCCGGTGTTCTGGATCTCTGCAAGATAAGACACGGTGTAGGTGCCATCGCCGTTGTTCATGGGAGTGCCACTAATCGTTTTAATTACCGATACCTGTGGATTTTCGCTAAACGAAACCGGAGTTGGCGTTTCATTGTCGTCAGGACCATTTCCTTCGGGATCTACATCAGTGCCATTGTGAGAAGTATCAATGACAGAGCTTCCCGCGGGCGAAGTTCCCGATCCCTCTGCACTGTTGTTGTAGGGCCCTAAATTACCGTCTATGGCAACGGTCAGGTTGATCTGCACTATGCCAAACTCTCCTACCTTCAGGGTGTCACTGCCACCCAGGATATTCACATCACTGGTCTCATCACCATCATACGAAGCATTGGGATGTAATGTGGTGCTACCGGGTTGCATATTTATGCTGGTGCTGATATTTGAAAGTGTTAGGTTGGGAAAAGTATTAGTCAAGGTATCTGCCAACTGAAGATCATAGATAGGCACATCACCTGTATTTTCGATTCTAACAAGGTAACTTAGGGTATAAGTCCCATCTGAATTATTGGTAGGTGTACCATCGAGTAATTTAGCTACCCCAATTTCTGGATTTTCTGTAAAGGTTACTGGTGTTGGATCGCTATTGTCACCAGGTATTTTATTGTCATCTGGATCCGGGTCTGATCCATTATGTGTACTGTCGGAGGTCATGATGCCTTCCGGATTTTCGCCCCTAGCCTCGGCATTGTTGTCGTACGACAGGTTTGTGCCAGGGACTACCGTGATCGTCAACTGGATTGTACCTGATTCACCTGATTCCAGGCTTGGAGATCCCGAAAGCAATAACGTATCCGATCTACCATCATAATTTGCGTTTAAAGCCCAGGAATTAGAGCTGGGCTGACTGCTAATAAAAATATGATCTACATTAAATGTGTCTGCATCAGCAAATGTGACTTCCAGATCCTCAAGAACCTGAATATTGCTTAAGGCTGAATCGCCCATATTTTCAACTAATACGTTGTATTTCAATGTATAGGATCCATCCCCATTGTTTATGGGTGTTCCAACTACCTCTTTGGCTGTACCAATGCATGTAGTGCTTACCTCGAAGGTGGCAATTTGGGAACACGTATTGGCATCAGTCACCGTCACTGAATAGGATCCTGCAGTCAAGCCCGTCAGATCTTGTGTAGTGGCATTGTTTGACCAGGCGTAAGAATAAGGTGACGCTCCTCCTGACACTGTGAGGTCGAGAGCACCTGTACCAGACGTAGCACATTTGGTCTCGCTCATCAGTGCTGTAAGCAACAGAGCACTGGGTTCTGTTATCGAATTGTTTGTCGTAGCTGTACAACCATTAGCATCTGTGACCGTGAGTGTGTAAATGCCTGGGGCCAGGTCACTTAGATCCTGTGAGGTAGCGCCATTAGTCCATTTGTATTGGTAGGGGCTCGTTCCCCCGGTTACAGTTGCATCTATTGTGCCGTCACCAGCGTCTTTACAAGACACATTGGTGGCAGATGAAGATACAGAAAGGACCGATGTTTGTTCAGATATTGTTGCCGTTGCTGTGGTGGTGTTGCTGTTGGCATCGGTAATAGTGACGGCATATATCCCAGCTGCAACGTCTGACAAATCCTGGGTAGTTTGAGTAATGGCTGAGCCATCCTTTGTCCAATTGTAATTGTAGGGTGTCGCTCCACCAATCACTTCAAGATCGACTGATCCGGTAGACTCTCCATTGCAGCGTACGTCTGTTGCAATGATCTGTGTAGCCATCAACGGACCTCCAACATAATTAACAGTAAAGACCTCTTCGTCAGTGCATCCGTTGCTGTCCGTTACCAGTACTGTGTAAGTTCCTCCCGGCAAACCTGATGCATCCTGACTTGTCGAAATGATGTTTCCATCTGAATCTTTCCATTCGTAAAGATACCCTGGAGTTCCACCGGTCACCGTTATATCGATCGATCCATGGGAGGATCCATACGGATTTTCATCCACGATGGTTGATCCGCTGATCGAGACTGTTGTTGCAGGTTCACCCACAAGTATACTGGTATTTGCACTGCATCCATATCGATCAGTCACCGTTACACTGTAAGTACCAGCTGTAAGGTTATCAAGGTCCTCAACGGTAGCGCCGTGCGCCCAATTGTAGGTATAGGGACTTACTCCTCCAGTTGGAGTAAGATCGATCGAACCTGTGGATGATCCGTTACACAAAGCATCTGTGGCTGCGGATGCGAGCATTACATCTGTGACGACCACATCTACACATTGCTGTGTCCCGTCACCACAGTCATTTGTTGGTTCTACACATACTTCATAAGTTCCAGCAGACACAGCCGAAAAATCGATCTCTACGACATTGGAATCCGTTGGAGTACTGGTGATAACCGCTCCAGCCGGAAGTGACCAGTTATAGCCATCAGCTCCGGGGATCTCAGGTACGCTTAGTGTTGTACTTCCATCCTGACAAGCATAATGGGCAAATATGACTGTGAGATCAAGAGTAGCAGTCTCACAGATTGAGGGAAGAGGTAAACCGTCATCACAAATTTGATATGTGAGTTGGTCCGGGCCGGTGTAGTCGGGGTTGGGTGTGTAAGTTATGGTACCATCAGCGTTTAGTTGTGCTGTCCCATACGTAGGTCCGGAAGTGATTGTCATGCTGGAAATATCCAGGTTGCCATCTACATCCGAGTCATTATCCAAAACACCAACGGTCATGTCGAGATTTATTGTGGTTGATGCCATATCGTCACCAAGTACCGGTGCATCATTAACGTTAGAAAACACCACGGTCACTGTCGCATTATCACAGTATGGTGTAGGACTGGCATTGTCGCAAATCTGATATGTAAAAGTGGTCGTTTGGTCGTCACTCATCCCTGAGGGGATGAATTGAACCAAATTGCCCGTTATGACAGAGGCAGATCCTGAGCCAGGTCCTGATGCAATGGTCAAAGTCATCATATCGTTGTCAGGATCACTATCATTACCCAATACGTCGAGGTCAGTTGTACCCGAAATATAAAAAGTGTCATTTTGAGCTACCGGAGATTCGTCTATTAATAGATCCAGGGTATCTGATTTAGTCTCCAATATGCCCAATGCACTGGTGGCCCCCTCCACCTTCGCAATGTTTCTTGCAGGGTCACAATTTCCAACTACTTTCAAAGTGACGTCTACAGTGACAGAATCATTGGCGGGGATTGGCCCCATGTCATCCCATGTCAAACTGCCCGGAGCAATGTTGTCAGGCGTCGTGGTCGCAGAGACGTATTCCAGACAAGATGTCTCAAAAATGTCTTGTATGGGAGCTGTGGTAACCGTTTGTGTCCCTTCATTGATGATTCGCAGGGTATATGTAATGTTGTCATCTGGTGTATGGGGCCCGGATGTTGGGGACTTCAGGAGTTTTTTAACAACTATTGGTATGACTCCTTTAAAGGTAAAAGTGGAATCATCCTGCACCCCTTCAGTACCTTCATCGGCTGTTGCTGTGATAGAGTAATCGCCGCCTTCATCTGGTATGGTCCAGGCATACTCGTAGGTTTTGGTGCATCCCGAGGAGTCTACAGCGATCCCATTTGCTGTAGTCGTATCGTTGGAGGGACTTATTATTTTGTATTCCAGACCGGTGATATCGTCGTAGCCGAATGGGTCGCTGACCGTTGAACGCAGGTAGACCGTTTCACCTATTGTATTTTCTGTTAGAATAGTGCCATTGCTGTAAGATGCGCTGTAGACATCACTTGATGCAACATCAATAAATGTAGATGCGGGAAAGTTTATCCTGGATGGTGATGTTGGACTGTCGTAATCAATCGTAAACGTAAAGTTGTCGTCATTGCTGGTTACGATCAATGAGATTGCATCTCCACTGGGGATTGTCAAATCACTACCTAACGAGGCTGTCCACACGAATTTGGAACCATCCCATGATGGGCTAGTGGTAATGTCTACAATAGTAGTTGGAGCTGAGCCAAATTGAAGTTTTGCGTCGATATCTGGGGATGAGGGAGGTGTGCCACGAGAAATAGTGGCGAAAGTCTCTATAGATATAGGTTCTCCCGCCTTGATCGTAAAGTCAGAGCACATGCCACTACTCATTGTAAATGATTCGCTGGCATTAGGTGGCAGCTTATAATATACCTTTAGGTAGGGTTGATTTGCATCCTCAACAGATGAAAATAATGGATAGGTGTTTTTTGATCCATTGCTGACCAGCAGGATGCCATGGTTTGAGGTTGGAGTTGAATACCAACTTTGTGCAGCAGATGTAATATCCCACTCAAGGAATTGTCCTGAGGTGGATGGAGACGTCGACCAAGAGTCCAAAATTGTTGTGCTATAATTCCCTCCGGATTCAGAATTCCAAGAAGGTGTTCCGGTCACATTACAGCCTGTAGTGGCTGCACTCAGACTGATTAATTGATGTGAGTTCACAAGGACACTACCACCACCAACATAGCTATGATGTGTAAACATTTTGGCCGAATCGATAGTGGCACCGGAAGGTATTCCAGAAATATCAAATTTGAAGTAGGGACGTTCTTCTGAGGTCGAGTAGAGACCACCTGAACATGTCGAAAAGGTCCTTCCCGCTTCATTATTTGGCCCATTTCCGAAATTTGAAATAATACCATCAAGGACTGGAGTGACATTAATAGAATCAATCCATTGGTAGATGATTTCAGATGTACTAGAGGTAGCTCCAGTGGTGGTCGTGGGATCAATTCTATCGAGGCCTTGCGTCGGATTGGTAAGGTATAACGATTTAGTCCGGATTTCAGGCCCTATTGTAACGGTCACATCGGTATTGCCGGTTGCTGTATTTGTTCCCTCAAATCCTTGATTGGCGGTAGCTGAAACGGTATTATTACCGGCATCGCCATTAGGTGGCTGCCAGGGATATTCAAATATTCGACCACATGATGTAGTGCCAACGATATGACTATTATCTAGAGTTAAATTTGTAGTTCCACCCGGGGAGGTTGTGTTGATGTCAATGCTAGTAATGTCTGATCCACCAAACGGACTACTTGCAGTAACGCGAATGTAGGATGTTGACCCTCCTCCTGAAACATTGGTTATGATACTTCCTCCCGGATATGTTCCATCATAGATTCCAATCGCATCTAAACTGATTTGGGAACTGGTGTTAAGGGTTAATTTAGAAGGTTTGGTGTCACTGTCGTATAAGATGTCAAAATCAACGGCTGCTTCATTGTCTGTAATTTCCAGTTCAATTTGCGCACCTGAAGGTACAGTGAGGCCTGATGCTAATGTTGCCGTCCAGCTGAGTAGTCCTGTTGCCGAAGTATAGCTCGGGTTGCTCAAAGTAGCTATCGTTGTTGATCCATATTTGAGTCCAGCAGTCACGTCTGGAGATGGCGGCATACTACCTGACGTCACATTTGTGTAAACAGAAAGGTCAATACTTGCATTTGTGGGAAGCACCAGATCACCACATATGGCATCATTTTGAACATATGATACGGATGGACTTCCAGTCGGAAATGTGGCTACAATGCTGATATCATCGACGGCCACTAAGCTCCCAGTGGATCCCGCAGATGCACTCCATCTGAATCGAATTCTTGTATTGCTGTTGGCATAGGGTAAAACATCGTATGTCTTGGTAATTGGGACTTGGTTGTTGGTTGCGTTACTCAACCGCTCGAGGAGCACATAAGAGGAACCTCCATTACTCGATATTTCAATATCTAAACTGTCACTAGTAGAGAAGTTTGTTGAAACTACAAGGATCGATAATGATGCAGTTAAGGCATCTTGTAAATTGATTTCCCGATAAACATAAGCGCCTGAACTGAATCCGGCTTCAACTATTTCAAGATCAGGAAATGTAGATACTCGAATATTCCCCGACGACGATGAGTTATTATCATTGACTTCGATCCAATCTGTTGTCCAATCATATGAGGCATTTGTTGTGCTTCCACCAGCATAATCCCCTGATGAAAAGTCATCTGAAATAGTAGCACTTCCACCGGATGGAGCAGAAAGAGACGAACTACTCGTCGTATTGTCTCCTGCTGCCACTGGATCGATACGATCCAGGTTGTTTCCCGGATCAGATAGATATAGCTGTACTGGCACAGTTTGAGAATACAGTGTGCTCTGATTGGGGAAAAGCAAAATCCCAATGAGTATAAAGCAAAAGCTATATTTTCTAATTCTCTTTGTGAACATGTTGTTCATCTCGTGATTTTTTTATTAGAATGACTATTTACCCTGCAGATCAATTGTTACCATTGAGTTGTATAGCTGCAGGTTGAGGTGGTACGTCATTAAGCGTAACATCAAAACAACTCCCGGATGTACTCTCACAACCATCGACAACAGACTTGACGCATATCTGTCCTCCATCATTGGTCATCCAATCTACTGTGATGGAGACCGTTCCTTGTCCGCTTTGAATCGTTGCCCCGGCCGGCACAGTCCATTGATAACTATCTGCACCCGTATCCGATATAGTGTATGTGATGTCCGTATCGCCAACACATACAGGATCACTCGCTGCGGTAATCCCGCCTGGCGCGGCAGGTATGCACTCCATATCAAAGCAATCCGTCAACCCATCGCCGTCATTATCTATTCCGTCATTGCAGATTTCAGGCTCGTAAAGAGTAGTCGATATCGTAGAGGTGCAGCCATTTTGATCCGTGATGGTCACGGTGTATGTGCCCGCAGGCAAACCACTCAGATCCTGAGGATCATTGTCCGGATCTTCCGGACCATCATTACTCCAGTCATATGTATAGGAGGGTGTAGCCCCCGTAATTGTCAGATCTATTGATCCATTGCTTACACCGGGATCTGGATCTGTGTCATCCGTTTTAGATATCGATGGACTGAAATCGGATGGCTCGGTTATAGTAACGCTTGTAGTTTCTGTGCATCCATCATTATCTGTGGTGGTAACCGTATAGGTGCCGGCTGCCAAACTCGAAATATCTTCTGACCCGGATCCATTTGACCATTTGTATGTAAATGGTCCGTTTCCTGTAACTGACAGATCGATCGATCCGGTGTTGTTGCCATGGCAGTCTACATTTGCCGTAACATCAGAATAGCTCGGTACAGTTTCACCCTCTACTACAATGTTGTCTTTTATTATTTCACAGCCGAATGCATCGCTGATCGTTACACTGTATGTGCCAGGTGGCAGACCGCTAGGGTCTTCTACGGTTGCATTGTTTGACCAGTCATATGAGTATGGCGGTGTACCTCCTGAAATCGTCAGGTCAATGGTTCCGTCATTGCCGTTACATGCCACGGTGGGTGTTGCGGTCGGGGTGTCAAATAGAGGCCTCGTAGCGTTTACGGTTACTGAGACGACAGATGCATCGAGTTCGCAGGTGGTCGGTAGTGTAGCTGTCAGCGTGTATGTGCCGGGTTCATCTACAGTTATGCTGCTCAGAGTTGGATCTGAGATGATATTCCCGTCAACAGTAGTCCATTGATAAACCAAATCATTTCTACTCGAATTAGAAGCCAGAGTCACTGTTGGAGACTCGCAGGAAATGGTAGGGTCACCGATCGAAGCGGCGCTTATCGTTGGCGTGCCCCACTGATACGGTCCGGAATAATCCTTTAATTGTGCAGTGAAGGAAGCTGAGGCCCTCGTTTTCACCATAAAGGTGTTTATTGGGAATTCGCAAGGATCCGATCCCAGCAGGGAGGCATGATCTACGCCGAAAGCAGTCATATTTACGCCTACTTCGACGATCGAATACTCCTCATATGTGGTGCCGTAAGTATGATCTTTTGTGTTCAGGGTGCCCCATGGAGGAGCTGCAGGAGTCTCGTTTTCGAGGTTGACATAACCACAAGCATCCATGGCATCATTTGGTACTATGCTGGCATAGCCGTAAGGTGATCCATTGAAGCCTCCGTCAAATTCAGATCCCCAGCTAAAATTTACGGGATTGACATTATTGTAATCATCTCTACTTACCCACAGTCTCATTTCCACATTTGCCTCTACACCACCGTTAATCAAGGAGGTGTTGAAGATGAAATCACCGACTGATGTTATATTGCCTGATGCGTCAAACTGAAAAGCTGTATGACCCAGATCCGGTCCTCCGGATGTAAAAGAACCTTCTCCGGCATCTCCGGAAACCGGCGTGGAATTAAATGCCACGTCTTCTACAAAAAACTCAAAGTCCATATAAGCTGATCCGCCTGGCTCTGCGCGATTGATCAGTCCGACAAACCAAAGATCGTCGGTGAGTCCTGTACCTTCTCTAAACATATGACCTGCGGCATCAACGATATCGTTCTTTCCCAGAACGTTTGCTTCACCTGCATCCCAAATTGCAGGATCCTCCCCATTCTTGCTCGCTGTCTCAAAAGAAGAGATGTCGATGGCACCAGTACCACCAAATTGATCCCGGGCAAAAACACCATCGATCAAAATTTGGGAACCTACGATACTGCTTCCTCCGTAGGCCATTCGGTTTTCGAAGGTGGGATTGCCTCCACCCATCAACAATGTGATTAATGAAGCTTTGTTTGAGGTGTCTATCACACCTCGACCCGACACTCCTCCGTAGAACCAGTCGTTGCTTCCGCTAGCAGGAGATCCGTCACCGTACTCGATTACGCCTGAGTAAAGTCCTGCATCCATGCCAAAACCGGCTCCTACACAGCCTGTGTTGTCGATCTGAGCCAGTAGCCCATAATAGATGCAAAGGGCAAAGAATATCAGAGTAATATCCCTTGAGATCATGCCGACATTCGGATATTTGATCATAATACAGTCTTTGTTATAACTTTTTAATTAGTATATAGGTAATGCCCAGATGACCACTGTAGATCAGCGAATCACAGGTTTACCGGTGGGATAACTTTTAATATACTAGGGGGGAGTCAGTAATTACGGATGGGGTAGGCTGACATCTCACGGTTTGAGTTGGTAAGGCTTGAGTTTGATTTCGCGTAATTGTCTTTCAAAAATGTTGCCAATCTACCTGATCGGTTGGCAATTCAACATTAAAAACCATACCTCACCTACAGATTAAATAACAATACTCTGTCGGAAATCTTTTTGCATGAGCAACTCGAAGTTGGTGCGTACGATCTCACCCATACTTTTGCAATCCCGAAATGATTCGTTTTTGTGGTGCATTATCAGCTCCTTTTTTAGCTGATTTATTTTTTCCTTATAGGAGATTTGGTCCTGGGTCATTATTTTAAAAAGCTCGATCAGCCTTAGTCTGGAGTGCTTTACCCTTCCTGCGATCAAACTTCGCTCTTCCATCTGGTATTGCTTGACAGCTTCCGGTTTCATATGCTTGATACCCAAAAAAACAAATGGATTATTGTCCTTAAAATACTGGGGTAGATAGAAACTCTTACGCCCTTCATAGGATTGCTGATCAAAGTCAATGGCCCTAATCCTGTATTGAGAGCCCTCGATATCGGGTGTGATGTCGATTACAAAATTATACGCACGCATATCACCCAGCAATCTGACGAAACACCGTTCGTTAAACTTTACAAACTCTTTGGCCATCCGGATTTGATTAAACTCATTATCATCCAGATTCTTCCGGATAAAATCATCTCCGGGGATCCCCGCAATATGCTCAACAATCAGTGAATCTTCACTTAGTAAATAGCCTACCGTATTTGGAGAAATGAGGTTTTCCAACTCCAGACCAAAAACTCTCGAAGCATCTACTTTTTTGATGTAAAAATGATCGTAATTGTCATTCAGTCTATTTATAATGCGAATGCGAAAAGGATGCGTGTTACCAAATGTGCAAAAATCTATCCGGGAGATGGATAAATGATCAATGACTTCCACGTTTCCGTCTGTTTTCAAATGGGCATATATAGTCTTTAAGTCTCTCGAAATCTCATCATAATCGTGATCGGGATAAAACACTGTGCGCCACAGGGTATCATTCTGGTCGTAATCGAGGAGTGGTATTGACTCGTGATAACGCAAAAGGTCACTATACTGAATCCTTATTTTTATCGATCGGCCGTAATGAGATAAATATTCCTTAAGTGATCCAGAAATTGGAAACGATACCTTTTTTTTGGATGGAAGCTGATTATCTCTCATCATCTTGTGTCAAATTTATGTATTTGAGGTGATGAATGCCCCTCTTTATTGCAACATCTCCAAATAAGTAAGAGCGTACCAGGGCAAGAAAAAGTAAGTAGAGTGGCAAAAGGGGATTCTATAGAATGAAAATTCATCTATACTCTGTCTCTCAAATTGTATATTTTGATCAAAATTGTTCCGCATGCGTAGTTACACTCAGTTGCTGGTTCCACTGCCGCTTGTTTTCCTCTGTTTATGCTGCCAAAACAAATTGGGGACAAACGACCCGGTGACGGTGGTAAAGGTCGATAATACTGAAAATGTAATCGCCGTAGAACGGGAGCTACTGTCCACTGGTAGCATCGATGTTGCTGAGGGCCTTGTGGTGGGACTTTGGGCAACAGACTCGCTGGCGCCTGATCCGGTTGCCATGTCCATCGACGACTTTGGTAAAATCTATATCACCCGAACAAACCGACAGAAAAATTCTGAATTTGATATCAGGGGTTATCGACATTGGATGACGCGATCCATCTCAATGCAAAGTGTCGAAGACCGGCGTGCTTTTTTGAGAGAAACTTTTGCACCAGAAAAAAGCGATGAAAACAGCTGGTTTCCGGACCTCAATGAAGATGGTAGCCATGACTGGCGGGATCTTACGGTAGAGCAGGATGAAGTCTGGAGAGTGGAAGATACCGATGACGATGGTTTTGCAGATCGCAGCACGAGAATTGTCAGGGATTTCAGTGAGGAGATAACTGATGTAGCCGGCGCATTGCTGGTGAGGCGAAGCGATATGTTTATCGGAGTGGGCCCCGATATGTGGAGACTCAGAGACACCGATGGTGATGGAACACCGGACGACAAGGAGTCAATAAGTCATGGCTATGCAGTGCATATCGGATTTGGTGCTCATGGTATGTCCGGTGTCATAGAGGGGCCGGATGGTAAGATCTATTGGGGCATCGGAGACATCGGTGCGCATGTCGAGACCGCTGAGGGAGCCGTGCATAAGTATCCCAATCAGGGAATTATTGTGCGCTGTAATCCCGATGGCAGCGATTTTGAAGTGTTTGCTCACGGCCTTCGAAATACCCATGAGTTTGTCTTTGATGCATATGGCAATCTTATCAGTGCAGACAACGATGGTGACCACCCCGGAGAGAGCGAAAGACTGGTGCACATTGTAGAGGGTTCTGATGCCGGATGGAGGGCAAATTGGCAGTATGGAAAATATACGGATCCCAAAAACAACAATTATAAAGTATGGATGGATGAAAAACTCTACATACCGCGATGGGAAGGTCAGGCAGCCTATATTATCCCACCAATCAGGAATTTCCACAATGGCCCTACTGGTATGGTCTACAACCCGGGAACAGCATTGGGGAGGCATTGGCAAGACAAATTTTTTCTCGTGGAGTTTACTGGCAATCCCACTCGCTCTCCGATTTGGGCTTTTTCGCTGCGACCCCAGGGAGCATCTTTCGTCCTGGATGAAGAGCAGGAGATTTTGAAAGGAGTACTGCCGACGGGGATCCGCTTTGGTCCAGATGGTGCACTTTATGTTGCCGATTGGATTACGGGATGGGGTACGAAGAATTAGGGCAGGATATGGAAAGTCGATGTCATGGCAGGAAATAAGGAGAGGAGCGATTTGAGATTGAAAACCAGGACCTTAATGGCTCTTGATTACACGATTCAATCTGAAGAGGAACTTTCGAAGTTACTTGCGTACGAGGATCAGCGTATACGAATGAAGGCGCAGTTTGAATTGGCAAGGAGGGGTAAATCAGGAGAGGAGGTTTTTAAAAGGTCTGCTGGAGGTGGAGAATCCAGGTTCAAGCGCATCCATGCGATCTGGGGGCTTGGACAGATGATTGCAAGAGGAGAGTGTTCCAGTGATTTTCTAATGGGGCTGCTCGATGATGGAGATGCTGAAATCGTAGCGCAGTCAGCAAAGGTACTGGGTGATGTAAGGGCAAAAAGTGCCGGATCGAAGCTATTGCGGGCTCTGAAGACTTCTTCTGATCCAAGGATTGAGTTTTTTACCTCCCAGGCACTTGGGAGAATCAAATACACTCCAGCGATCTCAGCTTTGATCGGATTGTTGCAGGATAATGACGACGGTGATCTTTATATCAGGCATGCTGCAGTGCTGGCATTGGCCCGAATGGGTGCAGCCGATGAGATGCTCGCACTTCAAAACGATGAAAGCAAACCACTACGCACTGCCGCTATCCTCGTCCTCAGAAGGTTGCAGCACCCCGGTCTGGCTCGATTTCTTCATGACTCAGATGAGTATGTTGTTACCGAAGCGGCACGGGCCATCCATGATGACTGGTCTGTGGAGGATGCCCTTCCGGACCTGGCTGATCTGTTAAACATCACTCCCTTTAGTTCTGAGCCCCTGGTGAGGAGGATTCTCAGTGCGTGCCAGCGACTTGGTGACGAAAAGTACCTGGATGCCGTGCTGGAATACTCACAGAAGAGTGGGGTATCATTGGCACTTAAGGAAGAAGCACTGGCTATCATAGGGACCTGGGCGAAGCCCTCGGTCCTGGATCGCGTTGACGGCCGGTACCGCGGAGAAATAGTCCGCGATAGTATGGTCGTTGCACAAAAAATAAAACCTCATATCCGGACCATGCTCAAAGACCACCATCCCACGGTTGTGGAGGCCACCAGTCGATTACTTGCAAATCTTGGAATTAACTCATTTGAAAAAGAGCTTGCAAGGATCTTCAGAAGCAAGCGAAGCGGAGCACTACGAGCAGCCATTCTGGAAGACCTGTCGGCACTTAAGTCTCCAAATCTGGAAAATCTTGTAGAACAGGGAATGAGGGACACCAATATCGAAGTGAGAAGTACAGCTCTCGGAATGGTAGATCGGATTGAAATGAATGGGAAGCAACTCGAATCAATAGCAAACACTGTATTTACCACAGGGAGTGTAAGAGAGCAACAACAGCTTCTACGCGTTCTGGGAAAGAAGCCTCTTCCGGATACAAAAACCATTTTTGAGGATCTTTTGAGCAAACGGAATTCCGGAGTACTCGATCCGGCCATTGTGCTCGATCTCATGGAAGCAATCGATAGCAGTGGCTCTGCCGATTTACAAGCACAGGTAAGGCGACAGGGGGAAGATTCTTTACTGGATCGCTATGGGGAGACACTGGTCGGTGGAAGTCGAAGGGAAGGATGGCGCATTTTTAATAGACATGCTTCTGCACAGTGTACGCGTTGCCACAGCTTATCCCGCTCTGAGCACGAATTGACAGCTGTAGGGCCTAATCTGGGCAATATTGGAAACGAGTTGAGCCGGGAAGAAATCCTGGAAGCGTTGATCGAGCCCAGTGCCCGCATCGCTCCCGGATTTGGGTCTGTACTTTTATCACTTGCGGACGAGTCTACATTGCAAGGCATACTTCTGCTCAAGGATGAAGAAGAGCTAATCATAAAGGCCAATAATCCAGAACCCATACGGGTGAGACGTGACCGAATTGTAAAAGAGGAGAATCTTCCCTCCAGCATGCCGCCGGTGGGTAGTTTTTTGACCAGGCGAGAGATCCGGGATCTCGTGGAGTTCTTGTCGGGTCTCAAGGAGGAGGAAATGTAAAAATTGAGGAAATGAGCAATCGCAACGACACAATATTTTTACACATTTACTTGAAAAAAAATTCAAACAGCTTGAAGTGCATAAGGAGTGTTCTTTTTGAAAGTGTAGTCGGATCCAGAACTGAAGATTTGAGAAATTTTCTTCGATGGACCCAATCAGATTGATACTCTTTTTTTATATTGCTACTGAAATAAACTGGTAATATTATTGAAGTAAAAAAATTGAAATAAGGACATATATAATAGTAGGCGGTCTATTGACCTTCTTAAATCACCATAATAGTACAATACCGACCGATAGAAGTAAATGCCTTCGGGCGTGGCGATCTATTGGGTTGGTAGGTATGGTGATACCTGAAGGTCAGATAGAGTAGTTTCACGCCTGATTTATAATCGGCCCCCTTGATAAATGAAACTTAAGAAGGAGCCACAAACAAAATGATCATGCACCTCATCTAGATTTTCCAAAAAAAGATTTCATAGAAATTATACCGTAACCTGTTCTTGATCTGGGCGAGTAAAAAGTTGATGCCATAAAGATGGGATCAAGGGTTTATATGGGTGTTATACCATAACCTGCATGGGTGTGGGGATGTATCCGTACACCTGCACCGGCCTACGCGAGTTTTTAGCGGATTCACGTGCAGCATTTTCGAAGTATATGATATTATGGTTGAGCTTATTTTTGGTCAGATCGAAGAAACAAAACTGCGTATAGCCTTCGCTATACAAAGCTTTTGGTGATGATGAGATGGCGAAAAAGAAGCCAAGCCATTGTAGCAGATATTTTGGAAGTGCTGCACAGGGCCGGTGCACTTTTAAAAATAATAATCCTGCAATATTAAATTAAAAATCGAACGATGCTAACCCAAACGATACTGAACAATAGGCATATCCTGATGGCGATAGCCTGGTGTATAATGTCCTTACCATTGAATGCCGGTATCATCTGCCCCTACATCTGTCCTTATGAACACCTGCCTTCAGGCTCTTCCCTGATCGAAACGCTGGAGAAAAATCGCTACAACGTACCGGAAGATCCACGTGGTCTTTTCTTTTTTGACACGATCCCGCCTGGCAAGGGTCGTACAAAGGTAAAAAAGATGAAAGCGACGCAAATGGGTGACCAAATCGAAGTGTCATTTATCACGACCGAGGAAGTGGATGTGGAATATTTTGAGCTTCATGTATCGGTAGATAATGATAACTTCAAATCCCTGGAAAAAATAAAACCCAAAAAAGACGACAAGGAGAAAAAAGAAAAAGAATATAAGTACCTGGATAAAACCACAAAAAAAGGAAAGAAAGATGCGCACCGGGTGAGCTATGTGCTATATGAAGTAAATAAAAGAGGCGATGCTACACCTCTGGCAACGACAAGCCAAACCCTGCAGAGCAACACCGGACCAGCCGGAATAAATCAATTGTTGCCCCAGGTGACGCCCAAATCACCGAATGTAGCTGCCATGGAGCGATACGGCAATGCACCGATAAGTTACTACACAGGCCAGCCGGATATCGAGATAAAAATCTGGGACATCAAGGTAGGGGATATGATTATCCCGATCCGGCTAAAATACCATCCGGGAGGTCACAAAGTATTGGACAATGCCCCGTGGACGGGCCTGGGGTGGAGTGTTACAGGATTGTATGCACTGACCGCTCAGATCCGGGGTATGGCCGATCAAAATGGAGGCTTGTGGAATCAAGCCCTTCCCAATTACCCATCACCCACGATCTCATGCCTTACCGAGACCTTAAAAGCAGAATTAAATCAACATATTTTTTTTGACAAAGATCTGGAGCGTGATGTGTTTACCTATCGCACACCTCTAAAAACAAATTCGTTTGTATTTACTCCCAATGGCCCGATATTTCTGGAAGCAGATAAATCGATCATCGAATATTCTGCAGCACCTAATTTACTGGGCACGATCACAGTGACAGATCAAAACGGGAATCGGTTTATTTATTCTGAAAAAGAAAGTACGTTTTCAAACAATGTAAGCAGTGTCACTGCCTGGCATTTGTCATCCATAGAAACCAACCAACCCGGCGAAAAGGTGAGGTATACTTATCAGGCACCACGTGCATTTTCGGTGATCAATGACATCACCTCGTATGAGACCTGGTACACCAATGTGTGTGTGAATGCGGGATCAGCACCGGTGACTGGAGGACTGGCTGCAGCCAGTTACCATGAAAATATTGCCATCGTCGACAATCTAAATCCCAAAGAGATCTTTTTTCCCGGAGGTAAAATCGAATTTGGGGAGGAAAGTACAGACCGTACAGACGGTTATGGCAGGGCATTGAATCTGATTAAGATCTATGGCTACAACTTTATGACCGGGGGTTATGATCTGATCCGGCAATTTAATTTGGACTATGTGTATAAGAGCCGGCAAAACACGACGACCAATGCCGAAAAAGTTCTTTTTCTGGATAAAGTGAGGATACAGAATAGCGCGGGTACAGACATCGGGACTTATACGATGAACTATAATAGTACAGCACTCCCAAAAAGAAGTTCGTACGGCAAAGATCTAAACGGTTATTTCAACGGAGCCACATCAAATACCACCTTGATACCTAGCAGCACTTTTCAGGCACCGCTTAATTGCATTACGCAGGCCACTCATAATATAGGTGGAGCAAACCGGACTCCCAGCGAAAGCCACATGAGAGCCTGGCAACTCACCCGCCTCACCTATCCTACCGGAGGGCATACAGATTATACCTATGAGGCCCATCGATATGATGATTCCGGGACATCCACACTGGTAGGAGGCTTGCGTATAAAATCGATGGTGAGCGACGACGGAAATGGCAGTACAGAAACCCTGTTGGTAAAATATGGAACAGGCGAATCGGGCGATGGCACCCACCGCGATGGGAGCGATGCGATCATGCGCACCGATCAAAAAATAAAGAGGATACCCAATATCGGAGATCCTGATCAGAGCAATTACACGTATTTTATCCGGCATTTTGCTTCGGGAGTCAACGCCCAATTTAATCCCTATGAGTCCGTGCCGGTCACTTATCCCGAAGTGACGGTGTATGAGGATATCAATGGTGTGGGCAGCAATGGCAAGACAGTCTTAGTATTTAAAGACAATGCCTACGATGATCTGATCACCCATCCGGCTACCTTGAGACAGGTTCTGCAAAACGAACACTGGAACCGGGGCCAGCTCATCAGTAAGACCTACTATGGTAGCGATGGGAAGAAGAAGCGAAAAATACAACACGGGTACAGCGAGCTGGTCGCAGGCTCGGCCACAGAAGATCTGGGCTATGTATTGGGCCGTACCGAAGTACGGTTAGGCTCAGAGGTGCTGCAGGGAGGCTGTTTGCAAAATGACGATATGTATAATCCGGTATTAAAATATCATTGGGTAAGTGGTCTGACGGTGCGCAATAAAACCGAGGCGTGGGAATACGACGATACGGATGATGCGAGCTATGTGTATGCCCTTACTGAGTACGATCATGATGCGACCTACTACCAAAAGGAACGAGAGCAATTTTATCGATCAGATGGGACTGTGCATGTGACCCGGTGGCGCTACTGCACCGATATATCGGGAATAAGTGCCTCCAGTACGGATCATGCCGGAGCCATCTATCAGCTGATCCAAAATAATGAGCTCCACCGTCCGGTAGAAATGACTCACTTTCACAGGGGAAGCGCTACATCTCCTGAAAATGTAAAAAGCGGCACTTTAAGTTTGAGTGTAAAACACACTTTTGCCGGACATACCTATGTACTACCCGATGAAATACACCTGCTTGCGGTAGATCCGGAAGATTTGTTTTCTACGATGTCATTCAGTCCCCTAGCTGGAAGCGGCACGGGATTGAGTAAGGATCCCAAATATGAGTTGAGAGTGGAGTTTGACAATTACGACAGCTATGGCAATCTCAGCAAATACCATTTGCCGGCCGGATCGCCTACCAGTTACACGTACACCAATGTGACAAAAGACGGCGTGTATCACACTAAAATAAACAGTAAAAAAGAAAACGACAGCGGCAATACAAATTACCTCTCGCACACGACGACTTTTACCCACGATGTGCCACTCTTGGGTCCGACAATGATCACAGCCCCGAATGGATTAAAAACACATTTTGAGTACGACCTTTTTGGCCGGCTCTTGCGGATAAAAGATCACGACGGTAAGATTATAGAGGAATATGAATACAATTTATTGACAGGCACACGGTACGTAAAAACAAAGATACCGAGGGAGGCGCTCACCAGTACCAGTGGAGCAAGCCATACACAGATGGAGACCATCATCGGCTATGTTGATGGGTTGGGGCGGGGGTTGCAAACTATACATGTAAAAGCACAACCCAACGGCACCTCAGATATCGTGACGGATGCAGTGGATTATGATGATTTTAGCCGGGCAGAAAAAAATTATGTGCCTTTTGGCAGCACCGGAGGAGGTCTGGCCGCACTGCCCTCCAGTGTACATGGAGATGCCAAACCATACGGCAGAGTAAAACTCTGGGACAACAGTCCACTCAACAGGACTAAGCAAATCCTGGGACCTGGCGATACCTGGCACAGCAATAACAAATATGTGGTGCAGAATTATCTTATAGCCGGATCCTCAGTGCGAAAATATGAGCTGACTAGTGCCACTTCAGTGGGTACACCCTCTACCTATGGTAGCAATAAAATAGCACAGCGGGAGCTAATATCAGAACAAGGGAATAAGACGACCAGCTATCTGGACAATCAGGGAAAAGTAGTGCAGGAAATCCAACAACAAAGCAGTGGAGTAGACGGCAGCACCTATACTATCTATGATCAGCACGACCATATACGCTATGTAGTGCAGCCTGAAAAAGGACAAACATCCTCGTCTTTTACCGAGTCGAGCACCTATTTTAATGAAGGGGTGTTTGCCATTAAATACGACAAGCGCTTGCGTAAAAAACAAACGCACACCCCCGGAGGGGGCTGGACCAGCTACGTATACGATCGCCTGGATCGTGTGGTGTTGAGCCAAAATGCACTGCAGGCCACGGAAGATAAATGGACTTTTTCCAGATACGATGCCCTGGGCAGAGTCATCGAGCAGGGCGAGCTGGAGAGTACAAGAAGCAGATCACAATTGCAAAGTGATTTTGATGGAGTGACCTTGGCATACGAACAATGGGATAATGCTTCAAAAACTTATACGAATCAGAGCTACCCGTCTTCCCTGAGCACAGCTACAAAGGAAGTAAGGAATACCTACTATTTTGATGTTTACGACATCGGCTCGGCCGGAGTGAATGGGATCAATTTTGATGGAGCAGAGACCAACCAGAGCCAGTATACCAATGCCAGAGGGTGGCTCACGTGGAGTTTTAGCGATGAGAGTGAGGGGCACAGCCTTGATTTTTTCAGAAAATATTTTTACAACAACCGAAGTTGGGAGATCCAGACCATCGAGGGGCATCACCTGGGCGGAAATAACAAATACCTGAAAAAAAGCAGCAGCTATAACTTTAAGGGAGAGGTGACGGGCACTGGCGAAAAATATCAATTTAATGATCTGGACGATGTACACCTGGAGGAAGAATTTATTCCGGATCACAAGGGAAGGATAAAGGAATACAAGGCGGGGATAAATAGCGCGAGTACCACTCAAATATGCACGACTACCTTTGATATCGTGGGGCGGAATTTTCAAAAGATCTATTATCCGGGGCAGTCCTTTACAGCCGGAGGCGGATTGGATTATATTTTTCGTCCGCCCAATCCGGAAGCAGCTGGTACCGAAGACATAGCGAGAAAAGGCATTATCCTGGATCCGGGTACAGAGATAGGCAGCAGTCTGTGGCCCTACACAGCGGATATAGACAATCAAAATGATCCGACCACCATTACCGGATTGCAGACCATCGATTATACCTTCAATATACGGGACTGGCTGATTGGGCTGAATCTGGACTCCAACAATGATCCGGTGCCCAATGACAGTGAGGGCGACGTATTTGCCCTGAAGCTGGAGTATGAGGGTGCCGGCCGGTATGACGGCAACTTGGCCAAACAGAGCTGGCAGGTAGGCACGGATGCCGAGGTACCGGCAGTGCTTCGCAGTTATGCCTATCAGTACGATCTGGCCGAGCGCATCACTGGAGCCACATACAGTGGGGGCAATGGAGAAAACTACTCCGTGAGCGGCATCGCTTACGACCGCAATGGCAACCTGACTGCACTAAAAAGGAATATGGCCAGCGGCACCCTGATGGACAATCTGACGTATACAAATGTGGGCAATCACCTGATGAAGGTAGAAGATGCGATAAGTGGGGATCATGAGATCGATTTTGTAAACGGCAACAGTGGCAGCGACGATTATGAATACTATCCGGATGGGTGTCTGAAAAAAGATCTCAACGAAAACATTGATTTGATCGAGTACGATACGTATCTTGGAAAACCCATAAAGGTGACTTTGACCACCGGAGAGTGGATCAAATACATCTACAATGGGGAAGGCTCTTTGATAAAGCGGGAGCGATCGGATGGAGTGGTGTGGGATTATGTAGGCGGTATGATTGTAAAAGACGGCCAGTACTATCAGCTGGCAACGGCTGAAGGCCGGGCAGTCTTTGAGGAAGACAGTTGGCAGATGTATTTTGAGTACCGGGATCAGGTAGGCAATCTCAGAGTGGGCTTTACCGGGCGGGACGGCCGGTTGCAAAAGACGGAGGTGAGTGATTACAGTCCATTCGGCATCCCCATCAATCAGCGTATACTGACGCCCAGTAAAAACAATTTTACCTTCCAGGGGCATGAGGATCAGGGGGATTTTGGGATCAATATGTTTGATATGAAGGCCAGGTGCTATAATAATACCATAGGAAAATTCTTAGCACCCGATCCATTAGCGGACCAGAGATCATGGGTGAGTCCATATAACTACGTACAGAATAATCCGATAAATCGAATTGATCCGACAGGAATGTTGGATGATCCAATTTATAATAGACGAGGTAAGCTGATAGGTGACGATGGAATGACAGACGGGAAGGCATATATAGCTAAAGGCAGTGTGGCAAGAGATGTTAAACGAGCAACTAAAGCGGGTGAATTTTATACTGGTTCTCTCGCAGAGAGTAATAATATTATGAAAGTCCCCACAGGTGGAGTGATGGATGACGTGATTTCTTCCGTTGACGCTACCTTGGCTTCTGAAAAAGAGCATGGTGGTCATTCCAATTTTGGTGATGCGAATGCAACAAGATGGGATGAAGGTCCGGCAGCCATAGCCTTTACAGATAAAGACGGGAATAAAGGGGCAAAAGCCTCACTTACAATGTTCAAAGTAGATGGTAAAAATGTGATGCCATCAGATGCTTCCAATGTTGAGTTTTGGTGGCATACTCATCCGAAAACGGAAATCAACGGTATTCAATTAGGAAGGTCAACACCGTCCAAAGCTGACTTTAGAGGTCAAACGACTATGCAGAAATTAGGATTTAAAGGAAACACCTTTGTAGTTGGAACACGAAGTAATACAGTTACTTTCTTCAACAAGAATAAATCCCTGATGACGATTAAATACTCGACTTTCAAAAAAATAGGTGGCAAACAAAATTGGAATTGAAATGAGAGTTTTAGTATTATTTATCACTATTTGTTTAACATCTTGTTCTACCATGAAGAATGCTATAAAAAGTAATCATAAATTCACGGAAAAACTAGTCGGCTCCCTGTTTGAAGAAAAAGGGAACGCATTTTACTTAATATCTACTCATGCCACGTTTTCAAGAGTCTGGACTTATAGTGAGGACAAAATTGAAATTTACAAATTAGCAAGAGGCAAAATATATAAACAAGAAGAATACGAGACAAGTACTCAAAAATTAAACCAGATACCTACCTTTAAAGAAATCCATGAGCAATTAAAAGACTGTGGATATGAACTAGATGGTGATGGCTTCGGGTTTAAACTTAATGGCGATAGTGGCTTGCTACAGGAAGATTTTCCTGTTAACATAGAATGTTTCAAGAATAACAGATATCACTCTGATTTTTTGACCTTCATCGTCAATGATATTAACACATACCAAATGTGGGAAATTGAAGAGAAGGACGAATAACTACATCTGTCGACAAGTTTTTTTTTCAATTAAGTGAGAAGTCAAATCCAGTAGACTTACTCATGTTCTTTAGTAGTGCCTTATGTTGAATGGATTGAGCGGTGACGCTATCGCCGATATGCCAGTAATCGATATACTCATGAGGGAAGGATCATCAGGAGAAGTGGCGGCTACAGATTTACCTTGTGAGAATAGTTCCGGGACGCTGTCTTTCCAGATCAGAGTCATGGTTCCATCGCATTCATAAGCGACCATCAGATCTTCATCGAGATATGGAGTTTTGATCCGATCCACTACGCCACGGAGGCGTACATCTTCATCATGATCGTAAGCGAGAATGACGCCGTTGTATAGTTCGAGCTTGGAGATGATATTGAACAAGCCAGTAGCTTGAAGTAGAGCGATAGTGTGCTGATCGTCAGCAGAAATATTACTCAGCATAAGCAAGTCTGGTATTGGCGGAAGCCAGTAAATTATCAATGGCATAAAGGATGCAATCCTTGTCCCTGTCTGGCAGGTTGTTGATCTGTTGTAGTCTTTTGAGCATCAGAGGGTCTTTGAAAGTATCCGCTTGCTGTACTTCACCTAAGAGATAGCTGACTGTTGTATCAAGCAGCTTCGCCATTCGTTTGGCTACTTCTACGGAAGGAGTCATCTCATCTCTTTCATATCGCCCGATCACAGAATGGGAGGTGCTAAGCTTCTTAGCCAACTCTTGCTGCGACAGACGTTGTTCCTCTCTACAAGCCCTCAATTTTTTACCGAAACTATCCATGTTCCTATCGTTTAAAGTTCAAATACACCTGTATGGGACAGATATTTACAAAAATATGGTACTTATCCGACTAAAAGAAATCTTAAACATTTTGTCAATTGAATTATATCCGATACCATACCGTGACAGTCCCTGAGCATTGCCTCTTAAATTTGATGGGTTCAAAGTAATGCTAAGAACTCTGTAGCTTGATGACTACCAGATTATCGGTCAGGACTGGCGCGAGTATGTGCCGGACTCTCCACGGCGGCACACCTTATAACTGCGTCGAGGGTTGGCTTAAGCGGGAGAGCTAATATGAGTGCTGGCTTACAACTTTCTATAAGTAAACATGGAAGGGTGAGAGCTTTACTGTATCTTGTATTAAAAAATAAATTATATGATTCGTAAAGTTATAGATACCGAAAACGGTCGTGTTGAAGTAGAAATCTTCGATGAAGAAAACACTGACCAGATCAGAATAACAAGAGAAGAGCACCCAGGTGTTATTAATGAAATTAAAGTAGCATTGATTGAGTTTAATGGGCTCTTACAAGAATATGGATATAAATTAGTCAGAGAATAAATTTTTCTTTCAATTGAAATTAAGCCTTGTAGAGAATTGAAATCACCAGGGGTATATCATCATAGCTCTTCAATTGAAAATTATCTCCGATGAAATAAAAAAGACATCCATTAATCGTACTTTTAAAGGGTGTGTAAAGACACACAGTAGGGTGTTGAAAAAGGTGTGTTAAGGGAAAGTGTTATTGAGGTGAAATCTTGTGCAGGAGTTTACGAGACCGGATCCAATGTCAAGTAAATATGCACATTGGTCACCCTATAATTTTGTTGGAAATTCACCCACAAATTATTTTGATCCTGATGGGATGGAACGCGATATCTTTGGCAATGTGACGTTTATGGGTGCGGCTTCCATGGGTGAAGGCGGATTTATTACCGGTCATTCTACCTACGAGACGCACTTTAATGATTATTTTGATAAAAATGGTAACCATATACGAAGTGGAGGCAGTGGAAGTGAAATTCGAATCTTGGAAAATCCAGATGATAAATTGTCCGATAGTAAGAGTCTTGAAGAAAGACCGGTAAGTACAAAGGCGGTTGGAAAAATTGGAAAACATTATTTGAGAGAAATAGGTGCTGATCCGAGTATTCCGGTGCAGGGTTTGAGAGGCAACACCGTTATTCAATATATGGGTATTACCAATAGGGATGGGACTCCTAGTAAGTCAGAAGGAATTTACAATGTTTTTAAGGATCCCGTGATTTCAATAGCAATAAATGAAGTTAGCTTTAGAATCGACTTTCTGTTGCATAATCGAAATAACTTCATGAGCACTCTTTATCACGAAACTGTACACTTCAACTCAATTGCTAGAGGTACAAAGGGAACTTTCATCGGGCCACTAAATGATGCAAGCGACTTAGGACGTGCGAACCACTTAAATGTTTACTGGGCCCAAATGAATCATTGGACTTATTCTAGCACGACAGAAAAGTATAAAAATAATACTACATCTTCGATAAGATCCTATTATAATCAACTGCAAAGATCCAATTTGAAAGAATTCTATGGAAGAATGTTTGGCTTCAGAAAGAAAGGATCATAGTCGTTTTGTAGAATGAGAACAAATGAAAAATTGCCTTAGATTAATCGTTATCTCTCTCTTTTTTGGGAACTGTGAAAACCAAGGAAAAGATAGAAATAGACCAGACCTTTACGGGGAGATCATTGACATGAGAATTAATAATGTCGATCGTGAATATCACGGTTTACCATTTGCGGCAATAGCCATCAGAATTGTTAACGGCACCGATCAAATTAGGATAATATTTGGTTGCGATCGAGATGTTGTGATCATGGATAATTCAAAAAGAGGTTTTCGCCTTGAGGACAGATATGAATATCCAAAAATTCTAAAAGCAAATTCAATAGATACATTATTTTTGTCTTTTACTCTATATGATGCCGTGATTGATGAACATAAAATTGACACCTATTTTTCATCTGTGTTCTTCTACAAAGGAGATTTAAATTGCAATGTTGATTCCCTTCTTTCTAGATATGGATATAATGCACAAGAATTAGGAAAAATAGAGTTACTTGATAACATCGAATTTGAAAAAACGGAGGCGTCAATATTAATGGTGGACGATCTTAGGTACATGAATTAGGTGATCAAATTAATTATCTTTAGATACTGATCGCATTATATCACCGGGCTGGACAGGGCAGGCTGGGGTTTGATAATCCGGTGAACTATTATGATCCGGATGGCAATATGGAGCAGTATGCTGACGGATACGATACGTGGAGCAGCATGACCACCAATGCGATGACCTTTTACTTTAGCGCTCCGGGAGTTAGTAGCAAGGGAAAGGAAGGAGATGAAGTAGAGCGGGAGATACAACGAGATAAATCCGGAAAGCCAACCGGTGTGCGGATTGGATACGAGCAGGAAAGTGGACCCGGGCCCGGATATGGTCTGTATCTTGCAGCAGTAGAAGAATCGAAACGCACGGGTAGACCGCTGAGCGAGGTACTTAATGAGAAATATGAAGCACATACCATCGGATCGATCAAAGCGCTAGAGTACATCAGTTATATGTACTCAGGGCTTGGTGTGAAGGCCCTGGTGCAGGGAGGCTGGAAATGGTGGATGGGCAGAAAAGTGGCTGCAGAAGTAGCCGCTAAGACGGGTGTCAGGCCATTAAAGCTGGAAAATATACAATTACTAAGACAGTAGCGGAGAACTTAGCTACACGACCCTACATTAATTCACCTTCTACTATTACAAATATTATGAAGTCTGGTAAGGGAGTGCCTGATCAATTCTTTAAGGGTGGAGTAAACTATAAGGTTCCTGGTACTTTTCAAGGCTCTAAAGGGATTTATTAGTTAGGAGTAAATCCTCAAACTAATACTATTTATCATTTCTTATTTAGAACTGTAAAATAGAGTTTACTATGAAGTTTTTAATTGAAGACAGTGATACCGTTGCGGATAAGGAATTAGTCTATTTAATTGATGAGTGTTCCTTTTATATGGGAAAGATTAACCACGATGTTGACGTTGAATGGATTTTGAATAAAATAAGTTTAGCGAGCTCGGACAATACCATTATTCATATAAGTGGATTTTGTGGATTATCAATTTCGATGAATTCGAATATTTGCGTTCCTGAATATTCAAAAGGAAGGTTGAAAGTAGAACATAATCTGAAGAAAGGATTTGCTTACGGGATATATGATGACGACCAACCAATCCATTTAAATACTAAATCTGGTTGGGTATGCATAGGTGATCCTTTAAAGTTAGGTAAGGCTGTGGAGTTTATACAAAATTGTGTGGCAGTAATCAATAGTGACGGACAATTACTATCGCTTTGGCTGAAACCAAAGTCATTGCCGGTATTTGAAGAAAAGAGTATTAAAGAAGCCTCAGATTAACTGGGGCTTTTTAATATCTAAAAAGGTTCAGAAACACCTTATTGGGTTGCAGAAAAAAAACTTGAAAAAATTTACAGGGCGGCCACATTTTTTTTGAAAGATGTCTTTGAACTTAGACTTGGTGAGCATGCTGTCAATAATGCGGGATAGAGCTTTTTTGTCTTCTTCTTCGAGTTGCTCGCAAAGCTAAAAATGCCGAGGGAACAAATAATTCATATCTTCACTATCAGCACCAAAAGTGGTGCAGAAAAATATTTGAAGGTAGATCATCTTAGGGTACAAACCGGCTTCCGCATCGAGTATTCCCGGTATAAGGACATTTCTCACCAAAAGAGAGATCTGGGACCTGGTTGAGCTTCTATCGTAGCTTAAGGAGGGATAGACCTGCTCTTGAAACTTTTCTTGTATATTGATATTTTCTGGCACTGATTTGCTTGGCTGCCTACTTGTTCCCCCTCAGATACACATTTCCCATTTTGGTCCTTATCGTAATTTCGTCTCCACCACCATTTAGTGTACCATGTGTCCAACTATTGTTGAAGTACCTGAAATGTTTGCCTTCATTTGATTCTTCCACTGCGTTGTTTTTTTGCTGCACATCAATTTCCAGGTCACTGTAGATCTCGCCCATTTCCGTTTTCATTTTTAATGTAGTCTTATGCGCTGCAGGCAAGGTGAGATCGATACTTCCTGTCGTGCTCGAAAACATCATATTTTTACTTTCAGGTATCTCAGCAAAATGTATTTTTAAATCACCGGCATTTGTACTGGCATTTACGATTCCCGCGATCATATTGGTGACAATATTACCTACGTTGTTTTCAATATTGACATTGCCCACAACTGACTCGACACTGATATCTCCTCCAATATTTTTATGAATATTTAAATGGATGTTTTTTGGAACTTCAATTTCAAATCGAAGATTTTTATTCCAATTGTGTGAAGATATCTTAGCCTTGTTGTTTTCGCAACTCATTTCGAGATCGAGATTGGTCCCCGAGATCTTCCGGAGGCCTTCGTGTTCCTGTCCGGTATCTTCATCACTTTCCCCTTCTTCTATCGTATATTTTACCGAGATATCGTTGCGATTACTCGCCTTGATTGAAATGTCTCCTTGGAATATTTCGATCTTTAATTGTTTTTCAGAGGAAGGATTCTCAAATGGAATATTTACTTCATTCGACTGAGTAAAGCCCTGACTGAAAGCCACTATAAGCAAAAGAATGAAAAGAAATGTTTTAGACATGATTTTATTTTTTATCGTTTATTATTTTTTCTATTTATTTTTTATCACAAGAATGTATTTTGAAAAGCTTCCGGTCGCTAGTAGACCACGTAATTAGTTTTTTTGTCCTATGTCAAAAAGGGGTCAGGACTATTGCAGTAACTAGTGACCTGGTTTACTAATCCAGCTTTGTCAGATATACATCTCCATTAAAAGTTTCAAAATCGAATAATACTCCACCACCATTAATTTCCATTCTTCGTCTGTGCTCTACTTTGTACTTAAAATCCTCGTTATCGGTCTCTACAATTACAGAACCTGGTAAGACCGTGACAGCATCTAAATCTGTATAGAAATGACCCTGGAATGATTTGAAGCTTGCAGTAGACCGGATATCTCCCGGGACTTTTACTCTTATTTCGCCATTTATGGTAGAGAATTCACAATTGATTAAGGGCCTGCTTTGAAAATCTATATTTATATCTCCATTTATTGTCTTAGCTTGCTTGAGGTCCTGTATTTGTATGAGATCGATGCCTCCATTTATATTATTGGCATACGTTTTACCGGACATGTTCTTTACCCGTACATCACCATTTAGGATGGTCGAGACGTACAAATGGATGTTTTTTGGTGCCTCTACTTTGAAATTTACGATCGGCAGATCATCAAAGTTGTTGTTGCAATTGCAATCATTTATGTTGTTGTCAAATCGGTTTGGATGCTCAACGTCAAAAGTGATTTCATCTTTGGGTTTGGTACATTTCGTGCGTATATATATCATTAAATAATTACCATCTTGCTTGTAGTCGATTGAAAATCCATCAGGTAGCGACCCTGTTGTAGACCTACCATCGACTTTTATTTTAGAATTTAAGCCTGAATTCACTTCGACACCACCTGAAAGGTTGGAGATCACCAAATGTTGGATTTGATCTGAAGAAAAGGACTCTTCGAAGATCACTTGTGATTCAGCCGCTGTGATTATGCAGGTGATTAAGACACTCAGTATGGATAACTTCATTGTGTGTGAATTAAAGTGTGGGTAAAGCTTTTAGGAGACTTTCTTGTATCGGTGCCGGAAGGTCTTTATTCAGCATTTTTTCCAGATCTTTTTTCCCGATCTCCTGGCCTGTCTCGCGTATTGCATCAGCCAGGTAGGAGAGCACTACGGGTGACGATTGATAGCCTACCGCCCGTACTAGACCCGCCCTGACCTCAGCCTGAGCACTGTACTGGATTAGTGCATCGATACATGCCAATCTTACATTGGCACTTTCATCTGTTGTCAAACTAAAAAGCAACGCATCAATTATTTTTTCTTCGGGATTTTCTCGTTTAGTGCTTGAGGAAACTAAATGAATTTTATCTGACACATCTTCGGAAGAAATCAATTGGGTGATTAACTCGTTTGTCTCGCCAGCATCTGGCGTGCTGACAGAAGTTTGGTATTTTCCTCCTACCCAGAAAGCGATCAATGCGGCGGCGACCGGCAATGCCCACCGCCAAATTCCGGGCATTGAGAAAATGGAGAACCTGTGATGTGATTTAGGTTTGGGAGTGACGTCGTTGATAAAGGAATAAAACTGTTTGGTTGCTTCCGGAGAGCTCTCGATGCTTTCTGCATCTACAAGCGTTTGCATCGAACTATTAAATAAGTCGATCTCAGACAATTCTAATTCTCCACATGAAATCATTTTTTCCACAGCGATTTCTTCTTCCCGTGTGAGTGACCCCTCCTTAAATCGTCTTAATAATTCTTTTTTTTCCCTCATTTTTGATCATTTAATACCCGTGTACCTTCAAATCCTGTAGATGTTTTTTTAGTTCTTTCATTGTTCTAAATATATTCACCTTGAGTGTAGATTCCTTCATATCATAAAACTCTGCTACTTCGCGATATTTCATATCCTGTAGCTTTACCATTGCCAGCATTTCCCTTTTCTCCTTGGGTAAGCGATTTAGTGCATATGTCAATAACGTCTTTTGATCTTGCTGGATCATCATCTCTTCCCCTGACCTGGATTGATCAGCGATGCCCAGACTGCGATCCAATGAAGTGGTCGACTGCCGGTCTTCTTTACGCCAGTGATCGATCATTACATTCCGGGCGATCGTAAAAAGCCAGGATCTGAAACTGCCCCTTGCGCTAAAATTTTTCCGGTACCGGATCATTTTTTCAAAAGTGATCTGAACCAAATCTTCACTCCTGAACTTGTCGTAAGTACAGTTTAGAAAATACGCGGTAAGAGCTCCCCGGTATCTTTGGTAGAGCAATCCGGAAGCATCGTATTGTCCCCCTTGTACTTTCGCCATCAACTCCTCGTCAGCTAATAGGTCCAATTCCTTTGCTTTGTTGTTAAGGTAGACATGAATGCGGAAAAAAGGTTACATCCCGAAAGGATTTTTTTTCTTCTAGTACCGATCCAGTCTCAGAGGTTTATGAAACGCAGGATACAGATCCACTTAGATCGGGACCTGCTTTTAAACATACGATGACCTTGTGGCACCAATTTGAAAATCAAGGGATTACCCACAGGTTTTGAGTTCGTATATCAGCTAATGCATCGCTCATTCTACACATCATCGGCTATATGCACTGTCAATGTCTGGATGCCTATGATGTAAAGAGAGGATTATTGAAACAGGACTTACTAAGTAGTACAGATGTCGATATGAGCTGTTGTGTGGAATTATTCGCTCTGCAAACCTAAAGGCGTTGACATCGATTAAATCTGATTTAGAGCGTAAATAAACCCCTTGGGTAAACTCCCACAGATCTTCTTTTTTCATTAAGTATTAACTTCTTAACTTCTACAACTGGAAGCCACAATAAGGTAGAATCAGCGATATTAATAAAATGAAAATACTATGAAAATCTCTAGGACAATCTTTTTAGTTTGGGGCATATCGGCCCTCACAACATTGGTGATAAATGGCCAAAGTCAAATTGTAGTTGACTCGGTGAAAGGCGATAGGATTGCAATTAGAGTTGTTCATTCTGATGGGAACGGTCTCGTCATTAATTCAAGCCATAGAAATGCACTTCATGTCAGTTCTACTAATGATAATGGGCTTTTCGTTATTCATGCCGCTAATGATGGTGTTCAAGTCAACTATGCAGATGAGAATGGAGTGCGTGTCTTTGGAGCTGGTAGCGATGGCATCCAGGTTGTGGGACGCCAATCAATACGGTGTCCATGTCACTTCTGCGGGAGGTCATAGCATGAATATACAAGGAGAGAAGACCTCCAGCACCTTAGCTGGCCATATCGGTTTGATAAAGAATCGAAGTACCGGGTCTAGTCCTGACGTCTTGGCATTGCAAGTGGGTAATACTAATCCTGGAGTGGGATGCAACTTCCTCACTTTTTACGATGGTACCGGTAATATTCTTGGTGAAGTCCAGGGAAATGAAAGTGGAGGAGTATCATTTGTCTCCCACGGAAGCGATTACGCAGAATACCTGCCTGTATTAGACCGGGAGGAGCATTTTGAGGCGGGCGATGTTGTTGGAATCTATAGTGGCCATATTTCAAAACTGACCAGAAATGCTGACAACGTCATGGTGATCAGTGGGGAGGCTGCCATCATAGGAAATAGACCGGATTCCTCCGGTGCCGGTTCAGAAACAATCCGGAATCATGAGGTGGTGAGCTTTGTCGGTCAGGTACGCACCAAGGTGGAGGGTGTGGTCCATCCGGGCTATTGGATCGCAGCCAGTGGCAATAACGATGGCACGGCTGTGGCTATTCCACCTGAAGACATCAAGGCCCATCACCAAATCCTCGGTCAGGCCTGGGAAAGGTCTGCGAATCCCGGGGTAAAGCGGATAAGAACTGCAGTCGGTTTGGATCGGGGTCAAGTATGGGCAAAACTTATCGGATCCCAACAAGCAGAGCTCAATTCATTGCATCAAATGATCCGCGAAATGCGTGAAGAAATCGCCCGTAGCAATCGAGAATTGAACAACACGAACTGAGATCGAGGTTTGAATCAGTCGACTTTAGTCTGCTGCTTTCCGTTCATACTTTCCAGTGCCAGTGACAGTGCATGAGTACCCTTGCGCCCATGTCCCTGTGCCTGCACAGCTTTATACAATTGGTGGACTAGGGCGAGTCCGGGTAATGAGAGATTCATTCGGCGGGCTTCAGCCAGAGCAATTTCCATATCCTTTATAAAATGCTCCACGTAAAACCCGGGATCAAAATTGCGCCTTACGATACGCGGGGCGAGATTGCTTAGGGACCAGCACCCTGCGGCACCTCCTGAGATGGCAGCCAGCATGGTCTCCAGCTCCAATCCGGCTTTCTGCCCATAGAGGAGGCATTCACACACACCGATCATTGTACCAGCTATCGTAATTTGATTGCACATTTTGGTGTGTTGTCCCGCTCCGGCCTTGCCCTCATGTACGATATTTTCACCGAGAATTTCCAATAAAGGCATTACCTCCTTGACATGCTTTTTAGCGCCACCGACCATGATCGAAAGGGTCCCCTTTTTGGCACCAACATCACCTCCGGATACAGGTGCATCTACTGCACCCATCTTTTTTTTACGCGCAAGGACATTTATTTTTTCTGCCAGACTTGGAGCAGTTGTGGTCATATCCACCAATATGCTTCCCGGATTCGCGGTTTCAAATATTCCATTTTCTCCAAAATATACTTCCTCTACGTCATGCGGGAAGCCAACAATCGTAAAAATTATATCGGATTTAGCTGATACCTGAGCGGGATTTTTACACCATGTTCCACCCTTTTTTATGAGGGGTTCTGCTTTTTTTTTCGTGCGATTGTAAATATTTAGTTTATACCCATTGTTGATTAAATGACCTGCCATAGAAACACCCATGACTCCTGTGCCGATCCATCCTATTCTTTTCATCTATCTATTTTTTTCACCTTTTTTTCCACTATATTTTTTGAAGCATCATCAACCAATCATCTCCGGGTGTACTGGGTGGCTGGGGTGATGAGAAATGACCGCTCAGTTCATGCTCTGTAGATGTTCCCTCAAACTTGCCGGTACGGGGATTATACCACGAACATCTAAATTTGCCTTGAAGGTTGGGAGACCGGAACTTGCAAATGCCTCCATGTCTACTGTACACCAGATACAATTCGCCACTTTTCAGCATGCAATAATCATCACTACTATCGGTCAGGTAATCATCCGGAATGAGATCATTTACCGGGATGTTATTCTTTGAAAAAAAATCAATACAATATCTGCTCTGATCCCACATTTTGTCTCTTGATCGCCAGTCTTCACATGTGAGATCCGAATGCGGATGCTCATATCCGAAATACCATTCTATTCCGGCAGCTCCAGCCATAAAAGCACCCCAAAGTGCATTCTTACGCGCATTGTCATGGTTGGGATCTTCCTCATCAGGGAGGAGAGAGTGCCTGTGGTCACCGGGTTCGTCTACGGTGAGTACCCATCGTTTTCCCGTTTCCGTTGATCTCTGCCGCCATTCCAGAACCGCTTTATGCACATTGGCAAAATCCTGACGATTGGTCTGAATAGATGCACCTGTGATCTTGGGTCTTGTGCCCAGGAGATCTTCGAAGGAAGCTCCGTTGTGAATTACGACATGGTGACGATAGGGATCGCGATCATAAAAATATTGCGCCATGGCCATTCGCTGCTCGGTATTTTGAGCAGGAGTAGGATGTTGGTCCATCCATTCTCCGTTTTCCTCACCGAGGTTCCAATTTAAAGCGAGGTGGTGACCAAACCGGGCGATCAATTCGCGGTAATAGAGTTTTCGTTCAGTTCCTAAATCTCCATTATCAAGCAGCCCCTGATTTTCGGCTTCTTGTGTCTTGAAATGTAAAAATAATCCACGTGTTTGGGCGTGATCAAAAACGATCTCCCATTGATCTAGTTTTGATACATCCATTCGCAGTCTTTCTTCATACGATGTATAGGGGTACACATTTAGATCGTCACCCTCTACGGTCAACGGTATAAAAGAAAAAGCATTCATTCCCTTTGATGACAAATAATTCAGGGCCCCGATCATCCCCTTGCCCTTTCCGTTTTGCCAGGTAGGATCACCGCGATTCCAGTCCTGTTCATGAGGTGTCCATGTTTTTATCAGATCATCCTTCCTTCCGTCTGATTTAAAATCACCATCAAAATCTGCATAGGCTAAAAAATTTTCCGGTGCATCAGCCCCTGCCTTAAAAAAATATTCACCCGTTTCCGAAAATTGTAAATAATGCCGGTTCACATATTTTAATCTGCCCTTCGATCTAAAATCGGGATGCTCCGCATCGCTTTCCACTACCTCAAATGTACCTGTATCCCCATCCATAAATCCACCCGAATCACCATTGTTTCCGTCGGCAACGGCAATATTATTTCCCTTCTTAAAATATACTGTATAGTGCCAGCTGCCTATTTCATCCGGGCGGAAATGCACCCTCCATTTATTTCCACCATCAGAGGAGGTTTCTGCGGCATTGCCGTCTGCGGCAAAATATCCGGGCACATTAAATCTCCGATCCTCCTTGTTAAATACGACGTTGAGGCGGTAGTTGAGAAAAGGATTGTCCTCATCCTGCTCATTGCATTCAGGTCCATCAAACGTGAGAGTGACCTTGTGCCACTTTTTGTATATCTTTTTTTCTTTCTGACAAGATTGCAGCAATGCAAATCCTAAGAGCGGAATGAATAATAGAGATTTATTTATTGACAATGGGAAGAAATTTGATTTAAAAAAAACAACACACCCGGCATCAGGGTCTTGTACTAAATTTGTAAATCGTGCTTGTGCGATAAGTTGTGTCGGATTCTAAGACGGTGCTGGGAAATTCGGGTTTATTTGGTGAATCCGGAAAATGTTGTGTCTCCAAGCAAAAGCCACCCCGGTGTGGATATTTTTTTCCCAGCCGTCCCACAAGCTCTCCGGTAAGAAAATTACCTGTATAAAATTGCACCCCGGGTTCGCTGGTATAGGTTTCAAGAATTCTGCCGGAGGTTGGCTCGAATACTTCAGCTGCTTTTTGAATTTTTCCACCTCCCGGCTTATGCTTTAATACAAAATTGTGGTCATAGCCCTTCCCGATTTTGATCTGAGGATGATCATCGTCAATTCGTTCTCCGATTTTGCGGGGAGATCGAAAATCAAAGGGTGTATTTTCCACTTGTGCCAACTCACCTGTCGGAATCAAACCATCATCGACTGGCGTGTATCGATCGGCATTGATTGAGATTTCGTGATCTAAGATCGTCCCGTTTCCGGGTCCGGCAAGATTGAAATACGTGTGATTAGTGAGATTGCAAATGGTTTCTTTGTCTGTAATAGCCACATATTCGATGTGCAACTGATTTTGGTCATCTACCTTATAGGACACAGTAACGTCCAGGTTTCCCGGGTATCCCTCTTCCATATCAGGACTGGTCCTTGTCAAAAATAAGGTGGGAATACCGTTATCATTCTTTATATGAGCATCCCAGAGATATTTATCAAAACCGCGGGCTCCACCATGTAGGTGATTTCCATTATTATTTCCCGCGAGCGTGTATTCCTTTCCACCCAATGTAAATTTGGCACCGCCTATCCTGTTTCCGTACCGGCCGACGATGCAACCAAAAAAGGGACTCTGGTCCAGATACGCTTTCAGGTCGTCAAAACCCAATGTGACTTCACCTATTTTTCCATTCCGGTCAGGTACCCGGATAGATGTGATTGTGCCCCCATAGTTTGTAATCTCGACAATCATTCCGTTGCTGTTTGTGATTGTATAGAGATCTGCCGGTCCATCCGGAGTGTCTCCAAAAACTTTCTGTGTAATATTTATTGTCGATTGTTTTTCGTCCATATCAGTGGATGAACTTTTTTTTTCAGATGTGTTGTTGCAATTTGTGAAAAAGAGAATTGTACAAAAAACAATGAAAATGCGCATTTTGACTTTTTGATTTTCAGTAAAGTTCTTCGTGTCTTTTAAAGAATTTAAGTCCAAATTTAGTCAGTTAATGCTTCAATAAAAAGCTTAGATTAGATTTAAATTTCAGAAGATGTATTTCTTGAAGAACTCGTCAATATTTCGGTTTTTGATCTTTCTTGTCTTCTTCTTGATTTCCAGCTGTGCATCGAAAGATAACGGAAATTTGACAAAGGAGGAGCCGCAGACTACAGCGCTCGAAGGGCAGAATTTTTTAGTTGATGAGTTTATGGAAAGGATTGATCAGATCGCACCTTCTCATGATGTCGACACCACTGGAATGGTAAGAATCGAAGGTGGTGTCTTTGAGATGGGAGATGATCAAGGTCAGGCTCGAGCCGACGAAATTCCGAAACATCTGGTCAAGGTGCCTTCTTTTTGGATGGACAAGACAGAGGTGACTAACGCACAGTTTAAACGATTTGTAGAGGAGACCGGCTATATTACGATCGCTGAACAGGAAATCGACGTGGAGGAAATGATGAAGCAATTACCAGAGGGAACTCCTCCTCCGGATCCGGAACTCCTCAAACCATTTTCCCTGGTGTTTAAAGAACAGCCCCCCGGGCGTCAAGCCTACTATCCCTCAGAATGGTGGCAGATGGTTCCCGGAGCAAATTGGCGTATGCCTCAGGGACCAGGGAGCAGCATCGTGGGTAAAGGAGACCACCCGGTAGTGCATGTGGCCTGGTACGATGCGCTGGCATATTGCAAATGGGCCAATAAAAGATTGCCAACGGAAGCCGAATGGGAATACGCGGCAAGAAATGCAGCTAATGACCGAAGCCCTTATCCCTGGGGCCCTGATTCGATTTCACCCATGCGGGCAAATTACTGGCAAGGTGAATTTCCGGTAGCCAATCAGATTGAGGATCGATATCTGCGCACTGCCCCTGTGGCTTCTTTTGCACCTAACAAGCTCGGTCTGTATGATCTGGCTGGAAATGTCTGGGAATGGATGGCCGATTGGTATCATTTTCAACATTATTACAAAGAATCAGAGTTACCACTGGTCAACAATCCTAAGGGCCCTGACCAGAGTTTTGATCCCGATGAGCCCACAGTTCCGAAGAAAGTGATCAGGGGGGGATCATTCCTATGCAACGATTCCTATTGCTCGGGCTATCGAGTATCATCGAGGATGAAGTCAAGTCCGGATACAGGGATGGAGCACACTGGATTTCGGTGTGTCATGGACATTGATTGACCTCTAGCTCAGCTGATAGAATTCACCCTGGTATTGAGCTGACAGGATTCTGAGGTTGAATCCATTCCAAATACCGAAAAGCTGAAAGGCAGCACCTGCTGTAACAGAGAATACAGGCCAAATAAACGCGGGATCCGTAGATATGGGCAACACTTTGCCTTCCAGATCGACCAGTCTGAATTTTTGATTGGCATAGATCAGGGACATGTTACCCAGGCATGCCGGAAAGTCCCGGATCCACGGATTTTTACACAATGCGTTTGCATACGTATACAAGAATTTATCGACTGTAGAGAAAGTACCTGGATATTTCCGGTCCGATTTGACGGAATCAGGGTGTTTTAGGTATCCTCGTAAGGGCAAGGCTCCAGGGAAGTAGATCAGTGCTCCCCGGTAACTCTTTTCTACAACATAGTTGGTCTCAAAACCCCGCCGCCCGAATGCAAAATCCAGTAGGAGTGCAGTTCTTTTTGATTTCCTGCCCATGATCCATGTGTATCTCGATCTTAGATTCTCCTCTGTTTGATACTCGATGCCCACTACAATCCATATATCGCTAATAGCTTTTTCAACAGGAAGATCTGCTTTTTTGATATTGACGCCACATTTGAGGTATAGGGTCTGGAGGAGATCCGCTGGGAGCTCGTTTAGCTTTCTCATCGATCTCACCAGGAGATAGAAGTAGCTTAGTTCGTTTAGAATTTGCAGGAACCATTGAGGATCTGACCGTTCTATGGTCGATAGCCGACGTATTCTGCGAGCGATGGCACCTAGCTTAGCATCGACTAATCGCGATGCGATTCCGCTGAGAGACTCCTCGGAAAAATCAAATTGTATAAGACCAATCCGGATGAGATCACGCAGCCAAACTTCCAGCTGCCCGATGCCTACTTGCATCAATGCCTGCCGATCTGCCGAGGGAAGTGATGTGCTCATTTGACAAGGAGCTGGGCTTACGAAGAGATCAAATCTGCATTTCCGTTTACATTCACAATTTTCTGGAGGGCAAGTTTAGAAGCTGTCTGCTCTGCACTTTTCTTGTTGTAGTCCTCGGCTTCTGCCATCTGATCACCATCGACCAGAACAGCTACTTTAAAGCGATCTCTTTTATCCACTTTAAAACGATCCAGCACTTCATAAGAGATATCTTTGCCGTTCTTTTGGCACCATTCCAAAAGCTGGCTCTTAAAGTTGTCATCTCGACTTTCCATGGCATGTATGTCGAGATAAGATCTCAAAATGCGGTTGATCACAAACCTTTTTGTAGCGTCGTATCCCTTCTCAAGATATACGGCACCGACAAGGGCTTCGAGGGCATTACCCAGCATCGATTTACTCAGTTTCGTGTTATTGTATTCCATCAAAAGCATGTCAAGCCCCATTTCATCTCCAATAAAATTGAGTGTTTTTCGCTTGACAATTTTGGCTCTCATCTTAGTGAGGAATCCTTCATTGCTGTTGGGATACTTTTTAAAGAGGTATTCAGCTACGATAGTACTGAGTAGGGCGTCTCCAAGATATTCCAGCCTTTCGTTGTTGTAACGTTGACCTTTGATCGATACCTGGTTGTTATTTGATTTGTGATAAAAAGCCTGTTGAAACAAGTAGAGATTATTTGGGGTAAATCCTAGAAGGGGTCGCAGTCGCCTTGCAAAGTTCCGTTGCGATGAGATATAAAAGTTGTAATACCTTCTTATAAGCGTCAAAATCCCTTCAACATTTTCTAAATATTATGCAAGCATTGTGCCCACCAAAGCCAAATGTGTTACTAAGTACAACATTTAGCTGTTTTTCTTGAGGATGATTAAAGGTAAGGTTAAACCGCGAATCTACTTCGTCGTCATCGGTGAAGTGGTTGATTGTCGGGGGTACGACACCCTCCCTCATTGCCAAAATCGCAGCGACCGATTCCACTGCTCCGGAAGCACCCAGGAGATGGCCTGTCATCGATTTTGTTGAGCTGATATTCATTTTGAAAGCGTGATCCTTAAATACGTGGGAGATTGCTTTGAGTTCTGCAATGTCCCCGAGTGGCGTGGAGGTTCCATGTACATTGATGTAGTCCACCTCTGTTGGATTTACTCCTGCATCTTGTAATGTGAGATGCATCACTCGATTTGCGCCCAGCCCCTCGGGATGTGGAGCGGTGATGTGATGGGC
Organism: Saprospiraceae bacterium; assembly: GCA_965222645.1. Classification (GTDB taxonomy): domain Bacteria; phylum Bacteroidota; class Bacteroidia; order Chitinophagales; family Saprospiraceae; genus JABDMH01. The sequence goes on along the minus strand of OZ244968.1, from coordinate 2,140,692 downwards.
GTCGGCCGTCATCGCACCACCAGCCAGTTCTGCATATATAGTGGCACCTCTTTTACGCGCGTGTTCGTATTCTTCGAGAATCAGACATCCCGCTCCTTCACCGAGCACAAATCCATCCCTGTCCCTATCAAAAGGCCGGGATGCTGTTGCCGGATCATCATTGCGCTGAGACAGTGCCTTCATCGATCCAAAGCCTCCAATGCCCGCTCGTGTGACTGCCGCTTCAGATCCTCCCGCAACGACAATGTCGGCGCGGCCTGTCCGGATCCCGTCCATCGCATTGATGAAGGCATGAGTGGCCGAGGCACAAGCTGAGACTGTACCGTAATTCAGCCCCCGGAATCCATATTTGATGGAGATATGTCCCGGAGCTATGTCTGCGATCATTTTCGGGATCATAAAGGGATTATATCTCGGTACCTCAGCGGTTGTGTTGTATTCGATTTCCTGTTCCAGGGATCTCAAACCTCCTATACCGGATCCCCAGATCACCCCTATCCTTTCCAAATCCATTTTATCGATATCGAGACCGCTGTCGGCTATTGCTTCGTGGGCGACTACCATCGCATAATGTGTGAATTTGTCCAGTCGCCTCGCATCGCGGGCAGGCATGTAATCTTCGATATTGAGATTCTTGATCTCGCAGGCAAAATGTGTCTTAAAGGAAGAGGCATCAAACTGGGTTATCAAAGCAGCTCCACTTACACCCTGGCGCAGCCCCTGATTGTATTCCTCTACCGTATTGCCGATGGGTGTCAGTGCTCCCATACCAGTTACTACCACTCGCCTCATGATACATTTTTGTTTGAACTGTAGTAAATCGCCGTGATTGCCATCAATTGATTACAAGCTCCTTAGATCCTAATATTTTGAATATCAACAATATATCTTTGAGGTTTTGGCCAGTGCTAAAACTCGGTATCCCACCGTTCTAAAACATGAATCATCACAAAGAAACACTACTATCGCGACATCCCGGGAGGAGTCAGGATTTCTCTTGAACAGGCAAAAATAAAAAATCCACAAATGATTTGACATCATCTGTGGATTCGATACCATTTTTTTTGTATAACTAAAAATTCGCTGGAAAATCCAATAATGAGTCCGCTCGGGGAGGTGCCGGTTTCACAAAATGAAAAACTAAGCCAAAAGAGCCTTGTCGAATGAGCACCTTTTCGGAGAGGGTTCAGTGGTTATTCCTGAGAAGATTTTTCAATGTATTCAATGGCTTGACCTACGGTCTGAATGCTTTCAGCTTGTTCATCGGGAATTGACAGATCAAACTCTTTCTCAAATTCCATGATCAGCTCTACTGTGTCAAGAGAGTCAGCCCCTAAATCATTGGTGAAACTCGCCTCAGAAGTGACTTCTGACTCGTCAACCCCAAGCTTATCAACGATGATTTTGGTGACCCTTTCACTAATACTCGACATAACTGTTGTGTGTTAAAAATTAAAAAATGTGGCAGCAAAAGTAAGGCTTCACTCATGCGGAGACAACTTTTTCAGTTCTTTTTCCAGTCTCATCCCAGTGGTACCCTCTGTGCAACCGCTACTGCCAACGGAATCTGGACCTAAATGATTCAATGTTTGTTTAGATTTTTTTGCATGTTACCTTTGCCAGCTTAAGTTTTTCACGTCCATGCACAATCAGAAGCAAAGGAACACTAAAATTGTGGCGACTGTAGGACCTGCCTCCAGTTCATATCAAATCCTTCTGGATCTTGTAAAATCTGGAGTAAATGTCTTCAGGTTGAACTTTTCTCATGGTACACACGCCCAACACAGCGAAGTCATCGATTCCATCATAAGAATCAATGAACGGCATAATCTCTACACCGGAATTCTTGCTGACTTGCAGGGCCCGAAAATCAGAATCGGCGACCTGGAAGCAGATGGTTTTCCGATCTCGGAGGGCGATGTCCTCAGCTTTACGACAAAAGAATGCATCGGAACCAGAGAACGCCTCTACATATCATATGAAAATTTTGCCATCGATGTAAAGCCCGGTGAGAGGATTGTGCTTGATGATGGCAAAGTAGTATTGCAAGTAGTGTCAAGCAATGGCGTGGATGAGGTGAAGCTCAAGGTGCTGCACGGCACCCAACTATCTTCCCGAAAGGGCGTAAATCTACCGGAAACGTCGATATCCATTCCCTCACTGACAAAAAAGGACCTGGAAGATCTTGAATTTATTCTGACACAGCCCATAAATTGGATCGCACTATCATTTGTGAGACATGCAGATGAAGTGAAAGATCTGCAGAAACGTATCAAGGAAGCCGGTCACTCCGCGAAAGTTATATCCAAGGTGGAGAAACCACAGGCCATAGAAAATATTAATGCCATAGTCAAACAATCCGATGGCATCATGATCGCTCGAGGAGATTTGGGTGTGGAAGTTCCAATGGAACGGCTACCGATCATGCAAAAGATTATAATACGAAAATGCCTGCAGCGAGGAACTCCCGTCATTGTGGCCACCCAGCTGATGGATAGTATGATGGTCAATCCCTCTCCCACAAGAGCCGAAATACTCGACGTTGCCAATGCAGTCCTGGACGGAACCGATGCAGTGATGCTCAGTGGAGAAACGGCGTTGGGCAAGCATCCAGTGCGCGTGATTGAGGCCATGGAGAAAATTATCGTAGAAGCAGAGAAAAACTATAACCTGACAGAGAAACGCTCCAAGGCATCCAGGAAATCTGCCACATACCATTCAGATGTGATTTGCATCAATGCCGGAAAAACCGCAGATGATATTAAAGCTAAGGGGATTGTCGGGATTACAATCTCGGGGTACACTGCCTTTAAGATCTCCAGTTATAGACCCGGATGTAAGATCTTCATATTTTCAAATCGCATGGCTACACTTTGTTCGCTCAGTCTGGTCTGGGGAGTTAATTCCTATTTCTATGACAAGTTTACGTCAACAGATGAGACGATCAGCGATGTCACCAGTATCCTGAAGGATTCAAAGGCAGTTGAGGTTGGTGACTACCTGGTCAACACGGGATCTATGCCATTGCACAAGCGATTCAGAACCAATTTTCTCAAAATCACGTTGGTCGATTAGAAATACCCCATTAAAACGGGCTTTTACCATTTCCATCGCAATGGGTTTGTAGAGGAATGCGTTAATTTGATAATTCAAAAATAGAATCCTTGCGACATTATTACTGTTTGTTGTTGGTCTTTTACAGCTGTTATATCACGGCACAGACAACCAATGATCGATATACTGAAGAAGAGGTCACGATTGAAAAGCAGTTTATTGAAGCAAAAAAGTACAAGATCCTGGGAGATCTCGATGCTGCCGAAAATCTTCTCAAGTCCTTCTTGAAAAAGTATCGCAATCACGATGTGGCCGCCTTTGAGCTTGCCGAAATCTATTTCAGGTCTGAGAAATATGATGATGCGATCCATTATATCAATTTATCTATCGGCAATGATCCTGACAACATTTGGTACCTGGATCTCAAATCCCAGATCTTAGTTGCGCAGAAAAGATTTGACCAAGCTGCCCAGGTGCATGAAATGATCACCACATTGCGACCGGAAGACCTTGGCAAAATGGAAAGAAAGGCCTGGCTGTATGCCCAGGCTGGTCAGTTTTCCAGGGCAATCTCAGTCATTGAGGAGATAGAGGGTAAGATTGGAATCACAGAAAAGACAGCCTATATAAAGCACGATCTGTATAAGGAGCAAGGTAAGAAGGTTAAGGCAGCAGAGGTATTGGTGGATCTGGTGAACCGGAATCCACTTGAGACTGAGTATATGCATGTGCTGGCCTCCTTTTATAAGCAAGTGGGTAAGGCCAATCTTGCTGAAGATGTGTATCGACAAATTTTGACCGTCGATCCCGATGATGCAAGGGCAAATGTGGCTTTAGCAACGACCTTGCGAAAGGAAGGAGACAAAAGCGGATATCTCTCCTCAATAAGACCGATAATCGAGAATCCCGAGGCTAACATCGATGTAAAAATGGCGGAATTGTTACCTTATGTGAGGCAACTGCAGAAGGAAAATGATGATGCAGTTATGTCTGTCATGCTGGATCTGGTCAAGTTGATAGAGGAAGCTCATCCTGATGATGCCAAAGGCTATGCACTGCATGCCGATCTACTTTCCATGGCCGGTAGAGATGCCGAGGCAATCACATACTATAAAAAGACACTCAATATAGACGAATCAAACTATCTCGTATGGGAGCAACTTCTGTCTCTTCAGGTTCAGAGTGGTGATTGGGAGGGATTAAAGCAGTATTCATCAGAAGCAATTGAGATCTTCCCCAATCAAGCGATGATTTACTATTTACACTCTCTGGCTCAAATAAACCTGGGTGCGTATGAGACCGCAGTAGATGCATTGGAACAGGGGCTGATCATGGTAGGGAAAAACGAAGAGTTGAAACTCAATATTCTATCCCTGTTGGGTAAGGCGTATCATGAAATTGCAGATTATCAGGCAAGCACAGAAGCCTATGACAATGCCTTGCTCATTAAACCTGCAGATGGCAGGATTCTCAATGATTACAGTAATTGCCTGGCACAGCGCGGCGAAAGACTGTCGGAAGCAAATAAGATGATTGACAAGGCCTTAAGTAAGGATCGCAATAATGCCCGGTTCCTGGCAACCAAGGGATGGATAAGTTACAGGATGCAAAAACTCGACAATGCCAGGGGGCTTTATGAGCAAGCAATTAAAAACGGGGGTGATCACTATGCTCATATACTGGAGCAGTATGGCGATGTTTTATACAAGCTCGATCACAAGGAGAAGGCACTCAAATACTGGCAATCGGCACATGAGTTGGGCAAGGGCTCAAAGTGGCTTGCAAGAAAAATTGAGGAGGAAAAACTCATTGAACAATAGTTATGCACAGATCAACTCGTTCTATCTTACTGTTTTACACGTTGCTGATTCTTATTTCATGCAGCACGAGCAGACGCACTAGCACTAGAGTCGATGACTCAGTGCCCGTAAAAGAAATATCAGCGGAAGCAGCAGGGAAACGCTTGCAGGACCAACAGATTATGACTGATTACTTCAACGCAAAGGCCAAGGTGAAGTATGACGACGGAGACCAAACATTGAGCCTCCAATCTCAGATCAGGATGAAGTCAGGATCTCATATTTGGATCTCAGCTTCGTTGCTCTCTTTTGAGGTTGCCCGGATGCTCATTACACCCGATTCCGTTTTTGCAATCAACCGGTGGGAAAAATCTTACATCAGTGATACCTATGATAGCTTCAATCGCGAGTATGATGTCCCGGCAACTTTTGAGCAGTTAGAAAGCATTTTACTCGGCAATACGGTGATCGATGTCGACAAACCACATGATTACCGTTTTGGTGAGGATGGAATCATATTTACGCAAAGACAGAAGGTGCTTGACCTGGTGCAAATGATTGATCCCAGGTCATTTCTTACCAAAGTGGTCGAGGTGACAGATAGACAGACATTATACAATATATCGGCCTCTTATGATGATTTCAAAAATGGCCTGCAACAAAAAGATTTTTCATATTTTCGCGAATATATTATAAATAAAGATAATATACATTTAGCTAATATTCAGGTAAATTTTACCGATATTGATACAGAAAATAAGAAGGCTCCCTTTACCATACCCTCACACTATCAGCGTGTGGACTAGAGTCATTTTCGGGATTGTGCTTTTCACCGGTTGGTGTACACTTTCTGGTCAGTCTGAGGAATTGACTCGAGAACAAGCAAGTCTGCAAAAGGAAATTGGGATAACTCAAGAACTCATCAGGAAAAACAGAGGTGAGAAGGCTTCGGTGACGCAAAAGATGTCGCTACTGGACAAGCAGATCGAGACCCGGGAGCGGTTGCTCGAGTCTATCCAGAAGGATCTATCTCAAATCAATGAGCAAAAAAGCTCGGCAAAGGATAAAATTGAGATACTCACGGAAAAGAAAGAAAAGCTTCATGTGGCATATGGAGAAATCCTGATGGGTGCATACAAAGCCAAACTGCTTAGGAGTGAGTGGCTTTTTCTATTTTCTGCACAGACTTTGCCTCAGATATATCATCGCTGGCGATATTTGAGAAAGCTAAACTCAGCAATAAAGCAAAGGCTAATCGAAGTCAGAAACAGACAATCCCATATCAACTCAGAAATCGAAGAATTGACCGCCATTGAACGCGAGAAAAATATTCTTGTAACCAGACACCGGGATCAGAAGGCAGAGATTGAAAAAGTGAGGAAATTGCAGGATGAACTCCTCGCCACCCTGGTAAGTGCGGAAGGGACCTTGCAAAAACAGCTTAAGAAGCAGAAGCAGGCACAGAAGCTTCTGCGAAAGGAGATCGAACGGCTGATTTCGAAGTCCAGTGGTGGATCTGATCTACCTCTTACTCCTGCGATGACTGCCTTGGCTTCATCATTTGAGGCAAACAAAGGCCGGTTGCCTTGGCCCGTAACAAGAGGTGTGGTGACCCGTAAGTACGGAAACCAAAGACACCCAAGTCTGCGGAATGTCACGATCACAAACAACGGCATTGATCTCAGTACGGAGAAGAATCTTGCAGTACAAGCGATTTTTAATGGTACTGTAGTCGGTGCCCAACATATACCTGGGCACGATCAAATGGTGATTGTTTCTCATGGGAGCTATTACTCTGTATATTCGTACATGACGAAACTCACAATTGAGGTGGGAGATAAGGTCGAGACAGGAGATATTCTGGGATATCCGAGAGAGAAAGGAGGGATTGCCGAATTACATTTGGAAATCTGGAGTGGAAAGAAGATGCTCAATCCGGAGTTGTGGTTAGGATCTCCGTTGTAAATTTGTGCCTTTTTAAAATTTCACAATACTTCAAATATGGAAGCTGCCATTCTGGTCGGAATAGTATTGCATGACCAACAGGCCTCCGTAGTCGAGGAGCACCTGGATGAGCTGCAGTTTCTAGCCATGACTGCGGGAGCCCGGATCCGTAGACGATTTGTACAGAGACTGAAGCACCCCGATTCAAAGACTTTTGTCGGTAGTGGTAAGCTGGAGGAAATTGAGCAGTACGTAGAGAAATATCAGATCGATCTGGTAATTTTTGATGATGACTTATCGGGTAAACAGCAGAGCAACCTGGAAAAGGCCTTGAAGTGCAAGATCGTGGATCGCAGCACATTGATTCTCGATATTTTTGCCAGCCGGGCGCAAACAGCGCAAGCAAAAACTCAGGTAGAGCTTGCCCAAATGCAATATTTATTGCCGAGGTTAAGAGGACTGTGGACCCACCTGGAGCGCCAACGCGGAGGTATAGGTATGAGAGGACCAGGAGAGAAGGAAATTGAGACAGACAGGCGGATTGTCAGGGACAAAATTGCCCTACTCAAGACCAGATTAGATAAGATCGATAGGCAAAATATGACTCAACGAAAGAGTCGTGGAGACATGATCAGAGTCGCTCTTGTGGGCTATACCAATGCTGGGAAGTCGACAATTATGAACATGCTCTCAAAATCAAAGCTTTTTGCTGAAGACAAATTGTTTGCCACCCTCGACACTACTGTTCGAAAGGTAGTGTTTGAGCGGATGCCTTTTCTCCTGTCAGATACGGTGGGTTTCATCCGGAAACTACCGCATCATCTTATTGAAAGTTTTAAATCTACCCTGGACGAAACCAGGGAAAGCGATCTGCTTGTCCACGTCATTGATTGTTCTCATCCCCACTACGGAGATCATATTATCACAGTAGATAAAACACTGAGGGAGCTGGGGAGTGGAGAAAAGCCGATGCTCATGGTATTTAATAAAATGGACCAATTCCGAGATCACTATTTTGATGATTTGCTCGACCGTGCCACAAAAGATGATCTTGAGCGGGAGTTTAAGAAAACCATTCAAAAGCAGTATCCTTACCCCTGTATCTTCATTTCTGCCAAAACCAAGGAAAATATAGGTGAGCTAAGGAGCGTTTTGTCATCCCAAATCAAGGGGCTATATGAGGTGCGTTATCCTTACAAAGTCAAAACATTTTAGAAGAGTCTTACATGCGATAGTTTTTTACCTTAGTATCTCAAACGCACGCTAATTGCGATTTGGGCGCTATGTGTAAAATTGAGGTACACAGTAGGTTAGTGGGCAAAACGTAGAACCAAAATATAACCATATGGTTTTCCTTGAATTTGAAAAACCGTTGGAAAGTTTGTACGAACAACTCGAAAAGATCAAGCAAGTGGGGCAGGAGGGAGATCTTGATGTAGATCCGATGATATCGGAATTGGAGCGGAAGATCAAAAAGAAACAAAAGGAGATTTATGGAAATCTCACAGGTTGGCAAAAAGTACAACTATCCAGGCACCCGGAACGACCGTACACCATGTATTACATTGGTCAGATGTGTGAGAAATTTGTCGAATTGCACGGAGACAGGTCATTTAGGGATGACAAGGCAATCGTGGGTGGTTTGGGCCTTTTGGGCGGACAAAGAGTAGTGATCATCGGCCATCAGAAGGGGATAAATACGAAGATGCGGCAGTTTCGCAATTTTGGAATGGCTAATCCGGAGGGATATCGCAAAGCTTTGCGGTTGATGAAACTTGCAGAAAAGTTTGGGTTGCCAGTTATCTGTCTGATAGATACACCTGGTGCTCATCCCGGCGTAGAGGCTGAGGAGAGGGGACAAGCCGAAGCCATCGCGAGGAATCTATTTGAGATGTCGCAATTAGAAACTCCGATCATTTGTTATGTCATCGGAGAGGGTGCTTCAGGGGGTGCAATTGGTTTGGCATTGGGAGACGTAGTTTATATGTTTGAGAATACCTGGTACTCTGTGATCTCACCGGAATCTTGCTCGTCGATTCTTTGGCGAAGTTGGGATTTTAAAGAGCAGGCAGCCGAGGCCCTACAGCTTACTCCAGACCATATGTACGAGCACGGTTTGATAGATGGTATCATCAAGGAACCTCTGGGAGGAGCACATACGGATCCGGAGGGGATGGCAGCTATATTAAAAAAGCATATCAAGCAGCAGGTGAGCAAATTGAAGAAAGTACCGATTGATAAGATGATAGAGAACCGGATAAGTAAGTATAGGTTAATGGGAGTTTACGATGAAGTTGATTTGGAGAACACAGTAGATGAGCCTTAAGCGATGGATATCTGATGCCGGTCTTCATTATTTCTTGAACAGACAGAAGTTTTTACCTGCCAAGGTGGATGGGGTTTCGAAAGCCGTTGGAATCATTTTTTCCGGAGAGTCGCTTGTACACCAACAGCTAGCCAAAGGATTTGCTCAGGATGTAAAGACCAGGTACGACTCACCAGTTTACCTCTTTGGATATATACACCGAAGACTCGAAAGTAAAGTCACATTTGCTTTCCCCCATTTCAGCCTCTCTGACTGTGGCATTGTCCCAAATTTTGATAAGCATAAGTTGTCGATTTTTATGCAACGCAAGTATGAAGTCCTTATCAATCTCGATCTCGAGAATTATAAGATCCTTCACTATGTTGCATGTCGGGTTCAAGCTCGGCAGAAACTGGGTATTGCGCCACAATACAAATCACTTTATAGCATTATTGTAGATCGGGATCCTGGAGATACTCCGGAGTCGCTTTTTGCAAAAACTTTAGATATATTTGGTAAAACGGCTGCAGTATGAGTCTTTCTAACCTGGCGGGTTGTGGTGTTGCTACAGTGACCCCCTTCACTGATGGAGAAGTGGACTACCATGCGCTCACAGCCATCCTTGAATACCAGCTCTCGGGAGGGATTGATTATTTGGTCTGCTTAGGAACTACGGGAGAAGCAGCAACATTAGACGAGGGTGAGCAAAGAGATATCATCAATCACACACTGGATGTCGTTGCAAATCGAGTTCCCGTGGTGGTCGGTAATTTTGGAGGGAACGATACACGTGCAATCTGCAATAAATTCTCACGGTTTAATCTCACCCGTGCTAGCGCAATCTTGTCGGTGAGCCCTTATTACAACAAACCTACCCAGGAGGGAATCTACCAGCATTATAAAACTATTGCTTCCTTCAGTCCCTTGCCAATCGTGATGTATAATGTGCCTGGCCGCACCTCCTCCAATATCGAAGCGAAGACGGTTGTGCGTCTGGCCAACGATGTCCCTAATATCATTGGAGTAAAGGACGCTTCTGGTGATATGGTTCAGGCGACAGAAATTGCTAAACAAACCGATGAATTTCTCCTTCTTTCAGGGGATGATCCCAGTGTTTTACCATTCATCTCTTGTGGAGGTATGGGGGTAATTTCTGTGATAGCTAATGCATTTCCACGGGAGTTTAGTGAGATGACGCACCTGGCCCTGGATGGTCATTTTGACAAAGCTCGTCGCATACACCAATTGCTGATTGGCGTGCACAGATGGCTATATCATGAAGGTAATCCTGCAGGTATTAAGGGTTGCCTTGAGCTGGCAGGGCTCTGCAGTCGGGAGGTGAGGTTGCCCCTTGTAGCTCTGAGTGTAGATACAATGGAAAGATTGGAAAAGGAAATCAAGATAACAAGCCCTGAAAAGATAATGTTGGGAGAGAAAAAAAAAGACCACTTATTCAAGCAGTCTTAGAAAACCATTAGTTATCCCGATCAAAAAATATCTGATATATCTCTTGGGTCACATATATTTTTTTACATTGCGTTTAGGGAAAAAAATAAGGCCGCTTCGTTAAGCAGCCTTAGAAAACCATAGTTATCCCGATCAAAAATATCTTTAGTGCTGTTCGGCACTTTGTGTCTTCTTGGATTGATCGAGAAGGAAAAAAATAAGGCTGCTACATTAAGCAGCCTTAGAAAACCATAGTTATCCCGATCAAAAATATCTTTGATTTGAAGGAGATCTTCCTCCAAACATTTTTGTCTATTCCGTAATTTCAAAAAACTTGCCAGACTAATTGTCCGTCCCCCTTGTCATAAGTGAGGGCCATGACTCTGGTTTAGTCAAAGTCACAAGTTTCATTTCTAAAGTCTTTTTCTCTGTGGAGCTACCACGATCAAGTAACAAAGACGGGTCAAAAAATTTGCTACTTTTATTCCGATTAGGAATGTCAACAAAGACACTACCATGAAGGCAAATTACATGCCAGCTTCGATAATTCTGGGCTTATTTTTTGTACTCGGAATGTATATTTTTGGCCGACATGTATTACAGTCACGAAAATCAAGTCAATACGTATCAGTAAAAGGTCTTTCAGAACAAGAGGTCAAAGCCGACAAAGGAACCTGGGTGATCTCTGCTTCCAAATCTGAGAATAGAATCGAGGATTTGAAAACAAATATTAACTATCAGTTGGACGTCATAAGACGATGGCTGGAAGAGAAGGGTTTTGCAGATTCTGAGATTAAGGTGGAGGAGTTGAGTATGCTGGAAAACATCTATGGGCAGGTTCAGTCCAGGTATTCTGCGAATCTTCAGATATCAGTTTCAAGCGAAAAAGTGGATCTGATCGATAAGACCTCCGGCCAGGTCAACGAATTGATAGACAAAGGAATATCACTGACAGGTGATCGATGGGTCACCAGACCCAGGTATTTCTTTACGGAGATAAACAGGATTAAACCCGGGCTTCTTGCAGATGCTACAAGAGCGGCACTGCGGTCGGCAGAAGAATTTGCCAATAATTCCGGATCTAGCATTGGGAGTATAAGAAGAGCAAATCAGGGTATCATTTCCCTTATACCGGCCAACCGCGTAAATGAATCGGAGGAATTCTATAAGAATAAGATTGCAAGAGTAGTCACCAGCATTGACTACTATATCAATAACTAATCAGGATCACCTGGTTGCATCTCCTTTGGACTAAAGGAAATAACCGTCTCGATAGATCAGATCTCCGTCCAGGAAAATCTTTCCGCCCTCCTTCATGTTGGCAATCATGTCCCAATGAACTGAAGAGTAGTTTTTGCCACCCGTCTGTAAATAGGCCTGGCCCACAGCCATATGAATAGTCCCTCCCATCTTTTCGTCAAACAGAATGTTTTTGGTAGCGTGGGGAATATGATAATTGGTACCGATGGCCACCTCTCCAAAACGTCGGGTGCCTTCCAGCGTAAAGACCTGATCAAGAACATCTCGACCTTGAATTGCATCCCATTCCTTCACTTCCCCCTTTTCTACTTTTAGTGTAATACCTGAGACGATCTGTCCTCTATATAAGGTAGGTTGATCAAAGTGAATCACACCGTCCACCTCATCTTCAATGGGCGAGGAGTAGACTTCTCCCGATGGCATGTTGGTCTGTCCATCGGAATTGATCCAGACTCGATTTTTGATTCCACATATGATATCTGTCCTGTTATTCACAAATCGGATCTCCGAAGCTTTATTCAGCCTGGACACAAGATCGTTCTGCATTCTTCTCACTTCCAACCAGCTCTCCCTGGGATCATCGTCATATAATTTGCAAGCGTTGTATATGAAGTGTTGGTATTTTTCTAAAGACATACCCGCCACCTGTGCTGCCGCCTGTGTGGGATATTGACACAGACATCGTTTTAGATCTCGTGTCGCAGTTCTCTTTTTATAAGCATCATCTACAGTTTTCCTGGCTTCTTTACGAGTGTTTTGTTTTTCCAATGGGAGTTCAAGGGGGTCACTCAGATTGAAAGGAGCCCGCATATACAGATAGGCCTCGAAGTGGGTAAAAGCTTCTTTCTCTAGGGGGGATAGCCATCCCAACTGACTATTCCCTGCCTCTTTATAATAGATGTTCGTCTGTTCTCTCCATTCCAATCTCGTCACCGGATGAGCCCCCCTCCTCATGGCGATGCGATAGACCTCTCTTACCAGTGGTTCTGCAAGAGTGGTCGTTTGAATCAACAATCGATCACCTTCCTGAATCTCCAAACAATAATCTATCAGGAGCTGAGCATATCTCTTTTCAATCATGTCTCATGAAATTGGTAAGTCACCAGTTTAGATTCTCTATACTCATGCATGGTGCCTCTAAAGCGCAACTTAACGGAGTAGCGACCGGGAGTCATGCACATCCCAAAATTGGCTTTAAATCCTATAACAATGGGAAGGACTTCAGGGCAGATTGGTAGAGACAGTATGGGACCGCTTAAATCACCAGGAGATATCCTCCTCAGTGTCATCACTGGTTTCCTCTTCAGCAGATTCCTCAGCAGAAGTTTCCGAGACAGGCGTTTCCATGCTTTCGATTTTAGTCTCCGTTTCTTCTGCAGAGACGCCAGAACCAGATGCTGCCTCTTCTAATCTCCGAGCCTCCCATTCTTGATTTCGACGAGTATACTCATCATAGTCGTAATCAGGCATCAACTCGGTCTTGATATGACCTATCGTCTCCTGAAGTCCGTCGAGAAATCGATTAAAATCTTCCTTATAAAGAAAAATCTTATGACGTTCGTAGCCATCACCATTAAATCGCTTTGTGCTTTCGGTCAGTGTAATGTAGTAGTCGTTACCCTTAGTCTTTTTTACATCAAAGAAATAAGTCCTCCGCTTACCTGCCCTCACCTTATGAGAGAATACACTCTCAAATTTTCTAGAATTATTGTCAAAGTCCACTTTTTCTAATAATTAATGTTCTACAACCTATTGTCGTGTAAAGATTATCTAAAAATATGGAATTTTATAATTTTTCATTTTCGAGGTCACCGAGTTGCTGACGTTCGTACATCTGGGCGTAGAATCCCTCTTTATCGAGCAATTCGGCATGCGTCCCTTCTTCGATAATGGTTCCTTCATCGAGTACAATGATCTTGTCAAATTGAAGCATCGAATAGATTCTATGGGTAATGACAATCGTTGTCCGTTCGCTCAGTGCTTCCTGGAAGTATTCCAAGATTTGATTTTCTGTGCGGGTATCTACGGCACTAAGGCAGTCATCAAGAACCACGATATCCGGTTGTTTAATAAATGCACGCGCCATAGCTAATCTCTGCTTCTGACCCCCACTAAGGGTCACACCGCGTTCTCCAATCCTGGTCTCAAATTGCTCAGGAAGTGCAATAATATCATCATATACCGCGGCTTTCCGCGCAAAGAATTGTGCCCTTTCATGGTCTTCTGAGTCATTGTCACATCCGAAGACAATATTGTTGTGGATGGTATCGGAAAAGAGGAAGACATCTTGTGGCACGTATCCGATTCGCTGACGTAAATGCCTCAGATTATACGTTCTGAGATCTTTTTCATCGAGCAATATCCTACCGTCTGTGGGATCAAACATTCTTAAAAGAAGATCTGCGATCGTTGTTTTTCCGGATCCGGTCTTGCCGATTATCGCCATTTTTTCACCGGATTTCAGTTTAAAAGAGCAATCTTTCAGGGCCTGAATTCCTGTATCCGGATAGGTAAAATTGACATGCTGAAACTCGATATGACCTCTGATGGGTTTTGCTGCAGTTTCAGGATCAATTATTGCAGGAGTCACCTTCAAAAATTCATTAATTCTCTTTTGAGAGGCTTCAGCCTGCTGAATGATGGATGCGATCCATCCGATCGAAGTAACCGGCCAGGTGAGCATATTGACGTAAATCACAAACTCAGCTATATTCCCGGGTGTGATATTTCCCTTATATACTTGCAAACCCCCAAAGTAAATTGTCATGATGGTACTTGTACCAATGATCAAAAGCATTAATGGGAAAAACATGGCATTGATCCGCGCCAGAGTCATGGATTTGTCTTTGTAGTCTTCGCACTGATTTGCGAAGTAAGATCCAGTGGGCACCTCCTGAGTGTATGACTTCACGACTCTGATCCCGCTAAAAGTCTCCTGCGAAATACTGTTGAGCTTAGACAACTGACGTTGGATTATGGTACTTTTCTGATGGATCAGGGAGCTGACAAAGTAAATGGAGAGCGACAGCAGAGGTAATGGTAACAGACAGTAAAAGAGAGCTCGGCACTTACAGAAAACATCGAATAAATAACCATCACAAACAGGGTAAAGAGATTGATCCCATACAGCATTGCCGGGCCAATGTACATTCGAACCTTATTTACATCTTCGGTTATCCGGGCCATCAAATCTCCAGTCATATTGCTCCTGAAAAACCCGAGATCGAGTTCTTGATAATGCTTGAAAATCTCCTTCCTCAGGTCATATTCGATTAGCCTGGACATCACGATAATGGTCTGCCGCATGAAATACATAAACACTCCCATGATAAGAGCCAGAAGAAGTACCAGCAATGCAAAGTAAAGCAAGGCATTTCCGATGTCTCGATAGATGATGTCCTGAGCAGAAAATCCTTCATACAGTCTATACAATCTTATGTTTTCGAAGACAAGATCAAGGGCCTGCCGAATGGCCTGTGGCTGAAGTACCCGGAAGTAGTTTGACAGGGCAACAAAGACAAACCCAAAAATGAGGTGCCATTTGTATTTGATAAAATACTGGTTGATATGTCTTAGCTCGCGCATCAAAAACGAAGATATTATTCTACCGGAGCTTTCGCAGAGAAATTGAGATCTCGATTCACCCAACCCAGAAATCCTATGGATCTACGTTGATGTCTATTTTGAGGGTGGAAAGTCCTTTCTGTTTTTTGGCAAATATGACAGCTTTCTCAATCCATTGTTTACACCGAACGATGAGTTCTTTCTTTTTTTCGAGCTTGATCATTACCACAGACAGATACCGATTTCTGATCCGGGCTATACCCGGTGTAATCGGTCCGGATACCCTAGTACCAAGACGGTCTCGCATGTAATGGGCAATTATCTTGCCTCCCAAATCTGACTTGACGTTGTCCACGTGTCTTACCGTGCACATGATAAGTCGGCTAAACGGGGGAAAACCGAAATCCTGCCTTTGGGCAATTTCACTGTCGTAAAAACTAATTTCTTCCGCGTTGGCAATAAATGACAGAACAGGATGGTGTACATGTAGGGCTTGTACCAAAACTATTCCCTTGCGATAACGTCTTCCCGATCTTCCCGCTACCTGGGTTATCAATTGGAATGCTCTTTCAGCAGCCCTAAAATCAGGAAAGTGTAAAATTTGATCAGCACTGAGAATACCGACGAGCCCAACCCTATCAAAATCCAGCCCCTTGCTGATCATTTGCGTGCCGATGAGTACATCAATATCGCCAGCTTCAAATTGAGAAATGATACGGTTTAGATTTTTAGATCCTCGCGCTGTATCGAGGTCCAAACGACCGACCTTTAGGCCGGGAAGGAGTATCTTTACTTTTTCTTCAATCATTTCGGTGCCAAATCCTTTGAGGGTGAGCTCGTGGTTGCCGCAACTCGGGCATTTGAGGGCGGGCTTTTCGCGGTGACCACAGAGATGGCACTGCATCTGGCTCGAGTACTGGTGATAGGTGAGGCTTGTATCACAATTCAAGCAATCACAACTCCAGTCACAGTTACTGCACAATAAAATGGGGGCAAATCCTCGGCGATTCTGAAATAGAATCGACTGGAATCCCTCCTCCTTCATACGCTTTAGTTCATCGACCAGATCCGTAGATAGATGAGAGGCAAGTGACTTCTTCTTAAGATCGATTAAAATGATCTCGGGCATTTTCATTTTCCCAAATCGCTCTGCCAGTTTCAGGTAGTTGTATTTTCCCGAACGGGCATTCCAATAGGATTCTATGGAAGGTGTTGCGCTACCCAGGATAATCTTTGCTCCGTGGATCCGGGCCAACACGATTGCACAATCTCTTGCCTGATACCGCGGGCTTGGCTCTTCCTGTTTGAAGCTGGGATCGTGTTCCTCATCGACAATGATCAGCCCAAGATTTGAAAAGGGAAGGAAGACACCGGAGCGGGCTGCCAGAATCACTTTTGGAGAGCCCAAAATTTTCCGCCAGACTTCCACTCGCTCAAATTCGTTTTTGCGGGAGTGATATACCAAAAGACTTTCACCCAATACATTCTTAATCCGGTGCACAATCTGTGTTGCCAATGCAATCTCAGGGAGCAAATACAGCACCTGTCTTCCCGCTTCCAATGCTTCCAGAATCAGCTCAATGTAGATCCGAGTCTTGCCACTTCCGGTCACTCCGTGCAATAAGCACGGTCTGCTGGAATCGCCTTCGTGTATGGCAGTTACAATGTCCCTTTGGGCCGGAGAGAGTTTTGCTATATCCCGGTGATCGGATTCTATTTCAACAAGCCGGCTAATCGTCATTTCCTGACGAAGGATCAACCCCTTTTTTTCAAGAGCTGAGATAGCACTGTAGGGGATGCCCGTTTGCTTTATGAGATCACTTTGTCTGATGTTCTTTTGCTCATCCTGTTGCTGAATGATGGCAAGCATGGCTCTGGTCTGATGCTCCGACTTCGAAGTGAGGTCAAATAGTTTACCCTGTTGCGCTTTATCTTTATACTGATCAGCAAGGGTGACAATCACCACTTTTTTTGGTTGGAATGTATCCTGCAATTCTTCCTTGACTTTTATTACTCTCTTGTCGAGCAATCTTTTGATAATGGGATAAACTGTCTTAATGTCTAAGATGGACTGAATCTGTCCAATGGATATTTCCTTCTGGATTGACACAGCCTGGGCTACCATATGTTCCTTGTTGTCCAGATCGAAGATTTCTTTGTCAAGACCGGCTCCCGGACGGATGATCGTTTCGCTCTGTAGTTTGAGCTTGGCGGGCATACCGGCATACATGATCTCACCCAGATCTGCCAGGTAATACTGACTCATCCAGGTCCAGAATTTGATTTGCTGAGCAGTGACGACCGGTTGATCGTCAATCACGGATAGAACCACTTTTACAGGATACGAGGGTTTTTTATGGTGCATTTTGACAACCAACCCTGAGTACAATTTTTTCTTTCCGAAAGGTACTTCCAAACGGATTCCGAACTGGATCCGTCCTTCTAGATGTTCGGGCACCCTATAGGTATAGGTGTCCTTGACAGCCAGGGGGATGATTACATCTACATAGAGTGCCGGCATAAGAGAAAAATCGGGGGGATCAAAGTAGTCAAAAACGAAAGGTCAACAACTCCATCACAAAAAAAACGAAAAATACGACTTATATTTATTTACTGATTTTAGTGTGCGATTAGTTCTGAATAATCGTCCGGATTCTATCGGGGTAAAAATGAACATATTCAGCGTAATCGTATTATGAATGAAAATGCGAATTCAATTAACCTCTCTAATACTATTTGTTCTCAGCTCTTGTACTTCATTTATTGAAGAGCCGGAAAGCCCCGATAAATTCGTGCCCTCTGATCATCTCTATTACCAACGAGCTCATCCCGGAGAGACTTTCGATGAGAAGGGTTGGATCAATACGATGCATCATATTGGCTCCGAAGTCAAATCAAAAAGATATGCCAGGGACAAAGGCTTATGGAAAACTCAAGGACCCGGCAACGCGGGTGCAAGGATAAACACGATTGCCCGGAATCCCCGAGACTCCTCCACAATATTGATCGGTTATTCAGCGGGTGGGATCTATAAAACCAGCAATGGAGGCCAGACGTGGAAGCCTGTCTTTGATGATTTTTCGATGCTGGCTATCGGGGACATTGCCTTCCATCCCGATAGAGCCAATGTCGTCTACGCTGGAACCGGTGATCCCAATATCTCCCGTATTCCGTTTGCGGGTGATGGCATCTACCAGTCGGTGGATAATGGTGAAAACTGGGGGCGATTAGGCCTGCAAAATGTGGGAATAATCTCAGAAATTATCGTAGACCCCCACCGGCCCGAGGTTTTATATGTCGCTAGCATGGGCGTACCCTACTATCGGGATGCCAATCGAGGACTTTACAAATCAGACGACAGTGGAGCGTCCTGGACAAAGGTGTTGTATCTCGGAGATAGCACAGGTGTGATTGATATTGCAATAGATCCCATGGATAGCAGGATCCTGTATGCGGCAGGTTGGGACAGGATAAGAAATTATGAAGAATCTACGACCACAGGTGAGGGAGCCCGTATTTACAAATCTGTCAATGGCGGAGTTACCTGGACTACTTTGCAGGGAGGATTGCCCAATGGTAAGCACTCGAGGATCGGTATTGATATCTCACCGCAGAATCCGGATCGACTGTACGCTGTCTATGTAGATATCAACCACGAACTGGAAGCAGTTTTGACCAGTGCGGATGCAGGAGATAGCTGGTCGAATATCAACATTGGCGATCAGAGCGGGATGGGGTCTGCACCCTTTGGAGGTTTTGGCTGGTATTTTGGTAAAATTAGGGTAAACCCTTACAACGAAATGGATGTCTTTGTTTTGGGGGTGCGTATGTGGCGATGGAACTCCGATCTTAAGAGGTGGTCGAGGGCAGATAGAGCCACGACAGATCGGGTACATGCCGATATCCATGATATCAATTTTCTTTCCCGAGAGCATTTTCTGTTGGCTACCGATGGAGGACTTTACCGCTCTCAGAACGATGCTATGGATTGGACGGACATTGAGGACATACCCACAACCCAGTTTTACCGTGTGGCATACAATCCGCATAAGCCGGATATGTTTTATGGAGGTGCCCAGGACAATGGCAGTCTTTTTGGAAATCAAGAAATCATCAATGATTGGACCCATTATTTTACCGGAGATGGATTCCGTACAATTTTTCATCCTGAAAATCCCCTGGTGTATTACGTCGAGACTCAGATAGGAGGATTTGCTGTGACCACGGATGGTGGAGAGTCTTTCCAGGGGGCGACCCGCGGTATTGATCGCAGTGATTTTATAAACTGGGATGCTCCTGTGATCATGAGCAGACACAACCCTGACATCCTCTATTTCGGGACAGACAAAGTGTACAAAAGCACCACGGGTACTGAGGTTTCTTTCGAGGTCATCAGTGACCTCCTGATCGATGATGAGGTTGTGCTGGAATCCAATAGCAATATCACAGCTATAGCAGAAGGAGTCTTTGACGGTAATATTTTGTTTGCGGGCACCGGTGATGGAAATGTATACCGTACGGAGAACGGTGGCCAGGACTGGATCAAAAGCGATGATGGATTACCAGACCGCTATGTTACCTCGGTTCATCCGTCACCTGACGGTGATTCCACATATTATGTTACGCATTCCGGGTTTAAAGCAGGTGAAAAGTTGAGCTACATACATCGCTCAAAGGATAATGGCAACCAGTGGGTTGATATATCTGGTAATCTCCCGTCCCTCCCGGTAAACGATCTTTATATTTTACCCTTCAATCAGGATTCTGTATTATTTGCCGGTACGGATGCAGGTGTATATTACACAATAACTTCCGGTGAACTCTGGCTTCGGCTGGGAAACAACTTGCCGGTAGTTCCCGTCTTTGACCTGGAGTACAATCCGGAGCAAAATCTGCTGATTGCAGGCACACACGCGAAATCTATAGTGACATTCAATCTGCATCAACTGGGCCTAAGAGGTGATCTCGGAACCCATACCCGCGAAAGGACTGTTTCAAGATTTGAGATTTCTCCCAACCCGGCTTCAACTGTGATACGACTGAACTTAGAGAAACCGGCAAATCAGATTTGGGTGTCGGATTCTTCCGGAAAGAGGGTAAGCCTGTCATTGTTGTCGGAGCACGTTTATGACGTCTCAAATTTGACACCTGGATGGTATCTGGTCACCGCTATCCATGGGGTGACAATCTCAACGTCCCGCTTTATCAAAATTTGAGCACGACTGTGGGGCTGGTCGTACACCAAATTCTCCTCCCAATAGGAGGTAGCAGTACATTTTGTGGAATTCATTAGTATGGCAAGGCACAAAACGTATCTTTGTTTTTTCTAATATTTAAGATGAATTCGCGTCCGCTCATTTTAGCAACTAATGATGATGGTATTTTGGCTCCGGGTCTAGCGGCTTTGGTGGATGTCGTACAATCTATAGGTGATGTCATTGTGGTAGCTCCTGATAGTCCTCAATCGGGCATGGGTCATGCGATTACGATCGATCAGCCCTTGCGCATCAATGAAGTTGATCCTTTTTCTGGCATCAGGGCATATGAGTGTTCTGGCACTCCGGTGGATTGTGTAAAGCTCGCCATCAACGTAATCGAAAAAGACAGGCCATTTGATCTCTGTGTTTCAGGGATCAATCACGGGTCGAATGCCTCGATAAACATCATTTACTCCGGCACTCTGTCCGCTGCAATGGAGGCTTCGTTAGAAGGTGTGAATTCGATCGGGTTTTCACTTTTGGATTTCTCCTTTGATGCCGATTTTTCACAGGCCGTCCCCTATGTGAAAAAGATTTGTGTGGAAGCGGTTTCCAGAGGACTGGGCGGCACGAAGTTGCTCAATATCAATATTCCGAAGGGAGAGATTAGAGGTACGAGAGTCTGCAAACAGGGAGAAGCAAGGTGGGTTGAAAAGTTTCAAGAAGGGGTGGACCCCAGGGGCAAAAGCTACTATTGGCTTACAGGCCGCTTTGAAGGTACAGACGGCGATCGGGAATCTGATCTTACGGCCCTCTCTGAAAATTATATCTCAATTGTACCGTCGATGCATGATTTGACCAATCATGCGGCCTTAAAGGATCTGGAATTTCTGGAAAATATCGAGATATGAGGACTTCAAAACAACAAAATTATGACAAGGTAATTGTCGGAATTGCCGCAGGCCTGGTCTGCCCGATTTTTTGGTATCTGATCTGGATGAGTCTTTTCAGTGGTATGGAGAGCATGGGATGGATTGCTCCGGGTACTGTGGGGGAAGATTTCCGGCAGCGCACCTCTGCTCTTGTCGCCATATGTCTCAACATTCTGCCTCTCCAAATATTTAAGAACAGGTATATGGATCAGGCCATGCGTGGTGTCGTTTTTCCCACTGTTTTGCTCGTTGCTGTGTGGTTGTACTTCTTCGGTTCTTCAGTGCTCTGAATAAGACGGCAAATAAAAAATCCTTTCTTTTGAAGTAAATGAGATATTACCTAATTGCCGGTGAAGCTTCGGGAGACATCCATGGTGCCAATTTGATGAGGGCTCTATCTGCGTTGGATCCCAATTCGATCTTCCGGTGCTGGGGAGGAGATCGCATGCTTGAAGCGGGAGGTGCGCTTGTAAGGCATTACAGAGATACCGCTTACATGGGCTTCTGGGATGTGATTACTCATCTTCGATCGATCCTCAAAAACATTGCCTTATGTAAGAAAGACATTGCTGAATTCCAACCGCATATGGTCGTCTTTATCGACTATCCCGGATTTAATATTAGAATTGCCAAATGGTTGCACAGGCAGCGAGTTGGCGGTAAACTCGTGTACTACATCTCTCCCCAGGTCTGGGCCTGGAAGTCTAATCGTGCTGTCGTGCTCAAGGAAGTCCTGGATGCCATGTTTGTGATTTTGCCTTTCGAAGTCGACTTTTATAAAAAATACCAATTCGGGGTAACCTATGTGGGGCATCCGCTTCTTGACCATCTTTCCAATCAAAACTATGACATCACCATCCGCGAAAAATACAATCTCGATCAGCGGGCTATCATAGCACTCTTACCGGGAAGCCGCAGGCAGGAAATCTCCAAAATACTTCCAGTCATGATGGAGCTGGTCTCCCTGTTTGCAGGGTACCAGTTTGTTATTGGTGCAGTTTCTACGGTTCCGGGTGATACTTATCAGATTCGATCCTCTTCCGATGTCACTCAGGTGGTAGACGATACAAATCTTCTGCTTAAGAGTGCTGCGGCTGCCCTGGTTGCTTCAGGGACGGCAACCTTGGAGACTGCACTAATGAAGGTGCCGCAAGTGGTCTGCTATCGCGGAAATCGATTTAATTATCTAATCGCTAAAAGACTCATTCATGTGCGGTATATCAGCCTGGTCAACCTGATTCTGGACCAACCGCTTGTGGTGGAATTAATCCAGGATGATTTTACTAAAGAGAATTTATCGGCTGCGCTCAGCGAAATCTTAACAGGTGAGGGGAGAAGCAGACAGCTGGAAGGCTATGACAGACTGACAACCGAGCTGGGAAAAGGCGGTGCTTCGAAAAAAGTAGCTGAGGAGATTGTGCGTCTCCTGGGTCTGAAAGAAGGTACCAATTAGTTTGCTTTCTTCTTCCGGGCCTTCTTCTTTTTGATCGTCCCTGGTGCCTGTTCTTCTATCATTTTAAGAACATCTTCTTTAGTCAAAGCGGCTACTTCCTCTTCGCTGTATTTTGACCCGTCTTCCTTTTTTAGCAACTTGAAACTCTTTTTCTTAAAGCGGATGTAGGGACCCCAGCGCCCATTTTCTACCGACAATTTATCTTCGTCCCAACGGTGGATATACCGGTTTGCTTCCTTGATTACTTTGGCTTCGATGAGTTCATGGCACTGATTTGTGCTGATCTCATCCGGATTGATTCTCCGCGGAATGTTCACATATAAGCCATTATACTTGAGATACGGTCCAAATCGACCTTTGCCTTTGGTATATGGAATTCCCTTATATGTACCGATAGGTTTATCGGCCTCCTGACGCGCGCGAATCAACTCAGTAGCTTGCTCCATATTCACTTCGAACGGATCGGTATTTCGACCCAGTGATATGAAGTCTTCTCCAAACTTTACATAGGGCCCAAACCTTCCGGTATTGACCAGAACATCTTTGCCATCCAGTTTTCCGAGGGTTAGTGGTAATTTAAATAGTTCCAGCGCTTCTTCCAGCGAGATTGTCTCGATAGATTGATCAAATTTCAAATTGGCAAATTGAGGCTTTTTATCTTCCTCCAGCTCATCTACAGCTCCTATTTGTATCATGGGCTTGCCGTATTTCGAGATCTTGGCAAGGACACTTAATCCGGTGGCCGGATCTTTTCCCAGGAGACGCTCCCCACGGGATCGTTTGGCATTTTCGAGTGTATCTTCCACGGTCTCATGAAAGGGGAAGTAGAAGTCGGTAAGCATCTCGGTCCAATTATCTTCGCCTGATGCAATATGGTCAAACTTCTTTTCTATTCCCGCTGTAAAACTGTAGTCCATGATATTCTCAAAATGATTGCTGAGAAAATCTGTAACAATGAGACCCACATCCGTAGGGTACAGGCGGTTTGAGGTTGCGCCCGTCATTTCGGTCTCCACTTTCTCTGTTACTTCTCCATTCTTTAGCGATAGAATCTTAAAGGACCGTTCTACACCCGTTCTACTTTCCTTACTTATATATCCTCGGTCCGACTCCATAATCTTGCTGATGGTAGGGGCGTAGGTTGATGGGCGACCGATACCTAGCTCTTCTAATTTTTTGACGAGTCCAGCCTCTGTGTATCTGGCTGGAGGTCGAGTATATCTCTGCGTCGCTATCAGGGCATCGAGATCAAGTTTTTGTCCCTCAGTAAGAGGAGGAAGAATACCTGCCGCTGCGTCATCCTCATCATCATCCTTGCTCTCGAGATAAACCTTCAGGAAACCATCAAATTTCAATACTTCTCCCGTTGCAGTCAGATGGTGTTCAGGGACTGTAGACATTCCAATGGTGACAATGGTTTTCTCCAGTCTGGCGTCAGCCATTTGAGATGCAATGGTTCTTTTCCAAATCAGCTCGTACAATTTTTTTTCATCAGCATTGATTCCGGCTGCAGACTTCTCGATATAGGTTGGTCTTATGGCCTCGTGAGCTTCCTGGGCGAGATCTTTTTTCTTTTTGGCAAATCTGCGTGGCTGGTGGTAGTTTTCTCCAAAATCGTTTACGATGGTCTTCTCCAGTTTTTGCATCGCTACTTCACTCAAGCTTGTTGAGTCTGTCCTCATATAGGTAATATGACCGGCCTCATAAAGCTTTTGAGCGACTGACATGGTTCGTTTTACGCCAAAACCGAGTTTGCGACTAGCCTCTTGCTGCAAGGTTGAGGTTGTAAAGGGTGCGGAAGGAGTCCGTTTGCCTGGCTTTACTTCAATCTTGTCGATTGAAAATTCTGCATTCCGGGCTCTCTCCAGTATGTTTTTGGCCTCTGTCTCATCGGCGATTTTCTTGCTGATTTCGGCCTTTAGATCGATCGTTTTGTCATACTCGTTTTTTACGGGGAAGTGGCCGTGTACCTTAAAATAGGGGCTTGCCTCAAAAGCAGAGATTTCGCGCTCCCGATCTACTATGAGCTTCACGGCGACAGATTGAACACGGCCGGCAGAAAGCTTGCCTTTGACCTTACGCCATAAGATTTCAGACAATTCGTATCCCACGAGTCTGTCCAATATGCGACGGGCCTGCTGAGCATTCACGAGATTGATATCCACCGTGCGAGGTGCAGTTATGGCCTTCTTGATTGCAGGTGCAGTAATTTCACGAAAAACAATGCGTTTGGTTTTTTCCGGATCGAGTTTGAGTACATGGCAAAGGTGCCAGCTGATGGCTTCCCCCTCTCGATCTTCATCCGTTGCTAACCATACTTCATCTACTTTTTTTACCCATGATTTTAGCTCCTTGACCACCTTTTGCTTCTCAGGCGTCACCACATATCTCGGCTTAAAATCATTCTCCACATCTACAGCATCTGTTTTGCGATCGAGATCCCGGACGTGACCGTAACTCGATTTCACGGTATAGTCCTTTCCGAGAATTTTTTCTATTGTTTTGGCCTTTGCTGGCGACTCTACAATGAGAAGGTTTTTCGACATCAGTGATATTTTGCAAATTTCATTTTAATACAATTACTGCACACACGCATCGGCAATTCTCCATAATACATACGCTAACGAACAAGTCAAGAGATTGATAATCAAAGACTTGAAGTTTTTTTTAACCTTTTATCGGAGCTGACGCGGATTGATTTTTCGCGCGACAAAAATACTATAGAAATTAAAAAGACCTAATTAAAGACCCACTATTCCTGTAACAATTTCTTTTCGCCAGGCTAATTTTTTGGCTTGACCAGACGCTCGATTACCTGACCTTCCAGCAATCTCGACTGGACCTCCTTTTTCCTGATTTCTGCAAAATGATCAGCCAATTTTTCGACTTCTAGTGGTTTGCCGTGAAGGTGTCTGTGATAGCAAGTCATAATAGTCCGGGCCATGTCATCCGGATAAGTGATTCCGATCTTCTTAAGTTGGTGAGACAGTCTGCTGCCCTCATAAAAACCCCAATTGTAGATGATCCATCGACCGAAAGAAAAATGAATCTTCTTGACCGCTGTTTCCTCATGCTGTGCCTTAAACTTGGCCTTACCGACAGGATCAACCAGCTTGTCAAGCCGGACCATAGCCTCATTGACGTCCCTGGGAATATACCGTCCATTAATGTGTGTCATTGCAATGCGCCTGGCATATTCGACCTCGTATCGCTCCTGATACGTCGTATCCTGTTGAGCATCCGCAGGACATAGACCACAGATTACGATAAGACCAAATACCAAAAAAAGCTCTCTGTAACTCATATAAATCTTAATTCGCAATTGATCAATCACAGCATAAACAATGCCGTATCACATAAAATTCTTTTCTTTCCAACTTAGTTAAGATGTTTTTTATTTGAAATGTTTTGGAAAGTTCTCCTGATGGAGTTGATCCTGTATCTCATTATCTTCCTTCTAAACCCTCATTTGGGATATCTCATCAGCATGGTTGTCGGTGGAGTTACGACAGCCATACTAGTGATTTCATATCTGGTAGAGTTGATCGAGCCCTCCAAAGTTCCATCATGGTACTACAGCACATTGGGATCAACAGTAGTGGCATCGCTTCTGGTGGTCATTTTTTTTCTCATCCTTCAGATCGGATTTTGAAGGAGGGACAACCGCAAAAAAAAATATGACAGTCTACTCGAGGATTACCGATTGGGTTTGGCCTTGCTCAGATAGATCGTGAAGTCTGCTCCTCGGATCCTGGATATCATTGTCAACAGTGAGTCACTTTGTGATCGAATCTCGTATGACAAAGGAGGATCACTATGTTGCTGAATCCCCTCACCGGTAAGGCTGTATTTGTAATTGCGCTCACTTCCCAAAATATTGGTCTGCATTGAGGTATCTGGCAAGAACACAAAATATAGCCCCCTTAGCCGATCTGTTTCTTCGCCGTCAACGTTTGCTGAGACAAGATTCCACCGACCTTCTATCAGTGCAGAAGAGTATTCGTGCTCATCATTATCATCAGATTTACATGCCAGGAGGGTGATCAAGCTGATAACCAGAAGGAAAACTGAGATGGTTTTAATACTTCTCATCATATAGCATCGGCGGGACTTTGTTGCAAATCGATACAGGTAATCTCCGGCAAAATACCAACTCTTCCTGGGTATCCCAACATACCGAAGCCCCGATTTACATAAATAAATTGTGTGCCTTGCTGATAAAGACCAGCCCACTGCTTATACACCCACTGACTTGGACTCCATTTGATCCATCCCGGAATCTCAATGCCAAACTGAAATCCATGAGTGTGGCCACTAAATGTGATATCAATCTGAGGAAAATCTTTTGTGACTTCGGCGTTCCAGTGCGATGGATCATGGGAAAGCAAAAGTTTCAGCGGACTGGATTCTGTTCCCATTGATGCAAGGGACAGATCCCCATAATTGTGGAAACGCGGCGAAGCGCTGCTGTTTTCCACTCCAATCACCGCAATGGATGTCCCATTTACATGTACGAGCCGGTGTTCGTTGCGCAGCAGATCCCAACCCAACTCCGAGTGCATCGATAACAACTCTTGAAAATTTGCTTTTTTTTCGGACTCATTGTCCCATCTATGGTAATCTCCATAATCGTGATTTCCCAGGACAGAATACACGCCATATCTGGCTTTGACATTCCTGAAAACGTCGAGATATGGTGTGATTTCACCTGCGCGATTGTTGACCAGATCCCCTGTAAAAAACACGAGATCCGGATTCAGATCATTGATCATATCAATCCCCTTTCTCAGAGGATCTGTGGCCGTAAAACTACCCGCATGGATGTCACTGATGTGGACAATGCGCAGACCCTGGAGTGTGCTGGGGAGATTTTTGAGACCCAGATTCATCTTTTGCAGCTGGTATCTGTAGGGATTTCGGATCATTCCGTAAGTAAGTGTTGCAAGTGGAATACCGCCGGCAACGATACCCAGCAGAGATAGAAATCTGGATCTACTGAGATCTACATGTTGCTCGGCAGAAACTTGATTTACGATGAGACCAAACAATCTGCGAAAATCGTCGACGACCATGAAAATGCCCATCATTATTTTAGAGAGAAACAGGATAAACACAAATGCTCTCAGATACATGTTGAGCTGCGAATCAAAGTGTCCAAACCATCTCGCCATCGACCCAACTATGTAAAAGTAGCAGAGCACCAGGATCGCCAAATAAATTAGGGTCGCGGGTGTGCGAAGGTTGTCAGGCCAGTTTAGGATTGCCAGTCTGAATGATTGCCAGGCATAGTAGTCAATGACAAATAATACGATCAGGAATATCAGTACACCCATGTACTTGATGACAAAATTTTCTTATAGAATGCTCCCTTCGAAAAAATGTTCTTCAAACCTGTTGAAAATCCGCATAAAGTTTATCGAGTAAACGAAAAACCCCAGAGCATTGCTCCGAGGTTTCTTCCATCGGTTAGGGAATTTTCTAAAAAAAGAATTACTATTTGTTTATTCTCTTTTCTCTAATTCTTGATTTTTTACCAACAAGACCTCTCAAGTAGTAGAGTTTGGCACGTCGTACGCGACCGTATTTCACCACTTTGATTTCGGTGATATTTGGGGCAGAGATTGGCCATATTCGCTCCACGCCAACGCCATTGGAAATCTTACGTACCGTAAAAGTCTTTGTATGGCCTTCTCCAGATATCTTAATCACATCTCCCTGAAATGATTGGCTGCGTTCTTTTTCTCCCTCGATGATCTTGTAGGTGACAACGATGTGATCTCCCGCACCAAACTTGGGAAAACTCGGTTTCTCGAACATCTGCTCTTGAACAAATTTGATAGGATCCATGACTCAATTTTATTTATCGGATATCCTTTTAGAAAGGGCACGCAAAAATAACAATTTTGGAAAATGACGTATAGACCGCGTTCACATTAGGGCATCACCGGACCAGGGTGGCAAAACCCTTTAGCTCTACAAAGTCACCCATGGGATTAATGAAGTGTACTTGATAGACATAAACCCCGATGGGCAGGGGCTGGCCTGTAGACTGCTTATTGCCATCCCATCCCTCTTGCGGATCCTCAGATCTGAAAAGCAATTCGCCCCAACGGTTCCAGATCGTGACCTCAAAGTCCTGCATACCTGCCGTATATCCTATGCCCAGGAATTCGTCATTTTTGCCATCTCCGTTGGGCGTAAACGCATTCGGCATGTGATAGGTCACTCTCGGCAGGACATAGATCTCCTGGATACTGGTGTCCATGCACCCGTTCTCATGTAGGGCAATCAACTGAACCAGATATCTACCCGTATCGGGAAACGAAAATGTTGGACTGGGCTCTTGTGATTGCCCCACCTCACCAAAGATCCAGCGTTGCCCGATGTGATTTGAAGAGAGATTTGTAAAATCTACGGTGGGATTGAAGTTACTGGGTTCTTCCGGTAGAAAGGTAAAGTCAGCCACGGGGCTTTGACGCACTCTGATCCAGTTAGGAAATGATGCCGAAGTAAAACATCCAATGGGAGAAGTGATCGAAATATTTACGTCATAAACCCCCGGTGCTTCGTAAGCATAGAATGGTGAAAGGTCGTCACTTGTCCCTCCATCGCCAAAATCCCATGCAATGATGTAGGTAGAATCAATGGGTGTTGAGAGATTATTAAACAGAATCTCAGCTGGACTACAACCTGTAAAAGTCGATGGTTCGACGACTACCAGGGCGGGAACAGGAAAATACCGGATGGGTACAGTCTTGGTGTCTGCGCACTCGTTGTCATCGGTCACAGTCAGCGATACCGGATGGTCACCGGGTATCGGATAAGTATACGTGGGATGCTGACGATCTGATGTACCCCCTTCTCCAAACTCCCATTGCCATGATGTGATTTGCATAGCACCGGTGACCGATAGATCACGAAATGTGGTGGGACCTCCGATGCAGGTGTCATAGTCAAAACTGAAGTCAGCATCGATCGAAGGATAGAGATTTACATAGATATCTGCCGTGTCACCACAATCAAGGCCGGGATTTACCATCATTACTCCCCGGTAAGTTCCAATCCCCGGAAAAGTAACTTCTGCATCTCTGGAGTCAAGTACTTTCAGATCTCCATTGATGTCAAACTCCCATCGATAGCTGTCGATATACTGTACAAGTCCGCTTTCGTTCTCAAAGAGAATTGTGTTGTTGCCACATGAGTTAATTATAAATTCCTGTTGCCCCAAAGTGGCATCACTTTTCAGCTTTGCAAACACCGTGGGGTCGCAGTCTGCTACATTAAACTGGAAATCCCTCCGGATCTCTCCAATCTGAACACCATCCCGGTATTCTTCGACACAGACGGCCATCACAAATTGACCAATCGTCTGCGGTTTTCCCGAAATCAGTCCTGTTCGCTCATCGATTTTGACCGCCGGTTTGCCCGCCATTGGTGCGGAAAATGAATAGCTTGAGCCAAATGCCACCCTGCTGAACGGAGGTTGACACGGGGGATTGGGCCTGATCCCGTCGCACCGTGCAGCGTCACCGGGGTTCGAATTTTGCCCCAGTCCGCGTCTACCACCTCCTTTAAGAGGATAGCAAAACCGGTAAACCAGGCTGTCTCCCTCCTGGTCAACTGCAGAATGGTCAAAACCGATATCGGCATCGACACAAATGACCGTAGGTGGGAATTGGCTGAAGGCAGGGGAGTTGTTGCAACTCGCTTGTGCCTGAGGTGTGATCTCGATATGATAGGTGGCACCGATATCTCCCGGCGCAACAATATTTGAGATCGTGGTGTTGCGACAACAGCGCTGATAAACCAAATGGTAGCTCGAGGCAGATGGCCACTCGGGAAGATCTATTTCCAGCTCGTAGATGCCCTGCTCCACGCAGAGATTATTGGGTGGGATTAGGCACGGAAAATCAGGTGCCTCAATCGAGGATTGGCTCTTGAGAGGTACGATGTACACATTCATCAACCTAAAGGTGTTGTTTCCCTGATATAGAGCAATGTAGGCACCGGCTGTTCCATCACCGTCACCATCAAATGAAGCTACAGGACCGACCTGAGACCTGCAGTCCCGATAGATTTTCATGGTGATACGGTATCTGCCGTCGCCGAGGCATTCATATTGCAAGTCCCCACCGATGATGTGCTTTGCCTTCACATTGTGGATGACTGAATAGCAAAGGAGAAGCGAAAAAAAATGAATTAGATTCTTTTGCATCCAAAACAAAAATTGTGATTAAGTCATCAAGAAGATCAAATCCTCAAGCAAAATAGGAAACTTAATGGGTCCTTTTCAAGCTTAAATAAATCCATCCAGGTGCGGGGATTAAAAACAAACGTGAGGTAGTCAGATCTTAACTTCATCATGCTTCCATGTACTTTTGAGCGATCGTGTTCATTGGAAAGGAGATAGCATCTGACTAAGTGCTTCATGATATGCTAGGCTTTAGACCTGAAAATAAGTACTTATTTACCGCATCACTACAAGATGACTGATGATACACTAACGTACAATAACCATATTTTGATACTGATGTAAATTCCTTTTTTTCTTGGTCGAGTATTTCACTATATTTAGGTTTAAATCGTCTTGAAATGTATAAGATATGTTTGGTGCTCTGTAGTTTACTATATGTGAATGTTCAAAATGAATTTTCACATGAAAAGGACATTATGAATATGACGATCTCAGGTGAGGATTGGTTCTGTTGCCAACTTAATATCGGATGGTTTGGAATGTGGGGAAATCCATGTGTAGATGATGATGTTGTGTATGGATTCAAGTTAGGTTCTGATGCATGTCAAGTACTTGACGTGCACTGGGATGATTCTGACGGATCAACTGTTATTTCAGAGAGACCACTTGGCATTGGAGTTGCCTTACGGGTTGAGATTCCTACCAAATGTGTCTCTGGACAGTACCAAATCCAAGCAGGAGAAACAGCTCTCGTACAATCGGGTAGTTGTGTGCAATGGGTGACTTTTTCGAAAACCTGGATTTTAGGACCCTGTTGTTAGTCTTAGGTGGAAAGTAATTTTAGTTGGCCTCCTTTATCCTTATATTGTAATCGATTATTTCGGAATTTTTCTTTTGCAGATATATCGAACTGCATGGATGCCCCTTTAAGCGGCTTTCAGCGTCCAATATCACCTTCTCATTGATAAAATTACAGTTGCTTTGTAAGGACATAAATGTTAAAATCAGAAATCTTTTGGTCACTTATATAACTTAAAACTCAACCCTCGCGTTTACTATCCGCATTTATTTTTTGCGAGACCCAAATGTCTGATTTAAACAACATAATTAAAATCCTTAATAAAGGAGGTACTATTCTTTATCCTACTGATACCGTTTGGGGCCTGGGATGTGATGCCACAAATCAGAAAGCGGTAGAGAAGATTCACAAGATCAAAAAATCTCGACCAGATGATCGATTACCCATCATCGTGAGCAGTCTGGAGATGCTTCATAAGTATGTAGAGTCAATTCACCCCAGACTGGAGACGTTGCTTTTTTATCATCAGAGACCACTTACAGTGATATTTGATCAGTGCAAAAATCTTCCCGGCAACATTTCTGACAGATCAGGATCGGTGGCAATGCGGGTGACCCATGATCCTTTTTGCCTGGATCTCATCGATGGTCTTGGCAGACCGATTGTCGCCACGGCAGCTTCCTATATCGAAGAATGTGCTCCGATAAAATTTGCTCATGTGTCCTTAGAAATTGCCAGGCAAGTAGATTATGTAGAGAGGCCTGTGCATACTCATCGGGAATCCCCGGCACCATCTGTTGTTGTAAGACTGGGTGATGGGGCTGAATTGCAATTCCTCCGTCTCTGACTATATACCCACCTGATCGCCGGAACATCCTTCTGCCACTAAGATTAAATAGCTCGATTTCCAATTAATGGTGGGAGGAAAACGCTTCCAGGCACGCCCTTATCTCCTCTTCATCGAGGAGCGTCCTGTCAAGAAACACCTCATCTTCCAGGGCATGATACATTAGAATCCGTGTATACGCCATAGACCATTGCTCATCGTTAACCGGATCTAAGTCTGCTATTGTCTCTTGATATTTTGGCCTGGTTTGTATTAATGCCTTAATCCCGGGTGAGATGGAATCGCCGCTGATCAGCTCGTATATTTTCTTTTTGTCTCGATTATATAAGTCAAAGGCATCCAAATAAATCTGATATTCCTTTTTTTTCCAGGCCTCACTGAGATAAAAAGAATCTGCCGGAACAAACACATCCGGTATAACACCTTCTCCCGTAGGTCGTAAAGTACCATCAGATGCCGGAACAAGTTTTGCCGAGTCGATCACCAGGCTATCAGCCGAGAAGAGCTCTCCCGATTGAGTGCGGTGCTTCACTTCTTTATCATAAGATTTTCTATCGCCATAAGACCTTTGGATAAATCTCCCCGACGGAAGGTAATACCGGGCTATTGTCAGATTGATGGCGGATTCTTCTGAGAGATCATACATTTCCTGTACCAGAGCCTTCCCATATGATCGTCGTCCCACGACTATGGCTCTACCCAGGTCCTGCAACACCCCGGCCAGCACTTCACTCGCGGAGACTGAATTTTCATTAATAATCACAGCAATTTGATCCAGGTCAATGAGTGTCTTACCAGTGGTCTTGTATTCCACCTTTCTACTGTGTTCTCCCTCGGTGTAGAGTAGCAGCTGATTTCGATCAGGGACGAGCTGGTTGAGCATTCTAATGACCTGGTCTAGTGATCCTCCCGGATTATTCCTCAAATCTATGATAAGATTCTCCAGGCCTTTCTCACTCAATGTCTCCAGATGAGACATAAAACTCTCGAAGGTATTTCGCGCAAATCGACTCACCTTTATGTATCCGCTTTCATCGTCGATCATCGTTGCGTACGGCACACTTTCGAGCGAAACATCGCCTTTGAAGATTTCGATCTGGCTGAGGGTGTCATTTCCAAACCGGTTGATGTTCAAAACCACCTGATTACCCGCTGACCGCCACAGATCGTATACCTGTTCACGGCTGAGTTTTGCACCTGATGTGGCCTTGTTGTTAATTTGCAGGATTTGGT
Organism: Saprospiraceae bacterium; assembly: GCA_965222645.1. GTDB lineage: Bacteria > Bacteroidota > Bacteroidia > Chitinophagales > Saprospiraceae > JABDMH01. The sequence continues at coordinate 2,106,664 of OZ244968.1, read as the reverse complement.
CACCGGGAAGCAGGCCGGCATCTGCAGCCGGACTATTCTTAATCACTTTTAGAAGATAGACCGTATCTCTAATCAGATCATAATCGATCCCTATCCCAACGTAACTTCCCATCATGCGCTCCTTAAAACTCTGATAATCAGCTCCGGATAGGTAGTATGAATGGGGATCTAGTTTCGAAACCAGGAGTTCGATGGCCTCGTGGTTGATCGATTCGATATCAAGCGTATCCCCGTATCTCGATTGGATAAATCCGATGGTATTTTTGAGTTCTCCCCAGGGATCATTGACCTTTTTGGGTACTTTCTGTTTGGCAACAAGAGGTAATTGATCATCTAATCGGGTACCGAGCAGCATACCAAGGCTCATTGCTACAGCGAGCATCATTGGGAGCCAGATTTGATATCGATGATTTTGTCTTTCTTCCATTTGACGAGGCAAAAATAGTGTTTCACAGCAGCTTTGTCTACAATGGATGAGTCCCCTTTAATTGTCAAGATCAGTGGTCATCATGATGAAGTTGAGTTATTAGTATATTGATAATTTATTTGCGAGATTCTGCTTAATTCATAAAATATTTTGTATTTAGTTGAAGATTTATCATTCAATCTGACTACTATAAATATCTCGTCATATGCCTAAACCGAATGTGATAGACAAACTTGACCGCCAGATCATCTCCATTTTGATGAAAGACGCCAAGATGCCTTACACGGATATTGCCAAGAAGCTGTACGTTTCTGGTGGGACGGTGCATGTGAGGATGCGAAAGCTTGAGCAGATGGGGGTGGTGAAGGAGGCTAATCTACGTGTGGATTATAGTAAGTTGGGCTATGATATTTCGGCCTTTATTGGCATTTTTTTAGATAAAAGCTCGATGTACAACGAGGTCATTGACAATCTTAAAAAGATTCCGGAAGTCGTTGCAGCACACTATACAACAGGCAATTACGCAATCTTTGCCCGCTTGGTTTGCAGAGATACTATGCATTTGCGCGAAGTGCTGAGCGTCAAGGTGCAATCGATCAATGGCATTCAACGCACAGAAACTTTTATCAGCCTCGAAGAAAGTATAAACAGGCCTATCAGCATATTGAGCGAGGGGGAAGAGATTGATTAGTCATCTTCACATCACGTTCCAGAGACCTTATATTCTAAATGGATTAATTCTAACCTCCCAGGTAATGCTTTAACAGCTTACTACGAGATGCCGATCTCAACTTATTGATAGCCTTGTCCTTGATCTGTCGTACGCGTTCACGCGTGAGGCCAAACTTTTCACCGATGTCTTCCAGCGACATGGGATGCTCAACACCGATGCCGAAATACAGCTTAATCACATCACACTGCCTCTCCGTCAGGGTGCCCAGAGATCTTTCGATTTCCCGGCGGAGTGACTCATTGTATTCCAGCTGCGAATCCGTTTTGGCAATATTTCCATTTTCCAGTACATCGAGCAAAGAGTTATCCTCCCCATCCACAAAGGGAGCATCCATAGATACATGTCTTGCGGCTACCCCTAAGGTGGTTTCTACCTCATCAGTCGGGATTTCAAGTACTTCTGCCAGCTCCTCAGGCGAGGGTTCTCGTTCGAATTCTTGCTCGAGTTCGGAAAAAGCGCGATTTATTTTATTCAGAGATCCTACCTTGTTAAGTGGCAACCTCACGATTCTTGATTGCTCTGCCAGCGCCTGAAGTATTGACTGCCGGATCCACCAGACTGCATAAGAAATAAACTTGAAGCCCCTCGTTTCATCAAATCGTTGAGCGGCTTTAATCAAGCCCAGGTTGCCCTCATTGATCAAGTCACTCAGGGATAATCCTTGGTTTTGATATTGCTTGGCTACGGAGACCACAAATCTGAGATTGGCTTTGGTGAGTCGTTCAAGCGCGTCCTGATCACCGCTCTTGATCTTCTTAGCCAGATCTACCTCTTCCTCCGGAGTAAGCAAGTCTACCTTACCAATCTCTTGCAAGTATTTTTCCAGCGACTGGCTTTCCCTGTTGGTTATCGATTTGGTGATCTTTAACTGCCTCATTGATTACGTCTTTTATGATAAAATCTTTATGTGTAAGAAAGTCCTTTTCGAAAAGCGACCACAAAAATAGGTGTTTATTGCAATTGCAGCAACATTTTTAGCAAACGATTGCGGACGACTTCAATATATGACGCTTACGGAAATTGCTGTCCTAGAAAGAGTAAAGCCATAAGAGAGTGCAAAGTTCCTTTGATCTAAAAATAAATAGAAAATTTTGCATAAATCAAGATTTTGTTCTTTATTGCGCGCATCAGGTAGATGCCTGGGAGGTTTAAAACGATCTGGATTATATAGTGAAGAGAGTATCATTCGACATGGAGTTTCTTTTTAGAGCTTCTCCCACAATTCTTTATAAATTTCTTACCACTCCGGCTTGTCTTGTAAGGTGGTTTTGCGATGGAGTTGATATCCAGGAGGAGACTTATGTTTTTGAATGGAGCGGCGCTGAAGAAAAGGCTGAGCTGGTGGATGACATTGAGGACGAAAGGTTGCGTTTTAAGTGGGAGGATGCCGAAGATGAAGAGTACCTGGAGTTTCGGTTTGAGATTTCGCCGGTTACAAATGAGACGATATTAAATATTACCGACTTTTGTGACGACGACGAAGTGGAGGATCAGAAAAAATTGTGGAGCAGCCAGATCGAAATGTTGAGAAGGGCTACAGGAGGTTAGTGGGCTTCCTACCAGAACCCGAGGTTTCTTATCAGTTTATACATCATTCCTGACTTCCGTGTTTCATTGTCATCAAGAATAACAGGTGCACCATTTATGAAGTATCTGATATTCTGTACATGATGCACTAGATTCACTAGTGGACTGTAACAAATGAAACCGAAACATCAATTGCATTCTTTTGGGCCAGTACTTCATCATCAAAAGCCTTACGTAGCTTTGGCTATGCGCGGTTTTGCTTTTTCGTCCTGACCCAAAATCTCTGAAATTTATGAATCCGATTCATCAGTTACAGTCCACTAGTCTTGCATGTTAGCATGTCAGTCTGTTATTCCTGGATTACCCGGACAGGTTCTTTGTGGATCAGCGGGATACTCCTTTACTTACACTTTTCTTGTGAAGATTTTCAGCACTGTCCTTCGGGTTAAAAATTGGCCTTCTAATGATTTTCGATATGTTGAACCAGGACGTTGTAAATTTTACAAAAAATTGGAGGCCATCTGATTTCTTTAGGTGAGGTAAATTGATATTTTTGAGTAGAGGGCTGTACGGATTGCTGGATGTGTTAAAATTTTTTTAAAGACCTGGATCTGTACACCTTTCTCAAAACAAAAGCGTCTTTTTTACACTTTACACATTTACAGTTTTAGTCATAACCTTGAAATCTAAAAATGCTATGAGAAAATTATTATTATTTGCATTCGCTGTTGCACTCGGCGGCTTGATCATGTTTGGAAGCATCAAGTATTGGGGATTTGGAATCGAACAAAAGGTGATTTCCGGTGACTCAACTACGCCGGTTTACTTTACCAATTATGCCAAGGAGGATCCTTCAGGGCTAGCCCCGGTCGATTTTACACTCGCTGCGGAGAAAACGATTCCTGCAGTGGTGCACATTCGTTCCAGCATTAGGGCAAATGGAGATCGTTTTGCACAAAGTCCATATGATTTTCGGGATGAACTTCCTGAGCCATTCCGCGATTTTTTTGGAAATCCCTTTGGAGATCAAAATCAAAGAGATAAGGGTAATCGGCGCCAGCCAATGCGCCAGGGAGCCGGGTCCGGGGTAATTATTACTTCAGATGGATATATCGTGACCAATAACCATGTTGTAGATCAGGCCGAAGAAGTATTGGTGACACTGAATGACCGCAGGTCCTATGATGCAACTGTAATCGGTGTGGATCCATCAACGGACATCGCTTTACTGAAGATTGACGAGAAAGATCTTCCGACTATCGAGTGGGCCAACTCGGATGAAGTCAAGGTGGGACATTGGGCGGTAGCAGTTGGCAATCCCTTTAGTTTGTCATCTACCGTGACCGCAGGCATCGTAAGCGCCACTTCCCGGAATATAAACATCATGCGTGATCGACCAACACCAATCGAGTCATTTATTCAGACTGATGCGGCTGTTAATCCGGGCAACAGCGGTGGAGCTTTGGTAAATCTTCAGGGCAATCTTATTGGCATTAATACGGCCATCGCCTCTCCTACAGGCTCCTATTCGGGGTATGCTTTTGCTGTCCCAAGCAACATTGTAAATAAAGTTGTTGCAGATCTTAGGGAATTCGGAGTTGTACAAAGAGGTTTCATTGGTGCCATTATCAGGGATGTAACCAACGATCTGGCTGAAGAAAAGAATCTCTCCACAACCATGGGGATCTATGTAGACAGTCTCACGGACAACAGTGCGGCAGCTGAAGCGGGCATAAAGGTGGGAGACATAGTGATCGCTGTCGACGGGCAGACGACAGATTCTTCACCACAATTATTGGAAAAATTGGGAAGACATCGACCGGGAGACCAGGTGCCCATTACCGTGATAAGAAATGATAAAGAACGGGATATTGTTGTCACACTTAAGAACCTGGATGGTAATACAGGGCCGGTCATTAAAAAGGCTGCTCCTGATTTGGCCTCTGCGCTGGGTGCAGATTTTGAGACACTGACCGAGGAAGAAGCTGATGAAATTGATTTGCCGGGTGGTGTAAAGATTTCGGCACTACACCGGGGCAAGCTAACCAAAGAGACCGATGTCAGGGAAGGGTTTATAATAACAAGTGTAAACAGGCAAAGGGTTACCAATAAAGAGGACCTCATTAAGATTTTAGAACAACAGGAAGGAGGGGTGATGTTGGAGGGAGTTTATCCTGGTAGTTCTCGTAAGTATTATTACGCATTTGGTATGTAAGGGATATTTAGGTTCAGGGTTTCGTTTTAAAGGGTGTGATCTTCCGGGAGTGAGGTCATACCCTTTTTCTATTTTACGCGGTGGGAATGCAAGGCGGCATTACTGCATAATTTTTTTTAGAATAGCATAAGAAATGGATGACTCGATTAGAATGCTGTGTTGCGATTGGGGTACCACAAATTTCAGACTCCATCTTCTTGATAATAACAAGATCGCCGGAGGAGTAGAATCCGGAAAAGGGAATGCCGTGCTTTTTAGAGAATGGAGTGCGCAAAAGGAAATATCAAGACTTGATTATTATCGCAGTTTTTTGCAAACCCAAATTGACAAACTTAGCACCCTGCTGTCCATGCCTCTGCAGGCTGTGCCCGTCATCCTCTCAGGCATGTCATCATCATCGATCGGGATGATGGAAATACCTTACTCCTCTCTTCCTTTTGACCTGACTCAACCCGCTCTGCGCTTTAAGAAGATCAAGGAGACAACCCAGTACCCCAATGAGCTTCACATTTTCGGAGGATTATCTCACAACAATGATGTGATAAGAGGGGAGGAGACGCAGGTCGTAGGCCTGAACAAGTTGATTCATACATCTCATTTTATTTGCATCTTACCCGGGACGCACTCCAAGCATGTCTATGTAAAAGAAAACCAGATTGTCGATTTTCGTTCCTACATGACAGGGGAGGTGTTTAGTCTTTTGCAAAATCACAGTATTCTACAAAGTTCTTTGGCAAAGGGAAGTGTTATGGATGCACAGGATCGCCAATGGTTTGAAAAAGGGGTGGCAATGAGCAGTGAATCCAACTTGTTGAATGCTATTTTTAAGACTAGAACCAATGTGATGTTGCGCAATATTTCCAGGGAGAACAATTATTTTTTTCTCAGTGGTTTGCTCATCGGCTATGAGCTGAGAGACTTGTTGAATTCCGGGTACGATATATGGATTTGCGGAAGCAAAAAAATATCAGAATTGTATAAAATAACTCTCGAGATTTTAGCCGGTAACAGAGTAGCCCACATCGTGCCTCAAGATCAAATGCAATGGGTGATTCCAAAAGCCCATAAGCTCCTTTACAACGGCGCAACAATAAATAAAAAGTTATGAGTAGTTTTTCTGAGACTTTGTTTAAGGAAGTACCGATTGTTGGTATTCTCCGGGGGTACGAGATTAATGATACCTTAAAAATCGTGACTTCCCTTTACAAGGCGGGATTTACCAATGTGGAGATTACTATGAATACACCGGATGTGGAGCTGCTGATTTCAACAATTTCCCAGGAATTTAAAGCAATGAATGTGGGAGCAGGTACCGTTTGCAATGAACAACAGCTGAACAAAGCTGTAAAAAATGGAGCTCAATTTATCGTCACGCCGATCCTCGATGAAGAAGTAGTGAAAAAATGCAAAGAGATTGATATACCGGTATTTCCGGGTGCTTATACCCCATCAGAGATTTATCGCGCATGGGATGCCGGAGCGAGAATGGTGAAAGTTTTTCCTTCAAGCATCTTGGGCCCCAGATATATTAGAGAAGTATTGGCTCCCCTTAACACGATCGAATTAATGCCCACAGGAGGAGTAACCTTTAGTAATATACCAGAGTATCAAAAGGCCGGTGCCAGGGCTTTTGGCATGGGTAGTGCATTATTTGATCCCATTTTAGTCGAGCAAAAAAAATGGAACGAGCTCACGAAGAAAATGAGAGAAAATAGAGAGTCACTATCTTTTTGAGTAGGCTCATCAGTGCAAAAGTCTACTAAAGAAACTGTACCAGCCATTCATTAAATTGTAGTTTATTATTTTAACTGACAATAGTCTATCATATGAAACAACTACTCATATTTATTATTTTTTTTGCCGGATGTAAGATATCCAACGCTCCTTCAAATGACCAGAGTCATAAAAATAAAACTGCGTTTGACAGGCTGGCTATCGCCAATGAAATGGAAGACTGGATGAAAAAAGTGTGCCTGGATCCATGGTATCCTGAAAACATCGATTCCACGTACGGAGGTTTTTATAGTGATTTTAATTATCAGTGGGAGCTGGATGGAAAGCAAAATAAAATGATCGTCAGCCAGGCCAGGCATATATGGTCTCTCTCTACTGCTGCTGAGTTTTACAATAGGGATCCAACCTTTATTGACTTGGCCGGGCATGGCTTTCAGTTTTTACAATCAAAAATGTGGGATAGCGATCATGGAGGATTTTACCAGCTGTTAAACCAAAATGGCGATCCGATCGCCGACGATCCGCAACACGGAATTGTAAAGACTGCCTACGGCAATGCATTCGGTGTTTATGGTCTGGCAGCATATCATAGAGTTTCTAAAAATCCCGGAGCACTGGATCTTGCCAAGAAAGCATTTATGTGGCTGGAGGAGCACAGTCATGATCCTGCCAAAGGTGGCTATTTCCAGTTTTTGCACAGAGACGGTACACCACTTACGGAAGGACATACCAATCCCGCCAAAGATCAAAATAGTTCTATTCATTTGCTCGAGGCCTTTACAGAATTGTACAGGGTCTGGCCTAATGAGCTGGTGAAAAAGCGAGTACGCGAAATGCTCGTATTGATTAGGGATACAATAACCACGGATGAGGGTTACCTCACCTTGTTTCTAGACAAGGATTGGAATCCAGCGAGCTACAGGGACTCCAGTGAGGCCGTGATCTGGAAGCATATACATACAGATCATGTCTCCTTTGGTCATGATATCGAGACAGCCTATTTACTTATGGAGGCTTCCCATATCATTCACGATAGTGAGGATGCAATTACGCAGAAAAAAGCAAAAAAGATGACAGATCATACAGTCAGGACAGGCTGGGACGAAGAATTTGGTGGGATATTTGACGGCGGGTATTATTTTACTGAGAAAGCGGGTATGACCATCGTACTGGAAGGAAAGGCATGGTGGTCACAAGTAGAAGCAATGAATACCCTGCTTATCATGAGCGATTTGTATCCCGATGACGACATTGATTATGCAGCTTACTTTCTCAAATCATGGGACTATATCAAGAAATATATCATTGATAAAGAATATTTCGGAATTTATCGAGCTGGAATCGATAAAACCCCGGAGGCAAAAACGGGAAATAAGGCAGGTATTTGGAAAACTAATTATCACACCCTGAGGTCCCTGCTCAATTGTGTGAGAAGGCTCCGTCATAGTGAATAGTAGATTTTATTTAACCGATCATCTGTGAAACAAATCTCGATACTCGTACTTTTTTTCCTCCTTTTGCTTCAGGTAAATGAATGTCATGGTCAAGAAAAATATTTTGATGCAAATGGAAAGGAAATTAGGTCGATCGTTTATAAAAGACTACTTCGTGCCGGTGGGTTTTTGGATATAGAAAGGGATGATGGTTGGCATTTGATAAAGAGGGAGAATAAAGGGAGACTACAAAGAGAAATATTCGACCAGATCAAAACATTTTATTCTCGCGATGATTCTGAGATGATTGTTATATTATATCATCCCGGCAAGGACGAATTTAATTCTGGTGGCAAAGCGGATAAAGAATGGCTGCAAAGATGGCATCAGGAACTCAGAAAGATGCTAAAGTCTAAATACAGCAGTATTCCGACCTATGTGTTTAAGTCAAAGAGCGGACTTGACAAGTACAGGGGCATTGTCAACTACATACCAGATATCCATAGACTCATTGAAAATACTTTTTTTAAGGAGGCCTATCCCTCTGGAAGTTTTGTAGTGGTTAATAAAAATGGCAGCTATATTTCCTATTTTGGGGAATATGCAGTGCAGACTGTAGAAAGAATTGCCAGGAAAACGAAGCGCTTAAAAGCCAAACACACTGGGTAACCACATACTTAGGGCCGGGATATAGGTCGTAAGTAGTAGGGCAATCAGCATAGCTGCAAAAAGTGGCAACAGGGGTTTTATCACTTTCTGTATCGTAGTCTGCGCAACACCCACTCCAATAAATAACACCGAACCCACCGGTGGCGTGCAGACACCGATGCATAAATTCATAACCATGATGATGCCGAAATGCACGGGATCTATACCCAATTTAGTCACCACCGGCAGAAATATTGGTGTAAAAATTAAGACGGCAGGGGTCATGTCCATAAATATGCCCACAAATAATAAAATCAGATTGATAAGAAATAAAATCACAATCTTATTGTCGCTTATTCCCAGCAATAAATCGGTAATTTCTTGAGGAATATTTTCGTAACTCATTACCCAGGACATGCTTATGGAGGTGGCGACAAGTAATGTCACAATTGCAGTCGTGCCTACACTATTTATCAAAATTGAAGGGAGATCCGTGGTCTTTATTTCTTTGTAGAGGTATGCCAGAATTAGACAATAAAGTACTGCCACAGCACTGGCTTCTGTAGCGGTGAAAATACCCACGACAATACCACCGATGACTACAACAAGTAAAAGTAAGCTGGGGAATGCCCTCACAAAGGAGCGGTAGATTTCGCCCATAGTACTTCTTCTACCCACGGGAAACCCCTTTCTTTTTGCCCATACCATTGCCACTGTCATTAAAAACAATCCGGTGATAATTCCGGGCAGGTATCCCGCAAGAAAAAGTGCGGCTATAGATGCTCCTCCGCTTGCCAACGAATAAACAATAAGGATGTTACTGGGAGGAATGATCAGTCCTGTAGTTGAGGATGTAATATTTATTGCGGCTGAAAATGGTCTTGAGTATCCTTCTTTTTCCATCCTGTTGGTCATAAATCCTCCAATAGCCGAGGCTGCCGCAGCAGCACTGCCGGATATGGCACCAAAAAGCATTGCTGCAATAATATTTACGTGGGCCAAACCTCCGGGGAGAGATCCCACAAGTGATTTTGCAAAATCAATGAGCCGCTTTGCAATACCGCCGCGATTCATGATCTGGCCCGCTAGTATAAAGAAGGGGATTGCGAGCAGAGCAAAACTGTCCAGTCCCGTGGCCATGCGCTGGGCCACGGTAGTCACTGCAGGCATGGCTGGCATGGACACTAAAATCGTAAGTAATCCGGACAGGCCGATGCTCCATGCGATTGGCATCCCAATCCCGATTAGGATTACAAATGTAAGTACGAGTATAAGTATCTCCATTTAATCTTTTTATTTGGACTGATCTGCTCTGGTGGCGGTGATGGTGTCGTGTATTTTATGATAAATGATTATGATTCCACTGATGGGAAGTACCGTATAGATTGCCCACAGTGGCCACTCCAATGCTGCGGATTCCTGTCCGAGAATCTTTGTAACGTAAACCAGCCTTGAGCCGCCAATTACCATGGCAGCAAAAACAAATAATATCACAAGAAAATTAATGAGCACCATAAGTCGACGTCTTCTCTCCGGAGGGAGTGAATCGGGGAATAGCTCTATCGCGAGGTGCAGATGTTTTCCACTTGCGTATGCGGCGCCCAGGATTCCGATCCATATTAATAAATAACGGGCTAATTCTTCCGTCCAGGAAGCCTGAGCACCAATGATGTAGCGTGTAAACACTCCCCATAACACGTCAAGGGTCATTATTGCCATAAGGACAATAAGTACCCACTCTAATGCTCTATCAATTATCGCTCTCATGGTACCGCCTGAATTCTTTTTATTAAATCGTAAATCTCTGGTTGGTCTTTGTAGCTTTCAAAAATATCGGAGACCTTTGCAGCAAAGGGAGATTTTTCGGGATAAATAATTTCTACGCCTGCCTTTTGTACCTCTGCCAGCGCCTCGGCATCAGCTTCCTTCCACAATCTTCTTTGCTCCGGTACCGAATTTGCAACAGCTTCTTCCAACCATGCTTTCTGTTGACTATCGAGGCCAGCCCAGCTGTGTGTACTGATAAATAATACATCGGGCACTGCAGTGTGCTCGTCTATACTGTAGTACTTACATACTTCATAATGATGTGAAGTATAAAAACTCGGTGCATTATTTTCTGCGCCATCGACAACTCCTTGTTGCAAAGCGGTATATAATTCGCCAAATGATATCGGAGTGGGTGCACCTCCCATTGATTTTACCATTTGCATGGCAGTCTGACTATTCATGACCCGGATTTTTAGGCCCTTTAAATCGTCAGGGGTTCTGACGGGTTTGTCTTTAGTGTAAAAACTCCTGCTGCCCGCATCATAAAAACACAACCCACGCAACCAATATTTCTCCCCGTCTTCTAATAATTCTTTTCCAATGTCTCCTAAAAGTATCTTCCATTGATGTTCCTCGCCTTTAAAAATATAGGGTAGACCCAATACTTTCATGTTGGGAACGAAGTTTTCTACAGCTGAGGCCGACACTTTAGTAATGTCTACACTTCCGATCTGGAGCAATTCGAGGAGTTGTCGTTCGGAACCCAATTGACCAGCAGGATAAATATCCATTTTCATTTTCCCCTGGGAAATTCTCGCCAGTTCCTCTGCCATAAAGACCATGCCTTTGTGTACAGGATGTGCCACATCCAAACCATGCGCGAGTTTTATTGTTTTTACATTGCTTGTCGCGCTGCATCCCCAGAGAATGATAATAAGCGCCCAACAATAGTGAATAGAACTTTTGTTTCGCATCACCTGCTTGTTTTAGACTGTCTTGACAATAATGAGCCGCAGCCGTTAATATATTCTTTCAACTTTTGATCAATCATTTTCTTTTATGATTTGAATGAGCTCAAGAGCTGCCCGTACATTCTTTTCCAGGGATTTAAAATCCTGATCTCTAATAATTTCTTTAGAGATTAATTTAGAACCCATACCTACACAAACAACTCCGGCACTAAACCACCTGGAGAGACTTTCTTTGGTGGGAGCCACTCCGCCCGTGGGCATGATTGAGGTCCAGGGTTGTGGCCCTCGAATTGCCTTCACGAAATCAGGTCCCAGGGTGCCACCCGGAAAGAGTTTGACGATTTCACATCCGAGCTCTTCGGCTCTTCCGATCTCAGAAAGAGATCCACAACCGGGTGACCAGGGTATTTTCCGGCGATTGCACACTGCTGCAAGATCTTCCCGCAATGAAGGACTGACGATAAAATTGGCTCCCAGCTGGATGTATAAACTTGCAGTGCCGGCATCAGGTACAGATCCCACACCTAATATCATTCCGGGGAGTTGCTCCAGCGCATATTTATTTAATTCCCCAAATACTTCGTGCGCAAAATCTCCCCTATTTGTAAATTCCAATACTGAAGCACCTCCATCATAACACGCTTTAATTATTTTTTTTCCAGTCTCAATATCTGGATGATAAAAAAGCGGAACCATGCCCGTTTGATGCATCGCATTAATTACATCAATTCTACTATATTTTGCCATCGATTATTTAATATCAATAAAATACTCTTCCCTACTTCCCGGGCTTGCCAATCCCTGCGCTTCACTTCGGGCTTGGGAATCCCTACTTTCCTAATTCCCGGGCTTGCCAATCCCTGCGTTTCACTCCGGGCTTGGGAATTCCTACTTCCCTACTTCCCGGGCTTGGGAATCCCTACTTTCATACTTCCCTACTTTCCTACTTTCCTACTTTCCTACTTCCCTACTTCCCGGGCTTGCCAATCCCTGCGTTTCACTTCGGGCTTGGGAATCCCTACTTTCATACTTCCCGGGCTTGCCAATCCCTGCGTTTCACTTCGGGCTTGGGAATTCCTACTTCCCTACTTCCCGGGCTTGGGAATCCCTACTTTCCTACTTTCCTACTTTCCTACTTTCCTACTTCCCTACTTCCCTAATTCCCGGGCTTGCCAATCCCTGCGTTTCACTCCGGGCTTGGGAATCCCTACTACCTACTTCCCGGGCTTACCAATCCCTGCGTTTTACTCCGGGCTTGGGAATCCCTACTTCCCTAATTCCCGGGCTTGCCAATCCCTGCGTTTCACTTCGGGCTTGGGAATCCCTACTTTCCTACTTTCCTACTTTCCTAATTCCCTACTTCCCTACCTACTTACCCTTCCACTCGCATCACCACTCACTAATTTTACAACCTCATCTACAGTCACAAGATTTGCATCGCCATAAATCGTATGTTTTAAGGCAGAAGCCGCCACTGCAAAATCCAATGCCATTTGATCCTGGTCCGGGTACGTAAGTAGACCATATATCAATCCGCCCATAAAGCTATCACCTCCTCCCACCCGATCTACGATATGCGTGATCTGGAAGGTGGGCGCCTGATATAGTATGCTGCCATCATAGAGTACACCCGACCACGTATTGTGTGAAGCGCTAATCGATCCCCGCAGAGTGACAATCGCTTTCTTGCATTTTGGAAATCTCTCGATGAGTTGCTCACAGACCGAACGGTAAGCGCCGGCATCCATCGAGTGTCCTTTTGTTACATCTATGCCTTTCGGATGGATACCAAAGTGTTTTTCAGCATCCTCCTCATTGCCCAGAATTATATCGCAGTGCGAGACCAACTCGGGCATTATTTCTTGTGACTCCTTTCCGTATTTCCAGAGTTTTTTCCGAAAATTCAGATCGGTCGATATGGTTAGTCCCCGTTTACTGGCTTCCTCCAGGGCCTCCAAGGTAGCATCAGCTGCTCCTTGAGAAATGGCAGGTGTAATACCTGTCCAGTGAAACCAGTGTGCATCTTCGAAAACTGATGTCCAGTCTATCATGCCAGGCTTTATCTGCGATATTGCCGAATGAGCTCTGTCATAAATCACCTTGCTTCCCCTTGATATTGCGCCCATTTCCAAAAAATAGATGCCCAGTCGCTCTCCTCCCCAAATGATTTTATTTATGCCTACATTTCTTTTTCTCATTTCCATGAGCGCACATTCACCGATATCATTTTTGGGTAGGCGAGTCACAAAATCCACAGGGATACCATAATTAGCCAATGAAACAGCCACATTGCTTTCGCCACCACCATAGATCACCTCGAAAGATTGTGTCTGAGAAAATCTTTTATTACCGGGAGGAGTGAGGCGCAACATAATTTCCCCAAAAGTCACTACTTTTTTATCCATGGCTACTTTTTTGAAAAATCAAAATAATCACAGGCGTTTTGATAGCATATATCTGTAATTATTTTGCCAGTCCAATCGATATCTGCTGGCAACAATCCGTTCTCGATATCGCGGCCGAACAAATTGCAGAGTATTCTCCTGAAATATTCATGTCGAGGGTAAGATAAAAAACTGCGACTATCAGTGAGCATTCCCACAAAACAACTGAGCAAGCCCATGTTAGACAACGTATTCATTTGATCTTCCATACCATCCTTTTGATCCAAAAACCACCATCCTGATCCAAATTGTATTTTTCCTCTTGCTGATCCATCATTGAAGTTTCCTATCATTGAAGCCAACGTGGCATTGTCCGCCGGATTTAAATTGTATAAAATTGTCTTAGCCAATTGGTCCTGCTGATCAAGGCGGTTTAGAAACTTAGCCAGGGAAGAAGCCTGTCTCCAATCACCGATAGAATCAAATCCCGTATTTGGGCCCAATTTCTTTTCCATTCGGCTATTGTTATTGCGAAGCGCCCCGATATGAAACTGTTGAACCCATCCATATTCATGATATTTCGTCCCCAAGAAATGGAGGACAGCAGACTTATAAATATACATTTCGTCCTGAGATACCGGTAGGCGCTTCAGCCGCCGTTGAAGAATTTCATCTGCCTGGTCATCACTGAAGTCGTCGGCGTAGATCTTTTCGAGTCCATGATCGCTCAGACTGCACCCATGCTCTGCAAAATAGAGCATCCGATTTTGTAATGCTGCATAGAGATCTTCAAGCGTGGCGATATAAATACCGGCTGAATCACCAAGTTTTTGCAAGTACTTACCAAATCCCTCTTCATCCTGGATTGCCAAACATTGATCAGGACGGAAAGCAGGTAGCACCGTAATCCCAAAATCCGAGGTGGCTATTGCCTGGTGATGTTGCAGATCGTCAACAGGATCATCAGTGGTACAAATCACTTTGACATTCATTTTTTTCAACAAACCGTGTACCCTGTGATTGGATTCTTGCAATAAAGCTGTAGCAACATCAAAAGTTTTTTTTGCCGTCGACTTATCGAGGATATCATCGATATTGAAGTAACGGCGTAATTCAAGGTGAGTCCAGTGATACAGGGGATTGCGAAGTGTATAGGGAACACATTGAGCCCAAGCTGAGAATTTATCAAAATCGGAAGCCTCGCCAGTGATCAAATCCTCGTCAACACCCAGGGTGCGCATGGCTCGCCATTTGTAATGATCTCCTTTAAGCCAAACCTCTGTTAAGTTGGCAAATTGATGATTGGAAGCAATTTCATCGGGAGGCAGGTGGCAATGGTAATCGATAATCGGACATTCTCTGGCAAAGTTGTGATATAAGGTCTGAGCGGTTTTGGTTTCGAGTAGAAAGTTCTCATCTAAAAACGGTTTCATCTTTGGTCTTCTCTTGTACCCTAATTCGTATGCGGATTATCGATGGTTAAGCTACAAAAAAAATCGTTTTGCAATCGATTGTGCAGGGGGTTCTTCGTTTATTATCAAGTACAGTGATGAGCTGCTGGTCTTTGGTAAGTTATCAAAGGCAGGATCGACTGTAACAGCATATTATTTGCCTGCAATCAGTTGGAGATGAGCCAGATGGTGTGCTCCATGCCAGGCGTACAGTTTGCTTGCCGCACCGAGAGCAAATTTTTTACCGTATTCCGGATGTATATAAAAAAGGTCAAACTCCGATAGATCCATATGTCGCATCAAAATGACCCAGCGCTGATGAATTGCTTCTAAGAGTTGGAGTGAGACCTCCACCGGAGTGTGAGCGACATCGGGCAATTCAGCCCACTTGTTTTCCATATATGGTTTTATCGTGGTTGGACCTTCTTCAGTCAATACCCATTTAAATCTGCAAAAGGCCTGAATGTGGCTCACAGGTACATGATGGAGAATTTGTCTTGCAGACCAACCATCCTCCCTATACTGCTTGTCGAGGTTGCTTTTTGGAAAATCTTGTACGAGTGCTTTGTATTTCCGGGGAGCGGCCTCGATTTCGTTAATCCAGAGTTCGATATCTTTTGCATTAAAGGAATCGGGATAGGAAAACCTGCCGATGGGGTACTTCATTTTTTCAAGGTCCATTTTTCAAGTTTTATTTTTCGTGACTAATTTTTTAGAAGGGATTTTTCTCGAGCAGCTTTAAACTCGGATCCATCTTTCCATTTCGGAAAAGTTTGTTCGGATGCCAGCTTCCGGGCAACATTTAAGTAGAAAGTTGCGTCTTGTTCGATTCCTCTCAGGTCCCATTCTTCTGGGCTATATTCATCGCTGGGTTGATGGTAATTAGCGGCGACGTATTCAGCCCTTTTTTCTTCCACATATTTACTTCCGTGTTCTGCATGCTCAAATGCTCCTTTTGCATAAAGTGCAGGTATGCCGACCTTTGCGAAATTAAAATGGTCAGAGCGGAAGAAATATCCCTTTTCAGGTTCCTGGTCAGGAAGGATTTTTCTCCCTTGCTTTCCGGCAATTTCTGAGGCATAATCATCGAGATCAGAATGACCGATGCCGGTGATCGTCAAATAATTCATCGGACCGAGGACATTCATTCCGTCGAGGTTGAGATTAGCCACAGTTTGTGCCACGGGATAAATTGGATTTTCAGCGTAAAATTGGGAACCGAGCAGCCCTTGTTCCTCCGCCGTAACAAATAGAAAAACGACCGATCTTTGCGGTGTGGGACTTTTGGCAAATGCCTTGGCGATTGAAAGTACAGAGGCCACCCCGGTTCCATTGTCAAGCGCTCCATTATAAATCGAATCTCCATCGACGACCTTACCGATACCCAAATGGTCCCAATGTGCGGAGAAGATGATGTATTCGTCGGGTCTTTTGGAACCTTCGATAATGCCTATTACATTTTTAGATTCATCATATTTATAGGAATTTGTCAGGCTGTGTGACATTTTATAACCTAAGGAAAATGGCTTGAAGTCGTTCGTCCTCGCCTCTCGAATTTCTTTTGCGAGGTCGTAGCCCGCATGGTCAAATAGTTTTTTAGTGGCCTCGAGGGAGATCCAACCCAGCACGCCTGGGCTATCTAAATTTTTACCTTCAGGCTGTAAGTTTAGTTTAGCTCCTGATCCAGCACCCTCTACGACAAACCATGGATAGCCAGCTGATGTTGTCTCGTGGACAATCAGTACTGCGGCCGCTCCTCTTCTTGCTGCTTCTTCATATTTGTATGTCCACCGGCCGTAATAAGTCATTGTGTTTCCCTTAAAAAAATTTTCGTCATCTCCTCCAAATCCCGGATCATTCACAAGGACAATAATTGTTTTTCCCTCGACATCCATGCCGTCAAAATCATTCCAGTTGTATTCCGGTGCAGTTACACCGAAGCCACAAAAAATTACTTCTGATTTATTTATTTCTACGTTTTCCTGAATACGTTCCGTGTAACCCACAAAATCTTTTTTATACTGCAGGTCGATGACCTCATCATTTTTTTCAAATGACATTCTTTCACTTGGGTGGCCGGTAATTTCTACAAGGGGAACTCTTTGAATAAAGCTGTTTCCGTTTCCGGGAGAAACACCGATTTCTCTCATTTGATTTTCCAGATAAGTCACTGTTTTTTCTTCACCCCGAGTAAAGGGTTGACGGCCTTCGTAGTTATCGGATGAGAGTTCTTTTATGTGCGCTTCGATATCGGCAACATTGATTTCTGCAAATTTGTCTTCAGGACCCGTTTTGCATCCAAAATACATGGAAAGAAACAGGATGTAAATAATGCGTAGATTGTTGAAATTCTCGTTTGAAAATCGCATAGGAGTAATGATTTTTTTATTTAAGAAATCTTAGGTCAACGATAGAATGACATTTTCAGTAGGAATATCTCGATGTAGTTTTTAGCCATTGTGTAAAAAAGGGATCATAAATAATTACTTGATTTCCCGACGTGGATCGCTGCTCGTACAGGACTTCTTTCCGTAAAAGAGCATTTAGGGCCTGATGTACGGTAGATTGGGCCATATTTGCATGGGCGAGAAAATCGCGACTGGTGAAATTGACCACTGGTTCGCGGTGAGAAACTGCCTGAAGTAATTTCCATTGCGATTTACTGGTGATGTTTTTTATTTGAAGATAATTTTGTTCAAAGGTATATAGTATTTCCCTTTTTGTTTCCTCGACATGGAACGGGGTAATTGTAGTGTGCCGCTTGGCAAAAAGACGGTTGCAAAAGTATTGAGTGTGATAGGTGTGACCCCGGGTCCATGACATGATAGATGCTATATTTTGATCATCTATGGTTTGCTTACCTTCTTTAAATAGTTTTTTTATAAAGTCGCTGTAGACCTGCGGATCCAGGGGTTGTAGGGGCAATTGGTCTATCGAACTAAAGAATGGACTTTTAGGATTTGTAAACAACTGCATGAGTAAATGTCGCTGGCTGCCAGAAAACAAAAAATGGACGTTTGGTATTTTATGCAGAAGGCCTCTGATGGTTGCATCAACGATGGTGCCACCCGGATAGTTGGCAATTTGTTGAAACTCGTCGATCGATATCTGAAAGTTTTTATTCATTTCGCCGATCATTTTTAGTAGGATGTCCAGCGAGGTCTGTACCTGTTGCCTGTTTTCGATTTGTATTTCTAGTACAGGCATTTGGGTGATGGGATCAAAGGTGATGGTGGGCTTGATATTGGCAAAAAATGTTCCGATGCGCCTGATAATACCTTTCTTGGTTTTTTCGATTGCAAAGACAGTACTGGAAATCAATTTAGTAACCAGATCCTTGTCACTTGCTGTATTTTGTATGTCTAGGTAGACTGTAATCGTCTTTGCTTTTTTGGATACGAAGTGCTGGAAGTGGTGGATCAAACCTGTCTTACCGAGCCGGCGCATGGAGATGAGTAGTAAATGGCGCTGATTGTGATAACTCTCCAATAAAACAGAAAGTTCTCTTTCTCTATCACAGAAGAGATCCGGACCTGCGTATTGATAGATTTTAAACGGATTGTTTCCTCGCATTTCATTTTAAACGCTATTTCACAAAATATGTTTCATATAATGTGTTTCACAAAATATGTTTCACAAAATGTGTTTCATAAAATATGAAACTGAGATGTATGTTGTGTCTATTGGAAATGCCAGAAAGATATCTTTTTATGCTGGCGGATTATAAACGATTCTCCAGACACGACCCTTCATAGAATCTACAATATAAAGCGAGCCGTCCGGTCCTTCGGAAAGACCACAGGGTCGGTACTTCGCATCTCCAGGTGCCTGGATTGCATCCGCCCCGATAAAGCCATCGGCAAAAATTTCGTAATCGCCTGTTGCCTCACCATCTTTCATCGGAACAAATATGACGTTAAAGCCGTCTTGATTGTGACCAAGTCGATTCCACGATCCATGAAAAGCGATAAAGGCACCGTGTTTGTACCTGGCCGGAAACTGATCACCCTGATAAAATAAAATATCGTTTGGTCCCCAGTGACCCGGAAAGCCCAGTACCGGAGTTTTTGCATTTTCACAGCGGTCGGAGATTTTTTCTCCATCACCGCCATATTCCGGATTTAGAAATTTTGACTCACGGATGTGATCGTAGTAGCAATAGGGCCATCCGAAATCATCGCCCTCTGATACCTGGAAAAATTCTTCTGATGGAAGTTCTACATTTTGCTCTTCGGTATACAGATCTTCCCAAAATCTATGCAAGTCATCCCGACCGTGCTGCACTGCATAAACGCTCCGTGAAGCCGCGTCCCAGGTGATAGCTACCGCATTGCGAATTCCCGTGGCATATCTCATATCAAGGGTCTGCCTTTGCATCGTTTCCGAATCATTAAACTTCCAGATACCCGCTCTTTTTTCTAGCTCCACACAGGGGTCTATCCCTTTGGAGCCCTTACTTCGCATTTCTTCCTGGCATGCATTTGAAAGCGAACCAACATTGACAAATAGATTTCCCGAATCATCAAAAGTGAATGTCTTTTCAGAGTGTCCACCCTCACTTCCTTCCAGTAATGCGATGGTGTCTAATTGCATTGAAGGGACCAGATCTGTACTCAGTGCGGTGCGATAGATTCGACCCTTAGTGGCAAAATAAAGGTGATTCTTATGAATCCTGATGCCGGTGCCCGGAAAATCGGCAAACGTTGCAACGACGTCTGCTTTTCCGTCATTCGTGGTGTCTCGCAATGCCACGATGGAGTGATTGTCGTCCGTGCGATTGCCCAGGTGTACATAAATATCTCCATTTTCCCTCACAGTGAGGTGTCTCCCCCTGCCCAATGTGTCTACAACAACGACAGCATCAAAGTGGTCAGGGAGTGTAAGGCCGTCATCATTGGAAGCGACTGCCCAGTTAGGTCGTTCGATCTTTTCCTCCGGTGTCTCACAACCATTGGTTAGGAAAAGGGCAATGAGGATTGACGTAATTAAAAGCGGAAGGCGAATATTCATCTTAATAAAGTTTATCATAATAGATCAACAAGTCCATTTAAATACTACAATTTTCACCTGTAGTGATTTTCTTTATCCACAACAGGGATAAAATCGCAAAATCATTGTTTTGGTTTATCGTCCATCGTTTTACGCGGCAGTTTTCCATCGCGTTGAGCGGTGTGCCACACAAATGAGGCGATGATGGTTGCAGCTTGTTTAAGATCATCCTCGAGGAGATGATCCCAATTGTCCATATTGCTGTGATGCGTGCGCGTACTGTAGGAAATTGGATCCTGAATAAATTGAAATCCGGGTATTCCCACTGCGTCAAAAGCCAGGTGATCTGTTCCTCCCGTATTACCCAAAGTAATGGTTGTGGCACCTAAATCCTCAAATGGATCGAGAAAGTCTCTGAAAATGGGCCAGGCTTCGCTATTACCTTGCAAGTGAATACCCCGGATTTTACCTGTCCCATTATCTAGATTGTAATAGGCACTGACATTTTCTTGTCCCGGTAGTACTTCCTGGAGATTACCATACTGATCGGTTTGAGCAAAATTCTGCCGTATATAGGCGCGGGAACCATAAAGCCCCTGTTCTTCTCCCGTCCACAACGCCAGTCTCATGGTACGTCGTGGTTTCTCTCCGCTCTCCTCGATTGTTTTAAGTAAAATTCTTGCAGCTTCCATCATCACGGCTGATCCGGCAGCATTGTCTGTTGCACCAGTACCGGTATGCCAGGAGTCAAGATGTGCCCCAAATATGACTAACTCTTCTGCCAAATCTGTCCCTGGGATTTCGGCAATGACATTGTGCTCCATTTTGTCCTCATTGGTATACTTCGATTTCAAATCAAATGATAGGGTGACGGGAATGTTCCTTTTCATCATTCTGAATATCCGGTTGTAGTGCTCAATACTCATGGTCACCTGAGGCACTACGTTGATCTCACTGTTGTGTGCACGACCCTCAGCGACACGCGCACCGGATACAAATACTGTACCCAGATCTCCCTTATAACTGCGATCTATTACGGCAGCTGGTTGTTCTTCCTGCATGAGAGTCCAAAGTACTGAGCTAAAGTTGGCCCCACTTCTCCTGTAACCTCTACCTCTTCTGGGGGTCGGTCTATTTCTGTTGGCCATTCTGAGGAGTGCATCGTCCTCATATCGACGGGTTGGAGGATCAAACCACTCCTCTACTTCTCTGATACTATCGAGCAAGACAAATTTGCCCTTTAGCTTGCCTTTATATTTTTTGAGTTCTTCTTCCGACGCCGCGTTGAGATAGATTACCTCTCCGGTGATGGTACCACCAGAAGATCCACTCCAGGCCTTGGGATAGGCCAGCACAGGGAAATAGGACGGCGCTGTACAGTGCATCTCAAAATGTTCGAGTTCCCAGCCCCGACCGAAGGGACCCCATTCCACCTTGCTTACGTTAGTCATACCCCAATCTCCGAGTGCTTTTATCGCCCAATCTGTGGCTTTATCGAGCATTGGAGATCCAGTGAGTCTTGGTCCGTACACATCAGTAAGCCAGCCTGCGATTTCCATAACTTCACTTTGGTTCAATCCGTGTTTTCGGATGATCGTATTTATATCGTCGTCGACATTCTCTTGGGCAAAAAGTAAGGTAGATAGCAAAACGAGACAGAGACATTTGAAGAGCTTCATTCCTGGTAGGTTTATTGAAAAACCGAAAATAGCATTTTTCCCTGAGGGTAATGGAGTGTTGAATATCGGCCTGTTGTCGTCTAAACGTTACATACCGCTTTCTGCAAATCACCTGTGATCTGCAGCTCCAAATGAGATTTTGACGATATACTTATCAAGTCTTAATTTTGGTTATGAATGTTGAATTAGAAATGATAAGACTATGAATTTACGACCATGGACCAGGGTGATCGTGTGGATCGCCTTTTTCGGATTCGGATATATGATTGGGACCAGTAGCTTGATCGACAGGGAACGAAGCCCTGACATTAATGCGGAACCTGATATCACCCCTGTCACCAATGTCGCTTTTAAGGATGATCCGGTACACGGTGATGCAATACCTCGTAAGCTAAATGACGAGGAGTCTGCAACGATTTCACTATTTGAGGCGGCTGCTCCATCGGTGGCTTTTATCAATACGGCAACCTTTCGACAGGACTACTGGACACGAGATATTACCGAAATTCCGAGAGGCAGTGGATCTGGTTTTGTGTGGGATAAGGAAGGTCATATTGTGACCAACTTCCACGTGATCGAAGACGCCGATAAAGCCACAGTCACGCTTTCAGATCAGAGTACCTGGGATGCCGATTTGGTGGGATATGCTCCGGAGAAAGATCTCGCCATTTTAAAGATCCAGGCCCCTAAGCGTACGTTAGTACCTATTCCTGTAGGTATTTCTGAAGATCTCTTAGTCGGTCAGTCTGTGTATGCGATTGGAAATCCCTTTGGTCTGGATCAAACCCTGACGACGGGGATAATCAGTGCATTGGGCCGGGAAATCAAGTCTAAAACCGGCTCACCGATTAGAGATGTAATCCAGACCGATGCAGCAATAAATCCCGGGAATTCCGGTGGTCCGCTACTCGACTCGCAGGGAAAGCTCATAGGAGTCAATACGGCAATTTTCAGCCCTTCAGGAGCCTATGCCGGTATCGGATTTTCGATTCCTGTCGATCAGGTGAGTTGGATTGTGCCCGATCTCATTCGCTATGGCAAGATACGGCGACCGACCATCGGCGTAAGTTTATTTACCCAGAATACAGTGAGCAGAGCGGGTATCCAGGGAGCGGTTGTCTATGAAGTAGTGGCGGGAAGCGCGGCTGAAAGGGCCGGGATTCAGCCCACTCGACGCACAAACCGGGGAGAGATCATTGTCGGAGATATCATAGTAGGTGTGGGAGATCAGGAGGTGAAGACCAATGCCGATTTACAGCTTGCGCTGGAAGAGTTTAGAGCGGGTGAGGAAATAGACATCCGGGTCAAGCGCGGCAAGAAAACGGAATTGCTTAAGCTGAGGTTGGATCCGGCAAGATAAACCGGTCACCGGTCGCCGGTCACCGGCGACCGGTGACCGGCTACCTTTCACTGGTTACCGGATAAATCTCATAACAAAATCGCGGTTTCTACTTGTGTAGACCATTTCTCCCCGGTAGACATCGTATTTATTGCCTTGCCTGTCTCTAAAAGTATTTCGATCCGCCGGATAGAACGTAGTCCAGCCGCCGCGGTGAGCCCTTACTTTGATTGTTCCCC
This sequence comes from Saprospiraceae bacterium, assembly GCA_965222645.1. Taxonomy (GTDB): domain Bacteria; phylum Bacteroidota; class Bacteroidia; order Chitinophagales; family Saprospiraceae; genus JABDMH01. The sequence continues at coordinate 2,083,125 of OZ244968.1, read as the reverse complement.
GTTTGGTCTTTACCCGGATGCGCTGACCTGTAGTGGGATTGATCCATGTGCCCGACAATGTTTGTGGCGCTATTCGTGATCCCTGACGTCTACTGCCATAGTAGTGATTTCTTTCTAGCTGGGTACGACCTCTGTCGCGGTGGTAATCCCGGTCCCTACTGCGGTAGGAGTTGTCTCTCCGGTCCCCCTTATCACGGTAGAAACGTATTCGTTTCTGACCTTTTCTGTCTTCCCATTCCAATGTATTCTGATCGATCAGAAAGTAGGTATTCCCATCCCGGTCTTGATACTGATCATCACGGACCTGGGTGTAGCTGTGCCATCTGTTGCGATCCAGGCGCTTCACACGGATTCCATCCCGGATGCTTTCCACTCTGATGGACAAATTACTTCTATTGTTTTCCCACACACCCTCCAGATGGTGAGTCTTTGCGGCTGCAGTCGGTGTGAATAGGGCGAGAATGGAGCTGGTCAAAAATGCGATCAACGTTGTCATAATCTACTGATTTAGTCATTTATACAAAAGACAATAAATCACATGTTAAAATCTCTTATGGGTAGGTTAAGACGAGGTTATGGTGGAGAGAAGCATGAATAAGGTAACCGAGTCTGGCGAACTGCTTTTCACCGCAATCGTTTGCGTAAAAAAATGTCAAGATCAAAGCAGCATTATGATCTATGATCGAGTTTAAATGTCGTAGAGTTAAGAAAATCTTAATATTAAATCTACCTCACTATTTTCTACCTCAATCTGCCAAATGTACCGCCATTAGGGTGTTTTGCGCTGCCATGACCTTTTTTTGAATTCAGAAATAAGATCTGAAATAGATTTTTTTAATTTTGCGGTGATTTATTCTTAACAAAATCTTAAAAGTATGAAAAAGCTCTATTTACTACTCTCCCTGCTATTGTTTGTAGTGGGCTTTACTTCTGCTCAAAGGACGGTCTCAGGTACAATTACCAATGATGCTGGTGAGCCATTGATTGGTGCCAGTATTTTGGTTAAAGGTACTACTGTTGGTACGGTCGCCGATTTTGACGGCACCTACTCGCTCGATGTCCCAGACGGAAGTAACACTCTTGTCTTTAGCTTTACAGGCTACTCTGAGCAAGAGCTTGAGATTGGTACATCAGATGTCGTTGACGTCGTCCTTGAAGAGGGTATTGACCTTGGTGAGGTTGTGGTCACGGGTTTGGGTATCAAGAAAGAAAAGAAGGCGCTGGGTTACGGTGTGGCCACCATTGGCACCAAGGAACTCACAGCGCGTCAGGAAACAGATGTAGCGAGGATGCTCCGGGGTAAGGCTACCGGTGTCGACATTACGCAGACTTCTGGTCTTGCCGGATCGGGTACCAATGTAATTATCCGGGGATATTCCACGATTACCGGATCCAACCAGCCCCTTTTTGTAGTGGATGGGGTACCATTTAATACCTCTGCAAATACAGGCAATCAGGGTTTTAATTCGGGATCTGCTACTGCATCATCCCGGTTTCTCGACCTTGATCCAAATAACATTGAAGAAATCTCAATCCTTAAGGGACTATCTGCTACCGTACTATATGGTGAAGCAGGTCGCAATGGTGTGGTACTGGTGACGACAAAGAACGGATCAGATATCGACGCCAACAAGAAGATGGAGATCAGTGTGACACAGGGATTGTTTCAGTCCGAAATTGCCAACCTTCCCGATTATCAAAATACATATGGTAACGGCTTTAACGCCGGTTTCGGGTGGTTCTTCTCAAACTGGGGAGCTGCCTTTGACGATCTCAGGCCAAGTTCATACGGTTCTGACTATAAGGGAGAAAAGAACGGACAAGTGTTGATTACACATCCCTACGATCAGGGACAATATGCTGATGATTTTCCGGAGTACGCCGGGGCCGAGTACATATATCAACCTTATGAAAGTGTTGAGAATTTCTTTGAGCCGGGTCTTTCTTCGAACACATCGGTGTCGATTCAAAGTAAGTTGGGAGCTGTGGGATCAGTTTCAGCTACGTATTCATTTCTTACGGAAGAGGGATTCACTCCCCGTAAGGACGCCCGAAATAACGACGCACGGTCTAACTACCTGGATAAGCACAATTTTGGACTGGGGGCACAAACAACGCTTACCAGCGGTCTTCGACTGAGAGCCACCTTCAATTATGTAGCTACTGACCGGGAAACTCCCTTGACGGGTACTGGATTTGGAGGAGATGGTAACGGATTATTTGGAGCACTATTATTTACTCCACGCTCGGTCGATTTGATGAATCTTCCTTATCAATCACCCATTGACGGAAGTAACGTGTACTATCGAAGGGGATCACCGATTCAAAATCCCAGGTGGACGTTGAATAATACGGGTCAGACCGAGCAGATTCAGCGGTTTTTTGGGACCACCGAGTTATCGTATGATTTGACAGATAATCTCACATTGTTGTATCGGCTCGGGATCGACCGTTATGATCAGGAAAATGTCCGGTATATCAACCGGGGAGGTGCTCGTCTTCCGGATGGAGAGATGAACTCCTTTACGCAGATAAACCGGATTACGGATCAATTAGCTAATGTACTCTATGACTTCCAACTCTCTCCCAGTTGGAGTATTGATGGAGTTGTTGGAGCAAATCTTCGGAGAGAGACCAGGAATGGTGTTGGTACATTTTCCGACATTCAGTTCGTATATGGCCTCGTCAATCACGGGAACTTCATCGAGCACAATTCTTTTTCCGGGCGGAGCGCAGAAAACACCATCGGTGTCTTCGGAACAGCGACATTGGGCTTTAAGAACTTTCTGTACTTAAACCTGCAGGCCCGTAATGACTGGACTTCTACACTAGAAAAGGAAAACAACTCCGTATTTTATCCTTCTGCCAGTGTATCCTTTGTGCCTACCGAGGCCTTTGGAGGACTGCAGAACAATTCATTCCTCAATTACCTGAAGCTTCGACTTGGATATGGTACTTCAGCTGGATATCCGGATCCCTATTCTACGAGAAGTGTACTTGATACCGAGACCAATGAGTTTGTGACAAGCAGTGGTCAAATTTTGAATACAAATGCTGTGGCTAACTTTTTGGGTAACCGCAACTTAACGCACGAGCTCTTTGTCGAGTATGAGGGAGGTATTGAAGCAAGACTTCTCAATAATCGAGTGGGTATAGATCTGTCACTCTATCAGAAAACATCTCAGGACTTGATCATCAATCTTCCACTGGATCCTGCAACGGGGTACACGGTAACCACAGTCAATGCAGCAGAGGTGGAAAACCGGGGAGTGGAACTGGGCCTTGACTTCACTCCCGTGTCAAGGGGTAACCTTCAGTGGGATTTTACATTGAATTACACAAAGAACATTTCCGAAGTCAATTCGATCTTTGAGGGCATCGAGCGCGTCTTTGTTGCCGGTAATCCTTTTGGTGGTGGATCACCGCTTGGGAATTATGCCATTGCCGGAGAGCCATTCGGAGCGATTTATGGAGAAACCTTTAAGAAAGATGACCAGGGCCGGATCTTTGTTGATGGTCAGGGAGGCTACGTCCAAGAAGGATTTGGTGTGATTGGTGATCCCAATCCCGAATTCACTGCAAACTGGATAAACAACCTGACTATAGGAGGATTTAGTTTTGGATTTCAGTGGCAATATATACACGGAGGTCAATTGTATTCCTCAACAGTAGGAGCTATGCTGGCTCGTGGTAATACCGTGGATTCCGACTTTGACCGGTCAGTGCCGATTATTTTACCGAACGGGGTAAACTCCGATGGTACACCTAACGATAAGCAAGTTTATGTCGGTGATGAGGCTTTTGCCACATTCTTTACCGATGAGGGAGCCATTTTGGATGGCACCGTTCTTCGATTGCGTCAGGTTTCTTTGGCGTACTCCTTGCCGGAGAAAATCCTGGCTCGGACTCCGTTTGGTCGTTTAGGTATTACCGTATCAGGAGAAAATATGTGGTATCGGGCACCGAATATTCCGAAGGGAATGAATTTCGATCCGGAGATCATTAGCACAGGTGTCGGAAATGGACGAGGCTTAGATTTTAGGACGGCACCTACTGCAAGGAAGTATGGGGTGACGCTAAATGCTACATTCTAAGCTAGTGATGAATCGTAATATATTTCACAGACTAAACTGAAAAAAATGAAGATTCTAAATAAAATATTATTGGTTTTTTTGGTGCTATCACTGGGTACAGCATGTGACAACACAGATTTGGATTTGCTGGAGAATCCCAATGAAGTGACACCTGAAAATGCCAGCTTAAATGACCTGTACAACAGTGTACAGTTGAGCTTTCGAAATGTCTATTGGAGAACTCAAGGTCCTGCCGGTGGATTGGCTAGAATGTATCATGCCGGATCGGGAACTTATGAAGATTACGCAGCCGCAGAGACGTACGATCTTCTCTGGACTAATGCGTATTCCGACCTGTTTCCGGACATTGATGCCCTTTTAGCTATTGCAGAGGAAAAGGGATTTGATCTACATGCGGGTACCGCCAAGATTATGAAGGCTTACACCTTGATTACTTTAGTTGATATTTTTGGCAGTGTACCTAATTCGCAAGCGCTGCAGGGTACCGAAGTCATATCTCCTGGGCCCGATGAGGGAAGCCAGATATATGATGCAGCTTTGTCCCTTCTGGATGAAGCGATCAGTCAACTGACTGGAGGCAATATATTGGCTCCCGACTATGAGGGTTTTTACAATGCCGATCCTGATAAATGGATCAAATTTGCCAACACACTTAAGCTGAAAGCAGCACTAAACAAGAAAGATGCGGGGACCATAAATTCCCTGATCAGCGGAGGTAATATCATATCAGAGGCTGGTGACGATTTCGAGTTTAAGTATGGCAATAAACGAAGCAATCCGGTATCCAGGCACCCATTCTACCAGTCTCACTATGAGGCCGGCGACGGTGCGTATTTATCTACATATTATATGTGGTTGCTAGCCGGAGATAAAGTAAATGCAGATGGGGTGACCATTACAGATCCACGCATTCGCTATTACTTTTATCGCAAAGTCGATGATTCTGAAAATCAAGATCAAACTACTTACTCCTGTCATTTTTCGATCTTCCCGGATCAAGCGTCCAAACCTGCGCATTGGGAAGCCACAAGTCCGAATGTACCATATTGTGTGATCCCTGGTACCGGATATTCCGGAAGGGATCATTTGAATCCCGACGGAATTCCTCCGGATGGCCCGATTCGCACATCGTACGGTCTGTACCCGGGTGGAGGCCAGTTTGATGATGATACTTTTGATGACACCAGAGAATCCGGAACTACCGGTGGTCTTGGTCAGGGTATTTGGCCGATCATGATATCGCCAACAGTAGATCTGCTTCGGGCGGAGGCCGCATTGACTTTGGGAACTAACGACGATGCCAGGGCTTTGCTGGAGAGCGCCATACGCAAATCAATTGCCAAAGTAGTAGGCTTCGAAAGTCTCGTGCCGAGCACCATGTCACGAAGTGTGATGGTGAGAGATGGTGAAGGAACAGCCAAGGAATTGTACGGTACTGATGATGATGACATCGAGAGGTATGTGGGGGAGGTGCTAGCATTGTACGATGCTGCTGATGATGATGGCAAACTCGATTTGGTGACCAAGGAGCAGATGATCGCCTCCTGGGGCAATGGTATCGAGGCATATAATCTATATCGCAGGACTGGAAAGCCCAACAATATCCAGCCGGCTTTAGAGTCTGCTTATGGGCAATTTCCAAGGACGTTCCTCTTACCTGCTATTCATGTAACACGTAATGCCAATTCAACTCAAAAGACATTGGGTGATCGTGTATTTTGGGATGATGGATCAATTGACCTTTATTAATTGATCTACACTAAAACTGAATATATCATGAAAAATAATAATAAGTTTATAATCATAATGGCTGCCCTACTTGTTTTCGCATTCGGTTGTGAAGATGATGAAAGGCTACCATTGGTGGTCCTCGATTCTGTTGAGAAAGGAGCATATCCGCGACTGATCGATGAAACAGATAAGTTGATCAATCTCTTCGATATCTCCGGATCGAGCTATACATACAACATTGAGTTCGTGGATATCGAGGGAGGCACACTTGTAGCAGAATATGTCCTGGACCTGGTCTTTGATGACAACAATCCCGATAATGGGGACAAAAGTGCCGGCCCTGTGGAATACTTAAAATTTTCTTCAAGCGACTTTAGCATGGGAGAAAATGGATATTTGAAAGCGCCTACAATTACCATTAATGCGGCGGATGCTCTAAGTGCTGCCGGAGTCTCCGCAGATGATGTACTGGCAGGAGACAACTTCAACTTTGTCGGTAGGATTATTTTGACCGATGGCCGGCAATTCTCACAGACGAACTCTTCTGCCACCGTGGTAGGGCCAGCTTTTCAAGGGCATTTTAATTTTACTTTGCCTGCCAATTGTCCTTCAGATCTAACAGGTACATATGCCTATACGACGACTGCCGTCTGGTGTCCGGAGTGGGATGGAACACCTTTGACAGGTGAAGTCGAAATCGTAGCGAAGGGTGGTGGCGTATACTATTTCAGCGACTGGTCTTTTGGGGCCTATGGGCCTTGTTATGGCGGTACAGCGGATCAGCCCGGTCTTACCTTTGATGAGGTTTGTGCCGTCGTAGATTTTACCGGTTTTACAGATAGCTTTGGCGATACATGGACGTATGATTCATCAATAGATGGTGAAAATTGGACCATTAATTGGTCAAATACATACGACGAGGCGGGTAATACGGTGATCACTTTCCCAGGAGGTGTACCGTTTACATTGAAAGAGTAGAAAATCCTGTTATACGGGATAATAAGAAAGAAAGGCCATGCTCGGTTGTAGCATGGCCTTTACTTTTTAGTCTTTACCCAATCATGAAGTTTTTATTTAGGAACCTTTTCCTTGTGACTTTCACACTCCCGTTCTGCCTATCTGCAAATGCGCAAAACACGGTGGGCCTGATCACTCTGGAGAAGGACAAAATAAGTCCCGGGCTCAATCTGATTTTTCCAAGTAATCAATCAGATGTCTATCTTCTCAACGAATGTGGTCAGATCGTGCATAGCTGGTCGGACGAACGCAGTGTCGTGCCAGGGAATGCAGCTTACTTACTCGACAACGGCAATCTCGCTGTCTGTAAACGCCGCTCATCATCCGCAATTTTTGATCCGATCTGGGCAGGCGGAGCAGGGGAAACGGTTGAAATCCGTTCGTGGGAAAATAAAATACTGCATAGCTACACACTGAACGACTCCCTGTTTAGGTTGCATCACGACGTGGCACCCATGACCAATGGCAATATTCTCCTTTTGGTATGGGAGGTAAAGTCACGGAATGAGGCCATTGAGGCGGGAAGAAATCCTTCACTCCTCGACAATGACGTCCTCTGGGGTGAGGCAATATTTGAATGGAATCCATTTTTGGACAGTATTGTCTGGGAATGGCATGTTTGGGATCATTTAATTCAGGATTTTGATCGCGACCAATTATCCTATGGCAGTCCGGCTATGCATCCTCGACTTATCGATCTAAATTACCCACAGGCAGGTCATCCGGATTGGCTGCATATCAATGCCATTGACTATAATCCGGTGCTGGATCAAATCATGCTCAGTGTGGCACATTTCAATGAAATCTGGATCATTGACCACGGTACTACAAGTGAGGAAGCAAAAGGTCATAGTGGCGGGAAGGCCGGAAGTGGAGGGGATTTACTATTTCGATGGGGCAACCCAGCTGCTTTTGGCCAGGGCGGGCAAAGCGACCAAATGTTGTTTTTCCAGCATGATGCCCACTGGGTGAATCCATCGTCCTCATTTGGAGAAGAGGATTTTGGTAAGATCGTCCTATTTAACAATCGACTGCCTTCCGGGATTTCTAGTATTGATTGGCTAGTAGCCAGCCCGGATTCTATTACTTTCAATTACTCTAGTCCGGGTATTCAATCTTCTGACTTAGGCGGCCGGCTGGTGCATCCGCAACGCATCCAAATGGCTTCTTCGAATAGCCTTTCCAGTGCCCAATTACTGCCTAATGGCAATGCGTTGGCTTTGTCCGGAAGATGGGGTTTTGCCTATGAGCTTGCCCCGACTGGCGAGGTCGTCTGGGAATATGTGATTCCACTGAGGGCAGGGCAGCCGGTACGACAGGGAGATACCCTGCAAATCAATAGCAATTCGACCTTTCGAATGAGACGATATAGTCTCGATTATCCGGCTTTTCACGATAAGAATTTGGTACTTGGTGATTACCTGGAGCTGGATCCGGATGTATCCTTTTGTGATCGCCAGCTCACCGGTGTAAATTCTCTATCAACTCATGAGGTCTCTCTGTACCCCAACCCGGCTCATGATTGGATCTATTTCAATACAACATATCCAGGTGATATAGAATTTGTTGAGGTATATCATAAAGACGGCCGGAGAATTAACCAATTTGAGGTTCGACAACCGGGTGATGCGATCGATCTCCGGGATCTGCGGCCAGGAATGTACTTCCTGAAGATGAGTCATGTAAGGGGACTATTTAAAATTATAAAATACTGATCGTGAGCAGAAATGGTAGACATTTTATCCCCAAAGCTGAATTTAAAATCTAACCGATTTCATATTTTGTAGAAGAATTATAATAGGACTCATGCGAAATTTTTTTTATGGCATAATTTCCTTTCGGCTTGTTTTTATTTTAGGTGTGTTCATGCTGAGTCTGCTTTCGTGTGATGTAGATAAATCCGGTCAAAGTGGACGAAAAGGAGCAGGATTTGTTGAGATCAACACATCTGGAATCGATTTTTCCAACAAAATCACTCATGATGTTTCCACTAAGGAAAATCTCCTCGATTTTGACTATTTCTATAATGGAAGTGGCGTGGGTATTGGGGATTTAAATAATGATGGCCTTTTAGATATTGTTTTCACGGGAAATCAAGTCGAAAATAGGATTTACGAAAATCGCGGCGGTCTCAAGTTTAATGACGTAACTGACGGATCGGGAATTAATGATGGAAAATATTGGTCCAATGGAATTTGTCTTGCCGATGTAAATCAGGATGGCTGGCTCGACATCTACATATCACAGGGAGGTCCTTACGAAAGGGCAAAACGAAAGAATACGTTGTTGATTAATCAACGGGACTTGACTTTTAAAGAAATGGCTCTTGAGTACGGACTGGATGATCAGGGAATCAGTACGCAAGCTGCTTTTTTTGACTGTGATAACGATGGGGATTTGGACTGTTTCGTTCTCAACGAAAGTGAGCTTTACGGTCATGATCCCATAGCTTTTCACAGGATCCTTTTTGAGAATCCGGGAAAGTTCGATGTAAGTTTTAGCCAGCTGTATGAAAACCGGGGTGGAAAGTTTTTTAGTATTAGCAAAGATGCGGGAATAAATGCACCGACTTTTGGATTAGGCCTTGCCGTATCAGACATCAATCAGGATGGCTGGCTGGATATTTATGTCGCTAATGATTATTATTTGCCAGACAACCTGTATATCAATCGCAAAAATGGAAAGTTTGTCGATCAGGCAAAGAACCGGCTGCATCAAATGTCGTTTTATGGCATGGGCGTAGACATAGCCGATCTGGATAATGACGCCCATCAGGATATTCTGGTACTGGACATGGCATCTAAGGATCACTACAGGTCAAAGACCTTGATGGCATCTATGGATGTGAAAAATTTTAGCCTCCTGGTAGATCAATTGGATTTTCCGCATCAGTATATGTTTAATACGGTACAAATAAATAATGGCAAGGGCGCCTTTTTTAATGTGGCACATATGTCGGGCCTGGCAAAAACAGATTGGAGCTGGGCTCCACTTGCAGAGGATTTTGACCTGGATGGTGACAAAGACTGTTTTGTGACTAATGGATACCGTCGCTATGCGCTGGATAATGATTTTAAGCTGAGGGTTGCTGATGTCAGGAGAAAATATGGCAACGCAGTACCGGTTTCAGTAAAGAAAGAGCTCTACAACAGCATGCCTTCGGAAGCGCTCTCCAATCTCATGTATCGCAACGATGGAGATTTGCATTTTGAGGAGATTGGCAAAGAATGGGGTCTCTCCCAGGAAACATTTTCAAATGGAGCAGCTGCAGGAGATCTGGATAATGATGGTGATCTAGATCTGGTAATAAATAATATCGACCAGCCTGCCCTGCTCTATAAAAATTTGACGCGAGAGAATACAGGCAATAATTATCTCAAATTGATTTTTGATAATAAAGCTGAAAATCAGTTTGCTAAGGTAACGGCCTGGACAGAAAAAGGTCAATTGCATACGGAAGTGAGGACTGTGCGAGGATACAGGTCGTCTTTACCAAATGAAATCATCCTGGGATTTGGAAATAATGATAAAATTGATGCCTTCACCATAGATTTTTTGGATGGAAGAAAATTGGTGGCTGATGATCTAAAAATAAATCACACCTACCTGCTTTCTGATTTAAATGCAATTGACCCCAATTACGACAAAAATATTCGACCAGAGTCGAGAATAAAAACACTAAACAGTGCCGCCATGGGACTGGACTTTAGACACATGGAGAATGACTATAATGACTTTGAAAAAGAAATATTGCTACCTCAGAAACAATCAACCATAGGGCCGGCATTGTCTGTCGGGGATGTAAATGGAGATGGTCTGGAGGACCTCTTTGTCAGCGGTGCATCCGGACAAGAATCTGCTATCTATTTTCAGAGTGAAGGTGGTCAATTTAGTCGTTCTTCGCAACCTGCTTTTATTAAAGATAAGATTTGTGAAGATGTCGGTGCCGTTTTTTTTGATCTGGAAGGTGATGAAGATCTCGATCTCATCGTTGTTGCCGGGGGCAATGCACAAGAAGAGGGACATATGATTTATGCAAACCGGCTCTACGTAAATAATGGATCCGGGATTTATTCAAGAAAAAGTGTGCCGGATCTTGGAAAATCAAAAGTAAGCAGCAAGTGCGTGGAGGTCATCGACTATGATGGTGATGGCGATCACGATATCCTTATAGGAAACCGAATTGTACCACAATCTTATCCCATTTCTGCGCCTTCCTATCTCCTGGAAAATCGCAATGGCTCCTTGGTCGACGTCACCCAAAAAGCCGCACCTGAATTATCCGATCTGGGAATCATAAACGATCTGGAAGTAACCGACATTAATGGGGACGGTAGAATGGATTTTGTCGCCGTTGGAGAATGGACGGGAATTCATTTTTTTATTAATAATGGTGGTTCATTTAGTACGCCAGAAAATCATAAAAAATTTATTAATGAGACGGGATGGTGGTTTTCAGTACACAAGTGTGACATAAACAGCGATGGGAAAATAGATTTTTTAGTGGGAAATATTGGGGAAAACATAAAGCACAAGGCAAGCAAAGAAAAACCCTTTAAGGTCTATGCTTCAGATTTTGACCAATCCGGTTCGCTCGACATTGTCTTGAGTAGCGAATACAAAGGAAATTACGTGCCTGTAAGGGGCAGGGAATGCTCGTCGCAGCAGATGCCCATGATCGCTCAAAAATTTGAAACCTATGCATCGTTTGCGTCCTCTACTTTGGAGGAAGTTTATGGTGAAGAAAATTTACGAGATGCATATACTCGATCTGCCGTTGAATTTAGTTCTGTTGTCCTGGTAAATCGGGATACAGGTTTCGACATGATAAAATTACCCCAACGTGCTCAAAGTTTTCCTCTGCTCGATGCTGTTTTCAGTGACGTCGATGAGGATGGAACAGATGACGTTATAATTGCCGGTTGTATTTATGAGACAGAGGTCGAAACACCAAGGCTTGATGCAGGTCATGGTCTGGTTCTTTTATCTGGCGAGACCAAATTGGAGGTGGGCTCATGTCCTGAGTATTGCCTTAATGTACCGGGAAATGTGAAATCACTCACTTTGATCGAAATCGCAGGGATTCCTCATTTGTTGGCCGGAAAAAACAATGATGACCTAAGCATTTTTAGGTTGCCGGTTGCGACTCCTTTCTAGTCATCAATATAGTTTAGTTGTTGCATTCAGTTTACCTGCACTGAGTAGGTTGTATTTGTCAATCCGCGAAGACCTGAACTATCCTGGCCCACAACCGTGATTTGAAATACCCCCAAATCGTCACCGTGTGGAAATGAAAAAGATACCTGGCCATCACTGTTTGTAGTCAGGGAGGGATTCCAGTATTGCACAGGTCGGAAATCGGGAAAACGAAGGTCAGTCCCGGAATCTTCAGAAAAAACCTGACGGTGCTGCAATCCGGAAATCTCAAAAACATCTTCCTGGTCATCCGCAGGGAGGTTAAATTGGGGAATAATGGTATTGATCTTTACGACGCCGCTATTGCCCAACACATTAAAATGATCCCGCAGTTTTTGAGGGGTATAAAAGATTTCTATCGTTTCTATATTGCTCATGCTAAGCCTGGCTACAAAATCAGCATTTCTTGTTGCCTTGCCGTCTATAATAAAAAGGGGTGTACCTGGTAATCTCGAAAACTGAGTGTATATGGAAGTGGGGTTGAGCATCGTGGCGGAGTATTTACCTTTCGTTCTCTTAAATTCGATCGGAGCCATCAGTTCAGTGAAGAAATCATAGACCCGGTCAAACCTTTCATACTCCGAGATCTGATAAACATAATTGGGATCAAGGATCTGGCTTACTGTGGATTCCTTCCTCGCCACCACTCCGTCTTTTTCGGGTTTAAAATATTGATTCACTTTTTTTTGCAGCCGGCTACGTTCCATGATTTCAGAAATCATCTCATTAAATACGAGTTTCTCAGGCTGTACTGCGTCGAATTCTTCTGCAGGAAGTTTCACTTTTATTGATTCGGCTTCTTTATAGTAGGGTAAAAACTGGATGCTTTGCTGATCGTAAAAATCATCCAGCGTGAGCAAAAAAGCTCCCTCCGTGTTTGACTTAGTGTAATAAATCTTGTTTTGATTGCTTGCATAAGCGCCCAGGACATTGGCTTGCAATGGCAGTCCTTCCGGTGTTGTTACAACCCCTTTGACGTAAACATCCGGGGCTGGGTCGTAGTGGGTGGGCATAAGGTTGTTTCCCGTGACCGTGGTCTGATAGCCTTTACCAGCTTGTGCAATTGCCTCATTTAATACAGAAGCCGAAAGATTAGTCAGCACTGGTCTGCCCGCTGTATCTGTAACGGTAATAGTGCCGCTGACCAGTCCTCTTGTGCTGAGCCTGGTCTTTTCAATATCGATTTGGATATGCAGTCCTGAGTCAAATTGCTGGGGAACATCGTCTCGCTTTTCATTGTGCACCACTGCCGGTTTAAAGGTGAGGTCATTGTAGATCGGTATAAAAGTTTCCAAAAGTGTGATTTCATCTCCCGTGTTCTGATCCAGAAGGTAGAATGCAAAATGATAGTGGCCACTTTTAAAATCAAATGGGATAGGAAACTGGCCCGTTGATACCGAACCCTCATTTTTTTTGTGAAAAAAGCGAGCTTTGTTTTCATAGTCCGGATCGGTAAAAACACCCTTGACTGTTACCTGTTTCTCAGCGAGCTCCGGCGGGTAGTAAAGGCAATACCAAATCGTTTCCCCGGTCATGTAAAAAGGCTTATCAATGTGGAGTGCGAAAGTCCCATCCCGCCCAAGTAACTCAAAACTGCTGATCAGCGCTGCAATCATCGACAAAGCCAGTAGCGTACCTTTCATAATTATTTCAATTCTTAAGTATTACTCAACCCAATAATGGGGTTTTGTTGTTGTACTATTTTCCTGAATAAGGCAATCACAACACAGGGGATCAGCACAAGAGCCGTCGTCGTTTTGTGGTGTAGGTGGCTGACATCGTACCGGAGGATTGCCGGCAAATTCCGGGCTAATAAATATGCGGGCCGTGTCATGTCTGGTCAGGTAAAAGAAGCCAAATGCTTCGTCTTCTTCATCATTGAGATTGCGGAAATTACTCTTGATTTTACCGGGGGGAGATCCAAACAGATCACCTTCTTGCTCGGAGACAAGCTTGACGCTTTCCCAGTACCTAAATGCTGATTCACTCAGCGATTCCTGCACTACGGTCAGGTACAGTCCCTCTCCATAGAACGGGCCGATATCTTCGTCCACCAGAATGTGGTTGTCAAGCCTGTTGCTGGTCTGCCCGGGTCCGTCAAAAATTTTGTTGTCCAGTACATCGAGATTGCTTGATACATAACACAATTTGGGTGTAATATCACTTGTGAGAGGTGCATCGGTGATTTTGGCCACACGCATGACTTCCCATCGCAAATAACTTTTTTCAGAGCTACCGTCAGCATGCAGATCTGTGTCGATGGAATAGCGAATAAATGTGTCAGTGCGGGTTGTCGCGTCATCAACAAATACGCTCTTTTCAATTTTTTCAGCCCTTATCTCTTCGATTATGGGAACCGGCGTAATGGGCTCAAAAGTCGATTCAAATTCTCTTCCATCAAAAGTGCCTATGTTCAGTTTGTAGGATTTGCCAGGGAGGATTTTAACGGGATCATCTGGTTTAAACTCATAGTAATACAATCCCGTGCCCCTTTGGCTGATAGCCATCTGATTGCCATCCTCATCAGTCAATATGGCATCTTTGGCATTAATTCGACCTCGACTGTCAGAGGTAAAACTGAAGAGTTGACCTACCTGAAGGATGAATACAGAAGGCTCGCCTAATACGATTTTACCATCAATTACTACTGACTCTTTAAATCCTTTGGGTATCTCCAATTCGATCTGATCCAGGCAGCTGAAAAACATGACGCTCAGAAATGTAAAAACCGCATTACGTGCCGAAGAAGTTTGGAGTGAGCGATTCCGCTTGTGGTAGTTCTTCTTTTTCGTTTTATTGCTCGCAGGCCTCATTTTAGGTCAATTGTATTCGAAGTTGAATGTCAATGAAGGAAAGATAGTACCCAAAATGGCAAGCTTGTTTGCTTGAGCTCCTTGCTGGGCTGCCTGCGTAAAAAATACACTTAGCGCATTTCTACGACTGTATACGTTATAGAGGGAGAGTGTCCAGCTGGTTCTAAATTTCTTATCTCGTTTATATCCCCTTCCGATTGTATACGCGATATCAAGCCGGTGGTAATCAGGAATTCTTCCTGCATTTCGATTGGCATAAATCGGAATGACCAACCCGCTGGCATATTCAAAATTTCCCGCGGGAGGTGTCGTGGGTCGTCCACTGGAATAAATAAAATTTAGGGTGAGGGTATTCCGACGATTGGGTTCGAAATTAAAAACAAAGGCAAGGTCGTGGGGTTTGTCAAATACACTTGGATACCAGTTTCCGTCATTGATTCCCTCGATCTGCCGCTCAGATGTCGAGTAGGTATAGTTTAAAGATCCGTTGAGAACTCCCTCTGGTTTGGTCAGTGAAAACTCAAACCCATAAGATCGTCCTATTCCATCAAGAATTTCAGTCTCCAATGTCGGATTGGCTGTCAACTTAGCGAAATCCTTATAGTCGAAGAGCTTATCAATGCTTCGGTAATAGATTTCGGCATTGGTTTTCCACTCCCTGTCCCGTAGATATCTGAAATAACCTATCGAAAAGTTATGCGATGAGTTTGGCGGGATATAGGAGTTGCTGAGTTGCCATTGGCTTACCGGGGTAGGGGAGTCGGAGTTGAAAATCTGGTTGATGTACTGTACGGTACGGCTGTACCCCATTTTCATCGATGATTGATCGCTAAGCCGGTAGCGCAATGACAACCGGGGTTCAAAATTGGAATTAGATGAAATGGTTTCTCCGGCACCAAATATTTTTTCTCCGATGCTGCCCGACAGGGTTGGGGATTCGGGATTGCTGTACTGTGCGATAGTGTTGGGTCCGAGAAAACGGAAATTGCTCCATCTCAATCCCACGGACAATAAGAGAGAGGAAGTGACTTCATATTCCAGATTTGAGAAGATCGCGGCCTCTAAACCACGCTCTTGCGACACGGTTCTTCCGATTAGGGTAGAGTTTTCAAGTGGAGTAATCTCACCGGGCTCTACTCCATAAAGTATAGCACTGAGACCCCCGTCAAGCCGGTATTTGGTCGAGGGTGCATAAGTCAGCATTTCCCTTGCTTTCAAATAATCCACCCTATTGGTCAGCCGTGAGCTTCTGGGGAGCTGAAAATCTGATCTTCCACTTTGATAAGAGTTGTAAGCAACACTAAATCTGGATAAGATATCTCCGGAGAATACATTGCGCAGGAGAAGCTGAGCAGTCTGATTTGTGTAGTCGAATCCAAACTGATCACTAAACCTGAATTCATCTTCTGACGCATATCCACTTAAAATCAGGGAGCTGCCTTGACCTAATTTGGCACTTAACTTCAAATTGGCATCATAGAAGAAAGCTAAACTCTCTCGAACATCGCGGTTTTTTACCTGACGTAAAATCCAATCGGCGTAAGATGCGCGACCTCCGGCAATAATTGATAACCTCTCTTTGATAATGGGGCCTTCCAAACTTAGCCGGCTTGTTACCGGACCTGCACCTCCCTTGAGTTTAAACATATTGAAGTCACCTTCCCTGGTTTTCACATCTAGAACAGAGGAAAGCCTGCCTCCGTATTGTGCCGGCATAATTGCCTTGTACAGTTTAACTTCCTCGATAAGATCAGCGTTGAAAAAGCTAAAAAATCCCAGTGCATGTGAGGAGTTTAATAAGATACCATCGTCTTGCAGGATAAGATTCTGATCTACATCCCCACCTCGCACATTAAATCCCGATGCACCTTCTCCTACAGAGCTCACTCCCGTGTTGAGGAGTAAGGTCTTGACCACATCAGCTTCCCCAAGAAATGAAGGGGTTTCTTTGATCGCTGTTGCATCGAGCGTGGTGATACTTATCTGTGCATCATCGATGCCTCCCTCTGAGGCTCTGGCGCTGACGACCACTTCCTCAAGGTTAATGGCTCCCTTGGCCATTCGATAAGTGAGGTTTCCACTGCTGAGCACTCTCAATGATCGATTTATATCTTCGTAGCCGACATAGGAAACATTTATATAGTGGATTCCCGCGGTGACTTCCAGGGCAAACTTTCCCTCGTGATCGGTTATTGTCCCCAGATCAAGATTTTTTATAGCAACGGAAGCTCCCACAATAGGGTCATTGGTTTGATCATCAATGACTCTGCCCGTAAGCGTGGCTATCCCACTGGGCTCCAATTGGTTGAGATCACCCACAACCTGACTTGGTTTCTCTTCACCCTCCCGGGTAGCTTGTTCTCGAGCCTTGTAGTAATCCATGGAAAAATCACGCCTGGCCAGATTCTCAGGTACCAACACAAAGGCATAATCGTAGAAAAAGACATATCCCAGTGTGGTCGGAGTCAGTAATTTTTCCACGATTTGATTCACCGGTGTCTCTTCAAAGGAATAGTTGAACCTGCGCGTGGAGAGATCTGCACGATTGTAAAAAAATCGATATTGAGTTCGTGCCTCTATTTGGTCTAGAATATCGACCAGGCGAAGGTCTTCAAAATGGGCCGACAAGCGAGAAAAGTCATGCTGGGCCTGCAACGGGAAGGATATCGAGATCAGACCTGTAGTAATTGCGAAAAGATAAAGTATGAGCTTCTTCATCGACGGGGCAAAATTAAAAAAAAATGCAAGTGGCTTGTAGTGGCCAGTGCTGCTTCAATACCCTCAAAATAGGACAGTCATGGTAGCGCATTTAATGGGAATATAGAGGTGTCCCAAACCTTTGTTACAATTCTGACATTGACATAAATACATTAAGTTTTATAATAATGTATCTTTAAAGCGGAGAATGTGATGATGCAATCTTTCTTAAATTATCTGATACACGAAAAGCGGTACTCTCCCCATACGATTGATGCATATCGGAAGGATATTGTGCAGGCATTTGAGTATTTTAAATCCACCTATGAAGTCGAAGATCCCGCATTGATTTCGCATCAGCAGGTTCGGTCGTGGATTGTTTCGCTTGTTTCCAGGGGCCAGCAGCCCCGGTCAGTGAATCGCAAGATTTCTGCAGTCAGGGCGTATTATAAGTTTTTGATGCGAGACAATTCTGTCGCTGTCAATCCGGCTAAGCAGATTAAATTGTTGCGGATTCCAAAAAGGTTACCGCAGCATTTGCAAGAGGGGCAGGCAAGGCATCTGGTGAATCTTTTGAAAGCGAATACGGACGATGTTGATTACTTTTCAATGAGAGATTACCTGATCGTTAAGATGCTTTACTTTACAGGTATGCGTCGCAGTGAGCTCATGAATCTCATGGAAACAGATATCGATCGCAAACAAGCCAGTTTAAACGTCACCGGCAAGGGAAATAAGGTCAGACTGATTCCGGTCTCACAAGATTTTTTGGAAGAATTGCTCAAATTTGTAGAAATTAAGAGGTCGGTTTTCCCGGGAACATCGTATCTTTTTCTCACCCAAAAAGGAACAAAAATATATCCGAAATTGATTTATAATATCGTGAGGAGGTACGTATCAATTATCTCTACTCTTGATAAGAAAGGGCCACATACTTTGAGGCATTCCTTTGCGACGCATCTGTCAAATTCGGGCGCTGACCTAAACGCGATCAAAGATTTGTTGGGACACGCAAATCTCAGTGCAACACAGATTTACACGCATAATAGCATAGAGAAACTCAAAAAAGCCTATAAGAAAGGACACCCTAAGGCGGAATAAATCGTTTTTTTGAACTTTAGAACCAGACATGTTATGGACATTAGAATTGAATCAATTCATTTTACAGCAGATCAGAAACTGATCGATCTGATTGAAGAAAAAGTAGGAAGGCTTGAGCACTATTACAACAGAATTATTGAAGCACACGTCTTTTTAAAACTCGAAAATGCGGCAAGGGTTAAGGACAAAACCGTCGAAGTAAAAGTGATGGTGCCCCGAGATGTAATTGTTGTAAAGGAAACGAGCAAGACCTTTGAGGCTGCGCTTGACGTTGTCATAGATGTATTGAAGCGACAAGTGATCAAGAAAAAGGAGATCTCTCGATCCCGCTAAGATGCGCAACGCGCAGAGGCTGAAAAGGCATGAGTTTTGGGCTCCTGAGCACCTGGGCTTGCGGCTCTGATTAAACTCTCTATATGTCAATGCCACTCGGCCATGGACGACGTACAAAACATTTCTCTATTATGGAAAAAGTAATATCTTTGCAGTCGCTTTGAGAAAAAGTTCTCCAAGGATGTATTCTCAAAAGTCACTTACTATGACTTAGGGTATACTGGAAAGCAAGTCGATTCTTCAATCAATGAGGCAGTTACATATATAGGACGTGTTAATGTGTGTTTGATGAAGATCTCGAAAAGTTGAAAATATAGTACAACCTAGCAGAACCGTATTTGGACCTCTGCTCAGCAACTTTTTCTTTGGCCATGTCGATCTCTGAAAATGTCTGTTTAAGATAGACGATATGCGATAGGTGTCACATCAGATTAGAGATGTAGATTAAATGCGAATTTCTCAATCAGATTCGACTAGTGAGCCAACTCCGAAAAGGTTGCCAAATCAAAAATGGCTCTTTTGCCGATATTTTCATTTTCTTCAATCGCCTGATACACAGGCATCAGCCGATCTCAAAAAAGTGAAAATCTCATCCAAAATTGACTCATTTTGTGAAATTGGCACTTTCCGGAGTAACCTCACTAGTACATTGTCAAGTGGAATATGTTGAATAATTCTAAGGTTATTTTTTCGAGAAGCGAGGCGACGGAATGTAGTAATAGCCAAAGCTATCGGGAGCCTGCCTGCCAGCAGGCAGGGCTCTGCAACGAAGCATCTCGTGAAAAAGAAGCCAGAATTAACGACAATCTTTCGCTTAACAATGTACAAGGTTTGGAAAACGGAGGAAGGCAGGTAATGCCTTTTTTTCATATTTCGAATCAAGCCAATGTAGCTCAGCTGGTAGAGCAGCTGATTTGTAATCAGCTGGTCGGGGGTTCGAGTCCCTCCATTGGCTCCAGGGTTTTGTTTTTCAGTGACCCTATGGAATCTCATGGTTCAAGGGTCTTAGGAGCATGGTCATTGACAAAAATAGAGGAAAGGGGGCGCGCCGGAGTTGGAGAGCCGGGGCAGACTGTAAATCTGTTGTCTACGACTGAATAGGTTCGAATCCTATCGCCCCCACCAGATTGGTGACTAGAAGAAAAAAAGCGGGCGTAGCTCAGTTGGTAGAGCATCAGCCTTCCAAGCTGAGGGTCGTGGGTTCGAGTCTCATCGCCCGCTCTTTTTTAGCCAATGTAGCTCAGGGGTAGAGCACTTCCATGGTAAGGAAGGGGTCGGGGGTTCAAATCCCTTCATTGGCTCGGAAGAGGACAGAAGGGCTTTGAAAGCGCAAACCCGGAAGTTCAGTCCTCCCACCTGTGAATATAAGAACAGCGGGAGTTCTTGAATGTGGAGATCCCCGAGGCTGTTGAAAAGCGACGGAAACCCAACTCGACAAGACTAATGGATGCTAAGGTGCTGGGAAAACAATAAGACATTATTCATTTTTTATATAATATTTTTTAAAAGAAATTAGAAAAAACTATCCGATGGCAAAGGCAAATTTTGAAAGGACAAAACCACACCTGAATGTGGGTACAATTGGACACGTAGACCATGGTAAGACAACATTGACTGCTGCGATTACTTATGTGCTGTCAGAAACTGGACTTGCCGAAAAAATGGATTATGATGCCATTGATGCCGCTCCAGAAGAAAAAGAAAGGGGGATCACAATTAATACTGCGCACGTGGAGTATGAAACTGAAAATAGGCATTATGCTCACGTTGACTGTCCTGGTCATGCCGATTATGTAAAAAACATGGTGACGGGAGCTGCGCAAATGGATGGGGCTATTTTAGTCGTAGCTGCAACGGATGGTCCTATGCCTCAGACTCGTGAGCATATACTTTTGGCTCGTCAGGTTGGGGTGCCCAAGATTGTTGTTTTTATGAATAAAGTTGATCTGGTCGATGATGCAGAAATGCTGGAGCTTGTGGAAATGGAAGTTCGCGAGCTTTTAGATCAATACGAATTTGACGGAGATAACGCAAGTATAGTCCAGGGATCTGCACTTAAGGCACTGGAAGGAGATTCGGATCACCAGCAAAAAATCAGAGACCTGATGTCTGCAGTTGATACGGATATTCCGGAGCCCGTCAGGTTGATTGATAAGCCCTTTTTGATGCCGATCGAAGACGTTTTTTCGATCACTGGTCGTGGTACTGTAGCAACGGGCAGGATTGAGCGAGGTGTTATTGAGACCGGGAATAATGTGGAGATCATTGGAATGATGAAAGAAGGAGAGAAGCCCTTGACTTCAGTGATTACAGGGGTAGAAATGTTTAGAAAAATATTGAGTCGGGGTGAAGCGGGAGACAATGCCGGATTGTTGCTAAGAGGTATCGATAAGGATCAGATCAAGCGGGGAATGGTCATTTGTGCTCCGGGCTCTGTAAATCCTCACAAGAAATTTAAGTGTGAGGTATATGTCCTGGCAAAAGATGAGGGTGGTCGACATACTCCATTCTTTAATGGATACAGGCCACAGTTTTATTTCCGTACGACAGATGTCACCGGTGATGTTGTACTGCCGGGCGGTGTAGAGATGGTGATGCCGGGTGATAATGTGACCTTGGAAGTTACCCTATTGAATACAATTGCTATGGAGAAGGGATTGAGATTTGCGATTCGCGAGGGAGGCCGTACGGTAGGTGCTGGACAAGTCACAGAAATTATCGAATAAGAAGTTATTTGATTTATATACTCAAATAGCAAATATTTGGGTTTGATAGAATAAATTGACGATTGAGTACTCCTTTTTTGGGGTACTTAAATTCGTTTTTTTTGGAGAGACCGGTCATTGATAATTACTGGTGTGCGACCGGATAAACGGGCATAGCTCAACTGGTAGAGCGACGGTCTCCAAAACCGTAGGCTGGGGGTTCGAGTCCTCCTGCCCGTGCAAATGCAGAATTCAGTGTGCGTACGATGGATCGCACCGGATACAAATGGAGTGAGTAAATTATGGAGCGAATCATCCTGAGTATTAAGGAGAGTTACAGCGAGCTTGTCAACAAGGTGACATGGCCTTCATGGGCTAGTCTTCAGGAGAGTACGATTTTGGTGTTGATTGCTTCACTCATATTTGCTTTATTGGTGTTTATTATGGATTCGATATCCAAACAGATTGTCAATTTTTTATACGGACTATAAATTCTAATGTCAGAAACGGTCGTCGGAGAAGAACGAAAATGGTATTCGCTGCGAGTGATCAGCGGCAAAGAACGAAAACTGAAGGAACGGATTGAACTGGAAGTGAAGAGATCGGGCTGGTCGGATGTGATCAGTCAGGTGGTCGTGCCTACAGAAAAGGTATATAAGATACGAAATGGTAAAAAGGTAATCCAGGAAAGAAATATTCTTCCGGGGTATATTCTGATTGAAACGCTGCCGGGTAAGTTTACAGGAGAGATGATCCAGACCATTTCAGGAATGACTAACGTGATTAATTTCCTGGGCGGTAGCACACCCATTCCAATGAAGCAAGCTGAAGCCAATAGAATGCTTGGCAAAGCTGATGAATCTGATGAGGGTGAAGAAATTATGATCGAGCCATTCCTCAAGGGTGAAACAGTGAAAATTATCGACGGACCATTTAACAACTTTGTGGGTGACATTAAAGAGGTGAATGAGGAAAAGAAAAAACTCAAGGTAATCGTCAAGATTTTCGGAAGAGGTACAGAAGTGGAGCTGAATTTTATGCAGGTAGAAAAGCAAACTTAACGAATTAAAGAAATCGGAATCGAGTCATGGCTAAAGTAGTGGAGTCTCTAATAAAGTTGCAAGTGCGCGGGGGTCAGGCCAATCCTGCTCCGCCTGTTGGTCCTGCATTAGGGGCAAAAGGCGTAAACATTATGGAGTTTTGCAAGCGGTTTAATGCGCGCACGCAAGATATGCAGGGAAAGTTGACACCAGTGGTGATTTCAGTGTACAAAGACAAATCGTTTGATTTCATAATAAAAACCGTACCCGCCGCAGTCCAGGTGATGGAAGCGGCAAAAATAAAAAAGGGATCACCCGAATCTAACCGGCTCAAAGTGGGAAAGGTGACTTGGGATCAATTGCGCACCATTGCTGAAGATAAGATGGAAGATCTCAACGCATTTAAAGTGGAGTCGGCTATGAAAATGATGGCAGGCACAGCGAGAAGTCTGGGGGTAACCGTAACGGGGACACCTCCTTTTTCGAGTGAAGAAGAATAGGAAAATATTTGTAAGAAGGGAGTTTAGTACGGATTAAAAAAACTGAGACTAAACGTCAGAACCTCAGCTCAATTATGGCAAAACAAAGTAAAAGAAGGAAAGCGGTAGATGCACTGATAGACCGCGAAAAACATTACTCCCTGTCCGAGGCCATGGCCAAGGTAAAGGATGTGAATATCGCTAAGTTTGATGCATCTGTCGATATTCATGTGCGTCTGGGCGTAAATCCCCGTAAGGCAGATCAGGCATTGAGAGGGACGGTGACACTGCCTCATGGTACTGGAAAATCAAAGCGCGTATTGGTACTGTGCACTCCCGAGAAAGAAGATGAAGCAAAAGATGCAGGAGCTGACTTCGTCGGACTGGATGAGCTGATCGAAAAGATTCAAGGGGGCTGGACCGATTTTGATGTAGTAGTAGCCGCTCCAAATGTCATGGCCAAGGTGGGTAAGATCGGAAGGATTCTCGGCCCAAGAGGCCTTATGCCTAATCCCAAAACAGGTACGGTAACTCCGAATATCGGTGCAGCTGTCAACGATGTCAAGGGAGGTAAGATCTCTTTCCGTGTCGATAAATTTGGCATAATACATTCGCCGGTTGGTAGGGTGTCATTTAGCGCAGAAAAATTAGCAGATAATGCAAAGGAGCTGCTTGATATTTTGATTAAAATGAAACCGTCCTCTGCCAAAGGGACTTACCTTAAGTCAATCACCGTGGCCAGTTCGATGAGTCCCGGGGTGAAGGTCAGTACCAGATTTGCGCAGACAGAAGCTTAAACTTAACTGTAGCTAAGAAATATTTTACAAATGACAAGAGATCAGAAGCTGAAGCAGATAAGGATATTAAAAAAGAAATTTAAGAAGAATGATTTCTTTTATTTGACGGATTCATCCGCACTTTCAGTAGCCGAGGTCAATGATCTTCGTGGAAAGTGCTTTGAGCAGGGAGTTGAAATGAAGGTTGTCAAGAATACACTGGCAATCAAAGCGATGCAGGCACTGTCTAAGGAGCGGGGTTTTGACAAATTGTATGAAGTCTTAAAGGGACCAACCGCGATTATGTTTACGGATCAGGCCAGTGCGCCTGCAAAGATTATAAAGGAGTTTAGAAAGAATCACGACAAGCCTGTTTTAAAGGCTGCGTATATTCAGACCGATGTTTTCTATGGTGATGACCAGGTGGACACACTGGCAGCAATAAAATCGAAAGAGGAGGTGCTGGGTGAAATCATTACTCTGTTAGAATCTCCGATTAAAAATATTATCTCAGCTCTTGATGCAGGTTCCACCATTGCGTCACTATTGACCGCATTGGAGGAGAGGGCGGGAGAAAACTAATGTGGCTTCCAAGTTTTATAACGCATATATTTTTTGACAGAATATTTATTAAAAACAAAAATTAGACATGGCGGATTTAAGTGCAATTGCAGAACAATTAGTGGGCCTGACGGTTAAAGAGGTGTCTGAACTCAAAGATCTCTTGAAAGATCAATACGGAATTGAGCCAGCTGCTGCAGCAGTAGCTGTTGCAGCCGGACCAGCTGGCGGTGGTGATGGAGCTGGCGGAGCAGCTGAAAAAACTGAATTTAACGTGGAATTGGCTTCAGCTGGTGCTCAAAAATTGAAAGTGGTGAAAGAAGTAAAAAATCTCTTGGGATTAGGGCTGAAAGATGCCAAGGATCTCGTTGACGCGGCCCCTTCAGTTTTAAAAGAAGGAGTCTCAAAAGAAGAAGCTGAAAGTATAAAAGCTGCTCTGGAAGAAGCAGGTGCAAGTGTAGAACTTAAGTAGTAAGTTTTATAAACACTGGCAATCTGCTTGTATATATTTCAGAGCATATAAAAGTTTTGAAGGCTTAGCCTGATCTTGGTTCAGGCTAGGCCTTACGTCGTATAAATTAGGGTGGAGGAACGCCTCCAAAATATAGACTGGTCACTAAAAAAATAAATAGAAGATGGCAACGCAAGTTGTACCTGCCCAAGAGCGAAATGGTCGGATTAATTTTGGAAAAATTAACCTGGCCTCCGAATATCCAGATCTGCTGGAGATCCAAATAAAATCATTTCAGGAGTTTTTTCAGTTGGAAACAACACCCGACAATCGAGCCAATGAAGGCCTCTATCGTGTCTTTCAGGAAAATTTCCCAATCTCTGATGCCCGGAATATTTTCGTCCTGGAGTTTCTGGATTATTTTATCGATCCCCCCAGGTATACCATTGATGAATGCATGCAACGGGGCTTGACCTACAGTGTCCCGCTCAAAGCAAAGCTGCGACTGTCTTGTAACGATGAGGAGCATGTGGATTTTCAAACCATCGTGCAAGATGTTTTTCTGGGTAATATACCTTATATGACACCTAAGGGTACCTTTGTGATCAATGGAGCTGAGCGAGTTATTGTATCTCAGCTGCATCGCTCACCAGGTGTTTTCTTCAGTCAAAGTTTTCACCCTAATGGGACAAAAATATATTCTGCACGTGTCATACCCTTTAAGGGTGCATGGATGGAGTTTTCGACCGATATCAACTCGGTCATGTATACATACATCGATCGGAAGAAAAAATTCCCGGTTACCACGCTCCTCAGAGCGATCGGATATGATTCTGATAAGCAGATTCTCGATTTATTCGGTCTTGCCGAAGAAATAAAAGCAAATAAGCGGTCTCTCAAGTCTGCAATGGGTCGCAAACTAGCCGCACGGGTATTGAGAAAGTGGGTCGAGGATTTTGTCGACGAGGACACTGGTGAGGTCGTATCTATCGAGCGAAATGAGATCATTCTGGAAAGGGATATTGTCCTGGAGGAAGAACACATTCAGCATATTCTCGAAGCAGATGTCGAGACGATTATTTTGCAACGCGATGACGTCGAAGCAGATTTCTCTATAATTTACAACACTTTGCAAAAAGATGTTTCGAGCTCTGAGATAGAGGCCGTTCAGCAGATTTATCGTCAACTCAGGGGAACTGATCCGCCGGATGAAGAAACTGCCAGAGGGATCATTGACAAGCTTTTCTTTTCAGATAAGAGGTATAACCTGGGTGAGGTGGGTCGCTATAAGATAAATCGAAAACTAGATCTATCTATAGATCTGGAGACGCTGATACTGACCAAAGAAGATATAATCGAAATCATCAGGTATTTGGTGGGCCTTACCAATCAAATGGCAGAACTAGATGATATTGACCATTTGAGCAATAGGCGTGTACGTACTGTTGGGGAGCAATTGTACTCCCAGTTTGGAGTGGGTTTGGCCAGAATGGCAAGGACGATCCGGGAGCGCATGAATGTTCGTGACAATGAGGTCTTTACACCCATCGACCTTATTAATGCACGTACTCTGTCTTCCGTCATTAATAGCTTTTTCGGGACCAGTCAACTCTCCCAGTTTCTTGATCAGACCAATCCACTGTCAGAAATAACACATAAGCGCAGGATCTCAGCACTCGGACCCGGAGGTCTTTCACGGGAAAGGGCGGGATTTGAGGTCAGAGACGTTCACTATTCGCATTACGGCCGTCTCTGTACAATCGAGACACCGGAGGGACCTAACATTGGTCTGATTTCTACACTGTGTGTCCATGCCAAGGTAAACAAGATGGGATTCCTGGAGACGCCATATCGAAAGGTTTCTGGTGGCAAATTGGATATGAAGAGTGCTGCCGAATACCTTTCAGCTGAGGGAGAAGATTATCGCCGAATTGCTCAGGCAAATTCTCAGATCGATAAAAAAGGTGCCTTCGTGTCTGACCGGATAAAATGTCGTGAACATGGTGATTTTCCCGTATTGACACCTAAAGAGGTAGAATACATGGATGTCGCGCCTAATCAGATTGTCGGAGTATCGGCGTCGATGATTCCATTTCTGGAAAATGATGACGCTAACCGGGCATTGATGGGATCAAACATGCAGCGGCAAGCGGTACCATTGTTAAGGCCGGCGGCACCGGTAGTCGGCACTGGACTCGAAGGTGTTGTTGCTCAGGATTCCCGGATGCTCATCAACGCTGAGGGAGATGGTGTAGTAGAATATGTGGATGCAGACAATATTGTAATCAAGTATGACCGGACTGAAGAAGATCAGTTAGTGTCCTTTGAGGACAATCTAGTCACATATCAACTGACCAAATTCAGAAGAACAAATCAGGGTACCTGCATCAATCTCAAACCCATTGTCAAAAAAGGACAGCGGGTCAAGGAGGGCATGATCCTGTGCGACGGCTATGCTACAGAAAAGGGCGAACTTGCCTTGGGGCAAAATCTGAAAGTGGCCTTTATGCCATGGAAGGGTTATAATTTTGAAGATGCCATCGTCCTGTCGGAAAGGGTGGTCCGGGAAGATGTCTTTACTTCTATCCATATCGAGCATTTCGAACTCGATGTAAGAGATACAAAACTCGGCGAAGAAGAATTGACTAATGACATCCCCAATGTAAGCGAGGAGGCGACAAAGGATCTCGATGAAAACGGTATCATCCGCATCGGAGCCTGGGTTGAGGAAGGAGAGATTTTGATCGGTAAGATTACACCAAAAGGAGAATCTGATCCCACTCCGGAGGAGAAATTACTTCGAGCTATTTTTGGTGATAAAGCGGGTGATGTAAAAGATGCTTCACTCAAGGCACCACCTTCTACACATGGAGTCATCATTGACAAACAATTGTTTGCCAGGGCTAAAAAGGACAAGACCAAGAAAGCACAGGAGAAGACCTTGCTTACCAAACTGGATGATCAGCATGCCATAGCCCTCAATGAGCTCAAAACGCTTTTGGTGGATAAACTAAATGCTTTAATATCATCTTCGCCCACGGAAGGCGTAAGGAGTGTGTACAATGAGGCTTTGGTCAAGAAGGGTACTAAGCTCACCAAAAATGTCTTGAAAAACATCGACTTCAGTGTCGTAGATTATACAAACTGGACAAAGGACAAAAAGACC
Source organism: Saprospiraceae bacterium (assembly GCA_965222645.1). Lineage (GTDB taxonomy): Bacteria > Bacteroidota > Bacteroidia > Chitinophagales > Saprospiraceae > JABDMH01. Next base: position 2,054,965 of record OZ244968.1, on the reverse strand, counting down.
AATGCCCTTATCGCCCGGTTGCTTCACAACTATACAATAAAAGTCAATGAAGAGATCGGACGATACAAAAGAGAGAAGTTTAATATTTCCATCGGTGATGAATTGCCTGCAGGTGTATTGAAACTGGCCAAGGTCTATATGGCTAAAAAGCGCAAGCTAAAAGTGGGCGATAAATTAGCCGGTCGTCATGGAAATAAAGGTATTGTTTCGCGGATCGTCAGGGTAGAAGATATGCCGTTTCTGAACGATGGGACCGCCGTCGATATCGTACTTAATCCGCTTGGTGTACCATCCAGGATGAATCTGGGTCAGATTTTTGAAACCGTATTGGGGTGGGCAGGTGAAAAGCTCGACCTCAAATTTTCAACTCCGATTTTTGATGGTGCTTCGTTAGATGAGATTGAGGATTACATCAAGAAAGCCAAATTGCCAAGCCTGGGTCAGACCTATTTGTACGATGGCGGTACCGGTGATCGTTTTCATCAGCAAGCCACTGTGGGTGTCATCTATATGCTCAAGCTTTCTCACATGGTCGACGATAAAATGCACGCACGGTCTATTGGGCCGTATTCACTCATCACACAACAGCCATTGGGTGGTAAGGCACAGTTTGGAGGTCAGCGATTTGGAGAGATGGAAGTCTGGGCATTGGAGGCCTTTGGAGCATCGACCATTTTGCAGGAATTGCTCACGATAAAATCAGATGATATTATCGGCCGGGCAAAAACGTATGAAGCTATCGTGAAAGGTGACAATTTGCCGGAACCAAATATCCCCGAGTCTTTCAACGTATTAATTCACGAGTTGCGCGGTCTTGCCCTGGATGTAAAATTTGATTAAACAGCTGTCTATCCTAAAATAGTAAATATGTCTTTTAGAAAAACAAACAATGCACAGAGGTCGGATTTCAACAGTATCACCATCAGTTTGTGTTCACCTGATGACATACTGGAACGATCGTTTGGAGAGGTACTAAAACCGGAGACGATCAACTATCGGTCGTACAAACCAGAAAGAGATGGCTTGTTTTGTGAGCGTATTTTTGGCCCTGTCAAAGACTACGAATGTTATTGTGGAAAGTATAAACGGATAAGATATAAAGGTATCGTTTGCGACCGGTGTGGGGTAGAGGTCACAGAGAAAAAAGTAAGACGGGAGCGGATGGGTCATATAAAGCTCGTTGTACCCGTGGTTCATATCTGGTTTTTTAAATCATTGCCAAACAAGATTGGATATCTTCTTGGGTTATCATCCAAGAAATTAGAATCAATCATTTACTACGAGCGCTATGTCGTCGTGCAACCTGGAGTGAAGGAGGCCGAGGGCATTGCAACCATGGATTTGCTTACAGAGGAAGAGTACTTTGAAATACAGGATTCGCTTCCGCGAGAAAACCAAATGCTGGAAAATGATGATCCCAATAAATTTATTGCGTTGATGGGAGCTGAGGCCGTCAGGGAATTGTTAGGTCGTCTAAACCTCGATGATTTGTCCTATGCATTGCGCATGCAGGCTGCAACGGAAACTTCGCAACAGCGAAAATCAGAAGCGCTTAAGCGATTGCGAGTCGTCGAGGCGTTTAGGGATGGATTAAATCGAATAGAAAATCGACCCGAATGGGCCGTTATCCATTATTTGCCTGTAGTGCCGCCAGAACTACGGCCTCTCGTACCTCTCGATGGAGGGCGATTTGCTAGTTCTGATCTCAACGATTTGTACAGAAGAGTGATCATCCGAAATAACCGCCTCAAACGCCTTTTGGAAATCAAGGCACCGGAGGTGATTTTGAGAAATGAGAAGCGAATGCTGCAAGAAGCAGTTGATTCTTTGTTTGACAATTCCCGGAAATCAAATGCAGTCAAGGCAGAAGGTGGAAGACCGTTAAAGTCGTTGAGTGACATTCTCAAGGGGAAACAGGGAAGATTCCGGCAAAATCTCCTTGGTAAGCGTGTGGACTATAGCGGCCGATCAGTTATCGTAGTGGGTCCAACTCTGCAGTTGCACGAATGTGGACTCCCCAAGGGTATGGCTGCAGAGCTATTCAAGCCCTTCATCATACGGAAACTAATTGAAAGAGGAATTGTAAAAACAGTGAAATCCGCCAAAAAACTGGTAGATAAAAAGGACCCGGTAATTTGGGAAATCCTGGAAAACATCCTTAAGGGACATCCGGTACTACTAAACCGGGCGCCCACTCTACATCGATTGAGTATTCAAGCTTTTCAACCAAAATTAATTGAGGGTAAAGCCATTCAGTTGCATCCTTTGGTTTGCGGGGCTTTCAACGCCGATTTCGATGGTGACCAGATGGCTGTTCACCTTCCCCTAAGTCAGTCTGCCATCTTGGAGGCGCAGATCTTAATGCTTTCATCCCACAATATCCTTAATCCGCAAGACGGATCACCGATTGCTCTTCCTTCGCAGGATATGGTGTTGGGGCTTTATTATCTGAGCAAGGAACGAATTGCAGCATCGAGCAATGGAAAGGGAGAGGAAGATGGAGTGCGTGCCTTTTACTCTCAGGAGGAAGTGATGATTGCTTATAACGAGGGTCAAATCGATCTGCATGCACCGATCAAGGTGAGGGTCGATACAGAAGACGCCGCGGGTGAAAAACAAAAAGAAATTGTTCGCACCACGGTAGGCAGGGTGATATTCAATCAGGCAGTACCTGATACAGTACCTTTTGTCAATGAGCTGCTCACGAAGAGAAATCTCAAGACGATTATTAGCAATATTATTATTCGCACAGACCTTTCAGTGACGGCAGATTTCCTGGATAAGATAAAGGATCTTGGATTTTACTGGGCATTTAAAGGAGGATTGTCTTTTAATCTCGGTGATCTGATTACCCCTACAGTGAAAAGCAATATCCTGGAAGAGGCACAAAACGAAGTCGATGAGGTCTGGGAGAATTACAATATGGGGCTGATAACAAACAACGAAAGATACAACCAGATTATCGACAAATGGACCTATGCCGATAACACGATAACCGACAATTTGCTTAAGGAGCTCTCTGAGCATAAGGAAGGATTTAATTCGGTGTATATGATGTTGCACTCCGGTGCACGGGGATCTAAGCAGCAGATTAAGCAGCTTTGTGGTCTCCGCGGTTTGATGGCTAAACCGAGAAAATCAGGCGATACAGGTGGGGCGATTATTGAGAACCCCATTCTCTCCAATTTTCTGGATGGATTGTCGGTACTCGAATACTTCATCTCCACCCACGGTGCCAGAAAAGGTCTGGCGGATACGGCATTGAAGACTGCTGATGCTGGATACCTCACCCGGCGACTGGTCGATGTGTCACAAGATGTTGTGATCATGGAAGAAGATTGTGGTACTTTGAGAGGAAATGAGACCACGGCACTAAAGGACAATGAGAAGATTATTCAGCCCTTGGCTCGACGTATCGAGGGTCGGTTCAGCCTCTATGATATTTTCCATCCGGTCACTGATGAGTTGATATTAGCAGCTGACGGCTACATCGATGAGAAGACAGCAGATTATATCGAAGATCAGGGAATAGAATCGGTGACTATCCGCTCTGCTCTTACTTGCGAGACCAAGAGAGGCATATGTCGAAAATGCTATGGAAAGAACCTGGCTACCGGACGGATTGCGGAACGGGGCGATGCAGTGGGAATTATCGCAGCACAGTCGATTGGTGAACCAGGAACACAGTTGACCCTTCGTACATTCCACGTCGGTGGTATCGCATCTGTAACCAAAGCCGAAAGCGCACTTACTTCAAAATTTGATGCAGTAGTAGAGTTTGATGGTGTAAAGACCACCACATTCTCCGACAATGGAAATACTTCTGAGATTGTCTTATCTCGTACAGGTGAAGTGAGATTGGTGGAGGATAAGACGGGTAAATTGTTTACTTCTCTCCACATCCCTTATGGATCGCGTATTTTTATTAAGGATAAACAAAAGATCAAGCGGGGGGATGTCTTATGTGAGTGGGATCCCTTTAATGCGGTTATCATTTCCGAATTCTCCGGTATCGCTCAGTTTGAATCAGTCGAAGAAGGTGAAACCTATCGGATCGAACGGGACGACCAGACCGGGTACGCGGAAAAAGTAGTTGTGGAGAGTAAGAAGAAACGAAAAATACCTGTCATCAAGATCATTGACAAGGATGGCGAAGAACTTCGAAACTACAACTTGCCGGTAGGGGCGTACATTTCAATTAACGAAGGGGACGAAATTATCTCGGGACAGATCATTGCAAAAATCCCGAGGAATCTGGGTAAGATCTCAGATATCACAGGTGGTCTTCCAAGGGTTACGGAGCTATTTGAAGCCAGAAATCCGTCAAATCCTGCTGTTACAGCGGAGATAGACGGGGTAGTGTCCTTTGGTAAGATCAAGAGGGGTAATAGGGAAGTCATTGTCACTGCAAAGGACGAACAAGTACGTAAATACCTGATCGGATTATCAAAACACATCCTGGTGCAGGAAGGTGACTTTGTGCGGGCTGGCACCCAACTTTCGGATGGAGCCATTGCGCCTAGTGACATCCTTGACATCAAGGGACCATTTGCTGTACAGACCTACCTGGTCAATGGAGTCCAGGAGGTTTATCGCGCGCAGGGCATTACAATAAATGATAAGCACATCGAAGTTATCGTTCGTCAAATGATGAGGCGGGTGGTCATTCTGGATCCGGGAGACACGAGCTTCCTGGAAGGTGAGGCTGTTGAGAAATACGACTTTCTGGAGCAAAATGACTGGATTTTTGATAAGAAATTTATCACGGACTCCGGAGATTCGAATAAATTGAAGGCGGGTCAGCTTGTGTCACTGCGACAGTTGCGTGAGGAAAACAGCTACTTGAAGCGAAATGATCTCAAGACGATCGAGCATCGAGATGCGGTGCCGGCAACATCGAGTCCGGAGCTGCAGGGTATTACAAAATCATCACTCGGGACACACAGCTGGATTTCCGCTGCGTCATTCCAGGAGACAACCAAAGTACTCAGTACAGCTGCTATTGGAGCGAGACAAGATGACTTAATTGGACTGAAAGAAAATGTCATTGTCGGTAAGCCTATTCCAGCAGGTACGGGGATGAGAAGATTTAGGGGAATGATCGTAACCGGAGAACCTGTGGCTGAGAGACCAGCCGAGCCGGTGATGCTGGATTAGGAAGAGTACTTTGAATTATTTACATGACGATTTGGATTGAAGTCTACTTTCGATCTTCTAAAAGATTGGTGACTTCAATCTTTAATTCGTCAGCTATTTCAATTAACGTTCCTAAAGTTGGATTAGTTACACCTTTTTCGATTCGTCTCAAATGTCGTTCATCAATTCCTACGTTTGCTGCGAATAGGCGTTGACTAGTGCCCTGAGACATTCTTAACCTTCTGATATTGCGTCCAATTCTGATAAAAATGCCCTTTTTAGGATTCACAGTGAATTATCAAAAAAAAAGGCAAGACATGTTCGGACTTTTATGTCCTATATTTACTATATTTAAGAATTAGATAGGGTTATTTTTAATTCCAATGGCAAGAGACATGGAAACTATGGAGTTCTCTTAAAGGGGAAAACGCCTCTAATAGAAGGGCTTGAAGATTATTTCTACAAGTACAACCCTTTCTTGGAAGGAAAAGACTATTGACGATACTATTCACGAGTACCGGCAAAGGCTGGTACGGATATAACTGGATGCACCGGCTGCGGATTCATAAAGGCCGGTGCTCTTTAGAGTAGCGAAAATTGAAAAATTGAGAAATAAAGACTAAAAGACGAAGAGAAAGAAGAAGGAACGAGACTAAAAGAGCTACAAAAAATAAAAAATCTCGGAGGCACTTAGACACGAGGCACAAAGAGAAATAAATAAAAAAAACATCGATGAAAAAGATTATCACCCTGCTATTGTTATTCTGCAGTAGTATGACTATTGCTGAGAGCGTTCACGCAAATCCGGAAAAAAATAAACGGGAAGCCTACTACGATCTATTCCATATGGAAATAGATACGTCAGGTCGAGTTGATCGGTATAAGACGGACGAATATTTAAAAGAACAATTCAGAAAATCAATAGTCGATCAAAAAGAATGGATTGCGACAGAATATCAGCTGCGCAGAGAAAGCAGAGACTATACATACAGCAGAGATCCCATAGTTCTGGAGTTGGTCTTTCATATTTTATATACAGGTAGCAGGGAAGAAGCGGAAGGCGATATTTCCTTTCAGCTTGATGCACTCAACCGTGATTTTGGGCCACCCAAGCTACGGGAAAAGGACCATCATGATCCGGATGGGGAGTATGGCAGATTGGCTGCGGATCCCGGCATCCAATTTCAGCTTTCATCCCGAGTGGAGCGGGGTATTGCCAACATACGCCCCAGCGAAGAGAATTGGCAGGACTACGATGGAGTGAAGGATAAAGAAAGGGGCTCACCTCCGGCTGATCCCGGAAGTACAATCAATATCTGGGTAACTGGACCGGATGCATGCCTTGGCTCATACGCACAGTATCCGGGAGGCCCGGTAGAGACCGATGGCATAGTCATCGACCAAAGATACTTCGGGAGGGGCAGCACGGGCCACCGGGAGGGAAAGACACTCACACATTTGATGGGTAATTGGCTGGGACTGTTTGACCTGTACTCGGCCCCGGATCATGAGGGGCGTTTTGGTTGGTGCCAGGATGATGGGGTACCGGATACCCCACCCCACAATGCCCCCAATGTAGGAGACCCAATGCCCACCCGGCACAGCACCTGCCTGGGCTATCCACGGGCGATGGTGATGAATTTTATGGATGACACGAATGATAAAAACATGTACATGTTTACCCATGGGCAGGTACAACGCATGCGGTATTTTTTAGAAAAAGGAAATCGGAGTGGTTATGTGAAAAAGGAGTGAAAAAGTATGAAGATCGAAGCACGAAGCGCGAAGCAAGGAGAATGGAGCGTGAAAAAAATAACCGCAATAAAAAACAAGACCATGAAAAATAAAATAATAATCACCCTACTGTTTTCAGTATTCATAAATACGTTAAAAATACATTCTCAATCGATGAATAATAGTTTTGGGGATGTGACGGTACCGTCCTACATGGCAGCATCACTGGGAAAATTTGCAGAACACCAGGTATCGCATTTTACGGGTACTATCCGGGTAGGCCTACATTTATACGACATTACCCAGGGTCCGTTGTCGTTACCCATTAGCTTGAATTACCACTCGGCCGGTGTACGGGTAAGTGAAGTAGCGAGCCGGGAAGGACTCAACTGGGCGATGTATGCCGGAGGGATGATCTCGCGCACCGTGATTGGCTTGGCAGACGAGGGAGCAAACGGCTGGTTTAGTTTGCAAAACCTGGGCACGATAAGTCCTACCGCGGTGGCCGATGGCACTCAGGATAGTGAGCCGGATGTATTTGTCTTTAGCGTAGCCGGCTATTCGGGTAAATTTCTATTTGACATCGATGCAGATACATCGGAGACAGTAGAACCGATGCTAATTCCCCGTCAGGACATAAAAATCACCCGGATATATTCGGGGAGTATTTTGAAGGGATTTAAAGTCATTCTTCCGAATGGGGTGATATGTTATTTTGGCTATTACGATGCAAGCAGCATGGTGGAGACCTCACAGCCGCTGCCCACCGCAGATGCGACTACCAGTGGATGGTATTTAATGCGAATGGAAACACACGATGAAAAACATTATTTAACGTTTAATTACGCCACAGAACGCTATAGGGTGCGGTATCCTGCATCGGCAGAACATTTTATGATCAGCCAGCAGACCAGTTGTAATTTATCGGGCAGTGCAGGGACTAAATATTTAAACTTTTACAACATTGCGGTCAATAATAATTACATCATTGGCAAACGGCTCACCAGCATTACCAATTCGAGCGGCACTCAGACAGTAAACTTTAATACCGATGGAGTAACCCGGCAAGACCTGGAGGTATTTGGCAGCAGCCCCCCACAACGCCTAAAAGAAATCGTGATCCACAACGGCAATTTTGGCTATAAATGGGAACTGACCCACAGCTATTTTCAGAGTCCTTCGGATAACTGGGATATCGGTAATGGCAATACGAGCAGTGCCTGGTACAAGCGATTAAAACTGGATCAAATCCAGGAAAAAGCATTGAATGGCAGCCCGGTCATAAATCCGTATGTTTTCGAATACCACAATCCCAACAGCATACCCCATAGACTGAGCTATGCGATCGACCACTGGGGTTTTGCCAATGGTGAGACACTGAATGGAGCTTATCCCGTGAATGTACCTCCCACCGAAGTAAACGGCATTTATTACGGAGGCTCCAAAAGAGACAGCAAAGAAAGTGCAATGCTGTCCGGCTCATTAAAAAAAGTGACCTTCCCGACCAAGGGGTATACGGAGTATCGGTTTGGGGCCAACCGGATATTTTATCCCATTTCATCCGCACCTTATGTCAGCAAAGAAAGACAAACAACATGTTATGTCAATGGGGGCCCGACCTGCTGCACCCAGGAGTTTGCAACAAGTGACACTTTTGAGCTGGAAGCTGCAGAAGTTGACTCCACAGAAATCTCATTAGATCTAAAATATGGAGAACCAAATTATCCGGGTAATTGTGATTCTGCCTTTAACTACCTCAATTTTATATTATACACCGCTTCAGGCAGTCAGGTAGGCAGCAAAAGCATTACCCAATCCCCAGGGATTGAAGAGCCCCCGGTACGGTTTAATCTGGAGCAGGAATTTGGGAGCATCAGTGCCGGCGATTATTACTTTACAATAGAGACAAAAAATGCTTGGGGAGAAGCGGAAGTCTTTGTCAAAAAGGCGGTAGAAAAAGATGTAGGAGGCCTGCGCATCGAAAATATCGCCCATTATAGCCGTGCTGGCACGCTGCTGGACAGCACCGGATATTCATACACCAAAGCCGGATCAAATGAAAGCAGTGGAGAGTTGTATGTGGAGCCGGTCTATGGCGATAAGGTCATAGACAACACCAATTATATTCATTTATTTTGGCGGGATATGGCCGTTGTACCCCTGGGTGGATTTGACGGCTATCACATCGGATATACAAGAGTGGTGGAAAAAAAGGAAAGCCACGGACATACCGAATATTTATTTTATGTAGAGCCAAGAGTGCATGTCAATTCCTATCCTCAATCACCGGAATTATTTTTAGTAAAAAATGGAAGGAATGACAAAACCACAGTAAAAAAAGAAAATAACACCGAGGTACAGTCAAGCACAAATACTTTTTATTCAAACTATGAAAATCTAGGGACCGACCCGCTCAAAGTATTTTATTTTAAAGATGAGACCCCTTCCGGGGCTGCGTGTTACTATGTGCGTGATGTCACCTATAAAATCAGGACAGGCTATAATTTGATCTCTACAGAAGTGGTGGATCGAGACGGGATGCAATACACGATATCTCACGACTACAGCATCAATGACCAACTGGCTCCTACCTCACAAGAAGTGACCAATTCGGATGGCGATGTGCATCGCACCGAAATGAGCTATCCCTCTACCTACGCCGGATCATCAACGGTAAAAAACAAACTGCTGGAGCAGAACAGAATTGTACCCGCCTGGAAGACGGTAAAAAAAGTAGACAATGTAAAGGTAGATGGAGACAGCACATTATATAGTTTTTTCACTACCTCCGGTACACCCACTACTTCATCGACAGATGCCCTGTACAATTACAAAAAATACCGCTTTGAGATGAGCTGGGACAACAGCGGCAGTGCGGTAGTCGACGGCTGGCAGCTGCAAAGTACAGTAGATAAATACCAGGTCAATGTGGGCAGTCCATCCGAAGTAACGATAGATGGCTGGAGTGATTCGCTGGAGCTGAGCTGGAAAAGCAGTGGAAAACTGTTGCAGTGGAAATTTATTGATCACAAAAAAATCTACACCTACTACAGCGGCAGTGATCTGTTGGAAAAATACACAGCCATCGATGGCACAACAATCGATTATACATGGGATGATTTTATGCGGTTGGAGACAGAGGAGGATTGCAAGGGCGTAACGGCAGCCCTGGCGTATGTGTTCAGCAATGGCACTGAAGAAAACCGTGTAAATACCACCGTCACTTATCCTACCCTGGGTACAGCGACCAATAAATCGCTCACCACCACCACTTTTTATGACGAGCTATACAGTCCCATCCAGACTTTGCGCTACCAGCAGCACCCGTCGGGTACAAGCCAGAGTATCGCCGAGGAGCAGGGGTACAACGCGTTGCACTGGCCCACCTATCGGCATGAGCCCAAAACCAACACAGGTTCACCGACGAATTATATAAATGCCAATACGCACTTTACCCGCACTTTTTGGGAGTCCTCTCCGCTGCAAAGGCCCATCAAGGTAGAGCATCCGGGCTCCGCTACATTGGGCCGGATGCTGTATAGTTACGGCACCAATACGGCTACTGAAGTAAAAGACCACATCAATGGTGGAAACTACGCTGCCAATACCCTGCATAAAACGGTGGCTACGGATGCCGATGGCAATGAGACCCATACCTTTGTGGATGTACTGGGCAATCAGGTCCTTGTACGTAGAAAAAATGGCACCAGTATAGCGGATACCTACACCTTGTATGATGCCAAAAACAGGCCGTATCTGATCCTGCCGCCGGGCACCACAACCAGCAGCACCAATCTGATCTTTAAGAAAGTGTTATCAGGCGATGATCAAATCCTGGTGCAGGATGATCCCGATCAGGATCCGGAGACCTTTACCTACGATGCCCGGGAGTTGATGGAGTCCTGGCAGGATGGGAAAATGGCTGCTGAGGGAAGGATTTACTCTTTTGTGAGAGACAGCTATGGCAGAGCGACAATCGAGGGATTTGGAACAACAGCAGGAGCAGTGACAGACCCGGTCATTTTGCGCACCTATGGCAGTTCGGGCATTGAGATCGATAAGGTCATTGTAGAAAGTAGTAAAGTGACCGGTACAGAATTTTTTATAGTCACAGAGCCGGAATACGACAATTGCGGCCGAGCTTATGTAACCAGAAAGAACAGCATTTTACATCCACAACCAAAGAGTATAGTCGACTCCTTGATATTTGATGATGCGGACAATATTGTGATGGCCTATTACAAAGTAAAACTGGACCAGCTTGAAGTGCGCATCAGAAATACCTTTGATCATGCAGGCAGGTATATAAAGAGTTTTATTCAGGTGACAACCGGATCGACCACCTGGCCAGAAAAAGAACTGACCGAGAAGAAATACACGGTAAAAGAACAAATCGAAGATCTTATACTGGGAGGAGGCTTACAGCGGTTGGATTATTCTTATCTGCACAATCGTTTTTTGAGTGGAATAAATTCCCCATTGGTAGATTTTGCTGTAGGTACGGATCTATTTGGGATGAAAATCGCCTATGACTCTCAGATTGATGCAGGAAATGTAACCGGGCAGGTATTAAAAAACAATGGAAATATCACCGCAGTGCAGTGGCGCCAGAGAGATAATGCCGCAGGCACGGTAGGCAATAAAAAAGCCTACGCCTATGAGTATAATTTTCTGGACATGCTCACCGCAGCGGAATATTTTGAATCCGGAAATAATGATGCCTATGATGCTTTGTTTACTTACGAGGACCATCGGGGCAACTTTGACCAGATCACCCGGAACAGTCCTGCAGGCCAGATTGATAACCTGACGTACACCTACAAGAGCGGCACCAATCAATTACAGACAATCAGTGATGGCAGCTCAGGCTCTACGAACAAACGGGGCTATGTACAAAATGGCAATACCTATCAGCAGGATGAAAATGGATTTATAAAATACGACGCAGAGAATGGAGCTACGATCATCCGTGATCACCTCAATCACATCCTGGAGTACACCTATGGAGATGTGACCATAAGGAGCAGCCGTGATGCTTCTGGGGTGATGCACCGCAGAGAGCTGGACAGCGCAGGTATACGCACAGTGATCGACAAGATTGGCATGTTTGAGTTTAGGAATGGAGCCCTGAGTGTAATCCATCACGACAATGGCTACATCACTTTAGACCGGCCAGTGCCGGAGGAATTATTCCTGACTGGTACAGTGAGTCATGTAAAAACAGAAAAGGCGGTAAAAATCACCACGGAACGCGTATTAAATTCTCCGGCCAATGAAGAAAATAGGGCGCAGGAGTGCATCGAGATGATCGCGGGATTTGAGGTAAAAAATGGAGCTCAATATCTTGCGGACATTGAAGAGTTTGCGGTGCAGGGATTAAATTATATTTTTGTTATACGGGATCATTTGGGGAGTCCCAGGGTGCTCTTTGAGGATGCAAACAATGACGGAGGCATTGATTTTGCCAATGAGGTGATGGAGTTTAAGGCATATTATCCCTTCGGGATCGAGTATGAGGACGACCCGCCCGGTGTGCCGCAATACCGCCAGAGCTTTAATGACAAGGAGGCGATCAGCTACACCAATTATTTGGAGTTTGAAGCGCGTAATTACATAAAAAGCGCTGCAGTTTTTGATGGGCCGGATCCGATTAGTTCGAGCTTCCCTCATGTTACGACCATAAATTACAGCGAATGCAACCCGGCATCTAATATAGATCTTTGGGGCCTTCAGGCGATGGGATTTCAAATGATGTGGCATAGCGCGGTCCAGAAGAGGAATGACAGGGATGCCGCTGAAATGAATCGAGGTTTACAAGATGCTGGTAAAGTTGTCCTTGGAGGTTTGGCTGATGAGGTGCCGGTGGTTGGTGAAGTAAAGTCGATAGCAGAGAGAGATTATGTGGGTGCAGTAGTTGGATTGGTGCCGGGAGGGAAGTATTTGCAGAAGGCTTTGGGAAAATTAAAATCGTATTACAAAAGAAGCTTCAATAAGCAGGTAGGTAAATCAAATCGGATATCCAATAAACTAGCTCCTGATCCTGAAGCTCTTGGTGACCACAGCTCTTTTGCAAGAGACAGGGAAGGTAATATTTTCAAGTATCAGGAGTTTACTGAAAATCCTAAGAATCCATCAGGATTTGACGCTGGAAAGAGATTTGATGGTGGAAAAGCTAGTGGATCATCGGGAGCTGCACATCGAAATAAGAAGACAGGTGAAAAAGTACCTACTCCTCATGTTCAAGGGAAAGATATACCTGGTGGTGTGAGACCTGCCAGGCAAAACGAAATTCCAAATAATAAACGCTTCAATAACAACTGATGGGAACACTGGAATGGATTCAAAGTTGGTATGCCTCACATTGTGATGGTGATTGGGAGCATGATCACCAAATATTGATTGAAACATTAGATAATCCTGGCTGGGATATTACAATCGACTTAGGGGGAACAGAGCTGTCAAATATGCCTGCTTTGACCTGGAAACTTTTCGAAAACAGTGAAGAAGATTGGTATGGTTTTATGACTACTGAAAATCAGTTTAAAGCCTCAGGTGATCCTTCGAAGCTTCAATTTTTATTGGAAAAATTTCGAGAACTAGTTGAGAGCCAGAACTTGAGTTAAGAGCGACAGAGTGATTGTCGGGGATGGGTGGCACTGACAATTGAAGTGCTGCTGTTTTTGATGGGCCTGATCAGATTAGCGGGGATTTTGCAGCCTTAACGACGATAAATTACGCCAGCAATAGCCCGGTTACGAATATAGATTTATGGGGGTTGCAAAGTGCAAATTACTTGTGGCTTCAGGAATTTCAAAGAGAAACGGGATACAATTTTAGTGACAATAGCCAAGCTAAACCGTTTTTGAAGAATGAAGGCAAAAGGGTTGCGCGATCCATTGGAATAGCTCTACTGGAGGTTGGAATGGTTGCGTTAGATGCAGCCACCATCGGTCGATCTCAACCTTTGACCTCGGGTATAAGAGCGAGAAGGATTTCAAGACTATTGAAAAAGGTTGATGTCCATAAGAGGGCAAAAAGAAATTCATGGTACATTGCCTGCGGCCACGCAGAGAAGGGTAACAACGGCTGTAGGATTGACAGAAGATGGTTCTACTATTATTGGTTCAAGCGAAGAAACTCTAAGACGTGCTCAAAAAGCATTATTAAGCCCGGGAGAAATTGCAGCTGAAGGACTGGGTCATGCTGAAGAAACTGTTATTAATACTGCCAAAGGATTAAATAAGAAAGTAGCAGAAATGGGAGCAAGACGACCAATTTGCTCAGATTGCGAAGAGTTGATGAAATCAAAAAACATTGAGATTAAGAGTCCAACTAGCGGTAAAAAATCGAGAACTAGAAGAACTACGAAAAATGATAACTGAGACGGAAATAATTTCCAGGTATATAAGTCTGGATTTTAGAAAAAAAATTGCAGTGAACGCGGTTCTAGTGGACAAGTATCATTCTCTTTATAATACTTTTTGGAAGAATTTCTATTTTGGAGACCCAGGGATTATCCTTGATATTATTGAATTCTTTTATGAAGTTGCGAAGGGTAAAGATACTGGCACAGTAAAAGCAAGAGAATTCTTGAGAATTCTCGATCAGATTACGCCTGATACGGAAGAGTATGGTCAATATCCTGCATCAAATGCATTGGATCTGGCTACAATGATCGAAGTGACACTTCAAATGATAGACTCAAAAATAAAATCTAATGGTCATGACTTTATGACAATTCTATATGAGTTGCTCACTCGAATTTCAGATGTGGAACCTGATTACGCTGATCTCATCAATGAACAAAATAGGGAATTGCTTAGTTTATTCAGCTATTTGGATTCATTTTGTGTCATCTCGGTGATTGAAATCCAAGAATTAAAAAATGTTTTCGTGGAGCCGCGAATTCGAATTTCAGAATGATGAGATAGAGCTGACATACTCACTTTAACAGTCATAGAGGCATGCCCATCACTCACTGTTTCCCTTGAAGTAAAATAGATCATGGATTCTCTGCCGCTGTTCTGATTGCTGGAAATGTAACATCACGATGAAGCATTATTTTTCCATCATTCTGCAATTGTGATGCCAAGGAAATCCTATTAAATCTCAATAAGAGGAAAACGCATCCTTTTTATACACTTATTGCTATGCTATAATTTAAAAACGAGCATGCGGTAATCTGTTTTAGACATGTGTCCAGTTATCCCGTCTTCAAAAATGTATTTAAATCTTTCATCGGCAATGGACTGAAGGTCACGGACAGATTTAATCGTTGCATTTAGTATTTTGACTTTTTTCTCCTCGTCCTGAATGCAAAAGATTGCTATGCACCCTTTTTTCGCATTTGTTACTATTCTTTTTATCAGCCTGGTTTCTTTTTGGAGATCATTTTTTGTGAAATGAAACATACTGTCGAGTAAAATAAATTCGTACTCACCAAACTTCTTAAAATCGAAAATGTCGGCGACTACTCCAGTCAGGGACAAGTGTTCATTTGCCACAACTCGATTCATCTGCGAAATACCAATTTCTGATATGTCAATTCCTGTTACTTCGAATCCCATCCGCGCTATCGCAATTGCATCTCTACCCTGACCACATCCCAGGTCCAATACTTTCCCCTTTTTAGGATATCCGGAGAAAAAATCAATCAGCTGGGGATATGGTTTTCCAAACAAATTTTCCGTCTGATAATATTTGTCATAAAGGACTGTCAAACCGGCTATTTTATCTAGGGGAAGGCTTTGCTAAAAAAATTATTAAAACCATTAAATCTCTAACATTGAAAGATGCAAGGCGGAGCCTTAAATAGCTTTTGAATTTAACCGGTCCTTTCCTCATCTCCGGTAAAGAGACAACGTCTTCTGCACATACTTTCCCAAGATGTCAAATTCAAGATTTGCCTTATCTCCGATTTTCAAATTCTTAAAAACCGTATTCTCAAGAGTATACGGGATGATAGCTACCTTAAACGAACTTCTCTCAGGATCGATTACTGTAAGACTGACTCCATTGATGGAGATTGATCCCTTTTGCACAAGTAAAGGAGCGTGAACGGAATCAAAAGTGAAAGTAAATAAAGTGCTTCCGTCCAAATCTTCAATTGCGGAGCACGTTCCAATATCATCCACATGTCCTTGCATGAGGTGCCCGTCTAGTCTTCCGTTGTATAGCATTGCCCTTTCGAGGTTTATCAAGCGACCCACGGTCCAGCTTCCCAGGTTTGACTTTTGGAGCGTTTCATCTATGGCTACTACTGTGTGGGAGTTGGCATTACAACCTGTGACTGTGAGGCATACACCATCGTGAGCCACACTTTGGTCTATCTTTAATGAGGACGAAATCTCCGATCTGATCCAAAACTGCATATTGGATCTTTCTCGCTTCAGATCCGCAACTTCACCTAAGGTCTCTACAATTCCGGTAAACATCAACGAATCAGTTCGATAAATCCCTTCAGTACCGAGGATTCTCCCAATTCACCGTCTACCCCGGCCTCGTAAACGTGACATATGTAATGGTACACACCTTGAGCCAAATCATTTCCGGAGAGGTTTGTCCCGTCCCATTCTATCTTGGGATCAGTGGTTTTGTAAACTAATTGGCCCCAACGGTTAAAAATTTGGATATCGATTTGGTCGATAAATTTGTAGGGAAACGGAACAAAGAGGTCATTTGAGCCATCCCCATTTGGTGTAAAAGTATTTGGTAGTTGATAAAAAGGACAGTTCTCCACACAGATCGCAGTACTGGAGTCACTCTCATTACCCAGGCTGTCCAGAGCAGTAACAACATAGCATCCCGAAATCCCAAATGTAGAAACGTGGTCATAAGTCGTGACATCTTCGTCCTCTATCTCTATGAGAAGGGACAAGGTACTATCTGGACGTGGGGTGTGATAAATGCGATAACCGGCAACATCTTCCGGATCAGGACATGTCTGGAAGTCAAACTGCCAAAACAACCGGTTGATAAATGCGTCAGCCCGGGAAAGACTGGGGTCATCACATGAATTCAGTACCGTAAGGTCAGGTACGCATGGGGGAACGGCATCCATGGGCATCTGACAAATTTCCTGAGAGAGATTGAGCAAGGGCTCAGGGAGTTTCACAAATCCATAGGTGCCCTCGGTTTCGATAAAATAGCAGTATTCCAGACCATTGACGAGACCTTCATCTTTGTATGTAGTTGTGGAGCTGGTGCCTATCATGAAATAATCTGATTGACCAGGATCCTTTCGATATATCTTATAGCTATAATTTTCCCACGGTACCGCAGCTTGCCAGGAGAGATTCATCTGAAGGTCAGAACCCGACGCACTTAGCCTGACAGATGATGCGGGATCCGATGTGCTAAAGAGAAAAGACTGCGAAGTATAAAAAGCCACGCGGTAGGTATACACGAGGTCTGCAGTATTGAGTTGAGAATCAATAAAGTGAGTATCAATCAATCCATGGAATGTGGGACTTTCAAATGATGCCCCTGTTACTGGAGAAAATGTTGCGGGCTCGAAACCGTCCCCTCTTTCGAGTACAAACCGGTATGGACCTCTAAACACAGTGGTGTCAAAATCTTCCGGGTCTGGCCGTGTCCATCTTACCTCAATCGAACCCTCATTTGTACCGGTGTTGAGGATCGAATTGTTGACGATATATGGTTTGTCCAGCAGGATTCCAGCACAGTCTTCATTAGAGGGCATACTTTCCACGTGGTTGTACCGGTATCCCGCGATTGAAATATGGGCAAATGTAGCCGTCACCCGATAGCAGTAGACTTCTCCCAAAGTGATATCATCGTCTCTGTAACGGTATCTTCCATCACTTGCTTCTCTCCATCCGTAGGCAATGGGAGTATACCCCTTACCTTCAAGACCTGGATTGCAGGTATCAATTGGAAATCGATTACTATTGTTTCGGCGCCAAATGGTGAATCCAAGAAAATAATCTCCTTCCGTAACCTCACATGCGTAGGGTTGATCCCAACTAACCAGGTTTTGATTGCCTTCCTGGACGGCGACCAGGTTTTGTGGAGGTGGACCTACGACCTTAATAAGTACAGTTTTTAAGGTGGCCAGACCGGTACTGTCCCGGGTGTCGTCGACTGCCTTAAAGACTACCGAATAGGCGTGCTCCGTTATGTGCTCGCATGCAGTTTGCCATGTAAAAGTAGCTGAGATCGGTTGGGCCTGATATCGTCCCGATGAGGAGAAAGTGGCCGGACTCACATCGGTCTCAAATGGACCACCAAGTGCACTTAATGCCAACCGGTTTTGGGGGAGATCCGGATCTGTAGCGAGTACATCAAATTCGACCTTCTCTCCGGCAACCACACAGATTTCATCGACGGTCTCGATCACGGGTGGATTGTTGTCGCATGCTTCAACCAAGATCTGCATATCCCTGATGATCGAATTGAGCAAGACACCCTGGCGATACTCGTGTATCTTAAAGGCAATGTTGTATTCTCCTGCCAATCTGGGAGCATCCCAAACAATGTCTCCTGTTCGTTCATCGAGTGAAAACTGATTGTTGTTGCCGGGAACAATCTGGTCAGGATCCACATAATTTGGTACCAAGGTATTGACTTCCTGCAAAGGGACAATAAGTTCGTATGAAAGACTATCTCCATCTGGGTCATAGGCATTGGGATTATAGATAAAAGGTTTGCCGACGCATGCGTAATCGATAGGGGGTTGCAGCAAAATAGCCGAGCTATTAGATCCCTGAAACTGGCTTGTAAGGAATGTAAAGGTGGTCTGAACGTGAAATGGAATCTTAATGGAATTTGGGTAATTAAGATTTCTGATATTTCCTATTCTATTGGGGTCACTAAAATACATATGGTAAGTAGCTCTCCCGGGATAGGTGTGTTCTCCGATATAGAAGTTCCGTTTAATGTCATTAGGAAGTCGATCACCTTCTCCGTTCACCCTGCCTAATTTTGACGAGGTTCCATCTCCCCAGTGCAGTTCCAGGGTGTCTCTATCGGCAGAGACACTGCTTGTCTTGGTGTAGGTTGTGATGGTGACTCGTATGGTAAGAGGTCCTATCTGTTCGTAAGTGATATCTCCAGCTCTATTGTGAGTAGCAAAGGAAAGGTAGGGCAAACAGCAAGTCAGCATGGAAGCAAACATCCAGGAACTAAAGCGAGCCCAGCGCTGTGGCTTTCTTACCATATACCAATATTAACGAAATTCAGGCTGATTCGTTTTGTAATAGATCGAGACATTTTGATAAACTTTCCTTCCAATGGGGGATGGGGATACCAAAAGTGCGATTGAATTTTGTCAGATTTAATTGGCTGTTCCTGGGTCTGGGGGCCGGAGTGGGATACTGTACACTTTTAATTCTATTAATCTTACAGCCTTGATTGCAATACGATACGATGAATTCTGCGATCTCGGCCCAATGAGTTTGTCCCAGATTGCAATAATTGTACACTCCCCTTATCTCCATGAGATCGCCGGGAGACAGGTCACGCATAACGATCGAAAGTACCGTACTCGCCAGATCCCGTGCATATGTAGGTGAGCCCCATTGATCAGAGACCACGTTTAGCTCATCTCGAGATGCACAGAGTCCCATTATGGTCTTGGGAAAGTTCTTACCATGGCTGGAATACAACCATGAGACGCGAAAAATAATGGGGTTAGGGTGAACCTCCAATAGTATTTTCTCCCCCTTCAGCTTAGACTTAGCGTAGATTCCCTTGGGACGCAGCGGATCTTCTTCGGTCAGGGGTCTCCGGAGTGAATTGTGATAGACATAGTCGGTAGAGAAGTGGACCATAGGAATCTTTAGCTGATTTGCCGCCTTCCCCAATTTTTTGACCGCATTTGCATTTATCTCAAACGCGATTTTTTTATTGGTTTCAGCCAGATCTACTGCAGTATATGCTGCACAATTTATAAGCCAATCGGGGCGTACTGCTGTGATTTTCTTCCCAATTTCCGGGTCTGTAATATCGACATCAGATCTGGACCAATAAACAAATTGAATTTTCTTATCTCGATTTTCGAGAGAGCGAAATTCCCGACCCAGCTGTCCGGAGGCACCAGTTACTAATACTTTGGTCATAGTTGCATGGGCCATTTTCTGTGGTTGCCAAATGATGGGAGATTTCTATCGCGTTCCGAAATCACACATTTCTCGCTCGGGAATGTCCATTCGATATTTAAAGTAGGGTCGTTATATAAAATCCCACCCTCGTGTTCCTTTGAGTAATAATTACTGCATTTATAAATAAAAACTACCTCATCAGAAAGACACACATATCCATGTGCAAAACCTGCTGGAATAAAGAATTGTCTTTTATTCTCTTCATTTATTTCCACGGCACAGTATTTTCCATAAGTTTCTGAGTCAGGTCTTATGTCGACAGCAATATCCAAAATTGATCCCTTCATGACTCGTACCAGTTTTGCCTGGGCAAATGGAGGGACCTGGTAGTGAAGACCCCGGAGTACGCCCTTGCCGGAAAGGGCTTCATTGTCCTGGACAAAATCCACATCTATTCCCATATTCTTGTAACGCTCAGCCTGGTAGCTTTCAAAAAAATAACCTCTTTCGTCTTCCCAGACCTTGGGTTCGATAATAATAAGGCCCTCTATTTCTGTATTAATGATGTTCATAAATGGTATAAAACAATATTTCTTGAGTAAAATTACTTTTCACGAAAATAAATAGTGATCGGTACTCCTCTGAAATTAAAGTGCTTTCGAAATTGATTTTCCAGATAATTTTTATAGCTCTTTTTCACATGGTCAGGATAGTTACAAAAAAAGACAAAAGAGGGTGTGTGGGTGGGGAGTTGGCTTACGTATTTAATTTTTATAAATTTTCCACGATGTGCCGGAGGATGATGGGTTTCGATGGCTTTGAGCATGATATCGTTTAAAACAGAGGTTTGGATCTTAGATTTTCTCCGGTTGAAAACATCAAGAGCTATCTGTATGGTTTTATAGATGCGTTGTTTCTGCAGAGCCGATATAAAAACAACGGGTACATCATTAAAAGGAGCGAGTTTTTTTAAAATCTGTTCTTCAAATTCTTTTGCTGTATTTGTTTCCTTATCCTCAATGAGGTCCCATTTGTTGACTGCAATCACAATTCCCTTCTTGCGTTTCACAGCGAGTTGGAAGATGCTCATATCCTGGGCCTCAATTCCCATTGTGGCATCAATAAGAATGATGCAAACGTCGGATTCCTCCACTGCCCTTACAGCCCGGATGGTCGAGTAAAATTCCAAATCTTCGTGGACTTTGCTTTTTTTTCGGAGGCCTGCGGTATCGATAAGTAAAAAATCCTGTCCGAATTTGGAATAGCGGGAGTGTATGCTGTCCCTGGTTGTGCCTGCGATGTCGGTTACGATATTTCGTTCCTCATCAAGCAGAGCATTGGTCAATGAAGACTTACCGACATTTGGCTGTCCGATAATGGCAATTTTTGGGAGCCCTGATTGGTCAAGTTCGTCATCACTGGCGAGGTATTCCACAAGTGTATCCAGCATATCTCCTGTTCCGCTTCCCGTGATGGATGAAAGAAAAAAGGTGTCGTCAAAACCAAGGCTCCAAAATTCATTGGCTTCGAGCTGACGCACGTGATTATCGACCTTATTTACAATTAGTAATACCGGTTTTTTACTCTTACGCATCATGCGAGATATCTCTTCATCGAGATCTGTGATGCCTGTGGTTACATCCACCATAAATAGTATGGCAGATGCCTCTTCGATCGCAATTTTGACCTGCCTTCTTATCGCTTTTTCAAAAACATCACTTGACCCATGCACAAACCCACCTGTATCAATCACCGTAAAGGTCACTCCATTCCAGAAGCTCAGGCCGTACAGCCGGTCTCGTGTCACTCCCGGTATATTGTCAATAATGGCATCGCGCTCTCCAATTAACCTGTTGTACAAAGTAGATTTGCCAACATTCGGACGACCCACAATGGCAACAATATTGCTCATGATGGGTGCTGGCTTTTATTGTGCTCAAAAAAAGAAAGCATATTTTATCAGCGATTATATCCTAGTGATTGAAGTAGTCTTTCATTATTTCTCCAATTTTCCTTCACCTTTACCCGAAGCTGCAAAAAGACTTTTTTCTCCAAAAAAGCTTCCAGCTTGATTCTGGATCTGGTTCCCAGCTTTTTGATTGCCAGTCCTCCCCTGCCTACGACAATGGATATTTGTGATTTTCGATTTACAAATATTTTGGCTTCTATTCTGATAAGTTCGGCTTCTTCCTTAAATGATTCGACTACCACATCACAAGAGTAGGGTACTTCTTCATGATAGAGCAAAAAGACCTGTTCTCTAATTATTTCGCTGACGAAAAAACGTTGGGGTCGGTCTGTCAATTGATCCGGTGGGAAATACGCTGGTCCTTCCGGCAGAATATCTAAAACTGAGTCGAACAATTTTTGGACTCCTGTCTGTTTTAAGGCGGATATAGGAAAGAAGGTGGCCTTGGGCAGCAGATCGAAGTAATGTGTTCTGAGGCTTTCAATCACCTTTGGCGAGGTGATTAAATCCACTTTATTGAGCACCATAAAGAGTGGACATTCCAGGCGGTGTAATTTTTGCACAAGTGGATGATCTCTTTCCAGGCGGTCTGCAGCGTCAACGAGGAACAACATCACATCGGCATCTTCAAATGTGCTCAGCACATATCTATTCATTTTCTTGTGCATTTCGTAGCTGGGATCATGTACGAAGCCGGGAGAATCAGTGAAGACCACCTGATAGTCTTTTCCATTTACAATGCCCAAAATACGATGCCGGGTAGTCTGGGGCTTATAGGTTATGATTGACATTGTTTCACCGACAAGGGCATTCATCAGGGTGGATTTACCGACGTTTGGACGTCCGATGATGTTTACAAATCCAGATCTAAACATTAGGCAAGCGGTTGACCGATCGCTTTGATCGCTCTTCTCTCCACAACTGAGATAAGAGCCTTGGGCTGGTACGATCTCCAGGCCGGGATTTGCAACGCTGAGCTTATCTGTACATAATGGTCTAACCCAGTTTTCTGCATCTCGACATGTACATGTTGCAGCAGGTTTAGCATACAGATATAACCTCCATCTTCCACCACATCCTCATACCATTCCTCATAATAGCATTCGTCAGAACCGTGAAAATTGAGCACATGGTCCATAATTAAAATGAACTTCCGAATGCCTTGCACATGTAAACGGTCGATAATATTCTGCTTTAAAAACAAGATATCATTTGACAGGCAATCATTCCACTCGCCGATCAACTCAATAACCGTGGTCTGTATATCGTAATCGGTATATATTATTTTTGCATAGAGTGTGGCAGAACCAAATTCGTCCCATTGGGGATGAATGTAGTAGTTATAAACACGATTGCTGAATTTGAATTCATCATAAATCCGTCCATAGTGAGGTGACTTCTGGTCTTCAGAAGCTATATAATTATCTCGCCAGTGGTGATGTGGTTCTATATCATGCATTCCATGTGCTTAACAAATAGACCGATGCAGGGCAAAGATGATTAAAAGTCTGCATTTCGCTCTCCATTAAGATAATATTTTTTAATTAGCTGACGAACCACTTTTGGGGTTTCAAAAGGCTGACCAAATTGGCCTAATAATATTTTTTTCATGCGGAAAATAGTGGTAACTGGACCGGAGTGTAGTGGTAAGACTGCCTTGGCTCACGCCTTGAGCAAGAGCCTAGCCGGAGTATATGTCCCCGAGTACGCCAGGTCGATACTCACGCTCACTTCAAACCAGTATGAATACCAGGATTTGGTACAGATGTGCCAGCGCCAGCTTGACATCGAGCGCACTGCTGAAGGATTGAATCCCCATTGGTTGATTGCCGACACGTCAACGCTCGTTTACTTCATCTGGTCGAAATACAGATTTGGCAAAGTCGATCCTAAGATCGAACATGCTTTTGCAACAAATTACGTCGATCATTTTCTCCTGTGCAAACCATTGGACAAGTGGGAGCCCGACGGGCTTAGGGATAATAAAGGGGAGCGAGATGAGCTTTTTCAATGGTATGAGCAAACACTTATCGAGTACAAAAAGTCCTTCCTGATACTGGAAAATTTGCCTATGGATCACCGGGTCGAGGAAGCGATCAGGTACCTCCGACCAAGATAAATTTTTTAGCTTTGTGTTTTTGATACTCGACGTGGGGTGCCATAGTTCTGGCTGAGATTATACCCATTGATCGGATCAGCATGTGCAAGAGCTGTTGAAGATCAGGAACCTGTCCAGGTAATGCTGGAAAGGGACGGATGAATCCCATTTTGAGTCATTGTTTTACATCAATAGATCATGCCTAAGGTCTATGGTCAAATGTTGAATAAATGATTCGTTATTGGTGTTGTGTGATTTTGTTGTTGCCAGTTTACCTGTTGGCTCAACACGATGTCAGTGGCCGGCTGATAGATGAGTCCGGGGATCCGGTCATCGGAGCGGTGATTACTGTCGGTGATAGTCATGCAGTCTCGGGACTTTCCGGTGACTTTACACTTAAAAGTGATTTGGCTAAGAACTGGATTATCCACGTATCTGCACTGGGTTATGAGGAGTACATGGATTCTTCCCTGACACCGGATACACAAATGCCATTGCACATATTGCTAGTTCCTATGACATTTCAACTGGACGTGGTGAAGCTTACTTCTTCCTGGATAAAACCCAACCAGCCATTTACCTACGCTGAGCTAGACGCCAGTGTGATTTCGGAAAGTCACTTTGGCAAAGATGTGCCATACACCTTGCAGTCATTACCTTCAGCTGTAGTTACGTCAGACGCTGGTACAGGGATTGGATACACGGGAATACGCATAAGGGGCAGCGATCCGACCCGGATTAATGTCACTATAGACGGAATACCTTTAAACGATGCAGAGTCTCAGGGTGTTTACTGGGTGGACCTTCCGGATTTGGCCGGTAATGCAAGTGCAATCCAGGTGCAGCGCGGTGTGGGCACCTCTACCCATGGTGCCGGAGCCTTTGGTGGTACCATCAATGTAAAAACAAATACTCCAAAAAAGAGGGCATATGCACAACTAGATCTGACGGCAGGGTCTTTTAATACGAAAAGGGCAAATCTGAGGCTTGGCAGTGGTTTAATGAAAAATCATTTTGTTGTCCAGGCCAGTGCATCCCTCATTAATTCTGATGGATATATCGATCGTGCCACTTCAGATCTTTACTCGGCTTACATGTCTGCAGTCTATTTTGACAATAGGCAGTCTGTAAGAA
Source organism: Saprospiraceae bacterium (assembly GCA_965222645.1). Classification (GTDB taxonomy): domain Bacteria; phylum Bacteroidota; class Bacteroidia; order Chitinophagales; family Saprospiraceae; genus JABDMH01. Next base: position 2,029,833 of record OZ244968.1, on the reverse strand, counting down.
TCAATTTTCTGAGGGGTAAGGAGACCACCTACCAGGCTTGGAATGGGGTGCCCGCACAGTATATCGACGATCCTGTCCTCCGTACTTTCAACACTGCCGGAGCCAGGGGTGATGGCACTTTCCACGATGATGAGGTTGACAACTACGGACAGTCGCATCTGCATCTTATCTACCAACGGAAGCTAAGTCCCCGATCAGATTTTCACGGTGCTTTACACTATACCAGGGGTCTTGGGTATTTTGAGCAGTACCGTCCTAACGAGTCCCTGGTAGACTATGGATTATCCGGAGAGCAGGTAGATTTGATTAGACGGCGATGGCTCGACAACGATTTCTTTGGGGCTGTTTTCAATTTGAAAATGCGAACGCGATCTGGCAATTCTACTACAACTGTGGGTGGGGGGGCAAATAAATATATCGGCAATCATTTTGGAAACATCGTGTGGACGAGGAATACGCAGTTGCTTTCGTTGCCATCAGAATATTATCGAAATGATGCGGCGAAGATGGATTATAACCTGTATCTGCAATCTGAATTTCTTCCCCATACTCCTGTTACTTTGCTCACCGATCTGCAGTTACGACATGTCAACTATGATTTCGAAGGGTTAAACACAGATTTTTCCACTGTAGACCAAAGTGTGAATCACACCTTTTTTAATCCAAAATTGGGCCTGAATTATTCATTGAGTAAAATGCGATTTTACTACTCAATAGGGGTGGCTCATCGAGAGCCAAACCGAAATGATTACGTAGAGTCCACGACACAGAGTAGACCGAGATCCGAGCGGCTGGTGGATCATGAGCTTGGGATCCGGTACAACGAAGAAAACTGGAATATTGGACTCAATGGTTTTTACATGAGGTATAAGGACCAGTTAGTACTTACTGGAGCTATTAATGACGTGGGAGAATACACGCGAACAAATGTGCCAAAGAGTTACAGAACGGGTCTTGAGTTTGTTGGTTCTGCTCAATTCAGTAAGGGATTTAGAATTGAAGGGAATGCAACATGGAGTAGGAACCGGATTATATCTTTGGTAGAATCTATTGATGATTGGGACACAGGATTGCAAATCGAGCAACAACACAAAAACGTGCCGATTGCATTCTCACCGGAATGGGTGGCGCATTTCCAAGTGAGCAAGGATTTGTGGCCGAAGTCTGGCTTGAAGGTTCAAATCTCTCAAAAGTATGTGGGCAGACAGTATCTCGATAACACCGGAAACGCTTTTGCAGCTTTGCCCTCCTATTCAAACACCGATTTTCGAGTAGTGTACCATCCACCGATTAAGGGGTTAAGAGGGGTCAAGCTTAAGGTGGAAGTGAACAACCTTTTCGACCAGGCTTATATTACGAATGGGTGGATATACCGGTATAGATCAGCTGGCTACGATGCACGGGCGGATGATCCTCATGCACGGAAAGAAGCCGGAAGGGTTTACAATCTCACCGGATATTATCCACAGGCGGGCAGGCAATGGTATGTTGGGTTAAGTCTTGATTTTTAAAAATTGTAGGTTAGACCACCGCGGATTACAAAAGGCAGGTCAAGTGTGTTTTCTTCCTGCAGTACGTTGTAGAGAATGTATATCTCCGATGCAAATTTGCTACCCGAATTATATCCGGCTCCCAGGTAAAAGTTGTTTTCGAGGCTGCTTGAAATCCTAGGAATTCCCGCGCCGTTATACGCAGTTCTTTTTTCATTTGCAAGTTCAAACTCCACATGGGCAAAAATGGGCCTGAACAATTTTGCTCTGGTGAATAGCGCACCTGATACCTCAATGGGATTGAAAGCATATATTCTTCCATCTGCTCCCCTGTTCTTGATGTGTTGATAAGCAAGGCCAATGCGGGGCCCTACAGAAATCTCTTCGGTAATCTTATAGCCCATCATGGGAAAAAGCGCGAAAAGGAAAGTGCTTTGCTGATTAAAGGATTGAAAACCGAGACCGATACTACCTCCGTACCAAAGTTTTTGCGCTAGTGGTGATTGCGACGAGCGGGAGTCGCGTTGCGCTTGCACACTTGTCCCTGCTAAAATGCTGATAATCAATAACAAATACTTCACGAGTGCCATGTGTCACTATTTAAATTATTAGTAAAGATAGTAGTATTGCATACCCTTCGAGCAAGGTTAACTCTCTTTAACAACAAATTTTACTCGAGAAGGATCATTATATTTGAGATGCCATTTGATCGCAATTTCCCCTTTTGGGATGTGGAACGAATGCACAGACAAGAAACTTAGCGAGATGAGAGCCCTAAAATACGTGTGCATTTGCTTGATATTTTGTGGTTTTGCAACCCAAACCCAGGCGCAATGTGATATTGCCGCTCCTGTACCTATATATGACCTAAGTACTCAGTTTGGTCATATATGGATTGAAAATGCCCTGGTGAATGACCTCTCAGCTCCGGGACAGGGAATCTGTCAAATTGATATCAGGTTTAAGCACGCTTCCATCGGAGATGTCAATCTCTATCTCACAGCACCCAGCGGTACTAGATATCATCTCATAAAAAGTGGGGGATCAAGAGTGACAGCGGGTACCCAATGGAATATCAGCCTGGTTAGGTGCAATGATGCTGCGGACCCGGATCAGGGTAATTTTATTAAACCAGTTTGGGATAGTGATCAGGACTGGGGTGAGGATAAGCATTACGTTGGTTCATATTATGCAGAGACCTGCCTCGAAACAATTAATAACGGTCCTGTAAACGGCATCTGGACAATCATGGCAAATGACGATACAGGCACGGGGACAGGTGAGATCGAATCATTTGGCATCAAATTCTGCAATCAATCGGGCATCAACTGTGGAGAATGTAAGAGATTGGGTGGTACCCTGCCTAGGGATACGACCTACGTCTGTGGCGGTGACCCTAAACTCGGTAATATTAGGATCTTTCCGACTTATTCGGGCGAAGAGCCTGATCCGGCATTTTATGACTACCGGTTTATCGTGATCAACAATGGCTCGATCCATCAAATAAGCCAAAGACCGGATCTGGAAACTGCTCCAAAAGGAGACTATTTGATTTATGGAATCTCAGTAGCTAAGCAAGATCTCGACAGGTTACTCGCATTTGAGGGTAAATCCTATGCCGCTCTGGCAAACGCAATAAATGTAAGTCGGCTGAGCATATGTGCTGCTCTCAGTAATGGATTCAAATTGTATCGCATTCTATCCGATCCCAATCCCAAGACTGTGGTAAATCGGTTCGTTTGTGACGCTGCTCCTTTTAAGTTTGGAGAGGATACCATCCGAAGACCAGGTGTTTATACAGCTACATTAATCTCCCAATCGGGCTGTGACAGTGTAGTGGAAATGCATGTGACCGCGTTTGATATCCAATCTCCGATCGTGACCCAGGGTGTAATAACCTGCACGAATAAGCCCTATTACCTCCGATGGGAGAACAACCTCTTTGAGGATGACCCATCATATAGATGGTCCACCCATGATGGCAGCGTGCTCAGCGGTGAAAGGACAGCAACAATCCAGGCTGACCTGCCCGGTCGCTATGATCTTATCATTGCTAAAGACGGATGCGCGGATACACTTTCTACCCAGGTGACTTCTGATGCATCGCTGCCTACCTTGTTGGTCCATGATATTGTTATGGATTGTTCTGCAACCATAGGTGAGCTTCGGCCAGAATCAAATGGTACTGGCTTTACCTGGACTGGTCCTTTCGGTTACTCAGCCACGACTCCCAATATCGATGTCACCGAGCCAGGTGAATATACGATCACAGCCATTGGCGATCAATGCGCGGTGAGAAAACGGGTGGTCGTGAGTGCCGATTTTGCCAGACCCGAAGATGTGGAAGTGGCAGGAGGGACATTGAGGTGTGCGTACGACAGTGTACAGATTACCGCTTCCAGCAGCAGTGAGGGAGTGGAGTACGTGTGGTCAGGCCCTGATGGATTTTCCTCGGGTGAGCAAAATCCGGTTGTGCGTACTCCTGGATTATACAATGTGAGAATCGGTATACCCGGAAGCAGTTGTACAGAAGAGTTGCAGGTATCGGTTATCAACCTATTTGCCGAACCCTCCATATCGATCACTGGAACGACACTGGATTGCAGGTCTTTGAGAAAAAGAATCAGTACAACGCTAAATGATAATCAGGCCTCTTACCAATGGACGGGTCCCAATAATTTTTCTTCGTTTGAAAAGTCTCCACTCGTTGAGCTGCCTGGTAAATATGATGTAGTGATATACGATGCCAATCAGTGCTACTATGAGGCTTCTGCCACCGTCAGTCTGGATACGGTGATGCCGACGATCTCCACTTCAGACATTCACCTGGGCTGCCAACAAAACGAGTTTACACTGGGTGCAACTTATAGTAGTCTGCATCCGGCAAAGTTTACTTGGACGGGACCTAATAACTTCGTCTCTAACCAGCTGGATGCCAAAGGCACTCAGGCGGGCAGCTACACCCTTAGAGTTGCAGATCCAGTAAATGGATGCGCTGTAAGTGCGACAGTGCAAGTAATACCAGATCCGGATCAACCCGTGTTGCGCACAGAATCTTCACGCTTGAATTGCGACCGTCCGAGAGATACCCTTTTAGTAGATGCTACTTGTGCTGGAGGATGCGACTACCTGTGGGAAGGTCCAAACGGAATAACAGACAATGATCAAAGTATCGAAATAGATCAGTCGGGCCAATACAAGGTTAAAGTGACAGACCTCATTACTGGATGTTATAGTTGGGGCAGTTTTCAGGTAAATCTCGATACAGCTCCGGTGGCAAAAGATGTCGAAATTGTCCCCATCGGATGTACAACGCAAGGGCGTCTAGTCCTCAAAAATGATCATTTGCTAAGGGAATTCTTTTGGATTGATAGTATCACGGGTGATTCCATTTTTGATCCATCACTTGACATTAGCCGACCCACCACCTATTCATTGCATAGTATTGACATTAATGGTTGTGGGGATATCCATGGGTACCGGGTGAATAGACGTGATGATGCCCCTGATCTAAGTATAGATGCAGGTATCCTGGATTGCGCACATGATACTGTAGGTGTCGGAGCCTCAGTGAGCAATTATCCTGTGAGAGATATCCTAAGCTATAGCTGGTCACTACCAGGTGGGGGCACTTCACAGAAGGTCACTCCAAGGGTTGGCATGCCGGGGGCAGTGACGCTGCAAGTGGAGATGAGGAATGGATGTAACGGAAGTGCGTCCTCCGTCATCACCACAGATTACAGTGAGCCGGAAGTAGAGGCGCTGGGTGGAGCGTTGGCATGTGATGATCCTGGAATCTATCTCAGTATTGCAGATGACGAGCCATTCCTCTCCGTGCTTTGGAGTGGGCCCAATGGTTTTCAGTCCTTTGAGCCCAATCCTCTGGCAACCATCCATGGAGTATATACGCTATTACTTCAGGGTACAAATGGATGTACGGCAACCGATACTGCCAATGTATACTACAAGGATCCCTTGCCCTCGGTCAGTCTCATTGCTGACACCATCACATGCCATGATCCAATCGGACAGTTGAGTTTTGAGACCAATGCACAGCCTGGTTTTTCGTACCGATGGTTTGATCCCGGCGGCCGTATTAATTTGGACAGGGATATTCAGACCACACTCGTAGGTCCATACCAATTGGAGGTCACGGACATCAATGGTTGCAGGGGTATCGGTAGCACATTCATTCAGATTGATACCATCACATTTGGCCATGAGGTTACCTCGACCCTTGTAAGTTGTAATATACCCACCTCCCAATTGCTGCTGGACACTATTTATCCCTTTCTGAGATATGACTGGACCTATGATTCTACTGCCGTTCCGGTTGCGGCGGAACCACAGCCTACGGTGACAAGAGGTGGGCTATACACATTGATCACGACAAATACTAATGGATGCCAAAAATTTATTCCTCATATCGTTGAGGCAGATACCTTACTGCCTGTGTTTGCCCTGATGGATGACACGCTTAATTGCGAAAACACGAGGATTAGCCTTTCGCCAACTCCCGTGCTCAGTGGCTGGACCTATGCGTGGTCCGGTCCGGCAGGATTTACTTCCGATCGCAGAAGTCCATTGATCATTGATCCCGGTCTCTATACCGTGGAGGTCACCGCCACAAATGGTTGTAAGGATCAACGGAATAGTCTCATCAGTGCGTCATTCGAACCACCACAAATAGATGTTCACCACACGTTTATCCCATGCAATGGCAAAGCAGCCTTGCTATCCATTAGCACTAGCGATACCTTAAGGGAAACAAATTGGTTTGGACCAGCGGGATACTACCGCAACACGGTTTTTGACTCGACAAGAAATGCCGGTTGGTATTATATCTTATCAAAAGGACTGAATGGATGCGAGGTCTTTGATTCTCTGCAAGTTCTCCAATCCCCTGATCTTGCACCTCTGGAGCTCGACGCCCAGGTCATTAATTGCACCTATGACACTGGTTTTGTAAGAGTTCTCAATGTATCACCGGAGTTTAGCTACGCCATAATTGATCAGACAAACGCAATTACGGAGGCAGCTGAGATTGAGACGATCGCACCAAATACATTTATAGTCAGTGCCGAACATCTGGCCTCCAGTTGTATTACGGCAGATACGGTAACGATTAGTGTGGATACGATACAACCCGTAGTCGATATTATCGAAAACGACTCCATCGTTTGTGAGCATCGCGAGATAAGGTTGGGATCTTCAGTAGATACCACTGTGACTTTTCAGTGGAGTACGGACGATGGTCATCTTGTGGGTTCTACTACAGGTGATGTAGCTAGACTGGATGAGCCGGGAATGTATCATCTTACGGTAAAGAGTGTCACCAATGGGTGCCTGGCCACTGCGAGTATCGCAATTGATGAAAAGGTCAGCAATCTTGATAGATTATTCCTCCGTACCTTACCGGCCACTTGTGATGGAGAGGACAATGGTGCAATAGTGATCGATAGTGTTTATGGGGGAACGGCACCCTATAAGTACTCTCTTAACAATGATTATTACACATCCACAGAATCTTTTCTCTATCTGCAACCAGGTGATTATCAGGTTTTTGTGAAAGACGTGAATGGATGTATTCACGATACTATTTTTGACCTGCAAAGAGTCCCTGGGTTTGAAGTAGAACTGGGTGAACGTGACCTTCACATCAATCTTGGAGATACCGTTGACTTGTCTGCAAGTGTTTCCCTTCCCTCATATGAAATTGGAGATCTCGTATGGAATTCACCTGATTCGAGCTCCTGCATGCACTGTATGAAGCGAAAAGTCAGGCCGGTCTTAAATACGGAATATGTGTTTAACGTCACTTCAGTTCTGGGGTGCACGATCAGTGATACAGTATTTGTCAGAGTGTCGGATCCCGGTGGCATTTACGTTCCCAATGCGTTTACACCAGACCATGATGGTGTCAATGATTATTTCGAAATATTTACCGGACCAAATATCGAGAGAATTGTCCTGTTTAAAATTTACGATAGGTGGGGTAATAATGTATTCACTGCCTCCGATTTTAGTCCGGGAGATCTGGGTGGAAGGTGGGATGGGACCTACAACAATACACCACTTGACCCCGATGTTTTTGTATATCAGGCGAAGGCAATCGATTTGAGAGGTAATATTAAATCCGCAGAAGGAGACCTCACGTTAATCAGATAGCGACTCAATCCGCATTCTGACCAATGCCAGTACAACAGCCAGTTGTTCTTCCCTGCTGAGGTTTGTATTGTCGATCACGACGGCATCGTCAGTCATGATAAGAGGACTGTGCTTGCGTGTGGAATCGATGTGATCACGATGCAAAAGGTTTGCTCTGATTTCTGAATGGTTTGGATTCAGACCCTTCGTGAGGATCTCACTTGTTCTTCTTTCTACTCTCTTGTCCAGGCAGGCAGTCAAAAAGATTTTTAGCTCCGCACCGGGAAACACAATAGAACCGATATCCCTGCCGTCCATCACTATTCCGCCATCTTTTCCGATGGAGCGTTGTAAAGTTACCAGGCGCTCTCTCACTCGCGGCAACGCAGCCACTGTACTCACCATTTTATTGACTTCATGAGATCTCAGTTCGTCTTTGAGCTCCATTTCTCCCAGGGCAACGATGCTTTGTTTGTCATCTCCGATATGTATCCGGATATCAATTTGCTCTGTTGCACGCTCCACAGCGACAGGATCCTTGAGATCTATCTTGTGAGTGAGAAAAAAGTGGGTCACAGCCCTATACATTGCCCCCGTATCGAGATGCCGGTAAGCCAGGGAGTTGGCCAGATCATTTGCCAGTGTGCTCTTGCCGCATGCCGAAGGTCCATCAATGGCAATAATTATTTTCTTTTGAGAGGAACTCATTTTTTGCTTACCACCAAAAATCGAGGCAGCTTGGTGGACAAAGTTAAGTCATATCCATTGAGGGGAAGCATGAAATAACCTGGGAAATTGATACGAGCTCTTGTGCACGATTTATGAAGCATCTGATATTAGTGACGAGGTTATTTTTTGGTAGGTCGAAAGAAGCGAAACCGCATATAGCCAAAGCTATGTGTGCCTGCCTACCTGCGGTATCGCAGGCAGGGCTTGCGATGATGCTTTGCTGGCCGAAGCCGGATGGCGAAGAGACTGATGAGCTACCAGAAGAGAAACTGTCAATAGTATTAGATATTTTACACATGATGCAGTAGACTAGTAGATGAACCCATTTAATGTTGTCACAAAGTTTCAAGTGTATTTTTGTTGCCAGATGAGACGCAGAACGTAGACAGAGCAGGAGCTCTGGCGAGGCTTTGCAACGATCCCGAAAGCTTTCGGGAGGTGCAAAAATAATTGAAAATTTGTCATAAGATTTAGTGGGTTCGTCTACTAGTATTCATCTTCATTAAATAAGAAATCATCTTTCCTTGGATAATCAGGCCAGATATCTTCGATGCTCTCGTAGATTTCTTCCTCATCCTCCATTTCTTGAAGATTTTCGATGACTTCCAGGGGTGCGCCCGATCTGATAGCGTAATCGATCAGTTCGTCACGGGTGGCTGGCCAAGGTGCATCTTCCAAATTGTGGGCCAATTCAAGTGTCCAATACATCGTCTGAATAAACGTATTTAATGAAAAAAAATCGTATCAGTAAATCCGTAATTTGTGGGCAAAAGTAATTAATAGATTCTTTTGGACAAATTACTTTTTACTATGTGGTTTACGATTGTTACAGGTTAAAAGTTCCTGATTTTCTATTTTTTAAAAATGTGGATATTAATTGTTGATAGTGAGCACTATACGTATAGCTAGCAATAGCAATAGATGATTGTCAAATGATCATCATTGCATCGCCATAACTAAAGAAACGATACTTTTCCTTTACGGCAACCTGGTAAGCTTCCATAATCATTTCGTAACCTCCAAATGCACAGACCATGATCAACAGACTGGACTTTGGGAGATGAAAATTAGTGATCATGGAATTGGCAATGTGAAAATCAAATGGTGGATAGATGAACAAGTTAGTCCATCCTTCAGCCTCCTTGAGATAAGATTCTGCCGAGACACCGGATTCGATTGTACGCATCGTTGTGGTTCCCACGGCACACACTTTTCTGTTCTTTCTTTTTACGGCATTTACTGTTTCAGCGGCATCATTTGTGATACGGAAGTACTCGGCATCCATTTTGTGTTTGGAAAGATCTTCGACCTCGATGTTTCGGAATGTCCCCAGACCTACATGCAGCGTCACTTCGGCAAAATTAGTGCCTTTGATTTCTAATCTTTTGAGCAATTCGCGGCTGAAATGCAATCCTGCTGTCGGTGCTGCGACGGCTCCTACCTGACTTGCATAAACGGTCTGATATCTTTCGCGATCGATGGGCTCGATATCACGTTCGATGTATTTGGGAAGAGGAGTATTTCCCAATTCGTTCAGAAGTCTTGTAAACTCCTCGTCAGGACCATCATAGAAAAATCGAATCGTGCGTCCCCTCGAGGTGGTGTTATCGACCACTTCGGCCACAAGCATATCCTGGTCGTCATCATTTTTGAAGTAAAGCTTATTTCCCACCCTGATTTTTCTGGCAGGATCTACAAGTACATCCCATAACCGGGCGTCGCGATTGAGCTCACGCAATAAGAAGACTTCGATTTTTGCGCCTGTCTTTTCTTTGCGACCAAAAAGCCGGGCGGGAAATACTTTAGTGTTATTATAGATGATCGCATCACCGTCTTCAAAATAGTCCAGAATATCTTTAAATATCTTGTGTTCTATCTTTCCGGTTTCCTTATGTATGACCATAAGGCGAGACTCATCTCGATTCTTTGCAGGGTAACTTGCCACTAAATTTTTGGGAAGATTAAAACTAAATTGCGATAACTTTGACTTCATTCAGATACCTGTTAGAAAAGAATGCACAAAAATAGAAAAACTTAGCTGTTGGACCGATGGCATTAAGACGAGGTTATCTAATACGTTGTGCTGGCAGAGTTAAACGGTTATTTTATCGAATTTGTTTAAACAAACCTAATTTTCGACCTACTTTTCTGAGGTAATAGATACGTCCTATGCGGGTAATATTGAAGATCCTTTACGAGAGCTTTGATCAGGCTTTTCATCAACTACGAGCAAATAAGTTGAGGAGCTTTCTGTCGCTATTGGGCATTACGATTGGGATTTTCTGCATTATCGCTGTTATGTCTGCAGTAGATTCACTGGAAGACAATATAAAGGGGAGCTTCGAGCAGTTGGGAAATGATGTGATTTATATCAGCAAGCTCCCATGGGCAGAGAATCCCAGGGAGACCTATTGGAAGTATTTTCAAAGACCTGTACCCGATTACGAAGATTACAAAGTGCTGAAGACTCGAGTAAAGACCGCTCAAGACGTCGCCCTGATGGTGAGGATAGGTGTGCGTACAATCAAGTACCGGTCCAGCAATGTGGAGGGTGCCTTTGTACTGGCTTGCACCTACGAATACGCCGATATCTACGGCCTTCCCATTGATCAGGGTAGATACTACACGCTGCATGAGTATGAGAGCGGCAGCAACAAGATCATCCTGGGAGCGGTTATTGCCGAAGAATTGTTCGGAGGAATTGATCCGATTGGGAAGTATGTAAAGCTGATGGGTCGCACGCTTCAAGTGATTGGAGTGATCGAAAAGACCGGTGATGCTCTGATTAATCCAGCTGACTACGATGAGGCCATTCTGATTTCTTATCCTTTGGCAAAGAGTATGACAGATGTGCGGTTGAGAAATAATCCATGGGGTACTCAGCTCAATATAAAAGCCAAAGCCACAGCTTCTGTCGAGGAGCTTAAGGATGAGGTAACAGGTGTCTTGCGTGCTCACCATAGACTGCAACCCCGGGAGAAAGACGATTTTTCGATAAATGAAATCTCTATTATTACACAATTCCTGGATTCTATTTTTAGTGTGCTCAATCTGGCTGGTATCCTGATCGGAATATTTGCCATCCTCGTGGGGATGTTTAGTGTAGCCAATATCATGTTTGTATCAGTAAAGGAACGCACCAACATTATTGGCATTAAAAAAGCACTGGGAGCAAAGCGGTCGTTCATCCTTTTGGAGTTTTTGATCGAGGCCATCGTATTGTGCATTCTCGGTGGGCTCGTGGGCTTAGTCCTCGTATTTGCAACCATGAAGATAATCGGAAGCGTTATTGATTTTGAGATGTTTCTGTCGGTGAGAAATATACTTGTGGGAATGATTCTCAGTATTGCAATTGGATTGATCTCGGGATTTATTCCAGCCAATCAAGCCTCCAAGATGGATCCTGTGGAGGCAATGCGACACTAGACCGGGAGTGATGTATCAGTTCTGAATCTCGAATTTCCAGCATTTGGCATTTATCTTTTTCTTTCATTACCTTTGTGCACCTTTGCAAAGAGGTCACGTAAAATAAAATTAGATTATGCCTAAAATGAAGACGCATTCCAGTGCCAAGAAAAGGTTTAAACGCACTGGCTCAGGCAAGATAAAGAGGTTTCAGGCTTATACATCGCACATGATGCGAAACAAGAGTAAGAAAGCAAAAAAACGTCTGGAAGGCTCTGCTTTGGTTAGTCCGGCAGATAAGGCAAGGGTAAAACGATTGCTTTGCCAATAAACATTAGTCAAGTTTAAAAATTTGAAAACTCATGCCTAGATCAGTAAATGCGGTTGCCTCCAGAAGAAGGAGGAAAAAGATCCTCAAGGAAGCAAAAGGGTACTATGGAGCGCGGTCAAAAGTGTACACAGTTGCAAAAAATGCGGTAGAGAAAGGGTGGACGTATGCTTACAGGGATCGACGCAACAAGAAGCGAAATTTTCGCCGTCTGTGGATCGCAAGAATCAATGCTGCTGCGCGTGAGCACGGATTGAGCTATTCGCACTTTATACATCTCCTGGCTGCGAAGGAAGTCGAGCTGAATCGCAAAGTTTTGGCCGATCTGGCCATGCATCATCCCGATACTTTTTCTGCAGTGGTAGACCATGTGAAGTAGGTCACTACCTGCGGTCCAGCCATTGCCTTACTGAATATTTTTATCTGTCGAGACTTTTGATCTAAGTCCTTTACCGTTTCCTTTTGTCAGAGCCTGAGAAAGCTGATTTTATTTTTTCTTTCGGGGAGATACGATGACCGACATTCGGCGACCTTCCAGCCGGGGCAGTTCCTCAGCTCCTCCATAGTCTTCGAGCTCTTTGAGAAATCGCAGGAGCAGTAATTCGCCCCGGTCCTTAAAAACGATTGTGCGCCCCCTAAACTGGACGTAAGCCCTCACTTTTGCACCATCTTCCAGGAATTTCTTGGCATGCTTCAATTTAAAATCAAAGTCGTGGTCATCGGTGTTAGGACCAAACCGGATTTCCTTGATTACGGTTTTTACGGTCTTGGCCTTTATTTCCTTATCCCTTTTTTTCTTATCGTAAATAAACTTCCGGTAGTCGATGATTTTGCAGACAGGGGGATTTGCCTTGGGTGAAATCTCAACCAGGTCGAGACCCATTTCTTCAGCCCATTCCAAAGCTATTTTAGTCTTGTAAATACCTTGTTCTACTTTTTGGCCCAGGGTCTCTCCGAGTTGGTCCAGATTATCTCCGACCAGCCGGACTTCAGGAACATAAATATTTTCGTTGGTTCGATACGAAAACGTATCGGTGTTTGTTTTGTAATTTGATCTGTGTCTTCTTGCCAAATGTTGTTTTATTTGATGAAAAAATCTTATTTCTGACCTAGCATCCTGCCCTAATCATTGTTACTCAGGACACTGTGTACTATAATAATAATAGCATTGACCCCAAGAATTGTTCCCAGTTGTCACTCCTTTATGTCTGACTGCATACTCTTGGCGACAATATCCAAACCCTCCTTTTCCTCATTGAGCACTGCCTCCAGGACGGTACCCTCAGCTGGATTCTCCTGCAAAATGAACTCGGCCAGTGGATCTTCGATATACTTCTGGATGGCGCGATGCAAAGGTCTGGCACCAAATTGGGGATCAAATCCCTTTTCTGCCACGAAGTCTTTGGCTTCAGCTGAAAGGTCAAGCTGGTAGCCCATTCCTTCCATTCGCCCATACAATTCCTTAAGCGAGATCTCTATGATCTGTAAAATGTGATCCTGGTCTAGACTGTTGAAGATCACTACATCGTCTATCCGATTGAGAAACTCTGGAGAGAAGGTTCTCTTCAAAGCATTTTGAATTACACTCTTGGAATGCTGTTCTGCACTTTCCTTTCGCGACTTTGTGGCAAAACCCACCCCCTGACCAAAATCTTTCAGTTGTCGCACTCCAATATTCGAAGTCATGATAATCAACGAATTCTTAAAGTCGACCTTCCTTCCTAACCCATCGGTAAGTTGGCCATCATCCAGTACCTGTAGAAGAATGTTGTACACATCGGGATGTGCCTTCTCAATCTCATCGAGAAGAATTACGGAGTAGGGCTTTCTACGTACTTTTTCTGTGAGTTGTCCACCTTCCTCGTACCCCACATAACCGGGAGGTGCTCCTATAAGCCGACTCACACTGAATTTTTCCATATACTCACTCATATCCAGACGCACCAGTGCATCTTCTGAATCAAACATATAGCGTGCAAGAGCTTTGGCCAATTCAGTCTTCCCGACTCCAGTAGGTCCCAGAAAAATAAAAGAACCTATCGGCCTGCTGGGATCCTTCAGTCCCACGCGATTCCGCTGAATTGCTTTGGTTACTTTTTCAATTGCCTCGTTCTGCCCGATGATGGCCTCTTTGAGGTCATCGGTCATGTGCACTAGTTTACGAGTCTCGCTCTGAGCCACCCGCTGTACAGGGATTCCGGTCATCATGGCCACAACCTCTGCAATATCCTCCTCACTTACAGGAAATCTTTTTGTCTTGGAGTCCTCCTCCCAGTTTACTTTTGATTCCTCGAGCTGCCTCACCAGCCGTGATTCCTGATCTCTTAGATCAGCAGCCTTTTCATATTGCTGATTCTTAACGGCTTGATTTTTACTTTCTTTTAGTACTTCGATCTTTTTTTCCAGTTCTTCAATATGCTTCGGTACATGGATGTTCTTAAGATGAACCCTTGCACCCACCTCGTCAAGAACGTCGATGGCTTTATCAGGCAAAAATCGATCAGTAACATACCGGTCGCTCAGTTTGACACAGGCTTTTATGGCCTCCTCACTGTAATCGACATTGTGAAATTCCTCGTACTTTGGAGCGATGTTATGCAATATATTGATGGCTTCCTCAGCAGATGGTGGATCTACCATTACCTTTTGAAATCTCCGGTCAAGAGCGCCATCCTTTTCTATGTATTGTCGATATTCATCCAATGTAGATGCTCCGATACACTGTAATTCTCCCCTTGCCAGAGCTGGCTTGAAAATATTGGATGCATCTAGAGAACCCGTTGCACCACCGGCACCCACTATAGTGTGAATCTCGTCTATGAAAAGAATTACGTCACGTGATTTTTCCAGCTCATTCATGATGGCTTTCATTCGCTCTTCAAACTGTCCCCGATATTTGGTTCCTGCCACCAAAGCAGCCAGATCGAGCATGACAATACGCTTTCCGAATAGGGTGCGGGACACCTTTCGCTGATTGATTCTGATGGCAAGGCCCTCCACTATTGCCGTTTTTCCCACACCTGGCTCACCGATAAGGATGGGATTGTTCTTCTTTCTTCTACTTAAGATTTGGGATACCCGTTCTATCTCGTTTTCGCGTCCAATGATCGGATCGAGCTTGTCCTCTTCTGCAAGTCTGGTTATATCTCGTCCAAAGTTGTCCAGAACAGGAGTCCGCGATTTGGAACTGCTTTTCCTCTGATATCGACTAGCACCGGGCTCGTCTTCCAGCGGCATATCGGGATCTGAAGTAGATTGTGAGTAGATTTCTTCATCAAAATCACTTTCTTCAGTGAGGTAGTACAACTCGTTCTTGTAGGTATCGTAATCTATGTCAAATTGTCCTAATATTTTCGAGGCCTTATTGTCCTTGTGTTTGAGAATTGAGAGCATCAGGTGCTCAGGAGCAACCTCATCATTCTTGAGCACTTTGGCTTCAAGGAGAGAGACTTTCAAAACCTTAGCAGCATGTTTGTCGAGCCGCTCTTCAATCATTTTTCTGTCTGCTTCCTGATCCGGAGCAAAATCTTCTCTCTTTCCCCTCTTATTATCCACTGTGCGCTCCGTGTACTCTCGGATTTCTTCTAAGTCGACTTCGAGAGATTCCAACACTTTATTTGCCAGATACTCTCTTCCCATAAGTATACCTAAAAGCAGATGCTCAGTGCCTACAAAGTCATTTCCCAGCCTCAATGCCTCATTGCGGCTTGCCTTAATGATGTCTTTTATTTCCTGTGAGAACTTCTTCATTTAAGCTCGTTCTTTGTCAAACAATATTACTATTAATTACACGAAGTAACAATATGTCAGCCCCTATAATAGATTGGACGGAAAACCGTGCCATCTTAGGTAGATCGGAAATTCTGTCACCCCGTTGAGAATGGATTTGATTCCGATCAAGTGAAAATGCAGATAAATACTGAAAATTATCGATCCCTCTGGACGAAAGATTTGTTGTCAAACAAGACAAAATCTGAGTGTGCCTTCGATCTAAATCCATTGTCTTATCATAACGCATTAGACTTCACGAGGTTGTCAACTTTATCAAGAACTTTCCTGAAATGATAAAAATGTCTTAATGAAAGGCGATCCTCTGCACACATACACCCTGAGGATTAATATTCCTATTCTTCGTACCTTCGCGAACGCTAAAACAGAGCATCGTACAAAAATGAAGTATTCGATAGATAAGCAGGATAGGTATGCCGTCATGACCTTGGATGTAGATAATCTCAACTCGATGGTGGCTCCTGATCTCAAATCGGAATTTGTGATCTTTAGGAATGAAGGAATACCCAATTTTATCTTGAATCTGGAGAATGTTAAGTACGTGGATTCGTCCGGATTGAGCGCAATACTTACCGGAAACCGTTTATGGAAAGGGACCGGCACCTTTATTGTCACTGGTGTCAGGCACGCTGCTGTGAAAAAACTCATCGAAATATCCAGGCTTGGATCAATCTTGCAGGTGATTCCGACGATAAGTGAATCAGTCGACTACTTGTATATGGAACAGCTGGAGAAGCAACTCGAGGAAGAGTAAAGACCACAAGTCAATGGCATGGAGCCTCCATATTTTGGGCACCAATGCAGCTGTCCCCTCTGGTGATCGTCACCCTTCCTCCCTGGCACTTGATGTGGGTGGTGAATTAATCCTGATCGATTGTGGAGAAAACACTCAAGTACGAATCTCAGATCTGAACCTCAAGAAATCCCGAATACGAAAGATTCTGATCAGCCATTTGCACGGGGATCATGTATTTGGCTTACCCGGCCTTATCACTTCCTACAATTTATTTGATCGAAAGGATACTCTAGATCTCTACGGTCCTGCCGGCCTTGATAAGTTTGTCAAAACCATTCTTGATGTCACCAATATTAAGCTGCAATATCTACTCCGTATCCATGAACACCCTTCTACTGAAAACCGGGTGATTTTTGATGGCCTGACATTTAAGATTTCCACGATCCCTCTGCGTCATCGCATTCCCTGTACAGGATATATGATCGAAGAAAAGGTCAAACCCAGGAAAATAGATGCCGCTAAGGTTGGCCAATACGAAGTGCCATATTCAGTTATGGATGCCTTACAAATGGGGCAGGATTGGATAAGACCAGACGGTACCGTGATCCCCAACAGCACCCTGACCATCGAAAACAGGGAGGGTCGTCGATTTGCATATTGTTCGGATACTTTGTACAGCCCAGAGATAATGGACTGGATAAAGGGAGTCGACGTTTTGTATCACGAAGCAACTTTTGATGCAGGACTTACGGCTCAAGCCGCCTTGCGCGGTCACTGCACCTCGCATCAGGCAGCCCTGATCGCTGCCGGGGCAAAAGCACATAAATTGGTGATCGGGCATTTCAGCGGCAGGTACAAGGATCCGGACCTGCTTGGAGTGGAGGCAAGGAGTATATTTCCTAACACTGTGGTTTCAAAAGAGGGGAATGTCATCACCTTCTAAAATCGGAAGCTCATATTGGAAAAAATAAATGTGTCAAGGCAGTCTTCTCCGATTTTCTTCTGGTCCAAATTCTTACACATAACCTAGTTTTTACATATTCGATTCTAAGCATAGAATGGCTTGGTCTTTGGGTCTAAGCTTGCTGAGATTAATTGATAACCAGCAAATGACAGACCATGAACAGGATAATTGTTCTATGTATTTGGCTATTGATGTCAGGTACCTTATCAGCTCAAGACCACACCTGTGGTTTTGATCATCATATCGACGTCCAACTCGCCAGAGATTCCGATCTTCTTTCACGAATTCTCAATCAGGAACTCCAGATCAATGCTCAGGTCAGGAGCAATGCCCGAAGTATGAAGACTGATACAGTTACTATCCCGGTTATAGTGCATATCCTTCACAATGGTGAGGAAGTAGGTATTGGTCCAAACATCAGCAAGTCTCAGGTGATCAGCGCTATCGATCAGCTCAACAGAGCATTCCTTGGGGAAGATGGCTTCAAGGCACCGGGATGCAGAATCCGGTTTGCCCTGGCCTCGCGATCACCGGATTGCAATGCGACTGATGGGATACTGCGGGTCAATGCGTATTCAGCATGTCTGGGAGATGATTGTTATAACGAAAAAGGTATTACAACCACCAATGAGTCTAAGATCAAGTCTCTGAGTAGATGGCCCAGTCGGGACTATCTAAATATCTGGATTGTGTCTGAGATAAATGACAACAATGGCCAAGGTGGAATACAAGGCTATGCACAATTTCCGGGTGGGGATCCTCTGAACGACGGTGTAGTGATGTTGTTCAATGCATTTGGCTATCAAAGCTATGATAAGGAGGTATTCAATTTGAAATCGTATGCCAATCTGGGGACGATTTTTGTGCATGAGGTGGGCCATTCACTGGGCTTATATCATACGTTCGAGGGTGATGATTATAATAGAGATGGAGTGGGAGACCGATGTCCGTCATTTACTGGCTGCGGACCGTTCAACGGGGACTGTCTAGACGATACACCGCCTCACCGTCGCTCTTCAGGAGATTGTAACACAACTGAAATCAACGTCTGTGATGGAGGTGGCCTGAGCGAGTTATTCGTCCATAATTTTATGAACTATTCTGGCCAATCCTGTCAAAATGAGTTTACGGAAGGACAAGTAGAAAGAATGCATGCAGTCCTGCAAGGACAGCGACTAGGCTGGG
This sequence comes from Saprospiraceae bacterium, assembly GCA_965222645.1. GTDB lineage: Bacteria > Bacteroidota > Bacteroidia > Chitinophagales > Saprospiraceae > JABDMH01. The sequence continues at coordinate 2,011,060 of OZ244968.1, read as the reverse complement.
TTTTCTCACAGGGAGACAAGCCGATCTCTGGATATTTTCCACCGGCCGCAAGTTGCAGCCCACAGACCCGATATTTGTCTAATACCTATGGGCTTGGTACACGGATATTTAAACTGGGTGAATACAGCATTTATACAGGCAGTACTGTGGAAGATGGAGGCTACTTGGATCACCATTGTGCAGTAATTCCTGTAAAAGCAGGGAATACCTATCCGTTGCAAATCAATACAGGAGAACAAAATTTGCAAAATTTGAGGGTGTTTGCAGATTACAATCGCGATGGCGATTTTACCGATAGCGGCGAAGCTATCTTTGCTTCCGAGAAGGAGAAAATGCATCTCGGAACAGTAACGATACCCTTGACTGCCTATATGGGAAAGTCTATTAGAATCCGGGTGATCACATCGTATTCAGGATTCACGATTTCAGGACCCTGTTTCCGACCCTATTTTGGTCAGGTAGAAGATTTCTCCATGATGGTTCACGATGCCGAAAGTGATCCGGTGATTGATGGTATTGCTGAGGGATCCCCGGGTCAATTTGAAGTTCCGGAAGCAACCGGCTTTCATTTCTATCCAAATCCGGTATCCGGTACCCATGGTCATATTGCTTCGAGTGTTCCGACAAGGATTTCAAGGATCGAGCTATTTGATTTGAGTGGCAGACTCATCAGGACATTTGGATCAGAGCTGACGGTAAAGGATCAGACTGATCTTTCGTTTTCAGATGTTGAGGAAGGTTTGTATATCCTTAGGATTACTGGAGAACAGGGAGTCTCAACCATCAAAGTACGAAGACTTTAGTTTTAATTACATTCTACCTTTGTCATCAAACTCCGAAGTGACATGATCCGGATTTGTATTTCCATTTATTGAAGACTGCATAAAAATCTCGTTCTCATACGAAAAAGACATTACCCAAAACGTCGTGTATTCATATTTAGAGAATGTTGCTTAAAACAAAGGAGATTGTATCTTTGCGGCTGCAAAAATCCTCCGCCAGATCGAGTAGCTCAGCTGGTAGAGCAACGGCCTTTTAAGCCGTGGGTCCTGGGTTCGAACCCCAGCTCGATCACTTTTTCCCTTCTATGTTCCGCGTTAGTTCCCACTCTTCCCTGCAACATCAATATGGGCACAAATCATATTAAAAAATATCAGCATTTTTAGATTGTTAAAAAACAGCATATTATATATATGCTTATAATTTAATTTGTATCTTGGGAGCCGTAAGAAAACTATTGTTGTGGACATTAGGTGTACACAGAACGCAGCTCATCTTTTTTTTGTGGGATTCTCTTTCCTCGTTCTATCCGGTATGCATTTCCAGGCAAAAGCACAGTCACAGCTTGTTTTACGGAGTGACTTTTCAGAAGTTCTGGAAGACATAAGAGTGCGGATCCCTGTACTTCGAAATGATCGCTACACGGCTGAATCCTTTGATACCAGTTCGCTGGTAATACAGCGGATCCCCTCGCATGGCACAACGCTGGTCGATCATCATACCGGCACCATAGTATATACTCCGGCCAAAGACTATCACGGACTCGATTCTTTCGAGTATAACATCTGCACTCAGGTGGGCCACTGCGAGCGCGCAATAGTTCATGTTGTGGTTCATCCGGTCAATGATGCGCCAGTGGCAGTCAATGATTTTGATACATTGATGGAGGATGACCGCACAATGATCAATGTGATGGGTAATGATTTCGATGTGGCAGATAACACACAGATGAAAGACCATAGCCTCACGATAATTCAGGGTCCAAAGCACGGTAAGGCTGATGTCGTGGACCACGATATCATGTATGAACCCGACTCTGATTATTTCGGACATGACTATTTACTCTATGCCATTTGTGACGAATCTCTTTGTGATACAGCCATGGCTCGTTTTTTTATTCACCCTATTAATGACGCACCAGTTGCCGTGAATGACACTTCACTTACTTACAAGGGATTACTCAGTGTTATAGATGTAGCTCTGAATGACCTGGATACCCTAGACCGAATGACATTAGATCCCACTACCATCACACTCGATGGTCTGCAGAAGGCCAGCCATGCAGAGGTCTTCGTGGATCCCCAGATTGGCTTCTTGATCTATGTGCCCACCGATCCGTATTTTACTGGCACAGATTCCTTTGAATACAGAATTTGCGACCGGGGACCGGACCTACCTCTGTGCGATGTTGCCAAAGTTTATGTCACGATCACGGAATTACCTCATGCTGAAAAACCGCAGCCCAAAACACAACTTATTTCTAATGTGGTTGAAGTTCCCCAAGATGCTGATGGCCATCAACGGTCGCAGCATTCACTAAACCGTTTAGCTCCGGGATCTTATCGCTTTAGCATTGATCAGCAGGGGGAGCTGCACATACTTTCCCCACAGAAGGAGTAGATTCTGTCAACTCCTCTGCATCTATTTCAATGCCTGCGTGATATCCTCGACAATATCCTCGATATGTTCGAGACCGACCGAAATCCTGATGAGCCCATCGGTGATTCCCACTGCCAGGCGTTCATCTTGAGTGAGCTTAGAATGGGTAGTTGAGGCAGGATGAGTGACGATTGTCCGTGAGTCACCAAGGTTGGCTGATAATGAGCACATTTTAAGCTGATTGAGAAACCGTCTACCCTGTGCAATACCCCCTCTCACTCTGAAACTCACAATTCCACCACCAAGCCGCATCTGTGATTTGGCCAACTGATACTGGGGATGGCTGTCGAGATGAGGGTAGAAGACTTGTTCGATATCGGAGTAACCTTCCAGGAGTTTGGCAAGCATCAGTGCATTTTGGCAATGTTTCTCCATTCTTACCGATAAGGTTTCCAGGCTCTTGGATAAAAGCCAGGCATTGAATGGAGAAAGTGCAGGCCCCGTGTGCCTACAGAAAAAAGTGATCTGTTCTAGCAGAGACTCGCTTCCCACGATTATACCTCCCAGGACCCTCCCCTGACCATCGATATATTTTGTAGCACTGTGGATGACGATGTCTGTTCCCAAACTCAGTGGCTGTTGGATCACTGGGGTCGCAAAGCAATTGTCAACCACTAAAATGATTTTGTGTTCTTGGCTAAAATCAGCGGCAGTCTTGAGATCGATGATCTCCAGGGCGGGATTAGATGGAGTTTCAATAAGCATCAGCTTGGTATTTGACTGGATGGATTGACTCCAGTCCTCGGGTTTTTTACCATCTACGTAGGTGTGTGTGATTCCAAACCGGGGGAGAACTTGCCCTAATATCTGATGTGTGGATCCAAATAATGCCCGGCTGGCTATCAGGTGATCTCCATGATTTAATAAAGCGCCCAGGGTAGACCAGATGGCCGCCATTCCGGATGCGGTGGCAAAACCAGCTTCGCCACCCTCCAGTAGGCACATCTTTTCGATTAGCTCACGGGTATTGGGATTTGCGTACCTCGAGTATACATCACCATCCATATCACCAGCAAAAGTCGCTGCCATTTCTTCTGCGGTGTCAAAGGTAAAACTGGAGGTCAGGAACACAGGGGCACTGTGTTCGCAGTAAGTTGTGCGATCGAGTTGCTTCCTAATGCTGGTCGTTTCCGGTTTCTTCGTACTCATAGGTGGTTCGATTCACATCAAAATCATAGGTTATTTCGGCAGTTTTCTTCAATATATGGGCAACAGAACAGTACTGATCCATGCTCAACTGGATGGCGTGTCTGGCCTTTGAGTCCTTCACATCTCCAAATAAGTGAAAAAAGAGGTGAATCTTGCTGAATTCGGAGTGTTGGTCAATCTTAACACGCTCAGCAGTGATGTCAATTTTGATGTCATCCAGCTGTTGGCGTTGTTTTTTCAGGATGAGAATCACATCTATTGCACTGCAACTACCCAGGCTGGCCAATAGCAATTCCATGGGACGCATACCCTTATCAGTTCCCCCAATGTCTGGCGATCCATCTGTTTCCACAAAATGGCTGCTTGTGTTTGAACTCTTGAGATGAAATACTCCGGATTCCCTTTTGATAGACAACTTTACCTGATCCATTTGATTCCCAATTTCATAAATACAAGTGCAAAAGTGTAAAATATTTGCAGGTATACTTTTATTCTGATTGATCAATCTTAATATTGCCTTACTATATTTAGATGCTTTTTAGATTAACGGAGAATTTGCAGGTTTTCGATTATGATCAGAAGTTTGAGCTGGAAAGTGGAGAATCACTGCCCAGGATCTCACTGGGCTATACTACTTACGGTAGTCTGAATGACTCAAAATCTAATGTGGTATGGATTTGCCATGCACTTACAGCAAATTCAGACCCCAGGGAGTGGTGGCCTGGTCTCGTGGGCGAGGGAAAGCTGTTTGACCCCCGGCATCATTTTATCGTGTGTGCAAATATGCTTGGATCATGCTATGGCAGTACTTGTCCGGATCGAATAAATCCAAAGACAGGCGAGCGGTATGGCGTTGATTTTCCCTTGATCACGATCAGGGATATGGTAAAATCCATGAATCTCCTGAGGGATTATTTGGGTATTGAGAAGATTTTTCTGGCCACTGGTGGTTCGATGGGAGGGCAACAAGTATTGGAATGGGCTATCATACAGCCTGATCTAATTGAACATTTGGTGGTAATAGGGACGAATGCCAAGCATTCACCCTGGGGAGTCGCCTTTAACGAGGCTCAGCGAATGGCCTTAACTGCCGACCCGACTTACGCTATGCCGGAAGAAGATGCAGGGGCGCGAGGATTAGAGGCCGCCCGTGCTGTGGCGATGTTAAGCTATCGAAATTATGTGGCTTACAACCTCACGCAGATGGAGGAAAGTGAGAAGCTCGATGACTTTAGGGCGAGTTCGTATCAGAGGTACCAGGGCGAAAAACTACGTCGCCGATTTCGACCATTGGCATATTGGGTACTGAGCAAGGCTATGGATACTCATGACCTCGGAAGGGGAAGAGGGGGATACGGCAAAGCACTTTCTCTTATCAAGAGCAGGACCCTGGTATTTGGCATAAAATCTGATTTCCTTTTTCCCATCTCCGAGCAATTGGAGATCCAAAAGTACATAAAGGGAGCACGGATTGAAGTCATTGATTCACCGTTTGGGCATGATGGATTTTTGATCGAATTTGATCAGATTACAGATCATGTTAATGCCTTTCTGGCTGACACCGAGAAGATAGGTAGAAGTGGTAAAAGCCACCGTGTGTAAATGGCCGACTCCATTCAAATTCTGGCCAGATTTTTGATGAACCGTAGGTGACACACTCGAACTGACAGACGATATCCAGACATATCAAATGGTAGAATAAATTAAGTTCTATCAATCCTCCTATCTTTTGCAGCTCAGTGCAGTAACCATTGTGATCTCGATCCTAATGCTAATGCTTAAAGGTATCTGCTTATGGATCGACCCCTACGACTTAAATACATACTGTTTTTTTTGGTTGGCATGTTTTTGTCTGTTACATCATTGGAGGCTCAACCTCCGTGGGATCCCAACTGGTTTACATGCACTGGCACGTCAGTGTCTCAATGTCAGTCCACCATTCCTAGTTATTTTGTGGATTTAAGTAGCACGCCAGATGCTAAATGGTATTCTTGTTCTGTACAAAGAGGGCCGAAAGGACACACTTGCTGTGGATTTCCTCCTGCACACCAAAATGATCAGTGTATTGAGTTCAAAGTACTAGTTCATCCTTCTACTCAAGCGATCATTTTTCGAATTCCTGAGGCCCAAGAAACAGAATGGCAGCAGGACAAGCAGCACCCAAATGCACCAGGGTCACCTGGTGCAAAGCCATCAATCAATACCTATCGTGTCAATTGCGGGCCTCTTACAGGTGGTCAAAAAGGCAATGTACCTACATGTTTGACCCAGGCACAGTTACAAGACACAATATTCATCACCTATTGCCAGACAGGAAACAATAATAACGTTTATTCCATTAAGACCGTTTCAGGTCAAATTTCGAGTGGAGATCTAATTGTTCAGGAAGGAGAGTGTGGTGGTGATGTGCATGTCTCACCAACAAACATTGACATCAATACCATAAGTTGGTCCTCCACTCAAAATCCTAGCTACGAAAGTTACTTGAGTTCGTTAACGGACACAATTGTTACTGTTCTGGTCCCAAATGGTGCAGATCTTAGTGATGCTGATTGGGTCAATGGCATTCCATATCTTGAATATGAGGTATGCGGATATCCGACAGGATGGGATCAGTGCAACGGAATTGACTCAGTTTGTGGTATTGCACGCATTGCTGTTGTTAAGCCACCGTCCATAACTGCCAATGATACGACGGTGTGTCCCGAAGAGCCTTTTTTCGTGGCCGTGGATCATGCCAATCCGGGCATTTTTGACTATTGGTGGTACGATGGACCCGGTGGTACAGGTACTCTTGTAGCATCTGGCAATGGTGTGTGGAGTCATACATTCAATTCGGTTGGGACTAAATCGGTAGTTTTTGTAGATCCGACAGTAGCAGTACTGGGTCTCGACCCCAACTGTACGAGAGATACAGTCAATTTTGTTATCGATACATTCCCGACACCAGAGGCAGAAATCAGTGATCCCGGCCTGATCTGTACTAACATTGTAGATGGATCTGTAGATTACCAATTTAGTACACCTGCCGTAACCGGGGCTTCCTATTACTGGGAGTTCTTTGAAAGCCCTCCTGGAGGCAGCCCATTTGAGACTTCTACGAGCCGGACTCCAACAGTGGAGTTTAGTACTTGCGGAGACAAATTGGTTTATTTGACTGTCACTTCGGAGGATAACTGTTTAAACCACGATACCTTATTGGTACATGCCGACAGCCTGGCTCCCGACTTATCGGGATGTAATCTTCCGAATCCTACACTCGAATGCGGTGGTACGGCTGCGAATAATCAAGCAATCACGGACTGGCACAATGACAACCTCGACATACTTGAGGACGCCAATGGATGTGTAAATGAAGATTGTCCTTGGGAAGTGACAAGTGATTTTGACCTCGATAATTTTGATAATACAACTGGATGTGGACCTGGATCAAATACGGGTTCAATAACGGTCCTTTATACAGTAAGTGACGGTTGTTTCTCTACAGATATTTCAGCGACTTTCACCATAGTAGACAACACTCCTCCCTCCGTCGATGATCCAGATCTTGACGATATGAATTTCGAATGTGTGCTGGAAGTTCCAGATCCTGAATCGGACATAAATCTGGTGGAGGTATGCGGTACGGCAAGTTTCAATCATTTGGGTGATTCACCTGCTGGAGATCCATGTAATGGATTTCAGATTGTCAGAACTTATGAACTAATAGACGCTTGTAATAACAGAGACACTTTCTACCAAACCTTTACGCTCTCTGACAATACAGACCCTACAATCTCCTGCGGAGGTCAGATCGATATCGAAGGCTGCGGGATCGGAGATGTACAGGGATCGGTTGTTTTTGGGCTTGAGTATAGCCCTACTAAAAGACTAATTACGCTGGCTGAATTGCAGGCAATTGGAGGAGATGCAGATGATAATTGTGGCATCGACAGTCTCTACTATATCGATGTGCAATCCGGGGCGTGCCCGATCACCATCACTCGTACTTATTCTGTGGTGGATAGCTGCGACAATATTGATCAGTGCACGCAGATCATCACCGTGGATGACACCGAGCTGCCTCAGATTAATGCTCCTGGCGATATTAATGATGAAGCTTGTGTGATCGATGACATCGCGGGCATTTCGGATCTGCCGTATAGTGCTGACAGTGTGACCATAGATTACAACACGTTTATTAATCTGAGAAGCGATGTGGGGTCTCCGTCAGCCAGTGACAATTGCCAGATGGATTTCATAAAGTACATTGATACTTATACCACGGATGCTTGTCAGTACGTCGTGACCCGTACCTTTGTAGTGCAGGATACCTGTGGAAACCGGGCCTGGGATGTACAGACAATCACTGTTTCTGATCAGACTGATCCAACCATAACATGTCCGGGGCCAATTACGGTAGATGGATGTAATACAACAGATATAGATGCAGCCACCGGTTTGCCATACAGCAGTACCCTGGCCACCATTGACTCTGCCACCTTTGTAAACTTAAATACTTCCGGGGGAATAACTCCCGCAGTAAATGATAACTGTGGCATCGAATCGATCACTTATCAAGATGCTGATCTGACTCCGTTATGCCCAGCGGTTGTGAGCATTGAGCGTACATTTATCGTCACAGATTCATGCGGTCTGACTGCAAGTTGCACACAATTAATTAATCTGGAAGACAATACGGATCCAACCTTTATCTGTCCTCCGGATACCACTGTAGACTGTCAAGAGAGCACTGAAATCAACAACACAGGCGAACCAACAGACGTGAATGACAATTGCGTGACGCCGGATGTGACTTATGACGACGTGATTATCCCAGGTTCGTGCGATTTTAACTATACGATTGAGCGTACCTGGATCTTTACCGACCAATGCAATACCACTACTTGCCTTCAGATCATTAATGTTCAAGATACAACAAACCCTGTCGTAGATTGCTCTGGTCTTACTGACCTCGTACTGGAATGCGATCAGGATTATGAGGGTGAAATCCAAACTTGGTTACAGAATATGATGGATATTCTAGATCAGGATTCAGATGACAACTGCGGAGATATTGCCATTACACACAATTATGATACGCTTCCGAACCTGAGTTGTGCACTTGATGCTCCAGCGGTGATCACATTTACGCTTACCGACGATTGTGGAAATTTCTCCACATGTACGGCAAATATCTTCATCGATGATACCACTCCACCAGATGTCAATTGTGTTCAACAAGATTTGGTAATGGATTGCGGTGATGATTATGTGACAGAAATACAGAACTGGATCGATGCCACGATGGCTGATCTTCTAAATAATACTACGGACGATTGTGGAGACACAATAATTGTCTCTCATGACTGGGATAGTATTCCTCCTTCATACAGCTGTGCTGGAAGTACATCCATTACAGTGACATTTACAGTTGAGGACAGATGTGGCAACAGTGTGGCTTGTGATGCTGATGTTTCAATTCAGGATACCATTCCACCTACGGTTGATTGTTCGCTAGTTGCCGCTGGTGGTACTCATGCTTGCTGGAATGATCTGATAGCTCAGATACAATTAGACAGCACATTATTCACTGATGCAATTTTTGGCATTGTGTATGACAATAATTGTCATGATGCCTACACGGTCTCAATCAGTGGGATACCGGATCCTACCAATTGTCCTACTCCAAATATCGTTGTTACCTACACTGTGACCGATCCCTGTGGGAATTTCACGGATTGTGATGTTACCTATGCCTTAGACAACCCGGGGCCATCGATTACATGCCCCACTGCGGCACCTTACCAGTGTTACATTGATCTAGAAGCTGAAGTTTATGCCGATAGTTTAGAATTAACGACTTCAGGAGTCCCTGTATCATGTGGCATGCCCTGGACAGTTGAAGTGCTGGACATACCGACAATTACGACATGTCCTTCCGATGTGACCGTAGAATTTGTGGTGATGGATAGTTGTGGAAGAACCGATACCTGTAGCGTCAACTACACCTTCGTTGAGGAAGCGCCTGTGATTACATGTCCTTCAGATGAAGTATTCGATGGCTGTTCGACTGATGATCTAGCATCCCTAACACCATGGCCCTACAGTGCCATACCTGCCCTGATAACCGAAGCGGAATTTGACAATTCAGATGGTGCCGGGGGAGCAGAAGCGGAAGATAATTGTGGGATAGACTCCCTGACATATTTTGACCAGGTGGTATACAACCCATGTGAGATATTGATCACGAGAACTTTTGTCGTGAAAGACAGCTGTGGATTGACAGCGAGCTGCACCCAAAACATTACCCTGCAGAACTTGGGAGGACCTGTATTGACATGTCCTCCGGGTGCAACAGTGGAATGTTACGATGATCTCATCACCGCAATCCAGACAGATAGCTTAAATTTCTTCAATTCTGGAATTACGACAACCTGCGATATTCCATATCAAATTGATGTCGTGATGCCGACCCCAAATGCTTGTCCGGGTACATATCAAATAAGGTATGTGGTGACGGACAGTTGTGGCAGAGCAGATAGCTGCATTGTAGATTATACTTTAGACAACAGTATAGGCCTGCTCTGTCGACCAGATACAACACTGGAGTGCTGGAGTGATTTACAAGCTGCGGTAGACCGAGACAGCCTGGCCATTGTAAATGGTGAGGGTGTGACCATGCCATGTGGCATCGGATATCAAGTTGATCTGATTATGCCCTCCGCAAACACATGTCCGGATGACTATGCTGTAACTTTTACAATTACAGATAGCTGCGGCCGAACTGAATCGTGCGATAGAACGTATACGATTGACAATAGCATAGATCTGGTCTGCCGGGCTGATACGACGGTAGAATGTTGGAGCGACCTTCTGGATGCGGTTGATCGAGATAGCCTTGCAATTATAAACGGAGAAGGAGTGACAATGCCATGCGGCATCAGCTGGACGGTAGATGTAACGTTACCGGCGAGCACTACATGTCCGGGAACGTATACAGTCACTTATGAAATATTAGATAGCTGTGGTCGAACAGTGTCTTGTGATCGAAATTTTACCATAGACAATAGCATCGATTTGGTGTGCCGGGCGGATACGACGGTAGAATGTTGGAGTGATCTTCTGGATGCGGTCGATCGAGACAGCCTGGCCATTGCAAATGGAGAAGGAGTGACAATGCCTTGCGGTATAGACTGGACGGTGGATGTAACAATACCGGTGAGCAATACATGTCCCGGCACTTATACAGTCACTTATGAGATCCTGGATAGCTGTGGCCGAACGGTGTCGTGTGATCGAAATTTCACCATTGACAATGGGATCGACCTGGTATGCAGAGCAGATACGACAGTAGAATGCTGGAGTGATCTTCTGGATGCTGTGGACAGAGATAGTACTGCCATTGCAGGTGGTGAAGGAGTTACTATGCCATGTGGTATTGATTGGACGGTGGAAGTGGAATTGCCAGCGGCCAACACCTGCCCTGGCGATTACACGGTGACGTACATGATTGAAGACAGTTGTGGGCGACGAGATACATGCCAAAGATTATTTACGATAGATAATAGCATAGCCTTGGTTTGCCGGGCAGATACCACTGTGGAATGCTGGAGTGATCTTTTGGATGCTGTGGACAGAGATAGTACTGCCATAGCAGTTGGAGAAGGAGTGACGATGCCATGTGGTATTGATTGGACGGTGGAAGTGGAATTGCCAGCGGCTAACACCTGCCCAGGAGCATACACGGTGACTTATATGATCGAAGACAGCTGCGGGCGACGAGATACATGTGAACGAATTTATACCGTAGACAATGGTATTGACCTTGTCTGCCGTGCGGATACCACAGTGGAATGCTGGAGTGACCTGCTGGATGCAGTGGACAGAGATAGTACTGCTATTGCTGATGGTGAGGGAGTTACGATGCCTTGCGAAATTAACTGGATTGTGGAAGTGGAATTGCCATCTGCCAACACTTGCCCGGGCGATTACACTGTGACCTACATGATCGAAGACAGTTGTGGAAGGCGAGACACGTGCCAAAGAATTTACACGATAGATAACGCGATCGACCTGGTATGCCGGGCGGATACGACAGTAGAATGTTGGAGTGATCTGATAGATGCAGTAGTCAGAGATAGTAGTGCCATTGTAGGTGGTGAAGGAGTTACTATGCCATGTGGTATTGATTGGATAGTAGAAGTAGACCTACCATCAGAAAATACCTGTCCGGGAGATTATACGGTTAGTTACATGATCGAAGACAGTTGTGGCAGAAGAGATACCTGTGAGCGGATATTCACCATAGATAATGCGATCGATTTGGTGTGCCGGGCGGATACTACAGTGGAATGCTGGAGTGATTTATTGGATGCGGTTGATCGAGATACCGTAGCTCTTTCCAATGGAGAAGGAGTAACGATGCCATGTGGTATTAATTGGACGGTGGAAGTGGAATTGCCATCGGCAAACACCTGCCCGGGAGATTATACAGTGACATACATGATCGAAGACAGCTGCGGGCGACGAGATACCTGCCAAAGAATATTTACCATAGACAATGCCATTGACCTAGTATGCCGGGCAGACACGACTGTGGAATGCTGGAGCGATTTATTGGATGCAGTCGATCGAGATACGATAGCTCTTTCCAATGGAGAAGGAGTAACGATGCCTTGTGGGATAGATTGGACGGTGGAAGTGGAATTACCATCGGCCAACACCTGCCCGGGAGATTATACGGTGACATACATGATCGAAGATAGTTGCGGACGAAGAGACACCTGCCAAAGAATATTCACCATAGACAATGCGATCGATCTCGTCTGCCGGGCAGATACGACCGTGGAATGCTGGAGTGACTTGCTGGATGCGGTAGATCGAGATACCACAGCTCTTTCTAATGGAGAAGGAGTAACGATGCCTTGTGGGATAGATTGGACGGTGGAAGTGGAATTGCCATCGGCAAACACATGCCCGGGTGATTACACCGTGACATACATGATCGAAGACAGCTGCGGACGAAGGGACACTTGCCAGAGAATATTTACTATAGCCAATGCGATCGATTTGGTCTGCCGGGCTGATACGACAGTGGAATGTTGGAGTGATTTGCTGGAAGCAGTAGATCGAGATACAACGGCCTTGTCAAATGGAGAGGGTGTAACGATGCCATGTGGTATTGATTGGACGGTGGAAGTGGAATTGCCAGCGGCAAACACCTGCCCGGGCGATTATACAGTGACATACATGATCGAAGACAGCTGCGGACGAAGGGATACCTGCCAAAGAATATTTACCATAGACAATGCGATCGATCTCGTGTGCCGGGCTGATACGACAGTGGAATGCTGGAGTGACCTGCTGGATGCAGTGGATCGGGATAGCACTGCGATTGCAGGTGGGGAAGGAGTAACGATGCCTTGTGGTATTGATTGGATAGTAGAAGTAGACCTACCATCGGCGAACACCTGTCCGGGTGATTATACGGTTAGTTACATGATCGAAGATAGTTGTGGGCGACGAGATACCTGCCAAAGAATATTCACGATAGACAATGCGATTGACCTCGTGTGCCGGGCAGATACGACTGTGGAATGCTGGAGTGATCTGCTGGATGCAGCGGATCGGGATAGCACTGCGATTGTAGGTGGGGAAGGAGTGACGATGCCATGTGGCATTGAATGGACTGTGGAGGTAGGCCTACCATCGGCCAACACCTGCCCGGGAGATTATACGGTGACATACATGATCGAAGATAGTTGCGGACGAAGAGACACCTGCCAGAGAATATTTACCATTGATAATGCGATCGACCTGGTGTGTCGAGCGGATACCACCATAGAGTGCTGGGGTGACCTGCTGGATGCAGTGAACAGAGATAGTGCTGCCATTGCAGGTGGAGAAGGAGTAACGATGCCATGTGGGATAGATTGGACGGTGGAAGTGGAATTGCCATCGGCCAACACCTGCCCCGGGGATTACACAGTGACCTATATGATCGAGGACAGTTGTGGCAGAAGAGATACCTGTGAGCGGATATTCACCATAGATAATGCGATCGATTTGGTGTGCCGGGCGGATACTACAGTGGAATGCTGGAGTGATTTATTGGATGCGGTTGATCGAGATACCGTAGCTCTTTCCAATGGAGAAGGAGTAACGATGCCATGTGGTATTAATTGGACGGTGGAAGTGGAATTGCCATCGGCAAACACCTGCCCGGGAGATTATACAGTGACATACATGATCGAAGACAGCTGCGGGCGACGAGATACCTGCCAAAGAATATTTACCATAGACAATGCCATTGACCTAGTTTGCCGGGCAGACACGACTGTGGAATGCTGGAGTGATTTGTTGGATGCAGTGGATCGTGATACAACGGCCTTATCAAATGGAGAGGGCGTAACGATGCCATGTGGTATTGATTGGACGGTGGAAGTGGAATTGCCATCTGCAAACACCTGTCCGGGAGATTATACAGTGACATACATGATCGAAGACAGCTGCGGACGAAGAGATACCTGCCAAAGAATATTTACCATAGACAATGCGATCGATCTCGTCTGCCGGGCAGATACGACAGTTGAATGCTGGAGTGATCTTTTAGATGCCGTAGATAGAGATAGCACTGCCATTGCGAGTGGAGAAGGAGTAACGATGCCATGTGGTATTGATTGGACGGTGGAAGTGGAATTGCCAGCAGCGAATACTTGTCCGGGAGATTATACAGTGACATACATGATCGAAGACAGTTGTGGCAGAAGAGATACCTGTGAGCGGATATTTACCATAGACAATGCGATCGATCTCGTCTGCCGGGCGGATACTACAGTGGAATGCTGGAGTGATTTATTGGATGCGGTAGATCGAGATACCACAGCTCTTTCTAATGGAGAAGGAGTAACGATGCCATGTGGTATTGATTGGATGGTGGAAGTGGAATTGCCATCGGCAAACACCTGTCCCGGGGACTACACGGTGACATATATGATCGAAGACAGTTGCGGTCGACGAGATACGTGTGAACGAATATTCACGATCGACAATGCAATTGACCTCGTGTGCCGGGCAGATACTACAGTAGAATGCTGGAGTGACATTCTGGATGCAGTGGATCGGGATAGCACTGCGATTGCAGGTGGAGAAGGAGTAACGATGCCGTGTGGGATAGATTGGACAGTGGAAGTGGAATTGCCATCGGCAAACACCTGTCCCGGAGACTACACAGTGACATATATGATCGAAGACAGTTGCGGGCGACGAGATACGTGTGCACGTATATTCACCATCGACAATGTAATAGATCTGGTCTGCCGGGCAGATACGACTGTAGAATGCTGGAGTGACCTGCTGGATGCAGTGGATCGGGATAGCACTGCCATTGCGAGTGGAGAAGGAGTAACGATGCCATGTGGTATTGATTGGACGGTGGAAGTGGAATTGCCAGCAGCGAATACTTGTCCTGGCGATTACACAGTGACATACATGATCGAAGACAGCTGCGGGCGACGAGACACCTGTGAGCGGATATTCACCATAGACAATGTAATAGATCTGGTCTGCCGGGCAGATACGACCTTGGAATGCTGGAGTGATCTTTTGAATGCGGTGGACAGAGATAGTGCTGCCATCGCAGGTGGAGAAGGAGTAACGATGCCATGTGGTATTGACTGGATAGTAGAAGTAGACCTACCCTCACCGAATACCTGTCCGGGTACTTATACCGTCAGTTACATGATCGAAGACAGCTGCGGGCGACGAGACACCTGTGAACGCATTTTCACCCTAGACAATGCGATTGATCTGGTCTGCCGGGCGGATACCACCGTGGAATGCTGGAGTGACCTGTTGGATGCGGTGGATCGTGACACTACGGCATTATCAAATGGAGAAGGAGTAACGATGCCGTGTGGGATAGATTGGACGGTGGAGGTGGAATTGCCATCGGCAAACACCTGTCCCGGGGACTACACGGTGACTTATATGATCGAGGACAGTTGTGGCAGAAGAGATACCTGCCAGAGAATATTCACGATAGACAATGCGATCGATCTGGTCTGCCGGGCAGATACGACAGTGGAATGCTGGAGTGATTTGTTGGACGCAGTGGATCGAGATACAACGGCTTTGTCAAATGGAGATGGTGTTACAATGCCGTGCGGTATTGATTGGACGGTAGAAGTGGAGTTGCCATCGGCAAACACCTGTCCCGGAGACTACACAGTGACATATATGATCGAAGACAGTTGCGGGCGACGAGATACCTGCCAAAGAATATTCACCATAGACAATGCGATTGATCTGGTGTGCCGGGCAGATACGACTGTGGAATGCTGGAGTGATCTGTTGGATGCAGTAGATCGAGATACAACGGCCTTGTCAAATGGAGATGGCGTTACGATGCCGTGCGGTATTGATTGGACGGTGGAAGTGGAGTTGCCAGCGGCAAATACTTGCCCGGGAGATTACGCGGTAACATACATGATCGAAGACAGTTGCGGACGACGAGATACCTGCCAAAGAATATTCACGATAGACAATGCGATCGATCTGGTCTGCCGGGCAGATACGACAGTGGAATGCTGGAGTGATCTGTTGGATGCGGTAGATCGAGACAATGCGATCGATTGGTATGCCGGGCAGACACGACTGTGGAATGCTGGAATCTGGAGCGGTAGATCGAGATACAACGCCTTGTCAAATGTGGCGTACAATGCCATGTGGGATAGATTGGACAGTCGGGGTGGAATTGCCAGCCGCAAATACATGTCCTGGCGATTACACGGTGACTTATATGATCGAGGACAGTTGTGGCAGAAGAGATACCTGCCAGAGAATATTCACGCTAGACAATGCGATCGATCTGGTCTGCCGGGCAGATACGACAGTGGAATGCTGGAGTGATTTGTTGGACGCAGTAGATCGAGATACAACGGCTTTGTCAAATGGAGATGGTGTTACAATGCCGTGCGGTATTGATTGGACGGTAGAAGTGGAGTTGCCAGCGGCAAACACCTGTCCCGGAGACTACACAGTGACATATATGATCGAAGACAGTTGCGGGCGACGAGATACCTGCCAAAGGATATTCACCATAGACAATGTGATTGATCTGGTCTGCCGGGCAGATACTACAGTGGAATGCTGGAGTGATCTTTTGGAGGCAGTGGACAGAGATAGCGCTGCCATCGCAGGTGGTGAAGGAGTAACGCTACCGTGCGGTATTGACTGGACAGTAGAAGTGGAGTTGCCATCAGCAAATACATGTCCTGGTGATTACACGGTGACATACATGATCGAAGACAGTTGTGGGCGACGAGATACGTGTGAACGAATATTCACCATAGACAATGCGATTGACCTCGTGTGCCGGGCAGATACGACTGTGGAATGCTGGAGTGATCTGTTGGACGCAGTAGATCGAGATACAACGGCCTTATCAAATGGAGAGGGCGTTACAATGCCATGTGGGATAGATTGGACAGTCGAGGTGGAATTGCCAGCAGCGAATACCTGTCCTGGCGATTACACGGTGACATACATGATCGAGGACAGTTGCGGGCGACGAGATACCTGCCAGAGAATATTCACGATAGACAATGCGATTGACCTCGTGTGCCGGGCAGACACGACTGTGGAATGCTGGAGTGATTTGTTGGATGCAGTGGATCGTGATACAACGGCCTTATCAAATGGAGAGGGCGTTACAATGCCATGTGGGATAGATTGGACAGTCGAGGTGGAATTGCCAGCCGCAAATACATGTCCTGGCGATTACACGGTGACATACATAATCGAAGACAGTTGCGGGCGACGAGATACGTGTGAACGAATATTCACGATAGACAATGCGATCGATCTGGTATGCCGGGCAGATACGACAGTGGAATGCTGGAGTGATCTGTTGGATGCAGTAGATCGAGATACAACGGCCTTGTCAAATGGTGAGGGTGTAACGATGCCATGCGGGATAGATTGGACAGTCGAGGTGGAGTTGCCATCGGCAAACACCTGTCCCGGGGACTACACGGTGACATATATGATCGAAGACAGTTGCGGGCGACGAGATACCTGCCAAAGAATATTCACGATAGACAATGCGATTGACCTCGTGTGCCGGGCAGATACGACAGTGGAATGCTGGAGCGATCTGTTGGACGCAGTAGACAGAGATAGCACTGCCATTGCAGGTGGAGAAGGAGTAACGATGCCATGTGGTATAGATTGGACGGTAGAGGTGGAATTGCCAGCGGCAAACACCTGTCCCGGGGATTACACGGTAATCTACATGATCGAAGACAGTTGTGGGCGACGAGATACGTGTGAACGAATATTCACCATAGACAATGCCATTGATTTGGTGTGCCGGGCGGATACGACTGTGGAATGCTGGAGTGATCTGTTGGACGCTGTTGATCGAGACAGCGCTGCAATAGTAAATGGAGAAGGTGTTACGGTGCCGTGTGGAATAGAATGGAGTGTAGAAGTGGAGTTGCCAGCGGCGAATACTTGCCCGGGAGATTACACGGTAATCTACATGATCGAAGACAGTTGCGGGCGACGAGATACATGTGAGCGCCTGTTTACCATAGATGGGTCATTTGACTTCGAATGCTCTTTAGTACAGAGTCAAACCGTCACCTGTTGGGAAGATTTACTAAATCAAATTGCTGCTGATAGCAATGTTCTGGCCACATCAACAACCAACAGTTGTGGTGTAGAGCATAGTATCCGTGTAGAAATACCCACAGCCTCAAGTTGTCCAGGTGTATATCAAGTTCTCTACATTGCTGAGGATAGTTGTAGTAGAACAGACACGTGTGTAGTAGACTATTTATTGGATAATCCTGGTCCCGAAATCATTTGTCCGTTGGATACCGTCGTAGATTGCGGAACCGATATAGATACTTCCCTAATGGGGAGTGCCAGTGGAACGTCATCATGTCAAATCCCATTTACAATAGATTACAGAGATAGTCTGGTTAATGGGAGTTGTGGAAGCAATTATGTAGTGTACAGAATCTGGTCGATCATTGATACTTGTCAACGACAGGCAGAATGTATCCAAACTATAACGGTACAGGACACAAGCCTGCCAGTCATCACTTGTCCGGAGGATGTGCTGATAGATTGTGAAGGATCGACAGACACAACAGATACTGGAGTAGCCACTGCCACTGACAATTGTGGCCCTGCACCTAGCATCAGTTACGTGGACAGCATTGAGAATACTGCCTGTGCAGGAAATTATATTATCTACCGGATCTGGACAGCGGTTGATGAGTGTTTGAATGAGAGCAGTTGCATCCAAACCATCACGGTACAAGACACGAGTCTACCGGTGATTACCTGTCCGGAGGATGTGCTGATAGATTGTGAAGGATCGACAGACACAACAGATACAGGAGTAGCCACAGCTACAGATAATTGTGGTCCGGCACCGGTGATCAGCTATATAGACAGTATTGAGAATACGGCATGTGGAGGTAACTATATCATCTACCGGATCTGGACAGCGGTTGACGAGTGTTTGAATGAGAGCAGTTGCATCCAAACCATTACGGTTCAAGACACGAGCCTTCCAGTGATTACCTGTCCTGAGGATGTTGTGATCGATTGCGAGGGATCGACAGACACGACGGATACTGGAGTAGCCACAGCTACAGACAATTGTGGGCCAACTCCGGAGATCAGTTATATAGACAGTATTGAGAACACAGCATGTGGAGGTAACTATATCATCTACCGGATCTGGACAGCGGTTGACGAGTGTTTGAATGAGAGCAGTTGCATCCAAACCATTACGGTACAAGACACGAGTCTGCCGGTGATTACATGTCCGGAGGACGTAGTCATAGATTGTGAAGGATCGACAGACACAACGGATACTGGAGTAGCCACAGCTACAGATAATTGTGGGCCGACACCGGAGATCAGCTATATAGACAGTATTGAGAACACAGCATGTGGAGGTAACTATATCATCTACCGGATCTGGACGGCGGTTGACGAGTGTTTGAATGAGAGAAGTTGCATCCAAACCATTACGGTACAAGACACGAGTCTGCCGGTGATTACATGTCCGGAGGATGTAGTGATAGATTGTGAAGGATCGACAGACACAACGGATACTGGAGTAGCCACAGCTACAGACAATTGTGGTCCGGCACCAGTGATCAGTTATATAGACAGTATTGAGAACACAGCATGTGGAGGTAACTATATCATTTACCGTATTTGGACTGCAGTGGATGAATGCTTGAATGAAAGTAGTTGCATCCAGACGATCACGGTACAAGACACTAGCTTACCGGTCATCACCTGTCCTGAGGACACCACCGTTGCCTGTGATGCATCGACTGATACAACGGATCTTGGAATAGCTACGGCTACGGACAATTGTGGGCCAACTCCGGAGATCACCTTTGTAGATAGTTTAGTTGCGGGCACATGTGGAACGAGCTCTACGATTTATCGGATTTGGAATGCAGAAGATGAGTGCGGAAATGTGAGCAGCTGCATTCAGGTCATCGTCATTGAAGATTTGACGGCACCGATTCTGGAAAACATACCTGCAGATACTATCGTTGAATGTGGCGGTACACCACCTGCACCTGTGACAGGTGTGGAGATCTTAGCACCTGACAACTGCGGTACAAGCACAATTGAGTTTGCAGAAGATACTATTCCGGGCCAGTGTGAAAACGAGTATGTAATTCGAAGAATGTGGACTGCAATAGATGAATGTCAAAACGAATTTAGAGATACACAACTTATTACGGTCACTGGTTGTACACCAGATGTTACGATCGAGATTAGTCCGAATCCGGCGTGTCTGGATGAAGATGTAACCTTTACTGCAACGATAACTGGAGGATATGCAAATCCAGTCTTCCAATGGCAAATGTATAATGGATCAAATTGGGTAGATGTCCCAGGAGCGACAACAGTTCCCTACACGATCAATGGAGTTCAACTCACCGATGGCGGTCAGTACAGGTTGGTTATGGCTGATCAATCTGGCAACCTCACCAATTTTGATTGTAACGTGGTTTCAGATACTTTGGAATTGATCATCAATTCACCCATGTACACAACCATCGATGATGAACTCTGCGACGGTGGCACCTATGTATTTAATGATACAACAATCACGACCGCAGGTACTTATGTGGATTCACTGTTGACATCACAGGGCTGCGATAGCGTTGTTACTCTTAATCTGAGTATTCTTGATGTCCTCACCACGGACTTGGTTGAATCAATATGTGATATCGAGACTTATCAGTTTGGAGACGAGACACTAAGTTCTACCGGAATCTATGTTGATACCCTGATCAGTGACAACGGTTGTGATAGCATAGTGACACTTGATCTCACTGTACATCCAACCTACAGTGTTACAGTAAACGATACAATTTGTGAAGGGGAAACCTATGACTTTTTAGGTACTCCTCTGACAGAGTCTGATACTTACTTCGACACATTACAGACGGTCAATGGTTGCGACAGTGCTATTACATTAGAACTGGTAGTTAATCCAATTGTCACCTACGTATTCAATGACGTCATTTGTGCAGGCACGCCCTATACGTTTGGTAGCATGTCTTTAGATAGTTCGGATACATATGTCGATACTTTGCAAAGTGGGACGGGTTGCGATAGTATAGTGACCCTAAATCTGACAGTGAACCCGGTCTACGATCAATCCTTTGATGAAGAAATCTGTGACGGAGGTAGTTTCACCTTTGCGGACACTACATTGACCACCGCGGGTACCTATACGAAGATATTGCAAACATCTGATGGATGTGATAGTATTGTAACAGTGAATCTGGTAGTGCTGGATATTTTAACTGAAACACTGGTAGATTCAATTTGTGAAGGTGCAAGTTATCCGTTCAATGGAAATAACTATGACTCTTCAGGCACATACACATTCACCACGATAAGTAGCCTGGGTTGCGACAGTATTGTCACTTTGGAGCTGACCGTTATGCCAACCTATGACATCGTAATTGTAGATACGATCTGTGAAGGAGAAACTTACGATTTCAATGAACACTCTGCAACTACCACTGGAACTTACACCTCTAATCTTTCAACTGCGTTTGGCTGTGATAGTATAGTTACGCTGGATCTGTTAGTCAATCCGATCGTCACTCATGAATTTGATGATGAAATTTGTGAGGGTACTCCATATACTTTCGGAAGCCACAGTCCGGATAGCACCGATACGTACATCGACACATTGGTGAGCTCAACAGGTTGCGACAGTATTGTAACTCTCAATCTCGTTGTTCATCCAGTCTACAATCACACTTTTGATGAGCAGATCTGTGATGGTGATACTTACCTCTTTGCTGATACAACTTTGACCACGTCTGGAACATACACGAAGTCACTCACGTCAGTAAATGGATGCGACAGCACAGTGACGATTAATTTGAATGTCCTGGAGATTCTCACTGAATTGGTGCAAGATACGATCTGCGCTGGAGGCTCAATGTCCTTCAATGGATCTACATATGATACTACTGGAAGTTATAGTTATACCATGCTGAGCAGTATAGGCTGTGACAGTGTGGTGACACTGGATCTTATGGTAATGCCAGTCTACGACATTGTTCTTTATGATACTATCTGCGAGGGTGAAACCTATCAATTTAACGAGCACAGCGCTACTACAACGGGTACCTATGTATCTAATCTCACCACCCAATACGGATGTGATAGTATAGTTACGCTGGATCTGTTAGTCAATCCGATCGTCACTCATGAATTTGATGATGAAATTTGTGAGGGTACTCCATATACTTTTGGATCTGAGTCGCTGGATAGCAGTGGAACATATGTCGATACGCTTGAGAGTGCAACCGGGTGCGATAGCATTGTAACGCTCAACTTAACTGTACATCCTGTATACGATCATACATTCGATGAGCAGATTTGTGATGGTACGGGCTATACATTCGGCGATACGTCCCTGACTACTTCTGGTACTTATGTCAAGACTTTTGCTAGTGTGGAAGGCTGTGATAGTACGGTGACCATAAACCTATTGGTCCTTGATATTCTTAGAGATACGATACGAGAAGAAATCTGCGATGGTGAATCACTATCATGGAATAACGGAACATACACCACTTCAGACACTGTGGAATATACAACAACCAGTAGTATTGGCTGTGACAGTATCGTAACCCTGGAGCTGACAGTAAATCCGGTATATGACATTCAGATAGTAGACACGATCTGTGAAGGAGATACTGTTGAATTTAATGAGCATTCCGCTACTTCGACCGGTACGTATGTTTCAAATCTTACAACAGTGGACGGTTGTGACAGTATAGTGACCTTAGACCTGTTTGTAAGGCCAACGAGTACTTATACATACGATGACGAGATCTGTGATGGAGAAACCTACCCGTTTAATGACACAACGTTGGCCACGAGTGGAACATATATGACTACAGTAGCCACAGCATATGGTTGTGATAGTGTTGTGACCGTAAATCTAACAGTAAATCCAATCTACAACGATACATTGGATGAATCGATATGTGATGGGACGAGCTATGATTTTGCAGGTGATCCTCTGACTTCTGATGGCACCTACACAAAGAGTTTTATGACACTAGCTGGTTGTGACAGTATCGTGACGATTAACCTCTCTGTCTTGGATATATTAAGAGACACTGTCAGGCAGGAGATCTGTGATGGAGAGAGTTTCCCATGGAATGGAGATACGTACACCGCCACCGGTACGGCTGAGTTTACGACAACCAGCAGTATTGGCTGTGATAGTATCGTTACCCTGGATCTGACAGTAAATCCGGTATATGACATTCAGGTGGTAGACACGATCTGTGAAGGAGATACTGTTGAATTTAATGAGCATTCCGCCACTTCGACCGGTACGTATGTTTCAAATCTTACAACAGTAGACGGTTGTGACAGTATAGTGACCTTAGACCTGTTTGTGAGGCCAACGAGCACTTATACCTACGATGACGAGATCTGTGATGGAGAAACCTACCCGTTTAATGATACAACCTTGGCCACGAGTGGCACGTATGTAACAACGGTTAGTACAGCACATGGATGCGATAGTGTGGTGACTGTAAATCTGACTGTGAATCCAATCTACAACGATACGCTGGACGAATCGATATGTGATGGGACGAGCTATGATTTTGCAGGCGACACCCTGACCTCAGATGGTACATATACCAAGAGTTTTACAACAACAGCTGGTTGCGATAGTACAGTTACGATCAATTTGACGGTTCTTGATATATTGCGAGATACGGTCAGACAAGAGATCTGTGATGGAGAGAGTTTCCCATGGAATGGAGATACGTACACCACCACCGGTACGGCTGAGTTTACGACAACCAGCAGTATTGGCTGTGACAGTATCGTTACCCTGGAGCTGACAGTAAATCCGGTATATAACAATCAGGTAGTAGACACGATCTGTGAAGGAGATACGTATGAATTTAATGAGCATTCCGCCACTTCGACCGGTACGTATGTTTCAAATCTTACAAGTGTAGACGGTTGTGACAGTATAGTGACCTTAGACCTGTTTGTAAGGCCAACGAGTACTTATACATACGATGACGAGATCTGTGATGGAGAAACCTACCCGTTTAATGACACAACGTTGGCCACAGGTGGCACGTATGTAACGACGGTTAGTACAGCACATGGATGCGATAGTATTGTGACTGTAAATCTGACTGTAAATCCAATCTACAACGATACATTGGACGAATCGATATGTGATGGGACGAGCTATGATTTTGCAGGCGATCCTCTGACTACCGATGGCACCTACACAAAGAGTTTTACGACAACAGCTGGTTGCGATAGTACAGTTACGATCAATTTGACGGTTCTTGATATATTGCGAGATACGGTCAGACAAGAGATCTGCGATGGAGAGAGTTTCCCATGGAATGGAGATACGTACACCACCACAGGTACGGCTGAGTTTACGACAACCAGCAGCATTGGTTGTGACAGTATTGTTACATTGGAGCTGACAGTAAATCCGGTGTACGATATCCAGTTGCAGGATACGATCTGTGAGGGAGATACTTATGAATTCAATGAGCATTCAGCGACCACAAGCGGGATATATGTTTCTAACTTGAGCACACTAGCTGGCTGTGACAGTGTAGTGACTTTAGACCTGTTTGTAAGGCCAACGAGCACCTACACCTACGATCACGAGATCTGTGATGGGGAAACATACCCGTTTAATGACACAACGTTGGCCACGAGTGGCACGTACGTGACCACTGTGAATACAGCACATGGGTGTGATAGCATTGTGACCGTAAATCTGACGGTTCATCCGGTCTACAACGACACTTTGGATCAATCCATATGTGAGGGGACAAGCTACACCTTTGGAAGTGACGAGCTGACGGTATCAGATACATACACTAAGACCTTCACATCAGTAAATGGATGCGATAGTGTGGTGACGATCAATCTGACCGTGTTGGAGATTCTGGAGGAAACCGTGCTTGATTCTATTTGTGAAGGGGAGTCGTTGACCTGGAACGGTGTAAGTTACAATACAGCTGGAAGCTATGACTACACGACCACGAGCAGCATCGGTTGTGACAGTATCGTAACATTGGAGCTTACAGTAAATCCTGTCTATGACATTCAGTTGCAAGACACGATCTGTGAGGGAGATACTTATGAATTCAATGAGCATTCAGCAACCACAAGTGGGATATATGTGTCTAACTTGAGTACAGTAGCTGGCTGTGACAGTATAGTGACCTTAGATTTATTTGTAAGACCTACACAGACCTACACCTACGATCACGAGATCTGTAATGGAGAAATCTACACGTTTAATGACACTACGTTGGCCACGAGTGGCACCTATGTGACTACGGTAACCACGGCACATGGCTGTGATAGCATTGTGACTGTAAATCTGACTGTAAATCCGGTATACGATATCACTTTGGATGAATCGATATGTGATGGTACAAGCTACACGTTTGGAGGCGATGAGTTGACGGTATCAGATACATATACGAAGACGTTTACGACAGTAAATGGTTGCGATAGTGTGGTGACGATCAATTTGACCGTGTTGGAGATTCTGGAGGAAACCGTGCTTGATTCTATTTGTGAAGGGGAGTCGTTGACCTGGAACGGTGTAAGTTACAGTGCAGCGGGAAGCTATGAGTTTACAACAACCAGCAGCATCGGTTGTGACAGTATCGCAACATTGGAGCTTACAGTAAATCCTGTCTATGACATTCAGTTGCAAGACACGATCTGTGAGGGAGAGACATTTGACTTCAATGAGCACTCAGCGACAACGTCAGGGGTCTATGTGTCGAGTCTTACGACAGTAGACGGCTGCGACAGCATAGTGACCTTAGATTTATTTGTACGACCTACGCAGACATATACCTACGATGACGAGATCTGTGAAGGAGACATTTACACATTTAATGACACAACATTGGCCACGAGTGGCACCTATGTGACTATGGTAACCACAGCACATGGCTGTGATAGCATTGTGACTGTAAATCTGACTGTAAATCCGGTATACGATATCACTTTGGATGAATCGATATGTGATGGTACAAGCTACACGTTTGGAGGCGATGAGTTGACGGTATCAGATACCTACACGAAGACGTTTACGACAGTAAATGGTTGCGATAGTGTGGTGACGATCAATCTTACGGTGTTAGAGATTCTGGAGGAGACCGTACTTGATTCGATCTGTGAAGGGGAGTCGTTGACCTGGAACGGTGTAAGTTACAATACAGCTGGAAGCTATGAGTTTACAACAACCAGCAGCATCGGTTGTGACAGTATCGTAACATTGGAGCTTACAGTAAATCCTGTCTATGACATTCAGTTGCAAGACACGATCTGTGAGGGAGATACTTATGAATTCAATGAGCATTCAGCAACCACAAGTGGGATATATGTTTCTAACTTGAGCACAGTAGCCGGCTGTGACAGTATAGTGACCTTAGATTTATTTGTAAGACCTACACAGACCTACACCTACGATCACGAGATCTGTGATGGAGAATTCTACACGTTTAATGACACAACGTTGGCCACGAGTGGCACGTATGTGACCACTGTGAATACAGCACATGGGTGTGATAGCATTGTGACCGTAAACTTAACTGTACATCCGGTCTACAACGATACATTAGATCAATCGATATGTGAGGGGACGAGCTACACATTTGGAAGTGACGAGCTGACAGCATCAGATACATACACCAAGACCTTCACATCAGTAAATGGTTGCGATAGTGTTGTGACGATCAATCTGACCGTGTTGGAGATTCTGGAGGAAACCGTAAACTTAACTGTACATCCGGTCTACAACGATACATTAGATCAATCGATATGTGAGGGGACGAGCTACACATTTGGAAGTGACGAGCTGACAGCATCAGATACATACACCAAGACCTTCACATCAGTAAATGGTTGCGATAGTGTTGTGACGATCAATCTGACCGTGTTGGAGATTCTGGAGGAAACCGTGCTTGATTCTATTTGTGAAGGGGAGTCGTTGACCTGGAACGGTGTAAGTTACAATACAGCTGGAAGCTATGACTACACGACCACGAGCAGCATCGGTTGTGACAGTATCGTAACATTGGAGCTTACAGTAAATCCTGTCTATGACATTCAGTTGCAAGACACGATCTGTGAGGGAGATACTTATGAATTCAATGAGCATTCAGCAACCACAAGTGGGATATATGTTTCTAACTTGAGCACAGTAGCCGGCTGTGACAGTATAGTGACCTTAGATTTATTTGTAAGACCTACACAGACCTACACCTACGATCACGAGATCTGTGATGGAGAATTCTACACGTTTAATGACACAACGTTGGCCACGAGTGGCACCTATGTGACTACGGTAACCACGGCACATGGCTGTGATAGCATTGTGACTGTAAATCTGACTGTAAATCCGGTATACGATATCACTTTGGATGAATCGATATGTGATGGTACAAGCTACACCTTTGGAAGTGACGAGCTGACGGTATCAGATACATACACCAAGACCTTCACATCAGTAAATGGTTGCGATAGTGTTGTGACAATTAATCTTACGGTGTTGGAGATTCTGGAGGAGACCGTGCTTGATTCGATCTGTGAAGGGGAGACCTTGACTTGGAATAATGTAAGCTACAGTACAGCTGGAAGCTATGAGTATACGACAACCAGCAGCATTGGTTGTGACAGTATTGTAACATTGGAGCTGACAGTAAATCCGGTGTACGATATCCAGTTGCAGGATACGATCTGTGAAGGAGATACTTATGAATTCAATGAGCATTCTGTGACCACAAGTGGGATATATGTTTCTAACTTGAGCACAGTAGCCGGCTGTGACAGTACAGTGACCTTAGATTTATTTGTAAGACCTACACAGACCTACACCTATGATGATGAGATCTGTGATGGAGAAACATATCCGTTTAATGACACGACGTTGGCCACCAGTGGTACCTATGTGACCACTGTGAATACAGCACATGGGTGTGATAGCATTGTGACCGTAAACCTAACGGTTCATCCGGTCTACAACGACACTTTGGATCAATCGATATGTGAGGGGACGAGCTACACATTTGGAAGTGACGAGCTGACGGTATCAGATACATACACTAAGACCTTCACATCAGTAAATGGTTGCGATAGTGTTGTGACAATTAATCTTACGGTGTTGGAGATTCTGGAGGAGACCGTGCTTGATTCGATCTGTGAAGGGGAGACCTTGACTTGGAATAATGTAAGCTACAGTACAGCTGGAAGCTATGAGTATACGACAACCAGCAGCATTGGTTGTGACAGTATTGTAACATTGGAGCTGACAGTAAATCCGGTGTACGATATCCAGTTGCAGGATACGATCTGTGAAGGAGATACTTATGAATTCAATGAGCATTCTGTGACCACAAGTGGGATATATGTTTCTAACTTGAGCACAGTAGCCGGCTGTGACAGTACAGTGACCTTAGATTTATTTGTAAGACCTACACAGACCTACACCTATGATGATGAGATCTGTGATGGAGAAACATATCCGTTTAATGACACGACGTTGGCCACCAGTGGTACCTATGTGACCACTGTGAATACAGCACATGGGTGTGATAGTATTGTGACCGTAAACTTAACGGTCCATCCGGTCTACAACGACACTTTGGATCAATCGATATGTGAGGGGACGAGCTACACCTTTGGAAGTGACGAGCTGACGGTATCAGATACATACACCAAGACTTTCACATCAGTAAATGGTTGCGATAGTGTGGTGACGATCAATCTGACGGTGTTAGAGATTCTGGAGGAGACCGTATTTGATACAATTTGCGAAGGTGGTGTTTACCAATTCAAGGATATGGATCTACTTGTCTCTGGCAGCTACGATTTCACCACGACGAGCAGCATTGGTTGCGATAGTATTGTAACATTAGAACTCACCGTGCTTCCGATCAACAGAGAAACTATCCAGGAACACATTTGCCAGGGTGACGTATATGATTTCCATGGAAATCTCCTGTCGCAAACTGGCACATATAATGAAATCGTTGCAGGAACAAATGGTTGTGATAGCATTGTTACACTGGAACTGTTTGTTCATCCTGTGAAGTCCACTGATTTGACGGAAGAAATCTGTGAAGGTGATAGCTATCATTTTAATGGAAGGAATCTGGATTCATCCGATGTTTACGTAGACACTTTGCTAACGATCCATGGATGTGATAGCATAGTCACCTTAGATTTGACTGTGCACCCGGTGTATGATATCGTTATTGACGAGACTATTTGTGAAGGAGATAGTTATGATTTCGCCGGCGAAGCTCTTATGGCAACAGACGCCTATACTAAGACATTCACCACTGTAAATGGATGTGACAGTACAGTTACAATAAATCTTACCGTTTTAGAAATCTTGAGAGAAACGGTACTCGATTCCATTTGTGAAGGAGAGACCTTCCCATTTAATGGCAGTGACTACACGGCGAGCGGTAGCTATGATTACACTACAATAAGTAGCATTGGTTGTGACAGTGTAGTCACCCTTGAATTGACGGTGTTACCCATTGAAAGGGAGACTATTCAAGAGGCTATCTGTGAAGGTGATGAATTTGACTTCAATGGAAACTTGTTGAGCCAGGCAGGCACCTACGAGGACATTGTGCAGGGATCCAATGGATGCGACAGTGTAGTCACGTTGATTCTTTCTGTCAATCCTGTTGAAAGGACTTCGCTCACTGATGCAATCTGTGAAGGTGATGTCTATCCATTCAATGGAAGGAATCTGGATTCAACGGATATCTATGTGGATACTTTGCTAACGATCCATGGATGTGATAGCATAGTCACCTTAGATTTGACTGTGCATCCGGTGTATGATATCGTTATTGACGAGACTATTTGTGAAGGAGATAGTTATGATTTCGCCGGCGAAGCTCTTACGGCAACAGACGCCTATACTAAGACATTCACCACTGTAAATGGATGCGACAGCATAGTCACGATAAATCTGACCGTACTCGAAATATTGAGGGAGACGGTACTCGATTCAATATGTGAGGGAGAAACCTATCCATTTAATGGAACCGACTACACTGAGAGTGGTAGTTATGAATTCACTACAGTAAGTAGTATAAATTGCGATAGTGTGGTCACCCTTGAATTGACTGTTTTGCCAGTCAATACTGAAGACATCACAGAAGAGATCTGTGAAGGAGAAATTTTTGAGTTTAATGATCAAATCCTGGATACTCCTGGAGACTATCAGGCGATAGTGCAAGGAGTAAACGGTTGTGACAGTATAGTCAATTTGACTCTGATTGTTCATCATATTGAAAGCTCGACAGTAACGGAAGAGATTTGTGAGGGAGAATCATTTACATTCTTGGGAATCGAACGTGATTCTACTGGCACCTATGTCGACACGCTTTCTTCCATCTATGGGTGCGACAGTATTGTAACACTAAACTTGACCGTACATCCCGTATATCAGGAGACGATCGATGAAGTAATATGTGACGAGCACAGTTACACGTTTAATGGAGAGGAGTATACCGAGTCTGGAACCTACACGGATACATTACAGACGATCAATGGTTGTGACAGCATTCGTACACTGAACCTTACCGTGTTGCCAATATTGACAGAAGAGGTGAATGAAGAAATATGTGACGGTGATACACTGTTGTTTAATGGACAGCTTCTGACTACGAGCGGCAATTACACAGATACCTTGTTGAGCAGCATCGGCTGTGATAGTATAGTTTACTTGACTTTGGCAGTGCATGAAATAAGATACACGGAATTAGCCGAGGAGATCTGTCAAGGTGAATTCTTTGTTTTCCATGGTGACACACTTACAGAATCAGGAACTTACCCCGATACTTTGACGAGTGTGACCGGATGTGACAGTATAGTTTCACTCGATCTGGTTGTGCATCCTACATATCATACTCCGCTCACTTATGAGATATGCGAATATGATTCGATCACCATTGCAGGAAAAGACTACCATGATGCAGGAGATTACCTCGACACATTGCAAACAATAGATGGATGTGACAGTATCCTGGGCATAAGCATCATCGAACTCGAAACAAGATATGAGGAGATCACTGCCAGCATTTGCGACGATGCAACCTACTTGTTTGCAAGCGAAGAGCTGAGTGAGGCAGGAATATATGTCGATACCCTGACAAGCTCCCTGGGATGTGATAGCATTGTGACACTTACTCTTGATGTCATGCCTGTGCAACGTCACGAATTTGTGAAGCAAATTTGTGTGGGACAGTCATTCGATTTCAACGGTCGATTGTTGACAGCAACCGGGATATATGTAGACACCGTTCAGGCGAGTAACGGATGTGACAGTATCGTCACTATTGATTTTAGAGTGGTGGATGAAATACAGGTTACTTTCGATGAGATAGTGTGTGAAAATGATTCGATTGCTTTTAATAATGAATACTATTCTATGGCGGGATCCTACCGTGACACTCTTACTTCGGCAGGCGGGTGTGATAGTATTATAACCATTAATATTGAAATAGCCCCTGTTGCAAAGACAGAATTACATGAAAGCATATGTGAAGGAGAGGAGTTTGATTTCCTCGGTACGGTGTTAAGTGATAGTGGAGAATATGCGGATACATTGACTACCACATTTGGATGTGACAGTGTGATTACGTTACACCTGACGGTAATTCCCACCGAGCATGATTATCTAACAGAAGTGATCTGTGAGGGAGATTCAATCCTTGTGGCAGATACAGTGATCACTACAGCTGGAAAGTATGACATTGTACGAGCTAGCATCAGCAGCGGTTGCTCTCAAGTGACTCACCTGGACCTCACTGTAACTCCAATCGAACGCACGACGGATACTGTTCATATCTGTGAAGGAGAAACTTACACCTTCCATGGAGTTACTTATGATTCTACCGGGGTCTATGTGGATACGCTCCAAGCATCAACAGGTTGTGATAGCTTATCAGGTCTCGATTTAAGAGTGAGACCACTCCCGTTCAGTACGGTGGTTCATAACATATGCACCGGGGAAACAGTTGAAATTGGAGGAGTTACATACTCTGACGACACGACCTTTACCGAAGTTTACCTCGGTGCTTTCGGATGTGACAGCTCTGTAACATATGTGGTTACAGTCCTCCCGGATGTCGAGATCTTTGTGCCGGACGCTTCCATCTGTCCTGGTGAGGAGGTCCAGCTTCAGGTTGAGGTGACGGGCACTGACTCCCTTGTTGACGTGACATGGTTTCCAGCTGATGGGTTGTCCTGTACAGACTGTATGGATCCAATCGCATCACCTTCGGAGACAACAATATATACGATATCAACCGTCGGATGTGGTGGAGTGATGATTGATACTTCGATGACTGTCGAAGTAGTGCCTATGCCCGGACTGACTGTATCTGAAGATCAGTTGGTTGACTTAGGACAGACGGTGACTCTTCAGGCAATAAATGAGACGGTAACGATACCGATAGACTGGTATGACGAGGAAACCGGAGAACTGCTCTGTACAGATTGTCCGAATCTCGTGATCCAACCCGATGCGGCTGGAGAATACAAATACATCGCCTCAGCTGTTAATTCGCTGGGTTGTGGTGAGCAAGATACCGTGATGGTCACTGTTGTAGATCCTTGTGAAGTTGAAAGAATTGTTGCAGAGAATGCCTTTACACCTAATGGAGATGGTTTTAACGATCAGTTCGAAATTAGAAATGACGGTATATCTACAATTGGGTTGATCCAGATCTTCAATAGATGGGGAGAAATCGTATTTGAGACCACAGATCTCGGTATTCAGTGGGATGGAACCTTCAGAGGGGATCCCGTAAATCCGGGTGTCTACATGTACATTATCCAGGCGGATTGTGTGAATGGATCCACGTTCCAGCTCGCGGGTAATGTTACTGTGATAAGATAATGGAAATGAACTGCTAGATATACCTTAAGCATTCCTATGATGGTTGTAGAGACTAGTACGCATTGTGTACTAGCTCTATGACCCATTTTTATTCTTTTAAGTTCTGTTTGTGGAAGTTTTAACAATAATTCCTCGTATAACTCAGTAAGTTTTGGATTACTTCGGCTTGAGACGAGAATCTACGAAGTTTGGTACGTAAATTGTGTACCAAAAATAGAACCACAGTTTTTTTCCGATCCATAAATCAGGCCCTTGTTTATAAAATATGGATCACTCCCATAGATTACTATGTCCTTCTCAAATTTGTGCCATCTGGTGCCTGGCCATCTCGTGCCTAATTCCAATCAATGGATTATTATCCCAGGCAGGGCCTTCTGACTGGTTTGGCTGCGATATAGTCAGCACAACCAACTGCGATGACATTCCCAGTTTGTTTGTCGATTTGAGGAACAGTCCTAGTCAGAAATGGTATTCGTGCAAAATTGCCAGGGGAGATAAAGATTCTCTCTGTTGTGGTATCGCAGGCGGAAACAATGATCAATGCATTGAATTTAAGGTCCTGTTGCACCCGGATGCGTATGCTATTCTCCTGGAGATACCGGAGGCAAATGAGCAAGAGTGGCAAGATGACCAGAACTCTTATAATGGCAGCAATCCCGTACCCCCATCCCCCGGAGCGAAACCTTCGATTAATACCTACCGAATCAACTGTGGGCCGCTTCAAGGTGGAGCACAAGGAGATGAACCTGCATGTCTGACAAGTGCTATCTTGAATGATACGATTTTCATCACTTTCTGTCAAACGGGTAACAATGAAAACGTATACAGGATAAAATCTTTAAAAGCAGAATTGAATCCCGATTTCGAAATACTGGCAGAGGGATGTGGAAACCAGGTCACCGTCAGTGGCCAGGACATAAACGTCTCAACCATCTCGTGGAACTCTACCCAGGATCCTGCATATAATGCATATGTAAATCCCCCGATGGGCGATACCAGCGTTGTAATCTATGTTCCCAAGAATGCTCCCCTGCCACCAGGAAATCCACCTACGTTAGAGTACGATGTTTGTGTTGACCCGATAGGTGCGGGTCTTTGCCCCAATCTAAATCCCATCTGTACTACCGTCCAAGTACTGGTCCTATCTCCACCAGATATGACCATTACGGCACCAACGGTTTGCCCTTCCGGTCCATTTTATGCTGAAATTGATAATCCTCCCGCAGGTGGCATCCTATATACATGGTACGACGACTGGGATGGGAATGGCGCCGCTTTTCCCACGAACAATACGAATCACACTTTCTCTACACCCGGAAATAAGTCCGTGATCGTTGAAGATCAGACCATCACGACCTTTGGCTATGATGACTGTGCTTATGACACCCTTAACTTTACAATCGATACATTTCCCACTCCCCCTGCGGTAATTTCTGGTCCCACAGATATTTGTATCGTAAATAATAGCTACCAATTTACAGCAGATGATGCCGGACCAGGAGCGCGATATATCTGGAATTTTGGGGCGGGTGCAAATCCTGCAACGCACAATGCCCTTAATAACTCCGGTAGAGTGCCACCTCAAGTGACCTACAATACTTGTGGCGACAAGACCATTACCCTGCAGGTCGTTTCCTCAGATGGATGTACAGATAATGATACCTACACTGTCTTGGGAGATACCGAGCCACCGGTGATTACATGTCCGCCAAATCTGACCCTGGAATGTGATGACAGTTTTGATCCAGCAAATACAGGGACGGCAACCGCAACGGATAATTGCGGCTACCATATTACCTACAACGATGTGATTGTGCCTGGACCCTGTCCCGGTGAGTATACAATAAATAGGACCTGGACAGCAACAGACTCTTGCGGACTCTTCGACGATTGTGTACAGACGATAAACGTGGTTGACACCACACCTCCTACTTTCAATTGTGATGTGACTCCACTAGTATTGGAATGTGACCAAAATTATACCGCAGAGATAAACACCTGGCTGAATACTGCAATAGCAGATCTAGAGGCAAGCTCCAGTGATAATTGTGGAGTAGTAACCGCTACACATGATTGGACAGGCGACCTGCCAGCTTTGAGTTGCCTGGGTTCCACTCCTGTCACCGTGACCTTCACAGTTTCGGATGACTGCAACAATTCACTGCTATGTACAAGTACGATTTCGATAGAAGACACCCAGCCACCAGTGGTCAACTGTGTAGTTGATGATCTCGTATTGGAGTGTGGAGATAATTACCTTGCAGAAATTGCCGCATGGATAGCAACGGCTGAAGCGGATCTCATAAACGCAAGCACCGATGCATGTGGAGGTCCACTTACAGCAGATAATGATTGGAATGGCTCGGATGTCCCTGTACTCGATTGTGCTGGTGTAACCGGCATTGAGGTCATCTTTACAGTCATCGATGCTTGCCTCAATGAGACTCCCTGTACCACTCAGGTCATTCTCAATGACACAACACCGCCTACGTTTGTCTGTCCAGATCCAGAATTAATACTTGAGTGCGATGCTGATTATTTGTCTGAAATCGCAGCTTGGATTGCCTCTGTGGAGTCAAATCTGGAATCGATTGCTGGTGATAATTGCAGTTCTACTTTTACGGCTGACAATGACTGGAATGGTACTGATGTCCCAACATTGGATTGCAATAATGCAACAGGATTAACAATCAATTTTTGGGTCACCGATGATTGTGGAAATGTATCAGAATTATGCCCGGGGAGTGTGAGGTTAAATGATACTCAACCACCAGTCGTAACATGTGTCGTATCAGATTTGGTGCTTCAGTGTGACAATGATTATTTGACAGAAATCCAAAATTGGATTGATCAGACAGAGCAAGATTTAATCAATGCGGCTGTGGATGACTGCAATCAACCATTGACAGCCGATAACGACTGGAATGGATCAGATGTACCTACCCTTGATTGCTCAGGAACAACAGGCATTACAGTTCGGTTTTGGGTGCTCGACGCTTGTGACAACGCTGACACTTGTGACGCAGATGTGATCTTGGTCGATACCATTCCGCCCGTGGTAAATTGTGAACCCGATGATCTTGTATTGGAATGCGATCAAGACTACCTCGGTGAGATTAACAGTTGGATCTCGACAACAATGGCTGACCTGCTGGCTTGCAGCTTTGATGAATGCAGTCATACTGTGTTGACCATGGGTCATGACTGGGATGGTGTGAGCTTTCCGGCACTGAGTTGTGACTTATCTGACGGATTACCTGTGGAATTCTATGTCATCGATAACTGCCAGGATACCACAACTCGCACAGCAACAATATATATCGAAGATACTACAGACCCAGTAGTGACCTTTCCCTCTGATTATGAGATACCGGGTTGCAATGTCAATGACATCGTCGATCTTCCATATTCCGAATCAGAACAGACAATAGACCTAACTCAGTTTCAGGGTGTGGGAGGTAATGTGGTTGAGGCTTGTAATTCTACATTTACAATCACGTATTATGACTCTATTATAGCGATCTGTCCTTTGCAGGTAAGAAGGGTCTTCAGAGTAGTTGATGAATGCGACAATGAGTCACTGGGCCCCCAGATTATTACCATTAGAGATAGTGAAATACCACAGATCACATGTCCTCAAGGTCCAATTGTGGAAGGGTGCAGATTAGCAGATTTAGATAATCTTACCGGACTACCTTACTCTGTAAACATATCGATCATAGATGTAGCGACATTCAATGGTTTGGATGGTCAAAGCAATGTGACTGATAATTGTGGAGTAAGAGAGATCAACTATAGAGACTCGGTGATGCAGGCGAGCTGTCCGCTGATAGTAAGGCGGTTCTTTACGGTCTACGATTCTTGCGATTTGTCAAATAGTTGCTTTATGGACATCACTGTGGAAGACACGGAACCACCTACTATAATATGTCCGGAGTCAATCACAAGAGAAGGATGTGATGTGAGTGCTTTGCTCAATGAAACCGGATTGGCATTTAGTACGGTAGAGATTACAATTGATGAGCAAACATTTGATGGCCTGGATGCAGTAAGTGCAGCGGATGACGTCTGCGGTATTCTGGAAGTACGTTACATTGATGTAATCTCCCAAGCCTCCTGTCCCCTGGTCGTAACACGAACGTTTACAGCATACGACAGCTGTGGACTTTTTACCAGTTGTACTCAGGAAATAACAATCGAAGATACAGAGCCACCCACCCTTTTCTGTCCGGGTGATATCCAGGAAGAGGGGTGTGATGTCAATGCAGTCGCAAACTACACCTTGCCATATAGCTCAGTCCCGGCTGATATTTCGGAAAGCACTTTCGATGCTTTGGATGGAGTAAGTGCAGCAGATGACATTTGTGGCATCGAACTTATCCAATATATGGATGTCATTACACAGGAATCATGTCCTCTCATATTAGAGCGTACCTTCACTGTTTATGACAGCTGTGGTCTCAATACATCATGTACACAGGAAATAATTATCGAGGATACCGAACCACCCACCATCACATGCCCAGGTCCGGTGCAAGGAGATGGTTGTGATGTAAGCGCTATTGTGACATTGACAGGTTTTGCCTATTCTGAAACAGAAACCTCTATTGGAGAGTCTGCTTTCAACAATATAGATGGTCTGAGCTTAGCCTCTGATATCTGTGGCGTTGCAGATGTCACTTATTACGACTCGATTTCTAATGTGAGTTGTCCATTGGAGGTGGTGAGAAGGTTTATTGCATATGACAGTTGCGGCCTTAATACAAGTTGCACTCAGGTCATCACTGTAGTAGACCAGGAGCCTCCCCAAATCACTTGTCCGGTAGATCAAACATTGGAGGGCTGTGGCACTTATGATTTGGAGCTCTTGACCGGGTTAGCTTTTTCTACTGCCGAAACACTGATCGACGAAGTGACCTTCGAAGGTCTTCCGTTACCTGGTGATGCTAGCGATAATTGTGGTATTGAAGCCATAGGATATTTTGATGTAATAGAAAATCCGAGCTGCCCGCTTATCATTCGCAGGACATTCACTGCCTACGATAGCTGTGGGCTCACCAACGTATGTGAGTGGGTAATTACCATCGACGATACGCAACCACCGGAATTGACCTGTCCGGAAGACATACTTGAAGAGGGATGTGGTATACCTGATGTGGAAGCAATCACTGGCCTTCCATATTCAGCGACGACCACTGCTTTGGAGATAGATGACTTTAACGCTATCGACGCAAATAGCAATGTGGGTGATCAATGCGGCATAAGAGATTTCTCATACCGTGATTCACTCGTGCAGGCGAGCTGTCCCTTTATTTTTGAACGAATTTTTATTGCCGTCGATAGTTGTGATTTAGTCACTCGGTGTAATCAACGCATTATACTTGAGGATACTGAGCCTCCTGTGATCACTTGCCCTGAAGACGTCCAAGAGGAGGGCTGCTCTACAGTGGATATCCTAGCTCTTAGTGGATTGCCATTCAATACTGTGATCACATCTTTGACCAAAGATCAGTTTGATCTCCTTGATGTTCAAAGTCTGGCAGAAGATGTATGTGGAATACTAGAGGTAACCTACCAGGACCAGATTGTGCAACAATCTTGCCCCATCATGGTAGAGCGTATATTCATCGCCTATGATAGTTGCGGTCTTTTTGCAGAGTGCGTTCAATCGATCATCGTAGAGGATACACAGGCACCTGTCATTGTTTGTCCAGAGGATGTTTCAGGAGAAGGATGTAATCTGGATGCTGTAGTATCGATCAGCCAACTCCCATACAGCCCCACGG
Organism: Saprospiraceae bacterium; assembly: GCA_965222645.1. Classification (GTDB taxonomy): domain Bacteria; phylum Bacteroidota; class Bacteroidia; order Chitinophagales; family Saprospiraceae; genus JABDMH01. Next base: position 1,972,171 of record OZ244968.1, on the reverse strand, counting down.
AGAGTATAATCGATGCTCAAACTTTTGCCGCCCTGGACGGTGTGAGTTCAGTATCCGATGTCTGTGGTGTGTTTGAAATAAAATATCAAGACCAAATTGATCAGCCGTCGTGCCCGATACTCATCACACGGACATTCACGGCTGTTGACAGCTGTGGACTGGAGTCCGTTTGCTCTCAGGAAATTGAAGTGCACGACACAGAGACACCAACCATTACGTGCCCGGCTGATATCGTTGTGGATGCGTGCTCACCGGATGACCTGGATAGCCTGACAGGATTGGAGTTTAGCAGTATAGAAAGGTCAATAAGCAAAACTGAATTTGACCAATTGGATGGGATCAGTATTGTGGATGACATCTGTGGAATAAGGGAAGTAGGCTACATTGATGTACTGGTAGAGCCCAATTGCCCCGTAATTGTGCATCGCACGTTTATTGCATATGACAGTTGTGGTCTAACCGCCACTTGCCTCCAGGTGATTCAGCTCAATCCCATTCCGCTGGCAGATCCTATCTGTCCGGGAGATCTAACTGTTGAATCCTGCCTTACACAAGTAGATGTAGATCAACTGTTTGATGATTGGAAGTCACAATTCTCGTATCCAGGAGATGGCTGCAATTTGGACATATCACTGATCGACACTATTGATGCCCCGCCTTTTTGTGGAGGATCCAAAACGATAGATTTTACCGTGGTCGATCAGTGCGGAAATCAAAAATCATGTGCTTCGACGTTTACCATTCCAACGGCACCAGTACTGACCATGACTTGTGCACCAGATCTGGTTTTTCAATGTCGCGATGATGTGCCACTACCCTATGGGACGGTAGATCAATTTGAGTCTGATGGGGGTCAATTGACAAATACCTGTGGCTTAGTGGCAAACAGCTTTAGACTAGTAGAAGAAAATTCCGATGGAAATACATGTCCTGAGATTATTGCTAGAACCTACAGGGCCGAAGATATTTGCGGCCATATTGTCGAATGCACACAAACAATTCGGGTAAATGACACTATACCACCTCAACTTATTGGCGTGCCGGCAGATATAACTATTCCGTGCGAACAAGTCCCGGATCCGCCTGTCATCGGGGTTGAAATAACAGCGGAAGACAACTGTGATTTAATTTTACCAGAATATACCCAAGAAATCATCCCCGGGATCTGTGAGAACACCTATAGCATCATACGCACCTGGTATGCAGAAGATGCCTGCGGCAATAACGTGCAAGCGGTGCAGAATATCACAGTCACTGATTGTCGGCCTGAAGTCGAAATAAGTATAAATCCGAATCCTGTTTGCCTGGATGGTAGTGTCACTTTTGACGCGGTGATTACAAATAATTATACGAATCCCATTTACCGGTGGCAATTCCTTTGGAATGGCACCTGGGTCGATGTCCCCGGTGGTAATGAGGTCCCATTTATCATGGATGACATCGAAAATTCGGATGGGGGACGATACCGCCTGCTCATAGCGGATAATCTTCAGAATCTCGGAAATTTTGACTGCAATGTGGTGTCTGATGAGGAAACCCTCGAAATCTTACAACCTACGATCACAAATCTTGCAGAATCAATCTGTGATGATGAAACGTATGTCGTGGGAACATCTACTTACACAGAAACGGGTTCATATACAGATACACTGACGGGGTCTAATGGTTGTGATAGTATCGTGCATCTGGATCTAACAGTGTTGGAAAGCACAGAAGGTAGTCTTGATACAACAATCTGTGAAGGAGACCGATTCTCCCTGGGAGGGAGCACATTTTTTAGTGATGGTCAGTATGTGGTTCATATTTTAAATCAGGCTGGTTGTGACAGTACAGTGACGATAAGGTTGAGAGTCCAGATCCCTTCTTTGACGGTTATCCGGGACACAATTTGTGAAGGTGAATCAACTAATATAGCTAATGAGACCTATACTGAATCCGGTGATTATACCCAGGTGCTCACTGATCAATTTGGGTGTGATAGTACCCTGCAAATATCAATTCATGTAATACCAGTGGTCCATACTACTCTTGATGAGACCATTTGCACCGGGGATACCTATACCTTCGATAATAATCCATTGACTTCATCTGGAACATACACCTCTACAATACCCTCTTTGATTACAGGATGCGACAGTGTTATTACCCTAAATCTGGAAGTATTAGATCAGATCGAAGTGGAACTTAGCAGGACAATCTGTACGGGAGATTCCGTGCAAGTAGGACCAAATTGGTATCGTACTCCAGGAACCTACATGGAGACACTTCAAAGCACTGCGGGATGCGATAGCATTGTAACACTAAATCTCAATGTAGTCGATGATTTTGTCACCGACCTCAATATAAATCTATGTGAGGGCGAATCGTATCAAGTTGGGAGTAGTACATATAGCGAATCAGGATCTTATACAGATCTCTTGACCAGCTCAGCCGGATGCGACAGTACGGTCAACCTGAATCTCACAATATATCCACATCGAGATACTACGATCACGGCGGAAATCTGCTCTGGTGATCATGTGATTGTCGGTGGTGATCCATATAACACAACGGGTGTTTATCAGATCACTTTACCTTCTGTAAATGGATGTGACAGCAATATCGTTCTGGATCTCACTGTACATCAGGCATTTGATACTACCTACAATGTAGACCTATGTACTGGTGAATCAATTACTTTGGGAGAAGAGAGTTACTCTACTTCCGGTACATATCAGCAGTCCTTTACCAATGCAGCGGGCTGTGATAGTGTGATCACGATCATCATTGAGGTGTCTGACCGTTATGAGGAAACGAGAGATGTGGTCCTGTGTGTGGGAGAAAGCTATCAAGTTGGATCTAACACATATACAAGTACCGGAAACTATACAGATTCGTTGCAAAGCAAGGATGGTTGTGATAGTATTATTCACCTTAATCTGATCGTGGTAGAAAACATTCAGGTAGAGCTCGACGAGCAGATTTGTGAAGGTCAAAGTTTCAAACTGGGCAGCACAACACATACTGAATCAGGGACGTATACTGAAACATTTCAGAGTGATGCCGGATGCGATAGCATTGTCACCGTAAACCTTCAGGTGCTGTCAATCTTGAGAGACACAACCAGAGAAACCATCTGTGAAGGGGAGACATTTGACTTTGATGGGACGCCTTATCAGGTGGGAGGGACGTATGAGAAAGATTACACATCCGTAGCCGGATGTGATAGCATTCATACTTTGGTGCTGGTCGTGATGCCGGTACAACGTACCACAATTCAGCATCAGATTTGTGCGGGAGATTCGGTTGTTCTGGGAGAATCAGCCTATACTCAATCGGGTAGCTATGTAGAAACGCTCACCTCCGCAAATGGGTGTGACAGTATTGTGACGCTCGTACTTCAAGTCACAGAATCTGCTAGTACAGTGCTTACCGAACAAATCTGTGCTAACGAGACCTATCCCTTTGGAGGGGTAGCCAGAGATAGCACCGGAACATATGTTGACTCTCTTGTGACAGCGACTGGTTGTGATAGTATTGTCACCCTGCACCTGACTGTAAATCCTACTTTTTCAGAGGAGGTCAGTGCTCAAATCTGTGTAGGCCAGATATTTCCATTTGATGGACAATCATTGTCTACTGCCGGACAATACACGGCATCGCTGTTGACTTCTACAGGTTGCGATAGCACGGTGATACTACACCTCGAAGTTGTGGATCAGATCAAGACCTATGATACTGCCACGATTTGTCAGGGAGGATCAGTTGATTTCTTCACACAAAGTCTCGATCAGGCCGGCACCTACGATCATACTTTGCAGAGTGCCGCCGGTTGTGACAGCATCGTACATATGACTGTTGAAGTAGTCGATAAAATCCAGGAAGATATAACCGTTTCGTTATGCGAAGGAGATTCTTACACGTTTGGAGATCGGGTGTTAGACTCTACCGGAGTTTACGTAGACAGTCTTTCTTCCAGTGCAGGTTGTGACAGTATTGTCACGCTGGATTTGACTGTGAACCCGTCCTACAAAGAAGAGATTAATGCCAGAATCTGTGAAACTGGATCGTATAACTTTATGGGACAGTCACTCACGGAAACAGGTATCTATGTCGACTCGCTCCAGACACTCGCCGGTTGCGATAGTATAGTTACCCTTAACCTGGTGGTCCAGGACGTGATTCTCGATACCATAAATGTCACTATTTGCCAGGGTCAGTCCTACACTTTTGACAACCGGAGTTTTGATGAAACAGGTGTACATACAGCTATATATATTACAGCTGGCGGATGCGACAGCACTGTGGTCCTTGATCTCCTGGTGGTAGATCAAATTACAACCAATATAGATCAGGAGATTTGTGAGGGAGATTCCGTTGTGATCAACGAAAAAGTTTACAAAGTGGCCGGTAGTTTTAGTGAGACATTGGTGTCATCAGGAGGATGCGACAGCGTCTTGCAAATCACAATTTCCGAAGTGTCAGCAAAACGCCAGGTGATCGACGAAACGATCTGTGCTGGCGAGTCTTTTAGCTTCAACGGGTCAACCTATACCGAAACGACTTCCTTTACCGATACGTTGACAACCGGATCCGGGTGCGATAGCATTGTTGAGTTTAGCTTGCAAGTCCTGACAGCTTATGAAGAGGACATCTACGCGAACTTGTGCACCGGGAGTACCTATACGTTTGATGGGGAGACATACAACGAATCCGGAACGTATGAACTTGTCTACAACACTGCGGGTGGGTGCGACAGCATCATTCGTCTGCATATCTCGATCATGGATGAAATCAGAATTGAAGAAAGTACAACTATTTGCTTGGGAGACAGTGTATTGATCGGAGGGAAGTACTATACTGAAAATATTACTGTGGTGGACAGTGCCACGACAGTGAGTGGTTGTGACAGCATTGTAGTTTACGAAGTAATCGTTGTGGATGATGTAACCATTGTAGGAGATACTGTCCAAATCTGTGAAGGCGAATCTGTCGAGCTTATACCTGTGATCACGGGTACACCCTCTTCAGATATCACCTGGTCCCCTGCTGAGGGATTGTCGTGCCAAGTATGTACCAATCCAGTTGCCTCCCCAACTGAAAGTACAACCTATTTGCTTAGTACAACTGGATGCCTTGGCACGAATATTGAAGTACAGTACCGTGTAGAGATAATCCCCAATCCGGTGTTAGTACTTTCTCAAGAGGAAGGACCAAACGGAAATCACGAAATTGTATTATCTGCTACGACCATAGACCCATCACATATCATAAGTTGGTATGACCATTCCGGTCAAAATATTTGCACAGATTGTCAGAGTATACTCAGACCAAATAACGAAGCCTCTTATACGGCAACGGCGATAAATAGTCTGGGTTGTGAAGTAAGCGAGGAGATAAATACCTCCAATACTTTTGAAGACTCAAATTGCGATCCGGGTGTGATCGAAGCATCGAATGCCTTTACCCCTAATGGCGACGGGCACAATGACTACTTCCAGATTATCAATACAGGAGATGCAGAAGTTCTATCCGTGCAGGTTTATAATCGATGGGGCGAAATTGTTTTTGAAGGAAGTGGATCAGGAGACATGTGGGACGGTAATACACGTGGAGTGGCTGCCAATCCCGGAGTCTTTATTTACTTGATAGACGGAATATGCGCAACTGGTGAAAAGTTTGTGCGAGCCGGCAACGTAACTCTGATCCGTTAGAACATAGCTTTGAGATAGACCCACTAAAGACTATGTTGATTATTTGAACGCACTTTTACACGACTGACCATGAAGATAAATACTCAAAAGAGGCACTGCCCTCAACCCATTCGCTCACCCCTTGCCGAGCAAGTTGGAGCCTACTGTCACGGTTCAATTAGAATCACTTCTCAATTGTTTCTTGTTATTCTGCTCCTGTTTACTTCGTTGACCAGCAATGCTCAGGATATCCATCTTTCTCACATTCATGCTTCACCAACTTACATAAATCCTGCGATGACCGGTTTGTTTAATGCAGATATCCGGTTTATCGCCAATTACCGTAGCCAGTGGCAGACATTTACCAATGGTTTCCAGACGGCATTGGCGTCAGCAGATATGAAATTAAATAAAGGCTTCGGCACACAAGACGATGTTGGAGCAGGTTTTAATTTCTCTTCTGACAAGGCAGGTGATCTTGATTTTAGCACAGTCTCTGCAAATTTCACTTTGTCCTATTTAAAGGCTCTGAATGGACTGGGAGATCATTTTATCTCGGTCGGGGTATCAAATGGAATCGTACAAAACCGATTTGATCTGGCTGATCTCCGGATTTTTGATGAAGATCCATATCTGCAAAGTGGAGGTTTCAACCCCCAACTCACTTACTACGATTTATCTGTAGGAGCAGCATATTTTGCACCGTTGCGCAGACAAGACTTTGTCTATGTGGGTGGTTCCATCTTTCATCTTAACCGTGCTGTAGTCTCATTCAATAAAGAACAACAAGCCGGATCTAATTTGGCTCCCGGCTCCAATCTGATCCCGAGATACATTCTACACGGAGGAGCTTCCGTAAAAGTCAGTGAGGTAGCTACGCTAAAGCCGAGTTTCATCTTCTTTGACCAGGATCCCCATCGCGAGTTTAATGTCGGTTCTTTTCTTAAGATCACCAGGGAGACAAGATCATATCTGAGACCGGAATATGCATTTTATGCGGGATTTTGGTATCGGTGGTCGATCAAAGAAGGAGAATTTAACCGTGATGCCCTCATCGCTTCTTTGCGATATGACTTCAGAAATACAGTTTTTTCATTTTCGTTTGATCTGAATATCTCGCCACTGCGGAAAGCCAGCAATGGATTTGGTGGCCCTGAGCTATCGATTATGCATTTTATCGATTTGATCAGACCTACTCGTAAACGGTTTAAGGTTAAATGCCCCGAAGTATAAATTTTATTTGTCGCATTATACATCCAATTATTTTAACACTCAAAACACAGGTCATGACCTATTTGATATTGTTTTGGCTTATGAAGAAGAAGCCCGAAGTAGCTGAAAGGTTGCTGCAAGTTGTCAGGAAAGTTGCTTTCAAGAATTGATAATAATCAGTCTTAGCAAATAAAGAATCAATAATCAACATCCTTACAACAAGGGAGTAACTTTTGAGACTTTTGATTTCCATTGCCTCGCACATGTGTGAGGCATTTTTTATTTACATCACCGCTCTAATATTACGTACTTTCTTACCTTTACCTGGCAAAAGATTAGAAATGCGAGCTTTTTCTATTTCACATTATACTCATCACCACATTTGGAATACCATGTGATGAGTGTCATGTAAATAGAATTTATAAGATAAATTTGCGGCTTGTCACATCAGTGATGAGCCGTTTTTCATTTATAGATAAAGTGTAGAAATGCTTAAGATTGCTGTACAAAAGTCCGGACGGTTGCATGTTGGATCAGTTGAATTACTTTCCAATTGTGGTCTGAAATTTAATGCAGGAAAGGGCCAACTGATTACTCCAATTAGAAATTTTGATGCACAGATCCTTTATCTGCGCGATGATGATATTCCAAAATATGTTGAGGACGGAGTCGCCCACCTGGGAATAATCGGAGAAAACGTCCTGCTTGAAAAAGAATGCAAGATCAACGTCGTGAGAAAACTTGGATTTTCCAAATGTCGAGTCTCACTTGCCGTTCCCAAAAATCAAACGTATAATGGTGTGGAGTTTTTTGAGGGAAAGAAAATCGCGACTTCCTATCCCAAAATCCTGAGATCATTTCTTAAGGAAAGAAAAATCAATGCGGGAATCCACTCCATATCCGGATCCGTGGAGATTGCTCCCGGAATAGGTCTTTCTGATGCGGTCATGGATATCGTAAGCACCGGCAGTACCCTTCTTACCAACGGCCTTAAAGAGGTAGAAACAGTCTTCATTTCTGAAGCCGTACTTATTTCTAATCGAGATCTTGACACAGAGGCAAAGCAGTTATCTGATCAACTTTTATTTCGAATCAAATCTGTACTTACAGCGCGAGACTCTAAATACATTTTGCTCAACGCCCCCAATGACAGGGTTGACCAGATCATAAAGATTTTACCAGGCATGAAAAGTCCCACTGTTTTGCCCCTTGCAGAAAGCGGTTGGAGCTCCATTCATTCTGTGGTATCTGAATCAAAATTCTGGGAGATCATAGAGAAATTAAAAAATCTTGGTGCAGAAGGTATTTTAGTCGTTCCCATTGAGAAAATGGTGATTTGAAAAAAGAAGTGATGATTAAACAATACGAGAATCCTGATTTCTCCCTCTGGACGGCCCTAGCAGCTCGCCCGCGACCAGGGTCACAGGAAATTGCTAAAGAGGTAAAAGGTGTTTTTGATCTGGTGAGAGAGGAAAAGGACCGTGCATTATTTACACTAGGTAAAAGATTTGACCATGTCGATTTGGAGGTTTTGGAAATGACCGTTGAAGAAATTGAGGAAGCAAAATGCGGCGTAGACAAGAAACTTCGAGCAGCGATAGATCGGGCATCTGAAAACATTGATCTCTTTCACCGGTCTCAAAAGGAGGAGAAGAAGAAAATAACGGTGATGCCGGGAATCGAATGCTGGCGGGAATCACGCCCCATTCAGAATGTGGGCCTGTATATTCCAGGTGGCTCCGCTCCTCTGTTTTCCACTGTGATGATGCTCGCCATACCTGCCAGGATTGCACAATGCCAGCGCGTCATTTTATGTTCACCTCCGCAAGCAGACGGTCTTATACATCCTGCTATTGCATACGCAGCTTCGATCAGTGGGGTGAGAAATATGTATAAGGTCGGGGGTGCACAGGCCATAGCAGCAATGGCTCTGGGGACAGAGTCGATCCCCAAAGTTGATAAGATCTTTGGTCCGGGAAATCAATATGTAACCCAGGCAAAGCTGCTTGCACAGCAATTCGATGTCGCCATTGATATACCCGCCGGGCCCTCAGAAGTCTTGATCATTGCAGATGATAGCGCCGATGCCGATTTTGTCGCTGCTGATATGCTGTCGCAGGCTGAGCACGGAGTTGACAGTCAAGTGGTGCTCCTTTCCGACAGCAAAGATCTGATAAAGAGGGTGGAAGAGACCCTGGCCGATCAGGTAGTCGCTTTGCCGAGGAAAGATACGGCCCTTGAGGCCCTGTCAGGAAGCATGGTGATCAAATTTGATGATTTGGAGACCTGTATGAATTTTTCCAATGAATATGCTCCCGAGCACTTGATAATTGCTACTGACAATGCCCAGGACTGGGTGTCAAAAGTAGAGAACGCCGGATCGGTCTTCTTAGGCCATTATAGTCCTGAAGCAATCGGCGATTATGCTTCGGGCACCAATCATACCTTGCCCACAACGGGCTGGGCACGAAGTTATGGAGGTGTGTCACTCGATTCTTTTGTCAAGAAAATTACCTTTCAAAGTTTGTCGCGTGAAGGACTTCTTGATTTGGGTCCCACAGTAGAAATCTTGGCAAGAGCTGAATCACTCGAGGGACATGCCAGGGCAGTATCGGTTCGATTAAATAAGGTGCAATGAACCTGAAAGAACTTGTAAGAGAAAATATATGGAAATTAAAGCCCTACAGCTCGGCCCGGCACGAATTTACAGGCGAAGCTTCTGTGTATCTGGACGCAAACGAGAATCCTTACGGAGGTGCCTGTAGCCGTTATCCCGATCCCAATCAGAAAAGATTAAAGGAGGTGGTGGCCATTCACAAAGAAGTCTGTATCAATCAAATATTTCTGGGAAACGGCAGTGACGAAGCAATCGATCTTCTCATTAGGATCTTTTGCCGGCCCGCCAGAGATAAAATTATGATACTTCCGCCCACATATGGAATGTACAAAGTCTGTGCCGATCTTGCCGATGTCGGGGTGGTCGAGGCAGAGCTCAAGGGGGGATTTATGTTGGATGTAGACCAGATCAGGAGACAGACTGATCAGTCTGCCAAGCTGCTTTTTATATGTTCACCAAACAATCCCACAGGTAATCTAATGTCGAGAGAAGACATAGTAGAGATACTTGATTTTTTTAGAGGGATTGTAGTAATCGACGAAGCCTATCAGGACTTCAGCGACCAACAGTCCTGGATTGCGAAAATCAATGACTTTCCAAACCTTGTCGTATTGCAGACCATGTCTAAGGCATGGGGACTGGCAGGCATTAGGTTGGGTCAGGCTTTTGCGCAAAAAGAAATTATCAATCTTCTCAATAAAGTCAAACCTCCATATAATGTAAATGAGCTGAGTCAGCAGGCTGCAATCGCAGCTCTCCTGGTCCAACATAGAGAAAAAGAGAAGCATGTGATTGAAATTAAAGACGAAAGACAAAGAGTCAGAAAAGCCCTTGAGCAGCACGACTTGGTCGAAAAGATATTTGATTCTCATGCCAATTTTCTGCTGGTGAAGTTTAAGCAGGCTGCAAAAGTTTTTCTGGAATTGAGAGAAAAAGGTATCATCGTCAGAGATCGTTCGAATCTGCCATTATGCGAAAATTGCCTTCGCATCACAGTGGGCACCCCTTCCGAGAATGATTTTTTGCTGGAGCAACTAAATGCAATGACATGAAGAAAATCTTATTTGTGGATCGAGATGGAACAATCATCGTAGAGCCTCCGGGAGACTATCAGGTCGATTCATTTCAAAAGTTTTCTTTCATTCCCAATGCCATTACAAATTTGTCAAGAATTGCCCGGGACTTGGATTTTGATCTTGTTATGGTGACTAATCAGGATGGGTTGGGTACAGATCAATTTCCCGAGGATTCTTTTTGGCCGCCCCACAACTTGATGTTGGAGGTTCTTAAAGGAGAGGGAATCGAATGGAAAGAAGTGATCATCGACCGAAGTTTTGCGGCGGATAAATCAAATGATCGAAAGCCCGCAATTGGCCGCGTGAAGCACTATCTCTCGGATGACTATGATATGGCTGGATCGTTTGTGATCGGTGACAGAATTACCGATATGCTCTTTGCTGACAATCTGAAATGCCGTGGGATCTTACTCGGTAAATCAGCAGATAGCACCGAAGATTATCTGGCAGAGGGTAGAAATTTAGATCGAGTAATTTCTCTCAAGACTGACCGATGGGATGAGATTTATGATTTCCTCCGTGGCCTGGATAGAAAGACTACTGTAAACAGGGTCACCAACGAAACACAGATCGAGGTACACTTAAACCTGGATGGAAGAGGGACGACGGATATTGATACCGGATTACCTTTTTTAGACCATATGCTCGATCAATTAGGAAAGCATGGTGGAATCGATTTAGTAGTTTCCGTAAAGGGGGATCTGGGGGTAGATGAGCATCATACGATCGAAGATACCGCACTGGCTCTGGGACAGTCGATTCGGGAGGCACTTGGTAACAAGCGAGGAATCGAACGATATGGATTTGCCCTTCCAATGGACGATTGCGAAGCCATGGTCACCATCGATTTTGGAGGTCGCCCCTGGCTTGTCTGGGATGCAAAATTTGAGCGTGAAAAAATAGGTGATCTTCCGACTGAAATGTTTTTTCATTTTTTTAAATCACTCTCTGATGCTTCTCAATGTAATCTAAATATAAAAGCAACCGGGACCAATGAACACCATAAAATAGAAGCAATTTTTAAGGCCTTTGCTCGGTCGGTGAGAAGGGCTGTACGTCGAGACATGGATCGCTTCGATTTACCCAGCACAAAAGGAGCCTTATGAAAGTGGCAGTAATTGACTACAATGCCGGTAACACACGGTCGGTCTTTTACGCCCTGCAACGTTTGGGCATAGAAACAGCTTTTACCGATCGGGCTGAGGAGATAAGAAAATCGGATAAAGTGATTTTTCCAGGTGTGGGCGAAGCAAACAGCACGATGGCTTACCTCAAGACCAAGGGATTAGATCTAGTGATAAAATCGCTGACACAACCCGTCCTCGGCATTTGCCTGGGTATGCAGCTGCTGTGTAAATATTCGGAAGAAAATGATACCTCCTGCCTGGGATTGATTGATGTACCCGTAAAAAGATTTAATTCGGTAAATGGAGAAAAAGTACCTCATATGGGTTGGAATAAGATCAGTGATCTCAATTCGAATCTTTTTGACCCAGGACTAGAGGGACAATTCGTTTATTTCGTGCATAGTTTTTTTGTTCCCGTGTGTGATTTTACAATTGCTCAATGCGACTATATTAATCCCTTCTCCGCAGCCATTAAAAAAGATAACTTCTACGCCACACAATTTCATCCGGAAAAATCAGGACCAATAGGAGCGGAGGTCCTAAATCAATTCTTAAAAGCATGTTGATTATTCCCGCGATTGATCTGATTTCTGGCCAATGCGTACGATTGGAACAAGGTCGCTATGACAAGAAGAAAGTCTATAGCCGTGATCCTTTGGAAGTCGCAAAGGATTATGAAGCTCACGGAATTACACATTTGCATCTTGTCGACCTCGATGGTGCGAAAAGCGGTACAGTAATTAATTGGGATGTGTTAAAGAGAATTGTACAAGAGACTTCGTTGATTGTGGATTGGGGAGGAGGGATTAAATCGAATGCGGATATCGAAAAAGTTTTTGAATGTGGTGCCGCCCAGGTTACAGTGGGTAGTACAGCTGTAAAGGATCCCGATTTATTTCGGATATGGCTGTCAAAATATGGGGAAAGACTCATTCTCGGTGCAGATCTCAAGGATGGAAAAATTGCGATGCACGGATGGAAAGAGACGTCAGAGATGACTTGGAGAGATCTATTTGACATGTATATCCCGGGGGGAGTAAAGCGAATTATAAGTACAGACGTTAGTAGAGATGGGATGCTGACGGGACCCTCCATAAGTCTCTATCGAGAGATGATATCAGCTTATCCCGGTATTCAATTGATCGCAAGTGGCGGTATTTCAAAAATGGAAGATCTGACCCAATTAAAAACACTGGGATGTTATGGAGCGATTATTGGCAAGGCGATCTACGAACAAAAAATCAGTTTAAAACAGCTTGAGAATTTTTCTGCAGAATGTTAGCAAAACGAATTATTCCGTGCCTGGATGTGAAAGATGGTCGTACTGTCAAGGGCATCAATTTTCTCGAATTGCGTGACGCCGGAGATCCTGTTGAGTTGGGACGTTTATATAGCGACCAGAGTGCCGATGAAATTGTTTTTCTGGATATTACGGCTACCAAGGAAAAAAGAAAAACGTTAGCTCAGCTTGCAGATCGGGTCGCTCATCACTTAAATATTCCCTTTACGATCGGAGGTGGTGTTACGAGTGTCGAGGACGTTGGAGTCCTTCTCAATCACGGTGCCGATAAGGTCAGTGTAAATTCTGCCGCAGTGCATGATCCGTCACTCATTGACAAACTGGCAAAGGAATTTGGAAGCCAGTGCATAGTTGTGGCCATAGACGCAAAACAATGGGATCAGATGTGGAAGGTATATGTGTCAGGTGGGAGTGTCGCAACAGATCGGGAATTGTTTTCCTGGGCCAGGGAAGCGCAGGAACGGGGCGCTGGTGAAATCTTATTTACCTCAATGGATCACGACGGCACCAAAAACGGTTTTGCGCTGGAGGCTCTGAAAGAAATGTGTTCCATCCTCTCCATTCCGGTGATTGCGAGTGGGGGAGCCGGAAGCATAGAGGACTTTTACCGTGTATTCACACATTCAAATGTAGATGCGGCCCTTGCTGCGAGTATTTTTCATTTTCAAGAGATCCCCATACCTGCATTAAAAAGAACTTTAAAAAATCAAGGTATCGCAATTCGCACATTATGACAATTGATATTGACCAGATCGAAAAAATAGATTTTAAGAAAGTAGATGGATTAATTCCTGCAATTATTCAAGACATTGCATCTGGGCGGGTCCTCATGCTCGGCTACATGAATGAGGAGGCTGTGAGAAACACTTTGCAATCGGGACTTGTTACGTTCTATAGTAGAAGCAAAGGGCGACTCTGGACCAAAGGGGAGTCCTCTGGTAATTATCTCAATTTGGTCTCGGTAGATCTGGATTGCGATGGTGACACGCTGTTGGTCACGGCAGATCCCAGCGGACCTACTTGTCATACCGGAGATGATACGTGCTTCGGTAATGGGCATACCGGTATCTCCTTCCTCGCTGATTTACAGAAGCTTATCGCTCAACGCAAAAAGGAAAAACCAGAGGGAAGCTATACAACAACTTTATTTGAGAAAGGAGTAGATGCGATTGCTCAGAAAGTAGGAGAAGAGGCAGTCGAAGTTGTTATTGCCAGCAAAAATGAGGACAGAGATCTCTTTTTGGGAGAGTGTGCTGATCTCCTCTATCACCTGTTGGTGCTTCTAGAATCTAAGGATACGAACCTTTTGGAAGTGGCAGAAAAGCTGCAATCCCGTCACATTAAATGATTTGATATGTCTTCTCTTTGGGGTTCTTTTTTGACGAAACTTAAATTGTTTCGAAAGTTGATAAATGCATTTTTACTAATTTTGTTGTTCGCTTAATAATTTCATAATGAGGGAGACATCCTCAGTAAAGGAAGGATTGTACTGTCCTTCCCTGGAAAAGGACTCTTGTGGTACAGGACTGATTGCCAATCTAAATGGCCACAAGAGTCATGGTATCATTGACAATGCGTTGACCATGTTGCACAACATGGAGCATCGTGGGGCGTGCGGTTGTGAAGTAAATACCGGTGATGGGGCAGGTATTTTGATCCAGACTCCACATCATTTTTTCGCAAAAAAATGTCGTGAGTCTGGGTTTGAGATCCCCGAATTTGGGGAATACGGAGTCGGTATGGTGTTTTTCCCCAAGGATAAAAACCTGATGTCCCAATGTCGCGTACTCTTCAATGATTATATTGATGAGCTGGATTTCGAGCTGCTGGGCTATCGCAAGGTGCCCACCGATAATGAGGATCTGGGAGCTTCTGCCATATCCGTCGAACCGCGTATCGAGCAGGTATTCGTAAAGCCTAAGGAACCACTGGAGCGCAGACAGTTGGAGCGAAGACTCCATGTATTGAGAAAATTTGCGATCCATCATATCCACAAGATTTTTCCCCAAACGGCAGATCACTTCTATTTGTGCTCTTTTTCATACAAAACCATCGTCTATAAGGGACAACTTACCACAGGTCAGTTACGCACCTACTTCCCTGATCTTCAAGATGAAGATTGTCAGTCAGCCATAGCACTAATTCACTCGAGATTTTCTACCAACACAATACCTAAATGGAAGCTTGCCCAACCCTTCCGATATATAGCTCATAACGGTGAGATTAATACCATCCAGGGGAATATCAACTGGTGGAAATCGAAGGAGTTTTGGCTTGACTCCGATCATTTTGATCCTCTTGAACTCGAAAAACTCAAGCCTATAATTGGGGAGGGCTTGTCGGACTCTGGTGGCTTTGACAATATATTGGAATTCCTGGTGCTGAGTGGTCGATCAATGCCTCATGCGCTTATGATGATGATTCCCGAGGCATGGGAGCATGATGCCGCGATGGAAGATTATAAAAAGGCCTTTTACGAATACCACGGCAACCTGATGGAGCCTTGGGATGGTCCTGCCTCCATCGTTTTTACCGACGGTGTGCTTATCGGTGCTACTCTAGACAGAAATGGCCTTCGACCTTCTCGGTACTTATTGACAAAAGACAACACCCTGATAGTGGCGTCGGAGGCCGGTGTCCTTCCGGTAGACCCGGCTTCTGTGGTGATGAAGGGACGCTTGCAACCGGGCAAAATGCTCATTGCAGATATGGATGAGAAGAGGGTGATTGGTGATCGTGAGCTAAAAGAAATCATCTGCAAAAATGCACCCTACCGCGATTGGCTGGATGCCGGCAGAATCACGTTAGACCAGCTACCCGATCCAGAGTACCAGGCAGATCGACTCGCCAACTCATTGACACAGCAACAACACTTGCACGGATTTACCAGAGAAGATATCTCAGTTATTCTGGGCCCTATGATTAGGTCGGGCAAGGATCCCATCGGTTCTATGGGGACTGATACACCATTAGCAGTGCTTTCCCACCACACACAGCACATTTCAAATTACTTCAAACAGTTATTCGCCCAGGTCACGAATCCCCCCATTGATCCGATCCGTGAGCGGGATGTCATGTCATTGTATTCTACGCTCGGAAGCTCAGAAAATGTACTCAATCCCACAAGTGATCAAGCCAGGTTTATTCACCTTGATCAACCGATATTGACCAATCTGGAATTGGCCAAGATCAAGAATATTGAACATGATAATTTCAGATGTGGCATCATCGGTATCTTGTTTAAGGCGGATCAAAAATCGGGAAGATTGGTAGCCGCTATAGACAGGATCTGTGCTGAAGCCACCGAATTAGTACAGAACGGGTGCAATATTCTCATACTTAGCGACAGACATGCTGACAATCTCCTGGCTCCCCTACCATCCCTGATGGCGGTTGGAGCCGTGCACCATCATTTGATCAAAGTGGGTCTTCGCTCCAAGACATCTATTATTGTCGAGGCCGGTGATATCAGGGAAACACATCACATTGCCACCCTGACTGGATATGGAGCTGATGCGGTGAATCCATACCTAACCTTTGCCACTATAGCAGATCTCAGCCAAAAGGACTATTTCGATGGTTCGCCTTCCGCTGAAAAATGCATCGAGATCTATCTCAAAGCCGCTGGCAAAGGACTTCTGAAAATCATGTCCAAAATTGGAATTTCGACTTTCAGGTCTTATCAGGGTGCCCAGATATTTGAAATACTGGGCTTGAGAAAAGATGTTGTTGAGAAATGCTTTAAAGACTCAATTTCCCGGATCGAAGGACTGAGTTTTGACCAGTTGGCCAAGGAAGTGTTACAAAGGCATCGATTGGCTTTTCCAGAAATAGCTAAAGATCGTGTCGCACTGGTTGATGGCGGTGTATATCAATGGAAGCGTAGAGGTGAGGAGCATTTGTTTAATCCTCAGACTGTCCATCTTTTACAGTTATCCACGAGAAGGAATAACTACGAAGTATTTAAGAAATATTCGTCGCTTATCGATAATCAGACGGAAAAAGCAATGACACTAAGGGGGCTTCTTACTTTTCGGAAAGGAGCGAGCATTGATATTGCAGAGGTAGAACCCGTCGAGAATATTTTGAAAAGATTTGCAACCGGGGCCATGTCCTTTGGTTCGATTTCGCACGAGGCCCATACGACTTTGGCAATTGCAATGAACCGCATTGGGGGAAGGAGCAATAGTGGTGAAGGAGGGGAAGACGAAATACGGTTTCATCCGAAAGAAAATGGTGACCTCGAACGATCTGCAACAAAGCAGGTGGCATCTGGTCGGTTTGGGGTGACAAGCCACTATTTGACCAATGCCGATGAGCTCCAAATAAAAATGGCGCAAGGTGCCAAACCGGGTGAGGGTGGACAACTGCCAGGTCACAAAGTCGACGAATGGATTGCACGGGTAAGGCACTCCACTCCCGGTGTTGGATTGATATCACCACCTCCTCATCATGACATTTATTCTATTGAAGATCTGGCGCAATTGATTTTTGACCTTAAGAACGCCAATCAAGATGCCCGTATCAATGTCAAATTGGTGAGTAAGGCTGGTGTCGGGATCATTGCCTCTGGTGTAACCAAGGCGCATGCTGATGCCATTCTAATCTCGGGGCATGATGGAGGTACTGGAGCATCTCCCATCACATCAATCAAACATGCGGGTCTGCCCTGGGAATTAGGACTGGCTGAGTCTCATCAGACTTTGGTACAGAACAAGCTGAGAGATCGGGTGGTCTTGCAGACGGATGGACAGATTAGAACTGGTAGGGATCTTGCCATAGCTACTCTGCTGGGAGCTGAGGAGTGGGGGATTGCCACAGCTGCACTCATCGTGGAAGGATGTATCATGATGAGGAAATGTCACCTCAATACATGTCCAGTGGGAATTGCAACCCAGAATCCCGATTTGCGAAAACGGTTTGCAGGGGATCCACAGCACGTCATCAACTTCTTTACTTTTTTAGCACAGGAGTTGCGTGAGATAATGGCACGCCTTGGATTTAAGAAGGTGGATGATATGGTGGGAAAGGTCGAATTGCTCAAAATGAAGCAAAATATCGACCATTGGAAATATCGATGGTTGGATCTTAGCCCCATTTTATACAAAGAACCCATGGACAAAGCAGTGGGTCAATACAAATCTATCGAACAGGATCACGGCATCGAAAATGTGCTTGACCGTAAGCTGATCGAACATGCAAAACATACACTCCAGGGTGGTCATGCCATCTCTGGAGTCTTTAAGATTAAAAACACGGATAGGGCGACCGGTGCTATGATCTCCAATGAGATCTCTAAAAAGTATGGAGGCACGGGACTTCCGGATGGAACCATCGATTTGCGATTTAGGGGTTCTGCTGGGCAAAGTTTTGGAGCCTTCTGTGCAAAGGGAATACAATTTACATTGGAGGGTGAGGCCAATGATTACTTTGGAAAAGGACTCTCCGGAGGAAGACTGATCGTGACTCCGGATCGAGATGCAACCTTTAAGCCAGAAGAAAATATCATAATCGGCAATGTAGCCCTGTATGGTGCAACCGGGGGTGAGGCATATATTCAGGGAATGGCTGGGGAAAGATTTGCCGTCCGCAATTCGGGTGTTCACACGGTAGTGGAAGGTGTGGGAGATCACGGCTGCGAATATATGACCGGGGGGTTGGTTGTCAATCTCGGATCCTGGGGACGTAACTTTGCAGCTGGTATGAGTGGAGGCATCGCTTACATTTATGATCCTGAATCTCTTTTTAGCCATTCGTGCAATCCGGGTATGGTAGACCTGGAAGTTCCTGCCGAGGACGATTTAGCAACAATTAGGAGATTGGTTCGAAATCACTTCTTATATACCTCCAGCTCAGTGGCTTCGGGAATATTGACCAATTGGGATCATCACAAAAACGCCTTTGTGAAGGTCATGCCAAGAGACTATAAAGCCGTCTTGATACGGCGAGCAGAAAAAGCAAAAGCGAAAGTAGACGTCGCTTAGATTTCATCATCAGTCAATAGAGAATGTAGCCATGGGTGATCCGAAAGGTTTTCTGGAATTGGGAAGAGAGTTACCGAAATCCCGTCCAATCGAAGAAAGGATAAAAGACTACAGGGAGATTTACCTTCCTTTTCCTGTCTCCAAGACCGTAGCGCAAGCCTCAAGGTGCATGGATTGCGGAATTCCTTTCTGCCACAATGGATGTCCTCTTGGAAATATCATTCCTGAGTTTAATGATGCCGTTTATAAGGAGGATTGGAAGCAAGCCTATGATATCCTGGTAAGTACAAATAACTTCCCGGAATTTACCGGACGAATCTGCCCAGCCCCTTGCGAAACGGCTTGTGTCTTGGGAATCAATCAGCCAGCCGTAACAATCGAACACATCGAGAAAAGCATTATTGAAATGGCCTTTGACCAGGGATGGGTGGTCCCTCGACCACCTGAAAAGAGGACAGGCAGAAAGGTTGCTGTGGTGGGATCTGGGCCGGCTGGCCTGGCTGTAGCAACACAGCTCAATCTCGCAGGTCACTCTGTTACCGTGTATGAGCGCAATGACCAAATTGGAGGACTCCTCAGGTACGGAATTCCGGATTTCAAGCTGGAAAAGACCGTTCTTGACAGAAGGCTGAAGGTCATGAAGATGGAAGGTATTTTGTTTGAGACAAATGCCAATGTGGGTATAAACATCCGTACAGATTCCCTCTTACAAGAGTATGATGCGATTTGCCTTTGTGGTGGATCTACCGTTCCTAGAGACCTCAACATTCCAGGACGTGAGCTGAAAGGAATCTATTTTGCAATGGATTTTCTGGAGCAAAGTAATAGACGTGTGAACGGGGAGAGAATTGATCCTCAGCAGGAAATAATGGCAACAGACAAACATGTGCTTGTTATCGGTGGAGGGGATACAGGATCTGATTGCGTAGGTACATCCAACCGCCACGGCGCAAAGTCCATTACACAGATTGAGCTCTTAAGCAAGCCACCTGAGAGCAGGCCAGAGGATACTCCCTGGCCGATGTGGCCCATGGTGCTACGCACTTCATCATCCCATGAGGAAGGTGCCGAACGGCACTGGGCATTGCTCACGAAATCTTTCCATGGAGATGAAGATGGAAATGTGCGATCGGTGAAGATTGCGGAGATCGTCTGGGACCGGGATTCGGATGGTAAGATGGGTTTTGAGGAGGTTCCTGGTACGGAGCAGGAGATACCGTGCGACCTGGCTCTGTTGGCAATTGGTTATCTGCACCCCCAACACCGGGGCATGGTTGAAGATTTTGGTCTCGACTTAGATGAGAGGGGAAATGTAAAGACGTCAGATTATCAGACCAACGTAAATAAGATTTTTTCAGCTGGTGATATGAGACGGGGCCAGAGCCTCGTCGTGTGGGCAATATCTGAAGGACGAGAGGCTGCCATCGCCATCGATAGATATCTTATGGGGCAATCCTCCCTCGAAGGTAAAGACAGGTCACTTTCCAAAATCGAATTTTGATTTTTAATGACCGGGAATTAAGACACCTGGTCTGGATTTGCTAAATTATGGTCTTAATCCAATCGAGGACCATGAGAGATAATCTGAACTCCAGACGCAGGGCTCTGCGATCCATTTCACTAGGTGCCCTGACAGGTACTGCCGGCATTCTGCAAGCCGCTGATTTCGATACAAAAGAAAGATTTGTAGAATCTACACGGGGATTACCCAAATTGAAAATAACCAAGGTCAAGGCCATCGCCACGTGTCCTCACGGGATCGAACTTATTGTCGTAAAAGTGGAGACCAATGAACCCGGATTATACGGCCTCGGATGCGCCACATTTAGACAGAGAGCACATGCTGTGGTTGCGGCAATCGACAAATACCTCAACGACTTCTGTGTCGGAAAAGATGTCGATAATATTGAGGACATGTGGCAAGCGACATATCAAAGCTCCTACTGGAGGAACGGTCCCGTATTAAACAATGCATTGAGTGGCCTGGATCAGGCGTTGTGGGACATTAAGGGAAAAAGGGCCAATATGCCCGTGTACCAATTGCTGGGGGGGAAGTGCAGGTTTGGAGTGGATTGTTATGCTCATGCTTCCGGAAAATCACCTCATGAAGTGGCCGAAAGTGCTCAGAAATATATCGATCGGGGTTACAGACATGTCCGCATTCAGATGGGTGGATATGGTGCATCCCAGTTACTGGGTGGATATGGCTATTCTGGAGAGGCTCCGGTGCCTGATTTTAAGGCAAGGGAATTTGGAATGCCCAGTGACAATTTCATGGATTCATTTGTCTACACAAAGAGCGTGATTGATATGTTTGATGCAGTGCGCAAGCAATGCGGCGAGAAAGTGGAATTGCTACATGATATACACGAGCGGGTACAACCACTGGAAGCGATCAATCTCATCAAAGCACTGGAGGATTACAGGCCCTTTTTTATTGAAGATCCCTTTTCGCCGGAAAACAACAGATACTTCGAATTACTTCGGCAACACACCACAGTGCCGATTGCAATGGGAGAGCTATTTAATAGTCCACATGAATGGGTCGATCCGATCACTAAGAGATGGTTTGACTTCATTAGAATTCACATTAGTCAGGCAGGGGGAATCACACCAGCCTTAAAGGTCGCCCGACTTGCTGAGTTTTTTAATGTGAAAACCGCCTGGCATGGCCCGGGAGATGTTTCTCCTGTGGGACATGCTGCCAATGCACACATTGATTTTGCTGTCTGGAATTTTGGAATTCAGGAATCGGTCCATTTCTCGGAAACCCTGCAGGAGATCTTCCCGGGCTCACCATATGTAGAAGATGGTTATATGTATGTAAATGAGGCTCCCGGGCTTGGAGTGGATATCAATGAAGAGGTAGCAGAAAAGTACCCGCTCCCGGACGTACAAATGAATAATTGGACACAACTCCGTAAGCGCGATGGCACTATTATCAGACCCTAGTAGTCGGTGATAATACCTAATGCTATAGTCGACTGGCGCAGATTTTGCGTATTACGCAAGTAATTTGCCAATTTTTTGGCACAAGTTGTCCGTTTATCTACATTTGTTGTAGATTTGCAATCATGAATAACATTAGTAACTGCCAATTTTATTTCTTCTTTTTTTATGGTTGTCCGTAAAAAGGGACCTTTGGTATGTTACAAGAAATAAATTTTGGGTCCCTTTGAGGACCCTTTTTTTTTATGGATACAGTTACTGTTAAGGATGTTGCGATCCAGGGATACCCGGGGGCATTTCATGAGATAGCGGCCCGCTTCTATTTCGATGACCAACCGATAAAGATCGTACCAGCAGATACCTTTGAAGAGGTCGTCTCGATCGTTGAAAACAATGCAGGAGCAGATGCCGGCCTCATGGCAATCGAAAATTCCATTGCCGGGAGTTTGTTATATAATTACAATCTCATAAACAGGTCATCTCTCCAGATAAGTGGAGAGGTCTACCTTCGGATAAAGCAAAACTTGTTGGTATTACCGGGAGTAGGTGTAAACGATCTCAAGGAGGTGCACTCTCATTATATGGCCATTGCCCAATGCAAAGAATATTTTAAATCATATCCACATATTAAGCTTGTGGAGACAAAGGATACGGCAGAGAGTGCTCGTATGATTTCCGAACAAGAGCAGACCAAGATAGGTGCAATAGCAAGTGATCTAGCAGCAGAAATGTATGGACTGGAGATGATTGGGGAAAGTATCGAAACAAATAAATTAAACTATACACGGTTTATTGTCCTGAGGCATTTTATGAATGTACCACATGACAATGGATTTAACAAGGTGAGTATCTCCTTTGCGGTCAGTCACAAGACAGGGAGTCTCTATCGAGCCCTCCAGGTATTTGACAGTCACAATGCCAATATGACTAAGATACAATCTACGCCTATCGCAGGGAGACCATGGGAGTACTTGTTTTTCGTAGATTTTTTGCTTGAGGATACCAGTCAATTTGGAGCGATTATCCAGGGACTGTCAGAGACAACGCTCGGATTGAAGATTTTGGGTAAATACAAAGCGGGGAAGCACTATGAAGATTAAGACTTCAGACCGGCTGGGGTCGGTACAGGAATATTATTTCTCTGCTAAATTGCGCGAGATCGCCCAGTTGCGACAATCCGGAATAGATATTATCAATCTTGGTGTGGGAAGTCCCGATATGATGCCGTCGCAGGAGGTCATAGAAAAATTACGGGATGAAGCTTTGTCCCTTGCTTCACATGGATATCAATCTTACATGGGGGTACCTGAACTGAGAAAGGCTCACGCTCAATGGTATAAAAAGAAATTTGGTGTCTCGCTAAATCCCAATACCGAAATCTTACCCCTTATTGGATCAAAGGAGGGTATCATGCATATATCGATGACTTATGTGCAGGATGGTGATGTGGTGTTGGTGCCTGATCCGGGGTATCCAACATATCGATCAGCAGCAAGACTGGCTGGGGCCACTGTAATACCTTACGACCTCAAAAGTGACCGGGGATGGTTACCAGACCTGGAGGTTTTAGATCGGTTGGATCTTACTGCGGTAAAAATGATGTGGATCAATTATCCCCATATGCCATCGGGAACCGTGGCAGACAGGGAAATGTTACGAGATCTAGTGACATTTGCAACAAAACACGAGATCCTGTTGTGCCACGACAATCCCTATGCCTTTATTCTCAACGAAAATCCGGTCAGCTTGCTTTCGATCGAGGGTGCAAAAGAGGTATCTATTGAGCTCACCTCCCTGAGTAAGACGTTTAATATGGCTGGATGGCGACTGGGATTTATGACGGGCCATCAAGATCGTGTCAACGAAGTTCTGCGTTTTAAAAGCAACATGGATTCGGGAATGTTTAAGCCGATACAAATGGCGGCTGTTGAAGCATTGCAGCTCCCTGAATCATGGTACAGAAAGCTCAACGAATCATATCGGCTCAGACGCAGGGTTGCTGAGGAAATTGTGTCCATCCTGGGGTGCACCTTTGACCGTGACCAGGTAGGCATGTTTTTGTGGGCGGAAATTCCCAGAGAATATAAAGACGGAATCGAGATCTCAGAAATGCTTCTGAAAAATGCCCGCGTATTTATTACGCCCGGAAATATTTTTGGCGAAAACGGAAAGCGCTTTGTCAGGATTTCACTTTGCAATAAAAAAGAAACCTTAGAAGAAGCACTGGATCGAATCAAACAAGTAATGTCCGAATCAAATATATCAGCAGAATGATCATAACCATTGTGGGTTTGGGTCTGATTGGCGGCTCTTTAGCGGCAGCGCTCAAATTGCGAGCGGAGGTGACTGAGATTATAGGTGTGGATCGCAATCCGTCCCATAGTGAACAAGCTGTGGAGATGGGTCTTGTCAGTGACTGCCTAGCATTGGACGATGCAGTGAATGCTGCAGATGTGATTATTCTTGCAGTTCCAGTTGATCATATTGTGGCTTTGGCACCAGCAGTATTGGATATGATCACTGGTCAACAGGTGGTCATGGATGTTGGATCGACTAAAGAATCAATAATAAACGCTGTGGCTTCCCATCCTATGCGCGGCCGCTTCGTGGGGACCCACCCGATGGCCGGTACCGAATATTCAGGTCCCAGCGCTGCAAAGCCCGATTTGTTTGCAGGAAAGTGTACCGTCATTGTGGATCAGGAGCATTGTGACGCTGACGCACTCAAGACAGTTGAAGATATGTACTCCTGGCTCAGGATGACAATCGTTTATCATCAGTCACATGAGCATGACATCCATACCGCTTATGTATCTCATATTTCCCACATTAGCTCATTTGCCCTCGCCTTGACAGTCCTCGAAAAAGAAAAAAACGAGAAGAGAATCTTTGAGCTGGCCGGTGGAGGATTTGGCAGCACGGTGCGACTGGCAAAAAGCAATCCCGACACATGGGTGCCCATTTTCAGGCAAAACCGGGATCACGTCTTAGATGTACTGGATCAGCATATCAATACAATCAGTCAATTTCGTACACTGTTAATAAAAAAAGATTTTGAATCGTTTTATGACTTGATCAAACAAGCAAACCAGATTCGAAAAATACTAAACTAGAAAATTGAAGAACATGGAAGTGAAATTAAATACCCCATTAGAACGCCGTCATGATCGACCGATACTTATCACGGGACCTTGCAGTGCCGAGACTGAGGAACAAGTGATGAAGACTGCTCAAATGCTGGCCGATCATAAGGTTGAGCTCGATTTGTTTAGGGCGGGAATATGGAAACCACGCACAAGGCCCAACTCCTTCGAAGGTATTGGCTTTGATGGGCTAAAATGGTTGAAGAAAGTAAAGGAAAATTTCGGTTTTAGAGTAACCACTGAAGTGGCCAATACCCAACATGTTTTTGAGGCCTTAAAAAATGATATCGACGTGTTGTGGCTGGGAGCGCGTACCACCGTAAATCCGTTTTCTGTACAGGAAGTAGCTGATGCGCTCAAAGGTGTTGATATTCCGGTATTTATAAAAAATCCGATCAATCCCGATCTCAACCTGTGGGCAGGTGCGATCGAAAGAATCTATAATACTGGAATTTCGAAGATCGGTGTCGTGCATCGAGGATTCTCCAAATTTGGTCACACGATATATAGAAATGTTCCCGAATGGCAAATTCCTATTGAGTTAAAACGCATGTTTCCTGGAATCATGATGATATGTGATTCCTCCCATATATGTGGAAACAGGGACAATCTTTTGGAGGTATCGCAGACAGCACTTGATCTGGAGTACGATGGAGTGATGCTGGAATCGCATTGCGATCCTGCAAATGCCTGGAGTGATGCAAAACAGCAGGTCACTCCCTATGACCTTAAAGATCAAATCGTAGACCGTCTCAAACTTCGCAAAGCAGACATTGACGATCCCGTCTTTCACGAAAATATAGAAGATCTCAGGCATCGCATCGATGCAATCGACAATGAGATCTTACAGAATCTGGGCAATAGGATGAAAGTAGCCAGGAAGATTGGAGAGTGGAAGAAAAAGAATAACATAGCCATATTACAGCAAGCCCGATGGAATGAGATTCTTGAGAAAGCAATGGAAATGGCAGGACCTCTGGGGCTAAGTGAAGAGTTTGTTTCTACTTTACTTAGATCAGTACATCAAGAGTCAATAAATCATCAGGAAACAATCATGCGAAGCACCAAAGATGGTCAGGAAGTAAAATGATGGCTCGACTTTTGTACTGAATTAGTCGAACCATTTTTGCAGACGTATTAGCCGTTCTCATATATACATCTATCAGATGTAGAAGAGTTTATGCATTATAATTAGTTGTCTCGTACTGAATTACACATTAGATAATTCTATATATTATTTTGTGTGATAATAATTCTTTTTCAATTGAAAAATTGTTGATCTTAGCTGCTAGGATCATGATTTTGTTAACCGAGATAACTTACAATATGTTGATTTTGTGCATTACTTCTGTATCCTTTATTTTGGGAGCAGTGATTATTTCAGGATCAAAATTGGTGTCTGCGAGAAGACGTCTTTTTTGACTCACCTACGTTAAATCTGACACCTTAACCCACGATATCTAGCCCATTTTTGAATTGCAATATTCTGGTATTGCCTTTCAATCGTTTGCAAGGTATTCTCTGTATCTTTGCCATTTCCGAAATGTTATGGATCCGACATCGAGAGCTAAAATTCCTACTCAATGGGGAGTATTCGAAATGATTACCTATGGTAGTTCCCTAGATGATCCCATGCCGCATCTTGCCTTAATTCATCATAAAACCGGAGGATCTGAAAATATACTGACCCGGATTCATTCCGAATGTCTCACCGGAGATCTATTTGGGTCACTGAGGTGTGAATGCGGATCTCAGCTTAGACAATCGTTGGTCCAGATTGGAGAGCAGGGCGGAATATTAATATACTTGCGTCAGGAGGGACGGGGTATCGGCCTTATCGAGAAATTAAAAGCCTATCAGCTCCAGGATACAGGCCTCAACACCGTCGATGCAAATATCCATCTGGGCCATGATCCCGATGAGCGTACTTACGACCTCGCAGTGCGAATCCTCGAAAATTTGGGCATTAGGTCGATACGGTTACTCACTAATAATCCGCAGAAGATAAAAGCCATTGAAGATTCTGAAATAGAACTCACAGAGAGAATACCGATAATTATCAAGAGCTCACACAACAACTTGCGATACCTGGAAACCAAGAAGAAAATTTTGGGTCACCTCCTGGACTGAGTCGCAGGTACGGCGTTGTCCTCCAGACCATTGCCACAAGGCTCTTCAGATGTTTTTCCACATACACTGCAAGTTCCAAATTCATCGCGGACCATCGGATTATTGGTTGCACAGGTACCCCGGAATTCACGTCCTGTGACTATATGCCTTAAATTGATCAAGGCAAATGAAAGAGCAAAGACAACAAACACAATGAGCAGCGTGGCGAAAAATTGTGCCATCTCGATTTTTTAATACTGACAAAGGTAACTTTTCTTCGAAACAAGGCTTGCAGAAAATTGTTGATGTGAAGCCGCCTTCAACTCTGTACCTTTGGGCTTTTTTAATTCAAGAAGGTGCTATGAATTCAGTAAAGGGCGAAGCATTTGAGCGTCTATTAAAAATCATGGATGAATTGAGAGATCAGTGTCCATGGGATCGCAAACAAACGATGCTGACGTTGCGTAACCTCACCATCGAAGAGACCTATGAACTTTGCGATGCCGTACTTCAGGACGATCTCGATGCGGTGAAGGAAGAATTGGGTGACCTCATGTTGCATTTGGTGTTTTATGCAAAAATTGCTGAGGAAAGGAATGCATTTGACATCTCGGATATCTTGAATGCAGTGTGTGAAAAACTGATTGAGCGTCATCCGCACATATACGGAGATACCCAGGTGAGGGATGCAGATGACGTAAAAAGAAATTGGGAGCAAATCAAAATGAAACAAAAAGACAAGCATTCGGTGCTGGATGGGGTGCCGCACTCCCTGCCCGCAATGATCAAGGCTTATCGCATGCAGGAAAAGACAAAGCAAGTGGGATTTGAGTGGAAGAATACCAGCGACGTCTGGGACAAGGTGCAAGAAGAAATGGAGGAATTTCAGGCATCGGTATCGACTGGCACCTCGCAGGAAGACAGAGAAAAAGAGTTTGGTGATGTCCTGTTTTCTCTGATCAATTATGGACGATATTTCGGTCTGGACCCGGAGACTTGTCTCGCGAGAGTAAATGAAAAATTTAAGAACCGATTTCAGTTTATAGAAGCACATGCAACCCGCCCATTGTCTGAAATGACACTTGAAGAAATGGACCTTTTGTGGAACAGAGCCAAGGAGCTTACCGGGTGATAAACTCATCTGATCATGTCTGCCGGATCAACTAATCTCCGGAATCCATCATGGTCCGCATCTAGGCCTCAATCTCTTGTTACTGAGTGCCTATTCAATAATTCAATACTGTGAGAGATATAATTTCTTATCTTTGCCGCCGCTATAACTGATGGTAAATCACTAATGGTAAAGTATTGTTTTATATGGCAGTTTATTTAACTAAAGACAAAGTCAAGGAAATCTTTAACGAATACGGAGGGTCAGAGTCCAATACAGGCTCCGCCAAAGGCCAGATTGCGTTATTCACATATCGTATCCAAAATCTTTCAAAGCATCTTCAAGACAATAAGAAGGATCATTCCTGTAGGAGAACATTGCTTTCTTTGGTAGGTAAGCGAAAGCGACTTTTGAAGTTTATCGCAGATCGAGATATCAATGAGTACAGGGAGCTAATTGATCAACTTGGCATTAGGAAGTAAGATTAGGTAGATTTTTTAAGGTCTTGGAAGTGAAATCTGTAGGGTTTGTGACACACACAGGTTCTACTAATGGATTTCGAAACTAACTCAGAATATTGTGCTCACAAAGCATCGGCTTGTGTAATTGGCAATAGATTGAAATTCGAGTAAAACAAAATATGGGTAAACAAATTCCTCTTGCCACTTCATTCAACCTTCCTGATGGGAGGGAAGTGATTATCGAAACAGGCAAATTAGCAACTCAGGCCAATGGCTCGGTTGTAGTGAAAATGGGCAATACGATGCTCATCGCGACTGTAGTATCATCGACAGAACTTAGGGAGGGTCAATCTTTCTTTCC
Organism: Saprospiraceae bacterium; assembly: GCA_965222645.1. Lineage (GTDB taxonomy): Bacteria > Bacteroidota > Bacteroidia > Chitinophagales > Saprospiraceae > JABDMH01. Next base: position 1,943,049 of record OZ244968.1, on the reverse strand, counting down.
ACTTTCTGTAGATTATCAGGAAAAATTCGCTTCCGTCGGTCGTATTCCCGGAAATTTCTTTAGGAGAGAAGCAAGGCTATCTGACTATGAGGTTTTGATCTGTCGGTTAGTTGACAGGGCGATCAGACCCCTGTTTCCCGAAGGTTACATGTATGATACCCAAGTGATCATCAATTTGATTTCTGCAGACAAAGACGTCATGCCAGACGCACTTGCCGCGCTTGCTGTTTCGTCGGCAATTTCTGTGTCGGATATTCCTTTTGATGGACCGATTTCCGAAGTGCGTGTAGCAAAGATCGATGGTCAGTACGTGGTCAATCCCGGGAGGGAAATGCTCACCAAAGCCGATCTGGATATCATTGTGGCAGCTTCGCTGTCTGATGTAATGATGGTGGAGGGCGAAGCAAGTGAGTGCGACGAAAGTGATCTGTTAGAAGCGATCAAGGTCGGCCATGAAGCGATAAAAGTACAATGTGAGGCACAGCTCGAGCTTGCAAAAAAAGTTGGGGATTCTGCCCTGATAAAACGAGAGTTCGTTCCTGATGAGGAAGATGAAGATCTGAAGAAATATGTGGATGATGCTACGAGGGGCAAGGTAATTGAAATTGCGAGAGCTGCACTTGATAAGCACACGAGAAAGAAGGCGCTGAAGGATCTTGAAGAGGAGGTGAAAGCAAAACTCCTGGAAGAGAAGGGTGAAGAGTATATGGAGGAGAATGAATCAAAGGTGAGTGAATACTTTGGCAAGACCAAGAAGGATGCAATCCGGCGGCTTGTGCTCGACGAGGGCTTACGGCTGGATGGAAGGAGATTAGATGAGGTAAGACCGATTTGGTCTGAAGTGGATTACCTGCCCTCCGCCCACGGCTCTGCGATCTTCAACCGGGGAGAAACGCAATCGCTTACCAGTCTTACATTGGGGTCAAAAGTAGATCAAAGCTTAATCGATACAGCCCTGGATTATGGCTATAACAATTTCATTCTGCACTATAATTTTCCAGCGTTCTCCGTAGGTGAAATACGGCCGATGCGAGGTCCGGGAAGGCGGGAAGTCGGGCATGCAAATTTGGCTGCACGGTCTCTGAAATGCGTTCTTCCTGATGAGCAACCCTATACAATAAGACTGGTATCTGACATTCTGGAGTCCAATGGTTCGTCATCTATGGCTACGGTGTGTGCGGGATCCCTGGCTCTGATGGATGGCGGTATTAAGATCAAATCTCCCGTGTCTGGTATTGCCATGGGACTGATCAGCGAGGACGGTAAAGTGGCAATCCTGTCTGATATTCTTGGGGATGAAGACGCCTTGGGAGATATGGACTTTAAAGTAACGGGCACTGAAAAAGGTATTTGTGCCTGTCAGATGGATATGAAGATTGATGGTCTTCCATATGAGACCCTCGAGAAGGCCCTAATGCAGGCGAAGGAAGGGCGACTTCATATCTTAAACGAAATGAAGAAAACACTTCCCGAGCCACGTGAAGACCTCAAACCACATGCACCTAGAGTTCAGATTATGCATATCGATAAAAACTATATCGGTGCAGTAATAGGACCAGGTGGAAAGGTAATCCAGGACATGCAGGAGCGTACGGAAACCGTGATCGCTATCGAAGAAGAAGGTAATCAGGGAATCATTCATATCTCCAGTCCCAATAAGAATGGCATTGAAAAGGCAGTAGCCATGATCAAGAAAATCACGTTCTCTCCGGAGGTCGGTGACGAATATGAAGCAGTAGTGCGTACCCTTGCTCCATATGGTGTCTTTGTAGACTTTTTCGGGAAAAGCGGACTACTCCATATTTCAGAAATATCGCATTCGAGGGTTGAGAAAGTGCAGGATGTTTTTAAAGAAGGGGACAAAGTGAAGGTCAAGGTAATTGGCCTGGATGAGAGGACTGGTAAAATCAGATTATCTCGCAAGGCTCTTATCCCAAAACCCAATCGCAAGCCCCAAAGGGATAACTGATTTTACACTGAAAGAGACTTCACTACTATTATTGATTGTGGTGCCTGGAGCCCCCCACGGATCCGATCAATTATTTTTCTCATTTGGTCAACATAACCGGGAGATTTGTCGTTAATACCTCGATGGCCGAAACTTTTTTGGCCCGGAAGTTGTCCTTTAGCTAGGAAAGGTGTATAGGCAAATTTTTTGAGTTTGTCAACCCTTGATTCTAAAAAACCTGAAAATTTCGCCAATGCGACAGTTGAAAATCACGAACAAGATTACCCATAGAGAAAGTCTTGCTCTTGATAAGTACTTAAATGATATCTCAAAAATTCCGCTTCTAAATCCGGAAGAGGAAACGACTTTGGCGAAGGGTATCAAGGCGGGCAATCAGGATGCCCTGGAAAAACTCACCAAGGCTAATCTCCGGTTTGTCGTGTCGGTTGCAAAGCAATATCAGAATCAGGGACTGTCTTTGAGTGACCTGATCAACGAGGGGAATCTGGGACTGATGAAGGCTGCGAAAAGGTTTGATGAGACCAAAGGGTTTAAGTTTATATCTTATGCCGTTTGGTGGATCAGACAATCTATTCTACAAGCCATTGTAGAATATTCTCGACTGGTAAGATTGCCCCTCAATAAAGTGGGGAAGTACAATAAGGTGTCTGAGGCCATTACCTACTTTTCGCAGGAATTTGAGCGGGAACCCACAGTTGAGGAGCTTGCAGACCTTCTTGACATGACTCCCAGGGAAGTTACAACCGTGCTAAAAGGAACCGTCCGGCATCTTTCGGTAGATGCCCCCTTGAACGCTGATGAGGACGGCAGTACCATGCTCGATCTTATGGTGCATGACAACGAGTTGGGTCCCGATTTAAAACTCATGGAAGAATCTCTGCGCAGAGAAGTAGACAGTGGACTGTCGCTTTTATCACCTCGTGAGGTTGATGTTTTGGTTGCCTATTACGGTCTCAACGGAAACAGCCCAAAGAATCTTGAGGAAATTGGAGAAATGTACGGTCTCACTCGAGAACGTGTGAGGCAAATCAGGGAACGTGGATTGCGAAGACTTCGTCGATCATACAACCGCAATGCCCTCAGGAGTTATTTGGGTTCGTAGGAAAAGTCTCTAGCACTTACTTCTGCACAAGATATCTAACCACAACGTAAATCACCTGAACCATAAACAGTAGATGTTGGTCATCGGCCAGCTTTTCATCCATGTCGAAAACCCTGGTCGGAACATTCGTTTTTTCTTGTGGAAAATACATGGTTCCGACTTCACGTCCTTGTACGATTACGCTGTGATGAGAAGGTGTCTTTGACTCCACACTACCCAACAACTTACGCTCTGACTCCCTGTAAAGATTTCCATCGGACCCAATAGTCCCCACAAAATCTTCATTGACAAACACCTGGGTACCCTTTGACCGGATCCTATAGACGATCTCATACCTGGCAGTTTGAGCGAGCAAAACTGCGTTTCTTTTGGTCGCGGGGTACTCCTTGTAGTAATAATAGAGCAATGGCTCGTGATAAATAGATTGGATGATTGCTTCCGCAGACCGACCGAAGCCTTTTCTCCCCACTTTATTTGATTCATTTAGAGAAAACAGCTCTGTTTCTTCGCTGTTCCACGGCACGAGCTCCGGCTTCCATTTACTGGCTAAGCTTCGAAATTTACCGACATCGGAATTTATCTTATTCGTTCCGGGCTGGAATCCGATAAACGTCCTGTTCATCAGATAGACCGCCATGATGAATATGGCAATGCTAAGAATACTAAACATATTATATTACCTCAGTCTCTAAGGTAAATATTTTTCTGACTTGAGATATGCTCACACTTATTGCATTAAAACGGCACGATGTTTTCTGGATTTTGTCCTGAGCAGAAATCATTTTATTGTTTATTTTGCACTGTCTTTGATATGACTAAATGTAAAGCAAGGGTATGAGCGTATTTGAAAAAGCTTGTCTGATTATCTACCGATTTGCGGAAAAAGGGTTGGAAGTTTTTTTAATCAATGAGGGAGAGGAGAGTTCTGTTTGGTCTATTCCACAGCAGGATATCCCTTCGATGTCCTCTGACCTGCTATCTGAAGAGGCGCGGATGATTGAGATTGATCCGATAGAGCTGGAGGAGGGTACTCGTATCAGGGCCATCGCAATTGAGGGTGACTACCATGATATTCCTTCGATGCGCTCCTTGGTAAAGCAGGATGTACTCTATGTAAAAGACAAGGTAAAGGCAATGATACCAGAGTTGGAGCAAGGTACATTTGTTGCTGTCAAGGAGGCATTTAAGAAAGTGATGCCGCATGAATATGAGCTTATTAAGGAACTCAAAGAGATCCTTACCGATCGAAATTTGCTCAAATATCTCTAGCTTAATACAATAGTCTATTGGTCTAGTCAGACTGCCAAATCAACTGGCTTTTCCGGGTTTTTGTCCTTAAACATAAGTATAAAAATGGCCAGTAGTACTGCTGCGATTAGTGCAGGCACCCACCATAATCCTGGCCAGTCGACGACACCCTCAACATCGGTATATATATCCGCAAAATAACCTCCCAACTTGGATCCCAGAGTGAGCCCGACGCCATACGTCGCAAAGGTAATCAATCCCTGAGCGGCACTCTTGACACCTTGCGGTGCCTTCAAATCTGTATAAATCTGACCAGTGGCAAAAAAGAAGTCGTAGCAGATGCCATGGAGAAAGACACCGAGATAAAGCATCCAGATTCCCCCGTCCAAACCAAATTTAAATAGCAGATATCTCAATACCCATGCAGCCATCCCTACCAGCAGGATATTGCGCACTCCCCATTTTTTTAAAAAGAATGGCAGGGCGAGCATGAAAAAGACCTCTGACCCCTGACCGAGAACAGCCATAATTGTTTCCGTATTTTTCATTCCTGCACCGTTTGCCAAAAATATATTTGCAAAACTGTAGTAGAATGAAAGCGGTATACAGAGCAATACAGACCCGATAAAAAAGATTGTATACGATCGATCTTTAAAAAGTACCAGTGCTTTTCCGAAGTCCTTTAACACAGAGTCCGAATTGGGATTAGGCGGAGTGTTAGGTAGGGAAAAACTATAGAGGCCAAACCCGATTGACAATATCGCTGCTATGATAAAAATCATATTAGTATTTCCAATCCCAAGACTGCCAACAACAATATTTGATACAATCCATGCGATCGTTCCCATAACCCTCAAATGAGGAAAATCTTTGGCAATGTCATTACTCTGATGCATTGCAATAGAATTCGTCAATGCTATGGTGGGCATAAACAAGATTGAGTAAAAAAACATTCCATAATAGAAAGTACCCACATCGCCAGCCTGACTTAAAAAATACATGACTGCACCTCCCAGAATATGCAAAACACCATTTACCTTCTGTGCAGGAAAATAACGATCTGAAATAGAACCAATAAAAAAAGGGGATATCATCGCACCGATCCATGAAAGCGCGTAAATCGTCCCAATTTCTCCGGGTTCGGCATTCAAAGAATCGGCCAGGTACCTGGCCATCGCTACAAACCAGGTTCCCCAGATATAGTACTCGAGAAACATCATCGTGGAGAGATCTACGCGGGTTTTCGTCTGCATGAAATGATTTTTTTTAGCTGGTTCAAAATAAGCTTTTTTGCAATATTGAGGTCTAAACTGACTGGTGCTGAGGATTTGGTAGATTTCATATGGTCAATGCAGCGACAGCTCTGACTCTGGACCTTGGCATCAGGGTCAATTTTCATAGATCCCAGGTCTTCTCACGGCGATACAAAGTCAAAAAGCATTAGAGTAAGAGCTTTGATTGGTACTTCTGATTTTTGGTAATTTTTTACGTAATTTGAAGAAAGGAACACGAAAAAAACCTAAAAATGATGACGAGATTACTTTTTATGCTAACTGTTATGCTGATCACTGCCCCCAATGCAGAGGGTCAGTTGCTCAAGCGAATTCTCAAAAACACTGAAGATAAAATTGTCGATTCGGCAGAGAGAATGGTTGTGGAAAAGGCTTCGGAGGCCCTTGCAAGAGCAGTAATGAGAAGCCTCGAAAAAAAACTTGATGATCTCCTTGCAAAAGAATATGCCAGACAGGACAGTATTGATAAAGCCAACGGCAGAACCCCCCGTTACCGGGACTTTGATGATTTTTTAAACGCGATGAACAGGGCTGATGATGTGCCTCCGGCATATCACTTCGATATTCAACAATACGTGACAGTGACGGGTAAGAGTAAAAAGGACAAGCAGTCGATGACCTACCTGTTTTCAAAAGAAGGTGATAAATATGCGTTTGAAATGGATGATGATGGTGCGCAAAGTATGGTGGTCTTCGATCTGAAAAATGATCTGATGGTGATCTATCGGGATGAAGATGGTGAAAAAACAGCTTATGCAATGTCAAATATGATACCGCTTGCTGCTGGCATGATGAACGATGCCGATCGGGAGGAAGAGGATTTTAAGTTGACTAAGACAGGTAAAACGAAAACCATCGCAGGATATCATTGTGAAGAGTACGAGATGATGCGGGAGAAAGAAAGAACATCCACATACACTACTCAGGATTTGAGCTTCAATTCAATTGGGGCATACCGGCAAATGTTTGAACAGTTTCTGAGCAAAGAAGAAATGGCCTCCCTGGATAATTACAAGGGCATCGCCATGGAAATGACCCACTATGACAAAAAGGGAAAATTAGAAACACACTGGCTCACCGAAAAAATCGTGGAGAAAGATATGGAATGGGATAACAGTCAATATACCTTTAAAAATTACAGTGATGATCGAGAGTAGATTCTCACCGTATGATGTCGATAGCTAGAACTTATTGAAGTGGAATGTTAGAGGGAGTCTACAATTTCCAGTCAAATCCGAATAGCATCTCATTCATCCAAATAATGAGTACTTAGCTAATATGGCACTATTTGAAACTGATTTTTCATTTCCTGGGCAATCCGCATTTTACCGGGGAAAAGTCCGGGATGTATACACGGTAGGGAAATACCTGGTTATGGTTGCGAGCGATCGAATTTCAGCCTTTGATCATGTTTTGCCCAAGGCAATTCCTCACAAGGGACAAGTATTGAATCAAACTGCAGCATATTTTTTGGAAGCCACCCGGGATATTGTACCCAACTGGCTCGTAGCCAATCCCGACCCAAATGTGGCGATCGGATACCGGTGTGAGCCAATCAAACTGGAGATGGTTGTACGGGGGTATCTTGCAGGACACGCCTGGAGAGAGTACAAGTCAGGCAAGCGCAAGATTTGTGGTATGGTCATGCCGGATGGAATGAAAGAGGGAGATCGATTTCCAGATCCCCTGATTACTCCAGCTACTAAAGCGGAAGAGGGACATGACGAAGACATTACTGAGGCATCCATTCTCGAAAAAGGGATTGTGTCACCACACATCTGGGATCAGCTTTGCCGATACTCGCTGGCCTTATTCGAGCGAGGTTCGGAGATGGCATCCACCCAGGGTCTTATCCTGGTAGACACAAAATATGAATTTGGTATTCTGGATGGAAAAGTCCTGCTTATCGATGAGATTCATACTCCCGACAGTTCGAGATACTTTTATTGGGAGGGGTATGAAGAAAGGCAAAACGCAAGTATTCGACAAAAGCAACTATCTAAAGAGTTTGTTCGTGAGTGGTTAATGGAAAATGGTTTTCAAGGGAGGGAAGGAGATAAAATGCCAGAGATGCCGGAGGATTTTATTGCCAGTGTCTCTCAAAGATACATCGAACTTTATGAAACAGTCACGGGAAAAAAATTTGATGCATGTGCGGACGATCCACAAATAGTACAGAGAGTACATGACAACATTGCCACGCATTTTAATTGGATATAGAATCCAGCACAATTCATTTGCAAGATCTAAGGGCTTTTTATTCAAGCACTATTCATATTTTTTTCATCGTCTTGCTCATGACTTTTCAGATCATTTCTAATAATGTTTCTTTGATAATTCATTGAATACGAAGAAGTATATCAGAACAATTCTAGTTTATTCCCTTGGTAAAATGCAATGTCACTTTTTTTTTACAATTTCTTTCTTTTTGTGCTCGAGTGTTGTCGTATCTCAGGATTTTGATAATAATAGAGATCGCTTTCGTTTGCCCGTACATCGAATTTCCGATGATCTTGTAATCGATGGAGCTCTGGAAGAGGAGACCTGGAAGGTGGCAGACGTAGCAACGTCATTTTTCAGAGTCTTGCCGATTGATACAGGCTTGGCAGTTTCCCAGACTGAAGTGAGAATGGCCTATGATGACGCAGTACTTTACATGTCGATAGTTTGTCATGATACCAGTGCAGGTAAACGACCTGCAGAATCACTCCGCCGTGATTTCAGTTTCGGTAAAAACGATAATTTTCTCGCCTTTATTGACACTTATAACGACCAGACAAATGGATTTTCTTTTGGCATTTCTGCCTCCGGAGCACAATGGGACGGTCTTCAGGCAAATGGAGGGTTTGTATCTCTAAGCTGGGATTGCAAGTGGCGATCGGCTGTACACAATGCAACAGATCGCTGGATTGCAGAATTTGCTATTCCCTTTCGCAGTATCAGATATCAGGAAGGCGTAAAAGAGTGGGGGATCAATTTTAGTCGGCTAGATTTAAAAACAAATGAAAAATCAAGTTGGGCACCGGTGCCACGGCAATTTCAAACAGCTAATCTGGCTTTTACAGGCACCGCAGTATTTGACGAAGCTCCTCCAAAACTCGGTACCAGGTTTTCGCTGATCCCATACGTGTCCGGACGCACCTCCAGGGATTTTGAAAACAATTCAACGGCAGAGAATAAAGTCAATGCAGGTGTCGATGCCAAAATTACACTCTCTACTTCTCTAAATCTTGACCTCACCGCAAATCCTGACTTTTCTCAGGTAGAAGTGGACAGACAAGTTACAAATCTGGACCGGTTTGAGTTGTTCTTTCCGGAAAGGCGCCAGTTCTTTTTAGAGAATAGTGATTTGTTTGCCAGTCTTGGTGCACAGAATATTCGTCCTTTTTTTTCAAGAAGAATAGGTCTTAACAATCCAGTCCAGGCAGGTGTCCGATTGAGTGGTAAGGTGGGTGACGATTGGCGACTTGGCCTGATGAATATGCAGACAGGGTCTCAGGATGCTGTCAAAGCTGCAAATTTCACGGTGGCAACTATTCAAAAGAAAATTATGGAGCGCTCCAATATCGGTGTTTTTCTGATTAATAAGTCGTTGACTGGAACTGATTACCGGGGGATTTTTAACCGGGTTGCAGGGATTGATTTTAATTTGGCTAGCGCAGACAGTCGATGGGTTGGCAAGGTTTTTTATCATCAATCGTTTGGCCAGGACAAGGATGATGGATCTTTTGCGACCGCAGTAGATCTTGCATATAACACCCAGCGCTGGCTGGTTTCACTCACACAATCTGTAGTAGGAAAAAACTATTCTGCTGAAACTGGTTTTATCCGGAGAAAGAATTATTATGAATTGACTCCGTCTATTGGGTATAAATTTTTTCCGTCTGAAAGTGCCCTTGCGAATCATGGACCTATTCTTGAATCTGATGTTTTTTATAATCTCGATGGAAATCTCACAGATAGTAAAATTAGCTTTTTGTATCAGTTTCAATGGCTCAGCCGCAGCAGTTTCATTGCAGGTGTACATAGGGATTTCGTACAGCTCCGTGCGCCATTTGACCCCACAAACACCGGCAAGGAATCTCTGCCAGCGGGTGGCGAATTCACTTGGACCAGTGTAAACTTGAGATATAACTCAAATGCCCGTCGTCTTTTCAACTATGCTTTGGAGGGTATCTATGGTGGTTTTTTTAATGGGGACCGTGTGGGCATTAATACAGAATGCAATTTTAGAGTTCAGCCCTATGGCAGTCTGGGCCTTATTGGTGCATTCAATCGTCTGGATTTACCTGAGCCATATGGTAAGTTAGATTTGTTATTGCTGGGCCCTAAGCTCGATATTACTTTTACAGACAGAATTTTTCTCACGACTTTTCTGCAATATAATTCCCAGGTGGAAAATGTAAACTTAAATGTGAGATTTCAGTGGAGATATGCTCCCGTTTCAGATCTTTTCATTGTTTATACCGGAAATTCGAACTCATTGGACGGGCAAAGGAGAAATCGGGCAATAGTGTTAAAAATGTCATACTACTTCAACTGATTGAGACAAGAGTAGTCATGGATTTTACCAGATCTTATATTTGCAACAAATTAGAAAGATCAGAAACCGTCTACATGTGCCTATGTTTAATCCTATTCATACCCATGGCAGCGGATATAATCTCGATTTTTTGGATCGAGAAAAGAACTGTTAAACGTATATTCCAAATTTGCAATTCCGAATTCCAAATTTAAAACATATAAAAAAAACAGGTCACTACTCAATGTCGTAGCCTGTACATGATCAATCCAGCGTGTATTGATTAAAAACGAGTGGAGAAGATAATGTACAATATAATCTCCCATTGATTTATTCAAATCGTCGAAATCATGTCTGGATATGCCACCAATCGCACAAAGTCCATCGAGCTAAGCATTCCCACGATACGTGTCTCTTCTATGACTATCAGGTGATGTATCTTATGCTGCATCATCAGTTTAGCAGCTTCACGAGCCGTTTCTTCAGGACCAACTACATAGACGCTGTGGTTCATGACTTGCTCAATAGGTACATTGTCATCAAATGCCCCCATAAGATCTGTATTCGTAACGATGCCTCTCATCAAAATTAGGTCACCCTTAACCTCCACAATCGGCACAGCACCAAAACCTTTGAGCCTCATTAAGTCTCTCACTTTACCCACATCTGATCCCAATACACATGTTGACACAGGAGACTTCATGAAATCCTTGACCAATACATTTTTCATAGAGTTCGCTAGTTGCAGGCTAAGATAGAAATTCATTTCAACACCATTGATTGTGGCTGTTCCCTTTTGAGAAATGTTTTAAGCAAACTTTATATTTGGTCTATGATCAAACTACTGGGAATCCCTTTTGATGCCAATTCCTCTTTTTTGCAAGGGCCCGCAAATGCTCCTCAGGCAATAAGAAAAATGCATCTTGAAAATGCGGCAAATGCATATTCAGAATCGGGGAAGGCGTTAACTTTTAATGAAAATATAATCGATCTTGATGATCTTGAATTTTCTTCTGACGATGGTCAGCAGGCATATGAAATCATCCACGACAAGGTGGAGTCTGTGGTGGTTGATGGTTCTAAACTAATTTGTTTGGGAGGTGATCACTCCGTCACATTTCCAATAGTCGCTGCCTTTGCCACAGCTTATCCTGAATTGCACATTTTGCATTTTGATGCACATGCCGACATTTATGATTCTTATGACAATAATTATTATTCGCACGGGTCTCCGTTTGCTAGAATTATGGAAAACAAGTTGGCTGAAACAATTACCCAGGTAGGGATCAGGACGCTGACCGATCATCAACTCGTTCAGGCAGAAAATTTTGGCATCAAGATAATCGAGATGCGGGATTTTAGTATGGATTTTTTAAAAATGCTGAAGGGGCCTCTATATTTATCTTTTGATCTCGATGTTTTGGATCCTGCCTTTGCTCCTGGAGTGTCACATCACGAACCCGGAGGTATGACAGTCCGGCAAGTTCTGGATTGCATTCAGCAAATAGAAGTGGAGGTGGTTGGTGCCGATATTGTGGAGCTCAATCCGGATCGCGATTTGTACGATATGAGTGCAATGGTTGCGTACAAGATATTAAAGGAGATCTGGGCCTTGATGTAAAAATTAGGTCTAATTACGACACATATTTAATAATCAGAATTAATCTGGACATGGTTGCAAACATTGGAAGGCGAGATTTTATTACTAATTCCACTTTGGCCGGAGCGTCGCTAGTTTTCGATCCTCGGGCACTTGTAGGAGGTGGAAAGAAACCAAATAAATTACCTAAATGGAAGGGATTTAATATCCTCGATTTTTTTAATCCGGATCCTGCGAAGGCTCGCGAACCTGTCAAAGAAGAATATTTTAAATGGATGTCAGACTGGGGATTTGATTTTATCCGGCTCCCGATGGCCTATCCGTCCTACATTAAATTTGATCGCTCAAAACCAATACGCCGAAGAAAAGTCACGAAATTTGATAGAAAACAAGTTGAAAAAGTGGATCGACTCGTGTATCTGGCACATAAATATCACCTGCACATAAGTCTGAATTTACACCGGGCCCCCGGGTTTTGTGTAAACGCTGGCTTTCACGAACCGTATGATCTGTGGAAGGATGAAGAGGCACTTGATGATTTCTGCAGGCATTGGAGCTTTTGGGCAAAGAGATATAGAAATATTCCGTCGAGTAAGATAAGCTTTGATCTTCTAAACGAACCCTGTGCACGGGAAGATATGAACGATCAGCACTCCCGAAGATCGGAGGTACCTGGTCATCTCTATCGTAACCTGGTAGTCAGGGCCATAAAAGCGATAGGCCGCCACAATCCGGATCATTTAATCATTGCTGATGGAAATAATGTGGGCCGCGATGTAATACCGGAGATTGCCGACCTCAATGTCGGGCAAAGTTGCAGGGGTTATCACCCCGGCATAATCTCCCATTATAAAGCGCCATGGGCCTTCAAGGACCCGGAAAATCTACCGGAGCCCAAATGGCCTGGACAAGTTGGTGATCAGTACTTGAGCCGGGACATGCTTGTGAAAATGTATGAGCCTTGGATAGCCCTGAAGGAAAGTGGAGTGGGTGTGCATTGCGGTGAATGCGGATGTTGGAATAAGACTCCTCACGATGTCTTTCTGGCTTGGTTTAGTGATGTGCTTGGTATTTTGAGCGAAAATGATATCGGATACGCACTTTGGGAATTTCGTGGCTCTTTTGGAATTTTGGATTCTGGGCGAGTTGATGTCGACTATGAGGACTGGTATGAGCATAAATTAGATCGTAAGCTCTTAACATTATTACAAAATGTCTAGTCACATACTGAGACTAAAGGTGGGAGCGAAAAACATTTGATCATGTAAATTCCGGGGTGTCTACTTAATTCTTAGTAGATGATCCCTGGCGGTAAATCCTTTTCCAATTTAGATAGCCTGCAACGGCCAGTCCCAGGTAAACGAGATAAAGAATCGAATACAAATAAATACCCTTGTAGGCATATATGCCGGTTGCGATCACATCCACTATAAACCAGACGATCCAGTTTTCGATTTTTTTTTGTGTAGTCATCCACATGGCAGAAAGACTTAATACGGTAGTTGATGCATCCCAATAGGGTAAGGCCGCATCAGTAAAACGCCAAAAAATACTGCCAGAAAAAAATATTAGGATGAGGGAAATGATCCCTATATAGATTAATAACTTTCCTGAGCTTCGAGAAATTGGCAATTCACCTTTTTTATTTCGTTCTGCAATGGGATTTAACCAGGCGTGCCATCCGTATATATTCATGGCAAGAAAGAATCCCGTCAGTAAAAAATCCTGATATAATTTTGCTTGCCAAAAAATAACAAACGAGACAAGACAATAAATGATTCCTGTCGGCCAGGTCCAAATATTCTCTATTACTAATAGGTAGACTGCTAATAGCCCAGCGATCAGACCAATAATTTCCAGCAGTGGAGCTTCCAGGAGATATTGCAGGATGTCATCGACCATCTAAATAATAATGTGAGATAGATCTTTTATGAATTTGTAGATCCATACTCTCGCTCCACTAGAGCAATTCGCACTCTGAAAGCAGAATACCATTTGGTTCGTCCTTTAGCCCGCGCTATCGTGTGCTCTGCATTTTCCTTCCATCTTTTTATCGATGTGAGGTCCCGCCAATAGGATACAGTGATGCCGAGTTCCTCCCTCGCCGTCTCTACACCGAGAAAACCCTCCTGCTGTGCTGCAAGCTCCATCATACGTTTAGATGTATCGGAGTATCCCTGATCTCCCGCAGTCCTAATGCTGGTAAAAATCACTGTATAGTAGGGGGGGTGCGGAGTCTTAGCGATCATTTTTGATTGAATTAGAAATTAGAAATTTGTGGATGTACCAAGGGAAAGTGATTCTATTACATGGACAACTTCTTAATCGACTGCAGCTCGATTCGTCTAAACTCCACTTCCGCCCCTTCGGCCTGGATGGCGATCTGGCCACTTGTTGCAGTGCAATCATAACCATAATTGACCAGGTCATTATTTACCCATACTTTTATCTGGTCGTCAAGACATTCGATACGCATATGATTCCATTCACCCAAACTATTTTCAGACCCATCAGTGAGGTTCAGGATGCGTCTTTTTTTGCCTTCTGTGACACCCCACTCTCCTTGAGGTCCCCTCCTGGAAAGCATGTCTTCCACCTTTATATCTTCACCAATGCACCAAAAATCACCAGCATTTTCATGCATCATTTGAACCTCCAGGGATTTTGGAAACATCTTATAAAGCACACGGGGAGTTGATGCGTGTACAAGTACACCACAATTACCCGGTTTGCCAGCAAACCGATATTCGACGTCCAGGCGGTAATTCCTATACGCGTTGTTAGTAATCAAATGACCATTTGGCGTGCCCAGGCTCACTAGCATTCCGTTGCGTACAATAAATGGCTCTCTTGCCAAGTCGTTTGTGTCTCTCTCCGGAATATCACTATGCCACCCCGTAAGGTCGTGACCTTCAAATAAGACCACTGGCTTTCGGCTGGTAATACACATTGCGAACGAGATCCCCAGGATAACCACAATAACTGTTGCCGGTCGAAATAACATAAACTGAGTTCTTTTGCTGAAGGCAAGATAAGAGATTATATAAAAGGGGTTGAGATTTCTTAGTTAGAAATTGCTAATGTATCCATTCTGATCAACTACCGTCAAGAAAATTGCATTATATTTCATGCCGACGAAACAAGTGAGCACTGTTCGATGTTTATAAGACAATTTGCATCGATCAATCGAAATCATAATAGTGAACAAAATAAATAATTAAAAAAGTGAACCAACAAGAAATAATCAACCGGTTGAAGGAAGGAAACCAACGATTTGAAAGCGACAAATTGGACGGAAAACTACAGGACAGTTCCCGTCGCGATCAACTTACTGGGGGTCAGAAGCCCTATGCAATAATTTTGAGCTGTGCGGACAGCCGAGTAGTGCCAGAGCTTGCTTTTGATACTGGATTAGGTGAGCTCTTCACCGTGCGTGTTGCAGGAAATGTTGCTAACAGCTCCTCTATTGCCAGTATCGAATACGCTGTGGCTCATCTGGGATCGAAAGTGATCGTGGTGCTCGGTCATCAGAATTGTGGAGCAGTGACTGCTGCTGTGGAAGGAGGAGACAACGGTTATAATCTTAATCATTTGTTATCACATATTACACCGGCTCTGAGTGCGGCTGAGGATAACGCACCTGTGAATGACATTGTAAAAGTAAATGCCCAACTGACCTCCCGTGAGCTCTGCGATCGATCAGATATCATACGCAATGCCGTGGAGCAGGGCACTGTAAAGATTGTGTCTGCCTACTACAATCTGGATTCCGGCAGAGTAGATTTTTTACCGTAGTGCTCGATGAGCAGCGCCTAGCCATTGGACTGATATTTTTTATTCAAATGATTTTGGAGAATTGCTCAGCAGGTTGCCAGTGACTGTTGAGAATCTGTAGATAAATTGTCCAGCTATGAAAAACATTGCATTAATCACCGGAGCCTCATCAGGAATCGGAAAAGAATTTGCTAAGATTCACGCGGAGAAAGGGGGAGATTTGATCGTTGTGGCAAGAAGTGTTGATAAATTGGATGCGCTCAAACGAGAACTCGAAGGTGCATATGGCATACAGGTATTTGTCATCGGCATGGATCTGTCATTATCTGAGACTCCGAGAAGTCTCTATGATCGTGTTAGATCGGATGGGCACGAGATCGATTTTCTTATAAACAATGCGGGATTTGGTGGGCACGGTAAATTTCACGAACGCGATTGGTCGAAAGACCTTGCGATGATTAATTTAAATGTTGTTGCGCTCACCGCTTTGACAAGGTTTTTTTTACCTGACTTTGTACGAAGAAATTCAGGGAGAATTCTTAACGTATCTTCTACTGCAAGCCTTATGGCAGGACCACTTCAAGCAGTCTATTTTGCAACGAAGGCATTTGTTACTTCTTTCAGCAACGCAATAGCTGAAGAGGTGTCGGATACGAATGTAACCGTCACAGCACTTCTTCCGGGTGCGACTGAAACAGAGTTTGCTCGATCTTCGGGAATGGATAAGACAGATCTCTTTGATAAAACATTTAGTGCACGTGAAGTGGCTCAAGCTGGATATGACGGCATGATAAGTGGTAAACTAAATGTGCTAGCGGGCTTGACATTTGCGCAGCGATTGATGATGTCAGCTGTACCTTTTACGCCGAAGAAAATTCTGTTGAAGCAAGTGCGAAAAATGCAAGAATTAAATTAAATCCTCAGACGTAGACTTCTCAAGTCTTATACAGACAAAATTAGGAATTAAAACAAGTTACCCGTCTCAATCACAGAGCACTTGAAAAAAGCGGCAAAGAAATACGATGTAGTGGGAATGACATGCACCGGTTGCAAGTATGCTGTGGAACATGCACTTAATGACATCCACGGGATTTCAGCGACTGTTAGCCTTGAAAATAATGAAGTTATAGTCTCGTCAGATGAGGAGATATCCTTGAAAACATTACAGGATGCAATGGTCCGCAAAGGGGGTCACTATAAAATCGTAAACTCCGGGACGGCGCAGCTTTACCAACAAAGTCAAAAAGAGAAAAAAAGTCCCAGTCCTGAAGATCAGGGCGTTTTTTATTGCCCGATGCAATGTGAAGGAGAAAAGAAATACGGAAGGTGGGGAAGTTGCCCAGTCTGTGGTATGGATCTGGTCGGGGAGCTAACTCCGTCTGCAAATGACGAAAAGACTACTGAGAATGACCATCTTGGGATGTTAAGGCAAAAATTTTGGATTGCCGTATTATTTACTGTACCGATCTTTCTGATCGCCATGTCTGAAATGTTGCCTACTAAACCTCTCCAGAATGTTTTAAGCAATAAGACCTGGATTATCATTCAATTCTTTTTGTCACTTCCCGTTGTTTTCTACGCATGCTGGATGTTTTTTGAACGCGCTTATATTTCTTTTCGCACTCGAAACTTTAACATGTTTACACTAATAGGCATTGGTGCAGGTGCGGCTTGGTTGTTCAGTGTTGTTGGCATTCTATTTCCGGGCTTGTTTCCGGTTCAGTTTAAGATGTCGGATGGTTCTGTACATGTCTATTTTGAAGCCGCGACAGTAATTCTTACGCTGGTCTTACTGGGTCAATTGCTGGAAGCCCGGGCTCATAACCAGACCCGATCGTCTATTAGGACGCTTTTGAATCTCGCTCCTCAAAACGCCATTCGAGTCGCAGATGGTGTGGAGCAAGAAATAGCGGTGGCAGAAATCGAAAAGGGAGATTTGCTCCGTATCAAGCCCGGTGGAAGAATTCCTGTGGATGGAAGAGTGGTAGAGGGCGGTAGTAATGTGGATGAATCCATGATAACGGGCGAACCGATTCCCATAGTTAAATCCGAAGGGGATTGGGTGACTTCCGGTACACTAAACACGAATGGGTCTTTTATTTTTCAGGCCAAGAAAGTGGGCTCGGAAACGATGTTGGCAAGCATCATAAAAATGGTAAATGATGCTAGTAGAAGTCGAGCGCCTATCCAGAAAATGGCCGATAAAGTTGCCGGTTACTTTGTCCCGGTTGTGGTTTTTATTTCTATCCTTACATTTATTTTTTGGACGTTTTTGGGTCCCAACCCGGCACTTCTTTTTGGATTTATTAATGCCATCGCTGTCTTAATTATTGCGTGTCCATGTGCTTTGGGTCTTGCTACCCCGATGTCGATCATGGTAGGCGTGGGGAAGGGGGCACTTTCGGGAGTTCTGATAAAAAATGCAGAAACTCTAGAGAAAATGAATGATGTGGACACCCTGATTATTGATAAAACCGGGACTATTACAGAAGGCAAACCCTCGCTCGAAAAGATTACCTGCATTTCCGGCTACAGTGAAGAAGAAATCATCACTTTTATGGCTGCCGTGAATCAGTATAGTGAGCATCCGTTGGCAAACGCAATTATGTCATTCGTGGAGGATAAAGGCATAAATATTCCAGAGGTAGCTCATTTTAAACCGGTATTTGGTAAGGGAGTAATCGGTAAAGTGCAGAATAGAGTTGTCGCACTCGGAAATGCAGCATTGATGAAGGATTTAGATATCAGTTTGAGTAAATCGATTCAGCAGCAAATGCAAAGTTACCATGCGGAAGGGAAGACGGTTTCTATATTGAGTCTGGACAGAAATCCAGTAGGGTTTGCAGTTATTGGAGACGCTGTTAAAGAAGCATCGAAGGGAGCAATTGAGGAGTTGAAGAAAAATGGAATGCATGTGATTATGATGACGGGTGATAATCACCTCGCCGCAAAATCTGTAGCTGAAGTGGTTGGAGTAAATTACAAAGCAGAATTACTCCCAGCAGATAAACTTTTTGAGATCGAGGCACTGCAGAAAAAAGGTAAGACTGTAGCTATGGCTGGCGATGGAATAAATGATGCACCAGCTCTTGCCAAAGCCGATGTGGGTATAGCCATGGGTACGGGGACAGATGTGGCGATCGAGAGTGCTGGGATCACACTGGTCAGGGGGAATTTGGAGGGTATTGTAAAAACATTGAAATTGAGTCGGAAGGTGATGAAGAATATTAGGCAGAATTTATTTTTTGCATTAATTTACAACGCTGTTGGTGTTCCGATTGCCGCTGGAGTTTTATATCCTTTTTTTGGAGTATTATTATCACCCATGGTAGCAGCATTGGCAATGAGTTTTAGTTCGGTGTCAGTAATAGGTAATGCCCTGAGATTGCGAAATGTTGAAATCTAAACTCCATTTAGAACAAATCCTTGATATGCCAGATCAAAAGAAGGATAATAATATTTTTTACGAAATGTAAGAATTCCGATAGTTGTTCCTTCGCATTGGGTTTTGTCCAAAATTTATGGAGAGTTAAATTTGCCAAAAGTAAGAATATACAAAATCCATAAAATGAATACATTGTATATTTTGGAATAAAAAGAAGCACACTGCAGAGCACTAAAAGGACACCACTCATTCTTACGGCGATATCGGCATTGAGCAGCCCACTGTCTACTGCATATTTTGTCATGGGTTTTCTAAATATGAAGTGAAGAATCCCCATGATGGAAAATAGGACCGCCAGCACAATACGGAGTACTTCTACAGTTAGCATTTCGAGATGTGAATATGTAAAATATTCATTATTCCAACAATATAATTTAACCCCCTAACCAGTTCGGAGCACACAGGGAATCTGTCAAGATCTTGCCAACCTTCAGGGCTCAGCAAAGGCATTTTCTATTCCTGAGCCTAAGCAAATCGAGAAAAATTTTTGTGATACGGGATCAATGGCGTGATCAGGCAAACTTGGTTAATTTCCCCAAAAGACAATTACGCCTTTTTTATTTCCATTAAGAATATCCAATTTTCCATCTTTATTTATATCCTCAACCACGACGTGTATGCCGATTCCAGAATTGTCATCGATGTCATGCCGGGTCCAGGAGGGTTTATTTTTTTCATCACGCTGTAATTCGAACCAATAGATCACTGCCGGTTCCATGCCTCCGGGATCTTTTCCCTGATGTGCAAAAAAACGCTTGCCCGTGACAAAGTCAGGTAAATGATCACCATTCATATCCCGGAACGCGACACCATGAGTCTGTGAAAAACTCGTGTCTATAAGTTGTCGCTCAAATTTTATTTCGTGATTTTCGACATAGTGCTCGTGCCACCAAATACCATATGCATGAGCAGATGCCGACAGTACATCCTGATCACCATCACCATCAAAATCATAGGCGTACATTTGTGAGCATGGGAGTCCCAGATCTGCAGAATGAAAGGTCCAGGGAAATGCGTGGTGATCTTCTGGTACTTCCCACCAACCTTCCCTGATAATAATATCTTTTATTCCGTCTCCATTAATGTCTCCCCACCCCAGACCATGGGAATACTGACGTGTGCCTTCTTCCTGCGGAAGGCCGATAGCTTTGCCGGTCCACAATGTATCGCCAGGTCTGACAGGAGGGCTGTACCACATCATTTCTCCCCGATCTTTATTCCCGAAGATTAGCTCCGGACGACCATCAGCATCAATGTCTACTTGCATTGGAGATTCGTTGCATGCTATGGAGTCAATGAGAAACTCTCTCCAATGCTCATTTCTATTTTGCGGATTTTTGTACCAGTAAACACCAGCTCCGGGAAAATCGAAGCAAATGTAATCTTGCCAACCATCTTGGTCTACATCCATCGTAAAATTTAGGAACGAGTGGCTATAACCTGTACTGTAATCAAATTTTTCCGGTTGACGTATTTCATGGGTGTGCCACTGCGGTGCTTCAAACCAGTAATGTCCAGCTACAATGTCCAGATCTCCATCGTTGTCAAAGTCAGCAACATTGGCGCCTTCCGATATAAATTCATCAAAAATTACCTCTTTCTCAAATCCGGGGTCAAAAGCCTTCTCCTCACATTGATCACTCTTTAGTGCAAAAAAAAGTAAAAGGGTTGTCAGGAAATAAAATCCTCTTTTTTTCATCGTGATTTATTTTGAAAAACATCATTTGGTTACTGAATGAGATTGGCTTTCAAACTCAACAGATATGCAAGTAGATGAGAGAAATCCTCTTCAGGAATGGTCTCCAAGAAATCTCCGGGCATGATCGTATTGGGAGAGGCTACTCTTTTTTGGATGCTATTTTTTTGTATTACGACATCCTTGCCTTGGGCATTGACAAGTGTCACTATACCACCTTCCTCCCCACGCAGCAATCCGAAATGTGTCTTTCCGTCATTTTCTACAATTGTGTAAGTCTTAAAAGCGCTATTGATATTGCGATTGGGGTCCAGTATTTTTTCGGCCAAAGAGTAAGGACCCCAATTTCCTATCCCATCCAATTGGGGTGCGACATCACTTCCCTGGCCTGTAACGCGATGACAAATGCTGCAAAAAACCGAGAAAAGTGATTGACCTTTCTCCACCGAAAATGATTCCGCAGTGTAGTTTCTAAGCCGTTTTGCGATGATGTCATCGATGTCTTCATCGGGCGGGTCCACTTTGCTCATAAGTCCGTCGATCCTGCTTTGTTGTTTAGACGTTATGTTTATATCCATCCGTTGTGCTACTTCTGCCTCTGCTAGTAGTCGTGGATTGATTTTAATTTTCTCTGCAGCATCAATGAGAAAATCAATTCCCGCTTGACTACTGCCAATATTTACTATTGCTTTTTTTTGAGCGGGATATGAAAGCGAAGCTAAGTGCTCCGTCGCAATTTTCCAGTAAGAATTGTGTTGACTTTCACTCAAGATTTCGACCAGCAATTCTCTGAATTTCAGTGGAATTTTTGACGCCAGGTAATTTTCGATTTTTCCTCCAACTTCGGGGTTTTGCAACTTCAGCAATGCACGAGCCACTTCAGATTTTACCAATATATCAGCGACATCAGCATCGAAGAGGTTAGCCAGTTGAGGGATCAATGTTAAAAGATTGTGATCTGCCACCATTTGCGCTGCAAAGATTTGTTGTTCTGTGACCTTTGCCAGACTTTCGGTTGGAAAGGAAATAACGGGTGGCTGTAAGTCTCCGATTGCAATATTCTCACCCCATGCATTGCTGGCATCCACCAAATGGAGGTACACATTTTTATTTAGCAACTTGTTGTCAGACCACTTGATTGATTTTCTGGTATTGTATTCATCAATATATTCCCTAAAAAGGGTTTCATCGGTGTCGAAGGACCGCAGCTCAATGTAATTTATTGGGGGAGTCTCAGGCTGATCCTCACCAGGTTTATTTTTTCTGCCTCTTAGAATAAATGTGAGATTTTCGGGCATTACAAAATATGGAGATCTGAGTGTTGACGTATACCTTCCCTCTCCCGGAATCTTCCCACTAGACAAATATGTGATGGTTCCGACGGAATCGAGTTTTGTCAATGTCCAGGCATTGCTGTCAAAAGATCTTCGATCAATCGGAATAGTTTTCCATCCATGGTACTCAGCAATGGGATCCTTGAGTAACCGGGATGCCAGTTCTACGATCCATTCCCTCCCTGCCTTACCAATCGACCTGTTGCCAAGATTTGTGCCTTCCAAAAGGGCTTTGAACAAAGCATAATCTTCCTCCTTATCGCCTGATTCTCGGATGGCATTGACTAAAGCATCAATTTGTGACTGGGGCAACCATCTTGCAGCGTGCTTTGTGTATTGAATTTTTGTACTGAGGTTCTCTGAATACAGATTTAACCGTTTCAGTAAAAACCCTGCTGCCAACTCTCCATCGACACCAACCATCAAATCGGCCAAAATTTTGCTTTCAGAATCAGCCCATTGGTTCTTTGTCACCGTGCCCAGTACCCACTCATTTCTCAATTGATCGCGAAGAGATTGCCGGATACAGTAATAAAGGTGGGTATCAGTCGTGTCGGTTATTGGTAATAATTCCAGTAACCCTCGCATATAATCTGCATCAGGATATTTTCCTAAGACCATGACGGCCTGTCTCCGTACGTGAGGGTTCTCATCGAGGATCAATTCACTGATTTTTGTGAGAAGGGGTGGATCAATACTTTGCATCTCAAAGAAAATCCGCAGGACATGTACCTTCAGTGTGTCATTTTCTTGTTCGAGGGCTTCTCTTAGCATGGTAGTGTCCAGCTGTTTTATCCGATATAAGATCCACAACCCCTGGATTTTTGCGGAAATCTTACCAGACATGTCTGAGAGCAATCTTTTTATTTCAGAGGCACTTTTGTCACCGAACCGGTCTACGATTTGATCGGCAATGGACATACGCAGTGGCAAATTTGGATGATCGAGTTGCTCGATCAACTGTTGCAGATTTAATCTTCTCCAGTCGTGTGGGTTGTCATGATGATTAGCTCCGGTATAAACTACTCTCCAGATACGGCCGCGTTGTCTATCTCTTCCCGGATGATCCAGCGGCACCTCGTAGTGTCCGATAATCCGGTTGTAAAAATCGGCAATATAGAGGGCACCGTCGGGACCCAGTTTTACGTCGACTGGTCTAAACCACGGATCTTCGCTGACAATAAAATCTTCTTCCTGGTTAATGACAGGTGTCGTACCGGCCCAGGTAAAATTACTCCTCGATACTCTCGAGCGGACAACGTCTCCATAGTAGAAATTTCCCTGGTATGCGGCGGGAAATCGATTGTCGAGATAATAGTCCAAACCAGCGAGGGCAGTAGATCCGTAGTTGTGGTCCATCAGGGCGGGTCCAAAACCAATCCCCGATGGCTTTTTGGAAAAATGGGGATAATCAGCACCCCTAATTAGTTGGTAAATGGGACTGGTATGACAATCTACTGAGTACGTGTAGCCCAGTTCATCAAAGGCAT
Source organism: Saprospiraceae bacterium (assembly GCA_965222645.1). GTDB lineage: Bacteria > Bacteroidota > Bacteroidia > Chitinophagales > Saprospiraceae > JABDMH01. Next base: position 1,919,577 of record OZ244968.1, on the reverse strand, counting down.
AACCATATGGGTTTACCCTTCCTGTGGTGGTAAACTCTACCCTGCTGCCATCCAGTCGAAACCGAAAGGTATTACCCGATTCCATCACGATCGTGTCCCCGTCACTTCCCGCTACCCTGGAAGTATTAGAAAAACCGTGATCAGCATGGACCCATCCATCCCATGATCGCACAAAGTTATTGACCATCCTATGTGTATCGTTATATTTAAATCCGGAATACAGGACCTTTCGATCATCGACTCTATCATCACCGTCGCGATCAATGAGATGCCAAATGTGAGGGATACTATAGGTGACTACACCGTCTGGTACTACTTGTATACCAATGGGAATATTGAGACCATCCGCAAATGTCTTAATGACATCTGCTGATCCATCTCCATCCGTGTCTTCGAGGATGGATATTTTGTCTCGGGCTTTTTCTGTAGTATCTGGAAAGGGATATTCGTAAGAGGAAGTCACCCACATTCTGCCTTTGGTGTCAAATGACATGTTGAGCGGTTTTGCGATGTCCGGCTCAGCAGCAAAGAGTTGTACTTCAAAACCTTCAGGAACCCTGAGGGACAACCTTTCTTGTTCAGGAGGGAGTGGTTCGGTGGTGCGGATGTGTCGGGTAAACTGGTCGTGAAAATGTTCAGTTGATTTGGGAGAAGTGGAACAAGCCAGATGGATCAGCAGGCATATCCAGATAAGCGAGGTTTTGCAAGAATACACATTGTCAACTTTGGTAAGCACGGGATTCATGTCTGTCAATATACGATATCTGTCCTAGAGCCTAAGTTTTTTTGCATTTCTGATCTTGTCCGTATGAGGAGCAGAAATTACGACATTTGGCAATATGTAATCTCAACTTTTAGATCTTGAATCAGTCGTAAGAGTATGACTTCAATGGTATTACACATAGAAAGTTTTTTGTAGACAATAAAGCCTGGTGCGCCAGGATCGCCGTAGGGCAGTCGATGCCTTGTTGGCGTTCAGAAAAATTATAGGTAGGAGGTTTTATTTTGACTCATTTAATACATATTTTCACACTTTCTTAGAGAAGAAAAAGAAATATCCGCTCAGGACCAGAATCCAAAAATATTTGCACATAGTTGGTTATGTCTTGATGCTCATGGTCTTGGCCATTTGGATGATTCTGAGCTTCATTAACCATCCCCAGGATTCCAAAGTACTATCGATTAGGATACCGCAAGTTGATAGATTGCTCTTTATTTAAAAACACTCATTATGACCAGTGACAACCTAACTTTAAGAAGAATTCATTATACGGTGGGTTTGTTCCTATCGGCAGCATTTTTGATGACCTCAAATTCCTTGAAGGGGCAGGATACCCTTGTGGGTCTGGATTCGCTATGGATCTATTACGATTCAGTAGGTGGACCTCCAGATCAGGGCTCCCTTTCTTGGTATGACCTTAATTACGATGATTCCGAATGGAAGACAGGATACGCCCAACTAGGCTATGGAGAAAATGATGAAAACACAAAGATAGATTCGATCAATGTGATTGATGGAATGGTAGAACCTATGATTACGGCCTACTTCAGAGATACTTTTACACTCACTGATGCGGGTATTTATGACAGTTTGAGATTAAAGCTGATCTATGACAACGGAGCATTGGTACATATTAATGGCAATGAGGTCTGGAGAGTGAATATGCCAACGGGTCCTGTCACCTATAATACCACAGCTTATGGCAGTGGGGAGAATGTAGAAGCGATCGTCGATATCGAAAATGTGCTCATAAATGGATTAAATATTGTAGCAGTTGAAATGCACCAGAGCTCAGTGACAAGCGATGACTTGAGTTTTAATTTTGAGTTGGTGGGTCTTCCTCCTGAGCCAAATGAGTTCATCACATTTATCGATACCGGTTGGTACTATTTTGATGCGGAAATGGAGCCACCTGTACAGGGAATGACAACGTGGTGGGCGGTAGGCTACGATCACAGCACCTGGGGCAATGGTCAAGCTCAATTAGGTTATGGAGATGGTGACGAAAAAACGACAATAAATTCCAACACGGAAACTGCTTATTTTCGAAAGCATTTCAATGTTGATGATGCTGCCAAATACGATAGCACACTCTTACAACTTCTGGTTGATGACGGCGCCGTTGTCTATGTCAATGGTCAAGAAGTCTGGAGAGAAAATATGCCCGCTGGTGTCATAGAGTACAGTACAACAGCCATTGAAATCTACGAGAACACTTTGGTTGATACATTCCTTGTCGGAGGACTTGTCACGGGTGTAAATACGATTGCCGTGGAGATTCATCAACGTGGTTCGGGAAGTAGTGATATCAGTTTTGATTTTTATATGAGAGGAATTGAGGGAGATGGGTGCACAGTCGGTGGGCCTTGTGATGATGGAGATATCTGCACCACCAATGATATGTATGATGCATCATGCAACTGTGTTGGGACACCAATTACTAGTAGTGGAGATCATTTAGTCCTCACAGCGGCAGATTCTCCCTTATCAGAGACTTACAAGGCTAATATTGAGATCTCAACTACCAGTGGTGATGCAATTCAGGCTGAAGTAGAAAAACTTACTACCCTTATTGCTCCAATGGTAAGTCTTAATCCGTTATTCGAAGTGCCTCTTACTGCCGAATTAATGATAATGCAGATGGGATGCGATTTTCTAGAGAAAAGCAGCCGGTAGAAAACAAGGCATGAGAATAGGATCCGCAATTTTTGTTTTTTTACTCACCACAGTGGCAACGTGGGCTCACGGAGATGTGCATATGTACATCAGGGAGATTACCAAACAATTGCGGCAAGATCGTGGCAATCTTGAACTTTTGCAGAAGAGGGGAGAACTCTTTATGCAAGCCAATCATTTTCAGAAGGCGATAAGGGATTTTAAGAAATGTATTTCCAAAGGCGTGCCAACGGCTCGATTGCATTATTGCCTCGCCAAGAGTTTCAAAGAAAAGGGGACGTATGAAAAAGCAGAGAAAGTTTTACGTTCAGGTATTGGTGAGGAAAATTTTGATCAAAAGTGCCTCCTGTTAATGGCGGAGATAAGTAATGCCCAAAGCGAGTTCCTTGCTGCGGCAGGCTTCTATCAGCTAGTGATTGAAAAAAGCCATGTAACAACACCTTCTCTTTATTTGAATCTCGCCAAACAATACAAGTTAATTGGAGACTCCGATAAAGCCATTTCTGCTATGAGAAAGGGGCTAAATGAGCTGGGCATGATACCGGGTCTTTATGAAAATCTTATCAAGGAATACCTATCAACTGATCAAATCGATCGAGCGATCCATTTGCAGACCAAAATTATCAAAGGAAGTAACCGGAAAGAGTTTGCTTTGCTCTCGAGAGCAAAAATGTTTATGAAAATTCAGAAAATGGATGAAGCCTGGAGAGACATAATCCAGGCTGAAAGTGAAATAGAAAAACTCCCCGATCATATTAGAAAAAGACAAGCTGTAGCAACACTTAAACAAAATTTGAACACATTAAGAATTAAACACTTTGATCATGAAAATCATTCGAAACCCATATCAAGCCCCACGAAATAAAATCACCGGAAAATTTCTTTTTGTCTTGTTAACAACGCTGATGATTCTGTCGGGACCCGCAATGGCGCAATCGGTACTCATCCCATTTGATGACACCTGGAATTACTATGACGTCGGAGATGAACCCGCTTCACAGGGAAGCCTGGAATGGGAAGATACTGACTATAATGACAATTTATGGGCTAGTGGTGCTGCCCAGTTGGGTTATGGAGACGGCGACGAGACTACCGTGATTAATTCGTCGACATCTGCCACTGACTCCCTGATTACCGCTTATTTTAGATACACATTTAATGTGACCGATCCTGCAGCTTTTGCCGATCTGACAGTGCATCTTTTATTTGATGATGGAGCGGTAGTCTATCTAAACGGCACAGAGGTCTGGAGAAAAAATATCGATGGCAGTGTCAATCCCGTCGTCTATTCGACATTTGCAACACAAAGTCAGGATAATGAGACTGATACAAAGACAATTGCTAACACATTAGTGGCCGGAGACAATGTGATCGCCGTGGAGTTGCATAATCAGGCTATCACGAGTAGTGACCTCAGCTTTAATTTGAGACTTGATGGAAATTCAGTGGCCTCATCACAGACTTATATTTCCCTGGGATCCAGCTGGATGTATTCAGATTTGGGATTTGAGCCCTCCGGTTGGGAAGCCCTGGGCTATGATGACAGTGGTTGGGCGGCTGGAAATGCGCAGTTGGGTTATGGTGATGGTGACGAGGCAACCGTAATAGGTGATACCGTGATAACCGCATACTTCAGACGTCATTTTACGGTGAGCGATCCCACCAAAGTTGATAGTCTTTTATTGGAGATTCTATATGATGACGGAGCAGCAGTCTACTTAAATGGCAACTTGATCTGGCTCGTTAATTTACACGTTGATTCAACAGATTATCCCCACTTTTCTGATGGGCAAGCTAACCCACCGGACAATGCTGTGGAGACGACTAAGCTGGAAGCTACAAATGGAATGCTTGAGACTGGAGATAATGTGATTGCTGTTGAGGTACATCAATACAGTGCAACGAGTAGTGATCTTAGTTTTGATCTTGAACTGAAAGCCAAAGTGAGCGGAGGTAGTGGATGCCCCGATGTACTTAATCTGACCGCAGCCGACAGCCCGCTCTCGGGAGACTACAGTGCAAATCAGATGATTACCGTCGCAGGAGATGTGGTCACCGAAAGTGGTACGCTCACTACACTCACCGCTCCCATGGTCATCTTGGATCCCACATTCTCGGTTCCTCAGACAGGTGAGCTGCGTATCGTACAAAGCGGTTGTCCTTAGGGATTTGTACCATCAAATAGATTGTTTCCAGATTGAAAAACCGTTTATAAAGTTTTTAAAAAAAATGATCAATCGAATTTTTTCAGAGAAGTGTTTTCTAAGTCTCGGAATAATTTTTCTGTGTATTTATTGTGCAATAGGTCAGACCACCTTGATCGACTATGGCTCGATCTGGAAATATTCAGATTTGGGTTTCGAACCACTGCCACAAGGTATGGACGAATGGGAATCTAATGGGTATGATGACAGCGGCTGGTCAATGGGTCCTGCCCAACTTGGATATGGTGATGGAGATGAAGCTACAGTGATTGGCGATACAGTTATTACCGCTTATTTCAGACAGGAATTTACAGTGGCTAATCCCTCACTATATACTGATATCAAGATCTCACTGATCTATGACGACGGCGCAGCAATATATCTAAATGGGTTTGAGATTTGGAGACCTAATATTGATCCTCCCCCCGCATTAGTCGAATATGATACGTTGGCAAATGCAATAAATGAAAATACCTTTCTCGAAAAAATCGTCTCCAATAGTGGTTATTTAATAGCTGGGACGAATGTCCTTGCTGTGGAGATGCATCAGCGCGATGTGATCAGCAGTGATATCAGTTTTGATCTCAAGTTGTCCGGATTGGCATCGATCTATGTCACACGGGGACCGTATCTACAACAGTTGTCCACAAATTCTGTCGTCGTGCGTTGGCGTACGAATAGTGCCACCACGTCTAAGGTTGCCTATGGCACCGCAATAAATCAGATCAATCAGTCTGTTTCTAGTGGGGCAGTAACCACCGAACACGAATTGTTAATTAATGGTCTCTCGGCTAATCAGAAATACTATTATACGATTGGAAATCTTAATACGGTAATTTTGGGTCCCGATGTTGACCAATACTGGAAGACTGCACCTCCAACAGGATCTACCCAGAAAATGGTGGCCTGGATATTGGGAGATTGCGGTACAGGTAATGCCAATGCTAGAGCGGTTAGGGATGCCTATCACAATTATGCGGGATCAAATCACACGGATATGATCTTATTTCTCGGTGATAATGCTTACCATTTTGGTACCGATAGTGAATACCAGGGGGCTGTTTTTGACACATATGACGAGAAATTGCAAAACACTGTTGCTTTTTCTGCCCGGGGTAACCACGAAAATTCAACAGGCAGTACAATCCCTTACTATGACATTTTTACATTTCCCACTGCTGCAGAATGTGGTGGAGTTGCCTCTGGCACTGAAGCCTATTACTCCTTTGATTATGGCAATGCCCATTTTATCAGTTTAGAATCTTTTGAAGTAGATCGATCCGTAAATGGTGCAATGTACAATTGGTGTAAAAGTGATCTTCAAAACACCACGGCAGATTGGATCGTGGCATTTTGGCATCATCCACCATACAGCAAAGGCTCTCATGATTCGGATAACGAAACAAGGCTGATTCAGATGCGACAGAACTTTTTACCACTGCTTGACTCCTTTGGGGTTGATCTTGTCTTAACCGGTCACAGCCACTCCTATGAGCGATCGTATTATATCAGAAATCACTATGGGCACTCCAGTACTTTCAATAGTGCGACACATACAGTGGGTGCAAACGGTGATGGTGACGGCAGGATTGGAGGAGATGGCGCTTACGAAAAAGATCCAATTGATACTTCTGGAGCAGTATATGTGGTCACCGGCAGTGCAGGAAAGGTGTCAGGAGGAAATCTGAATCACCCGGCAATGTTTCTGTCCGTATCCGAGCTGGGTTCTTCGGTGCTGGACATAGAGGGCGGTACCCTCAAACTGCGATTCCTGCGCGAAAATGGATCTGTCCAGGACTCGTTTACCATCGAAAAGGATTTGTCGTGTACTATAGGTGCTCCATGTGATGATGGGGATTTTTGTACCAACAATGATGTCTATGACAGTAATTGCAATTGTGTTGGCACACCCGTCGGGACAAATACGGTGCTGACCCTTACGGCAGCTGATTCCCCACTGGAGGGCACTTATAAGGCAACTCAATCGATTACCGTTTCAGGTGCAGTTACCAATGAGTTGCAACAACTCACCACGCTTATCTCGCCCATGGTAGTGCTTGATCCGGCTTTCGAGGTACCGATTAATTCCGAGCTGATGATCTTGCAGTCCGGATGCAACTAACTATCCACACTTGTGTGAAGCGGATCACTGTAATCCATTAGTGTTTTCGGTTGTATGGGAAGCTGGGACTCCATCACCACTTTGTGAGCTAGATCATAATCACAGGTGATTTCCATTCACGTTTTTTGAAAGCCTACGGCAATACCTTTGTCGGTTTGAAAAATGTAGCAAAGCAAGGGCAATTTCCCCGTGCTTAAATCATGTGAATTATGTCAAAGTATATTTATGAATTTGGCGGCGACACCACCGACGGCCATCAGGAATTAAAGGAATTATTAGGTGGAAAGGGAGCAAATTTGGCAGAAATGTGCAAGATAGGATTGCCTGTGCCTCCCGGATTTACCATCTCCACAGAAGCATGTTCGCACTATTACACATTGGGAAAACAGGAAGTATTGACCCTGATAAGGGAGGAGGTCAAAGAAGCAATACAAAATCTGGAAAGAAAGACAGGTAAAGTCTTCGGAGATAAGGAGAATCCTTTGTTGCTTTCAGTGCGATCAGGTGCACGATTGTCGATGCCGGGAATGATGGACACGGTCCTTAATTTAGGTATTAATGATAATGTAGTGACCTACCAGCAGAAGGATAAGCGAAGGGCAAGAATGATAGCTGATTCTTACCGGAGATTTATTCACATGTATGGGGATGTCGTCATGGGAATGAAACCTCAAAATCCCACAGATCAAGATCCGTTTGAGGAAATTATTGACGGAGTTAAGAAAGAGAAGGGAGTCACACTTGACACTGAGCTTTCGGCTGAGGATCTGAGCCTACTCGCAGTGAGATATCGAGCCCTCATCAAAGAGCGTATAGGAGAGGAATTTCCTCAAGACCCATTGACTCAATTGGAAAATGCGATAACTGCAGTCTTCGACAGCTGGATGGGCAAGCGAGCTATCCAGTACAGACAAATAAACAATATTCCTTCAGAATGGGGTACTGCAGTAAATATTCAGGCGATGGTTTTTGGTAACATCGGAGAAGATTCCGCAACCGGTGTGGCTTTCACCAGAGATCCGGCAACGGGAGAGAATTTATTTACTGGTGAGTATTTGCTGAATGCACAGGGTGAAGATGTCGTTGCCGGCATCCGGACACCTCTTCAGATCACTAAGACAGGATCTCAGCGCTGGGCGAGATTGTCGGAGATCTCGGAAGCTGAGAGACGGACAGACTATCCGTCGCTGGAAGAAGTCATGCCGGAAATGTATAATCAACTGTTTGAAGCACAGAAGAGGCTGGAGAAGCACTATGCAGAAATGCAAGATTTAGAGTTCACGATTGAGGATCAAAAGTTATGGATCCTACAGACCAGATCCGGTAAACGAACCGGTCAGGCGATGGTGCAAATTGCCATGGACATGTTAAAGGAAGGTCTCATTACCCAAAAAGAAGCCATCTTGCGCATAGACCCGGCAAAAATGGACGAATTGCTCCATCCGGTGTTTAAGGCTGAAGCTGTGGATTCCGCGATCGAGCTAACAAGGGGACTGCCAGCTTCACCCGGGGCAGCTTCGGGGCAAATAGTTTTCTTTGCCGACGATGCTGCCGACCAAAACGAAAGTGGAAAAGATGTAATCCTGGTTAGGGTCGAGACCTCGCCGGAAGATATTAAAGGAATGCATTCGGCAAGGGGAATTCTCACTAGCCGGGGAGGCATGACCTCTCATGCTGCTGTGGTGGCAAGAGGGATGGGAAAGTGTTGCGTCTCAGGTGCAGGTGCTATTCATATTGATTACAAGAAAAGGTCTTTAACCATCGGTGACAAAGCTTTGAAAGAAGGAGACTGGATCTCGTTGGACGGGTCAAGGGGAATCGTATACAACGGAAAAATCGAAGTGGAGAGTGCTGGTATCGGCGGAGCGTTTAGTCAATTGATGCGCGTGTGCAGTGATGAGGCAAAACTCAAAGTTCTGGCAAATGCAGACACACCGCAGGATGCTCGTACTGCTCTGGAATTTGGAGCAGAAGGCATAGGATTATGTCGCACCGAGCATATGTTTTTTCAGGAGGGTCGCATAGATCTGGTAAGAAAAATGATCCTGTCACATAGCGAAGAGGGAAGGATAGAGGCCTTGAACGAATTGTTGCCAATACAGCGGGAGGATTTTTATCAGATCTTGTCTATCATGAAGGGATTACCAGTGACGATCAGGTTACTGGATCCCCCTCTGCATGAGTTTTTACCTCAAGATGAGAACAGTGAGCGCGACCTTGCCAAAAAGATGGGGATCACTTATGAAGAGGTATTAGATAAGGTAAATACCTTGCATGAAATGAATCCCATGCTGGGTCATCGGGGATGTCGGCTGGCCAATACTTATCCGGAGATTTCCGTAATGCAAGCCAGGGCTATTCTGGAGGCGGCTGTCAGGCTGAAGAGAGAGGGGATCAATGTAAAGCCGGAGATTATGATTCCTCTCGCAGGTATTAGCCGTGAAGTCGCAATGCAGATTGAGGTGATCCGAAATTCAGCCAAGAAAGTTTTCGATGAGTTTGGAGAAGAGGTTGATTTCAAAATTGGTACGATGATCGAGGTACCAAGAGCAGCACTTGTAGCTCAAAGAATCTCACCATCAGTTGATTTCTTTTCGTTTGGTACTAATGATCTCACACAAATGACTTTCGGCTATTCCCGGGACGATTTCGGAAAATTTTTGCCCGTCTATTTGTCTAAGGGAATCTTGAAGGCTGATCCGTTTGCCACCATAGATCAGTACGGTGTAGGAGAACTGGTCAAGATCGGTACGATGCGTGGTCGCAGTAAGCATCCCAATCTTAAGGTCGGAGTATGTGGAGAGCACGGTGGGGATCCCGAGTCGATCAGGTTTTTTCATGAATGTGATCTCAATTATGTCAGTTGCTCTCCCTATCGGGTGCCAATAGCGCGACTTGTGGCTGCCCAGGCGGCTATTACAGAAAAATTGAAAGAGCGAAAGGAGACACTAACAGTGTAGTGAGGTAACCGCTTTCAACATGAGCCTTGTATTTTCTATATTGTAGATAAATCATTTTTTTATGAAGGTTCTACCTGTTATAGTTTTATTCCTTTGGATTTCCCAAATCATTTCGGCTCAAGAATACGCGGATCAACGGTTGAATGATATTGATACATTTATAAACCGTTTAATGGGTGACTGGAACACACCCGGAGTGTCTTTAGCCATCGTGGAAAACGATCAGGTTCTCTATGCCGGTGGATTTGGGCATAGGGATGTGGAAAAAAAACTTCCCGTCACGGAAAATACTTTGTTTGCAATCGGCTCTTGTACAAAAGCGTTTACATCCTCGATCCTGGGAATGTTGGAGCTGGAAGAAAAAGTTGACCTCGATAAACCGGTCAGAGATTATCTCCCGGATCTGAAATTTAAGGATGAGTACGCTAATGCCCATGTCACCTTGCGCGATATGATGTGTCATCGCACGGGCTTACCCAGACATGATTATTCCTGGTATGGATCTACTGCCAGTAGAGATGAATTATTGGAGCGGATTCAATATTTGGAATCTACTGCCACTCTTCGGGAAAAATGGCAGTACAATAATTTTATGTTTATGGCCCAGGGTGTGGTCATCGAAAAACTAACTGGAAAAAGTTGGGAAAGAAATCTTAAGGAACGCATATTGGATCCTCTGGAGATGGGCAGAACCAATACATCAGTGATCGATATGAAAAAGTCTGATGACCGTTCACTTGCTTATTCCAATCCGTTTAATGAGGAGCCGAAGGAAATTCCTTATCGGAATATCGATGCCATTGGTCCGGCAGGATCTATCAATAGCTGTGCCTCGGATATGGCTCATTGGTTGATTACCTGGATTAAGGACGGAAAATATAAAGGACAGGAGATTATTCCTTTTAGTTATCGCAATCAGGCAATGACGGCACAGATGACAATGGGGAACAGCCTACCCTCACCGGAGAATCCTGATATCATATCAGCCGGCTATGGTCTTGCATGGAGCGTCGCGAGTTACCGCGGTCATTATATGGTGACTCACGGTGGTGGCATTGATGGATTTTCATCGCAGACTACATTTTTCCCTTTTGACAGTGTTGGGATTTTTGTCGTAAGTGCAAACGGGGTAGTCACAAGATCTGTGAGAAATTTTATTGCAGACAGAATGCTTGATTTGAGCTACAGGTCATGGGGTAGTACAGAATTGAAGCAACAAATCCGGATGGATTCCGCAAAGATGGACTCAGAGGAAAGGGATACGATATCTGCCGGTAATTCTCCACCGCAGCATACCGCCAGTCATTATGCAGGAGACTATTTTGATCCCGGATACGGCACGATCCAAGTATTTTTAGAAAATGACACATTGTGGGTCAATTATAACGAAGCGGGTGATCGTACAAAAAAGTATTTGCATCATACCCATTATGATATCTTTGAGATCCGGACAACCGGAGATGAGGAAGGAGGTGGAGATGGCCTAAAGATGAGATTTAATACTTCGTATTCGGGTGAGATAGAATCACTTCAAATAAAAATGGAGCCGGCGATGGATCACGACATCATTTTCGATCGTCAAATGCCAAAAACTACTTTAGAGAAGGGAATTTTGGCAAGGTATGTCGGTGATTATGACCTCAACGGGGCTACCGTCAAGGTCTACATCAAAGGTGAAAAAACATTAATGGTATTGGTGCCGGGGCAGCCAGATTACGAATTGGTTGCAATGGAAGATCACACCTTTTATCTCAAAGTAGCTCAGGATTACAAAGTTAAATTTGAGGTGGATGGCGATGAAAATGTTGAGTCTTTGAGCTTCATTCAACCCAACGGCACTTTTAAGGCAGTAAGGAAGTAACTCTTTTGGCTTGTTTTTTCTCGGGTTTCTGCCATTCAATTATTGAAGAGGGATTTTTTTAAGTGCTGTACTTGCATAGTATGCTACTTTGACTTACCTTTGACTTAACCAATTGGTTAAATAAAATGGTTAAACCTTGGAGTTAGATACTGAAGGAAAGATTTTAATGGCTGCTGAGAAGGTCTTCATTCGCGATGGTTACGATGGTGCGCGTATGCAGGAGATTGCAGACGAGGCCGAGATAAACAAAGCGATGCTGCATTACTACTTCCGAACAAAAGACAAACTCTTTGAGCAAATCTTAAAGAAGAAATTAATGGTCTTTTTCCCCCGTGTAAAAGATGCCGTGGAAAGTGATATTGGGACTCTACAAAAATTTGAGGCAATAGTAGATGCCTATTTAGACATGCTATCTGATAACCCACAATTGCCCATGTTTATATTGTATAGCCTAAATAGAAATATGGCATTTCTTCAATTCATACCAGCGGGAATGGGAAAAGTTCTTACTCGATTTATCAGAACTGCAATTCGCAATGGAGAACTTAAAAAAACAAATCCAGAGCATTTACTGGCTTCTTTGATAGGAATGTGTGTCTTTCCATATTTGGCTAAACCTATGATTTGTCACTTGCTGGACAAATCGGACCGGGAATACGATCGCTTTCTGCAAAGGAGGAAAGGGGAAATAATGAATGTAATTAAGGGACTAGTCGTCAATTCATAAAATACTATAGTTGTGATTAAAATCTTCATCTATCGATGTTTTTTCTTCTGCCTGATCACCTTCCTTGGCAGCTCGGTAAGTGCCCAAATCCAGTTAGATATTGATCGATGTCTCTCCAAAGTAAATAACTCCTCTCCTGAAAACAATCAGGCAAAATTGGCGATTGAAGGAGGAGCCTTGAGGCAGAGAATCTTATCGCGAAACTACTGGCCTAAAGCTGCACTAGGTGCAAAAGTAAGCTGGCAATCTGAAGTAACCAGCGTGCCCGTGGATTTTCCGGGTGTAGAAATTCCTACCGCTCCTAAGGATCAATACGCCTTAACTCTGGATGTGAATCAGATATTGTATGATGGGGGTGTAACAAAAGCGGTCATGGATTTACAGGCTCATGAGACCACATTGCAAGGTCTTGAAAAAGAGCTGTCGCTACACCAATCGGAAAAGCGTGCAATCGAATTATTTTATGCGGTTGCGCTTCAGCAAAGTATGATTTCTACTCATGAATCACTCATAGAACAAATGCAGGAAAAGCTCAATCAGGCAAATAAACTTAAAGACTCGGGCTTAATGGATAAAAAGGATATACTGGAAATCGAAGTTAAGATTTTAGAGATCGATCAGAAAAAGAGTGAGGCCCAGAAAAGAAAGAGAAGTGCCAGGGAAAGTTTGGCTTTGCTCATGGGCGAGAGAGATACTGCCTTTGTGGTGGTGTTGTCTGACCAAAAAAGAAATCTCCACGCTTTAGACTTCGAAAATCGACCAGAGAATAAAGCACTCCAGACGCGCAGAGGACTACTTGCAGCAAGGGATCAAATACAGAAGGCCAAACTCAAGCCAAACTTTGGCCTCTTTGTCACAGGAGGATATGGTAACCCGGGCTTGAATTTTTTATCAGACCAGTTTGGTTTTTACGGTTTGGGTGGTATTCGCATGCAGTTACCCCTCGATCATCTTGTTAGTGGCAAATCAAATATGGAAAGCAATTTTATTTACAAACAGGTACAGGACCTGCAAATATCAGGAGAAAAATTAGAGCGAGATCTTCGTATGGTAGAAAACAATCACCGGGCTGAAATTACGAAGTTGAGAGACTGGCTGGTTGAAGATGACCGGATTATCGATCTGCGGAGGGAGATTGTAGAGGTCTCAAAAGCAAAATGGGAAGGTGGAATCATTACTACATCGCAGTATTTAGATGACGTGACAGCATTTTCTCTTGTTTATCAGCAAAAACTGAGTCACGAAATTTTATTGCAGAAGGAAATCTCCTTACTAAGGAATTTATCCGGCCTTTACCAGAAGAATTAATTTCAAATTATGAATAAGAAATTAGCACCTTTTATTTTTTTTCTGGTTCTATTTTCCTGTTTGGAAAAAGAAAATCCGTTTGATGCCACAGGAGTTTTTGAGGCAAGGGAAATCTTAGTTTCTGCTGAGGCAAATGGTCGACTTCTGGATGTAGCCTTCCAGGAAGGCGGCAAGTTACAACGGGATCAAATTGTGGGCAGGATAGATTGTGCAGATCTCTTATTGCAAAAAAAGCAAGTGGAAGCTACTGTCGAGGCCCTGGCTTTGAAACAAGGTGATGCGCGTCCCGAGCTGGCGGTGATCGACAAGCAAATAGATGGCCAAAACAAGCAAATAGAAGCTCTTGAGACACAAAGAAAAGTTTTACTTAGGGAGCGGGATCGAATAAAATCTTTGGTCGACCAGGAAGCAGTCCCTGCAAAGCAACTGGATGATCTTCAGGGGAAAGTAGATGTAATCTCAAAACAGATAGAGGCAGCCGCAGTACAAATACCTCTACTTCAGCAGAAAAAAGAGGCTCTGAAAAAACAGACCTTGATAAATAACAGGGGACTGATGAGTGAAACCAAACCGCTTGCGGAAAGTATATCCCGGTTTGAGAATCAATTGAGCAATTGTTCGGTACAAAACCCGATTGATGGAACAGTGCTCACTCAGTTTGTTGAGCAATTTGAATTTGTAAATGTCGGCAAACCACTCTACAAAGTTGCCGACCTCTCCGATCTTATTCTAAGGGCATATATGACTGGAGATCAGTTAAGTGCAGTATCGCTCAGCGACGAGGTCACTGTGATGGTAGATGGAGATGAGAAAAGCTATAAAGAATACGCGGGAGAAATCGTTTGGATTTCCGACAAATCAGAATTTACGCCGAAAACAATTCAGACTAAAGACGAGCGGGCCAATCTCGTGTATGCCTTGAAAATTGCTGTAAAAAATGATGGCTTTATTCGTGTCGGTATGTATGGTGAAGTGAAACTCAAGTCAGATGGATAGTGGAATCTCTGTAGACCATATTTCAAAAAAGTATTCGAAAACCGGTGTCGTCGCACTGGATGATATTTCTTTCGATGTAAATCCAGGACAACTCTTTGGCTTAATAGGTCCGGATGGAGCTGGAAAAACGACTTTATTTCGCATACTTACTACCCTTATTTTACCGGATAAGGGAAGTGCTACCATAGCTGGATATGATCTGGAAGATGATTTATTTGATATAAGAAGAATATCGGGCTATATGCCGGGGAGATTTTCCCTGTATCAGGATTTGTCGGTGGAGGAAAATCTCAAGTTCTTCGCCACTGTTTTCAATACAACGGTAAGGGAGAATTATGACTTGATAAAGGACATATATGTACAGCTGGAGCCATTTAAAAAGAGACGGGCAGGAAAGTTGTCCGGTGGGATGAAACAAAAACTAGCCCTCTGTTGTGCGCTGGTGCATCAACCTAAAGTGCTTTTTTTAGATGAGCCAACTACTGGTGTCGACCCGGTATCGAGACGGGAGTTTTGGGAGATGCTGGATGAACTGAAGAAAAAGGGAATTTCAATTTTGGTATCCACACCTTATATGGATGAGGCTGCCAGATGCGATGAAATTGCGTTAATTCAGAAAGGAAAAATTTTGGACATAGACTCCTATCACGGCTTATTAAATAAGCACAAAAAAGCCCTTTTATCAGTAAGGGGAGAACATATGCATGCACTGTTGCAAGACTTAAAAGATTATAGGGGCAGCGAAAGTTGTTTTTCGTTTGGAGACAACCATCATTTGTTACTTAAGGAGTCCCATTCCGACCGCAAAACCCTCCTGAAATACTTATCTTCTAAGGGGCATACAAATCTGCAAATTGATGAAATATTTATGAGTATCGAAGATATTTTTATGGATTTACTCAGGAAAAGAGCATGAAAGTGTTTTCGATAGAGGCGGTGGATTTAACGCGCAAGTTTGGTGCATTTACAGCAGTTGATAGTATCACATTTGAGGTAGAGAAAGGCGAAATATTTGGATTTCTGGGTGCTAATGGTGCGGGAAAGACCACCGCCATCCGTATGCTAAGCGGTCTGCTGATGCCTACGTCCGGACATGCTACCGTCGCAGGTTTCGATGTGTACCGTCAGCGAAATGAAATAAAAGCAAATATTGGCTATATGAGCCAAAAATTTAGTCTTTATCCAACGTTGACAGCAATTGAAAACATAACATTCTATGCAGGTATTTATGGACTGAACAAAAGTGAGATTACCGAGAAAACAGAAAATCTCGTAAGCACACTGGGTATTGAGCATATCAAAAAAATGCAGGTCAAAAACTTACCCCTGGGCTGGAAACAAAAGGTGGCATTTAGTACTGCGATTATTCACGATCCGGAAATAGTTTTTTTAGATGAACCTACCGGTGGTGTCGACCCTATTACCCGCCGCCAATTTTGGGATATGATTTACGAAGCTTCAGATCGCGGTATTACAGTTTTTGTGACCACGCATTATATGGATGAAGCCGAATATTGCGATCGTGTTTCTATTATGGTGGATGGGAAAATTGTGGCTCTTGACAGGCCTGGGATTCTGAAAGACAATTTGGAGGTCAAATCGATGGATGAATTATTTGTAAAGTTGGCAAGGAGTGCCCAAAGGTCATAGATTTTGCGATGAGAGCATTTTTGGCATTTGTTAAAAAGGAATTTTGGCATGTTCTTCGGGATAAGCGAAGTCTCGCCATACTTTTGGGGATGCCGGTGGTTCTGATCCTCATTTTTGGGTTTGCACTTTCCAGTGAGGTAAAAAACTCCCCGGTAGCGATATTGGATTCTTCGGGTGATGAAATATCTAGAAGTATTATCAATAGAATTGAAGCTAGTGCTTATTTTGAAATAGCGCATAGATTGACAAAATTTGATGACCTGGAAAAGCTTTTTAAGGAGAATGAGGTATTGCTCGGTGTCGTCATTCCCACAGGATTTTCGCAGGACTTGATTGGTCATGGAAGGGCAGACCTGCAAGTAATCGGTAGCGCTGTAGATCCCAATACTACAAACACAGCGATACAGTACCTCAAGGGATTGCTATTGACCGAACAACTCGAATTATTACAAAGCGAAGCATCTCAGCCTTATCAGATTGATGTTTCTATCCGGATGATGTACAATCCTCAGTTGGAGAGCTCGTATTTATTTGTTCCGGGGGTAATGACCTTGGTGCTTATGCTCTTAGGAGCAATGATGACATCTGTGTCAATAGTTCGGGAGAAAGAGTTGGGAACTATGGAGGTTTTGCTGGTATCGCCTATGAAACCCATTCTGGTGATCTTGAGCAAAGCTGTTCCTTATCTGGTACTCAGTTTTATTGATGTACTTATTATTCTCTTATTGGCTTACACGGTACTGGACATGCCGGTGCGTGGTAATCTTTTTCTGCTTCTTTCGATGTGTGTGTTGTTTATAATCACTGCCCTCTCATTAGGTTTGTTAATTTCTACTTTGGTAGAAAGCCAGCAAGTGGCCATGTTTTTGTCACTTGTCGGATTTCTAATGCCTGCACTTGTTTTTAGCGGTTTTATGTTTCCCATAGAAAACATGCCTGCCGTATTACAGGCAATAAGTAATGTGGTTCCTACACGTTGGTTTTTCGATATTTTAAAAAATGTCATGATAAAGGGTTTGGGACTTGATTTTATAGTTAAACCGGCAATTATTCTTCTGGCAATGACTTTGTTTTTTCTCACCATTGCCATCCGAAAATTCAAAATAAGATTAATGTGAGGAATTTAATCTATCTGCTGAATAAGGAATTTCGACTCATTTTTCGAGATCCTGCCATCTTGCGTATAATTATGGCGATTCCAATTGTTCAGCTTGTAGTAATTCCATTTGCCGCTGATTATGAGGTGAGAAATATAAATTTTATTGCTGTCGATCAGGATCAGTCTGTGTCTTCAAGACAGTTGATTCAAAAAATCGATGCATCGGCTTATTTCAAGCTTGTATCAAAAATGGCGAGCTATCCTGAAGCAGTGGAAGAAATGGATCGTGGCAAGACTGATATCATAATTGATTTAGGCAATGATTTTGAGCGCAGCATTATAAGGGAGAGCCACTCAACTATCACGATTCAGGCTGATGCAGTAAATGGTGTAAAGGCAGGACTGGGTGTCAATTACCTAGTGCAAATTATAGCTGATTTTAATCAGGACATCCGCACCCAAATGATCCCTGTAGTATCAGCAGGTGGAAGGCGAATTGAGGTGAAAGAAAGATCGTGGTATAATCCCCATTTTAATTACCACTGGTTTATGGTGCCTGGAATATTGGCCATACTGGTGACTATGGTTGGCAGTTTTCTTGCGGCATTGAATATTGTAGCAGAGAAGGAGGGTGGTACGATTGAGCAGATTAATGTCACACCTGTAAAGAAAATCCACTTCATCTTAGGTAAGCTGATTCCATTTTGGATTTTGGGACTGGTGAGTATTAGTCTCGGAATGGTTGTGGCATGGCTGGTGTATGGTATGATACCTGCAGGCGGAGTTTTGGCCATTCTGGGATTTGCAGCGATCTATTTGTTAGCTGTTTTGGGTATTGGATTGCTGATTAGTACCATGGCAGATAATCAGCAGCAAGCGACGTTGATCGCTTTTTTTGTGATGATGATTTTTATATTAATGGGTGGACTCTTCACCCCGGTAGAAAGTATGCCCTCATGGGCTAGATGGGTCGCCTCATTAAATCCACCTACTTATTTTATAAAGGCCGTAAGATCGATCTATTTGATGGGCAGCTCACTCTGGGATCTGAGGATGGACATCCTCATCACGGTTGGATTTGCTGTCTTCTTCAATACATTGGCGATATTGAACTACCGCAAAGTATCGATGTAGGACCCTGAGCGTCAACATGTTCTACCGGTGTAGGACGAGATGCTCCAAAAGCGAACGAGTACTTGGGGATCAAATCGGAAATTCGAGTACTTTTTCTCATAAGAATTCAGTTGTGATTCCGATCACGCGACAGCCGCGAACAATTATATAACTTGTAATAAATAAATGAGATTATCGTGAATCTAAGCTACACTTTGGGACTTCTTTTTCTCGCGTTTATATTCGGATGTCAATCAGACAATTCTAAGCAACAGGCGGAGGAAGTTAAAACGGAGACAGAACTAGCGTCGGAATATTTGACAAAAGGAGCAGATGTTACTTCACATGTTTTTAGGACGATGAGTGGAAAACTCACGGGTGCAATCAAAAACGGTGGTGTACAACATGCGATAGAGTTCTGTAACTTAAATGTTCTAGACCTGGTCGACAGCCTTTCTTCAGCACATCAGGTAAAGATAAGAAGAGCGAGTCATCGGTGGCGAAATCCCTCAAACAGTGCGACAACAGCTGAGCAATTGATCATTGCTAAATATATGGCGGCCCAGGATAAAGGACAGATCCCTGTGCCCGAAGTGGCACTAGGCGCTAATAAAGTTGACTACTACGCCCCGATTCTATTAATGGATGCTTGTCTCAAATGTCATGGAAAAAAAGACACAGATATCTCAGCTGCAGATTATGCAGTTATGAGTAAATATTATCCCGACGATCGTGCTGTGGGCTTTGGTACTGGGGATCTTAGGGGAATATGGCATTTAGAATTTGATCGATGAGGACATATCTAGATTTAGACCGCTGCGACTTAAAGTCCAGCGGTGACAATGTAGTTTCTCTCTGCATTACATCTTTTGTACCTAATGATTTTCTCTGCTTTTTTTAAACATCGATTCTGTTAGTCGACTGGTAAGGGGGACAGGCACTCTAGAGTTCGAGTTTTTGGGAAATGAATTCCGGCACTTCATCTTCAAAATGCGAGATGAATATCATAGTGTGCTCTGGAGAGAGAATTGTAGCCAGGAGACTGTTACAAAGTACGGTGTTTTCAAGATCAAGACACTGGTAGGGTTCGTCGAGAAGAAGAACGGGAGGTGCTTTTATCAGTGATCGCATAAAGAAGACCAACCGTTGCATACCCGTAGACAATTGCAAGTACTGTTTTTCCATTTGGGATTCCAGACCAAAATATTGAAATAAAGATTCGGCCATCTGCTTTTTTTCTGGCACATCCTTTCTCACGAAAAATGTGTCCCAAAGTCCGCTGAGTACGATATCAATTGCTCGATAGTTATATCTAAAGTAACTGTGAAGTTCGGATGAAGTAAATCCAATTCTTTGCTTTATCTCCCAGATCGTTTCTCCTGAGCCCCTTGGATGATCAAACAAGGACACATCATTTGAGTAAGCCTGTGGATGATCGCCGTAGATCAAACTGATGAGCGTTGATTTTCCACTTCCATTTCCACCGGCTAGCAACCACTTTTCTCCTTTTTTGACACACCAGCTCAGTCTTGTGTAGAGTTTCTTTTTGTCATATCTAATTTGAATGTTTTTAAAATTCAGAAGTTCGTCAAAATCCGGAACCGGTTTGTCTTTAAACTCCCGGATAATTCGTCCAGGGATTTTAGATTCCGGTTTAACCACTGGTTTATTCATTCTGACAAGTCCCGTGTACATTACTTTTCCGTCGCTGAGGTTCAATTCCCGATCGATGCATTTTGGTAGTTTTCTAAAATGGCCGGCCATTATAATTTGCTTCCCGGTTTCTGCAATTTTATCGATGTAGTGGTTAAGTATTTTTCGACTAGTGGGGTCAAGGCCTGCATGGGGATTGTCAAACAACAAAAAGGTTGGATCGGACAGCAGTGCTTTACAGAGGAGAAGCTTCCTGGTCTGACCACTAGATAGTTTGATTCGTTCTAGCCTTAGCAGTGGGAAGAGATCCAGCATTTCAAGGAGTTCGATGTGATCGCCATTCCCCAGATCCAATCCACCTACTTGAAGATATTGTTCTACTGTGAGATGACCTTCGGAGTCAAAAGCCTGGTATCGCTGTTGATAATAATGGATTGCACGCGCATTATTGAAGAGGCTGCTGCGGTCCGTAAAAGAAACGAAGGACATGGAGGCCTTGCGCTCTTCAAAGCTCCCCGGATCTTTTAAATATTGATACTTAATATATCCGGAAAGTCTCCTGGCCTTGCCATAGATAGTCTGAAGTAACGTCGTTTTTCCTGCACCCATTTCACCAGTCACTACCCAATTCTCACCCGATAAAATAGTCCAGCTTATATCCTTGACAATGTGGTCCGGGCCGTGTCCAGCGGTGACATTTTCAAGGACAATTGTTTCTATGGCCATTTATGCAAACATATGATATTATCATGCAATTCATCCTTTCATATCACAATTGCTAGATCTTAAATTATTTTGTGATTACATGTTCGAGACAGTGCAAAGGTAGTTTTGTAACTTGTTGCACCTTTCCAAAATTAGATTTTATGTTTTCAACAAGCCGTTGGATTAGTCTTGCCTTTTTAATATTCGTTTCTTGTGCAACTGAAGAGGAGAGAAGACCCAATATATTATTCATTGCCATTGATGACTTAAGGCCCGAGTTAGGTTGCTATGGTAACCCGGTGATCAAGAGCCCGAATATTGATCAGATCGCACGAGAAGGATTTGTTTTTAACCATCATTATGTACAGGTGCCCACCTGTGGAGCTTCCCGTTATGCATTGTTGAGTGGTCGCCGTCCTCACACAAAAGCGCATCTTAAAAATAATGTGATGGCTCAACACCTATCGGGTAAAGTCGATGGGGAATTCCCCGAGACCCTGGTGCATCAATTGCGGAGAAATGGTTATTACACAGCAGGCATTGGCAAGATAGGTCATTCTGTAGATGGCTTTGTTTACGGGTACGAAGAACCTGTATCTGAGGTAGAAGAATTGCCACATAGCTGGGATGAGTTTCTATTTGATCACGGTAGATGGGGCACGGGCTGGAATGCTTTCTTCGGATATGCAGATGGAAGTAACAGACAGGACAGAAAGGCACAGGTGAAACCCTACGAAAAGGGAAAGGTTGATGACAATGGTTATCCCGATGGATTGACTACGGATTTAGCAATTAATAAACTTGCCGAGCTCAAAAGCAAAGACGAACCCTTCTTTCTTGGTGTTGGATATTTTAAACCTCATCTACCATTTACTGCACCGGAAAAATACTGGGAGCTGTATGATGAGGATGAGGTAACATTGCCAATAAATCCGGACGTTCCCGAAAATGTATCTACTGCCAGTCTTCATAAAAGCAATGAGTTTAATCAATATGCCCTTGGAGAAGAAAAAGCTTCACTAGATGGAAAATTATCTGATGAATACACACGCAAAATCCGAAAGGCATATTATGCCTGCGTAAGTTATATCGATGCACAAGTCGGCCTTTTGCTGCGGGAATTAAAAAAACACGCTTTGGATAAAAATACAATCGTCGTAATTTGGGGTGATCACGGCTGGCATTTGGGCGATTTGCGAGTATGGGGCAAGCATACATTATCGGAATATGCCCTGCGCAGCGCATTCATTATGAAAGTTCCCGGACTGGATGGTGGTAGGGAAATTAATTCAGTCGTCGAATCTGTAGATATTTTTCCTACTTTACTCGATGTGTGCAGAGTAGATTTACCTGTAGAGGTAGATGGAAAAAGTTTTTTGACTCGATTGACGGGGGTTGATGAGAATGAGGACGTAGCCTATAGTTATTTTAGGAATGGTATTTCTATGCGCACGGACTCATTTCGAATTACTAAATATTTTAGAGAAGAAGAACCAAAAGTAGAGCTTTACGATTATCACGATGATCCCCATGAACGAACCAATGTAGCTGCAGGTAACCAAGAGAAAGTTGAATCGCTATTAAAATTGTTGGAGGAAGGTGATACTGGTTTGTATCTGGATTAGGATTATCTCAATGTCCGCTAATTTTTGTTTTCATGGGTTTGTAGATATTCCCAAATACAAACGGGTTCGATGTATCGGGTATCAAGTGGTTTATATGTTTAGTTTTTAACTGTTATGTAGCGACGAAAACCTTTCGCCGGCCGGTTTGGTCAGAGGCGAATTTACATTCGCCGGAAACAAGAAAATAAATAAATTCTGATAAAAAAAATATCAAGGCGATTTATACGTTCTAATGAAAAGGAAAGTCGTTTCAAAGGCACCGATTAATATTACAGCTACATTCTTATATTGAATGATAATACTGTAAATTAGCTGCCCTTACCCCGCAAGATTATTTTTCACGTTTATTTTTTTGACGCAACATAGTTCTGTAATGGCGAAGAGATCGGCATCATTTATCGTGGTCCTTTATATCTTAATTGGTGCCTTGAATGGGCAAGAAATCAGTGAGTTTATTCACCTGGATCAATTTGGGTATTTGATTGATGCTGAAAAAGTTGCCGTTATCTCTGATCCACAAGTAGGTTACAATAGTGACGATGCTCATACGCCCGGAAATACGCTGGAAGTAAGATCCAGTCTCACTGGAGAGATCGTGTACTCGGGTCCCATCTCAGTTTGGAATAGCGGGAATACCCACGACCAGTCTGGAGATGCCGGGTGGTGGTTTGATTTCAGCAGCGTTTCTGCACCAGGCACTTATTACATCTACGATCCTCAAACAGATCATCGCTCTGCTTCATTTGAGATTTCTTCTGATCCTTATATTGCGGTCATAAGGGCTGCCCTAAAAGCCTTCTATTACAATCGTTGTAACTCCACCAAAGAGGTCCCATTTGCGCAGAGCAATTGGACAGATATCGATAATTTTCCTCAAGATGCCGCTGTACGTGATGCCTTTGATCAGAATAATGCCAGTACTGCCAAGGATCTGACCGGAGGTTGGTTTGATGCCGGTGATTACAATAAGTATGTGACCTTCGCTCATGACCCGGTACATCAGTTGTTAAGTGCATATGAGGAGAATCCTGCCTTGTTTACGGATGCATGGAATATACCGGAGAGCGGAGATGGTATTCCTGATATTTTAAATGAGGTCATTTGGGAATTGGATTGGCTCCGAAAAATGATCAATGCAGATGGAACGGTACATATCAAAATGGGCAGCCTTAATTACGATATAAATGATAATGCCCCTCCAAGTGCAAATAATGCACCGCGGTATTATGCACCCACATGCTCTTCTGCTTCATTAGCCATTGCAAGTATGTTTGCCCATGCTGCAAAAGTCTTAAAGTCCTTTCCGAATCTGGCAGGATATTCAACTATTTTAGAAAGTAATGCTTTATTGTGTTGGAATCGTTTTCTTTCTTTTTTTAATTCAACCAATCTACAATTTGAATGTGATGATATTACCGTTAAAGCCGGCGATGCCGACTGGAACGAGCAAACACAAATAAATAATGCGATTGTGGCCGCCGTATATCTATTTGATCTTACTGGTGAAGGCAATTTCTCCAATTTTGTAGCTGATAATGTCAGTAACACCGAGCCTGTAGTTGATAATTTTATTGCTCCCCATCATCCGGTGCTTTTGGAGGCCATGCTAAAATATACGACTTTAGACAATGTAGATCAGACCACAGAAAATGCAATCCTTACTCTGGCATCTGATGCGATTACCAATAACTGGGGAAATTACTTTGATTTTAGCACTGATGACTTGTACAGGGCAGCAGCACCTGATTGGGTGTATTACTGGGGAAGCAATATGCAGATGGCAAATATTGGGAATCTGTGCCACATTTTGAATAAATACGATGTTCTACCCTGGGCTAATCCCGGTTTGCTGAGAAAAGCAGCAGAACACCTTCACTATTTTCACGGTGTCAACCCTCAGGGCATTGTGTATTTGACTAACATGTACCAATTTGGAGGTGACCGGTGTGCCAATGAAATCTTCCACACCTGGTTTAACGACGGTACGGATTGGGACAATGCACTGACTTCTACTTATGGTCCGGCTCCCGGGTTTCTCTCTGGCGGTCCCAACCAGGGTTATACGGGGAGTCTCTCACCACCCGCTGGACAACCCGTTCAAAAATGTTATCTGGACTATAATAATGGGTACAGTGACGTGGCGTATGAAATAACAGAACCAGCTATCTATTATCAAGCTGCGTATATTCGATTTTTAGCACATTATGTTTCTGACCCTACTGTCACTTCAACTACAAATTTAGAAGCAATAAAAAATTGCATTTCGATTTATCCGAATCCCACTGATGATTATTTCCGCATTTCGGGAAATCTCGATGGTTTTACGGTACAGATCCTAACGGAAACGGGCTCGGTCTATAGAGAAGTAACCACCTATGGCAGCGACGTCATTATCGATATTTCAGGGCTGCCCTCCGGACTGTTATTTATTAAAGTACAAGATTCAAATAATTCGATGTTGGGAGTGGAAAAAATATTAAAGGTGGATTAATAAGTAGAAATTTTAAAGGTTGAATTTTTTTACAATTTTTTCACTCATGTAAAATCCTTTTGTATCTTAGTCAGACATCTGATCAAATCTGCAAAAGGCTTTTTTGATTAGAAGATGATAAAAGGTAGGATCTACTTTATCCTTATTCGCCATTTTTCATTTGTTCAAGGTAGATCAGTTAACGCCTGGCGTGGACTGATCGATTGAACAAGGGTGGCGAACCTAAGGATTGTCGATCTATAGTTTCACGCCTTTTTTTTGTAAATAAACGTTTGCTAACCCGGCTCCAACAGAAGCTAAATGGAGTCACAAAACCAGAAAGCATCATGCACTTCAGATAAACCAAAGAATCCTTTTAAGAAGATCCTTTAAATAGACAGATAGCTATTCCCTTGAGAAAACACTTGTGGGAGTTTAGGACTATTGACGATACTATTCATGAGTACCGGCAAAGGCTGGTACGGATATAACTGGATGCACCGGCTGCGGATTCATAAAAAGCCGGTGCATATTGAAATAACGAAAATTCGATCTAATAAATAAAAAAACCTCGATGAAAAAGATTACCACCCTGCTATTGCTATTCTTCAGTACTATGATTACTGCTGAATGCGTTCATGCAAATCCGGAAATAAATAATCGGGATACTTACTACGATCTATTCCACATGGAAATAGATACTCCTGGTCGAAGCAAGCGGTACAAAAATGACAAATACTTGCGGGACCAATTCAGTAGATCTGTAGTGACCCGGAGTGAGTGGATGCAAAATGAATTGGTGATCAGGAGAGAAAGTAAAGACTACAGGTACGATAGGAGACCCGTTGTACTGGAGCTTCTATTTCACATGTTGTATACCGATGATATATCGGTGGCGGCCCGGGAGATCGGCATACAGCTCCAGGCACTAAACCGGGATTTTGGACCTCCGAAAATACCGGCCAGTGACCACCATGATCCGGATGGAGCGTACAGGGACCGTGCGACTGATACTGGTATCCGGTTTAAGCTTTCCCCCCTGATGGAGGGAGGTATGGCGATAGCCGAGTCGAAATCTGATTCCTGGCGGGATTACAATGAGATGAAAGCAAAAGAAAGGGGATCGCCACCTGTGGACCCGGGTGGTACAGTCAATATTTGGGTGATTGACTCTGATGAAGAAATTGGTTCATATGCCCAGTATCCGGGAGGCCCTGAGGGTACCGATGGCATTGTGATCGACAGAAGATATTTTGGTTCAGGTGCGGGAGTGCATGCAGAGGGCAAGACACTTACACACCTGATGGGCAACTGGCTGGGCTTGCGTGATCTGTACGGCACTTTTTGGCCCTGTGAGTCGGATGGGGTACCGGATACCCCACCCCATAATGCACCCAATGTAGGAGACCCCATGCCCACGCGGCACAGCAACTGCCTGGGCTATCCACGGGCGATGGTGATGAATTTTATGGATGACACGAATGATAAAAACATGTACATGTTTACCCGTGGTCAGGTACAACGCATGCGGTATTTTTTAGAAAAAGGACAGCGGAATGCTTATGTGAAAAAATGAAGATCGAAGCACGAAGCGCGAAGCAAGGAGAATGGAGCATGAAAAAATAACCGCAATAAAAAAACAAGACCATGAAAAATAAAATAATAATAGCCCTATTGTTTTCAGTATTTATAAACACTGTAAAAATACATTCTCAATCGATGAATAATAGTTTTGGGGATGTGACCATACCGTCCTATATGGCAGCATCACTGGGAAAATTTGCAGAACACCAGGTATCGCATTTTACGGGTACTATCCGGGTAGGCCTACATTTATATGACATTACCCAGGGTCCGTTGTCGTTACCCATCAGCTTGAATTACCACACGGCCGGCGTACGTGTAAGTGAAGTAGCGAGCCGGGAAGGACTCAACTGGGCGATGTATGCCGGAGGGATGATCTCGCGCACTGTGATTGGCATCGCGGATGAGGGACAATATGGGTGGTTTAGCCTTCAGAATTTAAACAACCTAAATCTGACTGAAATTGCCGATGGAGTGCGTGACAGTGAGCCGGATGTATTTGTCTTTAACGTAGCTGGCTATTCGGGTAAATTTTTATTTGACATCGATGCAGGTACATCACAGACAGTAGAACCGATGATAATTCCCAGACAGGATATAAAAATCACCCGGATTTTTGCCAACAGTACGTTGGCTGGATTTAAAGTCATTCTTCCCAATGGGGTGGTGTGCTATTTTGGCTATTACAATGGAAGTAGCATGGTGGAGACCTCACAACCGTTGCCCAATGCCAATGCAACAACCTCAGGATGGTACCTGATGCGTATGGAGAGCCACGATGCCAAACACTGGTTGACGTTTAACTATCAAACAGAACGGTATTCTTATCCTTATGCGGCATCTGCAGAGTATTATGTAACCAGCCAGCAGTCACCCTGTGCTACCCAGGGCTCCTATGGATCCAGGTACCTGAATTTTTACAACAGTGCGGTAAATTATAACTACGTCATCGGAAAAAGATTGACGAGTATTGCGAACTCCAGTGGTACCCAGACGGTAAACTTTAACACCGATGGAGTAACCAGACAAGACCTGGAGGTATTTGGCAGCAGCCCCCCACAACGCCTAAAAGAAATCGTGATCCAGAATGGCAATTTTGGCTATAAATGGGAACTGACCCACAGCTATTTTCAGAGTCCATCCGATAACTGGGATATCGGCAATGGCACAACGAGCAGTCGCTGGTACAAGCGATTAAAGCTGGATCAAATCCAGGAAAAAGCATTGAGCGGCAGCCCGGTCATAAATCCGTATGTTTTTGAATACCACAATCCAAATAGCATACCCCATAGACTGAGCTATGCGATCGACCACTGGGGTTTTGCCAATGGCGAGACGCTGAATGGAGCTTATCCAGTGAATGTACCTCCCACCGAAGTAAACGGCATTTATTACGGAGGTTCCAAAAGAGATAGCAAAGAAAGTGGAATGCTGGCGGGCTCATTAAAGAAAGTGACCTACCCGACCAAGGGCTACACCGAGTATCGTTTTGGGGCCAACCGGATATTTTATCCAGCCGGTTCATCAGCTCCTTTTGTGAGTAAAGAAAGACAAACAACGTGTTATGTCAATGGGGGCCAGACCTGCTGCACTCAGGAATTTGCAACAAGTAACACATTTAACTTGAGCGCTACAGAAATACTTGATGCAGAAATCTCATTAGATCTAAAATACGGCGACTATGTCACAGGACATTGTAATAATGCACCCAATTACCTCAATTTCAAATTATACACCTCGACAGGTACAGAGGTGGATAGCCTGAGCATCACGCAATCGTCCGGTATCGAGGAGCCTCCTGTGCGTTTTGATCTGACAGACGAATTTGGGAGCATCCCTGCCGGCGATTATTATTTTACCATAGAGACGGAATATGCATGGGGTGAAGCCGAGGTCTTTGTCAAAGAAGCGGTAGAAAAGGATGTGGGAGGCTTGCGCATCGAAAATATCGCTCACTATTGCCGTGCTGGCACGCTACTGGACAGCACCGGATATTCATACACCAAAGCCGGATCAAATGAAAGCAGTGGGGAGCTGTATGTGGAGCCTGTCTATGGCGATCAGGTCATAGACAACACCAATTACATTCATTTATTTTGGCGGGATATGGCGGTAGTGCCCCTGGGTGGTTTCGACGGCTATCACATCGGGTATACAAGAGTGGTGGAAAAAAAGGAAAGCCACGGCCATACCGAATATCTATTTACCGTTGAGCCACGGGTACAGCTCAATACCTATCCCCAGGTTCCGGAATTGTTTTTGGTAAAAAATGGACAACGGGATAATACAATTGTAAAAAAAGAGAATGACGCCCAGGTACAGTCAAGCACAAATACGTATACCTCTGCCTACACAAATTTAGGGTCTCAATCACTCAAAGTATTTTATTTTAAGCATGGTCCCGATCCCTTTGGTACCACCTGCTATTATATCAAGGCTGTATTATATCCCATACGCACGGGTTATAATTTGATCTCTAAAGAAGTGGTGGATCGAGACGGGATGCAATACACGATATCTCATGGCTACAGCATCAATGACCAACTGGCTCCTACCTCACAAGAAGTGACCAATTCGGATGGCGATGTGCATCGCACCGAAATGAGCTATGCCTCTACCTACTCCGGATCATCAACGGTAAAAAACAAACTGCTGGAGCAGAACAGAATTGTACCCGCCTGGAAGACGGTAAAAAAAGTAGACAATGTAGAGGTAGATGGAGACAGTACATTATATAGTTTTTTCACTACCTCCGGTACACCCACTACTTCATCAACCACCGCATTGTATGCCCATAAAAAATACCGCTATGAGATGAGCTGGGACAACAGCGGCAGTGCGGTAGTCGACGACTGGCAGCTGCAAAGTACAGTAGATAAATACCAGGTCAATGTGGGCAGTCCGGCTGAAGTAACGATAGATGGCTGGAGTGATCCGCTGGAGCTCACCTGGAAAAGCAGTGGAAAACTGTTGCAGTGGAAATTTATCGACCACAACAAAATATACACCTATTACACCGGCAGTG
Organism: Saprospiraceae bacterium; assembly: GCA_965222645.1. GTDB lineage: Bacteria > Bacteroidota > Bacteroidia > Chitinophagales > Saprospiraceae > JABDMH01. The sequence goes on along the minus strand of OZ244968.1, from coordinate 1,889,798 downwards.
ATCTGTTGGAAGAATACACAGCCATCGACGGCACCACGATCGATTATACGTGGGATGACTTTATGCGGTTGGAGACGGAGGAAGATTGCAAGGGCGTAACGGCAGCCCTGGCGTATGTGTTCAGCAACGGCACCGAAGAAAACCGGGTAAATACCACTTTGACCTATCCTACCCTGGGTACAGCGACCAATAAATCGCTCACCACCACCACTTTTTACGACGAGCTATACAGTCCCATCCAGACCTTGCGCTACCAGCAGCACCCGTCCGGAACCAGCCAGAGTATCGCTGAAGAGCAGGGGTACAACGCACTGCACTGGCCCACCTACCGGCATGAGCCCAAAACCAACACGGGTTCACCGACGAATTATATAAATGCCAATACGCACTTTACCCGCACTTTTTGGGAGTCCTCTCCGCTGCAAAGGCCCATCAAGGTAGAGCATCCGGGCTCGGCTACATTGGGCCGCATGCTGTATAGTTACGGCACCAATACGGCTACTGAAGTAAAAGACCACATCAATGGTGGAAACTACGCTGCCAATACCCTGCATAAAACGGTGGCTACGGATGCCGATGGCAATGAGACCCATACCTTTGTGGATGTACTGGGCAATCAGGTCCTTGTACGTAGAAAAAATGGCACCAGTATAGCGGATACCTACACCTTGTATGATGCCAAAAACAGGCCGTATCTGATCCTGCCGCCGGGCACCACAACCAGCAGCACCAATCTGATCTTTAAGAAAGTGTTCTCAGGCGATGATCAAATCCTGGTGCAGGATGATCCCGATCAGGATCCGGAGACCTTTACCTACGATGCCCGGGAGTTGGTGGAGTCCTGGCAGGATGGGAAAATGGCTGCTGAGGGAAGGATTTACTCTTTTGTGAGAGACAGTTATGGCAGAGCGACAATCGAGGGATTTGGAACAACAGCAGGTGCAGTGACAGATCCGGTCATTTTGCGCACCTATGGCAGCTCGGGCATTGAGATCGATAAGGTCATTGTAGAAAGTAGTAAGGTAACCGGTACAGAATTTTTTGTAGTCAGAGAGCCGGAATACGACAATTGCGGCCGAGCTTATGTAACCAGAAAGAACAGCATTTTACATCCACAACCTAAGAGTATAGTCGACTCCTTGATATTTGATGATGCGGACAATATTGTAACGGCCTATTATAAAGTAAAACCGGAGGGCTTGGAAGTGCGCATCAGAAATACTTTTGATCATGCAGGCAGGTATATAAAAAGTTTTATTCAGGTGACAACCGGATCGACTACCTGGCCAGAAAAAGAAATGACCGTGAAGAAATACACGGTAAAAGAACAAATCGAAGATCTGATACTGGGAGGAGGCTTACAGCGGTTGGATTATTCTTACCTGCACAATCGCTTTTTGAGCGGAATAAATTCCCCCCTGGTAGATTTTGCTGTAGGTACCGATCTATTTGGGATGAAAATCGCGTATGACTCTCAGATAGATGCAGGAAATGTAACCGGGCAGGTATTAAAAAACAATGGAAATATCACTGCAGTGCAGTGGCGCCAGAGAGATAATGCCGCAGGCACGGTAGGCAATAAAAAGGCCTATGCCTATGAGTATAATTTTCTGGACATGCTCACGGCAGCAGAATATTTTGAATCCGGAAATAATGATGCCTATGATGCTTCGTTTTCATACGAGGACCATCGGGGCAACTTTGACCAGATCACCCGGAACAGTCCGGCAGGCCAGATTGATAACCTGACGTACACCTACAAGAGCGGCACCAATCAATTACAGACAATCAGTGATGGCAGCTCAGGCTCTACGAACAAACGGGGCTATGTGCAAAATGGCAATACCTATCAGCAGGATGAAAACGGATTTATCAAATACGATGCTGAAAATGGAGCCAGCATCATCCGTGATCACCTCAATCACATCCTAGAGTACACCTATGGAGATGTGACCATAAGGAGCAGCCGTGATGCTTCAGGGGTGATGCACCGCAGAGAGCTGGACAGCGCAGGTATACGCACAGTGATCGACAAGATTGGCATGTTTGAGTTTAGGAATGGAGCCCTGAGTGTAATCCATCACGGCAATGGCTACATCACTTTAGACCGGCCTGTGCCGGAGGAATTATTCCTGACCGGTACGGTGAGTCATGTAAAAACAGAAAAGGCGGTAAAAATCACCACGGAACGCGTATTAAATTCTCCGGCTAATGAAGAAAACAAAGCCCAGGAGTGCATCGAGATGATCGCGGGATTTGAGGTAAAAAATGGAGCCCAATATCTGGCGGACATTGAAGAGTTTGCGGTGCAGGGATTAAATTATATTTTTGTTATACGGGATCATTTGGGGAGTCCCAGGGTGCTCTTTGAGGATGCAAACAATGACGGAGGCATTGATTTTGCCAATGAGGTGATGGAGTTTAAGGCATATTATCCCTTTGGGATCGAGTATGAGGACGACCCGCCGGGAGTGTCTCAATACAGGCAGAGATTTAATGACAAGGAGGCGATCAGCTACACTAATTATTTGGAATTTGAAGCGCGCAACTACATTAAAAGCGCTGCAGTTTTTGATGGGCCGGATCCCATCTCAGAACAGTTTCCTCATGTGTCGACTATTGCCTACGCAGAAAATGATGCAGCAGGCAGTATAGATCTGTGGGGATTGCAACGCATGGAGATGCAAGCAGGTGATTTAAATTGGAGACTAATTAAAGCGAAGTCAGGAGCAGATCGGCAAAAAATCAAATCGGAAAATGCCCGGATGCTTGAGGAGATGGCACCTCTTGCCATTGGTGGAACTGCTTTAATAACTGGAGCTACTGCCTTTGGGACTTTTGGTGTTGGACCAACGCTGGGTTTTGTAGGAAATGAGGTAAAGGATGAGATGTTGTCCCAAGCAACTGGTGGGGTGAGTGATGTTGTAGATGCTTCGAAATTAATAACTTCTTTTGGTAAAAAGATTAGCAAGCAACTTGGTAAAAGGGGGTGGACAGAAGAAAGCATAATCGATTTGATAGAGAATTCTGAAGAAACAAGATCTGTGAGAGATACTCGTTGGACAGGTGATGGGACGAAATTAGACGATCCAGCAACTGCGTATATTGATAAAGATGGCAACTATGTGATTCGGAATGATAAAACTGGAGATGTGACGCAAGTAAGTAACAAAAATAGTCCCGAATGGAAAGCTCCTTGGGAAGAACAATAAAGTATAAAATGAAAGAAGATGAAGTTTTGAAGCTGCTGACAAATCATGAGGTGGTAGTTAGTGGTTCCGAAGTCTATTTGTCAAAAAAAAGTGCGAAAGAGCTTGTATTGAGGTGTGAACTAGAAGAGACACGGATTTTGGGAATTGATTTATTTAGGGTCAACAAGAATTCTTTGGTACCAATCATTGACAAGATAGCGGATTTTTCCCAATCACCTCTATTCGACTCTATTGAATTATCAAAACGATTTATCACACTAGAAATGAAAGAAAGTATGTACGCAAATTTCGTTGTCGAAGATGGTGATACTGGAATCACCCGCACTTAATGTTGTCTGTAAGATACCACGCGATGGGATTTCAGATGATGTGGCATAGCGCAGTGCAGAAAAGGAATGATAAGGAAGACAACTAATGAAACCGACAAAAATCGAAGATGTTCATGTTGCAATTGAGCATTTGACTTTCGAAAAACTTCTTTTGTTCGATTTCGTTTGTTCGACGAGTTAGTTGTGACTTATGCTTCCGTACATCCTTTTAAGATTTCTGATGACCTCCATGGGTTATAGCGATTACTAATAATTTTGATGCCCGGCATCAAATTTGTTGAAAGAGAATGGAACGATCCGATTGCAGAACAGTTTCCTCATGTCTCTACCATGCTACACAGAAAATGATGTAGCCAGTAGGAAAGATATTTGGGGATTGTAACGCATGGAGATGCAAGCAAGTGAATTAAATTGGAGACTAATTAAAGCGAAGTCGGGCGCAGATCGGCAGAAAATCAAATCGGAAAATACCCAAATGCTTGAGGAGATGGATGGCCTCAGTAGGTATTGGAGAGACGCGCTTTTCACGGGAACTACGCCGTTGGGAACTTTTTGTGTTGGATGCTTAATAAACTCAAATATAGCATGAAGTTTTATGGATGTATTTTGTTAGCGATATTAAGCCCACAGCTCCTTTTTGCCCAGATCAAATTTGAAGCTGGATACTTTGTGAACAAGCAAGGGAAAAAAAAGAATTGCCTCATTAAAAACCGGGACTGGAGAATGAACCCCCATCGTATTGAGTATAAAAACGATGAAGGTGATCAGGTCAAAGAGCTAGTCATTGAGGATATTAGTGAGTTTGGTGTTGGTGATCACATCTATAAGAGATTCTCTGTTAAAATTGACAGATCTAGTGATGAATTACACAACTTAGATCCCTACACAAATCCGCATTACGAGGAGGAGGTATTATTTTTGAGAGAATTACTCAGAGGTTCACCTTCCTTATTCTACTATCGTGGAAAGGAAATTCAACGTTTTTTTGTGAGTCAGGATGGTGGAGAGGTCACTCCACTGGTTTACAAAAAGTACAGGAGTTCAGAAGGATTTATTGGGATTAATGCAGAATACAAAAACCAACTTGCCGAAATACTGACTTGCCGCAGTCTTTCCAAGGAACAGGTTTATGCAACAGACTACAAAGTCGGAGATCTTCTCAACCTTTTCGAATCCTACCATCTCTGTTCTGATTCAGAATACAGTAAGTCGTTCTCTGTCGGAGCATGGAGTCCTATCTACTTAAGCGTGCGACCGGGGATTCGCACAGCACATATGTCTATTGGTCTAAGGCAAACCAATACCAGGGATGTTGATTTTGGCCAGCATATTACCTTTCGCTTGGGCCTTGAAGCCGAGTATATTTTTCCGTTCAACAGAAGTAAATGGTCAGCCTTATTAGAGCCAACTTATCAATATTTTATAGCTGAAAGTGAACTTCATACCTCAGATGTCAAGGTGGATTATAAATCCTTGGATTTGTCCTTCGGTGTTAGACACAAAATCTATTTTAATAGAGCTTGTGTATTTTTTGACGTTTCTTATGTAAGCGAGCTGCCACTAGTTGCTTGTATTGACTTTGAATCTTTAGCTAAGCTGAAGATCCAAAGTCGCGATAATTGGAGCCTTGGCTTAGGGTTTCAATTGCGCCAAAATTTCGTCATACAATTTAAATATGATTTAAATCGACGGGTACTGGGAAATACCCGACATTGGTTGTCAGAATATGGCACTCAGACACTTGTGATCGGGTACCGGTGGAAGATGAGGAAATGACCAACGAGGTCATGATTGGCTTATCTCATTTGCACCACTGCTCTGTCAAAATAAAATACGGACCGGGCTGCCGCATCCTTTTTTTTGATACAGTTTTTTTGCATAACCTGCCAGTTTTTCCTGAGAAACAGAATTAAGGAAGTAGATAATTTAGAGTGAAAGTCATTGATGAATGACGGTTTGTGTAACGAGGTATTTGAACTTGCCGAGTTTATTTTCAATTGGCTTGGGTGTCCGGTGTGTAGGTTGCTGCCATAATTAACAACCAAGAAGTCAGGTTTAATAAAAAGACACAAAAAAACATTTATAGAAATCGCGGATAAAATAATCACTGTAGTAAACCGCAGTTTTCCAACATATCATATCACATCTGTCGAATTTCGCCATGGAATTCGTATATGCATTTCAAACAAAATGCACAGATATTAAAGCGAGAAGTGCAGGGAGGCCCTGCACGAAAAATATTTTTTTGTCTGCAGTCGCCGCACCGTAGATGCCGGCGATCAGTACACAAGAGAGGAAGAATATAGCCACATTGATGTTCCAGTGATGATCTTTGATCAGGAGACTCCAGATCAAACCTGCTGCTAGGAAGCCATTATATAAGCCTTGATTTGCAGCCAGATTTTTGGTAGGTATAAAAAGGTCCTTGGAAAAATTCTTGAAAACTTTTGGACCTCGGGTAGTCCAGGCAAACATTTCAAGCCACAAAAAATATAGATGCAGCGCAGCTACAAGTGCGATTAGAATTTGTGATAGGAGCGTCATGTGATCGATAATATTTTTTTCAAGATAAGAAATATCCTGTGCCCGGAATGCTGTAAAACAGAACGGAAGATTGATCACTGTCAAGACGCAAAGGCCCTTTCGGTGCGTGACATCTAGGCCACCGTTCCTGTGAAATTATGGGAGTTCGAGCTCTGAGGGTTCTTAGAAAATAAATGTCTATTTTACACCTTTCGATTTTTGTTTTAAATAGCAAATTAGTTCTTATGTCAAAAGAGTAGATTAGATTATTATGACTGAATTTAAGCGCAGGGATTTTATCAGAAATACTGTAATAGCTGGTGTTAGTACTCCTTTTGTGGGACTTAATTCGCCGGGATCTGAGGAGAGAAGTGCGGAAGGCCACATAAGGAATGCAGACAATCCCAGGAGGGTGGTGATAGGTGGAGGTGGTCTGGGAGGATTGTGCTGTGGTTATGAGTTGATGAAAAGTGGCCACGATGTCACTATTCTGGAGGCCTCAGGCCGTCATGGTGGGCATGTTTATACCGCCCGGGATGAATTGTCAGATGGATTGTATGGCGATTACGGAATGGAGCATATCACAAGGCCAGGCTATGACCGGTATTGGGAATACATTGATGAATTCAATCTTACCGCACTTTCTTATCCCCGTCGTAAGAATGTATTGAGGAGAATAGACAACGCCTTCTATACGGAAGAAATGTTGAGCGATCCTGCTGTACTGGACAAAATGGGATTCAATAAAAAGGAAGTTGCTTTTTTAGCAGCCAATCCCTGGTGGGACTTAAAGTCTTTGTTCCTTAATCCTTATCTGGATAATTTTACAGACGAATATCAGCCATTTGGGGTGGGCTATGATGATTGGGATAAAATATCGGTAAGAAGTATTTATGAAAAGGATGGGGCCTCGCCCAGAGCACTGGGACGATTGGGTGGTGCTCATGTATCTGCACTTTATGAGCTATGGCATACTGCTATTCTTAAAATTAGAGGAGTGCCAACAGCACCTCCTGAAGTCTACCGTCTGAAAGGTGGCAATCAACAACTCCCTGATGCCTTTGCAAAAAGATTGGGGAATCGCCTCTGGCTGAACAGCCGGATCATTAATCTTGCCCAGGACGATTCCGGTGTACTGATCAAATATCGACGACATGGAGAAGAACGGGAGATAACTGCAGATTTTTTTGTCAATTGTATCCCCCCACCCCTATTGAAAAATATACCTATGGATCCGCCGTGGCCGGACGATAAAATGCATGTCTTCGAAAACATGAGGTATGATTCTTACCAGCGATTTGTGTTTCAGGCGAGTAGTAAATTTTGGGAGGATGATGGGCTGAGCATCAATATCGATCTCGGACATCCGGATCTGTGGAACGTGTGGCAATCTGCTGAGGAAGTGGATACCCACCGTGTAATTATTCTCGGTACAGGTCCCGGAGGGGTCTCTCCTCAGAGAGCGTTGGCTGCATTTCGTGAGTTATACCCGGGTAAACGCGATTCGATCGAACAAGCCATAAGCATGGATTGGACAAAGCATAAGTTTGCGTCAAATTGCGAACGGCTTCCTTTTCCCATCGGAGAACTGGCCAGATTTTGGCCTAATATTATAGAGCCTCACGGAAGGATTTATTTTGCCGGTGCTTATGCAGACAATTTAAATTGGGGGACAGAAGCATGTACCCGGTCAGCAAACAGGGTGGCCAAGGAAATCGACAGTATTTAAATTTGATGAAGTCGACACTGATCGTATTTTTGGGAATTTTTATTTATTCTGTGTTTTTTCCCCATTATATCTTCCATTTTTCCCGGATTCTTCAGAAAACAGAAAATAATCCACCGGAGGTCAGGATAGTAGAGCCGACTATTGGTCAAAAATTAAAATGGAATTCCATCGTGCGATTTTCAATTGAGGTCGATGATCTTGAGGACGGAAAATCTGTATACGATGAAATTCCAAATAACGAGGTCTTTTTGAGGGTGGAATTCTTGAGAAATGATAATGATCTAAACAATGCTATGGATGGTCATCAAAATTGGAGTAACGGTCTCATAGCGATGAGTCGGAATACTTGTTTCAATTGTCATAGAATTAGGACAAAACTAGTTGGTCCATCCTTCGAGGATATTTCCAGGCGATACGAGAACGTGCCGACAATTGTTGATTCGTTGGCAAAAAAGACAGTGATGGGATCAACAGGAGTTTGGGGTGAGGTAGAGATGCCTCGCAATCCGGAGCTGGATCTACATGATGCCAGGGAAATGGTGAGTTGGATTTTGAGCGTTAGATTTCTTGATCGTTCGACCTACTACATTGGAACCGAAGGGGCATTTAAGACACGGGAGAAAATCCCCAATTTGGGTGGCAGATATCTGCTGACAGGGATGTATGCAGACCATGGCACTGATGGGGAGGGTGATTCATCCATGATGGGGGTGCATTCCATTGTTTTAGATATGATCGAATAATGTTCAGTCTTAGTTCATTGGGATGACACGGGAGCAGATCGGTCGCGATTATTATTTGATTTGCACTATCTTCGTTATTTACTTGAAATCATCTCAGTCATGAGAAAGCTTTACACCCTCCTATTGTTGAGTGCGACAATCACTCTTTCTGCACAATCCGGTCAACCCCGCAAATGCTATGGCAGGTGCTTGATCCCTGAAAGTTATGATGTAGCCAGGGATGAGCTTGCAATTTATACCGGTCGGGATAATACGAGGTCCGGACTGGATTCGATTTATTTCCGATTTCATCAGGACTCAAATCGTTGGGAGTATATAGGTCGTTTTGATCAATTGCCAAAAATGACTACCAGTAGAATAGCGGAGTTGGAAAAGGTGATAATAGTGACTGACACCAGTACAATAAGGGATTATACCCTGGAGTCATTTGAGTATCAGTTCCTCACTCAAGAAGCCGGTGAGGGTGAATGGGTCGAGGTTATTTGCAACATTCAAAATAGGCCTCAACTACTGGCAAGATTGCAGAGGGGTTTGGTTATAGCCGGTTATCTGAGGGAAGTAAACCCAGCAAATATTGTTGATGAGAATATGAAGTCGGCAATACTTGAATTTCAGCGAGAACAGGGATTACCAATGGGTCAGTTTGACATTCATACCATTGCAAGACTTAAGGAGCTGTCAAGGAATTAGGTTTTCTATTCTCCTATTTTCTACTTATGATAATCAACCACTTTTTCTACGACTGGAGGATTTAAATATTCCTCCACTAAATCCACCGATTCCCAAAAGAAAACCGAAATCATACCAACCTCCATCGTTATTGACGGCATACATAACCACGTCATCATTAAATAGTGAAACAATAAATGACAATGGTGCCAAGAATCCATGAATTAAGCCATAAAGAAAACTCTTCTGCTCATCGGGATTGACACAAGTTTGAATTGACTCGGGAGATGCACAACTTATGAATAGAAGAGTGAATAAAATGATGATAATAAGGGACAGTGTAAACGTGTTTTTCATTTTTGTAGATGAGTTTATCAGATTTTTTATAAGCTTTCTGGTTTATTCTTTTAATGAGTAAATCAAGGGGATGGTTCCCGGGAAGTCAACTGATCGACCTATATACTAGATTTTTCGATGAAGGATGTATGAGCTTCCGTGATCAGTGAGTTAGATTGGAGAGCCGTCGTTCAGTTTTTTCGTGTTTCAGAACTTTTATGGACTATTTCAGAAGGCAGTGCGGAAACTTTTATAATAATGACCACGTTGTCCCACACTCGCTCATTTATATTACAGTAAGGCCGAATTTTTATTGTACCATCCTTTGAGCTGGATAAATTATATGGAAACATTTCGATTGAAGATTTGAGTAAAAAATCAAATGGCAATCGAAGCGATTGACTTGGCAGGATGACGATAAACATATTTGACCGTATGAATGGCAACTCGCCGTAGAAAAAACGAATTAAAAATCTTATCACCACAACAGACAAAGAATAACCACAATCCAGTATTTCATTAGTTTCAGGTCAGCCGGCAATCCCTATCAATTTTTAGTGCTCAATTTGAATCAATGAATAAAACGGAAAAATGATTTTCCATTTGAGCAAAAAGGTTCTATCGAGAGCGATTAAAACCGAAGCCAATTCAAAGCCTATAGACTCATTAATAGACGGGCGCGTAAGAGCCTCCGATGTCAGAAAAAATGTTGAGGTCACTATGAAAATGACTCAGTCAGCGATTACATCAACTACCAAATTAATTTCTGACCATGGCACTTGTAAACGAGCATGCTTATTCTTTGGAAAGTAGAAACAAAACCATGTCACTCAAGGAGATAGGTCAGAACAAGGACCTGGCTTAATGCTCTCCAAATAATCTTAACATGCAACAGTGTTGCAAAATGGTTGTACCTTTACTCTTCTGTAAAGGTGGTCATTGTGGATTGTAAATGGATTTCATTATTCTCATGCTTAATCTTGAGCAACATACATGCGCAAGAGCAGCCCGACACGGCATGCAGATATAGCATACACGGGAAGATCTTTGATGCCAAAAGTAGAGATCCATTGCCCTATGTCACTATCCAACTGGAGAATACGACCTTGGGTGCAGTAAGTGATGAGGCTGGTGAATTCGAGATAGTAGACTTATGTGATGAAGAGTACGACCTCGTTTTTTCATATGTGGGGTACAAGACACTGAAACATCATCATGATTTTCATCATGCAGATATGCAGATCTTCTTGGCCCATGAGTCCATAGCGCTGGAGAGTATTATTGTGGAAGCTACTGCTGTAGCCAGTGATATGCATTCCATGAGTAGCACGAAACTTGAAAAGGAAAAGTTGGCACAAGTGGCATCAAGGTCATTGGGAGAAGTGGCCAGTGAGATTGCTGGGGTGGCCACCATCAGCACCGGTCAAAATATCGTGAAACCCGTGATTCACGGATTGCACTCGAACCGGATATTGATTGTCAACAACTCCATTCGGCACGAATTTCAGAATTGGGGCATCGAGCATGCCCCGGAAATTGATGCATCACTGATTGATCAGCTCGAGGTGGTCAAAGGAGCAGGCACTGTTCGCTTTGGTCCCGATGCCTTGGGCGGTGTAATCTTGGTTAATCCTGCCAAGATTGAACTTGCCTCGCCTATACATGGAAAAGTGGAAGTATTGGGTAAGAGTAATGGCAAGGCTTTGGACGGTACAGCTGAATTCAGTAGGGGCTTTAAGTGGTTTGGAGTTAGGACTGGAGGATCCTATTTAAAGCAAGGAGATCTCCATACACCAGATTACTCGCTGACCAATACGGGAAGGGAAGAAAGCAGCTTTATTGGCGCGCTGAGAATCCATCCTCTTGCGAAGCTTGATGTAGAGGCCTACTACAGTCATTTTGACCAGGAACTGGGTATCCTTAGTGGATCGGTGTTTGGTAATCTCGAGGATCTGCAAAGGGCTATGGCTGCAGACAGACCGCTGTATACCATGGCATTTAGTTACAATATTGCCCCACCTAAACAATTGGTTACACATGATCTTTATAAGGCTTCTATGCGTTACATTGACGATCATCAATCTATTGAATTGGTTTATGGAAATCAGTTCAATCAACGTAAGGAATTCGGAGTCCGTCGCACCGAGGCACCTAATATCGATTTACAGCTCAAAACAAACACAATTGATTTGGATTACCGACACCCCGATCTTTGGTCTCTATCCGGTAAGATCGGCTTACAATGGTTGACCCAGGAAAATGACAACCTTCCAGGGACCAATACTGTACCTTTTATTCCCAACTTTGAAGAAATGAGGGTGGGAGCGTATCTAATTGAATCCTTACCATTGACTAAGGGGTTGATTGAGGCTGGAATCCGCTTTGATTATCTCGAGTCAGACATTGTAGGCCGAGAGCCAGACAATACGATTTACCGGAATCGCATTATTTACCGGAATTTCTCCGGTACCATGGGATTTGAGTATCCCCTCTCCGAAAAAGCCACTTTGCGCAGCAATTTTGGAACTGCCTGGAGGGCTCCTAACGTGGCCGAACTCTATCGGTTTGGTCAGCACAACTTCTTTATTGAATATGGTCTTTGGCGCTATACCATTGATGAACGTTTTGATTTTGTTTCGACTCGAGAAGGTATTCTCAATCAGGCAGACCGACAGGTGCCAGCAGAGGAAAGCTACAAATGGATCACGTCGCTTCAATTGAAAAATCACGACCACGAGATTGAATTTACAGCATACATCAATCGGATTGATAATTATATCTATGCCAAACCGGCGGGTGTAACGAGGACACCAAGAGGTAATTTCGTATTCTTTGTATACGATCAGACAGATGCTCTGTTTTGGGGTGCTGATTTTTCTGGCTATCTGGATCATTCATCAAAATTCACCTCCGAGATGCGCGGGAGTTTTCTTTGGTCACAGCAGTTATCACCCAGAGATTATTTTGCGGCGCAGGCTCCTCCACAGCTGCAATATGAAATTGTCTATCGTCCTCAATTAAAATTTTTGAATAATACAGATCTCGGTATGGGATTGACTTATCATTTCCGACAATTTCAACATCCTCGAATTATCTCTGTCGGTGAATTTTTAAACGCAGGACAACTTGGTGTGGATAGGTTTTCTGAAAATGCACAAGATTTCGATCTCCTTCCGCCTCCGCCAGGCTATTTACTCACTAATTTACACTGGACTACTTCGCTCAAACATCTTACCGTCAGAGCCGAGATCAATAATCTCTTCAATGCCAGGTACCGCAGCAATACAGATCGGCTCAGATATTTTGCCAATGAGATTGGTCGAAATTATCAATTGAGCTTGAGCTGGCAATTTTGATAAATGCAACATTGTTGCATTTTATTGTATATTGCGCACTTACAAAAAAAAATTGTATGCGTTGGTTCATGTACAGCTTCTTTATACTGCTTGGTGGCACTATATCTCTACACGCTCAACTAACCCCTATTACTAAAGTCACTTTGACCTTTACTGCCGATGGAATGCAGCCTGTGGTGGCAGAAGCCGTCGATCGAGATGGTGGTGGACTTGTTGCAGATAGTTCTATTAATCTACTGGAAAGCACCGAATATACACTGGAGATTACTTTGAGTGACACCGCCTCTATGCTGGATATAAATGCAGAGGTGTTGGCAAATGCCGACCGCTACCAGTTCTTCTTTGCAGGTTCCGAAACCATTCTAAATGATAGCCCAACTTATACTGATACAGATGGCAACGGTTTACCGATCGGATTGACCACCAGTATCACCACATCATGTGTTGACGAAGGAATTGTAGGCGACAGCTTGCTCGTCACGCTCAATGATTTGATGATGAGCAAATCCATGCAAACGACCATAGATAGTGGTGTACAAATTCTCAATGTTTCGTGGATGGTGTCCCTAGCGAATGATCCGGAAGCTCCGGCTTGCGAAAACGAAGAAGAAATTATCACCGATGTTATATTGAGCTGGGTTCCGACTGCGGGTGGAGACACTATCGTGGCACGAGCACAAGATCCTGATGGAGAAGGTCCACAAGACCTCCAGATTCTCAACGACATTGACTTATTGGAAGGCACCGACTATAACCTTCACATCGCGTTACGCAATGAAATCGAAGGAGAAGACATTACCGAAGAAATTATGGAGGAAGATGACGAGCATATGTTCTTCTTCTCTTTTGGTGATGAACTGTTTCTTGATCCGGATGGAGATGGAAACATCGACAATCGCACCGATGCCCTGAACTATAATGACATGGACGAAAACGGATTTCCCGTCGGTCTAAGTACCAACTGGACTACTGAGTGTGGTGAAGAAACGACCACTGGTGATTTTAGGCTGATCCTGAAGCATCAACCAGATGTAAAATCAGCTACCTCCACCGCTGAAGATGGTGGTACCGATTTAGATCTGACTTTCATCGTCAACGTAGGTGAAGATCCAGAAGCCCCTCCATGCGAAAATGAAGAAGAGATCATCACCGACGTCATACTGCGCTGGATACCCACGGCGGGTGGAGACACCATCATGGCACGAGCACAAGATCCTGATGGTGAAGGTCCTCAAGACCTACAGATTCTCGATGAGATCAATTTATTAGAAAGTACGGATTACAACCTGCACATTGAAGTGCGCAACGAAATAGAAGGAGAGGACATCACCGAAGAGATTCGAGAGGAAGACGACGAACATATGTTTTTCTTCTCTTTTACCGAGGGAATTTTCTCAGATCCAAGTGGTGATGGCAATGTTGACAGCCGCTCAGATACCATCAGATACAATGACAGGGACGAAAATAACTTACCAGTGGGTCTATCTACCTCATGGACGACTGCCACAGCAATGACTGGTGGCGACTTCCGACTGGTATTAAAGCATCAGCCTGATATTAAGTCCCCCACATCCACCGCTGAAGATGGCGGTACTGATCTGGATCTGATCTGGAAAATAAATAATGTGGTGACCAGCAGCCGGGAATTTGAAATATTAGATCCGTCCAAATTGGTACTGGCACCTAATCCCGTAGAGGATGAACTACAGATGATCTTGGATACCGACTTACAATCCCAGGGTGCAAAAATATCTATCTACCATGTTTCGGGTCAACTCATGCAATTATTTCCAAATTTTGAACCCACGATTGATGTGGGGCATTTAGCCAGCGGTATATATTTAGCTCAATATATATATGGGAAAAAATTGATTGTCAAGAAATTCGTAAAGAATTAATGAGAGGTTTGAATAATAATCATTAATGTGCCCGATAATGCAGAATCGAAATAATTCTGAGGCACCAAATGGAATAAACATGCTCCATTCGGTCCCCAGAAAAAAACATGATTCTTCCATTTTGTCAGAGATCTTAGGTTGCAAAGCAATGCCAATTCCCGTACAATCAAGTGATCTCCAATATCTTTTGTATTACTTAAAATAACTCCGAGGTTCTGTCCTTCCCCAAAAATCCCAAAATAATGCAACAGCCGGCTGATAATAGCGACTTGAGCTAGGAGACGGTCGGTATAGGGACGGTGTTAATTTTACCCTTTCCAAAAGCAATAAAATCGGGATTAAGCAAATTTTGTTTATTGTAGCGAAGGGGACGGCCCGTAGCGAACTCCACTACACCTCCACCCGCTTCTTCAAGTATGATGTGAGGAGCAGCCGTATCCCACTCCATTGTGGGACCAATTCTTGGATAAAGGTCACCTCTGCCCTCAGCGATTTCCGTAAATTTTAGTGATGATCCCCTGGGTACCATTGTGGGTACGTCAAGCGTGTCGACGTATGTTTGGGTGGCTGGAGTAATGTGGGAGCGGGAACATAGAATGCGCAAACCCGGTTGGTTGATCTTAAACTCATCACAGCGAATGGGCACCGGGCCATCATCCTCCAATCTGAAAGCCCCTTTGGATTTCTGGCCGAAATAGGTTTTGCCAGCCACCGGCACATGGAGTATGCCCAGAATAGGTATTCCGTGCTCGACCAGGGCGATGTTTATGGTAAACTCGCCATTGCGCTTTATAAACTCCTTTGTACCGTCGATGGGATCAACCAGCCAGCAATAAGCATAATTTTTACGTACATCATGAGATACGGTCTTATTTTCCTCTGAGATGATTGGTATATCCGGAGTCAGCTTTTCCAGCCCTTTGCATATGATTGCATTAGAGGCTTGATCTGCAGCGGTAAGCGGGCTGTTGTCATCTTTATGCTTAACGTCAAACAACTCAGGATTCTCATAGATCTCAAGGATGGCAATACTTGCTTGTCGAATGATTTTGTAGAGGGGATCCCTCAAAGTTGATAACTCCAAATCCGGATTTGTTTTATTGCATTAATAAGTACACATTTGCAAAAATAGAAAAACAATTTATGAGTAAGATTTTGGTGACAGGAGGAGCAGGATATATAGGTAGCCATACACTGGTTGATTTGATCGAAGAAGGCTATGAGGTGCTCAGTGTAGACAATTTCTTAAATAGCACGGGGGAGGCACTGTCTGACATCAGGGAGATTACAGGTGTGCAGGTTGATAATCACCGCATTGATTTGTGCGATTTGGATTCCCTGGAAAGCATTTTCAAAAAGAATAACATTTCTGCCATTATTCATTTTGCTGCACTAAAGAGTGTAGGTGATTCAGTAAATGATCCCATTTCATATTATCACAATAATTTAAACGGATTGATCAACTTACTCAAATTGCAGAAAAAGTATGAGACCAGAAACATGATTTTTTCCAGTTCCTGCACCGTCTATGGCAATGCTGATAAATTACCTGTCACCGAAGACACCCCCTTGAAGACTCCCGAATCTCCATACGGTCATACTAAGAAAATCTGTGAGCAAATTATCTTTGATTTTTTAAATGCCCATCCGGATCAAAAAGCTGTCTTGTTGCGATATTTTAACCCCGCAGGTGCACATGAGAGCATTAAACTTGGAGAATCTCCTCATAATTATGCAAATAATCTGGTGCCAATTATTACCGAGACAGCCATGGGTCTGAGAGACAAGGTGACGGTATTTGGATCAGATTATCCCACTCGTGACGGCACGTGTGTCAGGGATTATATTCACATTATGGATTTGGCAAAGGCACATACGCTGGCTCTCAAATATTTACTGGACGGTTCGTCATCGGATAGATCGACAATAATAAACCTTGGATCCGGCACAGGAAGTACTGTACTTGAAGTGATAAATTCCTTTGAAAAAACCTCCCTTCAAAAACTCAACTACGAGATCGGTGAAAGGAGAAAGGGAGATGTCATGGCTATATATGCAGATTACAGCAAAGCTCAGAAACTTTTAGGGTGGGAGCCGAGTAGAGATTTGGATGCGATCACAAGCACGGCATGGAAGTGGGAGATAGAACGAAATAAAAGAAAGAGTGTAACATAGCTTTTAGTTTCGGTCCTTGAGAGCGGCATCTTGCTTTTGTTTTACCCATTTATGGCGCTTAGAGTTTAGGAATGGATCTTCTCCCTTCCACACCCACAGCCTGATAATACCATCCTGGTGAGCAGATACCAAAAAACTGCCGTCGGCATTAAAGTCAATATATTCTGCACCATCATTCGCAAAAATCTGTGCTGCGACCTGCACCTCGTCATCCTCGTCAGAAAGGATTTCTTCTGTACGAAAGATGTTTATATATGCACCATGGCCTGAAGTGATCAGGTAGTTGCCACCCGGATGCCAGCAAATGGATTCTGTTTTTCTCCCGCGGTAGTTAAATTCCTTGACTAGAGTTCCACTTTTCCAATCCCAGACAGATATCCAACCGCCAAACCCGGAAGCTGCAACGTATTTTCCATCGGGAGAAAAATCAGCTGTTGTAAATTTTGGAATTTTTTCTGACGACAAATTTTTTAATTCCTTAAATGATTTGTTTTCAAATATTTTCACAAAACCATGACCTGCCGCCAATATGTATTTGTCATCATCAGAAAACATAATTTCGTTTACTGTGCCCGGAACGACAATTTCTTTGATTTGTTCGGCTTGTGGAAATGAAAAAACCCGAACTCTAGCTGTTTCTCCAACATCCGAGTCGCTATTGACTTTTTGTGCTTCCTCACCGCTTACCAGGTATAACCCTTTATTTGACCAGGCAAGACCATCAATGCCCTGCTCGTGTTTGAGGTTTTTTATTAATTCGCCGGAATCCGCATCCCACACTTGCACTAGAAAATCCTCGCTACAGGAGGCTACATATTGTCCATTTGACGACCAGGCTACCCTTTCAATTTCTTGAGCAGCGTATTGCCTCCATATTTCATGGCCGTCCGAAGTCCGCCACATCACAACAGAATTGTCAAATTTACTGCCACTTACAATAAAACGGCCATCAGGCGAAAATTCAGCACTTTCAATGCTACCCAGTTCGCCGTTTATATCTGCTACCCGCGACCATACGGGAAAGAGACGCAAGGTGGCATCGGGATAATGTACTTGTGCTGAAATGTCATTAGGGTGGCAAAGTAATGTTGTCAAAAAAAGAATTACTGGATACCTCATTTATCAGTTTTTATAGAATAATAAAACGATGAAAAGCTGTTACTTGAGTGAGAAGTCTTTGTCCAAAATCTTATTGCCTCCATGCAAATGAACTGTTGGTCGTGGCCCTACAACTCCCTTACCCAAATATTCCTAAATGCCACAGGATTTCCATGATCTTGCAACATTAAGGCGCCTTTCCCATGTTGTCTCACAATTGGAGAACCTTTGTATTGGGTTGAACCCAGAATTTTTGTGTGATCCTGGATCAGTACTCCATTGTGAAAAACAGTTATATAGGGATGTTTTTCGTATTCGAGGCCATTTAAGAAAGTCGGTGCGTGGTAAATAATATCATAAACCTGCCACTCACCCGGACCACGTGACGCATTTACAAGAGGCATGGTCTGTTTGTATATAGATCCGGCCTGACCATTGCTATAAGTTCGATTGTTGTAGCTGTCCAAGACCTGGAGTTCGTAAACAGATTGTAGAAAAATCCCACTATTTCCTCTCCCCTGGCTTTCGCCTACTACTTCTCCAGGTGTGCGCCACTCTATGTGAAGCTGTACACTTCCCAACCTTCTTTTTGTGCGGATTGCTCCTGACTCCTTTTGTACAATCATAGCATGATCTTCCAGTTTCCACGATACTTCACTTCCATCTGTGTGTTCCCATTCGTCAAACGAGGAGCCATCAAACAGAACGATCGCATCTGAGGGAGGTGCACCACCTTTTCCGGGTGTCACCACCTGGGGTTCCGGCTTCCAAACTTCAGTGAGTTTGGGGTCGATTTCTTCTTGAGAATAGGTCATGTATGCCGAGAGTAAGGCAAGTGAAGTAAAAAGCAATCTCATAAGTCCTGATGTTTTGGGCAAGATAAAATTTTCTACCAGGACGTCAAAAGAACGGTAGTTCAACACCATAGGTGTATGAAACCAAATTTGGGATAGGTTAGCCGAAGTTGTCCTATCCTTTCGAGCAAAATAATTATTCCCTACCCTTTTGCATTCCTGGTCGAATCAAAATTTTCCAACAAGTCCGAAGCTGATCATACCGCTGTCGTAACCGAGTTCTTCTTTGTTGGTCTTAATTGATTTTCCGATTTGTACCTGGAATTTTAATTTTTCCAAACCGGCCCGTAAAGTGATGGCAGGTTCGATAAATAACCACGTGGGTTGGTCAATGTCAACAAAATCGTCAGCACTTAAATCCTCCGCCAAATAAGTAGTCGAAATGTTGTTGAATTTCAATAGAGCTGCACGTGTCGTAAAGGCAGCTTCGAAATTTTTAGATACATATCCCAAGGAAGGTTGGAGGAAAAAGCGAGTGCCTTTAGCTTCGAATTTTCTAACCTCTGAGCTTATATTCTTTTCAATATCTAAGTTGCCGAAACCAATTCCACCGTTTATCTCAAATACTGTTTTCCCCATAGGCGTATAATATCCGGCGCCGAGTTCATACAACGCTCCATTTCCCTCTCGACTAGTGGAATTATTGTCAACAGAATTTTTTACCTGGAGTAGATTACCCATGATTGCAATGTGATCTGTCACTGCATAGGAACCCTGTATATTGAAACCCTGGTTAATGTGGGCACCAACGGATGCCTGGCCTTGATGCACAAACAGTGGTGTGTGCAACGTATTTGGTGTGTAGACCGAACAAGATGTAAGGATTGCTATTGCGAAAAGATAGAGGTGTGAGGATTTCATAACTAATAATTTTGTTTGATGTCTAAATAGATAGACCGAAGCTAAAATGGTAGTAGCATTAATTCAACTACTAGAATTGTGCCAACGGTGATGTGAACCATTTAGAAGTTTTGGACTGGAATCACCAATTTCGATATATTTAGTTTCTAATTATATTTATTTATGACAGATCTAATTACAAGAATCTCAGACGGAAGGACGGATTTAATATTCGAATTTATAGATAAACACGAAGATGCTACGCATACAGATAGTCAGGGAGTATCCCTGCTCAAATGGTGTGCGTACTACGGTGATGTCAGCGCGATCAAGCATTTAGTCCGCCATGGCGCTTCGCTTTCGGACCTGGGCTCTAATTATGATCTGAATGGTGCGGTCTTCCACGGGCATTGGCAACTTAGTCAATATCTTCTGGAGATGGGAGCTGATCCAAACAAAAAGTTGCCGGATACAGGAGAAACGCCGTTACACAGCTGTACAGGCCATGCAAATCGACCTGTCACTCCTATGATCATTGAGCTCTTGCTAGCCCATGGAGCGGATCCCACATTGAAGACAGATGAACGGAGTGAGACCGGTGGATTCATGCGGGATGCCTACACATGTGGTGAGACTGCTTTGCACAGGGCAGCGGCATTTTGTGATGAAAGAACCATTCAATTGCTACTTGATGCCGGGGCAGATAAGTCAGAAAAGGACGCCCATGGTAATTCACCTCTGGGATGGGCTAGCTGGCACCTGAGACCAGGGAATATACTAAGCCTCCTGGCCTATGAAGATCACCGGATCCATCCACTTCATAAAGAGCGGATGAAAAGTGATCATGGCGCTGGATGGGGAGGTGGGATGTATCTGAATTTATTGGGGAGGTGCCACGTTTGAGTAGTGAGTTTACTGACAAAAGAGCCATTTGTGATTGGAAACCTTTTCGGAGTAGGCTCCCTGGTGGATTTTGAATAAATTAGATCTATGAGAATTTACTTGTATCTGATCTTCTGTACCCCGTTTTTTTTGCAGAAAAGTGCAGCTCAAGAGGACCTTTTTACACTCCTTGGTCCTGAAGAAACCAATGTTGGCTTTGTGAATAAAGTACCGAGTTTTGAGAAAATGAATGTTTTGATTTCGCAATATCATTACAATGGAGGTGGGGTATGCATAGGAGATATAAATAATGATGATTTACCTGATATTTTTTTGAACGCCAACTTCGGACCAGATAAGCTCTATTTAAATTTGGGCGATATGAATTTTAAAGATATTTCTGAGACCGCAGGAATATCTGGCAAGGTAAGCTGGGAGACAGGCATAAATATGATTGATATAAATAATGACGGTTTTCTGGATATTTTTATCTGCAGATCGGGACATGCTCCTGATGCTCCTTTTTTCAATCTCCTCTATTTAAATAATGGTGACCTGACTTTTTCAGAACGTGCTCTGGATTATTCTTTGTTTGATATTTCACATTCCACCCAATCCTATTTTTTCGATTATGATCTCGATGGAGACCTGGATCTTTATTTGTTAAACCACAATCCCCAACGCACATGGAATTATGATTTTAGTGTAGAAGAAATGTCAAGGGACGATCAAGTGGGAGATAAATTATTTAATAATGAGGGTGGCAAATTTGTCGAGGTTTCTGAGGAGGCCGGGATCATCGGGAAGTCGATCAGCTACGGACTTGGTGCCCTCATAGGCGATATGAACAACGACCGGTATCCAGACATATACATCTGCAATGATTTTGGAGAGAGGGATTATTTCTATATAAATCAGGGAGATGGCACCTTCACCGAACAGTTAATTGAAAGTATTGATCATATTTCCTGGTATTCGATGGGAGGAGACATAGCAGACATCAATAACGATGGCTTGCTTGATCTTATGATCCTCGATATGACTGCTGAGGATAATTTTAGACAGAAAACCAATATGAATGATATGAACCCGGAGAAATTCCGGTATGCGGTAGAAAACGGTCTACATTATCAATACATGATAAATACCTTGCAGTTGAATCTCGGGAATCATCGATTTAGCGATATCGCCTTCTTGTCTGGAGTTGCCTATTCTGACTGGAGCTGGGCTCCCTTATTCGCTGATTTTAATATGGATGGTCACAAGGACTTGTATATCACAAATGGATACCGGGTAGATATCTCCAATAAAGATTTTGGAAAGTGGTTTGACAAACGTCAAAGAGAATTGCAAGCCTTAGATCCGGCAGATCGCGATTTTGCAAAGGAACTTCAAGAGGCGCTTGATCAACTCCCAAAGAAGCAGATCCCGAATTATATGTTTAGTGGAGACGGGAATCTTTCATTTACCAATCAAACCCAAGCATGGAATTTAGACGATCCGTCTTTTTCCAATGGCGCCGCTTATGGTGACCTGGATGCAGATGGAGATCTCGATTTGGTGGTCAGCAACATAGATCACGAAGCATTTATTTATAGAAATAATGCAATTGAAGATGGAAGGGGTTCATTTTTGAAAATTAAATTAGAGGGTCCTCTCAAAAATGTTATGGGCATTGGTTCGAAAATTAGATTATTTACGACATCCGGTACACAACATCAAGAGCTTTATCCGGCTCGTGGATTTTTATCTTCCGTAGAGCCTGTTTTACATTTTGGATTAGGAAATACCGATCCGGTGCGAGTGGAAGTGACATGGTATGATGGATCTATCACTGTCTATGACCATCCGGAAAGAAATAGTACAATTCTTATTAAATACGATGATCGAAAAACTGTAACAGCATCTGCCGGGGAAGAAAAACGAATTTTGTTTGAAGATGTGACTGAAGAATTGGGAGTTCGATTTATGCACAGGGAAAATCATTTGATGACTACTTCCGGGAGATTTTACTTCCGCATAAAATGTCACAAATGGGTCCTGCATTGTGTGTTGGCGATGTCAATGGGGATGATCTGGATGATTTTTTCATTGGCGGAGCCCATCAGCAACCTTCGGCACTTTTTGTCCAACAAGAGAATAGATTTGAGAAGCTCGATGGAGATTTCTGGGCCCGTCAAAAACACTATGAAGATGTAGCAGCCGAATTTATCGATGTGGATAGTGATGGTGATCTTGATCTCTATATTGTAAGTGGAGGTTATCACATGGAGCCCGATGATCCCGTCTTACAGGACAGATTGTACATCAATGATTCGAAAGGGCACTTTGCGCTTGCCCCAGATGGAACTGTCCCAGCGTTTTTTGTAAGTGGGGGTTGCGTAACCAAAGCCGATATGGATGGTGATGGAGATGATGATCTTTTTGTGGGGGGGAGAGCAGTACCAGGAAGGTACCCATTACCCCCCAGATCTGTGATTTTGAGAAACGATAACGGAATCTTTCGGGACGTCACTGCAGAAGTTTGCCCGGAGATCGAATATATAGGAATGGTTACGGATGGTACCTGGGCTGATTTCAATGGTGATCAGATTGTAGATCTGGCAATTTCCGGGGAATGGATGGAACCCTGTATATTCATAAACAGGGATGGAAACTTGAATAGGGTGCCCACGTCTGGTAAATCAGGATGGTGGTTTGATGTAACCACCACAGATATGGACGGCGATAACGACCTGGATCTGCTCTACGGAAATCTGGGTACCAACTATAAATACCAGGCATCTGATGACCGCCCCTTTCAGATTTACTGCAGCGATTTTGATGAATCGGGTAGTTTGGACATAGTCCTTGGTTATTACAATAGGGACACCCTCTATCCAGTGCGAGGGCGTCAATGTTCGGCTCAACAGATGCCGTTTATTGCCGAAACCTTTAAAACCTACGAAGATTTTGGCAGGGCTTCCCTCGTCGATATTTATGGTGATAAATTATCTCAATCAGAGGTGCATTACCAGGTTACCGATTTTAGATCAATGATCGCCATCAATGATGGTCAGGGCCATTTTGATTGGCAGCCCCTTCCCAGATGGGCTCAGATAGCGCCGATTCGCGATGCCATTCCGCTTGATTACAATGCTGATGAAAGAACCGATTTTCTACTCATCGGTAATTTATTCCAGTCAGAGGTCGAAACGCCGAGGGCTGATGCAGGGAAGGGTTGGCTCATGGAAGGCCTGTCAGAAAATAATTTTCGCATAGTCCATCCTGCCGAGACCGGAATTTTTGCAGAGGGTGATGTCAGAAGGATCGAGAAGATAGATTTTGGATCCCGGAGCATTTATTTGGTAGCGAGGAATAATGGAAAATTGTCTGCAATTTCAGCCGATGATACCAGGTAGTGATTTCTTTTTTGTGACCAAAAAAGAAGCAAAAAAGTCTTGCACTCTAGATCTTTGCCTAATAGGCCAAACCACCCCCCCTCGTGACCCCAGTCGTTCGCCTTTTTACCAATCAATTGTTACGCTTCACAGGAAGTTGATATACCTACTTTCTTTTATGTCTACAGATGCTCACACTTCGGCATCACTCCTTTAGCTTTCACTCTTTTTCCTATTTTAACGACAAAATATCTAAGGCGATGTAGGCATGCTCCGCATACCTGTGGATAAATCGCCTTTGGATTCATGAGTGTTTTTTGATCTTGATTGTTATTCACACCATTGACTTTTCTAGATGGTAAAGAAGGAGTAGGAATAAGTGGGTTTAATTATTTTTCTTTTTTGTGACCAAATTTAGTTTTCCACTTTTTGGCACTAAAAAGTGGAGCATTCTTGAGCGATCCCGCCAAGGGCGGGGCGAGGTACGGTGTACCTCGAAGGGATAAGAACCACGTATAATGGGTGGGTGAGCTCCTGCATCCTCGGTGACCCACATCTTGGGCCTTCGCTAGATTTTATAAGGCTCCCACTACGTAGTGATGAGGCCTATTTGCTTAAGATCACTTTTGCCATGTATTTATGATTTGTCATCTCTTTTCCGCTTGATAAAATCTAACGCTACAACCCAAGTGTGGGCCCCCACCTACGGATGCGAAGTCGGAATCCATAGGATTTTTTTCGAGTGCGTTTTACTCTTTTTGTCCTATTTTAACGGCAAAACATCTAAGGTGCTGTAGGCATGCTCCGCATACCTATAGGATAAATCGCCTTTGGGTTCATGAGTGTTTTTTGATCCTGATTGTTATTCACTCCGTTGACTTTTCTAACTGGTAAAGAAGGAGTAGGAATAAGTGAGTTTAATTATTCATTCTTTTTAGTGACCAAAAAAAGAAGCAAAAAAGTCTTGCACTGTAGTGCCTCGTCTGATAATTATCTATACAGTTGAGGCCGATCTTTTTCACCATCTCGTCATCCTTAAAAGCCCTGCCTGCGATACCGCAGGTAGGCAGGCTTATGTAGCACCGCTATATGCGGTTTTACTTCTTCGGTATGGCAAAAAATATCTGGCTTGATCTGTACAGCTAATTACCAGACGAAACACTGGATCTTTGCCTAATAGGCCAAAACAGCGCCCTATTGCCGACACTCCATAGCTTAGGCGGTGGATCAATTTTTGAGTCGCTTTGTAGCAACTTGGGGAAATTACTTAGCGGGATTCTTTATTTGTTCCATTGAGAAAGTCACTAACGAGTCGTTGTTTAATCCGACCATAAAAAGAGGATTTCCATCAGGTCCATTTAGACGAACAATGGATTTTGCATCTCCTTTAATGAGTATGCCTGATTCTGATGGAGCAATCTCCTGAAAGTTAAATGGAGATGTACCTCGAAGAAAAACTCCATAGTGGGCATCATTTCGGGGAGTTTCGACTTCGGATCCATAAAGATTTCCAACTCCAATAATGTCCGGAATTTGGTTGTCGTCGAAATCTCCAACCCACCAGTCATTGATGTTGGAAAACTGAGCCGAAGAGGGAAGAGGGTGAATGTCAAACTGGAGTTTTCCTTGATTTTCTACGATAATGCTTTCAAACGATGTTGCGTCAAGATGCAAAGCTGACTCCAAACTTGATGTCCCATAAATGTCGTGGAGACTGGAGGAGGCAAAAAGATCATAAGTCGGAAATTTTTCAGCTAATCCGGGAATCTGTTGGGATGAGCAGGATCTGCCACGCACCGGAAAGACGTTGCCAAAATTATAGTAACTCAAGACGATATCTTTTTTTCCATTTTGGTCGAAGTCATCAAAATAAACGGAAAATGGCTCATCTTTTCCAGCCTTGTACTTATAGTTTTTACCGATGTTTCCCAGGATAAAATCATCATCACCGTCCCCATCGAAGTCGTACTTTACTATCGAAAACCACCAGCCCTTCAGGCTGTCTAACTCTGTGGAAATTCGATGGAGGCTGTTGTCGCGATTTAGGAAGAAAGTAGGTGCCATCCACATCCCTGAAAGCACCAGGTCTGATTTGCCATCTTGGTCCACGTCAGACCAGCAAGCATCAGTGATCATTCCAATATCAAGGAGGCCGGGAGCTCGTTGTGGAGTGACATCATCAAAGCGCAAGCTCCCAGATTCTACGAGCTGATTCTGCAAAATGTGAGAGGATGCAGGGGTGGGATATAATCCCGGAACTTGTCTCCCGGCCACAAAGAGATCAATATCACCGTCACCGTCATAGTCGCCCGGTAGTACGATACTTCCACTTTCCCTTATTTGGGGGAGTGCTTCTTCAGCTTTACGAAACTGACCGGTGCCGTCATTGAGATAGAGGCGATCTTGATACATGGTAGACGACGCCTCATACTCGTTTCCTCCCGATACAACGTAGAGATCGACATCACCATCATTATCGGCATCAAAAAATGCACTTCCCATATCCTCGTAGTAGATATCATTTTCCCAAGGCTGTTGGTCTGTCAGCCCAAAGGAATTGGAATCCTGAAGAATCAATTTCCCGGCCTGTAAAAGGGCTCCTCCAGCAAAGACATCTTGTCGGCCGTCAGAATTTACATCAGCCACAGATAGATACGGCCCCAACATGCTAAGCCTATGTGGTAATAGCACCTCGCGTTCGAAATCATCAAAATGATTTTCTGTGTGTTTGAAATCGAGCCCGGGAACTGAGGCAAATCGAAAAATCGGCGAATTTCTTTTTTGCGTCGGTTTGCTTTTTATAACTCGGGATTTTTCAATAGACAATACAGAGTCACATCTAAAATCGTACATCCAAAGAGTGGATCCGTCCGGCCAGACGACTTGCATGCTGTCTACGAAATCAATATCGCCCAATCCAAAGTGGATTATTCCTTCACTGGAGGAGTAAAAACCTCTACTCCGGTGACCGTAGGCTACCTGCTTTTTCAGACCAGAAAACAACTTGACGATCATTCCGGACCGGTGATCAACGACTCCATTTTTCGTAAATTTTACGCGTAAATGATGCTGTGTACTGCCAGATTGGTTTTCGTATATGCTACCTACTTGATCGACGTTATTAATCACTAGATCGAGATCTCCATCGTTGTCCAAATCGGCGTAGGCTGCACCTGTTGAAAATGTCGCATCACCGATACCCCAGCTTGCGCTTTTATCGGAAAACAAGTAATCTCCTGAATTTTTAAAAATGTAGTTTCTCAGAGGAGTGCTAGGGAAAAAATCAAAAATCTCTTCTCTATCAATAATTTCCCAAATAGCGACATCTGTGGCACTGGGATTGTTTTTCTGGTATGTATCTATTTTTTTTTGCAAATAAGACTCTGCATTTTTTACGGCATCAGTAAACCTAAGATCCCTCTTAATACCATTTGTGATAAATAAATCCAGAAATCCGTCGTTATCAAAATCTCCTAAAAGCGGCGACCAACTCCAATCGCTATTTGAAATTCCTGCAAACTGAGCTATATCGGAGAAATATGGGATATTATTTTTATTACCTCTATTCAATTGCAGGGAGTTAAACATATATTGGTGATGTCCTCCCGCGTCGACAATTGACCAGAATTTTTCTGGCTCCATCCCACCCATATTAGCTTTCAACCGGTAGTTATCTTCGGCGACCATATCCAATACCACCAGATCTTGCAAGCCATCATTATTAATATCACCGATGTCCGAACCCATACTGAAGTATGAAATGTGGTTCATCGCTTCGTTGATCACGTTATCCAAAGTACCGTCCCCGTTATTTATGTATAGAAAATCCGGGCTATCGTAATCATTGGCTACATAAATATCGGGCCAGCCATCTCGATTGAAATCTGTAGATACTGCACTCAGACCATAACCTCGATTGCTCACCCCTGCTTCTTCTGTAACATCGGTAAAGGAGCGCAGATCGTTGCGATAGAGCCGGCAGCCCAGCTTTGGATCCAGCCAATCCTGACCATGCAACGGAGACAATAACGCTGGATTTGGCGGTTGATTTACAAGGAATAAATCTTCATCTCCATCCAGATCATAATCGACAAATAGAGCCTGTTGTGATCGCCACTGATCAGCTATACCCCATGCTGCTGCTTCTTCGCTAAAGGTTCCGTCTCTTTGATTGACATAAAGCTCATTTGCCCTTAAGTCGGGTTTAGAGTCATAAAGTGTTTTACAGACGTAAATGTCTAACCATCCGTCCTGATTTATATCGACCATTGTAATCCCGGATGACCAGCCACCGTAGTCCTGAATGCCTGCTTCCTGCGTTATTTCCTTAAATCGAAGATCCCCAAGGTTGAGATAGAGTTGATCCGGTACCTGATTGCCCGCAAAATAAATATCGGCCAGACCATCATTATTTATGTCACCCACACCCACACCACCCCCGTTATACATGGTCTCATATATTAAAAAATTTGTCTCCTTTGTATCTTCAACGGAGTTTTTGAAATAAACCCGACTTTTCTCGGCAGGTACGAGCCGAAAGAGTGGGGTGGACAAATTACCAATCTCACTTGTGCTTGAAATAAAAAGAAGAAATAAAAATAGAAAAGATGTGAGTAATCCCTTTTGCACTCTAACAGGATTTATTTTAGGTACGCAATTTACCTAAAATTTGGTCTACAATCGACTGAAATGTCCCAATGCCCTTCTTGTGTGATGTGGACTATAAAATATTTATTTTGATTTGGAAATCTGATTTCAGCATTGAAGGGGTATTGCACGCCGAGTAATCGATAGGAATCTGATTTTTTTTCGGTACGAAGGTAGGCGCCTTCTTTTACTTCTATTTGGAAATCGGGATTGGGTTGTCTTTTACCCAAAGTAAGTGATGTGATTACGATGGTATTGCCCTGGGACTCCCGTTTGAAATTCACTTTTGAAACATCGAGTGATGATCCCAATAATTTATGTGTATATTGATATTGTCCTAGATAGATATCTTCTGCCCAGTATCCTTTCACCACATCTCCATTGGCATGTGTTAAGGTTCCCTTGCCATTCCTTTTCCCTCTTTTAAAATTTCCCTTGAATATATCTCCGCTTGACCAGGTATAAGTTCCGGATCCTTCAGGCCATCCTTTTCGAAATTCTCCCTCGTATTTGTCTTCTCCTATGGCAACACCAATTCCATGCGCTTTTTTCTTCTTGCAATCACCTGAGTATTTTTCGGCAATTTTTTCCAGTAAGACCTGGCAATTATCTTGTGCCATGCCTTCACCACTCGTACAAAGGAGGATGAAAATGAGTGCATTCAGCAGGAGACTTTTTGACATGATAGTGAGAATAATAAAAGAAGCCCTACTGCGTAAACAGTAAGGCTCCCCAAATTATTATCTATTTGCCTGTACTTTAAGACAAGATTAACTATTTATCCCACCAAAGTTTGCTGAAATAAGAATCACCCTCGCTATATCTTGATGAGGCCTCTTGATAATTTACCTGATTATTATTCTTTTCATCTTCCGGATAAACAATTCTAGTAGGCATGCCGATCGGAGCACTACCTTGTTTAAACCTTGTGTCAAGCATCGGGATTAAACCGGATCTGCGTGCCAAAAACCATGCTTCATTTGGTAAGAGGAAATAATCGATCCAAAGCTGAGTGTGGATTTGCTTAAGTCCCTCGGCCTCATTCCATGCTACCCTCTCATGATTGATGTATGCCGCAATATCCTCCTCGGTTACAGTGGGCTTTTCGATGCCAAATTCTTCATACCATTTATTGGTAGTTTGTGAATACCATCTGTTAATTGATGAGGTGATTCCCTTCTCATACCACTCTTTGGGATCTCCATTTGCCCATCCCCTTTGATATGCTTCAGCCCGTAAAAAGCACACTTCTGCAAAACTAGTCTGGAAATCAACTCCATGATCACGGTCACTTACCAGTAAAAAGTCAAATCCGCTGTAATTACCTCTATGTTCAAATCCTCCCGGATCCTGATTTCTTTCTGTGATGTATGGATGACCGGTAAAATCTTCTCTTTCATCTGGTGACTGCGGCGCAAACACCCATTGATCGTCTGCGTTGGTCTCGAAGAAAACATATGCCCGGGGATCAAAGATTCCGCTTCCATCCGTAGCATCTGTGGTGCTCATGTGGTTCCAAATGTTCTCTCCCATTCTTATACCCCCATAAAATTCCCATGCCCAGTAGACCCTTCCTTCTACACCTTGTAGGTCGTTTGAAAATTTCAATACTTCGTCATCATTTTCGGGTAGAGGAAGATTGCCGTCAAGGACAAGCGACATTAATCTCCGTGTCTCTGCCTCATCCACATTGGAGATTTTAGCGGCGTAACGCAAAATCAATGTGTTGGCAAGTTTTTGCCATTTGGTCATATCACTATTGAAAATTGTCTCACCCTTTCCATATTTGAAATAGGACTGACCATCGGGAGCATTATTGGCAATATCGATGGTCTTACTGGCATTTTCGAGCTTTGCTAGGGCATCTCTATAGATACTCTCCTGTGAGTCATACCGAGGTCTGAAAATTTGCTCTGAGGCATTTTTTCCCTGACCTGCATCTGTGTAGGGCATATCTCCATACAAGTCTGTAGTGCGTAAGGTCATTAAGGCCGAGACGATATCGAGGATAGCCCGTCGATTTACATTTAGATAGCCATTAGGTCCGGCATCAATTTCGTCAAAATCTACTTCGATAGCCCGTATATCTCGCATTGAGTTATAATAACTACGCCAGATAGACTCAATACCACGTACATTGACCTCCACCTCAAAATCTTCGTCGAGATCACTAGCACTTAATTGTGCCCAATCATAAGAATGATGGTTCTGAATATAGAGTACATTGTCGCCACTGCCTCGCAATGGAATTTGACGGGAAATCGAATTAAATAATAATGCTGGAGTAGAAGACTCCGGATTAAAAGGATCCTTATTCAGATCCTCAAAATCGTCCGTGCACTGTATTTGAGTAAATGCAAATACAAGCAGTAACCCGACGAATTTTATAATTGATTTATTCATTTTTCGAATGATTAAATTATTCAAAATAAGTTTAGAAACCTGTATTTAGAACGACACCATACTGCCTGGTTCCGGGCAGTTGCCCCCACTCAATACCTTGATTATATCCTGCTCCAGAAAGTCCTTCAGGATCAAGATTGTCAGGAGCACGATCCCATAAGTAAAACAGGTTACGTCCTATCAATGTCACGCTTGCACGCTGAAGGAAACCCAGCTTACCTACCAGTGATTGTGGGAAATCATATGAGAGACTAAGCTCCCTCATTTTTACGAAAGAATTGTCACTGATAAATGGTGTAGTGATTCCAGGCCCCCAGCTAAAGACATCCAAATGGGTATAGCGCATTGGTACTACTTTGGTATTTGGTGATCCGTCAGCATATACACCGGGTTTTAGCAAGCCGTTGCTGTGGGTGACACCCATGTCATCTGTCCAGGGCTGGCCACCGTGTTCTGCATTTCTGCCCTCCAGGGTCTGTGGCGACTGACCAAAACCAACCGCTGTTGCATAGCTACCCCAGAATGTATCGCCACCTTTTTTTACATCGATTACTGAGCTCAATGTAAATGACTTCCAGGTAAGTGTATTTCTGATACCTGCCAGCCAATCCGGACTTGCATTTCCAAGGGGAACCCGATCGCTGGATACTTCATACCATTTACCATCCGCATCTATGATCCGGTTTTCGGGTACCCTTTCACTATCATCAGTTTCACCATTTCCATTTTTGTCAAAGTAGACGTAATCCCAACCGATGATCGTACCAAACTGTTCACCAGGACGAGCAACTATCGATGGTCCAAAATTTCCAAAGAGATTGCTACCCAAGATTAACTGTTCTGCACCTTCGGTCAGACTCTCCACAAAATTGACATTGCGGCTAAAGTTGATGCCGATATCCCAGGAAAGATCTCGAGTACGTACCGGATTTAAGCCCAGGAGGAATTCAAATCCTCTGTTCCTTAGCTCACCGGTATTAAATCTCAATTTTGAATAACCCGAACTCAGAGGTACCGGTGCATCCAAAATCTGATCGAACGATTTGATGTTATAGTATGTCATATCCAGACTCGCCCTGTTGTTAAACAGTCGCAGATCCAGACCTACCTCGTATGAATTCTGCTGTTCGGGTTGCAAATCCAAAGGAGGGATGGTCCCGCTTACAGTCGCAAAGGGGGCACCTGCATAATTTCCACTACCGAGGCGGGCACCGGTCTGATATGGATCGGTGTCATTTCCCACTCTTGCATACGCTAATCTAAGCTTGGCAAATGATAAGGTATTGTCTGTAATATCGAATGCCTCGGTTATATCAAATCCCAGTGATACCGAGGGATAGAAATAGCTATTATTTCCTTGAGGTAAGGTAGATGACCAATCATTTCTACCGGTCACCTGAAGGAATAGATAGTTGCCATAATTAAAATCAAGCGAACCAAAAACAGACTGAATTTCTTTATCAAACCGGTCTTCAGAAGATAATAATTGGTTTGAAGCATAACCAGATCCGATATTATCAGGAAAATCGACATTCTTAAAACTATAGAGATTAGGAAAAACGAAGTTTCTGTTTCCGTTGCGCCCACCAATTTGGTAATAGGACCGACTGTAGTACTCACCACCAATATTTGCAGACATGCTAATATTGCTGGTCACCTCCTGCTCCTTAAGACGTAAAAACGCCGTGTGGTTTTGGATTCTATTCTGTGCCAGCACATGACTGTATCGACCGCCCAGCACCCTATCGATGTCGACGGGTGTTCCCCTGAACTCATTATCATCGTTATAATTATCAATCCCAACTCTTCCTTCAAGCGCAAGCCAGTCATTGACATCAAAACTTAGTCCAAGGGAACCGATCATTCTATCTCGATCACGTGTCTCATTTCTCTCAAACAAATTCCAGAAAAATGATCCTGTTCTACCCCGTCCTCTTCCCAATGCATCATTTTTAGGATATCCAATACCAGCAGGTGTTCGAGTTCCATCACTCTGCTTATATATATATCGTTCCAGATCCGGTCGGTAGCTTCGACCCCAGTTGTAAGTTAAGTTCTTACCAATCGAGCTTTCGCTGTTGCCCAGGTGTGGGGAGTTAAGAGAATATGCATCTACATAACTTATACTTGCAGTTGCACTAAGTCGATCGGTTACATTTATATTCGTATTTATATTTATTGTATTCTGATCTCTCTTATTGTTGGGAGTAATGGGATCAGAATTCTTATGGGTTAGTGAGACCCTCAGATTCCCCACATCTCCTCCTCCGGAAAATGCAACATTGTAGGATGACTGTAGTCCATTACTGAAAAAACTTTTGACATTATCCGGTTGAGGTTCGAAAGGGAGTGTCTCTCCATTCCACCAGAGCACTGGGGTTCCGTCCATTTCTGGCCCCCAGCTTGCTCCAGAACCCCAAAAGCTAATCTGCGGCAAGAGATTTCTACCTTGATCATCTTGATCAAACGTAGGCTCTACGTCGGATGAACCTCCTTCACCAAAAACATTTTGTACGTCCCTGTATCGATACGGATTTACCACCATCTGACTCATGTTGAAGTCGATCCCCAAGCCCTTGGATTTTTGGCCTTTTTTAGTTGTGATGAGTACTACTCCATTTGCACCTCTTGAGCCGTAAAGTGCAGCTGCATTCGGGCCTTTCAGTACAGTCACATCCTCGATATCCCAGGTATTTATATTATTTATTCCGGATCCCCAATCCTTGCCATTATCTGTACTTAGCAAAGCAGTTGCGCCAACCCCGGAGATACTATTTTCAATCGGGACACCATCTACAATGATCAGAGGCTGATTCTTGCCCTGTACCAGGGAGTTATTCCCACGTATGGTCACCCGGATCGTTCCTCCGTCGATACCGGTGGGCTCGGAGATTTGGACTCCAGCCACTTTTCCGGAGAGCGAGTTCAAGACGTTGCCGGTAGCGGATTTCACGATTTCCCCTCCATCTAATTTTTGAACGGCATAGCCAAGAGCCCGCTCCTCCCGTTCGATACCGAGAGCAGTTACGACTACCTCATCAAGTGTTGTACCCACCTCCAGGACAAAATCGATGTTGGTCCGTCCATCTACATCCTCTTCTATCGTTTGGTGGCCGGTGTAAGAAATCGTCAGCCTTGGAGATGAAGTAATGAGGTCTAGGGAGTAGTTGCCATCAAAATCAGTCACCGTTCCATTAGTGGTTCCGACTTCCAAGATGCTGGCTCCGATTAGGGGCTCACCTTGGTCATTGGAGACTGATCCAGCCACACTTTGCGCGTTGAGACCGCAATAGCAGACTATTAGCAAATTCAATAGAAAAAATTTCTTCATAGCAGTTGATTTAAGAAGTATTAGTCATGAGAAAACGGGATGAAAGCAATTCTGAGAAGTCACAATCAAGCATTTCTGCCATCCCAGCGTATGTTTTGACTTGTGTTAACGTACACGCAAA
This sequence comes from Saprospiraceae bacterium, assembly GCA_965222645.1. Classification (GTDB taxonomy): domain Bacteria; phylum Bacteroidota; class Bacteroidia; order Chitinophagales; family Saprospiraceae; genus JABDMH01. The sequence goes on along the minus strand of OZ244968.1, from coordinate 1,855,272 downwards.
TCGTAATAAACATATACTAAGATACAAGAAGAATCGAGAGTGCGAAAATAAATTTGATACTTTGCAAAGTTTTTGAAGCCAATGAAAAGATGGATCTTGAGCAACTATGAAACAGGCCACACGAATCATTGATATAGCTCGCGCTGCGAATGTCTCGATCGGTACAGTAGATCGTGTATTGCACAATCGGGGTCGCGTTGCTGCAAAAACCAGGGAAAAGGTTTTGAAGATCGCTGAAGATCTGGGTTATGAACCCAATGTATTTGCTACTGCCCTTGCGTCAAAAAGAAAAGCCACATCCTTTGCATGTTTTTTGCCTGCGCGTAATCAAGATCCTTTTTGGGATGCAGTGCATCTGGGAATCGATCAGGCGATCGAGTATACCAGTCATGTCAATATCCGTTGTCATGTGGTCTATTTTGATCTTTTTGATGCGAAAGATTTCGTGAATAAGTTTGAGCAGATCGATCTGGATGTCGATGCCTGTCTTTTGGCGCCCGTTTTTTTCAATGAAGGAAAAATGCTCGTTCGCACGCTGGAAGCCCATCATATAAAATATGCGCTGATCAATACATTGCTGGAGAGCAACGAATCGTCTTTTTTGACTTACGTAGGACCAGACTCTTATCAAAGTGGTAGACTTGCTGCAAGGTTGTTGTCCATGCATTTAGGACCGGGGGACCAGGTCTTAATGATCCCTTTGGAGAAAAACTTCCGTAACGCTTATCACATGGTGTTGAAAGAAAAGGGTTTTCGAGATTGCATTGGAAAAACAGCATCTGAGGTTGAAGTATTTACGTGCGAAATTGAAGAGTTTGAGGATGAGGATGCTGTTGCCCGGGTTTTGGGAGAACAGATTCGACGTTTCCCCAGGCTCAAAGCCATTTACAGCAGCGCTTCCAGAATACACCATATTGCCAAGTACTTTGGAGATCGAAATGAGCATGCAGTCAAGATCGTAGGTTATGATTCACTGGATCAGAATATCCATTATCTAAACCTCGGCTATATCGATTACCTGATAAATCAGAACCCTATGTTAATGGGATACAAGGGGCTCAATAGCCTGATTAAATACTTTACATTAAAAACTGACTTACCTAAACTACAATATATGCCCCTCGATATTATGGTGCCTGAAAATATCGAGTACTATGCGGGAAGAGACCTCAACCTGGAGGACGTAATATCTCGATAATCCGCATACCTACTTTTGGTAGATTTTTGCAATTATTTTTTTTAAAAAAATCCGAAGGGTATGACAATTGTAAAAACAAGTACGGGCAGGCGATCGTTTTTAAAATCTTCAGCACTGGCGGGTGGGCCTGATTTGAGTTTCGCCTGAACCTGCTGCAGAGGGCGAAAGAGGATCCCGTAGGGGAGAAGAATGATTACGATGCTGCCCGATATGCCGAAGTTTTGGAGCTGGTGAGGGAAAAGTCGGATTGGGATAATAGTCCGGTTGGTATACATCGTGGGGTTTCGGCTTATTTCTGTCACAACACGTATGCGGCCCACGTGTTGGACATGACGATAGAAGCGGGTAAACCCGTTGTTCAAAAGGTGACAGCAGCTATTGACTGTGGGATTGTGGTAAATCCCGATGCAGCAGCGAATATGGCAGAAGGAGCGATTACAGATGGTATTGGAAATGCACTTTTTGGATCAATGACATTTAAAGATGGAGTACCAGAGAAGAGAAATTTTGATAAATACCGGATGATCCGGATGAGTGAAGCACCTAAAAAAATCGAAGTGCATTTTGTACAGAATGAAATAGCTCCCACAGGTATGGGAGAACCTCCGTTTCCACCGATTTTTGGAGCTGTGGCTAATGCGCTTTCTAAGGCATCAGGTACGAGACATTATCATCAGCCTTCATGGGTGACCAAAAAGTTTTGGGCTAGGAGAACAGATACAACTTTTAGAGAAAGGCCAGCGTTTTAGTTAGCAGGAGGGCTTTTTGTAGACGGCAACAATGAGATGGCAAAAAAGATGAAGAAATTGCAGATAATACTAAGTGTAATAGTGCACTGGGTCTATGCCGAGATCTGTCTGGCAAACGGGTTGTCCAACCGTTTTAATATTTTAAACCTATTGGTTAATGAAATTCCTACTCTTTCTATCCGTAATCACTTTCACTTTTTTCTTTTGCAAGACTCCTAAGGAACAGACACCCTCCTTCAAGGAAACAATTATAACGGGAGAAATAACTGATCGGAATAAATATCCTAACACACGAACAATTTCCCTTAATCCGTTGGATGGAGATCATTATCCTGAATATTTAGTCGATGAAAATGGAAAGTTCGAAATGGTTTTGCAATTGAGTGAAACGCAGGAATTCGAATTGGACCCCTTTAGAAGTGTTTATTTTTTAGTGGAACCGGGAGATAGTGTACATATTAAATTGCGAATAGATGACATTTCTGGTGTACAGTTTAGTGGCCGCCAGAGTTATGATAATGGGCAATTAGTGAAATATTATGTGGACGGATATTTTGCAGAAAACCCGGTTTTCTATGATCCAGAAAACCCTGAAGACTTTCTGAATATTCGAGATAGTAGTTTAAATCTTAACATGGCTGCCTTGGATCGTTTTTCACAGAAATATCGCATCGGAGCAAAAGCGGTAAATAAACTTAGAGGAAGGATTCAGAATCAGCACTATAATCAATTGTATGATTTTGCAGCGAGACGCTGTGATAATTTGTTCGACAGCTATAATCCCGAAGAATTAATCGAACAACGCCATAAATATTTTCAATTCGTCAGAGATGTGAGACAAGATGCGCATAAGGGAAGGGGGAGCTATGGATATTCTTCTCTGGTCCAAAGACATTTGTATTATTTTTTCAATTTTGAATTTCCCGGACTGATAGATTTTCCCCCAAGAATATCTGATGGAGATCATTTGGACCAACTCATAGATACAATAATTAAACACGAGACCAGTCCCGAACTCAGATCCCAAATGATTTTCGAAGTGATAGATGACGCTTCCTTGTATGGCCATTTTACTGAAGATTGGTATCCGGAGAATAGGGAGAGAATTGCCCCGCATCTATCTTCGGAGCAAATCAGTAACCTGGAAAATACGATCTTCGGTCTCGCCACCTCAGATAGTGAAGTATTTGATGATTTTTTTGTTGTTGAAAGGGATTTTCAAGACCCGATGATAATGAGTCTTTTCGATATGACTGACGCCGAAGTCATATACGTGGATATATGGGCTACCTTTTGCCAGGGATGTTATTTGGATATTTTGAATTCCCAACAGACAATAGAGAATGACTTTAATGACATTCCCATTGATTTTTTCTTCTTGTGTTCTGGCAATGAAGCAAAATTTTCAGATTTTATCCGAAATAATAGTTTGGCAGGGCACCATATTTTTTTACAAAATAATCAGAGGCGTAAACTCTTTACATCATTAAGATTCCACTATGTCCCCTATAAGATAATAGTGCGGAGAGACGGTGCTCTGGTGAGGTTGCGGCCCGGTGTTTTTAATCAGTTAGACTCCAGGGTATTGCAAGAATATATCAACTCTTTTACCTCAGGTACCCCGGCGCCTTAATCATGCTATGATAAACACCGTGCCCATCGATAAGAGAAGGCTACTTTATCTCACATTGTCTGTAATACAACAAATGTGTTAAATTTGATATTATAAGTGCAATCTTTCGAATAATTCCTTCTTATAGGACTTACTCACCTTAAATATTTTACCGTTTTTCATTTTGATGGAAGTGCTCTTGTTGTGGCTTCTCAAAATCTCCTGCATAAATTGCAGATTTATTATCACAGACCTGTGAATACGGATAAACTTTGACCTATCGAGTTTTTGCAGGATGGTGGCCATGGACATCCTCAGCAAATGCTTTTTTTCCTTTAGGTAGATTTCGATATAATATCCTGATGCCACTACATATATAATATCATCAATTTTGATAAACTGAATTTTGCCATTGCTTTTTATGGGTATCATGTTGCCAGGTGTAGAAGCACTGCCTTTTTTTGGTACGGGTGATTTTCCACCTTGCTTTGACTTACTGAACGAATCCTGAATCTTTTCGATGGTTTGATCAAAACGCGAGTCTCTAAATGGTTTTAATAAATAATCAAATGCATAATAGTCGAATGCCTTAAGTGCGTGCTTCTCCGAACCACTTACTACCACTATGATCGGTTCCCAGTCTGCATCTGCAAGCTCAATAATTTGAAAGCCATCTAAACTGGGGAGGGAAATATCCAGAAATATACAATCTGGTCTTTTCGTTTTTATCAGTGAGATGGCATCATCTCCATTTTCAGCCTCACCCACGATCTGGAATTGCTCATAATCTACAAGCAGATTCTTTATCCTGGTGATAGCTAGTTGCTCGTCGTCAATTATAATAGTTTTGATCTTTGATCCGATGTTCATATCCTGAGTTTAAGTTGGCGTCAGGTTTGGGTCTATCCTGAATGGGATTTTCAGCAGTGAGGTAAAGTGACCATTGCTTCTGAAGGATTCAAACTGAAAATTGTTTTTATAGAGAACTTTCAATCGCTTTGCAATGTTTTCGGTGCCGATTCCTGAGGCCGATATTTTTCTGGCTTCGGTAGACTTCACTTTGTTCCTAATTTCAATAAAAAGAAAATCTTCTTTGTGCATGGCCTTTATTACTATAGTAAGTTGGTTTTGTTTAATTACTGAAGTATGCTTAATGGCGTTTTCTACAAGTGGTTGCAAAATCATTTTAGGAACTATAGCGCTGCGAATCTCATCGGGAATGTTAAAGTCGATTCGATAGCGTCTTTCTCGATCACTGTTTTGAAGGTTCACATAATTGGTGAGAAATTTCTGCTCATGGTAAAGAGTGGTATAGATGGTATCGTTGCTCTTGAGATTTTGTCTCAATAGCTGAGCAAAATCTGATATCATTTTTTTGGCTTCTGTAATATCTATAGAGATTAAAGAGGCAATATTATTAAGTGTGTTGGAAATCATATGTGGATTCACCTCATTATTTAGAGAGATGATTTCTGCTTGTCGATAAGCTTTCTCTAATTGATGCAGAGCAGATTCTTTTACTCTAAGTTCATGAAAATAATGGTGGGCACATGTGGTAATACTGATGAGGAGATATATTAGAAAGAGCCTGTCGATTTCCATCATCAGATATTTGATGATGCTGGAATTCTGAAAAGTATTAAGGCCAAAAATACCCACTATGTTAAAGCAAACAGCAAACATAAGCACGGATACTGCAGTAGCGATAAAAAAGTGAATAAAGGGAATCTTCTTGATATCAACATTTTTTCGCAATAGATGCTTTGTGCTATAATTGATAAAGAAAATAAATATTATCGCTGTTATCCATGGAATTACCCTTCGGGTCAGTTGATTTCCCAAATCAACCGTCTCGTCTAGTGCCCGGTAGATAAAAATGTTCTTCAGGAGAGTAATACCCTGGACGATTGTCCACAACCCAATAATGATATAGGTGAGTTTGGTCTGATTTTTAGAGAAGCGCAAATCGGACTTGCCCTGATCCATGGGGCTCCTGGATACTCCGTTGCTGGATAAAACAGTCGCTCTACCAGGATCAAATGGTATCGTAAACTTGGTTTTCATTTTGACATACTTGTCATCTCATTGAGCAGAGATCAATGATCCGATCGATAAAAAATATTGTTTTACAGCAGGAGGTAGCTAGCTTACTTCATAGTAACGTTTATCCGTTGCAAAATGCTGAGCACTCAGTCGGATTTAGATTACTTTTGTCCTATAGAGCTTTTTCACGAGGGGCGATAGTCTTTAAACGACTTTTGCCTCTTTTTTATTGATATAGGCTTTTGTTTGATATGACCCTCTTCTTACCCTTCACATCAGAAAGGGACATGTTTGCATCAGTTTTTGATCATTTAAGAGCGATTATTTAGTCGTTCACTGCACTCCGAAAATATGTTGAGAAATTGACTATTTGGCTCTATACATCCCAAATTGATGATTTTCTTTAGAGGAGTTTTACATCACTTCCGAGGTCATCCATTGCAATTTTCCGTTCACCCGCATCATAATGTGAATTTGCCAACAGCATGTAGATTATCAGAGGCGTATTTAAATAAATATCAAGTCGTAATTGGGTCAACTCTTAAGCACTTGTCATTTCTTTATTTAAATCAGAAAATACATGAAAAATATTTACCTGCTATTCTTTTGCCTTGTCAGTATGTCTCTGTGGGCTCAGGATCGTAGCATCTCAGGTACCGTTGTAGATGATAACGGTGATCCGCTGATAGGAGCAAATGTAATTGTGAAAGGCACTGTAAATGGTACGGCCACCGATATTGATGGCACCTACCAACTCACGATCAATGCAGACAACCAAATTGTGGTCTTTAGCTATACCGGATTTGCAACCCAGGAGATCGAGATTGGTGAGAGTGATATTATCAATGTAACGCTGTCCGAGGGTTTGACTTTGTCGGAAGCTGTGGTCACTGCATTGGGTATCGAGCGAGAGGAAAAATCACTTGGCTACGGATTTAGTCAGATTTCGGGTGACGAAGTGACGTCAGGCAGGGCCACGAGTCCTCTGTCCTCGCTTGCAGGCAAGGTAGCCGGTCTCTCGATAAATACAAATGGCCAGCCGGGTGGTAGTACGGAGATCGTACTGAGGGGTTACGGCTCGGTAACCGGAGCAAACAGCGCGCTTATCATTGTAGACGGCGTACCTATTAATAATGGATCCAACGTTTCTGTGACCACGCTCAATAATGCGAGTGATGATTTCAATCGATCACAGGATTTTGGAAATCAGGGCAATGATATAAATCCGGATGACATTGAGAATATTTCAGTCTTGAAAGGGGCAGCTGCTACTGCCTTGTATGGCAATAGAGCGGCTAATGGAGCCATCTTGATTACAACAAAATCAGGGGGAAGAAATCAAAAACTTGCCGTGAATTATTCAGGTTCATTCCTACTATCGCAGGTAAACCGCTTGCCCCATCTCCAAAACACCTATGGTCAGGGTTGGTCGGGTCTATTTGATCCGATCGAGAATGGCAGTTGGGGTCCCAAGGCTGATGGCAAAGAAAGGCTATGGGGCAATCCCGTCAATAATTCACAACTACTCAAGCCTTTTGATATTATTGAAGATAACCTCCGCGATTTTTATGAAACGGGCTACTCAGCGATAAACTCGTTGAGCGTCACAGGTGGATCTGAAAATGCGAGCTTCCGCCTTTCGTATTCCAATACACAGGAAGATGGTATCGTGCCATCAGACAAGGACACGTACAAAAGAAATACTTTCTCTCTTAAGGGAGAAATGGGAAACCACTTTGTGAATGTAGGTGCTACAATTGATTTTTCTCATAAAAAACAGGAAGCCCTTGCCACAGGTCAGGGTGATGATGCCGGGGGAGGTAAAGTTTTATTTCAAGAAATAATCCAGGTGCCGCGTGACCATCAGATTGTAGACTACAAAGACTATAATAACCCTTTCTTCAATCTGGATAATTTTTATACCCCTTACGCACAAAATCCATATTTCTCATTGCATGAGCAAGGGGGCGAATTTGAAGAGAGCAGAGTGAGGGGTAGTGCCTGGATGGATCTGGACATTACACCACAATTGAAATTTACAATCAGAGGTGGAGGTGACTTTTCCGGAGGGAGCATTTTTGATTACGGCAATGTGGCCAGAATCACACCCGGAAGTCCCAATTCATCGGCCAATGATGTCGTAGGAAGAGTGAATGAGGGTCAATTAAATCGAAGGCAGCTGACCACAGATGCGATTCTGACTTACACCAGGCAGCTCTCTCCAAGATTCGATTTTGATATCAGCGCCGGAGCAAATGCCAATGAGAGATTTACTGAAGTAAATACGAGCTATGTGACCAACCTAACAATACCTGGTTTTTACAATCTCAGCAACTCTTCACAACCACCCACCACGCTCGGAACAACTAGTTTGAGGAGGATTTTTGGAGTCTTCGGAATTCTGAATGTGGGTTTTGACAACTGGCTATATGCATCATTGACTGCCCGTAACGACTGGTCTTCCACTTTGCCGAAGGATAATAATTCTTTCTTTTATCCAGCTGTGACTTTGTCTGCCATTCTTTCGGATTTGCTTGAGCTAGACAGTCGTACTTTTTCACTGGTCAAATTAAGAGCTTCTTATGCGCTGGCAGGAAATGATGCACCTCCGTATCAGGTTACTCCTGTATACACGGCTGGTGATGCACGTGCCGGCGGATTTGGTAAAGTCAAATTTCCGGTGGGAGGAATCAATGCCTTTGAAGTGGGAGATTTGCTCGGCAACGACAAACTGCAACCCGAGATTACAACAGAGCTCGAATTTGGAGCGGATATACGATTGTTTTCTGATCGAGTAAATCTGGATGTTGCATGGTACAACCGGCGTACAAACGACCAAATAATTAGAGTGCCACTCGATCCCACTAGTGGATTTATTTCCCAGACGACAAACCTTGGTGAAGTAGAAAATAAGGGCATCGAATTATTACTTGGCGTTACACCGGTGAGGACCAGATCTTTTAGCTGGACAATAAATGCCAATTACAGTAAAAATGATAATAAGGTGATTTCACTTGGGGAAACAGAGAGTACTTCACTGGTTCTTAATTCCAGTTATGATGTAGAGCTCCGGGCTGAACCCGGACTGCCTCTGGGAGCCATATATGCTCCACATAGAGCGACTACCTCCGATGGACGTACAATTGTAAATGCGGCCAATGGACTACCTCAGGCTGCTACAGATTTGGAATACAGAGGCTCGATTAATCCAGATTATATTTTGGGCTTGGGTACTTCTCTGAAGTATAAAAATGTACGGCTTACTGCTAATACAGATTATCGCAAAGGTGGTGTCATGTGGTCTTACACCGCTAGGCTAAATTATTTTGTGGGAAATTCGTGGAATACACAGTACAACGACCGCGAACCTTTTATTATACCTAATTCAGTAGTGGACAATGGCGATGGTACTTTCTCTGAGAACACCACACCGATTGACCGTTCCAATATTTTCACGTATTGGGGATCTAACTCGCCGACGCATCAGGAAAATCACGTTTTACCTCGCACCTACTTTAAATTGCGTGAGGTGACACTGACTTATGATCTGCCAAACCGACTTTTTGGCCAGGCCAAAGTAAATAATGCAAGTGTCTCTCTGGTAGGTAGAAACCTGGTGTTATGGACTCCCGCTGAAAATCACTTTGTTGATCCGGAAGGATCTACTTTTGGAACTGGCCTGGCCAGTCAGATTGGAGAATTTTCGGCTATTCCAACAAATGCAAGTTATGGAGTGAGTTTGAAATTGGGTTTTTAATAACACACGAAAAAATTTGAAGAAAATGAAAATTGCAATTAAATATATATGTATTTCAGTCGCATTAACTCTGGGAAGTTGCTCAGATGCCCTGGATATAAATGAAAGTCCAAACTCTCCCAGCTCTGTAGATGGTAATTTGGTCCTGCCGTCAGCTCAGATGCACATAGCGGGCAGTGTAAATGGTTACTTTGGAATTGTTGGTGGCATTTGGTCTCAACATTGGACACAAAGTCATGTCGCTTCCCAATATCGAGACGAGGACCGCTATTCAATAACTGCCGCGGATGGTGATTATGGGATTCCCTGGAGGGAATTGTATTCTGATGCACTGGTTGATCTCAACCGGGTGATCGCAGAGGCTACCGAAGCCGGTGACAATAACCTGGTATTAATGAGTGTGTGTTTAAAGGCATATACCTACCAGATGCTGGTAGATTTCTACGATCAGGTTCCCTATTCCGAAGCTCTGTCAGCTGAAACTGGCATTACTCAACCAAAATTTGACGACGGCCAGTCGGTGTATTCAGGTTTAATTCAGGAGATCGATAATGCATTGTCATTGGACTTTGCGACTGCAGATAACAATTGGATTCAGACGGATTTCGTGTTCGGTGGGAATGGGCTCGATGCTCAAATCGACTCCTGGACCAAATTCGCTAACTCCCTGAAGTTGAAAATGTGGTTGCGGCAGACAAAAGTGAATGACGCAGGTGCGGGCGGGGCAATAAGTGCGTTGTTGGCTGAAAACAATTTTCTGGATGTCGATGCGGCTATAAATGTTTTTACCGACGTACCAGATCAGAGTTATCCACTTTATGAGACCAACATCCGCCAGTTGAATGTCAGTTCAAATTTGAGAGCGAGTCGCACATTTCTATCCTGGCTGGAATCGAATGGTGATCCGAGGTTGGACATCTATTTTGCAGCGGGAGCAAATGGGCACTTCGGCTTACGTCAGGGCGATATAAATATTCCGGGAAGTCAACTGGACGGCGCATTAGTAGATGTGGCTAATTTCAGTCCAACTACACCTTTTTATTTCTTTAGTACTGACGAACTGGATTTCATGCTGGCCGAAGCGCATTTGAGATATGGTGACGCAAGTCTGGCAAAAACACACTACGAGAATGCTGTGTTAAATGCATGTAGTAGAGTGGGCGCAGATTGTAGCCAGATCCTTGAGACAAATTATGCCTGGCCGGACGGTGATTTTGAAGCCAATCTAGAAGCTATTATCACTCAGAAGTGGGCCTCCATGGTAGAACGGGGGTATGAGTCATTTTTCGATCATAGCCGCACAGGTATTCCGGCTAATAGTAGTGTCAATTCCGATGAAGAAGGATATGTGCCGGGACAATTTACATATTCAATTACGGGTGTAACCGGCGGATTGTTTCCCAAAAGACTAATATTCCCGAGCTATTCAAGGAGGACTAACATAAATACACCGGCAGAGGTGCCACTCACGGAACCTGTCTGGTGGGCAAAGTAAATTGATGATCACAAAAAAAATAATTAGCAATGAATAATAGAATTTCGACATTGTTTTGCTGCATACTTATTGCTTTGGGCTTTGGTTGTAATGACAAAGACATTCCCACGACATCCAGAATTACCTATTTTCCAGATTTTATTTTTGAGGGTGAAAACAGGTATGACATTGGATGCGGAGAGTCGTTTACTTTACCTCCCACACGAGTTGAGGAGGAAGGCACTGAAATAGATTTTAATACATCCATTTCTGGTTTGTATTTTAATCAAACGGATGGTGGTACACTTGTAAATAGCGAAATTCCAGATTTATATTCTGTAGAATATTCAGCGGTGAATAAGGATGGCTTTGAAGGCACAGCAGAGAGAATCGTAAACGTAAAGCCATGCAATGGGGACTTAGTGACCAGTATTGAAGGGTCTTATCATTCCACTGTACTTCGGGGCGGTAAAGCTGATCCCCAATACGAAAACTTAGGACCCATTTACCTGGCAGACCTTGGTGATAATGTTTATGGGATTTCTCACGCGGTAGGCGGTTATTATGATTATGGTCGCGGATTTGGTTCCGGGTATTCGGCATATGGAGCCAAGGTAAAGGCCAATGACATTTCTTCGAATGACTTTAGCCAGGTCGATATTGGAGTATTTCCGATATGGGGAAATACTGTGGAGATAAGTGATTTTAAAGTCGATGCTGCAGCGAAGACAGTCACCTTTACGGGTACTGGAAATTTTGGAAACGGTGTTTTTGAGGTGATTTTAACCCAGGTTGACTAACATTTTAAAAATAGCATAATGAAAAATATAGGACTAATTCTATTGCTGTCAAGTTTATATCTGATGAGTTGCGATTTGGGTGAAGAACCCGAGATTGGAGGTGTGGAGATTCAGGAAATGACTGGAGAGTGGTGGACCACATTTACAGTAGATGGAGAAGATATTTATGGGCTCGGTTATTCAATGATTACTACGTACAACAGCGCTGCCAATGGTACAAATGAGATGTGGCTTGATGACTTGCAGCACACTTGGGGTTATAAATTGAGGATCCCGATAAATTTTGAGGCAAGGTCATTTGCGGGAAATGATTTGGCGGAGCAATATTTTGGAGTGACAGCCACGGTGAGCAATGGAGTGATCACTCATGGCAACACGGAAACAAGTGGAGGAAATATCACGGATGGTATCGCGTTTGACATCGAGTTTTCGGATGATCCGGGCACCATTTATCACGTAGAAGGATATCGACGTACAGGATTTCAAGAGGACGAACATTAGCGAAGTACGGTGACTCATAATGACCGTCGAATGTAAATTCGACAATCACGTATGACACTGGAGGGATAATGCTGCAGGTTTGTCCTACAAGGGCGAATTTATTTTCCCCGACCTACACATGAACTTGCTGACTGTCCATCCTTCCCTGAGTCACACCGTCGAATGTAAATTCGACTATCACGGATAACTCTGGAAGGATAATGCTGCAGGTTTATCTGACAAAGGCGAATTTATATTCGCCGACCTGCTCGACGATCACGCATGACTCTGGAAGGATAATGCTGCAGGTTTGTCTGACAAAGGCGAATTTATATTCGCCGACCTGCTCGACCATCACGCGTGACACTGGAGGGATAATGCTGCAGGTTTGTCCGACAAAGGCGAATTTATAATCGATAGTCCACTTCGAATTGACATTCACCTGCTCACCTGTTCTCGCCTGTCCACCCCGACAGATTGTGTCTCTGGAGGAATTTTTTACTAGTTTTAAGAATGAGACGCCTTTATGTGCAACACGCAGCATATTTCGTAACAAGTATTACAAATCACAGAATTCCTTTCTTTAAGGAAGATCTGTTCTGCCATGTGTTGTATGGAGTGATTTTCGAGGTTGTTAGTAAAAAAGAAGGACATGTTATTGGATTCAAAATTAACCCTGATCATGTGCACTTATTGATCCAGGTAAGAGGATCTTTTAATATTTCGAAAATTATTCAAGCGGTCAAAAGAATAAGTTCAGTGCGCATTAATCAGATTATTTGTCATGATGACGAAGACAACAGTTACGAAAATCTAAAGTGGAGCCCAGAGTTGGCAGGTCTGCACCGACAATTTGTAAATAAGCATGGAAGCGGAAAGTTGCATGAATATCCACTCTTTAGATGGCTGAAGGGATTTGATGACAGGATTGTCAGGTGTCAAGAGGGCCTATACCGTACAATTCAGTACTTAAGAACTCAACATGTCAAGCATAATATGGAAGGACAGTATTTTCTGTATATCAACAAGGAGATTCCAAAAGATATCAAATATTTTCAAACATAGGTTTCATCAGATATAGAGCTACCTACCGCAGTCACACCGTCGAATGTAAATTCGACCATCACGTATGACACTGGAGGGATAATGCTGCAGGTTTGTCTGACAAAGGCAAATTTATATTCGCCGACCTACACATGAACCGGCTGGCTGTCCATCCTTCCTTGAGTCACACCATCGAATGTAAATTCGACTATCACGTATGACGCTGGAGGGATAAGGGTACTGTCTAACCGACAAAGGCGAATTTATATTCGCCGACCGACACATGAACTTGCTGACTGTCCATCCTTCCCTGAGTCATACCGTCGAATGTAAATTCGACTATCACGCGTGACACTGGAGGGATAATGCTGCAGGTTTGTCTGACAAAGGCGAATTTATATTCGCCGACCTGCTCGACGATCACGCATGACTCTGGAAGGATAATGCTGCAGGTTTGTCTGTCAAAGGCGAATTTATATTCGCCGACCTGCTCGACTAGACCTACCAGTCCTCGCCGACCTACCAGTCCTCGCCTACCCACCTGTCCTCGCCTGCCTACTTATGAACCTGCTGACTGTCTTACCTGCCGCGCGGTGACGTCGAGAATGGTGGAATTCCTTACTTTACCATTCTAAAAATTGGGATTTATGCCGGATCTTTTAAATTTTGCCATTATTGGCACAGGTTCGATCGCTGGTCATTTTGTCAAGAGTATCTCCGAAATAGAAGGAGCAGACGTGTCAGCAGTCTTGAGCTCGAGTCCGGAGAGAGCAGACGCTGCTGGTAAGAGGTTTAATATCGAAGCCTTTTCGGATTTCGATAAATTGCTAGATGAAGTAGATATTGATGTTGTTTGTATTTGCACGGCAAGTGGAAACCATTTGGAACCCACGTTAAAATCAGCTGCCGCCGGGAAACATGTACTTTGTGAAAAGCCATTAGAAATAAACACATCTCGTATAGATAAAATGGTTAGAGCATGTGAAAAAGGTGGAGTGAAACTGGGATGTATTTTTCAAAACCGGTTTAGTAAAGATTTTATAAAACTCCAGCAGTGCATGGAGGATGGAACGTTGGGAAAACTCGTTGCTGTAAACGCCTACATTCCCTGGTATCGAAGCGACGAATATTATGGTGACAGTCACTGGCGTGGAACCCTGAAAGGTGATGGGGGAGGTGCTTTGATAAACCAGGGCATACATACAGTAGATTTATTTCAATTTATCGGGGGCGGGATATCTCAAGTACAGGGTATCGTGCGGACAATGACCCACGATATCGAGGGTGAAGACCTTGCCCTAGCCAATGTTGTTTTTGAGAGTGGTGCTCTCGGACAGATTTTGGCAAGTACAGCAATGTGGCCAGGATATCCGGAACGCCTGGAAGTATATGGTGCAAAAGGTTCTATTATTTTAGAGGCAGGGGAGATCAAGAATTGGAATATCCAGGGAGTACCCGCTTTTGAAAAAACAGAAACTAAGTCAGGCAATACAGGATCATCTGATCCAATGGCTATTAGTCATCACTTACACCGGAGGCAAATAGAAGATTTTATCTGGGCCGTTAAAAATGACAATGTCCCGTCCGTCGATGGTCATGAAGGACGAAAACCTGTAGCATTGATTGAAGCAATTTATCAGTCTTCAAGAACAGGCGAACCTGTATTCCTTTGACCATATGCTATTACTGTAAATTCAATTATGATTTGAGTATCTGGTTTTCCGGTGCAAAGTACATGGCAGGTCGGCAATTTTAATTCGAAAATGTATCTTTGGCAAGCACTAAATAATGCTTCACAATGCATTCTCTCATAAGATTATTCCTGGTTATTTTACCCTTAAATCTTTTTGCTCAAGATGAAAATCGACATATCCAATTTCCCAATATACCAGGATACCACACACTTAAATGCGACTTTCACATCCACACGGTTTTTTCCGATGGCAATGTTTGGCCAAGCATTCGTGTCGACGAAGCAATACGCGATGGACTAGATGCCATTTCCCTAACAGAACATTTGGAATATCAACCCCACGGTGCCGATATCCCACATCCTGATCGAAATCGATCTTACGAGATTGCAAAAGAGCATGCGAAGGCTCATGATCTGCTCGTAGTACACGGTGTCGAAATTACTCGTGATTTACCTCCCGGTCATGCAAATGCAATTTTTATTACGGATGCGAATAAGCTCAACATAAGGGATTCCATTGAGGCTTATCGCGAGGCTAAACGGCAAGGCGCGTTTGTTTTTTGGAATCACCCCAATTGGATAGCTCAACAACGCAATGGCATTGCAACGGTGACAGATCTCCATAAGATGCTAATTGATGAGGGCCTGTTGCATGGGATTGAGGTCGTCAATGACATTACCTACTCTGATGAGGCGCTGCAGATTGCTTTGGATCACAACATTACCGTCATAGGTACTTCAGATATTCATGGTCTTGTGGACTGGCAGTTTAGGTTAAACGCAGGGGGGCATCGACCTATCCTCTTAGTATTTGCAAATGAAAAATCTGAGGCTTCCATTAAGGAGGCTCTTTTTGCCCGTCGGACTGTGGCGTGGTTTGACAATCTTCTGATTGGCCCATCCCCACTATTGGATTCCCTTGTATATGCATCCATTGAAGTTGGTAAGACAACATTCCAGGGTCCTTCTTCAGTTGCAACAGTAACCTTAGAAAATCACTCGGATGCTGCATTTCATTTGAAGAACCAAAGTCAATATACCTTCCACAGTGATGGAGATCTGATCGTTATCGAACCGCATTCCACTCGATCCCTTGAGGTAAAAACATTGGATCAAATGTCATCTTTCGACCTCAAGTTTGAGGTACTCAATGCACTTACTGCTCCGAATACACATCCCGTTGTGACATGGAAAGTTAGAGTAGATCTCTAAAGGGGATCCCCAGAAAATCCCCTTTACCAAAAAAAGTAATCGGAAATCGATTTTACTCCTTGACAAAGGGAAGATAAATAGGAGAATACCCTACAAGATCAACCATTGCCTGGTAGGCTCCACTTGGCAGATTTGAAATCTGAAAGTCAGTAGATCGTCCTGATTTTATCTCATGTTTAGACAAGACAATTTGGCCTAATTGATTGACAATGTGGGCTGACTTAATTATGTATTTATCTCCCACTTGCACTGTAACGATCTCCGCCGCAGGGTTTGGAAACAACTCCAAATTCACTTTTTCCACTAAATCCTCTAAAGAGGTCGATACACCATCGGATGCAGTTCCCGAATTTAAGATCGTGCCATCATCAACATTCTGAACAAAAGCCAGAATATAGGCTTCATTCGGATCTACACCATCAGGTAGCGTATAGTTAAAATCAAATTCCTTCATTTCACCCTGCGCTGGAATATCCATAGGGTCCCCCTCTGCAGAGGTGATAAAATCTCTCATCACATCGTGATGCTCGGTTTCACCATTTTGAGCATTAAATGCTAGTTTTTTCTCAAGAATTGCTACAAACAGCCTGTAATTTCCGGATGGAGTTCCGCCGGCAGATTTGATTTTCACCAAGGCACTTCTGTCAAAATTCGTGGTTGACTCGTCTACCTCAACGGCAATCGTAGATTGTCCACCCAGCTTAGCTGTGAGATCACTTTCAAAAACTCCAGAGGATGAAGAGCTCCTCTCCCCATTGATATATAAAGTGGGAGTACCCGAAATGGAATAATACTGTTGACGCGCCCCATTATCTTCTTTGTTAAAGCCATACAGTGGGCATTGTGAATATGGAACGCTAGGGTGTATAGTGATCCTATGTACCTTGTTGTACTTGTCATACACAGTCTTAAGACTGGGGTTTCGGCTCGAGCAAATGCCGCAATAAGTATTAGTAAACCATTCAACAAGTGGATACTGCTGATATTGCGAATATCCTAAGGATGGTATGATAACCAACAGGAGTAGTTTTATTCTTTTCATAGCTAAGGCATTAACAGTTGTTTCCTGAGATAAACTGCAAATTAAGCACTTTTGTTTTAAGACTCCTGTCTCAATTTTTTGTTTCGATGTGGACACTTCCTTAGGCGACCTAGATCACTTGAGCTCCAGGGCTTCGGTTTTGCCCAATTCCCCCCGCACAGCAAAAAAGCGATTTTTCAGTTCCTCCACTTTCTCTGGTGATGAATCTGCAAGATTGTCTTTTTGACCCGGATCCTGCGCTAAATTATACAGTTGATAGCTCTGATCATTACCCAGCTCGATGTTGACATTTTTGTTGAGTGCCGGACCGGGATAGGGAGGAATTAAGACCCAGTCGCCCTGACGATAGGCAGTCCTCGATGTTGCTTCCAGGACCAATTCTTTACGTCCCCTTTGGGATTTTCCCATGAAAACATCGAGCATATCCTCACTGTCCTGACCCTTGATATCACTCTCCACAAGCCGGGCCAATGATGTCAAAAGGTCAAGCTGTGATACCATTGCATTTGATACACCAGGTGAGATCTGATCTTTCCAATAAGTGATCAGGGGCACTCGAGTACCGGCTTCAAAGAGGCTGTACTTCCCTCCACGCCAGGGTCCTGATGGAGTATGTGAACCAATTTTTTCAACTGCATCATCATAATAACCATCATTAAGGACCGGACCATTGTCGCTGGAAAGAATGACCAGTGTGTTTTCCAATATTCCTTGTTCCTCAAGGGTTTTCATAAATTCTCCAATGCACCAATCGGCTTCTGCAATAACATCCCCCCTTGGACCCATCCCGGTACTACCCACAAATCTGGGATGCGGTGTGCGGGGCACATGCGGTTGTTGAAGTGCGTAGTATAGAAAAAACGGTCCCTCCTTTTGCTCTTTCACATATTCTTGAGCCCGGACTAGGAAGGTATCTGCCATATTCTCATCCACCCATTTCGCATCGTCTCCTCCTTTCATAAATCCGATACGTGGTATGCCGTTTACTATACTACTGTTATGACCATGATGCCATTTCATCTTTAGTAATTCAGGATTATCTTTTCCAGTAGGTTCGCCGGGAAAATTCTGACGGTAGTTGATTTCTATCGGATCTTGCGGATTAAGTCTGACGACATTGCCATTCTCGATGTAGACAGTGGGTACCCTGTCCTGGGTGGCGGCCATTATATAAGAATAATCAAATCCTACCTCATTTGGTCCCAGTGCTATATGTTTGTTCCAGTCGACATTTCCACTCCCGAGTCCCAGATGCCATTTGCCGACCACAGCAGTATGATATCCACGAGCTTTCAGCATTTTTGGTATTGTCATCTGCGCAGTATCAATCAGAAGAGGGGCAGTTCCGGGCAGGATTTTGGCATTCTTATTTCGCCATGGATATCCTCCTGTGAGCAATGCATATCGACTCGGGGTACATGTGGCAGATGATGCGTATCCTTGTGTAAACCGCATACCGCCATTGGCCAGTCGGTCGATGTTTGGTGTCTCTAAGCTCCCAGTCTCATAAGCACTTACATCTCCATACCCAAGGTCATCTGCATAAATGATGACAATATTAGGAAGTGATTTTTCTTCAATTTTTTTAGCAGAACTATCACTTGTATTAGCACAGGAATAAAAAATAGAAAAAAGAAGTATCCATGAGGTTATGTAGAAAACGACTTTTTTGATGTCAGACATTCCCGGTCCTTTATAATTGTAGTTTGTGTTAGGAATCACAATATTACTATTTGTATTATTTTTAATTGTCATTGATGTAATTTAGCCTGCGTCTCACAAGGTCATTGGCGTTTGCAACCCATTCTTTCTCAAAAGAATTTTCGGGAATCTTGATTTCAAATTCAGGCTTAACCATTTTCAGAAGAGCAACGGAATTTAATATGAGATTTGCCTCCGTTTTATTGGAAGATTTTCTCAGAATTTCCAGCCATTTTCCGCTGTCATTTTCTTGATCAGTCAGGGCTAGGAACTCCAGTGCTCTTGCTCGTACGAGGTTGTTTTCGACGGGAGATAATGATATTTTTCTTATTTTTTTTGAGAAGCTCAAAGCTTCCCTTCCAAAAGTGCTGCATACGATTAGTGCCCAATATCTTTCCCAGGAGTTGGAAGACTTTATAGCTTTTCTCAAGTGTTTTTTAGCCTTATCAAATGGAACCAATTGCAAATCCGCGATTTCCATGAGATCGGCTATTTGCTCTTTGTGTTTCATCCCAAATTCCACAGGATTACTGAGGCCATTTTGGACCAAATAGGGTTCCGGAATGAAGCTGAGATCTGGCATCGATTTTAATTGTCTGTCAAGACTTACACGCAGTTCTTTCAGAAGTGCGAAATGATCCAGATCACTAGCCAGGTTCTGTAATTCATAAGGATCATCCTCCACATTATAAAGTGCTTCCGGAGCTCGTGGTTCGAAAAATTGTTTTTGAGAAGCATTCAGCTCATCCCTGTCGTAGAGTTGTGCCCATTCTCTATAGGCCATCATTTTGTAACGGTAAAAATTATACAACGCATCAATATTGAAGGGCTGGTAATTTCGTATGTACTTATATTTACCTATTCTGACAGCACGCACTAAATCGTACTTTTCATCAAAACGGTCTGCGTAGCTAAAAGTGTAGTTTCGTTCTAAAAGATCGCGTTTCCTGACTCCATTTCCCAGGAATGGTTTGCCGTCCATTTGACCGGGTATCTCAATGCCGGCAAGGTTTAGTGCGGTAGGTCCCAGATCAATAAATTGAACAAATGCATCACTTCTCGTGCCTCGCTCATAAGCCACCAGATGTTTCCATTTTTCCGGGATATACACCACCATCGGTACATGCACTCCCGTTTCGTAAATATATCCCTTGCTTCGCGGTAATACTCCGCCGTGATCACCGTAATAAAAAATGAAAGTATCGTCCAGATGGCCGTCCTCTTCAATCTGTGCGATAAATTTTCCGATGAGCTCGTCGGCAAGCAAATGTCGATCTCGTGACCACGCATTCGTGTATCTCAAGATCTCGGTGTTGGGATGATAAGGAAAAGGAGTCATGTCATGCACTGAAGTCGTTGTGGCCGTTGCACGCATGGCAGAATCTGAAAAATGCAACTGTCCTTCGTGAGTGACCCCAAAATTCTGAACATGGAAAAAGGGCTGTCCCTCGGAGCGGTTCCGATATGTGGCATTTCTGGATGACTCGTCCCACACGCCATTTGATTTTATCAAGTTGTAGTCCTCCTTACTGTTGTTTGTGGTATAGTATCCAGCTTCTCTGAGGTAGTGAGGGAACATGTGTAGTCCTTCAGGCATATTGGCAAGTTTCATCCGGCGATGATACTGTGCTCCGATCCTTGGGGCATAACATCCTGAGATGATCGTACTCCTCGCTACAGAGCAAACAGGAGCATTGGAAAATGCATAATTAAAGACAACGCCTCTCTCCGCCAAAGCCTCAATGTTGGGCATGGGCGCTCCATCATGATTGTAAAGTCGTAGATAGTGTTTGGAATTGTCCTCCGTTACAATCCATACGATGTTTGGACCCTTTGCCTCCTGTCCAAAACTAAACACGATGGTGAGGACATTGATAAATAGAATATAGAGTAGGTACTGTATTTTCTTCTTGTGCATTGCTAATAAAAATCAGTCAATGGAATTAGATTTATATATCCTTGATATTGGAAGTGTCTTAGCCGAATATAGAAATTTATCAGGTCTAAATCGTATATGCCCAACTTGATTGTAGTACGCTACTTTTAAAAAAGGACAACTGATGCATTCAATCTTGTGGTAGGAGGATGTATACCAGAACCTATGACAAGGTAATGTGAGATTGCATCGGATCAATAGGCATAATTAGCGGTTAGAAATGTTTAAAAAGGAATGATTTAGATCGAGACTAGCCGTAATTAACGGATAAAAACGTTTAAAGCTGATCGCTGTAACTCGCAGATAATCAATGGATTACTGCTTTCCGTATTTCAGTTTTTCTGAAATCAGCAGCAACAGAGTAAGTGACAGCACCCCGAATAGATAGCAGCTAGTCGTAATTAACGGTTAAAAACGTTTGAAACGGATCGCTGTAACTTGCAGATAGTCAGTAGATTAGAGTTTATCGACTGCGATTTGACCCAAATATGCACCAGTGGAGTCAATGCCTGCAAATGGATGTGCGAAATTCTGTACAAAATATCATGTACAAGAGCTTATTATAGAATTTTATTACGCTGCAATCCAAAAATACTCTATCCTGACGCAGATTACAATATTATAATCCGCTCCACGTTAACTAATTGTAAATAAAATGCTTATATGTTAAGGGTAAAGTTAATAGGACGAGAAATCGAAAAAAAGGAACTCTCTAATGCTATTGGCTCCCAAAGATCGGAGTTGGTCGTTGTCACCGGGTTGCCGGGTGTTGGTAAAAGCATTCTTGTTGATCAGATATTTTGCCATGATATTGTCTGGAAGGTCTCAGCCATGGTTTCGGCTTCTCTGCCAGAGCAGATCAATCACTTCGTATTTAACTTAGGGCGCAGTTTCCCTGATCTCCTCGTGGAAAAATACCCAAAGACCTGGTCAGAAGCATTTGATTTGCTGTCAAAAGCCCTTTCTTCTACCAAATTCCGGTCAAAAAAAGTGGTTTTAATAGAGGACGTTCCACTGTTTGCTTCGAGAAAATCTGGTTTTGACCAAGCTCTCCTGAACTTCTGGGACGAACACCAGAAGAGTAAAGACCTGGTCTTAGTGCTGATGGGTTCAAGAGTGGCATGGATGATCAAGAAATTTACAACCGGAGATTTTGCGAGCAAAACGACCCAATTTATTTTTTTGAAACCGTTATCGCTTGCTGAGGTATATCTTTATTTCCAAAACAGAAATTCTAGTCTAACCAAAAATCAGATCCTGTTCATTTATATGACTTTGGGTGGTTTTCCGGCTTTGCTGGAAAAATATAATCCCGTTCTGTCGATTGATAAGAATATTGAAAACATATATTTTGAAGGAACTGCAAAAAATACTTCTTTGTTAAACGAATATTTTGCCAGGATCTTTGAAAATCCGGTTCCATATCTCACTATTATCAAAGCATTTGGATCAAAGGCGCAGAGCCTTACAAGAAAAGAGATTGTAGATAATACTTCATTAAAAAATGGGGGAATGTTGACGGAAAAGATTAATGACCTCATTCAAGCTGGAATCATAGTACAACATTCTATAGTCAGGAAGAAAAGCAAGGGTCAAAAATACCGGATTATTGACTTTTTTACATTTTTTTTCCTTACGTTTAGTGGCTCGGAAACAGGTGCTAAGTCCCCTATGTACAAAGATATAAGTATAAATAAATACTATAATATATGGTGTAATTATGCATTGAAAAATATAGTCCATCTACATCTAAATGAATTAAAGTGGGCCATGGGCATTGCTGGCATTTCAACTAGACTTCTCTATTTTGAAGATCTCCAAAATAGACGAGTTAATGTGAGTAGGACCGATCTTGTATTGGAGAGGGATGATGGATGTTTGCAGGTCCTTGATGTAAAATATATTTCTGATCGAATGGCTACCTATTTAATTGAAGGGAATGCAATTGACACATCTTTGGAATCTTTAGAACCACTACTAAATCGCAAATCTTCTGTTGAATATATTGTTGTTTCCAATGCTGAAGTCAGATTGGCAGAATCTCTGGATATTCCCGTTCGAATAATTCCAATTGAGGCCTTGTTTGAAAAGCCAAAATTATTTGCACATTTTTTACAATAGAGCATATTTCCGGGATTTTGCGATATTTTTTCATGCCTGCATGAACACCAATGTCTTTCTTCAGTTCCGAAAACCCTTATCAGCTACAGACACGTTCTTTGCCGTCAGGTAGCATGTGATTGGGAAAGAACGCTATTTGGGGATAGAAATGTTGTTATTTTTGGCACAACTTAAATTTTAGAGTATGCTTTCACTCATGGTAATGCCTGATTTTGCTTCTCCTGAAGTGTGGGTGAGTCTTCTTACACTTACATTTCTTGAGATCGTTCTTGGTGTGGATAACATCATTTTTATCACCATTAGTGCAAATAAACTTGAAGCCAAGGACCAGAAGAAGGCTACGAACGTAGGTTTGGCAATGGCTATGTTGATAAGAATTCTCCTTTTGTTCGGTATCACCTGGTTGATTGCTATGGAAGAACCATGGCTCCTTTTGGACTGGAAGTGGCTACACGGGGGATTTAGTGGACAAAGTCTCATTTTGATAGCGGGTGGAATTTTTTTGCTTTATAAGAGTACGAGTGAGATCCATCATAAGTTGGAGGGTGAGACAGAGCACGGTGGCAAGAAGGGATCTAGCAGTCTCTCCCGGGCGATCGTACAGATCA
The DNA here is from genome assembly GCA_965222645.1 of Saprospiraceae bacterium. Lineage (GTDB taxonomy): Bacteria > Bacteroidota > Bacteroidia > Chitinophagales > Saprospiraceae > JABDMH01. Next base: position 1,831,802 of record OZ244968.1, on the reverse strand, counting down.
CATTGATAAACATTGTATTCTCTTTTGATAGCATTCTCACTGCGGTCGGAATGACAAGTGGTATGACCGGAGCGCTATTTATCATGATTGTTGCCGTGGTATTGAGTGTCCTGATCATGATGTTATTCGCGGTACCGGTAGGAAGATTCGTCAACCGACATCCCACTATACAAATGCTGGGTTTATCATTTTTGATTTTGATAGGATTTATGCTTATTGCAGAAGGTGCACATCTGGCACACTTGAATATCGGTGGTGCCGAAGTGGGTAGTGTGCCTAAGGGATATCTGTATTTCGCTATTGCCTTTTCACTGGTGGTGGAGTTTTTAAATATCAGGTTACGGAAAAAACAGGAACCACTACAATTGCACGGAATTAAAGAAGAAGCACTAAAGGAGGGTGTCCTTCAGCCCGAATGAAAGTAATAGTTTTTTCCCTCATAATTTCCACGTTGGCTTGTGGGAGCTCAGCTGAGTATTATCATATCAGAGGTACAACAATGGGAACTTATTATCAAATTTCGTATCAAAACTCGAAGCCGATTTCCCAGGATGTGATCGATCTGAAACTTGAAAAAATTAATAGGGCATTATCCACGTATGATCCCAGCTCAATCGTATCGAAATTTAATCAATCTAGTCATGGATTAAATTTAAGCTCAGTCAAAGAGCGAGATTTAGTGCAATATTTTTTTGATAATATTACTATTTCTTCCAACTTCTATAAAAAATCAGATGGATTTTTTGATCCCACTGTCATGCCTCTTGTAAATTATTGGGGATTTGGATATAAAGGTGATCATGTAGCATTTATTGACTCCAACAGAATTGATTCATTGATAAATTTGGTTGGCTTCGATAAAATGTATTGGGACATGGATAACGATTCAATATGGAAAGATAATCCGAATTCTGAAGTCGATTTTAGTGCTGTGGCTAAGGGATACGCCATTGATGTGTTGGGAGAATTTTTAAAAGTCGATTTTTTCATCGAGAATTTTTTGATTGATATCGGCGGAGAGTCCCTGGCCAATGGTGTAAACGAAAAAGGTGTACCTTGGCGCGTGGGAATTAATTCTCCTGAGGAGCATGCGGACTATGCGGACTATGGATTTGTAGTCGAATTAAAAAATAGGGCGATCGCAACATCTGGAAACTACCGCAATTTTTATGAAGTGGACGGCCAAAAAATAAGTCACACGATTAATCCATTGACCGGATTTTTTGAAAGAAATGATCTATTAAGTGCAAGTGTGGTAGCCGGTGATTGTGCTACAGCGGATGCAGCTGCCACAGCGTGTATGGCAATGGGTTATCAAAAGGCTCTGGCTTTTGTTGAAGGTGATTCTTCTTTAGATGCCCTGTTTATATATATCTCAGAGAGGAATAAAATGGACCATCATATGACGAGTGGTTTATCAGAATACGTGACCAAAAGAAATTAACAAATGGAATTTAATCTGGAAAGGGATCTCTGCTTTTTTGATGTTGAAGCTACGGGATTACATGTGATCAGGGATCGAATTATTCAAATTGCTATTCGTAAATTTTTTGCCGATGGTCGCCCTTCGATCACCTATGAACAAATGATTAACCCTGGTATGCCGATAAGTAAGGAAGCCATGGAAGTAACGGGCATTACCCCTGCAGATCTGCGAAACAAGCCGACTTTTTCGCAAGTGGCAGATGATATTTATGAGTTAATGGAGAGTGCTGATCTGGCAGGATACAATAGTAATCGCTTTGATATACCGATACTAATGGAGGAACTGCATAGATGTGGATTGGATTTTTCCATGGAGGGGAGAAGGACTATCGATGTGCAACGCATTTTTTACCGTATGGAACCCCGGACTCTGAAGGCGGCTCACAGGTTTTATTGTGGTACAGAGATGAGCAATCATCACGATGCACTTGCTGATGTAAATGCTACTGTGGCAGTGCTTAAAGGGCAACTACAAAAATATAAAGATAAAGATCTGGTGGATGATGAGGAGTTTTTGGAAAAACCCGTTAAAAATAATATGGAAGCCCTGCACCAGTTTACTACAAATCCCAGGATGCTCGACGTGACACAAAAATTAAGGTACGATGATCAAGGTGACATTGTGTTTAATTTTGGTCGATATATTGGTAAATCGGTAAAAGAAATATTAAAGGAAGATAACGACTATTATCACTGGATAATGAAGAAAGAATTTTCTGTGCAAGTAAAAAATGCTGTTAAGAAGATATTTAATGACTTACCTCGGGAGGATCCTGAAAAATAGCACCTGCTTCCTACTTGCCCTTACTCTTCTCTGCTGCTATGAACCTCAGGAGGGATGCCTGGATGCTGATGCGACCAATTTTGCTCTGGAGGCGGATGAAGATTGTTGCACTAGTGCCGATGAATGTTGTTGTGAATATCCACAGCTTTCATTGAGTCTAAAACACAAGATGGCCGATGCTAATCTTAGTTTTGATGAAGTCTATTTGGATAAGGCCGGCAATCCTTTTCGTATTAACTCGATTCACTTTTTTACTTCAAATATTCAGTTTATTGGCGAACAAATTCATGGAGTGACGGACTCCATTTCAATTAATGACAATGCGGGAAGTTCTGTACTTAGACCAGACGATGTAACTGTGGTGTCTGCACAAACATTTTCTTTTCCCGTCGGTACATTTAAGAGATCCGGGTCGTACAGTGCTGTCAGGTTTATCGTGGGTCTTAACGAGCCCGAGCTATCTTCCCCGGGTGATCAATTTGGAAGCGATCATCCGCTTTCCTACTCAGATGAAACTTTAATTGATGATCAGGGCAATCGAATAATGGCTCGCATAACTCTTATGACAGACACGATCTCAATGCAGATTCGAGACCTCGAGATTCCGGGAAGTAATTCTGTGGCTGTGGAGTTGCCCGTCGATTTATTTGTACCTCGGGCGGCGGGAATTGCGTTGCCTATTGGTGTTGAATATCAGCTGTGGTTTGGAGATCTGGATGTTCTTGGCGATTCCGACTCAATACTAATTGCAAAAATCGTGGCCGGTATTCCCGCAAGTATGTCGATACTATAATGGGCAGGGAATCACTGCTTTCATATTTGGGCTAGCCATTTTTAATCAGGCAACCTTTTTGGAGTGGGCTCACTAATAGGTGGTTATATATATGGGTAATCCATAATCCCTTGGTTACTGGCACATTACCTGAATGATTTTTATCTTTGAGCCATTGTACCCTCAATAAAGTTTACCCAATAACTCTTGACGACCACTCAGGGGTCGTCTTTTTTTAAAGTTCAAACTAAGATAATGGTGTGAGTCCGTGCCCCTTGAGCACCTGTTACCAGGGATTGCTCAATATCCGCAGTTTTACTCGGCCCCCCAATGAAGACACCGTACCCGACTGTTTTTAAATCCAGATTTGCATACGCATGGTGCATGTCCGGCACAATAAGATTCTTGTGCAGAAAGACCACCAGGTGTTCGGTAATGAAAGGAGCAATGCGAAATCCACAATGTTTTTCATCCAGCCACACCGCTCCATTTTCTGATACACCCAGTATAGCATCCAGAACCGTTACCTCTACATCATTAAAATGCTTTACATCAGAAAATTCTCCTATATTACTGACAGGCACCAATCGACTGTGGAGGAATGTTTTTTTTCGGGGAGCATATTTTTCTTCAAACCATGCGTCCCAAGTTCGAATATCGAAATCGTTGATCACTTCAGACCCCGTCGCTGTTGCAGCACGGATAAATTGGGTCAAAAGATCTGTGTCATTTAGAGAATTAAAATGAGGGATCGCTGGCAAATCTACAGCTGAGGGTTTGCTTCCTCTGATTGTCTCCAGGATTTGTTTTCTGCCATTCATAGATGATTCTTTTTATACCATTCTTTAAATGTTGCTCCATGATTTTGTGGCATTATTCGATTCCTTACCCAAGGATTAAGTACAGCATTGTTAATTAAAAAAGGTAAAGATTTATTCACTGTACGATACCATCTGACAGCCCGACGATAATTCTTGGGTTTTGATAGAATTCTGGCGGCTATTTTTAGTCCAAAGCTCTTTTTAGATTCCAAAAGATTTTCATCGTAAATAACCTGCCTCCACTTATATAATTGTTCGTGAAGATCAATCTTTACAGGACAAACATCAGAACACGCTCCACAGAGTGATGAAGCAAAAGGTAATTCTCTGTATTTTTCTATATCAAACCCGGGAGAAAGCACGGAGCCGATGGGACCGGGTACAGTATGCCCATAAGTGTAGCCACCGCTGCGACGGTAGACTGGACATGTGTTTATGCATGCTCCACATCGTATGCATTTAAGAGCGGCTCTAAAGTCATCTTTTGCGAGATGACTGCTCCTTCCATTATCGAGGATTACAATGTGCATCTCTCCGCCAGGCTTCGGTTTTTGATAGTGCGAGCTATAGATCGTAATTGGCTGTCCCGTGGCACTCCTGGCAAGTAACCGGAGAAACACCCCTAGATGTGCCTGTTTCGGTATTACTTTTTCGATGCCCATGCAATGTATCTGGACAGGTACACTATGTACGCCCATGTCTGCATTTCCTTCATTGGTACACACCACTATTCCCCCGGTCTCAGCGATAGCGAAATTGATTCCGGTGAGTGCCACATCCGCAACAGCAAATTTCTTGCGGAGGGAAATCCTGGCTGCCTCTGTCAGGTAATTGGGATCCGAGTTGTTTTTTTCTGTGTTTAGTTTCTCATGAAATAAATCACTCACTTCTTCCTTTTTCAAATGTATAGCAGGTGCCACGATATGACTAGGACCTTCTTTTCTCAACTGAATAATGCGCTCACCCAGGTCGGTATCCACGACTTCGATTCCATTGTTCTCCAGATAGTTGTTTAAATGGCATTCCTCCGTTAGCATCGATTTGCTCTTGACCAGTCGACTGGCTTTGTGCTTCATTAGGATTTTGAGCACTATTTTATTGTGCTCTTTGGCATCAGAAGCCCAGTGGACCTGCACCCCGTTTTCTATAGCCTCTTGTTCAAATTTGATCAAATACTCATCCAGGAAGGAGAGGGTGTTGGATTTGATAACAGACGCCAGTTGTCTCAATTCTTCCCATTCAGGGACAACTGATACCCCGTTGTCTCGTTTTAATCGCAAATGAGCAACAGCTTGATTATGCCAGTCCGTGCGGCTTTCATCTTTAATAAACTCCGCTGCCTTGTCTGAGTGTTTTATATATGCTTTTCTCATTTTAAATCTTTCAATCTGGGTTGGCTAGAATCTCGATGATGTGTTTCACCTTAATACTTCTTTTTTCTTTTTTTATCAGTCCATCCAAGTGCATCAGACAACTCATATCACCAGCAGTAATGTACTCTACTTGATTTTTTTCGTGATCTTTTATTCGATCTCTCCCCATTTTTACTGATACTGCTTCTTCATTAATAGAAAAAGTACCTCCAAAACCACAACATTCATCAGGACGGTCTAGCTCCATAAGCTCAATCCCTTTCACCAGGTTTAATAGATTTCTCCACTTCGAGAAATCGGGACTCACAAGCTCACTGCTTTTAGCCATGCGCGATCCACGTAGGCCATGACAACTTTGATGTATGCCGACCCTGTGAGGGAAAGTTGCATTCAATTCATTCACCTTTAAGATATCATGCAGGAAAGCGCAGACATCAATTGTGTTTTCCCGTACCGATCGTACGGCGGGTGTCTGATCGATGACATCATAGTGATGCTGTACATGATAAGCACAACTAGCTGATGGAACAACGATATATGAATACGGGCTAAAGACGGAAACAAAATGCTCATAGATCGGCACGGCTTCTTTTTCCATACCTGTGTTGGCAAGTGGTTGACCACAGCATGTTTGCGACATGGGGTAATGCACATCGCAACCCATGGCAGTGAGGAGTCTTAGTGTGGCTTTCCCGACCTCGGGATAAAACAGGTCCACATAGCATGGTACGAAAAGGGCAACTCTCATGAAAAATAAATTGGGAGGTCTACACTGTTTGCTTCGACTGTATTTTTAACTAAAATCATGTGCAGATTTATTTATTAAGCTTTTACTTTCTTAAGGTTTATTATGGACTTAAAATGACTTTCTGACCATTGGTCCGGCTTCATCATTATAGCCGCACCGATTGCTGTCCCGATCGCAGCCTTGCTGACATAAATTTGATGTTCAGGAAGCAAATGGACAAGCGTCTTAAGAAAGAATTCATTCCTTGTGAAGCCTCCATCGATCACGATCTTATGCACCTTTTTTTCCTGGTCTACAAGCTTGAGAGAGCTTATTTGTCTCCTGCCAATCTCGATATTGAGGCAATGATAGGCTTCTTCGCATCCGATCGCAGTAAGGTCAGTATTTTTGGCAGGGCCTGTTTTTTTGGCATTCTCCAGATATTTAAATTCAAAATTGCTCTCCGAATTTCTAACAAGCTTTCGAAACAATTGGTCGTCGAATTTGATTTTCAGTAATTCCTTTTCATCCTTCCTGTAAAATGAGGCCAGTCTCTTCAACTGGTAGTTGTACTCTCCCCCAAGAAATAAGCGATGAGCCTTTGTGGGTTTTCCATCGTTGCTCATATAATAATTGCAGCCCTGAGCAATATCATGGATAGATAGCGGGAGCTGAGAAAAGGGATTGAGTGATACGCACCAGGTCCCTGTGGAAAGCATCAAAAAGGTACCTTTTAAGCCCTTTAGATATGGAATGAGAGAAGCAGTGCTGTCGTGTATGCCTAAGCCGATATTGACCTTGTGATTAAAAATCTGTTTTCTAATCACAACAGGTGACCCCACGATAGGTGGCAATTTGCTATCCAGACCTTCCCGGACAAACCATTTGTGGTAAGACTTTTCACCGAAATTCCAAATACCGGTATGACAGCCCGTACTGGAGAGATCAGAATACAAAAGGCCGCTAAATAGAAAACTCAGGTACTGGGGTAAGTGCAGTGAGTATCGGATCTGCCGGTAAAATTCGGGCTTTCGGTATTTTAGCCAATAGAGTTGAAATCCAGAATTGATCAATCCAACTCCGGGAGACCCCGTCTCCTGAAAGATTTTGCCATCTCCAATATAAGCTTCCTTAAATTGTTTATAAAGCGAGTAAGGGAATTCCTTATTATAGTCATATAGGCACCCAATTCTCCGCATGTGACGGTCCAAATGCACGAAAGATGCTCCATACGAGGAGAAATTGACATCCGTCACCTGATATTTGTTTGAAGCCAGACTCTGTTTGACGGCCCTAAATATCCATTCTTCAATAGCATCAATATCATCACAGGCATCGCCATCATCATCTGCTTTTTCGCTTATCTTTCTCTGTTTTTGCTCCAGGATCTGCCATCGCTTATCAAAAGCAATCATCTTTTTATTGGTCTTCCCAATATCAAAAATCAATACAGCTTTCTTCGGTTTTTTAGCCATTGTCTCGGAATTGCTGTCAAAATAGGAATATCGCAGTAACTAGGCTAACAGGGCAAAACATTTCAATCGGTGCATAAATTGTTTTCAAAATAAACCTAGAAACACGATATTAGCGACGGCTAAGGGAAAGAAGCCCGCGACCAAGTGAGATGTTTTCTGTAGTAAGGAAGCAAAATGTTCTTTAGAAACGTTTTAATGTGCGAGCTTTGCCAAAGTTACTGCTGATCTCCCTAAGACTATACCAAGAACTTAATTACTCATTGTTAATGAGGGAGATAAACATTATTTACAAATCTACTGTCATATGAAACAACTTATGTTATTTCTGCTGTTTCTGCTCGTTTGTGGTGTGGGGTATGCCCAGCAACAAATTACAGGTACAGTAACAAACTCAGACGATGGTGAGCCGATGATCGGTGTTACCATTCTCGAACAGGGGACCACTAACGGTACTGTCACCGATTTTGATGGTTCTTATAGTATTTCGGTACAGCCCGGTGCTGTATTGGAGTTTTCTTACACGGGCTTTGCGTCGCAGGAGATCACTATTGGTAGTGAGACTCAGGTGAATATTACTCTCGCACCTGGTGTGGCACTCGACGAGGTCGTGGTGACAGCCCTGGGTGTGGAGCGAGACAAGAAAGCACTAAACTACTCCGTAACAGAGGTGGAAGGTGAAGGCTTTCAGGAAGCCCGGGAGATCAACATTGCCAATGCACTTTCCGGAAAAATTGCGGGGGTGAACGTGAGCAGTATTGCTTCCGGTCCCGCGGGATCAAGCCGGGTAATCATCAGAGGTAATACCTCCCTGGGTGGTAACAACCAGCCACTCTATGTTGTGGATGGAGTACCCCTTGATAATTCGGGTTTTGGTCAGGCCGGCCTCTGGGGCGGATCTGATGAAGGTGACGGAACCTCATCAATCAATCCCGATGATATCGAAACAATAAGTGTTTTGAAGGGTGCGAATGCTGCTGCGTTGTATGGCTCCAGAGCCTCAAATGGGGTGATCCTTATTACGACTAAAAGCGGAAAATCCCGAAAGGGAATTGGAATTGAATTCAATTCCAACTTTGTTGCCGAGGAATTTATAAACCACTTCGAATTTCAAGAACAGTACGGACAAGGCCGGGATGGTCAGGCTCCGGTAAGTGCTGAGGAAGCGTGGAACTTCGGAAGCAGTATTTGGGGATCTCGACTCGATGGCAGCAGCGTGCCTCAATTTGATGGTGTAAGCAGACCCTATACTTTTCAGGTATATGACAACCTGGATAAATATTACAATACAGGAACCACTTGGACAAATACTGTCGGCTTTACAGGTGGTGGAGAAGGTCATCAGGTGCGTTTGAATCTCTCTGATCTGAGAAGCAAGAGTATCATTCCAAATGCAGGTTTCGACCGGCAGAACGTAAGTCTTTCTTACAATGGAAACTTTGCAGACCGTATTCAAATAACAACAAAAGTGCTCTATTCGCATGAATTGGCCGAAAATAGACCAAGGATTGCGGATTCACCCGGAAACGGATTTCAGGGATTGATCCGGTTGCCCGTCAATTATGATATTAATGACTTGAGGGGAGATCCGGATAAATTGGGATCTGTGCATCCTGACTTTATCCCTCCCGATGGGAAAGCTCCGGGTGAAGAGTTACAAATATCAACTAATCTGTGGAACCAGAATCCGTGGTGGGCTGCATATCAGTTCAGCAATGACGATACGAGAGATCGTGTAATTACATCGAACGTCGCGAAATTCAATATTACAGATTTTCTATACATCCAGGGTAGACATAGTATGGACTGGTACACCAGGAGGGAAACTGATCTCACGCCTTACGGCACAGGTTATCAGCGCCAGGGAAGTATGCAGGAAAGAGAGCGGAGAATCCGCGAAGTAAACCTGGAAGGTATGCTTGGATTCAGTGATCGCTATGGAGACTTTACCGTAGATGCATTTGTAGGAGGTAATCGTATGAGGAGGTCCAGTGAGACCCTGGCACTGACAGGAGGTAGTTTTAATATTCCTTTCTTTAATACGATTTCGAATCTACAAAACCGTAATGTAGGTTACGGATTTAGTGGAGAGGGTATAAACTCACTTTTCGGATCTGCCACATTGGGATATGGAGATTTTCTCTACTTGACGGCAACGGCCAGGCAAGACTATTTCTCTACGCTAAATCCGGAGACCAATGATATCCTCTACCCATCGATCGGTGGTAGCTTGATTTTTACCGAGTTGCTCGATATGGCCGCCAACAGCTGGCTGACATTTGGAAAGCTTCGTGCCTCCTGGGCACAGGTGGGTGGAGATACCGATCCATATAGACTCGCTTTGACATATGGACTGGGAAATGGGCATCTGGGTCTGCCACAAGCAAATATTCAGCAGAGTTCTATTCCCAATGCTTTCTTAAAACCACTGACATCGACCGAGCTCGAGGTAGGGTTGGACTTGCGGTTCTTTAATAATCGATTCGGTGTTGATTTTACCTGGTATGATCAAACGACCACGGATGATATCCTTAATGCATCAATAGCTGAAAGTTCTGGTTTTAGTTCCACAACGATCAATATTGGAGAGATCAAGAACAATGGGGTTGAATTGCTGTTGACGGGAAATCCGATTCAGAACCAGCGTTTTGGTTGGGATGTCAGCTTAAACATGGCTTTTAATAATAGTGAAGTTGTGAGACTGTCTGAAGGACTTGATCAAATTCGTGTGGACGGAAACCTTGGGCAGCCGCGTACGCGATGGGCCTTTATTGATCATGTAGTAGGTGAGCGGTTTGGTAGCATCACAGGATTTACTCAGCAAATGATAAATGGTCAACCGGTCTTTAATCCGGACAATGGTCAGCCGGTGAGGACATCAACCACCTCACTGCTAGGGAATGGTGTACATCGATTTACTGCAGGTCTCAACAATAGTTTTAACATTGGTAATTTCTACTTTGATTTCTTGATTGATCTCAAAGCAGGAGGTGAGATCTACTCAGGGACCAATGTGAGACTTTACAGTGCCGGATTGCACGCTAATACAGCTCAGGCATGGAGTGATCTCGGCATCGAGGCTAATGGCCGGGAGTCTGTTACAGTTACAGGGGTGGATCCCGAGGGAAATGCATTTAGCAAAACCCTGGAACCTGAGGAAATCGCAGGTTTTTATGGAGCTTATTCACAGCTTTCTGATCGATTTATTAGAGATGCCGCATTTGCTAAACTTCGTCAGATAAGTGCCGGATATAACTTCCCACAAAGCTTGTTGGGAAATACTCCTGTGCACACAGCTAGATTGTCATTTGTAGCCAGAAATCTTTTCTTGCTATTTGATAGTATTGAAAATGTAGATCCGGAATCTACATACCACAATTCTAATGCACAGGGCTTAGATTATTTTGGACTGCCACAGACGAGATCCTATGGATTGAATTTGAAGGTCGGTTTCTAAAAATTTTATTAAATGACAATGATTATGAAATATCTAAATAAATTTTTCATCCTTGGGTTGTTATTTCTCATTCCATTGAGTAGTTGTGATACCGACGAGCTGGTGGAACTCAATATCAATCCGACTGCGGCAAACGAACTCGACTGGAGGTTTATTTTTACCACCGGACAAGTTTGGACAGCCGAAAACAGATATGTAAACGGACGCGTGCATCTCAATCTGGGAGCTGGACTTATCCAGCAAATGGCAACGATGCAGATCGGTGGTGAGCGTGGAGCAGGTGATAAGTACTTTCGACATCTGGACAGTTTCAATGCATATATGGACCGGGTCTATGAGACTGCATTGAAACCGCTAGCTGAGGTGATTAGACAGACAGGGCCGGAAGGACTTAATCCGGAAATGACAAATTTGCACCACATGGCGCAGGTGACATACATCTTGCCCATGCACATTATGACTGATCTTTACGGCAATGTGCCTTACTCCGAGGCGAATAGAGGAGTAGATCAGATATTCTTCCCCAAGTTTGACGAGCAGGAGTTTATTTACAAGGACATGCTCGCCAAATTGGAGGCGGCAGCAGGTGCCATTGGTACTGGTCCTGATGAGGTTGGGGCAGCAGATATTTATTACAACGGAGATTTTACGAAGTGGAAAAAATTGGCAAACTCGCTGATGCTCCGATTGGCAATGCGGATATCCAACGTCGATCCGGGTACTGCACAAACATTTGTGCAAAAAGCAATTGCAGGAGGTGTTATGGATAGCAATGATGACCTCTGCAGGGTGCCGATGGCTTCAGGTCCCAGTGAGTGGTTTAATCAGAATGGGATATCCAGAGCTTTGATTCCCGATGATTGGGGTGCAAATAATATGATGAGCAAGACCCTGGTCGATTGGCTCCAGGCAAACAGCGATCCCCGATTGAGGATTTGGAGTGTACGTGGAGTTTGGGGCGGACCTTATCTGACCGATCCTGCCGATCAAGTGGGTATGCCAAATGGTTTTGACTCAGAAACATTGCGAGAGTGGCTAGGTCAAGAAGAACCTGTGGACAGGGAGACTCAATTTTCTAGATTAAATCCGATGTTGCTGGAGCGTGATGCACCTTTTATCCTGATGACTCATGCTGAAGTAGAATTTCTACTCGCTGAAGCAGCTATCAAGGGATGGCACAGCGGTGATGCTACAGAGCATTATAATCGAGGTGTGAAGAGTGCCATGCAGCAATGGACGATGTTCAACGAAGAATTTGCAGTGGGAGATGAGGAGGTAGATGCCTACCTTGCTGCCAATCCATTTGATGGATCAGAAAGTATGCTGGGGTGGCAACACTGGGCAGCAAACTTCATGCAGTGGTACGAAGCATACAGCAATTGGAGACGCACTGGATATCCGGAACTGGTACCGGTAGATTATCCTGGAAATTCTTCGGGCGGTACAATATTTAGACGAATTGAGTACAACACCGTCGAAGCAGCCACAAACCCTAATCTTGGTACAGGTGGAACTTTACCTGATGATGTCAAAACGAGGATGTGGTGGGACGTGAATTGATAATATTGTTTTTTTAATGATAATAGGAGCGGCACTGATATTGGTGCCGCTTTTTTTATTGCAAAATGGGAGTTTACTAATTGTAATTTTAATCGTATTAAATCTTAGCTGAGTGCGTATTATTCATCTTCCACTATTTTTTTTCCCGGTCGTCATATTTTGCTGCAAGACTGAAGACATAGACGATAATCGGATCAGGGCAAAGGACACTTCATTTACTTTGCTCGATCCCAGTAGTACAGGCGTACATTTTTCGAATGATGTGACAGATCAGGACGATTTTAATGTGCTGACGTACCGAAATTTTTATAATGGCGGTGGAGTAGCTGTGGGTGATATAAACGATGACGGATTATCAGATTTGTATTTTACTGCAAACCTCACCGGAAATAAATTATTCCTGAACAAAGGAGGTCTTCGGTTTGAAGACATTACCTCATCTGCCGGTGTAGAAGGGAAGAGAGGATGGAGCACGGGTGTCTCGATGGCAGATATAAACGGTGATGGTTTCTTGGATATTTACGTGAGTAACTCCGGTGACCTCGAGGGCGGCAACAAGGAAAATGAGTTGTTTGTAAATAATGGAGACATGACATTTTCAGAAAGGGCATCTGAATATGGATTAAATAACAAAGGGTATTCGACTCAGGGTGTTTTTTTTGATTATGATCTCGATGGCGATCTCGATTGCTACCTGTTAAACAATAGTTTTAAGGATCCAAGTAAGATCGAATTGTACCGGAGCATGAGAGATAAACCTGACGAACTGGGCGGTGATAAATTGTTTAGGAACGACGGCAATGTATTTACTGATGTAACACTACAGGCAGGCATCTATAGCAGTGAGATCGGTTTTGGACTTGGTGCATCGATTGGCGATCTAAATAATGACCACTTCCCTGACATTTATGTAAGTAATGATTTTTGGGAAAGGGATTATCTCTATTTAAATAATGGGAATGGAACATTTTCAGAGGAATTGATCGATCGGATAAATTTTTGTTCCATCTCAAGTATGGGGGGTGACATCGCCGATATTAATAATGATGGCCATCAGGATATTATTTCGACTGATATGCTTGCCGGTGACAACTACAGACTCAAGGCAATGTCTGCATTCGATCCATACCATTTGGAGGATATCAAGTACCGCGCAAATTACCACTATCAAATTGGACAAAATTGTTTACACCTAAATGATGGGGATGCCAATTTTCAAGAAATTGCCATGCTATCCGGGGTAGCTGCTACAGACTGGAGTTGGGGTGCGTTGTTTTTTGATTTTGAAAACGATGGACTAAAAGATCTTTTTATTAGCAATGGTATTCAGAGAGATCTCATGTACATGGATTTTCGCGATTTTCTTTCTAATAACAATGTTTATCTCAAAATCGCGCGCGATGAGGAAATTGATTATCCGGAATTGACAGATCAAATGCCAGCAAATCCCATCGCCAATTTTGCATTTAGTAATCGAGGAAATTTATCTTTCGAAAACTCCACAGAGAAGTTGGGATTGGCACAACCTTCTTTTAGCAATGGATCAGCTTATGCCGACTTAGACAATGACGGTGATCTTGATTTGGTGATAAATAACGCTAATAGTCCGGCAAGCATTTACGAGAATATGGCAGAAAAAACCGGAAATCATTATTTGAGGATAAAATTTGATGGTAATAAATCCAATGCTTTTGGAATTGGTGCGTTGATTAGGATCCATAATGCTGATCAGATCCAGGTGTATCAGAATATTAATACCCGGGGATTTCAAAGCAGCGTAGAGCCATATTTGGTTGTGGGGCTGGGAATGCAGCAAAGTGTGGAAAGAGTGGAAGTGATTTGGCCAGATCGGAAGAGTCAAATCCTGACTAATATTCCCTCCAGTCAAACACTGACTTTGAGGTATGCCGAAGCCCGTGATAAACCAGAATCAATCGTCACCCCTACTGGTGAACCGGTATTCAGCGACGTTACTGATCAGGTTCTTCCTCAAACAGCCGTACATGTAGAGAATAGATATAATGATTTCGATCATGAAATCTTATTGCACCGCATGTTGTCTGCAGAGGGTCCACGAATCGTGAAGGGAGATGTGAATGGCGATGGTTTAGAGGATTTTGTCTTGCTGGGGGCGAAAAATGATCCTGACAAGCTGTTTGTACAGAATGGCGATGGTACATTTGTTTCTAAACAAAATGCCTCATTCGAATACAGTAGAGAGTTCGAAAGTACTTGTGGTGCATTCTTAGATTTTGACAGTGATGGAGATCTTGATCTCATGCTGGGTTGTGGTGGCAATGAGTATCAAATGGGTACAAAATATTTTATTCTTAGATATTTTATCAATGACGGTAAAGGAAATTTGACTGTAAATAATGCGTCTATTCCACAGGTAGTTGGAAATTTTTCTTGTATCGAAGTCACAGACATGGACGGAGACGGTGATGATGACATGTTTTTGGGCTCTCGTGCTGTTCCCGGCAATTATGGCCTTCCCCCCCGGAGTTACCTCTTCTTAAATGATAATGCCAGCTGGCGAAATACAACTCCGGAGTCGGTGGCTGGGCTCGGTATGGTCACGGATGCATCCTGGTCTGATATAGATGGAGACAATGATCCCGACTTAATTGTGGTAGGTGATTGGATGGAAGTACATGTTTTTACCAATGAGGGAGGGCAGCTTATCACGACAAATAAAATAGGGAACAGCAGCGGATGGTGGACCCGCGTAGAGCCCTCCGATTTAGATGGCGATGGAGACATGGACTTCGTTTTGGGAAATTGGGGTACTAACAGTAAATTTTCTGCCTCCCCGACCCGGCCACTCAGCATGTATGTTAATGACTTTGACCAAAATAATAAATCTGAATTTGTGATAAACTGGTATGCTCCACTGGATAATCGTCCATATCCCTTTGCAACAAAAATGGAACTCACTCAACAATTACCAAATTTGCGCAAGAAGGCTTTGCGATATGAGGATTATGCTCACCAGACATACGAATCCCTTTTTGAAGCAGAAATCAGACAAAATTCGATTCAGTATTCGGCGAGCAATCTGCACTCCAGTATTCTTTGGAATGACGACGGCGTCTTTTCATTGAAGTCGTTGCCTGTGGAAGCCCAGGTGTCACCTGTATTTGGGATCGCAGTCCATGACTTTGACAGTGATGGGAAGAAAGACATCTTATTGGGAGGAAATTTCTATGCATTAAAACCTCAAGTGGGGAGGATGGATGCGAGTAAGGGTCTTTTATTAAGGGGCGAGGATGGTCGAGAGTACTCTTCCGTTGTTGCCAGCGAGTCCGGTGTATTTATCCGAGGTGAAGTGCGAGATATTGCCCTTGTGTCTTCAGCAGATGGTCATAAGGTTGCCGTAGCAAGGAATAATGATAGTTTGCTCTTATTTCAATTTTAACCCATTCTGTCCAGGTTTGGATGTCCGGCATCATCAGAACGATAAGTAATGAACCTGGCTAGGGAAATCCCCCAGTGAGGCGAATGGTAACATCACTTCATACTCATTTGCACCATATTTGGATGGGCCGGATTTACCTCGAGCTCACGAGAATGAGGTAAAATGACTACATCCATGTCTTCCATAGGGATCGCTCCCAACAATGGTTCTGCATCACCCGGTAAGACCATGGCGTCCACCATACTGCGACGATTTTTAAAACGTATCTCGATAGGGCCCACCACATCTAGTTCGAGTAGCTCTCCGTTAGCCAATTGAGCAGTACGTTGTTCCTTTACATCCAGGCCCAGTTGCGTCTTTATCGTTTCATTGATTGCCATCATGTACGCACCACTATCGACTAGCATTTCCACACTCATCTTACGTACTTCGTCTTCCTTGATGTATCCCTTGCTGGCCAATATCAGATCGGCACCGTTGATTACTTCAATGTCAGCGTACACTAAACCCATACTTAAAGATACATGATTCTGGATTAGCAACAATTACCCTCCAGGCAAAATTCCCCGATTTTCCGTACTTTGTCTTTTTAGATTCAGACTTCATTCTACACCCATTCTTAGACTGAAAACATTGCAAAAAAATCAAAATGGCACGCACGGAAACAATCATAAATAAGAAGAAAAAAGTCAAGTATCCCGGAAAGCGGGTCACCGCTGATGGCAACACGTTGGTAGCCACAACCGAAGCCATGATGGTCGAGGCCGGAGTTTTTTATCCCATTACTCCATCCACCCAAATGGGTGAATATTTTCAAAATTTTTACGCCAAAGGTCAGCTTAATGCCTTTGGAAAATCATTGACGGCCATCGAGACTGAGGGTGAGCACGCCGCTCAGGGTGGAGCCATTGCGATGTCTGTCACTGGAAAACGCACTGTAAATTTTACAAGTGGACAAGGTATCGTCTATGGATTGGAGCAGTATTACCACGCTCCTGGTAAACTGAGCACAATGACCCTGGAGGTAGGCTCCCGGGCGCTGACCAAGCACGCCTTAAACGTGCACTGCGGTCATGACGATACCTATGCTGCAATGGATACAGGATGGACAATGCTCTTTGCTAAGACTGCCCAGCAGGCAGTAGATCAGTCCATAATCATCCGGCGGGTAAATGAGCTCACACTGAATCCAGGTATGAATATTCAGGATGGCTTCCTGACTACCCACCTCGAACGCACATTTAGAATGCCTGAAGCAGCATTGATCCGAGAGTTTCTGGGTGCTCCGGATGATCTTATAGATTGTCCGACAGAAGCACAACGTGTGTTATTTGGCCCTCAACGCAGGAGGGTCCCCAAGGGAATTGATCTAAAGAATCCCATCCTGCTCGGACCTGTCCAAAATCAGGAACACTACATGAATGGAGTTGCTGCCCGGAGGAATAACTTCCTGGATGATGTTCTTCCCTTCCTGGAGCAAGCTTACAAAGAGTATGGCGAGCTGACGGGTAGATATTATGGACTGGTTTCAGAGTATAATTGTAGGGATGCAGACACGGTGTTCGTCGCTCTTGGAAGTGCAGCTGAAAATATGGAAGCGGTTTCGGATTACATAAAGGAAACGAGGGGAGAAAATCTGGGGGTCATACATATTAATGTGCTTCGCCCATTTCCAGAAGCTGCTGTTATCGAAGCTATAAGAGGGAAAAAACAAGTCATTATTTTAGAGCGGACTGACGAACCACTGGCAGCGGATAATCCCTTTACACGCGACATTAAATCGGCCCTGAGCAAGGCTGTAACCAATTATTATGCAAATGCGCATGCATCGGTCGGAAAAATTAATCCTGCTGAGGAAATGCCGGATATCTTTTCCGGCGTGTACGGACTGGGATCCCGTGACTTTCGCCCCGAAGACATAATCGGAGCGTATGATTTTGCCCTGAATAGAATTGCTCGGCAGGATGGAAAAAAGGCTTCTGATGGCGTCCGGTTTTTTTACTGTGGAATTGATCATCCATATACAGCTCAATCTAAAGAGACACCTTCTTGCCTTCCTAACCACTCAATAGCCGTGCGATTTCATTCGATCGGTGGTTGGGGAATGATCACTACAGGAAAAAATCTGGGCAGTATTTTAGGCGAATTATCAAATTATGTAGCAGAACGGGATGACCTTGTAGATGAAAATGGGGAGAGACGAGAAGTAGTAAACATTAGTGCAAATCCTAAGTACGGGTCTGAGAAAAAAGGTGCGCCCACGAATTATTTTCTTGTTGCGGCTCCAGACAGGGTTCGTGTAAATTGTGATCTGCGTCATGTAAACGTGGTCTTGTGCTGTGACCCCAAAATATTTTTACATACAAATCCTCTTAATGGTTTACGGGAGGGTGGCGCATTCGTATGGGAATCTAATGAAAAAGATCCCGCGAGGGCATGGTTGCGTATTCCAAAGAAATACCGGCAGGAAATTATTGACAAAAAAATAAGAATATTTATTCTCGATGGTTTTGATATTGCAAAAGCGGCAACCGAAAGAGAAGATCTTCAAACCAGGATGCAGGGTAACTCTTTCCTGGGAGCATTTTTCCAGGTATCTCCTTTCTTGCAGGATTATAACATTCCTGAAGAAGAGTTTCTTGAGACTGTAGAACAACAATATCGAAAGAAATTCGGCCGGTTTGGTGATGACGTTGTGGCGTCGAATATGAAGGTAATGCACGAAGGGTTTAGCCGGGTGCGTGAGGTACAGCATGGGAAAGTAGACGATGAAGATTTATCTCATTTTATCGGTCAGGTAATCGCCCCATGTGAGGTCACCCTGCCAGGGACACCTGAAAATGGAAAAAGCAATGGCACAGTGATAGAAGAAAAAGCCCCACTCTATCAAATGAAGACATTTGACGCGGAATTTAGAGCCGGTCTGGGTTATGACCAGCCATCGAGTGTATTGTCCTCAGTCGGCCTAATGGCTGCGGGGACGGGAGCTACAGCTAGCAAATATGTGAGTCGGCGGGAGATCCCGATCTTCATTGACGAAAATTGTACGCAATGTATGGATTGCATTACGGTGTGTCCGGATACGGCATTGCCAAATACAGCACAGGATGTTTCTACGATATTATCGACCGCTATTCGACATTACGTCAGTGATAAAAATGCAAGAAAACTTTTGCTTTCCAAGGTTGAGAGCATAGAATCCGGAGCCCGGGCCGAGATGGTCACATGGGCAAATGAAAAATCACTGGACCCCGATGCCAAAAAATCGGCGCGCTTTCCCATCTTGATTGCACAACAACTCGATCAATTGAATGATGATGCCATCGGTGAGGATTCGATAAGGGAATTAAAGAATATTCTAGATCAGTTGCCGTTGGCCTATTTAGACACAAATGGAATTTTTAAAAATCGCGAAAAAAAGCAGGAAGGAGCAGGAGGCATATTTTCCATTTTTGTGCAGGACTTGTGTAAGGGATGTGCAGCTTGCGTAGAAGCTTGTGGATCTCATGAGGCCCTAAAAATGGTGCCGGAAACTGAGGAGCTGCATGCCAAAGTACAGACCGCTACTACATTTATGAAACTATTGCGGGATACTCCCGATAAGTACCTGGGTATCTATGACCCGCAAAGTCCAGCCGAGTCAAAGGCAGCGGCCTTGAAGTTCCACCTAATGCAACAATCGAAGTACAATGCAATGGTTTCAGGTGACGGAGCTTGTGCCGGTTGTGGTGAAAAATCTGCACTAAGAGCGCTCGCAACTGTCACTGAGGCCCTGATGAGGCCGATATTTCACAACAAAGCAAAACGGTTACGTGATAAAGCTGCACAAATTGATGTCAATGGTGCCGATCAATTAAAACAATTGAAAAAGAACAATGAGCAGGCCTATAATATATTTCGACGCCTAGTACTACACAAAGTGATGGGTTTTGCGGGAGAGGATACCGGAGCTACCGAGAAAATCATCGAAAATGGTTTTAAGGGCTCAGATTCCGATTTATTACAGGCACTAGCCCGTGCTCTACGTCATGATGCAGACCAGCATGACACAGTACAATTCTTTGAAGGATTTGCACCCAACGGGATGTCGGCAATGGCAATGGCTGCTCATACCGGCTGTAATACGGTTTATGGCTCTACTCCTCCCAACAATCCCCACCCGTACCCATGGATGAATTCTCTTTTTCAAGACGGAGCAACGATCGGATGGCTGATGGGAGAGAGTTTTATTGCGGATCATGCGACACTATCCGTAATCCCAGAGCGATTGGCTGATGGCATTTTGGAAATGACCGCAGAGGCTTTTGATGAAGACACACACTTCAGGTATACTCATTTTTCTGATAGTTACATGACCGATGATGAAGTACTGGAATTGCCTAAAGTGTGGGTTGTGGGAGGCGATGGAGGAATGGGAGATATTGGATTCCAAAATGTATCCAAGGTTATCCTGCAGAACAGGCCTAATGTAAAAATGATGATGCTCGATACGCAAGTGTATTCCAATACGGGCGGTCAAAACTCCGACTCTTCCCCATTGCCCGGAGGTGGAGATTTCAACCAGTTTGGTGTAGCTTCTCAGGGAAAAATTACGGAGATGAAGTCCGTATCTGAATGCTTCATCAACGGCCATGGATCTCCCTATGTAGCTCAGGTGAGCATGGCTAATGCAGGTACATTTTACAAGGCACTGGTAGATGGTATTTGTTACCGTGGTACAGCTTACTATCAGGTGTATACAACCTGTCAGCCGGAGCACGGTGTCGCTGATCATCTTTCTCAAGTACAAGCCCAGTTGGTCAGGGACAGCCGGGGACTGCCGGAATTCGTTTTTAATCCACAGCTGGGAGAAACTTATCAAGAGGCTTTATATGTAAAAGGAAATCCTAACTACAATCAAGACTGGTTTGAGCGTCGCCATCCTGCGACAAAAAAGCGGTACACTTTTACCGTGGCTCATTGGGCGGTGACCGAACCGAGGTTCCGCAGACATTTTAAGAAAATAAAAGAAGAGGGAATAAAAGATTTAACACGCCTGGAGGATATCCTGCCATTTATTACAATGGATGACATTGTCCATCGCAGGTATCTCGATCAAAATCATAGGGCGTTTATTCCCGATTTTGGAGTTTATATGGTTGACTATGATGACGCCGGTGAGCCCATTTATCAACTGCTATCGCGCCAGTTGGTTATTTTCTGTGTCGAAAGGCGCAAGGCATGGAGGTTATTGCAAAGTAGGGCAGGAGTGGAGAATAAAGACTACATGGGGCAAAAAGAAATGCTCAAGGACTTTGCTGAAAGCGGCAAGAGCCGGGCTGAATATTTGGAGGATCAGATTGAGACAAGCTAGGGTGGCTGCTCCATATCCTTGTCTTTGGTTTGACAATCACGCCGGGGATGCAGCTGGATTTTATTCAATTGTTTTTAGTGATGCTGAAATAATCAGCGAAGGGCCGATTGTGGTAATGTTTGAGATCCTGGGACAGACCATCATGGGGCTCAACGGAGGGTCAAAATTCAAGATAAATCCCTCGATCTCTTTTTTTATTCAAGAAAAATCCGTCAAAGAAATCGATCTTATTTGGCAACGCCTGATTGATGGTGGTCGGGCTTTAATGCCGATGGATAAATACCCGTGGAGCAACAGGTATGGTTGGCTCGTGGATAAATACGGAATGACATGGCAGATCATGTTGGACAACAGCGATGAGAAAGCATCCACCTTAGCGCCTGCTTTTTTATTTTCCGGGGATCACTATGGCGAAGCTGAAGCCGCCATGGATTTGTATACTTCGATTTTTGATAATGCACATATAAAAACTATAAATCGTTATCCGGAAAGCGATACACAAAGCGGCAAGGTAATGTTTGCCGAATTTTCTTTAGGAGGGAGCCCTTTTATTGCAATGGACGGTCCTGGTGAATTTACATTTAATGAAGCCCTATCTATCGTAGTGCAGTGTGATACGCAGGAAGAGATAGATCACTATTGGAATGCTTTTACAGAGGGTGGAGAAGAAAGTATGTGTGGCTGGTGTCGTGATCGATTTGGTGTATGGTGGCAGGTGGTGCCGTCCATATTGGGTAAGCTGATGAGTGATCCGGAAAAACGGGAAAAAACCATCAAGGCATTTTCAAAAATGAGGAAGTTTGAGATTGCTAAATTGGAATAGGTTGTGTACGAGGGCATCGGCCTATTTTGATCGAGTGTATTTTCTCCGAATATTTTGGTAGGAACCACCGATTTTGGGTGGTTGGAAAAGGCTAAGGACTTGTAGTTATGTTGTTTTAGAACAACCGACCACCTCAGAAACAACGAGATAGGGGACCGTTGAACCATTCTCAGTTTTATATGGTTAAGGAAGTTAGCTAACTTAGCTAGGGCAAATATTCGAATATGGAAATAGTCAATATACAAAAAGCTAAGACACATCTATCAGCATTGATCAATCGTGTGTTGAAAGGAGAGAAAATCATGATTGCAAGAAATAATGATCCCCTTGTAGAACTTAAGGCTATTAACAATTCGCTAGGCAAGAGAAAATTTGGCAGATTAAAAGGTAAGATATGGGTTGCCGATGATTGTTGGGACCAAGACAAGGATCTTGAGGACCGATTTTATGAAGGCAATTTATTTCCTGATGAGAATTCTGATTGATACCCATATACTGGGTTGTTGTATGACCCGGCGAAAATCAAAATCCACCACCTGAGGCTCTTGGAGGATAAATCCAAGCAGGTATTTTCTCCTCAATATCGATAGCGGAGATCAGTATAAAAACAAAAATGGGCAAACTCAAGTTACCAAATGATTACTTGAAGGTAATTGAGATGGAGGATATTGAGCACATGCCGTTTACTGCTACACAGGCCCAAGAACTTGATAAGATGGATCTGCATCACCGAGATCCGTTCGACAGGATGCTTATTGGACAGGCAGTAGCAGATCAGACAGCCTTATAATGATATCGACGATCGGATTTTTAGCCGGTATAATGTTCAGTTACTTTAAGGCTCTGATAGTTATCACAAAAATCCAGTTCAAATCAGCACAATAGGTGAAATCAATATTCCAATTTAATCTCTCTAAAACAGGAACATTGATGGCAGGAATTATCGCGATTTTCCCCAATTTCGATGAGGTGTAAACAAATTCCGAAAAAAAGCCTCAGATCTTTTCTTGTGTTTCAATTTATTAAAAGTACATTGACCATTAAAAGCTTCTTTTAATGCGATTATGGTCCCTCCACCCCGGATATCTGGATTCGAAAGGATTGGTCGCCCTATGGCGGGAGACTTTGCTTGCCAAGAATGTACTTGAGGGAAAAACAAAAGGATATAAAAACCATCCTCAGTTGATCCGGTTTAAAAAATGCAGTGCCCCCTTGAATGCCGTCGATTACTATCTCAGTCAGATATTTGACGAATCTCTCAAACTCAATTATAATTTTAACAGGGATAAAATTGATTGGAATTTTAGGAAATCTGTCATTGAAGTAACAATAGGACAAATCGACTACGAACGCACACACCTTTTATCAAAATTGAAGGTTCGAGATCAGAGTAAATACACTGAATTTAAAGCGGTGAAAGTTGTTAAACCACATCCACTTTTTCAGATTATCAAAGGAGAGGTGGAAGACTGGGAAATCCTTTAATCTCTTCTGGTCAATTTAATTTTCCAACTGATTTTCGGCAGGTATTATTCGGCAAATAAAAGCTGCTTGGTTTGTACCTTTCCGTTTTGGATAAAGCTAATCACAGCATGGGTCCCAACAAACTCTTTTTTCTCAATCACATTGTCATAAGTACCTGAAAATTCTGGAAGAAATTCTTGATATAGCATCTTCCCACTCGCATCGTGGATCTGAATGCGCAATGGTTGGGGATCTGCAGTAAAAGATAAATTAATGCGAAGCTTGGCTGGATTGGGAAAGATTACCAAATCGTTGATGAAATCCGATTCTGAATCGCTGTTTGATGGCGGATATGCAATCCAATTGGATTTTGATAAGCCCGGTTGTTCATTTTCTCGGGCCGCGGCCATGGAAATCACCAGTGCTCTTTGATTTACGGTCTTGTATTTCAATGCCGCTTCATCCTCGTCGAGTAGAGTGAGGTGGTACATTTTATCCAGGGACAATTGGACACTGTCTTTTTCAACAATCTCATTATCTATTACGAATACTGGTCTTGGCATAATTTCAAATTCGTGAAGATACCTGAGCAACTCATTACCCAGCACTTGATCGTGCGTGACCTCAGGTAAAGATCTCTTCGTTTCACCCTGAAGAGTGATATCCTGTGCGGCAGAAAATGGTTTTCGGATTACAGTCCCATCCAGGCTAAAAAGGATCGGCATGGTAACGGTAGATGCCACTGCCTTTTTATTGCGTTTAGCAGGATTCCATCTGCGAACCAGGTAATTCATGTTTTGAATCAGGTAAAGGGCTTCCTCCGAGCATCCTCCACCTATGTCATTGAGTACGATGGGATTGTTGACCAATCCTTTTTCAGTCACTTCAAAACGGACATTGACCACTCCCTCGATCCCTTGCTCCCGAGCAGCTTTGGGATATTGCATCGTCTCGGCAATATACTCGTCAAATCGCTCTTTGGTACACAGTGATGATTCATCTTTATCAAGATCTGTACAATCGGAATAATTTGCAACAGCATCGAGTCTCTTATTTCTGGGGAATTTAATTTTTTTCCGGGCTTGTAGAATGCTCCCATATTTCTGGAGCTCATCGATTGTAAAATTGCTGAGCTCAATGGCAATGACACCCCCATAGGCGATGTCTCCATAATCTTTCTTCGCGGTTTTAGGAGAAACATATTCTGCCTTCATGACTCGATCTGCGTCAATGTTCATCACCGATCCAGAGACCAGGTGGCCATTTATGACGAGGAGAGGCCATCTGCCTTTGGCTTCTTTCAGCACAGGATCGAGCTTTACATAAATCTCAGGCATCTTGAATAGTCGTTGCAAGACCTCGAGATGACCTGTCTTACTTGCAATTGTCTTTCTTTGGGAAAAATTCAACCTGTCACGAGTCATGATTTCTATGAATACCCCTGTTTCATGTCCTATTTCTCTCAAGTACTTAGAGAGGGTCTCCTGGTCGACATGCTTTGTATCCCTGTATACTTTGACTATGCTGAGTACATCAGTATGTAGAGCCCGGAGATTTTCCGCCTTGAGAATGGCTTCTTTTACCGAATTCTTAAATGGGATGGGATCTGTAGAGGCATACACCGTGAGGGAAACGGCACTTATAATTAAGAAGACCAGGAATCGTTTCATTACGTATTTTTTTAATTTTTATGTCCATGTTTCCGCCGGAGGAGCTCATGTAAGTTAGACAATGTAGCCTGATTTTACAACGAACATTCGATGGTTACATAGCACTCTACAAGATATGGACTAATCCTTGTTAGAAGATGCAGATTGGGGCTTTTTTGGTGGCTAGGCTCGTAAATCAGGCTCAACAGATGATTTTTCTCTGGATAACAAAGTCAACCTCAGCATCTCCATATTTTTTGCGAGTCCAGAATAAGTTCTTAAAAACAGCCAAAACACATAGTGAAAAAAGATATAGTCATGAATATTGCTTTGGACTCAAATCAAAATAGCATCATATTTGCTCTGAAGCCAAAGCAATATCATGGATAAATTGCTCTCTTTCCAAAATAATTTACTTAGTAGAGTCAATGATCAATGGCATCACTGTCTCTATCCTCGACTTCAAGAGCCAGAACGTCTCATCGGCATCAAGGGACTTCGAGGTGTAGGTATGACCACGTTGATGCTCCAATATTTGCGCTATGGTGTTGACAAAGATACACGCGGACTCTACGTGACTGCCGAGCACCCATACTTCTACCGCCGTACACTCTTTGATCTTGGTGCTGACTGGTATCGTCTTGGAGGCAATCTTCATGTCGGCTTCGCGACGGAAGTATATCTGGATCAGCCCGCACAGATAAGAGCTATGTGGAATCGATATAAATTACGAATTATTACATATAATAAATAAATATATATGTAGCAATTTGCACAGAGGTATGGAGTATCTCCTGATACCATTAAGTCAGATCTACGTGTAATGGAAAGTTCGGGATTCGTTCCTCGTTTTGATAGCCGATTCCGGTATTATCTGGAAGAGGAAAAGCCTCTAAAACAATTGAAAAGCCTGCTTCATTTTACTGAAGAGGATCAGCTGCTGTTGTATCAGGCTATCGATTACTTGAGCCCGCATACTAAAAGTGGTGCTCTGCTAAAAGAGAAGCTTGGGTCACTATATGACTATAGCCGGCTCGGGACATCATATCTGAGAAAGCCATACCTGAGGAAGGTGGACCTGTTATTGCAAGCCAAAGAAGATAAAAAACAGGTACTGTTGCACGGATACCGGTCGGGCAACAGCAATGTGATTTCCAACCGGCTGGTAGAGCCATTTCATCCCAGCCCGCCCGATGATATATTGCATGCCTGGGATGTAGAAAAAAGCGACAAAACAAGGATTGAAACTGTGTTCGCTAGGTATGACGGTGAATTGGTAGACGCCTTTGATTTTTTTTCCAGACAAAACAAGGGTTGGAACTCATGCTCGTCTTTCCCTCACTATACGGCACCATCCCCAAGCTCACAAAACTTTACTGGAGTATAACGAAAGCACAGTGCCAACCGGACTCTTTTAGGCGAACGTCCATGACCAGATTGGACACAGATCGATCTGATAAGCAAAAATATCTGTATATTTGAATATGCACTTCAATATTACAGACATGATTCAGCGAAGATTACGTAGAAGGCTACTTGAACTACTTGACTTCTACCCTGCTGTTGGCCTCATCGGGGCTCGACAAGTAGGTAAAACTACATTGGTGCAGATGCTCATTAAGCGGATGGATAAACCGGTGCGATACTTTGATCTGGAACGACATGAAGACCATCAAAGACTCATATCAGATCCCGGCTTTATACTCGATCAGTTTCGTGATGAGCTTGTGGTCATCGATGAAGTACAGCGATTACCAGAGCTGTTTACAGAACTGAGATCACTAATCGATCGGTACCGCTTGCCGGGCAGGTTCTTGTTGTTGGGATCTGCCTCTCCATTGCTCATGCGGAACACATCAGAATCCTTGGCAGGACGTATTGGCTATCTTACCCTCGAGCCCTTTCACCTTGAAGAGCTTGGTATAAAATCTGATGGCCTAATAAAACATTGGTGGCGAGGTGGATTTCCAAATGCCTGGCTGGCACCATCGGATGAATTGAGTATGCATTGGCGAGAAAGTTTTATTAGAACATATGTTGAACGAGATCTTCAGTTTTTTGGTCTTCGTGCTGATCCTGTACGCTTTAGAATTTTTTTGCAAATGCTTTCTGTAGCCCATGGAAATCTTTGGAATGCCGAAGCTTTAGGTCGGTCCACCGGCGTTTCCGGAAAAACTATTAAGTATTATTTAAGCTTCCTTGAAAGTTCATTCTTTGTCAAAATACTTCATCCATATTTTAAAAATATTGGCAAACGCCTTACCAAATCACCAAAAGTCTATATAAACGATTCGGGAATACTACATGCCCTGCTTGGCATTCGGACTGAGAAAGATCTGATCGCTCATCCTTCTGCAGGTGCATCCTGGGAAGGTTATGCGATCTCACAAATTGTGCAGGCTATTCCAAACGATATTGAGGCATTTTTCTTCCGTACTTCTGATGGAACAGAATGCGATCTAATTCTAAAAAAAGGCGCAGATCCCATATCATGTATAGAGATTAAACTAGGCAATGCTGGCAAGGTATCAAAAGGATTTTATAATATCATTAATACACTTAGTACATCACGTAATTTTATTATTACACATAGTTCTGACGATTATTTTATTACTGAAAGAATACGCGTTATAAATTTTTTGGATTTTATTGATCATCTTCCTGATATTATTTCAGCATGAAACCTACCGCTACTCATATCGCCTACTACTTTTTACGTCATCGAAAATTGTGCTTCATGACGGTATCAAAAAATGAGCACACCTCCGGTCTCGTTTATGAAGCAAGTTGATTATTGAGACAAGTTACGATCACCGGCATCTCCGTTACTGTGAGATTGATCTTGAACATGTGAAAGTCGATTTCTCCGACCCTCAGAAGAAGATCATACATGAAATTAAAAAATCACAAATATCATATTACCCCAATTTCTATCTCACCCGGTGACCGGTTCCCACCAAGGTCATCTTCTTCCTGATTGAGATAGACCACAGGATCAATAAAAAGTAAATTCCCTTGATTGCTCACAAGCACATTTCCTGCGTGCAGATCTTCAATGATATAATTGTCACTGTAGTAATCAGTTCCCCCCACGTGCCGAAATCCTCTTTTTATCATTTCATCGTTAACCTCCTTCCGGTAACTGGCTCTACCCACCACTATGGGCTGCGTTATAGCCGCTGCAAATCTATGACCATGCCTGCGGGAAAAGCCGATCAAAGTGTACGGAATCTCGGGAAATAACACATTGTGAAGTGCGATCCTGTCCAGGAAGCCTAGGGGATCCGGGTGGAAAGACATGTCATTTATCTTAACTATTTTGCCTGGATCAGGAGGATAGGGATAAACAGTTTGCTCAGAGCCACCGGCCATGGGATCGCCAAATGCCTCTTCTGGTGATTCAAAGTAGATGTTCTCATGCAGGGCGTATTGTTCCAATACCTTTATTTGATCTTCCTTTCTTGATCGCTTTTCTTCAGGGCCTCCTGATGTTCTCTGGCCTGCGCTATAAACTGCTCCCGCGACAAGGGTTGCTTCGACATGCCTGAGACCTCCACGTAGGCGGCCCTGCTCCTCTGCCGGAAGTAATCGTTTAATGCCAAAGCTTTCATTACCTCTGCATGTTTCGCGAATTTGTCTGACATAATCCAGTATTTTTAAGAAATCGAAAATCGGCATTTGCGTTGAGCTCTTCATCTGAATCAACGACTTCCTCTGCAAATGGATTGTGTAGAATTGCTTTGTGCTAATAGCGACCTTCCTTATCGCCATTTCCATCACCTCACCTAATAAATCCCATCTCCTCCGGCACCCATATACATTCCCCACTTTACCGGCCTCCTCATCTTAATATGTGTGCTGATCCTCTTGATGCTCATACCTAGAAAAGTGGTGATAAATGGCGGATGATGAAAATACTGGGCATGTACAATATCTAAATAACCGTCATCATCGAGATCACCAATCCAGGGTGTGCTAAATATATTTTTAAACTGACTTTTTTGATCTATTGGATAATTTAGATTCTTCCGGAAATCAACCGCTATTAGCTTGTTCTGGATCTCATGGATTTCGCCACTGAAACCTAAATTGCAATCAAATTCATTTATGCTGATGATAGCCTCGTCTCTCCCGTCTCCGTTTAGATCATACAAGACCGGAGACGAAAAACCCATACACCCTAGGTCATTCTCATACCTAATCTCGCCACTACTGCCATCAAGTAAAATCTGTAATGTACCCGTATTATTTGGCCATACGCCCTTACTCACAAAAGTGAAAAAGTCTGGTATGTCGTCATCAGTGAGTTGACCCACCGCAAAACTATTGCTGGATTCTGTATCCGGAATGCTCGTTTTCCAAATGACTTCGTGACTGCGACCATCAATGGCAAAAACAGTGCTCGCATGCGAGATAGCAACGATATCCCGGGTCTGATCTCCGTTTATGTCACA
Organism: Saprospiraceae bacterium; assembly: GCA_965222645.1. Lineage (GTDB taxonomy): Bacteria > Bacteroidota > Bacteroidia > Chitinophagales > Saprospiraceae > JABDMH01. The sequence continues at coordinate 1,802,190 of OZ244968.1, read as the reverse complement.
TAATACTGGTGGCGCGATAAACCCATGTGTACCTTCAGAAGCGATTACTTTTGCAGGCGAAATGTCGTTTTTTCTCAGTGACTCCAGTGATACCTGATAGAGGTGTCCACCAAAGGTCTCCCCACCACTTCCGAAAATAATTTCCAGGCCTTCATCCCCTTCGGTCACCAGGGGAGACATATAGGTCTCCATCCCATCTGGCATGGTGTCACCTGCAACGATTTCTCCACTTTGAGAACCGATTATTAGCAAAATTCCCGCAATCCTACCATCCCAGATACCCGGACCTACTGTGGGGTCCCCTCCATTGGATATAAGCAGGTCTTGTAGTCGATCCTCATTCTGGTCGGGAATCAATACACTGCTGTAGAAATTACAGCGAGCGTGGCTGAATACAGGATCCTGTTGATACAGCGTCGAATCAAATGTCCAGAGCTCTTCACCTGAAGCTCCGTCAATGGCCATTAGGATGCAAGACCGGCCACCTATAAAGACATCATCCACTCCATCATCGGTTATATCCATTAGTGTAGCAGACCCAAAGACCTGATCTTCAGCAGGTTGTTGCCATAACAACTCCCCTGTGAGACCGTCTACTGCGATGATTCCCTGGTCACTTTGCCGGTATTCATTTTCGCCTGCTCCCATCACGATATCTTTTATGCCATCACCGTTGAGATCGGTTGCGCGCAACGATGATTGGGAGCCAATACGTGGGAAATTAATATCCCAGACGATCTCTGTCTTTTTCTGCTTGCAGGCCGAACATAACCACAGTAGAAGCGCAAGTCTCCAGCATATATTTGTAAAAATTCGCATTTGATCACTACTTTCGAAAGAGACAGACATAATTAGTAAATTATGGGCACATCTTAGGTGCCTGGTGCGTTATCAAGTACAATGCAATGAATGTCCTTTATTATTTAATCGTAGGTTCAAATTCGTGAAGTATTCCGAAATTATAGTGGGGATTCTGGGATCTGTCTTGCTTACTACAGTGCTCCTGTCCTTCTTGCCATCCGGCGATGATGCACTAGCTCATAATGGTGATCCTCTTTTTACCCTCCTGGATTCAGATTACTCCAAAGTAAAATTCGACAATAAGCTCCGTGATCTGAAAGAGCATAATATCATGATTTATTCCAATTTCTATGGAGGTGCCGGCGTTGCCATTGGAGATTTAAATAACGACGGGCTACAGGACATTTTTTTTGCAGGTAACCAAGTCTCCGACGAACTCTATTTTAATGAAGGAGGCATGCGTTTTAAAAATGTCACGAAGAAAGCAGGTATAGAAGATAACGGGGGCTGGTCTTCGGGTGTCATTATGGGTGATGTAAATCAGGATGGATGGCTCGATATTTATGTGACCAGGGAACTGTATGACAATGCTCCCGAATTACGCAGGAATAAATTGTATTTAAATAATAAAAACGGAACATTTTCCGAAAAATCATCTTTGTGGGGAATTGATGACGATCAACGTACTCGACATGCCGCGTTTCTGGATTACGATAAGGACGGTGATCTCGATTTGTTTTTATGTAATCAACCTCCTAATCCGGGTCACTATTCCAAATTTACTAAAGATGAGCTCATCAAACCGGAATATCGTATTAAACTTTTTGCAAACCAGGGTGATTCATTTGAGGATGTAACTTTTAAGGCTGGCCTGGACAAGACCGGATTCCCAAACAGTATTACAGTGAGTGATATCAATAGTGACGGGTGGCTCGATCTCTTTGTTGCCAATGATTTTTGGATCGAAGACTGGATTTTCATTAATCAGGGGGATGGTACATTTAAAAATGAATTATATCAAAGGGTAAATCACATCTCTTTCAGTAGTATGGGAGTAGATGCGGGAGATATCGATAATGATGGAGATCTCGATGTGTTAGTTGTAGATATGGCTGCCGAAGATAATTATCGATCGAAAACTAACATGAGCGGCATGAACCCCAAGGCTTTTTTTAAAGTAGTGGACGACGGCGGGCATTATCAATATATGTTTAATGTCTTGCATTTAAATCAGGGAGACGGCTATTTCAGTGATGTGGCTCAGTTGTCGGGAATTGCAACGACAGATTGGAGTTGGTCACCCCTGATTGCCGATTTTGACAATGACGGCTGGAAAGATATTCACATTACTAATGGCCTGATGCGGGATATTAGAAATAATGATGCATCAAAGAAGTTTCCGGATTATTTAGAATCGAAACTCTTTGAATACGTACAAAATAATCCGAACCCACCTGCAGATATCACAGTGTGGGACGTCGTCGATATAAAGAAAGCGTTGGAAATGGTCCCGTCACAAAAACTGAAAAATTATTTTTATGTCAATAATGGTGATCTCACTTTTTCTAAAAGGATGAGCGAATGGGGCGCTGATCAAGAATCCTTTTCAGGTGGATCTGCCTATGGTGACCTGGATAATGATGGCGACCTGGATCTTGTAATAAACAACATCAATGATGAAGCTTTTATTTATGAAAATAACGCGTCGCAACAAACAAATCATCATTGGTTGCGTGTCCTCCCCATTGTAGAAGATCAGGAAAATATCCTGGGCACGAGAATTCATATTTCCACCTCACATGGTATTCAAATGTTTGAATTGACCAGTGTGCGGGGTATGTACTCTCAGAGTGAGTGGATTGCTCATTTCGGATTGGGTGAAATCGCAGTGGTCGATACAGTAAAAGTGATTTGGCCTGACGGTCGAACCACGGTTTTGACCGGTGTTGAAGCGGATCAGGTTCTTGAAGTTGACTATCAAGATGCTGTCCTTGCCGAGAAGAAATCTCAACAATCGCCCCTACTGGAAGAGATTACATCTTCCTTCGGACTGCAATATTCGCACAGGGAAAATGTATACAACGATTATATAACACAGGTGCTTCTTCCTCACAAAATGTCTTCACACGGGCCTCAGATCGCTGTTGGTGATGTAAATGGCGATGGATTAGATGACTTGTTTATTGGGGGTCCCGCCGGTGAGCAAGCCACCCTTCTTATTCAGAAATCCGAGGGTGAATTTTCTAATATGGAACAGGATATTTTCAAGCTCCATAAAAATCATGAAGACGTGGGATCTGTTTTTTTTGATGCTGATAACGATGGTGATCAGGATTTATACGTCGTAAGCGGAGGTAATGAATTTAGACCGGACAGTGAAAAATATCAGGATCGCTTGTATTTAAACGACGGCTCGGGCTTTTTTTCTTTTGAAAAAGACAGATTGCCTGTCTTCATTTGCAGTGGGTCTAAGGTGAGACCATGTGATTTTGATAAAGATGGTGACCTTGATCTTTTGGTGTGCGGCAGACATATACCCTGGGCTTATCCGGAAGCAGCAAGTAGTTATTTATTGCAGAATGACAAAGGATATTTTTCTGATGCTACAAATACTTTTATTCCGGATCTTGAAGAGGTGGGAATGATCAATGACGCCGTATGGTGTGACTTTGATCAGGATGGACGCGAGGATCTTTTTTTGCTTGGAGAATGGACATCGATTCTTTTATTTAAAAACACGAGTGCAGGTTTTGAACGATCGGGTCTGCCGGAATTGGACACCCAAAGGGGATGGTGGTTTAGCATAGAGGCAGCTGATATGGACAATGACGGTGACGTCGATTTATTCGCAGGAAATCTAGGCTTAAATTATAAATACAAAGCCACGGAAGAGGAGCCGTTTGAGGTCTACTACTATGACTTCGATGAGAACGGCAAAAAAGATATTGTACTGACCTATTACAATTTTGGAATACAGTATCCTTTGCGTGGAAGAGAATGTTCGTCTCAGCAAATTCCCCAGATCAAAGAGGATTTTGAGAATTATGATTTGTTTGCTTCTTCAGATGTCTTTGAGGTTTATGGAGAAGGTAAGCTGGAAAGTGCACTTCATCTGGAGGCTACAACTTTTGCAAGTATTTATTTGGAAAATTCAGGTGGGAGTTTCAAAGTGCACCATCTGCCGGTACAGGCGCAGATAACTTCAATAAATGATTTTGTGATCGATGATTTCGATGGTGATGGATCTAAAGATGTATTGCTGGCTGGAAATTTATTTGATGCCGAGGTCGAAACTGCCCGTGCCGATGCCGGATATGGTCTTATGCTGCTTGGAGACGGTAAGGGCAATTGGAAACCACTGGAGAAAACCGAAAGTGGGTTTTTTGTGCCGTATGATGTAAAGAGTTTAGATATCTTGAAATCCAAAATGGGGAGTGCAATACTCGTGGGCAGCAATAATGATTTGATGAGAATTTTTCAGCTGAAGTCTGGTTCGTGATCTGGGATTAAATCTTTTTTTTATCTAATAAAAACTAACATTTCATGGGCTAATAAAATGACCGAATGCTAAGAGGTCAAATTATCTCTCGTAGCCATAGCTGTGAAGCGTCTACGACAAGACTCTGAATAATGGCCTAACACCCTGTAATGCTGCAAGAAAGACTTATCTGGGGAATTCACACATCGAGTGCCGAAACTGAGTAATAATTCAAATTTCAACAAACTCCTCCGGTTTAATCACTCGAAAGGGAATATCGAAATCCGGCATTTTGATATAATTGTAATCTTTATATCCGGCAATCGAGTCAAACCTCTTTGTGATCGCAAAATCACCGGCTGAGAGTGCCCCGTGACCCGAAAGCTCAGAACTCAATTCGATGGCCTCTCCGGCAACATCGATGCTCGTTGGTCCTTTTTGCAATTCTTCCGTTTTTTCTTTTTTGAATTCTGTACCCATCAACAAATTACCCTGATCGTCAATAAGGGGAGTACTGGTTAGTGCTTCGTCCAGATCGGCGAACTCGAATTGTGCAACTTTGCTATAGGTCTGGACAGAGAAAATTACCATTTCCGTAGAATCCAGCGCCCCTTTGAAAGGCAGTGACCTGCCATCAAAATGGGATGGTGTACAATTTGATAGCTCCTGAGCGGCCTTTAGAGCGAGCGTAGCCGATACTTTTGCCGGCTGGTCATTATCCCATCCATATTTTTCCCTTAATTCCAGTGGGATAAATCCCGAAGGCCAGATACCGATTACTGCATCTCCAACGGTATTGAGGACCATACCGAGATTTTTTTGGATAATGGCAGCAGTAATGCATTGAAAATCGGAAATTAATTGTGAGTACTGCCGAAGACTGACATTTGCATCATTCCTTATTTTTCTCGATCCTTTTACATCGACGACCATCACTGGTAGTTCGAGTGTAGCCTGCCCGGGGCATATCCTCAAAAATAAATCACAGTTATTGCAATAGAACTTATTCCTTCGATTGCGAGTGACTGTGATAGGACCAAAATTGGGATCGTCGTACTTAGATCCAAAAGCCAGTTTGCACAAGACACAGGTCGACACTGGGCCTGATTGCCATTGGGCAACCTGATCAATAGATTTCTGACTAGAGGCATGCTTGTCCATAATCACCTGGCGTATAGCCAAACTTGGGAATTTTCCCGGCAATGGGCCCAGTCCGATTTCCTTCAAAGCCATCGTGGGTCCTTCATACGCAAAGAGTACCTGCCAGGCATGGTTGTTGTCTAGCAGATCTTGTAGGGAAACAGTCTCCTGCTTCTCGAGTTTTGTTGCATGTCCTATTAAGGTCTCCATTTCATTTCTTTTTTAAAATAATTTAGTAATGAGATTCGGCAGTGTAATAAAGCTCGTGAATAAGCGCCTCAGCCTCTTCCTGCAGGTATCCCACTACCTCCGGTATCATGTTGCGTCTTCCATTATCAGCATCAGAAAGCCAGGGATTCATTACGGTTGTTAAGAGAAAATTCATTTCCAATGCATCATCGTGATCTACACCGAGTTGCTCTCGTAAGTGCTTGATTGGTTCTGCGGAGTATTCCGGATCAAATGAAGAACTAGTGACAATTATTTCCGGGATGGGCTCATCAATGCTCTGGGAACTTAATTTTTTAAATAAGGCGTTATTAAACTCATTTGTTTTTTTAGGATCCTGGTTCAGGACTCCATCTATTATTGGATTTAGGGCATATGAGATGATGTTTAGGTCGGGACCGGTGCGACGGAAAATGTCAAATTCGTGTGGCCGATCATGTAATCTTTGCCATAACTCTATATTGCTTAGTGCAGACCATTCCTTGACCACATCGAGCTCCTGTGCGGAAAGGTCAGTCAGCGCCGATATTCTGAAATCGGGAGAATCGATAGCTAATAATTGTGAAAAGACCCGTTTAGCGTTAAATGTGCATCTGCCCAAAATCCTCCCGTAGCCACTTTGATCCGTTCTAATAATCCGGTGACTAAAATAAACGCCAGCGGCAGCAGCACCCGGCTTCGATCCTTCCACACCGAAGACGCCCACAGTAGGTGCATCCCCATTATGATAAACTACCGGAGCCGTGATTTGTATCATTTCCGGCATCCGATGATCTCGATACAAGAGACTGCCTGCAGGATAAAGCGTAAAGCCGGATTTGTGCGGATCAATTGTAATCGTATCTGCATCCTTCAATCTCCTCAACTGGGTTTCTGTGTGAGCATTCAATCCAGTTCGATTGGTAAAGATGAACTTTTCGTGAGTCCTGGGATCATCCTCCACTTTAGACTGGAGCTGCCGGAGGGCAACACCAGCCTCAAACCGGTTCGAATCGGCATTTTCCTCCGGCCCAGGGATTTCTTGTCGGTTTTTGGTAAGATGGTTGTGCGCTGGAGTTTCCTTAACAGGCTCATTTAAAATGGATGCGAAATAACCTCCCCAGGCACCGTCTGCATGTATGAGGAAGTCCATACCCTTTTTGCGAAATTCTTTGCGAATCTTTAAGATTTCAGTCAGATTGTCAACTGCACTTTCTTCCGTTGTTCCCATCACGGCCACTACGCATTGCACGGGCATTCTTTTTTGAAAATGGTGATCTAAAGACTTCTTGAGGAGCTCAATATTCATCCGGGCGTTGCGCCTTACATTGATCTTGACATAGGCACAAGTACCCAGGCCCAGTAGGGTGGTGGCCTTGGGGAGAGAGTAGTGTGCTGATGCAGGCCCGATGACCTTGAGATTAGCCAGGGCTTTCGTGAATGATCCGTTTCGCGCAACGACTTCGTCCATCGTATTGCCAAATTTCAGCATTCCGAGCTCCTGCACAGTATATTTTTGGATCAGGTTCAGGGAGGAACCATCGATGTTGTTTTTCTTAGCCTCACAGCGCATTCTTATCGGAATATCTAAAATGACGTCGGCTGTCAAATTGAACAACTCCCACCAATCAAGATCGATGAGCCTTTTGGATACATGGGAGCCGGTGGGCACGACCTCAATATAATCTAGTGCCTGTAGCTGATCTTCTCGTTGTAATGCAGCGCTGGCGGCAAACGCATAGAGTTTAGTATTTCTTCCTGCCCAAAGCGCCTCGATATTGGCAATACTTCCATCACACGTAATATGTCCCCAGGGGTGACTTCCCTTTTTGCCTTCGTAACCCACCATTTTGCACAGGTCTTTTGCAACCTCAATTTCAAGAGCGGTTGTGAGCGGACTTGCTTCTGCCGCAACATTATTTTGGTTGTACAACAATGCTGCAATGTACCCAGCAACTGATGGAAGCGTCTGATCCCATAACATGTGTCCCTGGTAGCGGTAGCTGCTGAACGGAACACTATATCTTTCGAGGTTTCGAACAAGCTGTCTGTAGTGATTCTGAATTAAAGCACTTTCACTTTTGTAGCTCCCGGTCGTTGGATCCGCCCATGGAGGATCTTCCGGAAATGTTGATTCGCGACCATCAACCGAATGATGAATCGCTTCAGCAATGAGAGACTGGAGAAGCTCACGACTTTCACCTTTTGGCCCCAAAAACCAGGTGCCCAGCGACTGAGTTCCTTGACCTCGCGATAGTGCCATCGCCTTTCTGAGGGATCTGATTCTCTTATCCGTATCGTCTCCCATCCTTAGCTTATTTGAGTCGCTCCTTTGCAGTACTGGTCCTTCCAATAATTGATGATTTTGGTAGAATACCACCAGGTGCGATCCACATGGATCAGCAGGGGGGGAATTTTATTTTGCAGGGCACCCATGGGATCGCAGAATTCTGTGAAGCCAAAGTAATGTACTCGCTGCTTTGAGTCATCTTCAAACGGGCAGCTGCAATACGTGCTCAAAGTATCGTAGGGTAAATCCGGAAATGATACTTCGATTGTAGCGATTAGTTGCTCTTCCGATATCCAGTCCGGGGCCTCCTTCAGTGATGCTACATGATCGTACTCAGGCTGCCAGATAACGGAGTGCAAAATGTGAGCTTCTTTAGCGCGCCCGAATAAGATATAGGATTCGGATTTACGCGAGTTTTCATTTCTGTTGAGATGGCGGTAATGCACGATCCTCCGGATGGTGACCGGCACGTTGCTCACCCATGGTGAAATTTCGGGCTGATTTGCTTCCCCTCCCCACGGCGGCTGAGGTAGCGTGTCTGGCGGATCACTGTCAGGCACATCGGTCCATATGTTCGCATCAAACCCCGTTATGGCTCCGGAGACAATGCTGGGTAAGGTAAATTCTCCGCCTTCCTGGTTTCCGAAGAAGTGTGTATTCTTATTTTTATGCCGGTCTTCAAGAATCTTCCTTTTTGCCGAATCCGGGATGCTGATTTCCAAAATAAACTCGTAGCTGTGGGGTTCCATATGCGTCATGATCTGGTGACAAAGGAACAATGTTTCTTCACCCACCAGAATAAAGGCATGTCTTTGCGGCACGTTTATGACCGTCTGCTGGTCCATTTCCATATCTCTCTTTTTTTTTTAACAGTACATGTTTGTTTCGAATTTTGCTTCGTGCTTTTTGTGGAATTCAATGAATGAAATCGACAAAAATCTTACTATCGTGAGCGGCAAATATCCCGCTATGTCAAATATGAGGAGGTCAGAGACCTTTGGGTTCGCATAATGTTGCAAACAATTGAGCTATTGTTTTTTTGATTTGTCTATTGTTGCAGAATACGCTTACTGGGTCTCAATATCAGTGGAGAGACATTGCAGGACAAAAAGTCATCACTTATGGAGTAGGTCAGATCCCATACTTCTGCTGCATTTCCACCTTAACAACCAAGTGCATTCTTTCCGTACTCACTGGGCAACATATTCTCTATGATGTGTATCTTCCATGATGAGAGCTATCCACCTGTAGGGTTTATCTCTGGGCACATTCGAAACATATATAGATTTTTTATAATTTGTATACCAATCAGACAAGTCGTGCCCATGAGAAATTTTGTTTTCTTATTCTTCCTGTATTCCGGCATCCTTCACGGTCAAGAGACTATTTACCTGGGAGCTGGCCAGGGTGAAATATTTGTGACGGCGAGCAGTGAGCTTGCCATTGATCAATGGAACGAAAAAGCGACTGCCGGTAAAACCATCAATGCAGCTGGTCTCATCGATCCACAATTTCAGGCCTCCCGCTTTTTGGCACAGGCCACATTTGGTGCAGACCAGAGACTGATTGATCAAGTTGTCGATCTGGGAATGGAAGTGTGGATCGATCAACAGTTGAAAATTCCGCCTTCGAGCATGCTCGATGCTCTGTATCGCACGAATAATGAAGTAATTGATTGGTTTCTTGCCAATGGAGGAGATCCGGCAGAGGTAGAAGGGCGCCCTCATGGTAAAATCTTTAATTATGCCTGGTGGGAAACAAATCTGAGTAATGAAGATTTACTGCGTCAAAGAGTTGCTTTTGCGCTTTCAGAATTTTTTGTGATTTCGATTCAGTCAGATTTGGAAGGGTACCCAGATGGCCTGTCAAGCTACTATGATATACTGTCGAAGCATGCATTTGGTAACTACCGCGATTTGCTTTTTGATGTATCACTGCATCCCTGTATTGGATTTTATTTGAGTCATCTCAATAATCCTAAAACTAATCTTGAGGAAAACACCAGACCGGATGAAAACTATGCCCGGGAAATTATGCAACTCTTTTCTATCGGACTTTATGAACTGAATGACGACGGATCGAGAAAAAAGGATGCTAACGGAAATGATATCCCTACATATGGACAAAGCGAGATAAAGGAAATGGCCAAGGTCTGGACGGGGCTTGGAATATCACGCATCCTGCCCGATATGGCCGAAGATACTACCACCTATTTTGGCCAAGGTCTGTACGCATCTGATCTGACCAAACCGATGAAAATGTACGAAGAATACCACGAGCCAGGTGAGAAAATAATTGTAGGAGGACAAGTAGTACCTGCCGGGCAATCGGGGATGGAAGATATAAACGATGCTATCGATATATTATTTAATCATCCTAATGTGGGTCCATTTCTGAGCAGGCATTTGATTCAGCGGTTGGTGAAATCTAATCCGTCGCCCGGATACATCAAAAGGATTTCTTCTGTCTTCAATGATAATAGCATTGGAGAGCGTGGCGATCTTGGGGCTGTGATAAAGGCGATCTTAATGGATCCGGAGGCGCGAAATTGTTCGTGGACCGGAATGCCGGAAAGTGGACGTCTGAGAGAACCTTTTTTAAGATATACTCATTTTTCAAGAGCTATGGATCTCGAGCAGTACTATGATCGGTTTTGGAACATTGCATGGAATTATTATCAGAATACCGAGCAGACTGTATTTGGATCAAAAAGTGTATTCAATTTTTTCCTTCCTGATTTTTCACCCAATGGAGCAATCGCCGACCGGGGTCTGGTAGCACCTGAATATCAGATTCATAATTCACGCACCTCCCTGGGATATATTAATGAGGTAAACAGGTGGGCCGTTTGGAATGCCGTGATGTATAGCTGGGAAGAAGATAATCCAGCAGTGATCTTAAATACCGAAAACTTAAAAAAATACGCCCGGGACACGGAAGTTCTGGTTAATAAACTGGATATGCTTCTCACCCATGGTCAACTTACAGATCGCACGAGAACGATCATAAAAAACGCACTGGAAAATATGATTTTTGGAGAATTCCGAGAAGATCGTGTCCGGCTCGCCATTTACCTTTTTATGATCTCGCCCGATTATAATGTTCTAAGATAATAGTAAACTCTAATACAGAAATATTTTTACCAGACTTGTATGAATAATTATAGAAAAATAAATCGACGGAATTTTCTTGGGAAAGCCAGTTGCGCAGCTATAGGGAGTTCGACACTTTTTTCTTCCCTTATCAGCCTGAAAGCTTTAAATGCAGCGGCGGCTGATCGTTATGCCCTGGAAGGGGGCAACGAAGATTACAAGGCTCTTGTATGTCTTATGCTATCAGGTGGTTTAGATTCTTTTAATATGCTCGTGCCTACAAGCAATGCTGAGTACAATGCATATTCTCAATCTCGTTCTAATCTGGCATTGTCAAAGGAAGAACTATTGGAGCTTCAGGTACGTCAGGGCGATGGTCGTAATTTTGGATTACACGAGGCGATGCCCAACGTCACTCAGCTATTTAATCAGCAAAAAGCCTCTTTCATCAGCAATGTCGGGACCCTGGTCCAGCCAGTCAGCAGGCAGGAGGTCTTGGACGAAGCATCGACCTTGCCATTGGGATTATTCTCACATTCTGATCAGACCCAGCAATGGCAGACTGCACTTCCTCAGGCCCGGTCAGCTACCGTGGGATGGGGTGGAAAAATAGCAGATCTGATCAGAGATATGAATCAGACACAGGATATTTCTATGAATGTTTCCCTGTCAGGCACCAACGTATTTCAGGCGGGTAACAATACTATTGAGTATGTGATCGATCCCTATCAGGGTAGCATCGGCATCAATGGTTACGAGAGGGATAACATGTACAATGTTTTTAATATCCAAAGATCCAATGCCATCGACAATCTCATCGAGTTTGAATATGAGGATGTTTTTAAGAAAACTTATGTCGATGTAATACGCAGGAGCAGAGATGCACATTTATTATTTCAGGAAGCATTGGAAGAGGTGGGGACATTAAATACCGAGTTTCCGGACAACTACCTTGCACAGAGTTTTAATATGGTTGCTCGTACTATTGCAGCACGGGATATTCTCGGAATGAAAAGGCAAATATTCTTTATTGACTTTGGTGGATGGGATCACCATGACGAATTGCTCAATAGCCAGTATGGCATGTTGCTGGAGGTAGATCGTGCCCTGGGCCAGTTCTTAAATAGTCTCGAGGAGGTAGGTGTCGCCGATTGTGTTACCACCTTCACACTCTCCGAATTTGGGCGAACCCTGACATCAAATGGAAACGGCACAGATCATGGATGGGGTGGTAATGTCCTCGTATTAGGAGGAGAACAATTAAATGGAGGTAGGATTTTTGGTGAGTATCCCGACCTGACCTTAGACAGTGAGCTCGAGGTAGGAGGTGGCGTATTTCTCCCCACTATTTCTACCGACCAGTATTTTGCGGAGTTGGCACGTTGGTTTGGTGTTTCTAATGCTAGCCTTATCGATATTTTTCCTAATCTCCGAAATTTCTATGACAGTAATAGTCAGGAGATGCCCATCGGTTTTCTAAATAGTTAATTCTTTTTATCATGAAAATTAGAAAAGAACTACTGACCACCATATTTTTTATTTCCTCTTCTTTAATAGTGTTTTCACAATGCTATCCGGATAGGCACAGCACCAACTGGTATGATGGTTGGATCTCCTGTGATCCTTTTCCAAGCCCCAATAATGCACGTGGTCTATCTCATTGGATCATGTACGATTTTGGAAAATCGTATGACCTGAAGCTGACGCATATTTGGAATGTCAATGATCCGGCACACCTGGACCGGGGACTGAGAAATGTGCAAATTGACCATTCGCAAAACGGGGTAGATTGGATTGCTGGAGGTGAATTTGCGCTGGACATGGCTACCGGCCTAAATAATTATGAGGGATTTGAGGGACCGGATCTCAGCGGCATCAATGCCAGGTATGTTTTAATTACTGCAGTGGATAATTGGGGTGGTGATTGTTATGGCATGAGCGAAATTAGATTTGAAGCGTTGGAAAATCAACTTACTGATATCGAGGAAGAGATCTTTGCAGATCGTTGTTTTAGTATCGAATTATTTCCTAACCCATTTACTGATCAGAGCCGGGCAATTATTCAATCTAGCTGCTCAGAGAAAATTTTATTCGGAATTACCGATGTGTTGGGGAGAGTTGTAGATCAAGGGGAGTTCCATACGATAGCCGGATTCCATACTATTGATTTTACGGAGAAAAATCTGCCTGCCGGCAATTATCTTTTGACGGTCAGACAAGGCAATCAGCATCTGCAAAAACAATTGATGAAGATTGAATAAAAACGGAAGGCGACGTTGAGACAGTATATCGCTTGACAGTCTTCTTCATACAATTGTCTAATTAAATATTCAAATGTTTTACTACGAGTTCAGGTGTCAGAAGTTTGGGAGGGCTGGCGAATATAAATTCCCTTTTTCTTGAATGAAAACAGCCAAATTCCACCGCTCACGTTATAGTCGAATTTGTATTGCGACGGCAATAATTGCTCAGCACTTAACAGCCCAGACCTCATTACTTAGTATATCACTGTTTCCACTTCCCGGTGCTCCGGCAGTGTACATGCACCACGGACTACTCACTATCGGGTGATGACCTGTATTTCGTTCGACACTTGGAAGCCAATGACATATCTCCGGATTAAAGGCACTCAAAAGGGAAAATTGAAATGATTTGCCTTTATTTTTTGATCTTAATAGGACTACCTCATTACTTTTATGTCCCCAACTCGTCTCACCAGCCCCAATTTTTTGCAACTGCGCCACGACAAAAACGTGGCCCTTTTTGTTGATTGCAATACCTCCGGGCATGATCAAAGACCATCCGGAATATTTACCAGGCAAATAATCATTTAATGTTTTTCTTATCCAATTTTCACGTTTGTTGAGGTGGGCTAGATAGGTCACACCCTTGCTTTCTCGTTGGATAGTGTACACTAAAAAAGCAGTTCCATTTCGATCACATGAATGTCCTCCGGAGCGCAGGATTTTTCCTGCATCCAGGCCTCCGGATTCGAGAGACTCAGTGGTCACTGAAGTTGCAGGCAGATCTAGGTAGTTTCCGGCAGAATCCATCCATCTCATACCGGAGGCTGCCTTTCTCATGTAGATCACAGTCTGCAATTTACCGTAGGAATCAGAATCGGAATGTTCGTGAATGCGACCAGACAGTTGCAGGCCCCTGCTACTCCAGGAAAGAGATTCCTGAAAATGGGCATAGCCCGGATACCGGGACTGGAGCAGTGTCTCAACAAATTTCCAATTTCCATTCTTTTTCTTCTCATACAAGCGTGCTTCCCAGTTTTGATCCTCATAAGACTTCCGCACTGAGCAATACAAGGTATCATCCGGACCGCAAACCAGGGTCGGATATGTCGTTTTCTCACCAAATTCTACTTCGTCCAACCACTCTGATGAATTATTTGGATATCTCGATTTGCGGTATCGCATCGGATGGTGATGAGGGTAGTAGACTACATGTAGATATCCCTCCCGGTCACAGGTGAGTGCTGGTCCGCCGTGGTTGTCGTGAGCTTCACCAATGGTATAGGTGGAGCTCCAACTATTATTTTGACTGTCGTAGGATTGGACCCGGACTAAAAACTTTTCACCTTCTGAATCGAGCCAGCTGAAATGGGTCTTAGTACCCAGCGTAACAATCTTGTTTGATTCGGCATATCCCGTGGCTCGGCCACATCCGGATCCGGAGAGCTTAAAACGAATCTGGGGGCCGGGTGTTTTCTGCGGCCGGTTCGGTTTCGTGATCAGGAAAACAGATCCAAGGCCAATTTTTTTTAAAAAGATTCGTCGATTGTGGTAATTCATGGCGCCTTTCATTTTAATTTATCGCACTTTTCTTTATAGTTAGACAACGATTGATTACCTTAACGTATCTTATGTATTGCGATGCATTTTATGCAGTTGATATATTGACTGTTTATGTAAGAATCGTTTAAAAAGTTTTTGAGTTGTGTAATTAAAGCCTGGAAATTCCTTCATCTCGAGTGGAGGAATTTCTCTTTTTACACCACCTTAATCTTTATAGGGATCGTAGACATCCGTTCCGGCCATGGCAACCCCAATGGGTTTCAATCTGTGCAGGACTTTCACAGTTTTACTTTGATATCCCAAAACTCGATTCAGATCCTTGTAGCATTCCGGACTCTCATCGGCACCTCCTCCCCTCAACTCTATCTTCAGGTTCTCAGCTTTGGCTAGCGTATTTTCATAATCGATCTCTCCCTTTTTTATCAGGGTCCATCTTTTTACGCCATTCCTATCCCGTTTCCATTTGGTTTTGCCCAGGGCTTTGCGCCGCGACATGACTCGTCCTGCCCCGTGTACAGTAGAGTACAGGCCTTCTTTGCTTTCTGCAGAGTCAATGCCCTCTACAATAACTGAGGTGTCAAACATATTGGCACCGATAAAACCCTGCTGTCCCGGAAATGCCGGAGTACAACCTTTTCGTACGACCCAGAAATCTTCTCCAAAATGCTCTTCCTGCCAGGCGTAATTGTGGTGATTGTGTACGGTAAAATTCACTTTGGGATTTCCCAGTATCGATAATACTTTGTCGATTACCCATTCTCTCCCGGCATAGGCATACTCACCAGCTAACTCCAACATCTGAAGGTAATCTTGACCGACTTCGGATGATGGATCAAAAAGTATTGGATCACCAAACATGGTACCCTCCCTGGCCCTGTCCTCAAATCTACCACCTTGAGAAATAGCGATAAAGCCGGTGGTGATCTTGTGCCCAAATCCACGACTGCCAAAGTGCACCCCGATCCATAAGAATTCTTCTTCATCCTTAAATAAATCGACGTAATGATTGCCTGCCCCAACAGTGCCCAATTGATCTCTGGCCAGCTGGACGAGTTTTTGCTTATGACTGCGCGAAGTTTGAATATCAAACCGGCTTATTTTATCCAATACGGGGTGATCCACCTTTTCGCTATTTGATCTTCCCATGCCAAAACTGATTTGGTTGCAAATTTCATCCATAACTCGTGAAAGGTCCTTGAGGTCCTGGGATTTTAGAGCGGTCTTTACGGCCATGTTTCCACATGCGATATCAAATCCTACTCCGGACAATGAGATCCTGTCCCGGTATGCAATCGCACCACCGATGGGATGAGAGTAACCCACATGTGCATCTGGTGTGAGGACACCGTAGTCGTCCTTGCCTACACATCGTCTCAACTGGTCAATAGCTGCACTATCGATTATCTCTTTTCCAAAAATCTTGATCTTTTTTGCTGTCACATCAGTTTGTTGCGGATGGGAAATGATCCCGTGAGAAGGATCAGTTCTTATAATTTAGTCATTTTTACAATTATGGCAAAGATATATTACGTAGGAGACTGGGCAGTACTTACCGGACCAGTCTTTGCTGAGACTCCATTCTACTATTCCCACAAAGGACTCGATATCTTTAATTACGGTATCTGGTTGAAGGATGCTTTGGAAAGCCGGGGTGATCACCAGGTAACATCAGTTTCATCCTGGGATTTTTACAATAAACTGGGTCCGGGAGAGTACGAAGAGATTTTAGAAGAGTATGACATACTGATATTTAGCGATGTCGACTCCAAACTATTTCAGTTGGCTCCTTCCTTCTTTGACAGGGAGAAATTTGGAGGTAAACCACTCACATTTCCGGATCGCATAAGACTCAGTTGCGAAGCACTTGCCGATGGCACACACTTCATGTTTCTGGGAGGTTGGTATTCCTTTACTGGAGAAATGGGAAAGGGTGGATGGGGCAGGACCCGTCTCCGGGAAATGCTCCCTGTGCAATGCCTGGATATGGAGGACCTGGTGGAGAGTACTGAGGGCTTTTCCCTGGGGCCAGCACCTGATGAACCATGGGATCTTCCCATGGAGTCTTGTCCACCGATTTTGGGATACAATAAGACCATAGAAATGCCGCGTGGGCAAGTGTTGTTGCGTTTTAGGGAGACGGGAGATCCCGCTCTGGCGTGGATGCAGCGAGGTAAGGGAAGGTCACTAGCATACATGTCCGATCCCGCTCCCCATTGGGGACTAAATTTTATTTATTGGGAATCTTACGCTGAGTTTTGGCTGAAATGTGTCGATCTTCTCATCGGCTGAAGTCATGATCTAATAGATTGATATATAGGTAGATAGAAGAAAAAACTAGCACATGAAGACAGCGTGACCATATCGGATAGCGAAAAAAATTCCATCTTTTGTGAGTATGGGGAACTCAATAGGGTGTATCTTTGCTGTGATGATGAGTGTTTATGTTTAGTAGAAGCGATTTGTTCCGAAATTTAATTTGCTACGCTTAAGTTACTCATTATGAAATTTTTATTTTTTAAAAACGTATTATGAACATTTTTGTAGCAAAGTTGAATTTCAACACTGAGGAGTCGTTATTACGCGAGACTTTCTCAAGATTTGGTGATGTCGATACTGTAAAGATCATCACTGACAAATTTACTGGCAAATCCAAGGGTTTTGGTTTTGTCGAAATGCCTAATGATGAAGAGGCACAAACCGCGATTAATGAATTGAATGGTGTTGAGCTTGATGGCCGTACTATTCTGGTGAAAAAATCAGAACCTCGTGAGAATAGAGGTGGTGGTCGAGGTGGAAATCGCGGCGGCGGAGGTTATGGTGGCGGTAGAGGCTCTTACAACAGGAACAGATATTAATTTCCTGAAAAGACTTAATGCAATCTGGTAGGGCAGGGTCCCTACCTTTTTTTTTGCCCCTAGATTGATTTTCGATTTCATGATTGGCAATCTGCAATTCAAAAAGGATAACCTAACGCGATGTTGTAGACCAAATTGTTTCTCAACCAACGGTCCTGGTCTATTTTAGAAAATGACCATCGGTTGCCGGAATCCAGGTACGGCTTGCGCAAGGGTATTGCCAGATCGAGACGCACTACGAAGTACTGGATGTCAAGTCTGATTCCAAATCCACTTGCAACAGCCATTTCAGATAAAAATCTATTACCGGCGAAGACTTTGCTCCGGTCAGTCTCCAGATTTTTCGGATCTAGTTTCCAAACATTACCGATATCAGAAAACAGTGCACCTTTTAGATAAAGTGCTCTTAAAAGATTAAATCGGTACTCCAGATTCCACTCAAATTTGAGCTCACCGGTTTGCTCGAAAGATGACTCAGCCACATCGGAATCAAATGTACGTGATGATCCCAGTAGTCCCCTAATCGGGAATCCGCGCATGCTGTTTGCTCCACCGGCGAAGTACTGCTTAATATAAGGCATTGACACCGAATTTAGATAGGGTACACCAATGCCCCCGGAGATCCTGGTAATTAGATTGCCGTTCTTCCAGAGCCAATTGTACCGGTAATCGACATCGAGTTTTGTGTATTGGGAAAATTCGCGATTAAATAATTGGAATGGTTCATTGGAAGATCCACTTAAGACCTTCGATCCCAGCCAGACCGTGTTACCGGCAAATTCTATCTGACCAAGGAAATAGTAATAATCCTGCAATCTGCTAATTTCCTGATTAGTCAGTGTGTATTTGTAGGTGGAGCCCAGGATAAATAGATTAGCTAGGCTCCGCCTGAGTAATGGATTATCCTCGAGGACTTTGTTGAATGGTTCACTTTGATCAGAAATCTGTACGGCATTTATAGAAATCAAATCAATCTGATGCTTTTTTCTCCGTGTCTCGTCCCATTGATATCCAAAAATCAGGCGATAATTTGACAGGGAAAACAATTCCTGCCTGTTTTGAAAATTGGCCAGGGCACTTATTCTGGTGCGAGGAATATGAAATGTGGACGTATTCCTCACTTTCGCAAACGGAACTATAAACCGCGGAAACGATAATTCAGCACGGGCAGTAATCTCAGATAAATTATTGCTGATAGTGTCATCGGCAATCAGTATCTTTTCACCGCGTTGTACTCCACTGGCCAAACTTAAGTCAAGACGCTCTGCCCCTCCAAAAACATTCTTATGGGAATAATTTGCTTTAAGTGTAACTCCAATCGTGCCAGAAACCCCCGGCCGGGTTGTTAGCCCCACTTCTCCGGAAACAGTCTGCACCTTGCCCGGTGTGAGATAGACGTAACTGTCCAGATAGTTTGTGTCACCCTGGGTTCTTGGTATGTAATTAAAATTGACAAATTTATAAATACCCAAATCCAGGAAATGATTGCTGCTAGCGATGTGCCGCTCACCGGAATAAATTTCTCCTTTGTGCTGGGCTAGTGCATGATCGAGAGTGCGAGGTTTGATGATCTCAGAATTTTGCAATATATATAGATCATTGTACCTGATGGTGTCTTTGATCGATATTTGCTCAGCGCGCCCCAGGTCATAGTTGGGGTATATATATGTATCTCCAATTAAGTACCTTTTATAGTCCCTTCCGGTAGGAGCCTCCTTAATTTTGAGCCAAATGTCTGCGGTATATTTATAATCTGCATTGGCAACTGTCGTGTCAACAAAGTAAAATATCTTTTCGGCATTAAAATTATAGTAACCCTGGTTCCGGGCTTCAAGAGCAATGCGATTTCTCTCTTTTTGCAGTTTTGACAGGTCGTAAAAATCTCCGGCCTTTAAATAAGTGCCGGAACTGATCGAATTTATAACGTGACCGATTCTGCCTGTATCCTCAGGCATGACAATTTTCCCAAGACGATACCGACCCTGGCTGCTCACGTTGTATGCCACATCGATATCATGTAGATTATGAGAGGTGTCATATGTTACAGTGGAATTAAAATATCCCTGATCTGACATATATTTCCTAAGCACCAGGCCGTTGCGATCCGCCTCTGCCTGACTAAAATAGATGGGCTCATGCCCAAATTTTCTTTTAAGCAGGTTTTTTAGGCCTCCCTTTTTTTCGGGATTATTAAATCGAAAGTAAGCCCATATCGAACCCTTTGACGGAGGCTTTGGCTGAGAAATTGTCTCTAAATTATACTTCAGGTCATTGGGATCGGTGTAGTCAGAACCTTGCAAATTAATTTCTGTGCGGCCGTGCAATTTTTTACCATCAGGAAGATATTTTCCAATACTGCATCCAGACAATAAAGTGCTGACGAGTGGAACGAAAAAAAGCCAGTGCAACGATATCCTAAATAGCTGATTTTTGTCATTCATCATCCAGCTGGTGTTGATATTTGCGGCTATTAAATGACTTTGTGAAAAAGATGGACACGCCAGTTTCTGAGTAATTTACTCCCTGATTAAATATATCGTGTTCGTTACTGATGTTTTGAGAAAATCTAAGATGGTAATTTCCATCTGGTGAAAGTTTATACTCGAGAATAAAATCGCCAGAAAATGTCGAATTTTGACTATTTAGAATTTCGATGTCATCAATACTGTCAAAGAGGACATTTCCTCCTATTTTGAGTGTCAGTCTGTCGTTGAGCAATCGCTTGCTCAGTCCTACATTGAGCTCCGTGACAAGGTGGTTTGCATCACCATAGTTGCTACTATAAGACCCGACTCCGAAATCGAGGTCAACACCTTTTATGTATCTCTTGGCAAGTCTATTGAGCTGGCTCGAAATCAAATTGCTCACACTAGACAAGATCGCCGACTGGCCGGCATCTGCGAGAATTGCTCCTCCAGTAGTCTGTTCTTCTGCAATAAAACTATTAAACATAAGAAGACCGAATACCTGCTTATTCATGCTGGATTCATCTTCCCGGAGTTGCACCAGTTTTGTCGATACGCTGCTCGTCAGACCGCCCGTGCTTTCGTCTATGTTGATGTCAAACTTAGCTACCGGTTTTTCCAGGCTTCCCGTCAGTTTTAAATTTACAAGTATATCACTCAACTGTCTCGATCTGCTTTCTTCCGACGGACTCAACGTGCTTTGATTTTTTATTAGCTCGTATGTGGAGGTTTTTACCGGATACCCAGCTACAATGTCAAAACGAGACTTAAGTATATCACCTATGAATGTGACATGACTTCCGGGTCTGATGTCGAATGTGCGTGATAATACCCTTTGGAAATTGAAAGAATAATTTCCTTCCGAAATGAGATAATTGCCAAGGATGTTTACATAGTCCTCCTGATCGAGGGTGATGGCCAGTTCTCCCCTTCCGCGGCATTCGAGTTGATCTCCCGTAGATGGGTCGACCACGATAGTCAGTTTTGCCTCCGGAGTCAGTGACACGTTGGCATTGATATCCATGTCATAATTCTTCAGTTGATAGAGGTCCTGTATTGAGATTGTAGTGTCGAGGCTGTATTTTTCGGGATTGGCAAAAATGATGAAATCTTCCTGTTGGAAAGCTGCCTCGTTGAGCAAGGGCTGAAGGGTAAAATCCGTACTATCGAGAGCGGTAGCATTGATATCTAACAGGGGGTGGTCTGCGGAACCCTTGATATCTGCAACGGCCTTTAAATAGAGTTTTCCGTAAAATAATTCCTTTGCATTTGCCGAGGTATTTAGAGCGAGAAATCGATCGGTTGTAAAATTTAAATCCAGTTTGGGATTACTGATTTCTCCAAAATGTACACTACCACTAATGTTGGCTTGATTCCCTTTAGGATCTTTGATGACAAGACGGTCGAATAATAATTTATTCTGATCGATCACAATATCCTCATTCGGCAATAAATACCGGGCCTGTAAATAATTGACAAATGTCGAAATTCTGTCAAGCTCAAAAGAACCGTCGACCACGGGCACTCTGGATGTTCCTGAGATTGTGACTATTCCGGAAATTTCTCCCTCACTGTCATGGATATATTTCCGGAGAAATGGATCTAATCTGCCCAGGGGCAATCTGTCGATCTCCCCCTGAAGGTTTACCGCACTATTCGTGCGGTCATATGTGCCGCGAAAATCGAGTCCCGATATTCCTCCTTCCAATTGGACCAGGATATCGAGCAGGTTGTCGCTCCTTTGAGTGGAATTAATCACCAAATCTCCAATCGGCTCATTGCGCATGGAGAGATTTTTTATTATTAAATCTGCAAGATAATGTACCCTGTTTCCAGTATTTTTTAATGTAAATGAGCCATCGACAAATCCGTCGTAAAATGCGTCTTCCACCTCGAGCAGTTTGCTAATCTCTTGAAGCTGAAATTGATTAAAATCAAATTGATAAGCGGAGGAATATTGATCATCAGCATCTAGTGATAAACTTTCAATATGAATTTTTTGGTTGTCTTTCACGATAGAAAGATCGTCGACAATCAATTCTTGCGGCCCAAAAGTGATAATGTGGTTTGGATCGATATTCCAATCATCTCCATTGAGTACCATTATGTTGTTTAATTGCATGTGATACGCATCATCATGCTCAGTAATCAGAGCAGCCAAATTTAATTTTTCCTGGATCGAGTCCGTGGCATCTTCAGCAAGGACTCCAATAAATGTGCTGTCGTTGGCCATTGTGGCGTCCAAATTAATATACGGGATATCAATTCCATCGGCGAAATGAGCATCTTGTATCGCGATGGTGTTATCAAAGGAATACGTGTCGCCATTTGATGTAATCGTAATGGGTCCGAATGCCATTCCATTGTAGGCGATGTGATTTATGACACCCACAAGAGCCAGTCTAGCATTGGCTCCGTCCAATTCGCCACTTACTCTCACACTATCTATTTTCTCAATTTTGGGATCGATGAGACTGAGCACCTTATCACTGTTCGCCATTGACCAATCAAATTCGAATTTCTGATCTTTGAGCTGCCCTCGATCTGTGAGACTTTCTCGATTTCTAACAGGAAAGAATTTGTCAGCATAATCAATCAAATATGCGATCAAGTTTTCTATTTCAAACTGCCCTTGCACATAGCCGTTTGCCAGGTCGGATTTGACAGAAATCCTTCGATCCAATGTACTGATCTGGTCTGAAACAATCTGAAAGGAATCGATCGTGTATGCTTCTTCCAAATTGGAAAATGATAAATTTTGACCTAAAATATGACCCTGCATATCATCTAAACTACGGCCTCTAAAATCCGATTTGATGCGTCCACTCAGCCCTAATTGTGTATTGACAAATCCCAGTGTCGTAAGGTTTACAGTATCAATATTGGTTCTAAATCTAAACCTGGATAAGGAGTCACTCCAATTTACAACACCCTCGAAATCGAAATCTACGTTGGGATCTTCAATAGAAGCATGCCCGGCAAACTGTCGTTTATCAAAGCGACCATCGATCAATAGATCTTTGTAGTGATAACCATTGTATTCCAAATCACGAACTTCGCCCAGTACGGTAGCCCTGAGTACATCTTCATTAAAACCATTACCAAATACATTAATATCCATTGACAAATGTCCTAGATCATTTCGTGCCAACACCTTCCCCAGATCAAATGAGTCCAGCAATAAATCACCACTATAGCTTCCATCGGTAAAATCATCGTTGAATGTGACTTTTATATCCGTTTTCATACTACCGGCATCGGAATTAAGAGTGCCGTCCAGGAGAAAGTCTTGAGCATTTCCGGAAAACCTGCCGGTGTAGAAGAACTGTCCTAAACTATCGAGAGCCGGAGGCAGGTCTTGTTCCACGAATCCCTGGAGATCAGAAGCAGTAGTACGCAAATCCTTTACATCGATATCAAAGGTTGCTTTTTTCCAGTCGTTCAGGTTGCGCAAATTAACATCGCCCTCAAATCTCGTTACTCCACCGGTTTGGAGTTTCACATTCTGACCGGTGAGTTGATTTGCATTTCCACGGAGGTTTCCCGATAGGTGAAAATCTTTCCAGGCAGCCAATCCTTCCGGCAATTCAAAACCCCTGGTAATTTTTCGCAAAGCCTCATATGATGTTGCCATTTCATTTAATGCGAAATCAAGAACGACTTTTTTGTCTGTTCCCAGATTTCTTATTGCACCGGAGACATTCACGTTTAATGCGTTTTGAGCATTTACCTGAAAATAATTAAACCTGAGATCGTGAAGGTAGCCTTCCAGGCGGCCGGAAGCCAGTATTTTCTCTTTAAAATCTGTGTTTAAATATTCTATGTCCTTAAATCCGGGTACTAAAAGATTGAGATCACGATAATCCATTTCGGATCGATCAAAAATAGAACTAATAAATACACTGTCAGCAAAATGACTTAGATCAGAAAACTGATTAAATGTAAATGAGGACTCATTTTTTACATGACTGAAAGGTGTAAGGAATTCAATGTCATTTATTGCAATGGATTTATCTGTTGCTTCTATTTTTCCCGAAAAATCGTCTATTATCAATCCACATTTATCATAAAAAGTTGTTTTTCTGAGATCGGCATTAATAATCGTGTCATTCCATCTCAGATCATCAACAAAAATTGAAAGATCCTCAAGTTCAAAATCGAATGGATTAAAATGGTAAGTGGGTGATTCATTTATGTCGGTGTAAGAGAAGTAATTCTCATCGAGTCTTATCTGGTCGACAGTGATATCCCATCCTGTGCTGGGAAATTTCAACGTAGTTACCGATTCCTGCTGATTCTTTTTCCCCGGGCCTTGCGCTGCACTTATCCGCGAGTCACCCAATCCAATCTGTTTGATTTTGATCACTTTGGACTGCAAATCCAGGTCCCTGAGGTATATGTTAAACGCTCCGATTATTGATGTTACATGAAAATCTTCGTAGTGATCTTTAAATTCGATCTTGCTATCGCTCAATTTTAGGCGATTGAGATCCATCTTCCAGACGGATTCATTCTTTGTTTCTGAGCTGGTAAAATAATCGAAAAGGGCATCGAAATTGTAAGTACTGCCATCCGGGTTTCTCGTTGCCTTGATCGTTAGGTCATCGATCCCAATCGCGTCTAAGTCGATTTTTTTGTGCCAAAAACTGAATAGTCTGATACTCGCATCAAATGTGCCAGCGTGCAAAAGTGTATCCCCATCGATGTCTCCTACAAAGATATTCTGGAGTGATACGGTTTTAAAAAACTTGAGATTTACACGCTCAATGGACACCGGAGCACCGATCGACTCCGATAATGATTTCGCAAAAATACTGGTAAGCTTGGTCTGAATACTGGAAAACTGGAGTAATACACTCAGGATGAGAAATAAGAGGACCATGGATCCCAGTATCCAGATCCCAATGCGCATGACCCTTTTTTGACCTACATTACTCATTTATCATTTTGAAGTAGTATTCTCTGCTCAAATGCTCACTCCGTCATGTTTCAATCGTCAAACCTTCTGAAGCAGGGAGAAAAAAATCCCAATGACTTAAACTTGTACAACGCTGTTCCGTGGTTCGACAGGGTCTGATATCCGGATTATTAACAATTACTTAACTGCAACCTGTTAAGTACCGGCGTTCTCTCATGCGATATTGTTTCATTGGTTTCTGCTGCATCAAGTGAAATCCACTGGAGCACAAGTCTGGATGGGATTAAACCAGGACTTTTTCTAAGTTTAGGACAAAAATAGAACAAAATGAGATCATTAAGCCGTTTGACAACTATGGTTTCCATTCTGGGCGCAGCCCTAGCTTTTCAAATTGGTTGCGGAGCCAGTGACACCAGGTCCACGGAGAATGGAACCGGTAAAGAGATCGTGGAGAATCCCCTTTGGATGCATTATCCGGGACATGGAAAATACGGTGATCAGAAAGTTGTACTCATCAGTGGTGATGAAGAATATCGTTCTGAAGAGGTCATGCCACAACTGGCTAAGATACTGGCTGTACGCCACGGCTTTGATTGCACAGTTTTGTTTCCGCAAGATCCGGCAAAACCGGGTTTAATAGATCCAAATTACTTGTTCAATATTCCTGGCCTACATCATCTGGATGATGCTGATCTGATGATCATCTTTACACGATTTAGAAAGTTGCCCGATGAGCAGATGCAGCATGTTGATGATTATCTCAGGATGGGAAAGCCTGTTCTGGGCATTCGGACTGCAACGCATGCTTTTCAATTCGAGGATAGTACACACCACTGGGGACATTACTGCAACTGGTATAAGGGACCGAAGGAGGAATGGTCTGGAGGATTTGGACAGGTCGTTTTGGGAGAGAATTGGTACAGCCATCATGGTCATCACAAGCATCAGAGTACCCTGGGACTCCTTGCTCAGGGAGCAGAGGATCATCCTATGGCGCGCGGTATTGCAAACGGGGATATTTGGGGTTCGACTGATGTTTACGGTGTGGAGCTTCCTTTGCCCGGAGATAGTCGTCATATCATCCTTGGCCAGGTCATGGACCGCAAGGGAGAGTTTGATGCATCAGATTTGCACTTTGGATTACGGCCTTCAGACGATCAAATAGCCACCAAAAATCAAGACAAACCTTATAATCCCAACGAACCAATGATGCCAATTGCCTGGACAAAAAGTTATCAGTTGCCCGGAGGAGGGAGCAAAGGACAGGCGTTTACAACCACGATCGGCGCGGGCCCTGACCTGCTCAGTGAGGGAGTGCGAAGACTGATTGTGAATGCCATTTACTGGCTATTGCAGCAGGAAGTCCCGGCCAAAAGCAAGGTTGATCTAGTCGGGGATTACAATCCTTCATCTTATAGTTTTCACCGGGAGGAAGGATACTGGAAAGAGAAGAACCTGCTCGTCAAAGATCAAGGGCTTTAAGAAAAACTGGAATCACGACTTGTGTTTCTTAGGGACTGGATCTACTCCGTGGCCTCCCCAGGGATGGCATTTGGATATCCTTTTCAGCGCCATCCAGGTCCCGTGAAAAACACCCCACTCTTCGATTGCCTGAACGGCGTAGTGAGAACAAGTGGGGGAGAAGCGACAATTAGATCCAAGCCAGGGAGATATTGCCCACTGGTAAAATTTGATTGGTCCAATAAATAAATACTTTAACCACATTTTACAAATCGATTGTCAATTCGGTTTTTTTGTCATCAAACATGAAAAATTCTTTTCTAAAGTCTGATGTAAAGGCTAAGATGTTTTTTTGATCATCGTAGAGATCGACCAATATTCGATTTGCTATACTCAGTTGATCGGGTTTGGGAATCTGCGTACCTTCTAAATAGCACCAGATAGCCAGTAGGTCATCACTATCTTCTTTTCCCAGGAACTCAAAATTTACTTTTTTTCCATCGGCAACCACCGAGAAGTGTTTATCGAGATATACGTGAATAAGTGAGTCGGCCTTTTCGTGTTCTCGATTTGTCGCAATACGTGGATTTTCGAGATTGGCCTCTTGCATTGCAAGCTCCAAATCATCAATAAAAATGTGCATGCTGACCTCAAACGATTCACTTTGTACATTGTAGTGAACCTGAGCTTTGCTCAAATGCAAATCGTGTAATTCCGAATCCGGAACAAGTAACCAAAGTACGAGCCAGCTAAGCACCATTAGAAATTCAACGATAATTAAGTAATACCCAAAACGGTCTCGGGGTCAAAACAATTCCTTTGGAGCCTGACTTTATCAGTCTATTTCTTTTAAAACTTCCTTCTACCTCAATACCGGTAGTAGTCTGGCTTAAATGGTCCATTCTGTTCCACCCCTATATAGGAGGCTTGCTCTTTGGTGAGGGTATCAAGCTCCACTCCAATCTTGCCAAGGTGCAATCGGGCAACTTCCTCATCGAGGTGTTTGGGCAGCATATATACTTTGTTTTCGTATTGGTCAGATCTTTCCCAAAGTTCGATCTGTGCCAGAACCTGGTTGGTAAAGGAATTAGACATTACAAAAGAGGGGTGGCCTGTAGCACATCCAAGATTTACCAATCGACCTTCAGCCAACAGAATGATGTCTTTCCCATCGATCGTATATTTATCTACCTGGGGTTTTACCTCTACTTTTTTTCCATTCGAATTTAGCCACGCGACATCGATCTCATTGTCAAAATGACCAATATTGCAGACAATGGTCTTGTCTTTCATGGACTTAAAATGCTCCGGACGAATCACATCCTTGCAGCCGGTCGCAGTAACAATGATATTAGCCTCTTTTACTGCTTCGTCCATTTTCTTCACTTCATATCCATCCATAGCAGCTTGGAGTGCGCAGATAGGATCAATTTCAGATATCAGAACACGGCATCCGGCACCCCGCAGTGAAGCAGCTGACCCCTTACCCACATCTCCATAACCGGCTACAGCTGCAACCTTCCCGGCCATCATGATATCCGTAGCCCTTCTAATGGCGTCTACACATGATTCTTTGCAACCGTATTTATTGTCAAATTTCGACTTCGTGACAGAGTCGTTGATGTTTATTGCGGGGAGTGGCAAAGTGCCTTTTTTCACTCGATCATAAAGTCTGTGCACCCCCGTCGTTGTTTCCTCACTTATGCCCTTTATACCAGGGATCAATTCAGTAAATCTATCCAATACCATGTTTGTGAGATCACCTCCATCATCCAGGATCATATTTAGGGGCTTTCCGTCCTCAAATGCGTGAAGTGTCTGCTCGATGCACCAGTCAAATTCTTCCTCACTCATACCCTTCCATGCAAACACAGGAATTCCCCGGTCTGCAATAGCTGCAGCAGCGTGGTCTTGAGTAGAAAAAATGTTGCAGGATGACCAGCTCACTTCTGCACCCAGCTCAATCAGGGTTTCGATCAGGACAGCAGTCTGAATTGTCATATGAAGGCATCCCGCGATCCGGGCACCCGACAAGGGCTTTGTTTTTCCGTATTTCTGGCGAAGTGACATCAGTCCGGGCATTTCCGCCTCTGCCAGCTCGATTTCCAGATGGCCCCAGGAAGCGAGGCCGATATCTTTTACTTTGTATTTTAGTGTTTCGGTTGTAAGATCTGTGTTTTGCATAAATAGTTGGGTTTAGAAAAGACTGCAAAGGTACAAAATGGATATAATACAATCGTTGTTATCATCTCCATAGAATCCGGTGATTTCACGATACATACAGGGATGACGTTTTTGTGTGGTCATAACATCCGTCATGCAGGTTTCAACTGCTCAGAGACCGTGAGCCTCCCCTGAAATGAACATATGATCATTCCCTTACAATTTATTGAGATCGAGAGGATTACTTAGGGATGTGGAAAATATTTATTGGGAAGTCTGTCATATTAAGTAAACTTATATATATTTGTTTTGATTATGAGATTCTGACCCGATCAGAAGGAGAAGGTTAGACCAAAGTTTACACCAATAATAACCCAGTATAGATCACTTGTTGATCTGATTGTGGTTGCGCTAGTTCATGAAACTTTAGTTTAGACTTCAAGAACTAACAAAAGTGAGTCTTTGGAAAGGTAACTTGAGACAGTTACACCGATAGAAAGCCAATCTAAAGATTTCACTAAAATCACAGAGCCGGAGAGCTTCGCTTTCCGGCTTTTTTTATCATAGTAGACTTTGATATAGTTCGATATGTTTCCGGGCAATATTCTCTCTCGAAAAGGATTTGATGTGGCTCGTACCAGCATGGATAAGATCAGCCCTTAAATCAGGGTCTCCAGCCATTTTCTCCATTTTGGCCAGAAGATCCCGCTCATCCGTTGGATCTGCAGTGAGCCCACCCGGACCCAGAGCTTCGGGCATGGAGCTGATGTTGGAAGTGATAACTCCCGTTTTGTTCTGGATTGCCTCGACAATGGGGAGTCCAAAACCCTCGTACAGTGATGGGTAAATCAGTGCTATTGACAATTGATATATCCCGGCCAATTCGCGGCGGTCCAGATGTCCCAGAAAAATGAGTAAGTTATCGAGGTTCTTTGAAGTGGCATAACGGAGTAGTGCCGATTTCTCCCTTCCAGCTCCTACTATCACAAGTGGCATTCTATGTGAGGGTTTCTGCAATGCCATTGCCCTTAAAATCACAATTACATTTTTTCTTTTAGTCACAGCACCAACATAGAGAAAAAATTGATCCGGCAAGCGATATTTTTTTTTGATTTTTTGGTGATCCACCTGTTTGTGAGCAGCACCGAACGGAGGATGAATGACGTGGATTTTTGATGGATCTACCTGATAATAATGACATAAATCTCTTTTCGTCTGTTCACTTATTGCGATGATCCTGTCGGCCACCCTGCAGGCATGATTCCATTTTTTATCGTACGTCCATCGATCGACTGCTGGATATAATCCAGGATCCACTTTAAATATCACATCGTGCATCGTGACTACAGTGGCCACCCCTGTCCCCTTAATGCCGATTGGGAGCTCATGACTTAATCCATGGTATATCTGGCAATGATGATTCTTTATCGATTTGTTTACACCCCAACTGCGCCATAATGGTGCTTGTGATTGCACGATTGGGTAGCTCCTAAAATCCTTGTAGTACGGACTTTTATTCGGGGCCTTCGAAAAGAGAACATACTTATGATTAGGATAAAATTTGACAAGTCCTGTCAAGAGTTGTCGAGAATAGACGCCCAGACCGGTCTTGTTGTGAAATAATCTTTTGGCATCATATCCTATCGTCATAGCGCTTGCAAATAAAGATATTATAATCTTACACACAATCGTTGGTGAGAGGATAAAAGTCCTTCCTGTTGAGCATGCACTGCAGATAACCATCGCAACAAACCTGTTGCTATATCTGTTAGTGATTCTGGACTTGCCAAAAAATATTTCGTAATTTCAATCATGAAGTTCTGGTTTGCAGTATTTCTTTTTAGTTTATCAATTGCGGCTCATGCACAAGAGGGTGACACTTCTATCCATGTCAAGAGTATCTATTTTGGTGGAGGAAGTTATTATATCGACGGGGAGCAGGAGCAGGGACTTTACGAATGGTTAGATAGTTTTCCACAGATTGAACAGTACGAGGTCATCATACAAAGTCACACTGATAATATTGGCAGCATAGAATTTAACCAGAGACTTTCCCAGGGTAGATCGAGGTCAGTTTACGGCAAGCTCCTCCAATATCCGATAGTGCCGGAGGCTATCGAAATCAAGGATTTTGGGGAATATTTACCCACATACCGGAATGATTCTTATCATGGCCGGCTTGCAAATAGACGGGCCGATGTCATTTTAAAACCCGTATCTATGTGAAAACTCAACTCATTTTTCTCCTTGCATTTTTAGGTTTTTTTATTTCCCCTGCACAAAATGATCCTTATGATTTTGTCCGGATTGACTCATTGTTTCAGTCTATAAATTCGACGCATCTTCCGGGCTGTGCCCTCGCTGTCATAAGTGGTGGAGAATTGGTATATAAAAGGGGCTACGGTATGGCAGACCTCGAAAGGGGTATTCCGATTTCGTCTTCTACAATATTTTATGCAGGTTCGATTTCCAAACAATTTGTTGCTGGTTGTGCATTATTATTATCAGAGCATAACAAACTGGATCTCGATGCGAGCGTTCAAAAATATTTGATTGATTTTCCCCTTTATGATGATGAGATAACAGTGCGGCACCTTATTCATCACACTTCCGGGATCAGGGATTATTTTGAGATTCTTGAAGATGAAGGTCTCGATTATTTAAATCAGATCAGTCCTCAAAAAGTTTACGATTTAATTAGGAAGCAAGAAAACCTTGATTTTAAACCGGGATCAAAATATTCTTACAGTAATTCTGGTTACTTAATGCTGGCGCTCATCATTGAAGAGGTATCCGGTAAACCATTTTCCACATTCGTAAAAGAAGAAATTTTTCATCCCTTGGGAATGCATCATTCGATGTTTCTGGATGATAATAGAACCCTGGTGCCCAATCGGGCATGGGGCTACAATGTACTTGAGGATGGAAGTGTGGAGAACGTATTGATGAGATTTGATCTCGTCGGATCAGGTGGCCTCTATACTTCTGTGGAGGATCTGTTTTTATGGGACCAAAATTTTTACCAATCCCAAATTGGTTCACCGAACTTTGTATCCAATCTGCTCGCACCCGGCACATTAAAAGATGGGACGAATACCGGTTACGCATTTGCCTTGAGAGTAGGGGATATATTGGGGCGACATTCTATTGGGCATAGTGGCTCCCTTGGAGGCTACCGCGCTCAGTATCTGCAGTTTCCCGACGACAATGTAAGCATTATTATTTTGGGAAATTTTTCCACATTCAAACCCATGGCTTACGCAAGAAAAATCGCAACCATCTTATTGGGCCTGGAATAGTGCTGATCCTCATGATTATGCAGAAATCTTTTCTGATCTAAACTTGATTCCAAATAAATTCGAAGGATGTTTCTATGCTTCTTCCAGTTCAGCTTGATATTCGCGGATTAGTTGTTTTTGCAATTCCGGAGTTACAGGCATGTATTCGGAAAATTTTCGACTGAATTTTGCCTTACCCTGAGAAATAGATCGCAGGGTGCTCGAATACTGGTACATTTCTGCGAGGGGTACCTTAGCTTTGATTTTTTGATAATGACCCTCGGCGCTCATTCCGAGTATCATCGCCCTTCGGGTTTGCAGGTCACCCATTACATCACCCATCACTTCATCTGAGCAAAGGATCTCCACCTCATGTATCGGCTCTAGTATCTGAGGTCTTGCCTGTTGGAAACCATTTTTGAAAACATTGGTAGCGGCGAGCTGAAATGCCATGTCATTAGAATCTACGGCATGCATTTTACCATCGTAAATGCAAACTCTGATATCCTGACATGGAGACCCAGTAAGCGGCCCTTCTTCCATCTTTTGCATCACCCCTTTTTTAATGGCATTCGAGTATTTTGAATCTATCGATCCACCCACAATGCACCATAGAAAAGCGAGTTTACCTCCCCAGGGCAATTCCGTGATCTCTTCATTTCGCACTGTTAATCCGGAAGGGGGAGGCATACCTTCTGAATAAGGCTCGATACGCATATGTACTTCGCCAAATTGGCCCGCACCCCCGCTCTGCTTCTTATGGCGGTAGGAATCATTTGCCATTCGCGTAATGGTTTCGCGATAAGATATGCGCGGCTTTATAAACTCCATGTGGATACCATGTGTCTTCTCAATACGGTATTTGATCAGGTCGAGATGAAGTTGCCCCTGTCCATGCAGGATGGTTTGTTTCAGTTCGCGACTTTGCTCGACCACAAGCGTGGGATCTTCTTCCTCGATACCATGAAGCGCCTTCATCAGCTTTTCTAAATCTGATTTACTGGGTGGGGTCACTGCAGTTCTAATCCTTGAAGATGGAAAATGGATCGGTTCGATCTTTTTAACCCTGCCTTTTATTCCGAGACTATCATTTGTATGACTATTTTTAAGTTTCACAGTTACACCGAGATCACCGGCCGAAAGGTCATTGACATTGTCTCTTATTTTTCCGTTGCTAATGGATAACTGGTTAAGTCTTTCGGCTGTACTTGTCCGGTCATTGTACAGTTCATCTCCTGATTTTACGGTTCCCGAATAGACTTTGAAATAACTCACGATACCAATTTTCGGCTCAGACATTGTTTTGTAAATAAAAATGGACGGTTCTCCATCTTTTTTACATTCCAGTGTGGTTTCGTCTTCAAGCTTGATGGGCTTTACATCTACCGGTGAAGGGGCGACATCATTGATAAAACCCATTATTCTTCCACTACCCATATTTTCTGCGGCACTGACACAAAAAACAGGATAAATTTCTTGTGCCGCCATTGCTATCGTTAGTCCTTTGGTGAGTTCTTCCTCTGTAAGTGATCCTTCTTCAAAGAATTTTTCCATTAAGGCTTCGTCATTTTCAGCGGCTGCCTCTACCAGTAGATTATGCATTTCCTGAGCCCTCCCAATCTCACTTTCGGGGATTTCGACCTTTTGTGGTTTTCCGCCTCCATCCGGAAACACATACATGATAAGGCGAAGGGCATCCACAATCGTGTTAAATCCAGTACCGGCATTAAGCGGATATTGAACAGGGATGACCTTATTCCCAAATCGCTGCTTTAATTGTTCCAGGCTGTTGTCAAAATCCGCTTTCTCATGGTCCAATTGATTAATAACAAACATCGAAGGCTTTTCAAATCGTTCGACATATTCCCACACCAACTCGGTCCCCACCTCGACTCCGCTCTTGGCATTAATGACCACAATGGCGGTATCTGCAACTTTTAACGAAGAAATCACTTCACCAACAAAGTCATCCAGTCCGGGTGTGTCTATAATATTGATCTTATTTCCCCTCCAGTCGGCATGGAGAAGAGTGCTGAAGATCGATCCCTCCCTTTCCTTTTCAATATTAGTGAAATCAGATGCCGTTGTTCCATCTTCCACAGTTCCTCTGCGACCAATGGTACCCGATTCAAACAACATGGTCTCTGCAAAAGTCGTCTTGCCAGAGCCTGAATGTCCAAGAAGTACAACGTTACGAATGTTTCTAGTTTCTAATGCCATGATGTTTACAGTTTTCTCAGCCTTTTACTCCAAATAATATTAAAAAATCAAAATAGGTAAATAACCTCAATATCACCTCATATTAAAGTAGCTGTAAATGCCCTTTTTGAAATAGTTTTTTAGAAAATGTATTATTAATTGATTTATAGCAATTTAAAATTATACATGATCAATAATATCAATTGAAACCTAATATCTGATCCCTGTTGCATATGTGAGCCTTCGTCGACTATATGCACTGAGGACTGCTTCGAATGCCTCGCCTATTGGTGCACCTGATTTATGTGTCATAGTCAATCAGGGGTAGAAATCGAGGGGAATAGTTATCAGCGGCTGCATCTTTAAACTGAGAGCAAGTTTCTCTTAGGGTTTGTGCAATGGGAATGTACTGCATATTAAGCAGTCGCGTTGATTTTGATGAATCAAAAAAAGCTTTCTTCGATGCATTCTTCACCGCAGCGCGGGTGATCACTTGTGGCTGGCGAAATAGTTTTCCCAAAACCCAGCTTCGAGCCAGGGCAATTTCACGGATAAAGGGAGTGATAGCGATATGAGGTGCCTTTAGATTGAAGTGTTCACTAATGGTGGAGAAGACTTTCTGGTAGCTCAAATTTTCCGCACTTACAATGATCCTTTCTCCAGTCGTTTCACTTTCGATCAATTTTATGGCAGATCTTGCGACATCACGGACATCGACAAATCCATTGATTCCGGTGGGATAAAATTTCAGCCGGTCATACACTGTTTTGATGAGACTCACACTCCCGAGATCCCAAAAACCGCTGCCCAAAACCAGGGAGGGATTTATTATCGCAACCGGGAGGCCTTCTGCACTACCTCTCCACACTTCCATTTCTGCAGCGTGTTTCGATATCGCATAATTGTTATTATCTGCCTCGTGATCCCATGGACAATCCTCGTCAATGGTCTGCTCGTTTCCATCGCGAGAAAAAACTGCAATTGAACTTACATGAATTAGTTTTTTTACCCGATATTCCAGGCAGGCGTTGACAATATTGGCAGTGCCATCCCCGTTGATCCTCAACATCCGTTGAGTTGCACTCTTTGCAAAGGAGACCAGGGCTGCGGAATGTATGACAATGTCCATCCCACGGATCGCTTCATAGATTGCATCAGTATCGAGAATGTCTGTATCTATCCAATCCACTTTCTCCGCGACTTCCTCCACCAGGTCCATTTTGCTGGTCTGTCTTTTTATTGCAAAAAGATTATGGTATCCCCAATGTGACAAATATCTGAGTATATAGCTTCCGATAAATCCTGTGCCACCTGTCACAAGGATCTTAGTGTCTTTATTCATTACTTTTCTCGTTCACATTTTCTTCTCGCGGTGCATGGAAGATACATCCTCCTATGTGATCCCTTCTTGATCCCGTGGCTGATGCATAAACATTGGGAATCCCTTTTACAAACAAATAGGTCATAACTCCTATCAAGGCAGCCTCCTTGTAGTCAATCAGATCTACCGGGGGTAACACCACTTGACAGCCCCTTGAAGATAATTTTTCACGGAGACATTTTATTAAGAAATCATTGTGAGCACCACCACCGGTTATTAATATTTCCGACTGTGTATTTTCTTTCGTATTACTTATTTGATAGGCAATTTGTCCGGTGATATGTTCTACGCAGGTTCGCAATTTATCCTCTACTGAACCATTTGCGTTTTCAATTATTGGCCACACAATATTTACCACCCAGTTATTATCAATTGACTTGGGGAACGGACGTTTATAGTATTCGAGGGCTTCCAATTTTTTTAGCAATGGTCTGAGGATGACACCTGTCGAGGCAAGTGCTCCGCGATCGTCAAAATGAAGACCCCTCTGCTCCGCCAGCCGGTTTAGCACTTGATTGCAGGCACATACATCATATGATTTCAGATTTAGCCCGATGGTACATGAGATGTTGCAAATGCCACCCAGGTTGAGATAATAATCTGCGGGGGGCATCAACAACCGATCGGCCACTGGTGCCAGGGGAGCACCTTGCCCTCCCAGTGAGAGGTCTAGCTGCCTAAACTGCGAAACTACAGGTAAACCGGACTCAGCTGCAACTCCGGCTCCATGACCTATTTGGCAGGTAGATCGAAGGTGAGGATCGTGAAACACCGTATGACCATGCCAGCCCAGATACTGTGGTGTGACGGCAATATTTTGACAGAATTCTCTGGCTTGCCTACCCACGAAGTGACCCAAACGAATGTCGAGGAGATTGAGTTCATGACCGCTACTTTGTGGTGCATGTATAATTGCACTTCTCAGATCATTGGGAAAAGGAAAAGTAGATCCTTCGATCAGTTCCCACGTCAATGATAAAGGACTTTTTTTTTAATCTCAAAGTCACATAGAGCAAAATCCAGCCCATCAAGGGAGCTACCTGACATGATCCCCAAAATTTGCATCCTTATTTCTCGATTAAGCTAACTGTATATTGGGATACTTGTCTGATCTGCTCTTCAGACAAAATACCTTCAAAGGGAGTCATCAAACCCTTACCCTTGGTCACCTGCAGTATTTTTTCGTCCAGGTCGAGCTCACTTACAGACAAATCTTTAGCACCATTAAGAGCGAGCTTACCGTCCACCCCATGACAAGTGATACAATACGTCCGGAATATTTTTTCGCCAGCAGCATGATCGTCAACAGGAGGAGGAGGCGGAGGTGCCTCCTGCTTGTCATCAGAAGCACTTTTATCCTCTGAGCCATTTCCACCACAGCTGATTATGAGCCAACAAAAAATCATAGCTACACAAAAAATCGATTTATGCATGACACTTATTTCTTTTTGAGCTCGGAAATATAGCAAATGTTTTGATTACCGATTTGGGGATCGATAGGGTCAAATTATCAATCCCGGTATCTCAAATTATTTATTTTCGGGCTATATTTTTGCTACAACTATGGATTTGAAATTGTTTGCAGATGTGATCGGATGGATTGGCTCCGTGGAGGTCGTTCTGGCCTACATGTTGGTGAGTTATGAAAAGATTGCTGCGGTATCACAGTCCTACCAGTGGCTCAACCTGACCGGTGGAATTCTGCTACTTGTAAATACAGCATACTATGGGGCCTATCCGTCGGCTTTCACTAATCTGATTTGGTTCGAGGTAGCTTTGTTTGCTATCTATAGGATTATTTTAACGAAATCCAGTGGTCGTCAATGAGATATGTGGATTTGAGCCATTCGATATCTGATGGAATGATTACGTACAAGGGGCTTCCAGCTCCCGTAATTTGTGATTACTTCTCGAGAGAAGAATCAAAGAAATTTTATGAGGAAGGTACTTCTTTTCAGATAGGAAAAGTCGATATGGTCGGGAATACGGGTACCTATATTGACTGTCCTTATCACCGTTTTGAAAATGGGCATGATTTTTCCGAATTGTTTCTTTCAGATCTCACTGATCTCCCCGGTTGCCAAGTCTCTGTACCATTTGAAAAAACAATCGCCATCGATCGGGAATTTTTCGAAAATCTGGATATTGAAAATAAAGCAGTACTTGTGCATACAGGATGGTCCAGGCATTGGCGCACAGAAAAATATTTTGATAATCATCCCTATTTGACTGAAGAGGCAGCTCTTTTTCTCAAAGCAAATAAAGTAAGGCTCGTCGGAATTGATTCACATAATATTGATGACACAAGAAAGAGGTCCAGACCGGTTCACACGATTTTACTGTCAGCTGGAATATTAATTGTGGAGCATCTATGTCAATTGCATTTGCTACCGCAAAAGGGATTTTTATTTACAGCAGTGCCACCAAAAATTAAGAAAACGGGAAGCTTTCCCGTACGTGCATTTGCAAAGTTTTAATTAATTGTTTTTTTGTGCCAATTCAGCCAGCAAGAAAGTATAGACCACCGGCTTATTTTTTTAGCGCTCACCTTGAGACGATTTACCCCTACCTGTTTAGAAAAGTAAACGGTGTGCATTATGAGCGGGAGCGGATCGAATTGCCCGATGGAGATTTCTTAGATCTGGATTGGAGTACGTCCAATCAGGACCGCTTACTCGTCTTGTGTCACGGCCTTGAAGGCAGCAGCCAAAGCCAGTACATGCTTGGCATGACAAAGGCTGCCTTGAGAAGAGACTGGGATGTGGTTTGTGTCAATTTTAGGTCTTGTAGCGGGGTGATGAATCGCAAACTGCGAATGTATCACCACGGTGAGACTGGTGATCTGACTCATATTCTTGATTTGATCATTGACAGGGGTGAATACAATAAGATAAGTCTTTGTGGTTTTAGTCTTGGAGGCAATGTGATTGTAAAATACTTGGGAACCCACGGTAATCAAACGCCCTCTGAAATAAGGTCGGCTGGAGTAATTTCAGTACCAGCAGACCTGGCGTCCTCATCCCGTGCTTTGGATAAACGCAAAAATTACTTTTACACCCGCAGATTTATGAAATCGCTAAAGCCCAAGTTTGAGCATAAAAGTTTCCAATTTCCGGGTACTATAGATATGACCGGATATGATGCTGCCAATTCATGGCGTGTATTCGATAATACTTATACAACAATTGTGACAGGATTTAAAAACGCTGCTGAATATTACAGACAGGGTTCGGCTCGTTTTTTTATTGAGGGAGTCAGGACAAACACATTAATTTTAAATGCGGTCAATGATCCCTTTTTGCAGGGGCCCAGTTACCCAGTGGATTTGTGCACGGAAAGCAATTTTGTGTTTCTCGAAACTCCAAGGTATGGCGGACATGTGGGATTCTGGTATCCGGGTAGAGCGGAGTCCTATGCCGAGGAACGAATAATGGAATTTTTGAGCAATTCTCAATCTTGAGTCGGGCTGTAGATTAAGGTGCGTTTCAGTAATTCCTTTCTAAAGTTTATTTACCGCGATTCTTCTGCCTATTTTTGTAAGCTTTAAATCGATCTCGATAATCTTTCAACTCTGCTTCCGTAAAATTTTGTTGGTACCGGGGTGGCAACTCCAGAAACTCGGGTACCTCTCTAGGTGCCATATCGTAAAAGGACTTATTGCCTTTCTCGCCTTTAATGATCTGAAATGCATCATACAATTTACCATCGACTGTATACGCCTCAAATCTCAAGACCCGGTCATCGATCCAGATAAGTTGATACAATTGTACATTTGATGCACCTCTCTGCATCCATTCGTCAAGGCCCAGGTCATACATTTTGGGCCCACTCACGCTTACGACATACATGGGACCATCAATACTATTTGCTTTTTTCTTTCCAATTGGGAGGTTAGTCCCCCGTCCATAAGAGTGATCGTGTCCCTGCAGAACTATATCCACATTGTATTTTTCCAAAAGGGGTTGAATAGCCTCTCGCATTTCATTATTATCACGCCCCGCTTTTGTAGAATACATAGGATAATGGGTGGTGACGATGGTCCACCTCTGCGGATTGTTCCTCAGTGTTTTTTTCAACCAATTGACCTGTGCTGCACTATCTTGTTTAGACCGGTAAAATGCCGGTGAGTCAAACGAAATAATTCTGGTGTTTTTATAATCCAGGTAAAAGGCTGTCTCCTCCAGTCCTTCAGGTCCGTTTTCCGGTTGCGTAAATGTGGGTCTCCAATGCCCGGAGAGCAGATATTGATCATCCGTATGCTTAAAGTACTCATGATTACCCGGTGTAGATATACTCGGTGTCATGCGGTAGATCCACCCCCCGCAATAAAACCATTCACCCCATTCCCTGTCGTTGTTTGCCCGGTTTACCAGATCTCCTGCGTGAAGTAGAAAGTCTGCATTGGGCATTTTGGAATAAGCACCCCGTATCGATCTCGACCATTTGGATTTTAAATCGTTTTGAGCATCACCAAAATATATGAAGGAGAATGGATCTGCGGAAGTAGTAGACAAAGTAGTGAAGTGGGCCCATTCGCTCCAGCGAAGGCTATCTCCGACCCGGTAGGCGTACTGTGTGCCTGCTGACAGGCTGTCGATGATCGCAGAAAAATAGTGTGCTCGGTTGTTTTTGCTGGCGTGCATTTGTACAGAAGCATCTACAGTGCGGGCCCCCAGTTCCAGATCGGGATGTGGAGAAGCCTTACTCACCTGAACATATCCCTTTTTCACGGTTTCTGCACACCGCCATGTGACTGCCATACTGTGCGCAGGATCCGTGGTGAGATTGAGAATAATTCGATCTGGCATCGGTCCCGGAGGATAGTAATCAATTTCCTGAGCCTTTAAGGGGTGAAAGCAAAAGAAAAATGAAATAGTCCAGACAGTGGCCCCCATTGTTGATATGATCATGGTATTCATTATGTAAAGATCAAAATTCGTTTGTAAGGAAATAAGGGATCGCCAAAAAAAAATGAAATGCCATGGGAATTTGTTCCCAATTACTGCTAAATTAACTCTTCCTTATTATTATGAGGCCCTTTTTGGGTGTCTAAGCCCTATCTTTAGTCATTTAACCACCTTTTTTCAGATGAAACTTTACTTATTGCCCATATTAATAACGTGGATGGGAACCCATCAGATTCTTGCTCAGGTGCCTTATGCTCCGGATAGACTTTCGGAACAAGATTACTCAAGAGCTGAAAGATCGCTGTCTTATATGGCCTCCAACAAGGTAGAAAACCTCTCGATTAAACCACATTGGAGTACTCAGCATGTTGTTTACTTTGCTCAAGAAGGGGGAACGAGATCGTGGTATATGGTAGATTTGAAGTCGAGAAAAAAGTCAGAGCTCTTTGATCATACTAAATTTGCATCTGTACTGTCAAAAGCAACAGGCGACGAAATTGGATCAAGAGATATCCAGATTCAATTCCCAAAAATAGTTAAGCACCAGCTGCATTTTATTTATGATGACATAAATTACAGTTGGAATTTTAGGGAGGAAAAATTGCAGACCCATCCTGGACCAGTGAAACGATCTGAAAGGAAGAGCAACAGCATCTCTCCGGATGGGAAAAAAGAAATCATAATTACAAATTATAATCTGTGGCTGAAGGACCTTGAGGACCAATCGCTAAAACAACTCACTTTTGATGGTGTAGCCGATTTTGGATATGCTACGAATAATGCGGGTTGGACCAGAAGTGATGACCCCGTCCTTCTGTGGTCACCGGATTCGAAAAAGATCACCACATTCCAACATGATGGCCGTGGAGTAGGTGAGATGCATATGGTGAGTACAAATGTGGGGCACCCAAATCTGGAATCTTGGAAATATCCTTTGCCCGGTGATTCGTTGATATTTCGCATTCATCGTGTTGTCATAAATTGTGAAAGCGGAAAAATAATGAGGTTGCAGATGCCCCCTGATATGCATCGCTCATCAGTTACGGATCATATTGCTTTGAGGGGTGGACGGCTAGCCGATGCAGAATGGAGCGATGATGGTCGCTTCTTGAGCTTTGTTTCCAATTCGCGGGATCACAAGGAAGCTATTTTAAGAATTGCAGACCTCGAAACGGGAGAGGTGTGGGATGTGCTTGAAGAAAGGGAGGAAACATTTTTTGAGTCGGGATACAGAATGAGCAATTGGAGCTTCTTGAAGGAGTCCGATGAAATTATTTGGTATTCACAACGCAGTGATTGGGGGCATCTCTATTTATATGATTTGACGACCGGGTCCCTAAAAAATCAAATTACTTCAGGAAAGTGGAATGTAACTCAAGTGCTTCATGTCGATAAGGATAATCGATTGATTTATTTCTATGGAGTTGGAAGGGAAGGGGGCGACCCCTATTATCAATATTTGTACAGAGTTGATTTTGACGGAAACCAGCTAGAACTTCTCACTCCTGAACCAGCAAATCACTTGATTGACTTTTCTCCCGGTCGGGATTTTTTCATTGATTCGTATTCTACACCTCAAGATCCCCCGGTAATGAATTTACGAGAGTCAGGAGGAAATAAAATTGCCGAACTCGCTCGGGCAGATGACCGGGAACTCAAAAATTCTGGTTGGAAACCACCTGTCAACATAAAAGTGAAGGCGAGAGATGAAAAAACTGACCTGTATGGGCTCATGTTCTTGCCGTATGATTTTGACTCCCTGAAAAAATATCCGATCATAAATTACATCTATCCTGGTCCTCAGGCAGGTAGCGTGGGGAGCAGAAGTTTTTCAGTAGCGCGAAGAGATAATCAAGCTCTGGCGGATCTTGGGTTTATTGTAGTAGCTATTGATGGGATGGGCACCCCTTTGAGATCCAAGTCTTTTCATGCGGCCTATTATGGCAATATGGGTGACAATGGGCTTCCGGATCAAGTCAATGCGATGAGGCAACTAGCTGAACGACACTCGTGGATCGATCTGGAACGCGCTGGTATTTATGGACACTCAGGGGGTGGATTTGCCAGTACAGATGCCATATTGAGATATCCGGATTTTTTTAAGGTAGCGGTAAGTGGCGCAGGCAACCACGATAATCGCAATTATGAAGACGACTGGGGTGAGAAGTGGCAAGGGCTTTTGGTGGAAAACCCTGATGGATCGACAAATTATGACAACCAGGCTAACCAGCTGTTGGCCGAAAACTTAAAGGGAAAACTTTTGCTCACTCATGGTACGATGGATGGCAATGTGCCTGTTTACAACACGTTGTTGGTTGCGGATCGCCTAATCGAAGCAAACAAAGATTTCGATATGATTTTATTTCCGAATCGCGGCCATGGATATGGAAGCGAGCCTTATATGATGCGTAAGAGGTGGGATTACTTTGTACGTCATTTATTAGGAGCTGAACCACCAAAAGAATTTAAGTTTGGAATGCAAATAGAAAGACCCTGAAATGATTACTGAGGAAATAAAAAATTGTGTTGACAAAAGTGTCTTGTGCTGGCTCGCCACATCTTCAGCTGATAACCTGCCCAATGTATCACCCAAGGAGGTATTTGCGGTCTACGGCGATAAACATATTATTGTGGCAAACATTGCATCTCCTCAAACGATGAAGAATATTGTGGAAAATAACCAGGTCTGCATTTCATTTATTGATATCCTTGTGCAAAAAGGTTTTCAATTAAAGGGCGCTGCCTCGATAATCAGGAAATCTGAGCCTGAATTTGTAAGGATGAAAACTGTTTTGGAAGAGATAACAAAGGGTCTTTTTCCATTTTCGTCGATTATCGAGATCTCTGTTGAAAAAATTAAGCCAATTATAGCGCCAAAATATGTACTTTATCCCGGCACCTCAGAGGCAGAACAGATTGATGATGCGAGAAGGACCTACGGATTTTAGTGGTTGCTTATGGTTGATAAATTTTACCGGAAATGTACAAAGTAATTCTTATCACAGTGGCTCTCGTTTATACCTTGCAGAGCTTCTCCCAGGCTGAATGGAAAAACCTGGAATCTGTCGAACAAGTTTGCGAACGATATCCGGATCGCATTTCAAAGTTGCTCGATCTATTGGATCTATCGAATCCAGCTCTTGCTCGAGTGAAAAAAGAATTTTCCGGGGGAAATAATATCGGTGCGTGCCTGGCCCTTCTCGATCTTTTGATAGAAAAGAAGGAGGTCGCTTTCTTGCGTGCTGATCTACCGCAGCAGACTGATAGACTGTCTGGTGCAGGAGATTCGATCCTGTTGGATTACCACTTGTACTACAATCAATTATCTAAAATACCCAGGACGGCTAAAGGCCATTTGGATTGGAATTTTAGGGGGCCAACGGGAGATATTGAATGGGCATGGGCTCTCAATCGCCATCCACACATACGCGCGCTACTCAATTCTTTTTTGGAGACCGGAAATCAAAAGTACTCCGCTGCAATAGACCGTGACCTGAAGGATTGGGTAATCAGCAGTTTACCCTATCCAGGTGTAAAAAGCAGGACAGAAATTTGGAGAGGACTAGAGGCAAGTCACCGGATTAAGGTCTGGGCTAAAACATTTTATAGCCTGAATCGTGCAAAATTAATCACTCCGGCAACCCAATTATTGATGCTGACCTCGATTCCGGAGCATTGCGATTACCTAAAGAAATTTCATGGAAAAGGAAATTGGTTGACGATGGAAATGTCTGCCCTGGCTTTGGCAGCCGTGGCTTGGCCAGAATTTGAAGAAGCTGAATCCTGGCTGAGGTACAGTAAACAACAGATGTTACAAAGTATGGATGAGCAAATCTATCCCGATGGTGTTCAAACGGAATTAACAGCCCATTACCATTATGTTGCGCTGAATAATTTTAATCAGTTTGGACAAATTTGTAGAGAGGGTGGGGTACGACTACCAGCCGGTTATTTTGATCAAATAGAATCCATGTGGAACTATATTGCATATTCAATGAGGCCCTCGGGTACAAATCCCCTGAATAATGACTCCGATTTACGGAATTATCAGAAGCAAATCAGTGGCGCCGCCACAGAGTTTGATCGCAAAGATTGGACATATATTGCAACACATGGACAGACCGGGACAGCACCTGAACAACAATCGGTTTTTTTTCCCTATGCAGGCCAGGCAATTTTTCGGTCTTCCTGGAATGAAGATGCGCTTTGGTCCTTCTTTGATGTGGGGCCTTGGGGATCGGGACATCAGCATAATGATAAACTGCATTTGTCAGTTTCTGCATTTGGCAGTGATTTTTTAGTGGATGCAGGACGGTTTTCCTACCGCGGTGAAGTTGCCGAAAAATATCGTCCCTATGCTCGAAGTACATCCGGACACAATTCCATTTTAGTGGATGGTCAGGGTCAATCGCCCGGACCAAAAGTTTGTTCTG
This sequence comes from Saprospiraceae bacterium, assembly GCA_965222645.1. GTDB lineage: Bacteria > Bacteroidota > Bacteroidia > Chitinophagales > Saprospiraceae > JABDMH01. The sequence goes on along the minus strand of OZ244968.1, from coordinate 1,757,316 downwards.
AGGCAATTGACTCGAATTCTTTTTTTATTGCTAGTGATCTTTCATGGGCCAGGGGTTCGATGGATCTATTTGAAGAGCTCGAGGGTGATTTTGTCCACCATCGACTTGTGACTTTGATAGACAGCAAGTTCTGGATAGTGGTGGATAGCTATGAGACCGATCGCATGCGTAAGGTGCAGAATCTATGGCATTTTCATCCCGGTTGTGGTACGCAGGTTCGGGACGGTAATATTGTAGATGCCTCACGTGACGGTAGCACCTTGCAGGTTGTTCCCATCACTGCACAAGATTGGACGATAAAAAGAGTTGAGGGGCAAACAGAACCAAGAGTGCAAGGGTGGTACAGTCAGGAATACAATCTGTTTACACCAAATCCCACTTACACGTACTCAGCTTCGATTTCGGACGGTGATTTTGCGATATGGTTGTTGCTCCCATCGATAGATGCATCCCCCGTCATTACCTGGAAAATTGTTAAAAACAATAGTAGCTTGATAGATCTGGAAATCCGCATAAGTAGTGATGAATACCTGATAAAAATTCCTGTGAATGATGAGAATGGGGTCACCTATGAAAAAAAATAAATGATCTTTTTATCTACGCGCTCAAATCAAAATATAAACTTACATTAAAAGAGACTAGTAGACGAACCCACTAAATCTTATGACAAATTTTCAATTATTTTTGCACCATATTTCGTTGCAAAGCCTCGCCAGAGCTCCTGCTCTGTCTACGTTTTGCGTCTCATCTGGCAACAAAAATATACTTGAAACTTTGTGACAACATTAAATGGGTTCGTCTACTAGTAGACGAACCCACTAAATCTTATGACAAATTTTCAATTATTTTTGCACCATATTTCGTTGCAAAGCCTCGCCAGAGCTCCTGCTCTGTCTACGTTTTGCGTCTCATCTGGCAACAAAAATATACTTGAAACTTTGTGACAACATTAAATGGGTTCGTCTACTTGCACTGTGTTATTTAAAAAGTGAATATTGATATGCGAATTTTAGTCCCTACAGATTTTTCGGTTTTTTCAAAGTATGCTATTGGTGCTGCAATTCTTCTTGCCAAAAGGACCACTGCTCAAGTAGACCTGCTGCACAGCTATGAAACAATAGATGGATCAGAGGTTGAGAGTAGGTACCTGGAAGAGATTAGGGAGAGAGATGCAGCGGAGCTGTTGAAATCGAGAAGCAGGCTTTCCCAGGAGGGAATAGAAGGAGAAGATCATATTTTGAAAGGGAGATTCATAAAGAACCTAATCCGGCATTGCGGCGTACACGAGTACGATCTTGTGATAATGGGTTCACATGGTAGCTCAGGCCTGGAAAAACTCATGGTCGGATCAAATACACTTAAGGCACTGCGCAAGCTAAATATGTCCTTGCTTGTAGTAAAGCAGGAGGTGAAGAATCTGATATTTGATGAAGTCTTATTTGTCACTGGTCTAAATGAAGAAGATAAAGGTTCATTTAAATATTTTCTGGATTTTGTGAATGTACTGGACTTTAAAAAAGTACATGTCATGGCAGTCGATTCCCCCGCGTATTTTACACAACCTACAATAGTGATGCTCGAAGCACTTAAGGATTTTGAAGCAATTGCCAAAGATTATCCTGTTGAGTCGCATTTTTATTCCGACTATTCGATAGCAGCCGGTGTGCGGCATTTTGTAGAGGAATACAGAGTCGGTTTAATTGCTATTTCCAATAAACAGAAAAGTCCATTGAAGAGAATATTTCAGGGCAGCAATGTGGAAGCTATTATAAGCAGCAGCAGTGTTCCAGTGCTTTCAATTGATTCATAGATGCCGTTTAAAAGCTAGAAAAATGAGTACCAAAGAGCTTGTAAAAATATGGTTTGCAAAGTGGAGAGACGGTGATTATTTGGACTTACCGATTGCCGAAAATTTCAAACATACAAGTCCTTTTGGCACTATCGATGGTAAAGAGCAATACATCACTTTGGTAGACCAAAATAAAGACAAATTTTTGGATTATCAATTTGTTGTGCACGATGCCATATATGAGCCAGAAAAGGCTTGTGTGCGGTACACTGCAATTCAGGATGATTTTACACTGGATGTCAGTGAATGGTATTATTTTTCCGGAGAAGCAATTAGTGAAATTGTTTCTTATTATCATATCGGTGAAATACGTGAAGAAAGAAAGCTCACTGACTACAGACATGAATAAAATATTATAGCATCTGAATGACCGACTTGATTTCACTCAAGTTGCAACCAATATTAATGACACGACGAACTTTCATGAGTAAATCCGGCTTGGCAATTGGTGGTATGAGCATGCCACGTACATTTTTTGATCTTCAAAAAAAATCTGAGCATGCATCCACGACCAAAAGATTACACCCTGCTGAAGGAATTTCGCGGGAGGATATCACAATCAGTGATATTAAAGTCACTCCCTTGTCTTATGTGCACGATGGAGAATACCTTTGGAGGTGTGGTGGTTTATATGTGTGGAAGAGTGATGCAGCACTGGTACAGGTCTTTACCGATCAGGGAATTGTAGGAATTGCCGAAGGTAGTCCTTATCGTGGACCAGATAAATTAAAGGAGTATACTGATAAGCATATTACTTCGCGCTTAAAAGGTGCAAATGTTTTTGATGTTGATTTTCTGACCAACAATCAGGGTCACAGTAAGGTGGCAGAGGGCGCTTGGGCCGGTGTCAATAATGCGCTATGGGATATTATCGGCAAGGCAAAAGGGATCCCAGTGTATAAATTACTTTCTGATCAGGAAAATCCATCAAATAAAGTCAAGATATATGCTAGTGGGGGTGTGAGCCATGCCTGGTATGATAACGGGGCAGATGAATTAATTGAAGAAGCTTTGCGACACAAGGAATCGGGGTATGATACATTTAAGTTTCGCAATGGCACAAGTTGGAAATTTAGTGGTCTGACAATGGACAAGTATATTCCGGTCTTGAGGCGGCTGCGCGAAGCCGTCGGATCTGATTTTAAATTGGTTATCGAAAAATTTCCCTGGAGTTTTGAGACCATCATAGCGGAGTTATGCCCGGTGCTTGAAGATTTGAAGTTCTACTGGTATGAAGAGCCCATTCATTGGGAAGAACCCAAAGCCCTGGAGCAACATTTGGCCATAAATGAAGCCATGCCATCGGTAATGGTTTCCGGAGGAGAGAGCTGGTGGAGCCGCCATCAGGTAAGACCGTATGTGGCATCGAAAGCAATGAATATCATACAGACCGATGCCAACCTTACCGGCATTACAGAAGGTTGGTATATTGGCCAGACCATCCACCAGCATGGCCAGCTTTATTGTCCTCACAATTGGGTGGGAGGCCTTACGACCATCGCTAATATTCATCTTGTGGCAGGGATACCCTCGGGCCATATGTGTGAGCTTAATCAAACTTTTAATCCGCTTAAATGGGATATTTTTAAGGAACCTTATGTCATTGAGAATGGGGTTTTGACAATTCCTGATAAGCCGGGTTTTGGAGTCGAACTCATCGATAATATCGAAAAGAAATTTCCTTTTGTCCCGGGGCCATATTACAAAAGGAATCCGGTTTTTAAAGATACCGATTTACCTATTTGGTGGAGTTGAGCGAACACTGACATATATTTTTCATAAGTAATTTGATCAATAGTATTCTATCGACTTCTTGGACCATACACAGGCCTTTGTGCGCCGAATTCCAGGGCACCCAAATCGGGAGCTTGTCCAGTGAAATGATCGTTGATGTTTGGCAGGACTACTCCTGCATCAATAGCTTTGCAGCCTGATCGTAAACCAAAGTCTACTGACCCGGGACCATAGACAGCGTGTGGCCACTTGTGATCCGGAAGGATCATGTGCTCAAATATATCCAGATCTACTAGGATGCCATGCTCTTCCATTCCAGAGAGTTTAAACAGTTCTTTCAAATCAGAAAATTCCTGAGCCTCTGGATGATTGTCGTAGTCACGCATTTTATCTGATGGCACACCCCAGGTGACCATGGCTTTTTCTGATTTATTTGGACGATATCCGTTAAAGTCAGCCGTACTGTAATTTGTATAGCTTTCGAGTCTGGCAAGATACTTCTTGGGGTGATTCGATCCGAAGAATAAGTTATTTCGATAGTGCACATTTGAAATTCCTACAGCATCGGCATTTTCCGCAATAAATGTATTGTGATATACGAGCACTCCAGAGGGATGAGCTCCCCCGGTTTTGATCGCTCCACCAAATGGTACATGATAAACCACATTGCCAATAAAGTACACCGGACCACCAAATATGGGCTGAGCGCTGAGACCGTGGTGCGCCGCGTTAAATCCTCTATTATTTAATACTCTTATGTTGTGCACTCCACCATCTGCTTCAATAAAATCGTCAACAGAAAGAAATATGTCGTTATTATAAATGTCGATAGAGACACATTTCCGGTCGTGAGATTTCTCCGGTATGCCGTAAGTACTTATACAAATCCCATCATGAAAATAGGACACTTTATTGTGACAAATAACGTGGCCTTGACCATAGACTTTGACACCGTAATAAGAATTTACCGGGCTGGATCCATACGTCTTCATATTGTTCCAACCGTTGAGACGATGGTGATCATCACGACCGATCATGATATTATCAGCGATATAATAATTCTTTGACCCTGCCCACTCGTTGTGAATGCCAATACCCACGTCCTCCATCCGGCAATTCTTAACAGTCAGATTAGAGCATCCCATCTGGCCCTTAACTCCGGCATAAAATGCAATTTCTGTATTCCTTACAGTGATTCCTTCAAAAATGTGATGATCAGCTGCCAGCACATCAAATAGCTTGAAAACATTGTCCCCATCGAAAATAACTTCACCATCGCCTGCGGCTTTTATTGTGATTGGTTTTTCCGCTGTGCCATCCAATGTCAGTACATATGATCCGAAAAACGGAATTTGGTGTGGGTTGACATAGTCTCTTCGGTCTGCTTTATAGAGACCGGCATGCACCAGGATCGTTGTCCCTGGTTCTACTGGTCTTGTTCTCACCACGTCCCAATCTCCCCGTCCGGGACCATAATATGCCTCTAACAATCCGGTGAAAGATGGCTCCTCCTTTGGTCCGTCATATTTGGGTGGATATACGTGTAAGGTCTTGCCCCGCTGATAAGAGGATGGTATATTTCTCGTTTCTATTTCTACAGTCTTAGAGGTGGGTCCATTCACACCATCTGGATCCGACACAACAAACTTGCATTCATATCGCTGTCCCGGCAGCAAACCAAAAATCGATCCTGCAAACATACGTGGAGTCCAATATTCCAGGAATTCTCTTGATCTCCACACCTTTTCATCACCGATTCGCAATAGTGGTTGAGCCTGCATCCACTTGTCATTTCCAATGTGACGGTAGCTCACTGATACCATAGCATTGCGGTTGTCATCGCCTTCGATGTACCACTGAAATCCCAGATTGTGCAATGTCGGAGGCTCTACAATAAATTCTCCGGGAGTAACCGCATCGCTAGCCATTAAAAAAGTGCCATTGAAATAAATGAGCAAAACAAGTAGGTAAATCACACGGTATGGCATATCGTCAATTTTTATTCAGTGGGTTTGATATAAGAGCTTCTTAACGCTAGAATTTGCTTTAGGATACCTCCGAAAACTCGTTCACCGGCAGCATCAAAATTTCCGGCTAAATTTCTAAATGACTCATTCCAGTTTATACTTCGTTATTCCTAAGTTACTTAGCTGAGACTAAGCTCCCTCGGAATGCCTCGTCTAGATCGAAAATATCTCATTCTGAGCCTTGATCAGTCCCCGGAGGTACCCATTAAGGATTGCGATAAAATCCGCTTCTTTTTATCCATAGTCTAAAAATAAAAATAATGGCGCTTTTCAGATTTATGATTAACAAAACCATTAATACGAAATCTTACCCCTATAATCTCTGCCTATTAGACTAGTACAATTGGAAAGCAAAATAGGTGCAGCGTGTATCACCGGTATTTCGGATGGAGTGCGGGGTCCATGATGGCATGTAGTAAAAATCACCAGCTGTACCCTGCACTAACTTACTTCCAATCTCCATTTCTGTGTTTCCTTCTACCATTAAAATGATTTCTGCAGCAGCATGTACATGAGCATCATGGCTTTTCATTCCCGGTTTTAATGTCGTCATATGCATCTCATAGTAGGGACACATCTCTGTAGACCTGTTAAAATAACTTCTTCTCCCACCCTTTACTGTGGTGCGATATGAGACATCCTCATCAAAGTCGACCACAAAGGAGGCATGACCAGACGTAGTGCTTTTTAAGCGATTATTTCTTGCCGTATACCTCATGACATAGACAGTTGCATATTCCGATACGCTGCTGATAAGGGCCTCATCACCTGCGAGAACGAGTGCTACACTTTTAGGACCTACTACTTTCTCATGAGACCCGATCCTGATGTTGACTTCACCCTCTTTAACAATAAAGAATTGTTCTGACAATGGATTAGTGACAATCTTGTTTTTTTCAGTCTGTTTAAGGCGAAACACTGAAAAGGATGTTTGTGAAAAATGAGCAGATTCACCGGAAAAGTAAATATTTTCATTTATGACGGGATCTTCAAATTTATAGACCCCTTCGTCTATATATCTTGGTGCCACGTCATTCCACAACCATATGAGGGACTGTGGTAAAATTGCACCACCATGATTTCCATCGTGTTTGCCACTGCCACCGACAAATTTGTAATTGTAATCTTTAAATTTTAGGGCAGCCTCCATTTGCAGATTGGCGAGCCACCAGTTGCCGTGCTGGTTGTCTAAATCATTTTCTCCATCCTGTAAATATATCTTGATATCTTTTCTTTCGCTCTTTCTTATCAACGCAGGATACACATGTCCGCCGCGTATATTAGTAAAACTCCCGATATGACTCAGGACTTTATGAAAATACTCCGGATGTGTCCAGGCTGAGGTGAAGGCGCATATTCCTCCGGATGAGATCCCACAGATGGCATGCATCTTCGGGTCGTCAGAAATATTATATTCCTTTTTTACTTCAGGGATTATTTCTTCCATCAGAAAACGAGCATATGCATCTGAAAGGTCATCATACTCGATACTGCGATTGCTGACCCTCCACTTACTTTCGGGAGGATCTGCATTGTTGAGGTGTCCGGGGTTAATAAAAAGACCAATGGTGACCGGCATTTTTTGCTGTGCAATCAAATTATCAAATACATTTCTCACTCGGAAATGACCGTCGGTATTGATATAGGTATGCCCGTCCTGAAAAATCATTAGCGCTGCGGGATGATCTGCATCGTATTGGGCAGGCACATATATATAGTACTCCCTCCAGGTGTTGGGATAGATTTCACTCTGCCAAAGAAAGGTGTCGAGCGAACCATGCGGAATATTTTCGTAGTAATCGGAATTCGGAGTGAGAGAATATTCTTGTTGACTCATCAAATCGAATTGGTGGCAAAAAAGTGTGGCAATAATCAGATATATTTTTGAAGGAGACGAAGCCATTTCGCGAAGTTAGATCCCACCGGGAGTAAATCAAACTAAAAAATGAAAAATTTCGTTGAAAGTATTATATTGCTATTATATGGAAAATCTGGTCAAAGGAGATAAAAAGTCAAGACTATCAAGATTATTAGTGAAAGCTGCCAGGACTAATGATAAGAGATTGCACGTATTACCCTTGAAGGGTAAATGGGGTGTTCGATTGGAAGGTTCTAAGAGAATATATGGAGTGTATGTCAATAAGGCTTCAGCTATGAAGTTTGCTGAAGGAAGAGCTCGGTCCCATGGCAACACTATGATAATAGTGCATGACAAAGATGGAAGAATATCTTCAATATCTACAATCAAGTAACTATTTCCGGTATCGATGCCCTTCAAGACTAACGTTTTTATAAACTGCCCGTTTGATAGTCAGTATAAAAGGCTCCTCCATCCGATACTATTTACATGCCTTTATTCGGGTTTACAGCCTAGGATATCAAATTTAGAAGATTCTGGATCAATTCGCATAAGGCAGATTATGAGACTTATTAAAGAAAGTAAGTATAGCATTCATGATCTATCCAGGATGAAATCCAAAAAATCTGGAGAATTGGCAAGATTCAATATGCCCTTTGAACTGGGATTAGATCTAGGAACTAGAGAAATTGGGAAAGGAAAATTGAGAAGTAAAAAGTGTCTAATACTAGATATTGAACGATATCGGTACCAGGTAGCACTAAGTGACATCTCTGGCAACGACATAGCCTCATACGGAAAAAGAAATCAAGTTGAAAAAATTATTGAAAAAATCCGAGACTGGTTTACAGCGGTACTGAATCCAGTACAATCATCTTCTAGTAAAATATATCTAGAATACACAGAATTTATTTCTGACTTGCAAATCGAATTGGAGCAACTAAGTTACAGTAAAGAGGATATTAAGAATTTGACAAATACAGAGTACATTCATTACACTAGAGAATGGATCAGTAATAGATGAAGGAGCACGTAACAGGCTGTCCATGATCGTGATACCACTGAGAATGAGAACATGGCATTGGTGATTTTATCTTGATAAAACTGATGCATATTAAACATACCTGTGCACCTCAGAACAATTGTATCAAAGTATTATCACAACTCCTTACAAAACAGAAGATCATGGGAAGATGCTAGTGATCAAATCTACTAGCTAAGCAAAGATGTAAGTGATTTTTCCAGCCGGCCACTGGTGTGCACAGTATTTATTGGTATTGTAGAATCACATCCAAAATCATCCAGACGTAACAAGTATTCGGGCACTCCATTCAAGATCAAGTATAGATTTTCGATTTGTTCCCGTTTTCTTATGTCTTCAATCATCGCCACATGTGATAATTTAGATTTTTTGTTGCGCACTACGAATAAATGTACATCAGCGAGGTGGAACAAGACCAGATCCTGATTACCGTTGTCCATTGCCGGGTAATCTATTATGATATGATCATAACTGTCTTTCAGACCCAGAATTAAATTTTTGAATTTCGGATTGTGTATAAATTGATCCGGATTTGTTGTAATTGCCCTTGCTGATACAAAGTCTATAAGTGAATTTTTGCCGATAATTTTGTCTTCTCCATGCCCATTTTCAAGAGTAACTTCCGGTTTGACAGGTTTGCTAAAATACCTGGACAAAGTAGGATTTTTGAAATCAGCATCAATCAGGAGCACTCTATTCCCGGCCTCTGCCATAGTCAAAGCCAGATTTATGGCAACAAATGTTTTTCCCTCCCCACGAGCACCAGATGTCAGCGATATTACTTTGTTCCAATGGTTTGGCAGGAAATATTTTATATTGCTGTAGAGGTCTTTCAGCGACTCCTTTGTTTCTATGCTCTGTGCATTGATTAATTTCCTTTTTTCTGAAACCTCGTCTGATACGATTTGGGCAACTACAGGTAATTGCGTTGACTTTTTTAGCATTTCGATTCCAGAAATCCTGGAATTCTTGGGCCCTAAAAAAGAGATGAACATTGCAGAACTGGCAAAGCTCATTAGTAGTGATAGAAATAATATTAGTTTTTTCTGGGGAGATCTGGCCTCATCACCGACCATCCTCGCTTTGTTTACAACACTTATCTGGGGCAATTCCTCTGCGTGTGCAATTCCTGTCCTGGCTAATTCTTGATTTAAATAATTGTAGAGATTTTCGAAGAGGTCTGCTTCTCTGGAGTGTTGAGTCAGGTCTTGCTCCCTCTCTGGTATCATGTCAATCGTCTTTTCCACTGCGACCACCTGCTCCTCGATATCCTCAATAGCCATTTTTGTTGAGGAGACGTGGTTGTTAATGTTTTCCTTGATGGCAATACGCGTGTTGGCAATTTGTCGATTGAGAACTTCCAGATCAAAACTCTTCGGACCACTCAAATATTTTGCCCGGGTAAGCTCTGATGATAAGCGTTTTAATTCCAACAAATTATTTTCCAGCAGCGGATCATTTATTCCAGTTACTGCTGGACCCACAATTTGATTAATTCCACTGCTGTCTTTGATAAAAGTGAGCAGGGATTCCAGATAGTTTTTCTTTAGATTAGCCTGGGACAGTTCGTTTTGAAGCTCTTGAAATTTAGCAAGTGCATTGATCCCTGTCTGTTTTAGATCAAGACCATCGTGAGTCCGTCTGTTATGAGCTATCGAATTTTCGACAGCAGCCAGCGACCCGGAGACATTTTCCAACTGATCTTCAATGAAATTAATCCTGGAAGTGGCAAGCAGAGTACGTTCAGTAGTTTTACTTTCTATATACTTTTCAGTAAGTGTGTTGAGAAAATGTACCTGCTTAAGCACTGATTCTCCTTCGATCGAGACATTCAGAATACTCGATTTTAGATCGACTTGATTGATATCCAAACCTTCCTGATACTGCTTAACCAGGTTGCTAGTGGAGTTGATCGTAAAAAAGAGGTATTTCTTGTCCTCAAAATCACTCCATTTTTGATCAGAATTTTGGTAAACGATAAAATGATAGAAATCTGATCTGGCCGGTTTTCCAAATTCATGTACTTTGGTCAGATACAAACTATTTTCAACTTCCTCTGAAAAATCGGAGTGCAAATCCCACAAGGCATATTCTTTGTCCTCCTCAACTTGTACTTCGTAGTGGTTCTCATCCAAAAACTTAATCCGTATCTCGGTATTGATCAACTGTTTTCGGTTTTCGAGTAAACAAATAAATACGGGAAAATCATGGTAGTGCTCCCTGACACCAAACAATCCCTTAGAATAATAGGCAACTTGAAAATTGAGATCATTGATAGCGCTTTCCAGAATCGCAGAGGACTTCAGCAGAGTCATCTCATTGGCAAGATTTTTATTGGGTTCCAGTATCTGCATCGAGCCTTGATCCCGGTCACCAAAAAGATTGCCTTGACTTGATTCCTTGACCAGCAGTGTTGTGTCGACAAGGTATATCGGAGGCGTAGACTTTATGTAAAGAAAAGCCAGCGATAAAAAAAACAGCAGAGAAATAAGGACAACATGCTTGTAATCCAACAGTTTCTTCACAAAAGCCCGAACATTATATTCAGAGAAATTTCGATGGTCAGTATTATACATGTGTGCAGTTTGTGGTTCGTTGTCTAAAAAGGCGGGGAATAGACATTGGCAGCTTGATGTAACTATCCTTAATGATACATCCTGGTTTAAACCACACTCCAACTTAGGCAATATCTCAAGCAATGACCCTGGGTAAGAATCAGCAGATCAATCGGGTTTACCAGAAGGAGCATCATGATGAGTACCAATGAGCAACTCCCAGTCTTCTTATTTTGTGCTAAGCAGAATATTCCTCAACAAGATATAAAGAATCGTTTATATATAAAAAGAATACTATATAATAAGCGGGTCCAAGGAACAGAAAAGAAGTTTTGTGAGGTATAAATCACTGTTTTTCAATGGGTTCCACTGCTTCCTCCTTGGTCAATACAAAGTGATTAGGCCCTATAATTTCGTACTGATCATTACCTTTCTCTACTATTTTGAAAGCTGAATCAGGTCCTTTCTGTAACGAAAAAATATGAAGACTATCTCCACGTATCTCCCACCGGCCCACATCTTCCATGTCTTTGCCCATGGCAATTACTTTATAAATAAAGGTGTGGTCTTCCATAAGACCGAAGGTAATTTGAGATGTCATCGAGTAGGCTTTGACCTCGTCCTCCAGATTTTCCAAATTGATTGCAGCGCGGTAATTCCCCGGGGTAATTGAAACCTCTTTTTGAGCTGCTGATTCTTGTTGCGTACTGCAAGCGATTGCGAAAGCAAGCAGTGGAAGCAGATATCTGATACGCATTTCCGTCATTTTAAGGACCAAAGATATTAAGTTTAATATTTATTTGACCTTACCATAGAGATTTAGCGCATCCGCATGATCCTCAATTGTTTACTTAGTTCAGCCACAACTTCTGAGTACTCAGCCTTCTCAGCCACATTGATATTTTCCAGCGAATCTGTTCTGTGATCATAGAGCATCCTGGCATATGAGGGACCGTGATCTGATTTTCTCCATTCGGAGTAGACAAATTCCGATGTCTTCACACTTTCACCTTTCTTAAACCGGCTGTATATATGTGTCTTGAATGGTGCTGTGGGGTTTCTAAACAGGGGAGAAAGACCCTGGCCTTCGAGGTGGGCAGGTATGGGCAAGTCCGCTAGCTGGCATAAGGTGGGATAAATGTCTACAAATTCTGTCAAAGCATCGATCTTAACTCCTCCTGAATACCCGGGTATCTTAAAGATCAACGGCGCCCGCATAGAGGTTTCAAAATTTGCGTGTTTACACCACATACTGTGGTCCTCGAGATTCCAACCGTGATCGCCCCACAACACTATGATGGTATTCTTTTCCAATTCTAATCGATGAACCGCATCTAATACTTTTCCGACTTGCGTATCAGTATAACTTATGCATGCATAATATCCATGCGTCAGAATTTTGGCAGTATCTTTAGAAAGAGGTCCTTGAGATGGAATCAATCCGTAATTTCGCAGCTCTCCGGAATTGTGAATTGCTGCATCTGGTGCTCCATTTGGTCTACCGGGCACGGGTGACAATGGGATTTGGTCCCGGTCATAAAGATCCCAGTATTTTCTTGGCGCATTAAATGGCAGATGGGGTTTCCAAAATCCTCCAGCCAGGAAAAATGGCTTATCTGATTTTGACAATTGCTCTAAATCTTTGATTAATGCTTCCGCAAGTTTTCCATCTCGATAGGCATTATCTGTTACATCAGGCCATTCGAATGCAGGTCCTCTTATACCTCGCCAATCGCCATCCGGACTATAGTCTGGGTGATTTCGGATCACAGCAAGTGATGATTCTGCCTGATAGTCAAACCAACCATATCCGGAATTAGTTATTTCAGGTGACCAGGGTTTAGCAGACCATGCATTCTCCTGATCGTCACTGTGATGAAAAATCTTGCCCCTGGACAAAGTCGTGTATCCATGTCCTTTAAAGTGGGCGGGAAGACTGCTGACATCAGGAAAATCCTCTGACAACCTTGTGTCATAGTCGACAAACCGGTCTGACCGGGGCCGAATACCGGAGAGCAAACTGGCTCTCGAAGCCCCACACACGGGGACCTGGCAGTAATTTTTATTAAAAATAAAACCACTTGCGGCGAGTTTATCTATATGGGGAGAGTGGATATGCGATTTACCATAGCATCCCAACTCAGGACGAAGATCATCAATAGCAATAAATAAAACATTTGGTCTGTCTTCTGCTGGCTGGTTGTCTGAAGAAATTAGAATAGTCAGTGCGGTAAAAAGAGAGATTTTCAGGAAATTCATATTTTCTCAAATATATTACTGAAGTATCGATTTAATTACTTTGAAGCTTGATTACGGAGTGACCTTTCGGCAGGTCAAAGCACAGAAATGAATGTTCACCCTCGATCCGCAAAGATGATTTTTCCAAATCAGCACCATCTTGTACTCTTATCAGATCGACCATCTGGTCACCTTTCACATGCGTAGCACCCTGAATAATCCGATCCAGCTTCAGAGTGAAATTCTGGGTAGAAAAGGGAGCAAATATTTCTATTTTATCATTATCCGGTGTGATCCTGGTACATTCCTTGGCAGCCCAATACCGGGCAATATCAGTAAGCTTCATCCAGGAGAGGTGGTTATATTTTTGATGCAGACGATTTACCACAGTTTTAAAAATATTAAATCCGACTTTTTCTCCATTATAATAGATGCCTGGCCAGTGACAAACGATAATCGCAGGCTCATCAGCGTCGATCACTTCAACCAATCTACCCGACGTAAGATCAGCCGTGATAAATCTGTCTGCATCTCCGGGAGTCAGTCCATCCCAACCCCCAAACCAGTCGCCTGTACAGCCGATGATGTGAACAGAGCAACTGGGGTGGTCACCTTCCAGATTTTCAGCATGAAATACTTGAGGTTGAACACTTTTCCCGGGTTCCAGGATGAGATCCCTGAAAAAATGGGCAATTTGAGCCCCATAAACATCTCGTACTGCCCACTGTGTGCCTCTTGCTAAATTCGGAATATTCCGGTGTCCAAAGCCACCAGGTGTAGTCATACCATCGCATTCAAATCCTGCTTCCCTTAATATGCTTAAGGCATAAGCAATATACTCACCCAGTTCATCTGCACTTTTTGTTTGACTCCACTCCCAATTTTCCATATAGTCGGGAGAAGCATCGGGAAAAGGTAATCCCGTTTTAGTGTCGATTACTCGAGTGTGTGTGATCATCTCAGGATGAATATCCCAGTTTGGCTGTGCCAGATCACGGACAATTTTTAAACTGGCATCGAGTTCTTTTTTGGTCCATCCCGGGATATACCTATGCAGCCATCCTGTGCAGGCAGGATATGGTACCATACTGTATTTTCCTTTTACACCATTTAAATCACACCATTCTAAAAATTCAAGGACAAACGAATCGGGAATTTCACGTGGTAATTTTCTCCAATCCTGGAGATATCTTTCAGGAAATACTTCCTTAAATTGGGGAATACCAAAGTAAGCCAGATTGACCAATGCTGTACTGTCATCGATTATAAAGTTTACCGGCACCCGATTTCGGGGATTTACAACCGTTATTTTCGTCGATTTTTGGAGATCATAAGGCGTGGCGAGTATTCCAGCGGCGGAATAAGAAGCATTTCGAATAAAGGAACGTCGATGCATATTTGAAAAGATTTAAAGACAAGTCTTCTGTTTTGCGATGGATTGAAAGATCGAATTAATTCTGGAATCCCCTATTTCTCGTTTGCCAGCATGATGAAATGATTTCACAAAATGGAGCACTCCAAAAAACATTATTGTTTATCGTCATCCGGATCTACAAAATCACCGGATTTAAAATAATCTTCCGGATTAAAAGGTATATCGTCGTTAGGATCATGATCATGTGCTGAGACACCGGGTGGATTAAAAAGCCCCCATTTGTCAATGATATAATCCCAGGGATCAAAGCTAGCTACCCATTCCACGAATAAGAGTCTAAATTCTTCAATTTCATCTCTCAGAGCTTTAAAATAGTCGGGTTCGTAATATCCAAACATTTCCAACCCATGTATGGCTGTATTAAGAGAGCGTGCATTAGTGCGGATAATAGATGCATTTTCCATTTTCATATCATAGAGTTCGGCTGATTCTGCACCACTTATTTTCACCGGAATAATACTAGCCATAGTCCACATATCAATTATTTGGATATCTAGCATTTCTCGGGATTCTTTATGCGGTTCCTCATCGAGCCGGTCTTTTACATCAGCTTTTAAAGCATCGACAATAGCAAGTATCTCCATCGCCTTCCGGAAGATAGGTAAGTTCTTATGCCGGTTGTGTTCTTCATTGAATTTCATCTTGCTAACACTTCTTTTCGTTAAGATAGTAAATCCAGGGGTATGCTTTGGGAAAAGATGCACTCCTGGTCAGATCCATAGCCACCACTTTAACTGGTTTTTCGGTGGGTGCAGAAATCCACTTTTGCAACACGAGACTTTTGTCCTTGCAGTCTTCCGTGCTTTTGGTCTGTGGCGACTTTTTTATCTTGGCCTCAGCTTAATAAAATAATTCATGAAAAAGATTTTTGTATTTCTATTTGTCCTGCCGATTTTTACCCTCATTGCCCAGGAAGAAAAAAAGGAAAACCCACCAAAGCCGGTTCCTGAGGCGAAGGTCTTTAAGAGTAAACAGACAGTCACCATAGAGGGGAATACCATCACCCTGGATGTCACGGCTGGCACTACGCAACTGCGGAATATTGACAATGAACCTATTGCGTTGTTTGGCTTTACCAGCTATATCAAGGAGGGTGTCAAAGATGCAGCATCAAGACCTATTATCTTCGCATTCAATGGTGGCCCGGGATCATCATCATACTGGTTGCATATGGGGGTTATGGGACCCAAGCGCATTTCTGTAAATGATCCGGATATAACCCCGGCAGCTCCCTATCAACTGGTAAATAATGACCAGTCGATGCTGGATGTAGCAGATCTGGTAATGATTGATCCTGTGGGTACCGGATTGAGTGTAGCGATTGGGGAGGGAAAGAATGAGGACTTTTGGGGGGTAGATGGCGATATCGAAAGCATTAGCCGATTTATACGTCAGTTTCTAATTGAAAATGGTAGAATTAATTCGCCTAAATATTTGCTTGGAGAAAGCTATGGTACTTTCCGGAATGCCGGCATTATGGCTCATTTGCAGGATCAGGGCATCGCCTTAAACGGCGTTATTATGGTCAGTGCCGTGTTTGATCTTCGCCAATTACTTTTTCCACCCGGAGATGACCTACCTTATGTCGTACATTTTCCTACTTATGCAGCTACGGCCTGGTACCATGGTAAAGTAGATAATAAGGGGGAGAGCATAGATGATTTTATCGATGAGGTCAGGGAGTTTACAAAAAACTTATATGCACCCGCACTTTTTGCCGGTGACCAACTAAGTGCCAAACGACGGGATGACATAGCCTCCAAACTTAGCGAGTATACGGGATTGGATAAAAAATATTGGCTCAATGGAGATTTAAGGGTCAAGGCATCCGAATTTTTTGCTGAACTTCTCCGGGATGAGGGACGTACTGTGGGGAGGCTGGATTCGAGATTCACTGGATTTAATCAAGATTTATTGAGCCAGTCAGCTCATTATGATCCTCAAAGCAAGGCCATTTCGCACGCTTATACAGCGGGCTTTTTCGATTATTTTTATAATCAGCTGGGAGTAGATAAGACGATGCATTACCAGACGAGTGCCGGTAGCAGGGAAGGATTCAAATGGGACTGGACCCATCGTGGCAACAGTGCCTGGGGAGCACAGGCCGCTATATCGACAGCTGCAGATATGGCCAGGGCGATGACACAAAATCCGAATTTAAAAGTTTTGATATTAAACGGTTATTACGATATCGCAACTGTTTTTTATGGAGTAGAATATACGATCGATCATTTGGGTCTCCCACCGGAAATAAAAAAGAATATTATCATGGAGTATTACGAGGCAGGTCACATGATGTATACACATAGACCCTCGCTCGAGAAATTTCGAGCTGATGTACTGGCGTTTATTGGAGATTCGGGAAGGTCCTGATTTTTTATTTAAAGTCTAGGGAAAGGCGTATATGAAAATTTACATGAGCAATCACCTGAGTAGTAAACTGGATGTAGGTAATTTAAGATTCGCCCTGGCCTCATATTTCGACCTTAAGATCACAAGATCGGTTCTCGTAAATTAAGTATTACACATGCAGCAAAAAATTAGCTCTTTGGAGAGCTGTTGCAGTAGAAGCCTTCATTGCCTTTCAGCAGAGAGAATTCTTTAAGTTTGGGTATTTGCGGTATGCCAAATCCTGGCTGATTAATTCCTCAAGTATGTCAGGACTCCAAAAATGCGGAATTTAATTAATTGAATTTTTTTTTCAACATTTAGATTCCTTTTTTGTACATTGAATCGTAAATATTTAAATGAAGATATAAGAAGAGAATAAGAAAGACATATAAAGAAAGGCGTTGACCTGCTTCTCGCCATCGAATTTCAGCAAATTCAGTATGAGGAGGTTGGCTTATTGCCCGGACACGGGCGTGAGCTTAATCCTGCTTCATACGAGGCGTTTGCTGATGCCTGATGGTGGGCGGATCAATAGGCTTCACGCCTATTTTATAACCCGGCTCCAACAGAAGCTAAATGGAGTCACAAAACCAGATAGCATCATGCACTTCAGATAAACCAAAGAATCCTTTTAAGAAGATCCTTTAAATAGACAGATAGCTATTCCCTTGAGAAAACACTTGTGGGAGTTTAGGACTATTGACGATACTATTCACGGGTACCGGCAAAGGCTGGTACGGATATAACTGGATGCACCGGCTGCGGATTCATAAAGGCCGGTGCACATTGAAACAACGAAAATTCGATCTAATAAAAAAAGAAAACCTCAATGAAAAAGATTACCACCCTGTTCTTGCTGTTTTTTAGTAGTATAATTACTGCTGAGGGCATTCATGCAAATCCTGAAATAAATAATCGGGATACTTACTACGATCTTTTCCATATGGAAATAGATACTCCCGGTCGAAGTAAGCGCTACAAAAACGACAAATACTTGCGGGACCAATTCAGTAGATCTGTGGTGACCCGGAGTGAGTGGATGCAAAATGAATTGGTGATCAGGAGAGAAAGTAAAGACTACAGGTACGATAGGAGACCCGTTGTACTGGAGCTTATATTTCACATGTTGTATACCGATGATATATCGGTGGCGGCCCGGGAGATCGGCATACAGCTCCAGGCACTAAACCGGGATTTTGGACCTCCGAAAATCCCGGCCAGTGACCACCATGATCCGGATGGAGAGTACAGGGACCGTGCGACTGATACTGGTATCCGGTTTAGGCTTTCCCCCCTGATGGAGGGAGGTATGGCGATAGCCGAGACGAAATCTGATTCCTGGCGGGATTACAATGAGATGAAAGCAAAAGAAAGGGGATCGCCACCTGTGGACCCGGGTGGTACAGTCAATATTTGGGTGATTGATTCAGATGAAGACATTGGTTCATATGCTCAGTATCCGGGAGGGCCTGAGGGTACCGACGGCATTGTGATCGACAGAAGATATTTTGGCTCTGGTGGCGAAGTGCATGCTGAGGGCAAGACACTTACGCACTTGATGGGTAACTGGCTGGGTCTTCGGGATCTTTATGGTACGTTTTGGCCTTGTGAGTCGGATGGCGTGGCCGATACCCCACCCCATAATGCACCCAATGTAGGAGACCCCATGCCCACGCGGCACAGCAACTGCCTGGGCTATCCACGGGCGATGGTGATGAATTTTATGGATGACACGAATGATAAAAACATGTACATGTTTACCCGTGGTCAGGTACAACGCATGCGGTATTTTTTAGAAAAAGGACAGCGGAGTGGTTATGTGAAAAAGGAGTGAAAAAGCATGAAGATCGAAGCACGAAGCGCGAAGCAAGGAGAATGGAGCATGAAAAAATAACCGCAATAAAAAAACAAGACCATGAAAAATAAAATAATAATAGCCCTACTGTTTTCAGTATTTATAAACACGGTAAAAATACATTCTCAATCGATGAATAATAGTTTTGGGGATGTGACCATCCCATCGTACATGGCAGCTTCCCTGGGAAAATTTGCAGAACACCAGGTATCGCATTTTACAGGAACCATCCGGGTAGGCCTACATTTATATGACATTACCCAGGGACCTTTGTCTTTACCCATCAGCTTGAATTATCACACTGCCGGTGTACGGGTAAGTGAAGTGGCGAGCCGGGAAGGACTCAACTGGGCGATGTATGCCGGAGGGATGATCTCGCGCACCGTGATTGGCTTGGCAGACGAGGGAGCAAACGGCTGGTTTAGTTTGCAAAACCTGGGCACGATAAGTCCTGCCGCGGTGGCCGATGGCACTCAGGATAGTGAGCCGGATGTATTTGTCTTTAACGTAGCTGGCTATTCGGGTAAATTTCTATTTGACATCAATGCAGGTACGTCAGAGACAGTAGAACCGATGATAATTCCCCGTCAGGACATAAAGATCACCCGGATATATTCTGGGAGTATTTTGAAGGGATTTAAAGTCATTCTTCCCAATGGGGTGGTGTGCTATTTTGGCTATTACGATGCAAGCAGTATGGTGGAGACCTCACAGCCGCTGCCCACCGCAGATGCGACTACCAGTGGATGGTATTTAATGCGAATGGAAACACACGATGAAAAACATTATTTAACGTTTAATTACGCCACCGAACGCTATAGAGTACGGTATCCTGCATCGGCAGAATCCTACATGATCAGCCAGCAGACCAGTTGTAATTTATCGGGCAGTGCAGGGAGTAAATATTTAAACTTTTACAACGTTGCGGTCAATAATAATTACATCATTGGCAAACGGCTCACCAGCATTGCCAATTCAAGCGGCACTCAGACAGTAAACTTTAATACCGATGGAGTCACCAGGCAAGACCTGGAGGTATTTGGCAGCAGCCCCCCACAACGCCTAAAAGAAATCGTGATCCACAACGGCAATTTTGGCTATAAATGGGAATTGACGCACAGCTATTTTCAGAGTCCTTCGGATAACTGGGATATCGGTAATGGTAATACAAGCAGTGCCTGGTACAAGCGATTAAAGCTGGATCAAATCCAGGAAAAAGCATTGAATGGCAGCCCGGTCGTAAATCCGTATGTTTTCGAATACCACAATCCCAACAGCATACCGCATAGACTGAGCTATGCGATCGACCACTGGGGTTTTGCCAATGGCGAGACGCTGAATGGAGCTTATCCCGTGAATGTACCTCCCACCGAAGTAAACGGCATTTATTACGGAGGCTCCAAAAGAGACAGTAAAGAAAGTGCAATGCTGGCCGGCTCACTAAAAAAAGTGACCTACCCGACCAAGGGCTTCACCGAGTATCGGTTTGGGGCCAACCGGATATTTTATCCCATTTCATCCGCACCTTATGTCAGCAAAGAAAGACAAACAACATGTTATGTCAATGGGGGCCCGACCTGCTGCACCCAGGAGTTTGCAACAAGTGGCACTTTTGAGCTGGAAGCTGCAGAAGTTGACTCCGCAGAAATCTCATTAGATCTAAAATATGGCGACTATGTCACAGGACATTGTAACAATGCTCCCAACTACCTCAATTTTATATTATACACCGCTTCGGGCAGTCAGGTAGGCAGCAAAAGCATTACCCAATCCCCTGGGATTGAAGAACCTCCGGTACGGTTTAATCTGGTGCAGGAATTTGGGAGCATCTCAGCCGGCGATTATTATTTTACAATAGAGACCGAAAATGCTTGGGGCGAAGCCGAAGTCTTTGTCAAAAAGGCGGTAGAAAAAGATGTGGGAGGCTTGCGCATCGAAAATATCGCCCATTATAGCCGTGCTGGCACCCTACTGGACAGCACCGGATATTCATACACCAAAGCCGGATCAAGTGAAAGCAGTGGAGAGTTGTACGTGGAGCCGGTCTATGGCGATCAGGTCATAGACAACACCAATTACATTCATTTATTTTGGCGGGATATGGCGGTGGTGCCCCTGGGAGGTTTCGACGGCTATCACATCGGGTATACAAGAGTGGTGGAAAAAAAGGAGAGCCACGGCCATACCGAATATTTATTTTATGTAGAGCCAAGAGTGCATGTCAATTCCTATCCTCAATCACCGGAATTATTTTTAGTAAAAAATGGAAGGAACGACAAAACTACAGTAAAAAAAGAAAATAACACCGAGGTACAGTCAAGCACAAATACGTATTATTCAAACTATGAAAATCTGGGGACCGATCCGCTCAAAGTATTTTATTTTAAAGATGAGACCCCTTCCGGGGCTGCGTGTTATTATGTGCGTGATGTCACCTATAAAATCAGGACGGGCTATAATTTGATCTCTACAGAAGTGGTGGATCGAGACGGGATGCAATACACGATATCTCATGGCTACAGCATCAATGACCAATTGGCTCCAACCTCACAAGAAGTGACCAATTCGGATGGCGATGTGCATCGCACCGAAATGAGCTATGCCTCTACCTACGCCGGAGCATCAACGGTAAAAAACAAACTGCTGGAGCAGAACAGAATTGTACCCGCCTGGAAAACGGTAAAAAAAGTAGACAATGTAAAGGTAGACGGGGATAGCACATTATATAGTTTTTTCACTACCTCCGGTACACCCACTACTTCATCAACCACCGCATTGTATCCCCATAAAAAATACCGCTATGAGATGAGCTGGGACAACAGCGGCAGTGCGGTTGTCGACGACTGGCAGCTGCAAAGTACGGTAGATAAATACCAGGTCAATGTGGGCAGTCCGGCTGAAGTAACGATAGATGGCTGGAGTGATCCGCTGGAGCTGAGGTGGAAAAGCAGTGGAAAACTGTTGCAGTGGAAATTTATCGACCACAAAAAAATATACACCTATTACAGCGGCAGTGATCTGTTGGAAAAATACACAGCGATTGATGGCACCACGATCGATTATACATGGGATGACTTTATGCGGTTGGAGACGGAGGAAGATTGCAAGGGCGTAACGGCAGCCCTGGCGTATGTGTTCAGCAACGGCACTGAAGAAAACCGGGTAAATACCACTGTCACTTATCCTACCCTGGGTACAGCGACCAATAAATCGCTCACCACCACCACTTTTTACGACGAGCTATACAGTCCCATCCAGACCTTGCGCTACCAGCAGCACCCGTCGGGAACCAGCCAGAGTATCGCTGAAGAGCAGGGGTACAACGCACTCCACTGGCCCACCTATCGGCATGAGCCCAAAACCAACACAGGATCACCGACGAATTATATAAATGCCAATACCCACTTTACCGGCACTTTTTGGGAGTCTTCTCCGCTGCAAAGGCCCATCAAGGTAGAGCATCCGGGCTCGGCTACATTGGGCCGGATGCTGTACAGCTACGGCACCAATACGGCTACTGAAGTCAAAGACCACATCAATGGTGGCAACTACGCCGCCAATACCCTGCATAAAACGGTGGCTACGGATGCCGATGGCAATGAGACCCACACCTTTGTGGATGTACTGGGCAATCAGGTCCTTGTACGCAGAAAAAATGGCAGCAGTATAGCGGATACATACACCTTGTATGATGCCAAAAACAGGCCGTATCTGATTTTGCCACCGGGCACCACAACAAGCAGCACCAATCTGATCTTTAAGAAAGTGTACTCAGGCGATGATCAAATCCTGGTGCAGGATGATCCCGATCAGGATCCGGAGACCTATACCTACGATGCCTGGGAGTTAATGGAGTCCTGGCAGGATGGGAAAATGGCTGCTGAGGGAAGGCTTTACTCTGTTGTAAGAGATAGCTATGGCAGAGCGACAATCGAGGGATTTGGAACGACAGCAGGAGCAGTGACCGACCCGGTCATTTTGCGCACCTATGGCAGCTCGGGCATTGAGATCGATAAGGTCATTGTAGAAAGTAGTAAGGTAACCGGTACAGAATTTTTTGTAGTCACAGAGCCGGAATATGACAATTGCGGTCGTGCCTATGTAACCAGAAAGAACAGCATTTTACATCCACAACCAAAGAGTATAGTCGACTCTTTGATATTTGATGATGCGGATAATATTGTAACGGCCTATTACAAAGTAAAACCGGAGGGGTTGGAAGTGCGCATCAGAAATACTTTTGATCATGCAGGCAGGTATATAAAGAGTTTTCTTCAAGTTACGACCGGATCGACCACCTGGCCAGAAAAAGAACTGACCGAGAAGAAATACACGGTAAAAGAACAGATCGAAGATCTTATACTGGGAGGAGGCTTACAGCGGTTGGATTATTCTTACCTGCACAATCGTTTTTTGAGCGGAATAAATTCCCCCTTGGTCGACTTTGGAGTAGGTACGGATCTATTTGGGATAAAAATCGCGTACGACTCTCAGATAGATGCAGGAAATGTAACCGGGCAGGTATTAAAAAACAATGGAAATATCACGGCAGTGCAGTGGCGCCAGCGAGATAATGCCGCCGGCACGGTAGGCAATAAAAAAGCCTACGCCTACGAGTATAATTTTCTGGACATGCTCACGGCTGCAGAATATTTTGAATCCGGAAATAATGATGCCTATGATGCTTCGTTTACTTACGAGGACCATCGCGGCAATTTTGACCAGATCACCCGGAACAGTCCGGCAGGCCAGATCGATAATCTGACGTACACCTACAAGAGCGGCACCAATCAATTACAGACAATCAGTGATGGCAGCTCAGGCTCTACGAACAAACGGGGCTATGTACAAAATGGCAATACCTATCAGCAGGATGAAAACGGATTTATAAAATACGACGCAGAGAACGGAGCTACCATCATCCGTGATCACCTCAATCACATCCTGGAGTACACCTATGGAGATGTGACCATAAGAAGCAGTCGTGATGCTTCTGGGGTGATGCACCGCAGAGAGCTGGACAGCGCAGGTATACGCACAGTAATCGACAAGATTGGCATGTTTGAGTTTAGGAATGGAGCCCTGAGTGTAATCCATCACGACAACGGCTACATCACTTTAGACCGGCCTGTGCCGGAGGAATTATTCCTGACCGGTACGGTGAGTCATGTAAAAACAGAAAAGGCGGTAAAAATCACCACGGAACGCGTATTAAATTCTCCGGCTAATGAAGAAAATAAAGCCCAGGAGTGCATCGAGATGATCGCGGGATTTGAGGTAAAAAACGGAGCACAATATCTGGCGGACATTGAAGAGTTTGCGGTACAGGGATTAAATTATATTTTTGTTATACGGGATCATTTGGGAAGTCCCAGGGTGCTCTTTGAGGATGCAAACAATGACGGAGGCATTGATTTTGCCAATGAGGTGATGGAGTTTAAGGCATATTATCCCTTCGGGATCGAGTATGAGGACGACCCGCCCGGTGTGCCGCAATACCGCCAGAGCTTTAATGACAAGGAGGCGATCAGTTACACCAATTATTTGGAATTTGAAGCGCGTAATTACATAAAAAGCGCTGCAGTTTTTGATGGGCCGGATCCTATTAGTTCGAGCTTTCCTCATGTTACGACCATAAATTACAGCGAATGCAACCCCGCATCTAATATAGATCTTTGGGGCCTTCAGGCGATGGGATTTCAAATGATGTGGCATAGCGCGGTCCAGAAGAGGAATGACAGGGATGCCGCTGAAATGAATCGAGGTTTACAAGAAGCTGGTAAAGTTGTTCTTGGAGGTTTGGCTGATGAGGTGCCGGTGGTTGGTGAAGTAAAGTCGATAGCAGAGAGAGATTATGTGGGTGCAGTAGTTGGATTGGTGCCGGGAGGGAAGTATTTGCAGAAGACGTTGGGAAAATTAAAATCGTATTACAAAAGGAGCTTCAATAAGCAGGTAGGTAAATCAAATCGGATATCCAATAAATTAGCTCCTGATCCTGAAGCTCTTGGTGACCACAGCTCTTTTGCAAGAGACAAAGATGGTAATATTTTCAAGTATCAGGAATTTACCGAAAATCCTAAGAATCCGTCAGGATTTGACGCTGGAAAGAGATTTGATGGTGGTAAGGCCGATGGTCTCCCTGGTAAACCTCATATTGATAAAAACACGAAGCAACCTGTGCCAACCCCACATGTTCAAGGTAAAAATGTACCTGGTGGTGTAAGACCTCCCAAATCTGATGAGTTACCAAACAACGATAGATTTAGAAAAAACAACTAGAATGGACATTCTTCAATGGATTGAGAAATGGTATTTGAGCAACTGTAATGGTGCATGGGAACATGAATTTGGCATTAAGATAGATACAGTTGATAATCCAGGATGGTACATCACAATTGATCTTCACTATACTTCTTTGGAGGATTATGAATTTGATATGGACACAGTGGAAGAATCGGACGACAACTGGTATTTTTTCGTTGTAAAGGAGGGTCAATTTAAAGCCTCAGGTGATCCTTCGAAACTTGGATTTTTATTGGAAAAATTTCGAAAACTAGTTGAAAGCCGGAACTTGAGTTAAGACCGACAGAAGTGATTGTTGGGGGATGGGTGGCACTGACAATTGAAGTGCTGCAGTTTTTGATGGGCCGGATCCGATTAGTTCGAGTTTCCCTCATGCAACGACGATAAATTATAGCGAATGCAACCCAGCATCCAATGTAGATCTTTGGGGATTGCAGGCAATGGGCTTTCAGATGATGTGGCATAGTGCAGTGCAAAAAAAGAAATGACAGGGATGCCGCTGAAATGAATCGAGGTTTACAAGAAGCCGGCAAAGTTGTTCTTGGAGGTTTGGCTGATGAGGTTCCTTTCGTGGGTGAAGTAAGATCTGTGGTAGAAGAAGATTATGTAGGAGCTGCATTGGGGGTGATACCGGGAGGGAAGTACTTGCAGAAAGCTTTGAAGAGGTTATTTAGAAAAAGTAAGAGAAAAATAACGAATCCATATGGGAAGAAGGGAGGGCCAGAACATCAGGCTACCATTGATGAATCTGAATTTCAATTGCAGAAGGAAGGTTTTGAAACACAACGAGAATTTATGGTTCGGACTCCAGAAGGAGAAAAGGGTAAGAGATTTGTTGATGTCGTCGGTAAGGATCCTGCAACTGGAGAAGTAACAAAAATGGTGCAGGTTGGAAAGCAAACAAAAAAAGGCAAACCTATTGCAAGAGAGCAAAGAGCGATTGATGACATTAAAAAAGCGACTGGCAAAGAACCAAGTTTTAGGCCTTATAATAAAAAATGATATGACGTCAAAACAACTGAATTTTTTTATGATGCCAGATGACCTAGTTGGTTTTGAAAATGAATTCTCAAATTTCGGTGCATTGTTCATTCGGCAACCATTGCCTTCACCAACATTGACCTTTAAGGACTCCATTGGCTACTCTAATGGTGAATTTGCTAAAATTTTTTTAACTACGCAAACCTTCACAAATAAGGTCATTATAAGGAAGATAGAGAATAAGAAATACTATCTAATTGACGATCTAAGAAGTCCTGTTATTGAATTTTCTAGAGGCGTCAAGAATGAAGGGATTGTCCAACGATCCAGACTCTATTTCACAAAAGAATACTACAATGAAAATGGCCATTTGGTGGAAAAAGATAGAAGATTTACAACTTGGGCTTCTTCACTTTTAAAAGCGATTAAAACACATTTTTTGGTGCAGTACGGTGGTGAAAAAAATATTTTATACACATCTACAATGATTGAATGGATGGAAAAAACAGGATGGGAAATGAATACAGCTGGAACAGCCATTTGCAGTAAGAGACTTGTTGACGAAAGCGAATGAGTTCAACACACTTGAACAGATCTCAAAGTTAAAACTTTATTGTTTCTCACATTAATCCAAACAATCCTGGTTTTAAAGGAAAAGGAAAGACATCAGGTGGTGCCAGAGAGTTTGTGATTCCCAATCAGAAGGTGCCTAAGGATGCGAAAAAGAAAATAATAGAATAAACTATGGAGTTATTTGATCATGCTGCAAGATTGAAAATTAAGAGTCTAGACCTAGTCAAAGTCGATCATCTAAATTGGCTTAGTTATTATATAGATCCAAGGACCAAGGAAAAATGGATTGAAGACAGACCCCAATCTGAATATCACGGAGGTGGGCCACCGCGACTACGGTTGGTGGATAATTTTGGCTGGGAGGAAGAAGTCGATAGTGATCTAAAGGAACTAGACAAGCTTTTTGCCTCCGCTTATGATCTACAAGAAAAGGCTTCCAACGCACTTGGGATTTTGCTTAAGGCATGTAGAGTAGATCTTCCGAAGGAGGAAGAATTCCAGAAAGCTATTGACTCCTTTCATGAGGCTAATGACTCCTTTCACAGGGCTTATGATAAACTGATTGCTGCCTTAAAAAAAGGAGGGAATAAATATTCAATTGTCTTGACCGGAGCAATATTGGAGATTGATAAACCTTATGTGGGATTCAAAAATGGTCTGGCGATTGCCTCTATGCGTACAGGAAAAAGAATCTATCGCAATCTGAACGATTTGTGAATGCCATTTACGATCATTTTAGTTTGAGTGATCACCATATGTCTATCTAGACAATCGATTTTTTGAAATAAATAATCCGGCAAATTTGGGATCAGTCTTGTTTGGTATGCAACCGGGATCCCAGTAAAAAGTGTGATCTTTATTACAATCATTTAAGCAAACAAGTGTTTCGTTGTATGAATAAGTGCATAGAGTAGCGTCGTAATTTTTTGCCAGGGCAAGGCACAGGACGCATGCATAGTGTTGCTCTGTCTAGGCTCTGTAAGACAGCCATGGTGAAAAAGGACAAACTAATCTGTCTAGTTATTTATGCGACGGAACACAAGATTCGATTGTTTGAGACAACTGGTCCCAGCATCCACATTAGCCTAATACAGTTTACATCTCACTCAATCCCTTGCCAGCCAGAATCTTCTGCACACATTTTTCAATTCTGCTTATACGAGTTTTACTTTGTTTGGGCTGGGAAAAATGTAAAATGTATCCTCTTTGCCTTCCCGGTGTCAACGCCCGGAATGCCTTGTTAAAGACGGGATCTTGATCCAATTTCTGCCGGAGTTCGATGGGAATTGGTTCGGGATTCTTTTTAAAATCGACCTTTAATCCCGCTTTTTCAATTGCTATGGCCTCGGCAATAAGTTCTTTCACTAGAGCATTGACCTTATTTATTTGCTCAACACTCGTGAATTTAATGAGCCGAGCCCCTTGCGTGTTTTCCCCTGGCTTCTCCAGTAGGTCACTAGCGCCTTTGAGTAATGCACCCTTAAAAAAACTTATCGAACAATACGCTTTAAATGCACTGACTATTAATACATTTGCTTTTTGAAAGGTATAACAAGGAATACCCCATTTTATTTCTTCAGTCAGTTCGCTGTCAAGAACTATCTTGCGCAGCATCTGCAATTCGGCTGTCCATCTGCGCACCTTGCATGCTGGCGTGCCGCCCAGCTTACAGCGCATACAACCATTTTCAAGGTACTTATCTACTTTAGGATTCATTAAATTGTGTTGCTAAGCCTGCCAATGGTTTATAATAAATCTGGCTGCCTCCAAGTAGGCACTGTCGAGATTTTCTACTACAGACTCTGATCCTCCAATATCAATTCCAATGTGTCCCCGGTAGTCAATTACATCTAATGTCTCAAAGAATACGTCCCAGCGAATGTTTCCCTTGCCAATAGGCAGGTGTCCCATTTTTATCCCGTCATTGTCGGAAATGTGGATGTAGTCCACATGATCTTTTAACCTTCTCAAAGCTAACGAGAGATTTTCTTTCATGACAAACTGGTTGGCGGTGTCCAGATTAAATCTCAAGTTGTCCATTTTTACGGCATCGTGGAAATACAAAAAGCCATCCGTATTGGAAGATAAAACACCCACGGCAGGATGCATCACATATTTTAGATCATAACCATCTGCAATTTCGCAAGCGGTACGATAGGTATAGGTGATGCGATCCCAGAATTCCTTCCATGATATATTTTTAGGCAGATAAGCTGCATTGAGTACGTCCTCATCGTAATGCCTTACTACGGGGATGTCGTCTGGAAATTGAAAGGGCGGTAGAGGAGCATTATCCAGTATTCCAATAGCACCAAGTGATGTAGCCAAGTCACAAGCTTTTT
The DNA here is from genome assembly GCA_965222645.1 of Saprospiraceae bacterium. Classification (GTDB taxonomy): domain Bacteria; phylum Bacteroidota; class Bacteroidia; order Chitinophagales; family Saprospiraceae; genus JABDMH01. The sequence continues at coordinate 1,728,133 of OZ244968.1, read as the reverse complement.
CAAAAAGGGCCAACTGCTTATCGACGACCTTTTTATCCGGGCTGCCTAAGGCGGGTAAGACTGCACAAAAATAAGGTACGTTCAGATCTTTCTCTTCTAATTTTCCGACGATGGCATCCTTAAGCTCATATACCTCAGTCAGATGTTGTTCTCTTATCCCTTCCAGTTCGATTGATGAAAACCCCAGTGCACTCATCTCATCGATGTGTAAAAGCGTATCTGCTGCCCCGGGTGGGTAACCGTACTTAGTTATGGAGTACAGATATGCGCACACAATGTATTCATTTATTTTTTTTTCCATGTCACAATTTTAAAAATCCCAGAAATCCGATTACGCAGATATAGATTGTGAATAAAGTAATCAAGCCGATCATTATGTTCTTTCCCAGCCCAGCGCGGTATTCCCCCAGATCCGATTTTCTGTTAATCTGAACCCACATCAACAGGAGAATGAGTGGTGTGGCCAGTAGAGCAAGTGCCTGAGAGGCAATCATCACAACGACAGGCCGCCCACCAAATACCGGTACTACTAAACCCAGTAATGCATAAAATATAATTATCAGTCGATTTTTCGATTGTGTAAGATCCAGTGGTTTATTTTGATAATCGGATAGAAGCATGGGTACTAAAACATAGTGGGGGAACAGGGAGGAAATACCGGCTGCAACCAAACCACCGACAAAGATCGTGATGGCAAATTTTCCGGCAAGCGGTTCCAATAATTTTACCATATCAATGGCATTATTTACTTTCAGTCCGAGCGGATGTAATGTGCCTGCCGCAGCTGCCATGATCGCCAGACTGAGGAGGAACATCAATAGCACTGAAATAAATGCATCCCTCTTTTCATTTCTTAGGTGAGAAATATTCCATTTTTTCTCTTTTACAGTAGTAGACCGGATCACATATAGTACACCACCCATAGTGGTTCCGATCATACCTGCCACGATTAATCCCGCATTAGCCTCGTTTGGAATATTGGGTATCATTCCCATTATTACCTCCGTTGGATCTTCAATAACAAGAATAGCGGTGAGGACAAAGCTCAGTCCCATGATCGTTACAAATACGATCAGGATTTTTTCGATCACGGAATATTTGCTATTAAATAACAGAGCGACTATCAGTGTCCCAGCAACAAGAGTAATCAAAACGGTGCTCAAGCCTTCACCATCTTCAGAGAAGAATTTCGAATATTCGTGTATCACTTCTGACACAATAGCCATTACCCCAATACTGGATATCATCTCGGATATAATCAGCGACCATAGAACGACTTGGGATATTGAGCTGCCAAAATTGAACTTAAAACTCTGTAGGGCTGTCTTGCCTGTGACCAACGTATATTGACCAAAAGTGACGATCAAAATATAACTGAATAAACATGAAATCAATACAGCCCAGCTTAACCCCATGCCGTAGTTTGCGCCTGCAGACGCCATAGTGGTTACACTACCTGTGCCAATATTGTACCCTACCAGGAATAGGCCGGGACCGACGGCACTGACGAAGAGAATAAATTTTTTGAAAAGATTTATTGATTTTTCTTTGTTCAATTGTTGATAGATTATTGCGGATGCCCTCTTAATGGAATTTATGTTTGCAGCAATTTTATTGCCTTATTTCCGCCAAACTTGTAAAGCGAATTTGTCTGGCAGATTGAGTGTTTGTTGTCTGTTGGATCAGTATTTTTTTAGCGTCTTTCAAAAGAGCGCCTTTGTGAAAAAGAATTGCACAGTAGTCTCTAAATTCATGAATTAATACAATATTCTTACCCTTATGAGTATAGCAAGGATGCATCCATTTAAATTCTTCAGTCAGTCCACACTCGAGTATTAAATGACGAAGTTCGGTCAATTCCTCTTTCCATTTATTGAGGTTCTTCAAATAACGATCGACTTGTTTGTTCATAGATTGACTATTCTACAAAAAATATTTTCTTAGGGCAAATAATCCATGGTGCTTGCGTTACAGACACTTTAGTTGTCATCCGCCTTATTGTAAATCACTGGCATTTGTCCTTTCCATTTCTTCCACAGGTCATTTTTTCTAATCAGCTCAGCCATAAAATGACCGACATTAATCCGGCTTGTCACTCCTGCATTAAATAGTGCACTTCTGGTAGGTGAGCGATAAATTTCGTATTCGGTAACGTCATCTTCATTTATTAAATTATCGGGTCGCACGGCTACCCATTCAATGAATTTATCATCCTGGCCAATCTCGGTGCGCAGGTAATCGGCTGCCTGCTCGTTGTCTGAATGTGGAGGCAAGAGGATTCTGAGCACTGCTATTGCAAATCTCTGACCGGTTGAAATACGCTCATCGAGGTCTCTGTTGCGGTTGCCTGCAGTATTCATGAGTAGAAGTTTCACTGGCTTGTCAGATGCATTTTTCTCAATTGAGTGGCAGATGAGTTTGACTGCATCAGTAACTAGTTTTCGCGGTGCTCCATAAATTCCTTTCCAGGTCAGATTATGACCAAGACATGAAGCTACTGCATCACAATCCATGAGATACTCAGCCATGCTATCTATGCCCATCACCGATATTTCTTCCTTTATTATGAGAAGCTGACTATTTTTTTTCCATGATTCCGGTAACTTTTCCGGAGTGCGGACGATTATTCTGACGGTTTCATCTCCTTTCAACAATTGTTCAACCAAATGTTTGCCAGTCGCTCCACTTGCTCCTACTACTAGTACGGTCATATAGCGTGTTTTTTATTTGATTCATCATCAACCTTCCTGATGCTACATTTATCAACGTGCAGTTGCTTAATCACTGTACGGCTTTAAGTCAAATAACTCAAATCTCCACATTTTCTTATTTACTATCAGGAAAACCCACCAAACATTTCCACCCACGGGTCTCTGTTGAGAACGATGAAATAGAAAAGCCCTCCTAACCACCCATGAAACAGTCCCAGAACATACAGATTCTTTTTCCATAAATATACTTTGGAATATACTAGACACAGGACAAATGTTCCCACCATCAACAAGGTGTTGGGATAATGAACGATGGAGAAAATGAGAGAGGTAATCACAACGATCCAAATTTCAGGGAGTCGGAATTTTTCCAGATCATTGAGATTGCCAGCAACCAATGCTACTATTAAGAATTGTTGAATCAATCCCCAAAAGGGATACAGTAGCAGTATTGGGAACAAATGCCAATTTAACACAATAGTGTTCCTTTGATAACCGATCACGAGAAATAGTAGGATGCTAATTATACCTAGTGGAAGCAGGACTGATACGACTTCTCTAAAATGATCTTTAGTAAATCCCCAATATTCAAGGATTTGACTATTTGTACGGTATTTAAAAGCAATAAAGCCTACCCAAAATACCATGGCTGTCGTGATATACACAAACTTCAGTTCGAAAAAGTCAACAAAAACGAACTTTCCCACTCCAGTGAGAATCACGGCCAGAATCTCAAATATGCGCTGTCGGTCTTGCTTCTGCAACTATATTTCTTTACTGTTCTTTTACAGCCATTGATTACCGCTCTTTCTTGGATCTTTCCTGGTGTCGGTACCAATAGTTGCTGATATCTCTATCATCCAACCATAACAGATGATTGAGAATGATCTTATCAAAGGTAGGAGATAAAAATAAAATAAGTCGAATTGCAGGTTGGCTAATGAAAAGTTCAGTGGTGACGGTAGAGTAGCCTACTCCATTGTCAATTCTTTGTTGAATTCCAATGCGAGATCTATCCAATGCTGAAAGTCGCTGCTCGAATTCAGAAAATCTTCCTGGACATAGATATATCCGCGATATTCTTTGCCTCGCATTAATACTGTGGTACAGCCTTTTTTACTGACTTCCTCTTCGTGGAGTTCCGGGTTTATGCGACACATCATTCTCCCCGGCCCCGCTGTCAGACACATTTTTCCATTGACCATGAAAGCCAAACTTCCAAACATCTTTTTTTCTTCGACATGAGGTAAATGTTGAAGGGCTTCCCTGATGCGACTTGCTATCTCCTCACTGTAGGCCATTATGTTTTATTTGTTGTATTCCGGTGAAATGTCAATGTGTTTTCATTTGCTGATTATTCATATTTCTGATCCTGTAAGATTAGTATATTTGTACTTGCAAAATGCAATAACAAATATAGAAAAGATATTGCAAAATGCAATAAGGTTTGCATATGAAGAAGAAGAGATCAGATTGTCCGATTAGCTGCTCGCTTGATGTCTTTGGTGACAAGTGGTCATTATTGATCATCAGAGATATCATGCTTCGCGGCAAGGTATCTTACAGTGAGTTTTTGAAATCGGAGGAAAAGATCGCCACTAATATTTTGGTGAATCGGCTAAAGGTTCTTGAGCGTGAAAACATAATCTCAAAGAAAGTGTCACCAGTAAATAAATCTAAATTTATTTACAGTTTGACAAAAAAGGGGGTGGATTTACTGCCCATAGTGATCGAAATAATGGACTGGGGAGCCAGGTATAACCTGAATTGCCCACGACGGGAGCTGGGCAAGCAGATTATGAAAGAGAAAGCTCAGGTGATTTCAGAATATCACAAGAAGCTAAATAAGGAACTTGCTTAATTTCAAATCTCATGGGGGCCACTGCACTTTGTTTAGTTTGTGGAATGGAGTCCAATGCGATTACCCTCGGAATCCAGGAAGATTGCAAAATAGCCGCTCTCATCCGCATGTGGAGATTTAGAAACTAGTATTTTTCCTCCATTTTTCTCGACTTTGTCCAAAACGAGTTGAAGATCATCACCTGCATTCAGATAGACAGTTACACCACCCGCAGAGGGCTCGTAGCCGTCTCCCTCGACAATAACTCCCACCACCATTTGGTCTTCATATGGTAATAAACCCATTTTCATACCGGGCATATCGATTTTTTCAATCTTTAGGTCCAGAATACTCTCGTAAAAGCTAATAGCTCTTGATATTTCAACAGCCGGAATTTCAAAAATAGCGAGGTAACTTTTCATTTCTTTTAATTTTACATTAATGATAGGGTCTTGATAGAAGGACAAGACAATAAAGACCATTGTTTTCGTGATGGCCAAGATTTTTCTCATACATACTGGATTTGGGCAAATTTAATCCGATTTGATCATATGAAATTGTAAAAATGCGACAGCCCTATTCCTTTGAATATAGTACAGAAGAAAGCGTAGAACTTTTATCCTTGTAAAACTCCTTGGGACTTTTGCCTGTATACTCCTTAAAGTCCTTTATGAAGTGCGATTGGTCATAATATCCGTTCTCGCACCCGACCTCCGTCAGGCTCATCTTGTTCTCCAGCATTGATTTCAGGGTCCTCTGGAATCGGATTGCCCGGCAAAGTTGTTTTGGGCTTGTCCCGACTTGCTCGGCAAATTTTCTTTCGAGGCTCCTCCGTTGACTGAGATTATCCTCCATGACTTCCTTAATACTCACAGTACCATTGGTCTGCAGTATTCTGTCAATCATAGATCTTAATAGAACAGGTAAATCAATATTTTCTCTTATCACATCAAATAGGAAATCTTCAATCAAAGAAATTCGTTCGGGTGTGTCTTTCGCGTTGGCAATTGCAGATTCAATCAAGGTTACCTTATTCTCATCAAATAACTCCTTTAGTTCTGTGTCCTTGTCAGCTAGATCAGTCATTGAGGCTTGGGTAAAATATGAGAAGCTTCCCGGATTAAATCGAACGGCAAAGGTCTCCACTTTTCCCATCGGTTCTATCCACATTGGCTTGGTAATTTGCCCAAGAACAAAAGAGCGCGGCTGGATAGAATATTTATTACCTGGTAATAATCTTCTGACGATGTCACCAAGATTAAAAATCATATCCAAACAACCATCTGATAGTACCTGTTGTCGACCCTTCGGAACGTCCTTGGGGATTCTTAGAGTCCAATAGCATTTTACCAAGGCTCCCAAATCAGAATCCGGTCTGAATGTTTTGTATTCCACTTATTACACTCTCCGTATTTTAAGATTATCCCAAACAATTTGTCATCGCCCTAATGCAATTTAAATAATTATCTCTACTGGATCCTTGATTTTGGAGAATTGATGGTCATTGCATACGCGTGTTGAGCAATGATTACAGCGGGGAACTACCAGATAGATTTACATCCAAGGCTTCTCTAAAACGTGACTTTGCAGTTTATCGGGTACCGTGTTACTTTTTCTTTTCACCCAGGGAAAACCAGTTTCCAGAATTATCCTTAAAGACTGCTTCTGTTTTGTAGAACTCTTCTGTGGGTGGTTTCGTAAATTCCACTCCCTTACCCTTTAATTCTTCATAAGTTGCATAAATGTCCTCACATTCTAAGACCGGGCCGCTAAACACACCTCGTCTCACTAATCCCTTAACAAGCTGCGCCGTCTCCCTGTCTCCCAACATTTGTTCAGAGATTGGTGATAATACAAGTTCTATTTCTGGATTTCCCGCTGGTCCGACAGTCAACCAGCGAAATTGGCCAAAGGAGTGGTCTGCTCTGACTTCGAATCCCAATTTACCAGTATAAAAATCCAAAGCTTCCCGCTGATCAATCACGTAAACATTAGTGTGTGTAATTTTTGTAATCATGATCTCAGATACTTTTGTTTAGGGGCTAAATTTCGATATAATGTGGGTTCTCCAGTTCTTCATAATTGCTTTTTTTAAGGTAGCATCCGGGTATATATTTTTGAGGCTTAGATTTCAGGTCGATAGCCTTATTGTTGTGAAGCTGCTTGTATTGGGATGGAGACAACCCTGTTTTTCTTTTAAATAAAGTCGAAAAGGTCCCAAGTGAACTAAATCCCGAGCCAAAGCATGTTGCGGTTACGGATGAGTTCTTCAATAAGTTCTTCCTGGCAAACTCGATCCTTTTGCGGATTAGATATTGTCTTGGCGATAACCCATAGGCTTTTTTAAATAGTCTTATAAAATGAAATTTTGAAAACCTGGCTTCCTCAGATATATCATCGACGTTTATATCATTTCTGAAATTTTCGTCGATGAATACCTTTGCCTGAACAATTCTCTGGTATAGATAGGCCTTCGGATACGTCATATACTTTAGCGTTTATTATTTTAACGTCCGGGGAATTTCACAGAACGTCTGTTTCAATTTTAAGTCCTACAGTTGGAACATGGTGTGGATAATCTTAATAAAAATGGGTTTTATGAAGTTTTCCATATTTAAGTAGAGCTCAAATCTAAGATTACGCAAGATTGTTCTTTTGCAACCGCCAATTTTTGGAAACTGAAAAAGTTCAACTCAATGTTCTTCTTTTACATGATTTCAAACTCTGGTACCTCACCGACTAATTTCTCCATCTCGGCAAAACGGGAATCATCACGTAGTGGTGCTAAAAATATATCTGTTCTGATCATCATAGTATCACCGACTTTGCTGCGGATGGCTTTTTCCAGATAGTGAAAAGCCCGATCGAAATCTTCAAAGCAAGTATACAAGGTAGCCAGGTCGAGCGAATAGCTTACAGACTGTTTTTCTAATTCCAGCAACTCTTTAAGACAAGCCTCGGCTTTTGGTTGTTCATTGATTTTATGATATACCCACCCCAGACATGAGGATCGGTGCAGCCTATACCCGATCGGTTCTAATTTTTCAAAAAAGGACAGGGCCTTTTCATATTGTCCCTGAAAGGCTGCTGTCCAGCCGATGTATTCCCATGCCGTGCGATGGTTGGGAACGATTTCTACCACTTTTTCAAGATAGTGCAAAGCCTTATCAAATTCATCATTCCAGAGATAAGCGATACCCATGAAAAAGATCATTTCGATAGATAGGGGATCAACTTCTAATCCAATCGAGTGTGTCTTTATGGCCGATTCCAAGTCACCCTTTATATAATACATGGTAGAATGTGCATGATGCAGGCTGCCATAATTTGGAAAAAGCTCCAGCCCTTTTTTGATGATGGCAATGGCACCCTCCCAATCCCATTTGAAGAAAATCTCAAATATTGATTGTGCAAAATAGGATTCTGCTGTTTCAACTTTTAGTTCTTTAAGCCTGTTTATATGTACCATGGCTTTTTTATGCGCCTCTTCCCACGATAGCACCATTCCCCAAGCTTGAAAGATGTAGCAAAGTCCTATTCTAGAGTGGGGCAGTCCAAAATCCGGTTGCATTTCGATAGCTTTTTCAAAGATTGGGATAGCCTTACCCATGGCTCGATCATCTCCAAATTGATTGAAATAATACAACCCTCGCAGATAGGTTTCGTATGCCTCCATATTCAGTGTCGGAGCTACAACCATTTGTTTTTTATGTTCTACTTCACTCAAATGCTCGCGCAAGAGATTTGTAATCGTGGAAGCAATTTCGTCCTGAACTTCAAAAATATCTTCCAGGGTACGGTCATAGGTTTCTGAAAAAAAATGATATCCATCAACCGTACTCACGAGTTGAGTTGTGATGCGCACCCGGTTACCGGCTTTTCTCACACTCCCTTCCAGAATGTGTTCTACTCCCAGTTGGGCACCAATTTCCCGCACATCCTGATTTTTGCCTTTAAACATGAATGATGAGGTCCGGGCGGTGACTTTTAATCCTTCAACTTTCACCAGGGCGTTTAGGATTTCCTCAGAGATGCCATCACTAAAATATTCATTGTCCGGGTCGCTACTCATATTTACGAAAGGGAGCACGGCAATTGACTTTTTGTTTTCTTTCAGCTTACCCTTAAGTTCATGACGTTCAGCAACTCTGACCCCTTCCTGAGTTATGGTAAAAACCTCTACCGGTTCCTTAATATTTTTGAATTCAAAGTATCCGAGTGATTTGGTAGGAATGGAAACCTGGTTCTTGATGGCATCGTTCAATTTATCTGAAATAAGAATACTTCCGGGAACGCTCATGGATTCGACGCGAGATGCGAGATTTACACCGTCTCCATATATTTCATTTTCAGAGAGAACAACATCACCTAAATGAATGCCCATACGCAGGGGTACATCTTCTCCTGCCCTGAATTGTTGCTGCATAGAAATGGCACAATTTACAGCCTCAACAGCACTGCTAAACATACTTAGTGTCCCATCACCATAGTATTGTATTACTTTTCCCTGATATTCTAAATGTGCTCTTTCCAGTACATCGCGATGCCGCTGGCGAATGGCTGCAGCAGCTGTCTCATTTTTTTGCATCATGTCCGTATAGCCCACAATATCAGTGAACATGATCGCTGCCAATTGACGTTTTCTGCTGCTCATCGTGCGTTCAAACTATTTTTTGAGAACTGCATAGTACTCTTGCAAATATAAAGATAGAGTATTGCTGACAAAGGAAATGCAAACAACTTCGTAGTGTAGAAAAAGAGGTGTTTACAAATCTATTTATGAGAGAGAGCATCAGGTATCTTACCCAGACTTTCACTCACCAGCGGGAAGTCTTTTGGGGGAAGGGAGTGTACTAAGGATGGTCATTGAATACCCGAGATCCACATATTCAGTATTTTGCCGATCTCAATTAAACACTATGATTCGATCAATACTTGTTCATTCTGTGCTATTTGTTTGTGCGGGCTTTTATGCTCAGGAAGCTGGTGAGCCCGTCGTCATTGGGCATACATCTGCGTTGCACTCTTTGATTCTCGATCAGGAGAGACCGATTCTCGTTTCCCTTCCTGACTCCTATACAAAGGACAGCTTGAGAGACTATCCGGTCCTGTATCTTCTGGATGGTAATAGCAATTTTCACCACACAACCGCAACGGTAGATTTTTTAGCAAAAAATAAGCGTATTCCTGAAATGGTCGTGATTGGGATTCCCAATACCGATGATCGATCGCGAGACCTGACGCCACCTTCCTCGGTGGATACCGTCCGGTTTCCAACAGGGGGCGGGGCTGATAATATGCTGGCTTTTATTGAGAAGGAGCTGATTCCTTTTATAAATTCGAGCTACCGGACAAACGATTACAAACTGTTAGTAGGACATTCATTTGGGGGGTTGTTTGCGACGCATGCGATGATTAATCACCCTGGCATATTTAATGCTTACCTGGCAATTAGTCCCAGCCTATGGTGGGACAATCAAAAGTTGGTCATGGAACAGACGGACGCATTTTTTGAAGAGCAGACTGGCTTGATCGGCCACTATTATATGACAATGGGCAATGAGGATCGCACCATGTTGGGTGGAGCCTGGAAGCTGGCAGCACTTCTTGAGGAAAAGGGACCAAAGAATTTATCCTGGCATTTTGACAGAATGCCAACCGAGACACATGGCTCAATTCCACAGCGAAGTACCATCAAGGGATTGGAATTTATTTTCTCACAGTGGAATCTATCGGAGAGATCACCGCTAATCGAGGCAGGTGGTATCTCTGAGATTGAATCTTACGAGGCCGAAGTAGCAGAAATCTATGGTTTTTTGCCTGAGTGGAGTGAGCAAACACTGATGGGTTATGGTCTGAAATCGCTGGACCTGGGAAGGCCCGATTTGGCTACACCAATATTCGAAAAATGTACGAAAGCATTCCCGGGCTCTACAGCAGCCTGGTTTAATTATGGTAGCAGTCTGCACCAAATGGACAAGCGAGAACTGGCAGTACCAGCACTTAGAAAATCGCTAGCATTAAAAACTTCAAATATGCAGGCAATCGCCTTACTCAAAAAGTTAGGTGAAGATGTATCAGGTTTACTTCCTGATATTACTTTAACTCAGAATCAATTGAATCAATATTGTGCTAAATATAGTATGAGATCCGGGGAGAATCTAAAAATTACATGTGAGGGCGGTTACCTAATTGCAGAGGCATCAATTTTGTCAAAGGAAAAATTAATTCCGGTAGGTGAGCATCGTTTTTTTATTATTAGCAAAAATTCAACGATCGAGTTCATTTTTGAGGCTGAAAACATAGTGGGGGTGAAAGCAAATACACCGGATGGCATTTTTGAAGGCACGAGGATCAAGTGAGATGACCGTTTTAGACAGAAGTGAACAAAAATCTTTTTTTGAAATAAATGTTGTACTCATTAGACTACCCTCCAATCGTTATTTTTCTACTCACCCTCCAGTCCTGAAGGGTAGGGAGTCCTCTCACACAGGTCGGCGAATGTAAATTCATCGTCTAGGAATTTTAACAGAATTATCTGCGAAACTAGACAAGTAAATTTTCATTTTGCACGAGTTGGGTGAGGTCCATACACATTGTCCACTACATTGATGTTTCCATAGCCATAGTCTGTCACAGCTTGTTTGAGCTCCATATGACTTGCAAACCAGTTTCGAGAGATATCACATTTATCCTCGGGTTCACCGCGTACCCCAATCGCAGCTGTATCAGCTCGAAACGTATTGTTCCTAATCTCAAGATTTGTTCCGGCAATCTCCGATCCATCTTTCCGGTCTTTTCCTCCATGCATATCAAAGCAGTGACTTAGGGACGTACCCAGTTCGACGTTATTGCGAGCGATGTAACTACAACCGGGATTTCCTGTTCCTGCAATGGAGTGTCTGTTGTGATCAAAGTAGTTGTATTCGATGAGAGAGGATGATTTATCATGACCCACACCGTAACCCAGGCCATTGTACTGACAATGATGAATAAAATTATGATGCACATGATGACCCTTACCTGTTGAAAAGAATATTGCCCTGTGAGAAAAGCCCGAGATATCACAATTGTCTATTTCGAGATTGGCATAGCTTGTAAATATTCCGGTATTTGTTGGGAATTTATAATAGTATTCATGCCTTTTTCCTCCAGGACCAAAGGCCTTTGCGTGGTGCTCCAAATACCGTCTGGAATTGGGGCCCTGAATTCGGAGGCCAGTTATTCTCACATCCGGTCCTTCTGCGATCATCATTGTTTTCGACTTCAGTGCCTGATTAAAAATGAGAGGACCCTTTGAGCCTTTTAAGCCACGACTACCGGCCAGAATGACCCCATCCGGAATATGCAGCACCAGGTTGTCTATGTATGCGTATGTTGTCAGATCGATCACAGTTTCGCCAGGAATATAAATAGTGTCGCCTCTCCTTGCATCCTGAAGTCCTGCGATGAGCTCATCAAGACTGGTGACGATATGATCTCCCGTTGTGATCATCCGTCTATAACCTTTTCCTCCCCCTATTGGACCCTGATCATTCGCCTTGGCACCATAGATTTTTCCATCTATTAGAATGTGATAACTACCGGTGCTGTTAGAAGAGAGATCTCTGGTCGGCAATATAAAGTCACCGGGGTATGCAGTTCCCACCATACCCAGTAGAAAGTGATGGATGAATTTCCTCCGTGTTTTTATTTTCATCAGAAATAAGCCGGTATGCAGATATTAATCAAAATCTATATTTCTCACAAACTCTTCAGACATTTTCCGGATTTTAAATTTGTGATATTCTGTTAGCGGTACAAAAGTGTGGTGGCTTTTTCCCAATTCAAATACTTGCTGGCTGTATTTCTTATATCCTCACTGCTAATTTTTCGATAGGCTTCTACTTCTCTGTTTATCAGGTTGGCATCGCCCAGGGATTCGTAATAGGCCAGATTTATTGCCTTGCTAATTGTAGAAATCTCCGAAAATACTGTCGAAGATTCGATGCCGTTTATTAATTTTTCCAGGACATTTTCATCAATGATTTTTTCCTGTATGCTCTGGAGTAGTAAACGGATTTCGTCAAGGGCACGCTCCACTTTCGTCCCCCTAGAAAATTTAGCTTCAATAATAAACAGGCCGGTATCAATATTGCCCGTAATATAGGCATCTGCGTGGTCAAATATTTGAGATCCCTTGATGAAGCGATTGTAGAAAAGGGAAGATCTACCGCTGGATAAAAGGTCGGTAATGAGATCAAGGGCATGATAATCAGCATGGTGCCTTCCGGGCATGGGAAAAGCAACAAACAAAGCAGTGACTGGAACGCCTGATTTTATCTCCGAATGTTGAGCTTTATATTCTTCATCCTCAAAAGTGAAGGATGGTAATTTAGAACCTGTCGATGTGCCACTCGAAAAATATGCATTTGCCAACTGAAGTACACGCCGGACTTCAAAATTTCCTGAAACGGAAAGAATGCAATTTTCTGGGTGATAAAAGTTTTTGTAAAAGATTTCAACGTCCTCCAGGGTAATACTCCTGATCTCTTCCTCACTTAGCCCAATGGTAGGCCATCCATATGGATGCGAGGTGTAGATCATGGGGAGTAGATGGTGCCAGACATCACCGTAGGGTACATTTAAACAGGATTCGTAGAGCTCTTCAATTACAACCTTCTGTTGTGTCTGAAATGTTTGCAGATTTAATTTCAGATTGGCCAATCGATCGGCTTCCACCCACAGCAGGGTCTCCAGATTTTGAGCAGGTCCGTAACTGTAGTAGCTCGCGTGATCATTGTTTGTAAATGCATTATTTTCCGCACCTGCCTTCTGTATCGGCTCATCAAAACTCGGTACTGACGGAGTGCCTGAAAACATGAGGTGCTCAAAAAGGTGAGCAAGGCCTGACTTGTGTAATGGATCGTATTTTGATCCTGCTTTGCACAGTACATTTATGGCAACAAGGGGTGTCTCCGAATTTGGATGCAAGAGCACTTTTAGGCCATTAGGCAAAGTAAATCGCTCAAATGAGATCATATGAGAGTCATTTCAAAGGCCAAAAGTACAAATCAGATTATGACCTTTTTGCGAATATCTCTTTAATTTAGCTCGCAATGGAAGTTCCTGACTTTTCTAAGCTTACATTGAACTTTGACCTTGATCATAGCTCGTCAACTACTGATGTATCTGATGAGGATGGAGCAGACCAGGTCGGATTTGAGGAGTTTCTTCGAAGTAAGACCTTTGATAAATCATTGGTTTATCCCGCAGGCCTTCCTCCTTATTTAAGAGGGCCATACGCCACGATGTATCTCGGCCGGCCGTGGACGATAAGGCAATATGCGGGATTTTCCACAGCAGAGGAAAGCAATGCATTCTACTTAAACAATCTCGCCGCAGGGCAGAAGGGACTTTCTGTAGCGTTTGATCTGGCCACTCATCGTGGATATGACTCCGATCATCCCAGGGTGTCTGGAGATGTAGGAAAGGCTGGAGTTGCCATCGATACGGTGGAGGACATGCAGCGACTTTTTGAGAATATACCGCTTGATGAGATCTCTGTCTCTATGACAATGAACGGAGCCGTTTTACCCATTCTGGCCTTTTATATTGTTGCCGCAGAAGAATCGGGGGTGGCAAAAAACCTTTTGAAAGGCACAATACAAAATGATATTCTCAAGGAATTTATGGTGCGTAACACCTATATCTATCCTCCCGGGCCTTCCATGCGCATCGTTGGAGATGTTTTCGCCTACCTGTCTACACATATGCCGCGATTTAATTCGATCAGTGTGAGCGGATATCATATGCATGAGGCAGGTGCCACTGCAGATCTCGAAATCGCCTATACACTTGCGGATGCTCTGGAATATGTAAAAATGGGTGTGGATGCCGGTCTTGATGTCGACGATTTTGCTCCCCGGATAAGTTTCTTCTGGGGCATAGGCATGGATCATTTTATCGAAGTGGCAAAAATGCGGGCTGCTCGTGTAATTTGGGCGGAATTAATGCACCAGTTTAATCCCGTCAATACCAAGTCTTCGACATTGCGCACACATTGCCAGACCTCGGGCTGGAGCCTGGTTGCTCAGGATCCTTTCAACAATATTGCCCGTACAACAATTGAAGCTGCTTCGGCCATTCTTGGTGGTACACAATCACTACATACCAATGCCCTTGATGAAGCATTGGCTTTACCGACAGATTTTTCGGCAAAAATTGCACGGGATACGCAACTTTATCTTCAGAAACACACCGATTTGTGCTGTGCGATTGATCCGTATGGTGGATCGCAATACATAGAGCATCTGACAGGTAAACTCTACAGTATGGCCTGGCAATGGATAAAAGAGATTGAAGAGGCGGGAGGAATGGTTGCAGCAATTGAAAAGGGTATACCAAAACAGCGAATAGAGGAAGCCGCCGCACGCAGGCAGGCTATGATTGATAGCGGCAAGGAGAAGATTGTAGGAAAAAATATTAATATTTTTGATGATGCCCCAATACCGGAATTACTCGTAGTGGAAAATGATGTGGTCCGGGAAAAGCAAATCGAGCGAATCAGGGCCATTAAGAAAAGTCGAAATGAGGATAAGGTTGCCCGGGTTTTGAAAAATGTGGAACGGGTCGCAAGGAGTGAAAAAGAAAATCTATTGAAAGCATGTGTCTCAGCCGCAAGAGCCAGGGCCACTTTGGGCGAGATTTCTCTGGCAATGGAAATAGTATTCGACCGGTACACCAGTAATAATTCCTTAATTTCGGGGGTTTATGCCAAGGCTATGAGTGAGTCCGCCCCTTTTATTCAGGCACGAGAAAAATCGAGTGCCTTTGCAAAAAAATTTGGCCGCCGGCCCCGTATCATGATTGCAAAATTAGGACAAGATGGTCACGATCGTGGAGCCCGGATCATCGCAACCAGTTTTGCTGATATGGGTTTCGATGTAGATGTCGGACCTCTTTTTCAAACCCCTGAGGAAGTGGCTTTGCAAGCTGCTGAGAATGATGTGCATTTCTTAGGCATTTCATCTATGACGGGAGGGCACCGGACGCTAGTGCCTAAAACCATTGAAGCTTTGAAGAAATTGAGCAGACAAGATATTAAAGTTGTACTGGGTGGAATAATACCTGTACAAGATCATGATTTTTTAAAGGGTGCAGGTGTTGTGGCCATTTTTGGACCTGGTACAAATATTCCACTAGCCGCGATCGAGCTGGTAGATGCTTTTTTATGATTTTTTTTTTGGAAGAATGAAAATGCCAAATTAAGTCAGCAAAGATTCCAGGGGAACTCAATGGTCTATTTTATTGGAAAAGGTAAAAAGGGATGGGTTTGGAAAGTAAAATAACTCGACGTCAGGCACTAGGTGAAGCGGGTTGGATTGCAAAATCGGCGATTTTCTCACCTTTACTTTTAGCATCATTGCAAGGATGTAAATCAGAAGGAGAACTACCTGCCGAGTTGCTGGTTTTAGACGAGAAACAGTTTCTCCTCGCTAAAACTCTTGCAGATACCATTTTGCCGAGAACAGAATCGCCTTCCGCCTCTGATGTAAGGGTGCCGGAATTTCTGGATCTCCTTTTACGAGATGTAATGACAGAGGAAATAAAAATGCAGTTTCTCAAGGGCCTTGAGCAATTCGACAAGGTTTGTCTACAGAAATCCGGAAATTCATTTCTCGACCTGGAAGAAAATCAGCGTGTCGATTATTTGACAGTCATCGATAAGGAAGTGATGGAAAATAAATATGAAGAAGAAATTCCGTTTTATTTCGCTTTCAAAAAACTGTGTGTCGACATTTATTTCTCTACAGAACAGGGGATTAAAGAAAATCTAAATTACAATCCTATACCGGGCTCCTTTGAGGGTGATATTACTTTGCCATCAGATGGTAGGATTGAAGTGGGCAACGAAATGTAATTCACCATGAGTAATGACCACACATTTGATGCGATTGTCATTGGTTCTGGAATGACGGGAGGATGGGCTGCCAAGGAGTTAACCGAAAAAGGCCTGGCGACACTCGTGATCGAACGCGGTCGGGAGGTAAAGCACGTGCAGGATTATCCCACTGCACTGAAAGCACCCTGGCAGTTTTCACATCGCGGATATTTGACCAGGGAAGAGAAGAGTCAATACTCCATCCAGAGCAGTAAGTACAACTTTGATGCGAGCAGCAAACATTTTTTCGTGAAGGATACAGATCACCCCTACATACAGGAAAAGCCTTTTTGGTGGTTTAGAGGTTATCAGACAGGGGGCCGATCTCTACTGTGGGGCCGGGGAGCGTATCGCTTCAGTGATCTGGAATTTGAGGCCAACATCAAAGACGGGGTGGGTATTGACTGGCCTATCCGCTATCGGGATATAGCTCCGTGGTACGATTATGTTGAGAAATTTATCGGCGTCGCGGGTTCAATAGAAAAGATTTGGCAATTTCCCGACGGACAATTTTTACCGCCATTTGAGTTAAATCACGCTGAGAAAGTCATTAAAGAAAGAATAGAGTCTCATTATTCAGACCGGAAATTAATTCCCAATCGCGTTGCACACATTACTGAGGCAAAACCCGGTCAATTTAAGGGAAGGTCTGCCTGCCAGGCAAGAAATTTGTGTCACAGGGGATGTCCATATGGAGCTTATTTTACAAGTAATAGTTCGACGTTGCCCGCTGCATTTGACACCGGTAAGCTTACGATGCTCTCCCATACTGTAGTATCTTCAATTCTTTACGACGAAAAGGAAGACCGGGCCAGTGGGGTTCAGGTTATTAATTCAGAAACAAAAGAGACAACAGAGTATTATGCCAGGGTTATTTTCCTGTGTGCATCGACTATCCCATCCACAGCCATCCTCTTAAACTCCAAAAGTTCAAGATTCTCAGATGGATTGGCCAACTCAAGTGGAGTTCTCGGCCATTATTTAATGGATCACCACGGAGGAATCAGTGGTAGTGGTACATTGGAGGGCTATGAGGATCGGATATACAGCGGATCTCGTCCTGCCATGGTTGCTATACCAAGGTTTAGAAATGTGAAGAGGCAGGAGACTGATTTTCTACGAGGGTATGGTGTCTGGGGAGGGGCTTCACGAGTAAAAATAAATCCGGAACAGGTAGGAATTGGTGCCGAATTAAAAAGTAAGCTCACTAATTACGGACCCTGGGTAATGTCATTGGGATGTCAATCAGAGACCTTACCTTATTTCGAAAATAGGATGACCATTGATCAAGAGAATAGAGACCAGTGGGGTTTACCTATGATAAAGATATCCGCCAGGTACGGTGAAAATGAACGGTTAATGCGAATTGACATTAAGGAGCAAATTGGAGAGATGCTTGAAGTGGCGGGACTTAAAAATATAAGGTTAAATGAATCAGAACCTGTTTTCGGAAATACGATACATGAGATGGGTACAGCGAGAATGGGAAGGGATCCGAAGACTTCGGTACTAAATGCACACAATCAATGTCATGATGTCTCCAATTTATTTGTCACGGATGGCTCCTGCATGGTGTCCTCAGGCAATGTGAGTACATCACTCACCTATATGGCGCTTACCGCCAGAGCTTGCGATTATGCAGTCAGACAACTTAAGGCAGGAAGCATATGAATTAGATTTTTCCGAATGAATCAAGAAATCCCACCTAACTTCTTACCAAGCGATGCCAGGATTCATAAAGCATCAAATATGTTTTTTAATCTAATTTATTTATTTCTTGCACCGAGAACCAAGGGGTAAGACATCGGATTGATTCCCAGTATTTTTGCTTGTCTGATTACCTCTGCCATAATTTTTGTCTCGATGGTAAGGGACCATGTCGATGGTAGTCCGTAAACGGATTGTGCAAGCCGCCCCTCATAGCCACCTTCCGTGAGGATCTTTGATGTTGGTATATAACTCATTACATCATTGCAGTAGCCAAAGACGAATATCTGATGACCAAAGATTTTTTTGAGATTGACAGCATAGCCCGAGACCAATTCTCCACCCAGTGCCACGATCATTTGTTGCCCCAGTCTCCATACTTGTACAGGATATGGATATTGTCTCGGTTGTGCTTTACCTTGCTCACCCTCCCGGAGGAGTCTTTCTCCCCATCGTTTCAGATAGCC
Organism: Saprospiraceae bacterium; assembly: GCA_965222645.1. Taxonomy (GTDB): domain Bacteria; phylum Bacteroidota; class Bacteroidia; order Chitinophagales; family Saprospiraceae; genus JABDMH01. The sequence continues at coordinate 1,709,485 of OZ244968.1, read as the reverse complement.
GGAAGCAATCTCACAATGTTCTGTCAATTGCTCAGTTGTTGGAGGTGCATTTAAGTCCAACGAGATATCCGAATATGAAGTAGTAAGTGAAGCCCCAATAGATTGCATGGGTTCCTCCAGTACCCTTTCCACAGCAGCAGCCAGCGTGCGGCCGTACTGCCGGGCAAGAGGAATCGTGAGTCTGGGCATGGGATTTTGATCTCCTCCTGCTCCCTGGATAAAGAACGCGGTGACTCCGGGATGATTCTTTTCCAACTCCAATTGTGCAAAACCCGGGTAATCCCCGGACAACAGGTTTGTATCGAGGACTGTCGGATGGCATGCATATGAAAATACAACTCCAATTAATTTTTTCTCTTCATCAGCTATTTTCAGTACGGACACCGCAGGATCATGTGGACCTCGGAGCTCACTCAACAGGTGTGCTTTATTTTCATCATTATTGCGCCGATTTACCTGAAACCTCGTGTAGCCCAATCCGGAAGAGATTTCTGCAGGTGATAAATTACCCATTGCATCATCAACCAGAAACAAAATGTCTAAAATGATTTGCTCTGAGTAATTTACAATTTTCGAGATCTCTTCTTCGTCAATCGGATAAATATCCGACAGTGCACCGCTGAGCACAGGTGCAGAGTGCGTATGTGAACTATTCAATATTACCTGAGAAACATCAATATTCCATTTTCTTGTAATTCTACTTCTGATTGTATCCGAGATAGTTTTCGGAAATCCCAATAGATCAGTTGAGATAAGAATTCCAATCTTGCCAGCTGCACCCTTAACTACAAGCGCTTTGGCCCAGATAGGATGCAGGATGTCTTGCATGGGGGCCTCACGGGCTGCATATCCTGCAAGCCATATTTTTTCTTTTGGAGAGATATCTTTTTTGGCAATTCCGACTTGCCACAAATCTGATTGGGCAATAGCAGCATTTGCGGTGATCACGAATAGTATTGTGCTAGGTGCAAGAAGTGTCATTAATCGGGCAAGCATGATCTCAAGATTATGAGGAGCACTTAATGGTATAAATATGTGACTTATCTGGTTGTGTTTGTTTATTCCTGTCAGCTTTATGGCATATGTTTTCCAACTTTCCAATTTACTATTTATTCCGAAGCTCCTTATTTGATTTTATCGGCGTGGGTGTGAATTTTGGATATCGCAGCGGCTATCTGATTCATGTCTTCCCGGTCTCCCAATAGTACCCTTTGAGGCAACCAAACCGCTTCATGACACAATTGATCATTTAATGGACATTGATTATTCTCCATGTAGTTTTCGTAATTAATGCGATTCGATTCGTAGAATTTTTTAAAATGCCTGTTGTTAAATGCGTATTCGATGCAGGCCATTTTATTTAGCGGTGAATATCCGGGCGAACAAGGAATCCCCTCTGCCCTCAATGCCTCCAGGAATTTTTCTCTGGGGAGTTCCTTAAACTCATCGGATACGTATCGAAAAGCAAATAAATGATGTGCTGCTTTCGTCACTTCCGGATATAGTCGATAATTTTTGATCCCTGCTAATTCTTTCATTAAAGAATTTAAGTACTGTGCATTCTCCCATCGTAGTTCAGTTTGCGACTGCAGTCTTTTGAGCTGAGCAAGTCCTATAGCCGCCTGATATTCTGTCAATCTTAGCTTGGTTCCGATCATCACGGAGCCCGGTGAGGTACCACCGACCACTGATCCGTGAGGATGTCCGAAATTGTGGAAAGAATAACACCGGTCTATAAAATCTTCATCATCGCTGACTATTGCACCGCCCTCACCGATGGGAAGGTGTTTCGAATTTTGAAAACTAAAGCACCCCGCATCTCCTATTGTCCCGACTTTTTTACCCTTTACTTCAGCCAGCCATCCCTGGCAAGCGTCTTCGACGACAAGTAGCGAATGTTTTTTTGCAATTGACATTATAGTGGTCATATCACAAGGCATTCCCAAAATATGCACAGGGAGGATGGCTTTGGTATTCGTAGTGATTTTTTCCTCAATTTTTTTTGGATCCATCTGGAAAGTTTCCGGATCCACATCGACAAAAACCGGAATAGCGCCATTGAACAGGATGCAGGAAATCGAGGCTATAAATGAGTAAGGTGTGACCAGTACCTCATCTCCCCATCCAATATCCAATTGAGCCAGTGCGGTATTAAGTGCATTGGTGCCATTTACAACAGCCAGGCACCGCTTTGATCCCACAGTTTCCGCCCATTTTTCTTCAAACTCTTTAACCACTTTGTTTCTAGACCAGACACCACTGCGCATGACCTCGAGAAGCATTTGTTCATCTTCCTCTGCGATCCATATGGGCCAGCTGGGCCAGTCTTTTGTACGTACCGGATTTCCTCCCAAAAGGGCCAGATCATTATTGATAATTTGCAACGATGCAGGTACTAATTTTTCCATAGATAATGAATAAGTTGAGACAATTCCGGCACTGACCAAAGTGTTGTTCTTGAGAAAGGTTCTCCTCGACAAATGCTTTTTCATAGCCTATTTCGATTGGCGAGCAAAAATTTACGATATTTATTTATAAGTAAAGAGTCCGGCAGTCCTTTTGTAGACTGGATTGTTGGATTGCGAGGGAATAGTAAAATCAAAGTTTACATTTTACCTGTGACTAATGCTTCTCGCTGAATAATTTGATTTTACTCCTGGATCTCCAGGAACTCAATGAGATTTCGAGATCTCAAACGCTCTTTGGTCTCATCACTTGCTTCGTGATCCATCAGAGCTTCGATGCGTAGCATTCCTGTGCAATAGTCCAATATAGGTGAATGAGATCCAAATGCAAATCTGCCAGGTCCAAATTCCCGGAGCATTTCGGGCAGAGCATTCATAACCCGGCCAGATGTATCCATCAGTATCTTTGAGGATTTAAATAGATCGACGGGTTCGTCGTCCAGTGACCTCCTGTTTGCCACATTCGTGATCAGATATTTGACATTATTATTGACCTGAATGGCCAGAGCGATATCGGCAAAGTTTAATTCCTGATTGATATCCATCCATGAGCTAGGACGACGATCTACTATTCTTGTACAGATGGCGACCACTGTATTTTGAGAGGCGCATTTGTCGAGCAATTTCTGGCATTGTGGATGATCAAAGGAGTACTTGTGATACAATGGGTAAATTCTGATGCCTTTCATTTTCCAAGTCGAAATGCAGTCCTCGAAATCATCTTCCCAGCCACTGTAAAGGGGATTTATTACACCAAAGGGAATAAATCTTTTTTCATACTGAGCCTGGGAGGATACAAGCGAGACAAGTTTTCTATTCGCAGGGTGAACATTTTTATAAAAGATTCCGTCGAGATGACTTACAATTGCACGATCAACTCCGAAATGATCCATTCGGTCAAGAAGCGCTTCCGGCGTAGAATAGCGTTTGTATCTAAATGGCCAGTGACCGATAAAAGCGTTGGCATCAATCCACATGATTACCCGATTTTTTCAAAATACGATTATAGTTTTCAAAATATATTTGCTGCCTTTCGATCTCTGAAAGATTTGCTGCTATTATGTGACCAACACCTTGGTAGTAACTGCTGTCGCATCCAAATAGAACCCGGTCGATGCCCAAATTCTCTACCGCAAAGTCGACGATTTCTGCATCGTTATTACTTCCTGCCACATCGACGTATACGTTAGGGCTGTGCCTGATTGCTTTGCATGCATCTTCCCAATCTTCACCTCCAGCCAAGTGGGCCAGTTGAAATATCGCCCCGGGATAACGCTCGGCTGCTTCGACAAAATCACCCGGTATGGATACATTTTTGGGTTCTCTAGGATCGTATTCGATACGGGATTTACCGATGCCTACATGCATAAGAATCACCATTTTTAAATCGATAAATTTTTCGATAATGGGGTAGAAAAGGGGATCGTTTATTCTTACGTGATTATAGACTTTGAGACCTACGAAACCCTGGTCCACACGTATTTTAATTTCTTCCAGGGCCTCTTTTTTAAACTGTGGATTGAGAGTCATTTGACCAATGAAGCGATCGGGGTATTTTTTGATGCACTCATGGACAAGGTCATTGCACGCTTTGAATTCTTTTGGTTCTCCCTTACTGAATGGAACCATCGGACGGGAAATAACCAGCTTTTCGATACCCAGACGATCGGCAAATTTAAGTTGGTCCTCTGCGGTATCCGGCCGGAAATACACATGAGCATGGCTATCAATTTTCCTATATTTTTTCACCCTTTGCATCAGGGTTTGGTCTTTATCCCCGGGTTTCAGGTTTTCTCGATAGTTTTTATCGGACCATACAGATGCACCTGCTGAGATAGCTGTAACGGTTTCCAGGCCGTGTTGAATAAAGTTTCTTCGATTCATCATCTAGTGTAATATTTAAATAGGGATAGAAAAATTTGAGTACTCGTTTTCAACTCGGTTCTTATTGCGTCTTTACAAGTCCATAGCACAGGATAAATTTCGTATTTTTTATGGTTGCAAAATGGATGGAAGTTTCGTGTTGTAATTTTTATCCGGCATCTTACCTTGAGAAAGCGCAATTGAATTGTTTTAAACTCCTGACTAGGCAGGAAAAACACATTCCACATGGGATCAGGTAGACCTGCAGGCTCAGATAACGCCCGTCCTTTGACACGGGATGATCACTGTGAATATGATTGATCCTGGGAATATCGGAGGAGTGTGAAGACGGGCAGACCTTTAAGACTCAACAAGTGATCTGATTTTTTCGACCAATGACTCACCTTCCATTGACTAACTTAGGATGTTTGTTGCTGTGATTGTACTATTTTTGGCTTTCAATTTTAAACACATGAGTAATGAAAAATCTTATTTCCCTTTGTCTTATCCTCTCGATTTCATTGGTTCCTAAAACGAGCCTAAGTCAGATGAGTAATGTACCGCTGATAGATCGCGAGATATTCTTTGGTAACCCCGAGATTTCAGGAGGTCAGCTAAGTCCGGATGGACAATGGATCTCCTTTATGAAGGAATACAATGGCATCATGAACCTCTGGGTCAAGCAGTTTGATGAGCCCTTTGAAGACGCCCGGGTTTTGACAGACACAGAACGCCCACTGGCGGGATACTTTTGGACGTATGACAGCAAATACCTGCTCTTTGTAAAAGACAGTGGAGGTGACGAAAACTATAACGTCTTTGCCGTAAACCCTCAAGATGCTGCCGATGCCGAGACGAAGTTACCTCCGTCTCGCAATCTTACACCTAAAGAAGGTGTGAGGGCTTTGATCTATAATGTGAGTAAAAAAGATCCCAATGTCCTTTGGATTGGACTAAACGACCGGGATGCCTCCTGGCACGATCTATATAAATTGGATATAGTCACCGGTGAGATGGACAAGCTTTTTGAAAACACCAGCCGCATAACCAGTTGGATTTTTGACTGGGATGAGAATCTGAGACTGGCTACGAGCACAGACGAAGACGGCAACAACCTGATTTACCGGGTGGGTGAAGGAAATACGTTTGAAGAAATCTACAGAACATCCGTACTGGAGACTGCATACCCCGGCGGATGGCTAAAGGATAATTCGGCCTTTTACCTGGTTTCCAATAAAGGTGATGCCAATTTGACGGCCCTCTATACCATGAATCCCGAAACTGAAGAAATCACCTTGCTGGAAAAAGATCCGGAAAACCGGGTAGATTTTGGCGGAATTTTCCTCAGTGATGTGAGTAGGGAGCCCATCCTGACCACGTATACCGATGATAAAACAAGGAGGTACTGGAAGAATAAGAATTGGGAAGAGGATTACAAGTTTCTGCAATCAAAATTTCCCGGACGAGAGATAGGAATGGGAAGCAGTACAAAGGATGAGAAGAAAATGCTTGTGACAGTTTACGGAGACAAGTATGCTTCAGAACGTTATTATTTTAATGCTGAAAATAGGGATTTGGTACACCAATATACCGCTCGTCCAAAATTGAAAGAACTTGAAGAGCACCTGGCACCTATGACGCCGATCCGTTTTAGCAGCAGTGACGGAATGGAGATTCCTGCTTATTTGACTTTGCCCAAGGGAGCTGAAGCCAAAGACCTTCCGGCGATAGTCCTGGTGCATGGAGGACCATGGGCAAGAGACGGTTGGGGCTACAACAGTTTTGTACAGTTTCTAGCCAACCGGGGATTTGCCGTTATCCAACCCAATTTCAGAGGGAGCAGTGGATTTGGAAAAGACTTTCTCAATGCTGGAAATCTGCAATGGGGGCTGAAGATGCAAGATGACGTGACGTGGGCAGCCAAATACCTGATTGAAGAGGGAATTGCCGATCCCAGCCGCGTTGCCATCATGGGTGGCAGTTATGGCGGATATGCCACGCTGGCCGGGTTGGTATACACGCCGGAGATGTACACCTGCGGGGTTGATATTGTTGGGCCAAGTAACCTGTTTACGCTTCTAGAGTCTATACCACCATATTGGGCTCCGATACTTAAGATGTTTCACGAACGTATGGGTGATCCCAACACGGAGGAAGGCAAAGAGCTCCTTACGGCAGCGAGTCCGCTTTTCCATGCTGAGAAAATTACAAAACCATTGTTGATTATCCAGGGTGCCAATGATCCCAGGGTAAAACAGGCGGAGAGTGATCAGATCGTGGTGGCAATGAGGGAACTGGGTCGTGATGTTCAATATCTACTGGCTGATGATGAGGGTCATGGATTTGCCAAACCGGTAAATAACATGGCGATGCTTGCTGCATCTGAAAAATTCCTGGCTAAGTATTGTGGCACCAGGTATCAGGAAGATATGCCGGAGGATGTGGCCAAAAGATTGGAGGAGATTACGGTTGATATCAATACAGTGACATTACAGGAAAAAGAAGAAGTCACCATCGCCAGTGACATTCCGGAGCTGCTTTCTGATCTGGAGGAAGGTACCTATGATTATGATATTGCGCTTGCGGTGCAAGGACAAAATATGGAAATGACGATGCAAAGGACGGTGAGCAAGGTAGATGACGAATGGGTTGTGACAGATAAGAGTTCAACTCCAATGGGTGAGGCTTCGGATGAAAATCATTTTGACGCTACCAATCTAAAGCCCACTGCTCGAAAAGTATCTCAGGGCGGCATGAATATCGATATGGTGTATAACGATCACGAAGCCACTGTAAATGCCATGGGGAATGAGGTGAAAGTTCCATTTGAAGGGGCATACTTAAGTGATGGTGCAGGATTTGACTTCATTGTCGCCCGTTTTCCTATGGTTGAGGGCTTTGAAACGAGTTTTCAGATTCTCGATGCGATGACGATGAAGCCCAAGACCATGAAACTGATGGTGACAGGTACCGAGAAAATAGGAGATGTTGACTGCAGAATGGCTAAGGTTGTCAATACTGAAAACAGTAACGAATCGTTCGAGTTTTGGATTGATCCTTCCAAAAAGATGGCCAGGAAGATCGTACAGACGATTCCCATGATGGGTAATGCTGTGATGACCGTGACCTTAAAAGAATAGTCGGGGAAAATCTGGTTTTGAGATTAAGTGGGAGTGCTCGAAGGTTTTCGATACTCCCATATTTTTATCTTGCGGGAGATACCTATCTTTAGGAGTTTATGAAGAAATATCACAGGCGGTTATTTCCCCAATTGCTTTTTGTCCTTTTTGCATCGCTTTCTGTCCAGGCCCAGGAGGCACCGGACACAGTGCGTCTCGATGAAGTTGTAGTCACGGGAAGTAAAATCGAAATCGACAGAAAGTTGGTTCCCTTATCGGTAAGTCAATTTGGCAAGGATCAAATAGAGGCTACCGGAGAATTTAATGTCTTGCCGGTATTGAGCCAGATCGCACCGAGTGTTTTTGTTACCCAGCGCAATATTTTGGGTTTTGGTGTTGCCACAGGAGGATCAGGTGGAATAAGTATCAGGGGCGTCGGTGGAGCACCAAATAACAGGATTTTGGTATTAATTGATGGTCATCCCCAATTTATGGGCATTTTCGGGCATCCACTCCCAGACGCCTATGTGGCAACGGACGTACAAAAAATCGAAGTCCTGAGAGGTCCGGGATCAATGCTATATGGGACCAATGCAATGGGTGGTGTTGTAAATATTATTACAGATCGGCAAGAAAGCGATGGAGTTGTGTCCAAAATTAAGATGGCCTATGGATCATACAATACGCAACAGTACAGCGGTACGCTGGGACTGAAAAAAGACAAATGGGATTTATTTCTTTCTGCAAATCACGATCGCACTGGCGGGATTCGGGAAAATACTGATTTTAATATTTCCAACGGTTATATAAAATTAGGCCATCAGATTAGTCAGCATGTGGAAGCCGTTGCAGATTTGAATTATGCCCACTATAAAGCAAATGACAATGGGCCGGTTTTTGCCCCTGCTTTCTTTGGGATTGATATAGACCGGGCTAAGACGGCCGTGAGTATAAATAATAAATTTGATCGGATTTCGGGCTCACTCAAATTATACCATAATTTTGGCCATCACGATCTTACTAATGGATTTATTTCGGATGATTATAGCTCCGGAATCATGTTTTATCAGTCAAAAAGATGGAGTGAAAAGACATTGCTTACGTTGGGACTGGACCTTAAGAGGTTTGGTGGAGAAGCAAATCAAGGAATTGCATCCGGTGAGAAAAAAAACATTAATGAGTGGGGATTGTATTCGTACATCCAGCATCATTTTCTGCCCGGTTTTTCTATCAGTGGTGGTCTGAGATGGGATGATAATTCCGTATACGGTGACCAATGGTCACCATTTGCCGGTGCTGTGTTGGCCCTGAGTCCCTTAAGTCGCTTCAGGGCTTCCGTCTCGAAGGGATTTAGAAGTCCTACGATGATGGAATTGTACTTGTTTTTGCCAAATCCTAACCTTCAGCCAGAAAAAATGAATAACTACGAATTGAGTTATTCTACGGTACTGAACAGTAACTTGCAGGTAGAACTTACCACGTTTATTTCTGATGGTGATAATTTTATTCAGGTTGTACCTCAACCAGGTGGTCCGCCTAAACGGCAAAATACGGGACCTTTTAAGAATAAAGGCATAGAATTTATCACTAAATATTTCCTGAGTTCAAAAGTGTACCTCTCGGCAAATTATAGTTTTATTGATTACGAAAAACCACTTCTGGCAGCACCGGGTCAACAATTTAATTTTATGATAAATTACTCACCTGCCCACTGGAATCTGAGCAGCACAATACAATATGTGAAGGATTTAAATAATGCTGTGGCACCAGATACACCGGTCACCAGCAATTACTTTTTGTGGAATGCCCGTGCTTCTTATGCTGTAGGAAGACATCTGAATATTTTTACAAGACTTAATAACATATTTGACACTTCCTATCAGATCAATAACGGATACCCCATGCCCGGATTCAACGTCTTTGGTGGCATTTCCCTGAAATTGTCACGCGATCCATCGGATCTCTAGCAGACTTTTAGACTATCAATCAGTGAGGTAAAATTCAGCTGCCCTTTCAGGGCGACCATTAACCTCTAGCTTCGACACAAGGTCCCTGCCTTGGGTTGAAAAGAGCTGGGCTTTCAGCCCGTACAAGAGTCTATTAGCGCAAAAGTTTACCAGTGGATCACTGCAAAGGCAATTATTGAACAACCAATATTTTTTCCCGTTTTATGTCATTGACACCGGTAATTTCAATAAAATACATACCTGGAGGAAAAGAAGATAAATCCACATGAATATCACCTCCTACGCGATTTGGATCCCTGGTGAATTTTAAGACATTTCCACGGCAATCCAGTATCGAATAGGATTTGATTCCCGTGTTAGATGATGGCGTTCTTACCAGCAGATGGTCTCGCACAGGGTTTGGGAAAAATGTGTACCGGGAGGATGAATCAACGTCAATGGAATAAATGTTGGAATATTCTGCTCGGCCATCCGGATAGATTATTTCTAATCTAAAATAGTACGTAGCGTTTTGCTCTTTTGACTCTTGCCTGAAATATCCCTTGGCCTCCGGTTTTGTAAAATCAACTAGGTGGTCTACGGTGAAGAAAGGCTGTGTACTTGATGTGGTCATCTGCACATTTATTCTTTCCGGAAGCTCAGATAATTCGACGAAATAGGAAAAATCAATCAGGCTATTTTCCTCCGTTACAGAGCACTCCTCGATAAGTATGGGAAGAAGATTCGAAGGTTTTAAATGGAGACCCCAATCAGATACGTAGGGCAGAGGAATTTTTACACTATTGGTATTGGGCACTACTCCAAGATTTTGCTCCGAATAGGGGGTAAGAGCATCCACTGCTGTCAATTGATAGTCTGAAGCATGAGCTCCCAACGAAATAATTACAGTGTCCCTTTCTTCTACAAAAATGGTGTATTCGCCAGTGGAAGGGTCTTCGAGACAGGGGTCGGAGGTTACACTTGTGTTTTGCACTGAGCCATTTCGAAACCTTCTTTTACCGAGAAAGAACTCAGCAAAAGTTTTTAAAGCAGATTTATTTGGATAAGGGTCTGATTTAGTCGAAGATGACCATAAATTACCCCAAATGGAGGCCACACCTCCTGCCATGGCTGCATACCACATTGTTTTTCTCGTATCGCTGCCGTCTTGAGCAAAATCTTTATTTGCCGTCGAATTTCGGATCCGAAATCTGTCTTCACTAAAAGTGGGTTGTCCCGGTATTGCGGCAATTGCAGCGCTAAGGACCTCGTGATTTGGTTTGTGATGCTCCCAGGATGAGTAGGACATGGCATTATTCCATGCGACCCCACCCCCATGGTCTGTGCCAGAGTTGGGCTGGTGAAACCGGCCTCCCAAGAGATGCGGCCAGGCCATTTGTCCCTCCATGTTATTTTTCCATTCAGATAGCTGGTTTTGGCTTACCCACTCATCGAGGTCATATCCAAATCCCATCGACCATCCGGGAATGGGGCCGAGTCGAGCCGCAATGTACCGTTGCAGACGCAGATCATATACTCCCCCAATGCCACCTACCAGAGTGAGTGGGGTTTGGCTTCGGGAGTGGTCACCCCAAGGCCAAATATGTACGTGTCCTCCTGCCCCATAAGTCATGGTAATCAATAATTCTAAGGCATCAAATGTCCTGGGATCAGGATCTTGATGGGAATTTGAAACCGCATTGGTGGCAGCATCCATATCAAACCACCAACCCCCCACGGTAGGTACGTGAAATCCAGTAAATCCATGCCCAACGATAAACTCGCTAATGTCATTGCTGATTTGTGAGGCATTGTCATGGAAAGCAGAGATATCTTCGTAGTACATCACATAGTTAGGGATCGTGACATCCCCATTAGCCGTCCAGTAGTATTTTGCATTACCAGTGAGGAACCCCTGTGCATTGCTGCTGGAGATGGTCACCGTTCCCGTATGGCCGTCGAGGTCAGCATCAGCGGCAGAAGTAGCAAACGACCAGTCACCAGTAAGGTCGCCGCAAAATCTGAATTTCCAGACGTCGTTTCCAGCATAGAACATGGTGATTTCCCGGGTTGCTCCACCACTGTGGGTAAAAGTCACCATGGCTACTACATCAAACGGATTGATAGAATAAGACGCATCGGTCACTTGCCATTCGAGAAAGGGATGATATTGTTGCCCTGAGGTGTTACCGAAATCAATGGCGATACAATTCGGTTGGCACAATAAAGTGATTCCAACTACATGAAATAATACGTAGATTTTCCTAGACATAAGCAATTCTTTTCCTAAATGGATTTCAGTTCAAACTGCGTTCTAAGAAAAATAGTAAGTATGTGATTAAACTGAGATATTGATTCGGGAAGATGGAATCTTAAGTAAAACGGGGAATATCAGAACCTGATTGTGTCTATCACGATAATATTTACCTCAATGGTCAATCGTTTACTGGGAGTCAGGGTTAGTAGCCATCATTTCAGATTCCCTTTGCAAGATACGAATCCTACAACTCCCTTCCATTCTCCAGCCGATATCGCACATTGGCTACTTCGAAGGCAGGTACACTCGATGCTTTGTTTCCAAGGTTTTGACGTAAGTAGGTGAGGATCAGTGCAATTTCCTCATTCTTTAGGTAATCAAACGGAGGCATGACACCTTCATAAGTTTGTCCTTTTACCTCGACGATGCCCTCCCGGCCATTAAGAAGTAGTGCTATTAACTGACGGACATTTCCCTGCACTTTTTCTGAATTATTAATTGGTGGATATCTGGTTCCGTCGCCTTTGCCATCGGCCAGGTGACATGCACCACAGACTTGATTGTAAAGTTGTTCTCCTGCGATAAGTCGCCCTTTATCCAGGTTATCATGAATCTCATCGGGTGTTTTTATATGGGGAAGTACTTTTTGCTTTTCCATTTTGGCCAACTGTGCCTGTCCAAACTCTTCCTTATTTCCCTTAAACATGACGCGCCATATTTTTCCTTGTTCGCTCTCACTTATGTAGAGAGAACCATCGGGACCTTCAGCAAGACCCGTTGGCCTGTACGTGGCATCACTGGTATTGATCAAAGTATCAACAGCACCAAATCCATCGGCAAATACTTCCCACGATCCGGAAGGTTTACCGTTTTCAAAGGGCACAAAAGCGATAAAATATCCGGCCTGTGGATAGGGAGCCCTGATTGTCGAGCCGTGGAAAGCGATAAATGCACCGTCCTTATATCGCTCCGGGAACTGATCACCGCGATAAAAATGCAGGTCATTTGGAGCCCAATGACCAGGAAAACCAATTATTGGTTGATTTATTTTTTCCCCGTCACCTTCCTTCTTTTTATCACCGCCATACTCCGGATTGAGCAATTTTTTTCCTTGCATCTGATCGTAATAATAGTAGGGCCAACCGGAGTCCGACCCTTCTTCAACTCGCAGAAATTCCTCAGAAGGCAACATTGCGCTTTCCCATCTACTATATAAGTCCGGCCAGGTACGGTGCAGATTGTCTCTGCCGTGCTGCAGGGCGTAAAGTGTATTATCTACATGATACCATTCCATTCCCACAATACTGCGAATACCAGTTGCATATCGCTTGCCATCTTTTTGCAGTTGATTGGTTTTGTCATCTTTAAATTGCCAAACTCCGCTGTGCCATTCCAATTCCGGGCAAGGATACTGACCTGGGGATCCGGGTTTCCTATTTTCTTCCTGGCAGCAATCTCCGGGAGCACCAAACTGCACGTACATGTGGCCCTCGTTATCAAAGGCCAGGGGTTTTGCGATATGCTCATATCCATGTGTAGCTTCCTGATAATTGTCCGTTAATAGCAATTCACCATCTGGTTGTGGCAGTAACTTTCGACCTTTCATTTTATGCCGGTACACCTCACCTGCAGTGCTCACATACAAATAACCTTTGTGAATGCGCATTCCGTTACCGTATTTTCCTTTACCGCCATAATTCCCCCAGTATTTTACGATATCGGCCTTACCATCGTTGTCAGAATCTCTCAAAGCGATATTTTCGCCTTCTGGTAAAGGATATCTCAATTTAACGTATACATCACCGCGTTTGGATACTGCGAGATGTCGTGCCTTACCGACGCTATCGTGCACTACGACAACTTGAAAACCATCGGGTACGATCAATCCCCCGTTGTCAGTGTCACCCGGAGGTAACGAAGTGGGTCCGCAATATTCGAATAGGAATATCACGGCGAGCATGATGATGGATATCAGGATTTTGCCCGGTCTTCTCATTATACTTAAGAATATTCTTACTTGTTCCTTGCCGCCTTGGTGGAGGCCTCTCAATTTAGGGAAAAGATAAGACTTAGTTGATCTAGATATAAGGGGCTTTTTTTGTAAAAAATGTTGGAGTTCGACTCCCGCAACAATTGCTCCGGCTTTTTCTAAAAATCCACGAAGATTGATTTCCCTATGCAACCTTAATCTTATGTAGACATTTTTAATGCAGAGATTGTTTCATTCTTTAGGTAACGGGATTCCTCCAGGTCGAGAAATCAATGTAGAGGAGTACTAAGTGCTTCTGTTTGATTGAACCAGGGAGGCCCCAACTGACCATTCGTTCCTTTAGCAAGACTGGACCGAGTTTTATCTGTGTCATTCAAAACCATACTTCTTTTTGCTGAACGATCGTTTTAATTCCTTGGGATCAATAAAATAATGTATCTAATTACCTAGTCATGAAAAACATAAAAGCAAATAAAAAAACACTTATACGGTGGAAAATATATGTAGACCGTGCAAGAATGTACATCGGTTATGTACAATTCCTCATGATTGGTTTTGTTTTTCTAGAGAGTCTAAGGAGCACTCGATTCGGTGCTTTAATTTTCGATAATTTATACCTTTCCATCCCCGTTCTTTTTTTGGTGTTCATCATATTATCCCTGATCATAGGCAGGATGGATACAGTGTTAGGTCTGAGAGAAGAGGAATTGAGAAATTCCGCCTATTCCAATCCAATGATCAGGGAGATTCACGAGAATTTAGAAGAATTGAGAAAGGAAGTATTGGCATTGAATAGTCAGTAGAATCTATGACTCATTTTTCTGCAATCTTGCTTTCCGATTTCGCTTTCCTGGTGAGATGTGATAGTGAAAGAATATAGTTGGACCGACCTCTAATTCTCTCACTAGAGTGAAGCCGGCTCTTTTGAGATGTCTGCGAATTGACCTACGCTTCATTTCGTAAGGACAGTTGGGTTTACCAAATTTCCCGGGGATCTCAGCAAGGAAAAGGGATCCATCCAGCCTGAGATTGGACTTTATGGATCGCAACATTTTTCTTTTGAAGTCGAAATGGTGGAAACTGAACCGGGCAATAATTTTGTCGACCTTGCCCGGTATATTTGTGCTTGTCTCATTTCCCAGAATGCATTCAAAATTATTCAGTTGAAAGTGCTGATCTGTTTTTTCGAAGATAGTTTTTATGACCTTGACATAGTGCTCTGATATTTCGTTGATATACAGATTCAGATTGCATCCCATAAGCGCAAGTATAAGCGAAAAAGATCCGCCACCTGCTCCTACTTCCGCAATAGACTCACCAGCTTTAAGTTGGTAAAAATCCAATTCGTCAATTATTTGGGTCTTCCTTATGAGATAGGGATATGTAGGTTCAAAGACATTATTAATAATCATCAGTGTGAGTACTGGATTTTTCCTAATTATTTTTAATTCCTGTTCGGAAAATGACTGATCGATGAATTGCTGTCTTATGAGTGTGTAATTTTTCCCATTTTCCTGGCGATGAACCGGGGTCGATTCTTGCTGAGATAAAATTTGTAGAAAAATCGGATTTAGATAGTAGTCATTATTGTTATTCTCCCAATGGGTCATCATCTCTGAAAAAATCAGATTTTCCAGGGTGTCTTTGATCAGAAAATGATCTCTAAAAGAGACGAGATTTTTCAACAGATTGATTTTTGGATCATCACAATCTTGTCCTAAAAGGGAGGTTGTACAGATGAGAATTACCCCAGTCAGGAAGAGACGTATATAGGGATATGCATGATGCACTGGTGGATGTGTACAGCCGTGGTGTTCTGATGAATTATGGAGTCGTTCCATTTAAATTGCTTCGAGTTCTCAATATAAGAGCAAAGCCTGTTCCATTTATTTACATTGGATATTTCACTTCAACTGGCTGGCGTGCGGGGTAGCATAGGGTAGTGGGGATCACATCTGAAGTTGTAAAAGCAATTTGTTTCCCTCTCGATGCTCTCTTTTGATTTTGAAACCGGCATTTGCGATTGTATCTCTGATCTGGTCTTCGGTCATACTCTTCCGGCATTCATCACTATCCGGCAATTCAGATTTTACCCATTCCATAATAAAAAGAGACCCGCTAGTATTCAGATTGTTTTTGATAGATCGGAGCATTTCCTGCATGTGCGTAAAATGATGCATAGTATTTCTGACAATGACCTTATCCATTTTTTGAGAAATGTTGGTGCTTGTTTTAGAGCCTTTCACAAAAATGGCTTTAGATGGACTGACGTGATATCGAGATAGATCGAAAAGGTGCATCGCATACTTTAACCTCCGATTTCTGAGTTCATTTACCCATATTTCGAGCTTAAGACCTGTTAAAGACAAGATTAGACTGAAAACACCCTCACCGGCTCCCACTTCTGCAATCCGCTCATCTGAGGAGAGCTGGTAGAAATCCAGTTCTTTTAGTAGTTCGTTTTTTCTCAACTTATTGGGTGGATTGGGTTCTAAGATGTCATTGATAATTAACACCACAAGTAGTGGATTTGCCAGGATGCTTTCCAATTCCTCCTCTGTGATCATTTTTGCAACAGCGGAATATGGAAATTTTTTATTTAGTTTTTTGTAAAGAGATTTAAATGATGCATACCCAATTACTTTTTGGAGATATATTTCAAAAATAAAATCTCGTAACAATTCTCGACTGGGCTCTAATTTCTCCCATGTTCTCAAAGTTTGACTCAATTGATTTCCCCTTTGATATTCTACTTTTAGAAGTCCGGATCGAAGGGATGCAAGATTTTGCGCCAGCGGTTCATGGTAGGCTTGATGGGTCTGAGCTGCAGCACAGGCTGCCACCACAACCCAATAAAGTATGATCAATGCGAATCTGTATGTGTTATTTCCCAACAATCTGTTCTCCAAATTGTAATAGATATCCATTGTTGTCCAGAATGCCAAATTCGCACATTCCGTAATCAAAGGTCTCAAGCGGATATGCGACTGTTGCACTCTCCTTTAGGGACTCCCAGAGTTCCTTAACTTCACTGGTGTAGATGTAGAACGAACCGGTAAAATTTGGTTTTCCAAAGGGTATATGATCATTTGGACGGCTGATCATTATTGCAACCTTATCTTTTGTTACCCTTGCCCAACCCCATTCTCTGGAGTGGCCAGTGCATGTAAATCCCAGGATTTTGGTATAAAACGCAATTGTTTCCTCAATTTCATTTGTATAGATCATCGGAGACAGCTGCTGAAATTGTCCGCCACTCACTGTGTTCACGTACTCATCTCGTTATATATCGTCTGGGAAGAGTATTCTAAACGCGCAATATGCCTGACCCTACTGTTCCAATCAAGGGGTGTCCAGTGATTGACATAGTAGAGCTTGATTGTCCGATTTAGTAAATCCGATTTAAGTTGTGCAAGAGTTAGGTCTTTTTCCAAACCTCGATTTATATAATAAATATGTTGATCACTGTCTAGAATAAAGGTGATGTCATTTATTCCGGCAGTACCAAGTCCTATTAATTTGCCTGATACTTCTGTACAGTTTTCAAAAGTACCCTTTGGTATAGGCCTTAAGATCATAATGCAGAAGATTCCAAACAAAAGAGCGGCAGTGCTCAAAACAGTTATTTTTAAATCCTTTCTTGTCATTCTATTTGTTTTTATCCAAAAAATTGTATACGGCCTGGTGTAACCGAGGTCGAATATTCAATGAATAAAGTTTTCGATTTTCCCTTGTGGGGTGTACTCTATTCGTCAGTAAAATAATGAAAAAATCATATTCAGGATCAATCCAGAAGAATGTGCCGGTAAAACCCGAATGTCCGTAGCTGGATGGTGATGCCGAAGGAGCTATGTAGCTTGTACCTTCCAGCGGGGGTTTATCAAATCCCAATCCCCTGCGATTACCCTCTTCCGGAAATTGATATCGAGTGAATTCTTCAATTACTTCTTCACTCAAGAATCGATGGTCATTAAATTCACCACCGTTGAGCAACATCTGGCAGTATTTTCCCAAGTCAGTCGCATTGCCAAAAAGTCCCGCATTGCAAGAAATACCATGCAACATGGCTGCGGCTTCATCATGTACAAATCCATGTACCAGTTTATGACGGAATACGGTATCTACCTCGGTTGGTATTATTTCTTCCAGTGTAAATCGATCCATGGGGCGGTAAGTGAGTCGTCCGGCACCGAGCTTCCAAAAAAAGTGATTGTAAAGAAAAGAGTCTAAGGGTTCGCCGGTTTTTTCCTTTATCAAGTCGGGGTAAAGCAAGAATGTTAAGCCAGAATAAACGTACCCGCGCTCAGGATTTAGACGAGATTTGCGAATTTCCTTTTCGATTTTCTTCTTATAATTAATAAAAAGGTAGGTGTTTTGATCAACCTGTACCGGGTACTTTTCGGATGCAACAGGTTTAAATGTTCGACGCTTAAACTTGCCATTGCGTTTTAAAGCTTTTTGGTAGTAAACTATATACGGTAATAGTCTTCCGTGATGTGCAAGTGCCTGACGCAAGGTGATATCTCTCTTATTGGACTTACAAAGTTTGGGGAAGGTTTGGCACAAAGTCTGATCAAGATCGATCCGTCTCTTATCAACCAGGTACATTAAGGCCGGGACTGCAGTCGTTACTTTGGTAATTGAAGCCAGATCGAAAAGGTCAGTTTCCTTCACGGGACGGGCTTTTTCATAGGTATGAAAACCATGTGTTGCGTGTACTACCGTCTTTCCCTTATGGGCAACAAGGAGCTGTGCACCTGGGTATGCTGCGCTATCAAGCCCCTCTTTGAGAATAATTTCCAGAGTATCGGCTAGTGTGCGATAATCTATTGGGATTGAATCACTGTGAAACCGCAATCGAACACTATGGAACACCGGGGAGCTGCTGGGAAACAGTCCCAATACACTCGAAGTCATTGCGATCAAGGCAAACAACATAGGTTTTACAGTACAAATGATTGGAAACAATATATGGCAAAGAGTAGGAATTTTCCCAAATTTCTGCCAAATTCGCAGTGTTAAAGGGCGAAAGCAGAATGTACTAAACCTGTTAAGTCCTTGTCACTCACAACTCAAAACGCAGCAACGTATGTGCGGAATCGTCGCCTATGTAGGCAAATCTGGAGCCTATCCAATCCTCATCAATGGTCTTAAGAGATTAGAATACAGGGGATACGACAGTGCTGGTATAGCGCTGGTGAACGGAGAAATCGACATTTATAAGCAGGCTGGGAAAGTGCAGGACTTGGTAGATCATGTCGCCGATAAGAATCTGCATGCTTCCCTTGGCATAGGGCACACGAGATGGGCGACCCATGGTCCTCCAAATAATGTCAATGCACATCCACATTTCTCTAATTCGGAAAAGCTGGCGCTTGTACACAACGGCATAATAGAAAACTACCTTGTACTAAAGGAAGAGCTCAGCCAAAAGGGATACACTTTTACGAGTGATACAGATACCGAAGTGCTCATCAACTTTATCGAGGATATCCATAACAACCACGATGGACCACTTGAAGAAGCGATGAGGATTGCTTTGAGCCGAGTCACTGGGGCCTATGGGTTGGTCCTGGTGTCAAAAGACCACCCGGGTTTACTTTTTGCGGCGAGGAAAAGCAGTCCCCTGGTTGTTGGAATTGGTACAAATGAGTATTTCATCGCTTCAGATGCTACTCCTTTCATCGACCATACCCAGGATGTTGTCTACCTCAATGATGAGGAAATTGCAGTAATCGGTGGAGATGGCCTCAGATTATTCAATCTGCAAAATGTACCGCTCACTCCATATGTTGAAACGCTTGACCTACAGCTGGAGGAGATAGAGAAAGGCGGGTATCCCCACTACATGCTGAAAGAGATATATGAACAACCTCGATCTGTAAGAGACTGTATGCGAGGGAGGCTTGATGCTTCTACGAAATATTTAAAACTGGGGGGTCTGCGTGATCACGCCAAACCACTATATCATGCCGAGCGTATCTTGATCACCGCATGTGGGACATCCTATTATGCGGGTATGGTTGCAGAATATCTGATCGAGGATATCTGCCGGATACCGGTGGAAGTCGAATACGCTTCCGAATTTAGGTACCGCAATCCTGTGATCAGAGACGGAGATGTAGTCATTGGTATATCACAGAGTGGGGAAACTGCAGATACACTTGTTGCCCTGGAGATGGCTAAAGACTATGGTGCGACGGTCTATGGAGTTTGTAATGTGGTTGCATCTTCGATAGCCAGGGCCACTCATGCGGGAGTCTATACACATGCAGGTCCGGAAATTGGAGTTGCAAGCACCAAGGCTTTTACTGCTCAGCTAACGGTTCTGTCGATGATTGCACTCACTGTTGCCAAATATCGCGGAACGATCTCCCTGCCCGACTTTGCCCGGAAATTACGAGAGCTGGATCGAATACCAGAACTCGTATCTGAAGTCCTCGAGGCTGAAGCTCTGATTAAGGAGATAGCATATCGTTTCAAAGATGCAAGTAACTTCTTATATCTGGGTCGTGGGATTCACTATCCGGTAGCCATGGAGGGAGCTTTAAAGCTAAAAGAGATTTCTTACATCCATGCTGAGGGCTATCCAGCAGCAGAAATGAAACACGGACCTCTGGCTTTGGTGGATGAGGACATGCCGATTGTGGTTATTGCCACACGTGACAGTGCATATGAAAAAGTAGTCTCTAACATCCAGGAGCTGAAATCGAGAAAAGGCAAAGTGATAGCGATAGTAAACCACGGTGACACTACAGTCAGAGATATGGTGGATTACACCATTGAGATTCCGGAATCTGACCCGCATTTTTCGGCTATGATTTCGGTGATACCGTTGCAATTACTGGCCTATCACATCGGCGTATTTAAGGGTTGCAATGTTGACCAACCACGGAATCTTGCCAAATCCGTTACGGTAGAATAGGGACGGTAGCCCTTTCTCCGTATACCAGGAGGTCTTTTTGCCATTAACAAAAAGTAATCAATTGGCGATCATGAAGGGAATACTTGTATCTTGTTTCTCCATTCGTACACGTACAAAGTAGTTGCCCCTTGGAAGGTCTCCAGGTTGCCAGTTTAAAACATGCTGGCCCTGAGGAAGATTTTGATTTATGATCGTTTCGATTCTTTCACCCACTGCACTATAGATTTCTCCGATGACAATTCCAGCATGCTTCAAATTAAGTTGCAGCCTGCCGTGAGTAATTACAGGATTGGGAAAAAAACGAGCCCTGAAATGTTGAGGTTCGAAACCGGAAACAGAAGTAACTTGCGAACTGATTGTGAATTGATCTGAGGACTCAGAATAATCTTCACTTTGGTTATCCTGTACGATTTGGATCATCATTTTGTCAGATTCGATTTCGGGTATTACCCAGTCAAATTCAAATTGATGAAGAGGCATCCCCTCCTCCAGGACGGCCCAGGTATCACCAGCATCTTGTGAATAATATAGATCCCAATCGATACCATCATGTTCGACTAGAAGAGACCATTTGATGAGTACGTGCTCGCCCGGAGTAAAAGTCGTGTCTCGAAATTTAGTATCCAGTGAAACATGAGCATTTGCAATAAATGCTGATAGGCAAAATAAAATGGTAGCAAGAGATTTAACACACATTTTTCAAATATCTACATATTACTGAGAATTATAACTCCTGAAGAAAAGTGAATTCTCAGACAAAAATTAACCCAATGCGAAAATACGCGTTTTTCTTACGGTTATCTTGTATTTGAAAATAAAGGCGAGATGTGTCCGTGCTTCAATTATAAAAAATAGCAAATATCGCACCAAATTTATCTCATGAGTCCTTATTCCGGCCTCTCATAACTTCCCCTAACCACTGATGCGAAATTTCCAGAATAACATTTGCAGGCATTTTGCCCTTAATAGCCGTCGAAATTTTCTCCGAAAGAGTCTTTGTAGGAGAAAGCAATCTAATTACCGAATTTGACTCATATTTTTTTGTGACCAAGTCATTCAGAAACTCCCCAAGTGCATCCTCGGTTTCGCCCAAATCCACAATATGCATGGGACGGGTGGGCAAGGCTCGAAAGGAGATGTCCAGCGTTTTATCCTGAGAAAATTCGAGCAGGAGAAAGCCTTTGGTCTCCCCTCTTTCTGCAAATGATGTTCGTTCAATGGAACCCGGATAGATAAAAGGCTTTGGTTTGGATTCTCTGGTCCAGAGTATTTGATGAGGATGAATATGGCCCGAGAGATATGCTATAAACTGATCCGATAAATCATCTAATCTGAGAACCTGTCGTCCTGCTCTAAATATATAATCAGAAGGACCAACGACTGCTCCCTCTACTGCCTGATGCATAAGAAGTAAATTTATTCCCTCTTTCGGTAAAGACTTCAGAAGTCGAGATTGAATATCGTTTATATCTAGTCCAATATTTCTGACAAAAGGGAAACCGGCCATGTTAAACCTTATATCATTAAAAATAAAGCTCTTTACATCAGCCTCAAAGTAAATGTGCAAATTTGGGTGAGATAGAAACAGTGATGCGGGTAGGGTGGATCGATCGTGATTTCCCGGGACAAGAAAAAGGGGAATTCCTGAATCAACAAAATTAAAAATAAGGTCATAGGTTCGGTTGACGATTCTGGTATGTACATTTGGTCTGTCAAATAAGTCACCACCATGTATTACGAGATCAACTTTTTGCTTTTGAGCATATTCTAAGATACTTTCGAAATTTCGAAAGAAATCGGGTCCCCGTCTCACTCTTTTCGATCGTGAGGAGACAGGCTGATCATATCCTAGGTGACTATCAGCGAAGAATAATATTCTGACTTTGTTTGACATGGGTGGTCAAAAATAGGCAAAGATCTATCTGAAGTGTAAAAGCCCTTACTATATTGGAGAGATCGGATGATAGTCGGGTTATCTCACATCTCCGCTAGTGAGTGTACGTATCGAATATTCTATACTTGTGTCTATTTCCAACTGTAGAATGCTCGAGCTTGAGGTCAAATCAGGTCTGACTATTCTTATGTGATGTTTGGTGCCATTTTCTGAAAGATATCCGTCGGGATAAATTCCTTGTTCGGGGTCGGAGTCCTCACGTTTGGTCTGTACCTGTATCCGGCGAATATAAATTCGCCTATGACCAAACCAGCCGGCATGAAGATTTTCGCCATTAGATAACAATTAAAACAATAAACGAATAAACAACCGGATACCTGATACCGGACCCCAGTCACCATTTCATCTTTTGAGACAGGCTGGGTGCGAATCTATATCTTTTTTTCTCATGGGTGTGCAGCTACCCAGACTTCGCCATCTGCAAATATTTCCTTTTTCCAAATTGGCACTGTTTTTTTTAACGTGTCAATGGCATATCGACATGCATTAAATGCCGCATCTCGATGTGCAGCTGAGATTGCGATGATCACTGCGATGTCTCCAATGCCCAGTTGCCCTAATCTGTGATGGATTGCCACCTTCTTGACAGGCCACTTATCAAATATTAGATTGCAAATCTTTATTAATTCTTTTTTAGCCATAGGCTCGTAGGCTTCAAAATTGAGTGCGGAAACAAGATTGCCTTTTGTCTCATTGCGTACTGTCCCCACGAATAGATCTATACCCCCGCAACCGGGACCGGCGACAAAATCATAACAGGTAGTAATTGACAGAGGTTTTGTATTCAACTGGATATCAATATTCGACTGGGTTGCACTCACGGCATTTATTGTCTTTAAAGGTTCAGGATCTATCCACCACTGACTGGGGGGATCACAACGACTTTGTCACCATCTTCGACGACATCATGATCACTTGCATATTCTTCATTTAGCGCTAATGAAAGAGATCTAAGCTCTGAAAAATCAGGATACCGGTCAATCAGAAGATCCTTAATCCCACCAATGGAGCTCCCAGTAGGGACTTCGAGCTCCAGCTCCCTACTATTTAAGATCTCCTTTGCAATACCGAACGCCAAAATCTTAATTTTCATCAATTCAAAATTAGACAATTCTTAGATTTCTGAATAGAATGGAGACTGGACGAATGAATTGAAGTAAGTTTATGCCAAAAGCAATGAACTGCAGTTGGGATGAAGAAATTACCCAAGGAGCGTTTGGAGGCCTTTGTGAGAAACCGGGGCTGGACTAAGTGCACATGGACGGCAGCACCGGGTCGCATAAATATTATTGGTGAGCACATTGATTACAATAATGGCTGGGTTCTGCCCATGGCGATTGATAAAAGCATTGTATGTGTTGCAGCTGCAAATGACACACCGTCCGTGTGTCGATTCTTTGCCGTAGATCTCAGAGAGGAATTCGAGTATAGAATCGGGACGGAAAAGGGGCGTTTGGGGAGCTGGGTAGATTATATCGTCGGATCGTTGGATCTTTGGCAGAGAAATGGTTTACCCATTAGTGGGGTTGATCTTGCTTTTGCTGGTGACATTCCTCCAGGCGCAGGTCTCAGTTCATCTGCTGCATTGGAAGCTTCAACTGCCCATTGCCTGGCAAGTCTCTGGAATATTGACATGTCAAAAAGAGAATTGGTGCTTCATTGTCAAAAGGTGGAGCATGACTATGTAGGGGTGCAATGCGGAGTCATGGATCAATATGCAAGTGTTTTTGGTAAAATAGGTAATGCGATTTTACTCGACTGTGACAAAGTAGATCACGAATATGTTTCCCTTCATTTGGAAGATTATTCTTTTGTGCTATGTAATTCTGGTGTAAGTCATTCTTTGGCAGAGTCGCAATATAATGTGAGGCGAAAAACCAGTGAGAGAGCACTTGTTGCACTAAAGAAAGAATTTGGCGTAAAGAGTTGGCGGGATGTGGGTGAATCACAAATAAACAAATGTGTCGAATTAGACATTGGGATGCAAAAAAGAGCACACCACATAATTGGTGAAATTTCTCGTGTTCACAAAGTAGTGGAGGCATTGGGAGAACAAAAGTTGAATGTCTTGGGAGAATTGCTTTACGAATCACACGTTGATCTCAGTAGCAAATATGAGGTGAGTTGTAAGGAGCTGGATTTTTTGGTTGATTACACGAGAGAAAAGGATTACATCCTTGGAGCACGAATGATGGGTGGAGGTTTTGGTGGATGCAGTATCAATTTAGTGAAAGATGATTATCTAGATCGATTTGAAGGAGAAATTAGGGGTGCTTATCTGGAGAAATTTGGCATCGATCCGGAGTGCTATAAGGTAGAGGGAGGAGAAGGAGTGCGCGTTCTGGAGGGTGGGTAGAAGCCATGTCGCTGATTTTTCGGGTTACTTTGATCTGGAGTGTTGGATCTCCATTCGAAGATCTACTTTTTTTCTGACCCATAGACAATTGTAGATTGGTGAATTAAATGAATTTTATTTGGATTTAATCAGATGCACAATCATCAATTGTTGTTCACTGAAATCCATCCAACCAAAGTTGTAAATGTAGTGGTAGATTTTACCGTGTTTGTTTTTTCGCGTTGTAGTGTAATAGGTGGTGTTGAACCCTGATTTACTCAGATCCGCTTTAGAGATAAAAAATTTCTTCTTTCCAATTTGATCAGAATACTCTTTTAGAATTACCCAATTACGGTGTAATATTTGATCGATGGGGGCAGAGAAGGGGAGGTGTTCGGCTTTTCTTTTTCTGTGATATTCATTTTTACAAACATAATCACAAAACTTTTTGTCGGTTCGTCCAGTAAGTTTTTTTCCACAGATCGAGCAGTGTATGTGGGTTCTGATTTTGGTCATGGCATCGTGTTGTTAGGTACTGAGTTTTGTTTAAGTCGCTGAATAAATGAAGTTAGTTAAAAATTGGGATAGTCGATTGGTTTGTTTGAATAGTTGGTGAAGTCTTTGGAAATGGTTGCAAGTCAGCAGGGCGCATTTAGATTTTGGCAGGGGATTGAAACTGTAGTAACCGTTCTAACCGTTCTAACCGTTCAAACGGATAATGTCACCGATGATAAGGAGCAACTTAAAACTGTTGGGTACCTTATGAGCTGTTGAAAACCGACTACATAACTGATGAGCCCATATAACCGTTCAAACGGATAATGCTTCCGGAGGTCAGGGCTGGATTAGAGCTGCCTAGAATCCCTAAAATTGTTGGAAACGGACATAACCGATATAACCGTACTAACGGATAATGCTTCCTGTGACGCCGTTGTGTTATTGCCTGATAGTTATTGATATTTGAAATTGTTTTCGGATGTTTCCAAAGGGGTGGGAGCCCTTTCAAGTTTTAGTTTTTGGATAGGGGATTCTCTTGGTTGGTGTAACCGTTCTAACCGTTCAAACGGATAATGTCACCGATGATAAGGAGCAACTTAAAACTGTTGGGTACCTTATGAGCTGTTGAAAACCGACTACATAACTGATGAGCCCATATAACCGTTCAAACGGATAATGCTTCCGGAGGTCAGGGCTGGATTAGAGCTGCCTAGAATCCCTAAAATTGTTGGAAACGGACATAACCGATATAACCGATATAACCGTTCTAACGGATAATGCTTCCGGTGACGTCGTTGTGTTATTGCCTGATAGTTATTGATATTTGAAATTGTTTTCGGATGTTTCCACAGGGGTGGGAGCCCTTTCAAGTTTTAGTTTTTGGATAGGAGATTCTCTTGGTTGGCGTAACCGTTCTAACCGTTATAACCGTTCAAACGGATAATGTCACCAATGATAAGGAGCGACTTAAAACTGTCGGGTACCTTATGAGCTGTTGAAAACCGACTACATAACTGATGAGCCCATATAACCGTTCAAACGGATAATGCTTCCGGAGGTCAGGGCTGGATTAGAGCTGCCTAGAATCCCTAAAATTGTTGGAAACGGACATAACCGATATAACCGTTCAAACGGATAATGTCACCGATGGTAGGGAGCCGACTTAAAACTGTCAAGTACCTTATGAGCTGTTGAAAACCGACTAAATAACTGATGAGCCGATATAACCGTTCAAACGGATAATTGCACCAGTGCCAACAATTGCTACAACTGCCGGAGTTTGCCCGAATACTAGAATTATTTAGACTGATGCATTTTGTTTGGATTTGACAGATGCTCGCCAATCATCAATTGTTGTTGACACATAATCGTAAATCTACTAACCTGACAGTCACTCCTCCTTCATGCTTTCTCCCGGATGCACAAGCGCCGATTTCCAAGCTTGACTGCTTACCGTAATCCAGGCTATAACAAGAAGCAAAGCCCCAGCGATTACAAAAAATGCGGGCTGAAGCGTGATACGGTATTCGAACCGCTCGAGCCAATTTCTGAGAAGAAGATAGGCGACCGGCAACCCTAGAATAATAGCTAATATAACCAGTCGCGTAAAATCCCGAGTCAGCAGCAGTACTATCTGACCCACTGAAGCTCCTAGTACTTTTCGAATTCCAATTTCCTTTTTTCGCCTTTCCCCGGTAAATGCTGCCAGACCAAAGAGTCCCAGACAAGAAATGAGAATAGCAAGCCCTGCAAAATAGCGCGAAAGCCTTGAAACCCTCTGCTCAGCTGCGTACTGTGCGGCATATTCCTCATCGACAAATCGATATTCAAAAGGAAATCCGGGGTTGTGATCTGCATAGAGACTTTCGAGGTCTTTAAGAGCTTCTTCTTCCCGCCCTGCTTCAAGTTTTACCATCATATACCAGGTCTGTTCCGGCGCAAGCCAAAAGAAAAGAGGTTTTACAGGCTCATGGAGTGATTGAAAATGAAAATCCTTCACGACCCCAATAATTTCCAAATCATATTCATCCCACAACCGGATCCTTTTTCCAACCGGATCCTTCATATTCATCACATTGATCGCAGTTTCGTTGAAAATGATTCTTGTTGTGTCCTGACCAAACTCCCTTGAGAACGTCCTCCCTTCCAAGATTTCAACTCCTATCGTTTCCAGTAAATCATAACCCACCCTGACATTTTCAAACAGAATGCGATCCTCAGGATTTTTGCCTTCCCATTCCAATCCACTCGTATTGTTTTGCCGCCCTACTAAATCGTGTGCTATGGTGCCGGCATTTTTAATGCCTGGTAATTTTCGTAACCTTTCCGCAAAAAACTCTCCGTTTTCTTCCAGTTTTCCGTCCAGGGAAAAATTAATTAACTGATCTTTTTCATAACCGAGATTTTTGGATTGTACAAATTGAATCTGTCGATATACCACAATCACCGACAATATTAAAATAACAGACATCGTAAATTGAAAAACTACTAACCCCTTTCTGGCCCAGAGCTCACCCAAAGACGCACTTAGTTTTCCTCGCAATACTTCCACTGGTTTAAATGAGGACAAATAAAGGGCGGGATAACTGCCGGCTACAAGTCCGGTAATAATTGCGATGCCGAAAAAGGCGATGAGGATGGATGCAGAAAGTGGAAACTCTAGTTCCTTTTCAGTAAGCGAATTGAATTTCGGTAAAAGCAGTATTATCCATAGAAAAGATATCAAAAGCGAAAAAAGTGCCGTTATCACTGATTCACTTAGATATTGGGTAATAAGTGATATTTTCGGCATACCCAATGTCTTTTTCACGCCTACCTCTTTTGCTCTGGTTGTGCCGTGAGCCGTGGAAAGATTCATGAAATTTATACAAGCGATCAGCAACAGGAAGACGGCTATGATCCCGAAAAGTTTTACATATTCAATTCGTCCACCTGCCAGTTTGCCATTTATGTATTTCCCATATAAATACAGAGACGAAAACTGTTTGAGAAACAACGTGACATTACTTTCTTCACTATGGTCCTTTACGATATTTGCAATTTTTTTATTGACCGAATTAACATCTGTTCCCTTCCTTAGGCCTACCGCTGTGGGAGGTGCATTATTGCCCCAACTGGAGAGCCAATCATTTTTTTGCAAAAAAGGTTCGTATGGAAGTAATAAGTCGAAAGTCTGGGAAGAGTTTTTGGGAACGTCTTCTAAGATGCCCGTTACGGTACAAAAATCTTCATGGTTTATTCTGATCGTTTTTTCGTAAGCATCTTCAATCGAGCCAAAAAGTCTCTGTGCCAGGGTTTCGGTAATTACAACTGATGCCGGATTCCTTAGTACATTGTCCTTCTGCCCTCTGAGAAGAGGATGGGTAAATAAATGGAGGAAATCCGGCTCTACATATCGACCTGAGGCCTTTATATTTTGATCTTCTACTGTGAGCGTCAACTGTTGCGGCCACATTAAAGTAGATGAAAACTCAATCTCGGGGATTTCCTGCTTTAATGTCCTTGCAAGAACGCCTGGTGTCGACAGTGTGGTCATTATGTTGTTCGCATACTCTTGATGCTCCATCACATAAAATAACCGGTCATCCTTTTCGTGGTATTTATCGATCTTTAGCTCATCCGAAATCCACATCAGGATGAGTAAAGCACAAGCCAAACCGGTTGAAAGGCCCAGGACATTGATAAAAAATGTACTCTTGTTTTTTCTGATGACACGCCAAGCCATCTTGATAGACTGAGACAACATACGAGCTCTTTATCTAAAGGACTTGAATTTTCTCGAAAAGTTGCAAAGAGAAACTCCGCCATAGTATCTTTTCTCTAATTCTCGAAGCAATCTACATATAGAATGATAGTGAATTTTCGTTTCATACCCTGTAAACATTTAGTAAAAGGTGCGTTTGAATCTCTTCCTCTGCATTCCATTATCGCTGCTTTCTTCATCTCTTTGTACACAAACTCTCCCTTCTTCTCGAGCTACCACATGGACAAAAGCTGGTGCCGAGGAATGCATGCAATCTATCTTCGAAATTAACATGCTTGACATGGGAGCGGATAAGACTGGCAGCACATCAAGTAATTCCGCTTTTGATGAGGCAATTGCTCAACTCGATGGGGGTGCAGGTGTTCTTTACTTTCCTCCGGGCATTTATTTTTTTGACGAGACTTTGGTTTTGAAAGATAGTCTGGTGATCAAAGGTGCGGGATCTGATCAAACGGTTCTTAATTTTGATCTGGGTGGCTCCGGAGATTTGATTTCCTGTATCGGCTCCTGGTCTGGTGAACCCGATTCATTAGTGGAGTCTGCGTTTGTTGGCGATTCAATCGTCGTTGTAGATGACGGTTCACTTTGGCAAGTAGGAGATTTGGCCCGGCTACACAAAAATGATGCAGATCTTGTTAATGATAGTTGGGCTTTATTCTCAGTAGCTCAGATCGTCCTGGTAAGAGAGATCGTCAATGACACTCTATTCTTGGACCAGCAATTGCGCACGGATTTTCCAATTGATCGATTTCCGGCGCTCCGCAAAATTCTTCCAATTCACAGTGTGGGTGTTGAGTGCTTGAAGATTAACAGACTTGATGAAACGTCGACCCAATCAAAGAACATATATTTCCGTCGGTCGACCGAGTGTTGGGTTCGTGGCGTAGAGAGCAATAATTGCAACTTTGGACATGTGGTGATTGATCAAAGCAGTCACGTTACGGTGTCGGGTTCTTATTTTCACCACGGATTTAATTATGGTGGTGGAGGAAAGGCCTACGGAGTTGTTCTACATGGATCGGCCAGTCTTTGCAAGGTGGAGAACAATGTTTTCGAACATTTAAGGCATTCAATTTTATTGCAATCCGGAGCAAATGGAAATGTTATTTCCTTTAATTTTTCGACGGATCCCTTTTGGAGTCTATTCCCGAGTAATAGTGCAGGTGATTTAGTCTGCCATGGTAATTATCCTTTTTTTAATCTCTTTGAACACAATATTGTTCAAAATATTGTCATTGACAATTCCCATGACGCCAACGGTCCTTATAATACTTTTTTTAGGAATCGAGCAGAACTCTATGGAATTATTATGTCTGCCAACAATTCACCCAATCAGAATTTTTTGGGAAATGAAATCACTGGTTCCGGATTGGGTCTTGGGAATTATACATTGATGGGTGCAGGTCATTTTGAATATGGAAATAATGATAATGGGACAATTATCCCTTCCGGGACTGGCGACCTAACTGATGATACTTATTTTTATTTTGAAACTCCACATTTCACAGATCAGATGTTGCCTGTGATCGGTACACCAAATGATTTAAATGAGAATTCAATTCCTGCCCGGGACCGCTTTCTGGACGGAGGTACAGTAACCATGTGTCCTGATATTTGTGAAGTAAATTATTTTTCTTGGAATGTCTGGACTGGTTGTGGAGAAAATACAAACTGGGATGATCCGGAAAATTGGTCTCAACAGAAAATTCCAGGTGACACCGATGCTGTTTTGATTCCTGCTAGTGTCAATGGAAACTATTATCCTTTAGTGCAGGAGAACACAGCAATAAATATACTATGTGTGGTGGAAGGTGGGCGTCTCGAAGTAATAGAAGGGATTTTATTCACCGTCCTATCAGATCAGTAGCATGTCCGGTATCAGGCTTCAGCTTGCTGAGCATCCTTAATCAACTTGTATCGAAAAGAATCACATAATGCCTGATAGCTGGCATCTATAATACTGCTATGTGCACCACATGTCCACCAGGAATTTCGACCGTCACTGGATTTCATGAGGACTTGTACAATCGATTCGGTGCCCTGACCTGTTTGAAGAATCCGTACCTTATAGTCTACGAGTTTTACACATTTTAACGAGGGAAAATGATGTGCAAAGGCTTCTCTCATGGCATGATCCAGAGCTCCGACAGGTCCTGATGATTCGGAGATCGTCATTTTTATCTCCGGATTTTCATCCACCTTCAGCTTGACA
Organism: Saprospiraceae bacterium; assembly: GCA_965222645.1. Classification (GTDB taxonomy): domain Bacteria; phylum Bacteroidota; class Bacteroidia; order Chitinophagales; family Saprospiraceae; genus JABDMH01. The sequence goes on along the minus strand of OZ244968.1, from coordinate 1,678,158 downwards.
ACAGCCTCACTAATATTTGTGTCAGAATCACGCACCATTTCTGAAATCGTGCGATAACTCACCATTTCAAAATCATCGGTCAGGTCATGAAAATGCTGGTATAGAAGTACAACAAATGAGGCATCGGCACTTTCAAACTCATAACCTTCATTTTCGAGTCGCTTTATCTTACTTAAGAAAGTGCGTATGGAAGGTGACTTTTCATCAAGGTCAATACCTAGTTCTTTTGCTTTCATTGCCACACTGCTGCCTCCCGACATATCTGACATTAAAATGCGTTGCTTATTACCCACTAGTTCAGGCAGCATATGCTCATAGCTCCGGGCTACTTTTTGTGCCGCATTTGCATGGACACCCCCCTTGTGGGCAAATGCACTTTCACCAATAAATGGTGCTTTTTTGTTAGGTGCGATATTTGCGAGCCGGTCTACTTCAAGTGAAAAATCGCGAAGGTGTTCCAGTTGGGCAGCGCAATTTAACGGGTATCTTAGCTTAAAATGCAAGTTTCCCAGAATAGTAGTCAGGTTGGCGTTTCCTATTCGCTCGCCATATCCGTTCATTGTCCCTTGGATCATTGTTGCTCCATGATTGACACCGGCAATAGATAGTGCTACACCCAGGCCACAATCATTGTGACAGTGTACACCAATTGATTGTCCCTTATGTCGACCCATCACATCCTTTACGATTTCCGAAAATTGACTCACCTGAGATCCACCATTTGTATCGCAAAGGACCAGGTAATCTGCACCCCCCTCTACTGCAGCATTCAAAGTTGCCAAGGCGTAGTGCGAGTCAGCTAAATATCCGTCAAAGAAATGCTCGGCGTCATAAACGACTTCTTTGTTTTGTGCTTTGAGGTATGCAATCGACTCCATGATCATTTTTAAATTCTCATCGAGACTTGTTTTTAATACCTCAGTAACATGCAAGGGCCACGATTTGCCAAAAATTGTCACCACAGGGGTTTGAGCCATGAGCAACTGTTCGATCTGAGGATCTTCCTCTACATGATGGTTTGTGCGACGTGTTGATCCGAAGGCTGCCAGTTTGGAGAATTGTAGTTCAATGTCCTTCATGCGGTCAAAAAAATCCATGTCTCTGGGATTGGAGCCCGGCCAACCTCCTTCAATGTAATCAAGGCCAAATTTGTCGATCTTTTGAGCCAGCAACAGCTTGTCATCAGCAGAAAATGATACACCTTCTCCTTGTGTTCCATCTCTCAGGGTGGTGTCATAGATAAGAATTGTCTGATCTCCTTTCATTAGATTCTTGCCCTGTTAGCTTAGAGAAAGCGAATTTAGAAATAAATAAGTATTCATCGATTCTTATGGAATACATCGACAAAATCAATATATTAAATCAGCTAATATATATAGTGCTACAGACCATCAATTCTTTATGATTTTGAGAGCCAAATTTTCTTAATATGATCTTATATATGGCATAAAAAAATATTTGAAATAAGACAATTTGTCTTTTGATACACCGACTCTCGTTAGTAAATTGCAGTGCACACAAATCCTGATCAACAAATGTTTACGAAGACCCTCAAAGCTTTTTGCGTTGCATTGAGCATAACTATCTCATTTAATATGGGAATAGGAGAAGCTGTCGCAAAAAGGACCCAATTTTTTGATCTGGCAGAGTGGACATCCAATTGCTGTGATCAAAATGACCCCCCAGTAGCACTTGAATTTCTATATTCAGGTGACGATTGTTCGGTACAATTCAATGAAGATCCAACAAGCGAATGTAAAGATGAAATCCCCCAGTTGCTGGCTGAGGAGGTCTACGTAGTTATTTCCTCTAGTGATGATTTTCGAGATGCCAACGCTGTTTGGAAGAAGACGAAGGTTAATTTGGGCTCGACATTCTTTTTCACGGTAGAGGATACAAACACCGAAACTATCCCATCCAACACGAATATTCATATCTTTTCTGACCCCGGTTTTAATCAGCGGATACAATATGTGTCCATTAAGACAGATTGCAGCATCCCTCTATATTTAAATGATCAATGGGGAAGTATGCAACTACATAGTTTAGAAACATCCAGTGGTACTAGATACACTTCAAGTCAAAACTCGCTCTTGCCTTTATCCTTCGTCGAGTTTGATGCCGAACCAAAGGATAAGGGAGTAGAACTTGAGTGGGTTGTCTCAGGTGATTTATTTAGAGGTAAAATGGAGGTCCAGCGTTCTCGAAATGGGTTATATTTTGATGCCATTGCTACATTACCTGCCTTTCATTCCGATGACCTCACAGCATATTTTTATAAAGATTTGTATCCACTTAGTAAAAACTATTACCGATTAAAAATATTTAGAGAAGATGGTTTTGCAACGTTTTCCCAAATTGAACTCGTGGAGTACGGAGATTTTAATGACATCACCGCATACCCTAATCCTGCAAGCGAAATCATTTTTATTTCGAAACTTCCCGGCGATGCCGAGATCGAAATCCTGAACCTGGATGGTATTGCTATACAACATTCGTTTAATCCCCAAACACATTTTCTAAATATTTCTGCCTTACCCCCGGCTCACTACTTTATTGTGATTCGATCCGGTGATATGACAAGAGCCATTAAATTTATAAAGACTTGAGTGCTCTTCGATTTTTCCTGATTTGTCTCACCACTTTTTATTCCGTCGTCCTATTTTCCCAAACGTATAGTAGTACAGAAAAAGAGATCTTGAGACTATTGGACCGTCAAGCTGATGCATGGAATAGTGGAGATATTGACCTCTTCATGCAAACGTATTGGAATAGTGAAAATCTACAGTTTTTGGGTGCATCGGGGTTGACGGAAGGATACGTCCCCACCCTGCAAAACTACAAAAGGCGATATCCATCCCCGGAAGCAATGGGACATCTTACATTTGATGTTATATCGCTCATGCGAAGGAGCAGAAAAGTTTACACTTTGATTGGGAAATATCATCTCGAGAGAATAAATCTCGAAAATCTGGAGGGAAATTTTCTTCTTGTAATACAGAAAAGATCAGGTCATTGGAAAATTGTGGCCGACAGCACGCATTAATGTAAAAGGACGATTGGCGAATTTAAACGACAGAAAAAATAGATCATTAACGAATGTAGAGCAGATAACCAGCTGAAACCTGTAGGCAGTCCCAGACAAAGGCGAATTTACATTCGCCGACTGTCCTTACATTCGCAGACCTGTTCGGAGGGAGGACTCCCCATCAGGGGTGGGGCGAGTAGAGCAATGACGAATCAAGACTGGATAATAATTAGTAAGATCTGTCAAGAAATCCCAGACAAAGGCGAATTTACATTCGCCGACTGTCCTTACATTCGTTGACCTGTTCGGAGGGAGGACTCCCCATCAGGGTTGGGACGAGTATAGCAATGACGGATAATCATGAGATCTGTCAAGAAATCTTGGACAAAGGCGAATTTACATTCGCCGACCTGTACTCGCCCACTGCATCCCAGACAAAGCCGAATTTACATTCGCCGACCTGTTCGGAGGGAGGATTCCCCTGTAGGGTGGGGGTGAGTAAAGCACTGACAGTTGCGAGCAGCTAATTGCAAATCATTCTTCACCTACGTACAGGATGGTATCTAGTCGCAGATGCCTTAGATCAAATTGATAGTCCATATTTCCGATTACCTGCTCTTGGATCTCTTCATCAAATCCAACTCCAACAAACCAATGGTGGCCAAGTGGGATGTCTCTAAATGAGACTTTACCACGGTCGTCTGATACTGCTGAATTATCGAAAATATCCGGTGGATCATATCCGGGAAATTCGGAGGTATTATATTTTACAAATACCGTAATATTGGGTATAATCTTCTCGTGGTGCTGTGTGGTGAAGTTCACCTGGGTGCGTAAAGTGTTCGATTTTTCACACGAAGTGAAAAATACTGCTACACAGAGGATTGCAAAAAATGCAAGTCGTCCCATATGATTAAAACGGCAAATAGACTAAAATTGATCAAAATTCTGCGAAAAAAGAGAGAATTTAATGGCTGTACCCATAACGATGAGGGCGGTATTGTACGATGAATTTCAAAAACGTCCAACGCTTGCTGATGTTCCTGTGCCAGAAGTACTTTCAGATTCTGTCCTTGTAAGAGTTAGAGCAACCGGGATTTGTCGCAGCGATTGGCATGGTTGGATGGGACATGATCCCGATATACAGGTGCCGCATGTGCCGGGTCATGAATTTGCCGGTGAAATCGTAAAACTTGGTGGGGATGTCCGGAATTGGAAATTAGACCAGCGGGTCACCACACCTTTTGTCCAGGCATGCGGCAGCTGTGTTTATTGTGAAGAAGGTGATTTCCAGGTTTGCATGGATCAGGAGCAAGCAGGGTTTACCTCCTGGGGCTCTTTTGCAGAATATGTACTAGTGCGTTATGCCGATATCAATTTGGTTGAACTCCCGGCAGACATGAGTTTCGAGACTGCGGCGATATTGGGATGTCGCTTTGGTACTGCTTTTCGCGCACTTATTGATCAGGCCGAAGTCCGCAAGGGCCAAAAGATCCTTGTAGTAGGTTGTGGAGGGCTGGGATTATCGATGATCCTGATAGCGAAGGCCTGTGGTGTTTCAGTCTGTGGAATCGATCCCTCTCCTGCAGCAAGAAAACTTGCTCTCCAGCTGGGTGCCGATATCGCATACGATCACCTGCAGCTGGGACAAATAAAGAGGTGGGCAGGACATGGAGTTCATGCATGTTTCGATGCTGTTGGAGACTCGTCATTATTGGATATCGGACTTCAAACCCTAAGACGTAGAGGAAGGTACATCCAGGTGGGATTATTGCCAGATGTCAATGGGATTCCCTCTGCCTCTTTTGAAAGGCTCGTGGCTCAGGAGTTGGAGATTATTGGAAGCCACGGAATTCAGTCAGACAGGTATGGTGATATGCTTAAGTTCATTTCCGAACACGAGATACCGATACATCGACTCATCGTGACCAGATGCAATCTGAGCGAATCCATCGATTACCTGCTTGGCGTACGTTCCGGGAGAAGTTCGGGAATCTCGCTAGTGCTCCCGTAGACAGGAAAGTTCTCCTTTCCCCGAGACATATATGATTGTCCGTATACCCGATTTACTCATTGTACCGGCGTCATCCTGGCAACGGATTTCACTATTATATGATCACTATTTATATGAGTATTTATTAATTATGTAAATAATGCCGGATTTAATGGTAGAATCTTTAAATTTAAGCATTCAACCGTAAAACTAAGTCTCCGATGAAGCGTCGATCCCTGACAATAGCATACCTCATGATCCTGGGTGTATTCGCCCTCCAAAATTTATTTGCCGGCACTTTTGCAGATCCACCCTTAAACTATGATACGATCTATTGCAATATGATTGCAGAGGGATCAACCGTCGGCACTAATAATGACTTTAACACTACTGATTACGAGAAGTGCGATCTGGACATGGATGCGAATTTTGATGCTGGGGACACCTTGCATAAATTTATTCTTTCAGATACACTCGATGTTCTTTTCCTCCTTACCAGTGAAGATGCTGTAACACCGGCCTTGCACTTGATCGTCATGAGCAATACCACTGATGAGGAGGGGATTGATTGTCCGGATACGTGCGTTACAACAGTGGCACTTGGCACTCCATTAAATGTTACCCAAATGCTAATGGGCACGTACTGGCTGATTATAGATGGCAATAATCAGGACGAGGGAAGTTACAACCTGCAAGTGCAATGTCCTGATGCATTTAATGAACTTATCTGTGGTGAGATTACTAGTGGAAGCACGATCAATAGAGTGAGTAATTTTGACTCAATGAGCTACAATGATATCAGGAGGGGTTGTGAAGAGATCACTGACAACAATTTTCATGCAGGTGATTGTGTTTATCGATTTGTCTTAACAGAAGAAATGGCCTCAATTGATTTCGTGATGACGAAGGATAATCCAGATATGGATCTATTTTTAATGGCAAGTATCCCTAGTGGTGATGTAGATCCAATTCCTCCGGCACCTGATGTTTGTTTGGTACGTAGCACTGGCGGAACTGACACCGAGCAAATTACTAGAAATGATCTGATCCCGGGAGTTTACTGGCTCATAGTGGACGGTGGGATTGCTGATGGAGTAAATGCCGAAGGAAATTTCACACTTTCAGCGGCCTGCACTAATGATTATGGCACAATTTCGTGCCTGGAGACTTTGGAAGGAAATACTGCACAGCGAGTAAACTATAATGAAGAATATTCTGATTGCACGGGTGGGACGGGTTATATAGGTGGCGATTATGCGTATGAGATTGTTGTACAGCCCGGTGATGATTTTACCTTTACTTTGGATCCCACTGAAGGTGATGATTTGGATTTGATGCTGTTTAATGCTATTGGTCCGAGTATGGGATCTTCGACATATCAACCGAACTATGGTAGCTGTATTCAGATAAGTGACACGGCGACGGTCGGCGATATCGAGAGGATCGATGTTGATCTGGCGGCCGGTCATTATTTTGTTGTTGTGGATGGTCAAAGTACCACCACCGACGATGGGACGGTACCCAATCAAGGTCCTTTTAATCTAACGGTAAGCTGCGCCTCATTACCGGTCGAGCTGGTCAGTTTTGCTGGAATACCAACTTCAGAAGGAATAGAGATTGTTTGGGAGACCGCTTCGGAGATTGATTTTGAAGGTTTTCATGTGCAAAAAAGTCAAGATGGCGAGCACTGGCAGAATGTTCACTGGCAGCCTGCTTTGGGATCAATTAGTAGTTTTACTACGTATAAATTTATAGATGAAAACCCCTTGGCTGGGTCTAACTTTTTTCGATTACAGGCATTGGATATCGACGGATCACTTGAGTACTCGAAAATAATTGAAATTCACTATGATGGGCCGGTTTTGGATATTAATATCTTTCCAACGTTAGTGCAAAATCAAGTAACGATCACGGGAATTGCCCCTGGTGAAAAAGCTCAATACGAAATAAGATCGATGCTTGGTCAATTGCTGCATATTGGAAATGTAGAGTCAGGTGAGTCCGTTGATATTTCTGCTTTGGCTAATGGTGTGATGTATTTTACGGTTCTTGATAATGCGAAAGCCAAGACTGTGAAAATTATGAAACTTTAATCCCCGAGCATTTACCTTCAATGAGAGGTGGTGTCACAACCCTCTGATAATATTATTAGGTTGGCTTCGGACTCTATTGTGATCCCTGCTCCCAGGGTGATTTCTCCCGGAGATCTTAATATGATTGTGCTGGACTGATCTATATGATACGGTCCGCTTAGGTCTATCATTTGATGAGATTGCAATACTGTATTTGACGGCCATTGACAAACACTGGATTGACAGGTGCTCACTATTTCTCTGGGGCAGGGATAAATACACCGTCCTCTGCCGTCATTACAAAATGTATGGAAATCACCACCACCGGGTAGACCCGGATTACTGGAGAAATCAAAACTTACATCGCAAAATTGATCATAAGAACTGGGAAAACAGCCGCTTAAATTATTTGAAGAAAAATCGACTACGGTCACGTTTGAGAGGTGACCAAGCTCGTCAGGTAAAGAGCCCGATAGTTGATTTTCACTGAGGTTTATTTCCTCAAGAAATGACAGGTCACAAATTGAAAATGATACACCACCCACAAGTCCCGTTTTCCGAAAATCAATTCTTTTTAAATTATGCAAGGCCTCAATATTATGGGGAAACGTACCTTGAATCAGATTCGGATTATCTGCAAATGATAAAGACTCCAACGTTAATAGGCTAAATAACGATGTGGGCAACCCTGCAATGTTATTGCTATCAAGATGCAATGCTTTTAAATGGGTTAATGACGAGAGATCGATGTTCTGCCAGCTTCCAATAAGATTATTATTCGATAATTTGATTTTAGACACACGATTATTTTCACACGTAATGCCATACCACGGATTTCCGAGATTTCCGGTGCAGGGGTCACAGCTTTGCCATCCGTCATTTTCTACCCATACAGAACCACTCAGCAGATTGTAGAACTCGACTAGAGTGGAGTAATCCGGATGGTTGCAGGGATAAAGCGTATTAATACCGGCGATGTCACCGGGACTTAGCATTTCTCGTTGACCAATTTCTATTCCAGGTGGAGCAACAATAGTTGTGGATTGAAAACAGTCGAGGGTACCCGAGGGAGCAGAATTGCAATAGACATTTCCATTGTCGCATCTCCAACAGCCAAAAAAATCTGGTCCGTAATGCATTATTGACCTATAATCATATTGACCCAAATCCTGACCATTACCGTGTTTAGAAAAATTTTGTCCGTATCCCGATCGAATACTATCCCAATTTATGGCAATAAAATTATCGCGATCCATTCGTGAATGCTCGTGGTAGATGCCCGCTGCGTGCAAGATCTCATGGATAATGTTTCCCTTTACCACCCAGTCTGCCAATCTGATGTTTTGCATTCCTCCCTGCCTGCCTATGGAGGATGAAGTGATATTATCATCGATGAATTTGACATAACTGCCTTCATTTGTCCGGGGTATCAGGCTGAGATTGGTCGATTGGCTCACGTCATCGATTGCTTCCTGTACCAGCTCCGGGGGGACCTCCTCGGTTGTGATCACATACGGTATGATTCCATTTGGCCATAGACTCAAGATTCCATTAATAGCTGCAGACCTGCTCTTCTCCCTTTTCCCAATTTCTATATCTCCTTCTATGACCAGGATATCCTTGTGCACCTCTGCCAGGACTACTCTGTCACCCCATGTGCCACTTAGTCTCACAGTCTGTGTTTCTCTCCGCGGCTCCTCCTGAGAATCCGAGTTCACGGGAAGCAACATTAGGATCAAGATTGATAAAAACCAATTCAAAAGTGTCAAGGTCTGCACATTACAAAAGTATTATCTTTTTCCAATTGGGTCCCACTGGCTATGTTTTTAAAACAAGCTATTTGCGGGATACAATTTATTGTTTTATCTTATTCTGACCAAAGTCAACCCATGGGCTCAATCTTAAGAAAACATCCCTTTTTGGCGATAACTCTCACACTGATTTTAGGCATATTATTCTCGCATCTCAGTGCCAACTTGAGCATGCCCTTGTTTTATTTCTTGTTTAGCATGATTGCTCTGGTGGTCTGGATAAATGGTATTCGATATTTTTCCTGGCCTAATATTGCGCATAATCCTCTAGTGTTGCTGGCATTTTTCCTTGCGGGAGCATGCATCCATGGTCAAAGGAAAATGAGTAATATTCGGGATCACATATCGGCCTGTGTTACGGAAGGTCAGGACACCATTATTGGCTCTGTCAAAGAGAAAATTAAGAACAGGTGTATAATTTCGGTAGACCAGATAAATGGAACTAGATCGTCAGGTAATCTTCTGGTTTTTTATGAAAATGATTTCCTTCGGCCCGGTGATCATTTATACGCACATTGCTACATCAAAAGAATAGAAGGACCAAAGAACCCCTATGTTTTTGACTATAGCAACTATTACGGAAATAAAGAAATTTGGCATCAGGGGTTTTTTAAAGAGGAGCCACTCTTACTGAAGAAGGAATTTAATGTAAAAATTTGGATAGGAGAATTACGTGAGAAATGCAAGAAGATTCTGCGAAAGGAGGTCACCACCTCAGATGAATTTGCTCTGACCAGTGCATTATTGTTGGGGGATAAAAGAGAATTGGGCGATGATCTTCGCAATGCCTTTGCTGACACTGGAGCTATGCATGTATTAGCTGTTTCCGGATTGCACGTGGGCGTGCTGTACATGATCATCATGTTTTTATTAAAGCAACTTCTGCCCTCGTCAATGCCAGGAAAGATCTTACGATCTTTAGTAGTGCTATCGGGAATCTGGTTTTTTGTGTATTTAGTCGGAGCTCCGATTTCCGCCTGGAGAGCTGCACTGATGTTTTCCCTCTTTGAACTAGGTATTCTTCTTTCGAGAAATGCCTACCCGGTCAATACCCTATCTGTCGCAGCATTTGTGTTGCTTATATTAGACAGTTATAGCCTTTTTGATGTCGGCTTTCAGCTTTCATTCTTAGCAGTACTTGGCATCGTAACATGCCAAAAATCCATCCAGAAATGGATCGTTATTGAAAATCCGCTTTTGTTCAGGATTTGGCAATTAATGACTGTATCGATTTCTGCTCAACTTTTTATTTTCCCTCTGACGATTTATTATTTTCATCAATTTCCAATGTATTTCTGGCTGTCCGGTATAGTCGCTGTACCTCTGGCCTTTGCATTACTCACGATAGGTTTATGCTTTTTTGCGTTTCACTGGATACCATATACCGGAGCCCTCCTTGGTAGCATTGTTTTTGCTGTGGCCTGGATTATGAATCAGTGGATCCTTCTGGTATCCTCATTTCCAGGTATCGAGGCTTTGGAGCGCTTATGGATTTCAGTTCCTCAGCTCATCATACTCATATTGATGGGCGCTGCTTTCGCGCTGTGGATTAATTATAGAAACTTGGTTTATGCGAAAATGATCTTATGCCTTGTGATAGTCGGACTATTTTCTATGAATTTGGATCGAATGCATAGACTCAGGCAGCAAGTCATTATTTTCTATCACCATTGGGAGGGAGACTACGTTGATTTATTTATCGGTAAGAAAGTGTATCCCATTTTGGGAGATGTCGATTTCTATCCTAAGGATATAGCGACTGTGAGAGCAGCAATGGGTGCCACCAAAAGCGAAGATCTGAAATCCTGTAGATCGGTTTACTACAGGGATGGATTCCTCCAATGTAACAATACCTCCCTGTATTTTACTGATTCGCTGACGGATTCAAGTGTAAAACAGAATATTCCTGCCGAATACATTTTTATTAGAAATGATCGGATGGCCTCGATGGAAGGCCTGGACGCTGGCAAAACGGTCGTACTTGGAAACAGTCTTCCATACAGGGGGAAGTATGTTGAGTCGAAATTGCGAGCTCATCGTTGCTCCATAATTAATTTGGCAAAAGATGGATCCTTCATGCTAGATCTAACTAAAAGTCTATGAGGATTCCCAAAATAGCTAGAATATATACTGCGAGAGATCGTCGTACACTTGGAATTTTACTTTTTATTGTTTTTCTTCAGATAACTTTCTACTTTATTTCTCCATTCTTCTGGGAAGAGGAAAACATCGATTATATCGAGTTTGCTGAGAAAATAGAAGAGTACAACAGAAATCTACAGACTCCGGATTACCCGGGTGTGGCAGTCGATGTGCCTTCGTTTGACATTAATCAAGTATCATCTGAAGAACTTGTACGATATGGGTTACCACTTTTTGTCGCTAAGCGATGGGAAAAATTTCGGGAGGCTTCGGGAGGGTTTAACAGTGTCACGGATGTCGAAAGGATTTACGGCATCGATCCTGAATGGCTTGTAAAAAATGCAGACAAGATGACCGTAAGCCGGAAGAAAAAGAGCAGCTTTCCGCAGAATAGAAATGAAGTGGAATACAAACCACCTCCGGTCAATGAACATCGGTCTCCGGAGAAAGAAGGATCGGTGTCGGATAGTGCCGAGATAAAACACGATACATCGTCATCTCCGAAAAAGAAATGGACAAAAAAGGATTTTTCTACGATTGTTGATATAAACCAAAGTGACGAATATCAATGGCAGATGCTTAAGGGAATTGGTCCTTATTATGCAAAACGGATCGTTAAGTTTAGAAAAGCTTTAGGTGGATTTAGCTCAATTGATCAGGTCAGCGAAACCTATCAATTGCCAGACTCTGTTTTTCAGTCTATACGGCCATTTTTAAAATTATCCCAGGTTATTAAAAAAATTGATATTAATGAGATAGGTTTGGACAGCTTAAAATTACATCCTTATATAAGCTGGAAGCAAGCCTCAATTCTAGTGAATTACCGGACCCAGCATGGAAATTTTCAAAATATCGATGACCTTGCAAAAATAAAGATATTTAATTCCGAGTTTTTAGATCGATTGGCACCTTATTTGGAGTTTGAATAAAGTTGAGATAATAAAGAGTAATAGGACTCAATACCAATTAAAGGATCCTTTTTAATTCTCAGACCAGAAAGTGATAATTTTTAAGGCAAGACCGATCACATGGCCTGGTAGCGCTGCACAAATTTTTGCATATCGTCTACCATATCCGGAGATCCCATTACACAGGTACACCGGCTGTGTATTTCTTTTGGTGTGATTTCCAGTATGCGATCAAGGCCACAGGTAATTGCCTTGCCGCCTGCCTGCTCGATTATGAATGCCATGGGGTTGCACTCATAAGTAAGGCGCAATTTGCCCATGGGATATTTTCTTGTATTTGGATAGAGGAAGATTCCTCCCTGGAATAATATCCGGTGTATGTCGGAGACCAACGAACCGATATATCTCAATCCCAAATTATGGTCAGAGCAATAATCTATGTAACGCCTCATCTCGAGATCAAACTTTTGATAATAACCTTGATTTACAGAGTAGTACGGACCGCTATCCGGAATTTTCACATCCCGGTGCGACAAACAAAATTCTCCAATGCTGGGATCCAGGGTAAATCCGTTGACTCCCCGCCCCGTGGTGTACATTAGTATAGTACTGGTGCCATAAAGTACATATCCCGCTGCCACCTGCTCCAATCCTTTTTGAAGGAAATCTTCCTCCTTACAAGGACTGTCCTCAGAGCTGATTCTGCGAAAGATGGCGAATATTGTACCGACAGAGACGTTGACATCGATATTGGAAGAACCATCCAAAGGGTCTGTAAGTACAACGTATTTACCTTCATGATCTTGCGCAGGGGGAATTGGGATAAAGTCGGTAATTTCTTCGGAGACAATGCCACAGCACTCGCCGCTGTTAGACAGACATTCGATCAGCTTTTCATTGGCATAGAGATCTAGTTTTTGCACCGTATCACCAGACTCATTCGCGTTGTCTGTGCTGCCGAGGATGTTGATCAAGCCCGCTTTATTTACTTCGCGGTTTACGATTTTTGCTGCTACACCTATATCTCGCAAAAGACTGGTCAGCTCACCCGAAGCATAGGGGAAATCTTTCTGTCTCTTTATGATAAACTCGTCAAGGGTAGTGATAGGATTCATAATTTTGATGTTAGGGATTGCAAATCTCGCAAAATTTCAATCAAATGTATCCATTGCTTTGAGAAATATCTATTTGTCTGAAAATACTGCTATTTCGCAATTACACTTGTGTCGATATCATTTAGCATGGTTCCCATACCACCCGATCTAAGAGCAATGCATGGAGGATCAGACTGGTTTTGATAATTTAGCCGGAGATTATATCCTAGACCAATCCCTCAATCTCGAAATTGTCGGTCATCATGGACTGATTCTGCTCGGGCTCAGATAATAATGGAAGAACATTTGTTCGCAGGGCTCTATCATTTTCATTATCGCAAAAAGTTTACAACAGCCAAACACTGAGGCAGCCCAAAATGCCAACTACAAGTACATAATACAAAGTAGGGAGAATTGTTTTTCGCAAGATAAGGCCTTCCTTACCTAAAAATCCGACAGTGGCCGATGCAGCTACAACATTGTGAATGGCAATCATATTTCCTGCTGCAGCTCCTACTGCCTGTAGGGCTACCATTGTGATCGCCGGCATCATCAAGCGATCTGCTACACCGTATTGAAAAAGGCTCAGCATGAGATTGCTGACCGTGTTGCTGCCGGCTATGAATGCACCCAATGCACCCACACTAGGCGCAAACAACGGGTATATCTGACCGACATTGGATGCTACCCACTCGGCCATTGCTACAGGCATACCGTCATATCCCATGGGATTCATCGACGAATTAATGTAGATCCTCACCATGGGAATTGTAAAGACCAAAACAAATCCTGCACCCCAGAGCATTTTTGCACTTTTACCTAATGCATAATTGAAGTCGGAAGTCTTCATCTTATGGAGATAAAATGCTATGATACTGACAAGTATCAAAATCGTACCCGGCAAATAGAGTGGAGATGTAGAAGCAGATATCGCCGTGTCAAAAATATTGGTCCACGTGATTGAAATACCACCCAGGGCAGATTTTATGGGTAGCTGAGGAAGTCTTGTCAAAACCAGGAGTGCGCCCACCAGCAGATATGGAATCCAACTCATTAACAGGCTGGGCTTTTTTGCATCATCTCCTAACTTATCATCCACACGTAAAGTACCGAACCAATGTGCAGGCCAATTTTCGTTGTTTTCGAAATCCCAAATCTTCTTTGGCTTAAACCACCCCTTTCTGAGAAGGGAAACAATAATTACCATACCAATAAGAGATCCGAAAAGTGATGGAAATTCCGGACCGAGTAAAAAACCTATTATCAGATATGGGACTGTAAATGCTAACCCTCCTGCTATCAGGAACGGAATGATATCCAGACCTTCCTTCCACGATTTATTTTTCCCAAAAAACCTCGTAAGCATACAAACCATAAACAGCGGAATCAAAGTGCCCGCGATAGCGTGAAAAACCACAATGTCCTTAGTTACAATCAACAGGTAGTCTCCCATGGTCAGGCCCATTTCTGAAAGTTGCTGATCTACAAGATCAGAACTAAGACCACCTCTTAGGCCCACAAGAACCGGAGTACCAACGGCTCCGAAAGTTACTGCTGTACTTTGGACCATCATACCTAACATGACCGCAGCCATAGCAGGAAAGCCTATAGCCACGAGTAACGGTGCAACTATGGCAGCAGGGGTGCCAAATCCCGCTGCACCCTCAATAAAAGATCCAAAAAGCCAACACACCAAAACAATCTGTATCCTTCGGTCAGTGCTAATATTGGTAAACCCATTCCGGATGACACTGACCGCACCGGACCGTGACAACACATTGAGCAACAAGATTGCTCCGAATATAATCCACAGAATATCGAAGGTGATAAATAATCCCTGTATGATGCTTGCCATAGTACTTACCCATGGCAATTTCCATCCCCAGGAAGCTAAGATTATTGTAACAAGAAGGACCATAGGCATTGCTCGCTTTGCCGGCCACCGGAAGCCGACTAATAAAATTCCTGCAAGAGCTATGGGGATGAAAGCCAATAAGGCGAGTATAGAATTGCTCATTTGACTTGTAAAATAGAATTTTATCTCATTCCCTTTTGCGGTTCATCTAATTATTTTTCATCATCGATTTGATCAAAAAGCTCTGTCCAATGGAACGCTCTTCGACCTGTAAAATGCTCTATCTGATGTCTGCAACTAAATCCATTTGCAATTATCATTGCATCCTTCGGCAGCCTGCTGATCGGGTCAAACAAACGGCCTTTGCCAATCTGCCGGGAAATCTCATAGTGTTCTTTTTCATAACCAAAAGAGCCTGCCATTCCACAGCAACCAGAATCGAGTTCGGTAGCCTTTACGCCAATCCTCTTGAGTATACCTTTTAAACTGCCCGTGCCATACAGCGACTTTTCATGGCAATGTCCGTGAATAAATGTTGGTGCAGCTGGTACCTTTACAATCGATTCTGTTTTCATTTTCGGCAATACAAAGTCCGCAACCGAGGTGACTTTTTGCGCTACTCTTTCTCCGAGTCGTTCGTCATCCAGCAGATCTGGTAAATCATATTGAAGTGCCGATGCACAGCTGGGCTCACAGACTAGTATTTTTTTCTCTGGAACAGCAAAGGCATCGAGTCTATTAAGAGTTTTAGCACCACCTTTTTTCGCATCTCTTAAAAACCCGTTTGAAATTTTTGGACGTTGACAGCATCCTACATTGGCTACCTCAACTGCAACGTTAAGAGCATGCAAAAGAGTTATTATTGATTTTCCTAAATGGGGTTCGTAATAATTTAGATACGTATCAATAAATAGGACGCATTTATCACTTATTGTTTTTGGAGGGACATAGTATTTATCATACCATTCAACAAAGGTCTTCTTTGCATAGGACGGAAGAATTCTCTTTTTTTCAAATCCCGCTATTTTTTCCAAAACCCATCTGAAGGATCTTTGGCGCTGTATGGAATTTATAAAGGAGGCAAGTGGTCCGGACAAAAGTCGAGCTCCAGATGCTGAACCCGCAATGATCCTTTCACGCAAATTCGCACCCTCCAGATCGTACTTCATTTGCAGGACTTCGCTTTTCAATTTGGACATATCGACATTGCTGGGGCACTCTGATTTGCAAGCCTTGCACGATATGCAGAGATCCAGAACTTCGAGCACTTCTCTACTTGTGAGGTCTCTGGAATCGAACTGGCCTGACATTGCCAGCCTCAGTGCATTGGCTCTGCCCCTCGTAGAATGAACCTCATCTCCCGTTGCCATAAAGCTTGGACACATCGTACCACTTCCTTTCTTACGGCATGCCCCTATATTTCCGCACATGTGTACCTCCTCTGCAAAACTACCCACATCCCGGTACAGATATGTGGTCTTGATAATTTTATCTCGATATTTCTCTCCGTATTTCAAATTGTCATCGATAGCCGGGGAATCAATAATCTTGCCGGGGTTCATCAATCCAATCGGATCAAAGGACTTTTTAACATCTCTAAAGGCCTGGTAAATTTCTGTACCAAAAAACCGCTCATTAAACGGACTCCGAACCAGTCCGTCACCGTGTTCTCCACTCAGCGACCCGTTGTATTTTTTTACCAGCCTAAAACTCTCCTCTGCAATTTCTTTTAATAAAGAGATGTCAGCTTTTTCTCTCAGGTCGAGGACCGGCCGCACATGTATTACTCCCACAGAAGCGTGAGCATACTTGATTGCCTCTACATTGCGATCACTGCAAAACTGGTCTATCTCCGTAATGTAATCCGAGATAAATTCTAGGGGAATTGCAGCATCTTCGATAAACGCTATGGGTTTTCTTTTTGTCTTCATCCCCAGCATAAGACCGAGTCCTTTTTTACGGACATTCAGGACACTATCGTATTCTTGACCAGGATCAAAAATGGGATATGCATAGGCCCAATTATTTTCTTTGAGATAGGCGACAAGCTCATTTGCCCTTTGAAGAGATTCCTCAGGACTATTACCAAAGAATTCGATAATTAGAACAGCGCCGGGATTTCCCTGAATTACCTTACAGCTATCCCGGGTTTCAATATTTTTTCTACTCAGTTCTATTACGGTATGGTCGATGATTTCTATTGCTGCGGGGCTAAACCGTACAAGATGCTGAATAGCCCGCATCGCATCTGTCATTTCGTGAAAATGTGCCAGGCATAAATTTCGGCTGAAGGGTAGGGGAGTTAGTTTTATTTTTGCCTCGAGTACAATCCCCAATGTCCCCTCACTGCCGATGATCAGTTTGGATAAATTCCACCTTTTGCTAGACAGAAATTCGTCGAGATTGTATCCCCCTACTCGACGCATCACCTTGGGAAAGCTCCTGTGGATTACTTCTTTATTTTCACTGATAATCTTGCGCAGGTCATGAAAAATATGTCCTTCTCTACCCCCGGCTTCGATTATTTTTTCGATTTCGTTCTCTGACTTTTCCTCAAACGTCAGAATTTGTCCATCGCTGAGCAAAACCTTTAACTCAATGACATGATCCAAAGTTTTCCCATATATAATACTTCTTGTACCCGAGGAATTGTTGGCAATCATTCCTCCTATAGTCGCTCTCGAACTTGTGGCAGGATCCGGTGCGAAATGTAAATTATTGCTCAACACGTAACTATTGAGTTGATCTCGTACTACTCCGGGTTCTACCCACGCCCATTGCTCTTCAAAATTTACATCGCGAATTTTATTTAGGTGTTTAGTAAAATCAATGATAAGGCCCCTACCAATGGCTTGTCCAGCAAGACCAGTTCCGGCTCCTCTGGCAATTATACTTACAGCGTGGTCCCTTGCAATTGAAACGGCCTGGACCACATCATCCTGATCCAAGGGGATGCAGATAGCCTCTGGCACAATTTGGTACATGCTTGCATCAGTAGCGTACATCCCAAGGCTTACTTCATCAGTCAGGAGTTCCCCCCTAATGTGAGCTTTCAAGTCTGCAATAAAAAGGTGGTGTGACACGAGCAAGAGTTTGCTCGAAAGATAGGAAAAATGGTTATCGGAGGTGTCCGGGGATTATCGTCTCAGGATCAAACTAGGAGATTTCCCTGATCAGGTGTTGCTCTGCCCTGGAGCCCCCAGGACTATGTTCTATTTTATTCATGAAAAGATAAAGTGCCAGGGCAAAAATAATTAGGGCAAAATTGGTTTCCATGATCTCGGTCAGGGAGTGGATCTGGAATTTATCGGAATTAAACCATGTATATCTCAGGATTTTCATCAACACGGCATTTGAAATAAATAGAATTCCGAAAAACAGAGGACCAACGGGAATTCGAAAGTTGGAAATCAGGTGATGAAACTTTTCTGTTTTATCAAGCAGAGGAATTACAAGTAGAAAAGTAAGGCAGGCATAAATAAAAATTCTTTTTGAGCTAAATAATGATGCAAGTCCCGATTGTCCGAAAATCCATTCTAAATTATGAATGTTTATTTCTTCCTGGACATTGTGTTCTTTTAGAAAATCAGGTGTTTCCAATCCAAAAATTCTCTGACCCCAGCTTATTTCTTCCCCAAATGCCACAAAGAAGAAAAGTGCAAGAAGGATGTACAACCATGCTCTTCTTTGTGGCCAATACTTTGACTTAGATTTTGATCTCAGAAAAGACATCATGAAAAAGAAAGCTGCAGCAAGGAACAATAAAGCACTCCCCCATTCGAATGGGCCGTCCTCAAGAATCATTACTTGAAGTTTTTCAATGGGTAATAGCATAGTGCAATAGGCAAGCAGCACCAACAGGACCAGAAGGATTGATGTTTTTTTATTTACCATTTTAGATTCGGGTCAGAAACTTACATTACAATAAATGGATGCCAATGCAAAAACTATTCTGCGACAGCCACCGGGGTCAGCAGATCTTTATTTTTAAAGGTTCCGGATAGAGAAATTGTACTAAATGATTTGAGCTGGGCTAGTGAGTGAATATCCGTGCCCACAAACTCGTATAGATTTTCTTCCAATAGAGTCGTGGCAACACGTTGTATCTCCCTGCCGTAAAATTTATTTAGTGATCCTATATTTAATTGAAAATAGCAACCAGTTTCTTTGAGGACCATGTACTTGTCCAGATTATCGAAGATGTAATTGTATCGCTCCGGATGCGCTATGATTACCCTGTATCCAAGACTTTTTAATTCTTCCAGGATTTCTGCCGTATCCGGAAGGAAATCTCCAAAAGGAAAGTCAATCAATAGAAGTTCGTCGTCAATCGTCAGAAAGTTATTCTCTTTGAGATGAAGTCTAAAACCCTCGTCTAACGTATATTCTGCACCTAAACCGATCTGAATATCAATCGAATGACCTAGCAGCTCCTGGGAGAGTCTGTAAAATCTGTTTAGAAGTAAATCCGGATTGTTTTCAAGATAGTGTGTTTTTATGTGCGGTGTAGCGATGATTCGTTTAAAGCCAAGTTGTTTAAGACCCTTGATCATAGCAATTGATTCCTGCAGATCTAGAGCACCATCATCTACTCCATATAGCCAATGGCCGTGAATGTCGACGAGTAAATTCCTGGCGAATGTTTCACTGGTCTCGACCCCGGAGATTAAATTACCGGAGGTTGTAGAATTAAGGAGCCAGCCGAAATAAGTGCCCATATTGAGCATGATTATCTATCCAGATCTTTTAGAGTTACACATTGTTAAGTTGGTGAATTCAAAAGGGTATCAGAGTCAAGGCTGGCCAATCACCGGACCATAAAAGTCTTCGTATTCATTATGTTTGCTGAATACAGAATTACATTATAAAAACCGGGAGTCAAGTGTGACACGTTATATTGCATCTGATTTAATCCCAGAATGACAGGATATTGCTTAGTGTCCAATACCCTTCCCATTTGATCTGTAATTGAAAAGGTCAATAATTCCGGTGCTGTCCCCTCAAAGGAAATCTGCAGAGATTCACCGGTTGGATTTGGAAAGAGTTGAAATTCCATTTCCGGGTTCCTACTAATATCAGAATTTATATCCTCTAAACCCAGCGAGGGCTGCTCATTTTCTTTCCCCTGGGAAATACTGGATTCGGGTTTGATCAAGACTAATGAAGTAAAGGGCTCCAATGTGACTGATCCCGAGTAAGACTGGCCCGTGACATCGACATAGGGGCCATCTAAGTTGGATAATTCTTGTGTGGATGAACCATTGTAAATAAATAGAAAGTCATTATCGGCCAAGCTGGCATCAACCTCCGCAAATTCGACATCATCCAGGAAGTACGTATTATCCTGGTCATCAAAAGCAAGTCTCAGACTGGCATTCTCCGTCCTAGGCATTGTAATTAAAAACTCTTGTACTTGCGATGTAGTTCCAATCTTTACTGCTCTGGAAACAGTAAATTTAGTCCAGGGGTCAGATGCTTGCTGGAAAAACACTTCAATATTATTTTCCTGATCGGCTGATGCTTTAAATCTTACCAAATAGTCTTTGTCCTTCTCAACGCTACCAGCAGCAAAGCCTACATACAGGGGTCCAGGTCCATGCACAGCAAGGGCTTGATTTTCATGGGTCAAATTGCAGTTGCCAAGTGGGCTCCAACAACTTACTCCAGAGATGTTTCCATCGAATGTACTATTGGCTATTCGATTATCTATCATATTATCGTTTAGGGTGTAGTAAGGAAGTTTTACTGCAGAACTACTTGAGTTTGGGTCCTGGCCAGAGTGGATCTGCCATTCATCGAGTGTCATGGGACGATTTACCACGGCACCCGATGTAAAATACTCCAATGAAATCGTCATTTCATCATCGTATGGCCGAGCGTAATAATTATTGTCAAATGTGCCCAGCTGAGAAAAGTTATCTGATCCGGAAGATAGATGTGCGACATATTGATCAACTTCTTTAGCAATAAAGAAATTGTCGTACACATCTATTGCCGTGTTGTTATTGATTTGGTCGATTTTTACTGACAGTTGATATCCATTATCAAAGACAGTATTGCCGTCAAGTATGATTTGTGATGCCTGATGGAGGAATATGCCTCTACCACTGCACTGGCTTACTGAATTATCTTCGACAATTACCCCTGTGGAATTATTATCTATATATATCCCATGAGCGGCCCCAGTCAGTCCAGGTGTCCCATAGGGCTCGCCGACACCATTCAAAATAATATTTCCTGAGACGATCCGGTCATACCCTGTGGCACTGTGTGTATCATAAGTATAGATACCGGAACCGTCATCCATAACCAGGCAAAAATTATCTACAAAATTGTTTTTTATCAAAATGTCTTCCTGACCAAACCGTATAGCATTATAACCCGAATTGATAATTCGGTTATTCTCGGCTGTGAGTCCTCCATTTACGGAGAATAGCGCAACGTAATGACCATCGCCATCTCCACCCATCCCAGGGAAGACCCCAGTATTTAGAATCTCACAATTCTTCACCGTTGCATTTGGATCATTTCTGTGCAATTTAATGGCACTGCTATTCGAGTTTCTAATTTTGCAATTTATCACTTGAAAATGATCATATCCCGAGACAAGAATTGCGTCGATTCCCGAATAATCTATGGTACAGTTCTGCAGTTTGAAGTCGTTTAAGGCAAATCCGTCTGAAAAGACTCCATAACGATTTGCACCTTCAAGGGCTAAATCCTGGACTACTATGTGACTTGCATTTACTGAAATCAGTATATCCTGTGAGGAGACCTGAACATTTGTATTGCCCGGGCCATGTGATCCAAAGTAGACTGACACTGTCCTTGACTTGCTATTGAACATCCATTCTCCATATTGGTCGAGGGTCGACACATGATTTTGAATGAAATAGCCGTAGCCGGCCAATGGAGGATATTGTGTTGCCGGCGAATATTTGATCTTACCCTGCCTCAAAGAATTGATCTGCCTCCTCTCCAGGGTCCATCGTCTAGTACGCATCACGATCTGGCCGCCTTTCCAATCTCCAGGTGCATGGTCATTATCGATTACTGTTGTGCCATCTATCAGATCCATAATAAGATAACCTCCGTGTACTTCATCCGCATTGGGATAACGGCCCAGTGCATAGGGGGCACCATCTAGGACTAACATATTTGCACTGTTGCCCGTGGCTAATTTATTACTGCGATAAATACCGTCACCGAGACTGGTCCAGCTTTGTACCGAGGTAAATCCGGAAATGACCGGGGGATCGCCGTCGCCATATGCCCCAAAGATGATCGGGTTGGCAGCATTGCCTGAGGTGGTTATGATCAGCTCTCCATCAAAGATGTCTCCCCGTTTAAATAAAATCATATCACCGGGCACCAGTTGATCCATGATCTTGTTGAGTTTGCTAATGGACTTCCATGGCTTTGATTCTGTTGAGGTCTTATAACGGTCTTTTCCCTCAGAGCTTGAAAAGTAATAGGTTTTACCGTAAGTCATTTGTGAAAAAGTACTTAACAGTAAAAAGACAAAGAATCCAGAACGCATGATTTCGGTCAGATGCTTCATAGGGTCGAACATTTGGAAATTTGATCAATGACTTGTCAGTTCTAATATATAGAAAATATATTGTATTTGGTAACGCCATGTCTAAAGGGATACAAGGAAGTAAAACCGAAATGGGGCCTAATCCCCTATTTTCAACATGCAATTTTCTTCATCCCAAGGTCAGAAGTAACTGATAAATTCTCATTTTGAGTGGAATCAGTCCTACCTGAAGACTGTAAATTTCTTGGTCAGAGTCTGACCAGAATCCAGTATCACAGCAAGGAAATAAATTCCGGATCGTTGATTTCCCAGATCCATTTCCATAATGTGAGCAGTACTTGGAACAGGATTTTGAAGAATCATTTTTCCCTTTTCATCCAGCACACCAACATTTTTAGGAAGGTGTTCGATCTGGGACAAATCTATATAAATAACAGATTTAGCAGGATTGGGATAAATGAATACATCATCCATTATATTTCTCGACTGGCCACTAAACGAGTTATGATTCCCTGGACCCATGCCGGGATTGTCAATTGCATCCTCTGTGATGACACTTTGTCCTTTATATTGCTCTGATAAGATCAGAATTTTGGATTGAAAAGGATAGAGTGCGATATTGCTGTCATATTGATGACCTCTTACGCCAATATAACTCCTGTCGATTTTTATATCCTTTATCTCGTGACTGGCGTTGTATTCAAATCTAAAAACAGAATCGGGCACCTGACTTCCTGCTAAGATTGGAGTAAAAACCATGTTGTCGATCCAGTGCGTCCCTTTTTTATCACTGGTACTGATTTGGACACTTACCCGGGGTTGGGATTCCTTTGAATGAAATACTAACTGGAAATCTTGTTTCTTATTATTTACTGCAATAGATTGCGATTCAGTGAGTTTTGTCCATGGTGATCCGGACTTCTGAATGTAAACCAACATATTATTATTTCGGGATGAATGAGCAGAGAATTTCACTAAATACAATTGATCTTTTTCCATGGGACCAGCTTGTATCCCCAAATTTGAAAAACCCTGATTTGTAAAGTGAACTGCACCACTCTCTAATTCGTGACTATACCCCCATTCGGCTTTGCAGGAGGAGGATTGAGACCAACACCAAACATCGGGTGCAGAAGTTGTGAAGTCTCCAAATGGTATCTGGTTTTCACCCATGGAGTCGATCATAAAAAAGTCAACCTTTTTCGGGCTCCGATGAGAATTGTTGTCCTTACTGTATTGTGCCCTCCACTCCTTTAGTGTAAGGGGTAAAGTCATTTGCGTATTATTATTCAAGTACTCGACTAATATCCCCAAGCTGTCTTTTAGTGGTCTTGAATAATAATTACTCTCAAAATTGCCAAACTTGTGAAAGTCATTGTAAAAAGAATACAAATTCGTTAACCACTGTGTGGGTAGTTTGGCAAAAAATACGTTATCAAATACTTTCAGATCTTCGACTACAATAGATTTGTCGTCTTTTCTTATACTGAACTGTACATCGTTATCGTACAATGTATTATTTGTGATAGATAAGTTTTTGGAGTTATGAACGTAGATGCCCCTATTTGAGTGTGCCACCGTATTGCCTTCTATTTCCACTTCTGTTGAATGGTCATCAATATATATACCGGACGCAAAAGCATCGGTACCTGGTGTCCCCTGAGGTGCACCAATACCATTAAGGATAATATTGTTATAGATACGTCTATCGTATTTTTTTACTCCTGTCGATTTATAGGTATAGATCCCACCACCATCATCCATTACAAGACAAAAAGTATCGATAAAATTGTTTTTGATAAAAATATTATCTTCCTCAAATCGCACAGCCGTGTATCCTGTGTTTATGATTTTATTGTCTACGAGCTGTAATCCCTTCGATGTAGAATAGATAGCTACGTAGTGACCATCACCACTTCCACCCATACCGGGATTCAATCCTGTATTCCTTATCGTGTTCCCAATGATTTTTGCATGAGGATTGTCATACAGAAGTTTGATTCCGCAATTGTTAGAATTTAATATCTCACAATCCTCGATTCTTAGATAGGTGCAATTGTTAATATTTATACCATCTACTCCAGAATACGAAATATTTATGTTTCTAAGATTGATACCTGTTACTTTGGTATCTCCGGAAAAGATGGCGTACTTATTTGCACCCTCGAGTTGGATGTTTTCTATAGTTATATTTGATCCGCTGATTGCAATCAGATGATCTCGGATAGCTACTTGTACTTTCTGTTCGTAAGGTAGGCGATTTCCGAAGCAGATGTAAAATCTTTTTGTGTTAGAATCGAAAAACCACTCTCCATGTTCATCCAGGGTAGCAAGGTGATCTTGAATAAAATATCCAAAGTCCGATTTAAGGGAATATGCAGTGGGTTCGGCATAGTGGATTTTCATTGACCTTTGAGTCGAGATTCTCCGTTTTTCGAGTGTCCAACGGGTCGAACGAATAACTAATTGACCACCTGACCAGTCCTGGCTGTTACCTCCAGTGTGCTTGATCCAGTTGTGTCCAACTTGATTTAACGAAAGATACCCACCATTTTCTTCACCAGCATTAGGATATCTTCCCTTAGCGCAAGATTTAGAATTAATTACAACAAGTTGTGGGGCACTTTCCGTATTCAATACCTGACTTGAAAAAATGTTTCCTTTATGTCTATTCCATTTATTAATTCGCAGAAATCCAGAAATGACAGGTGGCGATCCTTCACCAAAGGCTGAAATTACGATTGGGGCAGAGTTAGACCCGGACTGATCAATAATTATTTTACCAAAAAACACGTCTCGCCTTTTGAGGAAGATTGTATCTCCAGGCTGTAACAGGTGTCCAATCTCCATTATTTTATCTAACGATTTCCACGGTGTATGGGGGCTGCCCACTTGATCTCTCCCATATAAATCGCTTCCAGATGAGGATGAGAAATAATAATTTCTTCCAAATGAGATCGCGTGAAAAAATAGGAAGGCCAACAGGTAAAAGTACTTCACTCAAAATTGATTTAATCAAGGATAAAATGCGATAAGCAGCAACGATTTTTTGGAATCATTGATTCTACCGCTTTATTGATTTTCACAACTTTGGATCGCTGCATCGAATACACCACCCGCTTCTACCGTAAAACCTGCTTGCAATTCCACGCAGTCGCCTGCCCTAAATTTTACATCGTTACCGTTACCAACATTTCCCGAAGAGTAAATACGATCAGTAGCATAATATGTATTTGATGATATCGGATTTCCTCCCACAGGACAGTCACCACTACCACAAATCGACACAAGTGAGCATCCTTTTCTGGTTAGGGCCAGGGATTTGTATGGAGCAATATTGACTGAACCGGAATATTCTGTACCCTTGCCATCTACGTAGACATCATCCAATGTCACTGTCTTAACACCAGAAGATGCATTGTAGTCGAAGAAAACATGATCATCTGGATTTTCAATGCTTACGTTAGCCTCATATACCTGGCAATTGTCAACCCAGTAGTCCAGGTTACCGGTACCAAATGAGTATTGGATACTAGTTTGGGATTCGGAAACAGGATTAGAAAATAAGATTTCGAAATCCTGACCTGAGTTCTTTGGTAGGGCCACAGCGATTCTGGGTGTAACATCTGCATAGGGGCTTCCACCTTGCCTGAAGTACACATCCATGCTTGAGATCTCACCTGCTCCACCTCGAAATCGAACGATATAATGCTTTGAATTGGATAGGGCACCTGCACTCATTGCAATTCTACTGGGATTTGGTCCATTTACTTTAAGAACCCCGTTGGTACCACTGTTGATAGGACTGCTGTTTACCCAACCATGAGAGCAGCTCCCCAATGGAGAATAACACGAAGTACCGGAGACATTACTATTGAATCCTTCATTAGTCAGTTTATTCCCTGAAGTTAAAGAATTTACTGTGTAGCCCTGTACCGGATGTGGACTCTGTGTACCTTGCCAATCCTCACTGTACGCTGTTTGCCACATACCCAATGACATCGGATTCTTCAACACTTGTCCTGAATGGATTTCCTCAACTATGATTGGCAAATTGTCATTTAGAGGGCGCACATAGTGATTATTTGTAAATGTTCCATTGTTGGTGATTTCATCAGCAGCATCAAAATTCTTAATTTGAATTACTATGTCACCTGGTTCCTTAGAAAAAAATACGTTTTCACTTACGGTAATGTTCTGTACGGAGTGACCGGTTTCGTCTGATTTAATAACTGCCTGTGAGTAATTATCAAAGGCAAGATTATCAATCAATTTTACATTTTGTATGTTATGTAAATTGACTCCATATGTGTTACAAAAAGCGGTAGTATTTCCATTTATTTCGATATCTCGAGCGTTGTCATCCAGGAAGATTCCGTGTGCTGCTGCATTGTTTAATGCCTTAGTCCCGTCGTTAGCACCAATACCATGGATGATGATGTTATCTCTCATAATTCGTTTTGTAATGTCACCACCAGCTCCATAAGTATAAATCCCGCCACCATCGTCCAGCACTGAACAAAAGGCACTGATAAAGTTGTTTTCGAGCAGAAAATCTCCCTGGCCCATCCTTATCCCGCAATATCCCGTATTGGTGATGTGATTTCCTTTTACAGTCAGACCATCCCGCTCACTGAAAATCCCATTGTAATTACCATCTCCATCATCACCCATTCCCGGTTGCATCCCAGTATGGTCGATTGAGTTGCCCTCTACAACTGCCCTTTTCGAATAGAGCAAATTGATTGCATTGTTATTTGTGTGATTGATGCTATTGTAGTCGATTCTGACATCATCGGCAATATGAAACCGAATGGCATCAATCCCAGAGTATCTGATTTCGCAGCCCCGGATCAAAGGGCGAAAAATTGTTATCCCCACGCCAAGATTGGGGTCAATATTAGTGATGCTGCTGTTATTTGCACCTTCAAATGTCAGCCCCTCAATCTTAATATCACTTTTTCTGATCTGGGCCAGGTGATTCACAGCTGAAACTCTTACGGCAGAGGCACCAGGGGCACTCCCTCCAAAATAAGCAGTGATTTGTTTTGTGGATGCATTGTAATACCACTCACCGTACTGATCCAATGTGCCTTCGTGATCCTGTATAAAAAATCCGAATCCAATCTTTGTGGGGTAACCTGTAGACCCGCTGTAATTCAGCGTGCTACCCGACTGACCAGTGATGACATTTCTTTCCAGCGTCCAGTGAGTCGTACGCAGCACTACAGTTCCTCCAGTCCAGGTTCCATTCAAACTACTGGCCGTTGTGACAGAACTGCCTGTCCTGGCACTAATTTTCAGGTAGCCTCCAAAATCAGCATTGGTGTTGGGATACCTACCCTTTGCATAGTTCACACCGTTTAGTACCATTACATTAACTGTACTTCCGGTACCGAGCACGTTACTGCGCCACCTACCATTTCCTATACTGGTCCAAGAGGTGATGTGTTCGAATCCACTGACTACAGGTTTAGAACCAGATCCATAGGCACCGATTGTAATCGGATTTCCGGAGGTGCCAGATTTATTCATTATCATTCCGCCAAAGAAGGTATCCCCTTTCTTAAACAGCACCTGATCACCCGCATTGAGGCTGCTGAAGATAGCGTTGAACTTTGTGATGGTCTTCCAGGGTGTAGAGGGATTTTGTGCCTCCGCAAAGGATCTTGAGTCATTTCCATCACTTGAGGAAAAGTAATAAGTGCTGGAAAATATGTTTTCACACCAAGATAAAGCAATGACGAATATGATAGTACGGATCAATTGGTACATAATAATTGAATTTGACAAACTAAGAATGTGCTGCAACGACAGTAAATAAAGGGAATTGCCAGTGTTCGTGAGTCTTGGGCTATCCGCGATAGTCACACTGCAGAGTAAAGATAAAAATTAATTTCTATACAAAAGTAATGTTATATGTTAAAGTCTGATAGAAGTGTCCCGGGTGCCATCAAATGATATCTAGAGAAGACACCAAATTTGTTGTAAGATTCCTTGAATAGAGGCAGCAAAACTGGCTAGTTGGAGTCGAAGGCGAGGGTTTTCTTAACGGCGTGAGTCAAGATCAACCAGATGAAAAGTGTATTTCCAAATAGATAGCGCTTCCACATCCTTCGCGGTTCTTGCATGAGCCGATAAGCCCATTCCATACCATTTGCCTGAAGCCATCGCGGTGCCCTCTTTGTAAAACCGGCCACTACATCAAAAGTTCCTCCTACCCCCATTGTAAAATTAACCGTTTTCAAAAGTTCACGATTATCGAACAGAAAATTCTCTTTCTTAGGTGAAGGGAGGGCAACAAAAAGCAATTGAGCACCACTCCGGGCTATATCAATGGCAATTCGGTGTTCCTCGGATGGGGTGAAATATCCATTGCGGTAACCCGCGATTACCTCATCTCCGTACTTAGATCGAAAATTCTCCACGACCTGACTCACAATTTCTTCCCTGGCTCCGAAAAAATAGCACTTGTAATTTCTTTTGGCGGCGAGTCCTACAAGACGTGGCATTAAATCCACACCTGTGACTCTTTCCGGGATTTCCTTTCCCAAAAAGCGGGCTGCCCAGAGTATGGATTGTCCATCTGCATTTATCATATCAGAAGAGACAACACTGTGTTTCAAAACCGGATCCTTTTGCATTTGAACAACTTTTCCAGCGTTGATGACACAATGCAACATGTGATCTCCCTTTTGAATTGATTTGTCGATTTTTTGAATAGTTTGTTCCATGGTCATAGCGTCCACTGGAATGCCTAAGAAGTCAACTTTCATGCTTAAGAGGATTTAATTGGTGATTAGTTTTTACTTCTCAAGGAATAAAAACAATATTTTCAAATAGTAACGAAACTATGTTGAGATCTTAAAGTAATACATACTAAGGGCATAAAACATCCATGCCTGCGCCCACCGTATAAACGGTATTCTAGATGTATAAAACCTATTTTTTTGAAAATAGAAGTATCCCAGGTCAGATTGCATATTTTCGATTGTCCAAAGTAGCACCCTGTCTGCTAATGCTTTGTTTTCATCAAACTTGTCCAACTTCACTAAGGTGCTGACCAGTTGAGCCGGGGCGTGTATGTCTATTGGATATACTGAGTTGTTGTAGTATTTCGGCACACCCTCATTTGTGAAGAAGGTATTTTTATAATATTCAAAACCCTTTTCTACGTTTTTTTCAAAGGTTTGATCTTTGGCGCATTTATTAAATTGGGCGATACATTCTAAGTTGTACCCAGTGTGAAAATTGTCGATCCACCTATGAAAATCATAGAGACCATAAGACCAGGAGCCATCTTCCTTTTGGTGCTTACAGCAGAATGCAACAGATTTTTTTGCTTCACTGCGCAGCTGGGGTTCTTGTGTATATTGATATACTCTTGCAAGTAATTTACTTCCTAATAATGAGGCATTAAATACTACACTGGTATCAAGTGGAGAATACGAAAAAGCGAAATCTCCATCATCATCGTATGTCCTATTGAGGTCTTTCAAAATAAAATCGCAAGTGCTCCTTGCCGCATCCAATAAACTCGGATTATTTGTAATCTCATATGCATCGATTAGCCCATGAGCAATAAATGTTGAGGCTACGACTGTCGGTGTATATTTTGGTTGGAAAAAAGCTCTGGCCTGCCAATCAAAGTTGTACCCCCAGCACTTACCCTGATATCCTTCACTCACTAGATTCAATATTTTCTCTACGAAGAAATCAATCAACTCATTGTTTTGTGAGGAGGGATTTACCTTATTGAGCATACAATAGGAGGATAAAAAGAGACCTAGAGCTTTGGGATTGTAATCTTTCTTTACTCCTACAAGTGGCCTTAGATTAATCGGTGACCTTTTAAAAAATTGAATCCATGCGAGCCTTATCAAGCGACTACGAGACAAAAGTGGTAAGGCCTGAAACAGGGTGCTGTTTAACCCATCGTAGGGATCATACCCCGTAAAATGGTTTTGTTCGCAGTAATCCTTCAATGAGTCGAGACCAGACTTAAGCCTGACCGCCGTCTTGTCCTCAGTACGTAAATTAGATTTGGCAGCCTCGATCATTTTATCAGAATCCTTTGAATTGCTTCAATTTGGGGTAGAACCATTTGTTGAAGTGGTAATGCCATTGCTACCGGTCTTTACATTACTCATCATAAATGCGTCCAGGTCTACACTCTGCGGTAGTCCCGTGGCAAGGCTATCTTGAATTTTGAATGTTGTCAAGGTCGTATGACACAACGATCTAAAATCAATGGGCGACTCACCACCATCTTTCACGACCTCACAGAAGGCGCTGATTTCCTGACTATGGCCCTTACCCACTGATTTGAGTTTTATTTTCCTTCCGTTTTTGTGGATGCAGCCAGACCGAAAATCATTTATGACCCCCACCTTGTCACCACAGAAGACCTCTATTAGTTCTTTTGGCATGGAGCTATCACCATTAGCCAGATAATTTAAACTTCCTACTGAACCATCTCTAAATTTTATGACAATCGAAATATTATCTTCCAGTGTAACCTGTTCATTAGAAGTATGAATACATTCAGCAAATACCCGCATGGGATCTGAACCAGTAAAATACTGCATCAGGTCAATGAAGTGGCACATCTCGCCAATAATTCTTCCGGCACCCAGATTTTTTTGTTGTATCCAACTCTCTTTGGGAATAAATCCAGCGTTTATCCGAATATTGATATTAAAAGGTTGGTTAAGGTTTTTGAATTCATCTTTTATTTTTTGGGAGACCGGAGCAAATCGTCGATTAAAACCCACCATCAATGTACCTTGGTAGTTCTTTCGCATTTTTATTATCGAACGCAGTTGTTCCGGATCGGTAGCCAATGGTTTTTCTACAAAAATATTTTTCTGCTCCTTCATCGATTTTATTACAAGATCGGCATGTGTAGTATGGGGTGTGGCAATAAAAACACTGTCGATACTATTTCGCATCAAGATATCAGAGGGGTCAGTGGAGCAGAAATTAAATCCGAATTTGTCTGCTACATTTTTTGCTGTAATCCCTCGAGACGTTACCACTCCGGCCAGGGACATATCGTTTTTCTTGACATTGGGGATCAAATAGCTTTGTGCAAAACTGCCGGCACCGATAAAACCAGCAATTGATGTACCCAAGGGACTTTTTGACGTCTTCACAAACGACTCCATTTTCTTACTGTTGGGGCTATATCGCAGCATCAGTCCCAGGTGATCTGTTTCGGTTTTTCCCAAAATGATATCATAAGCTTCTTCTGCCTGGTCAATTTCGAATATATGTGTGATAAGTGCTCCCAACCTAACAGAATTGCTTGCCAATAGATCGAGAAAGCTTTCCATATTGCGTTGCTCCGTCCATCGTACATAGGCAAAGGGATAATCGTTGCCATTTTGCTCGTAATTGACATCGTATCTCCCTGGTCCGTATGAGCAAGACATATGCACGTCTAACTCCTTCCGGTAGTAATCAGGGTCTCGCGGAATATTCATCGGTACCAATCCCACCAAAACCACTTTGCCTTTCTTCCGAGCCAATTTGCCGGCGAGGACAAAGGGATCATTCGTGGGTGCCGCTGCTGTGATGATCACAGAATCAAAATTCCGTCCTCTGGTGAATTGGTCACATGCCTGCTCTAGATTTGGATCATTTCGGTGAAGGGCAACATCCGCCGAGTGTTTTGCTGCAATATCGATCAGAATCTTTTTCAGATCAATACCAAGTACATTGCACCCTGCAGATTTAAGAAGCTGGCAGGTAATCTGGCCCAGAAGGCCCAGTCCGATTACACATACTTTTTCTCCCAGTTGTACTTGAGCTTGTCGGACACCCTGCATGGCAATTGCACCCATCGTGGCCGTTGCGGCATCTCGAAAATTCACTTCTTCAGGAACTTTTACCACCAAATTCTGGGGAACTGAAATGACCTCGGCATGCGAGGCATAGTCCTGGCCAGCACAAGCCACCCGATCACCGGGTTTAAGCATTCCATGGTGGTCCATACTGGCTATTACAATGCCACTGGCACTATAGCCCAAGGCTTTAAGGGAGTCTAGCTTGGTTTTCACTTTTCCAATAGTCGCCTTGAGACCTTCTTTTTTTACATTTTGGATGACTTGAGCCACAAGGTCAGGACGCTGCCGGGCCTTACTTATGAGATTGGACTGAGCCACTTTTACTGTCCCTCGTTCTGTACCTGCACTGATCAGCGAATATTCGGTTGCCACCAGGACATGGCCTTCAGTAAGTGCCGGTATGGGTACTTCATCGACATAAAGTTCTCCCGTCTTAAAGTTTTGGATCAATTGTTTCATAATCAGTGTGAGTTTTAAAGTGTATTCAAATCTCTATACAATAGATTCTGCGGTTGTCTTCTTATCAGAGTATTGTTTTTCTCGATCTACAAATTGCCTAAACCAAAGCTCAAGAGTAAGTAATTGATAAAGTTGGTACGCATTATCACGCACCCCTTTTCTATCATCATCGATCATTTTTTTTATAAATGGATAATTGAAAAACCCTCTTCTTTTGATATTTTTTTCAGACAATAGTTCATCAACAAGTGGACGTAAATCTCCAGAGATCCAGGACCGAATCGGAGCTCCGAAAGAGGCCTTGGGTCTGTAAATAATGCTTTTTGGCAGATACTTTTCTGCTGCTTTCTTTAGGATGTATTTTGATCTCCTCTTACTAAATTTGAGAGATCCTGGTATCTGCATGGCTTTAGTGATGACATCCCGGTCAATAAAGGGTACTCTCACTTCCACTGACGCGGCCATCGAAGCACGGTCCGAATAAGTGAGGTTGAGGCCCAACATAAACATATTGATGTCCGTATGGCAAATTTGATTTACAGTATCTCCGATATATCCCGAGTTGAATACATCGCTGTGCTCAATTTTAATTTGATCTATGTATTTCCAATAGTCGGGTTTTAATAAGTCCCTGAATTCATCATCAGAGTAATAGGAGTAACTCTTCATATAGGTCTCATCAACCGGTAGGTCTGTAAATGTGATAAAGCGCTTTGCCCAACGTCCCAGCTTAAAACCAGTAGCACCGATCTTTACGGGCAAGACCTCAACGATTTTCCGAATGACTTTTTTCACGGGATCTGGTAATTTGTTGTACTTCAAGGCCAACATGGTGGCTTTCTGCCGCCTATACCCAAAAAAAATCTCGTC
This sequence comes from Saprospiraceae bacterium, assembly GCA_965222645.1. Classification (GTDB taxonomy): domain Bacteria; phylum Bacteroidota; class Bacteroidia; order Chitinophagales; family Saprospiraceae; genus JABDMH01. The sequence goes on along the minus strand of OZ244968.1, from coordinate 1,644,538 downwards.
AGCCCCCATACCGGAAAGAAGTACTTTGACCCCTTTATTCCTTGCTGCCTTACATATCAAATAGGTGTTGATGGCTGCCGGGTCTCCAATGGGCTCATCGAGTGACCAAACCATTTTGGGAAGTTCCTTGAGGATGTCAGGAGTAATCCGGATGACGTGATGATCAAATCCGTAGGTGTCAGCAAGCGTATTAGCATACTTTTCGTCATCAGGCATGCTTTCGCCTCGCTTGTCTTCAGAATTTGTCCCGATGGTATAGGTGGACAACTGCGGATTGTGTTTCTTGGCAACAACGGAAATCAGGGAAGAATCCAATCCGCCGCTGAGAAAGCTGCTAACGGGCACATCGGCAATCATATGACGACTTATCGAATTTTCCATGATTTGAGCTACTTCGTCAGCAGATCTTAATCTGGGCCCGGTTGAAGAATTGAGATCCCAATATTTTTTTACCGTTAGCTGACTTTGAGGTGAGAGCTCCAAAAAGTGAGCCGGTGGTAATTTGTGACAATTCTTAAACATCGTCTCGGATCCGGATACCCAGACGTAGTTTAGACTGCTCACCAGCGATTTGGGATTTATAGCTTGATTAAATCCTGGACAGCCCACAAGTGTTTTGAGTTCAGAGCTGAATGCAAAGTTTTCTCCAATCTTAGTATAAAAAAGGGGCTTAATTCCAAAGTGATCTCTGGCTATAAACAAGTGTCTTGTCTTTTTATTATAGATCGCAAGCGCAAACATACCAATGAGTTGGTCCAGGCAGTTTGACCCATGCTTGGCGTACATTTCCAGAACCACTTCTGTATCCGATTGGGTTTTGAAATGCACTCCGTGGGTTTTTTCAAGATCGCGCTTCAGAGACTTGTAGTTGTAAATCTCTCCATTAAAAATTATAACAAGATCCCTTTTGTGCATGGGTTGGTTTGCGCTGCTGCTTAGGTCAATTATCGAAAGCCGTTGATGAGCCAGTGCGATATAATTGTCATACCAAATCTCCTGATGATCTGGTCCCCGGTGCTTTTGTATGTCATTGGCGTACATCGCCAACTCCCGTTTGTTATCAAATCCAGTAAATCCAGCTAATCCGCACATGATTTTAGGGTGATTGAATGTCTTTTAATATTTTAACTAATGAATTCGTCAGGTTTTCTTCAAAATGATCTATTGTGTAATGATTGATAAACCTTGCATAACCGCACTCACCCATTTTAGTTCTCACATCGGGATTGTCAATAAGAATTTTGAGTTTATCTGCAAGTGCTTTGGCATCCCGTGGCTCGACTATAAAGCCCGTCTTTTGATCTTGTACAATATCGGGTATTCCTCCTAGATTTGTTCCGACTACGGGCAACCCACACTGCATGGCTTCCAGGTTTACGAGACCAAAGGCTTCATTTTCATATGGGGGGAAGACAAAAATATCGGCGTTAGAGAATTCATTGAGTTTTTCTTTGCCGTATGCGGGACCGGTTACCTCTACTCTATCGGTTAGCCCATGGACTTCTACCTCTTTTTTAACATCTTCGATCTTCAGATCAAATGGTGCACCGATAAGTCTGGCCTTAAAACCATATCCATCCCTTTTAAGTATGTTGAGGGCTTTGAGTAACACCAGGGAGCCCTTAGCGCGCACAAAGTTTGACAAATATAAGATATGGGGCACTTCCTTTCTGTCGTAGCTAAATGGTACGCTTGTCGGAGCAATACCATTCGGTACGATGTAAGAATTCCCAGAGTATATGTGCGAGTAGTCATTGATAAGCCGTCGTGACAAGCAGATAACACGCGTATTGTCAAAGACTTTTTTGTACAGCCAATTCTTCACAGAACTATTTTCAGAATTTTTCCGAATGCCTGTACCATGAAGATGCAGTACTATCTTTTGGTTTAATCTCTTGAGAAGAAAAATGTACAACGCATCTCGGTAAAACCCAAATCCGACTGGAGTTAGTGGAAGATAGGTGAGATCTGGTTTTTGCATTTTAGCTGTCTGCCAGATTTTAAAGCCGTATTTTACCGAGCGTACAACCTTAGTCAGTGAAAATCGACCCAGTTGGTCTACTGATTTAGCAAATTGAAGCTTGATAACATGCGTATCGAAATGGTTCTTCAATACCTTGCTCGAAGCCACCAGAGAATTCATGAAATTCGATCCATGCATGGGTGGCGGCAGCTGCATTACAAACAAGATCTTGCCAATCTTTTTATTGTTGGAGATTGAATCGCCAATACGAGAATACTTCGTCTTTTTTCCCTCTATGGTGATCATCAAATGAGTGAAGCTGGTTTACATTTCTTTTGAGATGGTTTTGTAGTCGGACCATTCGGTATCATTCTTTCGGCTTTTTGTTGCCGGGATCGATCTAGTCGTTTTAGGATAGGGTAGGGGTGATATTTGGTCTGAGCAAGCATGATTCGGATCAGGATTCTATAAAAGAAATTATTCCATGATCTTAAATTAGCTCCTCGTGCCAACAAAAAGAAGAGAAATTTTAAGCCAACTCTTTTTTCATCCGGGAGATGAAGGATGCTGAAATTAACATCCGTTTGCTTAACGTTTCTGTAAATGTACGGGTTGGTCCAGCATCTCTTGATAAATGTGTTAAGCCCCCCTATTTTTACCCCAAATTTGTAATAAAAAAAAGTGAGAGTTTGGGCCTCTTCATTTAGTTTTATTTTGTTGTTTTTAAATCGTTGCAATTGATCTCTCCAGATTCTGGGAAAATCATCAACAATTTTATCGATGAAAGATCTTTTTGCACACAAGATTTCTCCAGCACAATATTTAGGAGGTGTAGTAAGATAAACCTCCAGATCACGGAATATACCTTGCAACTGCAGCCGATTTATACCATTGATCATGTAGTCCTTGTTATATTCGATATTATATGTCAGCGCACCATTTGATTTTTGCAACTTATCAAAAATATCATCAACGTTTTTTGTAAAGACGCAGTCGGCATCAAGAAGCATGACTTGGTCATCCTCGTCTAAGATATGGTGTAATTTTTTTAAGATGGAAAAGATAAAAAATTGATTGTTGAAGCTATGGTAGTATCCCCTCGGGACATGGTAGTCATTGTCTATCTTGATAATTTCAATTCGACTCTTCTTGAGATATTTTTTAATATCCAATTTATTGATAATGGGAATTTGATCTGAGTTAGTAAACAGAATGTGTCGTGCATTTTCGTTAAATCTCAGTGAAGTTTCGAAAAATACAGCAACACATCTCCAATATATCTCCTGAAATTTCTGACTGGATGAACTGCCACCAACTTGAGGAAAGATAGATTCCTCTTCAGGAGGATCCAGATGGATCCAGGTGGCAATAATTGTATTGGGTTTAGTGAATTTTGGCATATTTATAAATTTGGTTTTAATAAGGTAAAGACCGGATTATTGACGTCCTTCACTGAATGTTACAAAGTTGATGGCGCGTTTAAACCCCTCAACAAAGTTTTGGACAGAGCAGACATTTTCGACTCTGTAACGAATACTTTGCCTCATTTTAATCCTAGTTTTTTCATCTGAGAGATGTTCCTCAATTGTTTTGGCCAGCTCTCTGGGATGATGTTTTTCTACGAGATAACCGGTTTCATTATGTATAAGATTCTCAGATTCCGGAGCGTGAAATGGCCCATTTTCACCTCGCTTATAGGTAATCACCGGACAGTCAAAGTTAAAAGCGTGATTCAGTGATAGGCCCACTGCACCGGGAATGATCATCAGGTCGGAACAATAGAGAATCTCACCTGTCCTTTCCGCAGAATATACAGCACCATGGAATTTGAAGTTTCCTTGATATCCTTTCGCATCCACATGATTTATCATACTTTCGAGATCATCTCCACTGCCTATGATATGAAGACACAAGTCTTCACGTATGTTAGGAGATAAGTGCTCAAAGACATCAATCAGCACATGTGTTTTCTTAGATTTGGTCAATCTGCCAATAAAGGTGAGATTATATTGATGTGAAAAATTTAAATTTTGCTTTAGTTTTCCCCTTCCTGTTCTCTCAAACTTCTCTCTCAGTTTAGAAAGCTCCAAGGTATTGAGACAATTGTGCGCAACAAACATTTTTTCTTTATTTATATATTGGGCTAATTCTTCCTTTGCCTTCTCACCATAGAGGAGTGTTGCATCAGTCTTTTTGAGCAGAAAAAGCCGAATTTTGTCTAGTAGTGATTTTGAGGGATCAAATCCTTTGCTGCGATCGTATCCATGTCCCCATACTATAAATTTAATTCCGAGTATGCGGGCAAGGATAAAAGATGGAATGAGGGAAGAGGTGCCTAGGGCAAATTCGTGAATGATGACCTTAGGACGATTTTTGATGATGTATGGGAACACATTTAGGAATTGACTGGTTTCCTTGCTCGAATACTGCAAACCGGGGATTTCCCTTGAATATGATGCCTCTACCTGTTTGATGCCGGAGTTATTCTTTGCATGAATAAAAACAAAATCAACATCTTTATGCAAGACATTCATCACATCCCTGCGATAATGTGTGAAAATTCTATTGACGATTAAGATGTTTGCCATGTGTTCTTGGATTGCAATGAGTGATTTTGGTGGGTTATTTGATTTAGAATTTCCTGGATTTTATCTGAAAAATGACTCCAACTATTTTCGTCACAGAATTTTTCAAACCGGTTAGGGCTGTACTTGTGATCGGTATGATTACAAATCTTGATTATGTCATCGAAGCTATCATAATTTTCGATGAGATTGTACTTGACAAGATCCTTAAATGCACCAAAATTGGGACCGATAATATTAGTACCCATCCGAAGTGAATCCATTAGTGCTCCTGAAGCAAAGACTGACTCCTCCCTGTACGTAAAAAGTATGAATCTAGATTCTTGTGCCAGACTGGCAATTTCTTCCAGTTTGTAAAATCTGTCAATATGCCGGATGTTTTTATTAATATACTGTCGTAGTTCAAGAAGTGTTTTATCATCTGTACACTTCCCCACCAAAAGGATTACTAAATCCTGTGTATTGTTGACGGTCGAGACATGTTCCAGAAAATCTAGTACGCCCTTGTATTTACTTATGGTGCCCCATATTAAGAGATCTCGATTGGTTTTTTTCTTTGTGTAACTAAACGGCATTTTTGTCGGGTGTATGATGTGCCTTGCCTTGCCAATGTATTTAGGGTATTTATGTCGAATATACTCGATACCACCTTCCGAGTGGGTAAGTACTACAGTCGAGTATTTCATCAATAATCGGAACATCGAGTCAGTAAGACGACTTTTTCCGGTATGCGCATATTTGTTGTGCATTACCCAAACCACTTTTTTACCAAAAAATCTAGCAAGTGGCATGAAACAGAAAAGCAAGATCGCTTGTATAAACCCAAATCTCCTATGGGTGAGGTTCTCTATCCAGTTAAGAATATAAATGTCAGCTTTTGGAAAATGGAGAAAGAGATCCAATATCCCCCTTTGGTTTAATTTTTTGTTTACGATTCTATTTCTTGTGCTGATCGCTTTTTCAAAATCCTCAGCATACGGATTGGGGGACATTGCAGCCTTGTAATCAGTCTTGGGATAAAAATATATTCGGTGCCCAGTAGATGAGATTCTACTCATACTTCCGCTTCGATTTTTTGATCTGAACTGACCCGCATTAGAAGTTGTTGAAATTCCGAGGAGACCTTAGCGAGATCATGTCTTTCTTCTGCAATGGCTTTTGCCCGATTAGCAATTTTCTCCCGTAGTGTCTTGTCCTCAATGAGGTGCTTGACGATCTTTGCCAAATCACCTTCTGTGTTGCTGGTAACCACCTGAGCCCAACCATATTTTTTAGCATACTCCACAAGGGCTGTTTCTGCAGGTGCAAATACGAGAATTGGTGTGCCACTCGCCATAAATTCGGAGGCTTTGGTGGGCATGGAATACCGTATGAAATTTATTGCGTCATCAGAAAAATCGTAAGGGAGCAGAAGGATGTCAGCAGTGGCGAACACCCGGGGCAAATCAACGTAGGGGACAAACGGACTATGATGAACACAGTCAAATGTATCGATCCAGGTGGGTGTGGCACTCGTCTGAATTACAAATTGGATGCCTTCCCCAAGTTCACTATTTACTTTTTCAATTGCATGAGCAGTTGTGATGAGTGACTTATCGATCCCTAATCCTGTGCGCCCTGCATATAATATTACCGGATTTTTACTGAGCGAATAATTTTGACGTTGTTGTTTTTTCCAGAATAATAAATCAATAGGATTGTGAAATGGGATAAATTCTTCACCGTATCTCAAAAGATATTCTTGCGACATCGATTCGCTTATGCTGAGTAGAAGGTCACTGTTTGCTATTAGTTTTCGAAAGGCAAAATCTACTTTTCTTGACCAGTAGGATTGGAACCATCCCCGATTTGTAAGTAGTAGGGGCCAATCATCCATGACATGAAAAATCATGGGCTTTTGTACATATTCTTTTACAGCCAAACAGAATTTTAGTCCATCTAGTGAAGAAGTCTGTGCGTAGATGATGTCGGGATCAAAGGTATTTATCCAAGATCTAAACTCATTAGAAAGAGTGGTCTTAAAAATGACATGACCTAGCCCCGTATTTTCCAGCAAGGGGACGAACAATTCATTTATCAGCTTAAGCCTTAAATTTTGCTTCGGGATATGCTCGACGATGTGCCTGGAATCATTTTTTCCCTCAAGCGGAACAATTGGTCCGGAGTGATATTTTCTTTTCATCACTGAAAAGGGAAAAAACGTTTGATTTTCTTTTTCGCCCAATTGATAGTACTTATTGCAGATTTCAAAATCCGTATGACTATCAATGAGGTAGCCTGAGCAGGCTACTGCCAGTGATTCGCTTGACCATCTATGAAACAGGTGGGTTAAGGTGATCCCCCCACCTGTATTGTCATTAAAGGGCTGACCTATGATCAGGACCTTAGGTGTAGTATTGAAATTATCAGATATCAATTTCCTGTCCTTAAGATCGGTATCAATATCATATCTGGCAGATCCCGGATACTTTTAGTATAGCATATGCCTACCGAGATCCAAACCAATAAGTAATTGAGTGAAAATGCCTGAACATTTGCCGGATACAGGCTGATCAGCCAGAGTAGAATCCATAGTGCCGATCCCTTTGCCAAGATATTTCTTGAGTAAAAGAGCCCTTTTATGACAGCGGGTATAGTAATCAGTAAGATCAACAATAGATTGATAATACCCCCCTTGAGGATCATATTGAGGTACTCGGTTTCAACGATCTTTCGATATCCATTGGTGTTTCTCACATCGATTCCAGGACAGTAGTACTCGCCATCGAGTCCCTTGCCTATGATCCATTCCCAAGTTGTAAGATCTTCCTGAAGACACACCTCCACTCCCGTTCTGGTATCTGATAGTGCACGCTGAGACAAATGCGAAAAGAATGAAGAGTTCGTCACTACTTTATCTACTCTGAAGATCACGGCTGAGACTACCACTAGTATAGAGAAGAGAATTACAAAAACACTGCTTTTGCTGTAATACAAATAGAGAAAATAGGCGAATACTAATGACATTAATGTGATGAAAATAATTGCTCGTCTCGCTCTCAAAATGGCTATTGCAATGGTGGCCAAAGCCACAACTAGCATCAGTATCTTAGTCTTTTTTTTATGGTATGGGAATGTAATGAGAATAAATCCCGCCGGTATACTTAGAAATTTTGCAAAGTGCTCAAATGCGTATTTCTTATTAACATCAAGAATGTATTCAGTAAAAACAATATCCCTGAATATGATATTTGAGGCTATGAAAATTAGGCAAGAAATCACAATAACTTTGAAAAGTCGACCGTAGAATTTGAGTGATTTGGGAAATAGTATGACAATTGGAGAGAGGTAAAGGAAAACACCGCTTCCACCTGCATCAAAGAGCAATAGTTTTAGCGTATTGTAATTGAAACTTAAACCCCTGGTAATTATACCCAATGACCATAGAGCATACAATACGACCAAGACACTGAGATATTTGCTTCCCACTTTTTTCTCAATGAGACTCAATGCAGAAAATAGAATCAAAATTACACCGACCACTTGCACACCTTGGCACACGGCAAAGTTTACACTCCACGACTGACTTATTGTAAAGCCTGCTGTATAGAGAATAAACCCCAACCAGAAGAGGTCACTTTTCCCAATGATATTCCCTTTGGGAGGCGTTTTTATGCTACTTATTCCAGATATGACTAGCTGTGCGATTTAATATTTTATTCGACTGGATAGAAAAAATGATCCCGGTCAATAAGAAATTGTATGTACTTAACAGTGTGAGTCCTACAAGACCGAATTTGTCACATAGAAATAATGCAAGAGGGATGTGTATAATGGCAGCAAATACTGAAATATATAATTGCAACTTGATTTTACCTACACCATTTAACAAGAAGGAATAGATCGTTTGGTAAACATAGCTGATCACATATGTACTCATCGCGATGGACAATACAAATGGTACGTCAACAGTATCTCCTAACCAAATATCGAAGATCATAGGAGATGCAAGCAATATCAACACAGTGACGCCAATCAACCCATACCATATTTTTAAGCATACTTTCACAGTCTTCTTTATCCATTCAAAATCACTTTTTGTGTAGGCATCGGTATAGGCACTCCAAAGTGGAGTTGCAATTATTCCATACACCATAGTCACTACAGCAAATATTCTGTGAGTAACGTTGAAGACAGTGACTTCCGTTGAACCAAGTAATTGCAGAATGATAATATGGTCTGTATTGAGCATGACCAATACTGAAATGTTGATAATGAAAAACTTACCTCCGAGACCCATTAGCTCCTTGGCATAACTAAAGTCGATGTGGTTTAACGAAGGTGCGTATTCTCTGTATCGTTTGTGGTAAAGGATAAAGCCCGCGATAAGTAGAATAATTACAGGTGCTGCACTAAGTGCCAATCCAAGGAAAATGAGGTTTGAAGAGGTGAATTTGGTAAGGGCATAAATGAGAACTAAAGACAATACATTACCTAGGAAATTATGTAGTGAAGCTCTGGCTGGTTCTTGATTTGCAGTCATTACAATATTGAGCAACTTGAATACAAACTGCAAGCAGAAAAATGAAAAAACAATGAGGGCTAGGAGCGAGAGTTCATGGCCGATGGTTGCAGGTGCGTTCAGTATTTTTGACCAATTGAGATACGGATTTATCACGAAAAAGAGCCCTAATGCAATACCTATTATGATAGATAAAACAGCGTACGTCGTACTTACATATATACGACCCTTTTCTTTTTCTCCATTGGCAATAGCTTCAGCCAATTTATTTCTGAGCCCGTGGCCAAAACCAATATCGAAGAAACTAAACCAGGTGACTATCGAAGTTAGTGTCAACCAAATTCCATAAGTTTCTGCGCTTATGTAATTGATCGTGAGAGGTACCAACATAAGACTAATAAAAATATTTCCACCCCTTATCACAAAGGAGGCGACAATATTTTTTGTGGTTTTCACTGTTCGCGAAGAACCACGGTTCAGGATTCTAAATGGAATGGTCTTTTCTAGAATTTTCAAGTTAATTCTTTTGTAAGTGCATTGTTGTCTGGCAAATTTGCAGACTTCATGACGATCTGATTATTGTTGGGGTTTTTGAAAAGGGAACTGTCAGAAAAGATTAGTGCAACCAGAGTTTCAGATCTAGGTTTAGTTGAATATAACAGATGAATGGGTAGAATAAATTGGGCTAATTTTGTGCCAGATCTAAAAATCGAAACCGCGCCTAGCTACAGCTACGTAAGCCTGCTTACCTGCGGTATCACAGGCAGGGGCTTTCGATGATGCTTTGTTGGCCGAAGCCGGATGGCGAAGGGACTGATGAGCTACCAGATAAGAAACTGTCAATAGTATTAGACATTTTGTACATGATGTGCTAGTAGATGAACCCATTTAATGTTGTCACAAAGTTTCAAGTATATTTTTGTTGCCAGATGAGACGCGAAACGTAGACAGAGCCGGAGCTCTGGGGAGCCTGCCTACCGGCAGGGTTTTGCAACGATCCCGAAAGCTTTCGGGAGGTGCAAAAATAATTGAAAATTTGTCATAAGATTCAGTGGGTTCGTCTACTAGATACAAGTCTCAAATGAATTTCTTCTTGTGCTAAACGATCAATTTAGGTGATGAACCGGGACCATTTTACTCTTAAATCGTTTTGGCACTGAGTTCGTTGCATAATTAAAATGTTGCCGTAGTTCTTGTCCGAAGTTAGAATAATTATATTTTTTCTCACAAAGGTATTTCCCCCTAGCTCCCATTTCTTGCGCAATACCCGGATTCTCAATAAAGTATCTTAAGGCTTCTATCCAACCATTAACATCATTGTAGTCAATGGCAAAGCCTACTTTTTCTTTTTCCATATCAAAAGGAAATGCCTCATTTTGGGTCATTACAACGGGTTTTCCCATGGCAAGTGCTTCAAATAGGACAGTACTTCCATTGTTATGAATGTGAGGTTGCTTATGTCTGGTCAGGGGTATGGCAACACACAGGGCATCGTAATAATCCTTACGTATGATTCCTGTAGACTCCAGCCCGGGTGTGATAGTACTGTTGATCTCAATTTTTCCACCCAGAGAAGTCATCCAGGGGGCAGCTGGCTTACGAGTTGTGATTTTTAACGGAAAATCCAATTCTTCAATGGCATTTACCAATATTCTAAAGTCTCTGCCAGATCCTCCGGTAGCATATACGTACTTTTGTTGTGGCAATTCTTTTTGATTTTCGGCAAATGATGCAAAGAAATCAACTTCAGGGCCCCATGAACTAATGTAACTCACATTCTCCATGTGTTTATGTTCCGGGTTCTCTTTGTAGAGATTTTCATTACTAAATAGGAGGTAATCGATTCCGTGATAGTAAATGTACTTCACCATCTTTTGCTTCAGTCTTTTCAATGGATTCTTTTTGAAGGGTCTATATGACTGATGCGCAATGGCCAAGATCGGTTTATTATATAATTTCAAGACCTTCAGCAGCGCCAGCACAAAGGAAAATTTCAAAAAGGGATCATAGATAAGATCAAAGTCCTTAGATTCTTTCAGGCAGTTGAGCTGCTGACGAAGGTTGCCTACTTGGAATCTGGCTCCAAGCCTCGTTAGGTAATCCTTTTTGTCAAATTTTACAAAATGAGCGTCGTGTCCTGAGTTACTAATGTGGTCAAATCCCCAAAAATGATGTTTGGGAAATAGTCTACCACCACTGCTCACATATTTTTGCGACTTTTCTAAGTCGACATGAGAGAATATTTGTGCAATTCTTGCCATGATAATTATTTCAAGTAATTATTTTCTCCAGGTTGTCACTAAAAACTAGTTTTTGCTCGTCAATTTGGTTCTTATAGAGAAATTCTGAAGTAACTGTTGGTCGTTATGAAATGCAGTGTATATTAATTTTGTCATTTTTTTTGAGCCTTTATTTTTCAGGTGTGCCAGATCGGCAAAATATTCATCTGGTAATTCCATGTTTGACAAGTCAAGAAATACATGATCATACTTTTTTAAGATCAATGCTATTCTTTCCGTATGCTTGCACATGTTTGCTTTATAGTCATCTGTATGCATAATTTTCCTGACTGGAGTCTGCACAAAGATGAAGGTCTGATCTCTATGTCTCAGATTTTTTGAGATATTCTCTAGATGGATATAGCTTTCGGGACTCACCTCTTCAAAGGGTAGTGATGAATTCCAACGAGATTCTGACACTTGAAAATCTTGATCCTTGAGCGGCACCCCTCCGTATGGATCAAATTGCAAAGAGGATACTATATCAGTGCGATTAAAGTTTGTATAATTTTCCAGTGCATGTTGGTAGTAATATCTGTCAAACAAAAGGTTAATAATGGAAGCCTTTCTTTGCCTTCCCAAGTGTTTTCTAAGTTCATTGATATCATAAACAATTTCTGCTTCGGCAAAGTCCATAATGTTTGAAGCACAAACGACAATTTTGGGATTGTATAACTCATTGAAAATTTCTACAAGTTCCTCCATGTTCTGTATAGTAAGTCCCCATGCACCTGTATTTATGTAGTGTTCAGTCTGGAAATTTTTAGACAATTCCTCTGAGCTAATATTGTTTAGGCTCATCGATGATCCAATCGCCAGGATATCCTTGTTCTGTCCTTGAGGTAAGAACTTGACTTTTTCATTCAAGGAGTAACTATTCGAAATTTTCGGAGCAGGTAGGTATGCGCGATAAGCGACGAAAAAAAACAGTCCAATCGCACAGGGAATCGATAGAAAAAGGATGGTATTAAGAATAAAATTTTTCATCTGGAGTATTTAGAATTGGAAGTATATGAATTGTTGTTGGGCCCCACCAAAAAAGTAGATCGAGAACAAAATCACATAATAAATGCTCCATCTAGAGACTCGGGCTATTTTTAGGTTTTCCAATTGTAGGGCGTGCTCTTTTTCGCGTTGAATCCATTCCACAAGTAGAAATAGTGTAACAAAGAGGAGTGTTTTTTCAGGAAAGATTTCTGGCAGCGAAAACAGTGAAGGATCAAGAATACCTCCGAGGTAATTGAATGCATGATCCAGTGATTCTGCTCTGAAAAAGATCCATGCCAGTGTAGTGAGTGTGAATGTCAAGCCGATCTGGAGTACTTCTTTTATTGATGGCAATAATCTCGATTGAGCCACTGTATCGAGATTCTTTCTATTAGATTGCGATAGAATCAACGGCAGAAAAAGTAGTGCATTGACAAATCCCCACATAAGAAAGGTCCAGTTTGCTCCGTGCCAAAAGCCGCTGACTAAGAATATTATGAAAACATTCCGGACGTTGTTCCATCTGGATCCCCTGCTCCCTCCCAGTGGGATATACACATAGTCCCTAAACCAGGTGGACAATGAAATGTGCCATCTCCTCCAAAATTCTGCGATATCCCTGGAGAAATACGGAAAGGCAAAATTTCTCTTGAGATCAAAACCAAATAACCTGGCTGTTCCGATGGCTATATCAGAATATCCGGAGAAGTCCCCATAGATTTGCATCGCAAAGAAAAAGACTCCTAGCCATAATGTACTGCCGGACAAGCTGTCTGAGTTGGCAAAAATCTCATCGGCAAAAATGGCACAATTATCGGCTATTACGATTTTTTTAAATAATCCCCACAGCATTTGCCGTAGGCCATCAACTGCCCTCCCTTGCTCAAAAGACCTCTTTCTTAAGAATTGTGGCAGGAGATTGGTGGAACGCTCGATAGGACCCGCAACCAATTGCGGAAAAAAACTGACATAGCTGAAGAAGGCAACTAGGTTGTTTGTCGGTTTTGCTTTTTTCCTGTAGATATCTATCGTATAACTTAAGGTTTGAAAAGTGTAAAAACTAATTCCAACTGGTAAAACAATGTGTAGCGTAGAGGCCTTGATAGGACTTCCGAACAATGTAAATGCACTCACGAAATTCTCAAGGAAGAAATTGTAGTATTTAAAAAAGCCGAGGAAGCCAATATTGACCCCTATGCTGGCACACAGGAGCAATTTTCTTTTCCATTTATCCTCAGCTTTATCTAACCACAGGCCGACAAGGAAGTCGAGAAGGGAGCTGATAAAAATTAGCGATAAGAATCGCCAATCCCACCATGCGTAAAAGAAGTAACTGGCCACCAGAAGCAGAAGATTCTGCAACCTGATAGAACGGTATACAGCAAACCAGTAAAGAATAAAAACAACAGGTAGGAAGAAAGTGAATTCAACGGAGTTAAAAAGCATTAGAACGAGTTTTGAGTGAGTGTTGCCTTTTAGGGAGGAAAGCTAGCGTACCAGAGACAGACTGTCAGATTGCATTTCTTTCACCTCTAAATACATTGAATACCGTGAGAAAGATACATTGCATGTCAAACCAAAAACTCCAGTTTTCTATATAGTAAACATCATGCTCAACCCTTTTCAACATCCGATAGTTTGATTTCGTAGGACCTCTCCACCCATTCACCTGTGCCCAACCTGTAATCCCTGGCTTCACTTCGTGTCTCAGCATATAGCCGTCTATTATTCGCCGATAGTCCTCTGTATGTTTCAGCATATGTGGTCTTGGGCCCACTACAGACATGTCCCCTTTCAATACATTTAGAAATTGAGGCATTTCATCTAAACTCATCATCCGAAGAAAACGACCGATTTTGGTGACACGCCGGTCATTAAACAAAGCTTGCTGAGTATCCGCTTCCGCATTGGAAACCATGGTTCGGAACTTCAACATTTCAAACGGCTTGTTCCAATAACCGGTTCGTTTTTGCCTGAAAAATACAGGACCCGGAGATTCCAACTTGATTAAGATAGCCACGATCGGAAACAGCCAGGGAAAGACCAGAATGATCACGGCAAAAGAAAAGATGACATCAAAGATTCTCTTTTTGATCTTGTTTGGTGTGTTGTGAAGGGCCTCCTTCTTTCGAGAAATGATGGGAAGCTCTCCGAGGTATTCCACTTCGCTGCCCTCCTTGAAAAGACTAATTTCTTTGGGAACGATTTGAAACTCAATCAGATGTTTCCGGCAACTATCGACGATTTCACTAACCTCATTCTGACTTAGTGTACTGTCGAGATAATACAATTTATCGATAGGCTGACGATGGAGAAAATCATTTATTTGATCGTATGTACCCAGGCTATTTAAAGTTGTGACTTCTCCGTTGCCAAAGCGTCCAATACACTCTTGACGATCACCGTAGGCACTCTCGACGACAGTACCAAGGCGATTTACATGATCCTGGCCCCCACCTATTACGGCATATTGCAATGGAGATACCTGCTTTTCCGAAATTGTCGGCCAGACAATGGCCCTAATTACAATGCCCAGTGCAGAAAATGTCAAGAGACTCGGTATGAGGAAATGGACCTCGAATATTGGGTAAAAAGAATAATAGTAAATCATCGATAAAAGACCGAAGCAAAGCGAAACCTTGTAAAGGAGGGCAATCATTTTCGCACCTGTGCTTTCGTTCTGATGATTCCAGTAACCATTAAACAACAGGATGGCTACAAACCATCCAAGGTTGAGAATGGTGAAGAGAATTAAGAACTGATTCAGCGAATAACCGGTGAGATTTTCGGTGCCAAATCGCGTGACGAAAAATCCTATGCAGACAATATTTAATAAAAACCAATCGAGGAAAATTCGCAAGAAATAATTCTGTTCGAAATAAGATTTCTTACCTTCCTTGAGCTGGTATTGCCTCTTGGACTTTTTCTTTTTTCTTGGGTCGTTTCGTGTTTCGAGCTGGGTGATCATGGTAGTCTTAAGTGTTTTGCAAGTTTAGTCGATAATGTTAAGGCATTTGAAGGTTGATTAATTTGATTGATTGCTATAATACTTATAATAGTGCCTACTGTAGCTTTGCGCTTTGCTCACACCATTAATTATTATTGATGGGTTTACAAGTTTTTTCTCTTCAAAAATCTCACAACAACTCTCCAGGACATCTTTCCTGGTATATCCTGGTCTCACAACGTAAAGGGTATGGGTGAGATAGCTATTAAGTAATATAGCATCAGTGACGATACCTAAAGGGGGAGTATCGATTATAATAATGTCATAATTTTCATATAAATAATTAAACAGAATATCCAATTTGAGGTCGGAAATTAATTCAGTTGGATTTGGAGGAATGGGGCCACTCGGAATATATTGGAGATTGGAATGTATCTTGGATTCCTTAATGATGTCCTCGATTCGTTGATAATCGTAGAAGTAGTTGCTGAGTCCATCCTCTGAGTTGTCTCCCAGATTCTTACTTAATTTTGGATTTCTCATGTCGAAGTCAAGAAGAATTGTCTTCTTACGAGCAAGGGCAAACGAGGTAGCCAGATTAAGTGCTATGAATGTTTTTCCCTCTGCACTAATACTCGAAGTGACCATGATGCTCTGAATAGAATTACCCGCATTGAGTTGCAGGTTCGTGCGCAGAGATCTAAATCGCTCAGAAATCCACGTCCGGCTGTTTCGCGAAACCACGATTTGTTTCTTGTCCTTCACATTGGCCTGGTTTATCCTTCCCATAATCTTTTGCCCGGGCAGGAGTTGCTTGATCTCCTCCTCTGATTTCAATGTTGTGTTAAACAATCCCATGGTAAGAATCAACATGAATGGTATTCCCAATCCCCCTAGAATCCCGCCAAAGTATATGATCTTCTTATTTGGCGACACTGGTTCCACACTGCTGTAAGGAGGGTCAATCACGGCGATTCGGCTTGGGGTGGAAACCATCGAAAGCGCGGTCTCTTCTCTCTTCTTCAGCATATAAACATA
The DNA here is from genome assembly GCA_965222645.1 of Saprospiraceae bacterium. Lineage (GTDB taxonomy): Bacteria > Bacteroidota > Bacteroidia > Chitinophagales > Saprospiraceae > JABDMH01. The sequence goes on along the minus strand of OZ244968.1, from coordinate 1,628,238 downwards.
GAGATCTTCCACAATCGATTTATCTCGTTGGATTTGAAGGACGCGACGCTCGTTACTCGGTACTCGCTGAAGCCTTCCTGAGGTCCCTGCATATTGCTCGTTGACCATCTCAAGCTTAAGCTCGAAATCACGCTCCAGGTTATCTATCGTCGAAACTATAGAACTCTTAAGTTGGTTGAGCTTTTGAGTAGCAGCAACGACACTGGGATGCGAAGCCTGTGCTGATTCGAGTATATGCCTTCTCTCTAATACTAATGTATTATAGGGTTGAATAAGGCTCGACAACTGACTATTTATTGCTGCAACATTTGCAGGGATCAAATTGTAAGATCCTTGACCTGCATCCAAATCATTTTTGACCGATTTGAGAATACTCAGCTGCAACTTGTAGTTTTGTGCCTCACCACTCAGTTGACTGGCTTTTTCCAATACAAGGCTCAGATCTGAATTAGTTTCCCCGGCAATGTTATTGCTTCTTTTATAGGATTCCAGATTGTACTCCGCTTTTTTCAATTCATCCGCTACGTCCAGCAATCTCTCATCAAGAAAACTCAAGGTATTCTGAGTGAGCTCGTCGTTATCTCGTGTCGAGACAAGTGAATAATTTTCGAGCAGAGTATTTAAGACGGCAATACCCCGGTCGGGCACCTCATCTTCGGTATATATTTCAAGTGTTGAAGAGTTGAGATCTATCAGTTGAATATCCAAGCTACTCACGTAGCCCTGGGCAAGTGCAGCTGCATCCAGGAATTGCACGCAAAGATCCCCATGGGATTCGTAATACTCCTGTCCGGATAAATTTACTTCGAAGGTTCCATATTCATTGACAAAAAGAGAATCATAGGAATACTCTCCCAGTAGCGTATCCTCCTTGTACAATGCAAAATCACATTCTCCCACTGGCTTTATCATCAGGGTCAGTCCGTAGAGGCTGCTCCTGGACAGAGAGAAAGTGTCAATACTAACTGGCGAATCAATAAACGCACTGCGTGTTCTCCTGTCATCTTTCCAAAAGTAGTTGATGTCGAGATCGAGGTCTTTGACCACCGAATACATGAGGGAATACGAACTTAGAATTTGAATTTCATTGTTGACATTCTCAGAAGTATTAGCCTGGTTTAGATTGTGTTTTAGCCAATCATTCGGATCGTAATTATCACGATCTTCCTTCAAGAGAATTTTACTTTTTATTGCGTAAGCGGGAGGAATAGTCCCTGCATAAACATATGCCAAGCCCAGACACATGGCCAGCCCGAGTACGTACCAATACCATTTGCTTATTAAGTACGTGTGCAATAGCTCCCTGTAGTTTATCTCGTCTTTGACGTTATTATCATTCATTGCCAGAAGGCTTCGAAGATCCATGTTTCTATTTTTTAGATTTTATGCAATGAATCATTTGGCCAATATGCCTACAATTACAGCGATAAGTGTAGCGCCAGATACAACGAAGGAAATGGTTTCATTGGTTTGATCCCCGATGGCACCAGTTTTTGCTTTTAGGGGCTGGATATATAGATGATCATTTTGTTTGAGAAAGTATGTTTCCGACTTAAAAAGGCCAGCGGTCTGCATATCTATATTGTGAAATGAGCGCACACCATCGATCTCTCGAATTAACAAGACATTTGTCCTGTCTGCATAGTTGGTGAAGTCACCGGCTCTTCCAATGGCTTCAGGCAGGGTAATCCGTTCGTTAATAATATTGAAAATACCAGGCCGGGCCACTTCGCCGGTTACCGAAATTTTGAAATTCAATAACCTGATATTTACAACGGGGTCTTTCAGATACCTGTTGAGTTGCTCCAAAATGACCTGTTTGGCTTCACTTGTCGAGACCCCTCCCAGGGAAACTTTTCCCAACACCGGAAAATCAATCTCTCCTTTGGCGTCGACCAGGTATCCGCTCAATTGAATACTCTCAATGTTGCCACCGTTGTTTCGGTAGTTGTCAATGGGCCCGAGGTTAAACGGAGCTGCAGTTTCCATATCAGAACTAAACACTTTGATGTCAAGCACATCATTGGGTTGAATTCTTATTTCAGTAAGGTTCTCGATCACTGTAGTGTCAAACTGGAGATCCCGTTGATAATTTAGGATGTTTTCATACGAGACACAGGACTGTACAGTAAGCAAATAGACAGCAATTATCAGGAAACAAAAGGTGTTGGTACAGAGTCGAATTTTAGCTATTGGTTTAGTTTTGGAAGAGTTCATAGTTTGATGAAGTTATTGAGTTTGACATGGCTTCGCCCTCCATAAGTCGCAGAGCACTTATGCCAAAACGTAATTTGAGTCATACCCACCCCTTTCGAAATAATCACGATGTCATCACGATCATTACAGTCCAATCGATCTGGTCGATATTGAGGTCTGGTTTATAAGTATTTTTTTGGTTAAATACGGGTTGAAAATGTCGACACAAGTGCTCCTGCACCAATCATGAGAAACCCTAATGAAATGTTAGCTAGAATAAACTAACATAGGAAGAAATGCAAATGGTAAACACTCTCCACGTGAGAGTTATAAAGGCACCATCACATCGATAATTTGCCTATTGCGAAAAACATACGTCGATCCCTAATTTAAGGCAGTGTGTTTTAACGGGTTTCACAAACGGGCGAATTCCTTGGGTCAGTGTTATTTACTAACAAGTAATAGTTTTTCCAAATTAGAGACAATTAGGTTTGAGTGCTTCACATTTGAAGAGTCACTTGGTAACAATTGCATCAAAGGTTGGTCTTTTTCATTAAACATCCAAGTTTTTCGATGGGAAAATGAGCCATCAAAAGCGATCTATCAGAGATACCTCTGAGTCAGCCCACAATATAGGCTATCATTACCTCATATGATATTCGGTTATTGCGTTCAATCAATTCTATTGCGAAAGCCGTACAGCCCTCACCATTATAGAGTCTCCAGGTACGAGTATCCTGATTAATAAGATTTCAGGTACATTGAGGTCTTCGAGATCCACCAGGAAATTTTGATTAAAAGGACAATCAAGCTTCTCATAAAAGACCCGACCACTAATGTCCATAATTTGCAAAGCTGCGCGCTGCAAGGCCGGATCGGGCTTGTTGATATTGATCACAAACCTGCTTTCAAAGGGATTTGGGAAAACACTGACTTTCAGTTTAGAGGTATGAGGCGTTCTATTCTCAATACCAAACCTGGATGTTTGCAATGCTTTTCCAGAAAGTGTAGAGGCACAACCATCAATCCTCACGTCGTCTATATGTACTTGATCCCCATTATTGCCGGCGTTGCAGATAAAGCGCAAGCTGGTTGCAGAAGATAAAAGAGTGCCGTCAATCACGAGTGATTCGTGATGCCATTGCTTATTACTGAAATCGGCAGTGGTCCATTCTCGGATCAACACATAAGAATTTCCTCCATTATTAGAGATTTCTAATCTGAATGCATCACTTCCTTCCATGGATGATGGTAGATATTCAAAGGAGATTTCGACAGCATTGTATACTGACAAGTCAAGGACATCTGTATACATTGAGCTACTATTCCCTTTATTTCTAATCTGTATTGAGTAGGGTGAACTATTAGCATGCTTTGTTGAACGTGTGCAGTTTTTGCCTCCATCATTCCAAATACCCCAATCCGAGTCGAAGTTCTCACTGGAGATGGTAACTTTCGGGTTGCCATTTGCGCAGAGGTCGACTTGTGTCCCATGACAACTGCAATCTTCCTGGATCCTGTCGTCCATTGTAAGCGGATCATTATCATCGCAAGGTGATCCGCTGTTGGGTCCTTCACAATCATCCTCGGGATCAAAATCGCACACTCCGTCATTATCTTCATCTACAATGGAGCCACCTCCGCAAGAGCAATCCGCCTGAAGTACTTCTCCAGTCGTACAATTTTCTTGATCGTCACAGGGATCTCCCACTTTTCCGATACTGCTATTTGTGTCGTCGCAATCTTCGCTGTTCGAAACATATCCTTGAGGTGCAATACATCTCTGCGTTGAGACAGCAGGGTCACCCAGGCCATCTTGATCCTGATCTCGAAAGAAAGTCTGACAATTGTCGCTACATGTTGCACCGGTGATTGGATCATCATCGCAATCCTGTCCGCCACATACACCATCACCGTCCAGATCTTGATTCGTGCCGCCCCCACATGAACAATCACTTTGTATCGTTTCCCCTGTCGTACATATATCTCCATCATCACAGGGATCACCTACCCGGCCTATTCCAATGTCACTATCGTTGCAATCATCACTGTTTCCAACGTAGCCATCAGGAGCTGTACATCTATTCACGGTGATCGCAGGATCTCCATATCCGTCGCCATCCTGATCCCGGTAAAAAGTCAGACAGTCAGTATGACAACCGGCACCTGTTTCTGGATTGTCATCACAATCTTGCGCTCCACAAAATCCATCTCCGTCCTGATCTTGGGTTTGACCACCTCCACAGGAACAATCCGGTTGAATTGTAGTATTTATTGTACATGGATTTCCATCATCACATGGATCCCCCACTGTTACACCGCTACATCCACCTCCACCTGTCGAATAACTAATGCAAAGCTCCGGAGCACCCTGCTGATCTCCATTGAAGGACTCAGCTACTCTCTTACCGTTGCCTTCGACAATGATTGCGATAGCATTACCGGAAACAAATCCCGGTCGATTAACAATCTCCTGGATAATTAGAGCCAGATTTGGCGTTTTTTGGTCGGGACCTCGTTGAGGAACTGTGTTCCAATTTGGCGGAGACCAGGTGACATTGGCCACTGTTTTTGATCTTGAGCTGATGTTTTCAACCTCTGTAGTGAAAGATGGAGCATTGTCAATGGATTGGCCGGAGAATATGAGATCGCACGGGTCGATATTGTTGGGTTCGTCGGTTTGAAACTGAATGAAAGCCTGATCTATTGTCGCACCGTTTGGAATAGCAATGTTTTCAAATCGCAATCCCACGATTTGGTCACTGTTTTCCCGGATCAACTCGATGTCAGTGCTGCCGAAGGCGACATTGCCTGAGGTCTGTTCTTCGGCATCATCTTCTCCTCGAGAAATGGTACGACAGATTTCATCACTTGTGGATGGAGTTCCCGTACAAACACAATTTTGGTCAATTTGGTCTCCATGTGTGTTTGGGTCACCATCATCACAAGGATCTCCAGTGTTTGGTCCCTGACAATTATCAGATGGATCTGAGTCGCAAATGCTGTCATTATCATTATCGACCAAGGTGCCCCCACCACAAGTGCAATCAGCCTGGATTGTTTCTCCGGCTGTACAAGGATCACCATCATCACAGGGGTCGCCGACATTCTCACAGCCGGAACCACCTAGGCCATTTATCCAAGCAGTGAGGACGGATATGTAGAGATCATCTCTCACATTCTTTGCCAGGGGTGGCATGCTATTTTCCGCACCGATGCTATTATCGCGAATCCAGAGTTCAGAATTTGCTGGATCCCCGGGTTTTACGATCACATGGTCAGGTGGAGTATTTCTACTGATACCCAGTGTATTAATCAAGTTTTGATTCGCAATGGGAGTAGTAAATCTTCCGTCAAAAACACCTTCTACACCCCCGGGTCGATGACAAAAGGAGCAATTGGCATCCAGATATGACCGGACTCTTGTTTCCAAACTGGCACTTTGATTTTGCAGAGGTTCAGCCTTTAGGAATGTGGGAATGTCGTTGTGATTCATACTACTCCCAAAGATTCCAAGGTGCTCCCAGGTGTGTAGTTGGTTGTCTGTGACGCCCGTTTGTGGGTACGTGAAATCCCCATTGAGATGCCAGGTTTTGACACCGAGGACAAATCCTGCATTGGTATTATGGCAAGTTTTGCAATCTACACGGCTTGGAAATTCCCATTTTTGAGTGCCTGCTGATCCATCTTCATTGATGATCGAAAAGACGCTTGTGTCAGAAGTGAGGAGGAGATCTGCATCTGTGGCCTGCGCATTCCACTTGTAAGTGACACCGTACACGCCGCCGTCTGCTTCCCTAATAAGAAATCTCGTTTCCACGGGTCTGGTGACGCCTGGATTCCTAAGATCTAGGGCTAACTCAAAGTGCTTTACGAAGACCGTACCATCTGGAAATTGCCACTCTGATGTTGGCGAAAATGCCACCGGTTGATTAGGGGAGCCATTATTTGGGATCGCAACCCATCTTGTTTTGACTGCCCGATCAGACCATAGAGGGGTGTTCACGCCGTACGGGATCAGACCACTGGCCGGGGTCATAGTTGACAAATTGGTGAAAGCACTGGTCTGTGAAAGCAAGCTGGGAGGCTCCTGAGCATTAGAGCTGCGCTTCAGCTTATAGATTTTACCTCCATTCAGGTTTGTTCCGTAGAGCTTAAGGATATAAACATTGCCATTTTGATCTGTTGCAAACGAAGAGATCCCGTCCTTATCACCGCTGCCATCATTATCGTCTAGGGTCTTTAAATATTGTACTGCACCACTGGAAGGATCCAGCATCCAAATGTTCTGGCTGCCGTGGTCACCAAAAATGTATTTTCCTTCTAAAGCTGAAGAAAACTTATTACCTCGATATACAAATCCTCCAATCACGGCATTTCCATCACCGCGTTCATAGTCATACACCGGTGGTTCACTGGTGCCAATCAAGGGAGAAGGTGGAGCCTCCAGATACTTAAAACCCTCAAAAAAGGGCCACTGGTAGTTACCACCTTTCACGATTCTGGAGATTTCTTCTCGCGATCCCTGCCCTACATCGCCGACCCAAATATCACCTGAGACTTCATCGATACTTGCCCTGTGAGGCGATCGAAGTCCCAGGGCATAAAATTCTTCTAAAAGGGATCCTGCAGGATCGAGCCATGGGTTGTCGTTGGGGATACCATAGCCCTGCGTGTAGCTATTTTCGGGAAGATTGTGGCTGGGATCGACAGGTTGTCTACGTATGGGATGAGAGCGAGTCGGATCATTATCAACATCTATTCTGAATAGCCCTCCCAGCAGCATCTCGTCGATCTGCTGAGCTGTCCCAAAATTGTCAAATGAGCCACCGGCATCACCTATCGTAAAATATAGAAAACCATCATTCGGACCAAAAAACATCCCTCCTCCATTATGCCAGCAGTGTGTGTCAAATTGTTGTATTAGTACAAATTCAGAAGCCGGATCAAAATTATCACTACCATCAGGTCTTGTAAATCTAGAAAGCCTTACATAGGCGTCGTCATGGCAACTAGGACGATCTCCCAGTGGATGATAACGATAGAGGGCATAAATGTATCCCCGATTAGGGCTGGAAGAGACATCAAAATCAGGATGAAGAACGATATTCATCAGACCTGCATCACCATCGATTTCCACTCTGTTCGAAAAATCTAATCGCAAATGCTTCGTACTTGTATTTTCATTCTTTGATATCTCCCATATTTTTCCTTGTTTACCTGCAATATAGAAACCAGATCGATCGGGCAGTTCGATCATCGAAATGGGATCGGTAAAAATCAAATTAGGAAAGGCTCTTACAATCTCAAGGTCTGTTACTGAGCTGATATCCTTTGTAGGAAATTTATTATTCAGATAAGGATTTATCGCCTGCAATGATTCGAGTCCCGGTTGCTGTGGATCAAATGGCGTAAAAAGGCCGAGAAAAAAAACGGATAAAAGGCAAAGGAAAAGTCCTTTTCGGATCTCATGGGACGGTTGCAAATTCATCTGATGTAATTTGAAGTAAAGCAATCTAACCGACCTCTAGACGTCTGCATCAAGGAAAGGCAATGGCAGCCTGTCAAAGCTCTTCATGAGGCTCAAGACCATTCAAGCAAAACCAAGTCAATTTTATTACTAATCAGAAAAGCAAATCGATGAAGGTACTTCGATCAGAGACAAACACTGATTATAGAAAATCAAAACGACTACGGGATCAGTCTTAGTTGCAAAAATGTGTTCACTATTAACGGTTCGGGTGATCTCACTTTTGAGCCAATGAGCGTAACGATCTCTGTAATCCATGACAATATACAAAATATATAAATAGTTAGTAAACACTATAGAATGCAACATTTGTCCTAAGGCAGCACACCCATAAGTAAAACATATTATGATTAGATTTAATATATTTGATGCGCCCTTGAAAGACGCGGTAATACTAGAAATGATCGGAGGTTGCGTTGGCTGAGCCAATCCACTATATTTACCGGCTGTTGAATTGGGGTCAACATTACACAAGATGAATCGAACTTTTACACTTATCTTTTCCTTTTTTGCACTGGTCTGCGGTGATCTATGGGCTCAACAGTACAGTCATGCTCGAATCTATGCTACCCCAAATGCACTGGGAAAACTGGGGATCGCAGTAGACCATGTGCTCACCGACGGTCGTACCGTGACCGGAGACTTTTCGAGATATGAAGTTGCTCTGGCCCGGAAATTCGGGTATGAAGTACTAATAATTCATGACGATGCAGAGGAAGCGTACACCATTGACCATCACTCGAAATACATGACAAAGCGATCGCAAATGGAATGCGTCGAGGATCTCCAGTCTTTTGAGCACGACACTCCCACACATTTCAAACTCGGATCGATGAAGGGACATTACACCTATGAGGAAATGCACGAGGAGTTGGATCTTATGGCATCCCTCTATCCTGAGATCATCACCGTGAGAAAGAATGTTGGTGATTTCTATACGGCAGAAGAAAGACCTATCGAATGGGTTCGCATTTCTGATAATCCCGAACTTGAGGAAGATGGAGAACCCCAAATGCTCTATACAGCCCTTCACCATGCCCGGGAACCGATCGGTTTGACTCAACTCATTTATTACATGTGGTATCTGCTGGAGAACTATTCCGTAGATGAAGAAATAAGATACTTAATCGATCACACTGAGCTGTATTTCCTGCCATGTGTAAATCCTGACGGATATGTCTATAACCAAACACAAAAACCTCAAGGTGGAGGGTTGTGGCGAAAGAATAGAAAAGTCAATGAAGATGGGACGATAGGAGTGGATATCAATCGCAATTATGGTTTTCACTGGGGATTCGATAATGTGGGTTCATCCAATAAACCTGAATCAGAAACCTATCGGGGCCCCTCACCATTTTCAGAGGTGGAAACACAGGCTGTGCGTCACTTTGTAAAGTCTCATGATTTTAAGCTTGCTCTAAATTATCACAGCTGGGGTGATTTTCTGATTTATCCATTTGGGTACACAGAAAATCCTACAGAGGATGTTGCAGTATTTCGTGAGCTGGCCCAGATACTGACGAGAGAAAACAGATACGTTTATGGCACTGGGATGGAGACTGTAGCGTACCCGACCAATGGAGATGCCGATGACTGGATGTACGGTAGTGAAGAAATAAAGAAAATATTTGCAATGACTCCTGAAATGGGAGATGAGACCCACGGATTTTGGCCAGCTGAGGAGGAAGTAGAGTATTTATGCAAGACAGCATTGTCTCAAAATGTTGAGGTCGCCAAGTTTCTTCTGAATACAGGTATTTTCATTGATAATTCTGAAAGTTTTATTACGTCGAAACAAGGATTACTCCCATATCGGATTACCAAATTGGGATTTGATGAAATCGCATTAAATCTGTCCTTTTCTCCGGTGACAGATAATATTTCTTTTATGAGTAGTTCAAAACTCTATTTTCTCGACATTTTTGGAGCCCAGCAGGACAAAGTGGAGTTTAAGTTGGCTCCCGGCATTCAGGATGGTGAACGTATAAAATTTTCATATACTTTTGATAATGGTGTTTTTATCCGCACCGATACAATTGTAAAATATTATCGTGAGCCGCGCTTTGTGCTGGAAAATGCAGGTGACTATTCGGATTGGATCAGTCCGCAACTAAACGAGGAATGGGCGTTGTCAGAAAGGTATTTTGTGAGCCCTCCGACTTCCTTGACCGATAGTCCTAACGGAAATACCATACCCTATACGACAAATTACTTGGCATCGAAAGAAAGACTCCTACTGCAGGGTGGTGATTCAACCGTATTGACATTTAAAGCACTGTGGGATATTCAAAATCAATTTGATTATATGCTTGTCGAGTTGTCCACAGATGATGAAAACTTTGTTCCGCTCTGTGGCAAATATTCGGTCGGAGGAAGACTCAATATCAATAAAGATCTGCCAATCTACACAGGACGGCAGCTCGATTGGATTATTGAGAGCATCGACCTCACTGAATTTATGGAAGAAGAAATAAGTATACGATTTGCAATGGTATCTACCAACAGCGGAACGAAAGATGGCATCTACCTCGATGATATTAAAGTATTAATTTATGATCAGGGATCACTTACTTCAGCAAACAATCTGGAAGATTTAAATTTTGAGCAAATTGTTTTTCCTAATCCATCTGCAGAAAATATATACCTGTCTCACGAATTTGTTTCTTCGGAATATACTCAAGTAGATATTTTCAATTCTCTTGGCATGAGAGTTAAGAATAAAATAATCCATCCGGATTTTAAACTCGATGTATCTGACTGGACACCGGGAGTCTATTATTGTCAATTTATTAGGAAAAATGGAGTGAGGACAAAAGGATATAAGCTTATTGTCCAGTAGCTAAATCAATGCATGTGGCCCTCCGGAAGGAGCTATTTTTGATCTGATAGCCCTATCTGGATTGATTGATAAATGATGGAACCATTACTATTTAATTATCAACGGAGGTTTGTTAACTGCAATCTCGTACCAGCTACCCCGGATTTAATGTTACTTTTTTACCGACAAGTGAGAGATTTTCCGATACAAAAGTAGGATCCCATAGGTTTGAAATGACGCCGGAAATATCTGGATTTTGCAGGGCCCACAGATAAGCCTTCATCGGAGCTTTCAGGTCGCCCGGTACGATCCGGTTTACCTTGTCTATCCGCCACTGCGGAGTAGGTTGCAACTTTTTATGATGCGTCGCTACAGCCATGGCAACTTTCATTCCGATGATGCCCATGCCTTTTTGACGATGAGCGTATCGAATGGTGTCCTCGAGATAACCACCATTGATTACATTGTAAGCACACATACACACATCATATTGGTTGGTGTCAGCACAGGCCCTTAAGACACCGGCTGGATCGTTGTGGGTAGAAACACCTAGAAATCTGACTTTTCCCTGTTTTTTTAGCTTGAAATATGTTTCCCAGATTTCAGGTATCTGTACCTCTTCCGGGCTATTTGCACCATGAGGGCACATAAGGATATCAAAATAGTCTGTACCGGTCCGCTCAAGGCTACCTTCAATCGACGTCATAATTTTTTCCTGGTATGCCTTACTTCCCTCGACTTTATGCGCATAGTCCGGTGCCATTGCATTGGCCAGGTATGTGGGATCCATCGATTTTTCCTGCCCAGGCCAGTAAGTAAAATAGTAGCCCGGCTTATCCACGCCCCTGTCAGCTCGCATTGCTTTCGCGCGTTCCAATATCTGAGTCTGCTTTTCACCGGGTAAACCATCGAAAATTTCGCGATAAAGTGCGCTTCTAACCGATCCAAAGCCACTCACCTTTGTGGTCATGAAGACCTTTTCTCTTTTTGAAGAGGAGTCAACGATTTTTGCATAAGCTTTCTCGGTATCGCCCCGATTATATGCCGGAGCCATATCGAGGTAATTTAGTCCCATATCAATAGCAATCTCGGTTGGACGGATGTTGTCCGGAACCACCGGGTCTCCACCGCAAACCACTTCTGAGATCATCATGCCGGTCCTTCCCAACATGCGATAAGCCATTGTGTCCTGTACATTTCGCCATTCGGGAGCAATCTTTTCAAAATCAAAAAATTGGGTCTTTTCATGGCTGTCTTTATCCAGAAACTTGCGTGTAGACACGGCTCCCAGTGATGCCACAGAGGCCACCGATAAGAAATCCCTTCTCGAAAATGAGTTGTCACTATCTTGGCTATTCTTCATCGCTATTTGGTATATTATAATAAGGAAGAAACTAAAATTAGTAATTTCCGTTAAATTATCCAACGATGCCTAAATACGGGACTTCCGAGATTGTGACCACTTTCGACCGGCTAAAATTATAATAAAGTGTCGATGTTGGTTGGTTCATTACGTAGTCGTGGAGTGACTCGAGCAGTTGCTATGGCAACTTTAATAGTTGCCGGCGAAACTATTTTTTTACTGCCTTTTGTCTTGCCTCGAATTTTTCGGCCTACTTTTTTGCAAGTTTTTGGCATTAATAATTTTGAATTGGGTTTGGCTTTTTCAGCATACGGTATAGTCGCACTCATTTCTTATTTATTAGGGGGTCCACTGGCTGACCGTTTTACTGCAAGGATGTTATTAACCCTGGCACTGATAGTCACAGGTATCGGAGGTCTTTTACTGTTGAAAGTCCCCTCGCTTTCAACGTTGCAATTATTATATGCCTTTTGGGGCATAAGTACCATTTTGCTTTTTTGGGCAGCCATGCTCAAGACAACAAGAATTTGGGGTGGTGAACAACAACAGGGCAGGGCATTTGGCTTCCTGGACGCCGGACGCGGACTATTTGCCGCACTGCTGGCGAGTCTTTCTGTTTTTGTCTTTGAGATGATTCTTCCATTAGATGTTGATAATGCATCTAGCAGACAGCTGGAATTCGCACTGCTTTCTGTTGTAAAATACTTTATCGCTTTTATTTTTATTTCTGCTCTCGTGACATGGTATGTGATTCGATCTGATCAGGGATCTGGGGATTTGAAGGGTCCATTGTTTCGAAAACGAGATATAATCCAAGTGTCAAAAAATCGTGCTATTTGGCTCAACGCGTTTATTGTGCTTTGCGCATATGTGGGTTATAAATGCACAGATGATTTTTCTTTGTACGCTCATGATGCCTTTGGATATGATGATGTGGAAGCAGCAAAATTTGGGACCATTTCTTTCTGGATTCGCCCGGTTGCTGCATTGGCAGTGGGATTTTTGGCAGACAAGTATAATGGAATAAGAATAATCTCACTTTGCTTTGTTGTCACTCTTTTGGGCTCCTTGTTTATAGCCAGTGGATTTATAGTTGGCGATTTATTTTGGATTATTGCACTGACAGTTGCTCTAACAAGCCTGGGTATATATGGGATCAGAGGCATTTACTTTGCGCTGTTTAATGTTGCTAAAGTGCCACTGCATCTTACCGGTACAGCGGTGGGAATTATTTCTGTTGTCGGATTTACACCTGATATATTTATGGGGCCGCTGATGGGCTATTTGATTGATCGTTCTCCTGGTGCAACAGGTCATCAGCATGTTTTCTTGTTATTGGCGGGATTTTCCCTTGTTGGGTTAATTGCTTCATTGGTTTTCAGCAAGATTGCAAGAAACTGGTAAACGATATCATTTTTTTCACACTAAAAGCTACAAAGATTAATTAATCTGAAATTAAATTGCACGAAGAGTAATAGTATCGATAGGATTTTTTTGTGACAGAGCGTTTTCTCCAAAGTTTCCTAAGACATCTCTGGTTTTAAATAATATATTAGCCTTGAACTGACCATCAAGAGATAATGTGAGTTCTCCCTTTAATTTTCTGACAAAAGAGGTGAGCAATTTATAGCTCAGTTGATCCAGTTGTGTTTTGTTACTTGAAAAAGCGCTTTTTCCATTGTTAGATACATTGAGACTAATGATATTGTTTTCATTTGTCAGCTCTACATAGATCTTTTTCTTTTGATCTGGCATTACGTGATGCACAAGTGCAAATGACAAGAGTTCATCTATTATATATCCAATGGTAATGGTTGCTTCGACTTCTAGCCAAATGCGTTTAATATTGAGTCTGAGATCGACATCCCTGCCATTCCTTTTTGTGAGCAATAATGTCTGACATAGCTGATTGATGTAGTATCTTGAGTCCACACCCATCAAATGATTTTCTCGATATAGGGTTTGATGTATGACAGCCATGGATCGGATACGCTGCCTGCTTTCCTCCATGATATTGTGGCTATCTTTTGGCCCACTGCTTCTTGACAATAGATTTAGTAGTGATGCCATTACCTGGAGATTGTTTTTGACACGATGTTGGATCTCTTTGAGTAAAATGTCTTTTTGAGCTGATATTTGATCTATTAATTTTTGTTGCCCCTTTATTTTTCGCGCATCGACAAGTTTATTTACCAGAAAATAAATGAGGACCAAGGTATATGTGAAAAAGATCAAATTCCAATACTGCATAATTAGATAAGTCTGGTTTATCGATATATGGTGGTGCAAATAGATCTTATACTGGCAAGCAGTTCTGTTCGCGTGTGAACATCTAGTTTATCATAAAGATTTTTAATGTGTGTTTTGGCCGTATTTATCGAAATAAAATGCTCCTGAGCAATCTGTCGATTGGTTTTTCCATCAAAAATGGATTTCAAAATTTCGAATTCTTTTTCGGTTAATTTTCCGATTAGTTTATTATTGATTCGATCTAGATCTAGCTCTATTTTAAGCTGTGCTTTGCTGAAATTATGCAGTGCGACTTCAAGGGTTGTGAAGAGATCTGCCTCAGAGAAAGGCTTAACAATGTACCCCATAGGTCTGGTCTCTTTTACTCGGTCCAGCGTGGGTCGGTCTGAGTAAGATGTCAGAAAGACAAACGGTAGGTCGTATTTATCATTGATTTCTTTTGCAACACTTATTCCATCCGGACCCAATCCCAAACTGATATCAATCAAGGCGAGATCTGGCGTGTCAGTTTTTAGAGAATGAAATGCGGTTTCAGCATCGTATGCAACACCAGAGACTTCAAAATCGATATTCGTCAGGATTTCTCTGATATCTTCAGCGATAAGTGGCTCATCTTCTACAATCAGGACTCTAATGTGTGACATCGAACTATTATTACATCAATTAGACAAAATTATCTGGATTTTAAGATGATTATCTCACCCATATGGGTGATATTCAGTATTGGATATTGATTTTTCCTTCAAGTTTGGGATTTCAATTCTTATCGATGTCCCAATCTCATTGTCTATGGACAATGTCGCATTTAACTTGTCTACGAATGCTCTGACTAATTTAAAACCGAGTGTATCTGCATTTTCAATGTGATGCTTGTCCATGGGCAGACCGACACCATTATCAGATACTGAAAGTACATGATATGTCTCTTCAGGCTTGAAGCTAATGTGAATCTTCCCTTCATTCCGGCCAGTAAATGCGTACTTGAGAATATTGCTCACTAGTTCATTCAGAATAAGACCGATGGGGATTAGTGCATCAGGATCAAGTTTTAGTTCTGCCAGGTCCAGTTCGAGGTCTATATTTTGAATTTTATCCTTAAAATTTTTAATTAGAGTTTCTGTCAGCTGTTTAATATATGTAGCTGCATCGACTCCGTCAAGATTTTCGTCCTGATAGAGCTGCTGGTGAATCATTGCCATAGACCTTATGCGATGTTGTCCTTCTCGTATGGCATTGATTGCACCTGGATGGTTGAGTTGGCGTGATTGCAAGCTTAAAATTGATGAGATGATTTGCAAATTGTTTTTTACGCGATGATGTATTTCTTTTAGCAAGTTTTCTTTCTCAACAAGTGACCTGTTCACCACTTCGTTTTTGGCCTGTAGTTCTTTGTTGGCGATTTGTCTCAATCGATACAACCTGTACGTCAGTAGAAAAACAAGAGCAACAAAGACGATGCCTGCAATCAAGGTGATGCGGCTTCTTTCTGCCCTTTCCAGCTGCAATTGTTGGGTGACAATCTTTTCTTCCTGGAGATCTGACTGAAATTTGGCCGCAAGCTCCTCCTGAAGTTTAATTCTTTCATTCGTACTAATAGAATCCTGCAGATTTGTATAATTCTTTAATGCCGAAAAAGCCTCAGCGACATTTCCAAGATTTTTATTGACCATGGCTAGTGCCTCAAAGATTTCTGCCTGTAGCTTGATAAAGTCTGTTGATTCTGCATCCTGTGCAGCCTGATCAAGCCAATATTTCGCCTTTGGAAGTTGTCCCAGTTCTTGATATGATTTCCCCAGGGCATATTTGGATTGGCAAATGTCGTGTGCTGGGGCCTTGAGTTGCGTGTTGTTGAGAGCTCTTTCAAGAACCTGAATTGCACTATCCCGAATATTAAGTTGATAGTATGCCACACCTCTGTCAATATCCAGTGAAGTGACCTCTTGTTTAAGACCCAGTTCTTCATAAATATCACGAGCTTGCTGAAATCTTGGTAGGCTCAATTTGTAATTGTGTAGTGAGGATTGAGCCAGGCCAATATTCCGAAGAGAATTTGCTACCCCTTCCCGATCACCGAGTTCCCTTTTGAGCCCAATGGATTTTTCATAGATTTCAATCGCTTTTTCGTGCTCATTGCGATGTCGATAGACCACACCAATGTTATTTAATGCCAAGCTCCTCAGACTCCCTTCACCAATTCGCTCACCGATCTGCTCCGCTAAGAGATACTGCTCAAGTGCCTTGCCAAAATTTCCTGCGTAATAATATGAGACACCTCTGTTAATGGCAAGACCCATAAAATCGATTTGAGGAGATTCCGCGTTTTCATAATTCTTCTCCGCATTATCAAATAGTGCGTGGGCCTTCGTGAGGTTTCCCATAATATCATACACTACGCCTGTCCGTTCGTTTATTTTTCCGATACCTCTTTCAAAATTTATGGTCTTTGCAAGGTCCATAGCTTGCTGTAGGAGCTCAAGTGCGTATTCGGAGGAGTCCGATTGATGTTTTTTAGCCATCTCGCAGTAAGCCATGACTTGGGATGTATCGCTTCCCTGATCAATCACATGCTGCAGCCCCTGAAGATCATGTTGAGCTGCAATAACTACATACAGAGAGGACAAAATGAGTGTATTCATTAGTCTAAACAAAGCATAGTTCATTTTCGAGGCAGGGTTAATCTCTATAAAAGATATCAAATTATTTTAAAAATCACCCATTGGGGTGAGACGGTGCCGTTCTACATGTTTGAATTTTGAACAAACATTCAAACGAGATTGAATTTCTCCTAATGATTTGATCCGAAAGCCCAGTAAGCTCCGGTCAATTTTTAAACACCAGAAAAAATGAAAGTAAGAACATTATTTACAGCAGGGCTCTTATGTCTACATCTTACCTCAAGCGCCCAGAATGTCATCTCCAGATCAGTACTGGCAATAGGAGGGGAGACTCTTAATAATGGCAGAAATACCATTGAGTTTACGATAGGGGAGTTTGCAATTCAAACGCTTTATGCAGATGACAACATCATCACACAGGGTTTTCACCAGGGAGATCTAGATGCAACAGTTGCTACAAGCGAATATCAAAAGCAAACTTTTGAATATCTACTGTATCCCAATCCTGCCAATTCTCACTTTTTTATTCTCATTAGAGATCTCTTATTGTACAATGCACATCTACGACTTTATAATGTGCGTGGAGAAGTCATTTCGTCCTTTCAAAAAGACATCGTTTCAGGTGTTCCATTGAGTATAGACACTAGCTCGCTACCATCGGGCATTTATCAACTCAACATTATTGATGATAAGTCAATACAAGTACTCAGTCAGTTGGTAATAGTTCAACATTAATAAAACATAGAAAAAGAATAATAATAATCATGAAAATCCAGAAACTAATGAAAAAGCTGTTTTTAATATCGATACTTATTTTGCCCATGTTGGGATTTGCTCAAACCGGGTTTAACTGGCAGGGGGTAATCAGGGATGCTGACGGAGAAGTACTCCGATCTAAAAACGTGAATCTCTCTTTTAATCTTACCATTGATGGTGTTACCATTCTCAGTGAATCGCATAGCACTACTACAAGTGAGTTTGGAGTCGTGAGTCTTAAAATCGGAGAAAAATCCGGCGAAGATCTGCTCAAAATGGACTGGACAAAAGGGAAGGCAGATCTGCAAGTATTTTTGGATGGAAATCTCGTCGGCACCTCTCTTATATCGACGGTTCCCGTGGCGCTTTATGCTGTCAAAGCCGGTAACTCTGATTTTTCTTTAATAAAAGAATTTGTAGCTGAAAAAGAGCTACTTCCTCCAAATTATGAAGGCAGTCTGGGCGATGTTTTTATCACCGAAGAAGATGGCGCACTATGGTCCTGGAACGGCAAGGGGTGGATAAGTCTCGATGGGTTAAAAGGACCAAAAGGTGACGCTGGAGCAGGTGTGACAATCGTAGGTTCTGTTCGGAAAGAAAGTGATTTGGATCCCGTCTATGGTGGCAACATCGGTGATATGGTTATTGTGCAGGATAATGGCTCAGGTGCGGTGTGGGATGGTAAGATGTGGTTGCTGGTCGGTCAGATCCGGGGTCCACAGGGTGATCCTGGTAATCAGGGTCCAGCTGGGCCACAAGGGCCACAAGGTCCCGAAGGACCCGTTGGTCCACAAGGTCAAGCCGGTAAAGATGGGACTGGTGTCTCAATTGTGGGGTCCGTAGCAAAGGAATCAGACCTCAACTCCCAGTATACTGGAAATGTTGGTGACATGACTATCGTGCAAGAGAATGGGGGAGGATATGTGTGGGATGGAAGGGTATGGATAAATGTTGGCAAAATACAGGGACCAGAGGGCCCGATTGGACCAACAGGTGCACAAGGACTTCAGGGAATACAGGGACCAAAAGGAGATAAGGGAGATCAAGGTGAAAAGGGTGATCAGGGACTTCAAGGTCTGGCAGGGCCAAAAGGAGACCAGGGAGATCAAGGATCCCAAGGACCTCAGGGATTGAAAGGTGTTCCGGGTGACCAGGGTCCTCAGGGGCTGAAAGGAGACGAAGGTGATCCAGGACCCCAAGGGCTTCAAGGATTGAAGGGTGACAAGGGCGATCAAGGAGATCCCGGACCACAAGGTCTTCAAGGATTAAAGGGAGACAAGGGCGATCAGGGTGATACTGGACCCCAGGGTCAGAAAGGAGATAAGGGTGATCAGGGAGATACTGGTCCTGCTGGACCGGCGGGTAGTTACACTGCCGGGACAGGAATCTCACTTAATAATGATATCATAGTAAATACTGGAGATACAAATCCAAGCGATGATATCACAACTTCCAGTGCTGCTGGTGGTGATGTGTCCGGCGCCTTCAGTAATCTTTCTGTTAACAAAGTAATGGGACAATCATTCGATTTTACAGGAGCTCAGTCAGGTTTGGTACTTGGTTACAATGGCAGCGAATGGAGGCCGGGTTCAAATGACGATGCTGATGCAGATCCCAGCAATGAAATTCAAACAATCCAGAGCCAAGGCTCTGAAATATATCTGTCGGGATCAGCAGGTACTAAGGTTAATGTTGCTAATCTACCAGGAATAGGGAGCCCTTGGAAAACGCAGGGTGCAGACATCTATTATGATGCTGGTAAAGTTGCAGCCTTTGGCAATGCCCAGGGTAGCAGCCGAACCGAGTTGGACGGACAAATAGCCAACTTTTACAATAGCAGTACGCTCCGGGCCAAGATCGATGGATCTCAAGGAGGTATAGGTGTTTATAATGCTAGCGGCTCACTTCAGGCGAGCGTCGCCGCCAGCAACGGGGGCACCTTTATTACAAGCAACTCTGTACTGAGAAATGATCAGCTTGCTATTGGGTCCCAATTTGTGAGCAGCAACCACCAGTTATTTGTTCAATCTCCAGAAAGAAACCCTCTACTTATCGTGGCCGGCAATTCGAATACCGCCGCCCTGAAAATCGATAACAATGCAGGCGTTTCAGTGGGCACCCAAAATACAGCTCCTAGTCAGGGTTTGTTGGTCCAGGGTACTAGCAACATTGGTGAGCTTTTCGTGAGAGATAATGCAAAAGTGTCTCTGCTAAATGGAGCGTCACTGACCCTGAATTCCGACATGGCAACAAAACCTGGTACCGCAACATGGACAGTGACATCTGATCAGCGCCTCAAGAAAAACATCAAGAGTTACCAAAGAGGCCTGGAAGAAATTATCTCTATCGATCCGGTTACTTTTCAATACAACGGCATCAGAGAAGCCGATGATGGTAAAATCTATGTGGGAGTCATTGCTCAAGCACTGGAGCAAGTTGCCCCTGAAATGGTTAAGTCTGCACCGGATTCAAAATACCTGACAGTTGATGCCAATGATTTTACCTACATGTTGATAAATGCAGTAAAAGATTTGTATGAGGAAAATCAAAGACTGAAAGAAGAAAATCGGGAAACAAAAGTGCGCTTGACTGAGATTGAGAAAATCGTGTTTTCTTTTGCTTCAAAAAACGACTGAAAAACTCGAGCTTTTTTCTGAGCAAAATATGGGTTGAAAATAATCATACGAATAAACCAGATGAATAACGTTTTGCGGGATATTTCGGTAGTAGTATTTATTGTCAGTCAGGTTGGCGTGCTTGCAGCACAGAATTTGGCTAACCTGGCTGATCAAAATCCCATCACCTTATCCGGTGGATTGAGAGTCTCCAGTCAATTTTATAGTGTCTCTGGCATTGATCCCCAACGCAGTCCATTTGCCTGGCGAATCAGCGGAAGTCCCACTTTATCCATTTACGGAATTAGTCTGCCTTTGAGTTTTTCTTTTAACGGAAGAGAAACAAACTTGAATTATCCCACATTTAATCGATTTGGTGCCAGTCCCCATTACAAATGGATAAAAGTACATGCCGGATACAGAAATATGAGATTTTCAGAATATACGTTTTCCGGGAAAACTTTTCTCGGGGCAGGCGTCGAGCTCACACCCGGTAATTTTCGATTCTCTGCTATGGTGGGACGCCTAAGAAATCTGGCCGCCATTCGCAATCGGGATAGTTATTTGACAAACCTGGTGCCAGACTATAGGAGAAAGGCATTTGCCTTGAAAATAGGCTACGGATCTCCTAGAAATTATTTTGATTTGATTTTATTTAGGTCTGTCGATGATCCCAATGATTATCTGCATGCTATTGATGACCGGGCCATCCGGCCAATTGAAAATCTAGTGTTTGGTACTCAGTCGAGATTTACCATAGCAAAAAGAATCACTTTTGATCTCAACGGGGCTGCATCTGCACTATCAGATGATATTAATGCTGAGACGGTAGCAAGTGATCATACCATCGTAAAGGCAGCAGAACCATTTTTCAAGCCTCGAAAATCGTCAGCGCTTAGTTTGGCAGGTGATGCTTCCCTGAATTTACGCCTGAGTCGTTTCTCATTTGGAGTAAAGTATCAGCGCATAGAACCCTTTTTCCAGTCTTTTGGCACCAATTACTATAATAGTGACAGGGAAAATATCACAATAAATGCGGGCACAAATTTCGTCAAGAGAAAAATCAGGCTCAATGGAAGTTTTGGTATCGAGAGAAATGATTTACAAAATATCAGAGCCACAAAATCCAAACGGTCAATTGGATCGCTGATGCTCAGTATAACTCCTTCCAATGAGTGGAGTCTCAACCTGAGGTATGCAAATTACCAACGCGAAAATCAAAGCGGATTATTAGAGCTCAATGATACTCTGAGATTCGTAAATGTTTCGCAGCAAAGTGGTATTTCTTTTAATTATCGTATAGGCGACGAGCAAATAAAGTATCGCATTGGCCTTACAGCCAATCTTCAAACCATCGAAGACCAAAGTGCTATACGGCGATTATCATCCGATGTAATGAGTTACAACACTGCACTCAATTTTGGAATCGACTTAAAAAATCTGGGACTCAATATTACGCCATCTGCAAACTATAGCCGGCATGATGTATCAGAAGCAATGCAAGAGAGATATGGATTTGGATTGAGGGCCAATAAGAAATTTCCAGAAGATTTTTCAGTTTCATTATCGTCCAGATACAATTGGAATGACTACAATAAATTGAGTAACGGGAAAATATTTACTACTCGTATTAATATGAGTAAAAAAATACTTTCATCGCATCGACTGGGATTTACCATAAGCTATGTTGATCGTTCGTCCATTTTAAGAAAATCTTTTCAGGAAATAAGATCCCGACTTAATTATGGATACACCTTCTAATAAGAACTAAATGAAACGTACGATAAATATACTATTAGGAATTCTTTTTTCGATTACGGTCTTTGCTCAAAGACCAATAGAAGTAACTGTTCAAATTGATCAACCATATCCGCTCCTGATCAATGATTACATTCAAAACTTTGAGCGATATACCCTCAATGTGTGGAACCACACCTTCAGCAGTCAGGAAGTTGTTTTTACCATGGCAATGACAGGTAATAACGGAGTCCGCATCGCGACAAAACCCGAGTACAGGAGCAACCCATTGGCCCTTGCACCCGAGGAGATAACCGTACTTGCAGGACCCGGCATTGAAGAAATTTTCCAGGGACTTGATCTTTTAGATGTAGAAATGGAGGGATTGGGGTCCTCCATCCTTGATGTCAATGCCGTACTACCAGAAGGAGAATATATCATCTGTGTAGAAGCACGAGATCTTGCTACGGATGCACCTCTTTCGATTGGGTGCAGCTTCTCCTTCGATGCAGGTTTTGGAATAACACCCAATATTATTTTTCCCAATCAGGATATAATCGATCATCAGGATCCCAATTATTCCATGTGGATTACGTGGGACATTGACGCTCCACCACACATCATGGAAAGCGATTTTGAATACAATCTAGTCCTAAAAGATTTAACGAATTATCAAGAATTGGACCCCGAAGAGGTAATGACAGATCCAAGTATTGCCTTCCATCATCCCGAGCCTCTGGAAGGTTTAAACATGTCATCTTATATCTACAATGATGATGGTGCTTCGCCTTGGGAGGTAGGCCATTATTATGGAGTACAAGTGCAGGTTGTCGACCCAATGGGCGATATGGATATACCCAATAGTGGTTACAGTACGGTACGTACTTTTTGGTTTGGAAATGATTCCGCCTCGATCCACAATGAGGCTGATAGTGTGACGGAAGTAAATGAGGAGGAGGGCCCAACTCAGGCACAATACGATTGCCTTACCAATTGCTACTTCGATACGATCAATGTGGAAAGGGTACCGATTGGATCTGCTGACGGTCTTGAGGCCATTTCAATCGGCCATTTTACCATTACAGAGCTAAGTAATATAAGTATTCAGGGCGAATTGGTGAGTGGAGATGGCATCATTGAAGTCCAGTGGCTCAATGACCTTGAAGTAATGGTCGAGTTTGACAATTTGCGAGTCAACTCATCTGGGAGGGCCTTTGATGGAATGGTGACAGCCATGGACCAGAGTGAAGATTTATACGAATTGTCTGACATCCATATGCTGCTACAACTCGGAGAAATAGCCATTCCCGATCAGCAACTTGAGGAGATCCATTCATACATTCAGGCGGGAAGAATCGTCGATGATTTGTTAGGCGATGAGGAGATCGGTGTTCCTTTTGGCTTTAATCAGGAAATACAGGGAAGGCAATTTACTTTAGCTGTTACAAACATTGAATTTACACCTGAGAATGCCCAATTCGATTTGATACATATCATGCCCCTAAATTTCTTTGGTGACGATATGTGGTTTGCAGCAGGAATCAATGATGCTTGCCTAACACCGGGGGGAATTGCAAATGAGTATTTAATAAAACAAGCTGCTACGCTGGAACACGAGTTGCCAAATGGCCTTACCGTGGGCATTGCAGGAGATGCATCTGATGATGCGAGTACTGTGCGCGAATCTGCTTCCTATTTCGAGATGGATTGCAATGGGATAAAGAGTATGGCTTTGCGTGGTTATGTTAAATTTCCCAGGACTACTATTGTGCCAGTCCAGGAAGATGGTGAGTCAATTATGCCCGACGAACAAGTGCATGCGAGGTTTTCCATGACGCTGGATCGCACGGTAGATATCGAAAATAACATATACGCTCTTCTGCAGGAAAGTGATCAGCTGCCGCAGGAAGCTGGGATGCATTTCCTGGCAGATATTACAATGGACCCCTTTCAGATTACAGGGGTGCCTGGATGGACAATCAGGGTAGATAGTGCCAGCATGGATTTTAGCGAGTTGGAAAATCCCGTCCAGATGGTGGTGCCTTCAAGCTACTATTACGGCTCAGGCACAGATGGTGTCATAGATCCCTCCTGGAAAGGTTTTTATCTCCAACACTGCTCGCTTTCGGTGCCTGGAATGTTGGGAAATACGGATGCGAGAATTGCTCTTACCGGAGTGATCCTGGATCCCGATATCACGCTTAATGTTGAAGCTCAAAATATAGTAGATGAGGGAAATTTGATGGGCTGGGCTTTCGATGTAGATAGTTTGGGCCTTTCTATAGTGCAAAATCAATTGCAGGAAGGATTCATGGCAGGAAATCTCGGTGCACCCATGTTAGATGCGCCCTTAGATTATATCGGAATCATTGATCAAGTAGAAGGACCTCTGGATTATATCGAAAGCACACTCGAGTACAGTTTCTCTGTGCTAGCCACAGATACAGTGGGATTTGAAATGCTGGCAGGAAAAGGAGAACTGTATCAGAACTCCAATTTCTCGGTTAATTATCATCCCATGGATTCCACCCAAAGTTATATCTCGGCATACCTGGCAGGTATGGTAACGGTCAATGACGAAAATATTCCGGAGCACATCAGAGAAACTGCATTGGCCACCTTCAAAATGCCTGAAGCCATATTTGAATTGGGTTACCACTCGCGAGAGGGATTTACACATGTAGAGTTTGGATGGATTGAAGAAGGGGAGTCTACAGATTCGGATCTCAGTGATGAAACAATCGCGCAAATGGGTGAGGAGGAGGAAAGCAATGATGATGACCTGCCCAATAATGAGGACCAGGGGAATCTCAGTGGTTTTAAGATAAATATCGAAGACATAGACCTTGATTACACAGCTTTTCCGGAGGTGGATCTGGTCATCACGCCTAGTATTACTATCATGAATGAGGGGGATGGATTTGGAGGAAGCACAACGCTGAGGCTCCATTCAGCCCTGAATCTCGAAGCAAGTGGCTTGAAGAAGATAAGAATGATAGCCCCCTTTATTTCCCTGGATGGAATTACCTTGAATGCCGATGTCGCAGGCGTAAAAATGGATGGTAGCCTAGAGTTTTATAATGAGAGAAATGCTGATAATGAGGGTGATAAAGGATTGAGAGGAGACCTTTCTGTCTTGATTCCTGGGATTGATGTAGCTGTCATGTTTGCAGGAGAATTCGGAACAAGGATTGCGGATGAGACAGCACCACTTGGTTCCGCGGACCATTTTAATTACTGGTACGTCAATGGTAAAATGTTTCTGGGAAGCACCGGAATCGTCGTACCTCCGGGCATGGTGACCATTCATGGAGTAGGCGGGATGGTTGGAGTAAACATGGCCATGGCCGGCACATCAACTAATGACTCCCAAATGGACATTGGACTTTCGACCGAACAATTGAGAAGTGAACCCCAAAAAAGTCCTGAAGAGGCTCAACACGGGTCACCAAGTCCAATGGTACTACCACTTGTACCTCAGTTTGGTGCGAGGAGATTGGGTTTGACGGCTGTTTTAGCCATAATAAATCAAGAGATGGTAAATATGGATGTCGGGCTAGCCGCAACCTGGCAGCAAGGTCATGGTATATCAGAGGTCACTATCACTGGAGATTGCTATGTGCTTACACCGCTTATGGATCGAGGTGATCCAAAGTTCTATGCGTCCTCCCAATTGACATACCGCCGACCAGAAGCCGGTCAAAGTGCGCTTGATGGAAACTTGGAAATGTATGTGAATTTTGGAAAAATCAGAGGGGCATATCCTCAAAACAAAGTTGTAGATGCCAATTTTCACTATCAGAATTATGCCGATAGTCTTTATGATGCAGGATTTTGGAATCTCAGCGTAGGCACTTATGAACAACCTGGGAAGCTCGAGGTAGATTTTGGAGACGCCCTAGATATCGAAGCTACCTCCTACTTTATGGCTGGTCATAGTGTACCCACGTCATTACCTCCTTTGCCAGAATCAATCTCGAACATGTTGGGCAGTTCAAATGTTGGGGAAGAGGGTTCATTCGAAGGAGAAGACCTAAGTGCATCTGGTGATCGTCCTGCTCATGAAACGCAAGGGTATCGTACAGGAAATGGCCTTGCCTTTGGCACTTCCCTTCATGCCAGTGCCGAGATCGATATCGATATATTATATGCAAGCCTGGAAGCCGATCTGGGATTTGATCTCAACATCACTCAAGACCCCGGTCGGATTTGTCTGAACTCCGGTGAGAGCCCAGGACTTAATGGCTGGTATGGCACGGGACAGGCCTATGCCGGATTGAGTGGTGATCTGGGAGTGCGTTTTAGAATGTTTGGCAAAGATCAAGATATAAAACTGCTCGACCTGGCAGCTGCAATTGCATTGCAGGGAGGAGCACCGGCTCCCATTTGGTTTGACGGGAGGGGGATGGTCTATTACAGCGTACTTGGAGGTCTGGTGGAAGGAGATGTGCGATTTGCCATCTCCTTTGGCGAACACTGCTATACGGGATCAGGCAGTCCTTTTGCCAACATAAAGTTGATAGAGGAAATATATCCGGAAGGAAGACGCATTCCTCCGTACGTAAGTCCCGTTGTGAAGTTTGGCCTGCCTATGGATGAGGAAATCGTGATTCCAGTTACCGCTGATGATGGTACGATCATGACAAAAAGATATCGTCCGTATTTGGTAGAAGATGCATTCGGTGTGGTCGGATCTCAGGCCAGTTCAGGTGAAATAGTTTGGAACGATCGAAAGACCAAGGCCACGTTTCGTCTTGACCAACCTTTGGATCAACGCACAGATTACGAAGTGCAGGCTGCTGTAAGAGTGAAAGAAGTGCTGTGGCCTGTAGGGGAAGAGGACTACATGCTGGATGGGCAAATTTATGAGGAGGATTCCCTGTCTCGATTTCGCACGGGAAGGATGCCTTACCCAATGGACAAGCAGCAGATTTTGTATTGTAGACCTTTCCAGAATCAACGCTACTTTTTGCAGGGCGAAAATCTTTATTCTCAAGGTGAGATACATTTTATACAGGATTACAAAAACCCGTATTTCCCAGATACAGATGAAGAAGGTAATGACTACGAATATTTTATCCGCTTTACAGCATTGGATGGTTCTGATACGTCTGTTGTAGCTCTCGATCTATCGGGTAGTAGAATTCAATCCATCGGATACAATATGCCAGCGCTGGTCAATGACCAAATTTACGCAGTCCAACTAATTCGGAAAAAAGACCCTACTGCTCTTGATATGATGTTGGCCAACATGAATAATAATTCGAGTTTAAGTGTACGTACCTTTCGCACCGAAAACACAGAACAGGATTTGTTTTCGGAATATCGAATCCGCTCTGAAGATCCAATAAATCCTGCAGATATATTATATGCCGGTGAGGAATTGATTTATGCCTACTTCTTTAAAACTAGCCGCTATAATACCCTTGAAGAAAAGATGGCTGACGCCGAATTAATTGCGGAAACAGCTACATGGGGGGCAGTGGCTCTCCAGGTGGAAAATGAAGAAGGATTTGATCGATTTGATATTTATGGAAAAAATTATCGTGACGGGGGTCATATAGCCCCAAGAATAACTATTACAGATAATTTTGAATCGGCATATCATACCGAAAAGGCTATCCCAGCAGTAAGACCCCTATTATTGGAATATACCGAGAGAATGGCATCTGATCCAGTCCTATGTACAGTGGGTAGCCTTTCCAAACGCTATAGCGATATCCGTGCTCTCATCATGCCTCAATTGCAAATTGATTGGTTTGATGACCAAATTTCACTAAATCTGAATGAGCACATTAGCGACGGAGTAGAGACCGCATTGACCAGAGCAGAAATATTGAGTTCGTTGGGATCAAATCAAGGTCTTACATCTTTTGTAGGGAGTTTGGATCAATCCGGTGGTCGTGAGACAAGTATAAGTCTACGCGATGGATTGAGAATTTATTATCCGACGAATATGATGGTGGGAGAGGATGCAGATAGAATAATTGACTGGGCTTCGACTATTCTTTCCGGAGTAGAAATGATCAACTTAACGGCATCGCAATTACCATGCTCTTACGGAAATTATTTCAATACTCAATTTCCATCTTTTATCAGAAAATATGACTATTTGGTGGACAATTATTGGGATCTATATGATCTCACTACCTCAGCGTTCAACGGTAGTTCGCCAAGGGAGACCACATCAGTATATCAATCCGGAAGAACATCAGGGATGACTCCCCCGGTAAAAATACATTGGTATGGCAATCGACAATTTGCACAGACGGCCGACAAAAGTGGCACTTCTTTAATCACCACGTTTAATAGCAATTAGATCATGATTAAATTCAAATGTTTATTCGTTTTTATTTTTTTGACCTGCCAGTCCGTATCGGCTCAAGAAGAAATATCTCAAGATGTGCAGAGCAAGGTGAAAATATCATCGGGTCTTTTTGGCGATTCAATAATTATCAGGTGGGCACCTTCTGATCCCGGGATTTGGCTCGATACCAAAGTGGGGTGGTACAGATTGGAAAAATATCTGCGGAGGACTGGAGAGCCCTTTGATGAAGGCGGATACAGCCTGCTAGGAGACCGTATAGTCTGCGCAGACTCCACTGCGTTTGATCAAGCTATAGAGCACGATCCAGACAACAAATACATCAGTGCAATGGCAGCCTGTCTTTTTGGGGATCTCACAACAGCAAGTCCGGGAGATAACTTTGAGATAGCTGCTACCAAGGCAGACGATCTCTACAATAGATGGACATTTGCCCTCTTTTCTGCAGACATGGATGCAAGGGCTGCAGACCTAGCAGGGCTTCGGTTTGTTGATTCAGATGTCGCACCTGATTACATCCATTATCACCGAATTTCCGCGCTGGATGAAGAGGGTAATGTGCTCGCCCAGAATACGTCGGTTGTTCTACCTAAACAAATGGACGCCGTAGTCCCGGTCATTGATGCAGTCGAGGAAAAGGAAAGATCCGTTGAACTAAAGTGGAATCGTAGAGCGCATAGCCGTCATTTTACGGCATATAATATCGAACGGTCGACGAATCGAATAAATTGGACCCAGCTCAATGCATCGCCATTCGTTCACGCGACCAGCCAAGATCAAGAGGAGAGTCTTTACATTTCTTATGTAGACTCTGTCGAAAATTATCAACCCTATTATTATCGCATTATCGGACTCACACATTTTGCTACCACGAGCCTGCCTTCAGACGAAGTTCAGGCGATGGGTCGCGATCGCACGGGTCCGGTAGCCCCGATTAACGTAGATGCAGCTGTTCGGGAAAATAAAACAGTATTTATTTCCTGGGAAATTCCCAAGGATCAAAATGACATTGCAAAACTCTATGTCGGTCATTCCCTGTACTTCTCTGGTCCTTTTTTACCGCTTATGGAATACACCCCTGAGCAGAATGCAAATCAATACACCCATGAAGACCCAGATCCGAGAAAGATTAACTATTATATAATAAGTGCGGTTGATACCGCTGGAAATCTTTCTCACTCACAGGTTTCTTCTGCAATGGTTCCGGATCTGGACCCTCCTGACGCTCCGGAAGGATTGGAGGGAGTTGTATCAGATAGTGGCGTAGTGACGTTAACCTGGGCAGAAAGCAACGCACCTGATATTTATGGCTATCAAGTCTACTACGGAGGATCGAAAAATAGCAACTTTACCCAAATCACGACTGGTCCGATCTCAGAGGCCTCTTTTAGGGACACGTTGCCTGTGCGCACCTTGACCGACCACGTGTATTACAAGGTCGTCGCTATTGACCTTAGATATAATTATTCAGAATTTTCTGATGCTATCAAACTCGAGAGACCAGATGTATTACCCCCGTCTCCTCCCGTATTTACCAGATATAAGGTCTATGATAGTGGAGTTGATTTGACCTGGGCTTTGAGTAGCAGTCGCGACGTCGTCAAGCACGAATTATACAGAAAGTCTTTACTGTCTGATTGGGGACTTATATATCGCTTTTTTGATGAGACAATAAATTACATTGATACAACTGTTGAGTCCGGAAAAAAATACCAATATAAGCTAGTAGCATTCGACGAAAAAGATCTCTCCTCCCAAACCAGGAAGAATTTACAAATTAATACAAGAAATAAGCGACCACCCTCACCGAGATTAGAAATAGTTGGAGATGGGGATCGAGTGTTGCTGAAATGGGACACAAGTGTTGATGCAGCTAAAATAATTGTTCAAAAATCGATAAATGGGGGTCCATTTATCACGGTGCAACGTCTAGAAGCACGCATCGGTAAATATGCGGATGAGGGCATTAGAGAGGGAACTCGATATCGCCTGCAATTAAAAAGCGGAGCGTTGATGCAGCATAGTAATAGTGTTGAAGTAGGTAAACGTTAATCTTAGTCAATTTGTTATGAAAGCAGAAAACATACTGGTTCTTTTGGGCTTAGCTATAATTTGTGCCTCTTGTCAAAAGGAGGTGGTCTCAATTGATGAAGTAATCATACAAAATGACAAAGAAATCTCTGAAGGGAATAACTTCTTAAAATTTAATGAAGGTACATTCTTGGCAACAGAAGAGACAAGTATACTACTTGAAAAAATCGACTCAAACCAACTTGTGTTCTCCAGTTCAAATGCACAATTGGATAGTCTGGAACCGGGCTCGGTCCTTTTTTCCAACAGCAATACGAATGAGGGGGAGGGTTACTTTCGAAAGGTTCGACAAATAATAAGGGAAGGTGACAAAAGTATCCTCATTACCTCAGAAGCGACATTGGGTGACGCTTTTAAGTCATACCACCTGCACTCCAAAGCAAATAAAACATCGTATGCCAGATCAACCGATTTTTTCGATTATCCAATTGAATTTAAAACTGGTTCTTATAAGGTATCAGTACAGGCAGACTTTGAACCAAATTTTGACTTGGATTTCAGATTTGATACGATACATAGTTTCGTCATCTTAAGTGGCGAGACAGAGAATTTAACAAATTTTAATATGACCATAAACTTGCAATCCTTATCCTTCACAGGAAGCATGGGCTATAGCATATCGGGAAAATTTTCAGGTAAGAAAGAATTTAAAATTCTGCCTGAACCCGTTCCTATATATAAATTTGGTGCAGTCCCACTTCAAGTATTTTTTGATCTTAAGGCATATATCAAGGGAGGATACAAAGGAAACATTGAATTACCCGGAGTCGAATTTTCGCTTTCACCGACAAATTTCACTTTTGCTGCAGCTTTTGACGGCACCACGTTAAGTGTGACACATCCAACCTTATCTCTTGGAGCGTTAACGGCCAGTACGACACCTTTCAGTTCGATAGGAGAGGTGGGGATAGAAATTGGTATTGAGCCCAAGATTTTTGTTTCCACATCATCAGATGGATCGATCAAGGCGGGCGGATCCACAACGGCTTATGTTAATTCCTCGATTACCTTCGGTGGGGATTTTTCAGACCTGATTCCTGAGATAAATACATCCTATACTTTGGGTGTGGGGAATAAACTTTTTTTGGAAATGTTCTTTTTTGGAAATGAAACACAAAATTCAATACTGGGAAATATTCCTTTGTTTGATGCAGTGTCGGGAAAAGTTGAGTACCCCTTTGATAATATTCCTTTATACAGTTATAATGTACCTTTAGAGCTCGATTGTAACCCTTTCAGTGAGATCGATTTTAATCCAAGTTGTGAGGGAGGGTCTGCATTTATAGATTTGTCAGTTCACTGTTCGAATTGTTTTTCGAGCGGGTACAACATCTACATCGATGGTATTAAGAATAACAGTTCACCTTTTCAATTTGGTTCACCCTATAGAATCGAATTGCCGGATTCATCTGTAGCAAGTTATTCGGTCTGGATCCAGAATGAGTCAGATCCGCATTGTATTTTGAAAGAGACATTATATAATCCTTGCGAGTTAATTTACGATTGTGTCGATGAAGCTGTGGATGACACCAACGAGGCGTATTGTGTCACACAAATCGGTGATCAATTTTGGATGGCGCAGAGTTTGCGCAATAATAATGCTGGAAGGTGTTACGCCAATCAACCTGGTTTAGAATGTGATAGAAATGGAAGGTTGTATTTAATGTCAGAGTTGGTAGGGAACGAAGTGCTAAATGAAATAGGAGAAGAGAGGAAGATCAGAGGTCTTTGCCCACCAAATTACCATATTCCTACTTTGGAAGAGTGGAATACATTGATTGAAAATTCTGGAGGCCTGGTGTATGGCGGTCGTAATCTAAAGACAGATTTTGCGGGCGCATGGAGCACAGCTGAAGGCTTGCCAGAAAGTAGTTTGTTTCATGCTTTTCCATCAGGAGAGTATTATCAGTGGCTTGAGTCCCTGTCACATTCTGACTCAGCTAATTTTGGGGGTGCGGATAGAAAAGCAGTGTTTTGGTCATCGACCAAGGCTCCACAGGGTGGTGTATATATTGTGGAAATAAACTATCAGGATGTCCTGCAAGCTACAGTTCAGGATGAGATTTATACAAGTTCTGATGGAACAAATACTATCTCAGTTGCAAATGAAATAGGGTACTCTTGCCGATGCGTAAAAGATTAAAAGAAATGCGCATGAGATTACAGATGCCAAAGGGGTGCAAATCTCTCCTATCTGATTTTTCCATATTTCAAAGCTCCAGACAGCTCTCCAAATCAATTAATACATAAGATTCGGTAACCCTAAACGACCTTCCTGCATAACGGACAAGCCTGATTGCCATTTTCTTCTTTTAATTGGATGCCCAGCAAGTGTTTTTCGGCATAATCATTTATCCATCCCTTTTCTATTTTGCCCGTATCAACATTTTGACTTTTGAGCGCTTTAAAAAATTCTCCCGAATATTCTTGTCGACCCCAACAGTTGGGACAAAAACCTTCCGGAGATTTACTTTTATAATCGTCTTTACTTAAATATTCCTTAATTCTATCTGTGATTTCCATTTTTCTGGTTTTAAGTTTTTCCGGCCCCGGTGTAACAATTTATCACTAGAAAAGTTCATAACCCGCTTAAGCAAAAGGTTCATAGGGGCATCAATTAATGGCTTCCAATAAAGTGTTTATTGTAGAGTGGTCTTCTCGAGAATCTACTTTTTGTTCGATAAAACCCAAATAAAAGGTATGGGGTTTGCGCAGTAACGGCTTAGCTCCATCGGCACGGCCAAAGCCAAAGACTATCATTCCATCATCAGAATTTATTGCTTTTTCCGAATTGCCCAGATAAGAAAAAGTGTCAGACAGAAGATCATCTTCTTTTTGTTTGACAAAAAGCACCCTATCTGAGTCTGTGTGACCGAAGTATGCCCATCTATAGTTCGAAAAATCCTTATTCCCTTTTTGATAGTCCCATTGTCTTCTGGAGGGTTCGTCCATTTTATCTGTCCCATAATACTGATTTACCGGATCGTATTTTCCTCCGGGGACACCCTCGTACAAAAACCAATAGGGATGATTATCACTGATTTTCAACATTTTTACGGTGGCATACTCATCAAAGAAATCCCATTGCCATTGCCAGATACCATCATTGCTTGTCGAGAGTAATGTGTTTGAATCTACTTTCTCCGTATTGCATTGGTCGTGGCCGGGATGGCCTGCCCCTGCCTGATCAGAGCCGTGTATAAAATTGGGAATACCGCGATACGCCGATGCTGCAGATGCGGGATAGGTGCCCCAGGGTTCTCTCTTAAAATCGATCCAATCTACCCCATTCCGGTCCAGCATTCTTGAAAGACCACCACCGGCTTTATCGTAATAATATATTGCCGACTTTGTCCCCACAATAAAATGAGGTCGATCCTCATAAAGTCCCTCTGTGATTTGCAGTCTTTTAGTGATGGGGAGGTCATATTTTATTTTTATCATGATCCCGGGATATTGCACCTCCATCCCATGTACCATCTTATTGTCAATTAAAGGAGTCATTCCAGTTGTAATGATATTTTCTCCATGCAATAAATATTCTGTGTCTTCAACTTCCACAAGATGTTCGGCATAACCGTAGCACGGATCACTTTTGTTCCATACTTTTTGTCCATTAATAAAAACACCGCGTCCATAGCAAGGGCTCCAACTTCTCCATGCCAGTTGATAGGAAGCGACATTTGACAAGTCACCATGGATGGCAAATTTTGATTGAAAAGTGTCTTCTCTGGTTACCCAGTTTTGGGGTTGGTGGTACGGCTTGCATAGTTCAACAGAATAGTTTCTGTCAAGGTTGAATTTGACTGTCTCTTCGGCGATACTGGATATTCCATTTTCATAGGTGACTTTTGCCATAACCTCGATGGGTTTCCACTGATCGGGCAGCCATTTTGTATCCCAGTGTACGGTATAGGGAGATGTTGTACTTCCGCCAATGTGATTTCGCAACTCACCGAGATGAGAATGTCCATGCCATTGCTCATATCTGCCATCACCTTCCCAATTGAGGTCTCGATAATATCCTATATAGTCTACTGTCTTTATTTTGGGGCTTTTTGACGCTGGATGATAGTTGAACTCGATTAAGTTGTTGCTCCGGGTATTTAATTGTATTTCACCAGAGATATGTTCCTTTACTTTGCCTGAGTCATAATAGATCCTGAAAATAATGCCATAAAATATATGTTGTGGCCAATTAAATCGCTGCGTGGAATCCACCTTTAACTTGAATTTATTGATTCTATCATCATATAAATATTCTAGAGGTATTTCTACAGAAGGGTAGGTGTGCAGCATAAATTCGTGTTGTGATCTCGGCAGTGTTGGGATTGGAGGGACTTTGATCCAGCCTTTATTGTTAAGATTTATTGTAAGTCCCTTCGTTCCGTCATGCGATTGCACCATCTCAAAGACTACTTCTGCGTGTGTTGCATGGCTGAGGTCCATCGAGTCAGTCAATGTGAGAAAGCCCTGGTCATGAAATTTGGCAGGCATATGGTTTATGGCAGACTTGTAATCTAGCTTGCCCCCGACTCGCAGGAATTTTTCTTTTTCTTTGACCATGGTGGGAAGCCAGATGTACTCTTTAAAAATGTCACCGGGATGATGGTGGGTTAGAGCGGTTGTATTGCAGAATAGAAGTAGAAAAATGCAAAAAAGCTCTCTCATTGTATAATCTTTTATCCTCCAATGGTACTACATGTCAATATACAACCTTTCCGGACAAGCATGCTTCTTTCCCTGATGACCAAAACGCATACATGAAAGGGTAGACCCCTTCATCTGCCGCCAAAGGAAGAATGTAAATACAATAGCCGGCGGTGATCGATCAATGCTGGCATCCAGCTTCCTGAATAGGATGAGTGATTAATATGGGAATATATAGAAACTATTCATTGTCAGACCAAATGGCCAATTCGTTTCCTGAAGGATCTGTAAAATGAAATCTCCTTCCGCCCGGAAAAGAAAATATCTCCCTAGAAATGTTACCACCTAAGTCAATAACTGTTTTTCTGACGACTTCCAGATCATTGTGATACAGCACCACCAATGCACCATTTGAGATTTCGGTATCAGTTTTTTCAAAGCCTCCCATTAGGCCGCTTTCTGAAAAAGAGCAATATGTTTCTCCGTAGGCCTTAAATTCCCATCCAAAGCATTTAGAGTAAAACTCCCTTGTTACCACCAGGTCCCTGGCCTTGAATTCAACATAGTTTATGTGATTGTTTGTCATTTTCATCTTATGAATTGATTAGTTATTACTTAGTCAAAACTTTTATCAAACCAATTTACAATAAAACTGAATCGATCGGAATTGAGTGCATGACTACCGTCGTACATTCTTAATTCAAGGTTCTCAGCCACATTTGCGGTCACATAGGCATCTATTGATTCCTGGTAAATCCCTTCTGCATCTTTAGAAAATTTATCATCAGTTGCAGCCACAATCAAGAATTTTCGAGGACAAACATCGGTGATAAGATCTGCAATATCGAAGTGCTCTACAAATCCCGGTATTACCTCTGCCATTTCAATGCCAGTGTAATTCTCAAATTTATTGGCGTAGCTGCATACGGCCCCACTTGAGCATGCATATTTAATCCGATCGTCAAAGGGCGCATGAAAAATCACCGTATTGCCACCGTAAGAGTGCCCGAGAATTCCGATTTTTCCTCTGGGAACATTTCTTAATTGCGATAAAAGACTGATTCCGATCGCAGAGTCGTCCACGACTTTTTTCATTAGCGTGGTGCCCCTCAGGATCCGATAACACATTTCGTTGTAATGTTGTAGTATGTCATCGTCAGGATCTGCAGCGGGATTAGTTCCGGTCATGTTGGTCCGTCTGTCTTCAAAACAGATCGAATCGGGAGCAAGGCAAATAAACCCTCTATTGGCAAGTTCTGGACAGAAGAATTGATTTGGATCACCGGTTATTCCAGCCACTTCACTTTTTCCCAAATGTCTTTCGCCCGCGTGTTGGTGGTGTACTAAAATCGCACCCCTGATTCCTTGATGTGGAATAAACAAATAGGCTGGGATTTCATCCGATTCACTTCCCGGGTATTTTATTAAATGTCGTTTGAAATTGTCAAAGATTTCTGTCTGTACAATATCATAATCGACCTTATCCCGATTTATTTCAAAGTCTAGATATTTTAATATTTGTTCTCGGCTCAAGATTTATTTTTCGATTCTTTTTTAAGGTGATGATGTCCAGGAATTGAGATGGTATTTGCAAAGTTTGCTAGGGCAGACCCTTCATTTGGATGCAGAATCATACCAAAAACTCAATATGTTGAATAATAAGGTGTGGATGACTATATTTAACCCTCTGTATTTCCGGATCAAAGTTAGGATTTTAATCATGATTAGAATAATTTGCTACGTGCTCCTACTGACTTTCGCTCAATGTGCGGTAGCTCAGATCTCGGATGGCATCACCTCAGAAAGAAAAGTAGTGCAAGCGATTAAGGTGGCCGATGTTTGGTCTGGTCATCCTGTGAGATTTGATATTCTTACGGCTGGGCAGTACCAGTATGTGGCTTATTACGATGCCAACCGCAATATGTGTATTGCTCAAAGGAAGATGGACGGTGAAAGGTGGAAAGTGAAAATCCTTCCATCACGCGTAGGATGGGATTCGCACAACAGCATCGTCATGACTACTGACAAGAGCGGATTTTTACATGTAAGTGGGAATATGCATGCTGACCCATTGGTGTATTTCAGATCGACAAAACCACATGACATTGGAGAATTTGAGACCCACTCAATGGTGGGGACAGAGGAAGATAGGGCGACTTATCCCGTCTTTTTTAAAGATGGTAGTGGAGATCTATTTTTCCAATATAGAGATGGTGGTAGTGGAAATGGAGTAACTTACATAAACCGCTATGATCACAAGAAAGGAAGATGGGAGCGTGTTTTGGATCAGGGTCTTTTTGATGGTGAGGGAGAGACAAACGCATATCCCGGTAATCCGGTAATAGGACCAGATGGATATTTTCATTACATGTGGACTTGGCGGCTCACCCCAGTTGCCAATACCAACCACAATCTTTCATATGCCCGTACAAAAGATTTCAAAAACTTTGAAAATATCCGGGGAGAAGCAATCGAAATACCAATAAAATATCGAGAGCGCAAAGTAATTGCAGATCCGATCGGTCCCTGGAATGGTCTTATGAATAGCTCAAAAAAATTATCATTTGACAGCAATGGAAGAGTGATTATGGGCTACCACAAATTCGACAAAGAGGGTAGGAGCCAACTTTTTTTATGTCACTATCACAATGGGGAGTGGATCAATAGGCAGGTGAGCCAATGGCCGGATTTTTCATGGGAAATAAACAAGACAGGATCGTTGGGTAGAGATATAGGCCTGTACGAAATAAAGAATGACGGTACCGGCCATCTTTATATGTCTTACTCTCATAAAATCTATGGTAGCGGTATTATGAAGATTGATGAAGAAACCCTGAAACCTAAGGGCGATTTTAAAGGCGCAACCTTTTACAGTATTTCAGGTCTCTCTACAGACACCCTTCCCAATATGCAAATAAACCAGTTTTGGAGTGATGATAAAAAGTATCTTTTGCAATGGCAGACACTGCCGGTCAATTTCGATCGGCCACACAATCCTCCCTACCCCGATCCGACAGAACTGGTGCTATATGAAGTGAATTAAAACAACAGTCTCTAAAACCAGTTTTGTCACTTATTCAACCTGCCCATTATCGGTATTGAGATCGCTATAATTTTAGTTCAAATCCAATACTGACCAACAGCGCATAAAAAGACAGTTCCAAAGAATTAAATTTCTTAACTGTTTCAGTATTGAGGACCTCCCATTTTCCATTTGCATAGTTTATTCTCCCCACCCTCATGGTGGCTCGGAGCCTGTCACTTATATTGTATAGTGCGCCCAGACGGATACCCAGATCGAAGTAATTTGCCTTTATCTCCGTACTTACTATGGAATTTTCCCGTTCTTCCGAATTCTGTAGGTTATACTCAAGATAGGGCTCAATATATAGATTAAAGAGATTGTCAGGATTTAGGACATGTCTGGAGAATACACCTACACCAATTTCATTATAGTTACTTTGAATATCTATCTGTTCTAGTTGACCTGAAGAAATCCGGAACACAGCTGATTTATTTTTTCCTGTACCGTAGTAGAGTTGTAGACCTAGCGTAAGATGAGGACTAATCTCCTTGCCTAAATAAGGCCTCACAGCAAATGACGTGTATTCAGCGTCGTTATTATTATTTGAATAAATTCTACCTGTACTGGAACGTAAAGATCCGAAATTATATGGAAAGGCATTACTTTGTC
The DNA here is from genome assembly GCA_965222645.1 of Saprospiraceae bacterium. GTDB lineage: Bacteria > Bacteroidota > Bacteroidia > Chitinophagales > Saprospiraceae > JABDMH01. The sequence continues at coordinate 1,589,598 of OZ244968.1, read as the reverse complement.
TATAAAAATCCAGATAGCCACCGATGATGTACTTGCCAAATGATGTGGTCTCTTGTCCTGTTGCCGATTGAATGGTCAGAATCATTAGCACCCCATATGTCCATTTTTTCATGCTATAAGTTTTTATTGTTTGGCTATAGTCGCTCGATATGATTTCTGAATCATATTTCCTGACGACCTAGGTCGTTTCATGATTAGAAAAGTAAGAGAATATTTGAACTATGCGGATCAAAATTAGTTTTGAGTGCCTAGGTGATCAATGATATAAGGTCCAAGTGGCTTCCCCTAAAGTGACTGATCATGAAATTTCGTTACCCTCAATGTGACAAAAAAAGTCTTGTGCCAGATGCAGACCCTAGATATTTTTCAGTATAGGTTTCCAGGCTGAATTGAACAAACTGTCACTTTCAGGGATTTTGAACATCAAGTCGACGCTACTGAAAAAGGAAGTCAAATTATGGTCAGTTGAGAGGGGTGACTCACTTACATTGTGTTCACATAATTGCTATCACCAAGCATACATATGTATGCAATTGCCTCCTCATGGACTTCCCCTTTCGCAATAGTACACTTCTGATGTGGAGCTGCAGACTCACCGGTATCAGTCAACACAACCGCAAATGGTGCTTATTATATTTCCGATACAGGGATGCGTTTCTGCTGAGATAGCACCTGATCTTGTCTGTTGTAAAACACAATACGTAAAATCCCGTTTTCGAAAAAAGCTTCCATGTGGTGACCCAGATGTTGCTTCTGAATATGAAATTTTCGCTCGAAGGATTCAATTCCTGATTCTTTGCTTACAAAGTGGTTGTCGTCAGGTATTCCTTGGTGCTGTTTTTCCCCTTTTATTGTCAAGACACCATCTACAACAGTGACTTTTATACCATTTCGGTCAAATCCGGGCACTAATAACTCAATAGCATAGGCTTCACCAGACTTTTGCAAATTGGTCAAGGGAAATGACTTGGCTGGAATATCAAAAGCTGTCCGGCCCAGAAAATGGTCGGGATCAATGATGTTCCCAAATCGACTTCCAAAACGGTCAAAACGTCCTTCATAAATTGGTAAGAGTGACATAATTAATAATTTTTCAGTGTTGTGTATTAGTTGTTACTTCTCTCTAGGAAATTAACGCGCAAAATTAGATCATGGTTTGACGGGAGCTACTGAGATATATCAGTACTCAGGATGATCAGGGTCAGCGCCAAACACCTTTTTTTATTGAGAAACCGGTGTAGTAACCATCTTAAAATTTGGTCACTCCGATACAGGTAAATGGATTTAGGAATGGTCTTCGTTAGAATCTCATTAAGTACCATTGAGTTTACTTCAGGAAAATGCCAATTTCACAATATGAGTCAATTTTAGACCTGCTTTCACGGGATTTCAGCAGACTCAGTGAGATTTTCACTTTTTTGAGATTGACTGCTGCCTGTGTATCAGGCGATTGAGGAAAATGAAAATCCCTGCCTGACATGCCTCCGGGCAGAGTGGGCCAAAAGAGCCATTTTTGATTTGGTAACCTTTTTGGAGTAAGCTCACCATTATTGTAGTCCCAAATTGTCTAGATGCGTAATGAAAAAGCTTACTTTCGACATGCGATTAAAGTGATTCACTAATCACCCTTTGAGGACTTACCGGATTTTGTATTTCAATGAGCAATAGAGCTCTCTATTTGGTTTTAATCCATGGGTTAGAACGACTATTTTAGACTGGTAATGAGAATCTTTAAAAAGTTTAGTTTCGATTCTGCACATTTTTTGCCACATGTTCCGGCCGGACATAAATGCAAGGAGCTACATGGACACACCTATCGCATGACATTGTATTTTGAGGGAGAGTTAGATAAGAAGCTAGGATGGGTAATTGATTTTGCAGATATCAAGGCGGTTGTAAGTCCTGTCTTGAAGCAGGTGGATCACAAATTGCTAAATGACATTGAGGGATTAGAAAATCCCACTTGCGAAGTAATCGCAATGTGGTTTTGGAATAAGATTAGAAAGAAACTTCCACAACTAGTTGAGATTGAATTGTGGGAAACAGAGACAGCTGGTGCCGTGTATAAAGGGCCAAAGGTGTAGAGTTTTTTACGTAGTTTTCTCACAGTATGTGTGTGATCTCATGCTTTCGAAATTTCCTTATATGAGTCCTCCAAATCTAATGGCATTCTCCTTACTTTGAAATTTTGAAAAAAATGCTTAGATTTAGAAGGCAAATCCGCTTATCTCCCTTCAGCATGATTTAGTCAATTTTGCAAATCTGATCTGGCAAGCTACTCTATGGCTCACCGGTGCCATGTGCAAAGAATGTACTCGACAGATTCACAATTTGCTAAAATTTGCCTATCAAAATATTTTTTGAACTTCAAAAATTAACAATGATGAGAAAGACACTATTGACTCTCACACTCCTCTCCCTTCTCTCTGTCATCGGATTTACGCAATCTATGTATTGGACAGTCTACCATTTCGAAATCAAGGCGGGTGCTGAAATGGAAATGACTAATGCCTTTGACCGATTTTTCAATTCAGAGACAGGCAAGACTTTACCATATGCATCATTATCCGCCAACATGTTTTCCAGTTCTGAAGACAAGTGGACGCACTCCCTGGTCTTTGCAACACCGGACAAGGATGTTTTTGGAGAGATGTACAGTGGTTCATTACAGCAATCGGCAGATTTTGCATTGTTGGGATCTACAATGGATAAATCCATAAATCCTGTTGCTTCGTATCTCGGAAAATCCCTTGTTGCTGATTCTAAACCCGAGAATATTTATGCTACCGTATATGAATTGTCTGTAGCTGATCCTGCTGCGTACGCTAGCTCATTCTCGAAATTTCGTGAGGTGGCCATAAAAATGACCGATGGAGTGATGGGTATGAATTTTCACCAGTTTTATTCCGGAAATGAGAAAGATGCGACGCATGCGGTTGTTGTTTCCGCGCCTTCGTTTTCTGAATTACTTGCATTTTCAGATCAGGTCTTTGCAAGCGAAGGATATGCGAGTTTTCGAAAGGACGTAAAAGACATCAGGAAGATTCTTCGTGTATTTACAACGGTTCAACTGAAGGAATACAATGTTCCTCCAGAGTAAGGAAGCTGGTCTTCGTTACATTATCTTAACCTTAAATATATGGCAAATTTGATCTTAAGCAAATAGGCCTCATCGTTAGGAAGTCAGAGTCTTACAAAATCTAGCGAAGTCCCAAGATGTGGGTCACTGAGGATGCAGGAGTTCCCCACTATGGAGGTTCTTTTCACTTCGAGGTACACAGTACCTCGTCCCGCCCTTGGCGGATCGCTCAAGAATTATGGAGAAAAAGCGAAAGAATAGTCGTTAGATCTTTTTGCTTCTTTTTTGAGACCAAAAAAGAAAGAGTCAATTTATGATTATCATTTTCTTCGTTTCGGTAAATTCAACCGTTTTCAGCTGATAATAAACAACGCCTTCGATATTTAAATCCTCCTTTCTAAATCGAATCTGATTCAGACCCTTTGGAAAACCACTTCTAATTGTTCTTAGTGTTTTTCCGGTCACATCATAGAGCTTAATTGTTGCGTCCATGGATTTCGGAAGAATAAACTCGATTTGAGTTTCAGCACGGAACGGATTTGGTATGTTTTGAGCCAGAAAATAATCACCAGTGATTTTTTTCTTAAAAGGTTCTTTCCGACCTAAAATCATTGCTTTGGACTGAAAGTCTGATCTCATCCCAGCATTCATCTCTTTTTCCTCTTCAATTTTCACGGTCTCGGACAATGGTATGGCAGGACCATTGGTACTCCCACAATTGGCATTAGACTGCACAATAAGTACGACATCACAGAAGTCATGAGTGTTGCTTGGAAGGCTAATGGTCCAAAGCCTTGCTATATGCCCCCCAATGTCATCGCAACCAACGACTAGACTGTCAGCATCTTCTTCAAAAGTCAGGTCTGAATCATCTCCTCTCAATAGTTCGATACGAAATTCCAATGCGGTATCCTGACAAGAGGCACTACTGCTTCTGTCAAACTCTTCTGCCCAAATCACAGCCTTTGATGTATCTGATATTCCATCACCATCGCTATCCCAATGTGTAAGTGCCGCAGTTAATGAAGTCACACAGACTGGATTGGGTTTCTTCACAGATACCGTTTCAAAATTGTATTCGCAATAGGATTCGTTATTGCACTCATCCTGAATGATTATTTTAAGCACATAACTACCATCAGCAAGGTCAGATGATTCAAGGCTAAAATTGGCCTCATCTCCGTCCAGGTCTCCACTCCCCTGATCGACTAGTAAGTGATCGGAGACACCTACATTCTTTAGCTCCCATCGGTAATTTTTTAAGCCGCATGGATCCATCGTAGTTACGGCAACCTCCAGGTCATATACACAAGCTCCTACCTCAATAGATTCACCATGTCCTACAGGTCCTGTGATCGCACATTGTGGAGGTAGAGTATCTATCACGATAATCTTTTGTAGACGGCTTTCGGTGGCAACACGACTATCATTCCACCAGGTGCCATTGAGAGGTATACCTCCAGTGAAACGCCAATCAGCAAAATACCAGGTACGTAAGATCTTGTAGCAAGCCTTATTACCACCGACTATCTTGAAAACTTTATCTTCATGTGCGATTCCCACAAGGCGACAATCATCGTCAAATTGATATGATGGAAATCCAGTGTTTTCAGGTCCGGCATCACCCGTGACATTAACCAAGCCAACAAGAGAAAAAAAACTCGGTGCGACATTGAGAACGACCAGGCTAGGGCTGCACTTTCATTATTCCACCGGTCATTAAATCGAGCCTCCCCAACACGTTTAATTGTTCGGAAACATAAATAGAATCGCCTGCGGAAACGGTCAGTTTTGCACCTTGAGAAATACTGCACGAGCAGGCCGAAAAATTTCCGTATGTGGATGAAGAATAATCAGACGAAATTATCGCTGTTGTTGTTAGATCTGGTACGCCATTACTCCAGACCCCTGCCGAAAAAGTTGTAGTCTCGTGACAATTTGTTGGACTGAATCCAAAAGCTCCGATATCCACTTGAGCGATTATGCTACGCATGGAATATCCCTGATGTTTTAGGTATTGAAAATGAATTTGATGGTCCGGTAATAAATTAGCTGGTATGGCGGTCCCATTATTTATTAAAGGAGAAGACATTTGTGGTTCGTATTCCTGCTTCGAAAAATCTATAAACATGGGATCTGATCCGGTCAAATTATTTCCCATGTTATTAACTGTACCTGAGGTCGAACAATGGCAATCAACCCATCCGGTTTTCAGCCAGTTGTGATGCATATTAAAAGTGCCATCTCCATTTATCATGGCCATTTTATTACCGGCCGCGATAGTATAAATGACGTTGTTAAAAACATGTGCGGTTTCGTCAATGGTCGATAATCGCATCAATGTCGTATTGCCAAGGCGTGTCGAAATTACTGAATTGTTGAAAAAATACAGGTCTCCCTTGCGATAGTCATCCGTTGACCCACTATCACCTCCGTAATGTACTATTTGCGAGTTTCCTGCTCCATCAGGTTCGAATAATATATTTCCATAAACATGTGTCGTAGAGTAGGAGGGATGATTTACAAGTACCTCGCTGTCTTCTGCATCCACTAGGTCCAATTGCCGGTTGCCGCCCTCAATCCAATTGTACCTGACGACCAGGCCTGCAGATCTATCTTTTAAATTGTTTCCATCTGCACCAGATCTCAGCGGACCAAAGCGATTATACTGGTAGGTAATATTTATCGCCGCAGTGTAGGTGTTATGCTCGTAAAATCTTCCTTCTATGCCGTTGTCATAGATGTAATTTTTTTCGATTAACATATTTTTTGTCTCACCATCAAATGCACCGATAAAAATTCCATTTCCACAGTCATGTAAGGTACAATTTCGAATAATCAAATCAGTTGCCTTTTCTACATAAATTGCTGCTGCATTATTTACATAACTAGATGTTTGACCATTGTCATTGGTAAATTGATAGGGAGGTCTTCCAGAGCGAATTTCCAGATTATCTATCGTGATGAAACTCGGTAACCCATCCGCAGGTACATTAGATCCGCCTATTTTGATGACACCCCGCTCTTCATTCCAAAAATTTAATCCTGATGCCGTGGTGGCTCCATTTCCATCGATCATAGGTTGCTGACCATTAGCTCCATTTATACCGATGATCTCAATTCTGTTATTTGAAGTACCTTGTCGGTTGATCACCCACTTTTCTCTGTAGGGCGTACTTTTCCAATGGATGTATACCCGGTCTCCAGCCTGGAGTGTACTCCATGGCACATCCGATATGGAGTCCAATGGATGACCAGGTCCCACATGGTAATCAGTCGCCAGTAATAGATTTGAGTATGCAATGATGAACAGAAGATTCAGCAATCGCATAGTGCTTGGAAATATTCTCTGATAAAACGAAGAATCGTCTCTGCGAGTTGTATGATTACCAAGATTTCGTGGTCAGCTCTTTTTCATAAGCGGAGTCAATTCTCGCACTTGTCCCTTCTGATCAAATACAACTATGAAAACATAGTTTACCCTAGAAACCTTAACCTGGAAAAATAACTGTCCGGCACAACGAAATCGATGCATCTCATCGGTTCGATAGCCTTTAAAATGACGTTGAAGACCTGAGCGTGCAGATACAGGGAGTTCAGCTGGCTGTACGGCAATCTTGCTCGATCGATCCTGACAAACCTCCAATACTGAATTGCTTCCCCTTAGATCTCCCAGATCCAGGGAAGCTACCTCCTTACTAATCTCCCAATCGGTCGGTAACCGTTCAGTTGGCGGCGACGAGGTTGATACTTGGTTGCAGGCCAAATAAACTAGAAAAGCCAACGTCTTGTATCCATTTTTGAAGGGCACTGATAATATGGCTTTTGCAAACCATACGATCTTTCGGCTAGGATTGGTTGCGTTGAGGATGATAGCCAGCGCAACTATTTGGTTGTAAATTTGCGTATTAGGAGTACAAAGACCAACCATATTGGCGTGGAAGTGCACCGAGACTTGATAAAAAGAGCTGGACGGGGGGAGTCTAAGGCACAACGTGAGCTGTTTGCCCTATTCTATCCGTATGTGCTGGCCATTGCTTTGCGGTATATGGGAGGCCGGGAAGAAGCGGAAGAAGCACTTAATGATACATTTTTAAAAGTCTTTGGCAAACTCAAGACTTTTAATAAGGAATACCCGATGAAAGCCTGGATCAGGAAGATCTGTGTTAACACGTGCATTGACAGGATTCGCGTCATCAAAAAGAAACCCATCACAGTCGATTTGGGAAAGGCAGCCGAATTAGAGGCAAAAGGAGAATTGGAGATATTCGATGACTGTTCTTTATTACCTGCCATACAGGCACTTCCTCCCAGGTACAGGGCTGTGTTTAATCTCTACGTGTTCGAAGAGTACAAACATCGAGAGATCGCAGAAGAACTGGGCATTTCCGAAGGAACATCAAAATCGAATTATGCCAGAGCCAAGCAAATCCTCAGAAAGCACCTGGGAATGCAAGGGCCTGAAAATCACCCCATCTTAATTGTTAAAAGTAATACCGCGTGAGATCATGGATTTCAAGAAAATAATACGAGACAGATATAATAAGGAGGTCCAACCCACTTTTGATAACAAACATTGGGATTCATTTTTGGCATATCGTCACTATCAAAAAGACAAACGACGAAGACGCAGCTTGATATTGCTTGTTTTTATCGGTCTCGCGTTGGTCGGGGTCAGCCTTTCGATTTTAATAACATCAGGTTCTAATTCGATTAAGTCTGGATCACTAAGCAAGCCACAGATTCAGCATGGGTCATCTCCCACACCGGTGGTTGACGACCATTCACCCATGAGGGAAAACGGAGAAAATGTAGAAACTAAGCAGCAAAATACTTCCTCTGCAGAATTGTCAAGTCCAGACCCGGTCACCTCATCTGATTCGGGACTATCTGTTGAGCAATTTAGCCGGGAGAAGACACTTGATGGCTCGATTGAGGCAGCTGGACAGGATACACATCTGACATCTGACGAAAGATCCGGAGAGCTTCGTCTAAACTCGAACATTGATCAAGCTTCACTAGCCGAGACCAAGACCGGGGAGATTGATAATCCGCACCGCATGCCTGGGAAACAAGCATATCTCTCATCCCGCCAAAGACGAGATTCCGGCTCCGGTGAGCGGAATAGATTAGATCCAATACCCATGATAAAATTTAGTATTCCATTAAATGGAAGTCAGATTATGAGTGATCCTCCTGAAGCGAGTTCACCCATCCACATTCCTGGTCGCGATCAATTTGAGTGGAAGAAGAACAGTTTTTCGGCGTTGGCATATGCCGGTTTAGCATTTCCATTTCACGTAAAAACTGTGGAGGAACAAGCACATCAGTTCGGAGGTAGGGGATATTATTATTTGGGTAAAAGAATTCGATCAAAAGTCGGAGTTGAGTTTTCGTTGGTCAATTTCATCGCAAATGAGATGGACCCCAGAATTGGGGTTGAGATAGTGGAATCTCCAAGCGATCGTGTGATGTTTAGTGAAGTAATTGTAGAATCCCTTGGACTGAATATCGATGCCGGGCTGGACTTTCTTGTTTGGAGAAGTAATGCCTGGAGTTATTTCGCGGGGATTTCGTATACGATGTCGACAGAGTTGATGAAAGAGATGGAATACGCCTTTGAAGGGGAAGATGATGACGCCAATGATGATGACATATTCCTTTCCGTTGCTGCATCCCGGAAATATTTTGAACCGGCTCTAATAAAGTTCGAAACCGGCATTTCATACGAGACTGTTTTAGGTGGATTTAATATTTCCGTTGCTCGACCGTTCCAGATAAGATTGCGCAAGACCGACCTCCTTGACCAGCTGCAAATTAATTTTGGTTTAACGCACCGGTTTTAAAATAAAGTCATTTTTATGTGCTATGCTCACTGTGAGAATTTGTTTAGTAACCGGCTGTGACGACAATAAGGCGTGCGTCTGGGATCACCAGGCACTAAAGTACTAGACTTTTTCGGTTCTTTTGGTCACAAAAAAGAATGAATAATATTTTATATCAAAAAGTAACGCAACCATTATTAGAAGTTTTGCCCAAGGCAAGGCAAACTTTTGCCATGCACTTTAAAGTAGTTCGCCTTAAAAGTCCCAAAATATATTTATAGACCCCAGCTTCGAATTCGGAGGTGGAGCCCTTCTACGTGAGACTCGAGGAAGAGTGAATGTAGCGAACAAAATTCAAAATAGTGCAGCTTATAACTCCCAAGGCGAGCTGTCAAGCAGGTATGCGGAGCATACCTACAGCGCCTTAGATGTTTTGCCGTTAAAATAGGACAAAGAGGACAAGGTAAAAGAGTGATGCCGAAGTTAGTATGAGGGTCGTAAAAGTAAGTAGGTATTCAACTTCTTAGCCTGTTAGAGGCTACCATTCCTGACATCGAAGTTGTTAGTGGCTACGATCTGGATAAAGAGGCTACGGTGTCTTTTGGCGAATAATGTGACAAACCACTAAATGCATTCTTGCCTCCGGCAGGGCAAACTTTTGGTGGCAAAAGTTTGATAAAACCACCGGCTCTATTTTTTTCCTAACGCAATAAAATCCCAAAAAAACCTAAACTTTAAAAACTCACATAAATCTTGACGTACTATATCAGATTGCCTTTATTCAAGTTAGATTTTTCGATGAAAGTCCTACTCGTTCAAACACTTTAAAGTTCTTAACGGTTTTTTGGCATTTTATCACTAAAAAAAATAAGGCCGGGATTAGACCTTTTCCAAAGGTCTTTGGGAGCGCTCCCATAAAAGTCCTAAAGTAGTTTTGATGACCCCGACTTCGCATCCGCAGGTGGGGTCCCGCACTTGGATCGCAGCGTGAGATTTTATCCAGCGGAAAAGAGTTGAGGACCATGAAATACAGACAAAATCAGATCACAAGAGATAGACTTAACCATTAAGGATGGAGGAGCCTGGCTGAGGGATCAAAGGCCAGTAGTGGAACTTCCTGGGGGACTTTGAAACCACCTTCCTAAACATTCCAAAAATAATCTATTTCGTTGAAGAGGAATTTTAAGCTATCATGCAAAGCAGTCATGCACGCAAGTAATGATCCCGAGCTATACCACCTGGCAATCCCTTTGATCGACCTTGAATGGTGGCCTTACAGCCTGTTGCTCTGAAGGCAAGCAAAGAAGCAATCAGCGTAGTGAGGCATAATCCTCGGTAAAAAGAGTAGGCTCAGTATGAAATATGCCGAACGGCTCTGATTGCGCGCGGGTCAGCAAGAGCGTACAGGATGTTAGGCCATCATTCACAGTCTTGTCGCCGACGCTCCATAGCTATGGCGACGGAGCGATTTTTTGCTGCCCATCCGCTGCACGCGGTTCTTTTCACTTCGAGGTACACAGTACCTCGCCCCGCCCTTGGCGGGATCGCTCAAGAATTATCAAGAAAAAAGCGGAAGAAATTACTTATAAAATCTAATGAAGACCCAAGATGTGGGTCACCGAGGGATGCAGGAGGCAGTTTTTGACCCATCCCGACAGATATCGTCGGGACTGACAAAAAGTGGGAAAGGATATTTTTGGTCACAAAAAAGAACGAATAATATTTTATATCAAAAGTAAAGATTTTGGCAGGACGCAACTATTTGCGCCATATTTTCCGTAATGGTCACCGAATCATTTTTTTGCGGATTATAAAATCCAATATACTGATGACCAGGATTTTCAAATTAATAATTCCGATCACGGTGATCTTGTCATCGTTACTCATTTCTGATTTTGCCCAAGCGCAAAACAGGTTCAGTATTAGCGGTACGCTTCGAGCGGCAGAAACCGGTGAGGCTCTCATCGGTGCAAATATTCAGATATTGAATACTAACGAAGGCACCACAACCAATAACTATGGATTTTATTCGATCACACCTGAAGCGCTCGACAGCCTGGGAATTATTTTCAGCTACCTGGGATATGAATCGGTGATCAAAAAAGTATATCTGGACGGTGATATACAAATCAATTTGGAATTGCAATCAGTTGTGAGCGCCTTGGATGCTGTGGTAGTAAAAGCAGATCAAAACGATGACAATGTAAGTCGACCTCAGATGGGGGTGGTAGACATCCCATCCGATAAAATTAAGGAGCTCCCTGCGATCCTGGGTGAACCAGATGTCTTAAAGATAGTCCAACTTTTGCCCGGTGTCCAGTCGGGTAACGAGGGTACCACGGGATTTCATGTGCGCGGTGGCGGGGCAGATCAAAATTTGGTGCAACTGGACGAGGCGGTAGTTTACAATCCAAATCATCTTTTTGGATTATTTAGTGCTTTCAATACCCGGGCCATAAACAATGTCTCCTTAATTAAGGGAGGATTCCCAGCCCAATTTGGGGGACGGCTATCGTCAATTCTGGATATCAGCATGAAGGAGGGAAACAAGAAAAAATTCGGGGTTGAGGGTGGTATTGGAATGGTGAGTACCCAGGTGACCGTGGAAGGCCCAATCATCCAGGATGAGGCGTCATTCATTGTCTCTGGCAGACGAACCTACTTTGATTGGTTGATCAAACCATTTTTGCCCAAAAAAATTAAAACTAACTATACTTTTTATGATTTCAATGCCAAAATCAACTGGAGATTAGGGCCTAAGGATCATGTCTTCGCAAGTGCTTTTCGTGGCAACGATGATGCATTTTATTCACAAGATGGCATAGAGTACAATATCTTTTTTGGCAACGAGACAGCAACACTGCGCTGGAATCATATTTTCGGACCCCGACTCTTTCTCAATACTTCTCTCATATTTAATCACTACGACCAAAAAGTAGCAGCTATTCAAGACAATGCACTTTCTCGTGTTGTATCGAGTATCAGTGACATCAATGGGAAGATGGAATTTCAATATTATCCCAACACGAAGCATAAAATCCGATTTGGTCTGCATCTGTTGGACCACGAGTTTAAGTCTACAGGAGACACTCAAGCTCAATCCGGTTTTAATCCCGGTCTCGAAATTGGTGATGGTAATATTCCGCGAAAAGATGTGAATGAATTTGCCCTGTATTTCAGTGATGAAATGGTGCTAAATGAGACTATTAGCACCAGCTGGGGCATCCGTTTGCCCGGATTTGTTTCTAAAGATGCAGACTATTATCATATCGAGCCCCGAGTCAGTCTAAAAACGCAATTGACACCTCACGGGTCAGTCAAGGCTTCTTACACAATGATGAATCAATTTATTCATCTCATTCCAAGCTCAACGGCTGCCGTACCAACGGATATCTGGATTCCATCCAGCAGGCAAACACGTCCACAACGATCTCAACAGGTGGCTCTGGGGTACTTTCAAAACTTTTATCAGAATGAAATTGAGTCCAGTGTTGAGTTGTATTATAAGACTATGGATAACCAGGTGCTTTTCAAGGAGGGCAACCAGTTGATCCAAAGTCTGGATGTTGACAATTTATTGGTATACGGAAAAGGATGGAGTTATGGCGCGGAGTTTTTCCTGAAAAAGAAACGAGGGCGATTCACTGGCTGGGCCGCCTACACCCTTTCATGGACCAATCAACAATTTGATCAATTAAATTTCGGCAGAAAATTTCCCTTCCGTTATGACAGAAGGCATAATCTCTCGTTAGTGGCCAGTTACAATTTAAGCAAGAAATGGCTGTTATCCAGCACCTTTGTCTTTTCATCAGGGAGTACATTTACAGTCCCTAATGGTCGAACTCACATATCTCATGGCGGATCATTATTTGAGGGTAACTATTTTATCTATGAAGCCAGAAATAATGCCCGATTACATCCATATCACCGGCTAAATTTCTCCGTAACCTATCGCAAGGATCGCCGGATTTTGGGAAAGGAGTACGACAGTGAACTGGTCCTGAGCCTTTACAATGTCTATAGCAGGGCCAATCCGTATTTTGTGTATTTTCAAATTGATCCTCGTACTGATAAGCCTACGGCGCGTCAGGTTTCGCTGCTGCCTATTATTCCCAGTCTTAGTTACAATTTTAAATTTTAACATGGTACATCGTCAAATCATTATTTTTTGTGTTGCGGTTCTATTTTTAAGATGCCAGAAGGATATCGGATTTAAGAATATAGATTCGAGCTATGATCCCGACATATTTATTGAAGGCATTTTATATCCGGGAGAAATTCCCAGTATCTATGTGAGTAATAGCCTTCCTTTCATTCATGAGAGAGTGAGTCCGCAGGAAATATTCATTCGAGAGGCCGATGTGGAAATAAGCGGTACAGATTATTATGAGCAGTTAGTTCCGGATTCAACCTTTGATAAATTTCGCTGCCGCTGGAATCCATTTTATAGTGGTAATATTCCAATTGAATATGGAAAGACCTATGCTCTAAAGGTGACAGTGGGAGAAGAAGTTTTTACCGCTTCCACCACTATTGATCAACCACAGGTCAACATCGCCAGTGTGGAATATACCCCTGAGTTTTACGATGTATATGGTGGCCACGATGGAGTAATTATTCGATTGGATGACATCGCGGGCATGCCAAACAACTACCGGTTTCAGATGGATCGCTGGATCGACAATACAAGATTGCATGCGCATGTGCTGGATGTCATCAGCAGCACTTGCACGGAAGAGAGTGAATTATTTCATGTGACAGACCTGGGCAGAACAATCTATAGCGATGGCAGGTTGGACGGTGAGCAGTTGGAAATGTACATCGAAGTTTCCTTCGAATATCTCCAAGGTGATACGGCTACTATTTATATGCAATCTTTAGATGAGGCCTCTGCTGCTTTTTTCCGGGACATCGACGAACAACTCCAATCGATTCTCAATCCTTTCGTGGAACCGGTATTTCTCCACTCCACGATTGAGGGGACATTGGGAGTATTTGGATCGGCGGTGCGCAGCGAACCCATTACATTTGTCTATCCACAAGATAACCCGTAATGTGGTTCCACACAGGCATAGTGAAGACCATTGCAGTTGGAAGCTGTTTAATTGTGCACTCGTGGTGCCAGGCACAGCTATATAATTTCAGTTTACGAAAGCAAAAGATTGAAATCCTCTCATCGGCAATTTTTTGGACGGGGATACAAACTTATGATCTGGTGCGTAAATCTGAAGTTCTTGATGAATTTGAGGATATTGATCCCAGCCGTCTCTGGCAGATTGATCGACATGCCATCCATCTAAATTCTTCTTCTGCAGATCACCTAAGCGACATTACTCTTTTTGGGTCATTAGCAATTCCTGTAGTCTTGACTGTCGTCGAACCAGAACTCAAATCTGAGGCCTGGAATATTGCGCTAATGGGCATCCATGGCTATTTGATTGAAAATGGCTTCAATCAACTGGTAAAGATCATGGGGGAGCGACCCCGACCTTATATCTATCGTCAGGGGGAAAATGTTTTAAATACCAGAATTAGCAAAAACAGCACGAAGTCATTCTATTCTGGTCATGCTTCCAGCAGTGCCTATTTTTCCTTTTTTGGGGCGAAAGTGTTTTCCGATCTTTGTCCGGATAGCAAACTAAAACCCCTTATCTGGGGAGTGGCAGCCACCGTCAGCGGTGTGACAGGTCATCTCCGTTATCGAGCCGGAAAGCATTTTTATTCCGATATTATTGCAGGTTGGCTTATCGGAGGAGCGATAGGTATACTGATACCTGAGATTAATAAATCACCAAATTTGGATATTAGTTTTGAAGGTCAACGGGCAGTGCTGAAAATCACAATCTAACATTTCATGGTCAGTTTTACTTGATAACTACATTCGAAAACCCAGTTGTCAGCATATTTGCAAACCTAAAAATTTCATAATTTATTTTACCAAAGAAAAATGTGAGGAAATAAAAAAGATCACCAGAACAATCACAAAGCTGATCGCGCTTGTATTCTTATCACTCATTCGGCCTAAGTCCTATCACTACGATCTTTAGTTAATCTACTTGACTTAGGAAAGGAATTTTGATTGAAACAGACATTCACATAGGTCATCACTTGAATCAGTCACCTTCTAATTCCATTTCAAATCCCTTTTTTCTAAAGGGTTGGCCTCCAGTTTTTCTGCGATTGCAAGACCAGAATTCCACCATTCATTATATGCAGTAGCGACTTGAGGAAGAATAACATCTTGGTCAACAAATTCGGTTGTACTTGCCCGCACGACCTTTGGATTCAGGGAGGCAAAAAGATAAAAATCTGGGTCGTCGATTGCCTTCATCCGTATGGATTCAATAGTCCATAAAATATACATCCCAATGGTTACTTCTTCCATGTAAAAAGAAGATAATGGATTTCTGGGAAAACTTGAAATTTTAGATAAATCATTGCGGTACTTCAAAAGCTCCGAGATACTACCCACATTGAAATCGGGAGCTTCAATACGATCAGCTTCATTTTCTTTGAGAGTTTCGATAAAGATCTGCACTGCTGATGGTTCCCTGCTTTGTTTATCACAGCTTCCAAAGACGTTGCATGCCATCAAGAAGATAAATAGTTTTTTCATTTCAGACTAATTAAGATCTACTAGTAAAAGTTGCATTACTTTAGCCTACAAATGTGCTATCGTAACGAATTAAGTTTCGGGTTTGATGCTTAATAGGATATTTTACTTTGATGCACCTGAATGGTTATCCCATAGTGGACCGTGACGGAGTTTGCATTCTTTATATCCGGTCTCCTCACCTCGAATTAAGGTAGACATTATCTAAACAGCACGGTTACTAGTCTAGTTCACTTTTTACGTGTTGGTGTCAGTTTACTTGGCCTTCTTATTCATTTATTCCGTCAACTTTCATAACAGGTCTAATTTCAATTCGCCATTTTCCATCTTCAAATCTCGGGTCGGATTTTGCAATCCTAATTGCTTCATCCATATCTTTAGCCAGAATGTGGTAATAGCCGGAAATTACTTCTTTGGTTTCATTAAAAGGTCCGTCCACGAAAGATCCGTTCTCCAGTGAAATCATTGAGCCTTCCATTTTTAAAGGTTGGGCTGACTTCATCTTGCCTTCACTTGTCATCTGTTTGATAAAGTCACCCACTTTTTGAACGTGCTCTTGCTGTTCTTCCGGAGAAAGTTCAGCTATGGGATTGCCTTCGTTTCTGATAAATAACATAAATTCTTTCATAATGCGAGTTTTTAAGTTAGAAGATTATACCGTTAAGACAATTGAGCTTCGCAATCAGGGACAACTGTTCCTAACTTTTTCTGCAGTAACTTTATGTCACGTTCATTTTTGGTCAATGCAATGGCAATACGAAAGTGTTCAATGGCTTTGTTATTTTTGTGATCTAACTTGTACAATTCACCCAACGTTGAGTGTAAAAGATGGTTTTGTTCAAGATTGGAATTTGACCTTAGGCATTCAAGTTCTGAAATGGCAGTTGGGATACCCATGACTTTGGAAAGGGCAACACTTCTATTCAACCTTATGATTGGTGAATCATTAAATTCAAGTAGTGAATCGTACAATGCCAATATTTCATTCCAATTTGTCTTATCCATACTTGGTGCGATACAATGATTCGCAGATATAGTAGCTAAAATTAGATATATGGAAACCCTATTTCCAGCGGTTGCCAGGTTCAAACACTGAATACCTCTGTTTATCAAAGTTTGATTCCATTTTTTCCTATTTTGGTCGTTCATCTCAACAATTGTATTTGTTGAATTTGTTCTTGAATCAAACCGGGAAGCATTCAGGTACATTAGTGCCAACAGGGCGTAACAGTCAGATTTATCATTGATTAATGGACTTTCTATAATAATCTTGACCAGTCGGATCGCTTCTAGGCATAGATCGTATCTCACTAAATCATCCCTTCGGGATGGATGGTACCCTTCATTAAACAGCAAGTAGATTGTTCTTAAGACAACCGGTAGCCTATCATTTAAGGTTGGTTGATTGTCGAAATCGAATTTCTTACGAAGTTGTTTGCGTCCCCTTACCAGTCGTTTGTTAATGGTTTCATTGTTGGAAAGAAAGGCATTCGCGATCTCTGCAATACTGAATCCACAGAGTATTTTCAAAATTAAAGCTACCTGAGTATTTTCAGCAATTGAAGTTTGGCAGCAAATAAACATCATTCTTAGTTGTTCATCGGCTATTTCATTCGGAGCAAAAGTTAGAAAGTCGGTCACAGATGTCGGTTCATATTTGCTTGCCAATACTGTTTTATATCCAAGTTCTATCTTTTTCCTTTTCAAGATATTTAAGGTCAAATTTCTAGCCGTTGCATATAACCACGCCTTGGGATTTTCCGGAATACCATTTAGTTGCCAGTCACTTACAGCCTTGAGTAATGTTTCTTGGACAATGTCTTCTGCTGTTGATACATTTCCTGTTCCAATGAATTTTGTTATGACCGCAGTCATTTTTCCTGCCTCGTTTCTGAAAAAATGTTCTGTTAATTCTTGGCTGCGTTTTTTTCCAGTCTCTTTCATTCTTTAAATTACCAATAAATTGTTTGGTCGCAAGGGTAGACCCATAGAGTCTGTTTTAGTTTCCAATTTTTTCTCCTCTCAGCAAGATTCGAATTCGGCCTTGCAGAGCACATCTTTAGTTATTATGCTCAGTATTTCAATTTTTCAAGTTCAAAATCATAAATTTTTCTTTGCTTTTTCATTTCATCTTTTATGTACTTGCCAAAATTGGTGTGATCAATTCCAAGTTTTGAATCTATCATTTCAAAATAGTTATCATCCATTCTCCCGGATTGCAAAGCATCAAACAAACCCTGCATTCCTTCCATTTCATATATCTTTTTACATAGGTAGCCACCAATCGCATATCTCATGTCTGTCATGAATTCTCCGTTGGGAATATTCGTTTCAAGTGCAGATAAATCATTTATTGGATAATCAGGGTTTTCTTCCAAAAAAGTCTTTAGTTTCTGTACATGCCAATCCAAATGGTAACCTGTACTCCCACCAAAAAAAGCTGCTACCCCTTCATTTGTCCATGAGTGGTAAAGCCCCCTGAACCTGGCATCTACATATAGATGGACGACTTCATGTGGATAGTACGTAGAATTGTTGCCAGCATAAATAACTCTGTTGTATGTATCTGCCATGCCACCTGACTGAATGGGCATATAACTGAATTGGAAGAAGTCGTACCCAATCAGCTTACTTAGCTGGATCGTGTTGTTTGTAACCACATAATCGAATTGGATGGGCTCAATCTCAAAAGCGTTGGCCATTTCGGTGTTGAATTCATTCATTTTAATTGCCTTTGCCATATCAAATTGGTAGGCCGGGTGGATAATGTAGTTGATGTTACCCACCGTTTGATTTTCCCATAGTTCCTTGTGATACAGCGTTGAATTGATGAGTGAATAAGAACCATTTATTTTTTTGGCATAAACTGAAGAAATATATTCTAAGTGAACATGTCCAGCCGCGTCCCCCTGCTTTGTAAACATACTTTTAATCATATAATAATCATTCTCCACGGGTACTATTGCAAGAATATTGCAAAAAACTTTCTGATTTTCTTGTCTTGCTGCCCTCAGATGCATACACAATTGTGCATAAGGATAATCTGGTAATATATGTTGCTCGCCCCAGAAACCGTTTTGGTGGGTCAGGTATTGGTAAGATCTTAGATAGTCTGTCCAAAGGGAATACACTTCCTTAAAATAGGCTTCCTCTGCATTGGTTACCGACAGATCAATATAAAACTCAATGAACGAACCCGCTTCTGTCGTATCTTGTGCCTCGCAATTTCCACTGTATATAGCGAGTAGAATACTAACAATTAAAATTCTCATTAGTTTACCATTTTGAAGGAGTGATTTTCAACGACCTGAACAGCTCTTGCCCCTTACTTTGCCATGTGCCCTTAAATCCGTGTGGCAAAATTATCCAGTCGCCTGACACAAATTTATGTTCCTCGCCGGCCTCATCCCACAAGGTAAGTGTTCCGGCAATTAAATAGATAATTTGTTCGGTCAATGGTGTTTTTATTTCTCTTACCTGAGGTGATTCAGCCTCTAAGGCGACTGTCAATTCAGATCCGCTATAGAGTAAATCGTAAAATTTTCCTGTATCTATTTTAGTAATACCCACTCCAGCAATTTTTTCTTTATCCAGTAGTAAAGGCATTTTTTTGTTGGAGTCTGTTTGTGAGGTGTTCCTTTGAATTGTTGTTATGGATATTTCGTGATGAAAATTGGTCGCCCCTAAAGTTTCCCAGTCTCCATTAAAACCTTTTGGTACTAAAAAGAAATCACCTTTCACAAAGGTCTTGTCATCGGTGCTGTTCTTTGGGGACAAACGTGCAGCACCGTTCGTAAGATATAAGAACTCATCGTAATCTAAATTTTCCAGCGTCGCGGAAGCATTTTCACTTGAAATTACTTGAACGCTCAGGTGTTCTCCACGAAAAATACTTTGAAAGTAAAGTATCCTGTCGGGTTGTTCCGGGTTTTTGCCCCGCTTCATATTCAAACCTGAAAGGCTTTCTTTATCTATTGCAAAGGGCACGACCTTCGTATTCACATCTGAGTTGGAAGCGGGCTTACTTTCAAGGTTTTTCAATATCCAGTCAATACATTCCCGCTCCTCTATGATAGACCAGCTATGAGGATGACGACTCCCGTTTGTACGATATCCTGTTTGATAAGACTGAATAAATTCAGCTCTTGTATTCCCTAATAATATTAGGCGGTTAATTAGTTCGGAAGTGACCAAATAATTGCTTTGTCTCACACTTTGGTTGCGCCTGTATAATCTCCATGGGATGTCGACATCATGATAGGCTCTAACTGCTACTCTAATTAGATAGTCTTCATTACCTGAGTACTTTGAATCCAGGGAAAATGGATTGAAAGGGATGAACATTTCCGGAGTTTCTCCGGGAGTAGTATTATATTGTTCCTTATATATTCTTTCAACCCAGTTTGCTTCATCGACAGCCACCTTTGAATTAGCTGCTTCCTTTAGCTCTTGCATCATTTTCCAAGAGTGAAAAACATCAATCGGAGAGTCTGCCATAAACACAGCAATAGGATTGACAGGATAAAGGTCGGGGTATTGTTCACAAAGCTGTACATATCTTAATACAATTCTACCGCCAGCAGAAAATCCCCCAAAAACAAATTTATCGCGACTGACTTTGTATTCTGCTTTTATGTGAGTTACCATCCTGTTTATTTTGTCTTGCATAAGGGTATCAGCCATCATGCGTTTACCGGTCGAAAAAGCAACAGTAAGGATATTATTCGCGTGGGCGAATCGATGCAATTCACTGTCTCTGAACACATCTTCAGCTTTTTGTCCAAATCCCGGCAACAAAACCAGTGCTCCTTTGATGCCGTTTGATTTGGGTTTGATGGCGAGATAATAACCATAATCTGTATCTTGGTTATCCAGTACCTTTCTTTCCATTGGGAGATCAGTTTCCTGACTATTTACTGTGCAACTGCAGAAAAGCAAGGCGACTACCAAATGTTTTCTTATCAGTACAGAAAGTGTGATGAACAATTTTCTGACTGGCATCGTTTTTATTATAATCATTTTATGTACTATAAGGGGCATAAGATGAAACGTATCGGCTAAATAGGAGTCATGATTTTAAATTCGTTACTGACTCCGGTATTTTACTTAAAACTTCACAATTCCCATCCCTATTGGCATTTCATTTTGTTTCAAGTTGTTCAAGTGTTCTATAGGTAATTTCGTCGTTGAAAATAAGGAATCAATATCCACGCTTTTATCAAATACGGTTATTTCTGTATACTCCCTGAATTTTATGGGCAAACCTTCTCCTCCCAGCACCAATTTATTTGCTGTTTCGATGTGCAAATGCAGATGTGGTCCGGTAGATTCACCGCTATTACCTAATAATCCAAGGACATCTCCAGTTTTTACACGGTCTCCAACTTTAAATCTAAAACTACCTGGAATCAAATGAGCATAAACAACATTTATTCCCTTGCCGATATCGAGGACTAAATGGTTGCCCGAAAGACTATATCTGTCAAGTTTTATTGCCCTTTCTTCAGATTCCCCAGAATTTTCCGGAATGCTATCTTGAATTTCAACAACCACACCATCTGCCACAGCTAAAAGTTCTTTACTGTAAGTAACAAAATTTTCATTTTTATTTCTTTCGCCTTGTACATAAGTGCCATCTTCTTCTATGGAGACCCAATCTATCGCAAATCTTTGTGCATAACTTGGTTTCCCTTCGGTTAACTCTCGTGTGTTTTTATGTCCGATTGTATAGTAGAACCAATAACCTTCGCGAAAAGGTGGTGATACGGACAGGTTTGTTTCCCGGGGAAAAGACAAGAGAGCTTTCTCAACATCCAGTAGCCCAATAGTTCCATTTCCATCCTTCACTTTAAAGTGAAGTTTGTGATAAAACTGCTCAGGAATATTATTTTGGTCAATTGCTAGCCAAATATTTAATATTCCAAAGTGATTTCCTTCGAAAAGTCTAATGTTTTCATTCTTCAGGCCAGGTCTTTCAATGTTGTCGGTAATGTAAATTGAATCGAAGCTCATAATAGGATACTCTGAATTCTCTGCGTCAAACAACTCTATTTTCATCAACTCCATCGGTAAAATATAGGTGTTTGCAATGTTCAATTCATACGAGACGATCAACTTTCCATTTGATTTAATCGATGGACTTAAGTAAGGCACATATGCTTCTATCAGTTCTCGGCCGAATCGAGCCTTTTGAAGAATTGTTTTTTTTGCAACGTCTGTTTCTAGATCATTCGATTTTAGATCGGTGTTCTTTTCGTCAGTGTTGCATGATGATAGAAAAAGAACACTTGTAAGAATAAATATTGATATTTTCATTCGCACTTTAAGATGATGCCTACGACTTACCCAAAAATAATAACTCCGAAACTGCGGCTATCGCGATTTCGTATTGTGTTGTGATAGACATAGCATTGCCAGGGACTAAATTTACGATAAATTGGGTTATTTGGTCCATTCCCCTTTTAAAAAATCACTATTGCACTATAAAATCTAGGAATATTTTATGTTGATATTAATCTCTTTGTCATTTGATTTGGTTTCACTTAAAAGGAAATTTATCATATAGGCTATTGTTAAAATAATTACAAAAACACCCATATAAAATTTAAATAGTTCGACACTCTAAGACTATGGCTCTTTAAATACATCGGTTAATTCTACCTGGTTGCTAAATGCGTTTGAGGTATATCCTAAATTATCCCATTCTGCAATAGAAGTTTCAATTTCTTCATCTACGTAATTTCGATCTATCACATTTGCATAAAAACATTGATGGGCATGCAATACCTATTCCCAAAATTCCGACTAAGATCAAATTTCCAAAAATTTGCCAAATAGGGTTTCTCCTTTGAAAATCTGAGAAATGCTACAATTGTAACTGCGAGTATCATAAAGAAAAGTACGGCCATAAAAATCGCAAGTAACGAAGTCACTCGAGTGTGATAATTGATAAATGTCCAAAATATTATGGCCGATCCTAGTGAAAATCCATACCTAAAAAATCTTCGCTTTATTCATGATGCAAATCTATTGGTTTAGCATGAAATTTGCATTTTGTTGTTAAATATGTGCCCTGACAGTACATATTGACTCTGAGGGTCTGGCTGCCTGGAAGTGACAGCCGCTCAGGATTTTGATATGAGTCATAACCGACCAGAGCTGTGACAGGGGAAGCCGGGCAAAATCGTGGGATGGGATGCGAAGCATTCCAGGATTGGCATGGAAGTGGAGAAGTTAACTTGGATGCTACTTACAGCGAACAAATGAATCATCTTTTAAATAACTGAAAATGGACCTTCGATCAGAACAAGAAACATTCGACTGGCTTGGTGACTACAACTTTGATGAGGGCTTTGAGGTGCCTTATAAAGTAGCCGTAACCGGAGAGGTGTCTTCCAGATATCTGAAATTATTAAACTACCTTTTGGCACCAGACACTTATTATTTAGATAGCCAAGCCAATAGCTTTAGAAAAAGAAATCCAGAGTGGAAATGTATCCAGTATTTGGAACTGGCAATAAAGGCTGATTTAATTGGAAATATAGATCCTACTTACGAGTATGGCACCACCTTAGATTATCAGGATTATGGGAAATTATCCTTGGCCCAGATTCTCTTGCGAAAGCCATTGATTTGTGATCTTCAAGGCTTTATAGATCGGGCTTCACAGGTAAAACTGCCATTGATAGAGCAGCGCAAAAGGGATTTTGATGAGGAGAATGATCTCGGTCGGGGCATCAGTGTCAGAACCGTTCGTTTTGCTATTAGAAGTATTCTTGCCTACTATTTTCCATTAAATTTTGCGGTAGATATCCTGCAGGCTGGCAAAGAAAAATTAAGGGATTATGCTCTTCCTGCGGAGTATGTACCATATTTCACTGATCTACTTACCGAGGCTAACCAGATAAAAAACAACCAACTTCTTATCAAGTCCTTCTATGATCCTAAGTTGGGACTGTGGGAGATCGTGGATATAATCGAGGGTGAGGGCTGGAGCATGGGCAGGGAAGACATTCAATATCTTAAGTGTTTGTTAGGCCAGGGAGGACATGGACATGCACTTCCCGAATTAGATATTGATCGATTCATTCGTGCAATGCATTTTTATCACCCGGCTGTCTTAGATGCTTGGAAAGGGAATCAATATGAGTACGCTGGAGAATGCCTCTTAGATGGTGACAAAGAATTTGGGCAAGATCTTTCTGAAAAAATCTCCCAAATAGACTTTAAGACGGTTACTCACTACCGATTTTCGGAGCAAAGTGGTATCGTGGAAACGATGAACGCTATTTCTACTTACGATCCAATATATCGAAGTGAAAAAGTTGATGTCAGAGAAAAGTTTGGTATAGATGATCATCCTTTGATGACTTAGGGCTTTCTGGGATACTGAAAGAGTCCAAATAAAGGCACTGATGTTATTACTCACATTGCCAGATCTCGGCAATCTCGTTTGGTTGATTTCTTGTAATTTGTTTGTGCTTTTTTTTAGCAAGAACCGGTGAGAGCCTAATATGCCAAAGGGGAATGGTCTTATCTAGATAAGCTTTTAAAGAATAACATGAGTGCGTTCGCCATCGTCAGGGGCAATGCAAAGCTAACTCACGGCAAAAAGGAAAGACTAAGAACTGAGTCATTGATTGCATTTTCTTGGCTCCCAGTACTTTATGCATGCCAACTTCCTTCGCTCGCGCAAAAGATGATTTTTCCTGTGACTCGAATCCTACTGGACCATCTTTTTCTTTGGAGATGCCATGGTTACGGTCGCAGCTCCGAAAGGTTGATTTGGTGAGGAAATTTACACTGAGGGAATTTATCTGAGCTAGTCAATCGATTTTATTTGCAAATGTGAATGATATTGATTACTTTTACTTTCGTAAATCATATATTATGAGGCAAGCCAAACTTGGAGAGTTTGAAGAGCTAGTACTCTTACTAGTGGCAAAGCTTGATGGCAGCGCCTATGGAGTATCGGTGATGAATGAGCTTAAAGCCCAGACTGATCGCAAAGTTAATATCAGTGCGATTCACTCAGCCCTTCGCAGGCTGGAATCCAAGGGCTTTGTGGATTCATATTGGAGTGAAGCAACTGCACACAGAGGAGGTAGACGTAAAAGGATCTTCATTTTGACGACATTCGGAAGGAAGGTGTTGCATGAAGTTGCAAGAACACGGATGAAGATTTGGAATCAAATTCCTCAGGCGTTTCCCAAAATTTCATTCCTATGATTGGCAAAAACGCAAAGGGCACGTACCCCCGGTGGGCGGATCGACTCTTGCGATGGTACTGCAAGTCAGAGTTAATTGAGGAAATTCAAGGAGATTTGCACGAAATCTTTGCTCAGCGGGTGGAGAAACAAGGGATGAGGACTGCAAGGCGTCGATTCATCTGGGATGTCCTCCGTTCATGTAGATCTTCGACCGTGAAGCGACCTCGAGTAGATCTTCCCGTCCCTTTATTTCGAAATCAGTTAAAACTTTCATTTCGCAACCTATGGAGCCAAAAATACTTTTCGATAGTTAACATGGCTGGCCTTACTCTTGGATTGACATCCTGTATAGCCATCAGCATCTATCTCCGACATGAGACTAGTTACGACATGCATCACTACCAGGGCGAGAACCTTTATCGCCTGGTATCTGAGGATCATCGACGAGCTCAGGTTTTTCGAAGCATTTATCATAATCCTCCTCTGGCAGATGTTATTCTTAAAAATATCCCCGAAGTTGATGATGTATGTCGATTGCGAGGATCTAGACCCCGGTTGGTCAGAGCAAAAGGGATGGCCAAAAGTAATTATGAAAAACACATCCTGTTTGCAGACCCAGAACTTCTCAGCATTTTTACGATGCCCTTAAAGTTTGGCTCCAATAATTCTGCCCTGAGTAGACCCTCGACGATTGTCATAACAGAGGAAAAAGCGTCGCAATACTTTGGAGCGATCGACCCCATCGGCAAGCTCCTCTACTTCGATAATGATTTGAATCAGCCGTACGAAGTGACGGGTGTGATACAGAGTCTAAACTACCCTTCACACTTACAGTATGATTTTTACGTGTCAATGGAAGGACTGGAGCAGAGCAGATCGGGTAATTGGGCAATATCAAGTTATCCGACTTATCTAAGGCTGCGAGAAGGAGCTAATGCATCTCAGGTGGAAGGGAAGGTACTTGATCTTGCCTACCGATTCAAGGAGGACCTGGCTGAGGAGCAAGCAAATGGTGTAGGAAGGACAGCTATACAATACAGATTACAACCGGTACGGGACATCTATCTTCATTCTGCGGGGATCATGGCATTTGGAAACTGGCCCACAGGGGACGCTCGACACATTTGGTTATTCACATCGATAGCTCTGTTGGTCTTGCCTTTGGCCATTATTAATTTCGTGAATTTGTCGACTGCACGCTCGGCTGCCAGGGCCAGGGAAGTCGGGGTTAGAAAGGTACTGGGCTCCAAAAGGTGGCAGTTGACTGGACATTTTCTGTGGGACTCAATTCTGCAGAGTGTCGTAGCGGCAATCATGGCGATCGGAATAGTGTGGGTCCTGTGTCAGTACTTTTCCTTAGACATTCCAGGTACTACCATGTTACCTTGGGAGACATGGTGGCAGATTCCATTACTCCTGCTATTGAGCCTAGTCGTTGGAATTGTCGCCGGGCTGTATCCTGCTTTGGTGCTATCATCATTTTCCCCGGTCAGCGCATTGAGAAATGGCTGGAACTCAAAAGGGCACACGGGCCTGCGGAATGGCCTAATTGTCTTTCAGTTTGCGACCTCTGTTGCTCTCATATTTGGCACGGTACTCATCTACCGTCAGATGAAATTCATCGAAAGCAAGGAATTGGGTTTTGACAGAGAAAGAGTGATCATAATCGAAGATACTTATACACTTGGTCAGCAGGTGGTGGCATTTAGGTCAGCCTTGAAACAATTGCCCGCTGTTAGTCATGCTACGACCAGCAGCTTCTTGCCGGTTGAGGGGTATGTCTTGGGGGCATCGACCTTCCAACATCAGGATTCTGCAGCTGGCACCAAGGAGGTCGAGTTGCAACGTTGGTTTGTTGACGATGAGTACATAAGTACGTTTGGGATGAATCTAATTGAGGGAAGGAGCTTCCGCATGGAGTCTGCGTTTGATACGAATGCAGTGATCTTAAATGAGACTGCTGTCGAAATCCTTGGTCTAGCCGATCCCATCGGCAAGCAGGTTATAATCGACATACCATATCACATAATTGGTATAGTTAAGGATTTTCATTTTCAATCACTTAGAAGCGATATAACTGGTCTTGCCTTACATCGAGGATTGCCACAATTCGCCAGGAGTACCATTGTTCGGACTCACACTGATAAATATACGTCTGTCATTGAAAACCTCCGAGATACCTGGGAGCGTTTTGCACCTGACCAGGCAATGCGCTATCATTTCCTTGATGACCGCTTCCTTCGAATGTACGACAGTGAGCGGAGGACCGGACTCCTTTTCGCAGCTTTTGCTGGACTAACAATCTTTGTCGCTTGCCTAGGATCGATAGCATTGATAAGTTTCACTGCTGAACAAAGACGGAAGGAACTGAGTATCAGGAAAATCTTGGGGGCATCAATTGCGAATTTGGCAGGATTGCAGGCTCGTCGATTCGTTTATCTTCTCGCATTGGCAATCCTCATCGGCATACCAACCGGATACTTCATCATGAAGGATTGGTTGAGTGACTTTTCCTTCCGGATAGAGATATCCTGGTATCTTTTTGCATTACCCGTAATGGTCGGTCTAGGGATTATTTCTGGAATCGTCTTTTATCAGGGACTAAAGATAGCCCTTCTCAACCCCGTTCAGGCGCTGAGAGAAAGGTAGTCACAATTCTAGGAGGATCAAAACAAAATCAGCAGTAAAATGATAAACAGTCTTCAATGAGGTCTTTCCGAATTTGACTGACTTTTTAGACGAGTTTAACATAGCGTTCCCATAGCGTTTATTTAAATGAAGAAAGTGACCACCTAGGAGTCGGCTTGATTGTAATTCCTCGAAAGACAAAGCCCTCGCCCACTTCTCGATGAACAGGGCTTGAATGCCCATAATAACTTTAGCAAGAAATCACTGTCGCAGATTAGTTCGAGCTGGTGTTTTTTTAAAAGGCAATTAATCTTACCCGATTTAGATTTTTCAATTTTCTCTCGAGCACCATAGCATTCCCTTTTAAATTTTTTTTGGTAGTCCAAACCAATGACCATGGCCTACCTTTTCGTGTATACTTTTCATAACCAGCATTATGCCTGATGAGTCGGGCATGGACATCATTACTACATCCGATGTAAAATCGGTCAAGAGAACTGGAGTATGGCACGTATGTAAAGGCCATAAGAGACAAAAAAAACCCCAGCCGATAGACCGAGGTTCTAGTAGCGGAGGCAGGAGTGTAACTATATCATATAATCAATGATTTAAATGAAGGAACGTGCACATAGCGTGCATATAAACTGGACATGGACTAAAGGATTAGCTTATGTAGAAGTCCTGAAGTACTCCTCAATAAATTCTCTCGTCTACTTGAATAAAATACCTAGATACATCCCAATGAAGGATCTGCTCGTTTCCTGATCAAATCCGGTTTTATGAAAATCAAGACCAGCAGAAAGTCTCATGTCATTTGAAAGTGGATATCTCGCTCCCAGACCGACATTGAATCCCATTGATTTATCTTTAAAGTGATTCATATAGTATCCTGGGCCGATACGTGTATAGGGTTTCATTGCCAACTTCCGAAAGAAGTGCATTTCCAGGTTAGGTGACAGATGCCACCAATAGGGATGCGCTTCAGATTCACCAGACATTTGAGCAAAACCGAGGGTGACGGAAAAATCAATTTTATCCGTGATTGCCGTCGTGATATCCGTAGCAGCATAGATATTAGCATCTGCCGTACTTCTTAAAGTTCCTAGTGGATGAGTTGAGCCTGCGTGGGCGGATACCCACAAGCCTTTACTTGCCAATATCTGAGTTGGGAAGTCAAGTGGTATCGGTACTACAATTGGGTTTCTTCCTGTCGTGGTAGATCCTTGACAGGAATCTCCCTCATAGGTGGTGGTGACATTCCAGTCACCACCAGTGGTAGCAATGTAAACATCAGAATAACAACCAAATTCATCAGTTGTGACTTTTCGGTATTCCGGGTTTCTAAGTGCATCCTCATA
Source organism: Saprospiraceae bacterium (assembly GCA_965222645.1). GTDB lineage: Bacteria > Bacteroidota > Bacteroidia > Chitinophagales > Saprospiraceae > JABDMH01. The sequence goes on along the minus strand of OZ244968.1, from coordinate 1,560,886 downwards.
TCTAACCAGTATCTCTTGAAATGCCAGGACGGGGTCGGTGCAACCTTCGGTTTCAATCTTAAAGCACTTCGGAGTTGAATTTGCAGAACGACCTACCGAGCTGATCTCGGAGTAGTCACTTACAATGAGTGAATCACAGTGTGTCAATTTAGAATTTGCAGTAAGAACAGTCCTTTCTCGGAGGTCGATTTTCAACGTTGCACCACCATATCTTACCAATGTATTGCCTCTTGGCATCCAACTGGTAACAAACAATTCATGACTCGTACAGATAGGGGATCCCTCCCTTGGAAAAACTTTTAACAACCCCTCATAGCGCTCTAGAGCAGACAAAGTCTTTTTTGAATCTTTGAATTTGTAGGTCCATCCTGTGGGTAAACCCTCTAGACGAAAGTAGACAAGCTGATAGTAGTCATACGGATTTGTCACTGAAAATTGGTATTCAATGGGTTCAAATGGACTGTCAGTAGCACTTTCTACAATTTTGGTATTCTGTTGTGCCGAATTATTATACTTATTTCGATCATTAGGTACCTCCTGGATCTCTATTTTGATACAAGCATGAATAGGTTCATCCTTATCCACATCCGTCCATTCAGGTATATACTCGATGTGATCGGTCACCGGAAAATCAGAAGGCTTTAATATTGGATAATACTTTTCACCTATGAATTTATTGAAGTCTGCTGCATCACCGATAGTATGATAGGGTTCTGATATCCGTGCAGTTACAATGACGTTAAATACATCACCAGATGGTTCATAATTGCGCAGAGTAAAATATATTCGATTCTCCTTGTTATTTAACAGAAAGTCGCCTTCATCCTTTGGATCCGGACTATAAGGTATCGCATCAACCCAGATATCCTCGCTGGTCCAATCTGGATCTCCCCTGCTGATGTAAATATCATTTTCAGTTTCTACAGGATCATAGTTAATTTTGATCCGATATGCCTCTGTACCAGTAGAAGGCACAACCTCAATATCAAGACCATGAGTTAATTCAATACTTCCTGTTTGGATGGCTGCATCGTCAAGATTGCGATCGGAGTTTCGATCATAGATGAAAACTGGACCCTCTCCCTGCTCAATGCTTTCATTTACATAATAGACCAGTACACCCTTACCTGGCAGTTCCATATCAAATGCATTGTCTGTATTCTCACGAGCCTCAATAATGTAGAATAAATTTTCAGCATCGATATCGGTTACCCCCGATGTCATCCCAAATGCAATAGCCCTGGGGTGGTCGGTTTCAGTGCCACTCATCCAATTAATCGGAATTTCATCCTCATAAATATCGGCAGGACCAGGTCTTGGTATCCATTTTACACTATTGGCATCATGCGTAGTGAGCCACTGAATTCGCTCCTTTGACCAAGCTAGGGGTTGTACATTTAACTCGTTTGCCATGATATCCCATTTCTCAACTCGTGGGACTTCGAAGACTTCTCCCTCATGAGCATAAAGATCAACCATTCCTAATTGGTGTAGCATGGCATGGTTCATTTCGATTTGTTCTCCTTGCACAGAAGTCACCGAAACGGAAAGCCTTCTTTTAAGGTCAGACTCAAACTCATAAGGCCAAAGACCAGTTGTGGCCCAATCTCCGTCCAAACCTGGCTCATTTACTACGATCATCACCCTGTCGATATCGTCAGCCGGATCTAAGGGATCTCCCTCAAAGATGGAAACGTCATTCTCTAGAACGGCACCGATAGCATCTTGAGCTAGTTCAATTAGGGGGTTGTTATTAATAGATGTGTAGGTGGAAAATGATTTTTCTAGTTCAACGGTCTTATAGACTGGTTCAATATTGGTTTGACCGTAACTTACATTTTGAATATATAGATCTAGTTCGAATACCTGATTCATCACATCTGGAGCTGATGGAGGACCATTGTACGATGATCCTGATTTATCCAATCCTGCACGTATTACCAATGTGTTTTGTTTTCCGGTTGGGATAGGTGGATCTTCAGTATCTGCGGTGGCAACGAGGGCATAACCTTGTCGAATGGATGACATGCTAAGGGGCTCTGCAAAGATTTCAATCTTATAGGTACCAGGACTTGGCTTTTTTAGTAAGACCATTTCCACATTGTTCAGGTCATCAACGGGATTCACGCCTGGCTTTGATTCACCAGCAGTAATGTTAAAGTCATTTCCAAAATATACTTGATTATCTGGGCCTGTTACCTTCAGGGTCAGATTATTGAGGAGGGCTTTTGTTACATGAGGCATAGCTGGTACTGGATCTGTCCAAACTAAAGTGATCTTTAGAGGCACAGCATCACCTGTCACATGTATAGAGTGCTTGTTTTTCTCAGATGCAGCTAGTCCATTACGGTTTAGAATATCCCAGACCTTTAGATTGTGTGGATCACCTTGAAAATAGAGAGCATTATCCAGAAGCAAACGGCCCCATCCCTCCGCATCAGTTGGATACCCATCTAAAGAACTGCCATCGTCATCCACACCGGTCATATCTACAGTGGCATTTAGTAATGTGGCTTTGAGCAATGCTCCGCTGGGATTAAACCCAAAAGTTGGCTGTTTTGCACCGATAGGATACCAGCCTTCACGGTAATACTGGCGGGTGATGGCTGCGTAAGCTGCTATTACAGGAGTGGCCCAGCTCGTCTTATTGCCCAGGGATACATACTGGACCACATCTGGGCCGTCAAAGTTATTATATCCAACCGATCTTATTTTTCCAGGAGCCAAAATTTCAGGTTTTTTTCGACCATCGAATGTAGGCCCATTAAAACCAAAACTGTTTTCGATTTCCAGCATATTTCCAGAAGCACCGACTGCCAAGCAATTCTTTGAATTTTCCGGCACACCAACTTTTTGGATTGTCTCGCTTCCGAAGTTTGGAACACCTGTGACGATTAAAACTTCTTCATTTTCATGCGAAAAACTGTCGAGCCGATATGAATCACTTGAGTAATAGTCTTGAATTTTGTTGTTATACAGTATACCAAAACTTTGAGAAATCACTTTAGCACCGTCTTTGTACATGAGATTGTGGGCTTTTGACAAATCACTAGCAAAATTGATAAAGTGTATAGAGTTTGCATGAGACAATTTTGACATCCAGGCATGACCATCAAACTCCCATCTTGATGAACTATTATTGTTTTGGATAGTATGACCTGCTAGTATCGAAGCGCTGTAAGATCCATGCCAGGGAACCCCACCGTTAACGGTCCCACCATGAAACGCGACAATTTTCCTATGATGTCGGTTTGCCACATTATTTACTTCATCGCAAAAAGGAGTCAATTCGATGTTGATTGGATTATCGACATGACCTATGACTTCCCCTTCACCATTAAGGCCATGTAAATAAATCGAATTTACATTGTCAATGTTGGACTGAGAAATCCAAGCTGCATTTGGGTTTCGTGGTTCAACTTTACCCCGAACATCAATATACTTCACATCTTGCATTTGAAGTATCTGAATGATTTGACTTCGCTCTACGATATCTACTCTTATTCTTTGACTATGGTCATTGTCATTATTCTCGATCTTAGCGCCGGCATTTAAAATAGACCTCCTCACTTGTGGGTAGTTTTCGTTTTTGTGAAGCTGCACAAGTATTCTCTGCAAGATAGGACTATTAGACTGGGAATCTCCATCGGTGAAAAACATGGGATCTTTTTTATAAGCCGGCTCATAGTTCCCACTCCACCTATAGATGGACAGTGTCTTAATTCTTGCCAACTGTTCCCTAGAAACATATTCCAAATAGGTCAGATTAGGAATGTACTGCCTTCTAGCCCCCTAAAAAACCGGAATGGGATTTCTCGAAATAAGAGAATATTAAATTAGAGGAATCATGAGAAAAAAAAGAAGGAGATGGAGCGCATCAGAGAAGATGCAGGTACTGCAAGATGCAGAGTTACATAGCGTTTCTGAGTCATCGAGAAGGCATGGTGTGTCTTCCAATATGATTTACCGTTGGCGGAGTAAATATGAAGCTGAGGGCCAAGCTGGATTAGGCAAATCGGGAAGTAATGTAGATCGGGAGAAGAAGGAGCTGCATCGAGAAATTGAACGGTTACGTCAAGTTGTTGCAGATCAGGCTTTGACCATACGGATCAAAGATGAACTGCTAAAAAAAACTCGATACCGCTAGTACAGAGAAAGGAAGTGGCACGCATGTATATTGATCAGGGGAATAAAGTAGATGTATGCCTGAAGGCGAGCAATGTTTGCCGCAGCAGCTACTATTATATTACACGAAATGGCAGTAGAGGAAAAACAGCTAGCGAGTTTACAAGTAAAACGGATGGAACGGTAGTATCAAACGAAGAAGTGGTTAGGCAGATCAAACGGCTATTAGATCATGAGTTTGTGGACTATGGTTATATAAAAGTGACACACTGGCTATGCAAACGTGGAGATTATTTGATTAACAAAAAGAAGGTGTACCGCTTAATGAAGGAGAATAATCTATTGAATACCAAGCGAGTAGTTCAAAGACAGCCCAGATTATGGGTTAAAGAGCTCGTGCCACAACCCGATGGGATATTTGAGCATATAGAAATCGATATCAAGTATATCTATGTTCATGGAACCCATCGAAACATGATGCAACTAACGGTGTTGGATGTCAAGTCAAGGTATGTTTTAGGCTATATTCAAGGTAAGCGACTAGGACATCGAGATGTGATTGCCCTATTTGAAAAGATATTTTCGATCATTAAATTTCCGGTGAGTTTTTACATTCGATGTGACAATGGCAGCCAATTTGTGGCACATCAAGTACGGTCATTTTTTAATGAACGTAGTGGAGCAAAGCAAGAATTTACTCGTCCACGAACACCAGAACAAAATGGTCATATCGAAGCATTTCATTCAATAATACAACGTACTATTTGTCATCGATTCGAATTTGAAGATGAAGAAGATTTAAAGCAAACGATGGTAAGATTTATTAAATTTTATAATACAGATCGCATTCATTCTGGCATAGACTATGAGTGTCCGTTATTTGAAATTCGCAAATATCGGCCAGAGTTTAAAGCGGTTTGGGTGGCCAATTGACATTAATTAATTAACTAAGAGAATTCTTGTCCAGTTTATAGGGGGTTAAGACAACTGATCGAGTTTGAGCCCATATTCTTCACTAAGCATCTCGATTTCTTGCCGATTTGGAGAATGCTGCAATTGAATGATTTGATAGGACTTGTCTTCAGTTGCCGACACGATCTTTAGCGAATCAGGGATATCCGGCATTTGCTCCAAAGGATCAAATTGATAACTACTGAAGAGAATCTTGTAATCCTGCTTGGATTGAGCATGCCCAGGTACAAAATAAAGGAGAGCCGATAGTGTGATTAGGAATTTGAATAATAATATTTTTCTCATTATCGTGACTTATTTTGGTGTTATGTACAATGGTTTTGGAGTGTTTTATTCATAGGTTCATTGCATTTTAATATCGAGATGTTGCACGATTTTTATAAACAGTTGAGTAAGTATGTAATACCTGAAATTGCAAATAGTACCATAGTTAATAAGAGTGCACTTAGATTTGGAGTTTGGCCTGCTAGTAAGGCCAAAATCATTATAATTAATACAATAAGCCCGGCTAGGAATACTGCCAACAGAACCTCACAAAAACAAATAGTCAACAAAAAAACTATCAGACCCAGTGCCATGACATTTAATATATTTGACAATGTAAATGTAATCGGCCAGGTCAAGCCTCCCGAGCTATATGCGAGATATAATAGTCTTAAGAGAGTGGCAACAAAAGCGAGTAAAGCCAAGAAAAAGCACAGTGACCAGCAATCTGCATCAAACCAATCTCTAGGATCCCACCAATTGCATTCAATCGAGTTTGGTTCACAGATACCATCAACACATGTTTCTCCTTCGGGACAATTATTACAAATCCCTCCGCATCCATCATCATCTCCACATTGTTTGTTCTCACAATCTGGAACACAGTCATCACAATTTGTCACATCAAGATCGATTGAGTGAGAACAATTGTTACCAATGCCTATAACGCTGACTGTGACAACGTAAGAACCGTCCTGGTATTGATGCGGGGGAGAAGTGCTGGAAGGTGTTTGAGCTGTTGTATTATCTCCAAAGTTCCACAAGTGCGTAATATTTGTATTTATGCAGCTATTGTATTCTGCTGTAAAAATAAACTCACAATTGGTTCCTTGAACTGGTTCAACTACAATATCTATGGCTGGGCATCCACAATCTGGGAATTGGAAGGTTTCACTGCTGCTAGCAGTATACCACATTTGAGAAGTGCATCCAGCTCCAGTAACATTAACGTATATGTCTTGGCCAATTGTTGGGCAAGTGTATATATGTGAGACAGTGAGGGGATTTGTCGGTGGCATGAAAACAGTGCTCGGCGTCCCATCTCCAAAGGTGACATCATAATAGCCCGTAAAATTCCCTCCAATTGCACTTATAGTGAACTCAACGTCATAATTCCCATTTGTATCTTTGTCCTGGCAAGTTGGCTGTACTACAGAGATATCCACCGTTGGGCATGGTTCATTTCTGCAAAGGATAAAAGTGGAATCCGCGGAACAATTTCCATTAACACAACTAGCAATCAATTCTGTTCTCCACTCGCACCTGCATTTAATATCTCGTATTTCACTGTTGAAAAATTCTACTTCCCAGTTTCCATTAACAACAGGTACAATTTTACTAGTAGAACTGTTGTTCCCACTAGGGCAGGTTAAAGTTATTTCCACCCTGCCGCATGAGGCAGAGGCAGTTCCTTCTGCTATTAAGGATCCTCCATTTTGGAAGTTATCGATAATGCCAACAATATCAATCGAGCACTGTGTAAATACCGTATTACAATATATAAGTACGGTGCATAGGAGTAGGAGAATAAATCGAATTGTCTTCATTCTGGTTTAGCTTTAGCAACGGAGGCTTTTTAGTAAATGAGTCTCTTCTGATACTTCTGTTGTATTTATATGATCAAGTTTGTTCAGTTGTTTCCCACACAGCGAAAATTCAATCCTCCTCTCATAAGAAAACTGGACTAACATTTCACTATTCTTAATTATTAAAGTGCATCTGTGAGGAAAAACGTTACCTAGTAGGTATATAAATCTTGAAGTGTTACTTAAGAGTAAGCGTCCTGCAATCTACGTATAGTAATAAATGGCACTGGATTAAATGTCAAGCAATGGTTTGCTTGAATGTTTGTTTGTTTTTCTCAATGGGTAATAGTTGATGTAGCTTATTGATGTCATGCCCATCAATGTGATTGAATGCATAAATGAGCCACCGGAAAGGGTCAATACTATTGAGTTTGCAAGTTGCGATCAGGCTATAGGCGATGGTTGCCATGCGAGCACCATCATGTGAGCCACAAAAAAGATAATTTTTTCGGCCCAATGCCAAGGGACGTATTTGATTTTCGATCAAATTATTATCAGGTTGTAAATTGCCATCTTTGGTGTATTCGATTAGACCATCCCATCTTTTGAGCATATAGTTAATTGCTTGCTGTAGGGGATTAGTGGGTAGATTGGGTTGGATATTATCTTCCAGCCACTTCTTGATGTCATTGAGCACAGGGATTGAATCACTTTGTCTTCGTTGGCATATTTGCTCGGGATCCAGGTTGTCTTCTTTACATTTTCTTTCAATGTCATAGAGCTGACTGATTAGTTCCAACATATGGTCTGCTTTTTTTCTATTGTAATCTCTTGCTTCAAAAAAATTACGTCGGCTATGGACCATGCAATGCATGAGGGTAACATCTACTTGTCTTCCTTTCGTTTCATAGGAGACATTACCATCTACCTGCAGATGACCACTAAACCCATTCAGGCCTCCTAAAATATTTACCTTTTCTTTAGTTTTTATATAATCAAATACGACTAGTTTTTCTTTGGGAGCTAGTTTAATCAGCACACATCCTTTTAGCGCACTTCCTGGTTTATCTCTGGTGAGTACTGGAATGGACGATTCATCGGCCTGTAAGTAATTTGATTGAAGAGCCATGGTTTTAAGCAGTTCATAGAGTAATTTTAGTTTTGCGGCTCCTTTTATTACTCTGCTGTTCAGCGTAGATCTTGAAAATGACAGCCCAAACATTGCAAACATCTTTACCTGCCGATAAACAGGTAGATGATACATAAACTTCTGTATGATCATGTATGCGATCATAGAAGCATCAAAGTTGGTCTTGGGGAAGGCTTCATTTAGATCAGCGATATGAATGCTACCCTGCTCGTCTTTATACTTGGGGCGAATGGTTTTTATGATTTTGATTTCCGGGGGTATGATGGTATACTTCCAGCTCTCATACTGCCCAATCTTTTCCATTTGAGATGTATCTATTTCCGGTTCGACGATGATTTCATCCACTGGAAGATGGGTAGGCATCTTAGACCGTTTTGGCTGCTTGCCTCTTTTTTTCTTCTTCAGTGTTTTTACCTCTGTCTGGTTCTGATCAGGCATCTCATCATCTGATGTATTTTCTTCTGCAAAGAGTAAAACTTGATCTGCATCCGTTGGGATAAATCGTTCTGATCTAGGACCGGTAATGGCTTTTTTTAATTGTTCTAATTCGTATTTAAGTAATGCGATTTGCTGTGCCTGTACATTTATTTGTTGTGTTTGTACACTTATTTGATGTACATGTGCAGCATTGATTTCAACCAATTCCTCATATGTTGGTCGTACTCTTTCCACACTTTAATTTACAAAAATACATGCAATTATTTTATAATATTTACAAAAAATATTTCCTATTTATTCGATTTATTTCTACGCCCTTTTGGCCACCTTGCCCCTATAACGCTTGCGTAGTTTTGCACTTTTTATGTGTACTCCTTCCAGCATCATCAGTAGTGTCGGAATTTCTATTTCTTTCGATGATCCTTTTTCTTTCCAACTCGGCAACTCAAATGTCCCGGACGATAATTTCTTATAGTAGATCACAAAACCTGTACGGTCCCATATCAATACCTTAATTAACGTACGACGCTTATTGACAAATAGGCAGGCATCTCCCTGCAATGGGTCTACTCCCATCTCATTGATCACTAAACCCGCTAACCCCGTAAAGCTCTTTCTCATATCTGTGGGATGGCGATACATGTAATACCGGTGCGTGGTGGATAACCCTATGATTTCTGCTCGATAAGCTTAAGTAAATAATCTGGGGGCACCAGTTGTGAAAAACGTATCGTTATATCCGGATTTCTGCTGATCTCAACACTGCAAGGCAGATCCCTCACTTTATTTGTTTTTACTCGCACAAATGAGCCGTTACTCATCACTTCATTCTGATATCTCCTCAACCAATACTGATAGCTCGATAGCTTCAGATTGGTCAATTCACAAAAGTCTTCCTTGCTTATCTGCCCCTCCAACACACCTTTTATTAATGGGAATACCTCTTCTTTCTTTTGTCTTGCCATCTTTGCACTTTTGCCACAAAGATTAATAATGATACCTAGCCATGCAATACGCTCATCACTAGACACTTACTGCACACCGTAGTGCTTCGGAGCACAGGTGTGAGAGGCTAGGGGTGAAATTCCCCTGGTCTACTCGACCAGTCGAAAGTCCTCGTAGGAAGTCATTCAATCACCACCAAACTCTCCACCGCCACCGCCTGCTCCGATTGCAAGCGCAGCTGGTAAATACCTTTTGGATATCTCTCGCCACTAAGTGAAAGCATATACACACCGCGAGGTAGATGCGTGTGGCTAAAGACCTCCATGCGAGCGTTTTGACCGGAAGATTGTAGGTCTAAATTGAGGACACCACCATAGGGATTGGAGAAGTAGAGATCAATCATCCCGGTGGCAGCATTTCTCACCGGTTTAATTTGCAATTGATTGGTCTGCTGAATAAAAGGCGAATGGTTGATGGTACGGAGGCTGGCGGTGTAATTCTGTAATAATAACTCATCACAACCCTCAATTTTAGCGATGAGTTCAGCTCCGGGTGCAACGAGAAAGCCTGGATCCAGCGTGATTTGGTTGCCGGCAGTAAACTCTACTTGCGCTGGATCTTGAATGGAACCTGCCGCAGTAATTTCCTGAGAGGCGCGGTAAATGCCCAGTGGTATGATGACACCTTCTTTAATGGTGTAGTTGATGCTATCACAAACATTGGTGATGAGTGAGGGTGAAAATGTGACGGTGGTATCGGAGACGATCTTGTTTTCCAAATTGCCCACACTATCTCGTCCGATCACGATGAAATCATAGGAAGAGCCCAGCTGTCCATGAAAGCGGGCGGCTGTCGCCGGCATGTCAGTGACGATGGGGGTATAATCACCGCCATCTTCGGATACGAGCAGGGTGTAATTCTGTAAGCCGGAACCCAAATCCGTACCGCCCCATTCGGCAATGAGATGCATCTCGTCGGAGGCCAGCACTTGTAAAATATCGGTAGTCGGTGCATCGGCATCGATGGTGAGCAAGGCCATGGGCGTTTCGATGGGATCATTTTGGTCAAACACGATATCAGCCATCAGGTCGATTTCGTCATAGGTAACTGTGGCCGATCCGGCCGAAACCGTAAAATTGACAAATCCCTCACCGTCTCCGACATTGGGATCATTGGGAGGTAAAAATCCGGCAAAAATATCCAGCGGTGGTTGGCCGGTTGCAGTATCTAGCGATTGGAAAGTCCAAAACACGGAATCCATGGTGGGTACCAGACCGGCATCGACCTGCACATCCACTCCAAATTGATCGCCCACCTCCAATAGTTGACTAAAGGTTTGCTGACCAGCCGGCATCATGTGGAAATAATCTCCGAATCCAAAATCACCTAGAATAAAGGAGTTGGGATCCACATTCGGTCCCAATGGCAGGGTGATGTAAACCGCCTGTGCCCTTAGAGCGGCGGCTGGTAGATTCTCAAAAAGAATGCGGAACCCTAACGTATTGTCTTTTCTGATCCATCCCTTATCCCCAACCGATGCAGGGGGGATCAGTTCATTAGGATCGATGGGGCCGATGACCTCGGCACCACCACCGCAACCAATGCAGTTGTTGGCAGGTGAGGAAGGAGATGGCATATCAGTGCAACCTGGGCCACCACAACATACTTGGCCCACTAAAGGCGAAGTAATCATAATTAGTCCAAGAAAGAAAAGTATCCACCTGGTTAAATTCTTCATAATTGCAGATAAAAATTGCTACTCAAAGGTTCTCTGTACTCTGATGACACATTTCTGATTTAATTTTTCGCACATCTCAGGGGTTCCCCCTCTACAGTAACATTCCTTTTTTCTCCGGACATTTCTGATACGACAATCAATTCTTTGGTTGCATATAGATCCTGGATCATTTGATGGACATTTACTTGATTTAAGGCATATAAGTTCTGTATTATGTGCATTACATTCAACCTTACTATGCCGCCCTTCGTATACTGTCGCTGGCTCACATTCCGGGCAACTATCAAGGCCATCATCAATATGAGTGCCCTCATGTTTGAGAATGCAGTCCCTAATTATGGATCTTGCTGGAAGATCAGAAACTTTAGTACTTAAGTTGCCTACGCAAGCAATTGGAGTTCCATTGCAACATGTCACAAATCCTCCTATCTTTTTGGTTATCTTTTTACTGGCGTCATCACAGCATTTTTGAGAATTCGTGCCAAATGGATCGACAAAATTCAGTGGGTTGTTCCTAGCATACCAGTATAATGAAAAGCCATCATGAATGTCCCCTTGATCTCTGCTTAGGAACCGACCATGGACAACATCATAATGTCTGGATCTATAGTCGTATCCAGTATAATCAAGATCTGCTCTTCTACCTGCAAAAAATATATTATTAAGGAACTGGGTGCTATCAAGATTATTCAAGGAATCACTAAAAATAGTTATCGATCCAAAAGGTTGATAGCTGTAAGATTCCTCAAGATTGAAACTTTCGTCCGTGATATGAACTACGGATCCTATATGATCATATTCAAGGTATTGGATATTATTTTCATAGGTCCTTTGTACAACTTCATCTAAGTATCTACCATAAATATTTGAGATAATAAGACCTGATCTGTTCTCTTCTATTATTCTAAAATTATCGTAGAAAAAATATGTTGTGTCTCCATTTAAAACTTCTCCAATTCTTCGATCAAGAGCGTCGTAGATGTATGAACAAGTAATGCCCGCATCTCCGCCTGTCCGCTGATTCTCAAAATTGTACGAATATGTTCCATGCTCGTCAGAAACCAAATTTCCATTTGCATCATATTCAAAGTCCATTTCTTCATCACTAAGTGCCAAAACGTACTCGTTCATGTTATTTGTAAAATACTTTGTAGAAACTCCATTAGAAATAACTTCTAATCTATTTCCAACAGGATCATACTCAAAGCTTTTGTGCTGATCGGGTGAGGGAATCTCACCATTAATCATTTGTCCTTGCTCAAAAGATATTAATTGATAAGATGAGTCATATCTAAACTGTTGAGAATACTGGGAATGATGTCGACATTCCTTCGCTAATAAATTACCAACATTATCATAGGAAAAACAGTAATTTATCACACTATCAGGGTTGGTCACCATCCTAATTAATCTTCCACTTTCATCATATGATGTCTCAGTAATCATACCATTTCCAAAATGCTTCCTAATTAATCTTCTTTCTCCATCATAAGTGTATGATATCATAATTCGATTGTTTTGAAACACTTTACTTAGCAAACCGATCTCATTTAATTCTTCTCTTACAACCAGTCCCGATGGATATAGAATCGTTCTTTTGCCCAACGAATTATTGTAGATATAGCGGGTTGCATTTCCATTTAATCCTTCCGCAACTACTCTGTCCAGGCTATCATATTGAAAATTCACGGATGCTTCAGAATTAGTAGCGGAAAGTAGCCTTCCTGAATTATCATACTCAAAATGATGGTTGTTTTGATCAGGATATTCCCTTCTAATTATTCTATTATTGTCATCATAGAAATATAGTGTAGAATTATGGCTATTGTCTGTTCTGCTCAGAACATTACTTTCACCATCATAGGTAAATCTTCTGTCGGTTCCATCAGGATGGGATTCAATGATCATTAAATTCATTTCGTTATATGAGTAACTAGTGGTATAACCCCTTGCGTCAGTAGTAAATACCAGATTTGAATTCATATCATAACCAAACTCAGAACGGTTACCGCTTCCATCTTCGAATTCAATTTGGCGATTGAGTTCATCAAATTGATATTTAGTGGTATAGCCATTTGCATCAACTCTTGAAATCACATTTCCATTACAATCGTAGCTATATATGGTGGGTCGATTAAGAGGATCTAGCTCTATTAAGAGTCGGCCATTTTTATCATACTGGTACTGTGTAACGCCTCCTTCAGTATTGGTTTGTGATGCCTGCTTTCCAGTCCGATCGTACGTATAAGAATACGAATTCCCTAGTGGATCGGTTTCTTTAATTTTCATTCCGTCATCATTATAAACATACTGGATATGATTTCCCCTCCCATCAGTTTCAAATAGAATATTATCTCTTGAATCATATTCAAATCTGATGAAGTCTGTTTTTGACCGAGATCTTTCAACCAATCTATCTAATTCATCGTAAGCAAACCATATTGAAAAAGCCAGTTCATTAGTAATTCTTACCCGATTACCATTTGCGTCATACTGAAAAAGCTTGCGATTTCCGAGTGGATCCTCTCTTGCTACGAGGCGATTCAAAGCATCGTATTCTAAAAATGTTGAATGACCATTTGCATCAGTCTCAGATAGTTTATTCCCTCTCCCATCGTAAGTGAATTGAGTCGTATATCCACCAATGGGGTGATTTGTCTGAATTAAATATCCTTCCGTACTATAATCATACGTCGTAGTATTTCCATTCCCGTCTGTGTAACCAATCTGATTCCCAAATTCATCATAAGCGTAGCTCTCGGTTATATTTAATGGCCGCTGAATTTCAGTTAAGTTTCCAAATTCGTCATAGATAGAGTGCGTAGTGTTGCCATTTTTATCAGTGAAAGAAGTGCCCTGATTAAATTCGGGTTCATAAATCATCCCCGTCGTGCAACCCATGGGATCAATGCTGCCCGTATTGTTGCCCATCGCATCGTAATCATAAGTCGTGGTATTTCCATTGGCATCAGTAGAGCTGGTGATGTTGTTATTGGCATCGTAGGTAAATGCCACCTGATTCCCACAACAATTTCCTTGTCTTGCAATATTTCTCCCTAAGCTGTCAAACTCATAGGTGGTGGTTTGGGTACCATCCCCCACCAGTTCGGTGACCACGGTTTTACCGTCATCTGGCTGATAGGAAAAAGTATGCCGGGTAAAGCACGTAGCCACACGCTTGGTGCCACCGGTTTCAAAATAATCCATCACCGTCTCGCCGCCATTTTCATCGGTCATGCGAATCATTTTATGACCTTCGTAGGCATAGAGCACCTCGGCTGGTAAGGGATTAATCATTTTTTCCAGATTACCATCGGCATCGTATTGGTAGGTCCAAGTTCGGGTGGGTGTATCCAAAGCGTCCACAATGCTCGCCATCACACCATTTTGCCAGGTCATGGTGATCTGTCGGCCGGCTGGTCCAGTAATGGTCATCAGTTGGCTACCAGTGTAAGCAAAGGTCAAAGTATTGCCATTGCGATCTTCAATCTTGGTTAATCGCTGATGAGTAGCATCATCAAAAAAGTATTTCATGCCAAATTTGGTGTGCAAGCGATATTTATCCGGTTCGTATTCTTCCAGTGCATCAAAAACCCCGGTAGGTGGCTGAAAAGTATTGCCAGATTTCACAAAATCATCGCGACGGCCATCGCTTTTCATGACCGTCACCGTGTCTGACTCGATGACATAATTCATATTGTAGTTATGGGTCCACCCATATCCATAACCCCAGTTTATGGTGTCTAGAGAACTGTTGTAATAAAAAGTGAAATCAAAATCGATGTCTCCCCGAGCGGGAATAAATAAATCGGTCCGTTCGTAATAAAGCACCCCAGAATAACTATTGACCTGCATGTTTGTGGCAGCAGGTAATAATACATTCGGCCGGATCTGGTTCTGGCCCAGCACCAAAGAAGGGAAAACCAATAAAATCCAAAAAATTGATCGCAATTTCATTTTAACTATTCTTTTAAATCAAAGGCAATGGCATGGGTGGGCTCTTGGGGAGTCAATGGCTTAAAGGAAATGGCATACACTTGAATGATACCGGATGCTCCAGCCCGTAGCACATTATCCGGTCCACCAGTTTCTTTTAATTCAAAGGTCAGCTGCTGCACCCCTGCAAATTCAGCTTGATGAGCGGTGGTTCCGATAAAGCCGTCCGGTAACCCTACCACCAAAGTGCGGGTGGGTACGGGAATATCGATTTCCCCAATATTCTGATATTTAATGCTAACCGGAAACACTCGTCGGGTACGCGCAAATTGAGGATATTCCAATTCAATTTGCAATAAATTACCTGGATCAAATCCACTGACTAAACAATTGGGATCGGCAAATCCTTGCCATGGCGATGGTATTTCAACCACCTGAAAACTGGTGACTGAGGCTGCCTCCTGCTGATCGGGATTGGTCACCTCAATGACATAGCCACCCGGCAATACATCCGCTAAATTAAAAGAGGCAAAAACCTTGGAGTCGTCAATGTAGGTGATCGAGTGAGCGACCAAAGACGTCGAATCCGACAATTTTAGGCGTGCCGTCAAACCTTCCCTGAAATTACCTCCAACAATTTCTATGGTCACCGAACCGGAATTGGCTCCGCTCTCGGGTGAAAATTCAATAATAATAGGTGTCGCGCCAGGTGCCACTCCGAAATTTAGTGAGTCAAGATTATCCCCTGGACATCCATCATCAGGCATGACGCTTTCAAAGTATGCATCGAAAATTCCACTTTCTTCTAAAGTAATTTCCGAAAATTCCAATATCCTCCTTTCCCCAGAGATGAGGTTTATGTATGATTCATCTTCATAGAAATTACCAAGAGAAGCTTTACCAGAAAATACAAGGGTGTTGGGCGAAATATTCCTAACCCGCATTTTGGGAACAATTGTAGTATCCAATGGATGAGAGGTCGTCGTTGGCACATATATACTGTCTACTTTTACATTGTTTTCGAAAGGACAAACAATGTAGACAACTGTTCCAGAGTCTGCTTGGCCTATTGCGTTTATTCCACCAGATACGTCAATTTTGTCTACTGGAAATAAGGGATTTCCTGTATAAATAGTAACTCTACCACCACCACCAGAGCCTGCACAATTACCTGGATTAGACCCACAGCCACCTTTTCCACCTGTAGATTGAATAGTTCCAGTGCCCAAAATTGAATTGGTGTAGATTAAAATAGACCCTCCTGATCCACCTCCAGAATGTCCAAGACCGTCGGAGCCTTTACTACTGATCAAGCCATTAATCAAAGCATTACCTGACCTTATAAAAATTGTTCCACCTCCATTACCCGCAGGAAAGTTAAAACTGGGATGTGCAGATCCACCTGCTCCCAACAAATTAGGATAATCAATATCTCCATATTTTTCATTTGGATCTCCTCCAAGGAATCCAACCTTTCCATACCCTCCGTAGCTTCCTCCGCCGCCAAATCCTTCCCCATAACTCGATCCTATAATTATTGAATCTCCATCTAAATTGTAGGCTTCACCTCTTTCCCCGAATATCGATCCATTCAATCCACCACGCAACCCGGCATTGTCCGAAGAAATTTTGCCCCCTTCCAATATATTTAGATTACCATCTACAAAGATCCTCAAGCCCTTTTCCTTCCGGCCTGTATGATTGACTAAGCCCTTTTTTCTTACGATTAGATCATTAGATACTCTTAAAATCTCATCCGAAATTAGCACTCCGCTACTGTCAACTACTACGTTTTTAATTTTTGTGGACTCACTCATAGGTTCATTTCTTATCAAGGTGCTAATGCTGATAGTATCAACAAGATTGGCACTGGTTGCTTCATTATTGAAGATCACTGAGTGTGATGAGTTTTCAATGTTATTATATATGATTTTGCCAGTAGTGACAACCTTATCTTTTAAATACAGGGTTCCACATCCTCCTGTTGCATTGGCATTAGGATTGTTAAATCCAAAAGAACCACCTCCAGAGGCAGTAATGTGTTTTTTGTTGAAAAAAATCGAATTATAAGATATTGCTATTCTTCCACCCGATCCTCCTCCTGCAACTATGCAACAACCATTGGCAGCTCCATTTCCACCATTAGCATGTATGAATCCTTGTCCGGAAAGATTATCAACATCAATGAATACACTCCCTCCAGAACCACCTGCCGTTGCACCGGTACCATAGTGAAAACCTGGTTCTCCATTTGCCAATATCTGACCATTGATCGTTATAGAACTAGAGGTTAAATGAAGTAGTCCACCTCCATTTCCCCCTTCAGCGATGGTCTGAGCAGGCCCACTACTCATAATACCACTACCTCCTGAACCCAATAGGTTGGGGTTGGCAAAATTCCCATAAGGAAGATTAACTTCCAAATTGTTATTTGAGTCAATACCCTTTCCCCCATACCCACCATAACTTCCACCGTTACCTGCGAGGCTTTGACCTGATCCGGCAACAATGCTTCCCTCTTCATCGAATGCTTCTCCATTTCCACCGAACAGTGAAGACTGACCACCACCATGTAGCCCTTTACCTGTTAAATCAATCTTGCCACCAAACTTTATCAAAGCAGTATTTGTGACAGCTAACTTTAAGCCATCTAAATGCCGCACGGAATGGGATAAGACTGCACCGGAATCAATAGTCAGATTTTCCACCTGATCATTTGTGTTAACCTGCCCATCTAGAATTAATTCAATATCTTTTGGAATAGTTAGTTGACCTGAGGTCAATTCCAGATATGCACTGTTCCGCTCCCCTAATTAACCAGACAGAATTACAACAAATATTTTGTAATTATGAGTATGGCAATTAGGAAGTACACAGAAGCCGAGAAGTTGTCTATCCTAAAGGAGGCAGAGCTTAACGGTGTAAAGAAGACCATTGATAAGCATGGAGTATATCAGGGCACTTATTACTATTGGAGGAAGAAGTACAGGTCGATGGGAAAGGCTGGTCTGGCACATGGAGCGAATAAGGCGCGATTAAAGGAGGTTAAGCGGCTTCGAAAGGAGAATGAGATGCTTAAGCAAATTATTGCAGAAAAGGAGCTGGAAAGTAAATTGAAAGATGAACTGATTAAAAAAAAATATCAGTAGCAGAGCGTAAGGCACTTGCTCGAGAATATATTTTTAAAGGCTTAAAGCGAGATGTGGTCTTAGGTATTTGCAAGATTAGTAAGTATCAATATTATAATGATCGAACAGGAAGAAAGGGTGGATTGCCACCATCTAAAACGACACTCAGGATTGAGCAAGAAAATCAATTGGTTGAGGTGAGTAATGTTGAGGTTGTTGAAGAGATGGTAAGGATTAAAAGGAATCCGGAGACTGACTATGGATACCGGGCCATGACAGCTGCTCTGTGTTTGCTAGGCTATATAATTAATCATAAAAAAGTATATCGACTAATGGGCTTATACCAATTATTGCTTGACAGGACAACCAAGGTAAAGCGCAGATATGTGAAGTATCGACGTGTAAGTCCATGTAGGCCTTTGCAGGTACTTGAAATGGATATAAAATTCCAATGGGTACAACAGCACAGCCGCTATGCCTACATCCTAACAGTCATTGACACGTTTAGTCGAAAAGTACTTGACTGGATGGTGGGGTACTCCATTAAGAAGGAGCAAGTCAAGCAATTGTGGGAACAGATAATCGTGGATCACTTACAACCGGCAGACTTATTGTCTAGAGGCATCACTGTTGAGCTCAGGAATGATAATGATTCCCGATTTGCAGCATCCATGATACAAGAATATTTATCTGACAACTATATAAATCAGGTATTTACTCATCCGTACACACCACAGGAAAATGGCCATATCGAAAGTTTTCACTCAATCCTTGGAAAGTCTTTGGATCCCGAAATTTTCATGAGTCTTGCTGATTTGGAAAAACACTTGGATCATTTCTATATGACCTATAATAATATTAGATTACATGGTAGCTTGGATCACCTCCCTCCTATATTATTCTGCAAACTATGGTATAAAGACCTGGTTGAACGAATGGAATTGGGAAATCATCGGTACAAGTTAAGGCTGAAAGTGCCGCATTATCTAATATCGGGTAATGGTGATCTGAGGGAAGTATCCAGTATTTTAAAAAGTGGCCTCGATGGCCAGTTATTAAAAAAACTAAAAGCGAATGGCGCCATATCACTTTGATAACCATCGGTACAAAGGTAACCGTCGGTCGTATCCAGCAACAATAAAGTTATGGCATTTTTAAATACGATTATCTAACCAATGTGATTTTGTCTGGTTTATAGGGGGTCAAACCATGCACTATCCGATATCCAGACAGTGCCGGAGTTGAAACTTGTAGGCAAAAAGTCACTTATAGTGAGTCTGGCAGAGCCAAGAATATTTATAGTACTGTTGTTGGTAAGTAGAAAATTTAGTGAACTTGGCTGATCAATTTCAGAGTTCAGAGTAGAGGCATCTATTTGAAGGTTATCGATATTGACAAATGACCCTTTTTTATATACCAATGTGGAATTTTCGTCAACTAATATATCATACCCGTTTGAATTAAGGGAGTTAACGTAAATCCAAAATCAATTCTGAGGGTAGAGGCATTCAACACCTTGATATAATTGAGTGTATTTAGGGGAGAAGCAGACAGAGTGGTAAATGCACACCGAGCACCGTTAGAAACTAATATTGAATCCAAATTTGTTAAATTCGATTTTAGCTGGGTGAAATAGTTAGTACCATGGGTATCTCCATTGACAAGTAGCACACCTTGAGATAAAGATCCACCTTTTAAATATATTGTACCTGCGGCTCCAGTTGTGTTTGCGCCAAGGTTGTCATGATTGGTGAATTCCCCAAAACATTTAATACTGTCGATTGGGAAATTGAAATTTTGATAATTTATGGCAATTCTACCACCAGAACCTCCCCCAGAAATAAGAGTGCTATTACCCACTTTTCCACCTCCACCATTAGCCTGAATTACTCCGTTTCCAGAAATAGCGCTACAAACTATATTGATTGAACCTCCTGAGCCGCCACCACCAGTGACAAAACCTACTCTCCCGCCACTGTCTCCATTAGCGGATAGGCATCCGTCTAATATCAAAATACCAGCTGTCAATTTGATCTTACCGCCTCCACTGCCACCTGGGGCCTCTGTCCTACCACCCATGCCTCCAGATCCGAGCCAGGCTGGATCCTCTATAACACCATAAACATTGTTTGTAGTACCTGTACCCGTTCCATTTAAAGCTGCATCACCTCCATAACTACCTCCATTCCCAGAAACACCGTTTGACCCCGATAGTGAACCTTCAATAATATTACCGTTGTCATTATAGGCCTCTGCTATTGGCCCGAATATCGATCCATTATTTCCACCTCTGAGGCCCTTACCATTGACATCTATTTTAGCTCCTGATTCCAACACCAGAGAATCACTGATATTTAAAATGAGCCCTGCTTCAAATCTCGGGTTGTGGGTTAGTGATCCACCATCTCGGATTATAAGCTTGGTAGTATTAAGTTCACCATCTAGCACCAAAAGCCCTAAGCTAGAAATTTCAACATAAGGATAGGTGTTGACTCCTGAGAGGTTTGTTTGACCACTTACAATAAGCGAGTCCTGGCTTATCCCTAAAATGGAGTTGAGTATTAGGGCAAGAAGCCCAATATTAAACCTTATTCGACTATAAACGGATTTCCAACTCATATAGCAAATTTGGACCAATTCCCCATGCAGTCCTAACTTTAAACGGATTTTCGAACTTTTCAACATTTTGGATCTACTTCAACAAGCACTATATCATTATATAAAATGAAACTAATACCTTGACTTCAACATTGCCATCAGTGCCGTGTTATGCAAAAGAAACAAAAATAGCACTACATATCTAGCATTATTGTTCAGAGTCGTAATTACAACTAGAGAGGTTAGCCGCAGGTTTGTCAAGCGGGAGAGCAAAGGATTGCCAGACAAATTGTTATTGTCATTTCAATTATCTGTCAGAGGAAGTATTGGATATTAAGTTTATGATGCTTGGGTGCCTTCTAGCCCCCTAAAAAACCGGAATGGGATTTCTCGAAATAAGAGAATATTAAATTAGAGGAATCATGAGAAAAAAAAGAAGGAGATGGAGCGCATCAGAGAAGATGCAGGTACTGCAAGATGCAGAGTTACATAGCGTTTCTGAGTCATCGAGAAGGCATGGTGTGTCTTCCAATATGATTTACCGTTGGCGGAGTAAATATGAAGCTGAGGGCCAAGCTGGATTAGGCAAATCGGGAAGTAATGTAGATCGGGAGAAGAAGGAGCTGCATCGAGAAATTGAACGGTTACGTCAAGTTGTTGCAGATCAGGCTTTGACCATACGGATCAAAGATGAACTGCTAAAAAAAACTCGATACCGCTAGTACAGAGAAAGGAAGTGGCACGCATGTATATTGATCAGGGGAATAAAGTAGATGTATGCCTGAAGGCGAGCAATGTTTGCCGCAGCAGCTACTATTATATTACACGAAATGGCAGTAGAGGAAAAACAGCTAGCGAGTTTACAAGTAAAACGGATGGAACGGTAGTATCAAACGAAGAAGTGGTTAGGCAGATCAAACGGCTATTAGATCATGAGTTTGTGGACTATGGTTATATAAAAGTGACACACTGGCTATGCAAACGTGGAGATTATTTGATTAACAAAAAGAAGGTGTACCGCTTAATGAAGGAGAATAATCTATTGAATACCAAGCGAGTAGTTCAAAGACAGCCCAGATTATGGGTTAAAGAGCTCGTGCCACAACCCGATGGGATATTTGAGCATATAGAAATCGATATCAAGTATATCTATGTTCATGGAACCCATCGAAACATGATGCAACTAACGGTGTTGGATGTCAAGTCAAGGTATGTTTTAGGCTATATTCAAGGTAGGCGACTAGGACATCGAGATGTGATTGCCCTATTTGAAAAGATATTTTCGATCATTAAATTTCCGGTGAGTTTTTACATTCGATGTGACAATGGCAGCCAATTTGTAGCACATCAAGTACGGTCATTTTTTAGTGAGCGTAGTGGAGCAAAGCAAGAATTTACTCGTCCACGAACACCAGAACAAAATGGTCATATCGAAGCATTTCATTCAATAATACAACGTACTATTTGTCATCGATTCGAATTTGAAGATGAAGAAGATTTAAAGCAAACGATGGTAAGATTTATTAAATTTTATAATACAGATCGCATTCATTCTGGCATAGACTATGAGTGTCCGTTATTTGAAATTCGCAAATATCGGCCAGAGTTTAAAGCGGTTTGGGTGGCCAATTGACATTAATTAATTAACTAAGAGAATTCTTGTCCAGTTTATAGGGGGTTAAGACAGGGTGGTGAGAGGAGCAATATGACTCACCTCGTTTCCCGACACATCTTTTACAACGTTTACCAGTAGATTTCGCAGTTGCTTTGCATTGAGCGATTTTGCATTGATCTCTTTTGTTATCATGCTGCCAGCACTTTGTATCTCTTCTATTACTCACACACTTCTTACAACGTACTCCTGTCGACTTAGCAATTGCAGTGCACTGACTGTATTTGCAGCCAAAATCTGGGTCAACGGTCAGGGTTAAGCCAGGTGCTGATCCTATACATATTAGAGTAGAAATGAAAAGAATTGAGTAGAAGAGTAGAGTCTTCATGGTTGGTGTATTTGATTACAGGGTTCCTTACATCCATCCAAAGATCGCTCTTTTTTGGATAGGATGCAAGAATATTGTTAGACCGTGTGCTTTTGATTAGCAATCAATCCTTGACACAACGGACAGAAGATCCAACCGTTTTGAGGAATACGTTGGTACTAAATCCTGTACCATTGTAGACTAGAACACGGGTCCTCGAATACATATTTGATACATCAATCGCTCCCCACCAAAATGATTGATCTCCCAGCCAACCGAAGGTTCCCTGACTTGTTCGGGCTCCTCCCGGCACTGCAAATAAAGCACTAGAATTAGTTGCTCCGGCATTAGGTGAATTCCAGAAAGTCAATCCCACGTCTTTCATTGTTCCTCCAGCTAGTTGCGGTTCACCCATACCTACGTGGGCTATAAGTGTAGTCCAATCGCTTTCGGTAGGTACATGCCAGCCATCAGGACAAAGTTTCCCAGTTCCGACAGCGTGCCAGTTATAGAGTTTGCCGTAAGGGATCTCATAGTTTGCATCATTCGCATACCAACACCAAGCTCCTGAGGTAAGGTTTTCCCACTCAGTGTCGGATGTGACTTGGGGTATTGGTGTAGTATCATTATAAACAGATGTACGAAGATTGTCTGCCATCCAGATTTGACTACCTAGTCTTACGGATTTGTATAGGTTTCCATCAGCATCCCATACGGAAGGACCGGATTGCGAAAATCTTGTGAGTGAAAGCCAATTCTTGCCATTCCAGCCGTAAAAGTCCTTAGTAAGTTGACTATATCTTATCGTCCCCTCCTGAGGTTCCGGATCTTCAGAATTGCCAATAATGATTGCTCCTTCAATTTCAAGTTTTTCCTGAGATCTAAGACTAGAGACTACAGATAGAATCAGGAGTATAGCGATAAATGATTTTGACATAGTGATTTCGTTAAGTCACAAAGATAAGATATTTCGGACATAAATGTCCTAACAAACCTGACCATCTAGTCCGATTTTCGTCCCATGAAAGTACGTCACCGAACTTACCTAAGAGATCTCGGTGCGAGAATCCGACAAAGACGTTCAGAACTTGGTCTTAGTCAGAGATTTCTAGCAGCTAATCTAGAAATTGACGAGCGTCACCTTCGCAGAATTGAAAAAGGCCAGACGAATCCATCAATTATCTTGCTTTTTGATCTTTCCTATCAACTTGAGATTGATTTAGATAAATTGATCTGGATCTAGTATCTCCCTGATAGTCGACAGTTCTTTGTGAATATGTGGTCTACTGTGTGACAACAGAAGTGGTTTCAGATGGCATCATGGCATTAGTTACCATCTTGAACCAATCTCAGTGCGTCCTGGCTCATTTAGATTCTAGATAAAAAAAACGAGAATGTTGGGTTTAGTATAAGTGTCTACCGGCTTTCATTATTCGATACAAATGGAAATTGGCACTCCTTCCACCCACTGATAACTACAAGATCCTAAAAGAGCAATTTAAAAGGGACAAATTATCAGAAATGGAAGGGGAAGGCAAAAACGAAATAACGATGACTAGAGGGAATTTAAGTATACGTTTTTCGAGACCAGGACCCACATGCTTTCCCTCCCCCCCTAATCTTCCATTTTCCATCATACCCCCGTGCAGCAGAAGGATCAGAAACACGTTTGCAATTTATATTTGAACACATCTAAGTTAGCTTTTATCCAATTTTGTGGATATGCATATCAACGGAATCGTTCCCTTCTTCAGAAGCAGAAGCGACAATACTTGTTAGGGATGGAAAGGTAAAGAAATCACGATATTGTTTGTTGTATGCTCCAGTAGGCTTCACAGCAACAAGGATCCTCATATCCAGGCGTCAATGCTCAAAATATCTGTAAAAAAAAGTGGGTTTTCATATTTACTGAAGGCAACGAAAATTACTATAGACTTGCATGAGATACAAACGTTATAACCGTAGCTATCTTTTTTCGATATAAAGGGGATCGTCGCTCAGAGAGCTCCCAAGGTGCCTTAAAAGGCAAGTATTCACCAAGATAGGATGATGGGATGTCACTGCGCTCCGACCACTCCCCACATGGAAAGATCTTAAAGAAAGAGACTGAATTTGAAAAAAGTATTAAATTCTTGGTATTACAATCGAAAGTTGGATTTAGGCAGGAAGAAGAAAATAATGCTACATCAGAATAATACAATAATATGAATTTGTATCGATGTGAGCGTATTGATTGGACACTGCCCAATTCTGCCAATGCTTACAATTCAACTCCTCAAATACAGACATTGCGTAGGCTTACAATGGTAGTCGAGAAGATGAATTCAACCTTTTGTAGGGATGAAAATTGGCATCCTAGGTGCTGAATCAAACTTTTGGATCATACATTACATTGAAAGTAAAAGAATAAAGACGGTAACGATTTTATCGATATTCACACTTAATAGATGATTAAAGATCTGAGATTGATTCTGATGCTATGAAATCGCCTAAAGCATTTCGTAGCTAGGATCTTAGACTCATTGACATCTGCGTTTTTAGTTGGTTAAATAGTTAATTTAGAATTTTAAGATAACCGCATGAAAACCTTTTTCAACTCCAATTTTAATTATATACCACCATTGGCTGGTTATGAAACCTGTCAACCTTTTATCCCCAATTTGAAAAATTCGCCTTCCATAGCATGTCTGGGCAAACCAGTTTCTGTGCGACCAATTAGAATCAAGAACAAGACCAGCGAACACATGGTCCAATTTGCAAGGAAGGATAGGGTCTTTGCTTATTATTTGCGTACAAACATTTTGAAACTTTCAGCAATTACTTAGAATCATGTCCAAGAAAATCTTAAATGAGTATTTAGTGCGTCTATACGGAACACGATGGAACCGTGTGCATCAAAAAGAGGAAGCTAACAAAGTAGTACGAGTGCTGTTTTGGGGTGATGAAATTGAATTACCTGACCTGAGCCAGAATACAGATACATCCAAAAAGGAAGTGGATGTAAAGTTCTATAATTATAGTACTGGAAAGATTGAAGACGGTTATATTAAAAAGAAAGTGAAAAATGGTCTTTCCCAGCCCATTAAGTTTAGACAAGATAATCTTTTACAGGTGCTTTTTGTGGATGTGCAACAAGGTGATGCTACCATTATCACATTACCCTCAGGTGAATCTCTTTTGATTGATGGTGGCGAGGGAAAATTTATTGCACGGATATTGGCTGCTCTATTTCCAGGTACAAGTGAAGCAAAACCTGTAGTTCTTGATTCAATTATAGTGACACATGGTGATGCTGATCATTTTGAGGGATTGTTTAAAATACCGGATTCTGAGACCCATCCTACGGCTAGGAAACGTATCTTTTTAAAAACTAAGCATATATACCATAATGGCTTGGTTAAATCAGGTGAGTCGAAAATTGAAAAGGCATTCGGAAGTTCCAAAAAAGTTGGAAAAGTACTTTATGTCACTGACTTGTGGGATGACCCGAGAAATGCATCCTTGAAAAGCGACACTTTTAAAGCTTGGGATGAGGTGATTGATAACCTTCTGATTAAAAATGGAACGATAAAGCGTCTTCAGTTTGGTGATGATGCAGAGTTTAGCAGGCACCACAACAATGGCATACAATTTAAAGTTTTGGGACCTGTTAATGAGACAGTGAATGGACAAAATGCATTGCGCTATTATAGAAGTGAACACGGAGGGAAAACGGCTTCACACACAGTGAATGGACACTCTATTGTTCTGAAATTATCATATCATCATGTAAGTTTCTTTTTTGGAGGTGATCTGAATATTGATGCTTCAAAGCATTTGTTGAATCACTATGCCCAACAAAATACAGAAGTTAATATACGGTCCGAGGTCATGAAAGTACCTCATCATGGATCGCATGAATTTTACCTGGACTTTCTAAAGACTGTTAATCCTGTTGTTTCAGTTGTTTCATCTGGTGATGAGAATGCCAGTAAGGACTATGTGCATCCCAGAGCAAATTTGTTGGGTGCTCTTGGACGTGCTTCACGTCACGATTCTCCGTTGATCTTCTGTACTGAATTGGCTGCATTTTTTGCTTACATGGGTGTAGTATTGGGACCAATGAAAATTATCAAGGACAGTGGCACAAAAAAGGAGCTGGAGCATTCATTTCCAGCTTTTCAGCGTTTGGTTTATGGAGCTGTTAGAGTGCGGACAGATGGTGAAAAACTTCTAGTGGCTGTTGAGTCTACATCGCGTATTAAAGAATATTACTTGTTACAGATTGATGCTTTGGGTAATGCTACTTATTTGGATAAGCCTTCCATTTTATAAATGGACCTCGTGATCATTAGGATTGAGCATAGAAAGTAAGTAGGGGTACATCAGTTACAATCCTATTCTATAGCTCCTTGAGTAAGCAGTGGTTTTTACTCTATGACCCGCGGGAATAGCACCAGATTTAGAAAACTTCTCATTAATCAAGTGCGAATACGGTCAAGTTTCCAATCCAGGTCTTAAATCAATCCTTCTTGCCAACGTAGCATCATATGAAAACATGGATTCATTTCCAGGTTCAAACTCTGATACTGTCAAATTACTTTTTGCATAGTTGGCTGTATGAAAGGGAGAAAAGAGACAAGCTTGAGTGAATGAATGAGACATTTGCAATGAAAATAAACCATCCCAAGCCCAGTACTGGATTCAGCCAATGACTACATCTCTACTGCGCAGATAACGATATAATGTCGGCTTGCTTATGTCCAAATGATCACAAATCTGCTTTATCGACCTTTCACGTTCCCTGTAGAGACTTTCTGCCAGGCGTGCCTTATCCTGCGCTTTCTTAGATAGACCAGCCGGTCTACCACCTTTTCGTCCTCTAGCTCTAGCTGCCATTAGCCCAGCCTTTGTTCGCTCACTAATTACGTCTCGCTCAAACTCTGCCAAAGCAGCAAACAAGTGAAAGATGAGTTTCCCAGAAGGCGTTGTAGTGTTGATGTTGTCTTGAAGACTGACAAAACCGACTCCCATGATTTCAAGCTTACCGACAAGACTAACTAAATCCTTCAAACTACGACCCAGTCGGTCAAGTTTCCAAACCTTCACCACATCTCCCTTACGCAGTTGCATGAATAATTTATCCAGCTCCGGTCTGTTCTTTTTCGTACCACTGATTTTCTCACAAAAGACACGCTCACATCCTGCATTTTTCAGGGCATCAATCTGTAGGTCCAACACCTGATCCTTCGAACTAACTCTAGCATATCCTATCTCCATCAATAGTAACGTAAATGGTTGCTAGGCAAAGATAATGAAACTTTGAATAATATTACTATTTATGTAACTCTTTTTATTGACTTTTAGGGTTAATGAGATTAGCACCAGTTAGTAACATAAAACGAACGTTTTTATTTACGCTATTTCATCTGCGAATAGTGAGGCTTTTTCTAAGGAGGAGTGTTGTGTGGAAATATTCCCTTGAGGAGGGGGCCCTACCTGATTTAAGTAAGTAGATGTTGCAAATAGGCTCGTTTAACGTCGTTAGATTGAGTGTAATCGTTTTTCAATCGGTTGGGGCCGTCAACTACCTTTACTGTATCCCCAATTTAACACGATCTATGTTTCTTCGAGGTATCTTGCAAGTAAGGACATAAAGGAGCTAAATGGACTGACAGTTTATTCGAAAACAATTTGTCTACGGTAGCCCGAGCCTTAATCTGAAAGACTTTGCCTTTACCCATTGTCTCTTGGTTTTCTTTTAACGCCGCTTCTTGATCGGTCCTTGATTCCCTTTCTGATGTTCCTCTGATTGTTTTATGAATTGCTCCCGCGACAAGTGTCGCTTCGACATTTCGTTGACCGCCCGCATTCCTGCCTCGCTCTTCTTCTGCCAAGAGTCGCTCAATCCTCCGTCCTTCTGTGCCCGGATCGCTTTCAGTATCTGTTTCTCTGTGAAAATCATCTCCCCTAATTAGCGTTAAAAACAATATCTGACTAAACGGTTGACCGTTCCGATTCGTTCACTTTGGTTGGAACTTCTCACTGGATATCAGATCAAAAACTCTGTTAGGTTTCGCCATCATATCTGAGTTGCCAGCTCTTATCCTGAAGGATCTTCCCTGCAGGTCATCAGTCAGAATTGGGATTTGGTTTGAGAGGATATGATGCAGTTTTTAGGCCCTTGAACGGAGAAATCCATCACTTGTGTCACATATTCCCACCAGATATCCTCCCATTACGCTGGATTCTAGGCCAGATAAATCGCCATTTCTTACTTTTGCAACCAAACTAAAATCATTTCTCATGAAAACCATCATCCTTTTTCCAGCTTTTTGTGCACTCTTCTTCTCACTGAATGCACAACATCTAGATGTAGAGGGTCATGCCAAAATCAGAGGTAATCTTGATCTCAGCCATATGACCGATAGCAGTTCGCTAGTAATTGGCAGAATTGCCGGTACCAATTCAGATTATACACAGCAGCTCCAAAACACAATGTTAGGTGTTTTGGCAGGAAACGGAAATACTGTAGGTTATTCAAACACATTTCTTGGATATAAGGCTGGAAATAGCAATACGGAGGGTAGAGAAAATGTGTTCATTGGTTACGCGGGTATTGCAAACACAACTGGTTCTCAGAATACATTTGTTGGTCATCTAACGGGCATGAATAACATTGTGGGCGATAGGAATACTGCGGTAGGCTATAGAGCACTGTATAATATCTCAGTAGGTGGAGATGGTGGTCATGGTCACGAAGAGGTAGCAATCGGAACATGGGCTTTGGAGCACTCAAAATCTAGGGGAAATGTTGCAGTGGGCACTGCTTCTTTAAGGAATCTGGAACTTGGATCAGATAATGTATCGGTAGGTGGAGGTTCACTTTTGGGCCTTGTTACCGGATCATACAACACCGTGTTGGGTAGTGACGCAATGCGTAATACCGATTCTACTGCCCACAATAATGTTGCAATTGGTAAATCGGCAGGAGAAAATGCAAAGGGAGGTCACAATACATACGTCGGTACAAATTCTGCTTTCAATGTAAGGAGCGGTTTTGGAAATGTGATGATTGGGTCAGGAGCACAAGGATCGGATTCTAGTTCAGCAAACCAAATCGTAATTGGGTTGAGTGCAGATGGTGTCAAGGATAACTCAGTTGTCCTTGGTAATGGAGAGGTAACAGATATTTTTATGGCTGAAGATAGCGAGGCACTGATACATGCCTCTAATGCCAAACTAAGCTCACTGGCTTCAAATTCAATAAGTGACAGCCTCGTCGTTATACTACCTGATAGCACATTAGCTGTAAGGGATGCTTCCAGTATCGGGATGTCCATCAATTCATTTGCAAAACTGACATCAAATCAGGTAATTGGTGACAGCTATACAACTTTGCAAAACATGAGTTTTGGTTTGGAACCGGGGGTCTATTCTATTACTGCAAATTTATTTTCAAATGACGTATACGATGTTGACGTTAGACTCAGCTATTCTGGCACTATCGAAGAATCAGGGTGGGGGTTCCTACGAGGAAGGTTTTCAAATAATTCGGCGGAAATCACAGACCAACGATTATCAGATCTTGAAATGAATACAGTACAGGGATTTGTGGAAGTTTCGACTTCTGGCACAATGGAAATACAAATGAAGCGATATCTGACCGAGCTGGATGACATAGTTTTACTTAGCAACAGTTATATCACGTTGACAAGAGTACAGTAGCTACTATTTTTGAGAAGTCTCCTCTCCCAATTAAAATATGACGCATGAAAAATATCCTGACCATCGCAATAGGTTTACTCACCATCCAGTTTGCATTTACCCAGGGCACCATTGAGGCAGAAAAGGTAATCGCCGATTCTTTGTTAGGCGATGGCAGCCGTATTACAGGCATATCCAATCAAAATCTAGCTGTTTCACAAAGTGGAGACACCCTCTTTATCACAGGAGGAAATTTTGTAATAATACCAGGTCTGAGTGACTCAAACAGTGGGAATGTATTTGCTAATGCTGGCGCTGACATTATCAATGCCTGTGAGACATCTTTTAATCTTCAAGCATCTGAGCTCCAACCTGGCACCAATGGCGAGTGGTCTATAATATCGGGTACCGGAGGCAGTCTGATTAATAAGACACTTCCACAAGCATATTTTAGCGGAATAGAGGGAGAATCTTATCTCCTTCAGTGGACTGTGCAACATGGTGGAGGGAGCAGCTCTTTTGACCAACTCAATATTTCAATTGCCACTAATACAGAAACATCGGTGGCAAATGCCGGAGTGGACCTATTTGCCATCATGACCCAAACCATTACTTTGACTGGCAATGCACCAAAATCAGAATCCCAGGGAAGGTGGACTATCCTCGATGGTACTGGAGGAATTATTAGCGATATTACCGACCCTCAAGCCACATTTGCCGGGACAGCGGGGCAAAGTTATATTCTGCGCTGGCAGCATTACAATGATTGTTCTACCAGTTCCGATGAGGTAACACTCACTTTTAACGAAAGTGCTTCAGGAGTAACAAGTGCAAACGGACGCTATTTTATTCCCGATCCTAAATTCAGACAATACTTGCAGATAGCCTATCCAAGTGTGATGGATGGAGATTCGCTAATTGTGACAAACGGACATCTGGTTGAGACTATCCGAATTACAAATCTTGATGTACTCAATCTGGATGGTATCCAGCATATGACAGGTTTTACACTTTTTGAGGCACTAAACAATCAAGACCTTACAGCTATACCATATCTGTCAGATTCATTGGAAGTGCTTCGATGTCATGCTAGCCTTTCAATTCTGCCAGATTTCCCACCAGGTGTTGACACCATTGCAGGAAGTAACTGGAGGTTGTCAACCTTGCCTACTCTTCCGTCAAATTTGAAGTATTTAAAATTGGATGGGTTGCGTCAGCTTACATCAGTACCCAATTTTCCACCTGCGCTAGAACATCTTGAATTACGGTATATGGGTCGTATACAGGACATTCCAAGCATCCCCTCATCAGTGAAAATTGTGATTTTGGAGGGAATAAGTGGTGAGGGATACTATGACCCCGACACACACGAACACATCAATCTTCTGTTTACAGGGACACTCAATATTCCAGCAATGGCGAATTATTTTAGCGCAAATTATATTTATGGGTTGGATAATTTCCCACTATTACCCGGGGTCACCCATAACCTACAGACCTTGCAAATAGAACAAACAGACATTTCTGCAATGCCATCACTTTATGATTTTACCAACCTAGACAATATGAATCTTAGCTATAATAGTCTTCTTAAGCTAGATAGTTTGCCCTTTGCTCTGCAGCAAATTCAAGTTGATGCGAATCCCATTATCTGTGTAGAAAACAAACCTCCGTTAGTGGTCGATGAATTATCAGAGTATCCGATTTGTCCCTAGCAGTACCAAAATCCGATCTAATTGGATATAGAAGTTCTATTTCAGCTTTCGGGTGCAAATTGCGGGCACAATGGGAAATGTGCTCCGATACTGATAACTTCACATCAATAATCAAATATTTATGTTGCCTTCCAGAAAATTCGATGACTATTAGTTTCTGCCCCACAGGTGGCAAATGCTAAGGAAAGTATGGAAGAAAAAATTATACAAATTCTTATTTCTTTCCTTCTTTCCTATCATTTCTTCTGCCCCTGATTTTGACAACTATACCAGATGTCTTGAAACAGAAAATCTCCAAAAAAAGTACATCTCTTTCGTAAGATGATCTGATATTACTTACCTGGTCGTAAAATCCATAACTAAGGCACTATGATGAATGAAAAAGATAAGGCTAAATTCCTGGACATTTGTGAAAAAATGAACAGATATCCCGCATCCGACTTCGAGGATCTGGATGATTTTCTTGATAGGTTTTTGATCTTCGATGGGAAAATTCCAATTCCAATGGGTCTCTATAAAATGTATCACATAATTGACAACCTTCTCCCTGAATTGGCCGAAAAGGAGATTGAAGAGATAGGAAAGGGAGATCCCAAGGTTTATCTATTAAAAACCCTTGAGGAAATTGAATCTCGCATACAACAGCATATAATAACTTTGAACGTTAATCCTGGCGAGGATCTTGAGTGGGCCATTTCTGCTTATGCAATATCAATTCTAAGAAAATCTTTGGACTATATAAATAGCAAAATTTTTAATCTTTTACCAGAAGTTAATGCTAAAGAACTAGATGAGGCGCGAGTGGTTCTTCCACATATCAACGAGGAGGGTCTCATTAGTAAACTGCATAAGGTACTCAGGGCCTTCTAGCCCCCTAAAAAACCGGAACGGGATTTCTCGAAATAAGAGAATATTAAATTAGAGGAATCATGAGAAAAAAAAGAAGGAGATGGAGCGCATCAGAGAAGATGCAGGTACTGCAAGATGCAGAGTTACATAGCGTTTCTGAGTCATCGAGAAGGCATGGTGTGTCTTCCAATATGATTTACCGTTGGCGGAGTAAATATGAAGCTGAGGGCCAAGCTGGATTAGGCAAATCGGGAAGTAATGTAGATCGGGAGAAGAAGGAGCTGCATCGAGAAATTGAACGGTTACGTCAAGTTGTTGCAGATCAGGCTTTGACCATACGGATCAAAGATGAACTGCTAAAAAAAACTCGATACCGCTAGTACAGAGAAAGGAAGTGGCACGCATGTATATTGATCAGGGGAATAAAGTAGATGTATGCCTGAAGGCGAGCAATGTTTGCCGCAGCAGCTACTATTATATTACACGAAATGGCAGTAGAGGAAAAACAGCTAGCGAGTTTACAAGTAAAACGGATGGAACGGTAGTATCAAACGAAGAAGTGGTTAGGCAGATCAAACGGCTATTAGATCATGAGTTTGTGGACTATGGTTATATAAAAGTGACACACTGGCTATGCAAACGTGGAGATTATTTGATTAACAAAAAGAAGGTGTACCGCTTAATGAAGGAGAATAATCTATTGAATACCAAGCGAGTAGTTCAAAGACAGCCCAGATTATGGGTTAAAGAGCTCGTGCCACAACCCGATGGGATATTTGAGCATATAGAAATCGATATCAAGTATATCTATGTTCATGGAACCCATCGAAACATGATGCAACTAACGGTGTTGGATGTCAAGTCAAGGTATGTTTTAGGCTATATTCAAGGTAGGCGACTAGGACATCGAGATGTGATTGCCCTATTTGAAAAGATATTTTCGATCATTAAATTTCCGGTGAGTTTTTACATTCGATGTGACAATGGCAGCCAATTTGTAGCACATCAAGTACGGTCATTTTTTAGTGAGCGTAGTGGAGCAAAGCAAGAATTTACTCGTCCACGAACACCAGAACAAAATGGTCATATCGAAGCATTTCATTCAATAATACAACGTACTATTTGTCATCGATTCGAATTTGAAGATGAAGAAGATTTAAAGCAAACGATGGTAAGATTTATTAAATTTTATAATACAGATCGCATTCATTCTGGCATAGACTATGAGTGTCCGTTATTTGAAATTCGCAAATATCGGCCAGAGTTTAAAGCGGTTTGGGTGGCAGACTATTCTACTGGTAATCCCCTCTTAAGCCACCAATCCGAGGGGTTGCCAGTGGGAGAGTCTGCCGTGGGTGGCCAATTGACATTGATTAATTAACTAAGAGAATTCTTGTCCAGTTTATAGGGGGTTAAGACAAGGGAGCACAAGTATATAGCTAGTGAAGTCACAGAAAATCTCTTTGAAAATTTTTTTAGCGGTAAACCTTTGTCTAGCTGGGGTGAGGAAAAAATCCAATGGATGGATGATTCACAATCTAGTGGTCAAAAGAGTGGTGCCTTGATTTGGGTGCTGCTAATTGTTCTTCATAGGAATGACAAAGTAGAGGGGCTGGAAGTAAACGTAATAACGAAGTACGCCAAATGTTTCAAAAACGCCGAAGGCAAATCATTAAGAGAAATAAGCCTCCGAAAACAGAGCAAATATAAAAAGCATATTAGGCTTGCAAAAATACTAGAACAGAAACTGGAGCTCCAAAGGCCAGTTTCGAGGATACTAGGATCAGAAAAAGGAGATGAAATTCTGAAAAAAAACCATCCAATAGATTGGACAAAGGTAGAGGGTTGAATTTCTCTTAAGGCGATTCATATAATCAGCTTATCCTTTACTCCAAAGTTAACCTTTAGGTTTAATCCACCTTCTAGGCGATTACGAAACAGTCATAGGGTTCTAGATTCAAAAAACATTTGAAATGGCATCCAAAAATTCTACTGACCAGAGACACACAGAAATAATGAGGCTGATATAGGGTATTCAGAAGCGATCTACACTAGTCGAACTCTTTTTGTAATCCAATTGCATTTCCAGCTTTCTTGCAAGCGATACACAATTTCAAAGAGCCCTAGGTGCTGTCTCCACTCTGCCAAGAAGCATCTCATAAATATCGATTGATCCTATATTGATCCTAATTAGCAATTAGTCCCAAGAAAATAAACTAATTATTAATTAAGAATTGTGTGTCATACTATCGGTTATTCCTGAATTTGCGCTTTCAACAAAACGAAAAGTATGCAAGAACTTGAAATAGCCTTTAGAAGAAACGGGTATGATTACGAACAGATGACACGCTCAAGATCCACTGCCATCTACCAACAAACAGATCCTGATTCAGGGGATATATGGTATGAAGTGATTAAAATCACAATTAGGGAGGAAAACAACTTTAAGGGAAGAGTCTTTCCAAGAAGAGAAAGATACCCCAGCTCTGAAGATTGGGGTCGATTGGGCTGGACCTTCAAAGACCGCCAAAACGCCGAAGCAAAATACCAAGAATTGAACGATGAAGAATAATATTTTTAAATACCATTTTACCTGTTGGATTCCTCGTAGGCTTGATCTATTGCAACTGTTAGAGAAAAATCCCATTGATGTTTCGCTTCACAAAAATAACCCTCAAAAGATATTGGACCGCCTTGCTTTTGTAATTGGTGCTTGTGTAAATGCCACTAAAAGTTCCAGGAGTAGCGAGTTCTCTCTCTGCAGTGGGATTCTGCAAAACAGTGTGCGAGATTACAAAAAATACCTTACCTATCTCCTTGGAGAAGGGATAATCGTAAAGTTAGCTCAAGGTATGAAAGGGATTTCATGCACCAGATATAAATTTGGAGCGGAGATATGTCTAAAAAAACCCAGGAAACATGTCATTCTTGACAGGGCTTTTCTCAAGGTCATTTATTCGAAAAAGAGGAAAGCAGCTGTGATTAAAAAATACCAAGTCCAATATGACCATCTACAGCACTTGGAGATCAATTGGGAGCAAGCAGAACACACCTTATTACACTTATATGGTAATAAAGAAAACAACGAGACAAAAATGGCAAGACAACGACAACGACTTTACGCCATTGAAGATATTAGAATGGCGACATTCAAAGTGAATTCAACAAATCGTCTGTACACCACCATTTGTAATCTTCATCAAGGTCTTCGCTCATCATTGTTATTTTACGGGAAATCAATTGTAGGCATTGACATACGCAACAGCATCCCATTTTTCTCACTTGCTTTGTTAAGTCAAGTGTTCTTTAAGCAAGGTCTTGACACTACGTTGTGCAAGATTAATCCTAAGCTCTGTAAGAAAAGGACTACACGACAAGAGGAAGGGAAGAATGAACCCTGGTTAATGTTAGTTGAAATTGCAGATAGGAATGACACAGAACAACACGAAGATATACCTCATTACCGTCGGGCTGTTACTGAAGGAAACCTCTACGAGCAGGTCATGAAGGAATTTAATGCTGGAGAAGAAATAAAGCAGTGTTACGATCGCAAGAAGACAAAGCGAAAAATACTTGAGATACTGAATTCACCACCGGCCCATAGATCAAAAGAAAAGGATGTGCTATTCAAAATGTATCCAAATGTCATGAGTGCTTTCGAGGAAATCAATGACGGATTCACTAAAACTCGGAAAGGAAGAGGGAAATCAAGATGGCAGGAGGGAGATCAGATATGTGCATTTGCACATCTTACTCAAAGATTTGAGGCTATGATAGTACTGGATCGTATAGGTAGTATCCTGGCAAAGAAAAAAATACCCTACTTGACTTTACATGATTGTGTTTTTACAGTAAAGGGCAAAAAAGATGAGGTAGAGAAAATCATGGAGTCAGAAATAAAGAAAATCATGGGTATTACACCTCAATTTAAGATTACAAACTATGAATAGTACGTTTCACAATTTCCAAGAATGGATATCAGAAGAATTAACTAATTCTGATTTCCATAACATCGTTGTAATGAATTAAAGTACTTGCCTTGTCGACCCGGATTTTGCACTACAACGATAAGGTCATTTACAATATTATGTTGGTTTGGAGACATGATTCCTCTCACTTTTTGAGATTAGGTTCTCGTAAAGCAATAAATTTTTTTCTTGATTTGATTACAGAAAAATGGACGAAATAAAAATCCCAACTTTAGGAAGTATCTCTGCTATTGTGAGACAGGTTATTAGAGAAGAACTCTCAAATTTCATCATAAGAGAGATTCCCCACCGATCTGACGAATATCTGACGAAGAAGCAAGCTGCAGAATTCTTAAAGGTCAGTCAGTCAACTATTGACAACCACAGACGTTCTGGCCGATTACGATCAAAGAAAGCGGGTAATCGGGTGTTATTTCTTAGAGATGACCTAGTTTCTTTTGCGGAAGGATTTAATCAGCACTAAAATCCTGCTTATTTCCCCTACTGCTGATGAATTTAGAGCACTTTACAACTTTAGTAGATGTGCACCTTCTTAAAGGAAAAACATGTCTAAATACCATGACAGTATATAGACTCGATTTATCGAAACTATATGGCTCTCAATTTGCGTCTTTTTTGTTCCTTCTGCACTTTGGCAAGAACTTTTGCAGCATTCTTCATTTTGTCTCCCCGCTCGTATCCCATTAACACTTTAAGTGATTGTCCTGTTATTTTTCGAAGATCTGCTGCAGGAATATCAAAATCGTTAAGCATGATGTTAATAAAAGTATATCTGGCAGTGTGGTTTGTAATTTCTTGAAAAAGGGGGGTCCTTGATTCAACAATTTTTCCTTTGACGCTTTTTTTGACCTTTACCAGTCTATCCAAACCCACTTCCTTGCAAACCTCCTTGATGTAGTCGTTCATTTTCTGACTTGAATAGCTTCTCGGAAAATCATAATTGTATTTTACCAGAATCTTCTCCAGTTCATCAAGTACTGGGATTACAACCTCATTATCACTTTTAGTCGTCCTTCCTTTGAAAGTATTTATCCGGATCATCTTGATACCATTCTTCTCAATGATGTCATCGGAGGCAAGTCTACTAAAATCCGAATACCTCAGACCGGTGTATGCAGCTATCAACCACAGATCACGTGTTCTATCCAGTCTCACGCTATCAAATTTATGCTCAGCAAGCCTTCGTAGGTCCTCCAATTCCAGAAATTGTTTAGTTGTTGTGACTCTGGATACAGAAAACTTTCGACTCTTGAATCTAGCGTTGGCATGGTAACCGTTCTCATGGGCATCAGCCATAAACTCTTTCACATTTTGGAGGATTTTGTTGGTTGTGTTTTGACTGGATACTTTTGTATGTCTATAAAGCCACTGCTCAAAATTCTCAGCAAATTCAGGGTTAATTTGATCGAACGTAATCGGAGATCCCAAATACTGCTGAAAATTACTTAGATGCTTTTGTGTCGTTCTATATTTTTGAAGAGTGCGATATTCCTTCTTGTCCTTTCGCCTTAGAAACATTGGGATGTATTCAAGGAGTGTGAATTCATCCTTACGTTTAGGTCGGTTTTTTACTCCAATAATATAATCCAGTTCAAGTTTAAAATCATCTATGTTGATATCCCGATTGTTCGTGACAATTTTAGTTGCACCTTGTTCGAGTTTGCGTAGGACTGAATTAACAGTTTCGCATTCCTGTCGATCAAACGTTACATTAGGCTTGGCCCGGTGCATTTTGGAATCCCAATTAGTCCGCCTCACTCTGATGCCTGTCGAATATTTTAATTGCACAGTTTTCCC
Source organism: Saprospiraceae bacterium (assembly GCA_965222645.1). Taxonomy (GTDB): domain Bacteria; phylum Bacteroidota; class Bacteroidia; order Chitinophagales; family Saprospiraceae; genus JABDMH01. The sequence goes on along the minus strand of OZ244968.1, from coordinate 1,522,051 downwards.
CTCGTCATCTTTCTTGTAGTGGTAAACTAGATAGATGAGTTGCGGGTCTCTGTTTTTGGGGTTTCCGTCCAGATTAAACCGTGGTCGGCTTGCCTTATTTCGTCTTTTCCTCACCTCGGAAGTTAATTTTAGTGACTTGCAAAGATAAGTCAAACGTTCATATAACGTGCGTATAAGGTAATATCTAGTAGTAGATATTAATAGCTGCTAATAATTTGCAATTTATAACTAGCTGAAAAACAGAGCCCTTGCCAATTTGACTTGACAAGGGCTAATAATCTAGTAGCGGAGGCAGGACTTGAACCTACGACCTTCGGGTTATGAGCCCGACGAGCTACCAACTGCTCCACTCCGCGATGTAATATTCCCTCTCTTTTGAAGGGAGTGCAAAGATAATATATTTTTTACTTTTATTTAAACGTGATTGGTTTGTGATTGCCGAATCCCCGATCGCTAAAGAAGTTTAATTTTTAGAACATCTTGAAGGTTTACAAACAAAAATGGTTTTGGCTAAGCTCGGCGCTGCTAGCGGCTTTGCTTACTGCATGGTGGCTATATGCCAGCCGGGATTCACCAAAGATTAGTTCCGATCTGCAATTGCGGGTAGCGGCTGTTCCCGTGGCCACCGGTCTGAATGTACCATGGCAAATGCAATGGCTACCCACTGGTAGAATTCTCTTTACAGAGCTGGGCGGTGACGTAAAACAGTTGCATGTCAGCTCCGGAAAAGTAACCACTCTTTATCAGGTATCTGATCTGGCTCGCGAAGTGCAGGCTGGTCTTTTGGGATTGGCAATAGATCCTGATTTTCCCGACAATAAGCTGTGCTATGTGGCATTTAACTACTACCTAAATGATGAGATTTTCCTTAGGGTCGATGCCCTGCGAATCGGAAATGAAACCGCTGAGTTATCACACACTGTGGTAGACAGAATTCCTTCATTCGCTATAAGCATCGGTGGGCGCCTATTGATCGACAGCAACCGAAAGCTATTTATTACAGTGGGAGAGGGGAGTGATAGTGAAGCTGCTCAGAATATCACATCATTACGTGGCAAGATCTTAAGATATAATTTGGACGGATCAATCCCCCCGGACAATCCGGATCCACAAAGTCCGGTGTGGTGCAAGGGATTTCGAAATCCGCAAGGTCTAGCTGCGACCCCTGCCGGTATTTACGCGACTGAACATGGCACTTTCAGTAACGATGAGTTGAATCTAATTGGGCAGGGCGGGAACTATGGATGGCCTCTGGTATCGGGAATGTGTCCGGAAGATTCCAGTTGTAACGATGGTTACCAGTATGCGATTGAAAGCTGGACTCCGACGGTCGCTCCGAGCGGCCTCTGTTACTACCGAGATTCACACTATCCGTTTTTATCAAATTCTTTGCTGATTGCTTGCTTAAAGGGGCAGAGAATCAGGTGTGTCAAATTGAATGGCGAAGGGGATCCCACGACTACAATTGATTTAGCCGTTCATTCGATCGGGCGGATCAGAGATGTGCTGGCCACCCCGGATGGCCGAATCTATGCCGCCAGTTCTAATGAAGATGTATATGGAATAAGCCGGGGTGAAGGTGATGGGATTTTCGAATTGATTCCCGAAGATTCCCTAATTGTTATTCCCAAACAGGTGCTCACACCCCCTTCTATGATCCCATTGGATTCCTCAAATCTGGTTGTGGATGTGGTAGCTGAGAATTTGCGCTTGCCCTGGGATCTAAATTGGGTGAATCCGGATCAAATCTGGTTTAATGAGCGCGGCGGAGCTATCAAGCAATTAGATCTGACATCGGGAAACATCAGGACTATTCATCAAGTTGAAGACGTATTCCAATCTTCGGACAATTCCGGAATGCACGGGTTTGCCGTACACCCAGATTACCCGGAAAAACCCTTCATTTATGGACACTATACTTTTGAACTTTACAAGTCCCGTTTGGTGAGATATGAGGTGGATCCCGCACAGTTTAGGGTGATCAGGAGCAAAATTTTGATTGACAATATCGAAGCAAATAAATCACACAACGGCTCACGAATTGTTTTCGGACCAGACAAAAAGATCTATTTTAATCTTGGGGATGCATACAAAAGGCGTGCTGCCCAGAAGCTGGATCGTCTAAACGGCAAGACACTTCGGATAAATGACGATGGATCTATCCCCGTGGACAATCCCTTCCATGGAAGTTACATTTATAGTATGGGTCATCGGAATCCCCAGGGTCTCGCCTGGAGCCATGATAAACTTTACGCATCCGAACACGGTTCGAATGATGACGACGAAATTAATTTGATCGAGCCGGGAGGCAACTATGGTTTTCCCCAAGTACAGGGAATGTGTGACGAACGCTCGGAAAGGCGTTTCTGTGATCGCAATCAAATTGTCGAACCTCTTATTGCATGGACCCCCACCATTGCTCCATCCGGGATAGACTATTACGGGCATTCCAGTATTCCGGAATGGAGAAATTCACTGTTGGTTACCACCCTTAAATCAGGACCTGGTTCGGAGGGCCAGCGATTATTGCAAGCTAAACTCGACAACCGGGGTGAAAGCATCCTTGAGGTTAACGAATTCCTGACCTTTTCGTTTGGCCGACTTAGAGATGTACTGGTAGCTCCCGATGGACGAGTCTTTATATGCACTTCCAATCAGGAAAGCAATCAAAATGCGAATGAAATCGTGCAGGTAGTTGATGATCGTATTATCGAATTACGCGTTTCGAAACCAAGTCCACCAAATTTATAGTTTAAACTTATCAGAGGTCCCAGTATTAATTCCAGCGAATCCATTGGGAACATATCGATGACTTATACTTAATTTGTAGGAGTAAATGATAAAAATAATTCAATGAAAAAACTTCACAATTATGTTGGCCTGATGCCAATACTTCTAATGCTTCTGTCGGCTTCAAGCATGAAATCTCAATCACCTGCCGGGGCTTGGAAGAACACATCAGAAGAAATTCAGTCTACCCTGATTATAACAGAGCAATATTTTTCAGTTGCTCACTACAAAACCGATGAATTTGTTTCGACCTATGGTGGAAGCTGGTACGACAATGGAAATGGAGTCTCATTACGAATTGAATTTGATACAGAAGATTCCACAAATGTGGGTAAGAAGGTCGACATCAACGCCGATCTAGACGGAAATCGACTCTACATCGATAATGATAGCTGGTCACGCATCGATGCAGGAGATCCGGGTCAGCTTGCCGGAGCTTGGCTTTTTTCTGGTAGAAAACGCAATGGGGACATTCAACGTCGGAACACCGATCAACCTAGAAAAACCATGAAAATCCTGTCTGGTACCCGCTTTCAGTGGATCGCTTACAACACAGAGACGAAACAGTTTATGGGTACCGGAGGAGGAACCTATACAACCGTTGATGGAAAATACACCGAGACGATCGACTTTTTCTCCCGTGACAACGACAGGGTGGGCGCAGTCCTCCCTTTTGATTTTAGCATTGTGGATGGTGAATGGCATCACTCCGGAAAAAGTAGTAAAGGAGCTGACATGTTTGAGATCTGGAAGAAACGGATGTAGAATGACGAGTGACGAGTTACGAATGTAGAATGTAGAATGACGAATGTGGAATGACGAATGACGAATGTAGAATGACGAGTTACGAATGACGAGTTACGAATGACGAATGACGAGTTACGAATGACGAATGATGAATGACGACTCATCGACATCAAGTGCTGCAAACTATAGATCTGCATGCAGGGCCAAGTCCGGGAGAGATTTTATCAATAAGCTAAAAATCGTTGAGGAAGAAACTGATGAGACAATGTTTTGGATTGAGATGCTGGAAATTTTAGATAAAAATGAATGCCCTGACTTTCGAACACTCTATACTGAGGCTAATGAATTATTGTCAATAACTGTCGCTTCAATAAATACGATGCGAAAGAAATTAAAAAACCAGTGAGTGACGAGTGACGAGTGACGAATGTAGAATGACGAATGTAGAATGACGAGTGACGAGTTACGAATGACGAAGGTAGAATGACGAATGACGAGTGACGAGTTACGAATGACGAATGTAGAATGACGAGTGAGGAATGACGAGTGTCTATTCTACATTCTACATTCTACATTCTACATTCACTAGGGTCCCGCCCGGTTTATTTCCAGAATCTTGATTTCTACCCTTTGATTTTTTCGTCGGCCATCCGCTGTCCTGTTGTCATATAGTGGTTGTCGTTTTCCATATCCTCGGTAATAGACACGTTCGCCAGCTACACCTTGCTTTACAATATACTCAGCGACCGACTTAGCTCTGGCCGTTGATAATTTATCACAAAATTCGTCTGGTGGTACATTGTTTGTATGTCCTTCCACTCTGATCACCACTCCTGGATTATCCTTTAGGAAATCATAAACTTCATTAAGTATGGGCTCCGCAGATTCATTGATATTTGTACTATCAGCATCAAATTGTAGTCTTTGCATTTGCACTACCTGCCCACTTCTCAGACTATTGAGCGATAACTGAGGTAATAGCTTTTCCTTGATTTCGAACTCCGCAACAGCAGAGCACCCATTGGCATCTGTGACAGTGACATGGTGGGTGCCGAGAGACATATTTGTGACCTTGTCTCCCGTGTGGTCATTGTCCCACATATATTCATAAGGTGCTGTTCCACCCGAAACCATAACCTCAGCCTTGCCATCGGCACTTGCTGCATCTGTAACTCCCCGTACCTCTGCAATTTCCACTCCCAGGGAGTCCGGCTCATCAATATCAAGACTGGCATTTGAAGTATTGCCTGCCGCATCTGTCACGGTGACTGCATATCGACCCTTACCCAGTCTTGTTGGATTCTCACCAGATAAGGAAGCATCACTCCAATTAAATTCGAAAGGCGATTTTCCTCCCCTCACCACTGCCTCGATGCTCGCCGAGGATTCTCCATGACACTTTACTTCTGAATCCTGATTGATCACAACAGACATCTCAGATATATTTTCGCTTATTTCGACCGATGTCGTTTCGGAGCACCCGACCTCGTCAGATACTGTAACAGTGTGGTGACCCGGAGCAAGTTTGGTTGCATCCTTGCCCTTTTCTCCATTACTCCATGCATAGCTGTATTTACCTGTACCACCGGTTGCCTTTACTGATGCTCTACCATCTTCGTTATTAGCTGTAGCCTCCGCATGAACAGTTGCCTCTATTTCCAACTGGACCAGAGACGGTACGTTTACCGATGTCGTAACCGCTTCTCCACGTTGGTCAGTTACCGTGAGGTAATATATTCCCCCCTCTATCCCTTTCAGATCTTGTCCTTCCAGGGATGCATCGTGCCATTTGTACGCGTATGGACCTTCGCCGCCCAATACTTTGGCCCTGATTTCATTTGCTCCATCTCCTGCACATTTACTTTTGGATGTGATCTCAAGACTTACCGCCAACTCGGCTACTTCCTGGCTAATATCGACCGTTGTAGTTGTGGTACATCCATTCTGATCGATCACTGTCACCGAATGTATGCCGGCACTTAGATTCTGAGCCCTGGCTTTTGTCTCTCCATTATCCCATTGATACTTGTACTTGCCAGCTCCACCTGAGACATCAACATGCCCGGAGCCCTTCAGCCCCTCCATATTGGCCGCCTTAAGTTGCGAGGCCTTAGCAATAATAGGTTCTGCCGCTTTAAAATTGATTGAGGCATCTACGCTATTGCTGGCAGCATCTGTGACAGTTGCCATATAGGTCCCGGCCTCCAGACCTTCAATTTTTTCACCCGAAAGATTTGCATCGTTCCACTGAATCGTATAAGGCTCAATCCCCCCTCTTATTTTTAACTCTGCTGCATTCTTCCCATCTGCACAATCGCCAGTTGCAATGGCTACAATCTCTGCACTGAGGTCTGCAGCCTCCCGGGTGATCTCAATCTCACCGATTACCTTACAGCCATTTACATCGGTGATGGTCACTGAATGGGATCCAGCCTCCAATCGATCTGCAGTGGGGCCGTTTTCACCATTATCCCATTGGTAGGTGTATTTTGGTTTACCTCCCTCGATTGAGGCGGTTGCGCTACCCTTAGCCTCGTCATTGTGGGGTCTGTTCTGGGTTACTTCTACTCGCAACCTCGTATCAGTAATTTCACCTTGAGCCGGCTTAGACTGACCGCGGCTATCAGTGACGGTGAGTGTATAAATGCCGGGAGCTAGATCTTTGGGGTTCTCTCCCGTTAGTCCCCCTTCCCAAGCAAAGGTATAAGGTGGCTGGCCACCTTTGATCTTTACGATCAGCGATCCGTCATTGATCATGGGGTCACAAGACACCGGATTTTCTTCGAGACAGGTGACAGTCATTGCTGATTCCTTTTCAATCACAAAGAGCCCCTTGTCCTGGGTGCCTACCCATACTGCTCCGTCGCGATCTACGGCCAGACAGTTTACATCGTTGCTGGTAAAATAATCGGCGCCATCAAATACTTTATATCTGTTGGCATCGGGATCAAAAACTGTGAGAAACTCCGAAGCAATCCAGAGTTTGCCTTCGCGATCAAATGCGATGTCCTTGATGGCTCCCTGTACCTGCTCGGGATCGATCTCTACACTGCGCCAGTGATCGTCTTTGTCTACAACCCAAATGAGGTCTTCGGCAAGCAACCATACTGATGATCCCCTGTGGGTCACTGCCTGAAATCTAAAATATCGCTCTTCGAGGCCCCACCTGTTGTCCCTACCCACAATGATGCCCTGGTCCGTTCCAATAAAATGCCGGTCTTCATCGCCGTTTACATAAATAGTATTTATGGTTTGGGATCGCAGCTTCGGCAATCTCCTGCTGATTTCTTTAATCCAGCGCAATTTTCCTTCTGTCCGAAACAAATACACACCTGATTCAGCAGTGCCTACCCATAGTTGATCCATTACCTCATTGTAGTACGCTGCCGTAATTGTATTAGAGCCTGTTAAAGATCCACCAATCAAGTCGTTGATCTGCCCTTTTTGCCATCGAATGTCTGCGTTACCTCCGGGAAATTGCAAGAGGCATTCTTCAGCACTCCCAACTATGACAGGAGTAGCCAGATCAGCTGCATGGACTTCCCAAAGCCCTTCGGTATTGCTCACCCATTTCGTGCCTTCATCGTCGATATAAATGTTGGCAACCGGAGCATCGGGGTTTATTGCAGTGCACCGTTCCACCCTCATCGGTTCTTCCTGGCTCGATAATCTTACGCAATAGCTCAGGATTAGTAAAAAACAGACAATTCTTTGATTCATTAAACAAATATGATTATGTATAAAGCTATATGATAGTATAAATATCAATAATAACGCCAAGGAACCACGGCTTCGTACTATCCACAGACATCAGCTACATTAGAATACTCCGTGCCATAACCCACATACGCTGGATAGATTGTTCTTCGTTCTCTTTTCGTCTGCGACCACATTCCCTACAACAAACAGATTATGAAAGTTCCCATTCTGAGAGGAGGACTGATGTTGGTGGTTGTTCTCCCCTATATTTTGGCAGGAAAGACATTCTATCTCGATCCGGTAAACGGATCCATGTCGAATGATGGTTCAATTAGTTCTCCCTGGACGACTTTAGAAGCAGTGCTTTCTGCCGAATTGATCGAAACGCAATCGTACAGTCCATTGCCATACTCTTCATCCTCTGTCCTCGTGCCGAAGAATCAAGGTGCTCCTATTCGCTCGGGAGATACGTTATACCTGTTGAACGGACACCATGGGAGTATCTTTTACAGGGGAATGTACAACACACAAACGATACTTATTGCAAACCTCCCTGGCCATAATCCATCGATTTCTGATATGAGAATTTCCGCTGCAAGTAACCTGGTCATCGATGGTTTATCGATTAGTCCACAATATGCTGCTTCGTTTTTTTATTCTCAGCTTTTTCACGCTGAGAGTCACAGTTATCACGGCCCCAGCAGTCACATTCAGTTGAGGAACTGCACATTAAGTGGGATTGACAATTCTGCCGGGTGGGGCCTTGAGGAGTGGAACGAGGTGGGATCTTGCATTAGAGTAGATGGTGAAAATATGGTTGTTGAAAACAATATCTGTAAAAATATTGATCATGGGATCACAGTGACGGGGAATGATAACACAGTAACAAACAATCAAATAATAAATTTTGCCGGAGATGGTATGAGAGGCCTGGGGAGTTATTTGTTGTTTGAAAATAATATGGTCAAGAATTGTTATGATGTAAATGAAAATCACGACGATGGATTCCAATCATTTACTAATCCGGAAAATCCTTTTGTGGGGAATATTCTACGAGGCAATATTATTTTGAATTACGAAGATGCAAATCAACCTTTCAAAGGAACTTTGCAAGGCATTGGCTGTTTTGATGGGACATACAAGGACTGGACCATTGAGAATAATCTAGTGGTTGTAAATCACTATCATGGGATATCGATGTACGGTGCGGAAAATTGTAGAATCATAAATAATACTGTCATCGATATTGATCGTGCAAATAGTCCAAACGGAACCTGGATCAGAGTTACTGATCATAAAAATGGCACTCCCAGCGAGGACTGTACAATTCAAAATAATATTTCGTTTGGATACAGTTATGGCGACGAGACCAAATTCTATTCTAATCTGTTGATCTCCGACTATCATAATTTTGTGTCCCATACTCTGCACGACTATGCCCTTGTCTACGGTAGTGAAGCTATCGATGCTGGGTCTAATCCGGGAGCTCCTGCGATTGATATTGAAGGCAGGTCAAGGCCACAAAACCACACTGTAGATATTGGAGCATACGAATTTGATAATTGGCCCGAATGTGACTATGAAAATTTGACGTTGATGCAAGATCTAACGATGGATTCTGATGAACGGATAAAAAATAGGCTTGAGACGATTGGTAGTGTGCAAATAAATCCTTCGACTGTTCAATTTTTTCGAGTGGGAAATTACGCAGAGCTTAATCCGGGGTTTGAAATAAGTGCGAATGCAAGTTTCGATTTGATCATTGAACCTTGTAGATAGGTGTTGGGTTTGCCCATCTTTTTCATTGTATTGCGGTTTCGAGAATCAAGGGTAACTTTTAAAAGAGTGGAAATCGACTTTAGCATCCTATTGTGTGGTGCCAGGGCCCAGATTGACCCATTTGTAATAATTTGACACTTTCCAAGGATGGATTCTTTAGTCTGTAATCATTTTTAGTTCCTTGGCTTTAATGCGCGTTTTAAGCCAATTCTCCAGCATCTCTATTTTTTTGCGGTTGGGCCGATGCAGGAATTTTATGTAGGCCAGATAAACCGTATCTGTCGCTGTGCTGTCTGAAGATCTGAGATAGGTTGGTGCGACCGATAACCCCTCCACATTGTGTTCGATGGTTTTGATTTCGGTGAGCAGGTCATCGATGGGTAATTCTCCTTTCTTGTAATCGAGGATTTCTCCTTCGAGCAATTTTATTCTGTCATCCTTGTTGCGGATCACCTGTTCGTTTTGTTTGTATAGTTCGGCAATGATATTGGCCCGAAACTGACGATCAATCAGATCCAGGGCATTTCCGGATAGGTCTCCACTTTGATCTGTGGAGTTGATATTGAGTTTGCATTCGGGGAGACCCGCTCGTTCTAACTCTGACAGAAGTGAGGTGTATTTGTCGTCGTCTAGTGGTTTTCCGACGAGTGAGAAACTTATGGTGTTGCTGTCGTTTTTATTTTCGAGGGTAAAAATCCTATCTCCAAACAAATACTCTTGATTAAAATATTGTGACTTATCAAAATTTGCATTTAAAAATTCCTCAGCCTTGTGTTTGAACTGTTTTTCTCTAATCAGATCAATGGTTGTCGGCACCACCAGAAGCGCTGTAAAGAAACACAGGAAAATAATTCTGTTTCTCACATTCTTTTTTCTCACGGGGTCAACAAATTCTTTAAATCGAAATCCCAGTAGGCGTACAGTCACAATCGTAGAGACACCGATAAATACACTGTTTATGAAAAATAACACTGTCGGGCCATAGATGTAGGTCCAGTCTCGATGTGCGATTCCAAAACCAATCGTACAGAGTGGCGGCATCAGAGCGGTTGCTATGGCCACTCCGGGTATCGCATTTGATTTTTCTTTTCTCGAGCCAGCAATAATACCTGCAAATCCGCCAAAGACCGAAATTAAAACATCGCGAAAATCGGGAGCTGTACGGGCCAATAGCTCAGACTGGGGTTCATCTGTGGGAGAAAACCAAAAATAAATAGCAGAGACGAGAATACTGATGAGTACCGAAATACCAAAATTAAGAAAAGACCTTTTTACCAGTACGCCATCAAATATACCCACACCCAAGCCAATGCCCATGATCGGTCCCATAAGTGGTGAGATAAGCATGGCGCCTATGATCACAGCCGTAGAGTTGCTGTCTAGACCCACAGATGCAACGAGGATTGCAAAAATCAATATCCAGAGATTGGATCCCCGGAAAGCCACCCCTTGCCGGATGCCTTCGATCGTCTGTTTTTCTGATGCCTTTCCCTCAGAAAGGTTAAACCTGTCTTTTAGAAAATCGCGGATGCTCTGAAGTAATTTTTTAGAACTTACCGTGTCTTGGGACATTTTGTCGCTATATCTTCATGGGTTGTTCGAAACCATAATAATAAGGAATTCCGGAGTACTTGCTCGCTTTTGTCCCGGGTAGAATGAATACATTTCCCCTGTAGCAGTCAGGTATGTTATGGCATTACATCTCTATCAAACAGGGTGGTTCCTCGTTTGCTAAAAGGGTGAGCACCGTGCATTGGAAATACATCACAAGATGGTCTGACAGTCGCAAGTTTACTCTTGCTCGGCAGGAAAGAACAGGAAAAATTTGGATCCTCTTCCGGGTGATGATTCTACCCAAATTTTTCCTTTATGTTGTTCCATTACCTTTCTACAAAGCGCCAGACCAATGCCAGTGCCCTCAAAATCTATGCGGTTTTCCAATCGTTGAAATATTTTGAATATTTTTTCTGCGTGCTTTTCATCAAATCCGATACCATTATCCTCAAAGCAAAACGTGTGACCTTCAGTATCTGAATTGCAGGAGACTTTGATCTCAGGCACAGTGTCTGCTTTGACAAATTTTAATGCATTTCCGATGATGTTTTGGAACACCTGTCTAATACCCAATGCATGACCTGTAATTTCTGGCAGGTAGTCCACATGTATCTTCGCATCTTCCTTCTTAAGTAAGTATTGTAAATCCTCGGTGATTTGGCTGACAATTTTTTGAGTATCGACTTTAGTATATACGGTGTCAGTGCCTACCCGTGTATAGTCGAGAAGATCATGAATCAGGTCACTCATTCTGGCCGTTGACCGCTGGATGAAGCTAAGCAACTTTTTTCCTTTTTGGTCTAATTTGTCACCATACTCTGTCTGTAGAAGGGCCGCAAATCCCTGTATGGTATTTAAAGGCTCCTGCAGATCATGTGAGGCTATATAATTGAATTGCTCCAACTGTTCATTTTTTTTCTCTAAAATTTTTATCTGGTAGTCCGCCTCAAGTTTTGCTTGCATTTCACTGCGATAAAGCTCCAGGTCTTCATGTAGGAGCAATAGTCCAGAAAGTATACTAAGGTGTTTTTCATCTTTGATACTTCGCAGTAGATCTTCCGTGATATCACAGTTTCCCTTAGAGATGACCAGGATGTGATTAAAAATCACATCAAGAAACTCTTCGGTACTTACTTTTGTCAAATCCGCATCAGTCATTTACTACCTCTTTGATTGCGGCAAAGCACTCTTCAACCGTTTTATTTATGCTAAAAGATTCGAGATTTGTCTGGTACATTACAAATCTAGCGGCTGTATTTATTATGACGTTTTTTCCCGTGCAAAATGCCACATGAGAAATGGTTTCACACACCCTGCCAAACCTTTGGTTTATTACTCTTCGCGTAACTGCGTCAGGTATTCTGGTACCGCGAATATCGATCACCAAACCGTGTTTGCCAAGTGTTTCACCCAGAAGTGTGATTTCGTCAAAAACCAAATTTATTGAAAACGGACTCACTACAGGGATTTCATCAAGGTAGATTATTTGTGGATCATAGATAAATACATTGTCCTTGATCGCCTGGATTTCTTCTTCAGTTGAGTCCTCACTGTATTTTCGCTCTTCGAAAAGGAACTTCTTATCCTTTCTGTATTTCGATTCCATCGGTTGCTCCTTGTTTTTATCATTTTAGCAAAAATCATTCCACTGGCCAGACCGTCTTTTGTCGAAGTGTATAAAAACCAGAATTTTACAGATTAGGCTGGTTTTTAATGAGTTTCCAGGCATGTTTGTATTTTGATCTTACCTGTCAGCTCATCAGATGATTTCCAGCAAGGGTTTTCCCTTACCATCGGGAGTAGTATAGAATGGGCGACCCTCGATCACATAATTGGTCTCCGGATCTATTCCGAGCTGGTGATATATTGTCTGATGTATCTGGTCAATCACCACAGGCTCTGTCGTTGCAGCAAAGGGGCGATCATCAGCGGTCCTTCCCAGCACATGTCCTTTCTTTATCCCTCCTCCCCACATGAGAATCGAGCTGCCATCAGTGAAGTGCCGGTGCATGCCATAGTGCTTTATATCATCGATGTTTTCAGGTACTTGTACCTGGTCTTTGACCTTTTCACCCGGTCTTCCTTCTATAAGCATATCCCGGCTAAATTCGCTTGCCAAAATCACGATTGTGCGATCGAGCAAGCCCCGATCTTCCAGATCCAAAATCAATTGAGCTACCGGCCTGTCAATCTGCTTTTTCATATCGATCAATCTGGTGTGGCCATTTTCGTGCGTGTCCCAGCCCAGGAAGGGCTCATACTCCGTTGTTACGCTGATGAATCGAGCGCCATACTCGACCAACCGGCGAGCAAGTAGGCATCCCAATCCAAATCTGCCCGTATTATAGGTATCATACACATTACTAGATTCTAAATGAAGATTAAATGCCTTAACTTCTGGTGACCTCAGTAATCGATATGATCGCTCCATAGCCCTTTGCATAGATTCCTGATGATGAGAACTAGCCAGGTCTTTAAATCTGCTCTTTCGCATCAAATCGCGATAAAGTTTGTTTCGACTCTCAAAGCGCTCCAACCCCATTCCCTTGGGAGGACTCACGCTTTCCAGTCCCTGGGAGGGATCCGGGATGGCAAAGGGTCCGTATTCCGATCCGAGAAACCCGGCAGAATGAAATGCCTTGAGCTCCTCACCTTCACCCACTGTCATGCGTTGACCAATGTCAATAAAAGGAGGCATGACCTCACTAGCAGGTCCCAATTCCTTGGCGATCCATGCTCCGATATGAGGAGGTTGGACAGACTGAGGCGGCTCATAACAGGTATGCCAATGGTACTGATGTCTGGTGTGAAGGATGTGACCAAGGTCAGCACTCCTGTACGATCGGATGATGGTACCCCGATCCATAACTTGACCAATATTTTCTAACCCTTCACTAAAAGATACTCCATCCAGAGCTGTCGGTGATGAAGGAAAGGTACTGTACACCTGCTTACTTTCTATACCCACTTCGAAGGGTGTATATTTTTTGGGATCAAAAGTCTCTGTATGACACATTCCACCTGCCATCCACAAAAGAATCACGTGATCGGCATTGGCTATTCTTTTTTTACCGGAACAAGAGGATAAAAATGGTGTGGTGGAGACACTGGCAGTCATTGCTGCAATACCGGCAGCACCAATTTTGTTTAGGAATGATCTTCTATCTGTCTTTTTTCTCAACATTTGAATTTAAGAAATTCAATTTTCAAATAAGTCTCACGATTAAATAAGATTAAACTCGGGAAGCATTAACAATGACCAAATCACGTCTTCCCAATTTTCTACCGAATTATCATTTATATTCCGTACCATGATTCGCAATTCTCTATTATGCGGTCTTCGGCCAATCAGTTGAAAAAATAATTCCTCTAATTTAGAGTCATTACTCCCCGGCTTATTTTTCCAGATAATCGCACCCCGACTAATATTGTCTGCCAATAAATCGTGATTTGCCAAGGTCATTGCCTGTATTAGTGTTGCCTCACTTTCTCTGGTAGTCGTGACATTTTCTCTGGTGGGCCTGCCCATAATATTTAAAAAGGGATCAAGACGAACAAGAGAAGCTCTCGCAAAAGCGGAGGAGGATTTCTCAAAATAGAAGTCAATAGGATATCCCCAAAATCCCTTTTCTCCATCAGATTTGACACGGACCCATGCCGTGTCCTGAAAGTTCAAATCCATCCACGAGTTTGATGGTATTGCAGCTGTGCTCAACCAGTCATGCGAAGTCTTTATCATTTGAGTATTTCCATCGCGATACTGTATTCTCAAAGTCATCAGTAGTCCCGCTGGATTAGGGATTACGCCATCATTGATAGCAAGGGTGCTTATGATATTTTCTTCTTCAAACAAATGATCACCTATCGATTGTTGCATCACCTTTCTGACATCATTGCCTCTGAGTTGTTCTACACCATTGAGATAGATGATAAACGAAGAGTCTGCTGTTGCTAAGATTCTTGCTGAAGCTATATTTCTCCTATCCTGATCAAGTACAAAACTATGCCTAAACCACCTGGTTCCCGGCTTTGGCAGGACAGTTCTGTCCAGTTCTATTTCCCGATGCCAGATCCAGCTTGGGCTAGCCGGTAAAGTATCTCTGTCGGCTAGAAAATAGGTGTGACTGTAAAATGGATAGATGGTCTGGGAAAAGACGTCAGTAAATTGTTCGGCGCTAAGTTTGCGAGGTTCCGGACCCGTAAAAGTATAATGGTTATCTTTTTTCGACAGATCAGAAGGTTTGAGCCGGTAAGTTTCCGAGGAGAGGATTGTCTTAAGCAGGTGTTTTATATCCGAGCCTCTGTCACGAAAATCGGCAGCCAACCAATCGAGTAAATCCTGATTCCACGACTCCTGGTCCATGTCGTCGACGGTACCCACCAGTCCATGACCGAAAAACTTGTCCCAAATTCTATTGACAAAAGTCCGGTATAATTTTCCGTTTTGTGGTTGGACAATCACATTTGCAAGAGAGGCAAGACGATCTGCAAGACTATCTCCACCTACCTCTCCCAGTGTCGGGTAGATAAATTCACTTCCACTAAATTCTCCTGTTGGTTTATCGCATTTATAGATTTGTAGGGAGCTATCTGCAAATATGTTGGCAAAGGCGTATGCCTGATCGAGCGTCAGATTATTCACAAAACTATTGTGACAAGAGGCACACTTTAGATTTAATCCCAGAAGAGCCTGCGATATATTTTGAGCAGCCTGTAGTTCAATACGCTGGCTTGCGTTTACTGTTCCCCGCCACTTTATACCGGCAATAAAACCTTCCGATTCCTCATCGGGATTTATTAATTGTTCTACCATCAGATCGTAGGATCTGTTTTCAACCAGTGCGTGGTATAGCCACTTAGAAATTTGTTTTCGCCCTCCTGTAATGTATCCGGTCCCAGTGTAATCGTTTCTCAATAAATCATTCCAAAAAGAAAGCCAGTTTAGAGCATAGTTAATGGTGTCATTCAACAATTCGTCCACCAGAAGGGGATACTTATTTTGATCTGTATTATTTACAAATTTTTCGATCTCCTGGATCGAAGGTGCCAATCCAAGGACATCGAGGTAAATTTTTCTGATGAACCGGTCGTCAGAGATCGATTCAGGTCTAGATATTTTGTGTTTTTTAAAATACAGATTAACAAAAGCATCTATCGGATGTCCCTGTTCTGGAGTTTTTGGTTTATCGAGAGCTAATGGAGCTTCTCTAAAAAATTTTAATGTCGTATCTGCCCAATAAGCACCCTCATCGATCCAAAGAGCTATTTTACTGATTTCCGACTTTTTTAGACGTGGGCCCTCAGGGGGCATGGCATCCTCCTTTCGATGCGACAGTTTAATTCTTCTCACAATTTCGCTCTCCGCGCTATTTCCCACCTCAATCACATTTCCGTTTTCACCACCTTCAAAGATTCCCTCTTTAGTCTCTAATGTAAGGGCTCCCTTGTGCTTCGTGCTGTTATGACATTTAAAGCAATTTTCAGCTAAAATATATCTTACTTCAATGTTAAGTTGTTCTTTATCTACAGGTGCTTGACTAGCGTAAAAGCCTGCAATAGCCTGATTTTCAGTTTCAGTATTGCCGCTATATTTTCTGCAATTCCAACCCAGGACAGTAACCATCAGCATTGTGATGCTCAACAGCAAATATTGAATTTTTGAACCTTTCATGATTTGGAATCACAAGGATCTTAAAAATAGCAATAATTTCCTATTGCAAATTTGTGCTGTATAAAGGATGGTCGGCTAATCGTCGTACACCATTTTCTCCTATATTTTGCAGCATGCGTTTAGCTCGTACCAGGCTGAGTAATCTTTTTTCCGTAAAATCAGGATCACCTCGTCTCAGACTCTCGACCTGGACCCGGTCAGATGCATGAATTATCTTTCCTTCTCCAAGATATATTGCTACGTGTGTGATTTTTTCTGATTCGGATTCTGATTTTTTCCTGCCGAAGAATAAAAAATCAGCAGGTTCAAGATTTACTAATGTCGAATCAAGTTCTATCTTCACTCCGGTATGGACTTGCTGACTTGCGTCTCTGGGCAATTCCAGGCCATTGAGATAAAAGACTGTTTTTGTAAAACCAGAGCAATCCATTCCCTTCCCCGAGGTGCCACCCCATAAATACGGTCTGCCCATAAAATGATTTGCCGTTTCAATAATATCCTGAGAAATCGGATCCTTATCGTGGATGAATTGAGTATACGGAATCGTGCTTTCCCGACGGATGCGACCACTTCGTCCATCAGGCAACTGAATCAATGTCCATTCGTTTTCTCTTCCTGTCACCTCCAAAATGTTTCCTTCTACGATATCACTCAAGATTCCATCAGAATTCACCTGGTATATAAAATCAAGGGCATTCTTCACAACAATTTTTTCCGATTTTTTCCATGACAGAAATCGATCTTCTGGAATATGGACAAATGCCCCTTGATCCAGCCAGCCCAGGTAGCCATCGGGAGTCTGGACTAAGTACCAGTTATCCCTTTTTTTGTAAACATTTACGATGGTGCCGAGCAAGGATTGGGTAGATAGTTCGGCTGAATGTCTGGCGTCCGACCGAATGTTGCATACAGATACATTGACCATACCCAGCGTGGGTGATAGTAAAAGGACATTATCCACTACATTGTTTTCGTTTGCAAGGTCATTTAGTTTCTCCTTCGCCTCCGGCAAATTTGTCTCACCGGTGAGTTCACCGTTTTCAAAGGTCGCATCAAAAATGGCTACTCGCTTATCAGGAGCAAGAGTGGCACCGATGTCATCGATCGATGTGTTAATGAGGTTGCTGTCCGAGTGACAGGAAGCAACCAAGACGATAAATAAGATGAGGGATAAGATTCGCATCATTAATGCGGCTAAAATAATCAATGGCTTACTGCTATCCCAATTAATAAAAAAGGGGAAGAATGAATCCTTCCCCATCAGATTGTTTTTATTTGTTAGCGAAATCTGGTGTCAATTGTTTTGATTGCGCCATTTAGATAGCAGGTGTTCCATATGTTTTCCAGCAGCTTCTCTTCCTCCCAATCCGAAAGAAAGGGCAAAAGCCACAGCCACAGCTCCCAGAGTCAGTCCAAACGCTAAGTTGACAATATCATTGGCAATTCCCATTGTGCGCAGCGCTATAGCAAGGAATAGACCAAGTGTGGCAAATCGCACTATCGAGGTCAGTGCACCTTGATTTGAAGACCGCATGTAATCGGCTACGAGATTACTAATATAGTTGCCGAGTACCATGATAATCAGACCCAAGAAAATCTGACCCGATAATTCCAATAAGTCGTTAAGAATGGAAGATAAGCGTGTCAGTTCCAATTTTTCTACGGCTGAAATCACCGCAAAAAACATCAGGAAGAAAAATAAGACATTGCCAATCAATTTAGGCAGAGATTTATTTCCCACCATACCACTTATACCGAGTTTTGTTGGCAATGTTTCTACGCCGAGATTGTCCAATAGCTCCACAATAAAATTGACAATAAAACGGCCTGCTACATAGAAAACCAGGACAATAATAGCAGCCGCAATAATATTTGGTATCGCTGCCAGCATGGTTGTCAACATTTCCGAAGCAGGTTCTGAAATTAGCGTGATCTGGAGGGCGTCAAGTGCAATCAGCAGGACGGGAACAAAAATAAACAGGAATACAATCTGCTTTACCAGCTGGCCCAGGCTCATGCCTTTTTTAAAGCCCATTTTCGGTCCCATATCCTCCAATCCACTTGCCAGAAATCCCACCGCCTCAGATGCAATTTTAGCTATCATGTATCCCGCAATGCCAATTAGGATGGCCGCAATTACATGTGGAATGTATTCCAAGAATTTATTCAGCATGTTTTGGAGTGGTTCCAATACGCCCTGCACCCCCAGGATGTCAAGGACTACAAGGAGCACAAGCACCATCACCAAATAGTAGATCATCTTACTGATACCAGAAGCCAGATTGACATCGATTTTATTGTCTTTATCCAGCCGCTCATCGATTTTGTACCGGTTGAGCAGGTTCCTGGTTAACCTTTGCACCAACTTAGCAATGAAATAACCAAGGATAAATATGAGAACTGCTCCAAGTATTCTTGGTGCAATTTCCCCCGAGCGGGCGAACATTGAGTCAATAAATTGTTGAAATCGATCCATAACGAATAGAAATTTAGTTTAGGTAAAATACTGTTATAGAATGTAAACATTTGATCCCAACGGATCTGGATTTGGTTTTCATCGGGATGGTGAGAGTGCACCACCTGCTGAGGTTTCATCAGAAAATTCGGAGTGCTGCGAAGGTATGTAAAAAAACTAGTAGTGCGAAAGATTGTGATCGAAAAATGACCGAAATGACTACACCTTAATTTGATAGTTGTACGATTTCGAAGGTTCCTTCTCGTTGATTTTCTTCGATGGTGACAAATGGTATTTTACAGTGTTGATTTTCCCCCTCTTTGTTGGGAGTTTGAAATGAATATGGATGGTCTTGTGAAATTGAACCTTGAGTTTTCTTGACTTCGGCACTTCAAATCGGAGCAGCTTTACCAACCTTGTCGCTTCTTTATCGCAACCGTGGCCAATCCCTGAAATGATCTTGGTTTTTACAACAGCCCCTTGATAATCAATCGTATATCTGATGGTCACTGTTCCCTCAACACCTGCTTTTCTTGCCTCTTCGGGATATCTTTTTTGCTTCTGTATAAAGGCAGACATGGCCCGGTCACCTCCGGGATATCTGGGTTTTCTAAGAAAATGCTTATCCTTAATCTCTTTTTTCACTGTAGCAGCGCTTTTCGAGTCTTATTAGGGAGCCAAAGTACGACGATATCGCAATCAATTCGTCCGAAGTTCCAATTTTTGAATTTATTTCGAAAGTTATATCTTTGCCCATCTTTTGCGAAAAAGGTAAAAGAACTGTTCTGCAGGCCCGTTCGTCTAGGGGTTAGGACGCCAGGTTTTCATCCTGGTAACAGGGGTTCGATTCCCCTACGGGCTACAATATGAAAAAGCTCTATGTGAGGTCACAGATGTTGTGGCCTCTTTTTGTATCTGTAGGTGCTTTGTGCAGTAACCAAAGATTACAGATTGGATCCCAGGCGTGAAAGATCAAATCAGAATCACGATGAAAAAGTCCGACGACCTTGGATTACAGATCATTCTTTTCGATACAAGGCTGAAATGTTACACAGAATTTGTGGTAAGGGGATCGTCCATTGCAGACAGATGAGATAGCTCATCTGGCAAAGTCAACCAGCACCTGGCTACTAATTGGATCCGCTTGCCAGTTCAATATCGTGCTCTACCCACTTCGTTATATCATTCCAATTAACATGCCCCACACGGTTGGTCCACAGAGGATTTATATTTTGTTGCTGGGCATTGAGCGTGTATGCTTCCCAGTATTCCAAAGCTTTAGTGAGATGTGTTATGGCATTTTGCCGGTTTCGACTGTCCTCCGTTGCTCTAAACAACGCAAGGCTTGTAGAGCCGTTGATTTTTTCTGCATAGTACTTGCCCAGCAGAGCAATGGTTTCGATATCGTGAAGGGTCGCTCTCAGTTCTCTGTTATCTCCCGGATCCAGATCTCGCAGGATAGTCATTGCACCGTTTGCTAAGGAGTGCAGATGCTGTGCAACATCAAGTGGGCTTTTTAAGTGCGAAGTTTTACCAGACAATGATTGCGAAACAAAATCAGGAATCGATTGAAACCCGGAGTTGGGATGTGGGGGGAGATTGATGAACCTGTTTACATCGTGAAATCCCGTTTTGTTTTGAGCGTAACCGGGCCTGCTTTTACATGCTTCAATATACCATTGGAAGTCAAGAGGACCCCAGTGAAAACCAGTTGTGGTTGGATAAATCATGGATGCCTTTTGCCAGGCTTCAAACAATAGTTTAGCATCGATATTTGGAAATCGATATTTTAGAATTCCCACGAAACGCTCATTAGATAAATTGGGGTCATAACCGAGTCGTCCCCAAAGCATCCATTGATACCAGTGCTTGACAATCTCTAATTGTCTGGGTGATTTGGCATTTTTTGAGAGAAACTCTCTCCCCCAAATCCATTGATCAGAGCCGTAGTAATATCCGGATGAGACCCCGGTTGGAATATTTTGAATAAATTCCCGCACGAAATCAGGTGCGCCCCATCTGTACTGATAAATATCATCGTTGCGCAAAGTCCAGATGGTTTTCGTCTCACCGATTTCCTCTACAAAATCATGATGGTAGGTCTGTGTGGTTGCACTATAAACATGTGCTTTTGCGTATTTAAAACTAAATATAAAGTCGATATTTGGGTGATCGATTAAGGTTCTGAATTTATCAGTAATTTCTTTTGCTCCAGTCTGATGCTGGCGGTGGATAAAGGTAAATTTACGATTGGGCATTTCTTTTGCTGCATCGAGAACACCCTGGGCATAAGTCGCATAAGCCCAATCTTCTTTTTCTTCAGTTGAGGCACCTTTCATATTTTCACCGGTTGTAAGCCCAATACCTGCAAGGTCGGGATAACTCACAAACATCGCTTTAACACTTTTACGAAAATAATCCCGGGTTGTGCGGTTGTCAATGTCATCCGTTATTCCATATTTACCCTCTGTCCCATTGACAAAAATATTCCAGGTTACCACGTAGAAATCGATATTTCGTCCCTTTGCGTACTTCATTACTTTTTTCCAAAAATCGATTTTTTCATCAATGGTAATTTGCCTTATAATTTCAGGATTAGCAAGGATTTCAGGGGCATCAAAACCGATGCCATTGCCACTGTAGTATTCTTCCCACTCCACTGTAGATCTATGTACATCGTCCAAAGCCACTTCTTCATACCAGGGAACTTTTACCAGGGATGGAAATGGATGCAAGCTCCAAAGCGAAATAAAATTATATCGGTATCTGGCCAGATTATCAATATATTCTTTCCAGAATTCAAAATTCCACATTTCCGGTATGTTGTTCTGAGCCGCATCGCATGGATCTGAGTAGCTTGGAGTTCTGACATCCAAAGGAATATTAAATTTTGTACCCCTGCGCTTCATCAGCGGATTTTTAGTAGTTTCTACTACTCGATCTACTCCGGATACATTTATTTGCTCAGCCAGCTCCAGACCTCCATACATAGCACCTGCCGGATCTGCGCCCGTGACAACTATTTGATTATTGTCTTTCCGTATTTGATATCCTTCAGGTTCAAGAACCCCATTATTTTGCACAACAAAGACAATATCTGCTGCCTTTCCTACTCCGACGGAGGTCGCTTCATTTTTTAAGGCCATTTTTACCTCGGCGATCGCAAACTGAATTTTTGGATTATCTGAAAGCGAGGTTTCAATGTTTATAGTTTTTACCGGCTTACAAGAACCTGTAATTAAAAGGAAAAAAAACAGGCAGATGTTTTTTAAATTGTAGGAAATCATCAGTGAATAATTGAAATGTAGAAAAAGGGATTTATGTGCTTGAATATGTCTGCTCTGTCTAAAGTCTCTGCCTTGAGCTGAATTTTCACATTATTTCTTATCCATTTGAACTCGTAGCACAGCAATTAGAGCCAGTAATGATATCAGCAATAGGTCCATTCGGATGCCGAGTACGGTAGAAGGAAATATTGAAAGTTGGCTCAATATCAAAATCAGAATGGCACCAAGTGTAAGCCAGGGAATAACCACCAGATTTTTGGCCCCCTTGTAAAAAATACCTGTAAAAATCATTGGGGCTAATAATGCTGTACCGGCAAAACTCGCTCGAGCCAACAGTACGAGTTGATCACTGCTCAACAATGCAAAAATGAGGGATAAAACAGCAAAGATAAATATTGCTATTCTGGCTCTTTTCACCATTTGCTTATCCTCTCCAGTCATCAAGGACCTGGTTTCCCCACCCAAAGAGAAAATCTGAGAGTCTGCCGTTGAAATAGCTGCTGCAATGAGTCCGATAATTACTAGAGCTCCAAGCAAAGGCGACTGGTCTTTGAGCAATGTATTTCCGAGAAATTCCGGGGTTGATGCATCGGGATAATTTAGTGCCCCGTACATGCCAAGGAAAAGGGTAGGTAAGATCACTAGAATAGCAAAACTTCCAAGACCTATTGCGGTGCGAAAAAGTGACCTGTCATTTTTCATGATAATTAATCGTGTCGAAACTTGTGGCTGCGTAAATGGGATCATGCAGATAGCCACCATTGACCCGAACAAAAACTGGACAGTAAATAGTCCCTTGGGTCCTGGCACGGAGAGTAGAGCTTCGTCGTGGGCAGCAACTTTCTGAAACATTTCACCCAATCCCCCCATTCGGTTCAAGCATGTGATGCCTATGATCCAGATGACCACAAGGAGCACAATACCTTGAAGGGTGTCACTATATATTATGGCCTTGAGCCCACCTATTTCGCTGTACACAAGCATGACTACCACCATTGCCAGCGCGTACACCCACATGGGAGGGCCATTGGCAAAGGCTTGCTCCAGGAAAAAAGCCACACCTCGTATCTGAATGGCTACATAGGGAATCAAAAAAATAAAGGCTCCAAAAAAAGCAACAATCCCTGCAAGTCTCGAGTCGTAACACCGCTCCATAAAACCCGCCATTCCCAGGTACTGGTGTCCCTTCGTCTTTTGCCTGAGATGATATCCGATCCACATGACACCAAATACCATCACGAGATCGGAGATCGCTAGAAAAATCCATGCACCGACCCCATGAGTACGGAAGAAATCCGGCATACCCAACAGAGTAAATGTGCTGAAAAGTGTTGCGGCAAAGGTGAACAAACCTAAGAATGCACCCAGATTTCCTCCGGCAAGAAAGTAGCTCTTGCTGTCCTTTTCACCGGATTTCGTGATCATTGTAAAGGTAACCAGCAGCCCCAGATAGATGATTCCGACAATGATCAATGACTTACCCATGTAGTAACTAGATTAATGCTCAAATAAATATATTAAGAATTGCGACCTGGATGTACGAAGGATCCAAGAACAGTGATACCCAGTAGAATGAAGCCAACAAGTAAACCCATCCAGAGCGTGTAAGGCATACCCATCAAGTATGGATCAGGTGTCTCCTTTGGAATGACCAATGGTGTGAATATCAATGCAGCGAATAGCAGCATCATTATTTTGCAGAGCGTCCAAAGATTATTTTTCATCGTGTCAGTCTTTCGCGAGCCTCAAAATAATGGTTTTTTCGATATGTAGATATTGATTCCTGCTTTGCCTGTCAAACCCCAACATGCCGGTTAATGAATTCGAGCAGCTCGGATTGCCACATCTTTTTGTAACCAGATTTTATCGCGAGGATGTCATCCTGTATTGCTCACGGCCCGGTGGAGGATAAAGAATGATCGAATTAACCAGTTTTCCCTGCAACCGATCCAACAAATAAAAAGGCCTCCATCGCAGCATTTGTCCTGGTTGGTACTACTGGGTTGAAAAGCATCGTCACATTTTCTTAACCTAAGTTAAGTATCCTCTAAAACAACCGTTCCATCTAACCATTTATGCCCATTTCGACTTTTATATCATAATAAGCTTTAAAAAAAAATTGATGCAATAAAATTGATGAGCTATGAAAAAGATAATAATTGTGGGGATTATATCTCTCATGTCCTTAAGCACAATTTACGGTCAGTACAGGACTGTGCGGACTGGCTATGAGGGAGATTTCTTTAGCCTGGAAGGTGCAATAGAACTATTTAAAGAGTCTCAATCCCTGAGTGCATTCGAGCGAAAAATCAATTCGAAAAAATACTATGTAAATAATCTGGACTTGGACTATGACGGTAGAACGGATTATGTGAGAGTCGAGCATTATGACCAGGACGATTTCCATGCGATAGTCTTGCAAGTAGCTATTGACAGATATGAAGTACAAGACGTCGCTGTGATAGAAATCGAAAAAGTGGGTAGGAGAGATGTTGTGCTGCAAATCGTCGGGGACGAAGATCTCTATGGTGAACCCAGCATTGTCGAGCCGGTCGCATACAGCGGCAGGGCATATTCCAATTCCAGACGTATATCAGGAAGCTATGTAAATGTCTATTATTGGCCGATTATACAGCGTATTTTTGCACCGCGATATAAGAGATACGTATCACCATATACATGGAGTTATTATCCTTCATGGTGGATAAGCTGGCATCCCTTTAGTTGGAATGTTTATCACGTCCGGGTTAGACCGTACTATCAATACTGTAGGGCAGTCACTATTTACCGCGCTCCCCGCGCTCACAAATATTACCGGCCAAGACGTGTATATAGCAGAAATGTGGCTCACCATACCGCCAAGGTACGACGTGATTATGGAAAATCGCGTGGTAGTAGGGGGTCGGTCAATCGTCAAAATGGCGTTCGTCAGAATACAGGTAATGGAGTCATGGGAACATCAGGTTCTAAAATACGAAGGATAACCCGTCGTGTCGATGATGGGACAGCCGAACGCGCAGCCATATCCAAAAGAGTACCCTCATCTCGTCAGGTACGCTCCAGCCCCCGACCCACTGTAAAAAGGGTTGCACCTCAATCACGGCAAGCAGCTCGATCTGCAGATAGGAGCGGTAAGAAGAAGACGGTCACTCCCAGGTCAACTACGAAGCGATCACCAAGGTCAAATTATCGTCAACCAACCAAGCCAACAAAATCTCCTGACCACATCTCCAAAACCCGAAGCAGCGAAACGACCAACAATGCTGCACGACATAGGGCCCGGGCGACAAAAGCCGCATCAAGCCAGAGGCCAAATCCGGCCCGGCAAGTAGGTCGGCGTTCTGGTCAATCAAAGGCTCAATCATCGGTCAGGAGATCTGCTCCGGCCAGGAGTACAAGTCGTAAGACCCATGTCCCGGGGCGGAAGGCAAGCGATTCAAAAAAGACAAGTCCCGGAAGGATTCACTGAGGTAAGCCAGAGGTGTTAGAAGACGGGTGCCTTGTTAAGTAATGTGTGAAAAAGTAAGCGAACAGTGGACAAGAAGACGTCAATGAAGATGGTGCAACCGGGTGGGAGTGGGGCAGAGTGGAGTCCGATGTGCGAGGCGGCTGCAACTTTAGTAGGACTGGATTTCCTAAAGTGAATTTCGAAGGATGAGTCTGAATGGATTTGCGATTTGCTCACTTTTATTCTGTAATATCATCTCACCAACTTTTTTGCCAAGTGCACTGAAATCTGTTGAAATAACAGTTATTCCATTTAATAATATTTCTTTCATTGGGGTTTCGTTGTAGGAAATAATACCGACATCTTTTGCAACCTCCATTTCTTGTGACTTGATGCGCTTGATCAGAGTGACCAGATCATCTTCCATTACGGCAATAAAGGCGTCACCGTAGTTAATATCACAGGCTTTGATATCGCCAACTACCTCGTTTTGAAAAGCATATTCTGAACAAAAATCTCTAAACCCTCTAATGATCTCAGGAGGATGATAACTATAACCTGGCAAAATGATCTTTATTTTCTTGTATTTTCTCAATTTTTCGACTACTCCGACCAGGGCTTTGTAAATGTCCTGAGCAAAAGCTTGGTAAACTGCGCCAAAATTTCCGGTAACACCCTTAACTCTTTTATCCAGTAGGATCAATTTTTGCTTTGGTATCTGATTGATTATCTCATGGGCATTTTCACCCCCTTCGAGAAAATGTGTGATAATTACGAAGTGGCTGAAATTATTATGGAGGTTTGAAGAAATGTATTTTTTAAACAATCTGAAATCATTGTTATAGATGTAAAAAGCAATGGAGGCCTCATCACCCAAAGTCTGGCGCAAGGAATCGTAGATTATCTTTTTGTGAGCGCTCAGCTTATTAAAAAGTAGAAAAACACGAGCTTTTCTTTTTGTGTCTTCACTTGAGACAAAATAACCTTTCCCGTGTACGGATTGCACACAACCCAGCTTCTGTAGCCGGTCATAAGCCTTTACGATCGTGTCTCTGGAGATATCAAAATCGATCAATAGTCGATTGACCGAAGGCAACTTATCGGCTATTTTAATTTCGCCTCTTTCTATGCCTGTTAGAATAGAGTCAATGATTTGCTGATACTTCGGTGTTTTCGAATGCTCGTTTATTTTGATCAGTTTACTCATCAGGCGGGTTAAATTCTGGAAATAAGGAGCAGCGGACTATTGTCAAGATTAGTACGCTTCAATATAGTGAAAATTGATACTGGCTGTATCGATAGCAGATCCGCCTCATCACTGAATATTTGGAAAAATCTCCAGAATACTGCAGAACAGTGCATTCAGAACTAGTCAGTATTTTAGAGTCGTCATTCGAAAGAATGGGGGAAGTGGTAGAATGTATTTCCAGCAGGATTTGATGCTATCCCTTTCAGATTCACTGTATTAGAAGAATGTATTTATGGGGATTACACGACAACAGGTGGAAACTTTCAATCAAAGGGTGATCACTGACCACAGATCTGATTTCCAATCTTTAAACCAAAAACTCCTTCGGAAAAATCTGGTTGTCGATGATCTTATCTCAGAGATCCAACGATTTCAGGTCGCTATTCCCAGCTGGGCCCTGGGAGCCGGAGGGACGCGATTCGGTCGATTTAGCATAGGTGGAGAACCGAGAAATCTGGAGGAGAAGATCAATGATGTGGGACTGATCCATGCTTTGACCCAGTCTGCCGGTAGCATTTCGCTGCATATACCATGGGATATTCCTGAGGATGCCGATGCTATACTTACGCTGGCTAAATCTCAGGGACTAGTTTTTGATGCAGTGAACTCGAATACTTTTCAAGACCAATCCGATCAGGCACTCAGCTATAAATTTGGATCACTTTGCCATACTGACGAGGCTGTACGTGCTCAAGCCGTGGAGCACAACAAAGAAGTCATTGACATTGGTCGATCGCTGGGATCCAAAAGCCTGACTGTTTGGTTAGCCGATGGAGCGGCTTTCCCGGGGCAACTTAACTTCAGAAAAGCGCTGGAAAATACCTTAGAAAGTCTCCGTCAGATTTATGACTATCTTCCTGCAGATTGGAAATTGTATATCGAATACAAACCATACGAGCCCAATTTTTACAGCACTGTAATTCAGGACTGGGGCACTTCTCTTCTTTTGGCCACAGAATGTGGAGAGCGTGCATTTACGCTCGTCGATTTAGGTCATCATTTGCCAAATACCAATATTGAGCAAATTGTTGCCACTTTATTGTGGAGAGGAAAACTCGGTGGTTTTCATTTTAATGACAGCAAATATGGAGATGATGATCTGACGGTTGGTTCGATAAAGCCCTATCAGCTCTTTCTCATTTTTAATGAATTGGTTTGGGGTATGGCCAATAATCGCCCTGATAATCCTCCTTTGGGATGGATGATTGATGCAAGTCACAATGTCAAAGATCCAATGGAAGACTTGATGCAAAGTCTGGAAGCGATTAGATTGGCTTATGCACAGGCACTTATCGTAAATCATGAAGATTTGGAGAAGGCTCGCGATACAAATGACCCGACTCGCGCTCAAGAGATTTTGCAGGATGCATTTCGAACCGATCTTCGGCCATTGGTCCGGGAAGCACGGCTGAGAGCAGGGGGAGCACTCGATCCGATAGAAGTGTATAGAGAATTGGGGGTTAGAGACACATTAGTTGAGCAGCGTGGTCTGAATACTGTGGCTACGGGGTTATAAATGTGGATTGCGATCTGATCCGGGAATCATCAATAGATGCAATAAGTGATAAATTGTAGAATGAATGAATAAGGAAAAAGAAACAGTTATTCAAGTAGATGAGTTTGAACGGGAGCCTGTACCCAGATCCAAATTAAAGACCTGGAAGAGCTTTCTCGGGATGTACGCTGGTGAGCATGCAGCTGGGACCGAATTTATGATTGGTCCTCTTTTTTTGACAGCGGGCGTAAGCGCTTTTGATTTAATAATCGGATTATTGTTAGGTAATCTGATGGCCGTATTAAGTTGGAGATTTCTCACTGCAGAAATTGCAGTTAAAAATCGTTTGACATTATATTTTCAACTCGAAAAGATCTGCGGTAAAAAATTAGTGACAATTTACAATATTGCAAACGGCCTTCTATTTTGTTTTTTAGCCGGTGCCATGATCACTGTTTCAGCTACAGCTGTCGGAATTCCTTTTGATATGGAAATGCCAAAACTGACCGATACGATGCCCAATAGCCTGACTTGGGTAATTATTGTTTTATTGATTGGAGCTGTAATATCTATTATTGCCGCCAAGGGTTATGATACCGTTTCAAAAGCGGCCAATTGGTTATCTCCTTTTCTGGTCCTGGCATTTCTCGCATGTGGCATCGTGGCATTGGGCCAATTAGGTGTCAATAGTTTTTCTGATTTTTGGAATATCTGGGGTGAGGGTTCAGAACCATTCCCCGGACAAATAAAATATACATTTTGGCATGTCTTTTTTTGGTCCTGGTTTTGTAATGCTGCCATGCATATCGGCATGTCCGATCTCTCTGTATTTCGATATGCCGAGAAAGCGAGCTCAGGCTGGACTACAGCAGCTGGTATGTACGTGGGCCATTATATGGCATGGATCGCAGCAGCACTCCTGTATGCTGTTTATCTAAAATCACCGGAAGCTATGTCTTTCCTGGCTCAAGACCAGGCACCACCCGTAGCTCCAGGACCTCTGGCTCATAATGCAATTGGCATTTTCGGAATTATTGCCGTCATCATTGCCGGGTGGACGACCGCCAATCCCACGATCTACCGGGCAGGTTTAGCATTTCAGGCAATCATGCCCAAGGTCTCCACCTTTTGGGTCACGATTTGTGCGGGACTCGTTGCGACAATAGCTGGCTTATTTCCGGCTTTTGCAATGAAGTTACTTGATTTCGTAGCTCTCTACGGTTTTGTGCTAGCTCCAGTCGGGGCGATTATTGTCTTTGATCATTTCTTTGCAGATCGAATGGGTGTAATTCCGAATTATGCTGAAAAAGCAGGTGTAGATTTTAATATGGCATTTTTATGGGCCTGGCTTGTGAGTTTTGGTATTTTTTATTTTATCTCAGCTTCACAGGGAATATTTCTCTCTTTCTTAACCTTACCTGCCTGGATAAGTTGTGGTCTCCTTTACATGGTTGTGAGTCGGTTTTGGCAAAAGAAATTAAGCTTGAATGTTTAAAGATAATCGCAGACAATGGAATGGAGATTAGCGAGGCAAATGGAAGGACAAATTGCAGATAATAATTCGTGAAATAGTCTACAGAGTCGAAGGTAAAAATCAGATACGCGATAATAGATAAATTATTATATTATTAATCACAAAAATTAAACATTAAATAAAGATATGAAGGTAGATGCATTTAAACATGTCGATTACCTGTGGGAGGAAAGCAAAGCTGCTGAATTGATGGGTGATGAAGTGGCGCTATTTATATATCGTTCCAATGTCTTGGGAAGAGATCTTCGGATTACAAATTTTGGTGGGGGGAATACTTCTTGCAAGACTATTGAAAAAGATCCGCTGACAGGAGAAGATGTCGATGTCATGTGGATCAAAGGATCCGGAGGAGATATTGGTACACTCAAAAGGGATGGCATTGCTGGATTATATTTAGATCGGATGAATGACCTCAAAAAGATCTATCGAGGTCTGGAGCATGAGGATGAGATGGTCGCGCTTTATTATCGATGTTTGTATGATCTCGATAGCAGGGCACCTTCGATTGATACTGCGCTGCATGGATTTCTTCCCTTTAGACATATCGACCATCTTCATCCCGACGGGTTGATTGGTATTGCAGCAGCCAAAGACAGCAAAATCATTACCCGCGAGATTTGGGGTGATACGATGGGTTGGATTCCGTGGCAACGACCCGGTTTTGATTTGGGATTAAAACTGGAAGAATGTCTTGCTCAAAATCCTGACATTCGAGGCATTGTACTGGGAGGACATGGGCTTTTTACCTGGGGAGATACCTCTTACAATTGCTACCTAAACAGTTTGGAAGTGATCGAAACAGCATCGGAATATATCGCTCAGCGCGAAGGTAAGACCCGGCCTGTGTTTGGAGGTGTAAAAACACATAGTCTTCCTGCGGAAGAAAGAAGGAAAGTTGCTGCAGCTCTTGCACCGGTATTACGTGGATTGAGCTCAAGTGAGCAAAGAATGATCGGTCACTTCTCAGATGATGATAAAGTGCTGCAGTTTATCAATTCAAATGACCTGGAAAAATTGGCACCTCTGGGTACTTCCTGCCCGGATCATTTTTTACGGACCAAGATCAAGCCGTTGGTAGTTCATATTGACAAGGATGTGATCCACACTAACCCATCAGATGTCAAGACAGAAATTGCACCTTTATTTGAGCAATATCGCAGAGACTATATTGCCTATTATGATGCTTGTAAGCGACCGACAAGCCCTGCAATGCGGGATCCAAATCCCGTTGTCATTCTCTGCCCTGGTATTGGATTGTTCACCTTTGCCAAAAATAAACAGACGGCTCGGGTAGCTGCTGAGTTTTACATTAATGCCATTAATGTGATGCGAGGTGCAGAAGCCATCACTGAATATACGGCGTTGCCGCGCCAGGAGGCTTTCGATATCGAGTATTGGTTACTGGAAGAGGCAAAGTTGCAGCGAATGCCAAAGGAAAAACCACTTTCGCGCAAAGTGGCATTAATTACTGGAGCTGCTGGTGGCATTGGTAAGGCCATTGCTGACAAACTGGCCGCAGAAGGTGCCAATGTCGTTTTGACCGATATTAGTGAGGAACGTTTGCAGGAGGCCGGTAAAGACTTTGGAAAAGATGTCGCTTCTTACGTAGAGTGTGACGTGACCAGCAGCAGTTCTATCAGAGATGCCTTTGACCATGCCTGTCTTCAATTTGGTGGTGTCGATATTATCGTTCATAGTGCTGGGCTGGCCATTTCAAAATCGTTGAGCGCAACTTCCGAGGCCGACTGGGATTTACTCCAAAATGTGCTTGTGAAAGGTCAATTTCTCATGTCTAAGTCAGGGGTAGAGATATTGCGGAAGCAGGAATTGGGTGGGGATATCATCAATATTGCCAGCAAAAATGGACTGGTAGCAGGACCAAATAATGTCGGTTATGGAGCTGCCAAGGCTGCCCAACAGCATATCACAAGACTACTCGCGGCAGAACTCGGTCCGGAGAAAATCCGGGTAAATACAGTGAATCCAGATGGTGTAATTGTGGGAAGTAAAATTTGGGAAGGAGACTGGGCAGAGGGACGCGCCAAGGCGAATGGAATCACTGTGGAGGAGTTGCCGGCCTTTTATGCAAAGAGAAATTTAATGAATGAAATCATTTATCCGGAGGATATTGCCAATGCGGTTTTTGTACTGACGGCTATTCTGAATAAAAGTACGGGTAATATGATCAACGTTGATGGCGGCATGGCTACTTCTTTTGTTAGGTGATCGTGGGTTTTCTTCTTACCAGTAATTCTATTTCTTCCTGCCCTGTGCGCAGAACACACGATTAATCCAAAAAACCACTATCTTACCCTAAGAAGTATCCCAAGGGTTTCCCTAGTAGGGTTCATTCAACCCCGATTGGAAAATGGGGCAGGCTGAATTGTCTATGTCAATAAGAGTAATATCTTCACATTTTAACCAACTAATTTTGAGTTATTGACGCATACATTCCTTTGAGTTGTAGGCCATGAATAGGTCAAAAAGGGGCAGGAGCAAATTCAGGAATACTATCCTGGGAAAACCCTAATGCATGTGTGGATATAATGAGGATTGTTAAGGCATTAAGGTGACTCATTGACTGGCCTTGTTCGAAGAAAGAAGTGCCGGTGAACAGGGCCAGCACTTCCTTCACTAGCATAATTTAAATCAGCCTAATTCTTGATGATCTTTTCCTCGATGAGTACATTGCCATCCTTGACGACCACAATGTAAACATCGGGCTTAAGGCCGTCGAGACTAATTTTACCTTTTTTGGTTTTGTTGGGTAGTTTTTTGCCTTTGATAAAATGCCCCTCCTTATCTAACAGTGTGATCTGGTCAATTCCTGGTTTGATGTCAATGGTTGATTCGATGCCATCCTTGTCCTTGATTTTGATCTTCTTATCCTTATCTGCTTCTACCCAGAGATCTCCATTGGTGGGATTGGGATAGAAGGAGTAATTACTGCCCACATGATAGAATGTCAGGGTAGCGGAGAGCGTACCGCAAGATGAATTAGTAGTGGTAACATTAAAACAGGTATAGCCACCTGGCACCATGTATAATGTCAACTTCTTGCCACTGTTTTGTGTCAGAAATGTGCCTGTGCCACAGGTTTTGGTCCATGTAAATGAAGTAGCGCCCGGTGCATCAATATTGGCAATCACATTGGTGGAAGTGACATCAAAGGATCCGGAGCCCTGCATGGTCTGAGTTTGACCACCTGAGGAGACGGTGCCAGTGATGCCTTGGGAGATAGTAAATGAATGAGAGCCAGTCCGTGTGCCGTATGCACCATAGTCAACATTAAAGGTAATTGTTGCTGAGCCTGTGTAACCTGTTGGCATCAGAGTGACTTCTGAACCGTCGCCAGTAGGGTTTGTAACAGCATTGGAAGGAGAGACAGACCAAGATACAAAGGTGCCTAGTTGATGGTTTGATACGTGAAATACGCCTCCATTTGAACAAATTGCGGATGGCCCAGAAATGGTAGGGGTCGGCTTTGATATCGAACTAGCATTAACATCCTTTATATCACCAGTATTTGAATGACCTAGGAGGAAATAGTGCATTCTTTCTATTTGCCGTCTAGACAGAGCTTCTTGCTTATCTTGCTTGTAGTCCATGACATTATTCGTCTGAGCCTGATTGCCGTCATAGGTGTCACACAGGTGATCATTCAAAAATGAGTGATACAATCCTACGGTATGACCAACCTCATGAGCTAGATTCTGAGCAATCTCCAGCTCTTCTTGACCATTATTTGTCACTAAAAAATGATACCATGACTTGACAACAATGAAGTTTTCGTTTTTAGTTGGTATCCCAGCAGCGTATCCACCAGGAGCATGAAATTCATTACCACTTTTAATTCTGCAGCCAATTATAAAAATGTGCAATGAATTGTTTTTTTCAAATGAGGTTAGACCTGAATAGTCGGTTACCAAATCTGAATAGAAATCACAAGCACCGGGATTGCTGTTAGGAGATCCTGCACAAAATAGGTCATCATTTTCGTGAAATACATATTTTGAAATGCTAAGCCTTATCCGGGAATCATTGAGAAAGACCGAGGCGCAGGGGCCTGCATGGCTTAATGCCTTATTTCCTGAAAACACTGAATTAGCATCAGAGAACACACCACTAATTATACTCTTATGGGAGGAGGTGTTTTGGAAATTGTCTGAACCATCACCTCGCCTTACAACATGGACAATACACCTAATGGACTTGATAGGTGTATTTGAAGCGGTGACTGGACCAAAAGTATAGTTGCTCGTCGTTGAGATGTTACCAACAAAATCGAAACAGGCTGATCTCGCATGAGATGAATGGGTATAACACTCTTGCTGTGATAGAAGCGAGATGTCGGGCAAAAAGACTAGAAGAAGAACGAAAAGTAAGGGTTTCATAATCAGCATTTTATAGTTTAATAATTCTTGTTATTGAATATATCCTCTCATGATCGAATACTCTTACGAAGTACAGGCCTGAAACTAGGTCATGCAGGTCTATAGAAAGACCATTGAGATGTGTCAACCCTGTCATGTGCTCCCACCTTATTCCATTTGAATCATGAATTGAGATTGAAAAAGGAGTACGGTTCGTGAATTCGTGAACATCCTGGAAAGACACTCTATCCTTTGCTGGATTTGGAGCTAAAACAAAAGACTGAAGCCCACTTATGTAAATAATCGATGTGGTGTGATCATGATCGCAGAGATTGAGGGTAAAATTAAATATAGCCCCATCATTTGATTGGAAACATCTGAGCCCATCAAACACATCGATATCTTCCGCAAAGGCTGTGAACGTTGGGAAAAACCAGGTATCTACTGCACCGATTCCTTCAATAACTTCATGTCCATAATCGCTCTGTGCAAATGAAATTGATCTCAGAAATTGACGACGCCTCTGTACACCATTAATGACAACTTGATCGATTGTATCAATAACCAATGTATCCCATAATGATAGTGTATAGAGGGAATTAATTAGTTGTGATGGAGCTCTCACCACCAAAGTATCTCCCGCATCCTTCGAGAAATCATAAAGCAAGAACTGTTCGCCACCCATCAAATAGAATAACTGATGATCACTTTGCTTGACAAGAATGTCATCATGAATAATTCGAAAGGCCTGAAACTCTTTATATGAGGCTTCGAGAGTGAGCTTGTGAATGGTATCAAACCCAATAATTGTGTCTTTCACTGAGATCATTTTTAGCCAAGTTGAAGCTGCCTGACTTGCATCCGGTTTGATTTGATACCACCAAGTAGTTCCAACAGGGCACCATTTAATGGATTCCTGACCTTGTTGTGAATATGCACTCAAATTAAAGGACGTTAAGAACAGAATGGCTATGACCTTTACATGCATACTGAGGAAGATTTATTATACATGAGTGTGCTTAAACAGAAGTGTTCAGCAAGACAAGCAAGTGTAGTCTATATACTATATAGGCCTAAAGGCAAGCATTGTCAATGACCAAAGTCAATTTTAACATATTTTTAACATATTAATTCTGTGTGAGGGAAAATAATTGATGCGAACAGCCCTTAAATAAATTTTGAACTAAAGCAGATAGATTGGGACTCTCTGAATCGGTGAATAGCTAGGATTTTAGCGTGGTATTCAAATCATATTGATAAAACAGAATAACTCAGACGGTACAAAAAAGACTAAGAAGTAAAAAACAAGAAGAGGATTCGTACTTTCCAAAGAGTGATCACTAAATATCAAAATTTCGCTTTTGTCTTAGGTTTGCAGGGATCTCGGTGGTAGTGAATGACTGCTAAAATCTGAATTCCCAGCAGCAATCTGCTAGCTACCAATATTTTCTGATTATCTGATTAATAACTCCTGAAGAATTCTTAAAGAAAAGAATGGATCTACCACAAGACTTTTATAGATAGAATAATAGAAAGAAAGCAGAGTATCCATAAAATTAGAGGTGCAGAAGCGCCTTCAAAATTCAATACCCAAATAGAAAACTTGATGTCTCCATATGCTTCATCGAACACAACAACTAAGAGAAGAGCAGCAAAAGCGGCACATGGAACCGTAAGGAATACAGCATAATGATCAACAATTTGATTAAATAACCTTGGGTCTAAACCCCAAAACCATTGTTGTAGAAATAGAAAAATAAAAAAAGCAAGGCCCAAAATTACCATTAGGGTTTTCAGAATGTTTTGGAGCCTGCTTTTTTGTGGCTTATGTTCATGAGACATGATAACAAAGAGTCTTACTACTGGCAGATATGACCATATAATCAGGACAAAACTCCTGCAAAATTTAAAAGATCTGACATGTCAAAATTGCCTGCTGGTTTCCCAGCTATTCTTGGTAAGCTAGGGCCAAAACTGGTATTGATGATTGACGATGAATCTTCACGTAAGATTCGGAGGAATGTCTCTGCTACAATAATAGATCCAACCTGACCTAGACTAGAGCCACTTTGCCGAACCTCTGCTTCCTTTAATATATAGTACCATAGTGGTGTATTCTTCAAAAGAAACTTCCCTCTTCGTCTAAGAACGGCATCCTCATTTGAAGTGGCGTTCTGCAATAACTCAGACTCTGTGAGAGGTGTGGCACGTAAGCGTTTCGCAATCGCTTGCCCTGTAGGAAGACTTAGAGCTATGCTGCGCACTAGGTTTCTTTTTGCTAAATGAGCCATAAAGCTGCCAGCAGGATTTCCAGGCAAGCTATTAAGTGCAGGAGCTAGAGATGTATCAAACGATCTTGCAATATTTAGGTTTTGTCCAGTGCCGGTATCAAAGAATCGGTTCAAATCCACTACCCAATTGGTTCGGACGGGAAGATGAGGTACTCTGATGAATTCGAAGGCTTTCATGAAGTCATTGTTCCCGTTTGTCGAATTGAAATTATCGTTGAAGTCATACTCCTCCCTAACCAAACTATGACCAAATCTATATGCAGCAACAGAGAATTCTACCGGCATATAAAAATTGCGTCGGCGAAAGAATCTTTGTCTAGCTGTCGATTTATTAATTTCCGTTTGCAAGGCAATTTTTGGAAGAAAATCATGTAAAACTATCCACTGATAATGAGCCTTGACAAGCGTCCACGCTTCATTAAATAAATCCTGATCTGGAACTGTCCCTTTAAGATGGTCCACTACGCTATTATGAAACTTCAGGAAGGCATGATGTATTTGGGAAACAAATAGATTTTCATCATTGCGCGGATCTCCGATGATCGCTGCAAGAGCAGAGGTACGAGGAATATCAAAATCTGTTCTTACAATATGTACGCCCCCTGGACCAGGAGGACCACCAGGACCGTTATTTGGTACCAAATTGGATCCAATTAATAGCTTGACACCATCTTCCTGAGGGTCATTAGTGTTTTGTAAATACAGATGAGGATCGACACTCGGTCCATTACCATAGACAGAATCTAAATCCAGTGATGGAGTTCTGAAGTTCAACAAGTCTTCTACGTCTCGTGGTGTATGAGATCTATCGATATCTGAAAACGGATCAAGGGTTATATCGTGATCAATAAACTGTCCTAAATAGGTATACCCAGCTGGAATCGATGTTGCCCCGCTGTTAGGTTTGGTACCCATCTCTTGGCCAAGGTCTTCCAGTAATGCACGATTATTCGAATTATAGGGAATTGCTCTTCTTCGAGCTAGTCCTGGAAACATAAAACCAAATCTGTCACTACAGTGGTCAATATATGATTGAGGGTAACTTCTTCTTGGAACTCTGTATCCGTGTCTCATTTGATGTGATATTGAGGGTTAGGAAATTAATTACGTGAGTAAAGTGACGGAAACAAGAAGAATCGTTACCAAGAGAAACAAAAAATATTTGAATTACGTGGGAATCTAAAGTCTGAATGAAATGATTGGTAAAAAAACGGTCCATTTCTTTACTCCTCACCCTTCAACAAAATTTCCTTTGATTTAGGTCGTATTATTGATAATAAACTCAGTAAATGAATCAAAGTAAGTAAACATCAAACCCTGACAAGATTATTTACTTCTTGGCTCTTCGAAATATCCTAATTGGATACGCTCGCGTGAGCACTATTGATCAAAATCCCGATCTCCAATTCGATGCCCTCATAAAAGCCGGCTGCAAGTAAATATTCGTGGACAAAGTAAGCTGAACTGTTGCTGTATAAAACGGAACTAAGCTATGCCAGTCATTCCGGACTAAGCTATGCCAGGTTTTCCGGACAAAGCTATGCCAGGTTTTCCGGACAAAGCTATGCCATTAGAAAGGGACCAAGCTATGCCATTGGTGGAATCATGCCATATTAGAAAGAAACAGAGCTATATGGCATACAAAAGAAAGGACACTATGGTATTACGGCAGCTGGTGATGTTATATGTAGATGGAAAATCTAACCGCGAAATATCCAGGCAATTAGGTATAAACCGCAACACGGTAAATAAGTACGTTAGTGCATTGAGGGCTCTGTGCAGGACAAAAGAAGAGTTATTAAGGCTGCCAGAATCAGATCTGGGGTCTCTATTTGCCAAGCCAGAGCCCGACAGACCAGATCGATACAAGCGACTTATAGACTATTTTCTGCTTGTACTGCGGTCAAGTAATCGAGTTGGATTTACCTATCAGAAGATGTGGCAAAGGTACAGGAAGGAGCACACTGACGGATATAGCTACAGTCAATTTATGGACTATTATCATCGGTGGCACACTGAGAAAGTAGGCCCTGAAGTGAGTTTAAAACTGCATCACAAAGCAGGAGAACATATGATGGTAGATTATACAGGCAAGAAGCTAAGTTGGGAGGATCGCGGTATGGGAGAAGTAAAACAAGTTGAGGTGTTCCTAAGTTGTCTACCAGCCAGTAACTTAGTATATGTTCAAGCCACACCAAGTCAACAAAAAGATGATTTTATAAGCTGCCTGATAAATTGCCTGAATTATTTCGGAGGTGTACCCAAGGCGAGTATCACAGATAATTTATAGAGTGCAGTAAGTAAAGCAAGCAACCCTGAGCCGGTAGTAAATCGAACATTTAGGGAATTAGGTTGAACACCATGGGTCTTTAGAAAGGTAAACTTGCAGATCTAATCAAAAAAGATCTGTTATGGCAAAACCTAGAACTAATGTGATGGAGATACGACAACTTATTCAGTTGAAAATCAAAGGTGTAAGCAACCGGCAATGTGCCGATTGGTTAGCTGTTACCGCCTTCTCACTTTTCTTTTGTTGCGATTGGCAAAATATTCCTGACGTCTTCTTTTCTTTTGAAGCTCAAATGCCTTTTTTTCCTTGACAGTCATCGGCTTTTCGGTTTGGGGGAATGGGTGATCCATTATCGGCTTAATCTTTTGCTTGATTAGTTTTTCGATGTCTCGTATGTATGCATTTTCTTCAGGCTCACAGATGGAAATTGCTGTACCCGCCTCCCCAGCTCTTCCAGATCTGCCGATCCTATGCACATAAGTCTCTGCTATATTTGGAACGTCATAATTAATGACATACTTTAATTTGTCTATATCAATACCCCTGGCTGCAATGTCAGTAGCAACGAGTAC
Organism: Saprospiraceae bacterium; assembly: GCA_965222645.1. Lineage (GTDB taxonomy): Bacteria > Bacteroidota > Bacteroidia > Chitinophagales > Saprospiraceae > JABDMH01. Next base: position 1,482,817 of record OZ244968.1, on the reverse strand, counting down.
TCTTATTTGACCGGTTTTAAACTGTTTGAGAACTTTCTGCCGGTGGTTTTGAGCCTTATCTCCGTGAATGGCTGCTGATTTAATACGTTGTTTCTTGAGGTCCCGGCTTATTCGGTCTGCCCCGTGCTTAGTACGTGAAAAAAGTAAAACCTGTTCCATTGATTGATCTTTTAAAATATGTCTTAAAAGATCCTTTTTATTTTGCTTATTTGTATAATAGAGTACCTGCTGGACAGTTTCGGCTGCTGACGACACGGGACTAACTTCTATTTTTACCGGATGGTGGAGTATTTTTCGCGATAGATCAACAATGCTATTCGGCATGGTAGCTGAGAAAAATAACGATTGGCGTTTTTTAGGTAGTAATCTTAGCAATTTTCTTATATCGTGAATAAATCCCATGTCCAGCATGCGATCTGCCTCATCCAATACAAATATTTTAATCGTATCCAGACTTATATATCCCTGATTTATTAGATCGAGTAATCTTCCCGGAGTAGCAACCAGAATATGGACACCCTTCTTGAGTTTCGCAATCTGCTTCGCTTGCTTCACACCTCCAAAAATCACTGCATGTCTGACATCGGTATATTTTGCGTAGGCAGTTATATTTTCTTCGATCTGAATCGCTAGTTCCCTGGTAGGTGTCACGATAAGCGATCTCAGTGTAGTTTTCTGTCTGTTGCCCTCAATCTTTTGTATAAGCTGTATAATAGGTATGGCAAATGCCGCTGTTTTACCCGTTCCTGTCTGGGCACTTCCCAGGATATCTCGCCGCTTCAAAATTGGTGGAATAGCCTGTCGTTGGATCGGGGTAGGGGCATTGTATCGCTTATCTCTCAATGCTTTGAGAATTGGCTCGATGAGCCCCAACTGTTTAAATGTCATCCGTGATTTTTAAAATGAAATGGGTTTAGTAAAGGGTGGCTAAAGAAGCTGTAAGTTTTAAATCGGTCTCACAAAGGTACGCTTTCTTGATCTAACATGATATATTGTGCGGATTCGAACTGATTATCAATGGATTAAATCAGCTAAATCTTTTATTTGCCGAGTAATTCTTGAGCGATCCCGCCAAAAGCGGGGCGAGGTACTAGTACCTCAAAGCGATAAGAACCGCGAGTAGTGGATGGGCGAGCGATAAGAACCGCGAAGCGGGTGGGCGAGCCATAAAAATCGTTAAAAACTTTAAAGTGTCCGAGTACTTTTCCCACTTTTTGGCAGCAAAAAGTGGGTCAAAAACTGCCTCCTGCATCCTCGGTGACCCACATCTTGGATCTTCGCTAGATTTTATAAGGCTCCTTCTTCTTAATGTGGAGATCTATTGCTTTTGATTCTATCTCGCAGCAATTCACAGCACTAGATTATTTTCCGCTGGATAAAATCTTACGCTACGACCCAAGTGTGGGACCCCACCTCCGGATGCTAAGTCGGGGTCCTAGGATTATTTTTCACGGAACTTTATTGCGTGCGATCTGAAAGACCTTCAGAGAAGGTCTAATTCCGGCCTTATTTTTTTTTTTAATACAAGCCCAAAAAACCGTTAAAAACTTTAAAGTGTTTGAACGACTACAACCTCCCATCTAAGACCTAACTCGCACAAAGTCAATTCGATATTAGTGCGTCAAGATTTGTGTGAGTTTTTAAAGTTTAGGTTTTTTTGGCTTTTATTGCGTAAAAAAAAATAGAGCCTTGATTTTTGAGGTACTTTGTATCAAGACAAAGTAGCAAAGAGAATGATTTAGGTTTTTTGGACTTTTATTGCGTTACTTTGTATTAGGACAAGGTAAGAAGGAGAAAGGTTTGTTTTTTTTTGGACGTTTGTTGAGTTAGGACAAATGGGCTAAACAAACTACGACCCCAGTTTACTGTAGATCGGAGGCGAGTTCCATAGCCTCCTGGAACAAGGTGTACTCCGGATCCGCATCTTTCCAAATGTGCATCACCTGATTTAGTCGTTCTTTGGCCAATTGAGCCTTTCCCTGATCTCGTGCTATTTTGGCGTATTCGAATAGAAATTCCGGATTGCTGGGATCGGTTTTCAGATTTCTCTCCATGAGTTGCTCTGCCTTATTCAGCTGATCACTTTTTCGATAGAGCTTGCTCAACGCAGTACTCAATCTTTTGTCGTTTAATCCGGTACTGTCGATATAGTTTTCATATCCCAATGCAGCTTCTTTAAAATCACCTCTTAATTCTTTGAGACTAGCATCATAAATGATCTCAAAATTTTTGCCGCTACTCTGAAAAATGATTTGCAGACATTCAGGTGGAGTCGTCTCATATTTTTCTAAATCCTCGGTACCTAATGCAAAGAAGAAATCTTCCAAACATTGAAAGATAGATGCTCGTTCTGGTAGCATATCCTTTAATTCCTGAAATCGAGCCCGGAATCCTTCATAATCTTTGACAGCGATCTTGTGTGGCCAAATTGCATTAATCAATTGGACCTTTGCCCCAATCGGAGGCATGATTTTCAAAAGAGCATTTTCCCTTGCATCAAGTGTCTCGAAAAGTAAAGCGAACTGCCCCAGGCGCTTAAAATGATTTTCCTTTTCAACATAAACTGCGATCGAATCCTGAGGCCGACTACCGAGTGCTAATGCCTGCTGATATAACTTTTTTGCTTCCTCAAACTTCCCGAGTCTGTCCTGGATAGAAGCAATTTCCACAATATGACCAGGATCGGTTGGTTCCAGAATGGAAAGATCTTGATAAAATCTTATAGCATCATCGAGTTTACCTTGTTCTAAGTAGATCTTACCTAGCAGCGATTTTTCTTTGGCTTTATGAGGATATAAATTAGAAAACTCCTCCATGTATGTCTCAGCCAGCTCATAATCCTCGGAGTCAATGTATAGCTGAGCCAGATCGATCAGTACTTTGCCTCGATGGCCATTATCAATTGCTGTTTTGGCCACTTCTTTAGCCTGGTCTACTTCGAGAGATCTACGGTAAAGAGAAATGAGTTGGAAATAAGGATATTGATCACGTGGATACAGCTTTTTCCAGTTTTCCAGGAGGCGTATTGCATTGCTTACCTGCTCCTTGACCATATAATTATAGTATCCGATATTGAGTCTTTGCCGCTCTGGTAAAGCACTTGAAAACTTTAGAGCATTGTCAATAGCATTCGTGGCATCCTCCTCCCGATTTGCACCCAAATACAAATTTGACAGGAAGCTAAAACATTCACCACATTTTGGATCCACACCGATTGCCTCTTCCACCTGAGTGATGGCCTGTGCAATGTGCTGAGGGCCTTCGACCAGGATTAGCCTGGCATCCACCAGAGATTTCAGAACGTCTTGATTGGGGGTAATCAAGTCTTTTGCCGGTAGGTCAATGATCTCTTCCCGGTTGCCCGATTCCACGGTATAAAGTTGGGCGTTGATGTTTTGTGAAACCTGATCTACCAGGCCAAAGACGTCATCGGAAGATACGGTATCCGAAATAAATAATCGACCACTATTAGACTCAAATACTTCTGATACAAGTCGTAGTTTGCTATCTACTTTATTGATTGCACCGGTGATAAAATAATCGGAATAATTGTCCTGGGCTATCTTTAATTGAGTCGAAAAAGAAATGTCATCATTAAAATCGATATTATGTGATTCATAGTCTTCACGCAATGAAAATGGCTGGATGGAAGATGTTCGCATATCTTGTTCGAGATCTTTATCCAGGAGAAAAGATGTCCCCCAGGAAAGCCATTTATCTGAATCATTTTGAGCATCGTATTTAAAGGGAAAAATCACAAAACGTTTAGCCATTCCCATGGCGGGGATGATACGTGTGATCGTATCGCCCTCTGTATTAGTGATAGATACTTTTTCTATTTCTTTTTCTGCATTGTTGAACATAAAGAGAGAAATCCCCAGTGCCGCTACTAGTGATGTGGGAATAAAATATTTTTCAATGGGCTTCCACTCGTCATGACCTTTGCGGCCATGATAATAAATAAAGAGGGCAACTGCGGGAAGCATAATTAGGAGAAAAAGAAAGACCTTCTCAACGAGGTTTGGTCCTAACTCAAACCGCGATTCCAAAAATTCGGCAAATTGAATCAATCCAAAAGAAACTCCCAGATAGGTTCCGAGATATTGAAAAAACCTTCGATCCCAAAGGTCCTGAATTAGAGATTTCTTAGGCTGGTTCTCTTCTTCCATATATAGAATGCAATTTTATTTCGTTTGCAAATATATGAAATGCATCGATGATGCTTGATCTGTGACAGGCCACTTTGGTGAGCCGTAGGGACCATGGTTCTTGCAAGAGATCCAGGCAATCTAACAGGGATTAATTCTTCCTGGTGAGGTACAGATGATCAGAAATGGCTTCTTGTCTATACATTTATATACCGATGTGCCTCGGCTTCGTTATACAGATGCAATGAGATACATTTTTATCCCTTTTTTCGCAATGTTATTATGGAGACCTTCAATGACTCAGAATTTGGTGCCTAATCCATCTTTTGAGAAAGTAAAAAAAATTGATCACAGGTGGTGCGGGAATAATATCAGATTTGACAATAAAATGCATGATTGGACCTCTCCGACACAAGCTTCTCCTGATTTACTTTTTGATAAGTACTTAGGCCAGATGTATCCGAAACGTCCAAATGTGAGTCTCGCCAATTGCAAACCACACTCTGGCCGGCTAATGGTAGGCATAAAAACATTTGGTTGCGATTTTCAGCGTCTCCATTGCAAGGAGTACCTACAAGTAAGACTAAAGAAAAAATGCCTCAAGGGACAATGCTTCAGATATGAATTTTGGACGAGTACAATTTCTACATCTGTACGGGCAAATAATCTTGGAATAGGTCTTAGCAAAATTAAAATATATCAAGATGTGAAGAATCCGGTTCTCGAATTGGAAGAGAAGTATGCAGACCAGAGAATTCTTGGCATAAAGCCTAATGAGTGGTATAAGGTAGAGGGCGAATTTGAAGCACAAGATGATTTTGAGTATCTATTGATTGGCAATTTTTTCTCTGACCGGGAAACGAAAGCAAATCAAGAAACGAGTACATTGGGTTATTCCTATTATTTAATAGATGACGTTTCACTTTATGGGTTGGATTGTCAATCAGGAAAAATCATCGACCTAAAATCCCTGATCCTTGGTAATATTTTATTTGATTTTGACGGTTGGACACTGAAGAATGAAGGAAAGGAGCAAATCAGATTGTTTTTGAAGGATCTCGAATCGATAGAGATCAATTCCATAGCGGTTACCGGTCATACCGATACCGCAGGTTCTGATCGCTATAATTTGACATTATCTCAAAGGAGAGCTGAAAGTGTAAAGAATTTTTTGGTCGGGTTGGGAATAGCTGATGCGATTATTGAGGTGAGGGCAAAGGGAAGTGCTCAATTAGTCGACGAAGGCCTTAGTCCAAGAAATAGAAGGGTAGAAATAGCCGTAAATTAGGCTCTGAAGTTCCACAAACTAAAGCCATTTCCAGATGCCAACTTATTTTCTTAGCACACATACCGTAGTTACCCTTCCGGATTTATTTATTTAGTAATTCTCGAGTGATCCCGATAAAGGGTTGCGGGTGTGTAAGCTACTGCATTCTCGGTGACCTACATTCTTATAATTTTTCTTTTTTGTGAACAAAAATATCCTTTCCCACTTTTTGTCACCCGCCTGGCAGGCCACGCCGGCAGGGCAAAAGTTTGCCTTGCCTGAGGCAAAATTTCTATTATGGTTGAGTTACTTTTTGATATAAAATATTATTCATTCTTTTTTGTGACCAAAAAAGAACCAAAAAAGTCTTGCACTTTAGATCTTTTGCCTATTAGGCCAAACCCACTCCGCTCGTGATCCCAGCCGTTCGCTTTTCGCCGATCATTCTATATTCGTGATCAAAAAGATGACATTTATACTTTTTTTTACCGATCCCTATACTCACTTCAGCATCACTCTTTTACCTCACCCTTTTGTCCTATTTTAACGGCAAAATATCTAAGGTGCTGTAGGCATGCTCCGCATACCTGTTTGGCAACTCGCCTTGGGAGTCATAAGTTGTACTATTTTACATTTTATCCGCTCCATTCACACTTCCTCTAGGCCCACGTAGAAGGGCTCCACCTCCGGATGCGAAGCCGGAGTCATAGGTGGGATTTAGGGAAAAGAGAAAGTAAGGTAGGGCGCTTGACTATAACTAACCCCATAATTCAAGTGCGGGACCCCACCTGCGGACGCGAAGTCGGGGTCATTAAAACTATTTTAGGACTTTTATGCGAGCGCTCCCAAAGACCTTTGAAAAAGGTCTAATCCCGGCCTTATTTTTTTTAGTGATAAAATGCCAAAAAACCGTTAAGAACTTTAAAGTGTTTGAACGAGTAGGACTTTCATCGAAAAATCTGACTTGAATAAAAGCAATCCGATATAGTACGTCAAGATTTATGTGAGTTTTTAAAGTTTAGGTTTTTTTGAGATTTTATTGCGTTGGGAAAAAAATAGAGACGGTGGTTTTATCAAACTTTTGCCACCTGCCTGGCAGGCCACGCCGACAGGCCAAAAGTTTGCCCTGCCGGAAGCAAGAAGTGAGTTTTGAAGGTCTAGGTTGTAGGGCTTTTATTGCGTTGAGAAAAAAATAGAGACGGTGGTTTTATCAAACTTTTGCCACCTGCCTGGCAAGCCACGCCGACAGGCCAAAAGTTTGCCCTGCCGGAGGCAAGAAGTGAGTTTTGAAAGTCTAGGTTGTAGGGCTTTTATTGCGTTAGGAAAAAAATATAACCGGCGATTTTGTCAAACTCTTGTCGCCCGTCTGACAGGTCACGCCAACAGGCCAAAAGTTTGCCCTACCGGATGTAGAATATTTTTATTGTATGTTCTTCAATATTCCGTCAAGTAAAATATAACGCTACGCCCCAAGTGTGGGGCCCCCACTACAAAAAGCGAGTCGGATCACTAATAATATTTTTCACATCTTTATTTCGGTCTATCCTGAAGATCCTCCTTGGGTCTACATAAATGCTAAGCAAAATAATCTGTGGTTATCCGTGGACATACCGACGATCTACACAACGTTTTCAATGTTGGGATCTCGCTGTACTCGATCTGTGGTGAAACCTATAGCAATGGAGCGTCGGCGACAAGACTGTGAATGATAGCCTTACACCCCTGTAAACTCCTGCTCGCCTACACGCAATCTGAGCCGTTTGGCATATTCATTCGGAGTATATTCTTTACTTAGGAGATTATGCCTTACTACGCTGATTGCTTCTTTGCTCACCTTCAGAGCAACAGGCTGTTGGGCTACCATTCAAGGTCGATCACACGGATTGCCTTGTGGTATAGCGTGGATGATTTCTTGCATGCTGGCATTCCTTGAATATTAGCATTTATAATACTCTTCACCGAAATAGGATTTATTTTAGAATTTTTATGGGAAGTGATTACAAAAGACTTTTTGAGAATCTCAAATTTAGACGGCAAAATATCTAAGGTGCTATAGACATGCTCCGCAACCTTCAGGATGACTCACAAATGGTTCCTGAGCTATTTTCTATTGGTTGCAATTCAACCCAATGACTTTTCTAAATAGGCGAAGCAGGAGTGAGAATGGTGGGATTTTGGTGAAGTAGATAATGCATAAGTTCGAAAATCATTATTCGAAGACGGAGGTCGAGAAAGCCGGTACTCCAACTGGTGATTTCTAAATCAAGATAACGGGTACTGATCCATGGAGCCAACCTGGGAATTTGCTTACATGAGAATCCCGTCTTTTGCAGGTACAGCAGGAGGGAGGTCAGTTTCTCCTAGCATCTCGCGGAGGTCTATTTCAATTGTTCTACATAAGGACATCATTGGAATGTCATTGGCCATACCTTGAAAGGGATTCTCAGAATAATCCGCAACAACTTCCATCATAACATAAACCCAGCCGATCAAAGCGGTGATCGGAATAGAAAGCCAGAATCCCCAATCGCCAAGTTTCATTAACTCTGGTATCATAGAAAATGGTAGAAGGGCGATAAAAATTCCAATAAAATACCTGCTCATATTTGCATACTGCCGCGGAAATGGGAATTTTTTTATTCGTTCATTCTTTCCCTGAAGGGTATAAAAACTTTTAAGCAAATTGACCATTTCCATATGTCGAAAATCTTCGATCAGACCGGATTCCCTTAGTTGACGCAGATCTCTGGATTGCTCATTGATGATTTGGGTTGCTGTGTTTACGTAGTTTACTAACCGATCGTGCTCATCCAGAGGCAGAAAATGTCCCAATCCTTCTCGAGTGACATCCTCATCAAGTAGACCAACACCGTATTTTCTTTGATACATTCTGGCTTGACGAGCCATATGACCACCTTGACTGATGTGCTCCCAGGGGGTAGCTACCAGCAATTGACTTCTGTGTGCATAGAGCCAGGCGATATGACGGTAGATGAGCCGTCTCTTGATGTCAATTAAATCCTTTCCGGGAACGTGATTTTCTGTAAAAAGATTGGTGACAAAACCATCGACCATCATCCCCCATGATCGACTATCATTTACAATACCTCCCCAGATTTTACGAGCTTCCCACATGCGATCGTAGGATTGGTTGTTTTTAAAACCCACGTAAAATGCAACAGCTGTCCCTATTACCGAAATTGGGAGCCATGGGATTGCCAGACTCAATATTTCCCGGTCATAGAGAAACGCCATAACTCCCATAAAGGCAAGTAGCCAAGCGATGTGGTGTCCGGACCACTTTATCAGGTTTCCAATGCTTACATTTTTATTGATAATCATTTCTTACTTAGGTTTATCGGTTGATTAGGGATGTTCGCAATCTCAATTTCTGAAAATCACAAATTATAAGAAGGTTTTCAGGAGCCAGCTCCAATTGCTACTTTTTGAAATAGCATTTCGCCTTTTTCTTGAAAAGCTCTTCCTGATGATGCTGAATTAAAGTTGAGGCGGAAGGATGAAGATCCAATGTCAGTGATTAAAAGGGAATTAAATGCAGGCAGCCAACCGGGCTCTTCCTGATCAACCCAGCGTTCAGCCAGGGAGGCAGATCCATCGCCGTACACCACTCCGACGATTTCAGATATCCGTTTAATTTTACCTTCCTCAATGAGTTTTAATTTGCCCCTTGCAGACTTGCCCTGGGTCTGAATCTCCAGGACAATTGTTGGGTGATGATCTATTCCATTGATATTCACATAATACGAAGTACAGGTCCATCGGTGTGTCGTTGTACCCTGCCACCAGAGACAGCTTGTGGACAATAGGAAGAGAATAAGTTTCATACGTGATAATAGTAAAAAAAATCATTTCACGCGTATAGCCTTCAATCAATGGTAAGGCAGTTAGGAAGGGTAGGTAGGGATGGAAAATGCGATCCAAAAAGATCGCGAAATAAAAATCGATACCTGTGATACAGTGTTTATGCTTCGGATTGCAACTGAAATACGGTCACTTCGGGTCTGACATTGAATCTAACTTGATACATATGGCCCAGAGCCCTGTTGATGTACAGCATTCGACCATCACTAAGGTCTATTTTTCCGGCTGTATATTTTTTGTTTTTTACTGGAAGGATTGGTGGATTTAGAAAAGGAGGTTTGCACTGACCACCGTGTGTATGCCCTGCCAGGATCCATCCTTTGTAGTCCTTCCAAATAGGGAGATCACAGACATCAGGATTGTGGCAAAGTACGACATTTGCTCTGAGAGGGTCAAAGTCTGACATCGCATTTTCGGCATCAAAATTGGGACTCCAATAATCATCAAATCCGATAAGATTCAGGCCGTCAACATCTCGGGATTGGTTTCTCAATACATCTATTCCGGCACTGGATAAAAGATCAGTGATATTTTCAGCAACTTCAATTTCTCTCCATCCTATGCCATAATCATGATTTCCCAGAATTGCTATAGTACCCAGGCGTCCCTTTACTGCAGACTTTAGTACCTGCTTTAATTGGTCGTACTGCGTGGCATCTTCATAATGCACGTAGTCACCTGTATAAACAACAATATCGGGATTCAGTTGCTGCACTTTCTCAAAAGTTTCAACAATGTAGTTCCAATTAAAGCGGTTGCCGATATGGATGTCACTAATCTGGATGAGCGTCCTGCCAAGTAGGTGAGCAGGCAAGTTTTTTACAGGTAGTTTTTTATGGACAAATTCAACCCAAAAGGGTTCGATCTGCCAGGAGTACAGACCAGCTACGATTGCGGTGGAGGTTCCACCCAAGAGTGTCTTTGTAAATAGTCTACGTTTCATATCTGGACATGAAACGATATGAGGTCACGATTATTTTTCTTGAGTAGGTCATTTAGGGCGGGTTAGGTGATTCGAGATTATCCGTTATAACGGTTCTAACGGTTATGAATGGCAACCCGATAGGACTGCTGGCAAATATTGGATTACGCTGGTTGTCAGTACTGTATTAGAAATCGGAATGTTGTGGTCAGACAATTAGTGAATCGAGATTATCCGTTTGAACGGTTATAACGGCTCTAACGGTTATTATTGGCAGCCCTGCTGAAATTGCCATCAATCTTGTAATACGCTGGTAATCAGCGTACGTAATAGAGATGAGAATGTGTGATGGTCAGACAATTAGTGATTGGTGATTATCCGTTTGAACGGTTCTAACGGTTATAACGGTTATTAATGGCAGCCCTGCTGAAATTGCCATCAATCTTGTAATACGCTGGTAATCAGCGTACGTAATAGAGATGAGAATGTGTGATGGTCAGACAATTAGTGATTGGTGATTATCCGTTTGAACGGTTCTATCCGTTCTAACGGTTCTAACGGTTATGAATGGCAACCGATAGGACTGCCGGCAAATATTGGATTACGCCGGTAATCACTGCACCCAATAAAGACCTGAATCTTATGGGTTTCGTCTACTGAAAGCTAAAATAATTTCACCCCATTGAAAAAAACTGAATGTCGCAACTGGTACCCTCTTCACCTGATCTCGACACCCCCTATCTTGCTCGGCATCCAGACCTGCATATCATTACTTCCCCGGTTACACCAGGTATAATACGGGATAGCTGTTATTTTCCTTAGTGTAGCATCGATCCGCACACCATCATTTGTAGGCACCAGTACGGGAAGTTGAGCTGATAGTTTTATGATTTCTTCGTCTTTTACCATTCCATTTTCTCGTTCAAATGTGACATCTTCGGGCAAAAGCACATTAAATACATCTCCACCGTTGTCTATCGCTTCGAAACAATATATTAATGGCCCGTATTGCAGGGCATGGCGATCAGAATTTTCCAATATTTCATTTCTGCTTTTTATCAATCGAGGATACATGGGTAGCTCCATTGTGATCGTAGAATTTTTCCATTTATCCTCAACTATAGCATATCCATTATCTTTTTTAAAGTTGATTTTTTTCCCGTCTACTTTAATGACCACATCTTCTCTTGTCCGTTCGCTAAAAGTATATAACCCTCCTGGAATTGCCTCATTTTCCGACCACCCGGGTATGCGGATGTGGACTTCAAATGTCGATCTTTTATTGGCATTTATTTTTAATTCGATTTTATTTTGCCAGGGATATTCTGTGTTCAATTCTATGTCGACATAGTTCTTGCCAATTCTCTGCCTTGTTTTACTGCCGACAAAAAGATTTATCCAAAGCGCGTCATCTGTTTTACCATATATATAATTTCCGACGGACGTGATCAATCGCGAAATATTGCTGGGACAGCACGCTGTACCAAACCAATCCCTTCTTTCGTGTTGTCCATGAGATGCCAGAGGATTGGTGTAGAAAAATTGTTTTCCATCCAGAGAAATTCCATCCAGAGCAGAATTATACAGGCTTTTTTCTAATACATCGATATATTTGGCATTACCCGTAAGCCAATTCATCCTCTGATTCCAAAAGACCATACCTACAGAAGCACATGTTTCGCAGTAAGCGTGCTCATTGGGTAAATCATAGTCCACGGAGAAACCTTCATTTCTACCGGCAGAACCTATACCCCCGGTGACGTAGGTATTTCGATGTACGACATCCTCCCAAACGGTGAGCATGGTCTCTAAATACTCCTTGTCTTGTGTGATCGCAGCTAAATCAGCAATTCCGGTATACATGTACATTGCTCGCACGGCGTGACCCGTTATTTCTGTTTGCTCTTTTACGGGCAATGCATCCTGACAATATGCTGGATCGTTCCAGGAATCCCAAATCTTGCCACGTCCGTATCCCCTGCCACGCTGTTCTAAAAACCACTCTGAAAGCTCGAGATATTTCCGGTCTGCAGTTTCCCGATATAATTTTATTAGAGCTAATTCTATTTCCTGATGGCCTGCAACCCACTTCCTGTTCTTTTTTCGAAGTTCGCGATCAATGTGATCCGCAAAGCGAATGGCTACATCAAGCAATTTTCCTTTACCGGTTGCTCGTTTATATGCGATTGCGGCTTCCATCAAATGACCGGCACAGTATGCTTCGTGGCGTTCCATATCATTCCATCGATCATCTATGCCTTCCAGGGTGAAGTAGGTGTTGAGATATCCATCGGGTAATTGTGCTGCTGCAATCTTGTCAATCCATTCATCAGCTTTGGCTTCCACAGTTTTATCCGGGACAGAATGCAGTGAATAGGCCATGGCCTCGATGGCCTTGTATACGTCACTATCATCATAATAGATCCCTTCATGGCGCTCCCCTTTTTTTGCAGCGACCTTTTCAAAATTGCGAATTCGTGCTGTTGCAGTTTCTGTTTGATAAACGCAAACACCGATGGCATTTTTCGCGACATCCTCTATTTTTGGCTTCCAAAATGGGTCTGTGATTTCTACTTCAGAATAATCTATTCCCTTGATTTTCCTCAATTGATTTTGAGAAGAGATATTCGCAGTAAAAAACATTAAACAGATTAAGATTGGAATTAAAGCTCTGAAATTCTTTGTCATCTTTCGCTGTTTATGATAATGGTGATTATTCGATTGCCAATGGTTAAATCAAGTAAGTCCGAGAATAGGACTATTCAATACAGAGCCTGGTATACAAACTGTTTCATTTTCACATTATAAAAATCGTCATATGGAAGAGTCTGAGTCATAAATATTGCGATAAGCTCCTCTTTTGGATCAATAAAAAATTGTGTGTTGAATGCTCCACCCCAGCCATAAACACCTTCAGATCCCAGGATGTTTGTGTCGGCAAGGTTGGTCACAACAGAGAAGCCGAGACCAAATCCTGACCCAGGACCATGAAATAAATCACTAACATGATTTACCGTCATTAATTCTACTGTTTTTCTTCCCAGCAACTGATGACCATTCCATCTACCTCCATTGAGAAGCATCTGACAAAAATTCATATAGTCGGAAGCTGTTGAAAAAAGTGCATTTACTCCACTCCATACCGTATTACCCTGTGATTTAGGCTGGAAGTTGCTGACTATTAAATTTCCCTCTTCATTTTTTTGATGAAGCTTCACAATCCTTTCACTATTTTCTACCGGTACATTATAACCTGTATTTTTCATTTCGAGAGGATCGAAGATTCGCTTCTGTAAAAAATCCTTCGTACTCATCCCGGAAAATTGTTCGATCAAGACAGAAAGAACGTCTGGCGCGCCACTGTACATCCACTGTTTTCCGGGCTGATTCATGATTGGTAATTTCAAAAATGCGTCTATCCTGCTTCTTATATCTTTGTATTCTACCTGGGTCATTGCCTTGCGCAAATCTTGATCCAATTTCACTCCTGAAAGTCCATGTGAGATACCTGCGGTATGCGTTAGCAGTTGCACGATGGTGATTTCACTCTCCAATGGCTCTGTTGGACCATCCAGCCCTTTTTCCGGATCCACACACACCCTGAGGTTCTTAAATTCGGGGATGTATTTTGACACAGGATCGGTCAGCAGGAAATGACCTTCTTCATATAGCATCATAAATGCCACAGATATGATGGGTTTGGTCATCGACTGAATATAAAAAATATCATTATCTCCCATTGATCTTTGCTCCAGGAGGTTGTTTTTTCCATAGGCTTTTTTATGAGCTGTTTTTCCTCCCACGTTTATCATGACAACAGCTCCGGGAATCTCTTCCTCCTCTATCAAATTTTCAATGAAATAATCGTATCTCGAAATGCGATCTTCGTCTATTGCCGGCTGGCCAAGGACCTGGCTGTATGCCAAAGTCACAAATAAGAAGAGGATAATTTTAGGTTTAATCATTGTGTGTTTTTTTATTTAATTTATAATGAGTATCAAAGGTTAAGATATATGCATTTAATATGATTAAGCGACTTTGTTTTCTGGAGTTTTACAATCGCATGATTTCTACTTTCCTGAATTGTATTGGATGGCTTTCACTTTGTAGAGAAATATATCCTGATTTCAGGGCCATGCCGTCTTTTTTTTCGGAGCCTTCAAAATTATTGACCACACCTCCCCCGACCACTGGTTTTTCGTATCGCATTACTTCTTCACCATTTACATAATGTACCAAAAGTGAATCTCCCAATACCAACGCCTCCGCTGTTACCCATTGATCTCCGTGATACGTTTGTGAATCTGAGCTCAAGCAGTGCTGTTCGATGAGTTTGCCATCCATATGTACGTGCGTGCCCGGAGTGCACAGGTTCATTGTTGTTCGCTCTTCTGTCCCATTGCCACCTAAAAGCTGGGCCTCGATTGAAATGGGAAAGTCCTGATCCAACGACATTGACTCTGGTGATTGGCCATGCAACATGATCCCACTATTTCGATATGCCCACCCCGGTCCTTCAGGCGCTTGCTCACCGATAAACCGGTATTCAACCCTGATGCGATATTTAGAAAACTTTTCTTTGTAAAAAATGTGACCAAATTGTTGATCAAAACTCCTATATCCCTCGTCATAAGATACAGTGAGAAGATTATCAACCACCCGAAAAGTATTGGCATAATTTTCACCGGTCGGATATCCCCTTATTTTCGGAATCCATCCATCCAGGTTTTTACCATTAAAAATTGATTGCCAATTGTTGTTAGATACTATCTTTGGGGGAGAACACTGTGTGCTAAGGACAAGGGAAAATAAAATGAGAAGAAAAAGATTCCGCATTTGCTTGTTTTTTTTGTTAAACCGGATTATTCATCGAACTGAGGGATTTTCATCGATTCGCCATCTTTTAGTGAGGACTCATGAGCAATAATTCCGGGCACCGTATACGCAAGAGCTTCATACACATCGATAGCCGGCTTTCTTTCTTTTAAACAGGCATCGACAAATTCGTGTGTAATAAATGTATGTGATCCGTGATGTCCGCTGTCATGGCGCAGTGGTTTTGGGAGCATTTCCGTATTCCACCACTGGGGTTGGTCGTATATTTCTGTTCTCGATTCAGACCGTACAAAACCGGCATCGTCTTCACCCAAGTCGTCGGATTTCTTTACAATGGTCGATTTCATACCCAAGGGATTATTTGCATAGAAGCTCATTTTGCTGCCAATCCATTGAGCCCTTTCACATCCTAAATGTGCACCCTTCCACCACACATTTACCCGAAAAGATCTACCTCTGCTGGTGGTAAACATGGCACTTTCGTTCCAAAATGGGTTTTTATAAGGATTGTCTCTAAGTACAGGATCATTATCACCCCATCCAGTACAAGTCACCTTAACGAGTCGCTCACCGGTGACACTCAAGAGATGGGCAGTGCAATGGGTAGGATAGTGCATGGGAGCAACGCCGTATCTCCAGGTGCGTTTCCCGTTTTCAAAATACAATTGATCCAATCCATCGTGCTGATATTCAGATTCGCAATAAAACAGATCACCAAACAACCCATCTCTGTAAAACTTTCTTGCGGATATCGTAAATTGTTGGTAGTAACTTGTTTCTGCCATCATATAAATAAGTCCGGATTCCTCCACAGCTTTTTGAAGTTGATATGCCTCCTCGAGAGATCCCCAGATCGCAGGCACAGCACATAACACATGCTTTCCATGGCTGAGACATTCCATGACATGTTGCAGATGGTTAGGCCCCTCGGTGAATACGGCAACTGCCTCTATCTTTTTATCCTTTACCAGCTCTTCCAAAGAATGATAGGATTTTTGACACTTGTAGGTTTGCATCAGTTTTGCCCGTCTTTCAGACCGCAGATCGCTCACAGCCTCCACTTTGCAAGAAGGATGTTCATGAAACTGAAATGAACAACCAAATCTGCCCCCAACAACTCCAATGTGCAATTGCTTGTCCACCACTTTTCTTGCATCGTACGAAGAAAAATATGGCAGGGAAAGTGCCAAAGCAGCCGAACTTCCGCGTTTTATAAATCTACGGCGCGAATCATTCTTTCTTTTTAGTATCCCTCCTGTATTATTCATTTCAATTCTTTTAAGTGACGGTTTCGCCGCGGCATTTCTCTTCGACAAACTTATTGAATAAAACGATCTCATATTACGTGCTTAACCACGGTATGGATTCACAAACTAAAAATTCCATTTTCTTGTTGGACGGCTGCGAAGTCCGTTGGCCTCGTCGTCATTGCGAAACCTGGCCGTTTTTGGATCGACGGTCAATTTGCGATCCAGCATCCACGCCAGAGCAGCTGCGTGACATGCAATATGGGAATTGCGCATTACCATAGCATTTGCCGAAGTTGGTTTTCTGGATCTGACGCAGTCGAGAAAATCCCTTCCATGTGCTTCGACACCTAGCCCGGAAATATTCGATGGCATGCCTGCAACTTCACTTTTGAGGAGTTCGGAGGAAACCTCAATCCCCCCGCTGTCACCGACCTCTACCCATCCCTCATCCCCTTCAAACCTAACCGGGCAGGTACCTAAATGCTGAAACCATCCCGGACGGTCATCAAACGGCGTGTCGAGAAAATGCATGACCAGTTTGACTCCATTGTCGTAATACGCTGTAATGTTTTCTGCCGATGGCTCGTAAGAGACAGGCATTGTATTATCTGCCATATTAGCCCATTGGCAAAGATCCACAGTGTGGGCACCCCAGTCCAGAAGTGTTGCACCACTGTCAAAATCGTAATAACCCCGCCATCTTCCCTCCACATATTTGTGATTAAAAGGTCGCCAGGGTGCTGGTCCCAACCACATGTTCCAGTCTACTTCCGTGCGATCCGGAGTAGGCTCTGCAGGCAACCACGAATTTTTAAGTTTTGGACGATAGATCGACGCATGTAATGTATGGATTTTTCCCAGTTTACCCTCGTGAGCTAGTCTTACTGCCCGGATAAAGTTGGTCACGCTGCGTCGTTGAGTTCCCGCCTGAAAGACCCTTTTTTTTCTTTGCATCGTTACTGACAATTCCTCACAATCTGCCATGGTTATTCCACATGGTTTTTCGCTGTACACATCTTTTTTAGCCTGTGCAGCCATAATTGAGACCCGAGCATGCCAGCGATCACCGGTAGCAACCAGTACAGCGTCAATGTCCTTGCGCTCAAGAAGTCTTCTGAAATCAATATACGTTTGGCAATCCTTATTCTGGTAAAACTCATCGACTATTTCCTTTCCATCATTCCTGCGGGTGGCCTGTACATCGGCAATCGCGAGACATTGCATATCCTCGTTTGGCAACATGCCTTTGAGGACCTTCTTGCACCTGGGTCCCACACCTATGACCCCCATAGTTATTTTATTACTTGGGGCAGTGTACCCATCTCTTCCCAGGGCTTTCGCCTTAATATACACTGGAAGTGCAAGCGATGAGGAAGAAACAATCACGTTTTTCACGAATTTTCGCCTATTTATTTGTGGTTTGTTTTTCATGTATATCAGATTTACAGAAATCTGGCCACCTGTCTCATCATTTTTTTTCGACCTGACTTAAACCAGAGAAAATATTGCACTACAACGTCAGTCCTAATATACAATCCGTTTTGCATTTTGATATATTACAGCAGGTGGATTATTCTTGAAGTCATCGGATAGTAAAGCCCTTCTAAGGCCAGGCTACTTCTACTTGTTCAAGGTGATCGGAACGATGGATCAACTGATCATTTTTAAAGATTTGTAAACCTTTTCCCCTATCGAATTTATTGCCGGTTTCATCCCACAAGATTGTCAGATTCTTATTGTGATAAAGGATATGATCTAGGCAAAACCAGTCCCAGTCGTCTGGCACCAGGGGTTGAAACACTAACTTGTGATCAAGGGTGGGCCTGACTCCTATCAAATCAGAAATGATCAAATCGCAAAATCCCGAATGATTGTAGTCCTTGCCTCTCTCCACACCTCCCTTTTCATCAGACCATCCCCGATTATTCCAATTTTTTAATCGCGTCCGGGATATCCAATCACCAGTGTATGGATTTAAATTCTCATCGATCCAGGGGAGGATTATGCCACTCTCCATTGTGATTCTATGGCTCTCTGCATATTGACTTAATAATTGATAATAATCTTTTTTAGTAAGCTCTTTTTTGTTGTAATTGTTTAAATATCTGGCAAGCGCCTTTAATGTCACTGTTGTGGCAAAAGGCCAGGACGGGCCATTCCATTGGCACTCATGACCCTGATAGCTGATCTGAAAGTACGGGTGACTTTGCTCACACACTGTAAGGCCATATGGCGCAAAAAATCCGGTTGTATCAACAATTTTTGTCCAGGCATCGACATATTTTTCATCATCACTGGGCAAATTAAAATACCAGGGGGTATATCCAATAAGCTCCCGCACGTCGATCGGGCGAGAGGCTTCATTATAGTTACGCGGGAGCACGGTAAAAAATCGAAGGCTGTCATTCCACAGTCTATTTTCCACCTCTTCTTTCAATACTAATGCTTTTTGTGCAAATTTTACTTCTTCAGAAGAATTAGAAATAAATCTTGCAATTTGTGATAGTGCCACAGCATCTCCAAACATATAACTATTTATGGTTGGCCTTACTCCTGCCATACTTCCTATCGGGGTACCTCCATTCAAGATTTGACCTCCGGCACTGACTTCCATACCGTCGCGATTATCGATTTGCCAGAATAATTTATTTCCCGGATCTTTTTTCTGAGTTTCCCATGCTTCATAATTTTGAATAAGTTCATGGATGTTATCGGCGGCGAAGGTCATATCGGGAAATACCTGCAAAAAGGCTAGAAATGCATCTGCAGCCCAAAAACTGTAGCGCCGGATGTCATCACCAGCACTGTGGAGCCAAAATTGAAGATAATCTGCAATATACACCCGATTGCGCAACCATCTTCCCTCATAAATATGATGACCTGCGGGGCAGTTAATTGCATTGTGCTTACCTGCCCAGGGTACATCCGGAAGAAACTCAGTGACCACAAAGCCATCCTCCGTTTTTTTCAAATGTTTCCGGTATGTCCACCACCGGAAATAGTAGATTTTTTCTAGTGTTTTATCCGGAAGATCGACAAGGGGAATGTTTTTTTCAAAAAAACCATGTACCTCTGAATTCGGAATATTTTGAATATAAAGCTCGTTATCGTACTTATTAAAAGTGTCAATATAGTGCTGGTAATTCTCATAGTAGAGAACAGGACTGGCGGGTTCGTTCGTACATGCGATTGTCAGTGGAAGCAGAAAGCACAGAGCACGAAAAATTCCGGGCTCAAGAGACATAACATTATTATTTATCAACGGGATTGATGCTAGTTTTGGCAGGATCAGGAAAAGGCATTGCACCAGTTTCGACATGGGAATGAGAATCCAAAGAGGAGTTTTAAATCTCAAAAGTGATATCTGCATTTTCGGGGATGAAAAATATCAATAATCGTATACCGGAAATTCTGTGATGCGCAGCGTTGTACATCCATAGGGGATCAGAGTAATTTCTTCTATTTGCAATTGCTCACTGTTCGCATGTCTGCCCCAGGCTGCCGGCAGATAGGGAACACCATTTACCTCCTGCCATTCGGGGATTTTAATACCACGCATCCGGAGTTGTACCGGAGCCTGAGATTCATTCCAGGGATACTGACCCTCCCACTGGTTTACTACAACCTCTACGTTGTTTTTGAGGTCTTTAATATCACTTTGAATCAGTCCAAAATTCCAGTCAGTTGTAGGGTAGACTTCTGTAAAAGATCCAAAGTGATCATTTCGATTTTTTGCTACTTCGCGGCTATCGATTTTTAAGGAGTAGACGAGCGGACCTCTTTCAATCGTCCTTGCAAATTGGTACCAACTACTGTGCTTCAGATGCATGGGAAGTATCAGCTCGATTTTATCGCCGTTTTTCCAGATCCTGTTTATTGTCGCCAATTGATTTTTAATTTCCCCTTTCCACTTAGTACCATTTATTTTGATTACGGCGTTTTTTGTCCATTTCGGAATACGTAATGCAAAAGGAAATTTATCGCTTTTGTCAAGTGAAAGTGAAAAGCGAATGTCTTCCCGGAAAGGGAATCCCGTGTCTTCCAGGACAGTGAGTCGAGTACTATCTCCCACAACCAGGCTTACTTCTGCAGGAGCATACTGGATGGCGGCTACTCCTCGATCATTTGTGGCATAAAATAGATTTTGGACAAATTTTGGCCAGCTCTGATGCATATTCGTGGTGCAGCAGGGATATCCTGAAAGGACTCCGAAGACAAAATCAGTTCCCCTGTGTCCATGAGTCTGAAAACTGACATTTATGCGGTCACTGAGTTCGACCTGATTAGCTGCTTGAAAATACTGACGTTGCGTAAAATCGTCGTTTGCCTGGGTGGGAAGAGCATTGTAAGTAATTTTTTCCAACTGATCGGCAAAAAACATATCTCCGGTGATTGGAATAATTGTTTCGAGCGAAAACATTTCTTCGGATATTGAACAAAATTCGATCCCTTGCACGGGATTTTTTCCATGCAATGGTTCATCACCGCCATACATGCCCTGGGGCTGGCCGTGATATTTTTTTAAATCATACAAAGCTTTTTTTACGGCATCGATATTTGATCTGTCATGCGACTGCTGGTAATCCACAATTGGTTCTTTTAGTCCCTGTGCGACATTTACACAATGCATGCCTCCTATCTGTGAGATTCGGAGTGCATTTATTTGATCGGGATCAAAGGGATATCTCTTCATCACTCTTGAATAGTGCCAGGGATCTGCCGGGTCATCATAATTTTCTTTGTTAGTATAAATTTGCGCCCAGGGAAAGGTTTGTTCGGCAATTATTTTGCCTAATTCCAAAAGAAATTCTTCACCGGTGATATTGTACAACCAGAGTACGACCATAAGATTATCACCCCCACGGCGGTTGGCCCACAATGTGAGATGATCAAGAGGCGTATTAGGCAGTTCTTCCCGTTGATATTTAAAGTATTTTGTGAGGCATTCAATGACTCTTTGATCACCTGAGGCCGAATAATACTGCTGCAAGATTTTTAGCATGACCATCTTGGGCCACCAATCCAGACGGTTGCCCCTCTGCAAACCCGGCTCCGGATCAGGCTGAGACTCAAATGGCACCGGGCCGATGTATCCATCTACAGTCTGATTACTTAATGTCCACTCGATCCATGGTTTGACCTTGGAGAGGAGATCTTTGTCATCCAGAAGGTAGGCTAGAGGCAACAAGCCGTCGATCCAGTACGGACCCCGCTCCCAGCCGTCACCGTCGCCACCCAGCCAGCCGTTGCGTGGTCCCAGGACCTGCGGGTAGATTTCGTCGAGGTGACCGGTCATTCCGTTTTTCATCCTTATCAGTTGGTCGCGTAGCCATCCCATGGGTTTTATGGCGCCTAAAGGCAATTCCAAAAGAGGTTTTTCTACAAGCGGAAAGCGGTTTTGGAGATAGAGGTGTGGCTCACCGGCAGTGTACTGGTCATCGTAAACCTTGTTTGATCCAGGTAGCAACACCAAAATTCCGATTAAAATCAGTGAATATAGATTCATGGATATGAGAACATAAAATAGGTAGATCTGATTAAATTATTAACTATTCAATTTACTAAAATATCTTGCAAATTCATGACCACAACATCCTAAAGAGTGGCCTATCGAAACCCGTGCTGCCAGACTGATCAACTTTTGTCGGACAGGAAATTCAGTTGCTCTTTTGGTTCACCACAATTTCTTAGTTAGATTCGATTTTTGTTTTTTATGTGACTTAATAAATTTTGTATGATATCCATCAACTCCAGGCGGCGTTTTATAAAGAAGTCCACGATGATTTTTGGTGCTTCAACACTCCCAAATACTTTTCCTTTTATGTTGAGAAATCGCGGTATGAAACCGTCAGACCAAATCAATATCGGGCTTATAGGATGCCGTGGTCGCGGTTTCAGTGTCTTAAAACAGCATTTGAAAATCGACGGAGTGATGTGTGGGGCCTTATGTGACATCGATGCGAATGTTTTGTCGAAGCGTGCGGGCGAAATCGAAAAGGAATACAATTATACGCCCAGTCAGTATGAGGATTTCCGGGATTTGATCTCCCAAAAAGACCTGGATGCCGTAATTATCGCAACCCCGGATCATTGGCATTGTTTGCCAACGGTGTACGCTTGTCAGGAAAAGAAGGATGTCTACGTTGAAAAACCCATGGCAAACAGTATTGCAGAGTGTAATGTCATGGTAAACGCGGCAAGAAAATACAATCGTGTCGTTCAGGTTGGTCAGCAGCAGCGCAGCAGTGAGGTTTGGAAAGGGGCAATCGAATATTTGCACTCCGGGAAATTGGGAGCAATACACCGTACCAATATCTGGGCAAATTTTAATTACGGCCTGGGACCTAAAAAGGTGAAAAACTCAGAGCCACCACCGGGAGTCAACTATGATCTTTTTCTCGGACCGGCACCCCAAAGACCTTTCAATGCAGCTCGCTTTCATGGCAGCTGGCGATTTTTTTGGGATTATGGAGGTGGCTTGATGACTGATTGGGGTGTTCACCTGCTCGATATGGCACTATGGGCAAAGAATCTGGAAAGACCTGCTGAAAAGGTGATAGCTATGGGTAGCCGCCTGCACTTACGGGATCGATCACGTGAAACTCATGATACGCTATCTGCGGTATTTAATTATGGAGACTATCTCATCCAGTGGGAACATAATGCGGGCAAACAGATTGGTCCGTATGACCGGTTATATGGGGTAGCCTTCATTGGTGAAAACGGTACCCTGGTTGCTGACCGGAGTAAGTGGGAAGTATTTCCTGAATGGGATAGCGAGAAAAAGACCGGCAAGATGGAAAAGGTAGGTCCGGTAGAAGGGATGAACGGACACAGCCTGCATGCTGCTAATTTTATCGAGTGTATAAAATCACGGACCGAACCAGCATGTAGCGTTGAAATCGGAAGAGCGGTTGCAATAAATGCGCATATGGCCAACATTGCTGTGAGAAGCGGTTCTAATCAGCTGACATGGGATGATAAGAAAGGACGATTCGTCTCAAATTCCCGGGCTAACAAATTCATTAAACCGGGATATCGCAAACCTTGGAAATTTCCAATAGTGAAATGACCAGTGCTTTTTTTAAGGGAATTCTCAGCTTGAGTTCCTTTAGAGATTGGAGGTTGCGTGATTATTTAACAAGTATGAGGATCGAAAAAAAAACTGTAGCATCTAGAATAAAGTACGATCATGCGGCTTATTTATGTAACTGACCCGATGTGCTCCTGGTGCTACGGATTTGCGCCTGAGATAGACAGCATAAAGGGACATTTTTCTGAATGGGATTTTCAAATGGTGATGGGGGGACTACGACCCTACAATACCACTCCCATCGTTGAGATGAAAGAATTCCTGAGAGAGCATTGGAAACAAGTTAGAGCTCGCAGCGGTCAACCATTTAACTTTGATATTTTGGATAGTCAAGACTTTGTCTATGATACAGAACCTGCAGCTCGGGCAACAGTGTTGATGAGGGCATTGGCTCCTCAACATGAGTTTAGTTTTTTTAAAGAAGTTCAAAAGGCTTTTTATGTCAATAATTTTAATGTCCACCAGGTAGACACGTATGTCAGTATTTTGCAAATACTGGGTCTGCATAAATATCGACTACAATTTGTAACGGGATTTGAAACTGACGATGTCAAGAAAAGAGTACGCGGAGATTTTGAGCTTAGCACCACATTGGGGGTAAGGGGATTCCCTTCGTTAGTACTAAAAAATGGGAAAGAGTACTACTTGGTTTCCAGAGGATATGAAAAAGCGTGTGAGATAATTTCCCGAATTGAGGAATTTCTTTGACCCCCGGAATTTCATTTTTATATTTTTATTGGCTATGAGACACAAGCAGATTTATTTCTTGACATTGCTGCTGATAGGACAACTGTCATGTGTTCCAAATTCTTCCGTAGAGGAGGAGCGGCCCAACATTTTGTTTATCATGTCTGACGATCACACTTCTCAGGCTTGGGGTATTTATGGAGGTATTCTTGAGCCCTATGTAAAAAATCAAAATATTCGTCGTTTGGCAAGGGAGGGTGCGATTTTACAAAATGTCTTTTGCACAAATTCGATTTGCGTTCCCAGCAGGGCTTCTATAATGACGGGAAAATACAGCCATCAGAACGGGGTCTATACATTGTCTGAAGGACTTCACCCAGACAGTAGTAATGTGGCAAAGGAACTGCAAAAGGCGGGATACGAAACTGCCATAATTGGTAAATGGCACTTGAAAGAAAAGCCCGCCGGATTTGATCATTATCAAGTATTGCCCGGACAAGGAAGGTACAATGATCCAGTGCTTTTGACCGCCCAGAACTGGGAGGATGGGGATGTGATCACTGGTTTTTCGGCGGATGTTATTGGTGATTTAAGTGTTGATTGGTTATCAAGTCGATCGGATGACAATCCTTTTTTTCTGATGTGTCATTTTAAAGCCACCCACGAACCCTTTGATTATCCTGAGAGGTACGACTCGATGTACAAGGGTGTTGTCTTTCCGGAACCAAATTCACTTTTTGAATATCAGGTAGCCGAGCCAAATTCAAGGACCTTTTCCGGTCAGGAGTTGGAGATTCTGGGACAACGATGGGTCAATGATAAAAATAGTGTCTATCCCGGCACCCCTTTTTCACTGGAGAATTTGGACAGTACCGCTGCACGAAGTAAAATCTATCAAAAATTTGTGGGAGATTTCTTGAGATGTGGTGCAGCAATCGATGAAAACATTGGAAAACTATTGGATTATTTGGACAAAGAAAATTTGACAGAAAATACCATTGTAATATACACGGCAGACCAGGGTTATTTTTTAGGTGAACATGGTTTTTTTGACAAAAGGATGTTTTATGAAGAGGCCATAAGAATGCCCTTTGTGATCCGGTTTCCAAGGGAAATCAAGGATGGATCGACAAATGAAGATATCATACTCAATCTTGATTTTCCTTCCTTATTTCTGGATTATGCAGGCATGAGCACTCCGGAGTATATGCAAGGAAGAAGTTTTAGATCAAATCTAAAGGGAGAAACACCACCGGAATGGCGATCAGATTTCTATTACCGGTACTGGTTGCACCAGACGAATCGTCCTGCCCATATTGGAATACGAACCAAGCGCTTTAAGTTGATCTATTTTTATGGATTACCCCTGGGTAAAAATGGCGCACATAATCAATCTACGAGTCCGGCCTGGGAATTTTACGATCTTGAAAAAGATCCGGGCGAAAATCAAAATGCCTACCATGATCCGAACTACCAGGTGAGGATTGATGAGCTAAGAATGAGACTCATTACGCTAAAAAAATCTGTACAGGATCATGATATTCTTCATCCGGAAATAGACTCACTGATGCAATTGGATGATCAGAGTCGAAGGTAAAGAGACTCATATTGATCTTCCGGGATGAAAGAAAAGATCAAATTTTTAATTTCCCTGATTCGTGGGATTTATCTAGTGGATTACCTGATCTATTTCAAGCAAACAGGGATTGTCCCCACCAATCCTATCCCTCCCCATTGTCTTCCCAATCTATTGCCACTTTTCCTCGAGTCCGCATTGCTTCGATATAGGATATTGCCTCGGGAATTTTAGAATAGGGATAGATCCTATCGATATGAACTTTGATTTTTCCCTCAAGTATCAAAGAGGCTAGTTGCTCCAGGTCTTCGGTATTCGCTTTGGCAGTAAATTGGACCAATGGGAAGCTACTTAAGCTGGCCTTTATCATCAGCCATAATATGTGGTGCATGGTTGTAAAACCAACCACGACGCCCCTTTGTCCCATGCGTCTAAAATCTTCTAAGAACAGGTTACCGTGGGTGTCCACAATGAGATCATATTTCCCCATGTGCTTGTGAATGCTTTCCTTGTCGTAAGCAATGACAGCATCAGCACCCAGACCCATGACATAATCTGTATTATTACTCGAACAAACACCTGTCACGGTGGCACCAAGGGCCTTGGCAATTTGCACCGCAAAATGTCCGACCCCTCCGGATGCCCCGTTTAATAAAACCGATTCTCCCTGTTGGAGGTTACCATATGTCTTGAGCGTTTGCAAGGCAGTGATACCGGCTATTGGGACGCTTGCCATTTCTGTAAATTTCAGTCCCTTGGGGAAAATACCACAGACCTGGCCGGGTGCACATGTGTATTCAGCAAAGGCACCTCCACCGATTGTTTCCCCAAAAACGAGATCTCCTATCTTAAAATGGGAAATATTGCTTCCAACTTCCTCTACTATTCCGGCAAAATCAGCACCCAGAATTATATTTTTGGGTTTAAACAAGCCGAAAGATAATCTCGCGATAATGGGTTTTCCTCTAAGGATATGCCAATCAGCCGGATTTATTGAATTTGCCTTGACTCTTATCAATAGGGAGTCTTCCTTTACCACCGGTTTTTCTACATCTTCCAGCGTGAGAATTTCCGGGCCCCCGTACTTTCTCTTGACTATTGCTTTCATTAATTTTATAAGTTTTTTGTCCTAATACCTTAGGATGTAAATCATTATTACTGATCTCGTTTGTCATCCCGATTTTTGCAGGCATCGAAATCAATAAAGTTATCTTTGATCTCAATATCCGGGATCATCGTCTTTTTCGTAATCTAATGTTCTTATGTTTTTTTGACAATAAGATTAATGCTCCTTACTTGGGATTGATCCATTTAGGATTACCTTCAGAGTTAGGAGTTGAGATCGTGACGAAACTGCTCAAAAAATTAGGTCCTACTTTATATGGATTTTGCGGTCCAGGCAATATTCGATAAAGTGATGCAGCGAGTAGGTTTCGTCAGCTCCCAATTTCTGACCGATCTGACTTACTATATACAATCCGATAGCCATGGCACCCAACACCGGGACAACCCAAAGGATTTTTGCACTCATACCCAATCCCATTCTGGAGAATCCAATAATAGATAAAAATAAAATCAAGATCGCAATGGCGAGATAAAGTAAGATAAATAACGTCCAAACATTGTGATGAGGCTCGTACCTGCCTTTGATCTTAATTCCGGAATTGCCCTCCGTTTCGATAAACATAAGATTGAGCTGGGGAGACCAATAGTGCTGATCTTCTTTCTTTACCTTTAGAATTAAATGACCCGGTGTTTCAACAGCATCGAAGGGATTGCCCTCCTGCACCAGTACCTCTTTGATCCTATTGGTCATTTGAGGAATGGACATTTCATGCTCGATTTCAAACTTAGGTCGTATACGGAAGCTGGTCATTTCGCGATAAGTTAGGACGGTCTTCCAAGATCATTTAATTTTGTCAAATTTCCAATGACGAATATCATTATATACTGACCGAAGTCTTGCCCTGAGGATGATTCAAAATACAACTAAGGCTGTATCTGTTGCCTGCTACCATTGTGGTGAGGATTGCAATGGTGTGGAGATAGAATACGATGACAAGCCCTTTTGTTGCTCAGGATGTAAGTCTGTGTACAGCATCCTGAAGGAAAATGACTTGTGTGATTATTATGCGCTGAATTCTTCGGCGGGAATCAGTTTTAAACGCACATCACAAGAGCAATACAGCCACCTGGACAAGCAAGATGTGATTGATCGAATAGTGGATTTTAAAGATGGAAAATTTTCGCGTGTACACTTTTATCTGCCACAGATACATTGCTCATCTTGTTTATGGTTGCTGGAAAACTTAAACCGAATCGAACCAGCTATTTTCCGTTCCAGAGTCAATTTTTTAAAAAAGGAAATCACCGTATTATTTCAGCAAGAATCGATATCCTTACGTAGTCTGGTCGAGCTTCTCGCAAGTCTGGGTTATAGACCCGTACTTAATTACGAAAAGCTGAGCGAAAGTAAAAGTCAAGTCGTTGACCGGTCTCTTTACTATAAGCTGGGGGTTGCCGGATTTGCCTTTGGAAATATTATGATGCTCAGTTTTCCTGAATATCTGGGCATTGATCCGGAACAAGATTTCGCTTTTGTCAAATTTTTTGGTTACCTGATTTTTTTCCTGGCTCTGCCCGTCGTTTTTTATTGTGGGAGAGATTATTTAAAATCTGCATGGCATGGTATCCGCAATGGACACCTAAATATTGATGTCCCTATATCCCTGGGAATTTTGGCATTATTTGGTCGAAGTTCCTTTGAAATTTTGACACAATCCGGTGCGGGATACTTTGATTCCCTCGCCGGACTCATTTTTTTCCTGCTAATCGGCAAATGGTTTCAGCAAAAAGTTTACCATACGATTTCCTTTGACCGGGATTATAGGTCATATTTCCCGATGGCTTCGACCGCAATCAGGAATGGTACAGAAACTGCTGTGCCGATTGACCAACTGGTCCCGGGTGATAAGATCATTATTCGGAGTGGAGAACTTGTTCCTGCAGATTCGCACCTGTTGAAAGGAAGCGCATCCCTAGATTATAGCTTTGTCACCGGAGAATCTAATTTAATAACACCGGGGATCGGAGATAAGATTTTTGCAGGCGGTCGACAGATGGGAGGTACTTTGACACTCTCCATTATCAGTCAGGTGTCCCAGAGTTATTTAACTTCTCTATGGAATGACGAGCTTTTTAAAAAGGATGTGCAGGAAGGCCGGGTAAGCACAATATCTGATCAAGTGGCGCGGTTTTTTACCGCAGTCATCCTAACCGTAGCTGTATTGACACTCATCTATTGGATCACCATCGATCCCTCATTAGCTGTGAATGCATTTACTGCTGTACTCATTATTGCATGTCCCTGTGCAGTTGCTTTATCGATTCCCTTTACTTTTGGAAACACCATGCGGATATTGGGCCGACATCACTTTTATTTGAAAAACACATCTGTAATCGAGGCGATAGCAGGTGTCAATCATATTATTTTCGACAAAACAGGGACAATAACCACTGCCCCGGGGAGGAAACTGCGTTTTGTCGGTCAGAAACTTACATTGGAGGAATGCGACTTAATCCGGACGCTTGTGCATCAATCTTCGCATCCACTCAGCAGACAGATTGAAAGTTTTTTAGAGGATGATAAGATACTCGAAGTGTCGGACTTCAAATCTTTCCCAGGTCTGGGAATCAGGGCAAAAATCAGTGGCCATCTGGTGCATCTGGGAAATGCTCGCTTCATTGGTCTGGATACCGACAAAAGTGATAGTGGCACCTGGGTGAAGATTGATGAGCTGGTAAAAGGTAAGTTTCTACTGGATCAAGAATATCGAAAGGGACTTAGGACCGTTTTAGACCGGTGGAGATCACGGTACAAACTCTCCCTTCTAAGCGGGGATGACCCTGCCGAAATGTCTCGTCTGCAAGCCCAATTCCCGGAGGATAGCCTTCTTTATTTCAGACAAAGTCCACATGATAAATTGACGTTTGTGAAAGAGAGGCAAACCCGGGGAGAGCGCATTATGATGATTGGTGACGGACTCAACGACGCCGGTGCCTTGAAGGGAAGTGATGTGGGACTTGTCGTGACAGGTCAGGTTGGTAATTTCATACCTGCCTGCGATGCTGTGTTGGAAGGACAATCATTTGAGAAGTTACCCGATTTTTTCCGTTTCATTGATCAGAGCATTAATGTGGTTTTTTGGTCCTATGGAATAGCGCTGGTTTACAATGTGATCGGCCTCACATTCGCGGTACAGGGTTTGCTGAAGCCGGTAGTTGCAGCTATTCTGATGCCACTGAGTTCTGTGACCATTGTACTTTTCGGGGTTGGTTTGAGTACGATTCTGGCTCGAAATCTCAAGCGGAGAGACCCGGAGGTTGCGTAATAGACTCTATTGTGTAATTTTGCCCGACAGAATTGATGATCAAAGTCATGATGGGTACATGATGAAGGTCATTCAATTCCGTAGCGTGCATTTTTTACTTTGTGCACTTGTTTTAACCCGGGTATCGATGTCGATAGTTTTTCTTCTCGTTGTTGTGAGCCTGTTTGTGGCTCTTCTGTTTGTCATAGCCTTTATTTGGGCCGTACGCACAGGACAATTTGAGGATGATTATACACCTTCCATTAGGATCTTATTTGATGATAAGAAAATGAAAAACGAACCTGATCCGGGTTCTCCCTGATTTTTCGTAATGGGAGTAGAATATAATAGTTGTGATTTGATAATTCTTATCTATTTAAGCCAATTCTATTAAAGAAAGCAGCATGAGTAACATGGAGAAGTTTAGTTATGATAATTCCATTGTGCGCAAGTTTGCCATTGCATCGGTAATCTTTGGGATTATCGGAATGTTGGTGGGGCTCACACTTGCACTCCAGTTGGTTTTTCCAGCACTTAATTTTGAGCTACCTTTTACAACATACGGCCGGATTAGACCACTGCACACTAATGCCGTGATCTTTGCATTTGTGGGGAACGGAATCTTCATGGGTGTTTACTACTCGTTGCAACGTCTGCTGAAGGCTCCAATGTACAGCAAACTTTTGAGCAACATTCATTTCTGGGGCTGGCAAGCCATTATCCTCGCGGCAGCCATCACGCTACCTCTGGGTATAACCGGCGGTAAGGAGTATGCGGAATTGGAATGGCCGATTGATATAGCTATTGCCTTGGTTTGGGTCGTATTTGGGATCAATATGTTTGGTACAATTCTCAAGCGACGTGAAAATCACATGTATGTCGCTATCTGGTTTTACATAGCTACATGGGTTACGGTGACCATGCTTCATATCGTAAACAACATCGAATTGCCTGTTTCTTTTTGGAAGAGCTACCCGGTTTGGGCCGGCGTTCAAGATGCCTTGGTCCAATGGTGGTATGGTCACAATGCTGTAGCATTTTTCCTGACGACCCCGTATCTGGGACTGATGTATTATTTCCTTCCCAAAGCGGCAAATCGTCCTGTGTTTTCTTATCGACTCTCGATTATACACTTCTGGGCCCTGATCTTTATATACATCTGGGCAGGACCACACCATTTGCTTTATACTTCCCTTCCCGATTGGGCACAGACGATGGGTATGGTATTCTCCCTGATGCTGATCGCACCATCATGGGGTGGGATGCTCAATGGTCTTCTCACACTGAGGGGAGCCTGGGATCGTGTGCGCAACGACCCGATTCTCAAATTTATGGTTGTGGCTGTCACTGCCTATGGGATGTCGACATTTGAAGGACCAATGATGTCGATAAAATCTTTCAATGCCATTACACACTATACGGACTGGACGATTGGACATGTGCATATCGGCGCCCTGGGTTGGAATGGGATGCTCACCTTTGGTGTACTTTATTGGTTGATTCCCAGGATTTACAATACAAAACTGCATTCTGTGCGACTGGCCAACACTCATTTTTGGTTGGGCACTCTGGGTATAATTTTCTACGCGATTCCCATGTACTGGGCAGGCGTCACCCAGCAATTGATGTGGAAACAATTTACACCGGACGGATATCTCCAGTACGGCAACTTTTTGGAAACTGTAACCCAGATTATTCCCATGTACGCCATTCGATCGATCGGAGGACTGATCTTTTTGGTCGGTGTATTTGTGATGGTCTACAATTTGGTTAAGACAATGAAGGCTGGTACTTTTCAGCCTGTTGAGCACGCCGAGGCCCCGGCCCGAACACCACACGTACCTCATCCCGGAGAAAGCTGGCATCGCTGGTTTGAGCGTCGCACTGTGGTGTTTAGCATCCTGGCACTTGTCGCTGTAGTTATTGGTGGTCTGGTTGAGATTTTACCTATGATGTGGGTGGATTCTAATGTACCTAAAATTGAGACAGTCAAACCTTATACCGCATTGGAACTCGAAGGTCGGGACATTTACATCAGAGAGGGCTGTGTGGGGTGCCACTCCCAAATGATCAGACCTTTCAGATCCGAAACGGAGCGATATGGAGAATTTTCTAAATCTGGAGAATTTGTATATGATCGCCCATTTTTGTGGGGCTCTAAGCGTACGGGTCCGGACCTGCACAGGATCGGCGGAAAATATAATGATGCGTGGCATTACAATCACATGCTCGATCCGGAAAGTATGTCACCCGGTTCGATCATGCCGGCATATCCATGGCTCATAACCGATGACCTGGATATTTCCAAGACAGAAACAAAGATCAATACATTGATAAAACTTGGTACTCCGTACGAAGCATCCTATGCACGTAATGCGACAAAGTATCTGGCTAAGCAAGCAGAACAGATAGCTGCAAGTATGCGAGAAGGAGGTGCCGATGTAGCTGACCTGGAAAAGAAAGAAATCGTGGCGCTTACCGCCTATCTGCAAAGAATGGGTACTGATATTAAAAAATCCAGTACAGTAACTAATAGATAGAGATCATGTATAAATATATTTTAGAACCTATTGAAAATATAGACTGGTTGGCAGTGGGACCACTCGTATTGTTTTTTGTTTTTTTCACCGTTATCACGATTTCAGCTTTGAGAAAAAAAAGAAGCTATATTGATAAAATGGGAAATCTTCCGTTAGAAGATGACTGATTTTAGGAGTGACGATAATAATTAAAGAATGAAAAAGTCAAAAGTTTTAGTTCTGATGATACTGGTGTTTGCACCGTCCTTTTTACTTGCTGCCGATGGAGTCTATCGGAATATGGGTTTTTATCTACTCGGTGCTTTGGTACTGATCGTAGGAATAGCCGCTGTCATCACACTTATGCGATTGCTCGATGCCACGGTAAAGGACAAACAACGGGAGACGGGAGTTCTCGTAGAAACTGTTGAGACAGTGGAGGAGAGCAAGATGCCTCTTTGGAGAAGATGGTACAAGGATCTTACGAAGGCTGTTCCTGTGGCACGGGAGAAGGAGATCCTTCTGGACCATAATTATGATGGAATCCGGGAACTGGATAATAGACTGCCGCCATGGTGGCTGGCCATGTTTTACATATCGATCATCTTTGGAGTAGTTTATGCGGGTTATCATCACTTTTCAAAATTTGGGAAATCAACTGCTGAATTATACGAGCAGGAAATGGCTACAGCAAAGGCATCAGTCGACGCATTCCTGGCCGGACAAACTGCGGTAGTTGATGAAAACACGGTGGTGGCTCTCACAGATGAAGCTTCGCTGGAAGATGGCAAATTTATTTATCAGCTGAATTGTACAGTATGCCATTTGGATAACGGAGCAGGACTGGTGGGACCCAATCTTACTGATGAATACTGGATCAATGGTGGGAGCATAAATGACCTATTTAGAACGATAAAGTATGGTGTGCCAGAGAAAGGAATGATTGCATGGAGTAGCCAGTTGAGACCAGCTGACATGCAAAAAGTTGCAAGTTATATATTAACTTTTCAAGGTACCAATCCACCCAATGGAAAAGCTCCGGAGGGTGAAAAGTACGTGCCTGAGGTGCAGTAAAACCCCATTTACCAGTGCAGCATCCTACACAGGATACCGAGTCCTACCGAGATCATATTGGTACGGTAGATGAAAGTACCGGAAAAAGAATTTGGGTCTACCCAAAAAAGCCCAAAGGTAGATTCTACAACAGACGTACCGTTGCAAGCTGGATTCTTCTGGCTGTCCTTTTTGGCATGCCTTTCATAAAAGTCAATGGCGAGCCCCTGATGCTCTTTAATATTATAGAGCGGAAGTTTATTATTCTCGGCATCGTCTTCACGCCTCAAGATCTCCATCTCTTTGCACTTGCCATGATTACCCTGGTACTTTTTGTGGTGCTGTTCACTGTGGTATTTGGACGACTTTTTTGTGGTTGGGTATGTCCACAGACCATTTTTATGGAAATGGTTTTCCGTAAAGTGGAGTATGCAATTGAGGGTGATGCCAATCAACAACGGAAACTTAAAAATGCGCCCTGGAATACTCAAAAAATAATTAAAAAAACCTCAAAACACATTATATTCTATCTGATCGCTGTACTGATCGCAAATATTTTCTTGGCCTACATCATTGGCATAGATAACTTATTTAAAATTATTTCCGAACCAGTTTCCCAGCATTTGGGGGGCTTTTTTGCTTTGTTGGCCTTTTCTGCAATTTTCTACTTCGTCTTTGCAAAAATGCGTGAGCAAGTGTGTATAGCCATTTGCCCATATGGCAGGTTGCAAGGTGTAATGCTGGACAAGAATTCGATCGTTGTGGCGTATGACTGGATACGCGGAGAACCAAGAGGAAAGATTAAAAAGAATATAACTGAAACAACCCCCAAAGGTGATTGCATTGATTGTGGCGCATGTGTGCGGGTATGTCCTACCGCGATCGACATTAGAAACGGTACGCAGTTGGAATGTGTAAACTGTACAGCCTGCGTAGATGCTTGCGATGAAATCATGGACAAGATCGGAAGGGATCGGGGACTCATCAGATATGATTCGTACAACGGCATCTCGGAAGGAAGAAAGACAATATTTACGGGCCGTGTGAAGGCATATATTGGTGTCCTTGCAGCACTGATAGGCCTACAGGCGTTTTTGTTTTCTACCAGGAGTGAAGTCGAAGCTGTGGTATTGCGTACTCCCGGTATGCTTTACCAAAAAGTTGATGATAAGTACATCAGTAACCTTTACAATTATCAGGTAATAAATAAGACCACGCAGACAATTGACAATATCGACTTCAAACTCGTCAACCCCAATGGCAGAATTAAAATTGTAGGACAGGTACCGGATGCTCCCGGTCAGGATATTGCTGAGGGTGCCTTCTTTATCGAAATGGAGGAGGATGCACTTACTAATAGAAAGACGAGGATCAAAATTGACGTTTTCTCAAACGGAGAAAAGATCGATGATGTCAGGACAAACTTTCTTGGTCCCGTAAAATAGCTCAGATGAAAATAAATTGGGGCACCGGGATAGCAATCTTTTACAGTGTATTTGTATTGATTATGATCTTGATGGTGGTAAAATCGAGCCGTACCAATATTAATATGGTACAGGAGGATTACTACGATCGGGATCTAAATTATGAGGAATTCAGAAAGAGCAGGGAAAATGCAAAGAACATTGATCCCGATATGATTTCCTACGCTTCCGGTTCGGGTGTGATCATTATCGAATTTCCCAATACCGAGCTTCCAACTGAAGGTGAGGTCAGACTCTACAGACCATCCGACCACCGTCTCGATAAGCTCATACAACTTGAACTCGATGACCAGAATACCATGCGCATTCCTGTGGATCGTCTCCTCCGTGGATATTGGAAGGTGCTGGTCACCTGGAAATCCGAAGGGAAAAATTATTTTGCCGAGAAACGGGTAACCCTTTAGAAAATGGAATTGTGGACTGCTTTTACAATTGGAATATTCGGGAGCTTCCACTGTGTCGGCATGTGCGGACCCATAGCTCTTGCTCTTCCTCTCGACAGGAAGAGTAAAATCGGCAGTGGCATACGGATATTGCTATACAATGTGGGAAGAATCACTACCTATGCGATCATTGGACTCATACCCGGGCTGATCGGAATGAGCCTTTCGATAGCGGGATTTCAAAAGACTTTATCAATTGTCCTTGGGATACTCTTTGTGGCAGGAGCATTATTTACTTTTGCTTTTCTGAAGAAATGGGTAAATTTTACTTTTCTACCACAGATCAATCAATGGGTTGAGAAATATTTAGGTATTTTTCTGAAAAGCAATAATAGTGTCCATTTTTATATCGTAGGTTTTATCAACGGTTTCCTTCCCTGTGGATTGGTATATGTTGCCCTGGCAGGAGCACTCACTCAAGGTAGTGTTTTTTTGGGAGCCCAATACATGATCGCATTTGGTCTTGGTACCATACCCCTTATGGTTTTCGTTTCATTGGCACAGGGATTAATTAGTGTCCGGTTGCGCAACTCCATCAGAAAGGCGATACCATTGGTCATTTTTTTATTCGGTGTTATTTTTATTTTACGAGGTGTGGGTATAAAGCTTCCCGAACAATTGGATACCTGGTTTATTATGGGCTTTATGCAAATGTGTGATTAGTGGATTGTCCACCCTGATCAAAAATCAAATCGCAAAGATAGGTTTGGGGTTCTTCCCAATAGGGTAGTCTCAGTCCCGATGACGCTGTTTAATAGCCCATCCTGTAAAGGCACTGAAAATATATACTGCAGGTACTTTACATTATCTCGATCAGAAACGTTAAAGACCGATAAACCAATCGTTCCCTTAAATGATGACAATTTGAAACGGTACTTAATACCGAGATCTATACGCCAGTAAGCAGGCAGATACTCGATAAATGCCCGTCGTTCAAATTGATTGCGATCCTGCCCACCACTGAGTTCATTTAATGCCAGATATGGTTTTCCGCTACTTAGGATAAAGTTGGCTCCTACAGAAACCCGGTTTTTGGTCCATTCGTTAGTCCATTTTAATTGATGCCGGCGATCATCCTGAGCCGGAAAAGGGCGACCCCTCCTGATTTCCTTATATTTCCTCGCGCTTTTACTCAAAGTGTAAGCAATCCATGTTTGCACGTTTTTAAACCTCTTTTCAAATAAGAAATCAATTCCATGCACACGACCTTCTCCCGAAAAAATCTGGTATGATCTATTCTGATTAATGATTGCGTTTTGATTAATACCCGGTAGACGCTGTACAAACTCTATTGTATTGGTCAAAAGTTTTCTATATGCTTCAACATCGATAGACCATGAGATTTTTTTAATGGTAAATCCAGTCATTATCTGAAACGACTGGCCGACCGGGTATCTCCCGTCATCAGATAGTACGATGTAATCTGCATACTTCCCCTGGCGATTCTCAAAATTAAATTCTCTACTATATTGATGAGTAAGGTGAATTGAATTCTTCCACTTGAATTTCTGCGAGTCACCGAAAGAAAATTGGATTTTAGGATCAAGATAAACTTTCCTTGTATTTGAATAAAAGGAAGATCTCGCTCCAACATTTAATTCAAAGTGATTTCTATTCCAGTTTTTTTCCGCAAATACGGTAATCAAGTGTGCTGCACTGGAATCTTCCAGGAGATTTGATTGATCTTCGGAAAAAGAAAACGATGTGTTGTGCCGGACTACATCGATACCAACTTGAGATAAATGCGAATCTGTTTCCTTTTCAAAATAAATATGACCCCCTGTAGATTTAATGCTGTTCTGCTGTAGATTGGAGAAAGTCATGGACTGTCCCAACTGCGCTCTCTCGATCAGCGATTTTGAAGATCCCTGATTGTCGTAGGAAGAATAATAAACGTTGGTCTTAAATCTAGTCAGGGAATCTAGATTGTATGCAATATTTAAACTCGATCCCCTTGAGCTCCAATTTTCTCCATCTTCTATGACCCCCCTATTTTCTGTTTTTTCCTGACTGAAAGCAGTGGGAAATCGAATACCGTAATTATTTTCATACTGGTCATTACTAGAAAACCAGTTTAGGTCCATATCTGCTTTATTCCCCAGGTCAAATTTTATCTTCCCATTAACATCATTAAAGTAATAGGAGGGTTGGGACTGAATCCTCGGAGATACTGGAAATTCGCTTTCTCGAAAAAATTCGGCATTTTGATTTGTACCTTCTGCAAGAGAGAGTTTAGATGCATTGCGATAAGTGGTCCGTGCCCCGAGAAATATGCTTATTTTCTTTGAGATCGGAAGGGTAGCATACAGGGAGGATTGTAGAAAATCTGCCTCGATACTCCCCTGAAATTCACTTGCTTCTTTCTGCGACTGCATCACAAGTAGACCCCCTGTTTTCCCACCATATTTGACAGGACCAGCATTCTTATACAAAGTAGATTTCCTCACGTAATAGCCATTTACGGCACCGAATATACCGTAGAAGTGATCTACGTGGTGCAGGGGAATTCCATCGAGTATCAGGAGACTCTCATGACCTTCGCTACCCCTAATCTTAAGCTGGGCACTGCGGTCATCATGGGCTGCGACACCGGGCAGAAGTTGTATTTTTTTCAGGATATCTGAAGAGCTGATAGCACTCATAAAAGAGCTGCTTCTAATGTTTTGAGCGTGGCTTAAATGAGAATCCATTTTCAGGACAGGTACCGGTTCTGTGACCGTGATAGGCAGAAGAAATATAGGATCAGATTGGAGTGTCACAGTTTGAGGCACTTTTAGATCTTCGACCAGCCTCTGAGTCGATTTGTATCCGAATGCCTCAAAGTACAATGTATCATCTATGCCCGGCTCGTAAGGCATATCGAAGTGCCCATTTTCATCTGAAAACACGCTTTTTCCCTGATTTGAATAAACAAGCACATCGGGAATTGGATTATTGGCCTCGTCGAATATATCTGCACTGAAAATATCTGGAATTTGGGGTTGCGTTTTTCCTCTGATCAGGATGTGATATCCCTTGCTTTGAATGACCTCAATTTGGCCAATGAACATTTTTTCCAGGAGCAATGCCAGTGAAGTTGCTGATATAGTCCCCGTATCAGTGGGTCTGATATCTGCCAAATATGAGGGATATGCAATAAAATAATTCCCGCGTTCGGAAAACTTTTCGGCTATTTTTCGAAGATCATCACTGTCACCAACGTCGATTGTAACAGGCAATTCACTTTGGGCAAAAGTAGCTTGGTGATCTGCGAGGCATATTAGCACGAATAAGCCCCTCAAAATCCACTTTACAACCAGCCATGAAAATGTGCCCTTATCTATGAACATCTATAGTCCTGCCGTTGACTTCTGCTTTCAAACTTAGTGGCCAGAACACGCTCTCCAGAGCACTGCTGAGATCGTCGTCCTTGAAAAAACCTGTATATCGGATTTTTTCCAGCTCAGATGGTATTCTGATCTCCAAATCAAACTGCCGTTCCAGCTCCTTGATAACGTCAGCAAGCGGTGAGTCGATATATCTGTATACACCTTCGAGCCAATTGACTGGTGATATATCTGAAACTCTAGTCTCAAAGGAAAGACCATCGATGAGCTGCGTTTTTTCGCCTGCGTTGAGAATTATTTCGTCATCAGTACTTTTTACTTTGACTCGTCCTGATTTACAATGTATCCGGAATTTCTCGTCGCGTGCAAAAACATTAAAAGTCGTACCTAAAACTTCTACCTCACCCTGATCGGTCTTGACAATAAATGTCGATCCGGGGGTAACATCAAAAAAGGCTTCTCCATCCAGGTAGACGAGTCTATCATTCGAAAATTTGTCCTCGTCATAATCGATGGTCGATAAGTCATTGAGATGAATTATAGATTTATCGGGGAGAGAAACCTGTATCGATTCTCCGGGTTTTGTACTGATGGATGTCTGTTTATTCATCAAAAAGGTAAATACCAACAAAAGAGCAAAGGCGGCTGCTACTGCAAAGCGCAATAACGGGTAACGTATTGTTTGTATTGAAGTTTCTGTTTCGGTCGAAGAAATATCTTTTTCCAACGATTGCCAGACCTTATCTTTTGATCGCTGCACATCCTCCTCTTCAAATCGAATGTTTCTTACAAAAGCTTTGGCATCGTCTATGATTTTCTTTTTCTGGGGATGTTTTAGAATCCAAGCGGTCCATTCTTGATCAAACTCATCATCGGGATCTAAGACCCAACTGATGAAGTTTTTGTCAGAAATAAAGTCTGTCACCGTAAAATCGAGGTAATGATCACTCATAGTCCAATTTTTTCAGCATCGAATAATTCATCGAGGTATCTTTTTCTTGTTGTAGCATTATAATCGAGAAAACATGCTGATGACCCTGAGTGCATTAGACTCTCGCAAACTCCATCATCATCTCTGTCATCGAGATGCCTTCGATCCAAATAGCAATGTCCCAACTCGTGAAAGATTAGAAATTCTCGTTTGAGGTGCGAATACAAGGTCCATGATTTCCTGTTAATTCTTATGCGGTGCCAAGATGACTCACTGTGTAGACATTGGCCGGAGATAGAATCCTCAAGGTCATCTACTATGATCCCTTCGATCGGAGAATTGACAAAATCAATTTCGATACCCCGCTTTAATGCCTCCTCCTGAAATGAGTCATAGTATTGCTGTAGCGAAGGGTCCACGACCGGATATTGCCGCTCCTTCTTACATGAAGAGACCAGAATAAGGAGAGGGCCCAATAGCATTGTAATCAGCTGCCTTTTCATGCCTATTTTTGCATTCTTTCCTATTGTATAAGATCTTTCCATATAAAGTGTACTCTAAAAAAAGATGAAAATCAGGAGTATAGGCACTAGTTTTTTTCGCAGCGCTTTGATTCCACCACTTACCAGATTTCTTGCAGATTGATTATTCAGATTCATGACCTTGCCGATGTCTTCATAAGGTAATTGCTGATAAAAACGCAGGTAGATTGCTTCTTTTTGTCTTGGGGATAGCTGATCAAACGCTTTTTTCAGCAAGCTTCTCTTTTGCTCGTCTTCCTGATTTTGGATCCATTGATCCTCTATCGAAATGGAAGCATCAAAGTGAGCTCCCTTTTCATCAAATTGCTGATCGTGCTTTTGAAGTTCCCTGATTAGTCTCCTGCGAAAAGCGACCAATAAATATCTCCTTATGGAATCAGTGGGTGAAAGACCGTCCTTTTTTTCCCATATATAGAGGAAGAGGTTCTGTAAAGTGTCTTCTATGGTGGCTTGATTCTGACTGAATTTTTTGCCATACCGGATTAAATACGCAGCATTTGCTTCATAAATTTCTCGAAGTGCCCTTTTGTCACCGCTTTTTAGTTTGTTCCACAAAGTTGTGTCATCCATAACCCAGATCGTCTCGACGCATTTTTAGACTCCAATAAAGGTGCATTTGTCAGTTAAAAGCGCCCCTTAAGAAAGATTTAACACTTGTTTGCCAGTACATACGTGGAATGCCGGCCTTTTGGGATTGTATTCAATTATTAAACCACAAAAATAATTTAAACATGAACAAGTTAGTTTTTAAGCCTTTATCTTTTATCATCGTGGCCCTTATGACTGTTTTGACATCTTGTGACAAAGAGCCCACACTGGCCACAGATGACGTTGAAAATTTTGTAGATGAGACCATTTTCGAAATGCATAAGAGGGGTAATCTCGGCAAGATGGGTTGTCAGGAATTTGTTTTCCCGATCAGCATCGAGTTTGAAGACGGCTCGATCAGCGAGGTAGCTGATTATCCTGAGTTGCGCAGTACCCTGAAGGAATACAAGGAAAACAATCCCGAAGCTCAGAGACCTTCCCTGGTATTTCCCCTTGAAGTTGTCACCCAGCAGGGAGATCTGATTTCCCTGGAGTCTTCCGAGGAGTTGCATGATCTCAATAGAAGATGTGCGCGTCATTATTTCCGAAAACACGATGCCAAAGGTCATCGATTTAGGGGTATGTTTTGCTTTAAGCTGCAATATCCACTGGTTGTTGTCATGCCCGACGATACTGAAGTAGATGTCGAAAATCCGTGGGATTTGCACCGGACATTGAGGAGGTGGCGGGCTAATAACCCCCAGAGTGAAGATCGTCCTGCTTTGCAATTTCCCGTTACAGTCATTCTTGAAGATGAGACTGAGGTGGAGATTGCTGATCGTGATGCACTTCAGGAGCTGAAGGATAGCTGTGGTGAGTAATCACCAAACAGAGATAAAACACATATAGGTTTTTGGTCTGGTACTCAGGTGCCGGGCCTTTTTATTTGTGCTTCTGCAAACCGAGACTGACCACTATATCAGGTAGTTATCAAAGAGATATAAATTATATAAAATTGTAATATATTGAGAATCTTATTAACTTTACAGGTCTTTTAAGAATAAGAAAACGACAAAACTATGAGCCGGTTCTTCCCTCGCACCCTGTCAGTGATTGCTATTCTGACACTCGCTTTACCTGGATGGGCGTTTGATCGAGAGGCAGATTCTACACAGCTAGTTGCACTTTACAATAGTACTGGAGGGCCTACCTGGTCAACCACATGGAATCTCAATGACCCGATGTCTACCTGGCACGGAGTGTCCCTGGACTCCGTTGGTGAAGTTGCCGCCCTGAGTTTAATCAATAATAATCTGGAAGGCCCATTGCCCGATCTTTTGCTTCCAAAGCTTCAGCTCTTGGCACTCAAAGGGAATAAACTGAGAGACACTTTACCCAGACTCAGAGCTTTGCGAGAGATTCGATTCCTGGATCTCAGCGACAATGAAATGGATGGTCAGCTCTTCGACTTTGATTTTCCAATGATTGAGACTCTAAACCTGAGTAACAATAAGATCGAAAAAGGAATTCCCGATTTTAGTAAAATGCCACGGCTGGAATCCCTGGTATTGAGTGGCAACCGTCTCGATGGCGGACTGCCAAATTTTTCCGGTCTTCCGACACTGTTTAATTTGCGAATAGCAAATAATTTACTCGACGGCCCCATCCCTGATTTTAATCAAATGCCCGAGCTGTTGGTCCTGGATCTGCATTCTAACCGATTTGTAGGAACTCCTCCGGCATTTGGGTGGGCCACTTCATTATTTTTTCTCGATCTCTCGGATAATAATCTGACTGGGTTTGTTCCTTCATTTTCGCGGCTTTCTCTACTGGAGACATTGAGGCTAGATAATAACCGGCTTTCAGGTACGGTCAGTAATTTTAGTGCGCTGGATAAATTGATGGAATTGGATATTTCTCACAATTTACTGGAGGGCAGATTGCCCAATGTGATTTCTAATACCAATCTGACCGATTATAAAGTAAATGGAAACAATTTCTCCGGTGTGATGCCATCCTTTGTGGGATTAAATGATTTGCAACGTATTGATATATCAAACAACGCACTATCGGATACACTACCCGATTTTAGCTACCTGCCCAGCCTAATGGAGTTTCGTGCTGATAGTAATGATTTTATCCACAGCAATTTTGACGTTTCAATTGCCCCGGTATTGAGGGTATTTGAAGGGCAATACAACAAGTTTTCCTTCAGTGATTTATTTGATATCAATGGTACAGCCCTGACCAGATTTATTTATGCTCCACAAAAACCACTCCCGATGC
This sequence comes from Saprospiraceae bacterium, assembly GCA_965222645.1. GTDB lineage: Bacteria > Bacteroidota > Bacteroidia > Chitinophagales > Saprospiraceae > JABDMH01. The sequence goes on along the minus strand of OZ244968.1, from coordinate 1,439,674 downwards.
CAGATACCGTTTTTGCGGTCGTTGGCGAAGACGTTGTCTTTGATTTGATCGAAGATGCAAACGTGCCCAATAATACTTTTTCCTGGTATTTTGAAGATGAATTTCTCATTGCCACTGCAATCAATCAGTTGCAACTTACCAATATTAATGCCCTTGATCAGGGTACTTATCACGTGATTGTAAAAAATAATACTTTACCTGCATTGTCCTTGTTTTCAGAAGACATCCTACTGTTGATCGGATGTCCCAGTACCGAGATTTTTGTGACAGACAGCATTTGCAGTGGGGACACATTAATAGTCAATGATAAACCGTATTTTGAAACGGGGACTTATCGCGATACTCTTGAAATTGCTGATCCGGCTATATGCGACACTGTTTTTATTATTGACCTAACCGTCCATGCAATTTTTGACACGATCATCACCGATACCATCTGCGAATCAGACCAGGTGGTTTTTGGGGGCATCGTGATTGAGGAATCGGGGTTTTACACAGATACATTGATCTCGGCTGAAGGGTGTGACTCGATCGTTAGTTTGGATCTCGTCGTGCGTCCATCCTTTGAGCGAGTTGTGAGTATGAATATTTGCGCTGGTGACACTCTTTTTATCGGTGATAATAAGCACACAGAGTCTGGAGTATACCACGATACGCTGCTTACGCGGCACGGTTGTGATTCAATTATTATTACAGATCTATTGGTACAGGATACTTTTTTATCTGTATTAGACACAACTATTTGTTATGGATCATCAGTTACGTTTAGGGGTTCGACCTATGCTTCAGCCGGGACTTATTTCGATCGACTCACTAAGAGCAACGGCTGTGATTCCACCTATGTATTAGTTCTCACAGTACCGGAGAGCAACGTTTATCCCCAATCACATGACATCTGCCAGGGGGATTCGATTGTAGTCGGTACAAGTGTGTATAAAGAGGGAGGAAGATATATCGACAGCCTCATTACAGAACTGGGTTGTGATTCCATAGTCGAGCTTACGCTAAACGTGGTGGATATGTTTGAGGAGGAACGCGATTTGATGATTTGCGATGGGGATACATTGTTTTTTGGTGGGGACACCATTACATCGGCTGGAGTATTTATCGATTCGTTGGTAGCAAGAGGTGGATGTGATTCGATAATAAAGGTCCGCCTCAATACGGTAGATTTTGTCCCGCTCTCGATAGACACCACATTGTGTTCTGGCGACACCCTTGTATTGGGATCGAGCAGATATACAAATACAGGTGTCTACAGAGATACTCTCCCTGGCTTATCATGTGACACCGTTGTGGCGGCAAATGTAGAATTTAGTGACCCTGTCGACCTGGAAAGTGTCCGAATACTTTTAGGTCAGGATAATATTGGTTCTATCAGCCCTGTCATTTCTGGTGGTAATGGTGAGCTCAGTTATCACTGGAATACGGGAGCAACTGAGCGGGTTTTGGACAGCGTACGTATAGGCACATACCAGCTGAGGGTGGAGGATGAGACCGGTTGTACCACCTCCTTTGATTTTTTACTCGATCAGACTACTGCAGCTTATCATCCTGAGATTACAAAGCGATTTAAGCTCAATGTTTTTCCAAATCCTGCAACTCCGGCTATTGGTGAAGTGACGGTTGAGATCGAAGGGGCATCATCAGGTAGTCATATTTTGGAAGTCTACGACATCCATGCACGGCTCATCACGCGAAGAGAGTTAGTATTGAATGGAGATTTATTCAGGACCGTGATTTCAAAACCCTCTATCCCGGGTTTCTATTTTGTGAAATTGCAATCCGGATCTGGTCAGGTCGCAACGACAAAACTAGTGTTGCGATAAATGAGAAATATCATATATGGATATCTCCAAATGTGTTAGAATTTAGTTAATAAAGCCTTATACATAATCTCATTTTTTATATGATTTTTATCCTTTTCCGGGAGAAAAAATCCATGATTTTTTTTGTCACTTATATGGGAAATATATATATTAGGATTCAAGATATGAAAACTCACAATGGTGAGCATCATCATTGGGATGACTATTACCAAGAACCGAATTTTGGTCATCGCAAAAAGACATGTTCTCCTAATTCGTTGGAGAATGTGAAGGTCATTGTCCGGAATTGATAGACGAGATGATAATTTGAAGTGAAAGCTTCAAAATAAAATCGAAGTTTGACAAGACTGAATTGATTCCTTGTGAATCAACGAAATGAAGTTCTTTGATTTGATTTGATTTATGGAAGAATCATTTTCTTGATTTTGAAATAAAACGGATCAATACATGAACAACAGACATTGGCTGAATTGAGGTCATTCGGCTATGCTCGGTTTGAAAATGAGGAAATACATGTTTTTGAAATAGAAATATTTTTAAAGCTATCTTCACAGCAAAACCACCAGGGCATAACTTTGAACCTCGAATACGTTCCGTTTTGCGGACTGTATTATAGGTGATCCAGGAGATCTTGATTTTCGGAAAGCCTGATTTTTGGATGCGCTTCATCTGGTTCTAGTTATTCTCGAAAGAGGCTGATAGACCGCCTGAGAGATGATATGCAACCGAAAAAAAGAGGATCATGTAAAAGTGATCCTCCTTTTTTTTTGTCCAAATCCTTCGCAGCCCGTAGACCTTCCCACACTCGGTAATAAATGAGCTATTTGTGCATACTAACTTGTGGTTTTAGTAAGAGGCCCTATTAGGGGCATCCATCGTGAAGTACATCAAGTAATGTCCCTTGCTCAACCCGGAATCCATGTGCCAAATTTGTGCAAATACCTGCATTTAGCGTTAGGCTATTACTACTCACAGCACTGCTGATCGTAATTTCTTGAGATGCATTTACCTCTACCTCGCCGGATAAAATTGGTGTTTCTACGATCTGGTTATCCGGACAATAACAATCTAAAGATACGATGCTGAGCTCATCGAGAAATATGGTTTGGGTTTGACCATTACCTAGATTGAAGCTGTAGACGGTATTAGTATTGCTCGTAGAATCCATTGTGAATTCAAAGGAATACCAGTTGGGGTTGGTTGTAATAGTTTGCAAGTGATATGCATAGCCTTCACTGCCACTTGTATTATTTAAAATGATCGAAATATCTTGATCAGAGTTTTCTGCCCAGGCCTTAAAGGTAACTCGATAGGATTTCCCATTCGTTAGTGAGACACCCTTTTGCCTCAAATTTACATGCCAACGACTACTTCCGCCATTAATAATATCTACCGCGGCCTGGGATCCAACTACCTGGTAGTTTGCGTCTCCTGCGCCATACGTAAATAAATACCAACCTGTATTTTGTTGATTAAAATCAGAATTTATAGTTTTTTCGCAATTTTTACATCCACCATCAATGAGCGAGGAAATATCCATGTAAAACATCTTGGGATTGTAATTCGGATTGTCATCAGCACCTTCCTTTGAAATATATATCTCGTGGTTGTTTTTAAAGCAAATACCTTCATACTGTCTGGAAACTACATTGACATGTTGGGTTTTGCCGGCAAAAAAATCAGTACCTGAGAAACATGAATAAACCCAGATCCGTTTATAAGACAATAAAACGAGTACATTTTTGTCGGGAGATATATCTGCTCCTGTGATGCGAAAATCATCGGGAGAATCACCTGGCAAAGAAGTATCTGTAATTGCGTGAAGGTCGGCAATGTATGTTCCTCCTCCGGGGGCCGGCGAGTCAGGAATCCTGTAAATGTGTGTAAGGCCCTCCACGTGCGAAGCATCGCCATGGATATTTTTAATAATAAGGTATAGGGAATCACCGAAATGAAACATAGCTTCAGACTCTAAGTTTGAGGTGGCCGGAAAGGAAAAATGAATGATCTCCTTTGAGGGCATATTGGTACTGTATGTATTGGGGTCTGGTATTTTTATGATTTTATCATTTGCAGAGGGTACCCAGTTGCCAAACTCACCTATGTACAGGTTGCCATTGTCGTCCTGTCCCATGTCCTCCCAGTCATCATATATGATGTCGAGATCGAGGTATCCTGAATAGGTGCTGAAATTGCCCAGCTCGATGCTAAATATCGAATCCGGATAATTGTGATCATTGTGAGCCCAAATTTCAAAATTATGTGAAGATGTATTGTAGTGCATGGCGAGACCTGAGGGCTCCGATATGTCGTCATGCATAAGACCCAGGTCCACAAGGACGGGCTGAGCAGTGACCAGTCCATGTATCAGTAACCATAGCAGCACCAAGAAGTTTTTTCTCATACTAGATAGAAGTTTTTCTCACAGATAGTGATTGCCTTTAAAGATCATCAATAGTCTGAGTGAGAAGTGAGTTTTCTGGGGAGGAATTGGATGGAAAGGAAAACGAAGAATAAATCTAATCAAAAAAAATCGAATAAGTAAAATTTTAACAATTTGTAGGCTGTTTGATTAAGAATCAATAATATTTTTCCACATACTAGAACAATTACTTACTGATGACCAATTGAAGAATTGATTACTTTCTAGAGAACCAGGTAAACCAGATGGATTGGTAAATAAAGTAGGCAAAGGAGATAATAGACAAGGATGTAAGAATCCCACTACGTCTAGGATACAGATACAATATCATCACAAAGACAGCCAGCATGATGACTCCAATCACGAAGGGAATGGCATTTTCTCTCAGATTCTTGCTGGGATAAGAAATTTGGATAGGTACAAAATGTAAGATGCCAAAGAAAAAGATAAAAAAGAGGTTAAAAATGGGGCCAGAATTAAAGATAAAAAAAGTGTAAAAAACAACGAGATTCCAGAGGACAGGAAATCCTGTGAATTTCATTTTTTCACTTACCATCTCTTTTTTGCCATAATATAGGGCACTAATTAGAATGACATAAATCGCGGTTGAAAGCCTCAATGGCGCTGAGACCAGATCTGACTCATAAATAAAGTAGGCAGGAACAAATGCATAAGTGAGAAAGTCGACGACGTAATCTATGTTTTTGCCGTCTATTAATGGGAGAACTTCTCCTACACGAAATTTTCTTGCCAAAAGGCCGTCAGTACCATCGATAAAGAAGCAGATCATCAGCCATATAAAAGAAAGTGCCCATTGATGATTATTTATCGCTATTAATGCCAACAACGCCAATACTCCTCCGGAAGCTGTATAAATATGAACTAACCATGCCGCAATTTTGATCATGTGAGATTGAATCCTCTTTGTCTAATGGCTGCAAAATAAGAGTTATTGAGGATTATTAGTATCATTGCTGCAATGACAATGTTCCTGCGACGTAATCCCGTCATCTCGACAGTTGCCCTGATAGGAGTCCTCATATTAGTGGGGATAATTGTCGATCATAGCGCACCAAGTGATCGTGTATTTTGGTCAGGATATTTGGCGATGATCTTCTTTTATGCACTCTTTTTTTTCATTGCATTGTGGTATTCCGGTAAAAAAGTGCAGGGCCATATTCTGGCCAATAGATCACTTCCACTTTGGCTCGGAGTATTTACCATGAGTGCGACCTGGGTAGGAGGTGGATTTATTAATGGGACTGCTGAATACACTTTTAGTGAAGGTTTGATTTGGGTGCAGGCACCATGGGGATATGCCATGAGTCTCATTATTGGAGGTATTTTTTTTGCCGGTCCCATGCGTAAGAAAAAATATACTACCATGTTAGATCCATTGGAGAATAAATTTGGGAAGGAGACCAATATTCTTTTTTTTATTCCAGCATTTTTAGGCGATTTATTCTGGACCTCTGCAATCATGGTTGCCCTGGGATCTACATTTGGTATTATTCTGGGGATGGAGCTTTCCACCTCAATTATTCTTTCCGGAATCGTCGTTATTTTTTACACCTCTGCAGGCGGACTTTGGTCTGTGGCCATTACTGACGTCGTGCAACTTTTAATTTTGGTCATTGGTCTTGTTTTGGTAGAATGGTCTTTTTCAAATAGCTGGTCTGATTTATCAGATTTAATTTTCCGTTATCGATCAAAGATGGGAGATCGAGCTGCTTTCATTCCGGGGAAAGGACAATTGGGAGTAAGCCGGGCCCTCTGGTGGGATAGCGCTTTCCTTCTGATGTTGGGTGGCATACCATGGCAGGTATATTTTCAGAGGGTTTTGTCATCTGAAAATAGCAAGGTGGCGGTGAGACTTTCTATTATTGCTGGTGTGGTTTGTTTACTGGCAGCAGTTCCCCCCGTTCTTATAGGAATGAAAGCGAGTATCACTGATTGGGTCTCCCTGGGATTTGAGCCGCCCACTGATCCGGCACTCGTTTTACCACACGTGATTAAATACCTCGCAGATCCAATTGTCGCTACAATCGGTCTTGGAGCTATCGCAGCAGCAGTGATGTCTTCAGCGGATTCGTCGATTCTAGCCTCATCTTCCCTTTTGGTATGGAACCTGTATCCGAAGAGTCAAAACATGGAATCGGCATCAAGGCAGAGACTCCTGAGAACGGTGATTTCTGTCGTAGGTGTTCTTACGATTATCTTAGCGTTGCAGGTGGGAAGTATTTATGAGTTGTGGTTTCTGTGCAGCGATTTAGTCTACTGCCTTTTGTTTCCCGCCCTAGTTACTGCATTATTTGATCCAAAAGCCAACCAGTATGGAGCTGTTGCTGGATTTATAGTTGCGCTGGTACTAAGAGTGGGGGGAGGAGAATCTCTGCTGGGCATACCACCCATTTTACCTTATCCTCTGGAGGAAGGAGTCATCACGATTCCATTTAAATCATTATCGATGGTTGCAGGGCTGCTTACCATAATTGTGGTATCACGTGTCTTCCCGTTAGCAAGCACCAGATCGCAATCCCGATAGTGAAACTTTAGATGCCTTTCTTCCTCCATATTTCGATGACACCGTTACCACCCCTCGATCCGTAAGAAGTCGCCTCAGAGCCCTTAAGCACCTTAATACGGTCTACATCAGTGACCTGAATAGCCTCAGCAATATCTTGATAGCTGGTTCCAACGGCAATGCCGTCAAGCACAAACAGGGGTTGATGACTCGTCAGAAAGGTACCCCTGCTTCTGATCGTGATATCATATGTAGAGCCAACTTTCTTTACCTGAACTCCGGGTTGTTTGGATATCAGGTCAATTAATTCTCTAAAAGCGGGCTCCTCCAGGCCCCCATTGTCAGAAATCTTTTGCTGCGAAGTTGTTCCACAGGAAATGGCAGCCAGGGCAAAGACACATGCAATCATGTAAATAATCGAATATCTCATATCGGGTTGTTCTATAAGCAAGTTAGTTCATTTTTCGATAATGATCTCACCTCAAATTTCAACGACCGATAATATTTCAAATTGTGATAAGAATCGTTTATTGACAACAATTTATTTTGGTTCGATTTTGATTGTGATCCTACATTGGTATCTTTGTGCTTCAGTCAATATTCCACTTGATATGAGGTGAGGTGGGTGAGTGGCTGAAACCACCGGTTTGCTAAACCGGCGTACTCTTAACGGGGTACCGCGGGTTCGAATCCCGCCCTCACCGCAACATATTCAGAGAGTCCACTATTGTGGACTTTTTTTTGTACGACAGGCGACTGAAGTTTACTTTGAGGAGTCTGGCGGACAAAAATATCCTCCATCCGTAGGATGGATTTCTGAATATGTTGACTATCCCCCACTTGGGATCACCGGAGGTAATCCCGCCCTCACCGCAACGCATTCAAAAGAGTCCACGAAGTGGACTTTTTTTTTGAGAAATCGGGCTACCGATGCTAACATCGAGTAGCCTGAGTTTGAAAAAAAAAGCCTCCATCCGGAGGATGGACATTTTGACTGCGTTGACTACCCCCTACTTGGGATCACCGGAGGTAATCCCGCCCTCACCGCAACATATTCAGAGAGTCCACTATTGTGGACTTTTTTTTTGTACGACAGGCGACTGAAGTTTACTTTGAGGAGTCTGGCGGACAAAAATATCCTCCATCCGTAGGATGGATTTCTGAATATGTTGACTACCCCCTACTTGGGATCACCAGAGGTAATCCCGCCCTCACCGCAACATATTCAGAGAGTCCACTATTGTGGACTTTTTTTTTGTACGACAGGCGACTGAAGTTTACTTTGAGGAGTCTGGCGGACAAAAATATCCTCCATCCGTAGGATGGATTTCTGAATATGTTGACCTCCCCCCCACTTGGGATCACCGGAGGTAATCCCGCCCGCTTTTTATCCAAATAGCAAGTTAATCACCGCAGCATTCATGATCAGGTCGGCATTCCCGGACCCTGGACGTTACAATTGAACTTTGTCCAGATATTCTGGTTTTAATCCAGATCGGAGGGAGATTATTAACCGATTGATTGCCATTGCGATAAATGATTTATACCTTAACTCTGGTCTGAATACAATTGCATGATATAAATTCTACTGTACCTTTCGCCTATGATTTCACGGATACCAATTCTTCTGTCCATCCTTTTGCTTTCGTCATGTGGGACCTTACACAAACCTTACTACGGGGATGACGCACTCGATTGGATGAATACAATCAAGACCGACGACAAATTATTACAGCACTGTCTCTATTTGGTAGGTGATGCTGGGGATCTCGACGATGAGGTAGCCGAAAAAAACTATGTTCTTGAGGCGGTGAAGGAGCAGCTGATTGAAATGGATATTGATGAAACGCTTGTCTATCTGGGTGACAATCTGTATCCCCATGGATTGGTGCCGAGAAGTCATGATTCAAGAGCTTTTGGAGAAAGCATTTTGGATTGTCAGCTTGAGTTAGCCCGCAGTGTGCAGGGTGAAACGGTATTCATCCCGGGTAATCACGATTGGAAAAAGGGAAAGCAAGGTGGCCTAAAATATATCAGGAGGCAAGAACAATATATCGAGGATTATTTTGACCGCGATTCAGATCCCAAGGTACGTATGTATCCCAGTAAGGGATGTGCCGATCCCAAAGTCATCAAGATGGGGAAGGATCTTGTTTTTGTTTTTTTGGATACGCAATGGTGGTTACAGGATTGGGATCGCGAAACCGACATAAATCACGGCTGCGAAATCAAATCCAAAGTTGATTTGTTAAAGTCGATCGAAGAGATTTTTACGGAGTATAAAAATGACGAAATCGTCGTACTCATGCATCACCCCATTTTGTCTAATGGATCACATGGGGGAAAATTCTCCTTAAAGCAGCACCTTTTTCCACTGACGGACCTCAACAGTAAATTGTGGATTCCATTGCCGATCCTGGGATCAATCTATCCCATGCACCGGCAGATAACCGGATCTGTACAAGATATCCCCCATGCCCGCAACAAGGAGCTCATGCAAGGTCTTGATCGAATCGCTCGCAGGCTGGGGGTCAATGTGATCTTTGCATCGGGACATGAGCATTCGCTCCAATACTACGATGATAATGACATCAAATATATTGTCAGTGGTTCTGGCTCCAGAACAGGCTATACGATGGGAGGCGGGGCACTTGCTTTTGCCAGAGAAGCCAGAGGGTTCGGAAGAATTCTGTTTTACGAAGATCGAGAGACATGGTTGGAATTTTACACGGTGGATGGATTTGGAGAAAAGGCGAGATTGGAGTTCAGAACGATGCTCAGAGCGGCACGGGAGGGGACGATAGATGACAAAATAAAGTATCCCGTCGTGGAGGAAAAGGACACGATTGCATCCGCTAATGGTAACTTCCAAGCCGGAAAATTGAAGACATTGTTACTGGGGGACCAGTACCGCCAGATCTGGGCGGCGAAAGTGAAATTACCCATCATTGATTTGCGAAAAACAATGGGTGGGCTGACACCGATCAAAAAGGGTGGAGGTATGGCTTCTAACTCTTTGCGGCTCGAAGCCAAAGATGAAAAGCAATATATACTCAGATCGGTAAACAAAGACTATACGAAATTGGTGCCACCGCAATTTTCCAATCTCAAGATTTTGAATGTGATGAAGGATCAAAACAGTGCAAGCCATCCTTATGGTGCACTGGCTGTTCCTACATTGTCGCAAGCCGCCGGTATTTACTACACTTCACCTCGTTTGGTTTATCTCAAGCACCAGGATGCACTGCAAAACTACAATACCTTGTTTCCGGAGGAATTCTATTTGTTGGAGCAAAGACCCAGTGGTGACTGGCGTGATGCATCACAGTTTGGGAATTCTGAGGATATTATAGGCTATACTGATCTGCTTGAGATCTTGAGGACAAAAAAGAGACATTATGTCGATCAGAGATGGGTATGTAAATCGAGGATGTTTGACATGTTGATTCATGATTGGGATCGACACGATGATCAATGGAGGTGGGCATCTTTCAAAATTAATAAGGATAGTATTGTTTATCGCCCTATTCCGAGAGACCGGGATCAGGTGTTTTATAAATTCCGCGGAGTCATTCCCTCCCTGGTGGCAGCATCGGTAATGAAGAAGTTTAAAGGGATGAAGCATCGAATTAAGGATGTCCGGCATCTGGCATTTAACGCCAGGTATTTTGACCGTTATTTTATGAATGAATTGGAGTGGAGTGATTGGCAAGAAGTAATTGAAGAACTGCAGTCGTCGTTTGACAGGGATATTTTTGAGTCTGCTTTCGAGCAGATGCCTGATGAGATACCTGATCAGGATAGTAGGGAAATTGCCTCCATGCTTTCTTCACGCAATAAATCGCTGCTTGAGACAGGAAGAAAACTGTACGAGTATATCTCGAAGGAAGTAGAAGTTTCAGCTACTGATGACAAGAATAGATTTGTAATTACTTTCGGAGATGATCATGTGAATGTCGAGTATTTTGTGGAACGAGATGAACGAGGGGATTTGTTAAAATATTCGAGAAATTTCTACCCGGATGAAACCAGGGAGATTCGATTATACGGATTGAGAGGTAAAGACGAGTTTTTAGTAAAAGGTGCTGGTAAGTCTTCGATACAGATCCGGATTATTGGAGGCGAAGATAAAGACCGGGTAACCAATGAAACAGGACATCGAATCATAGTTTATGATGATCCTACGGGAGTGGAGGTGAGTGGATCTAACATCCGTACGATCCTTTCTGATGAAATCGAAAATAACGAGTATGTCAGGAATTCTTTTAGGTATAATACTTCACTTACTCTTCCCACATTTGGTTACACCAAGGATGATGGTTTCTGGTTGGGTTTATCTTCCTCGATTACCAAACACGGTTGGCGGAAAAATCCGTATAAATCATTGCGAAATATTCGATTGCTGGTCGGTCCGTGGAGCAATGAAGCCTTTAGAGTAGACTATGATGCGGTATTTACAGATCTTTTCGGCACCCTTGATTTTAGACCAGTCGCCAAATTTTACTATCCGGTTTATGATAATTTCTTCGGCTTTGGCAATGAGTCGGTGAACCCACTTAGAGAAAGGGAATTTAATTGGGTAAGGCGCAGGTCGATTCACATTGCACCAATGGTTAGCCTCACGAGTAAAAACAAACAATTTAGAATTGATTTTGGGCCCTTTTATGAGAGGAATAAAATTATAAATCAGGAGGGCCGTGTAGCCGATGACCCAACCCTCGGGTTTGGTGCGGAAGATTTTGAGGCCATGACATTTATCGGGGGTAAAATTAGTAATGTCATAGAGGTTTTGGATCGCGTCACCAAACCTACTTATGGATTTAAGTTGCATTTAGGTGCCGGCTACTTTTCGCAGACATCAGATGATGATAAATCCTTTTGGAGTTTCAAGGCAAATTCTCAGTCTTATTTACGGATCGCAAACAGACCTGAGCTGGTGCTGGCAAACAGCATTGGCTTTGAGAGGGTGGATGGTGTGACCCAGTTTTATCAAATGCCCAGTTTGGGAAATTTTCAAAACTTGCGAGGATATCGGCACAATCGATTTAGGGGCCAGTCCGCGTTTTTCGAGAATGTCGATCTCAGGATAAAGTTGACCAGTTCTAATAATGATATTTTACCATTTGATGTCGGTGTTTTGGCGGGATATGATATAGGAAGGGTATGGCTCAACAACGAAGATTCCGATCAGTGGCACCAGAGCTTTAGCGTAGGCCTTTGGTTTGACATCTTAGGTGTCAGTGTCCTGCAGCCGTATTTCAGCTGGACAAAGGAAGAGGATCTGTTTAGTCTCAGGTTTGGTTATAATTTTTAGTAAACAATTTATTCGGTAAATCCATAAATGTGGAATAAATATTTCGGTCGACAAAGTGAACAATGGGGACTTTTTAGATATCGATTTGAAATTTTCATCACCACCTTATTGTTGTTGCTTTTTGGTTCCTTGGTTATTCCGGAGCAACTGATGAGTACGGTAATTCATCCACTCTTACTTCTGCTGAATATACTCGCCGGCATATTGCTAATTTCTAAAAATGAAAAATTGTTTTGGTTTTTTATAATGCTCTTTGCGGCAGCTTCCGTTTGCTTTGGTTTTTCATTTTTTCTTCGTCATGATTCTATTTCAAATGAGCTGACGAGGATGATGATTTACTTTGTTTTCTATCTATTTGTGACAGTTAATATTATTAGGCAGGTATGGAATGCCACATTCGTGAGTAGAAATGTCATTATCGGTTTAATGTGTGGCTACATTTGCCTTGGTTTGATGTCCTTTTTTACTTTCATGACCATCGAGATGGTGAATCCCGGTTCTTTTAAGGGTCTTTTGTTGACAGGTGAGGGGTTAAGCGGGAAAATGGATTCGCTGTTATATTATAGTTTTATTACCTTACTCACAATCGGATATGGAGAGATAATTCCTGCTACTCCTATAGCTCAGAAAGCTGCTATCCTCACTGGTTTGGTAGGTCAATTCTATATTGTCGTGATCACGGCTGTGGTTGTGGAGAAGTATATTTTGCACTCGCAGAGATTAAGTTGATTATCTGGATATTAGTCCATTGCAATTTTTAAAGTCTAACAATGAAAAAAGAGGGAGATGGCGGATATTTCTGAAAAACTTTTGCAGGTGAGAGCTCAAGCCATTGAGTCACTTCATGATAATGAGGAACGATGCGTTTATCACACTATTGGCTGGTTTCACAGGGTTGAGAAATACTTACATACTATTTCTAAAGCTGAAGGCCTTGCTGAGGAGGAGGGTCATCTCGTTGATCTCGCATTTTACATATATGCCGTACACCAGGCAACAAATAAAATCAAAGGATTGGATTTTGATAAGATTGAGTCCAAGATTCTTTCCCTGTCCGATAAAATATCTGATCAGTATGATCTTTCCGTCGATATTAAAAATGCTGTCAGGGAGGTTTGCAGGGAGACAATCATCACCAATCAGGTCACGCGGATCGAATCTAAGGTAAGTCGAGATGCTATCGCGATGGAATTTGCATCACCAAAGGGTAGGGACTATCTAAAAATGCTGTACGAAGAAATGATGCTCCGGGACTTTGATATGCCGCAAAGCAACTGGTATGACAACCTGATTAGCTTCATTTCTGATATGGTGACCTACACAAGCTATGGAAAGGAGCACATCGATCCCCAGCTTGCAAAACTGGGTAAGAAATTAAAAAAGGAAAGAAAGGATCTTGAAAATAGGAGGACATTACTACTCAAAAAAGAATTAAATATTTCGGAGTCTGAGCTGAAGAAGCTCAAAAAAGACATTGACAAGGCTAAAAACAGAGATGAGCGGGGAATCCAGACCTTATTCCGTACGACAATCAAGAATCACTATACCCTAAACGAAATGGTAGATCGCAAAGCCAGTATAATGATCACTGTAAATTCCATTATTTTATCTCTCGTGATGAGTGGGATTATTGGAAATGAAGATGGAACTGGTTACCGGCTTATTCCGGTCCTTTTACTCAGTTTAACATGTATTTCATCGATAATCTTTGCAGTCTTGGCAATTCGTCCATTAAAGACTCAGGGAGATTTTACTGAAGAGGAAATCAGGAATAAGGAGGGAAATCTACTTTATTTCGGAAACTTTCACAATATGCATTTTAGGGATTTTGAGTGGGGCTTTTTGCAGATGCTAAGCGATAAAAACTATCTGTATGGGTCGATGGTCCGCGATTTTTATTATCAGGGAGTGGGACTGTATCGTAAGTATTGGCATATCCGACTTTCATTGACAATTTTTCTTTTCGGATTTGGTGCCTCATTTGTGAGTTTTGTAATTGTTAGGATGTTGTATATTTCATAAATATTTAATTGACGAAAATGGGTAAAGGTCTGGGAATAGTTGAGGATAGATGGTGCAGGAGTGGACTCGTTTTACTGATTTTACTGATAGTCTTTTCTCCCATACTAGCTCAGCCTGCGGTGAAAATAGCCCTTGTGCAAGACGAAGCTCCTGATGGAGAAATAGAGAAACAGTATCTGCACAATATCAAAGAAGAAGTCAACACTCTCCTTGAGCATAGTTATGATATTTTCTATTTGGAAGTGTATCCCAATGATGGAGAAGAGTTGACCGAATTCTTTAACAAGGTCTATGATGAAAGCGACATTATTATTGCTATGGGTACAGTGACTTCTAATTATGTTTTTGACCTGAATAATTATCCGAAGCCGACGATTGGTACCATCGTTTTAGACTCCAAGATGCAGGAGTTGACCAAGAGATCGGATGGCACTTCGGGAACTCAGAATTTTACATATATAGAATCTCCCTTCAGCCTTGAGCGAGATTTAAGGCTACTCTGGCAGATTTATCCTTTTAATCATTTGCTTGTTGTTATGGATCCGGGATCAGCTGGAAATAGAGATTTCTTGACTGAATACATACCTGGTTTGATAGAGGAGAAGATTTCTCTCAGTTTTAGTTTTTATTCTGATGATATTGGGACGACTTTAGACCAGATGAGGGAGGAGAAGACGGCAGTTTATTTACTTCCTTATCTGGGGCAGGATCCGCATGCGATTGACAATGTGTTGGAGGTTATTAATGAAAAAAAAGTTCCCTCTGCGGCATTGTTTGGAGAGCAATATATTATGGCAGGAGCTTTGGTAACCCACGAAACCGGTGATAATCTTTTAAAGTTACCAAGACGCATCGCTATTGATGTGATGAAGATTCTGGAGGGTCAACCTGTGGAAGATATACCAGTGGAAATGGAGACCTTTTCCTCGAATAAAATTATCAATATGGAGACCGCTCGTCGCATCGAGATCTTTCCGGATTTTGATGTAATGGCAGGTGCCAAACTCTATCGTCTTGAGAATGTGCAGGCAGAGCCACTGAGTTTTAGGGAGGTTGTTGCAGATGCACTTCAGACGAATCTGGATATCAGAATTAAGCAAGCAGACATCTCGATTGCTGATACTGAAATTGATATTGCGAGATCCGATTTACTGCCGAAAGTGGATGTTAATTCCTCAATTCTCGTAAATGACGAAATGACCACTTTGTCTCGACAGGGAAGTTTTGGACGGGCGAACTGGCTTGCGGGAGGTGCCGTTTCACAAACTGTCTTTGCAGAGCCTATTTTGGCAAATATGGCCATAAAGAAAATATTGAGAGAAAGTGAGAATGCACAGCTTCTCCAGACGCAGCTCGACGTAATTATTGATGTGGCCACCGCCTATATGAACATATTATTTGCCAAAAGTAATCTCAATATCCAGATTCAAAATGTTGATCGGAATAAGGAGAATTATACGATATCGAAGGCAAAGGATGCGATCGGCTATGGCAACGTCAGTGATGTAAATCGATGGGAGGCAGAACTGGCATCTGCAAATATAGAATTAAATAATGCCTATGCCACACTGCGTCAAACCAGGATGCGTCTCAATCAATTGCTCAATCGGCCTATTGATGATCCGATGGATATCAAAGAAACTACTCTAGATGAAGCGGTACTGCTCTTTATTGACAAGCGATTACAACTGGTAAATGACTACGGTACACTGGAAAAATTTGCCAATTTTTTGGTTGATTACGCTATGAATAATCTTCCCGAATTATCGCTGGTCGATTTGGGTGTCCGTGCAGAGCAACGGCTGCAATTGTCTCGCGAGAGGGCCCTTTATCTACCCACAATAGGGCTAAATGGATCTGCAAATAGAGTATTGAAAAAAATAAATATGCCGGAAGGACTCCCCGAGCTGGACAACGCAACTACATGGGATCTCACAATTGGGGTGGCATATCCCATCTTTCAGGGTAATTATAGAAGGAAATTAATCGAGCAATCAAAATTAAGTCTCCTTCAATACGAAGACATTAGGCAGAATACTGCAAATCAATTAGAGTTGCTCGTCCGCTCCAATATCGAAACTGTAGGTGCCTCCTACTCCAAAATGGAACTCGCCCGAACCGCAGCAGTAGCCTCGCAGAAAAACTATTCGATCGTGCAGGACGCTTACTCGCAGGGCACAGTCAATATTACAACATTAATTGATGCTCAAAATAATAGTTTGATCACTGAGCTCAATTCCAATAATGCTGTCTTTTCCTTTATTCTCGATTATTTGAATCTGGAACGTTCTTTCGGGTCTTTTGGATTTTTAGCCAACGATTCTGAGCGAGATGATTTCTACCAGATGGCACAGGAATATTTAAATACTAAATAGATGAAAAATATCAGCCACCCTCAAGTTGGTTTTTTGACATTGGTTTTATTTGTGATTTCCTCTTGCACAGGAAAAGAAAAACTAGAAAGTGAGAAATTATTACGACCGGTAAAATTCAGCAAAGTTGTCACAAGCAAGGATGCTTCTACGGAGACATTTTCAGGAATTGCTCAGTCAAGTAAAGAGACAAAACTCAGCTTTAAGGTGGCCGGTACTATTTCCCACATTGGTGTCAAAGTCGGTGATCAAATACGACGCGGGCAGCTCATAGCCCGTATCGACCAAACCGATTACTCTGTCCAGTTGCAGCAGTCTGTTGCTAATAAAAAAAGTGTAGATGCGCAAATACAAAGTGCAAGATCTCAGCTTACAAACAGCTCGTCAACCTACGAGAGAATCGAAAAACTATATGAAAACAATAGTGTGTCAATTAGTGAATTTGAACAAGCTAAGAGTGCTCTCCAATCTGCACAGGCTGCATATGACGCTGCTGTGGCTCAAGCCAATGCATCTGCGAAGCAAGTAGAGGCTGCACAGAATCAAGTGCAATACTCCACTCTCACTGCACCATATGAGGGCATAATCACCAGTCTTCAGGTAGAAGAAAACGAAATTGTAGGGGCAGGAGCTCCCATCGCAACAATCAGTGCACTTGGTGATCCTGAAATTTCTGTGGGTATGCCCGAAATCTATATTAGCAAGGTGTCGAGAGATCAAGAGGTAAAGGTCCAGTTCTCCTCAATTTCCAATAAGACTTTCGATGGATATGTTTACGAAGTTGGATTTAGCTCGCTCGGGGGATCAACTTATCCAGTGACTATCCGGATTACAAAACCAACCGTTGAGATCCGGCCTGGTATGCCTGCCGATGTGCACTTTACGTTTGCAAATGATTCAGAAATGGGTGAAAGTCTGATCGCACCCGTAGCCGCAGTGGGTGAGGATGGGGATGGCCATTTTGTTTATACGCTCATAAACCAGGGTGAATTCTATCGCGCAAAAAGAACTTCAGTGGAGATAGGTGATTTGTCTCCGGCTGGTTTTGAAGTAAAGTCAGGCCTTACTGCCGGTGATCTCGTTGCCGTGGCTGGACTTGATATGCTTCTGGATGAAATGCAAGTAAAATTACTGGAGTGACAAACTGAACAGATGCTTTAATCACAGCAATGTGGGGTCACCATAAAAATCTTTGAACAATGAACCTGACGAAGTTTGCGCTTGAAAACAGTAGAGTTACCCTGATGATCCTCAGTGTTATTCTCGTCTTAGGGATTACCTCATTTCGAGAGCTCGCGCGGGATAGCATGCCACCGTATACCATTAGGATCTGTACTGTGGTGACTCAATTTCCAGGAGCTTCACCCGAAAGAGTCGAGCTGCTGATCACAAAGAAAATAGAAGAGGTGGTACAGGAACTGCCTGAACTCGATCAGGTGACCAGCGAAAGTCGGACAGGACTGTCCATTGTCACTGTGGTCCTAAAACCCGATATCGCTGAAGGGGATCTGCAGCCGGTATGGGATAGACTACGAAGGAAAATACAGGCGATCGAAAGAGATTTACCAGATGGTAGCAGAGCACCAAATATTAATGATGATGGATTTGGCACGGTCTACGGCATCATGCTTGGTCTGACTGGTGAAGGTTTTACCAATGCAGAACTCAAGAACTATGCAGAAAATATCAGAGACGATATTGTGAAAATGGATGATGCTTCTGAAGTCCAGCTTAAGGGAATTTTGGAAGAGCAGATATACATTGAGTTTGATAATGCACGGCTGGCTGAAATGGGATTATCATCAGGTATGCTTCAGAACTTTATTGCCACTACCAATATCGTTTTCTCCGGAGGGCAAATCGGCTTGGGTGATGAACGTATCGCACTTGAACCAAGTGGTAATTTTGAATCGGTTGAGGATTTAAAAAAGACCATCCTTACACTGCCAAACGGAAGTAAACTGGAACTGGGGTCTATAGCACAAATCACGAGAGCGTATAAGTCACCACCACAAAATCTTGTGAGAATAAATGGAAGTGAGGGAATTGCCATTGCCACTGCATTAAAAGATGGTGCAAACATTATCAGATTGGGAGAACTGCTCGATCAGAAATTGGAGTACTACAACGGGATCCTTCCCATAGGAATGAAATTGCAAAGAATGGCTGCGCAAGACCACTATGTGGATGAGAAGGTCTCCGATTTTACCGGAAATGTGATGCAATCTATTGGCATTGTATTGATTGTCATGTTGCTGTTTCTCGGGTTGCGAACCGGACTGGTCGTAGCAAGCCTGATTCCGATGGCTATGGTCATGACTCTCTGGCTGATGTACACATTTGGGATCGGTTTAAATCAGGTCTCGCTTGCGTCATTAATTATGGCACTTGGACTTTTGGTAGATAATGCGATTGTTGTATCAGAATCAATGATGGTCAAGATGGAGCAAGGAATGTCTCGTCATAATGCAGCCGTAGAGTCTTGTGGAGAATTGAGCACACCCCTTCTGGTATCTTCCCTTACAACATCAGCAGCGTTCCTGGCTTTTTTCCTGGCTGAAAATACAATGGGAGAAATCATGGGTCCGTTATTTGTCGTCATCACGTTGGCACTTCTGTCGTCGTGGATATTGGCGATGACTATGGTTCCGTTCCTGGGAAAACAATTTATTCGCGTATCGAAGACAAGTTCAACAGAGGACAGTAATGGATTCTTTGATCGATTAAATCGATGGTACAGGGGTCTGTTAACTACTTCATTGTCAAGGCCGTGGACGAGTATAGCCACGATCGTCTTAATCTTCATTGGTTCGTTGTTTTTATTTGGAAAACTGCCTTTCATCTTTTTCCCGGACAGTGATCGCAATTTGATTACGCTTGACATGAATCTTCCATTAGGGACCAAAATTGAGATAACAGACGATGTAGTAAGGAGGATAGAGTCGTTTATCAAAGATGAGCTTCTCATTGGCGAAAGCAGAAGTCAGGGTGTAGAGAGCTGGTCATCCTTCGTTGGGGAGGGTCCTTCGTCGTATGATCAGGGATATCAACCGGGTGAGGCTAATTCTGGCTATGCGCATATGCTGATCAATACCACGTCATTTGAGGATAATGGTTTTGTAGTCAAGCGGTTGGATGATTTTTGTTTTGAAAAATTTCCAAATGCCAAGTTTGAGATCGGCCCCCTCGCTGGTGGAGGTGGAGGAGGATCTGATGTGGCTGTGCGCGTAGCGGGAGACTCGCCGGTAGAATTGTACGCGATAGGGGCCAGGATAAAAAAGAAAATGAATGAAATAATTGGCACAAAAAACATAAAGGATAATTGGGGTGTAAAAATCAAGAAACTAAGAGTAGATATAGATCCCAATAAGGGAAATCGAGCTGGATTAACTAATCAGGACATTGCCCTGTCATTGCAAACCACCTTGGATGGATCGAGTGCTGGATCATTTAGAGATGGAGATGATAATATTCCAATTGTGATGCGCAACAAAGAGAGTCAAGAGCTGGATGTGCATCAGCTGGATGGTGTAAATATTATCGCTCAGGGATCCGGTCAAAGCGTGCCTCTTATCCAGGTAGCCAACATCGAGCCCGACTGGCAATACCCTAAAATACTTAGGAAAGACCTTTTCAGAACAATGACGACGAGCTGTGATGCTGCACAGGGGTTTACGGCATCAGATATTACAGGTGATCTAGTGCCATGGCTGGAGCAAGAGTCAGAGGGATGGCCTCAGGGATTCTCATATACTTTAGGTGGTGAATCGGAGCAAAGCAGCGAGTCAATGGGAGCAGTAATGGAGAAATTGCCTTTGGCTGGCTTTATTATTCTATTATTATTGGTATTGCAATTTAATTCCTTTAGGAAGACTTTCATGGTTTTGTGTACAATTCCCCTGGGAATAATCGGAGTCATCCTTGGATTATTTCTATTTCGATCGTACTTCGGATTTATGGCTTTTTTGGGGATCATTTCATTGGCAGGTATTGTGATCAACAATGCGATCGTTTTAATAGACAGAATTAAGATCGAACAAGATGAGTTGGGCAAACCCCCGTACGAGGCAATTATTTCAGCTGCCCAGCAACGTTTTCGTCCCATACTTCTTACCACTTTTACTACCACCCTGGGACTTATTCCGCTGTACTTGGGAGGGGGGGAAATGTGGGAACCTATGGCGGTTTCTATTATGATCGGTTTACTTTTTGCTACTGTTATTACGCTGCTTTTTATACCTGTAGTTTATAAAATGCTATTTGGTGTAGCAATAAGAGAGTAAATATTGAATATTTTGTAAATGCCTAGAATCTGCACTCTTACAATACTGTTCTTTCCTTTCCTGGTCGCTGCACAGCTGGACTCTCATTATTGGACAAGTCAGTTCGGCGGAAAGGGCCTATTATTAAACGGTGCAGTGATTGCTTCAAGTCAGGATGAAAATGCGATTTTTTACAATCCCGCTTCCTTGGGAAAAGGAAGTGATTTCGGTGTATCACTGTCATTTTTAGCTCCGGTGTTTTCGGAAAACAAGGTCAGTAACTTTTTGCAGGAAGACAGTGATTTTTCAGACAATTCGTTTGGACTGGCACCGGGTTTTGCAGCCGTAAGTTTTCCCCTAACCAAAAACAGAAAAGTCAAATCTGCTCTGGCATCTTTCACAAGATTTCAGTCCAATATTGATTATAAGGACCGTGAGGTGACTAACAATCCAGATAATCCAGATATTTTAAATGTTGGAAAAATCGACTTTACAAAACAATTGGCCGAACGGTGGTTTGGTTTCGGTGCATCTTATGAGATAAATAACAATTTCTCCCTGGGAGGCTCTCAATTCATAATTGTTCGACGGGAGTCCACTGCTTTGACTCTACACCGCAATTTTGTGACTAAATCAAACCCGAATAATTTGTATCGATCTTATAGATTTAGTGAACAATACAAGATCAGTTCTTCGGTGGGTTTTATCACTAAAATCGGGTTGACATGGCAAGCGTCAAACCGCGATCTGATTCTCGGTCTTACGGCCACAACGCCTTCATACGGTTACCTGTCAAAGAAGGGGGCCTACAATTATGATATTTTTGCCAAAGTGAGTAAGGACTCCGTACTCACATTATCCAATCATCTGGAAGGCATACCGATACATTTTAAATCGCATCCACTGGCACTGGGTATCGGCCTCGACTATAAAGTCGGCCATTGGCGATTTTCAATGTCTTCCGAGTATTACCATTCTATTGCCAAATATTCCATTGCAAAGATCTCCACAGATCCCTATCTGGGCTTGAGCAGCAGCCAGGTAAGTCATGAGCTTAATCTGGTAAACAGCGCATCTTCGGTCACTAATTTCGCTGTGGGCATTACCTGTGATTTACGGAGCGACCTTTCTATTCTGGTCGGTGGAAGAAGTGACTTTGATCCTCAAAGAAGGACCGAAGCCATTACGACCTTTGAAGTTTTAAATTCGATACCTTCTGTATTTCACATATCAGCCGGTAGTCTGATTCACAGCAATGGAAAGCAAATATCCATTGGCCTGGATTATGGATTTGGGAAAAAATTTGAAGTTCAAAATGTTTTTGATTTCGAAAATGTCAATTCGAGCGATATTGAATTTGTCAGAAGGCCACTCAATTCAAAATACCGTTCATTTCTCCTAATTCTGACCTATGATTTTATTTTTGATAAATTCAGAAATCAACGAAGCGAAGGGGTTAACTAACGCCCTCGAGAACGTTGCCAAATCAAAAATGGCTTTTTTGGCCCTGTCTGTCAGGAGATAAGCCAGGCAGGGATATTTTTGTGTCCCTCCATCTATTGATATCCAGTACAGAGTAGCAAAAATTCCTAAAGTGAAAAAAATCCTTGGCTGAAGAAACTCGACTTACCAAAGATTTAGATTTCGTAAGTCCTCCTGTAATTAGTGCCATTAGTAGTCGAACTGTCTGTACTTTTCTGCCCAAATGGAAAGGGGAAAGGCATTGGGTGTGGTGCTGGCTTTGGTAGGAGCTCTTTTTTTCTCCACCAAAGTCATTTTTGTCAAATTGGCCTATCAATATGATATCGATACCTTGTCTCTGCTTCTGCTTAGGATGGTATTTGCACTGCCATTTTATGTTTTTATTCTGAATCGCTTGAGACGTAAGGAGGCGTTTAAGCAACGCAAAATTGTATCCTTTAAGAGTTGGCTTGGATTGATAGCTGTGGCGTTTTCAGGGTATTACCTGGCAAGTTTACTTGACTTTTCAGGACTGAAATATATCGATGCAAGTATAGAACGTCTCGTTTTATTTATTTATCCCACTTTTATCGCCGTAATCAGTTTTTTCGTCTTTAGGGAGCGGATTAGTCCGTTGCAATGGGGTGCCATCGTAATTTCATATCTGGGTTTAGTTTTTGTATTTGGCGACAGAATAAATAGTTTCTCAACAGATTCTTCATTCTGGTGGGGAGTCTTTCTGATCATTACATGTGCACTTTCCTTTGCTGCTTCTCTCGTGATGAGTCAGTGGTTACTCCCTATTTTTGGGACTCTGCGATTTACAAGCATATCGATGATCCTGGCCTGTTTATTTGTGATCTTCCATTTTCTTCTGTTGCAGCCGGTCGAGGGAATCTTCACATGGCCTTTGCCTGTGTATCTGTATGCAACCGGAATGGCAATCCTAGCGACTGTGTTGCCATCGTACCTGGTCAATTACTCGATTGCCTACCTGGGAGCTACACGTTCTGCAATCCTCGCCAGCATTGGGCCTGTCTTTACGATTAGTTTGGCTTACTGGTTTCTCGATGAACGATTGGACCTGGGTCAAATAGCGGGAGGACTCCTTGTGATCGCCGGTGTGACAGTGGTAAGTATTGAGCTCCGAAAGAAGTAGGTTTTATTGATCTCAAGCTCAAGCAGTATCAGCTGTGCCTGGGATCATTCTTTCTTGTGATGTCGCTTTTTTTAGGTACCAAAAACTTATTGCTGCAGCACACAAGTCTGCAATAGGAAAAGAAATCCAGACTCCATTTAACCCAAACAAAAGTGGCAGGGTAAGTATGAGAGGAATGAGAAAGATACCTTGTTTGGTAAGTGCCAAAAAAAGAGCCGGCTTGGCTTTCCCAATGGCCTGAAAGTAAGCCGATCCGATAAGCTGGATGACGATTAGTGGAGTGGCCAAAAATACGATCCGCAACGCATAAGGTGTCTGAGCAATTAAATCTTCGTCCAGGGTGAAAATCTTCACAAAGGGTACGGCGAAAATCATAATGATACAGAATAAGCTGAAAGAAATGACTGTGCCGTATTTTAAAGCATTATTAATTACCTGCTTAACCCGTGGCCAGAGTTTTGCCCCGTAATTATATCCAGCAATCGGCACAAAGCCCTGGGTAATTCCCAATACGGGAAAATTGGCAAACATCATCACCCGGTTAATAATTCCCCATGTGGAAATACTCAATTCTCCGCCGTATCTAAATAAGGCATTATTTAACACGATATATAAAACACTGATCGTACCTTGCCGGGCCAATGTGACTGCACCAATAGCAGAGATTTCGCCTACGATGTCTTTTCGCAGTTTGAGCTGATCATTTTTTATTTTTAAGTGCGATTTTCCAAAAATGAAATAGTGAAGGGCATAGAAGCCACTTGACATATATCCGAGAGCTGTAGCCCAAGCTGCACCTTCAATGCCCATATCAAAACCAACGATCAAAACCGGATCTAAGATCAGATTGGCGACTGCCGGTACAATCAATGTGTACATCGCTAATTTTGGGAACCCTTCTGCCCGAATGATATTATTAGACATCATGGCCCATGCCAGAAAGGGGATCCCTATCAAAGTGATTTTGAAGTAATCCCTGGCATATGGCAGTATTTCTCCTTTTCCGCCAAAGAGTTTGAGTAAAGGCTCCATGATGATTGCACCCAGAACGGTTGAAATTATCGCAAGTCCCAGAGTCATAACCACCTGATTTCCAAAAGTCAAATTTGCCCGGTCCTCATTACCTTCTCCAAATGCGCGTGAAATAATCGAAGCTCCTCCCACTCCAATCGACATTCCAATTGCTCCGATCAGGAAGGTAATAGGCATGACCACGGTAATAGCCCCAATCCCCATCGCACCTACCCACCTGCCGACAAAGATGGTATCAACGATTCCATATATGGACATGATCAGGATACCGATAGAAGCAGGGATAGCCTGTTTGCGCAGCAATCTCCCGATGGGTTCAGAGCCGAATTGTTTTGATTGAGTCATGTACAGAATACCTACTAATCAAGGATCGATCCGAAATGAGAAATGCAATAGTGCCGGGATCGGCTAGGTCTTTCGTTAATCTTCACGAAATAATAACCAGAGTGCATATGAATACATTGTGAAGTCTGTCGAATATATTTCAGCATAGATCGATCAATTTCTTCAAATATTAGATCTATCACACGAATGTTAGAGTCATTTTGCCTGAGGGATCTTTGTAATGATAGGGCGCCTAATCCTCAACCGGGTTGCTGGGATACCTTCTTTTTGAAGGGTTAGCAGATTGGAGGTAAAACATTATGAAGCGTAGCGTCTAGAACTATTTAGTGATTATCTTAGACTATCCAAATATCAACATCAAGTAATTCCTATGTCAACTTTTGGAGTAGTAAGCATGTATTTACTTTTGAGTCCGCTGCTTTTATTGATTGCGGGTATATTTAAAGCTTACCCGCCAAGAAAAATAAATCACTATTACGGGTATCGAACCAAGAGGTCAATGTCGAGTGAACAGGCATGGAAAATGGCCAATGATTTTTCTTCCACTCTTTTGCTTCTTATATCGATTGGACTAAATGTTTTCCAGGCCGCTTGTTTTTTATTCTTGAAATCTCAGACAGCATTTTTATTGACGGGGATAGGCATTACCATTGGAGTGGTATTGATTATCCCATTGACGGAGATCCATGTGAGAAAAAACATACCCTAAAGCACATCAACCTCCATGGGTTGATTCATTGATACCGAAAAAAAAGGCCACTAAAAAAATAGTGACCTTCAATTACTCTCAATTGGTTTGGGCAGTGATTGCGTCCCTGCTCTCACTGATGATTTTTCTCGCCAGGTCTAAAATGGTTGTATCTTTCAGGTGAACGATTCCACCATTTGGGCCAGGCTGAATATGTCTATCTACAGGAGTACCTTCGCCGTACTTGGCCGCGCCGAAGTAGTTTCTTACTGTCTGTTCTGATAGAGATAATTCTCTCGCTATTCTGCTAATGCTTCCAGTGGGTAAACTATGCTTCACGCGACGAAGCTCTTCGAATGTAATATTCATACGCAGTCTATATTTAAGGAATGATAAATGAAATTATGGATGTTGTGAGTCAATCGCTCCATTGACCCCAAGTTAGTAAGATTAGGGGTAAAATGAAACAATTGCCACTAAAAAGTTTAGTGGCAGTGCACTTGCCCTTCCCGGCAAAATTAAGCTACCTTGCTGATTACCAGATAGTCCAGCGGTTGAGGCCAGCCTCAGAAATTTTTGGGACCTGTTTGGATCCTGAGTTTTAGTACTCATGAAAGGCTCCCTACATCTGGACGAGGCCTCTTCTTTAGGGGCTAGGGCGAGTAGTGCGATCGAAGGAATCAAGACTTACGACTCAACAATCTCCTATCTCAGGGAATCAGCCCGGGGGGAGAACCCATTCATCGAACAGTGTGAGATCAGGTGAAGCGAGACCCGACATCGAAACGAATCGGCAGGATAGGCAAAAAAAAAGCTCGTGACTTTTCACGAGCAAAAACCGATTGATTATTTAATAACCAAAACTTACACCGGGGCAAATATAATACAAATTATAAAAATGTACAATATGTAAGTGTAAATTTTTCAGGCATCAATGAGTTATAGAAATCTGTAATGAGAGGGAAACAGGTATTTACAGGGTTTTCATGTCGACGCATTCTGATCGAGAAGGCGGACCCTAAACGTTGTGAAAACTGTCAAATCAGGGCGATATGGACAGCCAGGAAGGCTGAAGATGAAGCTGCTCATCAGATAGATTCCAACCCCATAAAGTCCCTTAAAAGTACCCGATAAGATCTCTTGAAAGTATTATTTCTCAAAGACCTAAAAAGAGCCTATTTGGTTGATAATCAAGGGCGAGGAAAAAGCTCAGGGATGGGTTGACAACTGTTATGGTTCTCCCCCTTGTCAAAGGATGTAGTCTTCTAGCGGAAGGCTTTCTATCCTTTCTTGCTGAAGCGCCTTATCAAATAGTTTGTCAATAGCTGACCGGCCTAAAACACCTAAATCCCGTGAAAACTCATTGACATAGAGATTGATGTGATTCATCATTACTGATTCCTCCATTTCCTGAGCATATTGCCTGACAAAGGGCAATACTTCTTCTTTGTGGGACCATGCGTATTGTACGCTTTGTCTGATGAGCTCATCAACCTGCGTCAGAATAGCAGCCGGGAGCTCTCTGCGCCCTATGATACCACCCAGCGGGATGGGGTTCGCAGTAGATTCCTCCCAATAAACGCCGAGATCTTTGATCAGCACAAGACCTTTTTCCCGGTATGTAAATCGATTTTCGTGGATGATCACACCAGCATCGACCTGCCTTGAGCCCAAAAGATCCTCAATTTGATCGAATGGGACTATTTTCTTTGTGACCGGAAAAGGCAGGTAACAATCGAGGAGGAAGTTTGCGGTGGTTTTTTCACCAGGGATAGCAATTGTGGCATTGGTCAAATCCACAAGATCCACCGGACGATGTGAAATCAGTAACGGACCACAATTGCGCCCCAAAGCAGCTCCGCTACTCAACAGAATATATTGATTGGTCAGGTCCAGAAAGGCATTAAAACTAATCTTTGTAAAATCCAGTGCAGAATCATAGGCCCGCTGATTGAGTTTTTCTACATCTTCGATCACCAAATCAAAAGTAAATTTGCTTGGAATCTTTTGGCGGACAAGGGCGTAAAAGATAAAGGTGTCATTTGGACAAGGTGAAAAACCGAGAGACAATTTCATATATGTCACATTTTAGTGAAAATCCCGTTGTTCCTCTTTACGAAGATAACCATTTGCTGGTGGTCAATAAGCCGGCTGGCTACTTGTCACAGGGAGACAAAACCGGTGACAAGCCGATTGTTGAATATTGCAAACAATACATTAAGGTCAAATACGACAAGCCGGGCGAGGTCTTCCTCGGTTTATGTCATCGTCTCGACAGGCCGGTTTCCGGAGTCCTCATGATGGCAAGGACCAGCAAGGCGCTGACCCGTATAAATGGGATGCTGGCAGAGCGATTGGTCAGCAAAGAATATTGGGCAATAAGTGATTGCCATCTATTCCGCGAAGAAGGTGAAATCAAACATACATTGTGGAAGGATCGCAAAAGCAACAGGGTCAAGATCGTACCTATAGGGAAAAAGGGGAGTAAAGAAGCTGTAACTCTATTCCGGCTATTAGAAAGGAAAGAGGGATGGATTCTGGTCCAGTTGATACCGGTAACCGGCCGGTCACATCAGTTGAGGGTAGCGATGCAAAAGTTAGGTGCACCCATTCTGGGAGATGTGAAATACGGAGGTTCACAAGGTGATCCCAATGCGATTGCCCTTCACTGCCGGTCTTTGGAGTTTACCCATCCTGTGAAAAAGGTGAAGATCCGGGTGGAAGCCCCCATGCCAGATGGTCACCCCTGGCATCATTTTGTGGCCCGTCCATGAGACCTTAAACCAGATAAATTATACCTTTACTCCCTGAGTGAGGGTTGTACGGTCAGCTCCCTTTAAACTCCCCCAGGGCAGAAATGCAGCAAGGGTAGGAGGTTGTAGCGACCGGTATGATTTCTCACTCTTTTTCTAAGAATTGGTGAAGTTTGCGAGGAGATCCGCTGGTATAATGAATGTGTGGAGTGGGAATAGTAAAGATAAATAGTTGAACAGCTAGTGCAGCACTAGCATTTCATGATTATAATTTCTTTTCCTAATTTTCGTCTCACTTGTTTTATTTATTTGAAGTCAGAAAGGACTTCTGTTCATAAACGCCTACTACGAACGACTTTGCTCAATCATACAAACTGGAACAAGCTGGAAATCAATGAATCGAAATAAGTGCTGGACCCGGCGGGAATTTGTTAAAAAATCATCTTCTTCCCTGGCTGCCATGTCTATGGGGGCTTGTATCACAAAAACCGGAAATCGTATGCAAAATGAGATACCTAAATACTTTCGCGTTGCGAATTACAATACCACTTTTGTTCGGGAGGTACTGAAACAACCCTTTGGATTTAAGGGAAGTGCTACCAATGATCTGTGGCAAATCGGAACCAAGTTGGTCAGTGCGGAAGGTCACACTGCGGTGGGCCTGGGGGTGCAGAATCCGTTGTGGTGCGATGCGAGGGTAGCTGATGTCACTTCTGAAACAGGCGGCAATGCTATGATGTACACCATAACGGAGCGTGCCTTGCAAATGATCAAAGGACAGCAATTTTTATCACCGATGGTGATGCTAGATGAGATTCTCGAGGAGCTATTGGATTATGGAAAAAGGATAACGGGGCAAAAAGATTTGCGAAAGACATTCGCGTTAAATCCACTGGTGGCAGTTGATAATGCTGCGTGGTTGCTTTATGCTAAAATAAATGGTTTTACTGATTTTGATCAGTTGATACCTACTAAATATAAACAGGGATTGTCTGCAAGAAATTCTCATGTGGTGAGTATACCAGCCCTTACATACGGTACATCTATCGATGTTATAAAAAAACTGGCCGATGATGGATTTTTTATCATGAAAATCAAAATCGGGGCTCCTGGCAATCAGAAGGTCATGCTCGAAAAAGACAAAGCTTTTTTAAAAGCGATCCACGACGCAATCGGTCACTATGAAACGCCGCACTCACCCAATGGCAAAATCCCGTACTATTTTGATGCCAATGGTCGCTACGACCGACATGATTATTTACTCGAGTTCTTAGACTACGCGGAAAAAATTGGCGCACTCGATCAAATCGCTGTCCTGGAAGAACCTTTCGGCGAGCGCAATCAGGAGGATGTTAGCCAGATTGTAGCCCGGGGCCCAAGGGTGGCAGCCGACGAAAGTGCCCATACCGAGGAGGAGGCTATCAATCGGATCGAACAAGGTTATAATGCCATAGCTGTCAAGTCAATTGCCAAGACTATGAGCATGACCATAAAAATTGCACAAGCTGCCTATGAGCGCAACGTTCCTTGCTTTTGTGCAGATCTGACCGTCAATCCGATCCTGGTAGAGTGGAATAAAATTGTCGCTGCCCGTCTACCGGCTTTTCCGGGTTGGAATATGGGCATGCAAGAGACCAATGGATGGCAAAACTATAAAGACTGGGAAGGACTTATCGAGAAGTATCATCCGATGGGTAAAGAAAAGTGGGTGATGAGCAGAGACGGGCTTTACGAGACAGGAGCGGACTTCTTCAAACACAGTGGAGGGATTTTTCAGCCGATCCCTTACTGGAACGATTTATTGGGGTAGGGTAGAAGAATTACATAAGGCTTTTTGTATTAAATAAAGATACCAAGTCGTTGTCGGGAGAAAATTAATTTGTTGATGAAAAATTGAATCTTTTATATCCGATTTGGTCGAACAAATTGAGAGAATGGACATCCCTGAGATAAATCGGTGTAATCGAGCTACCCCGGAAATAGTCACATTAGAGCCTAGCACTCGGGAAGCATTTCGTTGATTTGTTTTGCCAGACCACCTTCGGAGGTTTCTTTGTATTTTCTGTGCATATCCTTGGCTGTTTCCCACATCGTCTGAATAATCTGGTCCAGCCGGACTTTTGATTCACTGTAATTGCCAGAAAGTGCGAGTTGGCTGGCAGTTATTGCCTTCATCGCACCCATGGAGTTACGTTCTATACAAGGTATTTGTACAAGCCCGTTTACGGGATCGCACGTAAGGCCCAGGTGGTGTTCCATGGCAATTTCCGCAGCCATCAGTACCTGCCCCGGGTCACCACCCCGGACTGCGGTGAGTCCCGCTGCAGCCATTGCCGAGGAGACACCGATTTCCGCCTGGCAACCACCCATTGCGGCAGATATAGTGGATCCTTTTTTAAACAGGCTTCCGATTTCACTAGCGGTCAGCAAGAATTCAAAAATACTTTCTTCACCATTATTTTCGCAAAAGGAAAGAAAATACATTAAGACTGCTGGAATCACCCCGGCTGCCCCATTAGTTGGTGCGGTGACGACCCTTGCAAAGGATGCATTTTCTTCGTTTACGGCCAATGCAAAACAGCTGATCCATCGGGTGATGTTATTAAATGTGTGATCACTTTGAGCGATCAGCTTTTTCCACTCTTCAATTACCTCGTAATTTGCTGAACCCAGCAATTGTTTATTGATTGCAGGTGCCCGGCGCTTTATGGATAGCCCCCCCGGAAGAATTCCCTCTCTATGGCAGCCGCGGAAAATACTTTGCTCCATCGCCTGCCAAATGGAGCTTAGCTGTTTTTTTATGGCAGCTTCTGTATTTATGCTTTTTTCATTTTTCCATACCAATTGAGCGATAGAGCAATTTTGATCTGATAGCCAGTTTAGGAGTTCCTTCTCGGTACTGATCGGATGGGGAAAATTCCGGTGTTTTTCCGAGACTTTGGTTTCTCCGTCTTTTTTAATAAATCCGCCGCCGATCGAATAATAGGTAGAGACTTCTTTTGATCCATCCGTAAAAGTGACCACAAATCGAAGGGCGTTGGGATGTTGTTTTAAAAACTTCTTTTTAAATAAAATGTGTTTTTGCCGCTCAAAGAATATATTTCTACCGGTGGCCGTAATAATCTCGTTTTTACTCTCCACTTGAGAAATATAAAAGGAGATATTTTCTGTTTCAATAGTCACAGGATCAAAACCGGATAGCCCGAGGATAATGGCGATATCTGTACCATGTCCAATCCCGGTCTTAGACAAAGAGCCAAAAAGGTGTGTCTCTATCTCTTTTATTGGTCTCGCCTCCAGTCGTGCGATCAAATCCTGAGCGGCTCTCCATGGTCCCATAGTATGGGAACTCGATGGACCGACACCGATTTTAAGCATATCAAATACACTAATGCACTCCACAGTGCAAAAATAGACGATGATCGCGAATCCCGGCGTTTTATTTTTTTCGTATTTTAAATAGAAAACAAACTGTTATGCAAGACAAAAGAAGGCAGAAAGCCCGCCTGAGAAGCGAAATGCTCAAACGTAGGAACGCACTGAGCGAGGTGGATCACGCTGCGTATTCCCTGTCAGTATGTGACCAACTGGAGGATTTCATAGATGCTGTTGGAGCACAAGTAATACACAGTTTTGTGCCTTTTGGGTCAGAGGTTGCCATTCTTCCGGCATTAAAGAAATACATGGAAAACAACTACACCATTGTCACTCCCAAGGTCATGGATCCTCCCCGGATGAAAAATATTGTGACAAGGAGTTTTAGCAAAATGGAACGAAATAAGTTTGGGGTTTTGGAATCGACGAGTGACGAGGAGTATTCCGGAGCGTACGATCTGATATTTGTCCCCGGTTTGGCATTTTCACGTGTAGGAGGATCCAGATTGGGATACGGAGCCGGATACTACGACTACTTTTTGGCAAATCATTTAAAGACGGTAAAAGTAGGTATCGCATTTGATTTTCAGCTCTTTGACGATATCCCGGCTGAACCACATGATATTTCAGTAGATTTTTTAATTACACAGGTTTCAATAATTAGGGCTATGCCCGGGATTTATCAAAACGGGTGAGTTAATCATCGAACATAAAATCATAAAGATGTAACTTTCAAAAAATGATAACCAACATTCGTTTTAGATTACTCTTCGCAGGCGTGTACCTAGTTGTATTGTTGCCACTTCAGGGGCAGGACACTGTCCCTGAGTGGGCTCCCATTGGTGCTACCTGGCACTATCTTTACGGTGGTGGGATTGGCTCCAATCAGATAAGATTTATCCGAATCCAGTCCATAAAAGATACGGTCATAAAAAATACTCCGTGTAAGATGCTGACTCAAACGCTTTTTCATGACCATGAAGGGGATGAAGATGACCTCGGCAACATATACGTGCATCAGGACGGCAATAAAGTATATTACTATGTGCAGGACTCATTTCACATACTATACAATTTTGATGCAGAACCCGGTGACTCTGTCCTAATTGCCAATCCCGAGAGAAGTTCTTTTTTGATGAATTCAAAAAGTCTGGTGGTGATAGATTCAACATTCACTACAGAGATCGACGGCATTATACGAAAGGGACAGAAAATGAGAATACTGGATAATGGTGCTCAATGGCCTCACCTGAACGAAACGATATTGGAAACCATAGGTAATCTCTATTATCTTACACCATATTTTGATCACGTTGACTGCGATCACGCATGTCCGTTTTTGAATTGCTATGAAGATCCCAACATCACTTATAGACATCCCTCCGTAATACCTTGCGACACCATATGGCGATATACTATTGGCGTAAGGGAGAATAGTTATACCGATAACATAACAATGGTCCCAAACCCGGTAAAAAGGGGACAAAAATTGGAGATCAGGTTGGAAGATTCAGGAGAGAATAAATTTGAGTATTTCAGGATCTCGGACATTCGCGGAAAAATATGGCTCCAGGAGAAATGGCCGGCAGACCAGGTATCAATAGACATTCCCCACCAGCTGTCGGAAGGTATTTATCTTGTAGCGCTCTTATCCAGGGAAAGACAGATCGTGAAAAAAATTACCGTGGTCCGGTAAGTGATTCTTATCTTGTAAAATACCTCATTGGATTATGCCATGTAGAAAAAGTATCTGCTCTTGGGGTTTGCGATCACAGCGCCGGGAAACTCTCAGCAATTCTATTTTTATTCGATTGAAACACAATACCTGTATTTTACTGATGTGCAAAGCTGTGAAATCACAGATAGCGTAAAATTGATTTATCCTTTTCGCGAATATTGGTACTCCGATTTCATTACCGCACTGTCCTTTCACCCCAATGGTAAAATATATGCTACGACCGGTTTTTCGCTTGTTGATAGGGCCAGACCAGGTATCAGCTTCCAGTTTAGAACACATCAATACAGAAAGGGAGTCTGAAAGGTATTCGATCCAGGAACAATAAAGCTGATCGTCGTGGGTGACAAGAAAGGACTGCCACCTTCGATGCAGGGATGTACAATCTCTACTATACCTTCATAAACAAATTGGGTCGTCTGACTACAGGAAGTAAACAGCGAGAATGACCCAATAAATAGGTTAATTTTCCAGAGCATTTTGCATCGGTACGGTGGTCTGTAAAAATATGCCAAATTTAGCCAGTCGATCGAAACTTTCAGTTTGTACTTTTAGATTCAGAATAGAGTTGCTATTTTAATACTTTGGCATCGTCAAATATCAAGAGAAGATAAAAATTATATCATGGATCCTGCTGTAGAAAAAATGGTTAAAAACCTCGAGGCAAAAACGGGAAAGACTTTAGAACATTGGATTGGTCTGGTCGAGAAGAGCAATCTGGAAAAGCACGGTGAGATTGTCAAGATGCTTAAATCTGAGCATGGCATGGGTCATGGTTATGCCAATATGGTTGTCCACATGGCAAAAAAATCAGCTGCTTTTACCTCGGAAAATACAGATTTAGTCAGTGAGCAATACAAGGGCAGAGAGCATTTGCACCCGATTTATGAAAAATTGCACAATGAAATCGAAAAATTCGGCAATGATGTCGATGTAGTACCAAAAAAAAAGAGCGTCAGTTTTCGTACTAAACGACAATTTTGCTTAGTCCAACCCACGACAAAGTCTCGAATAGATTTGGGATTGAAATATAATGATAAACCCCATGAAGGACGTCTGGAGACATCCGGACCATTTGGCACCATGTGTAGTCACAGGGTGAGGATTACCGAAATTTCTCAAGTCGATGATGAATTGATAAGTTTAATCCGGGAGGCTTATGAGGAGTCGAGGTAATTACGGGAGGACACACGAGAGCTAGTCTTTTATGGCTTAATCTCAGCCCACCCTGTATGTGACCGGGATCAATGCTCACTTCTCGAAATATTTTTTATTAAAGGCATCGGACTGTCCCCTTGGAATAGACAATGATTTCCATTTCGGACCTTTTAACATTCTCGCTATATAGATAATCTGGCCTACATGGGCTGCATAGTGAGCAAGTTGGCGGTTTATGGCATCAAATGCCGAATGGGGTTCTGTACGAATATATACCGTCTTTGCAAGATCATCTTCCCGGAGGCTTTCCAGACAGCTCGTGACACAGCGCCATCCATCATTCCACTTTTTCATCAGATCGTCGACAGACTCATTGAGATTTTCAAACTCCATATCTCTTTTTCGCCATTCTTTTTCACCATCCTCAGTCAGGAAATTTGTGAACCTCGAAAGCATGTTGCCCCATAAATGATTGACGATTATCGCAATACTATTGGATTCTGGATTGTATTGCCAGTGAAAATCACTCACCTCCAGCCCTTCAAATGCTCGTTCGCCAAGGGACTTATAGTAATTGAATCTTTTTTCGAGATCGGGCAATAGTTGCATGTTGAGATACTTTTCATTCAATAACAGATTTGAGAACCCGGTGGTTTAGTCAGCGGGTCTGAAATCGATTTTTTTATAGTTAATCGGTTGGATAAGAGATTACTGGCCGAAGCTGGTTTTTTCTGTCTTTTTGTAATATTGGAAATAAATCGAGAATACTATCCGGCATGACCAAAGGGGAAAATTGAGATGCGAGTATACAGAGATATGCAAAGGAGAATGATGCTGAAGGGTGCAGTGAGGTGTCAAAAATTCGTACGAATTCGTTTGTTGCCATCACTGATAGTGACCTGTTGTCTTTTCGTCTCGGCCGTTGCTGAAAATGGATATGACCTGTGGCTACGTTATGGGGTAATCGAGGATGAAAGTCTTTTAGTCCGGTATCGCAATACGATCAAATCCTGCTATGTCGAAGGTGAGAGTGCGACACTTGACATCGTCCGTGATGAATTAAAGAGGGGTCTGGAGGGATTATTGGACACTAAAGTAGATCTCACAGACCGCGAAAATGCATCGTTGTTACTTGGTGTTTACCATCCAAATAGCCAGTTGGCCGAGCTTCTGTCTCCCAATGAGGTGGAGGGACTTTCGGACGAGGGATTTGCTATTGTATCCAAGAGAATAGGGAGTCGGGAGTCTGTGGTGATCACGGCTTTTCACGATGTTGCTCTTCTTTATGGCACTTTTCATTTTCTGAGATTATTACAATCTCATCAGGATATTTCCAATTTAAATTTTAAATCTGTACCGAAAATAAAATTTCGATTTTTAAATCATTGGGATAACTTGGACAGAACTGTAGAACGCGGTTATGCCGGATTTTCTATTTGGAATTGGCATCAGCTGCCCGAAGTAATTGATCAGAGGTATATCGATTATGCGCGGGCAAATGCATCGATCGGGATTAACTCTATTGTTCTGACCAATGTAAATACAAATTCCATTGTTTTGAGAGATGATTACCTGAAAAAAGTAAAGGCGCTCGCCGATTTATTTCGGCCATATGGGATAAAAACTTTTTTGACAGCGCGTTTTAGTGCACCGATGGAACTAGATGATTTCGAAACGGCAGACCCTCGCAATCGTTCTGTGCGGAAATGGTGGCAAAATAAAGCAGAGAAAATCTATGAGCTAATACCCGATTTTGGCGGTTTTCTGGTCAAGGCAAATTCAGAGGGGCAACCGGGACCCCTGGATTATAATCGAACGCATGCGGCGGGAGCAAATATGCTTGCTGATGCAGTTGCCCCATATGGCGGTCTGGTCTTATGGAGAACGTTTGTCTACTCCGACGCGGTATTTGAGGATCGTCATATGCAGGCCTACGACGAATTTGTTCCGCTGGATGGAAAGTTTAAAAAAAATGTGATCCTCCAGGTAAAGAATGGAGCTATAGATTTTCAGCCAAGAGAGCCCTTCCACCCACTTTTCGGAGCTATGAAAAAAACAGGCATTGCGCCTGAAT
This sequence comes from Saprospiraceae bacterium, assembly GCA_965222645.1. GTDB lineage: Bacteria > Bacteroidota > Bacteroidia > Chitinophagales > Saprospiraceae > JABDMH01. The sequence continues at coordinate 1,403,149 of OZ244968.1, read as the reverse complement.
TCCAAATTACCCAGGAATATGTGGGGCAGGGCACTCATCTCGTCTATTTAGGAACTTACTTTAAGGAAATCTTGGATGCTGATACGTATGCCGATGGAGAAAATTCTACAGTGGGTCGAATAGCAGACGGTACAATCTCTCAAAATAAATCTACTGCAGTCGCCGGGGTTTCTAATATTGGCAACGATATCAACTGGACAAGTCATCCTTTTGCTCAGGCCAATTGGTATGCATTCGGCCGCTTGGCCTGGAATCATGAACTCACTGCCCGGGACATTGCAGAAGAATGGATTAGAATGACCTGGACCAACGAGGAAGCAGCGGTTGCAACCATCATGGAGATGATGATGTCATCTCATGAAGCTGCGGTAAATTATATGACACCACTGGGCCTTCATCACATCATGGATGCTGGTCATCATTATGGACCGGGGCCCTGGGTGGATAAGATGCCAAGGGCAGATTGGAAATCGACATACTATCACAAAGCAGACGGTACCGGAATAGGATTTGATCGTACAAGATCGGGAAGCAATGCCATAGGTCAATACCGGAAACCATTGCGGGATATTTTTTACGATATCGAGGAATGTCCGGAGAGATATCTTTTGTTTTTTCATCATATCCCCTGGAATAAAGTCATAAAATCAGGAAAAACACTTTGGGACCACCTTTGCCTCAAATATCAGGTAGGTAATATTCAGGTACAACAACTTATCAATCAATGGCAAAGTGTAAGGTCTGAAATAGACCATGAGCGTTTCAGGCATGTCATGGATTTGTTGTCTATCCAAAAGAAAGAGGCTGCCTGGTGGCGCGACGCCTGTATTTCTTACTTTCAAACTTTTTCTAATAAGCCAATTCCGCAAGGTGTACCGCAACCCCAATATCCGCTTGAGTATTATCAGAATCTCACCTTTCCATATGCTCCCGGCCATTGATGATCTCACTCCTCTCATTAATAAATCAACAAATTATATGGGAAGAAATTATTCATCCCTCAAAGCAGAAATGGGATTCGCTCTGGTGGCAAAAAAGGTTTGTATCCATATGATGATGTAGGCTAAAAGAAATACGACAATGAGAGGAAGCAGATAGAGAAGAGGACTAATGGAGGCTTTGTAACTAAAATTATCCAACCAGGTCTTAATCCAATAATGGGTGAGGGTCACACCGGCGATTGTGCTCACAATTAAAATGCCGAGATATTCTTTACCGAGTAGATTTGCAATGGCAAATTCATTGGCTCCGACAACTCTCCGGATGGCCATTTCTTTGTAACGACGTTTTAGCGTAAATGCAAGTAGACTAATAAGTCCCAAAAAAGCAATAAAAATGGCTAGAGCCGAAAGTATTGATAATAATTTTACCTGGATCCGTTCTCTGTGGTACAATTGGTTGAAAAGATCATCTAAAAAGTGATATTCGATTGCAAAAGGAAATTGAGAATTCCATGTTTTCTCGATTTGATCGATGGTGTTGTGCAAATTATTCCCACTGAGTTTGACCAGGAAGGTTTGTAACCAAAGCGGCTCTACCACCATCAGAGTGGGCTCAACCTCGTTCCTTAGCGATTCCTGGTGATAATCTGCGACTACGGCAACCACGGGACCATAATCGAGTGTAAAGGGACCAATCGTGAAATTAATTCTTTGTCCGATTGCTTCTTCAGGATCCTGCCAACCCAGTTTTTTTGCACCCGACTCATTAATTAAATATTTACGAGATTTTCTTGCCAGGTAATCTCCGGGAGACAATGTCTCGTTAAATTCAGGTACCCTATTTAGCGGAAGATCGATCTCCTTTAGATTACCGGCCAGCACCTTTAATTGCATCATTTTAGGGAACTCGGGATCAATGACCTGGATATCCATATACTGGGTACTGGATGGATCGTCAATGCCCTCTATTGATACTGGTCCGGTATCTCTTATTTCGGAAGATGGCACCTGCATACAGGCAGATACTTTTTCCACTCCCGGTAGATCGCTGATCATCTTTTTAAATACAGGATAATCACGAACAACAGCATCGGGCACATTGGGTATGGCTAAGGTCTGATTTGCATTGAGTCCCAGATGCTTGCTGCTGAGATAGCGGAATTGCAGAAGCGTACCAACGGTGGCCGAGATCAGAATCACGGCTGCAGTAAATTGCAACAACATCAGGACTTTTCGTGTACTCAATCGACGTCCTGTGAAATTGTCGGCAAAAGTTATTGATTTCTTGAGTGATTTGATCAAACTCAATGATCTGATGTACAGGGAAGGTACGAGAGAAGCCATCAGGGTAGTAAGAATGAGCACCACAAGTAATAAAGGGAAGAGTATGTGCCATGGGGCCAGGTCAAAATAACCGACCAGATTATGGAAATAGGGTAAGCTAAAGGCAGTTAGCCCAACACTAAAAAGTATTGCAATAAAACAATAAAATAAAACCTCTAACAGCAACTGAAAGCTCAATTGATTTCGATCTGCTCCCAATATTCTGCGCATACCCAGTTCCTTAGTACGGGTCAACGCAAGCGCAAAATAGAGATTGGAATAATTTACAATGGCAATAATCCAAATAAATAGTGCGACCAGGAAAAAGATCTTTAAGTATTGATAATTTCCATTCGTTGTGATTTCTCTCGCGAGATCGGAATGCAGGTGTATCGATGATAGGGACTGGAGGTGAATTTTTACTTCGGTATTTTGATCGGAGTTGTATTTAGCAATGAATGTATCTAGTTGCAATTTGATTTCGTCTATGTCGACATTCTCCTTCAGTAAGATATAAACGTAGGCCCAACCTGATCGCTCTTGATCATTGGCAAATGAAAAAAGTATTTCGGTTGGAAGATGTGTGTTTTTTGGAACATCATCGATAATACCCGTTATGGTATACTCTTTTTCTACCTCAGTCCAGTCACCTGAAATGTGTAGAGTTTGCCCAATCACATCCGTTTGTGAAAAAATTTGTAGTGCAACTGACTTTGACAAGACGATGGAATTGGGTTGTCGCAAAGCCTCCGATGAATCACCGGCAATAAGAGGATATGTAAAAACCTCAAAAACATCGGCATCGGTGATATAGGCATGTTTGGCCTTGTAGCGATCCTGACCGTTGCGCAAGTATCGCTGTTCTTGATTTTGGAACCGGATCAGTTTTTCAATACCCGGAATTTCAGCAGGGAGTTGATTGATGTAGTCAACCGGTACACGCGCCCAATGCACATTAAAATCACTCTGACTGGTCTCGTATGATGTGCGGTAGATCTGAGTTCTATTTACATGAAAGTCTTCAAAAGATGACTCATGGTAGAGATAAGACACCACGATAAGAATAGCGGTAAATGCCAGTGTCAACCCAGTGAGACTGAGCAAATGATGTAGCAGGTTCTTTTTGAAATGCGAGGTTGCACTTTTAAAATAAACCGGGACAAAGTCGAGATCTCTCAATGTTTGGCAGTAGTGCTTCGCTCTATTTTGGATCCTCCGTTAGCCTGAGGTAAGGCTTCACTGTTCTAAAACCCGGAAATCGTTTGCTCGCCTCCTCGTCAGATATCGATGGAGATATCACCACATCCTCCCCGTCCTTCCAGTCAGCCGGCGTCGCCACACTCTCATAAGCAGTGAGTTGTAAAGAGTCGATAACTCGCAATATTTCCATAAAATTCCGCCCTGTTGAGGGGGGATACGTCAGTGTCAATTTGACTTTTTTATCGGGCCCAATCACAAATACCGTGCGAACGGTAACTTTTTCGGTCACTCCCGGATGAATCATGTCATAGAGCTCAGAAACTTTGCGGTCGTCATCAGCCACAATGGGAAAGTTCATCGTTACATTTTGAGTTTCTTCGATATCTTTTATCCATTCGTGATGCGAGTCCAACGGGTCTACACTGACTGCCAGTGCTTTTACATTTCTTTTTTCAAACTCCCCCTTCAGCGCAGCAGTGCGACCCAGTTCAGTTGTACAAACGGGTGTAAAATCTGCGGGATGGGAAAACAGCAGTCCCCAACTGTCACCGAGCCATTCATGAAAATTTATGGTACCCATCGTTGTCTCTACGGTGAAGTCCGGTGCAGTGTCTCCTAGTCTAATTGCCATTCTTTAATCTTTTTGGTTATTAACTCATTTGATCATATGAAATTATAAAAGTTTCGGATTATTGTAATTGTAAAAGGAGGATCATATGAGGGTTTTAATCATCGGAGGTGCAGGTACGATAGGAAGGAAAGTAGCAAATCATCTTTCCCCGGACCATGAAGTCATAGTTGCCGGCAGGAAAAGTGGAGTACCAAATATCGATATTTCATCCACGGACAGCATTCAGTGTTTTTTTAGGGATCTGGGTAAGGTCGATGCCATCATTAATATTGCCGGGGAAGCAAAGTGGGCCAAATTTGATGATTTATCTGAAGAAGACTACTACATCGGAATAAAAAGCAAGATGATGGGGCAGGTAAATCTGGTGCGGATCGGGCACAATTACTTGAGCGATGGCGGCACGATCACACTAAGTACCGGAATACTTGCCGATCACCCTGTACCTATGACGGCTGGTGCTGCTATGGTAAATGGTGCGATTCACAGTTTTGCTAAAGCTGCATCGATGGAATTGGCCCCGAGGGTGTGTCTAAACGTAGTTTCCCTCGGTTTAGTAGAGGATTCTGCAGATAGATACGGGACTTATTTCCCGGGACATATTCCAGTACCCATGGAGGAAGTGGTAGGGATTTATGAAAAGGCCTTACAAACCAAGGAGACAGGCCATATATTCCGAGTCTATAATCGGTAGTATATTTAGAAATAATTTGAAGTGAACGAAATAAGATGGATTTAAATCTAAAAGATAAAGTTTATATCGTCACAGGTGGATCAAAAGGTATAGGGGAGGCTATAAGTCACGCCATAGCTCGTGAGGGCGGAAGGGTAGTCATTGCGTCCAGGTCGGAAAAGGAAACTCATGATTTGGTCGACTATTTTACAAATCAGGGAAATCAAAGTCTTGCAGTCATCGGTGATTTACAGAGTGCGACACAATGCAAGAAAGTGATTGACGAAACTGTCGGGAGATTTGGAAGAATAAATGGCCTTGTAAACAATGCGGGATTTAATGACGGTGCAGGATTGGAGGACGGGCCTGATGCTTTCAGAAAATCAATAAATGTAAATCTTCATCATTATTATGATTTGGTGCATTATGCGCTACCTTATCTAAAGGAATCGAAGGGAGCCGTGGTAAATATCAGTTCCAAAGTGGCTCTGACAGGTCAGGGGAATACGTCCGGGTATGCCGCTGCCAAGGGCGCCCAACTCGCACTGACTCGTGAATGGGCGGCTGAATTGTTGCCGTATTCGATCCGGGTGAATGCCATTTTACCTGCAGAGGTCATGACTCCACTATACAGAAAGTGGTTGGACACTTTTGATAATCCTTATGAGAAGGAACAGAATATCAATGCAAAAATTCCTCTGGAGAAAAGGATGACCACCAGCGAAGAAATTGCCTCGATGGCTGTATTCTTACTTTCGGACAAATCTGCTCATACTACTGGTCAATTTATGATCGTCGACGGAGGCTATGTTCACCTGGATCGTGCGCTTACATGATGAATTGACCCAGTTCTAAATTTATTGTTCTTTTTTTTAGGATAAACAAATGTGACACAACAACTCGCTCTGGTAAAAAAGAAAATCTGAAAACAAGTTGACCAAATAAAAATAAAACGCACGGAACGAATGACCTTAAATAAAACACCGATTTGGCCTTTTATACTGGTTACCAGTCTTTTTCTGATGTGGGGTATCGCCAACAATATGACGGATACGCTTTTGGCAGCCTTCAAGAGAATCATGAGTAAATCGGATGCGGAGACATCGTGGATTCAGTTCGTTTTTTACGGGGCTTATTTTTGTCTGGCTATTCCCGCTGCCATTCTCACCAAGAAATTCTCCTACAAGACAGGTATTTTGGTAGGATTGGGATTGTTTGTTACCGGATGTCTCTTGTTTCTTCCAGCCAGCAGGACAATGGCCTATGGTCATTTTTTAGCGGCCCTCTTTATATTAGCGGGAGGACTGTCCCTCCTGGAGACTGCCGCCAATCCCTATATCGTGGCAATGGGTCCCGAGGAAACGGGCACTCAACGACTAAATCTCGCACAGTCTTTTAATCCGGTAGGCTCCATTCTGGGAGTGGAGTTGAGTAGACAGTTTATCCTCTCCAGACTAAATCAGGCTTCGGCTGATGAACGAGCAAATATGACGGCAGATCAACTTCAGCGGATTCAGTCGGATGAATTAAGTGCAGTGATGGGACCCTATGTTGGGGTCGCTATTGTTTTGCTGATCATATGGTTACTTATTGCATTTACTAAAATGCCCAAGGCTTCTGATGATGGATCATTGGATTTTGCAGGTACGTTTCGAAGGTTGATAAAAAAACCGAACTATGTCTGGGGAGTTGTGGCACAATTTTTTTACGTGGGCGCCCAGATTTGTGTTTGGTCCTTTACCATCCGGTATGTCATGCAGGAATTAAATTTAAATGAAGCCGATGCCGCATGGTATTATCGTCTGGCATTGATATTTTTTCTGATTTCCAGATTTATTTGTACTTACCTAATGAAATTTATTAATCCGCGCAATCTATTGGCAATTTTGTCAGTCATTGCCATCATTTGTTGCTTCATCGTAATGTCATCCGGTGGTCATCTGGGTGTTTATGCCCTCGTAGGGATTTCCGCATGCATGTCCCTTATGTTTCCCACTATTTATGGGCTCGGAGTTGAGGGTTTGGGCGATGATACAAAGATCGGTGGTTCAGGTCTAATCATGGCTATTTTAGGAGGTGCTCTGCTGCCACAACTTATGGGATACGTCTCAGATGCTTACAGCAGCATTAATTTCGCGTATATCGTGCCCTTACTGTGTTTTATGGTGGTAGCATATTATGGAGCTGTGGCAAGTAAGCGATCACTGAAGGTTGGATAATTGGCTGATGAGGTGGCAATGGGAGAAATCTGCGGGTCAGCTTACCTGTCCGTTCATCCGTCAGATCTTCCCTATAGAAACTTTTGGAGAGATTAAATGTTTTTTTTACTTTGGAAAGATTCAATAAGAGGATCACAATGACTTCCCGAAGGAAACGCAGAAGACAGATTTCAGATAAGAACGAAGCCAGAAAATTCTTGTTTTGGGTTGTTGCAATCACGATCATAATGCTGATTCTGGGATATCTGTATTATACCCGGTAGAGCTCATATTCTACTTTATGGACCTCTGATAAAAGATGTAATCCAGTGAGTATCGGGATTTCCCCTATTTTACTGATTTCGCTCATTATTTGGCCGCGGTGATGTGTGGATTGATTGATGATATGAAAGATTATATCCGACACTTGAGACATAAATTCGTCTCCTCTGGTGTTTGTATTTCTTATCTGCGATTCAAAATCTATATCATCGCTTAGTTTTCCGGTCTCCATGTGATTCTCCTGCAAAAATAATCTGAGAGTTTCAAAAGAATGCAGAGTCCAGACTTCGATTCGTATTCTCTGATTAAGTATTCGTATGTTCCAGATGTGATGTGCATTGGCAACATGCGAAAACCACTTCGCTATATCACTGCTATAGCAGTCTCTCACCTGTTCTGTCAAATTCTGATTTGCCCAGTGATTGTGCGCCGATAGATCTGATAATTTTTCACAGATTAAAGATGTTAATTTTAAACTAAATTCACATGGCGAAATCAGATATGAGGAGGCCGATTTTGAATGAAGAACGCCTCTTTTATTGGATAAAATCTTAGATAGGAATGAAGTTAAATCTTGATGTAAAAGAACCGAGTAGTAAATTATGGCTCGATGCAGTAATGAATGATTTTGATTCTTTCCTCCAGGATCATGCCGATTGTGAGCGAAAAGCTTCGGCTATGGCGATGAGTCTTGTTGCAAAATATCCCAACCGCACGGAAATAATACCCGAACTCATCGAGACGGCAATCGAGGAACTTGAGCACTTTCAAACGGTATACAAAATCATGGAGTCAAGGGGGATCGCACTGAAGCACAGCATTTCTGAGGACCCGTATGCCAAAGCAATGGTAAAAAAATGTCATTCCGGAATTATGGAGCGTTTTCTGGACCGCTTGCTCATTGCCTCGGTACTGGAAACTCGAGGTGCAGAGCGATTCAAGATGATTTCAGATGCTCAAAGTGATCCGGATTTATTTCGCTTTTATAAGGATCTCTGGACATCGGAGGCGAAACACGGGCATATTTTTGTAAAAATGGCACTACTTTATTTTGACAAGGAAAAAGTCTACGACCGACTCAATTGGTGGCTGGATCAGGAAGCCGAAATTATCAGAAATTTAGAAATTAGGCCGGCCCTGCACTAGTGCAGCAAAATTGTTAAAATAATATGGTGAAATTTGAATCACAAAAAAGGTAAATGGAAAAGTGGCTTTTTTTTATTCTGCTTGTGTTCATCCTGGCATGTAGAGAGTCTATTCAAAAAAGCAAAAGGCCCAACGTCCTATTTATTGCGGTAGATGACCTTAGGCCTGAGTTGAATTGCTATGGAAGTTCCCATATCCATTCCCCTAATTTCGATCGCCTTGCTTCTCGAGGCGTTTTATTTGAGAGAGCGTATTGCCAGCAGGCAGTTTGTGCTCCTTCTCGCAATAGTTTACTGACGGGACTCAGGCCAGATGCTATCGGCATTTACGACCTGTATAATTTTTTTAGAAATTCAGTGCCTAATGTAGTGACACTGCCGGAGCACTTCAAGAATAACGGTTACAACACCGAAAGAATGGGCAAGATCTACCACACGGGACATGGAAATCAGGATGATTCTCTCTCATGGTCACAGCCTCCCTGGAACATGGGAAAGGAAATTGACAAATTAGCAAAAATTCAGCGAGGAGACACAATCGGATTGGAACGAGATTTTCCTACACTTCACGGTAAGAAATTGCCATTTTATAGTTCCCCGCGACCCGAAGATCATATGACCGATGCCATGATTGCTAAACGTGCAGTCGAACGATTAGGGCAATTGAAGGACTCTAGTTTTTTCCTTGCAGTCGGCTTTATAAAACCCCATTTACCCTTTGTTGTACCAAAAAAGTACTTCGACCTTTATGATAAAAATATAATTGAGGTGCCAGATACAAGTGCCCCACAAGGCATGAGTCAATTGGCACTGGCAAATTTTGGAGAATTGAGAAAATATGACGGAATTCCCCAGGATGGTAAGCTGGATATCAAAACATCGACGGAATTGATTCATGGATACTATGCTTCAGTGAGTATGATCGACGCACAATTGGGTAAAATCCTCCACGCCCTGGATAGTCTCAATCTCACTGAAAATACAATCATAGTGTTGTGGGGTGATCATGGTTGGAAGTTGGGTGAATACGGGAATTGGTGTAAGCATTCCAATATCGAGTTGGATACCAGGGTACCTTTGTTTTTTTCTGCTCCAGGTGTTGCCAAAGGTGTTAAGACAAGAGCCATTTCTGAGTTTGTCGATATTTATCCCACCCTATGTGATCTCGCGGGATTACCTCATCCCGGCCATTTACAGGGAGAGAGCCTTGTCAATATTTTGGAAGAGCCAGAACATTTGGTCAGTAATGTAGCATTAAGCCAGTATCCTCGCGGGCCTTCACTGCAAGGGTATAATAGAAAGGGTAAATGGATGGGTTACAGTCTCCGCACGGATCAGCACAGGTATACGCGATGGCAGAGTTATCTGGATCCGGCAGTTATTCATAGCCGGGAGTTATACGATCACTCTGATAACAATTACCTAGCTACGGAAAATCTGGCTGAGGATCCCTCCTCCACGGCCCTTGTGGCCTCGCTAGACAGTACGCTAAACAGCTTACTGGCACTGTATCCACGGTTGGAACAGTGACCCTATGCCGCTTGGTAGGCCTTCAGGGATTGCTGTACCTTTGGAGCTCGGAGCACAAGACTTTTTGCAGCGGATTTAATGTCGTCATTCATCAAAACGTCTACCGATCCTATAGGGATTATCAGGCGAAGCCGGATTTTGCTTGGTAAGTCTTTGAGGCTTGTTAAACCTTTGGAGCTCGGAGCCTGAAGATCGAAGAACGAAGCTCGAGCGATGTGAGATCCCAACATCGAGCGAAGCGAGATCGCCGGGATCGGAGCACAAGACTTTTTGCAGCGGAGTTAATGTCGTCATTCATCAAAACGTCTACCGATCCTATAGGGATTATCAGGCGAAGCCGGATCTTGTTTGGTAAGCCTTCGCAGCCTGCTGAACATTTTGGAAGGCCAGAACCTACCGAACCGCCAGCTCCCGGTATTTATTAAGCAAGCTCACAGGATCTTCACCGGACACACTGTAATTCATGCTTTTCAAAAAAGCTGAAGCTTGATCAACAACGGGCACGTCCGGGTATTTCCTCCGGCAGAAATGCAGGTATTTCATGAGCCGGAAGGCATTAAACCACTTGTAGTACCTTTTCCTAAAAGATGGAAATGCAGTTGATTCTCTTCTGATCTCATCTAATTTTTTTTCTGCGTTTATGACCCTGAAGAATTCATTTATTTCTTTGGGTAGATCATTTATCCATTCCTCAGTATTACCACTTGAATGTAGGTCAATCAGTTTTTCATTCATCACAATAATTGGAATAAAACTTTTAAGATTATAAGTGCGCTGTTTTGTGCCTTCAATTATTTTTTTTACCGCTTTTCCGGTGCCGAAGGGCACGCGGTGAGAGGGTCGTGGAGAAGGGTATACCGCTGTGTTATTTATTTCGCCCAATTTATTTATTGCGATAAATTTATGCAGGAAATAAAAGTCTTCACCGGCTTTGCGCACATTCATCCCTCCCATTTTTTGATAAGCACTACTTCGCACCGCCATCGCAGATCCGATGGTCTGAAAGGCAAAGGGAAGTCCGGCATATTTTTGCACTTCGATAAAATACCTGAGATGGAGTTCGTAAGCGATGATCGCCGATAAGATTTCAGGATTTTTGACTCCTTGCAGTTGGTGCTCAAAATATATACTTGCGGCCCAATGCTCCGGCTGGGAAGTAGACCAGTGGTGAATGGCTGCAAAATAATTGCGAGACACGGTGCAATCAGCATCCAAATTGACGATGATCCCATCCCGCCCGATGGCCTCAAGTCTCCGTACCGCTTCATCCATTCCGAGTTTTCTTGCCAGTCCTACACCAGCTTTTTTTTCCTCTGTGACACCTAAAAGCGAATGAATTGTCAGCCAGGAAGTTTGATGATCAATTGAATACTGCTCAACAGCACGATGGGTTTCTTTACTTTTTCGTTTCAGAAAAGTCTCAGCAGATTGGGGGTAATTGATAAATACTATCACCTCAACATATACTCCGGGGTCGGTGCACTGACAGAGGCTTCCCAGGGTTAGGCTGATCTCGTCCTCATCATAGCTCGGTATCACCACAATGATGCTCAGGTCTGACCGGGGTGGTACCTTAATCATCGCGCCTTGTAAGGCATGTTTTTCTAGATAGCGGTTTGTACTCATTATTTTTACGCGACAAAACTATGGATCTTAAGAATAGTAAGCCGGTTGTCTTTGAGACTATGTTTTTCCCGCCTATCGTGTTTTTCCAATATTTGATGCAGGGAAGAGTGATCGTCGAGAAACATGAAAATTATCAAAAGCGATCGTTTCGTAACAAATGCATCATCGCTACTGCCCAGGGAGTAAAGATTCTGACTGTGCCCTTGCGTAAGGGTAAGCACGAGCAACAGAAGATTACGGAAGTGCAAATAAGTTACGAGGAAGATTGGCGAAAAAATCAACTAAAATCTATAAGGGCCGCATACGGCAAAGCTCCTTTTTTTGAAGACTATTTTCCGGTGATAGAAAATGTCTACAATTCATCAGGTAAGTATTTATTTGACCTTAACAATAAAATTATATTGCTCTTACAAGACATTTACTGCTATTCTTTGCCAGAGTTTAGCGAGAAGTATATTGGTGATTATGGAGTAAATGACCGGCGAAATCACTATACTTTAAAGAGTTTTCAAGAGGAAAAGGATGTCCCTGAGTATGCTCAAGTATTTGAAGATCGACACGGATTTCTACCTAACTTGAGTATTCTCGACTTGCTGTTTTGTTATGGTCCTGAGGGTAGGGGAGTGCTGGGAAGATAATAGACATAGTCACCGTACTTCCTCGTGCCTTTTGATCTTGTCCAGGTTATGGAACAAAAGTTAGCGTTTTGGGATCCACAGGAGTAGACAGCAATGAGACAGAATCGTATAGCAAAATCAGTCATCGGGCATAAAGGGCATTTGACGAGTTACCCCTAAGTTTCGAGCTGTAGAAATTTATGTCTCCTGCCTTTTTAACCGGCTTATTTATTATATGGGATTTCCGTCGCTTCGAGATTCATTCAATATAAGAAGCCAAACATCCAAAGAGGTATTTTGTTTCTACTCCCGACCTCGATATCATCTGCTACCACATAATTCTTCTGCCCTTTTCCCATCTGCTTGCCTGTTTTGTTTTTGCCCCCTACCTCAAATAAATATTCCTCCTCCACCAGAAAGTCACCTTTAGCAGGATACTGAATCATGTGTTTGTACCCGACCTGATTGATAAAAAAAGTTTCCCTAATATTTCCTGGTTCCACATTACTTGGAGCTATAGCGTGTAGTAAATTAGTATTTTCGAGATAAACCATATCGGGTTTTTGAAGGAAGCTGATTTCTCGTTTTTCCGAATGGAGTAAGTTTAAAATTTTGGCTTGCGCAAGAAAATAAAAGTATTGTGTCAGCATGCCCCGACTCATTCCAATCCGTTCTGCCAGCTTTGTGATATTGGGTTTAAATGGAACAGAACTTGAGATCGAAAATAACAATTTGTTGACTTTGTTTACGAACTGAGGATTGTATCCATCCAGATGGTTTAGATCGATTTCCAATGTGAGTTTGATCGTTTGATTGATCTTAAACCAATATGGTTCGATGCCTTCGAGAAAAAAGGGATAATATCCTCTTCTTAAATAATTGCCAAAATGTGCTAAGGGTTTGATTTTCCTGGTGATATCTATGGCCAACTGAGCATGATCAGTCAGTAGTTTATCTAATCTGATGGTACTAAGACTTGTGCCCTGGGTCAAGTTTAAGTATTCTCTAAATGATAGACCTTGCATCTCATAAACTACAGCCCTCCTACTGAGATCTGCTTTGGCATTTAAGATCTTAGTGATGGAAGAACCTGTAAATACAATCTTTAGTGATGGAAAGTAATCATAAGCGTTTTTTATTTCGGATGACCAGTTTTCATATTTATGGACTTCGTCAATAAATAGATATTCTCCCCCTCTGCTGGCAAAATCTTTTGCAAATTCAATGAGGGTGTTTGAACTAAAGAACAAGTCATCCAGATTGATAAATGCAACCCTTCGTCCCGCAAGTGCAGTTTTTATCTGTTGCAAAAGCAGGGTTGTTTTACCAACTCCTCTGGCACCCCTGATACCGATCAAACGATTATCCCAATTGATCTGTTCTTGCATTCCCCTGATGAATTCAGTCGAAACACTGTCAATTCGTTGATGTGATCTTCCTAAGAGTTCTTCCATTGTTGATGTCTATGAGCAACAAAACTATGTTATTTTGCTATTCTGCAATAACAAAAATTTGAAAAAATGTTATTTCAGACGAACAGAATGGGTAATAACGCTAATTGTTGGTGGCAAAATCGAGGGCCGGCGGTGAGATGACAACAACTGCTTGGGGAACAACTAGTAGATGAACCCATTTAATGTTGTCACAAAGTTTTAAGTATATTTTTGTTGCCAGATGAGACGCAAAACGTAGACAGAGCAGGAGCTCTGGCGACGCTTTGCAACGATCCCGAAAGCTTTCGGGAGGTGCAAAAATAATTGAAAATTTGTCATAAGATTCAGTGGGTTCGTCTACTAGGTAGAAAAACCGGCTGTAGTTGAGAATTCTATCTATTTGGAATAGTTAATTGCTCTTTGCAAATTGGTCGGTCAGCTTATTGATCTGTTGATCAGACAGATCCTGAGAGGCCACAACCAACCGGTATCTAAAAGTGGTGGTATCTCCTTTTTTCATCCGAAAATTCAGCTCATCCCTACCATCTGACAATGCTTTCTGTCCCAGGGTGTTGGCCGAAAAAAGCCCGTATCCCCTGGCATGCCAATATGTGGGATATCCGACATTGTCGGGGTGGTCAATAATTACGAGAGAGACCTCTTCACCTTTGATCACACTGGATAATTTCATCCAGCGACCCCTCGTACCCCAGACACCTTCCCCCTCGATTCCCTCAGAGCTCCGGTAATTTCCTCTCACCAGCGAGTTGTCCATTTGCTTTACTTCAGTCACAACACCATGCGAATCCATCAGTTTGGTGGGTTTATCAGACGGCAATTCAAGCTCCCTGGCAACCCGCACTGCAAACATGCCTTCTTTGTTGTCAGTAAAAGACACTTCGTCAGCGATTGCCGTAAGTGTGGTCGTTCTGTCTATAATATTAACATTTTCCAGGGCCAGAAAATCGAAAGTGGTTTGTTCCTCAAGGAGCACTTCGTTTCCCGGTGTTTTCCAGGTAGCTTTCGTACCGAGTGAGGCGCTTCCCATTCCGTTCTGTACCCTTTCTATTGCTTTGTGATAAATGGTTCCGTATTTGTGTTTCCGGTCTTCCGGGATTGCCTCAGAATTATTCCAAAAATCCAGCCCGTTTACATCTCCGTAATTTAACCATACACCTACATGATGTGGATGATCTACCCGGTCACCTGCCTTCTCGGCCATGGGGAAACTCCGGGTCAGCATATTGCCTCGAGACGACATCAACGGCCACAGTACCGGCTTCATAATATTGTCCGGATACATATAGGAGGTAAAAAGTTTACCATCTATTTTCACATCGACCTTTTTTGCAGCCTCATCCACCGTGAGTTCGATATTTTTTTTGCTGCAAGATTGAGCAGATAAGAGCAAACCCGCTGCAGTAAATATTATACAGTGAAGAAAATATATTTTCATTTTTACTTTCTTAGACCATTTCCGGAACTTCAAAACCCTTTCGATAATCCCTTCGTAACATTTTATCTGCATCAGGATCGTTGACAAATCGTTCGGCAGATGGATTAAAGGTCAAGACCCGGCCTAGCCGGTAAGCGATATTGCCTAAATGCGCAAGACCAGAAGACAAATGCGCTGTCTCAACCGGACCGTTGAGAATGCTGGCATCGTGCTTTCTCACCGCATCTATAAAATTGGCGATATGACCATCCGTACCACCAGCTCCACGATCCATGCCGCTTGCTTCTGCAGCGCCATCATCTCCTGAAAGACCGGGCTCCCTGTCTTTACCCAGGTAAGTCTTAAATGTACTGTATCCGTTTACAACCATAATACCCTTGTCCCCATAAAATATGTTTCCGACCGTCGCTCCTTCCTCAGTGTTGGTGCACCAGGGGCGCACCTCAAATTGGATGATCTTTTTTTCTTCCGGATAATGATATACTGAGGTCAGTACTTCGGGTACCTCTTTACAATCATCCCAAAGAAATTTTCCACCCATAGACGTTATTTTGGTAGGCAGACCCACGTCTAGGCCCCACATACAGAGATCGGTCTCGTGGATACCCTGATTGCCCACATCACCGTTGCCGTAATCCCAATGCCAGTGCCAGTTGTAGTGCACCAGATTTCGACTAAAGGGTCGCTTTAAAGCGGGCCCGGTCCACAGATCATAATCCAACCCATCAGGGACGGCCGAGAATCCTTTATCACCAATATCAGCTCTCCAGCGAAACACCAGGCCCCTGGCCATGTACACTCTCCCGATGTAGCCTTCCCGTAAAAGCTTGATTCCATCGTTGATGGCAGGCGAACTCCTCAACTGCACACCGTGTTGTACAATGCGATCATATTTCTGGGCAGCCTCCACCATTTTCCGTCCTTCCCAAATATTGTGCGAGCCCGGTTTTTCAACATAGCTGTCTTTACCAGCCTGACAGGCCCAAATTACGGCCAGAGCGTGCCAGTGGTTGGGAGTCGCTATACCCACTACATCAATATCCGGGTCATCATACACCCTTCTGAGATCCTGCTCTAATTTGACATCCAGGTCATATTTTTCTTTAAAATCTTTTTGCCTCTCTTTCAAAATATTCATATCGGGGTCACAAAGCGTCACCACTCGAACATTTTCCTGGTTCATAAATCCACTTACATGACTTTTTCCCCTTCCGTTGAGGCCTAGAACGGCGGCGTTTACTCTGTCATTGGCACCAAAAACACTCGCGGGTATAATGGTAGGCGTCACTGCAAGTGTCGAACCGGCAGCTGTTTTTTTCAAAAAAGATCTCCTGCTTTGTTTCATGATCGACGATAGATTTTTGTTGTGAAAAATATGATGTCCAAAGCTAATCATCGATTGGACAAAAAGCAAATGCGCTGTAATGAAAAATGTGGCAGGAGTTAGAATCCTGTGAGACTATGCCAAAAAGATGGAGGGAATAGTCAAGCGATGTGGTGCATACGTGACGACGATACGGCTGATAGCGGCACTACTCCGTAATCTCAAAGGTGAAGACCTCGCTATCTTCAAAACCAAATTCATCGACTGCACGAACCAATGCTACGTGCAATCCGGGTTTTAATTTGGGCAGCAAAAACTGCCAAACATGTGATGATACCACCGGGGACCCAAAGGCATCATCAGTCTTGTCATACTGAAGGAAAAGTTTTTCCATATGGGGATCGGTGCGTTCTACATTTTCCATTTCTAATGCTGGCATTTTATTGAGTGAGATGGTGACGCGATCCCTTTCTCCTCCATCAAAAAAATTGACAACTAGAAAAAGACTATCCGGCTGACTGCCCCTATCGAGTGCCGAAGAATCATTGCCGGGAGATTGCAATGGTGGGTCTAGTACAATGCGCAACCGATCTGCGGGATCACCCGATGCAGGAATAAATTGTGGCCTCACCGATGGACCATTGAAATGCACCACATAATACCCATTGGGATTTCCATCCTGCATAGTGGCCTGTCGCACTCCGCGCTCATCTCTGGGTCCTTTATTCCAGCCATTACCCCGCACTTCAGCCAGGGTATGTGCAATAAAAGGCCTGCCATGCCAGCCGTGTTCGTGATTTACCTCGACCTTCCAACTATTGCTCGTATCATGACCGGCCATTGCATAGATATATTTAAAGCGTTGGAGAATTTTTAATAATTGCTCAAAATTAGATGTATTGGTTCCTGGAGGAAAAGTGCGATTGTCTGCATATGTGAGCAACGGGATATGAGTAATAATTACAATTAGTTTATCATCAGGCACATCTCGCAGATCATTTTCGATCCATTCTAATTGCTTCTCATCAATCTTCCCGGTATATCCTTTTCCCTTCCCCCTAAAACCGACATTGTTTAAGGCCAGAAAATGCGCTGCTCCATATTCGAATGAGTAATAATCCGGCCCAAATACACTCTTGTATGTTTGAGAAGCGAATAGATAATTTGGTGATTCTGTATTTAGGTCGTGATTGCCAGGCACATTCCAAATGGGGATCCCGATTTGGCTCATCAATTTATTGTGCCGGTCATAGAGTGCCAGATTATCATTTACAACATCACCTGCTACCAGACCAAATTTTGCCTGATAGGGATTTCCAAATAGATCATCAAGAACATCCTTGCGCAACATATCCAGTTCTTCATCATTGCTGGTCTGCGGATCGGCAAATCCCATTGCTTTAAATTTGTCAGTCATATTTTCATCGATCAGCGGAAAATCGATGGATTTGGGCAGTGGTCCTGTAGGTGCTATCACCGGCCATTTCCAAACAGCCACATCGGGAGTGCCGTCGGGATAAAAGTGATAGTAGAATTGTGGCAATTGTACCTCGTTGAGTGGAGTTGTATAGCCAGCGGGTTTGGATAAAAAAAGTGTGGTGTTTGGAGGCAATTTGATGGTGTACCTGCCTTCACCATCGGTTTTTACAACATCCCTACTGTTCGAAATCTTTACGCCCTCGATGCCTTTTTCATTGGTGTCGTAAATGCCATTTTTATTGCTATCCAGAAAAACACTTCCCTTTGCTGTATAATTTTGAGTTTGAGCAGATGAGGCCGGGTATATTGC
Source organism: Saprospiraceae bacterium (assembly GCA_965222645.1). GTDB lineage: Bacteria > Bacteroidota > Bacteroidia > Chitinophagales > Saprospiraceae > JABDMH01. The sequence continues at coordinate 1,384,984 of OZ244968.1, read as the reverse complement.
CAGAAAAGAGGCCAAATAAAACCACTTTAAAATTCTGTAATAAAGGAGTCCTTTATATCCCATCATGCTTTTTTTTATTAAATCTGCAGGCCTTTATTTGTTATATGCCAAGATGATTTTCGTTATAGCCGGTGGTTTATCAAACTCTTGTCGCCTGCCTGGCAAGCCACGCCAATGGAACAAAAGTATGCCATGCCAGAGGCAAGAGCAGAGTTTTTTAACGTTTAAGTTTTTAGGACTTTTGCTCTATTGCCCCAAATAGTCTAAAGTCAGCTGTACCATTGCTTTGACTCCGAGCTCCATACCACTGTCATCTACATAAAAATCTGGAGTGTGATGAGGGGCAGCGTCGACTACACTTTGGCCCTTTGGCATTCCTCCTAAAAAGAAAAATAATCCAGGTACCTCATTTGCAAAAAAGGAAAAATCTTCTGCTCCTGTAATCGCCTTAGAAACAATTACATTTTCTTCTCCAGCCACGTTGAGTAGGGTGGGGAGCATCACCTTCGTAAGTTCGGGATCATTATATGTTACCGGTACTCCTTTTGTGATCTCCACTTCCACCTCACATCCGGCACTTTCAGCAATCAGCTTTGCTGTCTTTTTTATCTTTTCATGAATCTTATCCTGCATTTCTATATCTAATGTCCGGATAGTGCCTACCATCTCTGCAGTCTCAGGAATAATATTATTTCTCACTCCACTGGTAAATTTACCTACACTGATTACTGCGGGCTCCTTGGTGAGTTCTGTTTGTCTGCTTATGATGGTCTGTAATCCCATTATGATTTGGGCGGAAGCCACGATTGGATCTTTACCTGCCCAAGGCATTGATCCATGTGTTTGTGAGCCTTTTACCACGATCGAGAAAATATCTGCAGCCGCCAGTGTCCCTCCGACCTTGTAACGGATCTTCCCCACTTCCGTCAGTGAATTAATGTGCAAACCAAAGATCACGTCCACATTGTGATCTGTCAATACTCCTTCCTTGACCATCAATCCCGCACCTCCTTCTTCTCCCGGAGGTGCACCCTCTTCAGCGGGTTGAAAAATAAAAACGACTGTACCGGCCAGCTCATCCCTCATATCTGCAAGAATACTCGCGACCCCCATCAGAATGGCTACATGAGTATCATGACCGCAGGCGTGCATCACACCTACTTCCTGACCCAGGTATTCAGATTTGACCCTGGATGCAAAGGGTATATCGACACGTTCTGTGACAGGTAGGGCATCCATGTCGGCCCGGAGTGCCACGACAGGGCCCTCTTCTGCGCCATTTAATACTCCCACAACCCCAGTGTGTGCAATCCCCGTTTTTACTTCCATCTCCAATGCCTTGAGATGGGCAGCAACCTTCTTTGCCGTTTCGAACTCTCTGTTGGAGAGCTCGGGATTTTGATGAATATCGTGTCTCCAGGCGATGACCTGGGCCATTACGGAATTCACCTTTTGCTGCAACATATTGCTCTGTGCCGGACACATTGCTGCCACAGAAAAAAAGGAAAAGAAAAGAAAGAGCTTTTTACCCATCAGAATAAGTGTTTTTATTGAAGAATATACCAGTTTGTAGCCACATCATTTAAGTCACAATTTAGAAATATCTTTTCCGGATCGAGGTAGTGAAGCCGGAATGTGATTCTTCATACTACAACAACGATAAAGTGATTGAAGCGCCAGGAAGTTTCAGCATGAGACTGATGTGGTTATTACAGGTTAGCAATATAAGATAAAATTGCGTCGATCAGGATGCGAGAAAAGTAATTATTCTTTCGTTGACTTCATCCTGATGCAGCGAGTGACCCAATCCTTTTGTTTTTATGAATTGACTATTTTTCCAATTGCGATGAATTTTTTCTGAAGCAGTCACTGGAGCTACTTCGTCAAGCTCATCATGGATCAAAAGACCCTGCACGTTTATTCCCTTCACATAATTGTGAATACAGAAGTCCTTTATGCGAAATCCCAATGTGTGATAAACATGAACATCGATCGCCTGCTCAACAGTCTGATTGTATTTTAAAGTCTTTTTATAAAACTGCATCAGACCATCCAATGTAGAGGGAGCTCCGATACTTACAATTTTGCCAATTGTACTTTCATCATGATATTTGTACTGATAGTACATTGCAGCCATTGCACCCACAGAATGACCAATTAAAACTTTCGACTTATGGAGATCAACCATATGCCTGATACAATCTGCATATAATGGAACATTCAAGATTTTTCCGGTGGAATTTCCGTGAGCTGGTGCATCAAAAGCTACGATGGCGTGGTTCTCTTTTTGTAAATGCGCGACCAGGTTTCGCCATCTGAAACTATTGCTCTCCCACCCGTGTAAGAGAAGAACTTCTTCACTTTCACCTGGCCAGAAATAAGTCTGTATATGATTACCCGCAACGAGTGAGCCTACTCCGAAAAGGTTGCCAAATCAAAAATGGCTCTTTTGGCGATATTTTCATTTTCTTCAATCGCCTGATACACACGCATCATCCGATCTCAAAAAAGTGAAAATCTCATCCAAAATTGACTCATTTTGTGAAATCGGCACTTTCCGAAGTAACCTCACTAATTCAACTGTATTTTCAGCCTGTTTGAGGTATTCCACTTGCTGTGGTTTTACACCTCCTTTTCTGGGAGTGCAGAAGAGGGTAAATGCCTTTTCTGCAGCCGCCTTCTCTGAGATTGCTGCCAGGACATTCAAGTACTTGCCGTATAAAATCGGAATATATTTGGAAGATCTCATTTCAACCCAGTTACTTTTTGTAACTTGCTTTATAAATGCTACTAATATATTGAATATTGAGAGATAAAATGTGTGGTATCTAAAAAAAGAGCAAGTATGGAAGTTGAAACTATTACTGAGAATCAGAAAATTAAGACTGCAAAAAAAATTAGAAAAATGTTTGGGCATGTGGACCTGCGTCAGAAAGATCTGGTATGTCCGATTCGGGACGTTATGGCTGTGGCATCGGATAAATGGAGCACACTGATTATCCTCTTTCTTGGTTATTATCCGGTACTGCGATTTAACCAGCTCCAAAGAAAAGTGTATGGAATTTCGAACAAAGTGCTAAGTGAACGTTTGCGAAATCTGGAAAGAGACGGCTATCTAAATAGAACGATGTACGCAGAAGTTCCGGTCAGAGTTGAATATGCTCTTACTGACTTTGGTCATTCGTATCTGAACAAACTTATTGAATTGACAGAGTGGGCCGAAAAATATAAGGAATGCGTTCTGCGTAATCGCATCAAGTACAAGAATTAATGGATCAGTAGACTAACTTCTTTATTGATACAAGCGACATTGATACAAACTATGCTTATGGTCTCTCTTAATCTTTTTTACTCGGGGCGCGATTCCAAATATCCAGGAACATCTTCCATGTAGTACCAACTTTATGCCATACCGCCACATACTTACCTCTGTAGGAATCAACTTTCCCTTCCCGATTTTTTGTCTCTCCCACGTAATAGCCATAATCGTAGGCATGATCCCCGATTATCTGAATCTGTTCCGGCTGAATTTCGTGATGTAACACAGATGTGCCTTCGGGAAGAATCCACTGGGTCTTTATTGCAGGTTTGCCCTCAATGATTGGGTTGTTATTGGGAAATATCTTCCCATCGTCTGTATAGGTATCCGCCATCGTCTTGTAATCCGCATTCATGTAAGCTTTCGAGAAATTTTTTGCTACAGCTAGAATTTTCTGTTTCTCCACTTCAAAATGATCGACTTTGTTTCTGACACATTTAATATACCACGTCGGAAACGAAAAGGATTCATTCGGAGTAACCCATTCTCCAGCCCAATTAAATCCGTCTTCGGTCATATCTGAAAAAGTGATTTTATAGAATCCGTCCATCCCATTTGGTGCTTTTTGCTTGCGATAAAGAATGATTTTACCCTCTTCATTTCGTGTGCCCTCCCAGGCGGGTAAGGTAGGAGACGGCGAAGCCGAACTGTAGTAATGCACAAACCATCGGGCACTATCAGCGATAAACTGTCTGATACTTCCGGAATGCTTACCATCTGTCTTGAGCGTCTCATCCTGGACCCCCATACCATTCATGATGTATTTAAATCGCCAAACCATATCAATGGTATCTCCCCATGTCTGATCTGCATTTCGAGCCACGGATTTGCAGTTGCATTCACCGATTAGAGGTGCAAAATCCATGAGTTGGGCAGGAGCTTCGGGGTTGGGCAATCCATAGGGATGTTCTGGCGAGGACTCGTAGTGATATTGTGCGTACGCAAGGCTTGCAGTTGCGATCAGGATCGCCGCATAGAGATGTCTTCTCATCATATTCAAATTTCCCTGCTCTTAAATTAAATAATAAAGCTGAAGGACCGTATAATTTTAGTTAATAATTATCAGAGAAGTCGATTAGTGCTGAGTGTCCTATTAAAGTTTCGGCAGTCCATTTGGCTTTCTGCCACAAAAGATGCCTTCTGATCGATTCAGACTCCTTTTAGCTTATTATAAAATTTTATCCCTCACATCTAAAATGCCTTCGACTGTCTTAAAGATTGATGAAAAAGGGTGCCATATTATCTGTCTTGATAGCGTGGAGTTCTGGTTTCAAGATCGTCAAAGCCAAAAGAGGACCAACAAAAAGTCATTTAGCAAAATAAGGGCAGTCATCACCGCGAAAAAAAATGTTCTATCAATAGTAACCTATGGGTGTGCCACTGCAATCGTGCAGGTGCCCTTAAGATCCAATTTATCCATCATATCATCTCCTCCATAAAGTGTACATGCAAGCTCAATTTTTAATTTTTTAGTTTTTTGACCCTTGCTGTTACTTTCGAAATCAGAGATTTCCAAAATTTCAAATTTAGCATCTTGATTTTGCGAGAAAATATTTGACTGATAGATCACTCCATCTTCATCAACTAGTTTTATTCTGGCTTTTCCGAATGAAGAAGCATTTTGCAATGCGAGGTTGCTGCGGCTATAACCAAAATTTGCCTCACAAACATGGTCACTTGATGCACCGGGGCTCATACCGATCATACTCTCACTGACACAGCCATCGTTATCTGTCACACGTACCCTTATTTCTTTCCGGTCTATCGTGGCGATATTGGTTATAGCCAATAACGAATCTGTGCTTCCATTCGACCATTGATATTTAAAAGGAGGTTTGCCTGATGATCGTACCCGAATCTTTCCATCTTCCACTTTGAGCAGGCTTCGACAGCCGCCAGTGGTGAGATTAACAGTTTGTAATTGTGCACTGGTGCAGGATCGGGTTTTTATCTGCAATCGCACCCTGTAGTCTTTATTGTTCTCAAGGACTTTCTCTACCACTTTGCGATTTCTAATCTCCTTCTCGTCATCGAACTTCCATGTAATCACATTCGCATCATTTTCAGGAGGGCTTGATGCTTCAAATTTGACCGCAGATTTCTCATTGTTGTAATGAGCTGCATATGAAAAAATTCTTTTCGAAAACAATGTTCCAATGTCAAACTTATTCATATCATATTTCTCGGGATATCGAAATGCAACGAGTAAACTATTTCTGCAATTGGTGCCCCTGCAGTCCTCAGGTCTGAGTATACCTATTAGATCAAGGACCTTATTTTCTTCACTTAATTCGTACCTGGCATCCATAAAATAATTGTCCTTTCCGGCAGCTATTTTAAAATCGGATGACCCTGTAGATAAATCTGTGAAAAACACCGGAGCGGGCTCTACCACCGGATCAGGGATGTCTACCTTATTGCATGAAGACCATATGCAAATTATGATAACAGCCATAAATTGTCTATGGGCCATCACAGTTATTTTAGATAGTATGTCGCTTGCCATCCTAAGTACCATTTAGAATTTGTAATCTGAACTTTGTTATTGGGTAGTCCTGGATAGATTTTATCGGGATTGAAATAAAATGTCAACCCGGTCTTAAATTTGGGTGTAATTGTGTTTTTATAACCGAAGAAAAAATTGCTCGAGAATCTTTTCATTTCTCTCGTGCTAATCCATCCTGAATTGAGATCCCTGATTGGAGTCACAGCTTGATCAACAATATCGATTTCGTGTACCTGGCCTCTTGCGGCAATGAGAAGATCGACGGAGGCTCCATACTCTAAAGTGTGCTTTCCAAATTCGCTTGCCAGGTAAAGGGGAAAGCTCAGAAACTGCAGATTATTAGCCTCGACGCCATAGGTGGTTTGCGTGGCCTTGAAGCTATATGAAGTCACCTGCTGAAATTTTGCAAATCCACCTTCATTAGTCCTCATCTGAACCGAAGGCCTGGCGCCGACAAGCCATTTTCTGCCGATATACTTTTCATAGGTAAATCCCAGCATAAGTCCCTGAATTGGTCTTTTTGCAGAATAGGCAGGATTGGCTAGCAAAGTGCCTGCCCACCCATATCTGCCCGGCCTCAATTTTTTCTTCGCAAAAGGAGTTGTGTGCCGTGTGGGGCTAACGGGGTATGTATAGTGCACCAGAAACTCTCGTGCAGAAATATCATCAAAGGTGCTGGTGGATTGATGTCCAATGTTTGGTGAGATTGATGCACCTGAGTCCTCTAAAACATTGGATGCAGCCTGGTCATCATTTAGTGATTCCGGCACCTCATTCTCTTTCGATTGGCTGATCTTGGTCGTTATATCGTAGGAGTTTTTCTTGTGATTTCTTCGAAGAGGAACAGTAGGGGCCTTTTTAGATCTTTCCCCTTTGCTTGAAATCTTTTTTGTTGAATACAATTTTGTCTTTTCTACAAGAACGGGTTCTGATAAAATTTTACCTTGGTCTGTAACCGACTTGTCATCGAATTTCTCCACTCTGCCGCGTTGCCCCTCTGCATTGATCTCCCCTTCAGTAGACCAATTGCTAAAAGTTGTTATAAAATAAACACCTGTCGCCAAAATTAGGAATCCCCCAACTATGAAAATCCATCCAAACCGATTCTTGTCTTTTTTCTTAAGTTGGGCTCTGACCTCCTCCCAGTGCTCAGGATTGTAATTCCCACTACTTGGTTGAAGAAGTTTGTCCCGGAAAAAATTATCTAATCTATTGTCGCTCATTTTATAATTCTTTGACATCGATCTTCGAAAATTGAAATCGTATTCATCTTACTTTACTATTTTCCATTTGCTTTGCGAGCATTTCCTGTAGCTTTTGTCGGGCACTTGCCAAATGCCATTTGCTGGTTCCTTCTGCAATATTCATCATCTTTGCCACTTCTTTATGTGAATAACCATCGATCACATAGAGATTAAATACTTTTGCCGTCGTGGGAGGTAACCTTCGCACTAATTGTAAAAGGTCATCCGCGTCGAAAAAGTGTTCTGCTTCATTATAGTTTACCGCCTCCTTTCCATAAACCCCGTTGGGTTTATCCGGAAATTGAATCATCTCTTTATACTTCTGGTTTTTTCGATAATAATCTATTGACGTATTGATCGTGATGCGCTTGATCCATGCTTCAAAGGGTGCGCTTGGCTTGTATGAAGAGATATTGGAGATGATTTTCATAAACGCGGTGTTTAATAAGGTGCCAATTTCGTCTTCATTGCTGACATACCTCCGGCAGACAGCATATAGGTGATCATAACAATGACGATATAACTGAAAAATTGCTTTTTCGTCATTTTTTTTTATTTGTATGAGCAGTTGCCGGTCTATCTGCATTTTTTCTTTACGATCGACTCTGTCGATCCTAATTACCTGCACAAAGCGGGTGTTTATTAAATTACAACAAAATTTGCACAGCACCTCTCACAAATATTGTAAGAGGTGCCATGCCATTTTTTATCGAGACAACTGGATCTCTAAAACTACTACTGGTTTTAAGCACATTATTTAAATTAATGTGTCTTAATCACTTTTACATTTGATCGAAACGTTTTTCCAACTAAGTTTACAATGTATATTCCCGGGTCTAAATGACTGATATCGATTACCTGTTCATTGAGCCCCATGTCACTATGTATCTTTTGATTCATTACCTGTCTGCCGGAAGAATTACTTACGATAATTCTTACACTATCTGCAGCATCAGCAGTATTCCACTGAAGTCTTAATTGGTTGACAGATGGATTTGGCGAAGCGGATAATGATACAACACCATCTTTTTCACCGTGACGTTGACCAAATTCGTCATTGGCACCGTGGCTGAGCGCAATGCTTTCCCCTATTCGAACCTTCACCTCATCGAATGCCTCGCAGTCTCCATAGCGCACCTTTACCCAGTATGTGCCAGATTCCTCTACGACAATGGATCTTGTGGTCTCCTCCGTATTCCATAAGTACGTCACCTCAATATCTGCTGAAATATGGTCGGGGATCTGCGCTGTCAATTCTACTGCCTTGCGATCATTCAGATTGCTGCGCTTTATCTTTACTCGACAATGTCTCGGCGCATCATCGATTCGAATGCATGCTTTTGCTTCGCAACCAAATCCATTGATTACTTTTACACAGTACTCACCCGGCTCTTCCGGTCTGATTACCTTAGTGGTCTCCCCCGTACTCCACTCATAAGTAAATGGTGGAAATCCCTTGGGTTGTGCAATCAGGTTGCCACTGGCAGAACGCTTGATCTTTACACTACATCGATCCTTTATCATACTTAAGTCGATCTTATCTTCAGACACACATCCATTTGCATCCGTAACCTCGACCGAGTATTCTGTGAGTTCGGTGACCTTAATTGACTTTGTCGCTTCTCCTGTAGACCACTTATATTCAAAAGGAGGCCTTCCATGTGTGCGAGCCATCAGCTCAATCGAAAGATCCGTTTGATCGCTTATCCGTGGCATGACTGCAATCTCTGTTTTGCAATCTTTACGAGGGTCATACTCGAAGCAGGCATCGGACTCGCATCCCCTCGCATCGACGACCGTCACACAATAATTACCGGGTTCCGAAATGAAAATGCGTTGCGTCTCCTGTCCGGTGTTCCACTTATATGTATAGGGAGGTTTCCCATGTGTCCTTGCTATCAGTGTGATGCCGAACGGATCTGCCTGGGCATTTACTCTAATAGGTTGTATGACTGTACGGCAGTCCCTTCGTGGTACTTTTACGCAATCTTTCGATTCGCATCCCAGCGCATCGACGACAGTCACACAGTACTCTCCGGGTTCTGTCACTCGAATCTCTGCGGTAGTTTCTCCACTAGACCACTCGTATTTGAATGGAGCAAGTCCATTGGTCCTGGCCTCAAGATGATACCCATCTGCCGTCGCATTGAGGTGGTTTACATGAATTTTGGTCTTGCAGTCTTTGCCAATTTTTACGCAATCTCTGGCCTGACACCCATCAGCTGCCGTAATTGTGACACAGTACTCTTCGGCATCTCCCAGCGTAATTTCCTGGGTGGTTTCGCCATTACTCCATTCGTATTTGAACGGTTCGTGACCACGACTTTCAGCAACCAGATATATCCGCCCGCTGTCATCCGTCTTGTAGCCGATCTCAACCTTACATTTGTCCTTATCCTGGCAGCTTTTTAGCCGGACCGCATGCTGATTATGTTGTTTGTTGTATACGACACGCTTGCGACTGGAAGCGTGATCACAATCGACAATACTAAAGAACAATGTGCCTTTTTCGATATCATCGGGTATTTCGATTTCGAGTGAAAAATTTCCTCCGTCATCTGTAGTAACAGTGTTCTCGTATTGAAAGGGATCATCCAAAGCCGATCTGACCATTACATCCACTCCTGATACCCCCGTATTGCCATTGTCGTAAACTACGCCTGTGACGTGTACAGAATACGCAAGTAACACACTGGGAATCAGAGTCATAAGGATGAATGGGAGCGCTTTCTTAATCATAATAATCGTTTAGAATTGTCAAATTTTTGTTGTCAACCCAATACACGTAAGATATGCGTTGGGGGTTGGGTCGGAGTAAAAAAAAATCTCGAAAGGGACAAATTTGGCAGGAATCTCCTGATAATAGTGATCAAATTTAGTACCAACGGCAGATCCTCCATTCCCTTAGGGAATAAGATCATACTGGATCTCATGTCCTGAGACCTGCAGCAAATTTCTTATTTATGTAGCTGTGCCCCAAAAGATAAGCCCAAATATATGGATGAATCGCTATCAAATCGAGGTCAACTCTACCTGAGAGCTGCAGCACGCCCGGATCTCGACTTGTACTTTGACGCTATACAAAACCTGTATCATCCAGTAAACAATGTCTCTGGATCGTTTCCCCTTAATATGGCAGAAAACAGACTGACATGGGGAGTCCTGAAGGAAAAACTTGAACGGGTGGCTCGTGAGAAAGAGATTCCTTGCTGGGTGGCTGGATACACTTCTCCTCACGGTCATGAGGCGGTCCGCGAAGTCATAGCAAAGTTTCTTTCTTCTTTTCTCATTCAAGCGGAGGTTTCACCTCAGAATATCGCTTTTTCTGCGGGATCGACAGCGGTGATTGAATTGACTTCTTTTCTCCTGGCTGAAAAGGGTGACACAGCCGTATTTCCAGCTCCTGCCTATCCGGTCTATAGCCAGGATATTAGTGTGTTTTCAGGTATGACACGTCATGATCTGATCACCCACAATGATCTTGAAGAATTAAGGGATGGTCCGACCCTAAATATCCGGATGCTGGACAAGACATTAATTGACCTTAAATCCCGGGGAAAGAATTTTCGCATGCTGGTCATTACAAATCCGGACAACCCAACAGGAATAATCTACAACATGGATTTGCTGGTAGATATTGCCGGGTGGTGCATTTCAAAAAGAATCCATCTCGTTGTGAATGAAATCTATGGCTTATCGATTAGGTCAGATGTTTCAAGTGGTGGGGATGAAGCGACCTTTAGTTCTTTTGGAAAGTATATAAGTGAAAGCAGATCCCCATACCTTCATCTTTGGTATGCGCTTTCTAAAGATTTCGGCATATCCGGCTTTAGAATGGGAATTTTATACTCGGAAAATAATGCATTATTAAAGGCCTATGGCAATGTCAATCTTGGAAACATGGTAAGCAACCACACTCAATGGCTTATGCATGAGGTATTTTCGGATCGTGGCTTTATCGAAAAATTTATCGATGAAAATCAAAAAAACCTGACACGTGCTTACTCTATTGTCACAACCAGGCTGGAAAGTCTGGACATCCCCTTCGTCAAAAGCCGGGGAAGCCTATTTGTTTGGGCCGATTTTTCCAAATTTCTATTGGATCCATCCGAGGAGGCAGAACATTTATTTTGGTTGAAACTGTATGAGGAAAGTCGTGTTTTGCTGACTCCGGGTCGAGGATTTGGCCATAGTAAAACCGGACTTTTTCGGATCGTAATTTCTTTTTTGCCAATCCCACATCTCAAAGTTGCGATGCAAAAGATCGAAGACTTTCTCAAAAGCGAATTCTCAGAATTTTAGAGCGACGTCCTACCGTCATAATCGCCTCAATTTAAATACGTATTTGCCAAACCGGTCCGATCCTTCCAGATTCAACTTATTTCTATTGAGCCGGTCAATACTCCCAAACAGATAAAAATCTTCGCCATTAATAAAATCGAAAAAAACTGCATCGACAAAAAATTCGAGGTCTGAGTTACTGCCGTCCGTAATATCGTCTTCATCAACTATTAGATCCCACTCACCATCAAAAACGGTTCTGAGAGAAGCATCGTCATAAATAGCTGTAAGGTCGGGGAAGAACTCGACAACATCTCCCTCGTAATCAGCGGTAATATTATCTCTGAAGAGTGCATCATAGTCGCGGTAAAAAACTTTGTCGAAGACCCATGCTCCGATGAGCTTTCTTTCTTTCCTTCTTATTACACCTTCTTTTGTACAAGCGGAGGCAAAAAATATGCAGCAAAGCATCAAGAGTAAAGTATCTTTCATTTCCCGGTGGTTTTTAGTTTATTGCAAAAGTCACATTAGTTTTCTGTAGTGACGATAAGATATGGAAGTGGTTGCGCAGTGCTGTGAGAAAAGCGTATTTTTATAATATGATTAACGGCTTTCTTAATATTTGTTAAGAAGGATGAAGACGTTTTTTTGATGGCCGGCCACGTGGTTTTAAAAAAGATTCCGGATTATGATTGATGTTTTATAGCTTGTGAAAATGAGAGCTTGCATCGCACTTCTTTTGTTTCTGACTTCAATCCCGGGTTTTTCTCAGGTGGAAAGATCAGTGTTAATTGCTGAAGCACAGAGTAATCTCAGTGAGTCACTGGATGAATTTAGGGAGTTTCTCAGCATGCCTAATGATGCTCATATTCCAGTAGATCTCGATCCCAATATTAACTACCTGATAGATCGATTTTCGTCCTTGGGATTTTTGACGGAACGCATTCCCACGGGTGGGATTGATCTGCTTTTGGCTTCAAGGTCAGTAGCTCATCCGGTGAAGACCTTACTTATCTACTTACAGGTAGACGGTCAACCGGTAGATCCCACTAAATGGAATCAGAAAGATCCTTTTACTCCTGTAGTCAAGCAGCAGGATGGAAGTGTCTGGAATGTAATTCCCTGGGATCGGATACATGACGATATCGATCCGGAGTGGCGAATCTTTGCAAGATCAGCCTCGGATGCCAAAGGACCAGTAGCAGCCCTCCTCACCAGCCTTGAGATTATGAAGGAACACGATTGGCAACCCAATTTTGATATTAAGATCATTATGGATTGCGAAGAAGAGCTTGGATCACCTCATCTGCCGGATGCTGTGCTGGAAAACAGAGAAAAACTGAAGGCTGATATGTTGGTGATTTTTGATGGCCCCAGGCATATTTCCAACAGACCGACCTTGACGTTCGGTGCCCGGGGTATTACGACGATGAGGCTGACCACATATGGACCAAGAGTGCCGCAGCACAGTGGTCACTATGGAAATTACGCCCCAAATCCTGCCTTGCATTTAGCTCAGCTGCTGGCGTCTATGAAAGACGATCAAGGCCGTGTAGTGATACCGGGATTTTATGATGGTATCGATTTGGATGCCTCTACATTGGAAAAGCTAGAAGGTGTACCAGACAATGAGGAACAGATCTTGCGAGATCTGGGAATCGCAAAACCGGATGGTGTCGCCGGATCTTATCAGGAGTCGATCCAGTATCCATCGCTAAACATCCGAGGGATGTCTGCAGCGTGGGTGGGATCGAAAGTGCGCACCATCATTCCCGATGCCGCCGTGGTCAATCTCGATATTCGCACAGTAAAGGAAACTGACCCACAACGTTTGGTTGATTTAATAATAAGGCATATCAGGGACCGTGGTTTTCATATTTGTGAGGGTGAACCTACTGAAGCAGAACGGCAGAAATACCCCAGGTTACTCTCCATGTTTTACGATATTTCTTATGATGCATACCGGACGGATTTTGATGAATATGTCTCTGTATGGTTGGATAACACATTGACCGGGATTTTTAATGAAGAACCCATTAAGATTCGCACTTCCGGAGGGTCGATACCCATTGCGCCATTTGTAAGGACACTCGGTATTCCAGCAGTCACTGTACCTGTCGTAAATAGAGACAACAACCAGCACAGCCCCAATGAAAATATCAGGATTGGAAATTACCTGGATGCCATTGTCACATATTTGGCCATTCTTACCACCCCCATGGAGTAAAATGCTTTAACGATTGAAAAATGGGAAGATATCATTCGGACAAGATTGTTGTAGGTGTAGTGCAAATGACTCCCGTGTTTTTTGATAATGTTGCTACCTTAAAAAAAATTGAGGGTTACATTAGAAAAATATCTGAGAAAAAATGCAAGTTGGTATTGTTCCCGGAATCTGTCTTACCAGGATATCCGCGCGGATTTGATTTTGGAGTGACTGTGGGTAATCGAGCAGATTGGGGCAGGTCACTTTGGGAAAAATATTATGACCATAGTGTTGAGCAGGGAGATAAATTGTGCCGGACATTGACGGGATTTGCAAAGCAATATTCAGTGGACATTGCGATCGGAGTCACAGAAAAAACAACCCAGGATACAACATTATATTGCAGCATATTTTTCTTCACGGTGGATGGTGGTTTGTGCCATGTACATCGCAAGATCAAACCGACCGGAGCAGAACGAGTGGTCTGGGGCGAAGGCGACGGCACTAGCATCAAGTCTGTCGAGACCGCGGCAGGGAGGACGGGAGGATTGATATGTTGGGAAAATTACATGCCACTGGCAAGAATGAAGCTTTACCGCAGTGGAATTGACATTTATCTGGCACCAACTGCCGATGCCCGAGCTTCCTGGACGGCATCGATGCAACATATCGCATGTGAGAGCCGAAGCTTTGTGTTGAGTTGCAATCAATTCTTCAAGATTGACAATTACCCCAGTGAATTGATCGGTTATTTAGGTAAAGATCAACCCGAAGTTCTTTCAGCAGGGGGTAGTTGCATTGTTTCTCCTTTTGGGAAAATTCTTGGAGGTCCTTTATGGAATCAGGAGGGAATGGTCCTGGCTGAAATCGACCTGAAGGAAATCATCCGGAGTAGGATGGATTTTGATCCTGTTGGACATTATTCCAGAGATGGATTATTTGATCACGATACCGAGTTGAAGAAAAATAATTGGTGAGGTTTCTTATGGGTTATTACCTTGTTTATTCTTTGCTTTATTTGTTATCCCTTCTGCCATTGAAAGTATTGTTTGTTTTTTCTCCTGTACTACGATTTATTATTTTCAGAATATTTAATTATAGAACCGGACTGATACGGTCAAATCTGAAAAAATCATTTCCTGAAAAATTTGATTATGAGATTGAGAATATCCGGAAGAATTTTGAGAAGTATTTTTGTGACCTGATTCTCGAAACGATTAAGGTGATTTCTATGCCCACCAGCGAGCTCTCCAGGAGAGTGGAGTTTGAGAATCGGGATTTGATATATGATGCGTATGAAAGCAAGAGAAACCTCGTCGTAGTTTTGGGGCATCATGGCAATTGGGAATGGCTAGGTCTGGCTTTTTCGCTTTGGTGCCCACATCAGGTTGCGGTGATTTACAGACCATTGAGGAGTAATATATTTGATCGGATTCTTGGGAGGTTACGGGCCAGGACAGGCACTGTGTTATACACCATGAAGACGGCTCTCAAAGGTATGCTCTCAGATAGAGGCAAGCCTATGGCTACAGGATTCATTGCAGACCAGACACCTAATCCCCGTTATGCCTATTGGCTTAAGTTTCTAAATCAGGACACTCCAGTATTTTGGGGAGCCGAAAAAATAGCACGGAAGCTACAGTATCAGGTCGTCTTTTGCAAGGTGAGGCGGCCTAAAAGGGGACTTTACACGCTCTCCTTTGAAGATGTCTGCACATATCCCGCACAAAGTGAGGATAGAGAAATCACCGAGTTGCATACGAAGTGCCTCGAATCATCAATCAGATCTCAACCTGAAATCTGGCTCTGGACACACCGTCGCTGGAAGCACTCTAAGCCACAATCACAGTGATGACCCACCTTATCCTCAAATAAGATGGTTTTTGTTACATTTGGTGGCCTTTGCACATTTTGTATTTGATAGAAACGAAAAACCGATTTGTCTCAACCGCAAATCAGTACCCAAAAGACACGTAAATACTTGGTTGTTGCAATACAGTGCAATACTTATCTGATTTAGACTGAAAACCACTGGAGTAAATGGATTATAGCACATTACAGACTATAGGAGGAATCTCATTTGTAGTGCTAATTGCAATTGAGATCTTCTTTAGCCTTAGATACGATCGCGAATTGTATGAATGGAAAGATCTTGCTGCCAGCAGCACGATGGGGATTGGTTCTGCCATAATTGCCGTTTTCTCTAAGGCGGCTACTCTGGGATTTTTCTTCCTGATCTACAACTTATGCAATCCCGAAGTTGATGGTGTCCGGACAAATTTTTTGGGGTATGAGGCTTTCGGATGGGCCTGGTACATCTGGCTTCTGTGTCAATTGCTGGATGACTTCTCTTACTATTGGTTTCACCGTGCTAATCATGAAGTGCGTTTTTGCTGGGCTGCCCATATTGTACATCATTCTTCAGATCATTACAATCTGGGCACGGGTGTGCGTAATGGCTGGGTTACCCTACTTTATAAGCCCTTCTTTTATATGTGGTTACCGGCGATCGGATTTCATCCCGTTATGGTCATGACCTGTATGGTGATCGAATCTTTGTGGCAATTCCAATTACATACCAAATTTATTCCCCGGCTGGGCTGGTTGGAAAAGTTTATCAATTCTCATAAACACCACCACGTACATCATTCTTCCAATTTGGAATACCTGGATAAGAATCACGGTGGTTACTTGAATTTATTCGACAAGGCTTTCGGTACGTTTAGGGACCTGAATGAAAAAAATACAACCTATTTCGGTGTTTTACATCCGCCGAATTCATATCACCCCTGGGCTATCCTGACGCACGAATACCGCGATATCTGGAGGGATGTAAAGAAGGCCCCTGACTTGCGCAGTAAATTCATGTACATTTTTGGACCTCCCGGTTGGAGCCATGATGGATCCCGGAAAACGGTAAAGCAGATTCAGAAAGAAATGGCTGAAAAAAATTATCAATCCCAGGCTGATATGCCGGAAAATGTGTTTAAGGTTGAAACGGAGGTAGTTGGTTGATCGTAGGTATAAATGGCAAATCTTTGTGTGATGATAATACGAACACCGTTACCCTGCTTATTGAACAGTTTACTTCAAAGATGTTGTGATCCCATTCCTGGTTCAATTAAAAGTTTCCCCTTTCCTACCGCAAAATAACAAGGTTTCAGATGTAGCCATTAATTTTTCTTTTTATTCCATTCTTCATCAATGATACATTGTAGTTTAACAATAGCCCCAATTTTTTATTCGAAAGCTTCAAGTATGTCAGTAGTTGTACCTCATGGACTGGTGAAAGGGTCTCCACACATTTTAATTCCAGCACTATTGCATCCTCCACGAGTATATCTATAAAAACTCTTTTTCCAATTTTTCACCTTTATATATGATGGGCAGCTGTACTTGCCTCTTTGTCTTCAAACCCGCTTTCTTCAATTCCGAGACAAGACAATGCTCATAGACTGATTCAAGTAATCCAGGGCCAAGTTCACTATGCACTTCAATGGCGCAACGGATAATAAGGGAAGTCAGATCATTGTAGTCTTTTTTTGTCATCTGGATTTGTTCTGCATTTATTACCACTGTGCCTCTATCCCTCCGTGTTCCTCAAGAAATAATTACACTGTGCCCCTGTGCCTCTGTGTTCATCAAGAAACCCTTTCCTTGTGCCTATGTGTTCATTAGACCCCACTCCCTCCTCCCCACTACAAAATCTTTACTCTTAACAAAAACATATCCGCCGTGATGTACAGATATTTTTCGTCTGTGTCAAAAGCACAATTAGCCGTTGCCTGACCCGTTTTTATTTTACCTATCACTTCGCCATTGCTACTAAATACCCATACACCGCCCGGACCAGTGGCAAATACTGTTCCCGAGCTATGAACCTTAAGACCATCGGGCAACCCTTTTTCTTTTCCAACCAACGAAGTCGCGTCGCAGAAGATTCTTCCATTCTCCAATTGTCCGTCATTGATATCGTATCGCATCCAAATCGCTTTTTGAGGATCGCTGTTTGCGATGTATATCGATTTCTCATCCGGAGAAAGGGCGATGCCGTTGGGTCTGGTAAGGCTGTCTACCAAAAGTTCAACTTCTGATTCTCCAGCTTTTAAACGGTAGACACCCTGGAAGGGGATTTCCTTTGCGGGGTCGTCGACATTTCCTTCCAAACCATACGGCGGATCAGTAAAATATAAATCGCCATTTCTGCTGTAGTCAGCGTCATTGGGACTATTAAACCGCATCCCATTGTAGTGACTCACAATGGTCTCATACTCTGGCTTTGGATCGGAGAGACTCCCAATCAGCCTGGCCATTCTTCGATCGCCGTGCTGGCACAAAACAAGCCTTCCCTGATTGTCAATCAGAAGTCCGTTGGATCCCGGCTCACCGGTGCGCTCTATAAGTCCGGTATAACCAGCGGGTTTTAGGAACAGGGAAGCTCCTTCACTCTCCTTCCATTTGAAGATCGAATTGGGTGGAATATCGCTAAACAACAGCATTTTTTCAGATTCTACCCAGACAGGCCCTTCAGCCCAGTCGTAGCCTTCTGCCAACACTTCGATTCGAGTAGTGGGAGAGATCAATTCTTTCAGCAAAGGACCCAGATGCTCGATCACTCCAAAATCTTCACTGATTTCTGCTGATGAGTCAGCATTTTGAGATTCCTGCTGCCGTTCAGAACAGGATAGCAATAGGGGTAGCAGTATTAGTAGAAATTTAGTTCGCATTTATGGACAACTTTTAGTGTAAATCCCAAGATACGGCATAAAATTTTATTAATTTGATCTCTGATGACGACATTGGAAAGGTCCTATTTTATTTCCATCTGATATAGAAGTGTTTTAAAACCCATTATGGCTAAAGTAAATTTCACACAAGCATTAAAAAGGTTTTATCCCGATCTCAAGAGCATCGAGATCGATTGTGACAGGGCACTGGACCTGGTGAATGCATTAAATGATTACCATCCGGGAATAAAAGGATATCTAGTTGATGAGACTGGCGAACTTCGCAAGCATGTCAATATTTTTATTGGTGAACAATTGATAAAGGATCGCAAGACTCTTACGGACAAAATAAATCCTACGGATACGGTATATATTATGCAGGCCCTGTCCGGAGGATGAGACTTTAAAATTTTAGGAATAAAAGGATGAGAAAAAGAATATTGGTCGGTACCCGGAAGGGTCTGCTAATTTTGGAAAAAAAGATGAGTAATTGGCAGATTGTTGATGACCACTTTTTAGGTATACCGGTTAACATGGTTTTCGAAGACAGTCGTAACGGGACCTGGTGGGTATCACTCGACCATGGTCATTGGGGTATGAAGCTCCACAAATCAGAAGATGAAGGTGGGAGTTGGGAGGAGATTGCAGCTCCTCAGTACCCGGAGGGCAGCATTATTAAAGATGAAGTAGCCGCCAGTCTAAAATACATTTGGGCATTTGCAGAAAACGGAGAAAAAAATAGTACAGGGATATGGATTGGAACTGAGCCGGGTGGATTATTTTCAATGACGGGTGACCATGAGGCAAATCTTGTGCAAAGCTTATGGGATCATCCGAGCAGACCAAATCAATGGTTTGGTGGAGGACGTGATTATGCCGGCATCCACTCCGTGGTTGTAGACCCGAGGGATAGAAATCATATTTACGTGGGCATTAGTGTGGCAGGTGTTTTTGAGACCAGGGATGGGGGTGCCTCGTGGAAACCGGCCAATAGGGGACTTCGTGCCGATTTTCTACCTGATCCACAGGCAGAGGTAGGCCATGATCCGCATTTATTAGTCGCATGTGACGCAGATCCCGATGTGATGTGGCAACAGAATCACTGCGGCATCTTTCGCAGTACTAATGGAGCAAAATCATGGGAGGATATTTCAGATCCAGAGGGTGAGGCCAATTTCGGATTTGCAATTGCCATCGATCACACTGATCCCCTGCGAGCCTGGGTGGCTCCCGCAATAAGTGATGAGGTACGGGTGGCCAGGGCACAGAAATTGTGTATCTGTCGCACAGATGATGGGGGGAAATCCTGGATGACATTTAGAGAAGGATTGCCACAGGAATATTGCTATGATATTGTCTATCGACATGCCCTGATAGCCGATGGGAATGATGTGATTTTTGGAACTAGCACAGGCAATTTATTTTCATCGTCAGATGAGGGTGAAAATTGGGAAGTTATTTCTAACTATTTACCTATGGTTTATTGTTTGACGTTTGTAGGGTGATTTTACCCCGTTTTCTCAAAGGTGGGCCTCACAAGTCGGGCTTCATTGTAATGCTGTCATCACTAAGTGACAAGGTTTGATTTAAGAACAAGGAACCCCGATTAACGATTTGAGAATTATCTATGATTGTTGAATATTTTATTCTTAGATATTTCTTTTGGCGGTTTCAGTGCTTTTTTGTTTGATTTAAGAACAAGGAACCCCGATTGACGATTTCAGATTTTTTAGGAATGTTAAATATTTCATTTTTAGATATTTCTTTGGGTGTTTCAGTGCTTTTTTGTTTGATTTAAGAACAAGGAACCCCGATTGACGATTTCAGATTTTTTAGGAATGTTAAATATTTCATTTTTAGATATTTCTTTGGGTGTTTCAGTGCTTTATAGTTGATTTAAGAACAAGGAACCCAGATTAACGATTTCAGAATTATTATGATTGTTTGAAATATTCATTTCTTCATATTTCTTTGGGCGGTTTCAGTGCTTTTTACAAAAATTGTAATAAAGTCATTGTTCTCTTACTTTGCGTATTCAATTTTCGATTTCTATCAGAAAAATCCAAGTAATCGTTCTTCTAAATAATACTTGGCCTTTTGTTATCAATACTTCTAAAATCAAAAATCGTTAATCCTTGTTCGATGTTCTTGCTTGACACTAATAGCTGCTCTTCAAATTATCTCTGATTGTTGAATATTTTATTTTTAGATATTTCTTTGGGCGGTTTCAGTGCTCTTTAGTTTGATTTAAGAACAAGGAACCCCGATTAACGATTTCAGAATTATTTAGGAATGTTAAATATTTCATTTTAAGATATTTCTTTGGGTGTTTCAGTGCTTTATAGTTGATTTAAGAACAAGGAACCCCGATTAACGATTTCAGAATTATTATGATTGTTTGAAATATTCATTTCTTCATATTTCTTTGGGCGGTTTCAGTGCTTTATAGTTGATTTAAGAACAAGGAACCCAGATTAACGATTTCAGAATTATTATGATTGTTTGAAATATTTATTTCTTCATATTTCTTTGGGCGGTTTCAGTGCTTTTTACAAAAATTGTAATAAAGTCATTGTTCTCTTACTTTGCGTATTCAATTTTCGATTTCTATCAGAAAAATCCAAGAAATCGTTCTTCTAAATAATACTTGGCCTTTTGTTATCAATACTTCTAAAATCAAAAATCGTTAATCCTTGTTCGATGTTCTTGCTTGACTCTAATAGCTGCTCTTCAAATTATCTCTGATTGTTGAATATTTTATTTTTAGATATTTCTTTGGGCGGTTTCAGTGCTTTTTGGTTTGATTTAAGAACAAGGAACCCCGATTAACGATTTCAGAATTATTTAGGAATGTTAAATATTTCATTTTTAGATATTTCTTTGGGTGTTTCAGTGCTTTATAGTTGATTTAAGAACAAGGAACCCCGATTAACGATTTCAGAATTATTATGATTGTTTGAAATATTCATTTCTTCATATTTCTTTGGGCGGTTTCAATGCTTTTTACAAAAATCGAGATCAACTCATCGTTCTCTTGTTTTGCCCTCTCCATTTTGGATTTCGTTTTGAATAGTTTTATTCGTTGAATGATTTTTAAACAAATAAATGTTTCTCGCAATTCCTTCAGCACAATTTTCATCTTATGAATAAAATCCCTTCTTGATTCACCACTTTGTGCTTCTCCATAATTAAGAGATACCGATGTGCCTGAGCGAAGCAGTTGTTTTGCCAAATGATTGCCTGCATAGCTATTGGGCATTTCCATGGTAATCTCAATTATCAAAACTGAAAATTCAATCAATCGTTCTTCTAAGTCAAACTTATTCATTATTCATTTTGTTACTAATCTTTCTAAAATCAAGAATCGTCAATCCTTGTTCCATGTTCTTGCTTGACACTAATAGCTGGTCTTCAATTATCTCTGATTGTTAAATATTCATTTCTTCCTATTTCTTTGGGCGGTTTCAGTGCTTTTTTTGCAAAAATCGTAATAAAGTCATTGTTCTCTTACTTTGCGTATTCAATTTTCGATTTCTATCAGAAAAATCCAAGTAATCGTTCTTCTAAATAATACTTGGCCTTTTGTTATCAATACTTCTAAAATCAAAAATCGTTAATCCTTGTTCGATGTTCTTGCTTGACACTAATAGCTGCTCTTCAAATTATCTCTGATTGTTAAATATTTCATTTTTAGATATTTCTTTGGGCGGTTTCAGTGCTTTTTGGTTTGATTTAAGAACAAGGAACAATGTTTAGCGACTTACGAATTATTTATGATTGAGTGCTCATCACTTGGTTCGATTTCCGGCATACTTCAGGAGTCCGGTCACACCAGCACCTCATCCACAACCCGGCCTCCGACATCGGTAAGCCGGATATCGCGACCACTGAATCGATAAGTAAGTCGCTCATGATCAACACCGAGGAGATGCAGCATCGTCGCATGCAGGTCATGGATTGTTGTGGGATGTTCGATCACCCGGTAGCCGTATTCATCTGTCGTGCCGAAAACCGTTCCTCCTTTGACGCCTGCCCCCGCTAGCCAAATACTAAAGGCTGATGGGTTGTGATCCCTTCCATTGGTCCCCTGGGCAAAGGGAGTCCTGCCAAATTCCATTCCGAAGACAATCAGTGTTGTCTCAAGCAATCCCCGGCTCTTCAGATCTTTAAGCAGGCCGGCAATGGGTTGATCCACGGCATGGGCGTTGAGCTCATGACCTTCCTTTAGGTTCTGGTGTTGGTCCCAGCGGTCCGCTTTTACACGGGGACAAGTGAGCTCGATAAACCGCACTCCTCGTTCTACCATCCGGCGTGCCATAAGGCATTGTGCAGCATACCCGCGAGTGTGCGGATCCGGGGATTCAAAGCCATAAAGTCTTTTCGTCGACTTGGTTTCGCCACTCAGGTCGGTGAGCTCTGGTACAGAAGCTTGCATTTGGTAGGCGAGTTCGTAATTTTTTATGGCAGATTCAATCTCGTCTGCACTTTTTAATTGACCCAGCAGTGTTTTGTCAAATCGTTTTGCCAATGCAATTTTCTTTTTTTGTAAAGCAGGATCATTTTCCAAAGGAGTGATGTTGGCAATCGGAATATCTTTGGCTTTAAAGATGGAGGCCTCATAGCTCGCAGGTAAAAACCCACTTTTAAAATTATCCAAGCCTCCGGGTGGGATCAAACCTCCGTCCAACACGATATATCCGGGCAGATTTTCATTTTCGCTGCCCAGGCCATAGGTCATCCAGGCACCCATGCTGGGTCTTCCTTGCAATCCATGACCGGTATGTAAAAAATAATTAGCATTGGTGTGCTCCGGAAAATCAGAAACCATTGAGCGGATCAGTGCAATATCGTCTACACATGTTGCTATATGGGGAAATAATTCGCTGACCCACATTCCACTTTCTCCGTACTGTGAAAAGCTCCATGGACTTTTTAATATTTTTCCGATATTATTAAATTGTGTCGCATCGACCTTCTTCATTTTTTTATAGGGATCCTCGCCATTCTCTTCTTCCAGCCTGGATTTAGGATCAAAGGAGTCGACTTGAGAAATTCCGCCATCCATGTAGAGAAAAATCACACTATTAGCTTTTGGTATGTAGTGCGGTCCAGGTGTTCTATGGGTCGCTTGTGGATTCCCAAAGAGTTTTTGCATTCTAAAACCTCCCATCATACCCAAGAGGGCAACGCCCCCAAAACCACTGCGGCAGAGGCCGAGCAATTGGCGGCGTGATATGCGATGGCACTTTCTTGACATGTTGGTGAAGATAGGGAATTTCGGAAAGGAAGCCGTCAAGATTTGACGTGAGTGGAATCCAGATTTTTAAGACATAGGATGCTCATTATTATTGCGCTCGTTATATATAACAATAAACTATATATGTTAAAATCATGCATGCTTAGTAAATATGACCTAAATTGCAAACAAATATACTATATGCCTATGGAGAAAAAATCAATAGTAGTCAACTCAATTGCTTAGTCTGAACCATACTCCAACGTGAGATTTTTACGGACCCTTAAACAATTCTTTAATTGTAAAAATTTCATATTATGAAAATTAGAAAAATTTTAGCAGACAGGCACACACACACACACACACATTAATTCTTCCCTTTTAAGGTATAGAAAATCTACTTTTCTTTTATTGCTGTTTTTTTCGGTTTTGGTGGCATGTAATAAGGAAGATGCCGTAAAAACTGGTGAAAAGGAGATCAACTACAAAGCCCAGATGATGGACTATGAAACTTATTTGGAACTAAAGAAAACAGAAGTGCCAGATAAGAGTATTCGCGTAGAACACGCCACCTGGGAGGAGCTTAATGAGGCCTTGGTTGAAGCAGGTCACGATCCTTTACCCAAAAATTATGCTAGATCTTCTTGCCCTGATGTTGAAGATTGCTACTTATGGGATCAATGGGGTGACTGGAGCGGCAATAGTGTCCTGAGTACGCAAGACGTAGTCATGGCATTGAATTACATTTGTAGTTACCCTGGTGCTGGCGGATGCTCAGGGAGTATTAACATTTGGGATGGGGGAAACCACCCCTATGCTGCTTATGATTTTGCAGGCATGACCAATTTATGTGAGGACGGAAATGAGCTCGATATATTGAATAGAG
Organism: Saprospiraceae bacterium; assembly: GCA_965222645.1. Lineage (GTDB taxonomy): Bacteria > Bacteroidota > Bacteroidia > Chitinophagales > Saprospiraceae > JABDMH01. Next base: position 1,360,579 of record OZ244968.1, on the reverse strand, counting down.
ATGGTGATTGTTATGTCGCGTCAGAGTATATAATAGGAAGAGTAACTTGCGATCCATAATATCAAATAGGGAAAGAAATGGGAAGGGCCGTTGCATCGGTCTTTCCCATTTTGCATACCCAATTATTATTGTTCTCCTGAACGTATCTGCACTTTCCGCTCAGCAAAACATATGGTATTTCAGCCATGACCTCCAGGTAGAGTTCAATGGATCTTTTCCTCCTTTGACCGCAGTTGTTCCAAATCAAATAGAAAATTTTACCGAATGCAGCGCGGTGATTTGTGATGATAACGGAGATCTCCTTTTCTACACGGACGGCTTTTCTGCCTGGAACAGCAATCATGAACTGATGCCAAATGGAGGGGATCTGGGAGGACATAAGCATGCATCCCAAGGGGTGTTTGTTGTCCAGTCTGAGCAATCTAATACAATCTATCATGTTTTTGCCTTGGATAAGTTACAAACAGAGACTCTCGACAGTCTTACGGAAGGCAATTTCTATCACTCGGTTATCGACATGAATCTCGATGGTGGCCTTGGAGATGTGACCTCCATAAAAAAAAGATGGATTGCTACCGGTATGACGGAGCGGATGGTAGGCTATCCCCATCCCTGTGGTGGGGTTTGGATCATCGTACATGAAAGAGATAATACCAATTTCCGGGCATACAGGTTACTCCATGACGAATTGTCAGATCCGGTGATCTCATCGATTGGAGCAAGACACAATCACAAGTCTCTTTTTTCCAAATATCTTGGTCAGATGAAGATTTCTCCTGACGGGAGTGTATTGGCTGTGATAGGTAGAGGCCTACTCCAGTTTTTCAGATTTGATCTATCTACGGGTCAGATTTCAAACCTGATCGACCTTGTTGACGAGGACTTCTTCGCTGTTGACAATCGATACTACAGTGGTGCTTTTTCACCTTCCGGAGCGTTTTTTTACCTGAAATCATTGAAGAACAATTTAGCAACGGGTAGGGAAGTTGCCGTCATTGAGCAAATTGCAGTGAAACCATACCAGAAGGACAGCATGATGGCTTCCTGGATTGAAGTAGGTGTTCTTCAGTTTCCAACTTACAATAAAGTTGTTCACTTAGCGCTGGGTCCCGACAATCGGATATATATATCTAATGATTATTCCTATGATGCGTTGAGCACAATAAATAAGCCGGATTTACCGGGTGTATTGTGTGATTTTGAAGACAGCAGTGTGCCCTTTCCAGGAAGGTCACGATCTTCATCAATTCCCACACCCCTTATTAAATCTGTGGCACCCGATTTTCGATTGCCAGGAGATACCTCACTTTGCGAGGGAGACTCGATCCGGGTAGAAGTGAGTGATTTTGGAGGCGGGTCTATTATTTGGCAAGATGGATCTACCGCTTATGATCGCACCATTAAAACGGAGGGTACTTATAGTGTGGTCCTCTTAGACTCCTTTGGTTGCGAATATAAGGACACGATGACCCTGGATTTTGTCAAAAGTGAAAATGTTGTAGACACGATACTTTGCCCCGATGAAGATCTGTATCTCGGAGCAACGCAAATTACTACGTCCGGAGTTTATTATGATACATTAATGGGTCATGATTGCCCGCAGGTTATTATGTATAATGTCATCGCCATTCCTCAGGATGGAGATACAATTACAGTAGAGTTGGAAGAGGGCGGCAACTTTTTCTGGCTTGGAAAGAAATATGATGAGGCGGGCGTGTATGAGATAAAAACGGAAGTATCGAGCAATTGCAACTCACGGCATTATTTACACCTTAAGATGGGGAATATCAATGCAGCCATTTACATCCCCAATGCCATTACCCCCAATGGAGATGGGATTAACGATAGGTTTGAGATATATGGAAATTCCCATGAGATACTGGAAGCTCAGATTTATGATCGATGGGGTGAGCTTATTTATACGGGGGCTGGCCGGAACGTTGCATGGGATGGCAGAGTAGGTACAGGTTATGTAAGTCCTGGAGTTTATCTTTACCGGATCCTGCTTGAAAACGAACAAGGTGCTGTAGAACAAAAAATAGGAACAGTTTCAGTTTTGCGCTAATTATTTACACATTATTTTCGCACGATGACAAAAGCCACTTTAAATTTCATATTATTATTTGCGTTCTGTTCTCGCCTCGTTGATGCTCAGCAAAACAAATGGTTTTTCAGCCATGACCTCCAGGTAGAATTTAATGGATCGTTTCCACCTGATGTGTCGAGTGTTGTTCATCACATTGAGAATTTCACTGAGTGGAGTGCTGTCGTATGCGATGATGATGGAGAACTCCTTTTTTACACCGACGGATATTCCTTATGGAATCGCAATCACATATTAATGCCCAATGGTGTGGATTTAGGTGGTAATAAAAGCTCGTCACAAGGGGTCCTGATAATCCAGTCTGAAAGATCTTCTGATATTTATCATGCTATCACCATTGATGCATTCGGGGATGTCAACAGCAATATAACAAATGGTAATTTTTATCATTCGATAATAGATATGGGTTTGGAAGGTGGTTCAGGTAATGTCACCTTAGTCAAGAAACAATTGATCGATTCGGGTAAGACGGAGCGGATGGTGGGCTATCCACACCCGTGCGGAGGAGTTTGGATTATCATTCATGAACGGGATAATGCAGATTTTCAAGCATATCGCTTATCTAAAGACGAGTTATCAGATCCTGTCACTTCCTCGATTGGGGCAATTCACGATCACCGACCGGATTTTTCCAAATATTTTGGCCAGATGAAGATTTCTCCTGATGGAAGTACACTGGCTGTTGTCGGCAGAGGACTACTACAATTTTTTAGATTTGATGTTTTTACGGGCCAGGTATCAAGTCTCATCGACCTGGTTGATGAGGACTTCTTCGCTGTTGACAATCGTTACTACAGTGGTGCCTTTTCCCCTTCTGGACAGTTATTTTATCTGAAATCATTGAAGAATAATGTGATGACAGGGAGGGAAGTTGCCGTCATTGAGCAGATCGCTATGAAACCGTACCAAAGAGACAGCATAATGGCTTCCTGGACAGAAGTAGGCGTTCTTCAATTTCCAACTTATCATAAGGATGTTCACTTGGCACTGGGTCCTGACAATCGGATATATATAGCTAATGATTATTCCTATGATGCGTTGAGCACAATAAATAAGCCGGATTTACCGGGTGTATTGTGTGATTTTGAAGACAGCAGTGTACCCTTTCCGGGAAGGTCACGATCTTCATCAATTCCCACACCTCTTATTAAATCTGTGGCACCCGATTTTCGATTGCCAGGAGATACATCACTTTGCGAGGGAGACTCGATCCGGGTAGAAGTGAGTGATTTTGGAGGCGGGTCTATTATTTGGCAAGATGGATCTACCGCTTATGATCGCACCATTAAAACGGAGGGTACTTATAGTGTGGTCCTCTTAGACTCCTTTGGTTGCGAATATAAGGACACGATGACCCTGGATTTTGTCAAAAGCGAAAATGTTGTAGACACGATACTTTGCCCCGATGAAGATCTGTATCTCGGAGCAAGGCAAATTACTACGTCCGGAGTTTATTATGATACATTAATAGGCCGTAATTGCCCGCAGGTCATTATGTACAATGTCAGCGCCATTCCTCAGGATGGAGATACAATTACAGTAGAGTTGGAAGAGGGCGGCAACTTTTTCTGGCTTGGAAAGAAATATGATGAGGCGGGCGTGTATGAGATAAAAACGGAAGTATCGAGCAATTGCAACTCACGGCATTATTTACACCTTAAGATGGGGAATATCAATGCAGCCATTTACATCCCCAATGCCATTACCCCCAATGGAGATGGGATTAATGATAGGTTTGAGATATATGGAAATTCCCATGAAATACTGGAAGCTCAGATTTATGATCGTTGGGGTGAGCTTATTTATACTGGGGCTGGCCGGAACGTTGCATGGGATGGCAGAGTAGGTACAGGTTATGTAAGTCCTGGAGTTTATCTTTACCGGATCCTGCTTGAAAACGAACAAGGTAGTGTAGAACAAAAAGTAGGGACAGTTTCAGTTTTGCGCTAAATTATTTACGTGGAAAGACCATTTGGAAAAAATAAGACCAAATTTAGATCTTTGGAGAAGATCTTTTTGGATAGCTCACCTTAAGACCTACGATATTTTTCACTAAAGACCACCGTTTCCAGGCTTCTCCTTTAGTTTTATATCTAAAATGCAAGACTTTTTTGGTTCTTTTTTGGTCACAAAAAAGAAAAGGACAAAACCTAAATTATTCTTTTTACTACTTTGTCATGATGCAAGTACCTCAAAAATCGCCTGCCAGACGGATACCAAGGAGTGGAATCCAAGCGGACACAATAAATAAGGTTTCACCACAGATCAAGCACAGCGAGATCCCAATATTGAAACGTAGTGTAGATCGTCGGGATGTCATTAGATAGCCACAGATTATTTTGCTTAGCATTTATGTAGACCCGATGAGGATCTTTAGGACAGTCCGTCAAAAAGATTCGTGAAAAATATTTTTGGTGACCCCGACTTCGCATCCGCAGATGGGCCCTACACTTGGTTTTACAGGTAGAATGAATGGGGTGGATAAAAATTCAAATAGCACATGCTTACTCAGCCAGCACGAGCTTACCTGCAGGTATGAGGAGCATGCACACGGCACTATTTTGACTCCGACTTCGCATCCGTAGGTGGGGCCCCACACTTGGGTCGTAGCGTTAGATTTTATCCAGCGGAAAGAATGGACAACTTTAAAAACCAATCAAATATGATCACAAGCAATAGACTTGACCACTAAGAAAAAAGAAGCCTTATAAAATCTAGCAAAGACCCAAGATATGGGTCACCGAGGATGCAGGAGGCAGTTTTTGACCCACTTTTTGCTGACAAAAAGTGGGAAACTTTCTTTGGTCACAAAAAAGAAAGTAATCAAAATTGTGGGTCACCGAGGATGCAGGAGCTCACCCACCCACTATACGTGGTTCTTATCCCTTCGAGGTACACCGTACCTCGCCCCGCCCTTGGCGGGATCGCTCAAGAATGACCCACTTTTTGCCCTGCCGGCGTGGCCTGTCAGGCGGGTGACAAAAAGTGGGAAAGGATATTTAGTCACAAAAAAGAAAGTAATCAAAATTGTGGGTCACCGAGGCTTAATTGCCAAACTTAGTTGCTTTGTTCTGAGTCATTAAAAATGAAGAATAACAATATCAGCTTTCCAATTCTTTTTATTTATTGATAAATATTTACGATGGTAGATAATTTTCAAATCGATAAGCGAGAATTTCTTCCAATGTATTCTCAATATAAATCCAATGAGCAGAGTCGCACACCACGACTCTACTCATCCTTCATTTCATCCACTCACTTCAATCACCAGACTCGTTTGGATAGACAGTTTGTTAATTTAAATCAAATCGATCGAGATTCATGACCTTGGTCCAGGCAGCTACAAAATCGGTGATAAACCTTTCTTCAGAATCGTCACTTCCATATACTTCGGCGATGGCTCTTAGCTCTGAGTTCGAACCGAAAATCAGATCTACTCTGGTGCCGGTCCATTTAAGTTCTCCCGTTTTTCTGTCCCGACCCTCAAACAATTCTTCTGCACCTGAGGTCGCTTTCCAGGTTGTGCTCAAATCGAGAAGATTTCTAAAGTAGTCATTGGTAAGAGCTCCGGGACGATCTGTAAAGACACCGTGTTTTGACTTATCATAGTTGGTGTCTAGTACGCGCATTCCTCCGAGCAGGACTGTCATTTCCGGTGCTGAGAGTGTCAACAACTGAGCTCGATCCAGTAATCTTTCCTCTGTCGATGCATGATCCCGTGCCTGGGCATAATTTCGGAAGCCATCTGCAATGGGTTCCAGCACCGCGAATGATTCGACGTCGGTTTGGCCGGCTGTGGAGTCGGTCCTTCCAGGTTCAAAATCGACTGTAATATCATGCCCCGATTTTCTGGCCGCCTGTTCTACACCTACACAACCGCCCAAAACAATCAAATCGGCAAGAGATACTTGCTTATCGGTCGTCTGCGCCTCATTAAATTCACTTTGAATCCTTTCCAGCGTATTCAGGACTGAAGCTAGTTGTGGCGGATGGTTGACCTCCCAGTCCTTTTGTGGTGCCAGGCGAAGACGTGCACCATTTGCTCCACCACGCTTATCGGACCCACGAAACGTTGATGCTGAAGCCCAGGCCGTAGACACGAGTTCGGAAGTTGTCAGTGCTGAAGCGCTGATCTTCTCCTTTAGGACCTCAATATCCCCGGCATCAATGACTTTATATGTAGCTTCTGGAATGGGATCTTGCCATATCATTTCTTCCGAAGGTACTTCAGGTCCCAAATAGCGAGAGCGAGGACCCATGTCCCGGTGGGTGAGCTTAAACCAAGCACGTGCAAAGGCATCTGCAAACTGGTCTGGATTTTCGTAGAATCGTCTCGAAATGGGCTCGTAGATAGGGTCCATTTTTAGGGAAAGATCTGTGGTGAGCATGAAAGGCGCATGTCTTTTTTCTGGATCATGTGCATCCGGAATACTTTGTGCTCCTGCGCCGTTTTTGGGTTGCCATTGATGTGCTCCGGCCGGACTTTTTGTGAGCTCCCAATCGTAGGTAAATAGATTTTTAAAAAAGTCATGACTCCACTTTGCCGGGGTGGATGTCCATGCTCCCTCAAGACCACTTGTGATGGTGCTTTCGGCATTTCCACTGCCAAAGGTGTTTTTCCAGCCAAGTCCTTGCTCCTCAATACCAGCAGCTGCCGGCTCTGCACCCACATATTTACCCGGATCAGCGGCACCGTGCGTTTTTCCGAAAGTATGGCCTCCTGCGATAAGAGCCACCGTTTCCTCATCGTTCATCGCCATCCTGCCAAAAGTTTCTCTGATGTCCCTGGCGGCAGCTACAGGATCCGGATTTCCGTTTGGGCCCTCAGGATTTACATAAATCAAACCCATTTGCACAGCTCCAAGGGGATTTTCCAACTCTCGATCACCGCTATAGCGTTTGTCACCAAGCCACTCTTGCTCAGAGCCCCAATAGATGTCCTGCTCAGGCTCCCATACATCCTCCCGGCCCCCGGCGAATCCCAGAGTTTGAAATCCCATCGATTCCAGTGCACAATTTCCGGCTAGAATCAAGAGATCAGCCCAGGATATTTTTTTCCCGTATTTCTTTTTTACTGGCCATAGGAGCAATCGCGCCTTATCAAGGTTGGCATTATCCGGCCAGCTGTTAAGTGGGGCGAATCGCTGGGATCCGGAGCCTGCACCACCCCGTCCATCTGCGATTCGATAAGTACCGGCGCTGTGCCACGCCATTCTTATAAATAGTGGACCGTAGTGACCATAATCAGCTGGCCACCAATCCTGGGAATTGGTCATCAACTCGTACAGGTCTTCCTTTACCGCAGTCAGGTCCAGGCTCTTAAATTGTTCTGCATAATCGAAATCCTCTTCCATCGGATTGGATAATGATGAGTGCTGCCGGAGAATGCCTAAATTTAACTGGTTTGGCCACCAGTCCCGATTGGACGTTCCGCCTCCTGCGCCTGCTTTCATCATGCCACCACTGAAAGGACATTTGCTTTCACCATTGGAATGACCATTGGAGTTGTGGGAAGGGGAATCCGGATTGTTTTTTTCTTGCATTGTTGTTTCTAGTTTTTACGTATTTGGAATCTGTTTAATAAGCAGCTGCAAAGTAGACAACCCGAGTGATGGATAAAAACGAATATTTCTATATATTGATCGATTTTATCTATGAATAGGAATCAAATCGAGTACATTCTTGCGGTGGCGCAAATGAAGAATTTCAGGTTGGCTGCAGAGTCGTGTTTTATCACGCAATCTACGCTCAGTGCAATGATCGCAAAGTTCGAACAGCAGAATGGGGTGGAGATTTTTAATAGAAAGACCAGACCCATCTCAATTACGCCTCAGGGTAAAAAGATCATTAGTGCGTTAGAGAGTATTTCGCGAGAATTTCAACTCCTCGATGAAACGGTTAATGAAATCAAAGGTCAGGAGGTAGGTCAACTGCGGATAGCCTGTATTCCGACAGTCGCGCCATATTTATATCCACTTTTTTTGGATAAGATCTCTCATCGATATTCTAAGGTGAATTTTTTTATTCACGAGCTTACTACGGATAAGGTTGTCGAAGATATCATTGCCGGAAACATCGATGTTGGGATTGTTTCTATTCCTTTGAGTCACCGGGAACTGGTCAATTATCCTGTTTATGAAGAAGATTTTTTACTTTATGATTGCGCTGTGCAGCCCAGGTCATCAGGAAAAAATGTGACAGATATAGAAATGGAAAGACTATGGCTACTGGAAGAAGGCCATTGCCTGAGAAATCAAGTGGGGAAAATATGTGAGTTAAGAGAGCAACAAAAAATAAATGGAAATATTACATACAGCTGCGGAAGCATTTTTACATTAATTGAGATGGTCAAAATGAATCAGGGAGTCACGCTCCTTCCTCGACTGGCTTTAGTAAACAATAAACAGATTGAAAAAAAATACGTTTATGATTTACAAAACCCTGTTCCGGCACGCAGCATTGGACTAGTAACACACAAGAATTTCGTCAGAAAAAGAATTTTGTCTAATCTCGCAAGTTTGATAAAAGAAGGTGTAAGTCCCTATTTGTCCAATGGTTTATCGGAAAAGCTACTTATCGAACCATTTTGAGTAGATGATCACCTGTAGCGGTGGAATTTAACACCTCCAAAGGTGTTCATCAGATTTTATCAGTATTTGAGGTGCGCTCCGAATTGAATGTCATGAGCTGAGGACTGCCTTTTATCTTTGCAGCGTGAAGTAGGAAAGTTTTAGCCTTTTCTATTTCATTTCTTCTTAGCGCCACTCTACCAAGAAAGAGATTTGCATGATGAGTGACATTCCCATAGTTCCAATTCTACCATTTTCAAATATTCATGAGCTAATCGCTCAGCTTCTATAAAATCACCAGAAGCAAAGGCCTTATCCATTTCGGATCTCAGTGCGTAAAATCTTTCTTCCTGTGTCATAATTTTCTTTTGTGCTGATTAGGGCAATAGTAGTTTTACATTTCTGTATTTGGAAGAGATGACTTAATATTTAGTAGTTACTCTGAGTCGATATTTATGTCTATAGCAAATAAATAAACTCCTTGGCATTAAATAGTGAATGACAATATTCTTTCCATGCAGCAATTTTTAACCCGGGTTCATCAGGCTGGATTTCTAAATAATCCGTGATAAAACGGAGACCCTCCTCGACTTCCTCCTCATTCGGGTATCGGCTAAAGGACCTCAAATAGGCTGTCTCTATTTTCTCTCTTGGTTCCGAATAATTATCACACAAGTAGCGAGCAAGGACTTCTGCTTGCCCCTGCACAAAGGGATCATTGAGCAGGGTGAGCGACTGCGCCGGAACGTTGGTCTCTGATCGGTCACCAAAAGTGCTGAAGGGTATCGGCATATCAAATGTGGTCATAAAAGGTGGTAGAAAATTACGCCAAATGGCCTGATAAATACTGCGTCTGCCCGCTCCGTCTAAAGGTCCCGATGCACTGGGTCTTCCACGTCCTTGAAGAAAATCGGTGAGATGCAAAGGGATTGATTCTCCATACATCGAGAGATTCAGCCTTCCGGAGGCTGCGAGGATTCCATCCCGGATGGCTTCTGCTTCCAGACGACGTACCGGAAAGGCATGCAAATATTTATTCTCGGGATCGATCTCCAAATTCCGGTGATCAGTTGCAGTACTTTGCTTAAATGTTTCACTCGTGACTATATATTTTATCATCTTTTTTATAGACCAGCCATCTTCCATAAATTGCAATGCCAAATGATCTAATAATTCCGGGTGGGTAGGCAACGTACCTTGCAGACCAAAATTATCGACAGTGCTCACGAGTCCTCGCCCAAACAAATGGTGCCAAATCCGGTTTACGATCACCCGGGCAGTCAACGGATTTTCCACCGATGCCAATGACTCCGCCCAGGCTAAACGATCACTGCCCATATTCGCAAAGGAGCTATCAGCGACGGGAATAGCTGATAAAAAACGATGGCGTACTTTTTCTTCTGATAACTGCCTGTGATCTCCTCGAATAAAGACCGGACTCTGCAGATTGTCCCCGTCGATAAATCCTCCAACAAAAGCAGTATCGTAAAAACGTGATCCCCATTTCTTTGTTTTTTCAAAATAGGCTGATAATATGCTTTCCGGGACGTAAACCAACTGCTCTTTTTTCCCGGTACCCAAGCTCATTAGGGCTTCCGCTTCATCCAGGTCAGCACTGTCGCATGCAACTACGTATTCTACTTCGATCCAAGCCTGAGGATCCTGCCTGAAATGATGAAATTTACCCTGCTTGGAATAATATTCTCCCGGCAGAATTTCGATATAGGCTTTGTTTCCCTTCCATTGCCCCACATACGAATAATAGTTTTTAATTCCAGAGCTATCTATCGGCTTTGCAAAATCACCGTGAATTGGATTTTGGATGAGTTGGTGATTGTCCATTACGACCCGGATGCTACTCCCTTTGCCAGCGGCTCGAAAAATCAAATAGTCTTTTTCGATGGTAAATGTCCGGGAGCGCAGAGCACCCGAGATTCCGGTGCTGAATTTTCGACTACTTGCTCTGCCTGAAGAATTTATTTTGGCTTCTTTTCTCCGGAAGTCTATTGCGGGATCTCCCAAATTAGTCTTATTTCCGAAACACAAACCATTGGCCATCCAGTTACCAAAATCCTCACCGGTAAAATCTCCTAAAATCCTTATCCTGTTATTTTTCTGATTTATTTTTTGAGCAATAAATTCAGCTTTAGGTTTAGCTTCGATTCTATCTTTCAGATACCGAACAAGATCTTCTTTTACTTGAGCTATGCTATCGAGGTATCTTTTTGTTTCTCGCTGGTTACTCATCGGGTAAAGGTGTCTTCGCGAACTTTCAAACATCCCATACATGGCGTAGTAATCCGTCGTCGGGATGTCATCAAATTTGTGATCATGACAACGAGCACATGCTACAGTAAGGGCTGAAAAAGTTTTCGAAGTGACATCGATCATATTGTCGATGCGTATTTTTTCTTCATCCTTTGTATCAACCGGGCTATGCTTACCCTCATGCATATTTAAGAAAACCGTTCCGATGACTGACTCGTTAAATCCTTTCTCCTTATTGATTCTTGGATTGGATAATAAATCACCAGCCAATTGCTCCTTTATAAATTGATTATAGGTTACGTCATTATTAAAGACTCGTATCAAATAATCCCGGTACTGCCATGCGCCGATCACAGGATAATCAAATTCATGACCTCTGCCCTCTGCATAGCGCGCAAGGTCCATCCAATGCCTCGCCCATCGCTCACCATATTGTGGTGATTCCAGTAATTGATCGACATACTTGTCGTAATCCACGCTATCCTCTATAACTCTGCCCAGGTCATCGATATCGGGGGGAAGTCCGGTGATCAGGTATGACAATCGTCTTTGTAGCTTCTCAGTACTGGCCCGGTTAGATTTGGTAAGCCCCAAATGATTCTGAACATCCTCCATGTAGGAGTCCACGGGATGTGCCTTGTCGGCGACCGGGCTAGTCTTGACTGGAGGTATGAATGACCAATGTTCTTTCCACTCTGCACCTTGATCGATCCACTTACCTATGAGTCCCTTTTCGTAGGCGGTGAGTATCCGGTTTGTACTGGGAGGGGGCATGACTTTTTCGGGATCGTCAGATATAATGCGTTGGTAAATTGCACTTTTTTGGGCACTCCCTTCTACAATAGGCTTGATGCCTCTATCTGTCCTGGTCTTTGCCGGTGCTTCCTTGTCAAGGCGTAAACCGGCTTCTCTGCTACTGATGTCGGGACCGTGGCATACATAGCAATGATTGCTGAGGATCGGTCTGATATGCTGATTAAAATCGACTACTCCGGGAAGTTTCTGGTCGGATTCCGATCTTTGGTGACAAGAAATGGTCAAGGTCCCAGCCAGCAAGCACCAAGTCAATATCCGAAGCATTCCTCTACCTATGTTTTAGATAAAGATCGGTATTCAGGGGGAATATTGAAAATTTCGTATTTGACTTTGCAAAGCTGGCTGTTCGTTTAGTGCGCTGGTATGACCCTGGGAGGAGGATGGACAGAATGAAGTTTCAATCCCAGACGATAGCCTTGTTATGATTTTTTTGATTGTACAGGATCGAGAAGGGACAGTTTGTCACCTTTTTCTTGAAAGTGGATTGACTTCAATTCATCGTGTTTTGCGCCTGCAGTCCCGGATCTTTTGGTTTAGACAGGTAATCCGTAATTTTGAAAAAAAATAATTGATTTTCTCATGAAACTACAGGTAGTTGTAATATTGTTTTTTTTATCGGGTCTGTTGATGCACACTACAGGACAGAATTTTGAAAACGGATTCAATTTCAATCTACCGTGGGATGATTCAACTACTCAAACTTTTCTTCCATCGTTTCCAGCATTCGAAATCACGGATTTTATTTCTACCGATCCTTCCGGCAATTTTATTTCTGGCGGAAAACCGGTCAAATTCTGGGGTGTAAATCTTACAACTAATTCCTGTTTTCCCGTGAAGGAAAAAAGTCCGCAGATTGCCGGCCGGATGCGAAAAATGGGCATTAACCTGGTGCGCTTTCATCACATGGACAATGGATGGACAGGTGAAGAGGGCACGATTTTTTTGAGATCAAGTGGCGGCACCCGTCAACTGGATCCTGTGGCTCTGGATCGATTGCATTTTTTACTATTCGAAATGAAGAAAAACGGCACTTATGCGAATATCAATCTTCATGTTTCCCGAACTTTTACCGAAAACGATGGAGTGGAAAATGCAGATTCAATTTGGAATTTCGCAATGGGTGTCACTTATTTCGATCCTTACCTTATCGAACTGCAGAAGGAATTTGCACAGCAATTGCTTACGGCCACAAATCCGTACACAGGTCTGACAATGGCTAATGATCCGGTGATTGGCATGGTAGAAATCTCCAACGAAAATACGCTTTACGGCATGTGGAAGGGGGATCAGCTGCGACCATATGGTCACGGCGGTAATTTAATGCAGAGGCATTCGGAAATGTTGGATAACCGCTGGCATGATTTTCTACTTGAGAAATACGGGAATGATCAAAATTTGGAAATGGCCTGGTCTGCCGGCGGCAGTTCCGGAGGCGAAAATCAAATTAAGGACGGGGGTTTCGAATCCGGCGATATTAATACACAGTGGCAGATTGAATTGCATTCTACGGCCCAGGCTACCGTAAGCACAACGGATCAGGATGCCTACGATGGATCATTCTCGGGAAAGGTGAATGTACAGCAGGTTACGGGCACCAATTGGCACATACAATTTAAGCAGGCAGGGATGACAATGACACGGGACTCCGCATATGTGCTGGAATTTTATGCCAGATCTGATCGGAACCGGCCTGTAAATGCAGCTATCCAGCGCGATGTTGATCCCTGGACCCGGTACGGGGGTCAGACATTTCAGGTGACCCAATCCTGGAGACGATATCGGTTGTCAATCACCGCACCGGAGCAAAATGAAGGCAATGTGCGAGTGACCTTTAATTTTATGAATGAACCGGGAGAAGTGTGGTTTGATAATATTTCGCTTTCTTCTCCTCAAAGCAGTGGCCTGGATGAGGGCGAGTCTTTTTCAGAAAAGAATATTGTGCGCACCAATTATTCTGAGAGGCTGTTTTACAGCGACCAACGGATTGCTGATCTGGCTGAATTTTATTTGACAATTCAGCGCGATTACTATATTGATATGTATAGTTTTTTAAAAAATGAGCTAAATATTGTTGTTCCTGTCACGGGTACCAATGCACTGGTGGGTCCTGCTGACTTGTATACACAGCAGGATTTGGACTACATCGATGACCACGCCTACTGGAATCACCCCAGATTTCCAAACGAGCCCTGGTCTCCCACCGATTGGTTTATCGACAATGAATCTCTACTTGAAAGCGAGACCATGGGTACTATTTCAAATCTCTTTGGAGGTCTCGCAATGACTGATAAACCATATACCATTAGTGAATACAATCATCCGTATCCAAATCGATATCACTGGGAAATGATGCCGGTTTTAGCCTCTCATGCTTCCTATCACGGTGCGGATGGAATTATGTTTTTTCAGTATCACGGCGGGAGCAATGAAAATTGGGAGGAGGATTTTATTCCTAGTTTTTTTAGCACTCACCGCAATAACACACTGATGTCCATGTCACCTGTCTTCGGATATGTCTATAGAAATAACCTGATCGAAGAAGCTGATGATCGACTGGAAATCAATTTTACCCCCGAATTTATTTTTAATCTCGGAACGCAAGATAATTTTGGAAGATGGGGTAAATTTTTCCCATATGACCGCCTTGCATCAGCCGGCCAACCAATATCCACAAAAGGGTTTTCTGCCGGCGATTTAGTGATACCCGACCTGCCAGTCAGGACCGGCCCGGATTTTAATACAAGCAATCAAATCATTCGCTGGAATACCGACCGCCGGTTGCACATTGTTGACAGTGATAAAGTGCAGACGATTACTGGCGCACTTAGCGAAAATGAGCAGGTTGCTCTAAAATATCTACAACTGAATGAGTCATCGGATGAGGGTGTGGTGAGTTGGATTTCGATCGATGGCCGTGACCTGTCGGAGTCGGAAATTAGTTTATTGTCTATGCATAGTCGCATACAAAATACAAACATGGGGTGGCAGGGAAACAATACTGTCGGTAATCAGTGGGGATCCAGTCCCACCGAGATATTGCCTCTGCGCATGTCCCTGAGCTTGAATAGTCTGGGGGATTCGCTCCGGATTTTCCCCCTGGATGAATCGGGTCGCGAGGGAAGTTCATTCGTCATCAGTCCCGGTGCTGATGGAACTTTTGAGCTGGTTTTGGATCAAAACGATTTTCCTACACCGTGGTTTGGGGTAAAAGCATTTGGAACCGTAACCAGTATAAAAGATGGAAGATTGGGTTTGGGTCTCAAACTCTGGCCCAATCCTGTGCGCGATTTTCTATACGTCGAACTCGAAACCCCGAATCGATTTCAACATTTGTCCCTGATAGATGGATTGGGAAGGACTGTAATTTTGGAGCATCTATCCGCCTCCGCACGACAGTTGGATCTCACTGGCTTGCCTGATGGACCTTACTTTCTTCATTTGTTGACGGAAGATGGTCACCGGGTGAAAAAGATTGTAAAAAAGTCGTGATTTGGTGACCGGGAAATAATGCTTCGACCAGATCCGGGTCCACGTAAACATATTGTGGCACTGTATTGAGTTGATTTTAGGCGGCATTCAACCAATTTGCTGATTGAACCGTTATGGAAATGTGATGCTAATTGTAAACCTACATTTGTACCTTAGCAGTGATGAAATCGCTCTATTTGATTCGCCATGCTAAATCCAGCTGGGCCGATTACTCGCTGCCCGACGATAAAAGGCCGCTCAATAAGCGTGGTAAAAGAGATGCCCCGCTGATGGCAGGTATTCTTGCAGGAAAATCTCCTGGCATCGAATATATTTTGACTAGTCATGCAAAGCGTGCAAGAAAAACTGCAAAATATTTTAGAGAAGCTTTGAATTTAGACAAAGGAAATGTAAAAAAGGAGCCACGGTTTTACCATGCTGCACCAGAGCAGATTTTATCTCTTGTGAATGCTATAGATCTCGATTCGGATATTGTAGCCGTTGTGGGTCACAATCCCGGAATGACAGATTTTGTCAACCAATTCTCTGATGGTTATATTGATAATCTGCCGACTTGTGCTATAGCTCAAATAAATTATGATGTGGATCAATGGAAAAATGTGGGGCTGGAAAAGGGAAAACTTGTCGAAATCATCTATCCCAAAATGTTCGGGTTGTTTTGATTAGGTACTTCGGACGATTATCGATATTGACTTTGTTTTTATGGGGTTGTTTCCGGCAGGAGATTCCTGAGCCGTCAAGGGTGCTCGAGGACAGTGTGCTTGTCAATGTTTTGGTAGATGGTTACATCCTTAATGCAGCATTCAACTATACCTATGGAAATCCCAAGGACAGTGTGAGCTGGGCTTACAATGAACAATTGATGAACAAATACGGCATTAATAAAACAATACTTGACGAAAATATTCGGTGGATACAAAGAGATCCTAATAGGATGGATTCGGTATACCAAATGATGCTAGACCGAATTAATGATCTGGAGGATCAGGTAAACAATATTGAAGAGCAGTAAACATGTCGAATCTAAAATCTGTGTTAAACAAAAAGAAGATTCTGATAATTGATGATGAGGAGGATATCCTCAATTTTATCAGTTATAATCTCGAAAATGACGGGTGTGAGGTTGCCACTGCAAATCGCGGCAAGCTGGGTTTGGAAAAGGCAAATGAAGTGATTCCGGATTTAATTCTTCTGGACATCATGATGCCTGATATGGATGGGATTGAGGTTTGTAGGGTTCTTAGGAGTAATCCGGCATTTGATTCGACTTTAATTGCCTTTCTGACTGCGAGGGGAGAGGATTACACACAAATCGCAGCGCTTGATTACGGTGGTGATGATTTTATCGTAAAACCAATCAGGCCGGATGTTTTGAGAAGCAGACTCAATGCACTTTTTCGTCTGAGACATCGAGAGCATGGATCAAACGTAAAATTAGAAGTGGGTAATTTGTCTCTGGATCCTGTTAAGTTTGAGGTCGTCCTAGAGGGAGAGAAGATCAATTTTGCCCGAAAGGAGTTTCAAATTCTGGAGTTGCTGATGTCATCCCCGGGAAAAGTATTTTCCAGGCAAGAGATTTTTCACAAGATCTGGAACAATGACGTGATCGTGGGCGAACGGACGATCGATGTGCATATCAGGCGTATCCGGGAAAAAATCGGTGATCAATTTGTAAAAACACTTAAGGGAGTGGGCTACAAAATAGAGGATAATGTTTAAGAACCTGACTCCTCGCCAGATTGCGATTTATTCTGCAATGGTGATTACGGCTTTTATGTTGATTATCTGGTCGGTCCTTACCGCGTTGTTAAATTCTGACAGCTGGACATTCAGGTCGATGCTTCTACTTGTTTTTCTAGTTGTCGTATCGTATCTAGTAAATCTGTTCTTCCTCAAGAAATATATTTTTAGAAAAATTAAATTGATTTACAAATCAATACACAGCTTAAAGTTAGATCCCAGGATAAAGCAGAAGCAAATTGCAAGTGATGATCATATCATTGAGGATGTAGAAAAAGAGGTTTCACTCTGGGCAGATGACAGAGTAAAGGAAATCGAACATCTCAAGACACTGGAGACTTACAGGAGGGAGTTTCTGGGCAATGTATCCCATGAATTGAAAACCCCGATTTTTAGTATTCAGGGATATGTGCATACTTTGATTGACGGCGGAATTAATGACGATAGTATCAACCTTAAGTATTTGGACCGCACGTCGAAAAATGTGGACCGCCTTATTACGATCGTGGAGGATCTTGAGACAATCAGTAGTTTGGAGTCTGGCAGTTTATCTATTGATAAAAGGCAATTTGAGATCAAAGAGCTTGTGAGCGAGGTTTTTGAAGCTCATGAGCTAATGTCCCAAGAAATGGGCATAAATCTGATTTTTAAAGAAAGTGCTGCTCATCCATTCCATGTAAGTGCAGATCGGGAATACATTAGAAGAGTACTCGATAATCTCATTATCAACTCGATCAAATATGGTAAACAAGGCGGTACTACGAAGGTCAGTTTTTACGATATGCATAAATATATTCTTGTCGAGGTGGCCGATGATGGACTCGGTATAAGTGAGGAGCACCTAAAACATGTATTTGACCGTTTTTACCGTGTGGATAAGAGCAGATCCAGGGAGGCTGGCGGTTCCGGACTTGGTCTTTCGATCGTCAAACATATAATGGATGCACATGGTCAGACTATCAATGTACGCAGCTCTCCGGGCCTTGGATCTACATTCGGGTTTACTCTTGCCAAAGCCTAATTGATGAAAAAGGGATTACCCCGAAAGCTTCATTTGGTACTATTACTCTGTATTGGTCCTTCTCAAATTCTCTTCTCCCAGGATGAGATCAATCGCCATATCGCCAGCGTAGTATATCTGGACTCTGTAGTTGTAACCGCGACCAGGGGAGAATTTTCAGTTAGCGATTTCATTGAATTTGTGCGAAATGACAGCACCTTTTATTCCGCCTTTAAGAAATTGCGTCAAACACCCTATTTATTCAGCACGCAGATGGTCTTTTTTGATCGAAGGAAGAATGAACGTGCTCGGTATAGTGCCAGTAGAAGGCAGAAAATCGATGGCAAGTGCAGATATCAAATAATGATCAATGAATCACAATCTGGAAATCTTTATAAAAAAAAGAACAGGAGTATGAACTATTACACCTTCTCTTTGTATGACCGCCTTTTTATCACACATGATACCGTATGTGGCATATTTGACAGTGACGATAAATCCACATCTCAAAAAAAGGGAATGGAGGGACATGTCGAAGAACTTAAGAAATTAATATTTGCTCCGGGCTCAAAAAGCAATGTACCATTTATCGGCTCAAAGACTGAAATATTTTCAAAGAAAATGGTGGGTCGGTATGATTTTTTTATTCGTTCTGAAAAATATAGGGAGACCAAGGATGCGTATGTGTTTGAGGCCCGGTTAAAACCCAGATACGCCAGCCTACAAAATAATAAGACAGTAATCAAGGAACTAACGACCTATTTTTCGAAAGAGAATTTTCAGGTATTGGGTAGATCCTACAGACTGGCTCATTTCAAAGCCCTTTATCAATTTGATATTTCTATGGAGGTAGAATTGACCGAGCATACCGATTTCTATATCCCACAGAAAATTGTGTACGATGGCTTTTGGAACGTTCCCACCAAGAAGAAAGAAACATCTAACTTTACCATCGATTTCTATCATGAATAGTTTTTTAATCTTCAACCAGAGATCTTAGAAATGTGTGCTTTATTAATAGGCGATATCGGGGCTACCGGATCAGACTGGTACTATCACGGTCTTACAGATAAGATAACTTTTTCCTCCATTGGGTTTAACCCCAAGTCACAGGGAGAGGACAGATTGCAGAAGATGCTGGATGACCTTGTGACCAAGGTCAGTACAACCCCCGTCGACCTACATTATTACGGGGCAGGTATTGGGTCTGAAGAAGATGAGCAAAAGATACTGGACGCCTTTAGGGAAAAAGTTGTTGTCTCATCTTATACATTGTATCCCGATATTTTAGGAGCTGCCAGGTCAGTTTGCCAGGACGACAAAGGGATCGTATGCCTGTTGGGGACCGGTAGCAGTGTATGTCACTACGACGGACAAAGTGCTGAGTCAGGCAATTCCCTAGGCTATCCACTAGGTGATGAGGGAAGTGGTATGGACATTGGCCGCCGAATAGTCAAGTCTTACTATTATCAGCAAATGACCTCTAGCGTCCGGGATCATTTCGGGGAAATTTTGCCGCGGGACCGTCTCGATTTTGTGTCCAGACTCAGGGACCATATTGCTCCTAACCAATTTCTTGCGGAATTGGTGCCGGAGGTATTAAGTATTAAACAAGAACCTTTTATCCAGAAGTTACTGTCAGATTCTTTTGATGATTTTATTAAATCTCATCTCAGTTCGGTTGAATCAGAACAAATAATTAACGTGGTGGGATCAATAGGTTTTTATTTTAGCACTGAATTTGGACAATGCTTGAACCGGCATGGACTGGTCCTGGGAGAGGTGCTGCGAAGACCCATTCAGGGACTGTCGGGTTATCATCTAGCTAAACGCACAGAAAATGAGTAAGGACATAAAACGTATAGGTGTATTTTGTTCAGGGGGAGATGCCCCCGGAATGAATGCTGCAATCAGGGCGGTGGTGCGCACGGGATCCTTTCATGATTTGCATGTTTATGGTATCCATAATGGCTACGAAGGAATGATTAACGGAGATATTAAAAGGTTGGAAATCAAAGATGTTGCAAATATCATTCACCGGGGCGGTACTATTCTCAAGACTGCCCGCAGCCAGGAATTCAGGACAAAGAAAGGACGGCAGACAGCTTTCGAAACATTGACGGCACATGATATTGATGCCCTCGTTGCCATTGGAGGAAATGGCACATTGACAGGTGCCAATATCTTTGAAAAAGAATTTGACATTCCGGTAGTCGGACTGGCTGGTACAATAGATAATGATTTGTACGGAACGGATTATTCCATAGGATTTGACACAGCGGTGAATACAGCTGTAGATGCGGTTGATAAGATAAGGGACACGGCTGATTCGCACAATAGATTGTTCTTTATCGAGGTCATGGGAAGGCATTCAGGTTATATCGCTCTGTACACATCAGTGGCGAGTGGAGCTGCATCAGTGCTCCTACCCGAGCTCAGCCAGGACGTGGAGACCATGATGAGTTTCTTAAAAAAGATGCTGAAGCGAAAAAGACTCTTCGGCCTCGTGGTCGTGGCCGAGGGTAACGAGAATGGAACAACGCATGAAGTAGCAGCAATGGTCGCTAAAAGATTTCCGGACTACAAGGTCAGGGTGGCAGTGATCGGTCATCTGCAGAGAGGAGGATCTCCGACAGCCATGGACCGGATGAGGGCGAGCAGAACCGGAAACGCTGCAGTGGTTGGATTGATGAAAGGCCAAAGAAATGTGTTGTGCGGTCTGCAAGATAACCGGATCGTCTACGTTCCGATGAAGGATGCGATAAAAAAAGTGAAATCTATAGACAAGGATCTACTTAATCTTGCGGAGTTATTTTCATTGTAGGATGGCATTTTTGATGATCTATACGACTTTTCCGGATCGCAATACGGCTGAGAAAATGGCCAGCAAGTTATTGGATGAAAAATATGTGGCATGTGCCAATATCTCGCCGATTGGATCTATGTACTGGTGGGAATCCGGGATCGAAAAAGAAGACGAGTGGGTCGCTATCCTGAAGACCATTCCCGAGCTTCTAGACAGGGTCGAAAAGCTGATCATCACAAATCATCCCTATGATGTCCCCTGTATTGCCTATTGGGAGGCAGAAGCAAACAGTGCGTATGAGAGCTGGATAAGAGATTCCGTCAGCTTTGTCGAGGGCGCGTCGTAGAAACGTTCTTGATATACATGGCATTTTTGGACATGTTCGGTATATCGCTCATTTTTTAATCTGATATCGGATAAGGGAAACTTTTAGCACTTTGGCAATAAAAAGTGCAATGTGATGAAGGCGTAGAAATATTGCTTTTCTTATTTTGCGCTTCTTTTTAAAAAACGACAACCAAATATTATGGCTAAGAAAGCTGTCAAATCAAAGGGTACCATTGGGATATTAACCGGTGGTGGTGATGTGCCGGGGCTTAATCCTGCGATTAGGGCTGTGACCGTCAGGGCATTGCGAGAGGGCTACACGATCATCGGCCTTCGGAGGGGATGGGGTGGCATCATCGATGTAGTCCGTGACAAAAAATATGATAACTCCAACAATTTCATCGAGCTCACCAAGAGTGTGGTTGACAGAGCGGCCAGAACCGGGGGAACTTTCTTGCATAGTTCGAGGACTAAGCCGAGCAGGGTATCGCGGGAGAGGGTTCCCGATCACCTGAAGGATTCCTATGGGGAGGATATCAACGATATGACGCCAGAGGTCATAAAAAACCTGGAGTGGATAGGGATAGACTATTTGATCACTATTGGTGGCGACGATACATTGAGCTATGCGGTACATCTTTTCAAGCAGGGAGTAAATGTCAATGCCATTCCAAAGACGATGGACAATGATGTGCCCGGGACGGATTACTGTATCGGATTTAGTACATGCATCACGCGTACTATTCATATGACGAACAACCTCCGTACCTCTGCAGGATCACACGAGCGGTTTATGGTTTTGGAAGTTTTTGGGCGCTACGCGGGTTTTACAGCCATGCTGCCCACAATGGCTGGAGCTGCTCACCGGTGCTTAATACCTGAACATCCATTCAATATCGAGCACCTGGCCGAGTTGATGACCGAAGACCGGAGGAATAACCCCAGTAATTATTCTATTGTTCTGGTATCTGAGGGAGCGATGTTTGAGGGAGGGCAAATGATGTTTAAAGATGCAGAGAAGGATGCCTATGGTCATGCAAAGCTGGGAGGTATCGGTGATATGGTTTCGGCCAAATTAAAGGAGTTATCTCCCAAATACAACAATGGTCAGACTGTAAACAATATTACCCAGAAGCTGGGGTACCTGGTACGATGCGGGGATCCGGATGCCATCGATTCGATTGTCCCGATGGCCTATGGCACGATGGCCCTGGATTTAATTTTGAGAGGAATTCACGGAAGGCTTGTGGTGCTCAAGAATGGCCGGTATGACCACGTGCCCATTGAGGTTGTCACTGCTACAAAAAAACTGGTCAATGTGAAAAAGCACTACGATGTAGAAAAATTGCATCCTGTATATCGCGACTTCGAAATGTTGCCATTGTTTATTATGGCCAGCGAGTAGAATCTTTGGCTCCACGTGAAAAAATACACTCGCAAAGATTCTCAATCGATCCATTGGGCAGGAACTTAATGTGCAATATTCCCCTGAAAAGGAGCTAATCGATTCTGGCATCTTGGGATTGGGATAGTCCGGAATTTCTCCTCCAGGTCGCTTTTTTAGTAAATGGCCAGGCAGAAAGGATTGCTGACCTGTTAAGGTTCACTTAATAAGTGGGTAGTTGAGCAGCGGGATCGCCGTGCTTTCGTTTTGATGTTAAAATTGCGGAGAGGTGCAATCTTTCATTCGTTCCGTCGTTTTTTATCTCATTGCAAAGACCTATGAATCAACCGGCCGCACTCTTTATTTCACTTCTGTTTACTTTCTTTTTTTTGTCCTTTTGCGGAAATACGGTTGCACAATCTTATACACTAAGCGGCTACATTACCGATGAGAGCACTGGAGAAAAGATGATTGGCGCCAATGTCTTTGATCGGAAAAGTGCAAAGGGCACTGTCAGTAACAGCTATGGATTTTATTCTATTACTCTGCCAGGCGATACGGTTTTTCTGGAAATTTCATTTATCGGATATCAGGGAGTACAACAGGAAATACTACTGGACAAAAACATCGATTTAGATTTTGCTCTGACTTCATCAGTGGTCTTGGAAGAGGTGAATGTCAAAGCATCGAAAGTGGATCGCATCGAGGAAAATGTCCAAATGAGTAAAATTGATGTCCCTATTCAGCAAATCAAAAAGGTACCGGCATTATTGGGTGAAGTAGATGTAATAAAGGCGCTGCAACTACTCCCGGGAGTGCAGTCCGGGGGAGAAGGGCAGACTGGCATGTATGTACGGGGGGGCAGTCCGGATCAAAATCTGATTCTGCTGGATGGAGTACCGGTTTATTCCATTTCTCATATAGCGGGATTGTTTTCTGTTTTTAATGCCGATGCAATAAAAAATGTCAGTTTACTTAAAGGAGGATTTCCAGCTCGCTATGGGGGAAGATTATCTTCGGTCCTAAATATTTCTATGAAGGATGGCAACAATCAATCATTTCATGGTGAGGGTTCGATAGGTTTGATAACCTCAAAGCTCACCCTTGAAGGTCCGATTAAAAAAGAGAAAACTTCCTTTTTAATTAGTGGCCGGAGAACTTACCTGGATTTGATCGCGAAACCAATTGCTAAGAGTGCTGCAAAGCAAGACGGTGTCTCACTCAAGCCCAAATTGCATTTTTATGATCTCAATGCAAAAATTAATCACAAATTCAATGGCAACCACCGGCTGGATTTATCCTTTTATGCTGGTGCTGACGTGTTTTTTAGCAAGGTAAAAGATGGTGCAACAAATTTTGCTGGAGGGTTGGATTGGGGAAACTGGATCAGCGCTGCAAGATGGAACTGGAAAATATCCCCAAAGGTATTTAGTAATACAACGGCAATTTTTAGTGATTATCGCTTTGACTCAAAAATCGAAGTTGAAGAAAGAATAGGCGGCGAGGAAACAACCTTTAAAACAAAGTATCTTTCGGGTATTCAGGATTTCGGATTAAAGTGGGATCTGGAATGGCTTCCCAATCCCGATCACTATTTGAGATTTGGAACCGGGGTGACGCGTCATCGCTACGATCCCGGGGCGCTGAGTTTTAAGGTCAGTGATGCAGACATCGATCTCGACACATTGTTGGGGAGCACAAAGGCATTTTCTTCCGAGCTGTATGTATACGCAGAAGACGAGATCGCACTGGATAGATTGCGGTTAAATCTGGGTCTGCACGCATCCGGATTTATAGTAGAAGATGCGTTTTATACGTCGTTGCAACCCCGCATCAGCGCCCGGTATCTGTTTGACAGCAGGTGGTCGCTGAAGATGAGTTTTAATACGATGGCCCAGTATATAAACCTTTTGGCAACAGAGGCATTATCCCTCCCTACTGATCTTTGGGTACCCAGTACTGAAAATGTCAAACCCCAACGTGCATGGCAGGTGGCAGCTGGAGTGGCAAAGAGCTTTCGTGATTTTGAGATAAGTGTCGAAAGTTACTACAAGAAAATGAAGCATGTCGTGAGCCTTAAACCCGGCTCGAGTTTTTTGTTTGGTCTCGATAATAATTGGGAGAATAAGATTACCCAGGGTGAAGGTGAAACCTACGGCGCAGAATTTTTTGTACAACGGAAGACGGGAAAGACAACGGGATGGCTGGGCTATACTTTGTCATTTAATAACCGGACATTTGAGGAGATAAACAATGGCAATTCTTTTCCGTTTAAGTATGATCGAAGGCATGATATTGCGATCGTGTTAAACCACGATTTCAGCGACCGGATTTCTTTATCCGGATCATGGGTATACGGTACAGGTAACGCAATCACACTCCCTTTTGAAAAATACGATGTATTTGTGCCGAATAGTGACGGACGGGGATATCCATATGAGATAAAACAACTTGGTGATAAAAACAGGTTCCGGATGACTAATTATCACCGTCTCGACATCGGTTTGCAGTTTTCAAAACAGAAAAAGAGGCATCGTCGCACATGGTCATTTGGTGCATACAACACATATTTTCATAAGAACCCTTACTTCGTTTATGCATCCAGACATTATGAGTACAATCCGGATACAGGGGAAAATGTGACAACGAAGTTTAAGGAGGTTAGTTTGATTCCCTTTATCATACCATATTTTAGCTATGGATTTAAATTCTGAATAAATGGAAAGATGGATTTTTGTTTTTATTTGTTTCCTTCTTGCATCATGCGACGATTTGTTTGAGAGTGTGGTAGAAATCGAAGTTCCCAAAATTGAAAATAAGATGGTGTTGATCTCTCATTTTGATGTTTCGACTGACAGCTTAAGACTTTATATGAGTCATTCTCAAACTATCTTGGAAAATGACAATGACAAGAGGTCCTTAAGCGATGCGAAGGTGACCTTGGAAAAGGAAAACCAGAATTTAGAAATCCCTTTTGCAAATAATTTAGAATTTTACGATAAGCGGATGGATTATTTTTCTACCCACAAATCCAGTGATATTTTTCAACCGGGAGACCGTGTTTCAGTGACTGTAGATCATCCTGATTTTTCTCCTATTTCGGCAGAGGCTGTTGTGCCTTCTACCCCTGAGGTGGGTGATATAGTCTACAAGGTAGACGCGACAAAAGATTTCGATGGATACGACCTGGATGAACTCACCGTCGAATTGACAGATCACCCTGGTGAAGAAAACTTTTATTTGGTATCTGCATATCTACAAACGGATGATACACTGCATTTTCGGTCTCCATTTACTGATCGCGATACATTTATTGTGAGAACCAGACAAATTTACCTGGGTGGTGATAACCTAATTGTGGAGGAGGCGTATGGTGACCGTGTCGTTTTTAATGATCACAGTTTTGAAGGCCAAAAGAACAAGGTGAGAATCATGTCTTACGGATTTGGCTCCAGCAGTACGCCAGATAGCCTTGTTACGGTGGTGGTGACCGCAATATCACATGATCGGTATCTATTTGAAAAAAGTCTTGGGCGTATATGGTTCAACGACGACAATCCTTTTGTAGAACCCGATAATGTACACTCCAATATCGAGGGCGGCTTTGGTGTCTTTAGTATTGAAAATTCATTAGTGAAGCAAGGGCCTATTGTCAGATAAGCAACTAATGGGGGTTACTCCGGAAAGTGCCAATTTCACAAAATGAGTCAATTTTGGACCTGCTTTCATGGGATTTCAGCAGACTCAGTGAGATTTTCACTTTTTTGAGATCGGCTGATGCCTGTGTACCAGGCGATTGAAGAAAATGAAAATATTCCTGCCTGGCATGCCTCCAGGCAGACAGGGCCAAAAGAGCCATTTTTGATTTGGCAACCTTTTCGGAGTTGGCTCACTAATAAAGCGGTTCAACAACAAAATGGTCACCCTTCTTAAAATAAGCTTTAACCGACTTCCTTTTTCAGTTCGCGCAGTCGGTAAACCTTTCCATCGGGTTTTGTAAATAGATAGAGATTACCTTCGCAATCTAAGTCGACGCGAAGATCCACACGGTTGCTTCCACACAACTCTTTGAGATCAACAATTTTCCCGTTTACAGATGGTTGCCATTTCCATATCTGAGCCTCTTCCTGATCTGGTTTTAAATCAGAAAAAAATAACGTACCAGGAGTAATATCTCCAAAAACGTACTTATTAGACAGTAAGGACAGCTCGTTTCCGTAATAAAAATAACCCCCGGAAATTGCCCTGCCTTCATCATGATCGTATGATGCGACAGGGTAAGTTACGCTAAGTGTATCATCTTGCGGGAGTGCATAAGCTTTAGTAATATTACCTGTGTAGTTGATAAAAAATCGACCTTCTCTTGCCGGCCATCCATAAAAATGTCCCGGTGAAATTATGTTTATTTCCTCGATTGAGCGCGCACCAATATCTGATGCGATCAGCAACCCGCCGGCAGACCAGGAAATACGGTGAGGGTTTCTAAATCCGTAGGCCCATAATTCGGGCAATTTATTTTTGGAGTTGTTTTTTACAAAAGGATTATCATCGGGAATGCCATATTTCTGGTTCGCACTATTATTACCCATTGGATCTATCCTAATTATGCTACCCCAGATTTTGCTACCGTGATGATTGCTGAGCTCGGGAAAGCCATGTTCTACAGCTGCACCTTCACCGATGCAGATATAGAGCATTCCGAAATCAGGGTTGTTATTTTTTGCAGTATTATTAAATGCAATTTCCTGGATGCCGTGTTTACCGGTCACCATATCAATTCGCAAAAGTTCCCGGTGAGTACCCTCAAAAGTAATTGCAGACGGATCGTCCATTTTCCATTCTACGATGACAGACTGGAGTTCAGTGACGACTGAATCATCTATGGCAAAATCGGCTGGCTGGGTACGTGGCGGTTCAGAATGTGCAGTATAAAAAAGTCCATTATTTGAAAAATCCGGATGAAAAGCCACACTGCCAAGTCCTGTGCCTAATCCGGGTGCATCAGTAAAATCGGCGATGTAATCTCTAATATTAAGGTAGGGGTGATGATCATCAGGACCTAACTCATAGATATAGCCACGAAGGTCACAGATGAACAACCGGCCAGATTTTTTTTCGCAGGTCATGTTGTTGATTCTCGTGTGGGGATTGTGATCGCTGGTGGTGGGTAGTTGCCATTTTAGATCCAGATCGTAAGACACCTCACTCATGAGGATTCGGTCTGGTAGCAGATCGTCAAGCGCAGGTAAACCTATATCATCTATGGGATCTTCTATCGTCTCTACGGAATGGATATATGCAATAATTTCTTCGATTTTCTGCTCACCAAGATGGGAAAATGGAGGCATCGTACCTGTATATTCTTCATACAGAGCCATGGCCCGTTTGTCTTTTTCATTCCTCATTTTCCGGGGATTGGAGATGAACGACCTGATCCAGTCCGTCTCTAACTGCTTCGTTATCCCACCCAGGGCAGGGCCAATTTCATCTTGACGAAAACTGTGGCACGGACTACAAAACAATTTAAATGTATGCTCTCCATTGGGTATCGTCGATTCATCTGTTGCAATATTGAGCTTGAGCAGGTCTCCTTTTTTTTCTGTGCATCCTGTGAGGACTGCTGCAATAAGAGCGAGAAAGGCCAGTTGATGTCCGGTTATCATTTTCTAAAAATAGAAAAATGAACTATACTGACCTGATTGGCTTTGATTTCGTTCTTAAAACTCTATTCTGTAATTTAAAACCGGGAATAGCCCTGCGTGTGTAACGGTGTCTATGTCATTGAGTCCCACACTAAATTCCCGCCATAAGGGATTGAGTCTATTTGTAATGTTTTGTACATCGAGCATAATCGTATGTGTCATTTTAGCCCGG
Organism: Saprospiraceae bacterium; assembly: GCA_965222645.1. Lineage (GTDB taxonomy): Bacteria > Bacteroidota > Bacteroidia > Chitinophagales > Saprospiraceae > JABDMH01. The sequence continues at coordinate 1,332,202 of OZ244968.1, read as the reverse complement.
TTTACTTTGTAACTTATTCCGGCATCATATCGGAAATATTTTCCCAGTCGTTCCTCTAAAAATCGATCATTTAAATAAATAGTTTCTCCCTTTTGCCGGGACGCAGACAAATTGATGGGAGTCGCACGATTTCCTCCGTTCTGCACTATTTTTCCATTTAATGCCAGAATTTTATTTTTCTTTCTCCCTACCACAAATTCTTTTCCTGCCAGTATGTTAAGCTGATAATTACTGTTGAATCTAGTATTGTACCATTCGTTGTCTATCGCTCGAAATTGTGAATTGAAAATACTGCCTGTAATAAGAGCGTAGTACGATCTTGTAAAATTCTTTTCAAATGAGACATCGATTCCATAGTTCTTTCCCAGGCCTTCTGCCACTGCTTTTTCCGCACCTAAAATATCCCATACATCAAGGACATTGATCATTGATTCCTTGCTCTGTGGGTTTTCTTCCACAGCAACATCATACAGGTGCTGATAGTATCCCTCAATCTTTAATCTTAGATCTTTGCTAAACTGTTTATCATAACCGAGTACAAGATGTAAGGCTTTTATATAATCCAGATTCCGGTTAGGAAGAAGCCTTGCGCCGTCACTCGCTGTCGTTTCATTATAGTAAAAAACTGGATGTTCTGGTTTGGAATGAATTCCGAGGGATAAGGTATAGGCTTGGTTGGAGTTGGGGGTATACCTGACTGCCATCCTCGGCTCTAAGCTGCCCTTTTCTGTAAGGGCGAAATAAGTTGCGTGCAAACCCAATGTCGCCGTCCATCGTGTATTTAATCTGTGTTTCCACTGCACAAATCCCTGCATCTGACCAGCGCTTCCGGTATCCTGAAGAAAAGTCTCATACGTGTCATCGAAATAGTTTCGGGCAAAGAAATCAAATGTGTGATAGCTCAAAATGCCTCCTATTTTATAACTTGTTTTTGCATTTACCTTTCTGTGATATGTACTGGTGACTCTGAATATTTTGTTGGAAAAATTATTCTCAAATTCTTTTTTCCGGCGATAATTATTTTCTGGGTCGAGTATGTAGTCGTCATTTGAATTGTTATCCAGAGATGCTGCAAAGACCGTGTGAAGATAGCGATCATTACCCAGCAGGATTCTATGAGATATACCTACCGTGCCGACCGTTTGCTTTTCATTAAATCCGTAGTCATCATCGACTTCCTCCCATAAAGAGGAGTCGGGCTCAGGTGTAAAAAAGGCTCTGTTTTTTCCTACAAGTCCGAAAATATTAATAGTGCCAAATGAAGATTTAGGGAGATAGACATTAAAGGAAAGATCACCGTATTCGGGTAGAACATCTCCCACCGGATTGAGACCGATGAGTTTTAGTACACCCAAAGTCGAATACCGGAAGTTAAACAGATAGCTGGCATCTCCTTGCTGACCCATGGGTCCTTCTGAGGCTATTTCGGTACCGAGGATACCCAGCATGATGGCGTGCTCTCTCTTCTGACTATTTCCTTTCCTAAGATTAATGTCAAAGGCTCCTGCAGTGGCATTTCCGAATTCCGCGGGGAACGCGCCCGTATAAAAGTCTGATGTTGAAATTGTACTGCTCGATAACATACTGATTCCTCCACCACTATTCCCCAGACCTCCAAAGTGATTGGGATTTGGGATTTCTATTCCCTCCATTCTCCAGATTACACCACGCGGAGAGTTACCCCGGACTATTATCTCGTTAAACAGATCTGAAGAACCTCCAGTTGTTGAGACGCCTGCAAAATTCATCGCCATCCGGGCGGGATCAAAAAGGCTGGATGCATACCTGCTGGTTTCTTCGACAGAGAAGGAACGGGCACTGGAAAAGGCCATTTCATTTAAGGGCGTTGCCTTTTCTTGATCTGCAGATACTACGATTTCTTTTAGGCTTGTGAGAGCTTCACTCAATTTTAGGTCAAGGACTACCTCCTTACCGCTTGTGACCAGAATATTGTTAATCAATAGTGGCTCGTAACCCAGATAAGAGACTCGAACGTTGCATCTGCCTACCGGAACATTGTCAATCGTGAAGTTGCCCAGGTCATCAGTACTTGTGCCCAGTATTGGATCCGTGTTTTCGATCAGAATATTTGCTCCTATCAAGGGCACCAGCGATTCTTTGTCCTGAATGGTACCGCGTACTGTTTGCAAGTGATTTTGTGCAAAAATGGGAGTGAGTTGAAATATCAATAAAATAAGGGTTAACGTTTTCATAGAAAATTTTTTCGATGCATTGCCTTCTTATCGTATGATGCAACGAGAGATCTAAAACCCCTATGTCATTTCTGTTTTTTTTATCTGCAGCATTTGGTTGGCATTCTTTCTTGATCATTCTTGAGTGTATTTATGGTTGCCGGGACTCCAGCAGGTGTCTTGGCCAGCTATAGATTCGCCGGAATTCAATTATATTCAAGCCCTATCTGACATAAGAGATTTGATCATAACGAAAATCAACTGATGAAGAATCATGTATTTAGATGGTCGATTGCCGTCGCTCTCGCTGGTTTCCTCTTTGGTTTTGATACCATTGTGATATCGGGAGCTGACCAGCCCATACAACGGCTGTGGGGGACCAGTCCTTTGTTTCACGGTGTGTTTATCATGTCGATGGCACTATGGGGCACCGTGGTGGGTGCACTTCTCGGTGGAATACCCTGCGATCGATACGGGCGTAAAAAGACGCTGTTCTGGATTGGCATCCTATATCTAATTTCGGCACTGGGATCCGGTATGGCTTGGGATCCGTACTCGTTTTCTTTTTTTCGATTTATTGGTGGCTTGGGTGTCGGTGCATCTTCTGTGGCAGCACCCACTTACATAGCTGAGATCTCATCTGCAAAAAATCGTGGTAAACTGGTAGCCTTGTATCAGTTTAATATAGTCTTCGGAATCTTGATTGCATTTATCTCAAATTATTTTATTGGGAATATAATCGAGAATAATTCCTGGCGATGGATGCTGGGAGTGGAGGCCATACCTGCAGCCTTATATTGCATTTGGGTACTCACAGTGCCGGATAGTCCCAGGTGGTTGCTCATAAAAGCAAATCGAGAGGAAGAGGCCCGAAAGGTATTGTCTTTCATGTATGAGACAAAAGAGGAAATCGAGAATGTAGTAAGTCGAATAAAAACTGCAGCTATCGAGAAAATAAGGGGTGGTCTGTTTTCCGGAAAATTTAAGTTTGCCTTAGTACTAGCCTTTTTAATCGCTTTTTTCAATCAGCTGTCGGGAATAAATTTTGTACTATATTATGCTCCACGACTACTTGAAGCGGCGGGCATTGGTGCCGAAGATGCGCTTTTGCAATCGACGAGCATCGGAGTTGTAAATTTGATTTTCACATTATTGGGGATGTATCTAATAGACCGGATGGGTAGGAAAACGCTTATCATCATCGGTTCTATTGGATATATTATTAGTCTTAGTATCGTGGCCTGGGCCTATGCCACTGATGCCAGCCAGGCCATTCTTCTCACTTTTGTACTGGTTTTTATCGCTTCTCATGCGGTTGGTCAGGGTGCTGTAATTTGGGTATTTATTTCGGAAATATTTCCAACAGAAGTACGTGCCAATGGTCAGGCATGGGGCTCCGGAACACATTGGGTATTTGCAGCATTGATCACTATGCTAACTCCTTTCTTTATCAATTTGGTTGGTGATAATCCCTGGCCTCTTTTTGCTTTTTTTGCCGGCATGATGGTATTGCAACTATTATTTGGTCTTTTTGTGATGCCGGAGACAAAGGGAATAAGTCTGGAAGAGCTGGAGAAAAAAATATTGCGATCATAGGTGGAAAAAGGAATAAATGCTAAAAAAATTGAGCAAGCAGAAATTTTGGACGATAATCGCTATGATCTTTGTTGCGGGTTGTAGTACAGATCAAAATGGAAAACAAGTGACCACAGATGCACAATTAGATAGTTTGCACTATAAAGAACAACACAGGCCTCAATTTCACTTTACACCGGAGAAAATGTGGATGAATGATCCAAATGGATTGGTCTTTTATGAGGGTGAGTATCATTTGTTTTACCAATACTATCCCGACAGTACGGTTTGGGGTCCGATGCATTGGGGGCACGCGGTAAGTCCAGATCTCCTTCATTGGGAGCACCTACCTGTGGCGCTTTTTCCGGATTCCCTGGGTTATATTTTTTCAGGGAGCGCAGTCATTGATTGGAAAAATACCTCGGGATTGGGCCTTGGAGGCAAACCACCCATGATCGCTTTTTTTACCCATCATGATATGGAGAGAAGAAGAACTGGCCGCACTGATTATGAAACTCAGAGCATTGCCTATAGCCACGATAATGGCCGCACATGGAGCAAATATCAGCACAATCCGGTGGTCGGGAACCCCGGTTCGAAGGATTTTCGAGATCCCAAGGTATTTTGGTTTGACCCAGGTAATAAATGGGTGATGGTGGTTACGTCGCATGATCACTTGAAATTCTATAGTAGTACAGATCTGAAATCGTGGGAAGTAACCGGAGAGTTTGGTAAAGAGGAGGGTAATCACAGTGGGGTTTGGGAATGCCCGGATTTATTTCCGCTTCAGGCAGGAGATTTGGAGAAATGGGTGCTTATTCAAAATATAAATCCGGGTCACCCCAACGGGGGTTCCGGAGCTCAATATTTTATTGGTGAATTTGATGGCAGCACTTTTATTAATGACAATCCTCCCGACATGGAGTTGTGGTTGGATTACGGTAAAGATAATTATGCAGGCGTTACCTGGTCTGATATTCCCAGTGAAGATGGACGAAGGTTATTTATCGGATGGATGAGCAACTGGCAGTACGCACAAGTAGTGCCCACTGATAATTGGCGAAGTGCCATGACATTGCCCCGAACCCTCCATTTGAAGGAAACACCGTTGGGTCTTCGGGTAGCTTCACTACCAGTGACAACTGTGACAAAGATCCGGGAAGAGGCCGTGGCTTTTGGACGGGGGGATCATCAGGAACCTGTAGAACTTCTGAGAAATGTAAAGAATAGGAATGGATTGTATGAGGTGCAGCTCGAGATCATTAAACCCACATCGGGCCGTGTAGAAATAGAGGTGTACAACAGTGAGGGAGATCTCTTGTATGTGGGTTATGATGTGGATCAAAACGAGTATTATATCGATCGCCTCACAGCTGGTCAATCGGATTTCAGCGATGATTTTGCCGGCAGGCATATTGCTCCGAGGTTTAGTGATAGTGAAAATATAAAAATGCATTTGTTTTTTGATGTAGCATCGGTAGAGCTCTTTGCAGATGATGGCTTGACCGTGATGACCGAAATATTTTTTCCAAAAAATCCTTATTCGGATATCATGCTTAAGTCAGATCAGTATCCGTTAAAGGTAATGCGGGGTCGTGTTTTTGGCTTGAAAAGTATTTGGTAAAACAAGTCTTTATTTAAATCCTGAATAGCTTTGATGACACAAATCAAATATTTTATATTTATTTTTTTATTCTCTTCATCCCAATGTGTTTTCTTAGGAGCTCAGTATGCCAACAGCCCCTTGGATCAATACCCTGATGAATGGAATGCGGAATGGATAACACACCCATCAATTGATAAGGCGGCTTATGGACTTATTCATTTTCGTCGATCTTTTACGCTTAGACAATTGCCCGACTCTTGCATAATTCACATCACGGGCGACAACAGATACCGTCTTTATGTGAATGGTACAGAGGTGGGGTATGGACCTCAGCTTGCAGATATACGGCATTGGAGATATGAAACTATTGATCTGGCGCCGTATTTACAGGTGGGAGTGAATGTGATCGCGGCAGAAGTGATGAATTGGGGTGTTGAGCGCAGCTATGGCATTATTTCGCACAAAACCGGTTTGCTAATTCAGGGTCATTCAACATCTCAGCATTTTCTCAATACGCATGCTGATAGCTCCTGGAAGGTGGTAAAAAATGGGGGAATGTTTGAAAAACCTGTGCACTGGCGTGGAGGTGGAGAGGTCATCGGTGGCTTTTATGCTGGTAATCCCACCGACTCAGTGGTCGCCTCCAGGTATGAATGGGGTTGGCAACAAATAGATTTTGATGATCTGCACTGGATGAGGCCTCATGCTATTTTTTCGAAACCAAAAACAAATACAGGTTATGGCCATGGGTGGATTCTGCAACCACGTACAACGGCAAGACAAAAAGATATGCACGAGAAACTCGGAGCAGTTTTTAAGACGGATTTATCCACATTAGAAAAGGGATTTAGATTCGGATCAAAACCCCTAGAAATTCCTCCGGGCACAAAATGCACCTTGGAAATAGATCAGGGATACGTGACCCTGGGATATCCAAAAGTTCGTTTATCCGGTGGCAGAAATGCAAAGGTGAAGATCAAATATTCCGAAGCGATGTACGACGATGAAAATCAAAAAGGAAACCGGAATGTCACCAATGGAAAAAAAGTCAAGGGTATCAGCGATGTCATTGTGATGGATGGTGGTCAGAACCGTCTTTTTCAGCCCATTTGGTTTCGTGCTTTTCGATTTATAGAAGTATCGGTCGAGACGGGAGAAGATCCATTGATTATCGAGGACTTTTACAATGTATTCTCGGCAACTGAGTTTCCCATTCGGGGAAGCTTTGAATCTCCAGACACTTTATTGACGCAGATCTGGGATTTATGTGCACATACATTAAAGATCTGTGCTCAGGACAATATGATTAGTGATGCATACTATGAACAATTACAATACGTCGGAGATCTCAGGCCACACCTGATGGCCTGGACAAGTCTCACAGGTGATTTTAGTTATTTCCACAATGCACTGGAGCAATTCAATAATTCGAGGCTGCCCGATGGCAATATTACAAGTTGTTATCCACTCAAAGCTACATTTGTAATTCCACCGTATTCCCTGATTTGGATTGATATGTTGTATGATTTAATGATGTGGGAGGGTGATCCCTTACAAATAGAAACTTATACCGGAGAGATTCAGGAGGTATTTGATTATTACGAATCGATTATTAATGAAAATGGCCTAGTCGGTAAGTCCGGCCATCACATGTTCATAGATTGGTACGTACCCAAAGGTGGTAATTCGAGGGTAAATAAGGATGGAAACTCCGCCATTTTGACATTGAATTACGCATATACCTTACTTCATGCAGCTGAGATAATGAGATGGTTAGGACATGATGTAAAAGCAACACTTTATCGCAACCGGGCCGTGCAGATTGCCAATAAAGTAAAGGAATTATGTTTTGATAATGTGAAAGGTATTTACACCGATGATCCAGAGAGAACATTTTATGATCAACGCGCGAGTATTCTGGCTGTTTTATGCGGTGCTCATTCTGAAGAAGATTCTCGAATGATTATGCAAAAAGCACTGGACAATCGTACGCAATTCGATTCCAGAGCAAATTTGTTTTATTATTTTTATTTGTTTGAGGCGATGCAAAAAACAGGTATCGGTGACTTTAATGCAGAATTGCAGCCGTGGAAGGATATGTTGACGATGGGACTTTCCGGTACTCCGGAAAAACGGCTGGAACAAGATCCACGGTCGGAAGTTCACCCCTGGACGGCACATCCAGTCCATTTTTATTTTCGAATACTGGCTGGTATCAAACCCATTAGACCCGGGTTTAAAGCCGTGGATATCAGACCCAGTCCGGGAAGTCTTAAGGAAATCAAATGCAACTATCCTACGGTGAATGGTGCCATTATCCAACATTTGCGGTTTGACAATAATCAAAATGTAAATGGTACAATTTTTTTACCTGCCGGAACCGAGGGGAATTTTTATTGGCAGGGTAAAAAAATTGCATTGGGAGAAGGGGCCAATAAGATTAATTGATGGTTTAAAATATTGGATATAAAAAAGATACTCTGTTATGCTAAAGAAATGCGTTTATTCATTTCTACTTCTGGTGATATTTTCATTTTGCAGTAAAACAAAAAAAGATGATTTGGCTAATTCAGATCGTCCGAATATACTTTTCATCATCTCAGATGATCAGGGCTGGGGGGATCTCAGTCTCAACGGCAATACTAATTTAAGTACGCCCAACATCGATCGAATTGGTCGCGAAGGCGCGGTTTTCAATCGATTTTTTGTTTGCCCTGTTTGTTCACCTACACGGGCAGAATTCCTGACCGGACGGTACCATGCCAGGGGAGGAGTGTACTCCACTTCCGCAGGAGGTGAGCGACTGGACCTGGATGAGACAACTATTGCAGAGATTTTTAAGAGAAATGGATATCACACCGGTGCTTACGGCAAATGGCACAATGGGATGCAATATCCTTATCACCCAAATGGCAGGGGCTTTGATGATTATTATGGATTTTGCTCTGGTCACTGGGGTAATTATTTTGATCCCATGCTGGAGCACAACGGAAAGATTGTAAAGGGGAATGGATTTATCATAGATGATCTCACCGATCACGCGATGGATTTTATGGAAGAACATAAGAACGAACCTTTCTTTTGCTATGTACCGTATAATACACCACATAGTCCACTTCAGGTTCCCGATGAGTATTGGGACCGGTTTAAGGACAAAGAAATTGCCATGCAATATCCGGATACAAGTATGGAGAATATAAAATACACCCGGGCGGCACTTGCTCTTTGTGAAAATATTGATTGGAATGTGGGACGGCTTCTCAGTAAATTAGAGGAACTAGAAATAATGGATAACACCATTGTCATTTATTTATCTGACAACGGGCCCAATAGCTGGAGATGGAATGGTGGAATGAAGGGACGCAAGGGATCCACCGATGAGGGCGGTGTCCGCTCACCATTGGTGATGCGTTGGGGTGATAAAATACCACCGGGCACGCAAATAGATCAAATTGGGAGTGCTTTAGATTTTTTACCGACTTTGGCAGAGCTGGCAGAAATCGAATACCACACAGAAAAGCCTTTGGACGGCCTAAGTCTGAAATCTGTGATTCTCGGTGAAGGAGAAGTGATTGCCGGTCGCACAATTTTTAGAAATTGGCGAGAGCGGGTAAGTGTCAGGACTCAACAATTCCTGCTGGATCATTCCGGCCACTTGTTCGATATGGAGGAGGATCCGGGACAGAAATCGGATGTTGCCGAAAAATACCCGGATGTCGCAGAAAAGCTGCGGGAGGCACAATCGGATTTTATTGAAAATGTCAGGTCGGAATTACCGGAAAAAGATTTGCGATCGTTTCCTCTGGGCCATCCCGATTACGTGTACACCCAAGTCCCTGCCCGTGACGCAATAGCTCATGGCGGAATCGAGCGATCGAGTCGCTGGCCCAATTGCTCGTATTTTACAAACTGGACAACTACTGACGACAGCCTCACCTGGGATGTTGATGTTCTTGCAAATGGTGATTTTGAGGTGGATCTCTACTACACTTGCCCGAAGGGACAGGAGGGATCATCCTTCGAAATTTCATTAAACGGTAGCACTTTGGAGGGTACGATTGATACTCCGCATGACTCACCGCCTCTGGGAATCCAGTATGACCGCGAACCACGCGGTGAATCTTACGACAAAGATTTCAAGGCGCTAAATGTGGGAAAAATCCAATTGGAAAAAGGCAGAGGTACACTAGTCATCAAGGCAACAAATATTGCACATCAGTCGGTCATGGATTTTCGTCTTTTAATGTTCAGGCGTATTTAAGATTTACAGATTTGATTGCGTTTTACCAGAAATTGGTTGAAAGGTACACGGCAAGTGTTAATACTTTGTCCACTCAGTTCCGTCTGATTGCAAATGCGAGATTACTCACAGGGATCTTAGCCGTGGTCTTGCTTTGTTTTAGCATAAAAGGCGAATCCCAGATTTGGTGGTTTGGATTTTCTCTTTTTATCATTCTTTTTATTTTTCTGGTCATTAGGCATCAAAAAATAGAAGGTGAAATGAAACTCCAACAATCTTTATTGGATATAAATCAAAGGGAAGTAGATTTTTTAAACGGTGCTAAACCGTTTCAGAATGGAGAAGAATTTATCGATCCCAATCACCTTTACAGTTATGACCTGGATGTTTTCGGAAGCGATTCGTTGTTTCAATATATAAACCGGACTTCCACACGAGCAGGGTATTTACATTTAGCAGAACAACTCCTTTGCAGGCTTACCAAGGAGGGGATAATCAAAAATCAAGAGGCCATCAGAGAATTGTCACCGCTTACAGATTTCAGGCAGAAGATAAGGGCCTTAAATATGATCTATGGTGATGACCAGGCCGTGTATGAATACCTGGTCAAGTGGAGTTCGACAAATAATAGTTTGAGCAAGGTGAGTAAAATACTGTCGATCGCATTTCCGGTTTGCTTTTTACTTGCGTTAATTTATTTTGCATTTCATCCCTCCTTCTCCTCGATAAGATATTTGATCTGGCCACTGATAGGAAATCTCTTTGTGCTGGGAATAAATTATAAAAACATAAGGGAAGAACTTTCGAAGATCGATTATGTCACAAATGTCCTGAGACAATATGGGAAGGTTTTACATGAGATTGAGAAAGCTTCTTTTTCATCTTTTAGATTGGTCAATCTTCAACAAAGGGTCGCCGGTGGTACGGTGCCAGCAAGTGTATCCATGGGCAAATTAGCAAGGCTTTTTTCGAGATTAGATACTGTTTACAACGGAATGGTAGTCTTGTTACTCAGCTGTACGTTTTCTTATCACCTCCATTTACTCAAGCGTTTGTACAAATGGAAGGATCAAAACATGGAGGTTGTTTTGGAGTGGATCGATGCGATCGCAGAATTGGAAATGCTTTCCAGCCTGGCGAATTATGCGTTCAACAACCCCAAATTTATTTTTCCACAGATTGCAGATGAAACGGCTTTTACTTTTAAAGATCTTGGTCATCCATTGATTCCTGAAGATCAGAGGGTAAATAATGATTTTAGTTTGGATAAAGACCGCTTTGTCATTCTTACAGGGTCTAACATGTCGGGTAAAAGCACTTTTTTGAGGAGTGTAGGTGTGGCCATGCTATTTACATCAATCGGAGCATCTGTTTGTGCTTCGGAGGCCCATGTTTTTCCCATGCAAATTTTGGTATCGATGAGGGTGTCGGATTCGCTTGGAGAGCAGGAATCCTATTTTTTTGCAGAAGTAAAGAGATTAAAGAGGATTGCGGATCATTTTTCGGAGGGAAAAGCGCTAGTGTTGCTGGACGAAATCTTGCGAGGTACCAATTCCGATGACAAGCGCACTGGCACATTGGAAATGATACGCCGCATTGTGCGAGAGGAGGTTTTGGGAATCATCGCTACACATGATCTCGAGATCTGTAAGGAGGTGTCAAATCATCCTTCGGTATTAATTAACCAATGTTTTGAAGTGGAGATAAAAAATGACGATCTGTATTTTGACTACAAACTGAGAGATGGCGTTTGTAAGAATCAAAGTGCCACATTTCTGATGCGGAAGAATGGCATTATTTGAAAGGGTTGGGAGGTCAGGAGAGCGTTCTGTATCGTGATGCTTATTTATGGTTGGAGAAGGAATATTTATACTCAAAGAAAGAGCGCTCCTGGTGGACTCCCAGATAAAGAAATTAGGAAGCCTTTACAGATACCCGGATACCGACCACCGTTGACCTTTAATCGAGCGCAGCGAGAGTTATTTATCTGTGTAAATCTGTGTAATCTTTGGGAAAAACTCCTTATGACTTTTTAATCGCTTTGCCGATAACCATACCGGCTAACGCTGATCATTAATCGAGCGAGGCGAGCGTCTATTTATCTGTGTAAATCTGTGTAATCTGTGGGAAACCCTTTGTGACTCCTTTAAAAATCTTTAGAGCTATTTTTTTAAAAAATCAAGTCAAGGAGGCACCTACCTTTACCGGTACCAGGATACCAACCACCGCTGACCATTAATTGATCGCAACGAGCGTTTATCTATCTGTGTAAATCTGCGCAATCTGTGGGAAAAACTCTTTATGACTCTTTAATCTACGGTTTACCTGTTAAAAATGATGTAGTACACTTGTAGAAAACGAAAAGGGAGAACAAGTCCCTATCCCGCAAACCGACAATCCCCATATTAAAAAATGTTAAAATTTCCAAAAAACTTGCATTGTTTATTTTTTTTTTCAAAATTAGTAGCAGTGAAAGAGTTCTTAAAGGCATTCTGGCCGGGCTGCCTTTTGATGAAGTGTGTACCTGAAATTTAGTTGATAAAGCATGCTTCAGACTTAAAGAATCCGTAACCTTTTTACCGAACACTCATGATCTACTGCATTTGTGGTAGCAGGTTGCGCATTTTTAATTCTTGAAACTCATGGTCCACCTCAAAGGATTTCCCTTTTACAAACAACTAGATTCCATGGATTGCGGGCCTACTTGTCTCCGCATGGTAGCCAGGCACTATGGAAAGTCATATGCACTACCATATCTACGCGAACGATGCTATATAGACAGGGAGGGTGTAAGTCTGCGAGGCATCAGTGAGGCTGCTGACCAAGTGGGGTTTCGCAGCCTGGGAGTAAAAATTCCCTTTTGGGAAAAGCGCGATATCCCATCATTGCGCGAGGCACCTCTTCCTGCCATATTACACTGGAATCAAAACCATTTTGTAGTCGCTTATAAAGTAACCAAGGATCACATCTGGATCGCCGATCCGGCATCGGGCAAGTACAAAGTGCCGGTGACTAATTTTAAAAAGTCCTGGCTTCCGGACGGCAAGCAAGGTATCGCGCTTCTGCTGGAGCCCACACCCGCATTTTACCAGCGAGATGACGAAAGCACTAAACTGGGATTTAGATTTCTCACTCAATATTTACGACCGCATTCCAGGCTGATTTTTCAGGTTTTTCTGGGCTTGATATTGAGCTCATTATTTCTCCTGGTTGTTCCGTTCCTCACCCAGAGTTTGGTAGATATTGGCATCGACAATCGCAATCTCAATTTTATATACCTGGTACTGGCCGGACAGGTGATGATTTTTCTGGGCCAGACGGCCGTCCGGTTTATACAGAGCTGGCTACTTCTGCACATCAGTGTTCGTATGAATGTAAATCTCATCTCCGATTTTCTGGCCAAGCTCATGCGGTTGCCCATTAGTTTTTTCGATGCCAAACACACCGGTGATCTGTTACAACGCATTGGCGATCACCGGCGCATCGAGCACTTTCTTACCCAGAATTCACTGACGACACTAATGTCAATCATCAATTTGGTGATTTATAGTATAGTGCTGCTTATTTATTCGATACCGATTTTCTTGATCTCACTAATGGCGTCCATTTTTTATTTATTGTGGATCGCATTATTTCTCAAAATGCGAAGGGAGGTTGATTATCTTGCTTTCCAACATTTATCCGATAATCAGGACTCCCTGATTGAGATTATCCAGGGAATATCAGAAATAAAACTCCAGGGCAGTGCACTGCGCAGGCGATGGAAATGGGCGGGAATACAAGCAAAGTATTTTCGTACCCAGTTGCGCAGCCTGGCCATCGGTCAGTATCAGGACGCCGGAGCTCTGGGAGTGACCCAGCTTAAAGATATTCTCATCACCTTTATTGCCGCGAAAGCAGTGCTCGAAGGGCATATCACGCTGGGTACTATGCTGGCCATACAATTTATTATTGGTCAGCTCAATGCTCCGCTACAGCAGCTGGTCACTTTTATACGAAGTGGGCAGGATGCGAAAATAAGCCTGGAACGGCTTAACGAAATACACGGCACCGGAGATGAAGAACCGGACATTGCTGGAAAATCCCATTTTATTCCGTCCGGGGATATTATTCTAGAAAATGTATCCTTTAAATATACGCCCATCGCCGATCTGGTGCTCGATCAGGTGTCGTTTTCGATCCCAAGGGGCAAGACTACGGCTATTGTAGGTATGAGTGGTTGCGGCAAAACTACGCTGATCAAACTGCTGTTGGCGTCGCACCGGTGTACCTCGGGTGGGATCAGTATTGGTGGTACACCTCTCACTACGATATATACCGATACCTGGAGACAACATTGTGGAGCGGTGATGCTGGATGGATATATTTTTTCTGATACGATCACCCGCAATATAGGCGTGATAGCCAATTTGAATTAATTATTAATTAACCTTTAAACTTCACTTTTAAAAATGAAGAACTTAAGAATCAATTTATTAGTTGGTGTAGCGGTATTATTTGTTTTTTCCTGTCAAAAGGATAACTCCTTTATTCCAGAAAAATTGTCACAGAAAATTGATAAAGAAATAATTATACAAGATTTTCATGCTCAATTTGTTGAAATTCAGAAAGTGCAAAAACAGGTAGATTCACTCGAGACCTTTACTAGTAGTTCAAGATATGGCAGGAATGACAGTAAGAAGAAGTACGAGATTGACTGGTCCAAAGCAGTTAATAAAGATCTGGGAAAGGGCAGAAAATTCACCTTTGCACAATTTTCACCTGCTGCCGGATCATCCTCCAGTATCACAAAGAAGTTAAAAAAGCACATTGTTGCTTTTTATGAAAATGGCGAAGGAGAATTTGAATACATATTTTTTAAGAGATTGAACCCTAGAGGTAAAAAATACATCAGTTTAGATGATGAATTAACGAACGGCTCTTTACATCAGATCAATTTTGAAAAGAGAATTGATGGTTTTCATGATTTTTTGGATAGTTATTTGGATTTTCTTCTTAGCCATTCAAGGACCATGGGCGATTGTTCTTACTCTCTTGAGTGCGGAGACCCAACTTGGTGGCAAGCCTTATGGGAATCTATAGGTTCATTTATTGGTGGGTTGGGAAGAAAAATTGGCAACTTTTTTGCCAATGTCTTTGGAAACAGTGCTGGTAGTTCGGGAAATGACAAATTCCATGCTTCTGGTAGTGTCTCAGGTATTTATACCCCTTTTTGGTACTCACCTGGAAGTGTATCAAAGCTTGGTGTTGGTGTGGATTATTCTGAAAGGTCTGGAGGTGGAGCTACGGCAGATGTGAGGGATAATTATGGCCGAATGATTTATGACCTCGGCATTGAGGCAACAATGGCAATGATTCCTTTTTTGGAGAATACTAGATTAGATCATATAAGGTTTTTGGCGAAGTTCCCCTCTTCAGCAGATCATTGTCGCAGGTATTTGAATTACCATGATTTTTCTGATAACTCCATTGCTGTTGTAGAGAAATACATTGAGTTGTTTAATAAGTATTCCAACTTCAGATCATCGTATGTAGATCTATTCAGAATTGCTAATAAGGATCAATTTGATGCAGCAGCTACATTATATGAAAACTACATGTCACAAGTAAACTCTACTCCAAAAGATCCATATCAATGGCAATTAGCAATGGAGGTTTTCCAAGAAGAATTGTTACCTATATTTTTAGAATTTACGCCTGGAATAGGTGATTTAATTGGTTCATATAATGATTTTAGATCAGGTAACTACTTTTGGGGCTGTGTTGGCATTATTGCCTCGATTGTACCTGGAGATGAAGTGATCAAAGTTATTCAAAAAGCTGACAATATTAGGGATGGTTGGAAAGCCGTTAAGGCAGTATTCAGACTTTGGAACAAACTGTTTACTTCTACTGGTGGAAGAAAAGTGTTAAATAAGATGCCACGAAGTTGGAAAGATCTACCAGGGAAGAAACTACAATCGGATAATAATAGTCTGAAATGGGTACTACCTGGTGGTGGTCATCATTTCAGACTTTCAGATAAGAAGAAATATCCAAAATATGAGAATGACAAATATCCTTATGCACAATTCTTTAAAAATGGATCGTATCGTGATTTAGATGGAAATCCAGTAAGTCTGCAGACAAAAGCTGCTCACATTCGAATTGATGAACTGACTGATGAATTTCTTGAATGGTTTTTTAACTAAAAATTATGGAGGATTATATTATAACAAGTTTGTCAAAGAGTGAAAAAAACATGAAAGTCTATCTTATTCATATTTTTAACTATTTGTGCAATATTAGGGATTATAACTACGACGCAGGTTATTACGCTAAAACTATCGAGGGTTTATATCAAGATTTTTATTTTAAAGAGCTAATTGATAACCAATGGGGATATGAATATTTAACTGAGGAAACAAGGAGGCTGTGTTTGCTATTTCACATAGAATGGAAAAAATATGTATATGAAAAACCTTATGGTGGTAGTTATTTTGTGTACTTTGATCATGAATGGTATAATCTCGTTGAAGAAAAACTGATGCCGGGATTGGAATCTCTTGATAAGGACTTAAAATATCATAATATTGAAATAATAAAGTTTGAAGATCATTTTGTACAAAGAAATAAATTTAGTTCTGAAATTGATCTAACTAAAAGACCTTCAGATAATGATATAATAAGGGATATTTCTTTTCTACATAAATTGCTTTTAACAAAAGGAATAATTCAAAAACCTTATATGGGGGAAGATTGAGAAGTATTTTCTTATTGGATAACAGTAAAAGGCGATAGCACCAGATAGAACACCATACCCTCACTCTACCTCAGGTTGGGCTGGGTGAGGGTTCGGTGCCTATCCAAACCGAAAGCGATGATGAGGTGGACATGCAAAAAGTGATGGCTGCGGCGCTAACAGCCAACATGATGGATCTGATCGAAAGCCTGCCATTGGGGTTTCAAACGATGGTGGGTGCCCGTGGCAATGGCATAAGCCGCGGACAACAGCAACGATTGCTTATTGCCAGGGCGGTGTATAAAAATCCGGACTTTGTCTTTTTGGATGAGGCTACAAATGCACTGGACGCCAATAATGAACGGGAGATCATCCAGAATTTAGACACTTTTTTAGAAAATAAAACAACGGTGATCGTAGCACACCGGCTCAGTACGGTACAACATGCCGATCAAATTGTCGTCATAGATAAAGGGAAGGTAGTGGAGATAGGAGATCACCGAAGTTTAACAAATAAGAGAGGACATTATTACAAACTGGTAAAAAATCAGCTTGAGCTTGGAGGATAAATCGAAAATATTGGTTAAAGACAATGGAGCAGTCGAAGTGGACCGGCACGAAATAGCGCGGAACTACACCTCAGTCGATGATCTGATTGGCAATCCGCCCGGGTGGTTATTGCGATCCGGCATCACGATGGTGGCGCTGGCAGTGGCAGTATTTTTATCCCTGGCATTCGTGATCAAATATCCGGATAAGATCAGCGCTTCTGCCGTGATAACCTCGTCAGAGCCTCCGGTCGATGTTTTTATACAGATGACTTTCGCGGCTCGATACCCTACTTGTAAGTAATGGGGAAAAGGTGCAACGTGATCAGATGCTGGGATATCTGGAGAGCACGGCAGAGCGCGACGATTTGAATGAATTACAGCTTTTGATCGATGATATTCTGGGTTTTGATGATCTGAAAAAATTTAGGCAGGTGCCCATTCCGGAAGAACAATGGACATTGGGAGAATTGCAGGGAGGAGCAGAGAAGTTACTTCTTGCGATGCGCCGTCATCACTTGTTGAATAAATTGATTAATCCCGGTGTAAAAATTTCCTCTATCCACGAAGAGCTCGAGAACATTGCTGCACTGGATCGTCACATAGAGAAGGAGGCCGGATTATACAAAAGGGAGCAGGCGCTTCAGAAGAAGGAGAATGACAGGCACAGGACATTGCTACGGGAAGGGGTGATCAGTGCCCAGGAATACGAGCAAAAGTTGCGGGACTCCCTGGTGCTTTGGAAACAGGGCCGTGCCATCGAAGGCAACCGGCTGCAAAATAGTATCCGCAAAAGCCAGCTCCGGGTGCAGGAGGTAGAGATACAGGAGGGATATCGCCGGCAGCTTGCAGAGAGCTGGCTGGAGATCCGGGATATGGCGGGTGAGCTCCGGGCGCAGATCAGGGAGTGGGAATACGATCATGGTATCTGGTCATCGCGGAGTGGTTTCCTCTTCTTGCCTGAAAATGTCAAGCCGGGCGGACAATATCGAGCAGGTGACTTTTTCTGCTCGATTGTCAGCGAGGGCAATGACCAGGTGGTGGCATTGGCTATGGTGCCGGCAGATGGCCGGGGGAAGGTAGAGGCAGGAACGAAGGTGTTATTGCGCCTACAGGCTTTTCCATACAAAGAGTACGGGAGCATCGAAGATACCCTGAGCTATTTATCGACATTACCGCAAGTGGACCCCGATGCTGGTTTCCATTACGAAGCACGGGTGGATTTAGAAGGCCAGTTGATCAGTACATCAGGCTACTCGATTCCGTACCACCCCAATATGCCGGCCGAGATGCTTTTGATCACGCGGGATCAGAGTATTGCGCATCGGGTCTTTAGTAGGTTTTTAAATTTATTGGAAAATTGAAAAATACAAAGACATGACGTTTTTAGAAAAGCTGGAAGTACTGGAGCGCTTGGATCAGTTGATCCAGATGAAAGCCACGGGCAGCCCAGAAGAACTTGCGGGCCGTTTAGATCTATCCCGGTCTACGATATACGAATTGCTGGAGTGTTTGAAATACCGGGGTGCTGAGATTGAATACTCTAGAAGTAGAAGAACCTTTTACTATGTTGATGAAACAAGACATAGTTTTCGCTTATCTGGAGGCAATCTTGCTAAAGGAGGAAATTTTAACATATTTTATTCTTCCGTCCGGGATTTTCGGACGATTCCACCGTAATTTTGCGTAGAAGACGTTTTCAAGGGATATTCTCCGAACCCTTTGATAGAGGAGGTAATTAAAAAAATGTAGAAAATGATCAGATTAAATGAGTTTAAAATACATCGTTTAGATCGAAAAATGATGGCATTAGTAAATGGGGGATTTATGACGTACACAAAAAATCCTGAAACAAATTCCACAGTGGATACTTGCGGCAATGGAGAGTTTTGCGATGCAAGTGGTTGTGTTCCAGATACCGACTACTGTGCCTAAGGAAATGTCAAGGCCTCAACTAATGAGCTCAGTCCGTGACGGTTGCCAAATCAAGGCCCATTTTATGAATTTGGCACTTTCCCGAGTGGGTTCGCTAGTTAGGGCCATTTCTTCAGTGTTTAGTGCTACGTTGTACAAGATAATTGGTCCACCAATCAGTTATTTATTATGCCTTTCGATAATCTTCTCGATTATCAATAGCAGTACTTGTCAGGAGGTTAGCCAGAAAGAGTGGCTCCAATCCTATGAATTGAAAAAGTTTTATCGTGATTCTATGTTTCAAGCAGGTGCAAGTTTGGCTGATACATTATTTAGTAATCCCAAATATGATGAACGAATAGGCCTGTTGTATGGTATGAAGTGTTATCATCAATTGGGAATAAGTGAAAAAATAATCGACATCTTCAGGACTAATAACTATGAGAGGTTAGGTGAGTTTTGCATTCTTGAGTGGGATGAGGCTGTATTAGCATCCAAATCTTACAGGCAAGTCTGTGATGCCTGGAAGGAGAAGCCAAACCTAAAAGATAGAAATCTCCTTCCAAGGCCAGAGTTAGCTGATCAGTTAGTGAGGCTCTTGATTGAGGATCAGGGTAAAGAAAGGATGGACACGCGGTTACGGAAAGAATTGATCCAGTTTGGTTTTGGTGATCTTCTGGACAGTAGGTCGAAGGGAGTAAATCCACATAAACGACAAGAGGATCGTCAACAGAGATTGGAAAATATAATAGAGGACGAGGGATTTCCTTTGCGAGAAGATGTTGGACCATTTGCTATGCAGGGCGTTTTTGTAGTTATTCTACATGGAGGTCTAGATTTCCTTTCCAGGCATGAGGTAGCATTTAAAGAGGCTTTTTCGAAGGGGCAGTATGCTTATTTGGTAGACAAGAAACTTGTGGCAGAAAGGAATCCTCAACTGTTTGGGACTCAGATTCAAACAGATCGGGACTTTAAATGCTTCTACCCTATAGACGAGGTTGAAAAAATTGATTTAAGAAGGTATCAACATGGTTTGCCACCTATAGAGTATTATGCAGAAGAGCATGGTATTGACCTTAAGTGCCTTAATATGAATTAAGAGGATGCAAAGAAAGGTTGATATTATTACAATCGAACAAGAATACTCCTCAGATCGTGTCATTGACTGGCTATTATATATGGGAGTGGAAGTTGATCGTCATAACACTGATTCTCGTGCTGGTCATCATAGGCTCTCCATATCAAAAAGAAATGGCTGGAGTAAAATATGGTTTCGAAATTCATATTGCCTAGTTTCCGGGAATTCCCCTCTGATTTGACTTTTTACTTTAGAAAGGAGCTTAGGGCGAGTGGGATTGAATACATTGTTAGACATCGGGATCGCATTTTGGGAATGCCCAGGGTAGAAGAACCTGAAAATATTTCTGCTTTAGAAAAGGCAAGGGAAGCAGGATTGTTAACCCCTAAGTCTCTAATATCAGGAAATAAGTCTGCTCTCAAAGCCTGTGTACCAGGCGATTGAAGAAAATGAAAATATCCCTGCCTTGCTTGCCCCCAGGCAGGCAGGGCCAAAAGAGCCATTTTTGATTTGGCAACCCTTTCGTAAGCGTCTAGTGATGAGCGTATTGTCTGCCTAGATATCATTATTAATCTTTGTGGAAAAGTGCAAAGATGGCCAGACAGAAGAAAGAAGATGTATTCCCATTAATAAAAGGTGTGTTGGAGGGGCAGATAAGCAAGGAAGACTTTTGTGAATTGACCAATCTGAAGCTATCGAGCTATCAGTATTGGTTGAGGAGATATCAGAATGAAGTGATGAGTAACGGCTCATTTGTGCGAGTAAAAACAAATAAAGTGAGGGATCTGCCTTGCAGTGTTGAGATCAGCATAAATCCGGATATAACGATACGTTTTTCACAGCTGGTGCCACCAGATTATTTACTTAAGCTTATCGAGCAGAATGATAGGGTTATCCACCACCCATCGGTATTACATGTATCGCCATCCCACAGATATGAGAAAGAGCTTTACGGGGTTAGCGGGTTTGGTGATCAATGAGATGGGAGTAGACCCATTGCAGGGAGATGCCTACCTATTTGTCAATAAGCGTCGCACGTTAATTAAGGTATTGATATGGGACCGTACAGGTTTTGTGATCTACTATAAGAAATTATCGTCCGGGACATTTGAGTTGCCGAGTTGGAAAGAAAAGGAATCGTCGAAAGAAATAGAAATTCCGACGTTAATGATGATGCTGGAAGGGGTACACATAAAAAGTGCAAAACTACGCAAACGGTATAGAGGCAAGGTAGCCAAAAGGGCGTAGAAATAAATCGAATAAATAGGAAATATTTTTTGTAAATATTATAAAATAATTGCATGTATTTTTGTAAATTAAAGTGTGGAAAGAGTACGACCAACATATGAGGAATTGGTTGAAATCAATGCTGCACATGTACAACAAATAAATGTACAGGCACAACAAATAAATGCACATGTACAACAAATCGCATTACTTAAATACGAATTAGAACAATTAAAAAAAGCCATCACCGGTCCTAGATCAGAACGATTTATCCCAACGGATACAAATCAAGTTTTACTCTTTGCAGAAGAAAATACCTCAGATGATGAGATGCCTGATCAGAACCAGACAGAGGTAAAAACACTTAAGAAGAAAAAAAGAGGCAAGCGACCTAAGATGCCTACCCATCTTCCAGTGGATGAAATCATCGTCGAACCAGAAGTGGATACATCACAAATGGAAAAGATAGGGCAGTATGAGAGCTGGAAGTATACCATCATACCCCCGGAAATCAAAATCATAAAAACCATTCGCCCCAAGTATAAAGACGAGCAGGGTAGCATTCATATCGCTGATCTAAATGAAGCCTTCCCCAAGACCAACTTTGATGCTTCTATGATCGCGTACATGATCATTCAGAAGTTTATGTATCATCTACCTGTTTATCGGCAGGTAAAGATGTTTGCAATGTTTGGGCTGTCATTTTCAAGATCTACGCTGAACAGCAGAGTAATAAAAGGAGCCGCAAAACTAAAATTACTCTATGAACTGCTTAAAACCATGGCTCTTCAATCAAATTACTTACAGGCCGATGAATCGTCCATCCCAGTACTCACCAGAGATAAACCAGGAAGTGCCCTAAAAGGATGTGTGCTGATTAAACTAGCTCCCAAAGAAAAATTGGTCGTATTTGATTATATAAAAACTAAAGAAAAGGTAAATATTTTAGGAGGCCTGAATGGGTTTAGTGGTCATCTGCAGGTAGATGGTAATGTCTCCTATGAAACTAAAGGAAGACAAGTAGATGTTACCCTCATGCATTGCATGGTCCATAGCCGACGTAATTTTTTTGAAGCAAGAGATTACAATAGAAAAAAAGCAGACCATATGTTGGGACTAATCAGTCAGCTCTATGACATTGAAAGAAAATGTAAAGAAGACAACCTGGATCCCGAGCAAATACGCCAACGAAGACAAAGTGATTCAATCCCTGTGCTCAATGACATCAAGAAGTGGCTGGAAGATAATATCCAACCCAATCTACCCACTAATCCCCTACAGCAAGCAATTAACTATATGCTCAAAAGATGGGATGGTCTAATCGAATACACCAAAGATGGCAATTTACAACCTGATAATAATTTGATCGAAAATCAAATACGTCCCTTGGCATTGGGCCGAAAAAATTATCTTTTTTGTGGCTCACATGATGGTGCTCGCATGGCAGCCATCGCCTATAGTCTGATCGCAACTTGCAAACTCAATAGTATTGACCCTTTCCGGTGGCTCATTTATGCATTCAATCACATTGATGGGCATGACATCAATAAGCTACATCAACTATTACCCATTGAGAAAAACAAACAAACATTCAAGCAAACCATTGCTTGAAACATAATCCAGTGCCAAATATTACTATATGTAGACTGCAGGACGCTTACACCCTTTCGGAGTAGACTCACTAGTGAAGAACATCGCTCTTAAAGATGTTGCTTAAATCTGCGCAATCTGTGGGAATAAACCGTTCTGACTCTTTCATCTCCGTTTATCCCTAAAGTCTTTAATGTTATTTTAAAAATTCAAGTCAAGGAAGCACCTACCTTTACCGGTACCCGGATGCCGACCACCGCTGATCATTGATTGAGCGAAGCGAGAGTTATTTATCTGTGTAAATCTGCGCAAATCTGTGGGAAAAACCTTTGTGATTCTTTAATCGCTTTGCCAATAACCATACCGACCACCGCTGATCATTGATTGAGCGAAGCGAGAGTTATTTATCTGTGTAAATCTGTGGAATCTGTGGGCAACTCTTTGTGACCCTGAGCGAGCGCAGCGAGAGTTATCAATGTAAATCTGTGTAAATCTGTGGGAAAACCCTCAATGACACTTTCATCTCCGTTTATTTCTGTAAAATCTTTAGTCTCGTTTTCAAGAATTCAAGTCAAGGAGGCACCTACCTTTACCGGTATCAGGATACCAACCACCGTTGACCATTAATCGAGCGCAGCGAGAGATATTTATCTGTGTAAATCTGTGTAATCTGTGGGAAAACCCTTTGTGACTCCTTAATCGCCGTTTAATTGTTAAAAATGCTGTAGTACACTTGGGGAAAGGAAAGGGAGAACAAGTCCCTGTCCCGCAAACCCGACAATCCCCATATTAAAAAATGTTAAAATTTCCAAAAAACTTGCATTTGTTTTTTTTTTTTTTCAAAATTAGTGGAGTTATATGATTTGCTTCTAGTTGATCTGCTCAGGGGTTTGGCAAAGTAGCTAATAGAGATCTTTGGGATGTCCGTCCGGTCATTCTCTAGAGTTGGGTGTACCTGAAATTTAGTTGATAAAGCACTGACTCGCTCATAAAAGTCCGTGACCTTTTGTACAAACACTCATGACGTTTTTTCTACTGTGTGTACAGTACGGTTGTGAATTTTTTTGAGAAAATTGAAACTCATGTATAGCCACCTCAAGCGGTTTCCGTTTTTCAAGCAGCTCGACTCCATGGATTGCGGGCCCACCTGCCTGCGTATGGTCGCAAAGTACTATGGCAAGAGCTACTCCCTACCCGATCTGCGTGAAAGGTGCTATATAGACCGGGAGGGCGTAAGTCTGCGAGGCATCAGTGAGGCTGCTGAACAAGTGGGGTTTCGCAGCCTGGGAGTAAAAATTCCCTTTTGGGAAAAGCGCGATATCCCATCATTGCGCGAGGCACCTCTTCCTGCCATATTACACTGGAATCAAAACCATTTTGTAGTCGCTTATAAAGTAACCAAGGATCACATCTGGATCGCTGATCCGGCATCGGGCAAGTACAAAGTGCCGGTGACTAATTTTAAAAAGTCCTGGCTCCCGGACGGCAAGCAGGGGATTGCCCTTCTGCTGGAGACCACTCCCTTATTTTTCCAGCGTGAAGGAGAAGGAACACAGTTGGGCTTCAGGTTTCTTACCAAGTACTTAAGACCACATTACAAGCTGATTTTTCAGGTCTTTCTGGGTTTGGTGCTGAGCTCCTTATTTTTATTGATAGTGCCCTTTCTCACTCAGAGTCTGGTGGACATTGGAATCGACAGTCGAAATCTCAATTTCATCTATCTGGTACTTGGGGGGCAACTCATGATCTTTCTGGGCCAGACGGCTGTTCGATTTATACATAGCTGGTTGTTGTTGCACATCAGTGTGCGCATGAACGTAAATCTCATCTCCGATTTTCTGGCCAAGCTCATGCGGTTGCCCATTAGTTTTTTCGATTCTAAACACACCGGTGATTTACTGCAGCGGATCAATGACCACCGGCGCATCGAGCGCTTTCTGACTAAGAATGCATTGACGACGCTGATGTCAATCATTAATTTAGTGATTTACAGTATAGTGCTGCTTATTTATTCTATACCGATTTTCTTGATCTCACTAATGGCGTCCATTTTTTATTTATTATGGATTGCATTATTTCTCAAAATGCGCCGGGAGGTCGATTATCTCGCTTTCCAACATTTATCCGATAATCAGGACTCTCTGATTGAGATTATCCAGGGGATTTCAGAAATAAAACTGCAAGGCAGTGCGCTGCGCCGGCGATGGAAGTGGGCGGGAATACAGGCAAAATATTTTCGGACTCAGTTGCGCAGCCTGGCAATCGGGCAATACCAGGATGCCGGTGCACTGGGAGTGACCCAGCTCAAAGATATCCTGATTACTTTTCTTGCGGCAAAAGCAGTGCTCGAAGGGCATATCACTCTGGGTACGATGCTTGCCATCCAATTTATCATTGGTCAGCTCAATGCACCGCTACAGCAGTTAGTGACTTTTATACGCAGTGCGCAGGATGCTAGAATAAGCCTGGAGCGGCTTAACGAGATACACGGCACCGGAGACGAAGAACCTGCTATGACGACGAAATCCCGCTTTATTCCACCGGGAGATATTATTTTGGAAAATGTTTCCTTTAGATATACTCCGATAGCCGATCTGGTGCTCGATCAGGTGTCGTTTTCGATCCCCAGGGGCAAGACTACAGCTATCGTAGGCATGAGTGGTTGTGGGAAAACCACCCTGATTAAACTACTACTGGCGTCGCACCGGTGTACCTCGGGTAGGATCAGTATTGGTGGTACACCTCTCACTACGATATATACCGATACCTGGAGGCAACATTGTGGAGCAGTGATGCAGGATGGATATATTTTTTCTGATACGATCGCCCGCAATATAGGCGAAAGCGATGATGAGGTGGACATGCAAAAAGTGATGGCTGCGGCGCTAACAGCCAATCTCATGGACCTAATCGAAAACCTTCCACTGGGGTTTCAGACAATGGTGGGTTCCAGAGGCAACGGGATAAGCAGGGGTCAGCAGCAGCGCCTGCTCATCGCCAGAGCAGTGTATAAGAATCCAAACTTTGTTTTTTTGGACGAAGCCACGAATGCGTTGGACGCCAATAATGAGCGGGAGATCATACGGAACTTAGACAGCTTTTTAGAGAATAAAACAACGGTGATCGTGGCACACCGACTCAGCACGGTACAACATGCCGATCAAATTGTCGTCATAGATAAAGGGAAGGTAATGGAGATCGGAGATCACAGAAGTTTGACAAACAAAAGAGGACATTACTACAAATTGGTAAAAAATCAACTTGAGCTTGGAGGATAAGTCGAAAATATTGCGTCAAGACAATGGAACAGTTGAAGTGGACCGGCACGAAATAGCGCGGAACTATACCTCAGTCGATGACCTGATTGGCAATCCGCCCGGGTGGTTATTGCGATCAGGCATCACGATAGTGGCGCTGGCAGTGGCAGTATTTTTATCCCTGGCATTAGTGATCAAATATCCGGATAGAATCAGTGCTCCTGCAGTGATAACCTCGTCAGAGCCTCCGGTCGATGTTTTTATACAGATGACTTCGCGGCTCGATACCCTACTTGTAAGTAATGGAGAAAAGGTGCAACGTGATCAGATCCTGGGATATCTGGAGAGCACGGCAGAGCGCGACGATTTGACTGAATTACAGCTGTTGATCGATGATATTCTGGGTTTTGATGATATGAAAAAATTTAGGCAGGTGCCCATTCCGGAAGAACAATGGACATTGGGAGAGTTGCAGGGAGGAGCAGAGCAGTTACTTCTTGCCATGCGCCGTCATCGCTTGTTGAATAAATTGATTAATCCCCGGGTAAAAATTTCCTCTATCCACGAAGAGCTGGAGAACATTGCCGCACTGGATCGGCATATCGAGGTGGAGTTGGGGCTATATAAGGAGGAACAGGCGTTGCAGCAAATAGAAACGGAAAGACACCGCATGTTGCTAAAGGAGGGTGTGATCAGTGCTCAGGAATACGAGCAAAAGTTGCGGGACTCCCTGGTGGTGTGGAAACAAGGCCGTGCCATCGAAGGCAACCGGTTGCAAAATAGTATCCGCAAAAGCCAGCTCCGGGTGCTGGAGGTAGAGATACAGGAGGGATATCGCTGGCAGCTTGCAGAGAGCTGGCTGGAGATCCGGGATATGGCGGGCGAGCTCCGGGCGCAGATCAGGGAGTGGGAATACGATCATGGTATCTGGTCATCGCGGAGTGGTTTCCTCTTCTTGCCTGAAGATGTCAAGCCGGGCAGACAATATCGAGCAGGTGACTTTTTCTGCTCGATTGTCAGTGAGGGCAATGACCAGGTGGTGGCATTGGCTATGGTGCCGGCAGATGGCCGGGGGAAGGTAGAGGCAGGAACGAAGGTGTTATTGCGCCTACAGGCTTTTCCCTACAAAGAGTACGGGAGCATCGAAGATACCCTGAGCTATTTATCGACATTACCGCAAGTGGACCCCGATGCTGGTTTCCATTACGAAGCACGGGTGGATTTAGAAGGTCAGTTGATCAGTACATCAGGCTTCTCGATTCCATTCTACCCCAATATGCCGGCTGAGATGCTATTGATCACCCGCGATCAGAACATAGCCCACCGGATTTTTACCAGGTTTTTAAATTTGTTGGAAAATTGAAAAGGAGGAGAAAAATTCAGAAATTATGCGATTTATTGACAAATTAAAAATGCTGGAAAGACTAGATAGATTAATCAGAATGAAAGCTACTGGAAGTGCAGAGGATTTAGCGAGCAGGTTAGGCGTTAGTGAAAGGACAGTCTATTATTTGATATCCATTTTGGAGGAATTGGGAGCAAATGTCATGTTTTGCCGATCAAGGACTACATTTCTATACGTTGATGAACCTCAAATCGATCTCAAAACAGATAGGTACTATGGGGGAACGTCTTATTCTTTCTTGACAGAGTTTGCACTAAGAATTTAGGAAATTCTTAGTGCCAATAAAACCTGATACACTTTTTTGCCAAGGCCTAAGTTGGTTTTTCTAGTGTTTGACGGATTGCTTCATGACTTATTGAATCTTGCTCATTTAGCTCAACAAACTTATCACCTGCCATTTTCAAAGTCCCTGAGTTATAGCCTTCAGGAGGCTCACTACGTGCAATTGATCGTGACAGGAGGGGGAATAGATTTTACGGAAAGTGGAGAGAAATAAAATCAAAGAGCAAATATACATTTCCCGGAATAGCATTTGAACGCAGTGTTTCGGGCAAAATACAGTCGCTTCAGAATACAATTATGGAAAGTTAGGGAATGACGATTGATCCAATCAAAATGGGCTCTCCATAAATCCCTGGACAGTCTTTGCAAAGCATTCTCCAAACCTTGCGTTTCCAAGTGCTGATCTGCTGAGGTGAAAGTTTGGACCGTTGTGCCAGTTCTTTGGCACTGTTCTGTTCCTTCAAGGCCTCCAACACGACCTTGGTCCTAAATTCTGCTGTGAGTTTTCTGCGTATCATATTCCCAAATTTAGTTATTTACAAGTTATCTTAACTCGAAGTCCTAAATCTTCCAGACATATCATATTTCGTTCGTGAAAAATCGACTTGGCAATCCAAAAGATCTGGCACCACACCTGCAGCTGTCTGAGAAGGTATCTTGTAAATGATTGACCAAATAAAGGATCTGGGAGCTGAAATAAAGTAACATAGATAAAAAGACTCTTTTCAGTATAGCAATGACTTCAGATTTAATATTGGACCGGATATTAACGGTAAAGGGACTTTCTATACGTGGAAAATCACATTTTGCAAGATTCACTGCAAATAATTTGCAGTCATGTCAATTACCTTGGCCTCGGAAACGTTTTCAAGGGAGATCCCCGAACCCTGCTTCAAAGCAAATAAAAAGAGAGGGGATAGCATTAAAAGAGTTAGAATTATGAAGTCTACGGATGTTTTTGATTTATTTAGGGATCATGCGGTCCCACGAAAATCAACATTGCTCATAACTGGTGGCAGATGGAGGTGCTGTATTGGGACAAACTGTAGTGGTTGGTGCTCAGGAGGATCTACAAATGGCTGCTCAGAGGACAGTAATGGTGAGAAGTGTTGCACTGGAGATGACAACGTGACAAAGTGTACTAATTACTATTCCCAGACATAGGGAGTTATTGGAAAGAAGTGACGATTCCAGGGGAAAATCACTTCTTTCCCTATTGATTTAGCATGCTTCATAAAACTTAGAATTTGGAAAAACACGAAATATGAAGAAAATAAATAGAGAAATTAAGCGAATAATCTGTACAATCGCTAGAAAACTCAATGTTTCAGTATCCAAATACGCTGTTTCCGAAACTGTAGATAACCACCCGATCTCCAACTCAATAGTGAATATTTCTGATTGCCTAAGTAAGATGGGAATAGCAAATCAGATTATAGCACTAAACAATAAACTCATCGATAGAATTGTCGAATTTCCCTTTCCCTTTATATCATATCAAAATCGAAATCTTGGTGAGTTTGTAATTGTTGACAATGCTATGAATGGTGGGAACGTTACAATTTACAGCGCAACCGATGGGGTAGTAATGCAGCCGAAAGTGGAGTTCATGAAATCTAATTCCGGACGGGCAATAGTAATTACCGGTATTAGCGAAAATCAAGAAATGCCGCAGCGAAATTTAGAATTCGGATTGCTGAGAGAAATTAATATGAAAATCATGTACCTCCTAATGTTGCTACTTTTTTCCCTGTTCATATTCAAACTTGTACAATTCTCAACATACAATCAAGCCGGTTTTATCCTGCTCAATTCCCTAAATATATTTATTAGCCTCTCTCTTATTCTTAAAGATTCTGGTCAGCGTACCATCATAGATAGGGTGTGTCAAATAAGTAAGATATCGGGCTGTACTGATTTTCATGAAAAGGTAAAAAAGAAGGGTGCGTCCACTAGGAATCTCCCCATCTATGGTTTTGCATACTTCTGCAGCACAGTGGCTTTGTATACATGGTCAGCTCTCACTGGTAGCCCTCTGACATTGGTTCATCTAAGCCTCTCCTTCATTGGCTGTTCCTTTGCCGTATATTCAATCTTGGAACAAATTCTTCAAAGGTCATTCTGCTTGATTTGCTCATCCGTTGCAATAATACTTTTAATTGCACCATTTCTAATATTTAAGTCCTTTAGCTTAACTATCTCACCAAGTCACATTATTATTGGGGAAGTTCTTTTTACTTTAACTTTCGGCTATATTGCCTTAAACTTAGGTAGCTGGATCTCTCATTCAGTCAAGGCAGATAGAAACTATGAGGAACTGGCTGCTAAATATGAATCCTTTAAATTTGATGAAGATGTCATAGACAGCCTATGGAAAAAAAATAAACTGCAATCATTTGATCAAGAGCAATCTCTTAGACTTTTCAAAGCTAGTACTCCTAAAGCTGAAATTATAGTTATCACTAATCCTAATTGCACTGGTTGTTCAGATTTTCATCAAAAGTTAATGGATTTCCTTGAGATAAATAAAAATTATAATATATCAATAGGTCTTCACTCAGATCACAAGGAGGATGAGATATTGGCTAAGTATCTCTGTGAAGTATATAGGACATCAACCAACGAAGTATTTATTCAGACATTCGATAAAATATTTCGCGGGCAAGTCGATCTTCTTGAAGACATTCTTTCCTCCCGCGAATACAAGGTAAGGGATGAACAATATTATAAGAAACATAAGGAATTTGTGGACGCCATGTCAATTCCACACACACCCTACGTTCTACTTAATGATCTTGTAGTGCACAAAGAATACGACATTAAAGATATTATAGCAATTATCGGCTGAGGACAGATGGGGGCCACAATATGACAATTATTTAGAGACATATGAGAACCTTACTTATCTCCCATTCGTCGATTAGCCATCTTAATGCTTTCCGAAGAATTTCTTGCTATCTAGCGAAGAGACATGAATTTCTTCTCGTTACAAACAAGTGTGAGTATTTTCCAGTAAACTCAGAAATCAATGTTAGATTCACAAACTCAATGCCCTTCGGTAGAGGGTTTGAATCTATTCTATTGAAGGGAAGGAAATATTCGTATTTTGAAGAGCTCCGGTTAAGAGCCAATAATATTCTGTACAGAGAGCGAAGCAGGGACTTGGGTCTCATTCTAAGTGATTTTAAACCCCAATTGGTCCTACTGGATCTTCTTTATTCCACAGATCTGGTCATACTGTATAAATGGCTAAAAGTGAATAACTCTAGGATATTCCTGCTATCAACAAAGCCATCAATCGTACGCAGATCTGATAATGTACCAATCTCTTCAAGTATTGTACCTACCTCCTCAAGAGCATGCATAAGGGCTTGGAGGGCCTACGAAATACGGCAAAGATTGAAGCATCTATGGAATTACATAAAATTTTTTGGAACAGATGATCGACAAATAATCTTGAAGTATATGAAGCGAAACTCAGTCCCTATCGACAAGTACAGGCCTAGATTTTTTGATTCCTCGGGTGTCACTTTTCAAAATGTCGAAATTATATACTGTTTACCCAGAGAATTTGAATTTAGCTACACAAGATCATCGATCAATGATATTTATATTGGTTTCCAGGTGGCTCATGCCAAGGAGAGAATAACTTTTAGTAATGATGCCTCAAGTAATCCTGCAGTCAGGGCGGCCTTTTATGGGCGAAAACAGGGTAAAACCATAATATACTGTTCAATGGGAACGTTATATGCTTATAACTTGAGGCGGTTTTCAAAGTTCATTCATATTCTTCTCAGGTCGGCAGAAGGTTTAGGTAACAGCCTTATAATATTCTCTTGTAGAAGAAATATATTCAAACTGTTTCGCAACACTGCTCCTAATAATATGCAAGTATTCGACATGACACCTCAGATGAATTTGCTACAGTACACAGATGTCTTTGTGAACCATGGAGGGATTAACTCGATAAAGGAAGGCATCTTTAGCTCAGTTCCTATGCTGATTATTCCACTTAATCTTAAGATGGATCAGGTTGGAAATGCAGCTCGCGTTGCTGAACTCGGAATCGGAATCAAATGTAATATTACTCACTTAACGTCGACGCGGTTTCTTAATTACATTAAGAAGTTGACAACTGAAAAGTCATATAAACTTAACATCAACTCTTTCAAGAACTATACTGACTACTACTCAGAATATTATTTTTGGTCCAATATTGACCATCTACTATCCAAGTCGATAGATATAAAATGATAAATATTCCAAACTCACGCATTGAACAAATTGGACAAGGATGTGCAATTCAAAATGTAGTGTATCGGCTAATCGGGTTCAAGGCTAATCGTGAATCCACTAGACTATTGATTCTGGTCATGATTTTTACTGGTTTCAATAGTAGAGTACTTGCTCAATTTCCAAAAGACACTTCCATTGTTCTAAATTTTATCAAGAATGTTGGAACATATCCTCAACAGAAAAGATGGTTTATTTCGGAACATTTATCTGTCAATGATACTGTATCTGGAGTACCTGCGAGTCTGAAGGATTACCGCTTATATAGATTGGATTTCAACTATAACCATACACTCTACCTTAAGAGAGAATCTGGTGATTCTCTTACTGACAGGGAAGACAGGATGGTGAAGGCCTTGGACAGTACTTTATTGACAGACATTCGATATGATCATTACATGTATGCTGTATGTGGTTTAAGGAGAGGAAAGAAGATTGTTATTTTCGACTCTGACCGAAACGGAGATTTCAGGGGTGAGAGAATATTTGAATTTGACTATGAGCCACAATTATATATAAAAGGAGATAGCACTCCCTACGATTTTGAAGTAGATTTATTGACCAAAGTTGATAGAGAACTGGGAAACCATGTACTCTTGACCTTTGACATCTTTGATGGCTCTAAGGTTCGACCATTTTCAATGATTTTTGAAGTTCAACCCTATTACGATATAGTCCCTAATCCTGATTTTCCAGGTTCTCAAGATTGGTATGACTACCATTTCATCCTGTTAAAGAGTGAATTCGTGCAGGCAAATGTGAGAATGGAAGACTCATTATATCAGATTTTCATCATTCCAAATGGTACATATGGATATAAATCCACTCCCGTATACTTTAGAAATGTATCAAATGGTTCGAGCGTTGCATCATTAGGCAAAGACTACGTCAAAATTGCCAAGCAATTCTTCAAATTAGATATTGGGTGCGATGGTTGGAAAGGCATCTTAACACCTGCATCAACGCTACCCAGTAAGAAAAATACTACTATTAACATTAAAAACTACAAGTTTGAGTTATTGGAAATCGATAGTGGAAATGTCTTCTCAAATTTAATAAGTGGAGCTGATTACTGCCTCCTGCACTTTTTTGGGACTTGGTGCGGCGCTTGCAAGGTTGACTTTCCTGAGTTATCAAGCATTGCCAAGGCATTTAATACCAATGGGGATTTTCGGATCACGGGGATTGCCAATGAGGTTCAAATCAATTACTCAAAATTGAGAAATCTCCGGAGTTCATATGACCTTACCTGGGATATACTTGTTGACCGATACGAATTTGGAAATAGTCGGAGTCTTGCTTATCAACTGGGTGTTTCTGCATATCCAGAATACCTTTTATTCGATCAAAATGGCGATCTACTCTTATCTACCAATAGTCTGAAATCATTGAAAGACTTTCTCGTCACAAAGGAGATTCTTAGTGAGTAATTGGTAAAATTGATTGCCCAAGTTCTGAAAATCCTCACAAACTAGTAGTGATGCTTACCAGGATTTAGGACTTCGAGTTAAGATAAATTGTTAATAACTAAATTTGGGAATACGAAAGGACGGAAATTCACACCGAAATTTAAAACCAAGGTCCTTCACCAGAAGATATTGAACCATTTGCATAAACCTTATGAATACTGAAACACCCAAAGTCAAACAACCGATTTTTAAATTCCAAATAAACTCACACCTTCAAAATGGTCCTCTTTGTTTCTGTTTTGCAGCAAAAATAGTGCATATTGGAAACATATGCCAGGGAACTCTGCTATGGATGCTCAGCCTCAAATTATTTCAAAATTTATGCTGAACCGTCTGATGTGGATCAAAGAGCTGACATCACCCTGACAATAACAGGCATTTGATTTAACATGTATCCCACGACTGTCTATCATTCATCTGCCTTTTGAGCCGCCAGATAACCACTGAGTAAGAGCAACTCTCCCATAGGACTAGATACTGTAAATTCATTTACCGGTGGCATCCAGGTGCCGTTAAAGCACTTTTCAGCGTGGGGCCAACCGGCTAAAATCCCGGGATAGAGGCCGGTAGCCTCCATGCTTTCGATCGATGAGACTCCTCGCCAACCCCAGCTCGTATCGGTCTGTGTTACAGGGTAAGCGTCTAGTGATGAGCGTATTGTCTGCCTAGATATCATTATTAATCTTTGTGGAAAAGTGCAAAGATGGCCAGACAGAAGAAAGAAGATGTATTCCCATTAATAAAAGGTGTGTTGGAGGGGCAGATAAGCAAGGAAGACTTTTGTGAATTGACCAATCTGAAGCTATCGAGCTATCAGTATTGGTTGAGGAGATATCAGAATGAAGTGATGAGTAACGGCTCATTTGTGCGAGTAAAAACAAATAAAGTGAGGGATCTGCCTTGCAGTGTTGAGATCAGCATAAATCCGGATATAACGATACGTTTTTCACAGCTGGTGCCACCAGATTATTTACTTAAGCTTATCGAGCAGAATGATAGGGTTATCCACCACCCATCGGTATTACATGTATCGCCATCCCACAGATATGAGAAAGAGCTTTACGGGGTTAGCGGGTTTGGTGATCAATGAGATGGGAGTAGACCCATTGCAGGGAGATGCCTACCTATTTGTCAATAAGCGTCGCACGTTAATTAAGGTATTGATATGGGACCGTACAGGTTTTGTGATCTACTATAAGAAATTATCGTCCGGGACATTTGAGTTGCCGAGTTGGAAAGAAAAGGAATCGTCGAAAGAAATAGAAATTCCGACGTTAATGATGATGCTGGAAGGGGTACACATAAAAAGTGCAAAACTACGCAAACGGTATAGAGGCAAGGTAGCCAAAAGGGCGTAGAAATAAATCGAATAAATAGGAAATATTTTTTGTAAATATTATAAAATAATTGCATGTATTTTTGTAAATTAAAGTGTGGAAAGAGTACGACCAACATATGAGGAATTGGTTGAAATCAATGCTGCACATGTACAACAAATAAATGTACAGGCACAACAAATAAATGCACATGTACAACAAATCGCATTACTTAAATACGAATTAGAACAATTAAAAAAAGCCATCACCGGTCCTAGATCAGAACGATTTATCCCAACGGATACAAATCAAGTTTTACTCTTTGCAGAAGAAAATACCTCAGATGATGAGATGCCTGATCAGAACCAGACAGAGGTAAAAACACTTAAGAAGAAAAAAAGAGGCAAGCGACCTAAGATGCCTACCCATCTTCCAGTGGATGAAATCATCGTCGAACCAGAAGTGGATACATCACAAATGGAAAAGATAGGGCAGTATGAGAGCTGGAAGTATACCATCATACCCCCGGAAATCAAAATCATAAAAACCATTCGCCCCAAGTATAAAGACGAGCAGGGTAGCATTCATATCGCTGATCTAAATGAAGCCTTCCCCAAGACCAACTTTGATGCTTCTATGATCGCGTACATGATCATTCAGAAGTTTATGTATCATCTACCTGTTTATCGGCAGGTAAAGATGTTTGCAATGTTTGGGCTGTCATTTTCAAGATCTACGCTGAACAGCAGAGTAATAAAAGGAGCCGCAAAACTAAAATTACTCTATGAACTGCTTAAAACCATGGCTCTTCAATCAAATTACTTACAGGCCGATGAATCGTCCATCCCAGTACTCACCAGAGATAAACCAGGAAGTGCCCTAAAAGGATGTGTGCTGATTAAACTAGCTCCCAAAGAAAAATTGGTCGTATTTGATTATATAAAAACTAAAGAAAAGGTAAATATTTTAGGAGGCCTGAATGGGTTTAGTGGTCATCTGCAGGTAGATGGTAATGTCTCCTATGAAACTAAAGGAAGACAAGTAGATGTTACCCTCATGCATTGCATGGTCCATAGCCGACGTAATTTTTTTGAAGCAAGAGATTACAATAGAAAAAAAGCAGACCATATGTTGGGACTAATCAGTCAGCTCTATGACATTGAAAGAAAATGTAAAGAAGACAACCTGGATCCCGAGCAAATACGCCAACGAAGACAAAGTGATTCAATCCCTGTGCTCAATGACATCAAGAAGTGGCTGGAAGATAATATCCAACCCAATCTACCCACTAATCCCCTACAGCAAGCAATTAACTATATGCTCAAAAGATGGGATGGTCTAATCGAATACACCAAAGATGGCAATTTACAACCTGATAATAATTTGATCGAAAATCAAATACGTCCCTTGGCATTGGGCCGAAAAAATTATCTTTTTTGTGGCTCACATGATGGTGCTCGCATGGCAGCCATCGCCTATAGTCTGATCGCAACTTGCAAACTCAATAGTATTGACCCTTTCCGGTGGCTCATTTATGCATTCAATCACATTGATGGGCATGACATCAATAAGCTACATCAACTATTACCCATTGAGAAAAACAAGCAGATATTCAAGCAAACCATTGCTTGAAACATAATCCAGTGCCAAATATTACTATACGTAGATTGCAGGACGCTTACGTTACAGGTCCATAATTGGGAATTCCGGCAGGCATTGGCGTGTTGTTGCCGGCCCAATCGTGATGGAAGGGCTCATACCAACGCTCACCCAGACCACTGATAAAGCTTCGATTCATGGGATTGGCCCCCATTGTATATTGCGCCGTGGCTACCAAAGCGTCGAGGTATTCTCTTTTACCCGTAATAACATGAGCCATGATTACCGGAAGGATCTTGTTGCTTAAAGTTGCCATTCTATTAAGCACACTTTGGGAAGGCTTCAGTATGCCAAAAGCATTTTGCCGCGCACCGGCTAGTAGATCATCGGCTAAGGTTACAAGGTATTTTTTTATCTGCTCTCTCAGCGGCAAATCGACATTCTGTTCTTCGATCATAAGATATGCCACCAGAACTTCATAGTTGTCGGTTGAGACCTCATTCTCGAGACCATTTTTGAATAGTTCTTTCAATGTTTGCCGATATCTCCTGTGCCAGGCCTCGTCCCCCGTTCTGCGGTAGAGATGCAAGCTTGCCAATGATTCATAATAGGTTTTTGATTTTTTTCCAAATACATCCGGGGCATCGGGATGTGCATCTGCCCATTTCATGGCATCCACCGCACTGCTCAGATATTCCCTTGATTTTTGCAAATCATATTTTCGGATGGACTCAGAAAGGTGTGCAGCTGTGGCCGCGTAAAGTATGCATGCTCTTGGAGTGGGAGGGACCAGGGCAGTTGGGATAGAATGAGTCCAGCTTGTTTCACCCTGGTGAGGATGTTCCATAGATTCCACCCACCAGCTGACGGCTCCCTCTTCATAAACTCCCTACGTCCGTCTAAAAACGTCCAGGCCCCATGACCCTTCATCAAGAATATCTGGTATTGAATTTATAGACTCCGGAATGTTATAGTCTTTTGCCTCGAAGTATTCCGGGTAGAGGTCATGGAGATAAGCCATTCGACGGACGGACCACAGGTGTGTCATGCGCTGGTCAAAGTCCCCGGCATCCATCCATCCACCCCAGGCCCGGGGAATTTCCGTATCCCAAAGCAGACTGGCATTTATACGCTCAAATACGGCTTTTTGTGTTCGAGTGCTCAGCTCTCCCGGGGGATTGAAAAATAATTCAGGATCACACTTGTGAATGACAAGACCACCGTCAGGATGCATATTTAGTGGTCGATGGTAATCTGTAAATGGAGGCCCCAGTGCTATGCCTGATCTTTGATGCAAAAATCCTTTCATCAGAAGAAAAGCGGTGTTGTCCCAGGTGTCAGGATCTACCTCGAAATCAAAAGAACGGCCAATTCCTTCTGCCACAATGCAATAGGTGCCAGGGTTTTTTACGGCTGAAATATCCATGACCAACACATCGGTCAAGTTATGATTATGACCCTTACCATCAATCAAATACTCCGGACTGTTGCCCTCCGTTTTGAGCGAGGTTCTTCCGCTCAGGACCTGTCGCTCAGTGTACACATCAATAACCTTAAAATCAAATGGGTCCTCATAATGACAACTACCTCCGTCACCCATCCATACGGACATAAAGGCTGATTTTTTATCGGCTGGAGCAAACCCAAGCAGATTGACATGGATAGCCTCACTGCGCAGTTTGTCTACCTCAAAAGTAAAGGTGACGGAATCTGGTAATTGAGGACAATGATCCAGATGGATTGTGTAGCTGTTGCCATTAATAAAGTCCCGGTCAAATTCGAGGAATATATCATGTCTGAGCGGATAGGACTGCCTCAGAGACATATGCGTTTTATTGATAGGATAGGTTTTTCTATAAATATTTATTGAGGATAAGGCAGAGGCAAAACTTTGATCTGTCCCTGAGCTCACCGTTATTTTTCCATGTTGGGCAATAGTGGATGTGTCCAGTTTTTCTCCTGCGATAGCATTAAAGTTGCGAAACCATTCGTTTTCCCGACCACAGATGTACCCGATTCGTTGACCTCCCCGTTTAAGAATCTTTGTGTATCCGTGATAACCCTCATGAAGAATAGAATCCCCTGTCTTTGGCTCGTACGGCTTGAGGTTGGAATGGATTACTGTACGTTCGTCGATGGTGATAACTACTATATTCTTATCAGCCAGCCAAACATGCCGTATCAGGGGATTCCCTGTTGCGGGTAGTGAGCTTACATTCGAAACCAGATTAGGTTGGGCGCCTACATAATATTGGTGATAGACGGTGCCATTTGATGCCAGCTGCGCTGAAATGTTTTGCGGAGGGAAAAATAAAATGAGAAGAATGAAAAGGAAACCGAATAGTCGCATAGGTATAGTGATTGAAAAAATTTGAGTATACAGAGGTGCAAATTCTGCCGGGTTTTGAGCCACGGCTTACCCGTTTTTACTCTCATCATGGCAGCAGTTGAAAGGTGATTATAGGAATATGCTAAATTAAACTTCATAGTTTAAGATTCACAAAAATAATGTGTTACCGGCTTTGTCTGCTAAACTCGTAAAAATAGAAGGCATTGTGGAATCCAATCAAACCACTTATTTGAGTACATCGACGGTCTGTATTCTTTTAACCCACCCTTGGCGGGATCGCTCAAGAATGACCCACTTTTTGCCCTGCCGGCGTGGCCTGCCAGGCGGGTGACAAAAAGTTTGACAAAATCGCCGGTTATATTTTTTTCTTAACGCAATAAAAGCCCTACAACCTAAACTTTAAAAAACTCACTTGTTGCCTCCGGCAGGGCAAACTTTTGTTGGCAAAAGTTTGATAAAACCACCGGCTATATTTTTTTCCTAACGTAATAAAAGCCCAAAAAACCTAAACTTTAAAAACTCACGTAAATCTTGACGTACTATATCGGATTGCTTTTATTCAAGTTAGATTTTCGATGAAAGTTCTACTCGTTCAACCACTTTAAAGTTCTTAACGGTTTTTTGGCATTTTATCACTAAAAAAAATAAGGCCGGGATTAGACCTTTTACAAAGGTCTTTGGGAGCGCTTGCATGAAAGTCCCAAGATAGTTTTGATGACCCCGACTTCGCCTCCTTAGGCGATCGGAACAGGGATTACAATTGGATTCCGTCTGATTTGTTCTATAAGAAGTAAATGGGATGAACAACAGTCCATATGAATATGCTTATAAACCCTACTGCGAGCGACCAAACAGGTATGCGGAGCATGCTTACAGCGCCTTAGATATTTTGCCGTTAAAATAGGACAAAGAGGACAAGGTAAAAGAGTGATGCCGAAGTGACCTTGGGGCTTAAAAGTAAGTAGGAATTCAACTTCTTAGTCTGTTAGAGGCTACCATTCCTGACATCGAAGTTGTTGGTGGCTACGATCTGGATAAAGAGGCTACGGTGTCTTCTGGCGAATAATGTGACAGACCACAAAATGCATTCTTGCCTCCGGCAGGGCAAACTTTTGGCCTGTCGGCGTGGCCTGCCAGGCAGGTGGCAAAAGTCTGATAAAACCACCGGCTATATTTTTTTTCCTAACGCAATAAAAGCCCAAAAAGGCTGAACTTTAAAAACTCACATAAATCTTGACGTACTATATCGTATTGCTTTTATTCAAGTTAGATTTTCAATGAAAGTTCTAATCGTTCAAACACTTTAAAGTTTATAACAGTTTTTTGGCATTTTATCACTAAAAAAATAAGGCCGGGATTAGACCTTTTTCAAAGGTCTTTGAGAGCGCTCGCATAAAAGTCCTATAGTTTTGATGGCCCCGACTTCGCATCCGTAGGTGGGGTCCCGCACTTGGGTCGTAGCGTTAGATTTTATCCAGCGGAAAAGAGCTGAGGAGCATAAATGCAGACAAAATCTGATCACAAGCAATAGACTTCTCCACTAAGGAAGTCAGAGCCTGGCTCACGGATCAAAGGCCAGCAGTAAGAACTTGTTGGGGGACTTTGAAATCACCTTTTCTAGACATTCCAAAAATAATCTATTTCGTTGAAGAGGAATTCTAAGCTATCATTCAAAGCAGTCATGCACGCAAGAAATGATCCCGAGCTATACCACCTGACAGTCCCTTTGATCGACCTTGAATGGTGGCCATACAGCCTGTTGCTCTGAAGGTAAGCAAAGAAGCAATCAGCGTAGTGAGGCATAGTCCTCGGTAAAAAGAGTAGGCTCAGTATGAATATGCCGAACGGCTCTGATTGCGCGTGGGTAAGCAAGAGCTTACAGGATGTTAGGCCATCATTCACAGTCTTGATTTTTTGCTAGCTTTTTTATCAAGAAAAAAGCGGAAGAAATCACTTATAAAATCTAGCGAAGACCCAAGATGTGGGTCACCGAGGATGCAGGAGGCAGTTTTTGCTCCACTTTTTGGTGCCAAAAAGTGGAAAACTAAATTTGGTCACAAAAAAGAAAAATAAATAAAATGGTGGCTCACCGAGGTCTTTCGGATCTTCTGTCTGAAATCCAACAAATGGTGTCACACCCTTGGGTCGTAACTTAGATTTTATCAGGAGGAAAAGAATTGATGACTATAGATCAATTTAGAGCAAGCACCTGCCGGTCTTCCAGGAGTCTTTTATTCAACACAGGGTAAGGAAGCTGATGCAACGTCGTCCCTTCCTCAATCGCAATGCCAATCGCCGTTGATGCACTCTGTCCAAGCACCATAAAAACCGGCTCCATTCGGATGGACCCAAATGCGATGTGTGTTGCACTAAGGCAGACAGGTACCAACAAATTTTGGCATTCATTTTCTTTGGGCAAAATGGCTCGATAGCTGATAGGATAGGGAGCGGCAACTTTTGCTTCCACATTCCCTTCGTTTTTTACATGTCCGTTTTCATTTATATACCGCTGGGTGTGATGCGAATCCATGCCATAGGCACCCATTCCAATGGGATCACTGACTACTTGAAGTCCTTCACAGTGATACTGTGTCATCGTCATTACACCATCAAGACGGCGGGCTTCCCGGACATAGAGTTGTTCTTGCCATCCATCTACCCGGGCAAATTCATCCTTGCAGGTGCCCCACCTGGCTACTTCTGTTCTTATTTTTTCCGGTATACGGTTATGGTTAGCCAATGTCCACATTAGGCCTTTTTGATAATTGCGATGTGCTTCCCTTATTCCCTCTCTTTCGCTGTATGAGGCTTCGGCATACCTGTAGTTTTGTCCGATAAAATCGGTTGAAAATCCAGTGCGATTGTTGGTGTCAGTTTTCCGGTTGGGCATCGCAGAGTTAATCCAGGGGAAACCATTTTCTCCAGCCTCATAATTTCTCAACAGTAGCTCATAATTTATCTCATCGTAGGTTGCGGGTTTTTCAAAAGGGATTCGGTTTTCCGGATGATCTGTAAGACACATCCTAAAACAATATGCTTGAATTTTTTTATCACCTGAACCAAAATCTCCTGGTCCTTCCGCATTGATTCCGGGTAAAATCCCGCTAGTAGAGTCTCCGAGCACCACGTAGGGATCGACTCCATCTACAAAATTGTGATTGATACCATTGCGGGCCGGCATACCTGTCATCGTCGTATCTGTAAGCCTTGTGTGCACTCCATTTAAAGTTTCATTAAACTCTTCATTGGATTCCCTGCCAAGGCGGTAAGATATCCCAGCTGCAGCCATGAGGTCTCCCTCATATGTAGCATCAATAAAATACTTTCCTTTGTACTCATTATTATTTAGTGTTTTGATGGAAACAATAGCCGCTTTTTCCATTTCGACACCATTTTTTCGATCTATTTTTTCATTCGTGACCAGCGCGATATTATTTTCATTTATCCATTTTTTAAATATTGACAATGCTGCAGAGGGTTCGAAAGTCCACATACTGTTTTCGTTTGCTGAAGTTCGGGTTTGACCGCCATCAATATAATTATCCCTTTTTTGGAATTTCCAATTATGATCGTTATCGTAAAACTTTTTTACATCCTGATAAAATTCCCTCGAAATTCCTCCAATTGCTATTTTATTGCCGATATCTGTTTGGCCCAATCCTCCTGTTGTCAATCCCCCGATCCGGTGGTCCGGATGAATTATAATTGTGGATAAATTCATCCGCCTTGCCTGCAGGGCAGCTGAAATGCCGGAAGAAGTTCCTCCATAGATGACCACATCATAAAGTTGCGTATTTTCTTGACTGGAATTGCATGAATAAAAACTCCAGGTTAGGAAAATCGCAACGTACAGATACCAATCGTCCTTTTTCATTTGTGAATTTTCTTTTACTTTTTCTAAAATCATGGTTGATCAGAACACATATTATTTGAGCCACCTTTAAGATCGACTTCAAAATTTGAATATAGAATTTTTGAATTACATTTGAGAATGGCAAGAGAACTGGTTTTGGCCTTAGATTTGGGGGGCACAAAGTTATCAGCTGGTGTTTTTGATGGAGATGGTCGTTTGTTGGGACAAAAAATTCTTCCACTTGAGGGTAGGGCTGGAAAAGAAGTCGGACGAATGATTTTGGAGGTTATCGGGCATTTTGAGGCATCTTTTACCAAAAGTGAAAATAGAATTGGATTGATAGGAATTGCTGTGCCGGGTATTTACAACCCTGATGATGGCGTGGTATGGGCTCCAAATATTGAAGGGTGGGAGTCATATCGACTTTTGGATGAAATCTGCAAAGCCACTTCTTTTGATAGAGAAGATGTTATAATCGATAGTGACCGGGCTTGTTATGTATTGGGAGAGACCTGGCAGGGGGTATCTAAAGGGTGTCTTCATGCCATCTATCTGGCAGTAGGAACAGGTATTGGGGCTGGTATACTTGTGGGCGGCAGACTGCTTCGAGGGCAAAGTGACATTGCAGGTGCCATTGGATGGATGGCTGTGAAAGAAGGATTTCTCGATCCCTATGAGAGATATGGTTGTTTCGAATACCAGGCCTCTGGTCAAGGCATCGAGCTCCTGGGGCGAAAGGTAGCTAAAGAAAAAAACCATCGGTTTTCAGGGATGAGTGCAAATCAGGAAATGCCCACAACCGCTGATATCTTTAGAGCATATAAGGTGGGCGACCCTGAAGCAATTTCAATAATTGAAGACGCGATTTTATGCTGGGGTCAGGCTTCTGCAAATTTAATTAGTTTATTTAATCCCGAGATTATCGTTTTTGGTGGTGGCGTGTTTGGTCCCGCAACTGAGTATATACAACGCATTTATGTGGAGGCCTGCCGCTGGGCTCAACCCATTAGTAGTAAACAGGTCCGGTTTGCAGCATCTGAGCTGGGAGAAAATGTTGCATTATATGGAGCTGCATATCAAGCCATGAATACGAGGCACGAAAGTTAGCAGTGGAGGATGAATTTGAAAATATTTTTATTTCCGACAATATATCACATTGACAGATCGAGGTTTATATAGGTTTAATGCTGTTTTTACATCGGCTTGCCTGGGAATGTTACTTTTTGGTATTGTAATGCTAACTCTGGGTTCGGTACTGCCGGATTTGATGTCAAGGTACCGGTTGGATGAAGTGGCAGCGGGCTCGTTGGCTTCACTTTTACCGGCGGGTATCATGTTTGGATCCTTAGTTTTTGGACCTATTGTAGACCGTTTTAGTTATAAGTATCTATTAGCATTCAGTGCCCTGGCGATTGCTGGTGGACTGTTTGGGATTTCTAATGCTTCCGGACTTTCACTTCTTCAGATTTCTTTTTTTATGATCGGCCTGGGAGGAGGTAGTATTAATGGTGGAACAAATGCCCTGGTAGCCGACATTAGTCATGACCGGCAATCATCTGGCAGTGCCAACCTTAGTCTACTCGGAGTATTCTTTGGGGTTGGGGCGTTACTCGTGCCCCTGATTATGACCGTCTTATCGAAAAAATGGTCGTATGATCAAATCCTCGAAGGGCTGTCGGCATTGATCCTATTGATTATGATTTATATGATTGCAATACGATATCCGACAGCAAAACAGCAACAGAGAGTTGCACTGGGTAAAAGTTTCTCCCTATTTAAAAACAAGGCTCTATTACTACTGGCCTTTTTATTGTTTTTTCAAAGTGCTTTTGAAGGCGTCTTTAATAACTGGACGACGACATTTTTGCGGGGAGTAAAATCATTTAATGAATCGAGTGCGCTGGCTACATTGAGCATCTATGTCATAGGACTTACCCTGACTCGTTTACTTCTCGCCAAACTTTTGAGAGTTATCAGTGACCGAAAAGTAGTTTTTATCTCGCTTATTCTTTTAATGTTGGGAAGCTTCGCATTCAAAACGTTTGATGGTGTTCTTTGGGTGCACATCGGGGCTGCACTTCTGGGAGTAGGTACTGCGGCTATTTTTCCTGTAGTGCTTGGCCATGTGAGTGAGATGTACGAGGAGATGCGTGGAACTGCTTTTAGTGTTGTGATATTTATTGCTGTACTTGGCAATACGATCATTAATTTTCTTGTTGGATTTTTAGCTAAATATTTTGGTTTTGGCCTGTACCCTTGGATGCTTTTGTTTTGTAGTGTTTGTATATTGTTGTTGTTTATTCAATATGACAGAAG
Organism: Saprospiraceae bacterium; assembly: GCA_965222645.1. Lineage (GTDB taxonomy): Bacteria > Bacteroidota > Bacteroidia > Chitinophagales > Saprospiraceae > JABDMH01. The sequence continues at coordinate 1,287,371 of OZ244968.1, read as the reverse complement.
AAGGGAGCAGACTGAGGATGTGAAAGGTGGTTGATTTATGGCAATTTTCCACATCTGACATTCTAAACTCGATCTTTATGGTGCAAGGTGTAAATCTCTGGATGAAGTCATAGGAGTTCCGGATCGGCTAGGGTAAACCAAATTCGACAATTAGTAGTATACTTACTCTGATAGTTTCTATCTGTTAATGCAGCGTTTTCGAAATATATGATATTATTGGTCGAGCTTATTTTTTACCAGATCGAAGACGAAACCGGGTATAGCACTTGCTACACAAGCCTGCCTACCAGCGGTATCGCAGGCAGGGCTTTCGGTGATGCTTTGCTGGCCGAGGCCGGATGGCGAAGGGACTGAAGAGATGGTGAAAAAGAAGCCGATCCATAGCATTAGGTATTTTGGAAACGCTGCACTAGCTTTAATCTTTCCATAAATATTTTTCGTCGTAGCTAATATTATATTCATCCAAGAGTTTCAAGTACTCTTCTTCAAACTTCTGTTTTCTGTGATGTGATTCCTGATTTTCAATATAGCGTTTGGTCCTGTCATGAATAGATGGACTGACAGAGAAAGCACCGTACCCTCCCTGCCAAGCGAATTTACTATAGTGGGAGTCTAGTTGTTTAATCCATCTGCTGCTGTGCCTTTTTACTTCTTCCACGAATTTTGACATGGCTATGTTCTTAGACAGCACGCATAAAATATGGATATGATTGGAGGTGCATTTATTGCAATCGGGATGGATTGGTTTGATTTAATGACAGATCCGATGTAGGCATACAATCTTTGTTTTTCTTTATCACGGATTATTGGTGATCCCGATTTAATATGAAAAACTATGTGAACATATAATCTTGCAAGTGACTGTGCCATATTAACATATTTGAACGTCGTTACTTCTAAGCTGGCCTTTCAGGCCGCAGTTTAAGTCTGCATCTGAGACCCAAGGCGTTTGCCATGGGTTAAGAATGATCTGGCCTTTCAGGCCGCATCCATCGTCAGCGATTTACAGATAATTGGGAAGATTGCAAAGTTTTCGGACTTGATCAAAATTAATTGGGGATAGAATTGAATAGGCCCATCAGGCGATGTGCCAGGATGTCAAAGGATACCATTTTCACTTGGCTGTCAAATTTTGAGCATCTGTGGTATGACCTAAATCAGTTCAAGCATGCTGATTTAGCAATTTAATGTCCTGGCGTATGGGCTGAAAGCCCAGCTTTTATCAACGCAAGGCCTGGCCTTGTGTAGGAGCTGCATATTTCTAATCGCCTGAAAGGGCAGCTGAATTTTACGACACTGGTTGAAGTTGTCCTTCGCTAAGCTGGCCTTTCAGGCCGCAGTTTAAGTCTGCATCTGTCACCTAAGGCGTTTGCCATGGGTTAAGAATGATCTGGCCTTTCAGGCCGCATCCATCGTCAGCGATTTACAGATAATTGGGAAGATTGCAAAGTTTTCGGACTTGATCAAAATTAATTGGGGATAGAATTGAATAGGCCCATCAGGCGATGTGCCAGAATGTCAAAGGATACCATTTTCACTTGGCTGTCAAATTTTGAGCATCTGTGGTATGACCTAAATCAGTTCAAGCATGCTGATTTAGCAATTTATTGTCCTGGCGTATGGGCTGAAAGCCCAGCTTTTTTCAACGCAAGGCCTGGCCTTGTGTAGAAGCTGCATATTTCTAATCGCCCTGAAAGGGCAGCTGAATTTTGCGTCATGGCTGAAGATAAACTCGCTAAGCTGGCCTTTCAGGCCGCAGTTTAAGTCTGCATCTGTCACCTAAGGCGTTTGCCATGGGTTAAGAATGATCTGGCCTTTCAGGCCGATTCCATCGTCAGCGATTTACAGATAATTGGGAAGATTACAAAGTTTTCGGACTTGATCAAAATTAATTGGGGATAGAATTGAATAGGCCCATCAGGCGATGTGCTAGGATGTCAAAGGATACCATTTTCACTTGGCTGTCAAATTTTGAGCATCTGTGGTATGACCTAAATCAGTTCAAGCATGCTGATTTAGCAATTTATTGTCCTGGCGTATGGGCTGAAAGCCCAGCTTTTTTCAACGCAGGGCCTGGCCTTGTGTAGAAGCTGCATATTTCTAATCGCCCTGAAAGGGCAGCTGAATTTTGCGTCACTGGTTGAAGCTGATCTTCGTTAAGCTGGCCTTTCAGGCCGCAGTTTAAGTCTGCATCTGTCACCTAAGGCGTCATGGGTTAAGAATGATCTGGCCTTTCAGGCCGATTCCATCGACAGCGATTTACAGATAATAATGAAGAATGCAAATTTTACGGACTTGATCAAAATTAATTGTGGAATAGAATTGAATAGGCCCATCAGGCGATGTGCCAGGATGTCAAAAGATACCATTTTCACTTGGCTGTCAAATTTTGAGCATCTGTGGTATGACCTAAATCAGTTCAAGCATGCTGATTTAGCAATTTATTGTCCTGGCGTATGGGCTGAAAGCCCAGCTTTTTTCAACGCAAGGCCTGGCCTTGTGTAGAAGCTGCATATTTCTAATCGCCCTGAAAGGGCAGCTGCATTTTGCGTCACTGGTTGAAGCTGTCCTTGTTCAAATCCGTTTTTCTTAATATTGTCATTTCTGGGTCCTCGGTCATTGGTGTGTACTATAGTTTTATATAGAGGATTCTTGGGGGTGATGGACAAACATATCTATTTTGTATTTTCTTGCAAAGTGGACTGCCCGACCGCTGTGAGATCATAGATTAATTAAGAAAGAGAACAAATAAATGTTAGCAAAAGATTGGCTTAATAATGCCCGGTCAGTGATGGACCGTATTGAGGAGACTCAATTAGAGAATATTAAAAGCGCGGCCAGGATCATGGCAGATTCTATCGAATGTGAGCGCTGGGTACATACTTTCGGATGTGGGCACAGTACAATCCCGGTTGAAGAGATGTATCCGCGTATAGGAGGATTCGTGGGCTTTCATCCGATGGTAGAGTTACCCCTTACTTTTTTTACAAGAATTGTGGGAGAGATGGGAGTCCGTCAATTCATTTTTCTTGAAAGGGTAGAAGGTTATGGTAGAGAAATAATGAAGGGGTATGATTTTGATCAGCGAGATACCATGTGGATTTTCTCACACACGGGAATCAACAATGTGAATATAGATGTGGCATTAAGAGCGAGAGAACTAGGTATGAAGGTGATTGTTTTTGGTTCAGAGGAGGAATCCAGGGATAAGAAATCGAGGCACTCTTGTGGTAAAACCTTGTTTGAAATTGCAGATGTGGTGGTTGATTCTTGCGTACCCATTGTGGATGCCTCCGTCACATTGAAAAATCATCAGGATAAGATCGGCCCATTATCGACACACGCTTTTGTGACAATGGTTTGGATGACAATTACTACTGTCGCCGAGATACTTGCGGATCGGGGTGTAAAACTATTTATCCATCCCTCTCACAACGTCCCCGGGGATCAAACAGCCCACGAAAGACTTGATAGTGCACTGGCAATGTACAAGCAACGTATTGCTGGCGTTTGATTCAGACTCCTGCAGTAGAATTGATCGGATCTTATTTTTTATGAGGAGCTCAATAAATTTAAATATAATCATAATGCTGACTTTTGCTTTATCCTTTTTTGAGGTAGCAGGTCAGAATAGCGATTACACAAATGCAACAATCAGGTATGGAGGCCTGGTGAGGCTTGACTCGACAGCTCCCATAATATTCCTCACATTTACGGGCGGTGACTACAGTGAAGGAACTTGCTTCGTGCAAAGGATTTTGAGAAGGAATAAAATACAGGCTAATTTCTTTTTCACCGGGGATTTCTATCGCAAGAAGGGAAATACAAGGTGCATTAAGAAATTAGTCCGCGATGACCATTATTTGGGAGCTCACTCCGATAAGCATTTGCTGTATGCCACTTGGGAGGATCGCGATTCCCTTCTAGTGTCGAAGGCGGAATTTAAGGGTGATTTAATGGATAATTATGCGGAAATGAGGGAGTTTGGAATTGAGAAAGAAGAATCTTATTTTTTTATGCCTCCATACGAATGGTACAATGACTCAATAAGTATTTGGACAGAGGAGCTGGGTCTGCAATTAGTCAATTTTACTCCGGGTACCAGATCCAATGCAGATTACACCACTCCGGACATGGGAGATCGATATGTTAGCAGTGCTGATATAATGAAGAGTATTTTTTCCTATGAACGAAACAACCCAACGGGTCTGAATGGTTTTATTTTATTACTTCATGTTGGCACTGATTCCAAACGCACAGATAAGTTCTACTATAAACTCGAGGAACTAGTTTCGCGTTTACGGACATTGGGCTATCGTTTTTCCCGCATTGACAAATAATTACTGTTTGGGCATGGCGATTGATTTTGCGAAATAGAATTTAGATTATTTCCAGGCTTTTTATCGCTTATGCATCTTTACCATAAAAAGATGCAGATGGTTTAGGTCGAGTTGCGACTTTATACCCGTTCGAATAGCCACCAAAGCGGTTTTCTTCTCTTTTTAATTTCATAATTACTTCTGATGTATTTTAGAATGTGATCCTTGGCCTCATCCAAATCATCTGTAAATAAAATCAGTGAAGGATCCGATGCAGAAATCGTTTTTTGGGAGATCATGAAATCAAAGTATTTCCACAGATCGGCATAATACTCTTTGCCCATGACTACAATGGGGAAGTTCTGAATAACTCCGGTTTGTATAAGGGTGAGCGTTTCAAACATTTCATCCATTGTACCCCAGCCTCCCGGCAATACGATGAAGCCATAAGAATATTTAAGTAATAAAACTTTTCTAACAAAGAAATATTTGATGTCAACCCAGCTATGCATGTAAGGATTGGGATGTTGCTCGAAAGGCAATTCTATATTGCAGCCCACAGAATGACCCTCATTTTCATATGCGCCTCTGCTGGCTGCCTCCATAACTCCGGGACCGCCACCGGTCATTGTGGTAAATCCCATTTGAGCAATTGTTTTGCCCGTCTCATAAGCCATTCTATAGTACCGGTGTCCTTCTTTAAATCTGGCACTGCCAAAAACAGTGATACAAGGACCTGCAAAATGGAGTTTTCTAAACCCCTTAATAAACTGAAATAAGACGCTGAGCGAAAAACGGAATTCACTTACACGACTCTTAGGGCCCTCCAGATATGAATCCCGCCCTATTTTGATGTTCTTTTTTTCCCGAGTCATTATCTATTTATTTACCAAGCAGAGCCCACATTAAGATCGCATCTGCGGTACCGTCCATCGTCGGCTCATTGGTAGAATAATCTCCAATGTCATCATGATAGGTCACCACTTCGTTTTGAAAAGGCGCAAACTCATCAGGATCGTTTAAGACAAGACCCAAAAGGGCTCTGTATGTCGTGACGTAAAGTGGACCATCCACCAAACCTCCAGCTGGCGTCTCACCGAGAATATAAGTGCTCGCCAGATGTGCATCTTCTGGGTACTCACCTCGCTCAGGTATTCCGGTAAACATGCTTGTACCCCACGGGTTTCTGCCCAGAACCCAGTCCCGGTGGGAGTCTATATAATGATGGAACGACTGGTCACCAGACATTTTTTCATACAAAATAAGTTGGGTGATAAAATTTACAGTCAAATTATTTGAGCACCATATAAAAGTTGTCCCCACCTTATAGGCATTTGTTTCTGCCCTGGCGACCACTTTTTCTATGTTTGATTTATACCAATGCAGGATTTTTTTCTTTATTTCTTCAGGAGCGACGTCATACAATGAATAGTGTCCCATATTCATGAATGGATATTTTTGGTAGTGGAGCATCGTGTCTCTTGCCATCCATCCGTCTTCTTTAATTAAGTTGGCGTAATGAATGGCATCGGTCAAGTAGTCTTCTTTACCCGTGATTTTAAATAATTCCGTGGCACCCCACTCCATATCGTCTGCCCAGCTGTCTTCATTGTATCTATATGGAGCTCCAAAAGAATTTCCCTGTTGGAAACCCTCATGGTTCTTACCCATTTGATAGAGTTCCTCGGATGCCTGCCTGCACCGCAAAGCAAAGGGCTGGTCTATTTCTTCAAATATTTTAGAGCCCATGGCAAGGGCTGCAGCACAACGACCAGCAAGATTGGCGATACCGGTAGCTTTACTTTTGTATTTATTAAGGCCCTGAGGTTGTCCATTGGCAAAATACGCCACCCGGTAAGAATTTTTCCCCCATCCATACTCAGCATTGTCCAGATGTGGGAGCTTAAATCCCCTGTGATCCCGATCGTCTGCAATCTGATGGATGAGCCAATCTTTCCTTGGGTGCAACTTCAGTATCCAATCCAGACCCCATTTGGTTTCGTCAAGAATATCTGGTATTCCGTTGGGATGTGGATGGCCCAGCGCATCGACACTATCAGCAAATTTTTCCGGTGCAGTCTCATAGGCCATTAGCATCCGTGCGGTCGCATTGGAGCCGGTAATTAAATATTTTAATTGATCACCAGCGTCATGCCATCCCCCGGTAAAATCATAGTAGGAAGAATCAGGGACAGGAGCATAAAAGATACGACCATCGCCTTGATGGCATACCACATCGAAGTAAGGATTGTAACCACACCGCTGCTGTCGCATAAAGGATAGCAGAGTACTTAAATGTGGCTCATATATCTCACCTAACACATTTATCTGAAAACTCTTATGTCCATAATCGATGTGATAACTTCCCTCTTTTTTGATTTCACTTATATCTAACTCATATTGAAATCGAAATTGACCCCATTTTCCACGCATTATTTCATTGAGGTAAATTTTCACATCCAGCGTCTCACCATCGGCACTCTTTATTTTCACCCGGTCATTTACAGGTACTTTGGAAAGTACAATCAGTTTTTTTTCTGCCTGGGGATGATATCCCAGCTGATTTCCTCGGAGATATATTTCCTGAGACCAAATCGAAGATGTTAAAATAATACAAATGAGCGTCATTGCCGATCGATTGATGCAATTATCCATTTTCAATACGTATTTTATATTTGATTCACTTTTATAAATGGGGATCAGCTCACTACTGGATACCTTTTCCAATGATGCTAAAGATAAAATAATTGACTGCACTCCTGTAAGGTCTTCGCCGGGACATATGTCTACGCAAACTCGATTGCAGGTGCCAATTTTGATTTACCTTCTTTTCGGGGGTCTCCAGGATGATTTCAGTGAGTACTGCCATCTCGAATATTTCGTTATTTTAGATGGCACTTGCCGAGGGTTTATGCGTCTGTATACTGGAATCTTTATCACAGTTTTATTCTCTTTTTGTTGTTCTTGCGGAAAAATGCCATCAGAAGTAAAGACGGCCTATGATGCCCTTCCTGAAAAAATTGGATTTAACACTCATATCAGACCAATCTTGTCCGATAAGTGCTTCCCGTGTCATGGTCCGGATGAGAAAGTCAGGGAAGCTGGATTGCGTTTGGATATCGAATCCGGGATTTACGGCGCATTGGAAAGTGGAGATGGAACTGCATTTACTCCGGGCTTGGTCAGGAAGAGCGTCGCAGTAAAACGCATTCTTGCTGATGACAATGAGGTTGTGATGCCTCCACCAGAGTCAAACCTTTACTTGAATACAGAGGAAAAGGCAGCATTGATCAAGTGGGTAGAACAGGGAGCTGAGTGGCAACGACATTGGTCTTACATAACCCCGGAAAAAATTGCAATTCAAGCAGATGACGTTATGCCATGGGGAGTAAATGAGGTCGACCGATTTGTGTACCCACGCATGAGAGACGAGGGTTTATCCCCTGGCGAGGAGGCCTCATCGGAAGTGCTAATTCGTCGGCTTTATCTCGATTTGACCGGACTTCCGCCAGAAATTAGTGTAGTCGACTCGCTTTTGCCGATTTTCTCAGATGAGAAATACGAGCAACTTGTTGATCATTTGCTTTCTTCTCAGCATTTTGGTGAGCGGTGGGCATGGAATTGGCTCGATGTGGCGCGATATGCTGATACAAATGGTTTCCAAGGAGACCCGGAGAGGAAGATGTGGCCCTGGAGAGATTGGGTAGTAAAGGCCTTCAATGATAATATGCCTTTTGATCAGTTTAGTATTGAGCAACTGGCTGGTGATCTTTTACCCAATGCTACTCAGGAACAGATATTGGCGACGGCATTCAACCGGAATCACATGTATAATGGTGAAGGGGGGCGAATACCGGAAGAGACCAGGGTTGAAAATGTTTTTGATCGCACTGAGACTTTTGGTACGGTCTGGCTTGGTATGACATTTAATTGTGCGAGGTGTCATGATCATAAATTTGATCAGCTTACGCAAAAAGAATACTATCAGATATATGATTACTTCAACCAAACCTCGGAGGAAGGTATTGGTTATAATGGTCGAATAAAGCCAGTGCTGGATCTCAGCAATACTGAAGACCAACAAGAGGTTGCAGCAATCGAAGACTTGATCCTCGAAAAAAGTGATGAGTTGGCAAAATTCGAACTGCAAAAATTTCCAAGGACAGAGGGTGAAACAGCGGCAGAATCAGAGGAGGCAAGTGAGTTAAATGGTGATCATATTTTTGCATTGGGTTTTCATCCAATTAAACGCAACCCGTACTATTTGGGTTTATTGAGTGCTCACTTCGAAAAAGAAGACAAAAAATACCACAAATTATTGAAGGAGTTCCGGTCGCTGATTCGCAAGAAGGATGAGCTCACGGGGGATAATCTGCAGGTGATGGTTATGGATCACCTGGAAAGACCCAGACCTACGTATATTCTGGACCGTGGGATTTATGATAAACGCGGTGAGCGGGTTTATGCATCTGTGCCTTCGACATTATCACCTGTCGAAGCCAACGCAATTGATGATCGGCTTGAGTTAGCCCGGTGGCTTTTTTCTCCCGGACATCCCCTGACCTCACGGGTGATTGTAAACCGGTATTGGCAGGCCTTATTTGGAAGGGGATTGGTAGAAACTCCGGAAGATTTTGGCGTGCAGGGAAGTCGCCCCAGCCATCCTGATCTGTTAGATTGGTTGGCTGTCGACTTTAGAGAGTCTGGATGGGATTTCAAGGCGTTAATCAAGAAAATGGTGATGAGTGCGACTTACCGGCAGGGATCCCAGATCAGCCCTTTGCATCTTGAAAAGGATCCAGATAATATTTTTTTATCGCGATCTTCGAGATATCGATTGCCCTCCTGGATGCTGAGGGATCAAGCACTGTTTTTAAGTGGATTAATAAATGACAGCATCGGAGGTGTTCCCATAAAACCCTATCAGCCTCGTGGTATTTGGGAAGAAGCCACCTTTGGTTTTAAAAAATATGAAAGAGATCGGGGAGATGCGCTTTATCGTCGTTCCCTGTACATCTTCTGGCGCCGGATTGTGGGCCCTACCATGCTTTTTGATAATGCTGCACGTCAGGTGTGTGAGGTAAAGCCAAAACGCACCAATACACCACTGCACGCCTTGGTCACGCTAAACGATATCACCTATGCAGAAGCAGCCCGGGTTATGGCCGCACGGATTCTCAGGAAGGAGCACAGCGAAAAGGACCGTATTGACCGGGCATTTAGGCTTGCAACATGTCGCCATCCCAATCCAGGGGAAAGGACACTCTTGTTAAACAGATTTGAGGAATTGTACAAACATTACAGCAACCACTTCGAAGAGGCGCAAAAGGTTACTTCGGTGGGGGATCATGATGTAGATGAGCATGTTGATTTGATCGCTCATGCTGCATATACTGGCATTTGTTCGATTATTTTGAATTTGGATGAAGTACTGACCAAACAATAATTAAATCTAAAATGGATTTTAATTTTCACCTTGAACAAACGAGACGTCAATTTTTTGGAAAAATGGCTCTCGGACTTGGTTCGGCAGCCTTAGGCGATTTATTACGCAAGGATTTATTCCGGACACTTGATTCCCCTGGCACTGACCAGGACTTACCTCACTTTGCACCAAGGGCAAAACGCGTAATTTATTTATTTCAAAATGGGGCGCCTTCCCATGTTGATCTATTTGATTACAAACCCACGCTGAGAAAATGGCATGGCACACAGATTCCGGATTCGCTGGCAGGAGGAAAAAGATTTAGCACGATGACTGGCAATCAGGTGCAGAGACCAGTACTTGCTGAGATTACTAATTTTAAACAACATGGGGAGAGTGGAGCATGGGTTTCTGATTTCATGCCGCACACTGCTGAGTTAGCAGATGATCTCTGCTTTATCAAGTCAATGTATACCGAAGCCGTTAATCACGCACCGGCAATCACTTTTTTTCTTACCGGATCAGAAATGCCGGGGAGGCCTAGCATGGGATCCTGGCTCACCTACGGCCTGGGTAGTGATTCTGAAGATCTCCCTGCTTTCGTAGCCATGACATCGAGAGATAAGGAGGCGAGTTGTGGCCAAATATTTTACGATTATTATTGGGGAAGCGGTTTTTTACCTTCCGTTTATCAAGGGGTGAAATTTCGAGGTGGTGGAGATCCGGTTCTGTATCTTTCCAATCCCGATGGTTTACCCAGGGAGATTCGCAGGCAACTCCTTGACGATTTGGGAAAGCTAAATGAAATCAGTTACGAAAATTATCAGGATCCGGAGATCAGGACCAGAATTGCGCAGTATGAAATGGCCTATAAAATGCAAATGAGTATTCCTGACCTCACTGATTTGAGTGACGAGCCAGATTACATCTTGGACATGTACGGCCCAGACGTACAAAAGCAGGGCACTTTTGCATACAATTGTCTGATGGCCAGGAGACTGATTGAAAAAGGGGTGAAATTTGTACAGTGCATGCATGCCGGATGGGACCAGCATCGCAATCTCACTTACCAACTCAAGACTCAGTGCCTGGATACTGATGCACCGAGCGCCGCTTTGGTAAAGGATCTCAAAATGCGTGGATTACTGGAAGACACTTTAGTGATTTGGGGTGGCGAATTTGGCCGAACTCCATTCCTTCAGGGACTAATCAGTGATTATCGCAATTGGGGAAGGGATCACCACCCTTATGTTTTTACTTTGTGGATGGCAGGTGGGGGTGTCAAGGGTGGAATGACCTATGGATCTTCAGATGATTTTGGTTTTAATCCGGTAGAAAATAAGGTACATGTACATGACTTTCAGGCCACTGTTTTACATTTGCTCGGAATAAATCATGAGCAGTTTATTTTTAAACATCAGGGCAGGAGATATCGACTCACCGATGTGCACGGAAATGTCGTGAAGGATATCATCCGGTGATGAATTTGTCCAATTTTATTTAATGAAAAAAATAAAAGTTTTTAATGTATCATGAAATAAATACTGCTGTGGCAGGCACCGGATTTATCGGGCCAGTTCATGTGGAAGCTTTGAGGCGATTAGGGGTCCACGTATGTGGAATTTTGGGAAGTACACCAGAGAAATCCTTGTCAGCGGCTAGAGGTCTGGGTCTGAAGAAAGGGTACAAAGATTTTGATGAAATCCTAAAAGATCCCACCATTGATGTGGTTCATATTGCGACTCCCAATGTTTTGCATTTTACTATGGCAAAGAGCGCATTGGAAAATGGGAAGCATGTGATGTGTGAGAAACCGCTCGCAATGACTAGTGCAGAAACTGAGGTTCTGGTAGATGCTGCCTCCAGGTCAGGAAAAATGGCGGCGGTGACCTACAATGTGCGTTTTTATCCAATGAATATTGAAGCGCGGATGAAAGTAGCTAACGGCTCTCTGGGCAGATTGTTTTCTGTGGTAGGGAGCTATGTGCAGGATTGGTTGATGTACGATACCGATTATAATTGGAGGGTGTCAGCAGAAAAAGGAGGTGCTTTACGTGCCGTTGCAGACATTGGCACGCATTGGATGGATCTCGTGCAATCCGTAACGAGTAAAAAGATTTCAAATGTCTGTGCAGATTTGGCAACGGTTCATAAAACCAGGAAAAAACCCCTGGGAGAAGTTCAGACTTTTTCGGGAGAGACTGCGGGCAACACAGAAAATCTGACGATAAATACAGAAGACTGTGGAAGCATTATGTTTAGAATGGAGGATGGTGTCCAGGGAGTGCTTTGGGTATCTCAGGTATCTGCGGGCTTTAAGAACAGGATCCGGTATGAAATTTCAGGGAGTAAGGAATCTGTCTCCTGGGATAGTGACCGGGCTAATCAACTTGTGATCGGACATCGAAATGAGGCTAATAACATTTTGGAAAAAGACCCTTCACTTACTAGTGCTCAAACGCTGCCTTTTATCAATTATCCAGGTGGCCATTCAGAGGGATTTCCGGATACGTTTAAACAGTGTTTCCGAAGTTTTTACGATGCCATAATCGATACCGTTACTACACCCATGTATCCTTCATTTGAAGACGGTCATCGGGAAGTATTGCTTTGTGAAGCGATATTAAAAAGTAATGAGCGGTCAAAGTGGGTAAGCCTGGATTGAAGTGTGACCGGATTGATAAAGATATCCCATCTCATTGGAAAAGATATTCTAAGTTTGCATGAAAATTTAAGAGATGGATCAGGTACGGGAATTGGCAAAAATGATCGATCACTCCTTGTTACATCCCACTATGACGGATGAAGAAATGAGATCGGGGTGTGAACTGGCAAAAAAATACAACACGGCTTCCGTTTGCATAAAGCCGTATGCTGTGAAGAAAGCGGTGAAATGGTTGAGGGGTAGTGATGTTTTAGTGGGCACGGTGATTGGATTTCCACATGGTAACAGCACCATAGAGATAAAGAAACAGGAGACATTGCAAGCTTGTAAGGATGGTGCAGTGGAAATTGATATGGTGGTCAATATCGGAAAAGTACTTCAGGAGGATTGGGAATATGTGGAAAGGGAAATTGGAGAAATAGTGAAAGCTACTCATGACAACGATGCCATTTTAAAGGTCATATTTGAAAATGATTTCATCCCAGAAGATCATTTTAAAATTCGGTTGTGTGAAATATGCAGTAATCTCGATGTGGATTTTGTAAAAACATCAACGGGCTACGGAATGGTGAAAAACGAGCACGGGTTTTATGGTTACAAGGGAGCCACTGCACACGATATCACATTGATGCGGACACACAGTGCCGATCGCGTGCAGGTAAAGGCAGCAGGAGGAGTACGCACCTTGGATGAAATGCTAAAGGTAAAAGAGCTGGGTGCTACTCGATTAGGAGCTTCTGCGACTGCAGCTATTCTCGATGCGGCTTATGACCGGTTTGGAGGGGAGAAGCCGGTCATTGATTCTGATAAGGATATTGAGGGATATTAGGATTCAACTCCAATTTATGTTTTATCTGAATTATTCTCCGATCTATTTATTACGATTTCTGGTTCTGGCCAATCGTATTTTATGGTTGGGGGCATTTCATCAGCCGGTACTTCCACGATTTTACCATCACGGCATATGATGAATGGAGAATTTTTTTCCTTCTTAAATTTTACCAATCTTTCGTAGGTTAATTCTAAACCCTTTATAACCAGCTTAAATATTTCATCGGGTGTTTTATCTGCCATATTTATCGAGGATTTTAGACCATAAGTCATTGTTATAAATCTCAATATTTCCATCTATTGACTTACAAACTAGTTTAAAAGTGTCGTTAGAATTATCAATAAGCATCCACTGGTCTACGGAGTTTTTGTATTTCTTGAAAAAATTTGCTAATCCCCGATGATATCTTCGAATTATCACCTGGTGTGGGATGTCATGACCTCCTTCTTGCACCCGTAGCTTAACCCGTCTGATTGCCATTTCCACGGATGTCAACCAGAAGAATAGTAAGTTTGTTTGGTACCCATTCAAGTGTGCCATTTCGATGTATTTTAAAAAAGACTTACTGGAAAGAGTCGTCTCGAATGCAAAATCAACCCCCTCGGATATCAGGTGCGCAATCCTTTCAAGCATTAACCTTCCGGCGGCTATGGCAACTTTCTCGGGTTGGAAGGGAGAGATGCCTCTCGCAATTTCATCGGCATTGAGAAATTCCCTGCAATTTAGCATTTCAGGTAGTATAGAGTATGAGGCCGTTGTTTTTCCAGCACCATTACATCCTCCAATGATATATAAGTTGGGCAATTAGTCTTCGGATTTTACTCTAAGGTAGGGCTTTCTTCAGTCACGAGGCTTCGTCTTGTAAAAATGGATTATTAAGGAGTCCAAAATTGCATACTAGTGATCTACTCCGACAAGGTTGTTGCCAAATCACAAATGGTTCTTTTGGCCCTGTCTGCCTGAAGGCATGCCAGGCAGGGATATTTTCATTTTCTTCAATCGCCTGATACGCAGGCATCAGCCGATCTTAAAAAAGTGAACCTCGTACGAAATTGACTCATTTTGTGAAATTGGTACTTTCCGAAGTAACCTCGCCAGTAAATATTTATGAGGATTTGATCTTCCTATTGGGAGAAAAAGATCTATATTTCTTCTCCCCACTTATGACCGTCTTTATATTGGATAAAAACTAAAAAATGGAGAGAAGAAAATTTAGCAAAACCCTGGCAATTGGTTCTACTCTACTCGGATCCCGGGCTTTGTACTGTCAGGCCTCAGATGCTGAAGATGTATCTGTCGGAATCATAGGGCTTGACACCTCACATGCCCCCGCTTTTACAAAGATCATCAATAACCGTGAGGAGGGTTCCATGGGCTTTAAAGTGACACATGCCTATCCGCACGGCAGTAGGGACATCGAATCAAGTAGCAGTCGCATCCCAAAATACACAGAGGAGATGAAGGGGATGGGAGTGAGGATCACAGATTCAATCGCCAGTATGCTTAATGAGGTAGAAGTCGTTCTACTGGAAACAAATGATGGTCGCCTTCACCTGGAGCAGAGCCTGGAGGTATTTGAGGCAGGTAAACGTGTCTTTATAGACAAGCCTATGGCTGCTAGTTTGTCTGATACATTGGCAATTTTTAGAGAGGCTCAAAACCACGACGTTCCCGTTTTCAGTGCCTCATCCCTTCGGTTTTCTCCTTCAACACAGTCGGTAGCCAGTGGAAGCATCGGGTCTGTGCTTGGAGCAGATACTTACTCACCCGCAAAACTGGAAACTACTCATCCGGACTTGTACTGGTATGGGATACACGGTGTAGAGTCATTGTACACAGTCATGGGTAAAGGATGTAAGAAAGTAACACGTATTTTTAGAGATGAAATGGAAGTTGTGAATGGAGAGTGGGAGGATGGACGAATCGGAACGTTTAGAGGCATTCGCACGGGGAAAACAGGGTATGGCGGTGTGGCTTTTGGCACTGAAGGCATTGCTCCTGTGGGTGCCTACGAAGGTTATGAGCACCTTGTCGTCGAAATTTTAGAATTTTTTCGCACAGGTAAACCTCCTGTTGATTCGGAGGAAACCATTGAGATTTTTGCTTTTATGTCGGCGGCTGATTTGAGTAGGGAGAGGCGAGGGGCTCCGGTAGATATCGAAGAGGTAATGGGGTAGCGGTATAGTGGGGAAGTGGTGCAGTAGAGATTCTAGCCTCGAAGACTTAAATGGTTTGGGGGTAGTGAATCTCGTAGAGCTCAAGGAGTCGCAGAGCGGGGCATAGTTTAGTGAAGGAGGGGAGTGGTCAAGCAGGGAATTAGGGATTCCTAAGCCCGAAGCAAAACGTAGGCATTGGAAAGTCCGATTTAGACAGAGGGTAGTAAATGTTGGGTGTTAGGAAATAAATTCAAAACTTTAAAATGAAAGATTAAATGCGACGATTTAAAAAAAGGCGAAAATTCATTAAAGATTCTTCCATGGCTGCCGTTTCACTTGGAGTATTTCCAAAGTCAATTTCTTACTTAAAAAACAAAAGACCAGCAGAGCAAATAAACGTTGCAGTCATGGGAGTTTGCAATCGAGGAAGAGCGTTGGCAAATGCATTTGCTGCTGCCAAAGATTGTGTCGTCAAATATCTTTGCGAAGTAGATAAACGATGTGTGGCTGATGTATTATCTGATCTAAAAGACAGACAAACCGACACACCTAAAGTCGAGGAAGATATTCGCAAAGTCCTTGAAGATCCGGAGATCGACGCTGTGGTGATTGCTGCACCCGATCATTGGCATGCACCGGCCGCAATTATGGCTTGTCAGGCAGGAAAACACGTCTATGTTGAGAAACCTTGCAGTCATAACCCGCAGGAAGGGGAGTGGTTGGTTACAGCCGCAAGAAAATACAATCGAATTGTCCAAATGGGCAATCAGAGACGCACCTGGTCTAATGTGCAGGCATGTATGCGGGATATTCACAGTGGGCTCATCGGTAATGTCTACTATGCGAATGCCTGGTATGTAAATGGCCGCGAACCAATTGGATTTGGGAGTAAAACTTCCCCGCCTTCTGAATTGAATTTTGACCTGTGGCAGGGACCGGCTCCTCGTCGAGCTTACCAGGATAATTTGCATCCATATAATTGGCATTGGTTCTGGCACTGGGGTACAGGAGAAGCCCTCAACAATGGGACCCATTTTCTGGACCTTATGCGGTGGGGCCTTCAGGTGGATTATCCATCCTACGTTACCTCGACAGGGGGTCGATTTCATTATAAAGATGATTGGGAGACACCTGATACCCAGATGATTTCGCTTGAATTTGCTGAAGGAAAAAGCATGACCTGGGAAAGCAGGAGTTGTAGTCGGTTACGAATACATGGACAAACCGCCGGCGTGAGTTTTCACGGGGAGGGAGGATGCATTGTTTTGCAGAGCGGGAATGCGTACACTGTATATGACAATGATCGCAATCCAAAAATTGTGAAAGAAGTTAAAGCTGGGTCATCAAAGGAACACAATCAGCAGGACACTTACGGACCTGGTCTCCTAATGGATATAGGACACGTCGAAAATTTTCTTTCTGCAATAAGAAACGGGACAACACTCAATAGTGAAATAGAGGGAGGGCATAAAAGTGTATTACTGTGCCAACTCGGTAATATTGCTTATCGTACCAAAAGTGGATTGCAAATCAATCCGGTCAACGGTCACATTGTGGGAAATTCCGAAGCGGAAAAACTGTGGAGCCGGAATTACGAACCTGGTTGGGAAGTCCGGATCTAGGATATCTCGCAGATTAGCGCAGATAAATGATTTAAGTGTTTAGTATCCCACAGATCTTGCAGATTAGCGCAGATAATTGATTTAAGAGTTTAGTATCTCACAGATCTCGCAGATTAGCACAGATAAATGATTTAAGAGTGTGGTATCCCACAGATCTCGCAGATTATCGCAGATAAATTACTTTAGAAAGTTTAGTATCGCACAGATCTCGCAGATTATCGCAGATAAATGATTTAAGAGTTTAGTATCCCACAGATCTCGCAGATTAACACAGATAAATTACTTTAGAAAGTTTAGTATCGCACAGATCTCGCAGATTAGCGCAGATAGATGATTTAAGTGTTTAGTATCCCACAGATCTTGCAGATTAGCGCAGATAATTGATTTAAGAGTTTAGTATCTCACAGATCTCGCAGATTCTCGCAGATAAATGATTTAAGAGTTTAGTATCCCACAGATCTCGCAGATTAACACAGATAAATTACTTTAGAAAGTTTAGTATCGCACAGATCTCGCAGATTAGCGCAGATAGATGATTTAAGTGTTTAGTATCCCACAGATCTTGCAGATTAGCGCAGATAAATGATTTAAGTGTTTAGTATCCCACAGATCTTGCAGATTAGCGCAGATAATTGATTTTAGTGTAGTATCCCACAGATAAGTGATTTTCTACAGCTTCTTGCAGATTAATGCAGAAGTCGATCAACATGAGGTTTCTTATCTAATATCCCTTTGGTGGCTGCCTCGTCCTAATCGCTCCCAGATCAATAGTTGGGAATATTTAGTCCCAGGATGATATCCCTTTGGGCAGCTAGCATTCCCTCGCTTTTTACTAAATGGACAATTCCATTTCCCGCTCTGTTCTTTTGCTTTTCCCTCTCGGTTGATGTCAGTAAAGGATCATCGTCAAATAGAAAATCGCCTATATAGTATTCGTTCTTGCCGGGTTCTTTTACAACGGCATGAATGTGCTCTGGAGCTCTTCTGTTGGGATATGTCGCTGGCCTGAATGTGAAAAAAGTATATTTTCCGTCGGCACCTGTTTTAATCCAACCGCGATGAATTCCATGTCTTCTTGCCCAGCCTTTTTCATCTCCCATCGTCTCATAAATACCATCTCTATTTGTGTGCCAGATATAAAGTATGATGTCACTGGCGGGTGTCCTTCCATCACTTTTATAAACCGTACCACTAATCTTAATTTTGGGTTCGGTAGTGAGGAAACCCGGTAAGGTATCGGTGGGTTTTAGATTCTTATCGCCGTATTCGTGCACGGCCTCACAACCTTCGCAGGGTCCTCCAACTATCCTGTTCCCTTTCACTTCTGTTTGTGACTGACATTGGACTACTGCTATCCCTAGAAAAAGTATGATTAGGCTCTTCATCGCAATTTTTGATTATTAATAATCTTTAAACGGGTACGTGAATAAAATTATGCGAGAAAACCCGGTCAATGTGGTACCCTAATGATAATAATCTAGTTCAAAGGCTATTTTACATAGATTAAGAGTGTTTCCCTTCCCGATATTAAACTCAATTTCAGATTCTTAGCGCTGACAACTTCTTTCAAGAAGTCCTTCTAGTGAAGTATTCCAGAACTTCTTCCTGATTATATTCCAATGCAAGATCTCTTGGAGTTTGATTTGAGTTATTCTGTTTAAATCCGGTATCTGATTCCCATGTAAATATTTCTGCCAAAAATAGGTCCCCATGTCATTGAGCTGTCGAAATAAGGGCTAAACGGCATCTCACTGGAAAGAATGGGATCTTTCTGCCGGTAATTCAGAAGATTTTCTCCCCCGAGATATAGTTCAAATGCGTTCCATTTTTTTGCTATTTGACTGTTTAATACTGCAAAAGAAGGAGATAAATTTGACAGTTGATATTCCAACGGATTGTCATCTGTATAAGGTAAATGTTTTTTACCCTGCCAGTTCACTGTGAAGTCGAAAGACCAATTGTTTTGTGTGGAATAACCAAGATTTACAAAAAATCTCTTCGCAGACAAGAGAGGCTTTTCCCTTAAGATACTGCTGTAGGTGCTTTTTACATCGTACCAACGATAAGCAAATCTTATATCGAGGCTGGGTACTACCTCATAATCGAGCTGAGCCTGAAAGCTATTAGAGTAAGACTTTCCATTCAGGTTGTAAAAAAGAACTTCCCTTGCACTTTGATACAAGTCTACAACGATCTGGTTTTTAAAATTTGTGTGATACAGATCTATGCTAACTGCTCCGCTGCGCTGATTGATTTGAAATGTATACACAAGATTTGTACCTGTATTCCAGGCAATTTCCGGATCTAGACCATAGGGATTGTCATTGTTTTCCCCCCGAATGATGAATTCTCGCGCCGATGCCAACAAACCATTATTTTCAGAAAAAATATTTGCAGTGCGCAGTCCTCGTCCAAGGGATGCCCGCCATACTAGCTGGTCGGTGAGGGCATAGCGAAAGTGTAAGCGTGGAGTCACAAAAAAACCATAGTTGTTATGAACGTCACCACGAATTCCTGCCACAAGAGAGAATTTCTCACTGCCACCGTAAGAATATTCGAAGAAACCCCCTGCAACACTTTCTATTCTGTCAAAAGGATTGTCATCAAGAATTTCCCGGTAATCATCGTGTTGTAAGCTAGCACCCATCAAAACTTGATGAGCGGTGTGAACTAAGATAGTCTGGTACAGAAGATTGCCGTAAAATGATTTGTGATTAGCATCGTATGTGCGTCTTCCGAAAAGACTATTTTGAGTATGGTCAGAGGCTGACAATTGCAATGCCCAACTTCGCCAGGGGATAGTCTCATATACTTTTCCCATTTTAATCCATCCCTCCAGTCTGCGCTGGTCTAAATCAAGACCCCAAAGTGTCGAGTTTGACTCTCCTTTTTTATAATCCAATTGCCCACCGGTACGGTCAATGCTTGTCGTATTAATGCCAAACTGAAATCTCATTCCACGGTCACCAATATATTGCCACCGGTTTAATGCAATAAATGCATCGCCCGTGGGCATATCTCTAAAACCGTCGTTATTGCGA
The DNA here is from genome assembly GCA_965222645.1 of Saprospiraceae bacterium. Classification (GTDB taxonomy): domain Bacteria; phylum Bacteroidota; class Bacteroidia; order Chitinophagales; family Saprospiraceae; genus JABDMH01. The sequence goes on along the minus strand of OZ244968.1, from coordinate 1,267,311 downwards.
TCAAACGATCTTGGCCTCAAATTGCTGTGTAGTAAGATTCCAGTAGACCATTGGTCATTTATTTTTTGAGAGAAGTTTAGATTTGCCTCCAATCGACTACCCTCATTGGCATAAAGGTTTAGGTAAAGCTTATCCGTTTTCTGGGGTTTTCGCAATTCGATATTAATCTGGCCGGCGATGCTCTCAAATCCATTCATCACACTTCCTGTGCCTTTACTTAATTGCATTCCCTCGATCCATGTACCGGGTACAAAACTAAGACCATAGACCGAAGCAAGGCCTCTAAGGTAGGGCATACTTTCCCTACTGATCTGAATATATGGACCAGCCAGTCCCAACATCTGAATCTGTCTTGTGCCAGTTACAGCGTCCGTAAATGAAACATCGATACTGGGATTAGTCTCAAAACTCTCGCTCAGATTGCAGCAAGCCGCTTTGAGTAGTTCTTTTTCATTAATCTGCTCCACCTTGATGGGATTTAACAGAGAGTACTCTGTAGCTTTCCGTCGATGTACGACTTGCACATCAGACAAGGTGGTGCCGGAAGAAAGCGAAATTGTCAAAAAGGCATCATCGTCTAGAACTTCGATGGTATCCTGGGAGTAACCAATGTAACTCACTACCAAGTGTCTTGACTCTTTACTTCTTGCCATTGAAAATTTTCCATCGCTGTCCGTGGCTGTGCCCACATCGGTGTCAAGCCAGAAGAGATTGGCACCGATAAGTGGGATGTTTTCATCGATAGAAAAAACCTCGCCCTCAACGGTGTCTGTTGCCACCTGAGCAAGGGGCAAGAAGGGGTGGAGCAGCGTAATCGCTACCCACACCCAACTCTTGATTTTCACAATGCTTAGTGTTTTTTCACTCCGGATCTATACTGACAGCATTCAGGCAATGCATTGTAGATCGTATTGGATGCTTTTACATCATCCGTGTCATGACCTACGGCAGCGATCGATTCTTTGATTTCTTTAAGACTTACTTTCTTAGTCTTATAAATCACCTTGATTCGCTGCGCATCTTTGTCCCAGTTCGCAGATTTTACGCCCTTTAACAATGCAGCACTTTCGATACGCTTCTCACAGCCGCCACAGTTTCCTACGACAGCAAATTCGTCGGTAGCTATTTTACTCCTCTTTTTCTCAGAAGTTTGTGCTTCCACTGAGTAGGAGAATAGGACCAAGAATCCAAAAGTGAATAAACTTATTATTGATTTTTTCATAACTGATATAGAATTTCAATTGATTAATGTATTAACTAGATAAAATGTGGCACTGAAAGCTCACATCAAAAATTAAGACATTAGTCCATCAGCCATAAAAAATGAGACGATTGTAAATCTTCCAAAGATCCCGCGGTTTGGGAGGAGGCAAGTCGTAAAAGAGTTCCTTAGTCTGGGGTTCTGCAACTAAATCCAAGTCATATTGACTAAGTACATCTGCAACAAAAACACCTTGAAGATCCAGAGTGATAGAAGAACCTTGTACCTGCCATTGATCAAACTGGATGACTACCGTTTCATCATGGCAGCACTTTCCCGGCATATCTTCCTTTCCACAAGACTTCTTCTTTGCACAGCAACTTTTTACATCGCTGAAAGCTGCAATGTCGACGATCTTACCTTTGCAAAAATGCAAATTCAGGACTACCCCTGACGAAACCAGCAGGTAAAAAAGTGAGAATGTTATGACTCCTAATCGCGCCATATCGTAATCTAAACGCAAAGTTGTGATAATTAGTACAGGATCTCAGCCAAAAACCTAAACACCATTGTGGATCTAAAAGTTCGCAAGTCCTGGGACATTCATCCCGAACACTGAATTTCCAGAATTAAAGACATATGTCACTTGCCAATTTACTGACTGGGGCAGTATCTAGAAGTTGCAGCAGAGAGTGAGCTCAGACATTTTGCCATCTCCGGCGATCTGGACCAGCACGGTGTCCCTTTGCGGATCCTCACTCGATCCTACCAGCACTGCATCAGTAAAAAAAGCGGTCATCTCGCTCGTACCCAGCGATTTAAGGCTGAATTTCGCCGGATCGTAAGTCATAATGTCAATTACAGACTGATATTTGGGATCTATGGTGATGAGCAATCTGGTTAGATCTCCGTTTAGGTTAGCTTCCAATAGTGCAATGTCGTACAGGGAATTGGATGCAACCTCCTTAAAAAGGGCATACCCCCGGATAGACGTGTAGCCTCGCTCCCGCAACTTTCTGTAGATCAACCCTTCATGGATCTCAACCGGAGTGGACTGTATGGATGACAGCTCAGCTGCACCTACAGGGCTATGTACAGCGGGTAAACTTTCAAACGTTCTGTCACCACATCCTGCAGAGAGCAGACAGAAACATAGAGTTATCCGTTTTATTTGTGAAAGGTATGCAGGCAAATGAAAATCGGGTGAATATGGAGACATTCGGTACCTTTAGCAGGTGTCGGATTAGTTTATTGATCCGTTAATTAAGCAAAAATCATCAATATCATGAAAAAAGTTCTTTTTTCTACTGCATTGTGGGTGATACTCCTGGTGATTCCCTGCTTTTTCTCAAACTGCTCAACGAGTAGTGGCGTGGCAAAAGCTGAGAAACCAGAGAAGGTATATCTGACTTTGCTGGACAGGCTGAGGGAAGTACCTGAGCTCACAATTAGAGGTACCGGTATAGATGCCAGCATCACAATTAGGGGGTTTAGTTCGCTCCATGGTAACAATGAGCCCTTATTTGTTGTCAACGGGGCGCCTGTAGGACATGGATATGCCAGCATCGCAGATTCGATTGATGTCAACAATGTTAAATCGATTCGGGCTTTACCACGAGCTCAGGCAGGAATCTATGGCAATCGCGGAGCAAATGGCGTGATTCAGATTACCACAAACTGAGGACTATCACCAGGAGGAAATAAATCCTGTGATGTCCATGTGACTTTTGGGTAGTAGAATGTTAGTTGATTGACTAGCTTCAAGACCGCTTACCCTTATTGAGTAAACTTCTCAAATATTTTTCGGATGCGCTCCATTTCTGCCACCAGATCGAGTCCCTCCTGTGGTGGTGCCTGCTCGATGACGAGATATCCCTGGTAGCCTTTTTCAAGTAGGGCTTTGACAATACCCTCGCCATCTGTGACTCCCTGACCGTATGGTACTGTTTTATAGGTGCCAAAAGCTATCGTATCTTTTATATCAATATGATTGATTTTTTCGTGAAATCTTTCAATTACTTCAAAATTATCAACTGAGGCGCCGTCAAAATGTCCCATATCCAGACACATACCCACATGCGCAGAATCCACCACATTGAAAATCCGCTCGTAGTCCTCCATATTTTCAATATTATTATTGGCGTGATTTTCTACACATACTAAGACATCCATTTCTTCGGCGACAGGAGCAAGCTCCTTGATAATTTCTATGACACGCTCGAGCCCTCCTTCTTTTCCCCGACCTGAACCCGTAAATTTCACACGCCTGCATCCCAGTTCTCTCGCTTTTTCAATAAGCCAGGATTTGTGTGCAACATCTTTGGTTGCGTTTCCTCCAAAAGAACTTCCCTGGAGCGAGATCGGGCAAAGTCCGTGTTTGTAACATCGATCTCTGATGCTATCGATACCACGAGGTGTGAGCGTACGCGGATACCAGACATTGAACTCCACATTCTTAATCCCTGTTTTCGGAATAATCTGAAAAGCTCGTTCAAAATTCAAGTCACCGAATCCATCAAGACAAATGGTTGCAATAGCAATTTCGGTTGCCTTATTTTTCCTCAAATTTTCGAATGTGAGTTTGCTAAAACCAGTGGCAATTGCAGATGCAGCAATTTTTTTCAGTGCCTTTCTTCTGGTATTTTTTGACATCCTTGTTTGATTTTTTATTTGACGCAAGAAAGTCCAGTGAATGAACTAAATTCAAAAATAGCTACTATTTCTGTTTCTCAGAAAAAACAGCCCTCGGTATCTTAGCATTATTCTCGTAACCCAGGGAAATTGATGTCTTCTATTCTTGCACTAGATTTTCTTCCCATTCCTGGAGGCTTTGCAACATTTTCACATGGTCGTCGTCATCTGAGGAATATATATTTTGAGTTTCAGCCAGATCTTCTCTTAGGTCATAGATTGCAGTGTCGCTTTTTGTCATCAGCAATTTTAAATTTTGATACCGGACAGCCTTCTGACTTCGATAGGCCCAGTAAACGCTTCTGGATTCTATTGACTCGCCATCTTGGATATGAGGAAGGATACTGACACCGTCGATTGGATTATTAAAATGATCTATGCCTGCTATGTCTAATAGTGTAGGAAAAAGATCCATGCTCAGAATGGTCTCCGACGAGATTTGACCGGGTTTGATTTTACCCGGCCAGTAGGCAATAGCTGGCACACGGTGTCCCCCTTCGTAAAGACTGCCCTTAAAACCCCTTAAGGCTCCATTGCTTCCATTGCGATTAGCACCATTATCCGAACAAAAGAAAATAAATGTATTTGGAAGACCTAGAATTTGTATTTTCTCCATGATGTTCCCAATCCCGTCATCCATTGACTCAATCATCTTGGGATAAATCTCCTCGATCGCCTCCTTATTTAATTCTCGATTTTTCTTTCCTTTAATTCTTATGGCCAAATCATTCCCACTTTGGTAGGGATCATGAGGATTGGGATAAGGGACATACAGAAAAAATGGATGGCGTTTATTTTTTTCGATAAATGTGAGTGCGTACTCTGTAATTAAATCTGTGGTATACCCACTGTCCTCCACTATGCTGGTATCATTCCACCAATCGTATACATGTTGGTTATCGAGGTAGCTATGATAGTCCACATTTCCAGCGACGAATCCTCGAAATTCATCAAATCCCTGGTAAACAGGATTAAATCTTTTCTGGTACCCAAGATGCCATTTTCCAAAAATACCTGTGGAATAATTTTGTTTCTGGAATAATTCGGCAAGTGTTACATGGCTCAATGCTAATCCAGCCGAATCTCTTGTCCACGTAAAAACGACCTCGGGGATCCCGACTCGTTGCTGATATTTTCCAGTGAGCATGGCCGCGCGTGTGGGGCTACAGACAGCTCCATTTGAGTGATAATCGGTAAATACAATTCCTTTTGCCGCAAGTGAGTCGATATGAGGTGTTTGTACTTTGTGATTGCCAAAGCAACTTAGGTCTCCGTACCCGAGATCGTCTGCCATAATAAGGATGATATTTGGCTCTGACTGAGCTGGATGCTTTTTACACGAGGTTATAGACAAAACCAGGACGGAGAAATATAGCGTGCTGATTCTCAGATTACCATGAGTAGGTGACGAAAGTGTGAGGAAATATGTAAGTTTTTTTAACAAGGACTCTGAATTATTCATTTATATAGTTGAGTCGATTCTCTATGATTCAGTCAATTTCGGTAGGCCAACTGCCGGAGGGCGTCCTGGATTTTCGTAAAATGGCCATCATTTTTTTTACCCTTTTAGGGTGACTACTAGCCACATTTAGTTTTTCGGAGGGATCTTCTGCAATATTGTAGAGTTCAGCTTCGGTGTCATAGCTTAGTTTTATTACTTTCCAATCTTTAATGCGCAGTGCTTGTTGAAGTTCGCGTTCGTGAAACTCCCAGTAAAAAATTCGCTTTTTTGAACCTCTTACTTTCTTACCGTGAAAGGCACTTAGCACATTGATGCCATCGATGTTTTTGTCAGGTGAAATTCCGACTAGCTCACAAAGTGTCGGTTTCACATCGGCAAAATACCAGGGAAAATCCGAAACGGTACCTGCCTGAATGTGACCCGGGTATTTTATTATCATTGGCGTACGAATACCACCTTCGTAAAGGTCTCGCTTACGACCCCTCAATGCCCCTGAGCTGTCAAAAAGCCTATCCCACCTTTGAGCAGCACCATTATCTGAACAAAAGAATACAATTGTGTTCTGCTCTAGATTTTTCTGCTTTAATTTATTTAGAATTTTACCAATGTCCCCGTCCATTCTAGTGACCATGGCCGCATATATTTTTTCCTTCTGTTCCCAGGTTTTAGATGCATATTGATTCAAATCGGGCACCTCATACTCGTCATGGGGTATAGTGTATGGAAGGTATAGAAAAAAAGGATTTTGTCCATTTTGTCGCTCAATGAATTGAATAGCCTTATCAGTCAAAAAATCATGAGAGTAATCATTTTCTTGGCCGTTCTCGTTATTTAGGGGAAATATATCTTCATTTTCCCATAGATATTCAGTGTAATAGTCATGTGCCCTCCTCTGATTTAAGTACCCAAAGAAATAATCAAAGCCCTGATTACGTGGCTCACCGGGAGTATTCGGTTCGCCAAGGCCCCACTTACCAATGCAAGCTGTCGTATAGCCCGCGCTTTGCAAAAGTTCGGCAACTGTAATATCGTCAGCATTAAGGGGTACTCTCCACTTTGCCCCTCCCAATCCCACTACGCCATGAAGACCTGTATTACCACGCACTGTTGTATGACCTGTATGCTGACCAGTCATCAACACGCTGCGACTTGGAGCACAAACCGGTGATCCGGCATAGCACTGTAAAAATTTTATCCCCTCCGAAGCAAGCTGATCAATATTAGGTGTTTTTATTTTATTCTGGCCATAGCATCCCAGATCACCATAACCAAGATCATCTGCCATGATAAATATTATATTGGGCGATGACTTTTTTTCCTGACTTGATGCCCATCCCGGAATGGAAAAAAGATAGACCAGGAAGATCGAGATAGATTTCATCTAATAGTCTTGTGATTAATCGGTTATTGCATTTAAAAATAAAAGTAGATTATGGAGAGCGGACCAATGATTACCAATCCAAACCAATCGGGAAAATGGATGTCGTTGCTCAACTTATCAATTCGTGAATAACATTACCTCCGAATTGACTGAGTTGCTTATGTCTGCCGCTATGAAAATAGGTGAGGTTGTGATCATCAAGGCCAAACAACTTTAATATAGTGACGTGCAAATCTGCTAAGGGATGTACATCCCGGACTGCTTTTTCACCCAGTTCATCAGTGGCACCAATAGTGTGTCCGGCATTCACACCACCACCTGCCAGCCAGCAAGCCATTGCATCGGGATTATGGTCTCGACCGTAGGCAATACCTCCTTCGCGAATACCATTGTCCGGTGTGCGTCCAAATTCTCCGCACCACACGATCAGTGTGTCATCAAGCAATCCCCGTTGTCTTAGATCTTTAATCAAACCCGTGATGGGTTTGTCAACACTTCTAATAAGAGAGCCATGAGCCCTCTCCAAAAAATCATGCGAGTCCCATCCCGAAGAGTATATCTGGACAAAGCGTACTCCTTGTTCTATTAGTTTTCTGGCAAGTAGGCATTTTCGTCCAAAATCATTCGTCGCTTCTTCACCTACACCGTACATCGATTTTATATGATCTTTTTCACTGTCAATATCAATTACTTCAGGAACTTCCATTTGCATCCTAAAGGCGAGTTCATAGCTTTCCATCCGTGCATTTAATTCGGCATGGTAGGAATGACTCTCAAAATGGTCACGATTGTACTTTTGTAATAGATCAAAACTTTCTCGTTGATGGTAATAACTCACACCAGGAGGAGGATCAATGTTGAGGATGGGAGATCCAACTGGCCTAAAAGGAGTACCTTGATATTCTGCGGGTAAAAACCCACTGCTCCAATTTGATGGTCCTCCCTGAGGCCAGGCAAGCTCAGGTAATACGACAAAAGAAGGAAGGTTTTCGTTAAGAGATCCAAGACCATACGTTAGCCAGGAACCAACCGCTGGATCACCGCCAAACTGACTACCTGTATTGATGTGGTACATTGCAGTCGGGTGATTGACAGATGTCGCTTGTAGACCTCTAAAAAAACAGATTTCATCAGCCACCTCTGGTAAGTGCACAAAAGGCGATGACATATCTGCACCAGATTGACCTACTTTACGGCTCTCAAAGGGACTTCTTACAATATACCGCTGCCCTGAAGACATGGCACTAAATTGTTCTCCCTTTCGAACAAATTTTTTCAGATGGAATTTTTCCAATTCCGGTTTGGGATCAAAAGTGTCAATATGTGAGGGACCACCCTCCATTGTCAGGAAAATACAGGCCTTGGCTTTGGGTGTGGTCATTGCATTGCCAATTATTGATCGGCTCGCAGCCATCGATTGTTGACTCGTGGAGAGTTTTTTGCAACCAAGTAAACTGGTGAGTGCAACGGCTCCTATCCCCGATCCCAGGGAATAAATAAAATCACGACGATTGTGTTTTTGCCGGTCAATAGACATATATAAATTCGTTACTGTTAAAAAGTAATAGGCAAAAATCTGCCAGCGCTCTTGTCTGCGGTATCACATCACTGTACTGTTGATCCGCTTGATAGTTTTCAAAAATATCCAGAAGTTCGGTGTATTCAAAAGGCTCACCTGTCATTTCTTCAAACATCTTCCTCTTTACTTTCACAGGAAAGTTGCGACGGGGAATCTGTGTATGCCGATGATGTTCGGTCATTTTGATTATGTACGCAAGGGCCTCTTCCATGTCCTGATGGGTTGGTGCCCGGAGCCAGATTCGTTGTATCGCTTGTTTTATCTGTGTTTCAAGTTTGGAGTTGTTTTGTGTTATATCAACAGCCAATGCCAGAGCTCGACTCCTCATTTGTTCGCTATTATACAACGCATATACCTGTGGAGTTACAACGGAATGGCTCCGCCGGCCACAGGAGTTTTCTGAGCGAGGTTTATTAAAAACGTTGAGAAAGGGGTCATCCAGACTTCGAATGCGCTCGGCATAAATCGTGCGTCTGTTTCTTTCTGCCGCGGTGCGTGACGGTTGGTAAGCCTGAGCTATCGAGCCCATTATGTGTCGTGGTTGCAATGCCACCTCCATGTTTATTTCTGGTCTGACAGGAATACCTCCTTTATCGTAATTTAATTCATTGGTAATCTTTAATATGGCATCCCTAACTTCTTCGGCTTCTAATCTGCGAGGGGAAAAATGTGCGAGCCAATTATTGTCGGGATCTACAATTTCCTGGTTTGTATTTTCTGAGGCGCAACTTCTTTGGTATGTGTCTGATGTCATGATCTTGCGATGCAGTAATTTCAGTGACCAATTATTTTTTATAAAATATGTTGTCAGCCAGTTCAGCAATTCGGGGTGACTTGGTTTTTTTGCATTAACTCCAAAATTATTCGGATCCTCGACAAGTCCTTTTCCAAAGTGCATTTGCCATATACGATTTACGATTGAGCGGGCAGTGATTGGATGATCAGGCTGAGTAATCCACTCAGCGAGCTTTTGTCTGCGGCCCATTTTATTTGGCGAAATTTCCAGATCGAGAGCTGCCACTGTTTGTTCCGGATTGTCCACTTTAAATGCCGCAGGAACAGCTTGTAAAATGCCTGGAAAAACTTCTGGTCCCGGAGAGAATATTGAACCATTGTTTAACAAATAGGTCTTTGCCAGGGAATCACCCGTATGTTCGGGAAGATCAAATACTCGACTGCTATGATGGATTCTATCCTCTCCATTGTAAACTGAATAGGCAAGGGGCTCAAATCGAAGTTTCAATTTATTGAGTACTTGCAGCCGCTTTTGCAATACTTTTCTATATCCCAGGTCGTCATAATCCAGTCCATAGTATCTGGGGGGCTGCTGATCCTGGGAGAGTTTTCTGCGCTCTTTTTTTGGTAAGTAGGGCTTTCCCCTTGCACTAAACCACCGTTTTGCAGCTCGTTCTTCTTTGTCAACTATTATTGACTGCTCCTTCTTTGTCAAAGCAATCCATCGCTCAATTCGACTTTTTTCTTCGCCAATACCATAGGTGTTTTCATCCGGCAAAAAAGGCGCCGGCCTCTCTGCAAATTGCGTGGTTGCAAATACGGCTTGAATCGCATAATAATCTACCGAAGGGACAGGATCGAATTTATGATCGTGACATTTAGCACACATGAGAGGTGTAGATAAAAATGTTTCTCCGATGTTATTTACCACATCATCCAGGAATAATTGTCTTGTTTCTTTTGCAACACTCATTCCCGTATGCTCCCATGGCCCCATTCTCAGATACCCGGTAGCGATGAGCATTTCCGGATCATCAGGATCCAATTCATCACCTGCAATTTGTTCTCTTACAAATTGATCATAGGGTTTATCCTGGTTGAACGATCGTACTACATAGTCGCGATATCTCCATGCGTTTGGCCTCACATAATCGTTTGAAAACCCGTCACTATCAGCATAACGAACAACATCGAGCCAAATCCTCGCCATTTGCTCGCCGTAGGCTTGATCATTGAGCAGGGTGTCAATCAAATCCTCAACTTTAATGTCACTATTGGGTTGTGCAAAGCGTTGCACTTCCCCGAAGGAAGGTGGGAGACCCGTTAAGTCAAAATATATTCTCTTTATCAATTCGGAACGTGTGGCTTCGCTTGATCCTTGCAGTTTTTTAGTCTGTAATTTCTGCTCTATGAAATGATCTACCGGATGCACATTTTTTGGAACATCGACCTCAGCAACGGGTTGATAAGCCCATAAATCTTCACGTTTATAAGACCTGTTTGTCCAACTTTCAGCAAGGCCACCCCTAATAGGTAAAGTGACTTTTCCCTTACCTTTCCATCTGGGATCATTGAGAATGTCCTCTTTTTGCTCCCCTGTGGGCCAGGGAGCACCATTATTTATCCAGTGTTCAATTATATTGATCTCTTCGTTCGACAAGCGTTCTGCATTTTTCGGTGGCATTGCAGTTTCGGGATCCAATCTTTTTATGGCAGAAAAGAGTTGACTTTCGACTGCATTTCCCGGTACCACTGCTGCGTAGCCCGAGGCACCTCCCCTCACCATTCCACTGCGGGAAGTAAGATTTAGTTCTCCTTCAATTTCCGAAGGCTCTTTTCCATGGCATGACAGACACTTTGCCTCAAGGATGGGTTCGACTTCAAACACAAAAGACGCTGCCGCATCTGATGAAGAATTGTCACTGATACATCCAATAGTACCAAGCAGTACCGTTGTGATTATAGCACAGATAAGAGTCAGGTAAGTATAAGATCGCTTGCTTGGCAATAGTAACAATTGAAGCCAGTGAGGCTCAGTAACAGATTCTAAATTACGAATTTAAGGGAAATTTCTTCTCACAATGCTAGTTCCACCATACGGCATAGCGCTGTCGACGCAGCTCCAATGCCAGTTTTCTTTCCATAGCTGTCGCCTTTTCCCTCGTCATGGGATTGAGATGATGATAAAGACTGGGACGGAGATACAATCCGTATTTTTCAACAATTGATGATGATATTCTGACACCTTTCCTATTCCGGTATCCCGACATATGCTGTGCAAACCGGACCTTTGGTGTCTTGCTGGTGACTCCTACATATAGACACTGGAGTACTCCGTTATATTGTGGGTTTGCGTTTCTGAATTTATAGTTCTCAGAGAATACCTTCCGGTTTAACTCGATGACATAAATATGGTATGAGCGGGATTTCATTGTCTACCTGTGCGTTAGTATAAATCCGGCTAGAATCATGCCACTTTCTTTTATTAGGACGATCAGCACTTGAAGCAGATCGGGGTTTGGTGCGCTTAAACATGGAGTGCGGACCAATCTGCTCCTTTTCACCTTCAGAAGGCCAAGCCAACCAAACATTTGCACATACAAATTTCGACAAGCGATCACCTGAAAAAAATGGTATCAGTAAATTGAATTTATTAAGACTGAAAAAAAAGATCTAGTTTGTGATATGAAATCGAAATTCATATTTCTTTCATTCCTTCTTTCAATTCCGTTCATACTATTTAATTGTTCGACTTATAATAATGTTGATCGCAAAATGCGACAATTGAGTTCAGGTCAGTATGATGTTGAAGAAATAATAATTAAAAATTCGATTCCCCTCGATACCAGCGGTGGTCATTTACAGGGCATTCAGATTTATGATGGCCAGGGAGGTCCTTACTTTTTTTTGTCTGGTAGTTCTGATAGTGCTGCGTATTTGACAATTGCAAATGCGAATGACCTGGAAGTGCTTGATCACCTCACTCTCTTTGCTGCACCCCTGCGGCATGCCGGTGGTATCCAGGTGGTAAGGGATTATCTGGTCGTTGGAGTGGAGGATAATGATTTGCGTACACGCTCCAAAATACTGATCTACAGCATCCTAGATCTACTTGAGGGTGAAGTAACACCGCTTGTGACCATTGACCGGGAAGGAGAATTTGAACGGAGTACAGCAGGCTGTACTGCACTAGCAGAAATCAAAGATGGATGGATTTTAGTGGTGGGAGATTGGGATTCGAGACATTTGGATTTCTATCACAGTGAAACGCCCATGGAGGAGGGCTCCTTTCGTCTGATCCAAACATTAGTTATGAATAATGTCGATCGGACTGATTGGTGTGACCCGGAGTGGATGGCCTACCAGAATATTAATCTTTTTGAAAAAGATGATGAACTTTTTCTTGCAGGTCTCATGTCAGACAAGACGAGAAATAATGTAATAGATATATACTTACTAGAAGATTTACTCGAAGGGATTTCTCTGACTAAAAAATTGCGAAAGATTCTGCCAAATACCGGAGGTGACTTTAGTTGGGGCGCAGGAATATTTATCAGGGGTTATCAGGTAGAAATCCTAAGCTGTGCAAGAAATCTAGATCGACAGCTTAAGGTATATTGGTATGGGAGGTAAGGTATTTACTTGTGACACAGGATGTTTCGACCACTAATGTGATTTTGGAAGCTTGTCACATACTGCTGATCATGATGATCAGGGACTGCTGACCTTAAAATGCCTGTTTTTCACATGTTTTTCAAGCCACTGATCTTGTTCCCACAATAAATGAAGGATGCTTTCCCTTGCGCGATACCCATGGCTTTCATTAGGGAGCATAACCAGCCGTACAGTAGCTCCAAGTCCTTTTAAGGCATTGAAATATCGTTCACTCTGCATTGGATACGTTCCACTATTGTTGTCAGCATCACCATGTATGAGCAATAAAGGATGCTTCATCTTGTGAGCATTCATAAAGGGAGACATGGTATTGTAGATATGCGGTGCCTCCCAATAGGATCGCTCTTCAGCTTGGAACCCAAAGGGCGTCAATGTCCGGTTGTATGCGCCACTTCTTGCGATTCCGGCAGCAAAGAGGTCAGAGTGAGTGAGTAAATTAGCCGTCATAAAGGCTCCGTAGGAATGCCCACCTACTCCTACCCGCTCCCGGTCAATGTAGCCAAGAGAGTCGACAGCATCTATGGCTGCTTTGGCGTTGGCGACAAGTTGGGGTACAAACGAGTCATTGGGTTCTTCATCTCCTTCTCCCACAATGGGAAATGCTGTGCGATCCAGGACAATGTAACCCCGGTTTAGCCAAAAAATAGGTGAACCGTAATTGGGATAAATAAATGCATTTTCCGATGACGAGACCTGACTGGCCGTATTCTTATCCTTATACTCTCTGGGGTAAGCCCACATGATCATAGGCATCTTTTTTCCCTGGCTTTTATTGTAATTTGGTGGAAGATATAGGGTTGCACTTAGCGGGAGTCCATCATCCCGTTTGTAATTAATAATTTCTTTGTGCACTTCATTTAATCCATCGAAGGGATTTTTGAAAAATGTTACCTGGGTCAATTGGTCCGGATTTCTAAAATTTCGCAGATAAAAATTCGGATAGTCAGTTTTGGATTCTATACGCTCTAAGATATCGCCTTTTTCGGCATTGATTACCGTATAAATAGATTCCTGTTTGTCGCTTTTTTCTGCTCGCCAAAGTCTTTTTTTCTGCAGGTTATTTAGGTCTAACTCATCAATAAATGGAAGTATTCCTTCTTCGGAATGGCCGCGGCCGTTGAGCAGTACTTTTCTATCATTTATTGATAATACATTCTTTCCAAATTCATTTAATTCAGTGACGAAATATCCTGGATGATTGTACAGGTCTTGATAGTTGATACTAAAAATCTCTTTAGTATCTGCGGGATTTTTTGGATTGAACAAAGTTGCCCGCATATTTCGTGTGTTCCACCATTGATCGATAGCTACAGCTGTTTCTTCGTCTCCCCAGTACACAAATCCAAGTCTATCCTTTGATTTAAATAAAGGTCTTTTATCAGAGCCGAAGGGCGCTTGGAGCTCAAATAATTGGTCGCGATAGTCCGCTTCTACATTGGCATCTCCCTGGTCAAGTGCCTCGATCCACGTAAGGGTAGCCGGTTCATCGAGGCGCCATGACAGATTTCGCATTCCTTTTTTAGTCGACATAAATCCTTTGGGACGCACCTCATCAATCGGCGAGTCGAGCATTTCCTTGACAAAGTCTCCATCTACGGTGTAGACATTTTCTGTATAGGGGAAACGATAGTACGGCACCAGATAGGAAAAGGGTCTTTTTATTTCAGTCACTAATACATATCGACCATCAGGTGATATGCTGATGTCTGAATACATACCATTATCTTTCCACCTGCTGATTTTTCCTTCCAGATTTACTTTTTCGATCACGGATGTCGCCAACACCTCAAAATTATGTTCATCTGCAGGATTTTTTAGTAGATCCTGGTAAGTTCTGTTTTGGGCCTTTGCACCGTCATTTTCAGAAATTGTTGGGCCGGTTGGAATTTTCTTCTCTTGATCAATCAACTCTTTGCTTTCTTTCGGTAAAGTATTTACCAATAGTGCTTCACTGTTAGGAAACCAGGTAAAAGGTCTGCCCATGTTGGCATTTAAATTATCACCGGTCAATTTTTTTGCAGTTTCTGTATTCATATCTACATACCACAATTCTGCACCCTTACCGCTATTGTTTATAAAAGCAAATTTGTTTTGATCCGGGGACCAACCAATCGATGAAATACGAGCACCCTCAGGAATATCTTTTACAGTTTTCTCTTCTCCAGATGCAAGACTATATAGTGACACCTTATAGTAATAGGTGGTGCGGGATCCCGTATTTTTCACGGGATTAATTCGTAAGCCAGCCAATCTCATTTCTTTTTGAGATAGTTCTTCAATGGTCTTAAACTGATTCCGGTATAGCAGAATTGCATTTTTTCCATTTCGGTCCACAATGATATTCGGGGGCAGATCTACATCAATCCACTTCAGGATAGCCGGATCTGGTGTTTGATAGGGAAGGTTTGTCTGAGCATTTATATTAAATGTAGAGCTGAAGACCAGCGAGATGAAGACAAGCCCGAGTACTTTTCGTAGTTGAGACATGGTTAAAGCTTTTTATTCAGAAAGAAATGGACCTAATTTACGCGATCCATATCGACACCCTAAACTATAGAAATCGGGAGATTTCACACACCTTTATCCTAAGATAATTAATATGCCTTGCAAGCGATCGATCCCTTATTAATGGTGTTGCAGATGTTACTCCGTCATGAGCATCAGTATTTCAGCGATCATCACAGGATTATTGCTTCTATCACTGTACATCGTACAATCGATTGTCACCTGATGGAATGGATTCCTTTTTTTTACCGATTTGAGGTTTGCGCTGAGTCTCACTTTTGAATCTACATAGACAGGAGCGGTAAACCGGATCTGATTTGCGCCATAATTTATCTTAGACTTTACGGATTGCACAACAAATATTTCGGGGAGAAGTATTGAAACCAGCGATAAGGTAAAATATCCATGTGCAACTGTATTGCCAAAGGGTGATTCCTTTTTGGCTTTCTCAGGGTCAATATGGATCCATTGTTTGTCACCTGTGACTTGCGCGAACGCGTTAATTTCCTGTTGCGAAATCTTTTTCCAGGAGGAAGTGCCCAGGGAAGTTCCTACATGCTTTTTTAGATCACTTAGTTTTTTGAAGACCATTTCAATTTATGTTGCGGCATCAATAAGTTTATAAGAGTCCCTGATCCAGTATTCCAATTGATGATCAATGTCTTCCATCTCATCAATGGAGACGAGGTGGACCCACCTGTTTTTTGAGGTCTGTAAATATTTTTTTACAGGAGGGATATCATCCAGGTGATCAAGAAAGAATTCAACATCGATCCATTTCCTTTTTACTTTAAGGGCCAGGAAGGTACTATTTGTTTTGAAGAATAATACATCCGGCCCCACAGCTTCTTCACGAAAAGGACCTTCTTTTTTAGCGATCATTCTTATTCTTTCATACAGATCCCGGAAATGGGAGGGTCTATTTACAAAGAGCGTTTCCTTTTCTATAAGTTTACATGTGTGAGATTGGTTTTTGTTTCTAAATTGTCTATTGCACTTATTACAGGTCCACATCTTCTATCGTAGTAAATAGGCTAGAGATCCAAAATTAATTTCTGTATTGTTTCTCTAATTTTATCTGCAGTCCCAGGCATTACCCGTGATACCATCGGCTCATATCCTCCTTCCTTATAAGCTGCATCTGTGCATAAATAACCCGAACTCCCATTGCAATGTGTGATAACGAATGTATCCTTATACGGTGATTGTAGTTTTATATCCATACCGATTTCCGTCATCAATTCACCAGATACTCCTGTGAGGATAAGGTTGCCGATCTTAATAGCACTCAAGTCGATACGTCTGTCCGGGGCTTGTTCGAGTAATTCATTGGGTTTACGGGATGCACTTCTCTTTTTTCCCGGAGCAAGAAAGTTAGTGGTCTTCATAGCTAGAGACCTGACATGCCGGGTCTTAATTCCTGAAAAAACATTAACAGATTCCTGGCCGAGAATCATACCGATCGCAGCAATATCACCAAATTTATTATTGGGACCATAAATAGCATTGATATCTGCCGAGGCACCAGCAGTAACTAAGAGTGTCGTGTTTGTTTTTTTTCTGAAAAATGATGCTGTTGCTCCCGGCCAGTCTCCGGTGATCTCCGTATTTGATTGACCACTGACTGTTGCGTGACAAGGCCAGTTGAGAAAAGCACCGATTGGATTTCCACTTAAATTATCAATCCTGACTATTCCCACTTCGCGATCGCACGGTCCGTCAGGATTACGTCCCAACCAAATTGTGCCATTAGCAAAGCGAGCTCTCCTGTTGATATTCATGCTACAAGTCCCCTTGCCGGCACCGATTTTAGCTGGTTGCATTGTTCTTTGTGCCTGGCCTATGACACCAGCAATTTTATTTTGGAGAGATTTGTAGTATTCCAATTCCGTCGGCGAATTGTCGTCTGAGTAGACTCCTGTCACGGGCCCACCGTGATTGTGGGCAGCAATCATAAGTACATTCTTAGGATCAATAGCATTTTGCTCAAGAATTATCTGCTTGGTCTGTTTGACAAAATCATGAGAAAATCCGACCACATCTGCTGCGGCTATAACAAGGGTCTGATTTCCTAGATTCATCACCAGGGCAGTCGCATATATCGAATCGTGAACAGCGCTAAACGGATCATTTCGATTTCCATATCCACTCATCCGAATTGGGATTTCAGGAGTGATATTAATACTCGCCATGCCGGCATAAAAGATCGAATCTTCCTGAGATAATCCCGGGACCAGCAGGCCAATAGAGAATACAGCGACTAGGATTTTATTCATGGGTTAAAATATTTCATGTCGATTACTGTGATAAACATCGAAATAAATTCGAAAATTTACATTTTATTTTTTTACAAATCCTGTTTTATTTATGATATCATCGTCGTGATGATCGATTCATCAGGTTAAATCCTGAAGAATATCTTTTTCTTATATAGCCAATAGCATAGATACCATAGAAAAAACAGTATCACTGTGCTGATGATAAATTTAGTAGAAAGTGTCCCTGTCCATTTAAACAAAGCTTCCACAAATGGTTTCACAATGTCTTCGATAAAGCCTGCACCTCCCATATGAGCAAAGAGATATATAAATAGTGAATTCATTCCAACAATGGCAAAAAAGCGAACACCTATAGTCTTTTTCTTGAGATCGATAAGCCAGTAACAAAAGGCCAATGACAGTATGGTCCATCCCCCACTGGCCAGGACGAATGAGGATGTGCAAATTCTTTTGATAATCGGTGTTATAGGATTGAGCGCATAACCCACTATCAAAGCAATAACACCGGCAATAATCAAGGTATTTAATTTGACTCTAGAAGATTTATCACTCCTAAGTAGTTGCGCCGCAAGGACTCCCCAAATAGTATGCGCAGTCGTGGGAATTGCATTAAATGAAACCCAATGTCCCCCCATGTCTGCACCTCCGTATTGCAAATCGAGCCAGGTGCCAAAATTCTCGCTTGGCGTGAAGGGGTGGTTAAAACCCTCTATTCCGAATGTGCGGTATATCGCTTCCGTCAAGACGATCAATCCTATTGAAAAAGCAATTTGGAAAGTTGCACTTTTGTTCATTATCAAATAGGCAATCAAATATGTGACTGACAATTGAGCCAAAACATTTTGAAATCGAAAAACTATTTGTCCTGCATCAATGCAATACAACCCCCATCCCAACAGAAGTAAAAGAAATGCCCTTTGAAAAACATGCCTGCGTATTTGTGCATCACTCTGCCCACGCTTTTTACGATTACCCACTGCGAATGGAATGGCTACTCCGACGATAAACATAAAGAAGGGCTGAATCAGATCCCAAAACCGGAGTCCGTTCCAGGGATGATGATGAAATTGTTGTCCAAATGCTGATAAAAAAGTGCCGTCCAGAGACGGATCTGTCAAATTGCTAAAAAGATGTGTGAATTCAGCGATGAGCAGAAACATGGTCAAGCCCCGAAAGAAATCAAGTGACAGCATCCTGCCTTTGAGAAAAGAATTTGAATCAGCCATTTATTGTCCGGTAATTAATCAAATGGTATACGCACTCCACCCTGATCAAGATAACTAAATAATCACTAACAAGGCAACCCAATCTTTAGACCGTTCTCCTGGTGGTAGGCCGATGCTGACAGTGCCTTTTCCCCCAACTTGTGTAAGGGTGCCATCCTGCAGCACACCGCCCATTTTGGGATCGTACCACTTGATGGAAAATTTTCTTTCAGTATTGCCAAGATCGATTATTGTCTCTCGCGCTCCATTCTTGATGTAAATCACGATAACCTCATCACTTGTTAAGCAGTATGAGGATTGGTCACGAGTAAGGTGATCAGCGGGAGTCATTTGCCAGAAGGGAATGTGATTTTCGAAAAACTGCCGGGCATGTCTATTTTGGTCCCAAAAGAGGTCTCTGCTTCGAAAGTCCTGACAAGTAAGGTCCGAATGGGGACTTTGGTAGCCAAAATACCACTCCACACCGTACCCACCTGCCATCAGAGTTCCCCAAAGTGCATTTTGTCTGGCCAGGTCATGGTCAGGGTCTTCCTCATCTGGAAGAAGTGCAATGTTAGCCTTACCGGGTTCATCTACTGCCAATGCCCAGGGTTTACCCGTTTCTTGAGCTGCTTGCCTCCATTTCAGGACCCTGGGATGCACATCATGAAATTCCGGGTCACTGAGCTGAAGTGAAGCACCTGTAAGGGGTGACTGATCGCCGATGAGATCACTATACCTGTCATCCTGATTGGGAAAAGTGTGGATGACCATGTGATGATTGTACGAATCAATGTCAGAAATATAATTTGCAACTTTTAGTACTTCGTCAATAGGTTGATTATTCTCTTCACCAAGATTCCAATTAAGTGACAAATGATGACCATAACGCGCAATTAATTCCCTGTAATATAATTTTCCTTCGGTGCCAAATACACCACCATCCATCAAGTGATCAGTTTCCGTCTCCTGGGTTTTAAAATGCAGGAACATGCCCTGGGTTTCTGCAAAAGCGAAAATCCGTTCCCATTGATCGAGTTTTGAAACATCAAATCGAGTTTTATGAAAGAGCGAATCCCAGGCATTCTTGTTCGGCTTGATATCGGCGTAATTTTTATAATCTCCGGCGGATACTTTTAATATATGCGGAAAAATATTTCGATCATCCCCATCTACATTAAATGTGAGAAAAGAGAAGACATTCAGCCCTTCACTAGCCAGGTATTGAATTGCGCCGATTAGATTTTTTCCCTTTCCATCTTTCCAAAGGTAATCGTTTCCCTTCTCGGTAAAATCATGACTGTGATAATGCCAATCCTTTCGAAGGTCAAATACATCGGTAGACGCGTCAAAGTCGATATATCCCAACAGGTTTTCGGGAGCATCTACACCGACTTTGATGAAGTACTTTTCACTTTCGCTATATTTTAGATAGGGTTCTCCTACATATTTCAGCCTACCTTTAGCTCTATTATCAAGGCCCGCTTTATCATTAGCCACAACGGTAAAAACGCCCTGTGCACCGTCCATAAACCCTGCAGATTCGTGACTTTTTGGGGAGTTGAGTACAGCGATGTTATCCCCTTTTTTAAATGAGATGTGATACTGCCATTCACCGACTTCATCAGGAGTGAATCTCACCATCCATTTATTCCCGGCTGAAGCACTGCTCTCTGCTGCATTGCCATCGGCCCCATAAAATCCCGGGACTTCATAGGATTTATCGCCATTTGTGAAAGTGGCATCGAGCCGGTAATTGAGAAATGGGTTATTGTCATCAAGTTCGGATGACTCCGGACCTGTCATGATAAGAGTGATTTTATGCCACTTTTTTAATTCACCTTTTAAGACCACTTCACTATTTGTGGAATTACAAGAGAATGACAAGAAAAAAGATATTGTGACGAGAGCAAGGCTGGAAATGTAAGAGTGCACTTGGGGACCTGGGTATTTATTTCCAGGCTCAGGATAAATGTGATTCGACATGATAAACTGCTGATTTTATTTTAACTGTGAAAGATAATAGATGAGGTGATCAAATTCTTGCTGAGTCATGGTGGAAACCAACCCTACCGGCATCAGTGAAGAAGAAAGGGGTTGATAACTTTTTGGGTTTTGGTAGGTGACGAATTCTCCAACCTCATTCATTAGCTCCACACTGTGTCTCCCGACATCAATCTGCCTGCCTACATGAGATTTGCCATGTTCATCGGTCACAAGCCAGCCTTGCCATTCCGGGGCAATCTCCCTGGAGGGCTGAAGTAAAGCTTCCGCCAGTTGTTTTCCTGATTTGCTACTACCGATTCTTGATAAATCAGGACCATAGTGACCTCCCCATCCATTGACCTGGTGACAGGTAGTGCATTGGTTTTTCTTAGACTTAAAGTAGTATTCCCCTATCTGAAGACCGGTAGATGATAGGACTCTTTTCCAGGTTATTTTTTCCTTTTTCGTGCCTGTGATTATTTGCCAAGTCTCTTGTTCTTTTGCATCCCTAGAAACGAGTTTTATCATCTTATCGATCACAAGGGAATCATCGCTTGTACTTAAATACCGAAGTGCAAACTCGCGCATCGGCTGACGAGATTTCTGAAAGATTTCTAACATCTCAGTGTCATATCTCAGAGTGTGATAATCCAATGCATTTATTGCCATTGTACGTAGGGAGGATTCCTCATTTTGATCAGCGGCAATAGCCAGTAATTTTAAAGAAGCACCAGGATTATCGCATTTTTTGAAAATTTCGATAAGATCGGCTTTAAGTTTTCCATCCGAAGACTCCTCGAATAGCTGAATGAATTGAGGTAGGTATTGTTGTGGTGTGCTGAAATATGGGAGAGCAGATGATTTAATAAAGTCATTTATTGTGCGATTAAAAACTATACTACTCAGATAATTGTCATCCGTTGTCTTTTTGAAAGCGGGATTATTCCTGCTCTTAGCATTTTGTAACGCATCTATAAAGTCATCATCCAGGTGAGTTTTAGTAGCCAGGAATGTTTCGAAATTACTTGGACTTAAGCTGCCCGTTTGCATAATTTCATCCAGCTGTTCTCTTTGTTCTTTGCGTGACATCACACCACAATAGATCAAAGCGATTCGTTGAGTTTCTACATCGCGGTGGGAAATAAAATCGGATAGAATTTGACTGTCAAGGTGACGGTTATTTGACAAGTAAATCAAAAGCGCTTGCTTTGTTAAATCGGGATCTAGAGATGAAAGTAACTCTTCGACATTATTTCTAAATTTTGCAGATCCCAAGATTTTTCGTGCAATTGTTCTGTGGTGTCGGTCCGGAGATAGAAGATTTTCTTTCAATTGATCGAAAGTTAAGCCGTCGTTCAGATGTTCGTGAAGCCGGAGTGGTACTTCACTAATTTGGTTTATGGTTTTATTTCCTGATATTTTCCAAATTCTGCCCTTGCCGTGATTGGGGTATTGACGAGTTACCCAATCGGTAATATAGAGGTCACCCCCACTGCTGGCTGCAACCGCTACAGGATGGAAAGTAGAATCACCTTGAATCAAAGTTTGGGTATTACTTTCAGGATTTTCACCCGTCATTGGTATAGATATGATTTTATTTTCTTCCCAAATCGTGATGATGAGGTGATTATCATATTTAGTGGGTAGATTGGTAAAAGTGGCATCTGTAATCCCTGATGGAGCTTCACCGATGCCAGCGTAGTAAGGAAGAGTTCCCGGTAGTTCTCCATTCCATGCGTTAAAAGGGTGAATTCCACTACCTCCATATAGGGACTTATATCCATAATCAGCACCGTCGACGATTTTAACGAGTCGGTTTGGGCCTCTGCTGTCAGGGTCATTGTCAATAAGCCACAAAGTTCCATTGGCTGATGATTTCAGATCAAAGGGATTCCAGAATCCCGTTGCGATTTCTTCAATATCAGATCCATCCATTTTTATTCTGAATACATTGCCTCCATCTCCAAAATTTGTGATTGACTTTCCATCAGTCCCAGTAATAGTATACCGTTGGCCACCGATATTTCCCCTTGAAATATAAATCCAGCCTGTTGGATCGATTTCGATGCCCAAAAGACCTGCGTGATCATAAACATCTTGTGGTGGATACATTACCAGGATGGTATCTCTGTGATCACTCTCCCCATCACCATCCCGGTCACGCAACGAGATCACTTTATCTTTCTGCACGACAAATAGTTCGTCGTTAAAATAGTGAAGATTCATTCCATCATTAATAGAATCGGCATAAATATTCCAATTATCTATTGAGCCATCTTTTTCTTTATCCACCGATCTTTTTATTACATCGAAAGGCCTGCCCTTATAGCTACTTTCAGGTGAGTGTGTATGGGACTCCAAGACATATATATGATCATCCTCATCAACTGCGATCCCGATAGGAGTAACGATTGCGGGATCTTCAACAAGAAGTTTTACGGTAATATCATCGTCGAGTATCGCGATATTGTGTTTGGAGGCTGGCGGTCCTTTACAACCTACTATTGTCGCAATGGGCAAGAGATAAATTAAAGTCCGCATGTAGTTGGAAGTGTTAATTCGGGACGGCACCTCGCCTGAGTTTGTCATTAATTGCCCTCCCTAAACCCCGATCAGGTACTAGCTCAGCCCAAATGACGTCAAGCTCTAATTGGTCCAGATCTCGAAGATAAGCAAATAGATTTTGGGCTGCTTCAGTCAGATCGGCAGTAGCACTGAGTCGACGTTGCTTTGGCATTGGAATAGAATCCAGATAGTTTGTAAAGACCAGGGCACCCGATTTCTTATTATTTTGAATTTGCCCCCGGATCTTGGGGATGTCAGCGGCGTCGAAAATGCAAAGTTTGGACCTTGGAGCATAGTGGCTTTTTAGCATGCCAGGAGCACTGGGTTCACTTGTGGAGCCGGTAGAGCATTCCACATTTCCCACTATCTTTTCTATCTCTTCTTTTATAATTCCTCCTTTTCTTAGGATCCTGATTTTGCCGGATATGGGATTCTGTGCGACGATTGTACTTTCAATTCCGATCTTACAAGGACCTCCATCAAGGATATAGGGGATTAATTGATCTAATTGATCTTTAACATGCAGTGCATTGGTAGGTGAAATATATCCAAAGGGGTTGGCGCTTGGTGCTGCAAGCGGAAAGTCCAAGTTTTGCAGAATGGTGCGTGTCATTTCGTGGTTGGGAATTCGTACGGCTACGGTTGTCAAACCTGATGTAAGCATATCAGGGATTTTATTTGTTTTCTCCAGGACAATGGTAAGAGGGCCCGGCGAAAATTCATCAATTAATTTTTGGAGAGGTTCAGGAATTTCTTTTACCAGGTGCTCAATTTTATGGAGGGAGTCAGTGTGCATGATAAGGGGATCGAAGTAGGGGCGATTCTTTACTTTAAATATTTTGGCGATGGTTTTATTTTTCAAAGCACTTCCGGCGAGACCATAGACGGTTTCAGTCGGAAGACCCACGAGTTGATCATCTTGTAATAGATCAATTGCATGTTGTATGTCACAACCTAGACCAGTAAACATTTATGCTTTATTTCTTCTGGATTTGGTCAAATGAAATCAAAGACGATCTATTTGGGTTTAGCCAGCTTTACGATCATCATTTCTTTTTCACTGAACTGCATCCACCCAAAATCGTAAATGTAGTAATAAGTCTTTCCCTTTTTATTTGTATTAGATGTGGTATAATAATTCAAGTGAAATCCGGCCTTATTTAGCCGTTCAACGGGGATAAAAAACTTTTTCCTTCCAATTTCTTCGTAAAGTTCAGACAGTACTACCCAATTGCGGTGGAGGATGGAGTTGATTTTTTTAGAAACGGAAGAAACTTGTTTTTTACGTCGTCTGTGATAGACGGCTTTGCATTTTGGTGAGCAAAAGATTTTATCTCTTCTTCCCATGATATTTTTTCCACAGATTGGACAAAAGGATACAGGCCTGGGTAGAGGAGACATTCTAGGTATAGAGATTAGTTCCCAGTGAAGTTAAAGAATATGTGGGAGAATAGGTTGCCGATGGATAATCATTGATGAACCTTTTGTGAGTCTGGATGCAGGTTGCCAAAGAGAATGTATGGCAATGCCAGCTGGAATGAATGTGAAAGTTATGGATTGCACGGATGATTGGGATTAACCAGGAGCGTACGGTGCGCGTACGAATTTCATGTAGATAATCAATGAATTACAAATTAGAATAAATCAAATGTGAATGTTTGGGATTGAATGGCATCTAATGATTAAGCTGGTGCGTACGGTACGCGTACGAATATCTTACAGATAATCAATGAATTACAAATCAGAACATATTAAATGTGAAGGTTTGGGATTAAAAAGGCACCTAATGATTGACCAGGTGCGTACGGTACGCGTACGAATATATTGCAGACAATCAATGAATTACAAATTATAATAACTTCAATGTGAAGGTTTGGGATTGAAAAGGCACCTAATGATTAACTAGTTGCGTACGGTACGCGTACGAATATTTGGCAGACAATCAATGAATTACAAATTAGAACAAATCAAATGTAGAGGTTTGGGATTGAAAGGCACCTAATGATTGACCAGGTACGTACGGTACGCGTGAATATTTGGCAGACAATCAACGAATTACAAATTAGAATATATCAAATGTGAAGGTTTGGGATCGAAAAGGCACCTAATTATTAGCCAGTTGCGTACGGTACGCGTACGAATATATTACAGATAATCAATAAATTACAAATTAGAATAAATCAAATGTGAATGTTTGGGATTGAATGGCATCTAATGATTAAGCTGGTGCGTACGGTACGCGTACGAATATCTTACAGATAATCAATGAATTACAAATCAGAACATATTAAATGTGAAGGTTTGGGATTAAAAAGGCACCTAATGATTGACCAGGTGCGTACGGTACGCGTACGAATATATTGCAGACAATCAATGAATTACAAATTATAATAACTTCAATGTGAAGGTTTGGGATTGAAAAGGCACCTAATGATTAACTAGTTGCGTACGGTACGCGTACGAATATATTGCAGATAATCAATGAAATACAAATTAGAATATTAACGAATATGAAGGTTTGGGATTGAAAGGCACCTAATGATTGACCCGGTGCGTACGGTACGCGTACGAATATATTGCAGATAATCAAGGAATTACAAATTAGAATATATTGAATGTAAAGGTTTGGGACGGATGCCATCTAATGATTAAGCTGGTGCGTACGGTACGCGTACGAATATATTGCAGATAATCAATGAAATACAAATTAGAATATTAACGAATATGAAGATTAGGGATTGAAAGGCACCTAATGATTGACCCGGTGCGTACGGTACGCGTACGAATATATTGCAGATAATCAAGGAATTACAAATTAGAATAAATCAAATGTGAAGGTTTGGGATTGAAAAGACACCTAATGATTGGCCCGGTGCGTACGGTACGCGTACGAATATATTGCATATAATCAATGAAATACAAATTAGAACATATTTAATGTGAAGGTTTGGGATTGAATGGCATCTAATGATTGACCAGTTGTGTACGGTACGCATACGAATATCTTACAGATAATCAAGGAATTACAAATCATAACATATTAAATGTGAAGGTTTGGGATTGAAAAGGCATCTAATTATTAGCCAGTTGCGTACGGTATGCGTACGAATATCTTTTAGGAAACCAGCTAAATACACATTGTATTAACCTTTAATGTAAATTAGATCTCCTTTTATCCTGACTGAGGTAATCGGTGCGTACGGTACGCGTACGAATATCTTACAGATAATCAAGGAATTACAAATTAGAATATATCAAATGTGAAGGTTTGAGATTGGATAGGCACCTATGGATTGACCAGGTGCGTACGGTACGCGTACGAATATATTGCAGACAATCAATGAATTACAAATTTTGACAACTTGAATATGAAGGTTTGGGATTGAAAGGCACCTAATGATTGACCAGGTGCGTACGGTACGCAAACGAATATATTACAGGAAACCAGCTAAATACACATTGTATTTGTCTTTAATATAAATTAGATTTCCTTTGATTTTGACTGAGGGTCACTAGTGCGTACGGTACGCGTACGAATATATTGCATATGCTCAAGGAATTACAAATTAGAATAAATCAAATGTGAAGGTTTGGGATTGAAATGGCATCTAAGGATTAACCAGGAGCGTCCGGTACACGTACGAATATATGACAGAAAACCAAGGAATTACAAATTAGAATAAATCAAATGTGAAGGTATGAGATTGAAATGGCATCTAATGATTAAGCTGGTGTGTACGGTACGCGTACGAATATATTGCAGATAATCAATGAATTACAAATCAGAACATATTAAATGTGAAGGTTTGGGATTGAAAAGGCATCTAATGATTAAGCTGGTGTGTACGGTACGCGTACGAATATATTGCAGATAATCAATGAATTACAAATCAGAACATATTAAATGTGAAGGTTTGGGATTGAAAAGGCATCTAATGATTAAGCTGGTGTGTACGGTACGCGTACGAATATATTGCAGATAATCAATGAAATACAAATTAGAATATTAACGAATATGAAGATTAGGGATTGAAAGGCACCTAATGATTGACCCGGTGCGTACGGTACGCGTACGAATATCTTGCAGATAATCAATGAATTACAAATTAGAACATATTAAATGTGAAGGTTTGGGGTTAAAAAGGCATCTAATGATTAAGCTGGTGCGTACGGTACGCGTACGAATATCTTTTAGGAAACCAGCTAAATACACATTGTATTAACCTTTAATGTAAATTAGATCTCCTTTTATCCTGACTGAGGTAATCGGTGCGTACGGTACGCGTACGAATATATTGCAGTAAACCAGATAAATACACATATATTTATCTATAATATAAATTAGATTTCCGTTTATCTTGACTGAGGTAATTGGTGCGTACGGTACGCGTACGAATATATGACAGTAAACCAGATAAATACACATTGCACATATACTTAATACTAATTTCGCTTTCTGACATTTTGACTGGGTGAACCAGGTGCGTACGGTACGCGTACGAATATCTTGCTGAAAACCACATCGATACATATAAACTACATTCTATATGCTTGTTACCCTATTCCATTGTGAAGAAACGATTACAAAATCAATTTATTCCATACGTGATATGTAATCAACTGCTACTTGACAAAGGTCCTCATCGGAAACTAAACTACAAGTGCCCCCCTGCACGGATGATGTCAATGCTGGATAGTGTTCCGTTGCCTCTCCATGGCTCAGAATGCGCCCATCTGCAAAAACAGGATTTATAATATGTATTTTCTCTGTCCCAAATGAAAGCAATTGAGGTAAATCGTAAACCTGCGCAGACCCCGGTACCGCTGACATCACAAAACGGATATTGTAATCCATCGTGGTTGCCAGCGATCTATACGAACATAAGGGTTTTATTAAAGTCATACTAGAGAAATCTATCCCCATCGCACCTGCGTGCATAAGATCTGAACCTAAACTTCCTAGACCAATGATCTCAATCTCATGCTCCCTTGTCTGTTCAATAATAAATCTCCGGAGTATTTCGATCTCCTCTAATCTTATTGCCACGGCAGTTTTACCGGTCAAAACACTCATGTACCATAGATTAATTGGAACATTTTCGAAAATCGAATTTCCACCGCCATATCCTCCAGATAATTCCCCTATGCCACTCAAATCCGGAAGAATTACTTCATGACCAGCTTTCACCAGTTGATTTGCTAAGCTGCTATCGATCGCCTGTGCCTGTTTTCCCCTATCATCTAAAAGCAGAACTCGTTTACCATTTCCCTTACGGGGCTTCATCCAAACCAGTGGCAGATAATAATCCTGCCTGCCTTTTAGCAAATATTTCTCGATCCTATATTCTTCAAATCGATGCGCGCCTGAATAAATGGACTCAACTTCTCTCTCCAACGGAACATAGCCTGTCAGTGCCCTTACCTTATCTTTAAAGATTTCGACTTCGGAGGAAGTCTTGTCACTATTCTTCACAGCTTCTATACCATCAATTTCTTTTTTGTTTAATTGAAAAATCGACTTGCTTCCTAACTCTTTTATCACATTTCCGGATTTGGTGACCCATAAATCCTTTTCGCCGAATAATTCAACATGTATATCTTTTGAAGACCCTGGATTGTCCAGATATTTTTGAAAAAATGCATAAGTAGCCTCGCGGTTTGACTTCGTCGAAGCATGAACAGTATCAAACTCCACCTTTTGGAGATTTTTTTCAACGCCCAAACTTTTATAGCATTCGTTTGCTTCGGCATATAAATCCCGGGCTCCTTGAATACTAAAAATATCTCTGGTTGTGGTGACCATCAGAAGTGGGAGGGGGGCGGCACTGATTATCCAATCCGTCAGATCTAGTCCCTCTTTCAAAAAATGAAAAATAACCTGCTCGGCGTCTTCAGTACCACGCAACTTCATATGCATATCATAGGTTGTAAGATAACATTCAGGTGCCGCGGCAGCTATGCGGTTTTCAAAGGGAAGTAGGTAGGTCGTTTGGGTGCCTCCCCCAGACCTTCCAGTCACGCCTATTCTACGAGGGTCTACCTCCTTCCTACTCACTAAATAATCTATAGCTCTAATGGCATCCCAGATAAAGTAACCGGCTAGCGAGCACCCGGCTATGAAAACCTGGCTGCCGGGGTAGGAATGCTCCTGCGTTGTGCCAAAAAAAGTATGACCTTGCTGATCGAAGTATTGGAAGCGTTCTCCCTGGCCTATCGGATCGAATGCAAAAACGATAAATCCCTTCGAAACATAATTTAATATCATGTGCTGATAAGTGGGACTTCTAAATCCTTCTGTGGTATGACCACTGCAGAAAAGAATAGCGGGTGCCGGAAGATTGATTTGTTTTGGAATAAATAAGGCGGCAGTGACATAAAAACCTGGCCTGGATTGAAAAAGTATTTTTTCGACTGAATAGCTCTCCCGTTCGATTCTGCCCGTAATACTTGGATGCATAGGGGTTCTAGCGGGAAAAGGCCCAATGATTGCGCTAAGACTCTCTTTGATCTCCTTTTGCCTGTTTTTCCAATCCTCTTCAGTCTTGATGCTTCTGATTTTTTCGCGCCTTAAATTCAATTGCTCATCAGCAATAAAATGTAGTTGTGTATAAAGAATATTCGAAGGATTTTGAAGCTTTTCCCAGTAGCTGTAGAGAGAAAAATCCATTTGAGAATTCAAATTGATCACAAGATTTACTGACAAAAGCAGGAAGAGATAATATTTCTGCATCGGGAAACTTTTTTAATACATACCAAAAACAAGCATTAGTAAGGTCATAAGAGGCAGTAAAAACAAAGATAAAAAATGGGAAGAAGGATCATAGGCGATGGGCAGTCCTTAGGAGGCTGAAGCGTCATCGAGACATCGAGTGAAATAATCACCTCACCGCTCAGTTGATCCGTTATAATCTGATAATCGGCAAGCACTCGTACTGGAAGAAATCAATCTTTGCGATCGTCAATAATATTCTTTCAAGAGAAAGAAGGAAAGAGAGACAAATAATGCATTAGAGAGATTCACCCGAAACAATTACCACCTCTGTGGAATTCTTTTCCATCCGGGTTTTACTTTCTGCATTTCTTTTTGATCATCACGTCTGGTCAATCCACATTTTATGTAGTTTTCATGCAGCTTGTTTAATGCCGTCCGATTTAGAGTTACCCCCAGACCGGGTTTATTGGATACCTGCACAGAGCCTTCTTCAAATTTTACTTTACCTCCCTCTATTACCTCATCGATCTGCCATGGATAGTGCGTATCTAATGCCGCCGTCAGAAAGGGATAAGCTGCACCGAGATGCACCATGGCTGCCAGAGAAATTCCCAGATGGCTGTTGGAGTGCATGGATACTCCCCTGTCAAAGATCTGGCATATACGGGCCAGATCCATACATGCCCTCATCCCACCCCAGTAGTGATGATCTGTCAAGATGATGTCTTCCGAACCAAGTGCAACGCTACTGGGTATTTGCTCAAAAGACGTTGTGCACATATTTGTTGCAAACGGAATATCCACTGCTTTTCTCACCTTGGCCATATTCTCCTGCCCGCGTACGGGATCCTCAAAGTATTCAATAAGGCCTACCATTTCCTTACCATACTTGATACTGGTTTCTACTTTCCAAGCTGCATTTGGATCAATCCTAATGGGAGTGTCTGAACCAAAAGATTCTCTAAGTGCTCTTACCGTATCCACCTCGATCGAGGGTTCAAATACACCTCCCTTTAGTTTTAAGGATTTAAACCCATAAGCACTACACATGGACTGAGCTTGTGCTACCATACCTTTTGGATCTCGAGCATCTGCCTGACGACCACTTAACCATCCCTTCGCATTGGGATCGGTTTTAAATTCGAGGGGTCCTCCGGCACCCTCATATTTGTAGAATAAATAGGCTGCAAAAGGAACCATGTCTCGCATCTTGCCTCCGAGCAGATCGACCACAGGTCTTTCCACAATCTTACCGATTATGTCCAGACATGCCACTTCGATTGCCCCATTGACCCTCCTTACCATTCTCGTGTCCCAATAGTTTTCCTCACTTTTCGCACTATCAGAATCGACAAAGTGGTCCATCAATGTTCGCTTCATATCATTGAGCTGAAAAGGATCTTTTCCAATCAATATTTCTGCTCCTGCTGCCATCGCCTCCCTGTTTCTCTCACCACCGTGAAATTCTGCAACTCCAGAAATTCCGTCATCTGTTATTACTTCGACAATTATTCTCAGTGCATAGGGAGCGTGCAATCCAGCTGCATTAAGCAAAGGAGGATCCTCCATCGCAATAGGAGTAACAACGATATCTTTGATTTTGGGACCCTCTGCCCAAATCTTTTTACCCAAAGCATCTGATCTAAATATGCGATTAGGTATATAAGTGAGGCCGCCTCCTAGGGCGATATTTTTTAAGAAGTCGCGACGTTGTGTTGACATTTTCAAGAATTAATTTCTTACAAAGTATTTCAAATAAGCAAAAGAGATGAGTAAAATAGTGATTACTCATCTCGCAAATCCGCAAATAACCGGTGGGATTTATTATTTATCCCACCAAACTCTCGTATCCAGTACATCCGGACCCTGACGCGCGACAGCTGCATCGAGATTAGTTCTGTTTACAGTATACTCTGCGTCGGGATAAGTCAATCTCCGGATGAAATCTTCCGTGGTCAAATCATTTCCAGGGTAGGGGTTGGGAGCAACATTGGGGAGATCACTTCGTCGAAAATTTGCCCATGCCTCAGGTCCGTTGAGAAGTGACGCTATCCAATATTGGCCATTGATTTGCTCAATTTCTTTTCCAGCCTCCAGTGGATTGGCAGAGATGTAAGCGTCTATATCTGCCGGGTCTATATCTGTATCCCCGGGCCAGTCACTGAATTGCTCCATATTGGCACGTATTGCCGTCGCATACTCTTCTGCAGCATCTCCACTGGCCCAGCCTCTCACGATCGCTTCAGCCTTGAGAAGTGAGGTTTGTGCATACGTTACCAGGAAACTTGGTGCTTCAGGCCCCCCTAATCTCTTTCGATCTAATTGGCTGTAATCATACAAACTTGCCAACCCGTCCGCAACGGCCTGATCATTGATATTTGAGACATCAAAACCCTGTGGCATTCCTATTTGAGCGTCAAAACTTCGATCGGCATTTTCCTCAGTTTGATCTCCCTCCTGCTGAGCTCCAATATATCTGACTGCAATAACGGGCAGTCGTGGATCATTCCTGTCTTTCAGATAATTTACAAACTCACTATCGAGATAATAAAAAGGTGCTTGACCTCCATTGAGATTTGTTCCTACGGGATTTCGATAATCCGGATTATGTCTTACCACAGCATTGTCGTCATTCGAATCCATCACACCACCCGAAATCGCTTTTGATGCAAATTCCTGTGCTTTGCCGAGATCGGCTTTCACCAGACGCATGGCTGCTCTTAACATTAGGGAATTTCCCAGTTTTCTCCACTGATCGATGTCTCCCTGATAGAGGATGTCCTGACTGGCAATTCGATTGTTTGGATCCAGAGCTGCCACAGAAGAGGAAAGCTCATTGAGAATGGCATTGTAAATACTTTCCTGTGTGTCATATACGGGAAACGATGTTCCATCTAAAAATCCCCTTGCCGCTTCGGTATAAGGTACATCACCGTATGTATCCGTCACAACCAAATACGCGTGTGCTTTCCAGATACGCATCATATTTACAATATTGCTGCGTTCGGGAATATCCTTGTTGTTCTCAATTCCGTCTACCAATTCCTTAATGATGTTTCGGTATGCATCATTCCAATTGTTCTGTGTTTGTGATCTATTGTCCTGATTTAGATTTGCACCGGTACCCACTCCCGTAAATGGTGTGATCATTTGTCTCACAATAGTGGTTTCATAAGTCAGATTTCCGTACACTGGAGCACTATTTATTACAGCATCATTGAGTTGGAAACTGGGATCTACAGAAGTCAATTCAACAGGATTGGTATTTAATTCATCAAATCCCTTGTCGCACGAAGAGCTAGTGATAAGTGCAATTACCACGAGGAATAAATATATATTATTGTTTTTCATTGTTCTTTCAATTTTAATTGTTAAAAAATTGATTGTTAGAATTTGAGATTTAAATTAAATCCCATGCTCCGTGTCACTGGTAATCCCGTTGCTTCAAGGCCCTCACTCGTATCCACCAATATTCCGTTTTGATTTGGGTGGATGTGAGGCACCCATTTTTTTAGAACGGCAACATTGTTTGCAACAAAACTCAGTCGCGCACCTCTTATCAATCTGTTATTTGCAAAAAGCTTGGACAAATTATATCCCAAGGTAATTTGTCTTAACTGCCAAGAACCCGCATTAAAGACAGATTGTTCAGACATTCTAAAACTCCTGATTGTCTCATAAAATGTCTGTACAGGAGTCTGTGTTGTATTTATTTCTCCATCTTCATTGACACCGTCTCCTACCACAAAACCTTGCTCCCTTCCCTCGAGAGTTTCTTTATCAAGGCCGTGACGGTAAGCGTTAGTGTGGGTTCCTGAAATCATTTTATGACCCAATTTAAAATCAATTAGGAATGACAAATTAAAATCCTTGTATCTAAAATCATTCGTGAAACCTCCCCACCATTTGGGCAGTGCTGATCCGAAGGCGAGTTGCTCACTTGACCGTACAGGCCTCCCTGTGTTTTTATTAAATATCTGCCGACCCTGTGCATCGCGCGCATATCCCCAACCATAAAGTTGTGCCATAGGTTTTCCTACAACTTGCCTCAACTCCCCGTGAAAGTCTGCTCTGCCCACACGGATAAATTGTTCATCATCTCCTACGCTCTCACCAAGACTCAGTACCTCAGATGTATTGTAGGTGGCATTTATTCCTGTCTGCCATTCAAAAGATGGCGATTTTATTGGAGAAAAGTTTATGAATGTCTCAAAACCACGATTCCTGCTTTCTCCGGCATTGATCAGCTCTGTGCCAAATCCGGAGGCATCCGAAATCTGACGACTTAAGATCTGATCTGACGACAATTTGTCGTAATAAGAAGCCTCAAATCTCACATTTTCAAACAAAATTAATTCCACACCGATCTCCTTTTCAGTTACGCGCATCGGCTTCAGATTCTTATTTGGTACTGTTCCCGCATTTATGCCTCCCACAGGAATCCCGTCAAATGATTGCGGATTAATGCTGTAGAACAAATTGTCGGCGTATGGAGCCACATCGGTGTCGCTACCCACCTCTGCATAGGCTACACGGATTTTACCAAACGATAGCCAACTTGGGACATTGGACCAAGCATCTGAAAAAATATAGCTCGCCGTGATGGACGGATAAAGAATACTTCTGTTTTCAGGTGATAATGTAGAGAACCAGTCGTTTCTCACCGTGGCATTGAGAAAAATATAGCGTTTGAAAGAAATCTCTGCAGACCCGTAAAGCGAATTTACCTGTCGTTCGGCAAGATCATAATTGGGAGTGACTTTACTTGCGTTTCCGATGGTGTAAAGTCCCCGGGTAAAAAACAATTCTCCCAGCTCAGTATTAATATCGTTGCGTCTGTACATTTGGTTACCACCGGCATTTACCACAAGTCCGAAATCTCCAAACTCCCTTTCTGCCCCGACCAGGAAGTCGGCATTAATCTCTCTAAATCTCCTGATATCCCGCACATATTGTCCGTTTTGAAAACCGGGTGGGGGAGAGGACTGACGTTGTGATCCGTGTGGAAGGTTGTATTCCACATCTCTTGTATAATAATCCTGACCTACCCGACCTTGGAGGAAGAGCCAATCGGTAATATTGTATCGGGCAGTGAGATTGCCATAAACCCTGTCTCGCAGATTATTTTCGAATCTCGATAATGCAAAATACGGATTGGTTCTATTTGTAAATCTCGAATACTTTATTTCATCTCCATTTTCATCAAAAGCATTATCGCGCAGGACGTCCATAGGCATTGTGGTTGATAACGTATAAATCACAACTGGACTGTAATCTTGCTCGGCAATATTGGGCGGATTTTTTCGGTCCTCATGGGAATAATTAATATTTCCGGAAATATTAAATTTACCTGACCGCTGAGTAAATCCGAAGTTTATGGTCTGCCGGTCATATTTAGATCCCGGCAAAATGACATCACTGTTAAAGTCTGAAAGCGATAGACTCATCCCTCCGGTCTCTCCACCGGTAGATATCGTGAGCGTATTATTCCATTGATATCCATTGCGATAATAATCTCGCACTTTATTGCGCTGGGCAACATACGGCAACTCGATGCCATCGAATAAAATGTGGGTAGTATTGGGATCTATTTTTTCTCCAAAACTCCAGACACCTGATGTAGGTCCCGGTGATGTAGGCCGGTCCCCACCTTCACCTTGTCCATATTCATACTGGTAATCCGTATAATCAAGCGGCACATCGAGTGTGTAATTTGAATTAAACTCCACTTGCAATCCATTGCCGTCTGATCGATTTTTAGTAGTAATCATGATGACGCCGTCCTTTGCTCTCGACCCGTAAAGGGCGGACGCCGCTCCACCTTTCAAAATATTCATCGAGGTGATATCATCGGGGTTGATACTACTTAGTCCATCTCCACTATCGGAACGTCTATTTCTGCCGGCACTGTTGCTGCTGCGTCTTACACCAAAATTTGTATTGTCAATGGGAACACCGTTGATGACAATAAGTGGAGAGTTATTTCCACCAAATGAGGATACACCCCGTATTCTTATTTTACTGGAGCCTTGCGCACCGGAGCCCAGACTCGTAACATTTACACCGGCCACTTTTCCTTGCAGGACGTCCATAAATTTGGAGGATCGGTTTTCCGTTAATTCGTCAGGTTGTATCCGTGACACAGCATAACCCAGAGTCTTTTGGTCTTTTTCGATCCCAAGAGCAGTGACGACAACTTCGTTGAGTTGTCTTACATCTGTACTCATGGTCAGATTTATAATAGTTCTCCCGTCGATAGCAACTTCCTCTGTGTTAAAGCCAGTGTATGAAAACACCAACGTTGTGGCATCATCCGGTGCATCGAGCGAGTATGATCCATCAAAATCAGTTGCAGTACCGACTGTAGTCCCCTTTACGACCACGTTTACTCCGATCAATGGTTCTCCTGTATCATCTGTCACGGTTCCACTTATGGTCACCCTTTTCAAAATTTCCAATGCGGACTGAGCTACAGTCTGAAATTTGATTTCATTGGAATGACTTTTAGGCTGAATGCTCACATTACTTCGCTTTTCCAGCTTGCCTAGCTTCATAATTCTTTTTCTCAATTTTTTGGCCGTACGATTGCCCGCTTTATCATCTTTGTAAATGATGACAAACTTCGTGTCAATGGATTCGTACCGGAGGTTTGTCTGCTTCAGCAATCTGTCGATCGCCATTTCGAGACTCTCGCCCGCTACAAATTCAAAATCTACTTCAATGTCATTGAGTACTTTGGTTTCATAAGAGAAAAAGACTTCGAAAGTTTCGCTCATTTCCTCAAGCACCTTTGTCATAGGCACCAATGCATCTGGAACTTCAGCTGCTTTAAAGGGCGTCGTGGCTGCCAATAATACCACAACTACCAAATTCCATAGTTTAATCCGGATCATAATTTGCCAATTTGTTTTTTTTAATAGAATCATTTGCTTTTTTTATTGACTGGTGGAGTGCAGTTATTTTATATGGTATTGCCCATCGTGTTCTTCGATTTGTAAACCCGTCAAAGTCTTATCTAAAATGAGAATCGCTTTTTCCAGATTATCTATAGGCAAGGGAAAACTGATGCGCCTACTATTGACTTCAGGTGGATTCACTACGAAATTTACTCCGTAAATATTTTCGATTTTCTGAAGAACGTCACGAAGTGCCTGATTTTGGAATCTCACAACCCCATTTTTCCAGGAAGTGCGGCTTACAACTTTTTCCTTGTGATTCCTCATTATTCTCTTACTTTTTTTTGAGTAAACTATAAGATCTCCCTCTTGCATCATCAGACTGGAATCCAGCTCGGATAGATAAAGCCTGATAGAGCCTTCCTCCAGGAAGACCGTTGTCTTTTCATTATTTGTGTTTACATTAAAAGAAGTACCTAAGACCTCCACCACTATGTCATCAGTAATTACCTTAAATTTCTGCCTTGACAATTTCTCTTCCACTTCAAAAAAAGCCTCCCCTTCCAGCCAAATCTCTCTGTTTTTTACATCCTGCCATTCTTTATCATAGGTCAGGGATGAATTGGCATTGAGTTGCACTTTAGACCCATCGGATAATGTAAGGCTTTGCCACTCTCCATAAGCCGTTATAATATGCTCCTGACCTGGCAATGTCCACAAGTAAGCACCTACCAGGACAACGAGTGCTGCAGCGGCAGACCTGATAAAGACCCAACGCCGTCTGACCTTTGTTACGTCATCCTTCTTTATCCCGTGATTGCTTTCCATTGTGACGATCCTGTCCAGAATCACTTTTCTAGTCCCATCGGTATCGCAGTAGTGTTCCCCTCCACGTTCAGCCATCTGGTCCCAGAGTTTATCCATAATGAGGGACGATGGCGGAGTATCATCGCGACGAATCAAGTGCAAGAGGATACGCAGCTCTTCCTCAGTGCACTCATTATTAAACAGCTTTTCAAGCAAATTTTCCTTCATAAAGTTAGACTGGCATGCATCGCACAATCACTTATGTTGCTTATGCAACACAGAGAAAATCCAACATTAGATGGCAAAAGAATTACCCAACGCTGTTATTTTTTTAAATCTTTTCGTTATATTTCATGAGGGAAATCCTTTTTCAACACTAGAACGAGGATAGATGAGTTACCAAGAGGACAATCTGTTGACTGGTTTGAAGCATGCCGATGTTGGAAGCTTCAATCGACTTTATGAGCAGTATTCTGGCTCATTGTTTGGATATTGCTATGCGTTTACTAAGTCAACCGTGGTATCTGAAGAGATCGTTTCTGATGTTTTTATAAGATTGTGGCAAATCAAGAATCAG
The DNA here is from genome assembly GCA_965222645.1 of Saprospiraceae bacterium. Taxonomy (GTDB): domain Bacteria; phylum Bacteroidota; class Bacteroidia; order Chitinophagales; family Saprospiraceae; genus JABDMH01. The sequence continues at coordinate 1,229,055 of OZ244968.1, read as the reverse complement.
GTCGATCCGGATCGACCAATAAAACCACTTCTCTTAAAGATCACACGTGATTTTACCTGGAACTACCTCAAAAAAGTGGCGAGGAGAAAGCAACTCACAGAAAAATTTGTCAGAAACTACCAGGCACAAAATAAGGGGCATCTGGAAAATGGATTTTTTTCGCAGCAGAATGCCCGTGTTATTGATCAGGCTTTAACGGAATTGAGCCCTCAACAGAAGAAGGTCTTTGTACTGAGATATTTTAAAGGCAAAGATTTATCAGACATTTCTACTGAATTAAGCATTTCCAAAAACACTGTGAAAGTTCATTTGGCAAGGGCTAAACAGTATGTCTTACACTATTTTGAAATGCATTCTATTTCATAGAGTGCGACTTCTCCTTGTCTGATTTCTTCTTTAAACTTTCGTAGAGCAGTGTATAAGACAAAAGCATGAGCATCGAATAGAAGAAATCTTCGATGGGTATTGTCCCAATTCTCAGGTCTAGATTTTCCGTGTTGTTGTACCAGACAATTGGTTGATCAATCCCGGTGCCTGTCAATATGCCATTGACAAGGAGGAAGGGTGCTAGAAGGAACAAGTATGTGAAGAAAAATGTTGGCATCCAGCTCTTATTCGACGTAAATAAGCCTAAAACCCCCAGTGCAATAAAGGCGGTTAGAGTGTACCATTTCTCCAGGAAAAGCATGCCCGCAATACCGGTGAGGGTGAAGAAAACATAACCAAAATGTGGAAACAGGTTTCTCAATGGTCTTACCTTGACCAGCTGGTCAAGACAGTGATATGTGAAGATACAGGCATAGGGGATGCAAAGGAAAAAAAGTATTTCCTCAAGCGGTAAATCAAAAAGGTAAACACCAGTCAGGTATCGCGGATTAAAACCCCATATGCCCATCCTGGTAAATGCAATGTCCCATGCGATAAATAGTGAACCTGCCAATAGAACAGCCGGAAAGAATCGATACCATTCTTTGTGAAATCGCAATCGGTTGTGGAAGGAAAACAAAAAGGGAATACTGACCGCAGCAAGATTGATAAATAAATAAGTAGACATTTTAGGTTTTTACCTGGCGTGCCTCGCGAAAGTATTTTAAGGGTACCCAAAGCATTCCAAAGCACTCGCCATTTTCCCGTACTAGGTGCTTGTGATGCACTTTGTGCGCCTTTCTTATCGCTCGAAAGTAAGGATGATTAATCTGCCGAATCCACTTTATACGCTGATGAATGAAAACATCGTGGACAAGAAAATAAGTGAAGCCATATGAGGTTATCCCCAGGCCAATCCAAAAAATCGGAGAGAATGTACTAATTCCATAATAGATGCATAGGATGCCAGGAAGGGCAAATACCAGAAAAAACAAATCATTTCTTTCCCAAAAACTGTAACCCTCTTTTTGGTGGTGATCCCGGTGAAGGGTCCATAGTAGACCGTGCATTATGTATTTATGTGTAAACCATGCAAGACCTTCCATCGAAAGGAAAGCCGCAACAAAACAAATGAGATTGAAAGATATTGTCTCCATATATTCGTGATTTTTATAGGGGCTCGCTAGTGAAGTTGTGGTCTAAAGTAACTATATAGAAGAATCAATATTTTTCTAGCATTTGAAATTCGAACTCGCTTTGACATGAGGTGGTCGGCCGATGTGGTCTTAATCTTTCGAAATAGATTTCTATAATAGAGATAGGCCAGATGAACACCCCTCCGGGATGATCGTGGAAGGCGTCTGATGCCTTCAAGGGCAATCTCAAAATCCTCCTCAATCTCCTCCTCGATCCTGACCTTGTCATTCTTTCTTAGTGACCTCACATTGAGTTCGGGGAAATAACTTCTACCGAGGTTTTCTTGATCTTCCTTGAGATCGCGGAGAAAGTTCACTTTTTGGAATGCAGCCCCAAGCCTCATCGCAAATGGCTTCAGGCCTTCGTATTGTCCCGGATCCTCGTGCAAAAAGACTTGTAGACACATCAGCCCCACAACTTCTGCAGATCCCAATATATATTTTTCGTATTGCTCCCTGTCATAAACACTTTGCATCAAATCCATTTCCATGCTCTCCAGAAAGGTACTGATTAGGCCGTGATCAATATTGTATTTGTTTACTGTAGCCTGAAATGCATTGAGAATGGGATTCAGGCTTATATGATCTTCAATGGCTTCAAACGTATCGTTTTCGAATTTTTTCAATAAAGACTTCTTGGGAAAGCCGTGGAATGAATCCACAATTTCATCTGCAAATCTTACAAAACCATAAATATTGTAAATGGGTTTTCTGAGTTTAGGATGTAAGAATCTTATGCCTAAAGAAAAGCTTGTGCTGTATTTTTTTGTGGTAATTTCACTAAACTTGATTGAAAGATCATCAAATAGCTTTTTCATTGATTTTTTTTGAGTTGTCGAATAATAATTGAGCAGCTATTTGGCCAGAAATTATTGCGGGAGGTAATCCTGGTCCCGGGACTGTTAGCTGTCCAGCATAATACATGTTTTTTAATTTTCGATTTTTAATTTTTGGTTTTAAGATGGCAGTCTGATTTAGAGAGTTGGCTAGCCCATAGGCATTTCCCTGGCAGGCATTGTAGTCCTCGATAAAATCATCAATACAATAGGATCTACTGAATTGAATGTTTTTTCGCATTTCTGTTTTTGTATACCTTTCGAGGCGGTTGATAATGTAGTTCAGATAGAATTTTCTGGTTTCAGGTTCGTCCTTGAGTCCTGAAGCAACAGGGATGAGGACAAAGAGGTTTTCATGACCCGGGGGAGCAAGAGTATTGTCTGTCTTAGAAGGACAGCAAGTGTAAAACAATGGATCCTGAGGCCACTTCTTTTCGCGATAGATGGCATCCGTGTGTTTGTCAAAATCCTTGTCAAAAAATAAATTGTGATGATCTAGTCTTGGAATCTTTTTTTTCACACCCAGATAAAAAATAAGGCAAGAGGGTGCAAATGTCCTTTTGTTCCAATAAGCCGCCGGATAATTCTTTTTGGTGGCATCCTGGAGGAGAGTCTCCATATGGTGATAGTCTCCTGCAGCAATCAAATGGTCTACTGGAACCTCGGCGCCTGGTAGCTCAATACTACTGACCAGTTCACTCTTTGTATTGATCCTGGTCACAGTAGAATTAAAATGGAATTTCACACCCTCTTGCTCCGCTACTGACTTCATAGCCTCAACTAATTTGTTAAAACCGCCTTTCGGATAAAAGGTACCTAATTTCAATCCGGCATAATTCATCAAGCTATACAATGCCGGGGTTTTTTGTGGTGGAGCTCCCAGGAATAATATTGGAAATTCCATAAGTTGGATTATACGGGGATCCTTAAAGTATTTTTTGACATACTTTCGGAAGTTTGTAAAAAGGTCGAGTTGAAAGAAGGCCCTTAATGACTTGACATTTATAAATTCTACAAGGGAATCTCCCTGCTTATATGCCATATCAAGCATTCCCACATTGTACTTTGTCTCCGCTGCATTCATGAATGACCTTAGTTTCTTTGCTGCTCCGGATTCCATCTTTTCAAACAAAGCACAGAGTTTTTCAAAATCAGCTGGGACTTCCATTACGTCTGAGTCACTGCGAATGATGGTGAATGATGGATCCAACCTGACTAAGTCGATGTAGTTTTCGATCGATTTGTCAAATTGGGAGAAAAAATGATCTATTACATCTGGCATCCAGTACCAGCTGGGTCCCATATCAAAAGTATATCCCTGCTCTCTAAAGACGCGAGCACGACCACCCGGTGTGCTGTTCTTCTCATAGACATCAACGCTGTATCCTAGTCTGCCCAGGTGAGCAGCTGCACTTATTCCTGCTATCCCAGCACCTATTATGACTACCGATTTATTCATTTTCTGTTTGTCCCAGTTTTGTACTTACCCAATGATGAAAAGGCTCAGGGGCATTAAAATGCTGAATTCGCGAGTGAATGTCTACTCCAGCTAATAGTTGATCAGCAGCACATATTGTTTTTTTGACACCGGGACAAGTAAGCATCCACGCCTCTAAAAATTCCTGAGTAGAAAGAATATTTCTTCTTTTAACTAAAAAAATCAAATGATGATCACATGATGTTTTTTGCTGTACTTCCTGCACATTCTGGAGTGGAACACGGCTGCCTAAATAAATCACCTCATGACCATGCAGTTGTAATAAAAAGGAGGCAAAGAGAAGACCAATGTCATGTTCTTCATCCTCGGGTAGAAACAAGAGCCAAGATTCTTTTTTAGATTTTTTTTTGGGAAGTCCATCAATGGCTACATACAACTTTTGCCTGATCAAATTGCTTATAAAATGTTCTTGTGCGGCTAGCAGTTGGTCACTCGACCATAAAATTCCCATCCTGACTAGCATTGGGTGTATCACATTCAGATAGGTCTTGTAAAGCCCCAGTCTGGAAGTCGCCTTACTATAAACTGCATCAAACAAATCAGTACTGTAGGAAAGAGCCGCACAAGTCAGATCATCAAGTAATCCGTGTTGCTTCCAGGTTTCATCACTTTGCTGCAGCTCCAGTGAATGCTCTATCAGGCCAAGATCCCCAAATTTGCTGATCTCACCTATTTTATATCCAGCATCGATTAATATCTTGATATTGAGGACCTTCTTCAAGTGTTCATCGTCATATATCCTGACATTGTGCTCGTTTCTTCTAGGTCTGAGAATGCCGAATCGCTGTTCCCATATTCTCAGAGTGTGTGCCTTGATGCCTGAGATTCGTTCCAGAAATGCAATGTTGTAACTGCCCACAATATGTTTAATGAAATGTAAATATACTTAAACAAACAAACTATGGATGATTTTGTTTAGATTCGATCGATTAAGACTTTATCTATGCGCGTTTGGACAATGTGCCAGTAGGACGGCATAACTTTGCGGGACCTCAGGAGCCCAAGAATTGATTAAAGATATTGGGAGCGCTATTATCGATATTAGGTATCAATTCATAAAAATAATGAGATATATAAACGGCATTGGTTAAGGATCGTTTTTGGGTTCAAGAGCGTTAAAGACTTAATAGTGGAATTGAGTACTGAAGAATAAGAACCTTAGAGCTTGAGCATTTTCCTGACCACCCGATCCATCATCCTGTCCGGAATCAGATACCTTGGAATGGTCCAGCCCGTCAACTTGTTTTTTAATATTGCGTAACGGGTCTTCGGTTTCTTTTTCGTGAATATTTTATAGATTGTGGATGCACATTTTGCGGCTTCCATTCCGTTTGCACCTTCCTTCAGCATAATATCCTTAAAATTGATCATAGCTTTTTTGTAATCCGTTTCACCGTACTCATCCTCGATTTCAGGTACCTTATCCCAAATGGGAGTTTTTATTGGTCCAGGTCCGATAATAATCACATCGATTCCATAAATCAAGAGTTCTCTTCGCAATGAATGTGAGTACCCCTCCAGGGCGGCCTTACTTGCGCAATAGGGAGCCATGAAGGGATAGGACAACTGCCCCGATACCGAACCAATATTTATGATTTTTCCCCTTGGATATGGATAATTCCGTTCTGCCCCTAATAATGGTAATACAGCATTTGTGACCGAAATCAATCCAAAAAGATTTACTTCAAATTGCTGTCTAAAGTCATCGGTGCTCATCATTGCACATGCACCCGGTATAGATATTCCAGCATTATTTATCAATAGGTCAATGCCTTCATTGGTCAATTGGTTTTTGACTTTTGTGATTGCTGACCTAACCGCTTCTTCATCTATTACATCAAAGACCAGTGGAACATAAAGAGAGCCCAATTCCCTTTTCAAGTCTTCAGCGTCCTGGAATTTCCTCACGCTGCCAAAGACACGATAGCCTTCCCTGGTGAATTTTTCGGCCAGGGCTTTTCCGATACCTGACGATGTTCCAGTGATAACAATGTTTCCCTTGTGGTCCATTCTTTGTGTAAGATAAAACTATTATTTCTACGGGAGATTCAATGGAGGAATAACGTCGAGTGCGATATGTAATGGGGCTATCAGATATCTGGCAGAGGGAAATTTACTGGCATTCCGGTAAATAAATTTGATTACCTTCGATCTGTTGAGGTAAATCTAAGTTTCAAACTTGGGTTTTTAAAAGGGAATCCGGTGGAAATCCGGAGCAGTCTCCGCTGCTGTAAGCTCTTTATACTTTTCGGCAATCATTACCACTGTCTCTCGTTTGAGATGGGAAGGTGCCGGAAGGGGAGTAAGCCAGAAGACCTGCCTAAATGATTTTTGGGTTCTTTACTTCCGGAGTAGAAGTCGGGAAAATAAGTCCTTATTCCACCAGTTTACGGTATGTTTCCTGCCTTTGTACTCTTTATAATTTGAGTATGCGTTTCTTGATTGTCGTAACTCTCATTGGGATCTACAATTTGGCTTTTCCGCAGCCAGACACTATATACGTTTTGGATTCGATCGTAGTATTCGACAGTACGGGAAATCTGGCAATCAAAGGTGGGAGTAGTCAAACCATTGTTTTGGATGATTTTAATCAATTGCCTCCTTTTACTATAGCTGATGCAATGGAGGGTGCCTCGAGCGTATTTATCAAGAACTATGGCCCAGGTACTCTATCTACCCTGGCTCTGAGAGGTGGAACGGCGAGCCATACTAAACTAACCTGGAATGGCATCCCGGTTGAAAGCCCCATGTTGGGCCAACTCGATTTGTCACTCTTGCCAGCTACTTTTTTTGATAAAATGCAAATAATGCGCGGAGGAAATAGTACCGTGCAGGGCAGTGGATCTGTTTCTGGCACTATAAACTTAATTACGGAGTTGGAAAATGAAAGGAAGCTACAGGTCTTTTCCGAGATTGGATCCTTTGCAAACCAGAGACATGGCTTATCTATGACTAATGGCGGAAGAGCATGGCACGGCCAAACTCGTTTTATTTTCTCCAAGGGGAAAAATAATTTTCCATATATGCCTATCACTACACTCCCTGCCAGGCGATTAAAAAATGCCTCCATAAATCAAAAGGGGATCATGCAATCTTTTCGTTTGGAATTGACAGAACGCAAAAATATAAATGTGCACTTGTGGAATCAATCTTCCGTTCGTGAAATTCCACCATTGTTGACTCAATCAAGAAGCACAGCAAAGCAGGATGACGATTCTTTCAGAATGGTCATGTCATATGAGAATAATGCTGTAAAAAGAAATGAAAAATACCGTATTGCATTTTTCAATGTCACAAACAAATTTCGAGATCCCGAGATACGTCTCAGCAGTAGAAATCATTTTACATCATTTATCGGCAGTTATACTGGAGATTTCAAAGTGGGAGAGGAGACAAATTTGATTTTGGGTACAAATCACAATATTACCAGGGCCCATACCCTGGCTTATGAAAAAGCACAAAGTGAATATCAAAATCTAATTTTTGCTACTGCAGAAATCACGAGAAAGAAACTTAAGGTGAGAGCCGGTATCAGTAGTGGATGGGCAGGTACTTTTATTCAACCGGTTCTCCCTTTTGTCAATCTGGAATATTATTTGGATAAATGGACTCTAGGCACCAAGTTGAGTAGAAATTTCCGGTTGCCAAGTCTCAACGATCGCTACTGGATACCAGGAGGAAACCCGACGCTAAAACCTGAAGGAGGCTGGAGCGAGGAAATAAGGATTGTTTTCAAGCATCGGGGACCCACATTTTCAATTGCAAACACAAATACTGTATTCAATCGTCGTATAAAAAATTGGATTTTGTGGAGTAGATCTCCATCCAATAATTTTTGGTCGGCACAGAATTTGGGTAAGGTCTGGAGCCGTGGAATAGAGTGGAATGCCCAGCTAAGATATTTAATTGCTGCAGATTTTTCAATCCGCCTCGATGTAAAGTATTCCTATATCCTTTCCACCAGCCAACAGAAGCTGGATGTGCCGGAAATCAGGAGGGGCCAGCAACTATTTTATATTCCTAAAAGCTTAGCGTCTGCCCTCATCGCAATAAAATTTAAAAGTCTTGAGACCCAATATGATTACAGATTGACGGGATCTTTTCGTGGCATAAATGAAAATCTCGAAGGCTATCGACTTGGACTTGTACGATTTTCATTCTTGTCTCGATTCTGGGGAAATGAACTACTGTTTTATTTCCGACTCAATAACGTTTGGAATACAGATTATTTAATTATCGAAAACCGTCCCATGCCAGGAAGAAATATTCAAGCAGGTGTGAAAATACGGTTCGGACAAAATGATTAAAATGAGAATATTTTTTACGGTTTTACTGAGTGGTGTGCTGGTGACTTTATTAGCACAGCAGGTAATCGATTTTGAAAGTATCGATATCGCGCAGGATACGTTTAATAATGGTCGTGATGAAGCAGACGGGTTTTATTTATCCCCTGTGTTCTTGCGCAATGATTTTGACCCTGCATTAGATGCCTGGACGGGATGGGCGATATCCTCGAAAGTGGATACAGTGACTCCCGGCTTTACAAATCAGTACGCTTGTATTGCCGGTTCTGGTGCAAATGAATCCCAGAATTACACCGTCTCATATGCATTTGATCGAGTGGCAATAGATATTGATTCAGGTTTTCTAGTGAGTAGTGCAAGTTTTTGCAATGCGACATACCCTTTTTTGAGTATGTTGAACGGCGATGCATTTTCCAAGAAATTTGGCGGAATTGATGGATCAGATCCAGACTATTTTTTACTTACCATTTTTGGCTTCAAAGACGGGATTTTAAAATCCGATTCTGTCTCCTTCTATCTGGCTGATTTCAGATCTGATGATGAGTCCTCAGATTATATAGTGAAAGACTGGACTACTGTAGATCTATCCATTTTGGGCCGGGTCGACAGCCTGTTTTTCAAATTGTCATCCAGTGATGTGGGTGCTTTCGGTATGAACACTCCTGCTTATTTTTGTATGGATAATCTCATAGTTGAAGAAGATCAAGCAACTCTGACAAGAAACACTATCCCAGATGATCTGAAAGTGTATCCTAATCCCGCTTCGGAGTATTTGATGGTACAGCTTAAAACCCGGGGGGTTGTTTCCATATTTGATTTAGAAGGACGGATCATTTCTCAAAAAAAGAGCCATACCGCAACAAGTCTCTTTGATATTTCCGGGCTGCAATCCGGGATGTATTTTTTGGAATTTGTTTCAGGAAATGAAAAGGGCTTTCTTCGTTTTTTGAAAAATTAAGTCTGTGACACCCTGTTCCATCTGTTTCCCCTTTCCCAAACTTCCATTTCCCTTTGGTAAATTCCCATCAATTAATGTCTGTATTTCTAATCAGTTTATCTTTTCAAAAAACCTTAATAATTATAAAGAAAATCATCTAATTTATCGTATTGTTCGTCGACATTCGAATATTTGATAATACTATCCATCATGTTGAAAATCAGCGGTGGGTTGTCAACTACATAGTGCCACCCGAAATCGTGTGAAGATACCGTGATTTCATATTCGTTAACTTCATGAAATCTTCTGTAAGTACTTCTGATTGTTTGAGAAACAAAAGTTGTGTCGAATCCAAAATCAATCTCCTGCGATTCGCTAAGGTGAAGAAAGATTGGACAAGGACCCTTCATGCTTACAAGATAATTCCGATCAGGAATCATGTAAAGATAGGGCACTTTCTCGATTTTGTAGACTCTTCTTGGATCTCTCTTATATATTTCCAAGATAATTATTTCGTCACTGTTTGGTACAAGCTTTGAACAGTAATCGTTCAGTGTCTTTCTTAAGTTATGATCTAGTAGGAGGAAGTTTGCTGATCCATTTTCAATCAGATTTTCACGGCAGCTAAAAAGTAAACGTCTAGTGATGAGCGTATTGTCTGCCTGGATATCATTGTTAATCTTTGTGGAAAAGTGCAAAGATGGCCAGACAGAAGAAAGAAGATGTATTCCCATTAATAAAAGGTGTGTTGGAGGGTCAGATAAGCAAGGAAGACTTTTGTGAATTGACCAATCTGAAGCTATCGAGCTATCAATATTGGTTGAGGAGATATCAGAATGAAGTGATGAGTAACGGCTCGTTTGTGCGAGTAAAAACAAATAAAATAAGGGATCTGCCTTGCAGTGTTGAGATCAGCATAAATCAAGATATAACGATACGTTTTTCGCAACTGGTGCCCCCAGATTATTTACTTAAGCTTATCGAGCAGAAATGATAGGGTTATCCACCACCCATCGGTATTACATGTATCGCCATCCCACAGATATGAGAAAGAGCTTTGCGGGGTTAGCGGGTTTGGTGATCAATGAGATGGGAGTAGATCCATTGCAGGGAGATGCCTACCTATTTGTAAATAAGCGTCGTACGTTAATAAAGGTATTGATATGGGACCGTACAGGTTTTGTGATCTACTATAAGAAATTATCGTCCGGGACATTTGAGTTGCCGAGTTGGAAAGAAAAAGGAATCGTCGAAAGAAATAGAAATTCCGACGTTAATGATGATGCTGGAAGGGGTACACATAAAAAGTGCAAAACTACGCAAACGGTATAGGGATGTTTGGGCTGTCATTTTCAAGATCTACGCTGAACAGCAGAGTAATAAAAGGAGCCGCAAAACTAAAATTACTCTATGAACTGCTTAAAACCATGGCTCTTCAAATCAAATTACTTACAGGCCGATGAATCGTCCATTCCAGTACTCACCAGAGATAAACCAGGAAGTGCGCTAAAAGGATGCGTGCTGATTAAACTAGCTCCCAAAGAAAAATTGGTCGTATTTGATTATATAAAAACTAAAGAAAAGGTAAATATTTTAGGAGGCCTGAAAGATTTTAGTGGTCATCTGCAGGTAGATGGTAATGTTTCCTATGAAACGAAAGGAAAACAAGCAGATGTTACCCTCATGCATTGCATGGTCCATAGCCGACGTAATTTTTTTGAAGCAAGAGATTACAATAGAAAAAAAGCAGACTCTATGTTGGGACTAATCAGTCAGCTCTATGACATTGAAAGAAAATGTAAAGAAGACAACCTGGATCCCGAGCAAATACGCCAACGAAGACAAAGTGATTCAATCCCTGTGCTCAATGACATCAAGAAGTGGTTGGAAGATAATATCCAACCCAATCTACCCACTAATCCCCTACAGCAAGCAATTAACTATATGCTCAAAAGATGGGATGGTCTAATCGAATACACCAAAGATGGCAATTTACAACCTGATAATAATTTGATCGAAAATCAAATACGTCCCTTGGCATTGGGCCGAAAAAATTATCTCTTTTGTGGCTCACATGATGGTGCTCGCATAGCAACCATCGCCTATAGTCTGATCGCAACTTGCAAACTCAATGGTATTGACCCTTTCCGGTGGCTCATTTATGCATTCAATCACATTGATGGGCATGACATCAATAAGCTACATCAACTATTACCCATTGAGAAAAACAAACAAACATTCAAGCAAACCATTGCTTGAAACTTAATCCAGTGCCAGTTATTATTATACGTAGATTGCAGGACGCTTACCTTTGTGTAGTTTAATAAAATCAAGGTATTTATTAACCTTATAAGTCATTAAGCCATGTTGTCGTTTGGCAAAAAACTCAGGGAAGCACGTGAAGCCAAAGGCTTATCACAAAAAGACTTAGCTGCTAAAATCGGTAGCGTTCATACTGTCATTGGCAGATATGAACGCGACGAGATGAAGCCATCTATTGATGTGGTAAAACGATTAGCCGAAGAACTTGGAACTACAGTTGGTTATTTATTAGGTGAGGCTAAAGAAGCACAACTGCTCAAAGATCCCGCCATGCTTAAGCGCTTTCAAGAGATTAACGAGTTGGATGAGACTGACAAGGCTTGTGTTTTTACTTTCTTGGATGCCTTTTTGGCTAAAAACAAAATGCAGACTTTCTTGAAGTAAGCTATTATTTCCTCCAAATATCACCTTGCCATAATAATTGATTTCTTCCTTTTATTAAAATCAAATCCTGATAGTACGGCTCAAATTCAAAGAAACATCTATCAAAATTGGGTAAAGTAATAGATAGATAGTTGTATTTCTCAGTATCTATATACTCTTCAAAAATCTTAAACAAGATTCTGCTTTTATAGATTGTTGTTCCTGACACCTCTGCATTAAGGTTAAAACTGATGTGATTTGTACCAGTTCTTCTATTCCATAGGTATTGGGATTTAGGCAATACTATATACGTTTCATCTGTTGTAATTGACTTGCTGTTATTGTGGTTAAACGTAAAGCCTAATTTTACCGGCTGAAAATCAGTGGGAAAATTCACTTGGATATACAAACTGTCCTGAGAAAGTTTGTTCTCATTTTTCATGTCATATTCAAATCCCTCTTGCTCTACAAAGTAATTTTCACTCGTTATTTCAATAACATTGTTTGCTACAATAGACCATTTTCCCTTTGATGCATAATCACATTGTTCTATGACTGGGGTAAATGTTACTGCGGCTTTATTTAAATTATATGTTCCATCGCTATTAAGCACTAAACTTGAATAATTTCTATCATCAGACAAGGCTTGGAATTTTAAATCACTTTCCAACTTATAGGTTCCAACTAAATCTTCATTTTGTGGTCTAATGTTTTTAGTTGAAGAACAACCAAGAAACAGTAGAATTGATATCAATATTAATATTTTCATTTCTGTTTCTTTTTAGGATTTGCAAGATTTTTGTAAACAGCTGCACCATTACTGAGTCTTATTCTCATTAACGATTTTTCATTTATGTCACTTAATGAGCTTGCTCCAGCTGGATAAGATCCATCATAAGAATATTGAACCTGATATGCTTCGACTTCAAATTGCCTTGCTTGTGAAAGTGTTGTCGCTGCATTTAGTAACCGCCCATCTTTGTTAAATTTAACACCGCCCGCCTCAATAGATTGGCCGAGGTGGCGCATTTCGTGTATATGTAGTCCTGTATTACTTCCTTCTATTGTAATCACACCATCGCTTCCCTTAACAACTCCATGAGTGCCATCACTACTCCTTGGGCTTCCAAGTCTGAAGGTTTCGGCTGCATTTCCAATTGCTTCTACGTCGGCTAGTGATTGATTTAATAATTCCGTCTTTTGACTATTTTCAGAAAGTCGCCCCTCAAGTCTTGCTAACTTTTTATCACTTAGACCTCCCTCGTCAATCTTAGCCTGGATTCTTGCACTATTTTTCTCAATGCTTGCCATCCTATTATTGATCGATGTTTTCAATCTTTCTGCTTGTTTGGGATCCTCCCAAATCATTCCAGTAGGATCAATATAGCGAATTGGATTGTTGGCCATAGCAGAATATGGTGACATTGCTACCTGCTTCGGAGCATCCACCATTGGATCCACAGCAATAAACCTCCCAATCGTCTGATTATAGCACCTGGCCCCCATCCCAAACATCCGCAAGCCATATTCTCCTATGTCTTCATGTCCCTGAAAGGTAAACTTGCAAGGCGCAGGAGTATTTACCTCCGGATGAATCTGTACACCAAATGGGCTGTATCCCGCTGCAAATGTCTGCTGCAATTTTCCGTTCCGCTCCGTAAAAGACACCCGCAGATTGCCCACCTGGTCGCGATACTCATACTCATGGCGAGGGACGGTGTCTTCATACACAATCCGGCCCTCTGCCATCGCAATCTGGTACGGATTGCCGTCTTTAAGAATCATACCGCCCAGATAATCCCAGGATGTGCCATCGCTTAACTCTCTTCTAATCATTGTACCCGTGCCATCATAGATGTATTTTACCGTTTCTCCTGTGCTCAGGGTGACCAGCACCGGCTTATTCAGGTACGTGTCGTAGTCGATATTGCTTATGTTTTCATTCAGGTCCTTTTGCAGGCAGCCATCTGCGTAGTAGGCATAGTCATCGCTGCCGCTGTTGCGGTTTACAAAGTCTACCTCATTGTCTCCACTCACCGCATCTTCTACACGCATCAGGTGATTGCCCGAGTAGGTGTAACTCAGATCATCTATCTGCGCAAACCCGCTTCCTTTCTTTCCCATCCGCTTTAGCCGCTTAATGTTGCCGTTTTTATCATAACGCAGATCACTCACACTATAGTTCTCGCCATTGACTCCACTGTATGTCGCTCCCTTGATCCGGCTGGCTGCATCGTAGCTAAAAGTGTAGGATCGCTGCTGCAGATCCGCGTTGTGATGGGCCCAGGCCTGGCTGCCCATCGTACCGTCATACCGGCCTGCTGATGCGTAATTCATCTTCATGCTAAACAGATCGCCCTCACTCACATTGGGCACCGGATTGCCCTCGGCATTGAGGTTGATCCCCGTGAGCCAGTCCCGGATATTGTACGAATACTGGATCGTCTGTAAGGCATTGATTGTAGTACCCGGATCACTGCTAGTGTCTATCACGGCCATATAAGTATTGATGCTGTTTACATCGATCGTGGTGCCCGCATCCAGGATGATTGCCACCCGGGCGGTATCGGCTGTGTTTGTCTCTGTGGGACTCGGTGGCCGGAAGATATAATCATTGGTGCCTCCCTTGGTATAGCTGCCTCCAGGCTGGTATACCTTCTGGTTTAATCTTCCCGTGACATCATAAGCCGAAGTGCAGATCACCTCCGCGGCTACATCTACTCCACTGGCATAACTCACCGGTCTACTCCGGTGATCATAGATCGTACTGTCTATGTGGGTGATGTCGTCTCGATCCTCAAACTGCCAGGTCGTCTTCGTACGCAGAATATCCCCGGCATGATTGTACTCCAGACTCGTGATGATCTTCTGTGGGCTGGCAGGACTGGCGGCCAGATGATGGCTCCTGATGCGTTGTATCTCCCTGAGTTTGTAATCATAGTATACTACGTCAAAGTACGACTCGTTGGCATCATCCGAGTTGTAGCTAAAACTCCCCGTGAGCAATCCAGTGGCATCGCTGATGGCATTGTGATAGGCATGGTCAGAGTCAAAAGAGGCCAGGCTATTCCATGCCGTGTAGCTGTCATAGATGTTTTCCACCTTTATTTTTTTACTGGCACTGTTGAGCTCTGAAGGAAAACTCACCGTAGTCCAGCTTCCTGCCACCCATTGCTCATAGCATTGATTGATGGCCTTAAACTTATCAGCCAGTACACTTTGACTCAATGAGGAGGTTAGTTCTCCGGTGTGGGCCACTCTGCCAAAGGCATCATACCGGATATAGCTCCATTTGTTATTTGCTTTTTGTAATGCCGTCTGGGTAAGCACTGTTCTATCCAACCGGTCGTGTACTGTAAAACTCCGGCCTCCTCCAGGCGTGTGCCTCGATATTTCCCTGCCCAGGCTGTCGTATACAAATTCAAATACGCCATCCTTAAAATAGCCATCGTCTATGGTAAAGCTCTGCGAGGTCTCAAAACTCTGGGGTTGTATGACAAACCGCACTCGATCGTGATTATTATAGATAAAGGCAGTGTGCCGGTAGGTGCCCGTAGAGTCTTGCTCAGATCGCTGTACGATCTTGCCATCATTGTCCAGATAAGCTATCGTGACATTGCCCTGCTCGCTGATCGTCTTGCGCATGTACAATTCATTGGTTCCATATGTGCCGCTGACCGATGCTCCACTTATTCCATTTACATATTTTCTTATCGTACTGCCCGGTGCCACCTCATATGTATTTTCCACAAACTTATTTTGGCTGTGCCAAGTACTGCCCGGACCAAGGATTTCTTTGGGTTTCTGGAGGGGGCTATCATCATACGTCTTCACCTCGCCGTAAGGCTTGTTGTCCCCATGAACACTTGGGGGCAGTGAGGCCTTTTGTGTAGTACTGCCACCTGCTGAAAAGGGTACATAGTCTTTGGATGTGCGGCCAAAATCATCGCGAGTCACCGCTCCCTGCACGATATGGGTGCTCGCATTCGGGCTCGCTTGTTTTTGCATGGTCTGTTCGGCTCTGCCTAAACCATCGTAAAAGTGGATGTCGGTCATTACCTCGGTGATATCGGTACTCAGAATGCTCATAGACGACCTCGGTGTATGAATAATCACTCGACTATTTCCCCCAGAAGATATCACGTACTCGTTTTCCTGATCGATGTCTCCGGCATGATCCAGTATTCTTTTAAACCGGCCATAACTATCGTAATTGTAGGTTGTGCTTATACCATTTGGAATAATTAAAGTATCCATGCCCAGCAGGCTCCGGCTTATTTTGTATTGCGTGATCTGTGCCGCTGTGTTGCCATGGTGCAAAATGCTGTTTTGCATGCGGTGGTGGTAGGTGCTATTGGCATCCGTGTCCCAGGTATATTTAATAATGCTGTTCCCCGGTCTTTTCCAGCGGTCTATTCTACCGTGCGTCGTGTAATCTATAAAATCCAACCGGTGCACATAGCTGGCATCCCTGCTGATTGTACCTCCCGAGCTTACATTGACCTGGGTAAAGCTCGTGGGTTGATTCAGATCATCAATGCGTGCCTGGTAGATATTTGCAGGTAAAACATAGTAACGGCCGTCAAGCAGTTTGATACTGTACTCGCTTAGTAGTCCCGATAAATACCTGGTGGTACTTCCGGATTTTCTAAGCGTATTTATCTCTATAGGGGTATTGAGTTGATTGTTTTCCCGCATGTGGAAAAAGGCCAATGCAGCACCTGTGTAGGATGCAGATAAATTAGAAAGACCGGTGACATACCGGTATCTTTTTATGCGCTCATCCCCATCGGTATTCGTGTATTTTTCTTCGGTGAGCTGATAGTCATCCGGATCATAGCTGTGGGTGATCAAACGATCCACGTATTTACCAGGGGTTATATCATCGTATTTTCTGCTTCGTGTTGTATTTAGTTTTAACAATCCCGGATACCAGGAATATGGATTGAGAATAAACTGATCGTCATCAATCAGGCATCCTGACCCGTTGGTAACACCCAGAGTAATCATATCCAGACTTCTGCCCAAAATATAACCCAACGCCGGTGTCGGATTGGATGGAATAATCGCTGTGTACGTGTTCGTGATTTCTTCTTTGAGGTTATTATCAGATCCGTATACCTTTCTACTGAGCAGTTGACCCCGGGCCCAGTGCCGGCTTTGCAGCACTTGCCTGTTGGTGGATCCATTACCGGTGATAGCCAGATCGTTGACATCATTTTTGTAGGTGTATATGGTTTTTCCGATACTGCCTGCTCCAGTGCTATCTTCATATACCGTGACCTCGCCATAGGTGACTGGTACACCTTCAAAGGCATTGATTAGTGTGTTTACTCCAGAGCTCAGACGCATGACATTGTAGGAGTAGTAATCACTACCTCCCGTGTTGTCTTCTTTTTTGATCATCTGGTCAGTGCGCATCATGACCTTGCTATAGTCCCGGTATGTTCCGTGACCGGATTCACTGGCTCCATACCGAAAGGACTTTAACAGCGCTCCACTCCCGGAATAGCTGGTCATTTTTTTTATCCGAAGACCTCCTGCCAGTGTAGTTGTAGAGCCATCTATATATTTATGGGGTTCGTATTCAAATTTGGTATATCCACCGGTGGGATAATCTATACGCTCCAGCATCCAGGCGTCCATGTATGTGCCATTCGAATTGCGATTGGCCGGACTGGAATTGGTGGCTGTCGAATTGGTACTATTGCAATTAGGTGCATAGGGTATCGAATAGGCTGGGATTAAATTGGCATTTGTAGCTCCGTTGTAATATCCCTGTTCATCTGTGGCATACGAATCTTTTTTTGGTAAGGATGTCGTGTTATAATCCATTTTATAGGTCCCTATCACTACACCCCCATTATCTTTTTGCTCTACTTTATCCAGAAATAATACTTTACCCCCATTGGTGCCACTGCGCGTCTTGTACACATAGGATAAATCATAGCTTCTGATGAGTTTGTATTTATTGGTACCGGCTTCTTCGAAATCGTAGCTGTAGACATCGATTTTATCCAGTGCCTTGGCTCCACTCAGATCCTGCCTGTCCTGGCTCTCCAATACAAAATGGATCTTTCCACCGGGAAAAAAGATTTCTTTCAATGGCCTTTGGCTGATATACACCGTGTTTTGCAAATAGGTGGGAGGTTGAGGTCCGGAATTAATTCCAGCCGGTACATTATCGCATAGATCTGTATGAACGGTGTGCACTGTGGTATGATCGGTGATGTAGCTGAGGGTCTCCAAATTATAGTAAGTGTACGATACTTTTTCCCCGGACACACTGGTTAAAATTTCACTGACATGCCAGGCACTGGTATTATTTATATTATTACCGCCTGTATTTTCTTTGATGTCATAATAGTATTGATTGCCGTGATCATCCAGTAGTGTAAAATCATTAAAGCCTCCCGAATAATTGATCAGGCTGCGATCGGCTTCCAAAAAATAAGTACTGTCTGGGGTCACCACAAAGGAATTGGTGCGAAGGGGGGTACGATAGGTAAATACATCCCGCTCCATATCATAGTCAAAATTGATATGCCCATCCAGCAGCTGTTTGTCTGCCGGGGTGATGCAGCTCAAGGTAAAAGTGGGCAGGTCATTATTGAGCATGCCTGTACTGCTGGTCTGGTCGGCCTGACCTCTTATCTCGGCACTTAAGCTGTACAATCCCGTAATACTCCAGCCCAGGCCTTGCCTGGGAGCTACATCAGATACCTTATTTCCACCCGAGTGGTACTTGAGCTCGATAGGAATTTTGAGCGCTCCCACTGCTATTGTGTGAATCGGTATAGATATATCGGCGATACCCGTAAAGTGTGACACCGGGGATTGATCAAAACGCTCCATGGCCGCTACCTCCGGCGATTTTGGGGTGGTCTGTGGAAGGAGGTCCAGCAACTGGTCAGGAGCATTGCTGTTGCCGCTGCCACTGGATGATGATGCCATAGCCACAGCCAGTATGTGATCTTCTCCTTCTTTGGTCACTTCATGGAGACGGTAGTATATCCGTTTCGCCTCCTTGTTTTTTTTCTTACTTTCTTTGTCTTTGAGCTCGTATTCTTTTTCTTCCTTCTCCTTTATTTTTCCTTTATCTGGTTTTATTTTTTCGATCGATTTATACGGTTGGGCATCAATGGCAGCATACAATTCAAAATAATCGACATCGTGTTCTTCGATGGTAATCCAGTCTATATCAACATCATCTCCGGTGATCCTTGCTGAGAGTTTTTTCACTTTAGTGCGCTTTCCCTTTCCTTTGCCAGGAGGGATTGTGTCAAAAAAGAAAAGCCCCCTTGGATCATCATCAAGGGCATCCCGGTTCTTTTCCAGCGTATTTATTAATTCAGTGCCGGTGGGTAAGTTTTCATTCGGACAGAAGTATGGACAAATATCAATAGCTGGAAGAGATAAAGAAAAAGAAAACAGTAGAGGGATAAATAAATGTCGACAGCTCAGACGAAAGATTAGGGCTTGCATTTTTTTGATTTATTTAGTTATTTTATAAGGAAGCGCCGCACACCGTTTTGCCAGGAGCAGACCAGGTCTTTACCTGCCCGTGCCAGACGGCCCATCTGGTCGCATTCTTTTAAGGTCACTTGTCTATTTTCCGGTAGTAACTGATTTTTCTGTGGATCTGACAGTATTAGAGGGGTGTCCTCCCTACAAGCCGGGACTACGAAAGCTAACGGGAGAAAATAGATAAGAAAAGATCGATTTTTCATGCGGGTATTTTTTTAATTTTAAAATATGCACCGGCCTTTATGAATCCGCAGCCGGTGCACCAGTTATATACGTACCAGCCTTTGCCGGTACTCGTATTTTGATTCTACACACGAATTTATTTCCTATGCAGGTTTCTACACAGACAAATTCCTGCTCAAATACTTCTTTGACTTGGATTTATTTTGATCAGCTCATGGTCTATCTGGTTTGGGACTCCATGAGCTTCAGAGGGGAGCCGATTATTAAATCATTCTCTACAAAAATAGGCGTGAAGCTCGCAATCGACTAATCTAAGGAATCGCTAGACCCTTGTGGAATCGATCAGTTCACGCCTAAGCGTTCACTGATCTACTTTCCACCTGATTAGCGATTTTTTAGATTAAAGCAGATCCGCCTAAAATTTTGAGTTCTGATAAAAAAGGTCATCTCCATTTCGATCAGATACACATATGCAATATACAAAAGGATTTTAATTGTTGAGTGTAATTTGGTGAAGTTTGGTGATTGGATCTCATTGTCTGAATTGATTGGATTGCCACAGTTTGGGAGGCTAACTTCCCAGCATTGTCAAATTATTGCTCCATTGTATATTCGTCACAAGTTTTGCTACTGACCGTCCTTATCTGGCATCTACAAAAGGACATCTAATGCGTATGGACAAAGGGACTAAAAATCCTTTCTGTTCATTGTCCTTTTTATCCAGACAAAGGGTATGACCAACCATGCGCATAGCGCGACCAGGATGACAATGCTGCCAGAAGTCCTGCCAAAGAAATCTTTTAGGACGGCTCCGGTGTAGCCCATCATAGCAGAGATATCAAGGTTAATAAGTGTGAGATTACGGGCAAGATCAATTGGATTTAGGATCGTGAGACCCAGGGTTAGATTTTCGAGTGGATAATCTTTAAAAATTAATAGGAGTAGGAGGAATAATCCATCGTATATCACAGAAAAAAACAGCCAGGTAAATATTGCGATGCCGAATCCTCTAATCCGGTCCGTACTATTCAGTGTGATTACAAAGGCGAGGAGCACATAGATGATAGAAAGGATCATTGCCATGCCAAGAACAATAATAAATATTTTTAAATCCGGGGAGCTCAGGATTCCGTGAAAAAGCATCGGTAATCCGATGCCGACAGCGAGACTGATGATGAGTGACAATGAAATTCCTGAAAGAATTCCAGAAATGATGGATCCTCGTGAAAGTGGCTGGGCCAATAAAAACCGGATAAAATCCTCTGAGCTATAATAATACATTACACCAAAGAGGATTCCGACGAGTGGCGTGAGGACAAGGGTAATATTTGACAGACTGATTAAGACTTTTGCGGAGTCATTGCTCAAGCCGATGAGTGCCACGGTCACAATCAGAAAAAAACTCATGTAGATCAGCAACCACCGATTTCTGATCAGATCATAAAGTGTATATTTCAGAACTTTGGTCACGGGACTGAGACGCTTTTTCGTAAGATCTTTGCGATGGCTGTTTCCAGGTTTCTCTCCTCCTCCTGCCTGAGCAGATTTTTGACCGGGCCTTGAAAGTAAATATGACCATCCAGTAGAAAAATGATGTTGCTTGCCACATCTTCGACAAAAGAAATGAGGTGTGTAGTGAAAAGAATCAGTTTTCCCTTTCTTTCCTCCGCTTTAAGAAATGATTTTAGATTTAGGACTGAAAGTGGGTCCAGGCCATTACTTGGCTCATCGAGAATAATGACTGGCTTATCATACATCAAACCGAGGATAAGATTTATTTTCTGTCGATTGCCACCCGAAAGATTGCGCATCTTTTTGTGCAGTTCAGGTCGCAGCTCAAATAGATCGATGAGATATTGGTCACGGGTCTGACCAGGACGTATGTCTTTGATCATTTGCAGCAACTGATTCGAAGTGAGATTTTCAGGAAAATGCGATACTTGCGGGACATGAGCTATATCGCTGCGGTATGTGTGTTGATTTTTGACTGAAGCATTCCTAAAGAATATATCACCAGCACTGGGTATCACCATCCCCAATAGGCTCTTTAGCAATGTCGTTTTACCCGACCCGTTTGGGCCCAGTACTGCTGTAATACCTTGAAAATCCAGATCCAGGTTTATACCCCGCAGTACCTCAAGCCGGCCAAATCTTTTTTCCAGACTAGTAAACCGGATCATAGTGGTTTTTATTCATTAGTGGAAAATCATCCTTTACTTCCTTAGGGGTAAACACCGGGCTCACTCTTTCGGAAAAATTTATGATCTCCACAAAAAAACTTCGCATCAGGACAATAGCTTCAGGTACTTGCTCTAAGACATATGAAAAGAGTTTGACGGGGTAGTATGGCACATCGCCCATGTTGTCTTTATCCAGGTCATAACCGTTATAATTACTCCAATAATTGTGATGGAGTTGATTATTTGCAAGCTTGGCTCCTACCAATAAATCGAGTGAATTATGCAGGAAATTATTCCTTGTAATTTCATTGGCGGAGCAACCTCCTGAGAACTTTATGGCCCAGCCGTTTCGAATAAATGAATTTCCACTGTAGGTAATTCTGTTGGATCCCTCGACAAAAACACCAATTGTATTCTGAACAAAATCGTTTCCAATAATTTTGGCATCATTAATTTCTTTGAGAAGTAATCCATACGAAGAGCTACCCCAATTCCTGGAAAAGGTGTTTTCCAGCATATCGATGTTTTTGGAAAACATAACCGCCACACCGGATCCATTGTTTTCGAAGAAATTAGCAGTATAAATATCATCATTGGAAAACATGAAATGCAGTCCATATCTCAAATTGTCTGTACTGCGATTCCTTAGAATTTTACTATCACTGACAAACTCAAAATAGATGCCGTCACGATGCCCATTGAGCTCGTTTCCCTCGATATCAAGATCACTGCTATACCAGGCATGTATTGCATTTCCCGACCCAGCCTCCGTTGTTGCACTGCCGGACACGATGTTATTTGCTACGCGTCCGGATTTGGAATGCTCCAGATAAATGCCAAAAAAGCATTGGTCGATTATATTGTTTTCAATTAAAAAATGCTCTGCCTTGACCATTCTGATAGCAGCCCGTTCTTTTATAAAGCTTGTAGTCACATCTGAGAAAGTAAGGCCAATAATTTTCACGGAGTCTGAAATCACGACTAACAATTCATCACCGGATTTGGATTTGAGCTCAGGCTTGTTTACTCCCAGCAATGTAACGGGTTTTGTAATCGTGATTGACTCAGTCAAGTATGTACCTTCCGGGATTACAATGGTGTCATGGGGATTTGCACTCGAGATTAACGACTGAATATCCAGATCGGAGTGGTTAGCGTTTCTGAGTTGTTCTGCGGCGAAAAGGTTTGTACCTGTCACCCAGATAAAAACTATATATGTACACCTGATAACTGTGCAACTAAAACTCATACTGATTGAGCTTGAAATGCTCGACCAGCTCCGTCCAGCTATACCATTTTCCTTTCTCTGTGAGTTGCTTCTTAATATCCTTAAAGGCACTGAGATTAGCACCCATGGGGCTCGGATGGTTTTCACTAATTAGAAAGGCGGCGCTTCTGGCATCGAGAAATTCCTCAGGTGACTCGTAGTCGGTTACTACCATGTGTTCGTATTTATCGATACCATTTTCCAGGGCGATTGGCACTAAGCATTCAATTGCATCAAACTTAAAAACTTTGCCCTTCTCCGTTACAAGCTCTGCACCAAATCGCGGATCGGAAATGATCATTTTGCAGTAGTGACATTGGTCCACATTATAGTTAATGTCTTGTACCGCTACCTTGCACGAAAAAGAAAAAGTTACAATTAAAAACAGATTGACTAATCTGACAAATTTCATGAAGAGGTTTTTTTCCTAAAACGCAAGTATGTGGCCAAAGATGCCAAAATTAAGGAAAGAATAATGAAATAGCCTCCCACGTGTGGGAAGGACTTAGCCACAAAGTTTAGCAATACTTTTGAACCAAACAAAGGAGGCTGAAATGATTCATCCTCAAACTTCATCGGTGCATTGGCATCCAGGTCATGGCCATATTTGTATTCCCATAGATAAAAGTCATAAACCGCCAGACCAAGTGCGATAATAAAGATGCCTAACCAAAATGCGTAAAGTACCTTTTTGTCAATGAGGCCCACCAACAAAGCCAGGCCTGTGAAACAAAGAGCAATAATCGGGAAATATTTGAGCTCGGGGATGGCATCGGGTACGATGGGCTTCATACCGATGTAATGGTTTAATATGTTTACATTCTGAAGTGTTCCCGGTGTCTTACCTCCGATTTTATTAACATGAATAAACATGTGGACTCCGTCAGGATATTGAGGCGCTAATAGTGTAATTCGCCACATTGGGAATATAAACAGAGAAAGCAGGCACAATCCTGCGAGGATGATAAGCAATCTTGGTCCCATGTTTTTCATGAAATTGTCTTTAAAATAATATTTATACCAGATCAACAGGATCTGATCATCCAGGCTGTTCTTAGTGTGAAGAAAAAATTAAAGAAAAAAAAAGCAAGCATCATCATGGCAGATGCTTGCTCTATGGTGTCATGCTAAAGTGATTCTTCGTCTCCCAAACTCCATTTTATGGGAGTATTTGCACCAGCAGGTGATACGCGGATATAACCCTGCATTTCCTGATGAAGTGCAGAACAAAAATCCGTGCAATAGAATGCGTAAACACCTTCTCTCTGTGGCTTCCAGTACATCGTTTCTGTTTGACCCGGCATCACGAGTAACTCAGCATTTCTAGCACCCTGAATGGCCAATCCATGAGGGACATCAAAATCTTGCTCAAGATTGGTAAGGTGTACATAGACATCGTCACCGACTCTGATACCCTCTATGTTATCAGGGGCAAAATGACTTCTGATTGAGGTCATGTAAACATGTACAGTCTTCCCGGATCGCTCTACTTTCGTTTCACCTTCCCCGAGAGCCCTGTACGGATGCTCATTTTCTTCAATTGGATAAAACTTCTTACTCTTCGATACAATACGATCTGCAGAGATTCCCTGGCCATAGTGGGGTTCTCCAACAGTTGGAAAATCCAGGATCAGTTTCATCTTGTCACCGGTGATATCATAAAGTTGTGCAGAGTGATTCATTTCTGGTCCGGTAGGCAAATACCGGTCCTTGGTGATCTTGTTTAAAGCCACCATATATTTTCCCTGAGGTATCTTGGAGTCACCACCGGGTATCATCAAGTGGCCTACAGAATAGTACGTTGGAGCTCTGTCTAAAACTTCCCAGGTACCAACTTTCCATTTTACAACTTCAGATGAGATGAAGAAAGTAGTGTAGGCATTTCCATTATTGTCAAATTCGGTGTGCAAAGGACCCAACCCTGGCTTAGTCACCACGCCTCCCACAACTTTGTCATACTGCAAGACAGGTATACCCTCAATAGTAGTCTCGTATGCCTCCTCCTCAATCGCACTCAGTATGTTTGTAAAGGAGTGTACGGTAAGGTCTGCAGACAGCTTTCCACTTCCCACGATGTACTCACCTGTGGGATCAACATCTACACCATGAGGAGACTTAGGGGTCGGTAGAAAATAGACTAGACCCGGACAATCCTGAGGCGTTAAAACCTTTACCGTCTTCACCTCAGTCGATGTCGCTACATGGGATTTCTCATCATAGCGGTTTACATAGTGGGAGGCGGCAACATCCTGTCCTTTCCCTTGTGCCAGGTATTCTTCCGCTTTTTTCCAATTGATAGCAGCTATGAAGTCTTTATCATTTTGAGATGCATTCACTTCTTTCAGAGTGTGACTTTTCTCCGTATTGTACGTTGTAAAGAAGGTCCATCCATGGGATTTACCTTTTCCGGAATGGGCAAGATCGTAATCAAAGGCAGGCAGCAATACCTGGAACGCAATATTCATGTGACCTTCTTGATCAACCTTTATGAATGTGAGCATGCCCTTGAAGTTGTCAGTGTAACTGTTTATCGCAACGTCTTTCTGGGGATAGGGCACACTAAAACGAGTCCCTGCTACAACGTACTCAGTGTTTTCAGTAGTAAAGGGAGAACTGTGGTTTCCACCACTGTTTGGAATCTCGATAATCTCGGCAGTCTCAAATGTGCTGAGGTCTACTCTGGCCACACGAGGGGTGTTATTTCCATTTATAAAAATCCATCGTCCGTCCGTTTCCCCTTCGGTCTGTGATAATTCCGGATGGTGTGCATCATCCCAGGGAATAAAACCGTAAGAGGTGTTGAGCATAGGCTTTGTTTCCTCATTGTATCCATATCCTTTTTCCGCATCTTGCGAGAAGACGGGAATAACCTTTAGAAGTCTGCCACTTGGGAGGCCGTAAACACTTATTTGTCCACTAAATCCGCCTGAAAGAAAGGCGTAAAATTCATCATGCTGGCCAGGCGCTACATAGCTGGCAGAGGCAGCATCACCACCCAACGCTCCTGTAGAAGGAGTGACTCCCTGATTGCAATTGGCAAGGAGCATGGAGCAGAATAATAAATAACCAAATAAGTTTCTCATTTACTGATCTATTTTAAAGTTAAGTAAAGCAATATTTTGATCGAATCTTATAATCGCGGCAAAGGTAAAAAATCTTTTGAGATAAAAAGATATTTTTGTCTTTTTATGAAAAAAAATTACCTTTGCAACTGAATTTATAGATCACAGAAAAACAAGATTATGAATATTAAGATTTTAGCTCAATGTTGCCTGGTTGCACTCTTCGCCTCATGTACAGGATCTACGCCACAGGGCTCAAGTGAAAGCAGTACTCCAGTGGAGGAAACAGGTGGTCTGAGAGGACAGGCTGCTGTCGTCGATGACGAATCACAAATGGATATCTTGAAAGTTGCCATGTCATCAAAAGATCACACGACTCTAGTTGCTGCCGTGCAGGCTGCGGAGATGGAGCACGTACTTGTAAATGCAGGACCTCTGACGGTTTTTGCACCCACAAATGCCGCTTTCGACAAATTACCGGAGGGGACAGTCGAAGATCTGTTGAAGCCGGAGAATAAGGCGACCCTCGCGAACATAATTACCTTTCATGCCGCTCCGGGAAGTTATGATGAAAAGAACATCAAGGGGGTCATGGGGATCGGCCAGGCCACTGGTGACAAGGTGATGGTGGAAGTTAAGGATGGTGTTACAACTGTAAACGGTCACAAAGTATTGGCTACTGTGAGGGCTTCAAATGGTATTGTTCATGTGATAGATGGTGTGTTATTGCCCCCGGATGCATAGCTCTCCGTTGAGTTCGTCTCAAAATTCTTACTTTGAGCAGTAGGTTTAATGATTACAGTATGTTTAGCAAGTCGTGTAAATATGCTATCAGGGCAGTGTTACATCTGGCGATATATGCCTCGAAGGAGCGCAAACTTGGTGTGGACGAATTAGCTTCAGAACTTGATGTGCCGAGACATTTTTTAGCCAAGATTCTCCAACAGTTGTCCAGGTATAATTTAATCTCTTCATTGAAGGGCAGAAATGGAGGGTTTTATCTCACAGAGGAGGATAAAAAATCCAATCTCCTTAGTGTCATTGATTGCATCGACGGTCCCGGAATTTTTAGTAATTGTGTTTTGGGCCTGCCCGACTGTTCCGATGCCAATCCATGCCCTTATCACAAAACTGTAAAGAAGTACAAGGATCAATTTCATGACTTAGTGGCGACTGAGACCATCGGTGAGTCTGCAAAACGAATCTCGAAAAATAATTTAAAATTAAAAGCTTAAAAAATAGAGTCTAAATAGTTAGAAAATGAAAAACATATATTTAATTATTTTGGTGGCTATCCTGGTAAGTTGTGGAGGAAATGAAACCACTTCTGATCAAAATGCCTCTGCACAACCTGAAAAAGAGGTCAAAGCTCCACCGCCATCAGACGGTAAAGGTGTCGGGGAGATCAAGAATGTAACGCTAAATGATCCACTGGACCAGGATATGGTGAAAAGAGGTAAGGCAATTTACGATATGAAATGTGCTGCGTGCCATAAAATGACCGATCAAAGAGTAGTGGGACCTGGCTTTGCAGGAGTGACCAAAAAAAGAAAGCCAGAGTGGATCATGAATATGATTACCAATGTGGAAGTGATGCTGGAACAGGATCCCGAGGCTCGAAAACTACTTGAAGAATGCCTTACACGTATGCCTAATCAAAATGTATCGGTGGGTGATGCACGTGATGTCTTAGAAT
This sequence comes from Saprospiraceae bacterium, assembly GCA_965222645.1. GTDB lineage: Bacteria > Bacteroidota > Bacteroidia > Chitinophagales > Saprospiraceae > JABDMH01. The sequence continues at coordinate 1,201,318 of OZ244968.1, read as the reverse complement.
TTTTCCTGGATAACGATAACGCGGACTAGAAAAGAATTCCATTGTCAATAATGTCGGTTTTACACTTCCGCCGGTATACACTGGTGGCCTTGGTCTTCTTTCTTATTGCATCAGTATTTGGAGTAATACTGAGAGCAGCATTTGCAATTGATCTACCTCCCTGGATCAATTATAAATATTTGCAACACGGCCATTCTCATGTGGCTATGATGGGTTGGGTATACAATGTACTGTACATCTTAATTCTCTATTTTTTTCCGATAGCAGGAAAAAAGTACCGCCGCCTTTTTTGGATTTCCCAAATAGGCGTTTTGGGGATGATGTTGAGTTTTCCTGCTCAGGGATATGGCCCTCTTGCGATTGTATTTACGACATGGCATTTGCTCTGCAGTTATGTGTTTATCTATTTTGTCTTTAAGGATCTGAGAGGTATGCCTAAAAGCATCCCGCTGCTCATGCTTAAAACTGCTTTGATTTTTCTGTTTGTATCTAGTCTCGGTACCTGGGCATTGGCATTTATCATGAATAGTGGACTGAGGGGCTCGGCTTTTTATTACGGGTCTATCCAGTTTTATCTCCACTACCAATTTAATGGCTGGATGATTTTTGGAGCACTCGCTGTATTTTTTAAATATCTGGAGCATCACAAAATTGAAATCACTTCTCGAAGGTTCTTCTGGTTTTATCGCCTTATGGTGGTTTCTTGTATTATGACTTTTGCCCTGGCCGTAAGCTGGTCTACACCTGACAAACTTATTTTCTGGACAAATAGCATCGGCGTACTTATCCAACTGGCGGCCCTGATTACCTTTTTCTACGTCATTGCCAAAGTCAGACTACGCCTGAAAGAGCATCTCTTGGGATGGACGCACTTTTTGCTCGTTTTTTCATTTGTTTGTTTATCCATCAAAATTGTCACACAAGCACTGGTTGCTATCCCCCACCTTGCTGTAATCAGCTATACCATTAGAAATTTTGTAGTCGGATTTATCCACCTTATAATGCTGGGATTGATGACCTCATTTGCCCTTGCAATGATCCTTCAATTGCTCAACAGGATTACAGTTTTCGCAAAAGTGGGAATCGTAATGATCACTCTGGCTTTCTTATCTACAGAAATATTGCTTTTTGGGCAGGGATTACTGGTGTGGGCTCAAAAGGGTTTTTTACCAAATTACCACCATATTATTACTATTTGTTCACTTCTGTTTCCGGTCGGACTTTTGTTTTTCCTGACCTCCCTAAGTTTGGAAAAAGCTGATGACTAATCACAAACATATCTCCATAAGATCGGGAATAATTTATTAGTGTTTTTTCTTAGCTTGGCTTGAAGAAAGTGGGATATTGAAAAATTTACTTCTATCACTGAGCCTTATCTTTTTTTACTGTCTTGCGATACAGTCCCAGGTCAGTGCTGATCTTAGCGGCACAAAGATCAATGGCTACAGAGGTATCTGGTTTGAACTCAATCAAAAGTTTGAGCACGGGGATAAATATAGTGGAGGTCTCGGGACCTATACTGCAAAACATATTCCCCTGGCGATTTATGCTCCAAAGGTCAACAAAACCTTTTTTGTTTTTGGAGGTACAAAAGACAGAGATTCCAGACATCTCCTCTGTATGATAGGTTATTACGATCATCAGAAGCAGGTAGTGGGGAAGCCCGTAGTAGTACATGACAAAGGAGGGGTAGATGATCCTCATGACAATCCCAGTCTTGCAATCGATGAGCTAGGTTTCTTGTGGGTTTTTGTGAGCGGCCGGGGAAGAAGCAGACCGGGGTTTATTTTTAAAAGCAGAGAGCCTTATAGTATAAATGGATTTGAAAAGATCGAGGAAGGCGAAATGACCTATCCGCAACCCTGGATTATTGAGGATCAGAAATTCGTATATCTGTTTACCAAGTACACAGGGGTGCGCGAGCTTTATTATCGCACAAGTTTGGATGGCATTACGTGGACTAAGGACAAGAAATTGTCGGGTATAAGGGAAGAGGGTAAGAGCAAAAGTGGTCACTATCAAGTAAGTCGAAGTGCTGGTAATAAGGTTTCTACTTTTTTTAATCGACATCCCAACGGGGGAGTAGACCAACGTACGGATCTGTATTACCTGGAATCAACTGATTTTGGAAGTACCTGGACTGATATTGATGGGACTCCTGCAATGTTGCCACTTTCAGATGTCGATGTATCTGCACGAGTAATTGATTATGCAGCTCAACATAAAAATGTCTACCTCAAAGATTTGTGCCATGATGACAAGGGCAGTCCAATCTGTCTTTATGTGACAAGTGGAGGCCATGAACCTGGTCCGTCAAATGACCCCAGGGAGTGGCGCATCACAAGATGGTCCCGGAAGAGAAAATGGGTAACCTCGGTAATTTGCACATCAGACCACAATTACGATATGGGTTCTTTGATCAGGCAAGGGAAGCGATGGTATCTTCTCGCACCGACCACTGATGGCCCTCAAAAATGGGGCACCGGAGGAGAGCTGGCCATATGGAGTTCTAATCGTCGTATGAGGAGGTGGAAGAAGGACAAACAGCTGACAGTTGGCAGCAAACAAAATCATTCTTATGTGAGAAGCGTGGTCAATGGAAGAGAGCCATTTCTGTTTTTTTGGGCGGACGGTAACCCCGATGTTTTTAGCGCTTCCCGGATCTACTTCGGTGATTTGGAGGGGAATATCTGGAAGTTACCCTATAGTATGACTGCTGAAGAAGAAAAACCAATCAAACTCAAATAACGTAATATCAAAGTTGGCAAGCTCATTGTACTACTACCTTTATACTGTGAGATTAAATGACCACACCTAACACACGTAAAATACCCTTGGTGGCCTTAGTGGTGATATTATTTATCGCCTTTCTCAGAGTTATAAGTCTATTACCGAGATGGCTTCCGATTGATTCTCAAGGGATGAATACCATCGTACTCACGATTGTGATTGTCCTGGGGGTTTATGCATTGTTCAGATTAGTCAGCTATCTTTTTGGAGGACAATAGTGGAATCCGGCATGAAAAGTGAACGTGGGTCAAGCTGTTCGGGGTCATCATCTGATACCTGATTGCCCGTGATTTATATGATGTGCCTTCATCTGTAATACCATCTTCCCCTTTCCCATATCACCTCCTTAGTCACGCTTTCTTATTTGTACACGGCTGATCACTTCTTCAGCAACAATGTCCTGAATACCTCGGTCCAGATGACTGGTAAAACCAACGCAGGAGCAATTTATTTCACCTAACACATAGCGGTCATTGCCGTCTGCATCCCAATCCAACATAAAATCTGCGGTCCAGATCAACGGGATGTCAAAACCGCCCAATTTTTCGATTATCAGGGGAAGCCATCGATCAAACTGACTGGTCAATTTCGACCACTTCCGCGGTTCATCATAAGTGTATTTTGCCCCAGAAAATAAAGTGGCTGAAAAAGCATCAGCTCCCTGGGCAGGCTTCTTGTGTACAACGAAAATGGGTTTGTTTCCGACCATGAGGATTCGGATTTCACCCTCTTTAATTCTGGGCATAAAACGCATATCCACTATCATTCCGTTTTCACCATCAATGTACATCTTACAGAACTTGATAAAATCGTCCAGTTTATTGTATTCGACATGGTTGTCAACCGCCTCCGTACATTTTAAAGTTGTGTCGAGCGGGATAGCCGTTCCCGGTTCGCATTTTATATCGTCAGAAATCTGCACACGCCAGATGCCTTGTCCTGTGGAGCCCCGGTTCTGCTTCAAAACTCGCTCACCGTAAGACAAACTCCTGGGAAAGATATTTTCAAAAGTTTCAAAATCGTAGTAGGCATAGGTGTCATCCGGGACAAGATCTGTTTCCGCAAGTTTTACCAGCGCATCTTTGGCACCGTAGTTTAACATGGCATCGGGATGTGACATTCCGAGAAGACCCATCTCAGAGAGCTTTCTCAATGTCTCAAAATATACCTTTTCTCCATTTGGTAAATTGCCGGGATTAATTCTGCTGATGTAGGCATCAAATCGCACGCCGGCATATTTAATAATATCTTCTTTCCATTCATCTCGAAAATAAATCACATCTGCATTCCAGCCTTTTTCCTTAAGGGCATTGGCAATTGGCATGGTATCCCTGCGATGGCCATCGAGCCATTTGTCCGATCCACCTTCTGCTTCAAAAATCACAATGTTTTTTTTCATACTCCAGGTTTAAATCTTCAAATTTTGCGTTTAGTGTATTCGATAATATAATTTTCACTTACCGTGCTTGCACTAGTGAGGTTACTCCGGAAAGTGCCAATTTCACAAAATGAGTCAATTTTGGATGAGATTTTCACTTTTTTGAGATCGGCTGATGCCTGTGTATCAGGCGATTGAAGAAAATGAAAATATCCCCAAAAGAGCCATTTTTGATTTGGCAACCTTTTCGGAGTAGGCTCACTAGTGGGCGAAGATACTGGCTTCGACATTATTAATGATTCGGAACCGGTTGATCCTCGTCATCACAAAGGGAGATCTAAAGCATGATTACGAATAAGTAGTCTCTTTACAGATGGGTTATTCGCGGATCTGATTAACAGGGAAGTGACAAGTACACTGGCCTTATGAATCACGACCATGGGCCTGTGATCGCCAAAGTAATACCAGGACCCTGAATGTTTACAAATAGGATCTGCCCATCCGGTGAGAACGTTGCTCCGGCAAATTCGGATTGATACCCGACGTTTTTGGCCAGATGGTATATCTCTCCATCAGGAGATACTCCAACTATTCTTGGTGTGGCTTTATCCTCGCAGATGATCAGATCACCATTGGAAGCAATCGTAACGTTATCACAACTTTCTACGAGGTTGATATCATTGGGTTCGATAAAGATTTCCAGTGTGGCGGGATGGTCTCCTTCCTCGGATGTCCCCTCATATGGCGACAGAATATATCTGAATATTTGACCGTGTTCCATACTGCCTCCGTTTGTGCAAGCAAAATAAAATTCTCCTTCTCCAAACCAGATTCCCTCTCCTCTGGCAAATCGCGCAGCTCCTTTTTCATACCCCCGGTATCTCAAATCATCATCAGGGGCATCAATGCCGTCAATATCGAGCCACTCGACAGCTAGCTTTTGGCCGATTGGCATCTTGTCAAACCCAAGTGGTTCCCAATTTCTGGTGTCATATCCTTTCTGATCTTTAATAGCCAGAACTTGCAATTTTCCCCCAGCCGTGAGATATCCTTTTTGATTTGGTAGAAAGCGATAGATTAGACCGTCACCCCGGTCTTCTGTCTGATAAACGGTTCCGGAGTCTGGATCAACACAGACAGCCTCGTGATTAAATCTTCCCATCGATACCAGGGGAACCGGATCAAACAACTGGGGTGCTGCAGTGGCAGGAACCTCAAAATTATAACCGTGCCATTTTTCTAACTCGCTCCCCGGCGGGCTAACATTTTCCTCGCATGTGATCCAACTGTTCCATGGTGTGCGCCCACCTGCACAGTTTCTGATTGTGCCTGCAAGACTCAACCACTGAGATTCTACCTGGCCGGATTTTGGATTGTAAAGGAGGGTGGTGGTTCCTCCCATACATGGAAGCGTACCACGCCCATAGTCATACAGTTTTTCAGGCGCCAGGTTCTCTAATAGTTCTTTATCGGGCCCGAAGGGACCGCGTTTCAAGTCTCCGGGTGATAGTTCGTGATTCCGTATGATGAGAATTTTACCATAAGCACTATCAAAAGTCGCCATTCCATCCGCAAGCCCCGGTACAACAAAACCATCAGTCATTTTATCGCCCATTTGGGATATCACTTTATATGAAAATCCACTGGGCAAGTTTAGAATTCCGTCAGGGTCTTCGATCAAAGGTCCATATCCAACAGATTCTTGCCGGCAACTGGAAAAAGATTTCAGACCTAGAAACCCCAATCCATATAGGCTTGAATTTTTCAAAAAATTCCTCCTCTTCATGTTCTTCTATTTATTGTGACCACCACGCTATTGATTAAAGCATTCGACGTGCCCTTCTCCATTGCTTACGTCAAAATAATCCACTGCAGTTTATCAAATCTAACACGTCCCTAAAAAACCCCAATTTTGCTCTTAAACAATTAAAGGATATTGACAGGAAATGCCACTATAATTTCAAAGCTCTGATCACACATCCTTTTTTCCCGTTTTTGAAGTAGAAAAAATAGATGCCCGATTGCAATCTTGATACATCTGTCCGAATGATCCCAGCACTCGATATCCTGTGAGCCGCCTTGACCACTTCTCTACCCTCGACGCTTATTATTCTCAGCTCAATAAAACCAGTGACCCCGGAAGAATAGACGATTTCTGTATACTCTTGCATAGGATTGGGAGCTATGCGGATCATTTCAGTAAGTATATGGTCACCTGCATTTGTCGTTGTCTCAAATAGGACGATCACAGAGTCCGCAATTTGGCAACCAGATCCGTCAGTCAGGGTCACACTGTAAGTACCGGCTAACAGATTTTCGACCAGTGCGGTTGTATCACCTGTGTTCCACTCAATCGAATAGGGTGGAGTGCCTCCATTTACCTCAACCATTATGGTTCCATCTGGCACCTCTTGTCCTGTTGCATCTGTGACGGAGGCTGCAAGGACTATGGAGTCAGGTTGACCTACCTCTACCGTTTCCGACATTTCTTGATCCAGAGCATCAGTTAGCGTATAACTGTAGCTCCCCGCTGGAAGTTGTGACAAGACTGATGATGTGTCACCTGTGTTCCAACTAATGCTGTACGGTGGGTTCCCCTGCTCTGCATTTATCTCAATGACTCCCGAGGAATCACCATTGCACAGTACATCTTGCACGGTCGAGGAGATAACCAAAGGTGTAATTTCAGCAGCTTGTGTGATAAAAACAGAAGAATCTGAAACGGGCCGGTCTCCTCCGGTCGACCCATTGCCGTTCACGAGATTCGCCGCATAAAACATAGTGATCGAGCTAGGCTCGGTTGTTTCAGGAGCGATCCATTCGAAAGACCATGAAACCGAACTGTCGCTTATGCTCCGCGCACCTCGTTGCTCAATGTAGACCCGGTCATCTGCGGTATTCAATCCACTCCCGGATGTGGCAATGAGCTCGCCCGCATTGGTGTAATCTGACGAAAACACGGATACGAGTTGATAGCCAGCCCGTACCGGAGCTCCCTGGGTTGCCTTAGCAGTCAAAGTGACCTCATAGGTTTGCCCGCCCGTAATTGTATCTGGTATGCCACCTAGTGAGACGGTCCCGTCAATTGCAGTCGATGGATTGTGGCAATCGGTGCAGAAGCCGTCGAAGGGTGCATTGGTTCGGCCATTAGGTGGATTAGAAGCCCTGCTACTAAAGATCACATAGGCAGCAAAAAGGCATCCCAACGTGCACAGAAGCCAAAACTTTCTTTTCATATTTCACTGTCGAATTTAGGTGAAAATAGCAATTAAATGGGATCATGACCCTTCTCGCGATCTCCACCGGTCCCTTTTACCCGCTCATTTTAGCGTTCCTCAAGAGTAAGTTTAATAACAGCCTTTTCTGCACTTGTAATGTTCACCTCGGCATCACTTCTTATGAACTGGCACTTTTTCTTCTATTATACCGAGCGATTTCAAACGGACTTTTGATGAAGGCCTTATTCCGGCTATTTTTTTAGCGAGAAAAAAATTCAAAAGACCGTTAGAAATCTCAATTTACCAGAATGCAAAGTTTCCAATGTTCTCCAACGGCAAGATCGGTGCAGCATTCATATTTAATAGTCAAACCTGATCAACTGCGGCAGAGCGTTTGGTGTATAGGGTGCTCCAGCATTTTGAACATCATGTCTCAGAGGTTCCAATTTGTCGGAAAGAATCTGATTTAATTCGTCAACGACCGAACTGAATTTACTTTTAGCTCTATCATACAGATCTCTATGAGTGGCTGTAGGTTGAGATGTCGAATATTTGGATTCATAAATTGTGGAACCCACCATCCGAGCAATTGACATTGGCTTTTTTATATCTAACTGCGAGGCGGCCCTGTCCCCATATAATTTTTTGCGAACGTTTCGCAGATCCTCTTCAACTTCCACAATCCGGGGTAAAAAAGAAAACTCATCCACTTCAGTTTGTAATACGGCTTTGCGAATGTGCTTTAATTCGTTGTTCATATCCGATATCACCCGACCGCCTCCCTGAATTGCACCATATAATTTTGCAACATCTTTTTTAAACGATTCAATTTCATCAAAGTTTTCTGGAGGTATGGTGTAGATATCAAGGGTCTGAACCTCAAAAGACTGCGGACCAGCCAGTTTTTGCATTTGACCCTTATGCCATTTATACATTGACACGTCATAATTCCCGGGAGCAACACTGTGCCCTTCATCCACGCCGGCAAAAGGATTGTAAAACGATCTCTTCGCAAAATCAATTGGATCTTTGGGAGAATACCGCAAATTCCATGAAATGCGGTTGACGCCATCTTTTGGTGCGGTACTTAGTTTTCTCACTATGTTTCCTTGATCATCGGTAATCACAAAATAAAGCATGGCCTTCTCTTCATTGATTTCACCTACCAGGTCTTCGTAGGAAGGATAGGCAATGTCTTTTTTCTCCTTCAGTAATTCTTTTTCCTTCTCTTTTCTCTGGTCCTTTAGGGACTCAATCTTGTCCTTTAGGAAGTAAGTGAACTGCGCCACCGGGCCCAGGTTCTCACCCTGGTAAAATGCATCACCCTGAAAGGATTTTCCTGGCAACCCGTAAGGATATGACCATTCCCAGAATTTAGCATCCCTGACAGCGAGCAGCCGCACATCACTTTCAAGATCCCGGCTTTTGAGATCTCTAAGCACGCTATAGTCATCCAGAACAAAAAATCCACGACCAAAGGTGCCAAGGACCAAATCGTTTTCACGCTCTTGAATTGCAATATCTCTTACTGCAATTGTCGGCAATCCCGATTTGAGTTGTTTCCACTCCACACCTCCATCATTACTGAAAAAGACCCCGAATTCAGTACCTGCAAACAACAGATCCGCATCGATGTGATCTTCTTCCAAGGCATAAACGGAACCTCGCTCCGGTAAATTGGTACCAATATTTTTCCATGTTTTTCCCCTGTCTAAACTTTTAAAAATATAGGGTTTGAAATCGCCAAATTTATGATGATTAAATGCTACATAAATCACCTTCTCATCATGATGCGATGTCAGGACTTCATTTACATAACTCTGGTTTGGCGCGCCCTCAATATTTATTTTATTCCAGTTATTTCCACCGTCGGAAGTCAGGTGTACCAACCCGTCGTCAGATCCGGCAAGAAGCAAATTCTCGTTTATCGGGGACTCACTAAAAGCTACGATGGCTCCATATTCTGATGTCGATCCGTTTTTAGCAATCGCATCGATACTCCACACCCGGTCCATGACTTTGAGATTATTCCGGTTTATCTGTCCGGAAAGGTCATCGCTGATTACCTCCCAGCTATTGCCACGGTCCTCGGACTTGAACACTTTGTTAGCACAAAAATAAATTCGACCTTCCTTGTGAGCACTAACCTCCAGGGGTGCATCCCAATTCCAAATAAATTCATTCTCTCCCTCTCGTGGTTTGGGTTGTATACCGAGTTCTTCACCGCTCTTTTTGTCATACCTCACCAGGACGCCATATTGAGATTGCGAATAAACGATATCTGGATTAAACGGATCTACCTGACTCTCAAAACCATCACCGCCATGAGTAATAAACCATTCGTCATTGGCAATACCGTTACTACTCAACGAGCGAGATGGGCCGCCCAGGCTGAAATTGTCCTGGGTACCTCCATAGATATTGTAAAATGGATCTGCATTGTCTACGGCTACTTTGTAAAATTGGATTACAGGTAAATTCGCTTTGAAATGCCATGTTTTGGCGTGATCCCAGGTTTCATATATACCTCCATCACATCCCACAATAAAATGATCCGTGTCTCCGGGATCTATCCACATGCAATGATTATCCACGTGCTTAGTGTCTTCTCCGACATTCCTAAATGTCTTACCACCATCGATGGAATACTTCATCCACGTGTCCATGGCGTAGAGTTTGTCTGGGTTTTTTGGGTCAGCAACAATCTCCTGATAATAGTTTCCACTGGTGCTGTAAGAACCTCTTTTTTCCCACGATACACCGCGATTCGTGGACCGGTAAAGACCACCTTTGTCATCACTTGCTTCTACAATGCCGTAAATAATTTCCGGGTCAGCTGGAGAAATACTTAGGCCAATGCGACCCAGGTCTCCTGACGGCAGTCCCTTATTTGACTTGGTCCAGGAAGCACCCCCGTTCGTGGTTCTGTAAATCGCCGATCCCGGACCACCGCCAATGTATGTAAACACGTGACGGCGACGTTGATATGCGGTGGCATACAGTATATCGGGATTGCGAGGATCCATAACCACCTCATTAACGCCCGTATGTTTATCTATTTCCAGTATCCTTTCCCAGGTTTGGCCCCCATCGATAGTTTTGTAAACACCTCGGTCACCACCACTATTCCAGAGTGGGCCGATAGCTGCAACATATACCGTATTGCCATCCTCGGGATGTACCACAACAGAACCAATATGCTCGGAGTCCTTTAATCCCATATTGGTCCAACTGCTTCCACCATCCACCGATTTATAAACACCATCTCCATAGGCTACACTGCGCTGGTTATTATTTTCTCCGCTCCCTATCCAGATCACACTGGGATTAGTTGGATCGATCGTTGCGCAACCTATAGAATAACTACCCTGACCATCAAAAATCGGTTTGTAAGTAGTGCCGGCGTTCACGGTTTTCCAGACACCGCCTGAAGAGGTGGCCACATAGTAGATCTTCGGATTGTCGGGGTGCATGGCAAAGTCTGAAATTCGACCGGAAGTAATCGCAGGTCCCAGGCTCCTGAACTTTAATCCCGAGAAACTTGTCTTTTCAAGAATAGTCTTCTCCTTCTTTATCTCCTTATCCTTATCCTGTTCTTTTTGTTTTTTCCTTTGTGCTGGGGCGGAAACAACGATGCCAAGGGTAAGAATAGCTACGAGAATCTTTTTCATTAGGTAAATTTTTTTGACCACTGTATTGAGTGACCTAAAGTTAGAAAAATTGGCAAAAGCCGTTCTCTTTATTTCTTCAGCAAAAATAACCTGTTTGTTCTTGATTGGAAATTGTTGCACCAATCTGAGTCTTTGGAGATTTGTACTTTATCACATTAATTATTGATTACTTTGTGGCTTGATGAATATAAGCTAAAGGTATTATTCAAGAGGATGGATTTCAGATAGAAAGTATAGTCAAAATTGAGGCACAATTATGTATTTTTTTACGTGTTGACTCGTTAATTTGAGTTGACGGCTCTCTCAAATCGCCAAATTTTCATTTCTTTATTAGCTGCCTCATTCTTTGATCCATTACTTCGGAATCTCGTGAATAAACCAGAAGAATAATATACATGACGACATGAAATTAATCTACTTGTTTTGTGCCATCTATATCAGCACCCAGATTTCTAAATGCGATGGAGAACAAGTCCTCCCTGAGGAGAGAAATGGCATCGTCGTGGTAGAGGCTGAAGACTTTGATAGTCAAGAGCTGGATGAGATTCGAAAATGGTATGTTATTACCGAGTCCTATGATAATAGAGTTACACCCGATGCCGATTCTACTCATGCGAGGAGTGCAGGTGGTCGAAAGTATCTAGAGGTCTTGCCGGACACGCGCAAAAACCACGATGAAAAACTTTTGAGAGGAGAGAATTTTTCCAATGAGCCGGGAAAACTGGCCGTGGTCCATTATCAGGTTCAGTTTAATAGTCCGGGCCGCTATTATGTTTGGGTGCGGGCTTTTTCAACGGGCTCTGAAGACAATGGAATCCACGTTGGTCTAAATGGAACCTGGCCTGAGAGCGGTCGCCGAATGCAATGGTGCGAGGGAAAGAATAAATGGACCTGGGCAAGTAAGCAGCGCACTGCAGAGGTGCACTGTGGAGTCGAAAAACTAATTTATCTCGATATTGTAAAAAAAGGAATCCAGACCATTTCTTTTTCGATGCGGGAGGATGGCTTCGAATTTGATCAATGGGCGATGACAAAAGAATACAAATCTCCTGAATAGGATTTCAAGATCACAGAGTTTTTTGAAAATGCAAAAGTGAATGTGTGAACCCCAGTTATTTAGTTGCAGGTGGATTCATTATTGCCGATACGAGTCCGAAAAAAAAGAAAATATTTTGCAGGCTCAACATGAGCAAAAAACCTCCTTACTCATTTGATAGGAAGGTGATTTATCCGGCTGAGGAATCCTGACAGAGTAAATGAAGTCTTAACTATTTCTTTTTCATCCCGGTTATTGGGAAATTTCCGTGCTCAGACTTTACCATGCCCTTTACACTATCTCCCTCAAAAGTTGTTTCTACGTTGACGGGTATTCCATCGTAGTAAAAGTGTCCGGTCAATTTTTTGTCGACGATTTGTACATTTTCAAAGGTATTAGTTCCCTGGGCACTCATCATCTTCACCATATAGGCATCACCAGTTTGAGAAATGACCAAATCGCTTTCGATATCACCAATCGGGGTATCCGTAATTGTCACGTCGTATTCTCCTACCGGACTCCATGTGGCAACGCGCGACGTAGTCCCACATGCTATAAATATGAGCATGATTGTGAAAGTCAGTACTTTTCTTAACTCCATAATTCTACATTATTTACAAAAATTAATCTTTTAAATCATGTTATGAAAAAACAATATTTTTTAAATACCGGGCTCCTGCAGCAGCACTTTGCAGAGGTGTAGAATTGTCATAACGCTCTTGCTCTAAGATATAATACTTCATTCCATTCTGCGCTGCGACATTTAAGATTGATGGAAAATCGATTGACCCGGTCCCAAGGTCACAACTTGCATCCATTTCTTCTTCCGGAGCATTTTTTATCCGATCTTTTACATGACATAGCGTGAATCTATTGGGATACCTTTTGAGAAAATCTAGGGGATCAGCTCCCCCTGTAACTACCCAATAAATATCCATTTGATGATCCACGAGATCCGGATCTGTGTTTTCCATAAGAAATTCCTGGGGGATCATTCCAGAGAATGATTTAAAGGTATATTCGTGATTGTGATATGCAAATCTGATCCCATTTTTTTTACAAATGCGGCCACATTCATTAAATTGATCTGTAACCTTCTTCCAGGCATCCCTACTTTTCTGAGGACCAATCCAGGGACAAATCAGGTATTTCATACCTATTGATGCAGCTTGCTCCGCCTTTTTCTCAAAATCATCAAAAATTTGACAGTGACTGGAGATCATCTCAAGGCCTAAATCGTCCAGAATTGATCCGAAATCACCATGGGGCATTCCCCAAAATAGACCAAGATCTCCTTCATACCCTTCTATTTGGGTAAATCCTAGATCAGATACTTTTCTGATCGTACCGAGGGGATCCTTTGGCATCAAATCTCTTAATGTATAAAGCTGTATTCCGAACTTATCAAGGCTGCCACCTGTACTGTCCTCACTATGGTCAGCAGCATTTGTTTTGGATCTGCAAGCCCACGATGGCACCATGGCAACACCTAAAGACGCTGCAACGAGATTCTGCAGAAATCTCTTTCTACCCGCTCTTTCCTGGATCATTTGAACAACGAATTATTTTATAAATGGTGAAAGGTAATTAAATTGGGTGTCTAAATCAAGCAGGTCTTTTTTGCCGTTCGAGATGAAAAGTATTGAATTTAGTCACCTTGTTCCTTTTCTGCCCACGGCTAGCATTGCAAAGACAATATCGTTTTATCGGGATAGATTGGATTTCGATGATTTATGGATCTGGGATGATCCCCCCTCGGTGATTAGATTAGGGAGGGGTCCGGTCAAATTTTTATTTTCACTCGATCCGGATCACCCGGTATTAAAAAAAGGATTTGACATAATGATCTTCATGAAAGGATTGGACACACTTTACAACGAGTACTCGGACAGAGGTTTGGATTTTTCTTCCCGGCTCGAGGAAAAGCCCTGGGGACTCAGGGAGTTTGCCATCAGAGACAACAATGGATATTTGTTGCGCTTTGCCCAGGATTGATGGTCAAGATCTTATAGTCAGTAAACCGGGATGTACGCCACCATGGCACACTATGTAGACTAATTTTCTTTAGTTTGTATTCCAATTCGATGCCATTGGATGTATCACTAGTTATACCGCTCTACAACGAATCTGCCCGGTTTTATCGATTGCAAGAGGCTTTGCGTGAGTTTGAGACGCTGTGGCCGAAGCCCTTTCAGGTCATTTTGGTCAACGATGGTAGCACTGATGGAACCCCTCAACTTCTGGAGAACACAGCTGAGGCTCAGCATCCTGGAATGGAGGTGCGAGTTGTTCATTTACCTTCCAATATGGGCAAGGGATACGCACTGAAGAAAGGCGTGATGGTGGCAGACCGGTCATTTGTTCTGACTTTGGATGCTGATATGGCCACTCGACCGATCGAACTGATGACCTGGCAACGAATTGACCACTCTGTAGGCCAGGCTGTTGATCAGGTGGTGATAGGCAGTAGACGTCATCCTGATTCTAAAGTAAAAGCGAGATTCTCAAGAAGAATACTCGGTGCATTTTTTAATGCAATGGTTCGATCATTCACATCGTTATCCGTTAGAGATACCCAATGCGGTTTTAAACTTTATCCGCGTGAGCTGGCAGATGGCATTTTTAGCAAACTGACAGAAATGGGATGGGCTCATGATATTGAAATTTTGCTCCGGTGCAGGTATATGGGAGTTGCCATCAAAGTCTTACCTGTTACATGGGAACACGTCGGAAGTGGAAAGATTAATGTATTCAGGGATGGAATTAAAATGGTGCGCGCCTTGTACCGTGTTTCCGGAAATATACTTAGGAAAGGGGGATCTCCAAACGCCTATGAATAGGAGGTTGACTAACGCCATACGATGGATCATGGACGAGTGCATCCCACCCGTAATAAGGGACAATAAATATTTTATGTATCCCTTTTTTTATTTCTGGTTTAAGGGAAATAATATAAAAGAAATTATGTCCTTTAAATCAA
The DNA here is from genome assembly GCA_965222645.1 of Saprospiraceae bacterium. Taxonomy (GTDB): domain Bacteria; phylum Bacteroidota; class Bacteroidia; order Chitinophagales; family Saprospiraceae; genus JABDMH01. The sequence continues at coordinate 1,186,245 of OZ244968.1, read as the reverse complement.
ACGTTTTCGGCATGACCAAGGAAGAATTTGCCGACTTTTATACCCGTCGTGATTCATTGGCTAAAGACAGACCAACCGATTTAAGTGAAGAAAGCATAAACTTTATGCTGGGGAAACTTGATAAATCATATGGGTCTCTCTTGGACGTAGGCTGCGGAAACGGATATTTTTTAAATAGAGTTAAGGATTTGATTCCGGATACTTGCGGATGCGATGTATTTGATAACGTCCATTTGGATGGGGGTAAGTATGTGCAGGCAGATATTGAGAATCTACCGTTTGACGATAACGAATTTGATGTTGTTTGTTGCCATCATGTGCTTGAGCATGTGCTTGATTTGCCGAAAGCAGTTGCAGAATTAAAACGGGTGGCAGCTAAAAAGCTCATTGTCGTGGTCCCATGCCAACGGTATTATTACTATACATTGGACGAACACATACGGTTTTTTCCTTATAAGGAGTTACTTGAGCACGCGATCAGACTGACCGATTATCACTGCGAAAAAATAAGAGGGGACTTGGTCTACATAGGTCATCTTTGAGTTATTTATGAATATAAAATGAAGCCAAAAAAGAAAAGGGCGAAGAGCAAATCAAGAAAACCGGCGAAAAAACCTTCCTCAATAAAGTCATTGAGTAGGCCAAAAACTGCTAAAAAATCCTGGCTATTTGATTTCGACAGAAAACGTCACGGGGATAAGCACAAAGAGCTTCGGATTGCAACCCTGACCATTTTTCTGGTCCTCGGACTCCTTTCCCTTCTATTATCCACGCAGGTAGGTCTCAATGGCGATGAGGATGTACAAGTACAATATTCAGCCGATCTCTTAAAGTTTTACGGCTCATTTGGAGAAGATACATCGGCCTTCAAAAGTATCAAAGGCGATCAGATTAGGTACTACGGGGGTGCTTATGAGATACCGGTTGCCGTGATAAATAAAATACTCGGATTTGATGTAGATCACAGTGGAAATTTTATTGTCAGGCACTTGATGTCGATGCTATTTGGCCTGCTGGCCATTTTTTTTACTATGCTTTTAGCCCGGGATATTGGCGGGTGGAGATGTGCATTGCTCGTGGTCTGCTTTGCTTTTGCTTCACCGCGACTTATAGGGCACTCTATGATTAATCCGAAAGATGTCCCCTTTGCCGCCGGGTATATTATGATGATCTACTACTCATGGCAGTTGCTGAAGAAGCTGCCAGAAATTAATTGGAAAGAGATATTCTTACTTGCGTTATCAATTGGAATAGTGGTAGGAGTTCGGATAAATGGAGGAATTTTAGTCATCGTTTATCTTTTTTTCTTTCTTGGCATTCACTTTATATCAAAAGAAGGTCTCAGATCTCTGACTTCCATCAAGACCTTAAGACCATATCTAGTTGGTTTTCTCGTTCCCTCTCTCTCTGGTCTCGTTATTGGACTTCTTTTTTGGCCATACGGATTATCAAATCCTTTTGCTCACATACCTGAGGCAATGGATGCATTTTCAAACTTCTATGTAGCGATTAAAGTGCTTTTTGATGGTTCAATGGTCTGGTCACATGAAATACCAGTTCGGTATGTTGGTACCTGGATTTTATTTACGATTCCACTTTTTATCCCCGCAGGCTTGCTTCTTTTTTTTGGTTTTTTGAGATCCCACTTTCGATACTATTCCAGATTTAGCATCCTACTGCTACTCTTTACATTTTTGTTTCCCCTTGTATATGTCCTTGTTTCCGGATCTGTCCTTTACGATGGCTGGAGACACTTTACTTTTACTTACCCCAGCCTTTTGGTGCTGGTGGCTTTGAGTTGGAATTATCTTATCGAAAAATTTGAAAGTCAAAAACAATGGAGTTTCATAACGTACGGTGTTATCGGCATTTTAATATTCGAACCCCTGTTTTTTCAGATTCGAAATACTCCTTTTATGTATACTTATTTTAATCCCGTTTCCGGTGGGATTAAAAAGGCATTTGGAAAATATGAATTAGATTATTGGGGTACGAGCGTAAAACAGGCCTTTGACTGGATGGAGGAGGAAGGAATAATATCCCAAGATATGGATGACACAGTTTATATTGCATCTAACTTTACTTATGCCCTTGCCCAATATGCAAAAGAGTATGACGGACTGGTTGTGCCCCGGTATGTGCGATGGAGGCAGAGATATGATCGTCAGTGGGATTACGGAATTTTCGTAAATCGATTTGTTGATGCTTCTTTTCTTCGCGGCGGACATTGGCCTACAGATAAATCAATTCATGAGATAAAGGTAAATTCTGTACCCATTGCCATCATTGTAAAGGAAGATGAATCTCAGGATGCATTCTATGGTTCGGAGGCAATCAGACAAAAGGAATGGACAAAAGCGATTGAGCACCTCCTTGCAGAAACTCAAAGACATCCGAATAATGAAATCTCATTTACGGAATTGGGGATGGCCTATTTAAATATGGGCCAGACTGAAAAAGCTCTTGCCCCATTGCAAAGGGCACTGGAGATTGTGCCTGAAAATCAAAATGCTTTGAATTTTACAGGCTATTATTACTACGTCTCCGACGATCTTGTCAGAGCCAGAACACACCTGGCAAAAGCTGTAGAATTTCATCAGACGAATACTTTCGCCATGTATTATCTGGCATTGATCGATTTTAGAAATAAACATTTTTCACAAGCTTTGGAAACGATTGACGATTGCATTAGGGTAGGGAGTAATATTGAATGCTATAATCTGGGAGCCCAAATCTATCAGGCAATGGGTGACGAGACAAATGCGCGCAGATATATGGATGCCTATCGAAGGGCAGGAGGGCGGTAATTACTGCTGGAATCATTGCAGTTATAGCAAAGAGTTTCTGAAATTACCCAGGATCTTTTTTATTCAGTTGCCGGATCAATAGCGGATAGGTCACACACAGAGATTGGAATACGTCCAAGGGTAATTCTGGTGTACGTTGCGGTCGACAATATTTGGATACTGAAAACGTTAATGCAATTATTAACCTATTTCAATATAAATCGCATGCCTGATATTCAAAATGAATCCCGAAGGTCATTTATTCAACATTCAATGATTCTGGGCTTAGGAAGTCCCTTGATCATCAATAAGGCAAGTGGAGATTCGGTTGTCACGACCCCTCCGAGTTTGTATCTCCTCGGTCCTCAAGAAGGATATTCACCCCATGTGGGCTCTCTGCTATCAATGATGACAATGATGCGGGAATGGGTCACATACACTGTGAGAGATTTGACTGTCGAACAATTGGATTATCAACTGGACGATCAGTCTAATTCTATTGGAGCTATGTTATTGCATCTTGCTGCCACTGAAAAGTATTACCAGCTCAATACTTTTGACGGGATGGAGTGGGGCAGTTGGAATGATAAAATAAAAAATGAGTGGGATGTACCGATGAATCTGGGAGAAGTGGCGAGAGATCAGATTGTGGGACACAATATTGATTATTATTTGTCAAAGCTTGAGGAAGTCCGGGAAGAGACTAAAAAGGGTTTTGCATCAAGAGATGATGATTGGTTAATGAAGTCAGAACCTTTCTTTGGAGATCAGCCCACAAATAATTATGCAAAGTGGTTTCATGTATGTGAGCACGAATCCAATCACAACGGACAAATGAAGTTTCTCGTCAAGAGAATCCCGGATTAAGCTTCCCGAATTTTCTTTTTTAGGCACTCTCATCGCTCATTTATGTGAAGAGTTTCGATTGATTTGGTATATTGAATGATATCGATATTCTTTTTCTGATCAATTCGACATTCTTATGCGTTGTTGCAATTTACTTATTGTAATTTCTTTTCTTCTATTTGCTTTAGCTTGCCGGCAAAAGGCAGATCCCTCATCCATCACAGTGGAGCGGTCGCTGAACGCATTTGAGCAGTATATCCAGACCCCTGATTCTGTTTTTGCCTTCGAACCAGTGGCGAAAACAATAAATGATGGGACTGAGATTCATGTACTGAAAATGGTCTCTCAGAACTGGCTCACTACACGTGAGGTTAATGATCCACGATGGTGGCATTGGCTTACCATCGTCCGGCCTGCCACGGTGACAAGTGATACGGCATTGCTTTGGATCGGTGGCGGCAGCAGAGAAAGTGATCCGCCTCGAGAAGCAGATCCCCTGGTGAGGGCAGTGGCCGAACACACAAGCACCATAACCGCCCACTTACACAATATTCCGAATCAGCCCCTGGAGTTTGTTGGAGATGACTATGGTCCCAGGTATGAGGATGAGTTAATAGCATATGGCTGGAGAAAATATCTGGAAGGAGGAGCTCAGGATATCGATGCTATATGGCTTTCCAGGTTTCCGATGGTGAAAGCTGTGGTGAGAGCAATGGATGTTGTCTCCGAATATGGTTCCATACATTTGGATCAAAACCTCAGTTCGTTTACCATATCAGGAGCCTCAAAAAGGGGTTGGACAACCTGGATGACAGCCGTGGCAGATGAGCGCGTGATAGCTATTGCACCTGTTGTTATTGATATGCTCAATGTCATACCTTCCTTTGGGCATCACTGGAAGACATATGGATTCTGGGCCCCAGCTGTCAATGATTATGTGGAGGAGGGAATAATGGATTGGCAGCATACGGCCGAATACCGACAGCTCACCCAGCTTGTGGAGCCGTATTCTTATCGCGATAGATTGACGATTCCCAAACTGATGATCAATGCAACAGGCGATCAGTTTTTTCTGCCCGACTCGTGGCAATTTTACTGGAATGAGTTACAGGGAGAAAAACATCTTCGATATATTCCAAATGCAGATCATTCGCTCAGGGAAACAGACGCGATAAATAGCTTGATATCATTTCATGATGCAATCGTAAAGAGGGAGCGAAGACCTGATGTCGACTGGAGAGTAAACAGCGAGCACTTCTCAATAGATTTTAATGACAGTCCGCCTGCAGATACCGTAAAATTGTGGCGTGCACACAATAGAGACAATCGCGATTTTAGATTGGAAACCATCGGACCAGGTTGGACTAGCGTGCAAGTCAAAGTAAATAGTGTGGGAGAGCATCAGATCGATATTTCAGCACCGGAGATAGGCTGGTCGGCATTTTTTGTTGAATTTATTTACAATCGCGAAGGATTGCCTTTTAAGTTTACAACAGGAGTAAAAATACTTCCCGATTCATTGCCCCATGGGGCTTATCAACCTCAGGTAAATAACCTGAATTAAACCCTTCGCTTCCTATTCGAAATAAATTGCATTCTGATGAACATAGCTGCCGTGCAGATAGAGTCGGTCTTAGGTAATATTGAAGAAAATATCAAAAACCACTGCATCCATATTGAGCAGTGTATTGCAATGGGGGCTGATCTTGTGGTTTTTCCGGAGCTTTCCTTGACAGGCTATATGGTATCGCATGCGCGATCAAATATTGTCTCCAGTGGAGATTTACGCCTTGCTGCATTCCAGGAATATTCGAATAGTAATCAGATCACGATTTGCATGGGTGCGCCTGTGGAACGGAATGGATTGAATATCGGAATGCTTATTTTTCAGCCAGAAAAAAAAGTCCGGGTTTACTGCAAACAGTATTTGCATGAAGATGAGAAGGAAATTTATACCGGGGGAGAGAAGCAGCTTGTTTTCCAAATAGAAAGCGAAAAAATTGCTCCGGCAATTTGCTACGAGATTTTTGTTCCCCAGCATGTGAAAAATGCAAATGCTGGTGGGGCAACACTTTACCTGGCCAGTGTGGCAAAGTCAACTGAATCTACAAATAGGGCTCATCAGCACCTGCCCGTAGTTGCGAAAGAATATAAAATGCCTGTGGTAATGTGCAATGGTGTCGGCCGCGGTGAAGGCCTGATTTCAGCGGGTGGTAGCAAGGCATGGGCTGCCGATGGAAATCAAATTGGTAGTCTTCCCATGGGGGTTGAGGGAGTGCTGTTTTGCAACCTTTAAAATCCTGTTTATCACATAAATGTTTTTTATTGGTACGCCTTTAAAGGCTTGCTAAACATTTTGGAGCTCGAAGCCTGAGGCTCGTAGCTCGGAATTTTTTTGCGGCGGACTTTAGTCCGCCGATGCCGATAAAAGGCAAAGCCTGATAATGTTTTGGCGGTATTTTTGCCCGGCATTTAGGCAAAAATAGTGATAAAACAGAGGAAGTTTTGGGAGTTTGAGACAGTGTCCTGGAGTGCCAGTTCTCCAATTTTTTTTTAAAAGAGACCGATTCCGTTTTTTTGTTTGGTAAGCATTTACGGCTTGCTAAACGTTTTGAAGCATGAAGCATGAAGCACGGAGCTCGGAGCGTGGAGCCCGAAGCTCGAAGCCCGAATCTCGAAGACTGAAGCCCGAAGCCTGAGGCTCGTAGCTCGAAGATTTTTGCGGCGGACTTTAGTCCGCCGATGCCGATAAAAGGCAAAGCCTGATATTGTTTTGGCGGTATTTTTGCGCGGCAGCTTGCAAAAATAGTGACAAAACAGAGGAAGTTTGGAGAGTTTGGAGACAGTGTCCTAGAGTGCCAGTTCTCCAATTTTTTTTAAAAGAGACCGATTCCGTTTTTTTGTTTGGTAAGCATTTACGGCTTGCTAAACGTTTTTGGTATGGAAAAGCTTACCAACCCTAAGAGGGTTAGCAGCGATACTCGATTTTTTGGGACGCCCCTGAGCTTGCTAAACATTTAGTTGTGCAACGAGTTGCCAGTGAAATCGTTATAAATGTTAAACAACATCGATGAAATATATTCTTGTAGTGCTGGTAACGATTATTTTTTCCTGTGCCAAAGTGGAAATACTTCTCGATGTGCCGGAGTGTATTGAAGAAAAAATCAGGGAATTAGCAAAAGGTGGCAAATGTAAATCAGGAGCAAGTGTCGAAGAATATCACTTTCAGAACAGAACAGTCTATACTTTTTCAGAGGGTAATTGTGGCGCAGATTTTCAGACTGATGTTCTCGATGAGCAGTCCAATAGTTTAGGTGCATTGTGGGGGATTTCTGGCAATAAAATAATTAACGGTGAAAATTTTACCGAGCATGCAACCTTCATAGGTAAGGTTTGGGGGAATTAAGGAGAGATAGAAGTTAGAAGTTGGAAGCTCGAAGCGCGAAGTCGGAGGGTCGGAAGTGCGAAGTTCGAAACCCTAAGCCCGGAAATTTCACGGTGGACTTTAGTCCACTGTCAAAGAGATGAGCTCCATCACTTGAAGTTACTTTTTGAGGTGGATTGATCTATATTTGTTTGAACGAATCATCTAGAATATTGATTGCCAAAGTTCTGAAAATGAAAGTAAGCTACGGATTGGCATTTTGCGTTTTGTTTAGTTCCTTTAGCAATACCATATGGAGCCAAGACTTTAACTCTCTCGACTACTTGGGATTGCAGATATCAGGATGCAATGGTGACCGACAAGGAGAACTGATTTTTTTATACACTACCTGTGGTTTCGTTGTGGATAGCCTCGTAGTGAGTCTTGATACAACGTTTGGTAACTACACCAGTAAAGACGACTACTATATTAATAAGAAGGGTGAATCATGTGGATGGAAACCAGGCGATATTTCAGTATTCGAAGAATGTGAGAATTTAATCCCAGCCGGGTCAGGAGATTTCATACCAGCGGGTTCCATGATAATCGTTCAAATGACATCAGACATGGAGACCATAAGTTCACTAAAAGGTGAATGTGATATTGGAGTCCCTATTTATGTAATTGCCAACGATTGTATCCGTGTGGATGAAGCTTTTCCATCACATAATATCCGAAAAGATACTTTTGGAATAGAAATTAAGTTACTGCCAGACCAAAGGCTGGCTCATATTTATTCCATCGTTTATGGTGATAAGGGAATCTTCGATCTACCATTGCATTTATTTTCATACGGAGGTTATGGGGAATGGAGTACATTGGCATCCTGCGATACGCATCATGTCATCAATTTCCAAAACATTATTTCTTCTATTTATCCTGAAGTTGAGAGAAAACAACCAAGTTGCCAGGCCTTGGGAAAAATTGTAATTCCAACAAATGCCGAGATGTATTCCATTGATGGAGGCAAAACATGGTCAGGAGACTCGATTTTTTCTGATTTAGACTCAGGGCAATTTGAAATAGCCGTTCTTGATCCTGTCTTGAACTGCCCCATACCCTGGCCCGAGCCCGTAGTGATTAAACCCTTTAAAGAGCCTTTTCATGGTGCCACTTGGCTTCAAACTCGAAGAGACTCAGTATGTTTTGGTACAGTTGGAGAGATTTATTTTGAGTGGATTTACGAATCCGGAGAATCTGTCGAGCCAGAACGGTATGAATACTCTATCGATAGTGGCTACAGTTGGCAGGATTCATGGCTATTCAACACTATCAAAGAGGGCATTCATCACCTGGCCTTGCGCGATAAAACCGATACCACATGCATATTTAGAAGCACCTACGACACTGGTGATTTTCCTGAGCCATTTGGTCTCCAAGGCATCACCCCCGACTCCGTTGGCTTTTGCCACGACGGCCGGGTGGAGATCCAGGCTACCGGAAAGGATCTACTCTACTCCCTGGATGGTGTCAGCTATCACTACGACTCGATGGTGGTTATGGTACCGGGGGTGCCTTACACCGTGCATATAAAGGAGGATGACAACAACCTTTGCCGGGACTCGATCGAGGTGATCCTTTATCAGACAGTAGAGTTTGAGCCGGATGTGAGGGTAGATGGAAACAGTGCATCAGTAGAATTTTTAATAGATTCAAAAGGCCCTTATACCTATTTATGGTCAACAGCAGATACGACATCGGAAGTAAATAATCTGCCGCCGGGATTTAATGGTGTTGAAATAACCGATGCATACGGCTGTACAAAAACGGCAGCTGTTTTTATAGAGGAGAATACATGTGTATTTTCTGTGACCGATTCGATTGTGGATGCAACGTGTGAGACCCCAACGACCAGTATTTATCTAAAAAATGCAGATACAATAAATACGTATGCTTACGATTGGAGTATTGACAGTTTTGATGGTCTAACCTTTATAGAAGATGTTCCTCACGGTACCTATTCGGTGCAAGTGAGTTATGGCAACTGCAGCAAACAAATCGAATACAACACCCCAATCGGAGGGATTGAAAAAGTAGAAATAAAAACCCAGGCTTCGGGCTGCAGCGGTATGGGAAGTATTGAGATAGAATCAGTAAGTGGAGGTCGGGGTCCCTTTAATGTGGATCTAAGCGGTGAGTCGTTCGACAGTATGTTGCTGATTACGGGACTATTGCCGAGCGTATATCCCTTATTAATTACCGATGCGAAGGGATGTGTATATCTGGACACAGTGGAGATTACATCAGATGCGTCACTACCCGTATCGGCACCAAAAATACAGGTGACTGATTGTGAAAACTCAATTTATTCGATTGATTTTTCAGAAATAGCAGGAGGAGCTCCTCCATATGTACTCCTTTTTGAGGGTAATTTAATTTCGGGCCTAAAAGTAGGAGATCTTACACCGGGTGTTTATAGCTACGAAATATTGGATTCACTTAATTGCCATTCGGAAATCCAGGAGTTAGATTTGTTCGAAATTCCCGAGATCAGTATTGCTAATAGGGACACATTCATTATTGAAGGAGATCCCATATTCTTAGATGCCATAGCAGATACAACTCTTTTGCAGGACTACGGCTGGACTGGCGAATTTCAGAATGTATGCAGTCATTGCCTTGATACGTTGTTTCCCAAAGCTTCAGAAGGAACCTACCTATTTACCTACGATTTGAAATTAATCGATGACAACGCATGCGAAAGAGTACTCCGTTTTAATGTGGAATATCTAAAAGAAGACATTTACATCCCCAATGCCTTCACTCCCAATGGCGATAATATCAACGATACGTTCACAATTTTTGCACCGGAACACAATATTTTATCGTTGGAGATTTACGACCGTTGGGGTGGTCAGCTTCATGAGGCCCGGGATCTCGATTTTCTTTGGGACGGAAAAGGTGATCAGAAAAAAGTAAATCCGGGTGTATATATGTACCGGGTACAGTTGGAAGATCAGCGAGGTAAAACAATATTTAAGACCGGATCGGTGACGGTGTTGAGGTGAGAAGTTAGGAGTTAGGAGTTAGGAGTTAGGAGTTAGGAGTTAGAAGCTCGAAGTTCGAAGTCTGAAGCCTGAAGCCTGAGGCTCGTAGGCCGGAATATTTTGCGGCGGACTTTAGTCCGCCGTCAAAGAGAAAGTCCGTTATTGTTTTGGCGGTATTTTTGCCTGGCTTTAGGCAAAAATAGTGACAAAACAGTGGGAGTTTGGAGAGTTTGGAGACAGTGTCCTAGAGTGCCAGTGCTCTAATTTTTTTTTAAAGAAGACTGAATGTGTTTTTTGTTTGGTAAGCCAATAAGGCTTGCTAAGCATTTTGAAGCCCAACCCGGAATTTTTTGCGGCGGACTTTAGTCCGCTGTCAAAGGGAGAAAGCCCGCTATTGTTTTGGCGGTATTTTTGCGCGGAAGCTTGCAAAAATAGTGACAAAACAGAGGAAGTTTGGAGAGTTTGGAGACAGTGTCCTAGAGTGCCAGTTCTCCAATTTTTTTTAAAAAAAGACCAATGCCTTTTTTTATTTAGTCAGTCTTTAAGGCTTTCTAATGATCTGGAATGGACAGGCACTATGGATTACATCCTTCGATGATGATTTGAAATAGACTGTTGTTTTCAACTACAAATCCAGAATTAAGTACTATTTCATTACTAGCCCCAAATATGACATTGGCATTATCTGTAATTTCACTTTCTGCCACTATTTTTTCTGAAGCACTTATTCGCATATATTGGCCGGAGATTTCCTCGAAGACTGAAAAATTTTCGGGACAGAATTTTTGTGTTTCATACCCCAGATGATCTAACAGAGTTTGATCACTTGCCGTTGTTAAATCAATTCCATAAAGTGCTGACGGAATCGAATCAAATCTTGCAAAATCGTAATTGGCAATTATATCGGGATTAAATGCCACAGCAGATGGATCTGATTCCAATGAATCGGGATGGAGCGTGTGACTGTTGTGAAAAGCTGGAGAGTAACTGCTTACTTTGCCCCAATCTGTATAAGACACTAGACCAATCTGAACGGTGTCGGGAAAAGGTGCATTACAAGTACCTCCATGGCAGTGCGTACCATTGAGCTTGTCATATCGGTTTCTCACCTCCCATGAGCCCCCAGGTAATTGACTAAGTGCAATAATGTGATTACCTATCCGTGCCAACCTGATTTTTGCTGTGTTAAAGTTAATGTTGTCAATATTGAGACATGAATGACTGTGGCACGTATTTTTAATCTCGAAATTCCAGCCGTCATTTTGGGGTGCCACGGTAGCCTGACCGATAGATATAAACACATAATTCTGTTGTCCGGGCTGCACATTGGGATCCGGGAGGGGATTAGTGACAGGCTCTCTGATCATGAGTCCCGCTAATGAGAATTCGGAGCTGGGTAATCCCGATCCGGCATGATTAGTCGCCGTGACTTCTGTGGTCAAGACAAAGTCTCCCGAGATATATTTGAAAAGATATGCACCTCGGTATTCATTAAACCAGCTCTCGGTAAAAGGTTTAATAAAGAATTGACCAGCAACAGAATCATTAATGTTGTAGGCTTCCAGCTGACTTATATTAAGCCCCTCTTCGTCATTGACATTGATCCAGTTTGTGATGGTGTTGGCATCGTCAAATTCGTCATTATGCAATTGTATTTGTGCGCGTAAGTCGGTTTTTACAAGCGATAGAACCAGGATCAGAAGTCCTAATGGGAAGGAATAGCAAATTGTTTCCATCTTGTTTTTTGTACATACTCACAACGATGAAATTGAAGGATTGTTATGATTTTAAAGAACTTCACAGGCCTGGGTGGTCCATCCTCCAGCAATATTTTATCCAAATCGGGATCGCATAATGAGCCCTTTTGAAATCAGATCCATTTGTGACATTGCTCTGATTTACGATCGCCAAACATTTCTTATTTTGTAGAAATAGAATTGTTTTTTCTAATTATCAAGTCATTCTGAATGATAAAGATGCATCGAAGAAAAATACTTGGGTTGATGGGTGCGAGTGCGCTAGGTGCGATTCCGGCGATGCATGATTATCGTTCAGCACGACCTCATGAATCTGGAAATCTGGTCGTAGAATGGAACGCCCATATTTTTAGTTCTGATCTGGAAAAATATCCCTTTCATACCAAAGCGACCTACCAGCCGGATGTCTCTAAGCAGCCGGATGATCCACTTCGTGCATACCTGGATCGTTTGGATCGGGATGGAATTGACAGAGCTGTGATTGTACATCCGGAGCCATATGGGGATGACCATTCTCTGATCCTTGATTGTCTGCTGAGCGAGCCTGACCGCCTTCGGGGCACCAGTTTGTTTTATCCCCGGGATGCGAATGCACCCGGTAAACTCAGGACTCTGGTGCAGAAGGAGCCTCGAATTGTAGCGACGAGATTTCACGCTCACAGGGGCAAGGAGACCTACCTGGATACCTTTGAGGACCCGGGAGTACGGGCCTTATGGCGCACGGCATATGAATTGGATTTAATTTGTAGAGTTGCATATCGGACCCAATTACGCTTTACAAGTCGCTGAGGCCATTAGAGCCTTTCCGGGATGCAAGGTACTTATCGATCACCTGGCAGAACCGCATTTAGGTACACCTGTAGAATTTGCACATGTGCTGGATTTAGCAAAATTTCCAAACGTTTACATGAAATTATCAGGGCTAAATCATTTTGCAGATGATGAACCATTGTATGAAAGTGCAATTTCTTTTACTTCTCGTGTCATAGAAGCATTTGGTCCTGAGCGTATGGTCTGGGGCAGCGGAGTACCGGCGATTGTCGATGCTCATATGCAAGATTATTCAGAGGGGGATAGAGCCAGAGTAAAGGGGAATAATTTGATCGAGCTTTTAGATTGGTAGTGCGTAAATGGGCCGGGCAGCGATAGCCTCTGTTCCTTTTTTGTTTGGTAAGCCATTAAGGCTTGCTAAGCATTTTGAAGCCCAACCCGAAATTTTTTGCGGCGGACTTTAGTCCGCTGTCAAAGAGAAAGACCCGTTATTGTTTTGGCGGTATTTTTGCCCGGCTGTAGGCAAAAATAGTGACAAAACAGTGGGAGTTTGGAGACATTGTCCTAGAGTGCCGGTTCTCCAAAAAATTTTTCAAAAAGGACCGATTTCTTTCTTGTTTGGCAAACCTCTGAGGCTTGCTTAACATCTGAGAGCTCAGAGATCGGAGCCCGAAGCTGGAAGCCCGAAGCCTGAAATCTGAGGCCCCAAGACCGGAATTTTTTGCGGCGGACTTTAGTCCGCTGTCAATCAATCTCTTTTTCCACCCATACTCCGTTGAGCATCACCCGGTGTATTTTTCTCATAATGGAAATATCTTCCAATGGATTGCCATCGATCAGTAAAATATCCGCCATTTTTCCCACCTCTATACTTCCGATTCTTGTGTCGGATCTAAAATATGCGGCATTAAAAATCGTACTGCTTTGTATGGCATCCATTGGCGTGAGCCCAGCTTGTACCAACAGCTCCATTTCCCGCTGATAGGCCCAGCCATAGTCTGCATACCATCCGGACGTATGTGATCCCGTCACTATTTTAACCCCGGCCTCATGTGCCATCCCTACAAAATTCAGCATGTTTTTAAAAGCCTTTGCTTCATAGTCCTTTGCCCGCGGATCATTAAACTGCCGCTCGAATGCGGTGAGTGTGGGCGAAAAAATAAGATCGTGCTGGACAGCTAGGTCGATTACCTCTTTTACCCGACCGGAATTGAGATCAATTCTTGACCACATCTGATACCGGCCGTCTCTGCGAGCACTGCTATGGGCACGTACATTGTTCTTGAATTCTACCACTTCAGCGTGCTCGGCCAGAGAAGTTCCGAAGGAGGTCACGTGTTCGATACCCGTAATGCCTGCTCGTATCGCATCATCAGCATCCACGAGCTCTAAGTGGGCAAACACAGGCACATTATGTGCTGCAGCTATTTTAACGACCGGATCGTAGTATTCGAGAGGAAGTCTAAAATAGATTTTGATACCAGAACTGCCATTCTGTATATAGTCCTTCACAATCTGCCGGGCATGACTATGTCCTTTTACTAGCATAGCGTGATCTTTATATACACCCGGATAGCCGTCGAGGTGGGACCCTGTGAGAAATGCCCTTGGTGTTGCTTCCTGTGCAAAATCCAGCACCTGGTAAAAACGGAAAGGATGTCCCGGATCCCGAAATGATGTCGTCCCTCTTCTTAGAATGAGGCTGAGGAAAGGATCGTCATTTACCGAATGTAGGTGGGAGTCGATCAGTCCCGGCATTAAAGTCTTGCCCGTTGCATCATAAAAAATCGTATGTGCAGGAATATTAACTTCGCCATTTACTCCTACTGCGGAAATCCGTGTTCCATCAATTAGGACTACTGAGTTTTCTATAGGTGATCCCCCCAGTCCATCGATGAGCCGTGCACCGACGATGGCAATTAGTGAGTCACGCAATGGTGCTGGAGGAGTATTGACTTCGAGTAATGATTTGGAGGAGTAAGAACCGGCAGGATCAAGGCCATTAAGATCCTGGGCATTTGACCTCACCGTCACAGTAAAGATGAGGAGAAAGAACCAACCTGTAATCCAGTAATTCCCGTTTTTATTTGTCAAAATAAAAATAAATCTTCCCATGAGCTATATTGTCAATCCATCGACTGGTTTAATTATTTTTAGGTTTGGTCTTGTAAATTTTCCACATGAAGTTGGCGCACTTATCCTTCCGGCGATATATCACCGGATAAATTGTCAAACCTATTTTCTTGCTTTTGGTTAATCTTAATTTTTCATCCGACCTTTTTTCACATCTGCAATCGTCCTAATCTTGTATCGACCGGTAATCTTTTTGTAAAAACACATTTACTGCAACTGTATTGGCTTCTACTTCAGCCTTTGTAAACCACGCGTCTCGCATTAGCTTCTTTGAGAATAATTCCAGTTGGTCTCCATTGTGGGGAGAATCTTTCTGAGTGGCATTGCCATAGCTCAATAAAACCTTTGCGTTGACCTCCTCACCAAATTCAATGATTCCGACCCAGGAGTCTCCTCCACCCACGTACATATGGTCTTCGTCGCCATCACCTGGCCACGCTACTCTAAAAATGCCCAGCTCCCCATCATAACCATTCGCGGGAAGCTCTCTTTTGTTGTAATTAATTCTATAATAGTCCCCCCATTGTGGGTCTAACCGGCCAAATTTAGATTTCACTTCTGCAGCCGCTTCCTCCAATAATTGGACGGCATTTTCTGGATCTGCAAGCCCATCCGGGGTAGTATGTGGTGATGAGATATCCCAGGGTTTTACATAATTCGAACTTTTTCGCACACCAAACTTATCCGCCCAGGAATTAAACAAAATCATCCCTTTACTATCGGCATCAGCTTCTCGATCCCATTTTTCTAGCACCACTTTGGCAGCTTTGGCATCCGCTGATCCTGATTGATCAACCGCCTCGAAAAGATCATCCAGAATTCGATCTGCAAATTCCACTCTCGTTGACAGTTTGTATTCTACCAGCTCATTGAAAGTGATGGATTCGTCATCAATCATCATTCGGGCAGCTCGTTGTGGTCTGAAATGCATGAATTTTGGGGCCATATATTCCGGAAAATCACCGGGATCTAAAATCATGGGGATGGTACTGGTCCATGGCGGATCGTTGGCATTTTGCAGCCATCCATTTTCCGGGTTTTTAATTTTTGGTAAATCTGTATAAGCATGTACTTCTGACCAAATATCCGTTGATTTTCCTCCTGGAATAATCCGGTCCCAATATTCCCAATTTCCAGTACTACGTATTGGTATCAATCCATTGAATAAGTAAAATATGTCTCCCTCCTTATCCGCATACATCACGTTCCAAAAAGGAAGTTGGGACATTTTAAGCGCAGCTTCAAACTCGTCAAAATTTGTGCTGTTGATCATTCGCCACCATTGCAATTGCATATTGGGTCTGTCCAATCCCGTCATCCGGAGGGAAAGAACCTTGTCATCTTTTTTGCCGACAACAGGCCCGTGATCCGTCTTCATTATCAAAATTCCGTGGGGGAGCAGTGTTCCATCTTCTTGCCTAATCTGAATGGTTTTAGCAGATACCTCAAAATTTTTCTGCACACCGTCCATCAGGTATTTGTCTTCCTTGACAGACAGCTCGTACACATCGGCATTATCAATCGTATTATTTGTATGGCTCCAACCGAGATTATTATTAAACCCGATCGCAATTCCAGGTAAACCAACTAAGGTAGTACCGTACATGTTCCTGGCTTCCAGCATTAAATGTGATTCGAAGAACAAAAATTCTCGAGACCAAGGTAGATGTGGATTTTGAACCAACATTGCATTTCCCGAGGCTGAGCGGCTGGGAGCAATGGCATAAGTATTCGATCCCATATCTCCCCACCGCTGTGACCTACCCAGGTCTTTGCCAGCAACAAACCTTGTAAACACGACTGTCATCAGGTGCATATTCATATCCTTGATGGTGAGGGGCAAAACGACACGATTCTTAACCTCAATTTGCTCCGGATGACTTTTTGCAAAAGCGTTCATACCTTTGATGAAGGCTTCCGCCATGATCTTGGTTTCAGGATCTTGTTCACTTTCCCATTTGTCGGCAAGCTCGCTAAAACCTAATGTGTGGATGAGGATATCATCCTGCAGATGCGTCTCACCCCAGTATTCGGCACCTTTTCCTCGAGCAGTCCCATATAGATCCAGTATCAGATTTGCGTGATTGTGCATCTGGGCCCAGCCCTGAGCATAGAATAGGCCCTCCACATTATCAGCAGTAATGTGCGGGACTCCCCATTTGTCCCAGGCAATTTTTGCCGTGCTATTTTCATCTTGGGCATTGGCAATAGTAGAAAATATAAGTACTGTAATGCAGAGAAGCGAAATATATTTCATGAACACTATTTATTACCAATATAGCGAAAAGTTTGCTCGCCACCTTTTAACTCGTTTCTATGTTCCGGTTTCCGTATTCGAGATTAGTCCATATTTATCTCTAGGTGATGGGAGTAGTAGATTAAAAATAACGACGCAATATGCGATCAATTGCAAGTCATTATCAATCTCCAATTGTCTTGGTTAATTGGCACGATACAATTTTTCCTATATTTAGGAGAAGGTCAGATTTTTAATAAAATGAAATATTTCTCTCTTTTTCTCAGCCTCGCGATCCTTACTGATGTCGGTGCCCAGCATGAGCACCACGGCCAGATGAATGGGATCCCAATTATCTCTAATGTAGAGCCTCAACCCCTGATTGCCCATGTGGCGAGGATCAGTGAAGGATTAGCATTTGTGGGCAACCCATTGCCCGTGGATATTTCAAGACAAATCGAAAGTCTGCAAAAAGATGCTCGCGATGAAATTGCAGTTGAAAAGATTCAGAAATTACTTGATCCTCACTGTTTGGCATTTGTCCAGATAAATCCAGAAAGCAGGGTAAAAGTACATCAGGGTAATGCTCAACCTTTACTCATGCAGGAGGGATGGACATCTTTTTTGATAAAAGTGCACAACGAGGCGCATATTTCAGCCGAATTGGTGCCTGAGAGCCCCAATGCAAGACCTGTGTTGCATAGATCGACGAGTGCACATCGCATGAAACCCGAAAATGCGATTGCTCCTGGTGAAATTGATAACCAATTTGTAGAGATGGCTATTTACCAGGGGAGACCATTAAAAAAGAATCTATCCGGACTGAGTGTGGAGTATTTCATTTTACAAATTTATACGAGGGATCAGGGTAAACGAGAAATACAACTCGGATTTAATGTGGGTCAGGGTACACAGGATATTGGTTTTAGAAATACAGTTGACATCCTATTCGATATTCTTCCGGCAGTAAAGGTGGTTTTCGATATAAAGGACTACGATGGTTCATCCGCAATGGCGTCACTTATCATTACAGACGGACTAGAACGCTTTGGAAGCGGAGAAAAAGAAAATGGAAGTGGGGATTACCGGGTGGTGATGGCAAGTAGGGAGCACTGGCAAGAGGGTATGAGAGGTGATAAAAAGGAATACCAATTACCGGTGCAAAGGCAACTCACTGGTATTTTTCCCCTGCCTTCCCGTCGCCTTGCAGGACGAGATGAATTTCCGGATTTTTTCTTTCAACCACAGATTTATCGTTTTGATGGTGAACACGTGATGTTACCTCCGGGAAAGTATTATGTGAGATTTGGTCGTGGCCCAGAGTATGTTGAAAAAAACAAGATGATCGAGATACCTGGAGACGAAGAAAAAGTCACGATTGGCTTGTCGTTGGAAAGATGGATTCACATGAAGGAGCTCGGGTGGTACAGTGCAGACCATCATATTCATGCAGCGGGTTGCTCACATTACGAAAGTCCGGAGGAGGGTGTATTACCAGAACATATGTGGCGCCAGGTTTTGGGAGAAGATCTCAACATGGGAAATAACCTCACCTGGGGCCCAAGCTGGTATTATCAAAAACAATTTTTTACAGGGGAAAATTATGAATTATCCAATGACGAAAATATCATGCGGTATGACGTGGAGGTCTCAGGTTTTCCATCCTCTCACGCCGGGCACATTTGTTTGTTAAACCTAAAAGAAGACGATTATCCGGGTACAACATTAATCGAGGAGTGGCCGAGCTGGACATTGCCCGTTTTGGAATGGGCGAAAGATCAAGGTGGTATTACGGGATACGCGCACTCGGGATGGGGTTTGGCCCCGGTAGAGCCCACCGATGAATTGCCAAACTATATTCTGCCAAAGATGGATGGTATCGGAGCTAATGAATTTGTGGTTACCGTTACACATGATTTAGTTGATTTTTATTCGGCTGGTGACACACCCTTCCCAGCAGAAATGAATATGTGGTACCATGTCCTCAATTGTGGTTTTGAGACTCGAATAAGTGGTGAGACGGATTTTCCATGCATCTCCGATGAAAGAGTGGGGCGGGCCAGGATCTATGCCGAACTCCGGGACGGCCTAGATTTTGATGAATATATGGAAGCCCTCGTAAATGGACGGAGTTATGTGTCAGACGGATATTCTCACCTTATAGATTTTCATGTAAACGAGCAAAAATTGGGCACAGACCAAAGCAGATTGTTGATGGAGCATCCGGGTGTGGCGAAAGTCAGGATAAAAGCAGCGGCCTATCTTAATGAGGTACAAGACGAAGCAGGAAAAGTTATTGCGTCTTTAAATCCGTATCAGTCACCTTATTGGCACATTGAGCGTAGTCGAAGTGGAATGACAAGATCGGTGGCTGTGGAAATTTTGAAAAATGGCTTTGTTGCTGCAGAAAAGTCAATTCTTGCAAATGGTAGGTGGAATGATCTTGAATTTTCTATGGATATTGACAAATCTTCCTGGATTGCTGCCCGAATAAAATACAGCTCGCACACGAATCCCATTTTTGTGGAGGTAGGAGGAAAGCCGATAAGAGATTTGAAAAGTGCGGAGTGGTGCCGTGCTTCAGTAGATCAGTGTTGGGAGCAGAAGAACAGTCGTTTTAGGGAGGAGGAAATGGAAGCGGCTAAAGGGGGATACGATCACGCCCGAAAAGTCTATGATCAAATAATAGCTGAGAGTCGTTGAACGAAAACTAACGGCTTTATTTTTATGAGTCTCATAGATGGTAGTCTTCAAACGACATTCACTAGTCGTTCGGACACTTTAAAGTTTTTCACGGTTTATAGTGGCTCTCCCACCAGCGGTTCTAATCACTTCGAGGTACACAGTACCTCGCCCTGCATTTTGCGGGATCGCTCAAGAATTATCAAGAAAAAGCGGAAGAAATTACCTTATAAAATCTAGCGAAGACCCATGATGTGGTCACTGAGTAAAACCGCGTATTGCCGTGCTATTTAAGCCTGCCTACCTGCGGTATCGCAGGCAGGGCTTGTGATGATGCTTTGTTGGTCCGAAGCCTGATGCTGAAGGGCTGAAGAGATGGCGAAAAAGATTGGCTTCAGCTGTATAGATAATTATCGGACAAGGCACCAAAGCAAAAGACTTTCTTGATTCTTTTTTGGTCACAAAAAAAAGTAGGATTTAGACGTAGTCATCATAAAAGTGGATCTTGGCAGGCGAAGAAATCTTTTAATTTAGCAGTGAGTTATTGAGAGATAAATCATGAACGAAATACTCATCTTGACGGGAGCATGCGGAGTGGGGAAAAGCACAATTGCAAAAGAATGGGCAAAGTTAAAGAACGGTGCGACGGTAGATTGTGATTATTTGACGGAGTGGATTTACAATAAAGATTTTCCTCGATGGAAATTGGAAGAGGAAAAATTCGTAGCGAGATTGGCATCAAAAATTGCTATCGAATATGTAAAGTATGGGATGTCGACTTCTGTTGAAAATGTTTGGTCTCCATTGGGAATTGGATTACTCAGGGATGAGATTCAATCTCACCTCAATGTTGACTTGAAAGTAATCTGGTTGTATTGCGAAAAGGCAGAAAATCATAGAAGAGACCGGCAACGAAGACCTGCAGACCAAATGAAAGGGAGAGTCGATATTGTGAATGACGAATTGGCAAATTATAACTGGCCGGATTATGTGAGAAAAATCGATACCACGATTCTAACGGTCGAAGAAACGATTGCACTCATTGAAGGACTCTGACTGGAGGTTTTGTTCAATGGTATAAACCGGCATGTGAATAAAGAAATTGCGTACCTCCGGCAATAGCCATAGAATGCTGAGTGACTGATGCCTTGTCCTTCACCCCATTGTGATTTCATATCACGGCACTTCTTTTCCCGACCTGATGCTTGCATAGTCTCATAATTTATTCCTATATTTTCAAACCACCTACGGGATTGATTGGAACTGTGTCTCACCTGCAAATCTGGAGGACTATACATGGAGAATTAGTACAGTTTGTAAAACGTAAAATCAAGATTGTTGAACAGAAGGGAATTTTTACATTATTCGCTGGGAGGTGTAGCCTTGAGTGCCTTATCATTTGCCGGATTGAGATTGGATCCAAGATTTAAGGCCATTCAGATCACCTCAGGCAGAAGCCAACATTGGTTCGGATATTATGACAAATGGCAAATCGATAAAAATGGTCGCTATGCTTTGGGAGGTAAGGTGAATCTATTTTATAGATCACCTACGATGAAAGACGAACTTAAGGTGGGCCTGATCGATCTGGAACATGGCCATAAGTGGAAAACCATTGGTTTGTCTCGTACCTGGGGCTGGCAACAGGGGTGCATGATGCAATGGTTACCCGGACTTCAGCAACGTGTAATCTGGAATGATTTCGTCGATGGGCGGTATATAAGTAAGTTATATGATCTGGAAACGGGTAAACTGAAGACGATTCCGAGACCTGTCTACACCTTGAGCCCTGACGGCAAAACGGCGTTGTCTATCGATTTTGACCGGTTGCAATTTTTTCGGCCCGGATATGGATATC
This sequence comes from Saprospiraceae bacterium, assembly GCA_965222645.1. Lineage (GTDB taxonomy): Bacteria > Bacteroidota > Bacteroidia > Chitinophagales > Saprospiraceae > JABDMH01. Next base: position 1,164,765 of record OZ244968.1, on the reverse strand, counting down.
CAGCAAGATCTTCCATTGACTATGCTGCGGCTCCTGCCGATCAGGGAATTTATCGCATAGATCTGGAATCTGGAGAGTCACATATGATTATTTCATATGCGCAGATTGCTAAACTCGATTTTCCATCTGATGACCTGAGTAAAAATTTCCATTGGTTTAATCATCTTCTTGTGAATCCCTCCGGTGACCGATTCATATTCTTAAACAGGTCACGACTTAAAGCCTCCAAAACGGAGATGGCAGCATATCTCAAGGCACATCCTGAAAAGAGGCGTACCGGTTTTAGCAGCAGTTATATCACAAGGGCAATTACCGCAAGCATGGATGGCAGTGACATTTATCCTCTTAATGACAGTGGCCAATTTTCTCATTTTATTTGGAAGGGAACAAATACAATTTGCGCCTGGGCAAATACGGAAGATGGAGGTCCTGCGGCTTTTTACGAATTTCCGGATAAAACAAAGGAGTACAAAAAAATTGGAGCGGATGCCATGCCCGTAAACGGTCACAATACTTATGTACCTAATACCAACTACGAATGGATACTCAATGATACGTATTCTGGCAAAGAAGATCGTAAGCAGACTCTGTATTTGTACCATGTGCCTACTGGAAAAAAAGTGATCTTGGGTAGATTTTATGAACCCGCCAAATTTAAAGGAGAATGGAGATGTGATTTACATCCCAGATGTGACCAACAAGGCAAAAGAGTATTTTTCGATTCCACGCACATTGGATCGAAGAGGCAAATGTATATGATCGATATCAGCGGAGTTATCGGGTGATAGTGTCTCTCGGTATTTATCCTCCTGCTACACGTACCAGAATTAAGAGCTATTATTGTACTTCTTTTCTTGAATAAACTACTATGAGATATTTATTTGTTTTTGTTGGCATTCTTTTGTTGTCTGATATCGCATTTGGTCAGATCAGCGCTAAGTTGATGAGATATATGGATATATCAGAGACAAAAATTGTCTTTGTATATGGGGGTGATTTATGGTTAGCACCGATAGCCGGAGGTTCTGCAACTCAGATTACACATTCTCCCGGTGAAGAATCATATCCCAGGTTTTCCCCGGATGGAAACCATATCGGCTACACTGCCAGTTACGGAGGGAATAGCGATGTATACATCATTCCGTCTACTGGTGGCATACCTCATCGCGTCACCTATCAATCCCATGCGGACAGGATGATCGATTGGCATCCCGATGGCGACCGGATTCTGTTTGCTTCGCGGAGAGAACTTGGCCAACGGTCCTCCCGTCAGTTTTTCCTGGTTTCATCTGAGGGAGGATTACCTGAAAAACTACCGATCCCCTATGGAGAGCTTGCCAGCTTTTCACCCGAAGGCGATAAATTGGCCTATATAACCAAAATCACTGAAAATTATCCTTTTAAAAGATACAGGGGAGGCCTTACTTCAGATATTCTTCTGTATGATTTTAAATCAAATAAAATTGAAAGAATTACTGATCACCCCGCTAATGATGGTAAACCTGCCTGGGTGGGTGACAAGATATATTTTCTTTCTGACCGCGGAGAAAATATGCGCCTTAATATTTGGTCGTATGATCTGCATGATGAAGAATTGAAGCAAATCACGACATTCACAGATTTTGATATTTCGTATTTATCCGGTAGTAAAAAAGATTTGGTTTTTGAGTCGGGTGGAGATCTCTATTTGATGGATGCTGAATCCGAAAAATTCGAAGAAGTAATGATTAATGTGATCACCGACCTTTCTGCAGAAATGCCGAGAAAGCAGGATGTCAGCAAGAATGTAGTAAACGCGACTGCTGCTCCTGAAGGCAAACGCATTGTTTTTGAGGCCAGGGGGGAATTATTTAATGTACCCCAAAAAGATGGTTATACTGTAAACATGACCCGGTCCAGTGGAGCCCTAGATCGAGATCCCGCCTGGTCACCAGATGGAAAATACATCGCCTATTGGAGTGATGCCTCCGGTGAAAACGAAATCTATCTGGCATCGTCCAAAGATCGTTCTGAAGTCAGGAGGTTGACAAATAGAAACAAGGGTTATGGTTACAAGTTGTTTTGGTCTCCGGATAGTGAAAAAATCTGCTTTATCGATGAGGAAAATAAAATCTACATCGTAGATGTGGAAACAGGAAGTTCGACATTTGTTGATCACACCAATTGGAATATATCACACAATGGCAGACCCAGATTCATCATTTCATGGTCTAAAGATTCTAAGTGGATCACCTATAGTAAGGGGCTGGATAACGCCAACAGTGCGGTATTCTTCTATCATCTTCCCGATAAGAATATCCACCAGGTGACCAGTAGTTTTTTTGACAACATGAGACCGCTTTTCAGTGACGATGGCAAATATTTATTTCTTCTTACCAATCGACGTTTATCAGCTGCATATTCCGATCTCGGAGATGGAACCTGGATCTATCCCAATGCAACTCAGGTAGGAGTGATCAATCTAAAAAAGGATTACGCATCGATACTGGCTCCGAAAAATGATACTATAACCATAGTGGAAAAAGAGAAGGACAGTGAAAAGGAGGAGGAAAGCGATTCGGAAAGTCAAAAAAAGAAGGATGAGAAGAGTAATGACGATAAGGAGAAGAATGAAAAAGAGGAGAAAAAAAAGGAGTCTGACTTTGAGATCGATTTGGAGGATCTGGAATCTCGACTTAGAGTATTACCGATTGAAGCCGGAAACATTAACCTGATTGCCTCGGTAGACGGCAAACTTATTTTTATACGATACCCAAATACAGGTTCGGCCAGCCGCACTACTAAATTGATGTATTACGACCTCAAAGAAAAGGAGGAGAAATCGATCATGTCTGGTGTGCAAAGTGCTGTAATGACTGCAGACGGTAAAAGCATTTTAGTAAGGTCGCAGGGAAAATATGGTGTCATAAAGCCATCCCCTGATCAAAAAATAAAAGATGCTATTCCCACAAATGGCTTAGTCATGGACTTAATACCCAGGGAGGAGTGGAGGCAAATATTCAACGATACATGGCGCCGGCACCGCGATTTCTTTTATGATCCGCAAATGCATGGAGTAGATTGGGAAAAAATGAAAGAACGATATGGGGCCTTGATTGAGGATGCTCGTACACGCTGGGATGTCACCAACATACAATCCAACCTTGTGTCAGAACTCAGTGCAGGTCACACATATTCCGGAGGGGGTGACCAGGAATCTGTTGATTTTGTTCAAACGGGTTACCTGGGAATTGACTGGGAGATGCAAAACAATTTATTCAGGATAAAACGTATTGTGAGGCCGGCAAGATGGGATACTGAAATCAGATCACCCTTTGATCAACCGGGAGTTGACGTCAAAGAAGGATACTTTATTTTTTCTGTAAATGGAGTGGCACTCGATCCGCTTAAAGATCCATATGCTGCATTCGAGGGATTGGGTGGTCAAACAGTATCGTTGTTGGTGGGTGAGACAGAAGATAAGTTGCTGGCAAAGGAGATTGTCATCAAGTGTCTGAGTCAGGGTGAAGAAACCCGGTTGAGATATCTGGAGTGGATAGAACAAAACCGGAAAAAAGTGGATGATTTATCAGGTGGCCAGTTGGGTTACGTCTACATGTCAAATACGTCTAGTCGAGGACAGCTCGAGTTGGTACAGATGTTTTATGGGCAATTGGATAAAAAAGGCTTTGTAATCGATGAGCGTTTTAATGGCGGCGGCCAGCTCGCAGACCGGTTTCTGGAATTAATGCAAAGACCGGTGGTCTATAATCTACACTGGCGACATGGTCGGGATCATCAATATCCGATCAAAACCAATACCGGACCCATGGGAATGCTAATCAATGGCTGGGCCGGTTCTGGTGGGGATGGACTGCCGTGGGCTTTTCAAGAATTAAAAGCCGGGCCAATAGTGGGCGAGCGCACATTGGGAATTTTGGTGGGACCAGCGACCGGTCATCGCCTTATTGATGGTGGTTATATTACAGTACCTGGTGCACGCCTCTACGATAATGACGGGCATTGGTTTTGGGAAGGGGAAGGAGTGACTCCTGATATCGAGGTTTGGGATGACCCCAATATTCTGATGCAGGGCAGAGATCCCCAGCTGGAGCGTGTTGTGACTGAGGTGCTGGAGCTCCTCACGAGTGATCCGCCCAGAAGTACTCCTGCACCTCCCCTCGAGAATCGTACGGCTGACGGATTACAGAAAAAATAGAGGTGGTCTCCTTATTTAAATGGTGAAGAAATCGTTGCCTGGTAATTATTTGATTTCGATTGGGGAAATTTGAGAGGGATGTTTGTGTTTTCTGATCCACCGAGATAAAAAGGGATATGGCATTTTTAAAGAAAGTTCATTGAATGGGAAGACTTTATAAGGTTGCATTAATCGAGTTATTTGTATTACGGAATTGGCAATCAAAGGTAACCAAGCTCAACGGGTGAGTTGATAAATGTTTTCCTGGAGTGTGCAGATCTACCTGCTAATTTGCCATATATTTATAGGTTGGAGCGTTTATTTATTAGGGCAAATGGTGTCGTTAGAGTTTAATTTTTGGTCAGTTATAATTCTCGTTTGCGCCGTACAGGGCCTTTTCCTCACTGTTGTCTTCTACACCAAAGGGAAAAAATACAAAGCTAACCGTGTTTTTTCAATACTTCTATTTTTGGTCAGTTTGCATCTTATCGAGTATGCACTATGCATTTCCGGTGTTGTGTACGATATACCTCATATTCTTTTTACAACGTATCCACTTTTTTTTCTTATAGGACCCCTGTTTTATTTCTACGTATGCTATTATTTAAGTAACAAAGCCAAATTGGAATGGAAGGCACTGCACTTCTTGCCTGCGCTGCTCTATTTCCTGATGTTGCTGCCATTTTATATGATGAATGGTATCGATAAAATCAATTTTTTTAGATCGATAGCTGTTGACAATTTTCAACGAGTACCTCCGGAGCAGTTTGCAATCATGCTTATCCAGGGTGCGCAAATTCTCATTTACCTTGTATTTAGTCATAAGATAATTCGCAAAGGACAGAACAATGATATGTTGAGGAATAATAGGACCACTAGGATGAATTTCAATTGGTTACTTAACTCGACAAAAGTATTTGGTTTATTTATTCTCTTTTACATGATCACAACAACCTTTCTTGTTTTTAGTCATCATTATCGCATTGAGTTTGACTATATGGTTGTGCTTGTACTGTCGCTTCTTGTTTACTTGATTGGATATACGGCGTTGCATAGACCAAATATCTTTAAAACTCTGCATGACTATAAGGTGGCGAATCCGGTAGCTTATCTGCTGAAGAAAAGGCTATCCGATCTAATGATGGAGCAGGAACCTTACTTGAATGAAGATTTAAAAATAGAGGATCTAGCTTCTTCGTTAGGTCTACCTGTTTATCAATTGTCCCTCATCATAAATCATGAATTTGGATGTAATTTTTTTGAATTTGTAAACTCGTATAGGATCGAAAGGGCTAAAGAACTTTTATCTGATTCATCGCAGAAAGGGAAGAAAATTCTCGCGATTGCCTTCGAATCAGGATTCGGTAATAAAGCCACTTTCAACAGGGTATTTAAGGAATACACAAGCCAGACACCCACTCAGTACAGAAACAGTGGTCACTAGCATTTTTTTTAAGAATAAGTCTCATTTGACCAAATGAGACTTATATCAGCACAATTGTGATTAGGTTTGCCAAAATCGAGTCAAGGAATTATGCATACATTTATCCTCTTTCTGACCTTACAGGTATTACTTTTCTCAGGAGCTTGGGCACAATCGCTGGATGGCTGGGATTCAGGTAGAACGATGGATCCAGTGGTCCTCAATAAGGTGCTCATCCAAAAGGCAGCGTTAGATTATGTGGAATCCTTTTATGAGGGTGATACAGCAAAGTTGTACAGGGGAGTTGCCAGGCATGTCTCAAAGTCAGGGTACTATAAAACAAAGGAGAATGATCTCTACCAATTTGAGGATATGTCATTTGATGAGATGGAAAAATATGTACTCACTGTAAAAACCAAAAAAGATGTACCAGATGGTGTGATAAAGAAAGTCGAAATTCTCGACTACCTAGATCAGGTAGCGGTCGCAAAAGTCACAGCCTGGTGGGGTAAGGATTATCTCTGTCTGGGTAAGGAAAAAAACCAATGGAAAGTGATCAAAGTGCTGTGGCAATCGCATTCGTAGAAACACCTATCGATTTTTTATTTATTGCGATGGAAGCATGAAATACTCAACCTCGATCCTAATCAATGCCCCCGTGGCGAAAGTCTACAAAATCATGGTGGATCAAAGCCTTGCTACGCAATGGCTGAAGGGACTTGAAAGTGTTGAACCCCTCGAAGGTACACCGGGTCAGGTGGGATATAAGTCCAAGTACTTTTACAATGAGAATGGCCGAAAAGTTGTCTTTTTCGAAGAGGTCACCAGCATTGACCCTCGAAAGTCGTTTAGTTTTCGAATCTTCAACGATGATCTAAATTTGGAGGTGCTGACTAATTTGATTGATTATGGTGAGAAAACACAGGTCTCCATGTCCAATCAAGCTGTAGGCAATTCAATAAAAATGAAGATCTTGCTCACTTTTCTAAAAGGTGTGATGAAAAAACGACAAATAGAGGATCTGAAAAGATTAAAGAATCTGGTGGAATCTAAAGACTGAATATAAACTGTGATCGATCAAAACAAATGGATGCGATGAAATACAAAGAAGCTCACGATGTGTCGTCCTATATCGCTGCGATTCCTGCCGAAAGAGTTGGTGCGATAAAAAAATTGATAGATCTTGTGAAGAAAACAGCACCTACTGTGGGTGAGACTTTTCAACATGGGATGCCTTACTATCCACTTGATGGAGAACCACTTTTTGCCATTGCATCCCAAAAGCATTTTATGGCCATCTATATTACCGAACATGATCTCGTCACTCGCTATAGAGATCTTTTGGGAAAAGTCAACCTAGGCAAGAGTTGCATTCGATTTAAAAAAGACTCGGATCTTAATTGGGACTATCTAGAGGCTTTGATTTTGGAATCTTATGAGCGGAGAATAGGTAGAAATACTGAGCCTGTAGATTAGGTGTTTTTTTTTAGATAGGACAATTGAGGAGCTGGATAGTAGGGTTATTAAAAAAGACATTCAAAAAGAATTTTTACAGTTCTATCTCGAGAAATGCAAATTGGGAAAGAGTCAGAAACTTTGAGTCCTGGGCCCATCATTTCACAACTATTTCTAAACTATCCAAAATACGAAAGCACACCCTCGATAATATACTCCTGTACCTTTCCTTCCAGTTCTGTGTGCATCGGAATAGACAATACTGATGAGCACAACATTTCAGTATTTTCCAGTGTCACGCCCTCCTCCCAATAAGGTGCATAGGCCTTCTGCCTATACAGCGGGAGTGGATAGTAGATCATACTGGGGATATCCAGGGCTGCAAGGTGTTCACGAAGGGGTTCTCGATCTAAGGGGGGTATCTTTATGGTATACTGATGAAATACATGCGTAGAATAGGGAGCCCGCACCGGGGTGATAATGCTTTCGACGTGATGAAATGCATCGTCGTATTTGTCAGCTGCCCGCCGTCGCATGTCGCAATAGTGATCAAGGTGCTTTAGTTTTACGCCCAGCACGGCTGCCTGGATTGCATCCAGTCTGGAATTTACCCCAAGTAAATCATGATAATATTGCCTCGACTGTCCGTGATTTGCAACCATTTTTATCCGGGCTGCAAGCACGTCGTCATTGGTAAAAAGAGCACCTCCATCGCCGAAGCAGCCGAGGTTTTTTGAGGGAAAAAACGAGGTACATCCAATGTGACCGGTAGTACCGGATTTCTTTTTCAACCCCGGCTTTTTGATATAGTCCGAACCAATCGCCTGCGCATTATCTTCGATCACAAATAGATTGTGTTTTTCTGCTACAGCCATTACCTCATCCATCGGTGCGGATTGACCAAAAAGGTGTACGGGCACGATCGCTTTCGTGCGATCCGTAATGGCTGCTTCGATCAGTTCACCTGTTACATTAAATGTTGAAGGATCTACATCGATCATGACGGGTTGGAGTCTCAAAAGTCCAATCACCTCAGCGGTAGCCACGTAGGTAAAGGAGGGCACGATCACCTCATCCCCCGGTTGTAGATCCAGTGCCATCAGGGCTATCTGAAGGGCATCGGTCCCATTTGCACAGGATATCACATGTTTTGCATCCAAATATTCTTCCAGATCTTCTTCAAATCTTGTGACGACTGGACCCTTGATAAAGCGGGAAGAGGCAATGACTTCAGAAATGCGGTCGTCTACTTCATCTTTAATTTTGAGGTATTGGCTTTTGAGGTCGACCATGTGGATGGGTTCGTTCATGTGCAAATATGGTTGTAAAGACAAAGATAGGAAAGAGAATCAATGCAAGATCGTATTCTACCATCAGAACGGGAATAGCCCGACAGCGAGATACTCGCAATCTACGCTGCAGTCGGACGCTTTATGAGATTACCAAATTTTCTCTCGTCACCAAAGTTTGATAAATCCTATCTTACCATCATGACAACCGCAAACGTTAAAGAAATCAGAAATGCGCTATTGACAAAGTCCTCAAGTGAGTTGATTCAACTGTGCCTCAGACTCGCTCGATTTAAAAAAGAAAATAAGGAACTACTTACCTATTTATTGTTTGAGGTGGGAGATGAAGCAAATTATGTAAATAAGCTGAAGTGGGAAATCGATAGTCAATTTGATCAGATAAATAAGAAAAGCTATTACTACATCAGGAAAAGCCTCAGGAAGATTTTAACCTATGTAAAAAGGCATTGTCGCTATTCGCAGAAAAAGGAAACTGAAATTGAATTGCTATTATTCTTCTGTAAAAAACTAAGGGAAATGAGCCCTTCAGTAAGATCTCGGCCGCGAATACGGAATATGTACAAAACTCAAATAAATTTGATTGAGAAAAGATTGCCATTACTTCATGAAGATCTACAATATGATTTTGGTCTGGAGCTCGAAAAATTGGGTGAGTCTCGCTCTAAATATTAAAATCTTTTGTAATGTAAGAAAGGAAGGCTATTTTTGACGTGTGGGAGAGACATCCATTCTAGATTGGCTGATGGAGGGAGTCCGGTCCATTGGTCCTGCTTTTCTGACACTTGTCGTCTTTCTCGCCTTGTATTTTGTTGTTAAGGCAATCCTGTACAGGCAGATCCGGGGAGTAAACGACAGCACTATCATCCGGCAGATTATCCTTTTTCTTATCGCCCTGGCTGGTACCATCGCGATTATTTTGGCTCTCCCGATGGGGGACAGCCTGCGTGGACAAATTACCAGTCTACTGGGTATTGTGATTTCTGCAGTATTTGCCCTCAGTTCCGCCACCTTTATCGGTAATATGTTGGCGGGCATTTTACTGAGGTCTATTAACAACTTTAAACCAGGAGATTTTATCACTGTGGAAAATCAATTCGGAAGGGTCTCGGAGCGTGGACTGTTTCACACGGAAATTCAGACTATTGATCGCAGCTTGACTACTTTGCCAAATCTTTATCTGGCAACTCATCCGGTGAAGGTTATGCGACAGTCAGGCACATTTATTACCACGACTGTTTCCCTGGGTTATGATGTGTCGAGAAATAAAATCGAAAAGGCACTTTTACTCGCAGCTGAAAAAGCTGGTTTAAACGAACCGTTTGTCTATATTACAGAACTAGGGGATTTTTCGGTCGTGTATAAGGTGCATGGTTTATTGTCGGAAATCAAGGGAGTCCTGACAGCTCAATCTCGGCTCAATGCTGAAGTGCTCGACGCTTTGCATGAAGAAAAAATCGAAATAGTCTCCCCGTCTTTTATGAATCAAAGAGCCGTAGGAGATACCGTATTTATTCCCCGGGGGAAAGTCAGGCAATCTCCTGCTGTCAAGGATCTCCTTTCATCTCGTCCAGAAGATTTAGCATTCGATAAAGCCAATGAAGCAGAAAGCATCGAAAAAAAGAGAGCCCGGCTCAAAGAAATTAAGGAAAAGATTGCTGAGCTGGAAAATGAAATCAAATCAGCCGATGATCAGGAGGTGACAGAAAAATTGGAGTCTCAATTAGACCGTTACCGGGAGTTGATGGAAAGAATCCTGAAGAGCCTTGAAAATAAAATGGATGACTTAAAGGACAAGTCCTAAGACAGTATTTCCCGAATAATAGTCATTTTACCGGATCAATTTCTCTATGGTTTTCATTTTAAGGATTAGTCATTTCGCAAACATTCTACGGGATTGCTCATAGCTGCGAAGAAACTTCTGAGCCCTACAGTAATTATCGTGACGAGAAGTACGGATAAAAATGCGTAAAAGATGGTCAATCCATCGACTGTAATCCTCGTGGCAAAATCAAGAAGCCATTTATTTGTGAGATAGATAGCGATAGGTGCGCCAATAACAAAGGCCAGCAATACTAGCTTTATTGTATCTCTGGTAAACAACATCATGATGCCACTATGTGAAGCCCCGAGGATTTTTCTGATGCCGATTTCTTTCACCCGTTGCTTCAAGGCAAAGGTAGTGAACCCAAACAGACCGAGCAGGGCGATTACAAGTGTTAGCAATGTGGCGTACAAAATGCTTTTACCGAGTCTTGTATGATCGTCATAAAGAGCCGCAAACTCCTGATCGAGAAAGGAGAATCTCATGGGATGCTCCGGCTCCACCTGGGTCCACAGGGATTTGACTTCATGGACGATGTCATCGATTTGGTCGCTATCTAACTTGATGGCTGTGTGCCAACGGTTGGTCAGTCCTGTCATAATCAATGGCCGGATCTCTCGATGCAAGCCATGAAAATGAAAGTCCCTTACCACGCCTACAATTTTGCCAAATTCATCTTCAGAAGAAAATTTGAGTCTGACGTCATAGGGATCCTCGATATCATACTGTTTTAAGAATGTCTCATTGACAATAAAATTATCCACGGTGTCCCTGGCGATTTGTTCGTCAAGGTATCGACCGGAAACCAACTCCATGTCGAGCGTACTAAGATAATGGGGATCAGTAAATATAACATTCGGATTCAACCCTTCTGTACGGCCTTCTTGTAGCATCCCCCAGTCCGGAATAAACATGCCTGGGAGACGAGAACAAGTCGTAACATTTTCGACGCCGTTTATAGACAGAAATTGATTTCTCAATCTATCTACTTTTGCATAGGAGTCAGATAAATTCATCGGTATAGTGATGACCTGATTTGGCTTAAAGCCCAGGTCGCGATCGAGCATAAAATTTACCTGCCTATAGATGAAAGCCATCACAATAAGTAATATCAACGTAATAGTAAATTGTGTGGTCACCAATATCCTGCGGAATAACCCTGAACTCGAAGACTTTATGATGTGACTCCTCAATACTTTTACCGGCTTAAAAGAAGCCATTACAAGCGCTGGATAAAATCCTGCCAGCAACCCAAGGGCAAATGATAAAATTGCTATTGTGATCAAAATACTGACCATCTGAGAATTGCCAAGCAGGAGGGTTTGCCGGTTTGTGATTTCGTTAAATGCAGGGAGCAAAAATTGGGCAATAAGTACTCCCAGGACTGCGGCCAAAAATGTTTGCAAGACTGATTCTGTCAAGAATTGGCGTATGACTTGAGTCTGTGAGGCACCGGTTGTCTTTCTGATCCCTATTTCAACGGCCCTCCTTGAAGCTTGAGCGGTGGAAAGATTTACGTAATTAATGATTGCAATAATCAACACGAGGAGACCAATAATAGAGAAAATATATATGTATTTTATATCACCATTTCCTGTACCGATCCAACCGAAATCTGCAGAATAAAGATGAATGTCCTGTATGGGTTGTAGCTTCCAGTATGGCAACTCTCCCTCGCTTGGAAAATAATTTTGAGATTGCATTTCTTTCCTCACAAGCTCATTGACAGATGCCGTCATTTTCATCTCAAAGGAAGTGATATCGGTCCCGGGTTTGATAGTGATGTAGGTAGCTCGATTATTACCGGACCAGGACTGGGAATACCACGTGAAGGGTGTATAGATTTCATAATTTAAGTGGGTAGCTCCCGTGCCGGATTTCAGGACACCCGTCACCATATATCCGGGATTACCGTTGTATTCAATAATCTTACCTATGGGATCAGTATCTCCAAAGAGCCGTCCTGCCAGGTGCTCCGTCATTACGATCGTATTGGGTTCTGACAAAGCTATTTCCGGGTCGCCCTTTGCAAATGGTAATTTAACCACCTGAAAAAAGGTACTATCAACAGCAGCTACATTGTCGACATAGATTTTGTCCTGACCATGAGAAATGAGTACTTCACCCTCAATGCCAAGTCCGCTGCTCATACTGACCTCAGGAAATTCCCCAACCAGCTTCTGTGCGAGCAGCGAAGGTGACCAAACTACCTGACCACCATCGGGCCAGTTGCGGTATACTCTATAGGTGTCTTCTGATCCTGCGATCCATTTGTCATAGCCTTTTTCCTCGTTGATGTAGAGGGCGATCAAGATGATCACAGCAATGCTCAAGGCCAAGCCAAGAATATTTATGAAAGAAGTGGTTTTGTTTTTAAGTGAGTTTCTTATCGCGGTGCGCCAGTAATTCTTCCACATAGGATTTTATATAATATTATCAAGGGTACTGATAAATACCTCAATTTTTTTCGCAGAAGAGGTGTTCTTGATCAATGTACTAGCGTTATGGAATTTGCCACAAGAAAAAGTCAGTACTTAATTTTTTGAACCGGTCCCTAGCCACCTACTTTTCGTATATCCGATTTGCCAATCCAAATGCCTTTCCTCACCGAAGCATTTCCGTTGTAATTTATGTGAGCCTCACCAAATGCATTTACATTCAACTGATCGTCAACACTAATGTCAAAATCACTTTCGCCATAAGCTAGAATTTTGGTCGTGCGATTATCGACACCTACCGTGTTGACCCGGCTCTCACCATATGTGGTGTAAATCTGATGTCCGACACTTCCCGATTTAATTTTGAGACGACTTTCTCCATAAATTGTCACTTTCAGCTCCTTGATTCGCACAGCGTTCATCACAAGATCTGTCTCTCCGTAGACCTTGAGTCTAAAGTAGTCCTGATTAATGTCACTCATGCACTGAACTCTCTCTTCTCCCCGGACGGAAAGTTTTTTCAAATTGGTGTAATTTATGGTCACTTTTGCCAAAGTCCCTGAGTATACCGGCTTTTTGTATCTCCGGTCACGATCCCTTATTTTCTCCGATTTCGTGATTGTCTTGGCATCTTCCAAATATACTCTCAGTGTGCGACCTTCCACCTTTACCCTGATTTTCTCCAGGGGAACATCTGCTTCCTCTATAACCACTGATCTTTCCGGGTTTTTCACGAGATCTGCCTGAATATGAGGACTAATGATCACCTTGTCAAAGTGATCCACAGAAATTTGTTTCGATTGTGCAAGTGACGGGTTGGATAGGGTGCAGAGCAGGCCTACTACCGTTGATAAAATTTGAAGTTTCATTGTTTCTAATTTATGCGTAATCTAAGTTTAAAGACACTTCTTTTTTTTTAAAGTTGCACCGGTACCATAATACCACATTAATTGGCTCCGAGAGCTATCGCTGGATTTGCGGATGCTGCCCTTATCGTCACGAAACTGATGGAAACGATTGCGATAAGCCATGCAACGACACATGAAAGAAGTAAAATCCACAATTCCAGATTTATGTGGTATGCAAACGTATCGAGCCATTTGTTAACATAGAAATAGGCTAGAGGTACTGCGACAAACATCGCAATCCAGATGGGCTTCGTAAAATCCTTTGACAGGAGAAAGTTTAGTTGGGCAATAGAAGCGCCAACCACTTTACGCACTCCAATTTCTTTTTTCCTCTGCTCCGCAAAAAAGGTGGAAAGACCATAAAGACCCAAACATGAAATAAAGATGGCCAAAATGGCAAAAATATTAACAAGCCTGCTCAAGCGTTTCTCGGACTGATATAAATTATCTAAATCCTGATCTACAAAACCGTATTCAAATGGAAAACTCGGATTTAACTGAGCATTTAAAGTTTCCAATTCTTTGATGGTGTTTTCTGTTTGGCCGGGCTGGGTTCTTACGACAGCAACAGCACCCGATTCCGAGTACCTTAAGACAAGGGGTTCAATGGGTTCTTTAATGGGTTTAAAATGGAAATCTTTTACGACTCCTGCAATTGTACCTTTGTCACCCCATAAGGAGAAGTTTTGACCTATGGCCGATGCTGCCTCCATGTTCATAATCTTTAATGCGGTTTCATTTACGAGGTAACTTCGCTCATCACTCCCAAAATCTTTTGAAAAATTCCTTCCGCTAGCCATCTGCATATCAAATACTTCTACAAAACCTTCATCGACTTGCATTACGGCAAAAACCACCTGACCATCCGGGTTTTTCCCTTTCCATTCCACATTGATGGTCCCGCTCAATAGGTCAGTGGGTAAATCACCGATTATCGAGTAATTTTCTGTCAAGGAATTTCTGGATAATGCGTTTTTTAGCGATTCTTTATTTTCAAGAAATTTTCCGTCGAGATTAACATAGACTAAATTCTCTTTATCAAAACCGAGATTCTGATTTTTTATGAATTGTTGCTGTTGTCTCACAGCTAATGTTGCGATTATCAACACAATGGAAAACACAAATTGGGTCGTGACAAGGCTATTTCTAAACCACTGACTGCCGCTGCGTGATGTTCTTTGCAAATTCAGAACCCTTATCGGTGTAAAACCCGACAAATAGAGCGCGGGGTAGCTGCCGGAAACAAGGCCGATGACCAAAGTAAGTCCCAGAGCTGTCAGAACAAAATTAAGATCGATTGATCGCAGATTGAAGTCGATGCCAGTCAACTCTCTGAAGCCGGGCAGAACCAGGATTATCAACAAGACTGCTGCGAGCAATGAAATAAAACTGACCAGAGACGACTCGACCAGGAATTGCCAAATTAATTGTTTTCTCTTTGCTCCTGCTACTTTTCTAAATCCCACTTCTCGTGCTCGTCGACTGGATCTTGCTGTTGCCAGATTCATGAAATTAATACATGCGATCAATAAAATCACGACCGCGATGATGAAAAAGATTTTCACATATTGACTATTCCCATGGCCTTGTAAATCAGCCATGAAATCAGATTTTAAATGGATCTCGGTCAGTGGCTGAAGACTCAGGTGTACCTCGAGTTCGTTTTCGTGTCTGGTGTATAATTTGTTAATACCGGATTCGAGCCCATCGATTTCGCCAGCAGAATTAATGCCGTTTGTTTTAATATATGCATAAAAACTGTAATTATCCCATCTGTTTTCTCTCAAGTCATTATCGCTTCTAGCCAGATATTCCATGGGGAGAAGGAAATCAAACCGGAGGTGTGATGGTTTTTCATAGTCCTTCAAAACTCCAGTGACGGTAAAATCATCTTTATTGTTGAGTCTCAGGGTATTGCCGAGTACTTCGGTGGTGCCAAAGTATTTCTCAGCCATAGCCCGGCTTAATACAATGCTTTGAGGTTGGGTCAGTGCTTTCATCGGATCACCGGACGATAAGGCGTATGAAAAAAAATCGAAAAAATTTGAATCTGCATGAAAGATCCGGTCTTCCCTGTACTTCTTGTCGTTGACATTTATGACATATTCGCCCATCATGGACAGTCTCAGGGATTCGGTCACTTGTGGTAGTTCTTCCTCTATAGCAGCTGCCAGTGGAGCGGGCACAATCGCGGCCTCTATCTCTTGGACTTGTGCCGTAATCCGGTAAATGTTTGAAGCATCTGTGAGATGTTTGTCATAGCTGAGTTCGTACTGAATCCAAAAAAAGATTAAAATTCCCGAAGCCAGACCTGCTGCCAGGCCGAGTATGTTAATTAGTGAAAACGTTTTTTGTCTAAGTAAATTTCGAAAACCTACCTTAATATAATTGCGGAGCATTTGTCGTCTTTCTCTCCAATGGATAATCGATTTCTACTTCACCATAGAAATGGTGAAATCTCTATCGTTAGACGCGTAGCCTGGTCGAAAGTTACATATCGCATGTTTCAATCTATGTTCTGCGTTCCTCAGGTCTTTGAAAACAGGGTGGATACGCTTTTTCAATGCCGGAAATCTGGAAGAACAAGTACTCTGGACATTATAGCTTCCCTAGCATGTGATTTTCGGGACTTGACTGTCGGACAATGAAGCTTATCCATTCAAAATAAGTGGAATTTGTCATTGAAGCGTACGTAAGGAATGCTATTTTTGAGGTAGATAGCAACTTTGTATGACAAAGGAACGGCAGCTAGCTGCAATAATGTTTACAGACATATCGGGCTTTTCTGCAATGATGCAGAGGGATGAGCAGTATGCGAGGAGAATTCTGAAACGGCACCGCAGTGTCATCGAAGAAGCTCATAAGAGGTATCAGGGACAGATACTGCAATATTTTGGAGACGGTACCTTGAGTATATTTTCGAGTGCAATATCTGCAGTCGAGTGTGCGGTGGAAATTCAAATAGATCTGCGGAAGGAGCCCGAAGTGCCACTGCGTATTGGAATACATACCGGAGATATTTCCTATGACCATACAGGAGCATTTGGGGATGG
This sequence comes from Saprospiraceae bacterium, assembly GCA_965222645.1. Lineage (GTDB taxonomy): Bacteria > Bacteroidota > Bacteroidia > Chitinophagales > Saprospiraceae > JABDMH01. The sequence goes on along the minus strand of OZ244968.1, from coordinate 1,148,179 downwards.
GGTAAATATCGCGTCAAGGGTGGAGAATGAATGCCTGCCGGGAGCTGTATATATCACGGCTAAAGTATACGATGATATTAAAAACCACAGTTGGCTCGCTGCAGCAGATCTGGGAGCCTTTAACCTGCGCAATATCAGAATGCCGGTTGTACTTTACGCAATAACCAGCAAGGGCTTGCCGATACCTGTTATGCAGGATCGTGTCGATTCTCCCGAAATTGTAGAAGCGAGTATCTTAGATGATCCGCCGCTGCTCGGAAAAAAGAAGTTTGTCGCAGCACTCCTTGCCTTCTTTTTAGGGGTGTTTGGAGTCCATCGATTTTATCTGGGCCAACGGTTTCTCGGATTTCTTTATGCTGTCACCTTCATGATCTTGATGGTGGCCACTGCAGAGTCCCGTGGTGCTCCTTTTATCGCCGCTATTGGCCTGGTCGCATTTGTAGATGCAATTTTGCTGGCTGTCAGACCTCAGGCCGAATTTGATCGCAAGTACAATATTGATAAAAAGGCTGTTAAGGAATCCAGGAGGGCTACCAGAAAGCAATTGAAAATAAAGAAGGACACACGAATTTCCCATCGTCCTGCAAAGAAAGTAGTGAGGAGGGATCCGGTGGAGGCAATGATGGAAAGAGCAATGCGAAAATTTGTGACAGGAAGATACGTGCAGGCCATTGATTATTTTGATCGCATCCTGGATATCGACGGCGAAAATGCTGAGGCCCACTTTAGATTGGCCTGTTGTTTTTCTATGAATCAGGAAAAAAAAGATGCCTACTTCCACCTTTCTGAGGCGGTGCGTTTGGGCTACGACAAAACTAAAATTCCTGAAGAAACCACTTTGAAGTACTTGCGAAGCCAATCCGGATATATCGCCTTTGCTGCAAATAATTTTAACCACCCGCTGACCCTGCCGGAGCCCAAACCCGATCTTTTGGAATCAGAACGATTTGATCCAAAAGTACTTGATAAGATCGAGCTCCTGGGTGAGCGCCTTGAGAAAGGCGAGTTAAGCCGTCAGGAATTTGATGCGGAAAAACAAAAACTGCTGGGCGGGGATCAATAGTAAAACCAGGGCCTTCATGAGTGCCGTTTTTCTACTAAGAAAAGTATAAAACGCTTCGTTGCGGAAAGGAGGAATGTGAGCAAATTCCCTCTTGGGAAAATACTGTCTGCAAATGTATTTTCCCCAAAAGTCGAAACTAATGACCTTCATATTTTAATGCCAGCATGGCCAGTGGAGGCAGGTCAATCAGAAGCGAGCGCTTGCGAAAATGAAATGACTTTTTCCTGGTTCGAAAAGTTTTTCCTTTAGTAAATCCGCTGCCACCGTATTTTTTGTCATCGGTATTTATCAATATTTTCCACCTGCCCTCTTCAGGTGTACCAATCCGGTACTTTGATCTTGTCTCCGGAGTGAAATTGCAAATGACAAGGACTTGATCTTTTTTCTTTCTACCTTTTCGCAAGAAAACAATGACAGACTGCACATCGTCAGAAAAATCAATCCATTCAAATCCTTCCGGATCATATTGCTGTTGATAGATGGCTTTCTCCGATCGAAAAAAGCCATTTAAATCCTTGATTAGTTTTTGCAGGTTGGCATGTAGAGGGTATTGCAACAAACCCCATTGTAATTCTTCTTCGTAGTTCCACTCATTGGTAACACCAAACTCGTTTCCCATAAAAAGGAGCTTATTGCCCGGATGCGCATACATGTATCCATATAGCAATCTTACATTGGCAAATTTTTGCCATTCATCTCCGGGCATTTTGTAAAGCATGGGTGCTTTGCCATGTACAACCTCGTCGTGAGAGAGAGGAAGCACATAGTTTTCCGAATATGCATAAAACATATTAAATGTGAGCTTGCCCTGCTCATATCTTCTGAAAAAAGGATCGGTCTTAAAATACTCCAATGTATCATTCATCCATCCCATCATCCACTTCATTCCAAATCCCAGACCACCGAGATGAATTGGATGGGTGACCATGGGAAACGCAGTTGATTCTTCAGCAATTGTTTGGACATCATTGTAATTTTCATAGACCCCCATATTAAAATCCTTGATAAAATCAATTGCTTCCAAATAATAATTCCCCCCGTATTCATTGGGTGTCCATTCGCCTTCCTCACGTGAATAGTCCAGGTGCAGGATAGATGCTACGGCATCGACCCGGAGACCATCGATGTGGTACATGTCAAGCCAAAAAAGCGCACTGGAGATCAGGAAAGATCGTACTTCTGGTCTGGTGTAATTAAAAATATGACTCTTCCAATCCGGATGATAACCCCTTTGTGGATCAGGATGTTCATATACGCAGCTACCGTCAAATGTCGCCAGACCATGCCCGTCTGACGGAAAATGCGATGGTACCCAATCCAGAATCACTCCGATCCCGGCCCGATGAAAGGCCTGTACCAGACGCATAAAAGCCTGGGGATCACCCTGCCTGCTGGAAGGTGCAAAGAATCCCGTCACCTGATAGCCCCATGAGCCACCAAAGGGATGCTCCATGACTGGCATCAGTTCGACATGACTAAATCCCATCTCCACGACATAGGGTACAAGGTGCTCGGCGAGCTCGTCATAAGTATAAAGGGCGCCGTCGGGATGTTTTTTCCACGATGCAGAATGTAACTCATATACGCAGTATGGGGCATCCAGGCCGTTCCGCCGTTTGCGATGCTGCATCCATTTTTTATCCTTCCACTTATAGTTTAGGTCACAGACCACACTTGCCGATTTCGGTGCCACCTCATGTAAGTAACCATACGGGTCACTTTTGATCTTAATCTCAGTCCCAACCTTGGGAGTAATCTGGAATTTGTACAAATCCCCTTCCTTGACACCGGGTATAAATCCTTCCCAAATTCCGGAAGTATCCCACTTAACCATCAGCTCATACCCTGAACCGTTCCATTGGTTGAATGATCCTATTACCTCAACACGCTGAGCAGCTGGAGCCCAGACGGCAAAGTACACCCCCTCAGTCCCATCTAACGATTCGAGATGGGCCCCAAATTTCTGGTATAGGCGGAAGTGCTTTCCGGTCTGAAATAATGAAATGTCGAAATCTGTAAAGCGGGTATGGGCAACTACTTTAGTCATTTCTGGAAGGTAAAAAATAATTTAATATTGATCCGTTTGCATCGTATTATGAAACCTTGGTAACAACAACAAGATCAAATACCATACCGTCCATCCGGTAGATCCTAACACCCGATTCCCCGGCTGGATAATTGGGTCATCAGGTCATTAAGTGGTCTGGCTTAAAATCGTACTTTTGCCAAATACTGAATTATGAAGAAAATCGGAATCCTATTCGGACAGGAGCAATCTTTCCCACCGGCATTTGTCGACAGGGTTAATCAATTGGCTCCAGATGGGATCATGGCCGAAAAAGCGCTTGTGACAGAGGTGATGCAAGCCGAGGATTCCGGCTATGTCGTACTAGTCGATAGAATTTCACAAGATGTGCCCTTCTACCGTTCTTTTTTAAAGAATGCTGCTGCCTGTGGAACAGCGGTAATCAACAACCCCTTTTGGTGGAGTGCAGATGAAAAATTCTTTAATAATGTGTTGGCTGAAAAGATAGGAGTTCCGGTTCCGAAAACAGTCCTCTTACCTTCGAAGGAAATGCCCGAGGATACAGACATTAATTCTTTTCGAAATTTAAAATATCCGCTGGACTGGGAAAAAGTAAAGGAATATCTTGGTGGTTTTCCAATGTGGATGAAGCCGCACTCAGGTGGAGGGTGGAAAAGTGTCTATAAAGTAAATAATTTTGAAGAGTTGTTTTCAGCATATTCAGAGACCGGACATCTCGTCATGATGTTGCAAGAAAATATTGAATTCGAATATTATTTCAGATGTTATTGTGTCGGGAAGAAATATGTTCATTTGATGCCCTATGAGCCCAGAAATCCGCATCACCTGCGATACTTAAAAGAGGCGCCAGTATATCCCGATGATTTATTGGACAAAGTTGAAAAGTTGGTTTTGAAAATTAATAATGCCCTGGGATACGATTTTAATACCGTTGAGTTTGCCGTAAAAGATGGTGTACCCTTTGCCATCGACTTCTGTAATCCCGCTCCGGATGCTGAAATATCATCAGTGGGGGAGGATAACTTTGAGTGGGTAGTACAGCATGCAGCGTTGGCTGCGATTGAGGCCGTAGAAAAGCACAATCCTGGCAAAATCAATTTGAGCTGGGGAACATTTATGCAAGAATCGGTGAAGTAATGCCATTGGTGGTAAAGGTTGTCTCAAGGAATTTTGATAGCAATTTTTGGGAAATGCCAGACTGAGATTTTTGTCGATCCAGGTCCCTTTACTTAAAATTTAGGTCTGGGTGCGTGGGAAGGAAAATGATCTGAAATTTATGAATTTAATTTCCGTATCATCACATAACTATTGATTATTTGATAATTACTTTCGAATTTTATCGAGGAGCTCATTGAGCATACTGGCCTCCTGCGGGGTTATTTTGTTGCTTATCCGTTTTTCCGAAGCAGATTCTATCTGGGGTTTTAATTGTTCCAGCAATTGCTTTCCTGTTTCTTTGATCCAGACATCTACCTGTCGCCGATTCTTTTTACAGGTCTTTCTAATAATCAAGGATTTACTCTCCAGTCGATCCAGCATTCTGGTGAGATCGGTCTTTTTGTGCAACATTACTCCTTTAATCTCACCAGGTGAAAGTGGATTGGGATCTGAGCCTTTTAAAATTCGAAGTATATTGTACTGGGCTAAAGTGATTTTATGATTTAGCAGCAGCCTTCTAATCGGTTCTTCAATCCATGTGTTGGTGTAGATAATATTCAGAATCAGTTTTTGATATTCAGAATTAAAATTTTTCTGTTGTATTGCTTCCTCTAAATTCATAATAAAAAGAGGGATGAGATCTCGCTTGAAAATAATCAATCACTGCAGTACGGATCACACCTATCCAAACAAGATCTCAATACCCTTTATTGTTTTGACGACACGAGTTTCACTGATAATTCAAATTCATCATAGATTGTCTTGTCTCCCAAATTGTCAAAGAAACTACCCGAGCCGTAACGCACGTCAAAGTCAGTACGGTCTATTGTAATATCCGCAGTGGTCACCACCTTTTCTTCTTCTGTATCCGTATGCACATAAAATTTGATTTCTTTCGTATGTCCTTTAATGGTCAAATCGCCTGTTACCTTATAATCCCCCTCAGTGCCCTTGTGGGCAACTTTTGTAATTGTAAACGCAGCCTTAGGATGCTGTTCAACGCCAAAAAAGTCTTCAGATTTGAGGTGACCTTCCAGTTTGGCTTTCCATTCGCCTTCAAGATCTTTATTGGTAATGCTCGTCATATTAACAACGAAACTACCTCCTGCCAGAACACCATCCTCAAACGAAAGTGATCCCTCCTCAAGATTGACTGTCCCCTCGTGACTTCCAGTAACTTTGTGTGCTTTCCAGGTTATTTCGCTCTCCTCAACACTGAGTTTGTATTCTTCTACTTCTGTCGGGAGTGAGGAGAAGGACGAAAGGGCTGCAAATGCGACCAGTAAAATAAGTGTCTTTTTCATTACTTTTTCAATTTAAATATTAGTTAATAGGTAGTATAACTGTTTAAAACAATATTTGTTGTAAACAACTATTACTTTTTTTTGATACCGAGTGACTTTATATGTATAGTATTTGATTTATACTGGTTAGGTTTTCAGGTTATATACCTGAAAATCAACAAATTATTAAATCAAATGGACTAGCTATGAAAGTTAAATACGGTTTCGTATTTGCAATCTTCACTTTACTGAGCTGCAGCCTTGCTGCACAAACAAAAGCCATCAAAATCAATCCTTTTGGATTACTCTTTGGCAATTTGAATGCGGGCTATGAGCATGTGCTGAGTGATAACGGAAGTCTTGAGTTTGGGCTGGCATATTGAGTATCACAGCTACGATCAACGACGATGACGACTTAAGCTCAATGGCTTTGGGGGCGTACGGAATCTACAGGTACTACTTTAGTAAAACAAATGTAGCACCCCGGAGACTTTATCCCCGGTTCGGATACAGCAGTGCAAAAAATTCGGACACGGATTTGGGAGCGTCTTACCTCAATATTGGTGTCCTATTTGGAAACCAATGGGTTTGGCCTAAGAAAGAAGATTCCGGATTCCTTTTGACTTAGGAATAGGGGCCGCATACTACAGCACGAGCACTGATTTGGGAGTGCAGGATGTAAGCCTGGATGGGATAGGTCCTTTGCTCAGAATAGCCATTGGATATGCATTCTAAAAAAGTTTGACTTTAAAATAAGTCTTAAATAATAAGGTGCCGGGCATGATGACATTTGTGTCCGGTTATTTTTTGCCAAAAGTGCTTTAATGCCCAACAACATAAACCGGAGTATTTTAGGGTATGGAAAATCTGGTCATTCACTTTCTTGGAATCGTGTAAATTTCACGCTGTCGGCTGTCGAGAAAAAAGAAGTCTTCTCCGTCGAAATAGCCATTCTCTTCCAGCATTATTCTGACTACCTTTTCCCATTCTTTTATCTCCGAAGCGGCATTTAATTCGATCGAATAAGCGGTATTTTCAAAAACTGGATAATCACCGGTACCTTTTACTCCCTCCTGCTGATCCCACATTCCGATGGTGGGCCCGGCAGCGTGTCCGTGGGCACCGATGGGATGTGTATAAATCGAAGCGGTAATTCCCTCACTTTTGGCTTTGGCTAAGGCCCCGAGTAATATCTCATTTCCGGTCTTTCCGGTGCTAAATTGTTCAATCAGAATATCCTGCAGCCGGTTACCGCGGTCAAAGGCGACTTTTAAGTAATCGGGGACATTTTTTTCTCCGGGTTTTAATACATAAAAATGCTGCTGTTGATCACTGTTTAGTCTTAAATAGGTTATCCCAAAATCAACATGAAGAAGATCACCGTGCTGAATAATTCTTTTTTCAGGGCGCTTGGCAAATGTGCGCAAGTGATCAAAATTATCGCTGTCTTGCCTTTGGATGTCTACCGTAGGGTGAAACCAGGTGTCAAGGCCGAGATCCTTTACTCGCTGCCGAAGCCACCATACTACGTCTTCCGTGCTGGTGATTCCCGGATGTATTACCTTCTCTGAGAGTCCTTCTTGCAAAATGTGATGTCCCATCCTGCAAATGAGATCGTAGATTTCCAGTTCTCTTGCAGTCCTCGTTTCGAGCCAGGCAATGGCCAGTCGCTCGGCAGAAACGACTTTCTCCCGGTATTTGGTGGGTAACTTTTGCATAAAGGATTGATATTCGGTGTGCACCAATCCATCGGCGAGGCCGAAGTAGTCCGAATAATTTAAGCCGATTTTCTCAGGATCTTTTTCGCGGACGGTCTCCATCAGTGCTTCCCATTGATCCGGAAAAACATCGATATTCCACGAACCTTTGAGCAATCTTCCCACGGCATATCGTGCGATGGCCAGTTTTTCGATAGGCTGATCCTCGCCCGGGTCGTAAAATACCATGATCGTACGTCTACGTGCATTGAGCCAGGTACTGGGGAGCATGGTCTTCATCACCGGATCTTCATTGTATTCGCGAGAAATCAAAATCCACATGTCGATACCTTCTCTTCGCATAAGTTGAGGGAGGAGATTTTCCATGCGGTCTTCCAGGATCTCATCGATGACCTGTGCTCTCTCCCTGACCGGAAGGATGCCCGGGAGGCTGGTTTGTGCCAATAGGAAATGGGGAAAAAGAACAAACAGGATTAAAGCTTTTTTCATGACTACATAACAATTGAGAAGGACAAGATATGTAAAGGATTTTACTGTACGGTTGGGGTACTTTTTTTAAAAGTTTTGCATTAAATTGGCCATTATGGACTATATACATGGTACAACACCGGAGGAGCAAGACCGGTTGCTTATCCTGAATCAGTTGCTCAACGAACGTTGCCTGGAAAAAATGCACTTGAATGGTGATGAGCGAGTACTCGATATCGGGAGTGGTCTGGGAGTGTTTTCGAGGATGCTGGCCCGGCAATTACCATCCGGTAGGGTAGTGGGTATTGAGAAATCTGCCGACCAGTTTAAGAAATGTATCCTCCTGGCCTCAGGAGACAACGAAGCCGGATTGGTAGACTTTAGAAGTGGAGGGGCATATGATCTCCCACTTCTGGACGGAGAAGTCCGCTCGTTTGATCTGATCTTCATCCGTTTCCTGCTAGAGCATCTCAAGGATCCGTTGAGAGCATTGGGTGAGGCTAAAAAGGCATTAAAACCCGGAGGTAAAATAATTTTGATCGATGACGATCACGCCAATTTTCGCATTGCTCCCCACACAGATGCTTTTGAGTATCTATGGCCGGTCTACTGTCAGATTTATGATAACCTGGGTAATGATCCGTATATCGGTCGAATTTTGGTGACCCTTCTTCAAAAGGCGGGTTTTGAAGATTTTAAAATTGATTTTGTCTTGTTTGGAGCTGCAAAATCGGAGCCCGATTTTATGCATTATGCCAACAATTTGGTGACGATTCTGGCGCAGACAAAGAAGGAAATGATGGATATGGGCAATATTGATGAGGCTTTTTTTGATCAAAAAATAAATGAAATAAAAAACTGGTCTGCCAAACCAGATGCTACATTATGGTATGTAGCTAATTGGGCAGAGGGGAGACTTAGTGTATAGTAATGGTATTTAATTTATGAAGACTTGTTGCACTGACATTGATTGCCTGCAAGCGATATAGATCGCAAAACGGGCAGTTATTTGACCAACCTTTGGCTTTTAAAAGTGTTGTTTGTAGGCAAGGGGGAAATAGATTAGAAAGAAAAATGAATTTTCAACAAATTTTAGAATGGGCAAAGGCTGATCCCCGGAAAGTATTTCAAATTGATGGAGCTGGAGCAATTTTATCAGCAGTTTTATTGGGTGTAGTTTTGACCAGGTTAGAGAGTGTTTTCGGAATTCCAAGACAAACTCTTTTTTTTCTTGCTTCATTACCTTGCCTTTTTGCAATTTATGATTTTTACTGCTATCTGAGCGTGCCTAAGGATGTAGGATTATTCATAAAAAGAATTGCCTTAGCAAATCTTGTATATTGTTGCATATCAGTTGGACTGGCGATTTATCACTAGGAAGAAATAACTATTTTAGGTTGGATTTATATTTTGATCGAAGTTGTGCTAGTAGGTGTATTGGCAAGTATTGAACTACGAATTGCTAACGGGCAGATGATCAAGTAGTCTTTGAGGGAACACGATGATTTGACGAGGCTGGAATTTCTTTTTATCCTGCCACCGGACATTGTCCTCCAGTTTAGGGCTTTCAAACCAAGTGGCGCGACCAGATCATGATGCTTTTGGATGCGAAAATCAAATTAGTATCTTTCTGCCGGCTTGGAGAGGATTCGTCAGGTTTGTAAAAAATGATGAAGCTTTAAAGATTTGGAGTGCTGAATATTTCAGGGATTTAATAAAGAAAATTAAATTTGAGACTACTTGATCTCATCAGATTCTAATTGATTTGGAGCTGACCTGTTAATTATTTAGAACATTGGCCCTTCAATGAGTACAATTAATAGTCGAACTGAAGGCAGTAATAAAAATTGGAGAAAATTCACTAGGCTAAAGAAATGAATTATTGTCATTTGCCTATGATTTACACATTGAGTTACAAAGTAACTTTGAAGGTGACACATTAGTGTCAATGGAAATTGCTAATAAATCATGAGAATTTTAACTGTCTTAATGGTTATTTCGAATTTTATGCTTCCCGCAGGCTGTCAGGACTTTGCAGTAATTGAAGATACATGTCTAATCAAGGCGCTTGTGACATACAAGGAAATAGGTGAATACAATCATGAAGACAGTCATTTCTTCAAGATTTATTTGAAACAAAATAAGGTCGAAGTCTCTGATTCGGATGAGACCGGTGAAATTTCATATGACGTCGCAATTTTGGTGGGGCATTATGATGAGGAGCCAGAGCCGACCCTTTATTATCTGAATGAGAAGTTTCTCGATCCTGAAATTGATAGTACTCAGTGGCCATATCTCGAGGTAATTCACGGAGCTTATGCAGAGAGGAAAAGTATGCGAATTGATACGAGGAAATTTTTGAGGGATTAGTCTCTTCTTAAAGAATACAGATTGAGTTAGCAATTGGTCGAAGAAAATATCCACAGTGTATTGCACACAAAGTATATATACGGTATGAGTGGAAAACGAGACTGGAGTAGCTTCACTTTTATATGGTAAAAGGGGATATAATATTTACTATCCATGAGCTTTAAAATCGGCATGTTCATCTTGTTTGCTGTTATTGGACTACTATCGTGTCAAAATAACAACGAAAGAAGCAGAGTGTATAAATGCTTTTTTTCCACTACAGGAATTAATATTGACATATCTGCCTCAGGTTTTAGTTCAGAGTATCTTGATCGTGGGCCGTTTGGCAATGATAGCTATTGGATTTATAAAGTAAGATTTGAAGCAAATGACTTTACCCATCTGATGGAGGAAGTAACTAACCGCCATGTGATATCTGATTCAATCATATTTCAGAGGCATGCAAAGGGACTTGATTATTATTGGATAAGGGAAAAGGACTACCTATCTTATTTACCAGTCTATCCCAATGAGCTGGGATGCTGTGAATTTTTGAGAGTTCATCAAAACACCCAGTCTGTCACTATGAGGTTGAAGCCCCAATCGATTGAGTTGAGCGATTATTCTCAAAAGGAGAAAAGGTGATTAATCTGTATTTTATCATGTCCTGCTGTCACTCTTCTACCATTGAGAGGGAGAGTGACAGCTTTTCATGCAAAAAATAAAAGCTATTGGGGTTTCTATATGCTCACTAAAGATGGGATCGATGACGTTAAGTCTGCAAAAGACATTCCTAAGAAGGCAAATGGAAAACGGGAGGAGTTGTCAAGAGAGCTCTATGCGGGACTCTTCGTAAACTTTGAGGGATATTTATTTGGCAAAGTAGATTGTGAAATGCTGGAACTATTGGGTATAGAGAGCAGCAATACAAGCAGAGACTTTTATTGTTCTTTTGGATATAATAGCTACTCAGAGTGTTGGGCGACGTATGCCTATGTTGAAGGCCTGGGAGGACATTATACAACCGATTGTACCTTTAGCTACACCTATTACGGCTACTGTTTTGAATATGAAACTATCGGTGCTTCTGAAGAAGATAATCCGGGTGAGGATGATGATGTCGTGAGTGGTAATTCCTTCCGCGATCCCAATGAAGATGACAATATTGTACCCAAGATTGATGACAAAGACTTCGATTGCTTGTACAACAAATTTATGGAAGGAAATAGCAGCCTTTTTAACCAGACGATAGGATCCTTTAAGGACCTGACAGACTATCATTTGAATTTCAAAAGTTGCGAAGATGACAATAGGGCAGGGTGTCAAACTTATACTTCATCTTGGTACAACAGTGCAAATGGAAAGAACGTGGACATTTTTCTTGATTTATCGATTTCTAATTTAGAGATGGCAGAATCAATTCTTCATGAGGGTATTCACGCAGCCATAAAATTGTACCTTGCCAATAAAGATGTGCCAAATGGATTATCTAACACTGTTGAAATTCTACAATATTACAAACACTATAGTGGTTATGCTGATTGGGCCGATCATATTTTTATTGGAGATTTCTACATCAAACCACTGGCACGTGCACTGAAGCAGTTAGATGGCCATAGATATCCTGAATATAAATACTATGGTTTAGTGTATGAAGGTATAGAACGTTCGGTGGAGGAAGCAGGAGTGCAAAGATTAGTCGAAAATTACAGTAGATATAAAACCTATAACAGTGAAGTTATTCGAAATTCTAGGTTATGTGATTAGCGTAGTTTTACTCTGCTCCAGCTGCCTAGGTCACTCAATCTCAGAAGTAGTTGGGGAGAAAGATATTCTAACTCACATTATTAAAAATGTCCCCCGAATTTTTGAGGATCCTTTCGGCAACAGACCTGATTTTGATACTTTATTTGTCGGAAAATTTTACAACGGAATCGATGGCTCGAGATTGGAGGATATTATAGAGCCAGCTGATAGAAAATTACTGAGGAGAATACATGAATATAATAGTGAAGAAATCGTGTTACTTGACTCCGGAGTTAATTTTTCGATTCCGATCGTTTATTTCGATCCAGATCAGAGCATGAAATATCCGTCGTTGTTGTTGTCTAAACCTCTAGTAAATGGAAGTAATATATATATTGAAGTGGTCATATGCAAAGGTAAGCGGTCCATTCTGGGATATTATTTGAAGATGGTCAGAGATAATAATGGTTGGAAAATAGTTGAAAAGGTACAATCGATATTGTCATAAACTGCAATTCATGTTTTGCCTTTGGACAGAGTGCCATGTTACTAAATCCTACCGACATCGATTGGACGGACTTAATGTCAATTTCATCTTAACCTGCTACAGTTGAATGCCGGTGGAAGTGTCAATGAGCCATAAAAAGAAGCACTACCATCTGAGTGGTGTTTTTTTTGAGGTTTCTATATGCTCTCTAAAGAAGGGATTCAATGACGTTAAGTCCGCAAAGGCTCTACTGTCCGCATTGGGATTAATAGGATTGGAGGATGATAGGATGACAAGAGTCACTAAAAGAGACCGGTCTTCGTCACATTTAAACCGAAAGAAAAGTGAATCAAACTAAACTCAGAGACGACAAATTTAATTCATGAATGGATGCACCTTTATGGGCTTAGAGGTGATTTAGCATACGATTGGAGTCCTGATTATGGGGAATTAAGCACTGTACAACAAATTCTCAATGCTGACTCTTACTCAGAATTTGTAAAAGATTTGTGCCGATGAAGAGAATATTAGCATTCTTCTGCTTATTTTCCTGTGTAATAGCAGATGGCTCATATCCGGGATATGAGAGAGAGATTTTGTTAGAGTCCAAGTATCATTTGTCAATTATTGCCGGCCAAGCTACTACTATTGATACTATAGGCAGTTACGTAAAGTATATGGTGAGCTTTAGTAAAGTGAACGGAGGTGCTACCTATTTGTTTGGAAAGAAGATTTCTGAGGTTAACGGACATTCATATAAGAGATTACAGATATTCCTGGATTCAGTGGTCATAAAGGAATATTCAATTAATGATCTAAAAGAATCTCTGGATTCGATAATAGAAGTGCGATGATATTTGACTGTAATAGTGACAACTGCGCTGTGGATCTCGGATACATTCCAGGATGCTTTTTAGACTAATATTGTTAGTATTCTCTTTGGGAGAACAAAACTCAAAGTCTTTTGATCAAACAAAGGGTTGTTGACATATGAAGAGTAGATTTTTTCGTTGAAGATAGGATCATGGTCGAACTAAAAGCAGTAATAAGATTGGAGGACATTCATTTAGCTCAAACGATGAATTATTGTCAAGCTTACAATTTGCCTATTGGGTTAATAACCAACTTTGGAAGTAATAGCTTAACCTACAAAAGGGTTTACAACTTAAATCATCCTGAGAACAAAAAATCCTAAAATCCCTTAATCCTAAAAATCCTACTACTGCCAAAAAAGGGCTATATGCGTGAAGTGGTTTTGCAATGAGAATTGTGATTAATTTTGGAATATGAGACTGTTAAATTTAGTCCGGGGAAATTCGAAATTTTGCAGAATATTGGATGATTTCCATATCAACGCCATTGATGCAGAGTTGATTATTGTGGAGAAAAGAAACTCGTTCTTATTAGATCCCGAGCTCGGAGAAGACCTGGATTTTATTTATGAAGTGTTTTTGTGGCATATCGAAGGGGAGATTCGCGAGATCGTGCTGAGGGCACAGAAGTCATCAGAAGGAATCATTGATGAATTTTTCAATGATGATTTTCCAGTAGCCGAAGTCGGTGGATCGTTTAGATTGAATGATGTGGAAATGGTGAGTAGAGGTACTGTTTTTTATGATCAGAATAATGATTTACAGTTCTCTGTATTTAATGAGGGAGTAGATAAATCGAATATTTGCATTATCAAGAGGTATGCTTTTTGAAATAGGATGCGGATGCAAGTAAACTCAAGCATCATATTTGTCTTTCTTATTTTTGTGACATGTCATTCATGTACCAATAGCCAGGTATTAGGCCTGGAGGAGATATTAGGTAAGAAAATTGATCCGCCAGAGTTTACATATGCAGCGGATGTTCGGGTAAAGGGCACTTTCGTCTGCGAGTATGGATTATCACTTTTAATAACCGATAAAGTCATGGATAACTTTGTTTTTGAAGGATCTGTAGACACCTTGCTCTTTAGTGGTGATTGGTATGGAGATCCGATGTCTTTCACTTCTTCTGGTGCGGAATGTGACACGATTGATGCAATCGTAGAACTATATTGGCATCATCAGTAAAGTATATTTATGGATTGTTTGGTGTGCTTTTGATAAATGCATAAACATTAGGGAAAGCCGTTCGTTGAAATAGAAGTATATGGAAAATACCATACAGGATTTTAAGCAACTATTTATTAATGCGCTTCTTGGAAATATTCACTTGATTGAATTTCGAGATTATTTATATTCTCGGACTCCGAAGTTAATTGAGGAATATGGTGAAGAGTTTGTGTTGGAGCTGATAGATGTTGATTATTCCAGCAAATATTCTATGGTTGACCTTCATGATTTTTATGACAGGCATTTCGATATTAATGAGGTGCATACGTATAAAGTCCTAAGGACCTTAAGAGACGTATTGGCGGTGAGAGGTGATAAATATAAGGCATTGGATGAATTGCATTGGTTGTTTGTTAAGGGATATAAATTTTTAGAAGATGTTGCTATATATTTTGCAAAGTATTCGTCTTGGCCGGAAAGAGAAGATTTTTATAGAATGCCATTTGTTGATAATAAAATAACTGAATATATCAATCTAATTGAAACAGGTGTCATAGAAATTATCCAAAGTGAGGAGGGGCCGTTATATGTTGACCATAGAAACGAAAGCTTGGGATGATGGGAGATGGTTTTTTGGGATTGCAGAGATATAGCTACAATATCGCATTCGTAGATTGATGGTGTTATTTTCTTTGTATGGAGTTATCCACCTCTATGGCTCTGCCCCCATGGACCAATGCTTTTGGATTTGGTGACTCTTAAATATTGGGATGATCCATATTATAATCTGCCATACAAGGATTGTGATTCTGAGACTGGCTATGAGAAATATATTGTGATTGAAGCTCGCTCACTTATCTCCATAGTGCCTTCTTATGCCTTTTACGATTGTGATAGGTAAAATAGCTGTCTGCTATTTTTTCAAAACGTCGAGACCATGTATGCCAATCTCACACCCTCAAAATGCTTACAATCAGTCATATATAAAAATAACAATATAAAAACGGGTTAAATCTGGGTCGTACAACATCGCGAAAACTGTCCTTGTATTTGCGGGGGGGGGTGCTAACTTGCGCACAGATAATAAAAGAAAGCCCGAATGTAGGATTTTCCTTCGGCTTTTGATACACCTGCCTGGCATAAACCAGTAATAAGCACAAAACTGGGCCCATGCTATTCTGAGGTTTGATGCTGATACCGAAAGTTAGCGGGAATATGGTTATGGTTGGTTGGTCTTTAGGCAGGTTCGGATTGGATTACTTACGAAACGAGTAAGTAGGAAATAATATCCAACCTTCGAGGTTTTGGCTTGTTGTTGGGGGCCTAACAGCATTGGTATCCTTACTAGAGCTAAAATCAGCTATAAACCTCGAAGGTTTAGCGTAAAAAAACCAGAACAACCAGCCGGGAGGCAATCCCGAAACTCCCGAAAAAGAAGTAGGGGTAAATTATTAGATTTTTAAAAACACCAAATCATGAAAAAATTATTTAGTTTATTATTAGTCCTGACCCTAATGTATGGATGCCAGAAGGATGGCCAGTTGAGCGACACTGTGGACATTTCAACCAAAACCCATGATGAGTTATCTTCTCAGCGAGATTTGATCCTAAAGCAATTAAATAAAGCAAACTGGGGTACAATAATTAGCAATACTCAGCAGGTAATTGCAAAGTATAATATGTTATCTGGAAAATCCGGAGATCCAAATTTTAACGATAAATTTGGACAAATAAGATTCGGAGACTACATACAATTTGAGCGGTTGAATGGTACCAGGATGGTATTGTGGCCAATTGTTAAAGAAAAAAGGGTTGAAAAATTATTAGTAAGTTTCTCAAAACCAATCGAGAATCATCACAGGACCTTTGTTTACGATCTTGAATATTCACAAGACCCTAAGTTGAATCTTTCGGCATTTCTTAATGAGACATTGGCTAATATTCTTATGTTCTATGGCAGAAAGTATAGTAAATCGAGAAACGTGCTAGAATATTTACCTGATGGTTGTTATGAAGTGATCTCATGTGATTGCGATACTGGATGGGGATTAAGAGAAATTGATTGTGGATCAATTTATATAAATGGAGGTGATGATTCGGATTTTGGCGATCCGTACGATGGTTCGGGGGATGTTTCTATTTATATACATGATGATTATAATACAGGGGGTGGAGGTACATATACTGGCAATGACATTGATGACGCTATAGATAGATTTGAGCTTAAGTTACTTACAATCAAGGAAAGTTATGGGACCCCGAAAAGTGTTTTAGTTGCAAAAATTCTTCAGATAAGAGATATTCTTTCTCGAAGAAGAACAGATTACCCAGAAGCTTATGAATTCTATTCGACTGTCGCTCCCTACATTAATAACTACGCTTCGAATTTACCATATTCGGACATTTATGATGTATATAGTAAAGGGGTTGATATAGTGCATGAGATAGTTTACCAGACACTATCTCGGAGCATCCGGAATGTCGCAAATATTGCAAAGAGATTTATAACATATGCGCTTTTTGATTATTCTTTTGGGTTGGGAAATCAAATATTCAAGGCTCTACCCAAGGCCTTTCCAAGCTTAGTTACTTCCACTGGAGTAATTTGGAAAAGAATGACTAACTTGGGACCAAACTACCTGAATTCCTATGTGCCAACGTATTTTAGATTGAAGACACGATCTGGTAAAACTTTTGAAGTATTAGAGAGTGCTACAGAACATCTCTACGAAATGGTAAAAAGGGGAGGTACTAGTGATGCTAATAAACTTAGGACCCAGTTTATATTGGATGATGCTGAGAAAGCAATTAATTCTGTTACTAGATACAGCTATAAATACGAAACAAAATTATATTATGGGAGGTGGGAAATAATGATTAACAAACCAACAACCTTAAATCATGATGTGATATACCACCTTCAACCCGTTCGTTGAAGTAGAAGTATATGGAAAATACCATACAGGATTTTAGGGAACTATTTATTAAGACGCTTCTTGGTAATATTCACTTGATTGAATTTCGAGATTTTTTATATCCCAGGACTTCTGAGTTAATTGAGGAATATGGAGAAGAGTTTGTATTGGAGCTGATTGATGTTGATTATTCCAGCAAATATTCTATGGTTGATCTTCATGATTTTTATGACAGGCATTTCGATATTAATGAGGTGCATACGTATAAAGTCCTAAAGACCTTAAGAGACGTACTGGCGGTGAGAGGTGATAAATATAAAATGCTGAAAGAATTGCATTCTTTGTATGTTAGGGGATATAAGTTTTTAGAAGATGTGGCTTTATATTTTGCAAAGTATTCGTATTGGCCTGAAAGAGAAGATTTGTATAGAATGCCATTTGTTGATAATAAAATAACTGAATATATCAATTTAATTGAAACAGGTGCCATAGAAATTATCCAAAGTGAGGAGGGGCCGTTATATGTTGACCATAGGAACGAAAGCTTGGGATGATGGGAGATGGTTTTTTGGGGTAACTATATGCAGGATTATTTGTAAATTTTGGATTGCGCAATACCGCACTTACTTGAACCTTTTGGTTACAACAATGATTCTTTTTATATTTATAAGAAAAGACAATGAAGCCGATTGTCATTCCCTTGATCATTCTGATGGCATCTTTTGCTGAAGCTCAAGTTCCCTTGTCCAATTTTGAAAAAGCGACGTACCAGGAGGGTGATTTTAGAGAAGTGCTCTATCAAAATATAAGATACCCCAGAGAAGCACTTAAAGCTGGCACCGAGGGACATGCCGTAATATCAATATTCATTAACAATGAAGGAGAAATGGGTGATATAAAGGTATTGAGCTCCAATAGAAATATGTTCATACCAAGTGCCACAAATGCTATGCAGCTTGTCACTGGAGATTGGGAGCCGACAAAGATAAATGGTGAGGTAGTCGGTAAAGAGTACTTTGTCATTTTCAGATTTTCAATGCAGCCTGGACCTCACCTTGAGGATCATCGAAAAAAAGTGGAGAAATATTTGAGAAAGCGAAAACCAGAAAAAGCCCTTGAGGTGACTAATAAGGCCATTAATGAGAATCCCTATGACCGGGACTTGCTTCTCTTGAGACAAGGTTTGTTTAAAATCTTGGGAGATTCCAAATCGGCAGAAAAGGACAAGCTTAGAGCAACTCAATTGGAGCATGACATTTTGGGTGTGATAGAACTCAAGGCCATGTGGACCAAGCGAGTCAGAAAAGTGAGAACGATTGGCCCTGTGATAAGATTATGAGAGTGTAGACATCGCGTCTTTTTATAGCCAAACACCGTTAATCTCTAATACTCCAAACCATGCCCAAAGGGATACAACGGATCACCTGAATCATAGGGCATATCCTCCAACTGCTTGTCGACAGCCTCCGGAGAGGACGGCAATTCGAACGGCAATTTTGCAGACGGATGATGACGCCCGAAAATAATATCCAGTACCGCATCATCTGCCGCACCAAAGTCGGCTAATACGGCAGCTGCTTTTTCATTCAATTTACCGAGCACAGTTGGCCGTTCGAGGTAGATGCATATAATCGTCGGAAGTTGGTCGCAGATCTGGAGTATTGGTGCCATTTCTTCACTGGTATAGTATATCCTGCCCTGATGCATAAAGGTCTCCATCAGATTTCCATCCCGGGGCTCGAATGGGGCGTTAATTCTCAATATTGCCACATCTGCATTGTCTACACTATTGACATGGTTTCCGTAGGACGATACCACATTCGAATCAATTCCCTCCGAGTAAATATTTATCTTTTCCCTCCTGGGTAGAAAATAAGTGCTGTCGCCATTCATTTCATTTTTCAAAAGCACAATACTCTTTCGCTGTGCAAGTTTTCCCTTTTCTACAAAATCTTTTCTTCCTACATTATTTAGTGCATTTGCTTCGAGGTAGGGATTGTCAAACAATCCGAGTTGAAATTTGGATCGGAGAATTCTCCTGGCAGACTCCTCGATCCTGCCTTCTGTGATTTCTTTCTCCTCAATAAGTTCGATAAGATTATCAATATTGCTGGCACCGCCCATTTGATCCACACCGGCATCGATTGCCTTTTTGAGCCTTTCCTTGGTCGTCTGCTCCTCCATGCCCCAGGCAGGGGATTCAAACATCTCGAATCCCAGAATTCCAAATCCCTCGATAATGCCCCAGTCGGTACAAACCACGCCCTCAAATCCATACTTTTTTCGCAGAAGTCCATCGACGATTTCTCGATTAAAACTCATACCTACATCCTCGCTTGTAATTCCCACAGGCACACCATAGTATGGCATCATCATCGCTGTTCCCGCATCTATGGCTGCCAGAAAGGGCTTTAGGTGATAATCAAAATTATTTCCCGGGTAAGTTTGATTTTTTCCATAACTAAAATGGGCCTCCCAACCGTCGTCTTGTGGCCCACCTCCCGGCCAGTGTTTGGTCATGCATGCTACTGAAGCCGGACCCAATTCTGGCCCCTGCATCCCTACTACATAGGCTTTGATCATCCTGGATGACAAATCTGCATCTTCTCCAAAAGTACCGTTGATACGTGCCCAGCGAGGCTCGGTGGCCAGATCAGCCATCGGGTGCAGGGCGATTCGAATGCCTAGCGAACGCATCTCCGCAGCGGCTATACGACCAAATTCTGCGACCAGGGCAGAATCCGCAGTTGCTGCAAGACCGATTGCTTCAGGCCATTTGGAAAATTCGCTGCTCAACATTCCACCGCCAATAAAATTATTGACTCCATGTCGTGGATCTGACGCTATGCTAACCGGTATACCCAGGCGATCTTGCTCGGCGATCTTTTGGAGTTCATTGTACCACTTTAAATGGGAGGATGGATCCGGTATTCTGAATAAATTGAAGGTGCGTAATTTTCTATTTATCAAATAATCATATGTCGATCCCAGAAAAATGGAGGCTATATTGGGTTTTCCCAGGATTTCTCCTTCTTTGCCGATCCCTATTGGAGGATGAAACATAAGCCCTGCCTTTTCTTCAATGGTCATTTGATTTATAAGGTCCTCAACCCGGGCATCAATGGTTTGCCGGGAGTCCTCGTAAATGTCCAGCGATCCATTGCCGTTTAAGTCCCGAAAACTCCGTCCGTCTACCTGGAGTGCCTTTTTTACTACTAGTTTTGACCTGGCCGATGTGTTTGTAATGCCATAAAACAAATGAAAGCCAATAAAAAAGAGTAAAAGAAGGAGTATGAAAATTCCAACGATATATAATAGTATTTTTCCGATCTTTCTCATGTTAATACAGATTGTTTTATTTCTATGATGCTCATTGAATCAGGTCGACACTTTTTTATAATAAAAGAATTCCAGTCACAAAAATCAGGGGATATTTCTACTAGCTAAATTTGTCTGAAGTGAAAATATTAATATCCGATTGAAAGAAGAAATCTTTGAACCCATATCAGAAAAGATTTCTTTGCACAACAGTAGAATTGATCGCATGTGCCAGCCATCTAACGGCATAAATATCTACCTTGCGAATCAAAAGGGGTCGTATGAAAACCATAGTCTGCAAAAAGCCCGGTCGATTTGAGATGAGTGATATGAAAGCACCTTCACCAGCATATGGTGAGGTCTTGCTCGACATACAGGCTGTCGGTATTTGCGGTACCGACCTTCATGCATATGCCGGGAATCAGCCCTTTTTTACCTATCCCAGGATTTTGGGTCACGAGCTATCAGCAACTGTCCGGGCGTGTCACGTCGATGGCGCGGATCTTCGAGAAGGTGATAAGGTTGCCATTATACCCTATTTGTCCTGTGGCAGTTGTGTGGCTTGCCGTCAGGGTAAAACCAATTGTTGCAGTTCATTGAAGGTATTGGGCGTACATATCGATGGTGGTATGCAGGAGCAAATCACGATACCGGGATCTTTGGTTATTCCCGTCAATCACTTGATGCATCGCGAGATTGCTATCATTGAGCCACTGTCCATCGGAGCCCATTCCGTGGAGCGCAGTGTGGTGACCGGAAATGACACGGTGGTTGTGACCGGATGTGGGCCAATCGGCCTTGGAATTATCAAATTTGCATCGGGAAAAGGAGCCAGGGTTATTGCAGTGGATTTGCTCACCCATAG
The DNA here is from genome assembly GCA_965222645.1 of Saprospiraceae bacterium. Taxonomy (GTDB): domain Bacteria; phylum Bacteroidota; class Bacteroidia; order Chitinophagales; family Saprospiraceae; genus JABDMH01. The sequence continues at coordinate 1,126,720 of OZ244968.1, read as the reverse complement.
ATTAGAGACTGCTAAAAAATTTGGAGCAAGTGACACGGTACTGGCAAATAAGGAGCCGGTCCATGTAATCCGGGAAATCACAGGTGGAGACATGGCCCGGGTTGCCTTTGATGCCACCGGAAATAAGATCGCAATGGAAGGGCAGATCGATCTGGTGTCACATGGAGGTAAATATATTTTGGTTGGACTAACAAAAAATGATTTGTCATTTTATCACCCAAAGCTGCATGCAAAAGAGATGAGCATTTTATGTAGCCGGAATGCCACACGGAGCGATTTTGAGACGGTCATTAAAATGCTCAGTGACGGAGATTTTCCCTTAGCAGCATATATCACTCACCGGGTATCTTTTGATGGAATGATCGATCAATTTGATTCATGGTTGGATCGCGACAATCAGGTTATAAAAGCTATGGTCGAGTTGTGACGTGCGTAACTTTAGGTTCCGTTTTTAACAAGAGTAAATAACTCAGTTTTTAGCACCATACTCAATTCGTGAATTCGTTTAATAATCACTTGTAGTAAATTGAAAATAAGCGATTGAATCAAAAGATTGTTTTTTTTGTGTAAAACTTGAAAAACCCTGTGTAATAATACCTGGTTTCCGTAAAAGGGCTTGACCCGACCAGGTACCGTTTGTGGGCGTGCCAATCCTGTCAGCGCTGTGTCTGCTTCTCTCTGGGTTTGGGGATCCAAATTATCCATTTAGACCCTGATTTCACATCCGTAGGTGGGGCCCCACCCTTGGGTTATAGCTTTCGATTTTCCAGTTGAAGGGAGATGAAGATCATAAATACATACAAAATCTGATCATATGCGATAGACTTCATCCTTTAACAAAAAAAAGCCCTGCTCAAGAATCAAAGACCGAAAAGTACATTCTTGAAGGATCTTTGGTAATCGCTTGCCTAAAATCCAAAATAATCCTATTTCTCTGATGAGATATTTAAAACTAATATTCAAGGAATGATGTGGCACATGGACCAATCACAGGGCCTGCTGCACTTCAAACCATGTCATCGAGGGTCAATGGGTAGATCATATTCAAAACCAAACAGAGTATACCTGCGATTGCGATTGATCCTAAAGGCATGCGGAGCATGCCTACGGCGCCTTAGATATTTTGCCGTTAAAATAGGACAAAAAGTACGGGTCTAAGAGTGATGCCGAAGTGAGCATCATGAGGAATAAAAGTGATTCAGCATATCAATTTCTTGTGACCCATGACAAACATCATCAAAAAAGCGAACGGCTGGGATCACGAACGGGATGGTTTGGCCTATTAGGCAAAAGATCCAGTGTTTCGTCTGCTAATTAAATGTACAGATCAAGCCAGATATTTTTTGTCATGTCGAAGAAGTAAAACCGAGTATAGTGGTGCTACGCAAGCCTGCCTACCTGCGGTATCGCAGGCAGGGCTTTTACTGATGAAGAGATGGCGAAAAAGATCGGCTTCAGCTGTATAGATAATTATCGGACGAGGCACTAGAGCGAAAGACTTTTTTGTTTCTTTTTTGGTCACAAAAAAGAAAAATAATTGGAATCTTGGGTCGCTGAGAATGCAGGAGATCCGCGTCTGACTCTGCATGGCTTTTATCGCCGCTAAGTACCTAGTATCTTATCTTACTATCTGTGGGTTTGCTCACGAATGATCTTCCCCGACTGATATCATCAGGACTGCCAATAAGTGGAAAAAGGATAGAAATTAATACATTGTGAGATAGTTTGTCGGAATCTGATAATGATGTGGTTGCTGAATTTCAGTAAATAATAATGAATCGATTAAGTCCTAAACGAGTCGTCAAAATACTTAGAATACTCTATCCCTTTTGGGTCGCATTTGGAATATTTAGCATTATGTATGTGCCATCTACATTGCTTGATTTGGATGATCCTGTCCAGACAGTGAGTAATATTTATGAGAATACTACACTATTTAGACTTGGAATCGCTGGAAGCCTGATTACACAAATACTATTTATTATCATTCCGTTTTTTCTTTATCAACTATTTAGGAAGTTCGATAAGGTAACATCGGCCCTGATGTTGGTCCTCGCCATTGTAAGCGTGCCTATATCCATGTATATTGAGGTTAACAAACTCATTGGCATAGATCTACTTGACAAGCCGGCTGCATTGATGGAGAGGCTGGACATTTATTATTATGGATTGGGAATTTCAACGATATTTTGGGGACTATGGCTATTGCCTCTTGGCTGGCTGGTTTATAAATCAAGTTTATTCCCAAAGCTAGTTGGAGTAGCTCTCTTTATTGCTGGTTTTGGCTATTTAATCAGCGCGTTTATAAATATAGTTTTTCCCGAGTTTAATATGCTGAATACTCTTTTTGACTTTATGACGTTTGGAGAAATGGTCTTTATTATCTGGTTTGTAGTAAAGGGCGTGAGTTTTGGTAGCACAGAGGCTGTCCCGCGGATGGAAAAGGTGCAAGATGTCTAGAAAATGGAAGAAATCCAGATCAATAGAAATTTTGATAAAATCTTGAGGTTGGCCTCAAAAGGTGACATTACGACAATAAAGGATTTGTTGAGGAAGTATCCTCAAATTCTAAATAAGCCCAGTGGGGGACACAATAGAACAATTCTTTGGGAGGCGGTCAATCGGAATAGAATGGAATTAGTTGAGTATTTGATCAAAAGGGGGGCCGATGTAAACATTCCGGGGCGATACCGGGCACAAACCTTTGTGTTATTAAAGCCCTATTGCATTGCACACAGGAACAAGAAGCATCAGTTGAAATCCATCCTTCTTGCAAATGGACATGAGATGGATATTTTTTCGCTGGCTTACCTGGGAGACGACGGTGAAATTCAGAATATTGTCAGGGAGGACAGAAAAATAGTAAAAGGGGTGCAGAAGGAAGATGTGCTCTGGCAAGTGACACCACTGCACTATGCGATTGCGGGAAATAATCTTTCTACTGTAATTACTCTTTTAGACTACGGTGCGGAAGTCACAAAATATTCGAAACTGCTTTATGAGATTGCATGCAGGAACAACAGACTTGATATAGTACAAACGTTGACTAAATATGGTGGTGTTCCAAATGAAGTAGATGTGTATCCTGTGTTTTACCATAACAATATTAAAATTATCGAATATTTTATCGACAATGGACTCGATTGCGATAAACTTCTTGGTCACAATTGGCCTCCAATAGTTTATTTATGTAGAGGGGACAAAGGGGAGCACCCTCAGAAAATTGGACAGCTTGTCAGATATGTGAAAAACATAAATGCACAGACTCCCGGAGGCGTTTCTGCAATGCATGCAGCGTCCAAAGCTGGCTATCTCAGTGTTGCCCGGATATTGCTGGATAATGGCTGTAAAATAAATATCAGGGACAACAGGGGTAAAACGCCACTACATTATTCGAGAAAATATAAGAGAGTGGAAATGGAGGCTTTTTTGATTAAAAATGGAGCAGTCGAATAGATGAAAATTTGCGATGAGAAATAGTTTGTTCGTTCAACTGGGATGACGTAAATAAGTTATGATCTCAAGAGGGAATCACACCAATTAGAATCAATTCACGATCTCCAATCCCATAGAACGATTACCCAATCATCGATCGAGTCCCTAAAAGTATCGATAATTTTAAACCCGACAGATTCGTGGGCCTTGATTGAACGTTTATTTCGCAGCGAAATAGAAGTGATGACCATGTCAAAGTGCTCTTTCAGATGTGTTTTCATAAAGGTGTACATGCCCGCGAAAATTCCCCTTCTGCGGTACGCCTTGTCGATGCAAACTTGCCCCATGATTAAGTAGCGGTGCTCAGATAAAGGAACAATCTGATAGCTCAACTCATAGATCCTGTCTACGAGTGGTTGTAGTAAGGGAATATCATGCTGCTGCTCACGTAACAATACAAGACAGTAACCTACCACCTTGTTTTCCTCGTTTTTTGCCACCACATGGCCGTGAAGGCGGTGCATTTTTTCCAATGTAGCCAAATCGTGCCGGACGGTGACAAATCCTTCACTCGAGATCTTTTCTTTGGTTAGCGATCCTTCCAGATTCTGAGATTGCAACACGAGAATTTCGGAGAGCTCCTTTCTCGTGCTTGTTGTTGTATATTTTATGAAGTCCTTTCCGCGCACAATCATTTATGTTTTTGACTTTCAGACCTGGTTGGAATAGCATTGAGGGCACTCCACATGAGATCCATTTCGCAGATATCTTGTTAACTTTGGTAATTGTGAAATGTGTCATCCCATATTTAAGGCAAGATATGCGTTTTACCGGTTGGGCATATGTGTTTGTGGTATTCTTGTTTGGATCTTGTGGAGTTGATGTCCCGGGCCCTGTTTCAGAAGCATTGCAACAGATACCAAAGGAGATTGATTTTAATGAGCACGTCAAACCAATAATCAGTGACCGGTGTTTTGCCTGCCATGGCCCAGATCAGAAAAAACTGGAGGCAGGGTTGCGATTGGATCTCGAAGAATCGGCTAAGGGCGAATTGCCTGAAAATTCGAACCACTACGCGATAGTGCCCGGTCGTCCTGGAGCCAGCACCCTCATCGAGCGCATTATGTCAGCTGACCCCGAATTGATGATGCCTCCTCCGGACTCTAAACTGAATCTTTCGGATGTCGAGAAGGCCATCTTACTGAGGTGGATAGAACAGGGGGCGGAGTACAAACCACATTGGGCATTTATCGAACCCGAAAAACTCGAGATTCCGGAGAATTACGAGGGACAACCCATTGATTTTTTTATCGAAAAAAGATTAAACTCCTTGGGACTAGGAAAATCTCCCAGGGCTAAAAAAGAAATCCTACTGCGGCGTGTCTCGTTTGATCTCACTGGAATGCCACCTACGCTGCAAGAGATGGATGCTTTTTTAACAGATAAATCAGTGGATGCCTACGAGGAAATGGTCGACCGCATGTTAGCTTCGCCGAGGTATGGTGAGCACATGGCAGCCGGCTGGATGGATCTTGCCCGCTACGCTGACACACACGGATATACTGTCGATCGATTTCGTGATATGTCGCCTTGGAGGGATTGGGTCATTCAGGCATTCAACAAAAATATGCCCTATGATCAGTTTGTCACCTGGCAGTTGGCCGGTGATTTATTACCAGATGCCAGTCACGAACAAATCCTGGCTACTGGTTTTAACCGGAACCATCAGCAGAATATGGAGGGTGGAATTGTACCCGAGGAGTTTCGGGTGGAATATGTAGCGGATCGGACCCATACTTTAGGTACTGCTTTTTTGGGACTCACACTGGAATGTGCCAGATGCCACGATCACAAGTATGATCCCGTAAGTCAAAAGGAGTATTATCAACTTTTTAGTTTTTTTAATAATGTTAATGAAGCTGGGCAAATAAGTTTTGATAATGCAACTCCGGTTCCGACCTTGCTCTTATCTGCGGCAAATACAAATCAAAAAATTGATTCGCTGAGAGAACAGATTATCAATTTAGAAAATGAAATTGAAAAATATTATAAGGATAATTCCAGATCAGATTTCACGAATCCAAAACCAGTTTCGAAAAAAAGGTATCCATCGGGCATGGTTGGATATTTTGATTTAGATGATGCTGCCATTTACAATAAATTAAATAGGAGGCAAAAAGGCACCATGCGACAGCAGCATGTACAGGATAAACTGACGCCGGATCTTGTCGAAGGTAAATATGGCAGGGCACTCCTGTTGGATGGTGATGCTTGGCTGGATTTGGGGGGAGTGGGAGCATTCGACCGGTACCAGCCTTTTTCAGTGGGCCTGTGGATCAATATTCCTGCATCTATGGAAAACGGAGTGATTTTCCATAAGGGTGAAGGGGCGCTATTGTATAATTTTCGCGGGTTTCATGTTGCTGTAAAAAATAACAAACTGGAATTGCTGATGGCGCGAACCATGCCCGAAAATGCAATTGTCGAATATGCAGGAAATGTGCCACGGGATAAATGGATTCACCTGATGCTTACACATGATGGCTCTGGTAAAGCTGATGGATTGCGCATATATCTAAATGGAAAAGAACAGGTAACGGAAGTCGAAAATGACAACCTTTATAAATCCATTTTATTTGGAAGAGAGAAAGAGCCCGGTATTCAAATTGGTGCACGCTGGCGTGGCGTAGGTGCCAAAAACGCAACAGTCGACGAAATTGTAATTTTTGACCGTCAGCTTGCAGATTTGGAAATCAAGCAGGTGCATGATCCAGAAATTTTTTCAGATTATTTTGAAAGAGAGGATTTTGATGGATCATCTATTGAGGAATTTAATCAATATTATTTATTCAACGATCACGCTTGCAATAAATTAAGGTCTACATTGGAAGAGCGGCGAAAAAAGTTATGCGTGGTAGTGGACACCCTTTCCGAAGTCATGGTGATGAATGAATTGCCAAAACCGCGAAATACGCATATTTTGGAACGGGGGCTCTACGACAACTATGGAGATCAAGTAGAAGCTGGTACTCCGTCCATCCTCCTGGACATGGATGATACATTTGCAAAAAACAGACTTGGATTAGCCAGGTGGCTGTTTGATGAGCGCCATCCGACCACAGCCCGCGTTACTGTAAATCGGATTTGGCAGCAATTTTTTGGTCGCGGCCTTGTACTTACCAGCGAGGATTTTGGCAATCAGGGACGCCGGCCGTCACACACCGGCTTGTTGGACTGGCTGGCTGTTGAATTTAGGGAATCGGGATGGGACATTAGACACCTGATCAAGAAGATTGTAATGTCTGATGCCTACAGACAATCCTCAATCGCTCCCGAAGAGCTCTTCGCTAAAGATCCCGAAAACAAGTGGCTGGCAAGAGGACCAACAGTGCGGCTCACTGCAGAGATGATGCGGGACAATGTCCTACAAGCCAGTGGGTTGCTGGTGGAGAAACTGGGAGGCCCCAGCGTATATCCCTACCAGCCCGAGGATCTCTGGCGCATCAACGGGGGTACCTACCAAATGAGCGAAAATGATGGTCGCTACCGTCGGAGCCTGTATACCATTTGGAAGCGCACCGTACCCCATCCCACACAGGCCATATTTGACGCTCCCAGCCGGTCGATATGCACTGCACGAAGGCAAGAGACCAGTACACCGCTTCAGGCTTTGGTATTGCTCAATGATCCTTTGTATCTGGAATGTGCTATTGTGCTGGGTGTGGAGATAGCATCAGAGGAGCAACTGAAAAATGGCATTGAAACGGCTTTTAGGAAGCTTACTGGAAGAAGGCCGTCACAGAACGAATTGGATATTTTGACAGACTTACAAAGAAGTGAGGAAAGTAAATTTATAGAGCATACCGAAAAAGCCAAAGGATGGCTTGTAAAGGATTCCGAAATCATCGATAGTGATCGGAGGGCCTTTCTCGCTTCTTGTGCGGTTGTTGCCAGTACAATTATGAATGCAGATGCCACAATGATAAAAAGATAAATGATGAACCCCGATCTTCAAAAATTCGAGAATAAAATAAACAGGCGTCATTTTTTGACCCGGTCCTCCATGGGTCTGGGTGCATTGGCGTTATCTTCACTTTTAGACGGCAATAGAGTTTTCTCGCAAGCTTCACTTGGTAATGAAAATCTGGAGAATCAAATAAAACAGATGGTGCCGGCAGCAAAGCGGGTCGTATATCTATTTATGAGTGGTGGGCCTTCACAGGTGGATTTATTTGATTACAAACCGACTTTGCGGCAGATGCATGGTCAGGAGCTTCCGGATTCTGTGCGGAAGGGACAGAGACTTACGGGTATGAGCGCTGGTCAATCAGCTTTACCTATCACAGCATCTGCATTTGACTTTAAACAACACGGTGAATCCGGCACATGGGTCAGTGACTTGATGCCGCATACAGCAAAAATGGTGGATGAGTTGTGCCTTGTCAAATCGATGTTTACTGAGGCCATTAATCACGATCCTGCGATTACATTTTTTCAGACTGGGTCACAAATTGCAGGGAGGCCGTCCATCGGAGCATGGGTGGATTATGGACTGGGTTCGATAAATAATAATTTGCCGTCATTCATTGTCCTTGTTTCTAAAAATGCTGGAGGTCAGCCCCTGTATGCACGACTTTGGGGAAATGGATTTTTACCCTCACGGCACCAGGGTGTGCAATTTAGATCCGGAAAAGACCCGGTCTTGTTCTTAAATAATCCGGACGGTTATGATCAGGAGGATCGCAAAACAATGCTCAATTATCTAAATAAATTAAATGCGGAGCAAAAAAATATTTATCACGATCCCGAAATTGACAACCGCATTGCCCAATATGAGATGGCATATAGAATGCAAACCTCGGTGCCCGGTGTAACGGATATGCAAGATGAACCCGATCATATTTTTGATATGTATGGTCCGGATAGCCGGGATCCCGGGACGTATGCTGCAAATTGCCTGCTTGCTCGACGACTGCTGGAGCAAGATGTTCGGTTTATACAGTTGTATCATCAGGGTTGGGATCAGCATTCCCATCTGAATGGGGGATTAAAGAACCAGTGTATAAAAACGGACCAACCTACAGCAGCTTTATTGCGTGATCTTAAGCAAAGGGGTTTACTAGATGACACGCTTGTGATCTGGGGCGGAGAATTTGGTCGCACCGTATATTCCCAGGGTAAACTCACTGGTGAGACATATGGTCGCGATCATCATCCGCGCTGTTTTACTATGTGGATGGCCGGAGCCGGAGTTAAGAAAGGACTTTCTTTTGGAGAAACAGATGATCTGTGCTACAATATTGTAAAGGACCCTGTACACGTTCATGATTTTCAAGCCACTCTTTTGCATCTCTTGGGTGTAGATCACGAGAATCTCACCTATAAATTTCAAGGCCGTCGATACCGCCTTACCGATGTGCACGGGGAAGTGGTGAACGGGATTTTAGCCTGATTAATTGAGTTTCAGGGCAATATTATCGATAGTGAAGGATACCAAAAAGAAAATTCTGGCTGCGGCATTGAAACTATTTAATGAACATGGAATGGTCAATGTGCGACTTCAACACATTGCCGACGAGGCCTTTATCAGTATTGGTAATCTCGCTTATCATTATTCAAACAAGGAGAGCATTGTGTGTGCCATTTACCGTGAATTGGTCAACAAACAAAAAGACGTGCTAAGGGAATATCTGCTGGTCCCACTTTTTGAAAATATGAATCGAATATTCGCACGCACATTTATATTACAGCGAGAGAATATTTTCTTCTATTTGGACACCTTGGAAATCATCCGCGCGTATAGCACTATCCAAAAAACTTCTCAACAACACATCAAATGGCAGATCGAGCAATGGAGGGCCATTATAGATTTTAATGTGTCACGAGGATCCTTTGCAGGTCCACAAGAGCCCCTTCTACAAATGGTGCTAGCAAAGCAGATCTGGATGATTGGAAATCTTTGGTTTCTTCAACAAAAGGTACACGGTGCTTCTGTCGATGATATCGACGGGTATATCAGTGAGCAATGGGCGTTATTTCAACCCTATTTCAGCAACACCGGAAAACTAGAGTTTAGACAGATGCATGACGATCCATACGGATTTTATTCTGACGGAGGTGATTTGACCTGATGAAAGTAAATTGGTCAACATGTAAAATGTTTGGTATCTGATATCCACAATCGGTCAAGAGACACCACTTGCAGCCTGGCGGTATAATTTTTATTAAATTTGGTCGTAATTACAAATTGTCAATAAGGTATGTACAGCGGTTATTATCTGGACAATATGGCCTATAATGAATTGCTCAATTTGCTGGATAATCAGCATTTTACTGAGATTCCAGGCAGTCCTGGCGACATGGATTTTTTATCGGATGATTGGTGGCTTCGGGATACGGCGGTGATCGAAAACATAGTGCAAAGAGATGGGATGTGGGAGATCCAGCTCGTCTTTGCCTATTATCTGGCACCATGTCAGCTTATTAAACGCTGTGTATGCAGGTACACAAACAAAGATAAGGCCGAACTGAGTGCATGGTATATGAGAAGATTGGCAGGTAAAGACCAACGTGGCACATTAGAAGTTAATATTGATGATTTTAATTTGTGTATAAACTGATCGAATTTAAGATGCTGTCTCTTGAAATCTGAAATATGGGAGATTTAAGCACTAAGCAAAAAATACTGCAATCATCTTTGCTTTTGTTTAATAAGCATGGAATTGCAAATGTGCGTTTGCAGCAGATTGCTGATGAAACCGGAATTAGTGTGGGTAACCTCGCCTATCATTTTAAAAATAAGGAGGCAATTATAGAGGCAGCTGAAGAATCGCTTAAGGATGATCTGACAGATGTCTTATCTACCTACAGGTTGTTTCCCAATTTAATTGATTTTGATCATCAACTGACAAAGTATTATGAGTTTATTGAAAAATATCCTTTTTATTTTTCAGACCTGATAGAGATACAGCGTGTGATTCCGCGCTTGCACCGGACTCGTCGACAATATATTGCAAAAATGATTTCACAGATCCGTAAGAGATTTGAATTTAATGAAAAAAGGGATGTGGTTAGAAGTGAGGAAGTAAAGGGGTCATATGATTTGTTGGCAAATTCTATCTGGGTATTAATTTCTTTTTGGCATATACAGGTGATTGCGCGGGGAGTAACTCAGGAATCGAGTTTAGAACTATTTAAGGAGACCGTTTGGAATCTGATTTATCCGTATTTTACAGAGAAAGGGAGAGCTGAATTTGAACAGCTCATTGTTCCGATGATAAACCAAAGCCGGTAACTGATTTTACCCTTACCGTTTTTTAAAAAGAACTAATACATGACATGGTTAATCTCATGTGGCTTAAGGGCGGGGCCTGCAGTGGAAATACAATTTCATTTCTAAATGCTGAACAACCTTCTGTGGTGGAGCTTATCACGGATTTCAACATCCGAATACTCTATCATCCATCTTTGGGAATGGAGATTGGTGAGCAGGTAAAGGAAGTCCTCAATGAAGCACTTACAGGAGTTACACCTGTGGATATTTTTGTTTTTGAAGGGACAGTTGTACAAGGGGCCAATGGCACGGGAAATATGAATTACTTTGCTGACCGGCCAATGATGCATTGGGTCAGAGATTTAGCTGGAGTAGCTAAATATGTCATTGCTATAGGTGATTGCGCATGCTGGGGAGGAATAGTGGCCGTCCCACCAAATCCAACTGAGTCAACCGGCTTGCAGTTTCTGAAAAGTAATAGGGGAGGGTGGCTCGGTGCTGACTTCGTAACCAACAGTGGCTTACCGGTAATAAATATTCCCGGATGCCCTGCGCATCCCGATTGGATTACACAGATCCTGGTGGCTGTTTCTACCGGTAGAATTGAGGAATTCGAGTACGACGAACTCAATAGACCCCGCACATATTTTACTGATTTTATTCAGACTGGCTGTGTAAATAGTACGAGCTTTGCCAAGCATATGGGCGCAGAGTTTGGAGGGATGGAGGGATGCCTATACTATGAGGTCGGATGCCGTGGAGCGCTCTCACGAGGCAGCTGTAATCAAATTCTTTGGAACCGAATTTCTAGCAAAACCAGGGCAGGACATCCCTGTCTGGGCTGCACTGAACCGGATTTTCCTCACAACGATCTCAAAAAAGGAACTGTCTTCAACACACCAAAATACCTGGGGGTCTTTCCAAAGGAGATTCCCACTGGAGAAAATACAATCTCCTTTTATCTAAAAACAGCCCTCAAATCACTTTAAGACCCGGTTTAAGGCCTACTTAGTAAGTAATTTCCATTAACTAGTAATTTTTTTCTAAAAAATATTAGAAAATTCTTTCTAATGAGATGGTAATTGCTATATTTGGAAGGAGTGTTTGAATGCCCGGGAGGAAGTGGGAGTATCAGTGTTCGGGTATTTTTTTTGAAATAAATGACTAAATCGAAATAAATGGCAAATGTACTTTGGTTGCAGGGTGGAGCGTGCAGCGGTAACACGATGTCTTTTCTGGATGCCGAGGAGCCGACAGTAGTTGAGCTCATCGTGGACTTCGGTATAAACATTCTCTGGCATCCTACAGTGGGTCTGGAGATTGGGCATCAGGTGTCAGATCTGATGAGAGACTGTATCTCTGGTAAAACCCAGTTGGACATATTTGTGTTTGAGGGATCAATAGTAGAAGGTCCAAATGGTACAGGCCGGATGAATTTGTTTGCAGACAGACCAATGAAGGACTGGGTGAAAGAGCTGGCAGACGCAGCTCAGTTTGTTGTAGCTATTGGCGATTGTGCCACCTGGGGTGGTATTCCTGCAGTGCCACCAAATCCAAGTGAATCTACAGGAATGCAGTTTCACAAGACAAAGAAGGGCGGATTTCTTGGCCCCGGTTTTGTATCCAAGGGTGGCCTCCCGGTCATAAACATTCCGGGATGTCCGGCACACCCGGATTGGATCACCCAGATCCTGGTAGCTATTTCCACCGGAAGGATTGGGGATGTTCTGGTGGATGAATACCACCGACCAAAGACATTTTTTACTGATTTTGTACAGACCGGCTGCCCTAATGCAAGGAGTTTTGCTGAAAAATTGGAAGGTGGATTTGGGAAAAGAGGCCACGGCTGCTTATTTTACGAGGTCGGCTGCCGGGGTCCAATGACCAGAGCGAGTTGTAACCGTATCCTTTGGAACAGGCAGTCGAGTAAGACCCGGGCAAATCACCCGTGCCTAGGTTGCACTGAACCAGGATTTCCGCACAACGATTTGAAAAAAGGAAGTGTCTTAAAGACCATGAAGTATCTGGGTTTCTTACCCCAAGAAGTTCCGGCCGGAGAAAGCAAACTGATGTACTGGTTTAAGGCAGGTGTCGGTAAGTTCTCACCATCCCCAAGTGTGCTTCAGGAACATTCGAAATAAAAAAATAACATTTAGTAAAATGGCAATTAAAGAATTAAATATTTCACCGGTTGGCCGGGTTGAGGGCGATCTCGATGTAAAGGTTTATATGGAGCAGGGAGTGGTGACCCGGGCTCATACTCAAGCAGCGATGTTTCGTGGTTTTGAAAAAATACTGGCTGGAAAAGATCCGCAATCAGGTTTGATTGTCACTCCCAGGGCATGTGGTATTTGTGGAGGCTCGCACTTGTATTGTGCTGCATCAGCATTGGATACGGCCTGGGGCACAACTTTGCCGCCAAATGCACTTTTGCTTCGTGCTCTTGGTCAGGCCACGGAGACCATTCAGAGTATACCACGTTGGTTCTATGCCATTTTTGCGACGGATATGGCCAATAAAAAATTTGCAAACAAACCGCTTTACCAGGAGGTTGTGAAGAGATTTGCTGCCTATGTCGGTACTTCATTTCAGAAGGGAGTTACCGCTAGCGGACGGCCAGTGGAAGTCTATGCCTTATTTGGTGGTCAGTGGCCACATTCGAGTTATATGGTACCAGGTGGTGTAATGTGCGCACCTACCTTAAAAGATATCACCCGCGCTCATGCTATCATGAATCAATTTAGAAATGACTGGTTAGAGCCGATTTGGTTGGGATGCTCGATTGAGCGATATCTGCAAATCAAGACCTGGGATGATCTCATGGCCTGGATGGAAGAAAACGAATCTCACCGTAACAGTGACCTCGGATTATTTCTTAGAGCAGGCATTGAGTTTGGCCTGGATAAGTTTGGTCAGGGCGTTGGTCGGTTCCTGACTTGGGGGACTTATTTGCACAAGGACAAATACAATAGACCAACCATTGAAGGAAGGACAGATGCCGTTATCTCTCCAGGAGGATATTATGACGGCTCACAATATCACCGGGTGGATCAAAAAAATGTAGCAGAACACGTGGAGCATTCGTGGTATGAAAATCAACCCATTGCGCTTCACCCATTTGATGAGCCGATACCAAGTCCATCAACAAATTCTCGTAATCTTGAAGAATCCGATTTCAATAGGAAGTACAGTTGGGCCAAAGCTCCACGTTATCTCAACAAGGCGTGTGAAGTAGGAACATTGGCCAGGGCTGTTATGGCTGCCAATCCTAATAACCTTGAGCATCAGACCAGAGACCCATTGTTTGGTGATATCCTGAAGCAAAAAGGGCCAAGTGTATTTACGCGTGTCCTGTCAAGGACTCACGAAGGTCCTTTGCTATATGAATACATCAATAAATGGCTGACCGAAATCAACCTCGATGAAGAATTTTATATCAAGCCGGAAGAAAAAGACGGTATTGGTTGGGGTGCATCAGAGGCTTCTCGTGGAGCTCTTGCACATTGGATCAAGATCAAGGATGGAGTGATTGACAATTATCAGATTATTGCACCTACTACCTGGAATGTCGGACCCAATGACAACCAAGGGAATCCGGGCCCAATCGAATCTGCTTTGGAAGGCACCGAAGTTGAAGATCCTCATGATCCGGTAGAGGTTGGCATGGTGGCGAGGTCTTTTGATTCTTGTTTGGTGTGTACGGTCCATGCACATGACAATAAGTCGGGAGAAGAATTGGCCAAGTTCAAGCTGTAGTCTTGTCTTGGCTTAAACTATTAAGTGCCCATCAAAATTAATTTTTTGAAGGGCATTTTTATATTTTATCCCTGAATCAAAATTTTATCGTGTAAATGAGTCCGGAAAATGATGGACAGAAGGTTGCTATTCTCGGATTTGGTAATCCCGTGCGAGAGGATGATGGCATTGGCATTTATGTGATAAATGAGCTTAAAAAAGAGCTTGCCGATCAGAAAAATATTGAAATATTCGATCTGGGGACCGCCGCTTTTGAAGTACTTTTTAAGTTACGTGGAAGAGGCCGGATAATTCTCATTGATGCGGTGATAAATAGTGGTCATGAAGTGGGTGCTGTATTTAAATTGCCGGCCGAAGACGTAGAAGCTAAAATTGTCGATGATCCAATGGTGTTTTTACACGGTTTAAAATGGGATCAGGCTTTATCATACTCTCGAAAAATACTTGGTGAGGAATATCCGAAAAATATTGATGTGTTTCTCATAGCTATACAAGATACACGATTCGACCAAGGTATTTCAAATGATGCAAGAAGGGGAGGAGACCAAGTAATCAAGATTTTGTGTGATGAGTTTAAGCGGTAACAACTTTTGTCTTATATTTTTTGTAGGGCCTAATCCTTAATTATGTTTATTCCACCACGTGATTTTATTGCTACCAGGAATGTCGAAGAGGGATCTATTGGAAAGATTCGACTGAAATCCTCTCATATTCAAATTGATCAGGAACTTGCTGGTCAGCTGGCTACAGTGGGTTCTATGGTCAATCTAGTGTACTACCCCAACCGCCAATACATGCTGCTAGCATCTCTCGACAACACTTCATTTTCGACAATCCACAAAGTGACACCAGTATTGCTTAAGGAACGCAATCAGCTCGGAGATAAATCCATTGCAGTACACGAATTGCTAATTGACAATCTGATTGATGCACATGATCGAGATCTCGAATATAGTTTTAAACCCGAGCTAAACATTTTGAAAATAAACCTCTAATCTAAATTTGTGACGAATATTTTGATGATATTATTGTGCTGTGCATGTTATGGCTAAATCGCTGAGAATGAGGATAATTACTACAATAGCTCTAACTGCTTAAGGTCTAATGATAAATTTGTAGAATACAGCTGTGATTTCAATATTTACAACAACCGATCAAAAAAGTGCAGTAGAGGAAATCATTAAGCGTGAGGACCGGCTGGATGAATTGATAAGTTACCACGATACGGAAGAAGTTGGCAGATGTGATAATGTATTTGCGCTGAAAGTTGAGACATCAGGTATTACTGTACTTCCCGACTGGAATGAGAGCAATCCTCCTTACTTGCTGCCACGTAATTTGCCACTAAAAGAGGAAATTCTATTGGGATTGATCTTTGATGCTTTAAAAAACACATCAAAATCCAAATATTATTTAAATCAATGGGGAGATCTGGAGGCAGATCTAAACATGCGTCACAAACTGCGTTATTCATATGCCATTGAAGAATTTGAAATAAATTGGGATAAAATCAAGGCTGGTACCACCGATCTTTATGAAAAGTACAGGTATCTCCACAATACTGGCGTAGTGTGCCATTATGGATACTTAAAACATAAAAGTGTCCTGGATGCAGAAAAATACTATGTGGAGGCCCTCGATACTGCACCTGACAATTACTACCGTTCCTTTACTACCAAGCACTATGCAACATTGCTGGTAGATGCTGGCGACCCCATCAGAGCAATCGACTTACTAAAAAGAAGCTTGGAAAAATGCGATGATGAATACATCAAATATAATCTGAATCCTTTGTTGATTAGTGCCATGATGAGTCAAGCGTCGTTATCTTCTGATCCAGATTGGATGGAGGATTTAAAGGGTAAAATTTGGGGATGTATTCGACATTTCGAAAAGAAGAACCTTCGTGTTGAAACAGCTTTTCAATATTTAAATGCTTTGCAGATTACAAATCTGGAGCAGAATTTTGCAGAGGGACTTGGGTATGCCAATAGAGCTATGACCCTTTTTGCCGAGGAAGAATTACCCGAGTTGATTGCCGAAGTCAATATGGAAAAGGGGAATTTATTGTATAGCTGGGCTCAATCTGGAAATCCACAATTTTTTAAACCGGCTATAGAGGCCTATCAAGAATCCCTAAAGATTTTTAGCAAAAGTTTTGCGCCTGACATTTTTGCAAAGATTCATCATCAGCTGGCTGTAATTTACGCTTCAATGCCCGCAGATCGGAGGAAGAAAAGTGTATTGGCAGGCCTTGCTGTCTCCTCATTTCATGAGTCGCTCGAATTTTACAAAAAGAAAAAATATCCATACGAATATGCAATGATCTGCAATGATTATGGCAATGCGTTGATGAAATTTCCACCGGCTGTTCATACAGACCATTTTGAGAAAGCACTTTTTTATTATCAGGAGGCTCTCGGTATTCGTAGTGATGCTTTTCCGCTAGAGCGTACTATTACCTTACTCAATTATCTCGAGGCCAGCTGGCAAGTGGGAAATAGCAGTGATTCACTGAATAAAAAAAGGTTTGATGATATGGTCCGAAAAGCTCAGGAAATCAAAAATTTAGTTGATGATCCTGAGTTGATCAACGAGGCTGATCGACATTTGAAGATGCTTGATGTACTAAATAAAAGGACAGGTTAAATATGCATGAGATTTCGATGGTAAATAGCATATTTAAAACATTGGAACAAGAATTTGATAAGGAAGAACTCCAGATGCTGGAATCCATTCGCATGAAAATTGGAGCAATGGCCAATATCGAACCCACCCTGATGCAAAACGCATTTGACGCTGTGGTTGAGTCAACAGGTCAATACAGGGATGTAAAACTGATTATGGATTTAGTACCGGTAGAGATCTATTGTCGAAAGTGTGATCATGCATCTGAAGTCCAAAATTATATTTTTAAATGTGGCGAATGTGGTGAGCCATCCAACAATGTCGTAAAGGGTACTGAGTTTTTGATCCATGAAGTTACCTTTGCTTAGCAATGGACATTCAAGACCACCATTAGATCTCCTGACCTAAAATCGCTTAGGCTAAGTTCTAATTTGAGAATGTATCACGAGATTAGGTCGAATAAACAATTAATTGAAAACTAGCTCTTTCAGAGGGGATTGCAATTTAGAAATAGTTTTCTAAAAGAGAGAAATTCTTTTCTATCTGGTATGTTGTCGCTATCTTGGATAACACTTCTTTATCAAATACTCAGTATATGCAAAAGATTCTCAAATCGAATAGGGTAGCTCGTGGAACCGTTACCTGCGATAGCACCACAATGAACTTACTGAAGGCCAATGATTTTGTCGCCGATAATATTCGCGGGAAAATGCTTGATGCTGGCATTTTACTTATAAATATTACGTCATCAGCTGGGAGCGGTAAGACCTCACTCCTGGAGGAGACGGTACGTAGGATTGGTAATCAGGTAAAGGTGAAGATTCTGGTGGGGGACCTGGAGACCGAGCGCGATGCCGATCGATTGCGAAATGTAGGAGCCGATGCCCTTCAGATTGTCACGGGGGGTATTTGCCATCTGGAAGCTCAGATGGTTTGGCAAGCTATGGAAAAACTGGATCTCCAGGGCCTGGATCTACTAATTGTTGAAAATGTAGGTAATCTGGTCTGTCCAGCATCTTTTGACCTGGGTGAAGATTATCGCGTAACACTTATTGCAACGACTGAGGGTGATGACAAACCAAAAAAGTATCCCAGAATGTTTCTAACCAGCGATCTGATGTTAGTGAGTAAAATCGACTTATTGCCCTATCTCCCTTTTGAGGTAGATCGAGTGGTGGCAGATGCAAGGGATATTAATCATGAGCTCGAAATTATGGAAGTATCTAGCACAGGAGGTCAAGGTGTCGAAGAATGGTGCACTTGGTTGCTTAAAAAGATCGAAGAAAAGAAAAGGGTTGTGACAAATAAAGAGGCTTGATGAATTCCTGGCATATCCACATCAAGGGTCAGGTGCAGGGTGTTGGATTTCGACCTTATATTTATCGACTTGCAATGGAGTTCGATGTGAAGGGATGGGTAAGTAATGCGAGAGATGGCGTGCATATTCGGCTTGCAGCGAGTGATAAAATTGCCGAAAGATTTTACGAATCCGTTATTCGAAATGTTCCGCCGCTGGGTGTGATCACTGACTCTGATATGAGGTTGGTGGATCATGAAGATTTTGATGATTTCCACATTAAGGGTAGTGATGATGCAACCCTCTCCCGTCTTTTGATCACGCCGGATGCGGCGATTTGTCATCGATGCCGGACGGAAATAAATGATCGTGCGGATAAGCGTCTAAAATATCCATTTACAACCTGTAATGATTGCGGGCCACGATATTCAATTATTCAGCATTTACCATACGACCGGGGCCACACCACAATGAGCCCTTATGCATTATGTCCCGAGTGTGCAAATGAATATCATCAACCGGCCGATCGACGCTATCATTCGCAGACGATCTCGTGCCATCAATGCGGTGTGAGGCAGTATTTATATAGCGCAGCAGGAAAATCAATTGATGTTGATCAGGGTCAGATGGTGAATGAGGTGACAAAATTATGGGCTGATGGGCAAATTGTAGCGATAAAAGGCATCGGTGGGTATTTACTTACATGTGATGCCAAAAATGAGATGGTGGTAGAAAGGCTCAGGAAGCGAAAACAGCGACCTTCAAAACCACTGGCTGTGATGATACCTCCCAGTGAAATAGAGGAGTATGATGTAAAAACCAAGAGAGTATGGCAGAGCTCATTATCTCCCATAGTGTTGGTCCCAATGAAAAGATCTGAAATGAAGAAACTGGTTTGCCCAGCTGTTGCTCCTGGCCTCGACAAACTGGGTATAATGATCCCTTATACGCCCTTGTACGATTTGTTGATGAAAGAATATGCCAGACCCATTGTGGCTACCAGCGCAAATATCAGCAATGCTCCCATTGTTTACCGGGACGAGCAAGCCATCGAGCAACTAAAGGGCTTGACAGATTTTGTTCTGATAAATGATAGAAAAATCGTAGTACCCCAAGATGACAGTGTAATAGCATTTTCTCCGTTTTATAAAAATAGAATTGTCCTAAGGCGCTCACGCGGGCTGGCACCCACCTATATAAATAGTCATTTAAGATTGACAGGACAAAAGATTTTTGCCGCAGGTGCTGATCTAAAAAGTGCTTTTGCTTTCCTTCAGTCTGGCAATGTTTATTTAAGTCAATATTTTGGTGATTTACAACATTATGAAACTTGTCTTAGCTACAGGGAAGTAGTCAGGCATTTTTTGGATTTATTTTCATCCGAGTTAGATGTGGTATTATGTGATAAACACGAAGGCTATTCATCTACACAGATCGGTGCTGAGGTCGCAGTTGAAATGAAAGTTCCATTGTTCAGGATTCAGCATCACAAGTCTCATTTTGCCGCTGTCCTGGGAGAGAATAATTTATTAGATACCCACCAGTCTGTTCTTGGAGTAATCTGGGACGGGATTGGCTATGGAGACGATGGTGAGATGTGGGGAGGTGAATTTTTTAGATATGGGGATTATGCTATGGAACGCTGCGTCCATTTTCAGTATTTCCCTTATATCGCCGGTGATAAGATGTCACGAGAGCCAAGGATTTCTGCACTTGCAGCAATGGGAATCACTCCTACTGCAGAACGAAGTCTAAGCTCTAAGTTTTCCAAAACAGAATGGGACGTCTACAGTAAGCTGATCTCGAGTAAACATAACCCTGGTACATCCAGTGTGGGTCGCCTCTTTGATGCTGTCGCATCCCTTCTTGGTATTATGGATGTGCAGACTTTCGAGGGTGAGGCAGCAATGAGATTGGAGCAGCTTGCCACCCGGTATTTTGCGCATAGAGGTCTGCATATGGAAAGTGTATATTTTGACAAATTTATCAATGGGCAACAGGTTTCTATCCGGCCCCTGATAAACGGTATTTTAGAAGATATCAGGTCAGATAAATCCATCGAATTTATTGCCGCCAAGTTCCACTATTCTCTTGTGGTACTGATTGAGACCATCGCTCAGCGTGAGGAGATAAATCAAATTGCGTTCAGTGGTGGTGTTTTTCAAAACGGTCTACTGGTGGATCTTATCCTGGAGAATCTATCTCAATACAAACTCTATTTTCATCGACACTTATCATCTAATGACGAAAACATTTCATTTGGACAGTTGGTGTATCATCATATATTAAATCAAAAGGAAAAATTAAATAAACCTAAACAAAGAGAATTATGTGTTTAGCAATACCGGGTAAAATTACGACGATCGAATCTCAGTTTGAGGGAAGGGTTCGGATTGCCAAGGTGTCATTTGGAGGAATTATCAAGGAAGCCACTTTGGAAATGGTCCCCAATGCCAGGGTTGGCGATTATGTTTTGGTGCACGTCGGCGTGGCCATTAGTATTGTAGATGAAGAAGAGGCAAAAAAAACATTCCGATATCTCGAGGAAATGGGGGAGGTGGAAGAAGAATTAAACATCTCGGAAATGTTGCCAAACAGGGAGGAGTATTCGGGATGAGAATTTTTGATTTCTGGGAGGTTTATGTCCCGGCTTTAAATTAAAATAAAAAAAACAATCATGAAGTATCTCACAGAATATCGCGATCCTGAATTAGCTCAGCGTTTTCTGCAAGAAATTAAGACATCTGTCACACGGCCGTGGACCATCATGGAAGTCTGTGGAGGACAGACCCACAGTCTTGTGAAGAATGGCATTTTGGATATGCTACCAAAAGAGATAAATATGGTGCATGGCCCGGGTTGTCCTGTCTGCGTGACATCGGTGGGCCTGATTGACAAGGCTGTTGACCTCGCACGAAGGGATGATGTGATTTTGTGTTCTTTTGGGGATATGCTTCGTGTACCAGGGTCAGCTGAAAGCCTACTAGATGTAAAGGCCACAGGGGCTGATGTAAGAGTCCTCTACTCCCCACTGGAAGCCGTCAAGATCGCCGGTGAGAATCCGGGAAAGCAGGTCATTTTTTTTGCAGTTGGGTTTGAGACTACAGCTCCCGCCAATGCTTTATCCGTGATTCACGCCGCTCGAAGGGGACTGGAAAACTACAGTATACTGGCTTCACATGTTTTGGTACCGCCAGCAATCGAAGCCCTGATGACAGACCCGGTATGCAAAGTAGAAGCCTTTCTCGCTGCTGGACATGTATGTACTATCATGGGCATGAAGGAGTATTATCCACTGGTAGATCGATATGAGGTTCCAATCATCATAACGGGGTTTGAACCTGTAGATCTTTTACAAGGGATCCTGATGGCCGTGAGACAATTGGAAAAAGGAGAATGGCGGCTTGAAAATCAATATACCAGAATGGTCAAGGAAAAGGGTAATCCCACTGCCGTTGAGACTATTTATGAAGTCTTTGTGAAAGCCGATCAACAGTGGAGGGGAATTGATCTGATCCCCAAAAGTGGATTGCAAGTGCGTGGGAAATACAGGGAATTTGATGCCATATGGAAGTTTTCATTGGCACACAATGAAGTACCTGAAAATCCCGAATGTATATCAGGAGATATTATGAAAGGAATTAAAAAGCCATTTGACTGCCCAAGCTTTGGTAAAAAGTGCACACCTGAATTTCCAATAGGCGCCCCTATGGTGAGTTCGGAGGGATCGTGTGCAGCCTATTATCATTTTTCTGGAGCCGCCAACGCATAAATAAAATATGAGCCCGAAAGGATGAGTGAATCGGAGAAAAGATCGAAAAGAAAGAAAATGGAGTTGCACTGTCCTATGCCCAAACTCGATTTTGACGTCATCACTCTCGGACATGGTAGTGGTGGAATCCTTACACATCGACTTCTAAAAGCAGGAGTTTTTGATTTGTTGAGCAATGAATGGCTTGACGAGCACCATGATGGTGCAATATTTTCCTTGCAGGGGAAGATGGCATTTACAACGGATAGCTTTGTAGTGTCACCTATATTTTTTCCAGGAGGAAATATCGGTGACCTGGCAATTAATGGCACTGTAAATGATTTGGCAATGTGCGGGGCCATTCCCAAATACTTATCTCTAGCTTTTATTATTGAGGAAGGCCTTCTCATGACAGAATTCTGGGAAATATTGGTGTCGATAAAAATGGCCTGTGAGCATGCTGGAGTACGAGTTGTGACTGGTGATACCAAGGTAGTGGAAAGCGGAAAGGGTGATAAGATCTTTATCAATACTTCAGGTATCGGAATCATTCACAGTGAAGCGGATATCGGTACTCACCGCATAGATGCCGGTGACAAGGTAATTGTTAGCGATTGCATTGCCACTCACGGGCTGGCAATAATGTCAGTACGCGAAGGGATTAGATTTGATACCACGATCACGAGCGATACAAGACACCTCAGTCACATCGCTGCAAATATGTTCGATAAGTTTGGTGGTAGCATTCATTTGCTGCGAGATCCGACAAGGGGAGGAGTAGCTACAGTTATGTCAGAAATTGCTCGCGAGTCTAATTTCGGCATTAACTTGATACAAAAAGATATTCCCGTAGATAAGCAAGTGGCTGCCGGATGTGAGTTACTTGGGCTCGATCCCTTATACGTAGCCAATGAGGGTATTTTCGTTGCGATTGTGCAAAGTGACATCTCTGAGGAATTAATATCCTATTTACGGTCGAGCGAGACTTGTAGTCATGCCTCCGTAATTGGGGAGGTTGTTGAAGATCACCCAGGCCAGGTAGTGTTGACAAGTGGAATAGGTGGGAGGAGGGTCGTAAATATGTTGGTCGGTCAACAATTACCACGTATTTGTTAGATATAGAGGATATTTATTTAACGTGGAAAGAAAAATGAAACAAGGCAGCAGTTTGAAGGGAGACATCCTTGACAGGATGGATTTGGAGCTGATTTCTGATATTTTCTTTGATAGTCTGATGCTGGATGCGGCATTTTGTAAATTGTTTAATTCAGCAAATGTAGATTTAGATGCCCATAAACAGAGATTTACTGACTTTCTGGAGCATATGCTTTTCAAAGTTGGAAAATATCACGTGGATGTTTTAAAAATACATGTTGAACTAAATCGCTCCCATCAATTTAACGCTGCATACTTCAAATGTTGGGTTAGGACTTTTAATAAGATCGTCGACAACCTTTATAATGGTGGGAAGGCATCTGAGTTGAAAAACCGGGTCTTCTCATTGGCCTCTTTAATCAAGGTGAAAATCGAAGAGATAGAAAGGAAAAGACTGGAATTGAATAATTGATATGGGAAATTTGGCAATAGACGATATTAAAATAAAGGTCGTAGACACATATACTTTTTCAGGAAGTGCCCAAAGTCCGTTGTTAGCACCAAGGGGTGTTTACTTGGCTGCGGGAAAATTATTTGTGGCAGATACAGCACAGAACAGACTGTTTATCTGGAATGAATTACCAGATGTTGTGAATGTTGATCCCGACGTGGTGTTGGGCCAAAGAGATATCGATAGCACCGGTCGAAATGAAAAGAGCAGCACGAATGGATCCAGTCTTTTTTACCCCTCTGGTATCTGGTCGGATGGGGAACGACTCATTGTTGCAGACGCCTGGAATCACCGGGTGCTGATATGGCATTCCATACCTAAGAAAGATGGATGTCCGGCGGATGTTGTGGTAGGTCAGCCTGATTTTTTATGTAGCCAACCCAATGTGAAGGGCATCGGTTGTTCACCTACTTCAAGAAGTCTCAACTGGCCCTATGGAGTGTACTCCGATGGATTCCATCTGTGGATTGCAGATACGGGTAACCGACGTGTACTGTTTTTTGAGAGTATTCCGTCAGAGAATTTTATCCGGGCAGATCGTGTAATCGGGAAACCGGATTTTATGAGCCGGGATTATGACAACAATGATGCAATATGGCCATACTCTGTAAAGGTAAGCGAAAGCGGAGTTCTGGCTATCACTGATACCCAGTATTTCCGGGTATTAATTTGGAGGGATTGGAAGAAAGCTTTTGAGAAAAAAGCAGATGTTGTCCTGGGCCAGAAAGATTTTGAGGCCAGTGGGCAGAACCAATATGGTTGGTCTCCTAAAGCAAATACATTAAACTGGTGCTACGACACGTGTTTTTTAAAAGAGGGGATTTTTGTAGCAGATACTGGCAATAGTCGTTTGCTCTGGTTTGATCAAATACCCGGCACTCATAATGCCAATGCAGTGCACGTATTAGGTCAAGACGACTTTAACACGGGTAGCGAGAACAAAAATACAATTCGGACAACGGAAGACAGTTTGTACTGGCCTTTTCAAATGTGCATCGAAGGAAATAAGATGGTAGTTGCCGATACCGGCAATCATCGTATTGTCATAAATAAGCTTGATTATTAGAATTGGAGATCATTATGGAGTCAATACCGCTCTTGTTTGCAGCTGTTGTTGGATTTGGTCATGCCTTTGAAGCTGATCATCTGGTGGCTGTGAGCAATTTGGTGACACGTCGGGAAAAAATGACCTTGGCTATAAAAGATGGCATTTACTGGGGCCTTGGACATACGTCCACAATTTTATTGATCGGTTTTATTATGATTGTTGGGAAAGCAACTTTCCTCGATGGATATTTTGAATACTTCGAAGCCTTTGTCGGACTAATGCTGGTGGTATTAGGATTGTTCCGCCTGTATCAAGTGCACAGTCGCAACTACGATCATCATCATTTCGCAACAGATCACCACTCAAACGAACATCATGTGGCCTATGGCGTAGGGCTTGTTCATGGGTTGGCAGGCAGTGGAGCAATGATTCTCCTGGTTATGGCTGAGATCAAAGGGGCCATCCATGGTATGGTATATCTGGCCATTTTTGGCATTGGCTCTGTACTGGGCATGCTGGTAGCAGCGGGAATTTTTAGTCTACCATTTTCGAAAAGGCTTAGTGATCATCCAAAATTACAAGTGGGACTCACAATTTTATCCTCACTTCTTTGCCTTGGATATGGGTTAATTATTCTTTGGGAAAATTTATGGTAGTCATATGCCAATGAGTGATAAAATTGAATTGAATATTATTGCCCTGTCAAATAGTGAATCACAAACAGGAAATTTTTCGCTGATTCTCGAAGAGCACAATGGTTTTAGACGATTGCCAATTATTATAGGCCCCTTTGAGGCTCAAGCCATTGCTGTCTCCCTGGAAAAGATGCAACTTAAAAGGCCTATGACCCATGATTTATTTAAACTAACACTGGAGCAACTCGGGGCCACGCTCGATGAGATTATTATTTCAGATCTCATCGACAATGTTTTTTATTCGACTTTTGTTTATTCCCTTGTTGATGGAGATATCTTGCGCCTGGATGGTCGAACTTCAGACGCCGTTGCCATGGCAATCCGGTTTGATTGTCCCATTTATACCACGGAAAGAATTATGTCAGAAGCCGCTTTTGTGTTGGACACCGGTAGCAAAGCATTTACAAGGAAACGGGGTAGGTTGATGGAATATTCACTTGAGGAATTGGAACAATTATTAGCCCAGGTGCTGGCAAAAGAAGATTATGAAAGCGCCGTGAAGATAAGAAATGCGATAGCTCAAAAAGCCAGCGGTTGACTTTTACTTCGAATTTTCCAGGTAATACAACATCCCGTCTTCCGCACCGGCAATCAGATCCGGATCTCCATCGTCATCCCAATCCACAGTTGTGGGACTCGTTGAGTGCCCAGCGAGAATATCATCAGTCAATGGGCCCCGGTCTATAAAATGCACCATGCCATTTCGAGTACCTGCGTTTTCCAACCACGAAACATTGACGCTGTTCACCAGCAGATCCAGGTCGCCATCCATATCCCAATCAGCAAAGCAAAACTTACATCTGCCACTTCTGCCATTGGAATTGACATTGAGTCGAAGCAGACCTGGAATCGAATCTTTGACCCGGTGTTTACTATCGAAGCCGGAATAATTTTCTGAGTAAAAGATTCGTCTGCCCGGACGTAACATTTGTTTGTTCCCCGATTTAAAGCGCTCGAAAAACGACAAGTATCCTTCGTGATCGAGCATCACCAGATCAGTGAGTCCATCCTTGTTCCAATCGATTGCGTATGGTGTAGTGCGCCATTGGGTGGCCAACTCCGTTTCGTCAGGATACCACCAGTTCCAGACCGGTTTGGGAATACTATCCGCCCAATTTACTTCAACTGGTTGGGCATTAGCCAGCATTGGAGCCCCTTTCCTGCCCGTATTCCTGTACCAAATAATTTTGCCCCATATGGAATTGGTAATAATATCTTTTAACCCATCCCCATCCCAGTCTGCCACAGAGAGGGTAGTATATCCCCACTTGGCCTCACACGGCCCCTGAATGGATCCGTTGGGTCCGGCCAAAATCCTGATCTTCTTTCCTTCACTTTCCAGGTAGACCGGTTCTGCCCAGGTGGGTTGTATTCCTCCAGTCAGGTTTTCCACAAATCCGATATAACCTGCCGTATTGCCACACAGGAGATCTTCATCCCCGTCATCGTCCCAATCGCTGCTGAAGGGTGTAACCAGTGCCCCAAATTTTACATTATCTGCTTGTTGCCTAAAGTAGACCGGGTTTTTATATTGAGGCATGCCATCCAAGGTCTTACCGGTATGCTCTACCCATGCAACTCTGCCATCTTCATCTCCGACAATCAAATCCAGATCACCATCTCTATCCCAATCGATAGCAACAGGAATAATCATCTGTAAATCCATTTTAATTATCCCCGTTTCATTTCGCAAGAATTTGCCCGGGGAATAAATGGGCGAACTTCGGGAGCCTATATTTTCAAACCAACTAAATTTGTCCATAAATTCTCCACAGATAATATCTAAATCTCCGTCCCCATCAAAGTCACCAAAATTTGGACTTGGAGCACCATAGACATCCAACGGTTTTCCTCCGGCCTGAATGTGATCCTCAAAGACCAGGGAGTCATTTTGATTTCTTATAAGATAGACGTATCCATGCTGAGGTCCGTTAGTCCACAAGCCCTTTTCATCATAGGCATTGTCCCATCCATAGTCACCCCAGTCATCCATTCCGGCAATGAGATCCAGATCTCCGTCACCGTCATAGTCGACATATTTCCATTGTTTAAATCTTATTTTTTGATGTTTTTTCTCTAAATCTTGGGCATCAAAGATATTACGGGCATTCGCAAAAAAGTACTTTTTAAAGCCATCATACACTACACTTCCCTTAGTGACCATAATGTGATCCTCTATATATGAGATCTGTACATTTTTATCTCCCGATGTAAGTTTTACACCTGGCTTAAAAACGGGCATAGAGCTGCCGTCCGGATTTTCGAAAAAATAGAGCCCGTTTGAGGGAACATCCGGGCAAGAGACCAAAAGGTCAAGGTCGCCATCGTCATCGAAATCCATGGGTAGTGGCCATGACCATAATCCGACACCGAGAAAAGCTGTAGCGGTGTCATCATTGTATTTTAAAAGCCTAAATTCTGAATTGCCATTAAATTCTGAACTACGGTCCCTTTGACAGGATAAAAGAAACAGTGAAAAAATAAGAATTAGATTAGCCGTTGTCTTCATTTGCTGATTTAACTACTTGAGAGAATATATCTCAACAGGAATAAGAATGAACAAGTATATCATTCCATGTTTTAATCGGCAAAGTTTTCATCAGCAGGCACGGTATATTGATTCTGCAATTGTGCCAGCCTTGATTTAAGAGAATCGATCAAAACCTGGTGTTCAGGGTCATCGTAGATGTTTTGCATTTCTGCTGGGTCATTTTCCAAATCATATAATTCCCACTGATCAATGTCGTGATAAAAATGTATTAATTTATAGCTATCCGTGCGAATGCCATAGTGTCTTTTTACGCTATGAGCTCCAGGGTATTCATAATAATGATAATAGATGGCATTCCGCCACGGGATCTCTTCTGGAATCAACAAGGGTAACAATGATCTGCCCTGCATGTCATCAGGAATATCGAGTCCAGTAATATCCAAGATCGTAGGGGCAAAGTCCAAATTCTGGACCATCTCAGAGATTTTACCGCGCCGGCTTAGACCATCCGGAAGGCGCATGACCAATGGTGTGCGCAAGGACTCCTCGTACATAAACCGCTTGTCAAACCACCCATGCTCTCCCATATAAAAACCCTGATCTGATGTATATACTACGAGTGTATTGTTGCTGAGATTATTTTGATCGAGATAATCGAGCACACGACCCACATTATTGTCTACCGAGCGCACACACCGCAAATAATCCTGCATATATCTTTTGTATTTCCACAGAGCTAGCTCTCTACCCTTGAGTTTACTCTTTTTAAATGCATCGATTTTGGGTTGATAATAGGCATCCACAACCGCTTTTTGCCTGGGATTGAGACGAGCGTACATTCTTTTTTCGTATGGTTCTCGCAGTCCGGATTTAATTTCTCCTTCAGGGTCAAGCATTTTATTGTCCCATACCAAATCCATGTCCTTGTCTATGCTCATTGCTTGCTGCCGTGCTGCATTCCTTCCCTCGTAATTATCAAAAAAATTTGAGGGAACTTCCAAATCGAGTTCTTCAAATTCTTCAAAAAGCGATGTGTCGGGAAACCAGATACGATGAGTTGCTTTATGATGAATCAAGAGGCAGAATGGTTTTTCTTTATTTCTTTTTTCAAGCCAGTCCAGACTTTTGTCGGTAATTACATTGGTAACATATCCGTCAGATCGTTGCCTGACGCCGTTTTCAATAAAATCAGCATTGTAGTAGTGGCCCTGTCCGATTAAGACTTCGTAATGGTCAAATCCCATCGGTTGACTTTTAAGGTGCCATTTTCCGACCAGGGCTGTCTGGTATCCCGCCCCCTGCAGGTATTTGGGAAAAGTCGACTGGCTACTGTCAAAACGAACCCGGTTGTCAATCTGCCCATTGATGTGACTGTGTTTGCCGGTGAGCATCACTGCCCTGCTGGGAGCGCAAATCGAATTGGTCACAAAGCTATTTTCAAAGAGGACACCCTCCCCGGCAATCCTGTCTAGATTTGGGGTTTTGATATACCGGTCGTCATAGGCGCTAAAAGTCTGGTAGGAGTGGTCGTCAGTCATGATAAAGACAATGTTGGGAGGAGTCGCTTCTTCAGTAATTTTGGAGGGTTGACAGCAAATGATGCCAGCTGATATGATAAGAACGGCAAATATCTTCGTCACGTTATATTTGGATTATCGAATTGGTGCTCATCAAGATGGTAATATACGTTTTTATTCGTCGGCGTACATCTGGATGGAGGAGGAGATTAATTCCTGCTTCTATTCAAACGCCGAATTGATTTAAGTGATGATTTAAATGATAAATGGCAAGAGCGACCCATCGTTCTCTTTTCAATTTTCCAAAGTATGGGTGGACGGCAAATTCAAAATCTGAATTAAATTCTGAAAATTCCACAATGTGGGCTTTGAGTATATTTTTATCACTTTCTAGATCCGTAGGCAATGTCCCGTCTCCCTCAGATTGTCCAAATCCCTTTGGTGTAGGTGCTGTTTTTCCCGTGCGGGCCAGGGCTATGATTTCAGTTGGGTCGACTACCCCGTATTCCTCTGCTTTTTTTGTGCCTTTGGCCATTCTAAAAAAATCGGCACAATGAGATACCATTTGATTTACATCCATTTTTCCAAACTTTGGCCTAAGCCCGGTGTCTAGTTTGTCGATTCTTTCGAAAAAGTCCTGGATCTGCTCCTCTGTCAAGTTCATCTTGTTCTTTTTCTACACCAGGGGAGACTGAAAAAGTCATGCATCTCTCAGAGAAATTAGATAATCCAATAAAGCGTTTATTTGATTTTCATCCAGCCCGTTTAGCAGCCCTTCATACATCAGCGATTGAGTCAATTGCTCGCTTGATTTGATTTCTGCTGTTGGAATTACTTTGATCATATTGCCGACTAATATCAATTGGACTTTTTCGTCGTTTTGGGATGTCACCCTGCCCAAATAAATCTCATCATTCACTGTCATTATTTTTGTTGGAAAATCACCAGGCTTTAGTCTCTTTGATGGATTTTTAATTTCTTCAAGTAACTCGTTACGATTGTAGATGGCAGAAATATTTTTGAGATCCGGACCAAGTAAATTTGATTTACCATCGATCGAATGACATGAGCTGCACGCTCTTTCGGAAAAGATAAACTTACCAGTTTCTAAGGATCCGCTGGTAGAGGATTTCACAGTTTCCTGTCTGGATTGTAATTTTTGGGGTATTACCCAATCTTGTTTGATGAGTCTGTAAATTGCCCCATCACTGGTGTCTTTCGAGAAATACCAATAATCAGTTTTGCCCATGGAAGAAACATAGATGTCACCATCATTGGAAACCGCTAAGCCAGCACTTTTAGGAATATCTGCCAACGGGAATTCTTGCAGCTGGAAAGAATCTTTCGAAACCTGATTGATTTTCATTTTTGTAACTGCACCTCTCTTCCAATGTTCTCCGGGACCATAGTAGGCTACAAATAAATATTCATTCCCAGCTTCACTATGAAATTGCATTTCAGCCGGAGCCACCTCATAATCGAGTTTTCCTATTTGCTCCCGAGCATCTAAACTTCCATATTTGACAGTGTTATGCCCGTAAAATCGGCCTTCATCCAAAATGTGCAACTCCTCATCCGTATTTTGACCTCCTTGGTTGTCTGAAAAAAACAGATTATTCTCTTGATCGAAATCCATTCCATATACAGATCGAACACCAGTAGCTACACTTTCCACTGTTTTGCCGTCAGGAGATATTTTTAAAATGGATCCCCTGTATTTTAGTGGATCAGGGCTTGCTCCCACATTCCAGGAATCTGTTGTGAGTGCAAAATAAAGCCAACCTCCCCTGTCGAACTTCAGACCTGTCGTGTATTCATATGGATGATCGCTAAATGGTATATTATCAAAGAAAGAAAAACTTGTATCTGCAACGTTATCATTGTCTAGATCTCTATATACCCTAATTTGTTGGGGCAGCCCAACATACAGGTCCCGATCTCTAAATGCCATGCTGGTAGGAGTCCGAAAACCGTCTTCTTTTACATCGCAAAACAAAATCGCTTTGTCTTCCAATCCGTCTTGATTAGAGTCCCAAAGGCTGCATATTTCTCCCGTCATGTTAGCCACAAATACGATATTATCTGGCCTGATTTCCATTACTCCTGGATTCCATATTTGTGTCCCGTTTTCAATCGGAAGCTCCACTAGGGCATAGCGGTCGTACACGGCTATAGAAGTATCTTGATGTTGCCTAATTGTTTCTACAAAATTTGATTTGTAATTATCCTCATTTTCCCCAGAACAACCTAGGATAAATAGTACAATGACCATATAATTATGTATCATCTTTTGCAAAAGATCACTGCAGGGTTTTATATGAAAGTTAAGCTTTATCACCCGTTCATATTTTTATGGTGCTGCATTGTTAGGTACAGGACCAACTACTTAACACTACAATATACAACTCTGGTGAGAGATATGAAGATCGCTTTCGAGTCTGCTTAGGATTAAATGTACTAGTGGCCTGTAACAAATGAAACCGAAACATCAATTGCATTCTTTTGGGCCAGTACTTCATCATCAAAAGCCTTACGTAGCTTTGGCTATGCTCGGTTTTGCTTTTTCGTCCTGACCCAAAATCTCTGAAATTTATGAATCCGATTCATCAGTTACAGTCCACTAGTACTAGCAGCCTCACCTTGTGACGCCCTAACTTTGCCTACTGCAGTAACTCACCGGCCAATTGCTGCAAGGACACTTCGATCACTTTGGCATTATATTTTGCGTTATTGTAGCTGGTGGCTGCGTTGAGCAAGTTGAGCTGGGCCTGACGAAATTCTACAGAAGTGGATTGGCCTAAATTAAATTGTTCTTCAGTACGTTGAAAATTGAGCTCACTGGTATTGAGATTGATTTCTTCCGACCGGAGGATAAAAAGAGCATTTTGATAGTTGTACCATGCATTAGTAAGATCCCGCTCTAATTCCTGGGAAACTTGTTCTTTTTCAAGTGCAATTGATTGAAGATTTATTTCGGCATTTTCCTTGCGCAATTTACGCAGTCCTCCATCAAACAGGTTCCAATTTAGATTAAGACCCAGATTTAATCCCCTGCTGTTGGATTGGGTAATAAAAGATCCATCCGGATTATTTTGTTGGCTGTAGTTGTAAGAACCAGTTGCGTTCACTCGGGGTCTTTTTTCATCTTCTATAAGCTGAAGATCATACTGAGTGATGTGTTCATTTTTTTGCACAAGCAATATTGCAATATTTTCGCGAAGCATATTGTTGCGCAGATCTTCATAGGTGATGGATCCGTATTGGACTGCGGTATCGACAACATAGTCGTAGTCTACCGGCATACCCATGATTACATTTAGATCCCTTTTCGCATTTTGTAAAGCCTGTCTGGTATTATGATAATTAATACTATCCCTCTGCACATCCACCTCCGCATTGAGTATATCTAATCTCACGCTCTGACCATAATCGTACTGGTACTGGACACGCTCCAACCTGCGATTGGATACTTCGATTGTTTCGGTCAGAACATTGAGATCTGAAGTAAACCGGGCGATATCATAGTACCTGGTAATAAGTTGGAGAATATTATTTTCTATGACCTGTCGCAACTGCAGATTTGAAAAGTTGAGCAATTCTCTGAGCTGGTCAAGGGATGTTTCCCGGGTTTTATCGTAAAGGGTATAGGCACCCGTGATGTTTCCATTTCCTCCGTACGATGCTTTATTTCTTACCACATTTTCATTCCCATTTCCGAATTTTTGTGTTGAACCACCGATATTAAAAGACGTCCCAACACCTGCATTTAGGGTGGGGGAGTACCCCACGGCATTGCGACTTGTGTTGTTTTCTGCAATTTCAATATTCTTTTTTGCAATCCGAATTCCATAGTTATTTTCCATTGCCAGTTCGATGGCCTTATCCGTGGTGAGGATCTCCTGTCCGGTTATATCAGAATAAAAAGTAATCAATGCACAGGGCAAAAGGAGATTGATGATCATATTCATCTTTCGACTTATTTTCGGTAATAATAAAATATAGGTTACATTATTTCTGCCATTTCTTCCCGTTCAGCTTCCATTTCTTTCACGGCACTTTCAACTTCTTCCCGAGATGGTTTTACTCCAGTAAATAGCCAGCGACGATTTACTTTGTAGCTGTTGTTTACGGACAACAGCAGGGGAAGCATGAATAGTGTAAGAAATGTTGCAACACCGATTCCATATGCGATTGAAATGGCCATAGGAATAAGAAATTGTGCTTGTCTACTCGTTTCGAAAATCAAGGGAGCAAGACCAGCGATGGTCGTAAGAGAAGTCAAAAATATTGCCCTAAATCTCGACTGACCTGCTTTTTCTAGAGCCTTTTCAAACGGTAATCCCTGCTTGAGAAATAGATTAAACTTGCCGATCAGTACTAAGCCGTCATTGACCATAATGCCCACCAGGGCTATAATGCCCAGCCACGATAACATATTTATCGGAAATCCATGTACGTAATGACCCAGGGCGACTCCGATAAGACTAAACGGCACCATGAAAAACAATAAAAGTGGCTGACTGTAGCTCCTAAAAGTAAATGCAATGAGGGCATAAATAGCAAATAAAATGGCCGGTAACACTACCCTGACCGATCTTGTAAGTTTTCCTGCCTCCCGATTCTGACCTTCGTAAAGAGGTGTTACTGATGGATACCTGGCCAAAATAGGTGGCATCACATTTTCGCGAATACCTGCCAGAATATCAGTGGCACTTGCCTGACGACTTTTGGTGTTTGCCTCCACTCTTATTTCCCTTTTACCATCCAGGTGATTTATGGAAATATCACCGCGCTCGATATTGTAATGTGCAATTTCGGACAGGGCTACACGACCACCCCCAGGAGTATTGATCCACATATCATCGAGATTCTTAATCGATGATCGATTTTGCCGATCATAGCGTACCCATACTCTGATCTCATCGCGCCCCCTCTGGAAGCGCTGCACTGACTGTCCGAAAAAACCGCTACGGACCTGGGCCATTACATCATTGTGAGTCAATCCCATCAGATGTGCATTCTCTTTGAGCTCGATATCAATTTCTTTTATGCCCGCAGGGTCATTATCGGAAATATCTTTTAGTTCCGGCATATTTGCCAACTCAGCCTTTAACGCATCTTTAGCTCCCTTCAGGTCAGAAATGTTATTTCCGGTAAGAGAGAGTGAAACCGGTTTACCACCAAAATGTGATCCGGATCCGTATTCGATACTTTCTATTCCATATATGGGACCAACTGTTTCCTCCACTGCGTTTGCGATGTCGTCACTTGGAAAATCCCTTTCCTCCCCGGGTAATAAATTAATGGTTATCGTACCTGTCGACGTTCCCGGTCCTAATCTTCTGATAATATTTTGTACGACTTCTTTATTACCAGTTTGTTTTTCTGTGAAATCATCATTCACTTTCCAAGTGGCTTTTTCGATGACGCTAAGCAGTGAGTCAGTTATCGATTCACTCGTTCCTTGCGGCATGTTTAGCGTGACTTGTACACGGTCACTGGCAATACGAGGGAAAAAAGTGACTCTTACAATGCCTCCGCCAATGGCTCCAATAGCAATTATTAAAAATGCAGTCGGAATGGCAAAACCCAAAAATTTGTTTTGAAGAAAGAAATGAAGTGTTGGAGAATAAACTTTTTCCCTTAAAAAATTCATCACTGAATCTCCAAACCTGTTGATCAGAAAACGTTTCCCAGTCTTTTTCATGGCATTGGAGTGGGCAATATGTGACGGCAATATCACCAGCGCCTCAATCAATGAGACTGCTAGAGTAATAATCACTACGATCGATACTTCTGAGAAAAAATCTCCGATTCTACCGTCGAGAAAAAAGAAGGTAGAAAAGGCGACCATCGTGGTCAGTATAGCAGACACAATCGGGGCACTTACCTCCATGGTACCGTCAATGGCGGCCCTGATTGGTGTTTTACCTTGTTCGTAATGCTGATAAATATTTTCTCCGATTACAATTCCGTCATCTACAAGAATTCCGATCACAATGATCATCCCAAATAGTGACAGGACATTAATTGTAATTAGAGTCGGTGCAAAAATAAACATACCAAAAAAGGAAATGGGCAATCCAATGGCCACCCAGAAAGCCAAACTGGGTCTTAAAAAGACGGATAGTAAGATCAATACCAATAAGATTCCCAGTCCGCCATTTTCTAAGAGAAGTTGAGTCCGTTGCTTAAGTGTCACGGATGCATCCCGTGTCACATTCAGCTGCACACTTTGCCGCTGTTGGTTAAACTTCTCGATATATTCCAGAGTCGCATTTGCATTGGCAATCATGTCTTCATTGTTGGTTGCCTGCACTCTAATCAATATGGCTGGATTACCATTGTAATAGAGCCGGTCCGGGTTTTCAGACCACCGGTCATTTACAGATGCTATATCCTTCAGTCGTATGACATCACCATTAGGCATTGCCCGTACTACGATGTGATCGAGCTCATCGCCGTAATACGATTTGTTTCTCGCGCGAATGAGGTACTCCTCGGTATCGGTTTTGATATTTCCACCAGTAGTCAGGATATTGGCACTGGCAACAGCGCGTGCCACTTCACTAAACGAAAGATTGTATGCACGCATGTCTTTTTCGCGGACAGCGATCTCAATTTCCTCTTGAGGAAAACCACTTATTTCCACCTGCGATATTCCCTCGATGGCTCGCAGATCGGTTTCGACATCCCTGGCAATATCCTTTAGTGTTTTCAGGGTGACACCCGGACCACTCACAGTAAAACTGACTGCCTCATTGCGCATCTCAAGTTTGGCAATAACAGGGGGTTCCATACCACTGGGAAAAGTCGGAACTCTGTCCACAGCATTTTTGACGTCTTGCAAAACCAGATCTATATCGTAATCTTCTAATGTCTCGACAATGATTTGAGCGCTATTTTCGGATGAAACCGAAGTCACACGATCGATCCCCACTAGACCTCGAAGATTGTCCTCAATTTTTAGCACTATTCCTTCCTCCATCTCTTCCGGTGAGGCACCCGGATA
This sequence comes from Saprospiraceae bacterium, assembly GCA_965222645.1. GTDB lineage: Bacteria > Bacteroidota > Bacteroidia > Chitinophagales > Saprospiraceae > JABDMH01. Next base: position 1,090,211 of record OZ244968.1, on the reverse strand, counting down.
GGCCACCATTATATTTATAATGTTTGATTCATTAAGCGGAAAAAATGAAGATTTTGTACCGAGTACACCGGCAATACCAAATAGGACCAGTGCAATCATCAGAACATTTACAGCTACCGGATATTTTATGAAGTAGGCTACTATTTTTCTCATTGGAAAGTTTCTTTTTGGAGTATGATTAATTTGTTTCCACGATGTCTTCTAAAATCTGCACCGGCATCCCCACATGGGCACCCGGCACTGATCTCGCTATTATTTTCATGCCATCAGGGAGTCCCTTGATCACGACGGAATGTTCTTTAAAATACACAGGATCTACATTAACTATTTGGAGCGTCGTGTCCCGGACGTAAAAAACCTGGTTTTGATTCACTAGTAATTTACGGTCAATTTCGATCGCATCCGTTTCATTCCGTGCCTGTAGATCGGCCTCGAGATACATTCCTTCCTTGAGTCCTTTGCCGCTCACTAATATAAATACCTGGATACTTTGAGTCGCTTGATCGACGATGCTGTTGATCCGGATTATTTTTCCTGTCCAATTTTTTGTTCGCTCGATATTGTGTAAATCCACTTTCTGCCCTACACTCACCATGTCACTATAAGAAGTATTGACAGGCACCTGCAATTCGTAGGTATTGGGATTTATGAATTCGCCCAGCTTTTGCCCTTGTCTAATCAATGTCCCCGATGTGACAAGTGCTTCTATAAGGACACCGCTGTACGGAGCACGGATGACATATTTACTCAGGCGTTCCTCAAGGTTTTTTGATGCGTAATATGGTGTGTAAATATTGCGCCCGGAAATAAATAGCTTTTCCCGGTCGGATTTTGGTGCCGGCAATGGTTGTAGAAAACCCTCGAGGTCAAATTCATTTATATATTTTTCCCAATCGGGAAATGATTCGGGGTAATCAAGCCGAAGGTCCGGAAGCAAAAGCACAATCTGATTAAAAAGACTGCTCTTTTGTGCGCGGAGATTAGCGCGATGCTCATCGCTATTGATACGCATTAGCGTACTCCCTTTTTTATAGTATGCACCGGGTTTAAAATCTGTTGCACTCTCTTCAAAAATTCCGCCCACTTCACTGAAGAGCTCCAGTCTATATTTCGCTGTGAGTAGTCCGTTTGTAGATATCGTAACGGGAACGATTCCATTTTGAACTTCCCGGGTAAATACAGATGTTACGATCTTCCTCTCTCGAGGTCTGGGAGTCCGTTTGTTATCAATAAAAGTCTTGGCTGCGTACAGAGCTCCACCCAAGATGAGGACTCCCAGTATGAAGAGAATTATTTTTCGAATGCTAATTTTCATTAATGATCATAATTTTTTAAAACCAAATGTGATCTGTTGATATTTTGCTGTACCCTTTTCATGATATCAATCACCTGATCAATCTCTTCGGGAGTTATATCTTCCTGGACTTGTGCAAACAATGAGGCAATTACCGGCAAACTTTCACGGTAAACTTGTTTTCCCTTATCACTCAGGAAAATCCTGTTTATCCTTTTATCATTGAGATCTTGAATTCGCTTTACCAATGCGCGTTTCTCCATATTGTTGATCAACCGCACCAGGGAGGCTTTATCACGGGCAGTGACATCTGCCAATTCATGCTGAGGCCTTCCATCTTTTGCATGGAGGATTTTTAAGAGAATCCACTGTTTACCAGTCAGGTTATATCCCATCTCACTCAGTTTTTGATTGAGATGCATAAGTATCATCTTTCCGGTTCTGCCTACCCAGGGCACCAGCGTGTTCTCCAATTGGAGATTATCCATCGATTGTACAGATTTGCCCCAAAGATAGACCTAATGGTTGTACCTGCAACTAATTTTTGGAAGATTAACTTTTATTAACATATGATCGATAAATGGGGATTGACGGTATGAAGATGCTGGGGATGGACAGCGCAGACCGATTAAATTAAGACTGTGGGTCTATACAGGTTAAGTTTTTCTTAATCGGCATCATTTTGGAAGCCAATCCATAATGAGTGTTTATATTTACAACATTATAGTCATTTTCACATCATAATTAATTAAGTACGAATGAAGTTACGCAGCCTTATTTTGGGTTTAGTGTCGATCAGCATTGCCCTGACTACCCAGGCCCAGGAGAGAAAAGTAGACCGCACAAATCAAGTTTCTAAAATCAATAATTCTGACATAAACAGGCATGCCCGTGATCTGGCCGAGGTATTTTATCCTACCGCAGATGACGATTGCGCAAATACCGTTACGGAATTTGGCATCATGGAGTTTTGGGGTTCTGTGTCTGGCATGAACGAATATGGCGATAAGGAGAAGGCCCAGATGCTCACCTATCCAGGTGCTGATTCTTATGACGTGGTAGGAGCGGTTGGGTTTTTCTCGACAGGCAGTGTTGTCAATGATGGTCTAATACGGATGAATGTCTATGATGTGGATGCACAGACTGGAGGCCCGGGTAATCTTTTATCCATTAGTGATTCGTTAAGAGTTAGTCAATTGGAAGTACCCCATCCGGACTCAAACTTCATATCTTTCACAATTTTCACTTTTTCAGAAAGTCAAATCGCCACCCTCTCAGACAGCAATTTCTTTATCAGTGCGGATATGAGCGAGGCATACCAGACAAGCGATACGGTGAGTCTTTTTAGTACAGTGGAAGGCTGTGGGGATGGTACCGATACCTGGGAAAAATGGGATGACGATACTTGGTCTTCCGTATTTGATGTCTGGGGTGATGAATCCAATCCTTTCCACGTAGATTTTCTATTAGCTGCAGTTGTAGAGTTTACACCAGATACGATGACCACGGCAGATCACTACATTCAACATGAAGATTTGCGATTGTACCCGGCCACACCAAATCCGGCCAACGATTTCACCATTCTCAATTATTCAATCGATAGGACCAGTTCGGTAAGTGTAGAAGTTTTTGACATTAGCGGTAAGATTTTCAGCAGGAGAAACTACGAGGCACAGCAGACAGGAAGGCATCAAGAAATGATTCACACTCACGATCTAAATCCGGGTACTTACTACTATAGCATAGCGACGGATAATGGACGCCTGGTAAGTCGATTTGTGGTGCAGTAACCGGATGAATCAGTATGAAGATGATCTGATGGAGGTGTAATTTTGAACCCAATGAGCTTTTAACTGCACCGATTGCCATGTGATTTTAGGTATGCATCGCACTTTTCAAATTTGATGAGTGAGAAATACCTACGAGGGCAAAGGGCATGGATAGCCTACTAAAAATAGGTGCGACAGCGATTTTTCGATTTTTAAAAATTTTCACCACATGTTAGGTCGATGACTGTTTCGATTTGGATTGCACTCGTAGTCTTGTTCATTTTTTTTATTTCCTATTTTATAAGAGACTATTTAGACAATATAGATCTCCTTGAAGAGATCAGTGTTATAAAAACAGCCATTATCGGATTTGTGGTCAATTTTATTGATGTGCTCGGCATAGGAGCTTTTGCTCCACAAACGGCCTTATTGAAGTTCACAAAACAAACAGAAGATCGAGTTTTGCCCGGCACTTTAAATGTTGCCAATACCATTCCAGTACTTATACAAGCCATTATCTTCATCCAAATTGTGGAAGTCGAGTCAATCACATTATTGACAATGGTCTTATCTGCTATGGTTGGTGCTGTGATCGGAGCTGGAATTGTCTCAAAGCTTTCTGTTACAAAAATTCAATTTACGATGAGTTTCGCTTTATTAGTAACCGCCTTTTTTCTAATTGCCGGACAAATGCAGTGGATTGAGGGTGGGGGAGAGGCCATTGCATTGAGGGGTTGGAAATTGGGACTGGCAGTCACAGTAAATTTTATTTTGGGCTCTTTGATGACAGTGGGAATAGGATTATATGCCCCTTGCATGGCATTGATATATGCGCTGGGAATGTCGCCGCAAGTAGCTTTCCCCATAATGATGGGCTCCTGTGCATTCTTGATGCCACCTGCTTCAGCTAAGTTCATAAAGGAGGGGGCCTATAACAGGAAAGCAGCATTGTCAATGGCAATTCCAGGTGCTATAGCTGTTTTAATCGCTGCGTTTGTGGTCAAGTCGTTAACTCTTGACACATTGCGATGGGTTGTCATAGTGGTGATTCTTTATACAGCCATTGCTATGTACAGGTCTGGCATGCAAAGCAGGATCCCTGTTGAGAGCTCCACAGTAACTTAGAAAGTTTGGAGTATTCGCAGTCTGTTTCTCACAACGAGGGTCAGTAATATTTCAAACGCGATAATTTAGGGGAAAGGTCAAGCATCAATGATTTCAGTTGGCGCCTATTTTTTATTTAGGAGAAAAGAAACACTCTTCCACCGACTTAAAGAGTGTTACCTGTTAATCCGGTGAGCCGACCTTTTCCATCTCCTTTTCCCCGATATCATCTCTGGATTGAATATGTGATCGTGCAATTTTCATTAGTGCTTGTCCTTTATTATCTCATTTGCCGCCATGCTACCGGGAGCACATGTTATTCCCCCTCCGGGATGAGACCCGCTACCACAAAGAAAGAGACCTGGGATAGGAGTTTTATAATTCATACAGGAGGGTATTGGACGTGTCACTAATTGATCGACAAAATGCTCCCCGTGATAGATGTGACCTTCCGTAAGTCCATATTTGTTTTCCAAATCCAGGGGAGACATAATCTCAGATCCAATAACGGAGCCTGAAATTCCGGGCGAATATCTCTCCAATACATCCAGCACATTTTTACCGAGTCGCTGTTTTGCATCTGGTGTCCAACCCGATTTTAAATGATACGGAATCTGATGCACAAGAGCAGAGATTACACTGTGACCGGCCGGGGCCAAAGCAGGATCATATGCAGTGGGAATTAGAATTTCCAGATACGGGCTTGTCGTCATCTCACCATATTTTACAGGGTCAAAGGCTTTTTCCATTTGATCAAATGAATTGCCGGTTCTGGCGTAGACAACTTCCTCGTTATTTAGAGTGACTCTTCCGTCAAGAGCCAAATTTACCTTAGCCGTTGTGCCTCTGCTGCGAATTTTTTGAATCCAATATTCGAGTTCATAGGGAATGTGGTAATCATCCAACAGGTTTAAAAAAGTTTCTTTTGGTGTACAAGAGGCAGCTATCCCGGGAGCAGATATTTCTTCTCCACTTGAGAGCCGCACACCCATAGCCGCACCACTATTGTCCAATAATATTTTTTGAACTTCAGCACCCTTGCGCAAAACAACACCAGCGGAGGTTGCCGCTTTCACCAGTGAATTGATCAGTGCTTGTGGACCACCGACCACGTGATTGCGGGCTGCACACTCCCACAACAAAAGATTAATGGTAGAGTATGCAGATCGGGGCCCGGCATAGGAACCATTTAGGGCCGGGGCGGCAATTCCGGCTTTTAAGAAATCGGTCTCAAATAATTCATTTAGAAAGTCCGCAAGACACATCGGTGCTATACGCAGTAATTCCACCATGGTTTTATTTCCCAATCCTTTGAGCTTTAATCCTTTTCTGGCAAGTTCAACGATGCCTGCCATGGTTAGATTTTCGATAGAAAACTTAGGAGGAGGATGATCCATTAGATCATTTACTACCTTACTTACCTTGTTCAGGAAATTATGATAGTTCCGGTAAGCTGTGCCATCTTTTGTGGAGAACTTATTTATTTCGGCTGCAGTAGCATCTACATTCGATTGTAAGCGGATTGATTTTCCGTCCTCCGAAAGAAGTGCTATATCGGGTCTCCTTTTATCGACTACTAATCCAAATTTTTCCAGCTGAAGATTTTGAACTACATCAGATCGCACTGCACTCGTATCATGCACAAGGCCATTTGTAAAATAACCCGGATAAAATTCTTCACCCGCGGCTACACCACCAAGTATATTTCTTTTCTCCAGCAAGAGTACGCGCAACTTTTCTCTGGCCAGGAATGTTGCTGTGGTAAGTCCATTGTGACCTCCACCAATTACGATCACATCGAATTTGTTCATATCGCTTTCTCTTTCAAAATTGACTTTGCAGACAGCTCACCTCCGGATCCCATAATGCCGCCCCCCGGGTGGGTTCCGGAGCCCGACATCCATAAATTTTTTATGGGTGTTTTGTATTTAGCGTAGCCTGCCAACGGTCGTTGGAATAGTAATTGCTCAAGTGTTAATTCACCTTGAAAAATGTTGCCTTCTGTCAGGCCAAAAGTTTCTTCGAGGTCCCAGGGTGTTACCACTTGTCTGTGTTCTACCAGGCTATCAATGTCGGGCACATACTCCTTTATGGTGTTTTGCACCGCATCGCCAAACTCGTCAGAAAGCTGAGGCCAGAATTCCGGTCCTTCTTTGATGTGATAAGGAGCGTATTGTACAAAGCAAGACATAACGTGCTTTCCAGGAGGAGCCAAAGTTGGATCGGTGAGGGAGGGTACAACAATGTTGATATAGGGACGTTCAGAAAATTCTCCGTATTTGGCCTGGTCATAGGCTCTCTCCACATAATCTACATTGGGAACGATTGCAATATCTCCCTTCATAAAATCCAGGCCTTCTCTTTTTTTGCAAAAATTAGGGACACCACTCAGAGCAAAATTGACCTTACCGGAACTGCCTCGGAGTTTGTATTTTTTTATCGCACTAACAATTTCTGACGGCAAGTGTGATTCGCCAATCATTTTCAGATAAGTCCGGTTCGGATCGAGATTGGAAACAACAATTTTTGAATCTATTTCATCACCATTTGCCATGATAACTCCGGTTGCTGTTCCATTTTTAATTTTTGCGTGAGCTACATCGGCATTTGTTCTTATTTCTGCGCCGTAGCTTTGTGCTGCTCGCGCGCATGCCAAACTGACACCACCAGTCCCCCCTTTGGAAAATCCCCATGACCGGAATGCACCGTCGAGTTCACCCATGTAATGATGGAGCAATACATAGGCAGTACCCGGTGATCGCACACCGAGAAAAGTGCCGATGATTCCACTCACAGACATGGGACCCTTTAAGATTTCGGATTCAAACCACAGATCCAGAAAGTCTGCACTGCTCATAGTGAGTAACTTCGTGTTTAGATGCAGTAATTCCGATCCCAGGTTTTTAAAGACTTTTCCCATTCGCAGCAAAGTGGATAGTTCTCTGGGGTGGATAGATGCTACATCCGGTGCTGGATGATCGATCACCTCTTTTGCTAATCGGGCCATATGTGTCATCACCTTGCTAAATTCAGGATACACCTCTGCATCTTTTTTACTAAACCGTGCTATTTCCCGTCGGGTCCGGGATCCATCTCCCCATCGGCACAAACCGGGATCGCCATCTGGTAAGGGTTGGAAAGAGGCATCCATAGGAATAATATCATATCCGTGTTTTACCAGATTTAATTCTCTGATTATATGCGGTCTGAAAAGACTCACAACATAGCTGCAGACTGAAAATGTAAAACCGGGAAAAACTTCCTCTGAAACCGCTGCACCTCCCAAGACATGCCTTTTTTCCAGCACCAAAACTTCCTTGCCGGCTTTCGCGAGGTATGCTGCGTTGATAAGGCCGTTGTGACCACCACCGATGATTATCGCATCGTATTTCTTACTCATTTTTTCTTCTTTTTTAAGACAGACCGCTTCCTTTTGGGATTAAAAAATTGCGGTGTCCGGACAGTGGCTCTTACTCGCTCGCGCCGGTGTTCTACTGTGACTTCAAAATTTACTATTGTACCGGGATCGGAATATTTTGACTCGATAGTCGCCAGGGCAATGTTTTTTTTCAGACAGGGCGACCAGGTACCACTGGTCGCGTAACCAATTTGTCGTGACCGGTCATGGGGATCGTAAATCGGAATTGATTTACGCCATGCTCCAGCTTCTGTGTGAGGAGGCAGACCGTGTTTGTAATAGAGCTTTTCAAGGTCAGGCCAACTAATGTCTATTCCTACCGTAGCCCATTTCGAACCCATTTTATTTTCCTCCCACAAAGCCTTCTGGCCTATGAAGGGCTCACGGTCCAACTGAACCATCCATCCCAATGACAATTCGTAGGGCGTACTCATTTGCTCTGCAATTAGTGCGTGCAGAGAACTGTGGTAGTCAACTCCATTCATAATAAGGCCGGCCTCGATCCTGGCGATGTCTAGGGCTGCTATCCCTGCCATTCTCAAGTTATAATTTTGGCCGGCATCCCAAACTGCATCAAATAGTTTTAAGGCATATTCATTTCCTATCCACAATTCGAACCCCAAATCTCCCGTGTATCCGGTTCGGGAGATCGTAAATTTATAACCATCAGCCTGAGCCTGTGTGGTCCAGAAAAATTTTAGCCAGTCGAGGTTGGCATCACACATCTGTTTTAGGATATCCCTGGATGTGGGGCCCTGAATGGCCAGTGCACAAATCTCATCAGTGACGTCCTCAATTTGTACATCGAAGTTCCTGACCATGCGGGTAAACCAGGAATAAGAGGGATCGGCAGCAGTGACAAAATATTCGTCTTCGTCCTGCCGCATCACAGTTCCGTCATCGATGACTCGTCCCTGATCATCACACCAGCAGCAATAAGTTGCCTGATTTATCTGGAGCTTCCCAATGTCTTTTACGATCAGTCTCGACAAAAATCGACCGGCATCTTTTCCCGTCACCCGGTATTTGTACAGGGGCGTGATATCTATCAGACCGGCAGAATGCCTAAACGCAAAATATTCAAAATCATTTACTACATCATATGAATTGGCAGCAAAATATCCCCCCCAATCTTTCCAATCCAGATTGTGATTATGTACAGAAGTCCTTGGGTGGAAAGGCGTTGGTATTGGCATAAATTCACGTTGAGTTTTTTAAAATATGGATTTTTACTGTGTAGATTGCAGTTACAGCTATAAGGTGGGTATTGATACTAAATGCGACAGGAATATTTACAAACCCGGAATCAGGATCCAGGGGAATTTAGCTGTATCGTAGCTGGCATTGCTCATTTGAGTAGTAAGATAGGTATTTTTTGGGATGTGAATTGGACAAATACCACGTTAAAGCGTGTAGTGGGTTCGTCTACTGGGATGAAATCACAATGATCCAGGCTAGGGCCAGGTAGAATTTAGAGCAAGAGGAAATTTTGGTAGCCCGCATGTTAATCAAAATTCCATTTTGACAATCTGAAAAATACAATATTACCGGCGATTTTACTTTTTTAGTTTAAAGAACACACCCACGGAGTACGAGGGGTTGGCAAAAATCAATTTACCGGAGAAAGCTGTGGCATAACCTGCAGAAATTCCCCATTGGTCATTGAGGGAGTAGGCTATTTCAGGAGAGAAAGAAAGAAATTCTGCACCGTCGGCAAATACGCTTGTACTATTTGCAATTTCCTCTCTATCCCCATTATTTAATGACTTTGTACCAATGAGACGAAAAATTGTGTGAAGTTTGTTCTTGATAAACCCAAAACCCATTTCGGCACCGAATCGGACCTCGTCTGAAAATCCCCTGGTTCTATTGTTGAAACCAGCATATAGGGTCGTATAGGCACTGGTTCCTCCAAATTGAAATCCGGAGCCAGCGTCCAACCGGATGATTTGGTTTAATTCACCATCTCCTGTTTGCAGGCGACCCATGGGACCACCGTTGTTATTCCCAAGAGGTAATCCGAATTTCAAAGTTGCACTGACCACTACCGGACTGTTGAGAATCAGACCGTACTTTAAGCCAATGTCGGTGTCACCTACCGAGTTGAGAGCTTCGCCGGGAAAAATGATTTCGGAGGTAGTGGCCGATATTTGATTATTGAAAACAGCTCTACTGAAAAAGGGAAAATACAATATACCTGTCAGCCTGTCGGTGAGCCCATATTCTGCGTAAACACCAGTATTGTATAGGGCATTTGTCACATTTGGATCGATCAATCCCACATCGGTAAAGTGCTGGTCTGCAATTACCCACCATTGAAACAATTTAAAATATCCTTCACCACGGGGCTGTGGCCATCCACCCCCTGCAAATGAAAATGAAACTGAAAAAACGAGAATTGATAATGTTAACGAATATGGTATCTTCTTCATAATAATAGTTCGGATTCTTATTTTGTCTTTCGAGCAATTATTTATTTATTATTTCTTTAAATCACCCTACACCAAATTCCTGTTAGCGACATCTGTCATATTGGGACTTTTGAGCCAACTTTCTGCTATTCGATTTTTCCCTCTCCTACCTTTACGGCAAAAGGTTTGCAGTAATACAGAATGTAATCGTACTCGTCTATAGTGACTCCGGAAATTCGATACTTATGTGCACCACTAAAGACCTTGACTTCACCTATTTCAAAGGCGTTTGCATTTGTACTTGGGTTATTGGTTAAATAAATGTACAATCCTGGCAGTGCATCTGTGGTCATGTAGTTGTCTTCGATAGAGAGCACAAGCTCGCCATCCATTTCCTCCAGTGTGAAATCTCCGGTAAGGACATAGGAGCTTGTCGATTCAATTGTGCCAGAGCGACCGCCAGCCGACAATATTGTCGTATCCTCAGTGACCACAAAATTTATCGTGTCATGCAATGGCCCGGCCTCACCATTGACACTGGCTGTGATACTCGCAGGTCCCAGTGCTAAACCCGTGACCACACCACTCTCGTCGACGGAGGCCGTATTCTGAGTGAGACTAATCCAGATAGCAGTATGATCCTCGGAGATTCCCAACTCATTATTATATCGTGTAGTCAACTGATGAGAACTGTTGATTTGGAGGCTGTCAACACGATTTTCGATGGTTAGACGTTCAGCCACAGTATCAAAAAGTATATCATCTCCAATGCAGCCGGTAGTTAGGAAAGCAAAAAAGAGAAAAACCTGTGGAAAGTATTTCATTTGTGCCAAACTTTATAATTCTTTTAAAAATGAAATTCATAGAAAATTTCTGCAAACATTGATCAATCGAAAAACCTCCCTTTTTCATCGATCGAAGAATGCCCGTCATCAGGGCAACCAGGAAAGTTTTAATCATAGGCTCAGGGTGTATTTAGTGCTCTTAAAATTCATGCTCCTGTCATTTATTTCTGCTCTTGCGATCTAATTAGTACAGACCCTTGAAGCCCTTACAAAAATGGAGACCTTTCCCAAAAGTGTCGCTTGATGGCATTCGCTTCTTATTTCACAGCGAAACTTATGCAAAAGTAAAGGCCTATTTTCACGAATGTATCACAAAATGATAAATTCTTTATCGCTAGATAATGATATGTTGACACCAGGACAATGACTACCTCGACATTGTGAAGATGAGGTTATTTATCACGCACCTGTCAAAAAAAAGAAGCAATCCTTAGTTTCCCGCAGTAGAAGGGAGATTGACGGGCGAATCCAAGGATTTAGAAGATTTCTATGATGGAGGGAAACTCTTACGAAGAATGAGAAAGTAAAAGAGTTTGCCGGGGAAGGCTCATTGCATCACTGTACGTCAACTTAAGTGCTTTTTGTATTATTAGGGTGCATATAAATTTCTGCCATGAAACCAATATATCAGGCAATTTCATCCCTTATGACTGTGCTGAAGAAAATCGCTTATTTAAACCAAGAAGAACAAACAACATGATGAATTTGGACTATAGAAAACTGGTCATTCTGATCCCTAGTGTAATCCTATTGGTAGGAGCGGCGAAGGCCCAAAAACCAGTAGATGAGGATTGGTTAAAGACCGATGTTGCCGTGGAGGATGCGATATGCTTCGCATTATATACCGTGCACAATAAAGTACTCAAGATGACGGTACAGCTCTACCCCCTCCGGGATGATGTGGATCGGGTGGTACAGCTGCAAACCGAAGAAGGAGGTTCATGGACGACAAGAGCTGCAACTATCGTAAGTGAGGAGTCATATGGCTGGCCGCAAGAGGAAAAGAAACAGTGGACTGCCCATTTTCGAATCGACCCCTGGGATGATTCCCACCAGGTAAAATACAGGGTGCTGGCAGCCAATGGAGCTGCAAAATATACCGGGATAATTCGTAAAAATCCTATTGACAAGGAGGAGATCGTGGTTGCCGCTTTTACCGGCAATAGCAACAGGGATCGAAGACTCAAAGAGGACATCATTAATAATGTAAAAGCACAAGATCCCGACCTCTTGTTTTTCTCAGGCGATCAGTCGTACGACCATGAAAAACATCAACAAGCCTGGTTGCTCTTCGGTCAGCAATTTGGAGAGATTGTTAAGGACCGTCCTACCGTGACCATTCCGGATGACCACGATATAGGGCAGGGAAACGTTTGGGGGGAAAGCGGCATCAAGGCGCACAGTCCGGCAGGCAATGATGGAGGGTATTACTACTCCCCTCAGTATGTAAATTCGGTGCAGAATGCGCAGACATGGCATTTACCTGATCCGTATGACCCTACACCTGTACAGCGTGGGATCGGAGTCTATTACACCTCGCTAAAAATTGGAAAAGTCGATTTTGCCGTCATAGAGGATCGCAAATTTAAGACTGGACCAAAGGGTTTGATTCCCAAGATGGGACCTCGTCCGGATCATATTACAGATCCAAACTATGATCCGGCCCTGGTCGATATTCCTGAGGGTAAGATTCTCGGTGATCGGCAATTGAAATTCCTGGAGAAATGGGGAAAAGATTGGCAGGGGGTCAATATGAAGGCCGTTCTTTCTCAGACCATTTTTGCCAATGCGGCTCACCGCCATGGAAAATATGATTACGCCCTTATTGCCGATATGGATTCCAATGGGTGGCCACAATCTGCACGAAATCGAGCAATTTCCGCCATGCGAAAAAGCTTTGCCTTTCATATTGGTGGAGATCAGCATTTGGCATCTATTATCCATCACGGCGTGACTCAATTTAATGACGCCGGTTATTCGTTTTGTGTCCCTTCTATTGTCAACTATTATAACCGCTGGTGGCAACCCAAGGAAGATCCCGACGGAAATAAAGTAGAAGGCAGTCTCACTGGTCTGGGTGAGTACTTTGATGGTTTTCGCAATAAAGTGACCATGTATGCCTATGCAAATCCTGACGAGGCAAGGAAAAACAAATGGGGTGGAGAATGGGGAGAACGCGCTGCCGGATACGGGTTGGTCAGGTTTAATACAAAAGACAGGACGATCACCATGGAGTGCTGGCCACGGGGAATTGATGTCACAACCACCGATGCACAGCAATATGAGGGATGGCCGATGACTATTGATCAAACCGATAACTACGGAAGGAAGGCTATCGCATATCTGCCTGAGATCCGGGTTGCCAATATGAATGATCCGGTCTTACAAGTCATTTACGAACCCACGGACGAACTAGTTTATACGATTAGAATTAAAGGCAGTCAATTTAGACCCAAGGTCTTTAAGGATGGAAAATACACAATACGGGTGGGGGAGCAGCCTCATAAAATGAAAATTTACACGGGGCTTAATGCGCAGGAAGAAACCGAAAACAATGAGATCATCACAGTGGAGTTTTAGATAGATATTAGATCATTACCTCGAGAACCCTGGGCGCGCGATATTTTATGAGTTATTTGAGATTACTCTGGTCAGTTCTTTTTGTTGGATTAAAACTTAAGAAATATCGCAATCTTAATTCACCTTAATTTCTTATTCGTGAAAATGGAAAACCAGATTATCACCACAATATTGTTTTATACCCTTTCCTTGCTAAATAAATGAAATGAATAAAATGTGGCAATGTACCGGAATATTATTTTTGATTCTAGTATTAGTAATTTCTTGTTCCAGTCAAAAGGAAAATCATGAGCAGGATTTTCCGAATATGATATTGCTTATGGGCGATGATCACGGCTGGGATGAAGTGGGTTATAATGGTCATCCATTTGTGAAGACACCCGTGCTTGACGAAATGGCAGCAACTGGATTGCGATTCGATCGATTTTATTCCGGACATCCGAGTTGTTCACCGACCCGGGGCAGTTTTATAACCGGGCGGCACCCAAACCGCTATGGTACATTTGCTCCAAATTGGTCGATTCGTCCTGAGGAAATCAGTGTAGCACAGCTATTGAAAAAGGCTGGGTATGCTACGGCACATTTTGGAAAATGGCATTTGGGTCCTGTAAAAAAGGAGTCACCGACTAGCCCCGGAGCAATGGGTTTTGATGAGTGGCTTTCTCATGACAATTTTTTTGAAATAGATCCGGTCTTATCGAGAAATGGATTACCTCCACAAAAATTAGAAGGTGAGGGTTCGCAAATCCTAATTGAGGAGGCAATCAAGTTCACTGAGAGGGCACAGGAGCAGGACAAACCATTTTTTGTGGTTGTTTGGTTTGGGTCTCCTCATGAGCCATACAGTGGGTTGCCAGAAGATTTGGCATTATACGACAACCTTCCCGATAGTTTAAGTGAAATACAAGTAGGACTGACTTCCAACGAAACCGGAAAAAGGGTTGACCGTCCCCTCAGAGACGTTTTGCAGGAACGTTATGCTGAAATAACGGCAATGGACAGGTCTATCGGTGAGATGAGAACGTTTTTGTCAGAGAAAAAAATCAGAAATAATACCCTTGTTTGGTATTGTGGTGATAATGGTACGCCTGCCAGTGCAGCTCGTGCAGGTATGACACTTAGGGGACAAAAAGGAAATATGTATGAAGGTGGGATACGTGTGCCGGGCGTGCTGGAATGGCCGGTAGTAATTGAGAAACCAACTTCTACGAAAGCTGTTGCCGTGACAACCGATTTCCTGCCCACGTTGACCGCCATCATGGATATCCCTCTGCCGTTCAGGCCTTTGGATGGAATAAATTTGCTTCCTTTTTTTGATAATTCGGCAGAGCATCGTCCATCGCCACTGTATTTTTGGAGTTTGGAGACCAATAATGTTTTTGATGAATCATCAATGCCTTATATCGACCCTGCCTTGCAGGAAGGGACCACTCCATTGGTCAAAATGATGGCAGGGAAATACACACGTTCGTTTCGCAATTTTCACTACAATGAAATTGACGAAAATGATTTTTCCGGCAACCGGGCTGTGATGAAGAATCAATACAAGCTTGTTCTTCAGGGTAACGATCCGGCAGGTGTCGAGTTATTTGATATTGAAAGTGATCCTGGTGAAAAAAACAATCTTGCCAGTATTCATCCACAGGTAGTGGGTGAGATGCAAACAGAAATGCGCACATGGCAGGAGTCCGTCTTAAATAGTCTGAGGGGTGTGGATTATAGATAGGGGATGGTGATTCTTAGTGAGCCTGAAGAGATCTTGCATTTTCAGCGGCAGAAAAAAGTGGGAGTCGATACGGGCGTGTCACCAACTGAGAAAGATATGGTCGAGATCTGGACGCTAAGAAGTTTCAAGGGGCTTTTGGATAGTGCCAATAAAGTGTGGTGATAAAACTAAATAGATGACTCTTTTACAAAATCGAAAAGGCAAGGTAGATTTTCGATTGCAAAGAATGGAAGACATATATGATCAAGCAGGTCATGGTCCTGATATTGCTCACAGACATGATTATTACACCGCCTTATTGGTTGAAAAAGCCAGGGGTCTTCACATTGTGGATTATACTGAATTTGTTTTTGATAGTTTAGAAGTTCATTTTGTGAGTCCCGGGCAGGTACATCAGGTAAAACTCTCAGAAAGACCATTGGGCAGTGTGATAACTTTTACCAGAAGCTTCCTGATTAAAAACAATATTCCCGAGAGTTTTATTTCCAACATTAATTTATTCCAAAACTTTGGTATCACCCCTCCCCTAAAGTTAGACCATGACACTTTTGATCGATTGTGCAAGATTATTGAAGAAATGGAGGCCTGCTTGACGGTGGATTTTAAATACGGTTCACGCGCTGCGGGAGCTTTGTTACAGCTTTTTCTGATCTATAGTAGCAACAGTGCGCAGTTAAATACCAGTCAGTTGGATGAACAGAATGCAGGTATTTGTATTCTTAGAGATTTCAAAAAGTTGGTAGAGGAAAAATATAAGACCTGGCATAAAGTGAAAGCCTACGCTACTGAGCTTCATATATCGGCAAAACACTTGAGCCAAACTGTCAAAGACCTTACTGGGAAGGTGGCAAAAGGCCATATCCAAGATCGATTAGTGTTAGAGGCGAAACGACTATTGGTTCATACAGATCTGTCTGTCAAAGAGGTGGCATATGAAATTGGTTTTGATGAACCTTTTCATTTTAGCGGATTTTTTAAGAAACAAACAGGTTTTTCTCCCAGTCAGTTTCGACAGAATAGATAGTGCATTTTCTACCAGTTCTGACTTTTTTATATGTTTCCGGGACTTTTGCACATCTCTGTTTCCTCCCCTTGCCGCATCTTTGTGTTGATCATTAATTAACCTGATCGACTGAGAAATTGACCGAGTTTGGATAGAAAATATTTCAAGAAGGAAGTTGTTTGACTTTCAGGAATTGCATCATGATTCACAGGGTTAAACTCATGATCAGGAGGTGTTCAATCAATTACAAAATAAAAATGACGGATAATGAAATCAGTTTTGCATAAAGCCGACACCAGGGGTCATGCTAATCATGGCTGGCTGGACTCTCGCCATACCTTTTCTTTTGCCAATTATTACAATCCGGAGAGAATGAATTTTGGTGTTCTCAGGGTTTTGAATGATGATATAGTACAAGGTGGAAGGGGTTTTGGAACTCATCCTCACGACAACATGGAGATAATTTCTATACCCTTACAAGGGGTTCTGGAGCATAAGGATAGTATGGGTAACACTACAACCATAAAGAAGGGTGATGTGCAGGTAATGAGTGCGGGAACGGGTATTTATCATAGTGAATACAATAAAAATCCGAATGATGAAGTGCATTTTCTTCAAATATGGATGTTTCCTAATAAAAGGAATGTTAAACCTCGCTATGACCAAATCACCTTGGAGACAGATAAGAGAAAAAATGCATTCGAGCAGATTTTATCTCCTGACCCCACTGACGAAGGCGTTTGGGTGCATCAAAATGCCTGGTTCAGCATTGGTGAATTTGAAAGTGGTGCTGAGAAGACTTACAAGTTAAAAGATAACAAAAATGGTGTTTATGCTTTTGTCCTGGAAGGGGAAGTCAATATTGAAGGACAAGATTTGGGTGAGCGGGATGGTTTTGGTCTATGGGAAACAAATTTGATTTCAATCAAAGCAGCAAAAGAAGCCAGGATTTTACTAATGGATATACCTATGCAGTTGGATTAAGGTGATGGAGTTTGGAAGTGAAATAGCACTTGTACTAGGCGTGGCAAATGTTTTATGCCTGATAAATATTTGGACTTAAACCTAAAATTAAAATTAGTGAGGTTACTCCGGAAAGTGCCAATTTCACAAAATGAGTCAATTTTGGACCTGCTTTCATGGGATTTCAGCAGACTCAGTGAGATTTTCACTTTTTTGAGATCGGCTGATGCCTGTGTATCAGGCGATTGAAGAAAATGAAAATATCTCTGCCTGGCATGCCCTCCAGGCAGACAGGGCCAAAAGGGCCATTTTTGATTTGGCAACCTTTTCGGAGTAGGCTCACTAGTGGCCATTACCATTTGTCAAAGCATGAGATTCACTTTGGGTTTACATTCGTTGAAATTGTGGCTCATACATATTGATCGTGGTATTTGTATTGGTAAAGAATATGAGGAAATCTTAGTATCATTTTTTTTAATCTTGACCTTTATGGTTTATATTTAGTACAAGGAACTCATGGAAGTGTCTAATTCCAGAATTTGACTTGTAAAGCAATGCTACGCGGTATCCAGACCATAAAGTAAAGAGACAATTAAATCTAAAGTAGATATGAAAGTTACATCTGAGAAAAATGAGAAGGTTGCTAAAATGACATTTGCTTCTATCTATCCACATTATGTGAATAGATTGAAGAAGAATGGTAGAACAGAAGAAGAACTCCATCAGGTGATCGAATGGTTGACTGGTTTCGATGAGGATAAATTGCGAACACTAATTCAAGAGAAAGTAACTTTTAAAACATTTTTTCAAAGAGCAACAATGCATCCCAACGCGGACTTGATTAAGGGAGTAATTTGTGGTTATCGAATTGAGGAAATTCCAGATGAATTTAAACTGTATAGACAATGCCGATATCTGGATAAGTTGGTTGATGAATTGGCGAAAGGTCGAAAAATGGAGAAAATCATGCGGGAGGAAAAGAAATAGATTCGGAGTTAGTTGTCTTTATTGAATAGGTTTTATTCTTAAGGAGTGGTTTTCCGGTGTCAGGTGTGGTGGACGGCTGTCGCTAAGAGAAAGGAAATATAGGGGTCGAACCATATGTAAATGAGACAGGTCTTGTTGGGGACAGGATACATTTCGCAAACCTTTATTCGTTTATAAAGATATATCCATTCTGCCAGCCTGCAATTCCTTTTGATGCCCTGCCAGTAGCATGGTGATGGACTTTAATTAAAAGCTCTGTATTTCATTATGAGTTAAAATTTATTCATCCGTGTTCTGACGGTAATGGCCAGATTGGAAGGCTTTGGAGGCTTTAATATTGATGCAGAAATTCATACTATTTGAATTCATACCGGTGGAACATTTGGTGAAAAACAAGCAACTGGAATAATACCAAACATTTCACTTTCGAATAAGCAAGGTCATTCAACTCTGTTATAGAATATATGCTCCAAAGGATCAGTGAGGCAATTAGCGACCCCAAATCTGATTCTGGCATCCTTAATAACTCTTCTTTTGTTCTACTCAGTCCCCTCTATGCACCCACGTATTTGTTTACTGTGTTGGAGTTAATACCTATTTGCATGGCTATTTCGCGGTTAGATTTTCCAGCTACCGATAACATCACCAGCTGTCGTAATACCTTAGTGTCCTTTCTTTTTGTATGCCGTACAGCTTAAATTCTATCCAATATGGCATGATTCCACCTATGGGCATAGCTTGGACCGGAATGACTGGCATAGCTTGGACCGGATTGACTGGCATAGCTTGGACCAGAATGACTGCCATAGCTTATTCCGTTTTATGCAACAACTCAGCCGCGCTATCGTGATCCCTTTGAGTATCGCTCGGTGTCGTGTGCCATTTCCAATCCAGGCAAATCATAATTTCCTTGATAATCAAGCACTTGGAAAGCACAGGACAGAATGAGGAATCCAATTGAACTTTCGTTATTATATGTTATTGCATATAAAATATTAAGAAATTGGCAAATTATATCTAATTACATATAATGCACTATATTTACGCAATATTATATTTAAAAGCGTATAATGAAGCAATTAGCAGAGTTTGTCAAAGGACGGAGGAAGGAAGTCAATCTAACTCAGAAGGAATTCGCCGAACGAGCAGGAGTGGCACTTGCAGTAGTACGTAAAATTGAGCAGGGTAAAACGAATCTGAATATGAATAAGGTAAACCTCGTTCTTAATATGTTTGGACATGAATTAGCTCCTGTCAGCAGCAAAAATCTGACAGAATGAGACAGGGAAAGGTGTTTTATAAAAACCATTTGGCAGGTATTCTCACGGAGACAGATGAGGGCGAGTATGTATTCCAGTATGAGAATCAATACGCCAAAGATCATCCGAATGACTTCATCACGTTCACTATGCCAGTTACCGATAAGCCATATATTGAGAAGCGACTCTTTCCTTTTTTTGAGGGATTGATCCCCGAGGGGTGGTTATTGGATATAGCTTCCAAAAACTGGAAAATCAATAAAAATGATCGGATGGGATTACTTTTAGCATGTTGTCAAAATTGTATCGGTGCTGTAAGCGTAGTACCCAAAGCAGAGGAAGATGGAGCATAGATGCTTGTATTGTTACAAATACGTTGAGGATGACCTGGATTTTCACGATAAGTGTTCAATGGAATTCTTTGGAACACCGACACCTCCCAGAATAGAATACTCGTTCGCCCAAATAGATGAGCTTGCGAAAAATGTAGTTGAGCGAAGAGTTTCTGTCCCGGGTGTTCAACCTAAACTATCTATGACTTTGGTTAAAGAAACCAGGGAGAATTCGGATGCGCGGTTAACGGTAGTTGGAGTATTAGGTGGACAATTTATTTTTAAACCACCTTCTGACAAATTTCCGGGAATGCCCGCAAACGAACATGTAACAATGCGAATAGGAGAGGCTCTGGGAATCAACGTAGTGCCGTCATCACTAATTCGATTATTATCTGGAGAACTTTCTTATATAACTAAACGGATTGACCGGACAGAAAGTGGAGAAAAAATCCACATGCTCGATATGTTTCAGATAACTGAAGCGTTTGACAAATATAAAGGATCAATGGAGAAGGTTGGAAAAGCATTGGACAGCTATTCAAGCAATACTTTGCTTGATAAAACCTTTTTCTTTGACTTGGCTCTTTTCTCCTTTTTAACAGGAAGTAGTGATATGCACCTGAAAAACTTCTCGATGATCGAAAGCTCATTTGGTTGGATTCTGTCTCCTGCCTACGATCTCCTAAATGTTGCAATTGTGTTTCCGGAAGATACCGAAGAACTCGCGCTGACATTAACTGGGAAGAAAAAAAGGTTAGAATACAAACACTTTGAACAGTTTGCAGAAGAATTAGGATTAACTCGTAAACAAATCAAAGGAGCTTTTAATCGAATTATCAAGAATAAATCGAAAGCTTTCAGTTGGATCAATCGATCGTTTCTATCAGATGAAATGAAAACTGCCTATAAGGAGTTGCTTGAAGGAAGATACAGACAATTAGGATGTAAAGAATAAAACGGATATGGCAAGAACATCACTCCATCCTTGCATCACTGGTGGCACCGGAAGATATCGCCGAAACGCTACATCGCATATGAAAGCGATGCCCAATAAATGTAAGGCATTATCTGTATTTACTCAAGTTCCTGAGTATCTATGTTTTTATTTTTATTGTACGCTAATTTTACTCGCAATCCTCATACACTTCACAATTAAAACGACATTACTAAGAACATGAAAAAAATGATTTTCTTCATGTTGGGAATTATTATTCATTTACTCTTGCTCGTCAGTCTTATTTATATCTTTCAGTGCTATCGGGATCTACTTCGATTGGGCTGGAGCAGAATGATTTGTGTAAATTTGATAGTATCGTATGGTGCTATGAGCTATCAAGAGCCGACATATCAAATCACATGTAAAATTCCTAAAATATCACAGGCATTTTTCATTAAATTAGTGAACGATCAAAACCATAATTATGGCTAGAACATTAATTGCAGCAGTATTGCTTGTTCTGGGAATTTTGCAGTATTTGGACAGGTGAATAAGGAATATAGTGAAACGCTTAGAAACATGCTTGAAGTTTCAGGGAACCGAAGAGTCTTATGATGCTGTAATCATGCAGATGTACTCCCTATTTAGGACGCAATATGATAAGGTGGAATCTGATGTGTGGGATGATATGGAAAGGGAATCCGCCAAGGTTTCTCTGAATGATTTAACTGAAATGTTGGTACCGGTCTACTCCCAAGATCTGACTCCTGAAGATCTGGAAGAGCTAATCAAATTCTATGAAACACCTGTTGGCAATAAATTCGCCAAAAATGCACCCCTGATAATCCAAGAATCCATGCAGATCGGACAGCGATGGGGAATAAAATTGGGGAGGATTTTAAGAAAAAGAAGGAAGAAAAGGATACTGAAAGACCCTTGGAAAAGGTTAAAGCACGTGCTTTTTGTATTCAGTAGATTTTCAATTAATTACATTTAATTAGTGATTTCAGGTCCGAATCGTTTCCCTCTGGAACACCGACTAAATCCGATAAATCTCGTCTTTTATAAGTCGCATGAGTTCCATTGGTTTTTCCTCAGCCATCAATTGCCGATACTTTTTTCTATCGAGGGATTCCACAAGATTCCAAATTGCTTGGTTCATTTCTGTGTGTCTGCTGAAAAACTCAACCATATCAAAGATTCTTGGGGAGGCGTCCGCTGTAAAATATTTATCGTAACCGTATTCTTTTGCGTAGAAGAAAAACTCGACAGTATGAAGAAAATTTCTCGAAGCACCAACGAGATCCCAATCAAAGTTCCAGTCATTATCATTGGTGTGCAAATAATAGTCAACTCCCGATTCAGCGCAGATGCTGAGCACCTGAGCAGGATTTTCTTTGGCTAGTAAAGAGTGTCCAAAATCGATCGTCACCCCCGTTGCAGAATTCTTCACTTCTTTTAGGAGTAGAATGGTTTTGGCACATGAATCCAGATTACAGTGTACACGTGTTTCATTGATTTTGTACTCAAGAAATAATGGAATTTCGGGTAGATAGTCCGCAGCCTCTGCGACAGAATTAATCATGTTTCTCCATGCCTTTGGATAATCTACCTGCAACAAATTGTCATAACCATCACTGAGAGGGCAGCATGTCACGAGAGGAGCACCCACGCGCTTTGCATAATCCTTTGCACTCTTTATCAATTGGACAGCATCTTGCCGAATTTCTTTTTGGGGCCTTGAGATGGCACCGGAAATCCATTTTATTTCTTTTTTAATATTTGCATTGATCGCTGCAAATGAAAGACCTGCATTTCTCAGTAGTTCTTTTGTTTTTTCCGCATCGCCCGTCTCGTATGGATAAACGACTTCCACTCCGGTTATGCCATTTATCCCTTTAACGATTTCAATTCTCTCGGCAAGGGTAGTATTTTTCTGATATTCTGAAAATCGATCTTGGGTTTTGCCTAGGAATGCTGTTATTATGCTGTGTTTCATCATCTTTTAGGAGTTTTGTCGTCGATAACTTTTGTAGTTCGTACAATTGCCGGATCAGAAAATTGGTCCATTACGTCTCGTACGGTTGTGGAAAAGGAATACATGACAGCTCCGCTGGAACCCGCCTGAAACCAATGTTTTGTCCCCGGGGATAAAATCAATTGTTCACCTGGTAAAAGTTGAATCTCATTCCTCATTGTATAGCATTTTTCCTTTCCGGAAGGAATAAAGCCCTTGTGCATAGTATTGGGACCGGGAATATAAAAAAAGAGATCTCCCCAAACAGCTCGTATGATTTCTTCTTTGCCGGGATCGTCACCTACGGCTGGATGCCAGAGCTCTGGTTCTGTCTGGTGCGGAAACAAGACCAGGATTTTAGCAGCTATGCGATCTGTTTCGAAAAGGGTGAGTATTTGTATCCCCTCTTTTCGCAAGTTGCTCAAGCCAAAATCTGCTGCCGTTATTTTCTCTTTTTCTTCAACCGTGATATAGAGTCCTGCTCGATCAATTAATTTGATTGTATCATTTACTGCCTGTACTAGTTCTGACCTGGTAATCATTGTCGATGTCCTGGTTTGGATATTTGAAGGGTGAGATCCGGTTTAATCCTTAACCATAGAGCAATTGCAATTAAGTTCAATAGGGCTGCAATGTAGAAAAAGAGTTTATCAGAAGAAGTCAGTGCCATCAAGTATGGAAATGCGAGGGCTGTTACAAAGGAACCAAGATTACCGGCCATGTTCATAGTCCCACTCACGGCACCGGAATGATCCTCTGCAACGTCCACACACGTGGCCCAGGAGGGACTCAAGGTCATATCGGCACCAAAAACAGCAAGGGAGATAAAAGCGATGGCGCCAACTACGTCCGCCATGTAGATACTGGTAAAAATTCCTATTGCCGCGCAAGCAAATCCCACAATTGCAGGCAATCTTCTCGAACGCCTCCATTCTCCTCTTTTATAGATATAATCTGCCCACCAACCCGAAAACCAGTTTCCCAAGGCACCAAAAATCAATGGAGCGGATGAATAAAAACCCGCTTCGATCGCCTCAAGATTATATTTGGCTTTTAAATGGGGGAACAACCAGGTGAGACAGAAAAAAAAGGTGAAATTGCTACAGAAGTATTGACTCATTATCAGCCACATCATTTTAGACTGAAATAACTTTTGGAAAGATATGGGACGGTGATCACTCTTTTTTCCTGTAAAATTCTCAGTTATGGTGTTGAGTTCATTGTCGCTCACGCCAGAGTGATTTTTGGGGTCATCCCTAAACCACCAATACCAGATCACTGCCCAAAATACACCGACGAGACCAAGAATCACAAATGTCATTCTCCAATTTGTCCATTCAATAAGCGCTGCGACGATTGGAAGCGCAATTGCTGCGCCAATCCTTCCTCCGGAAAAATTAATACCATGTACAATCCCCCGCTCATTAAGAGGAATCCATTTATAAATAGTCTGAGCCATACCCGGAAATGCTCCTGCTTCTCCTGCACCAAAGAGAAATCGAATGAAAATCAGTGAGATGAAATTGAAGGCCGCCCCTGTAATCGCGGTAAAAGCCGACCAAAGCGTGACAACAAGCGTCAATACTTTTCTGGGACCATAGCGATCAGCAAGCATACCTGCGGGAGTTTGAAAAAGTGCATAACCCAGAGCAAAAATAGAAAGGATCCATCCCATTTGCTTGTCATTCAAGGATAGATCACTTGCAATGGGATCCTTGGCCACCGAAATAAGAATACGATCAAACAGCACAATCATGGCAAGGATGAACGTGCCAAATACCATCTTGTACCGAGTAGCAATCATTTCGTTTGTCCGGATTTTTCCAGCATCTATACGATCATTTTTTATTGCATCTAGATCGAATACTACTGCACTGGAAGAGCGTACTAATTCTCATCTTCCCATTTAAATGACGATTTGGAAAACTGTATTATTTTGAGTTTGATCCATGCTTGAGAGGGAATAATTATGCATTTAAATAACCTTGAATAAAGCGTTGACTAATTTAAATCTCACTTGACTTCATTAAGAAAGTGAGCAGATCTACAACTTCACGATCTGTCAATGTTTTTAATAAACCGGCGGGCATTAATGACACTGGTGTTACCTCCTGGGATTGAATCTCTGCTTTGTAAAGTGACACATCCTCCTGACCGACGATGCGCAACTTAACTAAACGGTCGGTCTCACCTACAATGTTACCGGCATAGGTGCGCCCATCTCTTGTGGTAATGACAACCATTCTATAGTCGTCCTGAATCTCAGAGCTGGGCTCCAAGATATTGGAAAGCAAGTAATCGATATCCGTTCTGTTGCTGCCTGTAATATCAGGACCTACTTCTCCCCCCTGACCGTGCATTTTGTGACAGACACCACATACGCGATCAAAAAGGTTCCTGCCACGTCCCATGTCACCATCTGTATGATTGGCCATCAATTGTTTGTAATGATCATATGCGATTTTGATGTCATCAGGGGGTTCATCTATCGGACCCCATATCTCCACAAATCCACTGCCTACCACACGTCGAAGTTGCCGTGCAGTGTAAGCCGGAATATCTTTTTTTGGTATTTTTTCATCCCTTAAGGCTCTTGTGAGGATCCATCCATAACCGGGACGCGATGCAAGAGTTTGTATTGCTTCATTTTTCTCCATTGCATCAAAACCATGATATTTATCGATTAACATTTTACCAAGATCCTCACGATCATATTGCGCAATCGCTCTAATGCTGGCAACACTTGTTATCTCGTCACCAACTAAATCGGGTAAGTAATCTAGTAATTCACTTTGATGTCGGAGAGCTAACTGGTTTATTGCCTGAACCTTTTTTTGACCATTACCCGATTTATTACTCAGTATCGCTAGTTGGGCACGAATGATTTCTTGATCACCAAATAAATTATTTATGGCCCCGGCTACCTCAGCAGTTTCTCCGCCACGTCTTTCCAGCTCCGGATATATTTTTCGCCAGGATTCAGGCATGGTCACATCCGTCCTTCCTTCCATTGCCTTTAAAATGCCGTTGAGCATTTCTGCACTCCTTTCGGAATCAAGAGGAATATTTGATGCAAGAAAATCGAATTTATTCCCATCCACGAGCCGGCGGGAAATAAATTGATTTATTATTTCAAACTTACTACCCACTATCAAGTCAATACTTGCTTCTGGATTTTCGACCACCATTGGCTCGAGAGCAAACCAAAGCATATAAGGAATATTGGGATCATCGATGTCTTCCTGCTGCCCTAATAGATTCTCCAGGATTGGCCACCGCTCGCTGGTTGGAATTCTCTGAAGGGCTGCTGCGAGATACAATCGCACGACAGCCGATCGATCAGTGGATGCCATATCGGCAAACTTTTTCAATGCAGCTTTATCCGGATTGCGATCCTCGCAGAGCAGTTGAATCGACCAGGCCCGGATGTATTCGTCCTCGTCATCGAGGAGGACTTCAATTTCGTCAGAAGATATTAATCCGCAATTATGCATCGTCCAAAGGGCATTTAAGCGGTGTGGAGTATTGGGATCACTGCTTAATATGTCGGACAATTTTGTAAGGGCATTATCACTTATTTTTCTCGTCACAGAGCGCTCCTGTAAAATAAGACGGGCCCTTCTCGAATGCCATGCACTTTTCTGTGTTTGTAAATCGACCAACTGTTCATCAGAGAGTGTGGATAAGTCGTCATATCTTCCATCCCAGTCTTTCGCATGATTGTTTTTGGGCATGATGCGAAATACACGTCCGGTCTCTTTATGTAAAACCTCTTTTCCACAGATGTCGGCATCGTGCCAATCCAGGACATAGAGGCCCCCGTCGGGACCAATCTCCATGCTAAATCCGATCCACTGCGCATTATTGGCCATTAGGAAATCATCCCCATGATGAGCTGAGAATCCGGAGCCATTTTTTTCTAAAACATCTGACAGGACTGCGTGCTCATGGATATTGGCCATAAAAAGTCGACCATACTGATCTTCGGGAAAAGCGTCAGACAGATAGACCCGAAGCCCCCCGTGAGCACTCCGGTGCCGGTGATCTGCAATCGTTTGAATATCGGCGTACACATAGGGATTAAAATGTTGTCCACCCTGCCTGTGATAAATGCCTCCCGGAATGATGTGCCAAAGATGGGGGATTACACATGCAGAGATAAAAAGCTGACCGTGTTCGTCATAGTCAATCCCCCATGGATTACTAAAACCATGAGAAACCACTTCAAAGCGATCCTTTGTGGGATGATAACGCCAGATACCTCCATTGATATCCACCCCTTCAGCACTGAGCAAGTCGACGGGAAATCTGTCGTGGTGACGGTACAGTTTTTCATCCCCTTTGGGCTTGCGCACCTTAGAGGGAGTGGCAAATCCCTGACAGCCGTATAGCCAGCCATCAGGGCCCCAATGCAGACTGTTGAGAGTCTCATGGCGGTCTCTGATTCCCCAACCTGTGAGCCGAACCTCGATGTCGTCCAGGTCAGCTCTGTCATCGTGGTTTTTGTCAGGTACAAAAAGCAAGTGTGGAGGAGCACCGAGAAAAAGGCCATCAAAACCCACTGCGATCGCTGCTGGAAAGGCGATCCCTTCCAAAAAGACTTTGCGACTATCAGCCACCCCATCCCGATCAGTATCTTCGAGGATCAATATCCGGCTATCACCAGAATTGGAAAACCCATCTCCCCGGGATTCGTAATCGCGGTTTTCCGCTACCCACAATCTGCCCCTGTGATCCCAGCAAAAGGCCATCGGCTGTGTGATGTCGGGTTCTGCAACCCAGACATTTGCCTCGTAACCTTCTTGCACTGACATCTCATCAACAGCCTCTTCGGGAGTCAAAAATTTAGCATTGCGGCCCTCTGCCTGTGCTATTCCCCATAAAGATGCAGTCGAGTACATTCCATCTGCCCCACTAAATTTTTCCCACTGTTGAGTGAGCTCGATATCCGTCATTTCTCCGGTAAAGATGTCGAGTCTATATTTGATGATCTCCGTGTGGCCCAGAGGTATTTGCCAATCTCCCAACCGGGATCTGGCAGGACCGACTCCAAACTGGCCATCTACTCGCCAGGGTGTCGGGTATGCTCCATTCTGAGGGTGATCGTAGATCGCGATGTGAGCCTTATCCTCCCTACCTTCCACCTGCATACCTAGATCCAACCACATGGCTCTTTTCCCCTCGGCTCTAAGATCTATATCTCTGGCCGCGTTTTCGACTCTACTCGGTATTCCCTTTTTCCAGGGCATTCTGATAAACAATCCTCCATATTCATATTCACCGATCGTGATGGCTTGCGAAGCCTCACCCCGCCATTCCAAATCGAGGTAGTAGTGGTCACCTCCCGTCTGGAACGTCCAGATCTGAGTCTCCGTGAGGAGTACTTCGCCCATACTATCTAGCATCTCGTATTTGGTCTGCCATGTCAGCTGCTGGCCTGTATCCTGCAGCACGTTTAGATCCACTCTCCTCCAATAGTCCTCACCGGGGTTGTGAAAAAAGTCCCGGCCATTAACCCGCGTAAATCCCCAGTAAATTCCGGTTTGGTGTTTGTGATGACCCGGACTGTACTCGGTAAGTACACTTTTGCCATCGGGAGACATAAGCGGATGCAAATATGGGCGATGGTTTTTCTGTGCGACCTGTTTTACGATTATCTCATCACCCTGGTGGATTGATAATTCATTTTTGCTTTCTGATAATACAATCGAGAATTCAGCTTTTGATTTGTCAGCCTTGACGATGTCATTTGATTGACAGGACCACCCGGCCACGAACAGGAGGGCACCATAGAATCCGTATTTCATATCGAAAAATAAGAAATCGGCGCGATTAATCGCCTCTTCCCAAAAACCATCCAACACCCGCTCCGACGCAACCTCCAAGAATTGCGAACACAACTATATCTGATAGTACTGCAGTGATATCCATAATATTGGCCATGCTGTAATTCATGAAATTCCAGAAAAATGCCATGAGGAAACATATGGTTGCTCCGGCGATAAATCCTGTTGAAGCAGTTTTGATTCCCGCCCATCTCTGAAATATGTATGTGATAAGTGCACCTAATGCAAGATTGCTCAAGATCATATAGATCATATCCGGTGATTCCTTGTGCACGCCTTCAGGTGCGACACTATGGGATTCAAAAAATGAGGACAGTAGCATTCCGTAGACCAAGAAGCCTAACAAGAAAAAGATAGCTGCACCGATCAATGTGCCGAGAAGAAATTTAGTAGTATCCATTATAAGTTAGTTAGTTTTCGATTTATTGTTATCTGAAAGATAATAATATTGAGAAAGACCATAAAATAAAATCCTCACAGATGTCATCTTACCTTTTTTACGAAAGGAGATCTGAGCTATCTTTTGTATGTTGTGAGTATGAAGTCACTCTGTTTTTCTATTCTTTATTTATTCGTCATTAATCCTGTTTTAGCACAGAATGAACAGGATCCATTTGCAAATGGCGCCAGTCTGATTTTAGTTGATTCGGGATATAACTTTACGGAGGGTCCAGCTGTTGATCAGGATGGCAACGTCTATTTTACAGATCAACCCAATGATCGCATTCTAAGATGGATTGCAGAGTCCGGGATCGTAGAAATATTTATGGAAGGTACGGGAAGATCAAATGGTTTGTTTTTTGATACCAATGGAAATCTTCTTGCATGCGCTGATCAGGACAATGAACTCTGGGAGATTGATAGTAATAGAAAAGTGAGCAAATTGGTCAAGGATTTTAGGGGTAAGAGGCTCAATGGTCCCAATGATTTATGGGTGGACAAAAACGGAGGTATTTATTTTACTGATCCTTATTATAAGAGAAAATACTGGACCAGATCAGAAAAGGAAATTGAAAGTGAGAATGTATATTATTTAAATGCTGACAGAAGCTCAATTCGTGTTGTGGCAAATGGCCTGGTAAGACCAAACGGAATTATTGGATCAAAAAATGGGAAAAACCTCTTTGTTGCGGACATAGGTGACAAAAAAACTTACAGGTACAAAATAAAAAGGGATGGTTCTTTAAAACGCCGGAGTCTATTTGTGGAAATGGGATCGGATGGTATGACGATAGACGAAAGGGGCAATGTCTATCTCACTGGTAAAGGAGTCACTGTTTTTGATCGACGAGGTAAGAAAATTGGGCATTTAGATGTGCCGGAAAACTGGACGGCGAACGTTTGTTTTGGTGGTAAGGACCGGGATAAACTGTTTATTACCGCTATGGGATCGGTGTATATGATTGCAATGGATGTGCGGGGGGTATAGGCATGTTGGGAACGCGCTGGATTCTCCGTTGACAAATCAAATGCTGTTTACATCAAATATGTGGCAACTATCTATAAAAGGTTGTAAATTGAAATATGTTGACCATGACTCGTTACATGTTGATATTCATTCTTGTGGCGGTCAGCATCTGCATGCTTGCAGGTCAGGATAAGTACGATAAAGTACTCCCAAATTGCCCCATGCATGTCATAGTAGCCGTTGATTTTTCAGCTAGTGAGCGAGCGTTTATCGATGAGGTGCAGACAGTATTGTCGGCGATTACCTCTCGATTTGAGCTCCATCCCAACAGCATGCGGCTCGGTCTGATATCCTTCAATCGCGGTGCTCAATTGATCATGCCCCTCAGCGGTGACAATGACCTACTCAGACAGACCATCGAAGAATTGCGTATTCCCCTCAGTGTTTTTGCCACTGATATACATTCGGGAATACAGATGGCAATGAAGGAATTTCAAAACAACTCGCTGGATCAGGTCAAGAAATTTCTTATCCTGATTTCTGATGGAGATCCTCATGCACATTCCCGAGGATTTGGATTTGAACAAGATCTCGTGGAAGTGAGCAAAATAAAAGCTGGCGATGAAGAAAATAATCTGGACCCCGTACATGTCTTTAGCCTGTACTCCGGTGAGACTCTGCCGTACAAAGACAGGTGGAGTGAGGAGGTCAGATTGATGTCAATACGGCATATGATCAAATTGGCGAACACCTGGGACGACTTCTACTTTTTTAAGGATTATCCCAAACTCATCAATGCTTTAGAGCAGATCGGAAGTTGTCTGTAATTTGCTGAGAATCTTGACTGTTTTTACAAAACATCGACGGTAACCGATAGGCGGCAGTTCTTTCTTCGATTATTTACTAATTTGAGATATGAAAATTCTGTATATCGCCATTTTTTGCTTGATTACTTTAGTCATGGAAGCTCAGGACAAACCTGTTTATTACAAAATCCCGAAAGCGCCGGATACGTACACACCGGAAACTGTGGCCGCAAGGATGGTCGACGGTCTAGGGTTCAGGTACTTTTGGGCGACGGAGGGACTGCAACAAAATGATCTCGACTTCAGACCAAATGATGATGCAAGGACAACGATGGAGACCCTTCGGCACATTAAGGGTTTGACAGATGTACTTGTAAAGGCCACAGAACAGGAGCCCAATATTCGTGGAGCCGGTAACAGTGAGGATCCGGGATTTGAGCAATTGCGTGAGATCACCCTTCAGAATATTAAGAAGGCAAGTGATAATCTGCGCCTCGATGGGGCTGATCTTCGGAAAATGAAGATCATCTTCCAACGGGGAGACAACAAGAATGAATTTCCCTTTTGGAATATACTCAACGGACCCCTAGCTGATGCCATTTGGCATGTAGGACAGGTAGTGAGCTTCAGGAGATCTTCAGGTAATCCCTTACCTAGTGGAGTCAGCGTTTTACAGGGTACTAAACGAGAGTAACATTCTCAGATCGTTCAGATTTTAGTAGTCTTGATGTCTTGGATCCAGCCTATTGATATGAGGTACATGCTTATACTAGCCTTTTGGAGTCTTTTTAGCACGGAGGGTATTGGCCAGTGGGAAGAAAACCTGGACACCATTCGGATTTCCGGCACCCAAATTCCCCTTACCATAAGGGAAACTGGAAAGCACATCACAGTAATCCAGCCCACCCAAATAGAACGGCTGCCCGCATTGTCTCTTGATGAGTTATTTCAGACTGTCTCGGGCGTTGAGGTGCAATCTCGAGGAGGATTTGGAGCTCAAGCTGACATTTTGATGCGTGGTTCGACTTTTACCCAGGTGCTCATCTTGATTGATGGTATGCGGCTCAATGATCCATTGACAGGCCATTTTAATGGTAATATTCCGGTGCCTGTCAAACAAATTGAAAGAATTGAAGTGCTGAAGGGGCCCGCCGCGGCAATGTACGGCCCTGACGCTGTGGGCGGCGTTATCAATGTAATCACAAAAGATTGGTTCGATAAGCACTTCGAACTTAACGGGTCTGCTGGTCTGGGAAGTCACACACAAAAAACGGCCGATCTGACGCTCACTCTGGCTGGAGATAAATTATCATCCTCTGCTTCCCTTCAGTACAATAAATCGGATGGAGAGCTAATCGATGAAAAAATCACAACTTCGGGCGAATTCCTGGAAAAGTATCGAACTTATTTTGATGTTCTGACAGCCAGTTTTTCACTGACCTATAAAATGAAGAACAATTCCTCGCTGGTGCTGCGAAGTTCTTACGACCACAGGGATTTTAATGCAAGGTATTTTTACACGTCCAGTGTATTTGATAAATCGACAGAAACTACCTCCAATAGTTTTAATGTGATTAAATACCAAAAAATAAGAGAAAGGTCAAGTAGTGACTTCCAGATCGGATTTAAGTACAATACAGACAAGTTTGTCTTTAGCCCGGATTTTCCGTCTACAAATGAGCATGTCACCCAACATGTAAATGTTGTGAAAAACCATCTTTGGAAAATTTCCGACAGGACACTTTTTAAAATGGGATGGCAGCTCGATCACCGCCAGATTTCCAGCAACGATCGAGGTGACCACGACGACTGGCATAGCGGAATATATGCAATGATGCATTTTGGATGGGAGAAGTTAAATCTGACGGGAAGTGCAAGGCTTGACTATGATGAAAATTATGATTTGGAATTTTTGCCACAGATAAATTTTTCATATCCCCTTGGGAAGATCCTGGTGAGAGGATCAGTAGGACGAAGTATTCGGGCTGCTGATTATACTGAGCGCTATGTATCGAATAATCTGATAAACCTGACTCCAGGACGTAGTTTGGGTAATCCCGACCTAAAGGCAGAACAAAGTTGGTCTGAGGAACTGGGTGCAGATCTATCAGTGGGCTCCAGGATAAAAATCAAAGCAACAGGTTTTATTAGGCAGTCAAGCATGCTGATCGACTATGTATCGACAAATTCTAGCCAGATTATAGGAATTGGAGATTTGGAAGAAGATGCTGATTACTTTTTTGCCAAAAATATTTCAGATGTTTCAACACGTGGATTTGAAATCGAATCGCACCTGAACGTACCAATTGGACTGGATCGCAGCTTGCAGGTTTTGTTGGGTTACACGCACCAGAAGACAAGCAATCAGGAAGATATTGTTTCTGTTTATATTGCCAATCACGCCAGGGACTTGCTGACTTTTACCAGTATGGTCACCTTGGGAAATCTTGATTTGTCCGGTACCCTCCTCCATAAGAGTAGAAACAGGCGCATGGCAACAGCAATCAATGCTGACTTAAAGCCTGCCTATACCGTTTGCAGTGTGCGTGGAACGGTAGATGTCACCGAAAAGGTTGGAATATGGTTGCAGGTACAAAACGTATTTAACACAGACTATCAAAACATTTTGGGGGCACCAATGCCAGGGCGTTGGTTTACCGGCAGTGTCTTCTGGTCACTCTGACTCGGTCCAGTCTATTTATCTCCGATAGAAATGGATGCGGTGATACAAGAAACTTCTTCTGCAATGAGTCAATGAGCATTGCAAGGCACATGACAAATTACGGGATTACCAGGGACTTTATCTGACGACGCTGTAATTGACATTGCCAACGTCATCGTAAAAACGGAATTGAAGCTCAGGTTGTGTGTCTTGATACGAGATATTGACCAAAAGAAATCCCCCCGTAGCTTGATCCGGCTGCCCCTGTACATAATATTGAATAATTTCTCCATCGGGATCTGTAGATTTTGGATCACCGGCCAAACGTCCGGCTCTGGAGTTTGCATCCACCAATGCACCGCAAGAAAATTCCTCATAACCGGATGGATGTTTTGCGTGATATTGCCAGTGCCGGTCGCCACAAATAAAAAACAGCTCTTCACGTGAAAAGTGATTATCCGCAAGCCAGTTAAAAAACCGATCCCCTTCAGTGCGAAAACCCTTGTGGTTTACATGGTTGTCACTTTTACTCGCATCGTCGGGTCCTACCATTGGTGTGGGCGAGATAATGCATTTATAGTTGGCATCACTATCGAGCAAGGTGTTTTTTAGCCAATCCCTTTGAGTTTTTCCCCAAATGGTTTTATCCGGCCCATCGGGAGATTTATTTGCCGAGCGGTAGTCTCTCCCTTCCAGAAACCAAAGTTGGACGTCATGGTTCAGCCTGATTGTACGGTATGTGACTGCATTTTTATCCTCCGGATCTACCATGGGGAGTTGTTCTCGAAAGTTCTTGACACCCAATTCGTGTGAAATAGGAAAATCGTTGTAGGGATCACTGTCGTTGACCCGGTAGTCATGATCATCTTTCTCCCAGTAAGTGGCAACTTCACCAAATAGAGATCTGAATCGGGGTTGAGCAAACTGCACGTGATATTTTCTTCGCATGCCCTGCTCGTCCAGTACTTCTTTACCATCAAAAAGACCAGGCAAGGGATTACTTCCCCTGTCTATCGCCCTCTTGTAATTATGGGCTGCTGGATGATCGAAGTACACATTGTCTCCGGTACCGATGAAATAATCAGGACTTAAGTCACCAATGGTTTTTAGTGCCGGAAATCCCAAATCCCGGTCCTTACCCAGGTATTTATTTTTTGCGTCGTAGTTACCATAAAAGTGAAAATAATAATTCATACCCGTCACGACTACAAAGGAGACAGGTGATTTTTTTTCACGACCCGGATTTGTTCGAAAACGTGCAATATTGCTTTTCGAAAAATTTATTGAGTCCTCTCCATAGTGTACCTGGTAGTAAATTGTCTTGTCGGGTTCGAGATCCGTGATTTTTGTCTTTACAATAAAATCATTTTCTTCCAGAGCTTTCATCCATCTACTCGTTCGTGGTGTATTGTCAAAATCTTTATCGTGAGCCCAGGTAAATCGTACCCAGCCTGCTTTACCAGAGAGATCCTTTTGATATATCGTATCAGTCGCGGTCAATCTGGTCTGAAGAATTGCAGAGTTTTCGGTGACTTCTCCAGTCATCGTTCCTTGTCCCAGGAAAATATAATTATCAATTTGGTTATTTTCACAGCTGGAGAGGAGAAGTGCTATTGAAACTATAAAAAGGTATGAGTCTCGAATCAAAATGTAAACGTTATTTATATCAAAAAACCAATCTGACCTACTGCGAAATCCGTATGGCAAAGTTAAGAATCTTTACTTTGTAACAGTACCCTGTATCGTTTGTGGAGGCAACGGAATCCTTAGGTGAGAATAAGAATCACGTTTCGTTATAAATCAGCAATCAGTCCCTCCATCATCCAATTGGCAAGTGCCTGTCTATTCGATGCCTGCACGATGCGTTTGTGGTCAGCCTTATTCTGGATGTTTGCGAGTTCGACGAGAATAGTCTTGGGTGAAGTATGACGAAGTACATATAGGTTATCGCGGGCATCTATCTCACCGGCATAGTGACCTCCCCTGCGATGCTTCTTATATTTATTTGTAAATGTGTTCAACATGTTTTGAGCTAATTTTTTTCCAGACTTCGAAGTCGGGTAGTAGCAAAAAAAGACATCCTGTCGATGGTTCTTGCTGCGACTGTCTACGTGAATTGAAATACAGGTGTGGTTTTTATAACCCTTTTTTCGATTAGCCTGATACAGTGAATTTACTTCATGTACTCTCTGTTGAAGGCGCTTGGTCTGATTGAGTGGTATTTTGGCATTTCTGCATTTTTCGTCTTGATCGCAAGGCAGCAAGGCTTGATCGCGAATGCCATCATTTTGATCCTCAATAATGAGATGAGCTCTGGCCCCGTGCTCGATTAAGAGCTTAAATAATCGAAGAGAAACATCATATGCATATTCATCTTCGCAAATCAAGGTTTTCCCAATTTTACTTACAGCTCCCGGATCAGGACCTCCATGGCCAGCAATTATATAATACACCTGGTCGTTTAGACGATCACTTTTTACGGTGACCCTGGATTCTTTCTTGCCAAGTAAGGGGAGATTATATTCCTTTTTTTTCACCGCTGCTATCTTATGATTATCTGCAGGGGTTTTACAATTTAGTTCATGAAAAGGTACCCACAGAATCTTACTTTTTCTATAATCGGTTTTTCTACGACTTTCCCTTAGGATCCTTTCATTGTACTTTTGTATACGGAGCGCCTGCTGATAATCAGAGATTCCAAGAGTGGACCTGATACTTCTTCCATTGTACGTATAGATGAGTATAGGTAGCTTGTATGACTTGCCCTTCATGATAACAGCACCTTTTTTTAGGCCGTTCAGACGATAAAACTCGTCGCTGTTGCAGAAATGATCAGCAAGGTGATATCGATCCAATAGAGTCCAGACGCCATCTCCAGGGCGAGCTTCCCTCTCGATGTACTTGCCAAATGCTTCAGTAGAGGTGGGCGTCAGTGCCAGCAATCCGTAAAAAAGCAATAAACCTATCATAGTTATACTCCCTTAGTCTACCTCAAATATACTCAAAATTGTGAAAATGTGTACTTTAAACATAATAAAATAATCCTATATATACGGTTGATATCTGTGCTATAGAGTCGTATATTTGATCAGTATTCATGCTTCATGATCACTTTACTGAAGGCACTTATTCACAAAGATTTTCTCCTTGACTTTCGTCAGCAGTTTGGGCTTGGTAGCATTTTTCTATACGTTTTTGCCTCCTTCTTTATTGTTTTCCTCAGTTTTGGCGAAGTGACCGGACCTACCTGGATTACCTTGTACTGGATTGTGGTCCTGTTTGGAGCTGTCAATGCAGTGCTAAAGGCTTTTAGCCAGGAAGGAGAGAATAGACGAATCTACTATATTGGGATTGTCAGGCCATACTTGATCCTTTTTTCCAAAATTATTTACAATTTTTGCTTGCTTGTTGTCATTGCAACTGGGAGCCTCATTCTTTTTTCTGTCCTCACTTATTATCCGGTCAAGCACGATTTCTACTTTTTTATTGCATTATTTTTGGGAATGATGGGGCTGTCATTTCTGTTTACGATCATGTCAGCGATCGCAGGTCACACCAGAAATAAGAGTTCGATGATGATGATTTTGAGCCTTCCCGTAGTATTGCCCATTTTATTGCCACTTGTAAAAATTTCACACAAATGCCTGGAAGAAATCGACTGGCAATTTGTGAGCGGGGATTTTTTATTCCTCATTGCGGCTGATCTCCTGATTTTTGGCGTTGGACTGATTCTCTTTCCGTTCTTATGGAGGGGATAGCAGGTGAATGTCATTTTTCCGTGCCACGATAATATCAATTTATTCTTTTATCTCCTATTCTTTATCTTTTTATCAGCCATACTTCAGCGATTCTCGATTGCCTTCTCCAGTTGATATGTGACTCTTCGGGAATGTCAAAAGTGAGTTTCATTTTCCCATCTCCCACAATCGTGCGTGGAATAATGAATTCTTTAAAACCCCCCAATTCTTTCTCATATTGATGTGGTGTGAGTCTATGTCCATCAGCCCTTGCTAAAGCGTCACCATAGCCAGTGACCCTCAGAAGATACCGACCGTTGGGATCCAGATCTTCATATTCAAGTATGGGATCATTTTGGAACGTCTGCCAGGAAAGGCGTGCTCTGCTTTGTCCTCCATCCCACCACGCAAAATCTACCGCGTCATAAACCGTAGATTTCACCCTTGGTGATTGTGATATTGTGGAAACGTTATCATAGAAACAACCTTCACCCGGGTCGTCCCAGGTTGCGATCCGGTGTAGTAATTCTTTTTTTATCGATTCAGAACTTACCGAATCTATTTTATCAAATTGATCCTTGTACCACCATCGATTATTTAAAGGATAATCTACAAAATCCATAATACATCCCCGTTGAGGATTACTGGCCTTGTGTTTTTTAGAGTCCGACTGTAATCCGACTGACTGAAATAATAGATCGGAATACTTTTCTATTTTACGTTTTAGATCCGGTGCAATTTCGTATTTATCGCTTTCGGATATTTTATCGAGACTCTCCTTAATGGCAACATTGATGTCATCGTCCATTCGCTCCAAAAGAATTTTATTTGCTTCAGCTTCCTGGTCACTTTCGGTCAAAAGTCTCCTGCGGATGTAGGCATCGTAATATGAGCGCAATAGTAAAAGCTGCCATCTCCAATTATCTTGCAGTGCGGGATATTTATCCTCTAAATTTTGCCAATAAAAAAGTGTGGACTCCACTGCAGCGTTTTCATGGAGTGGACCTTCCCAGTTGTTTTCAAGAGCAATAATTCCGTTCGTGGCCATTTCGCTCATCTCACCTCCAAAGAATATTTTGCAGTAATTCTTAAGGATCGAGTGAATCTCCCTGCCGGGATCCCATCCTCTTTGGCTCCAAATAATCTTGTTGACATCATCGTGGGCCCCATCTGAATAACTTACAAAACCATCTGTATGAGGTGCGTATTTTTTATGGATTTTGGCATAGTAGTACGGCTGGGGATTGGAAGCTTCCCTGCCTAAAGTAAGGGCGTATGCCTGATCCCATCTCAAGACCGGATAATCACATCGCACATTGTGAGTAATATCCGGATAGTGCCTGTGTTTGTATTCTTTGCCCAGTCGATACCTGGTTTGAGAAATCGAGGGGCTACTGGGTCCTGAGACAACGCCCCGTAACCATGAGGGCTTATGCTCATCTAAATACTGGTAAAAATAGTCTATTTGTTCAGGACTAAATCCCTGAAGTGAAATCCAGATACCGGCTGTGGGATGATATTCTTTTAATAAACCTGATAACTCTTTTAAAAAGGGCATAACATCCCTGGGATGATTGTGTCCGGGATCACCTCCGGGGAAAAAGACATTATCTAACTTTGGTAAATCTTTATACAATTTATTATGCGTGGATAAGGCGTCATCCCGAAGGCTGCTGTCTCTCAAATCAAATGAAGCGGGTGTCCAGATCCAATATTCGAGATCATATTGTCTGCATATATTACTCAGGGCAATATTCATTTCTGCAACAGGAATTTTCATGTGAGGACTGTCGTCTCTGCTGAATGGAATATTCTCGATGGCATTTGTGCCAAATAGAGCCAAATCGAGAATGTATTTTCTATAAAAATCGACGCTCCATGCATCGTATGAGTTGGCCGTATTTCTGTAGCCTAATTGATGGCCCCTGATTGGGTAAGCAGGGTGAGATAAATAGGCTAAATCATTTTTGATTGTTATTTGTTTGTCATTGAATTCGGATATTCTCAATAAATCACCCAGGGCATAGATCACAGCTCTTGTCCGATTGCAGACGAGCCAAATTACTGTAGTTTCTTGTCGATCGTCAAGAAAGATTCCAAATCCTTCACCGGATATTTCAGGAAGATGATGTTCAGATTTTCCGGGGAAGACCATTTTCCCGATGCTCGGATCGAGGGGCCGGACAATGGCGATGTTTACACTGGCAACCTCTGAGGCTTCTGTCATTTTCCATGAAAAGTGATCGTTAGAATTCACAAATTGAGTAATGATGTCTTGCACTGCTGATTCCGTATTATCAGAGATATCCGGGGCAATCCAGATATGTGCTTTCGAAATATCAACGCTGGAGGCACTCATTCCGGGCGATAGTAAAAGGCAGAGGGAGCACCAGGTTACTAAAAGGCGCATAGGAGGACAAGTTGTTTCTGTGCAAGATATTCAATCGTCTGTATGAAGCTTACGGCATTTTGCCTTTTAACCATCTGATCTTGCTCGAGAGGGACCTCGTGATAAACACTACCTTTTTTGTAGGTTTGATAGTATTATGAGTTGGAAATCTTATTGGTGGAAGGCAGCTGGAGTAATACTTATTTTGTATTCCATCATAGCGGGTTTGCTGATTCCCATTGGACCCGGAATTGTAAAGATGTCGCCTGTACAGGCTGAAGCTGGAAAACTGGTGATGCTCGAAATAATGGGTTACAATAGTCACTATGATCAGGGTGATGTCAGCGCGTGGTTGAAACTCGATGAGGATCATATCATCGAGGCAGTGGAGCTAAAGGTCATCGACCGCAGAAATTTGGTTGCAGCCTTTGAGCTCCCCGGATCTTTTCCGGACCGCGATACGATCCATCCGATGAGCTTGATCCTGTTTAATGAATCGGATGGCCATTCGATCTTGCCAGGCGGCCTGTTTGTTAGGGGAAATCACGGTGCATTTGATGCTTCGGAATGGCGTGGAGATATTGTCAAAACCGGAGATACAATTGGTTTTCATTTTCCTTTTCGCAATATCTTATTGGAGACTATTCGAAATACATTTTATCATGTCCAGTTGTGGATGGCCATGATGGTGATTATGGGAATTTCCGTTTTTCACAGCATTGGATATTTACGCAAACGTTTGCGTAAATCGGATTTTAAAGCCGAAGCCTATGCATCTACTGGTCTCCTTTTTGGTTTCCTGGGTATTCTTACAGGAATGATATGGGCCAAAAACAGCTGGGGCGCTTATTGGAGTTTTGATGTAAAACAAAATATGGCTGCTGTGGCAATGCTTATGTATTTGGCATATTTTATTCTGCGGGGATCTATTGCTGACCCGGATTTAGCCAGGCGTTTTTCAGCTGTCTACAATATTTTTGCTTTTATTTTGTTGATTCCATTATTGTATATTTTCCCCCGTATGACGGCAAGTTTACATCCTGGGAGTGGTGGTAATCCAGCCTTTGGTGGCGAAGACTTAGACCATTTATTGCGGCTGGTTTTTTATCCTGCCATTATTGGTTGGATTTTGCTCGGTATATGGATTTCTCAGGTGCACTGGAGGTATTTGCGTTTGAAGGATTATTAATGTTAAACCGCACTTTATTTGAAGGATTTATTTAAAAGAAAAATTTTGCTAAAGACAAGAATAATTCTATAAATTTGGGGCCATAAATAATTCTTGATGCCTACACCTGGATCAGTTTTTCCGATTACGGCTTTAGTGATAAAAATTGGCTTTTTATTAGGTCAATCTGGCGGAGATTTCTATTCCTCCATTGGGAAGATTTATGTGGTTGTCACTGTTATTGCCATTATTTTTCTAGTGTTGGCATTTTACTTGTTTAGAATTGATCGAAAGATCTCAAGACTAGAAAATAGAGAAAATGAGCACTAGAAAAAAAGAACCCAGCTTTTACGAAAGCGTGCAGATAAGTTTTGATCGTGCTGCCGATCATACTAGTCTTCCTTCTGGACTGTTGCAACAGATCAAGGTATGTAATGCAGTATACTACATGCAATTTCCTGTGAAGATTGGAAAGGAGTATCAGGTCATTGAGGCATTTCGGGTACAACATAGTCATCACCGTGCTCCCACAAAAGGGGGTATCCGCTTTAGCCAGAAGGTAAACCAGGAAGAGGTCATGGCTCTTGCCTCACTTATGACGTATAAGTGCGCGCTTGTTGATGTACCTTTTGGTGGGGCAAAAGGTGGAGTAAAAATATCTCCGAGAAATTATACCACCAATCAGTTGCAAAAGATTACGAGAAGATATACCACGGAGCTGGTAAGGAAAAACTTTATCGGGCCTGCCATAGATGTTCCCGCTCCGGATTACGGGACTGGCTCTAGAGAAATGGCGTGGATCTATGATACCTACCAGACTTTTAAGGGAATGGAGATCGACGCGATTGGTTGTGTGACTGGGAAGCCAATTACGCAAAACGGGATCAGAGGCAGGGATGAAGCAACCGGAAGAGGTGTTTTTTATGGCATTAGGGAGACGCTAAATGACAAGGGGCTGATGAAGCAGCTCGGTATGGAGACTGGTACTGAAGGGAAAACAATGGCTATTCAGGGTTTGGGAAATGTGGGCTACCACACTGGCCGGATTTCTCAAAACGAGGGCGGATTCAAAATTATCAGCGTAGCTGAGTACGAGGGTGCTATCTATGCCGAAGATGGGTTAGACATCGAGGAACTGGTAAGGCATCGAAAAAAGACAGGATCTATTTTGGACTTCCCGGGTGCCAAGAATATGAATAACCGGAAGGAGACCCTGGAAGTAGCTTGTGACGTACTGGTGCCAGCGGCATTGGAAAACCAAATCAAAAGAGACAATGTAAAGAGAATAAAAGCAAAAATTATCGCTGAGGCTGCAAATGGACCGGTTACCTCGGAAGCAAATGACGTTTTGTTAAAGAAGGGAGCGGTGATAATTCCCGATCTTTTTATTAATGCCGGTGGCGTAACTGTTTCTTATTTCGAATGGCTGAAGAATTTATCTCATATGCGGTTTGGCCGTATGGCAAAGCGGTTTGATCAAAATACATACCTCAACCTGATTAGTTTGATTGAAAGGCAATCAGGAAAGAAAGTGACTCAAAAGGAAAAAGACTTTATAGCCAGGGGTGCTGATGAGATCGATTTAGTCCGGTCCGGACTTGAGGAGACGATGGTAAATTCGTATCATCAAATCAGGGAGGTAATGTATAGGAGACCGAAGGTCAATGATCTCCGCACTGCAGCCTTTATTTGTTCGTTGAAAAAAATAGCGAGTGACTATATGAATATGGGTATTTTCCCTTAATTTTAAAGATTAATTGCACTGTGTCAGGGATGCAGGGCGATCTTTCCAAAAAAATTCCAAAAATCTTTTCTTGTGAAAAGTTGAATCCGTTACACAATTGCAATTTTGCAGTCAGACCTAGTTCCCTGAAAATATGGAAAATAAACTTGATAAAACGGATCTAAAAATACTAAAAACCCTTCAGGAAAATTGCAAAATTACAAATCTTGATCTCTCAAAGCGGATCAAACTGTCACCGGCTCCTACTCTCGAACGCGTAAAGAAGATGGAAAATTCGGGGTTGATATCCAGCTATCATGCCAAGGTAGATCCTGCTGCAATGGGTCTGAAGGTTAAGACCTTTGTCCTGGTATCATTGGCCTGGCATAAGGAAAATGCGCTTGAAAGTTTTATAAAGAAAATAAGGAAAATAGACAGCGTATTGGAGTGCTACATCATTACAGGTGAAGCCGATGCCCTGTTGAAAATACTATGTGAAGATCTTCCATCCTATGAGAATATCTTATTTAAGTCCCTTTCTCAAATTGAAGAAGTAGAGAGAATAAAAACACTGATGACCCTGTCTACTGTGAAGGAATCAGGATCCCTTCCACTCGACTATGGTGAGTAGATCAACTCAATGTTGTCAGTACTTTTGATGAGAT
Organism: Saprospiraceae bacterium; assembly: GCA_965222645.1. Classification (GTDB taxonomy): domain Bacteria; phylum Bacteroidota; class Bacteroidia; order Chitinophagales; family Saprospiraceae; genus JABDMH01. The sequence continues at coordinate 1,047,159 of OZ244968.1, read as the reverse complement.
CCCCTTTAGATTTCTAAATCAGGTGATCCGGAAGGCCTGTGGATGGACAAATTTTTAGATTTTCTAACATAAGGTGACTGCGTCAAATTACTAGACCCTCCCGGAAAATGCTTATGGTCAATGAAACTAAAAGGCCAATCGACTGGCACATCTGATCACAGATCATCTGGAAAATCGTCCTCTGGTCTTAAAATATGACATTCTAATCCATATTCTTGGGTAGAAATAAAGAGCTATTTATAACTTTATTGCCCTATGCAATAATATAGACTTAAAATATAGAAAACATACGTTAATATGCGGTTTATTCCTTCAATATAATCCATGGTATCGTCCTCAGTAAAGAAAAAAAAAGGTCTTCTTTGGCGAATCGAAGATCGAGAACAGGATTCTTCATTCCTGTTTGGGACAATGCATGTCCGCAGTTCTGTGGCACATCAATTTGTTGAGGCTGTAGTACCGTACATTGAAGGATGTTATATTTATGCAGGTGAGATGGATCTGGGTGGATTTGATCATCCGGCTTTGATGAGAAATAGTGTATTACCTGACCAACGGGTTTTGACCGATTATATCTCCACCGGACGGTATTTAAAAATACAAAAAATTATTTTGAAGGCATTTGGCGTAGACCTGGGTTTAATGAAAAACAGGCATCCATTTCTGATCGTGTCAGCACTATCCGAATCCCTTCTCAAGAACGATCGTGCACTGGCACTGGATGATAAGCTTTGGCACCTGGCTAAAACCAGAGACAAACACTGTACTGGTTTGGAATCCTTTGAAGATCAAATAAATGTAATGCAATCCATTTCAGTCGAAGATTCCTTGAAGAGTCTATTGCAGATCGCAAGAAATCCAAATCGATTTAGAAAAGGACTACTAAAGATGGTAAATCTATACATTGCGCAGGATGTGCGCCGGCTGTACAAAGTGAGTAGAAAGCAATTGCACGAATTGCGAAAGATTCTATTGTTTAACCGAAATGTGAAAATGGCTGAGCGAATGTGTGATCTAATGCGTGAGAATTCTGTATTTTCCGCAGTCGGTGCCGCACATTTAGGCGGTGAAAAAGGAATGCTCAGGTTGCTGCAGAAAAAAGGATTCAGTGTTAAACCTATCTTTTTAGACTGTGAAAACTCAAATAGTTAAGGACGATAAGATTGCTGTGGTGCTCGGTGCTGAAGGTTCGGTGGGGTCTCTTCTTGTAAATATGTTGAATGCCCATTCTGCCTATGCAGAGGTAAAAGCGTTTGTATTTAAACGGCGTAAATTTCAGTTGTCCAAAGTAAAGGTATTCAGAGCCGCCTTAAGTGATATTGACCTCAGCACCTGGATGGTAAATGATTTATTTATTTGCTACGATGCATCATTTTTTAAGGGTAGGAATAAAATTCCGGACGAGCAATTCAGGTATTTTCCCAGGTTGATGAAACAGTGTAAAGAAAGTGGAACGGGTCAGGTATTTTTGCTATCGAGTAAAAATGTGTCTAGTGACGGTATATTCCATGTGAGCAGATCCCGTGGCATGATCGAAGACATAGTTTCGAAAATCGATTTTTGGAGTACTCACATTTATAAACCCGGATTTATTATTGGCGAAGAAATAAATAATAACCAATTTGGCAAAACGATAGCTGACAGAATCGGAGCAGGGGTAGATAAGGTGACAAGGGGTTGGCTGAAAAGAAATAAACCTATTGAAGCGGATATTATTGTTGACGCGATGGTGGATGCAGCACAAAAATTTATTTCCGGAGTGCATGTCTATCCTTCTGATTGGTTGCAGGATTATGGGAACGAAAGGACAAAAAAATTAATGAAGAAAAAATGACGGTTAAGAAAGAGTCTGCTATAAATATTAAAATAAGTCTTGGGGAAAATAAAGTGCCGGAGAGAATCACCTGGTCGGCACCTGACCAGAATCAATACGATCAAGCTGCAAAGGCAATGCTTTTGTCCTTCTTTGATGAGCAATCCAAGGACACACTCAAAATAGATCTTTGGACACACGAAATGCAAATCGGTGAGATGGATCGATTCTATTTTCAAACATTGCGGGCGCTTTCCGAAACATACTTTAAGGCAACCAATAACCATATCCTGGCCCGGGCACTCCAGGATTTTACGCAATACTTTGGGGAAGAGACCGGAACAATTGATAAAAAACCTTAAAAACCGACTATCAGTTCAAAGTGCTGTTTAAGACAATTTCGCAATTTAAGACCCTGGATATTGGGCAACCTGTTTTTGCATTTGCCGCAAGCTCATCAAATTTATCCTGTTCAATACCCGGAACAGAAGCTTCCAGATCTAAAACAATTTTATCTATTTTGAATCCAACGTCATCTTTTGATCCTGTCAGGGTTGCCTTTGTGCTGATTGACTCAGCAGTAAAACCGGCATGCTGCAGTTGAAAACTAAGTGCCATTGCAAAACACCCGGCATGCGCTGCGGCTATTAATTCTTCCGGATTTGTTCCAGCTAATCCATCATCGCTCTCAAAACGCGCTTTAAAATTATAAGGATGGTTTTCAAATGCTTTACTTCTGGTAGTAAGTGTGCCTTCGCCCTCGCTGCCGGATCCCTTCCAAATAGCTGTTGCTGTCCTGATCATTGCCATTAATTTTGATTAAAAAGCCTGAAAGTAAAAAATAAATTCTAATGGAAGATTTCAGGCAATTGTCATTCAGGTGCTCCCGATTCCACCCAGCATCGCAGAATATTGATGTTGTCTTGTGACAGCGAAGGCTGTCCACTTGGCGGCATCGTTTTAGCCACAACTCTGTCTTTGATTGCTGCCCGTCCTGCAAACACCTCCTCGTATGTAGTAAATTTTGGTAGAGATGGATTATCTCCACCGTGACAGTTTGACAAAGCGCAGCTCCCACTCATCAGAGGCTCGATCTCCTCTGTATAAGTCACACCTTCATACGGAGTACAATCAATTGCAGGTGCAGTCGGATCCGGATCCGGTTCGTCATCTTTAGAGCAGCTCACAGCAAAAAGAAAGATTACAGAGGAAAGCAAGATCAAAAAACGATTCATAGGTTGTCGTGAATTGGTACTTTTTTATCGAACTTGATAACGCAACAGGCAGTCTATTTGTTGAATGCTGACTCGCTTTTGTTGCCCAAAAGGAGGATTTACATGCCGAGCCGGCTTTTTGCGAATCCGGAATGTGGGCATTTCCCAAGTAATATTTTTTTTGGGTTGCCCCATTTGTCACCTATACCCTTGTGATTGTGCACTTTACATCTGTTATACAGAGGGTTATAGATAGTCATTATTCCTAATGTGAGACAGTTTGGTATTATTTTTGATCGTAATATGTTTGATAAAATGTAACGTATTATGTTCAGGTTAATTTATGCTTTATCCATGGTTTTGTGCGCAAGTATTTGGTCGTACAGCCAGACGGTACCCAATTGTCGCGATCTCAATGCCAGCGTCGATCCCCAGGGCTTTACACAGTTTACTTTGGAAGATCTACTTTCGAATTCGTCGGCCTTAGATTCTGCAGTTGTCACCATTAGCACGGATCTTGGGTCTGCGGTGTTTGGACCGATGAAACTCGCAATTGATGATCCGATTGTCTTTGCAGCTTGCCATTACATCGATAAGACACTAAAGGCTAACGTCGAGAATGATTTTGGTGCTTGCTGGTCAGAACTGACAGTGAAACGAAATCTAGGCCCACAGATTGCAGGGCGCTCCTTCACTGTTTATTGCTTCGACAGTTTGATCTATCGTCCCGCTGATCCACCAATCGTCACCGATGTGTGTAGCGGACCCGAGGATATAGCACTTGTCACTGACTGGATTGTGCCATACGTCTGTGTACCCGGTACACAAGACACGGCAAAGGTAATCCTCAGGGAATGGGAAGCTTTCACCAAGGACGGAATCCGCGGTGTAGGTTACGATACTATTATCGTACTATATCTTCCTGAAATCACAGAAAATAATATTTTCTGCCGGTTGAAGGATACCATTTATTGTGGAGACACTACCGATTATGCATTTCCATACATAAGCATACCCACTGCACCTGGTTCAGCAGTGTGTTGGGACCTGCCCTTAATAAACATTACAGATAATAACGAAGATGGGATTTTAGAATTCAATGCAAGTCATTTATCAGACCTGTGCGGATTTAACACAATCGTCTATTCCGAATTATTTACTGTCGACTGTTCTAAACAATATAAAATAAATCTCGAGTTAAAAATGTCGTGCTACGGACCGGCGCAGACAACATGTACAGTACCCATACCGGCTGGCACTCCCCCTAATTTTGCGGAGAGTGTAGCTCCCGGGTATTGGCGCTGCGAGTTTTGGCTTGCAGACCTGGATACACTACCACCTGATATACACAGTAAGTATCCCGTATTATTTGACGGATCATTTGATTATCACAATTGGGACATCAGCACATTGGGCGATGGTTACGTCGATACCGCATGGGCACCTTATCAAGTCACTATTGTAGGTCCTGATAATGACATCAGTGACAGTTATACAAATTACTGCATCGATGTTGTTGAAGATACAGAATTTGCTTTTGCTTTCGAATATCGATCAGAAAACGATGATGCCGAGCACGATCCTTTCGGCTATACGCTTAATGGTATCTTCCATCCGCTGACTTTGGATGAAAATGGACAGGGACCCGTATACCAAAATGGATATAAAATACTGGAGCTTCGTGCCGGGGATGTATTCTGTTTTTCTCAACAGTCTACCGATGGGGAATTTGGAAGAGCACGTACTGTGATCAAGGGATTACCTGTGGTATCCACGACAAGTGATAAATGTATTGCTCACACCTATGTACCACCAGTTGTGGTAGAGGACGATTGGTCAGGTATTAAAAATGTCAAGGCTCAAATCTTGCCAGATTATGGAAGTTTTAGCATGACGTACAATGCGGAAAACAATTGTTTTGAATCGCATTCATCGGCACAATTGCCATTGAGCCCGGATCCTTATGTAATCGTGTATGAAGCCCAGGACAGTTGTCATAATACGTATACGGATACGTGCTATATTTTAGTGAAAGACAGGGTGAAACCAGTCGTCGTGGTAGACAAGGGCGTCACAGTGAGTTTGGGAGAGAAAAAAGTTTGGATGCAGGCAGAGGAATTTAATGAGGGCACTTTTGATAACTGTGACATCAATCTTCTTTTGGTAAGGCGCAATGACTGGTATGAGTCCTGTATGGATCTCTGTGATGATATCGAGTATGTATGTGTCAATGATCACGGGGATACGTTGTGGATGGCCAATTTAGAAACCGACGCTGACATCAGTGAGGTCGAGGCCTATTATGCTGAGCAGATAAGGTGGTGGAAGGAAGATGAACGTCCATGTGGCAACATTATTTACAACAGTTGGATTTATGACTTGATGAAGCAGACTACTCTGACCTGCATCGATCATCCCTACCGGTTTACTGATGAAAATGCAAGGCATCTTATTGCAGATTGCTTACCTTCTATCAGGGATTTGTTTGAACCCGTAGGCTTGCATCCGGATCCCCAAAATGAGGGGGGAGAGATTGATCCTCAGCACGATTATAAGATAGATGATATCTTGTTACAAACGTACGAGCAGATAGGTGGTGGCTGGGCAGAATCCATTCCGTTTGATTGTGCTGATGCATGCTCGTCGGTTACGGTCGAAGTGCTCGCTATGGACTTTTGGTGCAATTGGTCCAAGGCCTGGACGAAAGTTTGGGTAGAAGATAAAGTACCGGCCCAGGTGGTGCAGGATGTCGAGGATGCTGACGTAACATGCAAGTTGTATAAAACGCCTCAATATAACCTGGAAGGACATACACATCCACTGAGTATAGCATCCATCGTAGACTTGGCTAAGGAAAAAGACGAGGTTGCTTTAGGGGCTCTGGATGCTATATTCGGAGGATACCAAAAGGTATGGAAGGGTCCCTATGGCGACTATTTAGATGCCGATGGAAATATTGTCGAGGAAGAGATTCAGTTTATAGATTCATCCTGCTACTGTGATATCGATGATGTAATCCAAACCCGGGTCTTTGACGAGCACCTGGGCTATTATTGGAAGACTGACACAATTTATGAGTGTGGATATCGACCGGATACCAGCTACTTTGTTCAAGGTCTGGTACAGGCCAATTGCCCGTCCTTTGTTCATTGTGATCAGGATGTCTGGTGTGAAATCGATCATTGCGGTGAAGGATTTGTGTACAGGAAGTTTAAGATTTGGCAACGTTGTCCATCGGAATGGTACTCCAATGATTCGATCCCGGATTCGCTGAAAATTTACCAGCTTCCGGATACCATTTACCGAACACAAAAAATCAGAATATACAACGAGTGCAGTTTCGATGACAGGATGTTTGACATCCCGGCAGATCAGGAGATCTATACATGTGGAGTACAGTATTCTTCTGATGGATCGGGCAAAGTAGTTGGGGATGCGCATCCTAACGAGACAGGTTGGCTCAGATATCGATTTAGCGATGATGATTGCAGGCTGCTCGGCATCGCATACCATGACAAAGTATTTGAAATCGTAGGCGGTGATGCAGCGTGCTATAAATTGCAACGTACCTGGTACTACGGTGACTGGTGTGAAGATGGTGAGCCGGTCATTCCCAACTGGTACAATTACGACGATCTGAAGGTCGATAGTTTTGTTCAGAATATTTTCCTAATTGACACCTTGCCTCCCGTGTGCATGATTACGGGACCGGTGCCGGAGGGTGATACCATCGACGTAGGAGATTGCGCATTTACTCTGATGGCCAATGTTGAGCTGGAGGATGCCTGTGGTGTGATGGATTACAGTTGGGAACTGGTAAGGATAATAGATGGCGATGAGAAAGAACTCATCGATTCATATACGAATGACGATCTAGAAGAGGCAGTGACATCATTTGCCGTCGAAGTTGTTGATCTGGGTCCGGGCTATTATAAACTGAAGGCAGGACTTACCGATCAGTGTGAGAACGAAGGTGAATGTACATATACATTTTATGTCAATACTGTAAAGAAGCCTACGCCTATATGCATCAGTCATTTGACAGCGCATCTTACTGCACAGGACAGAGATCAAGATGGCGAAATCGATACGGCCACTGTGGTCATATGGGCAAACGAATTTGATCAAAGTAGCCGGCCAACATGCAATGATACATCTGTATCATTCAGAATTGATTTGCTCGATGGTATAGGTGACGATACATGGGAGGACGATTCTGATAATATCGAATTAGGATGTGATCATATCGGTACACGAACATTACGACTTTGGGTGATCAGCTCACCCAGTGGTACTGTGGACTTCTGCGATGTTGTGCTTTTCACGAGAGGTGAAGAAATTTGTAATCAAGGAGTGGGTGACACGGTGAGGCTTACAGTCATGCAGAAAATCGAGGAGCAGGTGAAATATAATGGAGATAGATTCACACACAGTGAACCATCGGATAAATCGATCAAACTTCCATTGAAAGTTGGTCATCCACAAGGCCTGAAAGTCGAAGGTTTCGAATTAAGGCAGAATTACCCAAATCCTTTCGATCAGCAGACAACGATCACCTTTGTTCTGCCAGCGTCGATGGAAGCCACCCTCAATATATTTTCTATGGATGGACGCCGAATTAAATCGATCGAAGGGGATTTTGTAACAGGTGAAAATAAAGTGCAAGTAAAGAGTGATTTATTCGCAACAGGAGGTGTTTATTACTATCAATTAAAGACAGCAGTGTTTGAAAGCACCAAGCGAATGATCGTATTTCAATAGAAACTAATCGGGGTGTCGTATGAAAAATTGCGACATCCCCAATGGGGATAACCAGAACTGCGTTACATCGCGAGGTTCCTGTCTCTTTACAGACGGGAACTTTTTTTTGTTTATTATTCTTCTACCGATTTTTTAATAAAAGACTGTCCAGAGTCCCGATTTGAATTGATTTCCGTATATCTCCAATAAATCAGAGTCGATTTGATCTCTTTTTGAGTTCCGTGTTATCAGTACGGTAGGGTTTTTAAGCAATGCAAGGAGTGCCTCTTTCCGGTCCGGGAAATTCAGATCATAGTAGAAGTGTTTCCAGTCATTTGAGTGTTCAAATTGTAGCTCCCTCCTTGTTCGTTTTCCTATTGTGATTATGTCTTTGTTTAGATGAAAAGCAAAGGAAGGTGCCAGTTGGTCATAAATTAGTATCTGATGCGTGGAGAGATTATTGGCTGTAATCCACTCTGCTACGATTTTTCCGGTGCTCGAGGATGCTTCATTTGATGCTAGATAATGGGAAGACATAGCAACAAAAGACAGGGTAGAAAAAAGGGATAGAAGAATAAGTCTTTCTTTTATTGGAACCGTTGAGGCAAGGATCAAGGTCACAAAGATGGGAATGCTTATTCCGGATAGAAGGAATAAACCCAGACTTATTTGGACATTTGGTTCATATAACGGCACAATCACAATGGCCATCAGGAGCAGACTTGAGAAGGTAACCTGTAGAATGAGCCAGAACCTTATTTTTTGATCACTTATTTTATTGATGACATGTCCCGCTATAATGCTCAGGGACCAGAATGCGGGTAAAATATACAGTAAAAGTTTAGATTTCGAGATACTAAAAAAGGTCACAGGTAAGAGAAAGCAGATTATAAAGAAAGGCCATTTTGATCTGAACATTTCCTTGTTGAGATTGAGGATATTTGAAAGAATGAGCAGGAGCCAGGGGAAGCAAAGAATTATTGATGCTCCGGCATAAAAATAAAAGGGCATGTTTCTATTAAAAGAATCAGATGAATATCTGACGATTGATTGCTCATAGAGCATGTATTGAAGTACGGATTTGCCTTCGGCTTCCAACATAGTAAACCATGGTAAGGTGAGAGCCATTGTGAAAACAAAGACTCCGGGGTAGTGCCATGACCATCGAATTCTGTGGCGGTACTCCCAAATTATATAAATAATTAAAGAACCGAGAAATACAAAGACTGCAGTAATTTTTGTGAGAAATGCCAACGAGATAAAAAGTCCTGACAAATAGATGTATTTAGTTTTATTTATGAATAAGTAAGAGAAAATGGCCCAACTCGTGAGGATTAAAAATGTGTTTAAATAGGCGTCTGTTGTTAAGTTTCTAGCTGATATCCACACAATTAGAAAAGAGAAATAAATTAAAAGCGCGTACCTTGCCGATACTTCATTATTTAAAAGTAGTTTTGCAATGCGGTAGATGAAATAAGCCTGTATAATCAATGATAATTGCAGGGGAAATCTGGCTGACCAGGGATTTACTCCGAAAATTTTAAAACTCACTGCCGTAATCCAGTAAGTCATTGGAGGCTTGTGATAGTGCTCAATGCCTAGATATACGGGATGCAGGAAATCTCCACTCATTACCATTTTTCGCGCAATCTCTGCATATCTGGCCTCACTAGTGTCTAATACCCCCCAGCTACCTATTCTGTAAACCAAGGCTACACCCACAAAAGCCAAAACTATCCAGAACCATTCGGAGAATAGGATCGCGCTGTTCCTCTTGGAATTCATCTAACTGCAAAAATCTGATTTAATACTCAGTTGACAAACTAAGATTTTTCAATCCCTTCTTTCTTATCTTCGTTTCAAAAGTAATTGTGAAACGTAGAGGATTCTTATATTCATTTTCTGCCATACCGAGTGTGAGTATCGGAATGTCGCTGAAGGCAAATCTTACAGGCAGACCATCATCCCTGCATGATTTACGCATACTCTTCCAGGGGGATTCGATTACAGATGCCGGACGGGATCGCGGATCTTATTATGCAAATATGAGTAGAGGCATGGGTAGCGGATATGTAGCTCAAATTGTATCCGAATTGCTCGGTGAGCACCCGGAAGCTGGTCTCCAATGCTTTAACAGGGGAATCAGTGGCAACAAAGTCCATCAATTGGCTGATCGTTGGGACCTGGATTGTATAGCTATCCGGCCGAATGTATTGAGCATTCTGATCGGAGTAAATGACTTTTGGCATATGATCAATGGCAATTATGACGGAACAGCCGAGACCTATAAAACGGATTATAAGGCCCTGCTCGATCGCACGCTTACTGAGTTTCCCAACCTGAAGTTGATCATTTGTGAACCCTTCGCCGTAGAGGGTGGCACCGCCATCAATGAGAAGTGGGAAGCTTTTACCAAATATCGATTGATCTCAAAAAATCTTGCCGATGAATTTAGTGCCTCCTTCGTCCCCTTTCATGCGATTTTTTCCGAGGCGGTGTCAAAAGCACCGGCATCTTATTGGTGTCCGGACGGTGTGCATCCTTCTGCTGCCGGAGCGCATTTAATGAAAGAAGCATGGCTGAAAGTGTTTTATGACCTTATTAAGTAGACACATTCGATATAAATCTGCCATGGAATGGCAGGAAAATATACCTTGATAATGCCTTCTTGCTTGAATATGGATTTTTCGTCCAGATTGATATTGTCACTCACTGTTTTTCTGTTAATTCTGGGAGCAGGTCGTTTTTGCCTAGCCCAGGATTCCTGGTCTGTTGCCTTTGAAGGAATAGGAACCATGAGTTCTCCGCGATGTGCAGATTTAAACGGTGATGGAGTTAAAGACATTATCATAGGAGCAGGGAGAGAAGAGTTCATTGCTTCAGATAGTGGTATGATTGCAGTAAGTGGAGCCGATGGATCCCTCCTCTGGAATGTCAAAAGTAGAGATCAGATCTTTGGTTCTGCGAGTCTGGGTGACATTGATGCAGACGGCGTGTCCGATGTAGTGCTCTGCGGCCGGTCCGCTGAGTTAAAGGCAATATCTGGCCGAGATGGCAAGGTGCTGTGGGAATTTTTTAAATCAAATAATGCAAGAACGCCAAGAAAGAGAGGCCTGTATAATTTTTACAATCCGCAATTTATTCCCGACGTCGATGGTGATGGACTGGAAGACCTTCTCGTTTCCAATGGTGGGGATGTTTTGGCAGAACCCTATGATCCTGACCGACCACCGGGCAAATTGATGGTTATCAGTAGCTCATCCGGACATTTAATTGCTCAGGATACGATGCCGGACGGGAAAGAAATATACATGTCGGTTTTGTGCTTCCGGCCGAATCCCAATCTACAATATCAAATTGTATTTGGCACAGGGGGTGAGACGATCGGAGGGAATTTATTTGTAATAGATTTAGATAGTTTATTAAAAGGGGATTTGTCCGGTGCTCAAAAATTAGCAAGTTCTCCTGATAAGGGATTTATTGCGCCACCGGTAGCTGTAGACCTGACTGGTGACCGCAATCTAGACATTGTTGCAATAGGTGTGGATGCGAGTATCTATGCATTTGACAGTGATCAGTTCTCTCCCCTTTGGAAAACATCGATAGAGGCTTGCGAGGCATACAGTTCGCTTGCGGTGGGGCATTTTAACGGCGATCATACCCCAGATTTTTTCATTTCAATTGCAAAAGGTGTCTGGCCGAAACTGGAATGGAATAGACAATTTATGATCAACGGGAGCAATGGCAAAATTGAGTTTATAGATTCTCTTGGTTTTTATCAGACAAGCACTGCTGTGGTTTATGATATCAACGGTGATGGAAAAGACGAAGTAATATTGAGCATAAATTACCAGGTCCTGAATGCGCTGAATTGGAAATCATTTTATAATATGATCGGTTATATTGATTTTAACACGGGCGAATACATTCAATTGCGCGAACCTTTTGAGGGTAGTAATCTTGCAAGCACTCCCTGGCTGGGAGACTGTGACGATGACGGCAGATTGGATATTGTATATGTGCACTCCACAGATTTGCGTCATACCTATACTTTCGATGGAATGCAAATAAACAGAATTGAGACGGAGATTGTGATCCACAGACCTGTGGTGTGGGGAGCCTACATGGGTAGTAGCTTTGATGGAATTTATTCGGGACAGAAAGACCCATAATATTCTCTCTATAGACCTGCAACGAACTTAAATTATATTTCAGAAGACATTATTTAAGTACAAACTGCCTGTACTCTGCGTTTTTGAAATGCAAATAATGTCGTAACTTGCATTTATGAAGCGCGCTGTTGCCCGGATTCTAGCCGTCTATTTTATAGTGGGAAGCTTATTTCCTCATACAGATTTTGCGCAGCTGCAACACATTCCAATTGTGGGCGATCACTTTAGATTACATATTAATGACGCTATTCTTTCGGGAGAGGACTACAACCTCCTTGAATTTCTTTGGGCTCATTTTATCGAGGCTGATGATCACGAGCATTCAGATGGGACAAATCATAGTGACTTACCCGTCAGACATTTTCATCAGGTAATTCAACTGGCTTTCCAACCCTCCTCGGTTGTCTGTAATTATCTTGAAGACGATAAGAGCCAGCGTATCGACTTTTTTACCAGCAAGTACACTTTTCAATACTTAAGTATTCTGGATCGACCACCTGTCGTGTCTTAGTTTTTTTTTCAAACATTTTTAGCAAGTATTCTCCCTTTGCATATCCATGTGTTTGTGGAAATTGCAATTCGGAAGTATAGAAATTAGTACTAAATAGTATTTATGATCAGTCGAATAATAAGATTCTCGATTTACAATAAATTTATAGTTGCACTTTTTGTGCTGGCAGTTGTGGGATTGGGTATTTATAATTTAGCCCATTTACCTCTTGATGCTGTCCCGGACATTACTGACAATCAGGTGCAGATCATTACTTCAAGCCCTGATCTATCTGCTCAGGAAGTAGAGCGACTTGTCACTTATCCCCTGGAAATGGAATTGGGAAATATACCCCGGGTGGATCAAATTAGATCTATTTCAAGATTTGGATTATCTGTCATTACAATCGTTTTCGATGAGGGAGCAGATATTTATTGGGCTAGAGAACAGATAAATCAAAAATTGCAAAAGGCCTCTTCCCATATTCCAGCAGAACTCGGTGAGCCAGAAATGGGACCGATTTCGACGGGATTAGGAGAGATATATCAATATGTGATTTATGCGGATAATGGCTACGAGGACAAATATAACGCAACTGAGCTTCGGAGCATTCAGGATTGGATCATCAAAAGGCAATTGATAGGTATACCCGGTGTGGTAGAGATTAATAGCTCGGGCGGGTTCCTCAAACAGTACGAGATAGCTCTGGATCAGGCGCGAATGAAAGCTTATAGAGTACCGTTGGGTGACATATTTAATGCTGTTGCAGAAAGCAATTCCAATTCCGGAGGGTCCTACATCGAAAAAGAAAATCAAACCTTTTTTATTCGAGGAGAAGGGATGGCAAGATCTCTCGGGGATCTGGAAAATATAGTTGTAAAGAAGGGTCCGATCTCTCCGGTGTTGATCAAACATCTTGCAGATGTCAGGATTGGTCATGCACCTCGATTTGGAGCTGTGACTATGGACGGAAGGGGAGAGGTGGTGGCCGGACAGGTCATGATGCTCAAGGGAGAAAATTCCATGGAGGTGACCAAGCGTGTCAAAGAGCGGATCGGTCAAATAAAGAATTCACTGCCAGAGGGTATTGTCTTCGAGCCATACCTGGATCGATCGAAATTGATAAATCGGACCACCTACACCATATCTAAGAACCTTATCGAGGGTGCTTTAATCGTCATTTTTATTTTGGTCCTTTTACTGGGTAATTTCAGAGCGGGACTTATTGTTGCGTCAGTCATCCCCATTAGTATGTTGTTTGCAGTGAGCCTCATGAAACTATTTGGTGTCTCGGCAAACCTAATGAGTCTGGGAGCAATCGATTTTGGATTGATTGTAGATGGAGCAGTGATCATTGTGGAAGCGGTGCTCCATCAGATTGGCCTCAAGAATCAGAACAAGGTGCTTTCGGAGTCAGAGCTGCAAAAAGAAATTTTACTTTCATCGACATCTATACGCAAATCAGCTGCCTTTGGTGAAATAATAATCTTGATCGTCTATGTCCCGATATTTTTTCTGCAAGGTGTAGAAGGGAAAATGTTTGTTCCTATGGCCCAGACAGTCAGCTTTGCTATCCTTGGTGCATTAATTCTGTCAGTTACCTATGTGCCCATGATGTCAGACCTTTTACTTAGGAATGCTATTCCAAATCCCGGAAGTCTCTCCGCTCGAATCATGCGTATGATGTATAGAATCTATAGTCCTGTACGGGAATTGGCATTCAGATTTAAATATTCTGTACTTGTCGCTGCAATATTGCTGTTTGTACTTAGCCTGTGGATCTTTAGTAAAATGGGCAGTGAATTTATACCCACTTTGGAGGAGGGTGACTTTGCCCTGCATCAAATTTTACCCCCTGGAAGTTCAATTAAAAAAGGAGTTGAAGTCTCGGGTGAATTACAAAAAATATTGACAAGTAAGTTTCCCGAAGTCGAAAAAGTAGTTACAAAAATTGGTACTGCCGAGATCCCAACGGATATCATGCCGCTGGAAGCCGGAGATATTTTTGTCATTATGAAACCCAAAAAGGAGTGGGTGAGTGCTGCATCCAGGGAGGAGATGTTTGATAAAATGGAAGAGGAGCTAAATAAGTTTCCCGGGGTCATGTTTGAGTTTACACAGCCTATTCAGATGCGGTTTAATGAGTTGATGACCGGAGTACGGCAAGATATCGCAATCAAGATTTATGGGGATGATCTGGGAGTGCTGATTGATCGCGCACACCAGGCAGAAAGAATCCTTCAGGGTGTGAGTGGAATTGGAGATGTCAAGGTTGAGGCTACTGCGGGGCTCCAGCAAATGCTAGTGGATTATGACCTTGAGAAAATGGCCAAATTTGGTGTCACTGCAGGTCATCTAAATGATGTTTTAAAAGCCTCCTTTGCTGGAAAGCACGCCGGTTTTTTTTATGAGGGTGAAAGACAGTATTCGATTGTGGTGCGTTTACGCCCGGAAGAAAGACAGGGGCTTCAAAGTCTCGAACAACTCATGGTTGATCTTCCCAACGGGGCCTATGTACCGATGTCTGAACTTGCAAGTATTTCTTTTGAGGAAGGACCCACCCAAATCTCCAGAGACAATACAAAGAGACGGATTACTCTGGGTGTTAATGCTCGCAATATAGATATTGCTACATTAATAAATTCGATACAGAATAAATTTACGGAGGAACTGGAGTTGCCCGCGGGATATCATGTGGAATACGGAGGTCAGTTTGAGAATCTTTTGCGCGCACGAAAACGTCTCAGTATCGTTGTACCGATAGCTCTCTGTCTCATATTTATTATGCTTTACTTCAATTTTAACTCGCTGAAATATGCTCTACTTATCTATGTAGCTATACCCTTGTCTGCAATCGGAGGTATCTGGTCTCTGTATTTCCGCTCTATGCCTTTTAGTATATCCGCAGGTGTAGGGTTTATCGCGTTATTTGGGGTCGCCGTGCTAAACGGTATTGTCTTGGTAGCTTATTTCAATCAATTAAAAAAAGAAGGTATGACAGATCTGATGGAAATAATAAGGAAAGGCACAAAGGTCAGATTGCGACCGGTAATTATGACTGCTGCAGTGGCTTCTTTGGGGTTTTTACCGATGGCATTGAGCCGCTCCGCTGGTGCCGAAGTACAACAACCACTCGCCACTGTAGTGATCGGCGGACTGATCGCGGCGACAATTCTTACACTGATTGTCCTACCCATACTTTACTATCTAATGGAAAATAGAAATAAAAAAATTAGCAAGTCGATGATCATCCTCACAATTCTGCTCTTTGTGTCAGAAATGGATGCATCTGCACAAGATTTGATTAACTACTCTGATTTTAATGCGCTAATTACCAGAAGTGAACAATTGCTGGTAGATGCAAAGGAAACTCAAAAGAGTGCTTATCAATTGCGATCAAACTCTCCTGTAACACCCAACCTGACTTCGATTTCTTTTAGTAGTGAAGAATTTAATTTTGAAGATGCATTAGGAATTCAATCGATAAATCTGAGGCATAATTTTCGGTCACCAAAGTCCCGGGCTATCGGATCGGCATTCTATGGTGCTCAAAGCGCTGCTGTTGAGCAGCAGTTCTTTTTGCAAAGCCGGTTGCGGCGTCAGCACGTGATAGAGGGATTTATCGAAGCTGCTTATTTGACGAGCCTTGTATCGGTAGAAGAGAACATGCTTGGCCAATATCGGAGATACATGGACCTATCAAACCGGAAGATCCAACTCGGTGAGGTGGGAGGTTTGGAAGGTCGTCAGGTTGCTCGGGAGTATAATCAATCTGAACTCCGCCTGCGAGATGCGGAAAATCAACTCCAGACCCAGCTGAAATTCCTGTCAAATTGGACAGGTGCCGGAGATATCATGGTGGTGCCATTGTCTGAGTTGGATCTGGATATGCCCACTTTAGATAGGGATATGCACCCAAGTATCAGCAGCTGGCATTCTCGCCGTGAAATTGCAGTACAACGGCAAAACCTGGCTATGTCGAAAATAAATCCCCGGATTTTCTCCGGGCTACAATTACAAAGGCTTGATGGGTCGATACTTTTTTTTGGCTTTGAGTTGGGAATCTCTGTTTCCCTGGACCAGTCATATAAAAAAGATCAATCGGAGGCACTTATGCTTGATCTGAAGGCGATTGATGACAATATAAAATGGGTAGAGAAACAAAT
This sequence comes from Saprospiraceae bacterium, assembly GCA_965222645.1. Taxonomy (GTDB): domain Bacteria; phylum Bacteroidota; class Bacteroidia; order Chitinophagales; family Saprospiraceae; genus JABDMH01. Next base: position 1,030,564 of record OZ244968.1, on the reverse strand, counting down.
AGATATAGATTTGGAAAGGCTGATTTCTCGGGCAGGCTGGCAGAAAGAAATATCAGAAAATTTGTTTCAACAAATAAATGTGCAAGAAAAGTTAATTGGGGATCTCGCTACCGCTTACCGTTTAGGTGAAGCTAATTATTCCGAAATAATCATTGGATCTGAAAAATACAGGGACTTACAAGTACAATATTTGAACGCATTAAGGATTTATTTTCAAAATCTGAATAAACTCACGCACCATGTATACAAATAGAAAATACACAATATTGGATCTTACGTTTCTGATCTTACTGTTAGGAGCTTTATTTGCCTGTGGCGAAACCCAGAATAGTCCGGCACACACGCATGATCATGCGACTGAGGGGCATAGTCATTCGCATGAGCCGGAGACTATGGATAATGCTGGAGAGCGGGAAGAAGTAAGCTTGACGAGGGAGCAATTAGAAAACATCGGTGTAGAGTATACTGCATTGAAAAGTCGACAGATTCGTTCCCTTGTCAAGTTGTCAGGAAGGGTGGAATTACCGCCAAGCGGCAAGGCTGTTGTGGGGAGTAATTTGGAAGGTAAAATTAGCGCCGTCCATGTCATTTCCGGGCAGGAAGTAAGAAAGGGACAAAAATTATTTACACTTGAAAATCTGAATTTAATTGATTGGCAAAGAGATTTGCAGAACGCTCTGGCAAAACGGGATCTATTGACTAAGGAGTTGGATCGGCAAAAGAAACTGAGTGAAGAAGAATTGGCGCCAACAAAATTATTTGATGAAGCAGTTACCAAGCTAGAAGAAAAAGACAATGAGATCAACGCGCTCGTTGCAAAATTAAATGTCTTGGGAATTTCTCCCGGGTCTGATGCATTTCAATCTACTTTTTCGATTTTAGCACCTGCTTCGGGAATAATTCAGCATCTCATGGTGAGTAATGGTCAGTATATCAGGGAAGATATACCTCTGGCAGAAATAATTAACAACCACCATTTGCATTTGCATTTATCGGCATTTGGTAGAGATGTGATCACTTTGAAAAAAAATCAGATTCTGAAATTCTATGTGCAAAGCCGGCCTGCGGATCTTATGAACGCAAAAATACGGTGGATAAATGCTCTGGTTGATGAACAAAACAATAGCTACGATGTGCATGCAGATATCATTGATGATCATTCCCGTTTGTCGGCAGGAGAATTTGTTGAGGCAAGGGTAATCGATCAGGAAAAATATGTATCTGCGATCCCACTAAAAGCAGTATCCACGGATCGGGGTTTAAAGTACATTTTTGTGAAAGAAGATGAACATGATGCCGAGGTTCATTTTAAAAAAATTCAAGTGGCCCTTGGTGAGAGCGATTTGGGTTTTGTCGAGGTCATTCCTATTGATCCATTACCTGAGGTGGGTGATTCAGTCATTGTATCTGAGGGTGCATTTTTTCTGATGGCAGAATCTAAGAAGGGTGAAGAAGGGGCTGGTCACTCGCATTAGGAGCAGTCCGGAAGCGACCTGCATAGTGACCTATGAGGTACAGATATATATAAGATAATTTACTATTTTGCATGCTCATTCTCAATGAGATAAAGCATGAACCTGAAGAGATACATCCACCCCTTGTTCTTTTTATGTCCGCTCATATGTTTGGGACAAACGGAGGGTTCGCCTGAAGAAGATTCCCTGATATTACGCATAATTTACGACTCCCTGGGTGGACCCGGATGGTATAATACCTGGGATCTGGAGAAGCCTTTTAATACGTGGTTTGGTGTAGTTACTGATGAAAATAACAGGGTGACGATGCTAGATCTGGCAGATGGAGATCCACTGGGGGAGACGAGTTCAGATCAGGGTAATAATCTGACAGGGAACCTTCCGTATCAGATCTGTTTTCTCACCGAACTGAGATTCCTCAATTTGTCTTTGAGTAATATAACCGGGAATATTCCACCGAAATTGGGCTCTCTCCCAAAGTTAGAGTATCTCTATTTATTTGGCAATCAAATTAGTGGACCAATACCTGAGGAATTGGGACAATTAGGTACCTTGAAGGAAATATTGCTGCATTCCAATAATTTATCTGGTGAAATTCCGGGAATACTGGGCGAAATCGAAGGTCTTGAGATTCTTAATCTGCAGAATAATAAATTCACCGGTGGTATTCCCACCCAAATATCTCAATTGTCAAATCTTGTTGAACTCTCTCTGCGAAGCAACAATTTGAGTGGAGAAATTCCGGCTGGTTTGGGTGAGCTGTTAAATTTGACTAATCTAAATCTGAAAGAAAATGATTTGACCGGATCCATTCCCACTGAATTGTCAATGCTGGTCAATCTAAATCGGTTATTTCTTGGAAATAATGAGTTGAGTGGTGAGATACCACCTGAGTTGGGAAACATGTCTGAACTCGTTTGGCTGGATCTGTCCGAAAATGACTTAGAGGGAATGATCCCGGCGGCATTTAAAGATTTAAACTCTTTGCGATCACTATTGCTTAACAATAATAGATTAAGTGGAGAAATTCCGGCCGGAATAGGATTTATGAGTAATCTGTGGTTCTTTGATGCTCGATACAATGAATTGGAAGGCAGTATTCCCGGAGAAATAGGTAATTTGGGGGCGTTGACCTATTGCTATCTAAGTCACAATAAATTAGCTGGGGAGATTCCGGATCAAATTGGAAACCTGGGATCGTTGAGCACACTGGATCTCGCCAGCAATATGCTTGCTGGCACCATTCCTGAGAGTATTGGTAATTTGCTTCTGTTAAAAACGCTATTGCTGGGCAACAACGATCTTGGAGGGGGGATACCTGACGCATTGGTCAATCTGTCGAGGTTAGTTCAGATTGATCTCGGTAGAAATAACTTAACAGGTAATATTCCCACTCAAATCGGAAGTCTTTTTAGACTGCAAATTCTGAATCTTGAACACAATAGGCTAGGGGGTGAGATTCCTGCTTCGATCTATGGATTGCGAAAAATCGAAGAATTAAAAATGGCCTTTAATAATTTATCAGGAGGGCTGAGCGAGGATGTCGGAACCCTTTTAAATATTAAGGTACTTGATGTAAGCAGTAATTTACTTGAAGGGGTACTTCCCTCTTCACTTGGAGACCTGCAGAATGCGGAACAAATTATCCTTAGTAATAATAATTTTGAAGGCCACCTGCCGGAAGGGGTTTCGGAGATCGAAAACCTTTTTCATTTTAATGTAGGTAATAACAACCTCTCCGGCTGCTTACCTGAGAGTTATGAGAGCCTATGTTCTATTGAAGATCGTCTCTCCGGGACATACGGAGATCGCGATAGCTTTAATGTTGTGAATTTTTCAGGGAATGTTGATTTGTTGTTTCATGGTGATTTTAGTGAATATTGTCTCAGCGGCTTTTCTTCTTGCAGTAATTGCATTGATGTGGTAAGCATGCTGGTCGATAGTCAATATCTCCTCGTTTTAATGGAGTATTCTCTCGATTCTCAAGAAGTTACGACAGAGGTCGATGGTGCGAGCGCTGATCGTACAGAGGTAGCCAATGATTCTATTTTGATTTTTTTAAAGGAGACATTGGATTCCGGTGCCCACCAATTGCAAATATTTATCGATGAACATTGCGAAATCGTTCTTCCTTTTACTTATCCGTTAAATACGGACTGTGCTCTGGGAAGCACAACGGATATATTTGCAATTATCGACACGACGTCATTGGATCATGAGCGCATTGTATTTAGCTGTTATTCCGGCTGGGTAGATCTTAAATTAACGATCGGGTCAGAATATCAGTTGGCTGTCTTTTACGAGATGGACTATTTTGCCGATGGCACAATAGACTCTATCTCTGTTGGAGAAAATGCTTCCGGAGTTCATCCAGTGGGTACACATGCGATGGTTTGGCATTTTACAGATCTCTGCGGAGATACAGCAATGTTTAGTCATCGTTTTAGGGTGTTGCCCGAGCCACCACATATTACCAGTGAAACGACGCATGATATTTACCTTGTGGAATCAGATGATCCCGCAGAGCCCGCAATTGCCGTGATTAATGCTGCAGATCTTATTCGTAGTAGTTTTAGCTGTGCGGGAGTAGAGGGAATGGATTTTCGCATTGAATATTGGGACACTCTTGGTACTTTGCCCACCACATCTGGTTTGGTGATTGGCTGTGACCAGGTTTTTCGTGAGATTTTGGTCAATCTATGGGCTGTTGATGATTTTGGCGGCCGGGATTATGTCACTATTCGTCTGAAAGTACATGACGAGGATGGTTTATGTCACAATCTAGTGGATCTGAAGAATCCTACTAACGGCACCATGCTTGAAGAATCAGAGGCTTTTTATCTGTCGCAAAATTGGCCCAATCCCTTTTCTGAGGGGACTGCCATATTGGTGGCGGTACCTTACAACACAGCTGGTACTTTTGAAATTCTCGATGTGTCTGGCAAGAAAATGTATTCAAGGCAAATGGATTTAAACAGAGGATTAAATGAGATTCATTTAAGTAGAAAACAATTTTCTGCACCAGGGACATATTTTTACCGGATCACTACTCCAATATTTTCACAAACAAGGAGAATGTTTTTTGGAGAATAGGAAAGGGGAAGATGCTTATGTAATCTTTTCTTAAAGCTTTTCTACATAGCTCTACATCGATTGGAATGTTGGGTTTTTAACTTCTTGATGCTCCAAATTTATCCAGTACTTATCTAGTGTTGCAATCTAATTGCTTTATCAAAAAATGCATAGAATTAGCGGAAGCGAAATACCTTGGTAAAACAAATTGAGTTTCTAACCAGTAGCGGTGAGAATTTGATTATAGATAGTAGTATTTGCAGCGCTCACATTTTTTTTGCATCTTTAAATAGAATATAGAATTGAAGGATATCGTTCTCATATTTAATGAACTCACTCTGATCTTAGAAATAGTGCTGTTCCGGTATTCAACACCGGAATATATTTTTGAAACCTAACATAACATGCTTTGCAGAACAAAATCATCGCTGTATTACCTCCTATTTGCCGGTGTTTCCTTTTCTTGCTCTGCTGTATCGACAAATGCCGAAGATCCTACAACTGAGGAAGACGTAGTTGATCCAGCCTCCATTATCGATACGCGAATACCGGTAAAAGTAAAGAAGGCTGAGATAGGGGATTTTCCTGTAGAGATACTGACAAACGGAACTATTGAGGCACGGCAACAGGTGGAAATCAAGATAAGAAGTTCGGGCCGCATTGTAGATCTACCGGTGGCAGATGGTTCCTTTGTGAAAAGAGGCGCCCTGCTGTATCGTCAGGATGCCTCCGATCTGAGATTGCAGCTTGAACAAGATCAGATCAACACCGATGAAGCTCGTGCCAGGATGGATGAGTTATTGATTCTCCAGGGAGGAGTCGCTGGCGACACAACGAGTGTAGATCCCCAGAAGTTTCACAACATTAAAATAAATAGTGGTTGGACTGCTGCCCAGCAGAGGGAGAAACAAACTCGATATGACATGAGTGAGCGCACAGTATATGCACCGTTTTCTGGATTGGCCGCAAATGTAAAACTACAAAAGCACCAGGAGGCGCAGGCAGGAGAGGTATTGTGTACATTGATAAACACAGGTTCATTTGAAGTGATATTTACTCTTTTGGAGAAGGACCTTGCCGTGATCGAAAGAGGTCAAAGTGGGAGGGTGCAGCCCGTGGCGATGGCTGGTGAAAGCCTTACTGCAGAGATAGACCGGATCAATCCGGTGATCGATGAACATGGACTGCTTACTGTGAGTGCAAGGATCACAGGGAGCAAGAAGAGACTTTTTACTGGGATGAAATGCAGAGTGATCCTGGAAAAGCGCATGAAGGATCAGCTTATAGTTCCGAAGGCAGCCTTGGTAATACGCAGTAACCGTGATGTGATTTTTGTGATTGATACCTTAAGTGGATTGGCCAAGTGGAAATATGTAGTCATAGGGCAAGAGAATAGTGAGTCGTTGGCCGTTACCGAAGGGCTAGCGCTTGGAGACTTGGTGATCACAGAAGGCAATTTAAATCTGGCCCATGATGCTGAGGTGGTGTTTGAGTAGAGTAAACATGCGAGCATCAATGGTTAAATACGAAGTAAGGAGTGTGGGAAAATGAAGTGAGTTGATGCTTAGTCTTCGATAGGCCATCGGCAGCTAAGGTTTGAGGCGATTGCATTAGGTTTGTAAATGATTTACCCAGTTGCCAATAACAAATAAAGAGAGTTATTCACATTTCTTGGAGAATTTTAGGCATGTGAGTGACATGGGCGAAGCCATGTCTGGAAGTGACGAAAGTAGGGAAATGGGGGATGACGGAAAATGCCATGATAAATCTGGCCCTTTCTCAGAACTGAAAAAAGTGTAGACTTTACTTTCTAAGTATCTTGTTTCATAATGGTATCAAAGTTTATAAAGTTGAAGTGATCTGGAATTTTAAGAAAGGCCATTTTCCGACTTATAGATTTACTTGAGCGTTTGATGTTTGAATGTTTACTATTCAAGAAAATTTTCGGATGGTATTTCTTTTTATCTGTACCCTCGAATAACTCAGCTCTTTCACTTCAGCGGATGTTCTGCAGATTAGGAAATGAAATTGTGATGTGGTTGATGCTATTTTATATTGATACATTGATTTCCCAACTTGCTCCTTTGCTATATCAATATCCATAAATGCTTCACCATCTTGTCCGCCGGCCTATTGCTGTAATAATGACCTTTTTAGGTTTGGTGATCATCGGTATTGCCCTGCTCGATACTGTGCCTGTATCATTATTACCAGATGTCCCTATACCCACTATCACGGTGCAGATAAGTCATCCGGGTACGTCGGCTCGGGAGCTCGAAAATACAGCTGTGCGACCCGTTCGCAATCAGTTGATGCAAGTGGGGCATTTGCGGGATATCTCCAGCCGCACCCACAATCACCAGGCTACGATCGATCTGACTCTGGAGCAGAATACAGATACGGACTTGGCTTTTTTGGAAGTAAATGAAAAGATAGACCAGATCATCAGTCTACTACCACGCGAGATGGCCAGACCCAAAGTAATCAAGATTAATATTTCGGATATCCCCGTCTATTACCTTAGCGTCTTTGCCAAAGATACGGGGCAAAACCTGGATCTGGAGCTCAGCGATTTTAGCCGCAGTGTACTCAAGCGTCGTATCGAGCAGTTGCCCGAGGTGGCCTTTGTAGACCGCACCGGCTATGTTGAGCCCAGGGTGATGATCATACCGGATGAGTTGACCATGAACAGCCTGGGATTTACAGAGCAAGAACTTGAAAGTGCCCTGAAGGCCGGTAACCTTAACCTGGGCAGCATTATTCTCAAAGATGGACAGTACCAATACCATGTCGAGTTTGATGCTGAGTTAAATACAGTAGAAGAAATAGCATCAATTTACCTCAGTGTAGGAGATCAGGTGATCCAAATGAAAGACCTGGCCACGGTGCAGGCGACAGAGATAACCCCTCACGGAAGACATTTGTACAATGGCCGTCCAGCCATATTATTTACGATAAGAAAACAAGCCAATGCTCAGCTTTACGACCTTAAAGCATCCTTTGACACCCTGTTGAAACAAATGAAGAAAGACTATCCTCAGTTGGATTTTTCGATCACAAATGACCAGTCTAACCTCCTCGATGTCTCTGTGCGCAATCTGAGTTCCAGCTTACTCTTTGGGGGGATAATGGCATTTCTCATCATGTTCTTATTTTTTAGAGAGTGGAAGGCTCCACTTTACATCGGTGTAGCCATTCCAATCGCATTGATTATTGCTGTGACTGGATTTTATCTCACAGACTTAAGCATTAATATCATTTCTCTAGCGGGATTGATATTAGGCGTAGGACTGATGGTGGATAATGCCATCATCACCATAGAAAATATCAGACAGTTCAGAATGCGAGGTGAGGATTATAAGGCTTCGGCTGCAACTGGTGCAGAAGAAGTCATACGGCCATTGATCAGTTCGGCTCTCACCACTTGTTCTGTATTTCTACCCCTGGTTTTTCTTAGTGGCTTAGGCGGTGCTTTGTTTCGCGATCAAGCCATCTCGGTCACATTGGCCTTGGCCTCTTCTCTCATTGTGGCTTACTTCCTCCTGCCGGTGCTTTTAAGCCTGGGCAAGAACAAAAAATACGAATCAGAAAAATCAAATCACCTCATATGGTTTAGAAAATCGGTCGATTGGGTTTTATCCAGAAAAATTATAGTGTGTTCACTTTTTTTTGCCCTGCTGCTGTCCGGAATTTTTATTTTAAATACAATCGAAAAAAAGACATTTCCTGAGCTCACCCGCAACGCCTTATCGGTGGAGATCGATTGGAATGAACCTTTGACAGTCGGTGAGAATATCTCCCGGATACAAAATGTCCTTAGTGCTTTTTCTGATGGAATTGCTAAGAGCAATGCATTAGTTGGAGAAAAACAATTTCTTTTACAAGACGAAGAACAAAGCATTCAGGAAGCGTCAATGATCTTATTTCTGATTGAGAATAAAAATGTAGGTGATCTGGCACAGGCAATAGAGCAGTTCGTGAGAAGAGACTATGTAAATGCTGTCATAAGAATAGCCCCGCTCGAAAATCTTTTTGATAAAATCTTTTCATCGAAACAGTCAGCCCTGGTTGCACAAATAAGTAGCAATCAGGAGAACATTATGCCGGCCATGAATGATATTAACCTGGTTGCCGCTCATCTTAAGAGAAAGAATATCATTTTGGATCCCCCTGCTCAACAGCAGGAATATCTGATACGGGTAAAACTCGATCAAACTCAACTCTATGAAGTAGACCACCTACGAGTATACGAGAAGATCAAAACACTTCTTAATGCTTACGAAGTGATTAAAATGCGTACTACCGATCAATACGTGCCAGTGGTATTGGGCAGCGATCAGCGATCGATGTACGACCTGCTAGCAAAAGCTACCGTGCGTAACAGAAAAGGGAAAACTCTACCTGTTCAATCATTTGTGCAGATAAATAAAACGCAAGCACCAAAGACGATTACAGCAGGTAAAGGAGGAGAAAGCCTTAATTTTTCGTTTGATTCGTATAGCGATGTTCTGGTTCAGGACATAAAAGAGGCGGTGAGCCTTACCGGCAGGCATTTAGTGAGCTTTAGTGGTCAGTATTTTGAAAATAGAAAAATAATTAAGGAATTGTCACTCATAATGCTCGTATCCCTCTTTTTGCTGTTTTTAATTCTGGCTGCTCAGTTTGAGTCTCTCTGGCAACCCCTGGTGGTAATGCTGACAGTGCCGGTAAGTCTGGCCGGTAGCGTGACTGGTCTATACCTCCTCGGTGAGAGCGTAAATATAATTGCTATAATAGGTATGATTGTGACCATGGGGATTGTGGTCAATGACGCAATTTTAAAGATCGATATGATAAACCGTGCCCGCAAATCATCTACGATCGTGGAAGCCATACACACTGGAGGAGAGAGGCGTTTACGCCCCATCATCATGACTTCGCTTACTACGATTTTAGCACTGATACCGATCTTATTTGCGACGGGTCTGGGTGCAGAGCTGCAGCGCCCTCTTGCGGTTGCAGTAATGTTTGGCTTGAGTTTGGGCACGCTTGCCAGTTTGTACTTCGTGCCTGTGGTGTATTCACTACTAAGTATCGGAATAGAAAAATAGTTTTTGCTAAATAGAAGATAAATAAAGTATCAAATGTTTAGGTAGTACTAATTAAAACAGCCAGAATTTCATTGCGGTAATAATTTCGAAATTTAGTTTGATGACTTATTTCACAATTTAAGTTGCAATAAATGAGGATGATTGACTATAAACCATTGAATTGCTAGAGACTTGAAAAATGAAAAATCTATTTATTTTCCTAATCTTCTATCACTTCTTTTGTCAGCAAGGCATCAGTCAGGATACGCTGAGACTAAACCTAAAAGAGGTGCTTACTATGGCAATTGATAGAGCAATTGATCTAAAGATCGCTCTGTCTGAAGCCAGTGAGCAGGAGATGGCGTTTGAAAGTGCAAGGTTGACCTTCCGACCCCAACTATTCTTTAGCACCACTGCCCCAAATCTCAACCGGTCAATTGAAGCACGACCGCTCCCGGATGGATCTGATGCTTTTGTGAACCGCTCTACGATGTACAATGGTATTGGTCTGGATCTCACTTATCAGATAGAAAAAACCGGAGGCATTTTATCTCTCACATCCAATCTAGAGCGGCTGGATATTTTTGCTACGGATCAATTTGATCGGAAAAAAACCTATTTCATAAATCCTTTTTCGATCGATTATACCCAACCTCTCTTTCAGTTTAATGAATTAAAATGGCAAAAGGAAAGATTGGGGCTGCTCTACGCTGAATTTAAGGAGCGGTATGCCCGGACCCGGGAGGATATTATTCTGGAAGCAATTGTATTATTTCGCGCCTGCTATATGGCCCAACAGCAGTCACTACTAGCTGAGAGAAAACTGATGGAGACCGATACTTTAAAAGGTATAAAAGACCGATTGTTTGAGATAGGAAGTACTACACTTACTGAGATTTTGAGACTGGAGCTCGACCAAAGAAATCATTTAAGGGATAAATTAATTGCCGATCTGCAATGGACGAAAACACAACGCGCCCTTCTTGATTATGTAGGTCAGGATCGTGTACATAAACTCATCTTAACATCACCAGAAGCATTCGATGACCTCACCATTCCTATAGATGATGTTGTGCAGCTAGCCGTAAAAAATCGCTTTGTTACATCGGCTCAGGAAAGTAGGATGGCTGAGCACCGGGCTGATCTGGATAGAGCCAGCAAGGACAAAGATATTGAGTTTAATCTTAGGGCATCACTCGGTCTCAATCGCTCTTCGGAGCAGTTTCGCACTTTACTAAATCCTCTTCTAGACCGGGAAATTTTCTCCGCCACTATACGCATGCCCATTACCGGTTGGCGGCGATATGATCTGCGAGAAAAAATGGCACAGGCACGGATCGAGCAAGAGCAATACAGGCAGGAAAAAGAGCAATTGGAATTATCCAGACTGGCTATAGAGCTCGTCACGGAATTTGAGTTGCTAAAACAAAATCTGGATATTCAGGAAAGTGCGCTCGAGTCAGCAGAGGAGATTTTAGAAATTGTGCGCAGACAGTTTTTATCAGGGACTGCCTCCCATACCGATATCTCGGTATCAGGCAGTGAGCGCGAACAAGCCACAATAAATTATTATAATGCATTATTGGATATCCTTGAGCGGTATTATCAGATCAGGCGCCTTTGCATGTATGATTTTGTGCAGGATGTTGATTTATCTGGAAACTAGGATTCAAGTTTCAGACTATTGGAGTTTGGTGCTTTGCTTATCAACTGACAATAACCATCATGGATTACAAGGCATTTCACTAGCTTCGGGATACAAAGCAGGCAGGGGAGGAGCTATATTGCCTCAAATAATATCACTTATTGCTTTTTCCACATTTTTTTTACATATTTGGATAGGATACGATGGTGATGATTATCGTTGATATCCAGACCACACTCATGTTTTTAAACCGTAGGGTATCTGATTACCCGACGTTTGAAGTATGATCACCATGCTCGATAGTTCCGAATCATCTTTTTTACCAGGCATCACGCTCTCCTATACTTCCTTCTACTGCAATCTACGACTGATTTTACAACACAAGTGCTGCAAAGTACCACAATTACCACTATGTCAAAGAAGAAGCTCATTGAGATAAGACTCGAATACGTTTCCAGGTATCGGTATGAATTAGCCGAAATACTTCATCTGCATAAAAGAACTTTAAGCAGGCGCATGAAGGCCTATGGATATGACCTGGGAAGGGGAATATTGACACCGGGAAGGCAAGAACAAATATTGCGCGATTTTGGTTACCAAGTAATTTGGGTGCCTGAAACAGCAGAAATTTCTGAGAAAAACCTAATAAGTAAATTAAATGCAACAGCAAATGAAGCAAAAAAAAAGGCAAAGTGAAGTGTCCCAAAGTGGCCCAAAAAAGGTCTTGACAAATTACGAAAATATGTTGAGGTTTGCAATTGTAATGCAGATGCAGAAAATGATCGGCGCCAAAAATAGAAATTTGAACTTGTGCATTGTCAGCGATTACCGAAAAGCTGGAATAGAGTAGGTGTGGTTTTAAATATGATCATGATGAAGAAGTTATTTGTTGTAATGGGGTTCTTAATGACAGTGGGATTCCTAACGACGACTTTGGCGCATGAGCCTGCCGCTTGTGGTACATGCACAGTAAGTGCTAGCGGACCTAATGAGGGGAGATGTCACGTCTGTATAGGTACCGAGGGAGATGCTTGTACAAATTCTCTTGGGTCATTAAAGTGTAATGGAACAGATTGAATGAATCATTCTTTACTTCCGTTTAGGGGAAGAAATGTGGTCCTGCTTTTAACATGTGGGGCCACATAATTATGCTATTGCTCTATAATAATAATGAGTTTGAAAAACACTGAACAATTCTCTTTTTATCTTATTTTATTGATTTCGATAATATCCTGTCAGGACGAAGTTTTATTACCTGCTTATCTGAAATCAGAGAATGTCTTGTCAATTAGACCTTCTTTATTCCTGGTAAACCGATTTCGACTTTAATGTTTCCGAGGTGAATGGTTTTTTCGTTAATTTGAATCACTTGGAAACTACAATAAAATCAAACTACAACCTTTATATATTCTCATTGAGCACCGGGAAGCTTAAAATGAAGCAGAAGATAGAGTCAATTGGGCCAGAGGCAGTGGTGTCCGCTACGAATTTCGATGGCGTGGCCAGGTCTGACTCTTCATTTATGTATTTCCATAATTTTTTAGATAAAGTATTACTGCTAGAACAAGATGAGACTAGACCCCTGTTTTCACTGGATTCGATGTTAGGTTATCATTTTTTTAATTCAACATATAACCCCCTTTTAGGATATAATGATCTTTTTTTGTGCTCTCTAATAGTGGATTTTTCTAAGAACATGAAATCGCAAAATTCTATCTTCGTTTTTGATTCGAAAAAACCTGACATGTCTAGAGCTATCCTACCTTTTCCAGAATGTTATATCGATAAATACTGGGGAGATGCCCCCTATCCATATATTCCTTCCTTTGCCTTTGACTTTAATGAAAAAAGGTTTTTTATCTCCTTTCCGGTTAGCAATTCAATTTTTGTGCTTGATTCATCGCTGCGTATGTCACATGCAGTAGATGTCAGATCAAATTATAGTCATAAAATGAAGCCATTTGGAAAGAAAAGACCTAAATTTCGCCCACAGATGTATGAACACAGCGGCCAACTTCAACTTGCTAAAAGTGTTCCAAAGTGTCCCAAAGTGTCCCAAAGTGTCCCAAAGTGTCCCAAAGTGTCCCAAAGTGTCCCAAAAAAGGTCTTGACAAATTACGAAATTTGATTGACTTTTGAAGTGTAATGCAGATGCAGAAAATGTAGTTAAGGCCTTAGCATGATTTGAACTTTCGTATTATCAGCGATTACCGAAAAGCTGGGATAGAGTAGGTGAGGATTGAAACTTTTTATTATGAGATTACAAAAGGTTTATTTTGGTAGTATTGCCACCTGCTTTGTAATAATGTCGATGATATATTATAGTCCATTGGATTTGCAAGCAGGTAATCAGAGTCAGAGCTACACTCCAAACATCATTTTATGTACAGACGACGAAGGTAATTATAATTCCGCAGGTAACAGTTGTGAACCTTCCAGTTTAGGATCATGCATTGCGAATGGTTGTCCCCCATGTCCTCCAGAACTTTAATTGCTCGTATAAGTTTAATCCTGGTTGTTAAAAGATCCAGGGTATACGGAGAAAGCAAAGTCAGGCTCGAACTAATACTTCTGACTTTGTTTTTTTCGTGTTCACTACCTCAAGATAAGGTAATAGAAAGTACTGCTAGTAGGTCCAGCACTATCACTCCTCTGTCACAAGACTTTGAAGACATTTCTGAAATTATCAAGATACAAAGCAGTCTTGTGCTTGAAGAAACAGAGGAGAAAATCCTCTATGATGTAGAGAAAGTTATCAAAATCGATTCTCAATATTTTGTATATGACAAGACAACGAGAACTGTAACAAAATATGACTTCAGGGGTTCTTTTATCGGTTTCATGGGCGTCGGAACAAATACACCAGATCAACACGGGGACTTTTCAGATGTCGAGTTTCGAGCTGCGGATAGTACCCTTATGTTGTTGTCCAGGAATAGGCAGAAAGTATATGAATACTCTATCAATGGTGAGTATAAGGGTTTGATTTCTCTGGATTTCTATGCCTCATCGTTTACATGTCTTAAGAATTCCTTTCTTTACTATACAAATTATTCTCCTGACATACAGGCATATAATGTTTGGGTGACATCGGGCAATCACGAGATCATCGGTAGGTTCTTTCCATTTGATCACACCAGGATGAATGCCATGATTAGTTTTGCTGGTGGGATTTGCGGTTCTAGTACACACGCCTATATAAATAATGGATTGACCGACACAATATTTTCCTACGAGGGCAGTACAATGTTTCCATCTTTTATCTTTGATTTTCGGTCACTATCTGTACCTCAGAGATTCAGACACGATTTTAAGTCTATACTTGATAATTTCAGGGAATTCACTAAATTTCGTTTCTTGAGAAGTGGATTTTTGGTTAGCAATGATTATTTAGTTTATTCGGTAGGAAATGAGGGCAACATCAGAACTGGAATCTACAACCGTAATTCTGGAAAGAACTATACTTTTTCAAGATCAAGTTTTAAGAATCCTCTTGAGCGAATTATATCATTCAATGCGGTTGGCCTGAGTTCATCTGAAAATAATGTCTTCTTCTTTTACATTGACCCGGAGATATTGACGAAGGATTTCTTATTGGAGTACAAAGATGAATTGCAGATTTTAGACTCGGAGTTTTATGAAAATCTATTTTCTATTTTAAATACAACAAAACCTTTGTTGCTTCAAGTTAAAATGCATCAAGGATGAATTTGATCCAATCCATCTATTTGAGTTTTGAGTTAGATGGAAGGAAGCGAGTCCAAATAGTAAGGATATTCTCTACGCTTTGCAATGTACCTTCCAAAATAAAAGAAAAAGACATTTCTTGCAGACCTTAAACTAAGGGTAGCAAGTACTACAACCATGCACCTAAGATAGAAATAGGTCATTGTTTAGTTATGACCGGAGGTTCCCTTGAACATAGAACTGCCTCAGTATAAAGTATATTGGATTTTTTCATTCCTGGATAAGATCCTCGTCATGAAATTGTCATATAATCGGGAGAACTAAATAAGTATTACGTTCTCAGAGTAGTATTGGTGCCAGGATGTCTATTCCGGGATTGAAACCGAGATTAGTTTGCAAAAATGATTTTCCTAGGCAGCAAAAAAACAGGGATCACAAACAGCAGGACCAATATGGAGAACATCAAACCTCCAATCGTACCCAAAGCCAGTGCATGCCAAAATACCTCCTGACGGCCATGCATCAAAAAAGGGATCATGCCCAGCGTAGTCGATAAAATGGTAAGCAGGATGGGAAAAAATTTATGCCTGAATGCCAGTAAATATGCTGAGATTTGATCCTGCGCTATGTTTGATTTCCTAAAGTGGTTGTAGTCATTGATGATCAGGATCAAGCTGTTTACGACCAGCCCACTGAGCAATAGAAATGAGGTATACCCCCCCTGATCAAATGAACCGTCAAACCAATAAAAAATTAAAAAAATACCGATAAAGGAGATGGGGATCAGGGCGATGACCGCAAGCGCCTGTCTAAACGACTCAAAATGGATGGTGGAGATAAAAAAGATCAGGCCGATCACCAGCAAGATTAAGCTGTATTGTTTTCTTTTCTCTTTTCCCCAAAATGAGTAGGTCTTGCGCTCTGCAGAGTATCCCACGGGCATGATCTTATCCATTTGCTCCAGGCATTCATCCAGATATTTACTTCCAAAACGGTGGGATCCCGTGTACTCAAACTCCAGCAGCCGGATGTACTGCTGATTTTCTTTGTGGATGGCCTGTGCCATTTTTTTCTTTTCTATTTGGCCGATACTAGAAAATTGAAAGCGGCCCGAATCACTGGGATGCTCCCGGTGCTGCCACGACCATAGATCATTGTCGTGCTGCTGGTCGCTCACCAGTCGTATGGCATGTGTTCCAGCCAAATAAAAATCGGGCCTTGCCGCCTGATTGTAATGGGTCAAGGTCCTGCTTATGTCCCGCAACCTTATTTTTTGTTCGACCATTTTTCGGTCATCCAATTGCATCTGAAAGGCGTATTTATCACGCTCGTACCAATTAATATTGGCATTGGTATTTACCTCTTGTATGCGAGGATGCTTCAGCAAGAGGTCAGCCAGATTTTGGGATTGCCATTTTAGCTCGTCCTCGTTGTATCCGTACATGGCCACAGAAAACCGTGGAGGACTGCTGCCACTGGAAGTACTAAAGCCCCTCCCCACACCATAGACACTCCAGGAGACACCGCCGGTATTGGTCGAAAAACTGATCAGCCGGTTTTTTAGAATAAAGGGAAAGGAGATATCGTATCCGGGATTAAAATATATACTCATGTGTCCATAATCACCACTGAAAATATTACTCACATATTTTTTAATTTCTACCGGAAACTGGCGCAAATAATTTTCAACCTGAATAAATAAATCATTCATCTGAGCCACAGTGCTGCCCGGAGGCATGGTCGCCCGCACGTAGAGCACCGTCTCTTCTGGCTCCCTAAAGGATGATCCTTCGTATACATACCAGGCAAATAATCGCAGCGTACCACCAAAGGCCTTATTTACCAATGGCTTTACATGCTCTACATACCATTCGTTACCCAGGGTATTGTTGTAGAGATTCCAATCATTGATCTTGTTGGGAAGGAGAAAAATCGGCGTGCCAAAAAGTAAGATAATGGCCCCAATCACCAAGACCCTGTATTTTAAAAGGATTTTAAGCGTTTTTTCGTAGGTATGAAACAATCTGTCAATGACGCGGTTATACCCGGAGGTTTTTAAATTGAGATTTACTTTGGTGAGCAGTGCTGGAATAAAGACCAGTGCTACAACGAGTGACACTGTGAGATTTATGGCTAGTACCTTTGCAAAATCGGTCAGGCTAGCCTGCCATTGGGGTGGTAGAAAAAAGATCACGGTCAGTGATGCCAATGTAGTAAGGGTAGAGGCTGCCAGGGCCGGAAAAACCCAGAGATTTTTCTGGCGGTACAGGTGATGGCTCATTACAATGGCATTGTCGATAATGATCCCAAACGATACGGTGATGCCTGCCAGTGCGTATAGGTGCAATTGTACTCGGAATGTGTAATAGAAAATAGATGCCAGAAATAAATTGACCAACAGGGACAGAGTGATCACAAAAAAATACCGTGCGTTAAAATAGGCCAGCAACAAAAGCACCATGAGAATACCAAGGCTGAGCAGGGTGCGTTGTTTGATTTTATTGAGTTCCTGTCTCAGATATTCTGTGGCATCGTCTTCGAGATAGAGGTGGTAGGAATCGGGGAGAGCAGCAGCCATTTCACCGATTACTTTCTGGATCTTATTGGCTAGATTAAGGTGATTGATCAGATCTTCGGGATAAACGAGGATCCTTACACTGTTTTGTCCGTTGATGCGGTAATAATTATGGGGTACCTGATCCTGTTTTTGTATGGATGCCACGTCGCTGAGCAAAAGTAGGCGTCCGCTCAAAGACTGCAGGGGTATTTTTTCCCAGTCGATTTGCTCCGGGCGCTGCTCGTAATTTTGGATCCGTACGGTATATTGTTCATTGCCGATTTTAGTGATACCGCCTTCTCTGCTCTCGAGGGCGTTTCGGATGGCGTTGAGGATGTCGCCTTTCTCCAGATTAAGATGCTCGAGGAGATCTTGCTTGTAGGTGATAATCCACTCTTGTTGCTGACCGCCGTGCACCGATATTTTTTGTATACCATCGGTGAGCGCTAGAGACGGGCTCAATGACTCCAGGGCATAGCGGTAGATGGTGCTTACATCGTCATTGCCCCCCAGGGAATAGGTGAGTATGGGCCGGTCCTGGATTTCCCTGTCCGGATCCAGAGTGAGAATCTCAGGATATTGTACACCCTCCGGAAATGCTGGATACACTTGTCTTATTTTTGTGGCAATCTCATACCTCAAAAAATCCAGGTTGGTGTCCCGGTCCAGATCCAGGGTCAAGGTGCCACCATTAAATTCAGACTCAGAGTAAATACCACTTATGTGGGGCACCAGCGCAAAGGAAGCCTCCAGTATAGAGATCACCTGCCGCTCTACAATATGGGGAGGTGCCCCGGGCCACATCACTTTTACGGAAAATCCGGGTTCTTTGTACTGAGGTAAATACTGGATGGCCAGCCTGGGAATCAGGGAGATGCCGATCACACTGAGAAGTGTAAAGAAAATCAGTATTCCAAACGCCTGGTTTTGTATATGGGACAAAAATTTATTCATATGGCAATGGGAGCAACTCTATTCTAATAAAGTTAATAAAATAGGAGGATAAGAGCAGAAGGGTTTTTCGATGCAGGTGAGAATCTCTGGCTGATCTAGGGACCATCTGCTTATTAAAAAAGTTCTTTTAGAACTATTTGGCCCGGTTTGCATTTCTTTTTAAGTGTCCCAAAGTGTCCCAAAGTGTCCCAAAAAAGGTCTTGGCAATTTACGAAAATATGTTGAGGTTTGCAATTGTAATGTAGATGCAGAAAATGATCGATGCCAAAAATTGAAAAATTTGAACTTGTGCATTATCAGCGATTGCCGAAAAGCTGAAATAGAGTAGGTGTTAGTTAAATAATTCTTAAGCAAATGTCTAGACATCTAAAATCAAAAAAGACATTCATATTATCCCTGTTTTTTGCAGTATTTTTTCTGGCAGCTTTTACTCTAAGGGGCGATACGATTGTGTGTGTCACAAATCCTAGACTTGGTGTTGAATGCTGCAAATTACAGATCGAAGCAAAGTACCATAGTAGTGGTGCTTGCTATGGTAGTGGCCAGGAATGTTTTGAAACAGTTGATCTGGGATGCAGCGATTGCAATCCTTGCCAATAGGCATGATTTTGTTGATCCGTGTCATTTACAAAAATGCATGGTTGGTGGGTGTCCTAATCTTTAGTCTAAGATGTACGGATCAGGATCTCCACCAAACTTTTTCTCCAAAACTAGAATATACGTCTACTTTCAAAGTACTCCATTTAGATAAATTCACACCTTTTGAAGATAATTGTGTGAAGATATACGAAGATCTTGACACAGGTTCTTTTATTATTTCTAATTTTCAACTTGGCAGCATCGATTTTTACGATCGAGAAAGTGGTCGTCTAAAGCGCAGGATCGAAGTGACTCGAGAACCCTCATTGGGAATATCTAGAATTGGCGGAATATGTCCTATTGGAGGTGACCGTTTTCTCGTGATTGCAGCATTCCTACCTATAAAATCAATAGTACTCGACACACTTGGAAATTTAATCGATGATAGTCCGATCGATTTGATTGGTGAGACTGCATCATTGGTCTTTAATGTGACATCTTCAAATTCTACCATTGCCGATATGACCAGCAAGGGCGACTATATCTTTACTTGCTTTCAGTTGTTTGATGCCAATAAAGATCCTAACTCAATTCAAGATTTTGGTTTTAATTATAAGTATTCTCCCAATACGGACTACTTTAGAAAGTTACCTGTGCACTACCCCAGGGAATACGGCGGTAAGAATGTCCCAGACGTAATGACAGTGCCATCTACCACCTATAATCGGTCTGCTGATTTGTTAGTCGTCACATGGCCTGGCTTAGACAAAATCCAGGTAGTTAATGCGGTAACGGAGCAGTCTAGATGGGTCACACCTTCGGGGGGTGGATGGTCTCCTAACCTGGATCAATCCGGAACCCAGTCAGAGAGTAGTGATATAAGGAGCACAAGGCTGGGAGGGTATTATAATATTCACTATGATAAGATTAATAATGTGTATTACCGAATTTTTCTCAAGCCCGAGGACTTTGGTAAAGATTTGGATGAAAATGCAAACCACCTAACTAGCGAAATAGGAATTCAAATAATGGATCAGGAGTTTAAAGTCGTTGGGTATGTCAACCTTCCTGCCAAAACATACGATATTTACAGATCGTTTACCTACGAGGGCTATTTTTACATTTCCAGGAGTAATGTGTACAACTCAGATTTTGATGAAGATAAACTTGTTTTTGAGAAAATGCTTTTTCACTTCGATTCTTTTAAGTAGCTTATTCCTATCTTGTGAATCATATCTTTGCAATGGTCAAGCCGAATTAAATGCATTGGAGAATAAAGTGGGAATTAATCTGCAAAAGTATCTTAAAATTGTAGTCGTAAATACTTCATCGTGCCCTACATGTATACAGGGATTAGACCTTTTAATTTCTAAGCATGGTAGGGAGAAGATCCCGCTAATAATTTTTCTCGACAAGGTGCAGATGGGTCTCCTTGACCCATTGGCGTCAGTGCACCCCAATATATGGTTAGTAAACAATGTTGAGACAATTATAACTTTGGGGAGCAGAGAGGTCTCAGTGAGGGAATTTGTAAAGGAAAATGATTGCTGGGTGGTTCAAAGATTCCCTTATTTAGCGTACCTCAACACGCAGTAATTTATAAGGTATGCTTGGTCGAATTTATACATTTTTACTTTGTCTCCCCATATTTTTATTCCTGCTATGTGATGGATCAAAGGATGAAAAGGTCAGCTATTTAGACATTTGTAGCTTTGGAACTGTGGATACGGTCTTCTGGAATTCTGCTTGGCCTCCCTTTTATGGTGATATCAAAATATTGGGAAATTATATCGTTTACAAACTCAGGGTCGTCGATGAGACGACAAGGAGAATGACCTTTCGATTTAGAGTAGTTCGGCTAGATTCTGGTGCAGAGGACTGGTATGATCTTCAAGAAGAACAGAGAGGTCAGGTTGTCCACGATTTTGCACTTACAAAGGATGGCTCCTTACATGTCGCGATGAGCTCCGGTGAATTGCTTGAATTCAAGGACGAAAAATTTGTAAGGTCGACCAAATTAGAAATACCGTCTGGATATCATATTATAGATGGTGGCCTGGGCCCGGAAGTGAATGGTGCTCGATGGATTTCCATAGTTCGGAATGACGTTAACACCATGTCGGAAAGGGTTTTCTGCGCCAAGGAGAATTTTTATCATGCTAGATTTGACAGAAAAGGTAGGTTGAGGGGGACTGTGCCAGTATTTCTAGGTGATAGCCTTTGCGGGAAGGTTTTTGTTGGATCTCCTCATTTTTTTCTATTAGAAAGTGTTGGAAGTGACATTGTTGCGATAAATGCGTTCGAATCTCAAGCAGCAATCTATACTAACGAGAGGTTAAAAGGCATATTGGAAATGGGTAGTGCGATAAATGACCTCAATGAGTTTTCGTATGATAGCTCCGTCGTGAATTTGGATCGCAATATGGATTTGGGTCAGGGTAGAAGATTTCTGATAAGAAACAAGTATTTAGATTTATTTTGCAACGGTACCAGTGTAAATGTTCTGATGCAATTTCAGGGAAAAGACTTTGTTAATCGGATAAGAGAAGGAGTTTTTGTCGATTCCTATGAATTAGATTTGGTATTAGCTTCGAATCTACTTTGCATCTCTTGGGAGAGGGGGTATATGGTAGTCTTGAAGCCTTTAGAAGCAGAGCTTTTCAGTTTGGAAAAGTTGCCTTTGCCAAATGATCTGAACCTTACTCTGTAGTTAGAATTCTCTTGTGAAGAACTTATCAGAGGACCAAGCAAAAGCGGTCACAAACCGGTAAATAAGAGTGTAACATTTTAATAAGAAAGATATATAGCTCAAAATAAGTCCCTAAGTGTCCCAAAAAGGTCTTGATAAAATACGAAAATATGTTGAGGTTTGCAATTGTAATGTAGATGCAGAAAATGATCGATGCCAAAAATTGAAAAATTTGAACTTGTGCATTATCAGCGATTGCCGAAAAGCTGGGGATAGAGTAGGTGTTAGTCTTTATCTTTTAATTATGAAAAGGACTTTGATTATCAATAGCTTACTTCTGTGTTTTATTTTGATTGGATCAGTGAAATTATTTGCTCAGACGATTACTTGTCCTAGTGGTGACACTATGACATGTTACACTGAAACTACGACAAAACCAGATGGCACCACTACAGTCATTACCGTGTACAAGGGGAAGGGTAGGGGTAAGATTGAGCGATAAATGTTCCTAAGGTGCAATTTTGCAAGAGCAAGTGAACGTAGGGGGGACACTGTAAAATGGTGAAACATCTATCCAATACCCGATTATTCAATAAGAACGACACGCGGATCGATGTTAATTTGGCTCTCAGACTTATCGTTGCAAAGGCACATATTGGAAATGTTAATTCTGAGTATTAAAATTGACCCATAAATATGAAACAACTTATTAAAAAAATCGGACTGAATTTAATTGCTGTTCTTATTGGACTTTTATTGTTATTTTTACCACATAATATTGTCAAGGCCGGTCATGTATCATGCCCAGATGGTGATGACATGATTTGTTTTACTTATAAAAGCACGGATAAGGATGGGAATGTTATGGAAGTTACCGGATACAAGGGTGAGGGAAAGACTGTTCGAAGATAGCGATTTAGCATCATAATCATGCGGTTTTGATGAAGTCGAGTTTACCAGCGATTTGTGTTTTTTTTCTTTGTGTTCTTGTTGTTAATTGCGGTATAGAAAGGGAAGAAATAGACTACTATGGTCAAAAGTATTCACAAAAGATTGCACGTTTTATTGACCCAATTCACATCTATCGGTTGCCACCAGATGAGCATTACGTTGATTTTAGGATGAAGAATGAAGGACAACTCCTCGTTCGTAATTTTAGCACCGGTAGCGTCGATCTGTATGATCTTGACAGTTTGCAACAAGAACACTTTGGCAGGCGGGGCTCGGGACCTTGCGAAACTGACGTGATTAGGGATTTTTATTTGTTTGACAGTGTACTTTATGTCCTAAATAAGGAAAGCCAAACTGTCCGTGCTTGTTCACGGGATTTATCCATTGAGTTTTCTTTTAAATTTTCTTCTTTTATTATGGACCGGGGAGTAATTTGCAGCCCAGAAATCCTACTTACGAAGGGATCTAACCTGACTGATGGAAATATAGATTTCTATCTTGTAAATATTGAGAATGAAGGCCTGATAGAGAAGCCACTTTCTATCACATTGTTTCCGGATAAGAGAAATTCTTCCTGGATCTATGATGGACAGCTTGTGGCTAAAAGGAGTGGAGATAGTTATGATGGTTTTGACTTCTATTACTTATGTTTTTATAGCGATCAGTTTTTTAAGTTTAGTCTAAATGCAGGAAAGATAGTATGGTCAAATGGATTCAGGTATAATGTTCCCGAGATCATTTTACAGAGTTCTGACGGAGGGACTATGCCTGTGGAACACGATGAATCTCATTTTTTTGATGCTGGAATTTATGAGGATTCGTTGTACGTTTTGACTAGGATTTATCATGAAGATGTGGTTGGTCAATTAGTAGATATTTACAGCACTATTGATGGCAAATATGTACATACTATAGAGCTTCGAGGAATCGAAGAGGAATACCTTCCTGTATCCGAAATGGTTGTAGCTTTTGATAAACTTTATTTGATGAGTGATGACAATGTCGTGTTTGCATATGAATTGTGAATAGATGGTCCTTGCGCTGATCTTTTCTGACTTATCAGAGTCACATTGAATCCGAAAACAGTCCCCCCTGCCACCGGATTAAGCTTTAGCATTCATTTGAATCCGATTTCATCGAGCAAAATGAAATATGATTTATGTATTGGAATCTCCATTAGGATGACAGTGGCTGATGCCATAAAAACTGAAGCCAATGATCCTGGCCCAGTTCTGACAAACTACAAGACATGGATTCTGCAATATTATTAATAGAATTGAAATGCGATCTGATCAACTTCCTTCAAAGTGATTTTGCTTCTGGCCCTCACTTTTCTTCCATTTATCATTACTTTTCATTTACTTTCTATTGTGGACCTGTCATGACTCTTCTTATCCAAATGTGGCCATCCTGACAGCGTTGCCCCAATAGTACAAACCGCCGGGGCAAAAAAAGCACCGATTAGGGTGGATACTAAAAGGATAAATACAATGCCATTGCCAATAGCCAAACCTTTGTGTTGCCTGACAAACTGCACAGATTCCTTTACGTTTAAATGACGCTCCAGCAGGTAATCAATATTGCCAAAACCGGCATAGTAGGCCTGCACTAGAAATATTAGGATCGCAGTAATAAATGCCACGGGTCCCATCCAGCTCACCATCGTGAGAAGGAAAACAAAAAATAATTCACGTAAAAGATTTCTCACAGCAAGCCGTACACCTCGCCACATTTCTGCTGCCCACCTGCGCACATCGATCAAGGGTGCTTTTTTTACTTCCTGGCCGGTTAAATGACGCTCCACTTGCTCCGAAAGCGTACTCATAAAAGGTGCCACGACGATGAGTAAAATATATTTAAACACGACGAGACCCAACAAAATAAATAAAACCCGGCTGATCCATGTAGATGCATCACCGGCCCATGAGATATCTGACGCAAATGGAAGCCAGGAAATGATTTTTTCGCTGAGAGGCCTTGAAACTTTCCATAAACCCCAGAACAAACCCATAAGTACACCAACCGAAATTAAACCGGGCAAGACGAAATAACGGAACAAACCCAACCTCGGGATAAGACCAAATCCCCGAAGGATGCTCACTATCGATGATATAATTTCCCTCAACACGATCCAGATGTTTTAAAATTCTCCTTCCGGGCTTGGGAATCCCTCCCCTCCACTTTCCTGCTCAACTACTTCGCCTCTACACTACTTCCCCACTATACCACTTTCCCACTACACTACTTCCCCACTATACCACTTTCCCACTTTCCAGGCTTGCCAATCCCTGCGCCTTGCTCCGGGCTTGGGAATCCCTCCCCTCCACTTTCCTGCTCAACTACTTCCCCACTACACTACTTCCCCACTATACCACTTTCCCACTTTCCATGCTTGCCAATCCCTGCGCTTTGCTCCGGGCTTGGGAGTCCCACCCGCCTACTTTACTACTACACCACTTCCCCACTATACTACTTCCCCACTATACCACTTTGCCCACTTTCCAGGCTTGCCAATCCCTGCGCTTTGCTCCGGGCTTGGGAATCCCTCCCCCTCCACTTCCCCACTATACTACTTCCCCACTATACCACTTTGCCCACTTTCCAGGCTTGCCAATCCCTGCGCTTTGCTCCGGGCTTGGGAATCCCTCCCCCTCCACTTTCCCACTACACTACTTCCCCACTATACCACTTTCCCACTTTCCAGGCTTGCCAATCCCTGCGCTTTGCTCCGGGCTTGGGAATCCCTCCCCCTCCACTTTCCCACTACACTACTTCCCCACTATACCACTTTCCCACTTTCCATGCACGCCAATCCCTGCGCTTTGCTCCGGGCTTGGGAATCCCTCCAATTCTTTGCGACTCTGTGTGCTCTGCGAGAAATCACTAATCCGCTTCTTCCTCCAGGCCTTTTTCACCTCCGTAATAGAAATATTCCTTGTCACCACCGGCATAGAGATAAACAAATAAATCGGCAATTTCCTGCTCATTGAGTGGATTTAATAATCCCGGAGGCATTGGAGAAATTGGAGAAAGTCCGCTTTCGGATATTTCTGCCTGATAGATTTCCTCCTTAATTGTACTCGTGTAGGGATTGGGCATGATCACCACTTTTTCGTCATTCTCCGAAAAAATTCGACCCGCTTTTTTTTGTCCGTCTTTGAGCGTAAATAATGTAAATGCATATTGATCAGAAATAGCATCATTGGGGCTAAAAATGGCTTCCAAAATATCGCGCTTT
Source organism: Saprospiraceae bacterium (assembly GCA_965222645.1). Classification (GTDB taxonomy): domain Bacteria; phylum Bacteroidota; class Bacteroidia; order Chitinophagales; family Saprospiraceae; genus JABDMH01. The sequence goes on along the minus strand of OZ244968.1, from coordinate 1,004,648 downwards.
TCAAATCGAGTATTTATTTGAGTTAAGTCAGGACCACTGCTGCCTCCCTCGCCATTCATTCGGTGACATGAACTGCAAAGAGCGGCCTCAAAGACTCGCTTGCCATCTTCATAAGATCCTTCATAATTATTATTGTTTACTCTTTGCCTCAATATTCTTCCGATGGCATGCATGTTGTAAATGTTGCCGGGACCTTCAGGTTTGGGAAGATTTGCCAATTCGGCCGTCGGCGAATAAACACCCGAAATTTCCTGATAGAATTCCTGATCATCGGGATGCACGTTGCTCATGGCCCCCAACCTTATGTTTTCCATGAAAGCTTTAAAACTCATCCCGCCTTTTGCACTGAGGACATCAAAAAACCAGTTAAAATATTTTTCGCGCAAGTCCTTAGTCCAGCCTGTCTCCGCTCTGCTCAGGAGTACTGCGTAAAAGATTGCTTCGGCAGGAGGTCGATTAGCCACTACTTCTTTGACAACTTTTCCATAATCTTCGTGCCTGCTACTTACATCATCTTCCAGCATGGCGACGTCTGCCATCGTGTTTTCTTTTGTGTGTCGCAGCATGAGGTCCACTGCATCTTCGGTTGTCTTTTCATCTCGCAGATAAATTAAGATCTCTGCCGCTTCACGGTTTATCTCATTATCCGATGAAGGAAAAATCTGCCGGATATGCCTTATCAGCTGTATACTTTCTGCTGCTCCCACAATTCCCATCCTACATAAAGTCAGCTCATAACACCTCAATAAATCGAGCTTATTCTGGCGGGTAAGCTGATTCCATGAGATGGACGTCAGCGCACGGATTAACCTGCTTTTGTGTTCCTCCGATCCCATTCTTGCGAGCGCAATGAGTGCAGTTATTTTTTTACCGGGATTTCTTTCATCCAGTGCACGGTCCACCCACCCGTCGAGGGCTTGGTGTTCCAGTCCTATTCTCGCCGCATATCGCACAAACTGGTCTCTATGATCTAAGTTTTTCCAGGCCTTCTCAACCCCACCTGACACAGGACCAGAATGCAATGATTCGAGATCATGCCTCAAACCTCGCAAGGGATTCGTTGCTTGGCTTTGGTTCGCTGTTTTGGTCTCCTCATCACCTGTGTACCTCAGGCGATAAAAATAAGATTTAAGCCTCCGGCCTCCTACGGCAAAATACATGTGGCCATCAGACCCAGCAATGACATCGGTGAGAGGAAGGGGTACCCCCGATAGAAATTCCTCCTTGGTGCCTGTGTACGTCGAGCCCGATTCCTTTAAGTCAACATAATATAACGTACCAAAACTCCAGTCTGCAGCAAATAATCCGGTTTTGTAATGATTGGGAAAGTTTAGTTCTCTACCCATCAGTACCGCAGTAGGCGAACCCTGGCCCAGATCTACAACCGATGGCAATGCATCCGGGTAATAGGTAGGCCATTTTCCGGATCCTGTGCGCCAACCAAATTCGCTCCCACTTGTGACGTGACAAATCCTAATAGGACGATACCAGGGCATCCCAAAATCCCATTCCATATCGGCATCAAAGGCAAACAATTCACCTTCCGCATTAAATCCGAAATCAAATGCATTCCGGAACCCCACAGATATCAGCTCCATCTCATTCATCTCGGGATCCATTCTCATTATCCAACCCCCAGGAGCCTTTATTTCGTTGGCATGCCCACGCGCATCCAAATATGGAGGAAGGAGGTTGTCCTCGCCCCAGCGGTTGGGAATTCTACTGTTCGCTGCCAGTTCTTCCGGAACAAGAGTGTGATTGCCGGCAATAAAATATATATCCTTACCCGCCGGGCCAAGTATAAAACTATGTGGACCGTGCTCGCCATGGCCTTCCAATTTCATCAGCATTTCATAGTCATCAAGATCGCCGTCGTTATCTCGATCATACAACCGGTAAATGCCACTCCCAACTTCGGTGGAATCGGTCCATTCCGTATTTACAGCTACGTAGAGACTATTAAATGCCCACATGAGTCCATGAGCCTTTTTGATATCCAAATTAATACTGTCTACATCCGTCACTTCTAAGGTGTCACCGACATCGGGAATTTGAAAATGATAAATGCTTCCGTGCTGATCAGAGGCATATATGGTTTTATTCGGGCCTTCGGCAAGGGCGACCCAAGTACCGAGATCATGTTTGCTAGGTACAAATAATTCTTCCAGCTCAAAATCGGCAGGTAGGTTCCAAACGGTTTTGACCGTATCGGGCTCTTCGTCACCACTGTTGGTCTTACCGTTGGTTCCTGAAGGACCACAGGCAGAAAAAAGGTAGAGGCATATCCACAAGTAAAAAAGAGATTTCTTCATTTAATATAAAGGCTTAGAGCCTAAATATCGATATAAATCTTGATTATGAATCTTTTCAAGCTTAGTATTGGTAACTATAAGGATCATCAAATGAGGTATACTAAAGCAAACCCCAATTTCTAATTGAGCCAGAGAGTTGCCGTTAAATCCAGATCTCGTCCTCTTCAGGTGGGAAAAAATCTATTTCAGCCAGGGATCAGAAAATTTCTCCTTGTTTATTTCGCTCACATCTGTAAGTGTTTTTAAGAAGGCCACAACCGCCTTCTTATCCTCTGGACTGAAATCTAGTTTCAATGGATTTCCATCTCTATCTCGGAGATTCTCATCTAAATTGAAATGTGGTTGGATTCCTTTGCTGTAAAAGTCGATTACTTCTTCCAGGGTGCCAAATCTTCCATCGTGCATATATGGGCCTGTAAGGGCTACATTACGTAATGACGGAACCTTAAAAACGGCCTCATCCCTCTCCAGATGTGTCACCTTTGCTCTTCCCATATCTGTCGTGGCTGCATCAAGTCCGTTATTGGCCATGGTCCTTAGATGATTTACAGGTCCGGTGATAAGATTTATCTGACGACCATGACACGCCTGGCAGTGTTTGGCAAACAATGACCTTCCTCTCGATTCAGTCAGTGACAGTGTTGCCCCACTCGACTGAATATTTCCACTGCGTATACTGTGCTGGAAACGGTCGAATTTCGAGTTATCAACGGTCATGGCCTGCATAAAATTCTCCAGTGCCGAAAGCACCATATGGTCCTCAATTTTTTTGGTGTCAAATGCTTTTTCAAAGAGAATTTCGTAATGACGCTTTCCCCGGACTTTACTGAGAAGCTCATTCATTGTCAATCCCATTTCCTTTTCATTGGCAATGGTTTCGACGAGCTGGCTATGCACGTCTATGGCACGGGTATCCCAGAATAATCCTGTTGCTCCGGGATTTCCATTCGAACCGTACTCGTCCGCAAAAGATGAAAAAACACCTAATGCCAAAGAATTACGGTCTGTTTTCCTTCCGAAGATGCCGTCACTTTGTGCTTTGTTATCAGAAAAAGCCAATTCCTGCTTGTGGCAGGAAGCACATGAAACCGAGTTGTCTTCAGACAATGATTTATCGTAAAATAAAACCCTTCCCAAGGTCGCCTTACTTGCCGAAGAAAGTGTAGTACCTCCTGCATACCTGTCAAAGTAGCGGGGAAGATCGAGTAACTCTGACAACTCTTCGTATTCCTCATCGGAGTAAGAGATAAAATTGATGGACTCTTCTTTGATCAATTCTTCTGTGCACGAGGAGAAGATCAAAACTGAGCATGCTATAATGAGTAAAACCTGTTTCATAATTTAATATTAGCGGCATTAATATAAGACAATTCTGGCTGATTTGGCGTATGTTAAAAAATTTTAACATAAGCAATATCCCTGGTCTACAAATGTATCTTAGCCAGTGTGCTTTTTGGCAGATCGATTTAAACGACATATTTTGTAGGCTGTTTATCTAAACTGGCGAAGAGATTATGCGTGTTCACAACTTTTTAGTATTGATACTTTTTGTCCTTGGATGGGGTTGTCAGTCATCACCAGCAGGCTCCGGAGAGGCGGGCGGTGAAGATCCCGTTGGACAAGTTGCTGAGGGATTTATTGCGAAACCTCAATTAGTCTCTGAGCGAGAGGTCCCTATACTGGGATTGGGAGAGAAGGCACCTGATTTCAATTTACCAGGTGTCGATGGGAAGTTTCACACCCTTTCGGAATACGAGGAGGCTGATGTATTGGTTGTGATATTTTCTTGTAATCATTGTCCCACTGCTCAGGCCTATGAGCAGCGGATGATAGACCTTCAGAATGACTATAAAAACAAGGGTGTACAATGTATCGTGATTTCTCCTAATAGTCCTCTGGGATTGCTTTACGAAGAATTGGGATACTCAGACTTAGATGATGATTACAGCAGTATGGTATTGAGGGCAGAGCATTTAAAATACAATTTTCCGTATTTATATGATGGAGACACAGAGACTGCTTCACTCCAATATGGTCCCGTTGCTACGCCGCATGCATTTGTTTTTGATAAAAATAGATTGCTGACCTACCAGGGTCGTCTGGATAGTAATGAAAAACCTGGAACCGGGAATGCTGAAGATCTCCGGATGGCAATTGATGAAACATTATCTGGCACAAAAGTCTCAACCCCCTCTACAAAGGTGTTTGGTTGTTCCACGAAATGGGGGTGGAAAACTCAATACAAGATAAAGATAAACAAGGAGTGGGCAGAAAAGGAAGTCACCCTTGAAAATGCTAATGTTGAAAAAATAAAGGCTGTTGTAAAAAATAGCGATGGAAACAAACTTAGATTGATTAATGTGTGGGCTACCTGGTGTGGACCTTGCATAATAGAATATCCGGAGTTTGTTGTCTTGCAAAGAATGTATGGTGCTCGAGATTTTGAATTTATCTCGATATCGGCAGATAAGCCCGATCAACATGAAAAGGCACTTAGGTTCTTAAAAGAAAAAGAAAGTGCTGTAAAAAACTATTTATTCTCAAATGAAGATAAATACGCACTCATTGAAGCTGTGGACCCGGACTGGAATGGTGCTCTTCCCTACACTCTGCTCGTGGATCCGAAGGGTGAAAAGGTGTGGTCGCATCAAGGGGAAGTTGATTTTCTCAAATTGAAAAGAGCAATAGTAGATCATCCAATGATCGGTAGATACTACTAGATTTCTGAAATAAAGATTAGATTTTTCAGCTAAATTAATAATTGAAAAAATGAAGTACCTTGTTTTTTTATTGATCTTATTATTTCCCTTAGAGATTGTCATTGGTCAACAATTCAATGCTTTTTTATTCACGAAAACTGATGGATGGCATCATGAGTCGATTCGCGAGGGGGTTACTGCGATAGAGAACCTTGGAAAAAAGAATCATTTTAACGTTGATTGGAATGAACGGGAAGAGCTTTTCACGGACGAAAGTTTGGAAAAATACGATGTGATCATATTCCTGAATACGACTTTAAATATTTTAAATGAAGATCAACAAAAGGCCATGGAGAACTTCATCCGGTCTGGCAAAGGTTATGTCGGCATCATGCGGCTGCAGATACGGAATATGACTGGCCCTGGTACAGGAAGTTGGTTGGAAGAATGTTTGTGGTACATCCCACAATTCAGACGGCAGTCTTAGAGGTCGAGAAAGCCGACTTTCCGGGAATGGCAACTACACCTGCAAAGAGAATTTGGACGGATGAATGGTATCAATATGGCCCTGAGGAAATTGAAGGGTTAACATATGTGATGTCAGTTGATGAAAAGTCCTACAATGCAGAAACAAAAAGAGACAATAAAATAAACCCCGGTATGGGAGATTTTCATCCGATTGCCTGGTACCATAACTACGATGGTGGAAGGGCTTACTACACCGGGCTTGGACACTTGCCGGAAACATTTAGTGATCCCATTTTTCTCGACCAACTCTTTGGAGCGATATGGTGGGCAGCTACCGGCAAGGGATTGGAATGATGGATCATGGAACATCTGTCAAACAGTACGAGACAAGGCGAATTTATATTCACCGAGCATGTTATCTTTGCCGACTAGGACTCGCCGACTACAACTAATTTATTTTCGCCGACCATATCTATATTTCTCCACTTACATCGAGATTTTGACATCCTCTCCACTGTCTATCGATCGCAATAGATCAAGATCAACTTCTTTTAACCTGCCAAAAACATTTACTTCACTAGCGGCTCTTGGCTCACTGCCTCTACTTACAGGAGTTGGACCAAAGAAAATGCAAAATGCCGGCATGGTCGGCCAGTAGGCCAAATCTCCTACCTCAACGACTTCTCTCGAATCCGCTTCAAGATGGGCAACGGCAGGAGTATGAAAATAGATTTCATCTCCCCAGGTATTTGTTGAGGAGTCAAACGGCAGACAATCCAAGATGGACTTTCCGGTCGGTGTAGCATAAACAACAGCCTCAAAAGTCGTTTTTCCAATCGTAATTTTTATATCGGTCATCTTAAATAAGCCTATAAGTAATTCTCAATTTAATTTCAATTTGGAAAAATCCAAAATATTATTGACATCGTATAAATGTCCGTTGTTTAGTATTTTTATAAGCTTTCCATACTGCCAAAATGTCAACGTTGGATTACTTCCCATCTTAACCTCATCGGCCTCCGGCATCATTTCTGTATCTACAATCCGAATTGGGATTGCAGATTGCAATTCCTCTTTTAGACCGCCTTCCACCTGAAATGTTGTAAAGCCTTCATGAATGAGTGCATTTAAGTCAATTTCTTGCAATTCTTCAAAGTCATTAAATTTCCTGTCATATATTTTTTCAAATCGAATCTTGAGGCCCGTCGCATCAAACTCCTGATAGGCATAATAATTATGGAGATCTCCCAAATCAGAAATATATCCCGATGGATAGAAACCAGATGCTGTTTCATTCTGCTGTTCGGAAATTCTGATCCCAATGTCAAAAAGATATTCTTTCTTGTATAGGGGGATTGTCGCATTGCGTATTATCAAATCGTGCAATACGCCTTTATTGAAAGGAATTCTCGTATAATCTCTAAGCGTATATTTTTTATAGGAACCATCTGCAATGCTCTCAAAAGCGGAAAGAAGTGCAACGAAATTTACCCTTCGCAAAAACTGTTTTTCCAAGTCACCTTGTAAAGCTCCGGTTTCGATCAAGATGGTACTGGTACCCCATTTCTGGATATTGTCTCCAAAGGCTCTTGGTTCGAATTCATCAGAATATCTACCAACCTTGTTTGGGAGATAGTTTTGAATCACATTGTTCATTACACAAATTAATTTCATTGCTCGGGTCCTCACATCATTCCATTCTTTTTCTTCATTAAAGGCCGGTGCCAAAAAAGAAATGCTGGCGGAATTCTGTGTCTTGCCTGCAGCAGTATATCGGTTTTGATCATGTAGATTAAATCCCCATTCGGGATTGAGATCGTCCCTTAGACTCTTGAGTATTTTTGCTTCAGGACTTTGTAATCTCAGTGCGTCCCGGTTTAAATCAATATCCAGAGCATTACGTCGTTTAAACTTTTCAGCGCCATCTGGATTAAGCATCGGAATAAAATACAGTGTCAGGTCTTCAAGTAATTTTTCTTTGAGCTCATTCTTGTTTTTCTCAAAAAAATTAAAAAGATCAAAAAAGGCCATGGTTGCAGTAGGCTCATTGCCATGCATCTGCGACCATAATAGCACCTTGCTTGGACCATTTCCTACCTTTATGAGATAAATCTCTCGACCTTCGATTGATTTTCCGGCAACAGAAACCTCAAAGAGATCAGAAGGTAGTCTTTCAATCAGTGGTTCAATATGTCGATGCTTAAATCGCCTGTCTTTGATGGATGTTTCCCGATATAAATCATATTGGTCAAAGTGTTCATTTTGTGCAGGGCTGAGTTGGGCGGATGCTGCAAGAAAGGCTGTAGAGATGAGATACTTGACAATATTTTTTAATAGTGTATTCCCAAGATGCATGTTAACCGGCTTATGCTTAAATTTACGGCTTGTGATAAAGGTAAATATTTTGTGATGCTGCGACTAATTATTTTGACAACAGGGATTCTATTACCAGTCTTTGCCTATGGACAAACCTCCACATTAACTGGGACAGTATTTGATGGATCTCAGAAAAATTCGCCCCTTGCCTTTGCAACCGTTTATATCGACGATCTGGCGCTGGGATCGACCACAGACCTCGATGGTCAATACAGAATTCCCAATATTCCTGAAGGTACTTATGAAATCACGTACAGTTATCTGGGATATGAAAGTCAGGTGATATCCACCATTTTTGAGTCGAAAGAAGAAAAAGTGCAGGATGTCACCTTGTCGGAGGGTGGAGTTACGATAGATGAGATTGTCGTGAGGGGCCAGGCGACGGGTCAAAGGGCAGCGATAAATCAACAGATAAATTCCAATACAATCGTCAATGTTATATCAAAGGAGAAATTGCAGGAACTACCCGATCAAAATGCAGCAGAAGCCGTGGGAAGACTGGCAGGAGTTTCAGTTTATAGAGACGCAGGAGAAGGGCAGCGTATTAGCATCCGTGGTATATCACCCAGATTCAATTCGATTATGGTCAATGGCGAGCGCTTACCCTCCACCGAAGAATCAGATCGATCTGTGGATCTCAGCATGATTTCTCCGGATATGCTCGCTGGTATAGAATTGTTTAAAGCCATAACACCCGATATGGATGGAGATGCAATCGGAGGGGCAGTAAATTTTACGGTGGCAAAGGCAGAGGAAGGCTGGAGATTTCAGGGTAGGCTGTTGCCGGGCTATAATGATTTGAAAAAAGACTTTGGACAAATCAGGGGCAGTCTCAGCGTGAGTAATCGTTTTCTTAGTAATAAATTGGGATTGATCGCAACGGGGAACTTTCAAAAGGCCAACAGAAGCAACGAATCCAGAATCTCTGATTACGTATACGAAGGTGTAGATGCCAGTGATAATCCAATCTTATCGGTGAATAGTCATAGCCTTGCAGACAAACTAGAAACCCGCCATCGCTATGGGGGTAGCCTCACCCTTGATTGGGACATAAATGAAGATCACAAAATATTATTGAATTCGAGCCTGGGAGTGACTGACCGGGATGAATTGCGGTACAGAAGAAGGTACCGGATTTCAGACAATTACCAGGAGTTTGACGTGAGGCAACGGATGCGAAATATAACTCTGTTGTCCAATAGCCTGTCGGGATCCCATTTGTTGGGACCACTTGAGATCGAGTGGAGATCTTCCGTGTCACAGTCCAGACAAAAAATTCCACACGAACTCACCGGACGATTTCGGGAGCTGGCTGCCATCACGAGTACGTTGAAAAACGATCAGGATTTTAGTGCCATTCAGGCAGCTTTTGGTCATGACTTAGACCGGACTATTTTCTACAATTCGTTGTTCAATTCTACTAAAATCGACGAAGATCATTTGACGGCCAAATTGGATTTTAAATATCCTTTTAAGGTTTCACCCAAAATTGGGGGATATATTAAGACAGGTGCCAAATACAGAAGCATAGACAGGGCTAGAGACCGGGAAGGAGTGAGAATAAGCCCTTATCTGAGGAGTCAAAGCCCGGCTGATGACGATCCCAATCAGTTTATTAGCAATAGTGGATCACAAATTCTCATGGCTAATTTTTTAGGTGATTATACCAATGATGATTTCTACGGTGGGGCCTATGATTTTCTTCCGGGCACACCATCAATAAGGGAATCCCATTCCACGTCAGTAGAAGGTGTCGATATCGCGAAATACAATGCTTTATTTGGGACAAATTATCAGTTGGGCGATGAGATCAGATATGCTGGACATTTGGACATCGATAAAATACAACGCTTTCGAGACACCTATTCCGGAGACTATGAGCAGGACTTGTTTATTAATTCTGGAGACTATAATGGTGGTGAGCAGGTAGGCGCCGCATATTTAATGTCAGAATTAAATATTGGCAGTCGCTTAGATTTGAGAGGCGGAGTGCGCTATGAGGAGACGGAGCAGGAATATACAAGCTTTATCGTGACCGGAAGTGCGGATCCTGATGATGACATCGCAGCTTCTGTGAGGAGTAAAACCGATGGAAGAAAATATGGTGAGCTTTTACCGATGTTTAATTCTAAATATAGAGTCGCAGAATGGATGGATCTCCGGCTAGCCGTTACAAAAACACTGGCAAGGCCTAATTTTTTTAACATCGTTCCCTGGGAGTATATCAATGAGGCCTCCACGGAATTACAATATGGAAATCCACAGTTGTTGCACACCACTGCCTGGAATTATGATGTATTTGCGTCTTTTTATAATAAGTATGGTTTATTTACGATTGGTGGTTTTTACAAAGAGTTTAAGAATATAGATTTTATTTCCAGTTTTGTCGTAGTAGACAGGGAAAGCCAATATAATGGCTGGAGTGTCACCGAACCAAGAAATATACAAGGGGTCTCCAGCGTCAAAGGAGTCGAATTTGATTTTCAAACCAATCTAACCTCTTTGAGTAGCTTTTTAAAGCGAATAATCTTTGGTGCTAATCTGACATTGTCCAATAGCAAAACATTTTATCCGTTATTCTCAGTCGAGACAGCTTATGTTGGTCCGCCCACTTTTTTCGAAACAATCGTTATCGATACATTGAGGGAAGGAAATGTGGTAGGTCAGGCTAATGTCCTGGCGAATGTCAACCTGGGCTATGAGAAGGGAGGCTTCTCGGGGAGAGTATCAATGGTTTATCAGGGAGATGCGCTTTCTCCGGGAAGTCCCGGAATTGGGAGTGCCGATTCTGGTGTCGGAACCATTCCGGAAGAAGATTTTTTCGATGAGGCTTTCTACCGCTTTGACATTGCACTGAAGCAAAAATTAGATAAAACGGGCAAATGGACTGCCATCCTAAATCTCAACAACGTGACCAATACTCCTGAGCGTTCCTTCCTCGGCATTGCAGAACGTTTACGCAATGAGGAATTTTACGGGATGACCGCTGATCTGGGCATCATATTCAAATTTAGGTAATACAAATTTTACTATCTTGACCTCTTAAAATAAATCTTAGTAATCATATGAAAAAAGTAGTGACACTTATTGCCTTAGCTGTGATGGCTGTAGGTCTGCACGCTCAAGATGAACACGAAATGATTGTAGAACCAACTGATGTTGGAGTTTTGGATCAAACTATTCTTGGAGATACTACTGCAACCGGAGAACGCAACGATCCGGATCGAGTGTATGTATTGCGTCGTGGAGCCCCTTATGTGGTCAATCAGTTGATTGCAGTCGGTGATTTTCATTTGAGAATCAAGGCCGAAGACGGAGACGGAGCGAGGCCCATCCTCATATCAAATGTCGATGATGGTGGTAATGGCCTCAGTCAGATGTTCAGAACAAACTCAGGGGGGCATCTGACCTTGCAGGGTGTTCATATTGCTGGTCGGGACATATTGAGTGGGTTGGTTGATAGATTGATAAGAGTCAGTGGCGACTACTCAAAAGTCGTAGTTGATGATTGCATATTGGATGAGTCAGGCCAATCTGGATTTCGTTTGAATGCGGATAGTATTCGGATTTTTGTGAGTAACAGTTTGATAAATAGAATGGGAGCTCCCACAAATCCTAATAACGGTCGTTTTCTGGATAATCGAGGACATCCGATTGATACATTGTCTGTAAAAAATTGTGTCATCTATGCGACGACTTCACGTATATACAGACACTCCGGAAGTGGATATCTGCATCATGCGTTTTTTGATCAAAATACATTTTTCGGATCTGGACAGTGGGGATTGACATTTAGCCCCGCTGATGAACTGAAGTTTACAAACAATGTGTTCGGAAATCCCGTATTTCACGGATGGGCCGGTGAGCAGCGTTGGGCTGTGACCATTGATACATTGACTGGCAACGAAGTGATCGATATCAGTTATAATAATTTCTTTGTAGACCCGGCCTGGGATGCTGCTCTACCTGCGGTTAGCAACAATACGGGAGACACTATTTATTCTGTAAATAATGCTTTCTTTGGTCCCAATATTTCGGAAGCACTAAATGCAAGTCCCGCCTCGACAACAAATATCAGTGAGGTATTGGAGTTCTCTAACCCTCCGGAAGTAGCTACAGCTTTTATTGAGGCTGCTTATGATACGACTGTATCAGCAGGACCATGGGATTTTTCAGATTTGACAGCCGATGAGGTTTATTCTGGAGCAGGAGGTCAGGGAATCGACCGATATACTATTTTTCATGATTTCTCTTATTCTGAAGCGGCTACGTCTTTTACTGCCGGAGATCAGGGCCAAAAACTCGGAGCTGATTTGTCAGTCCTGGGAACTGCTGTAAAAGAGGATTTCTTTACACGGGATAATATATTGTATTTTCCAAATCCGGTTCGCAACGAGTTGTTTATTCAGAATTTAGATAAGGCTGAGCTCAGCCTGGTTCAAATCTTTGATTTACATGGGAATGCTATCCGACAACAAAGAGTTAATAATAGCAATACAGTCTTTAATATTCCCGAAGTACCAGCAGGCATTTATGTTTTGTCAGTGAAAGATTCTTCCGGAAAAATCAGTTCAAGAAAAATATTAAAACTGTAATCCTCGCAAATTTTGAGGTTTGAAAAATATTTTAAATCGGAGTCGGCACTTGTTGACTCCTTTTTTTATACACCGATTATTGTGGTAAGAAGTTCTCCTTCCTGTAAAATAACTTATATCAGCCTACTGTTTTTCATGATGAGCTGTGCCGGCAGCAATGACCAATTTTCAGGTTCTAGTAAAGTGGACAAGGATCAGTGGATGAGGGCGAAGAAGAACAGTATTTTATTTAATGAGGGCATACGCCGATGTGAGAGCTTCGTGCAAGGATGGTTGAATCATGCAGATCCCTTATCGACACTTATCCCACGTAATCTGGATAGAGATAGTACGATATGGAATGCCAAAGATGCAGCCGCAGATAATTATCCGTTTATGGTTCTCACCGCGGCACTGACGGACAGCACTCTCTTTAATGGTCGAATGATGGATATGCTTAATAACGAAATTAAGCTCACTTCCAGAATTGGTAATTTGCCTGACACCTACGATTTTGTCAAAGGTGGTTTTGCATCTGAAGAGGCGGATCTCAGTAATATCATTTTTGGAGCTTCTGAATACGTCAAAGATGGACTCTTACCACTGACGGAGTGGCTCGGAGAAAGTCCGTGGTCTGACAGAATGCTGGCCATCCTGGATGACATTTGGGAAAATGCGTCGGTGAAGACTTCATATGGGAATATTCCTTCAACAAATGTGGAAGTCAACGGTGAGATGCTTCAGGTACTTTCGCGCCTTTATTGGATGACCGGAAAAGGTGAATACCTGGAATGGGCAACTCGCTTGGGCGACTATTATCTCCTTGGAGATCGACATCCCACCCTCCATAGTAAGTCTCTGCGGCTGCGAGATCATGGTTGCGAAATCGTATCCGGATTATGTGAGTTATATGCGACTATGCACTTTAAAAATTCCGCCAAAAAACATGAATATCAGCCTTTGATACATACGATGCTGGATAGAATATTGGAAGTTGGTAGAAATGATGATGGATTATTTTTTGATGTCGTAGATCCGCAGACAGGAAAGATTATTAATAATCGTGTAGCCGATAATTTTGGCTACAATTTAAATGGCTTTTATACAGTCTTTTTACTGGACAGTGTTGATCGCTATTTGGATGCTACTATTAAAGCCTTGCGGACTTTGAATGCGAATTATCGCAATTTCGAATGGGAGGGGCAATCTTCTGATGGATATGCTGATGCAATCGAGGGTGCATTAAATTTATTTAATCGCGAATCTATTAGCAGCGTGGCATCATGGCTGGATAGCGAGACACAAGTCATGTGGGGCAAACAGCAGGGTGATGGTGTGATTGAAGGATGGCATGGTGATGGAAACTTTGCACGCACTACAATCATGTACTGCCTTTGGAAAAGTAAAGGTGTAACAGTTTTTCCCTGGAGAGAAGACCTGCAGATCGGTGGGGAAATGCGGGAAGACACGTTGTGGATCACAATTACTGTTGAAAAACCCTGGCGGGGAAAGATCATTTTTGATAAAGCAAGACATAGGGAGATACTAAATCTTCCCTTGGATTGGCCTAGAATAAACCAGTTTCCTGAATGGTATGTCGTGGAGCGGGATTCTTTTTACAGAGTGATCTCGACCGCTACTGATGGCAAAACAGTGGCGGGCGATAAATTAATTTCTGGATTAGAAGTGGACCTCCCTCCCGGAAGCCATTATTACAAGGTTTTCCCAAATTCCGATGGAGGATGAAGAGCAGAAAGCTTTCATCAGGATAACCTTTTTCGCCACTCTAAAGCGTTGCGAAGTGGCAGGTATGATTGCTTTATGGGAGTTTACCAACCAAGTTTTTATACCGGGTTTTAGCCCTGAATAAAAGAGTAGTATTACGTAAAGGGCTTTAGCCCGGAGTTCGGGGCTAAAGCCCAAAGGAGACGATCGGCTTTTTCGCCACGCTAAAGGGTGGCGAAAAGATGGCGACAGGCGGCATGTAGGATTTGCCGTATGAATTTACCAGCCAAGTTTTATACCGGGTTTTAGCCCTGAATAAAAGAGTAGTAATAACAAAAAGGGCTTTAGCCCGGAGTTCGGGGTTAAAGCCCAAAGGAGACGATCGGCTTTTTCGCCACCTAAAGCATCGCGAAGAGGCAGGTATGATTGCTTTATGGGAGTTTACCAGCCAAGTTTTTATACAGGGCTTTAGCCCTTGAATAAAGGGGAGTGATAACAAAGGCCTTTAGCCCAGTGATTGGGGCGATCGGCTTTTTCGCCACCTAAAGCATCGCGAAGAGGCAGGTATGATTGCTTTATGGGAGTTTACCAGCCAAGTTTTATACAGGGTTTTAGCCCTGTATAAAAGAGTAGTAATAACAAAGAGGGCTTTAGCCCGGAGTTAGGTTTTGAAAAAGAGGGAGGCCAGCCACTACGTTCCGTTTTCACCAGTATTTTTTGCCTGAATGACCTACCGAAAGTTTTATACAGGGCTTTAGCCCTGAATAAAAGAGTAGTAATTACGTAAAGGGCTTTAGCCCAGTGATCGGGGCAAAAGCTCATAGGTGGCCATCGGCTTTTTCGCCACCTAAAGCATCGCGAAGAGGCAGGTATGATTGCTTTATGGGAGTTTACCAGCCAAGTTTTTATACAGGGTTTTAGCCCTGAATAAAAGAGTAGTAAGCAAAAGGGCTTTAGCCCGGAGTTAGGTTTTGAAAAAGAGGGAGGCCAGCCACTACGTTCCGTTTTCACCAGTATTTTTTGTCTGAATGACCTACCGAAAGTTTTTATACAGGGCTTTAGCCCTGTATAAAAGAGTAGTAATTACGTAAAGGGCTTTAGCCCAGTGATCGGGGTTAAAGCTCATAGGAGACGATCAACCTTTTCATTCGCTTTCATCCTTGAAAACTTGAAAGCCATATTTCGTACTAAATTCGTCAAACTCTTCAGCCCAAGTTACTTTTTTGTGATGTTCCTCCTGTCTGGCAATATAGGCCCTGACCCTGGGAACAATAGACTCACTGACACTGATTGCATAATATTCTTTTTGCCAAACCAACTTGTGTGGAAGTATTTTATTTTTATTAACCCAAAATGAAGATTCTCCCTTGAGTAATTGAAGACATTTCATGATGGTTTGGTCACTTTTTAGTCTAAATAGACAATGGACATGGTCACTATATCCATTTACGATGTCGATAAATAACCCCTTTCTTAATGCATTTTCATGGATGTGTAGAAATATTTTTTGCCGATTTTGCTGGGTCAATAAAGGCTTCCTTTTTTTTGTTGTCCACACAGCATGGATCCAGACTTTCACGAAGGACATATGAGGAGGGTTTTAACCTAAATTAAAAAAAATATATCGATTTGAGACAGATGATATATCCGGCAGTTGTCTGGGGCTAAAGCCCAAGAGAGACGATCGGCTTTTTCGCCACCCTGAAGGGTGGCGAAAATAAGGAGGTATTACCTGGGATGCACCTTATCCCGAGTTTACAGCGGTTTTATAAAGGGCTAAAGCCCAGTATAAAGGAGGCCTACTGGTTTTGGACAATTCCCAGCACAGCATTCAGGGATAAACCCGCTGGTGTGTCAGAAAGCTTTTCGCCACCCTAAAGCGTGGCGAAGAGGCAGGTATGATTGCTTTATGGGAGTTTACCAGCCAAGTTTTATACAGGGTTTTAGTCCTGTATAAAAGAGTAGTAATAACAAAAAGGGCTTTAGCCCGGAGTTCGGGGTTAAAGCTCATAGGTGGGGATCGGCTTTTTCGCCACCCTAAAGCGTTGCGAAGTGGCAGGTATGATTGCTTTACGGGAGTTTACCAGCCAAGTTTTATACAGGGCTTTAGCCCTGTATAAAAGAGTCGTAAGCAAAAAAAGGGCTTTAGCCCAGAGCTAGGTCTTGAAAAAGAGGGAGGCCGGCCGCTGCGTTCCGTTTCACCAGCACTTTTTGTCTGAAGTGACCTACCGAAAGGTTTTATACAAGGCTTTAGCCCTCCACGTGGAAATAACCTTTAATAATCGATTGCAGTATAGACCTGTAACCGGTTATCCCAAAAAGGATCAGAATTAAAGAAACCAATACTGACCGTTTCCTGATCTGCGCAACTCTGACAATTAATCACGTCAAAGTGCAGATTGGGACCCGGTGTAAATCCCGAAAAACCACTTAAGGCAATAGTGTCACCACGAAGCACTTCTTCACCCACCTCGACGAGCACACCATCATGAGTGAGGTGAAGATACCTCCCGTAGGTGCCGTTTTCGTGTTCGATAATTACCGCATTTTCATGACCTCTCTCATGATCGTTGTCGGTATATCCTTCTTCAACGAAAAGAACAGATCCATCTTGAGCTGCAGTAATTATTGATCCTATATCCATCTGAAAGTCATATGCGTAACGCGTGTTCTGGACATGATCTCGGCTTCCGCACCTTCCCTGGATTAGGGAGTAGGATGAACCGACAGGAAAAGGAAGTACATAATCATTGCTGAGTGGATCCTGGCAACCTGTTTCACTGATAATTCTGGGCTCAGAATCGCCATCTTTTTTGCAGCAAAACAGAATTATTGGTATCAATGCAAACCATAGCAGTAAATAAATCTGTTTACTCATTTTTAGAAAATTAGAATTTGACTATTTCCCTTTCAGATTTCGACTTCCATAACCTTCTCCTAATTAAAAAAATCAATGTTGGTGAAAGGCATCACTGACAAAATTCAAAACAACAGGTAAAGATTCTCTCCAGTAGGTCCAGCTATGAGCTCCATCGCGGACACTGTATTCATGAGGAATATTTTTTTTCTTCATGGCAATGTGCACAAGCGAATTTCCTTCGTAAAGAAAATCATCGTCCCCGCAATCGATAAACCACCTTACTTTCTTCACTTCCTCCGGATCCATCTTATTGATCAGATTAACCGCATTATGGGTTTCATAATATTTCTCGAGTATTTCATCAGAAGGAATATCTTCATTATTGCGACGCGCAATCGATCTCTTAGCGTCTTCCAGTGACAGCGGACCCACATAGGCACTTAACGGACAAGCGGATGAGAAAAAATCAGGTCTGTGCAATGCATACATAAAGGTGCCTCCGCCACCCATCGAAAGCCCCGCAACTGCTCGATAACGCTTTTCTCCCTTAATGCGATATTTTTTTTCTACGTGAGGGACTAGTTCTTCAAAGAAAAAATCCTCATATCTAAAACTTCCATCTAAACTATTGAAATAACCTCTGCGTCCTGTATTGGCATCTGGCATCACAACAATCATCGGTGTCGCCGTTCCATCGGCAATTGCTTTGTCAGCGATGTGCAGGATCTCTCCAAATTGTACCCATCCTGTCTGATCATCTCCAGCTCCGTGCAGTAAATAAAGAACCGGATAGCTTCTATTGGAGTGTTCATAATCGGGGGGTAAATAAATAGCATACTTCCTCTCCATATCTAGTATCTCACTTCTCAATGAGAGATTATCAAATACTTTTCCCGTCTGACCACTAATCAGTCCTCCAATAAGGAGACAGAATAGGCTGGTGAAAACCGATTTTTTCATACTTATTCAATTCTGAGATCCAAGATAATAATATGTAGACAGTGTGAATCATTATTCTTATTTTGGTTTCATGTCAAAACTGAGATTGGGAATTATCGGATGTGGCTTCTGGTCACATTACCAGACTGCCGGTTGGAATGAACTCAACGACAAGGTCGAAATTGTAGGGATGTGCGATCAGCAGATTGAGAAAGCGCAAAAGCAAGCGAATATTTTTGGGGTCGCATATTTTTGTGATTCATTATCGCAGCTTCTGAGTGAAACCTCGCCGGATATTATTGATATTATTACGACTGAAGAAACACATGCCCCACTCGTGAAACTGGCCGCAGATAATGGATGTGCAGTCATCTCTCAAAAACCTATGGCTCCCACTTATCAGTTAGCTAAAGAGATGGTGGAGTATTGTACGGAGCGTGATATTTCTTTTTTTGTACATGAGAATTTTAGATGGCAAACCCCAATACGAAAATTAAAATCGTTGGTAACTAGTGGAACTATTGGCTCTCCCTTTAAGTGCAACATCAAATTTTGCAGTAGATTTCCTGTTTTTGATAACCAACCAAATTTGGCTGACTTAGATAGATTTATTCTCACAGATATCGGCACTCATATTTTAGATATATCACGCTTTTTATTGGGGGAAGCTGACTCGCTCTATGCACAGATAACGAGGGTCAATCCCAAAATCAAGGGCGAGGATGTTGCGAATGTGTTTACCGTTCACAGCGGCGTGCATTGTTATTCTGAGATGTCGTACGCCACCATTTGGGAAAGAGAAGCCTTTCCACAAACTTTAATCTTAATTGAAGGGGAGAGGGGTTCCCTGTCACTGGAAAAGGATTTCATCATTCGGCATACAGATCAGAACCAAACTGTAACCTATTCCGCTCCACCACCTATATACAGTTGGGCACTGGAGGATTATGCAGTTGCCCATGCAAGCATTGTTGACTGCAATCGAAATATCCTTCATCAGCTGCTGGGACAGGGATCGGCAGAAACCACCGGAAAGGATAATTTAAAAACCTTGCAATTGGTCTTCGACTCTTATATTTCGGCTGCCGAAAATAGAGCTATTTCATACACACATTGATGATTAGAAAATTGTCTTTTTTCCGGTTTGGAGTTTTTAAACATAGGTATCAGGTGTCCAGCACTTTTAAACAAAATGTTATAGTTTGAAACTCGGTCTTGGTACATATGCTTTCGCCTGGTCTATTGGAGTGCCTGGTTTTGACCCACCGATACCCATGACTGTGACTGATTTTTTACAAAAAGTACACGGACTGGGTCTTGGCCTCGCACAAATTGGAGATAATATCCCATTATTTAACTTTGACGATGATAAATTGCGTTTTATAAAGAATTATGCAGACGCGAGAAATATCGAGATTGAACTAGGCATGCGTGGTTTGAGAAAAGAATTACTAACGAGGTATATCACCATCGCTGAGATATTTCAGACTACCTTGCTCAGGATAGTAATTGATTCTTATGATTTTGAACCCACAAAATCTGATGTGATTGATCTGCTCACTGCTTTTACGCCGGAATTAAAAAGGAAGGGAATACGATTGGCTATCGAAAACCACGACCGCTTTTCCTGTCAGATTTTCAAGGAGATCATTGATGAGACCGACCGGGACGTCGTTGGCATCTGTTTGGACTCTGTAAATTCCTACGGACAAGGCGAGGGAATTAGAGAGGTGGCAGGCCTGTTATTACCATATACTATAAATATTCACCTAAAAGACTATTCTATTGTCAGGGAAGAACATCAGATGGGATTTAAGATTGCAGGAGTGCCGGCCGGAGAAGGTCAATTGCCAATTAAATGGCTTGTTGATGAATCCCGAAAATATAATAAATGCGACTCAGTTATTTTAGAACTGTGGCCAGCTCCCTTGGATTCAATCAAAAGGACAATTGAGAGGGAAGAGGAATGGGTTTTGAAAAGTCTATCCAATCTCAAGATCTTGAATATTTTTGATTTATGAATCCCGAAAGAATTACAGCGACCTATTTGATTGAAACCGCTTACGATCCCGAAGAGGCGGCAATGATTTTAGCAGGTGAACAATCATGTGGCACATTTGTACGAACACCCGGAGAGACAGATGAGCTCCGCAGAAAACATGCGGCACAGATTGAAGGGATAAATACCCTAGGGGAGGTTCCGGGACCTACACTTCCCGGAGCCCGGGCAATTCATAATGCTCCTGTCACAAGAGCGGAAGTGACAATAAGCTGGCCTTACGAAAATATTGGTTCCAATCTGACTGCTCTATTCTCCACTTTGGCTGGAAATTTATTTGAATTAGCTCCTTTTTCAGGACTTAAATTACTGGATTTTCATGTTCCACATCTATTTGTTGAGAGATATCAAGGACCCAAATTTGGCATTGGCGGTACAAGAAATCTCTCAGGGGTATATAATCGGCCTATCATTGGGACAATTATTAAGCCGAGTGTGGGTTTATCTCCGGAAAAAGCAGCAGATCAGACTAAAATTATGATCCGGGCAGGTCTTGACTTTCTAAAAGATGATGAACTCCAGTGTGATTCTCCTCATAGTCCCTTTCACAAGCGGGTGACCAAAATCATGAATGTCATTGACCAGTATGCAAGTCGGGAAAACAGAAAGCCGATGTATGCTTTTAACGTGACCGATGATATTGATGGCATGAAGAAGAAGCACGACTACGTACTGGCGAGTGGGGGCACGTGTATAATGGTTAATATAAATGCAGTTGGGATAGCTGGTGTACGCGAAGTGGTCAGACACAGTCAGTTACCAGTACACGGACATCGCTGTGGGTGGGGAATTTACTCTCGGTCTCCCGTACTGGGCATTGCATTCGCAGCATACCAAAAGTTTTGGCGGCTTGCAGGAGTGGATCACATGCATACAAACGGTCTTCGAAATAAATTTTGCGAGTCAGATTCTGTAGTCATCAGTTCAATTGGAGAATGCCAATCCGAATTCCATAACCTGACCTGCCCGATGCCGGTGCTTTCTTCCGGTCAATGGGCTGGCCAGACCGTAGACACTTATAAAGCAATTCGTAATACAGATTTGATGTATCTCTGTGGCGGCGGAATTGTATCGCATCCTGATGGTATCGCTGCCGGTGTCAAGAGTATACGACAGGGTTGGGAGGCAGCCCTAACAGGAGTTTCCCTGGAGGAGTATGCAGATACACACATGGAGTTGGCAAGTGCGTTGAGATTTTTTGAGAAAAAGGCAAAATGAAAGAGCGTAACGAAATTTTATTGTGTTTTTATGGCGATGATTTTACGGGATCTACAGATGTCATGGAGACTCTTGCCCTCAATGGTATTCCCACAATACTTTTCCTGGAGAAACCATCATACAGCGATGTCAAAAATATTAAGTTGAAGGTTGGGGTAGGAGGAAAAAAATTACGAGCTTTTGGAGTAGCAGGAATTGCCAGAAGTCTATCACCAAATGAAATGAAAGAGGAACTGGATCCGATTTTTAAGCACTTATCTGCGATTCCCACCGATTATTTTCATTATAAAATCTGCTCTACCTTAGACTCTTCACCAGAGGTGGGGAATATTGGTGTTGCATCTGAAATTGCACTTAAATATTTTCCTACAAAAGAGATTCCCTTGATTTTGGGTGCACCTTTTTTAAATCGGTTTGTAGTATTCAATAATTTATTTGCAAGACTGGATGACGTGACATATAGATTGGATCGGCACCCGGTTATGTCGGTACATCCGGTCACTCCAATGAAGGAGTCCGATATCGGAGTGCACCTGGGTAGACAGACCAATCGGAAAATACAGTCGATCAATTGTCTGCAGCTGAAAGATCAAAGTGACAAGGACCCATCAAAGGAGGACGAAGGGATCCGGTTTGTTTCCTACGATACGATCTCTAATGCCGACCTCATCACAATCGGTGGACAAATATGGAAAAAATGGAATGGTACGACACAACTTGTAGTCGGCTCGTCTGGATTTTCTTACGGCCTGGCCAGGTATCTGGAAAGCATTAATCAACTGACCATAGATCAGACAAAGCCCAGTCATCCCAGGACTGACCGGGTATTTGTGGCTTCAGGTAGCTGTTCACTGATTACGGGACGACAAATAAGATATGCGATGAAAAAAGGATTTTTGGGAATCGAAGTAGATGTCTCCGGGCTAATCCGGGATTTTGAAGCAACAACTGAGATTTTGATTGAGGAAGTGATTGGTTTACTTGGAGATGGAAAATCAGTAATCTTATGTACAGCTCTAAGTGCTGATGATCGAATGAATGATTTATCACATAGAGACCAAAAGAAAATAGTCAAATCCATTGGGTCTGTCGTTGCTCGGATTTTAGCACGAGCAGGTAAGATCAGGACATCAATTGCCGGTGGTGACACCTCTGGTTATGTAGCAAGAGCATTGGGGATTCGGGCTTTGGAAACGATGGTGCCTATTGCCCCGGGAGCACCACTGTGTATTGCTCATTCTGATAATGCTGATTACAATGGTTTAGAAATTGCCCTCAAGGGGGGGCAGAATGGTCGTGATGATTACTTTGTGAGACTCCGCGACGGATCAGAGGAAGTAATTTCGGCGTGAAGAGGCGTTTTCTTAGTGGATTTTTTAGATTTGATTTTGAGTCCACTCCAGAAAGTGCCAATTTTACAAAATAACCAAGTTTTTGGAGTTGCTATCAAACAATTTGAACAGGCATGTGAGATTTTTCTTTAGCTGAGGTGGGGTGATGCCTGTATCAGATGATCGAGAAAAAGAAAGGATCACAGGGATAGCCATTATTGATTGGCAACCTTTTCGGAGTATTGTTCATTTTTTTAAATAGTCAATGAATGGAAAAAGTAGTGTTGGCCGGTGCGGGTGGTAAAATGGGCTGTCGGCTCACGGATAACTTGAAAAATTCGCAATACGAGGTATCCTATTTGGAGATCAATGAGGAGGGTCTTGCACGTATGGAAGAGCGCGGTGTCTTTGCGTCAGAGCCGGAAGAGGTTGTTCCTTCAGCAGACTATGTGATATTCGCGGTGCCGGATGTAGTCATTGGCCACGTAACTCAAGATTTGGTTCCAATGATGAAACCCAATGCAATGGGAGTGACACTCGATCCTGCTGCGCCTTTGGCAGGTCATCTCCATAAGAGGGAAGATATTTCCTATTTTACCTCACACCCTTCCCATCCCAGCGTTTTCAACTGGGAAGCCGATCAGCAAGCTCATTTCGATTACTTCGGCGGCATTGCGGCCAAACAGGTGATTGTTTGTGCATTGATCCAGGGTCTGGAGAGTGAATACGATAAGGGCGAGAAATTAGCGCGTACGATTTATGCTCCTGTTACAGATTCACATAGAATTACGATCGAGCAAATGGGAATTTTAGAACCAACTCTTTCCGAGACCTTTGGTGCCGCAGTGATCTCTGTAATGAAAGAAGCAGTAGACAGGGTCGTGGAGCTCGGAGTACCCAAGCAGGCAGCGTACGATTTTTTCTTGGGTCATATAAATATCGAGCTGGCTCTACTTTTTGGTCAATTACCGGGCGGAAAATTTTCTGATGCTGCATTGAAAGCCATCGAGATTGGTAAACCATTAATTTTCAAGGACAGCTGGAAGGAGATTTTTGAACCAGAAAATGTAAAAAAACAGATCTTAGCCATTACCTAATGTTCAGTAAAATGGTAACTTTTCGTTCGATCGTTTTTCTTTCGGTCTGTTCACTATCCAACTATGTTTATTCTCAGGTGGAGATCTGGTCAAAGTATCAGATAGATTTTACAAGCGCGAAATCTTATGATAATCCGCTTTATGATCTGGATTCTTTTTTTGTGGTCTTTAATTCACCTGATGGACGGCAAATAAAAATCAATGGTTTCTGGGATGGTGGCAGTAATTTCAAAGTTAGATTCGCACCAGATCATACTGGCGATTGGAGTTATCAATCCTATTCATCTGATAAGGAAAATAAGGGGCTGCACGATAAAAGGGGATCATTTAATTGTGTGCCAACATCAAGTGATTTGGAGATATATCGACATGGTTCTCTTAAACGCAGTTTGGGCGATTATCATATTTCATATGATGACGGATTACCATTTTTTTACCTGGGCTGCACGGCCTGGAATGGAGCTTTAAAATCTACCGATGAAGAATGGGAACACTACCTAAATCACCGAGTCAATCACCATTATTCGGTGATTCAGTTTGTGACAACACAATGGCGAGGCTGCGAAAAAGATCGTTTCGGAGATGTTGCTTTTTCTGGCAGTGGATATATATCGATAAATCCGTCTTTTTTCAGGCGATTAGACAAGAAGATTGAAAGAATAAATGCACATGGACTTATTGCCGCTCCGGTGTTACTATGGGCATTGCCGGTAGGTGATGGGCGACATCTCAGCCCAGGATATTTTTTACCTGAAAATGAAGCCATTTTGCTCGCTAAATACATGGTGGCACGGTGGGGTGGAGATCAAGTGATTTGGATCCTTGGCGGAGATGGAAGGTATACGAGAGAGTATGAGCAACGATGGAAGAGGATCGGCAGGGAGGTATTTGACGAAGGACCTCCAGGGCTAGTAGCCCAGCATCCTCACGGTAGATTGTGGATCGGAGAGGAATATAAAGACGAGCACTGGCTTGACATTATGGGCTACCAAAGTAGTCACAGCAATAGACAAGGCACGGTCGACTGGTTGAATAAGGGACCAATGGCAAAGACATGGGACAAACTTCCACCAAGACCCATCATGAATCTTGAGCCCAATTATGAAGAAATTCGTTTTGTCATTACGGCAGAAGATGTCCGGAATGCGTCATACTGGAGCTTGTTTGCTACGCCCATTTCAGGACTGACTTATGGTGCTAATGGTATATGGCCCTGGATCCAAAGAGAGGGTGAATTAATCGAAAATCACGGCAATCCCGGTGGACGAGGGCCGAGCACCTGGAAGACCAGCATCGATTTTCCCGGGAGTTTGCAAATTGGATACCTCGCAAGCTTTATTAAGAAGTTTGACTGGTGGATATTGAAACCGCGTTTAGAACTGCTGGTAGAACAACCCGGTAATAAACAGTTCGATCATTTCGTCTCTGTTGTTGCAGACGACCGGCTGGATACTATTTTGTTTTATATTCCCCATGGGAATAGGATAAAGATTAGAAATAAATCCATGTCGGTGTACAGTCTGCGATGGTTTGATCCGGTATCTGGATCCACGTTAAATGGAGAGGATGTGAGCAATAACATTTTCAATATCCAGCCACCGCGGGATCAAGATTTTGTTGGAATTTTAATCAAAAAATAACGAGTAAAGTGTATTTACGAGCAGGCAAATTGCATATGCTGTATGACCGTGGATTCCTACGTTATATCAAAAATGGAAGTCATGAGGTACTCCGGATGATCTACTTTGCGCTACGCGACCATAATTGGGATACGATGCCCGGAGAGTTGGAAGATGAAGTAGTGAACAGGCGTGACGACTCTTTTGAGATTTCTTACAAGTGGGTTTGCAGTAGCCCTGATTTCCCCTTTGTTTGGAATGTGAAAATCCAAGGCAAAAATACTTCTGAGGTCATTTTTGAAATCGAAGGATTATCCGGAGGTGTTGTTCGCAAGAATCGCACAGGTTTTTGTATCCTACATTCGGTAGAGGAAAATGCCGGCAACCCATGTATTGTTGTAGATCCTGATGGCTCGGAGAAAGAAGGAGTATTTCCTAAGCTCATTAGTCCGCATCAGCCTTTCTTTAATATTACACAAATGCGTTGGCCACAAAATGGAAGGGGTGTAGCCCAGCTGGATTTTGAGGGCGATGTTTTTGAAATGGAAGATCAACGCAATTGGACCGACGATTCGTACAAGACATATTGCACCCCCTTATCAAAACCTTTCCCTGTTGAGTTGCAAAAGGGAGAGAAAGTATGGCAACGTGTGACCTTGTCACTTCCCGAAGTTATCGAAGTCGCAGAATTTGTGGACGATACCGGTTTTTTTGGTATCAAAGATGAAAATTTAAAAAAACCGTCTATTGGAATTTCAGCATCCAGTGAGACGCTACAAGAATCAGATTTAAAATATTTACAGTATTTAAATGTCGATCATTACTCTTTTGATTTGGATTTAGCGGGTCAGGATTGGCAGGCTGTTTGGAATAGGGGGGTTCAAGACGCAGAAAATTTGCGTGTAAAATTATTTGCGTCCATCTTTTTCTCAAAGGATGCTTCTTCGGATTTGCAAAAGTTGAAAAAATTGGTGCAGCTTTTACCTGAGGATAAAGAATTGTATCTACTCATTTTACATCACGACCATAAATGCACGCCAGATAGCCTCGTAGATCTAGTCGAACCAGAAATTAAAAAACTCAATAGGAAGGTGAAAGTCGGAGCGGGTACTGCCGCATATTTCACTGAACTAAACCGGAATAGAGTATCAATCGATAAAATAGATTTTGTAGCCTTTTCTGTCAATCCTCAAGTGCATGCCTTCGATGATCTCTCCCTTACCGAAAACGCCATTGCTCAAGAATATACTGTGCAAAGTGCTCATGCGTATTTTCAGGGAAAAGAGATCTTTATATCACCAATCACACTCCTGCCTCGTTTCAATCCCAATGCGACAGAGGCCGATGAGCAGGATGAAGGTGATAGCCTTCCCGATTCTGTTGATATACGACAGATGCAGATCTACGGCGCAGCCTGGACGCTAAGCAGCCTGGTCGCTCTCAGCAGTGGTGGTGCAGATTTGATTACTTACTTCGAGACCACAGGATGGAAGGGCGTGATGCAGGGTGACAATGATCCTCAAAGCCCTCTCTTGTTTCCCTCTGAGAGAGGTATGTTGTTTCCGGTATACCATGTCCTTGCCACAGTGCTGCGCAATCAAAGTATGAAATGGTCAACAGCAATTTTTTCTAAATCGACGAAGTTGCTTGATGTGAAAGGCCTTGTATTTTCCGATCCTAACCAGACTTTCTTGCTGGCCTGTAATTTGGGTATTGAGTCACATAGTTTTTTCTCTTCAAGGAAGATAAAATCCATTGCTTTATTAGATGGAACTACAGTAGGGGATGCACATTTTGATCCCGAGTTTTTTATCCATCACCAGAAACTGGTTCCGGGTCCGGAGAGTAAATCGCTAAATCTTCCACCGCGATCGATTATTTATGCAGAACTCGTTTGATGAAGAATTTCCTGGAGAATCGTTGCGGTTGAGGCTATCTGGTATCTCCAAATATTTTCCGGGTGTTAGAGCATTGGATAATGTGAATTTCGATTTGCGATTCGGAGAAGTGCATGCGATCTGTGGAGAGAATGGAGCCGGTAAGACAACCCTGATGAATCTCTTATCGGGTAATTTACAGCCGGATTTTGGTGAGGTCCTGTTGAACGGAGAAAAGGTAAGGATCCATAGTCCTGAGGAAGCGCAAACGATGGGAATCGGCATCGTATACCAGGAAAAAAGTTTAATTCCTGGTTTAACTGTTGCAGACAATATTTTTGCCGGAAACCAACCTGTTACCAGATTTGGACTTATTGATCGTAAAAAACTGGCGCAACAAACGAATAGCTTGCTATCCCAACTAGGACTGCAAGATATCGAAGCTGGCGAGAAATTGAATCGTCTATCCTCTGGAAAACAGCAAATGGTGGAGATAGCAAAAGCCCTGTCCAGAAATCCTGATGTATTAATTCTGGATGAGCCCACTGCTACAATTTCGGAGCAAGACGCACGGTTGCTTTTCAATATTATCGGGAATATGATTTCCGAGGGTAAATCTGTTATTTATATTTCACACCGATTATCCGAACTATTTGAAATAGCGGATCGTGTTACTGTGCTCAAAGATGGTAAATATCAAGGTACACTAGACATAGATAAGACGAATATAGATGAGATAATTCGCCTTATGGTGGGTAGGGATATAAAAGTATTCGACTATGTCAACAGATCTGAAAAGAAAACGAGACTGTCAGTCAGGAAGTTAAGTGGAAAGCAATTTTCTGACGTGAGCTTTGATTTGAAAGAAGGAGAGGTGCTTGGTTTTTCCGGATTGGTGGGGTCTGGCCGTACAGAGGTTGCCCGGACACTATTTGGTGTTGATAGATTATCCAGTGGTGATGTTAGCCTGGATGGATCACGCATTTCAGTAGATAGTACCCGTGATGCAATTGCAAGAGGTATCTATTATCTTCCCGAGAGCAGGAAGGATCTAGGTCTTTTTTTGGATATGGATATTCATGATAATCTCCTGTGTGCAATTTTAAATACAAGGAAAAAGGTCGATGAAGCAAAACGTTTAGCACTTGTACAGGATTTTATTGATAAGTTGAACATAAAGACTCCCAATCTCCACGAAAAAATAAAGAATCTGAGCGGGGGGAATCAACAAAAAGTAATTTTGGCCAGGTGGCTCCTCCTTAAACCAAAGGTTTTAATAGTCGACGAACCTACAGCAGGCATTGATGTGGGAACAAAGTCAGAAATTTATCTACTACTCAATAATCTCACAAAGGATGGTACATCGATCATTTTTATTTCTTCAGACCTTCAGGAGCTACTGGGGATTTGCGACCGGTTACTCGTTTTCTGTAACGGTACGATCACGGCGAGGTTATCTCGTAATCAGTTTTCAGAGGAAGAAATCATGCATTATTCTTCCGGAACCAAGACCCAATACCCCAATTTAAAGTCTGCGTAAATGCCTGGGCGTATGCTTAATATTAATGTCTTTCAGGATCGTGTATTCACCCTGGGGATTACCATTGTGCTTTTGATCCTTGTCGGAAGTATCATCTGGCCACAGCAATTCTTTTCCTGGGATAACTTATCGCTCGTACTTCTCAATCTTTCGATCGATGCGATTGTAGCGGTGGGTATGATGATTTTACTGATTTCTGGTTCTTTCGACCTTTCAGTGGGCTCCGTGGTTGCATTTGCAGGTGGGCTTGCTGCCTATCTGATGTTTTACTGGGGAGTTTATGTTCCAGTGGCCATTTTGATAGCCCTCGCAGCCTCAGTATTGATTGGGTTTATAAATGGCTGGCTTGTGGCGCGACTAGGGATAAACCCCCTTATTCAGACACTGGCCATGATGGGTATTGTCCGGGGTCTGGCTTTGATGGTAAGTGGTTCGGGAATTCAAAATTTACCAGACGGATTCAACCAATTGGGGCAAATCCAATTTCTGGGCTTTCAAATGCCGGTTTGGTACATGATTATTGCTGTTGTCATTTTTGCATTGCTGGTACGAAGAACAATTTTTTTTCGACGGTATTATTATATCGGTGGAAATGAAAAAGCCGCTGAGCTTTCGGGAATCCCGGTAGCGAGAATGAAGATCTATTCTTTTATGTTGATGTCCTTACTGGCAGGTTTTGCCGGTATTGTCCTCGCCGCAAGATTGGGGGCGGCGATGCCTACTTCCGGCCAGGGGATGGAACTCCGTGTGATTACGGCCGTCATCCTGGGCGGTGCAAGTCTATTGGGTGGGCATGGTACGATCGTTGGCGCATTGCTCGGTACATTCTTTATGGGTCTGGTCGGAAACATTATGATTCTTGCGCGTGTTTCAGGATATTGGCAACAAATTATTTTGGGAGTTATATTGATTTTAGCAGTGGCACTTGATATTATTATCAAGAAGAGAGTCGACAAGTCCACCGTCGACACTATGAAAAAAAACAGAGAATGAAATATATTGCAGGATTATTTTTGGTCGGTTTTTTGTTGAGTTGTGATCCAAGTAAAGGGGCGTATACTCGAAATGCAGAAATATCTGATGAGGGTCCCGCTGTGGAAATCGGTGAAAATGAGGAATATGTGATGGTGACCACTTTTGTCAATTTTCCGATGTATGTCAATCACGATCAAGCCGCCTTTCATGGCTGGGGTAAATCAAAAGGAGTAAAAACAACAGTCCTGGGACCAAGTGAATGGGATGTGGTTGCCCAGATAGGTGTCATCGAACAAGTTATACCATCCAGACCCACGGGATTACTGATCAATGGTACCGATCCTGCAATTGCCTCCGCAATAAATAAAGCTGTAGATGCAGGAATTCCAACTGTAGTTTATGATTCTGATATTCCAAATAGTAAAAGACACGCTTTTCTGGGTACCGATTGGTATGAAATCGGCAAACTACAGGGTGAGGCTATGGTTGATCTGATCGATGGAGCCGGGAAAATCGCCTATATCGGCTTGGTTGGTCAGACCAACATGGAAAATGGTTTTAGAGGCTTGCTCGATGTAGTCGAGCAATACCCTGATATTCAGGTTTTGGGAAAATACGACAGTCAGGGAAGTACTGAAAATGCAGCAAAAATAACTGCAGACCTTATTTCTGCAAATCCCGACCTTGCAGGAATGTGTGGGTTTGATGCAGTGACAGGCCCGGGTATCGGTCTGGCAATCAAAGAGGCGGGTAAAGTGGGCCAAATAAAAGTGACAACAGTAGACTGGGAACCAGAACACTTGAAAATGGTTCGAGAGGGTGTAGTTGATGTGCTTATCGGGCAAAAAAGGGAACTATTTACATGGTATGGTGCTCAGTTTTTGTTTGACATGGTCCATAGGCCCAATAGACTTTCAGGAGATGATGCGAAAGCCGGCATTACAAATGTGCCTTATTCTGTAAATACGGGATTGCTAAAAATCACCAAAGAAAATATTGATCTATTTGACTAGCTAGTACCACCCGGGAATTTTTTTTGGATGTGAGAAGTGATAGAGAGGAGGGTCTTTTTCGCGCAGTTAATTTGAAGTCGTTTTTGAATTAAATTCGACATAAACAATTTCCTCCAGATCGTATCCTCCACTTGCGATGACCGATCCAGAAGGTCCTACTGCCAGTGAATTACCAATACATTTTCTATGACTCCAGGGACCCCTGTCAATATCTCCAGTATTACTGCATCCGAAGATACAAATGCCAAATTCCCTGGCTACTCTTCCATAAACCGTTTTCCATAAATCACCGTAAGGGTCAGTTTTATTGTCATGTGTTTTATCAACTGCCCAGGCACATGGAGATAAAATAAAATCTGCACCCATTAATGCTAGCGAACGAGAAAGAACTTCTCCCTCAGCAAATGCATCAGCGCATATCATCAGCCCAACTTTGCCAATGCCCGGGATCTCAGCGACCTCAATTTTATTACCCCGGTGATAAAGATCCAGAGCAACTTCAAGCTCATTTATCTTGCGATGTTTTAAGATAATGTGCCCATCGGGATTGAGCAACACTGCAGAGTTATAAATCTTTTCATTCACTCGCTCACCATAGCCAAAACAGATATGGATCTTGTGCAAATAAGCGATTTCAGCCATTACTTTAATGGTGGAAATTATTTTCTCGCCTTTCGAGTATACGGACACAGATGGATGTGTCCATCCAAAATCCATAACCTCAGGCAATAGAATCAAGTCTATCTTATTCGTGGCTGCTTCACTGATCATGATCCTCGCCCTCTCCAGATTCCCGGCCTGGTCTCCTCCGATGACTTCCATCTGTATCAAAGCTATTTTTACAGTGTTATTTTTCATGTGTCTTCAGGAGTAATTTCCAACAAAGGGATAAGAAATTTATTCTTTTTAAATTAAGCTGTGTCCCAAATCATTTGGGCAAGGGCTAAGATGCATGAGAATATATTCAAGTTAGTAATTTTTCCTACTTTGCCAGGACCTAAATGCTGAGTTAAAAAAAATGAAAATCGGAGACCAGACCAGACTACCCCGATATGAAGCGCATAAAAGCCGCTATAGTAGAATGAAGTATCGATATTGTGGAAGAAGTGGAATTCGATTGCCACTGATATCTCTTGGTCTGTGGCACAACTTTGGGCACGATGATAATTTTTCGAATGCAAGGACTATTTTACGTACAGCATTTGATCATGGTGTAAATCATTTTGATCTCGCAAATAATTATGGCCCCCCATATGGTGCTGCTGAGGAAACCTTCGGTCGTATTTTCAAAATGGATTTTCGAAGATATCGAGATCAGTTGATGATCTCCACAAAGGCGGGATGGGATATGTGGCCGGGACCTTATGGGAATTGGGGGTCACGAAAGTATCTCATGGCGAGTCTGGATCAAAGCCTGCAACGGATGGGGCTGAACTATGTTGACATTTTCTATTCGCACCGGAGAGATCCCAAGACTCCACTTGAAGAAACGATCGGTGCATTGGCAGATGTAGTACGACAGGGTAAGGCGCTCTATGCCGGGATATCTCAGTATAATGCGGAGGATACCGCCCGGGCATCTGAGATCTTGAGGACGCGGGGCTATCACCTTCTAATACACCAACCGAGATATAGCATGTTCGACCGTTGGGTGGAGAGCTCACTGCTGAATACATTGGACGACGAGGGGATTGGTGCAATCGCATTTTCACCCTTAGAACAAGGGGTGCTCACAGACAAGTACCTGAAGGGATTTCCGGAAGAATCAAGAGCAGTTAAAGATGGCAGATATCTAAATAGAGCCCAAATAACTCCCCAGATTTTAAGCAAAGTAAAAAAGCTCAACAATATAGCAAGATCGCGGGAACAAAGCCTGGCACAAATGGCTATTGCCTGGTTATTGAAGGACGAAAGAGTGACCAGTGTACTTGTGGGAGTTAGTTCACCTGGTCAATTATTAGACAATATTGGCAGTCTCAAGAAGATTAAATTCAGTGATAGCGAATTAAAGGCCATCAAACGTATTATCGAAACAAAATAAGTTGGATTGGGAAATCTAGTTCCGATGAAAAAAAGACTTCTCTCTCTAGATGCCCTCAGGGGGTTTGATATGCTGTTGATTTCAGGAGGTGGCGCGTTTATTACATTGCTGCATGGAAAGACTCGATGGAGGTGGGTAGATACCTTAGCGGATCAGTTTAAACACCCTGCCTGGAATGGATTCACTTTTTACGATCTTATTTTTCCTTTGTTTTTATTTATAGCAGGGGTTTCAATTACATATTCAGTAGGGGTAGCTTTGGAGAAAGGGGTAGAAAAGAGAAGAATCTATCGAAAGGCTTTTTTCAGAATGATCGTTTTGATTCTCTTGGGTATACTCTATAAAAATGCTCCTCTACCTATTTGGGAACCCACACAGATAAGATTGGGCAGTGTCTTAGGACGAATAGGTTTTGCATCCTTTGTCACCGTAATCCTGGTTTTAAACTTCAATTGGATAAGGCGATTTTGGTGGATTGCCGGAATATTGATCGGGTATTATGCTCTATTATTCTTAGCCCCTGTACCCGGATATGGCGCTGGTGATCTAAGTTTTGAAGGTAACCTTGTTGGATGGATTGACCGTAATTTTATGCCAGGCCGGCTGTTGCAGAAGACCTATGATGAACTCGCGATTTTAACACAGTTTCCCGCACTTTGCCTTACCATTGCAGGGTCTTTGGCAGGTGAACTTTTACAAAAGAGTAGTATGTCTGAAAAAGGTAAGGTGGCCAGACTGCTTGGATTCGGACTAATGGGCATAGTCCTGGGTCTGATCTGGGACCTGCATTTTCCCATAAATAAACATTTATGGAGCAGCTCATTTATTTTGCTTACAGCGGGTATGGCTAGCATTTTATTAGCTCTTTTTTATTGGATTATTGAAGTGCTGGGCTACAGGAGGTGGGCATTTTTCTTCAAAGTGATTGGATTAAATTCATTGTTGATTTATTTGGGATATCGATTTATTGATTTCAACTCTACTTCCGAATTATTGTTTAGTGGTCTGTATGAGATCGCGGCTGAAAAATGGCATGAGGTCTTTAGGGCTATAGGAGCATTGTTGTTGGTCTGGTTGGGATTGTATGTAATGTACCGGAATAAGATTTTCGTTAAAGTGTAAACTTGAGACCAGGGGGCAAAGGGTATTCCACAGGTACTACTATAAAGGTGGTGACCATCAGGAGCTAAGAGGCGGGAAGTACCTTGATTTTTCGATTAAAGTCATTTTTTCTCGAAGTCAACAGTGTGGATATAGAAAAATCTGTTTGTTGTGTCATTATTTAGTTCACAAAGGGAGAAGAAGCTTTGGTACTGGATCGCGGCCGTGGTCCTAACGATATACTCCACCCTTTTTTTAGGCCAGCCATTTGCAAAATTGTTTACAAGTCAGGATCTGCAGGCAATAGTTTTTGTGGTCGTAATGATACTTGTTGGCATAGCCGTTCTGCTGCATGCAATGAAGACAAGACCTAGTAAAAAGGAATTAGTCATTTTAATTAGCATTTCGGCAGTTTATATCATGTTTTTTCTGCGTTTGGGAATGCCGGAGAGGAGTCATCTCCTGGAATATAGTGCCTTGGCCATTTTAGTCCATATGGCCTTGTTGGAGAGAATCGAACACGGACATCGTGTGCCGATACCTTCATTGCTAGCCATGATCATACCCATTTGCGTGGGAATTTTAGATGAGTGTCTTCAGCTCTTTATTCCGGATCGTGTGTTTGATATACAAGACATCATATTTAATAGTCTTGCCGTTTTATTCGCAATTTGCACGAAGCTAATTTTTATGGCGCTTCGCAAGAAATAGAAACACCGGTACCAGAGGAAAATATTGCCTTTTCATTGTGTTATTCATTTTCCCTTCGTCTCAGATCCGGATTAAATATCACCGCGAGTTGCAGATAATTTTTTCCAAACTCGTTAACCCGTTGGCGTAAATAGCCCAGCTGAAGCTGAGTGTGTTCATTAAAATGGTAACCCAATGCACCATAGAGCCTGTTCCGATCGAAAAATACCTTTTCCCCATTGACAAAGATCTCATTGTAAAGAGCAAGAGAGAAAGTCCCTGCTGTAAATGATGGATTATTAATCGGAACCTGTGTCATGATGCGGTATCTGAAACGGTTTCTGTATTTATTATTTACCCACCTTTGTTCGATGCGATACCTGTGTTCAAACCTCACGCGACTGATTCTGTTTTTTAGAATCAATTGTTGAAAAATCCGGTGTTCAACGGATTCAGGTTCTTTTTGTACACTCTCAAAATCATGGGATGCTACATACCCGTAGCCCAAAGTAACGATGGCATCGCTGGAAATGTGGTAATTGATACCGGTACGCAGCAGCAATTGCTCGATATTTACGGGCTCTATTGTGTGATTTCGATATTGGACTTCGGAATGAATACTCCATTTTTCAGCCACACGATTAGTGCCAAAGTACATGAGCCAGTTTCCAAAATCCTCTTCTTGTCCCATGCTGGTTCCGGCAAAAATGAGACATGGAACTAAAAGAATAAGTTTAATCTTTGACATGTATCATGGATTTACCCAGCTAAATAAGAAAAAGTGCTGTAATTAAGCAGGAGTCTTGTCAAAAAAGGTTACAGAGCCGGACTGCACATCATACATTGCCCCAACGATGTCAATTTCTCCATTTCGATACATCTCATTTAAAACGGGACTCTTCGCCTGAATCTCAGCTATCGTAAGTTCTACGTTCTTTTCCGCAACTTTATTGACGAAATTCAGATTTTTTGAAGAGCGCTCCTCATCGGGGAGTGTGCTCACAGATTGGACCGCTGGCATTATTTTATCCAGCATCTGAGTCAGATTTCCGAGTTGGGCGTGATCGCAGGCGCCCTTAACAGCCCCACAGGAGGTGTGACCCATCACGACAATCAGCTTTGAGCCCGCTAGTTTACAGGCAAATTCCAGGCTCCCCAGAATGTCCTCATTCACAAAGTTGCCAGCAATCCTTGCATTAAAGATGTCACCTATGCCTTGATCAAAGACGATCTCAGTGGGTATGCGAGAATCAATACAACTGACTACGGCAGCAAACGGGTACTGTCCGTTAGCCGTTTGCCTTACCTGGGCATGTAGGTCACGAGAGACTGCCTTACCGCTGACGAATCGGTCGTTTCCATCCTTCATCATCTGGAGTGCCTGTGCTATTTTCATAGCACTTTGTGAGTCAGATGTTTGGGTAGGTGCCAGGTTTGAACTATTTGAAGTGGTACTCATTTTATTTTATTTTTTTATTTTTTTTAAAAAATTTAAATCCTTCAATTTTCGGTACTGCTGGTTTTTCTTCGCAGGGATAATACAAAATCAATTACCTCGCTGTCTGCATAATGACCATATGCACTACTCAAGCAACCCCTGATCCCATCATCACATTCGATCAAGAATAAAATAGAGGCGTCCGACGGATCACTCTGTCCCTCATGCCTGCAAAACTCGACAAGGGCGCACTCTGACTTATCGTATTTATTCTTCGTATTTCTACCCACCAGGTATCCTTCTGAGTAAAAAAAATCCTCTGAAAAACCTGCCTTCCGTGCAAAATCAATATCTTCCAAAAGTGTTTTCTCCGCAGATAAAATCATTTCTCCAACTTTGGATTTTATTGTTGTTGATTACCTGAAATTTTTCTCATGCGTTGTGCTCCTATCTTTAATATTGGCTGACGGCCTCCCGATCTAGTTGACAGTAGCAAATAAATCAGGTGCATCAATTGGATTCTTTAATGCCAGCTCGTCGTCATCAAAAGCCCTGCCTGCGATACCGCAGATAAGCAGGCTTACCTAGCTGCGGCCAATTGCGGTTTCGCTTCTTCGACCTGCCAAAAAATAACCTCGTCACCAATATCGAATACTTCATAAATGGTGCACTAGACTAGTGTATTTTTTTCCCGGGAAATCAAATTGTTTTCAAGGGCATTTTCCACTTCCTTAACTTGATTTTTAAGATCGACCGATTTAAAATCTATTAGTTTTAGATCGATTTCTCTGTAGGCAGCATTCGTTTCAAACTCCTCAATAATTTCAATGACATCCTGATCAATATGGATTGACTTGGATGCATCGATTATTACCTTTGCGCCATCTGGAATTTGACTTAGAGTCCTTTGAATACTTGCTTTATTGATAAAGGTCACATCCTCAGCTAATTCCAGGTGAATAATGCCATTTTTTCTATGTTGATCCTTGACAAACAAGAAGGGTTTCTTGTAGTTGTTGTAGAGAATATAGAAAATGGCAACTACCAGCCCAATTCCAATTCCCACAAGTAGATCTGTAAATACAATACCGACGATGGTGACGATAAAAGGTATAAAGTGCCTTTGTCCCAGCAGATACATCTCTTTGAACACACTGGGTTTCGCCAGTTTATATCCCACAAGAAACAGAATGGCTGCTAAGCTGGCCAAGGGAATAAGGTTGAGTACGATGGGGATACTCATAGCACAACCCAGCAGTATGAATCCATGCAAGATGGCCGACATTTTGGTACGTCCACCGGACTGGATATTGGTCGAACTCCTTACTATTACTTGTGTGATTGGCAGTCCTCCGATTAGACCCGATATAATATTTCCTACACCTTGGGCCTGAAGTTCCCTATTTGCAGGAGAAACTCTTTTATATGGATCCAATTTATCTGTTGCTTCCAGACAAAGCAGAGTTTCCAGACTGGCAACTACCGCTAGCGTGATCCCTGTCGTCCATACAGCCATGTTTCCAATTTGGCTGAAATCGGGAAGTGTAAATTGAGCAAAGAAACCCTGAATAGATTCGGGAACTGGAATTGCCACCATTTGCTCCGCATTGAGCATCAGACCGCT
Organism: Saprospiraceae bacterium; assembly: GCA_965222645.1. GTDB lineage: Bacteria > Bacteroidota > Bacteroidia > Chitinophagales > Saprospiraceae > JABDMH01. The sequence continues at coordinate 967,072 of OZ244968.1, read as the reverse complement.
GTAATTTTGGAAAATTATATTGAGTAGGATACCCAGAGCTACTACAAGGAGGGGTCCTTGTACGATCTGGAAAAGTTTGATTTTCTTGATAAATGGTTGCTCCCACAATACCAATATTGCCAATGATAAAAGTGTGATGATAACCGCTCCCGGACTTATAGCCTCAAACATATAATACAGTTGTGAAATTGTATTATGACCATCAGGCTGAGCAAAGGCAAGGCTTCCCTCATAATCCTTGTCATAACCAAAGGCATGCGGAATTTGCTTCAGGATAATGATAACACCGATACCGGAAAGCATTCCCTTTATGACCGAAGAAGGAAAGTAGTAACCGATTATACCGGCTTTTGCAAATCCAAGCAATAACTGAAAGATTCCACCTAATACAACCGCAAGTAAGAAAATCTCGAAGGTCCCAAGCTCGTTGATCGCTGACAAAACAATTACTGCCAGCCCTGCAGCAGGTCCACTAACTCCCAGAGATGAACCACTGAGTGATCCAACAACAATACCTCCAACAATACCGGCGATAATACCGGAGAAAAGGGGAGCACCCGACGCTAGGGCAATACCCAGACAGAGCGGAACTGCTACTAGAAATACAACGATAGAAGCGGGGATGTCATACCTAAGGTTCGTAAAAACACTGTTTCTTGATGCAATCATTTTGTTTTCATGTTTAGTTGTTACTCTGAATAGTCTTTTTCAAAACCCGCCACAAATATAAATACTATTTTATAAAATAGCAATACTATTATTAAAAATATATCAACTTTTCTTGAAAGTACTATGGCTTTTCTCCTATACAGTCATTATATTTGTACTCAGACTCTACCGTCAGACAAACTCAGTTTCTATGGCAGTTGGCATTAGAATATCACTTAATGAGGGTCTTTACCAGCGTGACCCACAAGAGACGCTACTTGGACAAAAGATTATTAAACACAGTATTTTGCTGATTGACGAAATCGGCTTTGAGGCATTTAATTTTAAAAAACTGGCCATCGAGATGCAATCTACGGAGGCGTCCGTATATAGGTATTTCGAAAACAAGCATATGTTGCTCCTGTATCTTGTCTCGTGGTACTGGGAGTGGGTTTGTTATCTGATCGACATAAACACGATGAATATTGAGGATCCCAAACGCAGGCTCAAGATTATCATCGATACATTTGTGTCTGCATCAAAGGAAGACCCTGCCATAGACTATGTAAATGAGAATATCCTGCATCGAATCATAATTGCTGAAGGTATTAAAGTCTACCATACAAAGTCTGTTGACGAGGAAAACCGCGAAGGTTTTTTTGCGAATTATAAAAAGCTGTCCGAAAAGGTAGCGAAGGTGATCGGTGAGCTAAATCCGGAGTTTCCGTATCCCCATGCACTTGCCAGCAATCTATTTGAAATGGCAAATAATCAAATCTATTTTGCAGAGCATTTACCCCGTCTGACTGATGTTCAGGTAAAAAGTGGAAATTATGGTGAGGTAGAGGAAATGCTTTACTACTTTGCGTTTGCATTGCTGGATAAATAGAATGGCATCCTCCCACCATGGAGATCGAAACTATTCCTCACTGGCGACCTCAGCGCTTTAACATTTTCACAGAGGCCGATTTAGTCTCAGATCTTATTCTCAGAATATAGAAGCCCTTAGGTAAGTCGTTCCCCGGTATGACAAAGTGCTGTTGTGAAGGCAACCACCTGTCTTGGAATATCATTTGCCCTTCCATCGTCACCAGTTCCAAAGTCTTGTGAAGAGGCTCACCCCGATCTTCTAACGTGATTTGATCCACAAACGGATTTGGGCCAATCGATATTCCTTCGAACCGGTCGTTTATAACAAACGTACTTTGATCGACGGTAACCACGAAGGAACAAGAACTCGAATTTCCAGTCTCGTCAATGGCCGTGAAGATAATGGTGGTCTCCCCTTCAGGGAAAACACTCCCGCTGGCAGGTCCATCGATGATGACGGTATCGATTGTACCGCAATTATCCGAAGAAACAGGATTTTCATAGGTAAATTGTTGGGCCGAATCCAGCATGATATTTTGTGGACAGCCGGAAAAAACCGGAGCAGTTGTATCCTCCATAACTACAGTAAAGGATAAAACATCTGTGCAGGAGTTCTCGTCGGTGATGGTCAAATCATAGGCACCGGCCGGGAGATTACTAATGGAACTGGACAACATTCCGTTTGACCATAAATACTGGTAGGGTGCAGAACCACCGTTGATCTCCACTGAGATTGATCCCTGGGGTTGATCTCCGCAGACATCCGGTTTGAGGGCTGCTGTTGACGTAAGTGAGTCCGGTTGTTCGACTGTGATTTCGAGCGTACTTTGACACCCTCCATTGTCCACAACTGTTACCGTGTATAATCCTGCTGGGAGGTCACTAATTGATGAATCTGTAGATCCATTGGACCAGGCATAAGTGACAGGGTCACTGGCCCCGGTGATCTGCAGAGATGCGCTTCCATCTGCCTCGCCAAAACACGAATTATGGGTAACCTCACTTGTGAGCGCCAATGCACAGGCAAATGACTCAATCGTGGCAGTTCCTGTTACTTCACAACCATTTTCATCTGTTACAGTCACCTCATAGGAGCCAGGTGCGAGGCCGGTGATCTCTGATGTAGATTCGCCGTTACTCCACATATATGACTTGTTGCCGGTTCCGCCGGCTGTTTCTGCACTTGCGGTTCCATCGTTGCCCATCATGCCGGTTTCATTTGTTGTGCTAATATTTACGGTGAGCAGAGCTGGCTCATCAATGGTAGCTGTGGCTGTAGTCGAATTCATCGCTGCGTCTGATACCGTTACCTCATAGGATCCCGCATCTAAGTTCGAGATCGATGCCGTAGTCTCACCATTTGACCAGGAGTAACTATAAGGAGGAGTACCCCCATCTGCCTCTACTGTAGCTGATCCATCTCCTGCTCCATTACATGATATCTCATTTTCTGATGTGATCGAGGCCGCCAGTGGTACAGAAGATGCAGACAATGTAAAGGTCATGGACCCCGATTTCGGTCGGTCCCCGGTTTGCCCACTGTTCCCATTCGTTATATTGCCTGCAAAGTACATTACAATTTCAGCTGCATCGGGGCCATCCGGAGCAACCCAATCAAATGTCCACGATGCACTATTGTTGGAAAAATTCTTGGCACCCCGGTGCTCGATGTACTCCCTGTCTCCGGCTGTATTTATTCCTTCATCACTGGAATTTGTCGCAAATGAGCCTGCATTCTCTTCATTGCTTCCAAAGACTGAGACCATTTGAAAGCCCGCTGAGACAGCATTGCCCTGAGTGACTTCTACCGTCAGTGTGGCATTGTATGTTTCACCTCCCATGACGGTCTCGGGTATTCCGGACAAAGTGACCGTTCCGTCTAAACTGTTATTCGGACTATGACATCCAGTACAGTAACCGTCAAAAGGAGCGTTGGTCCTTCCATTTGGAGGATTTCCAGCTCTGCTATTGAAGAGGACCCAGGTGAGTCCGGCAGCAAGAAATAATACCAGCAATCTTTTCTTTTTCTTCATCATTATTGAGGTAGTAGTCATCGCTTTTAATATCCAATGTCAATATGGTGAATATCCTCTGAACCCTACATTTTTCTTCTCTGACCTGGTCTTTTTTGTGCCTGAACGGGATTTGGCACTTTATCTGAAATCAAGATTCTCAATTGAGGATTTCAGGATTCCTGGTTTTATCTCTGACGGGTACTAGTAAGGGAAATTGGAACTGTTTTGAATTGATTCGGTTGGTTCGAACACTCCTATTAAAAATCAACGATCACCCTATGACTACGTTTTCACAAGAGCTATCACCAACCTTTTCAGAAGGGAAAATTGCTCACTCAGAGGTTTTTATTCGAAGCAGGAGAAGAGAGCGATTAATTTTGAATGCGTTGCGTTCACATTCGTCATTTATGAATTTCTTCTGATGAAAATTCCTATAAACCGCTTTAAGTATTTTGATTTTGTCAGGAGGCACAAAAAATCATTTATTATGAATTTTAATCTCTTTTTAAAAATTGCCTTACTTTTTGTTTTTTGGTTTATGGGGACGAGAGCTATACCTCAGTGTGTTTCACCTGACGGGATAGAGGTAAGTGACATCTCATCCACGACAGCAAAAATTTCCTGGAATTCGGTTTCTTCTGCAAACCAATATAAAGTCAATATTGAAGATGCGAATGATAATCGGGTTTCATTTAATGTGGAGACCAAGGTGACAGCAACCCAATTTATTGTGACCGGGATGAATGCAAACTCAGATTATAAGGTGAAAGTGAGGTCTTTCTGTGGGGAAGATCACTCAGATTGGTCTGATCGAGTCTTTTTTTCGACAGCAGGTGGTGGCTCATCTGGCGGAGGAGGCACAGGAGGGGATGCATGCGAAATACCAGGTGGACTTGGAGTGACCCTTAATGGTACGACAGCGACCTTGTCCTGGGCATCAGCAGGTGGAGCGGATCAATATGAAGTACAGATCGAAGATGGGGATAATACACCGGCGTTCAATTCACAATTTACGGTGTCGGGTAACAGCCAGGAGGTGAGTGGTCTTGTTGCAGGCGGCGAATATAAGTTTAAAGTAAAAAGCCTTTGTGGCGGAAATTCGAGCGACCACTCGCCGTTATTTTTCTTTACGGTCGATGGCTCAACTGGCGGAGGAGGAGGCACCGGAGGGGGTGCATGCGAAATACCAGGTGGACTTGGAGTGACCCTTAATGGTACTACAGCGACCTTGTCCTGGTCATCAGCAGGTGGAGCGGATCAATATGAAGTACAGATCGAAGATGGGGATAATACACCGGCGTTCAATTCACAATTTACGGTGTCGGGTACCAGCCAGGAGGTGAGTGGTCTTGTTGCAGGCGGCGAATATAAGTTTAAAGTAAAAAGCCTTTGTGGCGGAAATTCGAGTGACCACTCGCCGTTATTTTTCTTTACGGTCGATGGCTCGACTGGAGGAGGAGGTGACACCGGAGGGGGTGCATGCGAAATACCAGGTGGACTTGGAGTGACCCTTAATGGTACGACAGCGACCTTGTCCTGGTCATCAGCAGGTGGAGCGGATCAATATGAAGTACAGATCGAAGATGGGGATAATACACCGGCGTTCAATTCACAATTTACGGTGGCGGGTACCAGCCAGGAGGTGAGTGGTCTTGTTGCAGGCGGCGAATATAAGTTTAAAGTAAAAAGCCTTTGTGGCGGAAATTCGAGCGACCACTCGCCGTTATTTTTCTTTACGGTCGATGGCTCAACTGGCGGAGGAGGAGGCACCGGAGGGGGTGCATGCGAAATACCAGGTGGACTTGGAGTGACCCTTAATGGTACTACAGCGACCTTGTCCTGGTCATCAGCAGGTGGAGCGGATCAATATGAAGTACAGATTGAAGATGGGGATAATACACCGGCGTTCAATTCACAATTTACGGTGGCGGGTACCAGCCAGGAGGTGAGTGGTCTTGTTGCAGGCGGCGAATATAAGTTTAAAGTAAAAAGCCTTTGTGGCGGAAATTCGAGTGACCACTCGCCGTTATTTTTCTTTACGGTCGATGGCTCGACTGGAGGAGGAGGCACAGGAGGGGATGCATGCGAAATACCAGGTGGACTTGGAGTGACCCTTAATGGTACTACAGCGACCTTGTCCTGGTCATCAGCAGGTGGAGCGGATCAATATGAAGTACAGATCGAAGATGGGGATAATACACCGGCGTTCAATTCACAATTTACGGTGGCGGGTACCAGCCAGGAGGTGAGTGGTCTTGTTGCAGGCGGCGAATATAAGTTTAAAGTAAAAAGCCTTTGTGGTGGAAATTCGAGCGACCACTCGCCGTTATTTTTCTTTACGGTCGATGGCTCAACTGGCGGAGGAGGAGGCACCGGAGGGGGTGCATGCGAAATACCAGGTGGACTTGGAGTGACCCTTAATGGTACTACAGCGACCTTGTCCTGGTCATCAGCAGGTGGAGCGGATCAATATGAAGTACAGATTGAAGATGGGGATAATACACCGGCGTTCAATTCACAATTTACCGTGTCGGGCACCAACCAGGAGGTGAGTGGTCTTGTTGCAGGTGGCGAATATAAGTTTAAAGTAAAAAGCCTTTGTGGCGGAAATTCGAGTGACCACTCGCCGTTATTTTTCTTTACGGTTGATGGCTCAACTGGCGGAGGAGGAGGGAATAATGGATCGGGAAAGGACCGGAACTGCGGGTTTCCGGCAGAATTATCGATAGGTGATTTAAAAGAGACATCGGTCACCTTACATTGGAGTACGGTGGGAGTAGCGAATAGATATGAGGTAGAAATAGAAGATGGTGATAATACACCATCATTCAAATGGGTGGTCAAGACCAATGGGACTTCCCAAGAGATTGTTGGCCTTGTGGCAGGGGGCGAGTATAAATTTAAAGTGAAATCAATTTGTGGTAATGAATCCAGCGACCACAGTAGTTGGTTTTTCTTTACAACACCATCTGGCAGGATTGCCGAAAATGTAATAATTCAATCAAGCATCTTTCCTAACCCGACAGTATCCCGGTTGCAGATTTCAATTTCAGATTTGAGTTTAGGTGATCTCCAGGTTGAAATTTCCAACATCACAGGAGAAATACTTTGGCGAAGAAAATACAACGGTGAGCACAAATACAGGATCGAAGTCCCCGTTTCAGAATTTGGAACAGGTCTATATCAGGTGCGAATAGCACAAGATGGATATTCAAAAGTCCATCGCTTTTTGGTGCCATGAGGTTTTGAGTGGTTACGTTACCAGGCTGATACTTCAACCTATTCAAGTGTCAGCCTTTTTTTTGTTTTTGCTTGGCAATGCCTCCGGGCTTGCTAAAAATTTTTTGAAACTCGAGCGAAGTAAGATCCCATCATCGAGAGAAGCGGGATCGCCGGGATCGTAGCCAGGAAATGTTGCGGCGGATTTTAATCCACCGTCTATGGGATGCCAGAAACTCGAGCGAAGTGAGATCCCAACATCGAGAGAAGCGGGATCGCCGGGATCGAAGCCAGGAAATTTGCGGCGGATTTTAATCCGCCGTCTATGGGATGCTAGAAACTCGAGCGAAGTGAGATCCCAACATCGAGAGAAGCGGGATCGCCGGGATCGTAGCCAGGAAATGTTGCGGCGGATTTTAATCCACCGTCTATGGGATGCCAGAAACTCGAGCGAAGTGAGATCCCAACATCGAGAGAAGTGGGATCGGCGGGATCGTAGCCAGGAAATGTTGCGGCTGATTTTAATCCACCGTCTATGGATAAGGCCTAAGTTTGTTTTGGCGGTATTTTTGCTGCGCAGCTGCAAAAATAATGACAAAACACGGGAGGACCAGGGAATGGGAGTAAGAGTTGTTTCTGTTTTGTCAGCCCATGAGGCTGCTAACCATTTTTTTGAAGGCTCCGAGCGAGGCGAGATCATTGGGGTCGAAGCCAGGGAATTTGCAGGCTGTTTAAAAAGGTTCAATTAGGCCACCTGAAGCTTCCCTGTGGCTCTGGAGGTCAAAATCAGGGTTACGCAACTTTTTATTATGTTACTCTTCATGAGGTGTAATAGCACAACATAGTATCTAATTAGTCCAAGAATGACCTTAATAAAAGTATTTTCGTCCATGTTCGCTATCAATTTCCTCAAATTGTGCGCTATGGCTAATAATCCTAGTTCGACTTGAATCTTTTTGATTCCTACATGGGTGAATCGGTTAAATCTTCGATTGGATTTTAGGTGACCAAATACAGGTTCAATATCTACACTTCGATTACTTCTCATCTTTAAGCCTAGGTCACTTTCCAAATTTTCCCTTGCTGTGTTCCTATATCTCTCCAGCTTTTCATTTCTTCGGAATGTTCGATTTCCTCTTGCTTTCTTATTCAAGCATACGCCTCTAAGCGGGCATCTATCACAATTTTTCGCCTGATATATTTTAATGTTTGTCTTGAACCCACTTTTTCGTTCAACTTCTTGCTCCGATTTCAATTGCATGCGCTGCCCCATCGGACAGAATACACTGTCCAATTCTGCACTGTAGTAAAAACCATTTTTTATGTCATTTTGATATTTTTTCTTTTTCTCAGAATGAAAACTCGGATATTTTAGGTAATTACCAATCTGCTCCTCTTCTATGAATGAGAAATTTTCTTCTGTACCATAAATACTATCACCATGTGCATACTTAAATTCTGGCAGGTCTACAGAGGTTAAAAGTTGGAGCGTATCAGTCGTATGAGCTTTATAACAAGTCGCATCATTTGCATTTTGATGGAGCGTATAATTAACTATAAATTGGTTTTCGCTACTTACTTGCATATTGTATGCCGGCTTTAGCTGCCCATTTCCCATCACATCATCTTTCATGCGCATGAATGTAGCGTCTGGGTCAGTTTTTGAATAGGAGTTTCTATCTCCCAGTGTACTTTGCTTCTTTTCGTATTCAATGAGCTTGGGAAGGAGCTTCTCTTTAATGTTCTTAATTTTTCTTTTCACATGCTTATCTTTTGAAGCTCCGTAGCTCTTTAACTTATTTGCTACTTTTTCAGAGGCTAATTCTTCTTGTTCATTTTCACCAGATCTCTTTTCTGCATCCTCAGAGACCTGATCTTTCATTGCTGCCCCTTCGGTATCATCTGATAGCGTGCTGTCTTCTGTCTGTTTTTCATCCTCTTGGCGTTCCGATGTTCTTACGGGTACGGGACTCTGTTCAAAACCTTCTTGATCGTCCCCTATTTCCTTTTTTTCTCGTGTTAGAGATGAGTCTTCTGCTTGCAGATGTTCTTCAATCTCGTCAAGTAAGCACTCTATTTTTTGTTCTAAATTCCCCTTGTGACGCAATACGTTTTTGATCCATATATGCGTGTACTTATTGGCAACAGATTCCACTTTTGTCCCATCCACTGTTTGGGTTTCCAAAGTAATGAGCCCTTGGGTATATGCTTCTTTTAATACCTCCTTAAATATGTCTTTTACTTTGCTTTGAAGCTTTTGGCTACGAAAATTTGCGATCGTTACATGATCAGGTTGGTTCATGCCGCATAGCCACATATACTTTATGTTCTCCCTGCAGCATTGCTCTAAATCCCGAGAAGAATATACTCGGTCTATATAGCCGTATATCAAAAGCTTGATTAATACTTTTGGATGATAAATACTAGTTCCCCCAGGTTTGTACTGAGCCAGTATATCTGAAACGTCCAATTCATTTACCCAATGATTGACAAAACGAACAGGATCATCCTTATCTATAAGATCTCCCAAGTTAGGAGGGAACATCCAATTCTGATCCTGACCATCACCTTTGAAATAGAGATTTCGGCTCTTTGATTGCTTTTCTAATCCCATAACCCAAGATACAATATATATTACATATATTTATATGTGTTCCACACTCTCTTGGGACCTTTTTAAACAGCCTGTCTATGGAGAAGGCCAAAGGATGTTTTTGGCGGTATTTTTGCTGCGCAGCTTGCAAAAATAATGACAAAACAGAGGAGGACCAGGAATTTGGAGTAAGAGTTGTTTTTCTTGTCAAGCTTCCGGGCTTGCTAAAATTTTGTCGGGTTGGTTAAATTTTTAAAATCCCTTGGGTGATGCCAACGTAAACACTCGTGATACATTAAATCCAAAGTGAACACCTCCATTTCCCCAGTCACCCGTATTTTCAGCAACGAACCCCTTTTCTATCATTGCAGTCGAATTCGTAAAGTGTAGCTGAAAAACATGTCCTCCGGTCTCTATGTCAAACCCAACTGAAAGTGAATTTTTAAATGATGAGCTAATTTGGTCAGGTAACAGATAGATATATTCCAGATTGAGAGATACTCGATTTGATAATTTAAACCGGCTTCCAGCACCAAGAGCGTAGACATCATTGGCCTGGTTTCTATCTTTTACCAGATTCCGATGCACCATAGTGGGCACAATCTGCAAAGAAAAATTCTTACTAAATTTTCGACCTAGGATCAGTTGGTAGGTGTAAGCTAATCTATCTGTAAATGAATATTCGATATTGGGGTCGAGGCTTTTTCTTCCATGAGCGGCAGCAGAAACCAGCAGTGCCGCTGAAATTGGTATGTTCCGAAGTCCAGTGCTTTGCCTCATCAATTTATATTTGAAGAAACTGTCGTATGTTTTTTCAAAGGAACTTCTGCCAATACCTATCGTAACCAGATCTGAAATACCATAATCAAATCCGAGCCTGATCGTTGCATTGTCGAGGCCAAAGAAATCACTGATACCTGTATTAATAAATCCAAATCGATGAGATATTTTGAAATCAAGAACTCCAGAGGGTGTATTTTCGAGAGAGTGTAAGTTTATGACTCTATTTGTTTTAAAACTAGCACTCACAAATTGGGTTTGATTATTTCCAGCATCTAATAGATCCAACAAGTCTTCCTGTGAGGCCAACAAAAGAGGAAACAATAAGGATAATGTGAAGCTAAAAATGCAGAGATTACCTGGTCTCATGTCTTAATTGCTGTGCATTGGTTTATAATCCACTTTCACGGACACAAGAACGACTTCAGCGATCTTCTTGCTGACAATTTTGGGAATTTTAATATCATAATCATCAACTGTTAACTCAAATTCAGCCTCTCCAAAAATAGTCCCTTCTTCTGCCCTAAGAGTCCCGGTTGTTTCAATAGGATTTGATATGCCGTGAATAGTCATTGTTCCGCTTAATTCCACTGGAACAGCTGTGCCGTTTTCCAGAAGATCTTGCTTGAATTCAGTGATCGTTCCCTTAAATGTAGCTTTCGGATATTTGTCTGATTCGAGATAGTTTTCGTTAAAGTGCTGTTGCATCAAGGCTTTTTTAAATTGAAATGCTTTGATAAGAACCGCAAATTCTATCTGTCCTGTTTCTAGATTCACAACGCTGTTAACAGAGTGATTGTGAGCTGTGATTTTTTCTAACGGAGCGTCAGACGAAAAAGTTATTTCACCATTTCTTGTAAAATAAATCTGGCCTGCAAGCGATGAGGCTATCATCACTAGCAGGCAGACAGATAGATAAAATTTCAGAATATTTTTTTTCATGGGTCTTGATTTATTACAGTACACCTGGAAATAACAACGTCCATTAGTTTGCCAGTACACAATCCTTTGCAAACCACTTTATCACCGATTTTCAACGTCTCGATGGTTTCAGGTTTTTCAATTTCACAGATTACCCCAAATGATGATTGTGTCTTTAGAATGATCTGTGGCCCATCGATGTTGAGGATCGTTCCACTTACTTCGATGACTTTGTTGAGATACTTACTATTCGCCAGATCTTCGTCGCTTTCATATTCTTGGAAGAGATCTGCTGCTGCCAAGCTATTATCCGGCGATTTGTTTTCTAAACTCTCTACTGGTTTCTGGTAGTAATAGTTGATCACGAGACCAAGACCAGCAAGCAATACAAGGGCCAATACTAGTTTTCTGTCCATCATCTAATTGTTTTGTGCTCCGTCATCAATCCAGGACTCGATTTGCCTGATCTGACACTCTGGCAACATAGCTGCATTTTGAGGCATTGGGGTAAATCCCGATTCGTGTTTTACGGCACCCAGGAAAAGGCCATTGTCAATAAAATTCTTAAGCTCCTCATATCCCTCTAATGTAACACCTCCTGAACCAATTCCGTTTCCGTGACAACCATAACAACTGGCCTCGAGTAGCGGTACAATATGTGCGCTATAGGAAATATCATCATCTGAGCAGTCGTCTCTGATCATTTCATCTTCTTCATTATCATAGGTACAGGCTATCAGCAAGCATACAAGCACAAACAGCATTCGATATTGAAGATCCATCCGGACTTAATTAGATTATTAAACATCCATACTAGGGTTTCTCGTTCTCACTGAGTACAAAAGTTCGATGAAATGGTCAAATTTATAGCTGGGCCAGTCGATGTTGTGACCCGGATTGTACTGTGTTTATCCGTCCTTAATTGCCAATCAACCATCTCTTAAAGCTTGCAGAACGCTCTGTGCTCACAATTGTATCTGACTGGATAGTGGGAGTCAGATCAATTTTCACCCTGGATTTTGAATAAGAATGCATTTCGGTAATAGCCTTCAGATTTATGATGAACTGCCTGTTAATTCTGAAGAATTTTTCGGGTTCCAGGACTTTTTCCAGTTTGTCCAGGCTCAGGTCAATCGGAAATCTTCGATCATCAAATGTATGTAGAAATGTAATTTTATCCTTTGAGTAGAAGTAAGCAGCCTCATCAAATTCCACGACTCTGATGGAAGTTCCTATTTTTACCATGATGCGTTTTGGTGCCGTTGACGCAGAATAAGATTTCTGCAATTCCTCCAACCGTATCCGATCAATGATTTCTTTTGCACGATCAAGAGCCCTCTCCAACTCATTTACTTTTATGGGTTTGAGTAAATAATCTATTGCAGTTACCTTAAATGCATCTACGGCATATTGGTCATATGCGGTTGTAAAGACGATCGGGCATTCAATTTTCACATGATTAAAAATTTCAAAAGAAATGCCGTCTGATAATTGTACGTCGAGAAAGATAATGTCTGGTGCAGTATTATTGATCAACCACTCCAGTGAATCTTCTATACTGTCAATACAATCCAGAATCTGAGCTTTTTTATTGAGCTTCAAAATCATTTTGCTCAGCCTCGATGCTGCTGCTTGCTCATCTTCAACGATCAGTACTTTCATATGAGAGTTTATTTGTAATGAGTGGGAGAGAAACAATAAATTCTTTACGCGTATTATTAATTTCTACAGGTTTATCGATCAAAAGGGTATATCGCTCGACGATATTTTTTAATCCAAATGAAGTGGATCGGGTAGTCTGTAATTTGGGCTGAAGTGGATTTTTTACAATTATGCGATTTTCCTTTTCATAAATCTCGATAGTAAGCGGATGTTTTTTGGATATTTTATTGTGCTTTACCGCATTTTCGACCAGCATTTGAAGACTTAGCGGAGCTAGATACTTTGCGTAAGATTCAACCTTAATAATTAGTTTTATGAAATCTCCATAACGCTCAGATAGCAGAAAGTGGTAGTTCCTTACTAATCTGATTTCTTCGTTAAGAGATACCAATTCTTTTTCCCGTAGGAAAAGGACCTGACGATAGAAATCTGATAACTTTTCCACGTAGCTCGCAGCAATGTCAGGTTTTTCATCTAGAATGTTTAACAAGGTGTTGTAGCTGTTAAATAAAAAATGTGGATTTACCTGACTCTGCAACTGATTGTATTGAAACTCAATTTGTTTTCTCTTCCTATCTGCTTCAATCTGTAATCGCTTTTCCCTCCTTTTTATGTATGTGTAAACCAATAGTGATCCAAATAATCCCAATAATATCCAGAACCACCAGCGATCCCACAATGCCTTTCTTATTTCGAGCGAAATCGTACTTACCGGTAAATTTTCAAATCGATCGGTATAGGAGGCCTGTACATTGAAAGTAAATTTTCCGGGTGATAGTTGAGAATATGAGATGCTTTGGTCCTTCGTATGTTTCCATTCAGGATCATGCCCCACCAGCTGGTATCGGTATGTTACCTTGGGTGCATTAAAATAGGACAACCCCAGATAATTAAAACTCAAATAATTTTCCTTCGGTTTAAATGTCAATTTTTGCCTATTGTTTACAGGCTCATCAAATAGTGCCATTCCTTCAAGAGTAATCTGTGGGTTATAGTACCAGGGATCAAGGTCTGGTTTAAACCGAATTAATTTTTCCATTGCTCCAATCCACAAATGTCCATCTGATCCCCTTTCCATGACATTTATATTGGGTCTCAGTTGAGATAGCCCATATTCCTCCGCTAGATATGCAATTTTAAGGCTTTCGGGATTTATTAAGATAATTCCGTTTTGATGACTTATCACGATCTCACCAGAGCTGCTACATTCTATGGAAGACAAATCCAGACTTCCCTGGAGATGATCGATTATTTGAAATTCGTCGTCGGTGAAATAGAAGACTTTTCCATCATTGTTTATGATCCAGAGTCTGCCTTGATTATCTTCTGCAATACCGTAAATCGACTTCAAAGACAAGCCCGATGCAGTACGATCGAAATTCCGAATATGATTATCCGACAAATAGCTGATACCCTTTCCGTCCAGACCAAACCAAACCCTTTCTTGGCTATCAATAAAGACGGAATAGATATAATTGGGATCCAGTCCATTAATTCTTTTTTTGATGTTGTTTTTCTCCCGATTTATTCCATTGGGAAATTCAATCACCGAGGCACCACCAAGCGAAGCGATCCAGATTTTATTTTTATCACATTTTACCGAAAGAATATTATTGTTTAATAGTCCCGATTCTTCCGAGAATTTATCGGATGCGTTGGTCTCGGGATTGTAGCGGAAGAGGCCTTGTCCAAAGGTACCGATCCATAGCATACCCGCATCATCTATATCCAAACTAAGAATGTTTAGTTGTGTCCTGGTGAATTCTTTCTTTGCAATAGGATCATATCGCGACGTTTTTTTTTCAAAAAGACCCTCTGAAGTACCAATCCATATAGAACCATTACCATCATGTGTAAGTGCCTGAATCTGATTTTTGGGGAATGGATAATATTCCAGACGATCGTGAATGACTTTTATGGATGGTTGATTGCTCGTAACCCATAAATTGCCTTGTAGATCAATAGTGAGATCAGATGTTTTTTTAGTGCCGGCATTGGTAAGTAGCTGTTGCAAGATGCCACGAGTGTGATCGTATTTGAATACGCCCTGATCTTCTGTCCCAATAAAAAGAGACAAACTATCGCGGTAGGTGAGATTGTTGATTGTGCCATACTGCCAATTCAGGGTGGCTGGAAGATACCTTCTATTGATGGCATCGTATCTCCCAAATCCCCTGTCATAAGTGCCGATCCAAACATCTTCGTCTTTCCCCTTTTCTATCGAGAGTACAATTTCGTCGGGAATGCCATCCTCCCGGCTGTGATTTTCTACAGATTTTTTATCGCCGATCCAGGAGCAAAGATCAATCCCCCCATCAGTACCGATCCACATAAACCCTTTGCTGCACTGGTCCATGCAATAAATTTCATTGCTAGATAACCCATCATCTTTATTAAAGTTATAAAGTCTATTATTGCGATAGCAGTACAAACCCTCTCCGTATGTGGAAAACCAAAAAAGGCCATTTGCATCTTTCATGAATTCTGTGACAGGCTTCCTAGGAAGCCCCTCATCGATGATCCAGGTCCTTAGTTCTCCATCTTTTAAAAATCTGATAAGACCTGATTTATATCCAATCCAGAGTTGATGTGTGTCATCTTCATAAAGTGCTGTAATCGCTCCGCCATCGAAAGTATCTGTTACCTCACATTTTTCAATGGAATATCCGTTGTAGACAAATAGACCTAAATTGGTTCCAAGCCAGAGTCGACCTTCACAATCTATTGCTGAAATATGAGCACGGACCCCTCCGGTTTGCGCATTAAGATCTATGGTGCGCTGCAGGGGTAGTTGGCCATATACTGGCAGGGTTCCACAGAATAAGATCGTGTAGTAAAAAATCCTTTTCACAACGAAACTGTAGATAGTTTAGCATCTACAAAAACTTCGATTTCTTCAGCTATTTTTTGATGTACTATTTTCGGAATTGAAATATTGTGATCTTGCAATAGTACTTTAAATTTTGCAGACACCGAAAGTGCATTTTCTTCTATGCTGATTTTTCCCTTTATGATCCGTTCTTGATCAATACCGTGTATAGTGAGGATACCCTTTGCTCTTACATCATAGACACCGGGAGTATTAAAATTGATGTCTTCGATGATTTTTCCCGCAAAAGTGGCCTTTGGAAATTTTTCACTCTCCAAATAGTTCTCATTAAAGTGTTCGCGTTGCAGCGGACTATTGAATCCCTGAAAAGAATTTACATGTACGCTAAATCCGAATTCAGAATTAGTGGGATTGATAATGCCGAGTAAGGCATTGCTTCGAGCTTCAATTCGCTCCAATGGGGCGGAGGATAAAAAACTAATTTCTCCATCCCTGCAATGATATCCCACCTCCTGACAAATGCCAATGTTGTTGGTGCCGAAAAGCAGTAGCAATGTTATTCCTACCCATCTCATGTATTTGAAAGATAAGTGAAAAATATTTGATGGTCTTTATTTTATCATTCCACCTTTAAAATCTTATGATAGGCCGCAAATTTATTGCCAATATGAATATTGAGAACATAGAGGCCTGCAGGTAGATCCAGTAGGTCCCATCTCTCCCGAAAATCACCACTTGCCAGAGCTCTTTCCTTTCTTGTTATTACATTCCCACCTGAATCGTAGAGAAAAAACTGTACATGTCCCGATTCATTGGTTTTCAAGGAAATATCGAGATAGGCACTGGCGGGATTTGGTCCGACTTCGACTTGAAGTCGATCTTGAAAGGATTCAGTAATAGCTGTCGTCATTGGTGCATTTAAGTCCCTGACTGCGACTGGCCAGACTCCGGGGGCTGGTACAGAAACACCAAGATTTTGACCCCTCATCGAATCGCGACCAAAATAATAGAGGGGCCATCCCTTGTAGGTGAGCTGAGGCCTGCCAAATACATCGATCATGGAGAATAGGGAAGTATCTAGTGTCGTGGGGATGCTCCCCGGAGATTCACCGAAAATCGGCCAAACCGGATCATTGCTAAAATCTTCCCGTGTGAAATTATTTTTGTTTTCCGTATCATTAATAAAAATGTACAGAGTGCGTCCATAAGAATCCGTGAAGTACTGAACCTGCTCATCTCCCGGTTCGTAATTACCCAAATAATTTACGCTGTCCAGACCAGTGAGCTGATCATCCATCAACATGATCGTATAGTCAGGTTTTGCGACAAACCACACTTCATTGGCCGCCTCACCATTGATATCTCCCTGAAGTGAATCATCGCGAAAGTAATACAGAGGCCACCCTTTGTAAGCCGTTTGCAAACTGCTGTCATCGCGAATTATTGTACTAAAATCTGCGGAATCCAATCCATTACCGATTACCAGGTCTTCCTCATAAAATATAGGCCAGGCTGTGGCACATCCGCCATTGCACATCGATGCTCCTTGTTGGTGGTCCCTGGTGAAAAAGTACAGTGTTCTTCCACTTGCATCGGTGAGAATCCTTCCTATTTCCTGATTATTGGCAATGGCCACATTTGCTGCAGGATCAATGTCTTTGACCGCTACCGGCCAAACTCCTGGTCTTGGCACAGAAACGCCCAGGTTTTGCCCGCGCAGTGAGTCTTTTTCGTAATAATATAGAGGCCAGCCCTTATACGTGAGTTGAGGACGTCCAAACACATCGATGAGATCAAACAACAAAGGATCAAGTGTGGTTGGAATTGACATTAAAGTATCTCCGTATATGGGCCAAACTGGATCATTGCTGAAGTCGGGACGAGTGAAATTGTTTTTGTTTTCATTGTCCCTGATGAAGACATAGAGGGTACGGCCGTATGCATCGGTAAAGTATTGCACCTGCTCTTCACCCTCTTCATAGGTACTGGTATAATTTACTCCATCCAGGCCAGTGAGCTGGTCATCCATCAGCATAATCGAGTAGTCCGGTTTCGCCACAAACCAGACGTTATTTACCGCTTCACCATTAATATCACCGGCCGAGGCATCATTTTGAAAATAGTAAAGGGGCCATCCTTTGTAAGCGGTTTGGAAAGATCCGTCATCTCTTGTGATCGTTGTGAAATCACTGGAATCCAATCCACTTCCCACAACAAGATTTTCATTGTAAAATACCGGCCACGCCGTGGCACATCCTCCGTTGCAAACAGATCCTCCTTCCAATGCATCTCTTGTAAAATAATACAGTGTATTTCCAGCGGCATCGGTCAGGATTCTTCCCAACGAATCATGCCTGGCTACAGCGACATTAGCGGCAGGAGCCAGATCCTTGACAGCAACTGGCCAAACTCCCGGTCTTGGCACAGAAACGCCCAGGTTTTGCCCGCGCAGTGAGTCTTTTTCGTAATAATATAGAGGCCAGCCCTTATACGTGAGTTGAGGACGTCCAAACACATCGATGAGATCAAACAACAAAGGATCAAGTGTGGTTGGAATTGACATTAAAGTATCTCCGTATATGGGCCAAACTGGATCATTGCTGAAGTCGGGACGAGTGAAATTGTTTTTGTTTTCATTGTCCCTGATGAAGACATAGAGGGTACGGCCGTATGCATCGGTAAAGTATTGCACCTGCTCTTCACCCTCTTCATAGGTACTGGTATAATTTACTCCATCCAGGCCAGTGAGCTGGTCATCCATCAGCATAATCGAGTAGTCCGGTTTCGCCACAAACCAGACATTATTTACCGCTTCACCATTAATATCACCGGCCGAGGCATCATTTTGAAAATAGTAAAGGGGCCATCCTTTGTAAGCGGTTTGGAAAGATCCGTCATCTCTTGTGATCGTTGTAAAATCACTGGAATCCAATCCACTTGCCACAACAAGATTTTCATTGTAAAATACCGGCCATGCCGTGGCACATCCTCCGTTGCAAACAGATCCTCCTTCCAATGCATCTCTTGTAAAATAATACAGTGTATTTCCAGCGGCATCGGTCAGGATTCTTCCCAACGAATCATGCCTGGCTACAGCGACATTAGCGGCAGGAGCCAGATCCTTGACAGCAACTGGCCAGATTCCCGGCCTTGGTACCGACACACCGAGGTTCTGTCCTCTTATCGAATCATGCTCGTAATAGTAAAGTGGCCAACCTTTGTAAGTAAGCTGAGGACGTCCAAAGACGTCAATAGTGTTGAAGAGAGCTGGATCCAGGGTGGTTGGGATTTGTATTAACGAATCTCCAAAGATTGGCCACACGGGATCATTACTAAAATCGGGTCTTGTAAAGTTGTTTTTGTTCTCATTGTCCCTGATGAATATATAGAGGGTGCGACCATAAGCATCTGTGAAGTATTGTACTTGTTCTTCACCTTCCTCATAACTACTATTGTAGTTGATGCCATCGAGTCCTGTAAGTTGATTGTCCATGAGCATGATTGTGTAGTCGGGTTTTGCCACAAACCAGACATCATTTAGCCCTTCTCCATTGATGTCTCCAGCGACTGCGTCATTCTGGAAATAGTACAAGGGCCAACCCCTATAGGCCGTTTGTGAGGTGCCATCATCCCTGGTAATCGTACTAAAATCAGAAGAATCTAACTCTTCGGAAATAGAAGGATTTTCGGAAAAGAATACGGGCCATGCGGTTGCGCAGCCGCCGTTGCATACGGAGATTCCATCTTGTGCGTCACGGGTGAAAAAGTACAGAGTCAATCCGGAGTCATCGGTCAGAATCTTTCCGACATCGGGATGCTCTGCAAGTTTAATATCCTGTCCGATGCTCTCCACCGATGAAAGCAGGATAAGGAAAGTGGCAATAAGTAGAATCAAATGCCGGGAGTATAGGTCTTTGAATTTGTACATCATCAGGCTTTTTTAAAATGCTTCTGGTTAAAGAAAGTTCTAGACGGCAAAGTTTAGCGAATGGATATTCACGCCTGTGAAGAATTCTTACCAATGGGTAAAAAATCGTGCTGAATAGGGAATTTAATTCAATTCGGGCGACTTCGATCTGGCCACGATCCTTCAGAAGGACCCTATGCAAATCTACAAGACATCTTTGTCGGGAGCCAAATCCTGGACTATCCTGACCAATTGCACGGCATCGTCATTTTTGGCAATCAGGAGGTGCTTTTGGCCATCTATGGATATCAGCTGCATTTCACGTACATCACCCACGATTTTGAGACCTGATTTTATCATTGGTACAACCGTAAAATTGTTTCTGCCATCACCCCTGAGATACAATCCAAAACTGGCATCATTGCGCGGGGTTTCAACTTCAGCATTGTACAGGTTCCCGGCGAGGACCACGTCGGGGTTGCCATCCTTATCAAAATCCTCGACCACAAATGTATTTATGCTCGACAGTTGAGCGGGTTGCGGGAGGGGCTTGGCCGAGTATGTTCCATTTTTATTCTCCAGATAAACACTGGCGAAAGATGTGATTTCGTAACTCAGAGACTCGTCCAGAAGTTTCGTCGTGTAGATTTGATTTAAGGTAGCACTGGCAAAAGAGTTATAGTCTTGAAACTTTACTTTGATAGCCGGCATTTGCTGCGATGAACACTGACGGCCTCTCAAAGGAAATTCCTTGTCGCCTTTGCGATAGCTAAGGACGATGTCAGCACTTTCGTTTGCATCAAAATCGTTGAGGTAGACTTTAAATGGAGCCGCTGGACTGGCCTGGTATTTATAGTTTTTGCCCAGATTTCCCGCAATTAAATCCACATCTCCATCATTATCAAAATCTCCGGACTTAAGATCAAACCACCAACCCGTGGATTCTTTATAATTGGACAATAACTTCTCAGACACATCTTCAAAGGTGCCCTCATTATTTCTGTAAAACTTTATTGGCATCCACTCACCGGCTAATACAAGATCATCCCATCCATCATTGCCAAAATCTACCCATGACGAAGCGGTCACGAGCCCAAGAGATTTTAATTCGGGCAAAATCTTTTCAGTCACTTCCCGAAATTTTATTCCGGAATCGTCACTTCTATTCTCCAAAATATGTGAATCCGCCGGATAGGGATATTTTTTTGGCAGCAATCTGCCCCCTATAAACAAGTCCAAATCTCCATCGTGATCAAAATCTGATGTGCTCACTTCTGATCCACATGTCATAATCTCAGGGAGAGCTTCCCTATTGCGAACAAACCCATTCTTGCCTACATTTTCATAAAGTCGATCTTCATATGCCCGGGAGCCTGCCGGAAATTCATTACCACCGCTTGCCACGTAAAAATCCTGATCGCCATCTCCGTCTGCGTCAAAGATCTCAATGCCGAGGTCTTCGTGGTATTTATCTTCAGATAAATCCGCAATCGGTAAATGAATGAATCCTCCACTTTTATCTTGAAGAAATACAGCGGATTCCTGACCATGTGCGCTGCCCGCAATGAAGTCCTCTAATCCGTCACCATTTAAATCACCCGTAGCAAGACCCGGGCCCAACGTCGAATTTTTATGAGGTAGGAGTACTTCCACTTCAAAATCATTAAATAAATTTTCTTCGTGTCTAAAGGCATTTGGCAAATCTACCGTCTTAAATATGTGGCCTCTTGCATGACGGCCACCTTCTGCGGTCTTCTTTCCTGATCCGTCATAATGCACATCGATTTTTTGATTTGACTCGATTTTTTTCAGAACACTTAATGAGCGATCGGGCCAGGTCACTACTACACTGTCTACGACCTCTGCATCACCCAGACCAAAATGGATAATCGGCGACACGGATGACAAATAACCCCGCACCAGATTGTACTCCTGGGTCTGCTGCTGTCCTGCGGCATGGACAGCGACTCGAGTGCCATCGACCAGTGTCTTTTCGTCTCCGTGGAGATCAATCTTTAAATATCGGTGGCGGGCGGCATTGTTTCTATATACACTGGCTACATCTTCCAAATTATTAATGATGAGATCGAGGTCTCCATCGTTGTCAAGATCGGAATAGGCCACACCATTGGAGAATGTTTTTTCTTCGAATCCCCATTCCTGAGCCCTGTTTGTGAAAGTGAGATTACCATTATTGTGAAACATATAATTGCTCAATTTTTCAGAAGGCAACTCGTCTAAATAATTCAGCAATTTCACTTCTTCCTCTTTATTCTTGTAGTTTGGATCGTTTTCCATTTTGTCAAAAAAATCTCGATGCTTTGCATAAAAATCTTTATTATTTACATCACGCCTGATGCCATTGGTGACAAAAAGATCTTTCCAGCCATCGTTGTCAAAGTCAGCAAGCAAACCGCCCCAGCTCCAATCAGTGGAGGACACGCCGGCTATTCGTGCTACATTACTAAAAAGTGGCAGATCACCGGATAAGGTACCATTATTGAGCTGCAGGGAGTTTTGCATATATTGATGATGCAAACCGAGCTCAACGGCACTGTAAAAGGCAGCGGGATCCATGGACGACATATTTGCTTTGGACCGGAAATTGTCTTCTGCTGACATGTCTAATTGGAAGATATCCATAAAACCGTCATTATTAAAGTCTGCGATATCCGCCCCCATGCCAAAAAAGGAAGTTTGCTGAAGGCATGTATTTATTTGATTGGTAAATGTGCCGTCTTGATTATTGATAAATAGAAAGTCTGGAGCGTTAAAATCATTGGAAATAAAAATATCGGAATAGCCATCATTATTTACGTCTGATGCTACAACTCCCAATGTGAGTCCAAAAGATCTGAGTCCCGCTTCGTCAGTGACATCGACAAAGTGATCCCCCTCATTCCTATACATCCGGTCTGAATCCTCTTCGGAGTGATTTTCCAACATGTAGTGATAGTATTCTACCGGTGCTGTAAAACTGGTGGGTGGGTAATTACAGACGAAGAGATCGAGGTCGCCATCTTTATCGTAGTCGAAAAATGTGGAGTGCATACTAATACCGTCGCAATCGATACCAAATTCTTTTGCTCTTTCTGAAAAAGTATTGTCCCCATTATTGATATATAGCTCATTGTTGTGTGGCCCGTTTTTACCACTCACTGAGCAATAAATATCTAGAAAGCCATCTCCATTTAAATCGACAAATGTGGTTCCCGAGTACCATCGGTTATCCCCTGCAACACCTGCACTTTCCGAAATATCCTCAAACTCAAAATTACCCCTGTTTAAATACAGTTTATTGGGGACCATATTTCCGGTGAAGAAAATGTCCTCTAATTCATCATTGTTTATATCCCCCACTGAGACCCCTCCTCCCAGGTACATATAGGGATAGGTGAAATAATTGTATTTATGGGTTTCGGTGAGCTTATTGATGAATTTAATCCCTGTTTTACTTGATTCCAGCTTGTCGAATTGCGGAGTATCAACACTTGCTTGCCGACAAGAAAAAACGAGTAGAGCGAAGATTAGAGGAAAGGCGAATGTTTTCATAGCAAATAATTCATACAAGATTTTTGCAAAGCCCCATCTACTACAAATTTACGAAAACATAAAATTCACGACATCCAAAAAAAGAACAACCCCTGTCACACGGACAAGGGTTTTTCTTATTATCTCATTACTTTCCCTCGTCTAATAACCCGGATTCTGTATCAACGAAGGATCTCTATCGATTTCCGTCTGACTAATCGGCATAAAGTATACGTGATCCTGCCAGATCCGGTTCTCAAATACAATATCGGTCGGCGTGTATTTATAATCAAACACCGCTGGATCTTTTCGATAATTCGTCACTGTTGTTCCGGACTTCTGCGTTGCCTGTATCAAAACCTGTTGCACCGGTTTATTGAGAGATTGTGGTCCTTCCAGCCAGCGCTTCATATCAAATAACCGCGCGTCCTCATTCACCAGTTCTTTATCACGCTCGCGTTTGTACAGCTCCAGCAAGGCATCGCCTGAAGCGGTGACTTCCGGCAGACCATTTCTAAATCTCAGCTTGTTGAGCCAAGATATTGCCTCAGCTTCGTCACCCAGATTGATATTGGCCTCGACATAATTGAGCAGTATCTCCGAGTACCGGATATAAGGAGCGTCAACTTTCTGGAGATTATTCGGCCAGGAAGCAGGAAGGCGGTGATCGGCAAACTTTCTAAAATAGTAGCCTGTTCTGGAGCCATTCCAATCTTCTATTGGTCCTTGTCTCGTATCTACACCATTTATGATCGTTCCGTCGGAAAGTGTGTAAAATCCGGTCTGAATTTCATTGAAGTTATCAAACTTCACAACATCATCTGTTCTCGGTTTCCACGGAGCACCGTCATAAAGAAAAGTCGCATAAAACCTGGCTTCTCTTTCGTCATATGGCGCAGAAGCGTGATCGGGATTGTTCCAATCAAAAGGAGTCCCGTCTGCCAATGCATATTTGGAGACGAGCGCTTCTGTTGGTGTGGTACCCGCCCATTCGTGATAGCCGTTTGGACCGTGATACAGAGCTACCATACCAGGTCCCTGCGACCAACCAGAACCGCCCGGATAAGTACGAGAGCTAAATCCAAACTCCTCGATAGAGCGGCCCCAGATGTAATCCTGATTTTGATCCCCATCCAGCCAAATGTCCACATAGTTCTGCACAGCCTCGTCATGCGGCGCAGGCGCAGCGTAATCTAGCTTATAGCCCGTAGTTGCATCAAGCAATGCTTTGGAAGCCGTCTTTGCCGCTTCCCATCGCGATGACTGTGAGCCTCCGGTATATCCGATAAGTTCGCGATTACCATAAGAAGCAATGGTGGCCACAGATTCTGCCTTAGAGGGCTCATACAGGTCACTGGCTGCATGGGTAAGCGCACGGGATTTCATAGCCAGAGCCGTAATCTTGTGCGCTCTTGTTTTGCTTTCCGGAGCAGTTTCCAGCAGGGAAATGGCTTGATCCAGATCCGAAATAATCTGATTTACGGTAGCTTCAAAGGTAGCTCTCGGATTATTGGCTTCGCTATCCAGTGTGAGGGGCTCGGTGAGAATAACCACACCACCAAATTGCCTCATCAGCTGCAGGTAAAAATAGCCCCGCATAAAATATGCCTCTCCCAATAGTTGATTGACAAAATCATCATTAAAGCCAGCTTCATTGGCCGTCAACCTCTGAATGGCAATATTTGCACTTCTGATAAAAGGATACAATTGGTTCCAGCTGAACCACTGCATGTCCATATAATTACCTGCGGGATTCATCTTCCCTTCTGTATATCCGTCGACCCCTCGTCCCGGATGGGTAAATACCGCTTGATCGGTAAAGGCATCGGTCGTCTCCTCACGGGTTAATGTGCCCGCCCAGGTACCCTGGTACAGGTCCAAGACCGCCGCTTCAGCCAGTTTATCTGATGTCCACACATTACTTTCCGCGATCTCGCTTAATGGTGTGGTATCCAGAAAATCGTCGTTGCAACTTCCAACTAAAAGTCCGACGATTAATATTGATAATAACTTTAGAATATTCGTTTTCATTCTCTCTAATTTAAAAAGTAATGCGAAGTGAGCCATTAATTGTTTTCAATGTGGGATAGGCCTGACCATTGTTTAAGCTGGCGCCACTGGCATCTCTTGTACTGGCCACTCTACCACCACCCTGAAGTGTTTCTGGATCAAAAGGAAAATCTGTTATTGTCAGTAAATTGAGACCTGATATAGCCAACCGAACATTTTGCGCCCCAATTTTATTGGAAATTGCTGGGGTGAAATTATAACCCAACTCAATTGTCTTCATTCTGATATAATCTCGAGTCAAAAGTGCATAATCAGTTTGCCCTGAGTACCATTGATCTCCCCTGTCTGCTAATCTGGGGAAGGGTGCATCTGGATTGTCAATAGACCATGCCCTCTCGGCAACTTCTCTCTGCACATTGGCCAGAGTACCTGACATAAAACTCCATTCGTACCGATTGTAGCCACCGGTAGCACCAGACCAAAACATATTAAAGTCAAAGTTCTTATAAGATAAGGACGTATTAATACCAAACTGTGTGTCGGAAAATGCGCTTCCACCAGTCCGGATTTTATCTTCCGGACCAATCTTGCCGTCTCCGCTGATGTCAGCTACCCGTGCATCACCTGGTTTGAGGGCCGGGGTTACTCCACTATAATCCAGGGTTTCTGCTTCGATCTCTGCCTGACTTCTAAACACACCTACAAATTGATAAAGCAGTGGCCTTCCGATTTCACCTCCTGTTTCTCTCTGCCATGGTCGATCGGCAAGTTCAGGCTCATCAACAAAAACCAACTTGTTATCTGAATTACTGAAGTTCACAGTAATGTCATAAGTCAAACCACTCTTCTGACCACCTTTGTAACCCGCCGTAATCTCAAATCCACTATTTTCAAATTCACCGATATTTTGAGCGGGAGGAGAAATACCGCTATAGTTCGGAAGGGTTTTATTTGGCAGAGTCAGGATCTCTGATCTACTATTCTTAAACACGTCAAACCCCAGAGTGGCAGCGTTATTGAGGAATTCGACATCAAATCCAAAGTTGGCAGAGGTTGCGGTTTCCCATGTGATGTTTGGATTTGGGACTTTGGTCTCGTACGCTGTCGTAAAGATCGATCCCAAACCTGTTGATGAAAAACTGTACGAAGCAAGGAATTGATAAGGATCGACGTTGTCATTACCCAATTGTCCCCATGACCCTCTTATTTTGAGATAATCAAGAAAGCCAACATCTGCGAAGAACGGCTCTTGTGAGACCACCCATCCAGCTGAGACACCGGGAAAGAATCCATAGCGGCTATTTTCTGGAAATAGATATGATCCATCATAACGGAAGAGGCCTTCTAACAAATACTTGTATTTATATGAGTAATTGATGCGGCCATAGTAATTAAGCCGAGCCGTTTCTAATCCTTCACCTGAACTAAATTGCCCATCATTTCCACCAAAACTCAATTGGTCCAGGTCATTTGAAAGGAAAAAACGCTTGAAAGCACGAGTATCACTCTGTTCTGTCTCTTCTCTGGTTACACCTCCCAAAACCTTGAAATAGTGGTCTCCCAGGTCCTTCTCATAGGAGGCATTAAAAGTCGCTGTTATAGCCGTCATCGTGGTGTGATCTTGAGTTAAACTGGGATCACCAGGTCCCCTCTGGGCTGGAGTTAAGCCAGATGAATTTTTGTTCACTCCATCCCAGGTATATAATACCCAGGGACGTTGCCACTGTTTGAAGTCATAATTCATCTTGTCATAGGATCCGTTGGCCCTAAGTTCGAGACCAGGAACTCCCGGTACTTTCAAAGTCAATCCGATATTGCTTTGGACAAAATTGGTGCTGTTATCATTATAACCGGGCTCATCCGTCACACGAATTGCAGGATTGTTACCGTTCTCGATATCAGGTCCATATTCACCTGTAGGCCAATAAGCGGGGAACCAAGGATATTGTCGTATGAGGTCATTTATCGGATTTGATCGTGTCGACGTTAGATTCTCCTCTTGCCGAGTATAGAGTCCAACATCGAATTTGAGATAGTCATTAATTGCAGCATCAAGATTTAACCTCAAATCAAACTGTTCAAATCCTTTCGGAGCGTTCCTGAAATTGACATCCTGTCTCAGATAGCCCAAGGATGCGAGATAGGTCACGTCCTGAGATCCACCTGAGATCTGCAAGTTGTGTCGTTGTGTCGGTGCATTCTTGCGAGTGACCTCCTCAAACCAATCTGTATCGGGATAGTTCCAGGGATCATCTCCTCTCAGCGTATTCTCAATCCTCTCATTTGGATAGGTTGGGTTGAGAACTTCTCCATTAGGTCTTGTAAATGGTGCGCCACGAACGGCGTTTGCAGCTTCCCATTCCTCAACTGGTAATTTATAAACATTCAGGAGATTGACCAGATCCATATATTCAGGACCCGTTAACATTTCTGGAGTCTTGTAAAAATTTTGTACACCTAAACTTGTTGTAAGTTGCACTTTAGCTTTTCCAGGTTTGCCGCGCTTAGTCGTCACCAAAATGACACCATTAGCAGCGCGTGCTCCGTAAATAGCAGCAGAGGCATCTTTCAGAACCGAGATACTCTGAATGTCTGCGGGATTAAGGCGCGAAAGGCCACCTGCTCTATCAGGAATGCCATCAATAACAACCAGAGCTGAAGTGTTGTTAAATGTATTGGTACCCCGCACTCGGATAGCTGAGTTATCATCACCAGGGCGTGCACTTTCAGTATCAATGAAAACCCCTGGCATTCTTCCTGCGAGTGCGGTACCCAAGTTGGGAGCAGATGACTTTTCCAGTTCTTCTCCACTGACAGCGGCAACTGAGCCTGTTAGACTCGCTTTTTTCTGCGTTGCATATCCCACGACAACTACCTCATCTAGGGCCGTCGCTTCTTGTTCCATCTCCAAATTGAGAACAGTCTGATTATTTACAGGTATCTCCACCGTCTTCGATCCGGTGTAGCTAAACCGCAGACTTGTATTACCATCGGCAACAGTAATACTGTAATTGCCATCGAGGTCAGTAACACTACCATTGGTAGGGTCATTGACATCGATTACTGTGACACCAATGAGCGAAATCCCATCACTGGCATCTGTAACCGTTCCTGTCACGGTGACTTGGGCATAAGCATTAGAGGCAAAAAGAATGCTGATCAACAGCAAATTTGCCAACCATGCAATCTTTCTTATCCCTCTTTGACAAGGGATGGTAGGTCGATTGTTCATATTGTAAATAGTTCGAATTATTTATTAGCAGTATATAATCTAGCCTGGGAAGGGATGCTCCTCAAGTGGAAGGATCACATTATTTGATTCTCCTGCCTGTTAACAAAGCAAATAAATTTTTTACTCATATTTTGATCCTGGATGACATTTTTTCACTTAAATGTTGTTTTTGATGTGAAAATCACTGCTAAATCAGGCAAATTGATGCGGATCAACGATCCCAATGCCGACTTCAGCGATCAAACATGAGATAGTTCTCTGTCCTTTCACGGGTCACGATTCAGCAGATAGGGTTGCAATCCCGAACGAAATTATTCTTAGTATTTAGCCAGATCTTTTTTGCCACGTCAATAAAAAGTGCTAAATTTTCGAACTATTGAAATCATGTTTTATTAGTTGAAACAGTTCTATCTGATCAATAATATGGAAAAGGTAAAGAATTCGGTTTTAAAGACCTTTAGATTGCTCGAGTGTTTTACCGCTGCAAGACCAGAATGGGGTGTCACTGAATTGGCAGCTGAATTGGATGCGAATAAAAGCACAGTCTACCGGTTTTTGTCTCAACTAAAAAGATTGGGGGTCGTATATCAAAATGCAAATTCCAACAAATACAGTCTCGGGCTAAAACTGTTTGAGCTGGGCAACCGGGTGCAGGTCAAATCCTCATTTGCGGAAATCGCCCGCCCTGAACTGATGCGAGTTGGAATCAATATTAGGGAGACCGTACATCTGGCTGTTCTTAGAGATTCTAAAATATTCTACATCGATAAAGTGGAAAGTCCACATGGACTGAGCATGAGAAGCGAAATCGGCAGCTATAATCCCGCACATGCCACTAGTCTTGGGAAAGTTTTACTGGCTTATTCAATAAAAAATGATCTCGCTCTCCGCGAATACTTTTCAGGGAAGAGGACTCTGGAAAAATATACGCTAAACACGATCAGGTCAATTCCAACTCTATTTCGTGAGTTAAAAAAAGTGAGAGCCGTGGGCTATGCACTCGACCGGGAGGAATTTGAGTTGGGGTTAGTATGTGTAGCAGTCCCGATTTTTAACCAAAAAGATGAACTGGTTGCCGGATTGAGTGCTTCTGGACCCGCTAGCAGATTCGAGGAAGAAAAACTTGTCAATTATGTCAAGATTTTGCAAGAAGGGGCATCGAGAATCAGGGAGAAAATCGGATTGTTTAAAATCTAATTTTTAAAAAAAAAACTAATAGAAGTTGCTAAACGAGCATGATATTTATTGGCTAGCGAGGAATACACAAGAAAATGAATAAAAAATATATATGGGAGCTCCCTGACAGGAACACAGAATTTGCAGTTACTTTGCTGGCAAAAGCTTGAACTCATGAAAAATAATAGCAGTAAATATTCGACAATACATTATCACAATTACCTTAAGCTCGATGATATTCTTAATGCACAGGTCTTGAGGAGTGAGGAGCTGGAAGAGCCGGCGCATGAGGAAATGTTATTTATTGTGATCCATCAAATTTATGAGTTGTGGTTTAAGCAAATTATCCATGAGTTGCAGTCTGTTCTCAAATTATTTAATGAGGACAAAGTTGACGAGCGGTTTATTGGCACGGCAGTGGGTAGATTGCAGCGAATCGAAGAGATCTTAAAAGTATTAATCCAGCAAATCAATGTCTTGGAAACAATGACTCCATTGGATTTCTTAGATTTTAGATCTTATTTATTTCCTGCATCGGGATTTCAGAGTTTTCAATTTAGGCTTGTCGAATGTCTTTTGGGCTTGCCTGAAGAAAGCCGGATCACTTATAATAATTATCACTACGCTTCTGCTTTTTCAGATGAACAGCAGGAGGAGTTGAAAAAAGTTTATGTGGAGGGTAGCTTGTTTGATGCAGTCGAAAATTGGCTGGAGCGGACACCATTCTTAAAGCTGCATAATTTTGATTTTATCAACAGTTATGGAGAAGCAGTATTGAGAATGATCGATAAAGAACAACAGGCCATAAAAAAATCAGAAGGACTGACCGGTGAAGAAAAAATGATGAGGATAAAACTTCTCGGTGATACGGACACGTACTTCCAGTCTATTTTAGATCGGGATCTTTATGAGACGCGAAGAAAAGCTGGAAAATTGCGTTTGTCCTATGAAGCAACTACAGCCGCTTTATTTATCCATCTCTACAGGGAGCAACCGATTTTGCATTTACCTTTTCGTCTGCTGATTAATCTTGTGGATATCGACCAGCTCCTGACTTCCTGGCGCTACCGGCACGCCCAGATGGTCCTGCGTATGATCGGTAGAAAAATCGGAACAGGTGGGTCTGCCGGTCATAAATATTTATCGGCAACCGCAGAAAAACACCACGTCTTTATGGATCTGCACAATATCTCCACACTTCTAATTCCCCGATCTGATCTGCCGAAACTACCTGAGGACATCGAAAAGCAGCTCAGCTTTTACTTTACTAATTCCGGTTCATGAGAAGAATCTTCAATTATATCAATGGAAAATTAGAGGCTGCGGGCAAGCAGAAATACCTGGATGTAATCAATCCGTCTAATGGAGCGAAATATGCGGAGGTTCCCGATTCGGTTGTAGCAGATGTAGATCGGGCATGTGACGCTGCAACGCTGGCTTTTGATGGTTGGTCTAAGACGACTGTAGAAGGCCGGAGTCGGATTCTATTGTCGATTTCCAGACTGATTGAAATGCGTGCTGAGGAACTGGCACGTGCAGAATCGATTGATAATGGCAAACCGGTTTCTCTGGCCAGGAAAATCGACATTCCAAGATCTTCTCAAAACTTTGCATTTTTTGCGAGTGCGATTTTACAATTCTCCTCCGAGTCACACCATATGGTAAACAAGGCAATAAACTACACACTCAGGCAGCCCCTTGGTGCTGTTGGCTGTATCTCACCTTGGAATCTGCCGCTTTATCTATTGAGTTGGAAAATCGCTCCTGCTGTTGCTGCTGGAAATACGGTAGTTGCCAAGCCGTCAGAAATGACCCCTATGACCGCGTATCTCCTTTCGGAGATATGTGAGGAGGCCGGGTTGCCCCCCGGGGTCTTAAACATTGTACATGGGAGGGGGGAGGTGGTGGGAGAGGCCATCGTGAGGCATCCGCAGATCAAGGCTGTTTCCTTTACGGGGAGTACCCGCATTGGCAGATCCATTGCTTCGATTTCGGGACCCTTATTTAAAAAATGTTCTCTGGAGATGGGCGGTAAAAATCCCAATATCATTTTTGCAGATTGCGACTATGAGCAGATGCTTGAGACTACGATAAGATCTTCTTTTGCAAACCAGGGTCAGATATGTCTCTGCGGGTCACGGATATTTATCGAAAAAGGAATCTACAAAAAGTTTAAATCTGACTTCATAAGTAGAGTCAGGGAGCTTAGGATCGGTGATCCACTGGATGAAGGGACTGATATCGGAGCCATTGTATCCGAAGGGCACTTTGAAAAAGTCTTGTCTTATATCTCTCTGGCAAAGGAAGAAGGTGGTACGATTTTAACCGGTGGTAAAATCCGTCGACCAGAGGGATTGGAGGGAGGATATTATATAGCACCGACGGTGATCGAAGGGCTGAGACCTGATTGCAGAACCAATCAAGAGGAAATATTTGGACCGGTGGTCACAATTGCTCCTTTCGAAAAAGAGGAAGAAGTGGTATCTTATGCCAATGGAGTAGAATACGGGCTTTCTGCTACCTTGTGGACACGTGACTTGGCAAGAGCTCACTGGATGGCGGCGAGTCTCGACGTTGGGATTGTTTGGATAAACACCTGGTTATTGAGGGACCTTCGCACGCCATTTGGCGGGGTAAAAAACTCAGGTGTGGGAAGGGAAGGTGGGCTCGAGGCATTGCGCTTTTTTACAGAACCGAAAAACGTTTGTATTTCCTATATATAAATCCTAAGACTATTTAATTTTTAAATCAGAATCTCCCAGTGAAAATTAATTTTTAAAGTTTTAAATCATTTTTTGAAATGCAGAATCGAAAAATCACTTTGTCTGAAAAAGAAATTCCAGAAAAATGGTACAATATTGTTGCAGATATGCCCAATAAGCCATTACCGCCATTGCATCCCGGCACAAAGGAGCCAATTGGTCCCGAAGCTCTGGCTCCGTTATTTCCCATGGCTCTAATCCAGCAAGAAGTCTCTGCAGAAAAATGGATAGACATACCGGATGAGGTACGCAATATTTATTCGATGTGGCGACCTACACCGCTGTACCGCGCCCATGGACTGGAAAAAGCGCTCGATACACCAGCAAAGATATATTACAAGTACGAGGGTGTAAGTCCTTCCGGCTCTCACAAGCCGAATACATCAGTGCCACAGGCCTACTTTAATATGAAAGAAGGAGTCAAGAGAATCACAACGGAGACAGGTGCCGGTCAATGGGGTAGTGCATTGAGTTTTGCCTGCAATTTATTTGACATCGAATGCGAGGTATATATGGTGCGTCTGTCATATCATCATAAACCGTACCGGAAAATTATGATGAATACCTGGGGGGCCAAGGTTTTTCCTTCACCTTCGGAGGCAACAGAAGCTGGCAAAAAGGTTCTGGCAAAAGATCCCGATACGACAGGCTCGCTCGGAATAGCGATTTCGGAGGCTGTAGAACGGGCTGCGACTAATGAGGACACTAAATACGCTCTCGGAAGCGTGCTTAATCATGTCTTGCTCCATCAAACCATCGTGGGTCAGGAGGCTGTTAAGCAAATGGAAAAATCTGGAGACATGCCGGATATCGTTATTGCACCCTTTGGCGGAGGTTCCAATTTTGCAGGTTTGACCTTTCCGTTTCTACGGATGAATCTCGAAGAGGGAAAGAGTATACGCTGTATAGCTAGCGAGCCGGCATCTTGCCCAAAACTCACCCGGGGAGTCTTCAGATATGATTTTGGGGATACGGTGGGTATGACGCCACTCTTACCTATGTATACATTGGGTCACAATTTTGTACCAGCTCCAATTCACGCCGGTGGATTGCGATATCACGGTGCCGGTGTGGTGGTCAGTCAACTCCTGAAAGATAAGCTGATCGAAGCTTGCTCTCACGATAATCTTGAGGTCTTTGAGGCTGGAGTTCTATTTGCAAAGACAGAAGGAATCCTGGCTGCACCTGAGGCCACTCATGGGATTGCAACAGCAATTAAGGAGGCAGAAAGATGCAAAGAAGAGGGTGTCTCCAAAACAATTTTATTCAATCTATGTGGTCATGGCAACTTTGACATGAAAGCGTATGAAGACTACTTTGATGGAAAGATTCAGCGTCATGAATTAAGTCAGGAAGAAATACATAATTCTCTAGCGGAGTTAGATACGCCGGAGATTTCATAGAAAAATATTAAGAATATGTTAGGTCCGGCAATTAATTTTCAGCAGTGGATAGAAGACAATCGCCACTTTCTCAAACCACCCGTGGGCAATAAGATGATTTATGATGAAGACTATATTGTCATGGTAGTTGGAGGTCCTAATTCTCGAAAGGATTACCACCTGAATCAGACAGCAGAGTTTTTTTATCAGGTTGAGGGGAATATTGTTTTAAAGGTGATAGAAGATGGTGTGCCACGCGATGTGCATATACAAGAGGGAGAGATATTTTATTTACCGCCAGATATTCCTCATTCTCCTCAGAGAGGCCCGGACACTGTGGGCTTAGTGATTGAAGTGAAGAGACCAGAAGGCATGGAAGATGGGTTGGCTTGGTTTTGCGAAAATTGCAATAATGAATTGTATCGTGAGCCCTTTATTTTACAAAATATAGAAACCGACATGCCCGTGATCTTCAATCGTTTTTACTCGAATAGTGTCCTGAGGACATGTGACAATTGCGGCACCGTGATGGATCCTCCTGGATAAGCCCAGGCATAATTTATGTCGAGATCCAGCTATTTAGACTGACGCTGTGGAGAGCGAGCTGGGATATCATTTTTTGGAATTTATGGTGGAATTTAATTAAAAGAATTTTATTAAGAGGAGATGCGTATAAACGGGCATTCTCATTTGCTCCCGTATCCGGAGGAGATTCCGACTTTTATGAAGGAGGCGGAAATCTTTTGGGTTGATAAGAAGAAGACCGCCATGTATCAAAAGGATTGGTCTCGCCCCATCACAGATACTAGTTTTTTTCTTGAAGAAAAACTTCTGTGGATGGAAGAGCACCAGATTGACCACTCGGTGGTGCTCAATTTATCTCAACTTTATGGCAATGGCCTTCCCTGGGAATTGATGAAGGCTACGCTAAGGTTTCAAAATGATTATAACGCGAGAATTCAGCGGGAGTTTCCCAGGAAGTTTACGTGCGGCTTTGTGGTACATGCGGGTTTTATTCAGGGTGCATTGTGGGAAATAGAGCGTTGTGTAGAGGAATTGGAATTACGACTTTTATGTCTCCCTACGCATTATATGGATTCCACTGGTAAATGGAAGGGTATTTTTAATAGTGAAACTGAACCGATTTTAGAACTGGCCAATAAATATGGCCTCGCTATTGAGGTGCATCCTTACGATGGAGAGAAATTTATTTTACTTGAAAATAAAAATTGGCGTTTTCATCTCGTGTGGATGCTTGCCCAGTGTGCCGATGCCTATCATTTCTACACCATAAATAACTATTTTCAAAAATATCCTGGTATTCGGGTTTGCTTTGCACATGGTGGCCAGCTCAATCAAATTAATATCGGCCGAAGGGTGCAGGGTTTTGATGGAAGACCCGATCTTTTTGTTGGAAAGGAAAGACCACGAAAAGCGTTGGGTCATCCCAATATATATTTTGATACTTTGGTACACGATACCTTATCCCTGGAGTTGATGATAAAAAGACAAAACGGGACGGATCAGGTCATAATGGGGCTGGATGATCCATATCCACTAGGTGAGATGAAGAATAAAAAGCAATCGTCCTATCCCGGAAAACTACTGGATCTCGCTGTAGAGGAGAAGGTGATCTCTGAGGAGCAAAAAGATCGAATTTGGTGTGATAATGTTTTGAGGTGGTTAGGAGGGGCGCATGGTGCTGAATTATTAAAGAGAGTGATGGGCTGATGGAGAACTCTGCCGAATATGCTGATCACCTGGATGGAGAGGATCCGATTTCTGAATTTAAAGACCGATTTTTTATTCCTGCTCATCACGATGGAGATCCCAGCATTTATTTGAGTGGCAATTCACTGGGATTGCAACCCAAAACTACTCCACAATATATAAAACAGGAATTGGTAGATTGGCAAAAATTGGGGGTAGAAGGGCACTTGCACGCCAAGAATCCATGGCTTCCGTACCACGAATTTCTGACGGAGAAAATGGCGAATGTAGTGGGTGCAAAGCCGATCGAGGTGGTCGCTATGAATACTTTGAGCGTCAATCTGCATCTCCTTATGGTCTCCTTTTATCGTCCCGCCGGGAAGAGAAATAAAATATTGATCGAATCAGATGCATTTCCTTCTGATCGCTTTGCCGTCGAATCTCAATTGGCCTTTCATGGAGTAGAAAACGGTCTTCTGGAAGTAAAACCGAGACAGGGAGAATATTTACTTCGTCACGAAGATATAATAGAGACGATCGAAGAATTTGGCGATCAAATTGCACTAATTTTATTGGGTTGTCCAAATTATTATACAGGACAGGTTTTTGACATAAAGGAAATCACTGATGCCGGCCAGGCAGCTGGTTGCAAAGTCGGCTTTGATCTAGCACACGGAGCTGGAAATATATTGTTGGATTTACACGGTAGTAACGTTGATTTTGCTGCCTGGTGCACCTATAAATACCTCAACAGCGGTCCTGGAAGTATCGGTGCCTGCTTTATTCACGAACGTTACGCGTATGATTTTGACATACCCAGGATGGTGGGGTGGTGGGCTCACAATAAAGACATCCGTTTCAATATGAGAGATGATTTTGATCCGATCCCAGGGGCCGAGGGCTGGCAGCTTAGCAATCCGCCCATTTTATCACTGGCAGCCATCAGGGCTTCTCTTGATATTTTTGAAGAAGTTGGGATGGAAAAGCTTCGATCAAAGTCGATAAAACTCACGGAATACCTGGAATTCTTATTGCTGAATGCGAAAGGCCACCGGCTTAAAGTAATTACTCCGGCAAACCCTGAAGAACGAGGTTGTCAGTTGTCTATTCTGATTAAGAATGGAGACAAATCAGTCTTTAATACCCTCAACTCCAGGGGAATTATTGCAGACTGGCGTGAGCCATCTGTCCTTAGAGTAGCTCCTGTCCCTTTGTACAATACCTTCCGCGATGTTTATGAATTTGTCAGAATTTTGACTGAAGAAATCCTTTGAAATGAAAGAAAAGATAATAATCGTTGGCGCGGGACTGTGTGGGACATTGCTCGCTTTACGCCTTGCTCAGAGAGATTACCCGGTCATCCTTATTGAAAAAAGGCCGGATATGAGACTCAGTGAGCAGGTGGGTGGCCGGTCCATTAATTTGGCCCTGTCACCACGGGGTCTTGATGCACTGGACCTTGCAGGCGTGAAAGATGAAGTGTTGAAATTATGTACACCGATGAATGGTCGACTAATTCATGAACAGAATGGCGAAACTTATTTTCTAAAATACAGTGGTAGAGCAGGAGAACACATCAACTCGGTGTCCAGAAGTGGTCTTAATATTGTTTTGCTTAATAATGCTGATTCTTATAAAAACCTATCCGTGAGATTCGATACGGAATGCACCGGGGTAGATTTAGAACGCGGCGTGGTTTTCCTGCGGGATATCCGTGGAAAGAATACAGAAATAAAAGGCGATTTAATCTTTGGTACCGATGGTGCAGGATCAGCTGTGCGTCGCAGCATGTTTGAGAGATCATCAGATTTGTTGTTTAACTATTCACAAAATTACCTGAGGTCAGGGTATAAAGAGCTGAATATCCCACCTGGCGATGATGGATCCTTTAGGATCCGGCAAGATGCGTTGCATATTTGGCCAAGGGATGAATTTATGATGATTGCCCTCCCGAATAGGGATGCCAGTTTTACCGTAACACTATTTCATCCTTTCGAAGGGCCAAATGGATTCAACAAATTTGAAACTCCGGATTTGCTTCTTGATTTTTTTGGAAATAATTATGCGGACGTCATGGACCACATGCCATCACTGGTGGATGATTATTTTAGGAATCCGGTTGGAATATTAGGGACCATTAAAACTTACCCCTGGCATGCTTACGGTAAAGTCCTCCTTTTGGGAGATGCTGCACATGCGATCGTCCCTTTTTATGGTCAGGGTATGAATGCCTCCTTTGAGGATGTGAGCGTGCTGGATAAGACATTAGATGAGTGCGGAGGAGATTGGGAAAAAACGTTGATGCTGACACAGGAAAAAAGAGTAGAAAATACCAACGCAATTGCAGATCTGGCCCTCGATAATTTTATTGAAATGCGCGATAAGGTAAACGATGTTGAATTTGTAAAAAAGAGAAATATCGAAATGATGTTGGAGCAAAAATATAAGGACTATTATTCCAAATATTCACTTGTGACATTTCGACCAGATATGCCGTATAAAGAAGCTATGGTGCGTGGAAGAGCACAGGATGATTTTCTCCTAAAGTTGTGCAAAAGTGGGGATATCGACCAGCTGGATCTTGATCAGGTTTTTCATCAACTCCAGAACGTAGCGATTTAGTGAGCCTGAACGGATGAAGTGCAGGTACAAAAAAGCGGAATTGATGTTTCTGCTTTATTTGATAAGGTCCAATAGGTAAGTAAAACGCCGAATTATTAGCAAAATGAGTAATAAAATATTAGCAGAAAAAGCGAGACCGCTGGGTAATTATCCCCACATTAAAAGGGTAGGTGATTTTCTCTTTATTAGTGGGACCAGCAGTAGGCGACCTGATAATACACACGTTGGTGCGGTACAGGATGCAAATGGAAACTGGATTCTCGATATCAGGCAGCAGACTGTGGGAGTACTCCTAAATGTTGAATCGTATTTAAAATCATTCTCTGCTGATCTCTCACATGTTGTAGATATTTGTACTTTTTTGGTGAATATGGATGATTTCCAAGGATATAACGAAGTGTATGGAAAATTTTTTGACCAAGAAACGGGACCAACCCGGACGACGGTTGCAGTGTCACAATTGCCACATCCCAATCTTCTTGTTGAAATGAAAATCATCGCTTATTCTCCAGTTAAAGATATTGTGAAAGAAGATGCCTGAAGTGGAAGAATTTATTTTCGGCTTCGAGGACGATCAGGGAGAATTATTGCATTCCCTCCATTATTTATTGGCTGATGATTTTGATCTCACGCCGAAAATCAAATATAAGATTCCATTTTATTACAACAGGAGTTGGATCTGCTATCTGAATCCCTTAGATGATAATTCGGTGGAGCTGGCTTTTACCCGCGGTAATGAATTGTCAAATATACAGGGATTACTTCGGCAAAATGGTCGTAAACAAGTGAGTGGAATTGTTTTGAAAGATGTTTCAGAAGTTCAATTTCCGGAAATAAGGGAGATCATTCAAGAAGCTATAGTCCTTGACGAGACAATTCCTTATAGATCTAAAAGAAAGAAATAATGAACCTTTGATTTTTAAGGAATCAACGAATCTATTTTGAGAGATGACAGCTACCGTCAGTGTTTGCACCTTATTTTATCCCGGACGAGATCATGGGCAAACGTGTATGAGAATAAATTCTATTTAGGTACTTTATCTTTTATTGATACAATGCATTATGAGTTGGATAAAAACAATAAAATATGACGAGGCTGGGTCACGGTTAAAAAGTCTTTATGACCGGGTGAAGGGGCCCGGGAATAATATCGATAACATTTTGCTTGTGCACAGCCTAAGGCCACATACCCTGCTGGGTCACATGACCTTATATAAAAATGTACTGCACCACGCACACAATACTTTGCCAAAATGGTATTTCGAAGCGCTAGGTGTATTAGTGAGTCATCTCAATGATCGCAGATATTGTGTCGAACATCACCTTATTGGGTTTACTCGATTGTTGAACAAGCAGGCAGCAACAACACTGTTGGACGCTATAAAGAAAGACAAGTTTGATAATTATTTTGAGGGAAGATTTTTGGTTGGTAGTACTTATGCAAAAAAGTTGACATTGTTTCCAAGGGAGATTACGAATAATGATGTTGTGAGGTTGCATAAGGCGGGATTTAGTGATGGGGAGATATTGGAAGTAAACCAGGTCGTCAGCTATTTTAATTATGCTAATCGGACGGTAATGGGGTTAGGAGTAAATCTGGATGGAGATGCTTTAGGTTATTCTCCGAGTGATGTAACAGACCCGGACAATTGGAATCACACCTGAAGGAGAAATTAGTACGATGACCTCGAGAAATCAAAATATAGGTCTTCTTCGTCAAAAAAATTGAAGAGTGAAACAATGATTTTGGGCAAATTTAGTCCATGCATTTAAACAGTGGACACTATGCATCGATTTTACATTTTTGAGATATTGGTGATTGCTATCATGATGTTTTGTCAAACTGCCTTTGCCCAGCATCAAGAAGATTGGATACCATTATTTGATGGAGGGAATACAGAACATTGGCGCAGTACAGATGGAGATTATTTTCCCATGCAGGGATGGAGTATTGAGGATAGTATTCTTTTTGTAAATAAAGACAACTCCGGTCATGGTGGTTCGATCATTACCCGGGATCAATACAGTAATTTTCAGATTGAGTTTGAATTTAGATTGGCACATGGAGCAAATAGTGGCATCAAATATTTGCTCAAGCAATATCATGACGGCTCATGGTTGGGATGCGAATACCAACTCATCGATGATTACGGAAATCGAGATATTGCCGGTGACAAAGATGGAAAAAGGCACTCTGCAAGTCTTTATGAATTGTTTCCTCCCTCTCAGTCGGTGCTGAAGCCTGCAGGTGAGTGGAATAGCGGAAAAATCAGGGTTTATGGAAAGCATGTCGAGCATTGGCTCAATGATGTCATGGTAGTCGAGTACACCAGGGGTGATCTCTCTTTCTTGAAGGCAAAATCCAGGAGCAAGTTTCGTGATGTAGC
Organism: Saprospiraceae bacterium; assembly: GCA_965222645.1. GTDB lineage: Bacteria > Bacteroidota > Bacteroidia > Chitinophagales > Saprospiraceae > JABDMH01. Next base: position 926,815 of record OZ244968.1, on the reverse strand, counting down.
TGATTTTGGAGAGATTGGTAGAGGTCATATCATGTTGCAAGATCACGGTGATGAAGCCGCATTTCGAAATATTAGAATAAGACACTTACCTGAAGCTTCAGAGTACAGTAAGCAAGTTTATTGGGACGAGCCCTATTTTCAGGATTTTGCGATCATGTATAAAAACGAAGAGTCCGTAGTCCCAAATCAGATTGTCTGCGACAGAAACGGAGGGATTAGAGTCCTGGCTGACGAGAAAGTCTTGCATCCTGCTCATGGTTCTTTTCAAGATCCGGGAATCTTGACCCTGGATCGGAGATATGCCGCGATGTCGCGCAAAAGTGTCAAGTGCCTGGAGATTTACGGCGGGGGGGTATTTTACCTCACAGAGGAAGCCATTTTAAATAACCATGCAGGTGGCAAAGTCTATGTGAGACATGACGTTTCCGCACCCAAAAATATGGCAGTGTCAGGACAAGACGATTTTGCTATCTGCGATGATCAAATGATCTATTCTTATTCAAGTACAGGCATGGATTGGAAAGTTGCACATCCTGGGACTGTAGAAATTCTATTCGACGGCTTACGGAGATGCTACTGGATTCTTTCGAGTAGTAACCTGTCGAAAATCGATCCAGATGGGACAGTTGTAAAAAAAATCGATGGGAAAAACCTGACATCGATGGCATTAGTTGGAGATAAAATAGTCATTGGGTGTGATGAAGGCTATTTCAAATTTGATATTAATTCTGAGCAATCAAGTGAAATAGTAACTGAGGTTCCTCATCCAGAAATCACCGCGGTTGAGGACGTTGGAGGAGTTTTATGGTTTGGGTCTACTAAAGGGGCGTTTAGAGAGGTTGCTGATGGTGAGTATTGTTACTATGCAGGTAGGCGATGGCTGCTCGATGACGAGGTCATTGAGATTACAAAGGGATCGGGATCGGAGGTATTGATCCTGACCAAAACGGGTTTGTCTAAAATTGTTTTTAAGAACACAACCCTTCACGAAAAAGCAATGGAGTATGAGCAGCAGGTGCGTGATCGGCATATCCGGTATGGATTGTACTGCGACGTAACTGCAATCGAGGATGGTGATCTTGCCACTGCTGAATTGAAACCTCATGACAGCGACAATCTATGGTCTGGCATGTATCTGGGGAGCCAGTTATTCCGGTACCTCACCTCAGGAGACCTCGCAGCAAAGAAAAATTGCCTGGAGACCTTTGAGGCCATGGAGCGGTTGCACACAATTAATTCCACCGAAGGATTGTTTGGGCGGTCCTATGAGCGCAAGGGTGAGATGCAATACAGGGAGGAGTATCGTAAATATGCAGAGGATTACTGGTATCCCGGATACGCCCGGTCCGTGAGTTGGATGCCAGCAGATGAGGAATGGGATTGGAGAGCAACTGCAAGTAGTGATCAGACGGTGGGACAAATATTTGCTCTGGTACTTGTGGCAGAATTTATTGATGTGGAGGAATATCGCATTCGGGCGACCATTTTGCTGGATCAATTGATGAGCTATATTTTGGATAATAATTATCAACTGATTGATTTTGATGAGAAGCCTACATTGTGGGGACGGTGGAATCCCGAATTTATAAATCGATTTCCAAAAATGGTTGGTGACAGGAAACTGGGGTCCTCAAATATTATTGCTTTCTTGCAGGCAGCATATCATTTTACGGGAAAAAATAAATATAAACAGGCAGTTGAAGATTTATTGTATAACCACGGCTACTTGGAAAACCTAATGTTGCCCATGTCGAATATTGGTTCTGCTCCAGATGATGCAGATCCATGGAGTAAAATGCTTTCTCAAAACTGGAATCATTCGGATGATGAAATGTATTTTCTGGCATATTGGTCACTTTACCACTACGCTTTATCGAACGATTTAAGGGAGAATTATAGGGAAGCCATTCGAGATCATTGGAATATCGAAAGGCCGGAAAGGGATGCCCTATGGAATTTCTCCTATGCCGTAACAGGGGCCTCCGAATTTGATCTGGAAGAGTCGATCTGGCATTTGAAGGAATTTCCTTTGGATATGATCCAGTGGCAGGTCCAGAACAGCCACAGGAAGGATATAGAATTACTGCCGGGTAATTTTCGGGAACAATTGACCGCCCGAGTCCTTCCCCCCGATGAGCGACCGGATTTAAAGCACAACCGAAATATCTTTGTCCTTGATCGACCTGACAGGCAAAGTGAGCTGGGTGCAGGAGATACCTTTCTATTGCCTTACTGGATGGGGCGTTTCCTCGGAGTGATCAGTGGTCCTGTACGATAAAGCCGTTTTGTAGTAATTTTGAGATTTAGTCTTTCTTGTTAAATATGATCATATCTTTAGGCAGTCAACCCTTCAAGCAGTCACATCTTGAAGTAACCCTAAGAAGCAAAGTTGTTTGCTGTATGTCACGGCAGACGGTTAACTAATTTATATATGAAAAAGCTCCATTCTCAAGTAAGCAGAAAGATTATGTTGAAATCCAGGAATTATTTTTTATGCATAGGTTTATTGTTGACCTGGGGCGCAATGCAGGGCCAGGAAAAATTTTCTCAGTTGTACGATCAGTTGCCCACGCCCAATAGTTATCGCACTGCCAGTGGTGCCCCGGGAGTGGATTACTGGCAGCAGAGGGCTGACTATAAAATCAAGGTGCGGCTCGATGATGAAAATCGACGAATATATGGTGAGGAAGTTGTCACATATCACAATAACTCACCAGACCCTCTGAATTATCTCTGGATGCAATTGGATCAAAACGTTCGGGCGAAGGACAGTGATTCGCACAAGATTAGCACGCAGGAAATGAGCGGAGGACAAAGCCGGTACAGACCACGCAGTCCCTTACAGTCGCTGGGAAGATTGGAGCGAGATTTTGAAGGAGGGTATCATATTACCCGGGTTCGCAGTGCATCCGGCCAGGATCTTAAGCATACGATAAACAAGACCATGATGCGGATTGATCTTCCAGAAACATTACTTCCGGGACAGGATTATTCATTCGAAATCGAATATTGGTACAATATCAATAATACTCGCCAGGACCGGGGTCGCAGTGGGTATGAGCCCTTTGCAGAAGATGGCAACAATGTTTATGTGATCGCGCAATTCTATCCCCGGATGTGCTCCTATAATGATTCAGAAGGATGGCAGAACAAACAGTTTCTTGGTAAGGGAGAATTTACTTTGATTTTTGGTAATTATGAAGTAGAGATCACCGCTCCGGAAGACCATCTGGTAGCTGCTACTGGTGAATTGATAAATGCAGAAAAAGTCCTGGACCGAAACCAGAGGAAGTTGCTAACACATGCAGTGAAGGAACATGCGCACCCGGTCACAATAGCGTCACTGGATGAAGCCCGGGAGCGGATGAAGGAAAGAAGCACCAAAGAAAAAACCTGGAAATTTAAGGCCAATGATGTGCGGGACTTTGCTTTTGCTTCCTCCCGCAGATTCATTTGGGACGCCATGGGCGTGCCGATGGCTGATGGTCGCACAGTCCTTGCACAATCGATGTGGATTCCGGAGGGTGACTGTCTTTGGAAGAGGTACTCGACTAAAGCAATTGCGCATACAATCAAATGGTATTCGCATTACACATTCGATTATCCCTATCCGGTTGCCTGGTCCATCGATGGTAATATGGGGATGGAGTATCCAATGATTGCCTTCAACTATGGGCGTTGCGATACCGATGGCACATACACCCAACGATCTAAATATGGCCATATCGGCGTAATCATTCACGAAGTGGGCCACAACTGGTTTCCTATGATTGTAAATTCTGATGAGCGACAATGGACATGGATGGATGAGGGGCTCAACACTTTTGTACAGTATCTCACTGAGGTGCAATGGGAGAAAAATTATCCCGTACGGAGGGGACCCGCTCATCTTATTACCGACTACATGGCGGGATCGCAAGACCGGATATCTCCGATCATGACCAATTCTGAATCCGTATTTCAGTTGGGGCCTAATGCGTATGCCAAGCCAGCAACTGCATTGAATATCCTTAGAGAAACTATAATGGGGCGGGAACTATTTGATCATGCTTTTAAGGAATATGCGAACCGTTGGAAGTTTAAATCTCCAACGCCAGCCGATTTTTTCCGCACCATGGAAGATGCCTCTGCTGTGGATCTCGATTGGTTTTGGAGATCCTGGTTTTATACTACGGATGTTGTGGATCAATCAGTGCAGAGTTTTAAGTCCTATCAGCTCGATACCCAAAACCCGGATGTTGAGAGCAAGATCGCAAAAGAAAAGAGGGCAGAGGAGCCGGAGAATATCAGTACAATAAGGAATCGGGAAACCATTGATCAGTACTATGCTGATCAGGATACTACATTGTTGGATTTTTATTCGACATATGATCCCCTTGATGTGGATGTTATTGACCGTGAGGATTATAATTCATTTATCAGTAAATTGTCAGAGAACGAACGCGATCTTCTAAATTCGGGCAAATATTTTAATGAGTTGAAAATCGAGAGCGTGGGTGAGATACCCATGCCGGTGATTTTTGAATTCACCTATGACGACGGCTCTACTGAGGTGTTTCGGATCCCAGCTGAAATTTGGCGTTACGATCAAAAGTCAGTTACTAAAGTTATTCCGACCGATAAAAAGGTGTTCAATGTCACGCTGGATCCTTTCCTGGAAATAGCTGATGTAGATACCTCCAACAATTACTATCCACCCAGAGAGGAAGAAAGCCGTTTCGATGCCTTCAAGCGGAGGCGCCAGGTGGCCAATCCCATGCAAAGGGCGAATAGAGTGAGTCAACGGGCTAAGGTGAGCCGGCCTTAAAGAGATTCCCACGTCAGATCCCCGCTGACTTTTAGTGGGTCTGCCATTGTCAGTTTGGCTAAACCACCCACACGTATTTTTTTCTTTGCGAAATAAAAGAGGAAAACCACAGATTTGTTTAATGAAATCTTTACCTGACAGGCGGACGTCGAAAGTAGGCAAAATCAGTACCTACTTAATCGAAATCCACTTGTCGGCCCCTGGACATGTAGAATGAGTCTAGTCTGTTGCATTGGTAGTATGCTCTTATCGAGTTTTATCTTGACCGGATCACTGCTAATTTTTGTTAGTCTTAGCTACATCTTTAACTTGGAAGTCAATGAGCGATCGATACATACATTTACTTATATTTTTAATTATTTCTTTCGAAAAAGATTCTTAACAGGTTTTATTTTATGAACACATTTATTGTCCGGTTATTCAGTACTGCGATATTTATCGGGTTGTTTTTGGCGGTCAGTTGTGGCTGTGCCGCCTTTCAAACCATCTACATCATACAAAATGATGAAGCCTCAGCTGTGGAAAAGAGGATCGTAGCCCTGCTATCTTCAGGGATTTTGGAACAGTCTCAGGTCATAGTGAATATACGTGCTGATAAACCTCTACAAACTATAGAGCATGACCTGGTCATTTATTTAGGGCAGGTGAAAACCCATAGACCATTGGTCGAGGTAATGCATTACCATAGCATTTCGATTCCGGATGAGGATAATTTGGGACCGGAGGGATTTGTACTTTGGTCGGACAACTCTTTGGTGATCGCCGCCGGTGTAGATGAACGTGGCTGTTTATACGCAGTGGGAGAGATATTAAGACAGATCGAATTTTCTGGAGACCGGATTTTTATTCCACCAAATTTAGATATTCACACCGCCCCTGCATTTGAAGTAAGAGGTACACAGTTTGGTCAAAGCGGAGTGGCAAAGCAACTGGCCAATGTCAGAACCTGGACTGACAGCGAGACTGAGAGAGTCATCCTTGATTACGCGCTTGCCGGAGCAAATGTCTTCTCCGTGGATACGGGATCGATGTATGATTTTATCCGATCGTATGGCTTGATGACCCAGGGGAGATTTGGCGCAAATACTGCTCCCGAGGTAAGGGATAGCCAACTGTGGCAGGCATCAGAGTCCATTGGAAGAATTGGATATGTGTGCCTTTCGGTACGCGAGGCAGAAGCCTTTATGCTCCAAAAATGTGATGAGTACTTTAGTAAAAGTCCTTTTTTTGATTTTGTAAAATTTCATGGAGGTGATGGTGGAGGTTGCGAATGTGATCAATGTGATCCCTATGGTCATATTTTTATCAAAACGGTAGAAAAAATGGCTGCTATTATACACAAATATCATCCCGATACAAGGATATATTTTACAAATCAAAAATTTGACAATGATGATGATGAGGCCATTTTTAAATATTTGAATGAAAGTCCACGAAAGTGGCTTTGGGCGTGGGGGTTTGGTCCCGGATCGGATGCTACAACCTGGCAACCGGGTCACCGGCAGACTCATCGAATGGATTTATTTCGATATCCGGGTTATGGCCCTTATTCTCTCTATCCAAAAGAAATTTTGCACCGGTTACCTAAGGACCAAAAACTCATTTATTACAATGAAATTACTCACTGGAAATATGCCCAGCACGCATACATCCAGATGTATCCCAGGGCAGATCGAGATGGCAACCTTCCGCCGCATTGGAGTCACGATATTTATGAGCGCATGCCGGATCAGGCGCTGACTATGGTATACAACCGGCTCACCTTTTTTGCATGGCCGAAGTATTACCACCGGGTTTTCAATGACTTGATGCGCTACGGGGAGGGAGATATTACCCATTCGAGTGGGCACCACGATCACTTCAATCAGTGGATGTGGCAACGTCTTCTTTGGTCACCCCGGAAGACTGTGGAGGATGTGGTGAATGAATATTGTCACTACTGGTTTGGTCCGGAGGCTGCGGTGTATATGGCACGGGCTATTTTTCTCCTGGAGGAAAATATGAAGGAGGTTCCCGGCAAATCTATTAGTGAAAAAGAGGGAATTGATAAGTACTATTTTTTTGTAAAAAAAGCAGGTGAGGTTATGGATTCTGCTTTGAAAGAAAATAACTGGCTCTACCTCATGTTTTTACAAAAAGGCGTTCTGGATCTATATACAAAGCTCCGGGTCGCTGAACAAGAAAAAATGATGCATAAAATCCAAGACGGTGTACGTACCATTTTAAACGGTAGTGACAATATTTCTCTCAGTGCATTAAAGAAACTAGTTGATCTTGATTTCGAAACGGAGAAGATGCGCAACTTTAGAAATGAAGCGCGTGAGCTGGGAGAAAAAAGCAATAAACTCTTTGGGGTACGCAGTGACGGGTATTTTAATTTGAGTCATGACTTTATTGGTTTGGGATGGGTAAAGCGTCAATTGGAGAGAGCAGAGTTTCTTGCGGGATCGGAAAGGAATGACGAATTAAGAATGATTGTTGAGTATGAAAACCCCGGAGAAGGAGGATTTTATGATAATCTTGGCACCTATAATGATGCTCCTAATGTGAAATCGGGCTATCCCTATGATCATGGCCAACCTTACGTGAGTGAAATGCTGTCTGAGGCGAATCTTCCCAGTCAGCGTACGATGCACTTTACCCAAAACGAGGAGAATGGAGTTACACTTTTCTATGATGATTTGGATACAACGGCGAGCTACGAGGTGCGTTTTACTTTAGTGCGACCGTGGTATCAGGAGCGGTATGCCATGCGCATGAATCAGAAATCACAGTCGGTTTATGCCGATGACTCCTTATTGGTCAAGGATGTAGAGTTGCCTTTGCAGATGAGTGATTTTTTTACCTATGATATACCTCATGAGGCAACGGCAGATGGTGAGCTTACTCTTATGTTAAAAAAGTCAGCAGATGTGGCGGGTGGTGATCGCGTTTCTGTGGAGCAGTGGCGTAATAGTGGGGGATGGGGCACCATTGTATCGGAGGTCTGGCTTATGAAAAAATAAATGGTGATAATATCTCATGGGAAATGACAAGAGATCCTATGGGTTTCTTAAAATCTAATTATTCTTGCCTGAAATCTACTCTTATTTCTTAAGATTTAGCTCCTCGATCAACTGCTTTACCTCGTCTGCTATTGTATACGGCCTTTCCATAACCAACCTTTCCCCAAATCTTTCGTGGTACATTCTACCCAGATAGTAGATGATTGCATTGACATCTATTATTCTGGCCTGATAGGCCTGATAAATCAATGGGAACATCCTTTCCCTGCTTTCGTTGCCCCTGAATGATGGAGGACTAGCCAGGGAGCGTCGGTTGCATTTTCTCCCATCACTGATGCCGGATATCCATATGTCTGCAGATAGGACTCAATTTTTACGAGGTTTTTTGAATCCACTTCCCATCGGATTTTCGAGAATTCAATATACTCCTTCGAATTTTGGCCATACTTCAGGAGGACTTCCGAACGTTTTTTAGAGTCCCTCACCCATTGGTCATCCTCAAAAATCTTTTCCAAATACTTTCTTTTCGATTCATCAGTTTGCAATTGATCTATTTCCTTCTGCGGACAAATCATTAGTATTATTCGTACAGCATGGTAAAGCCAACAGGACCGGATGAAAAAGTAGAATAAGGTGGCTGTATGGTGATTTCTTCAAGAGATGAATTTTGATAGTTACAACAAAAGTATGAATTGGAGTTTTGAGCCTAATGCCAAGTATTTAGCATTCATGGCAGTAGAATTCTATTGTGGGGTCGGGATTAAGTAACATTGAGCGGGAAATGGGGATCGAACCCACGGCCCTCAGCTTGGGAAGCTGATGCTCTACCACTGAGCTACTCCCGCTTTAGCGATGAGATAAGATACAAATAATAAGTGATAATAAGGACATTACTGGACCAGCATATTTCCTTCTTTCTTGATACCAGGCTCATCTCGCAAAGTTTCACCGTAAACACCCCGATCAGAACTTAATTGAAAGTATCTTTAATGTAGAAATAAGATGAGTAGAATCTCCAGCTCTGCACTTTATGATAATTTAAATCGCGGTCACCGTGTATATGGTACCATAATTGTCTCCAGTTCACCCCATTGGCCTTCTGTGATTGCCGATTGCGGCCTTGATTTCGTTTTTATTGATACCGAGCACATGTCATTAAACCGGGAGACCATAATGGTCATGTGCCAAATGTACAGCGGTGTGGGAATTACCCCTGTTGTGCGGATCCCCGTCGCAGATCCTGGTCAGATATCAATGATGATCGATGCGGGAGCTGAGGGAATTATTGTACCCTATATTGAAGATGCAGATACACTGGGTAGGCTTGTTGGTCCTGTTAAATACGGACCTGTCAAAGGCGAAAAGTTGGAGGGGATTTTGAATAAGAGGGAGATACTGGATGAGAATCTTGCCATGTATTTGAAAAAAAGGAATCAGAAAAGATTTCTTTGGGCTATGATAGAAAGTAAAGCAGGAGTGGAGAATCTCGAAGAAATACTACTTGTGAATGGTCTCGATGGCGTAATAATAGGCCCGCATGATTTGTCTTGTAGTCTCAACATCCCCGAACAATATGATGATCCCATTTTTATTGAGGCAGCTGAGAAGATAGTACGGAAATGTGGGGAGCACGAAATGCCTTGCGGCATTCACTTTTCAGGTAGTGTAAACAGGCAATTAGATTGGATCAAAAAAGGAATTCGGATTATTGTTCATTCTTCTGATCTAGCTTTGATCAAACGCGCACTGGCTGGAGATATAACAGAAATAAAATCAGCAGTGGGTGAATCTTCGCATTCGGCAGGCACTAAAGATGTGATCATATAAAAAATTATTCTAAGTTTTAACAATGAAATTGAATTATTTCTTTCATGCCCTGGGAGCAAAGGCTTTTTACTGGATCGTTGTCCTTTTTATGTCTACATTTTTTGTATCCGGGAATAATATAATTCCCACTCCGAAAATTGTAAACTTAGACCCAGCTTCCCCAATGGTGTTAAATGAGCATAAATTCCGAATTAATTCGGGGGATGCCGGAGAATCTTCCCAAAAATCACAGGCTATTAAACTTCTAAACAATTTACCTATTGATTTCTCCAATGATAACATTGGAATAGAAATAATAGCAAAGGTGCGGGGAGAAGATCCTGCACTTGATAATATCGTGCATCCTAAGATTCCGGATAGTATTCAAAATAAACCTGAGGCATATTTTTTAGAAATCGGTCGACAAAGGATCTTACTATACGGCCTTGATGATGCCGGATTGCTCTATTCGGTGCAAAGCTTGAGACAAATAGTTGGCAATGGCACAGATTCTATTGAATGTCAATCCATCATAGACTTTCCGACTTTTACATTTCGAGGTGTTCTGGATGACATAAGTCGTGGGCCACTTTCCAACATGCATTTTTTAAGGGAGCAGATCAGACGCTTCTCACTCCTTAAATTAAATGTTTTTACACTCTACGTGGAGCACGTGATAAAAACAACCCAACATTTTTCTTATTGTCCCGATGAGGCTATCACAGTGGGTGAGCTCCGGGAGTTGTCTGAATTTGCTGACAGCTTCAATGTGAAATTAATGGGCAGTTTTCAGTCTTTGGGTCATGCAAAGCGTATACTGGCTGATCCGGAGTACAAGCACCTGGGTGCGAGTGAACGAATGTTTAAACCGGGTGATTCTCTTAGTCTTAATTTTTTGAGAGAAGTTTACACCGAATTATTTCCTGTATTTTATCACGAGATTTTCAACATTAATTGTGACGAAGCATATGATTTATCGAGAGGTGGTTACCTGGAAGAGAGAGCAAGACAAGTTGGGGAAGGCGGTGTCTACCTGGATCACATTTTACCATTGTTTGACCATGTAACGGACAATAATAAAACACCGGGGATTTGGGGAGATATGTTGCTAAAGTATCCCGAGATCATCCAGTCTCTTCCTGATAATGTAGTTGTCTTTACCTGGAATTACGACGACCTGGATGATTTCTCATCATTCATCAAGCCTTTTGCAGATCAGGAAGTCGATTTTATTGCAACACCAGGAGTAGTAAACTCTTACCGCATTTGGCCAGATCTTCTGGAGGCTGAGAAAAATATTAGTCGATTTGCAAATCAGGCCTGGTTGAGCGGAGGATTGGGTCTGCTCACTACAGTTTGGGATGATGGTGGCCGTCACTTTTTTGCTTGTGATTGGTATGGAATTGCTGTGGGAGCAGAAAGTGCATGGAATCCGAATATGGTGATTGGATCTGAATTTCAGGATCAGTTTTATAAGACTTTGTATGGAGGAAAAGAAAATCAATTTTCTGAATTTATGCTATGTCTTGAGGAGTTTCAAAATACCGTAAAATTCAAAAGGTTAGATAATTCACTCATTGAGATGACATATGATCATGATGACATTCTTGATGTTAGTTTTGATACGTCGGAATTTAGTCAATTGCTTACACTGGTTGATCGAAGTCTTAAGCTTCTGGCTGAACTATCCAATGCAGGATCCTCACAACTTCTTTTCAGTCGAAATGATTTTCAGCCCTGGATTTTTAAAATTACAGAGTTGTCACATTCCATAGAGTCCGTTCTGGATATTCTCCGACTGGGCGGAGCACAGGCACTGGATGAATCAAACCGTCAAGTTCTAGTCAGACGAAATCTGGATAACTGGAAAAACTTGAGGGCCATTTTCAAAGATTTGTGGTTTAGAGAAAATCGAAGCTACTGGTCTGCCGAGGCGCTTAAGATTTATGAAGAGAAGGTGGATTTTTGGTTGAGTATGTCACAACAACAGGATAATGACAGGGTGTATATGGTAAATGCAAATAGTAGTAAGTATTTCACATATTGGCTTTGTGCGGGGCCATTGATGATGGATATGAATGAAAATATTGATACAGATTATTTTGTCGGCCAGGGAGGTGAGACAGGCCTTAGGCCTGCAGCCATCGATTATTATGCAGATCATCGCGGGGATCTCAAAAGTTGGAGAAAAGTCATAAGCAGAAAACCAAATCAGGTAGTTCTTGATGCATACCGTATAGGCATGGGCGGGCAAATCATTTATGCCTCCTGCCAGCTCATTGTGGCGGAGGATAGGTGGGTCGACTACTTGTTAGAACATGAGGGGTCATGCAAGATCTTTGTGGACGGAGTAGAAGAGGGCCATAAGTTGGCTGGGAGATCAGATCAATTTGCGGGCAAAGTTTGGCTTGAAGAAGGCAGGCATTATCTGACCCTTAAGCTGCACAGCCCGGAAAGTGGGGGATGGAGGTTTTCGATGACTTTGCCCGGTACAAAGGTGGAACAGAATAAGTACCGGTATTATATTAAATGATCTCGTAATAAAGCTTTGGAGGATGAGCTAAAGGGATCTCATATATGATAAATGTAACATAACAATTTCAAATGGGAAAAAAGATTAAATTATTCGATCTTTATCATGTATATATTTGATTGTAAAAGGGTTATAAATAGTAGTATTCTTGATGTTAAAGTGAGGATTTGACTAACTTTCCATCGTCCAAAATAATCGCGTGATTCTTTGCTAGATAGTCGTCTATTGCTATCTTTGATCTGTTGTAACCCGTTCGTATTTTTTTAAACGACGCACTCATGATCCGATTCCCAAAGGACCAAGGTAAGAGGGGTTACTATGTCCTCTTTACTTTGGGTATTTTCCTGGCGATTGCTGCGACAGTGGTGCCTGTTCAAGGTCCTGGCATTCAGAATCCACAACCGTTTGCTGCTTACCTTAATGGCACCTTTCCCACATCCGCACCACGGGGTGCTGACAACAATTTTACGGTCGAAAATGCCTACCCTAATCTTACGTTCAATGATCCGATGGCACTGCTAAAGATTCCAAATGAAGATTCTTTCTACGTGGCAGGTAAACCCGGATATCTTTGGAAAATTTCCAGTACGAATTCGAGCACAACTGTTAAGAGACAGGTACTTGATATAACTGGTTTGATCGATACAGATGGTGACGCTGGGTTAAACGGAGTTGTGCTTCATCCGGAATTTGGAGATCCCACTTCACCCAATAGAAATTATATATACACCTTGTATAGGTACCGGGTTGGACCTTCCATGAATTGCAGTACAGATACTTACAAGCGTTTATCCCGGTTTACCAGAAACGAAACAACCGGACAATTTGGCAACGAGTATATCTTGATACAGCAATCTGATCCACATTGCTGGCACAATGGAGGAGGAATGTTTTTTGACACTGCAGGTTTCTTCTATTGTACGCTTGGGGATGCCGGTGGTGCATACGATAACTATGGCTCTACTCAGCAGATTGACCAGTTTCTGATGGGTGGTTTGATAAGAATCGATGTCGACAATGATCCAAGTAGAAGTCATCCTATTAGACGGCAACCGGGTCAGAAGGCCAGTTGGCTACAAGGAAGTTATTCGCAAGGATACATGATCCCCAATGATAATCCCTGGCTTGATCCCGCTGGTGGTATCCTGGAAGAATTTTATGCGATTGGTTTGCGTAGTCCGCATCGAGCAACCATGGATACCCTCACAGGATTGGTTTGGTACGGCGATGTAGGCCAAGGTACAAGAGAGGAAATTGGTACGATTGAGAAAGGTGATAACCTCCAGTGGCCATACATGGAGGGTACTCTAGACAAGGATGATGTGGGAGGTCTTTCTACGAAGCCTTCGAATCTGATAGGAGTGGATAAACCTCCCTTGTATGATTATCCAAGGTCGGAAGGTAATTGTGTTATTGGCGGATTTGTTTATCGAGGAGATAAATTTAGTGCCTCATTGGGGGGATTGTACCTCTTTGGTGATCATGGACAAAGGAAAGTCTGGACTTTCAATCCATTGACCCAGGAAGTTAAATATCTGTTGACCGTTCCGGCAGGAGGGGTAGGAGGGAAAAACGGTATTTCTTCATTCGAAACTGATGATGCCGGAAATGTCTATATACTCAAATTGTTCGGTACTGATCTTGATGGCGGCATAATCTATAAACTAAAGCAGGCTAGCAATGTACCCGATCCCCCGGCACAATTGTCTAATCTCGGCGCTTTCTCAAACTTGCAAGCACTGACACCGGTTCAGGGATTTATTCCATTTGATGTAAATACACCGCTTTGGACGGATAATTCTGCAAAGTACCGGTGGATAGGGATACCCAATGATGGGACCCACAATACGAGCTCAGAGCAGGTGGTTTTTTCCGAGGATGATCCATGGCAGTTTCCGGGTGGAACAGTAATCATTAAGCAATTTGATGCACCTGTGGATCACACCACAAATCCGGTTACCTTCAAGAGGATGGAAACGCGTTTCCTGGTCGTAAAAAGTAACGGAAGTGTTTATGGATTGACGTATAAGTGGAATGATCAGGGGACTGATGCAATGCTGCTTTCCACAGGTGAGAACACACCATATACGGTGATCAATGAGAGTGGTGGTACGGAGAATACCGTATGGACCTTTCCCAGCCGGCAAGATTGCCTGGGCTGCCACAATGCCAACTCCGGATATATCCTCGGTGTAAAGACATCTGAGCTCAATGGTGATTATGATTATGCTCTCCGGACTGATAATCAATTAAACACCTGGCATCACCTGGGCATTTTCTCAAATCCCTTTAATGTCAATCAAATCCCCACATTTTTAAAGCAAGTACCTCTTGATGATCCTTTAGCTAGTCCGGAGCAAAAGGTCCGATCCTACCTCGATATCAATTGCTCCCATTGCCACCGGCCAAATGGTGTCCAAGGTGCATTTGACGCACGATTTAAGACCCCGCTGGATACGCAGCATATCGTCGGCGCATTGGGCATCAGCTCTAATACACCCCTGGGAGATCAAATTGTCAAACCAGGTGATCCCATGCATTCTGAGTTATGGGAGCGAGATAATACCCTTTCGACGGGTGCAATGCCACCCATTGCAAAGAATAAGATTGATACGAATTATATCAATGTGTTGACGGATTGGATCAATAGCCTTGATTGCAAAATCGATTATCTATCGGATTTACAGTGGAATGGCATACCAACAAATGGTTGGGGGCCAGTAGAGAAAGATCAGAGCAATGGCGAACAAGCTGCCGGGGATGGGGATTTCTTAACTCTTAATGGTGAAAAATACGCGAAGGGACTGGGTGTGCACGCGGTGTCAGAAGTAGAATACAACATTGATCCCATGTATTCGAGATTTCGGGCTACCATTGGTGTGGACGATGAGGTAAGTGGGGGATCCGTGGTGTTTAAGGTCTTCGTAGACAATGTGGTTCAATATACCAGCCCTACGATGTCTGGCAGCAGTGCATCAGAACATATAGATATTGACGTGACCGGAGCTTCATTGTTGAAACTGCGTGTCGAGGACGGTGGAAACGGCAATGGTGCTGACCACGCCGACTGGGCAAATGCGCGGTTTCTTAAAGCCTGTGATGATGGAGATCCCTGTACGGTAAATGATTACTTCGATGAAAATTGCAATTGTACTGGAATCTTGATCGATGAAAATGGAGATGGTATCTGTGATGATTACAATTTTGATCTGGCAATAAATGCATATCTAGAGGGACCCTTTCTCAATCCTTTTGCCGGAGAAGAAACGCTTATGCGCGATGATCTCAGGGCAAACGATCTTTTACCCAGTACATCTCCATATGGAGATGGAGCAACCTGTAATCCGGGCATATTTGATGAGACAGGTCCCAATGCAATCGTGGACTGGGTCTGGGTGGAGCTCAGGACTCAAACAAGCACCAACAATGCTGTTGAAGGCCGGTCAGCACTCTTACAGCGTGATGGAGATATCGTACACACAGATTGTGTTTCTCCTGTTACAATGGGTGCAGGTGCTGGAGATTACCATATCGTAGTAAAACACAGAAATCACCTTGCCATAATGTCCGCGCAAAAAATTACGGTGTCGACAAGCTCTGTCACGCA
Source organism: Saprospiraceae bacterium (assembly GCA_965222645.1). Taxonomy (GTDB): domain Bacteria; phylum Bacteroidota; class Bacteroidia; order Chitinophagales; family Saprospiraceae; genus JABDMH01. The sequence continues at coordinate 911,057 of OZ244968.1, read as the reverse complement.
GGTCAATTTTACAGACGGAACAGTGGTGCTGCATGGCACGAATGGAGCAACCTTGATGAGTGGCAAAGTAGCCCTCTGGGCCGGGGATGCAGAAGTAACAGGAGTAATTGATTCCGGAGATCAAAGCGAAGCCTGGAACAAGCGTAATTCTACCTCCTATTTAACAAGTGACTTGAATTTGGATGGTCTCACTGATGCCGAAGATCGAGGTATTCCGTGGAATAATCAAAACCTTGTAAGTCAAGTACAATACTAGTAGTAATGATGTTATGAAAAACTTAATCTTATTCTTGCTTGGGGTACTTTGCCCACTATTCGTATTCGGACAATTGTTAACTACTGAAGTTAAATTAAAGAACCTCAATGCGGTTGGAACGGATTTCTTTTTTGATGTCTACCTAAGAAGAGCCTCTGCAGCTACCCATGGAGATATATACCCTGGTGCTGGCAATTTTGCAATTACATTCAATCCAAGTGAATTCCAAAATCCCACAATTTCAGCAATTGATAGTGCCAATTTTGGAACTGGATACTGCACTTTTAGACCGACAGACCCAGGTCCAGGGAATATAAACGTACTGTTTACAAGAAGTAATTATTTTAGCGGTAGCAATCCAGTGATTTCAGGCAACAAATTCCTGATCGGGTTAGAATTGCAAGAGGCTGATGACGAAAGGGACTTTAACGAATTAATTGCCAAAGTGGACAATGCAAGTTCACATCGGCTCGGACGATTTAAGGTGTCTGGCATTGACCCTAACGCCTCATCTATTAACCTCACCTGGAACACGTCTGGAGGTATGGAGGTCTCGACCAGGGTACAGTCTGCTTATCTTGATGCAAATAATGAGGTTCAACAACAACCAACCACTATCCTGGCAATAAATCCTGATGAATTCGTACTGCCCATCCAGTTGATCAGTTTTCAAGGCAGAGCAGTGCAGAACACTGAGGTTGCTCTTGAGTGGAAGACAGCTTATGAGATTGAAAACCGGGGCTTTGAAATTGAGCGAAAGGAGGTAGATGGAAGCTGGATTTTACTGGATTTTGTGGAAAGCCAGGGTGATGGGCATGAGACCAAGATTTACCACTATACGGATGAAAATCCTCTTATAGGTGAAAACTTCTATAGACTCAAACAACTTGATTTGGACGGAACGGTCTCGTACAGTCAGATTGTCAATGTTCCTATCAATGGAAGTAAAACGTTGACAGTATATCCCAATCCAGCCGGGAATATTTTAAATATTAATGGCCTCGATGGGGTTGAGTCCTTTGAAGTTGTCGACAGTCGTGGAAAAACCTGGTTGGTCGGAGATACTTCTGAGAAGTCCTTGTCGATCTCAGCTTTGCCTCCAGGGCTATACATTGTAAGATTGGATGACAAATCATTAAAGTTTACAAAGATTTGATGATAGCTTGGCCCTTAAAATGGCAGGGATTATAGACAAAAAATCACATGGACTTGCAGAGGATAAGAAAGTGAAAAACAGCTTGAGTGTATCGAAGAAATTAAGACCATTGTTACTTCTGACAATACTATTTTCCATATCCCTGTCGGCACAACCCGATCCGGTGGTGTTGACAGTAAAAGAGCAAAGCGTGGAGGGCAATAGCTATTTATTTTCAATTTACTTAAAAGCTGATAATCTCAATAATGGTCACTTGTATCTAGCTAATGCCGATTTTATTTTCACCTTCAACTCTGGAAACTTTACAAATCCATCGATCTCCAAAGAGGGGAGTGTGCCAGGGCATTGTACCTTTGTTCCTACTGACCAATCTGGCAACAATATTCTCTTTACGAGAGCTGCTTACTACAGTGGTACCACAACCGAAATCCAGGGAAATAAAATAAATATCAATCTCAGTCCTCCCACACCTGGTGACCAAAATTCTTTTGACACTCGGATTGCTAAGATCGGGACCGAGGAAACGCACACGCTGGGCAGGTTTAGGATCACAGGTCTAAATGCAGGTGCATCAGCTGATCTACAATGGTATACCGGATCCGGAATCAGTACCAAAGTACTTTCCTACGAAAATGTCCCGGATTTTGATTCACACCTTGTCAATATTGTTACCGAAATGGAGGATTGTCCAGATGTGCTAACTGTAGTAGACAATCCGATTCCCAATGGAATGTATGCGGCAAATCAGGAAGTCAATTCAAGCAAAGTTGTAGAATATTCAGCCACGGTAACTTTTTCTTCCGGCAATCACATTAATTTAAATTCGGGATTTGAAGTTCCATTGGGCGCAATTTTCGTTGCCACAATGGATGGATGTCCATAGGTGTGTTACTCGCAACCCAGGTCGATTTTTGATTTTTCATCGTTATTGGGAAAGCAGTGGCCAGATGGCAATGTCGATGGTACATATCTTTCCATATTGGGATCATGCAACGCGTTTTTTAAGAAATCAACCAGTTGGGCCTTTTCCTCTTTCGTGAGATTAAGTGGGATGAAGAGTGGAGATAAACCTTCAGTACTTATCTTGGAATTCTCAGAAGCGGCTTTGTCCTTAAATTCGATAACTTCTTCTAAACTGATTTTACTGCTACCATGAAAATAGGTGGCATAATCCTTTAGATTGTAGAGCTGGGGTACCTTAAAACGGTAATTATCACCCTCCTTTCCTGTAAACATTCCACGACCCAGGTTCCGCGGATCCTCGTCCGAAGTATTTACTCCACCCATTTCAAACAAGTCTTTCGTACCAAGAGCATGGAATTCTACAGAGCTAAATGAAGGACTTTTATGACACTTGTAGCACCTGGCTTTTCCAAAAAATACCAAAGCACCTTCTTTCTGATGACTTGACATTTTACTATAATCTCCAGACAGCCATTTTTGAAAGGGAGCTTCATTTGTAATTATGGTCCTCAAGTAGGCTCCAAGTGCAAAGCTCGCTGTGATATCCGAATACCTTTCGTTTTCCTCTAAATCGGGAAAAGCGCGATCGAACAGGTCCCTGTAGCCATAATCATCGAGGACATGATCATTAATTTTCATGCGATGCAGATGAAGTCCTTCTATATTTTGACTCTCAAGTCCAGTGTATCCAAATTTATTCACATATGCGAGGTCTCCTACCCACAGATCTTCTGTGCCCTGATTGACACCGCCCGATCCAAAAAGACCACTCCAAAGTGTATTTGTCATGTAAGCAACATTCATTACTGTCAACGGGCGAATGCCCTGTGCATCCAGATCGGTATCTTGATAACTGTGGAGGATCTGGCGACCTTCCCCCTCCAGCCCAAATCCAAACGCCCCATCAGCTATGCCCTGGAGACGACCCGGGAGAAATCCCTTTGACGGGATATGGCAGGATGAGCACGAATACGTCTCTTTGCATTCATCGGACAGTGGTGATTGAGCCAAACCAGTTTCAAAAAATAGGAACTTACCGAGTGCCACCTTCTCCGGGGTGACAGGGTTAGCCAAATCTGCATTTGGTAAATCCTCAAACTGATCTTCGTGGGGTAATAGATAAGCAGATGCACTTCCTGTGGGAGAAGCTTTTGCCAAAGCCTTCATGAGTTCTGAGTCAAGATTGCGCTGAGGTTGCAGTACATGATCAGAAGTACAAGCGCAAAGGGCAGCCAGCAATGCTGCGACTAGGGTAATGGGTCGGGACAACATGGTGTTGAGCGTAACGGTTTTAACAATTTCAAATACAAATATACAGTGTAGCCCAAACATGCACAAATAGAAATAATACGTATATATGGGCTATTGTCCTCTATAATCTGTGTAGATGGTTTACTTTACGAGGTTCTTCCTTTTATTGCAGTATCACGGTAGAAAATATCATGGCTGGCAATCACAGAAGGATGTCCAAACAGTACAAGATGCAGTCCAAACGACTTTATCCATTAGATTGAACCGGAACATTAACTGTCATGGATGCAGTAGATTGGACAAGGGGGTTCATGCTCACCGCTTTTTTTGTAACCTTGACCTTCAGCGCGGTGAAGAGGATGGACTGCTGTATGCAGTCAATAAAATGTTGCCGCCTGATATTTATCTCCTGAAATTACTTCCAGTCAGTTTGTATGCCAATGCCCAACATGATGCCATCTGGAAAGAATATATATATAATATTGTTTTAGAAAAAGATCCTTTTCTGATACAAGAAAATCTGTGGATCTCCCAGACAAACCTAGACGTCAAAAAGCTGGAACATTCGACCCGCTTTTTGATCGGCCATCACAATTTCGAGTCATTTTGCAAAAAACCTGCCCAATACAAAAATCATTTATGTCAAATCAATTCAGCATATTGGGAGATCGAGGATTCTGGCAAAATGATTTTTCACATTACCGGTAATCGTTTTTTACAAGGAATGGTGAGATTACTTGTAGGAAATCTGCTGGAAATTGCCAAAGGTAACCTCAGCGAAGATTTGTTTTTAAAAGCACTGACAAATCAGATTTCATTGCCATTTTTCAACATGGCTCCCGCACATGCCTTAGCTCTCGCTGACGTTAAATATCCAGATAATATTTTCCTCTAAGAAGGGAGTTTAGCAAAAGTGATTCAGAAAAAGTTGATACTACTCATGCTAAAATCATTTCACAAAGAAATTGATGTCTGTAATTAAATCTTTTTCATCTACTTCTCCCGGATTATTGGCATAGGATTCAAAAGGGTGCCTGCCCTTAACCGGTTTAAGCTCCTTGTTCCTCTGCATACTATAGAGAGTAGACCATGCATTTCCCAAATGCTGATAAGCTCCGATGTGGCGTATGGTGTAAATGCTTCCATTGGGCATGCTCCCGGAAATAAATCCATTTGGTAGTTCTGAGGGAACTTCTTTTACCGGAACTCCCGATGTGTATTCAACATTTTTCTTTACCATGTCCCATTTGTGATAAATGGAAAATGGGCTACCACCTATATTGTTGTGTTTGTCACCCATAAATTCCCAAATTTTCCCAAAGTCAGTTTCCATAGCCTTGCCAACCTGCGGGATAGTTGTGGTACGGGAAATGCCGATATATTTACATCCTGGAAACTCCGATTTCCCCTTGAAATCGAGCTTAGAATTAATATTGCCTTTCTCGATATATTCCTTCAGCATATTCAGTCCCCTTTCGTAATCAAAACCGACAAAGGCCTCCATCGATTTTTTCATCCAAAACATGAAAAATGGAAGACTGCTATCCATCGTCCATGTCACGTTTGTCTGATCGTTATTTTCATCTAATAGGAACTTTACCTGAGATTTCGATTTCCAGGGTTTTAAAAACGTGAGGTCATAATCGATTTTATTTGGTGATTCTCCCACTAACGTCATCTCTCCAGAACCCACACGATTGCCATCCCACTTGTAATATTTGCCATCTTCCCGGACGTCAACTTTTGCTTCTGGTTCAGCCATCAGCCAGGGAGACCATGCCGACCAATGATGAAAATCATTGAGTGTCTTATATACTTTTTCTCTGGGAGCGTTGATCTCGATAGATCGTCGAATATTCATTTTTGGCATATCGTCTTGATTTAATTCTTTCCGAATATAGAGTTTTCATCACTTAAATAAAAGTGTTTCGTTTGAGTGCGGAATAGCAGCACTAACATCTGAAGCAGTAAGCTATGAGTTCAGCGTTGCGGTCAGTCCATCCAGAGTTATCCGGAAAGATTAGTCAGCACTACTTACAGTCTAATGTAATAGGGGGAATTGAAATCGTATTACTCCGATGTCCGGCACGATCCACCATATAGATTTCGTACAATAGGGTGTTCGTCGGAAATTCATCCGAGGGTTGACAAGGTGGAGCACCGTCGGGATAGGTGCAACAAGTCGTGTACAGAGTTAGCGTCACTTCACCTGATATTCCATTGTTTGCCCCAAGCTCATCGATTAGAGGTATTCGAAAGCGATCCGAAACGAAATTATCACGCAGGTCAGTAACAAAGATATTGAGGCTGTCCTTGCTGCCAATATCTCCATCACCATCGGTAAAGCTGAACACCACCAAAACTGAATCCTCATTAAATTGGCTCTGGGTCATCTTATCTGCGGAAATACCCAGCAATTCTATTACGGGCTCTATTGGGTAGTCAGGTGGCTTTATGCAACCCAGCATCATTAGAAAAAGAGCGGCTAACAGGGGAATCTGCTTGTCCATATCCAGATTTTAAAACGAAGATAAATGGTTTCTCGTTTTGTTCTCATCATACAAAATACAACTTTTATGTAATGAATGACATTCCTCCCCGGTTTAAAGATCTCAAGGGCGATCCCTCGCTTTATTATATATCGGATTTTGACTTTGCGGAATGTGCTCTCGAACTATTTGAGCATCAGGCCAGTCATTGTGAGGTATATAAGCGGTTTTTGCAGTCGCTCGGATGGAAAGGAGTTGCAAAGAGTTACGTGAGTATTCCGTTTTTGCCCATTGAAACCTTTAAACACCGCACAGTAAAAACGGGTATTTGGGAGCATGATGAAGTATTCGAAAGTTCCGGTACAAGTGGATTGCGATCAAGGCATTTCATAAGAAACATCAGTCATTATCACCAGCATGCGATACGGATTTTTGAAAATCATTTCGGGGATTTAAAACAGTTCCAGGTGCTTGCTCTACTCCCCAATTATGTAGAATCCGGGCAGAGTTCATTGGTGAGCATGGTAAAAGCTTTCCAAGATCACACTGGGCAGAGGAGGGACGCTTTTCACCTTCGCAATTTTGCCAGTTTGCAAAAAGAGATTCGAGATATCGAAAGAGCTGGCCAGCGACTACTTCTTTTTGGAGTGACCTTTGCGTTATTGGATTTTGCCCGGAATTATTCTATTGCCTTACCCGAATCATCTGTGGTAATAGAGACTGGTGGAATGAAGGGTAGGGGTGAGGTCCTGGAGCGCAATGAGCTTCATGCATTTTTGAGGCAGTGCTTTTGTCTTACCACACTATATTCTGAGTATGGCATGACCGAACTACTATCCCAAGCGTATGGAAAAAATGGTCGCTTTATTGCACCCCCTTCCATGAAGATCTTAATCAAAGAAATAAATGACCCGATGTCACTCGCTCCGATAGGTCAGGTCGGAGTGATCCACATCGTGGACCTCGCTAACTCAGATACCTGTGCCTTTATAGGAACCAGTGATCTGGGAATTGTGCATGAAGATCAATCTTTTGAAGTGGTGGGAAGGATGACAGCGAGCGATCTTCGAGGCTGTCACCAGCTATATTTAGAAACTTTCAAAAGCTAAAAGTCATTTTTCCCTCTTCTTTATGACCTTTTTTTCAATGACCTTTTCTTCGAGAATTTCGTAATCTTCAGGAGGGGATCCCAGAGTGACGTCGAAATATTTTTCATCACTATCTCTCAATACTTTTATTTTTAGCACATCACCTGGTTTTTTTTCTGATAGAAGCTCAGTGACCGCATTTACATTGCTTACATTGCGACCATCAATTTCCAATAATTGATCTCCGTTTCTGAGTCCTGCTTGATCAGCACCACTGTCCTTAATCACATCATCAATGGTGATAAAGTGCGATTTGTTTTCGGCTCCATTATCATTGGTCTCTTCGATGGTTTCCTTCATCCCAATGCCTAAGAATGCCCTTTCTCTCCTATCACTCTTTTTTCTAATCTGCATTTTAACATCTGGATGACGCTCGATTAATTCCTTAGGTGCTTCATCACCACTCCATTCATATGTTTCCTCTTGGCCATCGTGATCTGTGATTGTGATTTTTGTTTTCTGAACGCCATTGTCATCTTCAGTAGATACTCGAATTTCTTTACCATGACCTTTTCCCCCATCGGCGTCTTCACTGTCCACACGTATTTCTATTGATTTATCTCCTGAACGTCTAAGAACCTTTTTTTCCACCTTTTTTTCAATGTGCTCTTCAGCTTCTAAATTTTCCTCATCTAAAGGATATTCAATGTTGAGCTCATCTAATTTCTTTTGGATATCACTTGGGACTTTCTCCCCGGTCCACTTAAGTTCTTGCTCTTGACCGTCGCTATCTACAATCACAATGGAAGTTGACCTGATACCGTCATCTACCTCGATACTTACTTTGATCTCTTGTGATTTTTCCTCCTGAGCGTGGACAGGAACAGTGCCGGCAAATCCGGCAAATGATAGGACAAACAACACATTTAATATTTTTCTTGACATAGCTTATGGTTGTAATTATTCTTCTCTTAACGATCTTTTATCTGAAATTCGTTTGTTTCGCACTTGCATTAAATCTATTTGAGTATTGAGTTGATCCAGTTGGGATTTAAGTTTTACAATGATCTGTTCTACTTTTTCCTGGTTTAGATCTTCTTCCACTTTATCGAAAAGCAGCTTTGAGGCATTGTCCAGGTATCTCTTTAATTGTGCAATTTCTTTTTCTTCTTCAATTCGCAATTCATCCAGCTCAGCGTTTAGTTCCTCAATATTCTCGCTAAACTTCTGCTCTGAAAGCCATGTTGCTTCTTCGATTTCTTCCGCCATTTCCAGAGCCCTTTGTCTGACCTCGTCTTCGCGTAATATTAATTCTTCATCCCTGAATCGATCCGAAATGGCTTCCTGCTTAAGATGAAGATCCTCCATATGAGCATTTAAATTCTCCATTTTCCGGTGCAAGTGAGCCTGAACTTCTCCCAGTGATTGGGCATGGTACTCCACTACTTCCCGGTGATCCGGAAGTACTCGGTCAAGGTCGTACAAATTGCCAATGTGACCGTCGTCATGATGTCCCTCTCCGGGTGCAGGTGGCATGGGTGGTGCAGGGGGAGCTGGTGGAACAGCCGGTGTTGGAGCGGTTGCTGGTGTTGGGGGAGTTGGTGGTGCAGGAGGTGCTGGTGGTGCAGAGGGTGCAGGAGGTGCTGGTGGCATTGGGGGAGCGGGCGGTTTTGGTATATCAACCAAACTTACTTGAAGATCCCTTAAGATATCCTGATGGTCACCGTATTTATTTGGATCAACTGTTTTTCCATTGACTCTAAATTTTTGAATTTCTCCATCTCGTATTTTCAATTCATATTTTCTCCCATCGATGGATTTTGTAATCGTGGCTTTTGCTATTGATTTTATCCGGGGAATGGTATCGGAGGACTTATTTATCCATACTTCCTGATCAATAACTACCTCGTCGAGATCAACAATGGTTTCTGCTGTTGGAGTCTGGACAAATGATAATCCTACAAAGGCAAGGATAATAAATAGACCCAGTGTAATTTTTTCCATAGAATTGTGATTTTTTATTCTTTGAGTATGTCTTAGAAAGCGCCTGTAAATCGAAGATTTATTCTTTGAAAATTTCATTGCATAAATATAACTCCGGTCTTCCTGCAAGAGATAAAGCGCCTCGAGATAATTCCGTTTGTTTCCCGTTATTCTTATTGCCATGTCATCGCAGGAGGCTTCTCTCTCAAACTCGATTTGCGCGGAGATCCACCAAACCGCAGGATGATAATAAAATAAAATTTCGATGATGGAATAAAACAAATTGAGGATAAAATCATTGCGTTTTATATGGGCCAGCTCATGTGCTATGATGGCTTCAAATTGTTCTGCAGTGAGATGATCACACATTCCCAATGGCATCAAAACAAGGGGCTTTAGGTATCCAATGGTCATTGGAACTTTTGCCAAAGCTGATTCTGCAAGATGTACTCCCTTTGCAATTCTGAGTCTTTTACGGATTTTTCCCATTATGACGATAAACTCAGTTGCTACCTCTATAGTTTGAGACCTTAACCTGAATAAATAAATATTGCCTAATAGAAAACGACAGGAGAGCACAGCAATACCCAATAGCCAGCAGAATACACTGTATCTTTCGATCGGTGCGTTGACTTGGCTTGCTTCGGTATGACCATCCGCGATTCGGAGAGTGGATTCGAAAATTATTCCTTCGGGAAGATTTATAATAAAAGTAATTAGTGCACTTATAAATACGAGAAATAATGCGAACACACTTAATTCATATCTGATTGAGGCCCGGGAATTTGGAATTTTATTTAGGACAAGCATCAACACAAGTCCTATCAATGAGGCTTGCCACAGGGAATGCAATATCATCTTTGAAAAAGCATAAATCCAGCTTTGAGGCATCAAATTTTCTATAAATAAAATCATGACTTATCTTGCTGACGTTCTATCTTTTCAATGAGTGACTTAATTTCCTTCAGTTCTACGGCTGTGGTCTTCTCTTGATTTAGAGCCTGCATAATTAATCCTTTTGCCGATCCCTGAAAGACACGTTCAATTACTTTTTTTACAACTCCTTTCTCGATCGTCTCTCTGGGCATTGCGGCAGAGTAAATATGTTGTCTCTTTGTGGTGTCTCTCGTGAGTAAACCCTTCTCAGCCATGATCTGCATAATCTTTAGGGTAGTGGTGTAGCCCACGTTTGACTTCGACAGATTTATTTTTTCGTTAACCGAACGAACACTTGAGGGACCACTTTCCCATAAAATTTGCAATATCTCAAGTTCAGCATCTGTCGGTTTGTAATCTCCCATCTACGAATGGTTTCGTACAAATCTACGATACTACATTCATTTATACAAAACAAACTACGAAGACTATCGTATTTTAAGAGAATTTTAACAATCTGCACAACTACTCTCGCAAGAGTGCCTTTACTCCTGATCGCGCTAGTCTCGCAAAAGCTCGCATTGCTTCCGGATTGCGGATCGCCCCGTAATCGATCTCCTCAGACCTAAATTTATTGACAAACAACTTCTTGACCGGGACCTCCATTTTTTTTCCACTCAAGGTGTAGGGAATATCTGAGACCCTGATGATAGTATCCGGGACATGACGAGGTGAGCAGGTAGACCGAATATGGCGGATGATTTGTTTTTTCAAAGCTGGGCTGAGTTCCGTCTGTCCCTCAAGCCTGATAAATAGCGGCATGATATCTTCCCCGTTAGACTGCTCTATGTTGACAATAAGAGCATCCACCACACCTGGTAGGTCAGCCAAGGCATTGTAGATTTCTGCTGTGCCTATCCTGATCCCTTTTCTATTTAAAGTTGCATCGGATCTGCCCTCAATAATTAAGCTTCCATCACCAAAAATTCTGATAAAGTCACCATGTCGCCAAATTCCGGGAAAAGTGGAAAAGTAGCTGGCGAGATACCTGGTCTTATTCGGATCATTCCAAAAGTAGACCGGCATACAGGGCATGGGTTTTTCAATAACCATTTCACCTAATTGTGTTGTCTGCCGCTTTCCTTCAGATGTATAGGAGTGCAGGGCACAACCCAGAGCACGGCCTTGAATCCTGCCTGTGAATACAGGCTTCCAGGCAATTCCCCCTACAAAGGCCGTGCATACATCTGTGCCACCACTCATCGAGCACAGCCAGACAGTCGGAGATATTTGCTCATAAATCCAGTCAAAGACATCAGGAGGTAGTGGTGCCCCGGTGGAGCCAATAGATCGAAGGTCATCGAGAGCATAGTTGTTCCGGGGATTCATTTTACTTTTCATTAACGCAGTCAAGTAGGGAGCGCTTGTGCCAAAATGATGAATTGGGAGATCTTGAGTCAATTGCCACAGGGCGCCCCAGTCTGGATATATGGGACTGCCGTCATACAAAACGGGGATGCCACCAACGAGCATGGCCGACTGCAGAAAATTCCACATCATCCACCCCGTGGTGCTAAACCAAAAGAAGTGCTCTCCCTTCTTTACATCATTCTGCAGGGACATGTACTTCAGATGTTCCAATAGCATACCCCCATGAGAATGGGTGATTGCCTTTGGCTTCCCGGTTGTTCCAGACGAATACAAGATCCAGATGGGATGATCGAAGGGAACAGGAAGAAATTCAATTTTTGCAGATGAGGAAACCTTAGGCCAATTCTTTGCTCCATCCATTTGGGCGTCAGGATCGAGATATGGCACAAGTACGGTTTCAGAGATCGTGGGTAGCTTTTTCTGAAGCCATTTTATATTTTCCAGACGGTCATAGGATTTGTTATTATACGTGTACCCATCTACGGCAATGAGTACCTTCGGGTCAACCTGACTGAAACGTTCCAAGATGGTTTCACTGCCAAAATCAGGTGAACAACACGACCAAATTGCACCGAGACTGTTTGTGGCTATAAATGCATAAATGGCCTCCGGAATGTTTGGGAGGACAGCGACAACCCGATCTCCTTTTTTCACACCCATGGACCTTAATTGATGCTGAATTGCTGACACCTGTATTCTCAGTGTTTGCCACGTGATCTTCCGTACCTCACCCTGTTCATGACAGAAGATCAACGCTGGGGTATCGTCGTTTTCAAATCTGAAAAGATGTTCGGCATAATTGAGTGTACTTCCCTTAAACCATGAGATGTCTGGCATTTGATCACCTTCCAGTACTTTGGCAAAAGCCGAATAAGAGTTGATTTGGAAGTATTCCCACATGGATGACCAGAATTCTTCGATTTTTTCCGTAGACCATCTCCACATGTCTTCGTACGCTCGAAAATCCAACCCTCTGGTTTCCTTAAGCCACGTGGCATATTTGTTTAAGTTTGAATCTTCTCTATGTTGGGAAGAAGGTGTCCACAATGGTTGTTCTGTCATAGTCCAGGTGTGAGGTTAAATCATGCAATTTATCAATGATATTCTGCTTTGTCATCTATTAACACCGGATCGGGGAAAAACAATTGGTACATTTGATGAGAATGTGTAAATTGTTCGACATGTTCCAATATATTCTAATAACAGTCAAAACAGGAATGATTATGAAAAAATGGTTTGGTCTTGTAACGCTGATGCTGGTTTCTGCATTGATCTTTCAAAGTAATACTCCGACGGAGGTAGCCGAAGACTTTGGTGACGGAGATTTACCAAAACTGGTGAAGTATCCCAAAAAGGTGGATGCACTGATCAAAAATAAATGCTACGGCTGCCACAGCCCTCAGGGAAAAGCTGAGAAGGCACGCAATGCTCTAAATTGGGATGATCTGGCGAGTCTTTCTCCCAAGGACATTGGTGCAAAGGCTGGTGCAATCCAGAAAGTTGTGGAAGGAGGAATGATGCCACCGGCTGGATTTTTGGAGAAGATGCCGGATAAGAAACTCACGGCTGTTGAGGCGGCACTACTCGCCAAGTGGGCAAAGAAAGTGGGAAAGAAGGCGCTGAAGAAAGCGAAAAAGATGATGTGATCAGGTTGCATCACTTTTAGATTTAATAATTTCAACATTTGAAGGCAGTACATAGTATTGCCTTTTTTATTTAGTTTTCTCCTTTCGTTGAAAAACACCATAGATTTGGCTGGCCTTTTCTCCTATTTTGAACTGAGTACTTTTTCGTGGATTCTGGTAGGTATTTGCTCAATTATCTGGGGATTATCTAAATCGGGAATCAAAGGTATTGCGGTGATGGCTGTACCTGTCATGGCCTACCTGTTCGGGAGCCGCCCTTCTACGGGAGTAGTCTTGCCCATGCTTATTATTGCCGATATCATGGCGGTACTATATTATTCGCGTCATGCACAATGGAAGTATCTGCTTAAACTTTTACCATGGACCATGGCGGGGATTGTGCTGGGAACCTGGGTGGGTGACCAGCTTGAAGAAGATTCCTTTAAGAAACTGATGGCAGTTCTGATCATTATGAGTGTAGTGGTCATGATTTATTGGGAACGAAGGAAATTCCTGGCGGTCCCGGATTATCTGTGGTTTTCGGCCATCATGGGGGTGAGTGCTGGATTTACAACCATGGTAGGTAATGTTGCCGGTGGAATCATCACGATCTATTTGCTGGCCATGAGACTCCCCAAAGACCAGTTTATTGGGACAGGAGCCTGGTTCTTCCTTATTATTAATGCCTTTAAGGTCCCGTTTCACATCTTTTTCTGGAAAACCATAAACCTACAGACACTTGGCCTCAACCTTATAATGACTCCACTTATAGGGCTGGGATTTATTCTTGGAGTCTACCTCGTTGGCAAATTTAATGATAGCATGTATCGTCGCTTTGCATTGATTATGACCGGTTTTGCAGCTATCGTTATGCTTCTGAGATAGCGCCCTCTCAACTGTTACTTTTATATGTCGGCAACAGCGCCCTCATGTAGCCCATAGCATAGGCCATGCCGGCGTGCCAGGGCGCCTGGCAAGTGAGCTGAGGTGTGTGATCGGGGATCAACATTCCTTCAAAACCCGATTTTTCGAGAATCGAAATGACTTTTGCCATATCGATATCTCCATCATCAACGAAGGTCTCCTTATAGTGAGGCACTCGATCTCTCACATTTCTGAAATGGATATAACCAATCTTTTGATTTTCGGCAAAGTATTCAATGCTTTCATAGAAGTCCTCACTGACCATCTCGCGGAAAGTACCCAGGCAGAGCTCCATAACATGGAAACTACTATCGCTGAGCTGCATGATTTCTCGGTAGTGCCGGGGTAGATGACCAAGGCGAGGTTGGTTTCTCAGAGTTTGGAGTGGGGGATCATCGGGGTGGATAGCCAAAGCTACCCCTGATTCTTCGGCAACAGGTAGAAGCTGTTCGAGGAAAGATAAATACCTTTTCCGCAATTCCGAATATTCTATCTTGCTCAAAACTCCTGCACCCGGATGATCATCATAAACCATGTTCCACACCATTCCTTTGGGAATAGGCTGATCGAGTAAATCGTTATGACCCTCCATACCAACAGAAATTGCTCCCCCTCGCGCATAGGGACCTTGGGTGCGTCCAGCGACTCCGGCAAGCGAAAAATTGTAACCCATAATGGGGATTCCTACCTCCCCCATGTTTCTGATCAACTGCTGAAGCCCCATCATTTGCTGTCTTGCCAGGGGGCCATTCAATAGGATATCGTGCCAAAATGCCGGACTAAAATTTTCCAGGGCTTCTAATTTGAGTCCGTAATCTGCCATATCAGTCTTCAACGAGTTTAGGTACTCGACAGACCAAACTTCGGATTCCGTGGCAAATCCCCATCCCAATTGATCACCTACAGGTTGGTCTTCCTGATGCCCTCTTGGACTTTTGTTAAAGTAATCAGTCAAATGCGCCACTATATGAGTCGCACCGATCTGACTTGCGAACTGGTAATTCTCCCCATTGAGCATGTGTTTATAAAGACCAAACCCTAGCTTCATTGGATGTGACATTAATATGTGCTAAGTTACCCAAAAGCCAGATTTCTAGCCAGTTGTATAGAGTATTGTATCATAACTTTACTCGCGCTGTGGCTGATAATTAGCAGCATCTTCATGCGAGATCAAATCTCCGTGGTCTTATTCGATACCAGCAGCTGATTTCTCCCTTGATCTCTTGAGTGAGTTCCCGATTAATCAGATTCCTGAGGTGGCATGACATTTGTGCTTAGGAGGCTAGCCACAAAAAACTCGAAATGTTTATATTGCCTACGAATTGTGCCCGGAATGACAGCTCAAAATCGTTCTCCCGACGTTTGATGCCAACCTAAGCACTGAAAATGAATTTTGAAAGTGGTACCAAAAGCAACTTATCTGCCTGGTTAGACCAGCTGCCAGGTTATGTTTTGTGCCGTGATTATGAAGGTCGGTGCCTCTTTGCAAACAAGGTCGTTACGGATCTGGTGGGCTTGTGTCCGGAGCAAATGGTGGGATTACTGGATAAGGATATTCGCGGTCTTCCCCGACCTTTGGCATTTGACAGAGCTCTTGATCAGCAACTTCTGGATAGCAATACGGGGAAGCCCTATATCGCAAAAGAATACATGATCCGTGAGGATGGGACAACGGGCTATTTTCTTATTACCCGAATTCCGGTCAAGCTTTGTGATTGTGAGCACTTCGTTCAGATCGTTGCATCCGAAATCGAATCTTCCGTGACTCACACAAATGTTCATCGACCGGGTGCAAATATGTCCAGCCATAGACGGTACAATGAGATACTGGTGCAGCTGACGACTACCTCTCTGGATAAATACAATTCGGTAGAGAATTGCCTGGCAGATATTTTGAAAATTGCTGCTTCAGCAGTAGGTGTAGAGAGAGTCAGCTTATGGAGTATAGAAGGTAATATAGCTAGCTGCCTCTACCAATATGACACTGAATCAGAGGATCACGAAAGAGGACAAAGGGTAAACTTTGAAGAGTATCCCAGGTATCTTGAGGCAATAAGGGACGAACTTTATTTGGTCTCAATCGATGCTCAGAACGATACCAGGATCCGAAAGATCAATAATTCATTGTTTCCGGATGAGCATATTGTTTCGGTGTTGGACATTCCGATCAGGACCGCAGGCGAAATGACGGGGTTGCTTTGGTTTGAAAAAAAATACGTAAAAAAGGAGTGGACAAAGGAAGATATTAACTTCGCACGATCTCTTACAGATTATCTTACGATTGCATTACAGATATTTAGAAGTGCCGAGACTCAATACGAGTTGCAACGTTCGAATGAAAGACTGGAAACTATCTTAACCAATTCAGCAGATCTTGCATTTGTACTTGATCAGGATTTGGTCATCAGGCAATATTATCACGATGGTGAAAATCTGTATTTGTCCGCTAATGACTTTCTCAACAAAAATATTGCGGATATTCCCTTACCCACAGATGCGAAAGTGACCATCATTGATGCGCTGGAAAAAGCCAGGGAAACGGGTGCCAAAGTGGATGTGGAGTATAAGCTTCCATTTGGTAATCAGCTGCAGTGGTATTCGATGACTGTGACAACCGTAGGTCTTGCGGAAGAAGATACATGGGAGCTGGTCTGTGCAATAAAGAATGTCACAGAAAAAAGGAATTATGAGATTACACTAAATCAGACGACCAGCGTACTCAACGAGACGCAGAATTTTACAAAAATTGGTGGGTGGGAGTTGGATCTCGAGTCACTGCGATTTGTCATAACCGACGAGGTATATAACATTTATGAAGTACCCAGAGATTTTGAACTCACAATAGACAATTGCTTGAGTTTCTACGAGCCTGACGAGCGGTCAGTCATGAAGGAGGACATCAAGCGAGTGATCACGGAGCAGATCACTTATGACAACGTACTTCCCGTTATCACTGGAGCGGGACATCATAAGTGGATCCGCTTTAGAGTGCGTCCCCAGATGAAAGGAAAACGCGTCTTAAAGCTGATAGGAAGTGTTCAGGATGTGACTGCGATGAAAAAGGCTGAAGACGATCTCAAAGAGTCAAACAGACAGCTCAGTCTACACCAAACATTTATCGAAAGTGTCAAAGATGCGATCCAGGTTGCAGACGATCAGGGTCAGCTGCAATACGTAAATCAGCAAGCTGCTGAGCGCCTGGGTATCAGAATGGAAGATGCCTACAAGTATAATATTTCTCAATTTGAGCCTCTATTTCAGGAGCCCGGAGTGTGGCAGGCACATGTAGAAGAGCTTAAAGAAAAGGAGATGGTCACTAAACGGGGCCATACGGTCAATATTGTCACTGGTAAATCCATCCCCGTTGAAGTCTATGTGCGGCATTCTGTAATCCAGGGTAAGGGTTACGTAATTGCTGTATTGAGGGATATATCAGAACGGATCTTGGCCGAAAGAGAATTGAAAGAGGCTCTACTGCAAGCAAAGATTGCCAACCAGGCAAAGTCAGAGTTTCTTGCGAATATGAGTCATGAGATCCGGACCCCACTCAATGCTGTAATCGGATTTACCGAATTACTCATAAACACCAATCTGGATCAGAGTCAAATACAATATTTAAATACAGTCCACGAGTCAGCAAATTCACTTCTTGATATTATCAACGATATCCTGGATTTTTCAAAAATTGAGGCTGGGAAGTTTGAATTAAATATTGTACAAAACAGTGTTAGCACGTTGGTAAACCAGGTCATGGACATCCTGAAATATTCTGTGCACAGAAAAGGTCTGGAATTGTTACTCCACGTAGCTCCCGATGTCCCGGAGTCCATATGGGTCGATGAGCTGCGCCTAAAACAGATATTGATTAATTTACTCGCGAATGCAACGAAATTTACCGAAGAAGGTGAAATCGAACTGTCGGTGAAAAAAATCGATAAACTGGATGGTGACAAAATCAAAATACGATTTTCTGTCATCGATTCCGGAATCGGAGTGAGTAAAGATAACCAGGAGCGAATATTTGAATCATTTGCACAGGGTGATGCATCTACAACGAAGAGATTTGGTGGCACTGGTTTGGGTTTAAGTATTTCGAATAAGCTATTGGCGCTGATGGGGAGCCATCTGCAATTAGAAAGTGAAATAGGAAGTGGCAGTAATTTTCACTTTGATCTTGTTGTTCAGGCATCCGATGTCAAAACTGAAGTGTACGCTTTGTCTCATTTAAATCGAATCTTGATTATTGAGGACAACGATCGAAGTGCAGAGATTCTCGAAGAGCAGTTGCGAGTCAAGGGGATTCAGAGTGTTGTTGCCAATTCAGGTGAAGCGGCGATCAACTTATACAACCAGGATGGCCCCTTTGATTACGTCCTCCTCGATTGCTCCGTTGCAATGGCTGATGGGATATCCTCCTTTATGCGATTACGAGAAGAATCGGATCACGAAATTGCTCCAATAGCCATCATGTGCAATAAAATGGAACAAGCCAATGTCGATGCCGAGACTTGTGATACTCCACTTGGGACGTTAGGAAGAGTCCCAAAACCTGTCAAATCGAATCAGCTATATAAATTATTGGCCAGATCTTCTACAGAAAAGGATTCTGCGTTGTCAGATGATGAAGATACAAAATGCGCAGCTTCGCTACCCGTTCTGGAAGATTATGAGCTTACGGTTTTAATCGCGGAGGACAGTCCTGTAAACATGTTGCTTACTAAAACTATTTTGGAAAAAATAATGCCCAGGGTGACTGTAATAGAAGCAACAGACGGACAGGAAGTTGTAGATCTTTTCGCAGAGAATGAGATTGATTTAATATTTATGGATATTCAGATGCCAGTTAAGAATGGTTATATGGCGACTCGCGAAATCAGGAAAATGCCTGGTGGAAAAGACGTTCCCATAATAGCACTAACAGCTGGTACCGTGAAAGGAGAAAAAGAAAATTGTCTGAATGCCGGTATGAATGACTATGTCAGTAAGCCTTTTGTCATTGCTACAATTCAACAAATGATATTTAAATACTACACTCCTCAACGGATCCTTGCCGGAGATATCTAGAAATGATTTTGCATTTATGGCTTCTTGCCAGCAAAAAGAGGGTCCACTTTTCTTTATTATAGCAAACTCGTTTTTTTAGGAACAAGACGGTCGTACAGTCGATGCCTCCTGTTATGATTGCTGGTAGACTACCCAAGTAGGGATGTTAGACAGAATGACATGATTTGCGATCTGATAATGAATCAGTGGCTGCATTCGTGGTGTCGTGTTGACTTATGCATTTTAAAATTGCCCGAATCAGACGAACCCCTAGAACACTTTTCTATGACCACCACATCATTTCTAGTAAAAAATTGAATAGTTATTTCTACATTTTTAGTAAAATAAGAATTGGATAATGAAATCAGATCCTGAGTTGCAGATTAACATGAAATTTGTCTACTTTTTATCGTTGGTAGCAGCCATCGGTGGTCTGCTATTTGGTTACGATACTGCTGTGATATCAGGTGCAATTGGGAACCTTCAGACCAGGTTTAACCTGTCTGCTGAGGCAATGGGAGGTGCTGCTTCTGCTGCTATATGGGGATGTGTTTTTGGGGTCATGTTTGCCGGATACTTAAGCGACCGGTTTGGTCGAAAAAAAATGTTAATCACATCAGCCGTATTATTTGCGGTCTCGGCATTGGGATCTGCCATACCTGTCAATATAGGACAGTTTGTAGCAGCGCGATTTGTTGGGGGGCTCGGTGTTGGGATGGCCTCGATGCTATCTCCATTGTATATTTCAGAAATTGCCCCGGCTCACAATCGCGGTATGCTGGTCACTTTGTATCAACTCGCTATTGTCATCGGCATAAATCTGATCTACTTTATCAATCTACTGATCGCCGGCATGGGTGACGAGACCTGGAATGTTGAAATGGGTTGGCGATTTATGCTTGGGTCGGAAATTATTCCTGCGATTTTATTTTTGATTTTACTCTACTTTGTTCCGGAAAGTCCGCGTTGGCTGGCTAAGCAAGAAAGAGAAAATGAGGCCCTCAACATACTTGTCAAAATAAATGGCGACACGGAGGGGAACCGGGTACTTAAAGAAATTCAAGAGACACTCCACGCAGAAACTGGGCAGGTAAGCGAGCTCTTTAAACCAGGACTTCGTCTGGCAATGCTTGTGGGAGTAGTCCTCGCCATTTTTTCACAAATCACAGGTATTAATGCAATAATTTATTACGCGCCTGAGATTTTTAAGAGCGTGGGATTTGGGACGGAGTCAGCACTGATGCAGACTGTTGTCATCGGAGTAACAAATACGATTTTCACGTTTGTGGCAATTAAACTAATGGACAGGGCAGGTCGGCGCACATTACTTTTATATGGAGTATTGGGGATGGTGATCTGCCTGGCAGGCATGGGAGCATCTTTTTACTTTGATTTGAGCTCAGGGCCAGTACTCTTACTATTTATTCTGGGATATATAGCTTGTTTTGCTTCATCGCTGGGACCGATTCCCTGGGTGTTGATATCCGAAATTTTCCCGACGAGAAACCGCGGCACTGCGATGTCAATTTCTATCGTCATGTTATGGCTCGGTGTCGTTGCCGTTACACAATTTTTTCCGGTTATGTTAGAAAGGCTGGGTGGTGCTTTCACATTTTGGATATTTATGATCAATGCCATTATTTTAATTGTGTTTGTTTGGAGGTTTGTGCCGGAGACAAAATTGAAGAGTTTGGAAGAAATCGAAAAGTATTGGAAGGGAAAGTGAATAAGGTCAAAGAAATGATGAAATTGAGATCTCACCTGACATAAAATTGAACAATGAAAGATACATTTCTCTTAAAAACCACAATCTTTTGCGAAGGTCTTGATCATCCGGAATGCGTAGTTGCACATCCTGATGGAAGTATTTGGGCCGGTGGAGAAGCGGGGCAGATCTACCGAATATCTCCCGATGGCGAGAACTTGCAAATTATGGCCGATACAGGTGGATTTATCCTGGGAATGGCTCTAAGTCCCGGATCAGAATGGATGGCGATTTGTGATCTCGGAAAAAAATGCGTGTGGAAATACGAATTAGAGACCAATGACTTATCGCTTCTTACTGACGGAGCTAAAGGGCATAAATTTAATATTCCCAACTATCCGGTCTTTGATAGGTCCGGAAATCTCTATATCAGCGAGAGTGGAGCATTTGGAGAAATAAGCGGACGAATATTAAAATATGACATAGAAGGAGAATGCACTATATGGCATGAAGGACCGTTTAATTTTGCAAATGGGTTGGCTCTGGATGTCGACGAGAGGAATTTATTTGTCGTGTGCTCCTGGCTGCCGGGTGTGCGGAAAATAAAAGTAAATGACGATGGTACTGCAGGGAAAGATTCGGTTTATGCAACCATTCCCCAAACCGTGCCGGATGGATTGGCCTTTGACGAGTTGGGAAATTTGTTGGTTTCTTGTTACGCACCTAATTCGATTTTCAGCATTGATCAGGACGGACATGTGAGTCTGGTCATTTCTGATTGGGAGGCTCATACCCTCTCTAATCCAACTAATATTGCTTTTGGGGGGCCATCGCATGACCAGCTCTTTTGCGCAAATTTAGGTCGTTGGCATATCTCTAAAATTGACCTCGGTGTACGGGGAATTTTACTACCGTCACATTTTGAAAGGCCTTGATATTCTTAATAGAAAAATACAAAAAAAGCAGATGGGAAAACATGTGGTCGTTACTGGAGGTGCTAAAGGAATTGGTCTTGGCTGTGTCGAAGTCTTTGTCAGAGAGGGGTATAATGTAACCATATTCGACCTCGATGAGGTGGGTTCGGCTATTGCGGAAAACCTGGGTACTGCAGTGCATTTTATTCAATGTGATGTTTCAAAAGAAGAAAGCGTCATGGCAAGCACTTCGGCTGCAATACAGCATTTTGGTGACGTGGACGTTCTCATCAACAATGCGGGAATACAAAGATATTCGCGGGTGACAGATACACCGGAAGAAGAATGGGATCTCGTATTGAATGTCAATCTTAAAAGCGCCTTTCTCTGTTCTAAGCACATTATTCCCTCTATGCAAAGAAAAGGTGGTGGAGCAGTTATCCATATATCGAGTGTACAGGCTTTTATTACCCAGGAGAACGTAGCCCCCTATGCAACGTCTAAGGCAGCCCTTTTGGGCCTGAGTAGAAGTATTGCAATAGATTATGCCCCCCAGATACGAAGTGTCGCTGTTTGTCCGGGTACTATAAATACCCCAATGTTACGTGATGCGCTTGCCCTGTCTCCGGATCCTGCCGCAGTAATGCAGGAGTGTGTTGATATGCACCTCTTAAAAAAGATCGGGCAACCAAAAGATGTAGGGGAATTGGTATTTTTTTTAGCGAGTGACAAGGCATCCTTTTTTACCGGGCAGGTGGTGAGAATAGACGGTGGCCTGGGCGTAAAAATAGCCGGGAGTAAAAAGCCTGAATGAGCAGGAATTCCAGATTCTTTGATCTTTCATTCGTGAGCCACAGCGTCAGAAAAAAACTCGAATAGTTTTTACAACCGGGTTTTCCCGGATTAGAGATCTTGTACCAGTCGAAATGGCCTGATCTCCCATTAATTCCGGGATAACATTTTTTGGCGGTTCAAAAATCAGGGTGAGTTTATCAGGTAGAGCTCCTCCTTGCCAATTTAGACTGGTTCCTGCATAATCCCACTCGAAACCCGTCATCAGGAAGTCGCCTCCATTTAGCTTCACTACATCGCTCAGAGAGGTGCCTACTTTTAGGCCGTTTTCCAATACCCATTTCGAATCCTTTTTCCTGATTCTTACCTCTATGAGATTTTCAAAATCCTGATTCTCCCACAAAAGAACCAACTCCTGCGAAGTGCCGGGAAACAGATAAGTTGCCTGGACCATCTCGCCCTCGCCAATCGAAAATTCTCCTCGCTCTACGACATCACCTCCAAGGTGTGTGATCAGAGATAATTCGGAGTCGGAAGCGGCTACGGGCCCGACTCTTTTTCCGGGAATTATGATATGGTTGAAAATCGACTCCCCGTTGTCGTGCTCTGGCATCCGGACACCACCCCCAAATATCCATCCCAACGTGCCCCCTGCTCTTATCTTATACCAGTGATCGGTAATCTCCTCACCCCTCAATGTCACTGTGATTGTTTCATCTGACTGATCTCCCCAAAATTTAACTCGAGATTTTTCCGGTAACATGGTGATGGTTTCAGAGGATAGTTTGGGTTCTTGCCGTACCCTTAGGTTATTTACAATTACTGGCAGGTAGATGGTGTCAACTCCCATAGAATCAGGTACTTCTTGACCAATATCACCAGGTGGTTCTGAATTGCAGGACATCAAAATCAAGGTCATGGACCAGATGAAACTGAACAATAAGTTCCGGTGAAAAATCCCAATCATAGTGTCAAAAGTACACTTTCGGGAACGATCTGGAGTACTGATTTTATTACAATGATATGACCAAATCGATGATTAATGTGGACAAAGATGACTCTCGTATTATTTGTAGTTGCTCAACTAGGAGGTTTTAATAATTTTGCACCCAAATTGAGAAGAACAAATGACTCCACAATTCTATGGTCTGGACGACAGAGACTATCAGGAACTGATCAATTCGATCTCCTTGATTACCGTGTTGATAGCCGGTGCAGATGGAGATATCGATCCTAAGGAGACGGAATGGGCTGAGAAAGTGACCAGTATCCGTAGTTATTCGCTCCCTGATGGTCTGAAAGATTTCTATCAGGATGTAGGCACTGACTTTCAGGAAAGATTAGATCTATTTATCGACCGGTATGAGGGAGATACAGAAAACCGAAACAGGAAAATCAGTGAGGTCCTGGCAGGCCTTAACCTGGTTTTTCCAAAAATCAAGAACCGTGAGGTGGCTGTAAGTTTGTATGAAAGCCTGGTGAGTTTTGCAGAGCATGTAGCAAAGGCTTCCGGAGGGTTTTTAAATTGGGGTGCGATTAACAGCCAGGAAAAAAAGCTCATCTCACTATCCATGATTCATCCGGTCGAAGAGTGACCTGTTTTCTCAATTGATGATGAATCTACCTCTGCGCACGTCATCGTGATTCGACCATTGCAACAGATATAATCCGGGACCTAAATCACCTACATGCAATGAGTTGTCGTAAGTGGACCAGAATCTCTGTGTGACTAATTTTCCCGAAAAGTCCCAAATGCTTACTTCACCGTCACCTCCTGTCAGATCTTCCAGATGTAAAGTAATAATGTCGCTGACTGGATTGGGAAATATCGATAGTCCTTGTTCCCGATTATTGTAATCTGTGGTGGGAGATGTGAGGCAGGCTTGGCCACCCTCGGCGTCTAAGGCAATCACATAGCTGCCCGGAGCAAAAGTAGGATCAGGGAACCTCAGTGAAAATGCAAGACCAACACTGGCCGTTAGGAATATTTCCAATTCGTAATTTCCCACAGGATTATCTGCTGTTGGAATCCCTGACAAATAGATACAATTGATCGAATCAGCAAGAAATAAGCAATCCTCGGTGCTGCAAGAAAAGCTCATCCCGTCAGGAAGATTGGAAACAGAGTCGATTTTAAAACTCGCCACCGGAACAGAATTGCCAAAAACTTCAATGGAGCTCGGAGGGTGTACAAATACTGTAACGTCGTAGGCGGTGTTGATACAAGCCCCCGGAAGACCATCCCCCAGAGTGTCATTCTGAAATGGAGTAGGGCTGATGATGGCTCCACTATTGGCAAATGCCGTATCCGGTTGACAAACCGGTGCATCCTGGGCATTAATTCTCACAATCGCGAACATTGCGAGCATCGAACAGAGAAAAACTTGAGTTTTCATGGTAATCTTCCGTTTATATCATGTCAAGATAGGGATACCGCCTTATATTTAGAAATTTATTATGCATGCGATACTCTAGCCTCTTCCGGTTTTGCCTTATTTGCTCCACTAGCTGTATACTTGTTGTCAATTTGGTATTTGCTCAAGAACTGGTCATTGCTGGGAAGGTGGTTGATGATGCCGGTGATCCATTGGTTGGGGCCACGATAGTTTGTGATGCCCATGGTACATACAGCGATCTCAACGGAGAATTTATTCTCCAAGTGAATGATCACCGGGGATCAATGCGAGTAAGCTACGTGGGATTTACTACCCGGATTGTAGACTTTGATCTCCGTGATACAACTACAGAATTGATTATCATGCTTGAATCGATGGCAGATCTCCTCGGTGAAGTGACAGTCACGAGCGGAAAATATGAGCAACCCCTGGGTGAGACAACGGTCAGTATTGAGGTCATTAAACCGGCTTTGTTACAACAGACAAATACCACTTCGGTTGATGAAGTGCTTCAGAAAATTCCGGGAGTTAACATCATTGATGGTCAGGCCAATATTCGGGGGGGCAGTGGTTTCTCCTATGGTGCCGGCAGTAGAGTATTGGTCTTGGTTGATGATATTCCTGCTTATCAGGCAGATGCGGGATTTCCCAATTGGAACGACTTTCCGGTTGAAAGTGTGGCTCAGATTGAAGTTGTGAAGGGAGCCTCTTCATCACTTTATGGATCCTCCGCACTAAATGGTATAGTCAATTTGCGAACCGCATATGCAGTCGCTGATCCGGTCACCAAAGTGTCCGTTTTTTATAATCACACTGGCAATCCGGCACTTGATTCCAGAAAGTGGTGGAAGTCAGCTCCTTCCGAATGGGGAGTAAGCCTTTCAGACGCCCGAAGGATCGGAAAATGGGATCTTGTCCATTCCGCATATTTGCTGGATGGAAACAGCCACAATCGAGATGATTTCAACAGGTACGGGCGATTGAATAGCAAGCTGCGGTACCGGCTTTCAAACAATGTAGAGGTGGGTTTGAGAGGGAGTGTCAACAGGGGTAAGAACCAATCTTTTTTTTACTGGCGAGACGCCGACGATGGTGCTTACGTGGGGGCACCGGGCACCGAAAATACAGGGAATTACTTGAGGTACTCCATTGACCCTTATTTGAAAGTGATCAATGACAGGGGGGACAGACATGAATGGAGAGGGCGGATCTTTGATGTCGATAACAGAAACAACGCCCAAAGATCAAATCAATCCACGTTGTTTTATGGTGAGTATCAATATTTACGCAGGCTTCCCAAGATCGATGCGGTTCTCACTGCGGGTCTGGTGGGACTAGGTACGAAGGTAAAAGCTGAACTCTACGGGGACACCACACTTTCATCCAACAATCTGGCGGCATTTCTTCAATTTGAAAAAAAGATAGGGGAGCGGTGGCGTCTGAACACAGGGTGGCGGTACGAACGCAATGCGGTCACTGGCCCTACTCGCATAGGTGACCAACAAATCGAAAATGGCAAAGTGATCGAATCTAAGCCGGTTTTTCGCTTCGGAGCCAATTATCGAGCGGGTAAGGGGACTTACCTTCGAGCGAGTTGGGGACAGGGATACAGGTATCCCACTATTGCCGAGAAATACATTAGTACGAGTTTTGGCTCTACACTCGTGAGTCCTAATCTGTCATTGAAATCCGAGACCGGATGGAGCGCTGAATTGGGCCTCAAACAAGCGATTGATTTGGCCGGCTTTAAAGCACTGGGCGATGTCTCCTTCTTTTGGTCCGAATATCAGGATATGATGGAATTCGTCTTTACTGGTCTGATCGACGGTTTTCAGTCTCAGAATATCGGGGACACTGAAATAAGGGGAGCGGAGCTGAGTATCACGGGCGGAACGAACTTATTTGGAATCTCTTCTTTTGTCATTGCTGGGTATACTTATATTGATCCCAGGTTCAAGGTTTTTACAGAGCGGGACCAGCAGAATTCGACGGCTGATTATAACATCCTTAAGTACCGTTCGAAACACTCACTCAAAATCGATTACCAGACTGATCTCAAAAGACTGAACTTTGGCCTTAGTGTGCAATACACCTCGAACATGGAGGCAGTGGATCGGGTGTTTTACTTGTTTATACCCGGAATTGAAGAGTTTCGTAAATCGCACAAAGGCTACGCACTAACGGGTGCCAGGTTACTTTACAATTTCGATAGTCGTCTAAAAGTGACACTCAATACATACAACATTTTCAATGTAGAATACAGTCCACGTCCAGGCATTCTTGGGCCTCCCCGGAAGTATTCTCTTCGAATAGATTATTCTCTTTAGAGGAGGCCGGTCCATCCCAATGTTACTAAAGTCTTAATTTGTCGGCCTCACAGAACTATTTTTCGTTTCTTGACCTTTCAGTATTTGTGAGAGTCATATAACAAAACCAGATACTGGGATTTCCTAATACTTGGACTATGATAAAATTAGTGCTTGCCTCAGCGATTTTATTTTTCTCGACCCGATCTGACATCAGGGATTCAAGGCCGCCGGACCATAATTTATTTTCCGAATTTTTGGTCTCTCATGTAGATGCCCTGGGTAGAGTGGATTACGGCAAAATGAAGAAGAATGTGGCAACCCTGGATGGATACCTGTCGCAACTAAAAAATAAACATCCGGACGGTCAGTGGTCCCGGGATGCCCAATTGGCATATTGGATTAATGCGTATAATGCATTTACAATTAAACTTATCCTCGAAAATTATCCGTTGAAAAAGATTACTGACCTTGATGATGGTAAAGTTTGGGATAGAAAATGGATTGATATCGGTGGTAAGAGGTATTCTCTAAACCAGATTGAGAACGAAATAATCAGGCCTCAGTTTTCTGAACCCAGGATCCATTTTGCGGTAAATTGTGCGGCGCGATCCTGCCCGCCTTTGGCAAATAAAGCTTTTACTGCAGAAAATCTTGAATCCCTGCTTGAGTCAAGAACGAGCGCATTTATTAATAATTCTAAATACAACAGAATTAGCCGGAATAGAATAGTTGTATCAAAGATCTTCGATTGGTACTCCAGCGATTTTGGAGATCTGATCAGCTTTATTAATAAATATAGCGATCTAAACGTGGCTTCTGATTCGGTGATTGAATTTGCCGATTACGACTGGCAACTGAATTCCAATTAATTAATTCCTCAACTATAAAATCAAAATCAAAATGAAAAAATCAGCATTACTCCTTATTCTTGCATTAATTTGCGCACCCTTATTTTCACAGCAAAACTGTACACCCTGGTTTCCCTTTGAGGAAGGTACTGCATTTGAGTATACCTATTACAATAAAAAAGATAAGGTGACGAGCATTGTACAGTACAAAATTGAAAATCTTGAGCACTCGGGAAATGAATATAAAAGCACTGTTTCCTATTCCATATATAATAAAAAAGGTGAAGAAGTGAGTAGCGCAGAATTTGAGGCTAGGTGTATCGATGGTGTGTATACTGCTGATTTTTCAAATTTTGTGAACCCCCAGATGATGGAAGCTTACGGTGATGCAGAAGTTACAATCACCGGTGATGAACTGATGATTCCAAGGACACTGAAAGTAGGGCAGACTTTACCGGATGTCAGTACTCATATGGAGGCCAAGGTCCAGTTTATCAATCTGAAACTCGATGCTAAACTATCAAACAGGAAGGTGGAGGCCATCGAAACAGTGGTAACTCCGGTAAAGGAATTTGAGGCGTATAAAATTTCGGTTGATGAATACACTAAGGTTCCATTGTATACCCGGGATGCAAAGGCTAATTATTATTATGCAGAGGGATATGGTCAGGTGAAATATGAGTCCTTTGACAAAAAGGGCAATGCCGCAGCCTATATGCTTTTGACGAAATTTGAAAAACCCTAGATGACACTGATTTGAATAAACAACTCCGGTTTTTTTTATCTAAATGTGAAGAAAACATTGGCGCGATTCCATCATCGCGGAAAAAAGTTCTGCGGGATCTTGCCAATGGTCTGAGCGATCACGTTAGAAGCAGAGGTAAGGCTGAAGTAATATTTATATGTACTCATAATTCGAGAAGAAGCCAGCTTGCACAATGCTGGCTGTTTATTTGCAGTAGATATTTGCAGGTAGATTCCGTAAATAGTTTTTCCGGTGGTACTGAAGCGACAGCCCTTTATAAAAGTTGCTACAGTGCCCTGCAAAAATCCGGATGCGATATTAGATTGATCGATGATGAATCTAATCCACATTACAGTTTGCATTTTAAGGATGATATGTCTTTGGTTCTATTCTCGAAGGAGTATGACCATCCATTTAACCCAACAACTCATTTTGTTGCGGTAATGGTTTGTGATCACGCCGACAAAAATTGTCCATTGGTCATAGGTGCTGATAATCGATTTTACTTGCCATATCACGACCCAAAAGCGTATGATGGGAGTCCGGATGAATCAGATAAGTATGATGAACGGAATTTCCAAATCGCCACCGAAATGCTCTTTACTGCGAGACATGTGAAAACCATTTTAAATCCGGGTAGTGATGAGAGTGAAGTTTGAGATTTACGATTTAATTATTCTGTATTTTACCCCCTATGAAAATTGTTGTTCTCGATGGTTATACAGTAAATCCCGGAGATGTCAATTGGGATCCGATCCTTTCGATGGGAGAGGTCGAGATTTATGATCGCTCAGAGGAGGGTGAGATTGTATCACGATGCTCAAATGTCGATGTAGTCGTAGTCAATAAGGTCAAGATCAGTTCACAGCATTTCGAGCAACTTCCCGATCTGAAGGCCGTATGCTTGCTGGCAACCGGATTTGATAATGTTGATATTTCTGCGGCAAAGCAGAACGGAGTAGCAGTTTACAATGCGGTAGGTTATGGATCGGAAAGTGTGGCACAACATACCCTGGCCATGATATTAGCCTGGACAAATCGGGTAGAATCCCATCACAAATCTGTCATGCGGGGAGATTGGTCTGCCCAACCCGACTTTTCTTTTTCGTTACATACGGTTGCCGAGTTGAAAGGAAAGACGATCGGCATAATTGGGTATGGCAAAATCGGGAAGCGTGTGGGAGAACTTGCAAGGGCATTTGGCATGAAGGTTCTGGCAACGAATTCGGGGAGTGCTCAACAAGACGAGTCTATCACAGATCTGCATAATTTGCTTGCCAAAAGTCATTTTATATCGCTCCACGTGCCGCTTAGTGAAGACACAAGGTATTTGATCGATGACGAATCGCTACGGAGAATGAGATCTGACGCGGTCATCATCAACTGTGGAAGGGGAGGACTTATCCATGAATGGGATCTGGTGGATGCCGTGGAACATGGTCAAATTGCCGGTGCCATACTGGATGTGCTATCTGTGGAACCGCCTTGCGCCGGACATCCTCTTTTTTACCATAAAAACATTTGGATTACACCACATATGGCCTGGCGCAGCCTGGAGGCGAGAAACGCACTGATCCAAATTGTGAGTGAAAACATTCGAGGCTTCCTGGAAGGGTCGGATGTAAACCGGGTTGTGTAATGATTTTGAGCCAAGAAACTGCATCTACGGATCTATCACCCTAATAGATCTTCCATCCCAAACCAGCCCTTCTTGTCGACAAGCCATTCTGCGGCAGCAATTGCTCCTAAGGCAAATCCCTGACGGCTGAAGGCCGTATGGGTGATCTCGATCTCGTCAATGACAGACTTGTATTTCACGGTATGGGTCCCCGGGGTTTCCTCGATCCTCCGGCTCATTATGCTGAGCTCAGATGGCCTCTCTGCCTTGGAATTTATCCATGTCGTTTTTTGTGGTAGGTTTTCAATGATCCCTTCCGCAAGGGTGATGGCAGTACCACTTGGCGCATCTAACTTGTGTGTATGATGGGTTTCGACAATTCGTACATCATAATCTGAGTGTCCTTTCATCAGTTTGGCCAATTGTCGATTTACAGCAAAAAAGAGATTGACTCCTATGCTGTAGTTTGAGGCGTAAAAAACTGCAGATCCCTTTTGTTCACATAGCGATCTTACCTCTTCCAGGGACTCGATCCATCCAGTGGTACCCGATACTACAGGGATGCCCAGCTCGATGCATGTCGTGATGTTATTCACTGCTGCCTCAGGCCTGGTAAACTCAATACATACATCGATAGATTCGTTTAAATCTGACAGACTATGAGATTGGTCGACATCAATTATAAGAGGGATCCGGTGCCCCTTTTGATGCAGGAGTGGCTCTATGGTTTGTCCCATTTTACCGTACCCGATTAGCGCTACATTTAGACTAGACATATCTTTTTGTTTGGCAGAGCTTGATAAATGGTGTAGAGATTAGACAAGATAATGTTTCGACGGTTGAAAAGCCTGCTTCTGCGTCAATAATTGAATTTATTATTAAATATGATAGGATCTATATAGATAAGATTCTAATTAGTAAAGGTATACACATTACGTAGATATTATATTTAATTGTTCTATTCATAACAACATGGAGGAGAAATTTGGCTGCCCTGGCAATTTGACTAAATTTGCCACGACCCCGGATGACAATAACCTCAGGAAAATCGCCTATGGGATGGTTTAAACGACTAAAAGAAGGTATTCAAACAGCTACGAAGCACAAGAAAGAAGTACCTGATGGCCTCTGGTTTAAGTGTGATTCCTGTAAGGAGACCAGCACAATGAAAGAACTCAAAGAGAATTTTTTCATGTGTCCAAAATGCAATCACCATACGAGGATCGGTTCCCACGATTACTTTGATATGATTTTTGACGATGCTGAGTTTAAAGAGCTCTTCGTCAATCTCCGATCACGTGATTTCCTAAAGTTCTCAGATTTAAAGCCTTATGAGCAGCGACTTAATGAAGCTTACGTTAAAAATGACGTTTCGGAGGCCATTACTGTGACACAGGGGAAAATCAATGGAAAGAACTTGGTCGTCGCTTCAATGGATTTCACATTTATCGGTGGCTCCATGGGATCGGTGGTGGGAGAAAAAATCGCACGTGCTATCGAACATTGCCTCGCCGGGAAAATTCCGTTGTTAATCATTTCGAAATCAGGGGGAGCCAGGATGCAAGAGTCAGCCTTTTCTTTGATGCAATTGGCCAAGACGGCCTCAATGCTCTCGAGGTTATCCCAGGCTAAGATCCCATTTTATTCGCTTATGACAGATCCAACTACTGGAGGTGTTACCGCTTCCTTCGCCATGTTGGGTGACATAAATTTCGCAGAACCCAATGCCCTGATAGGGTTCGCGGGTCCACGAGTTATCAAGGAAAGCATCAAAAAGGAATTACCGGAGGGTTTCCAGACTTCAGAATTTGTTCTTGAGCATGGCTTTCTGGACTTTATTGTCCCGCGCAGTGACTTGAGAAATCGACTTGTCACATTGATGGAATTATTGCCTGCTGCATAAAATTGTGTCAAACATCCTCTTCAAAGACTTTGAGTCTCATGTCAAGGGGATTTAAATTCTCAAGTAAGGTGTCAAAGTAATCATCGCTGTTCCGCAGATAAAATTCAAGGAAATTTGTATGTCTTTCTTGCAAGCCCCCGCCCGGAAATAGTTTTTGCCGCAATGATTTTATTTGATAGATAGAAGTTTCAAACTTTTGCTTTTCTGTCCTCCGAAGTCTGTCTTCAAGTTTTTCCAAAGATTTAATCTGCTTTTTCCCCTCAGCTCCGACTTTACCTTTTAAAGTTGGATCGATCAGGCCTGCCTTTTGTACTATGTCACTATAAATTTTTTCTATTTGTGCTTTTTCCCGATCAAGCGAAAATTCATTCTCTGCATTTTCTTTGACAAATCTTTTTATTTGAACAACTTCCGTAGAATAAAAGTCAGTGAGATTAATGTCTAACTTATTTATTTTTTTGGCAGTATTTTTATCTATCCACAGACATGAGTCTCGCCTGATGAGAATAGGAAAATTAATTCCGTAAAATTCGAATTGCTGCTTGCGCTCAAACCAGTAGGCCAGTTCTCCCCCACCACCCACGTATGCGAGATTGGGTATGATCAATTCTTGATAGAGTGGTCTTAGTATCACATTAGGGCTGAAGGACTCGGGCGTCCGCTCGATCTCGCTACATAACTGCTCAGCGCTAAACGTCCTATCCGTATCCACAAGTCTAAACTGCTGATCCTCTCTTTCGATTCTGGTTCTTATCCCGTCATCCAGGTAAAACAAATTGATATCCCGGGCAAATGCCTGGGGTCTTATCCCAACAGCTTCCATTCTAGCCTGGGTATCCCGCACGTACTTAGCAGAGTAATGATGCAAGACATCATCTTTAAAAATATCGATCATTTTCCTCTTAAATCTGGCCTCATCCATGTTGACCACCAGGATACCCAAGTGACCAAATAGGCCATTGATCATGTCGGCAAAAGCAGGGCCGTATTTCGGATGATGTGCATGTGACTGCTCAATGAGCGAAAATACTGAAGCAGCAACCGGCGAATCGCCTAAAATCCTTCTGAGTTCATCAAGCGAATCACCTAAGCCCTCCGTAGACATCCTCCCAACCGCACCGGATTCATTGTTTTGCCACCTGATCTCCTTGCCGTAGAGATGCATGTGGTTCATTTCTTCAAAATCGTGATCTTCTCCACCAGTAACAAACATAGGAATGAAGTTGTGCTCCTTGTACTTTTCCCTTAGCAGTCCAGCCAACTTTACCGCTGATACAATTTTATATGCAACATAACTTGGCCCGGTAAAGAGCACGGGCTGGTGGGCAGTTATCACCGTAAAGGTTTTTTCATTCGCTAACTCGGGAATTAATTCCTGTGCTTTGCTCGTGTCTGATGTATAGGTCCTGTATTGATCTCCGAGTACTTGTACGAGCAGATTACGATCTATCACCGCTCCAGATTTATCGGCAATGGCTTCGGCAAAAGAATCCAGGGTGGGTGGGTATTTTATAAACTCCAAAAGTCTTTCGTCGTGGCTCGCATACGCTTTGTCTGTGGCAGAAAATTGATCAATTTCTGAATAGGCTAAACTCGTAGATTTCATAGGCGGCAATATTACGATTTAATCCATTCACTTGAATGATCCGGTATTTTCAGAGCACACAACCAAATTGAATAGTGATTGGAAAAAAGGAAATCCAACTCTTCATTTTGTCCTCTGATCCTTATTCTGCCTACCTGGATCTTTGCCACACCAAATCATATTCTAACTCTTCCCCTTTGCAGGAATGCCCGGTTGCAGTATCTCAAAGTCTTCTTCTTGCTTTTTAGCTTTCACCATTACTTTCACATCTTCTAGCAATTGCCTTGCATCATAGACAATTCCATCCTTGACAGTGTACTTTACACCACCTACCCGGACAATCTTATTATCCTCCGTGAGTTTAATAGCTCCCGTGCCATAAAGTACTTTTAAATTCTGCAATGGATTCTCTTCTATGATTACGAAATCAGCCTTTTTTCCAACTTCTACAGTACCTATTTGATCATCCATTCCAAGGGCTGTTGCACCATTTAATGTAGCTGATCTAATTACCTCGAGCGGATGAAAACCCGCCTCTCTGAGTAACTCCAGTTCGCGTATGTAGGCAAATCCGTACAATTGATAGATGAATCCGGAGTCAGAACCGGCGGTGACTCTTCCACCACGATTTTTGTATTCGTTGATAAATGTCATCCACAGTTGATAATTCCGCCTCCAGTCTACCTCCTCTTCGGTGCCCCAGAAATGCCAATAGCTGCCGTGACTAATCTTGCTTGGTAAGTAAAAGCGCCATAACGAGGGCATTGTGTATTCTTCGTGCCATTCCGCACGTCGCGCCCTGTGGAGATCTCGGCTGGCCTCATAAATATTGAAAGTGGGATCAATGGTAAAATCCAAATCGAGGAGTTTATCCATAACTTTGTTCCAATGATCTGAATAGGGTGGAGCTGCCTGCTGCCACAGTCGTCCCGCCTCCGCAAATCGATGTTGTTCATTTTGATAGTTATAGTCAAGCGGGTAATCCTGTACAGTACGGTCTGCAAACAAGGCCTCGGGTAGCCCGTACCAGTGTTCCATAGTGGTCAATCCCGCCTGTGCGGAATGGAGCACATTCCACCGACCCACATCCATCTGTGCGTGATGACACGCGGATCGCAATCCCAGCTTTTTGTTTTCTTCCAGGGCTGCTGCCATGATATCAGGGGGAGCACCAAAAAACTTAATCCCGTCGGCCCCCTTTTCAGCATTCTTTCGCACCCACACTCTCGCCTCATCAGTGGTATTGACGCCGCCCTCCGCTCCTGCGCCAAAAACGGTGTATGCCAGGATTCTGGGCGCGGTAATCGTATTCTTTGCACTGCGGTCCTGGTGCTCCAGGACCCAGTCCAGACCATTTCCACAGGAAGGATCGCGTATGGTGGTGATCCCATGAGCCATCCAAAGCTTGAAAACATACTCTGCATCTGCTCCTTGTGACTTTCCTCCGATGTGACCATGCATATCGACAAACCCAGGCAATAGATACATTCCACTGCAGTCGAGCTCGTAGCCTCCCTCTCTCAATTGAGGCCTTTTCTTGGAATCAATTTCCACTCCCGGATATCCGACCACAGCTATCTTCGTGATCACATTTCCCTCCACCACAATATCGATCGGACCTCGAGGGGGTGCTCCATTACCATTAATCAGTGTGACACCTCTTAGGATAAGCTGGTTCCACGGTCCCTCACCGCGAAGGCGATCCGGAGCTTTTTCTACCTGAGCATACGATGGATCGTAAACTAGCGTTACACAGAGAAGGCTGATGCAGATGGAAAGGAGATCTTGAATCCTGGAATATTTCATAGCGGTGCATCTTGCATTTAACAATGCCAAATTAAAAATCTATGACATAATGCAAGTACCTCTTGTGTATATATAATTACATATTTTTCTGATTTGTTATGAACATCTCCACAACTCTGAGCATTTTGGTTATCCTTGTCTGTATCTGTGCCATAAATGTCGGTGCTCAGAATTACTTTTCGGCCGAAGTTTACGATTCCTTTGATAAGGATCCCAAGGCCCAGCATGTATACGGGGAGGTAGCCAAGATGGATACATTTATAAATACCCTTCTGGACAAGTGTCCACCCGGGAGTGTCATCCATGGATATGTGACAAACTTGATTTCAAATATTGTCAAGGGTCGGCACGATCAGATCGAGGTCTATCTGAAAGACACTTTGATCCGGCATTTTTTATGCAGTAATTCGGTGGAGATCTCCCAAATCAATGACCTTGCGTTGCGATATTCCACCTGCAACAATCAAATGTGGTCCTATGTCGGTAAGTATCAAGCATGGGTTGTAGAGTCGAGATCACGCGAAGGTGTGTTCGACCGGGAATTGAAAAAACTATTTCGGGCAATGCCTCTTTTTGATGGAGATCGAATCCTGGATGTGGGGTCAGGAAATTCGAGTTTATATAGGCTTATCAATAAAAAAATCCAAGGGGCAAAAATAATTATTAATGATATTGATTCGAATCAATTGGTAGGGCAGGTTTATCATCTTAAGTTCAACAAGGACTTGAGGAAAAAAATGACTAAGAATCAAAACTCCATAGATATCATTCGCGGGGACAAAGAATCGACGGGTGCAGAAGGCCTTGTTTTTGACAAAGTAATTATGACATATTCATTTCATCACTTTGACGAATACACAGCGATGTTGTCATCTATTAAGAAATCTATTGATCATAACTCTGAAGTCTTGGTGGTAGAACGCTTCACAGATTATGGGAACCAACATTGTAAATCTGACTTTTCACAAACTGAGTTTGAAAGGAGATTTGCCGAGGCAGGGTTTAAATCAAAGGAAGTTAAAAGAATTCGATCTGCCCGGTCGAAAGGGCCTGTGTTCCTTTATAGATTCTATTTGGATCGGGGTAACTAACTCTATTCGCCACTTGGATTCGGTCGATTTTTACGACTCCTGACCTAAGGTTTTATTTTATCAATTCCGGGAAAATAAGTGTTGCCCTTGATAGTTGTACCTTGAGCTCACACAACTATGAATAAAAAAGATAGAATGCTTAAATCCCTGAGACTGCTCGAAGCAAAAAGGGAAAAACTTTTTGTGAAACTTGGGGAAGGGAGCCACAGTGTTTTGGAAAAGAAGCCAAAGAAAGATAAATGGTCAGTGCTTCAGATACTTTACCATATGATGCTGGCGGAGGAAGGATCTTTAAAATATGTAAAGAAGAAACTCAGTTATCAACCCAATTTGAAAAGTGAAAATATCCTGACTAAACTGAGGACGAAGCTGTTAATCTGGGGCCTTAAATCACCTTTTAAATTTCGTGCTCCAGCTGGATTTGACGAGAAGAGTTTCCCCTCAATGATTCGTCTTGAAGACCTGGACTCGAGGTGGATGCAGGGGAGAATGGACCATCTCAAGTTTATAAGAGAAATGGATGATTATCTCTTAGACATGGAAATATATAAACACCCTATTGCCGGAAGAATAACGGTGGAGGGAATGCTGAAATTTTACCACGCACATTTTGACAGGCATCAGCAACAGATTTTTAAGGCCATGGTCAAGAGATTTCCGCAATAATTAAATCCTGCACACTCATCTCATCATCCTGCAGGATGCAAACGTCCTGCAATAGTGCCTGTGCCTGATTAAGGCTTTCTTCTTTTGATGAATACAAAGTCATTATTGGTTCTCCTGCACTTACGAAAGATCCCTTTTTTTTATTGAGGATAATTCCGGCTCCCAGATCGATCTCATCGCACTTCGTTTTTCTACCCGCACCGAGTAGCATAGAACCAATTCCGATGCGATGAGCAGAAAGTTGAGAAATGTAGCCGTCACCCGGAGAAAGAATAGGTCTCTTTAAGGGGGCCAGTGTTATTTTTTCCGGATGGTCTATGAATTTGGGATCCCCCCCTTGATTTACAACCATTTCCCGGAATTTCGATAAAGCGGTTCCAGAAGAAATCGTTGCTGACAACGTATGTCTTGCATCTTCTTCCGTCTTGCAGGTGCCAGACATAATTAGGCCGACTGTGGCCAAATCCTCACAAAATCCAAGAAGCTCTTTAGATCCTGCCCCACTCAGGGTTTCGATTGCCTCTTGCACTTCATTTGCATTACCTATAGAAAAACCAAGGGGCGAAGACATATCTGTCAGGATAGCTTTCGTATTTATTCCATGCGACTTCCCGATTTCCACCATGGTCTGCGCCAGGAGTTTAGCTCTTTCGAAGTCATGAAAAATTCCACCGTCTCCGAATTTGACATCAAGCAATAAAATATCTGCACCGGTCGCTATTTTTTTGCTCATGATACTGCTGGCAATCAGGGGGATGGAATCCACCGTCGCGGTCAGGTCCCTGAGCGCATAGAGCCTTTTGTCGGCGGGCACCAGATTTTCAGTTTGTCCAGATATCACCAGACCAACAGCATCGAGAGCTTCGCGGATATTCTCCCTGCTAAGGTTTGTATTAAATCCCTCAAATACGGATAGTTTATCTATGGTGCCCCCGGTATGCCCAAGGCCTTTTCCCGACAATTTCGCAATTGCCAGACCTGCCGCAGCGAGCATAGGCAAGAGGACGAGTGATGTCTTGTCCCCAACACCACCTGTGCTGTGCTTATCAATCGTTTGTCTGGTCAGGTTTTTAAGATCTATTTGATCCCCTGACTCTGCCATTGCCTGCGTCCAAACTGATAATTCATAATCGCGAAGGCCATTCAAGTAGATTGCCATCAGCATGGCTGAGATTTGATAATCCGGAGTTTCCTCGTCACAAACACAGTGAATAATCTCGATTACTTCTTCGTAGGACCAGGTCAGTCCATCTCTTTTTTTTGCGATTAAGTCAAGAAAGTTCATCGCGGCTTATTCGTAGTTTTCAGTGACTTTCCAAACCAGCTCTGTGAGGAAATCATTGATTTTGGAGCCCAGACCTTTTGAGGTTTGAAGCACGTCATCATGGGTGAGTTCATGGTTTGCCAGCCCGGCGGCTTGGTTGGTAATCAAGGATAAGCCTGCGATTTTGATACCACAGTGATTAGCTACCAATGCTTCGGGCACAGTTGACATTCCAACTGCATCAGCACCCAGCGTCCTCATCATTTTGATTTCTGCCGGAGTTTCGAAACTAGGACCACTCGCAAACAGATAAACACCTCGATGAGCTTTTAACTGATGTGTTCCGGCTTGCTCAAAGATGAGACTCGAAATTTCTTTGTCATATATTGCAGTAGCGTCCGGAAATCTGTCTCCAAATTCATCCATATTGGGACCGATCAAGGGGTTCTTTTGTACAAAATTGATGTGATCACCGATTACCATTATATCTCCGGGACTGTAACTTGGATTTATTCCTCCGGCGGCATTTGTCAATAATAAGAATTCGACCCCAAGCTTTTTAAAGACACGAACCGGGATACTTAATTCGGTCATTGTATGACCCTCATAGTAGTGAAACCGTCCTTGCATCATAATGACTGCGGCATCATCAAAATGAACAAGCAACAGTCTCCCCTTATGTCCCACAACGGACGTGGTAGGAAAGCCAGGAATATCTTCGTAAGGGATTTTTGATTTGACGTCAAGGGTGTCAGCCCAATCTGAAAATCCAGAACCAAGAATAATTCCAAACCTGATTTTATTCCCTCCTAATGTCGAACGAATGTGTGCAGTAGAAGAGTAAATGCGCGAGGTCAGTTCTTTCATTTGAGTGAGACTTTGCAGTTAAAAATTGACAATATCTCTCACGAGTACTCCCGCGATTATGGCGGTGAGAAAGCATGCAATTGTGCCACCTATAAGAGCCCTAATGCCCAGTTGTGACAGTGTTTTCCTCTGTCCGGGAGCAATGGCACTGATGCCGCCAATCTGGATTCCTATCGAGGCAAAATTTGCAAAGCCACATAATGCATATGTAGTAATAATAATGGATTTCGGACTCAATATTCCTTCGCTTTTTAAATCTGACAGGGTTACGTAAGCAAAAAATTCGTTTAGAATTGTTTTTTCTCCCAACATTTGACCGACTGCTAAAATATCAGCACCCGGGACACCAAGAATCCAGGCTACGGGACTAAATAACAGTCCAAAAATATATTGCAATGTCAATCCCTGATAAGTTCCATTTGTTTTATTAATTATTGTTGAATTTAAATTTGTCCATTTTCCCAATTCAAAGAAAATATTATTGGCCAAATAGA
This sequence comes from Saprospiraceae bacterium, assembly GCA_965222645.1. Taxonomy (GTDB): domain Bacteria; phylum Bacteroidota; class Bacteroidia; order Chitinophagales; family Saprospiraceae; genus JABDMH01. Next base: position 870,969 of record OZ244968.1, on the reverse strand, counting down.
TAAAGGCCATAAATGCGAGCAGCATAGCCCCAACATTTACTGCCAATCGAACTCCGTCTGTAGTACCAGTGGAAAGTGCATCGAGTACATTGCTTCCAGCTTCGCTGCGTGGCACGTCAATTTTTTTATCAATTTGTTCGCGATTGCTCTCCGGAAACAACATTTTTGCAGCGACGATAGCGGCAGGAGCTGAAATAATCGAAGCGGTCAATAAATGCATTCCAAAGATCTGTTTTCCTTCCAGTGTGTCACCACCGAGCATTGCCATATAGGCACCAAAAACACCTCCTGCAATAGTGGCCATTCCTCCCGTCATAAGACAATTGATTTCTGACTTCGTCATTTTTTCCAGATAGGGTTTGACGACCAGAGGTGCTTCCGTTTGTCCGATAAAGACATTGGCTGCGGCAGCCAGACTTTCTGCCCCTGAAAGGCGCATGGTTTTGTTCATGATCCAGGCAAAGGCATATACTACTTTCTGTAAAATTCCCAGGTAATAGAGGAGACTGGACAAGGCGGAGAAAAACACGATAGTGGGGAGCACATAAAAAGCAAAACCATAGGGACCCCCGGCCACAGCCAGGTCACCAAATAGAAACTTTGCCGATTCTTCTGTAGCACTAATCATCATCACAAAAAAATCGACGATGAGTTTAAAGCACCCTCTCACCAGTGGCACCTTAAGCATCAAGAAGGCGAGGATTATCTGCAGGGCAATTCCCGATCCCACGAGACGCCAGTCGATGCTTTTTCTGTTGGCACTAATTAGGAAACAAATCCCCAGCATGACGCTGAGTCCCAGCGATGCTCTCAAGATATCGGAGAGTAGATCCATATGCAAGGCAAGATAGGAAAAGTGCAATTGAGACGATTATCTCAAATTTTCGATTTCTTTGATGAGAAATCTAAAAATGGATTCCTTAGTTGATAAATTTAATTAGGATCCCTTGTTGGAGATTAAAAAACGGCAGGATTTTTGCCGTGAATTAGCTCAGAACAAGGGCAAAAATAATATTTTGCTTTTGTGCAATAAAACATGTAAATTTACTATTATTAATAGTAGATATTCCAAAAAACGACACATCTCTTGTTGCTATTTTTAGCAAAGCTTTAAAACATTTTTCTGAAGAACACACATGACGGTAATTCGGTATTGATACCGGCATTATGTGGATTCACTTCTACATATTGCTGACTATCAATAATTTAGTAATTGTGCTTTGATTGCCAGAACGCCTCAAAGCACAGGTATACCAAGTCGCCTGAGTGTGAATAAGCAGGATCATGGGGGTGACCTCCTGCATTGAGAGAGTTAAAACTGAGAGTCAATTGGGTGACGGCCAGCGTGCTGGAGAGTATGAAGATGGAATTCGTTTTAGTCGCAAGTACTTTTCCAGCCGCTGGCATTTTTAAAATTGGTAATTTTTTGGAAATCGAAGGCTGTGCTCCTCGATTTTCCTGGAAAATTCGTTGTTGCGATCCACTCTTCCGTACAGTAGGTAAAGTTTGCTGTGCTCTGTTGAGAGCACTTGTACATAAGTTGGTATTACAAAGCCGTGCTTAAAGCAGTACGGCTTTTTTATTCTTAATAATAGCTTTCACATATTTGATTAGTCAACTCTTTCATGCCAATTCGAAGCAAGCTCGACAGCGGTTGCTCAGTTGATAATTGAGACATCTCAGGATCCGAACAAGGCAGAAGCAAAATCGAAATGCCACCTGTGATAGAGGTGAAAAGAGAGCAGGTAATAATGATGTTTAGTTCATTTATCCAGTTAGAGAATCGAGGATTTCAGGTCTTTAGGACTCCAAAATCCTGGATTGACTAGACAATCGGATAGGTATGATGGCTATTTAGTCACTCTCCTAAACAATTTACATACTATTCCAATAGTCAGATAACCAGCATGTTACACATTTTTGTAATAAAATAATTACGGAATTGAAATTTGTTTGTTGAGTTGGTCTGTTTTTTGATTTACTCATCCTGAAATTAAATTGTTTTGGAACCCGAATGTATACTGGCTCTGCCATAGCGGTCATTTTAGGCTTTGTCTCAACCTCCATTGCCTTGTCGCAGCAAGATCAGCTGCTTACAAGTATTTCAGACGAGCTGGAAACTAAGGTGGAGGCATACGTGGTCAAAAGCCTCCTCGAAGAAGAATTTTCACAGAATATTACGGACCTCCAGTGGATCTTTAGACAGATATCAGTTGATTCTTCCATCACCACGCCGTCAGACCGTGAAAGACTGGCAGAGATCAAGCGGATCAGGTCGAACAAAGGAATTCGGCTTTCCTCATCGTATCAAAGCAATTTGGGATCCTCAATTTTTGATGACGAGGGTTCTTTCTACAACTGGCGTCTGGGATCCGGGTTCCAGGTCAATATCCTCAAGGGCGGATTTGTAGGAAATGCGCACAAAGTCTTACAAAAAGAGCTTCAGCACGAGGCAAGGAAGAAATCCGAGAGTGACCAAATTAGAGCACATACGCTTGAGGGAATCAAGGACTATATTTCATATTCCTTTAATATGAAAAAAGTTGCTGTTATCGACAGCAGGCTTGACATTCTGAAGAGTCTGCTCAACGTAACGGAAAAAATGTATTACCTCAGGTATATCCATTGGGAAGAGGTGCTTGATATAATGGCGAAAAAGACCGAAACTGAGCTACTCAGAAAGACCTATGATACCTACATCAGATCTATTCAGCTCGATTCTACTATCGCATCAAAACCACTGACTACCACTCCGATTTTTACTTTTGACTTTGATCAATTGAAAGCACACGGTCTTGATACACTCTCCCGGTATCAGGCTTTAGATCAGCAGATCAGGGCTCTGAATCATCAACATCACTGGACAAACGAGGTGAGTTTGTCTGCCCATCTTAGGTACAATCACTATAACGGAGGGACGGATTTTCTTTATAACAGACGTGATTTGACCACCGCAGGTATGACCCTGTCACTTCCAATTCCGTTTGGAAGTTCAGCTAATAAAGAATGGAAGATAGCGAAGCAAGAAAAGCTGAATAGCCTGTATCAGGATGAAAATGAAAAAATTAATAACAAGATTCTGAATATTTATTACGAGCACGAGTTTGTACATCAGCAGTATATAAATACATTTTACGAAAAGGAAAGATTGGCAAATAAAATAATGCGGGGACTAAGAAAACGTGATTTTGAAAGTGATGACTACAGCCCAAAAGATGTTGTGAATAAACTGGACCAATTACTGGGCCTCGATCTTCGGTTGATTGATCTGCAGGAGGAAATGTATATAACGGCACTTGACCTGTTTAATTTGATTGATGGATCGGATATTTTGGATTTCATAAGAGTTCAAGATTACAACGAAAATGCCTCCCAATATTCATACGAACGAATTATTTATTGTGACGCGGAAGAATTAAAAAAATATGAAGCAAACTATTTGATAGAGATTTTGGAGCAAAATCAAATTTCTGAAATCGTAGTAAACGGTTCAGCAGATTCTGAATCATATCTCGCTTATGCCGCCTTACTTGATGAGTCAATCGGTAGAGATCTTAAAATATGGTTTTCCATCGATCTTTCTCCCGGAAAATCTAAACTTTCAGCAGACTTGGATGACATTGTCAATATGTCACTGACGCCCTTTATTCACTTTAACTTATCAACAATGTCACTGGAGGACCTACCACGTGATCTCAATGCCACCATTGCGGATCTGGCTGGCTCTCATCGCGTAAGTGCCTCGTTACCTTTTCGGCAACAAAGCGATATGATAGCAAATTTAATCCCCCTCGTAGATTACATTACTCTGGTGGCAGATGACAGTAAATCGTGGATGTCTCGCTACTATATCATTTCATCAATCACCCAGCAACACAACGACAAACTTAATCTGGCCATACATCCTGGTGATTTTAATACAAAGTTGCAGCTTGATGATTTTATTGATCAAGTGTTATTGCACTTTGGGATGAGGGAGGTCAGCATTTCGAGCTTAGATGATTTAATTGATCTTGATCGAAAAACCTTAAACTGGCATGAAAAGCTCAGATTTTAGAAGGTCAAAAAGTAAGATCCGGGTTCTTGAAGAAGTGAGGCCGGGCAAGAAGAAGATCAATTGGGATCGACTGATCTACTTATCACTATTGCTATGGGCTGCGGCAGCTGTTATTTTAATGGTAGCTAAAAAAAATCTCTATGTAAAGGGTGAAGGACAAATTCTCTTTAAAAAACTGGACATTCAATATACGCAGGATATGCAGATTCTCAAATTTTTGCGGGAAGAAGGAGATAGTGTAAATATTGGTGACACCCTGTTTCTGTTTTATGATGAAAGCGCAATAACAAGTACGGCTCAATTTGTGAGTCAAGAGCATATCACAAATACCAACAGTGACCAGTTAAACTGGATAATGCGAGAGAAATTGACCACAGAAAAAAGAATTGAAATAGCCCAGATTCAGATAAACGATCTCCGGAGATTAACCGACATTACCAATGGTGAAAAAAACAAGGTTGAGCAACAGGTGTATCTCGACGTCTACCCGGCATCAAAAATGGATCCCTTCATAAATAAGCTCTCGGATATTGAAACAAATATCTCGATGGCTCAAGAGGAGATTAAATACTACAGGGAGTATCTCATCTATTTAGAAAATCAGGAAGCTTTGGAGCGGGAAAATATGAGATTCAGAAATAAGTCTCATGGCGGGACCAGTAGCAAACCGGGTCTGAGCGCTTATATTTCTCCGGTAAGTGGCGTAATTACAAGAATATATAAGGAGAATTTTGAAGTGGCACTGGAGAGCCATATTATTATGTCAATCCATAAACCGACGAACCTATACATTAAGGCATTTTTTGACCAAAAGGACTTACCTCATATGAAGGAAGGTGACCTGGTGGAAATCACTTTCCCTGATAAATCTACTAGCCATGGTCAAATCCAGCGTTTTTATTTTGCCACCTATCGTGTCCCCGAAGAGTTTCAGAAAAAATATGCTCCCACGACCAGAGGCGTTGTGGCAGATGTTACTGCAATTGGTGAATTTGAATTGGAGAAATGGAAAGCATTTTACAAGCTCAACGTAGAAATTACTAAACCGAAATATGAGTTTTGGTGAGTAATTCTAAGAAATATCAGATACTTAGACTAGGTGAAACCCCAGCTGGTAAGGAAGGCAATCCGGCTGTGAGCATTTTCGTAGTGGGAGCTGAGGGGATCAAAGCCGGCTATGTGGCGGACTACTATCGCGGCAATCTTGTCGAACTCGATCCCTATGATGTTATTCTTGTCGAATTGTCTGAAGTAGCTTTTGCGATTCATCTCATCAGCCGTATTCGAGCTCATATGGGCAAATTGCTGTTGCTCAAACCCATTTACGTGCGAGCCGATCGCGAGGTAAAGAATGAACGTCTTCTTACCATGATAGACGGATATCTTATATCTAGTGAGGATCTACCTTCTATAAGGTCTCCAGTAAGAACAATAAATAACAATATAGGCCTAGTTGGGAAAATGGAGCTAAGGAAATACGAGGATCGGGTTATCTTTTGCTTTCTCGCTTTCATTCACACACGGACACTGGCCGAAGTGGTTCCGATTGTTTTGAAAGAGGGTGTTTATTATCCTATCCTTTCCGATATCATCACTCAAAATAATCAGCATAGTCATATTACTAGGGTATTGGATCGCATGGAGACCGAAGTATACCTGGATGGCAGGTATATGATGTCTTCCTATCTGTGCAGTCAGTGCTTAGCTGATCACTTACTTTATCGAGAAGTATGCCCATCATGTCACTCCTCAAAACTGAAGAGTGAAGAGTTGGTACATCACTTTAGATGTGCACATGTAGCCCCGATGAACGAATTTAGGAAACATGAGGATGGAGAAAGATTTCTCCAGTGTTCGAAATGTGACCATGTTTTAAAGCATATTGGTGTCGATTATGATAAACCCTCCACCATGCACTATTGCGATAATTGCCAGAATCAATTTCAGAATTACATGATGATGGCAAAATGTGCCTGCTGCAGTCACGATCAGGAAGTGGAATATTTGGTGAAGAGGGAATTTAAAAAATACAGCCTAACGACCAAGGGCATAAATGCTGTGCATGAAGGTATTTTATATGTTGCTGATAATGAAAAGCCTCTCGTCGAAGATATTTTGCCCTGGCATCTTTTTATAAAGAGCATTGATTATGAACAAACTCATGGAAGGAATGAAAAGAATTTCTTAGTGACTTTGGTATTTGGAGATTATGATAATATAATAAAGCAAATAGGAGAGCAAAATAACTATAAATTAATTAGAGAAATAATTCAAATAATCAAAGCAGCTCAGCAAAGCTCTGATTTTCGAAGTGTAAAGCAGCCTCAATTTTTCTTTACGCTGATGAATATGAGTAGAGAAAGTGCAAGATTAATAGCCCAGCGGATCGCCTTTCTGATTCAACATTTGTTGCGAGACAACTTAAAGCTAAAACGTGTACTACTCACATACGAAATGTCTTCGTTTGCGGATCATGATATGGTAGAGTCAATTCTGCATGCTTCAAAAGAAGATATCTAGCATGTTACTTGAGGATATTATTATTTACTGGAGGGAAGCTGGGTTCGATAAAATCGTTCGGATTTTCTGGTACTTTATCCTTTTTGAGTTGATTAGGTATGTGCTTGTAGATTATTTTGTGGTCTTCCTGTATTTTATCGGAAAGGTAATGAACAGCAAAAAGTGGTCTGATGCAAAGGAAGCCCTGTTGTGTGAGAATCCCTTGGTTTCGATTGTTGTTCCGGGTAAAAATGAGGGTAAGCATATCTACAAGCTCACGCGCTCGCTGGCTGAACAATCGTATAAAAATTTTGAATTGATCGTTGTTGATGACGGCAGTGATGATCTGACGAGGATTATTGGCCGTAGTCTTGAAAGAAAGGGCCTGATCGATCTCTTCATCAGCAATGATGTACGGGGAGGAAAAGCATCTGGTGCAAATGTGGCGTTGAGATATGCAAGGGGCAAATTTATAGTGCATTTTGACGCAGATTGCTCATTTGATTACGATGCTGTGGAGCGTTCCCTGATTCCGTTTTATTACGATGAAAAGATTGCGGCAGTAGGCGGTAATCTCGAAGTGAGAAACCATAAGGAAAGCCTGGCAACTACATTGCAAGCAATAGAGTATCTGAAGGTTATTCTAGTGGGCAGGATGGTCACCTCTTATCTCGGGATCTATCGGATCATATCCGGTGCCTTTGGGACGTTTCGAAGTGATGTATTGCATCGACTGGGTGGCTGGGACATTGGTCCTGGGCTAGATGGAGATATTACCGTAAAAATTCGGAAGCTGGGATATCGGGTTTATTTCGAACCCACTGCACATGGTCTTACCAGCGTACCCAACAGTTTTAGGAAGCTTGCCAAGCAACGATTGCGATGGGATAAATCCATCATTAGATTTAGGATGAGAAAACACATTGACATTTTCTTTCCACATCAGAATTTTAAGTGGCTCAATCTCGCCTCTTCTTTAGAGAATGTCTTTTATAATGTGATTTTAAATCTAAAATGGATCGTCTATATTGTCGATATGATTGTCAATTTTTCTCATTTGTTAATATTCATTATTCCGGCAAATATCTTTCTTTACACAATGGCCAACTATATGCAATTTTGTGCAATAATGCTCATGGTCAGAAATCCCAGAGAAAAACATCGCCTCCTTTTATATCTGCCGGCAATGGTATTCTATACGGGATATTTCTTGCGTATTGTTCGTACAATTGCTCATTTTAAGGAAATATTTTTCCGTCGGTCATATGATGATCCCTGGAATCCGTTAAAGTCTTCACTAAAGGCGAAGGCGATGAGGATTTAATTTTTTATCTCTTTGCCTGTCCCAAAAAGCAGGAGACTAAGATCTCTAATTTATTCAGTGCTCCTTTCGGGAAATCCAGATTTTATCGCCTTTTTTCAATTCTTTCACCCTCTGAGGGTTGGATTGCTTCAGTTTTATTTGTACCTGATTTTTATCATTTTGTACCGGAATATTTACAACTGTAGCCTCTTGGAAAGTCTCCCCTTCAGCCTCGTTTTTTTTCACGATCTTACCATCCTCCAGAAGAAGTACCTGGTCTGCCATTTTATTTATTTCTCGCTGGTCATGACTCACCATTATTGTGGTCAAATTGTACTCCTGATGAGATTTGAGAATAAAATCCTGAAACCTTGATCTTCTGCGTTGATCCAAAGCCGACAGGGGCTCATCCAGCAACAAGATTTTTGGTTTGTTTACGATAGCCCTTGCAAGGGATACTTTTTGTTTTTGTCCACCTGACAATGTATTCGGAAATTGATCCTGAAGACCTTCGAGTTCAAAGAGATGGAGAATTTCGTCGACCGTATCTTGCCTTTTTTTATCCCTCAAAGCATAAAGAAGATTTTTTCTCATCGTCATGTTAGGGAAGAGGGCCTGATCCTGAAAGACGAAGCCGATGTTTCTGTCTTGAGTGCGCAGATTGGTATTATTGGATGAATCAAACCACAACTCATCATGGCACCTGATCGTACCGGAGTCTGGATTCATCAGACCCGCTATCATCCTCAACAGTGATGTCTTGCCGGCTCCAGAATCACCATAGACCACCGTCAGAGTATTCTCCTTTAATGTGCACGTCAACTCCATATGTAGTTGACCTCCCGATGATTGAAGTACCTTCTTTACGTCACATATTATCATTTTACGAGTCGATTTAAATATCCGGAATTGACAAAGTATACCAGTATTAAGATAAAGAACGTAACGACAAACAATATTATCGAGTATGTATTTGCCAGATCATAGTCCAGAGATTCGACCGCATCGTAGATCGCGATTGATGCAACCTTGGTTTTTCCCGGAATATTTCCTCCAATCATGAGAACAACCCCAAATTCTCCAATCGTATGTGCAAAGGTCAACACCACTCCGGTAATAATCGACCTTTTGATATTGGGTAGGAGAACTTTCAGTAAGGTTGTCCATTTCGATTTACCAAGTACATAAGATGCCTCAGCAAGGGAAGGTGAGAGATTATTTAGACCCGAGTGAATCGGCTGGACCATAAATGGAAGACTATAGACAATAGAAGCTAAAACCAAACCCTCAAAGGTGAATATGAATTTGATCCCAAATCGTTCGAGCCAACTACCCAAAAAGTATGAAGGACTAAAAGCCAACAGGAGATAAAAACCTATGACAGTAGGAGGCAATACCAACGGCATCGTGATCAACGCCTCAAGAACAGGTTTAAGCCGGGCTTTGGTATTGGAAAGCCAATATGCAATAGGGATCGAAATGATCAGCAAAATTACCGTCGTAACTAGAGCTAGTTTAAATGTGAGTATGATCGGTTGCCAGTCCAATTCCCTATCTAAATTTTGTATCCATGCTTTACCAAAATTCTTTTTGCCGGATCTGATGTCAAAAAGCTTTTAAAGGTCAGAGCTTGATCTATCTTCTGAGAGTTCTTTAAAACGACTATGCCCTGCTTAATAGGCCGGAAGGCATTTTCATCAACATCTACCCAGGTGCCCACTCCTGACAACTTCGGCGAGAAAACTGCTGCCTTTGCCGTAAAGCCGAAATCGACGGCCTGTGATAAAACAAACTGATTGACTTGAGCAATACTCTCTCCGTATACCAGTTTACTTTCCACTTGATCAAACAATTCGAAGTACTCGAGGGTCTCAACTGCGGCCACTCCATAGGGTGCGATTGCCGGGTTGGCGATTGCAATATGGTTAATTTTAGATGAATTCAAGTCTAAAATACTCGGAATGGATTGATGCCCGGCACTCCATAAAACGATTTGACCTTCACCATAAATTACAGGGGTGTCATGCGCTAGTCCGTTTGCAAAAATTTTCTCCGGAAATTTCATATCGGCAGAAACAAAGATATCGAATGGGGCACCTTCCAGGATTTGCGCAGAAATCTTTCCGGAAGAACCCACAATTAGATCGCAGGATATTCCAAATCTTCCCTCAAAACTGTCTATGATTTCCTCGAAAGCATATTGAGCATTTGCTGCTACCGCAATAAGCATCTTGTCGTGATCCTGATTGTGGCAGGAAGTTGTGATAAACACACAATTTGCCAATACACAATACATCAGGAGGTGTTTGATCCTGATTTTCCGATTCATCTGGCTAAGGTAGGGAATTGGAAAAATTGCATGATCTTGCATGATCTTGCATTTTAATCGAGAACATTGTGATTCGCATTCATTCTATTGTGGACAGTCCCGGATCTCCATCGAAGCTAGCTGGTGTTTGCCGGTTTGTGGTTGTTCTGATTCCCCTGCTAGTCGCAGGACATCTCAGGGGGCAGATTGACAGGCATCAATTGTTAGGAGATCTGCAGCAAATCTCCTCCGATGAATTTGCGGGCAGGGCAACCGGAGCAAACGAAAAAGCTCGACAGTACATTATGGGTAGAATTGACGGTCTCCAGCCCGTCTATCCCTCCTTGGTTGACACGTTTGGGTTTCTGGACCATTTGCGAAGAAAACATTCAGGGTACAACATTGTGGGTAAAATCACGGGCAATAAATATCCGGACAAATTCCTGGTATTATCTGCTCATTATGACCATCTCGGTATTGTAGAGGAACAGGTTTACAACGGAGCCGATGATAATGGTTCCGGAACCTGTGCACTAATCGGACTGGTTGATTTTTTTCAGGAGCACACACCACGGCACAGTATCATATTTGCTTTTTTTGATGCGGAGGAGCTGGGTCTCAAAGGAGCGGATCGATTTGTGGAAGATCCTCCGGTACCTCTTGACCAGATATTAATAAATGTAAATATGGATATGATCAGTAGAAGTCTAGATGAGACTATAAATATTTGTGGTATCTATGATTTTCCTAAGTTAAAGAGGATCGCAAGCCGGATCACTAAGATGACTGATTTAAACATTACTTTGATGCATGAAGGACCGCGGTATCAGGGCAGTGATAATTGGACAATGTCCAGTGACCATGGTATGTTTTTGCGCAGAGATATTCCTTTTCTTTATTTTGGTGTGGAAGATCACCCTGACTATCACATGCCAACAGATGATTTCGAATTTGTCAATGAGGATTTCTACTATAAGGTTGTAACCCTTGTAAAGGATACGGTCTTGCATCTGGATAAGAAGTGGAAGAAAAAAAGAAGAGCAAAAAGAATTAAAGGTGAATAATGAGCGGAGATTCTCTCTTGTCATGAAATTTGTACCTTGATTGCGTTAAGTATTCAAATCATATGCTTGGTCTGTTTTTAAAAAGAAAATTAAATGGAGAAAAGAAATAAGATTATTTACTGGGTAGTCACGGGATTGCTTTCAGCCATGATGTTGATGTCAGCCGGGATGTATTTTTTTAATAACGAAATGGTGCAGGAAACATTTACGAGGCTTGGACACCCCACATACATTGTCTATCCATTGGCCATCGCAAAGATCCTGGGAGTAATTGCAATACTGTCTAAGAAATCCAGGCTGCTTAAAGAGTGGGCCTATGCAGGGTTCTTTTTTGATTTTTTGCTAGCTCTGTTTGCTCATCTAAATGTGGGAGATAATGAGTATATGCCTTCAGTAGTGGCCCTGGTGTTGCTACTTGTGTCTCGTTTTTATGATGGCAAAGTTTTTTGAGATACATGGTGTGGAAAAATTTAAAGAGATGCGAAGTGGTTATTGTGCAAAAAAAAGTCTTGGAATTTCAGCACCATTTAATTCTGCTGTTTTCTAAAATCAAATCTTCTGTGCCTGTCATGAGATCTATTGTTTGTTTAGTGCTGACTAGTCTGAGTATAACCACATATTCTCAAAATCAATTGGGCATTTTTCAATCCCAAATTGATATAGGAAATCCTGAAATAGAAGGGTGGAGTACTCATGACCCGATGAAGCAGATTTATACACTTAGTGGGGCTGGATACAATATTTGGTTTGAACGCGATGAATTTCATTACTTACATAGAAAGGTACAAGGTGATTTTATATTGACTGGGCGGTTTGCTTTTGAGGGCGAGGGCATGGAGCCACATAGGAAAATCGGTTTTATGATTCGTGAATCGGAAGATGAACAAGCAGCTCATATCAGTGCAACACTGCATGGAGATGGTCTTACTGTCTTGCAGTGGCGAGAATTAAGAGGAGCTTTCATGCGTGATCCCGAAGATGAGGCTTTTGCTCCGAAATCAAATTACCAGATCATGCAGCTTGAGCGCAAAGGCTCCCAATTTATCATGAGGGCCGCACATCCCGGAGAACCCTTGCAGTGGATCGGATCACATACGATGAAGGCAATGCCTCATGAAGTTCTTACAGGCATTTTTATCTGTTCCCACAATCCAGAGGCTATGGAAGAAGGTTATGCTTTCAATGTCCGATTGGAGAGACGAACCGGAGAAAACCTATTGCATGTTGACGAATCCGTTGATGTAGTAAACCATGCACGTAGTGTCGTCGATACGCTTAAGGAATACAGTTCATACTCTACTGAAAGATCTGGTTCCGGACCTTATTTCAGCAGCATGGCTACTGGTACAAACCAAATTTGGAAAGCAAATGCCGATCTCGACAGCAGCCAGATCACATTTGATCAGTATCATAACTGGATGCCCAGTCTTTCACCTGATGGGCAAATGCTGGCATTCTATTCCGCGATCGGGTCCGATCAGAAAAATGAGCTGAAGGAGCTGACTCCACTCATGTTGCGCCTGATTCCTACAAATGGTGGAGGGGCTCAGGTTTTGGTTCCTTTCTTCATGGGATGTCCGGAAAGCATAAAGCCACCTAGGTGGGGTGGAGATGGCAAGGTCTACTTTACCCGTTGTACATCGGTATTGCCCAGAGGTCAATAAGCAGATTAAACAATCAAGTGGTCATTCCAGATAGATAACCGACTATGGAAAAAGGAACTCTGGAATAAGGCTATTTTTCTACTGTAAAGTCCAGGGGCATACCGAGTTTGATATAAAGTGCCCGTCTTCCACCTTTGTCTTTTTCTAAAATAACACTTGCTGCTTCGGCTACTCTTTTGGCATATTTCCGGGGCACCACAATCACGCCGTCACCATCCGCCACTACAACATCACCCGGTTGCACAAGAACTCCGGCAACCTCAATGGGTTTTTGTACAGATTCGATCTCATTCCTTCCCGGTCTGATACCACGTCCGCGTTGTTGTGGATCCATATAGACTGGAATTCTTTGTTTGATCACTTCATCAGAATCTCTAAGACTGCCTGAGGTTACAATTCCTACCATACCCTTAGATCTCCATAGCAGACTATTATTGGATCCGATTGAGCCTGTGTCCCCATCTCCGCTGGCATCAATCACCAATATCGAGCCTTCATTTAGGTGATCTAGAAATGGCTCTGAGGAGATGTCACTATACCAGTTACCTTCCCATTTTCTAAAGTCATCATCGCTGTCAAATACTGGCCTCGGTCTGTTGGTGGGGACATAGCGGGCTGTGACTGCGATACCCCTGATCACGTGATCAAAGTTGTCGACATCTTTCCAGAGAGCCATCATATTATTAGCCATCAATCCAATATCTGCCAGACCAGCCATATCCATGCCATCGGAGACATCTGCTACTCGAAGATCCTGATACCATTCCAGGATTTCTTCATCGGAAAAATCCTGCGCGGAAATACAGAGGTAAATCGGAAGAATAAAAAATACTAATACAGCCTTCAAAATAAATAATTTAATAAATTTCAAAAAAATCACACCCTGGACCCAGTGAGTTTAATATTGGGCTGTAACAAATGAAACAGAACATCAATTCCAATCTTTTGCGCCAACATTTTATTCATCAAAACCTCGGGTAGCTAGTTCTAGCCTCGGTTTTGCTTCTCGTTCTGGCTTAAGATATTTGAAAGTTATGAATCCCATCTGTTACAGTCCAAGTATATAATTAATTCTGATGCACTTAAAATCGAAATGGCACCCTCAAAAGTCTGAGATCAATCCCTGTCCCTCGATCCACGGTGCTCCGGCATCTTTAAGTGCTTTTTCCAGACCTGGCATCGTGCTATCCGAAATCACTCGCAGATCTTCCTTAATCGCAGCCAAAAGCTTTTTACCTAAAGCCAGACCGTTCCTGTGCATTTGGGTCGGTCCATAAGTGGTATTTAATGCCCGATATCCCAGGAACATCAAGGATCTTGGAGTGTTGTGATAGAGTTCTCCAACTTCATCTTTCACATCATCGCCGTTCATCCTCTTTTCTAAATCCAGGAGCACAACCTTTGTCTCATGAATATCGCTCGACAAATCACTTGAAAAATGATTTACGCGATTTAATGCAGTTTGCATGGCACCTACTTTTTTCATGTTTTCACTCAAGACAGATGATGTTGCCGAAAGGTCCTGCTGAAAATCTTCCATTTCTTTTCTGAAGAGGGCAAGTTCTTTATTGGATGCCCGGGGTAGTGCCCCCTCCCTGAGTTCTTTCACCTCAAAACTCTGAGGCTCTGATAATGGAGTCATTTTACCATCTACGACTCTGTACATGCTCACTTTGTAATTGCCCGGAATCGCAGCAAATCCTCTGCCGGATCTCCTACCTCCTTGTTGGTTTAATGAAATCCCGCTTTTCGAGGCATATCTCAATTCCCAATTGGTGCGGTGCAAGCCCTTACCGGATTTACCCTCTATCGTATTTACTACCATTCCATCCTCGTCAGTAATGACAAAAACAATCTTGGGTTTTTCCTCTCTTTTTTCTGCTTCCAACGCATCCCAGCCGGGAAATGGAATATCTTTTCCCTCTTTATTCAGTTCTTTCTCCAGTTTCTTTCTTGCACTTGCCAATGTATGGTCCAGGCCTTCAGAAACATAGTAGGTGAATACAGCCCCGAATGGAGGGTTTTCTGCGATGTAATGACTATGGCCATGAAAATTATCAATCGATCGAGGTCGATACCAATACGCATCTTTCACCGGAAAAAGATGTGCCGGATTACCGGCAAGCATTTCTTCATTGATATGCCTTAGTGCTGAGTAATCGTCGAGAATAAAAAAGCTGCGACCAAAAGACGCAACAATGAGATCATTTTCCCTTCTTTGAATTGTTATGTCTCTCAAAGCGATGGTGGGCAAGCCACCACTCAATGATACCCATCTTTCACCGCCGTTAAAGCTACAATAGACTCCCTCTTCTGATGCACAAAACAACAGATTGGGATTTTCGTGATCTTGTACAGTTCTCCAGATTAAATTGCGACCACCCAAACCCTCTGTGACCAGTTTCCATGATTTACCATGATTTGTACTCTTGATCAGATAGGGCTTAAAATCTCCCTCTTTATGATTGTCAAGACACGCGTACACGGTGCCTTCGTCGTGCAGATCTGCACGAATATCATTGATAAATCCTCTCCCGGGAACTCCATCTATCGACGAAAGCATGATTTTCGACCAGTTGTTCCCACCATCTTGGCTTACCTGGATTATTCCATCGTCGGTCCCGGCATAAAGAACATTTTCATTCAAAGGAGACTCGGCAAGTGAGGTAATCGAATTGTAATTACTCATGGCTTTAACATCCCACGGATTATCCCAGCTTTGCACCCTTCCCATTATTGGAAGTGCCAGTCGCTCTTCGTTCCGGGTCAGGTCTCCCGACAGTGCAGTCCAACTGTCACCTCTGTCATCGGATCGCCAAACTCTCTGTGAGGCGAAGTAAATTCTTGCCGGGTCGTGAGCGCTCACAAGAATGGGAGCATCCCAATTAAATCTTTCCGGATCATCACCCTCTCCGGCTTGTGGCTGAATAAAAACTTGCTCTCCGGTAATCCGGTCTATCCGGTGCAAACCACCTACCTGGGTTTCTGCATAGATAATGTTGGGATTTCCCGGCTCGGTTGCAGACTGGTGACCATCAGCACCGAGGGTCTTCCACCAATCCTGATTTCGGATGCCGTGTTCATTGTCTGTTCGGGAGGGTCCTCCATGCGAACCATTATCTTGTGTACCTCCATAAACAAAGTAAAATGGCTCTGCATCATCCACAGCAACTTTGTAATACTGTGTAATCGGCATGTTGTCTATAAATCTCCATGTCTTTGCATGATCGAGACTTTCGTATATCCCGGCATCTGTGCCGATAAGCAGGTAATCAGGGTTGTCCTTCTTAAATGCAATCGCGTGATTGTCAGAGTGCTTCTTCTCCTCGGGAAGCCTGCTAAATGTTTTGCCGTCGTCGTAAGAGACCTGGATTCGCACATCCATCAGGTAAATCGTGCCTTCCCGGTGTGGGGAGGCATAGAGTTCCTGATAATAATGTGGACCTGTAGCCCCGGATACTGCATCTGATTGCTTGGTCCATGATGTACCGCGATTCGTTGACATATAAACACCACCTTTGGTGCGATCGAGCTCAATAGCAGCATATATCTTATCCGGATTTTGAGGAGAAATCGCGATTCCAATTTTCCCGAGGTTGGATTTGGGAATCCCCGAAGACAGCTTTTCCCAGGTCTCACCACCATCGCGGCTGCGATGAATTCCAGATCCCGGACCTCCTCCCATGTAGGCAGCAACGGTGCGATGTCGCTGCCACGTAGCAGCATAGATCCAGTCCGGATTCCTTGGATCCATGGCAATATCTGTCACACCTGTCCACTCATCATCACCCAAAGTTCTGTTCCAGGTCGTTCCGCCATCGATAGATTTGTAAAAACCGCGCTCACCTCCCTTGCTCCAAAGCGGGCCCTGGGAAGCCACAAAGATGACATCAGAATTTTCCGGATGGATGATAATCTCCGATATATGTTCTGATGCCTCCAGACCCATTTTTTTCCAGCTTTTACCATCGTCAGTGCTGCGATATATCCCATCTCCAAAGCCCACGTGTCTGCCCCCTACATTTTCACCTGTCCCAACCCATACGGTGTGCGGATTGTTTGGATCAACGGTAATACATCCAATCGAGTAGGATTCCTGACCATCAAAAATTGATTTCCAGGTAATACCCGCATTTTTTGTTTTCCAGACACCACCGGATCCCACGGCGACGTACCAGGTGTTTTCATCCTCGGGATGCAAGGCGATGTCAGCAATTCGACCTGCGCAAAATGCAGGTCCTATATTGCGCCATTTCAACCCGCTAATCGCCTGCTCCAACGCAGACTTTTCTTCCTTTTCAGATTTGTTTTCTTCCTGACCGAGCGTGATATTGATCAAAAAAAATAAAAGACCAACAAGAGTAAGTGACCACTTTTTCATGATTTTTGTACTAAGCTTTTTCTATAGAATTAAGAGCAACTAAGATATAAAAGATCGCAGGAATTCACTTTTCATATCTTGCTGTATTTTTCCGATATGATTCAGGTCACCTTTAGGATAAACTATCACACACAATGGGGTGAACAACTCGTGCTTGCGGGAGTTGATCACGAAGGAGGTACTTCTCATCAGGAGAAGAGATATTTACTCAGCTATCTTTCTCATGGATGGTGGAGTGTGACAATAGATTTACCAATGGGCACCAACGGATTTGAGTATAGATACTTGGTGCTGGATCAAGATGGTGTAATTCTTGACAAGGAGTGGGGACCTCAAAAGTCGATCACATTGGGAAGACGAACGGGAAGGGTCCTCGTGCGGGACATGTGGCGGTCATATCGTCATCCTGAAAATGCCTTTTACAATGATGCATTTTTAAAGGTGATTTTTAATCCGCCAAGGTTCAGATCGAAGAAGAATAAAAAATTGGCCGCGGATCTGGTGCATTTTAAAGTTGATGTACCCCGAGTGAAGAATGGTATGAGAGTATGTGTGGTTGGTGACGTTCCGGAGCTGGGTGACTGGAATGATCCTCTACTCCTCTATAATGACGACTTTCCCATTTGGGATCGAGCCATCTCCATAAGCCATCGCGGACTTTTAGAGTACAAATACGGAATGTATGATATCAAGAGTAAGAAAATTCTGTTTTTGGAAAAAGGAGAAAATCGTAAACTCTATCTCTTTGATCGTGAAAATCATGATAGGGTCGTTGCATGTGATTATTATTTCAGGTTCTCAGGGTCATGGAAAGGTGCAGGTGTTGCTATACCTGTCTTCTCTTTGCGAACCGGGGAAAGTTTTGGAGTAGGATCATTTTCAGATCTGCGATATCTGATCGATTGGGTTGTAAGACTCGGAATGCGAGTCCTGCAAATATTGCCGATAAATGATACATCTGCTACAGGAACCTGGAAGGATTCCTACCCCTATTCATCGATCTCCGTTTTTGCCCTGCATCCGCTTTACTTAAATCTGGAATTGCTGGAAGGGTTTAAGAATCAGATCCCTCAAAAAGAATATGAAAAAAGGAAGGGGGAGCTTGGCAATTTGGAGGCGATCGATTACGTGGAGGTGATTCGTCTTAAAATGAAATATGCCAGAAGGATATTTCGGGTCCAGAAAGAAGCTCTTAAGCAGTCAAAAGTATTCAAGAATTTTTTGAAAAAAAATAATTCCTGGCTGCCCCAATATGCGCTTTTTTGTGTGCTGAGAGATAGATACAATACACCCAAATTTTATAACTGGCCAAAGTACAACAAGATATCACGGACGGTTCTTAAAAGCCTTACCGGAAAAGATTCTAAGTTTTATGATGATGTCCTGTTTTATTATTACTTGCAATTTCACTTAGATAAACAATTGTATGATATAGCAGAATATGCCAGAAAAAGTGGTGTTATTTTGAAAGGTGATATTGCGATAGGGATTTATCGAGATAGTGCGGATGCCTGGAGTGACCCTGCGATGTACGACATGGAAAGCCAGGCCGGTGCTCCACCAGACCCCTTTTCGTCGCTTGGACAAAATTGGGGCTTTCCCACCTATCGATGGGATGTTATGAAGCGGGATGATTATCAATGGTGGCGAACGAGATTGCAGCTTTTGTCCAGGTATTTTGACGCATACAGGATCGATCATATTCTCGGATTTTTTCGCATTTGGCAGATACCCATGAATCAGGTACAGGGCCTGCTAGGATACTTTAATCCCGCATTGGCTGTCACTAAAGAGGAGCTCGAAAGCAGGGCTATTAATTTTAAGCAAGAAAGATTTTGCCTGCCTTTTATTACTGAAGACCTTTTGAGGGACATTTTTTCCGAAAATTACGACATTGTATCTGCAATATTTTTTGAAAGGGGAACATGTTCTGCATTTAAGTTTAAAAAGAAATTAAACAGCCAGAGGAAGATACATGATTTCATATCTAAGTATCCGGAGTATTTACCGTTTAGATCTGACTTGTTTAAATTGGTGGGAGAAGTACTTTTTGTAATTGAAAAATCAGAATCCGGAGATAAACTCCATCCCCGCATCGATCTTCAAAATACGTATTCATTTAAATGCCTTCCGGTGGACCAGCAAGAGAAGTTGCTCGAGTTGTATAATGATTATTTCTTCAATAGGCAGGAGGATTTTTGGCGATCTCAGGGAGAGGAAAAACTGCCGGTTCTTAAAGATGCTGCCCCTATGCTGATCTGTGGTGAAGATTTGGGGATGATTCCGGCCTGTGTCCCGGACGTGATGAAAACACTCGACTTCCTTACGCTCGAAATACAACGGATGTCAAAAAATCCGTCTACTGAGTTTTTGGAGGTGAAGGACATTCCATATTTGTCTGTGGGAAGCACTGGCACTCATGATATGGCACCAATCCGGTCCTGGTGGGAAGAAAATGAGAATGAACACATTCAGCGATATTATAATCACGTTTTATCCCAACATGGGGAGGCACCTCAAAAACTCAATTCGGTAGTGGCCCGGCAAATAATCGAGCAACATTTATCGTGGCCAAGTATGTGGATTATTTTCCCTATCCAGGATCTCCTGGCACTCAGTGATAAACTCCGGAGATGCAATCCACATGACGAGAGAATAAATATTCCTGCTAACCCCGATCAGTATTGGCAGTACAGACTACACATAAATATTGAAGACCTGCTAAAGGAAGATGGCTTTAATAAACTAATTAAAGATTTACTCGCTGTTGCTAGCAGGTCCCGATTCTTTTAAAAGAAGAACGGACCGCGAGTTTTCATCACAGTCCGTCTGCTAACTAGAACAAAAAATATGCAAGGGGTCTGGGTGTTGTCTTTGGCATCCCGAAATCGGCTAGCCTCCAAGACAAAAGGCTGGACAATAATCAAGATGCATGGAGTGTTTGTTTTTTCCTTTGCCTGATTGGCAGGAAGTTGTCCCATTGAGACTGCCTCCTTTATTAAGATCGGTTATGGCAAAAACATCGAAACAATTGTTGGGGTCCCTTTCTAGATCGGCAAGAGGTATCTTAAAGATGTATTCGCTGCAATTGCAGCCGTTTTTCACATATGGAAAAGCAGCGGGGTGCTGTGCACTTCCATCCTGATAATTAGCTCCAACCCATACGAATAGATCTCGCATAGATTCCGGACTCTTGAAAGTGATATATAAATATTCGAGGTTGTTTGCCACCGAGATTGTCCCCTTTTGTCTTTTACCGTTGCAAAGGGCGTACGTGGTTTCACCACAGACGTCGTCGGGTACCACAATGTAGTCAGGAGGAATCTCAATACCTGAGCTACCAGGTCTTCCTCGTCTCAAATCGTAATCCTCGGTGCATGAGTTCATCCAAAGTAGGGTTCCAATCATCAGCATACTACGGATAAAGCTTAACGCTTTCATGATGAGTGTTGTTTATGAATGATTATTTTCCAATAAGCTTGTGGCCATCAATAGCACAAGACGAATTGGTTTCGAATTAAATTAGTCTTATCAGTGGAAACTCACGGATGTGGACCGGTGGATATGGTTTTCAAACAAGACGGGAATCTCAAAGTCCTACATACGGATTTAATGAAAGGACAAGGCAAAAATAGACAATAATACCTTACTCCGCCACAATACTCTTACATTTTTTAAATCGACATGCGGATGCTATAGATTCTCAAGGATTTAGGGGACCTGGCCATCAAACAACGATATTGATCATTCTGCCTGGCACCACTATAATTCGCTTCACCGGTTTTTCAGCAACCCACTTTTGCACGGTTTCAAGACGCAGGACTGCTTCCTTTATATCTTCTTGAGTGGAATCTGCGGCGAAAGCAGCTTCAGTCCTTTTCTTGCCATTAATCGATACTGGATAAACGATCTCATCTTCCATCAAATAAGCCTCATCCAGCTGGGGGAAGTTTGAATTACACACACTCGGTTCGTTACCGAGAATTTCCCAGAGTTCCTCCGAAAGGTGGGGAGCAAAAGGAGCGAGAAGAATGGTCAGCGGTTCGAGGATTCCCCTCTTTTGGATTTTGAATCCGCGAAGGTGATTTACAGCGACCATGAAATGACTGATACACGTATTAAACGAGTACCGCTCAATGTCATCCTGCACTTTTTTGATCGTCTGATGCAGGATCTTTAGTTCTTCCTTACTTGGAGGGGCATCACTGATCTCAGAAGAGCCCTGTACAGGACTAAAAAGACGCCATAATCTCTTGATAAACTTGTAGACGCCATCAATTCCATTGGTATCCCATGGTTTACTGTTTTCCAATGGCCCAAGAAACATTTCGTACATCCGAAAACAATCAGTGCCATACTGATCTATGACGTCATCGGGGTTTATTACATTATATTTAGACTTAGACATCTTGCCCACCTCCGAGTGGGTGATCATCCGAAATTCAGAAGCACCCCCATTCACTGGTGTGACCTCACCAGCCTGATACTTTCCTGATGTACTTGCAAAGATTGATCCGGTATAATCCGGACTCCATTGAATGAACTTCTCAATGCTTTCGACATCCAGGTAACTACCATCCGATCCATAATCTTTGACAAATTCTATAGGAACAGGTATCCGAGCGTACTCGCGATTTGGGTCCTTCATGGCCATCTCAGCACTCACAAACCTGTGATGATCATTGGTCTTTTCCTTATCGAGAAACAGAGATTCAATGACTCCCTGAATCATGCCCTGGTTGATCAATTTCTTAAATGGTTCGTCCGTGGGCACTAATTGCTTGTCGTACAGGAATTTGTGCCAAAACCGGGCATACATTAGGTGAGCAACAGCATGTTCGGCTCCCCCGATATATAGATCGACATCCCTCCAATAATCGATGGCCTTTTTGCTGGCGAATTCGTCGTCATTGTGCGGATCCATGTAACGTAAAAAATACCAGGAGGATCCAGCCACTGCAGGCATCGTATCGGTTTCCCGTTTATGACCATCAGGTAGATTTACCCAATCAGTAATGCGGGCAAGAGGAGAGTCTCCCTCCTTGGTGGGCTTAAAATCGTCTGAGATCGGTAGCTTCAATGGCAATTCTGATAGGGGCAGAGTATGGGCGATATCTTCCTGATCGTATGTGACTGGAAAGGGCTCGCCCCAGTACCGTTGTCTGCTAAAGTTGGCATCGCGCATTTTATAATTTATCTCACGCTTGCCAATGCCCATTACTTCTATTTTTGAAGTGACGGCAACGATAGCATCGGGTACCTCCATTCCATTGATAAATCCACTGTTTATCATTTTTCCAACCTTGTCATGCAACGATGCACCGGGGTAATCACTTTTATCCACTACATCGACGATTTCAATACCAAATTTCTCGGCAAATCGAAGGTCTCGTTCGTCATCACTGGGCACGGCCATGATTGCCCCGGTACCGTAATCCATTAAGACATATTCGGCTATCCAGATGGGGATATTGCGCTCGGTAAAAGGGTTATATGCATACGCTCCCGTAAAAGCCCCAGTCACCGATTTGACGTCCGCCTGACGATCTCTCTCCGACCTTGATTTTACATATCTTATGTAATTTTCGATATCTCCTTTTTGACCCTCAGAAGTGATTTCTTTTACGTAGGGATGCTCCGGTGCAAGGACCATAAAGGTAGCTCCGAAAATGGTGTCAGGACGAGTTGTGTAGATTTCGAGATTGAGATCGTAATCTTTAATTTTGAAATACACTGAGGCGCCCTCGGATCTCCCGATCCAATTTTGCTGCATCGTCTTCAGCGACTCCGACCAATCGATCTTTTTTAGTCCTTCAAGGAGTCTCTCTGCATAGGCCGTGATTCTTAGATACCATTGTGTCATGGCCCGTTTTACAACCGGATAACCACCTCTTTCTGATACCCCGTCTTTGATTTGATCGTTAGCCAGCACTGTGCCGAGTTCTTCGCACCAATTGACGTATCCGACTTTTCGATATGCGAGCCTAAAATCCATCAGGATCTCCCTCCTTTGTTTTTCGGTAAAACCGCTCCATTCCACTTCACTGAAGGAGCCAGCATAGGAGCTGGTGGCCGATAGTTGTTTGGTGCCCTTTTTTTCGAAATGCTCAACAAGCAGTTCTATCGGTTTCGCCTTTTTCTCGGTGGGATCATAGTAATGATCGAATAATAGAGTGAAAATCCATTGTGTCCACTTATAATATTTGGGATCGCAGGTAGCTACTTCCCTGCTCCAGTCAAAGGAAAAACCCAATTTTCCAAGCTGCTGCCGGTATCGCTCCATATTGTCATTAGTGCTTTCAGCAGGATGAATACCAGTTTGCAGGGCGTATTGCTCAGCAGGTAATCCAAAGGCATCAAATCCCATCGGATGCAAGACATTATATCCTCGCAGCCGCATGTATCTGGCGTAGATGTCGGAAGCGATGTAACCAAGGGGATGCCCTACGTGCAGTCCAGCACCCGATGGATAGGGAAACATATCAAGGACATAAAATTTGGGCCTTGACTCGTCTTCTGTTACTTCGTTTATCCGCGACTCGGACCAGTATTTGCGCCATTTTGCCTCAGCAACCTTGTGGTTGTATTCTTGCATTTGTCGTAGAAACTTTAATGGATATGCATATTGGAGTGCAAAAGTAATAATATCACCATTGATTGTCGATGATGGTGCAAAGCCGGGTCATACCCTTGCCCTAATGATCATAACCCCCTGAGAGAATCGGAATGCTTGCCGTCAAATGATGTGGATGCATGATGTGATAGCAATCATTTTATACCCAAATTCTGTGTGGGAATTTTCATACATGCCAAGCAATAAACTGCAAATTTGTACCGTCTAACTTGAAACAAAAATAAAAATCTCGATGCGATCATTACTTAAAGTAGCTCTTCTCGTTGTTGCAGGAATATTGGTATATAATTACTTCTTAGGCACACCAGAAGAAAAGGAGACATCTGAAAAGGTGTTTAGGCAAGTCAAAGAAGTTGGAAAATCAATTGGAGATCTGATCAAGAAAGAAAGGCAAAAATTTCGTGATGGCAAGTATGATAAAGCATTCGATAAATTGGAAGAAGCTTATCAAAAGCTGAAAGGAACCATGGACGCAAGCTCAAACAGCGAGGAAAAGGAGCGATTAGATATGCTCGAGCGCAAGCGGGATGAACTCATCAGAGAAAAGGAAGAATTACAGAAGGAGCTGGAAAAGGAGAATCCCGACGAAGAAATAGTAAGAAAGTCCCCGTCGTTTGAGGAGGAGCTTAATGATCTGGTCAAGGAGACTGGAAAACTTCTCGATCAGGTGATGAAGAGGCGGGGAGATCGTCAGTAGAAGATGGATATTTCCTAAACACTTTACATGTATTTGTAATTTGTACCTTTGCTCTCACATAACAAGTTATGAGTAAAATCTTAGCGTATGGTCCTAAGCCAAATTTTCTCTGGTCTGTACTGTGTGTAGCCATAGTTCTCTTTCTCCTGGGCTCGCTGGCAATTATTTCACAACACTCCAGATCAATGGCGAATGCCTTCAAGGAAGATTTTGCGATTACCATTGAGCTCGATCCCCATTTTCTCGATCATGAACTCAATGAATTGACCAGGGATCTTTCGAGTTACACCACCACTCTGAAGAATTCGGTCGTGTATAAAAGCAAGGAAGACGCCTTGAGTGAAATGAGTGATGACCTGGGAATCGAATTATCATCCCTTGAAATGCCAAACCCACTGCCGGATGTGGTCACGTTTAATATCAATGCAGACGATTTCTCTACAAATCAGATCTCGGCCTTGTGCGACGAGTACGAACGAAAGCATGAAATCATTCACGACATTTATTATAACGAGGGTGCAATCAGAGGCATACTGGATAATCTGGGAAGAATCTCGAAGGTCTTTGTCGCTGCAATTGGCATCTTTGGTCTCTTGGCACTCATGCTTATTGTCAATTCCATAAGACTGGCAATCTATGCACGAAGAGTTATTTTGAAGAAAATGGAGCTTGTGGGTGCATCGTGGTCTTTTATCAGAAGACCATTCTTGAGCCAGAGTGGAAGGATGGGTATAATTGCCTCAGGAATAGCCCTCATTGCATTGGCGGTTGCCTACTTTTTTATGTTGACCCAGTTTCCTGAGCTGAGGCAATATTTGGAGGAGAAATTCATTTTATACCTGATCGGGGGAATAGTGATCATCAGTCTGCTGATCAATGTGGTGACGACCTGGCTGGTAGTTACCCGGTATCTGAAGATGAGCAATTCGGATCTGTACATACAACATTGATTAGATCATAGACAGATTATGAAAAAATGAATATGTCAATCAAAAGGTTTCACTTTTTACTGATACATTTGTGCCAAATCATGAGATGATGAGTCAACCGAAGTCTACAAAGCGGAAGAAAAAAGTAGTTAGCACCAAGAAGAAGACAAAACCGACGGTGCAGCGCACCCGGTCAAAGACCGCATCAAGTAAACCTTCCAGAGAACTGATTTTCAAAAAAGAGAATTACGTGTTTATGGGTATCGGTGCTGGTTTGATCTTTCTGGGTATGCTCTTGATGCTGGGTGGTAGTATGCCGAGCCCGGACGTGTGGGATGACTCGATCATATACAGTTTTCGCCGTACTGTATTAGCCCCCATAGTGATACTTGCTGGATTGGGAGTTGAAATTTACGCCATATTTAAAAAGGCTTGATCCGCTTTCATGAACGAAATTTTGGAAACAGTGCTCCTTGGAATTATCCAGGGGCTGACTGAGTTTTTACCCGTGTCGAGTAGTGGGCACCTCGAGATAGCAAAAGTGATCCTGGGAGAAAAGTATACTCCTGCCCAAAGCCTCATGGTGACCGTCGTCTTGCATGCAGCCACAGCAATTGCCACGGTTCTCGTATTTAGGAAAGAAATTGGACAGCTGATCACCAGAGGCCTTACGCTGAAGGATCGTGATTCGGGCAGGTACATTTTTTACATCCTCTTATCGATGGTGCCAGCAGCTCTCATTGGTTACTTTAATGAGCCGATGATCGAATCTCTCTTCATGCGAAATATCGTTCTGGTAGGTTGTGCCTTAATCGCAACAGCTGCACTGCTGCTGATTGCAGACTATGTAAGGGTCACCAATCGAGAAGTCGATCTCCCGGCATCTATTGTAATCGGTCTGGCTCAGGCAATGGCAATCCTACCGGGAATATCGAGATCCGGGGCAACAATAGCTACGGCAGTTCTACTCAAAGTAAATCGAGAGGAGGCAGCGAGATTTTCATTCCTGATGGTCATTCCACTCATCCTGGGGAGGATTATCAAGTACTTTGTCGATGGAGAATTGCAGGCAGTGACCAATTACGTACCACTGATAGCAGGGTTTGTCGCTGCCCTGGTTACGGGGATTCTGGCGTGTATTTGGATGATCAATTTGGTGAAAAAAGCAAAGCTGAAATACTTCAGTATCTATTGTCTCATTGTAGGGACACTCTGCATTTTATGGGCTAATGGGGTGTTCTGATGGGAGATACATTGCAAAATATTGTTTCTGGCACGATGCTTATGGTAGATAAGCCGGCTGGATGGACATCTTTTGATGTTGTCAATAAGATCCGGTATACAATTCGGAGTGCATATGGCATCAAAAAGATCAAAGTGGGACATGCGGGTACACTTGATCCAATGGCAACCGGCCTCTTGATCATTTGCACCGGGGCTATGACAAAGAAACTCGATCAATATCAGGCACAAGAGAAGAGCTATCGCGGTACGATGACTCTTGGAGCATCTACCAAAACATACGACGCTGAAAGCGAGATCGAGGCCAGGTACCCCATCGATCACATAAATGATTCGCTCCTGTATGAAACTGTGGAAAAATTTATCGGAGAGATCGAGCAAAGACCACCAATTTATTCTGCAATCAAAGTGGACGGTAAGCGATTGTATAAACTGGCTAGAGCTGGCATTGCTGTTGAAGTTCCTTCTCGCAAGGTAATAATCCGGACTTTTTCACTTACCGGAGTGGTGATTCCAAAAATTAGTTTTGAGGTAACGTGCAGCAAAGGTACCTACATTCGGTCCCTGGTGCATGATTTCGGAATGGCGGTTGGTTCAGGAGCGTTCCTCTCACAGCTTGTTCGCACCTCGATAGGTGATTTTAATTTGGCAGATGCCTGGGAGTTATCAGCATTGATCAAGTCAATAAATGGAGTGTCGCCATGAGCGTATCGGTAAGGAATGTAGTAAAGCTATACGGTGATCAAAAGGCACTTGAGGAGGTGTCCTTTGAGGTGCAGAAAGGAGAAGTGGTGGGTTTGCTAGGGCCCAATGGTGCGGGAAAGACCACTACGATGAAGATTCTTTCGGGATTCATTGATGACTTTGAAGGTGAGGCCATGGTGAAAAGCCTGGATGTAAGGATGCAACAAATTGAGGTCAAGAAATGCATCGGTTATCTCCCGGAGCACAATCCATTATACCTCGATATGTATGTCAAGGAGTATCTATCTTTTATTGGGTCTATCTACGGATTGAGAAATCTGCGCTCACGGGTCTCTGAAATGATTGAGGTGACGGGTCTATCCCGGGAGCAACACAAGATCATTAGAGCATTGTCAAAGGGATACAGACAACGTGTGGGCCTGGCACAAGCCCTTATCCATGATCCTGATATCTTAATTCTTGACGAACCGACCACGGGGTTGGATCCAAATCAGTTAGTGGAGATCCGCCAATTGATAAAAACACTAGGGGCGAGTAAGACGGTAATTTTCAGTAGTCATATAATGCAGGAAGTGCAGGCCATATGTGACAGGGTGATTATCCTTCACCAGGGAAAGTTAGTCGCCGATAACTCGATAGAATATTTAGAAAAGGCATTCAACAAGGAACGGGAAATCGTAATTACTTTAGATACTGTACTTAAAGAAAAGTGGGATATCAGGGGGTTGAGTAAAAGCAAAAAGATTGGAGAATCAACTTACCAATTAGTTTTTGAAGATGGCAAACGGGATCCACGCATCCTTGTTTTTGATTTTGTTGTTGGGAAGGGTTATAAGATTTTAGAGATGACCGAAAAGCATTCAACGATGGAGGATGTCTTCCAAAAAATTACTCAATCGTAATGTGGACTATTTTTAAAAAGGAAATTCAGGGTTTTTTTAGTACAATTACTGGTTACGTTGTCATTGGAGTCTTCCTTACACTTCTTGGACTCCTTATGTGGGTCTTTCCTGATTACAGCATTTTAGAATATAATTATGCAAGTCTGGATCAACTCTTTACTATTGCTCCGGTGATCTTTCTTTTTCTTATTCCGGCGGTTTGCATGCGATCTTTTTCAGAAGAAAAACAGTTGGGTACAATAGAGACTTTATTTACTAAGCCCCTGACTGAGTGGCAAATCATTCTGGGGAAATATGCAGGAGCTATTTTCTTAGTGGTCGTCGCTATTCTCCCTACTTTGATATACTACTACACGATATGGCAATTGGGCTCTCCACAGGGAAATATAGACCGGGGGGAAGTAATTGGGTCTTACGTTGGTTTGTTTTTTTTGGCTGCTATATTTATAGCTATAAGCCTCTATGCCTCCGTAGTGAGTAACAATCAAGTAGTTTCTTTTTTACTTGGAGCTATCTTGTGTTTCCTGGTTTATTGGGGGTTTCAATTTTTGAGCTCGATTCCTGCATTCTTTGGAGGAATCGATGATTTCTTACAAAAAATTGGGATAGAGTACCACTACCGTTCGATTAGCCGGGGAGCAATCGACAGCCGGGATGTTGTTTATTTTTGCAGTGCCATTTTTATTTTTCTTTCACTTACATATCATTATTTAAGGCAGAACCGCAATCAATGAGTGGAGCGAAAAAAAATATCGAAAATTACTATTGGCTCATTGCAGCGATTGCTCTCGTGGTTTTATTGAATATTTTCAGCAATTATTTTCATGTCCAGCTTGATCTCACGGAAGATAAAAAGCACACCCTTACGCCTGCCACGGAAGAAATTGTAAAATCGATAGACGGATCCATTTTTATTCAGGTGCTCTTGGAGGGAAAATTCCCAGCAGAGTTTAAACGGCTACCAACGGCAATTAAGGAACTTTTGGATAAATTTCAAAAAATGAACAGAGATGTTCAGTTTCGATTTGAGGACCCTCTTTTTGGAGAAACAGATGAGGTGAATGAGCGACTCGAGTCATGGGCTCAAGTAGGTATTGTACCAATAGAACTCAATGTTAGAGATGCTGATGGCCAGTCGAAGCAAAGGATTTATCCGTTTGCAATTTTTAATTACGGTGACCGTCAGATAGCAATACGACTTCTCGAGGAAAACACACCGGGTATGTCAGGGGATCTGGCATTGAATAATAGTATAAGTTTACTCGAGTATAAGTTTGCCAATGCGATTACTAAGTTGCAAGCCGTGGATAAGCCAAATATCCTTTTTTCCAGTGGACATGGAGAATTGCTTCCTGTCCAGACTGCAGCCTTCGAGGGCAATTTGAGAGCTTTTTACAATACTGGTAGGGTGGATCTGGATACAATTTATCAGATTCCACCGAGTATAGATATGCTTATTGTAGCAAAACCCACTATACCATTTTCTGATAAACATTTATTCCTGATAGACCAATATATTGTCAATGGAGGAAGGGCTATATTCTTGATTGATCCATTAGTGGTAAATCTCGATTCGATAAGCAAAAGTGGCCAATATATTCCGCACGATAATGAGTTAGGCCTGGAGGATATGTTTTTTAAATATGGGGTGCGAATAAATAAGAATTTTGTCCTCGATATGCAATGCACTTCTATCCCACTGGGGATAAACAGTAGGGGTAGTAAATCTCAGTTCAATTTATTTCCGTGGTATTACCACATCCTGGCCACCGGCTCTGGTGAGCACCCGATAACCAAGGGTTTAAATCCGGTCAATCTATTTTTTCCCGCGTCGTTAGATACCATCAAGACCAAATCGCGAATTATAAAAACTCCGGTTCTCCAATCTTCAGACTACAGTCGCGTTCAGGTAAATCCTGTGATTCTGGATTTCGAAATTCTGAAGACCGAACCGGATCAATCGTTGTTCAACAGTGGTAGACAGAATCTGGCTTTGTTGTTGGAGGGCTCATTTGCGTCTGTATTTGAAAACAGGGTAACCCCACAAATGCAAGACGTTTTAAACCGGATTGGAACCACCTTTAAGGCGCAGTCAGATCCGTCCAAGATCTTGGTAGTCGCCGATGGTGATGTAGCAAAAAATGGAGTAAACCCCAATACTGGAGAACTGAGGCAGTTGGGCTTTAATCAATATATGAACTACACATTTGACAACAAGGACTTCCTGACAAATGCCATTGAATACATGCTGGACCGCAACGGTCTTATCGCAGCTAGGGCTAAAACCTTCAAACTGAGATTACTCGATCAACCCCGTATCGAAAGAGAAAGGGTCAGGTGGCAACTCATCAATGTGGTTTTGCCCCTGATGCTTTTGATTCTCGTGGGAGTTCTGTTTAACTATCTGCGACGAAGGAGATTTGCTTAATTTTCAATCATGAAATGGCGGGTTGCATTTTTGGTGGTTGCAGTAGCACTTGTGCTTTTTTGGTTTATCACAGAACCGTCGAAGCCGGATCTTGCAGCGGAGTACAGATATGCCATTGAGAATCCTGATCTTATCCAAAAAATAAAAATTGATTACCGGCTTTTCGAGCCGGACATTGTCCTCGAAAGGAGGAGCGATGCCTGGTGGGTAAACCATGACTTTAAGGCTCGAAAGGATGCCATCGAGAACCTCCTCGATGCCCTGCATCGAATCAATTTGCAGTTTATTCCCAGGCCTGCGGCTCAGGAAAAAATGATTGTGGAAATGGCGGCAACAGCCACCAAAGTGGAGGTTTTTGGAAAAAATGAAGAACTACTTAAATCATTCTTTATCGGTGGAACCACTCCCGATGAGCGAGGTACATACATTATTCTGGAAGGCACCCGGGCTCCTGCAGTAGTGTCTATGGATGGCTTTGAAGGTTCACTGATGCCGCGATTTGCGATGCCTTTGCACGATTGGCGGGACCGGATGATTTTTGAAGTCTCGCAGGATGAAATCAAAGAGCTTGTCGTCCATTATCCCTCAAAACGGGAATCCTCATTTGTGATTCGGAGATCTTATGAAGGGCTTCAAGTTTATCCGCTGGATGACCATCTCGGCACAGGTACTTATAAACGGGGGTCTGTAGAAGCTTATTTGCAAGGTTATAAATTTGTGGGAGCCGAAGCAATCATTGTCGATACGACCATCCATGACAGCTTGATCAAGAGGACGCCTTTTGTAGAGATCGAATTGACAAAGACTGATGATTCGAAATATGCTGTCCAATTATTTCCAGTTGTACCCGTAGCAAAGAATTATGGAAATCAAAGGATACAACGCTATCACCTGGTCGATTCCAAAGGAGATATTTTTTTAATACAACATCGTGTTTTTGAAAAATTATTTTTGGGATTGGATTATTTTTTTGAGGAATGATATTTCTGTACCTGTGAAGAATTCGATTTGCTTATATCAGTTTTCTGAGTTGACCGGATCCTCAGTAGTTGGGACTGAGAATCCCACCATCCTGTTTTCAATTTCTGCTCGATGGCTTCCTTGACAAACTGAATCAGTGTTTTTCCACTGCTGGCTTCAACGCCCCATGGGAACTAGCGTTCGACCACATAGGGCATGATTGTCTTCCACAATGTGTGTGCAAAGCAAGGGCCTCCTTAATCGACTTTTGCTTCTTAGATAGCCTTTTCTTACGATATCCTGGTTACCACTACTAGCAATATTCCTAATACTACTAGCATAATGTTTACAACTGGGAAAAGTAATAGAATTTTGGATCCTAATCCAAATTCTTCGAGTTTTCGATTTCTTAATTTTAGATATTTGACGATATTGAAAGCCCCGATTAAGATAATAATTAAGGGAAAGAGAATTAGAATCATCATCGTAAGAGTATTTGTTGCCAGGGCTATCAAAGCAGGTGCGAATACTGCCAGCAAAAGGAGGCCTATAAAAATTAGTATATTCAAAATTGAAATTAGTTTGTCTGTATTGCTCATTGTGGAATATTTGTTCCTGGTGTAGTTTTATCCAGTGGATTGCTGATCCTTTTTTTTAAAATAGTTCCGGGTGCTTGTCTCAATTCCAACTGCGTTACTTTCTTTTTTTCTTGGACTATGAGTCTTATTTTATTGGCGAGTCAGTTATTAAACATTTGCTCAATCCTGCATTCCCTTTGAACTCGACTTTTATCGGCAATGGTTTTTAGCTCCATTTTCTCGTAAGTATAGAATATCTGCGTAATTGTACCAGGTTCATATCTTCTAAAGATATTGAAAAACTATGTACACTGGTATTTTAAAGGAAATGGTCCCATTTATCTGTACACGATGCATGCCTTTAGTAATATGCCCTTCCCATGATGATTGAATTCATTTTCGTAGCTTGTTGCAAATACCTTGACAGTTGCACTTTTTGAAGAGTCGATGAAGAGCCCTAGCGCAAAACCATTTTGCGACATATGAAAAATGCCACAAGATTCTCTGCCCTGATATTTTTGCTTCTCGGCCTCACATCTGGTAAGGGCGAATGGGGATTCTACGGTCATCGCCTGATAAACAAAATGGCGGTCTATACTTTACCTCCGGAAATGCTGACGCTCTTCAAACCCAACCTCGAGTTTATCTCCGATCATGCCGTAGATCCCGACAAGCGCAGATACGCCAGTCCATTTGAGGCAATTAGGCATTACATCGATCTGGATCACTGGGGATCCGCACCCTTCGAGGAGCTTCCACGAAATTGGATCGATGCGCTGGCCAAGCATTGTGATGTGGTCGTATATTCTCCTAATGGCGATAGCTTGAGATATCATGGAGATGAATTGTGGAAGGAAAATGATAAAATTGATTCCATCGGATATCGCGATTTCTTCGTTGACCAGATTTTACCGAATTACTATGAAGAGAATTGGACTTTGGAATGTGAAACCTGGTCGTCGTTTTGGCCGGATAATACAAATGCCTGTGCAACAATCGAAATCGTAGATAATTTATCTCCGCATGGGATCCTACCTTACTTTTTACCTCAAATTCAGCATCGACTCACCGAAGCATTTAGAAAGAAAGAGAAACAAAAGATCATTCGCCTTTCGGCTGAGATCGGTCACTATCTGGGGGATGCACATGTGCCTCTTCATGTGACAAAGAACTATAACGGACAGCTCACGGACCAGGTCGGAATCCATGCCTTTTGGGAAACACGGATTCCTGAATTATTTGCAGAAAGTGATTATGATTTTTTTGTGGGAAAAGCAAATTATGTCGATAATCCCACTGAATACTATTGGGACATTGTCTTGTCCAGCAGTGCGTTGGTAGATAGTGTGCTGGTAGTCGAGAAAAGATTGAGCGAAACGTTTCCGTCTGATCGACAATATTGTTTTGACAATCGGCTCGATATGACCGTGCGAACCCAGTGTAAGGAATATGCCCAAAAGTATCAGGATCTAATGCAGGGAATGGTGGAACAACGTATGCGAGAATCCATTCATGCTATTGGCAGTATCTGGTACACATGCTGGATTGATGCAGGTCAACCCAATTTTGCGAAGGACCGATCTGAGGTCGCAGACGGGCCCACTCTCGGTGACGATTTTCTCCCCGAAAAATCGAGAAGAATAAAGCGAAGAAAGCATGAGTAGATTAGATAAATTAAAAATACAGGGTGCCTTACATTTCCCGGGGGATTTATCTTATTTTGACGGCCTGTTTTTCATTACTTAAATAACCAACCTTTCATGACATTACAGATCAAGAGTTTAAGCCAGTATAAAAAAGTATATAAGGAAAGTATCGATAAGCCAGAAAAATTTTGGGCTGCCCAGGCGCGTACATTTAAATGGCAGAAGAAGTGGGACAAAACTCTTGAGTGGAATTTCCGAAAGCCCGATATAAAGTGGTATGTGGGAGGCAAAATGAACATTACGGAAAATTGCCTCGATCGTCATCTTAAAACCCGGGGTAAGGACAGGGCTTTAATTTGGGAGCCCAACGATCCCAGTAAACCATATAAGACGTTTACGTATCTCGAATTGCATGAAGAGGTGTGCCGTTTTGCGAATGCTTTGAAATCAAATGGCATCAAAAAAGGTGATCGTGTGTGTTTTTATATGCCTATGGTGCCTGAGCTGGCTATCGGTGTGTTAGCGTGCGCTCGTATTGGGGCGATACATTCCGTTGTATTCGCCGGATTTTCTGCCACAGCTCTTGCCGATCGCATTAAGGATGCCACCTGCAAAATGGTTATTTGCTCTGATTTTAACTCCCGGGGAAATAAAAATATTCCCGTAAAGAAAGTGGTAGATGATGCACTTAGACAAAGATGCAGAAGTGTGCAGACAGTGATTGTGCACCAGAACACCGGAGAAAAAGTTGCGATGAAAAAAGGTCGCGACAAGTGGTGGCACAATGTGGTCAAGAGGAAGTCTAAGGTCTGCAAGCCAGCGAGGATGGATTCCGAAGATCCATTGTTTATTTTATACACAAGCGGGTCTACCGGAAAACCAAAAGGAGTTGTTCATACGTGTGGCGGGTATATGGTTTATACGTGCTTTACTTTTAAGAATGTCTTCCAATACAAGCGGGAGGATGTTTATTGGTGCACCGCAGACATCGGATGGATTACCGGCCACAGCTACATTATCTACGGACCCCTGCTCGCAGGGGCAACGAGCATGATGTTTGAAGGAGTACCTACATATCCCGATGCCGGTCGCTTTTGGCATATCTGTGAAAAGCATCGGGTCAATCAATTCTATACGGCACCAACAGCGATCCGGGCTCTGATGGCACAGGGAGATCACTGGCCAAATCACTACGACCTTTCGAGCCTGCGAGTACTCGGTACTGTGGGAGAGCCGATTAATGCAGAGGCCTGGCACTGGTACGATCAAAATATCGGCAAAGGTGAGTGTCCGATTGTGGATACGTGGTGGCAGACCGAGACCGGTGGAATCTTAATCTCACCACTACCAGGAATGCATAAATTAAAGCCCACATATGCTATGTTGCCAATGCCTGGTGTACAGCCTTGCCTGGTAGATGCCAATGGTAAAGAGATCAGAAAAAAAGAAGCAGAAGGACTTTTGTGCATTAAATTTCCCTGGCCATCAATTATCCGCACTACATACGGTGATCACGAGCGTTGCCGCCAGGTTTATTTTTCTGCTTTTGAGGATAAATACTTTACAGGTGATGGTGCGAGAAGAGATAAAAATGGACATTATCGCATTATCGGCAGAGTAGATGACGTCATCAATGTCTCCGGTCATCGCATTGGAACAGCTGAAGTAGAAAACGCGCTAAACGAACATCCGAATGTAATTGAGTCTGCGGTAGTCGGGTATCCGCACGACATCAAGGGACAGGGTATTTATGCATACTTAATTACCGATGGAAAAGCGAAGAGCAACGCAGAATTTAAGAAAAGCATTCATCAGGTCGTAACTAAGGTAATTGGCCCCATTGCCAAGCCAGATAAGGTACAAATTGTGTCAGGACTGCCAAAGACGCGTTCGGGCAAAATCATGCGAAGAATTCTGAGAAAAATAGCAGCTGGTGACACAAAGAATATTGGTGACGTTTCTACACTTCTCAATCCAACTGTAGTCGATGATTTAAAAAAAGGACAAAAAGCTGCCCTCTAATAAAGTAAATAGTCATTGGTCATCTTAAGCCACAGTCTCACATGTCTTTTTTCTAAGTGTGAGCCAATGCGAGAAATGGGCTGCAGCGATCGATAAACCCCCAATGACTGCCTGTAAAGATTCAATCCCATGTGTATGCGGCGACAGAAGGGTATTCACAATTAATGCGAACCCAATGGTGAAAAGAGTCACAACTGCGGGAGACAATGTCTTTTTCTTCAGGCCGGAAACCAGGGTAATGCCTCCAATACTTAGACTTGTAATGAAAAAGCCGATTTCCATAATGGGATCGTGTAACCAGGCAAGGCCTCCCAGCATACCAATGGCGACTACCAACGGAACAGCGGCACAATGTACAGCGCAGATCAAACTGGCTGTGAAGCCGAGAAAATCAAGATGGAAACCAAAGAATTTGCTGATCATGTGCTAGATGTAACATTGTTGCAAATATAACAATATGCAACGTAGTTGCAAGAATGATTCCAAATCTTATTAGAAACAATCAGATATCAAGAGCTAACGCTATCCATGCTATTCGTGTACATGTCCATGATCCAACTCCGATTCTGTGGCTTCCCGTACGTTCACAATTTCACCGGTAAAGTGAAGGTCAATACCCGCCATCGGATGATTGAAATCAATTTTTACCATTTCGTTTTCAATTTCCGTAATTCTCCCTGTATACTGATTGCCCTGGTGATCTTGGAGATTTACGGACTTCCCAAGTGCGACGTCTTCCGGATTGATCTTTCCATCCCGTTCAAAATCCTTTAACGGAATATTTGCAATGGCGCGATCATCATAAAGTCCGTACCCTTCTTCAGCGGGTATTCCAAAGGCAAAATTCTCGCCTTCTGCTTTGCTCTCAAGGTTCTCTTCAAAGGCAGGAATCATCTGACCGATTCCAAATATAAACTTCAAAGGTTCACTCCCAAATGTAGACTCAACTAATTCACCCTCCTCATTTTCCTCCTGCAGTTTATAGTGCAGGATCACTACGTCGTTCTTCTTTATTGCCATTGCACCTATATTGTGAAGTGCAATATAGAAAATCTACACATGGTCGGTTTTGGAGGCCGGCTAAATGATCGGTCTTTGCCCGGTACTGTGGTCACACTACGATCTGTGGAGATGATATTATTGAGCAACATAAGGTGTGCACATGTTTCCTGATTTTAGCTAGATTTATGCCTTTTTCCAAACAAATCAAGATCGAGTCTACATGTGTTTAAGATTTCTATTTGCGCTCCTTCCCCTGATTGTGCTGTCAGCCTGCAATGTAAATTCGACTAAGGGCCCTAAAAAACTCCTGATATTTTCCAAGACGGATGGATTTAGACATACGTCAATCGAACCAGGCCGGATAGCAATCGCCAAGCTTGCCTCAGAGCATGGTTTTGAGATAGACTCGACAGAAGATGCCAGTTGGTTTGTGCGTGACCGGCTGGATGAATACGCGGCGTTGATTTTTCTCAATACTACACTGGATGTGTTAGATGATGCCCAGCAATTGACAATGCAGAGATATATTCAGGCTGGAGGAGGCTTCGTCGGCATTCACGCGGCTGCAGATACTGAATATGATTGGCCTTGGTATGGGCAATTGGTCGGGGCTTATTTTAACGGCCACCCCAGTGATCCCAATGTGAGAGATGCAGAGATCGATGTTTTAAATCATGACCATATCTCGTGCAAGCATCTACCGGAACGGTGGTTCCGCACGGATGAATGGTACAACTACCGCAACATCCAACCTGACCTAGATGTGCTTCTCAACCTTGATGAATCCAGTTATGAAGGTGGTACCAATGGATCCAATCACCCTATCGCATGGTACCATGATTTTGAAGGTGGTCGAGCTTTTTATACAGGTGGTGGACACACTGATGAAAGCTTTAGCGAAGAGGCTTTCCTCAAGCATCTTTGGGGTGGAATTACCTATGCGGCCGGGGAGGGAAGACCTCTTAATTACGCAGCGGAAACTGTCATCCCTGAGGAGAATCGATTTAAAAAAATTGTGTTGGAAGATTACCTCAACGAGCCAATGGAATTGGAAATGCTTCCGGACGGGCGCCTCTTGTTTGTCGAGAGAAGGGGAGACATACGCCTCTATGACGAAAAGGAAGGAAAGTCAAAGGTTGTAAATACGTTACCTGTATACACTGGGCAAGAGGATGGATTGTTGGGCTTAGCACTCGATCCGGAATTTGACACAAATAATTGGTTGTATTTATTTTATTCCCCGCCCGGAGATGAAGCAAAGCAACACGTATCGCGGTTCGAGTGGAAGGGAGACAGCATTGAATTTGCATCGGAGATTGTTTTGTTGGAAATCAAAACGCAGCGGGATGAGTGTTGTCATTCCGCCGGATGCTTAGAGTTTGGCCCGGAAGGAAATCTATTTATTTCTTCGGGCGACGATACCAATCCGTTCAAGTCGGATGGGTATTCTCCTAGTGATGAGCGGCCCGGTCGATCGCCATGGGATGCACAAAAATCATCGAGCAATACCGGTGATTTGAGGGGGAAGGTCTTGAGAATAAAGCCAGAGCCCGATGGCACCTACTCTATTCCTGAGGGAAATCTGTTTCCCAGGGATGGCTCCCAGGGAAGACCAGAAATTTATGTTATGGGTTGCCGTAATCCATACCGGATCTCGATTGATAAACGCAACGGATACTTATATTGGGGAGATGTGGGCCCGGATGCGGGCAAGGATTCTATAGGGAGGGGTCCGAAAGGTCACGACGAAGTCAATCAAGCCAGGAAGGCAGGGTTTTTCGGGTGGCCATATTTTAATGGAGATAATAAACCATACCACGAATACGATTTTGCAACCAAAAAATCACTAAAAAAGCACGACCCCGAAAATCCTGTAAATAATTCGCCTAATAACACGGGGATACAGAATTTACCTCCGGCTAATCCAGCCTTTATCTGGTATCCGTATGATGAATCAGAGGAATTTCCATTACTGGGAACCGGTGGTAGAAATGCAATGGCTGGACCTGTTTTTTATGTTGAGGATTATCCGGATAATCCGCGTCGGTTTCCGCGGTACTATGATAAAAAGTTATTTACATACGATTGGATAAGGGGCTGGATGATGAGCATCACGATGGATGAGGAGGGTGATCTTCTACGGATGGAGCCTTTCATGCCATCACAAAAATTTAATAATCCAAATGATATTATCATGAGCCCCGACGGTGATATGTATATGCTGGAATACGGAACTGCCTGGTTTTCTAAAAATCCAGATGCCAGGTTGGTGCATATAAAATACATCAGTGGAAATCGCGAGCCCATTCCATCACTCCTCGCTAGTACTACAATTGGTGCAAGTCCTCTCTCAGTATCTTTTTCCGGTGAGGGCTCTGCTGATCCAGATGGAGACAAGCTTAAATATCAGTGGACCTTCGGTGAGGGAGAAGGCACTTCTTCGGAGACAAATCCCAAATATACATTCGAGGCGCCGGGCCGATATGTGGTGAGATTAGAGGTAAGGGATGGCGAGGGATTGATCGGAAGTGAGGAAGTGATAATCCGTGTGGGAAATGAACCTCCTCAAGTAACCTGGCAGCTCAACGGTAATCGCACCTTTTTCTGGCCCGGCGAAAGCATCGATTATGTGGTAAAAGTCACAGACAAGGAAGATGGAAGTATCGATGACGGTATTGCATCCGACAAGGTAGTTACGACCATAAATTACCTCAAAGAAGGAGTGGATATAAATGTGATCTCCATGGGTCACGAAGCCCTGGCTGCATCATCTAAATTTGTTGCTGGTAAAAATCTAATGGATCAGTCAGACTGTAAATCCTGTCATTTTATAGACAGGGAATCAGTGGGCCCGACATACAGTGATATTGCAAAAAAATATAAAGATGAAAGTGACGCAAAGACCTATCTGGCAGATAAGATTATAAATGGAGGTGGTGGAGTATGGGGTCCGAATGCTATGGCGGCTCACCCACAACATTCGGAAGAGGAGGTAGAGCAGATGGTCGAATATATATTGTCCGTCGCTGACCAACCCACACCCGACAATTTTTTATCCCACAGGGGTTCCTTTACTTTTGAAAAATCAAATGATGATATTTCGGGGTCCTACGTGTTGATGGCCTCTTACAATGACTCGGGAGCAGAAGGTGCTGAATCACTACAAGGACGCAAATTGTTGAGATTGAGACGACCGGAATTGCTTCCGGGGGATGTGGATTCCGCTGTAGTGGCGAGCGTGATGACGCTTACAGAAGAGCAGGCAAAGCAAGCCGGTTTGGATGCACCAATTGACTTTATTCTGGCAGCCGATAAGGGATATGTTCTAATGAAGGATATAGACCTCACCTCCATCGGTAGTTTAGACCTCCACATGAGCTGGCATCCACAGTATTTTGGAGGAGGAACAATCGATGTGCGGGTTGGGTCTCCGGAAGGAAGAGTGGTCGGATCCATGGAGGTACCACAAGCTACTGCACAGGGGCGAGGTATAAAGACAATTGCTCTGCGTAGCGTGGAAGACAGACAAGATATTTATTTGATGTTTTTGGGAAATGACGAAAAAACGGTTTGTGCCATCTCGAAAATAGTATTTAAGAGGAGGGAGGCGTTGTAGTTTTGATACATTTTATACTACATGCCACATGTGATAGTTGATGCCAAATTTATTCTTTGGATAAAGTACTGAGAATTCGGCTTGCTATGATTTTATCTTTATTCTTTTCTAGAAATTCGATTTTCCTCCTCCTCATGATATGCCCATTATCGGCTATTGCTCAGTCCTATTTCTTATCACTGCCTGATCATCCTGAGACTTTCAACCGGAAACTTCTTCCACTTAGCAATGGTGACATTCTTATCGGTGATTCCTCTGACGAAGGAGCGACACAACCCGTAAATGGAAAGATTTATTTAATCCGGTTAGATCATTGTGGGGATGTAATATGGTCTTATAGCTATGAGCGTACTACTGAATATCTTGAATTTAGGGACTTGGCAGTCGATGGCGAGAATAATGTTTACGTTTACGGCAGTGCATACCGTGGAGGGCAAGAAATGCTTTTCTTAATGAAGGTCAATCCCAGCGGAGAGCTATCAAAATTCAAATTAATTGAGACAGGCACTGTAGATCATTTTTCCTACAGTCTGGACCTGCGAGATGGGGTGCTCATGCTCTACGGACTTTTGTTGCATTTTGATACTCAGAAATTAGGCTTTATTTCTGTATTTGATCAAAATCTCAATTTTCAATGGGCTCGAAGGTTTTCTCCATTTGAATCAGAAGGTGATGCAATCATTGATAAAAATGGGAATTTCATCTGTCGGTCAGGTCCGTTTCACTATGGACTTGATCAAGATGGAAATACAAAATGGCTGATCGAGTTAGATGTTTCCGGTGGAGTGCATTCCATTGGAGGCCCTCTTGAAATAGACGGAGGTTATTTATTTCAGGGAGTCAAAGGGGATCACACTTTTTTCTACAAACTGAATCCAAGTGCGAATCTGGAATGGGTGAGTACTTCCAGAAAATTTAGTGGTAGATCATCTACTATGGGTCTGCAATCAGATGGGAATGGTTTTGCAGTATTTAAGACACCAATGGGAAATGCAAACTCGTTTTCATATGTGCATATTGATAAAAAAACAGGTGAGTTGAGTGATCACCTAATATTTAACTCAAGCAGATCAATCGATACGGATGAAATTTCGTCATTTATGGATGAGGAGTATCTTTATGTGCTTGGGAATAAAGTTTTATCCGAAAAATATCCCATAGATATCCCGTATTTTTTATTGAAAATGACCTTGAATGATAAAGAAGAATGTTTCGGGTGGGATCGGAGCTCCGAGTCACAACTGGAACCTTTTTTGATAAGGTTTCATGCGATCGATACAACTTCGCAAGATTCTCCAATGATCCCTACTGAGGTGACATCACAGACATTGGTCTTTACCTATGATTTTCCGATCGGCGATGTCTGCATGACCCGAGAAATTCCAGAGATTAAACTACTTGACACAGTCTTAGCTTGCTCAGAATCGTGGAAGGTGACATTGCCGGATGGATTTTTCTGGGAAGATGGCTTCCCTGAATTAGATCGTGATCTGAATTCAGTCGGTTTATTTAGGGCACGCTTCGATGATTGCTCTAATCCTGAAATTTTAGAATTTAATCTCGATATGCCGGACTGCAATTGCAATATTTTCTTACCTAATGCAATTACACCTAACGGGGACGGTGTTAATGATTCATTTCAGCTATTTTCGGATTGTAATATTGATCAGTATCATGTATCGGTCTACAACAGATGGGGAATAAAACTGTATGAGGGTTCTAATAGTGATTGGAGTGGCTATGTGGGGAATAAACAAGTATTGGAGGGGATGCACGTTATTGTGGTTGATTACCAACTTTTGGATAACGCTGGGAACAGAGAAGCAGGTCGCAAAGTGCAACAGGTCCTGATCTTAAGGTAATGTCATGACTCTTAATGACATTCTTTGTGGTGGGTACTGGCGTATTGATACAATTTATCCCGGGAGATAGACAAAAGCTGATAATATGAAAATTACAGGGCAATTTTTAATGCAATTCGAAAGTACGATCCGAATCATTTGATTTTGGGTGATCGTTATGAGGCAAATGCATCGATTGTGTTGGAGGTGATTGAAGCAGCAAAACGATTTATTGACGTGCTTTCGTTTCAGGATTTCCGAGATCCATCCGAGCACCTTAGGGAATAGTATGAAATCATGGGATAACCGGTATTACTAGCTGATGGCGCCGGAATATAAAAAAGATGAATTTTACTTTACTTTCCACGCTGTTGTTTCTGCTTTTAGCCTGCATCGGCAAGGATACATCCACCAGCAGGCAGACTGAATCAGACCGCCCGCAAAGGACCAGTGCCAAGGGTGAGGTAGCTAAAAAACTACCTGAAAAAATCACAGTTATTTACCAGTCAAGTGATGAGACGTATTGGTTTGCAGGTGGCAACTACGGCGTCTGTCGACTTGACGGAGCAGAGCTTATTCGGTTTGATATGACTGACGGACTATGCAGTAATCATGTCATAGGAATACAGGAGGATAGTTTCGGAAATATTTTCTTTGATACTGGAGAGGGTGTTAGCAAATTTGACGGGTCGGAATTCCGGACATTGCAAATTGCCAACGCTGATTCCTCGGCTCATGAATGGAAACTCCAAAGCAGTGACCTATGGTTTAGAATGGGAACCCATCACGATGGTCCGCTTCGTTATGATGGCAACTATTTGTACCCACTGGCATTTCCCAAAACAGATCGCGCAAATGAATTTCATAAAAATAACCCGGATGCGTCCTGGAATCCTTACGGCATTTATACCGTGTATAAAGATCGCAGTGGTGCCTTGTGGTTTGGAACAGCTTCGCTTGGAGTCTGCCGGTTTGATGGCTGATCGATTGGCTGGTACTATGAGAAGCAATTGACCGAGACTCCGGAAGGTGGTGATTTCGGAATCAGATCAATTGTCGAGGATCACGATGGTTTTTTTTGGTTTTGCAATAGCCGTTATAGATATCAGATCT
This sequence comes from Saprospiraceae bacterium, assembly GCA_965222645.1. Classification (GTDB taxonomy): domain Bacteria; phylum Bacteroidota; class Bacteroidia; order Chitinophagales; family Saprospiraceae; genus JABDMH01. Next base: position 827,378 of record OZ244968.1, on the reverse strand, counting down.
CAAGTGAGAAAAATAGAGGTCAGGAGTCAAATCAAATTGATTTTATTCAAAAAACTGGTGCAATTTATTCGACTGATAATGGGAAAAAAATTTATCCGTATTTTTTATCCATGACCTTGGACGACGATGGAGATTTGTGGATGGCATCTTACGATGATGGGGTATACAGATATTCCGGCGAAAAACTGCTGCACTATCCGGTCAAATTTGATAAAGTTGATGTACTCAGTTATTCGATTTATAAAGACAAGTTTGGTTTTATCTGGCTTGGGACACATAATGCCGGAGCGTTTAAATACAATGGAAAGAACTTTGAAAGATTTTCGCCGTGAGTTGCACAATATTATATAACACAGCAACTTTTCCGGCAATGGCAGTTTATGGAAAACATGATGTTGGCATTTCATCGGGTAAAAAGGATTGTAGGAGTATCAATTCAGATTTTAGCTGGCAATACCATTCCGGATACCTCTCCAAATCCCACACGATTTTCTCTCTCTCCGGCATGTGCGCGTAGGACTACCGTATCATTGTCTTCCAAAAAAGTACGGGATAATCCCCGACCCAAATCAAGTGGTTTCTTTCCACCCCAAGAGAGTTCTAACAAAGATCCATAGGAGCCTGATTCCGGTCCGCTGATTGTGCCCGATGCCATCAGATCACCGATATTTATATTGCAGCCGTTTACGGTATGATGGGCCAGCTGCTGGAACATGTTCCAGTACATGTATCTAAAATTGGACGAAGAAATTAATTTTTCTTCATGTCTGTTTGGCCGGAGATATACATCCAGGATGATATCGTAATTGGAGGGTCCATCTGTCTGCAAATAATCTAAAACCGGTGGTTCTTGGATGGGCCCCTGAACTTTAAATGGCTCCAGTGCTTCGATGGTAACAACCCAGGGTGAAATGGAGGATAAGAAGTTTTTACCGAGAAAGGGTCCGAGAGGGACATACTCCCATTTTTGAATGTCGCGAGCTGACCAATCGTTAAATAATACCATCCCAAAGATGAAATCCCTGGCTTCGTTCGTACTGACAGCCTGTCCGATCTGGGTTTTTCCACCCACTATAAATGCCATTTCCAATTCGAAATCGACACGCCGAGAAGCGGAAAAGATGGGTACGCCATTCTTATTCAGGATTTGACCGTTAGGTCTGTGAAAATCTGTTCCCGACACCACAATGGAGGAAGACCTTCCATGGTATCCCACTGGCAAGTGACGCCAATTGGGAAGCAGTGCATTTTCCGGATCCCGAAACATCTTCCCGACATTCGTAGCGTGTTCGATACTGGAGTAAAAATCTGTATAATCACCCACCTGGATGGGCATGTGCATCTGCACATTTTCTTCCTTTATAAATAGATTGGGATTTTCCTTGAGTGGGGACTCCGGATCCGATAGTAACGCTTGTAACTTCTCCCGAAATGGCACTGTAATTTTTTTTCCAAGACGGATGAATTCATTTAAGGTATTCTGATAAAATACATCAAGGGGAATCTCATCATCTTCGAAAAGCCCAATTTGATGGGTAGCCCTGAGATCAAGTAGTCGATTGCCGATAATCGTACCAATCCTCTTATCCCGTCTGGGTGTAGAAAATATCCCAAAAGGGATATTGTGAATAGTAAAATCGGTGTCGGGAGGTATTTCTATCCAGCTCTTCATACCACAACCGCTTCTATCCAACTCTTGTAATATTTTCCGTCATCGATTTTCAGGGCATCTTCGGTCACCATCAATGGTCTAAATGTATCGATCATTACGGCTAATTCTTCAGTCTTTTCCTTGCCGATACTGCGTTCGTATGCTCCTGGATGGGGACCGTGTGGGATACCGGCAGGATGTAAAGTGATATGCCCCGGGCCAATATCATTCCGACTCATAAAATCCCCATCGACGTAGTATAGCATCTCGTCTGAGTCAATGTTTGAGTGATTATACGGGGCTGGAATAGCTTTGGGATGATAGTCGTACAAACGGGGACAAAAGGAGCACACTACAAACGCCGATGTCTCAAAAGTCTGATGTACGGGGGGAGGTTGATGTACTCTCCCGGTGATGGGTTCGAAATTGTGGATGGAAAAACCGTAAGGGAAGTTATATCCGTCCCAACCCACGACATCGAAGGGATGGTGGTTATAAACAAGCTGGTGCAACATGCCCTGTTTTTTTATTTTGACTTTAAATTCACCAGTCTCATCGTATGTCTCTAGATCGCCTGGAAGCTTATAATCTCTTTCGCAAAAGGGTGAGTGCTCCAGTAGTTGACCAAACCAGTTTCGATATCTTTTCGGTGTATAAATGGGCGTAAACGACTCTGCATACAAGAGTCGATTTTCATTGGTTTCAAAATCGATCTGATAGATCATACCTCTTGGGATAATAAGGTAGTCCCCATACTCAAATGGGATGTTTCCGACAAATGTGCGCAACACTCCACTGCCTTTGTGAATGAATAGTAGCTCATCGGCATCGGCATTTTTATAGAAATAGTCGCGCAAAGATGACGTGGGTGCAGCAACTCCAATATGAATGTCCTTATTTACAAGCAATGGCACTCTGCTGTCCAGGAAGTCAACTGCGGATGGTACATCAAATGACAGAAGCTTACGCGACTGCACCGACTTTTCTATGGCGATAGAGGGGGAGACATCAACTGATGGCCCAACCTCTTGCACTCTGGTAGGCGGATGAATGTGATAAAGGAGTGACGACATTCCGTCAAAACCGATTGTACCGAATAGTTGCTCGTGATAGAGGCTTCCATTGGGCTGTCTGTACTGAATGTGCCTTTTGGAAGGTATCTTACCAAGGCTTTGATATATAGGCATGTCCTAAAATTTAAAATCAACAAATGTTGATATAAACATAAGTAAATGTTGATTATATTGCAATTATTATCTTGTCTTTTTATGAGCTCACAAAGTAGACATCAGTATTTTAATCAAATTGTGCTCGAAACAATCCACAAAAAGGGGTTCAAGGCCATGACTATGCGGGATTTGGCCATGAAGATGGACTGTGATGTTGCCAACATTTACAATTACACCGCCTCAAAGCAAGCCCTATTGAGGGATAATCTCTTTGCTATGTCCCGTTCTTTTCATGACGGAGTAGACGAAATATCCTCCTCTGAACTTTCAGCAATTGAGCAGGTCAGAGAAGTGATTGGGCTATTTATTAATCTCTCGTATGAGGAACCTCTTAAAGTTGCCCTCCTGGCCAATGAATGGCGTAACCTCCGGGGTGACGATTTGAAAAAATTTATCGCTGAACGTCAACTGTTTGAAAAGAAAGTAAAAAAGATCGTAGAGCGAGGAATGAGAGAAAAAGCACTAAAAAAATTGAATCCGGATATCTCAACCTTCCTATTGCTGTCTTCACTCCGCTGGATCTTTGATATGGTACAGGGCAAAAAGAAACCAAATCGATTGTCACTTGAAAAGGAAATTGCCAGTTTCCTTATGGATGGATTGGTTTTGTAGATTATCTTGCTGATCCAATTATTAATTTACTATACTTGCCTTCAGTACGTAAGAAGTAAGTGCCTGCATGAAATGTCGATAGTGCTACTTTTGTTCTTTTATTTTGAAATTTATCCCGAAGCAAAACCCTCCCCCAAAGATCCACAATCTCAAAGGTGCTTCCAGGACTGGCATCGTCTACAAAAAGAAAATCATGGGTGGGATTAGGATAAATAAGCAAGCTGCTTTCCCGCTCTTCGACAACCGGTGTCAGTGTACAAAAAGACGAATCCGGATTTAACTCGATGAAAAATTTTGGTGCTAAATCCCTTCCTTCAAATGCAGCATACTCGGTGGGATACTTCTTAATTCTGAATGTTATATTGTTGTTTAGTTCTAGTGAATCACCCTGCTCAACCGGAGTTCCTACCCAGAGGGGTGTCACATATTCCCAGACAATTTCTCTCTCAGGGGTCATTTCGAAATGATATCCCCGTCGACCTACGCAGATTAGAAAATTTCCATTGGGAAGTAATTGCATACTCGACAATCCCGAACTATACATTTTTGCCGAGTCCGGATGAGTGACGTTTACGTCGTATTTGTCGGGACCCCAGCTCCCATCCTGCATCGAGTAAGACCAGGTATACATATCCCAGGGAGGATTCCAGATGCTAACAGTCGAGAAATCACCGGCGGAAAATTCATTATTAAAAATTCCCAATTTTCCGAAGTGGGAGTTGGTACGGTCCAGAAAATCATCAAGCCAGTGTACATCGTGTTGAAAAAAGGACAACTGATTAGTACTGTCACCTCGATTATAGGCCGATGGATTTCCCCAGCGGTACATAAAATCACCTCCACGGCCACTGAGACCCCCTCGACCGGTGGCTGCTTCATCCCTGGATGTGCTGTGGTCGATGATATAAATTTCATTTAGAAATGGACTGCTTAGGATAATTTGCCGCAGCTCTTCATTGTAGTCGATCGAATTAAAATGAGTCCAGTTGGCATTACCGTCTCGGGCAAAGTTGATATTCAACAGCTCAGGATGATCTTCGGGTCTTCCAAAATTTGGTTTGGTACTGTCTCTGTCCTGGATAAGATGATCCCATAAATGCCATTCCCAAATGATTGAGTCAAGATCCGGATCGACTTCTAAAATCATATCTGACCAGACCTCGCCCTCGAGTAAAAGGACACTATCCCGTCCAACAGCGATTGCCTCCTCCATCGTCTTTACTTCCCAGGCAATCATTAGAATATTGCCATTGGGCAAAACTTCAATGTCGTGATGCAGCCTTGCTGTCGAATCATTAAGGGAGAAACTCCACTCCAGATTATTGTCCCAGTCGCGTATTTCTACAGTAGCTCCACCGCCTCCTGCCCAGATCCGATCTTGTGTAATATCACCAGGTCTCTTTGTTTTCACCAGCTGTCCATCCGGCATGATGTAGGCTGTATTGCCGGGCACAAGATGTGAGGAATCCCTCCAAATGTGGACTACCTCCCCACAATTGTTCAGCAAATAGGCATGAGGTTGATTGTGTGGGTAAAGCAAGAGATAGCCGTCAGACACCCGGCTGTGATCAATGGACAGCAGTCCCACCGTGTGTTGTTGAGCTTCGAGGCTGGAAATCAATAAAAGGCTGCATATGATAAGTGCGATCGACCTCATCCTGTCTTGATCATATTCTGAAAAAGACAAAGTTAATAGAAATGCACACGGGTGGAGTATTCCCACTGCATTCATGTAATCAGATGTTGGATTTCTTTTCGCCTTGATTGAAGATTTCTCAGTGCATTTTCGATGGATTGGCAAAGTTGCTCTTTTCCCAATTTTTCACAAATGATCTTATACTCCATAAGTAAAAGCCACTCATCTGGAAAGTTTGCTGTGATAAATTGGACATTCTCTTCCAGCTCGGTAACCTCGCCTTTTTCTGTTGCCTTCTGTGCCCAGTTGTAATATTTTTCCAGCAATAGTTTTTCTGAAGAAGGGGGTGTATGGATCTCATTTTCTTTTACTTCGTGAACTATTAAATCGAATGAATTTAAATCGGCCGGCCCTGCAAAACCACTCATAATTTCTTTACCTACAGCCATGTCATAAATTCCCATATCCTGATTGAAGAGAATCCTATCCCTGTGCTTTACGAGACAATTTTTAAATCGAATTAATAATATCTTTCCCTGTAGATTTCGAATACCGGTTATTACCTCACCATCGACAGTAATTTGACCTTCAAACTCTAGCGTGACCCTTCGGCCTTCGTAGATATTGTACGCTTCAAGATCACGTGGAGACATGTCTTCGATGGCGATATTGATGCTTTTCAATTTACCTACAGGTGACCCAAAACCATCCGGGTGATTGATTACTCCATGACCAATAAGTTCTTTTTCCCTGTATGCCAAAGCTGTAGGACCCTCAGTAAATACATACGCGATACGGCCCCTATCGTCTAATACTTGATCAGTAAATAGTCCGCTAATTTGAATTCCGGTTGACAGCTCCACGGTACCCAATTTTCTTGATTCTATTATTTTTTTTACTGCCTCTACTCCGCCCCTGCGCAATGCCATAGTATTTGCGTATTCTTCTACTACAAAACTCAGATGGGCAAAATCGGGAGTGACGAAAAGTTGTGGTTGAGGTTTCGTATAGTCAAAGTGTTGCTTAGCTGTTTCCAGCGAATAGGGCACTTTTTTTACCTCAGCAGACCGGCACCATTTACTTTCTCCAATAGATGAGAGTAAACCGGCCCCATAGATTTTGTAATCATCAAGCTCACCAATGAGCCCGTATTCCACACTCCACCAGTGCAGATTTCTGATTGCAGTCATTTCTGAGAGATGCGATTGATGATTTTGAATGTCAACTACATCGCGCTCAGCTTCTATTATTTCGGATTCTGTCGCATTCGGGTTAATCTTCAGTTCTGTCAATTTCCTGACCGCCTTTTCCAGTACTTCATCCTTGTGCGAGGAGATAGCTTTGCACCCAATCTGCCCCATTCTTCTTAGAAATTCAGAATACTCCGGATTGGCAATGATCGGTGCATGACCTGCACTTTCGTGAATGATATCGGGAATTGGGGTATACTCGATTTCGTCGATACTTCTTATCTCCGAAGCTATGACGAGGACATTGTAAGCCTGAAATTCCAGAAAGGCATCGGTGGGAATTAAGCCATCAACGGCCACTGCTGCCCAACCGATTTTTTCCAGAATCCGGTTCATCCCATACATGCTCGGAATTTTATCCGTAGAAATACCGGCTTGTGCCAAACCATCGAGGTAGGAATCATGGGCAACCGTCTTTAAGTACTCCACATTTTTGCGCATGACATATCTCCATACGGCCTGATCAATAGGCGTATAATGATCGTAGTTTTGAGGTTTTACAAATTGAAGGAGGTGTGGAGGAAGCCGGTCGAGGACAGGATTTGTTTCTATTCCTTTTTCTTGCAAACCGGCCATAGTTTCTTTATTTAAACAGGAGATAGTATAACTTTTTTCCGCAGGACCTTTTCTAAGGCACTGACCAATTTCAAATTTTGATCATTACGGCCAATTGTAACTCTTACACATCCTACTGCTCCTGACGCTCCGACAGGTCGCACCATGATATTTTCTTTGAGCATTAAATCTTCAAACAACTCTTCCTCCATGGGTGGTTTTATCATTATAAAATTTGCCTGTGACTTCCAATAAGCCAAGGAGAATTTATCAAATTCTCTATAAAGATAATGCTTCTCGATTCGATTACTCTTGACCGTCTGCGTGACAAATTCTCGATCGGACAGTGCCGCAATCCCACCGTATATGGCCAGGGAACTGTTTAGAAAGGGTTTGCAAAGCAGTCTCAAATATTGTGCAATTTCAGGCTGTGCATATCCATATCCCAATCGCAAACCTGCAAGACCATATACTTTGGAAAAACTGTTTAATCCGATCACCCGGTGACCATCGAGTACATAGGGGAAGGCAGTAGTATAATCAGGAGCATCCACAAAATGACGATAAACCTCATCGACTACAAGAATAACGTTTGCAGGAAGGTTTTTAATGAAATAATCCATTGTGCGTCGCGGGATATAGTTGCCTACCGGATTGTTGGGAGTGGGCAGAAATATCAACTTCGTGTAGGAATCGATACTTTGTAAGACCTGATCGGGGTTAAACAGAAATTCCTCACCCTCAAGAGATACATCGATGATTTGTCCACCGCATTTTTCTACAAAAACTCTGAAAGGCAAAAAAGTAGGAGAGCAAACAATGGCTTTTTCACCAATTTCTAAAAAGCCACGGCAGATAATCTCAATCAGTTCGGAACCACTAGGCGCAGCAAAAAGGTGATCTATACTTATTTTCTCAGAATAATATTCTACTAATGCATGCCTCAGTCTTGTGTCATCATTATCCGGATATTCACTTAACCCCAGCAGATTTCTGCCAATAGCTTCAAGAGCTTTGGGTGAAGGACCAAACGGATTTTCGTTGGATGATAGTTTAATAAATTCATCTTCAGACGTTTCCGGTCTGGGTTTTCCTCCGGCGTATTTGGTAGCGTTCAGGATGTGTTTTTTAAAATTGGTCATACTACATTCGTAATTCTAAATTCGTAATTCTAAATTCGTCCCTCGTAATTCTACATTCTCAAAGAGTGCCCCTTTGTGCTTGTTCTCTTTCAATTGCTTCAAAAAGCGCTTTGAAATTTCCTTTACCAAACGAAGTTGCTCCCTTGCGCTGAATAATTTCAAAAAACATTGTTGGCCTTGGATTCACCGTTTTCGTAAATAATTGCAGCAAATATCCCTCGTCATCCCTGTCTACTAACACACCCAGATCTCTTAACACATTAATATTTTCATCGATTTTTCCCACTCGTTTTTCCAGGTCGTCATAATAGGTGGTAGGTACGTGCAAAAATTCGACACCTCGATTTTTTAATTCACTCACAGTGTAAATGATATCATCTGTCGCCAGTGCAATATGCTGCACGCCAGGGCCCTCATAAAAATCCAAATATTCTTCGATCTGAGATTTTTTTAGTCCTTGAGCGGGTTCATTTATTGGAAATTTTATTCTGCCATTACCATTGCTCATTACTTTACTCATAAGCGCGGTATAGTCCGTAGAGATGTCCTTATCGTCAAAAGAAATAATCTGTTTAAATCCCATGACATTTTTGTAAAAATTGACCCATTGGTTCATTTGACCTAATTCCACATTCGCCACCATGTGATCAATGTATTTTAATCCCAGAGGTTGAGGACGGTATGCTGGATTCCATTGACGGTATCCGGGCAAGAAGACTCCGTTGTAATTCTTTCTTTCCACAAAGATATGGACTGTGTCACCGTAGACTTTTATTCCTGAGCGTACTACATGGCCGTTTTCATCCTTCTCGATCTCCGGAGCAAAAAGTGATTCTGCTCCTCGCGTGATTGCATTTTGATAAGAATCGGCTGCATCATCTACCCACAGGGCACAGACTTTTACACCATCTCCGTGCTTGTCAAGATGCTTGCCTATGGGAGTACCACTGCTGAGGGGAGAGGTGAGCACAAGGCGAACCTTTTCCTGTTGAAGGACAAACGATTCGCAATCACGACATCCCGTTTCAAGACCTTTGTGGGCAAGGGGTTGAAATCCGAAGGCAGTCTGATAATAGTGAGCAGCTTGTTTGGCATTGCTGACATAAAGCTCTACATAGTCAGTGCCCAGGATGGGCATGATGTCATGGGTTTTATCTACGTTTTCCAGTCTGTGATTGACATATTTCATATTCTTGTATTTATAGTTAGGATATATAAATATTTGCTGTAAAGTTCGATATATATCGGATGAAATACTACAATATGTTATAATAACAGAAAAAATAACTATAATAGATACAATATATAGTAAATACTTCTTTATCTTTAGTGATTAGCCCGCCTTATGCAGAAAAACATTCTAACAAATGATAGAGCTCGATGCTACGGATAAGGCAATCCTTCGCTTTTTACAAGCTGATTGCCAGATGACTATGAAGGAGATGGCCGCAGAATTACACCTGACCACAACTCCGGTATTTGAGCGTATAAAGAAGCTGGAGCGATTGGGTTTGATCTCAGATTACGTGGCCCTGGTAGACCCTGTGCGAGTCGGCTATAAACTATATGCATTCATCGACATTTCTATCAGTGATCATTCCAAGGATGCAATCGAAGGTTTTATTGCACAGGTCATCAAATATCCGGAGGTGATGGAATGTCACCATGTGACCGGAGAATCTGATTTTTTGTTAAAGGTATTGCTCCGCGATGTGGAATCGTACAATCATTTTGTCTTAAATAAATTATCGACTGTACCGAACATCGGAAAAGTAGGTACCCGATTTTCATTGTCGGTCAGGAAAGATACTCATGTGATCGCTTTTTAGAGTGCGAAAGAGGATCAAAACCGATAAGGCTTGACATTGAAGTTGATTTGTCATATCTTTAAGGGATTCAACCGGCCTTCGTCCACCATGATTGTGAAATCACCCTATTGATGGAACGGACATATTCAAGCTGTAATATTTTATAACATTTAAAATTTTATAGTCATGAAACGGTATGAGTTTTTTAACATCTACCATCTACCATCTACCATCTACCATCTTAGTGCAATTATCCTAGTTTTGTTTTTATGGATTCCAGGGTACAGTCAGACTTGCCCAATGTCAGGTCCTGGATCCACAGCTGGTAACTGCGAGTGCGACCTGCCTAGTACTCCAGTAAAGAAAGTGCGCATTATGATCCACGTTTTTCTGGATGATAACGGTCAAAATAATATTCCCGACAATGCCAGTGGCAATGCTTTTCTCGATGGGATCGTGGATGATTGTAACGTATGGATGCGAAACCTGGTGCCCTACGATAAGAATCCAACGGCATCAGTAACCGATTCCCGAATTGAATTTGATCTAGTGGCCAAGCATTGGTGGCCAAATTCTGCCATGCATGGGAAATCTACCATCAGTACAACATTTGTCAATGACCTATATAATTACGTCGATTCTAAAAATGTAAATCACTTCAGCAATTCCATTCACATCTTCATTCCCGGTGATGACAACACAAGTACAAAGCCCCACAATGGCATTGCTTGTGGTATTCCCTGCAAGAAGTGGAGCACGTTGACTAATGTATATTGGAAGTACCTACATCCCGATACGCCTCAGTCTGGCTATGCACGGTGGGCAGTTGCAGGTACCTTAAGGCATGAAATTGGACATAATTTGAGTCTTCGTCATACTGACATTACAAATGATGGATGTGATGACACACCAGGAGCTCAATCAAATAATCTAATGAACCACAAGCACGAAAATCGTAATTCCTTGACTGATTGCCAGGCAGGTCGGATGCATCACTATTTAAATAATTCTGGATCAAACCTAGTTGTAGCAACTGCTGAAAGCCCGAATCTCACGGGGACCATATCGGGAAGTGGTTATTACGGACCATTGCAGTGTTGCACTCAAAATGTCAATTCAAGTAACGTCACTGTTAATATAGCAGCTCCCGGCGCAACTGATATCATCTGGACCAAACTGTCGGGTAGCGGCACGTTGTCGAGTAATGCTAGTGGTACCGTACTTACGATTGGCAATCTGGGTAGCATAAATATGAAGGTGACCTGGACTAAAAATTGCATCAATTACAATAAGACATACACCTTGTACAATGGTGGATATTATTTTATGGCTGGGCCAAATCCGGTACTGACAGATTATGAAGTAGAGATAATGCAAATTGATGAATGGAGAATCTTAACAGATATATCCGCCAACGATGATATTGTCGATTCGTGGACTTTGTTTGATGAATCGGGTAATATTATCAGGAAAAGAAAAAAATTGGGAAACTCATCAAAGCTCAAAATACCGACAAATGGTCTGAAACCTGGGTCCTACAGCTTAATCCTCCAAAAAGGAGACATCATCATCGATAAAAAATTAGTTAAGATTTAAAGTAATGGAGCATATATTTTTTGCCTTATTTTCTGTAATAACTATTTGTTTCTTTTGGGTTGCCTGTTTATTTGGGCAACCCACGATTTTATATTCTAATGGTGTTGGTGATTTTAATTCTTTCGATCCTGTAAGTTGTGAAAGTGCCTATCTATTTACTGCGAAATTTCCACCTCATTTTAAGGAGGAGGAATCATTTATAAGCGGGATAACACTGGATAGAGAAGGCAAAATTCTCGCAGTTAATGGAACACACCTGATGCACATTGATTCTTCCACCGGTGATGTCGAGGTGGTGGATTCTTTGATAACTGATAAGCAGTTGGGCGAGTGGTTGTCTATTGCTACTAGTCACGATGGTACTATATATCTGGGAACCCATGGATTCTATACCTATGATTTACTTGAACGAGAAATTATTGGAAAGCCAGAGCTGTTCTATGGTTTTCTACCATACTACGGAGGAGATATGGGATGGTATCGCACTTATCTCCTCAATTACAGTCGTTTTTTTCATTACGTGGGTTTGCACAACCCCATTAATCAAGAGCTAGTATGGTCTGTAGACGTGCCAATTAGAGATGCCTTTTTTGGTATCACTTCCGTGTTTCGGGATTGCGAGCATGGCTCCATCTATGGTTTTCGTGCTGATGAAGACTCTACTATCGTGATGAGGTTCATGAAAGGGGAAAGTGACTATGACACTCTTTGTGTCATCAAGGACGGAATCTTAGGTGGAATGACTTCTCTGTATGAGCAACCAAAAAGATTGCTTAACTTGGAGGGAAATCATATAAGCCATGACTTGTACGGCAATCACACAGTGTCGATTTTTGCAGATTGTTCTGATACATTGTCTAATTTCCTTCGACTCCAAATAAAAAAGTGCTACAACATTGATAGCATTAGCCTATCCACAACAACAGGAATAATTGTTGTGGGAGCTGATATGCATGCGAATGAAAAAGGTCAATATATATGGAAAAACGATCAAAGCTGGGATGATGCTCTGATTAGTAATTGGATAAATGATCTGAAACTTATTTTTACTCAGCCAAAACCTTCATATATTATATATGTGGGCATCTATTCGCAAGGATTTCGATCTCCTCTAAATATTGATGTTACGCGGAATATCGACGGCTGTTTTGAAGAATATAAGGATTTTTATATTCCCAATGCTTTTTCGCCCAATGGCGATGGCATTAATGATTTTTTTGAAGTTTATGTGGCAGATCACATTGACATTGAAGAATTCAAAATATACAGTCTTTACAGCCAGCTTGTTTATGATCTCAAAGAAAACGCTACAGCATCTTGGAATGCCTCCAACCTCCATCCCGGTGTATTTATTTATTCAGCCATTTTTAAAGACAAACTGACAAAGCGAACATTTGAAAAGCAGGGTACAATTCACCTTTTAAAATAGTGAAATGAAGAAACTATTTCGTTGTTCTGTATTATTCTCATTGTCTTTTATAATCGTGCTGCATATAGTTGGACAGGAAAGTGCTCCTGAATTTTGTCCACCAGGTGCCACATGGCATTATAATTCTACAGATGCTTTTCACGAGCCACAACATCAGGTGCCAGGACATCATCCCTATTTTAAAGTACATTATGACCGGGATACATTGCTGGATAATAAAATAGCTAAGGTACTTATCGAGACATTGGTCACCTTAGATACCACCTGGATCTACAACGAGATTATTCTCTACCAGGATAACTGGAGGATCTATTCCTGGGAACATAGTGATTTTAGGTTACTCTACGATTACACCTTGAAGGAGGGAGATAAATACGTCATCTATTTTGAACCCAGATTTTTTGCGGATTTCAAGGACACCGTGATGATTGAATTAGTTGTTGATTCCGTGAAAATGGTCATTATCGAGGGGGAAGAGATGCGCGCCTATCATACACAACAGATCGAAAACGAGTTTTTTGCATACCAGGTATTTGGTTGGAACTATTTCAAGATTGGCAATTTGAATGCTTTTAGACCCATTAATCAGATTCTGTGCGATGCGTACTATTGTCCTTATGAGGGTATACGGTGCTATAGTGACAGCAATTTTTTCTGGCAAACTAGTGACCTTCCCTGTGATGCACTACTGGCAAGTAGTGTAAGATCCATTGGCAAAGGCAGTATTGAAATGTATCCCAATCCAACTACGGATATTCTAAACATTCGAACAGAGGATGTCTTGTCCGGAGTGACTGTATTTGGCCCAGGTGGAAAAAAAGTGACAAAGCTGGAGGTATATAATAATCAAGTCCAGCTAGCTGACCTGACTCCCGGACTGTATTTTCTTCAAATAAATGTCCAGGGGCAGTTCCTTTGGCGGAGAGTAGTAAAAATTTGATTTGGTGAGCGATTGACAAACCCGTTCGGATTGGTATTCACTACCAAGGAGATCCGTTTTTTGCACCGAGCTTGCTTATCCCAGAATCCCCCTTAAGAATACAAAGCATTGTCACTTTTCACAAAATCAAGTCTTACTCATCAAGATTTTCTCTATACCCTTTACATATGTATGGCCCCATGGTGCGCGCTGCACCCTACTAAGCATCGCATTTGCTTCGTCGTCGCCTTTAAAGCGTTCATTTGCCGCATCCCAGTGCAATTTGCGATCGAGCTTCATAGCAATGTGGCTAATCAGGCAAACAGTGCACGTACGATGACCCACCTCAGCGGTGCATATGGGTTCGCGGCGCGACTGAATACAGTCCAGCCAGTTACCGTGGTGCTCCTCACTGACATACAGATGAGTTTCATCGTCACCAATTTTTGATGTCAATATTTTGGGATCACTGGCATCAAGGGCCTTCGCACTTTCCTTCTTGGACTCGGGATCACTTGCCGTAGCCCGATATTCTCCCCGGCTCACAAATATCCATCCATCTGTACCTTCATACCGAATGCCGTTGGTATAACCACCGCTAATAATCATGGTCACTCCATTTTCATACTTTGACTTGACCATGAAATCGCCGTGCACATCCCATAGTCCGTCTTTTGGAAACTCAGCCAACGCCTGTACCTCGACCGGACCAGTATACTCCATATTCATACCCCAATGTGCACTGTCGATGTGATGTTGTCCCCATCCGGTAATCATGCCGGCACCAAACTGCTCACAACGGAGCCATCCCGGTCTCGAATAATCATGCTGAGGATGTACCCTCGTCTCTGTATAATAAACCTCAGGCGTAGAGCCCAACCACATATCGTAATCTAGATTTTTGGGAATTGGCATTTCGGGCACCTCCGGCCCTGCCGGATCACCGGGAAGACCGATACGCACCGTATGCAGCTTGCCGATACGCCCGTTTCGCACCAGCTCCGCCGCAATTCTAAACTGTGGTGATGACCTTTGTTGTGTCCCTACCTGCAATATCCGGCCCGTAAGTCTTATGACATCACTGAGCGCCCGGCCTTCTGTGATTGTAAGGGAGGTGGGTTTCTGCAAGTAAATATCTTTGCCTGCCAATGCGGCCTCAATAGCTGGCTGTGCGTGCCAATGATCCGGTGTGCTTATGATCACCGCATCGATTTCTGTGTCGTCTAGCATTTGCCGATAGTCCTGGTAAGTTTTGACATCCACGTATTGGCTGCTGTCCTTCTTCTCATTGTAATATTTTTCGACAAACGCTTTCCCTTCTTTTGCCCTCTTATTATCGACATCAGCAACAGCGACTACCCGAGCTATATCGTATTGCATGGTGCCTGGTAAATCGTGCCCCATTGCTATCCGACCAAATCCGATCTGACCGATATTTACTTTATTGCTGGGAGCATTTTTGCCGAAAACTGTGGAGGGTACAATAGTGGGTACTGCAATCATTCCCGTAATCCCTATTGCCGTTTTCTTAATGTATTTTCTTCGATCCATGTTTTTTCTTTGCTTCGATTTATTTCGATTGTTTAATTAAGTGATATCGGGATGCAGTTTTTTATTCGCGCCTGGTCACCCACTCGATGCCACCCAGGATATGTCGCATAAAGGTTGGGTCGTCATAATGTTCGATTGCATGTCCGAGAGCGGTGTACCACTGTCTTCCTCCATCAAATTCGTGACACCAGGAAAGGGGTACATATTCGCCAAAAGTGTCTCCCGGGTACTCTACTTTTTTCTCATCCACGATATCGGGAAGCCGGGCTGCCAGGAGAATGTGATTGGCGGGATTTAATTTATTTATGAAATAACATTCATCCTCGCGCACCCATACGTCGGGAAGAAAATCGGTGGAAGGATGATTTTTATCAATTACTTCTACTTCAAACCGCTGAAACCTGGGGTGACGCACAAATTTACCTCCCACTAATTTCCAATACCAGGGCCAGGAGCGCTCAGATCCTGTAGCTGAATGAATACCCACAAAACCTTTACCACTGCGGATGTATTCCTGAAAAGCAACCTTTTGTCGTTCATTATCAAAAGTCTTATTGTTTGTGTTGGAAAATACAATGGCGTCGTATGTATCCAAATCCGGAGATGTAAAAATAGACGCACTATCGGTGGCATCTACCAAAAATCCATTTTCACGCCCTAGCTTTTTTAGCGCTCTTACACTATTGGCGATGTTGTCGTGTACAAATCCCTCCCCATTTTTTGTATAAACAAGGATTTTCTTTCCGGTCAGAGAATTTGCCCGACGTACACTCACCTTGGGTGGATGAGCAAAATCATTCCAATACATTTCTCTTTTGCTATTAGTGATCTCTCCATCGTAAACAATCATCCTGTATTTTAGGGTATTGGATTGCTGAGCTTCCAATGTCCAGTCCCGATCCTGTGTGGGATTAAAATTGACAAAAACATTTTCTTTTCCCTCATTGCTACCTGTGGGCCATATGCGCAAAAGCTCCGGATAATTGTAATTGCCCGGATGTGTAAGAAATAATATGCCCGAAGTGCCACTGCCTGATGGTCCATTTACGTCACACCACCGGGCACGTGTTGCGTTTCCCGTTTCCTTATCTTTTCCCTCAGAAGTGAGCAATGTGACATTCTTATCATTCCATTCCGGCTTTCCTCTCCAACCAAATCCCTGGTAGCGATATTCTTTTATTATCAGGGGTTCCTCCGTAGCTGTAGATAATTGCGATGTAAAATCGATTTGCCACTTATCGGAAAAATTGTCCCAGATACGGATATTGAGGTCTTCGTTGAGTGCTGGAGTTCCCAGGTTTTTAATGGTGTCCGTGATTGCGATATGATCGTGACGAGCTCTCACTTCTGCATAAACTTGTCCGGCTGAATACGAGGGTACTCCTGTCACGTCTACACGACCCTGTTTTTTTATGAGATTCCAAAAATCCACTTCCTGGCCTCTAAATTCTGTAGAGGTCCAGGGATTCCAAATCCCGTAATGATGATAGTGATCAGGTGGCTGTATGCGGGTTAGAATTTCACCCTCAGGCGTCCACAACGGATGAATATATCCAGCCCTGTCAAAAACGGGATCCACACCTGCCGGCACTCCGGGTTTTCTGTATTGATAAGATAAAACCCTTTTTTGCTTTGACTTCACGGTGAGTGCCTTTCCATTATTTTCGATGGTAAGTGTCCTTGACGAAGTATTTTGTTTCGGAATTTTCCAAAGTTCAAAAATTCTTTTTTGATAGGGTGAGGTTTCTCCAGGCATTACCCACCATAAGGTATTTCGGATGCCACCTTCCAGTTGAGACTGTCGCACGATAAATTCTCCATGAGCAAGCTCCCGGATTTCCAAATCGTTGCTTTCGAGCCCTAGGGTCAGGCCTTCCAAACTGGCGCATACCACTGTATTGTATCGATTAAAGTCACCGGCATCCACGGTCAATGTTGCCAGTTTTTGACCTGGAACACTTATCCAAAAAAGCGATGTGACAAATGTCAGATAGAGTAATCTAGTCTTCATAATTCTACTTTCAAATCAGTGGTTATCCCTTTATTCACTGCGCGACGTCTCTAATTCAGCATGGTGTGGCTCTTCGATTGGACGCAGCGGATCGGCACCAAGGGTACCCTGAAGCCGATCGATATATTGTGTTTCCCTTACCTCGATGAGTCGACGTTTGGCTTTTTCCAGTCGTTGAGGAATCTCAAATTTTACGGCAGCCTCTTCAAAATTCTTTTTCTTCAGAAATTCTTCTAAATAATTAATGTTTTTTCTCCAAAGTTGAATGTCACGTTTTTGCTTTTCAAATAGTCGATCACGATACCAGGCACTTTGTAGTACGTATTCCCGGGTAAACAGTCTTCGAATCTCCGCATCATGCCTATTCTTTCCTTCGAAGTGACCATCGATCATGATCCGGACCAGGGCTTTTAAGGGAGGACATAGGGCTTCGATAGTTCCATCGGTCAGGTAGCCTTCGGCCACCCGTTTTTGAGTGAGAGTCAAATTGTCAATGGATGCGACAAATGTATCCAGGTCTTGTGTTTCCGGGGCAAGCATCTCATCGGTAAGAACAGCATCCGGATTACTAAAAATTCTACCGAAAAAATGATGTACAAATTTTCGGGTAATCCGGTAGCCCAATAAACTCGCATTTATTTTCCGGCCGTTGTAATCGAAATCCTGAACTTTTTCCAAATATTTATTTGCAATAAGGTAGGAAGGCTCTCTCTCTTCGACTTTCATTCTGCACCAAAGTTCGGGAATCAATAAACTGATATCATGGTCCATTCTATATTTTGGCCCGATGTACCCTGCTGCACTCGAGAAGCCGGAATAATCGGTAAGTATATAAGATAGGAATGCATTGTTAAGATCAGCAGCTGGGAGGAGGGCGTTAAAGGGACCCTTGGTAAGCGCACCTTCCGAACCAAATCCCGTCGTAGAAGGTGATTTTCCGGTGATGCTCGCAATGAAGTCGATAAATAATTCGGGCAATTCCTGATAGTGAATCGGGTTGTAAACCGCAAGTGGTGGCACGTTGTTTTCCGGATCTGCAGGATTATTTCTCCGTCCGGGTAGTACGGCATTGACCGGTTGGTATAAATGTTTGTCTAAGGGAATGCCCCTGCTAAATCTTGTCCTTATCCTGGAAAGATATTTTGCGTCAGGATGCACCAGATCGGGCCTGATCTGCAGATACCTGGGATTTTTAGATGGTTTTCCATTTACAATACGGGGCTCAGACGGCACCACCAGGTACTTGGGTCGACCTGTTTCTAAAAAATTATTAATCAATTTTTTTACAGGTTGTGTATAATTTTCAAATCCAATGGTGTCCTCTTTAATATCTGTAACTTCCGTACGTGTAAGGGGTTCAAAATTGGAAATAAAAACATCTCCACTTGACAGATCACTCTCTGCCTGCTTGTCATATCCTTTATGGATACAGTCATCCGGTCGTTGGAAAAGCCTGGCTTCGCAATTTTTTACAAATTTTACACTTGGATTGTTATAGTCTGAATTTAGGTTATCCAGTATATTTGTATTTACGACAATCGAAGCAGTGATATCATCTTCAGACTGAACTTTTTCAGCTGCTGCAAAATCACTGCGAAGCTGGAAAATGCGCCAGGATAAATCTGTGTCACGCCCTAATCTCAAATAAAAGGATTGTAATTTTCTATTGTTAAATTTTAATTCGTTTCCGGGTGTTCCGTTTATCTGATCAACAGAAAAATACTGCTGCCATTCCTTGCCCCATTGTTCTTCATAATTTCTTTTTATTACATAGATGAGATCCTTTATTCTTTGAGGTATATCCGCTAGCCATGTGTTGTATTCTGCAGAATAATCATCTGAGGGCGTAAATAACTTAATGACAGATCCCAGTGATCTCTCTTTACTTAATATAGGTCTACTGGCTCGTGGAGATTTAAAGGGTTTATTCCATCTTTTCGAAAAATCCTGACTCATTATTCTTTCGACCGCCTCGAAATCCCGTTGAATGTCTGCGATAATCACCGGCCCTTGAATCATGGCATCTTGAATTGACTTGGAAATTTCTGATTTTCCACCTCCGGAAACCGTGCAGGGTTTGTGACATAGCGTTCCTTCCGGCATAGATCCGATGAGCCTGTATTCAGATCCATCGATGTGTTTTCTCATTTCAACCTTTATGCCGGAAGGTAAAACGTAATGCTTGTTTGGGAGCAGGCGCAACTTCTTCTCTCGTCCATCTGACTCCCATTGAATAGTCTGACTTAATAACTTAAAATGTGCGGTCTCGGGTAGATAGAGCACATTGGGAAATTTCTTATCAACCCCATATCCCTCAGATTGCAGATCCATCAAATCACGATAGCGATCCACCACTTGTGAAAAAGTTGTCGCATTATCCCGCAAAGTATCTTCACTCTGAAATTCTTCTCCCAGGTCATAACTCGGAAAAGCAATTGCACCGCCGGCGTGTTCTTCTTCACACAATCCGAAGAGATTGGCCGAGAAACTGATTTGGGTTTTGACTTCCTTTTTACAATAGCCGTAATAATTATCAGCTATTAGTGTAACAATCACACCGCGCTCGTCGCGTGACGTGACTTTGAATGCGCCTCCGTCGTTATATTTTTCTCCCGGATCCTCCCAGCACATGCCATCTTTGATCTGACGCTCTGTTGCATCATCGATGTGTGGCAGACCCAGGTCTTTTTTTCTTAAATTAATCAGGTGTGGTGCCAGGATAACACAACCGGTATGTCCTGTCCAGGATTCAGCATCCAGGGCTGCATCGTTTTCCGGGAGGTGAGGATCGCCGGCATTTCCAAAGATCGATTCCACAAAATCTAAGTTACTCACCAGGCTTCCCGGGGCAAAAAACCTAATTTCCATTGACTTTTCCTTCATCACCCCCGGCACTTCTGGTACAACAATTGGTCTGAGCAACAGTCCCACAAACAATTTGGCCTGCTGTTCAAAGCCTGCAGTAAATGGCAGGGTGAGCAGTTCGTCCGGGGGCTGCATGGCCGCATCCAACAGGCGGGCAAAGGTGATCTTTGGGACCGCTTTCTTGTCATGGGGAATCGGCAACCCGCCCTCACATACGTGAAAGACACCCTTGGTCGTACGGCGGTCTTCCTTGGGATTGTTCAGGATCCCTTGAGTGGTACGGTAAGAGTTGACGATGTTCGTCTCAAACTTGTCTCCATCGGCCGGTAGTGACAAAATTCTGGCAAGGCCGTGTCGGTCCAGGAGGAAGGGATGTTCCGGAAGTGTTATATGATCAGTCCCGGGAATGTCTTTGAGCAACTCATCAAAATAGGCCTGAATCCGGCTCCCAATAGGAGAAAGGTGACTGGAAAGCAACCTTGCTTTTTCCTTGTAATTATTGAGGAGGGGCTCAGCAATATCCAGAAACTGGGAGATATCCTCTCGTTTGTAATCCGTAAATCCAAGGGCCGCAAGCTTGAGATAGATATATTGGATGATTTTTGATTCATCTGCGACTAATCCCTTTTTTTCCAATCCAAATGTGCGTTTTACCGCCATAGTTCGTGCTGTGCTTTAATAGTATGTGAAAGGGTACTGTAGCAATTAAGCCATAGAGCTAAACGAAATGGCGGATCGTACCCACTACCGATTTTTCGATAATGATCCAAAAATATCGAAAGAACATCTGAAATCCAATTCTCCGGAGATGATTACCAGAGTGGCTCACTTATGGAGATCTGAATGGCAGATCAAGCCGGTCCACAATCTCAAACTGCAAACTGGCAATGATATGAACAACCTTGTCTATAGTCTGCTCCCACTAGTCGATAAACAAGAACAAATCTTTTGACCTGTTCGTTAGATAAAGGTCAAAACCGAAAAAATTGAAGATTTTGAAGCAGTTGCTCCTGGCTACACTGATGTGTATGACCGTTTCCTTGTCCTGGGCTCAGCCGGAATATACCTTTAGTGGATATGTGCGCGATGCCAGTAATGGCGAAAGTCTGATTGGGGCAACGGTATTTCTAGTGGAATCCGGGCAAGGTGTAGCCACCAATGAGTATGGCTTTTACAGCATTACGGTTGATTCCGGTACCTATACCGTGGAAGTGGGGTACCTGGGGTTGCGGACGGTCACCAGATCGATCACCCTCAATCAGAATGTCACTCAAAATTTCGAGCTAGAACCCACGGCTGCCGATTTGGTCGAAGTAGTGGTAGCGGGTCAGTCTGAGGACCAAAATGTATCAAATATCGAAATGAGTGTGAATAAACTCGATATCCAAACGATAAAGAGTGTACCGACTCTTTTGGGAGAAGTGGAGGTGATTAGAAGTCTTCAGTTGTTGCCGGGTGTTACATCAGTGGGAGAAGGGGCGTCTGGATTTAATGTGCGGGGAGGGAGTATTGACCAAAATCTGATTTTGCTCGATGAGGCACCGGTATTTAATTCTTCCCACCTGTTTGGATTCTTCTCTGTTTTTAATCCCGATGCGATAAAAGATGTGAAACTGTATAAGGGTGGTATTCCGGCCAGATTCGGAGGCCGGATTTCATCGATCCTCGATGTGAGGATGAAAGAGGGAAACACCAAAAATCTCACTATCAATGGCGGGGTGGGCGCTATTTTTAGTCGATTGTCAGTAGAAGCACCAATTATAAAGGATAAGGCCTCGTTTATTGTTGCAGCACGGCGATCTTATATCGATGTACTCGCTAAACCGTTTTTGAATGAGGACTTAGATGGATCTGTACTCAATTTTTATGACTTAACACTAAAGACCAATTACAACATTGATAAAAAAAATAGAATTTATTTATCCGGCTATTTTGGAAGGGACAATTTTGGATTTGGAGATGCCGCTGGATTTAATTGGGGGAATAGCACGGGTACGTTGAGATGGAATCACCTGTTTAGTGACCGGCTTTTTAGCAATTTCACATTTTACTTTAGTGACTACGACTATAAGATAAATTTTGGAGATGAGGCGACCAATAAATTCACATGGGATGCAAATATTGAAAATTACAGTATCAAACCAGAATTTACCTATTTTTTAAACCCGCAGACGAGTTTTCGATTTGGTGGTCAAAGCATTGCCTATAGATTTTCACCCGGAAATGCCGTGGGGATAAGCGAAGGAGAGGTGAGCGATGTGAGTTTGGATCCAAAATACGGGATCGAGAGTGGTGTGTATTTTGAGGTAGACCAGGATCTTTCCAAATCGGTCTCTCTAAATTATGGTTTGAGACTTTCACACTTCAATTACACCGGAAAGGGGACAGCATATACTTTCGGAGAATCTGCTCCCGGCAGGAGACGAGTTCCTACGGGTTCGCAGACATATGATCAATGGCAATCAATAAAAACATATTTGAATCTCGAACCACGCGCTGCGATTAAGGTCCTTCTCAACCCTGAAACTTCAGTGAAAGCGAGCTATAACCGGACCACGCAATACATTCACCTCATTTCAAATACCACGGCTTCTACCCCTGTCGATGTCTGGACTCCCAGTACAAATAATATCAAACCGCAAATCGGCGATCAGGTGGCAATGGGTCTATTTAGGAATTTTCAGAATAACACTTATGAATTAAGTACTGAGATCTACTATAAAAAGATGCAGAATCTGGTGGATTACATTGATGGAGCAGATCTTCTTCTGAATGAATTTTTGGAAGGGGATTTACTGGAGGGGGAAGGCCGTGCCTATGGTCTGGAAATTTTAATGAAAAAGGCTAAAGGTGATTTAGGTGGATGGTTAAGTTACACACTTGGAAGGACGGAACGACAAGTCCATGGAATAAATGGGGGAGATTGGTACCCTTCAAGATTTGATCAATTGCATAATTTAAGTGTCTCCCTATTTTACGATCTGAGTGATCGCTGGTCTTTCAGCAGTACCTTTGTGTACAACACAGGTACTCCGACCACTTTTGCAACGTCGAGATACCAACAGCAGGGCTACGTCGTTCCTCACAATGCCAATGATACGCGGAATAATGTACGCATTCCGGATTATCATCGGCTGGATCTGTCGGCCACTCGTAAGGGTAAGCCCAAAAGCCCCACAGATAAGTGGGTGGGAGACTGGGTCTTTTCGATATATAATGTTTACAACCGGCGAAATCCATTTTCTATATACTTCAGACAACCTACAGACCGTGTTTTACCTGATCAGCCGGTAGTGACCGAAGCCGTGAGGCTTTCGGTAATTGGAAGCTTTATCCCATCAGTTTCTTATAATTTTAAATTTCAATAAAAATGAAGAATCAAGGAAGGGGTTGGTATTTGTTGTTGATTTTATTCCTCACAATTTCCTGTGAAGATGTGATTGAAATACAAACAGCAGATGCACCAAGACAGGTAGTTATCGATGCATGGCTCACCAATGAATTCAAGGTTCAAAAGATAACGATCTCTGAAAGTCAATCTTATTTTGACAGTTCTTTTCCCACTCCTGTTTCTGGTGCTGAGGTGGTGCTGAGGTCGGTTCAGGGTAAGGAATTCAGATTTTTGGAATCGGGTGAAGGGACCTATATCTGGAGTCCGAACATTGACGAAAGATTGGGAGAGATCGGATCATCGTTTAATTTAATGATTGACTTAGGTGATCAGGAGATCGCAGGATTTGCCAAGATTAATCCGGTTCCAATCATCGAAGAAATTGAAACCGAGTTTCGCACCGATGATTTACGTGGCCCCGATGGAATCTATTCTCAATTTTTTGCGAGGGATTTACCCGGTTGGGGCAACACTTATTGGATAAAGGCTTTTAAAAATGATGTTTTCTTAAACAAGCCGGAGGAAATGAATATAGCCTTTGATGCTGGTTTTGATGGCGGCTCCCAAATTGATGGAATTATTTTTATCCCACCTATCCGTGAGTTGATTAACCCCGTTCCCGATGATGATTCGGAAGACGAACCACCATATGAGCCCGGGGATAAAATAAGAGTGGAGATTCACTCTATTGGTTTGGATGCCTTCGAGTTTTTGACGAGTGCGCGTGATCAAATATTAAATGGGAGCAATGGAATTTTTGCCAGCCCAATCGCCAATTCTCCGGGAAATCTAAAAAGTACGAAAGCTGGGACGGAAGTTTTAGGCATTTTTAACATAGCTGCGGTAGAGAGTATGGAAAAAATCGTGCCTTAAGTAGAGCTACTGAGTAACTCCTGTGACAGTAGTTGAGGGGCAACGTCACCTAGACGTGAAATCTAAGACTGGACTTTACATTCTGCCATCTGCAAGATCCTGTCTTAATTAAAAATCAATTTACCAAAATATTCAGGTACATGAAAATCAGGTTTTGGCCTGTCAATGAGCGCCCAGGTGAGCCAGTGCGGATGTGATGTCTCATCGGCACATTTATAAAAATTGCCTCGCCAAACAGATCCTTTGCTGGGAGATTCCAGATTGTGATATTTCTTTAGGACAGAAAAAGGAATGCGATATTCTACTGTCCATGTCGTGGGTGTTGTGATCTCCGGATCTACTACGGTAGGTAAGCTGTGAGCAACCTCGATTTGTGCAATATCCTGTTCTGATATGTGAGTGCTGTTTTTGCGAGGTTCCTTTTGATGGTGGAACAACATGGTGCCACCGCAATTCATTTCTAAATTGAAGTAACCATTCGCACTGTGATCCTCAGGACTGAAGAAAAACTCTACGCAGCTGTCTTTATAGACATCATCTTGGTGATTTTTTCTTATAGCTCTGACAAACCTGTCTTCCACTTTAAAAATGACATAAATGTTGTGTTCATCGTAGGCCAGTTTAGACTGTACCTTTGGTATGTGGTCGGGTCGGGCACCCATGAAGTTTTCGAGGGAAATTGGCCTTAACGCAGTCCATGGTTTTTTATTCCAGTCCGAATTAACAGGAATCGGCTCGGTGATCTTATATACTTTGTAGGAATCCATATCGCTTTGATTTAAGAAAGCACAACTGAACATCATCGGTCCGATCAATAGTGCAGATAAAAAGGAAAGTACTTTCATGAGATGTGCATTTTATTTTGAGTACTTTGGTTGATATAACTGTAAATAAAAATCTCCGGGTACTTTAAAGTAAATAACATATCCGTACCCATGATCCTCAATGTCACCTTTAAACTGGACTCCACGAGATTTAAGTTCAGCTACCGTATCTTCGATATTGTCACAGTAAAATGAAATGTCGTGCACTCCCGAGGGCGAGCCTTCTCTACCAGATTCGTCAGCTGGGTGCACGCCCATGTCAGCTTCTTGTACATCAAAAATAAGCCATCCATCCCCAATATCAGTTGCATTGAACCCCAGTTTATCCCGTAGAAATTCACGCAGCTCTTTAGGTTTGGAACTGTAAAACATCGTATGCACTCCCTTGATCATCCTTATAAGTGATTAGATTCTTTTTGCGTAAATATATTTTTCTTGATATCCCTACTTCCCCTTGTCCCATTTGCTTTTTTCATAAATGTCTATTTGGTGAGTTCTTATGAAGACAGGTGATTCATTTTTACCGGGATTGAGTTGGAAAGCCATGATGTTTGATGGTGAGCTGGGCATATGGCACGAAATGCAATTGTCCTTCATTTCATTTCTTATACCATTATTCGCAGTGCACATCGCCCTGGGAGGCTCATGACATCCTTTGCATTTTTGGATAAAATGCGTATCGTTACCTCGCTGATTTTTGTGTGGATCATGACAGGTAGTACAGTCCATCGTACCACTTTTTTGGAAGCACTTGCTCGCGATAAGAAGGCCGTACTGATTCCCATGGACATCGAGTGTACTATCGGATTGGGTCGTGTAGTAGTTTCTGGAGTGCTCGTCAAGGGGTTCTCCCGGGATGTAAGAAAAGGAATTCCCCTTCAAGATATTCTCTCTTAACCCGGAATGACATTGCGCACAGGCATCGAGTCTTTGTTGTCGTGTAAATGTACTGTAACCTATCGTATGCAAAGGGATTTTCTCTTGCGGATTGCTGCGATGATGGATGACATGTTGTCGCGAGGGTCCATGACATCTCTCACAATCTATTCCATAGACAATTTGCTCTTTTTTGTACCTATTTCCCATACCAGAAAAATCAATGTTTGTGGCAAAAGTAACGTGGCATTTTATACAACTATCGTCAATTATCCTCCTCATAGCAGTCGGGGGATATCCCGGACTGTTAAACCATTTATTTGTACCCGGATAATAAGATGCCTGCAATTGGTACAGACTATTATCATCCCAGGTAAGATAAGATTGTCCCTTAACTCCTGAACCAATTACAATGTCAAATTTCTGCGTGGGCAAATCTTTTCCGGATTTCAATTCAGTTTTCTGGTAGAATAATTCTCGATCCTTTACCATTGTGAGAAGACCATCAGCCAGTTCTATCGTATTATTACCTTTTTCAAAACTGCCCTTCATATTTTTTGGGGACACTGGAGCCGAGGTGTTGTAGTGTGCGGTACGGATGTGATCATTATAGATCTCCAAATGACATTCACTACAAGTTTTCGATCCGGTAAATTCTTTGCCATTAAAATGCGTAGCCCGAATAGGGGGGTTATAGTAGTCTGAGCCCTTTCTCAATGATAAATAAAAGTAAAGGAAGACTAATGCCGTGACTAACAAGATGAAAAGTACTTTCCTCACAGCAATTTTATTTTCTTCTTCTTTCGCTTTACCAAAAAACTGATTAGGTCATATTGGTCTATGCAAAGTAAGATCTGGGATAGTGAAATATTAATAATCATGGCCATTGAGACTGTTAATCACACTTTTTTGCCAATCGAGCAGAGCCGTACCCAAATGACTGGCGGTGTCCCTTTCAATTCCGTACAAATCTACCCCTTCCATTGGGTCTTTTTCCAGATGGTATAGCTCAAAAGAAGTTGATTCTCCCCGCGGGCTCCTGGAATGCAACTTCCAAGGCCACTGGATCCAGGCAGCATGTCCTATTATACTATCTGATGTGTAATGTATGGATAGGTCGCCAGCTTCCGGCCGTAAACGCGTCGAATCACCTACCAGATTTCCCAGTGATTGAGCCTTGTGTAATTCGGCCATCCATTCAATACTCGGAGTGCGAATACCCTGGCATGGATACTGCCAAAAACCCATGCTCCTGTTTTCTGGTATTTCGTTTCTTCTAATTAAACCGGCTAGATTGATCCCATCCAGTGGCCGGTTATGAATATTCACCTTGGCAACGTCGAGTATGGTTGGGAAGATGTCGGAGGTGTTGCAGGGGTATGAGATCGCTCGAGAGTCCTTGATATACTTTGGCCAATCCATCAATGCTGGCACTCTCAGACCTCCTTCATAGATGCTTCCTTTATAATTACGTCCTCTGGTGGTGCCATGATTTGGTAAACCTCCATTGTCACTACAATACCAAATCATTGTATTGTCATTTCGTGGAAGTGAGCGGATCATCTTTCTTAATTTTCCGAATGCCCGATCCATGCCTGTGACCTCCCCGTAGAAATGTTGGAAGGTTGTGTCTTTCAGATGCAGATAATGCTGCCGGTCTTCATCGATAGCCATGTGTGGTCTGTGTGGGGATCCAAACCAAATAACAGCAAGGTATGGACTGCCACTGGCATGCTCTCTTTTGATAAATTCCATCGCGGCATCCACAGCAATCATGGAGCTTTCTCCCTTCGTTTGTTCTGCTATTCCATTACGGCTCATGATCGCATCATTGTCATAGAAATTTGGTGCAGAAAGCCACTCGGTAAAGCCACTGGATCCTGGATTTACTGCACTGCCCCGTCTTACTGAACCCAAGTGCCATTTGCCAAAATGACCGGTTGAATATCCTTCTGCTCTAAGCGCTTCGGCAAGCGTGATTTCCTGGGGTCGCAATGTATGTCCCCAGCTGAAACAACCCATCCGGTTCGGATGACGGCCTGTCATCACGCTGGCGCGGGTGGGAGAACAGACAGGCGCTGCTGCATAAAATCGATCAAACCTAAGACCTTCATTTGCTAAAGCGTCGAAATTGGGAGTCTTTAACTCCGGGTGATCATTATAGGCCATGTCACCCCAGCCCTGATCATCGGCCATGACCAGGATAATATTTTGTTTATCTTCTAATTGTTCACTCTTTGTGGAGGTAGTCACTTGACAAGTTGCGAGGATCCATGCCAAGAATAGAGCAGAGAATTTGCAGTTCCGATACATAAGATGTAAATTATAAATTATTGCCTAATTATCCTTACTTGAACAATTGTCTTGTGCTGTGATCTATGCTGATATGATGTCAATATTTAGTATTTTGTTTCTTAAAACAAGTCATTTTAAAAGTTATTAGTGATGGCTAGACACCGACGTCGTTTTCTAAAGTCTTTTTCTGCACTGGCAGCTGCCGTTCCTTTTTCTGTTCATGTAGATTTTGATAGAAAAAATAAATATTCCGGGGCCATCGAGAAGGATTTAAAGATCACCCGGGTGAGATTTTACGAGGCACCCTCACGACCAATGGTAAATCAAAGTGCGCATATTGTAACGGTGGAAACGGATGCCGGCATAACCGGAATCGGAGAAGGTGGCACTGCATTTTTAGTCAGTCAGATGGCGGGATTGATTATTGGAAAAAATCCATTAAACATTGAGGCCTTATGGCAATTGATGTACCGGGGTCATTTTTACCCACCTGGCCGGGAAAAAATACACGCATTAGGTGCAATCGATTTGGCCCTCTGGGATATAAAAGGCAAAGTACTGGATGTGCCCGTGCATTTTTTGTTAGGTGGCAAAGCGCGAAATTATTGTGAGTGTTATGTGACCGGCCATCCATTTAAAGGCACGTTGAAGGAAAAAGCCAAGGCTGCCATTGATGATGGCTTTAGGGCTTATCGCCACAGCGTGGTGGGGCCCAGAAAAAATGGGAAGGGATATAATCCTCACCATGCGGTTAGAGATACTTATGATGACTGTGTAAAGATTAGAGAAGGAGTTGGTAAAGATGGTGATTGGTGTATTGATTATCATACACGAATTGATCAAAGTGATGCGGTTCGATTATCGGGATTAATTGAGGATCTGGAGCCGTACTTTGTCGAAGACCTGATCAGAAGCGAGAATAAAGACATGTACAAAATGCTGCGATCCATGGTCAAAGTTCCAATTGCAGTCGGAGAACAATTTGGAGACCGGTGGGATATAC
Organism: Saprospiraceae bacterium; assembly: GCA_965222645.1. Lineage (GTDB taxonomy): Bacteria > Bacteroidota > Bacteroidia > Chitinophagales > Saprospiraceae > JABDMH01. The sequence continues at coordinate 797,862 of OZ244968.1, read as the reverse complement.
TTCCATTTATCGAAAATGATTGGATTGACTATTCCCGGATTTCACTCCCCAATGCGGGTGGAATTACAGAATTTCAAAAAATAGCAGCTTTATGCGAATCACACTACATTGGATTGGTGCCGCATTTTACGGGACCTGTGGCGACTGCTGCACTTGTGCATTGCTGCACTCCCCATTCGGGACCAGTCCTTATGGAAATGTTAGGGAATGAAAAAAGAGATTTGACTCATCTGCCAAATAGTTTTGATTTTAGGGACGGTAAAATGTGGCCGAATGAGCGACCGGGTTTAGGCGTAGAAGTTGATACCGATCAATTAAAACTGATCAGCGAGGTCACCGAATACGAAGAAGGTGTACCTCAGTATTTCAGGCCTGACGGGAGCTTTACCAATTGGTGAAACTGTGGGACCCTTACGTTTTCAATAGCCATTTGTCTCCCACAGATCTCACAGATTTCCACAGATAAAACTATTGGGAAAAAATCTGTGCACATCTGTGTAATCTGTGGGAAATTTAGTGTCCCAATAAGCGACCTATCTCCCCCACGAATCTCCATAGATACAATTACTGGGAAAGATCTGTGCGCATCTATAATCTGTGGGGCCCTTACGTTTTCAATAGCCATTTGTCTCCCACAGATCTCACAGATTTCCACAGATAAAATTATTGGGAAAAATCTGTGCTCATCTGCGTAATTTGTGGGAAATTTAGTGTCCCGATAGCGACCTATCTCCCCCACGAATCTCCACGGATAAAATTATTGGGAAAGATCTGTGCGCATCTGCATAATCTGTGGGGCCCTTACGTTTTCAATAGTCATTTGTCTCCCACAGATCTCACAGATTTCCACAGATAAAATTATTGGGAAAAATCTGTGCTCATCTGCGTAATTTGTGGGAAATTTAGTGTCCCAATAGCGACCTATCTCCCCCACGAATCTCCACAGATAAAATTATTGGGAAAGATCTGTGCGCATCTGTGTAATCTGTGGGATCCTTACGTTTTCAATAGCCATTTGTCTCCCACAGATCTCACAGATTTCCACAGATAAAATTATTGGAAAAAATCTGTGCACATCTGTGTAATCCTACTCACCGTATGGTGAACTTTAGTTTAGACGTCAATTATTTTTCTAAAGATTCCTTCATTGATATTATCAACATTGAAGTTTACTAAGATTGCGAGTCTTAATCTTGTTAATTTGAGGTAAGTAAGTACTTGCTTATGATGGACATTTAATAGTTGCTCGACCGATTTAACTTCGATAATGACCTTCTGGTCTACCAGTAGGTCCAACCTAAATCCAACATCTAGTTTTTCGCCATCAATAAACACTGGGACTCCCACTTCTCTCTGTATTCTTCGATCCATTTTAGACAGGACGTAATGTAGGGCTGAAACATAGACGGACTCAAGGAGACCGGGGCCAAACTCATTGTACACTTTGTAGATGGCACCCCTGACGTCGTAGGTGATTTCATTTTCGATTCTCATTCTGTTTTAAAAATAAACAAATATGTCCGAAAGAAAATCCGAAGGGTTATACGTTCAAGTTTTGTGATTGAGGTCTATCAAGGCATAGATCAATTACAGGAAAAAATCTGTGTAATCTGTGGGAACCCTCATATTCTGATACCCCCCATATCCCACGAATCTCCATAAATAAAATTATTGCGAAAGATATCTGCGTAAATCTGCGCAATCTGTGGGAAATTTAGTGTCCCAATAACGACCTATCTCCCCCACGAATCTCCATAGATAAAATTATTGCGAAAGATATCTGCGTAAATCTGCGCAATCTGTGGGAAACTTAGTGTCCCAATAGCGACCTATCTCCCTCAGATCCCAAGAATCTCCACAGATACAATTATTGAGAAAGGATCGGAGTGAATCTGTGTAATCTGTAGGAAATTTAGTGTCCCAATAACGACCTATCTCCCTCACGAATCTCCACAGATAAAATTATTGGGAAAGATCTGTGCGCATCCGTGTAATCTGTGGGATCCTTACGTTTTCAATAGCCATTTGTCTCCCACAGATCTCACAGATTTCCACAGATAAAATTATTGGGAAAGATCTGTGCGCATCCGTGTAATCTGTGGGATCCTTACGTTTTCAATAGCCATTTGTCTCCCACAGATCTCACAGATTTCCACAGATAAAACTATTGGGAAAAAATCTGTGCACATCTGTGTAATCTGTGGGAAATTTAGTGTCCCAATAACGCCAACCTACGCATCCCGCTCGAAGTAGAGATAGAAATACAAAGCAATTCCAAAACTCGCAGCGTCTGTAGATACAAGACGCCAGCCCTCTTCGGCGCGTCTATTTAATATGCCCTGCAATTCCACTTCTGAAGATTTCACAATGTGATTTTTATCTGATGATATTTTGCTGTAGAAAATTGCTGTTTCTAATTGATACTTTTTCATAGGAAGTTTTTTATTTAAATTGTCTCGATCATTCAATAAAACTAAGGATTTCCACTTATTTGATATCTTTATTCGAATGTTATTCTGGATAGAACATGAAAAGCATGGCTAAGCTCGAGCGCATATTTTTGTTTTTACTTTTTACATCAATTGTCTTTTATTGTTGTGTCGCGGAATCTGAAGATGAAACTCCTCCGAATATTGTTCTCATTATTTCTGATGATCAGGCATGGTCTGACTATTCTTTCATGGGTCATCCTCATATTTCAACTCCTCACTTAGATGCATTAGCAAAGAATTCCCTTTGCTTTACGCGCGGTTATGCATCGGCACCCTTGTGCAGTCCTTCACTGGCGACGATAATGACCGGACTATATGCCTATCAACATGGAATCACAGGAAACGACCCCCTATTCGTTTCAGACGCCAATAAGTATTCAGAGGACTGGCTCACGGAAAGAAAAAGGCACTACTTGCCTCTGCAGGAGAAATTTTATGAGAATAAATTACTTACAGAGTATTTAAGGGAAGGAGGGTACACCAGTTTTCAGACAGGGAAATGGTGGTTAGGTTCCTGGAGAGATGCGCACTTTGATGATGGCATGACTCATGGTGATCCGTCCCGGGGAGGGAGACATGGAGATGAGGGATTAAAGATTGGAAGAGATGGACTCCACCCGATTTTTAATTTTATTGAAAAAGCACAGACTGACAAAAAACCATTTTTTGTTTGGCATGCTCCTTTTCTACCACATACTCCTCACAACCCGCCCAAGGAGATCTTAGCCAAATATCTTGACAAAACAGAATCAGAGACTGAAGCAAAGTATTGGGCAATGTGTGAGTGGTTTGACCAAACCTGTGGTGATCTTCTTCGTTATCTGAGAGAAAATGGACTGGAGGAAAAAACAATAATCATTTACACGACAGACAACGGCTGGATACAACGAAAGGATCGAAACGGCTATGCCCCAAGATCAAAAAGAAGCCCTTATGAGGGCGGTATTCGTACACCACTCATGATAAAGTGGCCTGGTGAAATAGGAACAAAAGTCGACTCAACAACTTTGGTGAGTAATATCGATATCGTGCCTACCATTTTAGGCATCCTCGGAATTGAAAACAGGCTTCCGGGAACAAACCTTCTTCAGGTAGCCGAAAGAGATCACCGAAAAACAATTTTTGCGGAGGCTTTTGATCACGATATATTAGATCCAAGCGAACCCACAAGAAGTCTACAGTATCGTATAGCTCTGGAATATCCCTGGAAATTAATTTTGCCGGATACCACTAATGTTCCGGACGCAAGAGTCGAACTCTTTAATACAGTCTCCGATCCCTCTGAATTAATAAATCAAAGTGGTGATAAACCTGAAGTCGTTTTAGATCTGCAGGGGAAAATAGATGCCTGGTGGACTCCAGAGCACTTAAAATCAAATTAATTTAGTTTGAATAGTTGATTTATTTGTTGTACTCTGTTTTCATTGCTGCTCCTCTAATCCATCAGGAAATCAGAATTTGATCGAATAAAATGTATTTCCCAGACCTTAAATTAATTTAGTTTGGTCTCGGTATGGCCATGGTCCGCTTTGCCCAGTCTTGCCACATGGCTGCCATTTTACTTACCAATTCGGAATTCTCCAATGACAGGTCATGCATTTCTGTGCGATCATTTTCCATGTCAAATAATTCCCAGCTTTCGAGAGGTAGTTTTTCTACCTTGTCCCAGACAAATGAATTCTTTTTGCTCGCCTTCGAGATTAATTTCCATTTGCCCATGCGCACTGCACGATTTCCTTCGTGTTCCCAATAAATGGCATCGCGTACTAAAGATTCATTGTCAAACACAGGTACCAAACTCTTACCTTCAAAAGGAGTGATTTTTATTCCTTTCTTCTCGTCCGGATAGTCAGCACCGGCAACATCCAGACAGGTGGCCATAATATCTATAAGATGTGCCGGCTCATTTCGAAATTCTCCCCCACTCTTTATCCCGGCAGGCCAATGTACAATGAAAGGAGTGGAGATTCCCCCCTCATGCACCCAGTGCTTATATTCTCTAAATGGGGTATTGCTGGCATTGGCCCAATTTAAACCATAGGCCGTATATCCTTCAGGACCACCTGGCCATGCATCTCTCATCAACTTCACGGGTGTACCATCCCTGGTCACCACTGGCACCATATGGGTTTGAAGCTCATCCGGAGCCATCGGACCAAGGGTACCAGCACCCGGAACCGGCTTTTGCCACTGCAGCTCCTCTGCACAGGCACCGTTATCCTGCAAAAACAAAATGAGGGTATTTTCGAGCTCATTTTTTTGACGCAAAGCCTCTACTACCTGGCCAATCCCCTGATCCATAATATCGACCATCGCAGCGTAAACTTCCATATTGGCGAGCTCCCATTCTCTGTCTTCTACTTCATTACTCCACGGATTAACAAAGGAATCTCTGGGAGTCATTTCCCATTTTTCATCGATAAGCTGCATTTCTTTCATGCGTTCAAATCGCTCCTGTCTCAAAGCATCCCAACCGGCATCGTATTTACCTTTATATTTTTTTACTTCCCCTTCAGGTGCATGCATTGGCCAATGGGCTGCCGTATAGGCGAGATAAAGGAAAAAGGGATTATCCGTGTTGTGCTCTTCGATGCATTTTAAAGCGTAATTCGTGAAATCGGTAGTACAATAAAATCCATCGCGCGGTACAATGAACTCATTGTCTTCAGCTAGTGACCGGGGATCGTAAAAACTGCCTGCTCCGGAAATCATACCAAAAAAGCGATCAAAACCTCTTTGCCTTGGCCAATTGTGTTTGTCCGGATTCTCGACAACATACGGTGTTACATGCCATTTACCGGACATATAGGTAGAGTATCCTGCACTTTTTAGGACCTCGGCGATAGTGACGGAATTATTATTTAAGTCTCCCTGAAAAGCGGGTAATCCCCGGTCATTGACCATATGTCCGACCCCCGCCTGCTGGGGATACAGACCGGTGAGCAGAGAGGCTCTGGTGGGGCAGCAGCGAGCGGTATTGTAAAACTGGGTAAATCGCAATCCACCTGCAGCCAGGTCATTGAGATTCGGTGTATTTATTTCACCACCATAGCAACCTATATCTGAATATCCCATATCATCTGACATGATAAGGACGATGTTCGGTGGTTTGAGTGTCTCTGTTTTTCGGGAATAATCGTTTGTGCAAAATGACAACAATAGAATAAAAATAAAAACCGGTATGCTGAGTCTGATTGTCATTATTTCTAAATCTGATTCTGTAAAGTAAACAATTTTGTACGGATCGGAACCGGATCTATTATAAGTATTTTCCGTTTATGACCTTGCTGAAAAAAAAGCGATTTTGAGATGATGAGGCATAGGTGAATAAAACGACGATATTTAAATGAAACACGACCTCTTGCAGCTTGTCTTTGAATTTCGAATTCTTTTATAGATCGGACATCGACATCGTTGTTTTTAAATCCTTTCTTTCACGACGTTGATTAGACCATTCATAGTCCTCCAGTGACCCGGGAAGGTGCATACATAGATATATTCGCCGGGCTCATCCGGGACTTCCCAGACCAAATCTCTGCGATCATTTGGATCGACCAGTCCTGTGGCGGCAAGTACAACCGTAAGTTCGGGAATGTATTCTTTGTCGCTGCCAGTTTGAGATTGTGCCATGTTATCAGCTGCCTTACCGATCATCTCCAGGCTTCCAGGAGAACCCAATAACAGATTGTGCTGCATCCCATCATTATTTTCAAAGATGATTTTAATACGTGATCCCGCAACGACTGTAAAGGATTCCAGATCATATTTCATTTGATCAGGGATGGTACGCATGGTGATTATTTGATCGTATTCAGAAAGGACATCCGGAAGATCAGCGCTTAATGACTGGGCAAATGGTCCGTAGTGTTTTAAAAATAGATCGATAATATCTATTCCATCGGCAAAAACTGCCTGATGGGGTTTAAATTCTTCCTCAATTTTGTATTTCCATTTTCCGGATAAATCAATTTGCTGATCTCCAACCTTTATGAACATTTGATCCGGCCTTCCGAAGATGCCACCCCGGCCACCACTATCGCTTATTTTGACCGTCAGTACATTTGGACCTTTCGATAAAACATTTCTTTCAAAACTGTAGATGCGTTCATCATTCCACTTGCGCACCATACTCCCTACGTGCACTCCATTGATATAGGTATCGTCTGTGTCGTCTATAGGACCAAGACTGAGTACTCCCCGGTTACGTTCCAGGGCAGCAGGTACGTCAAACTCGGTTCGGACCCAAACGATTCCATCAAAATTCTCCAACTCTGTGATACCGGTTTTCGACCATCGTTGAGGTGTTTCGATCACACCCCAATCATCGGTATTTTGATCCTCTGAAGACCAATCAACAGGCGCACTACTATCCTGGAATCCGCGTGCGATTCTGGCGGGGTCATATTTATGCATCGCTCGAGTGAAATTTTCCTTATGCCTTACTGCACCTGCATAAACGGCTCTTGCCAGCCATTCATCATCAAGCACCTGCTGTTCCTGGGATAGACTATAAAGTATTTCTCCGATTTCTTCACTCGTGTTTTGTTCGATCATATTTAATATAGCTGCCAACCGGACTCCGGCATTTCTGTCATTCAGGATATTCCGGTTTTTTATTTCAGCAAAGGTCTCCTGTGTAGCATCTAAAACCCGGACCGCATTTTTTCGTACAGCTGCCGAAGGATGGCTCAGGGCTCCGTATACGGCACTCATGACCTGTGAATCATTTTGCTCTATAAGATTCAAGCCGTGCAATGTCCACAGGGCGTGTATTGCACCGGGATTTAAATCAATATCATCGGTTCGTTTATCGTTGACCAGTGCTATTAGATCATCCCTGGCCTCCGTGTGGTTATTTTCGATCAGCAAACGCTGTGCGTGCAGTCGCCAATCCATGTTATCGTTAGTCAGTGCTGCAATACAGTTTTCCATTTTATCTGGCCCAATTTCCGGATACTTTCCCTGATCTGCATCTTTATAAACCAGGCGATAAATACGTCCATGCTTTTTATCACGTAGTGGATTTATATGAGCATTTCCCGGCCCATTATCAAAACCAGGTGGAGTAGGATTGTGTTGAATAATAAAATTGTACCAGTCGAGTATCCAAACTGCGCCATCGGGCCCGACCTGAGCATGGACCGGGCTTACCCATTCGTCAGAACTCGCCAGTAAATTCCACCCATCTTTTTCTATAAATCCGGCACCCTCGGGTTCGATAATGGCGCGATGAAGTAGGTGGCCGGTGGGTTCACACACCAGGGCAATTCGATTCCAATACTCCCTTGGGTAATCTCGAGCTGTATAGAGATGGTGACCTGCGGCAGCAGTAAACCCTCCAAAGACATCGACCTGTCTAAAATTATGTGTATTGGGATGAAAAGCATAATGCGATTCGATTTTTTTTACACTTTTTATCTTGAGACCTTCTACACCGTCAAAGAAACGATCGGGAATGCCCAAATAGGCAGAATGGGTGTTATTTGCCGTTGAAATAAAAATGTCAAAACTTTCGGAAAAACCGAGCCCCCAGGTGTTATTTGATGTGGAACCCATGAATTCGAGCCAGCTTCCATCGGGATTAAAGCGGTACACTCCCTGGCGGAATTTATGATAATCGTTTCCCACACTTCCCTCGAAAGCTGAATATCCAACTGTACCCCAGATTTTGTTGTCAAAACCGTACTGCAAATTACTTGGTCCAGCATGCGTATCGAAGGTGCCCCAACCCGAAAATAAAATTCGTTTTTCATCCGCAATATCATCTCCATCATTATCTCTTAAAAAAAGAAAATGCGGGGCTTGTGATACAATCACGCCACCCTGAGAAAAAACCAGACTCGTGGGCACGCTTAGGTTTTTAGCGAAAACAGTAAACTTATCGGCTTTTCCATCCCGATCGGTGTCTTCTAATATTTTAATTTGGTCATGACCGATTTCGTCCTCGAGCTTGATTTCATTTGGATAATCTTCTGTTTCAAGGATCCACAATCTACCCCGGTGGTCCCACGCCATGCTGATGGGCTTAAAAATATCCGGCTCGCTCGCGAACAACTCCAGAGAAAAACCTGGAGGGATCTGAATTCTTTTTTGAGAAGCTATTGGATCCAGTGGTGCCTGGAGTTGTGGTGGGGGATTGCGCTCTTCATAGTTGGGAATCTTAGCGTCTGTATATGTCAATTCAGGTAGATCAAGTTTTTTAAGTGCTTCATTTTTTCGTGGGCCGACCACCCATCGCAAACCCGATTCGAGAAGTTGATGGAATTCCGGTTTAGACCAGGTGCGTTCGTCATGACCCAGGGCTGTATAGAATACACGCCCGTGCCCATACTCCTTCACCCATGTATAGGGTTCCCGACCATGTTCGTCTATGCGTTCCATAAGTACGGTCCGGTCCCGTGAAAGTTTTGTATGAATATATGATTCATCCCAGCTGGAAAACTCTTCAACTCCCTGCATGGCGGGGTGCCCGGGAGCAATAATCCTGGTCGTGAATGTAGCTGTGTCATGAGATTCGAATTGACCTCCTATCAATTTGACAACGTCGGCTGAATTCCTAAAACAATAACTCGCACTGTGCACGGGAAGGAATCCACCTCCGTTTTTCACAAAGGAAAGCAGCGCTTGCTCCTGGCTCGGTGAGATCTCATCGTGGTTGGCGTACAGCATCAAGGCATCATACTTTTGAAGTATTTCGGTATCGAGAAATGAAGGATCGGATGCATAGGTGAAGTAGAATCCCTTAGGGGCTAAACTGGCTTGCAACAAAGGCATATGAGCCTTGGCATTGTGGTGGTCGCTATCGTGACCGAGAAATAAAACGCGTAGGGGGCGAGAAGACAATGGCTGATCAGGTAATGGAGATTTACACGAGAAAAGTAAAAGTAAAAACGTAGCGACTAAAAGAAAAAGACTCTTCATACATCAAATTTTCAAGGACTGAATACAAAATACAAAAAGGTGGAAATAGCGGTTCTACTGGTAGGGTCCTGATCTTATCTATTTTGAGTACATTAGTCAGATCGATTACTAAATTGAAATTGTGGACATTCGAATACACAGTACTCCCGGGGAATTGGGTCGTGCCGCTGCAGCACTTGCCGAGAAACTCATTTGTAATTATTCCGCGGATAGAAGAGTCAATATTATTTTGGCCACGGGTGCAAGCCAATTTGAAGTGCTGAATCAACTTGTCCGGGCGGAAATCCCCTGGGACAAGGTTAATATGTTCCACCTTGATGAGTATATCGGTATGGATACTAACCATCCAGCCAGTTTTGCCCGGTATCTCACCGATCGATTTTTGAAAAAAATCGATTTTAAATGCAACTATTATTTGATCGATGGCAAGGCTGACCCCGATGAAGAATGCAGACGGATATCGGATGAAATCACGACTTACCCCATCGATGTTGCTTTGATTGGAATCGGTGAAAACGGCCATCTCGCATTTAATGACCCTCCTGCCGATTTTGAGGTGGAAACCCCATTTATTAAAGTGGATTTAGATGAGGATTGTAGAAGGCAACAATATGGCGAAGGCTGGTTTGAGAGTATTGAGGACGTCCCTACTCAGGCTATTTCTATGACAATCAAACACATCATGAAAAGTAGGAATCTAATTGTCTCAGTACCTGACGATCGAAAAGCGGAAGCAGTAAAGAACGCCGTCGAAGGCCCGCTGACGAATCTGTGTCCCGCTTCGATCCTGCGCACCCACGATAATTGCTATCTGTTTCTAGATAAAGAATCTGCATCCCGTCTGAAATAAATGGCTTCTATAGATATTATTGTTCTTGTCGTTTATTTTGTTGGGATTACGGCATACGGCCTTTGGATTTCACGAAATACTAAATCGAGCGACGGATATTTCCGTGGTGCACGAAAATTCAAGTGGTGGACCATGATGGGGCAGGCATTTGGTACTGGTACTCATGCCGAAATGCCTGTTGCCCAGGCGGGAGCTGCCTTCCAGGGAGGGTTTGCCACCATATGGTATCAGTGGAAGAATCTGCTGATCACGCCCTTGTATTGGCTTATCGCTCCCTGGTACCGCCGAAGTAATCGCACCACGATAGCTGAGATGGTCCGAGATCGTTATGGTGACAAACTCAGCTTATTTTATACTGTTTTTGCTATTTTATTTTTCGTTTTTATAATGGGCTCGATGTTGCAAGGCGCAGCTAAGGTTATTTCAGTTGCAACTGGTGGTGCGATTTCGTCCAATTGGGTCGTCGTTGGAATGACAGTGGCGTTTATGATTTACAGTTTTTTTGGTGGCCTGGTAGCGGCTGCACATACCGAATTTATTCAGGGACTATTAATTATCGTTCTTTCGTTTCTACTTATACCTTCCGGATTAAATGAAGTCGGGGGATTTTCAGAAATGAGAAATGCCCTACCGGAGGATTTTTTCCTGTTGTTTTCAGAGGAAAGCGGTCTGGGTGCTTTTTTTATTGCTATGCTGGCTGTAAATGGTCTAGTGGGTATCACGGCACAGCCTCATATGATGTCAATGTTTGCCACCGGTGAATCCGAATTAGTGGGAAGGGTCGGCCAGACGTACGGCAATTTTGTCAAGAGACTGGTCACGATAGGATGGACACTCACGGGATTGCTGGTCGCAGCCATCGTCATAAAGAAGGGAATTGAGCTTGAGGATCCTGAGCATGCATTTGGATATGCCACGAGGTTACTGCTGGCACCCGGATTGATCGGACTGATGATCGCCTGCATTTTAGCAGCAAATATGTCTTCCTGTTCCAACTTTATGGTAAATCTCGGCGCTTTGTTTGCGAAAGACATTTATCAGCCTTATATCAAATCAACGGCTAGTGATCGCGAGTTGCTCAATGCGGGCCGTCTGGCGGGAGTGGTGCTCACAATAATGGGTGTGCTGTTCGCCCTTTCCATTAAAAATGTCTTATCTGCCTTTTTATTTACGGAGACGATAGCTGCCTTTATGGGCATTATGATCTTTGGTGGGATCATGTGGAAAGGCGCTAATCGATATGGGGCTTTTTCTGCTGTAATTATGGCTGTACTACTTTATTATCTTTTAAACTATATTGATACAGGCGCTCTTAAATTAGTCTATAAATGGACTCCGGAGCCATTTGGATGGGCAATGTTGCTTGGATTTATTGTTCTATATGTGGTGAGTAGGGTCACTAAAAACGAACCAAAAGAACAAATCAATCGATTTTTTGACAAAATGTATACGCATTCTGATCAGGAAAAAAGTACTGAACCCCTTGTAGATAAAGAACTTGTTTTGCTTGATGTAAGTACCTGGGCTTCAGCTTCTCGGTGGAAGAATTTTTCCCAATGCTATAAAACAGATTTTTTTGGATTTTTGCTTGCATGGGTTTTTGTAGCTCTACTCATAGCATTGGCTTGGGGTATTTTACAAATAGGAACATAAATTGTCAATGTGACATGTATGCGAGGAGAATCATTTAATGACCTTTATTCCGAGCCATGACTTATTCTTTTTTAAGACGAATTAGTATTCACAATGCGATTAGGAGATTCCCATTGCCCATGCTGTGTGCGGCATTCTTCGGAGTGTTGGCAGTCCTGCTGATCGAAGAGATAATAAAAGATGGAAATACGTTCTATTTTGCCAGTATAAAGATTATGCATGTCTTGTTGCTGGCATTCATTTATTCCACCTTGCTTGATATCATGCGGCTGCATCGCAAGATGGATCCCAAAAAGTACATGCTCTTTGTGGTCATTATCCTGCTTTTCTCCCTTGGTTACTATTTGGTGCTACCTCATTATCCTCAAGTCATACATGGTGCCCGGACATGGGGATTATTTTTGATCGGACATCTATTGATTGCAGTTTTACCTTTTTTACGAGGAGAAGCTAAGATGAACTTCTATCTCGTCAATCGAAAGCTGGTCCTTCGTTTCTTGGAATCGACTCTGTTTAGCTTGTTTTTATTTGCGGCATTAGCGATTGCTATTTTAGCAATTGATAAATTGTTTGAAGTTGATCTAAGTGACGAGATCTATTTGGATACATTTCTGTTAATCATCACGATATTTCATCCCTTGTACTTTTTTTCACGATTTCCAGTAGACTACTTATCTTCAAATTTAGACGATACTCCGGATCGGGCTTACACCATTTTTGCGCACCGTATTCTCGTTCCGGTGTCTTACCTCTATGCGCTGATACTCTTTGCCTACGTGGTAAAAATCGTGGTCTTATGGTCCTGGCCGCAGGGTTGGATTTCTAACATGGTTCTCTGGTTTGCAGTCGTAGGCCTCATGACTTATTTGTTTAATTATGACTTAATAAACCAGAGGAGTCCCTCTTATCTTAAAATCTTCTCGAGATGGTTGTTTCCTTATACCGGTATAATGTCCATTGTTTTACTGCTTGCCGTCTATCGCAGGATCTCCGAGTACGGAGTCACCGAGCCTCGATTTATAGTGGCAATCACAGGTGTTTGGCTAATGTTCCTGTCACTTTATTTTGTACTTTCCCGGCAGAGGGACATCAGGGTACTGCCCATTAGCATGATTTTCGTTTTTCTTATCTCCTTATTCGGCCCCGTAAATATGTTTATCTCTTCCTTGCGAAGCCAGTTGTCGAGACTTGAGAAATCCATGATTGAGGGAGGCTATTTAGTCAATGGTGAATTGCAGAAAAACGAATCGAATGATCCTGATGCTGACAATGCAATACTCGGTAAGATTTATTTTTTTAGAGAACGGGATAGGCTTGATTTACTGAAGAGATGGGAGTCTGCAAATGTGAATGTTGATCTAAAAGAAGCAGATGAGGAATCGTATTCTTTGGAGGGACCGTTGATCTTCATGAATAGAGATACAGAGGAGACCTATCAACAGTTGCTAAAGTCTTTGGGACTGCCTGCAAAGCGGGAAAATCAAATCATTGTGAACGGTGACTTTTATATGCATACCCCAGAAAAAGTGGATGTGACCAGCACAGGAGCACTCCGGATTATACAGATAGATCATTTCCATGCCAATGAAAATGATTCCTTAGCTCCAATAAGAATATCTGCAGATCAAAAAGGTATCCTTCTAAATCACATGGATACTACGTATCTAATTTCACTTGATATCCAGCGTGAAGATATAAGGCGGAGTTATGAAGTGGATAAGCTGTCATTTCATCATGAGGCTGAAGAATTCGAACTTGATCTGTTTTTAAATAACCTTGCGGGAACCATTGATAACAGAGAAATCAAACTTGTATCTATAAATGGCATTGCCGTTATTCGGAGTAAATGAAGTACCATTATTATTTAAATTGACTGCGGATGTCTATACTTTTCAAAAATGCCAATTTATTACTCCCGGACAAGATTATCCGGGGAGACCTAAAGATTAAGAATGGCATCATTGATGAAATTGGTTTTCAGATTGCAGATGCAAAAGTCGATGAACGAATCGATCTAAATGGAAAATTTATTATCCCCGGTTTTGTCGATATACATAATCATGGAGCAAGCGGCTTTGATTTTTCATTTGGCAGGTACGATCTTGAAAAGGATAGTTTTGACAACAGCGATGAATCATTTCTCGAGGGAATCGAGCACGCTCTGAAACATTATTATCAACATGGAGTGACATCGGTACTCCTTACGACGATGGCCGCTCCCCTGCAAAGAATTGAGCATTCTTTTAGCAGATTGAAGACTTATCTCCAAATGGAGATGCCCTACCATTCGCTGATCAAGGGAATTAATTTGGAGGGAACCTTTTTGAAGGACCCACATTATGCGGGTGCACAGAATCCGAAATTCTTTTACAAGATAGACGCTAGGATTATACACCGTTTGCAAAAAGTATCGGGAAATCTTCTGAAAATTGTGAATGTTCCTCCCGAACACGGTGAGCAAGGTCTGGAATTAACGAGATTATTGAGAAAAAACAATGTCGTTGTAGCCGGGGGACATACCGCTGCTTATGGAGATGAGTTTTTGGCGGCCGTGGCCGCTGGTCTTTCGCTTTCGGTTCATTTTTTTAATGGGCCAAGTCGCAGCTCCGCTAAGGGATTCCGGTCTGGAGGTGCGGAGGAGATCATGCTCAAAGCAGATGAAGTGTTCCTGGAGTTGATCTGTGATGGATACCACATAGATCCAGCTTATGTAAGAGACGCAATCCGTAGAAAGGAAAACAGCAGAATCATCATGATTACCGATAGTATGTTTGCTAACGGGTTGAAAGAGCTAAACCAATTTGAACTTTTTGGACTGGGAGGAGCTATAAGCGATAACGGAGAATATTTGCAATTAGTAGGATCGGAAGATACTCTTTTTGGAAGCGTACTGTGCTCAGATCAGGGTTTTCAAAATGTCGTGCACTGGCTTACGACGGAGATGCCTGGGGTGTGGTACAGAAAGCATCCGGCTCTTTCCCTGGAGGATGCACTTTGTGCTGCATCGGCATTTGCAAGCTCCAATCCGGCTAGACTCATGGGGGTTTTTGAGACCAAAACAGATCGACCAGGTACGGGAAGCATCGAGGTGGGAAAATGGGCAGATTTAATAGTGGTAAATATCAATGATAATGAAAATGTTGAAATCAATATTGAAGACGTTTTTTCACGGGGTAAGATCATCGGTTTTTAGTTCTTTGCACTATGGCCTTCAAATGATTCCGGACACAGCTTAAAAGTCGTGTTTCCCCACTATTAAAAATTCTCTTAAAGCCTGCACCAACTTATGACCATTGCTTCCATTTGTAAAAAGCACAAATCCCTTTTTCCCATGATCAAAAACTTCAAATTGGCATCGAAAATCTCCATTGTTTCCTCCATGTCCATATGCTTTTCCAAGCGGTGTCTCGGCCACGACTATCCCCAGACCAAAATCTTCTTTATAACCAATAGCTTCGGCATAGGAATGATTGGGAGTCTCTGTCCAGATCGAAAACATCTTGTGAAATGTTTCTGATTTCAAACCTTTGCGATCCAGCAGGGCAATCATAAACTTGCTGAAATCCAATGCTTCTGTGTGCATGCTATGAGCCATTCCCGCTTCAAGAGGGATGTTTTTCATGGTTGGGTGTGCATCAAAATGACCGTGCGATGAGATCTCGGCCAGTTTTTTACTTCTCGAAAAATAGGTGTTGGTCATTTCCAGTGGATCCAGCAATTCCTGCTCGATCAGCGTCTCTATATCGGTATCTAAAGTGTGGACAATGGCTCTCTTCAGGTATTCGAACCCTTCGCCTGAATATCCGTATTCAGTTCCGGGTTTTCTTTCTAACCGGCGTCCCCAATTTGGCAGACCTGATGTATGTGTCAAAATATGCCTTCCCGTCATCAGTTTATAACGCTCATCTTCCTCGATTTCAGGGAAGGGCAAATACTCAAACAATGGTTTATCCAGGTCGAATTCCTGCCGTTCCACCAAGCGACACACTATGTAGGCGAAAACCGGCTTTGTGATGGAAGCGGCCTCAAATAATGTGTTTTTTGTGACCTTGTCACGGGTAAAGGCATTTTGAAAACCATAAACTTGATGATGCACAACCTCGCCGCCATCGATCAAAGCCAGGGATGCTCCCGGCACCTCAAAATAATCCATAAATACATCCATAAAATTATCTACTCTACCCGCGAATGATTTTTCGCCACCCGTAAAAATTCCCTTTTTGGGAATGAGGTCGGGAAGTGGTTTACTCAAGATGTACAAGGTGGGTGCCTCAGACTTTTCGGCATCGACCAGGACTTCCAGGGTCTCGTTGTCATCAATGCGGACGTAACGATCACTTTGATAAAACACTGGATGGTGCATTGATAATTTATACCGACCTGCCGGGATGTCAACGCGATAGTTTCCGGTGCTGTCCAGGTTGAGAATTAGCCAGAGATCGTTTTTATCCTGGGATTGAATCTTACAGCGGCGAGGAATTTGCAATGTATCTTCTCCCGCCCATTTTATCTGGCCAGTCAGGTTATAAAGGGCATTTTTTTCAGGGACGAGAATAAGATCACCAACATTTCCAGTATGAAAACTTTTTCCTGCGCCAGGACTCCAGGTAATCACGGATGGGGATCCCTCATCGTCATGATCTTTGTCGATCACCTCATAGTCAAAGCCGATGGATCTTCCCGGCTTAAGGGCATCACCGAGCTCATAGCTCCATTCATATGTGATCGAATTGTCCCTCCTTTTTATTTCAACAGATACCGGGCTCCAATCAGCATTCCATACCTGTGGATCCCAGGAATCATTTGGCCTGTTTTCTGCTATTCGACGATAATCGGGACTGATCAGGTGAGAAATTGCACCACTGCCCCGCTGGTCATGGATAAGATCAATATAAAAGTTATGGATGTCGTGGGTGTTCCATTCTGCCTGAGGAGTCGTGTCTCCCACAAACGAGTCATCGGTCACTTCGACGGCTAAAAAAAGTTTTCCAACTGACTGATTATATCCGACTCGGAAGGATGCTTCCAGATCATTTTCTGAGAGTGGTGATCCGAAAGCAAACTGATTGATCTCGTAAACAATTAGGTCATTGGGCCAGTCTGATAGATCCCCATCGACTGTAATTGAGGACATCGGGTACGCGTAAGTAATTGTGCCATTATTTGCTGATAGAAAGTGATAGATTAGAAGGAATTGGACTAAGAGAAAGCAGGTTTTCATACTGAAAGTGTTTTTTTATTCATTAAGCCTCAAATAAGGACTCTAATTTTTGCTCAAGGTTGCATGATTTATCGAGTCATTTTACGGGGTTGCATAAATAAATCGCCGGTGTTTTATCAGGTTCGATTTCTATCATATGATTTCAAATTTATTCGTCACGTAGTATATCAGATGGATTGATCCAGATGACACGTGAGGCCTGCCAGAGTATAACCCCGGTGGATAGGACTAGAAGGATAAAAACCGGAAGAACGAATTGTTCGGGTGCCAGGGGCATGTAAAATGCAAAGTTCTGGAGCCAGTGTTGCGCTGCCAAATACGATACAGGAATTGCTATAAAAGAGGCGATTGTAATGAGGGTTACAAATCGCTTCGTGAAGAGTGTCAAGATCTGACTGGCAGTTGCTCCCAATACTTTTCTTATGCCTGCTTCTTTGGCTCTTCTTACGACCATATGTGCGACTAACCCGATTAATCCGAGGCAAGCCACAAGAATTGCAAGTACAGTGAACAATCCCACGATCACACCCAGCTGCTGTTGAGTCTCATATTGACTTTGAAAATAGTCGTCCAGGAAGAAAAATTCGAATGGGTTTTTTGGAAAAATTTCCGAAAATATTGCTTGTATATTGCTGATGGTATGTCTCATATCACTGGTGTGCACACCTAAAGTGATAAAGTCATATGGGACAGTCTCCCTGTTAAACAGGATAAAGGGCTCTGTGGGAAACTGGAGCGATCTGTGTTTAAAATCTTTAATCACTCCGACTATTTTGTTGACTACCCATCTCTGGTTTTGTTTTAATCTAATATTTTGCCCTATCATTTTATCGGGTTGGATAATCCCTAGCATCTCCAAGGCTTTTTCATTGAGAATCACAGAATTCTGATCTGAAGAATCATCATTTCTAAAATTCCTTCCCGCTAGTATTTTTAGGTCATATGTCGGTACAAAAAGGGGATCTACAGCGAGATAGGTAGCAAATATTGATTCGGCTTCATTTTGATCTATTCTCCTTACAGAGTTGTTGTTCTGTATAAGGTGTCCGGGAATATCGGATGACTTTGTAAAATATTCTATGGTGGCATTTTGTACAAGGCGATCCCTAAGCTGTTTGATTTTATGGTCGTAAGTCGAATCTTTTATTGTAGGGGCTTTTAATACCAGGCGTTCCTCCATTTGAAATCCAAGCTCTTGAGACTGCATAAATTTCAGTTGTTTAAAGACGATCATTGTTCCGGAGATCATTAGTAGTCCGATCACAAATTGAGATACTACGAGAATATTCTGCAGCGAAAATGCCTTACTTCTTTGGGGTCCTTGACTTTGTATAGTCTCAATCGGCTTAAAACTGGCCAATTTTGTGGCTGGATAAAAGGCTGTCAGCAACGTCCCGACGAGCAATATGCCTAGAAATTTGACAAGGTCCCGACCCTCAGTTAGACTAAGTGCCAACCAATTTTCATGAAATGCTGGAATGTTTGTGAAGCCAACGAGGTAGGGCCTGGCCATTGTCAGAATGCATATTGCCAGCACAATAGCAAGAGTATTTATTATTGCTCCTTCAAAAAGGAATTGAATAATTATGTTTTTTTTGCTCGCTCCGATTACTTTCTTTACACCGATTTCCTTTTGCCGGTCAATGGATTTAGATATTGACAAATTTATATAGTTGATCCAGGCTACAACCAGAATCATAATGCCGATCAACAAGATAAAATTGATGGTTTTCTTATTGTTATTTGCCTTCAACTCTTTGGATAGATTTCCACTTAGATGAATTTCTCGAACCGGTTGCAGGGTCATTTTTTCTTCGATTCCGAATTGCTCCATTATATCACCCAAATATCTTTCCACAAACGAGTCTAGCTCCCTCGCAAGTTGTTCAGTATTGGCATCCGGTGCAAGTTTTAAATAGGTATAGAATTCGGGCCAAATCCAGGTATTATTCAAGCCTTCCGAGAAGCCGCTGGCAGATAAAAGCGCATTCACCTTAATGTGGGAGTTGCTTGGTGAATCTTCCATTATTCCTGCGACTGTGTATTTAGCGTATTCATTGAAACTCATGGTTTGGCCCATAGGATTGGCTTCTCCAAAGAATTTTTTGGAGGTACTCTGACTTAAGACTATGCTATTTTGATCAGTAAGAACGGTAGCGGGATCTCCCTGTAGTAGTTTAAATCCGAATATTGTGAAAAAAGACGAATCAGCATAGAACATATTTTTTTCGTAAAAGGATTTTTTTATTCCACCAGAATTAAAGCTTAAGACTGATGACCCATTAAGTAATGCCACATCAACCATTCTCGTCATTGACTCTACTGCAGGGATATCTTGAAGTAGATATATTCCCGTAGCCGGATGATTTGTTGCCCTAAATTCTAATTCAGAAGACTGGGAGTTTGTCATCCCAATATTTACCCTGTACAATCGATCTATATTGGAGTGAAAATCGTCATACTTTTTTTCAAAAGAAACGTATTGAAAGATCAGGAGAAATGAAGTGATAGCTATCGTAAGTCCTACCACATTTAAAATCGAACCCGATTTATTTTTAATAATATTTCGCCAGGCGTATTTCAGATAACTATAAAACATGGTTTCTTTTAATTGTTATTTATTATTGACAGTCATTTTAATTTTTATGAATTCATTTATCTCTTTTTCTCCAAAATAAACATTGTTCTATCCGATGTCAAAATTGCTGAGAAAGAATCTCGGATTGTAGAGCAAGTGAAACTCAAAAAAAGCATCGAACAGTCAATATTGTCTTTGAAATGCTTGTGCCAAACCTGTATCATTCTGAATTACAGCTATTTACGTTCTTATTAATATCAATTGCCTGTGCGCTAGCGGTCGGTTGGTGTGCGATTGCGGACACAGCAGTCTCAGGAAGTGGTGGGATTTCGGAGTTAGTACGGAGGTCCTTTGGATTGTATTATCCAGGCAGAGAAGCTAGCAATATCACGGGCATCTCTTATCACGATAGTGCAATCCAACACTATCCATATAGAGAATAAAAAAAGGCCAACTGATGAGCTGACCTTTTTTTTCGATTGCCATTTTTCACTTACTGGTTTACTTCTGTCTTCACAAAAATACCCGGTTCTGGTGGCGCGTTGGAATTTGTGTTTATCTCATCTACAGAGTACGGAAACCTTTCAGGCTGTTCGGTTGCTGAAGTGACATTTAGTGGAATGGGTACGGCGATTTCGGCATCCTGGCTTCTCAATCTGCGGGCATCGTCAAACGGCATAAAGGACATGAAACCTGAAACATAGCGTTCTTCAACGATCTCCCTAAGAAGAGCAGTTGTGGGATCAAGTCCATCGGGGTTTTCAATTCCACCAGCTTCGAAATC
Organism: Saprospiraceae bacterium; assembly: GCA_965222645.1. Classification (GTDB taxonomy): domain Bacteria; phylum Bacteroidota; class Bacteroidia; order Chitinophagales; family Saprospiraceae; genus JABDMH01. The sequence continues at coordinate 777,363 of OZ244968.1, read as the reverse complement.
AGCGGCGTCGTATGCCTCATAAACGAAGGAGCTATCCTGAAAATTACTATTTATCCCATTACCTTGATTGAGCCATTCTCTAAATTCGTTTAGATGTTGTAAGCCTGCTTCAAATCCACTGGTCCGTGCTCCCGCCTCGGCCAGTGTCAGATGATTTTCCTGAAATGTGACAATAGGTTGTGGTTCAAATTGATTAATTACGCCCAGATTATTCCCCGCAACATTTTCGTCCATAGTATAGTAAGCAAATCGAGCAGCTTCATTTGTTTTTGAGTTGCCTCGATAGTTTTCATTGGATTCATCTAAAAGATTCATAAGAAAACTTCCTCGCGAACCAATATCACCAGCGCGTGAGCCAGCCACGATTTCGTAAAACAAGTTTTTATCTCCATCATCTGTCGAACTGCTACCTCTAGGTATGTGCATGAGACTACCATCTTTAGAAGATATCCCCAGTTGAGCTGCACTATAGGCAGCGGGGTAGTCCTTGAAATACATGTAAATGCGAGATTTAATTGTTTGAGCTGCTGCGACCCATTTATCTGCATCACCTTCAAAGTAGATGTCCTGACTTAATGACCTGGAAGAGGCACTATTTAAATCTGCAATTCCCTCATCGAGTAGTTTCAGAGCGGCATTGAGGACTGAAACCTGAGAGTCAAAGACCGGATCGGCAATTTCGTTATTAAATACCTGAGAATAGGGCACATCACCGAAAAGTGACGCAATCAATGTCATTCCCATACCTTCAGTGACTTTTGAAATTCCTTTAAGTAAGTTGTCATTGCTGGCCTGCGATACGATATACCGGGTGTTGGGGATAATTCCAATATACTGCCTATTCCATGTTCCATCTGTTTCGGCAGCAGAAATATTGTAACCATAAATGTTTGAGTAGAGTGATGAGTATCCGATGAGTTGCCCTGTCCACATACCTGCAATTCGATTAAGATGACCGACAGACATCGAGCTATTTGCCAATAGTGCACCGGTGAGGAACAAGACGGGTTCCGCTTCTTGAAAGGCAATTTTATTTGGATTGACATTAATGTCTTCCACAAGCTCAGTGCAGGAAGAAAATAAAAGGAAAACTGCTATAAATATTTTTATGAGATTTTTCATTTCTAAATCAATTTAAAAGGTGATTCCTAGAGAAAATAAAAAGGATCTTGTGCTGGGGTTAGTAAAATAATCCAGGCCAAATCCATTACTTACGCCATACTGATTTATTTCGGGATCAACACCGGGAATATCGTCTATAAGGAAGAGATTTCTGCCTGTCGCAGATAACTGAATCCCTTCTATCCCGGCCTTCTCCCTTAGACCAGAAGACCTAAAGTTATACCCAATAGTCAACTCCTTAAATCTGGTAAATGTAGCGTCGTAAATTGAGAAATTGTAGGCTTGATTATCACCAAATCCACCACCAATACCTGTGCGGTACCAGGTCTCGTCAAGTAGCACTGGTCCACCACCAAAGTCCTCAATGTTTCCCCTGACAGTTGTGCCAGCGGTGATTTCATCTCCAGCAAAGTTGGTGAGGTTTTGCGATAATGTTATCCGATTTGCAGTTTCCTGTGTCGTTCCAAACCTTCGTAAGACCCATAAAGTTCGTGGAGAAAAGTCACCTCCTTGACTGTGTTCGATTAGAGCATTTGCAAATAAATTCTTGAAGGAAACCCTGAGTCCCAGGCCTCCCCTCCAGTCCGGATTTGGATCTCCCAATACAACTGGGCTTGAAGTCAGTTGCGGAAATCCATTGTCATCCAAAATCAGTTTTCCACTTGCGTCCATCTGGCTGCTGGTGCCAAAAAGCACACCCAAAGGTTTTCCCACTATAGCTCTCGAACTAACTGAAGCTCCCGAGGTGAGGTTAATAGTTTCAGTTCCTTCCAGATCGAGCACTTCGTTTTTATTCGTAGCCCAATTCAGCCACATTCCAAAATTTAGATCTTTCTTGTCAAGAATATCGTAATCGAGTTCTAGTTCAAATCCTTTGTTTTCCATTTCTGCAGCATTCAGGATCTGTGTATCATATCCAGAAGATGGAGTGAGATCAACAGGGATAATCATTCCCTCGATATTATTTTGGTAATATGTCATTCCCAGGCTCAGTCGATCATTAAAGAATCGTAAATCGGTTCCGATTTCCCATTCAGTTTTTATTTCGGGCTCGAGGTCCGGATTACCCCGATCATCGTCCAGGCGGAAACCACCTCCGAATAATCCGATATCCAACGGATCGGAATAGGTACTATAAGTGAAGCCTCCTTCAGCTAAAGTCTCCCATGAATGAGCAGGAGCTTGAATACCCACTTTTCCCCAGCTTGCTCTCAATTTGCCAAAACTCAATTTCCCGGTTGGCAAACCACCCGGTTGGATAAATTGATAGGCGACTTCTGCAGCGGGGTAGAAAAATTGACCCTTGACAGTAGATGATGCCTCAAGGGCTCCAGATACCTGCACAAAGATTTGGTCGAGGATGTCAAAGGCCAGTACGCCGTATCCCCTGTTCGAACGAATATTTGTTTTTGAGTTTGAAATGTTCGTGGCTTCTGCCGCAGTATTTAAATCAGAAGTTTGTTTGTCAGTGTTTACCAGGAACCCGATGAGTTCTTGGCTATTTCTGCGCAATCGGCGATCATTAATGTTCCAGCCCACTGTTGCAGTCAATGATATATCCGAATTCAACTGGAAATTACCACGCCCGATTGCATCAAAATTCGATTCGAGACGGGCCAACTGGTCTTCCGAAAGCTCACCGGTCGTATGTGAGGCGGATCCCACAGGATAAAAATACACCCGGCGGTCATCATAGCCGTCTACACCACCTCTAAGTGTAACCTGCAACCAGCTCAGCGGAATAATATTGGCTTCCGCTGAAAATATATACCGGTTTACCTTCGTGCTGGACTCCTGTTCATTTATTGTCCACAGGGGATTATTGTAGGTGGGGTTTACATTATTTCCCAGATATCGTCTGTAAGACCGATGTCTTTTTTCGATTCCTAATCCATCAGAGTTAAAATACGTGCCTTTGTAGTCTCTATTGTCAAAATCAGGTGGAGTTCTCAAAAGGCCCAGGAGTAATCCGGCAGTATTCGAGCTCTGTTGAATTCGATTTGATTTACTATTGGAAAATGAAGCTTTTGATGACAGATTCAACCAATCAGAAACAAAAAATTTATTGTTCAACCGGATGTTCGTCCTCTCATAATCACTGTTTTTGATTATTCCTTCTTGATCCAGACGACCCAGACTGAGGAAGTAATTGCTGTTCTCATTTCCACCACTGAATGATAAATCATGCTGCATAAATCCACCGGTTTGAAAAGCAGCATCCCAGTTTTCGTCTACAAAAGTTTCTTGACTATTTTTCGTTTCGACAGGATAGTATCGTGTACCATCTTCCGCCTCAAAAAATTGGCCACCTTGATCAAAAACATCACCTGCCCCTGAGCGATCGGGGATGTAATCACCCCAAGCCTCTGCTCTTGTAGGGCTGTAACTACCGTTTCTACCTTGTCCCCAGGTACTTTGCAGTGGATATCTTTCGTGTACCTGGTCAAATGAAATGGTGTTTTTGTAACTAATCTGACCTTTGCCAGCCTTACCGCTTTTGGTGGTGATTACAAGGACACCATTCGCGGCCCTAGATCCCCACAGTGCTGCCGCGGATGCTCCTTTCAGAACTTGAATGGATTCTATATCGTTGGGATTCAAATCATTGAGTCGCGATTGTTGTGATACTCCTCCATCTCGTCCTTCGTTACCACCACTATACTGAGCATTATTACTGATCGGGATCCCATCCAAAATCACTAAGGGATTAGACGAGCCCGAAATACTGTTTGCTCCCCGGATTCGAATGGTCGAACCCGCACCAGGATCACCGTTTGACCTCGATATCTGGACATTGGAGGCTTTGGCTCCAAGGGAATTGAGGAGCGTAGTTTCACCGGATCTGGCCATATCCTGAGTATTGATGATCGAGGCAGTAGAGCCCAACTCATCCTTGTTTTGTGTAAATCCCAAAGCGCTGACGACCACTTCCTCCAGTATTTGTGTGTCAGTTTGTAACACCACATCAATCACTGTTTGAGAACCAACAGGAACTGTCGTAGTCTGAAATCCCGTATAACTGATCAATAATACAGCGTTGTCAGAGTCAACATCTAATGTGTATTTTCCATCCAGATCAGTGACGGTTCCTTCGGTACTGCCCTGGATCAGGATATTTACCCCAATCAAGGGATCTCCCTCGGCGGTCGTGATAGTGCCCGATACTGTTTTCTGAGCAAACAGTGCTGAACCTGAAGTGAGTAATAGGGTGAGTAAAAGGTAAAGCTGATTTTTCATAAGAGCCATTTTTTAAATTAGTAGTATCATTCCTAAACTCTCGACTTAATCTCGTAACTTTTTAAAAGGAATAGTAGAGCTATGTATTATCTGTTTGAACGCTTGGGTAAAACGATCAGCTGCTTTTTGATCTCCCTTTCCCAGATGTGGTTGCTGAATGCACAGCCAATAAATCAAGAGTTTTTTCTATGGCGCAATATAGGACCTGCGAATCAGGGAGGACGAATTATTGATGTGGAAGCATTGAATAATGATTTCACCAGGGTCTGGATTGCCACCGGCTCAGGGGGAGTGTGGCACTCGTCTAATGCCGGCACTACATGGACGCCGATTTTCGATCGCTATTCGACGGCTAGTATAGGGGACATCGCAATCGATCAAAGCAATCCTAATACAATTTGGGTCGGCACCGGTGAAGCAAATAACCGAAATAGTGTTTCGTGGGGCGACGGTGTCTTCTTATCTGAAGATGGAGGTAAGAATTTTGTGAATAAGGGACTGCAAAATACGCATCATATCAGCAGGGTTGTGATCGATCCGGTGAACAGTGATAAAGTGTGTGTATGCGCCACAGGTCATCTTTGGGGGCTTTCCGGTGATCGTGGGTTTTTTATAAGTGCGGACAAGGGTAATTCCTGGGAAAAGAAAACAATCGGATTACCTGAGGATCCTACTTTGGGTTGTACGGACCTGGTTATTCATCCAGACAATCCCCGGATCATGTACATGGCCATGTATTACAGGATGAGAAAACCGTGGACATTTACCTCGGGAAATGAAAATGGAGGCATTTTTAAATCTGAAGATGGAGGAGAAACGTGGGTGCAACTTACTCAGGGGCTGCCGCAAGGTCCCACTGGAAGAATTGGACTGGCGATTTACAAATCTGATCCCAATGTTATCATGGCTCTCGTGGAGGCTGAAAAAACAGATGATCTGGACATCCCCGGTTCGGGAGTCTATCGTTCAGAAAATGCCGGTGAGACCTGGAGCTATATCAATACGTATAATAATCGACCCTTTTACTATAGCCAAATCAGGATCAATCCTCTAAACGACCAGCGTGTCTATCTTTTAACCACCTCATTTATGGTTTCGGACGATGGTGGTAAAACATTTCATAACGGCAATGAGGATCAGGAAGTACACGGAGATTTTCATGCGATGTGGCTTGATCCCAATTATCAGGACCGTTATTATTTGGGTGCAGACAAGGGAATGTCTATTACCCATGATCACGGCGATCATTTTCAGTTGTTTGATAATTTGCCGATAGGTCAATTCTATCGCATATCTGTAGATCATAGTAATCCGTATCGTGTATTTGGAGGTTTGCAGGATAACGGGTTTTATGGGATCAGCTCATTTAGCAGAGATATCAGGGGTGTACTGAATGACTCAAATTGGAAGCTCCATTGGGGAGATGGCCAATACAGTGCTTCGGATCCCAGTGATCCATCTGTACTCTATACGTCGGCTGAAAATGGATCTTTTTTCACTTACGATATAAGGACATATTTCCGGGAGGCAATCAGTCCTAGGGTAAATAACATCGAAAATCTATTCGAGTATTTGGATAGTTCAGCATTGGAAACACGACCGTTTCGATTTAATTGGTCTGCACCTTTGGTAATGTCTTCTCACCGGTCTAACACACTTTTCGCGGCTGGGAACCACATTTTTAGATCAGATAATCATGGAAAATCATGGAAGATTATAAGTCCGGATCTCTCGACAAGTGACTCAATCAAGATATTGTTTGGAAAGAGTGGAGGCATTACCCCTGACAACACTGGAGCGGAAACCCATTGCAGCGTAACATCACTATCCGTATCACCTGTCGATGAATCAATTATATGGGCAGGCACAGATGACGGACAGGTTCACCTGACTCAGAATGCTGGTAGAAAATGGAGTAAGATAAATCCCCAGGGAGCACCAGAAATTTGGGTGAGCCGATTGGAGGCTTCACACTTTCATCCCAACAGGGCATACCTGACACTGGATAGTCATCGCAGTGATTTATTCAAACCTTTTGTTTTTATGACTGACGACTATGGGCAGCATTGGACAGATATTGCTACCAATCTTCCGGAGAATGAAGTAGTCAGAGTGATACGTGAAGATATTGAAAATGAAAATTTGCTTTTTATAGGTACAGAGACCGGAATATGGATGAGTTTAAACCGGGGTCAGAATTGGCAAAGAATCAAAAACGGCTTTCCGACTGTCTCAGTCTACGACATGGTTATTCATCCCAGGGATCACGAGCTGGTAGTGGGTACCCATGGCCGTAGCATATGGATACTTGATCATCTGTGGCCTCTTCAGCAGATGTCACGAGATGTAATTAATAAGCCATTTTATCTTTTTGAGCAAGAACCAGCCGTGCTTTGGAAGAACAAAAGTAGGGGAGGGCAGAGGGGACACTTCTGGTTTGGTGGCGATAATCCAGCAGAGATACGACCAGTATCTTCTTTACCCAGAGCCGAATTTGATGTAGATGCATTCGTAGCATTTTACTGCGGTATTCAAAAAGACACCAATTTTCAATTGGAAATTATCGGCCAGCAAGGAAGCCTGGATTCGTTGATAAGAGCTAAACCAGGAATTAATTTATTTAGGTGGAACAGACTTTTTGATATCCATGAGTATAGTGAAGAAGAATTGAAGAATATAAATACCACCTTTGACCAATATTTGAAAACCAATTCTTCCAATACGCTCCGAAGGCAAGTCACAAGATTTAGGGATTCAAATGACATCAGGGAAAAGAGAAAAATAGTGCAAGCCCTGAAGGATGGATTTTTAAAAATACCACTGGCAGATTCGCTAGGGCTCATAAAAGCAGGTCAGGGGCTCTACAAAATAATGCTTACCCTAGGTGATGAAACCCAGGTAAAGTATCTCACCCTGAAACCCGATTCCCTGAAAGAATAAGGGAGGTATTTTTTTTGACAATCCCGAAAGCAGGAATTTTTACGATCGACGTTGCTTACCAATCGTACTTAAGAAATTTTTAATCGCTCCCTGAAATTCATCTGAAAACCAATGTGCAACACGTCGATCGATCTCCTCCTGATTTGGAAGTGTGACTTTTTTCAGCAAAGATTTCCTCATTGATCTCTTGCTTTCTCTCAGTACATAATCACTTGCTTCCAACAGTTTATTTAGTTTCTTCTCTGAAGCCTTAAGGAGTCGGTCTCCATCCACAATCTGATCTACAAGCCCGACATCCCGTGCTTCTTGCGGATTAAACAAACGACCCTCAAGTAATGATTGATGTGCAACCCGGTCACCCAAGCAGGAGCTATAAAGGTGAAAAATACTGTCGGGAACAGGAATGCCAACGGCGACCTCATTTAGACCGATCACATATTTTTCGCCCCTTGCCATAAATCTGTAGTCACAGGTGAGCGCAATGACTGTTCCTCCTGCCGGACTATGACCAGATATGGCAGCAATTACAGGTTTATCAAAAGAAACCAATTCGTGGGCCATTGAGAGAAAGTCTTTCCAAAACGATGCCACTTGATGCCGGTCGTACCGGCTGAGTTCCACAAGATCTAACCCCGCACTAAAGTAGTGGGTTCGACCCGTAAGGATCAATCCCCTTACTGCATCATCTTGCTTAAGAGCTTTTAACGTTTCTCTTAGGCTGAGCACCATGGTATGATTTATTGCATTAACTTTTCCCCGGTTTAGTGTGAGCACTGCCCAATCTTTTTTGCGCCTGATATCGATTATGTCCATGAAACTAAATCTTCGAGTCAAATGACAAAGATATCGCCTCCCGGCTTCATTGGGTCTTTTTTTGTCGCCAGATTTTAGATTGATCCAATATGCACAGAAGTTTTTTCGAAGTAGTATATTCGCTACCCTGGCAACTTCCCAGCTCATATGACGTTTCGCTCCATTTTGATGAAAGATCTGACTACGCAGAGGCGGCATCATTTTTTACTATCGGCAGTTGGCCCCAGACCCATTGCCCTGGTGACCAGCCAGGATCGTGAGGGAAATATAAATCTAAGCCCCTTCAGTTTTTTTAATCTTTTTAGTACCAATCCACCGGTAGCCATATTTTCGCCTGCATTGCGCGGCAGAGATGGCAGTATGAAGGATACGCATTCAAATGTGTTGGAACACAAGGAAGTGTGTATCAGTCTGGTAAATCATGAGATTGTACACCAAATGAATCTTAGCAGCAACGAGTACCTGAGAGGTGTAAATGAATACATCAAGGCCGGCTTTACAATGGCATCCTCCAGTGAGATTGATGTACCCTTTGTGATGGAAGCACCGGTTTCTTTCGAATGTACGGTGAGAGATGTCGTCTCGCTAGGCGGTGAGGGAGCTTCAGGAAATCTCGTCATTTGTGACATCGTCTGTATGCATGTGCAGGAGCGATACCTGGATAGCGAGGGCAGATTGGATTGTCAAAAATTGGACCTGGTAGGACGGATGGGAGGAAATTGGTATTCAAGGGCCAATCTCACGGCTATGTTTGAAGTCACAAAGCCGTCACGAGATCTTGCGATCGGTGTTGACAGTTTGCCATTGCATGTACGGCGATCAAAAGTACTTTCTGCAAATGAAAAAGCGATGCTGGGTTGTCAAATTTCAGCGCCGGATCCTGAGGATATTTTTCTTCTTAAAAATGATAAAGAAATTATCGAAATATTATCACATTCTGCCGGCGAGCAGGATACCTATGATCAGCTTCACGAGAAAATCAGATCGTTTCTCGACGAGGGTAGAGTGAGAGATGCTCTTAATTTGGCATTTATTTTTGAGAACTAAAATTAAGTAATTGAGGTATTTTTTATTTGTCGTCATTTGTGCGTTTTTTGACAATATCGCCTTTGGTCAGTTTCTATCTGTGAGTGATAATGGAAGATATTTGGAGAAGGCTGATGGTAGTCCTTTTTTTTATTTGGGTGATACCGCATGGGAATTATTTCACCGTCTATCGATAAAAGAAGCAAGTCATTACCTTAAAAACAGATCAGACAAGGGATTTACCGTAATTCAGGCTGTGGTCCTGGCGCAGCTGGGTGGCCTTTCCGAGCCAAATGCATCCGGAGATCTCCCTTTTATTGACGGAGATTTGAGCCGACCCAATGAAAAGTATTTTGCACACATTGACTCCATAGTCGTCGAAGCATCTTCCCTGGGATTGGTCATGGGAATTCTGCCCACCTGGGGCAGCTACTGGAGCACGGTCAATGGAGACCAAAAAATATTTTCGAATTCTAGTGCCCAGTCGTTTGGAAAATTTCTTGGTCATCGATATAGGGAGATGTCTGTTATTTGGATTTTAGGTGGCGATGAAAACATAAATAATGATGAGGAAAGGGAGATAATCGAAGCGATGGCACAGGGACTTAAGGAAGGAGACGGTGGAAATCATTTGATCACGTTTCACCCCAGAGGTCCTGGTCGATCCTCAGATTATTTTCACGAGTCCGAATGGCTGGATTTTAACATGTTCCAATCCTCACATGCGAGCCGTGATCATGACAATGGACTTTTTGCCGAGTATGACTACAATCTTACTCCTCCAAAGCCCACGCTAGATGGGGAGCCGAGATACGAAAACATTAATGTGGGCTTTTACTGGTCAGGAGCTAACCGCCAAGATATTTTTGATGACTATGATGTACGTCAAGCAGCCTATTGGTCAGTTTTAGCGGGTGCTTGTGGGCATACCTATGGCCATAATAGCATTTGGCAGATGTATGCTCCGGGTCGACAACCGGTCATCAGAGCTTCGATACCGTGGTTTGTGGCATTGGATCATCCGGGGGCATTTCAAATGAGTCACCTTAAAGCGCTTTTTGCTTCCCGGCCCTTCCACAAGTTGATTCCCGATCAAAGCATGATATTGAGCGAATCAGCCACTCCGGGAGGAAAAATAAGAGGAGCACGTGCTGAGGATGGATCGTTCGCGATATTTTACTCTCCCAGGGGAGCATCATTTACCATTGACAAATCGGTTGTAAAAGCAAGGAAAATAAAAGAGATCTGGTTCGATCCACGCTATGGAATTTCACATCATGTACACACGGGAAATACACAGTCGATTCAGACCTATTCCCCACCTACCCAGGGCAGGGGATTTGACTGGATTTTAATTTTGGAGGATGCTGATAAGCTAATGCCTTTACCGGGTTATTCTGTAAAAAACTGACATTGATGATAAAGATCTTTCCAGCATTTGTCCTTCTGTTTGTATTGGGTGTTGGCCATACACAGGAAAAGAGTGGAATAAGAAGGAGCACTTTACATCCGCAATATTGGCAGTATAATGGGGAAGAGGTGTTGCTCCTGGGTGGATCAAAAGAGGATAATCTTTTTCAGATTGACTCCCTGACTGATCATCTGGATTTACTAAAAAGTGTAGGAGGAAATTATGTGAGAAACACGATGTCTAGCCGCGATGAAAGCAATGAGTGGCCATTTCATCAGGTTCCTAATGGACAGTATGATTTAAGAAAGTTTAATAGTAACTACTGGAGTAGGTTTTCTGCATTTTTGAAAAAAACGGAAGAAAGGGACATTGTGGTTCAGCTGGAGATTTGGGCAACCTTTGATTTTTATCGTGAGCCCTGGGGCCGCAATCCTTTCAATCCAAAGAATAACAGCAATTATAATTCACAGCGCAGTAAATTATCCGATTCAATAGGGACGCATCCTATTTATACGGAAAATAATTTTTTTAGATCTGTGCCGTCACAGATGAATATTGCCCCGGTGCTCTGGTACCAAAAAAGGTTTGTAGATAAATTATTGTCATACACATTGAAGCATGACCATGTCATTTATTGCATGGATAACGAAACTTCGGTGACAACAGATTGGGGTCGATTTTGGGCAAACTATATTCGCAAGGTTGCAAAATTGGAGGGTAAGACAGTGGAGACTACCGAAATGTGGGATCCCCACGATCTTTCACATCCCATGCATTTCGAGACTTTCGATCACCCGGATATTTTCTCCTTTGTAGACATTTCGCAAAACAATCATCAGGGGGGAGATGCACATTGGATCAATGGAATTAAGCAAATCGAGTATCTGAAGAAAATGGATTTTTTAAGGCCGGTAAATAATGTCAAAATATATGGCAATGACGGCGGACGTCATCAGACAACTCAAAATGCAATTGAATCTTTTTGTCGAAACGTGTTGATGGGTTGTGCCAGCGCGAGGTTTCACAGACCTTCTTCCGGGCAGGGATTAAATCATATTGCCCAGAATGTGATTTCTTCTGTGAGAAAAGTAACAAATCAACTTGATTTTTTTAAGGGGTATCCGATAGCGATGGAAAATTATCAGAATAGAAAGGAGGGTGAAGTCTACGGGAGAGCTTTTGATGATGGTCGATATCTGTTTTATTTTCCACAGGGTGGCGTCGTAAGATTTCAGATAAAAGACTCCGGAGTGTATCGATTTGTTTGGACTAATATATTGTCAGGAGAATCCAGGGAAACCATGGAGAGGGCAGTGGATCGGGAACTTCAGATGGAGTGCCCATCAGGAGCACACTGGCTCGTCATTGTGAGCCCAGTTTAACCCGCTTTTTTTTCTGTTTTTTCTCGTCCTTACTTTTCTCCTTGGCATACAGATCAAAGAACACCCGGCTCGCCTGTTTCAGTAAATCTTTCGAAGTCTGGTATACATTATCCTTGTTGGTTGGCCGGTCATCCATATATCTCCAATAGATATGACCGTATTGATTCCGCAAGGAGAAATTAATTTTTACGTTGCTGTCTATATTTAATTGACCATTGATTAATCCTGCCAGGAGCGCATTACCGGGTGCCAGCTGGTCTATGCTACCAGTGATGATTCCCTGTACGCCGAGCCAGTCACAGATTTCCTGGACACTGAGCTCGATTTTTTCTTCGCTTATCTCTTCCAGCTCCACAAGTCGCTTATTTGTTTCGTCAAGATCCAATAGAAAGGTTCTCGATACATCGTTTGCTTTCATTTCCCGTAAGAAATACCGGTACAGATCTCTTTGCAGGATAAAGCCCTCCCGCTCTATACCAAGAGATTGATCTTCCACATCTTTCCTCACCTCGTGTAGACGACCGAGGTGTACAACCTCCACGGGTAAGACAGCTATCGAACCCAACTCCTGTACAATCTTTTTTTCGCGTGGATTGTTTATTGACGCACATGACGTCAACAAACCAAGACAGATAATAGTGCAATAATACACGTATGGGCTTCTCATGGCAGATCCTTTTTCATAGAAAGCACATTAAGATATCAAACATTTCTGAATTGGGTGCAATAATGTTGTAAGCCAACGACTCACCAGGTTGGGCGGGTAAGAAGCGTCACCTTCGAAATCACCAAAAATATCCCTTGATTGAGGTACAGTGCAATATTGATATTTTTAGAGGCGGGCAAAACCTCTGGAGCGATCCGACATTGAGAGTCAGTTTACAGATGAGCTGATTCTTGAGCCTTTTGGGAAGAGCCGGTTGACTCAGTCTTTTTCCCAAACACACTGCAAGAAGGCGGGTCGATATAATCCCGGATCATTTTCCTTTGACGAATAATTCACTACATTTAAAGTCATCTGGATCAGCCCGTTAAAACAAAAAGGAGCAAAATAAATCGGAGGAATGCAGGAGGATAGGACGTATGAAGCAATCGTTATTGGATCGGGCATGAGTGGTGGTTGGGCCGCCAAGGAGCTTTGTGAGAAGGGACTTAAGACCCTTGTACTCGAGCGTGGAAGATCTGTGCGTCACGGTGATTATCCGACCGCTAATAAAGATCCATGGGATTACGATTATCGGGGTGCTCAGACGACCGGGCAACAAGCCAGACAAGAAAAGCAGCGGCGCACTGGATTTGTTGCCGAAGATGATGCACATTTTTTTGTGGACGATGTAGACCATCCATATCAGGAGAAGAGAAGGTTTGATTGGATACGAGGTTATCAAACGGGTGGAAGGTCTTTAATCTGGGGGCGACATTGCTACCGGTGGAGTGACCTCGATTTTGAGGCAAACCTGCGGGAAGGTATTGCCGTTGATTGGCCGATTCGTTACAGGGATATTGCCCCGTGGTATGCTCATGTGGAGCGATTTGTTGGAGTAAGTGGGGAGAAATTGGGTCTTGCTCACCTTCCTGACGGTGAGTTTCTCAAACCGATGCCGTTGAATTGTCTGGAAATTCACGCGAGAGAAAAGATCCGCACCACTTATCCCGAAAGATATCTCACCATTGGCAGAGTGGCTCATATTACAGAACCCGTTAATGGCCGTAATCCGTGCCAATATCGCAATAGATGCTCACGCGGATGCCCATATGGTGCCTATTTCAGCAGTGTTGCCGTAACGTTGCCGGCAGCCGAGAAGACTGGCAATATGACATTGAGACCCCATTCGATTGTCAGCGAAATTCTATTCGATGAGCAATCGGGTAAAGCGACTGGAGTCCGCATCGTTGACGAAAACACTAAGGAAGTTCAGGAATTTTTTGCGGAAATAATTTTTTGCAATGCCGGTGCAATGTCCAGCACTGCCATTCTCCTGAATAGCAAATCTGATCGCTTTCCAAACGGACTCGGAAACGACAGTGGAGAATTGGGCCACAACATTATGGATCATCATTACTTTGTTGGTGCGATGGGATCTTATGATGGATTTGGAGACAAATATTATCACGGAAGAAGGCCGACAGGTTTTTATATACCGAAGTTTAGAAACATAAATAAGGAGACGAAAACAAATTCTTTTTTGCGTGGCTACGGATACCAGGGAGGTGCCGGCAGGGATGGTTGGGGTGCCGGGGTCAATCAACAGTCGGTCGGTGCAGAATTTAAAGACAATTTATTTAGACCTGGTTCCTGGAATATGTACATGAATGGTTTTGGTGAGGTACTTCCCGACCATAATAACAGAATGTATCTGGACTACGAAAATAAGGACCAATGGGGTTTGCCTACAATTGTTTTTGATGCTGATTTTGGTGAAAACGAACTGAAAATGCGTGAGCAAATGCAAACTGACGCAGCTGAAATGCTCGAGGTTTGCGGGGTCAAGAATATAATTACCTTCGATCAGATTGGAGGAATGGGCAAGGGGATTCATGAGATGGGCACAGCGCGCATGGGAAGGGATCCCAGGTCGTCAGTGCTCAATAAATTCAATCAAATGCATGCTGTGCCAAATGTCTTTGTAACAGATGGTGCATGTATGACGTCTGCGGCCTGCGTAAATCCATCGATCACTTACATGGCTCTCACAGCACGAGCAGTAGATTATGCCGTGAAAGAATTAAACAAACGAAATATTTAGAATTCTGTGCACAGGAGAAAAGCTATATATAACTTGATTGGGGGCCTGGGCATTTCAGTTTCGGGACCAGCATTGTTACTCACTATTCAGAGCTGCAAAAGTGATGTCGCTACAATGGGAGATTCATTGGTCTTTAATGCTGGCGAATTAGACCTATTGCGAAGCATCGCCTCGACAATTTTGCCCAGGACAGAAACACCAGGAGCCATTGATCTGGGACTTGCTGGTTTTGTGGATCGAATGGTTTCTGCCCTTTATGACGATGAAGGTAAAAGAGCTCTTGTAGAGGGACTGGCGACGTTGGAGCAAATTTGTCAGGAGCGCTACAAGGATTCCTTTATTGACTGTGAGGAGGATCAAAAAAGGAATTTGTTATTAGACCTGGAAAAGAAATCACCACCAGCACGAGCCAATATTTGGGGATCCGATGTCGGTCCTGGGCATAAACCTGATTTTTATCGACAAATAAAATCCCTATTACTTCTCGGTTATTTTACTGATGAAAAAATCGGGAAGGAATATTTGCATTACGATCCTATTCCCGGTAGACTTGAGGGATGCATTGATCTCCAGGATGGCCACCGTATCGATGCACTTTAATTTTTAATACTTCAAAGAGTTCAGGTGTTAGACCGAAATCACTTTGCAGAAGATAGCGGGAGAATAGTCACATGGATAGACAACTACTTAAGGGAGATCAAAAAACATCCCGTTAAATCAAAAGTTGTTCCGGGGCAAATCAAATCGAAAATTCCCCAAAAAATGCCCCAGAGAGGGCAGTCGATTTCTCAAATCATGAAAGATTTTGAAGAAATTATAGTGCCTGGAATGACGCACTGGCAGCATCCGAATTTTCACGCATATTTCAGTGCAAATAGTAGCACAGAAAGCATACTGGCGGAAATGCTCACAGCTGCTCTTGGAGCTCAATGTATGATGTGGGAAACATCACCTGCTGCCGCAGAGCTGGAAGAATGTGTTTTGGGATGGCTCAAAAATGCAATGGGATTACCCAGGACATGGCAGGGAGTGATTCAGGATACTGCTTCGACAGCTACCTTATGTGCCTTAATTACAGCGCGGGAAAAGGCAACGGACTTTAAATCAAATGATTATGGCACCCCTCAAAATCTGAGAATCTACTGTTCGCGAGAGACTCATTCCTCCATTGAAAAAGCTGCCGGTGTTGCGGGAATCGGTCGTAAAAATGTTGTGAAGATTGAGGTTGATAAGAAGAACAGAATTCAGCCGAATTTATTGGAAAATGCGATAAAGGAGGACATAGAAAATGACTTAAAACCCTGCGCTGTCGTAGTTACTCTGGGCACAACAGGAACCTTGGCGGTTGATCCACTGAGAGCTGTCGCATCGATATGTAGAAAGTATAGGGTATGGTGTCATGTAGATGCAGCCTATGCCGGTACCGCACTACTTTTGCCTGAGTATGATTGGCTAATTGACGGAGTAAAAAATGCCGATAGTTTTGTTTTTAATCCGCACAAATGGATGTTTACAAACTTTGACTGTACGGCTTATTATGTGAAAGACGCACAGATATTGATTAGATCATTTGAGATATTGCCGGAATATTTGAAGACAGGAAGCGCCGGGCAGGTGAAAAATTACCGGGATTGGGGAATTCAACTGGGCCGCAGATTTCGAGCGCTTAAATTGTGGTTTGTAATGAGGAGTTATGGCTTGGAGGGACTTCGTGCCCGGTTGCGACATCACATCAAGCTAAATAAATATCTGGTGGATTGGATCAAAAAGAACTCACATCTGGAATTAGTCACAACCCCGGAATTTAATTTTTGTTGTTTTCGATATAATCCCAGCAATCGGGAATGCTCCAATGAGGAATTAAATGAAAAAAATAAGTTGCTGCTCAGCCGGATTAATGACAGTGGAAGAGCATTTATCTCGCATACAAAATTGCAGCAGAAATATGTTTTGAGATGTGTCATTGGTCAGACTTACATTGAGAAACAGGACGTGGAGGATTTTATGGAATTGCTAGGGGAATGTCTTGAGGAGTTATAGTATTCAGTTTGCAGTTTTCAGTCGTCAGTCATCAGTTTGTTGCCTCATAAATAACGTTGACAGGTTGGTGTACACTGAAAGTATACATGTTGATAACTTTTATTGGTTTGAAAATAAATATTTCATGTCTTTAGTTTTCAATCGTCAGTCTGTCCATGACCGATCTACCTGTAGGAATATTCCTCCTTCAGATTAAAAATAACTCGTGCCTCTTTCCTGGGTTTTCCAATCCAGTCACTTTCCTTGTAGTACATCTGATTATCCCACATTACAGGCTGTCCGGTTGCCCGAGGATCTTTTGTCGCAATTAAATACTTAATGAGATCTTCTTTTAAACTCATTTTAATGGTTTCATACGATTTCTCTTCCGCAAGATTTTGCAATTGATACGGATCCTTTTCCAAATCATACAATTCTTCACCAGGTCTTTTGAGAAAAGCTTTTTCAAATAACATTTTTACATCACCTTCTTCCCGGTTTGCCATCATAAATTCTTTTGCCGGGCTCTTGTTCTGCAACATATGCAGATCTATATCACCATATAGTGGTGGATCTCCGGCAGGCCACCGGTCAGGAAAATAATTTTGAATAAACAGAAATCTTTTGGTCCGTATCGCTCTTCCGGGATAACCCAGACCGTCTTTTCTGCACAAGGCATGCCTCTCCCTTCCGAAACAAATAAACGGACGCCCCACGTGCTCTTTTTCGTCATCGATCAGGTAAGGTAGGAGTGAAGTTGTCGTAAAGTCGGATGGCGGCTCCAGTCCTGCAATTTCAAGGATTGTCGGAGCCACATCATTTAAGCTCACAAACTCATTTACCTTTCTTCCGGAACGAAATTTTTTAGGATAACTTACGATGAGTGGGATCCTCATTCCAAAGTCGTAGAGGTTAGCCAGTCCACGGGGCATCATCCAACCATTGTCACTGCAGATGATAATGACCGTGTTTTCCTTGTTTGCACTCTTTTCGAGAATACTTATGGCTTCACTTACCTCGCGATCAAACTTTTGCACCTCATCGTAGTAATCGGCAATATCCAACTTTACTTCCGGGACAGAAGGGAGATAAGGCGGTACCTCAATCATACTGGTATCGACGCCGCTTAAGACCCCTTGACCATGGTCAAAAGGTCTGTGTGGATTACGCGACGAAAGCCAAAAACACCAGGGCTTTTCATCATCGATTTGGCCTAGAAACTCTCCGAAATCCCTAAAAGTATAACCTCCAGGATTTCTGGATCTGCCCCCGGCTTCGAAGTTGCCTGGACCCCATCCCTTCCTGTCATGACCTACGCTATAGCCCGATTCCTCCAGGAGATCTGTGTACAGCGGGATGGTATCAGACAGTGTACTCCACAAATTCGCTCCTTCACCGAGTCTCCAAATCTCCTGACCGGCTAACATGGCCGATCGTGCAGGTGTACATGAGGGAGCACCGCAGAATGCATGTGTAAAAAGGACTCCTTCTGTGGCAATAGAATCTATCGCCGGGGTATTGACAACCGGGTCACCGTAGCAGCCCAGATGGCTGTAGTAGTGATTGTCTGACATGATCAACAAGAAATTTGGTTTCTGATCGTCGACGCTACTTTGAGAGCAGCCGGAGATTATTGCAACCAAGAAAATCAGGGGAGCAAAGGGATTACCTTTCATAAAGCAGTAAATTATTTCTAAATTAGAATAAAATTCTTAACCCGGATGAAAGTAGACCGAGAGCAACACGAAATTGCTAAGAGCAACATTGGGGGTTTTTGGAGAAAGGTATATATTTTTCTGGAAAAGCTGTTTTGGCCATTAGAGTGGTTTGGATTTAATGTTATTCTAAGACCATTTAATTGGTTTCTGGAACGATTGGATCCATTGAGCTATAAGCTGGAAGGGACTTTTGTCAGGAGAGTAATGCAAGTGACGATTTATCCCGCCTTTATGATCCTCACATTAATTGTGGGGTTTAAGCTGGTAGAGAATGGATTTACGGTGCGAAGTTTCGTCGGGACGATCGTAATGTTTGTCATACTGGGAGCCATTTTTGCTCCGCTTGAACGGCTGATACCATTTAGCCGGAAGTGGTTGGGTGATGAAGAAGCGAGCATTGATATAATGCTTTTTTTTGGAGGTAAATTCTGGGGTGATTACATAAACAGACCCATACGACTTGCCACCGTAGCGATTATTGTACAAGAAATTTCACCCACCATCGGTCAGGGTCTTTGGCCATCCTATCTACCCGCCGTTGTCCAGGTCTTTTTACTATTATCTATTAAGGATTTCTTTCGCTATTGGTATCATCGATGGATGCACGAATCAGAATTTATGTGGAGGTGGCACGCGGTGCATCATTCGTCAGAAAGACTGTACTGGTTTAATGGGACAAGGTCACACCCCCTGGAGGGTTTGGTCTCAAGCATTATTTGGGGTATTCCACTTGCATTTGTACAAGCTCCGGTTGCAATTGTTTTTGTGACGGGATTGCTTGGAAGGACGATTGGACGTTTTCAGCATACAAATATGGATTTAATTCTGGGGCCCTTTGATTATATTTTTTCTTCTCCGAAAAATCACCGTTACCATCATTCAAAGAAAATTGAGGAAAGCAACTCAAATTACGGCGGCGATGTTATATTTTGGGACATATTATTTGGTACTTTTTACTTGCCAAAAGGACAGCAGCCCAGTGATGAGATCGGTATAGGTGACATGCCAAATTACCCTAAAACATTTATTGGTCTCATGCTTGCACCTTTTACATATGGGTATCTAAAAAAAGAAGCAGAGGAATTGAAGGACACTTCGCTGGTGGTAGAAACCGAATCCTAGATTATGAACCCGTCCTTTATTAGGTCGCAATATTTGATTCTTATCAGTATTATATTTTTGTCATGCCGTGCTAATCAATTTGTTTATAAAGAACATCGTGTAGAACCCTCAATAGTAAATGTGGATGAGAAGCAATTAAACAAGGCATTGCAATACCTGGAATCTAAATGTTTTGATGATGGTATTGAACAAGTACTCGTAATAAGGGATAACAAGATCATCTATCAGGGATCAGAAGTAGATGTTTCTCACAATATTTGGTCATGCTCAAAAAGCTTTACAAGCACCGTTGCCGGCTTAATGATGCACGAGAAAAGAATTGCTCTTGATGATGTAGTCTCAGATTATGATCCTTCATTGCGAGAAAATTATTCGAAAGTGACATTTCGACATTTTCTCACCATGACATCGGGATATAGTGGCAAGGGTCGTAGCAGATGGAACGATGAGAATGCAGACTGGAGTTGGACTCCCTACGATCCTGATGATCCCCATTTCTTACCGGGCTCCCAATTCGAGTATTGGGATGAAGCTCAGATGCAACTCGGCCGGTTACTTACTCTGGTACTTGGTAGATCCATGAAAGAATACCTTGATGAGTGGGTTATGGGGCATATGGATTTTGGTGACTGGGAATGGCATGAAGAAAAGGATATCGGAGGGATACCCATCAATAATGGGTGCACAAATGTACATGTCAATGCCCGTCAGCTCGCCAAGATAGGAATACTATTTCTGAACCGTGGGAAATGGGAAGGAAAGCAATTGGTGCCCAGACAATGGTGCGTCGCGGCCACCGAAGTGCAAGTGCCATCTTCGATCCCTGTTTATCCCGGAGATCGTGCTAATCTAAAGGGCTCCGGATCCTATGGATTCAACTGGTGGGTTAATTCGCATGACGGATTGAGTAAGATGCCCGATACTCCCTTAAATGCTGCATATATGAGTGGATTTAATCACAACGTATGCTTTATTATACCGGAATGGAATATGGTTGTGGTGCGCATGGGTACTGATGGAAATCCACCTGAGGGCAAACATGTGGTCTGGAATGAATTTTTTAAAATTTTGGAAAAGGGAGTTGAATAATTATATTGTTTGGGGCCGATGCGGAAATTCAGTGTGTTCTTTTTTTTGGTTTTTTTCTCTGGTATTTCATGCTGGTCTCAAAAACCCAATGTTATTTTAATAATGACCGACGACCTCGGTTGGGGAGATGTTGGATTTAATGGAAACCCCGATCTCAAAACACCTCACCTGGATAAACTGGCAAAGAAGGGTGTCGTTTTAAATCGCTTTTATGCTGCCTCGGCAGTTTGTTCACCTACACGCGCAAGCGTAATCACCGGGCGCAATCCATATCGCATGGGAATCCATACGGCAAATCACGGCCACATGAAAAAGGAAGAAATCACGCTTCCGGAAATCTTGCAGAAAGGGGGTTACATGACAGGTCATTTTGGAAAGTGGCATCTGGGAACTCTAACTACAAAGCAAATTGATGCCAACAGGGGAGGGAGACCCGAAAATACTGTCCACTTTACTATCCCGTCTGAACATGGATATGACGTATTTTTTTGTACAGAGTCAAAGGTGCCTACCTATGATCCAATGATCAAACCCACCGAGTTTGAAGAAGATGAAAGTCTCAGGTTTGGATGGTCAGCAGTCGGTGATCGCGAGGTCGAATCCTATGGTACCTATTATTGGGAAGGGACAGAAGAGAAAGTATCTGAAAATCTGAATGGAGATAATTCCAGGGTGATTACAGACCGGGTTTTATCTTTTATCCATGAGGCATCAATAGAAGAAAAACCATTTTTTACAACGGTTTGGTACCACACCCCTCATCTCCCAGTCGTAGCAGATCATAAATGGCGAAAGAAATATCGCAACTATGGTTTACAGGAACAGCTTTACTACGGGACAATAAGTGCACTGGATATGCAGATCGGCCGTCTATGGAAATTCTTAAGAAAAAGAAAGCTGGCCAAGAATACGATCATCTGGTTTTGCAGTGACAATGGTCCCGAAAGAGAAACTCCCGGTAGTGCAGGTAGCTATCGCGAACGCAAAAGGAGTCTCCATGAAGGAGGTGTACGCGTACCGGCCTTTGTGCTTTGGAAGGATCAACTCAAGGGCGGCCGGGAAACTTCCCTCCCGATGGTCACCAGTGATTATGTACCCACTGTGCTCGAGATGGTAGGGCTGGAGTATCCTGAGCTGAATCGACCTTTAGACGGTATAGATCTGTGGAATTCCTTACTACAAAGGAAAGAAGTGAGGGAGAAGAGCATCGGTTTTTTATTTCGTGAAAAAATGTCTTGGGTAAACGATCGGTATAAATTGATAAGTAAAGATGCTGGTGTTACCTTTGAGCTTTACGATTTAATCGATGATCCCCGGGAAAAGAAGAATTGTATTGAAGAGCGATCATTGATTGCATCTCAAATGGAGAAGGAATTTTTACGATGGAGAGAGTCTGTGATGAGGAGTGAGCAGGGCGAAGACTATTGACCTGGGGTCAACAATTAAACACGTACTTGGAAATGAAAATGAGATTGAGGTTTGTAATTGGATTGTTTTTTGTCATTGTTGCATGTGACCTTTCTGCACAAGAAAAAATAGATACACTTTGTGATGATGGAGCGTGGTGCTGGTTTTCGGATCCACGGGCTATATTATTAGAAGAAGATAAATTGGTGACCGGTTGGGTCAAAAAAGATGGCTCAGTTGAAGTGTCCTCCCTCGATTTACAGTCAAAAGATATAAATACGTCTGTAATTTTTGAACACATGGAAGTGGATGACCATAACAATCCGGCATTTTGTCGTTTGTCAGATGGAAACATTCTCACAATGTACACCTGGCACAGCTCAAAAAAGGGCATTGTATTCCACCGATCATCGACACCAGCAGATATTAGTTCGTTTTCGGAACCCTCCGTGATTCGTCCGGGAATTGAAGAATTATTGAATGAGTTTCCAAGGGAAACATTTACGTATGCCAATCCTTTTTTATTGAGCGGAGAGAATAATACTATTTATTCCTTCGGGAGGTGGATTGGTTACAAACCAAACATGATTAAATCCACTGACTCCGGGAGGACATGGACTAACCCCAAAGTTGTCATAAGTGAAAAGCCTTTTGATCCGAACAACAGACCTTATGTCAAATATGCTTCAGATGGAAAATCACGCATCGATTTAATTTTTACGGACGGGCATCCCCGGGTAGAACCGGCAAATGGTGTCTATCATTGCTACTATCAGGATGGTGCATTCTGGCGCAGCAGTGGTGAGAAGATTTGTAGCATAAACGATTTGCCTTTTGAACCTCAGCAGGCGACCAAAGTCTACACTCCTGATGCCAGGTCAGGTCGTGCCTGGATCGCAGATGTTGCATTAGACAAACGCGGCAATCCCGTTATTTTATATACCAGGCACCCGGAGGAAACCGATCACAGGTACCACTATGCTACCTACAATAAAAAGAAAAACAAGTGGTCAGATTATGAAATCTGCCGGGCTGGAAAATGGTTCCCACAAACCCAGGAGGGAGCCACTGAACGCGAACCTCATTATATGGGGAATCTGACACTACATCCGGGCAACACAAAGATGGTTTTTTTAAGCCGGCAAGTCAACGGACGATTTGAGATTGAGCAGTGGAATGCCAAGGCAAAGGGGAAAAGATGGGCGACCCGTCAAATTACAGTCAATTCCGAATATGACCAGGTGCGTCCATTCGTGCCACGCGGATCTATGAAAAACAAAAAAACCGCGGTCTTATGGATGGAGAATAAAAAATACATTCACTATACTGATTACGACACCAGAATAAAGTATTTTATTCTCGAGTGATTTTGTCATGTCTTTGCAATTTGCAAGTTGATACAGAAATAAAACTTTATACAATAATTTATTAATAATAGCCTCACCAATTTCGAATTCGATGCCCACACTGAAATATAAAAAAACAGACCCGGAAATTGTGCGACCTGGCTTGACCAGGAGAATTATCTATACGGGTGATCTTATGACTGCAGTCCTTGATTTTAGTGATGGCCCATGGGAAGGAGCCGAACCTTTTCATCACCATCCCCATGTGCAGACTTGTTATATTGCCGAGGGAGACATTATCTTTTTGTGCGAAGGTGAAGAGGATCAGCAGCTAGGTGCCGGAGATATGTTTGCAGTTCCATCTGGTAGGAAACACAGTATAAAGTTACTGAGTGAGACTGCCAGACTGGTCGACAGCTTCAATCCCCTGAGAAGAGATTTCCTGGATACCTGAGATCATTCACACGTCCCTGGTCTCGATCGTACCGTCGGCGTAAAGCGCAAACCGTCCCCTGTCTCCATGGGTGACCTCCCGCTCAGACCATGGCCATCCACCGAATTGGGTCTCCCGGTAGTCAGAAAAAGCCTCCTGTATCTCAGCTTCCGTATTCATGACAAATGGTCCGTATTTTACAACAGGCTCATTTATCGGACGTCCCTCCAAAACCAGCAAGTACGATGGAGAATCCTGATTTGCGATCTTCACATCATTGTCCGGATTTAGGACCAGCCGGCTACTGGAGTCGACAACTTGATCTTCAATCCGTACTTGGTTTCCACGGTAGTAATAAATATTTCTTGTCGACCCCTCGATCGTTGCAGGCAAAACCCAGGTGGCTCCTTGATCGAGCTTCACCGTAAGTACATTGACGGCATTGTCCGCATTTGCGGCCCAGGAATTGGGTGTAGGATGCAACGCCTTAACATCGTAAAATTGTCCGGCTATAACTCGTGTTTCACTTTCCAAACCATTTTCATCCCGATAGATGTGTGTGGGAATCTCCTCTTTCCAAAGCATCTTAAAATGGGGTTCGACCATTTTATTGGCTTTTGGCAGGTTGAGCCAAATTTGGAATATTTCCAGGGTGTTTGCCCTGTCCTTATGTATGAGGGGAAACATTTCAGAGTGTTGTACACCTTTACCTGCAGTCATCCACTGCACATCACCTCCCATAAAGCGTCCCGATGCCCCCAGCGAATCCGAATGGTCGACTACCCCTTCATTGTTGATGGTAATTGTTTCGAAACCGCGATGTGGATGATACGGAAATCCCGGAATTGTGGAGCCGTGATACATTCGCCATCCATCTTTGATCGTAAAGTCTTGCCCGATATTTCTTCCATTCAGCGCTTCCTTTGAAGGGCCCATATTCTCTGCACCAGCTGGATAATCATCCCGGTGGTAAGCACAAAAAAGGAAGGGATCTTCAGTCTCCCAGGGAAAACCCAAAGGTCGAATAGAAAGAATAGAATTTTTCATTTTTTATAATCTCCTTAACGATCTCCGGAACAATAATTTCTATCATATTGTTTTTAGAGTGGTCGAAACGATGGTGCGATTTTCTTCGTTTCGGTTATCTTTTTTTTTACCGCATTAGCTTTATCTTGCACTCAATTTTTCACCGAAACACAACTATTATGAAAGATATAACTCGACGAAAGTTTATGAAAGATGCCAATAAAGCAGTGACAGCAGGTGTCATTTCAACTGTTCCCGGTATATCTGTTTTGAATGTTGGAAAACAAAGAGGTGAGGCAGTGAACATAGGGGTGATCGGCACTGGGGGTAGGGGCAACTGGCTCATTAAACTCTTAGGAGAAATTCCCTCTGCCAGAGTAATGGCTTGCTGTGATATAATACCAGCGAGGTTGGAGAAGGGATTGAGCTTGTCGTCTGAAGAAAGCGAAGGGTATAACGATTATCGCGACCTACTAGAAAACAAAGATGTAGATGCTGTCATTATTTCTGCACCACTGTCGCTGCACTACGATATGGCTAAGGATGCGATTACGGCTGGAAAGCATGTCTATTGCGAAAAGACCATGTGCTTTAAGGCAGACGAAGCAATTAGCCTTGGAGCCGTTCTAAAGGATACAGATCTAGTCTTTCAGGTAGGATATCAGCACAGATACAATCCCATGTATCAGCAG
This sequence comes from Saprospiraceae bacterium, assembly GCA_965222645.1. Classification (GTDB taxonomy): domain Bacteria; phylum Bacteroidota; class Bacteroidia; order Chitinophagales; family Saprospiraceae; genus JABDMH01. The sequence continues at coordinate 751,833 of OZ244968.1, read as the reverse complement.
ATCAAAAATATGATCACCAATGAGGATTTTGGTGAGTTGGTCCATATAGAATGCTATTGGAATCGCAATGGGGATTGGCGTAGACCTGTGGAAGATCCAAAGTGGGAGCGGACCATAAACTGGCGGATGTATCGCGAATATTCGGGAGGGCTGATGGCCGAACTCTCATCTCATCAGCTGGATATCGTCAACTGGATATTAGAGGACGTACCCCAAAGTGTAAACGGGTATGGGGGAATTGATTTTTGGAAAGACGGCCGCGAAACATTCGATCATGTGCACAGTACCTTTAGATACAAGAGTGGTATCCAGGCATCATATACATGTCTTACCACTAATGCCCATATGGGCTATCAGATGCTCTTTTACGGTAAGAATGCAACAATCCAGGTGAAGGGTGAACAAGGCCACAAGGCGTATCTCTACATCGAACCATCGTGGATGGCAGATCAAAAGAAGCCCGAAGATGTGGATTCGGTGTCAGGTGCAACACTCCAGGTTTTTGAAGCGGGAAAAGCGATACCGATCCTGGGAGAAGGTGGACCTGAGTCTGATGCCGAACCCACGGGTAAGGCCCTGGAGAGTTTTGTCCGGTGTATCCGAAATGGTGAGAGACCGCTTTCAAATTACGAAAACGGAAAAACGAGTTCGATTTGCATCGATATGGCCAATGAGGCAATGTATGAAGGAAGGGAAGCGAAAATTCTCATTAGTTGACCGGTGGCCGGTGGCCGAACCGGTAACCGGTAACCGGTCAGCGGGACTACTCCGGCACAATCCTAAATATGCCCTTACCCTCTGCAGAAAAATAAATATATCCATCCGGGCCCTGACGGATCGTTCGGATTCTTCCAAAATCTTCGAGAATTTTTTCTTGGGCTGTCACGGTTTCACCATCGAGTTTGCAGCGATGGATGTATCTAAACCTCAATGAACCTATGAGAAGATCTCCTTGCCACTGAGGATATTTGTCACTGTTTACAATAGCCATTCCACATGGGGCAATCGAAGGCACCCAATAGACCACTGGCTGCTCCATACCTTCTTTTTGTGTGATGTCGGTGATTTTAGTACCGCTGTAATTTATACCATATGTAATGACAGGCCAGCCGTAGTTTTTGCCTTTTTCGATCAGATTTAACTCATCACCACCACGGGGTCCATGCTCGTGAATCCATACCCTTCCCGTGGTAGGGTGGACGATCATACCCTGTGGATTGCGGTGTCCATAACTGTAAATCGACTCGACAGCACCTGACTGATTCCGAAAAGGATTGTCTCCCGGAATGGTACCATCCTCATTGATGCGATGTATTTTACCACAATGATTATCAAGGGACTGGGGATTCCTATCTCGGGCACCACGATCTCCAACGGATACGAAGAGAAATCCATCGTGATCAAAAGCCAGCCTACCGCCCCAGTGCTGTCCTTTTTTGCTGTCCGGCATCGCTCTAAAAATAATTTCTTGATTGACTAATTCATTTTGGATCAGTTTGGCCCGCATTACTGTGGTGTTTCCCCCGTCTTTTTGATTTTCTCTTGTGCCAAAGCTGATATAGATCCAACCATTTTCGTCGTATCGCGGATGGAGAATGACGTCTAACAGGCCGCCCTGACCTCTCACGTATACCTCAGGCATCCCGGAGACCTCTGTTTTGATGCCATTTTTAAGCAGGTACAGTTTTCCTTCCTTTTCAGTTACGAGCATGGCACCATCCGGTAGGAAAGTAAAACTCCATGGGATGTCAAAATCCTCACCGATGGCCTCCACATTTAGTTTGGATTGATCTATTGGAAAATTATTGTCGGTTTGACTGCAGCCCAGTGGAACCAATAAGATCAATGGGAGAATTATCTGGAAAAAGATCTTCATAAATCTATCTTTAAGTCACTAAAGTACACTTTCCCTCGCGTTTGAATAAAGCGATCATAGGGGTAATTCGAACTACTAAACGATAACTTGCTGATTTATATTTTTTCAATATGATGACAAAGACAATCGTACGATTGGTACTCAAAATCTTGAGTATAGTCCTCTTATCTGTGATTTGGACAAATTATCACTATGATGGTATTCCCGAGCCCTGGGCAGGCGGGCTAAATGACTTGGTCGGATTTCTGCTGTTTGCTATTTCTTTTAATCTGGTAATTGCCGTCCTTCTGACTTTTTATCGAAAGCACAAAAAAATGCAACCGGATGAGCAGGATAATCTTACAAAGGGCGTGAATAATATTTATTATTTAATTCTTGTATTTGCATTTATCGGATTTTGTCTTGGGCTGTGGGGAATTGATTTTAAATCTTTATTCACCAGCCTTTCGATTTTTGCAGCTGCGATCGCCATAATTTCCAAAGAATATATTACACCGGTCCTGGCCGGGATAATTATCGCTTTTTCCAAAAACATTTCAATCGGCGATTATGTGAGTATCGGTGAATACAGGGGGAAGGTCATTGATCTTTCTATTTCGAAAATAGCACTGATGGATGAAGACGATGACGTGATCTATATACCCAATGACAAAGCATATTCAAGCGAAATTGTAAACTTTACCAGAGGAGACGTCAGGAGAATCAGCATTACATTCGAGTTAGATCCAAATTTCAAGGGATCAGTAGATGGTTTGGAAGAGAATTTAATCAGATCGCTGGACGAATATCAAAATTGCATTGTCCCTTCTTCTTTTCAGTTGCGCATTTTAAAAATAGAAAGAGAAGCAATTTCATTTAAGTTTCAATATACTTTGCATAACACGGACAGGGAGCTGGACAAGGAAATCAAAAAGAAAACGATCAGAAAAGTACTCAACTATTTGAAAGCGCATTAAGAGATTGAATAAGTTTGGCTCCTAAATAATAGAGCAGTATGCCCTAAATCCTGTATCGGGAAATTTCCTCTTCGACGGATGCTTACTTTAGAATTTCAGCTATAATTGACCACAACTGCCCGAAGAAAAAAAATAAATATGGACAAGGCAACTTACGAAATGCCTTCAGATCCCGTGGGAGAAGAAAATTCATCACCGAGCATTTGCCAGCAAGTGACAAAAAGTGCGGCAATGATCGGCCCGAGTGCAAAGCCGGAAATGCCAAACCATGCAAGGCCGCCCAAAGTAGAGAGCAAAATCAAATAGTCCGGGAGTTTGGTGTCATTACCAACGAGTCTAGGTCTCAAAAAGTTATCTAGAAGACCGATGATCAGGGAGCCGACTAATACGATGATGATTCCCCTGGTAAAATCACCCTGAATCATAAAAATAACAGCAGCCGGAAGCCAGATAATACCACTTCCCATGGGTAATAGAGCACAGAAAGTCATAAGCACACCCCATAGAGCGGCACCCGGGATCCCCACAAAAAGAAATAGCAGTGCCCCGATGGTACCTTGTAAGACGGCGACCACAAGACTTCCCCTGACGGTGGCCCTGGTCACACTCTCAAAGCGCTCAATTAGGCGCCATTCCTTGTCATCTCCCAATGGAATTGCCCAAACGAACTTTTCCAGGATCCATCTACCATCTCTCAAGAAGAAGTAGAGGATATAGAGCATCAGAAAAAACTGGATTGCAAAGGAGACAAAATTTTGCGTGAAGCTAAAAATGTATCCGGCGAAATTTCTCGCGAGATTGGCAAATGACTCGTTTACTGAAGTACGTACTTGTTCTACATCGATTGACAAGCGTTGCAAAGTGTTCTCGATAATGGGAGTTTTTGTCCTCAGATTTTCGAGTGTTTCTCTAACGTGAAATTCTCCGGATTCTAATGCCTGATAAAATTCTACACCCTCTGAGACAATTGCAGAGCCAATAATGATGAATGGAACGATCACAAACAAAATAATGAGTGTGAGAGTGACGGCGGCCGCAAGATTCTTTTTCCCGTCAAATCGATCCAACATTTTGCGATGTAATCCTCTGAAAAGCAGGGCAAGGACCACCGCCCAGAAAACAGCCAACAAATAATTTTTGATTAAACTGAAAAAGACCAGAGTAACCAGCAGCAATAATCCCAGGAAAAACCAGTAAGGGTATTTCTTATGTGATTCCATAGATAAACATTGAAAGCAAGATAGTAGAATATTCAAAGGTTGTATAATTTAGCTTTTCACATGAATGCGGAAGACCTCATATTTGTAACGGCGAGGTGCAATGTAAGAGCCCTTCGTTGGGAAGACGAGGATGCCTTTTACATTCTCGAATCTGATCCCGAGGTGATGCGATACACATCGGGACAGGTAGGACGTGATCGTGATACGATAGATGCAGATCTACGGCATTTGATAAATCTGTATGATGTGGATGACAACCGATTTTTTGTATGGGCTGCTGAGGACAAGATGGAGAAGTCGTTTATCGGTACGGTAGCGGTTATTTTTAATGAAAAGAAAGAGTACGAACTCGGATACCGCATCATACAAAAGTATTGGGGTAGGGGGTATGCTACTGACCTTTGTGAAGGTTTGATCCATTACACTTTGGATGAGATGAAATTGTCAAAGATCACTGCGGTGACATGTAGTGCGAATATTGCCTCAGTTAAGATTTTAGACCGTTTGATGGATTTTGTGGGTGAGGAGTACAATCCCGATTTTGATGATGTCGACCGTTTTTATGAGAAGACGAAAGTGAATGGAAAGTTAAAATCTTTGAGTTGAGCATTGACTTTCGAAGTTGTTAGACTTTCCTGTCATGGCAGTCAAAGTATTTCTTAATAAGACCCACCTTAGCATTTTTTCAAGTCATGTACTACAGCATTTTTTGTGGGAGTCACTGATCGGCAGAATATTATTGGGAAGGTTGGTTGTCCTTGATCAATTTTCTTCATAAATGGAAGTTAACCACAAATGGATCTATGGATTCGAACGAATGCACGAGAATCCAATAACTGTTCTACATCTCAGAGTCTATCCGCGCCATTAATTTTTTGCTCACTCGATTTTAACGGTTATTAGCGGTTATAAACGGTTATTAATCGACTATATTGAAGTAACACATTGATTGTTTGGGGAATATGCCCTATTGTTGGAGAAAGATTTGTTCCAAAATGAGTCAACAACGGAGCTATACTCCAAAAGTGATTGTGAAAAAAGTGCACCGGCAGGGCAAGGATTACATCGGTCTATACTTTAAGTACCACAGAGACACCATCGAAGCTATAAAAAGTCTGGATAACCGCATTTATGTTCCTGAGGAAAAATGCTGGTGCATTCCCAATACAAGGTCAGCATTTAAGGCATTCAAAGCACTTCGATTGCCTTTTATGATAGATCAAGACTCCAGAAATATGACGAATTCCGGATCCACCGGTCACAGCCTGCCAAAAGGTGTCACTGCCGGCATAGACAGTCCAATCGACTGTCACAATTCAGCATTGCTTTCACAGGCTGACAAGAAAGCTGCTGACATACGCAAAGAAGGAAAATCCAGTGTGCAGATCAGGTGGCATCGGAATCACTTCTATGTGGAACTGTCGTATAACAGGAGTGCCATAGACTTCATCAAATCACTTCAAGGTGCCTGGTGGAATAAGAAGGCGAGAATCTGGGTGATCGGAAGCTCAATGGACAACCTTAGGAAATTGCAGCAATATTTTTCTTGCTGGTCTTTTGGAGATTACCACCAACTCAGTGATCTTATCAATTCTGAAAAAGACCCTCCGGTAGTAGAAATATACCGGATGCCGGAGTGTCCAAAAAAGATTGCTGTTAAGGTCAGGGGATTCAGGGTTGATTACTCATGTATTAAGGGCTTACCTAATCGGGTTTGGGATAGGCAATACAAGCGGTGGATCATCCCATTCGACAAAGTGCTGATACAGAGGATGATCAAATATTACGACAAAAAGGGAGTGAAGATAATAAACAGGCTGCCCGAAAGAGTTACCAAATACGAATGTGAAGGACGCTCCCTGGCGGACAGACAAACATATCTACTTTCCAAGATTCCTGCTGCATGCAGATCTGTACTCAAGGAATATACGGATGTGATGATTGGCCAGCGATATAGCTGGAATTCGATCCGCACCTATGCCGGTGAATTTTTAAAATTTGTTACTTATTTGGGAGTCGGCAAATTGAAGGATTGTAATGCGGAGCAGGTTACATCCTATCTAAACACTATTGCAGGAACAAAGGCGTCAGATAGTTTGCTCAATACGGCTACCAGTGCAATAAAGTTCTACTTCGAAAAAGTTGCATTCAGGTTGTCATTTGAGATTGAGAAGATCAAGCGTCCCAGAAAGAGCAGGCATCTCCCTACAATACTAAGTATAGGTGAAGTAAACCGGATGTTTGAGACCGTGACAAATCTTAAGCATATTTGTATATTGTATACGATCTATAGCTCCGGATTACGGCTCAATGAGCTTTTGTCGTTAAGGGTGGATGATGTGCATTGGGAACGAAGCCAGTTATTTGTCCGGAAGTCGAAAAACAAGAAAGACCGTATGGTCATGCTCAGTCATTCATTAAAGGAAGTGATCACCAAATATGCGGATGAATATAAACCTTGTCATTGGCTGTTTGAAGGTCAAGACCGTAAAAGTCGCTACTCAGCTAAGAGTGTGCAACAAATTGTAAAGAGAGCAGCTCATAAGGCAGGCATATCGAGGAGGGTCACTCCCCATACATTGCGGCATTGTTTTGCCACCCACTTGCTAGATCGAGGAACAGATGTACGTTATATTCAGGAGCTTTTAGGCCATAAAGACATCAAGACCACGCTCGTCTACACTCATGTCACTACGAGGAGAGTTACGAGCATTGAGAGCCCACTGGATAGCATGCTGAAGCAGACAAAAAAGCGAAATAGTGATAATGAAACGTAGCGTATATAAGAGAGTTACACACCATAATTTAAATTGATTGAGGGAAAATCTCAAAAATATTGTCAAGGAGATCCGGAGTATCAAACTCGCAAAGGACCACCTGGCCAAATTGAGAACAGTTCGACAGCAACAGAAGGTAAGATTGTCGGAAATCGAGAAGAAGATTTCGGATAACTTGACCAAAATAGATCGATTGAGTCGGACAACACTATTTAGCCTTTATCAAAAGCTATTCGGTGAACAGGAACAGTTACTAGAACTATACAAAAAGCATTATCTCGATTTGATGCTGGAATACAACGAATTGAACAAATCAGTAGAGAAACTGGATTTTGAGATCGATGTACTCTCCAAAAGATCTAATAAATACAAAGAAGTAATACGGGAACTCAAGGCACAATTGAGAATTCGCGAACGAGACATTCAGGTAATTAAATTGCGGGACTACAGACGTCTAATCAAGAAAATTGATGGAAAACTTGGATTGATCAAGGAATTAGAGGAGGCTATTAGAGAGGGTTCAAATCTCAATCGAAAATTTAATGCTGCAATTCGATTTGTTGAGAACAAAGCAAAGGAACTCTATAATAATATGGGAGATTTAGATGCAATGATTAACCACAGAGTGAAGAAGATTGACCACTATCAGGACCACTTGATTGCCATCCAACATTCTATGATTAAATTTGATGCGGAGCTTTCTGACGTTTATCGGGAAATTCTTAAAGACAAGGAATTTGAATCGAAGATCGGTGATCAGCTGATGAGAGAGTATCGCATTAACTTGGTGAACGATCTAGATGATAATGAGTCTCTAAACAACAGTCATCAGTTTCTGAAGAACCAAAAATCAATGATCATGAGTCTGACGAGGACACTTAGAAAGGATTTAAAAAAGCTGAAGAAGGAGGTGATCGAACTTGAACAAATGGAGGAAGAGATAATCGGCGAACTATGATACGGTGTGTAACAGGCTGCGATAACGACCAGCCCGCCATAAAGATATAAGGTGTTTTAGCCATTGCGGGACCTAGATAAATGAGCGACATTGATTTTAAAGATTGACGATAGGCGGGCCGGCGCATGCAGCCAGGCCGTTGTGCGCAAGCAGTAAAAACCAAACACAAAATATAAACTGATTAATAAAATACAATATGAAAAATTCAATTTTAGTCCTCTTTATTTTAGTCTCACTATCTGCTTTTTCCCAAGATGCAGAATATAAAGTTTCATCGTATCTTACAGAAGGCACAAAAGCACCAAACACTCACTACATTGGAGAAGCTTGGTTGAATGGTATAATTCACGACGACGCAGAATTGGGATATAATATCACAAAAGCAACTTTTAAAGCCAACTCAACTTTGGATTGGCACAAACACGGCTCTGCTCAAGTTTTAATCATTGTGGATGGAGAAGCATATGTTTCAGCCCCCTAATTATAGGAGAAGGAGTTACATATAGAAAAATGTAATTTTAAGTTATGAAAAGAAGAACGTTTAGTAAGGACAAGAAGCTCATGATTTTGGAAGAGGCCAAGCAAAAAGGGGTAAAAGTGACCTTGGAGAAGCATGGTATTTATCCGGCCACTTATTACCAATGGAAGGAGAAATTTGAGCAGATGGGAGAGATGGGATTTCGCCATGGTATGACAAAGGAGAGACTGAAAGAAATCCGGAGACTGGAGAAGGAGAATGCGAGGCTGAAGGAGATTATGGCAGAGAAGGACTTAAAGATTAAGATGCAACAAGAGTTATTAAAAAAAAACCTTCCTCTGTGGGCCAAAAGAGGCAGATCGTGAGGTGCTACGTATCTGAAGGGATGCAGGTCAAGGTGGCATTGAAGATCATCGGCTTGAGTAAAAATCAATACTATCATTCCTATAAGAAGAGGCACGGAAAGCGAGGTGCACCAAAGAGTAAGAATACGATCAAGTACGTAGATGAGACACATACTGAGGTGGTAAATAATGAGCACGTTGTAGAAGACATGGAGAGTATATTAGAAGATCCGGACACCCAGTATGGGTATCGACGTATGACAGCAGCACTTATGCTATTGGGCTATATGATAGGCGCAAAAAAGACTTACCGTCTAATGAAGGAGTATGGCTTATTGCAAAGACGCTACCGGCCATCAGGAAAGAAAAGAGTAAGGGGAAGGCGGGTGCAAGCAAGCCGGCCGTTGGAGGTCATTGCCATGGATATCAAGCAAGTATGGGTAGAAGAATATTCACGATCAGTATATATTTTAAACATCATAGACACCTTTACACGAGTTGTGCTGTACCGGACTCAAGGATATCAAATGACACAGCATCAAATAAAAGCAGCTTGGCACTGCATCATTACATCGTATTTTCAACCAGCAGATCTATTGAAAAGAGGATTGAAAGTGGAAATCAGAAATGATAACGGGCCACAATTTGCAGCAAAAATGGTACGAGAATTCTTAGGGGAAAATGGATTGCAACAGGTGTTTACTTACCCATATTGTCCAGAGCAGAATGGATATGTAGAAAGTTTTCATAGCATCTTAGCAGATCATTTGAACCAGTTTCATTTTATGACCCTGGAGGATTTAGAGTATCAATTGAACATATTCTATGAGAAGTATAATAAGGTCAGATTGCATGGATCCACAGCGTGTTTGCCACCGATGTTATTCTGGAGATTATGGGAAGCAGGATTGGTAAGACAAACTCAAACAAACAAAGGAAGGACAAGATTTAAAATCACTATTCCTTATTGGAAACTATCGGGCAATGGGATCTTGAGGGAGTTTCCCAAAATAACAGGAGCTCGGAGAGCTTCTTGAAAAAAATGGCAGATAAAGATCTACCATTTTATGAACCATCGGTATAAAGGTCACCGTCGGTCGTTTCCCAAAAAGCAAAATTAATCAATATTGAAATTATTTTATTAACCTTGTAGCGAAAGTCTGATATTTAGGGGGTTAAACCAGCATACTATCAAGAAAGAGGAAAAGAACCTGTAATTCTTAAAACAGGAGATGTTATTAAATGTGAAAAGGATATCGAACACTGGCATTCATCAACTAAAGCTAGTGATGTAACGTATTTGGCTTTATATGGAGGCGGACAACCAACTACTTGGACGGAAGTTGTAACACAGGAATATTACGACGAAATCGCAAAAAAACTAAAAAGCAACTGATTATTTTGATATAACGACAATCAAAATAAATGGAATTAAAATGCCAGCGCACAACAATGGCTATAAGTAATTGCTTGTTCTCGCCTACTTCTGAAAATCCTCGCGGATTTTCAGCTTGGTGTGTACTTGCAAAGTTTCGTGCTAACCCACGCAACTACTCATAGCCGAGACCGTTGAACAAACCGATCCTACTTAGCTCTAATTTTTGGGTCGATTAGCATAATTTTTGTCTTCGTGATTGACATAACAAAACGTGTCAATTATGGATTTGTCTACTTCTTCTTATGAATCGGTTTATGCCTCTTATCGTGATTATTTATTGCTGAAAAATTATTCACGGCATACGCTAAATACATACTTGTGCAATTTTCGCCTGTATCACCAATGGTGCATCAGGCTGCAGGTAAAAGATATTTATACGCAAGAAAGAGTAAAGCATTACTTGGTTTACCGTGTTGAGAATGGAGCCAAATGGCAGACGATGAATAACATCTATTCAGCCATGCGCAAATTGTTTAAAGAGGTACTTGAATTGGAGTGGAGTTTTAAGAAATTACCTCGACCGAACAAAGAGAGACACCTGCCGGAGCTAATTTCTCAGCAAGATGTATTTCGCATTATTCAATCTTGTCGGTTAATTAAACATCGCGCAGTTTTGATCACTTTGTATGCCAGTGGTCTAAGATCTGCTGAGTTGTGTGCGCTTCGTCTTGATGATATAGATGGGCAACGTATGCAGTTTCGTGTCAGAAAGGGTAAGGGAGCTAAGGACAGATATGTACAGGTTCCCAAGGAGTTGATTCAATATCTTCGCCTCTATTTTAAGGAATGCAGGCCTGTCGTTTATCTATTTAATGGCCGTAAAAAGGGTGAGAAAATGTCTGTAGGTTCGTTACGATGGCCCCTCAGACAAGCCAAGAAAAAGCTGGGACTCACTAAGAAAATTTCTCCTCACACATTTCGTCACTGCTATGCTACTCATCATCTTGAGTCTGGCACAGATTTGGTCTTCTTACAGCAAAATCTTGGACATAAGCATCTGAAAACCACAGCTAGATATATCCACCTATGCAAGGATCGCTACAGACACATCAAACATCCCATTGTAGCCATGCTGCCAAATTTGTAGAAAACGATAATGGTATAGGTGCCTTATTCAGAGATTTCGGTGAACTGTACATCTCGGTCTATCAACCCGATCTTACCCAAATTAAATTGATCCGTAGTATTCGGCTGTGTAAGACTCCAGCTTTGGGTGGCAACAGATACACTTGCTTAGGGTGCCATAAAGAAAGCTACGTGTACTTTGGTTGTGGAAATTCTAGATGTCCAAAATGTCAAGGGGTTAAAAGGCTGCAGTGGCAAGACAGATTAGCCAGCAAAATCTTACAGTGCCCCTATCAGCATATTGTCTTTACGATGCCTCATCGCCTCAATGGACTTGCTAAACGAAATCCGACACAATTGTACAATTGTCTTTTGAGAAGTGCTTGGTCCAGCTTATCAAAGTGTGCAGCGCAACAGAATAATCTCGGTGCTCTACCCGGCGCAATTATGGTGCTCCATACATTCGGTTCTGATTTGAAGTACCATGTCCATGTCCATGCGTTGGTCACATTTGGAGGACTGTCTAAGGAGGGTAACTGGTGTTGGCCCAAGCGTAAGAAAAAAATCGTAGCCTTTAGACAAATACGACACACTTTCCGTACACACTTTTTGAACAGCCTTGGAAATATTTATGACCAGCTGGCAGTCACAGAATCTTTAAGTCAATTGACCGAAGACCTCATGGCTAAATCCTGGTGTGTCCATGCTGAACCACCCACTGCTAACACCAAGGTAATTCAAGAATATTTGGGTAGATACATTTGTCGCATCGGTCTAAGCAAAAATCGTTTTCACTACGACTCTGTTCATAAACGCGTTACGCTAACCTTCAAAGATTACCGAAATAAAAAAAACACGGATAGCACAGTTCCTATGAATTATAAGCATCTCACGCCCATGCTAGCCATTAACCAAATTATGGCCCACTGTCTACCTCCTTATTTTCAGAAATGCAGATACTACGGCCTTCATGCCAGTGCTACCTATCGTAAGGTCTCCAAAAATCTACCGACTTGCATCAAGAATAACTCACAAACCATCCGTACTGTCTTTCAAATAATCACCGCCATGCTGGGGATGGAAGCTCTAGCTTGCGACATTTGTAATTCTAAGGTATTCCACAAATCTATAATCGCCCCAGATAGATTCTGGAAATACAATTGGCTACCCATTCCACATAGCAGAGGGTCCCCACTGAGACACGCCCATATTACCCAAAAGACGACAACTGCCACTGCCAGACAGGTCTCTTCTATGCCCAAAACTCAACAAAACACCCTCAAAATGACCTGATCATTCACTCCCTCCCCTTTTCCACTACACTCGCAACCACTTTCTCCATCTAATTGCTGCTAAAAGATTATCTTATCTTTCGAAAGGTGCTCAATGATCATCATCTATGTACCAAAATGTCATATGACTTTCCCTTACCATATTGATGCACGATTTGTCCAACTGAAATGTATGCCCACAAACAGGCATACATTCCTTTGAGTTATGGGCAATAGATTACACTGAATCAAAACGATGACGAAGACTAATAGACTTGCGGCTGTAATGTTTACCGACTTAGTTGGATATACTGAGTTAATGTCAAGTGATACACCTCAAGCACTTAACGAACTACAGAAGAATCGATTGCTTCACAAGAAGTATATTAAACTTTACAATGGGACATGGATTAAAGAAATTGGCGATGGAATACTAGCGTTCTTCGACAGTTCGATGAACGCTTTGGCTTGTGCATATGAAATTCAAAACGAAGGAAATCACGATCTTGGTTTAAAGTTAAGGATCGGTATACATTTGGGGGAGATAATTGTCGATGGTGGTGATATATACGGGGATGGAGTTAACGTTGCCGCGCGAATCGAATCAAAGGCGCCGGCTGGGACAATATGTTGCTCGCAGGCCGTGGTAAATACTGTCAGTGGACAATCCTTCATTAAGTTTCAGCACTTAAAACAAGCAATCCTAAAAGGCAAATCAAAGTCGACAGATATTTATCTCCTGAGCTCCTTGGATCTCAATCAGATAAAACCTGGGACAACTAAAAAAAATAGTAAATCCACTTCATATCGATGGTTGACAATTGTACTCATATTTTTAGCTCTTGTGGCCTATTTTTTCTCCAATATTGGTGGTCAGAATCCATCAAATGATGGTATTGAGTTAGGATTTTCGCAGACACAGGATTTGCCTGACCTTTCAAATAAAACAGTTGCAGTAATTCCCTTTAGTTATCAAAGTAATGATCCTGAATTTAGTCATTTGGGAATTATGTGTGGTGATTGGATTGGCAGGGCGATGCAATCGATTTCTGATATTACCATATTCCCAAGTAAGTACAGTACTCTTGAAGAGATTCTAGCGGATACTGACGGTCTCCATTTTGCAATCTGCGGTAATATCTTTAGGCTTGATGATACGCTAATAGTTTCACCTCAGATTGTTGATCTCATGAACAATGAGACGTACCTTATACCAAAGATTACTTCACATATTAAGAATATTAATGCGGTTGTAGAAGCAGTGACACAAACAATAGCTGGATACTGGATGGTCTCAGATGATGTTCAATCCGGTAAATTCTCTATTCCAAATTATACTGCATATCAACACTTTATTTCAGCCCTTGATAAGGGTTTGAGCGAAGCAATGGTAAATGATCATCTATATAGTGCAGTCAATTTAGATCCCAGCTTTCACCTGGCAAGAATTTTTCTTTATGATTTTGATCCAGATTACAACTTGGCTGACTCAGTTAAGCAATTATTCAATCCCTATGAACAATTTATCTTCTCTCTAACTGACCGAAATTCGCTTGACGCCACTGAAAAGTGTAAAATTTTAGATGAGATGCGTACCATATTTCCGAATGATCTTCTGGTCAATGTTGCTTCCTTATTGATGGCAACTCAACAAAAGAACATCATGCTCTTCGAAAACACTCTGGAAAAAGTACGATTATTAGATAGGCACTCTAATAACTTTAGCAATATCTTTTACCCTTACATTCCCCAAATGTTAGATTCCCTTCAACTAATCAATTTATACTATAAAAGAGACTATCCAAATCTTCTTGCATCAATAAACGATATTCCCTTTGACAAGAGAACAGACAATGAGCATGTTTGGAAATGTCGAATGCTGGTCAGAATGAATCAAGAAAAAGAACTACTTCAATATCTAGATTCTATATTAAATAATGACGCAGGGATTTCTCATTCAGTGAGTGAAAGTATCCGAAGTCAAAACTCACATATTTTCAGGAGCCTTTTGAAGAATAAACTAACCGATTCAGAAATTTTCCAAGGAGACTTGTTAAAAGCATGGTATTACTATCTGGTTTGACCCCCTATAAACCAGACAAAATCACATTGGTTAGATAATCGTATTTAAAAATGCCATAACTTTATTGTTGCTGGATACGACCGACGGTTACCTTTGTACCGATGGTTATCAAAGTGATATGGCGCCATTCGCTTTTAGTTTTTTTAATAACTGGCCATCGAGGCCACTTTTTAAAATACTGGATACTTCCCTCAGATCACCATTACCCGATATTAGATAATGCGGCACTTTCAGCCTTAACTTGTACCGATGATTTCCCAATTCCATTCGTTCAACCAGGTCTTTATACCATAGTTTGCAGAATAATATAGGAGGGAGGTGATCCAAGCTACCATGTAATCTAATATTATTATAGGTCATATAGAAATGATCCAAGTGTTTTTCCAAATCAGCAAGACTCATGAAAATTTCGGGATCCAAAGACTTTCCAAGGATTGAGTGAAAACTTTCGATATGGCCATTTTCCTGTGGTGTGTACGGATGAGTAAATACCTGATTTATATAGTTGTCAGATAAATATTCTTGTATCATGGATGCTGCAAATCGGGAATCATTATCATTCCTGAGCTCAACAGTGATGCCTCTAGACAATAAGTCTGCCGGTTGTAAGTGATCCACGATTATCTGTTCCCACAATTGCTTGACTTGCTCCTTCTTAATGGAGTACCCCACCATCCAGTCAAGTACTTTTCGACTAAACGTGTCAATGACTGTTAGGATGTAGGCATAGCGGCTGTGCTGTTGTACCCATTGGAATTTTATATCCATTTCAAGTACCTGCAAAGGCCTACATGGACTTACACGTCGATACTTCACATATCTGCGCTTTACCTTGGTTGTCCTGTCAAGCAATAATTGGTATAAGCCCATTAGTCGATATACTTTTTTATGATTAATTATATAGCCTAGCAAACACAGAGCAGCTGTCATGGCCCGGTATCCATAGTCAGTCTCCGGATTCCTTTTAATCCTTACCATCTCTTCAACAACCTCAACATTACTCACCTCAACCAATTGATTTTCTTGCTCAATCCTGAGTGTCGTTTTAGATGGTGGCAATCCACCCTTTCTTCCTGTTCGATCATTATAATATTGATACTTACTAATCTTGCAAATACCTAAGACCACATCTCGCTTTAAGCCTTTAAAAATATATTCTCGAGCAAGTGCCTTACGCTCTGCTACTGATATTTTTTTTTAATCAGTTCATCTTTCAATTTACTTTCCAGCTCCTTTTCTGCAATAATTTGCTTAAGCATCTCATTCTCCTTTCGAAGCCGCTTAACCTCCTTTAATCGCGCCTTATTCGCTCCATGTGCCAGACCAGCCTTTCCCATCGACCTGTACTTCTTCCTCCAATAGTAATAAGTGCCCTGATATACTCCATGCTTATCAATGGTCTTCTTTACACCGTTAAGCTCTGCCTCCTTTAGGATAGACAACTTCTCGGCTTCTGTGTACTTCCTAATTGCCATACTCATAATTACAAAATATTTGTTGTAATTCTGTCTGGTTAATTAGGGGAGCGGAACACTATCTTAAAGAGGATTTTAAAATGGCCGCCGAAGAGTTTAAGAATTCTTATCCCACTTATCAAGGCGATACAAGGATTATAGGTCTTTATGCCATAGCAATTTTCCAAATAGGTGATACTGTAGAGTTAGCAAGGATTAAGGAAGAAATAACAACCAAAAATGTAAAGTGGTATCAAGAAGGACGCAAATATTATGACTTAGCCAGGATTGAGGCATTAAGTGGAAATGACAGGCTAGCGATGGACCTATTCCGAAGAAGTATTGAAAGTGGTTTTTCATTTACTCCCTATTGGTATGATTATGACATTAGTCTGATTCGATATTGGGATTACCCTCCTTTTTTTGAGTGGTGTCAAAGGCAATCCAATAGTTTGTGTGATATTTACAATGCAGACTTCTAAAGCCATCTCTATTGAATAAGGAAAATGCCCATAACATGCTGCCATCACGGAATACTTCGCTAACGCTTCGTACTCCGGATGCAGCCTAAACGTTGATGGCAATAATTAACAAAAATGAAAGAGTATTTTAAAACACAAATTGGTGAGAACAAATGGCTTCTCGAAGTGTACGATTACTCTGATGTGGCATCAGAGTTAGCAAATCAATTTTCGAGCTACGTCAAAGAAATAATCTTCCCAATCTTCGAACAAAACGAAGAGCTAAAAAGCAGGTTTCTTCCTGACGAAAATGGAAGGACACAAGAGATTTTTCCAATTATTCACCATTTCGACATGATAACAAAGAAATATCTCTATCGGATAGATGAATCTGCCTTCGCAAGTCACATAAGTGAACTAGATAGAATCAAGAAATTGTTAGATGATTTCAAACCCAACATCAGTGAAGAATGATCCGATGCAATGAATGTCAATAAGATTATTTCTCTAGAAAAAGAGTTGTACGGTAGACCTGAATATAAAGTACTACTAAAACTTGAGGAGTTGCAATATACTATAAACTTGTTCGACAGAAACTTTGAAGTGCTGATTGAACTCATAAAAGATGTGACCTCTAGCAAATATGATAAAGGGGAACTTATGACTCGCCCAAACTACTACAAGAGAGATTTTATTTTTATGGAGATGGTATTTCGGCTACATAATTTTGTTGCAAGTGCAAAATCTCTGTGTTCCGCTCCCCTAATTAACCAGACAGAATTACAACAAATATTTTGTAATTATGAGTATGGCAATTAGGAAGTACACAGAAGCCGCCTTCTAGCCCCCTAAAAAACCGGAATGGGATTTCTCGAAATAAGAGAATATTAAATTAGAGGAATCATGAGAAAAAAAAGAAGGAGATGGAGCGCATCAGAGAAGATGCAGGTACTGCAAGATGCAGAGTTACATAGCGTTTCTGAGTCATCGAGAAGGCATGGTGTGTCTTCCAATATGATTTACCGTTGGCGGAGTAAATATGAAGCTGAGGGCCAAGCTGGATTAGGCAAATCGGGAAGTAATGTAGATCGGGAGAAGAAGGAGCTGCATCGAGAAATTGAACGGTTACGTCAAGTTGTTGCAGATCAGGCTTTGACCATACGGATCAAAGATGAACTGCTAAAAAAAACTCGATACCGCTAGTACAGAGAAAGGAAGTGGCACGCATGTATATTGATCAGGGGAATAAAGTAGATGTATGCCTGAAGGCGAGCAATGTTTGCCGCAGCAGCTACTATTATATTACACGAAATGGCAGTAGAGGAAAAACAGCTAGCGAGTTTACAAGTAAAACGGATGGAACGGTAGTATCAAACGAAGAAGTGGTTAGGCAGATCAAACGGCTATTAGATCATGAGTTTGTGGACTATGGTTATATAAAAGTGACACACTGGCTATGCAAACGTGGAGATTATTTGATTAACAAAAAGAAGGTGTACCGCTTAATGAAGGAGAATAATCTATTGAATACCAAGCGAGTAGTTCAAAGACAGCCCAGATTATGGGTTAAAGAGCTCGTGCCACAACCCGATGGGATATTTGAGCATATAGAAATCGATATCAAGTATATCTATGTTCATGGAACCCATCGAAACATGATGCAACTAACGGTGTTGGATGTCAAGTCAAGGTATGTTTTAGGCTATATTCAAGGTAGGCGACTAGGACATCGAGATGTGATTGCCCTATTTGAAAAGATATTTTCGATCATTAAATTTCCGGTGAGTTTTTACATTCGATGTGACAATGGCAGCCAATTTGTAGCACATCAAGTACGGTCATTTTTTAGTGAGCGTAGTGGAGCAAAGCAAGAATTTACTCGTCCACGAACACCAGAACAAAATGGTCATATCGAAGCATTTCATTCAATAATACAACGTACTATTTGTCATCGATTCGAATTTGAAGATGAAGAAGATTTAAAGCAAACGATGGTAAGATTTATTAAATTTTATAATACAGATCGCATTCATTCTGGCATAGACTATGAGTGTCCGTTATTTGAAATTCGCAAATATCGGCCAGAGTTTAAAGCGGTTTGGGTGGCCAATTGACATTAATTAATTAACTAAGAGAATTCTTGTCCAGTTTATAGGGGGTTAAGACAGCCGAGAAGTTGTCTATCCTAAAGGAGGCAGAGCTTAACGGTGTAAAGAAGACCATTGATAAGCATGGAGTATATCAGGGCACTTATTACTATTGGAGGAAGAAGTACAGGTCGATGGGAAAGGCTGGTCTGGCACATGGAGCGAATAAGGCGCGATTAAAGGAGGTTAAGCGGCTTCGAAAGGAGAATGAGATGCTTAAGCAAATTATTGCAGAAAAGGAGCTGGAAAGTAAATTGAAAGATGAACTGATTAAAAAAAAATATCAGTAGCAGAGCGTAAGGCACTTGCTCGAGAATATATTTTTAAAGGCTTAAAGCGAGATGTGGTCTTAGGTATTTGCAAGATTAGTAAGTATCAATATTATAATGATCGAACAGGAAGAAAGGGTGGATTGCCACCATCTAAAACGACACTCAGGATTGAGCAAGAAAATCAATTGGTTGAGGTGAGTAATGTTGAGGTTGTTGAAGAGATGGTAAGGATTAAAAGGAATCCGGAGACTGACTATGGATACCGGGCCATGACAGCTGCTCTGTGTTTGCTAGGCTATATAATTAATCATAAAAAAGTATATCGACTAATGGGCTTATACCAATTATTGCTTGACAGGACAACCAAGGTAAAGCGCAGATATGTGAAGTATCGACGTGTAAGTCCATGTAGGCCTTTGCAGGTACTTGAAATGGATATAAAATTCCAATGGGTACAACAGCACAGCCGCTATGCCTACATCCTAACAGTCATTGACACGTTTAGTCGAAAAGTACTTGACTGGATGGTGGGGTACTCCATTAAGAAGGAGCAAGTCAAGCAATTGTGGGAACAGATAATCGTGGATCACTTACAACCGGCAGACTTATTGTCTAGAGGCATCACTGTTGAGCTCAGGAATGATAATGATTCCCGATTTGCAGCATCCATGATACAAGAATATTTATCTGACAACTATATAAATCAGGTATTTACTCATCCGTACACACCACAGGAAAATGGCCATATCGAAAGTTTTCACTCAATCCTTGGAAAGTCTTTGGATCCCGAAATTTTCATGAGTCTTGCTGATTTGGAAAAACACTTGGATCATTTCTATATGACCTATAATAATATTAGATTACATGGTAGCTTGGATCACCTCCCTCCTATATTATTCTGCAAACTATGGTATAAAGACCTGGTTGAACGAATGGAATTGGGAAATCATCGGTACAAGTTAAGGCTGAAAGTGCCGCATTATCTAATATCGGGTAATGGTGATCTGAGGGAAGTATCCAGTATTTTAAAAAGTGGCCTCGATGGCCAGTTATTAAAAAAACTAAAAGCGAATGGCGCCATATCACTTTGATAACCATCGGTACAAAGGTAACCGTCGGTCGTATCCAGCAACAATAAAGTTATGGCATTTTTAAATACGATTATCTAACCAATGTGATTTTGTCTGGTTTATAGGGGGTCAAACCACTCTGGTTGATCATTCTCGAGGGACTTACAAGAAATTAAAGGCTAAGGAGGAATTATATAGTGCCTATAAGGAATATGTACATGAACACCTAAAACATGATCCTCTTGTGGTATTTATTCATAATTTGAGGGAAATGAGTCAGCATTATCGATTGCCAATAATAGGGGCTACTTGGGAACTGATAAATAACGAACTGAAACTCTTTTTAAACAAGGGCCAATTATTGACGTACAAAGGCTGGAAGGTTCCAGCGAAAGAATTCTTAAAATCCCAAACCAATCAAGTAGATCTAACGGGATCATTGGAAGAATACCATGAAAGGATTCATGAATTTCACAACTGGGTCCGCAAGAACTATCATTTGCATCATATTAGCGAACTAAGAATCATTGAAGAATACCATGAGAATATAAACAAAGCCAAGGTGGACATGATCGTTTGGGAACTTGAGGAAGCCTTAAAGAGCGAGATGAAGGCCCGGTTACACAATATCCGTTTTGCTCTTTCAGGAACCCTACCGAACAAAGAAATGATTTCATTAGCAAATTATGAGACCAATTTAAAGGTTTGGATTAGAAAAGCCCTAGGATTGATTCAAAGGAAAATTGACTTGCCGGGTGATCTAGTTAAACAAATACTTGAGAACTGCAAATGAAACACTGCCATCAACAGGGGCTAGGACACAATGCCGGCATTGGCAGTAACATTGCTGTTCAAACTTATCTTATATTGAAACTGAACGTTTAGATAGACTTATAGAGCCTGGCCGGCACTGCGCCTAGCCCCGAAGCGTTATGTGGAATTAAAAATTAAGCAAATGAAAACACTTCAACTTACAATATACTTTTGCCTAATAACAATAAGTACATTTTCACAATTCATGGAGCCCTATGTCATCAACGAAAATGGGCAGACATACACAGCAAGCTTTATTGCTGAATGGGGTGCAGATACAGCAAGTATTGAAACCTTTACATTGGTTGGAAACCATCTTTTTGGTAGAGCAATTCACTTATATCCAGAACCTCATTTAAGACAGTTTTCTTATAATTATAACGAGGATGGTTCGATAAGAAATATGGATGTTCAATTCTACGATTTATCCAACACTTCTAAACCGCTTGAATCAAAAACAGGACTACCTGTGCGCATTACAATGACTTCTCAGAATGAAGTCGTGGATTTTCGATTAATAGATAAATCAGGAGAAAAACAATTTGTTCACAACTCTAAAAGAATGGATTTCTTCGGAGGATGGACACCGATCTTTGGGCAGTGGGAGTGGTTAAATCAATTAGTAATCGCTGGCGAAATTAACGATGGTCTCAAATTCCTCAACTACGTAATCGGTGATTATGATATGGAAATCATACAGTTAACTGATAAAATAATTGAGTTTAGCAGTGACATTTCTGCACCCATAAAATTCTACTTGGATAGTGATAATCATATAGAAAGAATTGATGCTCTAGGGTCTCCTTGGAATTACACAATAACAAGACATGCAGCAATAGATATTGAGAATCATACTAACTCATTTGCGAAAAAGAAAATAATCGGAGATCCTTCACCACACGAACAGTTCAATGTCAACGTAGGAGAATGCAATATAAGAATAGATTATGGAAGACCATCTAAGAGAGGAAGAACTATATTTGGGAATGTGGTTCCGTGGGGTGAAGTATGGAGAACAGGTGCCGGCACTCCAACCACTATTACTTCCACTTGTGATTTAGTTTTTCAGGATAAACTCATTCCTAAAGGAACTTATAATGTATTTACAATTCCTTCAGAAAATAAATGGGCGCTCATATTTAATACAGAAGAAGAAGCTTGGGGAAGTGCTTATAAAAAAGAATATGACTTTGAGCGAGTTATTATGGCAAGCAAAAAAGTAAACTCAATCCAAGAAAAATTCCTTATAGAAATAATATCACAGGAAAATAACAAAGGAAAATTAATAATGGCTTGGGACGATATTACTGCTCGAATCGAATTTAGAACAAAAAAATAACTCCACATAACAAGGTGCCATCACAGCATATCTACTCGTTCCTCGTAGAGACGCTGGATGCACCCGATCCGTTAGCGGTTATGAAGAAAAAGCAAAACTACAGCAGACTTTACTTGTTGAAAGACAACAATAAATTGGTTAGAATCAATATTAACTAAACAACTGTAAAAAATGATAAGAATTAGAATAGCTGCTTATTGTTCGGTATTGTTTTGCGTCATCTTATTTTATGGATGCATACAAAACCAAGAGCGAAGGAAGTCCGAAGCCTTCGAGTTTAGCTTCGAAGGAAAAAAATATAGTGGTCTTATTGATATACCCGCCAAGACTCCAAAATCATTAATAGTGCTTGTACCAGGAAGTGGTCGAACAAATATGGTAGAAGGCGATAAGTACTATGAGAGATTAAGAAATATGTTTGTTGATCTTGGACTGGCTGTTATGGTATATGATAAGGCAGGTTGTGGGGAAAGTGAAGGTAAGTTTGACTATAATCAATCGGTTCAGAATAGCAGTGAGGAGGTACTAGCTGCTATTGAAGAGCTTAGAAAGCTAAGGGTTTCAGGTTCAGAGAATATAGGTCTATGGGGTATCAGTCGTGGTGGCTGGGTATGTCCTTTGGTTATCAACCAAGATTCAAAAATTTCATACTGGATTTCTGCAAGTGGACCAGACCATCTAGAAACCATTGGATATCTTTTTGAGGCAAATTGGCGAGTTCTGGGTAAGAGTGAAGCAGAAATTGAAATGCTCAGTTCCGAGTGGCTGGCTGGCTTCACCATTCAACGGCAAGGGGGTTCCTATGAGGAATATTTAGCTGCTTCACCAAATTTAAAAAATGACTCTCTGATTCTTGCACTAAGGAATGGAAAGTTTAATACCATAGAAAACTACCTCAGTTTTCAAAAGGTGCTTCAAAATCAAGAGTTTGACGAAGAAACAGGATTAACAATAGTTGTTCCTGATTTTGCTGAAACACTCACTAAGATCAATATCCCAGTACTTGCAATTTTTGGGGAAAAGGATTCTCAAGTTGACTGGCGAAGAAGTTTGGCTCTTTACCAGAAAACGATCGGTGCAAATAACAACCTCACATATTTGACGCTACCTGACTGCAACCATAATATTATATCTTGTGAAACAGGGTTATTCGGTGAGAGTTTGGAGGAGTTAGAATCGAAAGGTCTTGGGAAGCCTTGTGAGGGATATTACTCAAAAATTCAAACTTGGCTAACAAGTCTTGGTTATGCGAGATAACACACAAATCGAGACAAAGTAACACAACCGCTAATCGAGTAGACGGCTCCGACCAATAAATTGATCGGAGTGCGCCTCTCACACCACCGTACGTACGGTTCTCGTATACGGCGGTTCTCTAAACATGAATTCGTTTTAGATAGTACTGTTCAAAAGATTGATAGCCTCTACGAGCGAGTCGATCCAGAGTAACGGTTGTTTTCATTATTGGGCTACAGGCGATACGCCAGCCACCCAATCTTGAACGTGACCATGCATAGGCTAAACCATGCTCCACACCCATGCGAATAAAATTCTTCATCCGCCTATTTGGACGTTTCCATTGTTTCCATATGCAGTACCTTAATCGGTTGCGAATCCAAACATCCAGTTCTTTGAGTTTACCCCACATTTTGGCCAATTTAAAATAATTGACCCACCCGCGCATAAGGGCAAGTAATTTGTCAATCCGCTCATCAAAGGACATGGGGATTGTCTTTCTAGTGATCGCTTTTAATTTAAGTTTCAATTTCTTAAAACTTTTCGCCGACACCCGAAAATTATATTTCCCCTTTACCCCTTTCTGATAAGTTGGCACAAAACCATACCCTAGTAGCTCAAATTTAACTGGCCTGCGTATACCTGTCTTCTCTTCGTTCACCTCCAAGCGAAGGTGCTCTTTGAGAAAACGAGTGACGGTTCGCAATACTCGTATTGCCGATCTTCGACTCCGGACAAATATGCTACAATCATCCGCATATCGGATAAATCGCAGACCTCTTCTTTCCAGCTCCTTATCCAATTCATTCAGCAGAATATTGGATAGAAGTGGGCTAAGCAGACCACCTTGAGGAGTACCTTGCGGACGGGGTGAACACACTCCATCCAACAGTAAACCTGATTGCAGATATCGCCGGATCAGTTTAAGCAAATTGCGATCCTTCACCTTTTGTATCAACAAGCTCATAAGTATGTCGTGATTGACTTTATCAAAGAAGCTCTTCAGGTCTAAATCTATGATTTCCTGGTAACCTTCATTGATATACTTCTTAGCTTGTTCTAGCGCCTGGTGCGCATTCCGACCTGGCCGAAACCCATAGCTGTAATCCGAAAATTCGGGTTCGTACAGCGGGCTCAAAACCTGATGGATTGCTTGTTGGATCACTCGGTCAGTAACCGTTGGAATGCCCAATAGACGCACCCCACCATTGTCCTTGGGTATTTCTACTCCGAGAACTGGTTGGGGATGATATTGTCCATTAAGGATTTCCTTGCTAATTCTAGGCCAATGTTGTCTTAGATGTTTTGGTAGTTCTTTTACTCCCATGCCATCTACTCCTCCACTGCCTCGGTTACCCTCCACTTTTCTCAATGCTTCACCAAGATTTCTTCGGTTCAGCACTTGCTTCAGTATTTCCATCTAAATCTGTTTCTGCCTTCGACTCTAAGAGCAATACCATCGGCGATGCTCCCTAAAGTGGGTCAGCATTAAGCTTCTGGTAGGCCACTTATTGCCTATAGCGTTTAAAGTTCAGTCCTTCAGTACTCGTGAGACCTCCGGCCTTCACTCCGATGAGGGGCTCAGCTCGTTTCCTGTACCTACTATGACCTCGGCTGACTTCTCTGCTCTACCAAACTCGTGGTTACAGAGACCTCCCCAGGTAATGACATCTTCTTTCCGTGGATCCCTGCCGCATCTACTTTGATCAAGATTCTAAATTTCGGGCTTCAGTATGATGTGCTACCTTACCCCCTGATCAAGCCTCTTATGCGATTCCTGTTCGTCAGTACCCACTTTTGCAGTCTCGCTTCCTTCAGATTAGACCTCACGGTCAACACCCTTGCGACTTGCTAGTGGTTCGAGGCGTTACCCCCGCCCACAAGGGACTTACACCCTCTAGATTAATCCGTATCTTTCTACGGAAAAGATGCCCATGCTGGGCACACACAATGTACATGACGATCATGCTCCTAACGTCGCACGCCGCATGTACTAAACGTTGAACAAACCGATCCTACTTAGCTCTAATTTTTGGGTCGATTAGCATAATTTTTGTCTTCGTGATTGACATAACAAAACGTGTCAATTATGGATTTGTCTACTTCTTCTTATGAATCGGTTTATGCCTCTTATCGTGATTATTTATTGCTGAAAAATTATTCACGGCATACGCTAAATACATACTTGTGCAATTTTCGCCTGTATCACCAATGGTGCATCAGGCTGCAGGTAAAAGATATTTATACGCAAGAAAGAGTAAAGCATTACTTGGTTTACCGTGTTGAGAATGGAGCCAAATGGCAGACGATGAATAACATCTATTCAGCCATGCGCAAATTGTTTAAAGAGGTACTTGAATTGGAGTGGAGTTTTAAGAAATTACCTCGACCGAACAAAGAGAGACACCTGCCGGAGCTAATTTCTCAGCAAGATGTATTTCGCATTATTCAATCTTGTCGGTTAATTAAACATCGCGCAGTTTTGATCACTTTGTATGCCAGTGGTCTAAGATCTGCTGAGTTGTGTGCGCTTCGTCTTGATGATATAGATGGGCAACGTATGCAGTTTCGTGTCAGAAAGGGTAAGGGAGCTAAGGACAGATATGTACAGGTTCCCAAGGAGTTGATTCAATATCTTCGCCTCTATTTTAAGGAATGCAGGCCTGTCGTTTATCTATTTAATGGCCGTAAAAAGGGTGAGAAAATGTCTGTAGGTTCGTTACGATGGCCCCTCAGACAAGCCAAGAAAAAGCTGGGACTCACTAAGAAAATTTCTCCTCACACATTTCGTCACTGCTATGCTACTCATCATCTTGAGTCTGGCACAGATTTGGTCTTCTTACAGCAAAATCTTGGACATAAGCATCTGAAAACCACAGCTAGATATATCCACCTATGCAAGGATCGCTACAGACACATCAAACATCCCATTGTAGCCATGCTGCCAAATTTGTAGAAAACGATAATGGTATAGGTGCCTTATTCAGAGATTTCGGTGAACTGTACATCTCGGTCTATCAACCCGATCTTACCCAAATTAAATTGATCCGTAGTATTCGGCTGTGTAAGACTCCAGCTTTGGGTGGCAACAGATACACTTGCTTAGGGTGCCATAAAGAAAGCTACGTGTACTTTGGTTGTGGAAATTCTAGATGTCCAAAATGTCAAGGGGTTAAAAGGCTGCAGTGGCAAGACAGATTAGCCAGCAAAATCTTACAGTGCCCCTATCAGCATATTGTCTTTACGATGCCTCATCGCCTCAATGGACTTGCTAAACGAAATCCGACACAATTGTACAATTGTCTTTTGAGAAGTGCTTGGTCCAGCTTATCAAAGTGTGCAGCGCAACAGAATAATCTCGGTGCTCTACCCGGCGCAATTATGGTGCTCCATACATTCGGTTCTGATTTGAAGTACCATGTCCATGTCCATGCGTTGGTCACATTTGGAGGACTGTCTAAGGAGGGTAACTGGTGTTGGCCCAAGCGTAAGAAAAAAATCGTAGCCTTTAGACAAATACGACACACTTTCCGTACACACTTTTTGAACAGCCTTGGAAATATTTATGACCAGCTGGCAGTCACAGAATCTTTAAGTCAATTGACCGAAGACCTCATGGCTAAATCCTGGTGTGTCCATGCTGAACCACCCACTGCTAACACCAAGGTAATTCAAGAATATTTGGGTAGATACATTTGTCGCATCGGTCTAAGCAAAAATCGTTTTCACTACGACTCTGTTCATAAACGCGTTACGCTAACCTTCAAAGATTACCGAAATAAAAAAAACACGGATAGCACAGTTCCTATGAATTATAAGCATCTCACGCCCATGCTAGCCATTAACCAAATTATGGCCCACTGTCTACCTCCTTATTTTCAGAAATGCAGATACTACGGCCTTCATGCCAGTGCTACCTATCGTAAGGTCTCCAAAAATCTACCGACTTGCATCAAGAATAACTCACAAACCATCCGTACTGTCTTTCAAATAATCACCGCCATGCTGGGGATGGAAGCTCTAGCTTGCGACATTTGTAATTCTAAGGTATTCCACAAATCTATAATCGCCCCAGATAGATTCTGGAAATACAATTGGCTACCCATTCCACATAGCAGAGGGTCCCCACTGAGACACGCCCATATTACCCAAAAGACGACAACTGCCACTGCCAGACAGGTCTCTTCTATGCCCAAAACTCAACAAAACACCCTCAAAATGACCTGATCATTCACTCCCTCCCCTTTTCCACTACACTCGCAACCACTTTCTCCATCTAATTGCTGCTAAAAGATTATCTTATCTTTCGAAAGGTGCTCAATGATCATCATCTATGTACCAAAATGTCATATGACTTTCCCTTACCATATTGATGCACGATTTGTCCAACTGAAATGTATGCCCACAAACAGGCATACATTCCTTTGAGTTACCACCAATTAAAATACAGTTATGATTCACAAAAAGCATGGTCTGATGATAATGATAGATGCTCAACCATCAGAGCAGATTAACTATCATGGCGATTTAATTGGTTGCATCTGTGGAGTTTTCTGTCATCCATCTGGAGTAAAGGGTCTTAAACAATACAAAGATACCGCTGCAGGTGATAGGCCAAATGTGGCATTAGGTCTTGCTAAGAAATTGGACTCAAAAAATATTGTAGATGCAATTGCAATAATTGCCAGATACAAGTCAATAGAAAGATACGGTAAAGAATTTTTGAAGGACTTACCAGAAAAAGTTGCAAAGAAAAATGGCAAGCGTTACAAAATCCAAGGTAAGAAAGTGAATCAAAAACTTGCATTACTACTTCCTTGGTATGCAGTGGCTCTATGCATGATCGGACTCAGAGCTGCTATTTGGGCAAAAAGGATAGGAGCAAGAAAAGTTACACTCGTAACTGATAAACTTCCTGGTTCTGAAATAATTGGAATGGAATTCCTTCGAAGGATTAGTCACCATCCTGAGATCTTTCCAATGTGGAGGAAAACCGAAGAAGAGTATAAGGTCAAATTTCACATAACGAACATGGGATCATTCAGATCAAAGGATGGCACTGATCAACATCCTGACGATCATCCTGCAATGATAATGGCCGACTGGCTAGTTCACTCAGTCTTTGCAGCATCAAATCACCGTAAAGACTTAGATGGAGGAGTAGGCAGAAGTGAAGAATACAGAAGATCTCTGACAGAGCCTTGGTTCAAATTATATGAAAAGGAAAAAATGATTCTTATGCCGATTGACAATATAGTAATGGGATAAACTGGTGGTAACAATGTGCACCACGAACCATGCTCGCTTATCGCTTCACACGGCGGGTGCACCAACCGTTGAACAAACCCTTATGGAATAGATTTAATTTTTGTTTCTTTTTTTTGCCCTTGGCAAGGTATTTTCTGATGAATTATTGGATAAATAAAAGCAATAATTTGTCATGAAAACCATAGGAGATCATTTGTGCAGCTATGAGGAATATTTAGTGCTCAAAAACTTTAGCGAGGCCACAATCAGAAGTTATTTACAAGGTTTAAAATCGTTTTTAGAGTACAGAAAAACACAGGGGTTCAGAGGACGCATGGGCCAACAAGACAGCACCTGGGATTCCTATGCATTTTAAATATGGCAAACTGTCCAATTCTGCACGGTCCGAAAGTACATTCTACTCAATTTGACCTTCCATACACAGGGCGACTCAGATTTACTTTCAAGCCCTGTGCACAGAACACACGATTAATCCAAAAAACCGCTATCTTACCCTAAGAAGTATCCCAAGGGTTTCCCTAGTAGGGTTCATTCAACCCCGATTGGAAAATGGGGCAGGCTGAATTGTCTACGTCAATAAGAGTAATATCTTCACATTTTAACCAACTAATTTTGAGTTATTGACGTAGACATTCCTTTGAGTTAGCGGTCATCGTAGAACTGAAACTGACAAGAAAGCTATTGTGATTAAGGAAACAATTGAACTCGACCTGAAAAATGAAGAACGAAAAAATGTATAATGTTTTATTCGATAAGGTATCAGAAATAATTTACATGCCGGAAGCAGATAAATCATTGTGTTACCAGTATTTTGAACCTATTTCATTCCCAAAAAATACTATAATTGAGCAAGCAGGAAAAATTCCACTACATCATAATTTCATAGTTACTGGTATTATGCGAAAGTTTAATATAGACGATTCAGGGTGCGAAATAACTACCGACATAAATAATGGCTCACGCTTTTTTACTTCATATCATCATTTTGTAAATCGAACAATCTCCAATGAAAATATTCAGTGCATAACCGCTTGTAGCTTATTACGAATAAAACGTGACGATGTAGATATTTTATTTTTAAAAGGCAAATCAATTCATAATTACACAATCAACTTATTTCAAAAGATTATTGAAGAAGAAAGGGAAAGGATAAAGGAATTAACTACTCTTTCAGCCAAACAACGATTCCTAAAATTTATCGACAATAACCCGAACATAATAAAGAACGTTCCATTAAAACATATTGCATCTTACCTAGGGATGAGGCCTGAAACCATTAGCAGAATAAGAAGCAGTCTAATTTCTTGACAAAAGTCAAGTACCCCAAGAATCCTTATCATATATCTTTGTATCTGTTTCAGCCCGCCAATTATAGGAGGTGGAGTTACATATTGAAAAGTGTAATTGTCAGGTATGAAAAAAAGACATTTAGCAAAGACAAGAAACTATTGATTTTGGAAGAGGCCAAACAAAAAGGGGTGAAAGTGACTTTGGAGAAGCATGGTATTTAACCGGCGAGATATTACAAATGAAGGCGAAATTTGAGCAGATGGGAGAGATGGGATTTCGCCATGGTATGACAAAGGAGAGGCTGAAAGAAATCCGGAGACTGGAGAAGGAGAATGCGAAGCTTAAGGAGATTATTGCTGAGAAGGATTTAGAGATTAAGATGCAACAGGAATTGTTAAATAAAAACCTTCCTCTGTGGGCCAAAAGAAGCAGATCGTGAGGTGTTACGTATCGGAAGGGATGCAGGTCAAGGTGGCATTGAAGATCATCGGAATGAGCAAAAATCGATACTATCACTCCTATAAGAAGAGGCACGGTAAAGCGAGGTGCACAAAAGAGTAAGAATACGGCCAGGTGGGTAGATGAGACGCACCATAGGTGGTAATAATGAGCAGGTTGTAGATGACATGGAGAGTGTATTAGGAGATCCGGACACCCCCGTATGGGTATCGACGCATGACAGCAGCGCTTATGCTATTGGGCTATATGATAGGCGCAAAAAAGACGTACTGCCTAATGAAGGAGCATGGATTAGTTGTTTTTTTATTGGAGGCATTTATAATTACTTCCCTTATGCATTTTAAAGGCGAAATAAAGAAGACATTTGAACTTAGTCAAAAATTAGAATTTGCAATATTGTTCTTAAAAAGAAATGATTATGGCACGTTGGTGTTAGAAATGTTCTGGGGGGCTTGGTTATTTCCATTCGGTTGTTGGTTTATAAATCGGGATTTATCCAACGTATTTTTTGGAATATTGCTCATCATTGCAGGTGTTTCTTATGTAGTTGACAGCTCATTATTTATACTTTTCCCGAACTATCATGCATTCGTGAAACAAGCTGTACTTTTATTATTTGCAATTGGTGAAATTTCAATAACTCTTTGGCTTTTAATTAAGGGAATAGAGAATAACGTTCAACAATCGAAAAGTACTAACAATAACATGAGTTTCATATTGGGTCAGCAGACAACAAAAAATGAAGAAATATGACCGCTTAAAATTAAATTATTATGACTGAAAAAACTTTTATTAAAAGAAGACTTTATTTTACAGGAATGATAACAATTTGCATTTGGTCTCTATTATTATGGAACCACTTTAATGGTGGTGTGCCAAGCCACCATATGCTCCACCAGGAGGACTTACCTAAAATTTCTAATTGGTGGGGAGCTCTTTTACTTCCTTTACTTACATTGTTCCTCACTTTTCGTATACAAATCAGACTAATCCGTAAGAATGATAATATGTCGGACTTATTAGAATTTCCGAAAACATATATTTATAGTTTTATCGTTGCTTTATCATTTGGCATACTGCTTTCTGTATTTTTCACTCTTGGTTATTCAAATATTTCAGGTTTTATGATGTATGGACTTCTTTTGTTGGCCCTGGTCTTTCCAATTTATAGGGCAGAATGTTTATTAGGATTTGTCATTGGTATGACGTTCACATTTGGTGTTGTTCTTCCAACAATTGTGGGTGCTATATTTGCATTAATAGGAGCTCTGCTTTATCTATATGTTAGAACTGGAATAATATATATTGTAAGAAATTGTCTCATTAAATCAATCAAATAAGGAAAATACATAAAATGGAGATTAAAAGAAAAAACAACAAACCGCTAATATTGTATAAACGAATGCGGGCAAAAGTGCTAAATTTGAGCGAACTGAATATTAACAAACATCACGTCAAACTGAAAGTGAAGTGCTTCTAAGCCAGCACTACGCTTATACTTGCCGTTGAACAAACCCTTATGGAATAGATTTAATTTCTGTTTCTTTTTTTTGCCCTTGGCAAGGTATTTTTTGTCTAATTGTTTTACGGCAACATGTTTGAAAGTGGCGCCTGTAAATTGTAAGAGTGACGAAGACATTCCTTTGAGTTCTTGTGACAATCATCCTTAGTCAGCTCGTCACAAGAACGGTTTCG
The DNA here is from genome assembly GCA_965222645.1 of Saprospiraceae bacterium. Taxonomy (GTDB): domain Bacteria; phylum Bacteroidota; class Bacteroidia; order Chitinophagales; family Saprospiraceae; genus JABDMH01. Next base: position 719,863 of record OZ244968.1, on the reverse strand, counting down.
GGGCAGGCCCTATTCTTTGCTCACACTCCCTTGCCGGGAGCACAGCATATCCCTGAGACATTTTTTTTGCAACCTGGCAGTCGTATGAAGCGTCAAAGGAGCAAAAATAAAATCAATAATATGAACCTTAAGTCAGCTTTACTCATGTTCTGTTCTTTTCTGGCCAGCAATGCGTTGACAATGGACTACGCTGTCGAGATAGAAACAATATTGCAATCTTATTTCGAGGATCAGCGGCCAGGAATTTCCGTAGCAGTTGTCAAGAAGGGTGAAGTCGTCTATGAGGGGTCTATGGGATTAGCCAAACTGTATCCTGCAACACCAATACACCATGATCAAATATTTAGAATAGGTTCCATAACCAAACAGTTTACAGCTGTAGCCATTATGCAGCTAGTGGAAAAAGGCATATTAGATCTCGATGACGATGTTCGTGAGTTTGTTCCAGACCTAATGCCAAACGGCCCTGCCATCAAGATTCATCATTTACTCAACCACACCTCAGGATTAGGCAATCAGCAAGACATCCCTGATTATCACCTATTAGAAAGAAATATAGAGCACAGCAATGAACTCGTCGATGCTGTCAAAAACACTAAGTTATATTTCGACCCTGGATTCGCTTACAGCTATTCCAATCTAGGGTACTATTTGTTGGGCCACATTGTAGAAGTGTCAACAGGGCTGTCCTATGAGGAGTATTTGAGAGCAAATATTATCATTAAAGTGGGCCTTGATCACACAGGATTTGAAAGCGATATGATGGGCCGAGATAATGTTGTCACAGGTTATTCGATGGAGAATGGTCACTATCAAGAGGCTGCTTTTCTAAATATGAAATTGCCATTTGCCGCAGGGGCTATGTACTCAACAACGATGGATTTATACCTCTGGCATCGGGCTCTTTTTGCCGAAGAGGTGATTACAAAGGGCAGCCTGAAAAAATGTCTGGCAAGAGGAATCACCAGTGATGGTCAGAACATTCATTATGGCTATGGATGGATGCTGGGCGATGTGATGGGATCATCCTCAATGAAACATGATGGAATCATCAATGGATTCACTTCCTTTGCAGTGTACCTTCCAGAAGAGGAAATATTTGTGGCAATTTTGGGGAATTGCGACTGTCATGGCGATCTTGAAATCCCCGCCTCCAAAATTGCTGCATTAGTGCTGGACCGCCCCTTCAATTATCGTGGAGTCGGGATCGATGTTTCAGCCCTAGAGCACATCGTGGGCAATTACCATTCGAATAGTGGAAATATTATGGTTGGAATTGAGCACGACCGATTTTATATTGAATCGATGGACGGCAAGCGAAGCAGATTGATTCCGCAGGGGGAAAATCGATTTCTTGTAGACAGTTCACTCACCATTGTCGCTTTTGACAACGATTCAAGGTCTATGAATATGACCACGCTGGGAGAAGAATTGAACTGGGAAAGAGTGCCTAAAATATATAGCCTGACAGATACGAGCATACAAAAATATCTGGGAGAATATCAGGTCGAGGATCGTTTTGTACTGAAGATATACATGGAAGGCAACAAGATCTTTGGTGCCGTGGATTCGGATGCTCATGAACTTACTCCTATTGCTGAAGACAAGTTTATAGCTAAGGACATAGATGCCACACTCACTTTTAGGATGGAAGGTGAAGAGATCACTGGTTTGACGTTGTTTCAAAATGGTTTCCACGAAGCAATCAAATTATGAAGGAAACAACATTGAGAGTTTGGATTATTGGTGGGTTCGGATGTAGAGATTTACAGGCATTCACAAAGACTACGATAATATTGATGCAAACAGCATTGGAAAGATTGAATGATGAACAAAACGACCCAGTTATGAAAATACAAAAAATCTCGGCAAGAATTATGATTCCAAAAACATGATGCCTCTGGTTAGACTTTTAGAGATGGCAATTTGTAAAAAGACCAAATCGTGATTTTTTACTGGATATAAAATCTAGTAAATATTAATATGCGGATTTGCTAAAAATAGACCAGTTGAATCCTTCTGATCTAACTTGACATACATTACTTAAATCCCTTAACTTCAGCCTTAGCTCTGTCGATGATTCGGCTGCTTTGCTTAGTCTTTCCCATTTCTCAAATGTTTAAGGGTTAGATACACCCAAGTTCAGCAAATTCTAAACAACATCCCAGCCATCGCCGATAGGCGATTTAGTACAACAATAGATGACCATAGCATATCGTACTACGTCGTAGACGCTGGGTAACATTTACCGTTGAACAAACTCTTATGCAATAGATTTAATCTATGATTCTTTTTTTGGCGTTGATAAGGTATTTTCTGATGAATTATTGGAAATATGAGCAATAATTTGTCAGAAAACCACAGGAGATCGTTTGCGCAGCTATGAGGAATATTTAGTACTCGAGCGAGCGACAATCAGAATTATTTACAAGGTGTATCAAACGGCACAAACTTTGTTAGGGCTTTCGCTTCACATTAAGTCAGTCATTTCGGCTCAGTCCATGCCATTTGGGGCATGGGTCTTGAATTTATTTCGGATGAAACAATGTCCATATTTCGGTTAAATCCATGCCATTTCAATACGGTAAATTAGCAGATCATCAAAAAAGATCTGTTATGGCAAAACCCAGGACTAATATCATGGAGATACGACAACCAATTCAGTTGAAAATCAAAGGTATAAGCAACCGGCAATGCGCCCAAATGTTTCAACCTAATCACAACACTTTTAATGAAGAAGTGAGGTGTTTACTATCCAATTCGGCAGACTCCGCAAGTACAGACTATTCAATTTGACCTTCCACTTATAGGCTACTCAGATTTACTTTCAAACCCTAAGCTCAATATACACCATTAATCCAAAAAACCACTATCTTACCTCAAGAAGTTCCCGCGGAATTTCCTAGTAGGGTTATTCAAACCCGATTGGAAAATAGGGCAGGCTGAAATGTCTACGTCAATAAGAGCACTAGCTCCACATTTTAACCAACTGATTTTGAATTATTGACGTAGACAGTGCTTTGAGTTCTGTGCCATTAAGGAAGAAAAGAATAGCAGTCAAAATGGGATGAATGAATTTTTGATGAAATACCCGAACCTATATCAATCATTTAATAAATATATAGATTTACCTGTTGATGTTTATCTTGATGTGGAGAGTAGAATGGTTTATAGAACACTAAACAAAAACGAGTACTTAATTAGGAGCGGACAAATAATTAGATACCTACCTTTTATTAATAAGGGGTTGATGATAAATTATCGTTTAGACGAAGATGGGAATAAACATGTCTTACAAATTCGTTGGACAGGATTGTGGTTAGGTGATTTATATAGTTTTTTTTCAGGCACTCCTACTAATTTTAATATACGAGCCTATCAGGATACCGTATTGCTAATGATGAATCATGATACATATGATTACATTACAAGAGAGCATCCAGTTTTCGAGAGATATTTTCGACTTGGTTTACAAAATGCCTATGTGGAAACACTCAATCAAATTTTCAACCTTCATAGTTTAAGTGCTGAAGAAAGGTATCTTGAGTTGATAAAAAGTTTTCCAACGCTTCTGGACAACATCCCTCATTACTTGATCGCCTCATACCTCAATATTAAGCCACAATCTCTCAGTAGAATCAGAAAAATGCTAAAGGATAAAAGTCATTAACATAGGTGAACGAAAATGACCAAAAGGGCAAATAATTTAGCGGTTTGATGAAATGCTCATTGAGCAGATTTTACACATAAAAAGAAATAGATGAAAAATTTATCAAACCTGAATTTACCTGTATTCGTAATCGGAATGCTGTTGGGAAGTTTGAACTCTGCAACCAGTCAAACATTACCTGAAAATGTTGGACAAATTTCCGAAAACGTTTACAGCTATACTGCCGATGGAGAATATTTCTCCATGTTCATTGTTACTTCTGAAGGCGTTATTGCCATTGAATCAATCAACTCCATGCATGCAAGGGGAATGGTTGAAGCCATAGGTCAAATCACCAATCAGCCAATTAAGCTGCTATTGCATAGCCATAACCATTGGGATCATGCAAGTGGAGGACAAGTCTTTAAAGATGCTGGAGCAAAAACAAGCGCACATGTAGAAGCCTTCGAGTGGATGAAGGCAAATACTAGTAGAGATATGGTTGTACCTGATGAAAGTTGGGCTGGTGATAGAAAGGATATTAGTTTAGGTGAAACAACGGTAGAATTGCATTACCTTGGGATGAACCATGGTTTAGGCATGACCGTTTTTCTGATACCTGAACAAAAAATTGCCTACATCGCTGATTTGGTAACACCTCACAGGGTTTTATTTAACATTGTACCTGATTTTAATATTAAAGAATGGGAACGCTCACTTGAAGAAATTATTGAAATGGATTTTGAAAAGGCAGTATATTCTCATAATCATAACGCTGCACCATTAAAAGGAGGAACTAAACGAGATGCAAAAGAGAATCTTCAATTAATTAGAGACATTAGAGCAGGACTTTATGCCGAAATGAAAAAGGGTACAAATCCCATGACACTTCCTTCAACAATGAAATTACCCAAATACAAAGATTGGGCAATGTATGATGAATGGTTGCCCATGAACATTTGGCGTATCTTGTTAGATGAATTTATGGGACCTTTTCCCTGGCGACCTGATCATCCCTATCAAGATAAATAAAATTACGATTAAATTAAAGAAAATGACATGTTTCAACTCCCTAATTTCTGGAGAAGGAGTCCGTCTAGAAAAGTCAATTTATAAATTATGAAAATAGAGAGATTTAGCAAGGAGCAGAGGCTATCGATTTTGGAAGAGGCCAAGCAACAGGAGTAAAAGTGACCTTGGCAAAGCATGGATTTAGCCAGCCAATTATTAACCGTGGAAGGAGAAATCTGAGCAGATGAGAGAGATGGGATTTCGCCGTGGTTTGATAAAGGAGAGGCTACAAGAAGTCGAAAACTGGAGAAGGAGAATACGAGGCTTAAGGAGATTATAGCAAGGAAGCAAGAGGTACAAAAAGAAGTCAGAACAAAAAGAAATCAGTTGTGATTTTTTGAGCTAACCATTTCAGCCAGATCTACAGCAGCAAAAGCAAGAAGAAAGTGAATATAATGACAATCAAAATCAGTGCCAATAATTAAGGATTCAGGTGGTCGGCACGACCCATATTTGAACCCTATTGACGACATATGTCAACACTATTCTGGGTGGACAGGCTGAATATGTTCGCAAACATATCACGGATATTTTTAGAATAGATCAGAGATGATCGAATATCCTAAACTCTACCCCTACGTCTTAACCAACTTCAATCGATCTCTAAAATCTTTGCCTGAGATTTCCATGATGTAGGTGCCTGCAGGGAGTTGATTCATCTCCAGCTTTTCGATATATTCTCCGGAGAAATTTGACAAAATCTGCGTGCTGATTGTTCTGCCGGTTATGTCTTTTATAGAATATGTGACTGGACCGTTGCAATTGGAATGAATCTCTATTGTCGGGTTATGCTCGAAGGGATTTGGAAAAACCTGAGCGGACAGGCAAAAATTAAAACTTTCTACCGTGCTCGTCAATTGACTGCTGGTCTTCGTCAGGTAAAATCTAACCTCACTGAGGCCATAGCAGTCCCCACCGTGATTGTCGGTTGCCGTTATCAATACATATTGGAATTCCTGGCCACCGAGATCCGGCCCGTCAAAGCCTTGATAGACGGGATCTCCTTCTGCCATTGGAAAGTCAAATTGACCTATTTCCTGCCATTCAACGCCGTCATTTGATGCATCTATGTAAGCACTCCTGATTCCATTTTCGAGAGAGGCGGGATCATTGGTATTCCAAATTTTCACTTTTCCGAGTGCCTCCTGTTTACCAAAGTTATAGAGGATCCAATGTGACTGATCTCGCAGTTGATTGGGATTGTCCCTTGTGGTGCACGATGTCCAACCATCATACCAATTCGTACTGTGTCGATCCGGGTAGCACTGGGACATTAATTTCAAGGAAGACAATATAAATCCTACAAGCAGCAAAAGTATTAATCTGATATTCTTGTCTATAATTTTATTTTTGATTTTCATTTTATTGACTTATTGATATTATTTAGAAATGAACCCAATCGGCATCGCGTCCCCTCCCGAATAGAAATTGCCGATATTTGGCAGAATGGTTGGTAAATCAGATGGAGAGGCACCAAACCACATAGCCAATTCTGCAAAATACTCATCGGTAGACAGTGTTGGAATAATTTTACCTCTGCCGAGATCCAGGGGATTGTCGATTTCTAAGGAGGGGAATTCCCCAAATATTTTACCGCCATCTATCATGCCGCCCATCACCATCGCATTACCTCCCCAGGCATGATCACTTCCATCACCGTTTGAGGTAAGCGTTCGCCCAAATTCCGACATCGTAAACGTAAGCACCTGATCAAATACATTTATTTCTTCCAGGGCCTGAGCAAACTCGCCCAATGCGTTGCTGACGCCACCTATAAGCCCGTTGTGTCTTGCCAGAAGCCTGTCGTGATGATCCCACCCACCGACTTGCACGAAAAATATTTGTCTTTTAAATCCCAGAATATCCCGTGCGCGAATGATCCTTGCAATTGTTTTAAAACTGTTTGAAAGCCTGTTGTTTGCAAAGGGTGTTTGTATTTCATTTACACTCTCCAATGTCTCCTGGAATAGTCGCTGTGATTCTATAGATTCTTTGATAACATTGGCGTAGGTTTTTTTGTATTTATCCTCATAATTATGCTGTAGCAAGCCATCTATTAAAATCGTTCGCGCCTGATTTAGTCTGTTTTCCCCTTGATATCCTTTTATTCCAAAACCGTTGCCGTTGGGGCTCACGGAGTATTGAACAATCTGATTTCCAAACTGAAATACATTGGTACCGGAAAGCGACATATTCATCGAGATGCTGTTGCTTGTATTCAATTCCAATACCATTTCTGCGAGTTTTCCGCCCCAGCCAATATTTGCTCTGTTTAAAGATTGAGCTGTCTGCCACTGATTGATTTGATCAGAATGAGAAAATAGACCCAAAGGCAGTGGTACTTTTTTATCGTCATATTCTTCCTTGGAAACCGGTTGGATCAGTGTACCTGTATTCGAAATGAAACTTAATTTTTTTTCATTAAATAAGCTCTGCACAGCAGGCATATTCGGGTGCACCCCGAATGATTTTCCCGTAAAGGTTCCATTTAAATTGAGCAGATCATTCTGTCGCAATGCAAGATTTGTCCGGGTATTTAAATATTCCTGATACTCTGCGTTTCCACGGGGTATAAGCATATTATACGAGTCGTTGCCTCCGGCCATAAACAGGCAAATAAGTGCCTTGTAGTCATCACCAAAGTAAGCTTGCCGGACGGCTGCTCCGGCATTTATTCCGAGTAGTTTGCTTATGGAATTAGCATTTGTGCTTAGACCAAATCCCGCAAGCATTGCCCTTTTTAGAAATCGCCTCCGATAGTATTTTTTTAAATCATTCATAATGTTCACCTTATTTAAAAATGAGATAATCCGGACTCAGCATTACAAAGTAGAGTGCCAGTACGGTACGTTCTACCAGAAGTGAGATTCCATCACGGTCGTATTCGAGTAAGACGTTCTTAAGCAAAGCCCGGCCTTCCTTTGACAGTGAGCCGTGAGATAAAAGGAGGTCAATCTTATTAATCAGCACCTCGGGATCCCTGGCAGCACCCATCAATCGATAGATGTCCAGATAAACATACCGGTCATAAGAACCAGTTTCTCTATGCTTTAAGATTTGTTCTTCAAAAGTCCACCGGTAGATTTCATCAAAGTATTCTACGCCGGTTACCGAATTTAATAACTGAAATTCGGGGCCCGTAAGTCCCGCTTCAGAAAGGGGGCCAGCGGGTTGAAATTCTGGCTGAAAAAAATTAAATACGGAGGGTGCATCGAGGTGATGTTGGCCTGTAGCCCTATAAAAAATATCACCGGTATTCCAGTAATAGCCCGAGGGTGAGTAGGTGTCCATCGCCCTGGCAAATTGAGTATATCTCAATATGGGCTCTCGCAAACGACCGTTGTCTTCATCTTGCAACCACTTGCAATCTCTTGCTTCCTGATCCAGGAAAATCGCTTTTATCACTGCCTCCATATCTCCCCTGACACCCTCACCATTGTCATTAAAAATCTTTGCTATACGCTCTATATATTGAGGTGTTGGGTTGGACTTGATCAGTAATTTGATCAGTTTCTTGGTTAAAAACGGACCGACATTGGGGTGATTAAAAACGACATCTATGGCTTCGGCAATGTCGGCCTTTCCGCCCTGCCCCGGGGTAATGGTGTGACCACCGACAATCCTTTTCTCTCCTGACTCATGGTATTCTTCATACATCTGCATGGGTACAGTCATGTCAATACTGCGGATGCTGAGACCAAATGCCGGGGCAAAACCTTCTTCACAGGCCACAGCGCCGGCTCCCAGTCCGGTGAAGACTGCCGACAGGCCGGCTATATCGGCATCGGTGTAGGTTGGAATGGGAACACCCTGTTGATCGCGTTTTATGGAGCCATCGATATTTAGTTCGTGGATTCCCAGCGAAAACAATTGCATAAATTCTCTTCCGAAATTTTCGTCCGGAAAAATAAATTCTTCGGGAATCGCTTTAGAATTATTCAAATGGGATAAATAGTTTCCCATGGCCGGGTGGTGTACAATTTCTGTTAAAACATCTCTGTAGTTTCCGAATGCATTGCGAATTAATATATCGTAGAAACTAGCCACTCCATATCCGTAATTTTCAAGATCCGAGGATTTGGATATCACGATGATTTCACTCAGTGCGAGTGCAACTCTCTGCCTCAACAGATCTTGCCCTGTCATGATCATTTGCCACCACGCATAATTTGCATGATACCATCTGGGTCTGCACCGAAAGTCATTAGGGTCGCCGTTATCTTCGATATACCTGTCATAAATAAGTGCATACATCTCTTGCAGGGTTGAGAGATAAGATGATGGCTCGACTACGACTTGTTCTTCGATCCAATCCTCAAATCCGATTTCCGCTGCGTACCTGATGTCATCGAGTCTGGCACCCAATGTGGCTTGTCCCAAAAATCTTGATGCTTCGATAAGCTCGGCATCGAGGCCACTTCCATCAATAGTTTTCTGCCCACTGGATATTTCATCCCAATTGGGTCTACCTGAACTACTGCTTGTAGATACAATAACCCGGTCAGATGCTTGACCACCGATGTAAAGAGAAGTGTCCTGAGCGCTAGAAGGGAAAAATAGTAGAATGAGTAGTGCCGGCAGAATTAATTTTGCCATAGCATTACTACTTTATGCGGTTTATAATGGGAAGATCCCGAAAATAATTATTGCGTTGTCTGCTTACGAAAAAATAAGAAGAGAATGTTCCTTAACGAGGTGGTATAAGTGACCGGTATCTTACTTTTTAACGCGGAAACCAAGGAATTAGTATTGAGTTCTAAGATTGGATTTGTAGATTTTGACGGAAGCACATCATGGATTAGTCGAGATCAGGGAGAAGACCTTAGCATCAAAACCTAAGGACAACCACTAGCCGTATTTATTTCAAGAAATGCGCCTCCAGCAACTTCAAAATCGGGCTCCAATTGCACCATGCCATTCGTGGAAAAGAATACTTCTGATCCCGACTGGATTGTCCCTGATGCCGTGATCATTTGGGTTGCATTGTATTGACCTGACGGGATGATCCCATTCAGCGTGAGTGTTGGTGGGCAATCGCTCTCGTAAGTCACTTTCAATACGGGTCTACCAACTGAGGCTTCTCCGGAATAAAATCTGGCAGCGGTCCCTAGTGTTGTGAGATCACAGATCAAGATCCATCCGTGATTTGATGATGGGTCCTGGATCCATCCCAGGATATCGGATACCAGCGTGTCGCTGGACCAAACAAGCATGCCATGGGAAGAATTTACCACTGTGGTGGCGTGTGAAGCGGAACTAAAACTGCCTCCAGCGGGCCAAGGTTGCGTATTATACATTGCAAAGTTCCAAGTTGCATCACCTGGTGTTGGACTCACACCGGTGCCACCCGGACTCCCACCCGGATCTGATGTTCCTTCTCCCCATTCCTGTGTGACTTTGTGTAAAGTAAAAGGTGCTCCAAAGGAGTAGCCCCCCTTGTTCTTTGTCAATTCTAGTGATGCCCCTGTTACAGTTGCACCAGCGGGTATTTGACTGAGATCGAATTCCAAAAGGGCTCTCCTCAGATCACCTGTGTCGTTGACGATATCCGCGGTGCGACCGGCGAACAAGTGACCCAGGGCGTTGCTGTTGTCATTTTCACTGTATATGGTGTTGTCTTTGACCGGGTTTAGTTCTATTGTGGTTTGAGCCGGAAGGGTGCATGTAATCAGGCAACATAAGAGTCCCAGAAAGACGTGATTGGTAGAATGAGCCATAGTCGAATACGGATGTTACTTATTGGTAGACAAACAAAATTAAATATACAAAGTTTGCTTGAGCCCAAGGTTCTTTTCAGTAGTCGGCGGCACTTTATCCAAAAAGATCACTTTTTCTGGTAACGTATTCAGATACTTTCAACACTTCAATAGCGAAAACCTTATTTATTAAACATTCAAAAGCATTTCTTATGTCTCCCGATTATCACTCACATTCAGATGTCCAGGTTAATCCTGGAAGAACTAAAACCTCAAATGGCTCATATAATCCAGCAACTATTCCTTATCCGAAACCCAGTAAACCCGAAGAGTACCTATACGACGAACTGAAAGGTTACATTCACCACAGTAAATTAATTCTCGACACAGGGTCAGAATTACCAGGAATTCACAACGTAGGCGCTGCACTGTACTCCGGAAAAGATGTATTACCTCAACTGAAGGAATTGGGAATAATCGATAATCTTTTATCTCTGATCAATTTCAGATTGCAAAGTTATACCGACAAAGTAAAGAAGGTAAAGAAGAAGCATTTACTAAGTGCAATAGTTTGTAAATATGATCTTACAATTTGGCAGATCGAATTTAAGGCTAAGTACGGTGAGGACTTTGTGCAAGAAATCATCAAAGTGACGCCAGAGTATGCGCCAAACCCCCCATTCCATACACATGAAGAGAATCAGGGATTAGTAAATCCTCCGTTTCATACACATGGGGAGAATCGGGGATTGGTAAATCCTCCAACACATACACATGGAGAGAATCGGGGATTGGTAAATCCTCCAACTCATACACATGGTGAAGGTCTGGGTTTTGTAGCACCTCTGATTTCTACACCAACACTGCTTAATACCTTAAACATGGAGATTCCAAATAAAAATATTAAGGGTCCAGCGATGCGTGTTGCCGTGGTAGATAGGGGTGATTTTAGTGATCAAGATGAAAATCCTAATACGCTCACTCATGCTCAGGTTATTCGTCGAATAATTGAGCATGGATCAAATGTGGAGGCAGTTGCTCTGCCAATAGTTGATCATTACGATGATGAAGCGGATCTCTTTGATCTCATTTGTGCCCTGAGTAATCGAGCAATAGTTGATCAAGTTCAGGTAATTAATCTTAGCATGGGATGGTATGCTCCATATCGCCACCCAGTGTTAGAAAAGGTTTTGAATAAAATCAAGAAACCAATTGTGTGCTCTTCTGGTAATCTTCCAATAAATACAGACGTATGGCCACATTGGCCATCAAATTTTTCCGTGAGAAATCCTAATGTCATTTCGGTTTCAGCAGAAAATTTGAGTTATGGAGAAAGAACGGTCACAGTAGTTGCAAAAGGGCACTGGAATCAGGAGGTTATCGGAGCTTCCTTCGCCGCAGCATGGATGTCAAGGATGATAGCAACGGCATTTTCCTTAGAGCGAAATGTTCACCTGGAAATAGATGATGTGGCGGAGACCTTAGAGAAAGAATTTTCTGTAAAGTTTGTGAATTCTGATAAGACAGTTACAAAATTGAGATTCCTTCCCTAATTTATTATCTTTTGGTATGAAGAGAGCAATTCTTTGTGCCAGCTGTCTTCTCTGGATGGTCATTCCATTGGCACTTTGTCATGATGGGGAAAAGGAAATACCCGACATTGAAAGGGAATGGATTGTAGATTCCACCGATAGTGATGTTGATGGGATCTACAACCTCGTTTTGAAACTGAGAGCAGAAGGAGATGTCTCCCGGGAGAGAATGAAATGGTATAAGCGAGCGTTAAATATTTTTTCAGCGCAAGAAGTACCTGACACAATTGTAGGTCGTACTTGTGTATTCTATGCCCTGGATGCCCAGGATTTTGATTACAAGGAATCAATCCAGTATTTAAAACGAGGCCTTGTCCACTATAAAAATTATTATCCCATTTCACATCACAGGATTACCTCTGTTCTCTTCCATTTGGCGGAGAAGCATTTTAACATTGATCGTTTGGAAGAAGCCAAAGCATTTCTTGACACTACTTTGGCACTCCAATGGCCAGGCGAAAAATCTTATAACTGGGCAAGGTCCTTGCTTCTGATGAGTAGGATCTATGCCTGGCAGGGTGATCTGGGTAAGAGTCTTCTTTTGACTAAAGTAATAGAACCATATCTCTCTAAATTTGAAAATCAAATTGGTCTCAGTGCTACTGAGATAACTGCAGGAATCCTGATAAATTGTTTGCTCTACCAGGAAGCTCTGGCGCTGCTGCAAAGTCATCTAAACGAAATGAACTCTTTCGAGGCACGGGCGAGTTTAATCACAACATACCAGAATCTTAATTACCCGGATTCGGCCATTTTGCACCTCGATCAGCTTCTTCCCGGCATACAAGACTTGCGATCTCAAGATCAAAGTTGGATCAATGGAAACTACAGTGAGGCCTACTTAAAAAAGGGAGAATTTGAAAAAGCTCATCTCTATTCCCAAAGGATTGAATTTGACCAAATGCCAGTTGAATGGGCCTGTTACTATTCTATGTTAATGGTTGAGATTGAGACCAAATTGGGCAACCATCAAAAGGCCTTGGATGTATGTAATAAAATGGTGGCAGATACGACGGACGGGAAATTAAAATTTCCATTTGTTAAGATTCATTATTATACTACGATCTTAAATACCTACTTTGATTTCTGGAGGTTATCAAATGACTGGAGTTATTTAGATCGTTGTGAAAAATTATTACATCACGCTGATTCTATGTCGAGCATTATCAGGCATCAGATAGGTACACCCTTGGGTCGTCAAAATTTTTCCATTCATTCTAAGAGCTTGTATGATATTGGAATCAGGATTTGGTATTCTCTATATCATCAAAATAATGACGAGATGTATTTGAAAAATGCACTTGGTTTTATGGAAGCTAATAAAGCCCTGGTCCTGTCAGAAGAGATTTCCGAAAGAAGATTGGAAGAAAGTAAGACCTTAACGTACCGAGACAAATATAGAGACCTTGTAGCTTTACTTGAAAAGGAGGAAGATCCGGATGTTCGATTAGCGATAAGTGATAGTATTTATTATTGGATGCAAAAGGAATCTAACGAGTCATTTACCATTGATTCAAATATCAACAATGCTACAAGTGCCATTTCAATTGCAGACTATAATGATGAAAAAACGACTTTTGTTAATTATTTTCAACACCAAGACTCATCGTTATCGATTATCGCGATTAGTGACGAGGGGAATTTATTCAACCTGTTGAAAAAAGAAGAATGGTATGCAGAGGTTGAACTTCATTTAAATTCGATTATTGGAAATAGTAGAAGTAGGCAAACCACAATTGAATTGTGCCAGCGATTGATACCCAGGATGCAAGCACCAGCCTTCGAAGATAGGTTTGTCATTATTCCCGATGGACTTTTGTCTTATTTTCCTTTTGAATGTCTGGATATATCCGATGAAGAAATTCTCATTGAGAATTATGAAGTGAATTATAGTTTCTCACTTGCATTACACAAACAGGTGCAGAGCCTCCCAACATACGAAGAAGATGGTCATATTTTTGCTCCCTCATTTGAGGCTGAAGTTGAATATGCTGCTATCGGAGCAGAACGCGATCTGTTACTAGGGCCATTAACCCACAATGAGCGTGAAGCTGAAGAAATATCAGATATTTTTCGAAACTCAAACATTTTTCTCTCGAGTAAAGCAACAAAGAAGAATTTTGCAGAAATAAACTCACCTTCCCGATTTATTCATATTGCAACTCATGCCGTTGCATCGGCGGAAAATAATCAGGAGGGTCGAATCGTCTTTAGTTTGGCAGACAATGACCCTACCTTCAGTCTTTCGGAAATATATCACAGCAGGCTTCCGACAAATATGGTTGTTTTAAGTGCATGCCAGACTGCCGTGGGAAGATACGTGCCCGGAGAAGGAGTGATGTCCTTTGCCCGTGCATTTACCGCTGCCGGTGCTAAATCAATTATTGCCACTCTCTGGTCTGTAAATGATCAGTCCACCGCAGACATAATGGAGTTTTATTATCAAAATCTCCGTCAGGGACTACGAAAAAATGAGGCGCTCAGACAGGCAAAATTAGAATATTTAAAACTTGCTGACCCGGCCTACAGGCACCCATACTACTGGGCGGGCTTTGTAGCTATCGGTGACATGAGTCCGATTATTACGCAGTACAATATGAATATGCTCTGGCCTATAATGGTTGTGTTATCTTTTGTGATTTTGTTTGTTTTATCAAGGAAGAGAAAAATCACTTTTTGAGCATTCACTGGTCGATAACTATGCTGCGTGGTCATACCACTTACGATAATGTCTTTTGATGCCAATAGATTAAACGGGCTAAGCTTTTAATCTCTTAGCTATCTGCCCTCCGTGGTATCTTGAGCTCAGCAATTAGCGTCGGAATCTTATCGTTTTCATTCGATCGAATATTTTATAATAATATTAAGTGTGTTAATGATATAATATTAACTGCTTCTGCTGTTATGCATGAAATACGATATATGATGTCTGCTGCTTTTCAAAATGATTTCTTTTTATTCTTCAATTATTCTTATATTCGGTAAGAACATGGCAAGATGATGAATATCACGTATTGGAACAATTTCTAATATTGAGGTGATTTCTTCAGCTTACCTCATCAATTAACCAAATTAAATGAAATGTCACTCAAAGGAAACCACAGGCCCGAGGCCAACAAACCGCTATTTCATTCTAAGCGCCTATCGAAATTTCACGAAGACCTCCATCACAAGATTGATTTTGGAGATCCTTGCTACATCTGTTCAGGAGATCGGGGAATCGTGCATTCGTTGCAAATTATTTATGATACAGATAAGCCCTTTAAGAAGGCCCTTAAATTGACACCTCCGACCTACGCGCAAACTGGTAATAAATTTCCTGTAAGCGTCGACGAGAAGGTCGTAAAAAAATTAGTCAAAGCATTTAACGCATTTATTCGCGGAGCAAGAGGCACCCAGGATAGCAAGTATCGATTAAAAAGGAAGAAGATCGAGAGATTAAGTATATGTGCTCACAATAGGGCACTTTGGGAAATTACACTCAAAGGCAACCCGAAGAAGGTTCATCCTATTGTGGAATTAGTGATGAGAATAAATGATGAATCGGGTGGAGCCAGCGACCAATCGACAATGGAAAGTGGAGGAGGTAGTGGAGGTGCTAAGAACGAGGGAGTTGGATTCGTGAGCCCTCTTGTCACGGTAGTGCCTGAGAGTGGGGGAGCCAGCGATCAATCAAAGAAAGAGGGGGCCACGGGTGGTGGCAGTGGTGGAGCAAAGAATGAGGATTCCGGAGGTGGCAGCGGCGGAAGTAAAGAAGAGCAAGGAGGAGCAAGTGATCAATCTAAGAAGGAATTTGGTAGTGTTGTAAATGCAGTGATGATAAGTAAATTGGAAGAGGATTTGGAAGGCCCATCTGCCGTCTCTGGTGGAAGCTCACCCAAAAGAGTTGCAGTAGTGGATAGCGGAAGCATATACGGAGGAGTGTCCCATGCTCAGGTAGTGGGAAAAATCATTAGGCATAATAATATGGTAGCGCCGGTAGACTGTCCAATGGTCGATGACCCAAACGCTCCCGTTTCTGTTTTTGACATGATTTGTGCACTTAGCAACAAGTCATTAATTGATTCGGTTGATCTCGTCAATATTAGTCAGGGATGGTATGCGAAAAACGGGCATCCCGTCTTGAGAAAGGTATTGGGGAATATCGAAATACCTGTGATCTGCTCAGCTGGTAATGAAGGTGTCGATACTGATAGTTTTGCTCATTGGCCCTCTAATTTCTCTATGGAATTTGATCACGTATTGTCGGTATCTTCTGTGCAAGGAGACCGGAATTTCGGCGACCGAAGTGTAACGGTCAAGGCTAAGGGACATTGGAATAACGCTGTTACCGGCACGAGCTATGCCACGGCCTGGATGTCAAGAATGGTTGCTTTTGCCTTTTCCGTCATGGATAGAAATGATCTTAATTTGGAAGATATTAGTCAGGTGATAAAGATGTCTTATGATGTGTCAATCGGTCTAAGAGATGAAACACTGACCCGCCTGCGGTTTATGCCATAATGAAGAGGTAAAATGATCAGAATCTTCTGTTGTAGCTTTTACCTGTTTTCCCTGACATTAGGATGCTGCCACGGAGGAATGGCTGCAACTTGTGATCTGGATAAGGTAATGGATCAATGGCAGGCCTATGCGGACAAGTCGGATATCCATGGCATTTATGATCTCGTAATTCGATACAGGAGCGAGTGCCGGGATGTAAGCGGTCTTGTAAAGTTGTTGACAAAATCAGTTGAACTATTTGATCAAATCGGTGGAGTAGAAGACAGTATTATTGGGCGGTTGCATGTGTTTGCCGGACTGGAAATAGCCGAAACAGATAGAGCCAGGGCTATTGATCATTTTAGCTCGGCGCTACACCATTATTTGAAGGCCTATTCACCGAGGTGCATTAAAGTCCACTCCGTTTACTTTCATCTTGCCCAGAAACATTTCCTAAACGGAGCACATGACCAGGCAACAAATTATCTCGACAGAGCACTTTCTCTGCAACAAGGGTTTCCCAAAACATACAATTGGGTAAGGTCATTACTTCTCATGGCTCGCTTGTATAGTTACAAGGGTGAGCTGGGAAAAATGAGGATAACACTGGAAATGATGAAACCTTATTTGGATCATTTTCAGGAATCTCTAGGGACCGACTACTACTATATAATCAATGCCGTTGCAGAAATTTTTAAAGATAATAATCTGCCAGAGGAGTCAGTTGCTCTTTTGCGATCAATTGCCAAAAGATCTACGAGGGAGTTTTTTACTTTTTCGCAATTGGGCCAAGCTCTTTTTAAATTAAATGAAGTGGATTCAGCTCTATTTTATTTTGAAAAGACCATACCTTTTTTACATCAATTTGACTACTATGAGGAAGCCTGGATAAAAACACACATCAGCAATTGCCATTTTAGACTGGATTCTATCGAGGTTGCCATGCGATTTCTCGACGAGATAGAAATGGAAAAGCTTTCTACTTTTCAAAAGATTCCATTTTTGGTGATGCGCGCTCATGCTTATACCGCACTCGGCAGGTTGGAGCCCGCCATTGGAATATATGAGGCTGTTGAAAATCAGGTTTTATCTGAAAATTTGGAACCTTTCACAATTGTTGATTTTTTTTCGAATTATATTAAATGCAAGTACAGCCATTGGAAAGAAACGCAGATCCTCAGTGATTTGGAATTGACGGCTGAGTTGGTCTCGAGGGCAGATAGTGTGGTAAGGGCGCTGAGGTATTCTCTGAGTACACCGGATGCGAGGCAAAATTATATGAAGGCTTGTAAAATGCTATACGATTTCGGGATTAAAACTTTTATTGATCTCGAATTGTACAAAAAAAGTAGCCATGCATACGACGTGATCCATCTGATGGAAATAAATAAATCTATGGTACTCGCAGAAGAATTTGCAGAAAAAAGAGATAGGCTGAGTGAAAAACTAAAATACCGGGATAAATACCGTCAATTGAGGAGTCAAATGCGCTTATCGCAGGATCCAATCGAGCACTTGGCTTTGAGCGATAGCATTTATTATTGGTTAAGATTGGAAGAAAGCACAAATTTCTCCACCGAGTCTCTAAATACACTTTCAAGTGAAGATTATGCCAAAATAATGACAGGTGATCTTATTCAGGTAAATTATTATCAACATCAGGACACTGGTCTGACCATTGCCGTTTGCGGAGGAGGAATTGAAAAGTTGGTTTACAGACCGGAGCCCGGATGGTTTGCGCTCATTACTCGCTATTTGAAAGGTATTCATCAGATAGAAGACAGTGTGGGCATTGGTGAATCCACTTATTTAAGGGAAATACTTTTACCATTTGAATTGGAAAAAGATCAAAACAAATTGAATATCATTCCGGATGGGATTCTGGCCAACATACCTTTTGAGTGCCTTAAGGATTCGAATGGAAGACCCCTAATTGAGGATTTGATCGTGAGCTATGATTTTTCACTGACCATGAAAGGCCAGGTGGAGGAATATTCCAGGTCGTCTGGATCCGGATTGATTTTTGCTCCAGAGTTCAAAACTGCCAGCGATGATGAGCTCTTTGCAAATCGGAGGAATGGTGTTCGTTTAATGCCATTAAAATATAATCAATTGGAAGCGGAAAATATCGCATCGATTTTTAAAGAAAGTAAAATATACCTGGCTCAAGATGCCACTCGCAATAGCTTTTCTTCGATTGTTGGGGAAGCACCTTTTATCCATATTGCAACACATGCATTTGGTCCAGGTGAAGGGGAACCTGAGGGAAGAATTATTTTCGATCAAACGGAATCTGACTTTTCTGTCAATATTTCCGACATCTATAATAGCAGATTGCACACGGACATGGTTGTGATGAGTGCATGTGAGACGGCGGTAGGTGAGTATATACCCGGAGAAGGGGTGATGTCGTTTGCCCGTGCTTTTACAGCTGCGGGATCCAAATCTGTGGTGGCCTCACTTTGGTCAGTCAATGATCGCAGTACTGCCGAAATCATGACCAGTTTTTACCAGCATTTAAAATCCGGAGTAGACAAGGACCAGGCATTGCGCCTGTCCAAACTTGATTATTTGGAAAATGCCGATCCAGGCTATAAGCATCCCTTTTATTGGGCTGGCTTTGTTGCTATCGGAGATATGAGTCCCTTGCGGAGTTCGTTTTTAGAAAGTCTTCTACTCTGGATTCTGGCTCCTGTTATTATTTTGCCCGTCATTTATTTTTATAAATGGAAGCGGAGACCAGGTTGATAAAGCGCTATTGGTCAAGCCGGGACTAATTACTGGTGTCCCATGATCTATTTGCGGCTATAGTGAATGTGGCTTGCCTCAATTATCTGCATGCAGTGCTACTCTGTTTCCTTCTGGATCTTCAAAATGAGCAACGAAGCCAAATTCTCCGATGCTGCTTTTTTCGTTTATGACACTTCCACCATAATTACTCACCTTTTGCAAGACACCTTCTATATTATCAACCGAAAAATATATCATTGTGCCCTTGTAAGATGGCTTATACATTTCGTGTTGCACTAAAGCTCCTCCTGCACCAGGGAGTTTTGGATCCATCGGGAAAAAAGCCATGGTTAATCCGCCAAAATTTTGCGCACTCATATCGTAACCGAAGACATCGCGATAGAATTTAATCGCTCTTTCGATATTTTCAGCGGGAAGCTCAAACCAGTTTACCGGATTTTTCATACCAAAGATTCTTATTCTGGATATTTCTATTTGACATTTTTCAGGCTAATAGCAATCCGAGATAATTTAGGAAAGCTTATTACAGTTATTTCTTCTTTTACTGTCAAAATTTGTTCCCCTACTTTCTGTCCTGAGTCTACTTCAAAGATTTCCATCTCGTACTCTCCCAAAGGAACTTTCACTTTGGCATATCCCTGGTTTCGACCATTAAAATAAAAAGCAAATTCATTTTTTCCTGCCATACAGTAAGCATCGAGACCGGGCGAATGTGCGATCAGGTGTGCTTGAGGCTTCATCTTTATGAAGTCAAAAGACTCTAGGAAATTCCGGAGAAATCTGAGCTGCTTTCTAAAATTGGTACTTCCACCTCCCGGTGCATTATTGATTCCCGTTCCGTCTTCATGACCTACAGAAAAGGAGTAGTCGAGATTGTTAAAGATAGCACCTCCTGAAAGCATGAACGCCCAGGCCTGCTGCAGATAAGTCGTGTCATGATTTCCCGCAAATCCGGATTCATCATAGTTGATTGGTTTGTTCCAGCCATAATTATAGGTAACCGCTTCCGGCCAGGCGTAGTGGAAATTGATAATATCGATATCGTCTGATAAGTCGATAAGGTTTTCTTTAAAATTACTGTAGTTCTGAGCGAGCAAATGCTTTTTTGGGAGGTCCATTTCTGTTGTACGAAACGCTTTCGCCATTTCCGTCTGCCAAGCCATTGTTTCTGCACTCGCTGCTGTAGCCCAGAGGAGCCATCCCAATGTGTTCTCCTTAGGGATAAGCGTCTTGTGTATGAATTGGGTGTGTAGACCGTTGTCTGCCCAGGGTTCGTTTGATATTTCAAAAATAATATTGTCGTACACATTGAGTTCTTTCGTAAGTTTTTCTACGAGTTTTTTCTGGTACTTTACAACGGTTTCATTTTTTAAAGTGTTAAAGTCTTGTCGTGGAAACTCTCCGGTTTGATTTATGTTGTTTTTGCCGTGAAACGGGTGACGTTTCCAATATTCATCTTGATAGGTTGCGCAGAAGAATGTCACCTCGACGATGATATTCAATCGTTGCGCCGTCTCCATAAAACCGTGGATCCTTGTGAAGTATTCCAGATTCGATTGTTCAAAATCAAATTTTCCCTCTTTCTCATAGAGCCCCGGTTGATCAGTTCTTATCCAGGGCGCGATAAAAGATCCTGCCTTGGGGCTTAAGGTATTATTCTCGATGCCGAAACTGCCTGGCATTTCGACATATGAACCGGTAAATATCCGGGTATAGTTCATCCCTTCCCTGGCCAAAGTCTCCAGGTATTTTGTATAATCGAAATCACTGTTTAATACCGCACCGTAGTGCTCTGCGGATGTTACCAGCAAAATGGGCCTGTCCTTATAGATTAAATAGTGAGGATTATCCGGGTGTAACGCAACCGGCTGACAGTAGGCATTGTGTGTAGAGAGAATGAAAACTAAAATGAAAACTATCTGAACAGGAGATTTCATAGCAAAGATTAGATTTAGCTGTGAAAGTACGAAACAGACGAAATAGATAAAATTGGTGACCGGGGCCCGGAATCGGGTCAGTGTATCGGCGAAAATTTTTTCCCCGTGTTTGCAGCGCGAAAATTTTCGTCCCCGTGTCTGCATCGGCGAAATTTTTTCGTCGTCAACAGATGTCCAGTGGTCTATACGTTTCAGCTCGATAATTTTTTCGCTGTCAACGAATGTCCCCGTGTTTGTACCGGCAAAAATTATTTCGCAGTCAAAAGATGTCCAGTGGACTATACGTTTTCAGCTCGATAATTTTTTCGCCGTCAACAAATGTTCCCGTGTCTGTATCGGCGAAATTTTTTCGTCGTCAACAGATGTCCAGTGATCTCTACGTTTTCAGCTCGATAATTTTTTTGCCGGCAACAAATGTCCCCGTGTCTGTATCGGCGAAAATTTTTTCGCTGTCAACAGATATACCAGTGGTTTATACGTTTGCAGTGCGAAAATTTTTCGCCGGCAACCGACTACAGGGCGTAGTCATTCTCTTTAATAAGATGATCAGCCACGGTTCTCCTCAGATCTTTCACATTTACTGCCGGATAACCGGTGAATCGCTTGACACCTAGTAAAAAGGTCTTGAGTAAATCTCCACTTGCAAAAGAGACCAGGGCATCATTGGCTGTCCTGGCAAGAGTCGCATTCATGTCATAGAAGAACGATTGTACTACGGCGTCATAGACTTCCGTCGAGGCGGGACGGTCCACATCTTCTCTTTGCAATCTCAGAATTAAAGACTCAGCCAAAAAGATTCCGATAAGAAGATCAGCGCCGTTCATTAAAATTTCCTGCTCTTCTTTAAGATTCAATTTGCCATCCAATTGCATCTTTGCTGCGGCTCCGATCACCATCAGGGCGAGCTTTTTAAAATCTCCCAGGGCTTTGATTTCCTGACCAAATCTTCCCTCGGGTTTTTCCAGAGATGGCATTTTAGTTAACTCCTTTTGGACCTCCCATGCGGGTCCTACCATATCGATTGCTCCCTTGGTTGCGCGTTTGAGAAGCATGTTGACCATGAGCATTCTATTTATTTCATTCGTGCCTTCATAAATGCGGTTAATGCGCTGGTCCCGGTAAGCCATCGCAGGGGGATACTCTTCAGAAAACCCGTATCCACCGTGAATTTGCAGAGCTTCGTCAATTACGTCGTCCAGAACTTCTGATCCCGCAATTTTCACTATTGCACATTCTATCGCATATTCCTGGGCTGCCTTAAGTTGAGCCATCCCAATGGTCTCCCCGCTTTCCATGAGCTCCCTCTTTTTCAAATGCAATAAATTTGACAACCGGTACACCGCAGATTCTACCGCAAATACATCTATGGCCTGGCAAGCCAATTTATGCTGAATTGCCCCAAAGCTGCTGATTGGCTTTTTAAATTGAATCCTTTCATTGGCATATTGAACACTAATTTTTGCAGCTTGCTTCGCCCCACCCATAGCCATGTTTCCTAACTTATATCTGCCAATATTTAGGGCATTAAAAGCAATTAAATGTCCCTTACCTATTTCTCCTAACACATTTTCAGCTGGGACCTTGACATTTTCAAAAAAGACCTGACGTGTTGAGGATCCCTTTATTCCCATTTTTTTCTCTTCTTCTCCAAGAGTAATTCCCGGCGTATCTGCTTCTACAATAAAACCGGTGAATTTATCTCCGTCCACCTGAGCAAAGACAATCATTAAATTGGCAAAGCCGGCGTTAGAAATCCACATTTTCTGACCCGAGACCAAATAGTGACTTCCGTCCTTGCTCAGATCAGCCCGGGTTTTCGCGGCAAGCGCATCAGATCCCGAACCGGGTTCTGTGAGGCAGTAGCAAGAAATCCATTCACCATTGATCAGGCGGGGAAGATATTTTTCCTTCTGCTCCTTCGTGCCAAAATATAGAATTGGCAACATCCCAATACCTGTATGAGCAGCAATTGTGGTGTTAAATGATCCACCACCTTTGCCAATTTCCTCACCGATAATGGTGTTCGTATTCGTGTCGAGATTCATACCCCCAAATGCCTCAGGCATATGGGCACCCAGTAAGCCTAACTCCGCGGCTTTTTTCATCAACTCTACTTGAGCCTCCAATTTGTGACCCTTTACTCTGGTTTCAGACTCTACAAACTCGCGAACCATCTCACGAATCATCTTTTGCTCTTCAGATCCTTTCAAGGGCTCGAAAATTTGATCTGGCTCACTTTCTTCGACAAGAAATGCTCCTCCACGGATTAATTTGGCGATGCTCTGTGTATCCATATTGGCTTAAAAATTGACTTTGTGTTAATAAATAGACGAACTATGATGCCTGAAGTATCTGCAAATATACGGTATTTTGAGGCGCGAGGCAACCAGAATCTGGATTAGTTTGACTCAAGGTCAATTTTCTTGTGAAAAATTTTCGTTTTGGACCCCCAACCTTATGGAGAAGAGGTAGGGTCTTAAGGGTAAGTATCTTATTCAAAAGCAAAATTATTAATTCATGAAATCACATATTTTCCTATTGCTATTGGGATTGAGCCTCACTTCAATAGGTTGTCTTAAGGACACCTGTACAGAGACCAGGACCTTTGTTGAGTTTGAGCCAATCTACCGCTCGCAAGCGCAACTCGATCTACCTACAGTAGTAGAGTCACCCCGGGCTTTGGAAGACCCCGGGATAATCTACTTTTACAAGGATTATATCCTGATCAACGAACGTCAAAGGGGGATACATGTTATCAATAATTCGGATAAGCAAAATCCTGTCAATGAGGCATTTCTTAACATTGACGGTAATGAGCATTTTGCTGTCATTGATGACCACCTTCAAGCCAATAAATTTAATGCCCTCTTAACGCTGGATATCTCGGATGTCAAAAATCCCGTAGAGCGATCAAGGATAAAGAATGTCTTTCAGGAAGTCTGGGAAGATCCGGCCCGAGGTTTTTTAGTAGGTTATCAACGTACAAATCGCACTACTGTTCTTGATTGCTCTGACCCCAATTTTAATTCAGTCAGATGGAGAAACGGTCGGGGTGGCCCCATTCTTATGTGGAATAATCGCCTCGAGGCAAACGTCGATTTTATTAGTACGGCCGACCAGGCCTCAGGCAGTGATGTGGGCATAGGTGGATCTACGGCGCGTTTCACCATTGCTGCAAATCACCTCTATGCGGTATCCGATTTTGACATGAAGGTTTTTGATGTAAATGATGCAGGACGTCCTGCATTGAAAAACACCATCAATCTCGGATGGGGAATAGAGACCATTTATCCCTTTAAGGACAATTTATTTATAGGGTCTAATACCGGCATGCAGATTTTTGATATTGGAGATCCCGCGAGCCCCCGGTTTCAATCGTCATTTCAGCACGCCCGTGCCTGTGATCCGGTTGTCGCTGATGACAACACAGCCTTTGTGACATTGAGGGACGGGAGCATGTGTGAGGGATTTAATAATCAGCTGGATGTAATAGATATTGAGAATTTGCTAACGCCTCATCTTATCACATCTTATCGCATGGATAATCCACATGGTTTGGCGTTAGATGGGACTACCCTTTACGTATGTGAAGGGGATTTTGGATTTAAGGTCCTTGATGTGAGTCAGAGGAGGACAATTAAAGAAATTAAAAATTACAAGGATATCCGGTCTACTGATGTAATCGCATTGCCAAATAATCATCTGCTTATTATCGGAAAAGATGGTTTTAAACAGTACGATGCAAAGGATCCAAAAAAACTAAAATTACTGAGTGAGATTCCAGTGCAGGGAAAATCTTAAATCAAAACAGGTATCAACGTTATGAAAAACATTTATTTGCTTTTCGTCTTATTATTTCTCGGAATGAATGAGGTCACTGCCCAGGATTTTGGTAGGCAAGACAGTATAGTCATTTATCTAAAGAAGGGGATGAGATTTAAGGGATATCTTTTAGATCACAAGCCCGGTGTATCGACGACGATGCTTTCTCGATTTGGTGATACCATTGTGGTGGAAGACCACCTGGTTAGTCATTTTCATTTTCCGCAGGAGCGAAAGAAGCGGGCAAGGAAGGCTCGTGACCGCGGGTATTTTAAAGATGAGGGTTTTTACCAGGTGACCAATGTGGGTATTCTGGCAAACACCATCTCGAGTGAAGCCGGTGGACTGACAGGCTTTGAACTAAGTGCGGCAGCAGGAGTAATGAAAAACCGGATGCTGGGTTTTGGGGCCGGAGTCGGCGCTGATTTTTACCACAATCTCAATAATGAAAGGATTTTTCCACTCTTTGGTGAAGTGCGCGGCTACTTCCAGGATAATCCCACCAGCGTCTTTTATGCGGTGCGTGCGGGTTATGGTTTCGCCTTTGCCGATTCCGAAGTGGGAATCCGGAGGGCACGTGGTGGAGTAATGGTAAATCCTTCGGTGGGATGGCGCCTTGGTGGTGGTGCGGGGTTGAAAATGACCCTTGAAGTAGGCCTAAAGTTTCAAAATGCAGAATTTGAATTTAGAAATAATGGAGAGACTTCCGTAATGGAATTGGGATATAAACGGTTGGGCGTAAGACTTGGATTCCTCCTATAGGTGCCAAGATTGTGTTTATTTACGTTATTACAATATGAAAGGTCTTGAATTATATATGCTAAAGTTCGTCATGATTCTTGCTTTATTGGGTGGTACGCAATGCAGTAAGGAGCATCTGAATAGCGATTACATGATCTTTGGACATGCGTATGGCTTCTGCAGGGGTGAAGATTGTGTTGAGTTGTTTAAACTCGAAAGTGGCCAGTTGTATGGAGATCGAGCAGATCAGTATCCGGGATTGGATGATGTATATGATGGTCACTTTATAGTCCTTTCTGAAGAAAAGTATAATAAAGCAAAAGATTTGATAGAAAAATTTCCACAGCAGCTATTTGAAGAGGAAGAAAAGCGTATCGGATGTCCGGATTGTGCTGATCAGGGTGGCTATTATGTGGAATATGGTATAGGTAGCCAAGTTGGCTTTTGGTTTATTGATACCAGTCAAAATAGTATTCCGGAGTATCTCAGGAATTTTACACAAGAACTTGCAAATGTACTTAGTGAAATAATTGATTAGATATTGTTTTTGTAGGCCCAATAAAATAGATGCCAGTACAAAGGGAATACAGCGATGCCGAGTTAGTATCTGGATGCAAAACAAATGATCGCATTTTCCAGGAAGCACTTTACCGAAAATATTTTCGGACGATGATGTCTATGTGTAGAAGATATACAAATGACAGTGAAATAGCAATGACTATTTGCAATGATGGTTTTTTGAAGGTTTTTAAGAAAATTGATACATTTTCTTTTAAGGGATCCCTGGAAGGCTGGATAAGGAGAATCGTCTACCGCTGTATGTCAGATCATTTTAGGCGGAATAGTAAGTACATACAATTTATGGTTTTCGATGAGGTGGAGAAATCAGACACCAGTGAGATTATTCCGGGGTTGTTTTTCGAAGATCTTTTAAAACTTTTAGACAAACTGCCCGGTAAATCGGAAAAAGTATTTCGGCTCTATGCCATAGAAGGTTTTAATCATCGTGAGATAGGAGAGACCTTGGGGATAAGTGAAAATACTTCAAAATGGCACTTGTCTAATGCTAGAAAAAAATTGCAACAACTGATAAAAGAACAAACAAAAGAGTATGTCCGCGCAAAAAAATAAATGGAGTTGGACAGATCTGGAAGATCGTGGATGGAGTGAAATGCGAGTAATTCTGGATCGCGAACTACCGGAGAAGAAAAGGCGTTTTGTATGGTTGCCATGGATGGGGGCAGTGGCAGCTGTGATCCTTGTGATTTTGCTGATGAGACCTTTCGAATCCGGAGAGGTGCCGATAGAACGCACCAGCTCTCCTGAAACTACGGGCGCTGGGGTCGATAAACCGGCCGGGGTGGCAATGGGTCAATCAAATAGTTCTGATGATAAAAAGCAAGAGGTCTTGATTGCAGATAACGATGCTGCTCTTTTGCAAAAGATAGAATCCGGTACAGATGCTATTTCTGAGGAGCAAAACTCATTTGTTAATGTAGAATCTGCAGGATCTATCCTTTCGGAAACCGGGGAGGTAGAAAAAGTAATTGCTCAAGATAATTTAGAAGGCAGGAATGTAGACGGTAAGGATGTCAATATGCCCTTGAATGGATTTGATTTGGAGAAAGATAATGGTGCAGTGGACATGGCGGATGATTCGACATGGCCAGATGAGCAGGGCAAAACTCGAGCAGGGCGTTTAAGGTGGATTCCTATCGATACTCGTAATTTATTTGTAGAGGATAGGGCCCGTGATATCACTGTGGTCTTCCTGGGGAATGAGGATGGTGAGGCTGATAAATTGGAGGTAAAACAACATAAAAGATTTAATTTTAGTGTTTCTATGGGTATGCTCAGCGTCCCGAAATTTGACAAGCTGAGTTGGGATGCAGGTGCCGGATTGGACTTTAATCTGTCGAAGGATGTGACACTGGGTACAGGACTCTATTTCTGGAAAATCAAGGGACACCAAGAGTTTGGTCAGGATCCCAACACTCTGCAGTTTTACGGTACTAATGGCCCAGATGTGGGAAACAGATTGGAAATGGACGTGGATCAGCCCACTATAGCTGATCAGTCCGACGTCGTTTCTATCGAATCTATATCTTATCTCCGGGTTCCCGTTGTCCTTAGGGCATTTACATCTAATAGATTGACTCCTTACGTTGGAATACAATGGATCACGTTGTTGGAGCCGAGTACCGGACCGAATGCGGAAAGCAATGATTTTGTAGCAACGGTGAGTCCTGGAGTATCCCAAGGCTTAGCGCGTTCGGACTGGCTGCGAAAATCAAATGTTGCATGGAATCTTGGATTGGGCTACACAATTTTTGGAAATTTTCATGTCGATGCATCCTACTCCCAGGGATTAGAGTCGTATCTCAATTACGATGTCGATCAGGGGACTTACCATAAACTGCACCGATTTTTCAGACTGGGTTTTGGATATCGATTTTAGTAAAATCCATTCTTCGACGGCCTATCAGGTTAGGATCGGTAAGGAGATTATGCCCGGTTCGATTGCAATAATTTTGTCACTTCTGCGTTTTTATACCGATCAAACTATTTTTCAACTAGGGTCGGACGCCTCAATGTTTGGCCCTTTTAGATTTGACGTAGATGGCCGGCGAATATAAATTCGCCTGTGATAGTTCGATTTTAATTCGTCCTCACTTTATCTTAATTCTGCTGTTTAACAGCTTGATTTGACCATTTGACCAAACGGTGAGCTTTTCGATAAAATCATCGGGCTTGATTCGTTCGCGTACAATTTCTACACATTCTGCGCCCTCTGTGAGTTGACCGTTTTTATAGAAAAGCGAGCAATTGAAGGGAACACCAACATGATCGATATATCTAAAAGAAACACTAAAGTCCTTGACCTCAGAATTATTCACAGATAATGTCGGAGCATTTCTAAGTACTCTCTTGATATAGCTTTTTTCAACCCTGTTGTCATTCTTTCTTAAGTGAGCGTTGGTAAAACCCTTATAGTAAAATCGACCATCTTGAAATTCACTATTCCTAGGAGATTTTAGTTCCAAAGGGCCCCATTTCAGTGCTGTTTTTTCGATTATTTCCGCCAACCTTAATTTCACAGTAAATGGCTGCTCAAAAAATGTCGACCAATTCTCAATGGTAATTGTGGTATTACGCTCATCATCAAAGATGGAAATGTATTCTCCGGGTGTTTCCTTCCCTTCATTGTTCGCTTTACACAGTACTGCAATAGGTCGCTCTATGGACCTGTTCTTTTTCAATTCTTCCACTAAATCTTCTCGATCCAAAGGAACATAAATATCGTCCAGATAGGCTACCTCACAAGTATTACCTCTTTCCTCTTCATCTATCACCAGAGTAAACCTATAATCAAGTAATAAATCAATCATATCCTGATACGAGACTACATTGGTAGATTTTCTTCCTCCCGGGATGTGATACTGGTTGGGATCTCTGACAAAAGATTCGAGTGTATATCTTTTATCATTGCGGCCCAGAAACGTTTTTCGGGTTTCCGGGTCATCGACTATTATGTGTATCGCACAAGGGTAAGTATCGTGTTTAAACTGAAAAAATATTCTAGACTCGTCAACAGTTGTATGAACATTATCCTTGAGAAATGTCATCAAATGATCAAAAGATGTGGATCGAGGATTTTCGAAATTTTCTCTTTTAAGTCGAATACTACCGTCGGAAGAATTGACAAGGGTGATATTGTAAACGTCATCGAGAGCAAATACAATCGGCTCTTTTTTCCTCCGGTCATTGAAAACAAGCTTTTCATCCAGCAACTCGACCAACGCACTCTTATTAATTCTCATAGTGGCACTATAGTGATTTCTCAAGACCTTTGGTCGTCCCTGCACCGGTGACAAAGACTCTCTGACAACAAAATGTTGATTTCCCCACTCAAGGTACAATGGTCCGGATTCCTGATCTTTGACATTGACTGATAAAATTTGGCGAGAAGTCACATCACCAAGTTTATCAATTGAGCTGCTTATGAGATGATCATTACTCGCATCGGGATTGAAGGCAATAACCATGGACACAAGCAGGGGTATATAAAGTATATAAAAAGAATGCGTCAGAGCGTGTGATTTTTTGCGGTCTAGCATTTTGAGTCGTTTTGTGATATAGGAGTTAAAATGATGGGTGAGCCGAAAGGCCGGTTGACCACTTTGTGATAATAACACCTGTAGATACGATTTTTTATTGTGGGTAGTCCGGATGACTTCACGATCGGCAATAAATTCGTGTAGGAGCGCAAGCTCTTTTTTAAAAAGTGCAACAAATGGATTAAACCAGAGGACAATTTTAGCCACTTCAAGGATAAGTATATCCAAACTATGCCATTGGTACATATGGGTGCGCTCGTGTAGAAAAATCAATTCACTGGATTTGGACCCAGTTTTTCTCCAAAAAAGGAAGTGAAAAAAAGATGAGATTTGCATATCGGGATGATAAAGTACATCGTATTTCGACTCTTGCTTACGCACACTTTCTCCAATGATTTTCGAAAGGGTCCAGCATTGTTTGCAAAATCTCAAGGCAAAAAATATTGATACACATATATAAATAAGGAACAAAAGCTCACCGATTGATATCTGAAAAATCGGAGTGGGATGTCTGAGAGGTTTGGCGAACTGATACTGAAGGACTTCGGATTGCTCAGCAATTGGGTAAAAATAATCTGAAATGGTAGGTGTGGGATCTTTTATTTCCGCGACCTTGGGTGGGGTAATTTTTAAAAATGGAATGGCAAAGGAGATCAAGAGTGTAAATAACAGGAAAAACCGGTTTGCCTGAAAATGGGTGCTCCTTTTTAACAGGATACTATAAAACACGTAAGACAACGCAACGCAAATGCTTACTTTAAGGAGGTAAATTATTACTAGCGTTTCCATATTCTAGTCCTTGAGTCTATCGATAATTGTTTTGAGCTCCTGGGGATCCATTTTCTCCTCTTTTACAAAATGAGACAACAAGCTCTCAGGAGAACCCGAAAAATAGTTGTTAAGCAGCCTGCTAAAGACGGTACTTCTGTACTGACTTTTTTTCAACAGGGGAAAGTACTGATGGGTGTTGCCATAAGTATGGTGATCGACAAAGCCTTCGTTTTCCAATTTGCGTACGATGGAAGAAACCGTATTGTAGGGGGGTTTGGGATCGGGTAATTCCTCCAGTATGTCTTTGACAAATGCCTTATTGAGGGTCCATAGGATCTGCATGATTTCCTCTTCGCGTGTAGATAATAATCGCTTCATGTCAGCTAAAATACTAACTAATTATTAGTTATACAACTAATTTATAGTTAAAGAACGAGGCGCTAGGTGTTTTATTGCATGGTCCCTGAGCGGATTTATTTGCAAATGTGCATGCAGCTTCAGGGGGGTGGTAAAGGGAGCCATTCGCATACTAAAAGGGGAGAGAAATGGTGATACTCTAGCAAGTTACTCAACAAAATCGGCTCTTATTTTAGAAAGTCAGCGACTGAGCTGAATTGCTTCTCCAGCCTTGGGACGTATGGTTAAATATTCAATCACATACGTTTTCATCGAGTCATTCTTGTTAATTGTTAATCGATTTTCTCCTTGTTGTGCTTGTGCGGAAGTAAGAGTACAGACAATAAGAATTAAAACTAGCTTAATTATTTTCATCATAATTGTATTAAATATTTAGAAATTCAAAACTAGGTAGTCCTACGACCGATCACATCTATTTTTGGTTCAAAATATAGCAATTTTGGTTCAGTGCCTGTACCAGCACTTAGAATGACTGGCAGGTCAGTATTGTTCGAGTGAGTATTTGTTCTCGCATTGGGTACAAATTGATGTAGTCAAATAATTACTTGACTATGTGTGCGGCCATAGAAGCATCCAGGTTTGTCTTGAGCAAGGCTTCATTTAGGTTGGGATACGAATGCTACTAACTCAGCTGATCTCTATACTTTATCCGACTGGTTTTATGATCTTGATTTCAGGGAAAATGATGGTTCCAAGCTTTATATTATTCCTTGTTTTCCATTATGTGATATATCCAGTACAGTAGATGAGAAGGCATTTTAAACGGTTTCGTTTGCTTCTATCTTTTTTATCGGATATTGGTCAGCCAAAACTTTTTCCAGATAGAAATTGCCTATTTGATGAGATGCCGGATCAATCGATCAGATAAAGTACAAAAGCTGATCCGAAGCTGTTGAACAGGTAATTTGGGTGTACTCCACGAGTTCTTAGTCATCGTTGATTTAAATAATTCCAAGCATTTTCGCCATCGATCTCATGTAACCCAGGTGTACTGCCTCATGAATATTATTATATCCAAACGCTTCCTCAAAATTTGATAGATGATAGTCTACATCAAAGTAAGATCCTGAAAATGGAGTAAAAGATTGGAATCGATCCTGACTCATATCGGTAACAGTCTGAACGTGATACTTCTTTAGAAGTGATAAGATTGTGGTGCATTCGGATGATGCCACATTGCCATCAGCTCTACTGCCTGAGCCATATTTATCAGCGAATGATGGTGGCAGGTCCATTTGAGAACCGCACAAATGGTAGATTAAATACTGCTGTACAAAGTGTATGTGCCCAGCATGCCAAATCAGATTATTCGAAAACCCATTTGGAATCTGATTGAGTTGCTCATGGGTCATGGGCTCCAGTAGGCTGATTAGATTGGTACGGGTCCATTGATAAAGTTCAATCTGGCGGTTCATCATTTTTTTGACTTTGGTTTAAATAGGTAGTTGTGATCCATCTGTGTCAAGATATGAACTATCTGTATTAAGGATGGTTCATCTGATCCGCTTATCTTGTAACGTAAATATCAAATATTTTTAATGATGATGTCCAAATCTAAAACAAAGGTAACACTAGATCAAGAAAAGATGTCAGAAATCTTCTTGCGTTGCCAAGAACGTACAGAGAAGTACGATCGCGAAAACACATTTATGCATGAAGACTGGAATGAGCTCGTCGAGGCTGGATATATGCAGCTGCCAGTACCAGTCGAAATGGGTGGCTGCGGCCTCAAAATGGATGCGGTCATGCAATGGCAGCGTCGACTTGGTTATCATGCTGCTGCTACAGCGCTAGCTGTCAACATGCATCTCTACTGGGTAGGATTGGCTGCAGATTTGTGGAGATCGGGAGACGAGTCTGTGGCCTGGCTATTGCGTGAAGCTGCCGCTGGAAAAGTGTTTGCAGCCGGCCATGCAGAGTCTGGTAATGATCTTCCCTTTATATACTCAACTACAGAAGCTATCAAAGTAGAAGGGGGCTATGTCTTCAAGGGACGCAAATCTTTCGGTAGTTTGACACCAGTCTGGTCATACCTGGGTATCCATGGTCAGGATAACTCAGATCCGGATAATCCTAAAATTGTGCACGCCTTTTTGCCACGCGACACTGATGGATATAAAATTCGAAAAACCTGGGATAATGTGCTTGGCATGCGAGCTACAAGGTCAGATGATACCTTATTGGAAGATGTCTTCGTACCGGATCACTATGTTGTAAGAGTGTTAGATGCCGGATTCAAGGGCATGGATAATTTTGCTTTAGGTGTCTTTGCCTGGGCCCTCACGGGATTCGGGAATATTTACTTCGGGCAGGCCCAACGGGTGTTTGATATGATTGTAAACAAGCTTAAATTAAAAGAATCAAAAGCATTGAGAAGCAAGACGATGAACCATCATCCCGGGGTACAACATGATATTGCTGAAATGGCCATGACATTGTACGGGATTGAACCACAGCTCGATAACCTCGCCAAAGATTGGTCGGAAGGAAGAGACTACGGAGATCTGTGGGGAATCAAGATTATTGCGACCAAATGCCGCGTTGCAGAGGAATGTTGGAAAGTGGTGGATCGTTCCCTGGACCTGGCCGGTGGTTTCGGTATTTTTCCCAAGTCAGGATTGGAAAAGATGTTCCGTGATGGTCGATTAGGTCGTCTTCATCCTGCCAATCGATACTTGTCGCGTGAATTTTTAGGGAAGGCCTTACTGGGTGTCGATTTAGATAGAGCGCCACGATGGGGGTAAACGGTTAAATCATAGGAGTATCACCCTTTGTGTTGCCTGCTACTCCCACTGACTACTCATACTGCTTAAAGCGTTAGATCCTGGTAGTTCTTAGTGTTTTTATTTCATATTGGCCATTTAACCGGATTACTAGATAGTCAGGAAAATAGGGTTCTGTTCATAATGCATCGCAGTAAAATGCAGCCCACCTACAACGTGCGTAAACCATGATTTGCTGAGGAAGGTCATTAAGTACATATCGTGTTATGGTTTTGACTAGGCCATAGGACTTGATCTTCAATCAGACAAATTGGAGATATGATTTGAGACTTTAATTAGTGATCGAGATTGGTTTCTGGCATTGATAATCTTGATCACAATGCAATAATTCGCTATTTTGATCAGAGATATTATGCCAGACTATTTAACAGGGAGCGCATTTATACGGCAGGCGGTGCAGACCGTCTTATCCAAAATTGATAGTGATAATTTCTCGGGTTCAAACTTAAGCGATGCGCTAAGATTGAGCCGAGAACAAACACACCGAAGAATCAAGGCGCAGACTGGTCTTTCCACCGGTAGATTTGTCCGTTACCTTCGATTATTGATGGCATACCACTACCTTACTACGGAGCATTGCTCCGTCGCTGAAGTATCGTACAAAGTAGGATTTGACAGCCCAACTTATTTTAATAGGTGTTTCAAGCAAGCATTTGGGTTGACTCCCGGTGCAGTAAGGAAAAATTCATTGCAGCCACTTGGTGGGAATTTGGAAATTGTCAAGTTTTATCGTCGTCCAGCGGTTAACACCGTCTTTCGTCAAAGTGGTTCAAACCTAAACCTGCCAGTAATAGAACCAGGTACCCATCTTTCTCAGCCGCCCAAGAGGTTGGCTCTGATGATTGCGATTATCTTACTAGTTATTCCATGTGCCCTACTTTTTTTTGGACGCAAGTCGAAGCCCTCATTTATTTTCAGCGGAGACGTAATTGCTGTCATTCCATTTAAAAATCATTCTAGTGACTCTACTTTAGATGTCATCGGACACATTGCAAGCAATTGGATTGCGGCCCAGCTCAATGAAATTGGAAGCATTAAAACCGTACCCTATTTTACAACTCAGCAGTATGAAGATTTTCTCGGTATTGTACCAGAAGATCCTCACGATCGGCCGACGTTTGCTGAAGTAACTGGAGCCAAGCACCTCATTCATGGCCATTTCTTTCTAGAACAAGACCAACTTAATTTCGATACCTATTTGCTTGACGCACATACGCAGGAAACCATATATCAATTACCCCTGGTTTCTGGCAGCATCGACAGTGTCAT
The DNA here is from genome assembly GCA_965222645.1 of Saprospiraceae bacterium. Lineage (GTDB taxonomy): Bacteria > Bacteroidota > Bacteroidia > Chitinophagales > Saprospiraceae > JABDMH01. The sequence continues at coordinate 684,764 of OZ244968.1, read as the reverse complement.
GCCGATCATTGAGGCGATGCGCTCCAAACTTGCGGGTTTGATACTCGGTATTAGAGAAGTGGAGGTTGGCAAACTAACGCCACCAAATTATGAGGCTTATACTTATTATTTGGAGGGAGTAAAGGAAATGCGAAATGGATATTCTTCCAGAGCACTAAAACTGTTTCAAATGGCGACGGATTCAGAGCCAAATTTTGTCATGCCTCAATTATACCAAACATGGTATCTGTATGGTGATGCAAGAGACAGTGTCTTTAAAACTGTTGCAGATATACCGAAGATGACCGAATATGAGAAGAGAAGATTCAACGAATTAAGATTATTTTTTGATCGACAATATCGTGCTGCTTTGGAGGTGGCACTTAAAGCACTAGTGGACTATCCTCAAGATTATTATTTCAATATGCGAGCTGCACATGGTGCAAAATCTCAATTCATGCCAGAACTTGCCCTAAAGATATTGCAAAGGTTGCACGATCCACTGAGGAGCAATATGGGCTTGATGTGGCATTATTACAAAATCTTGAACTATACTGATGCTCTTTGGACCCAAGGGGAATACCAAGCAGCACGTGAGTACCTGGAATCGATCCCTCATGAATTCTTTAATGTCTCAATTCCAGAACTGCTAATCATCACATATACTCGTCTGGGAGAAAGTGTTGATTTTATTGACCAAGTGATTCAAAGGCATGCAGGTAATGATGTCAGACTATTCGCCGACTATAATGCCATAGCGGCTAATGAGCACTATCTTGTTGATGACACAGTGTATACCAATTACTTTGCAGATAAAGCCATCAACTACCTGATGCAACTCGAATCTCCCAAGGGATATCAATTTGATCTATTGGATTTGTATTTCCTAAAGGGGCAACTGATTGAGGCAAAAGCATTCATTTTGGAAGCCGATAGCATCGGAGCAGTGGAAAGGCAAGTACTTATAGGACTCATCGAGGCCGCACTTGGTAGGGAAACCAGTGCGCTGAAAATTGCTGACAACCTAGTATCTCATAATATTATCTTGCTAAGACGCAATCCTGTTGAATACCAAACCGATTATATTCTAGCCCGCATACATGCTCAACTCGGTCATGAGACGAAGGCCATAGATTTACTGCAAAGTGCCTGGGCTAAAGGTCAAATCTACCATCACAATGACTTTCATCGGGATATCTATCTGAAGCCACTATTTCGACATCCGGCATTTCAAGAATTAGTTAAACCAATTACCGATTATGCAGTAGTCACAGGGATGATACAAATGCAACTATCAGACAACTAAATGTCGACATAGGTCAATTGCGTTAGGTTTGACAATTGATATCATTGACTTAAAATTTTAAGTTATGAAAAGATTCTTTCGCATGGGGACGATTATTGTCTGCGTGATCATTAGTACATCCCTCACTAGTCAAGACGTAGAGGTCATTAATCCGCATGATTTTGAAATCAACATTGAGGATTTTCCAAGTGATCGTGTGATCAATCACATCGAGGGCTGGGGAGGAATGACCGTAGCAGTAAACAACGTTCCCGCTGGTACAGACTTCAGTCCCTTATTAGAAGGATTAAAAAACAATAGTTGCCAAGTGCCTCATTGGGGCTATATTTTTAAGGGAGTATTGCGACTGACCTATGACGATGGCAGAGAAATCACTCTGAAGGCTGGGGACCTTTTTTATATGCCACCGGGTCATACTGCCTATGTAGAAGAAGACCTCAAAATCATGGATTTTAGTCCTGATAAGAAGTTTAAGAGATTAGTAGATCATATCGATAAGAAGATAGCTGCTTCCGAAGAATGATGAACTGAAAGAGGGACCAGGCGCATCAATTTATTTGGCAGTGTCCAAATAACGCATGGCCTTTCAAACAGATCATTTAATTCTTCGGATTGTTGAATGATTTTACCGCGAACTTTGGGGGAGCTGACTCCGTGATACTTCAGAAAACTCAAGGAGTGATGTCAGTCAGTTCCCACTGTCCTTATCCAAAATATATTAAGAAATGAGAATCCACATTTTTTTTATTGACTTTAATCATTGCCTGCAATCGACTGGAAAACTCCCTTTCTAGTTCAGAGAAAAAAGAAATCGAAAGTGAGATTATTACGGTCTATCAGCACCATATTATTGACCTAAAGAATTTAGACTATGAGCAAGTCATGAAATTTTATACCAAGGATCATATTCTTTTCGGTGATGGCAGCTATTGGGGTGGCTATGAAAGAGTTGATGAAATTTGGAAATGGTGCATGCACAACTGGCAAGTGATCACTAAGTGGGATTTGAAGAATCATCAGGTGCATGTGTTTTCCGATAAAGCGGCTTCTTACCTGGTGGAGTATGACTGTGAGAGAATAGAACCTGATGGTGACACCACCAAAGTGACTGGCTGCTTTTCTTATGGTATGCAGCGTTTTCCTCAGGGCTGGAAAGCAGCCACGGCCCATGTTACTCATAATTATTTGCCGGGATATGATCCGCGGGAATAGCTACCTCCCTGCGATTTTCTTCACTCTCCATTTTCACCTACTTTAATATTGTTTTGCCTAATTGAGCCACACAGTCCGCCATTGACAACCTGACACCTTGACTCCAGATGGTTTTGTACTCTTCTTTAGACAAACGGTCTTGATAAGCACTCTCAAGCCTTTCGATGTAAGGTTGGTCGATTGGAGGCAGGGGTATTCGCCTCTGATTTCGAAATTGACTTGACCAGGCAAGAAAGGTCAGGCCTGTGGTTAGCTCTCCCTTTTGCAATAGAAAGTCGGCCAGCAATTCGAAATTTGCCGGGAGCAAGATGAAATTTTCGGCTGTTATAATTTCCTGCAGCGAAGTTTGTGCTAGTTTAAAACCATCATTCGTTGCCATTAATTGAGCTTGTAATAATCTCACTTTTAGCCTAAGATCGGTTTCCAGCACGTAATTTTTATCTTCGATTTTACGGATCCACTCATTGACCTGGTCAATATTCCCCGTATGCCAGGCGAGTTTGGCACAGAGCCAATAGGAAACGCCAACACCCACTTTTGTGCCGGTAAACTTCCACTTAGGAAGAGCAGATTCAATTTGCGATTTGGCAAGCTGGAGATTGTTCGTCCAATAATTATTCATGGCGCTGACCGTAGTTGTCCAGGCCTGCAGCAGTGCATCTTCAAGCGGTTGTAAGATTTCCAGCGCCTTCAAAGTATTTTCATCAGCTAGCTCGTTTTTTCCGCAAGAGATACCAAAATAGGCTTCATTTGTAAGACAATATGCAAAACCCCGCAAGTCTCCAGTCTTTTGTCTAATAGTAGCCGCTTCCCGAATTGTTCTCATTGCTTCCGTAAGTCTAGCCTGCTGAAAATATGTCCATGCCAAGTTGTTTTTGCTTACAGAAATTGATCGCTGATCATTTACCTTAATGCTGACCTCCAGTGCCTCTCTTCCTAACTCCTGGGCGTAAGTAAATTTGGTACGGATCAAATTGGTCCATGATAGGTGATTTAATGCATGGGTTAGCCCTTTTTTGTACCCTATTTTCCTCGCGATCTCCACGGACTGATTTAAGAAATTGTCAGACTCTACCACGTAGCCAGTTAGACCCACCATAATGCCACATGCATTTAGTGCATCACATCTAACCGTAGAGTCATTTTGTAAATTAGGTAGCTGGAGTAACCGGGTAAGCCAGTTATGTCCCTCTCGCATCATGGATCGAATATTCCAGAATCGCCAAACTGAAGTGGCAATGTCTAAACCCAGGTTTCCCTGGTCTTCTTGCTCAGCCCATTGGAGTAGGGCCCTGATGTTATCGAGTTCTACATCTATTGCTCTACATGCCTCAACTTGCTCCTCACTGGTTAGTTCTTTGCCCTTGCTTTTAAGCCACTGCTGATAATGATCAACATATTTCTGCTGAATATCTTTTCGTTCCAAAGACTTTTCCAAGCGGTCTTGTCCATAAGCTTTTAACGTTTCCAGCATATAGAACCTTGGTTCTCCATCTTCTTGATCTAGCCGGTAAATCAAACTCTTATCCACCAGACTACTCAGTTGATCGACTATGTCAAACTGCTCCTCATATCCTTGGAAGCATATTTCTTCTGCCGCTTCGAGAGTACATCCACCACTAAATATTGAAAGCCGGCGAAAAAGGGTCTGCTCTTGAGGATCTAACAAGCTGTAGCTCCAATCGATAGCACTGCGTAGTGTCTTATGGCGGTTTGGTATGTCATCAGAGCTCGAGCTCAAAATGTCCAGCTTGCGATCTAAGCGCTTGAGTAAAGCATCAGGTGAAAACAACTTGAGCCGCATTGCTGCTAGTTCAAGGGCCAGAGGCAAGCCATCTAATCGACGGCAAATCTCAATCACGGCAACTACGTTATCAGCCGTAAGTTCAAACTTGGGTAAAATGGATCTGCCCCGATTTACGAATAATGAAATAGAAGGAAAATGCTGAACATCTTCAAGCTGACGGCTTAATTGTTGGTCAGGTACTTCGAGCTGAGGCACGGAATATTCTGTTTCACCTCTGAGGTTCAACACGGCTCGGCTGGTTACCAAGAATTTAAGAGCTGGACAAGCTTCAAGTAGCGCAGCTACCTCTTGAGCTGCTGCCATCACGTGTTCAAAATTGTCCAGCACAATCAGCAAGGGTGATGAGTCAATGTACTGGATGACACTGTCAATGGTCCGGGTGATCGGGTCCTGCTGAATCCTGAGTACTTGAGCGACTTTTGGTATAACCTGCCGCGCAGACATGACCGGAGCCAATTGAACAAAATAGGCCCCTTCTCCGAATTGCCCTCCATGTTGTCGCAGCAGTTCGAGTGCTAACCTGGTCTTACCGGTACCTCCGGATCCTGTCAAGGTCAATAGACGTGTTCGCTGCAGTAACGACAATACATCAGCTAGTTCTTTCTCCCTTCCAATGAAATCATTCACTGCAGCAGGCACTGAAGGTACGGTCCTCTTAGTTGTTTTACTATACGCAGAGGGCAATACACCGTACCGCTGTCGGAAGCACTTGCTGAAGTACGATAGATTGTTGAAGCCTGATTGATAAGCGGCTTCGGACACTGTCATCCCTTGTGAGCCAAGCAATTCCGTTGCTTTGGAAAGCCGCAATTCGCGGATCCAATCACTCGGTGAAAACCCGGTTGCCGCTCGAATCCGCCGGTACAATTGAGGTCGACTAAGACCCACCTCTCTACTCAAATAATTGACGGTCAATTGATCACTGCTTAATCGTGACTCGATTAGGCTCCGGGCCTCTTCCACCACAGGATCGATGGTGGGTGAGGGGAATTCGTCTTCCCTCATCTGAATTTCTTCAGGTGCAAGATCTGGCACGGATAGTTCGTCGCTGGCAATCGCGTAGAGTGAAACCGGTTCTGTGATGTTCTTCAATGAAAATCTTCCCAAGTAAACCGTGGCTATGGATTTTATGTTCTTGAGTTCTGCGGCTGCCTTTTCAGAAATCAAGATGCTGCTGGCTTCAGCATATTGCTCCAGTCGTGCTGTTTGGTTTACATCATCCCCAAACAAGTCACCCGGAGTTAGGGTCACTTCTCCACTGTGAATGACGATCTTATATTCCAATAGAGGAATATCCTTTGCTTGACGATGAATTTCAAACGCACACCATACGGCATCGACCACACTGTCAAAGACTAAAAAGACCCCATCACCCATCTCCTTAACCCAGGATCCACGGTGTTTATCAACAAGTGGTTTTTGAAGGTTCCTGCTTTGCCCCAAAAGATCTAAGGCTCCCAGCTCATCCTCATTCATCAGCCTGCTGTAGCCGACAATGTCAGTGAGCATGATAGCGGCTAGTTTGCGAACGGGTTCCATCATTATTTATTATGATTAATCACCGAGTCTGCGATAAGATCAACAACCTCCTGTTGGACAGCGGTCACACAAAGATTGTGATAACTCACCGAATCGATATTCTCTTGAAGGTTAAGCACTAACTGATCTAAATCAGGTTCCTCAATCTTTGGTACAACTATACCATTTTGATCTCTAAACTGCTTGGACCAGGCAAGTAGTTGAACACTTTTCTTGTGCTGGCCTAGATCAAAGAATATAGTAGCCAGGAGTTCCAGGTTCTCCGGAAGAAAGAATAAGGCCTCCCGTTCGAAAAGTAAACTGACATTTTTTTGTGTGATTCTTGCTGCTTCCTCAAATCTTCCTTGATATTTAGTTGCATATGCCCGAAGGATGGATGAATAAAATACATACGAGTAATCGCTCATTATGGCTCCATCAGCTAGTTTCTGTCCAATTTCTACAAGCTCAGGGTACTGCTTTTGATGTAAACAGACCTTTGCTCTAATCCATAGCACCAGTCCTACAATGATGAAATTCCCGGTGCGTTCTGCGGATTGCATAGCAGAATTACACAGTTCAAGACATGGTTCAAAATGACCTTGACAGTAGTAGTTATGTGCCAGGACCGCCTCACTCCAGGCAGCAAGCTGGGTGTCACCGATTTGTCTTGCTAAAACCAGGGCTTTTCGATTTAGGCTTTCACATTTTTCATATTCCCCATGGTATATACGCATGTATCCTTCGGTGCTGATCGCAAACGCATACCCACGCAGATCCCCAATGTCCATTTTCATTTTAGCTGAATTCTCCTCAAGCTCGATCGCCTTGTAAAGATTTCCAGCCTGTCGTTCAACCCAGGCCTCATTCTGCATGCTAGCTGCTAGTTGGCGGGTATTATTCATATGCAGGGAGAGCTTTCTTGCTTCCTTATTGCATCTGCGAGCCTCTGGTAGGTTGAGAGTGATACCATATAGCCACCCCAAATGGTTTAGTGCAGTCAACTGGCCTTCTTCGTAATCGAGATCACAGGCACTTTGTACAGATTCCTTCAACATCGCAATGCCTTCCGGCATTTTTTGCGTTAACCCCAGCATGATCCCACAAGCATTGAGAGCCCTGCATCTGATGATGGACTTATTTTGGCCGATCGGAAGTTGCAATAGGTGCGATAAGGTGTCTCTGCCCTCTCGCATTTTTGTACGGATGGCCCAATAGCGCCAGAAAGAGATGGCAATCTCCAAACCGGTGTCAACTAGATCTTGTTCTGCAGTCTTGCCTAAGACTGACCTTACGTTATCAAAATCATTTTCAATTTTATCACACCAGCTACCTTGGTCAGGACCCGTCAATTGACTCCCGGCATGTTCTAACCAATTCTTGAAATAGGCTATGTATTTTTGCTCGATTTGCTCGATTTCGAGTGATTTGCTTAGTTGTTCTAGTCCGTATGTTCTGAGGGTTTCCAGCAGATGAAATCTAGGTTCTCCATCTTCTTGGTCTTGTCGATATACCAGACTCTTATCCACCAAGCTGCTAAGGAGCTCCACAATGTCAAATTGATCCTCATACCCACTGAAACAGATGTCTTCGGCAGCCTCTATGGTGCAGCCGCCACTGAATACAGACAGTCTACGAAAAAGTGTTTGTTCCTCAGGTTGCAATAGGCTATAACTCCAGTCAATGGCACTGCGAAGCGTTTTATGTCGATCCGGTATTGCTTCTGAAGAGCTACTCAAGATGTCGAGCTTGCGATCCAGTCGTTTAAGTAAGGCTCTGGGGGAAAATAACTTAAGCCGCATGGCTGCCAACTCCAGTGCCAAAGGTAACCCATCAAGCCGCCTGCAGATTTCTACTACAGAATCTACATTATCAGCTGTCAGTTCAAACTTAGGTAAAACGGATCTTCCTCGATTGACAAATAAGGAGACGGAGGAGAACTTTGAAATTTCATCTGTCTGGTGAGTCACATCCTGAGCGGGAATCTCTAATTGAGGTACAGCATATTCCGTTTCACCAGGTACGTTTAAAACCATCCGGCTGGTTACTAATATTTTTAGGTTTGAACAAGATTCTAGCAAGGTGGCAATGTCTTGCACAGCTTCCATCACATGCTCAAAATTATCCATGACCAGGAGCACTCCATCATCTCCTATGAATTCCACAACACTTTCGATGGTTCGCTTGGTAGGATTTTGTTGCAATCGCGTGACCTGGGCCACTTTGGCAATCACTTGGAGAGGCGATGTCACAGGCGCTAATTGCACATAATAGACTTTTTCTTTTATCTGATCTCCAAACTGACGAAGTAACTCCAGTGCCAATCTGGTTTTGCCCGTACCACCAGAACCTGTCAAAGTCAAGAGACGTGTTTGTTGAAGTAAAGTAAGCACATCTCCCAGTTCTTTCTCCCGGCCGATAAATTCATTCATCGCTACCGGTACCGTTGGTGATTTGGCCCTTAAGGCGGAAGGTGACTCGATTTCCCCCATTTCCTCTTCGATGGAGGTGAGATCCGGTACTGACAGCCCATTACCAGCAATACCATATAATGAAACTGGTTCTGCTATGTTCTTTAATGAAAATCTTCCTAAGAAGACTGTGTCGATTGACTTGATATTTTTCAGCTCAAGGGCTGCCTTTGAGGATATCAAAATACTGTTCGATTGAGCAAACTGCTCCAGTCTTGCCGTTTGGTTTACATCATCACCATACAGGTCGGCATTTTGCAATATCACCTCTCCGCTGTGAATCACGATCTTGTAACTCAACTTTTCCTCTTGTCGAGCCATTCTTTGAATCTCCACGCCACATCTCACAGCATTCACGACACTCTCGAACAGCATAAAAGCCCCATCACCAACCTCTTTAATCCATTGACCATCATACTTTTGCACAAGGGACGTTTGTAGGTTCACACTATATTCTAGCATTTGCAGTGCTAATGTTTCGTCATTATTCATCATTGCACTGTATCCCACTATGTCCGTGAGCATGATTGCTGCAAGTTTACGTGAAGCAGTCATTTAACCAGGACTATTACTAATTTTAACAACAATGTTTTCGCTAGCAGCCTACACAGAACATCAATGTTACTTTCGATAAGGGAGAGTTGATCACTCTCGCGGTCTCCTCGGCATTTTCTTTTCTGCATATAGATCAGAATTAAAGTACAGAAAAAATAAGCAAAATTGTAATTGCATCGACAGACAACCCATAAAATGCTTTGACATCTCTTTTGCTCATTTGCAACAGCATAAGACGTATAGAATCATCACAGATTTTACAGGGGGCAATGGCTGTGACTGAGAAATAGGCTTTGTCTAGACACAATAAGTAAAGGAGGACCATCAGGGTAGCTGTCCCTACCGTTTACTATGACATGACTTTCACAATGATGATTCCTACTTTGATTTACTGATGGTAACCGTTCTTTACCTATAGATGAGATTTGAGTCCATTAAAGTGTGCCACTGCCATCAATACGTTACCCGTGAATTTCATTTTTGTAGGTAAAATGTCGCTTTAGATTAAAACACTGTTTTACATAAAAACGACTCCGATGACGATTTAAGAATTTTATCCCTGATTTGGTATATTTAGGGAGTAACAAGTTTCTTCCAATTTCAATTTACTTTCCATGAGAACAAAGATTTTTTCCGCCCTCGTCTTTTCCTTCCTTTTTGCTACAGCGCAATCTCAAGAACTGAAACCCTATATTACGTACAAGATCAAGTACAAGCATGGCATGACAAACAAGGCCATGGAACTTGGAATGACTTATTTTCAAAAGGCGCATGAGCAGGCGGGTATACACTCCGAGGTATACCAGTATGTGACCGGGCCATGGGATGCACAGATCATTGTTCCGCTAAAATCCAATGATACTCTTGAAAAATCCCTTTTTAAGGGTAATCCCGAAGTATGGCAAAATATTATTTCTCTTGCAGGAGGCGAGGAAAAGGCAGGTGAAGTCATCACTCAGTTTAATGAAATGGTCCTTATCCAGGAGTATGAAATCATGAAGAAGGTCAGCGGCTGAGGATTGCAGAGAGGTTCGCCACATGGAATCAAAAGGTTAAAATTTATATAAAACCATGAGCAATAAAATATTAATTATCGGAGGCACGGGGACCACCGGTCGTTCGCTTGTCGAACTCTTTCAGAAGAGTGATGCAAACTACAAAGTTCTCGTCCGCAATTATGCAAAGGCCGCTCCCCTCAATGCTTCTGGGGTACCTACGGTCATGGGAGAATTGGGAGATTGGCCTACAATGGAATCGGCCCTTCAGGACATCGATACCGTGTTTCTCTTATCGAGTCCTACACCGACCAAAGTAGAGGAACAAAACGGACTTGCTGACCTGGCAAAAAAATGTGGAGTAAGAAAAATTGTAAAGATTTCAGCTGTCATTGCTGACGCCGGATCAAAAGTCCATTTGGCAGATTGGCATGGCCGGGTTGAGAATCATATTAAGGAGAGCGGCTTGGATTATGTGATATTGAGACCACATTCTTTTATGCAAAATATGCTCATGCATCTCACCACCATAAAAGGGCAGGACACGATTTATGAGTCTATGGGTGAAACAAAAATACCAATGGTTGATACCCGGGATGTAGCTAAGGCTTCCTACCAATGTTTGAGAAGCGATGATTTTAATGGGGGTACATATGTGATCACAGGCCCTGCTCCCATCAGTTATGAAGACGTGGCCTCGGCACTTTCTGATGCCACGGGTCGGCACATTAAGTATGTAAAGATACCTTCGGATGCACACAACCAGGCAATGAAGTCTGCAGGTCTGCCGGAATGGCTAGCGGACGATCTTACCCTCATGAGTGCCAATTGGGCTGATAAGGAGATTCACGAGGTCGACCCATCCTTTGAAAATATAACCAAAGAAAAACAAAATGACATCACCGTTTTTGCAAACGATTATGCCAGTTTCTTTTGAGTATTCTTTTGCTGGGTGTTTGCAGGATCTCCGGGTTTTTGTAAATTAAGTTGCTGTGCATTGCTCACTGAGCCTGCAGCTGAATTGTAAGAATAAATATAAAAACAGAATTAAATGAAGAAAATACTTGTGACAGGCGCGAGCAGTGGGATTGGAGCTGCATGTGCAAAGCATCTTGCAGGAGAGGGACATGACCTGGTGTTGATGGCCAGACGGGAAGACCGCCTGCAATCCCTAAAGGAAGACATCGTAAATTCTGGTGGAAAGGCCCATGTGTATCTATGCGATGTAACTGATTTCAGCAAAGTGAAGAGTAGTGTAGATCATATCGTAAGCGATGTGGGGGGAATAGACGTAGTTGTCAATAATGCGGGCCTGATGCCATTGTCGTTTTTAAAAAATGGAAAAGTGGAAGAGGGCGCCCGGATGGTCGATGTAAATATAAAAGGGGTGATGCACTTGACATATGCCGTTTTACCTCATATGCTTGAAAAAAACAGTGGTCATTTTATCAATATTTCATCCGTTGCTTCAAAAATTGTGATGGCGGGAGGTGCCATATATTCCGGTACAAAGTTTTTTGTCAGGGCTTTTACTGAGGGCCTGAGAGCTGAAATGGCAATGTATGGAAAAAATATTCGAGTTACGGATATTCAGCCCGGTGCCACAGCTTCTGAACTGATGAACAGTATTACCGACGCCGATGTGGGCGAGTATTACTCTAAAATGCAGTTTGAATTTCTCAGTGCTGACGACATTGCCCGAGGGGTGTCCTATGCGATCTCGCAGCCGGATAATGTCAATGTAAATGAAATTTTAATAAGACCCTTAATGCAACCGCTGTAAAGCTTCATGAAATAATTGTTCGGTCATATCCGTAAAAATTCAGATAGGATGAATGTAAATACTTTGCTCGCAGGCACACTTGGTGGCCTCGTCAATTTCATGCTGGGATTTGTGTTTTATGTGTTGATTTTCGGCAACTACCTGGCTGCGCATCATGGGGAGGGAAACGCCAAAGATCCTCCCGCAATGTGGGCACTGATCGCTGGTTCGATTGCTTACGGATTCCTGCTGACACTGATTTTTAAAAAATGGGCAAATATCACGAGTCTCCGGACCGGCGCTATGGCAGGGTTGCAGATTGGTATACTCGTGGGCCTCTTTTATGCCTTGTGGCGCTTTGGAGATTCCAACTATTATACTTCTGTTGCTACTATGCTGCTGGACACATTAGGAGTCATTCTTTTATCTACAACAACGGGCGCAGTAGTAGCGCTTTTGCTTGGACGGGAAAAGTGATCATCCTGTCAAGGCTCTCGGATCAAAGAAATTCTCTTGTGATGTGATTTGACCATTACTGTCCACCCCAAAGCGATCGACAATGCGAAGTGTACATTTGGGCTCAGAAATGTGACAGTGAAATTCTGCAGCTACTGCACTCATATCTGCATTCACAAAAGAATCTATAAACGTGGTTCCGGAAACCAGGGTGGGAAGGGGTGCCCACCATTTGGAGCGAAGCTCTTCACGGCCCACCATTACTGAATCAGAACCTCCTGGGTTAATGGGAGCCCGTAAGGCCACATCTTCATGATATGGAATCCCATCAAAATTACCTGCTCCAAGGGCTTCCACATAGCCCCTTGCAATCGCCATTAGTTCCTCTTTTCTTTTTTGGTCAGACATCTTTAATTCTCTTTTTATTTCCAATAATTTCGACTACCAAATTGCCGCTAATTTTAATTTACCCATTGTAAAAATGCGTCAAAATATGTTACTCAAATCCTCGACGTAAAATTCTTTTTATCTAATCCCTCTCCAATCGCTTGAACATGAATCTGATGTTGTAACTACAAGGTTAGGACTGTAGTAATAGTATTACGTATTTTGCATGGTGTGGAGTTAGATGTCAAACTGACTATCAAGTATCTGCCTGTCATAACTATATACATAGAGGTAATCCTTATGCGTGCAGTACTTTAATTACGGCACAACCTTTGACTTAGTATTATCGAACTCGAAATTCCGTTAGTCCAATGAAACCGCTTTTTCTTTGTGTCTTATACACTTGTCTCATCTCCAACGCGAGTGCTCAGGAGACATTGGAATTGTCCATGCGTCTCAACCCTGAGGGACACAGACAATATCGCAATTTAGAAAACTACCTGAATCAGGAGATTGAGGAGCGACCACAGGACGCTCTGGAAGTCATAAATCTTATTACCCAAAATGAGACTGGCGATACGACATATGGATCCTCAAAGGGAGAAATGTTTCGATACTCTTCGGCACATGATAGGCGTAATATCGGTCTCGAATTCTCCGCAAATTTTCAGACAAACAGGTCAAGTTATCTATTTGATCCGGAATCAGACGATCCGGGAAGTCATTTTTTTCTTCAATTGGGATGGAATGTGCTGCAGCAGGGATTTTTCTCCAAACGAAGATCTGCCCGGGCAAATGACCTTTTAGGAGAGCGCGAAGATTTACTCCACCAGGTCATACACAAAGACGAGTTGTTTAAGGAGCGGTACAATTTCGTCGGACTTCTCTTTAATAAGAGCGGGATAGAGTTATTAGATAAGCGAAGAGATGTATTGGCCTTTTTAGTGTCGGAGAGTAAGCGCAGGTACCTTTTGAAAAATGGTACAGATCTCAATTATCTGGACTGCTTGAGAAAATTACGAGAGACTGAGGCTTCCTTGCAGGGCTTGAAGAATTTTAATACCCAGTTTGAGGCGGTGAGTGTCCTGGATTCGGTGACCGGTGTGGATACGCGCACTTTTCCTATTTGGAGCCTGGAGATTGATTCCCTGCACCGGGAGATATCCCATGAGACCTTCGATGATGAGATTGCCCGCTTAAAGCTAAAAGCTGAAGAAATACAAAATCCGTGGTACGATAATGTGACTTTAAAACCCTACATGAGATATTATGGACCGGGTCGTGACCCCGTTTATGCACCTGCAGGATCTGGGAATTTTACAGCAGGCGTGCAATTGAGAATTCCATTCTCGCGACCTATGAAATCAAAATCGAAATATCACCGCATAAAAAGAGAAGAGACTGTAAAGGATGGGGCGTTGCAGCGGGAAAATCGATATCATGAGGTACTGAGTCTCTTCCAGGAGTATCAATTTCTGGAGAGGCAATATGCGGGAGCCAGGGTGTCGAGGAAGATTATTGAAAGTAAGGTGAGAAAGGGAAAAGTGCATGCCAATTTTGAAAAGACTTTTCCATCTTTTGATATGGCGACCTTATACGAAGCGCTTCTGGAAGTCGATTATGAGCTCAACGATATCAAGAAACGGATGTATCTCAGGTTATTGCAGATAAACCGTTATTTGAGAGATGTAGAAATCAACCAATTTCTCAAGCAAAAAACGCACTATGATCCCTTAGATCAGGTTGCTGGCTTCAAGGGGATGCAGATTACGGAAGATCTATTGATAAATAATGAGACTGATTTTATATCCAGCTACCTATTGAAAATGGATGTAGATATTATTTATGTGTCGTGTGATCTTGCAAATAATGGCCAACTTGTTGGCAGGCTTAGCAATATTTTGGGTTCACCATTAATCAAAGTTACTGCCAAAATCGATGAGCAAAGTCTCACTGTAAATGACCTGTCTTGTACAAATCAGGTAAATGTTTATGATGTGTCTACAGTACGGGGCAGTGATCTGAGTTTTGTGTCATCAAGTATCAATGGTGAAGGACTTATTTGCAATCCTGACCAGCTGAGCCAGCTGGAGAGTATTTCACAAAATTGGGATTTTATGGAAGTAAGAGTAAGCGACCTCGGTCAAATAAATGATGTCATGCGGTTCGGTGGCATAAAAAATATGAGATTGAGAGTAAGTGGCAAATCATTTACTTCGATTTTTGAATTAGATGAGCTTTTGACTGATATAAAGCAGAAGTATAGAGATGTCATTATTGTGATGGATGACATGTCTTATTTATTGGAATTAGAAAATTCGACTTTTTGAAAAGATTAATTGATGGGTTATGAACAGCAGTGATTTTTACCAGCGGAAGAATATGTTTAGCTACCTCGATGAGGTACCTACAACGGCTAAAAAGAATAGAACAACTAATCTCGTAGTCATGTCGTTGTTCATCGTTGTCTGTGGATACTTTGTCACGGTGTTGTACGATTCTACAATGAAGGTAAATGGTGAGGGTCAGGTTTTATTTAAGCAATTGAAAATACAGCTTCCCATTGATGTCAAGATTGACCGTATGTATGCAAAAGAAGGAGGCAGGGTGAACGAGGGAGATACCCTGTTTACTTATACCGACGAACATTCTTTTTTTGACGATATCGATCGGCGTACCAGTAAAACCATCTTGTCTTCAAATAATGAACAAATAAACTGGTATTATCGGGAAAGAGTCGCCACAAAGGAAAGAATTGATCTCACAAAGCTAAAGGCTCAGGAGCTTCAAGAGTCTGTGGAACTTCACGAAAGTGCACTGGAGAGGCTCAGACAACAATCCATACTGGATCTCGCGAAGCCTGAAGATGTCACAAAATCGGAAAATGCGCTGCAGGAATTAAAAAATCAGTACACCAGAGTGGTAAGCGAGATTGCATACTATCAGGATTATTTGAGAAAGTTATATGTACCAAACCCATATCGCAAGCCGGATGTTATCGAGGATGTCGATGGCAAAACGCCCATGCTTGCATATGTGAGTCCGGTGTCGGGAGTTGTATCGCAAGTATTCAAGGAAAATTACGAGGTAAATCTGGAAGATGAGGTAGTCATGAATATCCACAATCCCGATAATATATTTATAAAGGCTTTCTATCCTCAAAAAATGATAAAACACCTTAGGGAGGGAGATTTAGTGAAAGTGAAATTTCCGGATGGTAGCCGCTCACAAGGGAAGCTCGCGCGATTTTATCATTCCACTTATTTATTACCCAAAGAATTTCAACATCAATATCAGGCACCGAAAAGAACCATTGCGGCAGATATTGTTCCTGTTGATGATAAAGATCTTGATAAATGGAGCGCCTATTACAAACTCAATGTAGACCTCACGAAGAAACGCTACAACCTCAGGAATGCCGTCCCTGCCTTCAAATTGCCATTTTTAAATTCCAGAGAAAAGTTGACCACTGGACAAGATTAGAAAAATATAATTGAACACTGAATAGGATGGACACAGTAAGAAAAGAACCTCAAATTGTCGATTACGATTATCTGCGAGCTCAGAAGAATAAGATTTGTCGAATAAAGCATCGCATTGATGATATAAGCCGGCTGAAGGACTTTGATGCCGTAGTTGTCGATTGTCTGGAAGAATCTGAGGCCCGTTCGATCATTGATGATATCCGGCATTTTGTCAACGTGCGCGTTGCACTCATGCCCATTTTCTTATTGAGGGAGGATGAAGTCGACAGTGACTTGAAAAGTACTGTAGATGGCATTGGCAGAGAAGACGAAATATCCAGTCATATGCATGCAAGAACTGCTGTGATCAAAGACCGGATCCGTGACCTTCATATTCCTCAGGTGCTCAATGGTTATACTCCGGAAGGTTTGTTTGCACGACACCTCCTGTTTTATCTGAGCAGAGGAAGAAGACACTCCACGACCGTAGAGTCTTCTCTTAATCATAAAGGCTACTTCAGGTCGATGCTGGATCATCTATCGCTGAAGAACAGCAGCCTGGATTTGACATCAGCCGTTGGTCATTTTGAGCAGCTGGGTGCTGTCAAGAAAAAGATTTTGGACCACGTACACACATGTCCGGATTGTCACAACGGTCATTTGCTCATTCGGGAATCATGTCCGAAATGTCACTCTACACAAGTCAGTGCCAGTGAGTTGGTGCATCATTTTTCCTGCGCCCATGTGGCACCGATCGATCAGTTTTTAAAACATGATGAATGGCAACAACACATGGAGTGCCCAAAGTGCAATAAGATCTTAAAACACATCGGAGTCGACTATGACAAACCGTCTCAGATATATAAGTGTGATGCCTGTACCCATGTCTTTCAGCAGGGAAATGTCAAGGCAAAATGCTGCGGTTGTCAGAGGGAGAGCGCGGTCAAGGATTTAGTAAAAGTATCAATCGAGCAATACGAAATCCTATGTGATCATCACCAACTTGTAGACCTTATCCGTGAGGAGGACACGAAGGGAAAAGGACCGGTGGAATTTCATCGTATGGATAGTGCAATAATAGATTTTCAGGGTGCAGAGACAATAGTGGGGAAACATCCGGGAGCCCACCGTAATACCGAAAATGGTAAGAGATCCCCCTGGTTTTACGTAAAAATACATGACCTCTCCGGCTTATCGACCTACTTTTCGGAGGGCAGGGTTAATGAATTAATGGATGAGATCGAAAGTGTGATACGCTCTTCAATTTCGAGAGATGACCAAATCGTTCGGGAAGGAGAGATTTTCAGGCTTACTCAAAACAACAGAGACGAGCGCAAGGCACAGAATATCTTATCATGTACTGCGCAACTTATTGAAGAGCTGCTCGCCACAAATCAAGGAATTACTCTCAAAGTAGAGAGTGGAAAAATCTCAGATGTTGATCGCAAAAATGAGGTATGCCTTCAGTAGTAGAGGTCATCGAATTTTGGGTCAGTGGGGGATGGGGGCGCTTCTTTAGAGTGTTTTGGTTTTTCTTTGTCTTTGATTTTTTGCGCTATGTTGTCGTCGATTTTCTAGCCCTTTTTCAATACCGCGATAATCGAAGAAGTAAGAAGACAAGATGGGTCAATGCACGGAAAGCACTGCTAGATGAGTTGCCTCTGGTATCAGTCATCGTGCCCGGTAAGGATGAAGGCAAACACCTTTATCAACTGGTCCGATCATTGGCACAACAGACTTATCAGAATTTTGAGTTGATCGTTGTCGACGATGGATCTACAGATCAAACATCTGTCATAGGGAAAGACCTTGAGAAAGCCGGACTTATTGATTTTTTTATCAGGAATGAGGTAAGAGGAGGTAAGGCTTCCGGAGCCAATACCGCTCTTGGGTTTTGTAATGGAGAGTTTATAATTCATGTAGACGCTGATACATCATTTGATTACGATGCCTTTGAGCGTATATTAATTCCATTTTACTACGACGAAAACATTGGAGCTGTAGGAGGAAACCTTGAGGTTCGAAATATTGATGAAACCTTTGCGACACGATTGCAGGCCATAGAGTATCTCAAGACTATTTTTATAGGGCGGATGGCATCTACTTTCCTCGGCACCTATCGCACGATCTCCGGAGCATTCGGAGCTTTTCGAAAAGCTACTTTGGTTCAGCTCGGAGGCTGGGATGTTGGGCCTGGCCTGGACGGAGACATTACACTTAAATTCAGGAAGCTGGGCAAAAAGATTTATTTCGAACCGCTTGCCCGTGGCCTGACCAGGGTCCCTCATTCATTTTCGAAATTGTGGAGGCAGAGGCTGCGTTGGGACAAATCAGTGATTCGATTTAGAATGCGAAAGCATGTGGATGTCTTCCATCTCAATGCAAATTTTCGATGGTCTAATGCGATGTCATCAGCTGAAAATATTTTCTTTAATGTATTCCTGAATTTTAAATGGTACTTCTACGTGATCGATATCGTGTTAAATTTCAGGGGTATTTTATGGTTTATTGTCATCATGAATTTTCTCATGTACACAATAAGTAATATCCTTCAATTTGTAGTTATACTGCTTTTTGCAAGAGATAAACCCCGGATCTACCATTTGTTTTGGTACACTCCACTCATGGTCCCCTATGTAGGCTATTTTTTGCGCTTAGTACGGACTTTAGCCCATTTGAAAGAACTCTTTTTTAAATCATCATACAATGACAAATGGAATCCTTACAAATCCTCGAGAAAGGCACAGGCATTGGGGATTTAGTAAAGTACAAATAATATATTCCAGTATTGGTACATTGGGCCCATAACTACAATACCGCACTAGTCCATCGCAAGAGCAGTCTAATTATACGTAATCCGGTAACTGAGCAATCTACTTTTACAGACCTACAATCTGATTTATTGATCAGCCACTGATCTAACAAATATATTGCTGAATTTTTTTAATCTATTTTTTTCGCCAAGCTCCCAGGATGAGTCCCATCACTGCAAGAAGTACAATAATGTAACTGCCATCGACAAAGCCCAGGGACAGAGGTCTTACTGCAAAGAAACCACCCAGAATCAAATTGATCGCTGCAAAGAGTCCAATTATCGCTCCCAACTTAGCTCCTGATGCGGCTGTGATGTGATTGGTTTTGTTCATCAACCAATTGAGCAAAATTGCAAATACAATTAACCCAATGGTGTTTACGATCATGGGAGTGTTCGACATGGCCACCTCCTCACCGTATTTAAACATTTGTGTCATGTCATCATTAGTCGTGATGCCATTTCCATCTGCCCACTGTTTCATAAATAGTGCACCGTACCATAGATAACCCAGACCCATTCCGGCTACTACTGCCGCAACTACTGCTAACCAATTCGTTTTGTTCATTTCAATTATTTTATTTTGATAAGATATAAGACAGAGTGGAGAGCCGGCTTCAAAATAAGGATTTTCTGCAAGATTTCCACTTGAATAGGCTCATTAGGTACAACTGCAACTTGCGCGTCTCAAGAAGTACTCTCCGACAACCATCAGTAAAATGCCATGGTTAAGGCCTTCGTCCAACCTCGGGGATTTTTAGAATTGAGATTCCACTATCTGCAATTTTTTTTGATAATTCCGGGAGCTCACTCGTATATATTTTTTGTAGTTCCGCAATTTCTTTATCTAGTGATGCAGATAATTCCTGCTTTACTTCTACAGCCTGGTCGGTAGGAGGAAAATCGCCCCGTTGCTGATCGGCTAATAAAAAAGCCAAACGATTATTAATGCGGATTCCATAATTAAGAGCATCCTGACGACTTCGATTTTTTGTCTGATGAATATTGTTTTCGATTTTGTTTAACTTTTCTTTTATGCCGTCAATTTCTTCCGTCAGAGCTTCAGCCGACTTCTCATCCTTAATTTTTTTTGCTACATAATCCAGATCTTCCTTAATGTTCCTAATGTCGATAATGGTCTGATGTGCTTCGCTCACCTTGTCCCTCAATGCCAGGAGAAATCCCAATTGTTTTTTGTAATCATCTGGTGTGTTTGGCAACCGGGGATCTTTGTGGATCTCAAATGACTGTTCACTGTTCTTGTCGCCAATTTTGAGTCTCGCCACATATCTTCCCGGAATGGCCTTTGGACCTAAATTAGGTGAAGAATAGAGTACCATACCGGGAAACTCTTTAAATCCATCATACCTCAAGTTCCAAATATGTGAGTTCCCGATCCCATCGAGATTAAGTTTATTTGCCTTTTCCTTCGCTTCACTGGAAAAAGATCTGATGAGATTGCCATCCGTTTCTGAGATCTCCAGGAGTACGGTGCTGTCCTTAAATTCTTTTCTGACGAAGAAATGAAATTGTACACCGTTCGGATGATTTTTTCCTTCGAGTTTTTCGTTTGCAGATCCCCAACCACCCTGTGCGAGGCGATAGGCCGGTTTTGGTTGAAATAAATAAAAGCCGTGATTTTCGATCTCATCAGAAATCTGACGAAATGGACTTAGATCATCGATCATCCAAAAGCTGCGACCATGCGTGGCAGCGATCAGGGAGTGGCCACGAACATGGAGGTCTCGAATCGAAGTAATCGGAAGATTGAGCTGCAAATTGTGCCAGGAATCTCCGTCGTCATAGGAAATATAAAATGCCCACTCTGTACCAGCGTAAAGCAGGCCTGGGCGGATGGGATCAGCGCGGAGTACCCGTGTGTAATGGTTTTCTTTTATTCCTGAGGTAATTTTTTTCCAGGACTTCCCATAATCTGTTGTTTTATACAGATGCGGTCGATAATCTCCAAATTTGTATGTGGTGCCAGCAAGGTAGAGACCACCTTTTTCATGCGGATTGGGATCGACACTATTCCACATAATATTGTCAGGTGCTGAAGGAGGGGTGACATTCTCCCACGTGCCACCAGCATCCTTGCTCACATGCACGAGGCCATCGTCGGATGCTGTCCACAGCAGGTCCTTTTCAAAGGGTGATTCACATGCCGCGAAGATTGTGCCGTAGTACTCGACCCCGGTATTGTCTTGTGTGATTGGTCCGCCCGAGGATAGCAGTGTTTTGGGATCATTCCGGGTTAGGTCAGGGCTTATCACTTTCCAGCTTTGTCCCTCATTGGTGGTCATATGGAGATGATTAGAACCCGCGTACAATTTATCTCCATCATGTGGACTGAAGAAAACCGGAAAATTCCAATTAAAGCGATATTTCATGACCTCAACTCCTGAGCCTGCCGGATTAAAAGGCCAAACATTTGTAGATCGATTTTGTCCGGTCTTGTGATCCAGACGCATCATGTACCCCTTGTAAGTGCCTCCGTAAACTATATCAGGATCATCTGGATCAGGAGCGAGATGGGCACTCTCACCACCGGCACTGGGCTCCCAGTCCCGCTCACTGATTGCATTTCCCCTGGACCGGTGCAAGATTCTGACAGTGCTGTTATCTTGTTGAGCCCCCAGGATGTGATAAGGGAAATGATTGTCAGTTGTCACCCGATAGAATTGGGCAGTGGGCTGATTGTGATAAGTGGTCCAGTTGGTTCCCCCATCATAACTCACCTGTGCTCCTCCATCATCAGCCATGGCCATGCGCTGGTTGTCACTTGGGGCGATCCATAGATCGTGATGATCTCCATGAGGAGCATTAAAGCTTTCGAAAGTCGATCCCCCATCCTTTGACCGGTGATAACTCACATTGAGTACATAAACCATGTCTTCATTCTGAGGGTCGGCGTATATGCGCGAATAGTACCATGCTCGCTGACGCAACGCCCTCTCTTCATTTGTCTTTTTCCATGTTTTTCCGGCATCGTCTGATCGAAAAACACCCCCATTTTGTGCCTCTATGATCGCCCATAAGCGGTTAGAGTTTTGAGGGGATACTGTTACTCCCACAATTCCCCATGTCTCCTTCGGTAGCCCTTTGGCAGTTGTGATTTCGTGCCAGGTTTCTCCTGCGTCGGTGCTTTTCCACAACCCACTTCCGGGACCACCGCTATCCATGCGGTAGCCATTTCTTCTGATATCCCACATTCCCGCATAGATGATCCTGGGATTATTTGGATCCAGAATCAGATCGGAGGCAGCTGTCTTGTCCGATACAAATAGTACTTTTTTCCATGTCATACCGCCATCGGTTGTTTTAAAAATCCCACGCTCCGGATTGGGTTTCCACAGATTTCCCATTGCAGCCACAAAAGCAATATTGGGATTGTCAGGATGGATGCGTATACGGGCGATATGCTCCGTGTTTTTAAGGCCAATATGTGACCATGTGACACCGGCATCGACGGATTTCCAGCAGCCCCAGCCACTGGATACATCACCCCTTACTGTCTGCTCTCCCTCGCCTGCATAGATGACATTGGGATCGCTTTGAGAGACAGCAACAGCCCCGATCGAGCCACCAAAAAAGCCATCTGATATGCAGGACCACGTATTGCCCCCGTCGGTGGTCTTCCATACTCCACCACCAGCTGTGCCCATGTAGTATATGTCGGAGTGATCGTTTAATCCACAGACAGTGCCGGACCTGCCGCCCCGGAAAGGTCCCACCAGTCTCCACTGTACTCCTTGCAATAAGTCGTGCTCATATTGTTTTTTTGTCTGAGCGAGCAGCTGGTCTTGAGTGGTTATCAGGAATAGTAATGAAATAAAAAGAAATGTGTGTCTCATTATGAGTATTTAGAGCTTAATTATGTGGTGGATGAAGATAATAAATGTGTATCTCATCAAATGCGAGGCGAATTTTAGAGAGTATTCCGATTACATGGATTAAGAATTGTACCTTTGAATCCCGTAACGCTGTGGTACACATAATTGTTGATTAATATATGACCAAATACATCTTTGTTACGGGTGGTGTGACCTCATCCTTGGGAAAGGGAATCATTTCGGCTTCACTTGCAAAGCTTCTGCAGGCAAGAGGTTACAACGTCACTATTCAAAAATTTGATCCCTACATTAATGTTGACCCGGGTACTTTAAATCCATATGAACATGGGGAATGCTATGTGACAGACGATGGTGCCGAAACCGATCTTGATCTCGGGCATTATGAGCGTTTCCTGAACAAGCCTACTTCGCAGGCAAACAATGTTACGACAGGCAGGATTTATCAGACAGTAATTAATAAGGAGCGAGCGGGAGACTATCTTGGAAAAACAGTGCAGGTGATTCCTCATATCACCGATGAAATCAAGAGAAGAGTCTGCAGACTGGCCGGCGATGGTCACTTTGAGCTGGTGATTACAGAGATAGGAGGCACCGTGGGAGATATCGAATCTCTGCCTTATATCGAGGCCGTCAGACAAATGCGCAATGAAATGGGCTCAGAAAATTGTCTGGTAGTGCATCTTACTCTGATACCATACCTGGAGGCTGCCAAAGAATTGAAGACCAAGCCCACACAGCATTCAGTGAAGGAGTTACTCAATTCGGGAGTGCAACCCGATATCCTTGTGTGCCGTACTGCTCATCACCTCACCATGGATATCCGGAAGAAATTGGCTTTATTTTGTAATGTGCACGTCAGCGCCGTTATTGAGGCGATTGATGCGGAGACGATCTACGAAATTCCAATTCTGATGCAGGAAGAACGCCTGGATCTGATCGTCCTGGATAAGTTGCACCTGTCTCAGCGAGAAGAACCAGATCTCACTACCTGGAGTACTTTCCTTTCGAAGTTGAAGAATCCCGTTAAGACAGTAAAAATTGGGTTAATCGGCAAATACCTTGAACTGCAGGATGCTTACAAATCGATTTATGAAGCATTTATTCATTCCGGAGCAATGAATGAATGCCAGGTAGATGTTGTGCCCGTACACTCGGAGTCCATCAGGGATCTGGATGATGCGGGAAGGAAGATTTCCGGACTTAGCGGAATCCTGGTGGCACCGGGATTTGGGGAAAGGGGAATAGAGGGAAAAATAAAGGCTATTCAATATGTGCGCGAAAATAATATTCCTTTTTTTGGGATCTGCCTGGGTATGCAGTGCGCCGTGGTAGAATTTGCCAGGAATGTACTAAAATTGAAAGGTGCTTCATCAACAGAAGTGGAACCCAAAGCGGCCAATCCGGTGATTGATTTAATGTCAGAACAAAAGACAATCACCAAGAAAGGGGGGACGATGCGTTTAGGTGCCTATGCATGTGAGCTCATTGGTGATTCTGCCGTTTATCAAGCTTACGAAAGAACTCTGATCAAGGAACGTCACCGTCATCGTTATGAGTTTAATAATGAGTATCTCGAACTCTTTGACAGCGGTGGATTAAAAGCTGTTGGGATTAATCCTGAATCCAAACTTGTTGAGATCGTAGAGATTCCGGGGCACCGTTGGTTTGTAGGAGTACAATTTCATCCGGAATTAAAGAGTACTGTCGAAAATCCACACCCCTTATTTGTACAGTTTGTGAGAGCTGCCCTGGAGTTCCAGGAAAATAAATCGAATGAAGTACAATCTTCACAATTGGTAGACGGTAAAAAATGAATTCTCCGCCACTTTGGGTAACTGCAATTGATGATTGCTGTATGTCAGAAAATGTGTAGCCCCTTGCGATTTAAACGGTTGTAAATCTTCTGCCGTCAAGCTTCTGTAATATTCTTTCCCTTTCGCAATAACATCCAGACCGTTTCTTCGATCTTCGAGTCTCAATCCATATAGTGCTCTTCTGTGTTCGGCAGCATTCCGAAAATAGCTTTTGCTGTGTATATTACTTTTATAATCGATAAAAATGCTTTTTTTACTAAAATATCGCACCCCGGTGACATCCGGTGGAACAATAATACTGCATGTCTCCGGCAATTTTTGCTTGATCTCTTGAGCTATTTGCATTTCAGGTGTATGGTAGGATCTTCCGGGAAAAAAGAAGGGTTTATGATCACTTGCAGAACGCCAAAAAGCCGTGGCGCCACAGGCAATGACAACAGCTCCAAGGATCAATGACTGTTGTAGAGCATTGGTGCGGTGTAGTATTTTTTCTTTGTAGATTTTTTCGAAAAACATAATTACGGCCAGTATGCTTAAAGGTTTTAACCACACTGTAATTTTAAACCATTGCACGCTGAGCAACGGCGAAATCTCGAGCCACTCTATTCCAATAAAATAGAGAAACATCCCAACGAAGGAAAAGCTGAAAAAATGAAATAGTTTGGTAGAGGACTTCCGAAATAGAAAAGCACTGATTGCAAATAAGGGTAATAAAATTGCATAGGACCTTAATGGGTAGTAGCCAGGAAAAAAATGGTGGGCAAGGCGAGTCTCCATCAGTTTGTAAAAGGTGTCTCCGTCTATCGATGTGTCTGCAATAAGATGATGAATAAAAATGGTCGCCATCCACACACCGGCAGTAAAGAAATAGAACAGAAATCCGAGAACAGCATCTCTGTTTTTTTCCCCATAGAAGATCAATCGAAAAAAATAATACGAAAAATACAGAAGGCATAGCTGTGCTCCCACAACAGGCTGAGCGAGGGATGAAATTGCTGCAGTAGCAAATGTTGCTTTTGGTTTGCTCGTTATGAAAAAGTAAATCGACCAGACTCCAATTGCTTTTGCCAGGTGACTCGGAACAAAATAATTGTACCAGATCTCATTTTCTCCCAGGTTTATATGGTAGAGGATAATTAGCGAGATTATCAAGAACAACAATTTTGGAATTGCTGAACTCAAATGTCTCTCAGCAATTTTTAGTAACCCGGTGATGAGGAGTACGCTGCTGGTAAGATGGAGAATAAAGCAGCCCCACTCCACGTAATCTCCAAATAATCGCAAAAGGAGTGCAAAAGGGTATCTTTCATTAAGCCAGGACGATGCGACTGCCTGAATGTATAAATCTTGTGCGTACAAGTGGCGATCTGCTAAATATAGTGCATAGGAGAGAGTCTCAGTCATGTCAATATCTCCAAACCGATATCCGTGACACATGATGAGAAACAGGTATGTCACGGTGGTAAGGAGCCAAAAAACTGCCGGGGGACGCATATAATATTTCTATTTTAAGGTGTTATATGCTTCGCTCAAAGTTGCGGGAAACGGAATCAAAATATGACTGACCCACATGATCCCCGGGGTGCTCAGTCGCAGTGTCAATATTTGTTGTTTAACTCTCAAGCGATAGATCTATGGCAAAGAGTGATAAATGTACGATAGTCGTTTCACTCATTTTGTACATTGTCAGGATAAACTATTAGGGTTGTTATGAACGATTCCACTCTTCGTAAATTAAAAATGCATGAGCTCAATCGTCCCGGCATACAAGAGTTTTTGTCGACGACGAAATTTCCATTGGTTGTCGTGCTGGATAATATACGATCCGGTCACAATGTAGGATCCATATTTAGAACAGCAGATGCTTTTAATGTCGAACAACTTTATTTATGCGGAATATCAGCTACACCGCCCCACCGGGAAATCCTAAAATCGGCCATCGGTGCCACGAAGTCGGTTGCTTGGAGCTACCTTGCTGAAACAAAGAATTGCATTGTCAACTTGAAGAAGGAGGGGTATGTCATAGCCGGAATAGAGCAGACAAACTCGGGGGTCCTATTGGATGATTTTAGGATTTCAACCGGCAAAGGTAAAATCGCAGTGGTCTTTGGCAATGAGGTGGAAGGCCTCTCTGATAATGTCCTACCCCTTTTAGATGTCGCAGTAGAAATCCCCCAATGGGGAACGAAGCATTCACTGAATGTGGCTGTTTGTGCTGGCATTGTTCTCTGGCATCTTGTGTGCCAGTTAGAGAAATGACAAGCTATTGTGACCAAGTCAGGCACTTCACAGGTGGGGATTTCAATTTTTCTTTCCTCATATATTTCATATATCCTATTTGATATATGTGTACAGTTATCATCGATAGCACTTTATATGTGGCACTATTAGACATCTAAAAATTACCGGATCCAGGGTATGATTGGTGCTTGCGGATTTGGTACTTTAGGGGAGACCATTAGATAATTTTCTATGGTTATCTTAGACGATAAACCTAATCTGAGAATGAAGAGACTGTCGCCAGACAGTCTCTCTTTTTTTATTACATTCATACCTATTCTGTTTCTTTTATAAAAACCATGCTACTCGAGTGGCAAACCTGACTCCCATAAAAAACATCGATCAGATTGGGAGCTTGACAAACTTCGTGCTAAATTACACATCATGCAGAGGTGGCATCTAGCTCAGTTTCTATTCATCCTATTTGTCGGTCTCAGTTGTAAAGAACTTGAAACCAATTATCCCTCCATTTTCATTGTTGGGGAATCTCAGCAAGGCTTCACGTCGATCGAAGATCTAAAGAATATTGATTTGAATAGTCACCAAGGCGTACTCTGGAAAAGTCTTATTTCACAAAGCCAAAATGATCTCGATATACCCTTCATTGATCCGACGACTGATTTCCCCGGTCGCGATCCCGTGCATCTCAGACATGAAAATGTCAGCTATGATCTGGCAAGGGGCGTGAATGAACGACTGGCTAGATCTGCCATTCTCTATTTAGCATCAGACGATTCTAGGTTTAAGGATCTCATTATTCGACAAATCGAAGTATTGTTTGATACGGCATATTGGCCATTGTGGTGTGATGATGCTCATGTACATCAGCCACCTCATGTAGACATACGCACTTACAGACTGGCGATGTGGATCGGACTGTGTTACAACTGGCTGTACAATGACCTGACTGAGGCCGAAAGGGCGATGATCATCGAAGGACTGGATAAGAGAGCAATTAAGCCATTTTGGGGAAAGATTGCCCAGAAACCAGGGTGGTACAGGCATCGTCATAATTGGTTTACGAATATGTTTGGAGGCATGGGAATTGCTGCCATGGCTTTGGGAGCTGATTATTACGATAGTAAGCGCTTGCTCGATACGATCGTCCCTCAAATGCTTGACTTTAATAACACATTTGGGAGGATGGGTGAATTTAATGAGCCACCGGGATATGCCGGGGCAATCCGTTTTTCGGTGGAATTCGCGGAGGCATATCGCTACTATACCGGTAATAAAAGAAACCTACTCAGTGAAAAGCCATTCCCAGATGTTTGCTATTGGATCGTAAATCATTTGCTACCTCCAGGTAGGATGATAGCCTTTGGTGATACAAACCCAAATCAGACCCTCAGCGATCCGTCAATCATTGCCGCTGCAGCCAGTGCAAATCGAGATAGCCTCTTGCAGTGGTTTTACTTGCAGAACTTTTCGGAATTAAAATCACCACTTGAGCTGTTTTGGTTTAATCCTGCTTTGCAACCCGTTTCTCCAGAGGGGAAGGTACCACTTGGGATTGCATACAAAGAACATGGAGCTGCTGTGATCAGCAGATCCAGCTGGGATCCGGTCGAGCCTGCTTCGGTGGTTTATGGAAAAGCAGGCAGGGAGACAAATCATGACGACAATGATGTGGGGCAGCTTTGCATCGATGCTTATGGTGAGCCGGTTATTATTGATCCCGGTAAACCAAAACCGATATATCCGAAAGACTATTTTGGACCTGCACAATACAATTATTATACAAGATCTACAGCAGGTCATAATATATTGATGATCGGAGGTGAAGAGATCAAGTCAGAACCCAATCACCTGGCCAGAGGAGAATACATCCATACCGTCTTTGATTCGGCAATAGGCAGTGCCTGGAGTATGGATCTGTCTGCAGTATATGACAAAGCAATCGTTGTAAGTCGCAGAGTCATCCATCTGTTTGAGGGGATAACAGCGGTTTGGGATAAGGCAATAATGGACGAAAGGTATGATGTTGATTTACATTGGCATTTTACTTCCAAACCAGAGTGGGATGAGCTGGGCAATTTTGGTATGAGGGGAGACAGGGTTGCCTTACAGGGAAGAGTCATTTCCTTAAATCAGGTTAGGATTAAAATATCAGGTGGTCATCATGCTTTCAAGCCACCGTATCATCTCACGAGACAGGGGGATCCGCTTGATCAACGCAATGAACCCTTTATCAAGGCTACTGCAAATGGAAGGAAGATATCCCTGCTTACCTTGTTTGCCACTGCTCAAAAAAGCAAAAGTATGTCAAGGTGGTTTTACAAAGATGATAGCTGGCAAATAATTATTGATGGGAAGGAATATTTGGTTTCATTTGAAAATGAGGTATTGAAAATTTCAGACGATCGGGGAGAATTATCAATATAATAGTGCAGCGAGACTTACTTGAGTCTACCTGATATTTAAATAATATCCCAATTTGTAAATATCCATTAATGTCAAAGAGGGGAAAGAACTATTAATCGTTTTCTTGATCAGGGGTAGGAGAGGAGCTAGTATATTCTTGAAAAGGTTTTTCAGGCCATATTTATTGAGAATATCTGCTATTCTTGTGAGTCTCGTAGAAAGGTCAGGGTATTTCTTTTTGATTAAGTGCAAGTTTTGTAATGCCTCCTCCTGGTTTGTAATAAATTGTGCATTCTCTTGCAGATCATTGTGTAAAACAGGGTTATCAATTTTCACAATGGGCACGGATTGTTTCTTTAAGAAATAGCCAAAAATCGTGTCCTCATGTCCATAATTGCGGATGGATTGATCAAATCTTACTGACTGGAACAATTTTTTAGAGATTGCAAAATTATTGCTTTGAAAGCCTACATCGGTTCCCGACTCCCGAAATCTTCCGGTTTTCCAGTGCAGCAACATATTCTTGCCGGGTCTTTGGTCAGGAACTATTCGACCACCGGTTATCATTTGGTCGTCACTAAGATTGTTGAAATAATTTGACAAAAAATCAGTCCTGATAATCTTGCTGTCCCCATCTAAAAACAATAGAAATCTATTGCTGGCCTCATCGGCGAGTATATTTCTCGTGATTGCTCTACCTCGATTGGAAGGAGCTCTTAAAAACTTAACGAGTTCGAGATCCTGGAGTGAGTCGTTGATCTGATGAGCGATTTGATCAGATCCATCATCGAGGCAAATTATTTCAATGTTGTGATCTAGCTCAAGTGCCTGGTCGTGTAGCTCCCGCACAAGGTCTTGTACATTTTGATTGTAGACTGGAACTAATATCGAAAGCATTTGAAGTGAAAATAAAAAAATGAGGTTGGAAGCTTCGCTCTCAACCTCATCATAAATACCGGTTTGGTTATCTTAAGTGAAGTTACTCAAATATGATCTTTTCAGTAACGACACCTTTGTCAAATCTTATTTCGATCAGGTATGTTCCTGGCGAAATATTATTGTGATTGATTTCGAATCGGGAGGCATTTATTGCCCGATGATCTGTAATCAATTTGCCCTGAATATCCCTGATTCGCACATTTCTCATTGGGTGACTTACATGAGAGTTGATATTTAGGTGGCCAGGTGATGGATTGGGTGATAAGGTGAGGGAGACGTCTGATTTCCTTAAAGTAGTCGTTGAGGTACCCAATGAATCCAACCCGAATGCATAGTATGCACGAGGTACAGTCACTGCAAATATCGTATCTAAATATCGATTGCCTTTCTCGGCAGACATATCAGGATTAGTCAGCAAACCACTACCGTGTAAGGTGTCCGCTGAGAATGTTGTTCCTAAAGCTGCGTTGGTACCTGCCACGACTTGTTGTAAGTCAGAGAAACCCCACCAGTCCCAGGGACTTCCTTCAAATCCACTGGTCACGAACGGATAAAAATGATCTGTGCCCAGTTTGATGGTCTGCCCTCCCGGAAAGGTTACGTCCACTGCTTTATAAGCTTGAATTCTTGGATTTAGTGGATCAAGATCAGTCGGGATAGCATTTAGAATATCGTTGTTACCATAAGAATTTGCACTGTCAATGACTGTTCTCGTTCCACTTACATTAACAACAAATTGTTGGGTTGTTGGAACGATTACAGCTCCGTCAGCGAATGGTGCGAATATGTCTCTTGTGGAGTGAAATCCCACAAATGCGGGTTCGTTTTCTTTTCCGTCAAGCCAGGATATATCGCCCATAGCTCCTCCCAGATTGACACAGATATCAAAATCAGAGTTGTATCCGACGTGGTTTGGGATTCCAATCTGACCAGGGGTAGTTCCATCAAAATTTCCCAGCAATGCCGTATCAGCAAGGGGTGTATTATCATTACTATTTAAGAATTTGGGGAGAAGAACTTCTTCAGGGTCGTCCAGTGTACCTGCCCCAAACGCGAGGTAACTACCTGTTCCGACACCCCAGACACCTATTCTATTAGGATCTATTCCGTAGGGATTTCCTTCTTCGATCGACTTTCTGAGAAAGCGAATACAAGTTCTCGTATCCTGGATACCCCTATAAGCTGCCTGGAGCAAGGTTCCGGTCCTCGTGTCCTGGTCTGCGGCAGTCGGCAGCCAGCCAAGGCGATACGTGGCAGCAACTGCAACATAACCTAAAGCATTTAAGCGCTTGCAAATATTGACCACAGTCGAATCCGAACGTGCTCCCGTGATCTGGCCATTGAAGAGAGGTGGTAAAAAACTTCCTGTATGAAGAACGATCCAGACAGGTCTATTCGTTGCGCTGTCACCAATCGGCTTGTATACATCCATCAGAAGATCTGCTGGTTCTGGGGGAGAAGCTAGAACTGTCACATTGTTACCATAGACAATATCGCGTTCCACCTCACTTCCTGAAAAAACATTGTTTAGGTATCTTCCTTCCTGCGCAAATCCAGTTGTGAGTAGGCAGAATGTAATGAAGATAAAATACAACCTGAGTATCAAATTATTTTCTTTCATATTAGAGAATTTATCAAAGTAAATATAAAAATTATTTCAACCATTCATACAGGATCGAGAAGTACGCTAAGCGTCCGATTTGTGGCCCCCCATAAGTCTGAAAAGTAAGGTTATTCAAAATGTTTGTCGCCCCTAATTTAAATGTGACATTTTTGGCAGCCCAAAGCCAGTTTACCTGCGCATTTACCAGATCATAAGTGGGTATAAGTCCAGTAAACTGTGGGGAGCCCTCAAAGAGAAAACCCTCAATCCATTTGTATCCAATATTAAATCCCCAATTTTCGACTGCGCCTAATTTTAAGTTTCGGCCTGAAAGCGAAATGTTGTATTTGTGCTCCGGTGTATTGTATGCCGGTATAATTGGGTCGTCAACCTGAGAAACCAATTTGTTCCAGGAATAATTTCCTGTAAGTGCGTATTTACCGAAAAAGTAATTCACTCCAATCGAGAAGCCCTGAGTATTTACTACTTCCTGTGCATTTGCAGCTACTCGAAATGCCTGGACATTTTGAGGTAGTCTCACCAAAGGATCAAATGTTGCTTCTACTCCAAGTTGGTATCCAATAAAATCGCGATATTTACTAAAATAATACTCTGCATCGATGTAGAGATCATTAGAAATCGTAGAACGATACCCAATTTCAATTGTTCGCACTTTTTCCGTTTCGATTGGAGCAACGTTAAAGTAGTCTAGTTTGTCAGTATTTAATGAATTTAAATAATCTACGAATGAAGGCACGGTAATAAGATTATTAAATCCATCAATATTTCCAATCAAAATAGCACGTCCGACGTTGTAAAATAGGTACTGATCGGATAAAGTCGGATTTCTTATTGCGGAGGAAAATGATAATCTTGCGTAATTATTTGACATCGGCTTAAATACTAGGGATAAAGCAGGTGAGAAATTGACACCGAAATTTTGATGTTTATCCATACGCAATGACGCGTTGAGAGTAAGCCTCCTATTTAATGTGTTTAATTCACCCCCACCATAAATACCGAACTCATAAGTGTCAATGTTTCTTCCAAAAGTATCGAGCAAGATCGACCCCCGTGAATCCGGAAGGTAGATCCGCCCATTCGCACCTGTGGTTACTTGCAGTGATGAATTATGATCTTCCGGAAATAAATCAAACTTGTACTCGCCATGAAGATGCATTAATGCAGATTTATCATAAAATCGCGTGCCGCCTTGATCAAATGATATCTTGCTCGTAATATCATCAAATGCACTTTGAAAAGCCTGTGTGCCAGGTTCAAGGAAGTCAGTTGATGTCTCCAGAGGATTTTCCGCATTCGCAAAAGCTTGTGCCATTGCATGCCAGCCATCCAGGTCAGATGAAATCGACGACAAAAAAGCTCGTTGTGCTTCTCGAAATTGATCTGGTTGACCAATGTAATCAGAGGGATTGGGATAATCCTCCTGATTGGTAATCAGGGGGTTAACGTTTATACCCCAATAATTAATATAGTCTGATGCCCACGTTCCATTTTCTTTTGCGCGTTCTTGAAGCTTCAACGCTGTAAAGTAGGGATCGTATGAATTTCCAGCATCTTCATGAGTGACATAGAATCTAATAAAGTATTTCTCCTCCTTAAGCATTTCCAACTTATGTTGGAAAAAACGAACATTTTTTAGGCTAAACCGATTATCACCCTGATAAACTGTTGTGCCACCACTGAAACTTGTAGAAGCAATTAATTTTGGTGAGGCAAAGTCCAAAGCCGGTTTAAGCCTGAAATGCAATGATAAGTTCGTCTTAAAATTATTGGCTTCATAGTTTAAAAGGTCTTTTTCCGCATATCCTTTTCGATGAAAAATTCCTAGGCCCGGATTACCAAGTGACCTCGACAAATCATTTGAAATTTGATATTCGTCTCCATAAATATTTACAGCATCATAGCCTCCCGGATTACTTTGATCGGTCTGTGTATCAAATACCGGATCCAAATTTGTTGCCTCCCAATCATTTGCTCTTAGACCAAGTGCATTAAGCTTGAAGGCAAAAAAGGGTTTATCATCCTTGTTGCTGAAGATCTGCGCATAACGAAGACTGCCTTCAATCAAATTTCTTTCTCCAATCTTCAATTGAGCTGAAATACCCTCCTGAAAAAAGGGATCTTTAGTTTTCATACTAATGACACCATTGAAAGCATTTGGGCCGTAGTAGGCACTGCTGGCACCCACGATAAGGTCAACTTTAAGAATATCCAATTCAGGTACACCCAGAAAATTCCCAAGTGAAAAGTTAAGCCCGGGCGATTGATTGTCCACACCGTCTATAATCTGCAGCGATCGCACTGGGCTGGTGCTGTTAAATCCCCTGGTATTGACCACCTTAAATCCCAGACTGGCGGCCGTAAGATCAACACCCTTGAGCGAGCCAAGTCCATCATAAAAATTATCGGAAGGAGTTTCTTTTATGGCCAGGATATCAAGGGATTCGACCGTGAGTGGTGCTGCTTTTTGCTTTTCGGATATGCGCTGCGCTTTGACTTCCGTAATGGCTAAAGTAATGCCCTCTTCGCTCGACAATTCGATCTTGAGGTCGTCATTGGCCGACTCAATGATCTGCTCCCTTGTTGCATATCCGATGTAGGAAATCTCTAGTGATACCGGAAAAGCATCAACCCTGAGTTCAAAGGATCCATCGAAATCCGATACGGTACCCCTGCTCGTGCCCTTAATCAAAATACTGGCACCGATCAGAGGCTCACCACTTCCTGCCTCCAGTATCTCACCTCGAATCCGCTCCTGACTATGGGCCGTTGTCGTGACAAAACCCACATACCATAGGGCGACTAAACCTATTCGTCGTACTGCTCTTACCATGTAAATCTGGTCGGGAGTTTTTACACTAATCTGGGGTCATGAAAGATACACAAATACTTTTACATCACTAAAGTGAAGGTGGATCATACCCGGGTCCGGACACAAGCTTGTTCTGTTGGAGATTTCAGGTCCTCTCCCATCACCAACTGAATAAAATATCTTTGCAAGGTGCAAATACCGATCATCGTCATTAACTGGAATGGGTATCAGGATACTATCGAGTGCATGGAGTCTGTCCTTGCATTGGATTATCCGGATTTCATGATTTACCTGGTGGACAATGGCTCCAACGGAGATGAGGGAAGACGACTCGAAGAATTGTTTGCTTCAGACAAAAGGGTTACAACTGTGATCTTGCCAGATAACCTTGGTTTCGGAAAGGCAAATAACGAGATATTGGCGAATCTCTCCAAAGACCGATTTCAGTATGTTGCGTTACTCAACAATGACACCACTGTTGCTGCGAATTGGCTCAGTGCGCTAACGGATTGTGCAAAGCATCTCAATGCCGATTTGGTATCTTCCAAGATGCTGAATTACTTCAATAGAGACGTTGTCGATAACCTGGGCCATCAAATGCTCAATACCGGTGAGATATTGCCCATTGCTCATGGAAAACCCGATATGTACAACCGGTCGTTCGACAATCTGGGATGCTGCGCCGGAGCGGCATTGTACTCCCTTGATATGTTGAATGAAATCGGATTTTTTGATGACTTCTTTAATACAGGATACGAAGATGCAGAATTGGGCCTCAGGGCTTTTGTTGCCGGGTTTCACCCGGTTTTCTGCCCCAGTGCTTTGGTGTATCACAAGGGAGGAAAATCGATAGAAAAAATATTTGATCACAATTATGTGATGAGAATTCAAACGGGGATCTGGTACACTTATTTCAAATTAATGCCTGCAGGTGTGATTTTATTATCACTTCCATTTATCATTATTAAGTTCATCATCCTAACTTTAATCAATTTGATTTTTTTCCGGTTCGACTATTTAAAAATTCAATGGAAATCCATATTCCGGATTTTTTCTAAACACCGGAAGGAGATGTTCAGAAGTAGGAGAGAATTTTATGAACGGTGCAATACGATCTCCACATCCAAAATATTAAGAGCTCAAAAGTTTTTCTTCCTGTACGACTTGCGTCGATTTTTTCGAATTTACATTCGCGGTGAAAAGTCGGCAATGGATGAGTACCGCAGCGAGGCCGGTGGGAGTTGACGTCCTACTACTCGCAGGAAATGGATGCAATAAAGGTCGCACCAAGGACGACTTCAAAACCACTCATCAACTCGATAAATTCCGCGGCAATCGTTTCGACAGTTCCACTACCCACTGCACCCCTGGATTCGATTATTCCATGGCTCGTATAGGTGCCCGGAGGAATCGGATTTTGATGCAAAGTCATGACTTCACCACCTATGATTTTGAAAATCGAACCCTCATATGAAACCGCGTAAAGATTTTTAGATTCGTCTTCGCCAAAGGCCGAGATCTTTGTGTCGTCCGGTAGGGAAGTAGAGTTTGAACTCCATCCGATACCGTTGGGTAAAATGGTGTAAAGAATATCCTGTCTAAATTCTGCGCAAAAGTATACACCATTCAGGCAAGGATTTGGGCCTCGATACACATGTCCTCCGGTGATCGAATTTCCTCCATCGGAGTGGAATACTTCAAATACCGGAAACGTATAACTGGACATCTCATCGCATCCACTTGTATTGAATGTTGTGGTGCCTTCATAACACCGCCAACCATAGTTTTCCCCTCCTTCACTGTTACCAGGTTGACGATTGATTTCTCCACGAGCATCCTGCCCGACATCTCCAATCCAGAGATCACCAGTGGCCTTATCAATCGAAAATTGCCAGGGATTTCGCAATCCCATAGCCCAGATTTCATCCCTTGTAGTCGGATCCCCGACATATGGATTTGATGAGGGGATCGAGTATGGATTGCCGGTGTTAACATCAATTCTGAGCATTTTCCCCAGTAACGTATTTGGGGTCTGGCCATAATTGTCAGGATCTCCGCCACCACCACCATCACCCGTACCGATATAAAGATATCCATCCAACCCAAACTGGAGTGCTCCGGCATTGTGATTTCCACCGGGCTGGTCTATAAACAGAATAAGCAATTGGGAATTGGATAGTGCCTTGTCAGGGTTGTTGGGATCTCTTGTGAAACGGGCAATATGGGTATCACCGTTAAGATCCGTATAGTTGACATAAAAATAACCATTGCTGCTGTAATTAGGATGGAATACCAGACCCAAAAGGCCCTGTTCACCTCCACTTGAAACGCTCCCTGAAATGTCTAAGAATGGGGTGGGTAAAGTATTGCCATTTTTAATGATCTTAATCCGCCCACCTTTCTCTACGACGAATAGCCGGCCTGATCCATCTCCAGCGTTAGTGAGTCCGACAGGAGCATTAAAGCCACTTTTGAAGAGGTCCAGGGCAACTGTGGGGTGAGATTGCCCGGATAATATGGATGAGAGATAAGGGGTGAATAGTAGGAGGAATGCGAACGGGATGCACTTCATGGTAGTTTTTTTATTTTTTTCTTATTCTAGTAGATGAACCCATTTAATGTTGTCACAAAGTTTCAAGTATATTTTTGTTGCCAGATGAGACGCAAAACGTAGACAGAGCAGGAGCTCTGGCGAGGCTTTGCAACGAAATATGGTGCAAAAATAATTGAAAATTTGTCATAAGATTCAGTGGGTTCGTCTACTAGTCTTCTCGTCTATAAATAGTCGCCTGGTCACAATGCCACTATTTCGGCCTTCCACAATAATGCGATATGAGCCTCTTTGCCAATGACCGGGATCAAATTTCAAAGGGATATTCTGATTAGCTTTGATCGTTTTGTTTCTAACCGGAACACTTTGTAATTCTCCTCTTGGGTCAACCACCTTCACGGTAATTGTATCAGCTACCGCACTGGTGTACTTAAATTTGATTTTTTTGGTACCGTTGGCATTCTTGTGGTTATTTCCAACGATTTCAATCTGGGCTTGGAGGGAACTGCCTAAACCAAGCAATCCTGTAATGAAGAGTAACTTGACAAATGTATTCATTTTTTGGATATTTTCAATTCACCTGAATGAAGTTAAAGTTGTCGATCCAGAAGGTTCGATTTGCTGTTTCACCAAAATAAGCCTGGACACCGATATTATCTATTACTGTCACCTCAGGTATATATGTAAACGAGTAAACCTCCCATTGCGGAGATAATAGAAAGGATTCATCGGTGTAGGTTTCGTACGTTTGGCGGTCCTGTAAGGTAGCGCGGACGGGTGTGTCGGCATGACTGGCTTTTGCCGCAAAGCTCACTCTATATGTTTTACCGGCAATCATGGATTGATCTCTCTGTAAGAGCTGCACATGCCAGTCGGAGGAACCGTTGCCCTGGACAACTATTTTTGCTGAATTATTACCCGCGTAGGATTCATTGTTTACTACAGTAAACGACCCGGTAGCACCACCATTGAGATAAAACAGCCATGGATCTTCCCCATTTTCATATCCTCCATTGTCCAAATCATTCTCATAGCACGTGCGGAGATCGACAGAAAAAATGGCTGACAAGGGTACGGTAAAACCCGGTTGCAATTCGGCTAAATCATTGATCAAGAATTTGACAGTACTATTATTAATGGTATTGCCATCGGAATGTATTTTATAGCCGCTATAGTGATCGGACGGTATGTTGCCATTGATATCTACTACCTCACTGACTTTACATGCCTCACATTCCTGGCAAATATCATCTGTACACGGATGTACAGTTACTTCTCCAGTCAGGGAATTGCCTCCATAAGTGTAGGTGATCTCATGAACGCCTGGTCCGGCATGGAACACATCAAAATCAAATGTTTCATCCCCATTGTCACTTACACCAATACCACTGTAATGGCCACCAAAAGCTACTCCTCCGGTCAGATTTTGTTGAAGGCCATCATTCTCGCAAAGGGTGAAAGCCAGGTTTAATTCGTTGAGGGTTTTGTCCTGGGTGTAGATCCGCACTTCACTCAGGCCATAGCATCCTCCTCCGTGATTACTCACTCCGGTGATCAGCAAGTACTTTGCGGAAGCACCATTGAGATCAGGTCCCAGAAAACCCTCATAAAATCCTGAAGCCGGAGCTTTGGGAAAGGTAAAAGTATCGATGGTGGTCCATGTTGAGCCGTTGTTTGAAATATCAATGATGACTTTGCTGAGACCATCTTTCAGGTAATCCGGATGATTGAGGTTCCAGATTTGCAGATCATAAATACTGATTGGAGATGTAAACTCGTATTGGATCCAGTGCGACATGCCATGTGCCGGATTCGGATTTGAACTTTCCTGGCAAGAGATCCATCCGTCGAAAGCATTTGTAGTATGCCGGTCTGGAAAAATTTGACCGAATACTTCTGTCCCAAAAATTACCAACACCAGGAGTATAATATATTTCATTTTATTTCTGGTTAAGAATTTTTTAAGAAACCAATGGGAAAATCGTTTGATGAGACGTTATAAAATTCTCCGATATTGGGAAACAGAGTCGGGAGATCGGTGGGTGGCACACCAAACCATTTTGCGATCTCTGCAAAGTACTCATCTGTAGAAAGAGTAGGGATAAAACGACCTAGTCCCAGTTCTATCGGATTACTGCCACTCAAGTCTAAAGATGGATAAGAGCCATAAATGTCTGAGCCATCTAGCACATTAGGGCCTCCCATGACGAAAGTATGACCACCCCATGCATGGTCACTACCATTTCCGTTAGATGTCAGGGTACGACCGAATTCTGATATCATCATCGTAAGTACATTTCCCTCGGCGTTGATGCCGGCGTGGCTTTTTGTTACCCCATTTCCATCCACATAATTGAAACTGGTGCCCAACGCATCCTGAAATCTGCCCAAAGCATCGCTGACCATACCCAGCATGCCAAGTTGGTTGTTGATTACCTCATCATGATGATCCCATCCTCCCACGGTGACAAAAAATACCTGCCGTTTAAAACCGAGGGGATTGCGAACGTCGATGGAGCGGATGATCATCTCCATTGCGGCACCGAGGTATGTATCGGGAAAAACGTCTTCCGGAAAAGTAATCGCATTTTGAAATGCTTCGCTAAATTCTACAAAACCATCCCTGGATTTCGAAATCGTGTTGACAAAGGTACTTTCAAACATATCGGAGTACTGGCTGCCAAGCATACTATCAATAGCCTGGGTGCGTATTCTCTCCTGGAGATACATGGCATTGGGATCGTACCCATCGATACCCACTGCCCCATAGTATGGATCGATTGCGTATTCGACAGTCGTATTTCCTGTCTGGAAAATGTTTGTTCCCGAAAGGGAAAAGTTCATGGATATATTTTCACTACTGTTGCAGTCACTTATGAGATCTGCCATCTTACCACCCCAGCCCTTTGCGCTTCTTTCATCGGGTATCCCTGTCTGCCATTGTTGGATCTGATCGGAATGCGAAAATAATCCGATCGGCATATTGCTATTTGATTCGTACTCCTGTTTCGTTGTATCCGGATGTAAAATGGTACCAATGTTGGTGAGAAAAGCGACCTTGTTCTGATTGTACAATTGATGTATTCTCGTCATCGATGGATGGAGGGCAAATTGTTTTCCCCCAACGTTGTAGTTCAATACGGTATTTGCCAGCTCACTTCTGGGTATTGCCAGGCCCGGATCAGGATTTGTATATAGTCCTGACCGAGCGGTAACATAATCGTTGTGACTACCCTGATCATAAGGGACCAACATGTTAAACGAATCGTTTCCCCCCGCGAGCAGAATACAGACAATTGCCTTGTAATCATTCAAATTATCGTACACCGCGGAGTTCGAAATGGCTGAGGCGTTTATGCCTTTCAAATTAAATAGGGTGTTCATGAAAGTCATATATCCCAGTCCGGCACAGCTGGCCTGGCCAAGAAATGCTCTTCTATCCATGTGCTTTTTTGCTATCATATTTCTGCTTCGTTTCCTACTCAGATTCATAATCATTATTTGATCTATCGGAGCGTACTGTATTCAGGTGAGATGAGAGCGAGATAAAGTCCCATTCGCACCCTGTTTTCTTCATAATTATGCCATGACAATTGTGGATCATAAGAATTTAAGGCGGTGCGTAAAATCTTCCGCGTCCTATCGGTCATTCGTCCTCCGATCATATGCTTGTCCAACCAGTTTATATATCGTTCTGTATCATGTGTAAGGGGCAGCAAATTGTCGATAGACCATGTCACCTCCGTATGATTCATAGCATCGTCCTCCCATGTATTCATAATTTCACCCCAGTGCGCTGACCAACGGTATACGTTATTCATATATCCCACGCTGGTCCGGGAATCGTGCAGCTTAAATTCAGGAGCCACCAGGCCTGCATCCTGGATCGGTCCCAGGGGTGTATCGTCCGGGAGGAAAAAATTGAAAACACTTGGTGAGGCGAGGACAGCCTGTTTGGTGTCTTCATAGAATCCGTAAGCTACATTCCAGTAGAATCCATTGGGATTCACCTTGTCTGCTGCACGGGCAAAGTGGGTATATCTAAAAAGGGGTTCAATCAACCGGCCATTCATAGGTGAGTTCTGAAAACTTTCACCACGTGCTTCGCTGTCCATTAAAATTGCTTTAATGACAGCCTTCATATTTCCACGGCCTGTATGACCGCCATATCCATTATTAAATGCAGTGGCAACTCTCGAAATGTAACCGGGCGAAGGATTGGATTTCACTAGTCTTTGTATCAGACGATACGCGATAAACGGACCGACATTGGCATGATCAAATAAATGACCTACAGCGGCGTCTATTTCCTGTAATCCAGTTTGGGTACCCGGTATGACGAAACCATTCAAGAGGTACTTTGGTCCATCTTCGTGTTGATCTTCATCCCTCCAATTGGTATTGGGATCATCGACCTCATACATCTTCATTGGAATCGTAACATTAGCCTTCCACAGCCCCATGCCGAAATAGGCCGTATCATCGTACATGTTGTTTGGATCGAGGAGCTCTGGTACCACGTCTCCCACACCAAGACCAGTAAAAACCTTGGCAAATTGATTGATGTCTTCATTGTCATAAGTGGGAATTTCCTGACCATTTTGCATCTGTCTCGAACCATCCAGATTTAATTCATATAACCCAATCGTAAACAATTGCATGATTTCCCGGGCATAGTTTTCATCCGGATGGATGTCATTTATAGTATCGGTTTTCGGATTATTGAGGTGGCTCAAATAATGACCCATGCAAGGATGCAGTGTAACATCATATAATAGATTGCGATAGTTTCCAAAAGCGTGCTCCAGCAAAAGATCATAATAGGATGCGAGCCCATCTCCGTATCCACTCAGATCGGAATTTCGGGAAATCACCAGAATTTCCGAGAGTGCTGCAGCTACTTTGTGACGAAGAAGATCATCATTGTACATGTTGATGTCCCACCAGGCATAGTTGAAAATCTTCCAATTTGGTCTACGGTCAATTTCATGAGCCAGACCGGCTGCTGTTAGCGAATCGTTGATGATATCAAAAATTTCTTCAGTCTTGGGTAAAGTCAGGGATGCAGACTTATTAAACTGATCTTCGATCCAATTCTCCATGCCAAGATTCATGACTGCTTGCACATCTGCCTCCTCATATCCAATACTGGCCTGTTGCAAGAATCTCGCAGCATCAAAATAAGGTGCCAACATACCTTGGTCATTGACTGTGTTGTCATCGAAAGCTGTGTTGGGCCAAGCCGGATCTTGATATTGGTGGCTGGAAGTCACGGTGACATTGTTGCTGTTTCCTCCTCCGTAATAGCTTTGTGCTTCAAGGTCATAAGAAAAGCCAACAATGAAAAGCAATAGTACTACTCTGATCATAAACCAACTTTTTGTTTAAGAAAGACCAATTATAGTTTTGCCTGTGTTGCCGCGTAGCGATCGTCATAAAATGACTTAGTCACTTGAGATGTGTTCAGAAAATCTTGAGTATTTCGATCGGAAAGAATGGTAGGGTGCGAAGAATTTTCCGGGGAGAAAGTTTCGCGTGATACGTACTTTAATACGCTTCGCAATTCAAAATATTGTCCATCTAAGCGGAAAAAATTTGGCAAAAGCTTTAAAACCTCAATAAAGTAGCAAAATTCCTACCAAACTAGCTAGATTACATTAAGAAACTCATGCCCTTTACTTACATTAATGGTGAAATAAATAAATCAGCATGATTATGAAAGGCATACCCATTTTTCTTCTGATTATAAGTATACATATTTGGGGCTGTGCCCAGTCTCCCTCCATTCCGGATCGAGAGGGACAAATCAGTGCCGCTGTGAAAGCTGCTCCCGAAAAGGACAGGGAAGGTGCGACAGTCTATGGCTTTGATCAGAATGGAGAGTATACCTTGCTCCGGGAAGGGGAAAATAGTCTTATTTGCGTGTCAGATGACCCAAACCGCCCGGGCTTTCAAACGGTGTGCTATCACCGGGATCTAGAGCCCTTTATGTCGAGAGGGCGGGCTCTTCGCCAGGAAGGAAAAAAGGGACAGGAAATCTTTGATATAAGAGAAAATGAAGCAAGGGAAGGTTTGCTCTCGATGCCGGATCAGCCAACCACATTGCACCTGCTCGAAGGGAAAGAGGGCTTTTATGATAGCACCACAGGTGAAGTGAAGAAGGCCAATTATCGCTATGTTGTTTACATACCCTGGGCAACGTCCGAATCAACCGGCTTACCCTTAAAGCCAATGGTGGAAGGAGGGCCCTGGATCATGGATCCCGGCACTCACCGGGCACATATTATGATTACTCCTCCACCGGCGAACTAGTAGACGAACCCACTAAATCTTATGACAAATTTTCAATTATTTTTGCACCATATTTCGTTGCAAAGCCTCGCCAGAGCTCCTGCTCTGTCTACGTTTTGCGTCTCATCTGGCAACAAAAATACACTTGAGACTTTGTGACAACATTAAATGGGTTCATCTACTAGTGCATCATGTACAAAATTTCTAATACTATTGACGGTTTCTTTTCTGGTAGCTCATCATCATCGAAAGCCCTGCCTGCGATACCGCAGGTAGGCAGGCACAGTAGCTTTGGCTATGTGCGGTTTCGCTTCTTCGACCTACCAAAAAATAACCTCGTCACTAATATCAGATACCTCGTAAATGATGCACTAAGTTGCTTGGAGTGCTAGTATAAATAAAAAGATTATGACACGTAAAGGATCCAGAATGGATAGACGGACATTCATTTCGCACGGAGCTGCAGCGGCATCATTTACAATCGTACCGGCGCATGTCATCGCTCGATCGGGTAAAGTACCTCCATCGGATCAGATCACCGTTGCAAATATCGGTTGCGGAACGCAAGGACTGAGGGAGATGTCTGATTTGCTTACTCACGATCATCTTAGAGTCGTGGCAGTTTGTGACCCCAACAAATATTCTACAGATTATCTGGATTGGTCTGCCGAGGGCTTACACAATGGCATCAGGGAGACACTCTCCGACCCTTCAT
Organism: Saprospiraceae bacterium; assembly: GCA_965222645.1. Taxonomy (GTDB): domain Bacteria; phylum Bacteroidota; class Bacteroidia; order Chitinophagales; family Saprospiraceae; genus JABDMH01. Next base: position 640,796 of record OZ244968.1, on the reverse strand, counting down.
GGGGTAAAGGTATAAAAGGCATTGCAGGTGGAAGAGACGTGGCAAAAAAGTACGTGGATCAGTATTATGATGACTCTGGATTTGGTGTACAGTCATATGAAGATTATCGCGAACTCATCGAGAAGGAGCGAGATGTCGATGTGTTAAAAATTATGACACCTGATCACCTCCATGCTGCCATAGCAATTGATGGGATGAAAAATGGAAAACACATCGTCACACATAAGCCCATTGCAAACCGGATGTACGAAGCGAGAAAGACCATTGATCTGGCAAGGTCATCGGGATTGAAAACTCATCTACTGGCATGGGCTGACAGGCCAGAATATGAAATCGTATTGAGATGGATTCAGGACGGTGAGATCGGAGAGTTAAAAGAGATACATAATTGGTCTTACCGCCCGGTTTGGCCTCAGTATAACCGGGCACCCAGGAAGGCCCAAAATGTGCCCGAGGGATTTAATTGGGATCTGTGGTTGGGTCCGGTGCCCCATAGACCGTATCACAAGAATTACACACACAATGTCTTCAGGGGGTGGTATGATTTTGGAGGTGGCAGCGTGGCAGATATGGGACACTATAGTTTGTTTCCCCTGTTTCGATCCTTTGAGATTATGACTCCCCCCATAAGTGCCAGGGCATTTGGGACCACGATGCGCACTACCATGAATAATGTATGTCGCTGGATAGATAATGACGATGCATTCCCACACTCTTGCATGATAAAGATGGAATTTCCTAAGCAGGATTTGATCCCCGCTTTTGACCTTTATTGGTATGATGGAGGTATGAAGCCCTTTGCTCCGGAGGAATTAGCCGTTGATGACCTGGATACGCCAAATGAAGGGATGATGTTTGTAGGGACAGAGGGAAAAATTCTCGCTGGTTTTCGCTGCGAAGACCCAAGACTTTTGCCACGGGAAAAAATGGAGTCTTTCAAGGGAGAAAAGATAAAATCAAAGCAAGACAGGGAAAACAACAACAACATCTGGGCCCGTGCCTTTCTCGAAGATACCGAATCACCTGGAAGTTTTATTTATGCCGGACCTGTGACAGAGACCATAAATCTGGCGGCAGTGGCACTCCGGGCAAAAAAGAAGGTTTTTTATGATTCAAAATATATGGAGATCACCAATGATCGCGATGCAAATTCCTATTTATATCGTAAATACAGGAAGGGATGGGAATTGTAAATTTTATTCGCTCCAGAATATGTGCGAATGAGTCGGAATAATTTGGATATAATATAGTAATGAACCGCAGAGAATTTATTGGTAAGTCATCCTGGATGGGCGTGTCTGCATTTATGACTCCCCATATGAAAGGGATGATGCCAAAGCAAAATACTAAAATGAAGGACGATATTTCACTTGCCCAATGGGCTTTGGTAAAGGAGATTAGAGATGGAAAATGGACCAACCTTGATTTTCCGAAAATTGCACGAGAGGATTTTAATATCAATGGTATTGAGTTTGTCAATACATTATTCGAAGTGCCGACCATAAACTATTTAAATCAGCTGAAGCATAATGCTGATGATCACGGTGTGACGATGGTGCTGATTATGGTCGACGCCGAAGGAGATGGTTGTGAACCCACTGCCAAATTACGCGAGCAATTTGCCATTAATCACCGAAAGTGGGTTGACATTGCGCATTATTTGGGGTGCCATACTGTACGCACAAATTGCAGAGGTCCCAAGGATGCTGATCCCAAAGAGGCACTAGAGTGGGCAGCTGAATCATATCATTTGCTTTTGGACTATGCACGAGGCTCTGACATAAAAATCGTAGTAGAGAATCACGGTGGTCTGTCCAATGATGCCGACTGGATGCTCGAGCTGATTGAGAAAGTGGATGATCCGTTGTTTGGCTCTTATCCGGATTGGCGAGAACCGGCAGATGATTTTGACAATGTTGATTATCTCGAGAAAATGTTGCCATATGCTTTCGGTATGTCCTACCGCAATCAACCCAACGAAGATCTCACCGCCCAAATGATTAAAACGGCAAAATCCTCCGGGTATAAAGGATGGTACGGCATTGAGTCCAGTGGTCGATACGAAATATTTAAAGGCATTAGCATGTTGAGAAAATATTTATTGGGATTGGAATAGTTCCTCCCGGAAAAAACGAGTTTAGTATTTTCTCCCGAAGCCAATATTGTGCGGATGCCGATCAGTTTTAAAAGAATATTTCTTCCATGAATTAAATCGTGTGATGAGAATTAAATCAATCTGGCCTTTGGTGAAAAAACACTTTTCTGAGAAAGAACATATCTACTTTAGATGTAACACTTTGTTGGCTAGTCAATCTTTTTTCTACTTAGCAGCTGCTTTCATTATAATTCTTTTTTTTCCACTTAATCTGTTGGCTCAAGACTATACACATCAAGATTCTTTGCGGGGCTCCATGACACCGGAACGGATTTGGTGGGATCTGACTTTTTATCACCTCGACATTAAGATTAGTCCCAGCGACAGTTCGATCACCGGTAAGGTGCGGGTAGGATACCGGGTACTGGAGGAGCACCATACCATGCAGATAGACTTGCAAGCCCCGCTCAGGATCACAAGTATTGTGGATCAGTCCGGAGAACTTTTATCCTTTGTCTCCGATGGCAATGCGCATTTTATTTCGCTAACCAGGGATCAACTTGCGGGTGAAGAATATTGGATCGATGTTCTCTACAAGGGTAGACCCCGGGTAGCAGTGAGGCCACCGTGGGACGGAGGAGTCTCTTGGGACAAGGATGCAGATGGAAAAGATATTATTCATACTAACTGCCAGGGCATAGGAGCCAGCATCTGGTGGCCATGCAAAGATCATATGTATGACGAACCCGACAGTATGCTGATCAGCGTTAATGTACCCGGTAATCTCATGAATGTATCCAATGGCAGGCTCCGTAAAGTCGATGAGCTGAATGATGGTACAAAGACCTATCACTGGTTTGTTTCGAATCCGATCAGCAATTATGTAGTCAACATAAATATTGCTGAGTATGTCCATTTTTCAGAGGTTTACAATGGCGAGAATGGCCCCCTGGACATGGACTATTATGTGTTCGGGAATCATTTAGACGATGCTAAAAGGCAATTTAGAGATGCCCGGAGAATGATGGAGGCCTTTGAGTATTGGTTTGGACCCTATCCCTTCTATGAGGATGGATACAAGCTTGTAGAGGTGACCAGCACAGGGATGGAGCATCAGAGCTCGGTCACATATGGAAATGGTTTTGAAAACGGCTATCGAGGGCTGGATGGTAGCGGCACAGGCTGGGGATTAAAATTTGATTTTATAATAATCCACGAGTCAGGACATGAATGGTTTGCTAATAATATTACTTATCGAGATGTGGCAGATATGTGGATTCATGAGAGCTTTACCAATTATTCGGAAAGCTTATTTTTAGAATATTATTATGGCAAAGAGGCCGGCCAGGAGTATGTAAGGGGAAATCGCAAAGGGATCCGGAATGATCGTCCTATAATCGGGCCTTACAATGTAAACAAGAGAGGCAGTGGAGATATGTATGCAAAGGGAGGAAATATCCTCAACACACTGCGAGAAATTGTTAATGATGACGAAAGATGGAGAATGATCTTGCGAGGGCTCAATAAGACATTTTTTCATCAGACAGTGACCACTGAGCAAATTGAAAATTTTATTAGCGAAAAGGTAGGCGTTGATCTGAGTCCCTTCTTTGATCAATATTTGCGAGCTACGCGGATACCCATTTTAGAGTATTATCACCAAAGCGATAAGCTGCATTACCGCTGGTCTAATTGCGTCGAGGATTTCAATATGCCGGTCCGCGTCATTATTGATGGATTTGAAACTATGCTCGCAGTCACGACTGGTTGGAAGAGTTTGATGTGGGAGGAAAAAGTTGACCAGGTAGTTGTTGATAAGAATTTTTATGTGGCAAGTTTAAATTTACTGGGCTTTTAAATCAGGGCATTACGAGTTCTTCCCCATTAGGCCAGTGGCAGCGATGTACATTCTCCGGACCGTGAGAATGTGCCTTAATTTCGAAGGGTTCGGATATTTGTGCGCCTAACCTTTTGTAAAAGGCGATTGCATTTTTATTTCCAGTAAGCACAAAAAGAAAAATAGGTGATTTTTTCTTTTTAGACATACACCATTTTGCGCAATAATGCATGAGCCTTCTTCCAATCCCTGACTTTTGATATTCCGGGATTACATGAAGATTGTCGATCAGGGTCCCATATCTCGGGTCATGGTCTAAGAAAGCACAGACAAAACCAACTAAATTACGTTTATTTATGGCTAACAACACGTATTGATTTGGATTATTTTTTACAAAACGTGCCGTCCAGACTTTTTTGCGATCTTCGTTTACCTGATGATTTAAAAACTCGTCCGGCAGCATACCCCTATAATGAAGCTGCCAACTGCGGGCATGGAGTTCTGCGATCTCCAATGCGTCGTTAGCGGTGGCATCTCTAAAAGTGAGTCCCCGTTCAAGATTGTGCTTCATGCTACTTTCCTTTGCCAGAAACGGAACATAAGAAATAAAATTCATCTCGAATTTACTCCTGGCTTTTGGTGGAGTTTTCGAGACTTCCTTCTCCTTAGGTAATTCCCGAGGTCGGTTTTGGTGCCAAAACACATCCAATCCAGCCGATGCCATGTAGGACCCTGTTCTGAACAATGAGAAACTAAAGTGACAGAGGGTTGAGGTTCACATCATACCATAGAAAAAAAGCGGACTATAAAGTCCGCTCAATCCTTAATCGTTTGATTTCTAATAAACTACTGGCTCCATGGTGGTGTAATGCCGTTAGACCGGGCATAAGCAATCAACTGGCCTTTGTGTTCGCCGGAGTGTTCCAATACGAGCAGGAGCATACTCAACTTGCTAAATTCACCAAATGGTGTTTCTACAATATCTCCAAACGTCTCCTTTTCAATTTTATCGATATTGCCTTTGACAAATTCGAAAGATTCATTGACCGCAGCAATCACATTGTCTTTGCCTTTTACAGAAGACTCGAGAGTCATCATGTCCACTCCTTCAGGGACTTCGAAACCCAGCTTCATTCCGAAAAAATAGTTGGCAGATGCCACATGTAAGATAGATTCAGCAACAGACCTCACACCATCAGATGGTCTCCAGTCAAACTGTTCTTCTGAAAATGCATCTGCGAGACTCACGATCTGATCGTGATTGCGACTTACCATGGCTTCTATACTGGTCTGGGTGATGTTGTCCTGGGCATAGCTTATGCTTGCCACCAGACATAAAATAATAGGAATAACCTTTTTCATATTGAAAGATTTAATGTTATAATCAAAGTAACGACTTATTTGGTGCATTTGTTTATATCTGATATGCCTAAAAATCAGAAACTTATGATAGATAGTGATAGAGCATTGCCAATTATGTGTCACCAGGCCATCTACAATCCAGTTCAACCTGGGATTTCATGATAGCTTGATATTGTTCCACCGATGAATTGTATCGGCCTAATTGTTTCGCTGTCTGGTTACGTATCATCGAAAATTTTTTTGCCGGCCTAATTGTTATGCCGGCAACAGATAAATTGGAGTCCGGTCTCCGGTTGTCGGGTCTCCGGTGATTTAGGTCAGAGACGAACTTACATTCGCCGGCCTAATTGTTATGCCGGCGCCAGATAAATTGGTGACCGGTCTCCGGTTGTCGGGTCTCCGGTGATTTAGGTCAGAGGCGAATTTACATTCGCCGGCAACAAATACGTAGATGAGAAAAATATCCAATAGAATCTTGCAAAAATCAGTACAATGTCTTAAATTAGGATCAGAATTACACTTGAAGCTTTTTATGGCATTGTGACGCAATGCTGATTTTTAAAATGTTGTAAATATGACTCCACCAGCACAGGTTGAGGGATCGTGGCTTATACCCGATTGCACGATCCCTAAGACACAGAGTACATTTTCGAAAGAATATTTCGTTAGTAACACGTAGGTGTGGATTCTTGTCTCGGACAGAAACACAACAAGAAATTGAAAAACAACAACATCGAAATGTGACTGTGAAATACAAACTCAGTCGTTCTTTCGAAAAGTGAGAAACCAGAAAAGGATTAAGATTCTTTTTCTGGTTTTTTTTAGTATTTACTCCATCACCTTCAGATGATTTTATCGGGAGGATTTTTGTACTGGTGCTAAAAAAATAGTGTCGAGATTTTAAAGCTGTATTACTCTAAAACTTCTTCGCTTCCAAGATCTAATTTATTATTTGATAATAAGGAATTTAGTTGTCCACCTGATATAGACATCTTAGTACGATTGTCTGCTTGAATGCCAAAGTTGCTTATTATCGCATGATCAATACTTAGTTCTGACTCTGCTAAACGGCCTGTAAAATGCTTCACACGGATTTCCGGTAGGAATAGGATTTTTGATTGCTCCACATTCATGTGTAGATGTCCAACTGTGATGGAGCGCTGTGTGCTACTACTATTATCTGATTTGCTTAACAAATCGATATCCTGAATTCTATTCTCAAAGCTTATTTTATTCTCATTTCCTTTAATTGTGATTGAGTCACCGTATTGAGCAGGAACAATTTTGAGTATACTTGAATTAGCAAAAATTTTACAATTGTTTACATGGACAGAAACGTGAACATATTTTCTGTGCTCTGTCGCTCTTGAAAGATGCAGGGAGTTGCCTTTTATCTCATAGGATATGGGAGACTGCAGCTTGGATTGCTGCTTGATCTTCCGGATGTTCATTTGATTGGCTCCGTCATAAATAATGCGCACCATATACAGGTCATTGACGTGTATTTCATCAATCGGGGGTAATCGTACTTGCTCCAGTAATTCAGCCCTAACTTCCTCTCCAGACTTGATCATACCTTTTCTGAACTTGATGCGAAGTGCAGTATTTGAAGCAAAGGAAAAAACCACGGGAATTACACAGGCAAGAACGAATATTTTATTACTCATTTTCATTTTATATTTGTTTAGTTTGGGCCACTTTATAGTCTTCAAATTTAGTTTGTAAATCCTGTGGTGTAATTCCGAGCAATTCCATCGATCGAAATAAAGAGGGTATTTCTTCTTCGATAAAATTATCTTTCAAATATTTTCTAGCATTCTGCGATCCTAGATCTGAAACGAACAAACCAATTCCCCTTTTGTTTTCTAGGATTTCCAGATCTTGTAATTTGTCATATGCGCGCATTACAGTATTTGGGTTTACACCCAGGTGTCCCGCCATTTCGCGTACACTATTTATCTTTATCCCGGTATTAACACCCCCACTAAGGATTTGCTCACAAACAAAATCTATGATCTGAAGATAAATGGCCTTGTGTTTAGAAAATCGCATTATCTAACCTCGATTTCACGTATTTTAAAATAATTGGCACAATACGCCAAAGTCAAACACAAAAGGGGTATTACGTTTCTCATTCTGTATAAGACAGAAGATCGAATATCAACCTGATCTCGCAGGCCTCCGGATCCAATTTTGTTCCACTCAAATTGTGCGCCTGCCCATCCATCAGGAACGCCATATCTTAGGAAAGAGATCTTGATCCAAACGATCAACAGACCCAGTAACAGTGTAAAAAGTAATGATGCAAGAAAGCTATACTTGCGAAAAGTGAGCATGCCAAAAAGCATAACTGCTATACAGACTTCATAGAATAAAATGAGAACAAGAGAATTCCTAAAAAATGGGATTTCACTCTTGAAATAGTGTATTCCAAATAATTCTTCTTTTTTGATTTCCGTTGAGTATTCGATCAGATAGTTGGAAATCCATAGTGCTGGGACATCCACAAAGTAGTAAACAATGCAGAAACAAAATGGTATGACAAATACTAATGTTGTTAGAAGTCCTATGAAGTGATCTGTGGTAGAAAACGGCAAAATATTTTTATAGATACCTTCACCTTTCGATATCCAGTTTCTGAGTATTGCATAGATCGCGATGGCACTAAAGATGAATAAACCTGTAAAAAAGATTGATTCCTGATGCTGGATCTGAACTCTTGGAGCATAATCCGAATTATACAACAACCCTGCAAAAACAATCAAAAGGATAATAGTGGTAACTAAAATCAAATAGCCCAGTTCAACCTTCTTGGTTTGCCAAATGAAGAAATACCAGGCCTTTAACCTCGATGATTTAAATTCTTTCATATTGATTTTATTTAGTCACTACTTTTTCTATAATTTTTTCCGAGTTGTCGTGGTATGCTTTATAGAGAAATTCCAGATCCAGCTGACTCTCTCTATTTCCCCTGTTTTGAGATAGGACTTGATATCCCGCCAATGTATGTTCTGCAAAGATGGGCTCCGAAGGTTGCTGGTCGGTGACATCGTAACAAAAGATTTGTGCCAGTTCTTTGATCGAGCATTGCAATTGAATTCGGCCTCGATCGAGTATAGCTATTGTGTCAAAAAGGGCTTCAACATCCCTGACGTGATGCGTACTGATAATGATGATTTTGTCTTTGTCAAGCTTTCTGCTGAGTGCACTGTTCAGTTGCAATTTCGATGGAATGTCCAACCCATTGGTAGGTTCATCAAGAAGTAAGACGGGTGTCTGGGTCGATATCCCCAGTGCTAATAATAACTTCTTTCTTTGCCCAAAACTCAATTTCTTCCAATGAGGCCGGTCTTGCAATTCGAAATCTATCAACAATTGCTCGAATAGTTCAGGATCAAATGACGGATATATGCTTGAATACAAATGAACCAATCGGTCAATAGAAAGATTGGGCAAGTAAAATGATTCGGGAACCAGAAAAATCTTCCTTTTGAAGTCAACACGTTTGCTGAATGGGCGGAATCCATTCACTTCTATCGAACCGGCATCGGGTTCTAGCAATCCTGCAATTGTATGTAAAAGTGTAGTCTTACCTGCACCGTTTTTTCCAAGGAGACCACAAATCTGACCATCCATCAGACTCCAATCCAATCCATTGATAATCTGATTTTTGCGGTATGAAAAGTCAAGACTCCTTATTGTAATCATAATCGATGTGAATTAGTGTACTATATAACTAATACACTAATATACTTCAAAATTTTTGTTATCCCCAAATATTTTGAAAGATTTCTTCTCTGAAGAGATTGGACAGTCGTCTTTTTCTCTACGTTAGTCGTCGAATCTTGCGCTTTATCCCAGTAAGTATTAATATAAGTACATAACAAATCAGTACATATCATGACGGGTTCGGCCGAGCATGCAAGAATATCACTCCGAATGAATTTACAGTACATTCGCAGCAGACACGATGCCTTTCTTCGCAACGACTTATTCCCGGTTTCCAGGTGGAAAGATTATCGGATTGCTCCCAAGCACTCCGAGGAGAGGCACTCCACCTACTCACATGTTTACTTGAGGGAGATCGCCATATATCTTGGGATTGCAGCTGTGATGTTATTAGTCTTTGTGCTTTTCGGACTTGTTTAGATCGAGCAGCGATCTATTTGTGATCGAAATATTCTCTATAGGTCAAAGCCTGAAATAATATACTTTTGTGCCAAATAGCACATAAAATAGTGACCACTGAAGAAATAAAAGCAGGCACCGATAGAATCATCGAAAAGGCATCGAATGGTGAGCGTATTTCGTCTTCAGAATGCCTTCATTTGTATAGGCACGCCTCGTTATCTGCAGTTGGTAAGCTTGCCAACTCTATCAGAGAGATGAGGCATGGCGGAAGTACCTTTTTCAATCGCAATTTTCATATCGAGCCCACCAACGTTTGTATTTACACCTGCAAATTTTGCTCATACTCGCGATTGATAAAGAGAAGAGAAGAAGGTTGGGAGTATACCCATGATGAAATTATGGAGATCGTAAAAGGTTACGCTGAACAACCTGTAAGTGAAGTACATATAGTCGGAGGTGTCTTACCCCAGTATGATGTTTCATTTTATGAACGATTATTTAGAGAAATAAAATCTTACCGACCCGCCTTGCATATTAAGGCTCTTACGCCTGTGGAGTATCACTATATTTTTAAAAAAGAAAAAATTGAATATACAGAAGGTATGAAGCGGATGAAAGATGCCGGGTTGGATTCTCTACCTGGTGGTGGTGCAGAAATCTTTCATCCCGAAGTGAGAAAACAAATTGCCGGTGACAAATGTACAGGTGAACAATGGCTGGAGATACATGAGATTTGGCATGAGCTGGGGCAACGATCAAATGCAACGATGCTTTATGGGCATATTGAGAAATTTGAGCACCGTGTCCATCATTTGGATCTTTTGCGGAAACTACAGGACAAAACCGGTGGCTTTCAAACTTTTATTCCTTTAAAATTTAGAAATCGCAACAATGAGTTGTCTCATCTCCCTGAGGGGTCTGTGGTGGAAGATCTGCGGAACTATGCGATCAGCAGAATTTTTCTGGACAATTTTGATCATATCAAGGCATACTGGCCAATGATAGGCCGTGAGGTCGCGCAGTTATCGCTTGCATTCGGGGTTGATGATCTGGATGGGACGATTGATGATACCACGAAAATCTATTCGATGGCAGGAGCAGAGGAGCAGGCTCCTTCCCTGACCACTGAGCAGCTTGTGAGGCTGATCCAGGATGTGAGAAGAATTCCCGTTGAAAGAGATACACTATACAACACAATAAAGGTCTATGAAGTGTCGCCAGGTGAAGGTTCCGATGGACGGCGCTACCTCGATTTGCCTGTGATCTCAAACTAGACGAACAGGTAATCGACAAAAATTATCTTTGGCACCAAATTCTTTTGAATGATGCACAAAGCCGAAGTTGTGCTGTCGGCCGTCGAATACTTAAACACAATGCCTTTCGTAGAAGGACTGGTAGGTCACGATTTCACAAGAAAGATTCTGATCGAAAAAGATACACCTGCGGAATGTGCTGAAAAATTGTTGAACGGGAAAGCTGATATTGGTTTAGTACCCGTTGTCACGGTTCCCCAATTATCCAACTTCAGACCAATACTTGAGTGGGGTATAGGATGTGACGGGGAAGTGAGTTCTGTTTTGCTTGCATCAAATGAACCAATCTTTGATTTGGATGGAATCTATCTTGATCCGCATTCGCTGACTTCCAATCAGCTGATGCAGATCCTTGCCAAAGAATACTTTGATGTATCACCGATTTTTGAGAAACCAGAGGAAAAGGATAATTGGACACCCCGGGAGAATTGGGGGAGGGTCCTGATTGGTGACAAGGCACTGCATCTGTCATCCCAATTTCCTTTTAAATATGACCTTGGCGTCTTTTGGAAAAAACTGACGGGATTGCCGTTTTTATTTGCCATCTGGATGTGTAGTGATCGTGTATCTGAAGAGTTGGAGGTTGAGTTGATCAAGACATTTGAGAAGGGCATGGGTCTTATTGAAAAAATTTCGGAGGAGCAGCAGTCTAATTATATTAATGTAAACATAGCCGATTACCTGTCTGAGAAGATTCAACACAACTTGAACAGGCTACATTTAAATGCGATGGAACTTTTTCTGCAAAAACTTTCCACCGCACAAACTGTTTTCTGAAGAGATGATACAAGAAGTGAAGACATTAGGGGCCCTGAAAGCCACCGGTTATAAACCTAAATCGATCAAGGAGGAGCTGCGTGAAAACCTGATTAGTAAAATTCAACAAAAGGAGACAGTGTTCCCGGGAATTATAGGTTTCGACACCACGGTTCTGCCAGATCTGGAACGGGGAATACTGTCGCAACATAATCTTCTTTTCTTGGGCTTGAGAGGGCAGGCCAAGACCCGTATGGCCCGTCTTTTAATCAATCTTCTGGATGAATGGATTCCCATTGTGGATGGTAACGAACTCAACGATGATCCATTAGCTCCGATATCAAAATTTAGCCGTGATTTGATCAAAGAAAAGGGAGATGAAACCCAGATCCGTTGGCTGCACAGGGATGAGCGTTATGTAGAGAAACTAGCTACCCCTGATGTCAGTATTGCAGACTTGATTGGTGACGTAGACCCGATAAAAGCAGCAACGCTTAAGTTGCCCTATTCAGATGAAAGAGTGATTCATTATGGCCTGATTCCGCGTGCGCATCGATGTTTGTTTGTGATCAATGAGTTGCCCGACCTTCAGGCAAGAATTCAGGTATCCCTGTTTAATATTCTGCAGGAAGGTGACATGCAGATTCGCGGTTTCAAATTGAGATTACCCCTGGACATTCAATTTGTGTTTACGGCCAATCCCGAAGACTACACCAATAGAGGAAGTATAATTACTCCACTAAAAGACAGGATCGAAAGTCAGATTTTGACTCATTATCCACTCACGCTCGACGATGCCAGAGCGATCACCGCACAAGAGGCATCAATTGCGGCTTCACAATCGAGGATTGAAGTACCTGAGATATTGAAAAACATTATCGAGCGGATCACATTTGCAGCACGTGGGTCTGAACTTGTAGATGAAAAAAGTGGTGTCTCTGCGCGACTGAGTATCTCCGCCTTTGAGAATCTGGTCAGTGCTGCCGAAAGGCGCATGCTCCTAAATGATGAAGATCGGACCACGGCGAGGCTGAGTGATTTTTGGGGAGTAATACCCTCTCTTACAGGCAAGGTTGAGCTCGTATTTGAGGGTGAGCAGGAAGGTCCTCACAGCGTGGCTTTACAACTCATCGGAACGGCTATTAAGAACGAATTTCTGACTTATTTCCCAAATCCTGAGAGACTGAAGAAAGGACAGGTTGATCTTTTTGAGGATGTACAAAACTGGTTTAATCAGGGGAATACTTTAGAAATCTTACTCGATCAAACTGACGACAGTTATGCCGAGCTACTAGCCGGAGTACCTGGTCTTAAGGTGTTGGTAAAGAAGGTAAGTAAGGATCCGCTAGAACAGAATGCTGCCATGGAACTGGTTTTGCATGGTCTGGCAGAGTTTAATTTATTGACCAGGGATCAGCTGGCCAGTAAATTGAGTTTTGGTGACATGCTGGCCAATATGCTGGATGATTTGGATGATTAAGACTTTTGGCAACGATCTTGCATTGGTGTTAAAGATGCGACCACTCTATGCAGCGCTTATCGGAGTCCTTTGTCACTGGGCACCAGTGCTCGCCCAGGACAAAATCGAATTTATTGATAATGATTTTGAGGCGGCCATTGTCTCTGCTGAAAAGGAGGGTAAGCTCATTTTTATTAACGGATACACGACCTGGTGTTTGCCTTGTAAGGTGATGGAAGAAGAGGTCTTCTCACTGGGACAGGTTGCCAGGCATTTCAATAGCAAGTTTATTAATGTAAGTGTGGACCTCGAGAAAGGCATAGGTCCCATCCTGGCTGCCCGGTATGGGGCGGAAGTCATACCAAGCTACTATTTTATTAGCCACGATCAGACACTCGTTTATCAATTCGCAGGATTGCAAGGTGTGGCTGACATCCTCGACCATGCCGATGAGGCCCATATGCCGGAACGACTCCTTCAAGCGTGGGAGCTTAGATATCTAGAAGGTGACCGAAAACCGGATTTTCTCTTTAATTATATCGATCACCTGGATCAAACGGGTGACATTAGATTTGATAAAGTACTCGACGAGTACCTGGAGGGTCAAAGTGATTGGACCACATCAAAGAACATGAGATTGGTTTACAGATTTGCAAATGGAGTAGATAATGCGCTCTATGATCATCTAATAGTGAATCGAAAAATGTATGAAAAGATGATGGGCAAGGACGATTTTGATGCCAAAATAGAGAGGCTTGTCGCGCAGGCCATCAATGATCCGTCAAAAGAAATGTCACTTGATCAAGTGGAGCGTCTACTCATCCGATCTTTTCCCGGTGAAGGGGTACAGAAGGCATATCTGTATAAGTTATCTGTACATCATAAAAAGAAGCTCTATGGAGAAATGGCTGTCGATATCACAGGTGCAATCAAAGCAGGAGCACAAATTCACCGCGATACGCTACTGGCGTACACAGATGAGATAACCAGTGCCGATCAATCAACAAAGACCTTGAGTCTCGCAACCAAATGGGTGAAAGAGCTGATGGAGTCTTCAAATTATGCCAGAAAACCCACAATGAAGCTAGTGGATCTCTACCAAATGCAGGGTCATGAAAAAGCGGCAGGGAAAATCTTGCAAAAAGCAGCTAAGCAAGCAAGGAAATCAAGAGATATGAACCTAAGAAGGGAATACCTGGAATATCGGAAATCGATCTCAAAATAATCAGAATACCTAAATCGTCCTTCTAATGAGGTTTGCTGAAAGTGCGCTTAATCCTTGAGTTTAGACTATGTTTAAATTGCAACTTCTGTTCTTCTCGATTCTCAAGCAGGATGTGTTTAATCTCTTTTTGTTTTTTTGCATCTGAGACCTCTCGCTTTTCAGATTCTGATGGTTCGGCTTTTACATTCATTGGATTCAAGAAATTTTGTTATAAGGTTGTAAAAATTGTATAAGTATATGATTAACGCCATAGGGGACAGGAATGTTTCTTATGAGTATCAACTTTTTGCTGATTTTAACACATATAATTAATTCCTATAATATAATAATCATTTTGTCACAGATTTTGGATTCCGGATACTATAAAAAATCGACTGAGATGTGGGGGAAGCGATTTGGTGAGAACAAAACTTAAATGTATCTTAAGGGTCAATATTTTAAGGCAACTGTTTTCATAGTTTATTAATTTTTTAGGGTGTATGAGCGTTTGAAGAAATTCGAACGCTCTTCTCACTTTGTGAGGATTGATCAGCGAATGAGAGCCACTTCTCCTCGCACTGTTTTTTCACTATTGTCCGGAAGTCGCAAGACAGCCTGGTAGGCATATACGTCGGCAGGAGCGTTTTTCCCCTTAAACCGTCCATCCCAGGCGCTGTCGCCACTTCCCTCAAATACTACCTGTCCCCAGCGGTTGAAAACTTTAAACTCTGCGACCTGAAAGTTTCCAAAGACCAGCACTTTGAACGTATCATTCAGCTCATCATTATTTGGTGTGAATGCACTGGGAATTTCATAGTGCGGTGGATTGCCGGTAATAGTAATCTCTCCCATACCCATACATCCTTCCGGTGAGACGACCTCCACCTTGAAGGTATTGTCTCCCTCCGTAACAATTGGAGTCTCTATCGTGGCATCACTTCCATCAAGGGTCTGACCATTTACCGACCAGGTAAATGTATTTGTGGAGACAAGACTTGTTTGAATTTCAATAAGGGTTCCTATTTCCTGTGCTCCAGCCGGGGTAGCCACCAGGAAGGGGTTCGGAGTCGGAAAGGTGCTGATAACAAGGCTGCCCTCACCAAAACATCCATCTTCCTTCACCCCCAAAACTGCATAAGTGGTGTTTCCCATCTGTGGATTTGTAACAGGACTATTGCATTTATTACAATCCAGATTGGTACCAGTCCATTCCAACTCTTCATAAAGGGAAGTCTCCAGAGCTGATAATCGCACAGGATCTCCCGGACAGACCATTGTATCAGGTACTACCGTAATAGAATCCGCTGGAAAAATATTGATGTTGACCGTTCCCGATGCAGGACAGCCCATGCTCTTTCCGGTCATCATGAAGGATGTCGATGATTCGACACGCATGGTGGGATCAGGACAATCCGTACAGCTGATCCCTTGCTCGGGGCTCCACATGATCTCGTCAAAATCATCAGCATTCAGGAGTTCAACTTTTACGGGCTGGTTAGGGCAAACTGTTGTATCCGTGAGTGAGAGCTCCACGGGCGGATTTATCACGATCAGCATCACGCTGTCTTTCATTTGGCAGGCATTGTTATCGACCTTCAAACGAAAATATGAGGTATCCTCTGTAGTAAACACGAAGTTTTCTAAAGTATCTTCACTAATTGGCGATGCGGCGTCGTAGCTCCACTCAAACTTAGCATCGGGAAACAGCGGGGGGAATAAGTACACTGATGACAAAACTACTTTTTCACCCGGACAATACGTTTCCTTCTCCGGTACGATTCTAATGGGAAAATCCGGTAATGAGTCTACCCTGATTACCACAGAATCCAAAACGTCACATTCACTATTTCTAAAATTGAGAAAAAACTTTCGTGTCACATCAGTCATCACCTGGATTGATTGATCGGCAAGAACGGTGATCGTGCTATCCAAGGGAGACCAAATATAATCCCCATCCGGATTCCCAATGATATCTACTGTGACTGTGGCAGACTCTCCAAGACATGCATAAGCGGTATCTACATTGAATGTAATACCAGCTCTCAACTGGATGTCAATTTCATCTGAAGCTTCGCAATCTCCCAATGTGGTGATCACCCGGACATTTTTTTCATCATTAGCCATCAGAGAAAGCTCGGGTCCGAATGTAGTATCCCCATCATAAATCCACAAATAATTTCCGGGAATCACTGTAGACAATGTCACTTGTTCTCCCTGGCAAACTCGGACCTCTTCCTGTTCTATCACGACCTCCAGTGCATCCAAAATGAGAATTTCCAATGAATCGATGACCATAGACATCGAATCAAGCACAGCGATAACGAGCGTCTCCCGGTCTTCGGCAATTTCGTCAGGGATAGCGATCAATCCCAGGCTGAAATTATCCTGACCCTCCTGAAAGTTTATCTCTGCTAAATCGAGGTCAAAATCCTCACCAAAGCTTGCAGACCCCGATAGCCTCAATTGGTAGTTTGCCGGTAATGTGGTATCAAGTCTGGAAATGACCAGGGAATCTGCATTCACAGTGCATCCCTCCACGAGAAAAGGACCATCAGCCTGATGTATTAAATCGATCGATACTTCTTGCGAATTTGCTACAAAAGCGGAAGCAATCGCCAGTAGAACAAAAAAGAAATGTCTCATAAGTTAGCAACTGTAAGCACCAAAAATACATACAAATTTCTATTATACATGTATTGCGGGAAAATGGCTATGAAATGCCCTTGGGTTACTGCCTGCAACGCGCCAGCTGTTCATTCATTTCCAGTTCATTAGACCGGGCTGTTTCAGGGTGCCATTGATGAGCAATGTAGTTATATATATTTGCAATTTCAGCTGCTGTAAGCCCTTTATTTTCAGGCATTGGAAATGTGTACTCTGTGCCATCAATAGTGATGCTACTGTCCATACCATGCCGGACTATACAAGCAAAGTCTTCCAGGTAATCCAGGTAATCGGGTGTCGCGAGTGGTGGATAAAGCTTTCTGAATCCCTCCCCATTTTCCATATGACAGCTTGAACAATGCTTACCGTATAGTCTCTCTCCCTGCTTGTATGGATTGTATTGCACACAGCTCCATAACGGAGCCATGCCTATACTAAGACTGAGAATCCATGCTGGCCAATAGCGTAGCAATATCATCGGCAAATTTGTCTACAGATTCCGGGTCAGTTCCGTCACAGTGCGATCTTATATGTCCATCTCCATCTACTAATATCAACCTACCTGAATGATCAAACCCTCCAGGAGCTGACTCGTCTTCCAAAGCGACGTTAAAATACTGATTGGCAATTTTTGACATATTGTCCTTCCTCAATTGTACCAAATGCCATCGCTCTGTATCAATATCTAATTTTTTGCTGTACTCCTTCAAAACGGGAATTGAATCTCTGCGATAATCAACGGACATGGACAGAAACTTTAACCGCCCCTCACCCTGAAATTTTTTGTCCAATTTCAACATTTGCCGTTTTACTTTGGGACATATCGAAGGGCAAGACGTGAAGAAAAAATCGGCGATGTAGGCCTTTCCAGCCAGGCTCACATCCGATACTTCCACACTGTCCTGATTTAAGAACTGAAAGGACGGTACCCGGTAGTATTTCATTTCGCCTTTGATTTCCTCTGATTCACCGAGATACGGCAATGTGGCTTCATTGTTTTTGCACGCCAAAACCAAGAGCGAGCAGAATAAAAACGCTGCGAATGATTTCATTGGACAACCGGATTTTCAATGGGATGCTCCTGTAAATATTTCCTGGCAGTTTCGAGGCTGCTAAGAATTAAATTTTTCATGTCCTCAGCCGAAGATTTGCTTCTCGTAAGAAATACTTCTTTTTCAGATCCGGGAATGGAATCCAGTGTGCTAAAGCTATGCATCCAATCCCACATTGCACTTTCTGATCTATTGAGTTGTCCAAGAATACGGTTGGATTCCCGGAGTGCCTCCTTGTCAATGGGTTCTGCAGATCTCAATTCATCCAGTTTGGCAGTCATTTTCTCTTGAAGCAATGTGAGCTCCCCCATCCTGGGCATCACCTCATCATGAATTTCTAACGCTTCCCGATACAGAGGTTGAAGCTCTTCTGGTATTTTCGACTGACCTGCTGAATCAGATATGTTGCAGGAAATCAAGAGGAAAATGATAAAGACAAAGATTATTTGAAGTGGTGGAAGATGTTTGATTACTCTCTGGGTCACTTGATACAATTTTAGGATCGAGCTATGATTTATTTTTTTGCGAAGGTAAAGATACTTGATCGGATCATTTGTGATCAAACTGGGAATCATCTGTAGCAAACGTTATTTTTTTGAGAAAAATGGCCCTGTCCGGTTTGCAGCAGGAGATCTTTATCTTGTGTTCATAAATTACCTGACTAAACGACGTGATCTTAGTGAGTATGACCGAGCATCTTCATTTCATAATTTGCATGGAATGCATCGCAAGGGGATAGTTTGGTTTAGATCTGATTTGCGGTTGCATGATAACCAGGCTCTGTGCGAGGCCTTGCATTTATGTGATCAGGTGTTGCCTGTCTTTATCTTTGATGAGCGCACATTTTACGGTCATACTAGATTTGGATTTAGGAAAATTGGTATTCACCGCACTCGTTTCCTCATTGAATCCATTCAGAGTCTCAGAGAAGGCCTGCGACGAAGAGGAAGTGATCTCATTGTTCGTATAGGTAGACCGGAGGATGAACTGTTTGCCCTGGCGGATGCATTCAGATCATCGTACATCTTCTGTAACCGGGAGCGGACTCATGAAGAGGTGCAGGTACAGGACGAACTAGAAAGAAAACTGTGGAGCATAGGGCAGGAAATGAGGTACGAAAGGGGAAAAATGCTTATTCACACACAAGATCTTCCATTTCCGGTGACCCACACACCGGATAGTTTTTCAACTTTCAAAAAAGAAGTCGAACACTTCGTTGAGGTGCGACCACCCTTTGATGAGCCTGATCTAAAGGGATTCGATCTGGATATTGACCCGGGTGAAATTCCCAAGTTATCGAGTTTTGATTATGACTCGGCTGAAAGGACGCATTTTAATGGTGGGGAAGCGACTGCCCTGGAAAAATTAAGACAGAACGTGACAAATCTCGATCGTATGGACAATGAAAGTCTGGAACTTTATGGGAGGAGCCGGCTGTCTCCATGGATTAGTGCGGGATGTTTGTCTCCTAAAATGATTTTTGACACGGTCACAAGATCATCTCGATTTATAAATACAGATCATCCATTGTGCCTTCCGTTGATGTTAAGAGATTATTATAGGCTCATGGGTAAGAAATATCAGAATCTGATCTTTCTTAAGGGCGGGCCAATCAGGTCTCAAAAAAGGACTCACGTATCTGATCCACACGGCCTCGAGCGATGGATCAAGGGCGAAACCAATGATCTGCTTGTCAATTCTTGTATGAGGGAGCTCGGTTGTACCGGATATTTATCACACCGGGGCAGATCGGTTGTGGCTCATTACCTGGTAGATAAGATGGGAGTGAATTGGCAACTTGGAGCCTCCTACTTTGAATCGATCCTACTGGACTACGATCCGTGCAGCAACTATGGCAACTGGAATAGGGTAGGAGGTGTCGCTCCGGATCCCATTCGAGAACGTCCGGTCAATACCAGGCGTCTTCGAGATCGATTTGATCACGATGGGGCTTATGTGAGAAAATGGATGGGATCTTATACCGCAGAGAAACTGGATAAGATCACAGCACAGTTGGTTAGTCTATAATCAGTCCGTCTGCCATTGTGAGCATTCGGTCACAACGCATTGCTAATTCTTCATTGTGGGTGACAATCACAAAGGTCTGCCCAAAATCATTTCTCATTTGGAAGAGCAGATCATGGATTTCGTCAGATGTCCCGGTGTCCAGGTTTCCCGTGGGTTCGTCGGCGAGAACGATCTGGGGTTTGTTTATCAATGCCCTCGCGATAGCAACCCGCTGTTGTTCTCCACCAGACAGTTCTCCCGGCTTGTGGTTAAGACGCTCCGACAATCCCATATAGTCGAGAATCTCCTTTGCACTTTTCTCGACTGTTTTTTGAACCCCCTTACCTATGTAAGCCGGGATGCAAGTATTTTCTAGGGCGGTAAACTCGGGTAAAAGGTGATGAAACTGAAAAATGAAACCGATGTTTTTATTCCGGAAGGCAGCCAGTTGTTTTGGATTAAGATCTTTTATGTCAGCACCCGTGTAGGTGATTTGTCCTTCATCCATTTCGTCTAGTGTCCCGATGATGTGCAGCAAAGTGCTTTTTCCGGCACCGGACTTGCCGACAATGGATACGATCTCACCTTTTTTGACTTCAATATCTACACCCTTGAGCACGTGCAGTTGCCCGTAGTACTTTTGTATTGCTTTCCCTTTGATCAACAATGGAATTCTGCTTGATTGCGTCAAAGATAGAATTCCGGTGTTATTTTCTTGATCTACCTCTGTGGATCGGCCAGCACAATGGGCTTGCTTACCATCTGATTCCCGCTACCGAGTTGTAGGAGATAGACTCCCGGAGTCAATCCCCTTAAGGAAACCCGATCGATCTGATGTTCGCCCTTCACATTCCAATGCTTTATCTCTCTTCCAAAAATATCGAGCAATTTCGCATCCACATTATCAACAACTCTTGTATGCCGGATTGCAAATTCTCCGGAGCTCGGATTGGGATAAACGGTGAAATTCAACCATTTATCTACACAGGTATTCTCCATCAATATCGTGGAAGAATAGCCGCTTTCACCATTTCCATCCCTAAGTGCCAGCCTGTAATAGGTTGCATCAAAAGGATCATTATCAATATATTGGTAATCAGATGGATGTCCTATTGTACTTAATGTATGAATAGAGTTGAAGTTATCGTCATCGATAGATCGTTGAACGACAAATTCCTGATCCAATGCCTCCGAAGATGTCTGCCATTTTAGAACATTTTCGCATCCATTTTTCTCCACAGAAAATGTGGAGACCGACAGTGCATTAGTCACAGCATGCTCTTCGTCATCTTCCTTTTCCTCCTCCTCGTCTGGATCCGTTCTTGGGATTCTCGTCAGCCCAATATCAATACTGTAGTCAAACTCAGCTTCCGAGATTTCGAATCTGGGTGAAAATCCGGAGACCGGATCAATGTCGCTGTCCATTTCATTGGCCTGACCGTCTGACATTGGACTAATGACATATTCGGGGTTTGGCACTACTTTGATGAAATATCGACCTGGATTGAGGTTGCGGAACTGATACTGACCCATATTCCCATTCATGTGAGAGGACCAGGCGACCCTGTAAGGTTTCTCATCAGGCTGATTGTCGAGATCAAGGTCTTTGTATAATTCTATAATGACCCCATTTAGTCCCGTTTCTCCTTTGTCCTGCAATCCATTTCCGTTTTCATCCAACCAAACAAGATTTCCTACAGCCCCTGCCACCTCGGAAGGTTCAAAGCCACAAACTGAAATCGTCTGGGTGATCTCACCAGCATTAAAGCAGGCATCTAAGCCCCCCCAGGACCGTACGATGGCAAATGAATCGGGGAAAAATCCGAATGTGTCGGCGTGGAATTGCATCATTGGCTGTAAATCGCACTGATCTTCAAGTTGAACATCCGGAGCTCCCGGAGCAAGAAATCCGCACTCCACATCAATTCGATCCTCAAAGCCATCCGGTAAGACGTAGCCTGGAGGCATTGTATCGACTTGCTCCACATAAAATCTAAACTCGCTCTTATTGCCACAATAGTCGATGACTTCATAGCCGCAGACCCACCTGGCGAAGTAATCGAAGGCTTCGCAACTGTTGTATGCGATTAAAGAGTCATACGGTCTGATACTGGCTATACCACAACAGTCGGATACTTCAATGTCTTCCATCCCAACATTTGGTTCGAAGCACTCATAAACGCGCATAGTCCCTCCATTTTCCAGCTCTCCAAGCATCGGGTTTACGACTGTGATTTGAGGTCCGCTGGTATCGAGAACCTCGATGTACTGGGTGTCTCTTACTCGCGACAGGCAATGATTATAAACATCCCAAATTCTTAGCAAAGTGTATTGACAATCACACGAACCGGGCATGATTTCCTCCTTATAGTTTTCTGTAATTCGCGATTTATCACAAGTTTCATTTATTTCATATTCGAGTGGTGGGATATCTCCGGGACATCCCACTATTGTGTCATTTGGGATGATGAGCTCTGGGGCTGAAGTATCTTGTCTCGAAGCTATCTGCGTGTAGGTACTTTGGTTTCCACAGGCATCAGTGGCAGTCCACACCCTATTGTAGGCCTCACCCAGGCAACTTGCGTTTGTTCTAATTTCCTGGAAAGTGATCGTGACGCCTCCGGGACAGCCGTCAATGGCGACAGGGGCTGGAGGAACAGGAGGTACGGGATCATTACATCCAAAAACCTGTTCGGCAGGACCATCTACAAATTCAGGTGGCGTGATGTCATAAACAAATGAAATGTTTTGAGTATCACATACAGCG
Source organism: Saprospiraceae bacterium (assembly GCA_965222645.1). GTDB lineage: Bacteria > Bacteroidota > Bacteroidia > Chitinophagales > Saprospiraceae > JABDMH01. The sequence goes on along the minus strand of OZ244968.1, from coordinate 618,149 downwards.
ATGTTACCGCAGTCGTCAGATACGAGATAAATTCTGGAAAAAATGTAATAGCATCCATCAATAGTCGGTCCAATATCGGCATTGGTGACAATAAGATTACCAGCCGGGGTGCAGTTATCAGATGCTCCCAGGATAGCTGGATCAGTGATAGGTGCCGGGAGAAGCCCGGTCGTGGGCGGTGTGGTAATGCAACCCAGATCTAAATCACCGGGACATGATGTCAGTGTTGGGGCAATGGTATCAAGAACCGTGATTTGTTGTGTACACATGGTGATAAATCCTGTTTCGTCTATACCCTGATATGTGCGGGTAATAATCGTCGGACAGGATCCAGCCTGGACATCTCCTACCCAGGATACGTTTACGGTACCACCACAGGTGGCCGACGCTACGACCTGGTCAGGATCGGCAGCGGGAACATCTCCAAAACATTCAACCGTGATGTTTGCCGGACATGTGAGACTTGGTGCAGTCAAATTCTGCACTGTGATCGTTTGCGTGCAAGAGCCTACATTTCCACACACATCCGTGGCCTGATAAGTTCTAGTTATGACAATTGGATTACTGCCACTGGAGACGTCATTTACCCATTCTATTGCAATCGCTCCGTCGCAATTATCCGTTGCACTTACGGCTGATATATCTGGTGCGGGAACATCAGATTCGCATTGTACAGCGACAGGGCCAGGGCAAGTGACTTGTGGGGGTGTATTGTCGATAATATCAATGGTCTGAGCGCAGGACGTGGTATTTCCCGATGCATCTGTGGCGGTCCATGTGCGTGTGATTGTGTACTCATTGGGACAGTTTCCCGGTGTGGTTACATCTGAAAAATCGATGGTCACACTGGCATTGCTACAAGCGTCACTACTTGTGGCTGTCCCGGTATTCGAAGGATCAGTAGAATCCTCACAGCTAATCGATATGTTGCTAGGGCAGTTAATGCCCGGAGCCAGGTTGTCATTGACCGTAACGGTAAATGAACAAGTGGCTGAATTATTGGCATCATCTGTAATTGTGGCGATGACCGTAGTCGTTGTGCTGATATCAAAGAACGATCCACTTGGTGGATTGTAAGTTATAGAGTACCCACAATTGTCAGAACCTGTCGCTGAATAGGTCACAATTGCTCCACATGCTCCGGGATCATTATCCACTACAATATTGGCTGGACAGGTAATCGTGGGATTAATATTGTCTTCTACTGTGACTGTAGCACTGCATTGATCCGTATTGCCATAAATGTCGACGATAGTCAGGGTAACCGTATTTGCGCCCAGGTTCTCACAGGTAAATGTGTTAGGACTTACACTCATGCTGGCGATTCCACAATTATCTGTTGAGTTATTGTCAACATCGCTCGGCGTGATTGAAGCATTTCCACTGGCATCAAGCTGAACAGTGGTATTCATGCACTGAGCGCTTGCTTCATTGTCTGCGACAATGACATTAAATTGGCAAGATGCCTGATTACCGGAAGCATCGGTGGCTGTGGCAGTGACAGCGGTCGTTCCCACCGGGAAAAAAGATCCGGGTTGATGGCTATAGGTTACCGTTACACCCGGGCAGTTGTCATCAGCCGTTGCCTGAAATGTGACCGCGGCTCCACAGCTTCCGGGGTCATTATTTTGATTAATTGTACCAGGACATGTGATGGTAGGATTGGTGTTGTCATCTGCCGTCGTCAGGGTTACTGAGCATTCGGCAGTACATCCTTCGGAGTCTGTTACAGTCACGTGGTAAGTCCCCACGGGAACCGATATCTCCATTTGACTGCCCACAGAATTACCTGAATCATCCTCCCAAGCGTAGGTGTAGCCAGGTGTACCGCCGAAGGCATTGACACCCACTTCACCATTGCCACCTATGCACTCAGCTGGTACTTCATAGCAACTAGCCCCGACGGGGGTCTTTATATTATAATCTCCAATTCTACTGCATTTGCCACCCGAGGGTGTAAAATTACCTGAAGTACAATTGCTGTTGCAATTTGCAGCATATCCGAGTACGAGATCTGTGACAGAAAGTTGTTGACCACAAGTAAATGTGAGTTCCCCCATATCCAGGGTCACCACATTGCCTTGTCCCTGTAATTGAGAGGTCCTATCTAGCCGGGATAAGACACATGATTCTGTCGGGCTCAAATGCAGATCCGCAGCAATTGCAATACATTCGCGGCAGGAACTTTGGTTGATCAGGACATCGACTTCCAAATTCCAGGTTACAACAGTACCAGGAGGACAATTGACACAATTCCCTGTTTGATTAGGATCAACTACCCTGATCGCCTGGATAATCAAATCATTGGAGCCGCAGGTTGCACCACCTAACGGTACTCTAAAATCGTGGTTGTTGTTACCGGGGCAAGCAGTCTGTGACCAACTTTGTGTAGGTACTAAACAGAGACATGCTAGCAATGTCAGAAATGTGAATCCCTGTGCAGCTGCGAATATGGATCCGTTTTTGAGCATCTTGGAATGTTTTAAAAAATTGAGCATTCGATTTCAAAATTTCTACACATATGTTTTTTATAACATATATCTTTGGCGTCTTGAGTATGGTTTAGTCCAATAGGGGCTGGGCACATAGGGAATGCCACCTCAAATAGTTATTTGCTACCTTACGGCGCAACTGTCTACTACTTTTGATCGAGAAATGTTATGCAGATACTTCAGCTTTGTAAGAAATTTCCTTATCCACTGAAGGATGGTGAGTCGATTGCAGTCACCTATCTAGCTCAAGGTTTGCAAAAACTGGGCCACGAAATCACATTATTGTCAATGAACACCTCAAAACACCACGTGGCGGTCAATAGAATCAGGTCTTCGTTATCCCACTATAAGGGAGTACATTACACATCGCTGGACAATGAAATAAAACCCCTGCATGCCTTTCTCAATCTCTTTTCTTCCGATTCCTACAACATAAGCAGGTTTGATAATGAGGCCTTTCGCTCCAGATTGATCACATTGTTGAAGTCTCAATCTTTTGATGTAATCCAATTGGAGTCATTGTATTTGGCACCGTACATCGATATCATTCGCAAATATTCTACCGCCTTGGTTGTTCTACGTGCCCACAATGTGGAGCATGAAATCTGGGAACGGATGTCATCGAATGAAGGTCATCCGCTGAGAAGATGGTACCTGGAGTACTCAGCTCGCAAGCTTAAGAAATATGAGATCGAGCAGCTGGGCCGGGTTGATTGCCTGTTCCCTATATCGAACACAGATGCAGAGAAATTCGTCAAGATGGGCTATACGGGTAAGCTACAACCTATACCCGTTGGTCTGGATTTGTGTGAATTTGATTCTGAAATGGTGACTCAAGAGGCACCACTGTCCATTTCGTTTATTGGATCCCTCGACTGGATGCCCAATGTAGAAGCATTGAATTGGTTTTTGGATCAGATCTGGCCACATTTAAGAGCGTTATTCCCGGATCTCGTGTTACATGTGGCAGGAAGGAATTGTCCGGATTGGATTGCACAACTCGATTTACCAAATGTAATAGTAGAGGGCGAAGTTGCTGATAGTAGAGCCTTCTTAAGTCAGCATCCAGTCACCGTTGTCCCAATGCTGTCAGGCAGTGGCATGCGTGTAAAAATTCTCGAAGCCATGGCCCTCGGCAGGATTGTGATTAGCACATCGCTCGGACTGGAAGGAATCGGTGCCACGGATAGACAAGAAGTTTTGGTCGCAAATACACTGGAGGATTTTATCAGGCAGTTCCGGTTTTGCTATCGCAATGGTAAGCATCTAAAGACGATTTCGGAGGGTGCGCGCAAATTAGTTGAGAGCGATTTTGATCATCTCGGCATCGCGAGAACAGTTGAAGAATCCTACCTTTCTGAAGCCGTTTGAAACCCACCGTTAAAAGGGTATCTCCATTATCGCAAACCAATAGTTCTATTTTTGTCAATCAATAGAAATAATCACAGATTGAAACTCCTGGTCCTGGCTTCGAGATTTCCACTTCCTCTGGAGAAAGGGGATAAGCTGAGGCTATTCCATCAGGTCGAATTCCTTGCCAGGCATCACCATGTGATCCTGGTCGCATTGGAGACCAAGCCATTTCAGGAAGCTTTGGTTGGTGAACTACGGCCCTACTGCAAGGAGATTTATGTCATACCGGTCAATCGCATTTCCCATACTCTACAGGCTGGTAGAAACATTTTGCGAGGTATGCCCGTCAATGTCGGTTACTTTTACAGCGAGGGAATCAGAAAGAAGATCGGGGCGATTGTTGAGAAGACCAGACCCGATGCGATCTACGTTCAGCTGATCAGAATGGCTGGTTATGTCAGTGATCTTCCCTCCATACCAAAGATCATAGATTATATGGATGCATTTTCGCTACGCATTATGAGAAGGGCTGACCATACTGGCGGAGCTCAATCTTTGTTATGGAAAATGGAGGCAAAATGGTTGCGAAGATTTGAAAAAAAAGTTGCCCCCTATTTTGACAGAAGATTTGTAATCGCATCTTCTGATCAAGATCATTTGCAACAACTCGGAGTCCGGGATCTCGAGATCCTTCCTAATGGAGTGGATACCGATTACTTTAAACCCAATGGGAGATTGGAGCAGACTTTTGATATTGTCTTTGTAGGCAATATGAGTTACCATCCCAATATCTGGGCGTGTCAAATTCTCATCGACCAAATTGCTGTTCCACTCCGCCAAACCTACACGGGTCTATCTGTCCTAATCGCCGGAGCTGATCCTGAAGCATCAATCCTAGATCTGACAAACGATTGGATCACCGTAGAATCCAACTTACCAGATATCCGTACGGCCTATTCGCGTGGCAAAATCTTTGTTGCACCAATTCACTCGGGCAGCGGGATGCAAAACAAGATTTTGGAAGCCATGGCCATGGCTGTACCTTGTGTGACCTCTAGTCAGGTTGTTGAGGCAATCGGAGCTCCTGCAGAAGTCATTTATACTGCAGATCAGCCGGCACAATATCTGGGAGTAATCAAACTTTTACTCGATGATCCTGTTTTGAGAAAAGATATTGGAATAAGAGCAAGACAATATGCTGAAAAACAATATAATTGGGCATCTTGTTCTGCACCATTAGTTGAAGCATTAGACCACTTGATATGACAACAAACGAGCATTTCCTGGCGAGAAAATGAAAGAAGCATTAGACACTGTAAAAGAGGCAATTCAAGAGATCAGAGATGGTCGTGTCGTGATCGTGGTGGATGATGAGGACAGAGAAAATGAAGGTGATTTTGTCTGTGCGGCAGAATGCGTCACCCCACAGATTATCAATTTCATGGCCATGCATGGAAGGGGATTAATTTGTGCCCCTATTACAGAGCACCGGGCCAGGGAGTTGGAGTTGGATCTCATGGTACAGGAAAGTACGGCCCTGCATGCCACGGCCTTTACCGTTTCTATCGATTATAAAGGTAAGGGTTGTACAACGGGAATATCGGCTTATGACCGGGCAACGGGTATCAGGGCATTGATAGACCCGGAGACAAAGCCTACAGACTTTGGGCGACCCGGTCACATCTTCCCTCTCAAGGCTCGTGACGGCGGTGTACTGAGACGTACCGGTCATACCGAGGCTGCCATTGACCTGGCATCTCTTGCGGGTTTTACCCCAGCTGGGGTCCTGGTAGAAATACTGAATGAAGACGGATCGATGGCCAGATTGCCCCAGCTACTGCAGATTGCCAATAAGCATCAGTTGAAGATCATCGCAATACGAGATCTTGTTGCCTACCGGATGGCAAACGAAAGGCTGATCAACAGAGAATTTGAGGTTGATATCGAATCGAGATTTGGCAGGTGTAAGGTCATGGCCTACCGGCAACTGACAAGTGATGATCTTCATCTGGCAATTACGTTTGGCGAATGGAATCCCGATGATCCGGTTTTGATTCGAGTCCATTCGTCAAGTGAGTCCCGCGATATTCTGGGATCACTGTACGGAACAAACAGAATCGATCTTGATGGGGCTTTACGCACAATTAGCAATAATGGATCAGGGGTACTTTTGTATATGCGTCACAATGAAAATGATTCGATCTTACAGAGTCTGAAGACTATTGATCAAATGGAAAAGGTGGATAAATCAGAGCAGAGGGACTTTGGGGTAGGAGCGCAGATACTGAGGGATCTGGATGTGAGAAAAATCAGGTTATTGACCAATAATCCCAAAAAGAGGGTTGCCCTTGATGGCTATGGACTAGAAATTGTCGAAAATGTAATCCTTTGAGTAATGAGAAGTTCAAAATGTTGGGCAGGCTCCACCATCATCTTCGTAATTACCAAAGTAGGATATTGATAATTCGAAGGCTCCCTGACCACTACTGTAATTGACTACATCGCGCAGATTGAGATCATAGCTAAGTCCCACCAGCAAATCCCCCATCCCAAGTCCAATCAGAAATCCCATCGCGTCAAGCTGGGGCGTTGCATCAAAGTCTCTCACCAGAGCCAGCCAACCACCGACATGAAAATTAAACGCGTCGGTCGAGCTGGGTTCTATGATAAAATTGGATCCCACATGAGCCCTCATGGATTCACCTTGAGCTACAACGAATATTCGGGGGGAAATCCGAAGATCTTCTCCGGTCCGGATTGTGGAGCCGGCGTGCCACAGAATTTTCCTCTTCAACCGGCTGTCATATCCTTCCTGTTGACTTTGATCGGAGTCTTTCCCGTAAAATGAAAATTGGGGTTCCAAAATGTGGTGCATTGCCAATCCGGTGAAAAGCTGGAAGTCGTTATTTGATGTTGATGTCACAAAATTTAATCCGGCAGATAGATCGCTGAATCCAAAATTATTTGCCGGCAGAACCTCCCCGGTGGCACCGTCAAAAGCGTCGATGCCATTAAATTGGTCTTGAAAGACCAGGCCTTCATACAAAATATTTCTCTGGCCCGTACTCAGTTGAAATCCCGCTGAAAGAAATTTGTTTCTGTTTGTAGCAAGTGATTTATGAAAGGCCCCGGAAAGCGAAATAATGTTGGTAGATAAATCGACAGAACTAGCCTGATCTGTAATGAATTGAACTCCTACACCTGCCGCATCCTCAGATCTGTTATCAAAGGGAAGGTCAAATCGCAGGTCTATGCCTGCACCAAAACTTCCGATAGGTCGCTCAAGAGGTCCTCTCCACTGATCCCGGTAGATTGCTGAAACGCGGTATTTACCTCCAAATCCTCCGGTAAGAGCGGGATTAATGGCCATGGGTGCGCTGTAGTATTGCGAGAACAGCAGATCCTGGCCTTGAATTTCGAGGCAAAGGATAGCCTGAAAAAAAACAATTAAAATGGGATAAATTCCAGTTTTTCTCATCCTAAAAAATTGTTCAATGCTCCAGGTTCATGTTGATGACTACAAATGTTGAATAATGTCATACTGAGTGAGGATGTGTAGATTACCAGCCTGATCCCTGGTTAATATTGCCGGATGATTTCTGCTTATGACCTTACTTAGTTTTCTTATCGGCGCCTCCATGTCCAACTCCGGAAACGGGGTACCCATTAGGGTTTCGACAAGGACTTCTTCCTTTCTGGGATCGTCTCCTATCAGATGCTCGATGATTCGGTGCTCTGTGATGGAACCCGCAATTTTATCACGGTTCACTACCGGCATTTGCGAAATGTCCTTCTCTCTCATAAGATCGATCACTGTGCGTACATTTTCTTTAACATCCACGGCGTGAAAAGTTTTGTCCTTTTTTGCTTCGATCAGATCTTTGATCCGAAGTTCACTATCCAGAAAACCCCGCTCTCTCATCCAATCATCATTGTAAATCTTACCGACGTACCTGCTGCCATGATCGTGAAAAATGATAACGACCACATCATTGCCGGTGAGCTGGTCTCCGAGCTGGAGTAAGCCCGCCATGGCACTTCCCGCAGAGTAACCCATAAGTATACCTTCAGAACGAGCCAATTTTCGTGCCGCAAGTGCGCCGTCTCTATCTGTGACCTTTTCAAAGTGATCAATCAGATCAAAATCTACGTTCTTTGGAATGATGTCCTCACCGATTCCTTCTGTGATGTAAGGATATATTTCTTTTTCATCGAATACACCCGTCTCATGATACTTTTTAAAAACACTCCCATAAGTATCGATTCCCCAGATCAGAATGTCCGGATTCTTTTCCTTCAGATATTTTGCTGTCCCCGATACCGTTCCACCGGTACCTACACCTACTACCAGATGTGTGATCTTCCCATCTGTCTGATCCCATATCTCAGGACCAGTGCTTTCGTAATGTGCTTCAGAATTGGCCAAGTTGTCATACTGATTGAACCAGTGCGAATTGTCAATTTCCGAACTAAGTTTTTCAGCCACAGAGTAATATGATCGGGGATCGTCCGGAGCCACATTGGTGGGGCACACTACCACTTCTGCCCCAAGAGCTTTGAGTATATCGATCTTTTCCTTAGACTGCTTATCATTTGTCGTGAAGATGCATTTATAACCTCTTACGCAGGCCGCAATCGCCAGGCCCATTCCCGTATTGCCAGAAGTACATTCGATGATTGTCCCACCCGGCTTTAGTCTTCCATCCTTTTCTGCTTGATCTAACATTTTGACAGCCATGCGATCTTTTATCGAGTGGCCCGGATTGAAGGTTTCTACTTTTGCAAAAACCCGGCAGGGTAAATGATCCACAATGCGGTTGAGTTGGATCAAGGGCGTGTCACCAATGGTTTCCAGAATATCTTTATAAACTTTCAAGCAGTCTTGTTTTTACCGGCAAATGTACAGATCTCATCGCGCTACTGCTGACTTACTCTTTTGGTAGCGGGTACGTACAAAAAACTTAGAGTCTACAGCTTCCAAAGCCTCGGCCAGATCCCTGGAGATCACCAGATCGATTTCAGGTGGATAGAGGTGCGTGGGAATATTTCCAATTATTTTAGCATAAACCGTCTGGTCTGACATCGGATTATTTATCTCAATAATTCTATTTTTTTGAGCCGTTCGATGTAATACGAATAGCCCCTTTCCTTCCTGTTCGCTTTCCTTCCATTGGGCTACCTCATTCATTATCTTCAGATCGACTCCCTGGTAATCAGCCTCAAATTTCAGTCTGAAGGATCGACTAGCAAGAGATTCCGGCTCCTCAGGTATGTCCTCATATCGCTTACCCGCAAGGATCTTTAGTGGTCCGAATGATTTTTTTAACCAACCAATATGCAATACCTGACCTTCGCTGAGCTCTTGGTCATCAAGGTCATTTCTGGTAGCCAGTAAATTCGTGGGAATGTCGAAGTATTGTCGACTGATCCTAAATAGATTTTCTCTTTTTTTCACTTTGTAATACACAGGTAAGAATTCCTCTTTGCGACGCAGCAGGGGGATCCGTGAAATAATATTCTTGTCGTCAACCGGAATTACAATTGTACCTGGCAAAATTCTTTGATCGACCTTTAGATTAGGATTGGTCCGAATGAGATCGCGTTGAGTAACACCGTATGATCTTGCAATCGAATAAAGCGACTGATTATCATGCACCGAATGATGAATCACTTTCCCTAACTTCGAGTCGATTTTGATAAAAGCTTCATTTTGTGCATTGGCAAGGATGGGAACTATGCACCCGATCATCCACAGAGACATGATTTGAGTTGAAAATGTCATATTCTATTCTGCAAAAATAATATATAAATTAAAAAAATCACTAATATATCCAATCGATGAAGGTTCTCGGTGTTATACCAGCCCGTTATAAATCTAGTCGCTTTCCCGGCAAACCACTGGTTGAGATCGGAGGTCAATCCATGATCACAAGAGTCTACCATCAGGCAGTAAAAAGTCAGAGTTTGACGGCTGTCGTAGTTGCCACCGATGATACGAAGATTTATAACCATTGTATAAACGCAAACCTGGAAGTAATTATGACACATCCTGATCACAAATCAGGTACGGACCGTGTTGCTGAGGTTGCGATGTCAAGAGACGAGGACATCGTTATTAATATACAAGGCGATGAGCCGTTTATCCCTCCGGGTAATATCGATCGTCTTTGTAATCTTTTTCGTGATCCCGCTGTGCATATCGGTACCCTCTACTGTCCTTTTTACAACCGGGATAAGGCCCTATTGCCACAGTTTGTTAAGGTAGTGTGCCGGGATGATGGTAGAGCCCTGTACTTCAGTCGATCCTTCATACCGTATCAACATGGAGTTGACCCTTCGTTCAGGATATACCGCCATCTGGGCATCTATGGTTATCGCAAGAACACCCTACTCAGATTAGCGGCATTGCCACAAGGTGAGCTGGAACTGTCGGAAAGATTGGAGCAACTTCGTTGGTTGGAGGCTGGATATGAGATCATGACCGCAGAGGTGTCGGAAGCACCACATGGCGTAGATATACCCGCAGATGTTGCCGTTCTTGAACGATGGATGATAAGCCGGGGCTTGAGCTAGACAAAGCTGCTTCTATATCATATCGGAAGCTGAAAACGAAAAAGGCAGGAGATCAGCAGCTGAGGGGAAGACTAGGATTTCTCCGCTTTCTCCCTGCAGAATAACCTTGATGGGATGATTGTGGCGCTTTTCATATTCACAGAGCACTTGTCTACAAGCCCCACAGGGAAAGATGGGGTAAGCGATCGTCTTGTGAAGGGATCTGGCTGTAATCGCAATCTCCAGGATTGCCTGTCCAGGAAATTGACTACCCGCCGAAGTAAGCGCGTTCTGCTCAGCACAGGTACATAGACCCAGTGCAGCATTCTCCTGATTTGTGGCAACGATCACAACGTTGTTCTGCAGCCTCAGAGCTGAGGCAACCCTAAAACCCGAATAGGGAGCATAGGCATTATCCACTGCTTCTCCTGCTCTCTGCAATAGAGAAGACAGACTCTTGTCGATATCTGAAATCTCTTTAAAACCCTGATATGTGATCTTTACAGATTTTTCCACTTTGTACTCATTTAGTAGAAGAATGACAATTGTAGGCCAAAATAGGCATTTGATTGGGTACTTTTGCTGCTTGAAACAAATGATATAGCGACCATAATTTAAGATGAAAACGATCTTGGTAATCGGTGCTGGAAGGTCTGCCACCAAACTCATAAAGTATTTACTCAGCCACACAGACACTCATGGCTGGAATGTGCAAGTGGCCGATATGGATCTATCGCTTGCACATGCGAAGATTGATGGGCATGGGAGAGGAGAGGCCCTAAGGATAAATATCAAGATTGAGGAAGAACGTGTTAGAGCGATTTCTTCTGCTGATGTTGTAATATCTATGCTCCCACCATCGCTACATTTGAGAGTTGCCGAAGACTGCCTAAAGTATGGGAAGCACCTTCTCACAGCCTCCTACCTTACACCGGAAATCACTGCCCTGGAGGAGGAAGTTAAGTCAAAGTCCCTTCTCTTCCTCACGGAGATGGGTCTGGATCCCGGAATTGACCATATGTCTGCGATGAAACTGATAGAGAGGCTAAAAAACGGGGGCAAGGAAATCGTTGCTTTTAGGTCTTTCACCGGTGGTTTGATCAGTCCGGAAAGTGATGACAATCCGTGGCATTATAAGGTCACATGGAATCCCCGTAATATAGTCATGGCGGGACATAAAACGGCCAGATACCGATTTTCCGATTCGATTAAATATGAATCCCATTTGCAGCAGTTTAGGAATGCGAAACCAATTGAGATTCGTGATCTGGGTACATTTGAAGTCTATCCGAATAGAGATTCAGTACCTTATGCCAATCTTTACGGAATTCCCGACGTCCCTACAATTTTGAGAGGAACGATTCGCAAATCGGGTTTTTGTGAAGCATGGTCTGTGCTCATCAGCCTGGGATTGATAGATGATGACTTGAGTGTAGACGGCAAAGCGGTGAAAACCTATCGGAACCTTCTGCGATCTTACCTTCCCAGTCTATCCGGAAAACTCAGGGACATGATATCAGAAATTGGCAATTGCAGTAAACGGTCTGCGGAAATGGTATTATGGCTTTTTGATGAAACAGCACTTCCTGAAGGACATCACTCTCCCGCTCAATTGGTTCAGCATCTGATTCTGAAAAAATGGAAACTACGGGAAAAAGACAGGGATCTCATAGTAATGTTGCACGAGGTAGATTATGTGGAGGGAGGAGAAGTGAAGCGGGTGACCAGTCAAATGCATCTCTCCGGAAATGATCACAATGATACCGCGATGACCCAGCTGGTGGGATTGCCTCTTGGCATTGCTGCAAAACTCATCTTACTGGATGAATTAGGGTTGACGGGAATACATCTGCCGGTGAAAAGCGAAATCTACGACCCCGTTCTCAGGGAGTTGGAGGATCACGGAGTTTGTTTTACTGAAAGTAATTCGAGCATTTGAATCTAAAAGCAATCTTAACTAGAGCCAGGACTGATGCAGCTACGGGATTTCAGCTGTTTTCCATCGGTCGTCAGTCCACCACTTTTCTCATCGGTATTATGTTGGCAAAGAGCCTGTTTTCTCTAGAGCAGATAGGGATGTATGAGGTGTGGCTCATCCTGGGGATGATCATCACATTTTTTGGATTAAGTGGGGGCTATCAAACTTTTTTGTCACTGCTTGCAGATGAAGACCCAAAAAAAAGGACAAAAAAAATGTTTAGTGTGTTTGTCACGCTTTGGATTCTCACCACAGGAATTGCACTATTTTTTTTACTCTCTTCCCGTAAAATTGTACCTCTTATTTTTTCTGTGGAGTCGATTGATTTTTTGCCTTGGGTGATTCTCTATTTGCTCCTTCATCTGAATGCTGCATTAACCCCATATTTATTTTTGGTAAAAGGCATGCCTGTCAAACTCTTGAATTATAGCATATACTATTTTCTGGGTTCTCTTATTTCAGTTATTCTTCCTTTGTACTTAAGTCCTCATTTATTTCATCTCCTGATCGGATTACTTGTTTGGGCTGTGATAGAACAAGGGTACTTGATTTTTCTGTTGTACAAAAATTCAGTCCTGAAGCTCGATTTCAAGTTTATCAATAAATTTATCTGGTTAACTATACCTCTTACAATTTACGCAGGCAGTGGATTTATGGCACAGATTTTTGATGCCTGGCTTGTAAATTTTCAATATCGTGATCTTGCTGTTTTTGCTATTTTTAAATACGGTGCACGTGAGATACCCGGTGCCATAGCTCTGGCAAGTGCATTTTCAGCCGCAATGATCCTTTATTATTCTAAGTATCAGATAGATGGTTTGTATAGAATTAAGAAGAGCAGTGCCCGGTTTATGCATTTTTTCTTCCCACTGACAATTGTTCTCCTTTTTGTGAGCAGGTACTTATTTGAGATTGTGTATAACGCTTCATTTGTAGAAAGTGCGATAATTTTCAATACTTATCTACTGATAATGATTACAAGGTGGATATTTCCTCAAGCAATACTCATTAGTATGAAAAAAAATAATGAGCTTATCTGGATCAGTCTTGGTGAACTGGCTGTTAACATCTTTTTTAGTTTGTTTTTTATCCGGTATTTTGGCTTGGTGGGCATTGCTCTTGGGACGGTGGTGGCTTGTCTTTTTGAAAAAATGGCGATGGTCCTGGTTCTGCAGAAAAAATACAAAATAAAGGCGCGGGATTATATACCAGTGAGGGAGCTAGCATTATACAGTACTCTGCTTTTGGTCATTTATGTGATTCTTTTTTGAAAAACTATGTGAGTGGTAAAAAAAATGGAAACTGCCATAAGATATGTGCGGAAACGATTGAATCCAGAAATTATTAATCCGGATGTACTTTCGCGTCTGATCTGCCGGGATGTTTTTCACTGCGAACTCATGGCAGGTTCGGCGATCGACATGGCTCAAAAAAGAGCTTCACTCGATGCCGTAGTTGCAAAAATTAATCGAGGTATGCCACTGCAGTATGCCACGAACATTGTACATTTTTACGGCCTGCGTCTTTATGTTGACCAACGTGTTTTGATTCCCAGACCTGAAACAGAGGAACTTGTGCATTGTTTTTTGGAGGAAGTCCGGAATTTAAATAATACAGAAGGTCTACAAATACTGGATATTGGCACTGGGTCCGGTTGCATCGCTCTTGCTATTAGTGAAGCGTTGCCCCGGTCTTTCATCACAGGTGTGGATAATAGTGCAGCAGCACTGGAGGTTGCTAAGAAAAACGCGCGGGACATGGGAAAAAAGGTGCACTATGTGTGTGATGATATTTGCAAACCTTCATCCCCTGAGATGCTTGAGGGTAGATGGCATTCTATTGTTTCCAATCCACCGTATATAGAGGACCATGAGAAAACCAGGATGGATGAATCTGTCTTGAAGTACGAGCCCCAAAATGCGCTATTCGCACCCCAGGGATGCCAATTTATTTATGAGAGGATTTTTATCTATGCGCAGAAGCATCTTCTGCCAGGGGGTTGCCTATTCCTGGAGCTCAATGAGTATAAGGCCAAAGAAATTGAGAAAATGGCTTCTCAATTTAATTTCGCTGAATTACGGGTAATTCACGACATGCAGGGCAAACCTCGAATCTTGCGATGTAAAAAGTATTAGCCGCCCGATTTTTTGATATCAGAATACCCCCTTTCAGCGAGTAAGGCAATTATTTTATCTCGCTGATCACCCTGGATCAGTATTTCACCATCCTTTGAGGATCCTCCCACACCACATTTAGATTTGAACATTTTGCATAAATCCTTGCGGTAGCTCTCCGTGCCTGAGATTCCTCTAATGATTGTCACCGCCTTTCCGCCACGTCGTTTTCTGTCAAGCCAAATTCTAATTTTGTCACTATGAGACTTTGAAGTCATCTTTTCAGTTTCTTTTTTTGCACCGGTAATATCGGAAAACAAATGTTGCATAGTTTCCTTTTCCGTGGAATAAACCAGCCCTCCTCCTCTTATTTTTTTTGATTTCTTACCCATTTTTTCTTTTCCAATTGTTATTTATCATTCTCAGAACTAAGGTTGCCAACCCATCCATTTTACCGATTCCATTTGTGAGAAGAACGACTGCGGTCTTACTTTCTGGAACAAAATGTATGGATGCTGCATGACCATCTGTCTTCCCTGAATGGAGATAAATATTTGATCCCTTTTTGTTTCTAAACATATGCCAGCCATACGATACATAACTTTTTTTGTACCCCGTGATTCTCTTGAATTCAGTTAGATTCTGTTTTAATGTACTTTCGCAGTCCAGAAGTTTCATGTATTGCCGGATATAGCGACAAAGATCCCCCGCTGTACTTTTTAAACCCTCTGAGGCACCAAACGATGCGAAGGACCAAAGACTGGTCTCGCGACCAGCTCGATCGTATCCCGATGTAGCTTCTTGATCCGCTGAGAGGGTGATTGCTGACCTCGTCATTTGATTTGGGTGCAATACGTATCTCTCTAATACCTCCTCAAAAGGCATACCTGTGGCCTTCTCAATGATGAGCTCAAGCAAGGCGTAATTTATGTGAGAATAAATGTATTCACCGTTTTTTGGCAGTTTGCTCGCGGTCCGGTAATAACTTAATAAATCTCCTTTTGTGTATCCGGAATAAAGGTTTTGACCCACTATCTCTTTTAAGCCCATATTTGGTGGTCTGGTGGGAAACCCTGAAGTGTGAGTAATAAGATTCTCGATGACCAGGTGGTCCAGGTGTGAGTTGCGATGAGCAGCATCGAGGTAGAAATTTACTTGCTCCTTATACCTGATCATATTGCGCTGTACCAGCTCATGACAAAGATGTGCTGTAAACACTTTGGTAAGACCTCCTATTTCAAAAATTGCTGTATCAGAAATAATCCCCTGAGAATCTTTTTTTTGTGATCCAAAAGGAATGATAAAAGTAGAGTCACCGTCAACAATTCCAATGATAAATCCCGGAATATTATTAAAAGATATCTCAGTGTCGTATTTTATAATCTTTTCAATTTCCTTCTTAATCTGATCATGTGACTGGGCATGGGCAGCTTGCAGAGCAAGAATGAAAAGGAAACCACTGAGGAAAATATTTTTCATCTTATCCAATTTGATGATGTTGGGGATTAAATATCTCTGCCCTTGATCGCCTTAGATACATGATAATCCAATGCCCTCTGTGCGAATGGTTCAGCGTATTTATTTAGCTTATGCAATGCTTTTTCAATGACATTTTTATCGTTGGATTGTGATGCACTTATCAATTCTGATTTTAGGTTTTCGAGTTCTTCGAGTTCCCTGGTGTCCAGAAGTGAGGAATTCTGCGCGATAAATTTATCTGTAGATAAAATTACAATATTGGATTCATTACGGGCTTCGATCAAAGCCTTTTCCGAAATGTCCTTTTGTGCAAATTTGAGAGATTCGATGAGCATCGCGCTCATTTCTTCTTCGGAAATACCATACGTAGATTGGATTTCGATGTGTTGACTTTTTCCCGACCGCAATTCACTGGCCTTCACCTTCAAAATGCCGTCCGCATCGATCGTAAAAGTAATTTCAATCTTAGGGATTCCAGCAGGCATCGGAGGAATGTCGGTCAAAATAAATTCCCCCAATTTTCTATTATTTTCGACGAGATCCCTCTCGCCCTGAAAGACTGCAATTTTTAGATTTTTCTGACCATCCACCGAGGTGGTGTAGTTTCTTGCAAGACTGCTGGGAATTTTTGAGTTCCTTGGAATGATCACATCCATAAGTCCCCCAACGGTTTCAATGCCCAGAGAAAGAGGGGTGACATCCAATAGAAGCATGTCCCGTTGGTTTCCCGCAAGAATATCTGCCTGAATAGCGGCACCGAGTGCCACCACTTCATCGGGATTTAAAGTGTCATTTACTTGCTTTCCAAAAAAAGTAGAAACACTTCTTTTTATTGCAGGGATCCTAGTAGATCCACCAGCCATAATAATGTGATCAATATCTTCGCTGGTTAAAGAAGCATCCTTAAGCGCAACACTGCAAGATTCGATTGTTTTTTTAATCAGTGGGTTTATGAGCGTTTCAAAGGTCTCAATATCCAAATCGAGTTGTACCTCGCCCAAAGTGGTCCGGTACTCGGCAACGGTGCTCAATGCCTTTTTTGCGGCTTCTGCACAAAGTCTAACCTCCTGAATTGTGCTGGTATCCATCACTTTTACGTTGATCTTATCCGCTCTTTGCCAATGCTCGATGATGAGTTTGTCGATGTCATCACCTCCCAGAAATGTATCACCATTGGTCGATAAGACCTCATAGATTCCATTGTCCAATCTCAAGATGGAAATATCAAAAGTACCACCCCCTAGATCATAGACGGCAATAGTCTGAGGATCTGCAGCCCGGTGAGCAATCCCATAGGCAAGGCTGGCAGCCGTGGGTTCGTTGACTATGCGTAAAACATCCAGTCCTGCAAGTTTGCCAGCATCCCGGGTAGCTTGTCTTTGTGCATCATTAAAATAGGCAGGAACTGTGATCACGGTTCTGGTTACCTTCTTGCCGAGCTCCTGCTCGACCTGTTTTTTCAGATAGTTCAGGATGTAACCGGATAATTGGACCGGGTTATAGTACTTGCCATCGATTGCAATTTTTACCAAATTTTCAGTCCCATCGTCCAATAGCTCATAGCTAAAAAAGTCTTTGTATTTCTCCAGGTCTCCATAGCTCTTCCCCAAAAGTCTTTTTACCGAGAAAACCGTTCGATGTGGATGTTTTAGTAACATATCCTTGGCTCGTTCACCTACCACAATATTACCGTCCAGGTCAAAGTGAATCACCGATGGTATCAACGGGTGTTGGCCTTTCTGATCTCTCACCGTAACGGGCTGATCTCCCTTCATATAGGCCACAAGGCTATGCGTTGTTCCGAGATCAATGCCGACAATAATTTCATCCGTGTCGATCGTCGCTTTTTTTAGATTAATCGGAATTTTTGCCATGTTGTCGTTTCAGTCCTAATTCTTACAATTAAAAAGTCCTTGCTTTTGTTTCAACAGAACGGAGAGGATTTTCGAGCTTCTCCGGTTTTTAAGAATATTATGATCTTGTCTTGTAAATGATACTACAAAACAAAGAAAATCGCCTATTTCTTGTGTTGGGAGGCTTTTTTATAGCCAATGCACTTATTGCAGAATTTATTGGTGTAAAGATATTTTCTCTGGAAAAAACACTCGGATTTTCCTCCCTCAATCTTTCGTTTTTCGGACAGGAAAATCTTGCACTCAATCTGACAACCGGGGTGCTTCTTTGGCCGGTGGTATTCGTGATGACTGATGTGATAAATGAATACTATGGTCGCAGGGGAGTTCGATTCCTGTCCTTCCTTACTGTTGGCCTTATCTCGTATGGATTCGTCATGATCTATATCGGGATCTGGTTGACACCCGCTGATTTCTGGCCCACCTCCCATATCCAGTCTGCACCTTCCGTAGAACTCCAGAGGGAGCTCGAATCGAAGGTTGGAGATTACAACTTTGCTTTCAGACTGGTTTTTGGTCAGGGGCTCTGGATAATTGTGGGTTCGCTAGTGGCATTTTTGATCGGTCAATTTCTTGACGTATTAGTTTTTCACCGCATAAAAAGAGTGACAGGAGAGAAGAAAGTCTGGTTACGCGCAACAGGATCAACCATGGTTAGTCAGTTTTTAGACAGCTTTGTTGTACTACTTATAGCTTTTTATCTGGGAGCAGGATGGTCCCTTAATCTTGTGCTTGCTATCGGGCTGGTAAACTATTTTTACAAAGCCTTTATGGCAATAATCCTGACTCCTGTGATCTATTTGGCACACGAATGGATTGACCGATATTTGGGAAGCCAACTAGCAACAAAAATGAGAAAGGAAGCTCATGAAGCTTCATAAGTTTTAGCACTGCAGTGTCCTTAAGAGGGTCGCAAGTAAACCAGTAGTCTGTTGATTATCCCAGTTTGTCAACTGCGGCCTTAATCCTTTTGACAGCTTCCCGCAGGGAATCCTGAGAAGCTGCATATGAAAGCCGGACGCACTCATCAGCTCCAAACGCCTTGCCGCTGACAATAGCAACATGTGCTTCTCGAAGTATAAAATTTGCAAAATCATCAGAATTGCCAATAATCTGGTCTTTATACTTCATGCCAAAGAAATGACTGATGTCTGGAAAAACGTAAAAGGCACCCATAGGGGAGTTCACGCTAAATCCTTTAATTTCTCTAAGAAGGTCCAGGAACATATTGCGTCGCTTTAAAAAAGCTTCCCTCATCTGGTGTGTCGGCTCCAGGGATGATTGCAAGGCAACCGTGGCCGCAGCCTGATTAAATGCAGCCGCTCCGGAGGTAAACTGCCCCTGGATCTTGTTGCAGGCATTAATAATCCATTGTGGCCCACCCATGTAGCCGAGTCGCCAGCCTGTCATTGAGAATCCCTTGCTGAACCCATTCACCGTCACTACACGATCTCTCACTTCATCAAAGGCACCGATACTTACGTGACTTTCGCTAAAATTGATATACTCGTAGATTTCATCGGAAAGAATGATGACCTCAGGAAAATCTCGCAAGACATGCACGAGATTTCGAAGATCATCACTCGAATATACAGATCCAGTGGGATTGCAAGGAGACGAAAATATCAGGAGTCTGGTCTTAGATGTCAGGCATTCTCTGAGTAATTCTGGTCCTACCTTAAAGTCAGCCTCGATACCGGCTTTTACCTCAACAGGAGTAGCACCAGTTAGCTTTACAATCTCCAGGTATGATACCCAATACGGCGTGAATAGAATAGCCTCATCACCGGTCTGGAGAAGAGCAAGAGCAACGTTGGCAATGCACTGCTTTGCGCCGTTGCTCACTGCTATTTGCTTTTCCGAAAATGCCAAATTATTATCTCTTTCAAATTTGGCAGCAATAGCTCTGCGTAATGCAAGTGTACCGGGAACGGGAGTATATTTTGTGTCCCCTCGGTCTAGTGCTGCTTTCGCAGCTTCCTTTATGTGATCCGGGGTATCAAAATCCGGTTCTCCAATGCTGAGTTTGATTACATCGTGACCTTGTTCCGCCAAATCCCTTGCCAACTGAGTCATCTTGATTGTCGCCGATTCCTCCATTCGATTTACTCTTTCCGATAGCCGCTGATTTATCATCACTAAAAACGTATTTTCTCTGGTGAGGAGGTAAAAGTAGAATATTTGATAAACAAGTGATCGCCTTCGCTTTGGTAATCTTACCCGCCTATAGACTGTCAAAAATATAGTAGGTAACTTTGATAAGATTGGGGAGACAACGTATTAAATCTTAGCAGAATTACATTCATGAAAGAACACATAGATAAACTCAGGGAGAAAATAGCACAGGCGAGAAAGGGTGGAGGTCAGGAACGGGTTGAAAAACAACATAAAAAGGGGAAACTCACTGCGAGGGAGCGAGTGGAGTTGCTTCTGGATGAAGGTACATTTGAAGAGATTGGTATGCTTGTGGAGCATCGCTGCAATGACTTTGGAATTGCCTCAGAACAGTTTCTGGGAGATGGCGTCATCACTGGCTATGGTTTGATTTCAGGAAGACTGGTTTATGTATATGCCCAGGATTTCACGGTTTTCGGAGGATCATTATCTGAAACACATGCGGAAAAGATATGTAAGGTCATGGATCTTGCAGTACAGAATGGAGCTCCAATAGTAGGGTTGAATGATTCTGGTGGTGCACGCATTCAGGAGGGGGTAAATTCCCTCGGTGGATATGCAGATATCTTTTTTAGGAATACATTGGCTTCAGGGGTTGTCCCACAGATTTCTGCTGTGATGGGTCCCTGTGCAGGTGGTGCCGTCTATTCTCCTGCACTGACCGATTTTATTATCATGGTGAGGGACACATCATACATGTTCGTGACTGGCCCCAATGTGGTGAAAACAGTCACAAAAGAAGATGTTTCCTCTGAAGATCTCGGTGGTGCAAGTGCACACTCCCATAAATCAGGGGTGACTCAATTCGTAGTGGATCACGACAGTCACTGCATCGATTTGATCAGACATCTACTTTCATATTTGCCACAAAATTGTGAAGAGTTACCGGAGAACAGATCTTATGTAGATGCGTTGGAGGACAGACCCTTACTGGATAGCATCATTCCATCTAATGCCAATCAGGCTTATGATATCAAAATGATCATAGGTCAGATCGTCGACGACGATAGTTTTCTCGAAGTGCATCGCGATTTCGCGGATAATCTCGTTGTGGGCTTGGCAAGATTGGCAGGAAAAAGTATCGGTATCGTTGCCAATCAACCCAATAGTCTTGCAGGGGTACTTGATGTAAATGCATCGAGAAAGGGAGCGAGATTCATCCGGTTTTGTGACGCATTCAATATACCACTCCTGGTGCTGGTAGATGTGCCTGGATTCTTGCCCGGGACAGATCAGGAGTGGAACGGGATTATAGCTCAGGGGGCCAAACTGCTCTACGCATTCTGCGAATCTACAGTACCCAGGGTATCCGTAATCGTGCGGAAAGCTTACGGAGGAGCATATGATGTCATGAATTCGAAGCACATTGGGGCAGATCTGAACTACGCATGGCCAACCGCTGAAATAGCAGTGATGGGTGCCAAAGGAGCATCAGAAATTATTTTCAAGAAGGAAATTGCAGATGCAAAAGATCCGATTCATGTAGCAAAGCAGAAAGAAAGTGAATACGCAGAAGCCTTTGCGAATCCTTATAAGGCTGCAGCCCGAGGTTTCATCGATGAAGTGATCGAACCCAGGGTTACCCGGATGAAGCTTATCCGGGCATATTCCATGCTTACGTACAAAGTGGAGCGGAGGCCAAAGAAAAAACACGGCAACATCCCGCTCTAGATCCTTGTCATAGAACGGGTGTATTGGTTCAGTTTCAAAACATTATAGTTTTATCTAATGTCTTAGACTCTAATTTAAAGATTAATACATATTACAATTTGGCATAATATTTGAAGAAATCTCAGTGAGTAATTTTTCAAATGGTATGATGTCAAACTCAAAAAAATTAAGGAAGAGCCTGCTGAGACAGGTTTATCTTCTTTTGTTGAGTGCAGGACTTTATGCTCAACCCTGTCCGCAACCCAATCCAATCATTGGATCACCCCTGGTATGTCCGGGAAGTCAAACCGTCTATCAGGTCACTACCGACAATTCTCCGACCAGTACATATCAGTGGGAAATTTTCGGGACGGGGGGACAAATTGTGGGTCCTACCAACGGCACATCAGTTACTATCGACTGGCAGAGTAGCAATGGTGGACCGTACACATTGAGATGTACGGAGACGATTGGGATGTGTTTCATGCAAAACGAAGCCCAAATCACGATTGCCGATGACTTGGCGAGACATCCTTTCAATTGTTTTAGCGAAATCAGTATACCCCTGGATCAAAATTGTGAGAAATTGATCCTGCCGGAGCACTTGCTGAGCACGGGTGCTCCCGAATGCGACAACTCCTTTATCATCGAACTAAGCATAAACGGCGACATCCAGGTACCAAATCCGGTGACGATCGAATATATTGGTCAAATCATAACTGCCAAGGTCATTCACCCAGCTTCCGGGAGGTCATGTGAAAGCCTGATCACCTTTAAAGATGGAAGTATTCCCAGATTGCAATGTGAGAACGACACTGCATTGTGCAATGATCAAAATGCTTGGACACCTTTTGATACGTCTTTTAAGATACCTGTAGTGACGGATAACTGTACTGACTCGTTAACTCCTGAACCTCAGGGTTATGAATGGATACAACTATTGGATGATCCTGTTTTCGATGCCTATATAATAAGGAGTTGGCAGGCCATTGATAAGTATGGGAATCGGGGCACCTGTGATGACACCATTTTTCTTAGGAAAGTGGTTTTCGATGATATCGTTTGTCCTCCGGATACCCTCATAACATGTGACAGCGGTTATTTTGAAATCGATGATCCTCTTACAAGCGGAGTTCCTACTTATGAAGGACTGCCACTATGGTCATCCAGGACTTATTGTGATTTTACGATCAAATTTGAGGACCAGATATCATATAAATGTCCTGGTACTTATACGATACACCGGTACTGGTTTCTCAGTCAGGTGACTGATACAGCAATCAACGAAGACACTTGTCACCAAATCATTGAAATAGTCGACACTACGGGTCCAACTGCCCTTTTTGACAGCGATAAAGTAGAATATGAAATACACGACGATGTATTTGGTTTGCCATCTGATCGCGAATATAAAACTGTGCATTTTCCAACATTGGACTACGATTGTCAGGCATATGGGTATTTTCCAACCCCGATCATCGACGATAATTGTACTAGTGTGGACAGCGTGGTGGTAGATCTCATTTGGGACAATGGGCATATCAACTATCTAAACGGAAGCCTGGATGGCGAACACCTGCGTTTTGAAAACCTATCAGCCGGCAAACATATCGTGACAATAAAACTTAGGGATGCATGCCATAATACAAGCTATGACACCTTAATTGCTGTCGCAGAAGATCTGCGTCCACCCTACTTGAGCGCCGATCTCCATCCCATCGTGACCTTGGGAGCATTTAGTGATGTTACCTGGATCAACGTATCTGTATTTGATGAAGGAACGTGGGACAATTGCGGGCTGAAAGTGATCCTGGGAAGAAGAGCAGATTGGGACACAGCCTGTGGATATACTGAGGACTCCACAGCCGAAAGCGCCGTGAGAGACCACTATGAAAATTACTGGAACTGGTGGATCGAGGACACCGACTCTTTTTGCCTGGACTCGATGGCATTTGGATACTCAGATCAGATTCCTTTCTGCTGCGACGATGCATGTTCGGGAGAAAAAGTGGCGATCGAACTTTTGGCCATTGATGAGCATTGCAATATTTCAAAACTGAAGGTACATGTCGTTGTGGAAGATAAGTCAGCACCTAAAGTGCAGCACGTCCTTCAGGATCTCAACATCTCCTGTTGGGCCTACAATAAGTTCTATAAGGAACAAGTGGAGCAGGGAGATTTTTCGGTCTTTGGAAGTTATGAGCCCTATGGAGAAGGGCCCTATGCAGGGGAAGCTGGTAAAACAGTCATTAAGGATCGCTACTGCATCCTGGACCCAGAGGAGGAACACTATTATCGTATCGAGACGGACACGATCTCCAATGGCCTGGTAATAGAAAATTGTGATCTAGAGATTGAGGAACATCAAAAGGTCTTTTTCGAAAGATGTGGAGAAGGTTGGATAGAGCGGCATTTTGTCCTTAAGGGGGCCTGCAACAGCTCAAAGGCAGACTCGACCAAAGTGATCCAAAAAATCAACATTTATAACGACTGTCCTCTGCAGGAACATGAAATCATATGGCCATTAAAGGATACCACTGTGTACGAATGTGGTTATGTCGAAGTAGAAACAGAGGGACCGAGATTGATCCATGAGGATGATTGCAGAGAAATCGGCATCAATTTCAAAGATCGGGTGACGGAGGTCTTGTTTAATGCCGACAGCACTTGCTTAAAGGTGATCCGGACCTGGGCCATCATTGATTGGTGCAGACAGACTGCTCCCTATCACGACGAGTGGATTGGCGATCAAAACTATCATTATTACGAGTATGAACAGATCATTTACATCAAGAATGCTGAAGCGCCTGAGATCACTGACTGCGACATAGATACATTATGTATCGGTCAACAATGCTCAGCCACCTTGATGAAATCAATAAGGGTACAGGATGACTGTACCCCCACCGAAGATATTGAAGTATCGTGGTCATTATATCAGGCGACTGATCTTGGGTACAGGTTATTGGATAAGGCAGATACAAATTATGCTGAAGTGCCAAACTTGGCAATGGGTGACTACAAACTCGTCTGGACGGCTGAGGATGCATGTCACAACGAATCGATTTGCACGGATTACTTTGCCGTCAAAGACTGTGTTAAACCGACTCCAATCTGTGCAACGAGCACAACCTTGCGATTGATTCCGGTCGATTTAAATCAAGACGGTCTGATAGATACTGCTGTGGGGGAGATCTGGGCGGAAGAACTCGATGTGAGTAGTCATGACAATTGTGGCGGAATAGTCGATTTCCGAATCAGGAGAAAGGGGACGGGTGACGTAGACGGCTCAGGTAGACTCCTTGCACCAGATACTACAGAAAAGAGGCTGGGTTTTGGATGTGCAGATAAAGGAGTGCAGGAGGTGGAGATGTGGGTGGTCGACGACAGAGGCAATGCAGATTTCTGTCTCGTGACGATCATTGTCACAGGTCCTGCCGAAGGCTGTGACGGCGAATTAGGCAGGGTGCAAGGGACGGTAAGCAGCATGCAGGGAGCCGGTTTGGCAGATGTGCAGGCCATCTTGAGAAATGAAGATGGAACCGAGCAATTTTCGGTTACTGACGATAAGGGACGTTACGATTTTGGAGGCTTTGCAATGGATGGTACCAGCTATTCTCTATGGCCTGAGAAAGAAGATGATCCGGTAGATGGAATAAGTACGCTTGATGCCATCAGGATCTCCAAACACATGTTGGCGAGAGACAAGTTTGAGTCGTCCTTCGAATATAGGGCTGCCGATGTAAATGGAGATGGTCATATATCTGTAAAAGATATTATCCTGCTTAGGAGGTTGATTTTGGGAAAAATCGACACTTTACCAAATCCCAGACCCTGGCTGTTTTACAATCGGGATATGGATGAAGTGTCAGAAATCTCAATCCATATAGATTATCATCCGCTTACCTCTTTCACCGGTGTGAAGGTAGGAGATGTGAACGGAGATGTAGCTCGGTTTAATAATGCTGCGAGAGATGGCAGTAAAGATTATATGCTGTCATTTGTCGATCAATACTTTGATCCCGGAGATGATGTCGTTTTAATGCTGGAAGGCGAAAAAGAAATGCTTGAAGGTTTGCAGCTCGGCTTACAATTTGATCCAAGCATACTGGAATTCATCTCCGTGCAAGGCCTTTCTGAGACACTGGGTGAAGAGCATTGGGCGACCTCAGAGGGAAATTTGAGGATAAGTTGGATCAACGAGGGAGAATTGCAGGAAAAAGTAAGTTTGAAAGTCATTTTTTCGGCAAAAGGCTTTGGTCGGATTTCAGACCTGATAGGAATCGATGATGCGAGGTTGGAGAGCGAGGTTTATTGTACAGTAAACAAAATTCGGAAGATTGGAATTGTACAAAGGAACGATGAATTATCTGTTGTGAAAGTAAGCCAGAATGCTCCTAATCCGTTTTCCGAAAACACAGTGATAAATATAGATGTAGGTAAGAACGTGACTGGAATGCTTAAAATATACGACCTCTCTGGTCGTGTGTTTGTAGATGGTAAAAAACTTTATGAAAAGGGCAATCACAAAATAAATGTAAGTAGAATTCAATTAGGTGGACCGGGAATTTATGTCTACGAATTTGTCACTGAAAAAGAAAAGATAACCAAGAAAATGATTCTTTTGAAATAGTCAAGAAACTGGTAATAAAGAACTACCATTTGATTACTCAATAAAGGCTTCCACAAAATTCTAGTGGAGGCTTTTTTTTATTGAGAATTTGTAAATATTGCACTCCGTAGGATTACAGAATCAATCCTTGCCGAGGTATTTAGGAGGAAGGGGGTTTTCCTCCGTTTCTCCCAGCCAATAGATATTTACGACCCACCATCGTTTCCCGTCATGTTTGAGTTGAATGCTATTTATGCCACGTGCAAAGGGTTGTTCGTCAGATGTTGATCGAAAAGATTCATAAGTGCTAAATACATGTGCAAGCGAGCCGTACTCTTCTTTTTTTCTGCTCACCTCTTTTTCAATAAATCCGTTTTTCACCAGATACTCACCAGACCGTTTTATGTATTCTTCTGGTGACAATACACTATGTGTGATTTCCCCTTTATTCTTTCTGGTCGGAATAAGCCGGGCTTCGTCTACAAATAGATTTTTAAATCGATTCCAATCTCTTTTTTCTCCCTTGTCCCCGGAAATCACAGCATAGAGCGCATCCACGATATTGTCAATGGATTTGGTGTCGTCCATGTAATCCTTCCGACTTGCAAATTCCAATTGCTCATTTATTATTGGCAGTCTTATTTGTGATGGAAATTCTTTTGAATGATGTATTTTGTTATGTGCAATAATTCCCTTTTTTTCGTCATAATTATTCCCGCCCGTATTCAAGTTTCGTGCAAATCTTGGAAAATTACTGCTCGAAATTTCGATGCGAATTTTATGCCCTTTCTTGAAATAATTGCTCGTCGATAGAGGTGTCAATTCGAGCTTGTAAACTTTATCTTTTTCCATAAATACCTCCTTGTTGTATCCCTCTCGATATCGCGCACGCTGTATTGTCTCATCGAGGTTGTAAGCAGTGCCGTCCGGATAAACATCGATTAGTTTTAACGTAAAATCAGTGTCTTTTGCATCTGAGGATACAAACAGGGTGCTTTCAATAAAACCACTCACCTCCAGACCTTCTTCCAGAGCTTCACTGGTGTAGACCAGGATATCTTCCCGCATCTCCATTTCGCGTTGGTCAAATGCACCTCCCTTGATAGCATTTCCGGTGCAACATACGTTTCCACCATAGGATGGAACGGGATCATGAGGATTATAGGTAAAGCTATCATATGTGTCATCTTTGGGTATGTCACCGCTGAGCATACCATCTCCCATTCGCGTATTGGCACTACCTTCGCTAGCGAGATAAAAGGTGGTCATCTCCACATTTTGTGGCGGCCATTGATCTGCTTGTTGCCATCTGTTCTTTCCCATAGTAAAATATTGGACCTTGGGAAGATCATTTAGGAATTGATTGTCATCCCCTTTAAGCCATTTATCAAACCACTTGTAGATCATCTCCGAATAGTTCAGTCTTGCGTCACCCATGCTCCGCTCACCTACTACCGTGTTTTCGCTTGCGCGCATATACCCACAGTGCAAGGTGGGAGCTATGACCAGGTACTGATTCTCGCGCACCTCCCGATCCACTCCATGTTCTCTCACATGGTTGAAGAGGGCAATGTTAGGACTTGTTGAAACATCATACCACGAGACAAACCAAAAACTGGGCACACCAAAGGGCATATCATCGTGGTACAACCCTCCTTCATACCAGGCGGCATCATTAGGCCTCCGATTGATCATTTTATCAAAAATCTCCTTCTTCCCACCAGCGTTCTTAAGGATATCCATAATGGGAAGATGACTCAGTGATGTTGACATATCCACAGGAGGATTTTCAGGTGCGAGATCATAAAATCGTTGAATCCGCAAGAGGTCTTTTTGAGTGGCACCCGGAGGTATCCGGGGCTTAAATTTATCGTGCTCTACTCCGTAAAGCCATGATGTAAACAATAGCTGGTGGGCACCACCCCTGTACCAGTTTCCTTGTTCATGGTACTCTCCCACGCGACCCACGCCGGCACCATAGCCCATGGGAACCATTGCAGCATGGGCAGGATGATCCAGGGCTGCAACGGCCATTTGCCACTCAGCTGTCGAAGAGCAGCCAAGTGTTCCTATTTTACCATTGGACCACTGCTGATTTTTCATCCAGGTAAAGGCGTCGTATCCGTCAGTTAGAGGAGTACCGAGAATATCCCATTCGCCCTCCGAAAAATATCGTCCCCGTTCGTTTTGCACCACGTAAGCATATCCATTTTCCACTGCCTCAAGCGCTCTCTGCATTGTTCTTGTTTTCATTTCTCCATCTCCCCAGGAATTAAAATTATAGGGCGTGCGAGAAAAGATAATTGGGACCTTTTCATTTGTTTTAGGCCGGTAAATATCCGTACAAAGGCGAACACCGTCACGCATAGGCATCATCACTTTTTGGTCGATGATGGCTATTTCACCGATCCTACTGTAAATGCTGTCCTGAGAGAAAAGATGGAAGGAGAGGGTCATCAGGAGTCCAAATAGAATTCCTTTTTGGCAAGAGCTTGATTTCATGATAGAACGAATACTAGATAAACCAAGTTAAGAGCGATTTCGAGAAAATCAAAATTCGAATTTTGCTCTGACCCGGGCAGAATGAGTTTTTTGCAAATCAATAATTGGCTGAGTGTATATAATATTTTAACATATAAGTCTTTGCATGATGTGTATTCTTCCTATCTTTGAGGTCATTATATGTTAAGGACCGTTGTTATTTGACTTGAAAAAGTGAAAGTAATTGATTTGAAGTCTTGTCGGAAATATTGTCCGAAAAAGATTAAGATAATGTTCAGAATTTTGCTTTCTTTGATTGTATAATTTATTATTTGATATATTTAGTTTTTATAAGTTTAATTAGCTGATTGATAAGAATTTAGAGCTAAGTTAGGCCAAAACTATACACCATGACGATAATTGCTCCAGGCAGCCTGTGGAGGTTTGCCTCAATCTGTTTACTCCTAATGCCAATAGGCTTGATCGCTCAAGTCAACGTTTTTACTTTCCACGATGCCAACAACAATGGAGTCCAGGACGGCAATGAAGAGTTGATCACAGGACTTGTCGTGTCTGCGACTGATGCAGGCGGTAATACTTTCCCACTGCTAGATGATGGTGCCGGGTCATTTTTCCTACCCGAGGAACTAGTGACAAGCAGATTAAGGATACAGGTTACTGGTTACAACGATAAGTATCAACAGGGCGTAGCCGGACCGACTTCCGTATTTTTCCTGGTAAATGGAGAGTCAGCTAATGTTGCTGTCAGCACTGGCCCTAATCAGAGTCCTAAGGATGCTCGAGTTATGATTCCCTGTTATGAGGGTGGAGTAATTGATGGAAGAAAAGGACCTGCATTTGTTTCTTTCCCTTATGAGGTAGATGGTATCGCAAAGTCTAAGGGAGGACAAGCAGCCGATCCGGTCAAAGATGCTGAGATTCAAGAGATCGGTTCTACCTGGGGAGTCGCCTATCAGAATACTACTGAGCGCGCCTTTGCTTCGACGTTACTGAAAAGACATGTTGGTCTTGGTCCGGAAGGAATGGGTGGAGTCTATATGATCGACTATGGGAATGATGCTGCAATCTCAAACTTCAATCTGCAGGGCATCGTACCATCTGAGGGTCCTGCCATTGATCTCGGAGATGTACTCAGAGACAAGGCTGAGGGAGATATTACTTCCGGTGAACCTTATGCTTTGACTACGACCAATTTTGCTTCTTACGATATGGACGCGTTTGACAAAGTGGGTGCGGTAGGCTTTGGAGATATTGACCTGGAGGAAGATGAGAGGACGTTGTGGATGGTTAATCTGAATCAGAAGTCTCTGGTCGCCTTGGATGTATCCGGGGAAAATATAGTGCCCGGGACTCAGACAGTCAAGCATTATCCGTTGTTTACGATGAGTGGCTTGCCCAATCTCAATTATCGCTATTCCATGTGCATCAATACAGGGGGAAATCTGAATCAAACGGGATCGGAACCCTTTACAGATCCCAATCGTGTTGCATGGGACAAAAACAAGTACTCCAGCGGGGGTACTTCTTCGTATGTCGCATCCCTTCGTGCCGAGAATCTGATGAATAAAGAAGAAAAGACATCGGATGAGCCCCTCTACAAGACATTCCGAAAAGGTACTTTTAGTTATAACATCCCGGTCCCTACGACTGAAGAATATGAGGTGACCTTACACTTCGCGGAGCCTAACAACTACAGCGAAGGAGATCGTCTGTTCGATATCATGGCAGAAGGAGAAGTGAAAGCGGGATCATTTGATATTGTAAAGCACGCAGGAGGAGCAAAGAAGGCCACTACCATGACATTTACAGTGCTGCCCACTGATGGTATGCTGGATATCGAGTTTGTGGCCAAGCAGGGAGCCAAAGTGACGGAAGCATTGGTTGCGGGCATTGAGGTGACGGGTGAAAGTATCATGGAGTCTGGTGTTCTCCGCCCCTGGGGACTGACTTTTCATGAGGGATTTGGATATCTGGGACTAGTGTCTGATGGTTCAACTTCGAAATCACGATCTCACTTATTTGGTTTTGTGCTGCGTTTCGATCCTGATAATATGGGAGGCGGATTCACAGAAGTTCTGTCTTTCCCATTGGCTTATCCCAGGGAAAGAGCTTCCAATGCTCATTTACCTAATCCGCAGCCGGACCGTGCTGCGGAATGGCAGGCATGGGTAAGTAATTGGGATGATACATATATCGAGCTGAGAGATCAATTGTCACAACAACAGCGATTACTGGTGGCTTATCCACAACCTCTCATCTCCGACATAAACTTCACGGATGACGGAGGTATGGTCATTGGACTGATGGATCGATGGGGTCATCAAATGGGGCATGATAATTATCCTCCAGTGTTAGAAAGTCAAACCCTGATCTCAAATTACGGCGCCGGTGATCTCTTGCGGAGCTTTGATGTTGGTGGACAGGCTGTTTTGGAAAGTGAAAATTTTGATCCTG
This sequence comes from Saprospiraceae bacterium, assembly GCA_965222645.1. Taxonomy (GTDB): domain Bacteria; phylum Bacteroidota; class Bacteroidia; order Chitinophagales; family Saprospiraceae; genus JABDMH01. The sequence goes on along the minus strand of OZ244968.1, from coordinate 586,875 downwards.
GAACTGCTTTTAGAAAAGACGATGGTCCGAGCTTTGAAGGCGAATTTTTCTTTGATGATCACTTTGTGGCTTCCTCCGCTCACCATGGAGAGATTTCGACGGGAGGAAACGGAATCTTACCGGGATCCAATCAAGTAGTAAATACCGTTTTTAATCCGATTGCCACTCAAGGTGTTCAGGGTTTTGATTACTCAGGAGTATATACACAGGGCATTCAAGTTTACAATACTTCCAATGGAGCAAAAGAGCGAGCATATCTGTTCGTAGATCAATACATACAGGGAAAAGCAAATGGCCTGGGAGATATCGAATTTGCAGCTGAACTCATAGGTGGAGAGGTTGGGAATTACGTCTGGTGCGATGGCAACGGCAATGGTATCCAGGATCCACAGGAATTTGGGATTGATGGTGTCATGCTTACCCTGCATGATAAGGAAAACAGCAATGCCATTGTTGAGATGGTAACAACCGCCAACGGCGGTGAGTTTGTCTTTAGCAATATTATGCCCAATCATGAATACATGATCAGGATTGATTTGACGAAACTGCAATCCCTGGGATATACTGGAGAAGCACCCGATCCAGATCAGGGAGGTGATGACGAGTTAGACTCAGATGGTGATCTCACAATGTTTCCGGGTTTTAGCACCTACATGTTTACTTCAGGTCCATTGGGATTTAATGATCACAGTGTGGACTTTGCATTTCTTGGACCTGATGCCAATGATTGTACGTTGTATGCTTGCATTGATGCAGCTGCAGCAAATTGTGCAGTTTTTGATCTGGCTGATATTGAAAATTGTGTGAAAGTGGAGCCAAGTCATATCGTTTCCCTGTTTGCAGATATAGATCCAGTGACAGGTGCTCCCATTACTCCGATTGTTGGCACTTCTATCAGCGTATGTACTGGTACTGATTTAGTGATTTGGGCCATGGTAAGTGTGCAGGGAGATCCCAACTGTTATGCGTTGGCACAGGTCACACTGAGTCCTGTAGATCCCCAAGCTGCCGGGAGTCCGGCTTATCAGGTGACGACTTGTGCGACCGTTTCCGTGGACCTAAATCAGGTGTTGACAGACCAGGGGAGTTCGGTAAGTAATCCAACATTTTTCAGGGATATCGATAAATCAGATCAGATTGCCAATCCATCGGCATATACCCCTGCCAGTTTCCCGTCCACAGTTTACTTTATGGGATCTGTTGGACAGTGCATGATCATGGGAACGATAGAGATCTTGGAAGGAGAATCTGCCAGCGTTGACGCAGGTGAGGATCTCTTTTCGTGTGGATATACATGTGTTGACCTGACTCTTATCGGGTCTTCTTTTACACCTGGTAATTCAGGCGCGGTGACAGCAGTATGGAGAGATTCAACTGGAAACGGTACATTTACTGATGGTCCTGATTTCGCAGATGCAAGGTTATATTGTCCTGATTCTGCGGACGTTGAAAGTGGACACATCAAGTTATACTTGGAGGTGCTTGATGATCCATGTGCCCAGCCGCAAGATTCTGTGACGATTACGTTTTATACGGGTGTGCCTACTGTTCTTCCCGGATTGATCAGTGATTTGTCTTGCAAGGATTCCTTTGCCATTGATCCCGAGAAGTATGATCCCTTTGAGGGTTGCAGATTTGTATTCAATTGTCAGGACACGGTGGTGGGAGAAGTTATTGACTATAACTTGTTGTTAGGTGATTGTCAAGATACTTCAGATCGGGGAGTGGCACTCAATTTTGATGGCTTGGATGACTGGGTAAGCCTGGATGATTTGAATTTTGTAGACGAGGGTGTCGCATCAGAATACACCGTCGAAATGTGGATTAAACCAGATGCTTATACTCCAGGTTCTTACGGAGCCGCTTTATTTGCCGAAGAACAGAACCTTAATGACGGAGTGGTTCTATCCCTGGATGCTACTGGTTATCTGGCAACGATCCATTTAGGTCAGTCTGGTGCCCTTATTTCATCTACATTTCTGGCTCCACTTAATGTCTGGACGCACGTTGCCCTAGTGCAGGACGAAGATGGTACACACATCTTCGCAAACGGAGAATTCATTGAGACCTTACTTGACCCAGCATATCCTCACGTGGAGACCGATGTTCCGAACGCCTCATTGGGAGCCTTTCCATTTGGAGCTCAGCGATTTTTTGATGGATGTATGGATGAGGTACGCATTTGGAACTACGCGAGAACACAAGAACAGATTTCCTGCAACCTCAGTGCAGGTGTAGGACCATCCGAAGGTCTCGTCGCAACCTACAGCTTCGAAAACGGAGTTCCTTGCATGGACAATACGGGACAGGATGGTGCAATCGACAACAGTGGAAATGGATCAGATGGCTTATTGCTGAATTTCGCCCTGGATGGTACGCAGATGTGCATGTCCAATTACACGGACGGAAACCTTAGCCCGGTCGTAAAACAAATCGTGCGTACAAGTAAGGTCACTTATGATAAGGAGGATTATTTCTGCATGGATACAATTGGTATCAGGGCATTGAATTTTGATTTGTTCATGTGTCCACCAGAGAGAGATACACTTTATTGTCACACACCTTACCTAAAAGATGAGGAAGGACATCCTTCACCTTCTGAAACAGGTGCTCCAACTGTTGGTGGTGTACCGCTCTGGCCACAGCCTCCGGCTCTCTGCGATATATTGGTGACTTATAAAGACACGGAATTTGAGTCAGAATGTCCGATGCTGATCAAGCGAGAATGGTTTGTGAAAAACAGTTGTCTGGGCACCTTTGATAGTTGCGCCCAGTGGCTTATGATCATGGATACAATCGGGCCCACAATAATAAGGTATGATACTGCTGCATTTTACCAGCCCATACCAGCTACATCACATGAATGTGCTGGAGAAGTTTATGTCCCCAAGATTATGGTAGAAGATACTTGCTCTGATGTGAAGCAGGTTAAGGCAATGATCCATGGATACGGTACAGCTGTACTGGAGTATAACAGCGAAACAGGATACTATGAAAGTCACAAAGAGTTTAAGATTCCTGTCGCTGAAATATCCAACAATGGTCTGAGCGCAAGTGCTTATGTGACATACGAAGTATTGGATGGATGCCACAACAGCACCCAGGTTGATAGCCTGCCTCTAATTGTTGTGGATAATGTGAGACCAGTGACGATCTGTGACAAAGGACTGAATGTTACAGTTTCTGACTCCATTGAGTGGGTTCACGCAGAATCCTTTGACGAGGGGAGTAGCGATAATTGTGGTATCTCCATGTTGCTGGCAAGGCGTACAGATTGGGCAACGGCATGTGGGGTGGATCTTTGTGATAACATCGACACACTTTATGAGACTGAGCATCATGACCTGATATGGCATGCCACCCTTGATGACGATAAAATCCATAACCCTGTGGAGGCGCATTATGCCAGGGCGGTGGAATGGTTATGCGAAGATGGAAGTTTGTGTGCATATCCGGTATTAAGTGGTTGGTTTTACGATCTCGCGAAGTATGCTACACTTGAATGTGTTGAGCATCCATATGAAGTGGATGATGCTTACTTCGACGAACTGTTTAGCTATTTTATCGGAGATCAGTATGCCACTTACGCAAACACGGTATACAGCTGTTTGGATTTAGATCTCCTTGTATCTGCAGATACACTTGCCAGTAATCTTTCCTTCGATGCAGGCCGGTATCTGTTTGCAAACAATCTACTGGATGTGCGAAAAGCACTTTTTGATCTGGGAGCGCAAATCGGTGGTGGCTGGAGTGACGCTGTTCCGTTCTGCTGCGAAGATGCCTGTCAGGATGTGACGGTTGAGGTTTTAGCGATGGACTACTGGTGCAACTGGAGCACTTGCTGGACGACTGTTACAGTAGAGGACAAGAGTCCCCCCAAGATTATCCATGAGCTAGCAGACGGAAGTATCAATTGCAGTACCTATAAGAAGTACTACGCAGAAGATGTCAATGATGCGCTCGCCGGCAATTTTGAAGGTATTCAGGCTTCATTGGGTACGTATGACGTAGTGAGGCACTCCTATGGAGATGCACCGGATAGAACATCCTTTCCTTTGTACACTTACAATTGCGAGTTTGAAACAAATGAATATGACAGCTTGGTCTATGACGAGCATTTGGGATACCAGTGGGTAACCTATTATCAGCATGAGTCTGAGTATAAACTCGATTCAATGGTAAGATTCAATGGTCTGATAGAGGACAATTGCGGACTCGTCATGATTGAGGAAAAACCGTGGGTAAACCTCGACGCGTGTGGCAATGGCTATATCAAACGGGTATTCAAATTTGTTGGCCAGTGCAGTACTGGTCCGTCAGGACACGTTGCTGATACGATCAAACGGACACAGACTATTTGGGTGACAAATGATTGTGAAATATCAAGACCCATGTTTGATCTGCCAAGGGATACCGTTGTCAATACTTGTGGGATTGAGTATACCCCCGGGGGTAATGTGGGCGGCGTTTTAAGCCCGGATAATCTGGGAGCAGCCGAGTACCTCTTTGACAATGACTGCAGACTTGTAGGAATTGCACATTCAGATAAAGTATTCAGAATTGTAGGCGGTGACGAGGGTTGTTATAAAATAATTCGTACCTGGTATCTCGGTGACTGGTGCGCCCTCGGCGGTGAGCCAATCGAGGAAAAATGGTGGACGAATCCTAGATATGAAGGTAAATACTTGAGATATAGACAAAAGATACTTGTTGTTGATCAGACTCCTCCGGAATGTATTATTGACAGTATCCCTGCAGTAATCACTGCAGCGGGCTGTGAATATAATTTCAATACCCATGTGGCTGTAGTCGATGAATGCGGATTGTTGGATTACCATTGGAGTGTGATAAATACTAAGACGGATGAGATCGTAGGCAGTGATAATGGAGAATTGAATACTGGCAAAGTAGATGGATTTGGCGTTTCCGTTGATGCCCTGCCGGCAGGTAGTTATAAACTAAAGGTGATCGTGACGGATGGTTGCCAAAATGAGAGCTTGTGCGATGTACCTTTTGTGATCGATGCAAACAAGAAGCCTACTCCAGTATGTATTACGAGCTTGACTGTAGATCTCACCCCAATGGATTCTGACGACGACGGTGTTGTTGATACTGCCATGGCTGTTATTTGGGCAAACGAATTTGATGCAAGTAGTCAGGCGGCTTGTGGAAGTAGTGATGAATCGCTGACTTTCCGGATAGATAACGGCGAGGGCGAAGCTGCTCTGCCTGATGCTGATGCTACGAGTATTACGCTGGGCTGTGCTGATCAGGGAACAAAGGAATTGCGAATGTATGTGATCGATCAAAGTGGTACCTGGGACTACTGTACCGTGCTTGTTCTTGTTCAGAATAATGCATCTGCATGCGGATCTGTAGCTACTGAATCTGGGATGCTGGTAGGAGAAGTAATTACCGAACACGGAGAGGAAATAGAACAGGTTAGAGTCATGGTGGAAGGTAATAGTGGCGTGGCTCTATGGGAGGCCGAAGACGTTAGTGGTCAATTTGCTATTGACGTGACAAAGGGAGTAGAAGCATACGTAAGACCGCAAAAGAATACAGATCCCCTCAATGGAGTTGCTACCAGTGATTTGATTTTGATTCAAAAGGATATCCTGGGTAAGGCTCCACTGGATAGCTGGTACAAAGAGGAAGCTGCTGATGCCAATGATGATGGGAAAGTATCAGCCCTCGATTTGGTTACTTTGAGGAAGCTCATCTTAGGTATGATTGACAAGCTTCCAGAAAGTGATAGTTGGCGGTTTTATGAGAAGGAAAGCAACCGGTCATTCTATCACATTTATGAAATGCTTGACGAGATGAGAGCTGACTTCATCGGTGTCAAGATAGGTGATGTGAATGGCACAACAAATCCGGCGTTAAGGGCCGGAAGGTCTTCTGAAGCATTTACGATGGAGCTTCCATCAAACTTGAAAGGTAATGTACTCAGCTTTGCTTCCTCTGAAGATCGCGAAATTTCCGGCTTGCAGTTTACCGTTGAATTCGATCCTGACAGAATTGAGATCAATGGGATCCTGGAAACCGGAAAACTAAACCTTAGCGGGGAGCATGTCAATATTTCCAGCCAGGACAAGGGATGGATCACGATTTCCTGGAATCCCGAAGATGGTCAAAATGTAAGGATTGAAGAAGGCCAGGAATTGTTTGCTTTAGAGGTGATAGGAAAGGAGAATCTCGACTTGAGCAACAGCATAGCAATCACCAGTAAAGTGACCCAGGCCGAAGTTTATCTAAGCGACGGGCTTGAGTCAGATGTCAACTTGAGATTTACGACCAGTGAAGAATCAGCTGGATTTGCATTATACCAAAACAGACCAAATCCGTGGAAATCCACAACGATAGTAGGTTTTACTATCCCGGAGTCATCCCATACATCTCTTGAGGTGTTTGATATAAACGGAAAGATGATAAGGAGCTTTAACGCTGATCTTGCCAAGGGATACAATGAATGGGAAATTGCTGTTTCGGATCTTCCATCCTCTGGAGTCTATTATTATAAACTCAGAACAGAGGACCAGACAGCAATCAAAAAAATGGTGCTCATTCAATAGGGATGATTGAGAAGTAAAAGAGAAAGGTGGGCAAATTGCTCACCTTTTTTTTATTTGCTTATTGTATTGATTTGTAGATGCAGGAGTTCCCAGGTGGACTACAAACATAGCTTCTCTAGTGAGATGTGAGAAGCTGCAAAGTGGCTCCAGAAATACATTTTGGGTTCACACTATCAGTCTGGAAAGAATGCAATTGCGAAGAGTACCGGTAAAAATCCAATAGGATCAACACCGCAAATAAAACGGTTCGAATTTCCCGTCGAGGGAAACAATGACCTGGCAATGACAGATGAGCAATACTTAGAATTGGTCAAGATATAAATTGAAAAATCATGTTTTATGTCGAGTTGCAGATCCCTACATTTATTTTCTGATAGCTATGCACACTCATAATTAAATGATCTAAAACATGAAAAAGAGATTCGTCACAACATTTCTGCTAGGATGCTTACTGTTAGTTGGATTTCAGATCGCTGACAATATTGGGCTTCACATGCTCCAATCACCTGGTGCTGTAGTTGATGATTATGTCGAGCCGGACTACAATCTGGGATCGAATCATGTAGATTCTCTGCTACCTTATCCCAAAATAAAGGATGGAGAGAGAACACCTTTTGATCTCTGGAAATACGCCGGTAGAACGGGGAGTTCGTTTATGAATCCAAATTTACCTATGAGCTGGAGCGAGTGGCTGTCTTTTCATGAACGGCAGAAACCTCGACTGATGGAAGATGTAAGGGCGTATATGGCCAAGCGATATGATTTCAATGGCGATTCTTATTCTGGGAAATTCATGTCTGGAGGTCGGAAGAAAATCATGAAAGGGCCAATCTCAAAATTACCCGCCGGTATCGATTCGTTTGAAGCGCTAGCTGAGTTAGCTGCCGAGGAAATAAAGAGGCGTGATCTTTTTCCCTTCAAACCACTGGTGCATCCCCTGGCATCTACTGCCCATATGGTATTCCCCGAAATGTGGAACAGGGCGCATCCCGAACACATTCGCATCGATGTAGATCACGATTATCCCGATGAATACTTACCTGAATTTCCGCCTCCAATGTTTTTGACAAACCACAAAGAAATGGGTGATGTGACAGATGGGAGAGAGGTTACATTGGGCAACTACTATGAGATCTTTGATGGTCTACTTACTCCTGAACAAATGGAGGGTCTTAAAGAATTGCTGAGGCCTACCGCGACCACATGGTTTAATCACACCACACATAGAGTGACGGAAGAACCCAGTGCCGGAGTATCGTGTTTTGCCTGCCACGTAAACGGACACACAAACGGGGCATTCGAGCTGGCCCCTGACAGCCGACCCCATTTAGCTCGCCTTCGGGTAGGAACTCCCTCGATGCGGGGAAATTACAATCTGATGCAATTGGCCTCGAAGCGTTCGATTAGGAGTATGGATCATTTTGCGGAGATCGAGGAGTATTTTGATGGTGATCCAGGTATGATGCAGCATATAGGACCTAGAGCTCATCAAAAGTCTGTTGCCAATCGTATGGGTGATTTTAATGCAATGATCGATTTTCCTCCAGCTCCCAAACTGGATCCCATGGGAAGACTTATCCCTGCTTTGGCAACTCCACAGGAACTCGAGGGAGAAAGGCTTTTTTGGGGGAAAGCTAAATGTGGCAATTGTCATTATGGACCGTCATTTGTCGATGATCAGATGTATGACTTGCAGGTTGAGAGATTTTATATTGGCCGGCCTGAGGGACCAATAAAAAACTTTCCCTTGAGAGGGATCAAAGACTCACCCCCTTATTTGCACGATGATCGCTTGCCGACTCTGGATGATACCGTTGAGTTTTTCAATTTAGTACTCGGACTCAAGCTTTCAAAGGAGGAGAAGAACGCCATTACTCAGTTCCTCCTTTGTCTGTGATGGTCGTATGAGACTATTTAGCCACGAAGAGAAGTTTTCTAAATGAGCCTGGGATGCCACCTATTATCGGTGTAATACAGGAAGTTGTTTTAAAGCAGCAAATGACAACGTGAGTAATGCTCTGGACGGCAATAGCGCTTTTTTGAATAGTGGTTAAGTATTCCTTCATCCTCAGGACTCCATTCATCTTTTACCTCTCTGAGATAAACATACGAGCTGTTTTAGCGTTATCTCACTACAAATAACCGGCGATATGAAGGACAAGACTACATTGGACCAATCTTTACCTTTTAAGAGTCTAATCAATTTTGGCAAAGTATTCGAGTTTTGGGAATCCATGGCAAAGGAGGGAGACGGTGCTGAACGGGTCAGAGCGGAATACATTTTGAAAAGGTTAGAGCCCCATACACAACTTAGAGAACCTTTTTCCGATGTAGAAATATTGGAGGAGTACAAGAACGAAATTGACTTGCTACTTTCTTGTTTTTTCCCAAAGGCACTCCAGCTCAATGAGATTAAAGCTGCTACACTTCCTTTTGCTAACGTCCTGTTTTCTGAGACAGAGCGTTTTGCCAATATTATTAAAAATGCCGGGGAAGAAGCAAAAATCGAATTTCGAAATCTGGATGATCAGTACTATGTGACTGCCGCATTCATCCTGAAAGTAGTATATGGAGCAAAAGTTAATATATCGCGCCCAATGATTTTTGACCTTTGGGATGAAAGTAGCGGTATTTATCGAGCCTATCGAGGGTTTTTCAACGCCGATTTTACGGAGCTAAGAAAGACAGACCGGTCTCCTGACCTGACAGAAGAACAGATCCAGTCCCTGCTTGATAATGTACACGATGTAGAAAAATGGAGGACCTTGATCCCTCCGGATTCCTTTGAAATGCATGGATTTGGGTTACTCACCATTTTCGACATTACCGCAGATGATGCACTCAGCGATCTTAAGTTAAATCTCATCGATCAGGATGCATTACGCAATGAGGAGAAATTGAGAGATCTTGAGATCTCATTGCGAAAACTACTTTCCATTAGAGACCTGAAACTTGGACTATCCATGATTCAAGGGAAGCGTATTCGCACATTGGGTGAAAAAGTCTGCCAATCGATCTTGTTGGCGGGTGAGAAGACAATTGAAAGGCAAAATCTATTTTGCGACCATTCAGAACACCATTTACTAAAACTTAGAGAACCTCTCGTCATATCAAATTTTGAAGATATTGATACTAGTCAAAGTCAGTTTCTAAAATCGGTTTGTAGTCATGGAATCAAAAGTTATGCTGTAAATCCACTGGTCTATCAGGACAAGGTTATAGGTTTTCTTGAGTTGGGTTCCGGACAACCCTATGTGTTGAATTCAACGGTGACAGAGAGAATAGAAGAGGTCGTCCCATTGTTTTCTGCTGCGCTGCATCGCACGGTAGATGACTATATGACTAACCTCGAAGCCATCATAAAGGAAAAGTGTACAGCAATACATCCTGCCGTGGAATGGAGGTTTATGGAGGCAGCAGCCAGGGTTTATGAAAGTGGCAGACCAAAGTCGGAGGTTGAAATGGAGGAAATTGTGTTTGAGGAAGTTCATCCACTTTTTGGTCAGACAGACATTCGGGGATCTTCGACCTATCGCGATCGCGGCATACAGCAAGATCTACTCACCCAATTAAAGCTGGGGAGGGATGTACTGGATGCCGCCCTGGAGGAGGAGAATCTCATCTTGTACCAGCAGTTAATAAGTGCAATCCATGATCGAGAGAAGAGCATACAAAAAAGATTAAATGCGGGTGATGAAACGGCAACACTTGATTTTTTAAAATTTGAGGTCGAAGCACTTTTTGATCACTTGAAATCTCGCGAGATCGCTACTACTGAAATAGAGGCTTACTTCTCGAGAATAGATCCAAAAATAAATATGGTCTACGAGGGGCGTCGAGATTATGAAGAGACTGTCAATTTAATAAATGAATTAGTCTCTACCTATATTGAAAATTCTCAACTGGCGGCTCAGAAAATGTTTCCACATTATTTTGAAAAATACAAAACCGATGGTGTTGAATACAACATGTATATCGGTGACTCATTAGTGGAAAATCAAGGATTTCATGAGATGTATCTGAAGAATCTGCGTCTTTGGCAGCTTATTATGACTTGTGAGATCGAGAATCTTTTACACGATGAAGAATCTAATTTTAAGGTACCTCTGAAAGTGGCATCTCTCATTCTCGTCCAAAATAAGAGTCTGGACATTAAGTTTAGATTCGACGAAAAGCAATTCGATGTGGATGGTGCCTATAATGCTCGATATGAAATAATTAAAAAGAGAATAGATAAGGCCAGTTTGCGAGGTAAGAAAGAGCGATTGACCATGCCGGGTAAGATTGCTATTGTTTATTCTTCAGAAGATGAAAGGAGAGAGTACCAGGAATACTTACAATATTTGATAAGCAAGGAATATATCAAACCAGAAGTCGAATTTGTAGAACTTGAAGAATTACAGGGCGCCGCGGGTCTTAGAGCAATGCGCGTATCTGTTAATTTTGAGAAAGATACTTCGGAGACTCAATTGAGCAAGCAAGTTGCCGAATTGATAGAAGAGCTCAATTAAGCAATTCATCTGAGTAAGTAGGGTTTCCCAAGCCCGGAAGTAGGAAGAAAGTCGCTGCTGCACCGGCACAGGAATGAACACGGAGGTAGAGAGACACAGATAGGGATCGCTTGTGCGCTCCTTGGTGATTGAGAAATGATTAAGTTGGGATTCCCAAGCCTGGAACGAAGTGTAGGGACTGGCAAGCCTGGAAATGGGAAGAAGGTCGCTGCTGCACTCGCACAGGAATGAACCAGAGGCACTGGGAAATAGAGAGGGATCGCTGCATGCGCCTTGGTGATTGAAAAATGAGAAAGTAGGGATTCCCAAGCCTGGAACGAAGTGTAGGGATTGGCAAGCCTGGAAATAGAAAGAAAGTCGCTACTGCACTCGCACAGGAATGAACACGGACGGAGGTAAAGAGGCACAGAATCACAGAGAAAAATAGAGTGATCAATAAGAAAACTGCATACGAACTAAGAGCGGGTAGTATCGCAAACCTCAAGACTCGAGCGGAGAGTCTAAAAGATCCTGAGGCTCACCAGGTACAGGTCGAAATCAAAGCCATTGGTCTAAATTTCGCTGATCTTTTTGCGATATGGGGACTTTATAGCGCAACTCCCAAGGGGGCATTTACTCCAGGCCTGGAGTATTCTGGAATCATATCCAAAGTGGGGGATGAAGTTGAGGATTTTTCTGCAGGTGACAAGATCATGGGAATTACCAGATTTGGTGCGTATAGCACAGCGATCAATATTGATCATCGCTATGTGGTGGCCCTGCCACCAGACTGGGATTTTGCTGAGGGTGCGGCATTTTTGGTCCAGGCGATGACTGCTTACTATGCTTTGTTTATTCTCGGAGATTTAAGAGAAGATTCGGCTGTCTTAATACACAGCGGTGCCGGTGGCGTTGGCATCTTTGCCAACCGTCTAGCCAAATCGGCAGGGGCTTATACTGTAGGTACTACGGGATCACATGCCAAGGTTGAATTCATGTTGAAAGAGGGCTATGATGCTGCGATGGTGCGCGACAGGCAGTTTGTCAATAAAGTGAGAAATGCCCTCGATGGCAGGCCGCTTGATTTGATAATGGAGTGCATCGGAGGTGAAATTTTAAAAAAGGGATTGATACTGCTGGCTCCGGAAGGTAGAATGGTTGTATACGGTTCAGCACAGTTTGCCAGTACCGGAAATCGACCTAACTATCTAAAGCTGGCATGGAAATACCTAAAAAGACCGAAAGTCGACCCATTGATGCTTCCGAATCGAAATATCTCACTACTCGGTTTTAATTTGATCTGGCTTTATGAAAAAGTGGAAAAAATGCATGCTATACTCAAGGAGATAGATCGTCACGATATTGGCAAACCCTATATAGGTCACCGGTTTACTTTTAATGAATTACCAAAAGGCCTTAAATTATTTCAGTCTGGAAAAACAAAGGGAAAAGTAGTTGTAGCAATAAATCACCGGTAAACAGTTGCATTATTTTTTGAGGGAATTTTAATATATTTTTTTTCTGGATTTAGATATAAGGAGTAAAGCAAGACGGGCACTGCATGACTAACTTTGCTCTGTCTTCCAGGGCAGGCCCTGGAGGAAGGGCCAAAAGGGCCATTTTAATTTGGCAACCTTTTCGGAGTAAGTCCACTAATTGCCAGTTAATTTAGCTATTGCTTGCTCACTTTTTGAGAAATCAAAACCCATCCGTACTTGATGATACTTTTTCTCAATGTTATCAAGGGATAAATTTCCAATGCTACCGATGTGGGTGTGGTTGATCTCAACTGGAATGTCATTTTCATTCTTATCAATTTCACCAGAAATTCTTTTATAGGCTTCTCTAAAGGGTACACCCTGGCTGACCAATTGATTCACACGTTCTACAGAAAAAATGGGTAAGTACATGGGGTCATCTAGTATGCCAGCTGATATCGAAATATTTTGGAGGGCTTCGATCGCTATACTTATGCAATTTTTTATCTGCGTTACCGCGGGAAAGATTTGCTCCTTCAGCAATTGATAATCCCGGTGATAGCCACTCGGCAGATACCCAAAAGCCCCTGATATAGTGCCGGGCAATTGAGCAATAACTAAACACTTTCCTCTGATCAGCTCAAATACATCCGGATTTTTCTTGTGTGGCATAATGCTGGAACCCGTAGTAAAAGCATCTTCAAGTGCGATAAATCCAAAATTCTGACTGCTGTATAAACAGACATCCATGGCTAATTTTGCCAGTGTGTTTGCAGTAGCCGAAAGGGCAAAGGATAAAAACAACTCCGATCTACCCCTTCCCATCTGAGCATGCACCGAATTGTATGCAAGATCCTGAAACCCCAGTAAAGAAGTGGTGAGCTTCCGGTCCAGTGGTAAGGAACTTCCATATCCGGCTCCACTTCCCAGTGGATTTTGATTTATCATTTCTAAAGCTGCTCGATAGATGCGAAGATCATCGATTATATTCTCCGCATAGGCGGAGAACCACAGCCCAAAAGAAGATGGCATCGCCGCCTGTAAGTGGGTGTAGCCCGGCATTAAAATGTCGCGATTTTTATCCGCCAATGTGATCAGCAATGAAAATAAATGGTCTTGTAAATTAACCAACTCTTTAATGTCGTCTCTAAATTTAAGCCGGAGATCGAGCAAGACTTGATCATTTCGCGATCGGCCCGCATGTATTTTTTTTCCAGTATCCCCCAATTTATCTGTCAGAAGCCATTCGATGTGGGAGTGAATATCTTCTGCCTCGGCAGATAACGAAAAATTATTTGATTCTATCTGCTTTAATATCTCAAGGAGTTCTGATCTTAATTTCCCAAATTCCTCCCCTGATAACAATTTTATCTCCTTCAGCATCTCTATGTGCGCAAGTGTCCCTACAACATCATACTGAGCCAACTCTATATCCAGCTCCCGATCCTTTCCAACCGTGAAAATTTCAACCAATTTATTTGTGTCAATATTTTTTTCCCAAAGCTTCATTTCGATTGCCAGTAAGTGCTGATTAAGGATATGTACTTATCAATGCCGTCGTTAATTTCCTCTACAAAGATATACTCATCTGCAATATGTGATCGTAAGGTATCTCCCGGACCTATTTTTACGGATGGAAAAGGAAGCAAAGCCTGATCAGAAAGTGTAGCCGAGCCAAAAATAGGAATCGACAGCGATTGCGCTACTTTTATTATTGTGTGCCCATTATCGATTTTTGAGGGTCTAAGTCGCAGTGACCTTGCAGTGAGCGTGCTTTTTGTCACCGATTGTAAAATTTCCAGTACTTCATTGAGCGAGTACATTTCGTTTACCCGTACATCAATGGTAAAAGTGCAGCTGGCCGGAACCTGATTATGTGCCCGGCCACCCTGTATGACCGTGACACTTGCTTTGGTCTTTCCCAGGTACGGGCTTACCTTGGCAAAATCAACGGAGTGGATGGCATGTATGTCCTCGCATGCTGTTAAAATGGGATTTACAGTGTTTTCATGTGCTGCATGGCCTGGTACTCCCTGAGCAACACCATCGACTACGATCAGCCCCTTCTCACACGTTGCCATTTGCATCTTCGTAGGTTCTCCTATGATAGCCAGGTCCACCTCGGATACCAAATGCAGGATAGACTCAATTCCGTTCTTACCAGAAATCTCTTCCTCTGCAACAGCGACAAATAAAAGATTTATCTCGATATTATTTCTTACAAAATGTTTAAAGGCTGCCATTAAAGAGACAAGGGCTCCACCGGCATCATTAGATCCTAGACCAAATAATTTCCCACCTTCGATTTCGGGACAAAATGGGTCGCGGGTATATTGTGAATTGGCTCTCACTGTATCGTGATGTGAACACAGCACGATAAAGGGTTTTCCTGGAGCACCTCGATACCAGGAAAGCACATTATTTCCTTCTCGGATGGTCTTTACTCCCGGAACTGTTAAATCCTCAAAGATAATAGAGGCGGTCTCGCCTTCTTCTCCTGACACCGAGGGCTTTTTGATGAGTCTCATCAAGAGATCAATGGCTCCGGTTTTTTCCAAACTCATGCCCAGGTAATTTTTGTGCCGGAATGCTCGGGTAAATTTGAAATGCCCAGATGGTCAGTCAGAAAGATATTTTCCACCCCATTTTGTATGGCCTGAAAACAATTTTCCAACTTCGGTTTCATGCCGTCTTTTATTTTTCCATTTTGCAGCAACCTAATATACTGGTCATGCACAAGGTGATTAATCGTACTTTTTTCATCATTGAGATCGAGGAGAACGCCTTTTTTGTCAAAACAATACCAAAGCTTAACGCTATATTTAACAGATAAGCTTATCGCGATTTCTGCTGCCACAGTATCGGCATTTGTATTGAGTAATTGTCCCTTATTATCACTGGTGATGGCACAGCAAATAGGTGTAATCCCCGCCTCCAGCAAAAGTTCAAAAGCTTTGCTATTGACATACACGATATCTCCCACAAATCCGTAATCAATTTCTTTGTGTTCTCTTTTTTTTGACACAATGCAACCGAGATCTGCACCGCACATTCCCAGTGAGTTTACCCCCAGACTCTGCAAATTTGAGACAAGGTTTTTGTTTAGGAGCCCTGCGTACTGCATCACCGCGAGATCGAGGGTGAGGGCGTCGGTTATCCTTCGGCCATCTATCTTTTTGGAGCTCTCACCGAGACGCCGCAGCCAAAGATCTACTTGTTCTCCGCCACCATGAATCAAAATGAAGGGATCCTCCAGCGATGAAAGACCACTGAGTACACCGCTAAGAACTTGAGCATCACTTAGGACGTTCCCTCCGATTTTAACCACATGCAGATCCGACATGATACTGTGCAAACTTTGTTGTGCCCAAGATACTAATTTGGGCTATGCCTTGATTTAAAAGTGGAAATTTGGATCTCTGCTTGAGCCCTGTATCAGAACCCATTCCAGGTTCGTTACAGTCTGGTACTGGGAGTTCAGAAAAATCATTGCCGGGTGTTGATTAGATTATGATCGCAACAATCCACATCAGGCATGTAGTCCAAAACCTATTATGATTTCTTGTGGCGGTTTTTTAAGAAGTAGTTGGGATGAAGGCCACACTCAGTCTGTCCTGAACTTTGCCATCTTCCAGATCTTCCTTCACCTTTCTTCGTACAGTGCTTACAACCCACCGATCCATAGCCCTGCGCTTGCAGAGGATGAGCGGGTAATTTATTTTTTGACTGGTAGAATAAGAAGTCCCCTTCCGCCAGGTCAATAAAAGGATGAAATTTTAAGATGTCACCCTGCTGCGAAAAAATATCTAATCTCGATCTAAACGAGGTTTGCCATCCCATCAGCCCGGCGATCCACAGTCGGTGATTGGCGATGACGGGCTCAAGAGGAGATATTTTATTTATTGTGCAACACATTTTTGGATGGTCTATCCACCATGATTCCTCAGTCGTTAACGAATGCTGAAACTCATCTGGAAATACATCGATCACATTTAAGGAAAATTCCTTGGTGAGCTTCTCCTTGTATTCGATCGTTTCCTTAAAATGATATCCCGTATCAACAAAGTGTATTTTCTGATCGGGGTTTATTTCCGATATCAAATGCAATAAGAAGGCCGAGCGAGTGCCAAAAGATGATGTCACTAAAACATCTTTGACATCATAAAAGTCATAGATTTTTTTCAACCGGCCTATAAAGTCATGCGGACGAAAAATATCGCTCAATTCCCTTGCGGTCATTACGGTATCTAATACTGCGGATAATGCCATTGATTCTTCCTTTTTACTGAGAGTCTTCCTCGACTAATGCTTTCGTAATTGTATTTAAATATTCTACCTTCCTGGCAAAATTGCCCTGTAGTCTGTTTCTTATGATATGGAGATTGGGTATTAATTCTTCGACGTGATCGGGGATTACTTCCTCCAGTAGTTGTCTAAACCGTTTGGCAAAAGTCGGTGATTTTCCATTGGTTGAAATCCCAATCTTAAGATTTCCTTTCGTTACTATCGATCCCATGTAAAAATCACATAAATCCGGTGTGTCAGCCACGTTGATTAATCGCCCTTTTTCCTTAGCTGCCCGATAGATGTCTTTGTTTACAGACCTGTTGCCTGTAGCTGCAATTATCATATCAAATTGATCCAATACATCCGGGCTAAAAGATTTGTGGATTATATTTATTTGAAAATCAGTTGTATTAAAAATATCAGTGATCTCCTCACAAATTCTTGATGCCAATACAGTGACTCTGGCATTGGGGCTACTCTTTAATAAAAAATCTAATTTCTCTTTTGCCACTTCGCCTCCACCGACAATAAGTAGCTTGATGGAGTCCATCTTAAAAAAGACGGGATAAAGTAAATTTTTGTTTTCTGCCTTCATGAGTATTGCAGCGATTTAATAGAGACAAGATCGGCTGCATCGACTACCTTGCCTATGATAATTGTGGCAGGAGGTCGCAATTTGTTTGACAGTACAACCTTTTCGATCTCTTTGATCGTCGACTTTACACTTCTTTCTGTGGGAAGTGTTGCATCTTGCACAACCATCACGGGCTTTTCCTCAAGGCCAAACTCGATGAAAACATCGACAATTTGTGGAAGTTTTTTCAGCCCCATCAATATGATAATTGTTGCAGACGAACGGACTGCCCATTTCAGGTCGGATGAAAAACTTCCGTTTATCTCCGTAGCTGTCAAGACCCAAAAACTCTGAGAAACACCTCGCAGCGTAACAGGTATTTCTACAGATGCCGGTGCAGCCAGGGCACTGCTGATGCCGGGAATAACTTCCACCTCTACATTTTGAGATTTAGCCGATCGAAACTCTTCATAACCACGTCCAAACACGTATGGATCTCCTCCCTTTAGTCTCACTACGTGACCATATTTCAAAGCTTGATCGACCATCAGTTCCTCTATGGCAGTCTGGTGCATATGTACCTTACCTGCGCGCTTTCCCACAAATATTTTTTTTGATTTAGGAGGAGTGTTATCTAGTAGAGATGTATTAATCAATGCATCGTACAAAATGACATCCGCTGATTGCAAGGCCTTCAAAGCCTTCACAGTAATAAGCTCCGGGTCTCCCGGACCTCCTCCCACGATCGATATTTTTGGGCTCAAACTCATTTTATGCCTTGTAGTAATCGTTGATCACCAATTTTTCATCTGATTCAGAACTAACCGTTCTTGATTCAATTATCTTATTTACGAAGTTCTTGGCTGTTGACAAGTATTGTGATGCAAATTGCTCACTGGGTGCATGATCACGTATTTGTAAAACCATCCTGGAAAATGGTTTTGGCAACGTAAAATCAGGAGACTGAGCAAAGTTGCTTTCGAAATCTTCAATTATTCCGATGTGGGTATTGCACTTAATATCCTGGGTAAGTAACCATCCTTTGGCGGCAATAATCATACTGGTATATGCGTGATAAACCGTTTCGGCCCAGGAATGAGATCGATATGATTTATCTGCCTCATCGAGTTTCTCAATGGCGTCCCCTAGAATTGCTCCAACCATATCGTAGGAAGCACCGGCGCATTCACCTACCCCGATGGACTGAATGTATTTTCGGTCCTGGCCCCAATCAAAATATTCGTTCTCTTCTACAGAATCCTTTACAGCGAGTTTTTTTAATAAATCATAGAAATAGATTTTTCCCTTGTTGCGATAGTAGGCCAGATAGTTTGATTCAGCCGAAGAATTAGATGCATAATCTTGAAGTAAAATTCTAAGTGCTTCTGGAATCCTTTTGGTCGGTAACTTGATTACTCGGTCTGCTACATAACCCACACCAATTGATTTTTCGATTCCTCCACCCATTACTACCTGCATAGCAGGGATCACCTTTCCTTCACGTTTTATTGAGCTGCCATGAAATCCGATGGCAGCAGCCATATGCTGACCACAACTGTTCATACACCCACTTATCTTTACCGTGATATCCTCAGTGCTCAGCAGGCCGGGATACTCTTTCTCCAGCATCGCATTTAACTCTGTTGCCAGGCCCGTACTGTTTGTCACGCCGAGCGCGCAGGTATCTGTACCTGGGCAAGCAGTAATATCTGCAATTGTGGCGTGTCCCGGTTTTGCAAGGCCGATCTCCTGTAGCCCCTGATAGAGGTAGGGGAGTACCTCACCTGTGACAAAGCGCAAGAGTATATTCTGCTGCACGGTAAACCGAATATCATTTGCTGCTGTTTTTCTCACGATTTCGGCAAGAGATCTCGCAGTACCGGGAGAGAGATCACCCAGATGAATTTTCAGGTAAACCCCATAAAATCCGGGTTGTTTTTGCTTAAAAACATTGCTCTTTTTCCAGATCTCAAAATCTCTTTTATCAAAATTTAGATCATCACTAAAATCAAATGACGGCAGGGTAGGGGAGGTGCCATTTTCGAAATCGATTTCAAAATCGGGAACTGTTTTAATTTCTGATTCTACGGCTTCAGAAAATTTGTCAATTCCCCATTCCTTAATCAGGAATTTCATTCGAGCTTTATGCCGTTTTTCCCGCTCGCCATAGCGGTCAAAAATGCGCAGAGAAGCATCGATAAATGGGATGATGGATTTAGCAACCATAAAATCACTGACCACTGGGGCAACAATTGATTGTGCACCCAATCCGCCTCCGGCAACAACCTTGAAACCATCGACTAATTTATCACCGATTTTTTTCTGAGTCGCAATAAAACCCAGGTCATGAAAATATGTAAAACCAGAATCGTCTTCAGAAGATGAAAAAGCAATTTTTATTTTTCTCCCCATATCCTGACCTACGGCGTATCGCAGGAAATACTCATAGGTGGCTTGTACGTATGGAGTGACATCAAAAGGCTCATTGGGGTCGATTCCGGCTGTAGCCGAAGCAGTGATATTGCGTACTGTGTTCCCACAAGCTCCACGAGCTGTCAGACCTGCACCAGCCAATCCCTTCCAAACTTCGACCGAATCCTCTAATTTGACATAGTGCAACTGGATGTTTTGCCGTGTCGTGATATGGAGGTTATTGTTGCCATACTTTTCAGCAAGCTCCGCAAGAACCTCCAGTTGATGTGATGTCACTTTGCCGTATGGCAGTTTAGTCCTAAACATTTGCACCCCCAGTTGTCGCTGTCCGTATACGCCTCTGGTAAGGCGATAATGTTTAAACCGGTCTTCTTGCAATTGTCCACTCCTAAACTGGTCAATCTTACTTTCTAATTCTTGAATATCTGCAAGATCTGCTGCTGCTGCTGAATCATGGGCCAATTTTGTATTTTCCATGTGTATTTGTCTATAAAAAAAACCTTTTCAAAAGTGCATCTGAAAAGGTTCTAGATTTTGTTATTTTTTTAAACTTAAACTATCTAATACCATTCAGATACAGCAATTTCATACAGCAACAACAGCAACTCATTGCGGTAGGATTTAACTCTGTTCCGGATTGGATTAGCATCATTTTTTATTTAATTTATATTGATAGCCTTGTCAAAAGTAAATCTAAAAAATGGATTTGTCAATACATTGGCAAAATATTCATAGTCGCAATGAATTAATATAAATCAATTAAAACATAAATTAATTCTTAAGTATGTACATATGATCATATTTGCCTACCCGAAATTATATTCTGCAGGACTGTCTTAGCAGCAAATGTTCGATTGTTTGCTTGTTTAAGTACCAAAGATTGAGCACTGTCTATCACTTGATCACTTACGACCACATTACGCCTCACCGGTAAGCAATGCATAAAATAAGCATTATTTGTTCGGGACATTTTTTTGAGATCTACAAGCCAACGATCATCATTTGACTCAATCTTGCCATAATTTTGGTAAGAGGACCAGTTTTTTGCATACACAAAATCCACACCTTCGTAGGCCCTTTCGACGTCAAGCTCGATCCTGGCACCTGCTGTGATCTCCGCTGCTAATTCGTATCCCGGAGGATGTGTGATCGTGAGGTCATATGCCTGAGATAGACACCAACGGACAAAGGAATTTGCGACCGACTGCGGCAATGCCTTCGGATGTGGAGCCCATGTGAGAAGAACTTTCGGATGATCAGATTTCCGGTACTCCCGGATGGTAGCCATGTCTGCGAGTCCCTGCAATGGATGCCTTGTCGCAGATTCCAAATTAATAATGGGCTTGTTACCGTATTTTGCAAAAGCCGTCATCACAGGCTCGCTGTAATCGAGATTGCGGTCTTCCAATAGGGGGAAACTCCGGATTCCTATCACATCTGCATATTGACTGATGACCGCTGCAGCTTCGATAATATGCTCACTTTTGTCTTCGTCCATTTTACTGCCAATGCCAAATTCAATGGGCCAGCCATTTCCAACGTCCAGGACCATCGAATCCATACCTAAGAGTTGCGCTGCCCTCTGAGATGAAAGCCTCGTACGCAGACTTGGATTAAAGAAAAGCAGTACCAAAGAAAGACCTTTTCCCACTTTTTCGTGCCCGGATAGCTTCTTTTGATTCACGACTTGATTCACGAGTCCAATGGGATCTTTGACGTCTTCAATGGATGTAAAATGATTTGATTTCATTTTGATTGACTAAGATTGTTCTTCACACAATTCACGGTTTTGTGAGTACCTTTTTTAAAATACTGACCGCTTGTTCTGCCTCTTGTTGTGACACGGTCAGGGGAGGGAGTAAGCGGATTGTATTTGGGTCAGCAGAACTGCCTGTAAATAAATGGTGCTTAAAGAGCAGATCGTTCCTCAATTTCTTTATTGGATAATCCAGCTCCAATCCAAGCATAAGCCCTCTTCCCCTTACGTAATTTACACCCTTCAGTCTAGATACACTCTCTTTGAGAAATCTACCTGTTGCCTGAGCATTGCTTATCAAATCTTCTGACTCAATGATCTCCAAAACGCTGACGGCGGCGGCGCAAGCCAAGTGATTTCCACCAAAAGTAGTCCCAAGAAGGCCATACGATGAGTTAAACTTTGGGGAAATTAATACTCCACCGATGGGAAACCCGTTACCCATTCCTTTAGCAACAGTGATCAAGTCCGGTTCCAGATTCTTAGAAATTTGGTGTGCAAAAAATCGTCCAGTGCGGCCATATCCCGACTGGATCTCATCCAGGATCAAGACAGCACCGTATTCTCTGGATAAATCATTTAACCTTTCCAAGAAAACGGTGTCCGGCTCATAGATGCCACCAATACCCTGTATTCCTTCAATGACTATGGCAGCTATTTGATTTTGTTTTAAAATCGACTTCACTCCCTCAATATCTCCCATCTCAATAAGGTGACGATCGAATCCCTTATTTATGGGAGCAGAAATCTTGTGATTATCGGTGATGTGCACGGCAGCAGAAGTGCGTCCATGAAACCCTCGGGTAAAAGAAATAACTTCTGATTTATTGGTGAGAAATGAAGCGAGCTTTAATGCATTTTCGATGGCCTCTGCACCACTATTGACCAGGAACAACCGATAACTTTCATATCCGGAAATTTTACCCAATAGTTTTGCCAATTTAATCTGAAGGAGATTTTCCACAGAGTTTGAATAAAAAGCCAATCGTTCTACCTGCGATTTTATCGCCTTGACAAAAAGAGGATGACTGTGGCCAACAGATATTACTGCATGTCCGCCATAGAAGTCAAGAATTTTATTGCCTTTATCGTCATAAACAAATGATCCTTCTCCTCTGACAATATTTTTTTTAAATATTGGATAGACGTCAAATAAATTCATATTAAAACACAGTACCTTTTATATTTAATCCTGACATTTCATCTAAACCGAACATGAGATTCATGTTTTGCACTGCCTGACCGGAAGCCCCCTTTACTAAATTATCGATTACAGAAATAACATGTAAAATTCCATCATGGATTTTTACATTCAACAAACATAAGTTTGTGTTGTTAACCATTTTTACATCCGGATTCTGATCGATAACATGGACAGAAGGATGGTTCCGATAAAAGTCCAAATAAATCTCCTCCCAGTTTTCTGCAGTGTTACCGACCTCGCTGTAAATACTTGACAAGATGCCTCGAGTAAAATTCCCTCTTATTGGTACGAAATTTATTTTTTGATCAAATGATGAGTCGGTGTCACTAAAAGTTTGATTTATTTCCCGGAGATGCTGGTGCTTAAATGCCTTGTAAACCGAGACGTTACTGTTTCGCCAGGAAAAATGAGTAGTAGGCGAGGGAGATTGACCCGCACCGGTAGACCCAGTAATGCCCGTGACATGGATAGGGTTGTCAATCTTACCGTTGGCTATGGCCGGGAGCAGACCGAGCTGTATGCATGTTGCAAAGCATCCCGGATTGGCAATAAAATTCGACTCTCTGATTTTTTCACGATAAATTTCCGGCAATCCATAGACGAATTTGTGACCATTTTTGATCCTGAAATCCTGACTCAGATCAATGAGTTTTATGCCTGAATCTAACCGGTGTTTCGACATGAATTCTCTAGATCGACCATGACCCATGCATAAGAAAATAATGTCGACTTCATCTGAAATTTCTCCCACAAATCTATCATCGATGTGAAAGCACCCCGGATGAATTTCTGATATTCTTTTTCCAGTCTGGCTATTGCTTTGACAAAAAGCTATTTCTGTGTTTGGATGTGAAGATAATATCCTTATCAACTCACCACCGGTATACCCTGCAGCTCCTACTATGCCAGCTTTAATCATGATCTTTGGATTTATGAACAGAATAGTAGTTCTTTAACGGTGTAGCCAGAAGTTTTATAAACCCTTTTGCATCTTCTGCAGACCATGTTTTATTTTCTTCTCCATAGGAGCCGAATTTATTCTTCATTAGATCATTTTTCGAATCGATTCCGAGGAGTTCGAAACGGAACGGATGTAATTTTATATGTACTGTCCCTGTGACATGTTTTTGTGTATCCTTGAGAAA
The DNA here is from genome assembly GCA_965222645.1 of Saprospiraceae bacterium. GTDB lineage: Bacteria > Bacteroidota > Bacteroidia > Chitinophagales > Saprospiraceae > JABDMH01. The sequence goes on along the minus strand of OZ244968.1, from coordinate 562,933 downwards.
AGTTTCAATATTGCGCATAAGAGGTTCCAGGTATTGTCCCTCATGAAGCAGCATCCCATACCAATTTGCCAATTGCTCTTTCCAGTGTTGCTGCCACTTCGTCAGTGTGTGTTTCTCCAGTAAATGATGCCCTTTGATGATAATGAGGGGAGCTCCTGCCTCAAATCCCACTCTGCCTTTGATGCCGATAATCGTATCCCCTACGTGGATATCTCTTCCTATCGCGTATTTATTGGCAATGGCGGTAAGCTCTTCTATTGCCTCCAGTGGCTTAAGCTTTTTTCCGTTTAATCCTTTGATCTCGCCCTTTTTAAAGTGCAAAGAAATCATCTTTGGCTTGAGATTAGCATGAAGCTGACTTGGATACGCATGATCGGGAAGCGACTGATCTGAAGTCAGTGTTTCCCTTCCGCCCACACTTGTTCCCCATAGCCCCTGATTGATGGAATATTGAGCCTTGTCCCAGGAGAGATCCACACCATGCTTTTGCAGGTATTCGACTTCTTCCTTTCTCGTTAGTTTCTTGTCTCTGATCGGAGTGATTATTTCAAGATGCTGCCCGAGTATTTGAAAGGCCAAATCAAAACGCACCTGGTCATTACCCGCACCCGTACTGCCATGCGCAACGGCGACCGCTCCGGTCTTGTTGGCATATTCCACGATTTCCAGAGCTTGAAAGACACGCTCTGCACTTACACTCAGCGGATAGGTGTTGTTTCTCAATACATTCCCGTAGATCAGATATCTGACGCACTGCAGATAATATCTTTTTACAGCATTTAGGTGGATGAACTTACAAGCGCCCAATGACAACGCAGTGTCCTTCGCTCGAGCCACATCGTGATTTGAAAATCCTCCCGTATCGACAAGGGCCGCATGCACATCCAGATTTTTTTCTTCCGTCAAATACTTTATGCAATAAGAAGTATCGAGTCCGCCACTGTAAGCAAGGACGACAATAGGTTTTTTCATATCATTTTTGCTTTTGGATTTACTTTCTTCTTGTTCAGACTCTGCCTTGGATTGGGCCAGCATTCCGGTGCAAAGACACATCTTATAGTTTTTGCCCTTTAAAATTGAATAATTGCTGCAACTGCTGCAACCTTTCCAAAAGGTATGGTCTTGAGTCAGTTCAGAAAAGGTCACCGGATGATAACCCAGTGCAGAATTGATTCGCATAACAGCGAGACTGGTTGTAATTCCAAATATCCGGGCTTCGGGATATTTATCACGTGCGAGATTAAACACAACGGCCTTTATTTTCCGGGCATTCCCCCTTCCCCGGTAATCCGGATGTACAAGCAAACCACTGTTTGATACATACTTCTTGTTGTCAAAACTTTCGATGTAACAAAATCCTACAAACTTCCCGTCTTCGAGAGCAATTACGGAGTCACCCGACATTATTTTTTCGATCACATATTCGATCGATCGCTTGGCAATCCCTGTCCCACGAACTTTAGCTGACTCCTCATACTGTTTGCAGATAACCTCTGCGTACTTTGTATGTTGCTCATTGGCAATAGTAATTTCAATATCCATGTTGCTCTTTAGAAAAACCAGTTAGAAAAATCAGGAGAAAATGGTGAGTTCTATGAATGAACTCAATTGCTCTAAAGTGATGATTAGATACGGCCAAGCCGGCGAGCAGAATTGATTACTTGTAATGTGGATATGTAACTCATCAGTGCAAAGTTAAGTAGAATGACTAAAATATCAATCGTCTAAATGAGAATTTGTTCGAGGTAGACACAATAATTGCAATTATGTCAAGGACCGTCCTATCTCAATTGCACAAATTGAGTACGCTCTATTTTCGGGCCTTTACATTGATAATATGGCAGTAGAGACCGGTGACAAAGGCTCTTATCCTGTTGTGTCTGGCTCCTCCAGGATTTCGGAACCCCGTGGTCTCAGCGCTTGCAATGGAGAAGAGCGGTCGCTCAATGGGGAAAAAATGGAAATAAATTTCTGTCACTTTTCAACGAGTCAATTGTCCAATCGGCTGCGCACCCTTTTCCTCCAATCGTTTATCCCTTAGAGTGATATATATATGAACAATTACCAAATGACAATGAGATACATATATATTAGAATAAAATCACATATATAGTGTAAATTATTTATCACTAATTGTTTATCAGATACTTGGAGATCTCACTTCTTTATATATATATTTGCCTTAATGCGTAAGGTAACTCCGAAAAATGGAGTTCAATTCAAAGTAGGATAATACTTCGGTTGGAATTTTTCTTTTTAGGAAGAGGCTTCCATCCGGTAAGGCTTAAAATATGAAAGACTACGGATCGTCGATCGTCACGATTGACCATAAAATCGGTTTGTGCTTCCCCTGCCACACACCCCAATTCAAACTGTGCCGATGGTTGGTCACAATATCACTCATACTAATCGTTCATCAATTCTCCGTCGCAAATTGTGACAGTAAACCATTTGCGAAGATCAATTTAAGTCTTCATCCCAACTGTGAGCGGCTGATCAGTCCCCATATGCTTTCTGACAATAATCCACTCGTGGTCAGTAATCCAGAATACTACCAGGTGGAATTATATATCGGAAACGGTCTGCTCATTCCAGACAATATACTCCGGATGCAACATGTGGGTGGAGATATTACTGCTTTGGTCTCTTTTGTGGGACCGGCCAGCGTATGTCCAAAGGGCGCTCTCGGAAGGACTACTATCTCGCTTAAAAGCAACGACGGGGTGAGCTTTACATCGACAGGACCAATGACGGTGTATTGCTTTGATCCTTTTCTGGATTTGGATCCCAATTCAGATGTCTATCCAAATAAACCCATTGCCACTCAGGCATGTGGAGCTTCATTTGATGCAAAGTTTGCGGGAGATTGGATTGAGATCCACGATTGTGTACTGGGTGATCAGGACACCTCCAGGACCATATTTCGTCAATGGTGGGCGGAATCAAAACAGGGTATACGCTTTATCACGACTGATACCATCTTTGTATTGAGATTACCCCCTATGACGGACCGCAATGTCTTTTGCATGGAAAAAGACAGTTTTTATTGCAATGATTCGTCACCGCAGGTCGGGCCTTTTATGGTGGTTTCGAGTGCCATGCAGCCCGGAGTGTGTGACACTATTTACTTCCTGGATCAAAATTTAGATCCCATCCCATTCGATCCAACGTGTGGCCTGATGGTCAAGGTCGATACTACCCCATTTCAAGGCGATGGTTGTGGATCTCTGAGAAGCATTGATGTCAGTATCTTCCAACATTGCTATGGCAAATCGCAGACAGAGTGCCTATTACCGCCGGACATTAGTGATATAGATATTCTGGGAGGAGATGGGGAGCCCCTTATTGCAACCTGCTCCTTTTGGCTGATGGAGAAAGATACGCTGCCCCCCTTGGTAGTCTGTGATCTGGATCGATTTGACCATGTTGAGATAATCAATGGCAGACCTACCGCATTTATAGGATCTCGAGAGGATCTATGTGCCGCCTATGGTCAATTTATTCCCGACGCCATTACTGAAGACCAGTGTGGTGAAGTCACCCAGGTGAAAGCAATGGTGGATGGCCTGGGTGTTGTTGCGTTATCCTTTGACATTGCGACAGGAAAATGGAGCAACAACGAAGATCTGAATTTGGATGTTCGAACAGATCCATATCTGATTATACTGGAGGCGGTCGATGAATGCGGTAATTCCGGTTATGATACTTGTGCCATTCTAATCAAGGATCAAACTCCTCCCACTGTGGTTACTCATGATGGATTTTCTATAGAATTACCCGGTAAATGGGGTACGATTGATACAGCAATGGTCGACAATGGCAGTCGTGATAACTGCGGCGTAGATCTAAGATTAGTCCGTCGATCTGATTGGAAGGAACATTGGACCGAACTCTGCAATGAGGATTTCATCGTGAGATTACCCAACCCGGGAGAAGATACACTGTGGTGTCGCCCTGTAGGGCTCAGACCCAGTGTTGATGATCTCGAACGCTTCTATGCAGAGGAAACTGCGAAAATAAATGGAAGCGGATCGATTTGTAAAGACTTAATATTCTTTTCATGGATGTACGATTTGTGTAAGGAAGCGACACTGACCTGCAAAAACTCGATGTCAGCATCCAGATTTGACTCGTTGTTTTTGGAGTACTTTCCCAGTTTTGATCCTACCGTTCTTGCCCAGATTGGAGGAGGTTGGGGATTTGAGTTACCCGTAACCTGCAGTGACGTGTGTACCACAATTGATGCCGAGATCCTTGTGATGGATTACTGGTGTAATTGGTCAATCGGATCCACAACGGTATCCATTGAGGACGACGATGAAATCGATGTGGTGACCGATCTGGAGGACATTTCGATCAGCTGCTATTCCTATCAGAGTGATTCTGTATATCTATTGCCAGGTTTTTCTGAGCCTCAACCCCTTGCGCGTGTTGTAGCTGAAGCGGCAATGGGAAGCTCTTATGCTAAATCAGTCCTTGATTCAGCACTTGGCACCTATGTCAAGGCCTGGGAGGAAGAGGGCGATTATGTGGACGCTAATGGGGATGTGATAGAACCCACGGTGGAGTACCTCGATAGGGGAAAATGTGTTTGTAGTGAGTCGACGATTCAGGTGAGAGCCTATGACGGGACCAGTCATGAAATGATTGTTGTAGACAGTACAATTGAGGTCTGTCAGCACCTGGAGGAAGAGCTGACCTTTGATCAGGGAATCGTGCTGGTCAATTGCTCAGAGAATACATTCTGTGGTCAGACACTGGTTGCCGATCTGGTTGAATGCGGCGTGGGTACAATTACCAGGACCTTTAAGCTATGGAAAACGTGTGGGAACAAGGTTCCGGTTCCTGTAACAACAAAGATTCAGAGAATCGAAATAGAAAAGGACTGCACCTTGAGTCGATGGATGTTCGATTTACCATCAGATACCATTGTCTACACCTGTACACCAGAGATTTCCGGTTCACAAGTGCTGGGAGATGTTCATCCAGACAGTATCGGCAGACCGAAATTCTCATTTGATGAACATTGCTACAATCCAGAGATCTCCTTTGAGGACGACCTGCGCTCGATCCTGGTCGGAGAGGAAGAATGCTACCTTGTTCAACGCACGTGGTACTTTGCTGATTGGTGCCTGCCCGATCCACTTCCCGGAAATTGGTGGGAGGATCCTGTCATTGTCAGTGATTCATTTTTACAACTTATTATCCTTCGCGATACGGTCAATCCGGTCATTGAGATAGAAGTAGCAGGCGAGGTAGATGATGTTGTCAACTTAAACCAGTGCTTTGAGCCGCTGCCAATCCTAATTACATTTTTTGATACTTGTGGATTGCAGGATTATTCGATTACAATCGACACCCTGGATGAAACCGATGCAATTACTAAAGTGGGGCCGATATTTGGCAACTCCGATGGCAAAATTCGGGACACAATCGAACTGGATTTCGCAGATTATGGCTTAAAGTATGGAGAGTACCGGATTACAGCAGAGGTCAATGATCATTGCCTGAATTTAGAATCAGCTGCTGATAGTTTTCAATTGATCTGCAGTATTTCCAAACAGGTAAGCAGCGGGGAAATCGAAAATGAAAGTTGGGAAGTGGAAGAATCAGTCAAATCGTGGAAATCACCGGCTCTCTTCCAAAACAGACCTAACCCGTTCAGTCTGTCTACTGCGATAGGATTTTACATTCCAAAGAGAGACCACGTGAATATTTGGATTTATGATGCCAGGGGTAGACTGATCAAACAGATCGGTAAGATTTATGAAGAGGGATACTGGCAGCTTGATATAGGGGCGGAAGACCTCAAAGAATCTGGGGTGCTTTACTACACACTGCAGACGAGTGAGTTTACACAGACCAAGAGGATGGTGAAGATTCCAAAGCCCTAAGAATACAAAACCGTTAAAATAGTTTTGATCAAGTCCTTCGACGAAATATTCGAAGGGCTTTTTTATCAGCTGCAACTTTAGTGAAATATTTGATTTGCTGAATTCAAGGGGCTTATAAAAAATTAACATTTCTCATACAATTGGCTAGAACACCCAGTATAACTGGCAGTTTGACTGTTCTGGCAACTATTTTTTCCCGTATATTAAATCTCTTCACTATGAGCTGGCACGGTAATTGAAAATAAGTAGTTGTACTGAAAGCCGTAAGAGACATTCTACTACGGATTTGAGTGTGTTATTGGGAAAAGGTGCCTACCCGGGGACTTTTTCCCTTTTTTACTAGATCCTATTCTATTTGTTGCATTATACTTTTAAACAGGCACAGGTCATTCGCAAATCGGCGTGGATCCATAGCGATCTGTGAAATCCGTATTCCTCAATAAGCCAATCCGTATTTCTTTTTTGAAAAAAGATACTCACAACAAAAATTAATCATTCTAATAGTGAATCACTGGACTCTAAAATATCAGTCTGAAAAATCAGATCACGAATCTCCTCCATGCTCTTCTTGCTCGCGAAGTGCCCGACCAAATCGGCGTAGATCCGTGTAAATCCGTGAAATCAGTGTTCCCATAGTAAGCCAGTCAGTACTTCTTTTTTTGAAAAAAATATTCACAACAAAAACTAATCATCTCTAATAGTGAATCACTGGACTCTAAAATATCAAACTGAAAAATCAGATCACGAATCTCCTCCATGCTCTCCTTGCTTACAGAGCACCAAACCAAATCTGTGTAGATCCGCTAAATCTGTGAAATCAGTGTTCCCATAGTAAACCAGTCAGTATTTCCTTTTTTGAAAAGATACTCACAACAAAAAACTAATCATCTCCATTTGTGAATCACTGGACTGTAAAATATCAGTCTGAAAAATCAGATCACGAATCTCCTCCATGCTCTCCTTGCTCACGAAGTGCCCGACCAAATCTGTGTAGATCCGTGTAAATCCGTGAAATCAGTGTTCCCATAGTAAACCAGTCAGTATTTCTTTTTTGAAAAAAGATACTCACAACAAAAATTAATCACTTTCCTTTATAAATCCCCGGATCTTTACCATGTTTGACCGTCCCAATTCGCAGAGCACCGGACCAAATCTGTGTAGATCCGTGTAAATCCGTGAAATCAGTGTTCCCATGATACACCTTTCACCATTTTAAAAAATACTTACAACAAAAAACTAATCATCTCCATTTGTGAATCACTGAACTCTAAAATATCAGTCTGGAAAATCAGCTCACGATTCTCTTCCATGCTCTTCTTGCTCGCAGAGCACCGGACCAAATCTGTGTAGATCTGTGTAAATCCGTGAAATCAGTGTTCCCATTGTAAGCCAATCCGTATTTCTTTTTTTGAAAAAAATATTCACAACAGAAACTAATCATCTCTATTAGTGAATCACTGGACTCTAAAATATCAGTCTGAAAAATCAGCTCACTATTCTCCTCCATGCTCTTCTTGCTTGCAGAGCACCGGACCAAATCTGTGTAGATCCGCTAGATCTGTGAAATCAGTGTTCCCATGATACACCTTTCACCATTTCTTTTAAAAAATACTTACAACAAAAAACTAATCATCTCCATTTTGTGAATCACTGGACTCTAAAATATCAGTCTGGAAAATCAGCTCACGATTCTCCTCGATGCTCTCCTTCCTCACGAAGTGCCCGACCAAATCTGTGTAGATCCGCTGGATCTGTGAAATCAGTGTTCCCATGATACACCTTTCACCATTTCTTTTAAAAAATACTTACAACAAAAAACTAATCATCTCCATTTTGTGAATCACTGGACTCTAAAATATCAGTCTGAAAAATCAGCTCACGAATCTTTTCCATGCTCACTCCCATTGCTCGGGGAGTACAGGACCAAATCGGTGTAGATCCGCGTAATTCTGTGAAATCAGTGTTCCCATAGTAGACCAGTCAGTATTTCCTTTTTTGAAAAGATACTCACAACAAAAATTAATCATTCCATTTGTGAATCACTGGACTCTAAAATATCAGTCTGAAAAATCAGCTCACGAATCTTTTCCATGCTCACTCCCATTGCTCGCGGAGTACAGGACCAAATCTGTGTAGATCCGCTGGATCTGTGAAATCAGTGTTCCCATGATACACCTTTCACCATTTCTTTTAAAAAATACTTACAACAAAAAACTAATCATCTCCATTTGTGAATCACTGGACTGTAAAATATCAGTCTGAAAAATCAGATCACGAATCTTTTCCATGCTCACTCACATTGCTCGTGGAGTACAGGACCAAATCTGTGTAGATCCGCTAGATCTGTGAAATCAGTGTTCCCATAGTAAACCAGTCAGTATTTCCTTTTTTGAAAAGATACTCACAACAAAAATTAATCATTCCATTTGTGAATCCCAGGATCTCTTCCATGTTCGACAGTCCCACTTCGCATAGCTCTGGATCAAATCGGTTTGGATACGTAAAATCGGTGTTCTTAGAAAAGAATGCCAATCATCTTCATTTCTAAATCTCTGATTCCCGATTTGGACTGCCTAAGGGTGAGGGCTGCAACGACACCTTAACATTTTGGGCACATCAAATCCCTTCCCTATCTTTAGGCACATGGATTATATCGTACTCTCGATACCGGTCTTTTTTATCCTTATAGCTTTGGAGGTTTTGATTACCTATCTCAAGAAATCCGGGTGGTACAGGTTTAATGATGCCGTGACAAACATAAGTTGTGGAATTGCCCAGCAACTCACCGGAGTATTCGCGAAGACGGTTTTAATTGTGGGATATGTTTACATATATGATCATCACCGGATATATAGTTTGGGAGATAGTGTAATAAACTGGATTCTCTTATTTATCGGTGTCGATTTTCTCTACTACTGGTTTCACCGGTACGCACATGAAATTAGCCTTTTTTGGGGTACACATATTGTGCATCATCAAAGTGAAGAATACAATTTGTCGGTTGCACTTAGGCAGTCGAGTTTTCAAGGATTTATTTCGATGATTTTTTATCTCCCACTAGCACTAATCGGTTTCAATCCGGTGGCATTTGTCACTATAAGTGCTTTTCAAACCCTTTATCAATTCTGGATACATACCAAAGCCATCGACAAAATGCATCCCTGGTTTGAATATCTGTTTAATACGCCTTCTCACCATCGAGTTCATCATGGGAGAAATCCAAAATATATTGACAAAAATCATGGAGGCACATTAATTGTTTTTGATCGCTGGTTTGGTACTTTCCAGCCCGAAGAGGAAGAAGTTGTCTACGGAGTCACCAAACCTTTGAAGAGTTGGAATCCCATGTGGGCAAATTTTGACTGGTACGCCGACATGTGGAAAGACCTACAAAAACCGATGAGGTGGGTAGACCGACTTCGTTATCTGTTCAAAAAACCAGGCTGGCTTCCGGATTACCTGGGGGGGTACCGGTCACCGCACGATATCAAAGCTGATTCAGCAACTGTGTTTGATACACGCATTCCTCTTCCTCTCAACTATTATATTCTGGGCCAGTATTTAATTATTTTGCTGATCACTTCTGTTTTTCTGTTTAATATTGATGAATTGGAATACAGTCAGCAACTGGGTGTGGGTGCTTTTATCCTATGGACGATTACTAACATGGGAGGACTATTTGAAAGTAAAAGATGGGCATTTACCTTGGAAAATGTTCGACTTTTGTTTTTTGTGATTACCCCAATTGTAGTTGGCGCGGAAAATCGATTGTACCTCGTTTTACCTTTTTTGGGTGTGATCTCATTTTTTAGGTTGCGATATTGCCGAAAAAGCGTAGGCAAAGAGAAATTCTTATTAGATAATTGATAATAATATGTAGAGGCATGATAAAAAGAAGAACATTTCTGAAAAATACGAGTCTTGTCATCGGAGGTACTACCTTGCCTCCATACCTTCCGGGATTGCTGAATAGAAAAATCAAAGTGGGTGTAATTGGTTGCAATGGTATGGGATGGTCCAATGTCCGGTCCCTTATGAAGTTGGATGACATGGAGTGTGTTGCGATCTGTGATGTCGACGATAGCGTAATTAAGGGCAGATTAAAAGACTATGCAGAAATGCGATCAAATGTACCTGGTACATACAAAGATTATCGAAAATTGTTGGAGCAACGGGATATTGATGCAGTTGTCATTGGAACACCTGATCACTGGCACTGCAAGATTTTATGTGATGCACTCGAATCCGGTAAGCATGTGTATTGTGAAAAGCCTCTGGCAAACTCGATAGAAGAGGCATATATTATGCGGAGGGCTGCTGAAAAGCATCCACATTTAAAGATTCAGATCGGTCAATGGCAGCGCAGTGGTCCGCATTATCAACAGGCAATCGATATTGTGAGGTCGGGAGATCTCGGGAATATCAGACTTGTAAAAACCTGGGCATATCAGGGCTGGATGAAACCTATGGAACCAAGAGATGATGCTTCCGTGCCCAAAGGAGTCGATTACAAAATGTGGCTTGGTCCTGCACCGGAAAGGCCATTCAATCCCAACAGATTCCATTTTAATTTCCGGTGGTTCTGGGATTATGCGGGAGGATTGATGACGGATTGGGGAGTACATGAAATTGATATCGCTCTTTTTGGCATGAATGCAGACGCTCCAAAATCTGTGATGGCCTCTGGAGGCAAGCTAGCCTACCCCAATGATCCTGCAGAAACTCCCGATACCCTGCAGGCTATATTCGAATACGATGACTTCAACATGCTGTGGGAACATGCTACTGGGATAGACGGAGGGCCCTATGGACGTACCGAAGGCATCGCCTTTATTGGAAACAATGCTACCCTGGTGCTCAACAGACAAGGATTTGAAATTGTTTTTGAGAAAAAATTTCGCAATGATAATGCGGATGCGAAAATACTTGCTCAGGAGCCCGTGAAGCGCCCCGAGGGAGTAAATTATCTCGACCTTCACACGCAGAATTTTATCGAATCTATAAAGTCGGATGATGCCACCATTTTAAAGACACCCATTGTGTCAGGAAGTGTTGCGGCAATAAATGCACATATGGGTAATGTAGCCTTTAAGACAGGCCAGAAAGTATTCTGGGACAGCGGGAAAAGTGTATTTACAAAAAAGGAGGCCAGTAGACTCATTAGGCCCATCTATCAGAATGGGTGGAACTTGCCGGATTACTAAATTCCTTTTTATTGTTTGATCTTAGGGAGTAGTATTTTGTCCTTCCCAGGGAATTCTTTCTATTTGAGGAAAGGTCACTGTAGACTGTAGACATCTACGGGCTGCAACTTACCTCTCAGAACTACTTCTCCTATAGGCACGAATGATATGTCTTGATGTTATTCATCCCGGTGTACACTGCTTTTCCAAACTAACCTTTTCTGCCATGTACAGATTAGATTATACGCAATATGAATACGTCACTCTGACTCAATTATGACTTTGCCATCAATCCAGTCAGGAAGATATAAATTTATCCCCGTTTTACTTTCTACATCGACTAATCTATTCCGGAGTTCCACTGATCGAAGGCCAACGTTAGCCCGCAATTGATTTGTACGTTCCAAGGTCGACTTTTCGGACGGGTTAAGATACCCGTACCCGGGTTCCCTTCTGCAGGAAGCAACTGCAATATACCAATCATCAATCAAAGCAAATTCGTACGGAGACATCTGCCCCATTTGAATTGCCACAAGAAGCAGCGGCCTAATATGGCTGAAGAGTGTATCATTTACAACATATTCTGTTGATATCGAATTGTGATGACTCAATATTGTCGACATCCAGTAGTCATTGCCGATTAGCTGTTCTCCCGGATATCCATGAATTTGCAGGATTTTAATTAAAGCGCGAATGTGGTGTTCGCTTTGGGGAGCAAATCTTTTAGTCGCAAATCGTTCCTTCGCCTTTTTTCCTATTCTGAGAAGAGCCCCAAATGCAAGCCTTTGATCACTTTTGAATATTTTGTGGACTTGCTCTCTGATGCTGTTATCAGTTTTTTCGAGATACCCCTTTCGCAAATCGGGATATGAGCCTTTGATTTTATCCCAATCGGGATCATTCCGGAGTCCGGATAAGTATTTGTGCCTCCTGAGGTCTTTGAGATCCCAGCCTGCAGCGAGACCTTTTTCTATGATTTGCAATGCTTTTTCTCTCTCATCTAAATAAAGAGCGACCTGGGAAGCAACTTTATAATCCCGCAGGAAGATAAAATCATATGAACTGAAGATTTCGCTGTATCGATTCAGCGCTCTCTGAAAATGTCCATCGCTGATGAGGACCTCAGCCCTGTTAATTTGTTTATGGTATTCTGTGTAATTCTGTGCTTCTAATAAATTTGTGATCCACAAAGTGAGGATTGGGATAAAACAAATCAAAGTTGTTGAAGGCTTCAAACTTACTTCTTCCATCCGACCGATTTTTTCCACTTATCAATTTCTATACTCCTTCTGGCAATATCTTCAGGTGGAGACTGATTTTCATCCTTTGTACGCATCCTCATGATTTTAGTTTGTTCTTCAAGTGTATTAAGTCCCAATGATTTTCTCCGCAGATTTACCTGGTCTAAATCATCAAATTTCTGTGGACTCATCTTACCGCTTTCGTCCCAGTCAAACTGTGTCCCGTAGGATTGTGGTTTTCCCTCAAGTACCGCTATTCTGTCCTTTAAATATGCCAGGTTGACTGGATTCGCCCTGCCTTCACAAACTGCCTTTTCCAGTAAATGGGCACTCTTTTTCATGAATTTAGGTAATCCGATCGCATGTTGAATTACTAACCAGGCTGCATAGCTGCCTTCTTTACCTACTTTGTCGATCGTAGGATATCCAATTGAATTCATTATTTCATCTAAAGTTTGGGCATTTTCCTGATGCAATTTCGACATCTCTTCATTGTAACCTTTTTCCAGTTGCCCTTTTTTTAGAAGCCTATTTCGCATGGCTAGGTCTTTCTTTTCCAGGGCAATCAATTGCTTTGCGTTTTCCTTGTATTTCATGTTCTCCATGGAAATTATCCGTATATGTTAGTCAACTTGCATCTTTGCTTTTTAGATGACTTAACTTTATTTCCACGGACCATCTTGAGTCACATTCATAAACGCACCATTGTCAAAGCGATAAAGCCCTCCCCCTCCTCCGACCCAAATTCGTCCCTCTCGATCCTCATAAATGGCTTGTACTGCTGCAACCCCAAGCCCTTCCTCACGACTGTAATTGGAAAAGGTTACTCCATCATAGCGATAGACTCCAAAACCTTCTGAGCTAAACCAGATATTACCGTTTTTATCTTCATAAATGACACAAATTTCATTATTGCCAATACTGTCATTCTCCGTGTAATTGGTGAAGGTCTTGCCGTCATATCTACTTATTCCACCATGCCTGGTTCCAAACCAGATATTACCGTTTTTGCCTTCCAAAATATGATCAACGCTATTATTGGTAAGTCCGTCTTTCTCACTGTACTGCTTGAATGACTGTCCGTCATATTTAAAGGCCCCAAATCCGTTTGTGCTAAACCAAATATTACCACCCGTGTCTTCTGATATCGACCAGGAGGTTGCCTTAGTGATAAACTCACCTGTTACTGCTTCCGGATAGGGGAGCTCAAAAGGTGTCCAGTTTATACCATCAAATCGAAAAATGCCCAATTCAGCACCCGCCCAGATAATACCTTTACTATCGGCGTAAATGCTCCAAAAACGTTGACCATTGAAATACTGCTGATCGGTATAATTGGTAAAACGTCTTCCGCCTTCGCGTCTATAAGACCAGTCATATTTAACCACGCCCCGGTCTGTTGCGAACCATATGTTCTTCTCCCGATCTTCAGTTATTCCGGTAATCTGCTGGCCATCAAATCCCTCTGCTGAGGAGAAATAGATGACGGTATCACCGTCAAATCGAGCTACGCCGTAACCATTTGTGCCAAACCAAAGGTGTCTATTCTTGTCCTGGAATATATGTCTCACATAGTCAGCAACTTGTATCTTGGGTTGCGTCAAAGGGGCGTGTAATTGCTTGTCCGTCTGTTTGTCATGCATTCCTTCCTGCCCGTTACAGGCGATCAAAAAAGTACTCAACAAAAAGAGCGGATAGAGAAGGGCGTGGCAAAGGTCATTCTTCATTTTTTATTTTCTCTCTTTTTTGAGTGATACGATGCCTAATAGCTGTCGTCGATAAAGATACTTATTGTCCCATGAACTATATTTACTCTTGCCGAAAGAGTGTCTTGACCAAGTTCTATGCGTATGACGGAGCCCTTTAGAGTGTGCAATGATAGGTGAGATATGCATACCGCTGGATTGCAGGGTGAGACATTAGGTGATAAGTGAGAACCTAACTATACTATTGGCCTTTCTTCAATGATAAACTTGTCTAATTTCTTCAAATATCTCCTTAGGATCTAATTCCTTGCTGTCTATTATATCCTTGATTTTCATCTTCTTCACATCAATTAAATATTCCACGAGCAATCTTGATCTTACATATTCTCTAGGTGTCATCGAATTGTATTCAGTTTTAAGCCAGTCTGCTTCACTGTTTTCCAAATTGGTCAGCAAGGATCCAATGGCGTAATTTCTTTTTTCCCTAATTGGTCTATACGATATATACTCTGCATAACCCTCGTTTATCCAAAAAGGTGTTTTCATTTTGAGCCATCCGTAATATTCTTTGTACATCTGGGTATGAACACCTTCATGGCTTATGATTTGTACTAAATTCAACCATTCGTAATTGTTTTTATTTCTGACAAGCTTTCCATCTCGAAAATTGGGGGTTGCACTATAAATGTGTTTCTCAAACTTTGAAAATGCAATGCTTTTTCTCCCCAAGAGTCTCAGAAGCTTCTCATAAACAGTTCCTCTGATAAAATACAATTTGTAGGTGTCGGATTTTTCTGAGAAATCACTTTTTTCCAGATTTGCTAAGGCAGCGTCCAAAACATTCTTTGCACTTCTATCCAATTCGATTTTACTATTTGAAAAGATTTCAAAGACTTTGTAACTATGTTGCTTCTCAATGAATAAACCCGGAAACTGAACTAATATGACTAATGTAGCAATCGCCAGGATTGCAAAAAGCAACAGTTTTTTAATCAAGTTGGTCATAGTTCCGTCATCTTAACTAGCATGGGGTAAATAGAAATAATAGATGCTTTTTTAATTTTCTCAGTAATCTATGTGACGGTAAGCCTTTTTGCATTGGGATCACCATGAGTGGTCAGGATCAGCCACTCTCAGGAGGAAACAACTCTGTCATTCGCTTCTGCATTTCCATTGCGATCAAACGGCTGTTTCCCCCTTGCTGCTCAAGTTGCGAAATGATATTGCGATAGCTCTTCTCATCTCTATTTTGACTTAATTTAAAAACGTTCTCGATATTATCAGCCTTGATTTCAAACCCAACAATTGCAGGTATCATCTTTTCTAGATAATGATCTGGAAGGTTGTCATAAAACGTGGGGGATTGATGGTTACCTCCTTCAAATTTCAATGTCAACTTTCTCATAAACCTGACTAAGTCCTCATCTGACATAAAGGTCATGGTACCACTGACGTGTACACTCATGTAATTCCAGGTGGATCCAATGTGAGGATTGGAGTACCAGGATGCACTCACGTAAGTGTGAGGTCCGCTAAATACCACCAGTGCCTGAGGATTTTCTATGAAGGCCCAGTGATGATCGGTTTTTCTCATGATATGTCCCTGTAGAATCAGTTGTTCATCCCGTTCTTCAATCAGAATGGGGATTTGAGTTGCAACTTGTTTGCCAGACGAGCTGCTGCCGGTTAAGAATGCAAAAGGATTATTTGACATAAAATCCATTATTCTGTCTTTACCTTTTTCTTTAAAGTATGGGAAGCTATACATGACTTAATGATTTACATGATTTGATGACTCCATAGTCACAACACCCAGGCTGTGCCTGGATTAATCTTTCTCCTTTCAAGAACAATTTTTGAAAAAATACTATTATTTATTAGAATCTAATTACGATTTTTTTCCGAAAGAAGTATTGATCTCAAATCGTTTTCACCGGAAGATGATAAACTTCTTGGGATACAGTTTGCGTTTTTGATTGGGTTAATTTCTGGTGTTGTTCTCTTGGTGGTCAGGATTTGGGCGCGGCATAGGCGCATTCACCAGTTGGCGCCACTCCTGTAATAAGCTCAAAAGCTCTTCCGCTTTTTCAGGATGCGCTTTTTCCAGATTATTTTTTTCTGCCACGTCCTCTTTTAAATTGTATAATTCTATATGATTGTCCTCATAAAATTCCAGCAATTTCCAATTACCCTGGCGGATTGCACTGACCGGGGTTGTGGTAGGATAATAGTGTGGATAATGCCAAAATAAGTGACGGTTGGGTTGTGCTGATCCTTCCTTCTTAGTTAAAGCATCTAAAAAGCTAATCCCTTCTACGCCCTCCGGCAGCTCCGTACCCGTCAATTCACACAACGTAGGCAAATAATCGATCGTGCTGATGGGTAGATCAACACTTGCTTGCTGCTGACCCAAAAAGGGTGCAGAAATCAAAGTGGGTATCCGAATCCCACCCTCATATAGGCTGCCCTTTCCAGATCGCATGGGTGTGTTGTCAGTGACTTTTATGTCTCGAAAGGCATTAATATATCCGCCGTTGTCAGAAGTGAGGATCAGCATGGTCTTGTGAAAAGTACCTGATGACTTTAAAAGCTCGATGATTCTACCCACATTATCATCAATGCTCTTGACCATTGCCGCATAGGTTTCGTTTTGGTGAATGAATTTTTCTTGCTTTTTACCTTGGAAATATTGCACATCCTTTTCTTTAGCTTCGATAGGAGTATGCACGGAATAATAATTGAGATTGAGAAAAAGGGGTTCTCCTTTTGCATCACTAATTACCCGGATGGCCTCGTCGGTGAGGCGATCGGTCAAATATTCACCATCTCTGTCAGAAAAATATTTGTGTTCGGCATCTGTAGCCATGTCTGTCACAAAGCGATATTCGCCAAAGGCATGACCTCGATACGGATAAAAAAAAGTAGGTGGAGCGCCTCTTTGACTAGCTGCGAAACTAACATTAAATCCCTGTGTTTCGGGAAAATGCATGAGATCTCCCAAATGCCATTTTCCGATATGTGCAGTGAGGTATCCCTTCTGTTTCAGCAATTCCGCCAGTGTAACTTCACCCAAGGGTAGGTTCTCCATGGTCTGCGGTGTGATCAATTTTTGATCATTGCTCGTTTTGCGTTCATGGCCGGCGGCCTCTATCCAAATGGTCAATTGCAGATTTGCTGGTGTCTTGCCAGTCATAATTGAGGCCCGGGTAGGTGAACATACAGGCGCAGCCGCATAACTATTTGTAAATAAAGTTGAGATGCTCGCCAAAGCATCTATGTGGGGCGTTTCGTGCAGGTCTGCGCCATAGCACTCTAGATCTGCCCATCCCAGATCATCCACAGTAATAAAGATGATGTTAGGACGATCAACGTTTTGGGCTTGGCCTGGAAGCTCCAACAAATGCAATAGCAAGAAAAAATAATATCTTATCATCAATAGGAAGGTTAATCCGTATCTGCCTTTAATCTTCTTTTTCCACTGATAATAATTGTTGATTATAAGCATCAATTCTGGCATATGCCAGACCGTCAATCAATAGTATGACTATCAACATGGCAATAGCTGTAATCAAACCAGCCCGCCAGGTAGGTCTACTGAGGAACATGATGCCTATGGCACAGGCAGCGATAATTAGTGGAATCGCGGTGAAAACAACGGTTTTGTATTCTTTTAGCGTGCCCCCGGCACGTGCCAGTTCGGACTCGATAAAAGCTGATGCATCTCGCTCGTAAGTGACAGGAAAACTTGCAAGTCTTGTTTTGTTCGTAAAGAATAATCCGAATCCAATAGTCATGAGTAAAATACCTGCTATCAGGGTAGGAATGATGTAGGCTTTTGCCATTTCAGTTTTTCCTAATTGCCAGAAGCCGATGCCTGCCACTGCAAATAAAACTCCGAAAAGAACAAAGAAGGGAGTTGAAAAAAGTTCGGCTTTAGCCCAATCGGCAGATTCTTTTAATATATCCATATTTTGTTTTCAAAATTAAAAATTCTCTTTGAATTCTGTTCCCCCATCCCTCAACCACTCTGCCAAAGTGTTATCCTTTGAGTGCGGATCTAACTTATGTGCAGCCACAGGACAGTCCCAATTATTCTGGTCATAGGACGATCATAAAATGGATTTTGATCAAGGTTTGACTCCCTAGCACACACCAATTAGGCATAGGCCCCTTTTTCTCCCGATTGGACAAATACTGACCAGCCACCAAATGAAAATTCATTTTATCGATCGACTTGAATCTTGATCTTATTTATTTTGCTATACCTCTTCAGGACAACGATGGTCTCGTCGCGATACTGTACTTAGTCTAATATTTATTGTTACCAGCATAGGTTCATTATTCTATCTCAGCCCATCAACCATACACTCTCACATTTTAGCATAGTCATTTACGGAGGTTAAATCCATCGGAAAATCATTTAAAGTATTTTGCATATCAATTTCACTTCCCTTCACAACTCCAAGTGTCAAAGCGGCAAAGGACTCACTTAACGGGTCTTGAGCTCCGTCTTTTTGAGCGGCAATTGCTTCTTCCGGTACAAACTGGAGCTCCAGCTTTTTGTCTCTGGTTGTCTCAAAAATCTGCACGACTTCGAGGGGGCTTAATGCATCTGGTCCACCGAGAGCAATAACTGCATTTTCAGCTGCAGGGTTATCTAGAGCGGCAACAGCAAAGGACGCTACATCCTTTATGGCAATCCAGGAAATTTTGTTCTTTCCTTCTCCATAAATTGTGGCTTTGGCATTGGGAAAATCAAACCCCAGTGCCGGGCTTAACCATACTTCCATAAAATACGTAGGTTGCAGAATTGTATAGATCAAACCACTTTCGGCTAGATTTTTTTCTATTTTACGTTTAACGGTTTGCAAAGGAAACTGGCCCGGCATTTGACAAAATGAGACATAAACGAACCGACTAGCGTTCGCAGCGAGAGCTGCATTAATCAAATTATTTTGTCCTTCATAATCCACTGTTTGAATGGAATCACCTTCCTGCCTTGATAATGTTGAGGAAACTGTAGAAATAACCGCTGAAACTCCATTCAAGGCATTTTGTAACGAAGGCTTATGCTTCAGATCGCCTACTACAACTTCAACCCCTAATTCTTTCAAATTAGCAACTTTATCGGCATCTGATGTTGTACGTACCAAGCCCTTTACTTTGACATTATTTTCTGATAATTGACGGCAAATTTCACTGCCTAAAAATCCTGTAGCACCGGCTACAAATACTGTTAATGAATTGTTTGAATTGTCCATGTCATTTAAGTTTTATTAGTTGAGTTGCCTACAATCTGACAATGTTTCGAACTGCCAGACGGTACAAAGTTGAAGCTCCCAGCGCATGTGTCAGTCATTGCGATAGCAAAGAAACACCATGGACTGTGTATGCCCATTAATTTTCTGCAGTCTGAATTTTCAAATTTAAGCATTTCTTATCAACCGCAACTATTAATGTTGCTCTACATCGCTACTTCCTAAAGTAGCTTCTCCTATCTTTGATTGACTCTCGTACTGATCTTTCATCTTTAGGGTAAAGAGAGTCTGGTACAGGTTTCAGGTAAGCAGGAATGACTTATGTCGCATCAATCAGTTACAGTGTATTCGCGTGCACCGTTTGCAATATCTAGAGCAACGTTCATATAATCTCGAGTAGATGAAGTCTGTGGGTAGGATACTCATCTACGCTATAATCCTGATGCACTCACGTATTTATTTACCGTGTTGCGGTTTATACCTATTTGCCTGGATATCTCGCGGTTTAGATTTTCCATCTACATATAACATCACCAGCTGTCGTAATACCATAGTGTCCTTTCTTTTGTATGCCATATAGCTCTGTTTCTTTCCAATATGACATGATTCCACCAGTGGCATAGCTTGGTCCGGAAAACCTGGCATAGCTTGGCCCGGAATGACTGGCATAGCTTAGTCCGTTTTATACACATGACTCGTAGAAAACTCAACATCCGCATAAATATGGGAAGTATCAGAAAGCAATGCTAGATTCTCTTTGCCTCTCAGAAAGTACTACTCGTCGAGCACCGTCGAATTTTCACGGTAGCACTTGACAAAATCCGCATTTCTTTGATAGTAAGCCTGAAGCTTACCAATTTCATCGTCAATATATGTTCTCTGTGACTCAACACTACCCAATGGTTTCTGGGTAAGGAAAACATAAAGCTTGGTATAGAATTTTAAACGACTGTAGATATAGGGCTGTCTGCTCCTTAAAAAAACGTATTTCGTCTGTTTTGCTCTTGAACTCACCATTTCGAACGACAATTCTAAGCTCTTGTAAATATTTACGTGATATCTGGATACCTCTCTCAATATTGGGAAAGTTATCCATATCTTGCCCAGACAATTCAGCAACTTCAGCCTTATAGTTTTCGAGTATTTTATCAATGGTTTTCTTCAAAATATCCATTATTCATGTCCTGATCCACAAGTATTTAGGTACCTAATTGGCTCAGCATATATATCCCAAACACCACAAATAGAACTCCTACGCTCTTGTTAATATATCTCCAAATTTTGGGGTTCATGTATTTTGTATAGTGGTTTGCCAGAAACACTAATATAATCCCCCAAATAAGAGCCATGACCAGGAAAATTATTGACAATACTCTCGAGTTTGCTGTGAAGTTTTTTTTACCTTCGGTGACAAACTGGGGTAATAACGAAAGAAAAAATATAAGGTTTTTAGGGTTGAAAAAGTTCAATAAAAACCCTTCAAAAAAACATTTATTTCTCTTTTTATTTAACGTTCCCGATTGGAAATTTATTGGTTCTCTAAACATTCTAACTCCTAGGTATATTATGAATAAAGCTCCCATGAATTTGATTATACTTAGTGAGGTTAGCGATAGAAGTATCATTTTTGAAAAGCCCACAAATGCTAAAAGAACATGAACAAGCAATCCGGTTGAAACTCCCAAAGCCGATACCAATCCCACTAGCTTTCCATTATTTAATGTCCTTGAAATTATAAATATGGATGATGGGCCGGGTGTTATCAAAATAATAGCAGATGTCATTATAAAGAGTATCAGATTTTCATTCATGGCTTAAAAATTTAAGCATGCGTCTTATCAATCGCATAAACGAACCCTTTTATAAACTTATTTACTCTTTCAGCATATTCATGAGTTTTACTTTCTCCCCCATCATCAAATAGTTTCCCCACATTACCTGTTAACAACGTTTGCGGGAATAGTTTTCCCCCAATTGATAAAACCACATGCTGTAAATGAAGTGCTGCTCGCAAACCGCCAAAATCTCCTGAAGAAACTGTTGCAATGGCTATAGGCTTATTTCCAAAGGCTTGGCGACCATAAATATCAATTAGGTTCTTAAGAGCTGGACTCATACTGGAGTTGTATTCCGGGGTGAGAAAAATACAGGCATCATGATGGCCCATGGTGTTAAAGATATCCTTATATAGTGCTTTTGGATTGGCCATATCGACATAGCGCTCCTGAAATAAAGGAAATTGTACTTCTGCCAGATCTAGTATACCTGTGCATATATTATGTTTTTGAAGTTGTTTTAGAAGATATAATGCCACATTGTGAGTTTGTCTGCCCTTTCTAGTGCTTGATGATATAAGTAAAATGTTCATTTTCCTTGTTTGATACAAAGATGAACATGATAAATAGGCTTTCGGTTAATGTACATTAAGAAATGGCAGACCTTTCTACCAAACTATTCAACAGTGATAACGGTTCTTTTAATTTGATTCTTTTAGGGTAATCCCTGGTTCCCCCGTAGCCTACAATGATTCGATATATGCGTTGAGGAGTTGCGAAGACAGATATAGGGCCCATTGTAACAGATTACATTTTTTATAACAGGCAGGTCATGAGAGCAATAACCATCTAATGTCAACCAAGTCGAATATCCTATCCTTACGTAAATCTGACCTTAGATTTTTTTATTCAAAAAAAATCAAAGCTCCTTTTTCGCTCTTAAAGTGCTCAGAAACTCAGGGGATACCGCAATATATTTGGCAACTTCCTTTTGGGGAATTCGCAACTCCAATCCCGGATAATTCTCTCGAAAATCTATGTAGCGTTCCTCTGCCGAGCATGATAGTCCTTGTTTTATGCGGATGTCCTGATGTCTTATAGTCTTTTCATAAATCAATCTGAAATAACTTTCCAGTTTGGGAAATTTTTCAAGCAATAATTTTCTATTATCGTAGGAAAGCATATAGACCCATGTATCCTCAAGTGCAATGATGTTGTAAATGGAAGTCTTCTTATTAGTGAAACTATATAAATCGCCTATCCAATAATTGTCCAGTGCGAACTCAAAAATTCGTTCCTTCCCTTCGGTATTGATATAATACTTTTTCAAGCACCCGTTTGAAACAAAATAGAAGTATCTGTAGATGCTCCCAGCCTTTGCCAAAAAATGTTTTTTCAAAACTTTTTCTAGGTGAAATGTTTCAGCAATTTCTTTTAACTCCTTGGCTTCAAGGGAAATGTGTTTTTGGATATTTGTAATTACTGGATGTGGTTTGGTCATTTTATCGATCATAAGATTTGGTCATTAGTTAAATTAAACTTTTGCATCTTCTTCTCTATATTTTAGTCAATTCTATCCGCCCCGACAAAAAACTTCTTCAAACCCTTTTTCGTTG
Source organism: Saprospiraceae bacterium (assembly GCA_965222645.1). Lineage (GTDB taxonomy): Bacteria > Bacteroidota > Bacteroidia > Chitinophagales > Saprospiraceae > JABDMH01. The sequence continues at coordinate 540,260 of OZ244968.1, read as the reverse complement.
TAAAATTTATTTGTCGCGGCAATTTTTTATTACTGCTTGACATCTACTTTTGGCACAGTACTTCTTAATCTTCAATGACTTCCAAATAATAGTTTACAACTTCTCGGGTTATCTCAGTAAAAGCTTCTTCTACAACATTTCCTTCCCCCCAATTGGCAATGCCCCAAAGTTAGTTGAAAAAGATCTCTAATGAAAAACCTCATGAAGGCCGGTATAGCCTTTGGTCCTGGAATCCTGGCAGTGTTAGGGTAGAAGATCAGCGAGTCAAAGTTGCTGTACCCCGGGTTCGAGATATGCAAGCAGGTCGCTGTGTGCCCCTGGAAAGTTACCAGGAGATGAGAAAGATGGATGATCTGAGTGAGCAGATAGTACGGGGCGTGATAAAGGGACTGAGTACGCGGGCTTATGAGACTGCGATAGACCATAAGAAAGAGGGCTTCGGCTTGTCGAAAAGCCAGGTAAGTCGACGATTTGCAGAGAAGACCAGCGAAGAGTTAGATCGGTTTATGAATCGCGACTTATCGGGGTATACTTTTGTAGCCATTTTATAGGTGGAAAGGTGGCCCATTCTTATCTGCAGCAAGTAAACCATTTGGCTGACAAGTCAATAAGAAGTAGTTCATTATTTTATTTTTCTGTTTATAGACTGCGGGTGAGCCATTTCGAGAAATGCCTGAAGGTTGTTCCTTGATTATGACGTGTTATCTCTCCTGTATATAATACAAGATTCGGTTATTGGGCTCTTATAAACAGCTACACCCAAATAGGTCAATATTCTTATACCAGAGGTGTGCGATAGATGTGTCGTGCATTACCATTGTCAATGATCTCGTTGGATAATCATATTTATTGTTTATCGGAAATGAATCTGCATAACAGAAATACAAATCTTCTACTCCTTTGAATCTTGCAAACGAAACCAATTGCTCGTATTTATAGACACAATCATAGCATGTTTCTTCGTAAGTAATTTTATGTAAGCTATCTAATTTTTTATTGTTGTTAAATTCTAAAATTATTTCTTCAGTTGACCCAAAAATAAAATTAATACCTGTTGGTATGTCACTATTGTCTATTTCATATGTCACAAACTCTAAACAATCACCAAGCATGAATCCCACATTTCTTATCTCTAAACTAGTGGTTCCATTTAATCCGATTGCTATGATACTTTGATCTAAATTCTTTATTTTCTTCAGAGAATCCAACCTGGTGTAATAGTAGATGTGTTCGTCAATATTATATGTTGAATCGACAGCAATTATATTTTCTGATTCGTTTGTCATTCGGTAATATGAAAAAGTTATACTATCGGTCCTGATAGCCTCTTCAAGTAGATTTCGTTCATAATCATCAAAAGAAATTATTGAGGTCATGTTTTGTCTCAGCCTATAAATCGGATGAAACAATTTTGACAGGTCCTTTTCTTCCAGTCCCGTTTTAATGCTTTCAAGAATATTCCTGTTCAGCACGGGAATACCTGGATCTCTTAATGCTGGCATATAAATACTGTCTATGAAATAGTAGTATTTTAGGGAATCAAGACGTTTTCTCTCTTTAAACCATTTTTCGCATCGATCTTGTTTCTCAAGTATTATGCTATCTCGGTTTAATGCTACAAAGCTCACTTCTTGATCTTTAGGGTTTACTTTTGGCTGTTGTAACTCAGATTCATCTTCAGATAGTGGAATGCTGAGTTGATTGTCATTGTTAGGATCATGCTCATTCTTTGATCTAGATTTACAAGTGCTGACTAGAATTACAATGGATAGTATTAAGCTTATATATTTCAAATCATGATTTTTTCACGTGAGATAATCTCCTGCGACATGCATGTTGCTCAGTTGACGTCATCATCGTCTGACCATCTCACGCTGTTGTGTTTGGTTTGAAGTATCTGGTGAACTGTTTACAGTTGTAGAAGAAGTATTACCTCCTTTGATCGTATTGGGAGTCTTCAAATTTTCAGCACAGCTAAAAACCAATATTCCTATTAATCCTATCAGTATTACTCTTTCCATTATTACCTGCGTTCCGGCTGGTTTGACCCCCTATAAACCAGACAAAATCACATTGGTTAGATAATCGTATTTAAAAATGCCATAACTTTATTGTTGCTGGATACGACCGACGGTTACCTTTGTACCGATGGTTATCAAAGTGATATGGCGCCATTCGCTTTTAGTTTTTTTAATAACTGGCCATCGAGGCCACTTTTTAAAATACTGGATACTTCCCTCAGATCACCATTACCCGATATTAGATAATGCGGCACTTTCAGCCTTAACTTGTACCGATGATTTCCCAATTCCATTCGTTCAACCAGGTCTTTATACCATAGTTTGCAGAATAATATAGGAGGGAGGTGATCCAAGCTACCATGTAATCTAATATTATTATAGGTCATATAGAAATGATCCAAGTGTTTTTCCAAATCAGCAAGACTCATGAAAATTTCGGGATCCAAAGACTTTCCAAGGATTGAGTGAAAACTTTCGATATGGCCATTTTCCTGTGGTGTGTACGGATGAGTAAATACCTGATTTATATAGTTGTCAGATAAATATTCTTGTATCATGGATGCTGCAAATCGGGAATCATTATCATTCCTGAGCTCAACAGTGATGCCTCTAGACAATAAGTCTGCCGGTTGTAAGTGATCCACGATTATCTGTTCCCACAATTGCTTGACTTGCTCCTTCTTAATGGAGTACCCCACCATCCAGTCAAGTACTTTTCGACTAAACGTGTCAATGACTGTTAGGATGTAGGCATAGCGGCTGTGCTGTTGTACCCATTGGAATTTTATATCCATTTCAAGTACCTGCAAAGGCCTACATGGACTTACACGTCGATACTTCACATATCTGCGCTTTACCTTGGTTGTCCTGTCAAGCAATAATTGGTATAAGCCCATTAGTCGATATACTTTTTTATGATTAATTATATAGCCTAGCAAACACAGAGCAGCTGTCATGGCCCGGTATCCATAGTCAGTCTCCGGATTCCTTTTAATCCTTACCATCTCTTCAACAACCTCAACATTACTCACCTCAACCAATTGATTTTCTTGCTCAATCCTGAGTGTCGTTTTAGATGGTGGCAATCCACCCTTTCTTCCTGTTCGATCATTATAATATTGATACTTACTAATCTTGCAAATACCTAAGACCACATCTCGCTTTAAGCCTTTAAAAATATATTCTCGAGCAAGTGCCTTACGCTCTGCTACTGATATTTTTTTTTAATCAGTTCATCTTTCAATTTACTTTCCAGCTCCTTTTCTGCAATAATTTGCTTAAGCATCTCATTCTCCTTTCGAAGCCGCTTAACCTCCTTTAATCGCGCCTTATTCGCTCCATGTGCCAGACCAGCCTTTCCCATCGACCTGTACTTCTTCCTCCAATAGTAATAAGTGCCCTGATATACTCCATGCTTATCAATGGTCTTCTTTACACCGTTAAGCTCTGCCTCCTTTAGGATAGACAACTTCTCGGCTTCTGTGTACTTCCTAATTGCCATACTCATAATTACAAAATATTTGTTGTAATTCTGTCTGGTTAATTAGGGGAGCGGAACACGGCTATGCCTGTTGAACCATATAAGGGAGAATTGTCTTCATACGTTTATACAAAGTTGACGATTACGGGCTTCAAATCTAGTAACATAGTGCGAATCTGAAACGGGCTACAGCCCTTGTATTTACTGCCATTACGCTAATTTTGTGTATACATTGTTGTTTTCGAATTTATTCTGGTTTCATTTCTATTTCTTCAAATCCAATAATTGATTCTTGTGATGTGTGGAACTGAGCATTTTCGTTAATTGTCAGGTTGAATTTGATGTCATAATAGCTTTGGTCAATAAAATATTTTTGTTTGGGATTATCAGTTGAATAGCTTTCTCCCTTCATTTTTATCGGATAGTATGTCTCTCTATCAATATAGTATAGCGTTTTTGTAACATTTCCTTTTTTATCTTCAAGTCTGATGCTAAAACCTGGCATTGTCATTTTATCCTCTAGGCTCACCTGTATTTGAAAGCAATTCTTTTCATTAACAATTGTATCATTTAATCTACCAATTGAATATGAATCTAAGTTTTTAAGTATGTATTTAAATTCATATTGCATTCCATATGGGGTATTATGACTCCAAAAAGGTTTCTTCTTAAAATCTGGATATTTCACCAAATCATAAATCCTTGCGATACTGTCTCGATTGTTTTTACGAACCAGCCTATCGCCATCATAAATGTCTTCAAAAATCACATTTTCTTTGTCGTTAACATACATGTACCAATGTCCTTTAACGCCAACGATAGAATCAGAGATCAGTTTTTTAAAGTACATCTCTCGAAATCGTTGTATGGTATTATTTGTATTTCTAGGATCTGTTCTTGACATATCTTGTTTGTAATAAAATGTCTCAATGGTATCTATTGTGTAAATTGTCTTACTCAAAATATCATTAGCTGTCTCACTTTTATTACACGAGACTAAAACAATCATTGGGATTATTATTAAAAATATCCTGTTATTCTTTATTATCATTCATATTTTTCGTTGGACAATGCTCCTGTTTGGCACTAACGGATCTGCCGAACCTGACGGCCAAGTCCGAGAGGGTGGCTGGGCGTGGTGACGGCATGTTATCAGTCGCGTGTGCCCCTGCGTAATTCTTGGGTACAACTTGAAAGATACATCAGTTCTTTGAAATATAAGAGTTACAGAAACTGTGGATAAGATGGTGGAGTCCCTCAATGCCACGGGATGGACCACTCATAAGTTTGCTACAACTTTTGAAACCTACCAATTGGTGCTGTCCTTTCTAGGGATTGGTACTGAGCGAATTGGAAAGGCTTGACGTGAAAGCGATCATATCATGGTGTTTCTATGGAAGATGAACGAAAGTAAACCGTCTGAGGAAGTGCCGAAAATAACCCGGAAGGATTGGTTCTACGCGATCGAATATAAATACTTCAGGACAGATGTTGTCGAGGCACCGAAAAAGTGGCAGATCAACTCCTAGTTGCGCTAGTACCGAATTAATCCACTTGATTTCTTTGTCTATTGGGGTCGATGAGCGAAGGGCTGACATATTCCGCAGTTTTCTGTCAACCAGGTTTCTGGGAAGAAGGGAGTTTGACTGGAAACCTTGTCTGGCTTCAGGAGTATGGAGAGCGTTAGCGCCGATGCTGAAGCTTCGCTGTGAGCATATGATGTGAGAGCATCATGTACGGTTCTGTGCCAGCACACCGGAATGTTTCGGCACACAGGTGTAAGAGGGTAGTGACTATTTACTTCCCTGCCCTTCTCGACTTTTACTTTTTTCATGGTTTAAATCTTTCAAATGTTTGTCCGTTGAATTTGTATACTCCATTTTCGTGTGTCCCAAGCCAAAGATCGCCATTGTTGTCTTTGTAAATACTGAATAGCGTAATGTCTTTTGATTTGTCTTGAATGGTATAGTGATGAATTTTCGTACCATCGTATTTCCAAACGCCATCGCGATAGGTTACAAACCATAAATTATTATTGTTGTCTCTTACGGTTGATAGATACTCGTCCAAATCGCTGTTCTTTTTACCATCTAAACCGCCAATGCTTTCGTGTCTTGTGTATAATTTATTGCTTTTTAACGTTGCGGCGTCATAGATACTATAGCGATATTCGGTATTGAACCAAAAGTCGCCATTTTTGTCTTCTACAATTGATCTTACTCCGTTCGCTCCTTCGTTACGAAACTCTGTTATATCTTCTTCTGTTATCCAGTCAAATGTTTTGCCATCGTAACGGCATACACCAGATGGATTTGAGCCAAACCAAATGTTTCCTTTAGTGTCTTTATAAATGCCATAAATTTCAAAGGGATTGGTAAGATTTGATGGTTTAGGCAATGTCAATTCAAATAAAGTAGTACCGTCATAGCGATATACTTTTTCCATACCATAAGAATGCTTAAACCACATATCTGTAGATTTAAGTTGCCAATTATTACTTGGGATTGCTTTTAGCGTTGTAAATGTTCTTCCGTCAAACTTACATATCGTAGAATTTGGATGGCAACTGGTAAAATATATATTACCAAATTTATCTTCTTTTATTTCATCAATTCTATTATTTGGTAAACCGTTTTCCGTAGTATAGTTAGTCAATGTTTTCCCATCGTATTTATAAACTCCTGTTTCCCAACTGCCAAACCAATAAACATTCTTCTTATCTTGATAAACAATCATTATATTGCTGCTAAGGTCTCTCACGGTGCCGCCAATACTTATGTTTGCGGTCTTGCCGGAAGGATTAGAATTTGTTTGTCCCTTGCACGAGGTCAGAATTGTTGTGACGATCAAAAAGAGAAGTATGTTTGATTTCATTGTTTTTTTTGCTCAGTGTCTGGAGTGTTCTATATAGTTGCAGAGAACGTGTAACGATACCCGGACGTGCCTAACGAAGGAGTGCATTCCGTGGTATCTAGTGTTGGACACTGGCGACTTTACCTGCCCCATAGTGATTCGTCATATTCGATTGAAAGTGCTTTTATAGATTCTTCGATCTTTGGCCCCATATCTTCATATAGCAACATAATAGTATCGAATTTTCTGTTTTTTAGAAATGAAATGTTTACTTGGCTAGGACTGACATTTTTTGCGTGGCAATAGTCGTTTATTCGCCTGGACACCTCCAAATTATATTTTGATGTCAATCGTCTTCCCTCGTGGGAGTCGCTGTTGGATTTAATATCTACCATCCTGGTCTTTAACGGTGATTGATTGAAGTCAGTAGTCCACACCACCAGCAATAGGTCCTCTTTAGCTATATAGTCTTCAAATTCTTTATCTATCTGGGTGTATCCCGTCCATACTCCAAAATTTGGTTTTAGAATGGAGTATTCCGTCGTGAGAATAAAACTAATGCTCTCTTGCTTATTCTCACGCGAAACACTTATCAGATCCTTGACCCTCTTTAGTGACCAATTGAACAATCCAACATAGTTCACATATCCAAGTTTAATCAACCCATGGATGGTTTCTTGCATCAAGGCAATTGGGTAATTAGTGTTATCGTCTGCTAAGTAGATTGCATCGATCTTATCCAGACCCGTCAATTCTAAGTTGAAATTGATCTCCCTCTCTATCGACTCTAGTGAGAATCTCGATTTATGGAATCGTTCCGGATCATCTCCATCATTATGAGCAACTTGAAATATGGTAAACACCTTCTTGGGTCTTTGGCTCATCTTAAGCCAGTTTCCAAAGGTTCTTCTAGTGACCATTTCATTTCCTTCACCATGGAGATGAAATACATTTCCACCACTATCATAGTAGTTTGAGTAGTTTGCAGCGGAAGTCAAGTCGATCCCATGTGGAGCATAGCCGATTATGCTTAGCTTCTCTTTAAATCGACAATTTTCTATGTATTCCATCATCTTATTAGCCTTTCCCACCAATTTTGTCTTTCTGGAGTAATTTCGTCATGGCTGGAGCAGTCACATAGTCGATTGGTATTTTTCCCTTCCGATTTTCGATATGTGGATTTGCTCCATTTCGTAGAAGAATTTTAATTATTTCGATAGTTTCTTCATTTTTTCCTTTGGTTGATGGAGCGCCACTATGTACGACCGCTCTATGAAGAGGTGTAGAGGCAGTTCTTTTGCAAGTGCGATTGACATCAGCTCCTTTCCGAAGGAGAGCCTTTACAGCTTTCGGATTTCTAATTCTTACAGCTCGATGTAACGGCGTTACACCATTCTTATCCGTTTCATTGATATCTACACCATGATCTAGCAAAGTGTCAATAATTTCCAATTGTGCCCTGAAGTCTGATCTTTGACTTGAACATACTGCTAACATCGATCCCTTCAAACCAATCCCTTTGCTCAATGCAACCTTGAGCTTTTCGATTTCAAGATTTCTTAGCGACCTATGAAAATTACTCATGACTTTGCTTTTTTTCTTGCTTTTGCCAAACGATTTTGGCCATAAGTGCGTCTTGGCAAGCACATTTAAGGCAATAAGCTGCTATTCAGTTCCAAACGAGCCAACAAATCTAGTACAAATCATCAAGTTCAAATCTGCATGGTCAATTGCCGCTTTGATGGCCAGCTATGAGTCAGATATCAGAGATCGTCATTTATAAATCCTATCCTACTCCTTGATTTTTCAGCTAAGGCTATCTCTACAATATCATTGAATCTCTTTTGATGAAACATAGATTTAAACATAGAATCTCTCCTAATATGAAATGGGTATCCCCAATGCCAGCAAGATCCCCTGTCGATTCACTCGTCGGAATCTTCTATTGTATATGGCTCTCGGAGTACCACTGACTTTAATTCTTCCAAACTTCTTAAATGATCGGGACATTCTTGCAGTTTATGTTACTTACATCGTGTCATTCTCATTATAAATTTTAATCATATGTTATTTTGCATTAGCCACAACTAAAAGGATGTCTACATCAATAACTCAAATTAAAAAGTTGGATTGCTATTCCCAATCGTACCGCCTGTTGCCAACATCAAAAACCTTGAGAAAAAGTCAATAGGCTGAATGGCATCCCAATGCTCTACCAGTTTACCGTCTTTTAATTTAAACGTATCAGTAATGATAAAGCCTTTTTTTTCATTACCTCTATGTTTTGCTTTCATAGTAGTATGACTATGCAACACAACATAATCACCATCAGCAAAAATTTTCTTCACATCAAAAGAGTATTCAGGAAAACGTTTAACCATTGTTTTTACATAGCCTACCAACCCTTCGATCTCATTAGGTATGGCTCTATTATGTTGAATGTATGAACCTCCAGCATATGTTTTTAACGTGTATTCAAAGTTGTGTTCATTCATTAAATGCTGAAAAAAATCAACTACCACTTTTACGTTTTTGTTTTCTTGTTCAGTCCATTGGTCTTGAACGTAATTGTCGAATTTAATTTGCGGTACATTTGAATTTGAGTTATCCATAATTATTTTATTTTAAAAGTGTTTGTTTGAATTTGGTATATGTCTTTATGATTTGTTTGCTGTATATGTCTTTGTTCATTTTTATTTTGTCTAGTTCTGGATGAATATTTAGGTTTGGGTGAAAATCTTGAATATGCTCTTTGCTCCAAAACATCAGTTCAATTAGGATAGGAGTGAAGGATAAACCTTTCTCAGTCAAAGTGTAAATTTTGGTTTTCTTGTTTTCGGGGTGATTATTCTTATTGATTATTCCAAACTTTTCCAACAGTTTCAATCTCGATGATAGAATGTTGGTGGCAATGGATTCTTGACTTTCAGTAAAATCCTTAAAAGTGCTTTTCTCTTCAAAAAGCATTTGTTTAATAATCACTAGCGTCCATTTATCTCCAACAATATCAAGTGCTGAAGTTATAGGGCATTGACATCTAAATTGATTCTCCATTTAAAATTGACTTAAGTTACTTGCAAAACAAAAGTAATAATTATGTTTTTGCTTTCAAAATAAAAGCAATGTTAAATGAAAAAGGTTTATTGTTGGAATTCAGGTTATATCAGATCAAAAAGTGTGTAAAACGCTAATCATAGCCGGAAGTGCTACAATGTTTTGCTGATCAAGGCCAGTTAATGTTGATCCACCAAATTTTTCTTTCAAGGCTTGAATAGCTTTTTTGGCCTCCTTATATTCAATTATATATTTCGTCTCGAGGTTGACATCACCAGCCTCAAAATTTAGATGACCATAGCCATCTGGGATATCTAAACCTAACGCAAACTGCGATAGGATGTCCACTATTTCCTTAGCTTGATGAGAATCAATTGGTTCTGAATTTACAGTTGATCGGATTTATTCAACCGATTGCCGCAATTGCCTTAAGCGATACTCGTTTCCAGTATAACCTGCAATCAAGTGTTTACGTAGTTTGTCAGTAGCCCAGATTCGAAACTGAAATCCTTGCCTCGAGTTAACGCGATAGCCTACAGATAGAATGACGTCAGAGGTACGTTTAGTATATGAAACGTGGCCTGCCGTTAGGCGGTTGTGATTTCAGTTAGCGGCTTGCTATTTTTCAGATTCAATGTCAATTCTTCTCTAAAAATTCTTTCATAGACTCATCACAATCTTCAGGGTTCTCAAAATAGAGTCCATGAGAGGAATTTTCAATTGTCACAAGTTTACTTTGTGGTAACAAGCGATGCAGTTCCTTTATGATTTCTCCAAACCACATTGGTGACTGGTCTCCCATGAGTAATAATACGGGAATTTCCAAACCTTTGATTTTGGATTCTTCCAAAGGAAGTGCCCATTCTGCGGTGGACACTCCCCAGACTTCGGGTAAATTATCCAGCCATCCTTGCTTAACTTCATCCGGAACTTGGCTCAAAGAAAAATTATCACCCATTACGCCTTTTAGGAATGATTCCACTCCTTTTTCATTTTTGTTAGCGTTAAAATATTCTCCTGCGGGCTGAAGGTATTTATTTTTAAACTCAGTAAAGTTCGCCATTCCTTCAGTTGAATTTTTAAGTAAGGATCGAGCTGGAGGTTCTCCTAAAACCTATGAATTCACCACCTCAGGATGGTCCAACGCCATAGTTAAAGCGGTGTACGCACCATATGAATGGCCAACAAGGTTTACTTTTTTATATCCGAGCTTTTGTATCAAAGCATACAGGTCATTTGCATGAATACGAACAGAATAATCAAATGCATGATCAAATACCTTTTTATTTGGATAGGCATATCTACGACTGTATGCAACTACGTCAAAGTCCTTAGAATAGCTTTCAACTCGTGGAATCCACGCTCTGTAGTCTCCCACAGTTCCGTGTATAAATATCAAGGGTTCACCCAAACCCCGTTGGATGTAGTGAAACTTTTCTCCTTCAATATTAATTGATTGAAGTTCATCTGCAACAATTGATACATTTTGTGGTTGAATTGCAGATTTCTGGGTCTTACATGCAAAAAGCCCCACAGCCAAGATCGTGCTGAAAAGTAATTTTTTTATTGTTTTCATAATCTGGTTTTAAAAATTCAACTTCTGCTATTCTGCTCAATGTTGCTTGCCGCTAACGATAATGACTTTGCTGTGCGACCGCTAGAAGCATGGCATGATGTCTTGTGTTATCTAGCTTTTTCCACTTTTAAGTTCGTATTCTTGAATCAATATTTGAGCAGCAATTTTAAGTTTTTCCGAAAGATTTCGAATCATAGTCACGGTCAACCTACGCTTGCGATTTAAAACTTCAGACCACTATTCCCTTGGAGCCAATTACGCCAACAAGGTCCTTTTGCTTTAGTTCGAGCTCCTCCATTCTTATTCGTATAGCTGTTATGGGATCTGGCGTATCGATTGAATAATGTTTCTCCTCGTACTCTTGAATCAACAATGCTAAGACTTCGGCTTCTTGCCCTTCCTTTGATTTCGGGTTCGAATCGAATATTTCATTGAGACGCTCTAGAGACTTATTGTATTCCTTTTCTGATGTTATTAATTTCATATCATATAGTGTTTGCACCAATTTCGTCATATTCCTCATGAGTTCCCATGAAACGAATAAACAGCCATTCTTTTCGATAATTGATTCCGCCATCCAGATAGGGTGGCTGATGTGGTAACGGCCAGTTACATCTAGTTACCACACACAAATTTGCTCACAATGTGTGACTCCATTCCATTGATTTCTGCCAAATCCGTTAAATTGAAGCCAGTACCAAATCTTAAAGAAATCCTTTTCAGACCGCTCTCAAATTGGCCTCGATAAGAATTCACAAGCAGGTAGCTATCTTTCCTAATATCTTCCACGACAATCGTTGAGGTTAGTGTTGGATAATCGTTCAGTTCGTCTAGGTGTTCGGATGAGGAACTATTCTCAATCAGCCAGATTCTATCTACCTTCAAATCAATTGAGAGCCTATTGTCATACCCCTTTACTTTAATTGAATATTTTTCCTTCATTTCATGAGTATGTTTTCTGATCAGTAGTTTGCATCTATTATCATGGTGTTTATAAATTGGGTTTGAGGCCACCAATTTGTATTCAATAAGTTGCATCTTCTGTTTATCGATCACCATCAAAGCCAAATTATTGAAGATGTGAAGTTGACTAGAGTCTTCAAATGGCAGAAATAGAGAGCTTCCGTACAATACTGTTCCAATTTCCAGGCCTAGTAGTGTCTTCAATATATCAATCTGAGTTTCCATTCTAGAAAATTGGATATAACGGTCGAGTGTATGGTGTCGTAAGGGATTGCGGACTTCAAGCTTATCAAGTTACCACCCAAAATTGATGCAGGTGATGCCGCTTGACTACCTCTAGAACCCTTATGCACTATATACATTGTGTGTGCCCAGCATGGGCATCTATTGCGTATGAAGTTAGTGACGATGACTGTCACCACAAAGTACGGATTAATCTTGAGGGTGTAAGTCCTTGTGGGCGGGATTGACGTCTCGAACCACTAGCAAGTCGCAAGGGTGTTGGTCGTGAGGACAAACCTGTAGGAAGCGAGATCGCACAGGTCGGTACCGACGAACAGGAACCGGATACTGAGGCTATTTAGGTTGGGTCAGGTGGCACATCTCACTAACGCCTATTTGCACATTGGCAATTTGGGTGTACTCCATGACAGTGCAGTGAAGAGCCGTATGATGGGAGACTATCACGTACGGTTCTGTGAGAGGCTAGGGGTGAAATTCCCCTGGTCTACTCGACCGTTGGTACAGCAGATCATGAAGTGGAAAATCCACCGGGCTACTGGAGCCGAGCTGGAAGATATTGCTCTCCAGAAGGCCAGTATTATCCGAGGCTGGATCTACTATTATGGTCGTTTTCGTCTTTACTGCATGCGGACGGTATTTCGTGCCCTTAATGTCAGATTAATTCGCTGGGTGATAAATAAATTCAAGCGATTTAGGCGCCGCTGGTCTCAGGCACGTGCTTACCTCCTTGATATTTATAAGTCCTATCCGAATTTATTTGAACATTGGAAGTACGGATTTACACCGTAATTATTCTAATCCTGAAGAGCGGTAGCGCCTATGCTGAAGCTTCGGCGTAAGCATATGAATCGAGAGGTTCACGTACCGTTCTGTGTCTGCGCACCGGAGTGCTTCGGCACACAGGTGTGAGAGAGTGGGGAATTGACTATTTACTTCCCTGCTCTACTCGACTTCATTTTCTTCCAACCTTGTAAAAATAGAAAATATTAAGGTAAGAATAGAACGGTATGAGATTTATGAAGCGGATGTTATTTTTCTTATTCTAAAAGAAAATACTATAAATGCGATTCCACCGATAATAACTAAAATTCCAGCTATTAAAAGTCCGTTGATTTCATCTGTAACGGAAGTAGCTAAAATCACTACTGCCCCAATCAAGTTGAATAAACCTGCTATAAATCTGGAAATTAAAATTCCAGTATTTAGTTTTTGCGATGAATTAAGTGCCATGAATGCAAAGATTATTTCGATTAGTCCGAAGAATAACATAAAGTAAGTTATATACTTTAAAAAGTCTCCTAAATTTTCGGCGCCAAGTCCAATAATCACGGCAAAAATAATCATACCTATGCCCTGAGCTGCGTGGTATTGGTTGGCAAGTTTGTGTTGCTTATTTGCATTGGCAAACATATATGCCAATACACCGCCTATTGCAAACATTAGTGGAACTAAAAATTTGGCTGTTCCAATGCCAATACTTTCTGATGTAAGCATTAAAGCACCTGCAATTGCCATAGCGATTCCGCTAAAAGTTAAATAGTTGATTTTATTCATTTTGCTACAAGTTTGACGACGTTTGTTTTGATTTTAATTATTTTCACAATTCTCCCTTTTCTCCATTGACCCACCGCTGCATCATTACCCGTTCTGCAGGTGATTGTTGGACGCCGCCAGCAAGAACATCAAGAAACCTGTCCCATAAATTCTTTTTTTGAGTCGCCTCTTTTTTGAGTTCTTCATAGGCTTCCATATATTCTTTTTCATACTGAAGTGCTTCTTCCATTGTATATCTTTTTGGCATATTCCTTAATATGGTATCGGTCAGTTCATCTACTTCTTCTGGTGCAAATTCACTTATCATGGATAGGTGCAAACTGCTTCCTTCCGCAAGTTGTTGGATAGCTACGAACTTATCAAAAATCGTATTCCAATTCTTTGTCCAACTCGATTGATAACCTTCTGGCAAATGTGTTTTTCCCAATTCGAATAAAGTATTCAATCTGTCGAGTAAATTCGTAGAAAATTTCGTGTGACTGTTCCAAATGTCTGCCAATCCCTCTGACTTCTTATTGTTGATTTTCTCAACCGACTGGTTCATAATGCTCTTTAGAGAACGAATATTTTGCTCCATTTTGCCCATTTCTGTTAACCACCTTTCGTGGGCTGTTATTGGAGCTTGGTTGATAAATTTGGTACTGGCAAGGCGAACGGATTCATCAATTTCTCCTCCTAATGATTTTAGTTCCTTCCAATCATTGGACAAGCCAAGTACTAAATTTCTGATAGATACAATCGCTTTGAGTTTAGGATTCTGTGTCATGATTTTTTATTTTTGGTTTTATCTGAATGCAAATTCTTCATCATAAATATTATCTCTGCTCACCCCCTTTTGAAGAAGCCCTTTTATCATACTTTCTTTCAATGCTTTGGGTCCGCAGATTAAATATCCTTTGTTTTTGTAATTGTCAGTATCTAATTTGTCGGCAGTTAAATAACCAGACTTATCTGAAGACCAGACAGTAAATTCGAAATTCAGATTTTTATTTGCTGCTTCTTGCAGTTCGTCCATATAAACGGCTTCTTCTTTTTTGTTCACACACCAAAAGAGATGTATATTATTGGGATGCAAATCTTTGGCAAGTGATAGAAATGGGGTAATCCCAATGCCTCCCGCAACCCAAATTTGGTCCGATTCTTTGATATAGCTGGATGAAAAGTGACCATATGCCCCTTCAACCAATGCGGTGTCACCTGCTTTCAATTTATTGCTCAAGTCATTGGTATAATCTCCCAAACCTTTGACTGTAATTCGTAGCGAATTATCATAGGGGTGACTGCTCAATGTGAACGGGTGCTGTTCTCGTTTGCTAATAGAAGGGAATTTGAAGAAGGCAAACTGACCTGCTAAGTAGTGCAATTCTTTCTTGACGGGTTTAAGTATAACTTCTGTGATTTGATGCCCCAACTCATATACTTCCGCAATTCTGTAATCCAGTTTTTTATTGAAAATATTAAAAAGAAATGCTCGGTAAATCCATGCGGCAATGCCAACGAATGCCATTCCGAAAACATACACTCTGGTAATAGGCAAGTCCTTTATCAAGCTATTGACCATTAAGCCATGAAATACACCCATGACATAAAACACCCCCATTAATTTGTGGATGTTTATCCACTTGTGATAAGGAATTTTTCTTTTGAATATAGGGGCTGCGGAAAGTAAGACACCAATTATAATGAGCACAAAAGCATAAAAACCCAATGGCTTACCTGGATTAAATTCGGTAAGGTCTCTTGGTACAACAACGAAGTGAGCTATTAAAAGAAAGACTGCGATAACTCCTGACCTACGATGGATAAGGTACATTTTATCCAATCCTCCAAAAATACGCTCCACCCATTTTGCACGGGTTGCCATTAAAAAATTGAAGGCAAAAACGGTGACTACCCAAGAGGAAAATACTTCACCCAATATTCGGTGAACATTCTTCCATGATTCATTGGTCATTTCACCAAACAAAAGCGTATCAGATGAAACTTCTTTGAAAGAGCCATTATAAAAATATAGGTCTATCGCCCAGAAAATAAAATGTATAGCTATGATGATAGGAAAATAGATTTCCTGTTTTAAATGACGCATACTTGTGAATTTGGAAAAGGTGATTAAAAATTAATTTTCTTCGTATTTGCCCATCCAGAAAACACCTACTTGGTAGAGTTCGTAGGTGGCTAATTTTTGCTGATAAAATGGTAGGGATTCACAAATGCTTTTTGCCTCTGTCTCAGAGTTCACATTTACAAAGAAGACAAAATCTGTTTTCTTGTTCGGCTCATAAGTTCCTTCTATATCAAAATATACATTTTCGATACTACCCTCATTCCATAATTTAAGAACAGTATCATTTTGACGTTTGAGCAAGTCGTCTGCTCCTTCGCCATGAAGTGGAGATTTGATGGTTGTCCAAACCGAGACAAAGGATTTTGTAATCCCTTTTTGATTGATAATTTCTGTTTTTCTGTCGAGCCACAATTGACCAACTGGAAATAGTCGATAAGTTGCAATTCCCTTAGTCACAACGGTTAATTTATTAAGTAGAGCTATCGCCTCTACTTCATTTTGAGCCTTGAGAAAAAAGGTGATGTTGGGGAAGTAATCAAATTTGTCCACTTTTGCCTCTGAGTCAAAGTAAGCGTTCTCGACTATATCCGCCTTCCATAAATCGGTAAGTTCTTGAGAAATTTTCGGAGTATTATTGGCAACCAGTTCCGAGTCATCTATTGCCCATTTCCAGACCACTGCATAATTGGTTCTACCAATTTTGTCGTCTGAAGTAGCTGCTTCAGACTGGTTGTTCTTTGATGAGTCTGGCTTAGAAGATGGCTTTCTTTCCTGAAAGTTATTACAACTAAAAAGGAAAAAAAGACTTAATAAAAACAGGTAAGTATATTTTGCCATTGGAAATAAATTTTCTGCAAATCTATTCCCCTTTGATATTTTTTATTTGTATAAATCGGTCGTTTTGCAACTTGTGCAATTCGCTTGGGGCTTCTCCTGTGTGTTTTTTGATTTCCCTGACAAAATGCGCTCTGTCGTAGTAATACTTTTCTGGAAAAAATCTGCCTTCCCTGATTTGGATATAAGAATGATATGCCTTTTGAATATTGAGGTATTTTTTCAAGGAAACACCGATGTATTTATTTAGGTAGCGGTTTATTTGTCGGTTAGTCCAAAATATCTGTTGCGATATTTCTTTTGCCGCGGCATCTCCTTTTATTTCATCCAAGAGTTGGGACAACCTCAATTTATTGCCCGTTATGGTTTTGGGTGATTTGATTTTCAGCAATTCCGTTTCCCATTGATGCACAATATTTTCAAATGAAGAAAGGTCAAAATATTTTAAATTTAAATAGCTTAAATCCAACTGCTTGAAATCCTGTAAAATAGATGCAGCCTCTCGTTGCAATAAATATTCAGGTGCCAATATTTTCAGTCGGCATCCATAATTAATGGCATTTGGAGGAGTGATAAAAGTGTTTTCTCTTATCCATAAGCCAGTCAGAAAATATTTTTCCACTTTTCCATTGATGACAACGAAGACTATTTTGAGATAACTATCTGGCACAATAGTTAAATGTTCTGGTTCATTGGATATATTCTTATGCATCCAAAAGGAATGAACCAAATTTTTCAATTTTTCGATGGGTTCGATTTCCCTGTATGTTTGTTCTTTTTTCATTTATTTTAGTTGCACACAACGGTAAATGATACCCAGTCGTGCAGGACTTAGGAGTGCATGCTGTGGCATCTAGTGTTAGAGATAGGCATTGACCGATTACTTGACTGCAAGCTCGAGTTCCTTGCCAAATCCAAGCTCGATGATTTTGCGAAGAGTTCTTAGTTCAATATCTGATTTGTGATTTTCAATCCTAGAGATGTAGTTGCGTGTCGTACCACTTTTAATAGCCAGTTCTTGCTGTGTTATACCAGCTTTTTCCCTTTCTTCTTTGATCAGTTTGCCAATCTTATAACGTTCATTTCTCTTAATATCAGGCTCGCTGTTTTCATATAGCACTGTAGGGTCCAAATCAAATGAAACGTTGAAGGTCTTGCCCGATTTGAGTTTTATTTCTTTTCGAATCGTTGGCCAGGATAGAGTGTAGTCTGATAGTTCGACTGTCTTAAATATTTTTGGATCCATAATGCTCCTACGCATTTCATCTCGCGAGAAGTTGTATTTATCAAAGAATTTTGCGAAGTCTATTATTCGGTGTTCACCGTTGTTGAATGCACAGTGGATTCTAAATCCAGTAACTTTATTGATCCTAATAACTCTTGTACTATACCTAATCTTCCTCATGTTATTTATTTAAATCGATCCAGATCTTCATTAGTTCTTTCTTGTTCTCCTCTGCCCACTTGAGCACCAATTTCTTCTTATTTGTTGGAAGATCGCCTCTCCTTATATGTCCGTTCTTAATCTCTACGACCAATTCATATTCCGCTATGAAAGCGTGAAAGTGAGGTGGACCGTGGTCCTCAAAGAATAGGCAGATCTTTACACCTTCTACAATGAAGAACGTGGGCATAGTATCTAATTAGATACTAAAGTAAGTTTTACCTGCGAGATTGTCAATTGTGCGAGTACCTTTTCTTTGCTTATCTCTAACGGTGAGTACATCAGCCAGGGAAGCCCTTAAGGGCGATCGTGTGCCGACTGGAAGGAGGCATAGCTCAATGTACATTGTTACATCCGGTTGCTTTTTGTTTAAGCAACCTGAAAATCATCCTCTTTAGTAATTGAGAAATTTATCTGGGCTTTTAAGGCATTAAAAACTTTAAGCAAGGTTCCAATCGTAATGTTAGACATACCATTTTCAAGCTTTGATATTTGAGAGCGTTGTACTCCAATTAAATTTCCAAGCTGCTCTTGGGTGAGATTTCTCTCCTTTCTCAGGGCTTTGATTTGCTCAGCGAGGACCTCCACATGTAATTCCTGCTCATACTGATCCCGCTTTGGAGTTCCCAGCTTACCAAGATGCTTATCTTTTAGCTCATCTACACTTATCGTTCTCATTTCCCAGATTTTTTATTTTTGAAATATTCTGTTCTCATGCGTTCTGCCTTTGCAATTTGACCTGGAGGTGTCTTATTCGTTTTCTTATCAAATCCATGTGTTGCAAGAATCAAGGTGGCCTTATTCTCAGTCCTATCCCAAAACCCAAGAATTCGATAAAATCTTCTGTGATCTCTTTCCCGAAATTCCCATATATTACGGTTTAGCTGCTTGAACCATTGACCTTTGAGCCCCATCTGCGTCTTTTCAAAGGACTTCAAAAGCTTTATCTGAATTTTCTCATCTAAACTGACAAAGTACTCTCCAGCATCTTCGAGCAATCGTACTTCGATGGGTTTCTTTAATTCCATGCTTCATCAAAGATACGAAAATGTTTCCATATATGGAACGTTTAACGTGCTTGTTTTGTTCCAATCGGATCTTTTGAACAGTACTATCTAAAACGAATTCATGTTTAGAGAATCGCCGTATACGAGAACCGTATTTACGGTGGTGTGAGAGGCGCACTCCGATCAATTTATTGGTCGGAACCGTCTACTCGATTGTGAGGAGTTATTATTGGCTCATGTCAACGGTTAAGTTTCCACCCAAAGCTTTTATTACTTTATGAATAGTTTCAAATTGAGGTTTGGAACCTTTTGACAGTGCCTTGTACAAACTTGGTCTACTCATGCCTGTTTCATTCGCGATTTTTGACATACCTTTTGCTTTTGCGATATGTCCTATTGCTCCAATCAAATCATCGGTTTTGCCTTCCTCCAATACATTATTTAGATATTCTTGGATCATAACTTCATCATCTAAATACTCAGCAATGTCAAATTTTGATACTTTTATTTTGGCCATTTTACTTCTGTGATTTATAAGTTTTTAAAATAGTTTGAGCTTTTTTAATATCCTTGGTTTGGCTTGATTTGGTTCCACCATTGATCAGTAATACTACGGTTTTGCCGTGTTGAGTTAAGTAAACTCTATATCCTTTGGCATAATGAATTCTTAACTCTCTGATTTCACCACCTACTGATTCGCAGTCCCCGAAGTTGCCATGTTCTTCGATTCGCTGGATTCTCAAAAGTATTTTGGCTAAGGCTCGTTTATCCCGAAGTTTTCTTAGCCATTTGTCAAACTCGTCTGTTTTCAGTATTTCGAACACAGCTCAAATGTATTCATTTGGATACATTTTGTCAAGTAATTTTAGATATTTTTTGCAGTACTAATATTTATAAGACAACCTTTAGGCAAAGGTTTGTTTTGGATCCTCCAATTCCTCACAACGGTTTGTCGATACCCGACGGCCGTCCCGCTAGGGCGGCTGGCGTGGTCATCGTGTGTGTGTGCCCAGCATGGGCATCTTTTCCGTAGAAAGATACGGATTAATCTAGAGGGTGTAAGTCCCTTGTGGGCGGGGGTAACGCCTCGAACCACTAGCAAGTCGCAAGGGTGTTGACCGTGAGGTCTAATCTGAAGGAAGCGAGACTGCAAAAGTGGGTACTGACGAACAGGAATCGCATGAGAGGCTTGATCAGGGGGTAAGGTAGCACATCATACTGAAGCCCGAAATTTAGAATCTTGATCAAAGTAGATGCGGCAGGGATCCACGGAAAGAAGATGTCATTACCTGGATTCCTGAACGATCTCCGAAGGAGTTGAGTGCGACAGCGCTCAAAGTGAAGGAACCGCGAAAGCGGATGGGCAGCCACTGTTTGTTGATGCAGTGCAGAAGTCAGCCGAGGTCATAGTAGGTACAGGAAACGAGCTGAGCCCCTCATCGGAGTGAAGGCCGGAGGTCTCACGAGTACTGAAGGACTGAACTTTAAACGCTATAGGCAATAAGTGGCCTACCAGAAGCTTAATGCTGACCCACTTTAGGGAGCATCGCCGATGGTATTGCTCTTAGAGTCGAAGGCAGAAACAGATTTAGATGGAAATACTGAAGCAAGTGCTGAACCGAAGAAATCTTGGTGAAGCATTGAGGAAAGTGGAGGGTAACCGAGGCAGTGGAGGAGTAGATGGCATGGGAGTAAAAGAACTACCAAAACATCTAAGACAACATTGGCCTAGAATTAGCAAGGAAATCCTTAACGGACAATATCATCCCCAACCAGTTCTCGGAGTAGAAATACCCAAGGACAATGGTGGGGTGCGTCTATTGGGCATTCCAACGGTTACTGACCGAGTGATCCAACAAGCAATCCATCAGGTTTTGAGCCCGCTGTACGAACCCGAATTTTCGGATTACAGCTATGGGTTTCGGCCAGGTCGGAATGCGCACCAGGCGCTAGAACAAGCTAAGAAGTATATCAATGAAGGTTACCAGGAAATCATAGATTTAGACCTGAAGAGCTTCTTTGATAAAGTCAATCACGACATACTTATGAGCTTGTTGATACAAAAGGTGAAGGATCGCAATTTGCTTAAACTGATCCGGCGATATCTGCAATCAGGTTTACTGTTGGATGGAGTGTGTTCACCCCGTCCGCAAGGTACTCCTCAAGGTGGTCCGCTTAGCCCACTTCTATCCAATATTCTGCTGAATGAATTGGACAAGGAGCTGGAAAGAAGAGGTCTGCGATTTATCCGATATGCGGATGATTGTAGCATATTAGTCCGGAGTCGAAGATCGGCAATACGAGTATTGCGAACCGTCACTCGTTTTCTCAAAGAGCACCTTCGCTTGGAGGTGAACGAAGAGAAGACAGGTATACGCAGGCCAGTTAAATTTGAGCTACTAGGGTATGGTTTTGTGCCAACTTATCAGAAAGGGGTAAAGGGGAAATATAATTTTCGGGTGTCGGCGAAGAGTTTTAAGAAATTGAAACTTAAATTAAAAGCGATCACTAGAAAGACAATCCCCATGTCCTTCGATGAGCGGATTGACAAATTACTTGCCCTTATGCGCGGGTGGGTCAATTATTTTAAATTGGCCAAAATGTGGGGTAAACTCAAAGAACTGGATGTTTGGATTCGCAACCGATTAAGGTACTGCATATGGAAACAATGGAAACGTCCAAATAGGCGGATGAAGAATTTTATTCGCATGGGTGTGGAGCATGGTTTAGCCTATGCATGGTCACGTTCAAGATTGGGTGGCTGGCGTATCGCCTGTAGCCCAATAATGAAAACAACCGTTACTCTGGATCGACTCGCTCGTAGAGGCTATCAATCTTTTGAACAGTACTATCTAAAACGAATTCATGTTTAGAGAACCGCCGTATACGAGAACCGTACGTACGGTGGTGTGAGAGGCGCACTCCGATCAATTTATTGGTCGGAGCCGTCTACTCGATTATGCATCGTATTCTTTTTTCAAGTTAACAAATGCACGTTCATATTTCAATCTTTCATCTTGTGTTTTAAGGTATTGTGGTTTAACCCCCTAAATATCAGACTTTCGCTACAAGGTTAATAAAATAATTTCAATATTGATTAATTTTGCTTTTTGGGAAACGACCGACGGTGACCTTTATACCGATGGTTCATAAAATGGTAGATCTTTATCTGCCATTTTTTTCAAGAAGCTCTCCGAGCTCCTGTTATTTTGGGAAACTCCCTCAAGATCCCATTGCCCGATAGTTTCCAATAAGGAATAGTGATTTTAAATCTTGTCCTTCCTTTGTTTGTTTGAGTTTGTCTTACCAATCCTGCTTCCCATAATCTCCAGAATAACATCGGTGGCAAACACGCTGTGGATCCATGCAATCTGACCTTATTATACTTCTCATAGAATATGTTCAATTGATACTCTAAATCCTCCAGGGTCATAAAATGAAACTGGTTCAAATGATCTGCTAAGATGCTATGAAAACTTTCTACATATCCATTCTGCTCTGGACAATATGGGTAAGTAAACACCTGTTGCAATCCATTTTCCCCTAAGAATTCTCGTACCATTTTTGCTGCAAATTGTGGCCCGTTATCATTTCTGATTTCCACTTTCAATCCTCTTTTCAATAGATCTGCTGGTTGAAAATACGATGTAATGATGCAGTGCCAAGCTGCTTTTATTTGATGCTGTGTCATTTGATATCCTTGAGTCCGGTACAGCACAACTCGTGTAAAGGTGTCTATGATGTTTAAAATATATACTGATCGTGAATATTCTTCTACCCATACTTGCTTGATATCCATGGCAATGACCTCCAACGGCCGGCTTGCTTGCACCCGCCTTCCCCTTACTCTTTTCTTTCCTGATGGCCGGTAGCGTCTTTGCAATAAGCCATACTCCTTCATTAGACGGTAAGTCTTTTTTGCGCCTATCATATAGCCCAATAGCATAAGTGCTGCTGTCATACGTCGATACCCATACTGGGTGTCCGGATCTTCTAATATACTCTCCATGTCTTCTACAACGTGCTCATTATTTACCACCTCAGTATGTGTCTCATCTACGTACTTGATCGTATTCTTACTCTTTGGTGCACCTCGCTTTCCGTGCCTCTTCTTATAGGAATGATAGTATTGATTTTTACTCAAGCCGATGATCTTCAATGCCACCTTGACCTGCATCCCTTCAGATACGTAGCACCTCACGATCTGCCTCTTTTGGCCCACAGAGGAAGGTTTTTTTTTAATAACTCTTGTTGCATCTTAATCTTTAAGTCCTTCTCTGCCATAATCTCCTTCAGCCTCGCATTCTCCTTCTCCAGTCTCCGGATTTCTTTCAGTCTCTCCTTTGTCATACCATGGCGAAATCCCATCTCTCCCATCTGCTCAAATTTCTCCTTCCATTGGTAATAAGTGGCCGGATAAATACCATGCTTCTCCAAGGTCACTTTTACCCCTTTTTGCTTGGCCTCTTCCAAAATCATGAGCTTCTTGTCCTTACTAAACGTTCTTCTTTTCATAACTTAAAATTACATTTTTCTATATGTAACTCCTTCTCCTATAATTAGGGGGCTGAAACATATTGCAATACTTCCCTTTCGATTATCACATCGCAATTTGGATCTTTAGCTATTATTGAAACAATGGCGTTTGGAAGAATTGGATTTATGTCTGTTTTAAATCTTCTTCCCATTCCATTGAAGCTATCAAATTCATCGTCACTATAGTTCAGAAATCTATTTAATTCGGCTATATCTTTTAAGTTCTCGTGTTTGGGAATTATGATTTGATCCAAGAATTTCAACCGCACTTCGAACTTTTCAGCCAGTTCAGAATAGCTTCTAAAGTTTATCATTTGATGCTCGAAGAATCTTTTAATTGGAGAATAAACATTAAGTTGTATTTGATTTTCAGGTTGCAATTCGTTTACAATTTGCCAGTTCTTAATAAGTTTTTCCAACCAAGTAAATCTTGTTTTGTATGTTGGATCTATATTCCCTCTTGAGTAGTAAAATCCAACTATGTCTTCATAATCCTTCGTTTTATTTTTTAGCTGGTTGTGAGAAGTAAAAAGTTTGAATGAATGCTCACTTAATGCTTCTTTAGTAGTATTAGCTAAAATAAGTTGTAGCTCTTTTTTGTTAGGAAATTTTACAATCTTTAATTCATCCGAGAGCATACTACGCAATTCTCTCCCAATTTCAGCCGGTGACACTTCATCAGTATTTGTATTGGGAAAGTTATTTCTTATTGCTTTTATGTATTTATCCTCTGTCAAATTTTCGTTTGATTTTATGATGCATAACTCAAAGGAATGTATGCCTGTTTGTGGGCATACATTTCAGTTGGACAAATCGTGCATCAATATGGTAAGGGAAAGTCATATGACATTTTGGTACATAGATGATGATCATTGAGCACCTTTCGAAAGATAAGATAATCTTTTAGCAGCAATTAGATGGAGAAAGTGGTTGCGAGTGTAGTGGAAAAGGGGAGGGAGTGAATGATCAGGTCATTTTGAGGGTGTTTTGTTGAGTTTTGGGCATAGAAGAGACCTGTCTGGCAGTGGCAGTTGTCGTCTTTTGGGTAATATGGGCGTGTCTCAGTGGGGACCCTCTGCTATGTGGAATGGGTAGCCAATTGTATTTCCAGAATCTATCTGGGGCGATTATAGATTTGTGGAATACCTTAGAATTACAAATGTCGCAAGCTAGAGCTTCCATCCCCAGCATGGCGGTGATTATTTGAAAGACAGTACGGATGGTTTGTGAGTTATTCTTGATGCAAGTCGGTAGATTTTTGGAGACCTTACGATAGGTAGCACTGGCATGAAGGCCGTAGTATCTGCATTTCTGAAAATAAGGAGGTAGACAGTGGGCCATAATTTGGTTAATGGCTAGCATGGGCGTGAGATGCTTATAATTCATAGGAACTGTGCTATCCGTGTTTTTTTTATTTCGGTAATCTTTGAAGGTTAGCGTAACGCGTTTATGAACAGAGTCGTAGTGAAAACGATTTTTGCTTAGACCGATGCGACAAATGTATCTACCCAAATATTCTTGAATTACCTTGGTGTTAGCAGTGGGTGGTTCAGCATGGACACACCAGGATTTAGCCATGAGGTCTTCGGTCAATTGACTTAAAGATTCTGTGACTGCCAGCTGGTCATAAATATTTCCAAGGCTGTTCAAAAAGTGTGTACGGAAAGTGTGTCGTATTTGTCTAAAGGCTACGATTTTTTTCTTACGCTTGGGCCAACACCAGTTACCCTCCTTAGACAGTCCTCCAAATGTGACCAACGCATGGACATGGACATGGTACTTCAAATCAGAACCGAATGTATGGAGCACCATAATTGCGCCGGGTAGAGCACCGAGATTATTCTGTTGCGCTGCACACTTTGATAAGCTGGACCAAGCACTTCTCAAAAGACAATTGTACAATTGTGTCGGATTTCGTTTAGCAAGTCCATTGAGGCGATGAGGCATCGTAAAGACAATATGCTGATAGGGGCACTGTAAGATTTTGCTGGCTAATCTGTCTTGCCACTGCAGCCTTTTAACCCCTTGACATTTTGGACATCTAGAATTTCCACAACCAAAGTACACGTAGCTTTCTTTATGGCACCCTAAGCAAGTGTATCTGTTGCCACCCAAAGCTGGAGTCTTACACAGCCGAATACTACGGATCAATTTAATTTGGGTAAGATCGGGTTGATAGACCGAGATGTACAGTTCACCGAAATCTCTGAATAAGGCACCTATACCATTATCGTTTTCTACAAATTTGGCAGCATGGCTACAATGGGATGTTTGATGTGTCTGTAGCGATCCTTGCATAGGTGGATATATCTAGCTGTGGTTTTCAGATGCTTATGTCCAAGATTTTGCTGTAAGAAGACCAAATCTGTGCCAGACTCAAGATGATGAGTAGCATAGCAGTGACGAAATGTGTGAGGAGAAATTTTCTTAGTGAGTCCCAGCTTTTTCTTGGCTTGTCTGAGGGGCCATCGTAACGAACCTACAGACATTTTCTCACCCTTTTTACGGCCATTAAATAGATAAACGACAGGCCTGCATTCCTTAAAATAGAGGCGAAGATATTGAATCAACTCCTTGGGAACCTGTACATATCTGTCCTTAGCTCCCTTACCCTTTCTGACACGAAACTGCATACGTTGCCCATCTATATCATCAAGACGAAGCGCACACAACTCAGCAGATCTTAGACCACTGGCATACAAAGTGATCAAAACTGCGCGATGTTTAATTAACCGACAAGATTGAATAATGCGAAATACATCTTGCTGAGAAATTAGCTCCGGCAGGTGTCTCTCTTTGTTCGGTCGAGGTAATTTCTTAAAACTCCACTCCAATTCAAGTACCTCTTTAAACAATTTGCGCATGGCTGAATAGATGTTATTCATCGTCTGCCATTTGGCTCCATTCTCAACACGGTAAACCAAGTAATGCTTTACTCTTTCTTGCGTATAAATATCTTTTACCTGCAGCCTGATGCACCATTGGTGATACAGGCGAAAATTGCACAAGTATGTATTTAGCGTATGCCGTGAATAATTTTTCAGCAATAAATAATCACGATAAGAGGCATAAACCGATTCATAAGAAGAAGTAGACAAATCCATAATTGACACGTTTTGTTATGTCAATCACGAAGACAAAAATTATGCTAATCGACCCAAAAATTAGAGCTAAGTAGGATCGGTTTGTTCAACGGAAGATTATAAGCGGAGGACTGTCTCGAAGGGCAGTCTTCCGTCTTATATATTGTTACTTGTAGTCATCCCTTCCAATAAGTTGTTTAACCCTTATAGTAAAATGAAATCTTTGTTTTACATTTCGCAACTTATTCTATTCCTACAGATATATTTAGCAATCTTGAAAATTGCTCCTTCATTGGCATTTTATCGTGCTCACCACAACAATGCTCCGTCATATCCGTATAATTCGGTTGATAATAGCCATCAATTACAATGCCCAAATGATATGTGCCTCGATATTCAGTTTTTTTGATAGTAGGAATGTGTAGACTATTATCTTTTTCAATAATTTCTAGCTCAATATCATTTACAATCTTTTTGTTCTCAAACTCCTTCATTCGCTTGGCCAGTAAGATCGAACTATCATATTTTTTGGCAGGTCTTCTTGTGCGTTCGTTCTTATTGATGGCATTCAGTATCTCTTCTTTACTTACAACTTGATTGAGGTCTATCTGTGGTGATACGAATCGGGCGAAGCTTTTCAGTCCTGATATTTTACCATTTTGACTTGACTGATTAAGTTTCAAGGTGATATTACTTCCTACTTCATAGACTGGTTCAGCACTTTGCAATACAAGATTAATATTTGTTCTTGCATAAATATTTACGAGTACATTGCAAGCGTCTTTGTCATTATTATTGGAACCTACAGCTCGGAAATCCAGTTTATTTTGGGATTGTGCAACTATATTTCGCGTTGGAATTCTCCTACTAGGTCTTGTCAATAATCTATTGAATTGATTGCCTCGAATCGGACCCGCAGCTACTGGATAAAGCATTTCTCCAAGCGTGGGCATGTACATTGATCCATGATCTTTTGCCTTGTAGGAGATCATTAATTGCCATTTGCCTACCCAACAGCTTTTATTGGTACTGTTTCTCTGGACCATTAAACTTAATCTTCCTTTAGATCGCTTGGCTGTCACATGAGGTCTCGGACAACAAGAATGGTGACAATGACCCATTTCGTGGTGTCCGTGATGATCACCGTATAGCATTGTTCCATTCGGAGACTTGAGCATATACTGCCAATTATCATCAACAAAATCTATCCCTTGCGAAGTGAGGAAGAATGCATCTTCGGCAGAGGTCATGTAAAAATCAATATGCGAATGCTCCCCAGCAAATAGTTCTAACAACGGATCAAAGATATTAGTAAATCCAATAGCTGCTGCAAGAGAATTGGTATAGAATTTATCAATTACACCAACATTTTCTCCATGAAATATTTGAGTTGTGGACAACGTCTCTCCTTTGGCAATTACTTGAGCCAATGTTCCATAGTCCACATCCGCTCCAGTTCCAAATCCCATCGCAAATATTCCTGTTCTGGTTAGACTGCCATCTGGTACAGTGGCAAATTGGCTACCGGTAGTGCGTATACCATCCGTCAACATAGCCAGGTATCTACGCTCGCCAGCCGGTAGAGAAGAAAATGGGGGTTCGACCAGAGTATTCTTGGCATTTACCAAGGCATCAACAAGAGGCGTCCCGCCACCCGGAGAATGTGCAGCGATCAATGCGTCAAAGCTTGCACGACTAAATGTAGTTCCTGTCTTAATCAATCCGTATCCTGGGCCAGTGAAGATATTTTCAAATTGGTTGTTAAATAGAGACCTGAACGCTTGGACACCTGCAGTTAAGTAAATTGCACCACTGTTTTGGACGGTTTCGGCATCCTGAAGAAATAGTGAAACGCCACGTGTAGCTGCTTCCCACTTCGATACATCAGGAGCGAGGGCTACCATTGGATCCGGTGTCAGGCTATTCATACTTCCTGTCTTATCCAATGAGATACCCATGACCGGAAGCGTATCATACGTATAGCCATATGCTGCTCTAAAATCCAAAGTACTGGCATTGGTTTGAGGGCCGAGAGCAACAACATTCGGCATTGGAATATCCATATTTATGGGGTTATTGGTGCTATAACCTGGAGTATTTCCCACCCAGGGATACATCAAATCTGCACTGTGGTGCTCAGGATCTCCGCCTGCAGCTGGATATTCATTGGCATGCCCATCCGCCTGCCACATCGCCCATAGTCGATCAATATTACAATGGTGTAAGAAAAAGATAGGATCAAAAGGTGATGTTTCTAAAGTGGCCATTTGACCGACATTCGAATTGGTGGTACCACCACCAATTGCCCCATGAATACCATTGTGCATCTGGTTATGTCCGAAAGACAATCCGGTTCCTCCTTCTACTGCTCTCTGGAAGTCATGATAATTATTGATCATCAGGGCTTCCTGTACTGCGGCTGTTGAGGGCAAGTTGGCTACTGATGCCTGTCTTCTTAATGCGCCTGTCAAATTAGAGGGGAAAGCATTGGCCAACCTCCAGCCATTAAGACTGGCAGGCCACCATGCGGGAAGCGCAGTCGCATTCACTCCATTTCCGGGACGATCTACAGCAAAATATCCTTGTTCGATTATGTTATTGTTGGCAGCATTCCCATTTGGACCCAAAAAGTCTGTGGTCAGTAACGGACTTGGATCTGTCCAATCCCAATACGGAATCATTACACCGGGTACATACGATTGTAGTTGACTCTCAACATAGTACAAGAAATATCGATGCCAGCTCAGAAAGCTGTAAGAACCTGTACCTCCGTGACCAAAATTCACATTGGCGGAACCAGGTGCGTTGGCACTTTGTATCATCCAGTGCAAGGCAACATTTTCGTCCCACCTGCTATATTGATCATTTACAGGATCACCAGGATTCACGATATCGGCTTTCATTAATATACAGGCACGCACAAAGTTTTCTTTTTCTGGACCGCTCAGGAACTTGGCATTTTTTCTTACTCCCATGATTTTCGTTTTATTGGTTAATACATATATAGTAGTGTTGATTTTTATCTTTTTGTTACCCCTAAAGAAGTTCTTTCATTGTTTTCCATTCTGAGATTACAAGTAACGGTCCGGCCACAAGCGTCTGTATTGGCTAGCAATCCCAAAGCCTTTGAACTTCTTTTTAGCAGCCTCAATTTAACAAACTTAATACGATTAATCCAGTTCTGATCTGCGTTAGCCAATATGACGTCTTCGTGGCCTGTTAGTCGCGGTCACTCTAAACTTGACTTATGATAAAGTTCTTAGTTTGAGGTTCAATCTTCTCTCGAATTATTAATTCAGTCAGATCGTTAGAGGTTTGATCCACCTGTGATTCAGAAAATTCTAATTTTTGAACCTCCATATAACCTTTGTCAAAATCTTCTAGATATTTGATGAAGTCATCAGAAAAATTCAACTGCTTAAGTTTTGCTTTCAGGTCATCCATTCTAAAGGTTATTTTTTCTGTTGAGGAATATCATTTCTCATAATACAGTAATTGGAAGATATAAAGATTTTGGCAATATTTGTGTTTTCAAAGATCCAATAGAAAAGAGCCCACATTCTCCTCATTGAAGTTGATAAGTTGATATCTTCCGCATGAGTGATCTTAAGTTGACATACATCCCAAGCATCTTCTCGAGTTATTGCATGTCCATGACTCTTCCATTCTGCATGGTTGCATAGTAGTTCGGCAATGTCTTTTGCTCTCTTTTTCTTTTCATCTTCTGTAACGGGTTGACCACTGCTTGAATGAGTTGTCCAAGATTTAAATTTGAAGCGGTACAAATAATCCTCTACTAATTTGATAGAGTAATTTGTTCCACTGATCGCATATCCAATCTCTTTTGGATCAATATTTTTCAATAGTGTCAAATCAGTCCAACTAGGTTTCAGACCGGAATTTAATGCCTTATCACCTCTTTCCTTAATTTCGTCAACCAAATTGAGTATTGATTGGGCAGGAATAAACTCACCATCTGATTTTCTTATTTGAGGATCAATCGGACCGATATATGAAGACCTATTCATAATTATTTCGTCTCCAGATAAGGCGAAAATCGTTCCAGCAGACATTGCCATATTCAGAATAATGAAATTTACCTTATCAAAGCGAGGTCTAATTTTTGTGATAAATTTGGCAACTTGGTTTGCCATTCCTCCAGGGGTTACAAGTACAATATCGACTTCCTTCGCCTCGGTCGGCAGAGTTGATATCATTTCGTCAAACGGGAGATCGTCAGCTGTATCAATCGATATTGATACTTTAACCTGTTTAACGACATTCGCGATATAGCAGATCACAAGATTTCCTCTTACACTTTTAATTTCATCTATACTTTTTCTAATTTCATCTACGATGTTTACATTAGTAAATTTATGACTCAATAAACTCTCAAACTCTCTACCTTCAACCATTTTATCTAAGATCGTCATGGGTGTTGGTTGAGTTCTGATGACTTTTTTACCCTGATTTGGAATCAAATTCTTTTTTCCTCTAGATCCTCTGTTTTTGCTCATTGAATTTTATTTGTTGATCGCGACTAACGCTCCTGGGCTAGGCGCAGTGCCGGCCAGGTTCTTCGACTCTTTTACAAAACGCTCTGTTTTAATATAAGAATAAAGCTTGAACAACAAAGCGACTTCCGCAGCCGGCATTGCGTCCTAACCCATGTGTGTGCCCAGCATGGGCATCTTTTCCGTAGAAAGATACGGATTAATCTAGAGGGTGTAAGTCCCTTGTGGGCGGGGGTAACGCCTCGAACCACTAGCAAGTCGCAAGGGTGTTGACCGTGAGGTCTAATCTGAAGGAAGCGAGACTGCAAAAGTGGGTACTGACGAACAGGAATCGCATAAGAGGCTTGATCAGGGGGTAAGGTAGCACATCATACTGAAGCCCGAAATTTAGAATCTTGATCAAAGTAGATGCGGCAGGGATCCACGGAAAGAAGATGTCATTACCTGGGGAGGTCTCTGTACCCACGAGTTTGGTAGAGCAGAGAAGTCAGCCGAGGTCATAGTAGGTACAGGAAACGAGCTGAGCCCCTCATCGGAGTGAAGGCCGGAGGTCTCACGAGTACTGAAGGACTGAACTTTAAACGCTATAGGCAATAAGTGGCCTACCAGAAGCTTAATGCTGACCCACTTTAGGGAGCATCGCCGATGGTATTGCTCTTAGAGTCGAAGGCAGAAACAGATTTAGATGGAAATACTGAAGCAAGTGCTGAACCGAAGAAATCTTGGTGAAGCATTGAGGAAAGTGGAGGGTAACCGAGGCAGTGGAGGAGTAGATGGCATGGGAGTAAAAGAACTACCAAAACATCTAAGACAACATTGGCCTAGAATTAGCAAGGAAATCCTTAATGGACAATATCATCCCCAACCAGTTCTCGGAGTAGAAATACCCAAGGACAATGGTGGGGTGCGTCTATTGGGCATTCCAACGGTTACTGACCGAGTGATCCAACAAGCAATCCATCAGGTTTTGAGCCCGCTGTACGAACCCGAATTTTCGGATTACAGCTATGGGTTTCGGCCAGGTCGGAATGCGCACCAGGCGCTAGAACAAGCTAAGAAGTATATCAATGAAGGTTACCAGGAAATCATAGATTTAGACCTGAAGAGCTTCTTTGATAAAGTCAATCACGACATACTTATGAGCTTGTTGATACAAAAGGTGAAGGATCACAATTTGCTTAAACTGATCCGGCGATATCTGCAATCAGGTTTACTGTTGGATGGAGTGTGTTCACCCCGTCCGCAAGGTACTCCTCAAGGTGGTCCGCTTAGCCCACTTCTATCCAATATTCTGCTGAATGAATTGGACAAGGAGCTGGAAAGAAGAGGTCTGCGATTTATCCGATATGCGGATGATTGTAGCATATTAGTCCGGAGTCGAAGATCGGCAATACGAGTATTGCGAACCGTCACTCGTTTTCTCAAAGAGCACCTTCGCTTGGAGGTGAACGAAGAGAAGACAGGTATACGCAGGCCAGTTAAATTTGAGCTACTAGGGTATGGTTTTGTGCCAACTTATCAGAAAGGGGTAAAGGGGAAATATAATTTTCGGGTGTCGGCGAAGAGTTTTAAGAAATTGAAACTTAAATTAAAAGCGATCACTAGAAAGACAATCCCCATGTCCTTCGATGAGCGGATTGACAAATTACTTGCCCTTATGCGCGGGTGGGTCAATTATTTTAAATTGGCCAAAATGTGGGGTAAACTCAAAGAACTGGATGTTTGGATTCGCAACCGATTAAGGTACTGCATATGGAAACAATGGAAACGTCCAAATAGGCGGATGAAGAATTTTATTCGCATGGGTGTGGAGCATGGTTTAGCCTATGCATGGTCACGTTCAAGATTGGGTGGCTGGCGTATCGCCTGTAGCCCAATAATGAAAACAACCGTTACTCTGGATCGACTCGCTCGTAGAGGCTATCAATCTTTTGAACAGTACTATCTAAAACGAATTCATGTTTAGAGAACCGCCGTATACGAGAACCGTACGTACGGTGGTGTGAGAGGCGCACTCCGATCAATTTATTGGTCGGAGCCGTCTACTCGATTATGTGGCGTAATTCCTTTATTGTCCTGTGTTCCATTATTCTTCTTCGCTCGCTTTAAACTTAAAGACTTCTTGTCCTTCATTGGTTCTCCGATTCTTCTTTAGGAAAATTCTCAGTTCGGTTAATATTTCCTTTATTATTTCAACAATAACTGTAAGCACCCATAATGCACCTCGAATTATATCCATTTCGTCATGGTCTACCATGATTTTCTTTCTGAATCTTTTATAGAAATTTGATGGAGCGTAAATATGTAGCTCAGTCAGACCCTGAAATATGTGGTCTGTCTGCTTATATGCTGCCATATCTTTTGTGTACTGGAAACCATCTGCCCTGTACTCAATAAGAGTATTGATATATCCATGATCCGCTGATCTAATCTTGTTCAACAAGGTTGTATTTACCGTGCTATTTTCTGTCTTTAGATACTTCAATAGTCCTTTCCAAGTTGATCGCCATCGGTTCTTATTATTTTCTAATATATATTTGATTAGAGATGAGAAAAAGTCAAGAGTGGATGTAGAATGAAATATTATACTATCAAAGATATAGCCCTGTTGCCTAGCAATGTGAAATCCGTCGACGTTAGGACTATCAAATTTAAATACATATTTATTTCCGGGTTTATTGACCATAAGAAGTAAATCAAGATGAAAGGTACAGGCGCTCAATCTAGCTGTTATCCCATCTCGAATCTGATAAAACATTTTCTCATTTAGAGAGCCTGTAATATAGTTACTATAGTCAAGGCCGAGAGAGATTAGAGCATTTCTTACATTTTGAATTTGCAACAATAGACTAGATCTTACGGCATCAACATCCTTAAATTTGTCGCTTTTATATTCGAAATATTCGTTGTAATTCATTCGACAATCCATATTTTCTAATCATCATCCCAAACTATTCTATCTGATATGGATTTAGATTTTCTTATTAATTTTCCTTGAAATGGAAGTTGCTCACTTGTACCATCGAAATTTTCGTAATCTGTTCTTTCAACTAAATATTCATGACAAAATTTAGGAACAAGCTTTTCCACCGATGACTCTCTAATTGCAATGTTATCATAATTGTAATCTGTAGCAATGCTTGGATAAATTATACCATCATACTGCCCTAAGACAGGTTTATTGTTTTCATCAATAAAAGTTATTGTTTTACTCATTACTTTGTCTGCGAAATAGGCACTAAAAAAGTATTCATACTTATTTTCACTGATTACTGGAATATCTTTAACAAATTCACTCCCGATAAATTTTTGTATTTTTTTAATCATTCTCGTGAAGTATTGGTTACTGTCGTATAGTTTCCTATCCAAGGCATTTGTTGCTTTATCAACTCCAATATTTATCCTTTCAGCGCTATTGATTGGATACATTATTAAGGGCTTTCTTTCCTTCGATGCCCAGCCTGTAATTATGATTCTATCTCCTGCTCTTGGTTTACACTCGAAGACGGCCACTTGTGCATTTTCAGCTAAATACAAACACGTAGAATTTGAAGTATTTGCTCTACCATACCAACCAAATTTCCTAATTATTTTTAAAGGTGTTAAGGACAAGAAGTTTGATTCTCTCACTTTTCCATTTTCAGAATTGTAATCTGCTATCGTTGTCATTCTGAACACTAATCCTACATGAATTGGATTTTGAAAAATTAATTCGAGGTTAAACACATTGTGCAAAAAGTTTTCAAGTTCTGGTATTTCCTCTGTTTCTAGTTCCGTAAGATTTATTTCTTTAAGAACTTTGAATGAATCGTCATAGAATTGATATGCGCAGTCCAGTATTTCTACATCTTCTTGAGAAACACTCTGTCCTGTCTGAATCTTCATCAGAATCTCTTGTTCTGGAGTCATTTTGACGCCCCACTTTTTACAATCTGGAATTCCAGGTAAATTCATATTTCCGGTTTAATTCCTTATGCCACATAACGGTTCGGCGATACATGACGGCCATCCCGACTGGGTGGCTGGCATTGTCATCGCCTGTTACCAGTCGTTATTTTCTTTAAAGTTGATTTTTCCTTAGATAGGCCATTATAAAATTCGTTAAAGAAATTCATTATATCTTCTTGAAAACCTTTCGATATTAATACGTTTTGATTTCCTTGTCTTATGTCTACACATATACTTAGTACTCTAGTATCATTGAACTCTTTCCAAGAATAGCAGATCATGGATTTAAAATTATGCTGCTGAATTTGAAATAGGGTATTTGTTTCAGTCTTATTAGGGTTTGTAATGTTGATAAAGATAGAGTCCTTTTCTTCAGTCCAAAAATATAATTCATTTGGATTTTTAGAGGAGGTACCGACTAATGAAGAATCTATTGGAAAAACAAAGGCTTTTCCTTGATTTCCATGAGTCCATCCAATTTGCTGACAAACACTTTCTTGCAGTTCCCAAGCCGACATCTCCATCTCACCAATTTCAATAAAACTTTTTCGTAGGTTATCCCTTTCGCTCTCTAAGAGTTGATTGTAATGTGATATAGTAAAATTGTCAATGGCATTGGATAAATCAAGAAATCTCTGATTAGTTGAATCCCTAAGGTTGGTATGTAGATTTGTTTGAGTTTCTATTTTCGCTTCTAGATTTTTATTATTTATGGTTAGGTATGATACAATAAGTGGTGCAATACTGATAAATGCCAATGTAGTCATCCGATTGAAGCTTGCTTGACTTCTCCAACTTTTAGATCGGTTATTAATCCTAGAAAATAAATGCCATGGTAATAATCCAGGTTCTGTTTTCTTAGGAACTAATTGAAAATGAAGTGCTTTTTTATTGTTATTAGCACTATTAGAATTTCCTTCAACAAGTAAATCTATTCGGAGAACTGCCAATGACGAATTTTTAGAACCCCAGTCATCAATATCCTTAATGATCCATTCATAGGAATCAAATGACGTACTCCTTATGAATAGAACACCATCACAAGCTTGGAGTTTTTTTCTTAATATTTCTCTTGTTTTTACGGCATCAATTTCTTTTAAGTTTTCTGGTATTAGAAATAAATCAGGGTTTATTGTATCAATTTCTCTATAATACGATGAGATCTCTTCAAGTTTTTGCCTAACTGGTTCGTCACTAACTCCAATAAGAAGTAAATTTTCAAATTCTTTTTCAAACTGATTGCGAATAGGATTCTTGAGTTTGTCAAGAAATAAACTTCTTAGTTTGTCATATAAAGAATAATCTGTCCCTTCTCCGCTTTTTGTTTCGTAGTGTTCGAAAACAAGTAATGTAATAAGAAATATTAGAGCTCCAATCAAGATCAGAAAATTTTCATTCCACTCTAAATTGACCGCTAAGATTCCACAAAAGGCTGCTAGAATTGTCAGAATTATGGATGAGTACTTATTCATATTGATTTTTTACTCTTAATGACTGGTAACGGATGGCAATATGCGCAGGCCGGGATTTCGAAGCCTCAACTTATCAAACCGTTACAACTTTGAGTAAAAGTACAAAACTTAAATTTACCCACAATCCCCGGCTTACGTATATTGCGTGTTAGGCACCGGGCTTTGCTCAATATCAAGTACTCAAGTTTCATTACTGCTCTTATTTTTGTTTTGTCAGGGTCAGCAGTTTCTTGGCCCTGCGGGATGGGCTGAAAAGCTCTTTTGGCATTTTAGGATTGAGGTCAAGCCTTGCGCGAATGCCAAATGTGCTTTGCAGCGAGGGATGGTTTTCATTGTTCAACGACATTTTCATAGTGTTCAACGAAAAAAATTGAAATCCACTTTTCCCTGTGTTTATTTTGACAAAGAATTTTTAATCATTAAAAATTATCAATTATGAAAACAAAATCATTTTTAATAGTAATCATTTTCGGTGTATTAATCTCAAGTTGTACTGTTTTATCATTTTACCCATTGTATACCAAAGACAAATTAGTCAAAGATGATAGAATTATTGGACGATGGCAAAGCGTTCAAAATGCAGGCGCAAGTCCTTGGCCTTCTTTTTCAGATACTTTAAATTGGGAAATTAGTTTCCAAAAAGAAATTTGGCGAAAAAAACTAAACAATCCTTTTGACCGGGGTGATAAAAAAATTTCCAATCAATTTACCTACACATTGAATGTTTATAACAAAGCTAATCCTGAAGATAGTGCTGAATTTCATTTGCATTTGGTTAAACTTGGAAATAATCTATATCTCGATTTCTATCCTGAAGAATGGCAGAAAAATAACAACATTTTAGCTGTGAATCTTATGTATGTGCATACCTTTGCAAAGGTGAAAATAGACAAAGATATTGAAATTCAATGGTTTGATTCTGAATGGTTGCGACAAATGTTTGATGAAAACAAAATTAGAATCAAACATGAGAATAATGGAGTCTATACTTTACTAACTGCAAAACCGGAAGAACTACAAAAATTTATTCTGAAATATTCGGACGATAAAGAGGCGTTTAGTGAAGACATGAATTACACACTGAAGAAAATTTAAATGAAAATTTACATTAAAACCAAACTATCCATTATCAGGGCAATACAGCATGCCCTGTTTTGGTTCGTTTCTATAGCTATTTTCGGGTATATTTTTAAAATCTCCGATAAAGTAGGTAGCATAGATATCTTTTACTCTATTTTTTTCCACATTAGTATTTTTTTAGGAGTTTATATCAATTTATTTTTATTAGTGCCACTTACATTAAATAAAAAGAAATATCTCTGTTACTCTGTTTTTTTGTTATTTCTAATTCTTTTGGTTTCAAAAATTAATCAACTTACATTTTCGCATATTGCAGATATAATATTGCCAGATTATTACTTTGTGGCTCAATTTAATTTTTTGGAAACCGCTATTTTAGTATCTCTGTTCCTTGGTCTTACAACATTTTTTAAGTTATCGAAATCTTGGTTTAAGCTACAAGAAGTTAGGCATGAAATTACTAAAGTTGAAAAAGAAAATATTAATATTCAATTAAAAGCATTAAAAGCTCAGATTAATCCTCATTTTCTTTTTAATAGTTTAAACGTCTTATATTCTTTAGCATTTAAAAATGCAAATGAAACACCGGAAACAATCATTAAGTTATCTGATATTTTAAGATATGTAATTTATGACTCAAATAAAGAAAAAGTCACCATTAAATCTGAAGTTGAATTAATCAACAATTATCTTAGTTTGCAAGAATATCGAATTGACAAATCAACTAATATTAGTTTCACTCCTGATATCCAAACAAATATCGAAATTGCACCAATGTTGTTTTTACCATTAGTCGAAAATAGCTTTAAACATGGCGTAAAAAGTGATATTTCAAATACCTTTGTTAGAATTAAGCTAAAAACAACGGACAAAATCGTTTATTTTGAAATTGAAAACAATAAAAGTACGAGTAAAAATCCTGACCAAAATAAAGATGGTGGGATTGGGTTGACAAACATGAAAAAGAGACTTAATCTATTGTATCCAGAAAAACATGCTTTAAAAATCTGGAACGATGAACAAAAATTTATGGTATCACTAAAAATTAGATTATGATTATAAACTGTATTTTAGTTGATGATGAACCGGCATCAAGAGAAATTCTTGAAAAATATATTTCTGATTGCACCACTTTAAATTTAGTTTCATCGTGTACTAATGCTTTTGAAGCAAACGAAATTATCAATCAGGAACAAATCCAGTTAATTTTTTTAGATATCAATATGCCGAAGTTGTCTGGTATCAAGTTTTATAAATCTTTATCGAATCCACCTTTTGTAATTTTTACAACTGCTTATCCAGAATATGCTGTCAAAGGTTTTGAAGTCAATGCAGTTGATTATTTATTAAAGCCTTTCTCATTTGAGCGATTCTTAAAATCGGTCAACAAGGCTTTAAATCTTTTTAATCAGAAGGAAAGTAATAGTCACAATCCTTTTATTGTTCTAAAATCAGACAAAAAACTCTACCGAGTTAACATAAATGATATAAATTATTTGGAAGCATTTGGTGATTATGTAAAAGTCGATTTTTTATGTCAATCAATTTTGGTACATGATACTTTTCAGAATTTACTATCACAATTAAGCGAATCCAATCTTGTTAGGGTGCATAAATCATACGCTATTTCATTGAACAAATTCGACCATATTGAAGGAAATATGATTAAAATCCAAGATAAATCAATTCCTATCGGTCAAAAATATCGTGCAGATTTATTGAAAATCATCAGCTCTCGTGCGTAGGCAAAAAAAGCAAGTGTGTGGAAGCGACGGGATGGTTGTGTGACGGGCTGGAACACTCTTGTTTTGTGCGTCGGCAATCAACCAATCTTTTTTGAGCGTTGGCAAAACAAAAATTTTCTCTATTAATCATTATCGTTTCGGCTCTGACGGCCTTGTGCATAACTCAAAGGAATGTATGCCTGTTTGTGGGCATACATTTCAGTTGGACAAATCGTGCATCAATATGGTAAGGGAAAGTCATATGACATTTTGGTACATAGATGATGATCATTGAGCACCTTTCGAAAGATAAGATAATCTTTTAGCAGCAATTAGATGGAGAAAGTGGTTGCGAGTGTAGTGGAAAAGGGGAGGGAGTGAATGATCAGGTCATTTTGAGGGTGTTTTGTTGAGTTTTGGGCATAGAAGAGACCTGTCTGGCAGTGGCAGTTGTCGTCTTTTGGGTAATATGGGCGTGTCTCAGTGGGGACCC
Organism: Saprospiraceae bacterium; assembly: GCA_965222645.1. Classification (GTDB taxonomy): domain Bacteria; phylum Bacteroidota; class Bacteroidia; order Chitinophagales; family Saprospiraceae; genus JABDMH01. The sequence goes on along the minus strand of OZ244968.1, from coordinate 500,316 downwards.
TCTGCTATGTGGAATGGGTAGCCAATTGTATTTCCAGAATCTATCTGGGGCGATTATAGATTTGTGGAATACCTTAGAATTACAAATGTCGCAAGCTAGAGCTTCCATCCCCAGCATGGCGGTGATTATTTGAAAGACAGTACGGATGGTTTGTGAGTTATTCTTGATGCAAGTCGGTAGATTTTTGGAGACCTTACGATAGGTAGCACTGGCATGAAGGCCGTAGTATCTGCATTTCTGAAAATAAGGAGGTAGACAGTGGGCCATAATTTGGTTAATGGCTAGCATGGGCGTGAGATGCTTATAATTCATAGGAACTGTGCTATCCGTGTTTTTTTTATTTCGGTAATCTTTGAAGGTTAGCGTAACGCGTTTATGAACAGAGTCGTAGTGAAAACGATTTTTGCTTAGACCGATGCGACAAATGTATCTACCCAAATATTCTTGAATTACCTTGGTGTTAGCAGTGGGTGGTTCAGCATGGACACACCAGGATTTAGCCATGAGGTCTTCGGTCAATTGACTTAAAGATTCTGTGACTGCCAGCTGGTCATAAATATTTCCAAGGCTGTTCAAAAAGTGTGTACGGAAAGTGTGTCGTATTTGTCTAAAGGCTACGATTTTTTTCTTACGCTTGGGCCAACACCAGTTACCCTCCTTAGACAGTCCTCCAAATGTGACCAACGCATGGACATGGACATGGTACTTCAAATCAGAACCGAATGTATGGAGCACCATAATTGCGCCGGGTAGAGCACCGAGATTATTCTGTTGCGCTGCACACTTTGATAAGCTGGACCAAGCACTTCTCAAAAGACAATTGTACAATTGTGTCGGATTTCGTTTAGCAAGTCCATTGAGGCGATGAGGCATCGTAAAGACAATATGCTGATAGGGGCACTGTAAGATTTTGCTGGCTAATCTGTCTTGCCACTGCAGCCTTTTAACCCCTTGACATTTTGGACATCTAGAATTTCCACAACCAAAGTACACGTAGCTTTCTTTATGGCACCCTAAGCAAGTGTATCTGTTGCCACCCAAAGCTGGAGTCTTACACAGCCGAATACTACGGATCAATTTAATTTGGGTAAGATCGGGTTGATAGACCGAGATGTACAGTTCACCGAAATCTCTGAATAAGGCACCTATACCATTATCGTTTTCTACAAATTTGGCAGCATGGCTACAATGGGATGTTTGATGTGTCTGTAGCGATCCTTGCATAGGTGGATATATCTAGCTGTGGTTTTCAGATGCTTATGTCCAAGATTTTGCTGTAAGAAGACCAAATCTGTGCCAGACTCAAGATGATGAGTAGCATAGCAGTGACGAAATGTGTGAGGAGAAATTTTCTTAGTGAGTCCCAGCTTTTTCTTGGCTTGTCTGAGGGGCCATCGTAACGAACCTACAGACATTTTCTCACCCTTTTTACGGCCATTAAATAGATAAACGACAGGCCTGCATTCCTTAAAATAGAGGCGAAGATATTGAATCAACTCCTTGGGAACCTGTACATATCTGTCCTTAGCTCCCTTACCCTTTCTGACACGAAACTGCATACGTTGCCCATCTATATCATCAAGACGAAGCGCACACAACTCAGCAGATCTTAGACCACTGGCATACAAAGTGATCAAAACTGCGCGATGTTTAATTAACCGACAAGATTGAATAATGCGAAATACATCTTGCTGAGAAATTAGCTCCGGCAGGTGTCTCTCTTTGTTCGGTCGAGGTAATTTCTTAAAACTCCACTCCAATTCAAGTACCTCTTTAAACAATTTGCGCATGGCTGAATAGATGTTATTCATCGTCTGCCATTTGGCTCCATTCTCAACACGGTAAACCAAGTAATGCTTTACTCTTTCTTGCGTATAAATATCTTTTACCTGCAGCCTGATGCACCATTGGTGATACAGGCGAAAATTGCACAAGTATGTATTTAGCGTATGCCGTGAATAATTTTTCAGCAATAAATAATCACGATAAGAGGCATAAACCGATTCATAAGAAGAAGTAGACAAATCCATAATTGACACGTTTTGTTATGTCAATCACGAAGACAAAAATTATGCTAATCGACCCAAAAATTAGAGCTAAGTAGGATCGGTTTGTTCAACTCAAAGGAATGTCTACGTCAATAACTCAAAATTAGTTGGTTAAAATGTGAAGATATTACTCTTATTGACGTAGACAATTCAGTTGAATGAACCCTACTAGGGAAACCCTTGGGATACTTCTTAGGGTAAGATAGCGGTTTTTTGGATTAATCGTGTGCTCTGTAGCACAGGGCTTGAAAGTAAATCTGAGTGGCCTTGTGTATGGAAGGTCAAATTGAGTAGAATGTACTTTCGGACCGTGCAGAATTGGACAGTTTGCCATATTTAATGCATAGGAATCCCAGGTGCTGTCTTGATTATTCATGGGACTAACTTGATATTTATTAAAGGTGGAGCCCGGGAAGCGGATATTATTTTTGAGATGTAGCCAGGATCACTATATATGGGTATGCTAATTAGATTGGAAGAAGTACATTTTTCACATTTTAAGAAATCCAATCCAAGAAGATGGTGCAATATCTGAAATATTGTTCTTACAGAGGTTGGGTTTCTGATGATGCTTAAGGGTATCATGGTTTTTATGGCATTGTAAGTAGCACTGCTGTGTAGGCCATAATACCTGGTTTTTTGAAAATAGGCTGGTACCAGGTGTTGTATTATTTGATTTATAGCAATCAATGGATCCAGGTTCTTTGTGGCTTTGGGAGCAGCTTTATTCGGTTTTTGATTGCGGTAATCTTTATAAATAATCCGCACCCGTTTATTTTGGTCTATCATCCTGAGTCTGTTGGGAGAAATTGCCACCCTGTTGATGTATCTGGCCAGATACCTTTCGATCGTTTCAGTTGCCATCGTGGGCCTTGAGCTACGGACGTTCCACCGTTTTTTTGATATCTCACCAAGCAGTGATTCAAATTCCTCATCTTTTATTTCGATCTTACCACGCTTTTTCAATTCTTTCAGCTCAGCAATAAATATTTTTCTGAATACCGAACACATTGACCGAAATGATGCTATTTTCCGTTTTTTCTTTGGCCACACCCAGTGTCCATCTTTCAGTCCTCCGAAAGTAATCAGACAATGACAGTGTAAATGGTATTTTATATCAGAACCAAAAGTGTGTAAAACGCTAATCATACCCGGAAGTGCTCCAATGTTTTGCTGATCAAGCGATAATTGCTTTACTGTTTTCCATGCACTCCTCAGCAATAAATTGTATAGCACCCTCGGATGTCTTTTTGACAATCGGTTTAAATCATGTGGTAGAGTAAATACAGAGTGCACGTAAGGCACAGCCAGCAATCGATTCCTTAGCCTGTCCTGCCACTGCTCTCTTTTAATGGCTTGACATATTGGACATTGGGAATGTCCACATGAATGATAAATAAATAATTGATGACCACAATTTGTACATACTATACATTGCCCTCCAAGGGCCGGTGTCTTGCATATGCGTACAGCACGTATAAATTTTATTTTATGTAGACTTGGTCGATAGCGTCTTATATATTCTTCGCCATAATGCCTGAATAGGTCACCAATACTTCCATCTAGCGATATCGTATTGTTAGTTTTGCAAGGGGATGGCTGATATGGCGATAGTGCTCCTGACACAAGTGTATGTACTTTGTAGTTGTCTTTATATGCTTGTGACCCAGTTGTTCCTGTACAAACACCAGATTCGTGCCATCTTCCAAATGATGGGTAGCAAAACAATGCCTCAGCGTATGACTGGATAATTTTTTGGTGATCTTTGCTTCAGTTTTAGCATGTTTAAATGCCCATTGCACTGCCCTGGGGCTCATCTTATGTCCTTTTTTTCTACCGTTAAATAAATAAACTTCAGGCCGATATCGCTTAAAATACACCCTAAGTAAATCCAGCAAACACACCGGTATGCGTACAATACGATCTTTTGCTCCCTTGCCTTTGTTTACCCGGATTTCCAGACGATGTCCATCGATATCTTCTATTTTTAGATTTAAAGCTTCACCAAGTCGCAGACCCGTGCCATAAAGCAAAGTAAAAAACACCTGGTGCTTAAACATCTTACCAGATTCAATTAAGTTTACAACCTCTTTCCTGGATATAATTCTGGGTAAATATCTCTCCTTTCGTGGCCGGGGTAACTTCTTAAAACTCCACTTCAGACCGAGGACTTCTTTAAAATATTTTCTTAGAGCCGAATAGTCACAATTTATTGTCGACCACATCACACCCTGCTCCTTGCGATATAAAATATACAACCTGGCCTGATGTTGGCCCATGCGTCCTCTGAACCCCTGTGCTTTTCTGTACTCTAAAAACGATTTTAAACCTTGTAAATAACTTCTGATTGTGGCCTCGCTAAAGTTTTTGAGCACTAAATATTCCTCATAGCTGCACAAATGATCTCCTATGGTTTTCATGACAAATTATTGCTTTTATTTATCCAATAATTCATCAGAAAATACCTTGCCAAGGGCAAAAAAAAGAAACAAAAATTAAATCTATTCCATAAGGGTTTGTTCAACGGTACAGTATAAGCGTAGTGCGGGATTAAAAGTACTTTACTTTCAGTTTACCGATATGTTTGTTATTGTTCAATTAGTTTCAATATTTCACTTTTGCCGCATTACGTTTATACAATGTTAGCAACTGGCATTAATTCAATAGTTCTTCTAATTTTATTTCCAATTCTTTTCCTCGTAAATCCCTCGCAACTATATTCCCATTTTCATTGATCAAAAAACTATCAGGAATTCCCTCAACTCCATAAATCATTGTGGCTTTATTTCCTTGACCTTTTAAGTCATTTACGTGATGCCAGTTCAGATTATCATTCTCAATTGCTTTGAGCCATTTCTCTTTGTTTTTGTCCAACGAAACGGCAAATATTTCAAATCCTTTTGGTTTGAATTTATTGTAGGTTTTTACAAGATTAGGATTTTCCTTTCTGCAAGGGGCACACCAAGAAGCCCAAAAATCAAGCAGAATGGTTTTACCTTTCAATTCCGACAGTTTTTTTGGGTTTCCATATAGGTCAATCATTTCAAAATCTATGAATTGTCCTCCAATTTTTGGTTCTGCATACAATTCAATGTACGCCTTAATTATTTTTCCGTATTTCGATTCCTTATTTTTTTTTGATAATTGGTCAAAAAGCTTTTTGGTTTCCTCTTTTCCCAAAGTTGTACAATAAAGTGAAAGTGTTTCCGCACTGACAATACTTTTGGGATGTTTCTTTATAAATTCAATCTCTTTTTTTCTTTGGTCTTCTTCTGACAAGTTTTCAAGTTCTTTACGTAAAGATTGTCCCAATTTTTCCTCTTTAGAACCTGTTACGGTAGCATTTTCAAAATCACTTTCAGAAGCATCAAAAGTCATAGAAGTATTTTCTAACCACAAAAATCTATAATATGAATCATTATTTGTTCTTATAACCACTTGCAATGGCGAGTTTGATAATTTTGTTTTAAAAACAAAGGAATTGTTCACAATTTTTGTAGAATCAATAAGGTCTATATTCTGGCTATCGGCATTTTCTAAATAAATCATCGTTCCATCTTCGAGACCACTTGTTTTTCCAATCAAATAAAAACCGTTTTCAGTTTTTTGGTTACAGGAAACAATCATTATCATTAAAATTCCGAAAATTGCTTTTTTCATTGATGTTTGTCTTTGCTTGTTGCTAACGGTTCGGCGATACATGACGGCCATCCCGACTGGGTGGCTGGCATTGTCATCGCCTGTTACCAGTCGTTATTTTCTTTAAAGTTGATTTTTCCTTAGATAGGCCATTATAAAATTCGTTAAAGAAATTCATTATATCTTCTTGAAAACCTTTCGATATTAATACGTTTTGATTTCCTTGTCTTATGTCTACACATATACTTAGTACTCTAGTATCATTGAACTCTTTCCAAGAATAGCAGATCATGGATTTAAAATTATGCTGCTGAATTTGAAATAGGGTATTTGTTTCAGTCTTATTAGGGTTTGTAATGTTGATAAAGATAGAGTCCTTTTCTTCAGTCCAAAAATATAATTCATTTGGATTTTTAGAGGAGGTACCGACTAATGAAGAATCTATTGGAAAAACAAAGGCTTTTCCTTGATTTCCATGAGTCCATCCAATTTGCTGACAAACACTTTCTTGCAGTTCCCAAGCCGACATCTCCATCTCACCAATTTCAATAAAACTTTTTCGTAGGTTATCCCTTTCGCTCTCTAAGAGTTGATTGTAATGTGATATAGTAAAATTGTCAATGGCATTGGATAAATCAAGAAATCTCTGATTAGTTGAATCCCTAAGGTTGGTATGTAGATTTGTTTGAGTTTCTATTTTCGCTTCTAGATTTTTATTATTTATGGTTAGGTATGATACAATAAGTGGTGCAATACTGATAAATGCCAATGTAGTCATCCGATTGAAGCTTGCTTGACTTCTCCAACTTTTAGATCGGTTATTAATCCTAGAAAATAAATGCCATGGTAATAATCCAGGTTCTGTTTTCTTAGGAACTAATTGAAAATGAAGTGCTTTTTTATTGTTATTAGCACTATTAGAATTTCCTTCAACAAGTAAATCTATTCGGAGAACTGCCAATGACGAATTTTTAGAACCCCAGTCATCAATATCCTTAATGATCCATTCATAGGAATCAAATGACGTACTCCTTATGAATAGAACACCATCACAAGCTTGGAGTTTTTTTCTTAATATTTCTCTTGTTTTTACGGCATCAATTTCTTTTAAGTTTTCTGGTATTAGAAATAAATCAGGGTTTATTGTATCAATTTCTCTATAATACGATGAGATCTCTTCAAGTTTTTGCCTAACTGGTTCGTCACTAACTCCAATAAGAAGTAAATTTTCAAATTCTTTTTCAAACTGATTGCGAATAGGATTCTTGAGTTTGTCAAGAAATAAACTTCTTAGTTTGTCATATAAAGAATAATCTGTCCCTTCTCCGCTTTTTGTTTCGTAGTGTTCGAAAACAAGTAATGTAATAAGAAATATTAGAGCTCCAATCAAGATCAGAAAATTTTCATTCCACTCTAAATTGACCGCTAAGATTCCACAAAAGGCTGCTAGAATTGTCAGAATTATGGATGAGTACTTATTCATATTGATTTTTTACTCTTAATGACTGGTAACTCTCATATATACGCTACGTTTCATTATCACTATTTCGCTTTTTTGTCTGCTTCAGCATGCTATCCAGTGGGCTCTCAATGCTCGTAACTCTCCTCGTAGTAACATGAGTGTAGACGAGCGTGGTCTTGATGTCTTTATGGCCTAAAAGCTCCTGAATATAACGTACATCTGTTCCTCGATCTAGCAAGTGGGTGGCAAAACAATGCCGCAATGTATGGGGAGTGACCCTCCTCGATATGCCTGCCTTCTGAGCTGCTCTCTTTACAATTTGTTGCACACTCTTAGCTGAGTAGCGACTTTTACGGTCTTGACCTTCAAACAGCCAATGACAGGGTTTATATTCATCCGCATATTTGGTGATCACTTCCTTTAATGAATGACTGAGCATGACCATACGGTCTTTCTTGTTTTTCGACTTCCGGACAAATAACTGGCTTCGTTCCCAATGCACATCATCCACCCTTAACGACAAAAGCTCATTGAGCCGTAATCCGGAGCTATAGATCGTATACAATATACAAATATGCTTAAGATTTGTCACCATCTCAAACATCCGGTTTACTTCACCTATACTTAGTATTGTAGGGAGATGCCTGCTCTTTCTGGGACGCTTGATCTTCTCAATCTCAAATGACAACCTGAATGCAACTTTTTCGAAGTAGAACTTTATTGCACTGGTAGCCGTATTGAGCAAACTATCTGATGCCTTTGTTCCTGCAATAGTGTTTAGATAGGATGTAACCTGCTCCGCATTACAATCCTTCAATTTGCCGACTCCCAAATAAGTAACAAATTTTAAAAATTCACCGGCATAGGTGCGGATCGAATTCCAGCTATATCGCTGGCCAATCATCACATCCGTATATTCCTTGAGTACAGATCTGCATGTGGCAGGAATCTTGGAAAGTAGATATGTTTGTCTGTCCGCCAGGGAGCGTCCTTCACATTCGTATTTGGTAACTCTTTCGGGCAGCCTGTTTATTATCTTCACTCCCTTTTTGTCGTAATATTTGATCATCCTCTGTATCAGCACTTTGTCGAATGGGATGATCCACCGCTTGTATTGCCTATCCCAAACCCGATTAGGTAAGCCCTTAATACATGAGTAATCAACCCTGAATCCCCTGACCTTAACAGCAATCTTTTTTGGACACTCCGGCATCCGGTATATTTCTACTACCGGAGGGTCTTTTTCAGAATTGATAAGATCACTGAGTTGGTTGTAATCTCCAAAAGACCAGCAAGAAAAATATTGCTGCAATTTCCTAAGGTTGTCCATTGAGCTTCCGATCACCCAGATTCTCGCCTTCTTATTCCACCAGGCACCTTGAAGTGATTTGATGAAGTCTATGGCACTCCTGTTATACGACAGTTCCACATAGAAGTGATTCCGATGCCACCTGATCTGCACACTGGATTTTCCTTCTTTGCGTATGTCAGCAGCTTTCTTGTCAGCCTGTGAAAGCAATGCTGAATTGTGACAATCGATTGGACTGTCTATGCCGGCAGTGACACCTTTTGGCCGGCTGTGACCGGTGGATCCGGAATTCGTCATATTTCTGGAGTCTTGATCTATCATAAAAGGCAATCGAAGTGCTTTGAATGCCTTAAATGCTGACCTTGTATTGGGAATGCACCAGCATTTTTCCTCAGGAACATAAATGCGGTTATCCAGACTTTTTATAGCTTCGATGGTGTCTCTGTGGTACTTAAAGTATAGACCGATGTAATCCTTGCCCTGCCGGTGCACTTTTTTCACAATCACTTTTGGAGTATAGCTCCGTTGTTGACTCATTTTGGAACAAATCTTTCTCCAACAATAGGGCATATTCCCCAAACAATCAATGTGTTACTTCAATATAGTCGATTAATAACCGTTTATAACCGCTAATAACCGTTAAAATCGATTAAGGAGGTGTTTACGTCTCAAAATTTTGCTACTTTGTAAGTGCCGTCTTGGTATCGGAAGATGAGGTCGCAACAATATATCTAGTGAGGATTGAACCGCGTTTTTAACCTCGTTCCGATAATGAAATGCAAGAATCATTAAAATCTGATCTATGCCCAAATCTTGCCCGATATGCAGGAAAAAAGTCATCGGAAGATCCGATAAGAGATTTTGCTCCATAAAATGTAAAAACAATTATTACATCCGGTTGAAGAAAAATACCCTGGATGCCGCTGCGGAAATAGATAAAGTCCTCCACCGCAACCGATCCATCCTTCGCGAGATTATGGGGAAAAGGACAACTAAAAAAAAGGTATCAAGGCTTATTCTCGATCAAAAAAAATTTAACTACAGTTACTTTACAGGTTTTCATACGAACTCGAGAAATAAAAGGATCAATCATGTTTACGATTATTCCTGGGCTGTATTTTCAGATCAGGAGGTACTCATTATGTATAATCCCGGGCATTCCGATATCTGACTTTAGGAAAATGGTTCTATCTACTCCTTTGGATTATGATATCAGATCCGTAAATTCAGATAAGAACTAAAAGTGGGAGCAGCAAGGAGTGCCAGATTTGCTAATATGAGGTTCGTCCCTTTTTGGTCGTGAAGATCGATCCCAATTTCTCGGCTGCATATAGTACCTTCACGATTTCCGCTTCCGGATCAGAGCCAAATCTCACTCCAGAATCCCTCGAAACCCTTTCAAATTTTCCTCCAAAATTGCCTTAACATCCTGATCAGCTTGATGACCCAGGATACCAAAAGGACCGCGATAACCGACTTTCCTCAAAATCCCGATCATTTCACCCTCATGCCTGCCTTTTCCTACAGCAAGTATTTCAGGACCATCCTCGTCCATCCCATTCACATTCACAGCCACCAGATAATTGACCATTTTACGGGCCAGTCTTTCGAAGCCCTTAATGTGATGATGACCGTGATGAAAATTATAGACTAGTCCGATATCATACCTGCCCAAAGTTTTGATAAGCCTGATCTGATTTTCAGGTTTGCCAAACCAGCCCCCGTGATTGTATAAAGCCAATTTGCAGTCCATCGTTTTTAAGCGTTGATACAGATAATAAATCATATTAGCACCCTTGCGCAACGACTCCCGATCACTTAAACCCTGAAAGTAAGCGGGCTGAAAACTCACCCATAGCGTTGTCTTTAGTCCAGTGGATTTCAGCGTTTCAAAGATTTTTTCGTTATCCGCGCTCAGTTTATCCGGTACATCATTCTGTGCATTGAGCCACATCCAAACCGCATTAATTTCGATGCCATTTTCTTTGGCGAGTTGGATTTCCTCGGGCATGGAGGAGAGATGTTCTGTGCGCCAGTCGTATGCGTAAGATGTTATGCCCAGCTCCTTTAGCATTTCAATACGTTGAGCCGGTGTTCTTTTTTCAATATCAAATGGTACGATGCACCAGGCAAAAACATCTTCCTGAGCAAGACAGGAAAAAGAAATAACTGTTGCAACTATAACAAATAAAAAAGGTTTTGTCATCGCAATTAATTACTACTGTTTAGGTGAGTGGAATGATTTTAGCCAGAATTAACGTCTCGATCAAGCCGACTATTCCGATAATCCCCAGCACCACGGTCCATGTCTGCAAAGTTTGTTTTTCCGTAAATCCACTTAGTTTACAAATCACCCAAAAACCGCTGTCATTCATCCAGGTGATAAACATGGCACCAAATCCCACTGCCAATAAAATATAGATGGGGTGGTAGGGGAGGTCAATACCTGAAATTAGTGTAAACATAATTGCAGAAGAAGTAATCATAGATACGGTACCTGATCCCTGTGCAATCTTCATCACGGCGGCCACAATCCAAGCCAGTATGATATAATTGATTTGTAGCCCCTGGGTGGCGAGATGCTCGATCCAGCCACCAATTCCACTGTGTTTTATCATGCCACCAAAAGCTCCTCCCGCACTGGTGATGAGAATTATTATTCCCGCAATTTCCAGGGGTTTTTCCATCGATGTACCCACTTGCCTGAGCGTCCATCCTTTTTGCCTGGCCAGTAGCCAGAGCGCGAGAATGGTCCCGAAGAGCATGGCCACATTTTTATTGCCTATAAAATTTATAAACGCAGATCCGGTGTCATCAGCGTCAGGAGAAAGGTATTGCAAGGCAGAAGCTATAATAATCAACACCAATGGCACTACAATCGGTAAAATCGAAAGTGAGAAAGCAGGTAACTTTGATTCTTCCAGATTTTGATCGTCAATAAAATCGGGAGGTTGTACCACAAGTTTTTTAGATAGCCGGACGGAATAAAGGTAAGCTGCAATACCGGGAATAATGCCAGCAAGCATGCCCATTACGATTACCATTCCCAAATTTAACTGCAAAGTCTCGGCCATGATCAAAGGGCCGGGAGTGGGAGGAACCAGGTGATGAGTCACAGCTGCCCCGGCACTGATTGCCATGACAAAGAGGAGATAGTTTTTTCCTAGGCGTCTGCCCATGGAATAACCAATCGGAATAAGTAGAAAAAATACCGTGTCAAAAAAAACCGGTATGGATAAAATAAACCCACTGATGAGCAGTGCTATGGGGGCCCAGCGCTCACCGAGCAATCCAATGAATTTTATAACTATTTTTTCTGCTGCTCCGCTATTGGTCAGGGCCACACCAAGTATCGAGGCCAGTGCAATCACAAAAGCGATTTTTCCGGCAACGATCCCAAATTCTGTCATCGAAAGCTCTACGGCTCGCACCCAATGATTCGTGTAATCGCCCGGCAGTGTAGAGCTCAAAATACCAACTACTGCTGCAGCAAACAAAAGAGACAAGAATGCATGAATACGTAAAACGGCAATAAGGATTACTACGGTTGCTATGCCAACCAGTAGTACAATGAGAGGCCAATGTTCAAAGGTTTCCATTGGCTTAAATTAAGAAAATCCTGCTGTAGCCCAGGTTAAAACATGCACATGACAATATGCTGTGATAATCTATCTAAATTTCTAGCACCTACTGCGATCAGATCTTAGGCGTGTTTGTCCTGGGGCTCGCGGATTTTCCAACTTGAAGGTCTATGTGTGACCTTTGGTCTTACTTTGCTTATTGCGCGCAGTACATCACTGCGACTGATTTGTCCGACTAGTCTTCCCTTGTCAACCACAGGAAAACGTCTATATGGACTGTTGGCAAATTCGTAAGCGAGATCAGTGATAGAAATCGAAGCATCGACGGTACGGACACTAGTAGACATATAATCGGACACCAGACCGTGATCACCCGGAAAATTATTGTAGGGACCTTTCAGCATTGTTTTTATGCAGTCTGTCTCAGACAGCATACCGACTAAATTTTTTCGATTGTCAACCACCGGAGCACCTGAAATCTTGTGTTTTACAATGGTGTTGATCGCTTCTTGAATGTCTGTTTCTGGCCGGAAGGTGATCAGCTTCTTGGCCATAAAATTCTTGACTGAAGTTTTTTCCATAAGGCTTACTATTTAAAAGAACTTGATAGGGACCTTCCTAAGATACGCAACATATTTTTCTTATCCAAGAAACTGGGATTTCACCGGGCGATCCTATATGCGCATCCTTTGATATGGCAGCGGAGGATCGCAGATCGATATATGGGATTTCCCACAGATCTCGCAGATCTCACAGATACGTTTTAAAATATCCCACAGATCTCGCAGATTAGCACAGATAATGGTGTCCGAATTGATCACATAGTGAGTTTTATGGATTTTAGCGTTTGTATATTTCTCGAGGGGATAAAACATCCGTATAGATCTGGCTCATCTGTGGGATACCTAAGTACTCATATATTATCCTAGATATCCCGCAGATTATCGCTACCAGTAAAACCGTTAATCACATAATTAGTTAAGGAATTCTAAGCAATGATATACTGTCCTGATCAGATAGTGGATCTGTGTAAATCTGTGTCATCTGTGGGACCATAAGTACTCATGCTAGTATTTTTGATATCCCACAGATCTCGCAGATTATCGCAGATCGGATTGTCTGAATTTGATCACGCAGTGTGCTGGAGGATTTTAAGGTGAAATATTTTTCTGATCAGATAAAACATCTGGGGAGACCTGCTGTGTTATGCCAGAATTTAAAATATCCCACAGATCTCGCAGATAGTACGTTTTAAAATATCCCACAGATCTCGCAGATTAGCACAGATAATGGTGTCCGAATTGATCACATAGTGAGTTTTATGGATTTTAGCGTTTGTATATTTCTCGAGAGGATAAAACATCCGTGTAGATCTGGCTCATCTGTGGGATACCTAAGTACTCATATATTATCCTAGGTATCCCGCAGATTATCGCAGATAATAGCTACCAGTAAATCCGTTAATCACATAATTTGTTAAGGAATATTTAAGCAATGATATACTGTCCTGATCAGATAATGGATCTGTGTAAATCTGTGTCATCTGTGGGATACCTAAGTACTCATATATTATCCTAGATATCCCGCAGATTATCGCAGATAATAGCTACCAGTAAATCCGTTAATCACATAATTAGTTAAGGAATATTTAAGCAATGATATACTGTCCTGATCAGATAATGGATCTGTGTAAATCTGTGTCATCTGTGGGACCATAAGTACTCATGCTAGTATTTTTGATATTCGACAGATCTCACAGATTAGCGCAGATAGGATGTCTGAATTTGATCACATAGTGTGCTGGAGGAATTTAAGGTGAAATATTTTTCTGATCAGATAAAACATCTGGGGAGACCTGCTGTGCTATGCCAGAATTTAAAATATCCCAAAGATCTCGCAGATCTCACAGATAGTACGTTTTAAAATATCCCACAGATCTCGCAGATTAGCACAGATAATGGTGTCCGAATTGATCACATAGTGAGTTTTATGGATTTTAGCGTTTGTATATTTCTCGAGAGGATAAAACATCCGTGTAGATCTGTATCATCTGTGGGATACCTAAGGACTCATATATTATCCTAGATATCCCGCAGATTATCGCAGATAATAGCTGCCAGTAAATCCGTTAATCACATAATTTGTTAAGGAATATTTAAGCAATGATATACTGTCCTGATCAGATAATGGATCTGTGTAAATCTGTGTCATCTGTGGGATACCTAAGTACTCATATATTATCCTAGATATCCCGCAGATTATCGCTACCAGTAAATCCGTTAATCACATAATTAGTTAAGGAATATCTAAGCAATGATATACTGTCCTGATCAGATAATGGATCTGTGTAAATCTGTGTCATCTGTGGGACCATAAGTACTCGTGCTAGTATTTTTGATATTAGACAGATCTCGCAGACTAGCGCAGATAGGATGTCTGAATTTGATCACACAGTGTGCTGGAGGATTTTAAGGTGAAATATTTTTCTGGTCAGATAAAACATCCGGGGAGACCTGCTGTGCTTATGCCAGAATTTAAAATATCCCACAGATCTCGCAGATATCACAGATAGTACGTTTTAAAATATCCCACGGATCTCGCAGATTAGCACAGATAATGGTGTCCGAATTGATGACATAGTGAGTTTTATGGATTTTAGCGTTTGTAAATTTCTCGAGAGGATAAAACATCCGTGTAGATCTGTATCATCTGTGGGATACCTCTGTTGTCTGGCTTAATTCTCTTTTAGATGTATATCAGAAATGTACTCGGTTAGTAATTTATAGATTTCTTTCTCTTTTTCTTTTTCTTCGAGAAATTTTACATGCTTTTCTATCACTGTCCTATCTCCACGTTTTGCTGGTCCAGTCTGTGAATGTTTTGGGCCATTTCTCAGCGCTTTTTCCATGGTCTCTGCCAGCAGCGGGTGAAGTAGCGAAAAGTCGAGATCCTTCTCATGACATAAGAGCTGGCTGATTGTCATCGTAGCGTTGGAAAAATTACAGGCAAAAATAGCTGCAACATGGAGTGCGAATCGCTGTTCATCTGTAATTACCTGTATTTTCTTGCTCAATTGTTTTGCAAGGTGACTAAGCCGTTTTTCAGTGTGATCATCAGAGGCCGTGAGGAGAATGGGAATGTCTCGCCAGTCGATTTCTTTATTTTTGGAAAAAGTTTGTAAGGGGTAAATGACACCGTAATGCCTTGAATATTTTTGGAAAATAGTCGATGAGATACTTCCAGCTGTGTGACAAAGTATCTTGTTGTTGGGGAGCTCCATGGCCGGCAAAATTTCTTCCAGGGCATCGTCATTGACCGCAAAAATTAAAATATCGAAATTGGTTTTCAACCGCGAAAGTTCATTTGCTGCATCCGCTTTGACTTTCATCGCCAGATGTCTAGCATGCGACTTATTTTTGCTGATAATCTGGAGTATGCTGACGCCACTAATTTTGTTTAGCGATGTGGCCAAATGGGTTGCAACATTCCCCGATCCTATAAAGCTAATTTTCATCTTGTAGGTTATTTTTATTTTTACTGTATAAGATATTAGTATTTCCGTTTTATTTTTTGATACATACCAATGAGCATACCAATCATCATCATTGAAGTTCCCAACCAAAACAGATTAATTCCCGGAAATTCGATTGCCTCCAAGACGATAAAATCATTTCTGGGTGCATCAAATGCAATTTTCACAGGTATCTCTACATTATCAATTCCGGTCTTCGCAACCATGAGCTCAAGCTTTTCCGATTTTGGATCAATATTCGAAAACCGGAATAAGAGTCCGTGACTTAAGACATGATCACTAATCATGTAGGTTTGATTATCACGAATGAGAAATATAGGTTTGGCAACAACCCTTGTAGCGGAATTGTTCCGAATCTCGATTTCTGCTGCTACTGCGATATCACCTTCCTTCGGAATATATGATGGATGTGTTGGGTTTTTGTCAAATCCGGTTACACTACAATCGATTCCTTCCAGCGAAAATCCTTCACCCAGTTTTTTATGCAGGATTTGATAGTGTAAGTCGCCTTCATCCGGATAAATCCGTTGTAGACCGTCCTCTGTAAGATGGACTCTGATTCCATTTTTATTCTCGTGATCAAAAAAGCTGTGGATGAAGCGCTGGTCCCTCACAGCCAGGACGGGTTTCAATTGCGTCCGGAATCCTGTCGTATCCCAAACATCAATTGATGCGCCATATGCAACATCGGTGCTTTTGCCTGCATACTCCTCATGCGAGGGCTCTGTCGTGAGGCTATTCAAAGAAAAGTATTTATCGCGGACCATCAAGGTGTCACCGAGCCTCATGTTATGTTCCTGATATTTGAGGCTGTCGTCTTCCTCTTGAGCTGCCTTGATACTCACGTGTCTCGCGGGAGCAGAGGTGATATGTGAAAAGATATCTTTATGAATGTATCTCTTGGTCGATGGATTGGGATTGACCATTTCAGACTTAGCCTGATTATAGGTGATGTATGGATCCAATTCGAAGCTCTCCGTAACCGATTTGTTTTCTTTATCCAGCCGGTCAAACCTGATCGTATATCTGCGATCGTACCCGATCATAGTGTCCGATATATACGTAGCATTAAAGCCGCCCATGAAGAGTGGTTGGCCTTTGAGCAGATACACATTTTTTTGCAGCAGGTCTTCATCATCGCCAAAAATATCCCGCATTGCAAAAGCGTTGTTAGAAATGTACCTCTTATTTATTCCCGAGGCGACAATGCCGAGAATCATAATGCCGAATCCGACGTGGGATAATATGGAAGCCGAAGCACGTAGTTTTAATTTAAGCCTGGAATAGAAATATTTGAGATTTGAAACTATAGAAAAGATCGCCGCAAAAAGGAGCAGTAAATAAGCAAAATCTAAGGTCTTAATCCATTGGATAAAAAGGAAAAGAAATACTGCACTTAAGATAGCACTTATGACAAGGCTGGCTGTAAAGGACTTCTTTCTTTGAGCCCAACTCTTATCCTTGTAAATTAAGAACTGACCCATTCCCGACAAGAATCCAATGAAGACCGCAATCCACAATTGAAATCTGTTGTAGTGGCCTACCGCATCAACGGGCGAAGCCCGATGAAAATGACTCATGTCTTGTCCGGTTAGACTTCCATAGAAATCCAAGATTTTATTTAATACTGGCAGGGAAGTGGTAAATGTGATGAGTCCGGCTGAAAATAAAAGAACAAGCGAGCCAATAAACATCCAAAACTCCCGGGAGGAAAAAGATTCTTCTCTCGCAGGAGCGGGAACATTTTTTCTTCGTAAAAGATAAACAGCTAAAAATATTAGTGTGCTGGCAAAAATCATGATGAGGAGCTGCCACTCCAATCCCATCTCGGTAAATGCATGCACAGAACTATCTCCCAGTATTCCACTCCTGGTCAGAAAAGTGGAGTAGAGGACTGCTAAAAACGCAAGTCCGTAAAACAGGTATGTGCTGCTGATGGAGTAGCTCGTACTTCTGGCGACCAGGTTGGTGTGGATGCCACCTATCAGGATAAGCCATGGCACTAATGAAGCGTTTTCGACGGGATCCCATGCCCAGTAACCTCCAAAACTCAGGGCTTCGTAGGCCCATGCTCCACCCATCACAATGCCTGTGCCAAGAACGGCACCACTAAACAAGGACCATGGCAGCACTGGGCGTATCCATTCCGTATATTTCTTTCGCCAAAACCCGGCAACGGCATAACAAAATGGAATGGTAACTGAGGCAAATCCCAAAAAAAGAGTGGGGGGATGTATGATCATCCAATAATTTTGTAAAAGTGGATTTAAACCCTTCCCCTCTATCATTGACAAATAATTGGCATTTTGAAATATGGGGAGTCCGGCCATATTTTCAGACTCCCTGAGTAGTGCAAATGGGGTGACCCCGAGACGAAAATCAGAGGTAATATAGATTCCTAAAATCATCGATAACAAAATGGCCTGCACCAGAGCCAGGACCGAAAGCGTAGAACTTTCCCAATCCTTTGCCACCCGGATTAAAACAAAACCCAGAATGGTGTGCCAGAAGATCCACAGAAGGAAACTTCCCTGTTGTCCCTCCCAGAAGGCGGGAAATATATATTTGAGTGGTAAATGTTCGGCTACATGTGACCAGACGTACTCGTATTCGTAATGCTGGTTTATCATGAGATAAAAAAGAATACCAATAGCTCCAAGTGCGGCGAAGCCCATTACCAGGAACGAAATTCGGCCTATCTTCTTCCAGGTTTCAGAATCGACCAAATCTTTTCTCGATGTCGAAAAAAAATATGAAAAGGAGGAAAGCAGTGATGCCACAAAAGCTGTAATGAGGAGAAAATGACCCAACCTGCCTGGAAAGACATGTTCTCCGATATACTGAATCTGTTGCATCAAAGACTAGATGTCTGAGCGAACGGAGATTTCTTCATCCTTGTATTTTGAAGGGCATTTCATCAGGAGGTCACTGGCCATGAACGCACCGTCCTGCATATTTCCGGTTATGACGATCTGTTCGCTCAATTCAAAATCCTGTGGCTTAGCACTTTTTAAAACAACCTTACATTCCTTACCGTCTCCATCTCTTACAAAAAAGGAGAAATAGTTAGGATCAATGGCTGGATCGTAAATCATCTCCTTATCCTTTGACAGAGTACCCACCACCTTCACAGGCTTGCTGGAAGCACTAGCTTGCTCGAAAGTAGCATATGAGCTCATGTCTTTGGAAGCCGAGAGGAGCAGTGATACAGCTGCTACAACCATGATCAATGCTACAACATGTATTTTTTTTATTCCCTTCATCGTTAGAAGTAGTATTATACAAAATTACAAACTCAGCCAGAAAGTTGCGCAATACAGGAAAATTCTGTTGGAAAAAGGATCAAGTAGAGCAGATCAATGGCAATATACTGATTTATCATATTGTATTTCAATATATTATACATATCTTTAATGCGTAATATACTATCATGAAAAATCTTACTATAGAAACCAACAGCGGGAGTGTAATATCCGAACTAAGGGATATCGAGGAGGTGGTGCGTTTTAAAGGGGCCGATATCTACCAGGACGATCATTTGGTGCTTCACCAGGTTAATCTTGCTCTGGATCCGGGCAGCTTTGTTTATTTGATCGGGAAAACCGGTTCTGGAAAGTCTTCTCTCCTAAAAACCATATACGGTGCAATACCCCTGAAAAAAGGTGAGGGAAAGGTAGCGGGTTTCGATTTGAGAAAAATAAAGAAGAGACATCTTTATAGATTGCGAAGACGGCTGGGGATGATTTTCCAAGATTTCAATTTGTTATATGACAGATCGATGGAAGCAAATTTGCGTTTTGTCCTGGATGCAACCGGATGGAAGAATGAAAATGAAAAGGCGGTAAGGATTGAAGAAGTCTTAAAAATGGTGGGTCTGCAATACATGAAACATAAAATGCCGCATACACTGTCGGGAGGAGAGCAACAACGGATGGCTATTGCGAGGGCACTTTTAAACAGACCCGAATTATTAATCGCCGACGAACCTACAGGTAACCTGGATCCCGATACATCCGATAGTATCCTAGATTTATTGTATAAGTTGAACCGGGAAAATAATACGACTGTAATTTTTGCAACACATGATTATCGACTTATGGAGAAATTCCCCGCACGTGTGTTGCGTTGTGAAAGGGGAGAGGTAAATTAAAAGGTTATTGGGTATCTATAACCTGTATTCTATTCCCTGTTAGGACTCCAGAGGAAATTTTTGTTCTTCAGTCTGATTTTGAAAAACTCATTCTCTGAGCTCAGTTTTGCCTTTCTTTTCTACAGTAAGAATCTGCCAGGAATTATATGAATTCTGGGCAAGGATATAACAAACGGGACCCATCGCTATCAACGGATTTAAAAAAGTAAGTGCCAGCCAAAGGCCAAACATTGTATTTTTCCTTCCCAAAGCCAAACTTCCGGCGAGTCGTATTTTTCTTGAAACCATTTTTTCACCCAACCAAAATAATATGAGGCAGAGGATAATCGTGATGCTGAGAGTGAGTGGTAAATCACTTATATACCCACTGCCTTCGTTTTTTAAAAAATGAACTGCATTGCCACATGCGATCCAGACGTTGAGAAGAAAAAGGTAAAATGCTACAATTTTCCATCGCAATATTTTATGCGTCAAGGAGGAAGAAATCTTTACTGTAGAAGACATTACAATGGGAAGTCCAACCACGGTAAAAACGGGAATGAGTACTTGCATGACCGTTATGGGCTGATCGATAAAAGTCAGTTGCGGTAGTATCAGTGGAATAAAAAGAGCTACCAAAGGACTGGTTAAAATTACTGAAGCGGTGACAAAGCTCACATCAGTTTTCATAAATTTTGCCAGGACCGGCGCAGCAGCAGCTGTTGGCGGTACACAAATGATAAAGGCGGTCAGTGCCCAGGTGTGTCCCAGTGGTCGAAATAAAAAGTAAAATAAAATTGGGAGGACAATGTTTGCAATCGAAATGTAAATGTGTTTTCGGGAGAAGATATCGAGTGAGAATTTTATATCAAGGAACGCCAGAAAAAGCATGACGATCAGATTGTACTTTATCAGAAAGGTCAACTGATGTCCGGCTGGAAATAAAAGACCGAATACAATGGCGCCAAAAATCAGTGCGGATTGTTTCATCGAATCAAAGAATGATACGAGTACGAGGACTCCCTTTTAATCCAGGCCAAAAGAAATCTGTTCTACAGCTTTATCTACCTCACTGACAGGGAGTTGGCAAACTTTGTTTTGACAGACATAAATCGTTGTAGCCCCGGGCTGCAACTTATCCTTGAGCAATGCGAGGGAACCTTCATCTTCGCCTCCCAGATAAAGTGTGTTTGGCAGAAAACGCTGTTGCATCTTAAGGGTAAAATCTTTGCTCTCCGGTCCCAGGATGGCGACTTCATACGTCGAGTGCATTTTTTCGAGATAAGCAATGGCCCAATTCGAATAAAACCCTGTTTGTCCCGACTCCAGGATCGGATTGATCATAGCGTAAAGCATCTCCTCAGCTATTTTCTTGTAGAGATCATTGTCAAAATACAATCCAAGCCTGTGCAGATTTCTTGCCATCGCACTGTTGGACCCAGGAATCACATTATCTCCCAGCTCTCGCTTTCGGGCAATCAATGGAGGATCCAAATCCGATGTATAATTAAAAAATCCGGATTCACTATCGTGAAAATGCTGTAAGGTATAGTCGGCGAGCTTTTTTGCCTCTTTGAGCCATTTCTCCTCAAATGTTACCTGGTATAAATCGACAAAAGCAGAAATCAGGAAAGCATAGTCGTCAAGAAAAGCATTTATTTTAACCTGTCCGTCTTTATAGTTTCTCATCAACCGGTAATCGTCTTGCAGCATTTGCGTTGAGATAAATGTCGCAGTACGCAAAGCGCGATCCAGAAAGGAGATATCATCAAGAGCCTGATATGCATGGACAAGGCCGCTTATGGCCAGTGCATTCCACGATGTGAGTATTTTATCATCCAAACCGGGCCTCACACGTTTATTGCGATGTTTAATTAATATTTCAGAAGCCTCTGCAATATGAGATTGCAGTTCATTTGCACTTATACCAAGACTTTTTGCAATGGACTCATTGTCTCGAGTGCGATGTAAAATATTCTTGTGTTCCCAATTACCATTTTTCTTAACGGTGTAATACTCATTGAAAATAGTAGCTTTTTCATCACCCAGTATCTCCACAATTTCCGAAAAATCCCAAACGTAAAACTTGCCTTCTTCCCCTTCGCTATCCGCATCAAGAGATGAATAAAAACCACCTTGCTCATGGGTCAATTCCCTGTCTAGCCAGGAAACTGTTTCGCGAATTACTTTTTCATACAGAGCACTTTTGTTTACTTGAAAAGCGCGCGCATAAAGGGTCAACATCTGGCCGTTGTCGTACAGCATTTTTTCGAAATGCGGGGCTAACCAATTTTCATCGACCGAATATCGAGCAAATCCACCACCCAGCTGATCGTAAATACCTCCATGAGCCATTCCATCGAGGGTAGTCGTGACTGCTTCCAACGCTTCGCTGTCACCTGTCATGACATGATAATTGAGCAGGTACAAATAATTATTGGGCATTGGAAATTTGGGAGCACCTTTTCGACCACCTTTCTTCATGTCGATGGTTTTGAGAAGGGAGTCCGCCATTTTTTCAGCATCGCGTCTATCCAAAGGCTGGGGTTCACCGGCTATGATTCGATCTTGCTGCTGAATACCGGATGTAAGCTGCTGAGCATAGGATTCGAGTTTTTCCTTTTCGTCCACCCACATATTTCTAAACTGGTCCAGCACACCGACCCAACGATCCTTTGGAAAATAAGTGCCCGCCCAAACCGGTCGCCCATCGGGCATGGCAAAGGCATTCAGAGGCCATCCACAGGATCGTCCCGACGCAAGCTGGCATGCAGTCATATACACATCGTCAATATCCGGCCGCTCTTCCCGGTCCACCTTGATACAGACAAAGTGCTCGTTCATGACTTGGGCTACCGCGGTATCCTCAAAGGACTCGTGCTCCATTACATGGCACCAGTGGCAAGCTGCATATCCAATGCTGATGAGAAGCATCTTGTCCTCCTTCGCTGCTTTTTCCAGCGCCTCCTCACCCCAGGGATACCATTCTACCGGATTATACGCGTGTTGCAATAGATATGGGCTGTTCTCATGGATGAGATGATTGGGTTGACGATCACTTGCGTGCTGGCTAGACATACGACAGGAGTAGATAAGTAGTGCAAAAAACAATAAACAGCATTTGTAATTCATAACATGCTCGGTCTCTAATGGAAACACCAGTCAAAGATATATCAAAAGTATGATGAGAGATCTCACCTTCATACTATATCTTATCATTATATATAATATGTTAAGATCAAGGATATTACCATAGAAAGTTATACATTTATGATTCTTTATTTTAATATTTTGAATTACTCTTACAGCATGTCACGGTATCTCTTTATACTCTTAGCTCTCTTTGGCGGCCTCGATTACGTCAAAGGGCAATGTCAACCCTTTAATGCGGGATTTGAAAACTGGATCGATCTGACGGATTCGTTTGAGAGCGAATTAACGGTCGAAATCGATTATCCGGTAGTCTTGC
Source organism: Saprospiraceae bacterium (assembly GCA_965222645.1). Taxonomy (GTDB): domain Bacteria; phylum Bacteroidota; class Bacteroidia; order Chitinophagales; family Saprospiraceae; genus JABDMH01. The sequence continues at coordinate 477,147 of OZ244968.1, read as the reverse complement.
CGGAGGGCTGGTTTTCTGCGTTCCGATTGCTCGATATTGCGCTATCCGGATTTATCGTTGATTTTTTAGACAGTGGAAAAGCCATTGATTTTCCCCTTTTTGGTGGAGTGAGTCAGTATTCTCCCGGTGCCGATAATACGGCCTCAGCGTTGAGGATATCAGGAGATACGTTGTTACTTGCCACGGATGTAATTCAGGTGGGACCCTGCACGAGTCGTCCGGCAAAGATGACCGGTTTTTACAAGTATGAAGGAGACGGATCCGATACCCTTTTTATAGGAGCTGTATTACAGAAGGAAGCGGATCTAATAGATACATCTCAGGCGATTGGATTTGCTGTCTTCTCAAATTTTGCACAAGATGTGAGCAGGAGTAATTCTGCAGAGTTTATTCCATTTGAAGCCGACTTTAAATATAATTCCGGGGAGACACCGGACACAATGGCATTATTAATACTTAGCAGTCGCGATAAGAGCAACCCTTTTGACACCTCCTATTTTGTTGTTGATGAAATAAGGTTTGAGGGAGATGTAGTGTCAACAAGGGATCATATCGTCGAGCATTCTAAAGCACTGACACCAAATCCTGCCGATGCATTTTTAGATGTTGCCACAGATATAAATCTCGGAGCAAGATTTCACTTTTTTGATGCTGTCGGAAAAAACGTTTTAACTGTAAGTGATATTTCTTCAGGTAAAATTCCTATCCATCAACTACACAATGGCGTCTATTTTGTTCGAATTGTGGATGGGCAGAAGAATTATTGGCAAAAAATAGCTGTTCAGCACTGAGTAGTACGGCTTATGACTCCCAATTGCGAGTTATTCTACAGGCATGTGGAGCATGCCTGCAGCACCTTAGATATTTTGCCGTTAAAATAGGACAAAAGGGTTGGGTAAAAGAGTGATGCCGAAGTGAGCGTAAGGATCTGTAAAATAAAGTATAAATGTCATCTTTCGATTCACAAATAATAACGGTTTCTGCAAAAGCGAACGACTGGGATCACGGGCGGAACACTTTAAAGTTCTTAACGGTTTTTTGACCTTTTATCACTAAAAAAAATAAGGCCGGGATTAGACCTTTTTCAAAGGTCTTTGGGAGCGCTCGCATAAAAATCCTAAAATAGTTTTGATGATCCCGACTTCGCATTCCGTAGGTGGGGTCCCGCACTTGTGTCGTAGCCCTAGATTTGTTCCAGCAAGAATTAATAGGGTGAACATCATTCAATATAAGACAGCTCATGAACCATACGACGAGTCCCCCAACAGGTATGCGGAGCATGCCTACAGCACCTTAGATATTTTGCCGTTAAAATAGGACAAAAAGGGTGAGGTAAAAGAGTGATGCCGAAGTGAGCATAAGGATCTGTAAAATAAAGTATAAATATCATCTTTCGATTCCCGAATAATAAAAGATCGGCAAAAGCGAACGGCTGGGATCATGAACTGGGAGGGCTTGGCCTATTAGGCAAAAGATCTGAGTGCAAGACTTTTTTGTTTCTTTTTTGGTCACAAAAAAGAAAAATAATTAAACCCACTTATTCGTACTTCTCTTTACTATATTGTAAAGTCAATGGCGTGAATAACAATTAAGATCAAAAAACACTCATGAACCAAACGCGAGTTATCCAACAGGTATGCGGAGCATGCCTACAGCACCTTAGATATTTGCCGTTAAAATGGGACAAAAAGGGTGAGGTAAAAGAGTGATGCCGAAGTGAGCCTTGAGGCTTAAAAGTAAGTAGGAATTCAACTTCTTAGCCTGTTAGAGGCTGCCATTCCTGACATCCAAGTTGTTGGTGGCTACGATCTGGATACAGCGGCTACGGTGTCTTCTGGCGAATAATGTCACAAACCACTAAATGCATTCTTGCCTCCGGCAGGGCAAACTTTTGTTGGCAAAAGTTTGATAAAACCACCGGCTATATTTTTTTCCTAACGCAATAAAAGCCCAAAAAACCTAAACTTTAAAAACTCACATAAATCTTGACGTACTATATCGGATTGCTTTTATTCAAGTTAGATTTTCGATGAAAGTTCTACTCGTTCAAACACTTTAAAGTTCTTAACGGTTTTTTGGCATTTTATCACTAAAAAAAATAAGGCCGGGATTAGACCTTTTTCAAAGGTCTTTGGGAGCGCCCGCATAAAGTCCTAAAATAATTTTGATGACCCCGACTTCGCATCCTTAGGTGGGGTCCCGCACTTGTGTTGTAGCCTTAGATTTGTTCCAGCAAGAATTAATAGGGTGAACATCATTCAATATAAGACAGCTCATGAACCCCACGACGAGTCCCCCAACAGGTATGCGGAGCATGCCTACAGCACCTTAGATATTTTGCCGTTAAAATAGGACAAAAAGGGTGAGGTAAAAGAGTGATGCCGAAGTGAGCATAAGAATCTGTAAAATAAAATATAAATATCATCTTTCGATTCCCGAATAATAAGAGATCGGCAAAAGCGAACGGCTGGGATCACGAACTGGGAGGGCTTGGCCTATTAGGCAAAAGATCTGAGTGCAAGACTTTTTTGTTTCTTTTTTGGTCACAAAAAAGAAAAATAATTAAACCCACTTATTCCTACTTCTCTTTACTATATTGTAAAGTCAATGGCGTGAATAACAATCAAGATCAAAAAACACTCATGAACCAAACGCGAGTTATCCTACAGGTATGCGGAGCATGCCTACAGCACCTTAGATATTTGCCGTTAAAATGGGACAAAAAGGGTGAGGTAAAAGAGTGATGCCGAAGTGAGCCTTGAGGCTTAAGAGTAAGTAGGAATTCAACTTCTTAGCCTGTTAGAGGCTGCCATTCCTGACATCCAAGTTGTTGGTGGCTACGATCTGGATACAGAGGCTACGGTGTCTTCTGGCGAATAATGTCACAAACCACTAAATGCATTCTTGCCTCCGGCAGGGCAAACTTTTGTTGGCAAAAGTTTGATAAAACCACCGGCTATATTTTTTTCCTAACGCAATAAAATCTCAAAAAACCTAAACTTTAAAAACTCACATAAATCTTGACGTACTATATCGGATTGCTTTTATTCAAGTTAGATTTTCGATGAAAGTTCTACTCGTTCAAACACTTTAAAGTTCTTAACGGTTTTTTGGCCTTTTATCACTAAAAAAAATAAGGCCGGGATTAGACCTTTTTCAAAGGTCTTTGGGAGCGCTCGCATAAAAGTCCTAAAATAGTTTTGATGACCCCGACTTCGCATCCGTAGGTGGGGTCCCGCACTTGGGTCGCAGCGTGAGATTTTATCCAGGGGAAAAGAGTTGAGGACCATGAAATTCAGACAAAATCAGATCACAAGGATAGACTTAACCATTAAGGAAGGAGGAGCCTGGCTGAGGGATCAAAGGCCAGTAGTGGAACTTCCTGGGGGACTTTGAAACCACCTCCCTAAACATTCCAAAAATAATCTATTTCGTTGAAGAGGAATTTTAAGCTATCATGCAAAGCTGTTATGCACGCAAGTAATGATCCCGAGCTATACCACCTGGCAATCCCTTTGATCGACCTTGAATGGTGGCCTTACAGCCTGTTGCTCTGAAAGTAAGCAAAGAAGCAATCAGCGTAGTGAGGCATAATCCTCGGTAAAAAGAGTAGGCACAGTATGAATACGCCGAACGGCTCTGATTGCGCGCGGGTGAGCAAGAGCTTACAGGATGTTAGGCCATCATTCACAGTCTTGATTTTTTGCTAGCTTTTTTATCAAGAAAAAAGCGGAAGAAATTACTTATAAAATCTAGCGAAGACCTAAGATGTGGGTCACCGAGGATGCAGGAGGCAGTTTTTGACCAATCCCGACAGATATCGTCGGGACTGCCAAAAAGTGGGAAATCCCATTCTGGTCACAAAAAAGAAAAGTAATTAAAATTATGGTCACCGAGGATGCAGGAGCTCACCCACACGCTCCACGCAGTTCTTTTCACTTCGAGGCACACAGTACCTCGCCCCGCCCTTGGCGGGATCGCTCAAGTATTATCAAGAAAAAGGCGACAATTGTTTTTGCAAGACTTTTTTGTTTCTTTTTTTGGTCACAAAAAAGAAAGAATAATGGCGCAAGACCAAAAAGTGTAAAATTAGATTCGCAGACTTTCTTGTTTCCTTTTTGCTCAAAAAGAAAGACCAACTATGGATATGATTAACAACTATTTTTTAAACATCTCCGGATGTTTATTTTCATATTCCGTATGCTCTTGAAAAGCATGAGCAAGTGCTAAAATTTTATGTTCCTCATAGAGATTGCCCAGGAAAGTAATACTCCTTGGGGTGCCGTCTTCAGCAAAACCATGAGGTATGGAAATGGCTGGGTGTCCTGTAAGGTTTGTAGCGAGCATTTGTGTGCCTTCAAATGTGGGAGTAATTATTACATCATAATCTTTGATCAGCTTGTGCAAATCATTGAGGAGCAACGTGCGCATTCTGTTCGCCTGGATGTATTCGACGGCTGTCACATATCTGGCAGCTCGAAATATATTTGGCCATGCAGCATGAGTTTGCCTGACCAGGAGTTCGTCCTCATTACTGCGAGTCAGATCGTCAAATGCAGCTGCCGCCTCTGCTGTTAATATAAATGACATTGCCCCCACTGGTTGCTTAAGATCGTAGTCCAAAGGTTCAGGTTTAACTCCCATTTCTTCCAGCACCATCAGAGCAAGACTGTCTGATTCTCTGCTATATGTAGTTGAATCGAAAAGGTTTTTGAAAAAGCCTACCCTCATTCCGGAAAGACTACTCGTCTGGTCATAAGGAAATGGAGCATCAACCGAAGTGTAGTCCTTTCCTTTTCCCCTAATGGCATCAAACACAATAGCACAGTCTTCTGCAGATCTACAGATAGGACCAATTTTATCCATACTCCAACTCAAGGCCATCGCTCCGGCACGAGATACACGACCAAAAGTGGGTCGCAGTCCTGTCGCTCCACAACGCGTAGACGGAGAAATAATCGATCCCCAGGTTTCTGTCCCAATAGAAAATGGCACAAGTCCTGCTACTGTCGCACTTGCGGATCCCGCTGATGAGCCACTGGATCCCTGATCGAGATTCCACGGATTTTTAGTGGTCCCACCAAACCAGACATCCCCCATAGCCAATGCGCCTAAGCTGAGTTTCGCAACAAGGACGGCTCCGGCTCTATCGAGTCTTTCGATTAGATCGCTTGATTCAGATCGCACCTGGTCTTTGTAAGGCATTGCACCCCATGTTGTCTTGTAACCTGGCACCGAAAAAAGATCCTTTGCCCCATAAGGGATGCCGTGCAATGGGCCCAGATACGTGCCTTCGCTCAGGAGTGAATCTGCTTGACGGGCTTGCTCATAAGCCCTTTCCTCCGTGAGCGTAACGACGCATTTTAAAGTATCCCCATATTTTTTCAACCGATCTAAGAAAATAGTAGTTAGATCCGTAGAAGAAATCGTCTTGCTCTTAATTAATGCTGCTAATTCTAATATCGAATAAAATGCGAGATCACTTTCGGACTCCGGTAAGTTTGCTGTTGGATATTGCCATTCTATTTCCGAGTCCAGGCCAGTTGGAACACTAAAACCATCAGGCAAGGGATTGAAGTACAAAGATGGAGGGGTCTGATTATCGAGTTCAAATCTTCTAAGCTGCTCGTAATCTGACCTGCGATGATACACTCGCGTTCTCAACGAGTCAAGTTCAGCTTGATTAAAATCCAGACCGATAAGATCGGCCATTATTTGCAGGGAGTCGGTCTGCGTCCTTCCCATACCATAAAAACAACAGAAGACAGCAATCATTAAAAATCTCATCGATACAAAAAATCTATAATCGCAAAGGTATAACGATTATGCTGATCTGAGGTTTCTATTTATTTGGGACCGGCATCACAAATTTCCGGATTGACCTTTTTTTCGAATTGTTTAAAATTCTCCTTAAATAAGGTAACCAGTTTTTCATGCATCTTGTCATATGCCGACTTGTCCTTCCAGGTTTCTCGAGGGATCAATACTTCGGATGGCACCCCCGGACAACTGGTGGGTACATCGATACCAAACCTGCTATCTGCGACGGTATCGGCATTATCGAGATCTCCATTGTGAATTGCATCAATAATTGCTCTTGTGTATTTCAGCTTAATGCGATTTCCTTCGCCGAATGGTCCGCCTGTCCATCCTGTATTTACAAGCCACGCCTTGGCATTGTGTTTTGCCATTTTCTCGGCAAGTAGTTCAGCATATTTATTGGGATGCCACATCATGAATGCTGCACCAAAGCATGCGGAAAAAGTCGCTTGAGGTTCTTTCACGCCCATTTCTGTACCGGCGACCTTTGCAGTATAGCCGGATATGAAGTGATAACTTGCCTGTTCCGGCGTAAGCCTGCTCACGGGAGGTAGTACACCAAAAGCATCTGCGGTCAACAAGATGATGTTGTTTGGATGACCGGCTACACAGGGCATTTGGATATGATCCATAAACTGAATGGGGTAGGAGGCCCTTGTATTTTGTGTGATGGATGTATCTGAATAATCGACCTTCCTTGTTTTTGGATGATACACTACATTTTCCAATACAGTGCCATAGCGGATCGCATTGTAGATTTCAGGTTCCTTGTCAGCACTTAAGTCAATGGCTTTAGCATAGCATCCACCTTCAATATTGAAGATACCAGTATCGGTCCAGCAATGCTCATCATCTCCAATCAGTCTTCGCTTAGCATCTGCACTGAGGGTAGTTTTACCTGTGCCCGACAGGCCAAACAATACAGATACATCTCCATCCACTCCAACGTTTGCCGAGCAATGCATGGGTAAGACATTTTGCAATGGCATGAGATAATTCATTACAGAAAAGACTCCTTTCTTCATTTCGCCGGCATACTCTGTACCGAGAATTACAATTTCTTTGCGTTCCAGATCGACATCGATACTGGTCCTTGATGTCATTTGAGATGTATATCGATTTGCCGGAAAAACACCGCCATTGAAAATGACGTAGTCGGGCTCACCAAATTCTTTCAGTTCGTCCTCTGAAGGCATGATCAACATATTTTGCATAAATAATGCATGATAGGCCCTTGTGCATATAACCCTAACTTTTAGGCGATAGTTGGGATCCCAACCGGCAAAGGCATCGACGACATAAATGCGCTCCCTGCTATTGAGAAAATCAATTGCCCGCTCGCGATTGATCATAAATGTCCGTTCGTCGAGTTCGATGTTTATTTCTCCCCAGTCGATATTATTTTCCGACTGTGGATTTCTGACGATACGTTTATCCTTGGGACTTCTACCGGTTTTCGTTCCCGAATAGACCAGCAAAGCCCCCACATCTGAAATAGCGGTTCCCTTTTCACGTCTCAGCGCAATCTCGTACAGCTCAGGAACACTGAGATTTCGATGTACTTCTTCGTTATTGATCTCATATTGTTTTAAAGTAAAGGGATCCATATTGTATGTCAGTTGTTTTAAAAAAATTAAGAGATATCACTGGGCATTTCCCTTGAAGCTCGAGGACACCCGATGTCAACGTAAAAGTAATTCTTTGACAGGGTAATATTGAGATCTCTGTCAGCTCAACTAGTGATTTCTGTCATGAATAGAAATGAAGAAACCCATTGCCGGGAGGATCACATATTCTTGATCTCCTGCACCAGTTTTTGCAAAGAGTCTTTGGCGTCGCCAAATAACATGCGATTATTGTCATGAAAAAACAACGGATTCTGAATTCCAGCGTATCCAGGACTCATGCTTCTCTTTAACACAATGGTATTTTTGGCATTCCATACCTCCAGCACTGGCATACCGTAGATGGGACTTCCGGGATCGTCAAGTGCTGCAGGATTTACCACATCATTTGCACCGACAATCACTACTGTGTCCGTGTCCTTAAGGGCAGAGTTTGCGTCTTCCAGATCCAGCAATTTTGGATACGGTACGTCTGCTTCTGCGAGTAAGACATTCATATGTCCAGGCATTCGACCAGCTACTGGATGTATGGCGTATTTTACGTCCACACCATTTGCTTCCAGCAGGTCATCCACTTCTTTCAAGACCTTTTGAGCCTGTGCTACAGCAAGACCATATCCCGGGACAAACATTACTGAATTGGCATAATACATTTGAATAGCTGCATCAGTAATTGTTGCTTCTTTAGCCACTTGATCTCCACTTTCACCCGCTGCAGATGTGCCGGCAGATCCAAAACCGCCTACAATGACGTTGAGAAGCGATCGATTCATAGCTTCGCACATCAGGACAGTTAGAATCGTTCCTGCTGCGCCTACTAAAATCCCACCCACTAACATGATCTGATTGCCGTAGATGAGTCCGGCAGCGGCGGCGGAAAGACCCGTAAAAGAATTGAGCAGTGAAATCACAACAGGCATATCTGCGCCTCCTATCGGAGCAACAAAAGAAAATCCATAAATCAGAGCGAGGATCAAAAAGATCACAGCCATCATTATTCCCGCTGGTGATCCGGTCAAAATTAGCCACATGCACAAAACCAATGTTGCGATTAAAAGGATCAAATTAATCACTCCATGTTTGGGCAGAATGACATTTTTGTCCTTGACCAGGCCATCGAGTTTACCAAATGCAAGCATGCTGCCCGTAAATGAGATCGCACCAATCAAGAGCGCAAATAGGGCGATGCCCAATTGTCCGGTACTCATCGCCGCAGCTCCATCATAGTATTTTATTAATTCGGTCATTGCAAGAACTGCCGCACAGGCACCTCCAAGACCATTAAAAACGGATACCATCTGCGGCATGGCCGTCATCTGAATTCTTTTTGCCGCGATCCATCCGATCACACCCCCTACAAGGAGGCCACCCATGATCCAGACATAATTATTATCACCTCTGGCCAAAGGTGTCAGTAAAGTGGCAATGATGGCTATACCCATGCCAATGCCGGCCAGGATATTGCCACGTCTTGCTGAATCGGGTGAACTTAGTAACCGCAATCCCCAGACAAATGCAACCGCCCCAACTAAATATGATAAATTGACCAGTGAGCTAACTAGCATCCCTTAATTATTTCTTTTTCTTTTTAAACATTTCCAGCATTCGATCAGTCACTGCAAATCCACCAATTACATTGACCATTCCCAATATCACACCCAAAGTGCCCAGGGAAAGTTGCAGTAGATCATCAGAAGATGCTTGCCGCACCAGGAGGATTGCACCAATAATCACAACACCACTTACTGCATTAGCACCTGACATCAAGGGTGTATGTAATACCGTTGGTACCTTAGAAATTACCTCAAATCCCAGGATAATGGTGAAAATGAGCAAATAAATCATGATCAGTTGCTGATCAAAAAACTGGAGAATGCCTTCCATATCTTACATTAATTAGTTAGTGAGTGATATATGCTGATTTCACAATCTCATCGTCAAAATTGAGTTCGAGGTTTCCGTCTTTAATGATCAATTTTAAAAAATTGAGCAAGTTATTTGCATACATCGTGCTGGCATCTTCAGGCATGCTCTCGGCGAGGTCAGAATCCCCGACGATCCATATCCCCTTGTGATTGATCGTCTTCTTGTCTTGAGTGAGCTCACAGTTTCCCCCGGTAGAGGCAGCTAGATCCACGATCACCGATCCCGGTTTCATCTTTTCTACTGTCGCAGCAGGTACAAGCAACGGAGCTTTCCGTCCTCTCACCTGCGCCGTGGTGACAATCACATCGGCATTCATGGCTCTCTTTTGTACCTCTTCGCGTTGCCGCTTGATGAAGTCTTCGTCTTGCTCCACGGCATAGCCTCCGGCACCGGTGTCTTCTTTTGCACCGGCGACTTCCACAAATCGCGCTCCCAAACTCTCCACCTCTTGCTTAGCAGCGGATCGAGTGTCAAATGCCTCTACCTGAGCACCCAACCGGCGTGCTGTAGCAATAGCCTGAAGACCGGCGACACCTGCACCAAGTATCAAGACCTTCGCCGGTTTAATACTACCAGCTGCCGTAATCATCATCGGAAAATACCTGGGTAATTTCGATGCTGCGGTAAGTATAGCCTTGTAGCCAGCAATTGACGCCATTGAACTCAGGACATCCATGGACTGTGCAAGTGTGGTGCGCGGAATCATGTCCATACTAATTGCCCTCACTCCTAAATCCTTCAACTTCTGTGAGACATCCTTATCAAAAAACGGCTTGTACTCCGCGATTGTCAATACATTATCGGCGGCACTTTTTAGCTCTTCATCCGGCAGCGGCTGGATGCTGATGAGAATATCGGATGACCTCAAGATGTCCTCGCGGCTGGTGATCTCAGAACCCTCATAAAGACTATCTGAAAAACCACTTGCCTCTCCCGCTCCTTTTTCAATGATCATCTCTGCACCCAAATCGATCAGCTTCTTAGCCACGGAAGGTACGATCGCTACTCTTTGGTCATTTTTCTCCGACAGCAAGCCTATTTTCATTGTATAAGTAGATAATTGCAGGCGAAAATAAATAAATGTTTTTGCTTATCTCAAATTGTTTATTATCATCGATATGTGGGGAGATCACTGGCTATTGATCTTGAGCCACAGAGCTGAGAAGATAGAGTATGGACTTTACCATAAATGAAGACGAGCGAGATGGTGATAATTGATAAAAGTGAGTCCATGCATCAGCCTTGTGATCGTGATAAGTATGAGCAAGATCTGGAAACTCATGAGAAAATGCCAGCCTGACGGCGTGACCATTGATGATGTCAAACACTAGAAAGTCATCGATGTATATCCCCGGATTCTGCTCCCCAAACAGTGCGGTCACTTGCATAGCTTCCATAGTAATCTGCCTGTATTCAGGGGCATCAATTTTATTTAAGAGGTATTCGATTTTGAGTTCAAATGCCTTTTCGTCCGGGGTCATATCGGAAAGAATAACCCGGCTTTCAAGTCTATTGCGACGATCGAGTTTGTCTCCGATGATAATTCCCTTTGATTTGCCAAATAATGTCCAGACAGCATCGTAGAAATCTTTATTGGCTTTGTGGAACGTACCTTGACTTTTGCGCCAGACAAGCCATCCCTCCTCAGGTGTTTGGAGCTTGACGGCAGTTTCGTCCTCATGCCACGACAAATCAGATGTTTCACCCCTGACCATGTGCATCGACTCCAGTTTTTGCAGGTTTTGACCAGCACTTGTGTATTTGCTCAGAATCTTAATAATAAGTGCCTGAATTCTGGATGGTGATAATTTTAGGAGTTCCTCAAAGGCTTCTTCTTGTTGCAGGATTTGCTTGCGAGACAGCTCCCCGATAAGCAAGAGAATAATATAGCTGACCCTCACAGTAATTAAATCGTCAAATAATTCGGGTCTGGATCTGATCAGCGTACCTAAGAAAACGAGTACTTCCTGGTTAAGTACTTTATCCCTTTGGTCATCACGGCAAAACTTTTCGATCTTGCCAGTGAGCTGTTCGAATGGTACCGGGCGATGTATCATGGATTCATCAGAAAATGCCTTACCGACCTGAATGATCTTTTGCCTTGCAAGAAGGCTTGTGACTGCACTTTGTAAGTCAACATCGACTTTGCCCAAAAGAGCTGCAGCATGTCTTACAACGTTCCAGACTCTGATAGCCCCGGCCCGTTCATATAGCTCTTCGACTATGTGTCGAAGGGACACTTCTTTTTCTCCTAGAATTATTTTGTGCTGGAGACCCAATTTACTTACCAGGTTATCGAGGATTTTGACTTGCTCAAACAGATTGGAAGTGGTGCGTAATTTATCTATTAAATTGTCTGTATTTTCCTCTGCCTCAATTTCCAATTCGATTTCATTTTCCAGGGGTTGACCATCTTCAGAAAATGGAAGGTATTGCGGGAGCGGTTCGGGTGCTTCCTTCCGCAAATGCTCCACCGGATGATCTCCAACTTCATCCATATTTTCGATTTGGCAATTATCGACTAATTCCTGAAAAGGGGCAATGCTTACTGAAATTTTACCAACTGTTCCATTTGAAAGCATGTCGTACAATTCCTTAAACTCTTTTGCTCCCCTGGTCACCAAGCCCTGAGTAAAAAAAAGTGCAACAACTGGATGCCCTTTGCTTTTCCAATGGCGGTTGATGTAACTCAACTCATTTTTTAGCCGCTCTACTAATAAATGGGAATCGAAAGTCAGATAAAATTCCTTTTCCAGAAAGAATGTCGATAGACAAATGTATTTTCTGTCCTTTAATTTAAATAACCGGCTCGTTGTGAGAGACTTTAATCTTCGTTCTGGTCTGCCTGATAAACCTAATTTTTTATTTTTTCCGATTTTTGAATATAACCCTGCAATTTCTTCCGGTAGACAGACAAAAGTATTTTGCGGCAATTCGTTTAATGTTTGTGTTTTTACTCCATGGTCCTTTAAAGTATGTTGTACTTCACTTGACTCTGAAAGAAAAAGGATATTAATTGTGGACTTTTTGGGGAGAGAGGTGAGGTGTAGCCCTATGGGATCAAGAATCGCAGTAGTGAGGAGACCTTCCCGCATCATCAAGGATAGGAAATACAAACTTTGAGCCCAGACCAGAGGGACGTTACTGTTGGGAATACGGATCTGGCTGGAGGGATTCTTTTTTTCGGCAGCTACACTTTCCAGCGGAACAATAAATAGCTCAGGTAGTAAATTGCTTCCATTTTTCTTGACGACTGCCTGTTGAATTTTTTGATAGAATTCCTCAGCCTCTGCATCATTTTCAGAAAATAGTGCATTGATCATCTCATAGGTCAAGAATAACGGCCACTCGCATTCAATGTTTTCAAATCGTTTTAGCTCTTCTTCATTATAATAATGCCTTCCGGGGTCTTCAAGTACTGTCTGGTGCCCATCCCTTAAAAATCTCTTATAGCCGTACTTACCCCCAAGTTTTTTTCTTATGTCGTGATTTATCTGCATTACTTCCTCTACTTCCTTTACGGCAAAAGCAGGAAAGCCAATGATGCTCAATAGGGCGGCATCAATTTCCTTGGTGGAAGACTCCCGGGGTAAGATAGATAGCAAGGTAATCTCACATAGTGCCATATTATCCGGAAGCACATGAATTCTTGAATTGGTAGATCCGAATTTCCCAAAAAGATCAAAACCATCCAGGGCGACCAAGGCAGCCAAAGCCATTCCGAGTGAACTCGAGTTGAGTTCTACATAGCCAATGTTGCTCTTTTCTCCCCGTTCCCAGATTCCGTAATCAGGTGTGCGGTATGCCCGTTCGATATAATACACCAAATTTTGGACAAAATCTACCTCTGATGCACTAGTGATAATAGGTAAGCCGGATTTAATCATCTGGGCCATTATGAGCATGAAAAGTGACGTGGCATCGATTTGCAGGTGGCCCCATTCGTGATCGCCCACTACGACATTGCCTGTGCCCGTATCGTACTTGGCATGAAGGGCGTCGTGAAGAGCAAGCGAAGATTTAAACCTTTCGACTTTGTCCGCCTGTGACATCATTGAACGCAAAAGCCCCCTCATGAGCCGGACAGTGGCTTGCTCAAGTTCAAATCTCTGTGAATTCATGATTCCTTCTTTCCGCAGAGCAAGGGAAAGACCCCACACACACAAGATACTGTACACATTATCCCTGACCCAGGCATCTGTATAATTACCGTGCTCAGTAATTGCAGTACTCGCAGGAAGCAGCCCTGTGATGGGATGCTGCTTATCCAAGATGATAGACTTTATTTGATCGTAATAGCTGCAAAGCAGTTCTTGACTGGTCTTCATTCCTTGTAAGGCAAATTTGAATCGCAAAACTAATAAGTTCCTACTTGTCTGGTGATACATCAGTTTGGATGACGTTGGTCCATTAACTGATCGACTAAAAAAGCCACCCGGATCACCGATCCAGGCAGCTCAAACACAAAATCCGTAAGAAAAGATTTTCTATCTCAAACGAGAAAGTAATGTTTCTGTTAGCAAAGATAAGTCATTTTTGTAATATTAAAACTAATGAATGAAAAACATTCTTACTACATCACGCGGGATGAGCTGCTTATTCTCTGTGTCACAAGGTACAGCCTGGGTGACCCTAGGGTAGCAAGCACTCAAAAGGAGGGGTCCACATCTCGTGCTTACTGCCCGATCCATGATGTACAGGGTCTGTTACTCAGATCCCTGGCGGGACTTAATTGAGCGTAATCGATAGCTGTCACTTATTAAACTAAGACTTGTCCCGTAGAAACCCAATGTAGGTTGATTTAAGTAGAGACTAATTTTCCGTACCGTAGGTACGGTTTGTGAGAAATCTCCATCCGATTAGCTAAGTCAACAAGAGAAATTGCTAAGACTAAAATGTTGGATTTAAAACTTTGAAATATCAATGACCTGATCCAGTAGATCGATGCTACTCCGCAGAGGACTTCAGCCCATAAAACTGCAGGCAGTTCCCACCCATGATAGCTTTCTGTTCCGCCTCACTATATTTTGAGATATATAGGCGTACATAATCTATCCATTCCCCATAGCTTGTTGCGAGTGTGCAAACAGGCCAATCACTCCCATACATACATCTGGCGGGGCCAAAAAGCTGAAATGTGAGTTCGAGATATGCGTCAAAATCAGAATTCTTCCAGTATTGCCAGTGAGCCTCGGTGGCCAAACCTGAAATCTTGCAAAAGACATTCGGCATTTCGGCCAATCGAGATATCCCCTTGGCCCACTTCAGAATCCGTCCGTCTTTAATGTCCGGCTTGCCAATGTGATCAAGCACAATTCTAACCTCTGGTAGCTGTTGGACCATCTCAATAGCCGATTCAAATTGGTGCCAATAGATCAGGAGATCGTAGGTAAATCCATACTTGGACAGCTTGCTTACTCCCTCGATAAATGTAGGTTCAAGCATATAGCTAGCCGGCTCAGACTGCAAAACATGACGAAATCCAACCAGTTTTTCATAGCGTCGATAATGCTGCAAACGTTCTTCCAATGTGTCACTCCTAAGGTCAATCCATCCCACAACTCCACGAATCCATGAGTGCTCAGAGGCCAGGTCAAGCAGGAATTTAGTCTCCTCCTCAGATTGGTCGGCTTGTACAGCAATACTCCCCGTGACATCGTTTTGGTCAAGGAGAACACGAAGTTGCTCTGGTGTAAAATCGCGTCTGATTTGATCCATGGTTCCGGCTGTCATCCATTTGTCCCGGTCCGGATCAAAATTCCAAAAGTGCTGATGCGCATCAACGGTAATACTCATAAACTTATGCCTCTTTTCCATGGAATGAAGTCATCCTGTCCAAGTTTTTCAGCGGCAGTGAGGTAGTCTCCGCTTGCGGTCTTTACTATGAGCTCGAAAAGTTCGGCTCCCTTGGATCCCAGGTCATCCTCTCCTGTGATGACCGTACCGGCATTAATATCAATGATATCTGACATAGATTGTGCCAACCGATTGTTTGTTGACATTTTTATGGTGGGGCAAATGATATTACCTGTCGGCGTGCCGAGACCTGTGGTGAAAACCATGACATTAGCCCCGGCTCCCGCCAATCCCGTTGTAGACTCTACGTCACCTCCAGGTGTACATAAGAGATGGAGACCGGCCTTTGCGGCCACTTCTCCATAATCGAGTACATCAACGACTGGTGATGATCCGCCCTTTTTGGCTGCTCCCAGAGATTTTATGGCATCGGTAATTAGACCATCGCGAATATTTCCGGGTGACGGATTAGCCTCAAATCCACTGCCATCATCTTTTGCTCTTTGATGATAATCCTCCATCAGCCTGATGAAGCGATCGGCAGCCTCCTCTGTCCTACACCGATTGATCAAGTCTTGTTCTGCTCCATGCAACTCAGGAAACTCACCCAGGATAGCAGATCCTCCCAACGCTACGATCATGTCTGTGCAGTAGCCTAAAGCAGGGTTGGCAGAAATACCCGAAAAGCCATCGGAGCCCCCGCATTCAAGTCCAAGACAGAGATTGGTGACAGATGCTGGAGTGCGCGACAACTCATTGGCAAGCTGCATCCCCCTCAAGCTTGACCTGATTATGTTTTGGATAAAATCGGATTCGGATTTACTTTCTTGCTGCTCAAAGTAATAGATTGGTCGATCATATCCCTGGTCGAAGTTTTTTACATAGTCCCTGACCATTTTGACCTGAGCATTTTGGCATCCGAGACTCACTACAGATGCTCCAGCCACATTAGGATGTGTAATGTAGCTCGCCAGGAGCTTGCAGAGAAGTTCGGCATCTTGCCGGGTCCCCCCACAGCCACCCTCATGGGTCAGGAATTTTATTCCGTCCATATTTTTAAAAAGTCGATCCGAAATCGCAGAGGGCTGTTCCCTTGGGAGATCGATATCTCGCAGGTCTGTCCTTCCTTTCCTGATTGCAGAAATCAGATGCTCGAGATTGTATTTTTGAAATGCTCCCTGTTTATAACCAAGAGCTTCGACCAATGTTTCCTGAAGTAAATTTAGATTCCGATTCTCACAGAATACAAGCGGCACAAAGATCCAGAAATTGCGGGAACCTACCTTGCCATTTGATCGCAGATATCCCCTGAATGTCGAGTTCTTATATTGGGTCACATCGGGCGGGTTCCATTCGGATGTGCTTTTACGTTTTGTGAGAGTCGAAGTGGAATGCACAGTGTTTTGGGTACTAATTTTCATTCCCCTCTTAATCTCTTTAAGGGCCTTCCCAACCGTAGTGCCATACATCATTACCGATCCCCCTTCAGGTATATCTTCGTTTGCAATCTTGTGCTTGATTTGTATTTCTTCCCTGGCTGTGAGAGATTTTCCGTTGACCTCAATGAACTCCCCGGTTTGAATTTTTTTTAGTGCGACCCAGACATTATCATCCTGGTGAATTTCTAAAACAGCTGACACGGTAGTGATTTGAGAAGGCGAATCTAAATTATTTTAGAAAAACATTTGGAGATGGTGCTCAAATATCGCTATATTAAAGGAGGAAATAAATGATTGCAATGCAAAAACAAATACTGACCGTTTTAGTGATCCTCGTTTTGGGTCTTTCCGTGCTTTCTTGTAATAAAGAACAGATTTTGATTCCTGAAGCACAGGAGGTTAGTTTGTCTGCGGAGGAGCTTACCAACTTACATATACGATCGGATGTTGTGTTGCAGTATATGCACTACAATCTCAGTACAGATGAAGAATCGGGTTGGGTGGTGGATAAAAAGGGTATGGTAAAGGCTTACCGGGGCTCAGGAGAGCTTGAGACTTTTGAGGTCGAAAACACGGTGTGGAATGAAGATCGCATTTCCTCACTGTACAATAGTGCAGACCAGTTACTGGCTGAGGTGGATCTTGAAGATCTCTGGCAGGCATACCAGACCATTACCAGAGTAGATGCTCGCAGCCTATCTGAGACTGCGGTGAGTCCGGATGTAAATGTTGTCAGTGCACTTTTTGCCTTTAGATATAATCCTGCGATACAGGGGAATGCCACTGATGAAAGCTGTGGCAATCAGAGTCATGACGACCTGGTACAACAGTCTTCTTTTGACCGGTTGCTGATCGAAGCTTCAGGTAGAATCGAAAAACACAATCTATCCGAAGCAGGTAAGAATCTATCACATTGGACCTCGATTACCGATAACGATAACCCGTAATCTGACTCTAAAGATTACTTACTACTCACCGGAAAAGACCTTTGCCCCCCAAAGGTCTTTTCTTTTGTCCCTCGTACCGGCTTTTTACTATTTTTGACCTCGTTTTAAAAAATCACCTGTACATTGAGTGAGAAGAGGAGTATTAAGGAGGCACATATTATCGATGCCGCGGAGAAGATCTTTTCAGCGGTAGGTTATGCAAATACAAAAATGGAGGATGTCGCAAAAGAAGCAGGCATCAGCAAGGGTTCCGTATACTTCTACTTTGATACCAAGGAGAATCTCTATATGGCAGTGACCTATCGTGCACTTCAGATTTTAAACGAAAATCTCTATCGAGTGCGCGACAATCACAAAAGCCAGAGTGGATTAAATAGTGTGATTGCCCTGGCCGAAGCATACCTGGATTTTTGTGACAAATATTTCTTCTACTCTGAGGTCATCCTGGATTATATGACGTTAAATCGCTCCACTCAGTTGGGAAGAGATCGAGCCAGGATGACAACGGCCATCAAAGAAAGCATGTATTACGCGATGGTGCAGGATATTCAGAATTTGCCGGTGAGCCTGATAACGGGAGAGATAAGGAGGGGAGTGGAAGATGGCAGTATTAGAAATAAACGAAAGCCCGAGTTGTTATATCTTATTGCCTGGGGATCTCTAGTGGGATTTGTAAAACTCAATGTCGCTGCTGGCAGCACACATCGACAGACTTTATTCCATGTAAATATTCAGGAATGGAAATCTTACCTCCTCGCACTTCTAAAAGACATGATACTTGTAGAGTGATTTATTTATTTCTGGATATCTTGTGTTTTATTCTATCCAAATCCTTACTTCCCTCTGCGACAACTGGACTTTATCTCTTCTAAAATTCCTGCATACACCATGAAAAAAATAGCACAGTTCTGTTTAATACTGCTTATATCTATTCCGCTTTTTTCTTTAAGTGCTCAGCCCTCTCTCTCCATTGATAAAATTATGGAAGGTGCAGATTTTGTCGGTCATCTTCCTTCACGGCCTTTTTGGTCAGATGATAGTCAATCTATTTATTTCAGATGGGATAGAGATAGTTTTCCGGACCAGGAACTGTATTCATTTAAAATAGGGGACACGAATGCAGAACGGTTGTCACTGGAATCACAAAAACAGCTTCCATCCACAAATAAAAAGTATAATCGCGATTATACAAGGTACGCCTACACTAAAAACGGGGATTTGTTTTTACGGCAATTATCCACGGAAGAGGAATGGAAAATAACGAATACCATAGAAAATGAGAATCTGGTCTCGATTTCATCCTCTGGTGATCAATTAATTTTTCGGAAGGGAATAAATCTTTTTTGTTGGTCTGAAATAAATAATTCAGTGGAGCAGCTGACCAATTTTAGATCAGGCAAGGAAAATGAGTCTGCAAAGGATGATGCACACAAGGCATGGTTGAGACGAGATCAACTCGAATATTTTGAGATATTAAATGAGCGTGATGAGGACCTGCAATTTGACGAACAACAAGATGAAATTTTGGGGCCGAAGAGACCCTTGGAAATATATTTGGGTGGAGATCAACTTAGGGCATTATGTATAAGTCCGGATTTGAATTTTGTTTTTTACAGCCTGGTCGATGACGCCAAACCTGAAAGTACAACAGTGCCATCTTATGTCACTGAAAGCGGGTATACAAAAGAGCTTCCTGCACGACCCAAGGTGGGGGATCAGCTCGACAGTTACAAATACTATGTGTACAACCGGAGGAGAGATACGGTGGTGTCTATTTCCACCAAAGAAATTCCCGGTATTTATGATAAACCGGCATTTTTAAAAGATTATCATGTGGGGCCTGAGGAATTCGTCGATACTTTTGAAACAGCACGTGAGGTCTACATGACAGATCCCATTTTTAATGAGACGGGATCACACTCCGTTGTGGTATTGAGGTCTTTTGACAATAAGGACCGATGGATAATGGAATTAGATTTAGAGTCAGGTGGACTCATCCTCATTGATCATCAACACGATGATGCATGGATAGGAGGACCCGGTATCTCAAGCTGGAATTTTTCGGCAGGCAATGCCGGTGTTGTTGATGAGAATACCTTTTGGTACCAATCTGAAGAGACCGGCTATTCGCACATCTATTTGTATGATTTTACCGCTGAAAAATCACGAGCCTTGACAAAAGGTAAATTCGAGATTTTAAGTGCGAGACTTTCGCGCGACAGGACAAAATTTTTCGTAACTGCGAATAAAGAAAATCCCTTTGAAAATCATTTTTATCATTTATCTCTGGACGGAATCTGGACTAAGATCACTCCAGAAGTGGGCAATAATCAGGTTGTTGTATCTCCTGATGAAAATAATCTTGCCTTGCTTTATTCATATAGTAACCAACCCACCGAATTATTCTGGATGGAAAATTCAGCCGGAGCAGAGACGAATAAGGTGACGGAATCGACAACGAAGGAATTTTTGGAGTACCCTTGGCGAGATCCCGACATCATATTTTTTGAAGCGAAAGATGGTGTACAAATACCTGCTCGAATCTACAGACCAAAACTCACTGACAAAAATGGAGCTGCTGTAATTTTTGTGCACGGTGCAGGATATTTACACAATGTGCATCGATGGTGGAGCAGCTATTACCGAGAATACATGTTTCACAATTTTCTCGCTGACCGGGGTTACACAGTTTTGGATATCGACTATCGTGGGAGTGCAGGATATGGGAGTGATTGGCGCACTGCAATTTATCGTCATATGGGAGGGAAAGATTTGAGTGATCAGGTAGACGGTGCCAAATATCTGGTCGGGAAAGAGGGAATTGATGCTGATCGGATAGGAATCTACGGAGGTTCTTATGGCGGGTTTATCACTTTGATGGCCCTCTGCACAAGTCCCGGAACTTTTAAATGCGGAGCAGCTCTAAGGAGTGTCACAGACTGGGCACATTACAATCACGGGTACACGAGCAATATTTTAAACACGCCTGTACTCGACAGCATTGCTTATTATCGAAGTTCGCCAATTTATCATGCAGAAGGTCTTGCCGGAGAGTTACTCATGTTGCACGGAATGGTAGACCGCAATGTACATTTTCAAGATGTCGTGCGTCTTTCACAGCGATTTATTGAGTTGGGAAAGGAAGGATGGGAGCTGGCAGTATTTCCTATGGAGGGACACGGTTTTGTCGAATCGAGTAGCTGGAAAGATGAATACAAGCGAATTTTCAAATTATTTAAGGAAAATCTATTGGAATGAAGGAGTCATTGCTAAACTCATCCCTAAAGTTATAGGTGGCCAATGTCTCCCGAAATAACCTAAAGTAATAAATGAGCCCCATTTACCTGGTTCCGTAATTGTAATCAGTGCGCTCCTCATTTCGGTCGGTGGCAGTTGGGGGATCATAAGTAATCGCCGATATCTATTCGCGAAACGCTGGAGACATCGCGATATTGACAGATTCTAAGCATGTCTTTAGCTGCTTCGCATTTCTGGCTCCTATGATCGGAGCTGTAACTGCAGGATGTGCTGCTACCCAAGCAATGGCCAGTGATATGGGAGAATAATCATGGTCTAATGCTATGTCACAGAAGTCCAGCACCACATCATTCATCCATTCTTCACCATACCTTATTTGGTACATCTTATTTTTTAAGAGTCTGCCAGAAGATGGTTTTTTTCCTAAATTATATTTACCCGACAACATGCCACCACCCAACGGACTATAACTGATTACACCGAGATCTTCAGAAATGGCCATCGGCAGGATTTCTACTTCTGCCTGGCGTTTCAGCAAGTTGTACATGGGCTGGATACATTCAAATCTCGACCATCCCTTCGCGGTGGAGATTCCCAGAGCCTTCGCCACTTGCCAGGCGGCAAAATTGCTTGCTCCCAGGTAAAGCACCTTGCCTTGCCGGACGAGGTCGTTAAGGACAGACAGCGTTTCCTCTACAGGAGTAAGATCATCAAATCGATGTATGAAGTACAGATCTATATGATCTGTATCGAGTCGTTGCAGGCTTTTCTCAACCGCCTTGAGGATGTGATAGCGACTGGCACCACGTCCGTTGACATCAGCTGATGTGGGAAAGAATACCTTTGAAGTGATGACCACCTCGTCCCGACAATCTGCTATAAGTTTTCCGAGAATTTCCTCAGACTTTCCTCCTTCATAGACATTGGCACAGTCAAAAAAATTGATCCCGTGGTCGCGACATACATTAAACATTTGCCTGGAGACTCGTTCGTTTGCAATGCCGCCAAACGACATTGTTCCGAAGCACAACTCGGAGACTTTCAAACCGGTTCTACCTAAAAGCTTATAATTCATAGCTCAGAAATCTTTTACAATGTAATGTGACACTGCTATAATATTAAGCAATACATAACTATTTCAACCCATGAAGATTTTGACCTATGAAGGATTGGGGGAATTTTTCCACACCCGGAAAACCCAGCCGTATGTCCCGGCCGTTGTACGGTATATAATCGGTGCCAAAAATATAATCCCAGATGGCCAGTGTCAATCCAAAATTGACACCGTATTTTTTTTCCGCGGGTAAATCATAAGCATGGTGCCAAATATGCATTTCAGGACTGTTAAAAATCTTTTTCATAAAGGGGCCCAAAATCAGACTAAAGGTCAGTGCTGTCCCCAGGACGATGACTAATTTTATTACAAAATTCGCATTGGACACAAGATTTATGTCGAGTAGATTTCCAGCGATAGCTACACCGACTAATGCTCCGACGATCCCCGCGGATAGGAAACCACTTACACTGATATTGGAATGATTAAAATGCCCGATGGCCAGGGTAAAAACGTGAATGATAAAGAAATCATACAAGCCGATTCCCAATAATGCCAACGGCAAGTATTCTATAGACCGGTATACAACGTTTTCCATCCAGTGATATCGCAACTGTGCCGCAAAGCCCATCTGCTCTACGGAATGATGAACCTTGTGAAATTCCCAAAGCCGGGGTACACGATGTAAAAGACGATGCACCCACCACTGGACAAAATCTCTCACCACAAACCCCACAATAAGTATTGCCCACATAGGCCACTTTCTCATCGGATTCATCGACTGAAGATCTACACCCAAACTCGAGGCGATGATGTCATTAAAGAAATGCACGACCACATCACTCGCAGCATTATAGACAATGAGCGAAAACAAAAAGAAGTTGAAGAACATATAAAAAGCATCGAGCCAAAAATCTTTTCTGAATTTGGGCTGATCCACCCTCCATGGTTTTGTCCACTCCAAGGCAAGAAATAGGAGTGATACAACAATGAGCCAATAAAAGTAATTGTGCAGGGAAGGCTGACTTATTTCTCGCCAGAGGTATTGAGCATACCCGGTATATCCGTTTATAAATATTTCAAAGTAATTACTCATCCTGATTCACTTGCCATTCCATGCGTTAAAACCCCCTCCCAGATCGTAAAGCTTCTCAAAACCAAGTTCTTTCATTTTAGTCACTGCGAGGGCGCTGCGAATACCTTTCGCACAGTAAACCAGGTATTCCCTATCCCGCTCCAGATCTTTCACCAGTTGCTCAAACTCCGGATCCTTGATGTCAATGTTTAAGGCTCCAGGGATCTGCCCCCCAGCCACTTCAGTGCTGGTGCGCACATCGATGATGATCAGATCTTCTTTGCGGTCCATTAGTTCTTGAGCCGTCGATGGCGAAATCACTCCATATTCCTCCATCTGAATCCCCGTGCGGCATGAGCTCCATATCAGGAACATAGTCAGGCAGTAAAATAGGTGCTTATGACTCATTTTCAATTCTTTACAAATCACTTGAACGCAAATATAAGTACTGTTTGGGGTTTTCGCGTGATCGGAAAGTGCGATTCGTCAACGTAGACTGATATGCATGAGCAAAGAATCTGGCTTAATTTTTGTTTTTCTCTTCCCTGCAATGAGTATTGAAGAGATTAATAGGAAACACTACTTTAAGACAGACATGTACTATCGCGTGGGCTATGGGCTGTCATCGCGATTACTGGCATTCCGCAATGGAATCATTTACCTGCAGGTAATTGTGGGAAAAAAGTGGGACAAGGACTATCATGCAACTACCCTTGAGTTAGCTCACTGCTGGAAAGAAGAACACGAAGAATTGCGAAATGCCCTCGGTTGCAAGGTATTTATCATAGACGCACAGAAATACCCATATAAGCAAGACTTAGTAAAGCTAAAAGTCAGCGTAAATTACGATGCTAAGATGGGAATGCTTTTTACAAGTAATGTGCTAAATTGATTCTTTCCGTTTTGCAAAGGGAAGGTAAACCAGGACAAATAATACCATTACAATAAGTTGGGCTGTCAATAGATACCAGGGCCATGGACCCAGAAAATCTGCTACACTAGCCATTTCCGGCTTTCTCATCGTATATCCATAATTTGACCCCAATGCGAGATTAAGGGCAAGACTTAACACCAGATAGACCTGAGCCCAAATCCAGGCGTGCCACATATCCCTCCATGAAGGTCGAAACCCAAACACAACAATGGGATACATTATCCCGGCAATCAAACCGCAATGCAATGTCCAGTATCGAATATATTGGTAGTCGGGAAAAGATTCTTTTAGGTCGGGAGTAAGTAGCGCCTGAAGAGTACCTGCCAGAATCCAAAAATATAGAACCCCGAATAGATATCTCTTTTTTTTCCATAGCACGAGGGGTAATAGGAATGTCACCAGCCTGCACATATGGAAGGGGAGATCCTCAGTCACATCTATTGATCCCGAAATCACACCTGCAAGGAGATCAAACACAATGATCCCCGGTAAGATAAATACCGGCAACCAAGTGTAATTTCGCTCAGTCGCAACATCTGTTTTCATGGCCCAAAATATCCACAATGCTCCGGCAATGAAGAAAAATAATAATGGTATGAAGTGTTCACTTGTATATGGAGTGAATTGATTCAATGAAGAAATTTTGTTTGATAATTTTGAGAACTGGTATTAAAAATAGAAAAGAGCCGCTTAATAAAGTAACGTGCCACGGAATGACATGATGAGGAAGATTATTCATATCGATATGGATGCTTTCTTTGCTTCGGTGGAGCAAAGGGATGATCCTCAGTTGAAAGGCAAGCCTGTGGTGGTTGGTGGTAGTGGCAAACGCAGCGTTGTAGCGGCGGCCAGCTACGAGGCCAGGGAGTTCGGGATATTTTCGGCCATGCCGATCTCTTTAGCCAGGAAAAAATGCAGTGATTTAATCATCGTACCGCATCGGTTTTCAGTTTACAAAGAGATTTCGCACCAGATAAGAGAGGTTTTTTATTCGTATACTAATCTGGTCGAACCTCTGTCGCTGGATGAGGCTTATCTCGATGTCACGAAAAATAGCGCGGACAATCCTTCGGCTACGCTCTTAGCCCGGGAAATCAAAAAAAAGATCAACGATCAGACCTCACTTACCTGTTCAGCTGGAGTGTCTGTCAACAAATTTATCGCAAAAGTGGCCTCAGGGATGAATAAACCCAATGGTCTTACTACAATTACACCCGGCCAGATTCCCAAATTTCTTGATCACTTACCAGTGGGTAAATTCCATGGAGTTGGGAAAGTGACCGAGGAAAAGATGAAAAGTCTGGACATTCACACAGGAGCAGATCTAAAGAAGATCCCGTTAGATCGAATGGTGGAGCTCTTTGGCAAGACTGGGCATTATTACTATAAAGTCTGTCGTGGTGAAGACGATAGACCCGTAAGTGCTGAACGAGTCAGAAAATCGGTCAGCGTAGAGCGGACATTTGAAGAAAATATCTATGAATGGCAGGAGGCAGATGAAATTTTGACAAATCTCATTGGCCAACTTTCCAATGCCTTGCAGCGTCTTGATGTCAAAGGCAGGACGATACAATTAAAATGGAGATATCCCGACTTTACGACCCCGACACGTAGCAAGAGTTTTCATCACTATACCCGTGATGCCGGACTTATTACGGAGTCATTCGAGCAATTGTTTAGAGAACATGTAAAGCTTGAATTGGGAATAAGATTGCTGGGGGTAGGAATGGCAAACCTGGATACCGAGTATCCCCAGTCCCAATTAATTCTCGACCTGTAAGGGGTCGCAAATCACCTTGGAAGTTAAGGAAAAAAACTCCGGATGATTTCTGATTTTGATATTTTCAAACTTCAATCGCAGGTCTATGGATTTTTCTCAGTTCCCTATCTCCTCCTATTGGGACGGTATCCCCAGGAACGTTAGCGAGATCACAGATGGTCTGGTCCATGGAACCTTCCTGGTAGAATTTGATAATTGCAATTTCATCCTCCAACGGATGAACACCGATGTTTTCCCGGAGTCAGACAAGGTGATAGAAAATATTGAACTGGTCAATAGACATCTTTTCAATGATCCCAATTATGAGCTTGCAGTAGCAGCGTTGGTCAGCACTAAAAGTAACCAAAAATCAGTATGGGACCGGGATGGGAATCACTGGAGATGTTTTTCCTATGTCGAAGGGAGTCACACAAAAGATAATGTGAGAACCGGGAGGGAGGCCTTTGATGTGGCCAGAGCCTTTGGTATGTTTTCAGCATCTGTTTCCGGTTTATCTGCCCATTTGCTTCACGAAACGATTTTCGGGTTCCACAGTGCAGAAAACAGGCTTGAGCAATATCGTGATGCCAAATTGCATGGGGATTCAGAACGAAAAAATGCAAGCCGACAACTGATCAAAAAAATGGATCAATACGAATGGATTGCATCCAAAATTCTTAAGCTTGATCTTCCCTTAAGGATTGCTCACAATGATCCCAAGCTGAGTAATGTGTTATTCGACAAGGGGGGTGCGCCTTTGTGTATTATCGATTTTGATACCGTGATGCCGGGTTCACCCTTGCATGATTTTGGGGATTTGGTGAGAAGTGTGGCTTCAAGCTTACCTGAGGACGACCGGAGGACAGAAGAGGTCGTTATCAAAAGAGAATTTTACGAAGCTCTACAAGAGGGCTTTTTGTCCGGCGCCGGTGATCATTTGTCTGTGAAAGAGCGAAAGAATTTACACGTTGGTGCTGCATATATTATCTATGAGCAGGCCATGAGATTTTTTGTAGATTATTTACTCAACGATGTATATTATAAAACAGAGTACGATGCGCATAACTTCGTCCGGGCTAAAAATCAAGTGTCTCTCCTCGAATCATTCTTAGACTTTAAGGAAATGATGTGATTTGTTCACTAGACTATTCTAGTGTGATGCGTCATAAATCCAATCGAGATCAACTTTTTTTATTGTGGTATTACGAGTTAAATTAAATGGTCAACCTGTATTCAACTAACGGGGATTCAGAAAATTCCGAGGATTTCTTGTGTCTTGATGTCGCTCAGATGCTTGCACGATTGTCTTTTAACATAAAATTGCAATCAGTCCTTTTTCAAATCTCGATTCAATAGAGAATTAATTTCGTTAAACTTACGATCTATGACGAACGGCGGTGCCCCGGTTTATGCAAGAATGTCTTTGATCACATTACCACTTACATCTGTGAGCCGATAATCTCTACCCTGGAAGCGGTATGTGAGTTTTTCGTGATCCAATCCAAGCAAATGCAAAATTGTGGCTTGCAAGTCGTGAATATGTACTTTACCTTCCACGCCAAAAAAGCCCAGTTCGTCAGTACTTCCATGTGTATATCCCTTTCTTAGACCCCCACCGGTCATCCACATTGTAAAGGCTTCGTTGTGGTGATCACGCCCGAGGAAGTTTTTCCCTGCCCGTGCCTCCATCATCGGTGTACGGCCAAATTCACCACCCCAGATGACCAGGGTACTTTCCAGTAGACCTCTTTGACGGAGATCGATCAGAAGGGCAGACATTGCCCTGTCTATATATCGACAGTTTCGACGTAGTCCTTCTCCCACTCCGTTTCCAGGACCCGCCCCATGACTGTCCCATCCCCGGTCGTACAGCTGCACAAACCGGACTCCTTTTTCCACCAGCCTTCTCGCAAGAAGGCAATTATTGGCAAAAGATTCTTCTCCGGGTTCTGCACCGTAGAGATTTTTTATGTATTCCGGCTCCTTATCAATATTCATTACTTCGGGCACAGAGGCTTGCATTCTAAAAGCCAATTCATATTGGGAAATTCGGGTCAAAATTTCAGGATCATTGGTTTCATTGTACTGCAGCTGGTTTACCTCATTAATGGTCTCTATAGATTTCTTCCGCAGTTCTCGGTTTATTCCCGAAGGATTTTGAAGATTGAGTACCGGATCTCCCTTTGAGCGACAGTGCACTCCCTGATGTACACTTGGTAAAAATCCGCTGCCCCAGAGACGCTTACCCGAAGATGGACCACCCCTGGAGGTCAAAACTACAAAAGACGGCAAGTCGTGATTTTCAGATCCCAAACCATAAGTGACCCAACTGCCCATGCACGGACGGCCTGTGCGAGGTGCACCGGTATACATAAAGAATTGAGCAGGTGCATGATTAAATTCATCCGTGTGCATAGCCTTTAAAAAAGTCACATCGTCTACGACATTACTAAAATGCGGGAGGTAATCAGATACCCACGCCCCACTTTGACCATATTGGTTAAACCCAGTCTGAGGGCCCAGCATTTTAGGAACACCGTCAATAAAAGCAAATCTTCGCCCCTCTAAGAAAGAAGTTGGGCATGATTGCCCATCAATTTTTGCTAATTCTTTTTTGTAATCAAATAATTCTAATTGAGAAGGAGCACCTGCCATGTGAAGAAAGATGACATTTTTGACTTTTGGTGAAAAATGAGGTCCTTCTATTCTATCACTATCCCCGGATGGAATATTTCTCGCTGACGTCTTACCAACGAGTAAATTTGATAGCGCCACAGCTCCCAAACCAGACATACAGTTTCGGAGAAAGTGCCTCCTGGAGTTGTACAATGCATTTTCTAAAAAAGCCTCCTGTGCAATGTTCAAAATTATTCGATTTTACGGTTTGACTATAAATTCATCCAGGTTCATCATGGCATTAATCACGACTGCAAGAGCATCCTGATCGAGCAATTCCTTCTTATCTTTTTGAGAAACCGGAATGGCCAGATTCCGCTTATTCTGCTGTGCAACTAAATAAAGCTCTTTAAAATAATATAGTTGTTTGTCTGTAGCTGGTGATAGAAAAATACGTTTATAAGCTTCTGCAATAGATGCGTCGGCATATGTGTTGCTTTTTGTTATTTCCTTTGCGATAAAAGTAGCTGCTTTAAAATACAGCGTGTCATTTAAAAGATTTAGTGCCTGCAATGGTGTATTGGTGCGCACCCGTTGAGAAGTGCAGACCATCCTGTCCGGGCTGTCAAATGTGAGCATACTGGGATGTGGATCTGTGCGCCGCCAGAAGGTATAGAGGGATCGCCGGTAAAGTGCCTCTCGACCTGTGACTGTCCATCGAGGTATAAAAGCATCTGGGATATTCAACTCCGGAGGAATAACGCTGGGGCCACCTATCTGGGGATCGAGAAGTCGACTCACGGCAAGCACCTGATCCCTGATTTGTTCGCCTGTGAGCCGGAGACGAGGAGACCTGGAGAGAAAGGCATTTGAGGGATCGAGAGCGATGTGATCGGGGTCAGAGGAAGATGCCTGCCTGTATGTGGCAGACATGACTACCATTTTGATCAGCCGTTTTAGGCTCCAGTCGTAATCTCGCTGGAGTTTTACCGCCAGATAATCTAAGAGTATGGGATGTGTCGGCTTATCACCCTGAGTGCCAAATTCTTCCATCGTGGGGACAAGACCCCGTCCAAATATTTGCTCCCAAATTCTGTTTACCACGACTCTCCCTGTGAGTGGATTCCGGTCACTTACCAGCCATTTGGCGAATTCCAGTCTATCCGTGATACTGTCCACCTCAAATATAGTTGGCAACCCTGCGCTTACCTCACGTCCCGGATCTAACCAGTTGCCCCTATTCAAGTAGCGGGTAGTTCTGGTCTGATGCCGTGGTAATTCCCTCAGTACAGGTGTGGAAGTAGTTGGAACCTCATCGAGAGCTTTAAGTTTGGACTCCAGATTATACGTCAAGTATGTTGGATCACGCATATTAAATCTGATCTTGTCTAAATAAAACAGGTGCTGGATATACGTGTCCCCAACCCAAAATCGTACATATAGATCATGTTTTCCCTCGACATCCTTCACAGGAATTTCATAATCTCTCCATAAATTTTCTTCCGTTGGCCGGTTACTTCCCCACCTCTTCCATTCCCCAGTTTTAAAGACATTTACACTTCCCAATTCTGGACCTTCTAGTGAATCAAGGTGCACGGAGATGCGTCCGGCATGTTTGAGAGGAGAGGCACACCTGAATGACAAAGATGTTACGCGATTCATATCAATATTCTCGTACTTCACCCATGAACTGTCTTGCACCTGCCAAAGCATGTCGAGATTGGGCCAGATCAGCTCAATCAAGTCACTGGATTCCTGAAAGTCTTCGGCCTCCATCATGCTGTAGTCGAGACTTTTCATGAGTTGAGTCCGTTGCCGGAATAATGATGTCGAGGAGTCGGATCTCAAGGACTCAGGTAGGATGTTATTGATCGTCTCGATAAGGGATTTTGCAGTCTTCTTATGCTGGAAATCGTATGTGTGAAACCTCGGATCCTCATTGTAAATGTCACGGTCAGAGGACTGGTTAAACAAAGCCATAGACCGGTAGAAGTCCTCCTGTGTGAAAGGATCGTATGGATGAGAATGGCATTGCACACATGAGAACGTCGTGGCCATCCATACCTCATAGGTCGTACCTACCCGCTCTATAACCGAGGCAACTCTAAATTCTTCATCATCCGTTCCCCCCTCGTCATTTGCAATAGAATTTCTGTGGAAAGCAGTTGCAATCATCTGATCATCATCAGGATTTGAAAGCAGGTCACCCGCCAGCTGGGTTATCGAAAACGTATCAAATGGCATATCCGAATTTAGGGCATGAATGACCCAATCACGGTATTTCCAGATGTTGCGATTGGAATCTTTTTCATATCCCTTGGTATCCGCATACCTTGCAAGATCCAGCCACATCGTTGCCCATTTTTCGCCAAAATGGGGGGAGGCAAGCAGACTGTCAACCAGATTTTCGTATGCATCTAAAGATTGATCCTCCAGAAAATTTACGGCCTGTTGAGGAGTGGGGGGGAGACCAACGAGATCGAGACAGACCCTTCTCAGGAGTGACACGGGGTCAGTCTCCTCAGCCTGATTTAGACCGATCTCCTTCAACCGCGCTAAGATAAAAGGGTCAATTTCGTTTCTTATCCATGCATCATTCAGAGTCGGAGGCGAATGTGTTGAGTCCGGAAGCTGATATGCCCAATGCTTCTCCCATTTGGCCCCCTGATCGATCCATTTTGCAATCTTCCGGATTTCCTCATCACCCAGAGGATCTTCATCCAGTGGCATGCGAAATTCAGGGTTTTTATGCATAAGACGCTGGTAAAGGGCACTTCGGCGATGGTTACCTCGCACGATTGCCATCTTTCCTTCCTCAAGAGGTTTATATACCTCTTCCTCAAAGAGCAAACTAAAGTCAGCTTTTGCCCGAACACCACCATGACATTTTAGACACCGCGCATTAAAAATCGGTCTGACATCATCATTAAAACTGATTTCTTCTTTACCCGATTGGCAAGCGAAAATAAGCAGGAGTAAAACCAGCCCATATGATGGGATATTTTGCATCCTTCGAAATTACAGAATATCCGATGAATGGGGCAGCACATAAAAGCTCTCCTTAACAGTCGTGATCTTATACTTATCCCGGACAGGCAGGACAATGGGGCCAGACTCTACTTTTGTCAATGGTAATTTCCTTTTCATGTCCAGCAAAATTAGATGATTAACACGGATCGGTGGCGTCTTGTGGCCTCTATCATGCAGAAAATGTCATTTAACAAAAAACTAACCGTCCTTAACATTTCGTAGATGTCTCAAGCATATACTTTTCAATTAAAACAAAGAGCCATGAAAAAGAAAATATTCGTTGTTTTAAGCACTTTGATACTCGTCAGCACAATCTTTATTGATGCAGTAGCACAATTTTATCTGGGCCCCCGGGCCGGTGCCACATTGAGCAATATTTCGACACCAAGTATTACAGATCTACTTGTAAAAGACATTCATTATTTGCCTGGATTTAGTGCTGGAATTACCGGAGAGTATTTTATTAATTCAGATTTTTCGGTAGTCTCCGAGTTAAACTATACTGAGAAGGGATTTAGGATAAGAGAGGAGACAGATATTAACCTGTTTAATATCGATTTTCCACTTGGTGTAAAAATTGACACCAGATTAAAATATGTAGATCTTCCCGTAATGGCAAAATATTCATTTGGAAATGAATATATGAGAGCTTTCGTTGGGATAGGTCCTCAGGTAGGATTTGCAGTAAGCGGTAGGCTAAGGGCCAAAGCTGACTTTTTGCTGGATCTCAACCTTGTGGATCGTGAAATTAGTTTGTCTGGCCTGGATTATGAGAGATTCGAATTTTCGGGCGTTGCAATGGCAGGTGTCGAATTTCCAATCGAGGGAGGTCATTTGTTTGTCGATGCACGCTTTACTCAAAGTCTGAGCGATGCTCTACGGCCTCCAGTAATTGATTTAAATATCAAAAATCATGGATTTGGTTTCGGTATAGGTTACAGGAAGGCTCTATAACATCCGTGCGAATAATCCTAACTTCGCGAGATGCAAATTATTACGGGGGAGGATGTTGAGCTTTCATTAGATTTTGCGGAGCTTGCCGATGCCCTTGATGTTGGATTTAAAAATGATATTGTCACACCAGACCGGATCCACCTTCCTTATGGCGAGAATAACTTATTACTGCTGATGCCATCGTGGACGGATTCCGGATTCCTCGGAGTAAAGATTATCACGTTACATCCAAAGAATGCCGAGCTCCGGAAGCCAACGATCCAGGGTGCTTTTATGCTCTTTAATTCTGAGACTGGTGAGCCAATGGCACAGATTGACGCGCAGGCTTTAACCAATTGGCGTACAGCAGCTACAAGCCTCCTGGCGGCAAGATATTTGGCTTCTCCTAAACGTAAGAAAATGCTGTTGCTGGGCACGGGAAATCTAGCCCCCTACCTTGTGAGAGCACACACATCTCTGCACGATTACGATCATATTGGTATATGGGGAAGGAATCCGGATAAGGCTTTTAGTTTATCAAATAATCTAAAAAAATATCAGATTGAGACCTCTGTACGCACTGATTTAAAAGAGGCGGTTTGCGAGGCCGATCTGATCACTACTGCTACTATGTCTTTAGCACCTTTGATCAACGGTGCCTGGTTGAAGAAGGGGTGTCACCTCGATCTTGTAGGATCCTATAAATTGGAGATGCGGGAAGCAGATGATGAGGCGGTGAGAAGAAGCTCTGTTTTTATTGATACCTTACACGCAATAGAAGAAACCGGTGACCTGGCGACACCATTGTCTACAGGAGTTATCACGAAGGAAGATATATCGGGAACCTTGTCAGATCTTTGTCGCAAGGTAATACGGGGAAGAATATTTGATGATGAAATAACTCTTTTCAAGTCTGTCGGTCACGCCTCAGAGGATTTAATTGCTGCAGGACTTGTGTATCGAAAAAAAATAGAGGGGAATGGATGAGGGAACCCGGATCACAATTGCGAAAGGAGTTTCGATTTCCATTGGCGAAGTCAAATTTAGCACCATGCGCTCCGGAGGACCTGGTGGTCAGCACGTAAATAAAGTGGAGACAGCGGTGCGTCTTCGTTTTAATATTGCGAATTCTTCCCTTGATGATCTCCTAAAAGAAAAAATTCTAAACTCCGGCGATAAAAGAATTTCAAAAAAAGGTATTCTTCAACTTAGATCGGAAAGGTACCGGAGCCAGGAGAGAAATAAGGAGGAGGTAATCAAAAAGCTGGTTAAGTTCGTAACAGAGTTTACGAAGAAAAAAAAGAAACGTATATCCACAAAGCCGTCAAAAGCTTCGAAAAGGGTTGCCAGGAAATCAAAGGAGCACCAAAGCAAGAAAAAGCAACTGAGAAAAAAGCCGGTGACGGATGTCTAATACGATTTAGACTGGTAAAATCTTTCACAGGAGTTGTCCCGAAAGAATACGGATATGTTCTTTGGTCACAAGTCGATGTCCGGGACTGCAAATTCAGTTGGACCAGGACAAAATCGCTTTTTCATCTAACACAGCGTGCATAATTGTAGTGCGCTCATTGGTAGTGAAAATGATGTGTATTTTTCCGTCAGTGGTCTGAATCATGTAGGGGTATGCAAATGTATTGTCACCGCCAGCAATGTCTCTCTTATATGGGAAGGATTTGCCATCATCTAAAGACACAGCCACACTTAGTGGTGTGCGTTCATGTGTGTGATCATTGTAAGAGAGTATAATATGTCCCTCCCCGGTGCGTATCGCATCTACGGCAGAATTGGGTACACGTATTTCTGTGTCCACTCCATCACTCTAGGTGAGACCGCCGTCATGAGAATCCGTTCTGATGATAAAGCCCTGTTCATCAGCTCCATATCCTCCACCTCTACGGCAATAGGCTATTAAATGGTTGTCCGTGAGCTGTACGGGTTGAGGCTGTAGATTACCGTTTTTCGAATAGATTTTATTCGTAGTAGTCCACTTGCCTTTATCCGGTGAATAAATCATGAAAAAACTAGCTGTTTTCGCTCCGGTTCGCTCCCGGTCGCTTCCTCTTTCATCATACATTGGAAGGAGATAATTTCCATTTTTTAAGACCAATACTTTACCTCTGACCATACTGCCCAGGGCATCACTGACAATAAAACTGTCAGACCAGGTCCTTGCACCATCTTTGGATATTTTTGCTTTGACACGAGCCTCGGACCATGTTGATCCATATTGTGTATTGTAAAACAACCATATGTCGCCATCCGGGGCTTGAAAAATGACGGGATTTCCGTCCCCTCTAAATGGTGTGTCTGCGATGACCTCTGGTTGAGACCAGGTGTTGGGTTCTTCCAGCAATCTCGATCCATATACCGCCGTATTATCCGAATACTCTCCTGCACCACCGTAGTAAGCAATATACAGTGTACCATCTGCCAACTGTTCGATGGCAGCGGGATGTTTATAGATGCCGGGATGTTCAGACCCAAAAACGCGATAGGTGTCTATCGTGTGATCAGGTTTCTCTTGACCCCGGGAAATCCCATGAATTAAAAACAACAGGAAAAACACGAAAAATCTTCTAAACTTAAGCATTCTTATTTGCTTTTTTTTGAGACCTATATATACTACACCTCCCTTTTATAATTCTACTTTATTTTCTCATTATTTTATAAAATATTAACTGTGATCCGGTTTAGTAGATCGACATTTCAGAGCAAATGAATGAAAATCGACAGCACTTTTTCAGCCAAAATTTGCAGTTTATCACCGGGATGCATTCTATGGATTGAGCTTCTTGGTGCCCTCGAGAAAATATTGGGAGACCGGTCTTATTTAAAATGCATGTCTGCAAATCTGATATACTGCGCCCAATCAAACTGTGTGATATCATGTTTTCCGGATCGGATGTGATATCCAACACTTCCTTTGATGAGAGGCTTGTCCACATCCGGCATTTCTTCGTCAATTAAACTCTCAACTCCATACACAGTGTATACATCACCGGCATATTTTGTAGATAAGAATTCCCCTTTGGGATCGGCCCATTGATCATCCTCTGCACTTGCCACATATAAGGGTCGGGGAGCAACCAAGGCCAATAGAGAATGCTGATCAAATGGCAATGCTCCTTCGTTATTGTTGTATTTATCAAATGCATTACAGAACCAGTGCGGAAAGGAATGATTTATTCTATTTACCGTCTCGCCAAATGCTCTTCTCGAGAGAGCGGCACCCCCGCAACCGGAGTCATTTGATATCACGATTGCAAACCTTTCGTCTCTGGCTCCAGCCCATAGAGAGGTTTTACCCAATCGCGAATGCCCCACGACTGCCACTTTTGTTTCATCTACTCTGACGTCATGTTCGAAATAATCCATAGCCTTACTGAGCATCCAGGCCCATGCGCTAATTGAGGAAAGTTCTTCTTTATTTACATTCGGGCTCAATAGGCCATGCAGGCCATTCTCAAAACCATCATCAAAATCGGGGTCCCCATCTCCATAATACAATGTAGCGATGCCATAGCCCTGTGACAAGATATATTCGACCGGCCATCGGCTAGCTCTCACACCCCGGGATTTTACCGAGGCTTTATTATTTGTGATTCCAAGATCATCATTATTTCTCGTCCAATGCCTATGCACCGGGATGTCTTCATCGGAGTGCACTGTGTGATTACCATAAAAATTGAGACCCAGAAATACAGGTTTGGGCCCTTTACCGGAAGGGAGATAAAGCAGTAGATTTAATTGACGTGCTTTTGGGTTTTCCAGGTCATTATTTGTCACTTGCATACTGATATCTGAGCGAGTGCCGGCGCCCTCAAATACCGAAGCCATACGGTCCATAAAATAATTTACTTCGAGACCATCATCCGGAAACACACCGTACATTTCGGAAGCAAAGAGCTCTAGTAGATTGGGCCTTAGCTCATTTTCCCAGGTCTCTACATCCGAAATGATTTTACCGTCTTTGGGATTGATCAGTATTTCGGGGAGGACAAATACTGGCACATTGCTTTCGTCGTAATTGGCCTCTTGTTGTGCACTTGTAAATGCAAAAAATGAGGACAAAACGAAAGTGAGAAAAAGTGAAAATTTTTGGCGCGTGTTCATGCTGAATACTTAATTAAGAAAGATTTAAAAGAGCTGGATTCAATTGGGTTTCGATCATGATACCAGCTTCTGAACGGTTCTTTGGAAATCTTCTACAAAGTCTTTGTAGTCCGGTGTAGCAGGCCCTGAAAACCCAGTATGAATTCTCAATACATTATTGTCGCGATCAAGAAAAATTAGCGTTGGATAACTTATTATTTGATTAAGCATGGGGAATTTTTTGGAGGCGAGCTTTTTTTCATTAATTCCCGCATAAAGTATGGGATAGGGGACTTCCATTTTTTTTCTAAACCTCCGGATTGCAGCAGTGGCATCCATGGGGTTGGGGTGTCGTTCAAAAGCAATTGCAATTACTTCTAATTCTGGCTTTTTTTCATTCAAATACTGCGTGATGAATTTGGTTTCATCCACACAATTGGGACACCATGTTCCCATCAATTGAATTATTTTAGGTTTTCCGGAAAATTGATCATCCGTCAAACTGACTATTTTTCCCTCATCATCCGGAAATGAAAAATCGATGTCGCCATCGACCAGGTAAGTCAGTGAATCCGGATCTGTGAGATGAAAATCCTCATTGCGCCTGGCTATCCAGTCCGTAATAAAATGGGTGCCGTTTCTGAAAATACCACTCAAAGTGCCGTTAGGATTTATCAGAGCTTCGAACAGAAACATGTGGGCACCATCAAAACAAGAAAGGTACATCTTGTTTGCCTGTATGGTTCCCTCGAGGTATCGGTAGTCACCTGTTTCGGTCATAAAGGTGCCTGTAAGACGATTTCCTTCTTGATCAAAAATCCCGATAGCGGGTTCAGGTACGGTATCGCTGAGACCGAAGGTCACCTCCCACCTGCCGGTCAGATCTGTAGCTGGCGTTTTTCGCAGATGGGTAAACCTGTGATTTTGCCCATGCCGTGCCACAAAATGAATCCGATAGTTACCTCTGTTTGGTATATAATAATGCCCTTCCAATATATTGTCCTCAAAAATGACATTGAAGTAGGAATCATAAGGCGGAAAATTTATAACCAGCGTGTCTTTGTTGGTTGCCGGATCCCTATTATATGAAATATCGTCAAGCTTGATTTTTTCTTCTCCGTTGATGATTTCGATGTAAAATTGATCTGCACTGGTGTATTTTACTTCAAAATTAAAAGGCAGATCTCCTTCCGTAAATTCTTCAAATTGGATCTGGTCTCTCACTCCGGTTTCTTTTCTTGCGTCGGTGATAAAATCTATTTCCGGATCCAGCTTCAAGGTGCCCCTCCATGTGCCAGGAGGTAGTTTGGAAAACGTTTCGTTGGTCTCAAGACAACCCCAGAAGGAGATGATTGTAGAGCAAGTAAAAAGAAAATAAATGATTATTTTATTCATGGAACAATCAGGATGACTTTTCGCCAACAAAATGATCTTCTTTATACTTAAACAACACATTAAAAGTGGTCAAACTACCGTAGATGCGAGTTATGTATTGTTGCAGATTCACCTTTTCTTCGTCGGTGAGTTTGCTGCTGTTTATCCTTTGTTCCATCACTCTCAAGCGATCTCTTACCATAACAATTTTGTGAAAAAAGGTTTGGATCGGGATCTCCTTTGCTTTCATTTCCTCGTCATCGGGCTTGATAAGGATAGTGCCATTTTTCCATTTATCACCTAGATCTACAGGTTGAATGATTCCAGAATACGTATTTAAGATCTTGAGGAGCGCCTTTTCAGCTTCAGTGAAAGAAACTTCTGCTTCGGGCTCGATGGCATCTATGATTTCCCATTGATCGTAAGTCTTGCCTACCTGCTTGATCCCAAACTTGATAAAACATACTTCATAAGCTGCCTTGTGAATCCGGATGACAACACCATCGTCATATGCAGGATGGCTTACCCTCGATCCAATACCCAACTTGTTTTCCATGTTTTCAAAGATTTAGTTGCCCTGCAAATATGGGGAGAATCGGTGAAATGATAAATCGCAAAAAGGTCTCACCGATTTAGTATGGTAAACAATGCCATTATTTATGACCTTGGCCATAAGTGGAAGGCTCACCAGAGCAGCTTTCGTTGGTCACTTTCACATAACATCTGGGTGTGATCATTATTTTCTCTTTTTAGTATATTGTTTATCATGTCATTGCGATCCTTCTATTTGAGTGCGATGCTATACTGCGTTCCTATATGTGTCACTATAGATGCTCAAAGTTTCGCTTATGTTCAATACGGTGAGACGAGCGACTCACCTTTTAAGGAGGCTAAAACAGTTGCTTATGATACACTTGGGTATCTTTGGGTAGGCACTCCAAATGGACTCTACCGATTTAACGGCAATGAATTTGAATCGTATAGTTCGATGCTGAAAAGCCATAATATTCATAGGATAAAAGAGCGTTTGGGATCATTGTATTTTGTGAATGATCAAGGGATCAATGAGATGGACCGATTAGATGACAGACCAATTGTGCGTTCTCTTGTGCAAGGCGGATTAAATCAAACTGACGAGTTACCTTTTTATCCCAACGATCTCGAAATTGACTTGGAAGGACATATTTGGATCAGCAATTCAGATCACTCTGTAGGAAGATTTTCTGCAAATGGGTACCAGGTGTATCGCTTTTCTCCTTCGGACACGGAACAACATATTTCCATCTTGCTTGACCCAAAAGGCCAAATCTGGGTCTTGAGTCCTATGGATGGTTTGTTCTTCTTCAATCGAAGCAGAAAAGAGTTCGACGAGATTTTAGAGGTGAAAGGTGATGTCATAATGTTCGATGAAGAATTTGTTTTAATTGGGGGTGACAAATTAGATCTTTATTCTCGAGTCGACCATACTTTGCGATTTGTAAAAAGCATTGACATAGGGCCTCATGTCATTTCAGCTATTCACAAGAGTAAAGATGGCTATTACTTTATTGGAACACAAAGTGGTCGCTTATTTGTTCTTGATGATCTCCATGGTATCCCTCGACGAGTTTATGGAGCTAATGATCCACATCGGGTTGAAGCACTGAAGTTTGGTAAGATCCATCATATTTTTAGTCCACCAGGTGGGACAGATTCTCATAAGATATGGCTGTGTACGGAAAATGGTCTATGGATGCTCCATGAGCATTTTTTTGCAAGCATCTCTCAATTGCCTTTTCACCATGTAAGCGGGGTGTCAGTTACCGATAAATCCAGGGCCTTTGTTGCCATGAATCATCTCTACGAAATCACTGAGACACCAAATGGTTTCGTCGCCAAAAAAATATTTGATGATCACCAGATCAATGCAGTAGCAAAAGATAAGTTTGGCAACTTGTGGGTCAGTACCGTGGCTCCTCGCAATGCACTCTTAAAAATTAGGGACGGTCAGATTGTCAAGCGATATCCAGTTGCAGAAAGAGGTAGTTCCATTTTTAATATTGAAGCAGATAGTAAGGGAAACATTTGGTTTTGTCAAGCACCTTTCGAAGAACCGATAATCGGTATTGGCAAAGTGGACAATAAGGGACAGTTGCAATACTATGATGCCTCCTACGGTTTTTCCAGCAGAATCCTTGTACTAAAGGAAGGACCACACGGAGAAATCTATGCTGCTGGAATTGGCGACAACTATTTTTATGTGTATGATTCGTCCCAAAATAGATTTGTAAATCTTAGCCCCACCTTGCCTTTCGAGGCCGGACCAGGCTTCGAAGTGCATGATATGACTGTTGATGAGCGGGGAGTGGTATGGCTTGCATCAACGGATGGCTTATTGCGCTACGATTCCGAAAAGATGGTCTTGATACAAAATGAATTACTAGGACAAAGGGAGGTACGAGGGGTAACCTCTTTACCGGATAATAAGTTATGGATTGCAACAGCCACAGATGGATTGATCTATTATCAAGATAAGACTTTTACCTCGGTAGATGAGTCAGCAGGACTGCCTTCTTTAATTAATACGTATCGAAGCATCGTCAGTGATGATCTGGGACGGATTTGGGTGGGCACAACTGAGGGTTTGGTATTTTCACGAAATGCACATTCAACTCTGCCTACCTCACCCAAGCCAAGAATTCAATACATCAATATTAATCATGATCCTCTTCACCAAATACCCAATAAGAGATTTAAGATGCGACAATCTGATCGAGCTGATATCCGATATACTAACCTTTCTTTCGGAAGGGAACCCACGGAATATCAATTTAGGACCGTTCTGGAAGAAGAATATGGGATACTGCTAGAGGAGCAGATATGGCAACCGGCAGCCCATCAGGGAATCGTCGTTTTGGAGAACATGGAAATCGGAAACTATATAGTCGAAGTGAGGGCGAGAGAACCAGGGGGTTACCAATGGAGTCAACCACATAAATTTGATCTACACGTATTCAGACCTTGGTTTTACCAAACTTGGTTTTTGATTCCAATAATTGCGGGTGGAATCTTGCTATTGGGTTATTATCTGAGTTTTTCCCTAAAACGTAGGATCAATAAAATGAAAGAGGTACTAAAATATGCAAATACAAGATTGGCAGAAAAGCAAGCACAACTCGATCAGAAAATCAATGAGTTTGACGAAAAAGAGGTAGAGCTGGCAAATGCAAGGTCCAACATCCAGACACTGGAGTTATTTATTCAGGAGATGGACACCAACACCTCATGGAATGAAATAATCACGGTCATGGGCAAGGCAGTTGATCAGTCCATCGATGTCGATGCTTTTGAAATATGTTTTACCGAAAAAAACAGCATCTTTCACAAAGGGTATTCAAATCAGGAAAGTGGAGGTTACACTTTCCGAAGCAAACCTTTTGATCCCAAAACGAGTCTCACCTCGTGGGCAATCGCTAATGAAAGTGAGGTGAAGATTAATGATTTTGATGAGGAACATTCCATGTATATACTTCCGAAACAAGCTTATCGTTTTAAATCCCTAATCTTTGTTCCCTTTTCTTTGAATGATGATCGGTCAGCTGCCTTATGTATTTACAGTACGAAAAAGAACCAGTTT
The DNA here is from genome assembly GCA_965222645.1 of Saprospiraceae bacterium. GTDB lineage: Bacteria > Bacteroidota > Bacteroidia > Chitinophagales > Saprospiraceae > JABDMH01. Next base: position 435,850 of record OZ244968.1, on the reverse strand, counting down.
GATGACAATGATCTCATCATGGTGAGAATACTGGCGCGTTTTATCGCGTTGAATGTCAATCAAGAAATTACGCAGGTGTTGTGAGTTTATTGAATCGTGGACTTGTTTTACTTCTGGTTGGGATAGCAACATTTCAAGCAAGGGCCAGTCAAGATACGCTTATCGTGGGAGTATATCATCAGCCTCCCTTTATCAGCAAAGGCACTTCTACTACCTTTGAGGGGCTCAGTATTGGCCTATGGGAAAATATCGCTCTGGAAGCTGGGATTCCATACCGTTATTTGGAATTCTCTGACCACATCAGTATTTTAAAAGGACTTGAGTATCAAAATATTGATGTCAGTATAAATCCAACTCCAGTTACTCCACTTCGTGCTGAAAAATTTCACATGACGCAGCCGTATTTTATATCGAGCATTGGAGTTGCGATTCCAGCGATCAACAGGAGTCCGATAAAGGTATTCCTTCGAAATATGTTCTCCGTTGCTTTTGTCCAAATCGTTGTTTTACTTTTGCTTGTCATTTTTGTTTTTGGTCTTTTCCTATGGTTAGCCGAGAGAAAAGTGAACAAATTCCAATTTCGACCGGGGATAAAGGGATTGTTTGATGGTTTGTGGTGGTCTGCTGTAACAATGACGACCGTTGGTTACGGAGATAAAGCACCAAAGACCAATTGGGGGAAAACCATTGCCATCATCTGGATGTTTACCGCTGTGATTATCATCTCAAGTTTTACAGCAGGCATTGCTACGACGCTTACCTTAAGCAGTCTGCAAACTGACATAACTGGTGCCGAAGACCTTCGATTAGTAAATAGTGTGGCCACCGTGATTTCTTCCAATGCCGAGGAGTACTTGATTCAAGAAGAGATTCCCGTAAAAAATCTATATGGCAGTCCCGTACTCGCATTGAGGTCTCTAGCACGACAAGAAGATGATGTCCTCCTTTACGATCGCACCATTTTACAGTATTACATAAACCGGCTACACCTTGAGGACAATGTAAAATTACTTCCCATTACTTTAAAGGAAACTTATCAGAGTTTCATGATGCCTAAAAATCAGCCTGAATTCAACAAGGTAAATGTGACACTGATTGAGGAGATTCAGAAGGACAGTTGGTCTGATTTGCAGCAGAAGTACGAGGTTTTAGGAAGATAATATTAATTCAAAGGGCCTTTTCGGGTTTGCGATGGTCTGAAATCCCATTTAAAATGAGATTATTCTGATACCTATTGTGGATGTGCTGCTCAGAGGAATAAAGTGCTGACAATACTCTATCTGCTAAGCTATTTTCCCGTGTTTAGTACTGCCGTTGACCAGAGATGCGTTCAGAGAGATCGGTGGAAGTTTTGTCTCGACTCATCGAAAGTTACTTGGAGGAGCGCCGTATAATTCCTTAAATGATCGACTAAAATAAGCTGGGTCTTTGAACCCGACCTCGTATCCCACCTCAGAGATATTGAGGTCCGAGGTATTTAAGAGCTGTTTGGCTCTCCGAAGTCGAATGACAGATATAAATTGTCCTAACGGTTTTCCAGTAAGGGCCTTGACTTTGCGATATAACTGTGCACGGCTCAAGCCCATTGATCTACAGATCTGCGCCGTACCAAAATCAGTATCACTGAGATTCTCTTCCATCAGTTTTTGCAAGGTAGCGATGAAAAGATCCTCTTTCTTAAGTCGTGGATCATTAGTGTGGCTGCTTGAATTTAGCGAAAGATACCGGGCATGTAATTTGGCACGAAGCTCAAGCAATTTGCTTATTCTGACTCTAAGCTCCTCTTTGTGAAACGGTTTGGAAAGGTATGCATCAGCACCATGCTGTAAGCCTTGGATTCTGTCTTGAACATCTACTTTCGCTGTCAGGAGAATGACAGGAATGTGGCTAGTCCGGGTGTCGTTTTTGATGGTCTGACACAATGCCAGGCCGTCCACGACGGGCATCATAATATCGCTAATGATTAAATCTGGTACCTCCTTAAGTGCGTAATCAAGCGCCTGCTGGCCGTCGGGTGTTTCCACGATGCGACAATGGTCCTGCAATGCGTTCCGCAGGTAATGGCGCATATCCGTATTGTCTTCAGCTATAAGCACTAGCGGTAGTTCTTTATTGCCGTTATGCTCTATAGCAACAGAAGGCTGAACGGTAAGGATGGAACCAGTCCAGGTCATATTTCTCTCGACCTTAGGCTTTTTGTCTACGATCTGATCTGGCATTAGATGATCATTTCCTTTCGGCAAACACAAAGTGAACTGCGTCCCCTGACCCTCGTTGCTTTTGACATCGATAGATCCGGAGTGAAGCTCTACCAATTCCCTTACCAAAGAAAGACCGAGGCCGGAGCCCTCTTGACGGCGCGTAGTGGTTGCATCCACCTGATAAAACCGATCGAAGATTTTGGGTATCTCTTCCGGAGCAATACCTGGTCCGGAATCGGATACAACTATTTCTATTTGAGGTATGCTCAGGTCGCTTCCGTCAGACTTGTTTAATGAAGATAATTCAAGGTTGACACAACCTCCATCAGGCGTAAATTTGAAACTATTTCCCAATAAGTTAAAGATGATTTGCTCTAGTTTTTCCCAGTCACAAAAGGCGTTTAAAGATTCCATCTGACAATGGAATGAATATTCGATATTTCTTGTCTGGGCGGTGGTTGTAAAGAGTGCATATATCTGACGGATAAAAGGAACCATATCTCCTTCTGAAGCCTCTAATTTTAATTCGTTAGCCTCGAGTTTTGACAAATCCAGTAATTGCTTAATCAGAGTCATCAGCCTCTGGGCATTGCGTTGTACTGATTCGAGCGCACGGAGATCAGATTTGGGAAATTTACTGATTAATTCACTAACAGGTCCTAGTATTAATGTTAGGGGCGTTCGAAATTCATGGGTTATGTTTGCAAAAAAGCGGGACTTCATTGTGTTTGTTACTTCAAGGCTTTTGGCTTTTACGTGTTCCAGTTCAAGCTGGTGACGTAACCTTTGACGACTCATTTCGTAATGGCGGAGGCCCCATAGCATTAGCAACCCCAACAGGGCAAATAGTGAATATGCCAAATTGGTTTGCCACCAAGGTGGTTTGATGTTTATCAATAACTGAGCACCAACCTCACTCCAAACGCCATCGTTATTAGATCCATACACATGGAATATATACTGGCCTGGATCAAGATTAGTGTAGTTGGCATTTGATCCAGTTGCATTTGTGTAAGTCCAATTCTGATCATAATTTTCCAATCGGTATTTATAGTTATTTTTCTCAGGACGGAAATAGTTGAGTGCTGCAAAGTCGATGGCAAAATCGTTTTGCTCCCAACCCAATTCTAAGGTGTGTTTCGTTCGGGCCCGAGCAAGGAGATTCTCCTGTGCTATGTCAGATAGATTATGGTTTCGAAGTCTAATATCTGTAATTACGACTTTGGGCTTATTCGGATTTTCGTGGATACTATCGGGATGGAACTCAAGAATATCTGTCGCTCCTGATTTAAAATAGAACCGACCATCGCTACTACGCATGCACATTCCGATTACAAATTGATTTCCCGCTAGACCATCGGAAACATCGAAATTTCTAAAGGTTTGTGTTGAAGGATTAAAACGAGATAGTCCATTCTGTGTGCCCAGCCACAAATTGCCATGATCATCGGCAAGCAGGCTAAAAATACGATCTGTCGGTAATCCGTCTTCCTTATGCCATGAAGTTTGTTCGTACGTTGTAGGGTCTAATCGAACAAGCCCTGCTTCTGTTGCCAACCATAAAAAACCAGACTCATCTTCATGGATCGTCCAGCAGGAAGCCATAGTTAGAACTGTATCGACCATGCGATCCCGTCCCAATTTGATTAATCCGGATTCGGATCCAACCCAGATGTTGTATTGGCTGTCTTCAAATATTTCTTCGATGGCATTTCCAATAATTTTGCCGCTGACTGGATCTATCATAAGATGAGGTGCAAAGGAATCAGTTGTCTCGAAATAGCGATACAATCCATAATTCCAAGCACTCAACCATAAGATTTGATCATGATCAACAAGTGCAGATGGGATAGGCGTGGTTGGAATGGATCCCGGCTTATTGGGATCAGGGAGATAATGTTGGGTGGTTCCTGATGGATTAAACCTGCGCAAACCAAGCCATGAAGGAGCCCATATTTGATTATGTTGGTCACGGACAGCACCAAAGAACATCTTGTACACATCCACAGGCAGATTGTTTAGGGACGATATCGGAATCAGCTCGGTCCCGGTAGAAAACCAGATCTGCTGGTGTTGATGCTCAAGAAGTATATACGGAAAGTCAAAAATTACTCCTTTTGGCCTCCAATTGATAAAGGCCTTGTGTTGTGGACTATGGTGATACACACCATCATACATGGTACCAAACCACATATCCTCATGTTTATCTCTAAAGATCGATAGTATGACCGGTCCGATTGATCCGGGCTCTTCAGAGGATGGAAAATGTTGACATAAATGCGTTTGTACGTCGACCACATATAGACCTGTAGCCAGATGGTCAGAGGGCATTTGAACATTAATCCATAACTTTCCTTCCGAACCTTCTTCAATAGTTAACACTGAAAATTCATCCTTGAGGTTCGGATGATTGAGGGTAAATGATTCGAACTGACCCAGGTTGCGATTATACCTCATTAGACCTTGATGCCTCGTTCCTAGCCATAGGTCTTTATTTCTACTTGTAAAGAGATCCAGTGCCGGCTGCTCATAGAATGTCGTCCCTTCATCTTTAGAAATCTCATGGTGAATCAATGTACTTTCCGACCATCGAAACTTATACAATCCATTCAAAGTGCTAAACCAGAGATTGTCATCATCGCTGTGAATTAAATGTCCCGATTCAGATTTTACTTCTTCCCTAAATTCTGCAGACACAAACTCATCTAGTCCTTTATTATAACGAAACAATCCATTTCTCATAGATCCCACCCAGATATTCTCACGGCTGTCTATGTGTATTGACGCAACCTCTTGCAACTCTGCTATTGATCTCGCACCCACTTTCTCGAATACATCTTTTTCAGCAGAATATCGATAAACATTTCTTGAACTCGCTGCCCAGAGTTGTCCTTCCGGATCCAATACCATTGCAATAACTCTGGCTGGATCTTGAAAGGTCATCCCCTTGTCATCCGTACTATAAACCTTAACTTTTTCTCCATCGTATCGACAGATTCCTCCAGTGGTTCCAAACCACATGTAGTCCTGATTATCCTGAATAATGGTTCTAACCATCATATCTGGTAGGCCTTTGTCCACTCCGATCTGATCAAAATGAAGCGTCCCTTGACCAGACACCAATGGTATGATGGTCATTATTCCAATGATGAAGGAAGTTGTCCTGTACCAGCAGAAAAAATGCATTGGATTCCTTAAATGGATCTCCATCAATTTACCACATTTCAATCATCTTATCTGCATTTTCCAATGTAAACGCCTTTAATGGAATAGGTTTCTTGCTGAATTCCATGACGAACTGAATAAATGATCTGTAGCGTGTGATCGGAGGTTTGTACTATTTTGCCATGCAAAATAATGTGGTAGTTACCTTCACCAGTTCCAAAGTGTTGCTCAGGAATTTGCAAGCCTTCGTCTGCTCCATACGCAAATATTTCAGCCCTGAGATTGGCAAAGTTGGAAATTATGAATTGATCGTCCCTATTTTCCCTGGTCTTGATATGCATAATGAAGCTTGCTTCTTCACTTGCAGAAATCTCAGTCCCTTGATACTCACCAAGCCTAACAAAGGGATTAGGGGGTTCCTCAGATAATTCTCTACCGACCCCAATGTCTTTGCTGCATGAGGATGAGAGAAATAAAAGAATAATAGAAAAAGTGAAAAATCTTAGATTAAATTGAATTTCCATGTCGAATCATTTTAAAATTATAGTTTGTAAATAATGGACTAGCCATCTTTTCAAACAAAGCTAATCTCAGATTATGTCGAGCGCTTGCACCTCAGTATCAAAGATTCGGATTGGAGTCTTTCCCTCCAACATATATTTGGATTCCCGTATCACCTTAACTATTTAAGACATGATACCACGCTGATTATCAGGAGTTGGACTGTCTCATGCAGCCAGTGAATTAATTGGAAGCATTTTGATGGATATGCTCATCTGACCATCTCAAAATTTGGTCTCTTGGTTGATTAGGAGATTACGATTAGCGACCCCTTCTTATACTTATACAGCAATTTGATCTTTCGTGATCTTGAAAGGACTTTTAGCTTTTCTTCAAGTAGTTCTGCAGATCTGAAAAATGGCTTTGTGGTAGACCAGATCAAGCTCTGAGGGATGCCAGTAGAAGTGTACGAGGATTCTCCATTGTTGTGTTGCTCTACACGATTCGGAAGATTATTTGTTTAGCCGACATTGAATCGATCTAGTGAGGAATAGTAAAGAATGTAAAACGCGTTACATGATAATGCTTTGCCGACGATGTTCGATCCGCAAATGCTCCCCACATGTCAGCACTACTTCCGCGGTCAGACTTCAAGATCAAAAAGCACAAGACCATTTATGCATTTTGATCATGAACGAAGAACTTCGATGACAAAAAGAGATCTCTTGAGAGATCTCTCTTTTTTGTGTCGCTAGGGTGGAAGACGGGATTTGAACCCGCGACCTCTGGAACCACAATCCAGCGCTCTAACCAACTGAGCTACAACCACCATTTCAACCCTTCGCAACCTTATGCGAAGTTGGTTCCAACTGCCTGCCTGCCGAAGCCAAGGCGAAGGCAGGAGCTACAACCACCATTTCAACCTTTCGCAACTTTATGCGAAGTTGGTTCCAACTGCCTGCCTGCCGAAGCCATGGTGAAGGCAGGAGCTACAACCACCATTATATTGCGGAGGAAGAGGGATTCGAACCCCCGGTACCCTCTCAGGTACGCCGGTTTTCAAGACCGGTGCAATCAACCAGACTCTGCCATTCCTCCGTCATAAGACATCATTTTGGGATTCTTTTCCTAAACAAGTTTGCAAAGATAAAAAACTCAGTTCGTTATACCTTCTTCGGGCAATCCTGAATGCCGCCTTTTTCTTGATGTGCAAGGTATTGAATCGTGGAGGATCTACTCATTTGGTTCTCCTCCGCGATTTTCTATTGGGTGAGGGTCTCGTTTCGAGCCAGGACTTTACACGGAGATGTTCAGCCTCGTGTTTTCTCACAATGTCTTCTACAATTTGTCCGAATTCCGGTTCTTCCCTGATCCCATCGAAGAAGGGGTCGTTATTGATGTCTTTTAGCATCCACCTCGGCATCCTTGGCCTGTCATTGACTAACCTGAGGTATTCGAAGGCTTTGTCCTTATCACCCAAGAATGCATGGATACTTGCCAAATTATAATAGGTGTGTAAATCCAGGAAAAAATGACGGCCGAAAGTAAGCATCTCATCGTAGAATTTCAGTCCTTCATCAAAGTGTTTTTGGCCCTCCGCTCTCATGCCGTTTATCCAATAGGCATAACCCACTCGAAAAATATAATAAGGGATAGGTGTCTCCATTTCTTTCGCTAATTCTTGGACTTTTTTCATTTGTGCCAGATACTGTTTTTTGTTTCCGACAAACATATATTGCAATCCCATCAAGTAATTAATCCATAGATTGGTCGAATCTCGGGCGAGTGATTTTTCACCATAAATAATAGCATTTTCAGGATTTCCATACCCATCTTCAAATTCCAATAAGTTTCCAAAATAAGCGGCTGAGTCACCATTACGTTTCAGGATATGCTCCATATAATCTATCCCCTTTTCTTTAAAGCCGGCGATAGCATAAGATCGCCCAATTTTCTGATACACCTGTGATAAGCGTGGACCTCGCATAAGAGTGCCCGCTTTCTCAAAATTCTCAATGGCCTTTAGGAGGTCATCATGCTCAAATAATACTCCCTTCTGCCAATAGGCCTCTCCGAGATTTGGATTGTACTTAATCGCCTTGTCATATTCCTCCAATGCCCGATCTCTGTCATAATTAAATCTGAAGAAATTACCGCGCATCACATAGGCTTCTGCCAGCTGAGGATCATGTGTCAAAGCCTTGTTTACAAAAGTCATAACCGAGTCCATCAGGGTTTTCTCCAAGAAACTGTCCCAATAATGCCGATGGTAATACACATTTGCCAACCCAACTAAAGCCTCGCCAAAAGTGGAGTCATGGGCAATAGCTTCCTGGAAGAAGTTTTCAGCTCTTTGCAAATCTATGAGATTACTCTTGTACATCGAAAAATTGATAAGCTCTCTTTGACCCCGTTGATAGTAATCATACGCGGACAAATTGGTGGTTGGAATTTTTTCGATACGCCTTCTTTCTTCAGGTGTGATCACAGCTTTCAATTCACCGGCGATTGATTTTGCGACTTCACTTTGTACATCAAAAATGTTGGACCAATTGCGTCTATACTCATTCGCCCATAAATGGTCTTCATTTTGGTCAGCATTACTCAGCTGTACTATTAGATTGGCCTGGTCACCATGTTTTTGAAAACTCCCCTCCAGAATGTGCCCCACGTTTAGTTCCTCTGCAATTTCTGGAAGAGACATTTTGGCGTTCCTATATTTTTCGACTGAGGTCCTTGTGATCACCCTGAGATTTTCAATCTTTGAAAGGTGTAGCAAAATTGCATCCATCACACCATCAGCCAGATACTGTTTTTCCGGATCTGTACTGAGACTCACAAAGGGTAGCACAGCAATTGATTTATCTTCAATCTCGATGTTTTCGGTAGATGATTTACTCAATTGATTATTCCGGTAAAATATTAATCCGGCACCGACCAGAGTTATTGCAGCAATCGTCCAGGGGATAATACTGAACAGATTGAGCTTTTTTTGTCCAAGGGAGATTTTCTTGATATTGGACTCACTTAAATGATTGCCTATGGAAATCTGATCTTCAACGGAAACCACATATAATTTAAGGGGCGTCTTAACACCCTTGAGCTCCTTTTCTCCAATATATTTTGATGCTATACCAGACTTATTGAGCATATTTTTATGCACAGCATCCGAGACAAGGATTCCACCTATGGGGGCTAGAGACTCAATTCTTGAGGCGATATTGACGCCGCTTCCAAAAACATCGCCATCTTCAAAAATCACTTCACCCTGATGTATTCCAATCCTCAGTTTCAATTCATCGATTTCCCGGCATTTTTGCTGAATCTCGCTTGCTGCAGCGACTGCTTCAGTCACAGAATCAAAGCTTGCCAATATACCGTCACCTATCTCCTTTAGCCACCGACCCCTGTGTTTTTCTATAATGGGCCTCTGTAGATACCGGTTCTTTCGCAGTAGACGGAGGGCTGTCTGCTCATCATCATCCATTATTTCTGTATAACCCACAATATCAGTGAACATTATAGCAGCTAATTGACGAGATCGCGACATAGATTCAATATACAAAAAACAATTTCCAGGTCTTTGGATGATCTACCCTCATTTCAGTACGCTGAGGATTTTTTCCCTATTTTACTGCACGAACTACTCTTTGTCCATGAAGAAACTAGAACTGCACTGGAAGATACTTATAGGTATGTTTCTGGGAGTCGCATTTGGTATACTAGCTAGCAGCTTCGGTGCCAAGGCATTTGTTGTCGATTGGATCAAACCTTTCGGAGTAATCTTTATCAATCTATTAAAACTGATTGCTATACCCCTTATTATAGCTTCGCTCATAAAGGGAGTCAGTGACTTAAAAGACATTAGTAAGCTTTCGAAAATGGGAGGTCGTACCGTCCTTATTTATCTTCTTACTACAATTACAGCAGTTTGTCTTGGCCTCCTTCTAGTCAATGTCATTAAACCCGGAACATCCATCAACGAGCAAACAAGACAAGAGCTACTGGAAGGTTATGCAGACGATGCTTCCAGCAAGATCGAGATTGCGGTACAACAGCAAGAGCAGGGCCCTCTGCAACCTCTGGTTGATCTTGTGCCAGGAAATATTTTTGGAGCGATGAGCGATAACACCAACATGCTACAGGTGATTTTCTTTGTGATTTTTTTTGGTATCGGTCTGATCTTAATCGATCCAAAAAAATCCAAACCAATCAAGGATTTTATCGATGGCCTCAACGAGGTAGTGCTCAAAATGATTGATATAATAATGCTGGGTGCCCCGTACGGTGTTTTTGCGTTGCTTGCAGCCCTTGTTGTGGAATCCCCCAGCTGGGATTTGTTTAAGGCCCTTCTCTGGTACTCGGTGACCGTTCTGCTGGGACTAGGTCTTTTGATTCTGGTCTTTTATCCCACACTAGCCCGATTTTTCACCGGATTTAGTTACCGCCGTTTTTTTGGCGGGATTGCACCTGCTCAACTCGTTGCATTCAGTACGAGCTCTAGTGCTGCCACCTTGCCCGTGACTATGGAAAGGGTGCATGAGCATATGGGAGTCGATGAGGATGTGAGCAGTTTTGTCCTCCCGATCGGTGCCACGGTAAATATGGATGGCACTTCCCTTTACCAGGGTGTTGCTGCTGTATTTATTGCCCAAGCCTTTGGAATTGACCTTTCTATTGGGGCTCAAGCATCGATCGTGATTACGGCGACGCTGGCATCGATTGGTTCAGCTGCCGTTCCAAGTGCCGGAATGATCATGCTGGTGATAGTGCTTGGAGCTGTCGGCGTACCCGAAGCCGGACTGGCTCTGATCTTTGCCGTAGATAGACCCCTTGATATGGTACGCACCATCACAAATGTAACCGGTGATGCTACAGTGAGTCTCATGGTCGCCAAGAGCCTTGGAAAACTAGGTGAACCTCATGTGCGGGAAGTTGATGATTTTTATCAGAAACCAACACAGTAAAGATCCTGGTCATACTCCCTCTAAGTAATCGTGGTCAGCATGATTCTTTTGATTGTTATTTGCAATTGTCCCAAAAAGATCATTGAACAGAATTATTTTGAAACAGAAATTTGGATCACTTATTAGTAAAAAAATGGATTAAATGCGTATTCTAAGAATGTCATTCAGTCTCTTTGTTTGTCTTCTATTGACAAATCTGTCGGCTCTTTCCCAGGTGATGAGAACGGATGGAAGTATTGTAAAAAGAGACAGTGCCGAAGGGATCCAGTATCTCCTGATAAAAGTATATCGAGAAAATGATACGGAAAAGATGACCTTGATCAATTCGAAAGTTAGACCCGGACATTTAAAAAGGGAGGTCGATATTTCGATAAAGCATGCAGGGGGCAACTCCCTTTTTGTTTTTTCCTTATTAAACAACAAAAAAGAATTGCTGCACAGTTCAAAATTTGGCAATCCCCTGGTGGAGCATCTAGAATATGTCGACGAAGACGGTCACTTTAAGCAGACAGAAATTATTTCTGATGAAAAAGAGTTTTTGGTTCGAGTTCCATTTAGAAGAGAAAATTCCATCATCCGTTTTGAAAAGGTTGCTAAAGAAAAGCAAAATCTAAGAAATATATCTAACCCAAGCTCAGTCCGAACACTTATTGCTGAGATAAGCATCAATTAATAAGTCTAATTCTCGTTCAGAATATGAATACCCATCACTCGTGCCGCACATTATTTTTCAGCATTTTCCTTTTCTATTTGTGTTCCAATGCTGTTAGTCAGACTTTTCCTACGATCACCTTAGTGGATAATGGTCCCTTAAATAATCGGATAAACCTGGCATATCTTGGAGATGGTTATACCTTGACGGAACAAACCCAATATTTGTCTGATGTGACTGAGATTAATCAGGATTTATTTACCCAGGCACCTTTTTCCAATTATGCAAACTTCTTTAATGCATTTGCCGTGCAAGTGCCCTCTGCACAATCAGGTGCTGATCATCCAGGGACAGCCACCGATATCACTGAACCCGTACATGAAATACAGTCGGTAAACACCTATTTTGATGGCACTTTTGATTTTGCAGGGATACACAGACTCTTAGTAACAACTAATAATACTGCCATTTTTAATGTCCTTGCAGATAATGTACCAGCATATGATCAGGCAATGTTAATCGTCAATTCCATGTATTACGGTGGTTCAGGGGGTCAAAATCCCTGTGCCTCAACGCATGAAGATGCCTCTGAAATTGCTATTCATGAATTGGGTCATTCTTTCGCTGATTTATCAGATGAGTATTATGCAGGTGATCAATATGCACAGGAAAGTTTCAACATGACACAGGAGACGGATCCTAATCTGGTGAGGTGGACAAAATGGTATGGTACTAATGGTGTTGGAATTTACCAGCATTGTTGTGGAGGAAATTCGACCAGTTGGTATCGCCCTCATGAAAATTGTAAAATGCGATTCCTGGGCTCGCCATTTTGCGCAGTGTGCACACAAAGGATTATTGATAGGATTTACGAATTAGTGATCCCAATAGACAACTATGCACCGGCTGCATCCACTCTGGAGAATATGGGAATTCCACTTGAATTTACACTTGATCTGGTGTATCCGGATCCAAATACTTTGAAAATCGAGTGGGTTCTGAACGATGAGATTGTTGCTACTGATCAGAACGGGCTGACTTTGAGTACTCCGGATTTTATGATTGGGGAAAATGTACTCACAGTGAAAATCTCAGATGAGACACCACTCTCGAAAACTTATGAAGATGGATATCAGTTTTCGGTGACATGGACAATCAGCAACGCTATTTCTTGTGAAAATGAACTCAGCGTGACGGACGATCCCATTCCAGCCGGAATTTATCAGGCTGCCGTTCAAATATCTTCAGCCTCAACGGTAGCAACTGGATCAGAAGTGGAGTTTAGAGCGGGAAATCAAATCCTGTTGGAGGAGGGATTTACGGTACCGGGAGATGCAACGGTGTTTACAGCGTCAATTGCCGGATGCGATGATCCCTAGTGGTGAGGCCAGCTCCATTAGAGGTTGGAGGTCGCTTGGGCAGACACGCAGCGCTTTCGCCAAAAGATCACGTTTCGTACCTACGGCACGAACAGCACGCCCCACGTATTTTTTACCGACATTGGGTCCCTACGGGACTATTCTCATCGGAGTCCCGATATTTTTTAGGTAACTGGGTACCCTCGGAGAGGGGCGGCACTCCCCCTTTAGGGGCTGGTCGCTCGTGCAAATACAAAGTATGTTCACCAAAATATCACGTTTTGTACCTACGGCACGAACAGCACGCCCCACGTATTTTTTACCGACATTGGGTCCCTACGGCACTATTCTCATCGGAGTCCCGATATTTTTTAGGTAACTGGGTACCCTCGGAGAGGGGCGGCACTCCCCCTTTAGGGGCTGGTCGCTTGGGCAGACACGCTGTGCTTTCACCTTTTGGAGGCTGGTGGCTTGGGCAGACACGCAGTGCTTTCACCAGAAGATCACATTTCGTACCTACTGCATGAACAGCACGCCCCACGTATTTTTTACCCACATGAGGTTCCTACGGGACCACCGTTCTCATCGGAGTCCCGATATTTTTTAGGTAACTGGGTTCCATCAACGAGGGCAGCACCCCTTTTAGGGGCTGGTCGCTCGCAGTATGTTCATCAAAAGATCACATTTCGTGCCTATGGGATGAGCAGCAGGTCTCACGTATTTTTACCCAAACATTAGGTGCATACAGGACTGATGTTCTCATGGGGGTAGGGACCCATTTTGTCTTCCTGGCGATAGTTAATAGGAAAATACTTCCAAACATGGTACACACTGATGGCACGAGTAACTCACTGCCTCTATTCTTACATGCGAATTTACTGAGCAGCACATTGGATCTTCTGTGGCATCGCAATAATTGATTTGAGATCAAAATAGTAGCTTCGGTCATTTATCGAAAGGATTAAAAATTCGTTTATATGACAGCATTAATTAATAGTCCGGATCCGGATGGCCTCCTGGAGTACTCTGTGGTATACACAGATCGCTCGCTAAATCATATGTCAAGCAGATTTCAGTCTGTAATGAACAATGTCTCCTCGACCCTCAAAAAGGTTTACAACGCAGATGCAGTTGCTATTGTACCAGGGGGTGGCACCTTTGCGATGGAAGCTGTTGTAAGACAATTTGCTAAGAATTCGAGGTGCCTCGTCATTCGCAATGGGTGGTTTAGTTATAGATGGTCACAAATTCTGAACAAAGCTGGTATAGCAGACCATGTTGATGTGATGAAAGCACGGATGCAGGATGATTCATCGCAGCCCTCCTTTGCTCCACCCCCGATCACAGAGGTAATATCCAAAATCGAAAGTGATAAACCAGACATTGTTTTCGCGCCACACGTCGAGACCGCCTCCGGAATGATTTTAACTGCTGACTATATTCGTTCGGTGGGTCGGGCTGTAATGAATCATGGGGGTATCTTAGTGTTAGACTGCGTGGCCTCCGGTGCCGTATGGGTCGACATGAAGACCCTAAACGCAGATGTACTTATCAGTGCTCCGCAAAAGGGTTGGAGTGGCTCGCCTTGCTCGGGTCTCGTGATGATGTCATCGAAGGCCGAAAATCTGATGGAGGAACTGGAGAGTGACAGCTTCGCATGCGACTTAAAAAAATGGCGCCAGATCATGAAGGCTTATGAGGGTGGAGGTCATGCATATCATGCCACAATGCCTACGGATAGTCTGGCTATATTCAATAATGTGATGTCTGAAACAGTGGCTTGTGGTCTTGAAAATGTGAAAAACTGGCAATGGGATTTAGGCAAAGGTGTCAGGGAGGTTTTGGCCAGCAGGGGATTTTCCAGTGTCGCTGCCAGTGGATGGCAAGCTCCTGGAGTTGTGGTCAGTTATACCGATGATCCGGATATCAAGAATGGTAGGAAATTTAGGGAAATGGGAATTCAAATTGCCGGTGGTGTACCCCTGCGATGCGATGAACCTGAGAATTTTCAGACTTTTAGGATTGGCTTATTTGGCCTGGATAAACTGAAGAATATCGATCGAACCATTGAGCACTTTTCTGTAGCCCTGGACAAGATTGTGAAAAAGGCATAAGGATTTATTTGAGGAGAATAAATTCGCGGAGCAGCTTTGCATGTTCTGTACTATGGAATTTTTGGCAATAGCGTAGCCTTCCCTTGGACAAGAATGCTTCCCCGATGTCATTTACCAAATCAAACTATTTGTGTAATTTCCAAAGTTTAAAAAAATCATGATGGCCGACAAAAAAGAGCTGCGAATTGGAATGGTAGGTACCGGATTTATGGCGAGGGCACATTCCAATGCTTACAAAAGGATTGGCGATTTTTTTCCCGAATTGGAGTACCGTCCTGTCCTGCAGTCGATATGTGCCAGACGTCGGGAAAAAGTAAAATCTTTTTCAGATCAGTGGCAGTACAAATCGTCTACGACAGACTGGCGAGATTTGGTAACTGATCCGGAAATTGATGCCATCGATATTTGTGCACCAAACGATACCCATGCACGAATTGCCATTGCTACCGCAGATGCCGGAAAGATGGTCCTTTGCGAAAAACCTCTTGCCCGTACTGTGGCAGAAGCTACACCAATGGTGGAAGCCGTGGAGAGGAATAAAGTGAGAAACACAGTGTGGTACAATTATCGCCGGGTACCGGCAGTCACATTGGCAAAACAAATTATTGATTCAGGGAAACTTGGAAGAATATTTCATTTTCGATCCAATTTCCTGCAAGATTGGACGATCAATCCCGAATTGCCTCAAGGAGGGGAGGCCCTGTGGAGATTGGATATCAAAGCAGCGGGATCCGGAGTCACAGGCGATCTTCTGGCACACTGCATCGATACCGCGATGTGGCTCAATGGCGCAATCGAAGATGTAAGTGCGGTCACTGAAACTTTTATAAAGGAGAGAACCCATCATAAGAGCGGTAAGGTCGAGAAAGTTGGAATCGATGACGCTTGCATATTTCATTGTCATTTCAAAAATGGTTCGCTGGGATTATTTGAAGCGACCAGATATGCACGTGGCCAGAAAGCTCTTTATACTTTTGAGATCAATGGCGAACATGCGAGCCTCCGATGGGATCTACATGACCAAAATCGACTGGGATATTTTGATCACAGAGATGATTCGATCGTAAGAGGTTGGAGATCTATTCATGTATCTGATAGTGATCAACCTTATATCGATCGATGGTGGATACCCGGTGTCTGCATTGGGTATGAGCACACTTTTGTACATCATGCAGCGGATTTTTTGAAAAGTCTGGAGACCGGGGACCCATGTCACCCAACTTTTAAAGATGCTCTGGAGACACAGAAGGTGTGCGAAGCTGTTTTGAAATCAGCTCGAGAACGATCCTGGATGAATACAGATGTGGAGTGGTGAGGTCCGTTTTCTACTTTCCCGGCACTTCAATGATTTTTCTCCAGACATCTATACCTCCTTTTTTCTTGAAGATAAGACATTCGATCAGGTAACTAGTTGCCACATCACCAGGAGTAAATTGAAAGGATGGCGCATCATGACGGAGATCTAAACTGGGGTTCCAGTAAATTAAACTTCCTATTTCCGGTCTGTCTCCACCTCCTGAGAATGCGATAGGATAAGAAAGAGGTTTTTGCAGTCCTTGAAGCACAAGAGAGGATTTTCGAAATTCAGGTGGTAAGGTATAGTTGGGATCCATTAAGTCTACAAGTACGATGCCGCCAAGCGCGATGGATGACATCTTTTGAAGAAGATCATATGTACCGTAGATCTTCATTCCTTTAATTTCCTGCAGTGGAAAATTTGCAATGAGGTTTCCATCACGAGTCGAATAATCATTAATGACGAAAAGGGGAGATCTGCTGAAAAATTTGGTAATGCCATTTCGTTCGTAGAGAGTCTTAGCTACATACTTATTTTTGCCGGCTGATCTAAATTTTAGTGCCGTGAGAATCTCTCTAAACAGATCGACTGGTGTTCCCCTAATGCTGTAATCCTGTACATCAACATCGTAATCTGGTTTTGGTAAACCGGTCATAATTTTAGATGTATCCCATTGCAGGTTGACAGCCACTTTTTTAAATAATAGATCTATCTGCTTTGCTTCCTGATGTAGTTTTTGATGTTCAAGTATCCTCTGGTCAACCGATATTTGGGAGGCCAACAAATCTTGCTCCTCCTCTTCTAGTTCCTCTATCGATATTTTATTATCCAGATAATCGAGAAAAGTTATTCGATTTTCTCCATAAAATGGAGATACGGACATGGTGAACACTCCTGATTCGTCGTCTACTGTGGTGCCATCAAAAAGTAAAGTCCGGGGATTCAAAGCAAATAACAGACGATTTTCCATAGTTCCCTTTGAGACAATTTTTCGCACTCCCCGAAATGGTATGCCAGAAGAGAATTCCATTGAGTCGACAGTACACTCAAAGATTCCGAAACTATTTTGATGATGGGCAAAAAGATCATGGTCACGCACTGCAACGGAAATTCTCGATATATCTTCCACATTCGAAAGATCTATTTTGACACTCATACTCTCTTCCACCAGTATATTTTCAGACCCCGGGTGCGCTACATCTTCTTGATCCGAATCCTCAAATTGAATAATCCTCGAATCAGAAAAAGTGCCGGAAATCTCCGGCCCGTAAATTGAGATCCCGGTGCGAAATAATAGAACGGGGTGAATATCTTCCGCCTCAAATATTTCGATATCGAATGTATAAATGCCTGAAGAAGCATCGTGCGGAATTTTAAAGTAGCCCTGTCCACATCGATGCTCAATCTTTAAGAAATAAAAGCCAAGGTCACGATCAATATTTCTCAACTTAACCTTAGCCGATATTTCAACGCTGTCAAGAGTATGGTTGCAAAATGAATAGAAAATGTATTCACCTGCAAAATAGTAGGGTTTGTCGAAATGTACAGCTGTGTTTTGGGAGTTCAGCTTTAGGCTGAAAAGACACAAGATTGCAAAGATTAAAGTGCGGTATTTCATTTCCAATAATGTGGCGGCATAAGTGTGCTGGTATGTAAATTCAGGCAGTCAAAACAAGGGTCTGGATCATCCGGAACGATTAGTTCCGGTTCCATCCAAAAAGCACATTGACTTTTGGGAAAACCCACCTGACCAGGCATAATTCTTATTCTGATCGTGTCGACCTCAGATACCTGAAAGAAGCCATAAACGATTTCATCAGAATCGGCTTCATTAATAATGTTTGTCCTGATTTTACCCGGAAATACATCGTAGATATTACCGGATCGCTCATTGCTGCTTTTTACCTCTTGCCAATACTCATAAGCTTTGTCACCGATAGATTTTTGGACAACAGTGTGGTAAAGATGCTGTCCGTATTTATGATCTACAGCTTCCTCAGCAACTTCAATGGGTCCCACATATTGTGCTCCTGGATATTCCTGGGGGCTTACAATTTTTACTTCGTTTTGGTGCGAGGAATAGGATACGTAGCAGACTTTAGGCACGTGAAGGGGATCATCGCGCTGACCCTCTGTAAATCGGTATGCGGATGTGACAGACCAGAACAGGGATGTCAGTTCATTGTTTCTATTGATCAAGGGGGTATGTACATGTAATTTAACAAACTGTTGATTTACAATGTTTCCGGACTGATTTATCACGTGTCTCGTCAAAGTCGTAATACTTAAGGAGTCGGGAGATGGTACTTCTTTGATGGTCAGAATGGGAGAAATATAAGTTTGGTCCTCTGCAATGGCTTTCAATCTGAATTTTGCCTCTGACGGTTCTCCACCGTACATATCGTGAAAATCATCGATAGAAATTTTCAATACGGAGTCCTCATTGACGGGGATCTGATTATCGTCGTTAAAAACGATATTTACCTGTGCGTCGATTGTCTCCGCCTGGTACTCTCCAGTTATACTTTGCGCCCGGCTTACCTTTCCCCATAAGAAGTAGTGATTACTATCTCTTTCTACATAACCTTCGACTACCTTTGGACGGAGATTAGCCTCGGGCAGGTCGACATGTATTAGATCAAGACAACCCACCAGGAGCAGTACCAACAAAATAATCCCCATTCTCATAATAATTCGAAATTGAATGTGAGAGATGGAAAGGCAGTGCCCAGTATGGAAAGCCGGTTTATTTTAGTAGCATTTAAGGAAGATTGTTCGACAAATACGGAATAGGCGTTTTTACGTGCATATAGATTGTAAATAGAAAAAGTCCAACTGGTCTTAAATTTTTTGCTTTTTCTAAAACCCTGGGCAAGCGTATATGAAAAATCTAACCGGTGGTAATCTGGTATACGAAAAGCATTTCGATCGGAGTAATTGAGCACTACGATTCTATTGTGTACAAGATATTTATTGACAGGTACAGTAATGGGGCGACCTGTGCTAAAATTAAAATTTAGAGAAATTGAATTTCGCCTATTAATCTGAAAATTTGCTACAACATTTAGATCGTGAGTTTTATCAAAGTTAGAGGGATACCATTGGTTTCCATTTATTCCTTCGATTTTTCGCTCTGATTTAGAAAGAGTGTAATTTAACCAGCCATGGATAGTTCCCAGCTGTTTATTTACGCTCATTTCCATACCATAAGACCTTCCGATACCGCCCAGTAATTCTGTTTCCAGATGATCATTGGCAAGCAAATCTGCAAAATCACGGTAGTCCGATAGTTGGTCAATATCTCGGTAAAATCCCTCGATTGAGGTTATCCAAAGATTATTTTTTAAGTTGATAAAATACCCCAGACTATAATTGTGTGCTAGTTGAGGAGGAATGTATTGATTGCTGAGTTGCCAGAAATTAGTTGGGGTTGGTGTCTCACTATTAAATATCTGATTAATGTATTGGGAGGTACGACCATAGCCCCCTTTTATCGAACTCACAGGTGAGATTTTCAATCTCACACTTAATCGAGGTAGTAAATGCCCGTACGATTTAATAATGTTGCGATTCTCTACGATCGGTTCAATTATTGTCTCCAGGGTAGGTTGCGAGGGATCCTGGTAGCTATAAGTATTGTGAGGGCCAAAAAAATGGAAGAGTGAATATCTCAATCCTCCCACGAGAGATAGATGTGGTGTGAGTCCCAGGTCTAAGTCACCATAAAATCCCCATTCCAGTCCCTTCTGATCATCCAAATGCCTGGGAGAAATAGTAGATTCTTCCGAGGTGGGATAAATCTCATTTCCATCTGTCATGTATTTTATTGCACTGATTCCCGCATTGACCTGTAAGTTCTCACCCAAATAGCTTACATTTTCCTTAAACTTTACATACTCGAGACCCGTGTCGTAGACCGAGGCATCTGTACCTTGGGTTTGTTCTTGTTCGCTATTATACCTGCTCCACACGAGATTAGTAGCAGCCAGGACTTGCTCACCTAGTACTTTTCGGAAGTGTAACTGAGCCATCGTAGTGCTATAGGCAAATCCAAAATCCTCATTAAAGGAGAAATCGTCTGCCGTTTGATACAGTGATAAAGAAATATTATTTTTCGTATTAAAGCGGTGGGAGAGTCTCGCATTGATATCATAAAAGGAAGCCGAACTATTGCGTACTTCCGGGATTTTTACACGATGCAAAATCCAGTCGGAATACGTACTGCGTATCGAAACAAGACCAGAAGTTTTATCTTTTTTGATCGGACCGTCCAGATTGAGCCGGCTTGATACCAATCCCAACCCACCTTTTAAGTGGAAACGCTCAAAAGAACCATCCCTGATCTTTATATCCAGAGCTGATGCCAGCCGGCCACCGTAAATGGCTGGCATGACTCCCTTATACAAGACGGCTTCGCTGACAATATCGGAATTGAATGTTCCGAAGAAGCCCAGGGCATGACTTGCATTAAAAATAATGCCCTCATCAATCATTATAAGATTTTGATCGACATTTCCTCCCCTTACGTTAAATCCACTGCTTCCTTCACCGAGCGTTGATACTCCCGCCTGGAGAAGCAGGCCCCTTATTATATCGACCTCTCCCAGAAAACTTGGTAATTTCTCTATTTGTCGAATGCTAACCCGGGAAACTCCAACTTGTGTACTTTGGATATTTTCATCCAGTGCCCTGGCCTGCACCACGACCTCATCGAGCAAAATTGTGGAGCGATCTAGCTCCAGATCGAGGGTGCCACTGCTGATGATCCTGATCGGTATCGTTCGGGATAAATAACCGATGTACTGTACCGCCAATAAATACTCTCCGGCGTTCAATCGTAGCTCGAAAGAACCATCTACTTCTGTGGCTTCACCGATCTGCAGTTCTTCTATCAAAACAGCGGCACCAATGACCGGCTCTCCTGTTTCGGCATCTCTGACTCTTCCCTTCACAACCGATTCACCGCTCTGATTGATCCGGTCAATATCCCCGACAACAATTTCCCCTTCGTCGCGATTTTCAGAAACCGCCAGACTTTCCTCAAATGCCCGATAATAGGCCGGTGTATACTCGGTGTTGAGGTTTTCCTTTGATGTAATCACCGCCAAAAGATCTCGATGATATAGGACAGCCAAGTGATGTGGATCCAATACATTCTTGAGCAGGTTTGCCACAGTGATCTCCGAATAATGGATCCGTGAGAGCTTGAGATTAATGAAATTACCAGGGCAAAATATTTTACCCGGTACATTCCAATTTATTTCTTCTATCAACGAACCCAAGGTAATGTCATCATGGCTTACATCTATTTCATAATCTGCCAGGGATTGTGCCGGGATCAGCGGGTAGACCAAGCACAGAGAAAATATCAGGAAGACGGATCTGGCAAATAAGACCTGCTTGCCCACAGAGAAGTATGAGAAATCAATCATCTACTGTCTTGCTCTTTAAAATCCGTTTCTTTGGATTGTCATTGTAGAACGAAGGGGAAGATACAAAAGCAGCCCGGGTAAGTTTTTTTTTGACTGTCAGATAGTGACTACACGGTCTTCTTGTGCAGCCTTCTCGATAGCGTCTACCATCTGCTGTGTCAAAAGAGCGTCGTGCATCGTAGACAGGGGCTTTTTGCCTCTTCGCAAACATTCTTCGATGAAGTACTTGTCTATATTTAGGATTGTATATGGGTAAGCTGAATAAGTCTGAGCGTGCACAGTTGCCGGCGTGTTTTCCACCCAGTCCCGATAGCTGTATCGAGTCGCTCCTAAAGTCCCAATGATTTTTATCATAACAGTCCATGGGTCTCCGGCATGATCATCCGCGGCGAAACTTGCACAGAGATGTGTCAAGGCACCATTTTTCATTTTCAGTGTAGCCATAGCCAGGTCTTCCTGGGTAATTTTTTCATAATGTACTACAGACTTCATGGCACTGATTTTTTCAGGCATTCCAGCCAGAAAAAGTGTGATATAGGCATGATGAGTCATGATTTGTTTAATGACACCCGGATATCTTGCTGCAACCTTCTCCGGGTGCTGAATATTGTACATTACATATAGTGACACGAGCTTTCCGAGCTTACCGCTTTCTAATAACTCTTTTGCCCGGATCACTGAATTTTCATAGATATAATTATGTCCGGGCATACAAATTAATCCTTTACTTATTGCCAAATCCCGAAGCAACTGTATTTCAGAAGTATTTACACCCACCGGCTTCTCAATAAATACGTGTTTGCCTGCTTCCAGCACCATTTTGGCATATTTAAAATGTGCTTCCAGTGCGGTGAGAATAAATACCGCTTCAATATCCTGATCTTGAATTAGCTCCTCTACAGAATCATATTTATCACATCCAAATAATTTGCATTTTTCATCAGCTAAATCATCGGTGATATTCCACAATCCCTTAAGATTTACATTCTCAATATTTTTTAGAGCTTCCGCATGAAGCAGAGAAATGTCTCCAGCACCAATAAAAGCCACATTAATTTTCCTCATTATGCTCAGTATCATTTATCTTATTAAGTACCATATCACGCAACCGTAATAGATTAATCCCACAAGAAATACAAACCATGCTATTTTATTGTTTTTTAGAAGATGCAACCACATTATCACTCCTGTTACAGAAAAAAGAATCAGGGCAAACCCTGTAACATCCAGGAAGAAGGCATGAATATCGTACTTTAGTCCACCGCCGTATCCTCGTTGCCGGTGAATCCCAAAAAATGCACCTGCACTATTTTTCTTAGTTCGTTCGATTTTAATTGTTCCTGGGTCGGGTGTGTAAATGAGTTTGGTGCTTGACCCGGCAGCATTGTAATGCCTGGTAATTGTGCCATCCTTGGTCACTTCCCTGCTTAACCTGCCAGAAATTTTATGCTTTTTCTCCAGACTAATCCACGTTCTTTCATCGATGTTGCTCTGGCCAAAGGTAACTTCCTCGATCGCTTTGGTTGGCTCGCGATGAAAAAAATCGTGATGAATTGCAATATAGCTACTCAATATAAACATGAGTAAGACAGCAACCGTACTCAAGCAGGCGTACAAGTGAATTTTTTTGAGAAGACCATAAGTAGCCTGCTTCATAATAAAGACATGACAATAGTGGATAAAATAAATATGGCACCAAATAATATTAATTCCCATTTCCTGGCACTGTATTTAAGCCATATCCAGATTCCAAAAATCAGAGATAATAAAAGTGCAAATAGTCCCATCCATTGATATACAGCAAATGATCTCAATAGGAGGGGGGCATTGGGGATTTTTCCATTAAAAAAATGCATGCCGTGCAAAACACTGATGAAACCCTTCGGAGCTTCCTCTACTTGAGTTACATCTGTCTCGAAATTGTGATGGATGTGGTAGACTTTACCAGTATGGGTGACTATAAATGCAAATGTAAGTTTATCCTTCTTATAACGCCATGGTGGTATCCAGCCCATTAAACCCAGATCATCCCGGATTTTTGCTGCCACTTCTTCATTCGACAGCATATCATCGATTTCGATTCGCTCTTCCCAACTCTTTGTAATCCCATTTGAATCTACTTGTATGCCGTGATTCAGTATTATCGAACTGACACCAAATGTCAAGATGTAACAGCAGGTAAAAAGACCACAGTAAAGATGTAGCTTGAGTAGAAGGGATTTCTTTACACGCATGCCTGTTGGGAATAGGACTGATCCGCCTATTTGAGAAGGGAAATGCTAGGCATTACAGTTTTGATGGATTGACAGAATCGTCCCGGCGAAGTAACTCAGAACTCCACCCTGACACCTTCCTTAAGGGATCACAGTGTGACCTGAATGGAGGACAACATGTTTTTCTTATATTTTATGTTTTATTTAAAAACCGGTTAAAGCAATCGACAATGAAAGATGTACCAGGATTTAGGAGCAAGGCTCGACGTCAATTCTTAAAAAAAACAATTGCAGCATCCATGGCCACGGCACTTGGAGGATCTGCCGCTCATGCCAGGGAAAGTCAACATTGGACAATGGGCAAGGAGGAGGAGATAAAGATTACAAGGCTGGAGACTTTCAAGGTTAAACCCCGGTTTCTTTTCCTCAAGATCCATACGGACACCGGAATAATCGGACTGGGAGAGCCGATCACAGAAGGCCGTGCAGACACCTGCGCCACAGCCGTGCAGGAAATGGCTCCCTACTTAGTGGGGAAAGATCCCCGACGCATCATGCATCATTGGCAAGCTATCTATCGACACTCCTTTTATCGAGGGGGCCCCATTCTCACCAGTGCTTTGAGTGGAGTGGAACAGGCCCTGTGGGACATCAAAGGCAAAGCCCTGGGAGTTCCAGTGTATGAGTTGCTCGGCGGTCCGACACGTGACCGCATCAGAGTGTATGCGCATGCCCGCTCTCCCGAACGGATTAGAGAAGCTAAATCCGAGGGGTATACGGCCTTTAAGACCGGGGTATTTAATGCCCGGCAATCTGGTATAGTTGCAAATCCGGAGTTTATTGATAAAGCTACGGAAGCATTTGCTGCGTTAAGAGAAGCAGTTGGTGAAGATGCTGATATTGGTATCGATTTTCACGGTGCCATTAGTGCACCAAATGCGGAGCTTTTGATCCACGCTCTTGAGCCATATACGCCATTTTTTATTGAGGAACCAGTCAATTGTCAGAATGTCGATATCATGGCAAATCTGGCGAGGGAGACACATATTCCCATTGCCACAGGAGAGCGGATTTTTACGAAATGGGGTTTTAGAGAAATTCTGGAAAAAGGTGCAGCAACCATTTTACAGCCGGATATGTGTCATGCAGGAGGCATTTTCGAGGGTAGAATTATTGCGGGGATGGCCGAGGCTTATTATGCCTCAATAGCACCGCACAATCCATTGGGTCCGATTTCGCTCGCTGCCGGATTACAGCTCGCAGCCAGTATTCCTAATTTTCTCTGTCAGGAGCAGGTGACTTTGGGTGAAGGATATCTCAAGAGTCCCTTTGTGGTCTCGGACGGTCATGTAGACCTGCCAGGGAAACCGGGATTGGGTATCGAGTTGGATGATGAGGCCCTGGCCGATAAGCTGGGTCACGACTGGAGAAACCCAGAGACCTACCTGGAAAGCGATGGATCGGTAGTGGATTGGTGACTTCTTCAAACCATACGAAGTCATCCTAAGATCAATAGGGCTAATTGAAAATTGACTCTGTATACCTATCTTTGGACCTTCGCAAAACAAAAGATATGATAGTCCCTCGTTCTTACTATAAGATCATTCTACTGATGATCGTGTTAGGCCTCAGTTTCTCCTCCGTCAGCATGGGTCAAACTCATCATCATCACGAGCACGATGGTTTGAGACATGACCACGGGCCACAGTCTGATCTAATTCCCACCCGAAGTAAGTTAGTGACTGGGCAGGGTGAGTTTGTCTTTTCCTGGGATGAGGAGTTGACCGCAGCTTTTCCTGATGATGCGGTAGAATTTGAGCCCGGTATGCACGGGGGCTTTAATGAGGATCCGGAGACCGGCATCATTTACACCGGGATTCCGGGATATGGCCTTTGTTCGATAAGTGCGGATCTAAAAGAATGGAAAAGAATAGGTAGTGATCCCAGGTTGAAAGATAATATTCATGGGATAGTATTTTTTATACACAAGGGACAAAAACACCTGGCGGTCGCACAGGAAGGTAAGCGGGTGTTGGTACTTAATTTAGATGGCACAATTATTAGCGACATTTTAAAACCGAAAGGCATTGAGTTCGATTTTCCCTTCGCTAATTACTTTTTTGCCTCACCGGCGAGCAATTTTGGAGTTACCGATGTCACGTATTTTGACAGTACTTTATACGTGGCTCACGGATATTCGAAAGGAGACTTTGTGCTGACCATTGTGGAGGAAAATGGCTCCTGGGATTGGGGCAAATTAGCCTGGGGCGGCAAAGGAAGCCAGCCAGGACAGTTTCAGACTGCCCATGGCATCTATGCACATGAGAATCACATCTATGTGGCAAATCGCGCAGCCGGCCAAGTGGTGAAGTTCACTCCCCGGGGTGAATTTGTTGAAATGTTTGAGGATATACCGGAGGGCAGCCTGGTCTGCAACGTATCGCATAAGGAAGAACATTATTTCTTCAATGCATTACAAGCTATCGGAGAACAGAAATCAGCTCCAATATATGCACACACAGGAAAAAAACTGGTTTCGACAATAATCCCGGGTGATCTGGATATCCCTGTGATCACAAATATTCACCACGTTTGGCCTCATCATGTGACACAGGAAAACGGGACTAAGCAATTATACTTACTTGTCCATGCCTGGAATAAGGGCAAATATGCAGTGTTGAAATTGGAGCGGTAGAAATTTTTATCAAATTTTTCCATTGAGACAAAGTGATCAATGGCTAAAAAGTTTTATTTAGAAATCACAGTATCCTCAGAATAAATTTTATCGGTTGCACAACTAAAAAAATCCGGAGGTGAGTTACGGAATCTATCATGATTTATCGATCAATGCACCCATTGACAAAGTTTTCAGTGCAGTGTCCGATCCAGGGCATCTCATAAATTGGTGGCCATTAAAATGTAAAGGAACTCCTGAGATCGGCAGTGAATACAACTTTTATTTTTCCCCTGATTACAATTGGTATGGTGAGGTGATTAGTTTCGTTCCAAATCAAGTCTTCCGGATCCGAATGCTCAGAGCTGATGCGGACTGGAATCCAACCAATTTTGGATTTGAAATGGAGGCGAAAAAAGAATTAGTTCAGCTTCGCTTTTCGCATCTGGACTGGCCGGTACTCAATACGCACTATCGCGTTGCCTCTTTTTGTTGGGCTATGCTGCTCAAAGGGCTCAAGGATTATCTTGAGGAGGGTATCATCCTGCCTTTTGAAGAGCGGAGCTGAGTGGTCTGGTTTGATGATTTCAAAAAAAGAAATAGATTCTATAGCTCATCATTTATGTTGAATGTTTGAGGCGCACCATTTGAACTACCGAAAATAATAGTAGAGATAAACTAGGGATAGATGCATTGACTGGAAGTATGTTTCTTTATTATCTCGATATTAATGAGTTAT
Source organism: Saprospiraceae bacterium (assembly GCA_965222645.1). Classification (GTDB taxonomy): domain Bacteria; phylum Bacteroidota; class Bacteroidia; order Chitinophagales; family Saprospiraceae; genus JABDMH01. Next base: position 408,537 of record OZ244968.1, on the reverse strand, counting down.
TACCACTTATAAATTTGAATTTTTTGTAAAGAAAGAAAAAGATGGATAAGTCGTACTTCGGAAATTTTGGATTTGCCCAGCAGAATAAATAATTGAAAACTTGGGGATGGATATAGAAAAACTACAAAATGAATGCTGGCATGCATGCTATAACACCGGGGATTTAGCATTAGTAAAAGAATGTCTCGAACGTGGATTGGATATCAATGCAAGAGCACAAATAAGTGGAGCCAGACCTCTTGATGCATCGATTTACGGGAATCATTATTCCATTTTTATGTTCCTTCTTTCTGAGGGTGCTGATGTAAATGGGATCGGCTATGAGGAAGGGACAATGCTGATGGCAGCTGCCAATCAGGGTAGAGTGAAAATGCTTAAGGAATTGTTAGTGAGAAATGCAGATCCAAATTTGGGTTCGCCACTTACGGGAGAAACGCCTCTACATGCCGCTGCAGCCAAGGGTTTTGGTGAGGGAACTACCCAGTGTGTGAAATTTCTTTTAGAGGCAGGTGCAGATCCAAATGCGAAAGCAAAGGCTGGGGTGCCCACAAGTACCTATTACCGGGATATAAAAGTCGTAGGAGAAACTCCATTGCATCTTGCTGCCGCTTATGGTACTGAAGAGATGATAAGATTGCTTTTAAATTACGGAGCTGATCCTTCGGCAAAAGATGCCAGAGGTGAATCACCACTGACCTGGTTCAGCCGGCATCAGCGAACGGTGAATCACGTCACCTTAAATCGAGGATCTAGAACTCTGCTGCTCTATGGCGACTGGAAATAACCCAAGTAATAAAACCGGCAAGAAAGAATTTGTGAACAAGTCTGCTGTTTTTTTCCAGAGCTTAAATAAAATTATGTCCATTTAGTTTTCAGGTGGCATCGGATGCAAATCCAATAATTCTTCTGCTGAGTAAAAGTCCTTTTTGTCTATGGACTCGTCCCTTACCTTCTTTACCAGATCGGCATTGACCGCTGATGAGCGATTTCCAAAAGAATTTCTCACATAGGTAGCGACAGCGGCTACCTCCTCATCGTCGAGCAACCCTCCGAATGGTGTCATCGGGACATTGCCGGGATACAATTCTCCATTGATTTCGATGGGGCCGAGCATGCCATTTAAAATGATTTTGATCAATCGTTCTTCCTCACCCATTACCCATTCCGTGCCGGCCAGCGGTGGGAAGCCTGATGAGGCTAGTCCCTCTCCATTTTCCATGTGACAGGTGATGCAATAGCCTTCTTTTTCATAGAGCGATTTACCCATAAAATATAATCGCCGTTCCTCTTTATCGATCAGATGGGTTCTCGCCTGGAGTTCCGGTGGCGCATCGACAGTCCTTCCCTCCAGATGAGCCAACGCAGTTTCGTGTGCGTGGACAATCCACTCGTCCATGGGTCTTTTACCCCCTTCCTGCACTATCGGGATGCCTTGTTGGGGATCTAGCCAGGAAGCCGCGGTTATGGCTTCCAACCTCACACGGCCATGCTGATCTTGAGCCGCCTGCATCATGTAATCTCCCTGGCCACCCACCTGGTGCCCGGTGTATCTGAGCACCCGTACGGCTGCGGCACGGGCACGGAAATCACGGGCCTTCAGGAGTTGCTGTAGCAGCGACTCATCCACTTTGTTTAATCCCCAGGTTACCCAGAGAGCCTCCAGCAATTGATGCTCGTATCGAGGATCAGTTTCATCCAAATTTCTGACCCAGGTTTTGATTTTCGAAAGCACATCACCAGAGTTTTTTCCCCTTAATGCCCTCCGGCTTCTGTACCTGGTCCGGTATTCGGGAAGTTTAAGATTTTCTAGAAGTTCATCAATTGATGCTCTGTCTACCTTTGCCGGCGTAACCAGAGGACGGCTGGGATAGGTAATGCGATAGATCCTTCCATGCGCGTGATCGCGATGAGGATCCCGGGCATTGTGTTGCATATGACCAATGAGTATATTGTGCCAATCGACCAAGTAAAGTGAGCCATCGGGTGCAAATTCCATATCAACTGGTCTGAAATTCTTGTCGGTACTTTTTACTAGATCCAATCGATGATGACTGAGATAACCGGTACCATCATCGACCATCGTATGCATTTTTGTACCTAGAAATCCGATTGTGTTATTAATAAGCAGGTCACCCTGAACTTCATCAGGGAAATGTCTGCTGGACACAAATTCCAGGCCTGAAGTGGGCCTCACCCTGTGTTCATCTTCAATCAGGTTTGTCGATTTGTGCGTTGCCACTCCATATCTGGGCTTCACAGTACCGGGCAACATCCACCGAACATCAGGTCCTGAAGTCTCCGCAAAAAAGTGCTGGCCCCACTCATCAAAAGCAATACCCCATGGGTTGGGGATTTGCAACTGAGCAGTGCGTTCGAGTTGATGTCGCTGTGGTTGGTAGCGATAAAACCCTCCATTGGTGGCTCTTACCGGACCATAAGGTGTTTCTACATTGGTATGCAAGAACACACCCTCACCCATGTAGATTGCTCCACTGGGATCGGCAACAAATGCACTGATAGCGTGGTGTGTATCGTGATCGTCAAATCCACTCAATAGTATTTCCTTCCTATCGGCTTTGTCGTCACCATCTTCATCTACCAGCAATACCAGGGAGTACCCCTGTGAAACGTAGACACCTTCTGGAGCAAACTCAAAACCAATGGGGAGATGAAGCCCGTCAGCAAAGGTCGTTTGTTTATCTGCTTTCCCATCTCCATCGGTATCTTCCAGAATCAATATCTTGTCGTTAGGCTTTGCGTCTCCGGGTTTGTAGTGGGGATAGCTCGGCATCACTGACACCCACAGTCTCCCTTTATCATCAAATGACATCTGCACGGGATTTGCCAAATCGGAAAACTCTTTTTCCGAGGCAAACATTTCGATTGCGTAGCCCGGAGCAGTGGTAATCGTGCGGAGTGCATCTTCACCGTACAGATATTCAGTACTGCCATTCTTCTCACTGGGTTTATAATTTGTTTCGACTGGTGGAAGGGGAGAGGTCTCTTGATCTGCAGTAGCCAGATCCATTTTCTTGCCCTGGCATGCCTCCCAGATATTTTGATCTCTGAGTGCAGTCATTTCCCTAATCTTTTTTAACTCCGCAGGATAGTTGTCGGGCCCAAAGGGTTCGTACCGTCTACCAAAAACATGTACTCCGTTGGGGATTTTGTAGTCGTTATGCCAAAACCAATTTTTTTCCCGGACAGCCTCGTTAATTAATTGGCGATGTTTTTCTGCCTTCCTTCTGCGATCTCCCGACACTGCGTCCGCCAGAGCTGTGGCCATTTTTTCATATCCCTTCTCATTGAGTTGCATTCCGTCAATCGTCAAAGGAACAGCGCTCTGGGCATACCATTTTTTTGATTCTTCAAAAATATCTATGAAGTACACTTCATTCTTTTCAGCTACTTGTCGCATTCCCTCGCTGTAATCCCGGAGGATCTGATTTTCTCTCTCTCCGCTTGGGACATCCATGTCTGCACTGCGGTCCTCATAAGCAATAGGGGAGACTAATACCAACCTGGGAGTGTCAATGCCATTGTACTTTTGTTTGCGAGTATGCCTGATCAAAGCTTCCAGTTCATCCTTAAAGTTTTCCAGTTTTTCAAGCCCTTCAAATGACTCATTAAATCCGAAAAAACCAATGATCATATCCGATTTTAATCTCGTCAACCATTCATCAGGTGTTTCAAAATGACCTTCACTATGCGAGTTTTGAGCCAGTTCTGTTTGGAAAGCTTCAGCACCGGGAAAGGCCCAGGGGGTCATTCGACCGGGATGAGGTCGAAATCCCGGAGTGTCACCGGGATCGCACATATTACGTATAAAGAGTTTTGCATCCGGATATCGCATATGTAACTCGGTTTCAAAAAGACCAAATTGCATCATTCGCGAGCCCAGGTTATTTCCTATGAGTGCTATTCGATCACCATCGTCAATCATACCTTTTTCTGATGGAGAGCATGAAAAAAGGAATATATATAGTACTCCAATTACGGGAATAAAAAAGAAAGACTTATTAAGCATTATCAACTACCTTATTGAGCTGCTGAAAGATAGCGAAATGTTTGGAAGCGTCTGTAGGTTGGGCAGTCGTCTCAGTTCAAACTGGGTGACCGTGCCGTCACCAGACGACTGGCCCGACCTGAAGTAGTAAACGTCCTGGCTTTTATCTGCTTACCTGGGGTAACCGCTACAGGTTCTGAGTACAAGGCCGAAAAGGGATTGGGATCAGAACCATCCAGCGTATATCTTATTTCTAATCCTGGATACTCACCATTGATATATAAGGTACTGCCTTTAATTTGGATCCCGGGAGGGCTTATTCTGTAGAAATAACCTCCTTTGTAGGAATCGATCCTTGGAAGTTCAAATTTCCCAAGCCGGTTGGCAAAAGCTGACCATTCTTTATCAATGCTTTCTTTTACATCATCCCGGTTGCTCATTTTTACCCAGGGGGGATTCCGGGCCCAGGCCCGTTCCGCCAGACCCAACAGTTTAGGGAGCAATGAATATTCAGCCATATCACCGTTCTTCACCGTTTCAGACCACAACTGACCTTGGATACCAAGAATGTTTTTCTCTGCATTTTTTGAAAGTAATTGTCTTTCGCGGGAAAGTCGAAATCCATCCAAAGGATTGCCCTCCTCATCTTCAAAAATGCTAAGGAAAATGTTTGAAGGAGTCAACTCAAACGCATTTTTAGTATCGACATAGCCGGCCCAAAAAAGACCGGGTTCCTCGGGTTCATAATTATAGGATAAATCAAAATAGAGGTTACTGGCGTTGCACAACACCACATTGTATCCCGCATTGGCCAGTTGATATGCCATGTCTTCCCCACCACTTCCCACGATGGCATTCCAGGCATAGGAAACAACGGGCTTGCCGATAAAATCTGAATTTGGAATATTTCCATCTTCGGTATGTCGAAGAGTTATTTCTTCCCAGCCGCCAATTTTGAGATCGTACTTATTCAGCAACGCTAAATATCTCTCCACAAAATACGGATGCAAATCATGTACTGAATGTATGTCGATTTCATCTTCCATTAATCTTTTGCAAATAGGTGATCCCGCCCAGGCACCAATCGGTACCTCATCGCCACCTGAATGAACGATAGAAAGTGGTGCATCCGCCTCCTCATACATCAAGACGAGCTCATCGATCACTTTTTCAAGGAATGAATAGGTAGACTCCCGGCAGACACAGATTACATTATCACGGTAATTTTGAGCAGAAGTATAAGTTGACTGATCATCAGGGTCGTGCAGAAGCAAATCTTCATTTCCAGTTCGATCTGCGCGGAATTCCATTGCCTTGATGGCAGCCCGTGCATGTCCGGGGCCATTTATTTCCGGAATAACCTCAATGTGCAGATCCGATGCATATTTCAAAATGTCGACAAATTCCTCTTTCGAATAAAACCCGTTCCCGCTATTTTCTTTATTTCCTCCGGAGCCATAAGCAGGAGGTAACATTTGTCCTCTTACATCAAAGCCCCTTCGTGCTCCCACCTCGGTAAGCTCCGGAATACCTGGAATTTCTAATCTCCACCCCTCATCATCTGTGAGGTGAAAATGGAATTTATTGAGCTTGTATAGAGCCATTAAGTCTAGAATTTTTTTCACTTGTTCAACGGATTGAAAATTCCGTGCGACATCTAGGTGCTGACCCCGATAGCTAAATCTTGGAAAATCCAGGATGGATACTTTTGGCAGGTCTACACTTCTTTGTGGATTCCCATAAATGGCTGCGGGAACCAGTAATTTCAGACTTTGAATACCGTAAAAGATTCCCGGGGGAGCTCCCGCCGTGATTGTGATACCCGTGTCTCCAATGTGCAACCTGTATCTTTCTGGCACCCCGGTTCCGTCGAGTTGCAACATTATAGCCCCGGGCTTTTCAGCTGATAAAGGTCCGGACAGGATTTCGTCAATGAAGGATGCAAGGTGATCTGCTTCACGTTCCAAACCCCTGTCATGCAGGATCTCCACACCTGCAGCTAACGTAAAGAAGCCATCTTGCCTATTGATTTCAACCGGTGTAGGTAAGATTGGACTCAACTTTTCAGTGGGCATTGACTCAATATTCGAGTACTGAGCATACCTTTTTTCAGCACTAATGTGCAGAGGTTCCTGGCCGGAATTGGTGGCGAAGGCCATGGTTGGGGGGATCGGTCTAATCTCGTAGTTTGTTACATCCTTCACCTGCCCATCAGGCAATGAGAAAAACAGACCTTGTGGGCCATGTGTTTTCTTTATAAATGTAATCGGCCACTGATATTTGATCCTCACTGATGCACCGGGTGCAATCACCGGAAATGAATCTAAAGTCGAGATTTTGTACAAATCACCGCTGACTTCACCAATCTCATAACTGTTCGTCGCCTCACCGGGCAAATAAAATGAAGTGGGAAATTGGCTGAAGTAGAGCTCCCATCCCGGGTGAATAATCGTGTCACTTAAGTTAGTTATCTCAAAGAAAGATGTACGCTTATCATCACCATCGAGTGCATCATCAATCAAAGTCCATGAAACTGCAATTCTATCCTCATTGGGCCATATGCTGGAGTCTGTCGCTTGATCCTGCCGGCAACCTGCCAAGATGGTCACTATCAATAATAGAAGGTATCTCATTTATCGAATAATACTAAATTCGAAAAGTGCATATCGATTCTTTAGACAAAAATATACTTATGTTCCAAAGATTTCATCTTTTAGGGATGGGTGTGGTTTGATTAACACTTAAAAAATATTTATCATGTGATGAGAAAAATTAAAGTTGTTAACTTGTGATTATTCAGAAATGCACATTGAAAACGCCATGAGATCTAAAAAATGGAGAAGGCTAAACGGACAAGTGATTGAGCCACCGATTTTACAAGCGGTAGAGAACACAATCAAGGAAGAACACTCGAAAGGCCACCGCTTGAAAGTGTGCATTGGTACTGATTCTCAGAGCTATCATAATGTCATTGAATTTGCGACGGTAATTGTATTCCTTCGCGAAAAGAAAGGTGGATTCATGTTTATTAATAATTCCAGCATGGCCATCCAAATGAGCCTGAAAGAGAGGATGATTACTGAGGTGGCTAAATCGGTCGAGGTTGCTTATCAATTGTGCGATCTATTGGATCGATATCAAGTAGAGCTCGAAGTTCACGCAGATATCAATACCGATCCGGGTTTTCAATCCAACACTGCTTTGAAAGAAGCTATGGGCTATATACTCAGTATGGGATTTGTCTTTAAGGCCAAACCCGAAGCATTTGCGAGCAGTAGTTGTGCAGATAAGGTGATTTAGGATCGGTCTTTTCCGGTTTAGATTTGATCATGGTCCAGATTTTTATCACAGGCGGAACATTCGATAAGGAATACAATTACATCACAGGTGAACTGACGTTCTTCAGGACGCATATTAGTGATATGCTCAAACGGGGCCGTTGTGGGGTCGATGTGGATGTTCGCACTTTAATGATGAAGGACAGTCTCGAGATGACAGAAGAGGACCGGAGACTGATAAGTGAAGCTTGCAGCACCGTATCTCACGAAAAAATCGTCATTACACACGGGACAGATACGATGGTTCAGACGTCTGCATATCTGGCGTCCCTCAAGCTGAAGAAGACAGTTGTACTGACCGGGGCAATGATCCCCTATACTTTTGGTACTTCTTCTGACGGATTTTTTAATCTGGGCAGTGCATTGGCATTCGTACAAATTGTGCCACAAGGTGTTTATATAGTGATGAATGGTCGATGCTTTCCCTGGGATAACGTGCAGAAAAATTACAATACGGGATTCTTCGAGGGAAAGTAGATTTCCTAGGCTTGGGACTGACCACAGCATCACATGACTTTCTTAAGATGTGGGAAGCATTATCACAAAAGCCTCCTTTGATAGGCTTTGATACTTTATGAAAACATAGTTTTTCTTTTGGCACCTTGTCCGGATGCCATATCAGCCCCGATCACAAATGATTCTGATCCGGAGTATGCCAGACTGCTTTAAGTAAGTCACCTGTGCTCCCGCGGTTCATAAGAGGTCTTGATATACACTATACGACTACACCGTTCTTTATGACGTTTTGTGGGAAGACACTTGATATCAACAACTGGAACAATTTTTGTACAGAAATTATTGATTTTTAGTTGTTAATGATTTATAAAAATTCTTTATTTGTATTGAGAAAGGCTACTTTTGGGTCTTTATATGAGTAAGAAAACTAAAACCTAAGGCAGAAATGAAGTCATATTCTTGCGTATTCCCATTGATATTGAGCTTGTTGTATATTCAGCTGGAGGCTCAAAACCCGTTGCGTCCTGATGCACTGAGCTTTAAGGTCCTGTTTTTGGATTATGAGAGTCCAGTAGATGGGGATTATGGAAATCTGGGCAACTACAAAAATGGATTTGAAGTTTCCTACCAAAAGAATATCAATGATTACCTGAACATTTCAGTGCCTTTAAGAGCGGGAGTTGTAAACTTTAACAATGATTTCAAGAATGATGCGATCATAAGCCTGGGTGCCCAGGCTCAGGTACAATTGTGGAAAACCGGGGCACCAGCAATACCGTATGCACTTACAGGAGCACACGGGGTATATGAAAAGAACAATGGAGATTTTGGCATTGAGATTCCCATTGGGATTGGTGTAGATGTCAAAATGGGAAAGAATGCATACTTCAATTTACAGCTGGAATATCACCTCGGTTTAGTGGATCAACGAAATAATCTTCAGCACGGAATAGGATTTAAGTATTTGATTGGGCAGAAGACCTCAGAACCTGAAGTACCTCTTAAGCCAACTGATTTTGATGGTGATGGAGTACCTGATGAAGAGGACAACTGTCCTGAGATCGCAGGGATTTTAGATCTCAAGGGCTGTCCGGATTCAGATGGTGACGGGATAGCGGATTCTGAAGACCAGTGTCCAGATTTTGCAGGACCTGTTGAGCTGAAAGGTTGTCCGGATTCAGATGGTGACGGAATCTCAGATAATGAAGATGAGTGCCCGAGCCTTGCCGGCACAATTGAAAACAATGGTTGTCCTGTGGTCGACAAGGATGGTGACGGTGTTCTGGATGCAGATGATGCCTGTCCGGATGTACCCGGATCCGTAGCAACCAGGGGTTGTCCGGATGCAGACAGCGATGGAGTACCCGATGAAGATGATCTGTGCCCCAATGATGCGGGATTCAGACAGTTTAACGGATGTCCGGACCGCGACGGTGATGGTGTTCACGATGGGATAGACAGATGCCCTGGCACAATTGGTCTCGCTTCGAATAACGGTTGTCCGGTTGTGAAAAGAGAGGTGAAGGAATTCCTGGATTTTGCCCAGCGGGCAGTGCAGTTTGACGTGGGAAGAGCAACGCTCAAGTCTGAATCCTTTCCAGTCCTGAATCAAATCATTGATATCCTCAATCGAAATCCCGAATATGGACTCGCCATTTCTGGGCATACCGATGCCACAGGTGAGACGTATAGCAACCTGGATCTGTCCGAAAGCCGGGCAAAAGCCTGCTATGACTATCTGATTACAAAAGGTATTGCCGAGGATAGAATTAACTACGTGGGATATGGAGAGTCAAGACCCATTGCCACGAATGCGACAGATGATGGAAGAAGGCTTAACAGAAGAGTTGAATTTGAAATAAAGTTTGATTAAGAAATTAGTTAGGAATTTATCGTTTGAGAGGCTGCCCCTAATCCGGGTGGCCCTTTTTTGTGACTCCATATTCCGTGAAAAGTCCCGTTACGATGAAGAATTGCGCGAGAGCATAGGTTGACATCACTAGGAAACCAGCCGCGGGGAATGAGTTGTAAAACAAATTTAATGAGAGCAAGGTATCGGAGATAACAAAAAGTAATGCTCCTGCAGAGACCGCTCGAAAACCTGGATCTGAAACAAAATCTTTACGCAGTAAGGCCGCAACAGCCATCGCCAGGATAACGAACATATACAACACAACTGCAAAAAGCAGATCACCGAGTGACTGACCTATCATCAAAAAGACAATCAATGCATAGATAAGAAAAGGTACAGCTATCCGTAATCTATCAGATCCGGAGATTTCATCAGATCTCAATTCCCGGTAGAAAATGGAGAGATAACTGAGATGGGCCAACAAAAAGAATGTGAGCCCACTGATAAAAAATGATCGGGATCCGGAAAAAAGAAGGGCAACGTCTCCCAGGAGTGAAAATGACAGGGCCAATAAAAGCCTCCTTCTTATCACCTTATGGGAAAAATCACAAACCAGTACGAAGAGGATCAGGGAAACCATAATAAGAGGTTTGGAGATCATTCTCCACTCTTCATTCTCAAGATAAATGACCGTTAGGTCGAAGGTAACAATGAGAGCAAAGATCCTGTTGAAGACTTTTACCGAGGGTCTAGTTGAGCTCATTTAATCGCAAAAATAGGTAATTGGGAAGGGTACTCCCGATTTGCTTTTACAGAGAGGATACCCGCGCTGATGATCTACGTCACCATCAAGGGTGATAGAAATCAGCATCCAGAGATGGAGATACGGATAAATTTGGCAGAGTCTATGCTGTTAGATTGAATGACATTTAGAACAAGAACCATGAACTCAAGACTGTGTATTGTGCTATGCACAAGCTTTCTCATGCTTTTGGCATGCACAAAGGAAGAGAAGATTGCGGAGGAGGAAATCATCGACCTGGATTCCGAATTGATGGAAGCTCTGATTGCAGCCTCACCGAACGGCAAATTTTTCCACTATATTCTGGCTGAAGAAACGGAACTACAGCACTTGCCAAATCAAGATCCAGCCAATCGCATGACTTACGAGAAAATGCAATTGGGTAAGATGTTGTTTTTTGATCCGGCATTGGCCCAAAACCCCGTCAAGGAGTCTTGCTTCGAAACATACTCTTGCTCCACTTGCCACATTCCTGAGGCCGGCTTTTTACCAGGACGAAAACAGGGGATAGCTGATGGAGCTGATGGATTTGGTCATTTGGGCAGTGTGCGAAATCTGCTTTCCGATTATGAGGAAAGCGAACTTGATGCGCAAGGCATAAGGCCACTATCTACTCTCAATGTTGCTTATTCGACAAATACGCTTTGGAGTGGTCTATTTGGCAGTGATCATGTGAACGAAGGTACAGAGGATGCCTGGGTCGGGGCCTTGGCAGAAGTGAATCATCTTGGATTTACAGGTCTCGAAAGTCAGAATATTGAGGGCGTCGAATTGCACAGGATGGAGGTCAATGATCATGTGCTTGATGACTTTGGATACCGCGAAATGTTTGATAAGGCATTTCCCGACATTGATGTTGCCGAACGATACACTGCCAAAACGATAAGTTTTGCCTTGGGTGCATATTTGAGGACCATTCTGACGACACGTGCTCCATTTCAGGATTGGCTCAAGGGCAATAAAGAAGCTCTGACTGATCAGCAGAAAGAGGGAGCACTATTGTTTTTTGGAAAGGCCAGATGTTACAAATGTCACGATAGCCCAGCACTGAGCTCGATGCATTTCCACGCTCTGGGTACCCAGGATTTATATCAGCAGGGTGGTCGGAATACATCAGCAGATGATCCGAGAAATTTGGGAAGAGGGATGTTTACCGGAGATCCGGATGACAATTATCGCTTCAAAGTTCCACAACTATACAATCTCAAAGATTACAGGACATATTTTCACGGGAGCAGCAAACTTACCCTGGAGGAAGTCATCGATTTCAAAATTAAAGCACAGTCAGAAAATTTCAGGGTGAAGAACGATCAATTATCACCTTTATTTAAACCGCTTGAGCTCACAACCCAGGAAAAAATTGCTTTGATTGATTTTCTGGAAAACGGTCTATATGATGCAGAGGTCACCAGGTATGCGCCCCAGGAGGTGCTGTCTGGAATGTGCTTTCCGAATAGCGATGAAAAATCCCGTGATGATTTGGGCTGTCAGTAAGAGTCTCAGGTTTTACTCAGCATATTGATTTTCTCATAAACCGCATCTTCAAGCGAAGATTTATATTGCAACACTTTAGTTTGCAGGACGGGATCGGAGCATCCCAGGATTTGAGCTGCAAGGATACCCGCATTCTTTGCTCCATTGAGTGCAACAGTAGCCACTGGAACTCCACCGGGCATCTGCAAGATAGACAGGACAGAATCCCATCCATCAATAGAGTTCGAAGATTTGATCGGTACTCCTATAACAGGTAAGGGGCTCAAAGAAGCAACCATTCCGGGCAAATGAGCTGCGCCCCCAGCACCAGCTATAATTACTTTCATATTGCGTTGATGAGCTTCCCTGGCATACTCAAACATCCGGTCCGGAGTCCTGTGGGCCGAAACAATCGTCAACTCGTATTCAATTTCGAAGTGATCGAGCATTTCCGCGGCTGCTTTCATCACTGGCAGATCAGAATCTGAGCCCATGATTATTCCGACCTGGATCTCACGCATTTGACAAGAATGATTTTCCCAAAAGTACCAATTTTTTTACTGAGCATATCCCTATTAATATATCTTGCATATATCAAAAAAAAGCACGTTGAATAATCTTCTGATCAAGGACGTAAACTACATTAACGAAGGTGATTCCCTCTATGGAGATATCCTAATCAGATCTGGTCGGATCGAAAAAATTGCTCCCCATATCAACAGGCCTGATGCTGTGGAAATTGCCGGAGAGCATCTCGTCTGTATCCCCGGAGTGATCGATGATCAGGTACATTTCCGTCAACCCGGACTGACTCACAAAGCTGATATTGCCTCGGAGTCTCGTGCAGCAATTGCGGGTGGAACAACGAGTTTTATGGAAATGCCCAATACTAAACCGGCAATCCTAACACAAGATTTACTTCAAAAAAAGTACGAATTGGGAAGAGTCAATTCCTGGGCAAATTATTCGTTTTACATGGGAGCTTCGAATGATAACATGGAGGAAGTCCTAAAGACCAACCCTGGAGAGGTGTGTGGCGTGAAAATATTTATGGGGTCCAGCACGGGAAATATGTTGGTCGACGATCGAAAAACGCTGGAAAATCTGTTCTCGGAAGTCCCTATGCTCATTGCCACACATTGCGAGGACGAGCAGACCATAAGGGCTAATCTCCAATATTATGAATCTAAATATGGGATGGATCTCACTGCATCTTATCATCCCAAGATCCGGTCGGTGGAGGGATGTCTTTTGAGCACTTCACTGGCAATTGAGTTGGCAAAAAAATACGATACGAGGCTACATGTGCTGCACATTAGCACGGGAGATGAGCTGGCCTTGTTTAGCAATAGTATTCCGCTCTCTCAGAAGCGTATTACGTCTGAGGTATGTGTACACCATTTGCACTTTGATGCTTCTGATTACGGCACATTGGGTAATTTGATCAAATGCAATCCGGCGATAAAAGAAAAGAGGCATCGAATCCTACTTTTTGAGGCATTGCTCGATAATCGCCTTGATGTGGTTGCCACTGATCATGCTCCTCATACTTTTGCAGAAAAATCACAGCATTATCTGCAGGCACCTTCGGGCTTACCTTTGGTGCAACACAGTCTTTATCTGATGCTTGATTTTTTTCATCACGGAAAAATAACATTAGAAAGAATAGTGGAGAAGATGAGCCATGCACCGGCCACATGTTTTGAGATATCAAAAAGGGGGTTTATCAGGGAGGGCTACTGGGCGGATTTGGTTTTACTGGATCTAAGTCGGGAGTACGAAATCCATAAGGATAATATTCATTACCGGTGCGACTGGTCTCCGTTGGAAGGTAAGAGATTCCAAGGTTGTGTTGAGAAGACATTGGTCAATGGTCACGTAGTTTACGACCGGCAGGAGGGATTCTCCAGCCCAAACAGTCAGCGGTTATTGTTCGAGAGGGCCTGATCCTCTCGTTCTGATTGAGATCCAAACCTGAAAGGCCGCGATTAGGTCGCAGAGATTACTTTTAAAGTGCTTGCCACCCTACGGGCTTTGTCCATGGCATCCGTTAGATTTTTATCGAGAATGGTCACATGTCCCATTTTTCTATAGGGTCTTGTTTTTTTCTTTCCGTACAGATGAATAAAAACGTTGTCCATGGCAAGACACTTTTCCAGTCCATCGTACTCTGCAAACCCATCATGACCTTCCTCACCCAGAAGATTTATCATTACGGCCGGTGATCGCAAATCAGTCGCTCCCAAAGGCATATTTAAAATTGCCCGCAAATGCTGTTCATATTGCGAAGTTATATTTCCTTCAATCGTGTGATGACCACTGTTGTGGGGTCTGGGAGCCGCCTCATTTATTAGGATTTCGCCCCCTGGGGTGACAAAGAGTTCGATTGCCAATAGGCCCACCATATCAAAGGATCTCATCACCTTTCTTGCCAGCGCACTGATCTCTCTTTCCATTTGAGCTGAAATCCGGGCAGGGCTAATCAGGTTTTCAACGAGATTGGCGGTGGGGTGAAACGTCATTTCCACGGCTGGGAAGGTAGCAATCTCACCCCGGGGATTTCGCGCTACAATTACCGAGACTTCTTTCTCTACATCTACCAGAGTTTCGATGACGCTGGGAGCATCAAAAATATTTCTGAGGTCTTCGTCATCCCTTACAATTTGCACACCTCGACCGTCATAACCCAGAGTCCTTGCCTTTTGTACAAAAGGCATTTTTACATCCCCCTGTGATACCAATCTTGTCAGATGATCGGCACTATCAACCAGTATGAAATCACTGGTAGGCAGATTATGCTTCCTATAAAATTTCTTTTGTACTCCTTTGTCTTTGATGATTTCGATGATACGAGGTTGTGGATATACCTTTTTACCTTCCATAGCCAGCTTGGAAAGTGCTTCAGCATTTACATTTTCTATCTCGATAGTGATGAGGTCAACTTGCTTTCCGAAATTATAGACGTTGTCGTAATTAGTAAAATCTCCAAAATGAAAATCGGGTGCAACAGCTGCGGAAGGATAAGAATTATCTTTTTCCAAAACGCTCATTTGGAGATTCCATTTACTACCTGCCTGTAAGAGCATTTTCCCGAGTTGGCCACCACCCAGAATTCCAAGTCGCGTTTCTAATTTCATTTTAAATTCCGATTTGATCGGGTAGTAAATATGAAAAAAAAGGAGCCCTTAATAAAATGTGCAGATCAAATAGCGAAGTACAAAACTTAACGCTCTGTCCTTTGATCAAAATCACCAGAAAGAGGTCACCTTAAGATTGAGAATTGCAACAATTTCTATGAAACTAGATGGTTAGATGTTAAAAAAACGAATAAGATAAAAATATATATTATCTTGCAAGTTCACGTAAGTGTTCGGTTCAATTATCCCATCTGCCGGTTTTGTAAGTTTGGTTGATCCCTCTTACATTCCCCGTAAGAGGGATTTTTTTTATCTACGTTGGTAAAAATAAGCTCGACCAAAAACGCTGGACTGGTTTACCAAAATGAATTTACAACTGTCTTAATGCCTGATCGAGATCTCCGATGATGTCTTCGACATCTTCTATCCCGACCGAAAGCCGCACCAGGTTGTCTGAAATTCCTTGAGCAAGTCGGATCTCCCTGGGAATATTAATGTGCGACATCGTTGCTGGATGAAGGACCAAAGTATCTACGTCTCCAAGGGTGGGTGCCAGGATACAAAACTTCAGCTCCTCCATAAATCTTACACTTTGATTGATGTCGCCATCGATTTCGAAGCTGAGCATCCCACCAGCTCCTTTCATCTGTTTTTTTGCCAGGTGATAAGATGGGTGTTGTGGCAGACCCGGATAGTTTACCTTACTTACTTTGGGATGGGCATTTAGAAATTTGGCAACATGTCCTGCATTGGCACAGTGCTTATCCATGCGCAGGCCGAGTGTCTTAAGACCTGTATTTGTCAGCCATGCATCCCAGGGATTACAATTTGTTCCGGCCAGCTTCATTACCGGCCATATTTCTCGCTGAAGCCGATCCTTGTCTTTTACTACCAGCGAACCAGCCAAACTATTGCCATGACCATTGAGATATTTCGTTGTTGAGTGTACAATGAAGTCCACTCCAAATGACAGGGGTTGTTGTAAATAAGGAGTCGGAAACGTATTATCGACTGCCATCAGCGCTTGATGCCGATGTGCCATATCAGTAATCGATTCGAGATCTATACAGGATAAAGTCGGATTGGCCGGACTCTCTGCGTAGATCATTTTTACTCTTTTGTCACTTTCCAGTTTGTCTTCTACCTGATTCAAATCCGCTAGGTCAACAAAGACCGGTTCGATTCCGTTGGGCTTTAATATTTTGAGAAACTGCTCCGTAGTTCCCCCATAAAGATTGGCTTGTGTCATGATTTGATCGCCCGCTTTCAAGGTGGCCAGTATCAGCGTCAAAATGGCCGACATTCCAGAACTAAATAGCAAGGCCCCAGGATCCGCGTTTAAACCATGTCCTTCGAGCGAAGCTATTTTCCCAGCCACTGCATCAATGGTGGGATTTCCATAGCGACTGTAGACATGTCCTTTGTCTTTTCCAGAAAAAATATCAATACCTTGATTTACATTCTCAAAAACAAACGAGGAAGTGGCATATAGAGGGAGAATATGTGGCTTCGTGGTCATCCTGGTTTTCGGCTCACGTACACATTGCGACCCGAAGCGCATCGACTTTTTCATACTTTTGTGTCTCCTTTAATCGCTAGAAATAGTCGAAGATAGCAAATTGGGTATGCAAGCTTCCGAAGATACCGAAGATGAGTTTTATGACCTCCGGCTGATACAAGTGGATGCAGGGCAGGAACCCCTTCGAGTAGATAAGTATCTCACTGACCGGTTGCCCAAATTATCCAGGAAAAAAATCCAGGTGGGAATAAAGGCGGGGAATGTGAAAATCAACGGAAAGCTGGTCAAGCCCAATTACAGGGTAAAAGGTGGAGATAAAATCGAATATATCATTCCCGAAAATCATGGACCTTCCGTTATCGAACCCCAGGAAATACCACTTGATATCGTGTATGAGGATGCAGATTTACTTGTGGTAAATAAACCGGCAGGGATGGTCGTTCATCCGGGCTTTGGCAATCGAGACGGCACCTTGATAAATGCTCTCTTATATCACTTAGAAAAATTGGATCTACCCCTACTCAAGGGGAATGACTCGGATAGACCCGGGCTCGTGCATCGTATCGACAAAGACACCTCCGGACTGCTGGTGATCGCAAAAAATGATTTTGCACTTAGTCACCTTGCAAACCAATTTTTTAATCACTCTACTACCCGGTCATATCAGGCATTGATCTGGGGAGAGCTCGATGAAAATGAAGGAACCTATAACGCTGCAATAGGAAGAGATCCCAAGAATAGAACCAAGTTTAGAGTGGTGACCGAGGATGAAAAAGGTAAAATGGCGATCACCCATTATTCTGTGATCGAACCCATGTATTATGTCAGCTTGATCAAATGCAGTCTAGAGACAGGACGTACCCATCAAATTCGTGTACACTTCAGTAACATGGGACACCCTCTATTTGGAGATACAAAATACGGTGGTGCTCAAATTGTCAAAGGCACTGTTTTTCAGAAGTACAAACAGTTTGTGTCTAATTGCTTTAAACTGATGCCACACCATGCATTACACGCTTACACATTGGGTTTTGACCACCCGGTGACAAAAGAACGCATGCAATTTACTGCACCACTTCCACCATATTTTGAAAAAGTCCTTTTGAAATGGAGGAACTATGTGAACACGAGAAAATCCAGTCTGTAAAATGGTCAATCTCGAGGCGAGTTTTGGAAAGTTGGGTGAAGACATTATCAACGGTAAAATTGATTTAACAAATTCGATTTCGGTTGCCTGTGCTAGAAATCCCTGGTTTACACGAGACACTATTGAAAATGCACTGAGCGAAATCGCCACTGAATATTTATCTATACCGAAGATAAAAGATTGGTTAAGTCAGTATGATATTCAAAAATCAAAGTCGCCGAAAGATGTCGGTATTGTTATGGCATCGAATGTCCCATTAGTCGGATTTCATGATTTATTCTGTGTTTTAATGGCAGGACATCGTGCAAAAATCAAAATGTCTGAACGGGATAATGTGCTTCTACCCATCCTTGTAGAGCGAATATCATCATCATATCCGGGTATAGCAGAGTTAGTTGATTTTCAAGAACGTCTAAGTGGTTATGATGCCGTGATTGCCACCGGAAGTGATCACTCTATGAGATATTTCCGGAAATACTTTAGTGATGTTCCAAATATTTTACGGGGCCATCGTAACGCCGTTGCTATCTTAAACGGTGAGGAAGGGATAGACGACCTGACTGCGCTTGGATCCGATATCTTTTTGTATTACGGGTTAGGATGCCGGAATGTTTCTAAAATCCTAGTACCACGAGATTTTTCCTTTGGAGAGTTGATCCGGGCACTGGACAAACCAAATTGGATAATCGACCATCATAAATACAGAAATAATTATGATTACAATCTTGCAACAGCCATCATCAGCAGGAAAAAATACATGAGTAACGAGAATTTGATTTTGTTGGAAGATGTGGCAGTGGCGTCGAAAATTGCTGTCCTACACTACGAGTACTACGAGTCGATTGACCAACTCCATGACAAAATAAACAGAGACCGGAAATGGATTCAGTGTATTGTCACGAAAAATAAACTTGATGATCTGCCTTCAGTAGACTTTGGAAAGGCGCAGTCCCCGGGTCTGGCTGATTATGCGGATGATGTAGATGTGATGGATTTTCTCACTTCGATTTAGGATGATTAAATGACTGTGCGAAAAATGACCAAGAAAGAAATTGCTCAAGAAATTGCAAGGAGGCTCGATCGGTATTTTCCTTATCCGGAGGTGCCATTACAGCATAAAGACCCCTATACACTATTAGTTTCCGTTTTGCTTTCTGCCCAGTGTACAGATGCACGGGTCAATCAAATCACGCCCATTTTATTTTCAGAGGCTGATAATCCTTACGATATGCAAAAGCTTGGACAGGATAGAATTCAGGAAATTATACGTCCTTGTGGACTGGCACCGATGAAAGCAAAAGGAATATTTGGATTATCAAAAATATTGGAGGAAAAGTACGATGGCAAAGTGCCGGAAGATATGAAGTTGCTGGAGCAATTACCCGGAGTGGGTCACAAGACCGCATCAGTTGTGATGTGCCAGGCATTTGGTGAACCTGCCTTTCCGGTAGACACCCATATCCATCGGTTGGCTTGGAGGTGGAAATTAAGCACGGGAAAAAACGTAGTCAAAACGGAGCGGGATTTAAAGCGACTCTATCCAAAGAATATCTGGAACAAGTTGCACCTACAGATCATTTATTTCGGCAGAGAGTATTGCCCGGCAAGAGGACACAATCCCCGGACTTGCCCGATCTGCAAAGACTTCGGCCGCAGATCGATGTTTAAAAAGGGTAATTGATGGCGAAGTTTAAATTAATCACATCGTTAAGAGGTTGTGTGTTTCTCAATGCATAGTGACTTCCACTATCATCTGGGAAAGGATTTCTCATTTTCAGCCCGACGTCAAATATTATCTTGAAATAATCAGCATCAAATCGCATGCCGGCACCAGTGCCTAAAGCCATTTGATCGAGAAATCTTTTTGAAAATTTCGCTCCCTCTCTTTCATCACTTTTTAGAGTCCAGATATTGCCGGCATCGAGAAACATAGCTCCCTCAATGCGCCAAAAAATGTCGAAACGGTATTCCGCATTGAGAAGTATTTTGATATCGCCAGTTTGGAAAAAAGCCGAATTATCCTCCCTGCTTACCTCGAGGCCCTGATAGCTCCCCGGTCCCAACTCCCGTATCCTCCAAGCCCTCATGCTCAAAGGGCCACCGAGATAAAACTGCTTTACAAAAGGAATGACTTCCGCATTTCCGAAAGGAGTGCCGATGCCGATATTTGTTCTAAATGCCAGAGCCTGCTGGCTATTCAATTGTTTATACAACCTTCCGTCCAATTCGAGTTTCGCAAATTGTGCAAATTTTAAATCACCAATAGAAAACGGCTTGTCCGTATTATTGAAAATTAAATCAGCAAGATATACTTCTGTGCCACTGAGTTCAAAACTGCCAAGAAATGCTGACGTATATCCGCCAATCCCTTGCAATTGTTCCAGGGTGTAATTTATACGATTGAAAAACAGACTGGTGAGGAGATAAGGCTCAAAAGATTTCCGGGCAAAAGACTCCTCGCCATATTGGCCGAGAAACTGCTGCTTGAGGGTGGAGCTAAAATAGGTGATCGAGGGATGAATAACCTGGATACGTCTCCTTGTACTGGAAGTGTTCAGTGTGGACCGATGACCGTAGTTGGCCGTCAATGAATGGTATTTAAAATAATCGAAAAGTTCTACATATTCATAGGTCAAATCAATAATCGTCGTGCCATTTGTTCGGATTCGGTCAAAGGCCTCGTCTGAGAGCCAATTGAATTGATTTATTCTCTTATAAATACCGAGGTAGTCTGAATAGCGAGGGATCTCCAACGTGTTAGAAAATTTAAAATTTGCCGCATTAAAAATGCTCCTAAACTGTGGATCTACTTCAAAATTAATATCGAGTGAATTGGAAAAGCGTTCAGATCCCCCGAGAAAGTTATTGTTTACCAGGCTCGCATTTGCACCGAGGCCAATAAACGGATCACTGCCCACGATCGTCCGGTTTATCTGAAATTCTAAATCTGTTTCATACCGTCGTGATGCCAAAACGTCTATTTCGAAGTCAATGATATCGGGATTATCTTCACGAGGTTTGGATCTGATATCTGCATATCTTATTGCTGGAAGTTGCAACTGGCTGCGCGTGGCGGTGAGGTCCTCCTTTATGAAAAGCTTTCCCGGTCTCAGCTTGATGTAGTCGAGCAGCGCATCCGGCCTGATTTTGTTTTTCGTGCCGAAATTGTAGAAATGAATCTGGTCCAGCACTTCCGGAGTAGGTTTTGTAAAATTCCAGCCGGGAAATCGATTATTTACCAGGACACTTCCAATGTATTTTTGGTTGAATGTCCCCGACGTGCCAGGCAAGAGTCTGAGTTGCATTTTGACTGTAGCGTCTGCGGTATCTGTGGCTTCAAGCTGACTAAAATTTGCCTGTGTAAAATTGGCAAATCCCCTCCGGTGCAGATCGGTTATTACTCTCTGTTTTTCTCGATACAGCAGGGCATTTGAGACAGGTTCCCCGGGTTGGAGGAATGATTGGTCAGCATGTTTTACCAGTATGTCATTAACCAGCGAATCCGGTGCAGATATCTCAAATGATTCGATCGTGAATAATTGATTAGGCTTGACATGATAGGTGACATAAGCCTTCTTGTTTTTGACAACGTCGCTAAAACGCACCTCGGCAGTAAGGTATCCACTGTTGAAAAGATGTTGATACATTGCATCAGCAGAGCGGTGAGCCAATGAGCTGTCATAAAGACTGGGTGGTTCTGCCAAACGACCCTCCACAAATTTATCAAAGTCCGTCGTGTCTCCCCTTTGCTGCTGCCGGTAGTAAAACCAGAGCCTCGGTTTGAAAAAAAATAAAGTACGGTCATTTGGCTTTTGTTCGATCAAGGACTCCAGCTCATACTTTAGGCGGGCAAGATCTGGAATTTGATTTTCGTCTTCAACAACGATCCTGTTTTTCACTAAAATCTCTTCAGATTCCTGCAGGTATTTTCCGGTTCCACATCCGGAAGCTAAGAGAATTAAAAAACAACTTGCGATCAAATAATTCGCATCGAAAAGGCTTTGTTTAACTTTGTCATGACGATGAAACAAATATGGATATAACAAGCGCTTCAAAGAGTCAGATTAAGTTTGTACGATCGTTAAAACTAAGAAAGAATAGACTAAAGGCTCGATGTTTTATATCAGAGGGCAGAAAAGTGGCCAGTGAATTATTAAGCTCAAAAAACATTGTCGTAAAGTCTGTTTTTGCTACTGAAGAGTGGATAGAAAATCATGCCAGAGCTCTGCAGGTTCCCCGATTTATCGTTGGTTCCACAGAACTTAAGCAAATAAGTAACTATAAAACTCCGGACCAGGTCGTTTTGGTTTGCGAATTTCCGACATTTTCCCCACCACTGGCAGACAGCAGATTCACCTTATATCTGGATGGTCTTTCTGATCCCGGAAATCTTGGAACCATTATCAGAACAGCCCATTGGTTTGGTGTAGATCATATAGTCCTTTCGGTCGGATCTGTGGACTGTTTCAACTCAAAGTGCGTACAGGCATCTATGGGGAGTATTGCACATGTGCCGATCTCATATATGGGACTGCCGGCTCTTGAGGATGCTGTACCCGGTGCACAGATCATCCAGGCGGAAACCGGGGGAAGGCCAATGCCAGATGTTGAGATTCGCTCGCCCTTCATTCTCATCATTGGCAGTGAAAGCCATGGAATCAGCCAGCAACCTTCCGGAAAATCTGCAATAACAGTCGGTATTCCACGAGGATCAGAAAGCACCTGCGAATCGCTCAATGCAGCAATGGCTACCGCTGCGATACTCGCTCAATTACAAGTATTAAGAAAACGCTGAGCTACAACAGTTTTTCAAGCTCATTGTCCAGACTATAAGGACTCACAGATGTCGATGCAATTGTCCCGTCCTTGTCTATTAAAAATGTTTTTGGAATTCCACGAACTCCGTATACAGCTGCGGGTTCGGAATTCCAATATTTCAGGTCACTGACGTGATATGGCCAATTGAGCTTATCCTGCTTTATCGCTTGCTTCCACCTCTCGGCCTGCCCTGGTCGATCGAGTGAGACACTAAAGACCGCAAATCCCTTGTCTTTGTATTTGTTATAAGACTTCACGACATGTGGATTTGCCCTCCGGCAAGGGCCGCACCAGCTCGCCCAAAAATCCAGCAATACAACCTGTCCACGTAGGTCCGATAGTTTCATGACTTCACCGTTTGGATTGGGTAAGGCAATGTCAGGAGCTTTCTCTCCCACCTTAATCTTTTCCATCGCCTGTTGCCTTGCCAGTTGCTTTTCAATATTCGTTACTTCGCTCGCAAACATAGCCGTATATTCGGAATCCGGATACTTTTCTTTTAGACCACTGGCCACGCCTTTCATCGTTCCGATATTTTCCATGGAAGGATTAAGACCGGTTGTTAGCAAATAATGCATTCCCGCGATCGGGTCACTTTCTTTGATCAGCTTAACTGCTTCATCGGAACTGATCTCTCTATTCCTGATCTTTCTGAGATTTGCTATCATTTCTGTACCCTCATCCGCTCCCTCGATTTCAAAATCATATGTCCCAATCTGGTTTAAAGAGGTGTTGATTTCCATTGTTTTTTCTCTTCCATCAAGGAAGAAAAACGCCTGCTGGGTACCAACCCGGATTCTGTAGATCCCGGGCTTTAGGGGATTTTGAAAGTCTATTCTAAACGAACCATCTCCTGCAAGTGGAACCTTGGCAATTACCTGAGTTTTCTTTAAAGTGATCGCATCAAAAAATAATTGCAGATCCTGAGCATCAGCCACTTTACCCTTGAGGGCTGTTCCTTTGTCCGTCTCCCCGCAAGAAGACAAAAGACCAATGGACATAAAGAGAATTGCAAGATTTCTGAGAATGTGTCTGCGTTTCGCCATATTTTTCAAACTGAATTTTTATTGTCAACAAGTCTACTGCCAGGAATCTATCCGAACAGAATCCAACTATCATAGAACAACGGAATAACCAAAATGATTAGTGTGTAGGCCCCTTTTAGTCTAAGTATATATTAAGAATACTTCAAATATAAATGATTTGTCTGTAGAAAAATATAAATATTTTAGTTTAGACGAATATTTCGTCGTTTATTAGACGAAAAATTAGTCATGAATGTCCCAATGAGTGTAAAGGGAAGGGGGGCGCAGATCAATACACCTGATCCGTTCAGTCCCTATTTGAGATCAGATGTGCATCCGGATAAGGAGCAAATCGAGGAAAAGAGATGGTCGAAGACACAGTACATTGAGGTGCACCCCAAAACAATCGTAAACAAGGTATTCAGCCCCGACGTCAACATGGACTATTCGATCAATCCCTACCAGGGCTGTGAGCATGGATGCGCATACTGTTATGCCCGGAACACCCATCCTTTTTGGGGATATAGTGCCGGGCTGGAATTCGAGTCCAGGATCTTAGTTAAAAAAAACGCACCCGTTCTTCTCCGGCGTTTTCTCTGCAAGAAGAATTGGCGGGCAGTACCTATTGTGTTATCCGGCAACACAGATTGCTATCAACCAGCTGAAGAAAAGTTTAAGATTACTCGTGCTCTCCTCGAAGTATTCTTAGAATTTAAGCATCCGGTGGGCATTATAACCAAGAATGCACTTTTGCTGCGGGATACCGATCTACTCCGGGAACTGGCAAAGGATAATCTCGTGAAAGTGATTTTCTCTATCACGACAACCGATGATAAGCTACGACAGCAATTAGAGCCCCGGACAACGACCATCGGGAAACGCTTTAAAGCAATTGCTGCTTTGGCGGAGAGTGGCATTCCCGTGTCAATTATGGTGGCACCTATCATCCCTGGAATAAACAACCACGAAATCGTTGAAATTATCAGAATGTCTGCAATTATGGGTGCTACAGGTGCTGGAATGACAATAGCTAGATTAAATGGCGATGTGGAGCCGATTTTTGAGGATTGGTTGACACATCATTTACCTGAGCGTCGGGCTAAGGTGATGAATCAGATCAAATCATGTCATGGGGGGAGAGCCGGGGATAGTCGCTTTGGAAAAAGACTGACGGGGGAGGGCAAAATTGCCCAGATGATTAAGGACCAGTTTAAGCTGGCGGTGAGGCAGTATATGCCCGAGGCGAAGCGGAAAATTCCACTAAACACTGAACTTTTTGACAGGTATCGTTCTCCACAGATGATGTTTGATTTTTGATCTAGCGCCACATGTCTTGCTTCTTTGATTAATATCGATCTTTGTATGAAATGAGAAATCAAGAATTAAGGACAAAGCCATGGAGGCTAATAAAGTCAGAGAAAGGTGCGGATCTGCCTTTGTTTGATGTTGAAATCAGGACAATGGAAAATCCACGTAACCAGATGCAGATGGATGCGCTGGTGCTGAATGCCAGGGATACCATTAATGTGATTGCCATCAATGATCGTGGCGAGTGGATTCTCGTCGAGCAATTCCGATTTGGATTAAATAGACCACTCGTCGAGCTTCCGGCCGGAATCATCGATCCGGGAGAATCAGAACTGGAGGCTGCACAAAGGGAGTTGAGGGAGGAGACAGGATACGAGAGCGACAATTGGTATAACCTGGGATCGTCCTGGATAAATCCCGCTTATCTGACTAATCGATGCACACATTTCCTTGCCCGAAATGCGCATAAGGTAGCAGATGTGAGCCCCGATGAGACCGAAGATTTGCAGGTTCATGCGATACCTGTGCACGGCCTATGGGAGCTTTTTTCGTTGTCTCCACTCCGAGATGCGGTGGGAAATGCGGCATTGAGTTATCTCAAATCATTTATTGAGGAGCAAACTTGATTGCCGGTTGAGCACGGGCTCTGAATGAGCGAAGAGGGGAGAAAAAGGTTATATATGTTCGAAGTCTTTTGTCAGTTCCTATATTTGCGAGGTAGTAAATCAAAAGGCAATTGCTTTGATAAGAAGCTTACAATGTTCTGATACTGTATTAATGATTCGTCCAGCCAACTTTGGATTTAATGCCGAGACAGCGGAGAACAATGCGTTCCAATCAGATGACTCCGATCTTAAACCATCTAAGATTGCGGAGCTAGCAGTAAAGGAATTTGATGGCTTTGTGAAAATGTTGGAAGACAACAACGTCGAAGTGGTCGTGGTGGAAGACACGCAAAAACCACTCAAGACCGATGCAGTATTTCCCAATAATTGGGTTTCATTTCACAGGAACAGTGCGGTCATAACTTATCCGATGCAGTCGCTAGTGAGGCGTCTTGAGAGGAGGGATGATATTCTTTCCCTGTTGATTGAGAAATATGGATTTAAACGCAGGTATTCCCTGGAGCACTACGAGGAAAAATCTCAGTATTTGGAGGGTACCGGTAGCATGATGTTGGATCGTGAAAACCAGATCGTATATGCCTGTTTGAGTATCCGGACAGATCCAAAAATTCTCGACAAATTTTGCGCACTCACCGAATATCGGAGATTGGTTTTTGTAGCTCAGGACAAAAAGGATATACCTGTCTATCACACTAATGTGATGATGAGCATAGGAGAATCTTTCGCGGTAATTTGCCTTGAGGCGATCCGCAATCCTGCGGAGAGAAAGAGAGTGGTTGACTCCCTTATGGAGACTCAAAAGGAAATTATTGAGATTACACTGGACCAAATGCATTCCTTTGCAGGAAACATGCTTCAGGTATGCAATCATTATGGAGATCGACTTCTGATTATGTCAGCTCAAGCCAGGAAATCCCTGGATCCCGGACAGTTGACAGACCTGGAAAAGCACGGAAAAATCCTAGCTGCACCACTTGATACAATCGAACATTTTGGGGGAGGCAGTGCACGGTGCATGATGGCGGAGGTGTTTACACCATTGGAAGGAGCGAGATATTGACATAAGTCCGGTTTTTTACCATTGATTTTCCAGTTGTTTTAAGGCTCTATCTTTGGCTTACTTGAATTTATTATTCTTTTTCAATTGGAGCACTAAGCTTATTTGCGCGAGTTTACGGTAAAAAGTAATCGATCATTCCAAACTTGATACTAATGCAGCTTTCTGATAGGTATGATCAAGCCCAAAAAAAATCCGGTGAAATTCAGTTCACCGGATTTTTTTAATAATAATTTCTTTGTCTCAGAAGAAAATCTTTAATCCAGCATTCCAGGTCCGGCCGAATCCCCAGATTCCGCGATTATTGTAAAACTCATCTTTGGATGTCGAAGGATCGTCTATGATATTGGTTTCTAACTCAGAGACATATTCTGTATCCAAAACATTATTCATATTAAATCTCAGGGAAGCATCAGTTTCACCCAAGGTAAATCCATATGAAAGTCCTGCATCTACGAGAGAATAGGCAGGAAGCTTAACTACTTTACCTCCCGGAGAATAAAACTGAGCGTCGAGTAAATCATAATCCGCATAGAGATTATCCGCCAGGTAATAGTCTGCATAAAACCTGAGTCCCCTTGTCAATTCAGCGTTGAGACCGATACTGAAGGTCGTTTGTGCGGCGTCTCCGACCTTTAGTCCTTCTGCATAAAATGTCGCCTCTCCCTCGGGTTGTTGTGTATCGATATTTTGTCCCCTGGCGGTGAAATTGTTTTTGTACTTCCAGTCACCAATCGAAAGCATTCCTGTAAATCCAAGTGCCCTCGATACTCTGTAGTCCGCTTCCAGTTCCAGACCAATATGGCTTTGTGACACGCCTTCAAACTGGAAAAGGACATCCTCGTCGTTGGCGTTTTCGATGCTTCTGTCAAACTGCCTATTACCCCATACTGTGGAATACAAATTGACTTTTGTATTAAAGCTCTTGCTCCGGTATCCATAGCCCATTTCGATCGCTGTTACGGATTGATTTTTGACATTCTCATTTACTTCATTTACAAAATTGATAAATACATTGTCAAAAATCGGCTGCTTGGAATAATAGCCTCCATTTAGAAAGACATTGTGCTGTTCGTCAATATTGTAATTGGCTCCAGCTTTGACCGTGCCTCCAAGAAAATTTTCCCAATCTGATTCGCGCTGAGGATCATTGTCCAAATAATTAAAATAATCAATGCGTTTAAATCCCTGATTTGATCCGGACAATGATACAAATGCGGATAGGGTGGGAGTGGCATACTCCAGCTGCGTAAATAAACCGATCCAGTTTACGAGGCCGTCATTCCAATAATTGAGTACGTTATTTTCATTTTTATAACTGGGATCAGAAAAATTACCAAAATCTGCAGGGGATTCATTATTGATAAGATTTGTAGGATTGTTGTCATCAGCTCTGGATAGATAAGCTGCGTTGCCCAGTAAATTTTCCAGTCGGCGATAGTGGATACCCTTGTACCTCCTGGCATCGAGACCTGCAACAATATTCCAATCAGAGTCTAATTTGGTTGTGAGTGTTGATAATACCCCAAACCAGTTGTGCGAGTTCATGGAGGCACGTCGAATGAATCCGTTTCCGGAGCTGGTCGAAGTAAACTGACCGGCATATTGACCGTCTTCATTAGCCTCTTTCTGGCCCCAGTCATCTTCAATAAAAGCTCCCTGGTTAAACCGAATGATATCATCCCATCGCACCTGACCATTGGCATCATGAGTCCCAATGCCTAAACCGGAGAAACTGTCAAAAATACGCCCCCGGAAAAAACGGTCTGTATTGGGTCCATTTATTCTTCCCCGTGGTCCAGTACCGCCACCGCGTCCCAGTGAGACGTATGCAGAGGTCTTCAAATCGGTATTTGGAGAAATGGTAAGATAGTGATTGAGAAATGCCTTTGGCTTGTGATAGAAGTTGCGACGCCAGTTAAATTCCTCACCATTGAGCTCACCCCAGGTCCAGTTCCATCTTCGGCCCAAATCAGTTGCAGCTTCACCCGTATTATCCGGATCTACAAAGGTCCTCAAGCTGATGCGGTCAAAGCCCCCGGGCATGAGGCGCTGATGGTGCCACTGGGGTGCTCCAAGCACAGTAAGGGATAGCATATTATTGTCATTAAATTGCTTGGTGACCGATGCAAAGTATGACCATGCTCTGAACATCGTCCCATCTACATATCCATCACCACGCGTGTGTGTACCCTGCAGTGAAAAAGCCCAACCATTGTCGCCCAAACCAGTATTATAGGCCAATGCGTATTTCGTATAATTATCATTTCCCAGGCTGACGCTTGCCGTGCCGCCTTGTTCCATCAGTGCTGCATTGGTTACGATATTGATCGACCCTCCCACCGATGCTACAGCCAATTTTGATGCGCCAAGACCTCTTTGCACCTGCATATTGCTGGTCACATCAGAGAGACCGGCCCAATTGGACCAATAGACCCATCCATTTTCCATATCATTTACTGGAATTCCGTTGATCATGACCGCAGTATTGCGCTGATTAAACCCGCGTACATTTATTCGGGAGTCCCCAAATCCACCACCTTGCTTGGTGACATAGATTGACGGCGTTTTTCTCAAAATCTCCGGATACTCCTGGTTTCCAACTTTAGCTTCGATCTCGGCACCTTTTATTGTGGTGACCGCGACAGGAGTACGTCGATCTACGGCCAAATTGGCCACCACACTCACCTCCTGGAGGCCAATGGCATCTGCAGCCAAAGACAGCGTCCCAACTTCCACATCGGAGGAGGTAACATCAACAGCTGTCTCCATAGTCTGATAACCCAAATAAGATATCACGAGCGTATGAGCTCCCGGCTCAACATCGGATAGGACAAAGGAACCATCGAAATCAGTAATTGTACCCTTTGTCGTACCGGCAATTAAGATAGAAGCCCCAAATAGACCTTCTTGTGAATCAGCATCTAATATCATACCTGTGATTGAGCGTTGCCCAAATGTGAGATGACAAAATGCTAGCAGTAGAAAGCTAGACAATAGAATCTTTTTCATAAAATAGGTAGTTTAAATTAGTAATAAATGGGAGTCAAAAGTCTATCTCATTTGTGTATGGAGCATGAATAGAAAATTAAATCTATGTTAAGATTGCAGGATCTAAATCTCAGTGCTTAACACATGACAAAAATACTAAACTGTTGTCAGGATTCTTTCCTATTTAGTGTCGATTAGAGTAGATTTTGCATAGTAATATTCAATATGTAATGACCTTGAGTTGATGGCAATAAAAAGGCCTAATTGATGTGATATTTGCATTGTTGGCCTTCTCGGGAAATGGATTTGTTGTTTGCATCGTTGGTAATATAAACACATTCTTCAAAACTTAATTAGGTATGAATACATCTCACAAGTTTGGTATCACATTATCCGGAGGAGGAGCAAGGGGGTTTGCCCACATTGGAGTCCTTCAGGCTCTGGAGGAAAGAGGTATGGCTCCGGATGTGATCTGTGGAACTTCTGCGGGTGCCATCATCGGATCATTGTATGCTTATGGTTATGCACCATCCGAAATCAGAGAAATTGCGAACAAGAGTAATCTTTACAAGATGTTTAGGTTGGTCGTTCCACGCAAAGGACTGACGAGTCAAAACTATGTGCGCAAACAACTGCTGGAGCTTATTCCACAAAATAATTTTGAATGCCTGTTAAAGCCGTTTCATGTGGGTGTCACTAATCTCAATTCGGGTAAGCATGAAATCTTTGACAGCGGCCCCTTGCACGATATCGTACTTGCTTCATCGGCGGTACCGGGTATCTTCCAGCCCATCGAAATAGATGGTCAATTTTATGTGGACGGAGGCGTGATGAACAACATGCCGGCAGACCCAATCAGAAGCCATTGTGAATTTTTGATTGCGAGTAATGTGGTTACTAAGGTTGAAAAATCCAACAACGAGCTGAGTGGACTGAAGAGCATACTTGCCAGAGTTTTTGAAATAAGTCTATGGTACCGGTCACGACTTAATTACGATGCATGCGATATGATCATAGAGCCATCAGGATTGCACAAGTATCACATTTTTAATTTTGGCAAATCGAAGGAAATCTACGAGTTGGGATATCGATCAGCGCATGAAAAACTGGAGCAACTGGAAGAAGAAGGTTTGCTGGTTGCTGCCGGTTAAACTCAGTCCAAAGTCACCTGCATTGCTCTTGCTTTCTTGAGACTTACTTCTATATTGTCTTTCAGGGTGGTTGCAAGGGATAAGCCGACATAATCCACTTTTACCGGAAAGGCTTTGTGCGTGCGATCTACAAGTACAGCAACTTCAACTTTCTTGGGTACTATCTCCAGTAGCGGTTTCATGGCGAAGTATATCGTTCGTCCGGTGTTGGCCACGTCATCCACTATAATCACACATTTATTCTTCAACTTTTTCAGCGGAATATCGATCTCAATTTCCTTTGCCAGGGGATCGGCGGGATTCAAGGTGACATTGACCAGTATAAAATCAATCTCTGAAATCTTCCGGAGCTCCTTAATCAGCAATTTCGCAAAATGAAGCCCATTGTTGTTTATGCCCGCAAGGAAAATCTGTTTCTCCGAATAATTATTTTCTAAAATCTCGAAAGACAGACGCCGTATTTTTTGCTTGATCTGACTTTGGTTTAGTACTTTCATCGTCGATAAATGCGTGAGTCCGAATGATTTGGGCTTCCAAAGGTAGTCTTTTTAGATTTTAGACCGGATGGGCATCCAACAAATTTTATTTCTCGTCTTACTCATTGCTGTAGGCTATTTAGCTTTCAAATTATATGGTAGGCTGATCAGAAACATCCGTCTGGGAAAAACCTGGCCTGAGGATGGATCCCATGCTGGCAATCTCCGGACGATGTTGCTAGTCGCTTTCGGTCAAAAAAAAATGTTCAAGAGACTCATTCCAGCAGTTTTGCACTTGTTTATCTATGTGGCGTTCTTATTCACGCAGATCGAGCTTGTTGAAATCATAATCGATGGTCTCACCGGTAAACATAGGTCTTTCGCTTCATCATTGGGTTCTGTCTACA
Organism: Saprospiraceae bacterium; assembly: GCA_965222645.1. Classification (GTDB taxonomy): domain Bacteria; phylum Bacteroidota; class Bacteroidia; order Chitinophagales; family Saprospiraceae; genus JABDMH01. The sequence goes on along the minus strand of OZ244968.1, from coordinate 376,948 downwards.
CCTTGATTATAAATTCCATTGAATTCCTTTCAGTCCTCGCATTGGTAGCCACGCTCATTTTTCTTTGGAGACGAAACGTCATACGGCTTGGCCGATTTGAAAAGTCCGAAATGTCTGGCTGGCCAAAGAAAGATGCTAATTTGATTTTGATTGGAGAAATACTTTTAATCATTGGGATATTTTCCATGAATGGTGCTGATATTTTGCTGCAGAGAATAGATCCCTTGCATTATCCGGATACTGGAGTGCTTGCACTCAGTCAAAGTCTTGGACCATTGCTATTTGGAGGTTTAGGAGAGCATACGTTAATGCTCATTGAAAGGTGTGGGTGGTGGCTCCACATTCTGGTGGTCTTTGGATTTTTCCTCTATCTCCCCATTTCCAAACATTTGCATATTTTATTTGCATTTCCAAACACTTATTTTTCTCGTAACTCGGCACGTGGAAAGATCAGCAATATGCCCGCCATCATGAATGAGGTGAAATCTATGATGGGGTTAGCCGATGCGAACAGTTCTACTGAAGAGATTCCCGAGTTTGGGGCAAAGGATGTTTTCGATTTGACATGGAAAAATCTACTCGAAGCTTATACCTGTACGGAGTGTGGTCGTTGCACCGACGAGTGTCCTGCAAACCAGACAGGAAAAAAGCTTTCACCAAGGAAGATAATGATGGATGTGAGAGATCGCATGGAAGATATAGGCCGAAAAATCGACTCTGGTGATTCCGCCTATATGAAGGAGACGACAGACACAGCTGTTAAACTCTCCACAGGTAATTTTGATGATGGAGATTCTCTCTTTACCCGGATCTCTGACGAAGAGCTTTTTGCATGCACTAGCTGCAATGCTTGTGTAGAGGCTTGTCCTGTTTTGATCAATCCATTGGAAATTATTTTGGAAATGAGGCGTTACAAAATATTGACGGAGGGACAGGGACCAGCTGATTGGGTGCCGATGTTTACGAGCCTGGAAAATAGTGGCTCCGTGTGGCAGGTCAGCACTGAACGCGATGCCTGGTTGGGAGAATGAGGATAATAGAATAGATGGAAGTAAAGAAACTATCAGACGTAAATGCAAACGAGACACCTGAAATTTTGTTTTGGGTGGGATGTGCCGGCAGCTTTGATCCCCGGGCACAAAAAGTGACGCGGGCCTTTGCTGAGATATTGACCTCCTGCGGGGTGTCCTTTGCCATACTCGGTAAAGAAGAACAATGCACCGGAGATCCTGCGCGGAGAGCCGGAAACGAGTTTGTATTTCAGATGCTTGCTCTTCAAAATATCCAGACTTTAAATACTTACCATGTCAGGAAAATTGTCACAACATGTCCCCATTGTTTCAATGTATTAAAAAATGAGTATCCCGAACTGGGGGGAGAATATGAAGTCATTCATCACACGGAATTTTTAAATCATTTATTGGCCAGCGGAAAATTAAAAGTTAAGAATGCAGACCGAAAAAGAAAAAGAACGACTTATCATGATTCCTGCTATTTGGGGAGGGCAAATGGAATTTATGAAGCTCCCAGAGAAATCCTGGAAAAACTAAATGTAGAGCTTGTCGAAATGACAAGGTGTAAGGAAAAAGGATTATGTTGCGGTGCAGGGGGTGCACAGATGTTTAAGGAAGATGAACCCGGTGAAAAAAGAATAAATATCGAACGCACGGAAGAAATACTCGAGACCAAACCGGAAGTAGTGGCATTGAACTGTCCTTTTTGTTTGACGATGATCTCTGACGGGCTCAAAGCAAAGGAAAGGAATGAAGATGTAGTCGCCTATGATATTTCGGAGTTGATAATTCAAAATATGCAAACAGATGAGAGTTGATTTTGAAAAATTGAGCGCCCTTTCAAGAATTTGGATTTACCAAAGTGCAAATCCGATATCAGAGGGTGTCGAAGTTTCTTTGAAAAAAGATCTCAATGACTTTATTTCCAATTGGACTGCACATCAGGATCCCCTACTTGCCTGGGCAGATATCTACCATAATAGGTTTTTAGTACTGGTCGTTGATGAAGATTTTAATAAAGTCAGTGGATGCTCCATCGACTCTTCAGTCCTTTTTATTAAATCTTTGGAGCAGAAATACAAATTAGACCTTTTTGACAGGTTTACCTTTTCGTACGAAAAAGATGGCGAGGTGATTACCGTCCCAAAAGACCGTTTTGCAGAATTGTATCAATCAGGTGAAATCAATGAAAGCACCTTGGTTTTTGATAATCTGATCCGGACAAAAGAGGAACTGCAATCCAGTTGGAAAAAACCTCTGGGTGAATGTTGGATGAGGCGGTTTGTTAAGTAGTGTAGTACATGGAGACAATTGCGAGTTATCGCTTTGAGATGTGCCTATTCCAATTCAATGATTTTTCTATCAAAAGGATTGAGTGCAGTGCCTATGACATCGGCTTCGATTTCCAATCGATATTCAGATCTGACAGCCTTGATTGCTTTGGCCGCTTTGACGAGGCCCCTGAGTAAAAAATTTTTTCTTTCCAAAGAATCCATCTGAGACTGTATGACCTCAAATGGCAATTCAAATGGATATTCGATGGTCTCAGAAGCTGGGATCTCCAATAAGACTTGCACTTCCTTTTCATTCAGAACGTACTCGTCTGTCTGCCTCGATTTACGTCTGCCCCGGATGTACTTTTCAATTAGCTTAAAATGAAGAGATGTCACTGTCTGGTCATTCATCGAAGAAAATAGCACGGTGCCCTTAATAATCCCTTCATTTTTCCTGATGAGCTGGGGTATTTGAAGCTCTACCTTAACTCCCTCAATACCCAACCATTTTTTTACTCTTCCTAACATGAAGATCTTTAATTGCTTGCCATTTCAATGCCTTGGACGGGAGCATCGTTCCTCACATTCGACAAGAATGAGATTTTTTCGGACTAATTCTGCTTTTGCTCCTGACTCGCCTTGTTTAGTATTTCCAACATTTCTTCATCAGATTTTCCAAGATTATCCAACAGAAACTGTGCATCGTCATGAAAATCAGAATTGGGAAATTGTTCAATAAATTGAGTATAAAGGGATTTAGCTCTGTCATATTGACTCAAATCCTCATCACACATAAAAGCATGCAGAAACAGCGCCTTGGATGCCCAATCGGAGTCTCGGTGGTCAGTATAGAGTTGCATAAAGAGTCTCTCAGCAGTGGGAAAGTCTTTAGCTGCCCTGGCGGTCTCGGCCGCTTTCCATATAAAATCAAGTTTCAATTCACCCGTGGCACTGTCTATCGCTTCTACGTACAGGTCCTTTAAGGTATCGAGTACACCCTGGGAAGGATGCTCTGCCAGCTTGTTCTCATACATTGAGATCTGGGTGGACAGTGGAACACCGTTCGATGAGCTATTTTTGCAAGCGATGACGATCACAAGACTGAAAAGCCCTATTAAATATTTACCCATCGTTTTCATGTTATCTTTACACAACAAAAATATCTATATTTTATCGAAACTTTCTTGACCATTCCCGACATAATGATGTATAGCCTAGTGTCATACCAAGGAAACCAATCATTGCTGACAATTTTTAACAGACTTTAATATCAAAATCAAAGACATGAAGAATCTTTTTGTTTGGCTGATCGTATTGATCGTGCCCATGGCCGCATACGGTCAAATTAAAATCAATAGTCCCTACCAAAAAAAGAAGGATGACGGTACTTATATTCCGGATTCTAATGATAACTCCAGATCTACGACACCTGCCACTAACAATCCTGCGGCAGACCTCAGCGGAGAAGAAGCTGCTGTTGCCCAAGTCATTAAAAATCTCTTTCAGGCAATGAACAGAAGTGATGCCGCTGCAATCAAGAGATATTTTGCACCGGAGGGAAGGCTCAATAGCGTTGAAGCCAATGGGAACCTGACTTCATTGACGGTAGATCAATTTAGTAAGATGATTGGAGAAAGTGCCCGTGGGTCTTTAGAAGAGCGGATGAATGATTTGGAAATCAGAATCGATGATCGACTCGCAACTGCATGGGTGGAATATGATTTCTTTTTCAACAATCAGTTGCACCACTGCGGAGTGGATGCTTTTCAGCTCGGCAAAAGCAACTATGGATGGAGAATAATACAAATCACCGATACCCAGCGTGAAAACTGTGTAGCAGGAGGCAAGGCTGGAAGGATTAATCAATTGCTGGATGGCTGGCACATGGCTGCCGCCAAGAATAATGCCTCTGAGTATTTTGATCTAATGGCCGACAATGGTGTCTACCTCGGCACAGACCCCACTGAAAACTGGACAAAAGATGAATTTTATCGATTTACCAAGCCCTTTTTTGATAAAGGTCAGGGATTTGATTTTAAACCTCGAGATCGCAAAGTTGAGTTCTCGAAGGAGGGAGATGTAGCGTGGTTTAGCGAATTGTTGGATACCTGGATGGGTACATGCCGGGGTACCGGCATTATGGAAAAGCATTCGGATGGAAAGTGGAAGATGCGCCAATACAATTTGGCGATCACTGTTCCCAATGATCTCGTCAGGGATTATGTAAACCTGGCAAATAATAAACGCCGGTAAAACTATAAAATAGAAGACCCATTGAAGAATCATTGTGCCTCCAATGGGTCTTTTCAATTTCCCTAGTATTTTCAGTCGTAAAGCAAATATTCCGCCCTTATTTGCCTGAACTCGGCTATCTCTTTCTGCCAGGAAGCTTTGATGTCAGCTACTGACTCCCCATCCTCAATTTGCTTCCTTAAGGCTGTTGTGCCAGCGAGTTTATCAAACCAACCACTTTTATTGAAAAACGCTTCTTTGTCAGGAAATCTCTCATAAAATTCGATTAGGTAGCTGAGATTGAGGCCCTTTTCCAGGATAATTTGCTTGGGGTCAACGGTTTGAAGATTTACTCCATAACAAAGTTGATCTTCGAGCTTGGGATGTGCTGCTCCAAACATCGATTTTGGTGTAAATGAATATTCCTGCGCAGCTATTGCTGGGTGTCCGATCACCTGAAACTGCGTATCGGTCCCTCTACCAATGCTCACAGGTGTTCCCTCAAAAAAGCACAGAGAAGGGTAAAGAAGAACACTGCGGTAGTTGGGCAGATTTGGCGAGGGTGCAATGGGCAGCTCATAGGGTGTGGAGTGGTCGTAATTGAGGCAGGGTATGATTTTCAGGTCATCCACGGATCCGTACTGCAACCAGCCTTCACCATTGATCATTTGTGCATATTCGCCGATTGTCATTCCATAAACAACGGGCACTGGATGCATTCCAACAAAGGATTTGAAAGAAGACTCCCTGACCGGACCATCCACGTAATGCCCATTGGGATTCGGTCTGTCCAGCACGATCAATGGCTTAGATTGCTCTGCACAAGCCTCCATCACATAGTGAAGTGTGGAAATATAGGTGTAAAAACGCGCCCCGACATCCTGAATGTCAAAAATGATGACATCTACGGATGCAAGATCCTCCGCTGATGGCTTTCTTTTCTCACCGTACAGAGAGATAACAGGTATACCTGTGGTCTTGTCGACAGCGTCCTTTATATGAGCACCGGCATCTGCCTCTCCCCGAAAACCGTGTTCAGGTGCAAAGATTGAGGAGATGTGGACACCACGTCTCTGGAGACTATCTACCGAATGTACGGATCCGATCATAGAAGTGTGATTAACAACCATGGATACTTTTTTTCCAGAGATTAATGGTAAGTACATCTCCGTCCGGTGAGCTCCGGGCTTGGGACCTAGTGAAGTGGAAACAGAATCAGTCCTCACTGCATCTTGAGTATCAGCGAGTTGTTGAGTTGAGTCGGTAGACTGGCAGTCGATGCCCAATATGGCGAGTAAAAAAGTGATTAACAACCTGTAATACATGATAAATTTATTTAATTTCAGCGTATCATGGACCGAAAATACGCTATTGTAGATATAGAAACGAGCGGAGGACTCCTAAAAAGGGATAAAATTATCGAAATCGCTGTGGCTGTCCATGATGGAAACCAGATTATTGACCAGTTCGAATCCTTGATCAACCCGGGTCGATCCATCTCAAAGCAGACCACGATGCTCACGGGGATTACAAATGAGATGCTTCGCGAAGCTCCATACTTTTATGAGATTGCGAGGCAAATCGTGGAGTATACTGAAGGTTGCATTTTTGTTGCGCACAATGTGCGATTTGATTACACTTTTATCAAGAAAGCTTTTGAGAGCCTGGGTTATGGCTACAACCGGAAGCAGTTATGCACAGTGCGACTTAGCAGGATGCTCACTCCTCATTTAAGAAGACATAGTCTGGATGCCCTATGTCAGTACCATAAAATACATGTGACAGACCGTCACCGTGCAATGTCAGATGTTTTAGCTACTTCAAAGGTTTTTGAGCGATTGATATCTTTAGGAGCGAGTGATGCCATCGATGAGATAATCAACTACGGAATAAAGGCGTCCCGTCTCCCAGCATCCATTTCTCTGGAGACTCTGCACAGCTTACCTGAATCTTGCGGGGTCTATTATCTGCACAACCGGGATCACGACGTAATCTATGTGGGAAAGAGCATCAATATTAAGAAGAGAATCATGCAACATTTTGCAAAAAATACCGCTAAGGCAAATAAACTTGCGCAGAGAGTTTGTGATATTACCTTTGAGCTCACGGGCAGCGAGTTAGTCGCCCTGATTTTGGAAGAGCAGGAAATTAAGCGGCTTCAGCCAGAAATAAACAGGCAACTGCGCCGTAAACTATGTCCATTTGCACTCTATTACTTTTACAATACAGACGGATATATCCACCTCATTGCAGAAAAGATCAAGAAGAATACACCGGATGGATACGAAATCATTCGGGAATATCCCAAACTGGCATATGCCAAGGGCCACCTGACGGGGCTCGTCGAGGAGTTCCAACTCTGTCACCATCGATGTGGCGACAAGACGGGAGTAGGTCATTGCTTTAATTACAAAGTTGGGGAATGCCTGGGTGCCTGCATTGGAGAGGAATCGGTCAAGGAGTATAATAAAAGGGCACTTAAGGCAATAAAGTATTTACAAAGAGTGGTAAAGGACAATTTTTTCGTGATCGATGCCGGAAGGGAATCTGAGGAAAGATCTGTAGTAATGGTTGAAAAAGGCCAGGTTAGGGGCTATGGTTATATCGATTCAGGTACGGTATTTACGAGCACTGATTCGCTCAAGGATGCTGTAAGGCCAGTGGAAGGGACTAGGGACGCACAACGAATTGTGCACTGGTATGTCAAAGAAAAAAAGATGGAGAAGATCCTGCGTTTCTGACGTGCGGTTAGGTACGCTATGCAGGTATCAAATGGTTGAAAGACCTTCGTGCCAACAGGTGTGACAATGTGGGTATAGCCAAAAACGCTCGTAGAACCCCATACCTGCAGGTAAGCTATGTGGTAAAGAACAACTGATTCAAAATCTATTATCTTTAGAAGCCCCATCTGAAAAACTAAAAACCAATCAGGACATGAATGAAGATGGACGTACTCGCTACTGGAAAACTAACTTAAAATACCTCACCATTCTCTTATTTATTTGGTTTATCGTTTCGTTCGGTGCCGGTGTGATTTGGGCCGATCAACTCAATGAAATCCGGATCGGAGGCTTTAAACTCGGATTTTGGTTTGCCCAGCAGGGATCAATTTATGTCTTCGTCATCCTCATCTATATATATGTGATTCTGATGAACAGACTGGATCGCAAATTTGATGTTCACGACTGAGCATTTCAATAAGCATTAACTCGTAGAATCGAAACATGGCATTACAAACCTGGACATTTATCATTGTAGGTATCACCTTTGCGATCTACATCGGTATCGCTATCTGGTCTAGAGCGTCGTCCACATCCGAGTTTTATGTCGCAGGGAAGGGAGTCCATCCTCTGACAAATGGGATGGCAACCGCTGCCGATTGGATGTCTGCTGCATCTTTTCTCTCAATGGCGGGCTTGATTTCTTTTATGGGATATCAAGGTGCACAATACCTGATGGGATGGACGGGAGGATATGTCTTACTTGCTTTGTTGCTGGCACCGTACTTGCGAAAATTCGGCAAATATACAGTCCCTGATTTTATCGGAGAACGGTATTATTCTCAGGTGGCAAGAGTTGTGGCGGTGGTTTGTGCCTTGTTTGTCTCATTTACTTATGTGGTTGGACAAATGAAGGGAGTAGGCGTAGCCTTTGCCGGATTTTTAAATATACCATTCAAGTGGGGAGTTGCAATTGGCGTTGCCATCGTGTTTTTTTACGCAGTGCTGGGGGGGATGAAGGGCATTACATACACGCAAGTGGCACAATACTGTGTATTGATCATAGCCTACCTTGTACCTGCTATTTTTATCTCGATTCTCATGGTAGGCAATCCTATACCGCAGATAGGCCTGGGAGGTACCTTGGAAGATGGAACTTACCTGCTCGACAAGCTCGATCAAGTGCTGGTCGATCTTGGATTTCATGAGTACACAACTTCTCATAAGGGAAAAACGGATTTATTTTTTGTCACTGCAGCCTTAATGTTGGGTACTGCGGGATTACCTCATGTTATAGTTCGCTTTTTTACTGTTCCCAAAGTATCTGATGCCAGGAGATCGGCGGGATGGGCTTTGTTGTTTATAGCGATTTTATACACCACCGCTCCAGCCATAGGAGCCTTTGCGCGCACCAATCTAATTCAGACGGTACAGAACAGGGAATATGAAGATTTACCGGCATGGTTTGGCAACTGGGAAAAAACCGGCTTGCTGGGATTTGATGACAAAAACGGCGATGGAAGAGTGCAGTACTACAATGACGAGAACATTGCCTTTGCACAGAGAATGGAGCAGGAGCGGGGATGGAAGGGCAGTGAGCTCAGTGTTGACCGCGACATTATGGTCCTGGCTAATCCCTCGATTGCCAATTTGCCCAACTGGGTTGTTGCACTGGTTGTTGCAGGGGGACTTGCTGCCGCATTGTCGACAGCCGCAGGTCTATTGCTTGTGATCAGCACGTCGATTTCCCATGATTTATTGAAAAAATGGTTGCGGCCGAATATTAGCGATAAAGGTGAATTAAAAGCTGCGCGGATTGCCATTGCTGTAGCCGTAATTATTGCAGGATATGCAGGAATAAATCCACCGGGCTTTGTGGCACAAGTGGTGGCCTTTGCGTTTGGCTTGGCTGCTGCCTCATTTTTCCCTGCCATTGTTTTGGGTATTTTTTATAAGCGCATGAATATGCAGGGAGCAATTTCAGGTATGCTGGTCGGATTAATATTTACGGCCAGTTATATTTTATTTTTTAAATATGGCGGTGGAACTTCTGATCAATATTGGTTTGGGATATCGCCAGAGGGAATCGGGACGTTAGGCATGATGTTCAATTTTGTTGTCTCACTGATCGTCTGTCATGTGACACCACCTCCGCCGGAACGAGTACAGAGTCTGGTCGAAAGCATAAGAGTGCCAAGAGGGTAGGAGAGTGATGCAATCATCTGGTAATAAAACATTAGTGGACGCCACCATATTTTAAGAGATTTGGCCTAGATATAGGTAAAATGTGGCAATAAGAAATAGACGGTAGTTACCTCTTGGGAGTTTTATTTGGCCTGGTAGTCCAATATAAACTTGGCCAGGTTTTGACCTTTTACCAAATCCAATTTTTTGCGTAAACGGTACCTTGCGACCTCTACTCCTCTAAGGGAAATGCCCAGTAGATTAGCGATTTCTTTGGTGCTTAGATTGAGTCGAAGAAATGCACATAACTTTTGTTCATTGGGTGACAAGTCTGGGAAATGGCTTCGGATTTGATTTAAAAATCCACCATGAACCTGATCGAAATGATACTCAAATTGCTCCCAATCTTCCTGAAGTCTCAGGGTGATGTCTATTTCTTTCACAATTCTTTCCAAAGCTTGATGGGAGTCGGCAAGCTTATTCGATTGTCTCACCTGCTTCAGCCTAGCCTTGATTGATTCAATAAATTCGTTTTTAACCACTAAATTCATCGTTGAGGCTGCAAGCAAATTATTTACATGTTTGAGTTCACTTTGCATTTTTTCTTCTCTCAGTCTCTGCACTTCCTTTTCTTTCAGATCTTCTATCTCGACCAGTTTCCTTTGCTTTCTTGCGATCTCTAATTCCTTTGCTTTTTCGATTTCCAAAGCTTTATTTTTGTAGCGCTTTTTTTGAGTCCTTGAGACAAAAATGAACAAGAAAATTCCAGAAATACCATACAGGATTTTGGCCAAGTTGCTCCGGTAGAAGGGTGGTTTTACGCTCAAGATTAACTCTTGAAAACTATTTACTCCTCCAAGATAATTCCGGGTTTGTGCAATAAATTCATATTGACCCTCTTTCAAATTTGTATACTCTTTATTTGTGGAGCTGGTCCAAACACCAAAACCATCATCAAACCCTTTCAGATAGTAGCGAAATTGTTGATTACCGACATTGTTAAACTGAAACGATTCGACCTCAATCTTAAGCACTTTTGCTTTTGGCCCAACCACAAGATTACCAATATTTGAGGGTTTATCAACAAATGGTGTTCGACGATATAAGGCTCGGTTCTCTGTAACACTGTATACCTGGCTTATCAGTAGAAACTCTTGGGCATTTGGAGTCGCTTCAGATGCGGGGTCATAGTGAATAAAACCTCGATTGGCTGAGAATAAAATGCCTTGACGAGTATTCACAGAAACATTTAAAAGATCGTTGTTAAGGTGGTAACGTAGTTCATATAATGAGGACGGTGTAAAATGGTGGTTGCTTGGACTAATCTGCTTAAAAAAACCTACCGCATTTTCAGTGATGACATGTACATTGTTCTTCCGATCTTGAGCAAATAGATACACCGGTTGCGGCCCAATCGTCTTTGAGAAATCTCCATCATCTCGCACTGCACAATTAACTGGATCAAATTGAAGTAATCCAATATCTGTGGCGAGATATAATGCATCTCCAGCTCTACCTAAGATGATTTGCTCATCTATAGGTAACCCACATGCTATCGAAGCATTTACTGCATTTGCGCTTTTGAGATCATCGGACAACTCGATCTGGTATAAACCCTTGTAATATTGCCCCACCCAGATCGTCCCCCTCTGGTCCTCTTCAAAAAAGCGACTCGTGTCATCGAATCCCTGGATCTTTCCCACAGGCTTTAGATTGCGCTCCATTTCGACTTGAAAGAGATATAGGCCGGAGTAGGTACCTCCCAGTGCAAATCCTGGATTTGATTTCAATTGTATTACCTTCCAGAGACCATCAGTTTCGGCAATCTTGACAGCCTCACTTTCCATCAGACGAAACAAACCTGTATGGTGGCAGGCATAGAGTCTTCCGGCTATTTCTTGTAATCCGTAAGCAGGACCTTCAGTGCCCGGAAGGAATATGGGCTTGGTCTCACCAGCGCCCATGTAATAGATACCATTCGAGGTTGTGTAAAAAGTACCATCTTCTGCGTCAAAAGCTTCATAACCGCTGCCCGGTATGTTTATAAACCGCATAGGAGAATTGATATATATTAGGGCAATGCCATTTTGCATCCCAACCCAGAGGTTTCCCGAATAGTCTTGAAAAGATCGCAAACATGCATTAGATTCCAAGCCGTCTTCAATGCGTACGTTCTCTATTTCATCTGATTGAGGATCAAATAAAAATAGGCCGGATGTCTGGGTTGAAATCACTAATCGAGAGTCGGACAATTGAAGAACATGATTGACATATGTCCCCTTAAGTTTTTCCATCAGGGCAGAATACCTGAGCTCTGCACCAAATGACGTGCTAAACTCGATTTGCCCTGAATTGTAAAATATCAAATATCCGTCGTCGATGGGGACAATCCCGGCGATGATATGGTCTTTTTGAACCTGCGCTAAGGATCTCTTTAGCTGGCCATTATCAAGTTCTAAAAGTTCTCCATGTTGGTCTTGTGTGAGAAGTCTTCCGCCTGGGAAAAAAGACCGCTCAAGTCCGAAGGGATGTTGCACAACTTCAATGGAATGGCCATCAAAGATGTATATACCCTCCAAAGAACAGAAGAAGACCCTCGAATTGGGTATAGCTAAACTTACTTTTTCGAAGGGATCCTTTAACTGGTATGCCCAGGGATCAATTCAGGGCTTGGTAGCTAATGGTGGCGTGGATCAGACTCAGACATTCACAGGCTGGCGACTCAAAGATATCGGAAGTGGTAACCAGACCAACTTCCTCACCGGGTTTACTTTCATGTTAGGTAAATTTCAGATTGCTCCTAACTTCCTATGGCAGAAGCCGATCGTTGGTCCAATGTCCAATGAGGTGATTTCACCTGGAAGACTACGTAACATTCAAGACGATCCATTTGCTGTAAGAAATAACAGAGAGACTACGGCGGGTGAAATACTATTTACTTATGATCCAACACCAGAGACATGGATGTATGCCTGGGACAATGATATTGTTGAAGATGCAAAATTGGCTTTTAGCGCTGGATTTGTCTATCGAAAACATCCAACAACCCAGGATGCGGCTATTGGATTTTTAAGTAATCGTATTCAATTCGCTTTCCCTAATTCCGTTCCAGCTCAGGACTTATGGGAAGTGCATTCAAGAATCGTATCGAAAATAAATCCAGAATTTGGGCTGATTGCAAATATATACGCAGGTAACGGACAGGCAAATGGCAGCGATCCTAGAGTCATTGAGCGATTTGGCACCGATCTTAGAGTGATCTACAATAAGGTAAAACTCAAGGCGATGTTGAAGATCAATGACTGGGGTCCCTTTGATTACCATCGCGATTTTAACCTCACTTATCCCCTGCAAATGATGGGTGATTTGTCTACTACATTAGCTAAACCTTCCTGGTTTAACTTACCCAATACCCAAATCGGAATAAGGTATACCAGACGCACTATGGACCAGTATTCACCGCGGTATTGTCCTGCTATGAGTCAAATTGAGCGGGGTGTTGCACAGTGTGATCCCGGTGTTTTGGGACATGACGATGGAAGTGAATGGGAAATCCGAACCTATGTACACATCCAAATCGGCAAGTGATCATCCTATTAAATCTAAAAGTAATGATTAGAGATTATAGATATTCTTCATTAGCGCTTTTTGGGGCGTTGATGATGACCTTATATTCCAGCTGTACGCGGGACCTGGTTGACCCTACTCCTGCAACATTTCCTACTACCCAGGAAATCTTTCTTGATGGGTTCAGCGGTGGTCTGAGCTATGCAGCTTTTGGGGGTTCAAATGTTGCAGCTTTCGATGTAGATACTGAGGTAAGCTATAAAGGCACTGCATCGATGCGGTTTGATGTTCCGGATGCAGATGATGTGGGGGGTGGCTATGCAGCAGGCATTTTTCTCGCAGAGGGTGGTCGCGATTTATCAGGTTACAATGTTCTTACATTTTGGGCAAAAGCTAGCCAATCAGTATCTATTGATGAAATAGGTTTCGGTTTCACATTTGATGAAGCCAAGTACAGCACCACAATCAGTAATCTGTCTGTTGGTACAGCATGGAAAAAATATTTTATTCCCATGCCTGATCCCTCTAAACTCGTCGCAGAACGCGGTTTGCTTCATTACGTCGATACGCCCGAAGAGGGAAAAGGGTACACTTTCTGGCTTGACGAAGTAAGGTTTGAAAAACTCGGCACAATTGCTCATCCCAAACCTGGTATTTTAGACGGACAGAATCAAATTATTGAAGCCGAAACGGGTGATAAACTGGCGATTGGAGGATTGTTTTCTACGTTCAATCTTCGCAATGGTGCTGATCAACGGGTTGAACTAGCTCCGAACTATTTTACGTTTTCTTCTTCCTCTACATCAATAGCTATGGCAGATGAGATGGGAATCGTATCCGTCCTGGATAGCGGTTCCACTGTTATTACCGCTAAATTGGGAACCTTGGATGCCGTAGGATCATTAACAATCTCCTCTGTTGGTGAGGCAGTAAAACCTTCAGAACCAGCTCCCACTCCTGCATTGAGCCCTGATAGCGTTATTTCACTCTTTAGCAATGCTTACGTAAATGTTCCCGTAGATACATGGAACACGGGCTGGGAGTTTTCTACCGCAGAAACCCAGGATCTGAAAATTAATGAAGATGATATAAGACGCTACAAAAATCTGAATTTTGTGGGTATTGAATTTTCATCCCAGCCCATTGATGCCTCGCTAATGACCCATTTCCACATAGATATCTGGACTCCTGATCCCACAGATTTGCCTAAGGCATTTAAGATCCTACTGGTGGATTTCGGAGCGGATCGAGCGTTTGGAGGTGATGATGATTCATCGCATGAGATTGCCATTGTCAGCCCACAACTCAAGACCGGGTCCTGGGTGAGCCTGGAGATTCCCCTATCGAGTTTTTCCGGTCTCACTAGTAAGGCTCAGCTTGCCCAAATGGTTTTCTCTGGTGACTTGCCAAATTTGTTTATAGATAATGTTTATTTCTACATAGGTGGAGGAGATTCAGGACCAACCGAACCCACCGAAGCTGCTCCTGAACCTGGAAGAGCTGCAGAGGATGTCATTTCTGTATTTAGCGATGCATATCCAGATTTGGAAGGTTCTGATCTTAATCCTGATTGGGGTCAGGCAACTGTGGTGACGGAGGTATCCATTGATGGGAATAATACGCTTTCTTATTCTGGTCTAAATTATCAAGGCATCCAATTGGCATCGAGTACAGATGTGTCAGGGATGGATTTTCTACACATTGATTACTGGACGGCCAATTCAACATTGCTTAATGTCTTTTTGATTAGCAGCGGACCAGTCGAAACTCAGTACTCACTAGAGGTGCCAACTGACGGCTGGACCGGCATTGATATTCCCCTATCTGAATTTTCATCAGTAGACCTTACTGATCTTGTCCAATTTAAGTTTGATGGAAATGGAAGCATATTTCTGGACAACATTTATTTCTACAAAGGGTCTGGCAGTACAGGAGAACCGCTGGAAGCAGCACCGACGCCCACCCAAGGCGAAGCAACCGTTGTTTCTATTTTTAGTGATGTATATGATAATTTGGAGGGTACTGATTTCAATCCCGATTGGGGCCAGGCGACAGTAGTGTCCGAGGTGTCTATTGCAGGGAACAATACACTTTCGTTTTCAAACTTAGACTATCAGGGAATTCAACTAGCCATGGGTCAGGATGTGTCAGAATTGAATTTTCTGCACATTGATTTTTGGACGGGAAATGCTACATCTCTCAACGTATTTTTGATTAGTTCAGGCCCTGTGGAGATTGCCTATGACCTTGAAGTCCCTACTGAGGGGTGGTCGAGTGTGGATATCCCACTCACTGCATTTGATCCCGTTGCGCTAGACGACGTAATTCAATTTAAATTTGAAGGCAATGGAAATGTATTCTTCGACAACATATATTTTTACAGTGATGGGGGAGGAGTGGTAACAGAGCCAGGGGAGGCTGCACCAATTCCCCTACGGGATTCTGCCAATGTAATTTCTATTTTTAGTGATGTGTACCCAAATCTGGAGGCTACCGATTTCAATCCCGATTGGGGTCAGGCTACCGTCGTATCTGAAGTATCTATCTCAGGTGACAATGCACTTTTATTATCCAATTTAAATTATCAGGGAATCCAGTTGGCAATGGGCCAAGATGTGTCGGGACAGGAATTTCTTCATATTGACTTTTGGTCGGCAAATTCAACAACACTAAGTACATTTCTGATTAGCACAGGACCTATAGAGAGAGCATATGCTTTGACGGTACCCTCTGCAGGATGGTCGAGTGTCGATATTCCCCTCGGTGCCTTTAATCCAGTCAATCTTGCAGATGTGGTTCAATTTAAATTTGAGGGCAATGGAGATGTTTATCTCGATAACATCTATTTCTATTCTGAGGCAGGGTCGATGTCTACTGAACCAGCTGTCCCAGCTCCCGTACCAACATTAGACAGTACTGATATCATATCAATTTTCAGTGATTCTTATACAAATCTAATGGATACGGATTTTAATCCCGATTGGGGACAATCGACCATATTTTCTGAAATCTCGATTGATGGAAATAAGACAATTCTTTATTCAGGATTAAATTATCAAGGGATTCAATTGGGGACGAATCTGGACGTCTCTGGAATGACCCATATTCATTTTGACTATTGGACGTCCAATTCAACGGAGTTAAAAATCTTTTTAATCAGTTCGGGTCCTGTTGAAACTCCAAAAGAAATAGCTGTTCCTACCTCTGGATGGGTAAGTCTGGAAATCCCATTGACGGATTTTACCCCGGTTGATTTACTTGATCTAATACAATTGAAGCTTGAGGGGAACGGTGACATCTATATTGACAATATTTATTTCCGGAAGTAAGAAAATAAAAAGGTGATGATTTTTGAACAAAGGCTGAATAATCTATCATTTGCGTCCATGATAACGAATAATAAGTTGTTGAGCACGTCAATCATAATGCTCACTTTTCTGCTCCTGTTTAATTGTTGTACAGAAGACAATGAGATCATAGAGCGTAACTGGCAAATCGTTTGGCAGGACGAATTTGATGGCTCGGCGGGGCAATCCGTTGATGACTCAAAATGGACTTTTGACATTGGTAGAGGACCCAATGATGATGGTTGGGGTAATGCCGAATTGCAGTACTATACAGATCGTCCATTAAACGCATCACTGGATGGACAAGGTAACCTCGCAATAACAGCCATAAATGAAAGCTTTGCCGGTTCTGGTTATACCTCTGCTCGAATAAAAACACAGGGATTATTCACCCAGACGTTTGGACGTTTTGAAGCCCGTATCAAAATGCCATGGGGGCCCGGAATCTGGCCAGCATTTTGGATGTTGGGGTCTAACATTGAAACGGTCGGATGGCCACATTGCGGTGAGATAGATATTATGGAGTTTAGGGGCCAAGAACCGAATGTTGTACATGGCTCAATTCACGGTCCCGGATATTCTGGAGGTTCACCTATTACGAAGAGTTATGGCTTTGATGATAAACGATTTGATGTCGATTTTTACCTGTTTGCCATAGAATGGAATGAAGAAAATATTGATTTTTTCGTCGATGATATATTGTACCAAAGAATCAAGTCAGAAGATGTCCCAGGAGATTGGGTTTATAATACACCTTTCTTTATTATCCTAAACGTTGCAGTGGGTGGAAATTACGTCGGCTTCCCTAATAGTGGCACTTCCTTTCCCCAGACCATGCTGGTAGATTACGTCCGGGTTTATGAGGGTAATTAACGCGAATAAATATAGACATCGGCATCCGAAACTCCTGCAACAAAAAGAGTAGAGATCCAATAATTGTGGACTGGAGGATCTTGTATGTTTTGAGTTTTAATTAATCTATGCTGCTCAGCAGATGGACTTAATTAATCAGTATGATGATTCACAAAACGAACCAGGAGAAGTCAAAATTAGAACGAGTATTTATAGGTGACGACGATTTCTACAGGATAACAAACGTTGACTCCATGCGACCATTTTTTATGAGCATAGTGAGTGATTCTGATCATTGGTTGTATATAAGCAGCAATGGCGGATTGACAGCTGGAAGAAGAAATGCAGAACATGCGTTGTTTCCCTACTACTCTGATGACAAGATCACCGAATCTGTTGAATTTACCGGCAGCAAATCAATATTTAGAATTGAGGGAGTTGGAGATCCTCTTCTGTGGGAGCCCTTTTCGTACCGAACGATCGGAAGGTATAAGACTGAGAGAAACCTTTACAAAAGCGTTCTGGGTAATAAAGTGTTGTTTGAAGAAGTCAACCATGACTTACAATTGATCTTTCGCTACGAATGGAACTCCAGTAACAAATACGGTTTTGTACGAAAAGCATCCCTGCAGAGCGAAAGAAACACGGAGGTTCTGGTTTCTGCATTAGATGGTATTCAGAATATTTTACCATGTGGGGTAGAGAGTAAATTACAAAGGTCTGCCAGTAACCTCGTTGATGCATACAAGAGAAGTGAGCTCATTGAGAAATCAGGGGTAGGTGTATTTGCTCTTAGTGCTATCATTACGGATAGAGCAGAACCGAGTGAGGCACTAAAAGCTAATATTGCTTGGTCTACTGGGATCCCAGATCCCACGCACTTATTGTCCTCCTTACAGATTAGCAATTTTAGAAATGGAGAATCCCTATATCAAGAATCTGACATCAGGGCAGAGAAAGGTGCATATTTCATCACTGCTGAATTGATTCTCCAACCAAAGGCAAAAAAAGAATGGATGATTGTAGCCAATACGGATCAAAATCATTCAGCTATAGTTAGTATTTCTAGGTCTTTATCGGACGCCGAGGATTTAAAGTGCAAGGTTGATGAAGATATTGATTTAGGAACTCAAAGACTCTTACAACTTATCGCTGCATCGGATGGATTACAGAAGACTTCGGATCACTTGAAGGATGCACGCCATTATTCGAATGTGCTTTTCAACATTATGCGTGGAGGTGTTTTTGATGATAATTATCAAATCGATAAAGAAGATTTTAGTAGGTATTTAAATCGAGCTAATAACGTTGTATTTAATGGGGCCAAATCAATATTAGATAATCTTCCTGGGCAGTTTTCATTATTTGATCTTAAGGCGATTGCATACCCAAATCAAGACAAGGATTTTACAAGATTATCCATGGAGTATCTCCCGCTCAAATTTAGTCGAAGACATGGTGACCCCACCAGACCATGGAACAAATTTTCAATTAATACTCGTAATGAGCTAGATGGATCCAAGGTTCTTGATTACGAGGGCAATTGGAGAGACATATTTCAAAATTGGGAAGCTCTGGTCCATTCGTATCCTGAGTTTATCGAGGGGATGATATTTAAATTTTTAAACGCCACTACTTTTGACGGTTATAATCCTTATCGGGTAACAAAGGGCGGGTTTGACTATGAAACCATCGAGCCAGAGAATCCGTGGTCCTACATTGGCTATTGGGGAGATCATCAAATCATTTATTTGTTGAAATTCCTGGAGTTTATGGAGAGTCATTTTCCAGGCAAAATCCAAGATTATTTTAGCTGGAATGTTTTTGTTTATGCAAATGTCCCCTATAAGATAAAATCATATCAAAGCTGCATAAAAAACGCCAAAGACACAATTGAGTTTGATTTCGAGCATGATCAAAAAATCATAATGCGACAAAGCCAAATTGGGGCCGATGGAGCATTATTGACGGATGAATCGAAGGTAATCTACAAAGTCAATTTCATCGAAAAATTACTTGCCACAGTCACAGCTAAACTGTCCAATTTTGTGCCAGAGGGAGGTATTTGGATGAATACTCAGCGACCGGAGTGGAATGATGCCAATAATGCTTTGGTTGGGAATGGCATCTCAATGGTTACACTATATTATCTACGACGATTCCTCAAAGTCTTTCAGGATATCTTGAGTCAATCTCAGGAAGAGGGTTTCAAAGTATCTAACGAATTGGTCGATTGTTACAAACGGATAAGGGAAACGTTTGAGTCACATCATCATCTTTTGCAAGGAAAGATTTCGAATGTGGAACGAAGGACGATCATGGACAAACTTGGACAGGCATCAAGTGATTATCGTTTACATATATATAAACACGGATTTTGGGGAAAGAAAAGAACGGTATCCTGCAAGGGACTATTGTATTTTGTAAAATTGAGTCTCGACTTCATCGAGCACTCTATCCACGCAAACAGTAGGCAGGATAATTTATATCACTCTTACAACCTAATATCCGTGGGTGATAACGACATTTCACTATCTCATTTAGTGGAGATGTTAGAAGGGCAGGTTGCAGTTTTAAGTTCTGGTCATTTATCCCCTGGAGATGTAATGTCGCTGCTTGATGGCCTGAGAGATAGCGAACTTTACAGAGCAGATCAAGCTAGTTATCTGCTATATCCAAATAAGGCTGTGCCCCGATTTCTTGAAAAAAACGTTATTGCAGTGGATGCGGTAAGGAGATCGGCACTACTCACTGAATTGCTGAAAAAGGACAATAAGGAGATTATTGAAAAAGATATAAATGGCGATCATCATTTTAACGGAAATTTTAAAAATGCTAATGATCTTGAAAAAGCCCTGGCAGGACTCGAAAGTGCAAAATATAAAGATCTGATAGTAGAGGAAAGAAAAATAATTCTACAAATCTTCGAGGATTCTTTTGATCACAAGTCTTACACGGGGAGGTCTGGGACTTTCTTTGGGTACGAAGGTTTGGGTTCGATTTATTGGCACATGGTTTCTAAACTTCGCCTGGCTGTTGCGGAGAATTACTTAAAGGCTATTGACCAGAAAGAAGAACCTGGAGTTGTAGATCGATTGATGTGGCATTATTATGAGATTAATCGCGGTATTGGTGTTCACAAATCACCATCGCACTATGGAGCCTTTCCAACGGACCCATACTCGCATACACCTGCTGGAAAAGGTGCTCAGCAACCCGGAATGACGGGACAAGTAAAAGAAGACATCCTGTGCAGATACAGAGAGTTTGGTGTTTGTGTCAAAAAGGGTCGCTTGCATTTTGAACCAAACTTATTGAGAAAAGATGAATTTCTGACTGAGGAAACGGTCTTTAAATATTTGGACATAAATAATGAATGGAAGCATATTGTCTTGGAACAGGGGTCTCTCTCTTTTACATATTGTCAGGTGCCAGTAATATATAAACTTGCGGAAAGGGTTAGTTTATTGGTGGTGAAAAAAGACAACTCGACCGTGAGATTTGAAGCTTCGAATTTAGATTCTACCTCAAGTGGAAAGATTTTTAGACGAACTGGTGATGTGATTCAGATTTGGGCTCATCTAAATGTAAATGAGCTAAACCTCAATTAGGGACAAGTGAATTTGGCAATCCTGTATAGTTGTCCACAAATTTTTAACCCTCAATCGGTCCAGAAAGAAGTCAACTATTAGGACTTAAATACAATGAAAATAAAAATGCAAAAAAGACATCAAGAACTATCGCAAGAAATGCCGAATATTTAGCAAGCCCCTTAATGAGGTATTTAAAATTTGAAACCAGTGTAAAAATCGTATTTGAATTATGAAAAACTTATCATTCTTGTATTTCGCACTGATTTTCATGATAATTCTAAAAGGATGTACAGGAGATAATGGCCTGCATGTGGAAGTCTATGAAACCTCTGAAGGGGGTAAAAAACTCGAACAATTATCCGAATTTGTTGCTGGTGATAAAAGTGCTGGGATCAAATTGATACCGGAAGAAAAATTCCAAACAATAACTGGTTTTGGCGGATCATTCACTGAAGCATCGGCCTATTTGTTAAACCAGTTGAGTAGTGAAAATCGAAGAAAAATATTGGAGGCCTATTTTGGAGAAGATGGAGCTAGGTACTCATTGACACGCACACATATAAACTCATGCGATTTTTCCTTAAGCAATTATTCATACGCTCCTGTAGATGGAGACAAAGAGCTCAAGAGTTTTTCGCTTGCGGAAGACCTCGACGATCTCATCCCGATGATAAAGGATGCAATGGAGATCTCAAAGGAGGGATTCAAGATTATCAGCTCGCCGTGGTCTGCTCCTCCCTGGATGAAGGATAACGGAGACTGGAGGGGAGGCAAATTGCTTCCTGAATACTACGAGTCCTGGGCGTTGTTTTTTTCAAAATATATTGAAGCCTATAACTCTGAAGGAATTAAGATTTGGGGGGTGACAGTCGAGAATGAGCCTTTGGGAAACAACAGCAATTGGGAGAGTATGCATTATACGCCAGATGAGATGACTGACTTTGTAAAAAACCATCTCGGGCCAAAACTGGATTCTGATGGTCACGATGTAAAAATTCTTGGTTATGACCAAAACCGGGGTGAGGAATTAAAGGAATGGGTAGAATCGATGTACAAAAACGAAGAATCTTCAAAGTATTTTTCCGGTACTGCGATACACTGGTATGCAAGTACATTTGATTGGTTTCCAGAATCACTACAATTTGCTCATAATGCAGCACCTGAGAAGCACCTAATTCAAACAGAAGCTTGTGTAGATGCTGAGGTGCCTAAGTGGCAAGATGATGCTTGGTATTGGTCAAAGGAAGCTACGGATTGGGGCTGGGATTGGGCTTCTGAAGAAGATAAGTATTTACATCCGAAATATGTGCCTGTTTACCGTTACGCGCGCGACATTATAGGTTGCCTGAACAACTGGGTAGATGGTTGGGTAGACTGGAATATGGTATTGGACAAGCAAGGGGGACCAAATTGGTTTAAAAATTGGTGTGTTGCCCCCGTGATCGTAGACCCCGAACACGATGAAGTGTATATTACACCTCTTTATTATACAATTGCGCATTTCAGCAAATTTATCCGACCTGGTGCTCATCGAATAGGCTTTGAACTTGATGGCTCAGATATTTTGGCGACAGCAGCTCAGAATCCAGATGGTTCGACTGTGGTGGTGATTTTGAATCCAGACAGTCACATTATAAGTATTGACCTCTCATTAGGAGCAGAATCAACTCGAATTTCCATAGGTGCAAAGGCAGTTCAGACAATTCATATTCCTGTGAATGGATAGTCAGATTGACCAGTGCCAAAATAAAAAAAACGAAAATCAATTATAATGTCACAACATAGAACATCCGCAAAAGATAAAGTCCCCATTCTTCAAAAAGCTGCTTTCGGGGCTGGACATCTGGTCAACAATCTTTTGCCGGGAGCACTCGGAATTTTCATGTTCTTTTTGCTCACCGCATTTGGGATGGATCCTTTTTTAGCTGGTCTATTAGGTGGATTACCTAGATTGTTTGATGCTATCACTGATCCTATCATGGGATTTATTTCAGACAATACAAATTCAAGGTGGGGACGTAGAAGGCCATACATTTTTGTGGGTGCAATTTTAAGCGGTGTTTTGTTTGCAGTGTTATGGCAGCTCGATCCAGAAAATTCCCAGTTGTACAATTTTTGGTATTTCCTAATTTTGTCTTTGGTGTATTTGGTTGGGAACACGATTTTTTCTACACCGTTGATTGGGCTGGGATATGAGATGACATCAGATTATAATGAGCGTACCCGCCTGATGGCATTTTCTCAAATATTAGGCCAGGTGGCTTGGATGATCGTGCCTTGGTTTTGGGTGCTTATCGCCAATCCAAATTTATTTGAGACACAGGCTATTGGTGTAAGACGGCTTTCGATTGTAGTCGGTGGTATCTGCATTCTATTGGGAATTTTACCGGCTATCTTTTGTAGAGGAATTGACTCCTCCCAGATAGAAAATCGAAAAGTAATTTCGTTCGGAACTTTGTTATCCAATTTGAAGGATCTTTTTCAGGGGATTGTTCAGGTGAGCAAAAACAGATCGTTTATGAAACTTTGTGGTGCTACCTTTCTGGTCTTCAATGGATTCCAGCTAGTTGCCTCATTTAGTTATTTCATTATCGTGTTTTATATGTTTAATGGAGATTACGGCGCAACGGGAAATTGGCCAGCCTGGTTTTCGACGATAAGTGCAATGGCCACAGCTTTTCTTACCATACCGATCATCACTTTGATGGCCAATAAAATGGGGAAGAGAAGGGCCTTTATTATTTCAACAGCGATCTCGATAGTAGGGTATGGATTGAAATGGTGGGCTTTTAATCCCAATAATCCATGGCTCATTTTTATGCCAATTCCGTTGATGGCCTTTGGAATCGGGGGTTTGTTTACTCTTATGATGAGTATGACAGCAGACGTGTGCGATTTAGATGAATTACAGAATGGAATGCCACGAAAAGAAGGAACTTTTGGGGCAATTTATTGGTGGATGGTCAAACTTGGACAAGCCCTTGCTCTGGTCCTTGGAGGTTTGGTCCTGAAAATAGTAGGTTTTGATCAGACTCTTGCACAACAAGCAACAGACACTATGATCAAATTACGTCTGGCAGATATTTTTATTCCGGCTATTACGGCAGCACTGGCTATTTGGGTCATGTGGAATTACACTCTGACAGAAGAAAAAGCAAGGGAGGTCAAGGAGCAATTGGAAGCAAGGAGGGGGCAACTATGATGACGATCCATGAACATAGCTAAAAATCAACGGTCATGTTTTATTTAAAACGATATAGTAAAAACTCTTTGATGAGAAAATTCCTTAAAAAGAACTGGTATTCTTGAGAAAAAATTTAAGTTAACTTGCTGAGTGTCCCCTTTAGAATCGTACTTAAATAATAAAAAAAGTAATTAGAAAATGTCCATAGAAATAGTGATTTTAATCATTAGTATAATTTTCATTCTACTCGCACTGGTAGGTAGTATCAAAGTTAAAGGTTCATCCCATGGATTGTTAAGTGCAAATCTGAGAATCCCACTTGGAATACTAGGAGTGTTAATGCTAATATTTGCAGGATACTCGTATGAGGCCGTTACCCTACCGAGCAAGATTGAAAAAGCTGAGTTGGGAAATGTAAAGCAAGTAGATCTACCCATAAATAAAGTGCAAATACTTTCGCCGGTGGATGGTGATTCTGTCAAATGCCGGATTCTCAGCATGGGTGTTTATCCAACTTCCCACGAAAAGGATATCTGGGTAGTATTAAAGCCCTCAGATAAGAGATACTATCCCCAATCAGATCACACAAACACTTCCTACAAAAGAAACGGAGAATGGCAAGTAATTACCAGATTTGGAGGTGATAAAGGAGAAGTTTATGAAATAATAATTTATGAAACTGAATCATCTGCGTCGCAGTATTTTAGTTCAACTATTGAGAGCTGGAAGAAAATGGAATCTTATCCTGGACTTGAGCTTGCTGATATTCCGGTAAGTGCATACGAAATTGACAGAATAAAGGTTTCCCTGAAAGAGCACTGCAGAGGAGTCCACTGATCAACGACTGAGATCGGCCTGAGTAGAAAGTGGACAAACTTCCGAGTTAAGAAAATCACAAGCATATTGAACATATTCACTAAGAAAAAATAGGTGCTTGACAAAGTGCGATACCAACAATGCCTGACAAAAGACTACAAATCCTCCTTCGAATATTTGCTCAACAACCAGACCAACCCCATGCCGAGCAGAAAACAAATAATTGTCCCAGGTACCAATTCCAAACCCTCATAGTTTGAGGGAAAAACATTGACCTCAGAAAGGATCTGGAAGTGCTCGATATCTGTTGTGCCCGGAGGTAAAATATTAATTTGTTCACCAGTCTCCTTGTTGAGCCACAATGTGGGATTGCGCCATGGCCAAATGCGATTTAATGAACCGATCATAAATCCGGTTAGGAGGGCAAGTGTGGGAAATCGATATTTTGTAAATAAAAAATGTAAAACGTTTGAAAAAAGCGCAAGACCAATTATACATCCACCGACAAAAACCAAAATAATAAATAGCGAATGTGAGTTAAAATCAGCGATTAAGTCCTTTGCGCTGTGAAGAACAATGGTATACATACCCAGAAGCAATAATATAAAGCTACCGGAAATACCGGGTAAAATAAGCGCGCAAACCGCTATGGCACCCGATAAAAAGACAAATAATAGATGATCTGATCCTTCAGCAGGACTGGTAACGGTAATATAATAAGCAATAAAAATTCCGAGGAGAACGGCAACGATCTCAGCAATACCCCATCTTTTAATTTTTACACCGATATATATTGCAGAGGCGATAATCAATCCAAAGAAAAATCCCCAAACTACCGGTGGATAATTGTCTAGTAAATAAGAGATGCCGAGTACTCCTACCAATATTCCCAAAAACATACCACCGGCAAGGAATAGCAAGAACCAGCCATCAATGCGATTCCAAAATTCCCCGAATCCTTCTTGACGCCAAATCCTTAATGGCAATTTCGTGACAGACCGTATTGCAGCAATAAGACGTTCATATATGCCGGTTATAAATGCAATAGTACCTCCTGAAACACCTGGTACCACTTCCGCCATTCCCATCGCCAAACCTTTTAACGCTACCGAAATCTTATTTGAATTCATTGAAAACCTGGGAGTATTATTTTAGTGAATTTTTCTTGTATCATTCTTCACCAGCGCCCTAGAAATCTCTCAGGAACAATCCAGAAAATGGCAAATTATCTTACTGCTTGAATATTTTCCTGACCAGCCTTCCATCCCTTGCCTGCAGCGAAAGTAAATACATTCCCGACGGTAGAGCACCCATTTGATCTAGCAGCAATCGTTGATGTCCTTCATTGATCTCCAGGGACTGACTGGATAATCGCTCGCCACGCACATCATAGATTTCTAATTGCACCTCGCGGTAAATGTCCGAATCTAGCTGGACGGTCAGAAATTCGGAAAATGGATTAGGGAAGACCGATGCAGATATATTGAGTAACTCATCTTCTAAACCGGTATCGCAGAAAGTGGAAAAGACAAAACTTTCCGTAAATCCGGAGGTATCTCGAGCACATACTGCCTCGATCTGTACTTCATAATCACTGCAATCATCGAGCTCCATCAGTGAAAAAGATGGCATCGTATCTACTTCCTCCATCCATTCAGATTCACCTACTTTGCGGTGTCTGATTATATAGGCAAGCGAAGAATCGACATTTTCCCAAACTATTTCTGTAGATGTACCCATGAAGTTAGCGGTATCAATGTTTTGCGGTTGAGGACAAAGAAGGGAATCAATCACTATTTCGACACAGTAATCCTCAGCCTCCCCCAGATCTATGACCGTATTGCAAGCGCTTACTGTATCATCCAAGGGTTCGAAAAGCATGAGTAAACGCATCCTCGTAATACCCGTCCGGGCGTTATCGGGAATTACTATTCTTCCCTTGTACACGGATCCTTCCACAGCGCTGTCTGAGTCGAAGACTCTTTCATCTTCATTGGTAAAAATGCCATCTTGATTAAAATCGATCCAACCGAAGAAATACTCTGCAGTGGCATCGCCGGCAAATCCCGGTGTTATATCAATGTCATAGGAGTTACCCTGCTTGAGCTGAGTGCTGTTGCCGGTATGGTCACCATAGCCATCGTCATATCCGGAGATATTTTCAATGGTATTTAGTAGGACACTTTCGATCCATTCGTCACCGACGGCATTGACATCCAACGGGCAGTAGGTGAGATCACGACAAGGACCACATCCGAGACTTTCAAATT
The DNA here is from genome assembly GCA_965222645.1 of Saprospiraceae bacterium. Classification (GTDB taxonomy): domain Bacteria; phylum Bacteroidota; class Bacteroidia; order Chitinophagales; family Saprospiraceae; genus JABDMH01. The sequence goes on along the minus strand of OZ244968.1, from coordinate 349,896 downwards.
GGATTGTATCACTGCCCTGCATGCCTGCGCTGTCACTGCACATGCTTTCGAGTAAGAGCCAGTAATCGGTACAAGGTGTGAGACCGTCTAGCGTCACAGATTCTGAGGACTGCTCAAGAATTAAAGTATCTAAGGCGAAAGTGTCCGTCACCCGACCATAGGTGATCATGTATCCTTCTGCCTCTGGACCACTTACCCACTGCAGTTGAGTTTGTGAACCCGAAACAGGGACTGCAACGATGCCTGTCGCCCGGCAGCAATCAGTGGTGCTGAATGACTCTACTGCAGAGATCGCGTTACTCGCGTCAAGACAAGTGGCCTGTATCTGGTACTCATAGGAGGTGCAGTTTCTCAAGCCCTCGATCCGCAAAGGTGACATTGCTGAATCAATCATTGTCCATATTGTGTCGCCGGCCACTCTCCAGCTGAAATTGCTAAAAGCGACAGAATCTGCTGTCATCCATGAGATGTCTGCATGAAGCGAATCCTGGTCTACCTCGGCTACTAATTCGAAAGGTGCAATACAGCTGCTGCACTCAATCAGGGTCTGGTTAAGTGCATTAAATACATTAAGCCTCCCGCCGGTGCTCACATCCTCAGCCAGTCCCTCCAGCTTATCTACGTGATCAAGGACCAGAGACCGGGCTCTTAGCGCCGCACCTGCCGGATCCACTTTGGCCATGGAGGCGAGATCACTACAGGGACTCGAATAGAGCAACCCAATTGCTCCGGCGACCATCGGAGCGGCAAAGGAGGTGCCTGTGACGTGGGCATAACCGGGTATAGAAGTTGTAAACACTTGCGAACCTGGCGCTGCAAGGTCGATATCTTGCTTGCCATATGCAGCGAAATCGCGTTCATCAGATTCATTTGTTGCTGTCACAGATATCATATAGTCACTTACGCATGATGTGGGAACGTCTTTGATCGAGTCGATATCTATACTCTCATTTGCAGTGGCCGTACAATTGATGATCCCGGCTGCACCCAGGCTATCATATACGGCACACCAAATCGGGGTTTCTTCCGGATTGAGATCTTCATCACCGTAAGATAGATTGGTTGCTACCACAAAAGCACCCCGGTTTCCATTGGTCTCATTGTAAAGTTTGCGTTGTGCCAGCACATAGCCATAACCTGCGATCATATCTGCTTCGTTAAGGTCATTATTGATGAAGACATTCATAATCTTGGTACGCCAATTTATTCCGGCCACCCCGAAACCATTATTTCCGCGAGCTCCCAGGATTCCCAGAATTTCAGTTCCATGGGTCTCAAAGGCTCCACCTGCAAATTGCTCCGGATCGATATTGTCGTTTTCGAGAAGTACGTTCCAGCCCCGTTTGTCATCGATATATCCGTTGCCATCATCATCAATTTGGTTACCTGCAATTTCACCCTGGTTAGTCCAAATGTTGTCTGCAAGATCGGGATGCATGTAATCAACACCGACATCCAGTACAGCCACCACCACAGTGTCACCAAGAGCAGTCACACCTCCGGTGGATAGGCTCCACGCTTCATCGGCGTCGATGTCAGCATCAACCAATCCTCGATCACCGAGATTTAGCCAGTGCCACTGTTCTCCCAGCAAGGGGTCATTGGGTACCAGCTCCCGCTTTTTGATAAAGTGATTTAGTTGAGCAACAACGACCTCCTCCTCTGCTGTAAGGGCATCCACCAGCTCATTTTCATTAATGCGCTCGTGTTTGTATGACAGCTTCCAGATATTCATGTCTTGACTCAGACACTTGTTGGCCTTCAGAGCAATGCTCCGTTGCTTAAAAGTGGAATACTTTTCGATGGTTTCATCAATGTTGGTGTTCGAATGAAAGCAGATGATAAGCTCACCCTGACGGTGTGCAAGCTGTTGAGCTTCTAAACTGGTGTTTGTGAACGAGATATAGAATGCAGCAATCGCAAGGGCCAAACAGAGTTTTGTCATTCGATAAAAGATTAGGATCTCTTAAAATTCAAATTTAATCAAAATTAAATATGTCCTGTCTTATATCGTTGTGAGTGGCTCTCCGGATGAGTTGTAGATCATCATTTCATCCGGATCCTACACAAACCGGTAAGAATCATATTATAATTTTATGCAATGTATTAAAAATTGAAAATCAATAATTTTTATTTCTCAGTTCTTAGATATATGTTTGTTCTCAATTTTGCGTTAAGTTTGTAGAGATGCGAACACGACTAGGTCTTTTATTGCTGATGGGTGTGTTTCTTGTCCGAGCACAGGAAGCCAGTTTGCCCATGGAGCTCAGGGAACAACAAGCAGACGCCTCATCTGCTGCCAAGACCGTGAGGAAGGTAGAAATCAAGGTCATGGACATTCGCACCAAGGAAAACATTCCAAATTTTACCATTGATTTTACATCATGCGGTCATCCCGTATACGAAAGTAATGAGGAGGGTCTCTTCTCTATGGAGGCAACAGAAGGGTTTTCATGTTTTATCAGGATTGGTAAGATCGGATATGCAGATTTGGACATGATGGTAGACTATCAGGATCTGCCTGAAAGTGGTAAGACTTACAAGGTGTTTTTGAGCCGTTCGCCAAATTGTTTTAGTGGCCATGTCCGGGATACTGTGGATGGAAACTGGTATTTACCGGGTGCCCTGGTTGAGTTACGGTCGTATCGATCAAAGCAGGTGCAGAGGGTTGAGACCAATAAGCAGGGGGAATTTTCTCTTTATCTGGGGACAGACTCCGATTATGAGCTTTCGATCCAACATCCGGATTACTATCCGTTTTATCACCGGTTTAGTACGGATGATGTGTTGGATGGAAGGGAGATCCGGCGCTTTTATCTCAAGCGGATTGGGCACAAGCGAGTACCAGCGGGTTTAGGAAGTGGAGTATCTGTGATGAAAAAAGATAAATCTCTGGAAGGCATCAACTATTACAGTGTTCAGGTTATAGCCAAGGAAAAGGGACAGATTCAATTGAATGGTTACAGTGACCTGAAGTTGTTTGGCGAATTGTATATCGACAATGAATCCTCCGTTTCTAAGCTGAAATTGGGTAAGTTCTTTGACAGGGCGACTGCTGAGCAAACACTGGATCGGGTAAGACGGATCGAAGGATATGAAGATGCCTTTCTCACTCAGTACCTCGCAGCACATAAGGACCGGATGTCAAAGGAAAGGCGAATTGTCACTCGCGATAACGGCTATATGGTAAGATTGGCCTCCTATCTCAATCCCGAAATGTTTGACCGCTCCAAAGTCGAAGGCATCGGGACCTTAACATCAATTCAGAAAAACCAATGGACCATTATGTTGATCAAAGGGTTTGACACGATCAGTGAGGCTGAGGTCGCTGTCAAAATGGCCAATGAACGGGGTTTTAAATCAGCTCATATTGTTCAGTTCAAGGGCAATCATCTCGAAAAAATTCAATCGAAGTAGTTTTAAATTCCCTCCTGGATTACCTTCTATAGAGCATCTTTGAAAGACATCTAGTGGACTCGATCACCCCTCACTTCCAAAGACTGCATTATTCGAGCTTCGTTTTCCAGATATTCACTCCACCTTTCCCGTACCTTTTGCTCACCGCAATACTCATTAGCCAGGTCAATGAACAATCGATAATGACCGGCCTCTGAAACCATAAACTGGTGATAGAAACTCCGCAAAGCTTCTTCACTAATATGCAGTGATAAGAGACGAAACCGCTCACAACTGCGGGCTTCGATCATGGCACATGTCAATAGCTTTTCCAGCAACCGGTCTTCCGGACTACCGCCCTTTTTTTGGCTTGCTAAAAGTGCATTCACATAGAGGTCTTTCCGCTGCTTTCCCAGCTTTAGATTCCGTTTCTTAAGCTCGGTGAGCACCATGCGAAAGTGACCCCATTCTTCCGTAACAATAGGAGCCAGCTCTTCCACAAGACGCCTGTGCTGTGGATAAAGCTGTATTAAAGTAATACATGAGGTAGTGGCCTTTTGTTCGCAGTATGCGTGATCGGTAAGTATCTCCTCCAAACTCTTCTCTGCAAGGTTGACCCATCTCGGATCTGTGGGAAGTTTAAGTCCAAGCATTGTCATGATTTGTTCATTGAGAATTCAGGCATTCCAGTTGTTTCATAAAAAAGTCGACATTATACACGTCATAGTCCTCGAAGCCACTGGTCCACACAATACGCATCTTATCAATCCCGGTCTTTAACAGGGACCGTTCTTTCTGATAGTCTATTGGATATCTCACCCTGTAGATGGTCTGGCCGGTTTCAGGATCCTGAGATCCCTGTTCTTCTGCCTGGCTAAATAATGAAATGGTTTCTCCATTAAGCAGTTTTAAATTTAAAAGACTTCCATCCCTAATGTACCCATATTCCCTCCTTGCAGCTCTTGCAGTGAGAATTATCGTAAGAGTAAGGTATCTGAAGCCTCCTGAGATGCTCGTGAGATGGGCGTTGCAAGTCACGTATTCTCCCTCCTTCAGGTACGGCTTTATACGTTCATCCGTATATGTAAATAGGAGTTCCCGCTTTAATTCTTTCTTTTGCTTGTTCGTGAAATCATCGATTCCATGAAATGAAAAGGTACACCCTCTATCAGGAGCAGCAGCTTTTTGGTCAGAAAACCATCGCCCACCAGGTATAGCTGCGATCTCTGGTATATCGTCCTTCAAATCTCTATTCCCATTGTCGATAGACGAACTGGCAGGGGCTGATGCTTTTTCTTTGGAATCAATGCTAAGCGAATCATCAACGTCCGGCTCCTCTTCAGTCTTTACACTGCTCGATGGAGGTCTTTCAGCTGGACTATTTGCCTTCTTTTTACTCTTGTCAGCTTCAATCTTTGAGTTTGTAGCAATTTGTCCCGGAGTCATCGGTTTAGGTTCCTCCCACAGTCCCGGGACATAAATCTTAGCTAGTTTCCTGTATTTTGATTTTTGTCCTACCTTAAGAATCTTCTTTATAAGACCCCGGGCATAGGAGAGGATGCGCTGTTCCTCCTGGCGTTTTGCAGTGATCATTTTGAGCTCGGCTTCAAGCTTTACGCGCTTGTCAAGGTATTTTGCATCTGATCCGACTGTATTTAACTGGTCCTCCAGGCTATGGGCTAAAATGCTGCTGGCATCAACTTTGTCCAGAATGGTGGACTCAAACTTCACAGCAGCGGCAACATATTTTTTGAACAGAAGATAATCAAAATTAATGCCTTCCCGTATCCTATAATTCTTTCCCTTAGCTAAAATAGATTCAAGTGTGGGATTCTCGAGATAGATCGAATCCCTGGCCTCATAATATCTCCAACTACCATCCTCAAACCTCACTATTTTTTCTCCTTCAGGATTTAGGATTACGCTTTGTGCAGGACTATTGCCTGACATCACAAGGAGAATCCAAAAGAGCAAAGAGATCCTGCCACTAAACAATTTTATAACTTGCCCGTAAATCATAGTGCTATTACCCTAGGTGCTTATCTGATTTATTATTCAAAATTAATAGATTATTGCTGGCTTCTGTATGAGCAAGTATATTTTAAAGTTACATATCGGAAAATCATGCAAAAAATCATCCAAATAGCTTTTGTCATTGTTATGATCACTTCTTGCAGTCAAGATAAAACTGACAATACGGAGAATCTTTCCATTGAATATCCAAGAACTCACAGGGATACGGTTGTAGATAGTTATCATGGCAAAAATATTGCCGATCCATACCGTTGGTTGGAAGATGATCACGCAGAAGCAACAAAAAGTTGGGTTAAGGCTCAAAATGCAGTGACAGAGGAATATTTGAGTAAGATCCCATACCGAAATTTGATCAGAGATCGCCTTGAGTCACTTTGGAATTATGAGCGATACAGTACACCCTTCAGAAGGGGTGATAAGTACTACTTTTTTAAGAATGATGGTCTTCAGAACCAAAGCGTCCTCTACGTGCAGGAGACCCTGGACGGAGATCCATCAGTCGTTCTTGATCCAAATGAGTTTTCGGAAGATGGATCTGTTGCGCTGGGTGCCATCTCTTTTAATAAATCCGGAGATTTACTGGCATATCAGATTTCGGAGGGAGGAAGTGATTGGAGAACAATTTTTGTCAAAGATTTACATTCGGGTCAGCTTTTAATGGACCGGATCGAATGGGTCAAATTCTCGGGAATATCATGGGCGGGTGATGGCTTTTACTACAGTCGCTTTCCCACACCAGATACTGAAGACAGATTATCCGGACAGAACAGCTTTCACAAAGTCTTCTATCACCGTTTGGGTACTGATCAGTCTGCCGACATACTCATTATGGAGGAACCGTCTGAACCCCAGCGCAATTTCTATTGCAGTACAACGGAGGATGAACGCTTTCTCTGTGTATCTGCGAGCGAATCAACAAGTGGCAATGCGCTCTATGTCAAAGATTTGAATCAAACAACAGATTTTAAAACCCTGGTGGATGCATTCGATCAGGACTATCGGGTGATAGACAATGTCGGCGACAGATTATTTGTCATGACCAACAAGGATGCACCGAATTGGACATTGTTAGCTTGCGATTTGCAGGATCAAGCACTGACTTGGCACACAATTATTCCAGAGCAACAAGAGGTGCTCAGCAACGTTCAGTTAATCGGGGGAAAAATCTTTGCCGAATTTCTCACCGATGCAAAAAGTGTGGTCAAAGCCTATTCCTATAATGGCGATTTTCAAGAAGAAATCAAATTACCGGGGATAGGATCTATGGGTCCATTATCTGGCGAGAAAGATCACAATTTTGCCTTTTATTCTTTTACGAATTACACCACACCTACTTCGATCTATCAGTTTGACAGCGAAACCCTGGAGAGCAAACTGTTTAAGAAGCCAGAGATAGATTTTGACCCCTCCCAATTTGAGACTGTTCAGAGGTTTTACACAAGCAAGGATGGTACGCGAATTCCAATGTTTATTACCTATAAAAAGGGCATAGTTAAGAACGGGAAAAACCCTGCGCTTCTATATGGATATGGTGGGTTTGATATTTCGATCACACCTGGTTTTAGCGTTTCTAATTTGATTTTGCTCGAAAACGGGGGAGTATACGCCGTGGCAAATATCAGGGGAGGTGGTGAGTATGGAAAAGAATGGCATCAATCAGGAACTAAGGAAAAGAAACAAAATGTATTTGATGACTTTCAAGCAGCCGCTGAGTTTCTCATCCGTGAGCGTTTCACAAGCCCGGCAAAGCTGGCTATTATGGGCGGTTCAAATGGAGGTTTGCTGGTCGGGGCCTGTATGACTCAGCGTCCGGATTTATTCAAGGTTGCTATTCCCAGGGTAGGTGTCCTGGATATGTTGAGATATCATGAGTTTACGATTGGCTGGGCCTGGGCAGAGGATTATGGAAGGAGTGACGATCCAGAGGCTTTTGAATACCTGATAAAATATTCACCACTTCACAATATCCAGAAGAGAGCGTATCCCGCTACATTTATTATGACAGCGGATCACGACGACAGGGTTGTACCCGCACACTCTTTTAAATTTGCTGCAGAATTGCAAAACAAGCAGCAGGGAAACAATCCGACCTTGATACGCATAGAATCGAGTGCCGGGCACGGTGCTGGTAAACCCACATCAAAGCTCATCGATGAAAATACCGATATGCTGAGTTTTATGTTTTACAATATGGGTGAGAATGTGACCTACAAAAGTCTTGATCAAAGTAAATAATAATTGATATGGAGAATGTCCAGGATTACATTGAGAACAACAAAGAAAGGTTTCTAAACGAATTGCTCGATCTGTTGCGCATTCCCAGTGTAAGTGCGGATCCTGCCTATCGCGACGATGTCCGTAAGACAGCTGAATTGGTTTGCGACCACCTGAAAAAAGCAGGTGCCGAACGCTCTGAAATCTTTGAGACCTCAGGACACCCAATCGTGTTTGGTGAGCGGCAGGTAGACCCAGATTCTCCAACAGTATTGGTCTATGGGCATTATGACGTTCAGCCTCCCGATCCTCTTGATCTATGGGATTCACCACCATTCGAACCAGTGATAAAAAAAACAGAGATCCACCCTCAGGGAGCCATATTCGCAAGGGGATCCTGTGATGACAAAGGACAGTTGTTTATGCATATCAAGGCATTGGAAGCACTCGTACATCATAAAATGACTCCATGCAATTTAAAGTTTGTCTTTGAAGGAGAGGAAGAAGTCGGATCAAATAATCTGGAGGCATTTTGCGCAGAGCATAAAGACATGTTAGAATGCGATATGGTATTAATCTCCGACACCTCAATTCTAAACAATGATACTCCCAGTATCACAACCGGGTTAAGAGGCCTAAGCTATGTGGAGGTTGAGGTAATTGGTCCCAGTAAGGATCTACACTCCGGAGTTTATGGAGGGGCTGTCGCCAATCCTGCCAATGTCCTGTGTAAAATGATTGCCTCGCTAAAGGACGAAATGGGGCGTATCACGATTCCCGGTTTTTATGATCACGTGGATGAGATATCGGCGGAAGACCGAAATGCTATGAATGAGGCTCCGTTTGATTCGGACCAGTACAAGGCGGATCTAAATGTTGCGGCACTCATGGGTGAGGAAGGATACACAACCATCGAACGCACCTCCATCCGTCCCACATTGGATGTAAACGGGATATGGGGAGGATACATCGGTGAGGGAGCCAAGACCGTATTGCCAGCAAAGGCTTATGCAAAGATCAGTATGCGATTGGTGCCCAGTCAAAATCCGGACAGAATCACGGACTTGTTCACAAAGCACTTCGAGAAATTAGCTCCTCCGTCAGTGCGCGTCAAGGTTACGCCACATCATGGGGGTAAGCCAGCTGTGACACCAACAGACAGTGTGGAGTACCGGGCTGCAGCGCTGGCCATGGAAAAGACCTTTGGAAAAGCGCCGATACCGGTGAGGGGAGGAGGCAGTATTCCCATCGTATCCCTTTTCGAAGACATACTCGGTGCCCAAACGGTTTTGATGGGATTTGGATTGGATTCAGATGATATTCATTCTCCAAACGAACATTATGGCCTGTACAATTTTTACCAGGGAATCAAAACGATTCCGCATTTTCTTGTGGAGTACGCGAGGTTGAAAGGATAGCCCGGGTAGATATCCTGTTAAGGTTAGCAATCTTTTTGTCCAAATGCATATTGATATCATAAGTGCGGTGCCCCAGCTTCTCTCCAGTCCTTTCAGTCATTCGATTTTAAAGAGAGCGACAGAAAATAAAATTCTCACAATAAACACAGTTAATCTGCGAGATTTCGGTCTCGGCAAGCACCACCAGATCGATGATTATGCGTATGGGGGAGGAGCAGGGATGGTGATGATGTGCAAACCGCTATTTGATGCCATCGAATTTCTGAAGAAAAATAGGACGTACGACGAAATCATATATATGTCACCTGACGGGCACAGGCTAAATCAAAGCATGGCAAATTCTTTTTCGTTGAAGGAAAATCTCCTCATCATTTGTGGACATTACAAAGGCATCGATGCACGCATCAGGCAAAATCTAGTCACTGTCGAAATAAGCATTGGAGATTATGTATTATCAGGCGGTGAACTTGCGGCTGCTGTATTTGTGGATGCCATAGGGAGACTCATCCCCGGGGTCTTAAACGATGAGACATCCGCACTGACTGATAGTTTTCAGGACGGGTTGCTCGCTCCCGATATATATACAAGGCCAGAGGAGTTTAATGGGTGGAGTGTACCCAAAGTCTTGCTTTCGGGAAACGATGCCGAGATCAGAAAATGGAAAGAATTAAATGCGTTGGACCGGACAAAAAGAATTAGACCTGACCTGCTGGGCAAGTAGATTGCTTGAGGTTTTTCAACCTGCTAATCGACCGGACTACATCATGTGCGAAATCCAGACCAGGATAGATTGCAAAATTATTGTTCCATCCAGGGCTCCACTAAACCAGTAATCATGTTTGTGTTCAGTGAGGTTGAAGATAACAAAGAGAGCCACGATATAGGAAGCGAGTATGCCAAATAACTGATACGTCGAATAAAAAGAGAGAATAAAAAGGATATAAGCAATCAGACTGGAAATCATTAATAAGAAATAGGAAATTATCTTTGATTTCCTGGTTCCCAAGTGATGGACCAAGGTCAATGTCTGAAGTGCCTTGTCAATACGAGTGTCTCTGATATCAAAAGGGATAGTGATCGAAAGGATGAAAAATAATTTTTCGACTGTCAATGCCAGGTAGCTGTTGTCGAAATTAGAAATCCCCTTTTGACTAAGTGGTAAAAACACACATAAAAACATCCATGCGATACTCACCGCGAGAGTCTTGAGAAATGGCAGGTCGCGAAGTCTTTTACCTTTTTTGAAAAAAGGAAAAATATAAAGAGCTGAGATGATTGCCGGAAAGATTATGAGATAACGGGCTTGAGGAGACAATTGAAAAAAATAATAGGGAGTAATAATAAGTGCCATTATTGAAAAGGCAAGGTGAAGTGGTTTTAGTCCTACGATCGCCTTGAGTCTTTCAGTATACATCCCATGTTTAATCTTGCCAATGCTAATGATACGATGTGCAGAATAAGTAAATAAGGTGAGAAAAAAAGTGACCGGAATAAGTGGATTGTTCCATGCAAATTCACCGATCACAAGTAATATTTGACAAGTAAGGGATGTGGCGCAAATAGCAATAAAGAGGTTGCTATAGAAAAAGAGGTTAAAAAGATTTTTTAATAATCTCAAAAAAAGTGATCACTATTCAAACTTAAAAATACTTAAAGTTGTGATCTGATTTTATCTTGAGTATGGATTCGTACATTAGTTTAATCAGGTTTTCCACGTCTTTCTTATGTGCCATTTCTACCGTTGTATGCATATATCTCAAAGGCAAGGAAATAAGCGCAGACGGCACACCAGCATTGCTGTAAGCAAAGGCATCGGTGTCTGTTCCGGTAGAGCGAGAGGATGCTGCACGCTGGAAAGGGATCTTTTTTTCTTCTGCTGTCTTTATGATTAGGTCTCTTAAAATATTATGTACCGCGGGGGCGTATGTGAGAGATGGACCATCACCACACTTAACATCACCGTGCTTCTTTATGTCGATCATCGGTGTGCTTGTGTCATGTGTCACATCGGTCACAATGGCTGCGTCTGGCTTTATTCTGTGTGCAACCATCTGGGCTCCCCTTAGTCCAACTTCCTCCTGTACCGCATTCACTATAAAAAGCGAATACGGTAATTTCTTCTTTTTTTCTTTGAGTAATCTTGCGACTTCAGCAATGCAGAAACCACCGATCCTATTGTCAAGTGCACGTCCTACATAGAAACGATTATTGAGAATTTCGAGCTTACTGCCATAGGTGATAACGCAACCCACATGCACACCCATTTTTATTACCTCGTCTTTATCCTTAGCACCAATGTCGATAAAAATATTGCTGATTGATGGAATCGCCTTGTCTTCTTTACGACTTCTTGTATGGATAGCCGGCCAGCCGAATACTCCCCTCACAATTCCCTTATCTGTATGTATGTTTACCCTTTTTGATGGAGCAATAATGTGGTCGGAGCCACCATTTCTCACCACATAAATAAGTCCATCCTTTGTTATGTGATTTACAAACCATGAAATCTCATCTGCGTGACTTTCGATCACTACTTTAAATTCCTTCCCGGGATTTACGATTCCGTAAGCTGTGCCATAGGTGTCGAGCTCCCACTCATCTACAAATGGTCTTAAGTAACTGAGCCATAATTCTTGCCCACTGGACTCAAAGCCCGTGGGTGAGGCATTATTGACATACTTGTGTAAAAAATCCTCCGATTTTTTTGTGATAAGGGCCATTTGTGTTTATTCAGTTTTGTTAATAGTAGGTTTCCAGGTACCGGGTGATTTACGCCATGCAGCGAGCAACTCCACATCCTCCTCATCGATGTACGAAAGTTTTTTGGCGATATTGATCAATGTGGAATAATTTGTAAGGGTCCTAACTGGGGTCTTTTTTTCTTCAAATCGTCTTTTTGAAAAATCCAATTCATAGGTAAAGATTGCGAGTAATCCGGTTACCCTCGCACCTGCCTCCTTTAGTGCTTTGATTGCTTCCATGCTGCTTCCACCAGTACTTATTAAATCCTCAATCACCAAAACCCTCTGGTTTTCACACAAAAAACCTTCAATTAGATTTTTTCGACCATGTGATTTTGCTTTGCCCCTCACATAAATAAAGGGCAAACCCATTGCATCCGCAAGAATAGCAGCATGCGGAATTCCCGCAGTAGCAACACCAGCTATCACATCGAAAGCATCAAAAGAAGATGTCTCATGTATTAATGCCTTTTTAATAGATGTTCGGACGTGAGGAAATGATAATGCAATCCTATTGTCACAGTATATTGGCGACTTTATTCCGGACGCCCACGTGAAGGGAATTTTCGCGTTTAATTTTATTGCTTTTATTTGCAGAAGTTGCTCTGCAATTTTGTTACCAAACTCCATTGATTTGACCGCATAAAAAATTCGTGCAAATGTACAAAATCTACATCAACGGAAATTGTCTTGGGATCTCTACACCTTCGTTCTTACAAAACATTGACAAAGAGAGAATGATGGTCGTTCCCTATTTCGGAAGCAAAAAGGGTCTACTCCAATATGTTGATAAGCTTGAAAAAACAGAGGTTCAGCAGGACATTACATTGGTCGCTGAAGATGACAAAAGTTTATTCAAATCCCTTAAGAGCTTATATAGGGTCATTAAGGCTGCCGGGGGTATCATTGTTAATCCATCCGGCGAATTGCTCTTTATTTATCGACTTGATCGCTGGGATTTGCCCAAAGGGAAATGTGAGGATTTGGAAAAGAGCAGGGAGACAGCTGTACGGGAAGTAGAAGAAGAGACTGGACTCACATGTGATATCACCGGAAAAGAAGGAGTGACCTACCACACATATATGGATCGCAGGGGAAGGCGAGTATTGAAAAAAACGAACTGGTACGCAATGAGGTCTCTGAAAAACCAGAAGGTAAAGGTGCAAGTGGAGGAGGAAATCACAGACCACAAATGGATGACTCCGGAAAGCTTTCTTCAAGGTGATTTTCCCACCTATCGCACAATCCAAGACCTGGTAACCAAGTGGGTTGAATCTCACTCCTAGATCATTCCAGCTAAGATTTTACCGGTACAATCCCTTGATTTGGAGATTCTTAATGTCATTTGGACAAGAAAAATGACGTAAGTACTTGATCTACACTAACTTTGGTATTATTTTTGTTTATAATATGTATTGCAGAGTAAATCAAAGTGGTAATGCTTATGAGTACTACAAGGAGACCATCTCAACACAGCAAGATAGAATATCCATATAGCCATTGGTGGTCGATGCGTCGAGTCTATCCCTACGTTCTGGCACTACTGATAGCACTACTAGGTCTGGGATCAATCAGGGCCCAGGAGGCACCAAATTGCCGCAATTTAAATGTAAGTGTTGATCTGGATGGGAATACTTACTTTACCCTGGAAGACATTATAACTAATTATGGTGTTGCATCCCCAGCTTTGGTGACAATTAAAAGAAATGAATTTGAAACACCGGTCTTCGGCCCAATTTCGGTGAGTAATGATCCTATAATTTTTAATGCCTGCAGACTACTCGACGAAACATTAAAGGTGTATGTCGAGAATGTAGACGGAACATGCTGGTCAAATCTGACCTTTAAGCAGCTGGATGGACCGCAGATTCCCAGCCGCAATCAAACCATCTACTGTTTTGATACACTCGTACATGGACCAGACCTCAGTAATCCACCTATTGCACAATCTCCATGTCAAGAAGATCAGGAGGCACATTTTGTCACAGATTGGCTCATCAATTACGAATGCGATCCCGGTGTGCAAGACACTGTCAAAGTAATTCTGAGAGAATGGGAGGCGTATGACAAGTTTGGCAGGCGAGGAGTTTCGTTTGACACCATAGCCGTTCTCCAGATGCCGGAGGTCGATGCTGATCATATTTACTGTTCTGATCGGGACACTGTGTATTGTGGAGACACCACAACAGTGATGGGCCCATTCGTGACCTACGAAAAGATAGATGGAAGTTGTGACACTTTCAGATTAATTGAGATTGCCGATGTCGATGATGACGGCATTCTCGAATTCAATCCATCATCATTGGATCCAAAATGTGGATTTGAAGTTTTTGTTGATTTTCACCATTTCGAAAACGATTGTGAGAACATTTACAGAGTCACGGTAAATCTGAAGCAAAATTGTTATGGTGCACCTGATCAGACCTGCACTGTTGTTCCATCTGCCGGAGTAGCTTCTAATTTTGCCGAGCAAATCGCACCGGGAAAATGGAGATGTGAATTCTGGTTGCATGATTTGGACACATTGAGTCCCTTTACTTTTGTAAAAGGTAATGCGCTCTTTGAAGATCCTTTCACCTTATCGGCTTGGGACATCATTGCAAATCCCCTGGAAGATACCGTTGCGAATACATCTTTCTTTGACCCTGAACAAACCATTGACTTGAGAGCTTCACCTTACAAGCTTGTCATAAATTCGCATAAGCAGGAGGCCGCTCCTGCAAGTCCCGAGAACGTGCAAGCAGCAGGTGTCAATGTCTTTTTGCAAAATGCCAAACTAACTTATATAGCAAGTCAATACCGCCATTTCGATTTTGGCTGGTTTTTCGATTTGAATGATCTCCCATTGGCGAATGCCTCTCTCTCATTCACCATGGAAATAAATGGCGAATTGTTTCCGATAATAGAGGAAAATGACGAACTACCTCCATCTGGACCTGCGGTGAGCCAGCCAGCCACTGCCGGTGAGACCTTTTTCATCACTTCAGATAAGCAGGGTATTCTTTCTGTACCACTTACTCCCGGAGACGTTCTTGTTCTGAGAGCCTATTGGACGTCAACTGCGGAAGCAGCTCTTATTCTGACACGGCCAAACATCGTCAGTACGAGCGAGCATGAATGTGCAGCGCATACTTATGTGCCACCATTAGATGCCCGTGATGATTGGAGTGGTGTGAAGCAGGTTAAAGCACAGGTGGACAATTTTGGTTCTTTTACATTGCAATATAATTCTCAAGACAGTTGTTGGGAAAGCCACGAACGAGTGAAACTTCCCAAAAACGGGAATTCATATAAGGTGATCTACCAGATCTACGACAGTTGTCATAATGTAAGTTTAGATTCGACAATGATCTATTTAAAAGACAGGATCAAGCCAGTAGCTGTCATGGATAAGACTATTTCGGTCAGTCTTAATGGAAAGAAAACCTGGTTGCAAAGCAGTGCTTTTGACGAAGGCAGCTGGGACAATTGTGGTCTCAATATGGTGCTTGTGAGGAGATCTGACTGGAAGGAATCCTGCGTCGATCTCTGTAATAGTCTTGAAGTCTGTCACGTAGGGGAGCATAATGACACCCTGTGGCAGGCAAATTTGGATCCGGAGAATGAAGTGGAGGACCACTTTATCAAAACATTAGACTGGCTTTGCGAGGACGACTCTCCATGTGGAGATTTATTGTACAATGCCTGGATCTACAGTTTGATGAAATACAGTACGTTGGATTGTATAAAGCATCCCTACCGCATGACGGAAGAAAACTTCCGGCAGCGTTTTATTGATGCATATTTCTCCAGCTCTGATTTCCGGTCCAAATTTGAGCAATGCAGTTCTGAAGAAGAGGCTAGGGAGACGACGGCAGATATCTTCGATCCTTTCGCTTTGGATCTGGGCAACGTAGCAGATCTGTACGATCAAATTGGAGGGGGATGGAGTACCGCAGTACCCTTTGATTGCACGGATGCTTGCTCTGAAGTCACCGTCGAACTTCTCGTCATCGACTATTGGTGCAACTGGTCGAGAGTATGGGATAAGGTCTGGGTGGAGGACAAGAATCCTCCGCAAGTTGTGAGAGATGTGGTCGATGGTGATATCACCTGCAAGAGTTACCGCGACAAAAAATACAGTTATCCGGGATCAATACACCCTGTAAGTATTGAGTTTCTGGTTGAAAAAGCTAAAGAAAATGATCCCGGGGCAATGCAAGGTTTGGATCAGATTTTTGGTGGCTACAGCAAAGTGTGGGTAAATGATTACAACCAGTATGTTGATACCTCGGGAAAAGTCATTCCGGAAACAATTCCGTTTTATGACAGTCTTTGTCACTGTGCACTGGTTCCTGATCAAGTGTATAAGTATGATGAACATCTGGGATATTTTTGGAAAGATACGCTGACCGGTGTCTGCGGCTATTTGCCAGACACTGCTTTTTTCGCTCAAGGTGCCGTAAAAGTAAATTGTGTTGAGAATGTGCAGTGTGAGCAGGAAATATGGTGTGATTTTGACCTTTGCGGAAGTGGTGTAATTTACCGAAAATTCAAAATATGGCAAGGGTGTGACGATTCCTCTTATATCGACTCTCTTCTGCCAGACAGTCTTAAACATGATGTCGATACCATTGTGAGACACCAGAGGATCCATGTAAATAACTCCTGTGAACTGGACAAACATATGTTTGACATTCCGGTCGACACTACCGTGGAAGTATGTGGTATAGACTATGATGGCTTGGGTAATGTCATTGGGGATGCAGGACCAGGAAATACAGGCAAAGCAAGATATAGATTTGATGACGATTGTCGGCAAGTCGGCATTGCTTATCAGGACAAAGTTTTTAAAATAGTCGGTGGAGAAGAGGCTTGCTATAAGATAGAACGCCGGTGGTATTTTGCTGATTGGTGTATAAACGGGGTGTCTACAGATCCGAATTGGCATCATTCAAAAGACCTCGTTATTGATTCTGCAGTACAGGTGATCCGCGCTATAGACCGGCAAGCCCCTGTTTGCCAGATTTTAGGACCTGTTTTGGATGGAGACACTGTTGAGATGCCGGGTTGTCTCTATGATTTGGGAGTCACTGTTGAGGCGCTCGATGTCTGTGGTCTCACGGACTACTCTTGGGAGCTGAAAAATATAACGGACCTCGATGACGTCTTTCTTCATGGATCTGGGAATGGAATGCTCATGCGAACCGAAGAGAGTTTTCGTATAACATCCTCTGGACTTCCTGCAGGAGACTATTTTCTAAAAGTGGAAATTACTGACGAGTGCAACAATGAGAGCATTTGCGAATATCATTTTAGCGTAAAAGCAGTGAGTAAGCCCCAGACTATCTGCTTGTCATCTCTCACTGTAAAGCTGACTCCCTGGGATTCTGACCAGGACGGAATAGCAGATACTTCTAAGGCCATCGTCTGGGCATCGGAGCTGGATCAGAGCAGCAGGCCCAACTGTGGCGATGATAGTGTAGGGTATCGACTCGAGTTACTGAGCTCGGGGTCTATGGGTACCGGTAGCCCCCCGGAAGATGACTTTATCGAGTTAGGTTGTGCAGATGTGGGAACGAGATCAGCGAGGTTATGGGTGATCAGCCTTCCGAGCAATGTGTATGATTATTGTGACGTAATTCTGGTGATCAAGTCAGAAGGAGGAGACTGTATGCACTCACAGGCAGGTGCTCATCCATTGAATGAGGTCGATGGTCACCGCATTAAGAAATATGGAGAAACAGAAATTGAATCTGAAACTGAACAGAATATCTCCGCGAAATGGAGTCGTAGTTCTGATTTTATTATATCCACCCCGAATTATATTAAGAATGCCGAAGGATATCAATTGAAACAAAATGTACCCAATCCATTCGATCATGAGACAAGTATTTCTTTCGTGATCCCGATGCAACAGGTAGTTCGAATTACCTTCTTTGATGTCTCGGGTAAAATAATTTACGAACACAAAAATCTCTATGACGCTGGCACCCACATGATATCCATAAGCCGGGACCAAATTCGGTCTTCTCCTGTAATCTTTTATAGGATTCAAGCTGGCGAGTACTCGGATATAAAAAGAATGATTTTGATCGAATAGCTCCCGGTCGACCCAGTGTGTGATTAAAGAAGAAAGATCTCCCTACACTGCCTATGTGTGATATGATGATCATTGCTTGCCTTGTCTCAGGTGAGGGTTCGAGTCGGTGTCATTTTCCTTCACTTCTAATGGTTTGTGTTGCAAACGAAATCTAGCGTTCCTTTTAGCGCAAATATTTGCTTTTGTTATTTTAGAAGCATAACCACCGCGATCTGATCAAACCAAATAATGACTGCCAATCCCGATCACTCCAACTTCCATTACTTTAGATTTCATGGACAGGGCAGTACCTATTTCGGAATTATAGTTATCAATTTTAATCATTAAGGAAGGAAATGACTTATGACCATGCCAATGATAATATCCTGAATTTCTTGTGGAATAAATTAAAATCTAATTCCGATTGAAATCAAAAAATCACTAAATATTAAATGCAATTGTCATGTATACTAATTACGCCAGTTTTTTGAAACGCCTTGGCGTTTATTTTATTGATGGAAGAAATTTTGATGATTCCTACTTATATTCTTATGATATTATTTGGCGCCCGGATGATCAGCTCAGATATGAGTGATGACCCACAGTCGATAGCCGGATTTGCGGGAAGAATGAGTGTGATATACATTGTCATGTTTGTCATTAATATTCTATATTTTTCTTTGATGGAAAGCTCAGCCCGCCAGGGTACTATAGGTAAGAACTTAATGAAGATAAAAGTGTCTGACATGGATGGTCACAGAATTCCTTTTTCCAAAGCCCTAATCCGTACCTTAAGTAAAATTCTATCTGGCGCTGTGCTTCTTATTGGATTTCTCATGGCAGCATTTACCGCAAGAAGACAGGCATTGCACGATATGCTAGTAGGTACGATTGTAGTAGATCAGAAGGAAGTAGTGAAACTGAATACTACCGTATAAAAGAACACATGATCTAGTCATTGCTACGAGACAGCAATTTATTTTTTTCGTGAGCGATGAGCGCCAGGAATCTATCGATGTCAGCTTTGTGTGTCCTAAAGATCATGATGCAGACGCGGAGCCAATAAACACCTTTAATTGTTGTCGAAGAAATAAAGAATTTTTGACTTGACAAGATACCCTTTACCAAATTTTGATTTAGTTGGTTGTTGTCAACAGTTTTTTCGACCTGAATTCTGAAAAGGCAGACACTGAGTTGTGGTAACGGCCCCATCTCAAAACCGCTTGTTTTTGCCCTGTCGTAGAAATATTTGGTGAGGATTATTTTTTCTTCTAATGCGGCCCGAAATGGACCCAATCCATGCAGCTGTAATGACATCCACATCCTCATTCCCCTGAAATGCTTGGTGAGTTCAGGAGACACATCAGAGGGATTTGGAATCTCCTGATTATCGTAGGCATCCTGCATGTAATTGGCTGTATATTTATGTGCATTGATGGCAGCAGATCTGTTTTTTATTAATACAGCACCTGAGCCATAAGATAAAAACAACCCTTTGTGGGGATCAAGGACGATCGAATCCGAATCCTCTATTCCCTCGAATAGATGTTTCAGTGATTTGACAAGTTTGAAAAATCCCCCGTACGCAGCATCTATATGAAACCAACAATTGTGCTGCCGGGCGATTCGGCTTATGGACTTTAACGGGTCAATCACACCGAGGTCAGTACTCCCGGCTGAGGCACAGATTAAGAACGGGACCTGATTAGCTTTCTTATCTTCCTCAATTATCCGATCCAGGGCCTTTGGTTGCATTCTGAAATCTTCATCCATCGGCACAATTCTTAGTTGGCAGTGATCCAGTCCTGTGATTTTGAGTGCTTTAATTACACAATGGTGCATTTGATGACTCAGGTAAATGCAGTGAGTACTCACGTTGTGTGGTTCAATCCCGTGGTGATCCCTGGCTGCTGTCACCGCGATCAAGGTGGCTATGCTCCCGCCTGAAGTTAAATTTCCGGTCGCTTTACTGGGATAACCCATTAAGTCAATCATCCACTCAATACAGAGGTTTTCCATCGTAACTGCACCCGGATTGGCATAAAAGATTCCAGCGTACCGATTAGTGACGGCTGCAATGAAGTCTCCCAGGGCAGTCGAGTACAGACCCCCACCAGGTACATATCCGAAGTGGCCCTGTGATGCTGGGTTTATGCCCGTACGGTCAATGGCCTTTTCGATGATCTCCAGGAGATTTTCAATTGGAGTTCCGTGTTCCTCAAAAGTTTTGTCCGTCAAAGATTGCAATCGATCAGTTGACTCAGTATAAACTGGGATATTATCCATTCCCTGTAGAAACTCTTCAGCATACCTTATTACAGTCTCTGTCCATGCTCTTCTCTGCACTGCACTGGGATCCAACATTCGTGCTGAATCTTCGAGCTTAAGTAAGGATTTTGACATTCATAGAAATTTGGTCATGAATATAATGCACTGGATTAAATTTTGGATAAACCCAATCTGGTGCTAGACAACCGGTATGGTGTACCTAAAAATCAAGAAGGTCCAGGTAAATGGATAGACGGCATATTGCAAATAATGAGTTATTTTGGTGCTGATTTTATTGCTTGAGTTTCGCGATTACCTAAAAATTGGGTTCAGATTACTTGACACGGATCATTTAAATTGATTTAGAATACGAAAAGATGTTTCAAGCGAAATTTTTGCAAGCGCATTTTTTGCATTGCCTTGATACAAGTTTGTAAATGAAAGTCGCAGTATTTCCGGGCTCTTTTGATCCGATCACAATTGGTCATGTAGACATTGTACTAAGGGCAATTCCGTTGTTTGACCGCATTGTCGTGGCAGTGGGTGAAAACTCGCAAAAAAAATATCTCTTTCCTCTTGAGAAAAGGCTGCAATGGCTCGAAAAGGTTTTTGAAAATGAGGACTCCGTGAGCATTGACCATTATGAAGGACTCACTGCTTATTATTGTCGTGATATTGAGGCTCAATACATGATTAGGGGCCTTCGTAACGCTTCTGATTTTGACTATGAGAAGACAATCAGTCAATTGAATTCGACTGTTGTGGAAGGATTAGAAACAGTATTCTTAATCAGCAGACCACAGTTTTCGCATATCAGTTCCACTATTGTCCGCGAGATAATTAAGGGAGGGGGTGATGCCAGCTTGTTTCTACCTGCAGTGATTTCACTTTAAGCAGTTTGCCCCATGATTCGGTTATGAAAACTATATTTGTCCACCTAATCAAAGTGGTCAATCTTTATGTCAAATGCAATATTTGAACTGCCGGTACCGTACAACGAGCCGGTGCTTAATTATGCTCCTGGCTCTCAAGAGAGGATAAACATCAAGGCAAAGCTCGCCGAATTAAAATCTTCAAAACTGGAAATACCCATGATTATCGGTGGTCGAGAGGTTCGCACCCGGGATAAGCGGACGATTTCCTCACCTCATGCTATCCACGTACCTTTGGCAACCTACTACCACGGGACGAGCAGGCAAGTAAAACAAGCCATTGATGCAGCCCTGATGGCAAAGCCAATGTGGGAGTCGATGTCCTGGCAAGATCGGGCATCGATTTTTTTAAAAGCTGCGGAGCTCCTGTCTACAAGATTTAGGGATCGCATGAATGCAGCAACGATGTTGGGACAATCCAAGAATATCTTTCAAGCAGAAATTGATGCCGTAGCTGAGTGGTGCGATTTCCTGAGATTCAACGCATCGTTTATGACCGATATCTATATGGAACAGCCGGAAAGTGCAATTGGTATATGGAACAGATTGGACTACCGGGCTCTGGAGGGCTTTATATTTGCATTGACGCCATTCAATTTCACCTCAATAGCGGGAAATCTCACTTGCGCTCCAGCCCTTATGGGAAATACAGTGGTGTGGAAATGTGCTGAAACACAGATCTATTCTGCACATGTAATCATGGAAATACTTCGGGAAGCAGGACTGCCCGATGGGGTAATTAATTTGGTCTTTGTAGATGGTCCTGAAGCCGGTAAAGTCATATTTAGACATCGGGATTTTTCTGGATTGCATTTTACGGGAAGTACCGGCGTGTTTCAATATTTATGGAAGACCATTGGCGAAAACATCAACCGCTATAAATCCTATCCAAGGATAGTAGGTGAGACTGGGGGCAAGGATTTTGTTGTAGCTCACAAATCGGCAGATCCTCGTGAAGTGGCCACAGCTCTTTCCAGAGGAGCGTTTGAGTTTCAGGGACAAAAATGCTCCGCTGCATCAAGGGCATATATTCCTTCCAATCTCTGGAAGGAGGTCAGTAGCTACATGAAACATGACATTTCTTCCTTTAAGATGGGCAGTCCCGAAGATTTTTCAAATTTTATCAACGCTGTGATTGATAGAAAGGCTTACAGGAGCATATCGGGATATATCAAAAGGGCACATAGAGATAAGGATGCACGAGTAATTATTGGAGGAAAGTTTAGCGATGAGATTGGATATTTTATACAACCGACAGTAATCCGTACTAAGGATCCTAAATATAGGACCATGTGCGAGGAAATTTTTGGTCCCGTGCTCACAATTTATGTTTATGATGAAAATAAGTACGATGAGATCCTGACCACTATAGACCAGACATCTCCCTATGCCTTAACCGGAGCGATTTTTTCTAAAGACAGGGCAGCGGTCATAAAGGCAACCAGCTGTCTCCAGCATGCCGCTGGCAATTTTTATATCAACGACAAACCGACAGGAGCAGTTGTTGGACAACAACCCTTTGGAGGTGGCCGGGCGAGTGGGACCAATGATAAGGCTGGATCGGTTTTGAATCTGTACAGATGGATTTCTCCACGAACGATCAAAGAAAATTTTGTCCCACCAACAGATTATAGATATCCGTTCCTATCGGAAGATTGAATTCTTCACAAGCTTTAATTCGTCGATACAAAAAGACATTCTGTATAAACAAAATAGCAGTTTGCGGAAAATCCTCCGGACAGCCCTAACTTTGTCATGCGAAAAATAATTTTTGGTCAACTCTAATAATTGGACATAATGAAAGACAAATTCTTCCTAGCTCTCATTTCCATTCTTTTTTTTCAAGAATTCTCCTATACACAAATAAATGCACGTCTTTTCCGATATCCCGATGTATCGAAGACGCATATAACCTTTAGTTACGGTGGAGATATTTGGATCGTTCCTATGGAGGGCGGTTTGGCGACAAAGCTGAGTTCACCAGTTGGGGCTGAGATTGCACCGAAGTTTTCACCCGATGGAAGTCATATTGCGTTCAGTGGAAATTATGACGGTAATATCGATATATATGTGATGCCCAGTCTTGGAGGTCTCCCACAGAGAATAACACATCACGGCATGCCCGACCGTATCCAGGATTGGTATCCGGATGGGAAACACATTATGTTTACAAGCTCAATGAACAGTGGGAAACAACGATTTAACCAATTTTACAAACTACCTGCAAATGGTGGGATCCCCGAAAAACTTCCCATGGCATTTGGCGAATTTGGATCACTTAATGCCGATGGTACCAAGATCGCCTATACTGATAAATCCAGGGTATTTAGAAACTGGAAGAGATATAAGGGGGGAATGGCCGCTGATATATTTGTCTTCGATCTAAAGACGCTCGAATCCCAAAATATTACCAATCATGAAGCAAATGACGAAATGCCTATGTGGCATGGAAAAAAGATTTACTATTTGTCTGACAAAGGCCCGGAAGCGCGATACAACATTTGGTCTTATGATTTAGACGAAAAAACGAATACGCAAATAACGGAATTTGCCGATTTTGATGTTCACACACCTTCGATCGGTCCGGGCCATCTGGTCTATGAGGCCGGGGGTGAAATCTATGTGATGGATCTCACATCCCAGAATTCCAAAGTCGTTTCTATACAAGTGACCAGTGATTTAATCTCAATCAAGCCACGGAAGGAAGACGCTTCAAAACATATTCACTCGATGGACATATCTCCGGATGGAAAACGTGTTGTTGTTGAGGCCCGTGGGGACGTATTTTCACTCCCCGCTGAAAAAGGTGTGGTGCAAAATCTCACCCGTACTTCTGGTCTTGCAGAACGATTTCCGGCATGGTCTCCCAATGGACGTTACATTGCATATTGGAGTGATAAAACGGAAGAATATGAACTCACTTTAAGAGATTTAAAGAAGGGCAACCAGGAAAAGACTCTGACCAAATTAGGAAGTGGCTTTAGATACAATTTATATTGGTCTCCGGACAGCGAGAAGCTGGCCTTTGTGGATCAAACGATGACCATACAAATTGTCGATGCGTCTACAGGAGAAGCTCAAAGAATCGATCAGGATATTTCTCTTTTTGAAGGAGGTTTACGTGGATTCTCAGTTTCGTGGTCATCGGATAGCAAGTGGATGGCCTATGATAAAACACTGGACAATGGAAACAGCGCAATATTTTTATTCGACACAAAAAATGACACGAGTTTCCAGGTGACTTCGGGTTTTTATTCGGATATGTTAGGTGACTTCGATCCCGAAGGCGAATACTTATACGTGATAACCAACCGAAATTTTGATCCCGTTTATTCAGATTTTGACAACAGCTGGGTTTATCCTAATGCCACTGTCCTGGCGGTCATTCCCTTGAGAAAAGATGTGGCCTCACCTCTTGCTCCAGAAAATGACACGGTCTCAATCTCCAGTGACCCTGAGGTGTCTGAAGAGGATGAGGAGGAGAAGGAAGATGAAGACGAAAGGGAAGACGCTGGAGACGAAGAAGAAAAAGCGATCGAAATAGATGTCGAGGACTTCGAGAGACGTTTGATCATACTGCCACCAGAACCGGGTAATATGGGAAACGTGACTGCGGTTGAGGGCAAAGTGATCTATCAGCGCTTCCCAAACAGCGGCAGTAATGGCGAGGAGGGCTCGATTATGCTTTATGACTTGGAAGAAGAGGAGGAGAAAGCAATCTTTTCAGGCGCAATTGGATACAAGGTCTCAGCCGATGGGACGAAAATCTTAGTCAGGAAAAACCGCAGTAGTGCTGCAGTAGTGGATGTTGCACCGAATCAAAAGCTTGAATCTGCGTTGGCATTTGGCGAAATGGAATTAATGGTAAATCCCCGGGAAGAGTGGAGGCAGATCTTTAATGATGCCTGGAGATTTGAGCGCGACTTCTTTTATGACAAAAATTTGCATGGAGTTGACTGGACCACTTTGCGGGACCAATATGGAGATATGCTAGATCATGCCATGACTAGAGATGACGTCAACTTCATTATCGGTGAGTTGATCGCCGAGTTGAATGCCTCACATACATACCGTGGAGGTGGTGATCAGGAAAAACCCGAACAAAAAAGCGTCGGATATCTTGGAGTGGATTGGGCCACGGAAAATGGACAGTTCAGAATAAAATCCGTTGTTAAGGCCGCTGCCTGGGATCACGAAGTGAGAAGTCCTCTCGACATGCCGGGTATCGATGTAAAGGAGGGAGATTTTATTTTGGCTGTAAATGGAATGGCCCTAAATGAATATTCAGACCCTTGGGCAGCTTTTGAGGGCTTGGCAAATAAGACCGTATCTCTTACCGTAAATGACAAAGCATCTTATGAGGGATCCAGAGAAGTAATTGTGAAGACCATCGGAAGTGAAACTCGACTCAGGAATTTGGCATGGATTAATAATAACCGCAAGAAAGTGGAGGAGGCATCAGGGGGAAAGATCGGTTATATTTATGTGCCTAGTACGGGCTTGGATGGTCAGCGAGAATTGGCCAGACAATTTTATGCCCAATGGAATAAGGAAGGTCTTATTGTAGATGAGCGATTTAATAACGGAGGACAAATCCCGGACCGGTTTATTGAATTGCTAAACCGGAAGCCACTTGCCTATTGGGCGGTGAGAGATGGAAAAAACTGGCAATGGCCACCGGTGGCACATTTTGGATCAATGGCCATGCTCGCCAACGGATGGAGCGGATCAGGAGGAGATGCATTTCCGGATTATTTTAAGAAAGCGGGCCTGGGGCCGGTGATAGGTACCCGTACCTGGGGTGGACTCATTGGAATATCAGGGTCACCAAACTTGATCGATGGTGGTGGTGTGACGGTACCCACCTTTCGAATGTACAACCCGGATGGTTCGTGGTTTAAGGAAGGGTACGGTGTAGATCCCGATATAGAGGTGAAGGAAGATCCAACGGAACTTGCAAAGGGAAATGATCCACAGCTGGAGAAGGCCATTGAGTATGTGATGGAGCAGATAAAGATGAAGGGGCCAATTCATCCTCCGGTGCCTGGCAAGGAGAAGAGGTCATAGACAGACAGGTGAGTGCTGAAATCATATGCAATGAGAGGGAGGCGTTGATTTTGTCATAATAGATCTGTAATATCGAGCTGCAGATGACCTATTTCGCTAAATAGGTCAAGGTATTCAAATATAAGCAGATCCCTATGTGTTACTGTTTGATTAATAGGTGATTAAGCAGATTTCTCGCGGGTTGGACCTATTTTCGCTAAATAGGTCCAAGTCGCAAACATTAAACACGTCCACACTGGCTACCCTGCGAGACCAATTGCACACCCGTGAGCTCCGTTTAAGCGATTGGTTTGGTAAGATGAGCATTTTTGCCGTTTTTGAGATGTTGAAACGACTCGAAAATCATGTCAAAAAGATCAGTCATCCAAATCTTAGCACTGATTTTCACATTTCTGTGCACAAAGCAAGGAGCTACCCAAAACGTGCTGGGCTTAAGTCCCGGTGCAAAGGGCGGTTCGATGGGATCGATCCGGACAACCCATCAGGATATTCTAGCCATGTACGGCAACGAGGCTGGATTGGCCTCCCTCGATCAACTTTCAGCCTATGCGAGCGTGGAACACCGTTTCCAAAGTGAAGGACTGGGATTCCTGTCTCTCGTAGCGGCTTTACCAACCGAATTCGGGACTTTTGGGATCGCATTGTTTCATCATGGTTTCGATCTTTACAGCGAGCAATTGGTAGGCCTTGCATACGCGCGTAAACTTCTGGATGTGTTATCCATTGGAACACAATTTGATTTTGTCCGTGTCAGAATTCCGACATATGGTGCTACTTCGACCTTTACAGCTGAGATAGGCATTCAGTCAACTATCTTTGATGATTTGTTGCTTGGCTTTCATGTTTGTAACCCTTTTATTATAACGTGGGCCGATGGTGAATCCCTGCCAAGTTCTTTTTCTCTGGGGCTGTCCTATCAGCCCACTGACAAAGTCTGGATCGCAGCCGAAGTGCAAAAAGTGTCGAATCACGTAGAAAATGTGAAGTTTGGAATTGATTATCGCTTGATCAGGGATTTTAATCTCAGAATTGGGTTTAGCACAAATCCTGCACAAATCAGCTTCGGCATTGGCTACCTCTTCGATTCAGAATTTTCTTTCGATCTGGGAAGTGCTTTTCATCAAGAATTGGGATTTTCACCCCTGGGTGGTATCGGTTATCAAAAATCAGATTGATGAAGATTTTAATTGTTGCATCGACAATTTTAGAAATAAAACCTTTGCTTAAAATTGAAAGTGAAAAAAGCAACAATAGCCGGTACTTTGATCTGGCTCATACAAAACACGATGTGTCGGCAATTATCACTGGAGTGGGAATACCTGCGATGTGTACCCTTCTTTCAACGCATCTAACCAATAAAAAATATGATTTGGTGATTAATGCCGGGATAGCTGGAGCCTATCAGGGCAAACACCAAATTGGCGATATTGTCGGGATCTCTTCCGAAATTTTTGGAGATCTCGGAGCTGAGGGTAACAACGCAACATTTCTGGATCTCTTTTCCTTGGGACTTTGTGAGGAAAATGAATTTCCATTTGTTGATAGAAAATTGATTTGTAATAGCAATTTTTACGATCGCTTACACGTGACGAAGACCAATGGAGTCACTGTTAATTTAACGTCGGGCACACAGGATACCATTGACCAGAGAGCAACTAGATTTGATCCGGGAATTGAAACCATGGAGAGCGGAGCATTTTTTTACGTTTGTCTTTTCAACAGGCAACCTTTTTTGGCCCTTCGGGCAATTTCAAATATTGTGCAAATAAGAGATCGTGAGTCCTGGCAGGTCGATAGAGCAATAACAGAACTAAATAAGAAATTAGTTGAAATATTACTGAAGCTTTAATTCTTGATACGAACCCACAATCGCATAACCAACTATTTAGACACGGAATAAAAAGCTATCTTTCTCAAATCGGAAATAGATAAATAAAATGAGTAGTCGTAGAGAATTTATTAAATATAGTACTGCGATGGCTTTCACAGGCATAGTAGATCGAAAAAGGCTTTTTTCGATTTACTCGGATGAAGTAAGAAAGGTGGGACTGATAGGAAGCGGCTGGTATGGAAAAAGTGACCTTTTCAGATTAATCCAGGTTGCAAATGTAGAAGTTGTTGCCCTATGTGATGTCGATAAGCAAATGTTGGACAGTGCTGCTAAACTGGTCGCTCAGAGACAAGCCTCTGGCAAGACTCCCCTAAAATATGGAGATTATCGTCAAATGTTACATGAGCATGAATTTGACATTATCCTTATAGGATCTCCCGATCACTGGCACGCACTGCAGGCAATCGATGCGATCAAGGCCGGAGCCCACGTTTATCTACAAAAACCGATAAGCGTAGATGTTGTAGAGGGAGAAGCCATTTTGGCTGCGGCAAGGAAATACAAGAAGGTTGTGCAAATAGGAACCCAACGTAGAAGCACTCCCCACCTTGTTGAAGCAAAGAAAAAGGTTGTTGACGAAGGATTGCTTGGGAAGGTGTCTCACGCAGATATGTGCTGCTACTATCATATGCGCCGCCACGTAGAGCGAGATCCACAGCCGGTACCGGACCACCTGGACTATAACATGTGGACCGGACCAGCTCCTATGCGACCATACAACGGCACGGTTCACAGGGGATGGAGAGCTTTTATGGAATACGGAAATGGCATAGTTGGCGATATGTGTGTGCATATGTTTGACGCGACAAGGTGGATGCTGGATCTCGGATGGCCTAAGAGAATTATTTCTACAGGTGGAATTTACGTCCAGAAAGATTCGCTGGCAAATACAAATGATACACAGCAAGCTATATTTGAGTATGACGAACTCAACTGCGTCTGGAACCATCGGAGCTGGGGTCACGCTCCCGATCCACGATATCCTTGGGCCTTTATTATCTACGGTGAGAAAGGCACTCTCAAAAGTGATGTCAGAAAGTATGAGTTTTATCCAGCCGGAGAAAAGGAACCGTCGATGTCTTCCGAATGGCTGGATGAAAGCGCTAAATACCCCGAAGACCTCAGTGAAAAAGATATTGAGATTCATGCAGCATCAGCGACGAGAAATCACATGATAGATTTTTTGAAAGCGATTGACAATGGAGGCCGGCCCATAGCAGACATTGAAGAGGGCCACATATCCTCTGCCAGTTGTATCCTGGCAAATATTTCTTGCGAGTTAAATAGATCTGTCGTTTATGATCCCGCCAGGCGTAAAGTCGTTAAGGACAAAGAAGCCACCAAAATGTTAACGAGGAAATATCGTAGTCCCTGGATACACCCCGATCCAAAAAGGATCTAAATCCGGCTTTCGTTCTTCGCAGTGTTTTGATTTCTGATCAATTTAATCTAATTGTTGGCAAGAAGTCACGACTTAGATCTCCACTGTTTTAAACCTTTGCCTAGTCTTTCTGTCAAAGACACAACTAACAGCAAATCATGTCACAGGTTTTGATCTTAGGCCTGGGCGTGATGAAAAAAAACAACACTTATGAAAACGACAAAAAATTTGGTTGTAGGATTGATGACATTACTGACGCTCACTTTTGTTCCTGACAATGTTCTCGCTCACGTTGCTCCCTGGAGGCTCCTCGGAAAGCGTGCAGTAACCTACAGACTTGACAAGGATGTGATACACGTAGGGCCAGGATCCGGTACGTACAGAAAATTAAAAATTCAAGTGACAGGTGGCAGCCTCAATATGCACAATATGGTCGTGCACTACATGAATGGGACCAAACAGACTGTTGCTTTAAAACACAATTTCCACAGGGGAAGTTCTACACGGGTTATTGATCTGCATGCTGGCAAACGATTGATCAAAAGCGTCACTTTTTGGTACGACACAAAAAATCATTCAAAGCGAAAGGCAACAGTCCGGGTATTTGGAAGAAGGTAACGAATAGCCCTTTTCTGAAAGTGCCAATTTGACGTGCAGACTCAAAATGGGACCTTCATGCAATTTCAGCGGAAGAAGACCGAGTTTAATCTCTGAAATAGGCCGATGCCTCCCTATCATTATGTGATCAAGGAAAGTGAAAAGATTGGCAAAAGCGTCTTTCTGATTTGGTAACCTCTAGGCGCAGGAGTATTGCTAAACGTAGATACTTTTCCCGGTAAGACTTCAAACCTCATTTGCACTGTTCCGGGATAATGAGATTCTGGTGGGAAAAGAGCACGTAAGGCCGGCTTCAGGATTAAAATTGTTACATTAGTAAGGAATCCTCCTGATTAACCGGCTATGCGATGGTTTCTACTTTTTCCGTTTTTCATCACATCAGTTTATTCTGATGCTCAGGAGTATTTGGTGCCCGTTGACGATACCATTGAGATCCTCGTAGATCGATGGGGAGTACCTCATATTTATGCTGCTACCGAGTCAGATCTTTTTTTTGCACAGGGATTTAATGCGGCCCGTGACCGACTTTTTCAGTTTGAAATTTGGAGACGGCAGGCTACTGGCACTGTAGCAGAAATATTAGGTAAAGAAGAACTGAAAAGGGACATCGGTACACGGCTTTTTAAATTCCGAGGTGATTTAAGGAAAGAATTTGATTACTATCATCCGAAGGGATCCTTGATTATTTCCTCTTTTGTAGATGGTGTAAATGCCTATATAAGATATGTTTTGCAACACAGGGAACTGCTGCCTGTCGAATTTGAAATATTGGGGATTTTACCAATCCTCTGGTCACCGGAGGTTGTAATTTCCCGGCATCAGGGATTACTTGGTAATATTAAGGACGAGCTCGCCATAGGGAGAATGGTTCATCTTGTTGGTGCAGAAAAGGTTAAAGAACTGATGTGGTTTCATCCTTTTGAGCCTGATTTGGAGCTGGATGATCAGATCGATGGTACCCATCTATTGGAAGATATTTTGGATCTCTACAACGCCTACAGGAAGCCTGTCAGATTTTCAGTAGACGGCATCGGCTTTGGAAATAAAGAAGAATCCGGAGACTACGATCGATCTGCTTTATGGGATCGATCCAGCAATTTGGGTAGTAATAACTGGGTTGTAAATGGGGATTACAGCCAAAGTGATTATCCTATGATGGCCAATGATCCCCACCGCACATTGGCTGTGCCTTCTTTGCGGTATATGAGTCATCTCGTGGGCCCGGGATGGAACGTAATCGGTGGTGGTGAGCCAGAAATTCCCGGTATTTCAATAGGGCATAACGAATATGGTGCCTGGGGCCTGACTGTGTTCTCAACAGATGCCGAAGACCTATACGTTTATAGGCTCGACCCCAATGATCCCGACCGCTATTTTCACAATGGTGAGTGGATTGAGATGGTGATAATTACCGACACTATTCCCATTAAAGGTGAATCTCCCGTTGTTACTGATCTAAAGTACACTTTGCACGGTCCCGTTGTGATGCAAGATAGCTCCAGGCATATTGGATATGCCGTCAAATGCGGATGGCTTGAGCCCGGAGGTTCTCCTTATCTGGCGAGTCTCAGGATGGACCAAAGTTTCGACTTTGAGTCCTTCAGGGAGGCTTGTAATTATAGTCACATTCCCGGCGAAAACATGGTATGGGCGGACCGTGCCGGCAATATCGGATGGCAGGCTGTCGGAATTGCACCTCTGCGAATGAATTTTAGTGGATTAGTCCCGATTCCAGGTGACGGGAGTCATGAATGGCAAGGCTATTTGGAAATCAAGAAAAAACCACATCTATTTAATCCACATGAAGGATTTATTATCACAGCCAATGAAAACCTGACATCAATCGATTACCCATATCCCGAGGCAATCGGGTATAGTTGGTCAGATCCTGTGCGCGGTGACCGGATCAGGGAGTTAATCCATTCGGGGAAGAAACTCACGATGGCCGACATGTGTCAAATTCAAAATGACCATCTGTCTATCCCGGCAAGAACACTGATTTCATTTTTGAGTGCTGTCAAGCCGACTACTGAGGCTGGAAAAAAGGCGAGAAGCATTTTAATGGATTGGGATTATCGAATGGATGTACTATCCCGGGCAGCAACTATCTATTTTCAATTTGAAAAAAATATCAAAGCGGGGCTTTATGAAATGAAGGTGCCACCTGAGATAAGAAAGTACATTGGCCGATTACAGTTTAAAAAAATTATCGACTTTTTGACTTTTCCCGATGGGGATTTCGGGGACGATCCGATTTTGGGAAGGGACAGTTTTTTATTGTCAAATCTGGAGCAATCAGTCCTGGAACTGAGTTCCCTGCTTGGCCCTGATATGTCGACCTGGCAATATGGACAGCCGAGGTTTAAGCATGTGAAAATAAATCACACCCTCAGTCATTTGGCCAATGACAGCTTGCGTGCCAAGATGAATATGGGACCTCTTCCTCGAGGAGGAAATGGGAGTACGGTAGGTAATACATCTAATAATCTAAATCAATCGCACGGTGCCACTTTTAAAATCATTATCGATACCGAAAATTGGGATCGGGCGCTAGCCATAAATGCTCCAGGACAATCGGGAAATCCGAATAGTTTATACTATGATAATCTTTTTGAGTTATGGGCCGGCGATAGATATTTCCCACTTTTCTATTCGAGAAAGAAGATCGAATCGGTCACAGAGCATAGAATCCTCCTTATTCCGGAATGAAAATACCTCGTGATCGAGCAAAACGTATTGTTATCAGGGCTGCAGGCATTGGCAGGAAAAATCCATTTGGCAGAGGTAAAAATGCCGTCCATCGAGCAATAAAATATCTCAGTTATGTGCAAATAGATACCATTTCTGTAATAAATCGGGCACACCATCACACTTTGTACAACAGGGTGCCGGGATATACCCAGAAATTTCTCTCAAAACTGCAGTCGGAGCAAAAAATTTTTGAATATTGGTCACATGCAGCTGCCTACCTTCCGATGGAAGACTATCGCTTTAGTCTGCCAATAAAGAAATACTTCAAGGACAGAAAAGATCCATGGCCGAAGTGCGACTCCAAACTGATGAAGAGGGTCCTGGACAGGATAAAGGCAGAAGGGCCACTTATGGCGAGAGATTTTCAAGGCAAAAAGAAATTAAATCAGAGTGGTTGGTGGTCCTGGAAACCCGCTAAACTCGCCTTGGAGCGGCTTTTTCTTGAAGGCGACTTGATCACCGTTGGGCGTAAAGGATTTCAAAAAATTTATGACCTGCCAGAAAGGGTGATTCCCGGAGATGTCGATGCCTCTATGCCGACAAAAGAGGAATATGGGAGGTACCTTGTATTGAGCTACCTCCGAATACTCGGCATCGCCTCTGTACAAGAGCTCTGTTATTTGCGGAGAAATGTCAAAAAGGACGTAATCCGATGCCTTGGACAATTGATGGATCAAGGGGAGGTTGTCGAAGTTGCCATCAGTGGTCTTTCCAATCAGAAATATTACACACAAAAGACGACACTGCAGAGGCAGCACCGGGTGCACAGCAAGCTTGTGATATTATCCCCTTTTGACAATCTCGTTATCCAGCGCAAAAGACTGACGGTATTCTTTGATTATCATTATCAGATAGAATGCTACGTTCCAGCAGCTAAGAGAGAGTTTGGATATTTCTGCCTGCCGCTTCTCTACGGAGATTCTTTTGTGGGGCGTGCAGACTGTAAAGCCGATCGCAAGGCAGGTGTCTTTTTTATCTCCAAACTTTATGACGAGACTTTTAATAAAATCCGGATTCCCGTTGTCGAGTGGGTCTCCACCTTTACATCATTTGCCAGGTTTCACAATTGTGAACGGCTCAAAATAAGCCACTGCTCAAACAAAGAGTTGGAAAAACAACTTAAGTCCGCTTTTTCGTAGTGTCCAGCACCTACTCGTAATTTTGCCTCACTAATAGTCCGAGCATTTACCAGGCATCGACCGGAGCCTGACTATATCCATCTGCAATAAATTTCCATGACTTATCAGGTTGCTCCTTGAGTACCGTAATAAACTTTCCAACATTTGTGCTCAGGGTTGTATCGCGAGTGCGGACAAGTCTAAAATAACCCACATCAACCGCCAGGTCATTGACAACCTGTCGATCCAGGATTCTAAACTGAATATCCAGGGTTGTGCTGTCCCGGCGAGTACGCTCAAACATATCAGAAAAGGAATCAATAAAACTTGATTTTCCAAATTGGATGGTGCTTCCCGGATTTAGGTAAATGGCACTATCGAGATAGATATGATCGACCAGGGATATATCCAGAGTACGGTAGGCATCTGAAAAATGGTCATACACTTCGTTGATTTTGGATTGATCCACGGATTTTGATGTCTGCGGATGCGCATCACTTTGGCAACAAAGGAAAACCAGGTAACAACCCAGGTAAAAAAGCCAAAACGAGTATTTTCTCATGATTGATTTTTCTTTTTGATTCTTTTAGTTCTCTTCAAAGATTCCGTAATGATCCATTCCAGTTGACCATTGACACTGCGAAACTCGTCTGCAGCCCATTTTTCAACTGCTTCCATCGTCTCGTGGTCAATACGAAGTACAAACTTCTTTTTTGCCATAGCAATTTCCTCTTTGCTATTGATGCAATGTTCCGGCGTTGACCACAGGAGTAGCTTCCTTGTCTGAGCATAGTATCACCATTAGGTTGCTCACCATGGCCGCTTTCTTGTCTTCATCGAGGTCAATGATCTCCTTCTTAGATAAATCATCGAGGGCGAGCTCTACCATACTTACAGCTCCCTCCACAATTTTAAAACGCGCAGCGACGATGGCTTCAGCCTGCTGTCTTTTCAGCATGGCATTTGCGATCTCCGGAGCATAGGCCAGGTATCCCAGTCGAGCCTCAAGAACCTCAATTCCAGCTATAGCCAGCCGCTCCCGTAGCTCTTTCTCCAGATCATCATTGATTTCCTGCACGGCAGATCGCAAGGTAAGTTCTTCCTGATCATCGTCAAAATTATCATAAGAGTACAAACTGGCGAGTTTTCGCAGGGCTGCATCAGTCTGTACTTTAACAAAACTCTCATAGTAATCTACCTCAAATGCCGCTTTAAACGTATCTTCTACACGCCATACCAGGATGACACTGATCAAAACCGGATTCCCGAGTTTGTCATTTACCTTCAGTCGATCACTATCAAAGTTACGGGCTCTCAAACTTATCGACTTTCTCGCGTAAAACGGATTTGTCCAAAATAAGCCATTGGCCTTCACGGTGCCTTGATATTTTCCGAATAGAGTCATGACCTTCGATCCATTAGGATAAATGAAATATAGGCCTTTTATAATCAAAATAAAGAACACGAAGCAAATAGGGACAAGCCATACGATAGAGTTAGTAAACGCATATGCTCCTATGAGCAAAAGAATCAGGGCCACCAGTGCCATTAGGTAACCGTTTGTTGGTGTGATGATTTTCTCTTTCATGATCATTGAATTTTAATATGATATCAAAATAATATCATAATAATAGGAATAAAATATGACATAAGGAAAAGATCTAGGCGAGATCCAGCCACTTAAATATAGCGATCAGACCAACACTTGGATTGCACACTCAGCCGTGTAGTTTAAAAGAGATCACCAATAATGGGGTAGGGGACTATAAGTTCAAAAAGAGAAATGCTGCGATTAAAGCACCCAAAACAGGACCGATCACAGGAATCCAGGAATATGACCAATCACTGTCACCTTTGTCAGCCACAGGTAAAATTGCATGCATGATCCGGGGTGCTAAATCTCGTGCAGGGTTAATTGCATAGCCAGTTGGACCTCCTAGTGCCAGGCCGATCACTAAAACTATGAGCCCTACTGGTAACGCACCTAAACTGCCCAGGCCCGGTAGAGTTTCGGGGCTGGAAGTGGTAAAATTAGGCCCAGTGATAAACAGTACGGCAAAAACCAGGACGAATGTTCCGATTGCCTCAGAAACCACATTTAAGATGGGATTCCGGATGGCAGGGGCGGTACAAAACGTCGCCAGCTTCCCCCCTTGGTCTTTAGTGGCCGCATAATGATCCTTGTACATCAACCACACCAGGGAGGTGCCAATGGCCGCACCGAGCATCTGAGCTGCAATGTAGCTGCCTACACCTGTCCATGAAAACTTTCCCGCCAGGGCAAGGCCAATGGTCACTGCCGGGTTTAGATGAGCTCCACTAAAATCCTGCGCAATGAGAACTGCTGTAAACACAGCCATACCCCATCCAAGGGTAATCACAATCCATCCACTGTTGTGGCCTTTAGTCTTGTCTAGTACTACATTGGCAACCACTCCATTTCCCAATAGTAAAAGCACCATCGTTCCGATCACTTCAGCTACAAAAGGACTCATAGTCAATCGTTTTGTTTTGACAAATCTAAAATATACTTTTTCTGCTGATAGTCAGATCTCAACAGCCCTGTCAGAAGTATTTGAACGCATTATTTGCAGAGGCTTGGATCAGATCAAAACGGTAAACAATAGGTTCCTAAAAGTGAAATCCATCAATGATCCGGTCCCCAGGGAAGTGCAACCTTTCCTTCCTGGTTATCACCTTTTTCAATGATAGTTTTCGGCTTAAATATAAAGATCATAGCCTTTCAGTTGCTTCCGGAGATTCGTACCTGGAGGACAATGGATCGTCTTAAATCCCAGATTTTGTGCAGCCTGGATATTTCTCAAATTGTCATCAATGAAGAGACATTGGTGAGCGGAAAGGTTATAGCGTTCCAGTAGGATGTTATAAAAGGCGACATTTGGTTTTCTCAATTTCTCAAATCCCGAGACTACCACCCCTTCAAATTTCTGGAGGAAGGGATAATGATCCTGAGCGATCGGCCACGTTTCTCCGGACCAGTTTGTCAAGGCATAAATCTGGAAATTCAAACTTTTTAATAGTTTTTCGAAAATGGTCACGTTTTCATAGATTTGGCCACCTAACATTTTCTCCCACTGCGAGTAGTAGAGTTCAATCTCTTTTTTGAATTCTGGAAAATCGTTGACCAATATCTCAGTGGCCTCGCGGGTTGACCTTCCCGCATCTTGCATTTCGTTCCAATCACTTGTGCAAACATTATTCAAAAAATAATCAATCTCTTCCTGGGTATCGAAAATCTCTTTGTATAAATAAATTGGATTCCAGTCGATCAGTACTCCGCCGAGATCAAATATTATGTTTTTTATTTCCATGTGGTTAGTTATAAATTGATATAGCAATATTTTGATTCGAATATCATAATTTATTACACTGTTCAGAATAAGTAGTGGCTCCCAAGCAATTTGCCCAAGATCCGCGACCTTTCATTTTGGATGACCTTCCTTACATCGCTAAGTCCTCATAGTTTTTCTTTGCCGGATATATACTATGCACAATTCGCCCCAAATTGAGCTGCCTTATATAATCCTTCTACACCGAGTGAATAATGTAATCGGAATAGTCCATTAAAACTGCATCTTCTCCATAACAGTAAAAAGGGATGCCAAATATATTTATATTCTAATAATATCTTTTAGATCCATTATCTTAACTTTGGATAGGTCGAATCTAAAGGCAATCGGTATGGAATCTCGCAGAATATTTATCAAGAATGTTGCATCCGCACCTCTTATTGGGATGAGTACTCAAAAGTGGAATTCATTGTTTTCTGGTGTACCCAGAGTTGCCCCGGAAAGGGATGTTACAGCAGATGAAACTTTTTGGCATCAGATAAAAATGGCTTACACCGTTTCACCTGCCTTGATCAACCTAAATAACGGAGGGGTCTGTCCCCAGCCTAAAGTGGTGCAACAGGCTGTAGAGCGATATAACCAACTCAGCAATGAGACTCCGTCGTATTACATGTGGAGAATTCTCGATAAAGGGAGGGAAGCAATAAGGGAAAAACTCGCGATAATCGGTCAATGCTCACCAGAAGAGATTGCAATAAATCGCAATGCTTCAGAGGCCCTGGAGACGGTAATATTTGGCTTGCGACTCAAGCCGGGAGACGAGGTAGTTCTCTCGAAACAGGACTATCCCAACATGATAAATGCATGGAAGCAAAGAGAGCATCGCGAGAAAATCGTGCTGCGGTGGATTGACCTGGATTTGCCTAGTGAGAATATTGACGAAATGGTTCAGAAATATATTGAGGGTTTCAATGACCGGACTCGTGTAGTGCATCTCACCCATGTAATAAATTGGATGGGACAGGTTATCCCTGTGCAGAAGATTGCCAGGCTTGCGAGAGAAAGAGGCATCGAGGTTGTAATCGATGCCGCGCACAGCTTTGCACATCTGGATTACGGCATACAGGATTTAGATGGAGATTATTTTGGCACGAGCTTACACAAGTGGCTTTGTGCTCCATTTGGCTCCGGAATGCTATGGGTTCGAAGGGAAAAGATTGCTATGCTTTACCCGTTATTTGGTTCTCCTGATCCGGAAAAGGATGATATCAGGAAGTTTGAACACCTCGGTACACGGTCTTTTGCTATCGAGCAGGGGATAGGTCAGGCTGTCGATTTTCACCTGATGATCGGAGGAAAGCGAAAGTTTAAGCGGCTTCATTATCTTAAAAACTATTGGATGGAGGCACTCGGCAAGTTTAAAAAAATAAAGATTCATACCTCCCCGGATGAAAATTTCGGAGGTGCCATTGGTTTTTTCTCCATAGAGAACATGGAGCCGGGTGAGATTTCAAGCAAGCTATTAAATGAATATAATATTCACACAGTAGCAATAAACTGGGAGCATTTTCACGGTGTTCGGGTTACGCCGAATGTTTATACGCTGACAACCGATCTGGACCGGTTTATAAATGCTGTAAAAAAAATCATCAGCCGAATCGATTCCGATCCATAATCACTATTTAATAATGATGTCACTCCCCAGGTATTCATCCTTATCATTGGTATACCAATTTCTCTTTTCTGGAAAATTAGTTTTATTTCTGATGACCGTGTTTTCCAAAGTGATATATTCGCCATCATTGTCCTTTTCTTTGTGATAAAAACGATATCCCACCATCGAATAATCTAAAGTGTCAAAGTAAAAATACCAGGTGTCCGTCCCAACTTCTGGTTCAAAAGTAACCTTGACTTTGATAGCCTCCTTGTTGCCAAATTGTTCCCGTTTTGATGCACCTATTATTGTCCCCTCTTCAAGCAATTTCATCGGTAGTCCAT
This sequence comes from Saprospiraceae bacterium, assembly GCA_965222645.1. GTDB lineage: Bacteria > Bacteroidota > Bacteroidia > Chitinophagales > Saprospiraceae > JABDMH01. Next base: position 310,697 of record OZ244968.1, on the reverse strand, counting down.
ACAAAAAAGTATAAAAATCCCTCATTAACAGTGCTCGATCCTTTCCGATGCGAAACTCATTGATCAGTGCAGTGTCACTGGGTATTTTTCCGTCAAGCTTACTTTTCACCTTGCCTCCCTTGATCTTGTATTCTATGAGATGACCTTTTCTTAGTTGTTTTAATCTAAAAATGTCCTTACGCTGGTTAAATGTCAAATCAGTAAACCGATCGGCAGCTCCAGGCCTGGTTTCCCTGAGCTTTATCTTGATTTTGTTATTGAGCCACCTGCGGCAGGGATCGTGAAAATTGACGCTATTTTCAACGACTTGCCTTGGCGGAATTTGCGCTCTTACCAGTGAAATTCCAGTGATAAAAAAGCTGGAAGCAATTACCAAAAGTTTAATTTTCATGGTACATAATATTTTTGTAGCGACCAAATTTAAGACATAGGCTGGTACATTGTTGCATTATTTTTTTGTGAGAATTTCAATATATTTTTTGCCGGATCAAGGCATGTAGGGTGAAGGGGGGATGGGCCCTGGAGGCCTTGGCTTTGCCCGCCTTCGAGGGCAGGCCCTGTAGGACAACACCTTCCATGGGAGGCCCTGAAGGACTCGGCTTTGCTCCGCCTTCCAGGGCAGGATCGCTGTAGGCAACGACAACGATGAAAAAAGCGTACAAGGTGAAGAAATTGCAGATATAAAATTGGTCGAATACTTTAATCCTCAATTGTTGAAAAAAGAACCTGCAAACCGTACCTTCTATGATGATCATCTCGTACTACCGGCAAATGCAACATAAATGCTGATACAGTAATGTGGTCAAAATTGCTACATTTAAAGATTCATGGTAGCTGAAAAACGAAATCTGACAATCTTGTTTTGCGATCTGCTGGGTTCTACCGAAATGACAGAACAGCTACCACTAAATGATTTCCTGGAGCTCATGCAATCTTACCATGATTGCCTCTTTCAGTGTGTAACTTCACAATATGGCTATGTGGCTCAGCACCTGGGTGATGGGATAATGGCCTACTTTGGCTACCCATTTAGGTTTAAAGAGGCACCTACAAATGCCATAAAATCGGGATTGTCCATTTTGAGGGATATGAGCGACCTCGAAACCACTTACCAAGACAAGTTTAGCTGTGAAATGAGTATGAGAATAAGTATCCATACGGGTATTGTATTGATGGCTGATTTGGGCATTGGCAACCGCAGGGAAAGGCTTGCCTTGGGTGGCACTCCAAATATTGCTGCTCGCCTGCAAGGTGTGGTACCTCCCAACGCTGTTGTGGTCAGTGAAGCCACATATCAATTAGCAAAAAAAGATTTTACATTTCGATCCATAGGCCACCACCTTATGAAAGGACTGCGGGAAGAAATGGAATGTTTCCAGGTGGTGGACCCTATATGAATTTATGAAGGAGTACACCTAAAATCATGTTTGTGTTCAATCTTTTTTAAATAAATAAAATCGATATGATAAGAGTCATAGTAACGCTCCTGATATTGACTTTCCCTTACCGGGGATTTGCGCAAGCCCAGGTCTCAGAGGAAAAATTGAGAGCACTTAAGGATGAAGTAATCGCAAAGATTGATGCTAACGCAAAATTGGCTCAGGTTATGGTGGATAAGGTTTTCAGTTTTGCGGAGCTGGGATTTCAGGAAATTGAAACATCACGGTATTTAACAAAAATTCTGGAAGATAATGGCTTTGCAATTACCCATGGTATCAGTGGAGTACCAACGGCATGGCTCGCCAAATGGGGAACAGGTAAACCGGTAATTGCAGTGGGTAGTGATCTGGATTGTATTCCCAAGGCTTCGCAAAAGCCGGGAGTGGCCTATCACGATCCGATTGTGGATGGTGCACCGGGACATGGAGAAGGGCACAACTCAGGTAATCCCCTGAATATCCTCGCCGCTTTGGCAGTCAAAGACATCATGGAGAGGGTAGGTCTCCAGGGCACACTTGTTCTTTGGCCAGGTGTAGCAGAGGAGCTCGTGGGAACCAAAGCATATTTTACCAGGGATGGATATTTTGATGACTTTGATCTGTGCATTTTTACGCATGTCGGCAATAATATGGGGGTGAGTTATGGGCAAGCGCGGGGCACTGGCCTGATCTCCGTAGAATACACTTTTGAGGGAGAGGCTGCCCATGCTGCCGGAGCACCCTGGAGAGGACGTAGTGCAGCTGACGCCGTAGAGCTGATGAACATTGGATGGCAGTACCAGCGCGAGCATCTCGATCCGCTGCACCGCTCACATTCTGTGATCAAAAATGGGGGTGACCAACCAAACGTCGTTCCATCAAAGGCTAGTATATGGTATTACTTTCGTCACGTCACTTACCCCAGGATCATGGAAGTTTATGAGCGGGCAAATAAAATGGCCGAAGGTGCTGCTCTGATGACCAATACAAAGGTGGACAAGAAAGTGCTGGGATCAGCATGGCCACGACATTTCAATAAAGTGATTGCCGAAACTATGTATCAGAATATAAAAGAAGTGGGTCTCCCAGAATGGTCTGAAGACGATCAAAGACTCGCCCAGGCTCTACAAAAAGAGGTAGGATCACACGATAGCACAGGTCTCGCTGTAGAACTTGATACACTTTCACCGCCAAGGCAGGGTTTCGTAAGTGGAGGCTCCGATGATATTGGTGACATCTCTTGGAAACTTCCCACCGTGACACTTAGATTTCCATCTAACATACCCGGATTGCAAGGTCATCACTGGTCAAACGCAGTGACTATGGCTACACCAATTGCCCATAAGGGAGTGGTGGCAGGAGCAAAAGTAGAAGCAATGACTTTGCTTGACTTCCTTTGCAATACAGATCTTGTAGATAAATCCTGGAAGTACTTTAGGGAAGAGCAAGGCATGAATATGGAATACAAGCCCATGGTGACAGATGAGGATGAACCGGCGATCTACTTAAATGAAGATATAATGACCGAATTCCGTCCCTTGCTCGAACAATACTATTACGATGAAAAACAATTTTCTTCTTACCTGGAACAGTTGGGGATCAGCTATCCCACAGTGCGAAAAGAACCGAAAAAAAAATAGAAGTGGCTGCAGTCTCTTAAACCTTTACTCCAAATCCGTGTAATGGGGCTTAAATCCTGATTCCAACAGCCAGAATAAGAATTTTGGGATCTGCCTCAACAAAGGGGTGTACCAGACTATTCACACCTCGCTCATAGTCAATTTCGATCGTAAAACGTGATAGATCCAATTCGAGTCCCACTCGCCCGCTCAGGCTTGAGTTTTTATAATGAGAGCGGGTAAGTTCACTTTCACTGTCACTGGATTTTTTTGTTGTTATGTTGGCAACAACCTGACTGTGTACCGACAAGCTGACATATTCGACACCCCATAGCTTGTAGCTCACTCCCAAAGGTATTTTCAACTGAGATGCTGAAACCTTTTCATCAATTTTAAAGGTGTCCCGGCCTGTTTCCATCCCACTGGCAACCTTAAAGAAATGCAAACCTCCTTTCAGCTGCCACCTCCTGCCGTAATCCACATCCATCCCAATGTTCCACCCGAGCATTGCTGAAGGCGTGATTTCACGATAGGTATTCGAAATATGAAGGTCAGTAAAATTTACTCCCAACTGAGGTTTGAAACTGATCGGTACAATCTTCTGAGCTTGCATCTGTGTTACCAGAAAACTCATTGTAACCATGATGCCGCAAAGGGTAAATGCTTTTCTCATCGTTTCTTTCGTACAAATGATCTGAAACTACAACGAGCGAAAGGCCGAAAACGTGTCCTGCGAAGTCATTCTAATGGTTTTCTGGAGTTGTGGTAAACAATAATCATGGAAGTGGATCATGTGCTGGGGTCATCCTTTTAGTTATAACATGATCAACGCAACCACCGGTTGATATGAAATTATTGTAAAAAAAGATGATAGTAGGTCATAGGATTTAGTGGGTTCGTCTACGAGTAGACGAACCCATTTAATGTTGTCACAAAGTTTCAAGTATATTTTTGTTGCCAGATGAGACGCAAAACGTAGACAGAGCAGGAGCTCTGGCGAGCATGCCTGCCGGTAGGCAGGGCTTTGCAATGATCCCGAAAGCTTTCGGGAGGTGCAAAAATAATTGAAAATTTGTCATAAGATTTAGTGGGTTCGTCTACTAGACTTGTGCTGGACAGCTATCAAAGTAACAATCTAATTGTCAAGCATGTAAAACTCCATTATGAAAGTGACAATTGAAGTGTTGTATTATTCCATTACATATTCTCATTTCTAAGAATTGAATTTATAACACATGTCTTGCTCATCTGACTAATAAAAGTTTATAAATTAACTTATGGTTTATATTTAGATATTCTAATATGTTTCTATCTTCGGCTTAGCATCAGAATTGTGCTATTTATTTAACCGATTGATTAAAAAATGACCAAATTTTTTCCTAACCCCTGGGGGAGAAGGGCAGTGGTATTTTATATCCTTGTTTTGACGTGTAAAATTGCTTCAGCTCAGAGCTTGTGTGGCCCCAATACAAAAAGCCTAAATCTTTCCCTTCTGACTAACGATCAGGTGACTTACTTTGCCCAGCTGAGCTGGGATGATTTTCTCACCAATGCTGGTTGTGCTTTACCAGTGGATTTTCAATTGATGACATCTAACGGTATTATGGTGTCAGAGGGAAATTCTGACGAAACCGGGGCTCTTTTAACTATTCCTGATGCCTGTCACTTTCTGGATCGAGAGTTGACGCTTATGGTCACCAATGCTTCGGGCACCAGTGGAGGCACGCTGACCTTCAAAAAAGGATTACACGGTTTTGAGGGCCGATCGTTCAATGTTTTTTGCACAGATCGCAGGATTGATAAACCACTCCCGGAAGATACACCTAGTCCATATTTGGGATGCTCGGGACCATTAGAGAGTAAATGGACTTCCGATTGGGTATCTACATTTGTTTGCCAGCCAGGAGCTCAGGACACTGCCAAGATTATTTTACGCGAATGGGAAACGTTCACAAAAAATGGGGTTCGTCACGTCATGGTCGATACGATCGTTGTATACAGATTTCCCATTCTCGATGGCGACCATTTCTATTGTGCGGAAAAAGACACGCTGTATTGTGGAGAAAGCACAGACCTGTTCGGTCCCTACATCATCGTGGAAGCACCTCCCGGATCTGGATTTTGCGATACCATTCCGCTGGTGAAGACGAAGATTTCGGGAACAAATTTACAATTTCTTCCCAGTGAATTCGATCCACTATGCGGCATTCAGCTACATCTTGATACTACCAGATTTGGTCGCGGATGTGATGAGATTTATAAACTCGATCTGGAGGTCAAACAGGTTTGCCCTGGAGTAATGAACGAGGCCGATTGTTTCGTTGCAGAGGGGCTCCAAGCGCAGTCATTATCGAGCGATGGGACTTATTGGCGATGCACATTTTGGGTGACCAATCTCGATACAGTGCCTCCACAAATGATTTGTGACTACAGCCACTTCGATCCCACCAGCATTATTGAGCCTGAGTTCTTTGGTTCCACCGGACCGGTTCATTGCTTTCCAACACCCGAAAAACCCAATGGAGGCTTTGAAACTTCAGAGATTGTAATGGTTACAACCTCTCTGCACGAATGCTCTGCATCCACGGCTATTCCTTCGGTCTGTGTTTTTGAGAGTTGGTCAGACATCAAAGGAGTTAAGGCTACCATACAGGAGGTTGGAAGTTTCACACTGATTGAAGATACGACGACCACCTGCACGAGGAGCAAAAGTTTTATATATCCGGGATCAATCCGCTTGCCGGTTAAGGAAGTTCCCTACCAAATCTTATATGAGGCAATCGATGATTGTCACAATGTAGATAGTTCGTTCTGTTACATTCTGGTCAAGGACAATACTAAGCCTGTCGCCGTAGCTGACAAGGGCAGCACTGTATCGCTCTCTGATAAGCTTTCATGGATAAAGGCCTCCGATCTTGACGAGGGCAGTTACGATGGTTGTCAGATCAATTTGATCCTCGGGAGAAGATCTGATTGGACTTCATTTATGGTTGACCTCTGCGATGATCTTGATTCTTTATGTGTTTTCCATGATGAGGTCATTTATCGGCCAACTTTGGAACAGGATAAACACGCAAATGAGGTCGAAGCCCATTATGCCAAAACATTGGAGTGGCTTTCGAAAGATGGATCTGCCTGCTCAAATGTCTTGCTCAATGCCTGGCACTATGGTCTTTTTGAAGCTGTCTATAAGTCATGTGGTGCCGGTCATCTCTCGTCAGATCAATTCCGTGATCTGTTTCGACCGCATTCGAAAGTGCACTGTGAGTTGCCCCTATTATCTAACGGTGAGGATTTGGGTTGCTTAGGAATGCATACCGATGAAAATGCCCTTCTGGATGAGGCAGCTCAGATAGGGGGAGGCTGGAGTTTTGAGATTCCGGTAGGATGTCAGGATGCGTGTCAAAAAGTGACAATTGAGCTACTGGTCATGGACTACTGGTGTAATTGGAGCAAAACGTGGACCTCCGTATTAGTGGAGGACAGAACACCGGTGAGCGTCGTACAGGATGTTAGTTCCGATGTTGATATTACCTGCAAGACATTTAAGGAAAGGCGATACGATCATCCGGATTCAGATCACCCCGTTTCACTGCAGACCATCGTATCAGATGCGGAAGAAGGACAATATGCATCCATGCAACTTCTTGATGAAATTTTTGGGGGTTACCAGAAAGCTTGGATTGGGCCTCATGGAGAATGGCTAAATGGAGAGGGTTTGGAAGTAAAACGGGATTTAATCCTACATGACAGTGCATGCGAATGCACTGAGACCGTGAATCAAGTGAGGGTCTATGATGATCACCTCGGTTATCTCTGGGTTGACTCTCTGATATCGGAGTGCAAATATGATGGGGACTCGACTATACTCAATCAGGGCTTTGTCCTGGTCAATTGCAGCGAAAATGTCAAGTGTGAGCAGACCGTTTGGTCAGACATCGACCATTGTGGTCAAGGGTACATCTACCGCAAATTCAAGATATGGCAAGAATGCATATCGGAAGTGGAGGGTAGCACGGTACATATGCCCGACACTGTCACCAGGGTTCAGAAGATCTCCGTCTTTAACGATTGCCGGTTGCAAAAAGAAATGTTTGCGCTCCCGGAGGATACTGAGGTCTACTCATGCGGGATCGAGTATGATCCAGAGGGGAGTGGGCAGGTTGTGGGAGCCGCTGACCCTCAAATTACGGGAATCCCAGAATATCAGTTCGATGATGACTGCAGGATTGTGGGGATAGCTCATGAAGATAAGGTGTTTAAAATCGTGGGAGGTGACCGGGCCTGCCACAAGATAATCCGCACATGGTATTTTGCCGACTGGTGTCAAAATGATCGGCCATCCGGAAAATGGTGGAGACAATCCGGTATGGTTTCAGCATCACATGTGCAAAAAATCGTTGTGGTCGACACCGTACCTCCGGAGTGTATTATCACAGGCCCTGTGGAAGATGGTGGTACTATTAGCTCTGCGAGCTGCACCTACGATTTTCAAGCGACATTGGATGGAAGTGACGTCTGCGGAGTGCTCAGTTACTACTGGGAATTATTAGAGGATTCCGCGGGTGTTGTACGATCGGGAAACGGAGAATTCCAACAGCAGGTAGATGACTTTGCCACAATTGAAGCCAGAGAGCTTACTCATGGGAGTTACCATCTGCGAGTTCGCGTAGTGGATGAATGTCAAAACGAAAGTTATTGCAATTATGACTTCGCAGTAGAAATTGGTAAAAAACCGACTCCGGTGTGCTTGACATCGCTGACGATCGATCTTGTACCGGAAGATAAGGACAATGATGGTGTAGCGGATGGAGGAACGGGAATCCTTTGGGCAAATGAGTTTAACCACAGCAGCCAGGCACCATGTGGATTCAACGATGATGATTTGACGTATTTGATTGAATTTCCAGCTGATAATGTCCTGGATACTTCACTGGCAAAAGATCATATGAAATTTGATTGTTTTGATCAGGGTATTCACATTATTCGCATGTGGGTAGTATCTCCCACTGGAAGTGCAGATTACTGCGATGTGACCCTGATCATCCAGAACAATCTGGAAGCATGTGACAGTTCCACGCAGGCGGATTTGGCCACTGTGGAGGGGTCGATCAAGACGCAAAATGAACTTTCCGTGGCAAATGCTCAGGTATTTGGTGAAAGCGGCAGTCGTCCCACACAGATTGCGATTACGGATGATTCTGGAGGTTATTCGATGTCCTTTTTATTGGGTGACGACTTTCTCTTATCTCCTGCTAAGGAAGGTGATGATCCTGTCGGTGTGACAACAGCAGACCTAATTATATTGGCCAATCATATAAATAACACGGTAGCAATAACGGATCCCTATTTGAGAATTGCTTCTGATGTTACATTTGACGGAATCATCAATGCAACAGACCTCTTGGCTCTAAGAAATTTTGTGGTAAACAACTCTCAGGAAATAGCAGGGGGAAAATCCTGGCGTTTCGTTTGGTCCGGCTATGATTTCTTGACTGATCTGCCGGAAGCAGAAGATTTTCCACAGATATATGAAGGAGAGATTTCTGAGGAGATTCAATCTGTAGATTTTATTGGGATAAAGATAGGTGACTTAAATCAGGATCATCCTGGAACTAAAGCAGGTAGATCGGGAGAGGGAGTAGTAATGGTGCAAGAGGATTCCAGATTTAGTAAAAATGAGAGTGTTACGATCCAACCGGTCATACAGTCGGATCAACATCTCGAGGGCTTGCAATTTGAATTGCATTTCGATCCAGATCTTTTAAAATTTGAAAAAGCCGGTGATTTAGGAGTACTTCAGCTTAGGGACGAGGACCTGGGTCTCTCACGAATAGATTCGGGAAGACTTTATTGCAGTTGGATTTCGGAAGGGACTGTGATCAATGGACAGGAGGCTTTGTTCGAATTGAAATTCACGGCACTGGAGGAGGGCAAAATAAGTAATGCTATTGCGCTGGTTCCAAAACAATTACGCGCAGAAATCTATGAAGATCCCTATCATCCGCTGCCGCTTACTCTTTCTTTTGAAGGAGTAGACAGTGAGAGGCTTTTAGTGATGCAAAACGAACCCAATCCATTTCAGGAAGAAACCAGAATCCCTTTCTATATAGAATCGGATAGTGAGGTCAATTTCAGTTTGTCGGATATTCACGGAAGAGAAATTATGAGATTGCATAGAAATTATAAAAGCGGTGACAACACATTAATTATTGGGAAAAATGATCTCAAATTGCCCGGTATTTATTATTACACGATAAAAACAAAGGATAAAACTGAAACAAGGAAAATGGCATTTTTCCGATAATATCATGAGGTAATTATTGCGCTATGTTTTGGTTATCCCCCTCGGTCACATTATTGCGTCTGAGGGGGTTCCTTTTTTTGCTTTATGTGGTCTGCCAAATTACTTTCAATACATACTTCGTACTATCGTCGATTTTAAAGCGGTCATCCATGCGCTCACCCACAATCCAACATATTCTATCTTTAGTGCAAAGCAACCACTGTCGCTCTTTTTCAAAATGATTAAACTTATTATTCGAAAAATATTTTTTAATCTTTTGTTTTTTACCCTTCAGTCCGAGTGGCTTAAAAAAATCACCTGGTTTCCATTTCCTTAATTTAAGTGGGTATTTAATCTTGTGTAAGTCGAGAAAAGCTATTCGATTTTCAAATTGAATTTCATCATTTCTGGTCAGGAGTTTAAATTCAAGCGTTCCTTCCTCAAGGCTGATTGTCTTTTGATCCCTTTCTATAAGAATCTCTCCGGTTTTTGAGGTGTTCAAACTTGACAATATGAGTCGTTTTCTATCTGAAGAAACCCGATTCTTTTTACTGTAAAACATTTTTCCGGAGCTATCTTCCTCGATGCATTTGACCATTTGAAGTACCTGGCTATAATTAAAACCATAAGGTTGCAGCCAGCGAAAAACTACCAGGTCTCTCAGCGACTTCTCAATTCTATACAAATCAAGACTTATCTGGTGGCCGTCTGTAGTCTTATAAGGGTTTAATTGCTCATCAATTAATCCCTGAAGGAGTCGTGTACTCTTTTGCCAAATCAAAATATTCTCGGCCATCCGATTTTTAAAAGAAGGGATTTTTTTTTCAATACTTGGTAGCCATTTGTTGCGCAAATAATTTCTACGGTATTTTGACTCTTTATTGCTGCTATCTTCTCGAAATTCAATATTGTTGATATGGGCATAATCGATAATTTCAGACTTCTTAATACTAAGCATGGGTCTAATAATGTGTCGCCTCTTAGGTTGCATTCCTGAAAGACCAAAAATACCAGCACCCCTTATTACGTTGAGGAGGACGGTTTCGATTTGATCATCTACGTGATGAGCTACGGCCAGCAAATCCAAATTATTGGCCTCCATAACATCTGAAAACCACTGGTATCTCAGATCCCTGGCAGCTTCTTGAATACCTGTTTTGCTTTTGACACGGTAAGAATCGATATCAAATGATTTACTAAAAAATGGCAATTCGTAAAGTATGCATTGTCTCCTCACAAAATCCTCATCCCTATCCGATGATTTCCCCCTTAATTTAAAATTACAATGAGCTATGGAAATCTCATACCCTAACTTTTTTAGTAAATGAAGTAGCACCATAGAATCGATTCCACCGCTCACAGCGACAAGGATCCTATCCTTCTTAGTGCATAATTGATGTTGTGCAATGTACTGAACAATTTGATTTTCCACCCTTTATGTTATGGGTATTCAAACCCGCTTTTTACGACCTTTATTATCTGATGCCACGACTATCAAGCCACCGCCTGTAAGCACGCGCATGGACACCGTGCTGCTCGCTGGAAGCAGCGAATGCATGTGTGCCACTATTGTCCGGTTTAGCACACATATAGATATAGTCGTGCTTTTCATGATCCAGTACCGCATCCAAACTAGAAATGGAAGGCATGTATATTGGGCCCGGTGGTACTCCGCGATGCAAATAAGTGTTGTAAGGAGAGTCAAATTTGAGATGGACATTGAGCACCCTCCTCAAATCAAATTTCTTCGTAGCAAATACCACTGTGGGATCGGCCTGTAAAGGCATGCCCAACTCAATTCGATTCAAATACAATCCTGCTACTCTCGCACGTTCGGACTTGAGCTGGGTTTCTTTTTCTACAATTGATGCCAGCGCATATACTTCAGCCCGGGACATTCCCAGATCCTGGGCTTTACTATCCCGGTTGTTTGAAGTCCAGAATTTATTATGCTCTCCTTCAAAACGGGCGACCAATTCATCACTGGGTGTAGTCCAAAAAAGTTGATAAGTGTTTGGTATGAAAAGCGATAAAATGTTATTGGCATTTAGCTTGTATTTTTCAAGAGTCGATGGGTCCATGATATAGCTGACCAGTTCTGTAGAATCCAACTCTAGTTGCCGGCCAATTTTTCCAGCCAGTTCATTTATCGTCCGCACATTATTTATGACCAAATTTACCGGCGCCTGATTACCCGCCCGTAAATGTCGCACCAGGTTACGATTGCTCCATCCCGGATCAATTTGATACTTACCTGCTTTGACATTGTTCGAATACTTCATCCATTGCGCCACGTTTTCAAAAGATTGCCTGTCTTCAATGACTCCTGAGTCGAGTAGCAGACTGGTGACCTCCGCAAATGTTGATCCTGATGGAATGTAAATCACCTTATGGTCGTCCAGTGCGGAATTGGGCAGTTGTATAACCCGGTAGAAATAAAATCCCACTGCAGCCAAACCAACAAGGACTACAAGAAGTAGGATAATTAGTGTCCTGCGTTTACCTTTTTGTGAATTCAATATCTTTTTCTTTTCGCTTTTGGATCAGTATGCCTCTGAATCGGATGGAAAGTTTCGATCCTTCACATCCTGCAAGTAGGCCTCAGCAGCTTCTTTGATCGATTCGTACAGATGAGCATATACCCGCAAGAATCTCGGCCTAAATTCCTTAGAAATACCGAGCATGTCATGCGTGACCAATACCTGTCCATCCACATGGGGTCCGGCTCCAATTCCGATCACGGGAATTGATACTATTTCTGCAACCTCCTTTGCCAGATCGCTGGGAATCTTCTCCAGAACAATTCCAAAACAGCCCAGGGATTCAAGCAGTAGCGCATCAGATCGCAGTTGTTCAGCCTCATCTTCTTGCCTGGCTCTCACGACGTAAGTGCCAAATTTATATATCGATTGTGGTGTGAGACCCAAATGTCCCATGACGGGCACTCCGGCTTTCAGGATTCTCTTAATCGAATCTTTGACAGCAACTCCACCTTCTAATTTGACGGCATGCGCTCCTGCTTCCTTCATAATTCTGATCGCCGATCCAAGAGCTTTCCTGCTATTGCCTTGATATGTGCCAAAGGGTAGATCGACAACCACCAGTGCTCTGTTTATTGCCCGAATTACACTGCTGGCATGATAGATCATCTGGTCAAGAGTAATCGGAAGTGTGGTTTCGTGACCGGCCATAACGTTTGAAGCAGAATCACCCACAAGCAATACCTCAATTCCTGCTGCATCCAATATCCTGGCCATCGAATAGTCATACGCCGTGAGCATACTGATGCGCTCTCCCTTCTTCTTCATGCGTTTAAGGGTATGCACTGTGACCCTTTTTACTTCTTTGTTTGCTGCCATGATAAATTTGCCAATGAGCTCGGAAAGTTAGCTAAATCAGGTGACTAATCTGGATATCTCGATAATCTGTAAAGGCGAGAAAAGCAGAATGGGAAATCTTCAGAATTGCCCTGTTTTTAACTGGATAAACCTGTAATACGCTGTTGATATGATTCGTTTTGCTGACGTTTTGTCAGTATAATGTCAGGATAATTCCTCACTTGCTCAGAAAAATTGGCAATTAACCTGACTAAATGTTCGGATACCTCTGTTGGCACTTAAATTGAGCCCTAAGAGCAGCAAACATATTAGAATAGATTAAAATAATATAAATGGGAAAAATAATTGGAATTGATCTGGGGACGACAAACTCGTGTGTCGCAGTGATGGAGGGCAACGAGCCTGTAGTGATACCCAATGATGAAGGTAGGCGCACGACTCCTTCGGTGGTCGCCTTTATGGACAATGGGGAACGCAAAATTGGTGATCCAGCAAAACGCCAGGCCATAACAAATCCTACAAGGACGATTTTCTCGATAAAACGTTTTATGGGATCCCGCTACTCCGAAGTAACAGAGGAAGCAGGAAGGGTGCCCTATAAAGTAACGAAAGGGGATAATGACACTGTGCGGATCGATATCGAAGGCAGGGCCTATACACCCCAGGAGATCTCGGCCATGATTCTGCAAAAAATGAAGAAAGTTGCTGAAGATTACCTCGGAACGGAGGTGGCAGAAGCGGTGGTCACTGTACCTGCCTATTTCAACGATTCTCAGAGGCAGGCCACTAAGGAAGCGGGTGAGATCGCCGGCCTTACTATAAACCGGATTATAAATGAGCCCACTGCTGCCGCACTGGCCTATGGCCTCGATAAAAAAGGTCAGGATGCAACTATAGCAGTCTTTGATTTGGGTGGTGGCACTTTTGACATTTCGATCCTCGAGCTTGGGGATGGAGTGTTTGAAGTGAAATCTACAAATGGTGATACTCATCTGGGTGGTGATGATTTTGACCAGGTGTTGATTGATGATTTGGCAGAGGCTTTTAAGAAGGATGAAAATATCGATTTGAGAAAAGATCCAATGGCTTTGCAGAGACTGAAAGATGCTGCAGAGAAAGCTAAAATCGAGTTATCATCATCGTCTGAAACGGAAGTAAACCTTCCCTATATTACTGCTGTAGACGGTGTACCCAAGCATTTGGTGCAGAAAATTTCCAGAGCCAAATTTGAGAAATTGGCCGACCGGTTAGTAAGCAGGACCCTCAGACCTTGTGAAGAGGCATTGAAAGATGCAGGACTATCAAAATCGGATATCGATGAAGTTATCTTGGTCGGTGGCTCAACGAGGATCCCAAGAATTCAGCAGGCTGTTGAAGAGTTTTTTGGTAAAAAGCCCAATCGAAGTGTTAACCCGGACGAAGTGGTAGCTGTAGGGGCATCGATCCAGGGAGGTGTGCTGAGTGGTGATGTGCAGGATGTCCTTCTTCTCGATGTTACTCCTTTGTCGCTGGGAATCGAGACGATGGGCGGCGTGTACGACGTAGTGATAGACGCCAATTCTACCATTCCGACGAAGAAATCGAAAGTGTACTCTACCGCTGCGGATAATCAACCCAGTGTTGAGATCCATATCCTGCAGGGAGAACGTCCGTTGGCGAGAGATAACAGGACTGTGGGAAGATTTATCCTGGATGGAATTCCACCATCGCCACGGGGAATGCCTCAAATCGAAGTCACTTTTGATATTGATGCCAATGGAATATTGAATGTTCATGCTAAAGACAAAGGCACCGGGAAAGAGCAGAAAATTAGGATCGAAGCATCTACCGGATTGTCAAAAGAGGAGATCGAAAGAATGAAAAGCGAAGCTTCGGCAAATGCAGAGGAGGATAAGCAGGCACGTGAGCGCATCGACAAAATCAATGCAGCCGATGCCTTGATTTTCCAGACAGAGAAGCAGCTTTCTGAATATGGAGATAAGATACCAGCGGATAAAAAAGAGCAAATCGAGAAAGCAGTGGCAGACCTGAAGGCAGCGCACAAAAGCGAAGATATAGCTCAGATTGACGCCGCTTCAAAAGTGCTTAATGATGCATGGGCCAGCGCAAGTCAGGATATTTATCAGGCTCAACAAGATTCTGCCGGTGCGGCCGGACAGTCTGGAGATCCCGGAAGTACAGCTGATCCTGGAGATGGAGGTGATACCGAAGATGTGACGGATGTAGAGTTTGAAGAAGTTGATGATAAAAAGTAGATTTCTCAATTACTGACTATAAGTACGTTTTGGGTACCACATGATTTTCGACAGGCAGCCTGTTCTTGAGGATCACCTCGTTACCCTGCGACCCCTTCAGGAGTTTGACCGGATGGCCCTTTTTAAAGTCGCTTCTGATACAAAGATCTGGGAGCAACATCATGTCAAGGAGAGAGCGACCAAAAAGGGATTCGATAAATTCTTTGACGATTCCATTGCTTCTGGAGGGGCCCTGCTAGTCCTTGATCGCAAATCAGGTGAAATTGCGGGTAGCAGCAGGTTTCAGCTAGTCGAAAACCACGAGGATAAGATCGAAATTGGATGGTCATTTTTGGGCCGTAAATTCTGGGGTGGAACGTATAACGGTGCCGTAAAAAGACTTATGATTGACTACGCTTTACAATTTGTCGATGTGGTGATTTTCTTTATCCGAAAAGACAACCTTCGTTCGCAGCGTGCTGTGGAGAAGATTGGTGGATCCTTGCTCGACAAAGAAGTACGTAATACCCTGGGGGCCAAGGCTCAGCGTGATTTAGTCTATGGCATTTTTCACATAGATCGCCCACAATAGACCTTTGTATTAAGTCAGATGAATCCGGATTTCCAGCACCTGCCTCAAGAGATCATTTATATGGTCAGGGTTCTGCCAGATGCCTCTCTTTGCAGTAAAGACCTTTGCTGACTAATCGATGAGTTTATTGACAACCTCCTGCACCCCAATGCTTGCTTTTTTCCTAACGAGCGAAATGGCATCACGTGCCGCCATTTCTGCAGAAATCTGAGGTGCCGGATCGACATAATAAATGGGCACATATTTAGGGGCAAAATGTACAAGACTGGCAGCGGGATACACCTGCATCGAGGTTCCAACTATGAGTAAGATTTCCGCTTTTTGAGTCTCAATACTTGCGAGCTCCATCATCGGTACATTTTCGCCAAACCAAACAATATGTGGTCGCAACTGAGCACCGTCTTCAGCAAGGTCTCCCAGGACAATATCCTCCGTGCAGTCATAGATGAGATGGTAGCTAGCCGTACTCCGCATCTTTAGCAACTCTCCGTGGAGATGTATCACATTTTTACTGCCTGCACGTTCGTGCAGATCATCCACATTTTGTGTAATAATGGTGACATCGTGGTATTCTTCGAGTGTTTTTAGGGCCTTGTGCGCGTTATTGGGCATGGCTCCTCTCAACTGTCTCCTGCGTTGGTTATAAAAGTCAAGCACCATTTCCGGGTTCCGTTGCCATCCCTCCGGAGATGCTACTTCCATCACATCATGACCCTCCCACAGTCCTCCCTGATCCCTAAAGGTTTTGAGACCACTTTCGGCACTGATACCCGCTCCCGTAAGGACCACAATACTTTTCCTCATTTCCTATTGCGATTTAGTCTTGCAAATAGCTGAACCAATGTGATTAATAATATCGCTGGCAATCAATGCGTGCTGCCCGGTACAAGATGCTGCTAAATCTCCGGCAAGACCATGTAAATAAACGCCTGCAATGACGGCTGGTTTTACGTCGATTCCCTGTGCCATCAGCCCGGTGATCATCCCCGAAAGCACGTCTCCACTTCCGGCTGTAGCCATGCCCGGATTCCCTGTGCTGTTAATAAACGCTTGACCACTGGGGCTGGTTGTGCATGTGTAAGCCCCTTTATAAACGATAAAAATCCCGTACTGTACAGAGAGTTCTTTTTGCATTCGCAAGCGATCAAAACTGTCTTTGGACGAACCGAAAAGACGCTTAAATTCACCGGGGTGCGGTGTGATTACACTATTCTTTGGAAGATCCATCAACCATTCCTTGTGCATTGACAGAATATTTAATGCATCAGCATCGCATAAAATCGGTGCATTAGTGGCATCGAGAACTTGCCTCAGCCCCCTGGCAGACATCTGCCCTTGACCAATTCCACAACCAATCCCGATTACATCATAACTGCTGGCGTTGTCACATTGGGTAAACCAATAATCGTGCGCATCCATTTGTGTCATTGCCTCAGGAACTGCAACCTGCATCACCTGATAGGCATATTTTGGTACATGCACAGTCAGTTTTCCCACGCCTGATCTAAGGCAGCCCCGTGCTGCCAGTATAGCTGCTCCCACTTTTCCATATCCTCCGCAGATTAGCAGTGCATGTCCGAAGGTTCCTTTGTGATCAAACATTTCCCGGTCTGGAATCATATTCCGGACATAGGACTTTGTGACATAGAAGTTATCCGCTTCAGCCTCTCTGATTGCAGGGGGATACAGGCCAATGTCAATGATGGCTAATCTACCTACATATGTTGCGCTCTCCCGCTGAAAAAAAGACAGCTTGGGCAATTGCAACGTCAGAGTGTAATCGGCATTGACAATTGCACCCTGTGAATTCTGGTCAACCATCAGTCCACTCGGAATATCTACAGATACGACGGGCCTGTCCAAGTCATTGATTATTCTCACTATTTCCGAATATTTTCCCTCTAACGGTCTGGAAAGACCACTGCCGAAAAGAGCATCAATAAAGATTTCATCGGCAGGAAGATCTTCCAGATCTTTAAGATCTCTGATTTTGAGATAACCGCGCTCTGGAAGCTTGCGAAAATTAACCTCAGCATCCCGGCTACGCTCATCTGCCAGAAAGGCGTAAACAGTCACACTCCTGTGGTATTGGAGGAGGAGTCTTGCTATCGCGAATCCATCACCACCATTATTCCCGGGCCCACATAGGATGTGAATGGGTATGTTGGGATCAGGAAAATGATTTACTATCCAGTGAGTCATTTTTTCGGCGGCACGCTCCATCAAATCGATCGAGGTGATTGGCTCATGGATGATCGTACTTTGATCCAATTTTTTTATTTGATCAGAGGAAAGGAGCTTCATCGCATTAAAGTATTATAAATCTACATATATGTTTTACATGTTTTAACTTTTTAATATGATTACGAATCATTGGATTATAATTATAGTAATATGAAATATATAAATTTTTGTTCTTGAAATCATAACACTTTACGAAAAAGAATATAGGTTAAAACATGATTACAATTTTGCACCTATAATCTTTAGAGGTACATTTAAGTTATGGAATGAGGACGGGTGATGTAGCTAGATGGTTGAAAGAAAATACTAATATGGTATAATCTTTGCAGCCAAAATTAAAGTTTAGTAACCAAAACAGAAGCGCCTTGGACAGAGTTTTACCGAACACTATAGTCCCATTGGTCGTGGCTTTATGCCTTTCATGGAATATGCAGGCACAGGATATTCATTTTGCGCAGTTTTACAATGCGCCTCAACTTCTCAATCCTGGGCTTACTGGCATTTTCAATGGAGACACCCGATTTATGGGGCATTACAGGAAGCAATGGCCAACAGTTCCTGTTGAATATCTCACCTTTTCCGCCAATTATGACACCAAATTTTATCCCGTAAAAGCAAAGGGTAATGACTTTTGGGGATTTGGTGCCAATTTCAATTACGATAACGCTGGATATTCAAAACTCAGTTGGGCCGGCCTTAATCTAAGCGCTTCATACTCTACGGAGCTGGCAAAAAATACATTTCTCACAGGTGGTCTCACATTAGGATTTAATAACCGGGCTTTTAAGTCGGGTGAATTGACCTTCGACAGTCAATGGAATGGAGATCTTTTTGATCAATCTTTACCAACTGGTGAAAATTTTGACAATACATCCGACTTGTTTCTTGATTTATCGGCAGGAGGTAATCTGCGATTACAAAATGATGACCAGCGGACTAAATTGGATTTTGGTCTTGGGTTTTTTCATCTGAACCGTCCGAGACAAGATTTTTTTGATAATAATAAAATAAGGCTACCTATACGGATCTCCGTGTATGCATTAGGTGCAGTAAAACTTACAGAATCTCTGGATTTCTTGTTGCGAATGACCACGCAGTTCCAACATGTCTATCGCGAGTATACTCCTGCAGTAGCCATGAGATTATATCTCGATCAAAGTCGAGGAAAAGAATTAGCTATTCAGGCCGGAGTAAATTATCGTTTCAACGAAATATCTGATGCCATAATACCAACGATCGAACTGCACTATCGCACTTTTGCAGTGGGGATAAATTACGATATTAATATTTCGGATTTTGAAGTTGCAACCGATCAGAAGGGTGGACCGGAAATTTGGGTGTCCTACATCATAAAAAAAGTAAAACCATTAGGGGTGTTTAAAACCTGCCCCATATTTTAATGAATTCTGTCCAAGCGCATGATTAATTTCAAGAAAATATTAGCCGGAGTTCTGATTTTATTTACAGTCGGAGCATATGGGCAGAGTAGACAGGCTTTTCTAGAAGCGGCAGAAGCCGCCTTTGAAGGCAAGGATTATTATTCGGCCCTCCAATATTATAAGACCGTTCTCGAATTTAATGAAGATATCGCGGTGCTTTACAAAACGGCAGAATCGGCTCGTTTATTTAACGCTTATAAAGTTGCAGAAGAAAATTACAAGAAAGTCTTTGACCTTCAAAAAAATGGCGAATATCCCCTCACCACGTACTGGCTTGCCGATGTGCAAAAAAGACTTGGCAAATATGACGAAGCCAAACAGAACTACCAGCTATTTGTCACCGAAAGCGAATTAGACAACCCTTATTATACTGAAACTGCCGAGAAGCAAATCGAGGATTGCGATTGGGCAACAGCTCAGCTGGACTCTGTCCGGACTTATGTAGAGGTAGAACACTTAGGGGCCAACATCAATACTCCGTATTCCGAGTTTGGTCCGGTCCAGATTGGTGACACACTTTATTACTCCTCGTTGCGCTTTCCGTCAAAATTAGATGAGTCAAAACCAGAACGGGTTTTTGCCAATGCCTTGTGGTCTGTAAAAAACGGTGAAGGAGTACACTTTGATTCGACATTCAACGATGAGAAATATCACACAGGGCATGTCGTATTTAACGATACAAAAGACCGGGTGTACTATACGATCTGTGAATATAAAAATGCGACAGAAATTCGATGTGACCTATACTATCGCGACATCACTAATAACACATTTGGTGAGCCTGTGATGTTGCCTGGTTCATTAAATGATACAACACATACAACAACACAACCCTCGCTCGGCCTTGATCCGATAAATCATGAGCCCGCATTATATTTTGCCTCAGATAGATCCGGCAGTAAGGGAAAACTGGATATCTGGTACAGCGTCATCAACGAGGATGGCTCTTTCGGAGATCCCGTCAATGTCATGCCCATAAATACGATGGAGAATGACATAACACCGTTTTATCACAATCCTACAAATACACTGTACTTCGCGTCGGAGGGCTATCAGGGTTTTGGCGGATTTGACATCTACAGTGTCTACACCGGCAATATGGTGGATCCTTATATCGAGAACCTGGGTATGCCCATTAATTCGAGTTACAATGACCTGTATTACTTTTTGGCTGACCAGGGAGACACTGCCCATTTTGCATCCAATCGGCAAGGTGCATTATTTATCGAAACCTCTGATGAAGCTTGTTGCAATGATATTTATAAGGCGGCATTCGAAGAATTGGATATCAATCTGAAAGCTCTGACCTTTGATAAGGCTACCCAACTGGACCTGCTCGGAGCAACCGTTACCTTGATCGAAGTAAATGGAGATGAAAAAATCATCGGTACACAAACAGCCGACAACACGAACGAATTTATTTGGCCCCTGGAGCGAAACCGCAGCTATAAGGTAGTCGCTGAAAAACCCGGGTATTTCCCGGATTCAGTTTTGTTTAGTACAAGGGGAATCAACGAGTCAAAGGAAATTATAAAGAGATTATATCTGCAATCCGAAGCTCTTGATCTTGAAGTCTTTGTCTTTGATGATCAAACCAAGGAAGAACTGAGAGGTGCCACGGTCAAGTTGATTGATCTATCCGATCCTTCCAGTGAAACTGTCGTGCAAATAAATGAACTGGGGAACAGCTTTATCTTCCCACTAGAACGGGATAAATCGTATCAAATTATTACTACCAAGCGGGGATATAAGCCAGACACACTTAATCTCAGTACGATCAATATTCCGGGTAATAAGGTCACAAAGAACATTTATCTGAAGCAGGGCAATTTGGAAGACTTCCTTCCATTGGCTGTGTATTTTGACAATGATCACCCCAATCCCCGTACCTATTATCGCACAACACGTGTCACCTATGATGACACTTATCCTCCATATATGGCGAGGAAGGAGGAGTTTAAGGAAGAGTTTACCAGCCCTCTTGTCAATGGAGCTAAAGTAGAAGCCGCTGATGATATAGAGCGCTTCTTTGAATACGACGTCAGGGAAGGAAGGAACGATATCGTGAAATTCATTCAGGTCCTAGTAGATGAGGTAGAAAAAGGTGACAATATTGAGATTGTTATACAGGGATTTGCGAGCCCAAGAGCACCATCAAATTACAATGACTTGCTCAGCAGCAGGAGAATAAGTAGTGTCCTTAATCAGTTTAGAAGATATTCTGATGGAGCACTTATCGACGCATTGAACAAAGGTACACTGAAAATAGTCCAGGAGCCGTTTGGTGAATCAAAATCACCGATTTATGTAAGTGACGACATCAGCGATGACCGCAACTCTATTTATAGCGTTCCGGCATCGAGGGAAAGACGTGTGGAGATCATTGATGTACGTAGATCAAACGACTGAACAAAATGAGCAACATCAATAATATTTCGGAGTTTTTTAAAAAATTCGGCGGTAAACTGGCGATAGCTGTTGCTTTGTTAGCCGGTTGGGCTTTACCTGGCTATGCCACGCATATCGTGGGTGGCGACATGACCTACCGTTGCCTTGGAAATGACCGTTACGAGGTGACTCTGATGGTATACAGGGACTGTATATATGGGGATCCCGAAGCAGACTTTGATGATCCGGCTTCCATTGCGATATACGATGCCTGGGACAAGCTCCAGGTCCATCTGGGCACCCTTGGACAGATCCTTATTCCTTTTAATTCAGATGATACCATAAGAATTCAGAGTGACTGCCTTATGGACGGTGAGGGGGTTTGTGTACACCGCACAGTCTATAAGATGGAGGTGGAGTTACCCTTTACGGAAGGAGGGTACAATCTGGTTTATCAGCGGTGTTGCCGCAACGAGACGTTGGCAAATATTATCGATCCACTCGAGACAGGTGCTACATTCGTGACTCACATATCGGAAGAATCACTGGCCTCTTGCAATAGTGCTCCGGAATTTAAAGAATGGCCACCAATCTATATCTGTGTTAACGAACCTCTGACCTACGATCACAGTGCAATTGACTCTGATGGTGATCAGTTGGTGTACAGGCTATGCACTCCTTACTCAGGTGCAACCCGCGAACATCCCCTTCCTCAGCCTGCTCCGAAACCGCCATATGACTCCGTAATGTGGAAGTCACCGTACAACCTGGACAATCTTTTGGGAGGCACAGCGTTGAGTATTGACCAAAATGGAATTCTGACCGCTACTCCAAATACGATCGGACAGTTTCTCGTAGGCATATGTGTTGAAGAGTACAGAGATGGAAAACTGATCGGAGAAACTCGTCGAGATTTTGAGTATAACGTGATCGATTGCTCGGAGCTTAGCACGACAAACTTTTCCATTGACACAGCCACCGTTTGTGCCGATGTTGTAGATGTTACCTTGAGAGACAACTCAATGGGAATCCCTGATGATACTCCCATTTCTTATAGCATCACCTCTGATAAAGGTCTTAGCCTGTTACTCGAAGGACATGAAGTGTCATTTCAGGTCAATGGGCGTCAAACATTGATAATCACTCAAATAGCTGAAGTTAATTCAAGTTGCACAAGCCGAAAAACGCAGTCGATTCTTATCGATGTCGAAGATACCGGGTTGGGATTTGACGATTCTCTGGTTGTCTGTGCTGGAAGTTCGGTTGCCTTAAATCCTGGCTATAGTGACCAATACTCCTACAGTTGGTCTCCAACTACCTATTTGGAGTATGCCGACGGACCAAATCCGATAGCCTCCCCGGAAGAGACTATTACCTATGAGGTAGAGGTCACGGACCATCAAAGAAATTGTACAATCACAGAATCAATTACTATAGTCGTTCTGCCTAATCCCGGAGTTACTGCAGATTTTGATGTCGAAAAGGAGTGTGATTCTAGGACCGTGATGTTCATTAATAAGAGTACAGGATCCGAAACTTTTATTTGGACCTTTGGAGATCCAACGAACCCGGATTTCTCCTCGAATGAACGAGATCCGGTCTACACTTATCCCTCAGGGGGAACGTATGATGCCGTATTGACCATCCCTGGAGATGACTGCAATACAATTCGCACGAGGAGACTTCCGATTACAGGAGAAGATTTTGTTGATTTTGAAAATGACATCGAAAGTTGCGGTCCAAGTCTTATCGATCTAAATACGGGCCTCAATCCACTATACAAATATCAATGGGATCCACATCCGCTTATCGCAGATGTGACAGAGGCTGTGCCTGAAGTGTACCTGAAGGAAGATGAGACTTTTACCGTTACCGTAATTGATCCGCTAAATGATACTTGCACCATATCCGGAATCCTGCATGTTTCAATTGGTGATCAGCTGGTGGTAGATCTGGGTGACAGTATATTTATCTGCGAACCCGGAACACTAGAACTCAACCGCAACGGTAATCCTAGTCTCATATACGAATGGTCACCGGCAGGGCCTTTAGATGATCCCTCCAGTTATAATCCAACAGCTACTATTACGGAGGAAGTCCGGTTTGTAGCAAAGATTACTGATCCAAATGATCCGGATTGCATGGTGAGAATCCCATTGCAGGTCCGATTTGGAATAGACGATGGAGGATTTAGAGATGGAGATTCCCTAACTATTTGTGACAGCAGCAGCTTCTTCCTGAATCCTGGTGCTGATCCTAGCCTGGTGTATGTGTGGACGCCTGAAGAGGGTCTCGACGATCCAACCAGTCCCAATCCAATCGCATCACCGACCGAATCTACCACTTACTCTGTAGTGGTGACCGATTCAAACAACATATGCAGACAAGAGAAGTCGATCTACATAGAAATCGTGGAATCTGACATTGTTCTCGATTTTGATGCAGTGTATAATTGCGAAGGGTTGATGGTTTCTTTCATAAACCAGAGCAAAGGGGCAACAAACTACGAATGGCATTTTGGTGATCCCAGCAATCCGGATTTTGTCTCCACGGAGGAAAATCCTACCTATACTTATCCATCCCAGGGTGTCTATGAGGTAGAACTTCGCTCTGCGGATGATCCCAACTGTACTGCTATCCGTGCCCTGAGATTAGCCCTCACCGGGGAGGATCCCATGCTGGTAGAAGTAGATACTTTTAGCAATGTTTGTCCCGGTGATTCGATCACCTTGAGTGCTAGGACAGAATTTGTGGATTCGCTGACATGGTGCGATCCCAATGGCGTTGAACTGGGATCTTCGGATGATCTTCGAATCGAGGTCACAGTAGGAGGTACCTACCAACTGAAAGCTTCAATGGGAGATTGTGAGTATGTAGATGAGGTGTTCGTGGATCTCAGAAGTTTGAATTTCACAATTGACAAGGATGGGGATATTTGTTCGGGAGATCCCGCTCAGATCACCATCAATAACACAAGTGAGTTTAGGATCGATTCCATTTCGTGGGAGCCCGCCGACTCGATCGTGCAGGGGCAAGGTAACGAAACAGTCGTTGTAAGGCCTGTCTCCACTACTACTTATTGGGCAACTGCTTGGTTTTCTGACGGATGTGTCGTGACTGATTCAGTTACTGTTCCCGTGAGTGACTTCGAGAGGTTTGCAGTCACGGCAGATCCAGATTCCATATTTTTCGGGGAATCATCTACCTTGACAGCTACACTGGAAGATGGAGCTACTTACACATGGTCGCCCTCAGATGTATTGCAGTCGCCGAATTCTAACACGACTGTGGCAACACCTGATCAGACCACCACTTTTACAGTCGAGATTACGGACGCAAATGGATGCACAGAAACTAAACAAGTCACCGTTGTGGTGATCGTGGTAACCTGTGAGCCTCCAAATATCTTTCTCCCGAATGCATTTAGCCCAAATGGAGATCAGGTAAACGAGGTCCTTTTCCTAAGGGGTAAGTATATCGAGTCTATGGATCTGTTTATATATGACAGATGGGGACAGCTCGTCTTTGAGTCTCACAATCCCAGCGATGGATGGGACGGGACGTACAAGGGTAAGTTATTGGCTCCTGATGTCTATGGATATGATCTACGCGTACAATGTATTGGAGGGGATCAGCATTCTGAAAAAGGTAATGTGACAATATTGCATTAGGGGGCTCGTCAGCTTCTGCTTTTTCAAATCATCGAAATAATTTCGGGTAATCTCGTCATGTCATCGAATGTGGTGACATCATCAAAATTGCCGAAATCGTATTTGGAGTGCTCGGGTTGATAAGCCAGCACCTTCATTTGTGCATTGATTCCAGCTTCAATTCCGGCAGCGCTATCTTCAATCACAATGCATTGATCCGCCCGGTATCCAAGATCTTCTGCGGCATGTAAAAACAAACTGGGATCAGGTTTCCACACATTGAGTGCGTAGGCACTGAAAATTCGATCTTTAAAAAACCCGGTGAGACCGGTGTTTCGAAGGTTATCAACAATCACATCCATAGGGCCATTACTGGCGACACATTTTTCATGGGGCAGCTTTTGCAGTGTCGATTTCACTCCGGGGATAGGTGTGAGTCTTTTCCTGAATTCAATTCTCTGTTTTTCACGTTGCCTGGCTACGAAATCAGTAGGTAAGGTGGTCTGATATTTGTCCTCGACGTACTTTATGCAAATGGCCATAGAGGTACCGGGGAAATACCGCCATGCTTCTTCCTCGGTGAGGGGAATACCTAACTGGTGAATTGCCTCAATAAAAATCTCGTTGGCAATACCTTCACTGTCCACAAGCGTTCCATCACAATCAAAGATTAGGAGTACTTTATCTGCCATCAGTAGGAGAACTCAAAAATCAATTATTCAGAGAATCAGTCATTTCCCTGGAGATCGAGTTCTTTGTCACTCGAATAAACGTTTTCTGGTCAACCTGCAGTGTTACAATGCCATCGTTGATCTTATTGATTTTACCAATGATCCCACTAGCTGTCACCACTTCGTCGCCTTTTTCAAGACTCTCCGTAAAACTGGCTTGTTGTTTCTGTTTTTTCCTCTGTGGGGCGAAAAAAAACAAATAAAAGACGACCACAATCAACAAGGGAAAAAGCATGTTGAGAAGGGGCATTTCTTGTGCTTGTAGAAATATCATTGACCTACACTAGTTTTTTATCAGTAACACTGGTAACTGGGTGCCAAAAATAAGATAATTTCTCGACGGTATTCCAGTAGTGCTTTACTCGCAAAAGTGTGGCTGCACAGCAAGCCCAGTTGCTCATAAAGGTGGCTTCACATCGGTCTTATACTATCTGGAGGGAGATTTCAAATTTCCCTCTGTTACACGTGGAGGTCCGATTTGAAATACACAGTTAAGATATAGAATTGAAATATCAACCCAGGAGCACTCTAGGAGGGCGGCAATCATAAGTAGAAAATGTCCCTGAATTTATAGCGGGAAGTAGATAAAAAACTCACAAGTCCTCTTTCACCTTCATGGCAAGTCCGTGATACTCGTGTCCTTCCTGCTGTAGAATTGCGTCCAGGCGCTCTCCAGCGAGTGATTTGTCATTTTTAGCCAGGGCGATCATGGCGAGAAACCATTCCGATTGGCTTTTATAGAGCGATTGAGATGAAATTAGATCCGCGAAGATATCTTCTGCCTCCGCAAAGCTGTCTAGTTCAATCATCCTATGTGCACTAAAGAATGCTTTGGCATCCTGGCTTAACGTCCCGGTTTCACCGGATCTAGTGATGGGTTCGGGAGGATTTCTGTAATATTCAGCAAATAACTTTTCCGGTGATTTGTTAAACAGACCTTCAGACCACATCCAGGTCAGTGTAAGCGCAAGTAATAAGGCAATGGCAGCAGCAATTCTACTGTACCGGCTCAATCTGACCGGTACCACGGACTTTCTCTTCCGTATCGTCGACATAGCCGCACGGATATCATCTTCGATCAGAAGGTCCAGATATGGCTCAAGTCTCCAGTAATTCTCGACTGCATCCCTTAGATCGGGATCTTCTCGCATTGCTCGCTCAAAGTCGGCTTTAGCATCACCGGAGAGGTTGCCTCTCACATAAGATTCTATAAAATTAAAATGATCAATCACTTTCTCACTTTTTTAAAGAGTTTAACAATTCAGGGTGTTGATTGACAAGCTCTATGAGACGCTTCAAGCAGTAGTGCTTTTTCTTGCGTGCCATCTCCGGTGAGCTATAATTCATTTGACTAGCAATCGCTTTCATTCGCATATTTCTAGCCCATAAAGTGAGAACTTTTCGACATTTTTCATCGAGCTGTTTGAGCACAACTTCCAGATTTTGCCGGCGTTCCAGATCAATTAAAATGATCTCGGGGCTCTGCACCTCACTCTTATGGGGAATAGATTCCAACTCTATTGTTTGTTTTCTTTCCCGTATAGTTTGGTACCAGAGGTTTTTCGTTACCCCAAAAAAGTAATTTTCTAATGAAGATTTTATTTTAAAGTCGCTTCTGAGACAGTTTTTTACAAAATTTATAATTACATCGCTGTATATCGTCAATGCATCATCCTTCGTTCCCCCTCTGCTGAGAATGTACCTTACGGCATTTTCGCGTAGACTTTTGGTACGGTACAACTCTTCCATGACCCGATCCCGTTCCAGGATTGAGCGCCTCACTCGTTCGATCAGGTCCTGCGGATTCATTGTGGAAAGATATGAAACTGGACGGCCTTTAAAGTAAATGGTGTAATCATTATCCGTTACAGAAATGACATCATTGGAAAAACCGTATATTTTAGGGTTTTAACAATCATTTAACTGCGAATAGTAGGGCAATGGGAGTGCCTGATTCGTCTTTAGTATAGTGAAACGACAATCAACAGTATGCAAAAATCCTTTACTTGCTTAGCGTTACTAGGTCTCATTTTTCAATCATTTACACTGATGGAGGACTTGACAGACCATATCAGGGGAATGGGGGACGAGGATACAATCTTATTCGAATATTCGTTTGAAGGTTGTTTTGGACCCTATCACCATGGAAGTATAGAATTTACCTTAAAGCAGGATACGATACACTATCACGAAAAGAACTTTGATGATAAAGGCGAAGAATCCGTCAGTCAGTCTGGTACCTACGCTAAATCCGATCTCTTGCGACTTCTTCGAAAAGCCGATGAAAAGCAATCATCCGAAATCTTTGGAAACACCATCACTTTTCAGATCACGGATTCAGAGGGTGAGGTTACCAAGGGAGCCGATCATATTGTGCAGCGGCATTTTATCGAGATCTTTCATCCCCTCAGCAACGTTTTCCGAGCAGATCAACCCAGGATTCCCGGATTGAAGAATGGTGGATTTGTTCACTAGTGAGGTTACTCCGGAAAGTGCCAATTTCACAAAATGAGTCAATTTTGGATGAGATTTCCACTTTTTTGAGATCGGCTGATGCCTGTGTATCAGGCGATTGAAGAAAATGAAAATATCCCTGCCTGGCATGCCGCCAGGCAGACAGGGCCAAAAGAGCCATTTTTGATTTGGCAACCTTTTCGGAGTAGCTCACTAGTGTGACCACCATTTCATCCCATCAGAGCTTTAGTCTTATATCTAAATTGAATATCCTTCTCTGTAGGTTCGCCGGACAAACAAGTTTGCGGGTTCATAATTCGTAATCCGCATATTTTCTGCATCCCACATCAGCGTCTTCCTGCCTAGATATCGATTGCTGCCTGACCAGAAATTATCATCCTTTAGATCCGGATTCTTAATATTAAAACTCTTAATCGCCAGATTTCCAATCAGGATACTCTCCGTAAAAGGACCTGCATAATCAAATGAGGAACTGGTTTCAGCATTTCCATAGCCAGCAATGCAGGCATTTACCCATTGCAGGTAATGACCTTCGGGTACACGTGCAATCTTTTCTTCCGGCATTTCTTCATCATCCATCCTCGCGGTCGGTATCAATCTCGGATTGGCTCCATAACAGTCAGCCATCAGGCTGCCCTTGTCCCCTTCAAATATTACTCCTCCATCCCAATTGCCCAAAGCTTCGTCAGGCAAAAGTCCCTCTGGTCTCGCAGGAAGAAGACCTCCATCAAACCAGTTGACCTTTATGGTTCCATCCCCATCCGTCCTCGGATATTTAAGTCTTATGATACTCGAACCCGGGAAACTGTCAGGGTACTCTAATTCGGCAAACTTATCCCTATAGAGACCGGCGAGGCTACACTCGACTTCACTGGGATACAAGATGGGAAGGATCCGGTATACTGGGTCCATAATATGGCATGCCATATCCCCAAGGGCACCGGTCCCAAAATCAGACCATCCCCGCCAATTCCATGGCATATATGCCTCGTGGTAATCCCGCTGTGGTGCAGTGCCCAGCCACAGATCCCAATTCACTCCTTCGGGAATCTCCATCTTTTCGGTGGGGGTTTCCAGGGCCTGCGGCCAAATGGCTCTATTGGTCCAGCACTGGACAGTATGTACTTCGCCAATCATCCCGGCATCGACCATTTCTTTCATCTTTCTAACACCATCACCGCTCCCTCCTTGATTTCCCATTTGAGTCACCACTTTATATTTCTTCGCGGCTTTTGTCAACATTCTCGCCTCATATATATCATGGGTAAGCGGCTTTTGTACATACACATGCTTGCCCAATTGCATGGCAGCCATTGCCTGCACTGCATGCATGTGATCCGGTGTCGAGACAGAAACAGCATCAATGGAAGAATGCTCCTTTTCCAGCATTTCCCGGTAATCGTGATAATAAGGAGCCTTGGGATAGCTTTCACGACTTTCTGCGGCTTGCCGGTCATCAACATCGCAGAGTGCTACAATGTTTACATGTTCGCTTTCGGCAAAACTGCTGAGATCACTTCGGCCCTTTCCCCCTGCGCCAATCCCTGCAATATTTAGTTTGTCACTGGGAGCCACGTAACCTCTGCCCAATACATGCCGGGGTACAATCATGAAGGCACCGCCTGCCAAACTCGAATACTTCAAAAATTTTCTTCTTCCTTGTTTCTTTTCCATGTAAATCAAATTTATGTTCATTAAAATACTGCCTCTGTGGGAGACCACCAAGTCCTGAATAAAAAAAGCAAGTCTTTAGGTAAGATCTCATTAGCCCATGTCAAAATAATAGGGTCGGCTTGTTCACTCTTGCAATTGAACTCCACGGATCTTTACTTGGGCTTCAGTGAACTTACATATGCGTAACTTATTTTAAAATACCTTCTCATCGTCCGTGTATTATCAAACAAGTCCTTTGGCACTAAAACATATTCCCTCATAATACTTCCGTATTGTTCGCTTAGTTTTGAATTGTATTTCTTTAGAAATTTTTCGCGCTCTTCCTTCGGCAATCGCAGCGACATTATACTTTCCTTATCCACAAAAGAAAACATGTGACCATTGAGAGAGGTATACGCTGATGCCGCTCCCTTGATAGGAGTGTCCGGAATTACAGAAACGATTTTTTCGTACTGTGCAATTACGTCATCGGGAATTAATCTTTTTTTCTTCTTTGCCATTTTTCAAAATACAAAAACAAAAAGTAGCTTATCTTCTTTTTCTGGATATAATATAGTTGGTCGTTCTGGAGTAGGAGAGAGCCTCAAAAAAACCCTTACCCTCCATAGCATCAACGTACTGCACAGATCCGAGTCTAAATTTAAAGTTCACCTTATTCTTGGTTGCAATAGCATCTTCGATCCGGCAAAAAAATGGTTTTTGTAATTCCTTATTGAAATACGAATTAATCGTGTAGACTGATGACCGCTGAGCTATTGCGCGATGAGCATTGGTGACAGCCTTCTTCCCTAAGAATTCCATTTTGAACTCCGGGGTGTCTCTGGTCAATGATGGATGATCAAGATTAACCTGGCAATAGGCGTCAGCAATGACTAATGCTAAAAAAAGAGAAGACAGGAAAAAAGGTTTTATTTTCATTTTTAAAGGAACACTATTCTTTTCCGGATATTTTCATCATCATTTAACACTTCAAGGATATAAATGCCAGGTTGAATCTTTTTATAATCCACGAACTGACGACGATGAAAGTCCTCTGCATCAAACTTTTGAGAGGAAATAAGTTTACCGGATGATGAATAAAGGTTGAGGGAAATTTTTCCAATGATCTTTCGACTGAGCTTTACTGCCAGGTATCCATCCGAGGGATTTGGAAAGACGGCGATACCATCTACTGAGACAATGAGTGCCGAATCTCTTCCCAGGTAGCGCTGGCTTTCATTTAAATCAATCTGATTTAGTCTGTAGTGATAAAGTCTATCAAACTCGACATCGCGATCCTCAAAACTCAAAGCCCGGCTTTCCTCACTCAAAGTCCTTCCCTCAAAGGAGGCGAGTGTGACGTAATTAATCCCGTCTGTGCTTCTTTCAATTTCAAATAAGGCATTATCAAATTCCTGCTCTGCTGTAAAATCAATTGAGATAAAATCGCCTTGATCCGTAGCTGAAAACCAAGAGATTTGAGTCCGGAAATGCTCGGGCATCTCATAACTTTCCCTTCCATCCCGGATGTTTAGACTGCTTCCTTGAGATGCTCTGGCACCCAAACCTCTCCGGGCAAATGCCTTCCACAATTGGTATTGATATTTCCCGCCGTAGAGGAGGCTGTCCGCCCTTAAGATTGCAACTCTGCCGTCAACAAAGCCAGGTGAGCACTTTTGAAGCTTCAGGGCTTCCATCACTATACGCAGGGCTATGTTATTACCTCCATCTCCATGATACAAGTCCGTGCTTGCTCCCTCCAGGCCAATAATTCCCCATGTCAAATCCCACAGAATACTGCACCATACTGCTCCCACCTCGTGGGTAATCGACGCCTCCTTGATCATATCGTAATGCATCGGATTAATCCGCATATCTGTGCTGTACGGAAAATCACGGATTCCCCTGCCATTTACTGCCTGACTGGATACGAAATTACCGATACCACGGGGATGCTCTGCCTTAGCCGACGACCAATCTGTGGTCAGCATGAGTCCAAAGTAGTCACTCCATCCCTCACCCATCTGCTCCACATTATCCAGGCACTCAATATTATTGGATCCTCCAGTGAGTCTCACTGAAATCCCATGACCATACTCGTGTGTCACAATCAGATTATCAAGTGAGGAATCAAATGTTCCATCAGTATTTTTGCGTTTTATATCGATCGTCAGGGCACCTTCTTTCATTAGGTCTTGCAACAATACGCACTGGTCAGAGCTGATCATCACAGCCGGGATCGTTATGCTGTGATCCGTACCACCCATGATCACAGGCTCTCCGGGTACGTTATTACAAACGATTGCCCCAAGGGCACCGAGTTCTTGCAGTCGTTTTATTTTCTCGATAAAAAAGCACTGGCCTCGTTGGAGCAGTACAATCTTACCCGACAGATCATCTTCGTTGGCAATTTGCTGTCCTTGACATACCAAATGGGTACTGCCGGTTGCGTCTATCGCTTCAACAACTTCAATTGCTGATATCCCTTCCCGATTCAGGCGATTGTTATCGCTGAAGCCTGATTCTACAGCAGCTAAATCAAAACCGGAATCTTCCGGGGAGTTGATGTGAATTGCCGCATCATAGATGTCCTGGCTCCACAGAAACATTTCCATTCGACCGGGGATTCCATCTTCCTCAACAATAAATTGGGCATTATTTCTACCGGCGCCGTCCTGAGCATCTGCGTATACGGGGTCTCCTTGAATTCCTGCTTTCCCATAATTATTGATCTGAAAATTACCAGCAGCTTCATCAAATCCGTAATGATAAAAAATATCGTGATTGAGGTTTGACCAGTAGAAGAGGTTACTCACAATAGCATCGAGGTAATTTGCTGGGTCTTCCTGTAGATCCAGATCATACTGAAAAGCTAGTGAACTGCCCGCATCCGGTCTATAACCCATTTGATTGTCACCTGCGAAATCGTGTTGGGCGAAGACATTATTTCCTCGTGTATCCGTGTATTCAGGACCCATGATCCCATCTGAATCATGCCAGCCAAAAGGGGAGGCAATCTCATCTGAAGGCGTATTTACGATTTTCCTCGAACCATGAATGGGCGACTCAATGGGGATTGGGTAAACATAATAAGATGAAACCGGCCCGGTCATCAGAACACCATCACTTCCGTCATGATCACAATGGTTTTCCCTTGCACTTCCCTCATGCATAAACCCGCAAGAAAATGCGAGGTTCTTCCTGCGCAGCTCTTTCCCCGAAACCGCATCGTACCATATTCTCCATCTAGCATGATTTTCCCAAATCCGGGTATCATAGGCCAACCTCCAAAGTCGATCCTCGTAAATCCAAATCAACCCCTTATTCTCCGTGTTAGAATCGAAACCCAATTGCCGGAAGCCCAAGACTTTAGGCAGAATAAAATTCTTTGACAGCTGACTCTGAAAAGAATGATTCACAAGGTGTGATTCTCCCCTTTGATCAGTGAGGACATTGGCGATTGCTGCTTCGATCGGAAAACCAAATCTCTCCTGCTGCACGTAGTAGTGGGTGAATCCGGTGTTCCTGTCGAAATGACTTGAACTGACTCTCAATTCAAGCAAGTCATCCGGAGATAATGCCATTATATGGGCAGATTCCCGAACAAACTGTAATATGCGTTCTGGGGCATTAGCCCAAAGGAAGCCAGGCAGTATGAATATCAGCAAGCATCCTGTTGCTCTCATGCTATTAAGTTGATATCACATCTAAATTAAACAAACGTCAGTAAACCTTCAGATGTTTTCAGCCCGAATCAGGATCCCTTGAAAATTCGGCAGAAACCTTAGATTTGTCAGTCGTGAAAACAAGAAGCTTCTGCTTGATTAGATATGAACTCTCATTGTTTATTTATGTGTTGTCTGTTTCTTGTCACTTTTGCTTTTGCGGGATATGCACAGGGGGTAGAGGATACAGTCCTTTTGCAAAGCACCCTGGATGAGATCACCGTTGTCTCTTCCCGCTTACCCACGGCTATCAATGAAGCTTCCCGCACTTTGTATTATCAAGATCTCGGTCAGATCAATGCTGCAAATCAAGGGCTTTCTGTTGATGAGGCATTGAAGTTTGTACCAGGAGTTTTTGCTCAGGACGCACAGAATTTTGCTCAAGATGTACGGATTGCCATCAGGGGATTCGGAGCTCGCTCTGCTTTCGGTATCAGAGGTATCAAGGTTTTAGTGGATGGGATCCCCACCACAACACCAGACGGGCAGACGCAGTTGGATCAACTGTCTACCTTCGATTTAGATAGACTGGAGGTCATGGCTGGTGCCGTAGGAGGACTCTATGGGAACGCTTCTGGTGGTGCCATTGCATTTCATACGCGACGACCTAAGAAAGACCGGGTCTTAATGAGGAGCAATGTGGGTTCTTATGGATTTCTCAAGACTAACGTCCAGCTTGCAAAAGTGGGAGAAAAGGCCGTTTGGGAGCTCGGAGGTGACCATATGCAGATCAGCGGTTATCGAGCACACAATGCCTCCCGCACCTCGAATTTGTTCGCTAGAACAACCCTAAATACACAAGATGGCCTGTACCAGTTTTATGCGGGGTATACCAACAGTCCGGAAGCTATGGACCCGGGTGGTATTACTTTGCAGGATGCACAAGCCGATCGCCGGCAGGCCAGACAGCGCAATGTAGATTTTAGGGGAGGAGAATCCCTTTCTCAGTATCAGGTGTCACTACTCGCCAGGCGTCAACTCAAAAGTGATCGATGCATCGAGGCCAAAACATATTATGTATTTCGTGACTTCGAAAACTTTCTACCCTTCGAGAATGGAGGATCTGTGGCCTTTGAAAGAAATTTTTATGGAGCAAATATTCAGTATGCTGAAGAGCATACCCGGCACGACTTGCTGATTGGTGCGGAAACAGAAAGACAGTCAGATAGGCGAATGCGGTTTGAGAATCTGCGCGGAATCAGGGGTGCCCTGAGCACCGACCAACAGGAGATCTTTAATATGACCGGACTTTATGTTCTTCAAAAATTCAGGTTCCTACCCCGTTTGAGCACAGAAGTAAACCTTCGTTTGGATGTACTAAAAGTGGAGGCAAAAGATTACTACTTGAGCGACGGAGATCAATCCGGATCGATCTCATGGAATCATCTCAGTCCCTCGGTTGGTTTCAATTATCAGCTTCATAAGAGCCATCACCTATATTTCATGGCCGGACATAGTTTTGAGACCCCGGCATTATCTGAGCTATCAAATGATCCCGGAGGTATGGGTGGCTTTAATCAACAGCTAGAGCCTCAGCTCGCCAATCACTTCGAATTGGGATTGAAACATCACAAAAGCAAGGTATCCTACTCGATGACTCTTTTCTACATCCGCTTGAAAAATGAATTATTAGCTTTCGAAATTGAAGCTTTTCCGGGACGCACGTTTTACAGAAACGCCGGAAAATCACGACGAAAGGGATTGGAATTATCACTTCACAAAAAAATCGCACATTGGAATTTTCTCATGGCCTACACATTTTCTGATTTTGGATTTACAGACTTTATTTCGGAGGGAAATGATTATTCGGGAAACCGGATCAGTGGCATTCCAAAGCATTTTCTTAACTCAGGACTTCAGTACGACAGAGGCACCGGAGTTTTTTATGCAATCGACTTTTCTCGAACCGGAAAACTATATGTCAATGACCAAAATTCAGAATCTGCACCAGGCTATAGTTTATTACATGTAAGAGGGGGTTGGAATTTTGGCTTAAAAAATATTCGTCTGAAAATGTATGCAGGAGTAAGGAATATTACAGATGCCGAATATTTTGACAATGTCCGTATAAATGCATTTGGAGGGAGATACTATGAGCCGGCACCAGGGCGTAATTATTTCGGTGGAATTGAAGTCGAATTTTAGACCACATGATGTGGTATAGTGGGGTAGTGGCATAGAAGCATAGTTGAGAAGTGGGGTAGGTGGTAGCTTTTGCGGGTAGCGCTGTAGTAGCAGGGTTAAAGTGTGATATCGTAGTATGCTGGGGACAGTGGTACAGCAGAACAATAGCTGCCGGAAAGCAGATGGCAAGGGTGATTACCAATTCTTGGATCGAGTACAAAAGATTAGCTTGCGATGAATCTGAATCTAGCAAATCTGGCAGTTGAAAGTAGTGGGGACTTTCTGGGACTCGGGCACATTCACACAAGGAATCTACTAGATGACCCGACTCCGCAGGTATTCATTTTGCATTTTGCGCGTTGGGTCAAACCTGTGCACGAGATCTCTGAAATCATCAATTCTGGGGTATAAGGATTCAATACGATTTCTTTTCATGTGGAAGAGTTTCCCCCAATGTGGTCTGGCATCGTAAGGGCTTAACGCCTGCTCCAATTTGGGCAACAGGTTTTCCACACCTTTGCCATCGGGCTTCCATGTAAAGTGAAAAGCAATGCGATCTCCACCATATGCCGTACTCATCCACATATCGTCGCCCTTGATGCTGCGCACCTCAGAGATAAAAAGCAATGGCGTGATCTCATCACTCATTTTCTGGATCACCCCAAGTACTTCAGATGCACTTTCCCTGGGCACAAAGAATTCCGACTGTAGCTCCTCGCCATTACTCGGTGTGAAATCCATTTTAAAGTGTGGGAGCCGTTCGTGCCATGGCCCGGGTAATCCCATTTGTTCCGTGCAGTTTTCAGCGGAGACGGAAGCAATGGGGTGCATATCCTTAAGTGCTTTTTTTGCTCCGAAAAAATCCGTCAAAGGGCCTAAATTTTCTTCTCCGTTTGGTATACGCCGTTTTATCCAAACCTGGTTGATCACATCCTCACTATAGTCTGAAAAAAAACTTACACTGTATCCCGATGAAAAAATCTGATCAAAATTTTCCTGGGCCTCAATCAGGGGTAAATTGAGAAATATTTCCTGCTGCACTTGATAGGTGGGCTCGATTCTCAGTATCAATTTTGTGATCATTCCAAGAGCTCCAAGGTGTACAACTGCTCCGTCGAAATCCTGATCACCTTTCTTTAGTGTGATCAATTCGCCGTTCGGCTTGAGAATTTCCATGGCCACCACGACGCTTGCCAAATTTCCATTGGTATCTCCCGATCCATGAGTAGCAGTAGCACAGGCACCACCTATGGAGATATGGGGAAGCGAAGCAAGATTATGCAAGGCAAACCCCTCCTGTTGAAGTTTTATAGCCAGCTCACCGTAACGGATTCCCGCACCGACTTCAACGGTTTGTGCCGCTTTATCGATTTCATGGATTTGATGAAATCCATCGCTGGAAATGATCTCCGAGACACAATCCGCGATCGCTGAAAATGAATGGCGAGTGCCGAAGATCTTTACCTGATTTGATTTCACAATGGTTTCCTTTGCTGCCTGGAGATTTTCAGGACGGTGATATTCTTTGGCGGAAAAGGTCAGATTACCTGCCCAATTTTTGATCGTGGGGGGAGGTTCTTCTGCCGTTTCCCCTGTATCCATTGCACAGGAGAGCGGTGATAAAGCTGCTCCAGCGGAAATGATGGTGGCATTTTTTAGAAATTTGCGTTTGTGCATTTGTCAGTCAAAGATTTGAGAAAAATTAGGATTGATCCCATTGAAGATAATCGTCATAACAGTAATTTGGAAGTATTCTGGCACCCGGCCACATTTTTTAAAGATACAATATGCCGGGGAATCTATACTCGCCTTGACCAGGGGTCTCTTAGAGTACGATAGGATTACTCTTTATCTGGAATATCAGTGACTTCGGGACTTCCATCCTTTCAGTACCTTTATCGAGATATGGAGCATATCGCAGTTGTTATCCTTTACTGGAACAATAAAGACGAAGTCTTGCGGATGACTTCAACCCTAAGAAAGTGGACTTTACCCTTAACTATCTATCTCGTGGACAATGCTAGTGATGCCCCGTTGGAAAAAGAAAATCGAACTGCTGTCTGGTATATCAGAAATGAAAAAAACCGCGGCTATGCAGGTGGATGCAACGTGGGTATTAAGGCAGCTCAGAAAGATGGACATTCTCGAATTCTTCTGCTCAATAGTGATGTTGAGATAAAGCAAGCGGACTTAAATACATTGGTAACAGCGCTAATAAATGATCATGACCTTAGCCTCGTGGCCCCAGCCCTCGTGGAGGGAGGAAAAACTATGGTTGGTGGCAGGGATATTGGTCTCTACTTGGATACTCGAATTTTAAACAAAGATGCCGATCATGTCACACCGGCTTATTTACCAGGTACGGTCTTACTTGCCAGGACATCGATATTTGATGAGATTGGTTTCCTCGATGAACGGTTTTTCTTTAGTGGAGAAATTGCCGACTTCTGCGC
Organism: Saprospiraceae bacterium; assembly: GCA_965222645.1. Classification (GTDB taxonomy): domain Bacteria; phylum Bacteroidota; class Bacteroidia; order Chitinophagales; family Saprospiraceae; genus JABDMH01. Next base: position 272,328 of record OZ244968.1, on the reverse strand, counting down.
CAGGGCAAAGGGGGAGGAAGTAGAAATGGTAGTTCTGGACTCGGTAAGAGTTGAACATAAAAGACCTAATGACTCGGAAATCAGCACTCTTCGTCTGTACTATAATTTTAGAAACAGGTTTTTATATATAATGAAACACCATCAGGATAAAAAGTGGCATCTGTATCTGATTTGGATCTGGCGAATTAGCCGGCAGGCAATCAGTTTTTTACTCAAGGGAGATGTGTCCAACAGCAGAGCATGTCGCCTTGCCGTTTGGGATGGTGTAATGAATAATTTCGGTAATCAAAATAGACGATTTGGAAGACGGTAGTAACCTTATCGACATAATAATTCCCAATTGGAATGGGGAAAAATGGTTACCTGGCTGTCTCGATGCTCTGGAGAAACAAACTCTACAAACATTTAAGATTACGATCGTAGATAATGGTTCGACAGATAACTCTGTATCCGGTATAAGAGAGCATGATCAGGATATATGTATCATTGAGCTGGATAAAAATTACGGGTTTGCCACTGCAGTAAACCGGGGAATAAAAACTACCAGTGCTCCCTTAATTTGGTTGCTGAACACAGACACAATTGCAAATCCAAATTGTCTCAAACTCTTAGTGGAAAACCTGGAAAGAAGCGGCCCAGGTACAGCTGCAGTTGCTCCGCTTATGCTCTCTATTGATGATCACAATCTGATAGACGATGCAGGAAATATACTTACCTGGTATGGCGAGGCAATTAAGATGGGTCATGGAGAGAAAGATGACAGTTACGAGTATTACAGAAATATATTTTCTCCTTCAGCAGGATGTACTTTGTACAAAAGATCTTTCTTCGACACGGTCGGGTTGCTGGATAAAGACTTTTTTGCCTATTTAGAAGACATCGATCTGGGATTGCGAGGAAGGTTACAGGGATTCGATTATTTACTGGAAAAAACGGCTATCGTATATCACAAGGGGCATGGATCTGACATCGACTACAATAAATATATTTCTTTGGTTACGTGTAACAGATTAAATCTTTTTTTTAAAAATATTCCGTTATCCATTTTATTAAAAAAAGCACCCAAAATCATCTATGGACAGATTTATTACTTGTTGGCGTTTGGACATTTATTTCCCGCGCTCAAGGGATATTGGATGTTTTTTCAGCAGCTACCTGCGACAATGAAAAAGCGAAAAACCTTGATGAAGAAAGTGAGATTGAGTAAATATGAAATTGAAAACTTGCTTGAAAATAAAAGGCCGGATGAAGGAATCTGGGACCATTTGAAGAAATTGTTCTAAGGAGTGGGATTCCCAGACTATTCGCAGCGGATTCCTACATCGAGTGGAGCGGATTCCCAAGCTGGTGGTAAGCTTTGTGTCAGGCAGCAGATTGGCAAGCCGCGGTTTGGGTTTAAGGTCCTTTTCCGGGCTTGCTAATCCCTCCGCTTCGCTTCGGGCTTAGGAATCCCTATCTTTTGGTGGGAGCGGATTCCCAAATCGAGTGGAGCGGATTCCCAAGCCGGCGCATTGGGTTGTGTAGAGCATCGGATTGGCAAGCCGCGGTTTAGTTTAACGTTCTTTTCCGGGCTTGCTAATCCCTTCGTTTCACTTCGGGCTTAGGAATCCCTCGGCTCTCGATGTAGCGGATTCCCAAGCCGGCGCATTGGGTTGTGTAGGGCATCGGATTGGCAAGCCGCGGCTTAGAATTTTCTAGTCGCTTTCCGGATTCTCGATAGAGCGGATTCCCAAGCTGGCGGTAAGCTATGCGCAAAGCAGCAGATTGGCAAGCCGCGGTTTAGAATTTTCTCGTCGCTTTCCGGATTCTCAATATAGCGGATTCCCAAGCCGGCGCAGTGAGGTTGTGCAAAGCAGCAGATTGGCAAGCCGCGGTTTAGCTTTAAGGTGTTCGTGTCCGGGCTTGCTAATCCCTTCGTTTCACTTCGGGCTTAGGAATCCCTCGGCTCTCCATGTAGCGGATTCCCAAGCCGGCGCATTGGGTTGTGTGGGGCATCGGATTGGCAAGCCGCGGTTTAGTTTAACGTTCTTTTCCGGGCTTGCTAATCCCTCCCGCTTCGCTTCGGGCTTAGGAATCCCTAACTTTTGGTGGTAGCGGATTCCCAAATCGAGTGAAGTGGATTCCCAAGCCGGCGCGTGAGGTTGTGCAAAGCAGCAGATTGGCAAGCCGCGGTTTAGGTTAACGTTCTTTTCCGGACTTGCTAATCCCTCCGCTTCGCTTCGGGCTTAGGAATCCCTAACTTTTGGTGGTAGCGGATTCCCAAATCGAGTGAAGCGGATTCCCAAGCCGGCGCATTGGGTTGTGTAGAGCATCGGATTGGCAAGCCGCGCTTTAGCTTTAACGTTCTTTTCCGGGCTTGCTAATCCCTCCGCTTCGCTTCGGGCTTAGGAATCCCTCGGCTCTCGATGTGGAGCGGATTCCCAAGCCGGCGCAGTGGGTTGTGTAGAGCATCGGATTGGCAAGCCGCGGTTTAGTTTAACGTTCTTTTCCGGGCTTGCTAATCCCTCTGCTTCGCTTCGGGCTTAGGAATCCCTAGCTTTTGGTGGTAGCGGATTCCCAAATCGAGTGAAGCGGATTCCCAAGCTGGTGGTAAGCTTTGTGTCAAGCAGCAGATTGGCAAGCCGCGGTTTAGTTTAACGTTCTTTTCCGGGCTTGCTAATCCCTCCGCTTCGCTTCGGGCTTAGGAATCCCTATCTTTTGGTGGTAGCGGATTCCCAAATCGATGTGGAGCGGATTCCCAAGCCGGTGCATTGAGTTGTGTAGAGCATCGGATTGGCAAGCCGCGGTTCGGGTTTAAGGTCCTTTTCCGGGCTTGCTAATCCCAACGTTTCGTAGCGGATCAGTGAGCCGGTGACTACCAGCTTAATCGTTATAATTGATCTTAAAGGCCTGATGTGCTCTTAAAAAGTTAGCAGGGAGAAAATGACTTTCCAATTTCATATTTCTGAGTTGCTTGGGAAAGGAACCTAAATAGTTTTTGTAGGATGAAAATTTCCAGTCTTTATAATTTTTAACAAAAGAGTGATGTATTGGATTATGGTGCACATAGCAAATCAAATATTCCAATTTTAATTCCGGATCAAAACAAACCCGTTTCATTTTTTTAAGAAATAATTGGCCCCTGGTTTTATTCCTGTGATTGAATGATAAGGAGTATGAACTGAAATACCTTCTAAATTGATCCTGTATAAATTTATTTATGGACAAATCGTTATAAAAGAGATCATGGCAGCATACAGATTCTTCAGGATTTATTTGATCAAGAATTTCATTTCTATTCTTTACCTGAACGACAAAATGGAAATGATTTGGCATCAAGCAGAACGCATAGGTATTAAAGGCATGTGAAACATATTTATTGTATTTGTTTAAAAAGTCTTCATAGTCGATCGATTTTTCAAATAGATTTCTATTTGATACTGAATGATTGTAAATGTGATAAAATAATCCTTCCTCAAAAGTGTGCCAATAATTGATTCTCATCCCGTAAAATACTGAAAAACCCTAATCAGGACGTAACCAACTACTAAACCAGTGCCAGTTGTGCAAAGCAGCAGATTGGCAAGCCGCGAAACCAATCTGTCGCCGGGCTTGCTAATCCCTCCGCTTCGCTTCGGGCTTAGGAATCCCTGGCTTTTGGTGGTAGCGGATTCAAAAATCGAGTGGAGCGGATTCCCAAGCCGGCGCTTTGGGTTGTGTAGAGCATCGGATTGGCAAGCCGCGACTTAGACTTCGGGCTTAGGAATCCCTGGCCTTTAATGACTTTCTCGTTCTCCCAACATTTCTATAACTTGTTCAAGACAAATTCAACATCTTGAATATCCTCTACCTGCACACTTCTCCGCGTCCCTCGCTAGACCATACTGATGCTGTGCTAAATGAGATCCAAATGCTTGCAGATCACTTTGGAGGAGATGTCATATCCCTTTATCCCTTTTCACAGCCCCACAGTTGGTACCCCCGGCCACTCTACGGCTTGGACAAATTAGGTGCGATAAAAAGAGCTGCTAGAAAAGCAGATTTTGTACACTTTTTTGCCCCTGATCTCTACAATTACCCGATTTTTCGATTCATTAACTCACCGGTTATCTATCAGGTGACTTCAGGGCTTTCAAAATTGACGTTGTCGTCAGATCTTAAATCCTTCACACAGTTCAGACAGATCCTTCTTTCCTCAGATAGGGATTATAAAAGGCTCCATTCTCTGGGATTTAATAATATTGCAACTATCCTTCCGGGACTGGATTTGTCACGATTTGGTCCTTCTTTTTTACCCGTCGGGGATCAATTTATAATCCTTATGGCATCTGCGCCCTGGGAAATCAAACAATTTCAAAGCAAGGGTGTGGAGTTGTTGATCCAGCTGGCCAGTGCGCGACCCGACTTCAAGATCATCTTTTTGTGGCGAGGGCTGCATTTTGGCCATTTAAAGAAAATGCTTTCCAAATGGGGTCATCCGTTTAATGTTGAAGTAATCAACGAGAAAGTGGATATTGCTCAACTTCACCAGCGTATCCATGCTACGATCCTGCTGAGCAAAGAGGCCGGGATTGTCAAAGCTTATCCGCATTCTCTTATTGAGAGCCTGGCATCGGGAAAACCGGTGATCTGCAGCCGCATGATCGCAATGGCTGATCATGTAGAGGAAAGGGGAGTGGGGTTTGTTTTGGATGAATTGACTGTTGATTCATTAGAACTGGCAATAAATAGTATTAGGAATAGATATGAAAGTAGTTTGGAAAACACATCTAAAACGGCAAAGACCGACTTTGGACTTGAGCGATTTTTGAGGGAAGTAGAGGGTGTGTATGCAAAAGTCAATCGATGATGACCCGGTCTCGTGATGCCACTTCAGCCCCCTTACGCTCTGATCTCAGAGAAACAATAAATCACAATGCATTCTTATTATCTTGCAGATGATGCAATAATGGTGTTTTTTTGCATCAAAATACATTTATGATCATGCAGAGTATATCATTTACACAACCAAACAATGAATGGCTCAAAGCTCAGGTAAGCAACGGGGAGTATTCCAGTAAAAGTGAACTTGTTAATGATCTGCTGAGGCAGGCAAGAAAACAGCAGGTTAGGGTAGATTGGATTAGAGCTAAAATAGAGAGAGCCGAAAAGAGTGGATTTACTGAAGATAGTGAGAAAGAAATACTTCTTCAGTCCAAGTCTGAATTCAATGCTATTGACTGATCTGAATAAATACCAGCAGAGCTGAAGTCCTTCTCACTCAATCCCGTATACACTAAAATTGAAAGTCATTGCCATTTCGATTTCATTCTTTGGGGTTATAAAAAGATTTGGTTGATTCATTCAGGCATCTGCTTCGCAAATGAAATACAAATATCGGGTAAGTAATGAAGCCAAGGAGATCTGATAAGAATACATCGTTATGGATTACACAAATTTGGACTGAAACAACCTGATAAATATTTTGAATCATTTTTTAAATATTTTGAAATTATAACTCAGCGACCTTTTTCCTCTGAGTCAGTTGACAACGTAAAAAAGGGTTATAGAAGATGCGTCTGTGGTTCTGACAGTATTTATTACAGAGTGAATGGTGACACGGTGGAAATTATGGCAATCGTGGGAATGCAAGATTTGGATACAATGCTTTGAAAATATAGGAGTATGTTAAGTTGAAATAGATGGGACTAAAACTGACGGTTGTTTGTTTTTATGTTTGCAAAATGTCAGGGTGCTTGCGGCGAATCTTTTTTTGAACGACAACGTGTCCAGTTACCCTCTGAGGTGAGTTTTGTCGATGGGGGGAAAGATGGAATGATGAGGCCCTTCATCAATTGACGTAAATGGTTTGGGTTATTCCGAGAAGGTCGCCAAATCAAAAAATTGCCTTTTTGCAATCTTTGCATTCGCTCAATCTGCTGATACTCAGGCATCACTCTGCCTTGAACAAGCGAAAACCCCATCCAAAATGGCTCAGTATATTGCCGGAGGATCTTACCGTTGTGGGACTCCATGTTGGAGAAAATCACTACTTTAAAGGTACGAACCTACAGTTGTGTTGGTCGTATTCGCTCTTAGCTATAGTAAAGATGCCTTGCTTTTGAGCGGAAAACACATAGAACATGAAGGTTAAGTACTGCAGTCTGGTTTGGGGTTTGGTCTTTATCGCTACCATGTTTGGCTTAAATCCAGTGTCGTGTCAAAATGTGCTCCCTACCGATACGTACATTATCCAGTTTGAGGGAAAAGAGGTCGACCCGCATCGAGTAAAAACTGAGGGCATTCACTTCAATAGTGTTGATTTTTACTTTGCGGCTGTTTGGAGAGAAGGTGCCGATCTTAATAAGATAAAGGAGTCTGCTCCTCTTTTCCTTAATTTCTCTAATACGTATGACGAAAATGGATGGCCTGTTTTCGTTACCCGGCATTTTGGTCGCGATCTGATTTTCAAGCTTGAAGATGCGAAGCCCGTGATAGTCTATAGATCGGCTCAACCGGGTCAGATCTCGATCATCATTGCACAACCGCCTTACATACTTGATCAGATAAACTTAGACAAAACGACCGAGGGATTGACGGTACCCTATGATGATAACTCCTATTATCCTCGTGGACCATTTGTCATAAAGGTTCTTCACGGAAAAGACGAGGTAACAACTCGACCTTTTCAGGTAACCTCGCGTAAGGATGGATCGTACGACATAAAGTTGGTGCAATCTGCTTTTCTGCCGGAGCCAGCTCCATGTGAGGAGGTGATTTCCGCTGTAGACCAGTACCTCAAGAGTGTCGATCTCACCCTAGAATACGAAGGATATGCAGAAGACTATCGTAATCTGGTAGGAAAGTATCCCGAATACTGTGGTTACATCAAACACCAAATACTCACGGCTACTGCCATAAAGGGGTTGCGGGTCTTTATTGACGACTATATGTATCCTATTGAGGTAACTAAGTTTAAGATAGAGGAATAGAATTACAGTCTGGAAGCCGTAGTAATTGATTTTTCACGGGCCAATTTTTTTCAAAAATTTAGAGTTTAATGCAATGCACCATGAAAAAATGTTCCTCGATGCTGAAATTATCTAAAAATCAAGCATACAGGTAAGACATGATCAAGTTAGATTTGATAAAAGACCAGCGCTATGTCGATTTGATGAAGAAGGTATTGATAGATCTCCATCGCTTACCTTCTGTAGAATACCGCCCACTAGCTGCCCCGGAGATTAGTCGAATGAAAACAACAATGCAGGCCCTCACTTCGGAGCTTCCACCACATCTCTCGGTATGCAAGAAAGTAGAACATAACCGGGATCAAAGAATCAACGGCCGGGACTGGCCCATTTTTGCGGACTCAATGATCGGTCTTAAACGGATGGAAAATCTTGAGTTTTGCATTGATCAGATCCTTGCAGATAACATCCCTGGTGACTTTATGGAGACGGGTGTATGGCGTGGTGGTGCCTGCATTTTTATGAAAGCTGTTTTGGCGGCATATAATGATACCGGAAGAAATGTTTGGCTAGCTGATTCATTCCAGGGACTTCCTAAACCGAAAGTTGAAGAATTTCCTGAGGACCTTGGAGATCAGCATTATACTCAAGAGCGCCTTGCCATTTCGCTGGAAACCGTTAAGCAGAATTTTGAAAAGTACGACCTACTGGATGACCGTGTTCGATTTATTGAGGGATGGTTTTCAGACACATTGCATCAGGCACCGGTAGAGCAACTGGCACTTTTAAGACTGGACGGCGATATGTACGAATCAACCATAGTTGCTCTGGAAAATCTCTATCCCAAACTTTCAGGAGGGGGCTATCTGATCGTGGATGATTACGGTGCTATTCCAGCTTGTCGAAAAGCGACCGAAGACTATCGCCGCAATCATAATATTACTGAGGAGATCGTAAGGATCGATTGGACAGGAGTTTTTTGGCGGAAGAAATTGGGATAATGAACGATCTCGAAAGGTATTTTTACAAAAACAAGGGCCGGGTCATTCACAAATGGGTTCATTATTTTGACATCTATGACCGGCATTTTTCAAAATTTCGCGAACAATGCCCGGTGGTCATGGAGATCGGCGTTTCGCATGGAGGAAGCTTGCAGATGTGGAGAGATTATTTTGGAAGAGGTGCACGGATCATAGGCGTCGATATCAATCCGGCTTGCCGGGAGATGAAAGAAGAAGGATTTGAGATTTTTATTGGCTCCCAGGAGGATCGTAACTTTTTGCAGTCCGTCAAGAAGCAAGTACCCCGGCTGGATGTTTTAATTGACGATGGAGGGCACACCATGCAGCAGCAGATTGTGACGTTTGAGGAGTTATTCGATCATGTCAAAGACAAAGGCGTCTATTTATGTGAGGATCTCCACACATCTTATTGGCCGGGATATGGAGGCGGCCTGGGAAAGGAGAGTAGTTTTATCGAATACAGTAAGTCCCTAATAGACCGGATCAATGCGGATCACAGCAAGGAAGATGGATTTCAACCTGACCACTTTACCAGATGTATAGGCTCACTACACTATTATGACAGTGTGTTTGTGATTGAGAAACATAAGAGTTCACCTTCCTTCCACGAGAAAACGGGAGGCATCACGATCGATGGATGTTGATAAATTGCTATCTTTGATTTAGTCATATATATGCGGAATCTGTTATATTTTGATTTTCAATCATTTCAAAGATGAGCAAGCCGCTGGTTGATCTGGATCCCATTATTTTCGAGGAACCCCGTACAGTGGATTGGTCGGCTAACGCGTGGGTAGGTCATATCCCCTTTGCGTTCTATATCATGTCGGTCCATAAACCCAAGCTCTTTGTAGAGCTTGGTGTACATAGCGGCAATTCCTATAATGCTTTTTGTCAGGGCGCAGATATGTTGGGCCTCAATACAAAGTGTTATGGAGTGGACACATGGACCGGTGATGATCATGCCGGCCATTACGATGATTCAGTGTACAGCAAGCTGGCTGCTTATCACAAGAAGTTATACGACAACTTTTCTCAGCTCCTGAAGATGACATTTGACGAAGCTCTTCAGCATTTTGAGGATGGCTCTGTAGACTTGTTACACATCGACGGATGCCATCGATACGAGGAAGTGCGTCATGATTTTGAATCCTGGTTTCCAAAGATGAGTGATCGGGGCATTATTCTTTTCCATGATACCGAAGTCCGCAAAGGTGATTTCGGTGTTTACAAACTTTGGAAAGAGCTAACACCAAAATATCCTCACTATAATTTTACACATTCTCATGGGTTGGGTGTGTTGGCTGTGGGAAAACAAGCCTCATCGGTGAAGCATCTCACGGAGCACGAAGGCGAAATTGCACAGCATTTTTTCTCGACTAGTGGAGAGCGTTTTTCAAACCGGATGTTGAGATTTGACCTCGAAGATCAATTATTAAAGATCAATCAATCGAAGACAGACATGGAAAATGATTTGCTAGCCCAGTTAAATGAATATAGAGAGAGGGATGAGCAGAAGGAAGAAGAAATCAAGCGTCTGGGTGAAAAACTAAATTCCTACGATGTCAGTATTGAAAAACTGAGTGGTGAAATACTTGATCTCAAACTAGGGTTGCAAGCCACTAATGAAAAACTGGCAGAAGAGGAAAGACGGACTCAGGATCTACAGTCTGCACTTTCGCAAAAAGAGTCAGAACTGGCAGATCAGGATTTGCTGTATAGCCAAATGACTAAAAAGCATGGGGAGCTACAGGACCAATACGATAGCTTGTTGAGTCGCTACAATGAAAAGGAGGAGCAGGAGAAAAACGCCAGGGCAAATCTGGCGGCAAAGGACGTACACATCGCAAATCTGGAGCGTGATAATCAGGACTTGCGGAAATCAATTAGTTTCCGTTTGGGGTGGTGGTTGACCAGGCCGGGGGCACTATTGACTTGGTCAAGTTTAAATTTAACTATTAGCTATTGGGGACTTGCAAAAGACATATTTCTGTTGGCCCTTCGATACCCTCGTAGATTTTTAAGGAGCTTAACTCCGATGAATTTTCGAATCCTAAGAAATGCCCTATTGAATGAAAGTAGTTATGAGATTAGGCAGAATCTGCACAATAAGATTGCGGGTAGACCATCTGAAATTGCCAATGCCAACGTGATTAATTTGTTAGACAAGCCAATTTTTGACAAAGAATCTTTTTTAAAGTCCATAAGTGATCGTGACATTCCTGAACTGGCAATTAATCCCAAGGTGTCAATAATCATATTGAATCGCAATGGCAAGAATCATTTGAAAAGATTAGCTGAGACATTTACAAAAAAGACACTGTATCATAATTATGAACTCATATTTGTGGATAATGATTCAACGGATGATTCAGTCCCTTTTATAGAGGTAAACTTTAGCAATTCTGTCATTATAAAAAATGACATTAATCGATCCTTTGCAGTTGCAAACAATCATGCAGTTACTAAATCCACTGGAGAACTTCTATTGTTTTTGAATAATGATGTCATACCAATGAGAGGTTGGCTTTGCCACCTGTTAGTGGCATATGAACAACTGGACAAAGAAGGACTTGGTTGTTTGGGTGCAACACTACTATATCCACCCGCAGACGAAAGGTCATTCCAAATTCAACATCGAGGCATTAAATTTACATGGAGTCGTGATTTTATTAGACCAATAAATTTGGGCTCAGGGGAATATCCAGATTTGTCAAGTAGAGAAATAGATGAAGTAGTTGCTAATACCGGTGCTTGTCTATTAATAAGTCGCAAGAATTTTGAAGATGTTGGTGGATTTAATGAAGATTATAAATACGGCTATGAAGATGTTGATTTAGGATTAAAGTTAGGGGCGATTCATCTGAAGAATTATTGTGTGAGTACGTCGTATTTATTTCACTATGAATTCGGAACCCAGAAACAAGACACTAAATCAAGCCTTAGAGATAGAAGGCTGAATAACATTTCAGTCTTGAAGAAGACATGGGGTGATATGATCTGGGAATCATATTGGAATAGCGTAATTGAGTGCAATGATTCAACATTTACCAATGATGAACTTAACATAGCACTATTGGTAACAGATTCTTCTTCATCTTCCAAAGCAGGAGACACCTTTACGGCTCTGGATTTTTCCGCTAGCTTAGATAAATTAGGATATAACATTTCACTTTTTCAGAGAAAAGGGGATAATTGGAATTCAATCCCTGCTCAGTTTCAAATCATTATCAGTCTATTGGATTCCTGGGATCCTTTGAAAGCTAGTGTAGAAAGTAGCTCAGCAATTAAAGTTGCATGGTGCAGAAATTGGTTTGAAAAATGGATTGATAGTAGAGCGTTGAAACATTTTGATTTGATTTTGACTTCTTCGAAGAAATCTATTGCTCCTTTCAGAAGGAGGTCCGGAGTACCTGTGTTTTATTTTCCACTTGCTACTAATCCTCAGCGCTTTGAAAAAGGGATGGTTGTAGACAGATATAGAAGTGACTACTGTTTTACTGGCAGTTATTGGAATGACTACCGCGAGATTATAGATTTTCTTGACCCTTCATCATTGCCAGATTTTGAAGGGGCTATTTTTGGTCATAACTGGTATGGATTCAAACAGTTCGAAAAAATTTATAAAGGTCCTTTGGAGTATAAAGAAATTAAGGACGTCTATGCTAGTACAAAGGTATTGATTGACGATGCGAATCGCACCACCAAACCCTGGGGTTCTGTTAATTCAAGAGTTTATGACGCGTTAGGCATGGGCGTACTCGTGATCACAAATGGGATGCAAGGGGCAATGGACCAATTCGACTCTCTTTTACCCACATATGATAGTAAACAAGAATTATCGAATCAACTTAATTACTTTCTTTCACATCCAATAAAAAGATTTGAGCTCTCAGAAAAGTTAAGTGAAGTTGTTAGAAGTAATCATACATACGATCACAGAGCTCAGAAGTTTATCGAGATACTAAGAGATTTTGTTTCTCGACCATCCCTTGTGATAAAGGTACCATCACCAAAATGGGAAACTGTCAATGAGTGGGGCGATTTTCATTTGGCCATTGGGCTCAGAAAGGCATTTTGCAAAAATGGCTGGAGAGCAAGAATCCAGATATTACCTGAGTGGGCGAGTACATATGATGTGGATGCAAAAGTTGTACTGGTTCTAAGGGGATTAAGCAAGTACGCCGTAAAAAAGCATCACATTAATCTGATGTGGAATATTAGCCATCCTGAAAAAATCAGTTTTTCAGAATACAATTCCTTTGACCACATTTTTGTGGCGTCATATGTACATTCTAGACACTTGAAAGGTAAGTTAGATACGCTAGTGACCCCTCTTCTTCAATGCACATCTACTGATCTGTTTTATCCCCATGAAAAGCCAATCGAATCGGAGCTTCTATTTGTGGGTAATTCAAGGAAAGTCTTTCGAAAAATAATTAAGGATGTTTTGCCCACAAAATACGATTTATCAATTTATGGGACGCACTGGAATGGGTTGGTTGAACAAAAGTATATTAAAGGAACACATATTGCGAATAATGAATTAGCTAGGCATTACTCCGGTGCAAAAGTTGTGCTGAATGATCATTGGGAATCAATGAGAAATCATGGTTTCATATCTAATCGCATATTTGATGTCCTAGCTTGCGGAGCACTTTTGATTTCAGATGAAGTGGCAGGATTATCCGAAATACCTGAGCTTAAGGTCTTAACATATAGTGATTCAGGTGAGCTAAATAAACTAATTGACTCTTGCTTACGTAAGAAGATCTTTGAAACATCACTGAATCGCGAGAATGTTGCAACCATACGGGAAATGCATACGTTCGACAACAGAGTAGAAACAATGTTAAACACAACAACATTAGCACCTCTGGTAGGAAAACTACATGAAAATGCATTGATAAATGGAAAGAAGTAGGTTGGCTTTTCCTCCTCAGGAACTTCGTTTTATGAATGAAACAGACAAGATGTTTGTGGAAATAGGCGACAGTAATTTAAGTCTACTTATTGGTTCTGGTTTTGGTGTGCACCACAGTATGCTCGACGTAGGATGTGGTTATGGCCGTTTGGCCTACGCCCTTCATAGGTCCTTCCCAGATTTTTCTGGAAGATATTATGGGTTTGATATATTAACTAAGCATATTAGTTGGTGTCAAAAGGAGTTTAAGGAACTTAGTAATTACAAGTTTGACCACATCGATATCAAAAATGACAGGTATAATCCCAAGGGTGGGCAATTTGCAAATCACTTTGAGTTTGAAATGGAAAACCAGGTTGATTTTGTTGCAGTGTTTTCTGTCTTTACACACATGCATCAAAGAAACATTGAGGCCTATTTGAATCAAATAGCTAATGTATTGTCAGCCCAAGGAATTGCTGTATGTACCTTTTTTACATTTAACCCTAAAGTGCTAGACAAGGTAAATAGTCGGGATCAAGGATTATCTTTCCAACACAAACTCAGTGATGCAGTCTACTATCATAATATTACAGATCCTTTGCATGCAATTGCCTTCGATCGTGTCTATTTATTCGATCTTATTGAATCCATAGGTATGAAAATGGAAAAGTTCATACCTGGTCACTGGTCAGGTATGAAGTCTCCCCACTACCAAGACGTTGTGATCCTTAGAAATTCTAAATGAGCAAAAATATTGAAACAATAAAAGTAAATGTAGGCTGTGGGCCGAAGTCTAAGAGGGGATGGATAAATGTTGATATTCAAGATCTACCCAGTGTTGATCGTGTAATGGATGTGACGAAATCATGGCCCTTTCGGAATGTTGATGTAATTTACGCTGAGCATTTTCTTGAGCATTTATTCCTAAGAGACGGAATCAACTTTCTATACAATGCTGGTTTGTCGCTGAAGGTCGGGGGTAAAATAAGGATTTCCACACCCAATGTCGAATGGGTTCTAAAAACTCACTATAAGATGCTCGGTAAAACCAAGGGGAGTGAAGCAGAGTATATAGATTCTGTAACCGCAATCAACAGAGCTTTCTATGGTTGGGGCCATAGGTTTTTATATTCGCCATTCCTTTTGAAAAAGCTTCTTGAGGATGTCGGTTATGAAAACCTTTCATTTTGTAGTTATGGGGAAAGCACTCATGAGTCTCTCCGGAACCTAGAAGAACATGGAGGATACTCCCTTTTCGACAATTCACCAAGTGTGATCATAGTTGAGGCAACTAGATCTCGCAGATTAATTCAGTTCCCAGAATCATTATTTGATCAACTGAAAAATGGATTTATCAGATACAACGAAGCTGTTGGATAAAGTGAATAACATGAAATTGAGTGAACACACCCGGTATTTTTTCCTCCATATTCCCAAGACAGGGGGCACCATGATCAGGCATGCATTATATGGTCTCTTTCCTCAAAAGATGATTTTTCCAAACTTGCAACAAATTAGGCAAAACAATGGTTATTATCCTCCAATAGAAGATATCCGTAGTGATGAAGAAAGAATGTTAGTCATTCAGTTGGTTGCCGGTCATTATAGATTTTCGGATATGAGTCATCTCAAATTTGATGATAAAGAGATTAAAACTTTTACTTTTCTAAGGGATCCTATCCAGCGCGTGATTTCTCATGTTTTTCATGGGAAAAGCCACTCACCCAGCCTACGGAATATGACCGTTGAGGAAATTATCAACAATCAGAACTATTGGCCCAATATTAATAATCTCCAAACTAGATACTTTGCCCCTATTTCTTTTAGAGAAAGGATAACAGAAACCAGCTTCACCAAAGCTATAGATAATTTAAGCGGAATGGATTTCATTGGAACTCTTGATGATGTTAACGGTTCGCTTTCGATGTTAAGTAGATTCTTGGGCTTAGATAGAGAATTGGAAGCAACTAAGCTAAATGAAAATACAGAAAAAAATTATGAACTTATCACAGATGATATAAGAAGTGTCCTCCGAGAGCAAAATCTTTACGATACCAGACTATACAATTATGCTTGTGAATTAATTCAGCATAAAAAAAGCCATCAATAAATAAATATTGATGGCTTGATAAATGTTACTTATATCTCTTTTTAATGTTTAATCATCCTTTTTGACAATTTCTCGCCATCAATCGAAAGTTCATAAAAGTACACACCACTAGCTAAATCACTTGTGGTCAGATCAATCTGTCCCTTACCTTTGTGATCAATATTAAGTTGTTTGATCAATTTTCCAGTACTATCCAAAATTCTCAAATCTGCCCTTGAACTCTTTTCTGGAATGAAATACTCAAAGATTGTGTTCTGACTAAATGGATTCGGCCTGTTCTGACCAAGACTTGCCTCACCTTCGTTCCCTTCAAGATGCCACGAAATGTTTGTTGTATTTTCAATCGCAGCAGATAGCTGTGTGATCTTATCCCGTAAAATCTCCAATTCTTGTTCCTGTTTATTAATCTTATCTTCCTGTTCTTTAATCGCATTAACAAGCATGTATGGAAGGGCAGATGCATCATAGGCCAGATACTTACTTTCAGCATTCCCTAAGGAATCAGAGGCATACGCTTCAGATATCATGAAAGGAGCAATCTCTTGCATATCCTGAGCAATTATGCCAACATATTCAGAATCATTCGGCAAGCTCAGTTTTCCATTGTATTTGAAGAACACAGGTTCAATTTGAAGCACGGATTCAAGTCCGTAGTCAAACTCTCTCACTGAGTTCTTCAGTCTGCGATCTGAAAAAGTAGACCAAGAACCTCCACCCGGTTTTGAAGCAGAACCATTTACAGTTAGGAGTTGGTCAGGATTAGTGGTTCCTATACCTACACGACCATTAGCTTCAATAAGTCTAAATACAGGCGAATTGCCGCTGTTCCTCATATCAAAGATTCGACTCTGCCCAACACCAAAAATCAGACCAGACGCCTGTCCTCCCACAATTGCAGAACGATTAAAAATAACATCATTGAGGCCATCTAGTCCCATCAACTGATGTGCATTTCCACCAGTCCTTTTACTCATGAAGTATTTTGCATTCGAAATTAAAGCATTTCCATCAACCTCAAGTTTTTCAGATGGTGCTCCAACACCAACCCCCACATTACCACTTGCATCAACCTTCAAAGCCTGCGCCTGCACCCCCCAGACCATCCCAATGGCCATTAAACTTGTAAAAAGTATCTTTTTCATAATTGTTTGTTTCATGTTTTTTAAAACGTTTTGGATTTCAAATAATAAAATTTTGTTGCTCAGATCCTTGGAGTTTAATGTTTTCTGGAAATTTTTTCCTAACAGATCTCCGTCTTGTAGATACAAAACCTACTCCACTTTCCTCTGCTAAAATACGATATAACTGTGTGAATACCATCACCCATTTGGGTGAAATTTGGGCTTCGTTCGGCCTGGGTCTGTCTATTCACGGGTGTTATAGCCGCCAAGATAGACTTTTCTCCACTTTTTACAATCATATTTTTAATATATTTTATCCTTTAATACTTTCATCCGGTACCCTGGTTTCAAGTCACGGGTTTCTGGTCACGGGTTTCCGGTTAGCCTGCTTCACCAAAAGTTTCATCCGCGTATTTACTGACATCCCGCCGTCCTCGCTTCAAAAGTAGCACCCGCCGGCACCGTAAACTGATCGTCAAGCACCACCGTTGGAGCATTAAAAATCGTGCCGTTCGAAGCCGACACATTGCCATTCGTCATGATCATCTGCGATGCCCTCTTATGGCCGTTGGCCTGACCGGGTAATACCGTCACCGTTTGCTCACAGGGACCACTATAGGCCTCATCACCGTTGATCGCAAAATTATCCATGGCGATCATACCGGTCCACGCCCCATTATCGCCATCGCTATATATAAATCGTACCTGAAATGCATTGTGCGCATACTGATCGATATTTGCTGAGAAATGCGTCGAACAATTGCTGGCCCATGCATCCGTCCATGGACATGTATCATCATCATCATATAAAATCTGGACCCAATTTCCGGCTACTGTTCGTACCTCCACTTTGAAAAAGCTTCCATTGGCTGGTTTCCCATCTTCGAAATTGTGAAAATTGTAATCGAAGCTCAATACGACATTCTCGAATTGAGTGAGGTCATAGACGGAGCTTGTCAAGGTGTTTATTCCGCTAAATTGAGAACTGCTATTTATGTCATCATCAAAATAGGCCATGCATGAGCCGTTTATGGTATAGGGTGGACTGGAGTAGTCGTAATTGATCAATGGTCTGTTGTCATTGTCAAATTTCCACCTGTACTGCACCTCGGGATCTTCTCCATTTTCGTTTTGGAATGTATAGGGATTTGTCGTCGTAATGGTCCAGCCTCCGGGCAGGTTACATGAATTAAAATTTTCTGCAATCTCACCACCACAAGGGGAAGGTGCATTGTAACTGGTCCCGGCCTGGCAACCCGATTCATTGTTTGATACCGCTTTTACAATGACGGGAACATCACTTTGTCCATCAGCCGGGAGATTAGAGACCACCACTGTCTGCGGACTACTGCCGAAAGATTTAAAATAATTTGTGCCATCAACAGTCACATTGAAACCCTGGCCATTGCCCCCTCCATGTGTGATCACGAGAGTGAGGTCATACGTAGATGGTGGCCCGGCATTGCAAGCGCCTAATGAAAGAGATGTAATATCCATATCAACGGCCGGATCGCTGCAATCTGGCGTACAGGCCGATAAGCACGTATAGCCGGGTAGATTGTTGTTAATAGCAGATTGTGAGGCGGATGAAAAAGTCGTATTGCTGGAGTTTACCGATGGGGCCATAATATGTGGATCTCCCGAAGCATCATGGCTGGCACCAAAGTTGTGTCCTTGTTCATGAGCGATCAAGACTCTAAGGCTCTGGAGGTTTGTGGTGAAATGTTGATCAACACTGTATCCAAACATGTTGTTGCAGATGGTTCCCACCCATGCTAAGCCCACAGTACTTCCATCAAAATCCCGGTTAGTCCACAATTCACCTACATCATGGGTTACGGCAAATCCATTCTGTCCTGTGCAATTGAGCTGGCTGCTGCTGCCTGTTCCTGCCCAACAACAAAAGGAATTGAGCAGTGTATTCGCATCGGTGCTGCTGGTCCAGGGATCATTACCGGAACTCGTCACGATATACGTTTTCACCACTGTAAATTCTACATTAAAGACTCCGTAGTTCGGCTCTTGAAGATTCTTAATATCAAGAAGATGCTGTGCCAAAGCTGATGCATTATTATTATACTTTGTATACATGGAATAGTCTGCAGCAATTGCCACTTCCACCTCTTTGCAGGAAAAGGATCGAGCATTCGAATTTCCGGAACTCGGAGAACCCATTTCGTGCACGTGTGTGGATGCACAGGTGCGTTCTTCGTCGTCGATTACATCTTCCGCCTGGTACAATACAGTTTCGGATCCGGCTTCGGGATCGAAGTCTTTGGCAGGCTGAATAAACCAGCGCTTGCCCAATGCATCTCCAACGAATCCGGTTACGTAATCAGGAGTTATCGTGAGTCGTATTTCCTGCGATGGGTAGTCCAGATTCCAGCCTCGGTAGGTATAACTCTGTCCGGGCCTTACCTTTTTTTCTTTTTTACCATCCCTCAGGATCAATTGATAGTCCGGATGGCGAATATCATGCGGGTAAATCTCAAACCGCATGGTGTTGTCACCGAGTGCCAGTTCCAACTTTTTGTTAAAACCTGGAGCTGTGACCTTGCCGTGTAATTCTCTTGCATTGAGGCGGACAGATTTATGCTTTTTAAAGACCTTAACGAGGGAGGCCTTTTTCGAAGGAGTCAATTCTGTTGCTTTGACAAAAGGTATTTCCATTTCAGACTGTGAGTAAATTTTAACACAACACAACATAGTCACTACCAAGCCAATCGCGTAACGCTTTCTCATGTGATTCCAGTACCATTTTAGTGGGTCTCATGGTCAGTGCCTATCATTCAAAAAAGGGGGTACAGGGGGTAAAAGGCATGTACCGGAAATGATATGCAATACCAACCAAGAGGCTCCAATATCCGTGCCAAAATGGCACACCTAACAATGAGAATGCGTCCGGAAAAAGCTTACTGTGAGTTCGGAAAAAAAATCTTGGCGGAGTGTTCGAAGATTGGTTTTGTCCTGAGCAGACAAATATACAACGGAGAAATGAAACGGTTATTATGCAGGAAGGAAAAAAGCTTGAATCCTGGAGATGAATGTCGTCTACGAAAATATCCAGGTCGTTTGGAACGATTGGTGCAGCTTCTTCGTATGTGCATGACATGTCTGTCAGTCTCTTCCTAAATTGGCAGGGCTAAAGGCCACTCTCACAAACTTCCCAGAAAAGGGAATCTTGACTGATCTCAGCTGTCATGGGTTTCCAAGTCGCTGATCACCGGAATACAACATGCTTGATTTTATCTCGCTTCCAGGTATATGTAATGTGGAGGTCGCCATCTTGACTTTCGATAATTGCCGGATAGGAGTATTCCCCGGGCTCACTTTCTAAGACGACAACCTTCTCCCATCTTTTACCATCTGAAGATTTCGCCAGTTCCAATGGATAGCGATCACCACCCCATTTGCCCTCAGGAGTTGATGTAGGATTGTACACCAGGTAATGAGTGCCCCCTGACGTAGTGACTGCGTCTATCCCGGAATTGGGGTTGGGGAGTGAAGTTTTGCTTAAGGGCGTCCATGTAAGTCCCTGATTATCTGACCAAGATTCCACAATACCACTTCTTTTCGTGCGGCATAAAATCTGAAGCCTGTCGCCGTGATGCAAAAGCGTGGGTTGGATCGCCTCTATTCCTGCTCCCTCCAATGGACCAATCCTTTTCCAGGTGATTCCATCATCAGCTGTAATCTCCATATGCACCCTCCAACCATCGAGTTCTGTGCTGGATGGGCAAAGCAAACTTCCATCTGATAAAAGCACCGCCTTGTTTTTTACCGGACCAAGAATGTCTTCTGGTAATCTTCGAGGCATAGACCAGGTGTCGCCATCATCAATTGAACGGGCCACCATTCCCCACCATTCTCGCGGGTTTGGGCCGACCTTGTAATACAAATCGATCGTGCCATCTGGCCTTCGGTGGAGTACCGGATTCCAGCAGGGATATCGCTTGTCCATATGCTGAATGCCATTAGCGACCTCCATTGGCTCTGTCCAGTTTCCATTTACCTTTTTTGCCATCCAGATTCCAACGTCTTTGTGTTTCTCGTGGGTACCGCCAAACCAGGCCACCATCAATCCGTTGGATGTTTCACAAATGGTTGATGCATGACATTCCGGGAATGGAGCGTCATCATACACGAATTCCTGCAGGAGGATCTGGGCGAAAGATGCACTTACAAAAAAGATCAGGCCCACCTGAATGAAAAGCAATTTTCTCATGCTGGCAAGATAATGAGAAACAGCGAATCGCATCCGGGCTTCTCGTAGATTTAGGA
Organism: Saprospiraceae bacterium; assembly: GCA_965222645.1. Lineage (GTDB taxonomy): Bacteria > Bacteroidota > Bacteroidia > Chitinophagales > Saprospiraceae > JABDMH01. Next base: position 251,959 of record OZ244968.1, on the reverse strand, counting down.
GGATCTCAATTTGACTTACCTACTTTATGATAAGCAGTGGGGAAATTGGAGTAGGGACCTAATGAAGGTTGATTATGTTCTGTTGGACCTCTCCGTGCCGTAAGTACGGCATGTAACACCCACCATCTCAATGGCCTTCTTAACATAGGTGATGAGAGAGTATGCCGGAGAGAGACCCACATTTCGTACCTACGGCCATACCCCTGTTCATGGCCGCCCAGTTACCCGCATTTGGTCCCCGACGGGATCCTATCAGCTCGCTGGTCCTGTAGGGACCTAATGTAGGTTGATTATGTTACACAGGACCTTTCCGTGCCGTAGGTACGAGATGTGGGATATCCGTTTACTCAATTGCTAGCATATCACCTGATCACGTCACAGGTTTAAATATATACTTGTCGTCATACTCAATCTGAAATTCCTCCAGGATTTCACGATACTCCTCTAGAAACGTCTTAGTTTTATGATGCTCTTCTTGATTCTGGATGTATCTGATTACAGTTTCAACCTGAGATTTTGCATAGGAGAAGGCACCATAGCCCTCTTGCCAGGAGAAACGCTGACGGCACAAACCTTGGCGATTCACCCAGGCTGAAGAGTCACCCTTAACAGCCTGCATTAGATCAGAGATAGACTGAGTCGGTCGCATACCTAAAAAGATGTGTATGTGATTGGGCATGCCGTTGATTTGCAACAATTTGTGGTTATTCTTTTGGATAATGCCTGTAATGTATTTGTATAATTCCTTCGACCATTGCCTAGAAATCAATGACTGCCTATTCTTTACTGCAAATACTGCATGAATATGGATCTGGGTGTATGAATTAGCCATGCTTTTACATTTGATTTGATACTAAATCTACTAAAACCTTTTTTGGATTATGTTCCGTTCTGTTCAAGGAGTCAATTTAGAATACATTACTGTGGAGTCCAGATTTTCGTTCCTCCAGAGCAACTAAGGTTACCCAGGCTTGGTCCCAAACGGGATTCCTACTTCTACAGCCATCGCGTCCCTGGTCCCGTAGGGACCTATTTTAGGTTGAATCAAGAGGCTTGGTTTTGTTGCCATGCCGTAGGTACGGCATGTAACACCCACCATCTCAATGCTCTCCTTAACATAGGTGATAAGAGAGTATGCCGGAGACAGAAACCCACATTTCGTACCTACGGCACGATCCCTGTTCACAGTCACCCAGTTACCCACATTTGGTCCCTAACGGGACCCATCAACTCCTTGGTCCCGTGGGGACCTAATGCAGGTTGATTATGTCCTGCGGACCTTTTCCGAGCCGCATGTACGACATGTATAACCCACCATCGCAATTTCTCTTCCTAACATATGTGATGAGAGAGTATGCCGGAGAGAGAGCCACATTTCGTACCTACGGCACGATCCCTGTTCACAGTCACCCAGTTACCCACATTTGGTCCCTAGCGGGACCCCTACCACAACACAGCAATCGCCTCCCTGGTCCACTAGAGACCTAATGTAGGTTGATCAGAGGTCTGGGTTTTGTTGCCATGCTGTAGGTACGGCATGTAACACCCACCATCTCAATGCTCTCCTTAACATAGGTGATAAGAGAGTATGCCGGAGAGAGGTCTGGGTTTTGTTCTCGTGCCGTAGGTACGGCATGTAATACCCGCCATCTCAATGGCTCTTCTTAACATAGGTGATAAGAGAGTATGCCGGAGAGAGAGACCCACATTTCGTACCTAAGGCACGACCCCTACTCCACAGCCCCCCAGTTACCCACATTCGGTCCCTAACGGGACCGCACCTATACACAGCCATCCCGTAGGGACCTAATGTGGGTTGATTATGTTCTGTTGGACCTCTCCGTTCCGTAGGTACGGCATGTGGGATATCCGTTTACTCAATTGCTAGCATATCACCTGATCACTTCACAGGTTTAAATATATACTTGTCGTCATACTCAATCTGAAATTCCTCCAGAATTTCACGATACTCCTGTAGAAACGTCTTAGTTTTATGATGCTCTTCTTGATTCTTGATGTATCTGATTACGGTTTCTACCTGAGATTTTGCATAGGAGAAGGCACCGTAGCCCTCTTGCCAGGAGAAACGCTGACGGCACAGACCTTGGCGATTCACCCAGGCTGAAGAGTCACCCTTAACAGCCTGCATGAGATCAGAGATAGACTGAGTCGGTCGCATACCAAAAAAGATGTGTATGTGATTGGGCATGCCGTTGATTTGCAACAATTTGTGGTTATACTTTTGGATAATGCCCGTAATGTATTTGTATAATTCCTCCGACCATTGCCTAGAAATTAATGACTGCCGATTCTTTACTGCAAATACTGCCTGAATATGGATCTGAGTGTATGAATTAGCCATGCTTTTACATTTGATTTGATACTAAATCTACTAAATCCTTTTCTGGATTATATTCCGTTCTATTCAAGGAGTCAATTTAGACCACATAACTGTGGAGTTCACATTTCGTACCCCAAGTGCAACTAAGGGTACCCTGGCTTGGTCTCAAACGGGATTCCTACTTCTACAGCCATCGCGTCCCTGGTCCCGTAGGGACCTATTTTAGGTTGAATCAAGAGGCTTGGTTTTGTTGCCATGCCGTAGGTACGGCATGTAACACCCACCATCTCAATGCTCTCCTTAACATAGGTGATAAGAGAGTATGCCGGAGACAGAAACCCACATTTCGTACCTACGGCACGATCCCTGTTCACAGTCACCCAGTTACCCACATTTGGTCCCTAACGGGACCCATCAACTCCTTGGTCCCGTGGGGACCTAATGCAGGTTGATTATGTCCTGCGGACCTTTTCCGAGCCGCATGTACGACATGTATAACCCACCATCGCAATTTCTCTTCCTAACATATGTGATGAGAGAGTATGCCGGAGAGAGAGCCACATTTCGTACCTACGGCACGATCCCTGTTCACAGTCACCCAGTTACCCACATTTGGTCCCTAGCGGGACCCCTACCACAACACAGCAATCGCCTCCCTGGTCCACTAGAGACCTAATGTAGGTTGATCAGAGGTCTGGCTTTTGTTGCCATGCTGTAGGTACGGCATGTAACACCCACCATCTCAATGCTCTCCTTAACATAGGTGATAAGAGAGTATGCCGGAGAGAGGTCTGGGTTTTGTTCTCGTGCCGTAGGTACGGCATGTAATACCCGCCATCTCAATGGCTCTTCTTAACATAGGTGATAAGAGAGTATGCCGGAGAGAGAGACCCACATTTCGTACCTAAGGCACGACCCCTACTCCACAGCCCCCCAGTTACCCACATTCGGTCCCTAACGGGACCGCACCTATACACAGCCATCCCGTAGGGACCTAATGTGGGTTGATTATGTTCTGTTGGACCTCTCCGTTCCGTAGGTACGGCATGTGGGATACCCACCATCTCAATGGCCTTCTTAACATAGGCGATAAGAGTGTGCCGGAGAGAGAGACCCACATTTCGTACCTACGGCACGATCCCTAATGCAAGTTACGGGTTACCCACATTTGGTCCCTAACGGGACCGCACCTATACACAGCCATCCCGTAGGGACCTAATGTGGGTTGATTATGTCCTACTGGACCTTTCCGTGCCGTAGGTACGGCATGTGCGATATCCACCATATCATGGGATCACCTTAGCATAGGATCATCTGCTAGGAAGGGAATGCAGGAGTAGGAAGCTTCCACATTTCGTACCTACGGCACGATCCCTAATGCACAGTTACGGATTACCCACATTTGGCCCCTAACGGGACCGCACCTATACACAGCCATCGCGTTCCTGGTCCCGTAGGGACCTAATGTAGGTTGAACGTGTTCTGAGGTGTCTCTCCGTGCCGTAGGTACGGTACATGGGTATTTTTGTGGGCCAGCCGAATCTAATTTGCAACCAAATCCCCGGTCCAAGTAGTTGATCATGGTCTGATGGACCTGTCTGTGCCGTAGGTATGGCTGGTGGAAAATATCTCAACTGAAGGAGAATTTTCCCTATTTTACTCGTGATGTCAACTTCCAGCTATAGCTATAACCCCTCAGATATTGCCATTCCTCCTTCATCTCTTTGGTCCAGAATCAAATACCTCGGCCCCGGCTTTATTCTGTCAGCTTCTATTGTGGGATCAGGTGAACTCATTGCCACAACCACCTTGGGTGCAAAGGCAGGCTTTGTGACTTTCTGGATTATTATCCTCAGTTGCCTGATTAAGGTGATGCTCCAAATCGAGTTTGCCAAACATACTATCCTCCAAGGGTATACACCCATGGAAGTTTTCAACAAGATGCCGGGATCCAGATTCGCAAACGCACATTGGTCTGTCTGGTTGTTTTTTATCCTAATGCTGACAAAAATCCTGCAAGTCGGAGGGGTGCTTGGTGGAGTAGCGATAATATTGAGTATGCTCGTCCCGAAAATAACGGTTGGCGTTTTTGCCTTCAGCCTTGCAATAGTCGTAGCCCTGATGATATTTAAAGGATACTACCGCTTTATTGAAAAATTCTCCCTGGTCATGATCGGGGTATTTACGGTATTTACTTTTTTATGCCTCTATTTTCTTAAATACACGGAGTATGCAATTTCAATGGATCAGATTTGGGACGGTCTTCGATTTAATTTACCTCCAGAAACCGTCGCCGTGGCTATTGGGGCCTTTGGTATTACTGGTGTGGGAGGAGATGAGATTATCGCATACAATTACTGGTGCCTGGAAAAAGGATATGCTGCAAAAACAGGGAGGCCGGATGATTCCGAAGATTGGAAAAAAAGAGCCCGGGGTTGGATAAAGGTCATGCAGCTGGATGCTGTTGTGGCCATGGTCGTTTACACGCTGATGACCGCCGCATTCTATCTATTAGGTGCAGCTGTTCTCCACAAAGCGGGTAATGTTCCTGAGGGATATGCAATGGTGGAAACACTCTCCACCATGTATACAGAATCATTGGGACCGCAGGCCAAAACATTTTTCATGATAGGAGCATTTATGGTTTTATTTTCCACATTATTTGCTGCTCTGGCAGCCTGGACCAGGCAGTTCTCCGATATTTTTGGACAGCTGGGGTGGATAGATTTCCGGGATGCCTACCAAAGGAGAAAATCGATTGCTATTCTCAGTTGGATATTTCCATTTCTGTGGGCACTGATTTTTGTGTTTATAAAACTTCCGGTGGTGATGGTTTTAGCTGGTGGAATTATAACATCTATTATCTTGCTTCTCGTGATATGGGTCGTGGTACGTCTGCGCTATAGGTGGTTGGATCGGGATTTCATACCCGGACTATCCTACGATGTCTTACTATGGATCAGTATCGCAGTGACTGTAGCAATAGCCCTTTATGGCCTTGTCCAGGTGATCTAATGTATTCGGCGAAAAGTTTTCTGCCAACAACTTAATTATGGGCCCTTAACTTTTCTTAATTTAATGATTTTTATTGCTGCATATATTAATTATGAAAGTGTTATTAAGCCTGGTCCTTTTACTTTTTGTTTCCAATCCGAATCCTTCGTCCACTCTGTGGATAAGTAGCTATGTGAATACCCACATCGACGAGCTGATCGATTTTTATAAGGAGTTGCATATGCGACCCGAATTGTCACTTTACGAGAAAGAAACATCTGCCTTGCTTGCAAAAGAAATGAGAAAAATCGGTTTTGAAGTGACGGAGAATTTCGGCGGCTATGGTATAGTCTGCATTTTGAAGAACGGCGATGGTCCAACCGTTTTGTATCGTACCGATATGGATGGTCTTCCAGTGATCGAAAAAACTCAGCTTCCATATTCCAGCAACCATAAAATGCTAAATGCTGAGGGTATTGAAAATCAAACTATGCATGCTTGTGGGCACGACATGCATATGACTGTATGGCTTGGCACTGCACAGGCTTTGATCGAAATGAAAGACCAATGGAGCGGAACTGCCCTTTTTATTGGACAGCCTGCGGAGGAAATTGGAGCAGGTTCTAAATTGATGCTCGATGCCGGTTTATATGAAAAATTCCCAATACCTGATTTTGGCATAGGGCTCCATTCCAGTCCTGATATTCCTGCTGGCCAGGTGGGTTTTGGCAAGGGATATACCATGGCTAGGGCAGAAAGTATTGATATAAAGATATTTGGTCGCGGCGCCCACGGTGCATCACCTCATAAATCGATTGACCCCGTGGTACTGGCATCTTTAATGGTCATGGAGCTCCAAACAGTTGTAAGCAGAAATGTAGATCCAATTGAGTCCGCAGTTTTGACGGTCGGAGCAATTCACGGTGGTACGAAACACAATATTATTCCCGATGAAGTGACTCTTCAAATCACCCTCCGCACATTTAAGGATGAAGTGAGAAAAACAATTCATAAACGAATAAAAGAGATTGCCAGGGGAATTGGGGTAACTGCAGGTCTCCCTGAAAAAAATTACCCACAAGTGGAGATCCCGGATGTGACTACGGACCCCAATTACAACGATCCCGATCTTGTTGATAAAATGACGGTCTCCGCTCAAAAGATGATCGGTGAAGAACAGGTAGTGTATGCCCCGCCGCAAATGGTCGCAGAAGATTTTGCGAGATATGGACAAACAAAAGAGGATGTACCTACAGTCCTGTACTGGCTCGGCACAGTGCCTAAAGATCTCATTACAGCTGCAAAAAAAGGTGAAAGCTTACCCGCGCTCCATTCTCCATTTTATTATCCCGATCCTGAAAAGTCAATCGAGACCGGAGTTAAAGTGACAACCCAGATCATGGTGGATTTATTTGAGAAAACCGGCCAATAGGACCATATCACCCGGGCTGGTAATACAGCAATTTGTAATTTATCTCAGATTTAATTAAAATGAAAAGGGATAAGTTTCAACACCTTTTCTGAAATACATTATTTCCGTATCACCGCCGGTGAGAATAGTCACTATATTTTTTTGAGTCTCGAAAATTTCGAATAGTAAATCGTTAGTGATTTTTATTTGCTTATTAGGCCACTTTTGCTGGCCAACTAATCCTACCTTGATCACATCATTTCTCCAATCCAGCGAGCTCAGTCGATAGGATAAATTCTTGCCATTGTGCAAAATCAAAAAATGATGGATAAATAATTTTCGATTTCCGTCTTATAGTTGGCAAATGTGGAGATGGACAGATTTGGTCTTCTCCCTGTTTGGTTGAGGATTCCATCTTCCAGGTCATCATAAAACACATTAATCACCCCGTGCCACTCCAGATCATTTTCAATCTTAATTTCGCAGGTCGACACATAGATCGCATGCTGCGGCAAGAAGACATAAAGAGTCATTATCAGGAGAAAAACTGGATTCATTCTCTCTATTGATAAGAAATTATCATGATGCTATTCCTAATTTATCAGAATGTGATACATAAATTTAGAAAATATGAGATTTACTTTAATCCGATTAGGAAGAACCGTGCTGCACGCAACTACGAGTCATAATTTCTGTCTCATGCTCTTTTAAGCAATGATCATCACATCGAATGCTGCCAGGGTTAAGTACTCTTTCCCATTTCTGCCCGTTGTGTTCAGACCAAAGGAAGCATCAAAACAACGGCACATGATCCAAGCTCAATTTCGAAAACCAATCCTATTGACCTTACGATATCAAGTTGGTTATGCTCAGCATCCGACTAACTCCTATGGGGAGACCTTCGTTTCATGTTATTCTACCCGGCATTATGTACCTTGTGATGTATCAAAATTGCAACATCTGATGAAGCTATTATGCTCCCTGCTTTTCTGGTCTCTATGCCTATGCTGCACCGCTCAACCTATGAAGCTCGATTTGTCTAAAATGAGAGATTCAGAACCCTGGAAAGATACGGAGCAATGGGAACCCATACCTCCTAAGGTCACTCCCGGGTTTGGTGACAGACCACCATCAGATGCTATTGTTCTGTTTGATGGCACAGATCTGGCAGAGTGGCATACTCCCAAGTATGACTACGGAGTACGAACTGATGAATGTGAATCTGTCCTGAACTGGAAAATTAATCACCCGGAAGAAAACACTCCTCCCCAGTGGCAGGTGAAGGATGGACATATGATCGTGGCCCCCGGCAAAGGTGCGCTCGAGACCAACAGATCTTTTGGTGACATCCAGCTCCACATCGAATGGTTGGCCCCTGTTGATCCCGGTAAAAAAGACCAGGGCTATAGCAATAGCGGCGTGTTTTTAATGGGGCTTTATGAGATTCAAATTTTGAATTCTTACGAAAATGAAACATATCCTAATGGTCAGGCGGGAGCCATGTATAAGCAGCATATTCCTCTTGTAAATGCTGCAAGACCCCCCGGAGAGTGGCAGGCGTACGATATCATTTTTAATGCACCGAAGTTTAAAGCAGATGGTTCGGTACAGAGTCCGGCATCAATTACAGCATTCCATAATGGTGTGTTGATTCAGAATCACTCTATTTTATCCGGACCCTGTGTCTACATTGGAGAGCCCTATTACTTCAGTCATCCGGAAAAGTTACCCCTGCTTCTACAAGACCACGGGAATCCAGTGAGATTCAGAAATATTTGGGTGAGGGAACTTTGAATCTATTTTTATTTTGAACAGTGTCCAATTATTATTGCTCGGTGTAATCTTAAGTGCGCTTGGTGCAATTACTCCAGGTCTCATCAATCTTGCCGTTGCAAACAGGACCATTAGAAAGGGAGCCCGACCGGGTGTAATGGTTGCGCTGGGTGCTTCTATTATACAGCTGGTTTATGCATTTATTGCGGTCTACTTTATTGATATCATTATCAAAAATGCTGCGATTACCACAACCATCAATTGGGTAGGAGTGGTTGTTTTCCTATCGCTGGGATTGCTTTATCTGCTTAAGAAACCAAAGCCCATGGTGAGAGTCGAAAGCAGTGGAGACAGCAGACATTTTGGATATGGTCTCGGTGTGGCAGCAATGAACATGCTGATCATTCCCACCTGGATAGTCATCGCACTATGGTTAAAGGGGTGGGGTTATGACATGCATTCGCTCACTGAGATCTTCCTCCTTTCTCTCGGTTCTGCCTTGGGTGCACTGGCCGTCTTCATACTTTATGTAAAGATGGCCGACTACATCTTCAATCGCATGAGCAGTGTCGTGAAATACACCAACAGATTTTTAGGAATCGTATTCCTTTCCCTGGCGATCTTTCAATTGGCAAGAATTCTATGGAGGTGATGATACGGACGCAAATGAAATGAGGCCATAATAGGGAAGATTCTTGCATATCAATCCAGCAAAAGCTTAACTTTGGGGGCCAAAATTTTTAAGACAGTTATGATTGTTATCAATGTAAAAGAGGGTGAAAGCATTGATCGTGCTTTAAAAAGGTATAAACAAAAGCATCGGCGTACACGTCTGATGAACCAACTTAGAACCCGAAAACATTATACAAAACCCTCTGTGGAACGACGAACTGAGATTCTGAAAGCCAAATACAAATTACAAAAGTTCTCTCATAACTGAGAAAAGGCAACTGTGTAATCGGGTTGCTTGTTTGAACGACATCATCCTCAAAGACCTTGATTATTAGGACTTTGATAAATCTAAGCCCGGGTGGTGGAATTGGTAGACACGCAGGACTTAAAATCCTGTGGCCGTTGAGGCCGTGCGGGTTCGATTCCCGCTCCGGGTACATTTGAATTTTTGTAAAATCTTGATAATCAAATTATTACAAAGAATATATAAGGCTTCAGTGACTAATGAGTGACGGTAAATGAACGAATCCTTTATGTGATCAGTAACACCTTAGAGAATTTTGTTCATAAGAATAAGCTCAGATGTATCCCTTTTCTTCTCTACATCATTTTAAAATCCTGAAAATTGTGACTCGACCAAAAGCAATTTGGGATAGCCTTAGGGATAGCCCTTGGGCAATCTTGGTTTTATCCACCATCGTAATAATCGTTCTTTTTGTTTTATATGGGTACTTTTTTGCCCATGAAGACAATGCCAACTGGGGAGATTCCTTTGGGGCATTAACCTCGTTATTCTCTGGATTGGCTTTCGCCGGTGTGGTTGCTGCTCTCTGGATTCAAAGGAAAGACCTGAAGCAAACTCAAGAAGAGATGCAGCTTTCCACCAAGGCTCAAGAAGAGATGGCTAAGCAAATGAAATTACAGATTAAGCATTTAGAGACTGCACGTGATTTGGAGCTACTGCACAAATTTATTGAGGTCACTGGTGCCAGGGATAGCCCTGATCTCACAGCAATTGCCAGAACAATCATTAGAGATAAAACTAAAGTATTATTACGGAATCCTGAAAATGCAAATTTCTGTGCCCCTAATATTAATTTATCTAGATCAAGTTTTACTTCAGTTGAAGGGGGCACGAGGTACATTATTAATATTCATGTTCCAGATCTGATGCTTCAAATCAACAAGATAACATTCAGACCAGAACCATCGGAGAGAACAGAACCCCAAAATATGCACAGATCAGTGTCCAAAAGTAATCGAGACAGTTTCTCCTTTGTTCACAATGTAGACCCTATTCATGTAGAAGTGTATTATTCAGGGGTCGAGGTTGCACATGAATTTAAACAAACCTTTGAAATAGGTGAAAGTATTCAAAATGTTGTGCAAAAGATTGGTGGGCCGGAATTGGTGAATATGGTGTCATAAGATAAAAGAACCCTAGTGCCGCTCCTTCTGATTCAGCTGAAGTACTTCGTTCCTCTAATTTTTGCCAACTCGATAACAACCATAGGTCTACCAATGGATGATACCTATCTTGTTTGGTGAGATTCGGAGCCGTGCGAGAAACGCGATTAAACTCAGCTAGATAATGGTAATCTAAGCCTGGGGTGACCGTCTCGGAGTTCCTCAGAGTAGGTGAAGATATATATGGCCGCCAATTCTTCCTCACTTTTCTGATGCCAGCTTCACTCCTCTAAGGGGGGTTAATTGGTCCGACAGAGGTGTTTTACGCTTTACCCGGTTGAGTTTTTTGTGATAATCTAAACCATACCTCTTGGCAACCACCAGCCAGGCATCAAAGCAGGTCTTTTTGTACCGCAGCAATGGATTTAGTCGATACGTATCCCGATCTTTTTGCGTAAAGTCGAGATCCATTTTGTTGATTCGATTAAAGTCGGCTAGGTATTGGCAACCCAGGCGCAAGGTGGGTAATTCCTCTTCTCGAAGGTTGGGGATCAATGCTATAAACTCCTCAAAAAGGGCTTCGGCATCTTCTGTTAGGAATGTGGAATTCTTCAATTTTCTCATTTTTTTCTCAGAGGTCTAAAAACGCAGTTCTGGAGAGGCCATACCTAGAAACTGAACCCACCCCCCTCTAGTGAAAAGATAGGCCAGGGGTTGAAACGTGCAACCCCTGACCAATGGAATCTTATACAACAATCTTTTTTTCGCACACCGGGTGTAAGCCCCCAGAACCTGCTAACAAATCTTCTCTTTCTACGCTCCGTCAAACTCATATAAGAATACCGGTAATTTGAGCGAAGTTGTTTTCATGTGTGGCTTGTACATCCATTCGCATGTGCACCATAAATTCAGTTTCGAGATGTGATGCCCGTGACTGGTCCAGGGTGATGCTGAACAAACCTTGGAATCCTACAATCAACCTACTGAAATCCCCCAAAAACATTTTGGTGGTCGTATTCGTGTCGTAGGTTTCAAGCACCAAAGTTGTCGGATTGAAAAAACGCACCGGCTCAACTAAAGCTGGTTTATTTAACGGCTGGCCAGTGGTGTCTGCAAAAGATGCCAACTGTGCCCACCCCGTTGGTGAAAAGAAAGCTGCTATTTTGTCGATCGGAACATTGGCAGCGCTCAATAATCGGCAAGCCTCGATTATTTGAGTCCAATCCGTCATAGCGGCATCTGGACTTATGTCCACAGTCTGCAGGTTTGTAAAGGTTTCAATGCCGCCGGGCTCGCCGCTAGTATCACTACCCGTGAATACAGCTTGAGCAACTGCCTGATTGATCTGGCGAACCATTGATTGTTCAATTAGCTTTCGCCCCCTCTCACCGGAATCCAGTAGATATTGATTACTAACACGTACCCGAATAGCCAGATCCTTGAGATCCCATTTTTTGCTAGTGATGCTTAATGCAGCATCAACCGGTATTTCGTCCCCCTCATTGGCCTGCCAATGATAGCTCGGATATTCAGACACTTTCGCCATTTGCATGTGATTAGCGATTGGTCGAAAATCTGCCCCCGCCTCGGCTAGTTGACTGTTGGCCTGGAGCTTAAAAATTAGTTCATCCACCACATGTGGATCTTGTATAGCTGCCGATCCTGAAGATGATGTTACGGCCCTGACTTCATCAGGAATGCCCTTGGCCTCACGACCGAACTTTAAAGACCTCACCACATCAGCTAGGAAGTAATTTTCCTTTCTCTGTGAATATACAGACGTCAATGTGCCATCCCGAATTTCAGCCTCCATTTGCCTCAACTCTTGATCTTTTCTCACCTCGCCAATGAGGTGATCCCATTCTTTGGCCTCTTCCGTCGTCAATGGCCGGTTAGCTGATTTCGCATCAGCAAGGATCATTTTTAATCTTTCTATTTTTTTCATTCTTTCCTTTTAAAAAATTGCTTTACTTAAAATGCCTTGATATTCATGCTGATCAATTTGTCCACCCTTCATTACCTCTTGGTTGAGTCGCACGTATATTTCTTTCAAGTGTTCACCCGATATGAATGCAAACGATTTAATCCCTCTTTTGAAATGCCCATCAGGAAAATCCGTTGTAAATATGTCCTGTCTCGAACCATCATTAAATTTGGCATAACCATTCGCTGAAGTCAGTTCGATAAAAACTGCGTCTAGCTTATTCAAGGTGGGCACATCCTCCAGGCACCATTTTAAAAAGCTGAAAATATTTCTTTCCCTACTTTTTCTTATGGCATACAAGCATTTGACAAAATCCGCGCCTTCACGGGTAAGCCGGAATGTTGGGGCCAAGATTAGAGTACAAAGAATTAATGCAATGTGTTCTCCAGCTAACGGATTCTTATATTTAGGTATAAATCCATTTTCCTGTAAAAGCTTTTTTGTTGAATTGATTCGCCCGGGGCCATAGGTCTCCCGGTGTTTTACGTGCAACCATCTAAAAAAGTCTGCTGTTGTCATGGCATAAACTTATGATGAAATTCAGTTAAGTAGGTTTTTTATAGTTTACCAATTGGTTTACCGGTTTCTTTATCGAGCGGTTATATTTTGAAGCCTTGTAACTCTGATAATTTTTGTACAACCGGTGGCCATAGTATTTTTTGAAATACCGTTCAGCAACAACATAGGCTTGGTGTTGGGGCATGCGACAGGATAGTGCCAAAATCATTTCTTGTAGCTTGTCGAAATCTTTTTTGGTATTTTTTCTCACTTTTTTGTTAGGATCCATATTCAATTCCAGCATTTTTACACAAATGAAAAAAAGTGGCTATGCTAATTTTCTTACCCCGATAATTATTCTCCTTGTTAAGACATCGACTATAAAAAAGGTCATGCTGGCGCTTGTCATATTTCCGGTGAACCGATGTTGCCATGTGAAAGTAATCACGGCCAGTTTCACCAAACTCATTACAGAAAGCCATTACCAGCTTGAAGTATTGATCGTACGTGGGGGCAACGTCAATCCCATTGGCACCAATTTCAGCAAGACAACGCTCAACTTGGGCTTCCACCGAGGATCCTGAATATTTAAAGGCGCTAGATGGGGATGATCTGACTAATTGAGGCTTTAGCCGATCATATGTTTTAGCATTTAGGTTTAGATAAGGGTCCCGATCAATCGAAAAGAATCTGAGGTGTCTTGGGTTGCAGCCTGCTGCGTCCAATTTAATTCCGATTGTATTAAAGTCTTTCTGCAGTTGAATATGATGTGACTTCAATTGCATTGGATCGGAAATCTTGACCAATCCCCAGATACCCTGACCTGAGCAAGATAGCCCGCAATAGGCGACATAAACAATATTGCCGATCTCTGACTTTATTTCAGGTAGCGACAAATGGGGGTGGTCTTTTGCGTCGATATCAAACTGCATCCACCCGGTATATGATAATATTTCAGCTCCCGTTGATCGGCTTTCTACGATGCAGGACGGGGCTATGGCGGGGAGTTTGTTTTTCAACAGCCTAATAGCTTCTTTATCCCTGGTTTGGCGAATTTCATCTACAATTTGTCGAATTATAGCGACTGAAAGCGACTGAGGTGGGCACAACCATTTTTTTAGTGTAATAGTTTGTGCATCAGTAGTTTGTGCGTTCCTAAAGTAACTAACTGGTGTGTCAAAAGTCGCTAAGTCGCTAGAAGCCCCAATAGGGGGGTGTATGTATGTATTTTTATCAGAATGTGGATAACTCATAATTTAGGTTAATATCCTGTTAGTTTTAGTAAAATAGACACACATACCAGCTCATTGAGAACCGTAGCGACAAAGCGACTAAGGATAGTTTCACCATTTTCAAACCAGCTCATTTTCAAATTCGAGATCGATATTTTGCTCAACAGCTTGTAGCTTCTCAGATTTTATCATAAACCACTGACTACCAGCGGATCGTTTCACTTCTAAGCTACAATTTTCAATGACTGCATAGCGTTTTAACCAGCCTGTAAATGTCCTCTGTTTCAGCTCAGAATCATCGCCAAAAAAAGTCGCTTTAAATTCGGTGAAACGAGGTTTTGTCTCGTACCAGGTGTTAAAATAGTAGGAGCCATCGGTAATCCATTTGGCGAACTCTTCGCAGGTAGTTTGGATCAATCGGTTGTGTTTTACCCCAACCAAGCCAGCTGGTAGCAAGCCCTTTTTTAGGAACACTTCTACGCAATAGATTAGATAGGAGTTGAAGCGATTCCATTCTCCCAGATCCCAGTCCTCTTTATCGAAAAACCTGCCGCCATGACAATGTAAGATTGGTTCACCTATCCCTTTCTTGTTTAAATCAGAATAATAGGGTGCGAACTCAATGATATGCTGGCGACGCTTTCTGGTGTTGCCCTCCATGTCCAGAATTGCATTTGAGGACACATAGAGCTTTGGCATTTGCTCGGGTTCTATGTGAAAGGATTTTTGGTTCTTGTGCTCAACAACCAGACCCTCTGAGACTGCAGAATTTAGCCGGTCAAGCACACCCTTCTGCTTTCTCAAATCATCGAAGCCCACAACTTGGGATACTTCATCTATTTGCTGAAATACAAAGCGATCTCGGGTATCGAATTTCTTTCCATCGATAAACACGGTCTTCCTCACCTGGGCAACGGCTTGTAAGAACACACCCTTACCGGTACCACCTTCTGGTGTGTCCAGATCGGTGATCATTTGATCATACGCTATGATAATTCTATTAGATGCTGGGTGGGCATAGTGGTGGATTAAGAAGCCGGTAGCGGTCTGCATACTTGTAATTCTGGCCGGGTCATTCTCACAAACATTGGAATGAAATTTTGCGTAATGACAATCAAGCCAATTGGCAGTATATTCAAAATTCCGATCAACGATATGGTCGGCCCACACATAGCCATTCAACTCAGCATAACTTAAAGTAGTGTGTCCTTCAGCAGTTACCTGGACAACACAATTCTTAAATAATAGGAAAGCTCGGTCTCTTTTATCCCGTAGAATCTCACCTAATGAAATATTGGGCAAATTGCTCAAAAAGGCATCATTTGTAATCAGATGCTGTTGTCGCAGCCAAACCTCTTTTATGAGATCAGATGAAGCCTGTAATGTGATGCCATTGTCATTTAGGGAGATGCCATCCCCTCCATATTTGTCCTTAACAAAATCTAATAGAAAATCCCGAATCTGTGGGATCGTAATTTGTGTGAGTCGACGTTGATCACTCCGGACAAAAAAGTATTGATTATTGCTGCGGTAAATTTTGGCAAACCCTTCTTTCGATAGTATTTCTAACACTCTGTCCCTATAAATGGCTTTGAGTGAAAAAACAACTGCTTTTTTTGTTTCTCTGCCCTCAAATAGAAATAATCCCACTGCAATCTTTAGGGGCGCCAATTGCACTGGCAATGGATTTGTTGAAAAGTCCTCGCCTGGACTTATTTCAAAACTGTTATCTTGCATGTGGATATTAATTAATTGGAACCCATAGTATTTAATGTATTATGGGTTTATTTTTTCAACGCTATTTTATTAGCTATATCAATTCGCTGCTGTCGAGTTGGCTGCGTGCCGTTTCTCACCCACTCCAGCAGCTCTGATTTTAGAAAGTATAATTTCCGGGCTTTTTTATAAAAAGGGATTGTCCCGCGAGAGCACAAAGTGTACACTGCGGCCTCAGAACGACCCAAAAATTCGGCAGCCCCCTCAAGATTGATAGGTTTTTCTACTTGGGGCTGCACTAAAATGCTATCAATTTTTGAATTTAGCTCTTTTAACTTCTCGTCGATTGTCGTGAAAGGATTCTCCATAATATGCCTGTTAATATGTGGCAACGGCAAATATGGGTGAAGTTCAACTTACATTGTGTGGACAGGATGTGGACACTTGTGGACGAGACAAAGAATGCCAAATCCTTTATTTTGATAAACCGGTAATGAATGCCAAATCTTTAACTATCTAACCAGTTTTTTACTTGACTAGTGTACTTATTTATTTCGGCAATTCCGTGAGGGGTATCCGGATTTTTTCGATCAAAAGCATTGAGTATGGCTTTTTTCGTGTGTCTAAAGCCCAGCTCTTGTAAGTTTTCATGTAGTGGTTTTGCGTCAGTTTTTCTTAAGTGATTGAAGTCTACAGTTAGATCCAGCCCATGTAAGGCATACAAAAGATAAACCGTGCTCGGCGCACCCAGTTTCGGTAGCGTTAATCTTAGATATTTAATAACAGCCTCACTTCTATTGGAATCGCATGTGAAATATATAGCAAAAGGCGACGAAAGAGTCATAGCTATTTTGCGCTCTTGTTCTTTGTCCCTTTGCTCTCTTTTGCGTTCAAGGTATTCGGTTTGCACCCTATCTAAATCCGATTCTACCTGCTGCCGTTCAAATTGTAGTTTTTCGATCTTCGTTCTAATGTGCGCGACATCCTCTCCTTCGTGCAAAAGGGCGGTTTCTTTCTTTCCTAGCGTAAAGTCGTTTGATTTGATCTTGTTGATTGCATCCTTATAATATTGGATCATCTGCTCCAGGTGCCTGTTGCTTAATTCTTCAACTAGGGAAGGGGTACGGTTGAGATCCCAAGCTATTTGCTTACAATTAATTTCACTCATAGATCAGGTAGTTTTTCAATCGCACGTCGCTTGATTTGATCTACATGGTTTAAGTATTTCCGAAGTGTCTTTTGGCCGGTATGCCCCATCAGGTGAGCTAAGGTTTGCAGGTCGGTTCCTTGATTCAGCAACCTAACTGCGTAACTATGGCGTGCGCAATAGAACGAGATCTTTTTATCGATGCCAGCCCTCTGAATCCAACTCCGTATTACCTTGTTTGCTCCATTAGTGGTCGGCAATTGAAATATCTCTTCATACTCGTCTTTGTTTCCCAGTAGCTTCATGGTCTGGTGAGTAATAGGAATGTTTAGCTCAACACCTGTTTTATTACGTCTAATATTTATCCTGCCGTCATAGATGTGATCCCAGGTCAAATCTTTGCATTCAGATAGTCCTAAGCCGGTATAGGTGGCGAGTAGGAAAGCGCGCTTGACATCATCATTCCCGCAACGTGTTTGAGCCAACTGCCTAATTTCCTGATCGTTCAAGATCTGTTTAGCCAGCGTTGCCTTATCTTTTATTTTGGGACTAAAGTGGTCGCCCCGGATCACCTTTCTCATGACCCCCATATATGATCTGACCGTCTCCTTTTGTAAGCTGGCAGTTAAATAGTTCTTGAATGATTTCAGTAGCGAGTCATCCACCTGTCTAATCCGGATATCACGGTGCCCCCTTTGGGCCAAGAACTGCAGGAATTTCTTTAGACATGCTTCTAGCTTTCTAAAATCCTTACCTCGATAATCTAGGATATATTGTTTGAAGTGATCGATAAAACTCAGTTCTCCCTCAATACTGTCTTCCAGCCCAAGATCTTTGGTGGTCAGCAAGCGCGTTTTTGCCCTCTGTGCTTCCCTAGCAATCTTCAGCAACTCTCGATCATCACCATCATGATACCTTAGGTGCAGTTTTAGAAACTCTCGATGTCTTTTACCTCCAAAATAGTAGTCCAGGTAGTAGCTGCGAACCCCTGATTTTAATTTCCGCCACCTAAGATTTACTACTGTCATAATTCATTTTGGGTTCGTTTTTGTGCCTTGGGTACAAATTGGGTACAACCACATTCCAGTGACCACTCAGTGACTAAAAGTAAGTATTTATTGACAAATTGTGACAATTCTTGAAAGACTAAATATCACAAAGGTTTCTTTTTCAATGTATTATTTATCAAGAGATGTTGTAACATAATAGGTACGTTACCCGCTCCGGGTACAGACATGGCAATCACTGTGGGGATAGGCCACACTGCAATAATATTTATCATCACTCAGAAATACAGAGTATTTTCTTCACTTTAGCACGTTGTGCCTCTAAATTATAGTATGTTGTAGTGGCGCTGTAAGAACTGCTTCCAGTGCTTTTACTTGATTATGATACCGATCGTTGTCTTCCTCTTTCAGCTTCCGAATATTCTGAATCTTCCACTGTAAAGCAGGGAATTTCTCAAAATCATATAAACTCCAGTCAGGGACTAACTTTTTGATACTTAACAGAAATGCTTTGTCCTCGGCCGTTAACCGTGCACGAATTGTGTTCACCACTTGTGCTCTTGTACTCTCAAACTGCTCATATGAGAACTCCTCATCGCTCATTCCGGTAAACAAATTTTAATGATAATCAAACGTTCTGTCCTCAATTCATTAATTTTTCATCCAAAGATATACCATGAGTATATTTGGGAGCAAAAAAATAATGGAAAAGCGTAATAAAGATCTGGTCTTCTACCCCTTCTGGGGATTTGATTCAATTCTACTATTTCAATTGCCGCACTTTGTGAAATCTCACCAAGTATTCTATTAAACTCCCATTATAGGACAGTTTTTGACTGAATGTTGATTTGATTTGTCCTGATTGCCTCTGGATTCTAGTGGCCTTATTCCACGACCCTCTGCTAAAACTACGCAATGATTCGAGTGAGACTTTTACCACCTTCTGTGCTCGACTCTGGGACACAGGCTGTCATCTCAAAATCCCATTTAACTGCTGGCAATATGCCTATCAGGCCTCCATCCGATAAAATTCTCTAAAGGATATCATCTTCTTTTGTTCTTCGTCCCAAAGATGATTGAAAATGCACTGGAGACTGTCTTTAAATGTGATTGTAGGTACATGCTTTTGCAAGACCGGATTTTCCCGGGCACATCGTTCTAAATTGTAGTTGGGAATTTTTGAGTTGAGATGATGGATGTGATGAAATCCAATATTCCCGGTCAGCCACTGAAAGAGTTTTGGCAGTTTATAGTAGCTGCTTCCCTGAATACTGGCCAGGAGATGATTCCATTCTTTCTTCCATCTCATATAAGTGTCCTCATGTTGGTGCTGCACATAGAAAAACCAAAAGGCTACAATGGAAAAGACCAGGAGAATACTGAAATGCACAATTAGAAATTTTTGCCATCCCAGGAACCAGGCCAGCGCTGCATATACCATGACCAAGAACAGATTATTGAAGATCTGTGACCTTCTCACTGCATCCCAACCTTTAAACCTGAAAAAGGGGTAACGGTTGGAGATGGCGATATAGATTACCGGCACCATGATAAACATGAACAGCGGGTGCCTGAAGACACGGTATGCAAATCTCTTCCAGCGCGGACTCTCTCGAAACTCATTTACTGTCAGAAAATTAATATCTCCTATGTCTCTATGCTCCAATTGTCCTACATGACCATGATGAAAATTATGGACCCGAGACCAGTACTGGTAGGGTAGGGATGTGAAGACACTGCAGATGTAGCCCAGAACATTATTGGCCGTCTTTGACTTAAAAAAGGATTGGTGGCCACAGTCGTGCTGAATGATGAACAATCTAGCTAGAATAAACCCATTGATGAGAGCCAGGGCAATCGTGAGCCATATCGAAATCCCAAGCGTCAAATACATGATGCTCCAGATAGCGATAAATGGTAAAAAAGTATCCAAAATCTGAAGGATCGCCTTCTTTCGCTCAGGTTTGGCATACCGTACGACAATCTTTTGCCATCCCTCTAAGTCCCTGTGTATCGCGCTTTTTTGCATATTAGTTCAAACCTATAACTAAAATAAACCAAATACAAGATTAAGCATTTCATTTTGTCTAAAAGGTTGCCCTTCCTCCCGAAAGATCAAAAACAAAAGCGGTATTAAAACTTGCTTCTTTTGAGACGATCCAGCTTGAGAGTGATGCAACTTCGTCGATCGTGCCCAATCTCCCCATTGGAATCTTAGATGTCATATATTGCATAGTATCCGGGTGCGTATCGAGATTCATAGGCGTAGAGATCACAGCAGGAGCTAAGCCGTTTACAGTAAGACCGGTCTCAGCATACTCCTTGCCGATGGCTTTGACCAACCCCATTACTCCCGACTTACTGCTCGCATAGCCCACCATCCCCGGGTTTCCCTCCTTACCACCAATCGATGCGATGAGCAGAATACGACCGTAGTTATGTGCAAGCATATGAGGGATGCTATACTTGGTCATCAGGAATGATCCGTTCAAATTTACATCGATAACATGCTTAAAGTCTGCATAGCTATACTCGGTAATTTTCACTGCGTTTGGGCCTGCAATCCCAGCTGCATTGATCATAATGTCAAGCTTTCCCGTTTCTCCCGCCACCCTGTCAATACCGTTTTTTACCTGATCTTCCTTCGTAATATCAACTTTCACAATCGCGACTTCGAGGCCGTCTCCTGCCAGCTCCGTTTGGGTTTTAAGCAGGTCGTCCCCCAAAATATCAAACAATGTCACGTGGGCACCCTCTCGGGCAAGGCGCTCACCGATTCCCCTCCCGATGCCTCTAGCCCCTCCTGTCACAATTGCCACTTGCCCGGCAAATCTCTGTTGATTCATCGCGTCGATCTTTTTTCAGTCGGCAAAAATAAGAATATGATGGTGAAATGTCCTTCGTGATGCAATTGCATTGGTTATATTGTTTGTATCATTAATAATAATTCAATGGAAGAGGAAAAATCTCATCTTAAGGACAAAACAGCCATTGTCACAGGATCGGGCACTGGTATTGGATTTGAAATTGCAATGCAGCTCCTGCAGGGAGGAGCAAATGTGGTGGTCAATGATATTGATGAAAGTCTTGTCGAAGAGGCATGTCGAAGGTTGGGCCACGTAGAGAAATGCATCCCCATCGTCGGAGATGCCGGTGAGATCAAAGTGATCGATCAAATGATTTCTATGGCTGTGCAGAGGTTTGGATCTCTTGATTTTGCGATTGCCAATGCCGGAATTACCAGTTTTGGGGATTTTTCCACTTTTTCGGAAGATCAGTTTGACCAACTGGTGTCCCTCAATCTGAAGGGTACATACTTTCTGGCTCAACGCACGGCAAATCAATTAAAAGAACAAAAATCACATGGAGCAATTGTCCTGATGTCTTCGGTTACAGGGATTCTCTCACACCCATTCCTTGCTGCCTATGGAATGACGAAGGCTGCCATCAGCAATCTGGCAAAGAATCTTGTTATTGATTTGGCAAAAGATGGAATCCGGATCAATGCGATCGCACCCGGTGCAGTTGCTACCGAGCGTACAATGGGTCAAGACCCGCATTATGACAAGCACTGGGGGAAATCCATTCCTACCGGACGTGTCTCGACACCAGCTGATATCGCGGCTGTGGCCCTTTTTCTGCTCTCTCCCGCAGCACATCAAATAAATGGCCAAACGATTACAGTCGATGGAGGTATCACAACTTTGTGTATTATACCTGATGATGTGATTTAAGTTGACATCGTGAGTTTAGTAGGAAAGCGACACGGGTGTCACGGTCTTCGGATGTCAGTAAGATCATCAATATCATCTGGTAGACCGTAGCATTATTCTTAAAGAATTTCAACACATTTTCTTGCCAGACACAGACATAGGGAGTGAAGTAGGGCGACGACAATGATGATGGCTGACAGGATAAAGAATTGCAGATAATAATTAGTGCAATGGTCTACCTAGATTCTAGTTTCAAACGCATTTTGGCATATCTTTAGTAAAGTATTGTTTACAATAGAACGCGCTTTATATGCAGTTGTTGGCCCCTTATATATTTGTTCTTTTTCTTCATTCAGGAGATATCAATTTTAGCCAAGCAGAACAGGACTGGCTCTATCTCGCTAATATTATGGTGGAGAACACCTACTGTGCTGCAGATCCCGTGGAAAAGTTAAGATTAATGACGAATTGGCTGAATCAGAATGTCAAGCATGTTCCCAAAGGAAGGTATCCCCGCCACTTCGATGGTAGAAGTGTTGTAACTGTCGTAAAAGGTGGCATGGGAAATTGTGGATATCAATCCTATAACATCGTTGGTTTTGCCAAGTTATTGGGATATCACAATCACAGGGTTTTACACCACCGCAAGAACCTTGGTGCTCCGGGAGATCACGCATTTGCTGAGATCAAGGTGGGGGAGAAATGGGTCGTTTACGACCCTGACAAATTTCTTTATTTTCCTGATGGGGATGGGGACCTTATGAGCGTAAACGACATTGCCGCCAATGAGGAGAGTTGGGTCGGAATCAGTATTAAGAATAAAGGTTTCAAAGAGACCAAGTCACCCAAAAAAATACCAAAGGCATTTGATTATAAACAGTACGAAGAATACGGGATGATTTATCTCAAACTCAGCAAACTTATGTCATTGGGTAAATCCCAAAAGCAGACAATGGCGAGGAATAAACCCTAGTGCATTTTCATTAGTTAAATAAGGAAGGAGCTCGATCTTTGTTTTGAGCGAAAGACGGGATTATTCCATGATCCCAAAGAGGGGGGGTGCCAAAACAAAGATCAAAACCCTATCGGGTTATCCCTTTCTATCGGGATTGTTTAAAAACCTTCGGCTTTCCACACTCCCTATAAAAAAAGCCGCACTTCGTACGGCCTGATCTTTGTTTTGAGCGAAAGACGGGATTATTCCATGATCCCAAAGAGGGGGGGTGCCAAAACAAAGATCAAAACCCTATCGGGTTATCCTTTTCTATCGGGATTGTTTAAAAACCTTCGGCTTTCCACACTCCCTATAAAAAAAGCCGCACTTCGTACGGCTTGATCTTTGTTCTGAGCGAAAGACGGGATTATTCCATGATCCCAAAGAGGGGGGGTGCCAAAACAAAGATCAAAACCCTATCGGGTTGTCCTTTTCTATCGGGAGTGCTTAAAAGCCTTCGGCTTTCCACACTCCCTATAAAAAAAGCCGCACTTCGTACGGCTTGATCTTTGTTCTGAGCGAAAGACGGGATTATTCTATGATCCCAAAGAGGGGGGGTGCCAAAACAAAGATCAAAACCCTATCGGGCTGTCCTTTTCTATCGGGAGTGCTTAAAAGCCATCGGCTTTCCACACTCCCTATATAAAAAGCCGCACTTCGTACGGCTTGATCTTTGTTTTGAGCGAAAGACGGGATTATTCCATGATCCCAAAGAGGGGGGGTGCCAAAACAAAGATCAAAACCCTATCGGGTTGTCCTTTTCTATCGGGAGTGCTTAAAAGCCTTCGGCTTTCCACACTCCCTATATAAAAAGCCGCACTTCGTACGGCTTGATCTTTGTTTTGAGCGAAAGACGGGATTATTCCATGATCCCAAAGAGGGGGGGTGCCAAAACAAAGATCAAAACCCTATCGGGTTATCCTTTTCTATCGGGATTGTTTAAAAACCTTCGGCTTTCCACACTCCCTATAAAAAAAGCCGCACTTCGTACGGCCTGATCTTTGTTTTGAGCGAAAGACGGGATTCGAACCCGCGACCCCGACCTTGGCAAGGTCGTGCTCTACCAGCTGAGCTACTTTCGCAGAGCCTACAAAGATAGAAAAAATCGCATTTGTCTTCTCAATCTAAGCATCCCGAATACTAAACGGTCAAAATCATACAACCACCCTGGGAAAAGTCCATATTTGTATATTGGCACTTAATTATTATAGTATTTCAAGTGGCAGATTAAAAGCAGTAGCTGTCGCGAAATAACCATAGAGAAATAATTCCAGGAAATGCGAGAAGATGGTTTTGTAAAATCCGGAGAGTCAAAAATTTACTACCAGATTAGAGGAGTCGGTGATCCCTTGATCCTTTTAATGGGCTTTGGAGCTGATGGGAATGTCTGGGAAAAACACGCTTCCGAATATGAGAAACATTTTAAATGCGTCATTCTAGATAATAGAGGTGTTGGTAAATCAGACGCACCGGAAGGCCCTTACTCCACATTGATGATGGCTCAGGACACCATAGCGGTGATGGATTATCTGGAAATCGAAAAAGCTAAAGTAGCCGGTATTTCAATGGGAGGTGCTATCGCTCAAGAATTGGCCATACATCACCCCAATAGGGTGACATGTCTCGCCTTAATCAGTACTTGGCCGCGTTTTAATAACTATGCGAAAGTCGTCTACAGAAACTTAAAAAAGCTGAGGGTAACGAGTAACCCGGATACTTTTATGGAATTACTTCAGCTCTGGATTTTTGCACCGCCCTTCTACGAAAAAAACCTGGATGAGTTGAGAAGTGCTCAAAGGGCATCTGCATCGGATGATCATCCGCAGACAAGGGCGGGCTTCGAGGGCCAGCTGGATGCCTGCATAGATCACAATACAGTAGATAGACTTAATCAGATTAAAATTCCAACACTTATTACAATTGGCTTGAAGGACATTTTTACTCCGCCTGAATTTTCTGAGATTTTACACAGGGAAATCAAGGGCTCAAGGATGGTGGCTTTCCCCGATGGAGGTCATGTTCACCACTGGGAAGATCTGGACCGATTTAACAAATTGACCATTGATTTTTTCTTAAACTCAGACAAATCATTAGACTCGACTGATTTAAAACATTGAGTCCCGCAGAAGTAATCGGAGGACTTGTTTGTTTAATAAAGGATATCGATAAAAGGAAAGTAGGCTAAAGAATGGGAAAAATTAAAATCGGTTGTGAAACCTATACCTGGCAAATGCCCGGTGAGCAGTACAAGGGAAAGCTCGAGCATATCATGCACATTTGTCAACAAGCTGGCTTCAGCGGAATTGAGCCAGAAACCAGTTTTTTGGGGAAGTTGGAAGATCCGGTTCTCATGAGGGATGCCTTGCAGAAAACAAACCTTGAGTTGGCCGTCTTGTGCGTGGTTGAAGATTGGCTTCATAATGGCGAAACTCCAGAAGAAAGGGAAAGGGCAGAACACTGGATTAAATTCTTAAAACATTTTCCGGAAGCCATCCTATTGCTTGTGCAAATGCCGGGAAAAGATCGCAGTAACCTTGGGGAACGGCAACAGAATCTGCTCACATGTGTAAATGATTTTTCGAGAAGGGCTGCTGAACGAGGTATCATATGCAGCTATCACCCAAACTCACCGGCTGGGTCAATCTACAGGACAGAGGAGGACTATGAGATACTACTCGGTGGTCTGGATAAGGAAGTCATAGGTTACTGCCCAGACATTGGCCATATCGCAAAAGTTGACATGGATCCCATGGAAATCCTACGCCGGTATCGCAGCCAGATCAATTTAGTGCACTACAAGGATATTTTTAGTGATGGGAGATGGGCGCCGACCGGAGAGGGTGTAATAGATTTTGTCGCATTGACCCAGTATCTCATCGATACAAATTACGAGGGTTGGATCATCATGGAGGATGAATGCGACGAAGCCATCACGGATCCTGATACCGTGACCCTTAATGACGGCACGTATTTGGATAAAGTGCTAAAACCAATGATTGGACCATCATCATAAAAAAATACACTTGAAATTCTGTGATAACATTAAATGAATTCATCTGCAAACATTATGAAGAATAACTATCCTAAGCTTCACAATGCCCTCTGGCCCGGGGTTGTTGGAAAGGGACCAGACTCAGAACCTCCAATCGATTTAGATACGATGATCGACCTGACCGTCAGTGCCGAAGTCGATGGGCAAAGGTTTGACGGAGTCGATCTTTTCTTAGCTGGTCCACATATCGAGATTGACATCGATGATGATGGTATAAAGGCCCTGGCTGACAAAATCGGCAGTAGGGGATTACAGGTTGGCAGTGTTGTGGCCCCGGTCTGGGTGCCCACTGGGGGTGGTTCGGCTATGGGCTCCCGTGACGATCGCAATCAGTTTGTCCTGCAGGTGCAGAAGGCATGCAGGATTGCAGCTGAACTGAGAAAGCTCGGCGTACGTCCCCATGGGATAGTGCGAATTGATTCAGCTGTTGATCCGGACACCTGGTCAAAGGATCCTGTAGGCAATACAAAATTGATTGCTCAGACCTTTAGGGAAGCATGTGATGTTGCAGCTGACTACGGCGAGAATCTTGCTGCAGAAGGGGAAGTCTGCTGGGGAGGTATGCATAGCTGGAAAACTATGCTGGACACACTTGAGGAGACAAATCGAGATAACATCGGCTTTCAGGCCGATATGGCGCACACACTATTGTACCTGCTCGGTATAAACAGACCAGAAGATCGCCTTCTTCCTGAGCGTTTCGTTTGGGAAGATCGGGAGACTTTGTCAAATGCTTTAGCAAAGTTGACCTCTATTTTGCGCCCCTGGACGATTGACTTTCACGTAGCTCAAAATGATGGTACCGTGTTTGGGCAAGGATCTCACGACAAGACGGGTAGGCACTGTCTGGCCACCGATCCCAATGGAAAACTGAACATTGTCGAGGATGCCTCCCACTGGTTATGCCATGAAGATGGAGTGCTCACAAAGAGATTTAAACATATTTGCTGGGATGGTTGCATGTTTCCAAATGCTACGATGAAAAGTCAGCAAACCTGGAATGACATCTTAAATGTAATGTTGCAAATCCGGGAGACTTACGGATGGAGCGAATAGGATTGGGCCTCACAAACTGTCTAAAAATTCTCTCGTGGCGATTGCTAGGAGATCCAGGGCTTCCTCATTTGTCACACCGGTTTTTTTTGGAAATCTAAAGGAATGATTTGCGCCTTCAAAAAGCCTCAGAGTACTTAATGGAATGCGATCCAACAAGGGCTTAATTAAGTCTAACTTAGCCAGGGCATCCCGGTCGCCCTGCAGAAAAAGCATTGGAATCAAGACATCATGCAAATGTTGCGCGCGCTCCGTGCCCGGTTTTGCCGGAGAGTGCAGTGGAAAACCGTAAAAGACCATTGCTTTGACGGCATCCTGTGGTTTGAGTGCCATAGCCTGAGATGACATCCGTCCGCCAAAGGACTTGCCACCGAGGAGAACCGGCAACTCCTGACCTTGTGCATGCTCAATCAACCTATAGATGGTTTTATGTGCCACGGGAGGTACATCGGGACGTTTCCGGCCTTGTTCCATGTAGGGAAAGTTGTACCGCAAGGTAGCGATATCCTTACTTGCTAGTGCTTCGGCAAGTCCCTCCATGAACGGGTGTTCCATCGATGCCCCAGCTCCATGTGCCAAAATGAGCAAATGAGTAGGAGATTTGGGCCGGATCGACAGGGTGCTGACCACCCCCAGTCGCTCACTGATTTCGATTTTTGATCTTAATGGTCTCATTTTTAAATACCTTTTTTTGATCTATGTCGATTATTCGATTTTGATGCCTCGAGTCATCTCTCTCTTTCCCGGAGGACCAGGTAGACTTTCAATCTGAAAGCCCACCTCCCTCAAGGCCCGCCTAAATCGACCTTGACTACAATATGTGACTAACACTCCCTGAGTAGACATGCATAATGCCAACCTGTCCAGAAAGGGCCTGTCCCAATATTCCGGTTGACGCTTTGGTGCAAAAGCATCGTGAAATAATAAATTGTAACAGCCCTTGTCCCTAAGCTGTGAAAAATTCTTTTTCCACTTGGTCAGGCTAAAGTTATTAAGGATGTCGTGTTCTTCACCCCAGGAGAGTTCGTGCAGTTTCATTAGGAGAGATTTGGGACAGACGGAGGGATAATCCAACTTTCTCAAGTCCTTTTGTGAGAGTGGATACAGCTCATATGTCACGTATTTGAGCTTGATCCCAGGATTTAATCTCGCAAAATCAATAGCTAATATCGTATTTAGGCCTGTGCCAAACCCCAACTCAAGCAAAACAATATCATTGGTGGATTCGGCAGAAAACTGAAGGCCATTACGCATGAAAACATGTCGGCTCTCTGTGACCGCCCCATAAGTCGAATGATACGTATCCTTAAATTTGCGGGAATACAAAGTGGGAGACCCATCATGAGTGACTATCTGTTCGATAGGATTTTCATTTCTGTCGATCCCTAAAATTAACCAAAAGGTGGATAGAGAAAGAAAGGAAAATTACAGCCGCTGGTAAATAATGAAAAGCTATAGGATAAATTTCAGATTGCGTGATATTCCAGCACATTCCGGGGAATCAGAGATGTCCCGGCAAAGTGGGAGCGAATGCCAATGTGTGAAATGGTGTTGTCGGGCAGAAGTGAGCTGTCAGATCATTCCACGCCAGCCAAGACCTTGATCACTGGCGTCACGACCTGATCGATAGAAAAATCACTAGGACACCCGATGCCTCGATTGCAGGAAGACATGGTAATTGCAAAAGCAAAAATGACTGCCATTGCCATTATGATTTTCTTGATCCCGTTGATATTCATGACTTGAATTTATTTAATTTGTTTGTTTAAAACCCAATCGTCACACTAAACGCAGGTGACAATGAAATTAGTATTTTTTACCTGTTCTTCCTCAATTTGATCTTGACCGGATTATAAACATATGAGAATTCACCTGATTGCCATAGGCGGCAGTATCATGCATAATCTGGCTATGACTTTGCAAAAAGCGGGCCATACTGTCACTGGATCTGATGATGAGATCTATGAACCCGCACGGTCTCGATTGAAGAATTGCGGTCTGTTTCCAGAAAAAATGGGTTGGGATGAAAATAGAATTGGAGCGCATCTTGACCTCATTATCCTGGGCATGCATGCTAAATCAGGAAATCCGGAGTTGATGAAGGCATTGAATTTAGGTCTCGCTGTTCAGTCATTCCCAGCTTTTATCGCCTCTCATACAAAGGATAAGAAGAGGGTTGTGGTGGCTGGAAGCCACGGGAAAACAACTACTACGTCGATGATCATGCATGTGCTCAAATACAATCAATACCCCTTTGATTATCTGGTTGGTGCTCAGCTTAAGGGGTTCGAAACTATGGTCCAACTTTCCCAGGCGCCGGTAGCCATCATTGAGGGAGATGAGTACCTATCCTCTGCAATTGATCGGGTACCAAAGATCTGGCATTATGATCCGGATATTGCCATCATAACCGGTGTTTCCTGGGATCATATGAACGTCTTTCCGACCCTCGATAGCTACCACCAGGCTTTTCACACCTTTATTACCAAAATGCGACCTCAGTCAAAAGTCTACTTCGATAAATCGGATCGCTATTTATTCGATCTTAGCCAGCACACATCAGCTCCACAAATGATTGGATACAAAGCGATCAAGCATGAGATTTCGTCTGGCAAGACTCGCATTTGCATCAGTGGAAACTGGTCGGAGCCCCTGGAGATCTTTGGAGAGCACAATATGAAGAACATTGAAGCAGCCCGGCTTGTAACAGCCCAACTCGGGATCAATTCCGAAGACTTTCTCAGAGCCATTACTACCTTCGAGGGTGCTGCCAGGCGATTGCAAATCATTGCGCAACGGGACCATCATATCCTGTATCAGGATTTTGCCCATGCCCCTTCTAAAGTTGCAGCCACGGTGAATGCAGTCAGATCTCAGTTTCCGGCCAGAAAGCTCACCGCATGTTTGGAGCTTCATACCTACAGTAGTCTGAACAAGAGCTTTTTACCGCGATATGCTCATGCTTTAGATGAAACTGATAATGCAATTGTTTTTTTCAGTCCGCACACCCTTGAGATGAAGGAAATGCCGATGTTGAGTGACATCGATATTCGTACAGCATTTGGCCGGGATGATATTGTAGTTTTCACCGATTCGACAGCTCTGGAAATGTATTTAAGGGACCAGCAGTGGGAAGATCATAATCTCCTCATGATGAGCTCGGGTACTTTTGGAGGCATCAACTTTGATGGATTAACAGAAGTAAGTTAGACTTGTTGAAATTCTATCCGGATCCCGGACGTACAAGGGAATAGTACATCGCTTTGATGTCTGCAATTAGGGAAGGATTTTCACATTCATTTGCGAAATAATCTACAAGCCCAACTAGTTGTTCATCTGCACCGTTCCGTATGGTTTCCCTGAGTAATGCGTACCAGATGAAGTCCTTGACCGGTTGCTCGCTGATATGCTGATTTACAATGTCGAAACAGATTTGTTCATGTGATCGCATATCTCCCTTGCTTCTCAGAATTTCGGCCTCCGTTTTCACATAAAGGGTCAAAAACTCCTGGTATTCCTTCAATCCAAGAAGATCCGATGCATTGAGGCTTACCTTCTTTTTGTAATCGTGGTATGTGTCGCTTACCACAAAATCGTCATCTTCCCGGTGATAAATATGAGCCTCCGGATATGAGGTCAGCTGTTTTGCCCAGGCGTAAAGAATGCGGGCCCTTTCCTTCTCAATGAATGAGGGCGAGAGGTTGACATTGGTAGTCAAATAATGATTGAGAAAGCCGTCGCACTTCGATCGATAACGCCGGGCAGCAATGAAAAATTCCTCCTCTGTTTTCGTCTGAAGTTCCAGATCCGGTGGTTTGTTCGCTCGCTCGAATGCGCTAAATGCCTGCAGATACCGATTGTTTTCCGATCCTTTTCCCGAAAACAGGACTTCCATATTGTTTCCATCGGAGGACACTTCCAAATGAAGGTCATAATCCGGTGCCAAATACAATATGAGCGCCTGTGAATCACAATTCAAAGTGTAATAGTTTGGTTCGGATATCGATGTAGTCAGAGAAAAACCATCACTTTCCAGGTGATCAGAAGAGATTCTGTTTCCCAGGGTATTCCGCAATACAACCTCCGTGCTGATTGTATTGTACCAATCTCCAACCACAACTACAGGGGTATCCTTGGGGTCGGTGCCCCTCGTACAACAAATGACAAAAAGTGCAAGTATTGCAAATATTCGATTCATGAAATCAAGTCGTAAGTGGCTCAGTTTTTTGGTTGCTACATCCTGATCATATGGGATAGTATTAAAACTCAGTTTTGATCAAACAATTGTGTCCAGTTACGAATTTTAACCATTTTGGAACTTCAACCCTGGTTTAAGCGCCGGGCTCCTGATATGCCAGGAATAAAAACTATATTTTTGTTGACTTTTAAATAGACTCTTCTTTGAGTCATCAGGAAAAGTTCATGAATAGGATGGCAAGACAAATTACATTGAGAGAAGCCCTAAATGAGGCCATGAGTGAAGAAATGAGACGTGACGACACCGTCTTTTTGATGGGTGAAGAAGTCGCTGAGTACAACGGTGCATATAAGGTGAGTAAGGGAATGTTGGATGAGTTTGGTGATCAAAGAGTTATTGATACGCCGATTACCGAGCTGGGTTTTGCCGGATTGGGCGTAGGGGCGGCCATGAACGGCCTCCGACCCATTGTAGAGTTTATGACCTGGAACTTTGCGGTTCTAGCTTTTGATCAGATTGTAAATAATGCAGCGAAGACTCTTTCGCAATCGGCCGGCGAATTTCAGTGCCCCATTGTCTTCAGGGGTCCCACGGGTGCGGCAGGACAACTCGCCCAACAACATTCACAGACGTTCGAAAGCTGGATGGCAAACTGCCCGGGGCTCAAAGTAGTCTCATGTACAGATCCAAAAGATGCCAAAGGCCTGTTAAAATCTGCCATCCGGGATGACGATCCCGTTTGTGTCATGGAGTCCGAACTGCTCTATGGAATGAAAGGTGAAGTGCCAGAAGGAGAATACTTGACACCCATCGGTAAAGCAGCGGTCAGAAGGGAGGGAACAGATGTCACAATTGTTTCCTTTAACAAAATGATGGAAGAAGTAAAGAAATCAGCAGAAGTGCTGGAGAAGGAAAATATTTCTGCAGAGATCATAGACCTGCGGACGATTAAACCCCTGGATCTGGATACAATTATCAATTCTGTAAAAAAGACAAATCGACTTGTAGTCGTCGACGAATCCTGGCCTTTTGCAGGGGTATCTGCCGAGGTTGCCTATCAAGTGCAAAAGCTTGCATTTGATTACCTGGATGCCCCGGTGATCCGGATAAACGCACCCGACACTTCGCTCCCATACGCTGCTCCCTTTGTGGCTG
Source organism: Saprospiraceae bacterium (assembly GCA_965222645.1). Classification (GTDB taxonomy): domain Bacteria; phylum Bacteroidota; class Bacteroidia; order Chitinophagales; family Saprospiraceae; genus JABDMH01. The sequence continues at coordinate 219,612 of OZ244968.1, read as the reverse complement.
AGTATATGCCTGATGTCGGTGATATCGTTAAGGCAACAAAAGAGGTCATGTATATGTCCTGACTGGGAAGTCTATGTCAAAATGAAAAGCACTTTTGAACGTATACAAAAGTCCTCCAGACTTAAGTCATGGACTGGTGATCATTATCAGGTGTACCAATCTATTGATATGCATACATGCGGTGAGCCCCTGCGAATCGTTTTGGGTGCTCTCCCGTTTTTGAGCAATATGCCCATTCTTGCTCATCGCAGGAATATCAGATCAAATTACGATTACATTCGTCGGGTTCTCATGATGGAACCCCGCGGGCACTCCGACATGTACGGATGCTTTGTTGTTCCTCCAAATGAGCCTCAAGCTGATTTTGGAATCCTGTTTATCCACAACGAAGGGTATAGCACCATGTGCGGACATGCCATCATTGCCATCACCAAACTGGCTGCAGAACTGGGGTGGAAGGAACCAGAGCAAGATCGATTGAATCTGCTAATCGAGGCGCCTTGCGGCCTTGTTGAATCCAGTTTGGATATAAAGAATAGCGATGAATTTGCAATTACTTTTAGGGGAGTGCCATCGTTTGTGTATGAGAAAGTGCGCCGCATAGAAGTAGCAGGTTTGGGTACAGTGGAATATGTCCTCGCCTACGGTGGGGCTTTTTATGCCTATACGGATGCAGATATACTGTCCATCCCGCTTGCAACCAGCCATGCGGATGTACTTAAAGCGACCGGCAGAGCTATCAAAAAGGCAATTATCGACGGGGGCACAGTAGTCACACATCCGTTTGAGGAGGACCTGGGATTTCTCTATGGTGTAATTTTTCACTCTGGAAAAGTTGAGCACTCCACAAGCGACCTTAGAAATGTGTGTGTATTTGCAGATGGAGAAGTAGACCGAAGCCCCACCGGCAGCGGAGTGTGTGGCAAATTGGCAATCATGAGCCAATCGGATTCTCTTGAGGCGGGCGAATCCTTGATTATTGAGAGTATCCTCGGCACCCGGTTTAAGGGAAAGGTAGAGAGGACGGTGCGATATGGTGATTATAAGGCTGTTGTTCCTCTAGTATCGGGAAATGCTTATGTGACAGGTCAGCATCAGTTTGTGGTAGATGACAGAGATCCACTAGCCGCCGGGTTTCTGTTGCATTAAACCTCAAAATTGGCAAGATAAATGCACTAGGTCATTGGCCAAATACCAAGATCTTATAAAGCGAAGTTATAAGCAAGAATCTGCATTCATTCCAATGAGTAAGCACCTTTCGACAAATTTTGAAGAAATTAATTTAGAGCATTATCTCTACACTTCCCTGCGTACTCGTTTTCAAGATGTAGCTTCAGCTGAATTTGAAGATTTTATTGCATATTTATTTACCAAGCACGGATATGCACTAGTGAATCTGTCTTTCAATGCTGACTTTGGCGCTGATTTTATTTTAAAAAAAGAGGGAATAAAAACTGCTGTTCAGGTCAAGCGCTATTTTAAGTTCCACAAAGTTGGGTTGCCCGATATCAGACATTTAATAGGAGCTAAGGAATATTACCAATGTCAACAAGCTCTTTTAGTCACAACCTCTTCATTTAATCCTGCAGCTAAGGAACTCGCCAATAACGAAAAAATAGGGATATGGGATTGGAATGATTTGGAGAAAGCCATATGTGACACTTTTCTCGATGGTCAACATCATCAGGATTATTACAAGACTTACCCAATCGAAATTACACACCCGGAGGAAGACTTATTGAAGTTGGAAGTGCAACACGTAGAGCTCGCTTCAGAGAAAAACGAAAATAGCCTGGTCACACTCAGGTTGACAAATCGGACCGATGGTCACCATAAAATAAGTTGCGAATTGCCAGTCGTCATTACCGAAGCTAAGACGCAGTACCAGGCGCTTGGATTCACTCCTGAGAGTTTTAGCTCAGGAGTTATTTATTCCAATGCTACGGTAGAAATAATTGCTGAATTTTCAGGGAGGCAGATGCCAGACTTCGAATCCAAGGACCGGCTTTTGGTCACTGTACACTTTCTTCAGTCTCAGGAGACTATTGTACTCGAAAGAAAAATGGGACAAATAAAAGAAGAGTGCTTTTTCGTCAGTTTTTATTTCGGCAGAGATTCTGAATCCTATACAAAAATGATTTTTATTAGGGATCATATCCTAATGAGATCTAAGACAGGCCGTCAGTTTATTATTGCCTATTACACATTGGGCTCCAGGGCAGTGCAAATACTCCGAAAAAATCCTAAATGGATAGAAATCCTTAGACCTTTTATCATTAAATCTGTCGAAAAAATAATCCGGTTTTTTTTGAGGGATAAAAATAGTAATATATCCGGGAAGTGAGTTGTAACAATAGTAAAAGCAGGAAATCAACTTCACTCTTTGACACCAACCACGCAATCAATTTCCTGAGGACTAGTGAGGTTACTCCGGAAAGTGCCAATTTCACAAAATGAGTCAATTTTGGATGAGATTTTCACTTTTTTGAGATCGGCTGATGCCTGTGTATCAGGCGATTGAAAAAAATGAAAATATCCCTGCCTGGCATGCCTCCAGGCAGACAGGGCCAAAAGAGCCATTTTTGATTTGGCAACCTTTTCGGCGTAGGCTCACTAGTAGACTATAACAGAATGAAATGGTAGTATAAATAGGTTAGAAGAAACCAGTTGATCCACCTGATTTATTTATTACAGTCAACTAGATTTCTGCCAGAAGCCTCTTTTTTTGTTCCGTAAACTCTTCTTCAGTAATAACACCTTTTTCTTTGAGGTCCGCCAGCTTTTCTATTTTTGTGTATATACTTTCTCCCTCATCCGTTGCATTTTCTTTTTCTTTTTCCATTTCTTTTGCCACCTTCTTTCCCGTCTCAAATTCCTTTTCATAGATCTCCTTGGCCTTGTCGAAATTAAAATTGGCAAAACTACCACCGCTACTAAAGTGCCAAATAAATACCTGGCCAATGGCATAGGTCGATGCTCCACTCAAGGCTGACATCGTCACCCCTCCCAATATGCTGCCTATTCCCGGGATGGTTTTCACCAGTGAGGCACCCATACGTGCCATTGTGCTTCCCGTAATTGCACTTATCCAACTTTTACCGGCAGATTCTTTAAAATCCTGACCATATAATTTTGCCAACTGCTTAAGCATATCGAGCTGTACCACAGAGACGGCTGCAATATCCAATAGTGGTATGGGTACAAGACCGGCACCCAGCGAATACAATACATGACTTTTTACAATATCCTGAGCTAAGTCCTTTTTGTTATCCATTTTATTTTCATTCTAGATTACATAAAACAAATTAAATCATAGCCATCCTTGATCCAAAAGTAAGAGACCAATCCACCCATTCGATAGACAAACACATTGAAATACCTAATCTCCTTCCGCTGTCGCCGCATTGATCTTTTTATACAAATCGGGCGGAACCGCATTCTTATGCAGGGTAATTGCAATGGTATTAAGTAAAAAATAATTCTCGGAGGCAAATAAGAATCCATCCAAACCAGAATCATCTCCCCATGAGTTTTTTACATAGAAATAACGCTTACCATTTTGATCCCTGGCAGAGCCTACGATATGCATTAGATGGTCATCGGTGAGACTATACATATCAAATTCTCTTTGTCGTAGATCTGCATCGATTTCTACCTCCTCGCCAGGATTGTCAAAAGGAGCCTGTTTGCCTTGCGCAAAAGCCACTTCCGTAGGAACAATAGCCAGACCTTGCCTGGCAGAAAATCCCCGCTCTGAAACGTCACAATCCCATACGATCGAATGCCCTTTATCCAGAGCATAGTGACATATTTTCAGGAGGTCATCAAGGGGCAAGTTGAGGTATGATGCACGAATATAATTGTCGGGGATTTCCAGCACGCATTCTTCAAAGTAGGGGTGGTGCTGGAAGGATGTAAACGTAATATAAGCAGAAGGGTCTATATCCACATACTTGTCAGCAAACTCCCTGGGCGTCATTGTCGAATTTCTGTATTCAAATTTGGATGGTAATTCACCGAGGTGACTGTCAAGCAACGCATTAAAGTCACTTTTCCAGTTCATAGGAACCGTGCCTTCCGCTATAATGGCATCAAGGAAATCTTTGAGTTCCTTTTCCAGCAGCGAATGATTGTGTCGCTTTTTACCCTCCACAAGACCATCGTACGCTTTCTCCGGCATAGCCCCATACCTGGAATATATTCTCAAAACATCATGCGCCAAACTACCCTGACTGAAGTTTGTCTTGCCGTGATATCTGAGGTATTGCTCAGCTTTTTCCAGGTAGTTGAATCGCACAAAAAACATCTCAGATAAATTGGACAAATCCTTTCCATTAAGATGTGCTTCTGACTCCAGGAGGGAGGCTGTGGAGTAGCTCCAGCATGTACCCGTGTTGGCCTGATCCTGCACTTTGACACAAGCGATGGGATCTGCCATCGTAAACATATATCCATTTTTAGTGATTTTCTCCTGAGCATCGGCATTTCCCAGGGTAACCAATAAGGCGATTAGGATAAAGGCATTCCTCGTTGTAGACATATTAATAATTTGAGGATCAAATTACGAAGAAACTACAACAAGGGCAAAGGGGGTAAAATGTATAACCTGAAAGGACTTAATCTCTAAAACATTAGGACAATTCTTCATATGAAAAGTCTTGCAAATTAGGCACCTATTTTGCAAGATTATTATGTAGATTTAATTTTGATAATTGAATTTTGTCGCCGCTTCTTTGCGGTGGAGACGTAAACCTAATCATCCCTTAAAACGTGTGTTGATCCATGAACAAACAAATAATGAGCTCCTTGTGGGTGGGTATATTCTGCCTTGCCCTGTATACATCTGGTTTTGGAATAGCTGAATCATCCGCTGAGGTGGGTGGCGCTCCTTTTCATTGTCCCAAAGAGCATGTCTACATACATTGTGGAGAACTCCACGATAACCTTGACTACTACGGATATCCCAAGGCGGCCTACGGCCATCACATCACCGTGGAAGGCCCACATACCGAGAAATACCTGGATGCATGTGGCAAAGGGAAGATCAAGCGAAAGTGGAAGATAAAATATCATTATGACTGGTACTGGTGTGAGCAGACAATCCACATAAAAGATCCATACGGTTCTAAGGCTTTTGATGGTCATCATGACGTTCATTGGCCTAAGGATTACCATATGAAAGACTGCCAGGGAGATGCACATCCAGATCAAATGCCTTATGGGCACAACTGGCCGGAGTTCGATCATCACGGCTGCTCCAAACTCGGTCTTCATTTCGAAGACAAAGAACTGCCTTATGGCTCCCACCATTCCTACCAGTCTGGATATGGACATTATGAAAAACCATGTAAGGTGATCAAACGAACCTGGACATTGATTGATTGGTGTCAATATGAGGACAATCACTATGGCGGCTATGGTTATAAACGCAAGGGCAAATGGACTCATGTGCAGCACATATATGTTTACGACGATGTTGCACCTGAAATCACATCCTGTCCGGAGGATATCTTAGCCGATGGCGGAGATTGCGACGGACAGAAAGTCTATGTTGAAATACCAAAGGTATCAGCTACAGATGATTGTGGGCACGTCTATTACGCGTATTCGAGAAAACATCTCGGTGATGGCGAAACCTACTCGCACTATGGTGGCTCTACGTTCAAAAGTGGTAATAATGCCAGTGGTTACTATCATCCGGGAAAGACAAAGGTGACCTTCAAGGCCTTTGACATCTGCGGCAACACGACGGAATGTGATATCATTGTAGACGTCGTAGCGGAAGATAATAAACCACCCACTGTCGTGGCCATTTCCTCAATTACTGCTTCACTTATGATGATGGACACCAATGAAGGCATGGTGGAAATCTGGCCTCATGAATTCAATAGCAGCAGCTATGATAATTGCACAGCAACTGAAAATTTAAAATTTAGCCTCGAACCCTCAGTCTTTACTTGTGAGAACTATGGTAGTAATGAGGTGAAATTTATCGTGGAGGATGAAGCGGGAAACAGTGATTACGCGTTGGTGGAGGTTATTATTCAAGCCCATGGGTTTGAATGCATGGGTGGAAAGTTGAACGGTCAGGTCATAACTGCTGACGGCCTGGGTGTGGAGGGTGTTGAAGTAACCGTGATGGACGGTATGATGAAAATGACCGACAAAGATGGATCCTTTGCCTTCACTGATATTCCCCTCGGTCGAGATCTACATGTTACGCCCTATAAGAACACCGATGCGAGGCAGGGTCTGGATATGTTTGATTATCTCCTTTTGAGTATGCACGTGGATGGTCTGCGCGAAATTGCAGATCCAAAAAAATTATTTGCCGCTGATATAGATGGTAACCAGGTCATCGATTATCTGGACGTACTGGCCCTCCAGAAACTCGTTTTGGGAATTGACCAGGTAATACATGGCAATACAGCGTGGAAATTCTTACCAACTGACTTTGAATTTCCGGATACCATAAATCCGCTAAAAGCAGAAATACCACAATTTATTGATCTGACTCCCTTTAATGGTGGGGATCAAAAATTAGAATTTGAAGCGATTAAAATCGGAGATTTAGGTAAGCCGAGACGGCTGATACAGAAACCGGGTGATAAATCCTCTGAGGAAGAGATTATTGTACAAAATATTCTGATTAAGGCGGGAGAAGTCATGACGGTACCACTGATATTTGCTGAGGACGGTGAAGCAAACACGATCTCTTTTACACTAGACGTTGACCCGGACAAAATGGAAATTCTGGATGTATATCAGCATGAGATTTCTGTGAAAGGCCAATTAGAAACGATAGATCCTGATGGCCGGGGGCACGTTTTATCAACTTCATGGACCTCGATAAAAGGAGAGGAGTATAGGGCAAATGATGTCTTTATGACATTGGTTGTAAAAGCCAGGCAATCACATATGTTGCACCAATCTCTGTCACTGAGTGGTGACTATGCAATCGCACACCTTTCAAGTTTTGCAGCTGATATTGAGAAAAGGGTAAAACTGAGTTTCAGGGAAGGAACTGGAAAAATTGCTTCCTTACTTCAGAATAATCCCAATCCCTTCACCGATTTCACTAATATCGATTTTTATTTGCCTGAAGATGGAAACGCAAGGCTATCCATTAAGGATATTCACGGCAGTGAGATACATCGCATTGAAGGCTTTTATAAGAAAGGTGACCACTCACTGAGTTTGTCTAGAGCTTCCCTGAATGATGCTCATGGCATTCTTTTGTACGAATTGCAAACTGGCAGTAGGCGTCTTGTAAGAAAAATGATTGTCCTCGATTAACAAAATGTAATACCAACTGTTGAAAATTGGAGGGCTGAATTATCAGCCCTTTTTTTAGCCATGAAAATAGGCCTAATCTCGGATACTCACGGTTACCTAGATCCCACCATTTTTCAACATTTGGAGCAGTGTGATGAGGTATGGCATGCTGGAGATATAGGAACAATCAAACTCTCCCAGCAACTCGAGAACTTTAAACCCATAAGGGCGGTCTATGGAAATATTGATGGTGCCGATATCCGCAAGACCTATCCCCGTGACCTCCGCTTTACAATCGATGATCTCGCGGTCTTTATGACACACATAGGTGGGTACCCGGGTCGCTACAGCAGGCGCATCAGTGACTTGATGAAAGTCGATCCTCCAGGATTATTCATATGTGGTCATTCCCATATTCTCAAGGTGATCTACGATAAAAAATACAAAAGCCTTCACATGAATCCGGGAGCTTGCGGCCATCACGGCTTTCACAAGGTGCGCACAATACTGCGCTTTGAAATTATCGAAGGCTCTGTGAAGAATGCCGAAGTGATCGAGTTGGGGTTGAGAGGGGCTATATCTCGACAGCAGGGGACCTGAGTATATATACTGGAATACCGGAAAGTCTCAGGACTACAAAAACGATGCAGGTTCTTTTTATCTACGCCATAGATGAAAAAATCAATATTTAAGGCAGGACAGCAAGCACTTCTAATCGAACTACCTGCAATCGCCAAGTGCCCTAAAGGAGATAATAAGCATTTATCGAGACGAGGTAATTGCGCAAAAGGAAAATCGGTAACTGAGTTTGATTCCTTTCGCCCGTGGGTCGCATCTCCAGGTGCCGGATCCCCTCCGGGTCTTCATACAGATAGGTGATACCGATTCCGGTGCGAAAAAACAGGCCGAGGTGTCTACTGATAGAATATCCGGCACCTAAGATCAAATTGACTTCAGATCTACTAAACCGGGATGTTAATGATTCGTACTCTTGTGTGCCATCTTCGTCACCTGTTAGTGTAAACTTGTACCTCATAAGGTACGATACGGAGGCCCCGCCTTCGAGAAAAAGGCGATGTATTCCCTTAGAATTATATCTCACCACCACCGGTATTTCCGCATAGTCAAGAGCAAAAATCTTCTTTTTCTCCGGGCTCTCTCCAGGATCATCAGACTCGATTCGGCTTCCTTTTTGTTCCCAGTTAAGATCGATCACCAGATCGAAAGACGATGAAATATGAGCCTGACTCCGGATACCTAGTCTTATTCCCAATTTATCGTATCCCGTAAATCCATCACCATCGAGCTGGGAGGCAATGAGCCCTTGACAAAAACCCATTCTAAATCGCTGCAATTGCCCGAATAAATCCGCGGTTCCCAGAACTAAAAAAATGAATATTGCAATTTGATACCTTTTCATTTCATGCACCTGTATGTAAAACGTTTAGAAATTGCCGGACGTCCTGTTACTTTGAGCTTCGATTTGCATCCGGATATCTCACTTGTTTTGGGAATTATTTCATCTTTGGTTGATATCGGAAGTATAAATTCACTTACTTTGAAATCCTTATGATGAATGATCAATTTTCGGTTTCGGGAAAGGTAGTAGTTGTCACTGGAGGTTCGGGAGTCCTGGGAGGAGCCATAGCAAATCACTTGATCGAGGAAGGTGCACGAATCACGGTTCTTGGCTTCCGGGAAGAACGGGTTCTGGCCAGGGTAAAGGAGCTCGCCAGGCATGGCAGTGACCCATTAGGGCTTGCCGTAGATTGTACCAAGGAAGATCAACTGGCAGCGGCCAGGCACAAGATTTTAGACCGCTGGGGTCGCATTGATGCACTCATCAACTGTGCAGGTGGAAACCTGCCCGGGGCAACGATCGGGCCAGGACAAACTGTATTTGATATCTCCTCAGCTGATCTCCGCACGGTAATTGATTTGAACTTGATGGGAACTGTCATTCCCTCGTTGATTTTTGGCAAAGTGATGTATGATCAGAAAAAAGGAAGTATTGTAAATCTATCTTCGATGGCTGCTGACCGGGCAATCACCCGGGTACTTGGCTACAGCCTGGCCAAAGCCGGGATTGATGCTCTGACGAAGTGGCTCGCGACAGAATTTGCATTAAGGGCAGGAGATGGCCTGCGTGTCAATGCGGTAGCCCCCGGATTTTTTATCGGAAATCAAAACAGGGCGCTGCTCACCAATGAGGATGGTTCTTATACCGATCGTGGCAACACGATCATTAGAAACACTCCAATGACCCGCTTCGGTGACATTACTGAGCTAAACGGCATTGTACAGTATCTTGTTTCTGATGCTTCTTCCTTTACAACAGGGACCGTGATTCCTGTAGATGGCGGCTTCAGTGCATTTAGCGGTGTCTGAAAGGTCAATTATTTCGGTCCTTTATCCCCTGGCCAGGACTCGGATTGAAATCCAGCAAAGATGTGCGGCAATCCACTTCGTGCAAGGGCTAAGTGCTACATCGCACCATAGGCCTTTACGGCATAGGTGAGTAGGAAAGGAAGCGCAATCCAGAAGAATTCCGACCAAAAAATCATTAGAACAACTAAAGCTGCGAAGGAAATCGCCGTGTACATCCAGTATTTCCTGGCATTATCGTTTGATGCTGTCATCGCTTATAAGATTAGGCTGCAAACATAACAAAATGCGCAAAAAAGCCGCCACGGATACATTAGCAATTCGCCTAATATCATTCTGCAGTCCTGGCGAAATCGTTCAGCGAGACACCACAAAAAAAGAACCGGCTATCGACCAGTTCTTTCAGGAGCTATTTTTGATATACCGCCACACGGTGGTGGCAATCTTTCTTCCAAAAAAAAAGACCAGATCATTAGACATGACCTGGTCCGTACTCAATCTTTTTATTTAATCGAAATAACTAAACAGATAAAGCACTACAGGTTTCAAATTCAAAGCTTGGGTTTAATCCCAAAGCGAGGTTCATCTTCAAAGCTTAGGATTCCAATCAAAGCATCGGTCCGAGGGTGCCAAAACGGTTTTCAAACAATAATAAGAGGGTGTTCAACAATTCAATGGCTTTAGACATGTAAAAGTATTACTTTGTAATCACATTACCAAATATTTCCTCATTATTTTTGAATGACCTTGTACAGTGAGCCGGCCTGAATCGTCTCGTCAAGCTTTACTCCATTGATCAGTGCATGTTCTTTCAGCCTGTCTTTCGGTATCCCCCAATCGTTCAGCAGAGCTTGTAATGTACCTGATCTCCTGGCTGTTTTTATTGCAATTCTTTCTGGCTTCACATTGATTTTCGATTGATCATTCAGGACTTTAAAATTTCGCATTGAAACATTGAATGACTGCACATTTCGATCAAAATTGGCTACTTCAGACAATCCATGGAAAGTGAAAATCATATTCTGATACGAAATGAAGTAAGTCAAGATCCTGATTTTCTGCCCATTTTGCTCGTTTACCTGATCTGATACCATTGCAAGAACAGGCATGTTATTGAGATTGAGTTTCTTCTGCTCAACAACTTGCAATTTGTACTGTTCGACCGTGGCCCGGGCTGCTTCATCAAGCGAGTTTGCCTGGGTAAGCGTGAGAATCATCATAGCAGAACCGTCTTGCGAAGCCATCTGTACTTGACTCGGTGTGTTCATAGTTTTCCATCCTGTGGGAATAGGATAGTAAAATCGCATGTCAGGATGATAAAAGACATTGTTTTCTACGTAACCCTGCTTGGGGTCATCGCCATAGATAAGACCGTCTATCATTTTTAAATAACTGTCCCGGTTTACCCTCAATGTCCTCGGATCGATATTTTTCTGTGCCTCGTCTGCAAGCGCACCCACTTTTTGAAATCGATCATATGGGTCGGGATGAGTAGATAAGAATGTCGGTAGACTTTCTACCTCAGTGCCAACTCGCATTTGGTTTAATGTGTTGAAAAAATTGGCCATATGATGTGCGTCATAGCCTACTTTGGTTGAATACTCGACACCCAGTTCATCAGATTGGGACTCATTATCCCTGCTGTATTTCAAGAACAAGAGCTGCATCCCTTGCTGAGCTTCATTTGCAAACTGCCGGAAAGCAGGGGAGACGACTAGCCCTCCGATGAAAAGTATCTGCGCAAGGGTAGCCTTAGTCTGTTGCTTGGCGGAGTGTCTTGCGGTAACATGGCCGATCTCATGGCCTAAAACACCGGCAAACTCTGCTTCATTATTGAAGTGGGCCAGGATTCCCCGGGTAAAATAAACGTAACCTCCAGGCACTGCGAATGCATTCACCACTGGTGAATCCAAAATCTTAAACTCAAACGGCAAATTGGGACGATGAGAGATGCTTGCCATTTCCTTTCCCTTTACATTAATAAAATTTTGCAATTGATCATTTTGATATAGACCGTACATCGCAACGATACTGGGATCGGATTGCTTGCCGAGGGCGATTTCTTGCTCCTCAGACATAAACATGACTTCCTTTTTTCCGGTCACGGGATTGACAGCACAAGAGCTCATGCAAAGGAAGGCGCTGATCAAGGTGAAGAGAGATATAACTTTCGAGAGAGTTAGCGATTTCATTAGAGACTATTTTTTAGTTAAAACATTTATTAGACGATAATTAGTTCGTCGTTGAGTGTTGTCCTTTTCTTAAAACTTTTCCATTGAGCGTATTCGTAAAAACTCCTTGATCAACGGCGAATTTGCCATTGATAATCACATAGTGTATTCCATCTGGAAATTGATGCGGGCTTTCGAAGGTGGAGCGATCGATGATGGTCTCCGCATCAAAAATAGTCAAGTCTGCCCAATTATTTATCTTGATTGTACCCCTGTCATCAAGACCCAGAGATTCGGCCGGTAGACTTGTCATTTTCCGTATTGCCTCAGGCAGGTCCAATACTCCGAGATTTCTGCAGTAATAGCCGAGCACCCTGGGAAATGTCCCATACGCCCGGGGATGTGGATGACCCTGCCCAATCTGGGTAAGTCGTCCATCTGAAGCAATCATCGTAAATGGGTGCTTCATGATTCTCACAACGTCTGTACTGTCTATCACATGGTATATGCAATGGGCTCCTCGGTGCAGCTGTATCTCGATGATCATTTCAGCACCATTTTCAATAGTGGGATCTAGACCTTCTGCCTCCACAAAATCACGCAACGTCTTCCCCTCAAATTCGGGCTTCCAATTCAGCTTAGAAAACTGCACTCGCCTCAGATCATTACCTCCTCGATCATTGATCATATTATGAATGATTCCGGTTTTGATGCTGTCCCTGGTTGTTGCATCGCTGCACCGTTCTTCAAATTTTGTCTGGCCTCCTTCCAGGGCCCACGAGGGGATCATGACGGATATTCCGGTATGACTTGCGGTGTACGGGTACTGATCCATTCGGATATCAAGGCCATTGCTTCTTGCTCGGTCCACGAGCGCCAGCGTCTTTGTACTGGCACCCCACATCGGCTGGCCGATTGCCTTGTGATGTGTGAGTATGACACGCATACCGGCTTGCCTGCCGATTTCGATTGCTTCCTCTACACTTTTCAGCAAGCCAAGTCCTTCATCTCGTAAATGGGAAGTGTAAATTCCACCATACTTGGCAGCTTCTTTGGAGAGCTCAATAATTTCTTCAGTCTCTGCAAATGTACCCGGGAGGTATTTTAATCCGGTAGAAATTCCAAATGCGCCCTGCTGCATCGCCTGATCAATGTGAATTTTCATTGCTTGCAATTCACTGCTGATTGGCTTCCGGTCCTGAAGGCCCATCACATGGTTTCTTACCGTATTATGACCGATGAGATAGGCGACGTTCAGTCCCACTCCCGTATGATCCAAACTGTCTAGAAAGCTGCCAATGGGAAAAGGGGAGCCCCCGTCAGGCCCGCCTAACGCAGTGGTCACACCCTGCATGATGTGGCTCTTGGCATCGGGATACAGAGGCAGGGGTTCTACATGGGCATGCATATCAATAAATCCGGGACTCACTTGAAGACCACCCAATTCAATGGTTCGCTTTGCTTTACCCTTTATACTCGCTGCTATTTTTTTGATTCGACCTTTCCTTATTCCAATATCACGTGTGACAGGGTCACTGCCCATTCCGTCATGCACCTCTCCGTTAAGAAGCAACAAGTCATATGAACCACAGGAGGAAAACAAGATCAAAAAACACCAACCTAATCCGGTTATCTTGCGGCTAACCTTATTCTTCTTCATTTTTTCCTAAGCTAATTAAGTATGAAAGTAAATCTCTGAGCTCGTCCCGATGCAGGGATGATGTCAGTCCGAAAGGCATCAGTGATGCTGGGCTCACATCCATTTTCTCCAAATTTTCGTTTCGGATCTCCTCAATAGCTCCCGAAGCCAGTCGTATTTGGGTGGAAGTATTTGTCTTGCGATACAGTGTGCCCGATACGATCTCCCCATTGCGCTTATACACGATGACAGTCTCATAGCCTTGCTTGATATCTGTGTTGGGATTAATAAGTGATTCTAAAATCGAGTGAGGTGTCATATAGGTGCCTAAAGTACTGAGATCAGGTCCGACCAGGCCACCAAATCCATCAATTCGATGACAGGTGGCACACAATAATTCCGGTCTTCGATAGATCGATTTTCCACGATAGGCATTGGCCGATCCCAGGGCCTCAGCAACAAGTTGATCCTTATCTGCCTCAGGCAGCACTCCGCCCACCACCTTCAGGGATCCAGCAGTGCGTATAGCTTCTTCCAATTTGGTCAGGTGCAGACCTGACATCTGCACAATTCCCAGTCCAGTACTCGCCACATCCTCCGGCAACCTCTTACCTGCAAGGGCCTCTGCCAAAATCTCGGGACCATCTTCCATATTCCTGTACTTTAAGAACAGCAAAGACACATCATCGCTGTCTTCCAAATTTTGCAAAAGCTTCACAACTAATGGGGCAGCTTCCCTTTGGTCATTCTCAGCCCACACAGCAAGTGCCACAGCCCTGACCGATTTCGAACCATTGTACTTTGCCGCTTTCTTCACATCGGCCAGACGGTTGAGTTTTACCAGCGCACGACCTAAGGCAATACGCTCCTCCCGGTCAAGCCCGGAGTCTACAAATCTTTTAACTATTACAGATGCATATCTATTGAGACCCCAACGACCGATCAGCCCAGTTGCGACTATCCTGAAGCTCGCGCTGTCATGATTAAAAAACTTGTCCATCTCCCCGGAATCAGCCGGCCTGTTTTGATTCGATTCCGGTGCGTCGGCCATATCATCTAGAAGGGATACATCCATGGTTTCTGCTGCTTTCTTCAATACTAAATCTAGCATTTTCTCATCTCCTTTTGTGGCTAGAATCGTCCAGCATTGCCGGGCTAGCGTGTCTCGCAGCGCAGGTTTTTCAACTCTCGTTGTAAGTAGGGATTCAATACTTTCTCCAGGAATTGTCAGTAAAGCATAAACCTCTTTATTAATATCGTAATCAAAAATATCCTCCCCCCGGACCAGCTGTGGAAACCATCTGTTCTTCAAGGTATTCATCGTATTCCACAAAGTAGTTTCGATGTTTTCATCGTTGTCCATGTCACTCATTGAGATTGCCATCTTTGCAGCCTCTTCCGTGTTGAGGCCTCTCAAAAGGTGCAATATCTCCAGCCTTACCTGCATGACACTATCCTGCCCCAGCCTGTTTATCACCGGTTCGAGGGTGGTGAGGTCGAGATGCCATTGACCGGCAGTCCGCACTCCGGCAGCCCGGGACCGGCCATCTGGCGAATGCAGAACGGACATCAGCAATTCGATTGGCTTGTAGCCGAGCGCAGAACAAAGCCAGAGTCCTTGCAGCCTGTGTTGTTCAAAATCCGGATCTGATCGTGTTAGTGAGTTGACCCAATTGAGAATCTCCTTTAGATCTACTCTTCTTCTTACAAGTTCTCGATTTGCCTGAAGACGGGTATGATCTAACGGGGATGTCAGGTCAGTGAACAAATCTGCTGGGGAAGTCTGATCTATTCTAGCCTCAATAGGGACTGGTAGATCGCTTGCGCTCAATCTCCACACCCGTCCGTGTGACCTGTCCCTCACAGGATGGTGAAAATCTACCTCACCATGATCAATAACCGGGTTATACCAATCCACAATGTAGAGAGCACCATCCGGACCTATCTTCATATCCACGGGCCGGAAGGACCGGTGGTCCGAACGTAAAATCGTTTCAGCTTCCCGTGCTATGTAGGCACTTCCCTCTGGCTCAATTTGGTACCTCACTGTGCGATTGGCCCTAAAATCACTGGTTATTATACTCCCATCCCAGGAGTCCGGCAATCCGGGGCTGTACACAAATTCTGCACCGGTGTTTTTTGGTGTACCGGAATTCAGCCCATCCACAATCCGCGCAACACCAACAGCTGAGGCATGTGCCGATCCCGGATAAATATAATTGATCCCGGAGCTGCCCGCCCCATCGGTGGCGAAACATTGTCCCCATCTGTCGAACGCCTGACCCCAGGGATTGATCAGACCCCGGCTAAAAATCATTAGCCTTTCTTCCTCCGGCCTAAACTGCCAGATCCCGCTGCCATTGAGCATTTGGATACCGTGTACGGTTTCCACAAAGGAGTTTATATAAATCGACTGCGTAAAATACAGGTCACCCCAGGGTGCCCATCGTAAACCGTGAATCATATGGTGGACATCCGCGTTTCCAAATCCATCAAAAATGATTCTCTTCGTATCTGCAATGTCGTCATTGTTGGTATCTCCCAAAAAGAGAAATTCGGTAGTACTTGTCACATAGGCGCCTCCTTCAACCGGCATCACCGAATGTGGTATCATCAGGTCTTCGGCAAACACGGTGTGATGATCAGCCTTTCCATCCCGGTCCATATCTTCAAGTATGACAATCCTGTCGCTAGCCTGATTGCCAGGTAAGATGTGCGGGTACGTACTACTCGTCGCGATCCAGGCCCTTCCACGAGAATCCCAATTGATATTAATGGGATTGGCAATCATTGGATCTGAAGCAAAAAGATTAATTTCTAAGCCATCACTCAAATGGAATGCAGAAAGTTCCGCGTCGATATCGGGAGGGGGTATGAATTTGGGAACCTCATCCTCGGGATAATCACGAGGAGGAGACCAGGGTCTGACCAATTCGACTTCGACATGGAGTTCCAGTGGCCGCAGAATTCTTACAATATCCGCTTGTCTCTCTTTCGAAAGAAGCTCAAGGTCCTCCATTTCGTATGCCAGGTGCCCCATCTCATGCCGGCGGAAAAGATAGATATATGCCTCATTTAAGGGCTGAAGCCTCTGTCTCAACAACCGGTTCTTTTCCTTGATCGTAGCTCGAAGATTATTCAGCCGCAGGGTCATAGGAGGGATTTTGAGTTTTGCAGTGTCGTAGGCCGAAATCGTACTACCTTCGATGTCAACCTTAAATTGCCCTTTTGCCACAAGGAGATGAGCTACCTCGGCAATAGGCAAATAGAGATCAAACGCACAACCCTTCACCGTGCTTTTCCAATTTCTTACCAACCCATTCGTCTGGCTGACAATTCTTCCGAGTGAGTCCAAAACAATAGACGACTTGTGTTCTGGCGATGCTTCCATTGTTTCTGTGATGATCGAGGCTAATCGATGATAACCTTTCTCATTCAGCCGGATTCCGTTTTCAGTAAAGGTCTGACTACCTGCATCTGAAACGAGGGATTCAAAGAGATCAACGAATAGTAATGATCGCTCCTCAGCAATTCCCGAGATATAATCTCTGACTTCGGCCAGCCTCTGATTTCTGTGCAGTACTGTGTCAACAGGGACTAGCACACTTTCCTGTTTTGGTGGAGAGAGTGCAATTACTTCCATATCGAGCGAGTCCGCGATATCCAATATTCTCTTATATCCCGAAGAAAAGAGTTGCATGGCCTGGTCTCCCCGGGTAAAGGCCATTTCGGAGCCATAGCCGACAATCAGCACATTAGCTTCAGATGCAACCAGGTGATTGAGTAAAACTTTTGATCCAAAGCCTTCTTCAGCTGTCGGTGGCTTCCATGATCGAGTATTCTGAGCTGAGCCAAATTGAGATCTCGCCAGCCCAAAGACATCGTCTGCTGGCCAGCCGAGATTTATCACACTCACATTGCGATTGGGCCACCTGGTGACCAGATTCTGCTCCAAAAATCCATTTGCTTCCATGCCGGAAATTAACCCCCCACCCAGTAAGGCAAACCGTCGCGTCTGATTGAGATCCTGTGGCTTAGGGACCTGACGGATTGGAGTGAATTTCGTCTCTCTGTCATCTGCATCCCAAATCCGCACTTTCCAAAAGATATCAACGGAGAAATCCAGGAAATCTCCCGTGTATTTGGTAGCTGGTACCATCGAAAATATCCGCTTGCTATCCCATAAATTTCCGACATTTTTCATGAGCAACTCCTTGTCAGTGCCCATCAATATCTGGTAGCTATATTGAGTTATGCCCGGACTAGATTCCCAGATAAAATGTAGCTCGGTCTGGCCAAATGGCTGGTCATTTTCGAGCCATTTTGCCGTATGATTTACAACTTTGGGCTGTTCTGCCTGCTCCAGACAAGATGTGAAGAAAAGCAAAATGACTACAAGGCAGATGTCAGGCAAACGATCCGGATCCATGAAAGACAATTTACACAAGTATTCTCAATTGTGAATACCATGAACTTCTTGATGGACTATATATTATTTTTGTAGTAGAAATCTAAAATTCAGCATGAGTAAGATGGGCAGGGTTTTGGTTGCCATGAGTGGTGGCATAGATAGCACGGTGACTGCTATGCTCTTGCACGAACAAGGATATGAGGTAGTGGGCATCACGATGAAGACCTGGGACTATGCGAGTTCTGGTGGGGATACCAAAGAGGTCGGGTGCTGCAGCCTGGATTCTATCAATGACGCACGTGAAGTAGCCGTCAGAATGGGTTTTCATCATTTTGTCATTGACATACGGGAAGAGTTTGGCGATTTTGTCATTGACAACTTTGTTGAAGAGTACATTGCCGGCCGTACACCAAATCCCTGTGTCCTGTGCAATACCCATATCAAATGGAAAGCCTTACTCCGGCGTGCAGATGAAATGGACTGTCCATACATCGCCACCGGTCATTATGCCAGATTGGGGATGTTGAATGATCGACGGTTTATTGTAAAGGCAAAAGATCTCACTAAGGATCAGTCCTATGTTTTGTGGGGATTGGATCAGAGTAGTTTAGCCCGCACATTGTTTCCACTAGGGAACTTCCTCAAACCGGAGGTCCGTGAAATGGCATCGATCCGGGGCTATCGGGAACTCGCTCAAAAGGCGGAGAGCTACGAAATTTGTTTTGTACCCGACAATGACTATCACAGATTTCTCAGGGATCGTGATCCCGGACTGGATGCACGTGTGGCCAATGGAATCTTCGTGGATTTGTATGGAAACACAATCGGACAACATCACGGTTATCCCTTTTTTACAATCGGTCAACGCAGAGGCCTAGGTCAGGCTTTTGGCGAGCCTATGTATGTCTGTGCAATAATACCGGAAGAGAATAAGGTCGTACTGGGCCCCGTCGAGGGACTTGTAAGGAGTAAAATGCAGGTATGTCAAATAAATAAGATGAAGTACAATGTGTTTTCAGATGGCATGGAGGTTGTAACTAAAGTAAGATACGGGGATAGCGGAACTCTGGGTAAAATCGAGAGTGTAGATCAGGACAGGATTAGAATCAATTTCTATGCGGGTGTCACGGGAGTTGCTCCCGGACAAAGTGCTGTCTTTTATGAAGGTGATGATGTAGTGGGAGGTGGAATAATTTACAATGCAATATGAGAACATTAGTTTGTCTTGTTTTCTTCTTTTTCAGTTTTTTTCTTTTTCAGTGCAACAGTACGGTGGAGGACCCGATTGACGAATCCGTCTATGGCTATGATTACTATCCTCTCGAAGTGGGAAAATATAGGACTTATAAGGTGGATTCCATCCAGTTTGATGTAGGGGCTAGAGACCTTCCGGTAGTCGATTCATCATCTTTTTATCTTAGGGTTGAGATTGTCGAGGTTTATAAAGATCACGAGGGCATCGACATTTACAGAGCCGAAAGACATCGCGGGACCAGTGTGGACGGCCCATGGGATATCGTGGATGTCCTGACATATAGCCGGTCTGTTAACCAGGGATTTTATACAGAAAATAATGTGAGACTTATCAATTTGGTATTCCCAGTAGAAGAGGGGGTGATTTGGGACGGTAATTCATATGTCAAAGACGACCTGATTGTTTTTATAAACGGAGAGTCTATAGAAATGTTCAAGGGTTGGAATTTTGAGATCACCTCCGAAGGAGTTGCAGAGGAGATTGGTGGAAATAATTACCCTGAAACAGCAACGATTGTCCAGGCAGATACAGATAATATTATTGAAAAAAGGTACTCTACTGAAAAATATGCCAAGGGAGTAGGGTTGGTATTCAGAGAGCGTCAAATCGTTGATTCCTATTGCAAGTACATAGGTGTCAATGACCAATGTGTAAATAAGGAATGGATTGAAAAGGCCGGCCGTGGATTTTTCATGAGAGAAGTCCTCGTAGAACACAATTAGCACTCAATTCTTTTCATGGATATTCCCTTTGTTTCTATCGGTCGCATTTTGAAAAGCTACGGCACCACAGGAAAAGTAAGGGTACAGATCTTTAATAACTATAAAGATTTCTTTAAGGCCGGTTCTTATTATTTTATTGAAATCGATGGAATTAAAGTACCCTACTATTTAAGCAAAATAGAAAGTGGTCATAAACTTCTTTGTTCGTTTTTATTTGTAGAAACCCTTGACCACGCTAAATTAATTTCTGGCCAACGGATGTATATCAAGGCGGAAGAGCTCCCCCCGGAAATCAATAAATACGTCGATGCAGAAAAAGAAGATCTCGAAAAACTAATCGGTTACACGGCCATTGGAAACGAAAATGAAGTGATCGGGGTCATAACAAACGTCAAAGCCTTTCCGGGCCAAAATATGGCTTTTATCGATCGAGGCGAAAAACAACAAGAAATATTAATACCGGTTGTCGAAGAATTTGTTGTAAAAACAGATCATAAAAAAAAGCGAATACTATTTGATCTACCTGATGGACTTATCTAATCCTGTTACAAAATCAGAGTTCGTTAAATAATCGATCAAAATGCTGTTTGTGGTTATACACATGTGGGGAAACCCTAATTGCACCATTTCTTGACGAAATAAAAATTGATTTCCCTTTTAGGGCATCTACAAAAACGTTCCCTATCGATCCCTTTTCTTTATAGACACCAAATAGATGGGCAGCCGAATACTCATCATCGACAAGATAATTTTTGGAGCGTAAATTTTCCCGAAATTCACTCCCAATTTCCTTACAATATTCCTGAATGTTTTCTACTCCCCAGTTCAGTATCTGTTTTATAGCCGCAGTCAACATGGGGATCATAATAAAATTGGCACATTCCCCCACATTATACCTAAAGGCCTTCGGTCTGTATTCTGCCCTGTAGTTTGTTAAATTTGAGAAATCTTCACTGTGAAGACGGTTCATCCAGTTGTATTCGATTGGTTCGCCATGATCAAAAAAATCACCAAAGTAAGTGAGTGCGCAGCCATATGGCCCCATTAAGAATTTATACCCGGCACAAACAACTGCATCGGGCTTGATTTTTTCTATGCTCAAAGGAAAAGCGCCAATGCTCTGTGTGCCGTCTATGATCAATAAGGCTCCGTGATTTCGACTTTTTTTCCGGATTTTATCCAAATTAAAAATAGTGCCATCTCCCCAGTGTACGTGATCAGTAATCACGGCAATGGTTTGATCATCGATCGCATTCAAAAGCCTGTCATTCCACACTTGCCCCCGGTTTTCAAAACCATCACCAGGGCCAATCAATCTTAGCGCAACATTATTCCTTTTGGTCCATGCCTCAATTGCATAGTAATTGCTGGGAAACTGATCCCCGGGCATCACAATATTGCCCCCTTTCTTTAATGGCAGATTCTTGGCGATAATTGAAATTCCGTAAGAGACTGAAGGATGAAAGGCGATCCGTTCACTATCTTTCAAATCGATCAACTGCGCGTAGAGATCTTTCAGAACGGACAGGGGCTCAAAGAAGTCGGTCACTCCGATCTCAAATGGTCGGCCTTTTTGCCGGACACCATTTATTCCTGCATTTTGAACTTCAATGGATAATGGGGATTGGTAAGCACAGTTTAAATAAATCACATTTTTAGGCAACTCAAATTGTGAAGCCTGGCAGGAAAGAACTGTTACATCCTCAATCCCCATTAAGCTTTAATAATGATTTGTTTCCGTTGTTCCTCTAGATTGGCAATTTCAGATTCTGCTTTTTTTATTTCGGCGTCAAGCGACTGTACAATTCTAATTGTTTTGTCTCGAACGGCCTGAACATTACTCAATGTATTCTGAATCTTTTGCTGGACAATCCAATCGGATATTAAATTGTCGAAAAACATATCTGTAAACCGGTTAAACTTGTTAAACTCGAGATTAAGATCGAATTGCTGTGGGCCAAAAAGATGCTCGAGATCTTGCTGGAATCTTACCAGCCTGTGCTTACTTTGATAGGCGAGATCCTTGGCCCGGTCGATCGCGGAGTGCTTCATGTGACTGGCATGCCTGTGCCGGCCCGTCATATCCCATTGCCCCCAGTTGCGCGCTTCTTGCAATAATCTGACAATATTCTCCAACAGGGAAATAACCTCTCCTCCCGTACTCTTCACATGTTCTACTTCACGCATCAGCGCCTCCTTCTGATCGATCCTCATGTGGATTTCCAGAATTTGCCTCCCCGACAGGCTGTTTGAATCAATCAAAGCCTTCTCACGTGCCTTAATCAAAGCTGCCAGCCGCGATTCAATCTGAGGGAGAGTCTTTACCTTTCCATCCAGCAAGTTGCGCTCGTACTCGAGAAGCTCTACCGATTTTTTTGCCTCATCATATTTCAGGGAAACTTCGAGGTATTCCTGTCGCTCCTTTTCAATCTGCTGTTCTTTACTCCCTAGCACTTTGTGAAAAAGCCCCTTGACACTGAGTTTTTCCAATTTCTCAATATCTCGAAATTCCTTCCGAAGTTTCTTTTCCAGCAGATCGAGATCACCATATGCAGCCTTGAGTTGGGTGTTCAATTGATCGAGATGCCTTGCTATCATTGACATCTGCTGCTGTTGCTCGTAAGTTTCCTTTAGTTCTGCGTGCACATCTGACATGATCTGTTTTTACTAAATCCTCAGCAATATTAACCAAAACAATATTTACTTTAAATGGTCAAAGTGGGTCATTTGGAAGATATAATCTCATCATAGGTATAAAATCCCCCTTGTCATCTGCGACTTTGAATTAAATTCGTGACCTAACAAAGGCTAAATTCTACCTGATGCATCGATTTCTTTACCTGCTTACCCTGGTTCTTACTTGGTCCTTTACTGACGAATTATCTGCTCAGCCAGGTCGCGGTCGACCGGCTAAGACCTCATCAGTAACAGGAAGAATCATGGGCGAGGTGATCGACTCTGTATCCAACACCCCGGTGGAATTTGCAACCATTGCGCTTCGAAAAGCCGGTACCGAGGTAGATATCGACGGTGTGATCAGCAATGCAAAAGGTCATTTCAAACTGCCTGAGGTACAATTGGGAAAATACGACCTCGTCATCAGCTTTATTGGTTATAAGTCAAAGACGATCTACGATATTCAGCTTACACCGGAAAAACCCGATCACGATGTAGGCACAGTTTTACTCAGCACCGATGCCGTTCTGCTCAGTGAAGTCGAAGTCACTGCAGAATCAGCCGTCATTGAGAATAGAGTAGACCGGATCGTCTACAATGCGGATAAAGATGCTTCGATTGTGGGTGGGGATGCCGCTGATGTTTTGCGAAAGGTACCCATGTTAACGGTTGATCTTGAATGAAATGTATCCCTACGGGGTTCATCTAACATAAGGATCCTTCTCAATGGAAAGCCTTCCGGCATGTTCTCAAACAATGTGGCAGATGCGTTGAAGATGTTTCCGGCAGATCAGATCAAGAGTGTCGAGGTCATAACCACTCCCGGTGCAAAGTATGATGCCGAGGGTACCGGTGGTATTGTCAACATTATAACAAAGAAGAAGAATGTAGAGGGTTATAATGGAAGCATCACGAGTGCGATCGGTACCCGGCAAAACAGGCTGTCTGTGAATTTAAATGCGGCTAAGGGCAGATTTGGAGTAAACGCAGCTGGAAATACTTTTTATTCCTGGCCCCAGGAAGCCCGGAATTCTTTTTACAGGGAGGACAACGTCGGTGAAACAACAAGGCTCCTCAAGCAGGAGGGAATCACTAAGAGTTCTCGACTGGGATTTTGGGGGCAGGCCGGAGCTTTTTACGATTTCAACGCTTACAATAGCATCAATACGTCTTTTAATTTGCGTGGGTTCACGTTCGATCAAAATGGAAATCTTGGAGCCGTCTTTAATGATCCAAATGAAAGCATCTTCCAGGAATACAACCGCCTCAATACAAATGATAATTTGCGAAGTGGTTTTGATTGGACTACGGATTATCGAAAGACCTACGAAACTCCAGATAAGGAATTTTCAGTCGCATTTCAGATAACAGGACAAAATAGTGAAGACAACATAACACTCTTGCAGGAAAGTGCAGATCCATCTTTACTCCTCCGAGAAAAAAGTGACAACAATGGTGTGAATCTGGAATCCACTTTGCAAGTAGATTACGTGCATCCCTTTTCGGAAAAAATAAAAATGGAAATCGGGGCCAAAGGTGTCATGCGAAATATTGATAGTGATTACAATTACTTTACTTATGATCGGAATCAGAGCATATACCATCTCAACAATAATTCTGATGTTTTTAATTATGATCAAAATGTTCTTGCAGCATACGCTTCGACTACAGCGACACTAAGTGAGAATTACAGCCTGGTTGCTGGTGCTCGATTTGAACACACTTCTATCAGTGGATTATTCTCTTCTGAAAGAGATGCGTTTGACAACACTTACAACAACCTTGTGCCCAGTATTATTCTTTCCAGAAAATTTGGATTCAATACCTTGAAATTGAGCTACGCAAAGCGCATCCAAAGACCAAGTCTCTTCTACATCAATCCGTACGCCAATCAGATGGATCGGCGAAATATAACATTTGGAAATCCCTTTCTATCTCCAGAAATCTCAGACCAGTATGACATTGGATACACGACCTTCAAAGGAGGCCGGGTAATCAATGCCTCCATATATTACAGACGCACCAACGATGTCATCCAGTCTCTCCTCAAAGTCAATGCAGATGGTGTTTCTGAAACCACCTACTCAAATATTGGACTTCTCGACGCCTATGGATTTAATATATTTTCCTCTTTTACCATTAAGAAATTCTGGACGCTTCGCACTAATTTGGATATCAATTCCTTTTATGCACGCAGTAAATTGCTGAACCTCGACAACAGGGCCGTGCAATACAGGGCATTTATTAATTCCAGCTTTAATTTTGAGCACGGAATCAGAGCTGATCTCTTCGGTTTTTGGAATTCACCCAGATATACCTTGCAGGGAAAAAATCCCTCTTTTTCAATGATGAGCTTTGGGATTAACAAAGAGATTCTTAACAAGCGTGGACGATTGGGGATCACTGTGATCGATCCCTTTAATGAAAATAAACATTTTATTTCTGAACTCCGGGATCAACAGTTTTTTCAAAGAACGGATTTCGAACTTCCATTCAGAAGTTTTGGAATTAATTTTTCGTACACTTTTGGAAAATTGGATTTTAAATCCAAAAAACGCAGCAGTAAAATCAGGAACACTGACTTGAAGCAAGGCGAAAACAATAATCAAGGTGCTGGTAATACCGGAAACAATTAATCCGGACCAACGAGGCGCTTCACCGTTTTTCTTTACTCAATTTGACATGGGAGGAAGCCTCCTAGATTCCAAGCATTTCCACACCTTGCTTGAATGTTATATCAACAGGTATGCTTTCGGCCGTCAATCGATCCAGATCACGCTGCAGTTGGGATCCAATAGATCCATTCGCAACGAGCAGTGATTTTACCCCTTCGTAATCACCATCTCCCTGCAATTTGAGAATGAGCCCGGAAAGGTCATTGGTAGCCTGCTTAAACTTATCAAAGTCAACCCGGTATGTGCCATCGGATGGATTTCTGGTAAAAGCTCCCTGATCTTTAAAATAATTAAATCGGATCATATTCGCCTTACCATGCGCACTGCTGGCACCAAAGCGCACTGATCGAAAAATACTCGCTAAAAAAGTAACGTAGTAATCCTCCAGTGGTTCGACAATCTCTCCTTTGTCATGCAATTGATTGATCATATAAAGACCAAGTACATCCGCTTTACCTTCCTCCAACGCGGATGCGTGTTCCTTCAAAGCCTTGCGCACAGTCTGCTTTCCGTCAATCGTATTTTTGATACCCAAACCATGAGCCACTTCGTGAAACATCGTGTTGCCAAAGAAAGCATCGAAATTAATGTGATTCCGTTGGTCAGGATCAATCAAAACTTGTGAAATAGGTTTTAAAATCTTATCAAATTTGGCTCTCATCACATTCTTGAGTTGAAGTCTTCTGGTGCCCTTGGCCAGTTGTACTTCTTCGTCATTTGGCAGGTTGATGGCGATTGTCTTACTCCCTGCATTACAGTCACCGGCATAGTAAATCACATCGTATGCATTCAACTCTGTATCGGTCCCGGGCTTTTCGTTCTTATACCTGGCATCTACTGGTAAACCAGCTTGCAATTCAGGCAGGAACGCAGCGTATCTAGCCAGCCTTTTACTCCATTCCTTATCCTTGATCAACACGTAAGCCTCATGGGCAGCCTTGTAACCATAGAGCTGATCTTCATAGGTTTCAATCGGGCCAATGACAAGGTCGATATGGTTGTCTTTCATATCCAGCCATGCCATATCCGAAGCCTGATATTCGTCGGTAAGAAGGGCCTTGGACCTGAGTTCCAGATACTTTTTAAAACCGGGATCTTCCGCCATCTCTGAGGCTTCGACTAACTGCGAAGCCCTTTTCACTTGTGATGCAAATTGCTGGTGATAGGGTAGAGTCATTAGGTTGCCTTCCGCATTCCTTCTTAGAAAAGTGTACAGGGACTGCTTATTTTTTAATTCCGAATTTTCAAATTCCTCCTTTGTCATATCAGGAGGATAAAAATTAGCACCGGGTGGCTTAGCTTCCACACCGGGAATAAAAGGTTTATTTCCATCAAGGCGATCCCATGGTCCATAATTAAACTCAATAAATCTCTTTATTTCCTCATTGGTGTTTTCTGCGAGTAATTGCTCCTTGTCACCATACGCCTCGTACCAAAACAAATCATCCATAATCTTGGCAGCCTCAATCAAAATAGGAAGTAGCTTTGTCTGGTTGTCTGACAATCCTGTCAAATCACTCCTTAGCTCAAAGGAGGTATATTTCTCCAACAGCCCAGAATGCTTGTCCTGTGCTTTTTCCTGTGGGGATAAACCCGCTTCCTTTTCTTTAGATTTACATGCTGACATTGACAGTAAAACAAGTCCTGCCAAAAAAAGAAAATTCCTCATGGTTCTTGATTTTTTAAATTAGGCAGTATCGTCGACCTCCGAATGAACGAGCGCTTCATTGTGATACTGATCCAGTTGCCTTTTTAAGTAATAATAGGTTTCAATCTGCGACTGAACAGACATACTGCTCTCATCCTCTACATATTTATTTTTTCCGTCTTTATCAACAATGCGCGCTTTTACATTATCACTCAATTGGAGATCGAGAAGATCCTTGATCACCCCCTTTAAGTCCGGATCATAGATGGGAAAAACGGTTTCGATCCGGTAGCTCAAGTTCCGGGTCATCCAATCCGCCGACGATAAATAGATTTTTTCTTCTCCATTCTGGTGAAATAAAAATATGCGGGAATGCTCCAAATAACGATCTACAATACTGATGGCGATAATATTTTCGCTTAATCCAGGCACTCCGGGAACCAGGCAGCAAATCCCCCTTACAATCAACTTGACCTCTACCCCGGCCTGACTGGCTTTGTATAGCAAATCAATCATATCAGGATCCTGCAGATTATTTAATTTCAAAATAATCCGTGCCTCTTTCCCGTGTTTAGCATTGTGAATTTCTTTTTTAATTAATTTGACGAGGTCAGATCGCAAATTAAATTGACCCACTAATAGATGGTGAAAATCTTGCTCCGGCAATTTTCGAGTTTCCAGCAACGAAAATATTTTGGCGATTTCGGAAGTCAGCCCCTCGTGGGCTGTAAATAATCCCAGGTCACTATATACCTTAGCCGTCAATTCATGAAAATTACCGGTGCTTAAGTACGCATAGAGTTTGGGATTGCCATTTTCCACTCTCCGGATTAATGCAGCCTTTGCGTGGACCTTCAAGCCGGGAAAACTATAATATACCTTTACACCGGCCTTTTCTAATTTCTGTCCCCAGGTGATGTTGGACTCTTCGTCAAAACGTGCCTTCACTTCCATAAAGGCGGTTACTCGTTTGCCTTTAGCCACAGCCTCCATCACAGCCTCCATAATTCGCGATGTGGGACCCACGCGATACTGAATGATCTTTATATGAGTCACATGTGGATCTTCTGCAGCAGCCTGAAACAACTTTACGACAGATTCGTAATCGTGGTAGGGTACATGTAGCATGTGATCGCGTTGACTAATCTCCTCAAAAATATCCTCGGCATTTTCGATAGGCAAATAGGGTAGGGGTTCTAAGGTCTTTCGTTTGAGATGCTCCATCCCAAAGTCGGGAAATCTGAAGAAGTCAAAATTGTTGTGATATCGTCCTTCCGGCAGTAAATCATAATTTTCAAGCTCAAGAACGCTCTGCAAAAATTTTAGTAATTCTTTTGGCATCTGCCTATCATAGACCAGACGTGAGGCCGGGCCGACATTCCGTCGCATCAGACTCGATTTGATTTTCTGCAATAGGTCACCGGAAAATTCGTCATCGATATAAAGCTCGGCATCACGGGTCAGCTTGATCGAATACGTATCCAGAACATCGTAGCCTGGAAAGAGCCATGCAATACTCTGCCGGACTATATCGTCGATCATGATCAGATCATATCTACCTTCCTCAGAAGGAAGCTCGATAAAGCGCTGCAGATGCTGGGATGGAATTTGTACGATGGCGTATTGGATGGGAGCCCTCTCCTTTCCTTTGGTACGGAGCATGACGCTCAGGTACAGGGAGGCATTCGTAAGAAAAGGCCTGATTTTATTCTTGACTAAGAGAACTGGCTGCACATAGGGAAGCATGTGCTCGTTGAAATAGTTTTCTACAAAATCTCTTTGCTCAGCACTTAGATCGAGTCGTCTCTTTAGATAAATGTTATTCTTTCTTAACTCGGGAATAATCTGCTGTTCAAAAATCCTACTGAACTCCTCGAGCTGTTCGTTTACTAACTTTAAAATTGCTTTTAGCACAGTGCGCGGGTGTAGATCCAGCTCTTTCTTTGTCTTTTTTCCAATTCGGAGTAGATTGCGTTGTTGGGCAACTCTCACGGCAAAATATTCACCCAGGTTAGATGAATAAATAGCCAGGAACTTTATACGCTCAAAAAGAGGAACAGTGCTGTCTTCTGCTTCCTGCAACACTCGATGGTTAAATGCCAGCCAACTGATATCCCGTTCTACGTACGGATTATTTTTTTCCATTATTCAGCTTGTTTTCACTCGCATCAAAATTTCATTTTGACGCAACCCTTCAAGGGGGTAAAGATACTTCTCATTTGTATTAAAAATAATTGACCTCGATCTCATTTTTATTTCTTCAGATGGATATAGTCGACATCTAAAGAATAAGGATACTCAAATAGGTATGAGACGGCAATGGGTAGGGGTAATTGCCGGAAAATGATACCGTACAGCACTTCAATAATCGGAGTACTTAACCGGTAGGTTTGAGCCAGTCTGTATGCGATTTCCACCATCCGGACACCTTCCACAAGATCATCTGTGCGGGCCATGATATCTTCTTTGGTCATACCTTGACCCAATTGCATGCCAAACTGGTAATTGCGACTATCCGGGCTTGTCGCCGTAGCCACCAGATCACCCAGACCAGCCGTTCCGAAGAATGTCTTGGGATCAGCACCAAGTGTCTGACCGACCAGCAACATCTCGCGCAGACCCCTTGTAATAAGCAGGGCTTCGGCATTCTTACCCAGGTCCAATCCCGCGACCATGCCTGTCCCAATGGCAATTATGTTCTTGAGAGAACCTGCGAGCTCCGTTCCAAGCAAGTCATGGGAGCCATAAATCTTAAAGGTGTTTCCACCGAGCACCTTGTGCCCTAATGCGATCACCTCATCAAATTCACTGGCTAACACTGTCGCCGCCGGAAGGCCCCTCCGGATCTCAACCGAAAGATTGGGACCGGATAAGCATCCCACGCGCACCACGCGGCTTTCCATTCTGATGACCTGGCTCATGGTCTCCACCTGACTGGCGTAAATCTTTTTGTAGGGATCATCTAACTTTGCTTTGTCGACATCCACACCCTTGGTGCCGTGGATGAGCATATGAAATGGCATGAGGTACCCTGAAAAACTCCTGATCAACGAGCGAAAATCAGCAGATGGAACGATCGGAAACATCAACCTGCATTTGCCACAAATTTCCTCCGGATCTCCTGTTGTAGATACATTGGGCCACCGGGACATTCCCTCTATCGTTTCTGAAGATAAAGGCGACCGATGATAGAGTAGGACTGGAACCTGTGTGGATAGCAGGCCCGCTACGGTACATCCAAATTTTCCAGCACCGAGCACGCCGACCATATTGGGTTTTCGCACCACCATGCAAGGAAGATAATATTATTTGACTTTTCGACTATAGACCTGCAGAAGCATACACCAAACAACGATTTACAATCCACGGGATAAATAGGACTACTAGCTCATGACCGGCTTACTTCTTTTTATTTCGTTGGGCCGCTTGCCGCTGTTGTTCTTCCAGCGCTTTTTGCAATCGTTGCTGAAAGCCGCCCTTTTTCTTCGGTTTCTTTTTATTGGCATCGAGCTCGCGTTTGATCTTTTCCTTATCGATGATATAATTCTTGGTGATCAGTGTTTGGGCAATATTAAATAAGTTGGAAAACAATAGGTAGCACGTGAGTCCCGATGCATAACTGTTGAAGAAGACAATGAAGCCCACGGGCATGAGGTACTGCATCCACTTCATCGCAGGCATTGCATTCATGCTGCTCATGTCCATCATCTTTGAGTTGTAATAGGTGTAAATGAGCATAGAGATCGCCCAGAGCAGGGTAAAGAGACTTAAGTGCGATCCCATCATGGGAATATTGAAGGGCAAGCGGAGAAAGACGTCATAGCTGGACAAATCGTTTGCCCACAGGAAGGAGGCTTGCCGGAATTCTATGGATGCCGGGAAAAACCTGTACAACGCAAACCAGATGGGCATCTGCAGGATCATTGGGAAGCATCCCCCAGCGGGATTGACTCCGTATTCCCGATAGATTTTCATCGTCTCCATTTGTGCTTTTTGCTGGTCATCCTTATGCTTGTTCCTCAGTTTTTCCATCTCTGGCTTGAGGACACTCATCTTGCTCTGGGAGTAAAGCATCTTATAGGTGAGGGGATAAACGAGTGATTTCACGATTAGGGTGAGCAATAAAATCACCAATCCCTTGCTTCCAAAAAACTGTGATAGAAAGCTGAAGATCGGCCGGATGATCCAGCGGTTGATGCTTCCGAATATACTCCAGCCGAAGGGTACGATGTCTTCCATATCGTAGCCATATTCCTGAAGACGATCAAATTCATTGGGCCCTATGTACCATTCCATCCCGATTTGTTCCTGTGATGATCCCGTCAGAGGTATGTCAATGATGGAGGTCAATTTTTTCATATCCTCGTTGGGATCCTCGAGCATTTCGCTTTCTACCACGGCGCTACCAAACTCCTCTTTTGCCAGAAGAGTACTGTTAAAAAACTGATTGGAGTGCGAAATCCACTTAATTGGATGCTCGTCCAATACTTCCTGAACACTTCTGCTCATGCTGCAGTAACTGGGATCCTGGCCTACCTCTTTAAAGTAAGCAGTGCTGTAGATGCGTTCGTATTGGGTACTCTTTTCAATCTTATCGAGATAGCTGATCCAGTGCAGCTTGATCTTCCGGTCACTGGGATTGATCACTCGATCCAAACCTTCGAAAACAAGATCGTAATCCAACCCGTACCCGTCATCGCCCTTGAGGGTATAGATCTGGCTGATCGACTTACCTCCGGAGAGCTCGGCCTTCAATTCTACTCGTTGATCTGATTTACTTGCCACGGCAAAAAACAGATCACTGGAATTGATATAGCCGCCTGGGGCATTGGCCACTGGAATCAAATATTCAAACTTGTTTTTTTTGTCTTCGAGCAGCAGGAGATCCAAGTAAACTTCGTTGTGCTCTTCATCCTCCAATAGCTTCTTGAAATCTTTGAGTTTAGCACCACTTATCTTCCCACCCTTCGAGCTGATATCAATCGTCAGGACATCATTCTCCAACGTGACAATCTCTTCTTCCCCCCTGGTTGCAGGATAAAAAACACCAAACTCCTTTGCCAGTTCCTTATCCATCAGCGAGTCCCGATCGAGCGAGATCGAGTCCGGCTCTACCAACTCTGCGGTGGTAGCGGTGGTAATGGATGGCGTATCCGCATTCAGCTTTTCCACCTGCTCGATGCTGTCCTGGACCCGTTGCATCTCCGCCAACTCTTCCGGACTGGGGGCATTCATTTTTGCCCACATGTAGAAGAGCAAAAAAATCAAAACAATACCAATTGTCGTATTTCTGTCCATGTAGAATGCCAGTAACCGCGGCTCAAAATTCAGCCAAAGGTACAATTTTGGCAATTCTCCTATACCAAAGTGCCTCTCCCGTCGACCGGCTCTTTTATACCACCAGATTAATCATGTATTTTTGGACTTTTTAGTTCTATGTTAGGAACCAAGTAATTATTCTGCAAGATCATGTTTGAAAGTTTAAATGACCGGATGGAAGCGGCCTTTAAGACCTTTACCGGGCAGGGGAAGCTCACTGAAATTAATGTCGCTCAGTCTATTAAGGAGATCCGGAGAGCCCTCGTGGCAGCCGATGTCAACTACAAAATAGCCAAAGAGTTTACGGATAACGTAAAGGCAGAGGCCCTCGGTGAGCAAAACGTACTGAAGGCCGTGAAGCCGGGCGAGCTCATGGTCAAGATTGTCATGGATGAGTTGGTAGAGCTGATGGGGGGGCAGTCTGCAGGGATCAATGTCAAGGGCAATCCGGGAGCGGTGCTCGTTGCAGGTCTGCAGGGATCTGGTAAGACTACCTTCAGTGCTAAACTGGCTTTTTATCTGAAGAGCAAGAAAAAACAGAAACCTTTACTGGTCGCTTGCGATGTATATCGACCAGCAGCGATCGATCAACTGGAGGTCCTGGGAAATCAGATCAATGTCCCGGTGTACAAGGAAATCGATAACAAGAATCCCATAGAAATTGCTACTAATGCCCTCCTTCATGCGCAGGAAAACGGACACGATGTAATCATCATTGATACCGCAGGTCGTTTATCTATTGATGAGTTCATGATGAATGAAATCAGCGCTCTCAAAGAAACAATAATCCCGACCGAAACACTTTTTGTAGTCGATGCCATGACGGGGCAGGATGCTGTAAACACGGCGCAGGCGTTCAATGAGGTGATCGATTATGATGGGGTGGTACTCACCAAGCTCGACGGGGATACTCGCGGTGGTGCGGCATTAACCGTAAAGTACACGGTGGGAAAGCCCATCAAATTTGTGAGTACGGGAGAAACGATGGAGACTTTAGATGTCTTTCATCCCGACCGGATGGCACAACGGATTTTGGGAATGGGTGATATCGTTTCCTTTGTCGAAAAAGCTCAGGAGCAATTTGATGAGAAAGAAGCAAAGCGGCTTGAGAAGAAAATCAAAAAGAACAAATTTGACTTCAATGATTTTCAAAGCCAACTCAAGCAAATTAAGAAGATGGGTGATATCAAGTCCCTCTTGGGAATGATCCCGGGTATGGGCAAAATGACCAAGAATCTCGATATTGATGATAAGGCATTTAACAAAGTGGAAGCCATTATCCAATCAATGACCCCAGAAGAGCGCTCTAAGCCGGAATTACTCAACATGAGTAGAAAACGAAGAATTGCAAGTGGATGTGGACATAACATTCACGAAATCAACATGTTTATCAAGCAGTTTAACCAGATGCGAAAAATGATGCATATGATGAGCAAGGGCAAATTTAAGGATGCCATGGGTGGTATGCCCGGCCCATCGAGATAATTTTTGTCGATTTCTCCTCGATTTTCAACGAAAAAGGTCAACATTCTCGTTTGTAAAATAGAACTTAAGCTTAAGGGACACTCCCAGCTTCACATACTAATTTAAATTCAAGAAAATGAGATCATTCAGCCCGGTTATCGTCTTGGTCACCTCCCTGTTCCTTACTGGATCATCACCACTCATCGCACAAGCCGTCACAGCGGAGAAACTCACCACAATAAATGTGGACAATGAAAAAATAAATATTACCGGCGATCCCGTTCCGCTCGATCCTCGAGTGCGCCGCGGTTCTTTGCCAAATGGCCTGCAGTACTATGTACAGGCCAACAAAAAACCCGAAAATAGGGCAGAGTTACGGCTGGCACTTGCCGCTGGGTCCATCAATGAAGATGATGATCAGCTAGGCTTAGCCCACTTTGTCGAACATATGGCATTCAACGGAACAAAACACTTTGCCAAGAGTGAGCTTGTGGATTATTTACAGAGTGTGGGCACCCGCTTCGGTCCCGACCTCAATGCATTTACTAGTTTTGACGAAACGGTGTACATGTTGCAGGTACGCACGGACTCGCAGGAACTCTTTGACAAAGGTATGTTGATCCTTGAAGATTGGTCTCATGCCGTCACCTTTGAGGATGAAGAGATCGATAAAGAAAGAGGCGTCGTGGAGTCTGAATTGAGGTCAGGTCTCAGCGCAGATGAGCGCATGCGGAATAAATATTTGCCGGTGATCTTTCACGAGTCAAAGTATGCTAATAGATTGCCTATTGGCACAAGAGAAATTATCAATAACGCACCCTATGATGCATTAAAACGCTTTTATCGGGATTGGTATCGTCCGGATCTGATGGCAGTGGTCGTCGTCGGGGATATCGATGTTGATAAAGTGGAGCAGGATATTATTTCCCGTTTTTCAAAGCTGACAAATCCCGGGAATCCAAGGAAAAAAGAAGTCTATGATTTCCCTGACCACGATGAGACGTTGGTGTCCATTACCAAGGACAAGGAGGCGACCTATACGACGGCTCGAGTGATGTATAAGCACGATCATCAACCGGTGACTACACTTGATGAGTACAGGGGGTCCTTGATCCAGGGGTTATATAATCGTATGCTCAACCAGCGATTGGACGAGCTGAGAAAATCTGCTGAACCGCCGTTCCTCTATGGTTATTCGGGATATGGAAGGCAAGTAGGAAATTTAGATTCATACACAGCTTTTGTCAGCACGGGAGAAGGCGAGGTGATGAATGGACTCAAGGCCGTCCTGCGCGAAAATAGACGGGTCCGTCTGCATGGATTCACACAAACAGAGCTTGACCGCACCCGGAAGGAAATGCTCAGCTCCCTGGAGACGACCGCCAAAGAAGAGGACAAGATCGAATCGGGGAGAATCAGCATGAGTTATGTCTTTCATTACCTGCACAAGAACCCCGTGCCGAGTCCAACACAAAGATTAGAACTGGCGCAGTCAATTTTACCTACCATAGCTCTGGAAGAAATCAATGAAGTAGCAAATAAGTGGATTACAGAAGGCGAAAACCGGGTCATCGTGATCACTGGTCCTGACAAGGAAGACGTGCCCTTACCGACGGAAGCGGAGATTATCAGTCTGATAGGCGACATTGATCAGGAAGCCGTAGATCCCTACATCGACGCAGTTTCTGATGAGCCTCTTATGGCTTCTGAGCCCCTTGACGGATCAATCGAATCTGTGGATCGGATTGAACCCGTTGACATCACCTTGTGGACACTTTCGAATGGAGCTACCGTGGTACTGAAACCGACAGACTATCAGAATGACGAAATACAGTTTACGGCCTTCAGCCCCGGAGGTCATTCCAACTATAGTGATGACGCCTACCAATCCGCATCTCTGGCCTCATATATTGTTGGCCAAAGTGGTGTTGGTTCTTTTAATCAGATTCAGTTGGAAAAAATGCTGGCTGGGAAACAGGTTCGGGTGGGCCCGTACATCGGTGAGTTGGAGGAAGGTCTTCAAGGTTTCAGCACAATCAAGGATCAGGAAACGATGTTTCAGCTTCTCCATCTGTATTTCACCGCACCCCGTAGAGACGAAGAGACCTACAACTCCCTCATCGCACGGCAGCAGAAGGTTTTGCAGAACCTACGCGCCAATCCCAACTATTATTTTATGGACAAAGTGAATGAAGTCAAATACAAAAATCACAAAAGAAGAGGAATACCCCGGCTGGAGGATTTAGATGAGGTTTCATTAGATCAGGTCATGGAGGTTTACAATGATCGATTTGCCGACGCATCAGATTTCACATTTATTTTTGTCGGGAACTTCACGCCGGAAAGCATAAAACCTCACATAGAAAAATATATAGCGTCCCTTCCCGGCACTGTGCGGGAAGACCAGTGGAAAGACATCAATGCAAAAATTTCGGAGGGGAATCACTCAGAGCGATTCTCTTTCGGTCAGGCACCCAAAGCTCAGGTGGAAATGACCTGGTCCGGTGACTTCGAATTTGACAGCAAACCCAACAGACTTCATTTTAATATGTTGGTGGAGGTCATGAGAAATAAGCTGCGAGAATCTATGCGCGAAGATCAGGGTGGTGTGTACGGGGTACGAGTCAGTGGATCGTTTACCAAATTTCCCCGGGAAGAATATGTCATGACCATTTCCTTTAACGCCGAACCGGATCAAGTGGACACCTTAATCGATGTCGCCAAACAGGATATCCGGAACCTGATGATGACACCAGTAGAGGAGGAAGAAATGATTAAGGTCAAGGAATTGAAAATTCAGGGAAGGATCAAGAACTTGAAGAAAAACGGATACTGGGTCAATACGTTGAAAACCAATTTTACGTATGATCAGGATCCATCTCAACTTCGGGTTGAGGTTTATGAGCCTATCATCAGAGCCATTACGGCGGAAGATGTCCAGAAAATGGCCAGTCATGTTTTTGGCACAGACAATAGAATTGAAGTCGTCATGCTGCCTGATGGTGAGGAAGACTCGAGCGGAAACTAGTACTAGTACTAGTGACTGCGTGCTGCCTGCGGATACCTGGGCAAATTTTCGCCTATCCGGTTATGCTCTTGGACGTCGTTTTCTGAGGACCAGCCTGCCTTTCCGGTATTTGCGTAAATCGAAGTATTCCTGCCAGTGGCCGTCGAGGACCCAGGCTCCATCTAGCCATTTAAATGCAAATTGCAGGCGGCTAAAGGTTTCGCCGGCCTTTATCTTCTTCTTCGGTCGAACTACATCGGCCAAATAAATCGAATTGTCTGAGTAGAAGATGCCCTTTAACTCGATTACTTCCCGGGACCCATTGCGGTCATGGGTAGCAAAGCCACGGATCTTGCGCCTGTCCTGATCTGGTTGGATGACCAGATTAAAGAAATACTTGCCATGTACGCTAGACATCTTGCCCTCCCAATTGCCAAAGAGATCACCCTGACCACTCAGATACAATGGGGTGACCAGTAGCAGGATCAGAATTATCTTGTGAGACATGACCTTAAATGTATTAAATAATCAAAACAGTTTTCGGCTCCCATCTTATCCCTATTGTACTAACCCTTGCCTCTTGCCTTGGCCAGCGCGTCCCAAACATCATCCGAAACATGCCTGAATGCGTTGAATTGACCCCCGTTTTCCAACCACTCTCCTCCATCGATCGTCACAACTTCACCATTGATATATCCGGCGAATTCTGACATCAGGTAGGCCGCTAAATTTGCTAACTCCTGTTTTTCACCAACTCTTTGCAGCGGAACCCTTTGGGCGGGATCAAAACGTTCTGCAGCCTCGCCCGGTAACAATCTGCTCCATGCCCCTTTGGTGGGAAAGGGACCAGGAGCAATGGCATTGACCCGAATTCCATATTTGCGGCCCCATTCCACGGCCAGGGAACGGGTCATCGCCAGAACACCCGCTTTCGCACAGGCGCTGGGCACTGTGTATCCCGTACCCGTCCAGGCATAAGTGGTGACAATATTCAGTATTGTACCGCCAACACCCTTGTCGATCCAGTATTTACCACACTCCAACGAGAAATGAATGGACCCCTGTAGGACAATCTCGATCACAGCCTTAAAAGCGCGGTGTGATAACCGTTCTGTCGGTGAGACAAAGTTACCGGCCGCGTTGTTTACCAATCCAGTGACCGATCCAAAGGTTTCTACACTTTTGGTTAAGACGTGCCTTACATCCTCAATTTCCCTCACATCACCCGGCAA
Organism: Saprospiraceae bacterium; assembly: GCA_965222645.1. GTDB lineage: Bacteria > Bacteroidota > Bacteroidia > Chitinophagales > Saprospiraceae > JABDMH01. The sequence goes on along the minus strand of OZ244968.1, from coordinate 181,733 downwards.
GGGCAGGACCTTTCCACCTGTTGCTGAGGCAATCTCCTCAGCGGTGTTTTGCAATACCTGCTCACGTCTTCCCGTGATGACGACACAAGCACCCAACTCAGAAAAATAAGAAGCCATAGCTTTCCCCAAACCCGTACCACCACCTGTGACAATAATAGTCTGGTCCTTGAGTATGGGCTCTTTAAACATGGGCTTCTCGTAGATTTCCATAACAACTATGATTGAAGTACAGCTTCTAATTTTGTTTTTAACTCACTGATTTTCAGCATACATTCAATCGGTGTCAGTATATTGACATCAATTTGTGAGAGTTCTTCCACAATCTCTTGGGCCAGGGGATCGTGTTGCTCAAAAATATTGAGTTGAAAATCGCCAACTTGAATTTCGTTCAGGCTTTCGTTGATGAGCTCTCGCGTTGTTTGTCCATTGTTCAATCGCTTCTGTTCCAGTTGAAAAAGCAATTCGGTGGCTCGCCGAACAATGGAACTCGGCATACCGGCCATTCTTGCTACATGGATCCCAAAGCTATGTTCACTACCTCCCGGTTCTAATTTTCGCAGGAAGACCACCTGGTTTCCAGACTCCCGGGTAGCGATATGAAAATTCTTGATCCGGCTAAACTGGTTTGCCAGCTCGTTGAGCTCGTGGTAATGAGTGGCAAATAAGGTCTTGGGATGGGCGGGTTTATTTTGATGGAGATACTCTGCAATGCTCCATGCAATTGATATTCCATCATAGGTACTGGTACCCCTTCCTATCTCATCCAGTAAGATCAGACTCCGTGCTGAGATATTATTCAAGATGCTTGCCGTTTCGTTCATTTCGACCATAAAAGTGGATTCACCGGTCGAAATATTGTCTGAAGCACCCACGCGGGTAAAGAGCTTATCGACCCAACCGATTACAGCCTCATCAGCGGGCACAAAGGATCCCATCTGTGCCATGATACATATCAGTGCGGTCTGTCTGAGGAAGGCAGATTTTCCCGACATATTGGGCCCCGTAATCATCATAATTTGGGTGCCTTCCGTATCCAGGTGGACATCATTTGGTACATAATGCTCGGAGGGTCCCATCTGGGACTCGATGACAGGGTGTCGACCCCCTTTGATGGAAATAGACAGACCATCATTTAACTGAGGCTTGCAATAGTCATGACGCATAGCCAAGGTAGCAAAGGAAAGCAGGCAATCCAGGTAGGCAATAGAATGCGCATTGATTTGAATCGACTTGGTAAATGTCAGAATTTCTTTCTCCAGAGAGTCCATCAATGATCGCTCACATACCTTGGCTTTCTCCTCAGCACTGAGGATCTTCTCTTCGAGGACTTTCAATTCCTCTGTGATATACCGTTCTGCATTTGTCAACGTCTGTTTCCGGATCCATTCATCTGGGATAAGGCCCTGGTCCTTATACTTGTTCGTGACCTCCAGGTAATATCCAAACACATTATTAAATCCAATTTTCAGATTGGTAATTCCCGTTGCTTCTGCTTCTTTCTGCTGAATCTCCACCAGCATGTCCCGGCTGTTGCGTATCACATGCCGATAACCGTCCAGCTCATCCGACACTCCATCTCTAATCACTTCACTTTTCTGAATGTGTACGGGAGGATTTTCGACAATTTCCCTCTCAATTCGTTCTTTTATCGCTGTACAAGGATTCAGAGATTGAGCAATTTGGTTGAGACCACGTGAATCCAGGGACCGGATGTGTTCCTCTATTGGAAGTATGGTGGCTAACCCGTGCGCGAGTTGAAGAATGTCGCGTGGATTCGCCTTTCCCAAGGATATTTTAGAAATTAGCCTTTCCAAATCCCCTGTTTTCTCGACCTGGATTTTTAGTTCTTCCCTGTGCCTCCCATTGGTCACCAACATCTCTACGGAATCGAGCCGCTCTACAATCGCCTTGGGGTCAACCAGTGGCAACAGCAGCCATTTTTTCAGCATGCGGCTGCCCATTGGTGATGCGGTACAATCGATGACATCGATCAGTGGAATACCTCCGGCATGCGGGGATTGCACGAGCTCGAGATTTCGAACCGTAAATTTGTCCATCCACAGGTGATCACTCCTCACGATCCGTTGGATCATCTGCAAATGAGGCAATGCTGTGTTTTCGGTCATTGTGAGATACTGTAATACCGCACCCGCAGAAATTTGACCTAGTGGCAGATCTTCAATTCCAAATCCTTTCAAAGACTGGACCTCAAAATGGTCCTGCAATCGTTCGTACGCAAAATCTGCTGAAAAGATCCAATCGTCCAGAGCATAGCGAAAGTAAGCCTCCCCAAACTGACGTATCACTTCGCTCTCATTGCCCTTACTGTAGATGATTTCTGACGGACTGAAACTTTGAACGATTTTTTCGACATAATCCGGAGTTCCCTCGGCGACGAAGAATTCACCGGTAGAAAGATCGAGCAAAGCCAAACCCTGGCGACCCTCCGGATTATAGTGCACGGATGCCAGGAAATTGTTCCTATTCTGTTCTAGAATACTGTCGCTGGCCACCACACCTGGGGTCACAACCTCAGTGACTCCTCGCTTCACGATTTTCTTCTCTTTGCTCGGCTTTTCCAACTGCTCACAGATGGCAACCCGGTAACCCGCCCTTACCAACCGGGGGAGATACATATCCAGCGAATGATATGGGAATCCAGCCAGCTCAATGTCACTACCGCCATTGTTGCGACTGGTTAGCACGATTCCCAGGATCTTGGCAGCAGTCACTGCGTCCTCACCAAAGGTTTCGTAGAAATCACCGACACGGAACAGCAATAGGGTATGTGGGTACTTTTGCTTCGTCTCAAAATACTGCTTCATCAGGGGTGTGATCTTCCCTGGTTTTTTACCCTTCCCTGCCATCAACCAAAAATATGAATTTTTATTATACGTCCGTACTTGCAGGCACGCTTAGCATTGGCATGGTACTACTCTTCCTCGTTGAGAATTTGGGAAAGATTATGCAATTTCCCATTGCAATAAGATAGAAGCTTTCGACTCTCGTAGATGATTGGCTCCAGATCATCAATGGGAATGAGATCTTTTTCCAGCAGCCTGACTATTTCTTGTAGTCTTTCCAGCGCTTTGGAGTAGGACATTTTTTCTTCAGGCATCGGCTAATATTTCCCTGACCACAGAATGAAGTTGACCGTCCCAAAATCTCAATTTGATTTCATCTCCCTCCGATAAATCCCGCGTACTCCTCGCCTTAATGCCCTGATGAGATACTATGGCGTATCCCTTCTTCATAACTTCAAAGGGATCCAGGAGATTTACTTTATCGCCCAATTGGGCAATCGTGTTTTTTGCCCGGTCCAGCACCGTGTGCTCCAGGCGATCAATCCCTAGTTGCAATTGCTCGATCTGCGACCTGGCTCTGACCTCTGCATTTGATGTCTGATATCGAATTCTATCCCAATTTTTCCCTATGTCAAACAGTTCTTTTTGAATGATATTCTCACAACTCAGCGTTACCTTTCGAAAGGAATCCTGAATATGAGTCTCAAATTGTGTCAGTTTCTCAATTAAAAAATGAGCGACAGCAGTGGGTGTCTTGAAATTTTGATAGGCCACAATATCTGCAACAGTTGTATCTGTCTCGTGACCGATCCCGGTCAACACAGGCAATCGACAGTGACTTATCGCAAAGGCAACCGGGTAGAGGTCAAATCCCGCAAGGTCAAGTCTTGACCCACCACCCCGTATGATCGCAATGCAGTCAAAGGCATCTGCATGCCGATCGATGCTCTTCATCGCATGGGCAATTTCATCGACCAGGTTCCGACCCTGCAGCGCAGAGTTAAACAATTTGTATTGGAAATTGTACCCATATTGATTTCCCGTCAAATGACGGATAAAATCATGATATCCCGAGGCTGTTCTCGAGCTTATTATCGCGATGCGCTGTGGAACGATTGACAGCGGGAGTGACGCATTCTTTTCCAACAGACCCTCTTTGCGCACCCGGTCCAATGTCTGCTTTCTCTGTCTTTCCAGTGCACCCAAGGTGTAATCCATGTCGACGTGAAGGACCGACAACGAAAGGCCGTATACAGGGTGATAGGTCACTTCCACTTGCAGGCTCACCTCAAGTCCATCCCTCAACACATCGCTTAACGACGATCCGATATGATGCTCAATCTGATCTATATTGGCAGTCCAAACTACCGCACGTGCCTGGGCGCAGACCTGGGCTGTTCCTTCATTCTTCTGCACCAGCTCCAGATATAAGTTCCCTCGTGTCAGTTTAGATTTGGAGACTTCTGCCCTGACCCAAAGAGGTTCAGTAAAATTCATCGACACAACCCGGTGCAAATAGGACTGCAGTTCAAAGAGTGTATACTTTTTCAATAGTTCAGTCGCAATTTATGGTACCTATAGATGAACTCATCAAATGTTGTTCTGTGTTTCAAAAATATTTTGTCGCCCGAGAGGAAGTTGTACAACACAAACATCGTAGATCGCTCTGGAGAGCCTGCCTGCCTGCAGGCAGGGTTCTGCAATGATCCCGATGCTTCTGGGGAATAAAATTGATGAAAATATGTCATCAGATTTATTGGGTTTAATCTACCAGTACTTCACTGACGATTTCGGCAGCTTCCCGAAGTTCGACGGCAGATCTTACTGATAATCCTGACTGGTCGATAATGTCTTTGGCGAGATCCGCATTGGTGCCTTGCAGCCGTACAATAATTGGGATGTTGATATCCCCAATATTTTTGTAAGCCTGGACTACACCATTGGCCACCCGGTCACATCGCACTATTCCTCCAAATATGTTGATGAGTATGGCTTTGACACTGGGGTCTTTTAAGATGATTCGAAACGCTTTTTCAACTCGATCTGCATCAGCAGTCCCACCCACGTCGAGGAAATTCGCGGGTTCTCCCCCGGAGAGCTTTATGATATCCATGGTAGCCATGGCAAGGCCTGCACCATTCACCATGCAACCCACATTTCCATCCAGATTTACGTAATTGAGGCCGTACTCCTTTGCCTCAACGTCTGTTGGATCCTCCTCACTGAGATCCCGCATTTCAGCGAGCTCTGGATGACGGTATAGGGCATTGTCATCAAGCGAGACCTTGCAATCCACTGCGAGGATGCGATTGTCCGGAGTCTTCAGGCAGGGATTGATTTCGAAGAGCGTCGCATCCGATCCGACAAAGGCCTGATACAATCTGGCAATAAATCTCGTCATACCCTTAAATGCATCTCCACTCAGTCCTAGGTTAAAAGCCACCTTTCTCGTTTGGAATGGCAGGATCCCCAATGCGGGATCGATGTATTCCTTATGCAATAGGTGCGGTGTATGCTCTGCCACTGATTCTATATCCATCCCCCCTTCGGTCGAGTAGATGATCACATTCCGTTGTTTCTCCCGGTCGGTCAAAATTGAAATGTAGTATTCCTTGCATGCATCAAAGTCCGGGGCATAAACATCTTCAGCAATCAGTACTTTGCGGACTAATTTTCCTGGTCCATCCATCCCCCCAGGAGTCTGTGGTGTTTTGAGCATCATCCCCAATATTTTGCTCGAAAACTCCCTCAATTGTTCCTCTCCTTTCGCAAGTTTCACACCACCTCCCTTACCACGTCCTCCAGCGTGGATCTGAGCTTTGACAACCACATATTCTGTTCCCGTTTCTTCCTGGAGCTTCCGGTAGGCTGTCACTGCACCTTCCACTGTTTCCACAACAAGGCCCCGCTGGATGGGTACACCAAACTTTTCTAAGAGGCTCTTCCCTTGATACTCATGGAGATTCATTAGACTATGATATTCTGATTTTGTCGCAAATGTACCCAATTGTTCCCTCATTCCAAGAGGTAACTCGATCGGATTCCGGAGGAAGAAAGCATGAGGCCTTTTCCTGTTGTCATGGGTTGCTGGAGCTCCGCCAGTAAAGGGTCTGGCCCGAAAGACTCTTTGGTTTCTTTTTTGGTCACTACGAGAATAAGGCCGGAATTAGACGTGTTGGAAAAGGTCTTTGGGAACCTCGCATAAAGGTTACAAATAATTCGGATGACCCCGATTTCGCATCCGAATGAAAAATCATTGGGTAGATAAGATTCAAAATAAAGTAGAAGATCTACAGCGCAAGACTTTTTTGTTTTCTTTTTTGGTCTCAAAAAAGAATAAGGCCGGAATCAGACCTTTTTCAAAGGCCTTGTGGCAATCCGTTTTTAATTGCCAGCGAAATTGCTCTTTGACCCCAACTTCACATCCGTAGGTGGGTGGGCCCCACACTTGGCTACAAAACAGAATAAATAATTTGCTGCAAAAAAGAGGTAAGAAAAGGGATTCTGGCCTACTGAATTGTGATCTTTTTGACCAATTGGCCAGAGGGCGTAAAAAGTTTTAGAAGGTACATTCCCGAGGGGACGTCCTCGATCTCAAACAGTTCAACACTTTTTCCGGGATTCAGGTAATTCTTTTGGGCTACCAGTCTTCCCGAAATTGACCACATTTTCACATCGACATCCACGAGATCCTGAAATTCGAAATCGAGATAGACTGACGATCGTCCATCTGTAATCAAGGTGGGATAAATATCTACAAAGTTTCCTTTTCCGATCTCCTCGACATCGGTGATGTCATAGGTAGTAAAGCCTCCGGCATCCGTAAATCCCGAACACACGTTATAGGGATTGTAAGGTTTTACTCTCCAATACCATTTTCTGTCTACGGGCAAATCCCCGACATTGATTTTGTTACCCTCTACAATAAACTCATAGTCGATCGTAACGAAGAAGTTAAACTTGCTGATGTTTACCAAATAGTGGGTGGCATTGGGGTGATGATTCCATTCGAGGTCGATGCTTTGATAATGGACCTTTGCATTACTTTCCGGTGCGATAAAGGTCATAGGTTCTTCCCCAACCGGTCCGTTGGGTATCTTACTATCGACGAAATAATTCTTTGCATAGGAGATATAAGATCGCATAGCTTCCGCTTGCTCATCCGAAAACTTGGATTGGCACATGTCAACAGAATAAGACATGAAATTTGACCCATCCGAGCGAAAGTCATCCCCTTTTGGATCTTTCTGTACCTGTAAGCTTTGAAAATTGTCATTGCAATTCCAGCCATCACTTAAGTAATCGGGAGGGGTGTCGCAGAAACCATCTCCCGCCTCTTCGCAATTATCACCGTTGGCATTTTCCACAATCACATCCACCCCATTGGCTCTTACCTTAGACGGCGTTGATTCGGAAGGTATGTATGTCGTCTCCTCCCATCCATAGAATGTGTGCGGAAGAGACAACCAGTGACCCACCTCATGGGTCCAAGTATGAGCTCCTCCACCCATACAGTTTTTGACAACGACAATCGCATCCTCACTTTGATGCCAATATCCACAGGCATTGTTGGGAGCTGATTTGGTCACAAACGTATTTATGGTGAGTGGGTCCCCAAAGGTGTGCATCATTCTGGAACCGTCACCAAAATTGTCGTGTTCGTAATACAGGGTGCGGTTGATCTTCTTGATGCCTTTCAGAAAGAATTGAATGTTGTAGGGTAAAAAATCTTCATTGAGCCGGCAAAGTGATTCGAAGATCCGTAGCGTGGGATAATGTCCGGTGCCATCGTCTTTTCCCACATTGTGTACGGTAATCGGCAGATAGATTACTTCGTCACCACTGCGTGCATGCTTTGCCTCAGCTCTTTGTTCTTTCAACCATTCGTGAGATACAGCATCCGTGGCACAAGGCATCGCATGTTGCTGAGCCCGGGTGACCATAGTGTATGAGAGGCAGATAAAAACTGTGATTGCAATGCTCTTCAAATCCCAACCAGAATTTAACTCAAAGTTACTAATTATTACAATTATAAACGGATCCACAGGCTTTTCTAGCATAAAGCTTGCCAGGAGAACAGCCTTGATACTTTGCATCGAGTTAGAATTCGATATGTATATCAGGAGTCCGTAATATGAATCGTACCGCTTTACCTCAATAATTTCTACATTTGCAGCCATATCAAAAACATAAGCAACCATGAGCAAAGTGACCGTTGTAGGAGCAGGAAACGTCGGTGCTACAGTGGCCAACGTCTTGGCCCATAAAGACTTTTTAAAAGAAATCGTCCTTCTTGATATTGTGGGAGATCTGGCTCGGGGCAAGGCATTGGACAGCTGGCAGCAAGCGTCTGTAGACTATTACAGTACAAACCTGATCGGAACGGAAAAATACCGGGATACCAGGGGCTCAGATGTTGTCGTAATTACAGCAGGTATTCCGCGTCGGCCGGGTATGAGCAGGGATGATTTGATTTCTACTAATGCCAAGATCGTAAGTTCTGTGACGGAATCCATTCTGAAGTATTCAAAAAATCCAATCATTATCGTGGTTTCAAATCCCCTGGATGTGATGACCTATGCAGCGCACAAGAAGTCAAAACTGAATGCGAACCGGGTATTTGGTATGGCGGGCATTCTTGATACTGCCCGTTATCGAGCCTTTCTAGCCTCCGCGCTCGATGTCTCGCCCAAAGACATCCAGGCTCTCCTGCTGGGAGGACATGGCGACACCATGGTGCCGTTGCCTCGATACACTATAGTTAGTGGTATTCCGGTCACCGATCTAATTGATCGAGGCACTCTCAAAGCTATTGTAGAACGCACCAAGAAGGGAGGAGGAGAATTGGTAAAGCTCATGGGCACATCCGCATGGTATGCGCCAGGTGCAGCTGCTGCGCAAATGGTAGAAACCATTTTGAAGGACGAGCGTAGAATATTTCCATGCTGTGTAAAATTATCCGGGCAATATGGAATGAAAAACGTTTACCTCGGTGTACCCGTCAAGCTCGGACGAAAAGGAATTGAAGAGATCATCGAGCTCAAACTCAACAAATCAGAAATGAACTTGCTTAAGAAGTCGGAGGGCCACGTAAGGAAGGTGATGGACGTTTTCAACAAAATGAAAATTTAAGATATATCCCTGCAACGCTTCACGATGATTTAAACAATGTGAGGGTGTGGGGAGTTATGTGTTGACAACGGAGAGCTTTGATTGCGAGATCGTTATTGAAATCCATGGAAGTAGGGGAGAACCTCAATCTACTTACTCTGTCAGAGAATAAGGTAGTATTGCTTGTCTTCCTTCGACACCTGGGTTGCATTTTTTGCCGGGAGGCGCTTAGGGATTTGACGGCACTTCGTGATAACCTTACCAGTGACCAAACTATCGTGCTCGTACATATGGAAGAAAACCAGATAGCTGATCCAATACTCGCTGAGAACCAACTGAGCGGATGTTATCACGTGGCTGATCCGGAGCAGAAGCATTATCACTCTTTTGGGCTTACAAGAGGCCGGTTGTCCCAGTTGGTCGGTCTCAAGACGATGATGCGTGGGTTTCAGGTAGGCTTATCAATTCATCAATTTGGGGGCAAAGCATTTGGTGATGCGTTCCAAATGCCAGGGATTTTTGTTTTGCATAAAGGGAAAATCTGCGATCGATACGTTCACAATACGATTTCTGACCGGCCAAACTACGCCAAGATGCTTGCGAGTTGCGCACCAAACTCAGGACAATGATCGGTTGGCGGTTCCAGCAGTATATTGATCGGAATGCGGATGGTTCTACATTCGAAAAGCTGCTAAAGATCTTGCAGGACTTATTGCTGCATACATCTGGAGATGTCGTTGAAGCACTTTCGTGGCTCACTCAGCTTGACAATCATTATCATTTGACCACTCCGGATTATGGTATGGCTGACTTCATCAGGGATCTTATTGACATGGGATACCTGAAAACTTCAGAAGACAATGATGGGTTTAGACCCACTCGAAAAATGGATATCAGCCTTAGAAAAAGAGCTTTGGATGATATATTTGGAACCATTCAAAAATCAAAATCCGGCAACCATAAGACGCTGCGCACAGGGCGGGGTGAGGATTTTACAAGTGATATACGCCCATATCAGTTTGGGGATTCTCTGCAAAACCTCGCCATGTCAGAATCGTTGAAAAATGCGCAGATAAACCACGGACTCGAAGATTTTGTCATGCATAAGGAGGATCTTGAAGTTCGCGAAACCTTCTTTCAGAGCCAGGTGAGTACCGTACTGATGATTGATATTTCCCACTCCATGATTCTGTATGGTGAAGACAGAATCACACCGGCCAAAAAAGTCGCTATGGCTCTGGCTGAATTTATCACCACTCGATACCCAAAAGATACCCTGGATGTGATCGTTTTTGGGAACGATGCCTGGCAGGTTTCGATAGCTGATCTGCCTTACCTCGAAGTCGGGCCGTACCACACAAACACTGTCGCAGGCCTTGAGCTTGCAATGAAAATCTTGCGTAAAAAGCGCAATCCGAACAAGCAAGTTTTTATGATTACAGATGGGAAGCCCACCTGCATAAAAAAGGGAAAAAAGTATTATAAAAATAGCTTCGGACTAGACCGTCAGATCTTGGGCCGAACACTCAATCTGGCAAAACGCTTTCGAAAGATGCAGGTACCGATCACCACCTTTATGATTGCCCGAGATCCTTACCTCATCAATTTTATTGATCGATTTACCCGAGCAAACAATGGGAAAGCTTTCTACAGCAGCCTGGACGATCTGGGTGAGTTTATATTCCTGGATTACAAGAATGGCAGAAGAAAAATGCGCTAGCTAGTGCACCATTTGTGAAATATCTGATATTAGTGACGAGGTTATCTTTTGGTCGGTCGAAGAACTGAAACCGCACATGGCCAAAGCTACGTAATCCTGACTACCTCCGGTATCGCAGGCAGAGCTTTCGATGATGCTTTGCTGGTCAAAGCCGGATGGCGAAGGAACTGATGAGCCACCAGAAGAGAAACCGATCGATGAACGTGACTTTTTTGTTACTGTCATCTGGATCCCTTTTTTGCGAAGTCAACTGCTAATTTTTTCCTAATACTTTCGATTTTGCACACCTTGGCTTGTGATTTGCGTTATCATAGTGGAATATCACGGGATACCATTTATTTGGGTTCCCCATTCGTATAATATGAATTCGAAACTCCACATCATTAGTATGCTTGTCCTGACGCTTTTGGGTATCTCCCTTGTAGCAGGTGCTCAAGAGTGGGAAGACTCTATCCGAATGGAGTCGGAGAAGATCATGATGTCTGACGAATGGACTGCAAGATCTGCATCCCTTCAAAAAATGCCCATTTTACTGGAAAATGCCCTTCGGGAAGAGGGTTCCTTTAATATGGCTTTTGATTCTTCTCGCGTTTCGGTGGTTTATGCTCCTGATTCCAGCTTTCGGCTCCTTTCCGGGCAAGCCATCTTGGAGGGTGATGACACTCACTACTATGGCGCACTCCAAACAAGAGATCAGGAACAAGACCCCTTTATTTTTCAAAGCGAGACTGCAGATACTTCCTTTTTGGGAAGCGTAAGAGGAGCTCTTTACTACAATATCATCAAATGCAATCTCGAGGCTCGTGACTACTATATTTTATTTGGCTTTAGGGCAGAATCTTATTTCACCAATAGAAAGGCAGCTGAGGTACTCTACTTCGATAGTGGAATTCCGCAGCTAGGAGCTCCTATCTTTTTTGATAAGAATAATGAACCTCAAGACCATATCGCCCTGACCTATTCTTCAGATGTAGGAGCACGGCTTAATTATGACACCACCCAGCAAATGATAATTTATGATCATTTGATTCCCATGAAAAGTCCTTATGAAAAAGATCGGATTTTAAAGGTACCTGATGGTAGCTATCGGGGATACAAATGGATGGATGGAAAAGGCTGGATCTATATCGAAAAAGTATTCGACCAAATCTCTGAAACAGCCCCGAGAGAAGTACCTGTTTTGGGCAACTCCAAAGAGAAAGATATATTTGGCCGCACAAAAAACCGTTAGTACTTTTTTCAACTTTTATTCTTCTCCCTGGTGCGAATTTCTTCAAGGATCCGATCTGGAAAATCCGAAATAATACCATCTACTCCTGCTTCCAGCATCTTATTAATGTCTTCTGGATTATTGACCGTCCATGGAATTACCTTCATTTTCCGTCGATGCAACTCATCCACTTCATTTTTGGAGAGCAGTCTGAAATTTGGTGAATAAATCTGCGCATCAAATCCCAGCTTTGATAAATTTTCCTGAATGGTCCCTCTACTGACCAAGAACGCTACAGGAATTTCGGGAGCAAGCTGATTAATGATTTGTAGTGTTTCTACATCAAAAGATTGCAGTATAACTCTATCCATCACACCCTGATCTCGCAATACGTGCAGTACGAGTGTAACATACTCCTCAGGCGCAGGATGCAAAAACCCATCATTTTCCGGATTCCGTTTTATTTCAATATTGTATTTTATCTTTTCGATCTGATGTTTGGAGATCCAGCTTTCCACGTGATCAATGACCTCCGTCAGCTTGGGTTTGTATGCCTTAATTTTTAATTGATTTTCAAAACGAGGATGGGGTAGCGACCCACAATCGTATTTTTGAATGTCTTCGACAGACATTTGATAGATATTATGGTTTAACTCATCTTCTTCGGAGATCGGTCGACCAATGGGATCAAGGGCAAGATCATGCCTAAAATAATGCTCATGTGAAACAATCACCTGATTGTCACCAGAAATCACGACATCCATCTCCAGTGTGTTTACACCCAGCTCTAATGCTTTCAAGAAAGCGGGAATTGTATTTTCAGGCATAAGACCCGCACACCCACGATGTCCTTGGATATCCAATTTTTGAAATTGCATTTTTTCACTTGTAGTCGACTTAGTTTGACATTTATTTAACATCAACCCAAGAATTAATAAAACTGTCCACTTCATGGTAACATTTCTCTTCTGATAAATAAAATTCTTAACTTAATAACGCCAAGAATTATCTGACATAGTCTTGCTTTACTACGAGTGCACAGTAGTCTTCATCAATCTCCAAATATCCCTGATCGTAGCAGAAGTGATATATTTTCCCGGCTTTCGTAGTGTATGTATTCGTGTAATACTTAAAATTAAATCCCTCCTCTAATAATCTTAATCTTGAAATTTTTGTCTTGCCATTGGGATTTAATTTATTCAGTATTTTTCTATTATTTCTCAAAATTCGATTAATATTCCGTATCAAATTAGTTTCAACTCGTGTCTTTCTATTATTAAATGTATTTCGGCATTGATCAGAGCAATATTTTTTATCTCTCCTCCCAAAAAATTCCATCCCGCATTCAGGACACTCACGTTTCATTTAATTTATAGATTTAATTTTTTTTCAAGGTTAGAAATAAAACACTCAATTCTCAAATAAAAAATTGAAGACCCACAAAATCACCGAAGTCCCTTCATTATTTCACGACAAATTACCAACCGTTGAATTTCAGAAGTACCTTCCCCGATCGTACATAGCTTGGCATCGCGATAATATTTCTCGGCGGGATATTCTTTGGTATATCCGTATCCACCATGTATCTGCACAGCCTCATTTGCACAATAGACCGCCGTCTCTGATGCAAACAGCTTTGCCATGGCAGCTTCGCGTATCACTGGCTTTTTCAGATCCTTGAGCGCCGCAGCTCTACGGGTAAGAAGCTCAGAAGCCTCAATCCGTGTGACCATGTCTGCCAGCTTAAAACCCGTACCCTGAAAATGGGCAATCGGTTTTCCAAACTGCTCTCGTTCTCTGGCGTAAGCCGCAGAACATTCGTATGCCCCTTTCGCTATTCCGAGGGATAGGGCAGCGATAGATATACGCCCACCGTCCAGTATTTTCATGGCCTGAATAAAGCCTTCTCCCACTTTGCCCAAAATCTGATCCTTGGGAACCCGGCACTCATCAAAAATCATCTCAGCCGTTTCTGAGGCCCGCATGCCCAATTTATTCTCTTTTTTACCTGCGGAAAAACCCTGCGTTCCCTTTTCCACAATGAATGCGGTCATCCCATGACTGTCCAACAGTTCTCCGGTGCGGGCAATCACAACCGCCACGTCTCCGGATTTTCCATGGGTTATCCACGACTTTGTTCCGCTGATCACAAAGTGATCTCCATCCTCCTTAGCCGTACATTGCATTCTCATCGCATCACTCCCTGTCGTCGGTTCCGTGAGTCCCCAGGCACCGATGTACTCGCCTGAGGCCAACTTGCGCAAATACTTCTCTTTTTGATCCTCCGTACCAAATAGATTTATATGACCCGAACAGAGCGAGTTATGCGCTGCAACCGAGAGCCCTATGGCACCGCAAACCTTGGCCACTTCTTCAATGATCGTTGCATACTCCTGGTAACCCAACCCGGCACCGCCATACCTTTCGCTGACCAGTACCCCTAAAAATCCCTGGCTGCCAAGCTCCCTCATCACATCGATGGGAAAAATCTGGTCCTCATCCCAGGTCATTACATGAGGTTTGATCTTTTTTTCAACAAAATCCCGAATGCTCTCTCTTACTATGGCTACATTTTCTTTCGTGTCTATATTCATATCCGTGGTCTAAGGCTTCAATATAATCTGTGCAAAGTTACACTAATCCAACGATGGCTATTGAATGCTTTCATTCCCCATAGCCATATTTCTGCTTCCACCATTTCAACAGTTGATTTCGGGATTTTTGCTCGGTAGTGTTTTCTCCGGGATCATATAGCTTAGTGCCGGAGATTTGATCGGGTAAAAATTCCAGATCCGCGAAGCTCCCCTCATAATCATGGGCGTATTTGTAGTCTTTGCCGTAGTCCAGTGATTTCATGAGCGAGGTTGCAGCATTCCGCAGATGCAAGGGCACGGGCAGATCTCCAGTCTTACGCACGAGATCCTGACCAGCGCTGATGGCCTTGTATGCCGAATTGCTCTTGCTACTCTGAGCCAGGTAGATCGCAGTCTCTGCCATAATGATTCTGGCCTCCGGCAATCCGATCACCTGCACCGCATCAAAAGTTGCTGTGGCGAGTAGTAACGCGTTTGGGTTGGCCAGACCAATATCCTCCGCAGCAGAAATGATCATACGACGGCAAATAAACTTCACATCTTCACCCCCTTCGACCATCCGGGCAAGCCAGTAGATTGCAGCATTGGGATCACTTCCCCTTATCGCTTTTATGAAAGCCGATATGATGTCATAGTGCAGCTCTCCACCCTTGTCATACTTGGCCAAATTCCTCTGTACACTCTGGGCAATGGTCTCGGCATTAAGCTGGACGGGATCTTCAGCCTGGGCATTAACAGCAATCTCCATGGCATTCAATAATCTCCGCGCATCCCCGCCAGAGGTACCGATCAATCCATCAAAATCCTGCACCTCGATCTGTCTCTTTCGCAATTCCGTATCCCTTGCTATGGCACGCTTCGCAAGCAACTCCAGTTCAGGTCCAGTCAGAGGGTAAAGTATATAGACCTGGCACCTTGATAACAAGGGTGAAATGACTTCAAATGACGGATTTTCGGTAGTGGCACCAATAAGTGTAATTATTCCTTCCTCGACAGCGCCGAGTAACGAATCCTGTTGCGACTTGCTAAACCGGTGAATTTCATCAATGAAAAGGATAGAATTCGGACTATCAAAAAAACGTTGCTTTCGCGCTTTATCAATCGCTGACCGGACTTCCTTGACTCCGGCATTTACAGCACTCAACACTTGAAAAGATCGTTTCAGATCATGTGCAATGATTTTAGCAAGCGTGGTTTTTCCCACCCCAGGGGGACCCCACAATATAAATGATGGAATTTTCCCACTCTGAAGACTTTTCCTCAAAATACCTTCCTCTCCCACCAAATGGTCTTGACCTATAAAATCCTCTAAAGAGGTGGGACGCATTCTTTCTGCTAGCGGCATCATGGGCAGTGCAAATCAATGCAGATTGGTATCGGAAAGAAAAATAAGAGCACAAAATAAAGATAAGATTCTACCGAATCTGAATTAAACTTCATAGAACTTTATCCGTTACCACATATAAATACGTACATTTAATAAACAGCCACGGGGAGTGAAACAAGTAGGAACTATCTGCTTTATCCTGTTATACTGCGTCGCACTTGAAGCTCAAGAACCTTTCGTGTGCCGTGGAGACTATTATCTGACCCTACGACCGAATTCGCTGGATTACAATGTGCTTTACACCGTCCGGATTGATCCCCAGACCAACCGGGTGACCTTTAGAGAACTACCGAATTTTTCAACGGGTTTTGATCTCAACGCAATGGGATATCGAAGCACGGATAATTATATATACATCATAAATCAGAAGAATAAGGCGCTGATGAAGATCGGATCAGATGGAAGCCTTACCCAATTGCGAGAGCTCACCGAAATTGAGGATTTGAGGTATTTTGCAGGTGCTTGTACACCGGATGGACGATACCTCGTCATTTCAGGAACACCGAGAGACTTTATACTGGGTAGCTCCAATCGCAATCTCGTGTTTATAGACCTTACGGACCCCACATTCCCTACACGTACTGTCCTCTTGCAAAACAATCCCTACCTTTTTTTCGATATGGACTTTGATCCATTTTCCGGAATCTGCTATGCCTACGATAGCAATAACCGGACACTCATTACGATCAATACAGAAACTGGACAAGTTTCACCTGCAGGAAGGCTTGGGCAGCCCTGTACCTCGATGGGGACATTGTTCTTTGATGCATTTGGTCAACTCTATGGTTACGGCCGCCCCTCAGAGGGAAATGATCAGAACACATTATTTAACATTGATAAGAGATCTGGGGTAATCTCGGTGTTGACTTCCGGAGAGCCCGCTGATCGAAGTGATGGATGTTCCTGTCCATACACGATTGAACTGGAGAAATCCGCCTTCCCCAGAGTGACCTCACCTTGCTCAGAGGTGCTGTTCACTTTTACAGTCGCCAACGCAAGTGCCACCGAACGCTTTGGAATCGACTTCTATGATCTGATGCCAGAAGGATTTGAATTGGAAGAAATTATTCGAAATCCATATGGGGGTGATGTCATCGATACCGGAAACCCAAGCGAAATCCTTATTCGCAACATGTCTGTCCCTTTGGGTATCGACAGTATTGTAGTGAAGGTGCGGCTTGGCGAAGACCTTGCCGGCACATATCTCAACCAGGCAAGGCTAAATGGCTTGCCTGAATCAATGGGTGGATTCACCCTGTCGGATGATCCAACAACCCTCGCCATTGATGATCCTACTGCTGTGGAGGTACTGTCCCTCAATGTCGATTTACAAAGTCAAAATCGGCTTCTGTGTTCGGGAGATACTTTACTACTCAATGGTACACAGCCCTTTGCCAGTTACCGGTGGCATGACGGTTCGACCTCACCCTCATTTGCCGTGACAGAGGCCGGAACCTATTGGGTTGAAGCATCGACCCTTTGTGAGCGTGTTTCAGATACCATTATTGTCGAACTGAGTCCCCCGCTATTCGTAAATGCTGGTGAGGATCGAGAGATTATCTTGGGAGACAGTGTATTGATCCAGCCCATGGTAACTGGAGTGGGTCCTTTCAGTTACAGTTATAGCGAATCTGATGAGGTCTCCACTTTATCATGCTCTACCTGTGAAATGGCAAGTGCCCGGCCATTTTTTGATACGCGTTATAAACTGACGGTAACAGATGGTGCCGGATGTGCCGAAGACGATTATTTAGATATAAACGTAGATCGAAATGTATATATATGGATTCCCAATGCGTTTAGTCCCAATCAGGATGGCAT
Organism: Saprospiraceae bacterium; assembly: GCA_965222645.1. Lineage (GTDB taxonomy): Bacteria > Bacteroidota > Bacteroidia > Chitinophagales > Saprospiraceae > JABDMH01. Next base: position 164,086 of record OZ244968.1, on the reverse strand, counting down.
TAATGATTTTTTCTACATAGTGGGACGTTTTCCTTATTTAATCGAGAGCTTTGAGATTTTTAGCAGATGGGGCCAGAGACTCTTCCACAAAAGGGACATCAGAGTAAATAGCGAAAGAGACGGATGGGATGGCCGGGCTGCGGGATCAGCCCTCGGACCGGGAGTCTACGTCTACAAAGTGACTCTTGGGTTTCCAGATGGATCAAGGGAGAGTTTTGCGGGAGATGTCACGCTGATCCGGTGAATCGAGCCATACTGACTTGTAAAAGCAAGTTTGCACTAAGGTGAAGCTAAAGCCCGTTAATCTTAAATGCCTTGCTGCGAGATACAAGATTGCTAACGAACACGAGTACTGTGGCAACATTTCGAAGAAATCATCGTAGCAAACACAGACTATTTTCAGGATGGCTGAAATTGATTCTCTTATGTGCCATAATGGTGATCATGGCCGTCTTGTCAAGACCTTTTCTCAATCGTCTTTTTCTACCAAAGAGCTCGACCCGGGATCTTGGTGATCTTTATTACTTACCAGCACCCACCAAAGATCAAGTCTACCGGTATAAGAGCCATGTCCTGGCTTATAGTGAACACCATGAGCAACCATCCTGGGCAGCCTACGAGCTCAAGGTGCAGCATCTCAATGCATCAAAGGTCGAGCGCTCGGATTTCTTTAGAGAAGATCCTGCTATAAGCACAAGATCGGCGACGTTTCTCGATTACAAAAACTCGGGATATACCAAAGGACATCTCGTTCCTGCCGCTGATCGTGCTTTTTCTGCTGAGACAATGCAGGAGACCTTTTTAATGAGCAACATTTGTCCCCAGGTTTACGCCTTCAACGGGGGTATATGGCGTGAACTTGAAGAGCAAATACGGGATTGGGCCAGGAAACATGGTGCCCTGTATATCGTGACGGGACCAATATTCGACAAGCGCTCTAAGCGTAAAATAGGAGCTAATCAAGTCGCTGTACCCAGCTCATTTTTCAAAGTTGTCATTGACTCTGGGCAACCCAGGCCATCGGGCATTGGATTTGTGATTCCAAATGCAATCTCATTTGATCCGCTGCAAGATTACATCAAATCCATCGACGAAGTGGAAGCAGAGACTGGTTTTGATTTCTTTGCCGATTTATTTACAGATTCGCTGGAAGAATCAGTTGAATCAGAAGTTGAATTAAGCCATTGGCCTTTAGATCCGGGGAGGTTTCAGACCAGGATAGAATATTGGAACAATCCAACTGATCAATAAATTTCTCAGCGTTTACTTAACTAGATAGTTTACCCGGTCTGATCCTCTCCACTAATGATTCTTGTTACTTACCGCATGGTAATTCTCGCTAAATGTAGACCAGGGAACGGTCTTGTGGAAATCACGGGCAAAATAGGTCATGATCTGCTCAAAACGCAGTGCTGATTGAAAGCCCCGGATTGCTTGTATCACCTCCATTTCTTCGTCCAGGAAGGCCACGGTAGGATAGCTCAGGCGACCCAAGGTAAGCTGCACGGCCAGCTCGTGATAGCTCTGTCTTCCCCTACGGACAAATTCATAATCCTTTCCTTTAAAGTGTATGGGTAATTGTTGCTCCGCATCAAATTTGACAGGATAAAAATGTTCGTTGACATATTCGACGATGAACGGATTTTGGAAAGTGGATTGGTCCATTTTAGCACACCATGTACACCAGCTGGTAAACACGTCTACCATCACTTTTTTCTTCTTTTTTGATTGGGCCTCCAGTGCCTCTTCAAAGGTCATCCACTTGATCTTCTGGGCATGGGCAACGGACCCCAACAAGAATATTGCTAAGATAAAGCTCCCAATCTTTACAGCACCTTTCCGCATTTATTCTTCTTTACTTCCTGTTGATCGTAAACGAATTTACAAAGTAACGATATAGTAACATGTTTGACAAGATCAGGGTGCATACAACGTGATCTTTAAAAGAATTTTAACAAAAACCCTTCCACTCGCAAGAACTCCTAATTCTCCCTAATGAAAACTGCTATTTTATCACTCCCAATTGCAAGGAAATCCCGGGGCAGCCTCACAAACTCGGGAGCCCTGATACCGTCATGCAAATCAACAGGGGAGGTGATCACCCTGCACTCGTCCCAAAGGTCCAGATCAATGAAGCTCTCGAGCAATTCCCGGCCGCCTTCGACCAGAATAGAACTGATGTCCAGCATGTATAGATCCTGGATCACCTGACACAAATCTCCCCGATAAGGTATCAGCCGGACACCATCCTCACGAGCCTTCTGTCGATGTTTTCCAACAATGATCGTTTTGGAGGGAGCTTGCAGAATTTTCGCCGTCGGCGATAATCTTCCTCTCCGGTCCAGCACAATTCTCCAGGGATGAGCACCGAAGAAAAAACGGTTACCTAATTGTGGATCGTCTACAAGGGCGGTATTCGACCCGATCATTACACTATCACATTCGGATCTCCATTTGTGCACTAATCTCCGAGTCCACTCATTGCTGATTGGTGTTTTCTGTCCTATGCGCCCCAGAAATCCATCACGGGATTGGGCCCACTTCAATACTATATAAGGTCTGGCATCTTTCTGATTCTTGAAAAAGGCTCTATTCAATGCTTTGCCCACATCAATGTACCCGGAATTAGTGACCCTCAGACCGGCGTTTTGCAGTGCAACAAGTCCCTTGCCACTCACCGAGGAATTGACATCCAAATGACCGATGGTGCAAGCCTGTACCTTCTTAGCGAGGATCAAAGCAGTGCAGGGGGGCGTTTTGCCTGTATGGTTGCACGGCTCCATGGATACATAGATATGAGATCCCTGGGTCTCGTCGAGAGGCAATCTGTCTAATGCGACCACCTCGGCGTGGGGTCCGCCAAACTTCCTGTGATATCCTTCCCCAATGATCACATCATCACTTAAGACCACTGCACCCACCATGGGATTGGTTCTTGTATGTCCCCTCCCCAGCCGGGCCAGATCCATGCATCTTCGCAAAAGCAGATCTTGGTCTGTATCGTCATTCCTGGCCATGCCAATAGCTTGTGGATAATTCACTTTTCAGTGATGCTAAGATAGCTTTTAAAAAGCCTGAATTTTTTCTATCTTTGCCCTCATCTTATTACAACGTTTTTTATTTTTAAATGGCTGACAATCAACGAATTATACCGATCAACATCGAAGACGAGATGAAGTCTGCTTATATCGACTATTCGATGTCGGTCATTGTATCCCGGGCACTACCCGACGTCAGGGATGGATTGAAGCCCGTTCACAGGCGTATCCTTTATGGTATGCACGACCTCGGCTTACTGTACAGTCGGGCTCATAAGAAATCCGCCAGGGTTGTGGGAGAGGTGTTGGGGAAATACCACCCCCATGGGGATTCCTCTGTTTACGACGCTATGGTACGAATGGCTCAGGATTGGTCATTGCGCTATCCCCTGGTGGATGGTCAGGGTAACTTTGGGCATATCGATGGAGACAGCCCTGCGGCTATGCGTTATACGGAAGCTCGGCTGGCTAGAATAGCAGATGAGCTCCTGGATGACATTAAGAAAGATACTGTCGATTTTGCACTAAATTTTGACGATACTCTTGAAGAGCCCACCGTATTACCGGCCAAGTTTCCAAACCTCCTGGTCAATGGATCATCGGGAATTGCCGTGGGTATGGCTACCAATATGCTTCCACACAATCTCAATGAAGTCATCGATGGTATCGTGGCTTTGATTGATAATCCGGACGTTACTGTAGAAGAATTGTTCAATCATGTAAAAGCCCCTGATCTGCCAACAGGGGGGATCATCTATGGTCTCGAAGGCGTACATGATGCTTATCGCACCGGTCGGGGTAGAGTGGTGGTTCGTGGAAAGGCAGAAATCGAAACTACGAGTAGTGGCAAAGATCAGATCATTATATCTGAAATCCCGTTTCAGGTAAACAAGGCCAATCTTATCGTCAAGATGGCAGATCTGGTGAATGACGGGCGGATAGCGGGAATTAGTGACATTCGGGATGAATCTGACCGGCGCACTGGAATCCGCATTGTTATTGATTTGAAAAGAGATGCCATCGGAAGTGTCGTACTCAGCAAACTGTACAAATATACACCCCTCCAAAATTCCTATGGCGTAAACAATATCGCCCTTGTAAATGGTCGACCGAGAACCCTGAATCTCAAGGAATTGATGGAGGAATTCGTCAAGTTTCGGCTCGAGATTATTACCCGTCGCACGCAGTTTGATTTAGATAAGGCTGAGCAGCGTGCACATATACTGGAGGGTTTGTTGATCGCACTTGATCATCTGGATGAAGTAATCAAATTGATACGAAACTCCAAAACAGTTGATGAGGCCAGAGAGGGGCTAATGGCACAGTTTGAACTGAGTGAAACTCAGGCCAAAGCTATCCTTGAAATGCGGCTTCAAAAATTGGTCGGTCTCGAACGCGACAAGGTCAAAGAGGAGTATGAGGAGATTCAGAAAAAAATTGAGAAACTGAAAGGGATTTTGGCTAATGAGTCTCAGCGGCGTCAGATCATCAAGGACGAACTTGTGGAAATCAGAGAGAAGTATGGTGATGAGAGAAAGACACGCATCACTTATGCCGAAGGAGAGATCAGTATTGAGGATATGATCCCAAACGAAGAAATGGTAGTCACCATTTCGCACCTGGGATATATCAAGCGTACGAAAGTGGATGAATACCGCGTGCAGGGCCGTGGTGGTCGTGGTTCTAGAGGAAGCAAGACCAGGGACCTGGACTACATCGAACACATGTTTGTTGCGGATGCCCACAACTATTTACTCCTCTTTACTGAGCAAGGCAGATGCCATTGGTTACGCGTCTATGAAGTCCCGGAAATGGCCAAAACTGCCACAGGAAGAGTTATCCAAAATATTATTGAATTGCCCAAGACCGACAAGGTCAAAGCATATATTGTGATTAAAGACCTCACCGATGAAGATTTTCTCAATAGTCACTTTATTCTCTTCGCTACGCGGCTGGGACTGGTCAAAAAGACATTAGTTGAGGCGTTTTCAAGGCCTCGGGTCAATGGGATCAATGCCATTACGATTCGGGAGGGAGACGCATTAATAGAAGCCAAACTGACCAATGGAGATCATGAAGTGTTGCTAGCCAACCGGCGAGGCCGTGCCATACGGTTTCCGGAAAGAAAAGTTCGGGCCATGGGTAGGTCAGCTGCCGGAGTACGTGGTATGACATTAGACGAAGGAGTGGATGACTCGGTGATCGGAATGGTCTGTGTGTTACCTGAAGAAGAACCCTCCATTCTCGTATTATCTGAAAAGGGCAATGGAAAGAGATCCGCACTGGAGGATTACAGAATCACCAACCGGGGAGGAAAAGGTGTCAAAACGTTGCAAGTGACTGAAAAGACCGGACCTCTCGTTGGAATCAAGGCCGTTTTTGATGAAGATCAGTTGATGATCACAAGCAAAAATGGGATCATTATTCGAATGCCCTTACATGATATACGCATCATGGGTAGGGCCACCCAGGGGGTGCGTATGATTTCTTTGGGAGATGATGACGAAATTGCAGACTTGACCATTGTAAGGGAAAATGAAAGTGACGAAGAAGAATAGCCACGATGCCAACTTGTTCTTGACGCTCAGAATTTTAACATTTTGCTAAATTTGTTTAACGTTTGCAAAACAGCTATGCCAACTGAGTAGCTGTCTTATGTAAGGATCAATTACTTTGAATAACTTAAATCAAAATCAGAAATAATGAGAAATCTCCTATTTGCAATACTGGGAGTCTTTATGGTTGTTGGTTTGGCTCAAGGCCAAGACGACTTAGCAGGACTCACCGGTAAGAAAGCCCTCAAAAAAGCTACACGTGCTTTTAATGCATTTAAACTGGACCAGACAAACGGCGGTGAAGATTTACAAGAAGCGAAAAGAATCATTGACTTTGCGATCAAACAAGATGACGTAAAAGCTGATCCAAAAGTTTGGGTGATGATGGGTCAAATCTATAATGGCTTCAATACATTTAATCAGGCTCAGAAAGTACTGGACCCAAATGCAAAAGATCTGGAACCCAATGCAGGTATGGTTGCATTTCAGGCTTTCAAAAAAGTATTGGAAATCGAATCCGGTCAAAAAGACGCTTGTGATGGTTTGAGAAATTCGATTGGATCTATAAGTAATACGGGTTTGGATGCGTATGAAGCTGGAGACTTTCAATCTTCTTTCAATGCTTTCCGATCTATCCTGGATATCCACAAACTACTCAAGGACAACGGTGCAGACAGTCCTCTTGACGTAGAAGCAGAGTATGATAATCAGCTATATATCACCGGTCTGGCAGCTATGAGTGCAGGAGAAAAAGCTACCGCAAAATCCTACATGAAACAACTTTATGATAAGAAGTATGACAAAGCTGCTGTCTACGATGCGATGTATAAATTGACAATCGATGATGATGTGGAAGGTGCCGAAGAAATTCTGACTACAGCTCGCGAGAAATATCCCGATGATCTCGGATTACTTTTCAGCGAAATAAACCACTACCTAAAGCTGGAAAAAATTGACGTTCTGGAAGAGAAACTCAAGTTTGCTATAGAAAAAGAACCTAATAATCCTTCATTGTATTCCACTTTGGGTAACATATACGATCGCTTGTATCAAAATGAGTACAAGGCTGGTAATATGGAAGAAGCAGATAAGTATTTTGCCAGCGCTAAGGAGTATTATGAGAAATCGACCGATATTAAACCGGAGTTTACGGATGCCATATATAGTATAGGTGCACTCTACTATAATAAAGCAGCCATTGTAACAGAAGAAATGAATGCTCTGGCTAGCGATTATTCGAAAGAGGGTACCAAAAAATACAATATGAAAAAAGAGGAGATTGAAATACTCTTCGAAGATGCACTCCCATATTTCAAGAGCGTGGAGAAGCTCGATCCAAATGACCGCAATACGCTGATTGCCCTAAAAGAGATTTTTGCTAGAAAAAATGATTTTGAAACCAGTAACGAGTTTAAATCGAGATTGGAAAAAGTAGAGGCCGGTGAAACTATTGAAAAGTCTTTTTTCCAATAGCGGCTGAGAAACTAAGATAGAGTAAAAGGCCTTCACGTCCGTGAGGGTCTTTTTTTTGCGGATATTTTTTGACTTAACAATCTTGCAAACTGCGGGCTTTGCCCATGATTATTTGATTATCTTTTTGGCTGATTTCAAATAACTAGCCGGTTCCATGATTCGCCTCTTGCTAAATGCGATTTCTAATATCTCCAGGGTTTCAGGTAAAATCGCTTCCTGGTTTACCACGATTTTGGTCATCCTAATCGTATGCGACGTTTTCATGAGGTATTTTCTCAATCATAGTTTTGCATGGATCATTGAACTGGAGTGGCATCTTTTTGCATTGATTTTTCTGCTCGGTGCCGCCTACACGTTGCAAAATGATGCACATGTTCGGGTAGATCTGTTCTATAGCAAATTTAGCGAGACAAGGAAGGCCTGGATCAACTTGATTGGAGTATTGCTCTTCCTCGCACCGTGGTGTCTGATTGTCATTCGGGCGGCATATAAATATGCTTATAATTCCTATAAAATTGGTGAAACGTCACCTGATCCCGGCGGCCTTCCTGCCTTGTGGATCTTAAAATTCATGATTGTTATTTCATTTGTACTTCTCCTTCTCGAAGCCAGTAGTCTTTTCATAAGAAGTCTCCTGGTTATTCTCAATAGAACGAAATCGATATTTCCAAAATCAGAGAGTAATTGATATGGAATTGTTAGCCATCCTCCTTTTCATTCTGATTTTCGTTCTCATTCTCTTTGGATTCCCAGTAGCTTTTACACTGGGCGGATTGTCTGTTCTTTTCGGCTTTTATTTCCTCGGTATCGAGTTCTTCAACTTCCTGCCCTCCAGGATCATGGGGGTCATGAGTAATTATGTCCTCATCGCAGTTCCTCTCTTTATATATATGGGCATCATGTTGGAAAAATCGGGCCTGGCTGAAGAACTCCTTGAAACCATGGCCATACTTTTTGGCAAAGTCCGTGGGGGGTTGGCCATTTCTGTAATAGTGGTAGGGACCTTACTTGCGGCATCCACCGGTATCGTAGGCGCTACTGTGATCACGATGGGTTTGATATCACTGCCCACCATGCTGAAACGGAAATACTCTCCTGAACTTGCCACCGGTGTCATTGCCTCCTCGGGCACATTGGGTCAAATTATACCTCCAAGTGTTGTGTTGGTCCTTTTGGGCAGTGTACTTAATGTCTCGGTGGGTGACCTTTTTGCAGCGGCTTTAATTCCGGGTGTGTTATTAGTTGGTTGCTACATTATTTATGTTCTGTTTATTGCCAAAATAAAGCCAGAAATTGCACCTGCCATTCCTCATAAAGAGATTGTTGAGGCCCGTCGGGAAGGCTTTGGAAAAAGGGTCCTTACTGCCTTTATCTTGCCTTTGCTCCTCATCACTGCCGTATTGGGTTCGATCTTTTTGGGGATTGCCTCACCTACCGAGGCTGCTGCTGTAGGCGCACTGGGAGCCACTTTGCTCACCGTCTTACAAAATCGATTTTCATACCGGATTCTAGTGGAGGTTATGTTGCAGACCACAAGACTCACATGTATGGTCTTTATTATCCTGCTGGGAGCCACCACCTTTGCCCTTGTTTTTCGGGGAATGGGGGGAGATCATTATTTGGTAAATCTGATTCAGCAATCCCAATTATCTCCATATATATTTCTTCTCCTTGTTATGATTGTTGTTTTTATTGCCGGTTTTTTTATTGATTTTATTGAGATTATCTTCATCATTGTTCCAGTGGTCGCACCCATTTTTCAAGCCCTGGATATGAATCTAATCTGGATCGGGATCTTACTGGCGCTGAATTTACAAACGTCATTTTTGACCCCTCCGTTTGGATTTTCTCTTTTTTACCTCAAAGGGGTTGCTCCATCATCGATTACAACAGGGCAATTGTATCGAGGCATCATTCCCTTTATCCTAATCCAGATTATACTCTTGCTTCTGGTGATACTTATACCGGATTTGGTCCTCACACTTGTTGAACAGTAAAACTGTCGCTTTATTCCCCCTCGTCCACAATGAGCGCATCATCAATAATCTCATCCCCATCACCATCCAAATCTTCAAAACCAGCAATGGGTTCTGAGGGTTTATTGCTAACTGTTTTTTCAGCTTTCCCAACTACCTTCGGCTTTTCTGAAAAAGGATCACGTACTTCATCATATCTACCCTCGGCAAATGCCTCGGCCTTTTTAAAGAAATCATCTTTGTCCTCGAAAGCGCTCTTTTCTAACTCCGGATTGGGATCTTTATATTTTGGTTTGGCCTTTTCTTCCGCAGCGAGATCTTTTGCCTTTTCCACTGCCTCATCTAATTTGTCTCCCAACTTTCCGGTGAGATCATTTGCTTTGTCAATGAGCTCGGATTTTGACTCCAATACTTTAGAACCTATATTTTCAGCAGTCGATTCTAATTTATCGAACACCGTCTCGTCATCTTTTGTCGTTTCACTATTTCTTATCTCATCCTGGCGAGTTACATTAGAATTTAAATCCTCCCCAATATCCTTCGCCTTATCAACCATTTTGCCCGCTGTACCAATAACTTTCTCTCCTACGTCTTCGGCAAGATCTTTAGCTCCTTCAATCAAATCTCCGCCCTTGTCTATTACCTTCTCACCAACTTTTTCAGCAAAATCCTTAGCATCGTCAAATAAGTCATCTGCTTTCTCAATGACTTTGCCCCCAATGTCTTCACTAGTTTCAACTGCTTTTTCCCATAGATTTTCAGCACTATCGCCCAAATCGCTACCAAAATCTATAGCTTTTTCTTTAGCCTGAGATAACAATTCTTCCGATTTTTCGGCTGCCTCCCGGCCTTGTTCTTTTACCTTATCCGTTGCAGACTTTGTGACTGCCTTTGCTCCAAAGAGTACTTTTTTTATTTCATCAAAGAATCCCATGAGAGTATAATTTTTTTACTGATATGCAATATAAGCATTTAACAGGGTTCTATGATCTCCAAATGATCTGTTTTTGAATCTTGCTCCCTCCGATAATTTTCACCTAGAAATGATCATTTAAATGCCACCTACCAATGAGTAGCTAAAGTTATACTTGACATGAGCTTAAAGTAATTTTGTAAGACAAATTAAAAACCAAAGGGTTTTGTCTCCCTGAAAAGGAAGGTAAAAAGGGTATTTCCGTTCCTCAATTATTTTTTGTTGCTGCCCCATTCAAAATCGATAAAAAGCAACAATTTTTTGACATTTTATCCTCATTTTGACATATGGAACCATTTTTGCATACAAAATGCGGGGATTTTAGCAATATTTCTGCACTTTTTCCCCTGTTTGCAAAAAAAAAATTGAAAAGATGTTAACTTTGCGAGCAAATTTTTAAACTAAATTTATTTAACAAACAATGGCGAGATTATCATCCAAAGAGATTCAGCGCAGAATTAATTCTGGAAAATCTGAAGTGCTGAAACTGGAAAAACAGAAATCGAAGTTGAGGGCCACTTTAAAAAGCCTGAGAACGAAGTTGACCGCTGCCAAAAAAGCAGAAAAAGCTGCTGCCAAAAAAGCAGCACCTGCCAAAAAAAGAGGACGACCTAGAAAATCCACTACCGCTGCTAAACCGGCTGCCAGAAAAAGAGGACGACCTAGAAAATCCACTACCGCTGCTAAACCGGCTGCCAGAAAAAGAGGACGACCTAGAAAATCCACTACCGCTGCTAAACCGGCTGCCAGAAAAAGAGGACGGCCTAGAAAATCCACTACCGCTGCTAAACCGGCTGCTAGAAAAAGAGGACGACCTAGAAAATCCACTACCGCAGCTAAACCGGCTGCCAGAAAAAGAGGACGACCTAGAAAATCCACTACCGCTGCTAAACCGGCTGCCAAAAAAAGAGGACGACCTAGAAAATCCACTACCGCTGCTAAACCGGCTGCCAAAAAAAGAGGACGACCTAGAAAATCCACTACCGCAGCTAAACCGGCTGCCAAAAAAAGAGGACGGCCTAGAAAATCCACTACTGCAGCTAAACCGGCTGCCAGAAAAAGAGGACGACCTAGAAAATCCACTACCGCAGCTAAACCGGCTGCCAAAAAAAGAGGACGGCCTAGAAAATCCACTACTGCAGCTAAACCGGCTGCCAGAAAAAGAGGACGACCTAGAAAATCCACTACCGCTGCTAAACCGGCTGCCAGAAAAAGAGGACGGCCTAGAAAATCCACTACCGCTGCTAAACCGGCTGCCAGAAAAAGAGGACGGCCTAGAAAATCCACTACCGCAGCTAAACCGGCTGCCAGAAAAAGAGGACGACCTAGGAAGTCGTAATGAAAAAATTCTTTTTAAAAATTTTAATTTGGAGGGACCTTATGTCCCTCTTTTTTTTAGATCAATATGACTTTGAGTAAGAGATTACTGTCTATCGATGTATTGAGAGGAGCCACAATTTTTTTCATGATTATTGTGAACACACCTGGTTCATGGCAATACGTCTATTCTCCCTTGCGACATGCTCCTTGGAACGGATGCACTCCACTGACTTGGTCTTTCCATTCTTTATATTCATTGTTGGACTATCGATGTCCTTTTCTTTTAGAAAGTTTGAGTTAAAATCTTTACTTTGGAAAAAGGTCATCAAGCGCACAGTTTTGATCTTTATCATTGGCCTGCTTCTCAATTGGTACCCGTTTTTCAATAAATCGCTGGCAGAACTTCGATATTTCGGAGTATTGCAACGTATTGCTTTGGCATATGGTGGCGCTTCAGTACTTGTTCTGCTTTTGAATAAACGATATTTATGGGTGGCTCTTCTCATAATATTATTTAGCTACTGGAGACTCCTTCTTCTTGGAGATTTGGAATCTCCATTGTCCCTGGAAAACAATCTGGTCAGGAAAATCGATCTGTCACTTTTTGGGGAGAACCACATTTATCACGGATATGGAATTCCATTTGATCCCGAGGGATTGCTTTCAACAATTCCAGCTATAGGTACTGCAATGGTTGGATATTTGTGTGGGATGATGCTGCAACGAAAGAATGAAAATCACAGCCGCGTAAAAAAACTTTTTCTGTTCGGGCTCACCGGTATACTCTTTGGTTATATGTGGCATTTGATCGGATTTCCAATCAATAAACCCATTTGGTCCAGTTCTTATGTTCTCTTTGCAGGTGGACTTGCGATGGTTTTTCTTGCAATACTAATTTGGGTGATCGACATGAAAGGTCGAAAAAAGTGGTCTTTTATATTTGAAGTCTTTGGAAGAAATCCATTGATTTCTTACGTATTGGCCGGTCTCATAATTAAAACGGTTTTTCTGGTGAGGATAGGAGATACGAATCCTTATGGATGGATATATCAAAGAATCTTTCAAGAATTTCTTGGTAATTATTTTGGATCATTCTTCCAGGCCCTCACCTACACCCTGTTTATATGGCTTTTTGCTTTCTATTTATTTCGAAAAGGAAAAGTCATCAAAATATAAGATCCGGTCTGAATCTTTAGATGCCACTCCTTTGAGATAGGAGCCTTGCTAAACCCGCGAAATTCAGATACTTTTGCTGCTTTCAATTTTTAAGGACTGATAGATGCAAAAGGACGATATCATTAAACTCGCTGTAGACAGCATTAGAGTACTTTCCATGGATGGAGTGCAAAAAGCCAACAGTGGTCACCCTGGTGCACCAATGGCTCTTGCGCCGGTCACATATGTGCTTTGGAAGCGAATAATGAATTACAACCCGCAGGATCCGGATTGGATAAACCGGGATCGATTTATTCTCTCTAATGGTCATGCCTCCATGCTAATATACAGCATGCTCTATCTCACAGGTTATGATTTGTCCCTAAGCGACCTCAAAAACTTTAGGCAAATGAACAGCAAAACGCCGGGACATCCTGAGCATGGGATCACTCCGGGAGTCGAAATGACCACCGGACCGCTGGGACAAGGTGTTATGACTGCAGTAGGTATGGCTATGGCGGAAGCTCATCTCGCTGCCAGGTTTAATCGGCCGGGAGGCAAACTCATCGATCACCATACATATGTGATCTGCAGTGATGGGGACCTAATGGAGGGAGCCTCACACGAAGCTGCATCGCTCGCCGGGCACTTGGGACTGGGTAAACTGATCTTTATCTATGATGACAATAGGATCACTATAGAGGGTGATACAAAACTCGCCTACTCCGAAAATGTCGAACAACGTTTTTTGTCGTATGGCTGGCATGTAATCAATATTGGTGACTCTGCAAACGACCTCGATAAGATCGAAAATGCAATCAATGAAGCGAAGCGAATAGGGGACAAACCCTCAATGGTGATCATACGCACACACATTGGATATGGTTCACCAAACAAGCAAGGTAGTGCATCCGCACATGGTTCGCCACTAGGAGAGGAGGAAGTGAAAAAAACGAAAGATGCTTATGGGTGGCCTTCCCATGAGCCGTTTTTTGTTCCATCCGGTGTTTTAGATCATATGAAAAATCGCAAGAACAGCAACTCCTACGAAGAATGGAATGAGCTGAAACGGCGCTATGAAAGCGAGCATGCAAAGGATTGGCAGGTTCTGCAGGACTCCTATCATCAGGATGTACCCGCAGACTGGGCAGAACTCTTACCGACTTATCAGGTGACAGATGGGCCGGTGGCGACGCGTGCAGTCAACGGTGCTGTACTTAACAGCATAAAGGAAAATTTACCCTGGTTGATGGGTGGCAGCGCAGACCTCGAACCATCGACGAAGACAGGGCTAAAAGATGAACCTCATTTCTCCAGTAAGAACTATGCCGGTCGTAATATCGCCTGGGGTGTGAGGGAGATGGCCATGTGCGCTGCTTGCAGCGGAATGGCCCTTCATGGTGGCATCAGACCTTATGCTTCGACTTTTTTCGTTTTTACGGATTATGCAAGAGCCGCGATCCGCCTGGCCGCATTAATGGAACTACCCGTTATTTACGTAATGACCCACGATAGTGTCGGCCTGGGAGAAGATGGACCAACCCATCAACCCATCGAACATCTGGCCTCCCTCCGAGCCATGCCCGGTCTTACAGTGATCAGACCAGCGGACGCCAACGAAACAGTCCACGCCTGGAAATATGCGATCGAAAACAAATCAGGACCAACCCTCCTGGCCCTGAGCAGGCAAAAGCTTCCCGTCATTGATCTGGTTAAATTGGGAATTGAGTGCCATTTGGAGAAAGGAGCGTACATACTTTCCCCGGAAGCTGGAGATACGCCAGACGCAATTATTATGGCCACAGGGAGCGAGATTCAGGTTGCACTTGAAGCCAAGACGCAATTGGCAGGCCGAGCAGATGTCCGGGTGGTGAGCATGCCAAGCTGGGAGCTCTTTGAGATGCAAAGTCAGGAATATCGGGACGAGATCCTCCCATCTTCTGTCAAGCGCCGCATATCGATCGAAGCCGGATCTTCGATGGGGTGGCACCGGTGGGTAGGAGAGGAGGGGCATATCCTCAGTATTGATCAGTTTGGAATCAGTGCACCCTATCAGGAGATTTATGAAAGCCTGGGACTCACTTCAGATGCAGTTGTCGAAATTCTGGAGACTTATCTGAGTTAAGGACGGGATAAAATCAGCACGGAAATCCCGGTCAGAATTCGTGGTCGTAAAATAAACGGTAAAATTTTCTCCCTTGTTCATCTTGTCCTTTTTCGATTTTTGACCGGTCACCATGGATATACACGTGAAAATTGCGGTCCAGTTTTAGTACACTTTTAAAATGCCGGGCCTGCTTCTTAACGGCGTACTGATCCACATCAAAATCTGGTGACAAGGCCAAATTATGTGTGTTCTGGTACTTTTCCTGATAATCTCCAAATGCCTCCACCACATCAAAGTCCTTAAATACATGATCGGCAAAATCCTTTTCCGAGTAATGATCTTGCGTTTTAAAGTAATCAAGTGATCTATCGAGATAATTCCATTGATCCTTCTTTTCCGTTTCAAATTCGATCGGCATTTGATTTTCTACAAAGGCCTTTGTCATACCCATCACCTGCGATGTAAAATAAAAATCATCTTCAGCAGGTGACAATTGCAGGAAGTGGTCTTTCCAAAATTGACCGTCTCTGCTTTTTTTTGATTTATCGATCACATCAATTTTAAAACCATTCTCTCCGTCCGTATTGTAGATGAGGCAAGCCATTTCCTGACGGCCCAAATAAGTCCCCTGGAGGAATTGCAAAACAGGCTTCTGATGTAGATCCCGGGCAGTAAAGAAGGTATCCCCGACCGGACAAAAATAGATTCCGACGGCATCTGTCAATTCGTCATTACACAAAACATCGCTTATATCGCAGATCAAAAGGACGCCAGAAGAAATAAACTCCGATTCTGTAAAAGCGAATAGCATTCGAGCGATCTCACAGGAATGGGCGTGTAGATTCTCCGGGTCATCAAAAACCCTGTTTACAAGTGTCCTAAGTCTGGACCCGGGTGTGACATCAGGTGCTCCTTTAAAATTGAAAAACTCCTGGCTTTTAAAGTGATCCAGAAAAAAACGATGCAGCATGGCCAATTCCTCCGTATCGGGATTCAATAGGGCCCTTCCCAATACGAGGTCCTCACCTAGTGATTTATCACCTATATGGTGTACCGCAATTCGATTGATAATAGGTTCTGATACAGTCATTTTATTGTGGTCTATATAAGGTAGCCAAGGTAGGAAAAACCTAAAAATGATCGCCGGGGGTGAACTAGTGAGCCTACTCCCTTAGACTTGCATCAGCAAAAAAGTTGTGATCTTGCGATCGTCGAATGTCTAAGCTTCACTGAAGGGACCTAGAGCTTACTCAAAGGTTAAGGACCTATTTTCGGATTTAGTCCTTCAGTGAATCTTACATCCAGAGTCCAGATAGAAATTGAGGCACCAAGGCCTATTATCAGGGAATTAGACCGCAGATGTATGCTTAGACATTTGGCTAATTTCTAAACAATTAAAGGTATTAAAATGAAATGGGACTCAATTATGGGCATCGATGTATCGAAAAGGAAAATAGATCTAGCCTTGGGCGAGAATACAGCTGATCGAAGCGTGAGAAAAGCCTGCTTTGCCAACAATTTAGGTGGATTCGATAAACTGTATAATTGGATGAAGAAGCAGGGGCTGAAAATGAACAGTACTTTGATCTGTTTGGAAAACACCGGTATTTATCATCGGCTATTGGTTACCTATCTTCAATCAAAGGAAGCATTTGTCTGGGTTGAAACTCCAGTTCAAATAAAGTGGTCAGGAGGGATCCAAAGGGGAAAAAGTGACGAGATTGATGCTGAACGCATACTGAGCTATGCCTTTCGCAACCAGGACAAGGCAAAGTCCTATGAACAGATGGACAAAGCACTGCTTCAAATATCTGATTATCTGTCACTTAGAGAAAGACTACAGACCTCACTACTGTCTTTAAGCAAGCCGATTAAGGAGCTCAAAAGTGTTGGGTTAGTCAGTGAATCGGAAGCCCTTCATCAAGCTTGTAGCAAGAGTTTAGAAGCTTTGAAAGAGGAACTAAAAGCTCTAGAGGTGAAGATTCTCAAGGCCATCAGATCAAACGAAGACCTTAAGGTCAAGTATGAACTTGCCACCTCGGTAAAATCCGTTGGATTTGTTGCGGCGACATATCTTCTGGTCTACACCAGGGGATTTACACGTTTTAGCAATGCCAAGCAATTGGCATCTTTTGCAGGTATTGCTCCCTTCGAATTCAGCTCAGGATCGAGTCTTAGGGGAAGAACCAAAGTCCATCCCATGGCAAACAAAACACTCAAGACAATCTTACATATGTGCGCTGTAAGCTCGGTGAGAAACAATCCAGAGATGAAGGCGTACTATATCCGGAAGGTCAGACAAGGTAAAAACAAAATGTTGGTCTTAAACGCTATACGTAACAAGATCGTAGGTAGGGTTTTCTCTTGTGTAAAAAACCAAAGAACTTACAAGATTGACTATGCAGCATGAGCATACTTTTTTTTCAACTGACCCGCGGAGCGATTTGAAAAAAGTGATAATTGAGTTTGGAAAGTCTATAGAAATCCGAAAAGGTTGCCAAATCAAAAATGGCTCTTTTGGCCCTGTCTGCCTGGAGGCATGCCAGGCAGGAATATTTTCATTTTCTTCAATCGCCTGATACACAGGCATCAGCCGATCTCAAAAAAGTGAAAATCTCATCCAAAATTGACTCATTTTGTGAAATTGGCACTTTCCGGAGTAACCTCACTCGTGATTTATAATCTCTTTCAAAATCTGCAAAACGCCTGGACAGACTTCCGCATTTTTCAAGGTCAGGTGAAAAATTCTATGTTGATCTCGGTCATCTGTGTGTGGATAATTTCGACAGGCTTTAGGTCTTTGTTCGTAGATCGAGCATTGATGATCTTCCAGCAGAAAGGGACATGGTACTGTCTGGAGTACGTAATCACCATCTTCATCAACACGCAAAAATCTGTGGATAAACTCCTGGCAAGAAATCCTTAAAAGTTTTGCGAGCCTCGCTATATCTTTTTGCAAAAACATAGGGCCGGTAGTTTTGCAACAATTTGCACACTCCAAACAGTTCAAGTTGCTAAAAACCTCGATGTGAGCATCTCTACAATTGCGAGTTAAGTTTTTCTGTCTTCTCAACTTCTCTAATCGCTTAGCATTCTTCCTTTTCCACGCTTGAGCACGCTCATGCAATGTATTTAAATCTTCGTCCATTCCTCGAAATTAACTAGGGAAATATCTCTGAGGATATATAATGTAACAGTAAATTAATCCCCGAGAATTCCCGAGCATCATTTTTTCCTATAATTAATATTATGTTAAGTAGGTGTCTGGTTTCATGCAAGCCTCCTATCAAAATCCAGGGGTGCTATCCGCACCACCCTCAATTGATGAAACGACGGATGATCTGGGTTTATAAGAAGATTCATTTCTTCTGGGACGATTGCTGACGGTACCTGCAGCCCGGCAAGCTCTCCATCATTCTGTTCCGCCCAGACTCTTTGCGTCGCTATTTGATATGGGAATTTTCTCCACTCTGTTCCGGATTTTGGCTCATAACTCCGAATTAATTCATCGGGAATGTAAATTTCAGCCATAATTCGGTCATGAGGGAAATGTCTATTTAAATCGAAGTGGACCAACATTTCCAGAATCGCCAGAGAACGACTACTTGCCGTGTATACCACATGCTGCCCTGGTTGATTCCACCTGCCTCCATTTAGAAATGCACCCATTCCCGTCAGAACATTTTGTCGACGTTTTTCCCGGTCTATTCTAAAGACATGCATAATACATGCAGTGCTGCACTTAAGAGATTTCCGGATTTTCAGAACCTATGAAAAGACTCCGTGATCGATTCGACTCAGCTCTTTTCTCACAAGATCAAAACCAAAGCTCGTGTCCAGAAGTGAAAATGGAGTAATCCCACCTAGCGGTATTGAAACTGAATTTAGCCAATCATTAAAACGATCGATGTCTCCGAAGACTTCCCGTCCAATGGCATAAATCTGAGCAATTTCATATATTCTAGTGCTGGTTTCCAGATCAAAATGTTGTTTTTTGCTCAAGCTGCTGTAGGAGGCTGGAATAATATCTGATAGAGACTGTACCGATCGCTTAATATGCTTGACAAAGTTCAAAAAATCCTTCCGTTTGACACCTTTTCGAGCAGCATCGATCAATTGAGGGTTGTACCCGGAACCAGGCTCCTCAAGCTCCAAAATGTCAGAAGGTGTCACATTGTACTTTTTCTTAATTGGCATAATTACTAATATAAGGTTGCAAATTTACAAATAGTTCAAATATGGAGCTCATCAGATACCTCTGTTTAGCTGATCGGTACAGCGGGCCATAAGTTTCCTCCAATGGTTTAACGGTAAACCAGACTCCCTCAGGGGGACAGACAGCATGCCTCTTTCGGGTGCGTGACTCCGAGTTAAACCTTCTTCCCTACTTTGAATGGTACATCGTAAATTACCTCAAAAGCGATATCCAAAATCATTGAGAATTCTTAAAAACTATGGGAAATAAATCCTACTCTTCTATGTCAGAGTATGGGGATAAATAGCTGACTGGCTTAACTTTGCCAGCTCTTAAGCGCATAACTCAACAGGAGAACCCTACTTTAGCTGCTTTCAGAATTGAAATCTCGAATAGCTCGTAAAATGTCCTGTCTGCTTATCTGTCCTTGCAACTTCCCTTTGTCATCAACGACCAACAACCGCTTATATTTAGTGTGCAAAAAGGTATCGGCTATTTCGACAATATTGGTGTGGATCGATACCGTTTTCATCACATTCGTCATATAATCAGCAACTGTCGAATTTACTACAGGTTGGTTATGGTAAGCAATGTCAAATAAAACCTTCAGGCAATCCTTGTCATCAATCAAACCAACTAACTCCTTTTGATCGTTGAGCACTGGTGCACCCGTAATTTGATTTTCGAGCAAAACCTCTACCACTTCGGCAATCTCTGTCTCAGGATGAAAAGTGATGAGTTTTTTGGCTTCAGTCATATAATCCGAGACTGAATTGGGTTTGTACTCTCTTTGTGGTGATCTCGTGTCAATAGTTTTTTGCTGATAATTTTTCATTGCTTCTTGAAAGATTAAAAGTTTACAGTCATCCTCTTCAGTTAAGTTACTACTTTTTTTGTACAATGATGCTGAGGGGATAGTCGACATGACAACTTCACAGAAATTAAAAGAATCAGTGCAGGTCTGTCAGACCGTCGATGGCCCTACCCACCATTGAGGATACGGCAGCGGGTACACGGGGATTAAACGGACCGCCTTCTCCCCCATCAATATCAGCAAATCCGCTCAGGATCATAGCTTCAAGAACTGCTGCGTAATTGTAAGCCCGTGCATTCATAAATCGAAGTTCTTCCAGCGCCTCTACACGTGACTCCAGGGATTCTGCATCTTCGTATTTTCCAGCCATTTGTGCATTGTTGATCATATCTCCTGCCTTGGCAAAAAGCACTGAGATTCCGCTCGTATGTCCTTTTGTCCCCAGCCTTGCTGCTGAGCTGCTCCGGTCTCCAATACCCCATATCACGGCAGCTGTATTTCTAATAGAAGACACCAATCTCGGTACATCATCGGTAGAAGTACCCACCTTCAATCCAACAAAATAATCCGAATCTGTCATCAATCTGATGACCTGCTCTTCATCCCTGGGTTGTCTGTGATAATAGAGAAAACGGGCACCGGATTCCTTCCCATGCCGCTCAGCAAAGGCCGAAAGACCCTGGTACAGGCCCTCGCTGTGATAAACACCACCGAGAGGCATAATCAAGTAGGCATCCGGTGGCCTTTGCATTGCAGCTTGCTGCAGGATAAGAGAATCTGTCCCTGAAATCGGGTTGGGCAGTATGGCCGAAATCAGCACCCCCTCTCCTGCCATAACTTCGGCAGTCGAGGTCAGCAAAGCACATTGTTCTTTATGATCAACATGATGTATGAGGCTAGTGCCGGCAATGCATATGACCCGTGGTCGTCCACCACTTAAATGATTATTCGTCATCAGGTACTGGATATTTTTTTGATGGGCACGATAGTCAATCTCACCGTTGCGAAAGGGTATTAATGGAATAGCTATCGGCGTGTTTAATGCATTCTGCAAATCCCTATTCTCAATCATTTTCTCTAATTTCTTTTTGTAGTACTATGGTCATAAACATGGAAAATTCCTTTGACAATCGACTCACAAGGGAATCCAATTGTCTAAAAAATCCGTAGGAAAGGTCGGGAATAATTTGATGAAATGTCAAACCACCTGTCAGCAGGTAGAGAAAAGGTGTATGGTATTCTATTTTCTCAATCGTGAGTGAGCTGAAATCGCGATTAAAAATCAAACGATCTCGTTCAAAAACAATCCACGGCAGGGCCCCATTTGCAGAGCTCAGCGGTCCACCGTTTCCATCAAGAGACCATTTTCCTTCCGGATCAAATGGCTCATGGTGATATCGCTGATAGATATTCCTTCCCCACCAGCTATTCGCTGGTTCGATCATAATTATTTTGCCACCTGGCCGGAGTACACGAATTGCCTCCTTTAAAAAAAGTCTACAGTCGGGCAGGTGGTGGAATGTGTCAATCATAAATATGGCGTCAATCGATAGCTGATCGAAGGGCATCTCGAGAGCAGAAAAAATCAGGTCGGTAGAGGTCAACGGTAAGTAGTCTGATGTAATTACGTGTCCAGCTAATTCTTTCAGGAAACCACCGCCCGATCCCAACTCTACGATCGTTTGGTTCTTATGGTCGGGCTGTTCATCAAATAAGATCTGATACCATTGGAGATACAGTTTATATAATGCCTTTTTCTTCCGGATGAGCTCGGAATGCTCCATGGTCCGGAGGGGAGAATCCAATGGATGCTTAAAGATGTGTTTTCTTAGCAGGCCAATCATTCTATCTGCCTATTTTCTCGAAAAAAAAATCTTATCTCCAGTGACCAAGACAGAGCTATCCAATTGTTGGCGATCAAATAGCTCTGCGATATATATTAATTGATCTCGTGCAGGCCTTCCATTTTGGTCAAAAATCAAAATCGGTATTTGATCATTTAGTTGATGGTTTGGAATCTTTGAAACTCTCATTTTTAAAAGCTCTTTTTCGATTCCTTCATAAGTCAGCACTCGTGGAAAAAGCATATCAATTTCAGGACTGTAGCGATCTCGGTGTCGCACATAGCTAAGGCCAAAAATTAATCCATATTCCTTGGATGGGCCCCAAAGCCATTCCGGTTTTACGAGTAAATAGTGAGGATCCTGGCGAAGAGAATCGAACTCTGAAACTAATGCCATTCTTTTTTCCATTTTTTCACGAACTGAAAAAGAGTTCTTCCAGACCCTGGAGGTCGTCAATATGCAAAAAAGAACCGCAATGGCGAGGATGATCCTACCGTAAATCTTATGCCTGGAATAATGGGTAAATAAAATCAACAATACCGGACCAAGGCAAATTACCACCGGAATGAGGTAATAGTTTTTATAATGCTTCGCTACAATGGCAATAGAGAAAAGAACGGCTATGATAAACCCCATATAAAACCCCTTGCTACCTTTCACTTTGCCGATGCTATCGGGTCGCCGCACAAGGGCGATTATTGCCAAAAGCAGTGTCAGTGATAGAAGGGGATTGATCTGTAGAATTAACCCCACATTGTGGATAAATGAATCGAGGTCAATCAATTGATTGGCACCAGATCCATAAATTCCATCATGTTCTATAATCTTCCTGATAAATTTTGAAAAATCATTAAATCGATCCACGATAGGTGAGATGCCAATAAAAAATCCTGCCAGTGCCGAAACGAAACAGAGGATCCTTTTTCTTTGGTAAAACAGGGGAATGAGTAATACAGGTAAAAAAATGACCTTTGTAGCAACCAGCAGGCCCGAAATAAAACCAGAAATTAAAACCGGCCATCTCTCATTTCTTTTCCCCTGGGCACCTTTATGAATAAGGAAAATCATTAGAAAATACGTGAGGATCATACCAAATCTATCTGGCATCATTCTCATCGAAAGGTCAAAAACGAGGGGTGAGAGAAAAGCACCGGATTGAAGGAGAAAAACACCTGGAACTCCTGCAATTTCCCTTCCGACTTTCCCCGCATGCAGTACAATAAAAAAAAAGACAATGGCCAGAACGTGAGATATAAGCTTTAAATAGTGTTCTGGCCTCAATAGAACATCTTCAACAATAGAATCTTTTCCTGAAATGAAATAAATTAAATCAATGCATATGCCAATGAAGACTTGAAAAGGTGTGCCGGGATGATCCAAATGACCGATTCTGTCAAAGTGCAAAATCGAGCAATTCATCCCATTCAACAGATACACGTAATCGGGATCAATTCTGGACAAGAAAAAAGGACCATTTAAGGCAAAGAGATATAAATAACCCACCAGGAATAGAAGGGGTAGAACAAGAATATAAAGTGCTACCGAAAATCTTTCTCCAATCCTTTCAAACGACATCGACAAATCTTAAAAATTCATTGGGAAAAATTCAAAGGAGTTGGAAAGAAGCAAAATCGATTATTGGGGAAATGCCTCTTGGTCACCGAGCTAAATCCAGTTGGGACAATACACCGATAAAAGCCTGTTTTAATCACTTTAAAAATATTTGACCTGGAAATGTAAAACCATTCTGAACTGTTCTAAGAAACAAATTTAACTTTCCTTGCTGCAAATAAACACATTTTTATCAGCAGCCACCCATGACGGAAGCGACTTATCTGTGTGGTGCCGTATGACCTGTCCTTATATCTGACTATGATCTCTACAATCTTCAGGTTTAGTTTTGCTGCTCCAAAAAGTAAATCGAAGTCTCCAAAGGGATCAAAATCTCCAAAGTAATGTCTATTGGCTTCGATTTTTTTATAATCTTTTCTGAAAAGAACTTTTGTGCCGCACAAAGTGTCTTTAAGCGGCTGCCCAAGAAGATGAGAAAAAAACAGTCCGAAAAATAAGTTGGCGAGGAAATTTAGAAAACGCATTGCCTGTTTTTCCATCGGATAAACCAGCCTGCATCCATTTATGAATTCACCCTTATTCCGGGCGATTGCCTCATAAAACTTAGGCATATCTTCCGGAGGAGTAGTGAGATCAGCATCCAAGATCATAAGTACATCCCCTGTTGCCATGTCAAAGGCCTCCCGTACTGCATTTCCCTTTCCCACTCCCGATTGCCTCAACACTTCTATTTTCTTACCTGTGTATTTCTTCTTGATTCTCAGGATCTCTTCAAAGGTCTCATCCTGGGAATGTCCTTCGACAAAAATGAATTCTTGAAAAGTTCCAAAATTCGGAGTGCGTGTGATTGCCGACTCAATATTTCCGGCTTCATTTCGGGCGGGCACTACTATACTCACTGAATATTCTTGTCTGGGGTATCCCACTGGACGGGCTGAAATCACATTGATCAACCCCAATCGGTTGATCAACGGAAGATTTGCCACAAACTTATTAAACAGCGAGTGTAAGACAGGCACATAGAACGGTAGCAGTACTTTCCTTTCGGCCTTGATCATTTCAAATCCCTCCAGGTATAAAAGGTTCTGAATATCTCGGATCGTAAGCCAACTTGCCTTCGGTCTCTTTGGTTTCAGTCCCAATATTTCTCCTATTCTCAGTACAGGCTCCCACAGATAACTGTGTGAAGTGATCACGACTTTGGTATCCTTATGCACATGCTGCCGCAATTGTCTAAACATGGCCTGAATGTCCCAAAGTGTACTCAGTAGGTCGGAGATGACTATATAGTCTAGCTCATATTCAAAACTATACGATTCAGCACTGGCACAAATAAACTGAAACTCAGGATATTTCTTTTGGGCAATGTCAACCATGTTTTGCGAAAAATCAATCCCATAACCTTTACCGGGTTTGAGTGAAGCCAAGAGATCTCCTGTTGCACAACCGATTTCCAGCACGTGGGATCCCTGCCTTACCACCCTGCCGACCAGACGCTCGATACATTGGTAATAGAATCGATTTCGCCTTCGCATCTTTTCATGACGGCCTGCAACCCGATTGTAATACCCTTTACGTTTTTCTTGATTTGTCATCGGCCGGTCAAAGGTGAGTAAAAAATCACTTTTTGCTGTTTTTTTATATTGCTGGTCTAATCTCAGAGATGATATCTAAGTTACTAATTGCCAATCGTGGAGAGATCGCCATACGGATTGCAAAAACGGCACGAAGAATGGGAATTCAGACCGTGTCAGTTTTTTCCGACGCAGACGAAGAGGCTCCACATCGCTTTGCAGCTGACGAAAGTTACCACATTGGTGCTTCACCATCCTTGCAATCGTACCTCGATCAGGAAAGGATCCTCGAGGTAATGACAGAATCAAAATGTGATGCCGTCCATCCGGGATATGGCTTCTTAAGTGAAAATCCACTGTTCGCCGAGGCCGTTGAAGGAATCGGACGTTGCTTTATAGGCCCCACAGCCGCAACTATCAGACTTATGGGTGATAAACTCGCTGCCAAGGAGCTCGCTCAGCAGTGTCAGATACCACTCGTACCCGGTACAGAAGAACCGCTCTCCGAGATACCTGAAGCTCGCAAATTCGCAACTGAGGTGGGATTTCCGGTGCTTTTGAAAGCAGCAGGTGGTGGTGGCGGCAAAGGGATGCGTGTCATTTTGCGCGATTCGGACTTTGATGATCACTTTCAAGCTGCACGGAATGAGGCCGTTCAAAGTTTTGATGATTCCAGGATATTCGTAGAAAAGTATGTGGAAACCCCGAAGCATATCGAGATACAAGTCTTTGGAGACGGAAACGGCAATGTGGTCCATCTGTTCGAGCGGGATTGTTCCGTGCAAAGAAGATATCAGAAAGTGATTGAAGAATCACCGGCTCCCTCACTGAGCGCCGGGCTGCGAGAGAAGATCACCAATGCAGCCGTTAGTATCGCCAAAGCGTGCACCTATCGAGGAGCAGGAACAGTAGAATTTTTGGTCGATCATCAAGAGAATTTCTATTTCCTGGAGATGAATACCCGGTTGCAGGTTGAGCATCCTGTAACTGAATCGGTCACAGGTATTGATCTTGTGCAGTGGCAAATTGAGGTTGCTAACGGACTGGGTCTACCCCTTTCTCAGGAGGATATTAGCACTGCAGGACACGCCATAGAGCTCCGGGTCTATGCTGAAGATATCCTTGACGATTTCAAACCAGCCGTAGGTACGGTAGCTCACTATCAGGAACCCGAGGGTGCTGGTATTCGATTGGATTCGGGAATAACCCAAGGGTATCGAATCCCGGTCTACTACGATCCCATGCTCGCAAAACTCATCGTATGGGCACCATCCAGGTCTGAGTGTATTCACCGGCTAAAGAAAGCTCTCAACAATTTTATAATTTCAGGCGTGTCAACCACACTTCCTGTTGGGAGATTTATATTGGATCATCCCCACTTTGTCAATGGTACCTACACCACTCATTATCTGAGCAAGAATTTTTCTGTCGATTCTTATATCAGATGGAATAAATCACGAGCAGAGGCAGCAGCTATCTTGGCGGCATCACTACGCTCAAAGGAGGGAAGAAAAATCACAGGTTCTAGCAATTCTCTAGGCTGGTGGACCTCTCGAAAAGACAATCGAGATCGATAACGATCACTCCAAACTAAAACTTAGGTATGGTATGAAAGGAAAGAATCTCCACAGGTGTTCCCCACATAAAGACTGAATCCATGTGACTTTCCCTCACCACAACCCGGATGCTGGCTCCCTCGATCTTGAGCTGGTCTGGCATATTGATAGGCAGGTAATTCTGACCATCCTTGCCCTCGATTCCCCACATCCCTGTAGACAACTGTTGAAAAACAACTGTGCCTTCGATCGATAGAATCACACTACTGTACTTTTTAAATTTCCCGATATCTCACTCAATACGGATGATTGCCTCGTCAACATGTTTTTCAGTTCATACAGTATTTCCGACTGTGCATTTCCGCGACTATTTGAGGCAATCATTTCATGCTCAAATTTGCCAAGTTTTGCCATCGGATACCATAGTTCCTTAATTTCCCTCACATTGACCCGCATACTTTTGTAAAAGATATTGTCAGATAAAAGTTCCACGTGCCGGTGTTTTGCCAGACCATTGACCACTCTTTTGACAAAGATGTTATCCTCTGTAACAATAACATAAACACAGCGATTCTTCACCTTGCTTATCCACTCCGCAGGATCCAGTTTTTTACTAATTAGAATATCACCCTCCCGAAGTAAAGGGTACATGCTGTCGCTCTTAATATCAAATGACTGGAAGATGCCCTGACCAAAATCAATCATTGGCAGGTGGTATTCCGGCAATTCACCCGGAACTAACAGATTTGGCTCCCTTGGGTATCCATTTTGAGTGGAAGTAGGCACGTGAAGGATTGTTTGTTTACACTCTTCCTTTGTCGTCTGAACCTCAGATTCAATGCGATTATCCAGCAAAAACATACTCCCTTCACCGGTAAAGAGATATTTGGGAGAAAATCCAAAAACAGAAACAGCGCTGTGAATCAGTTTTACAGGAGCTTCCCTCCTACCATTTAATATTTCGCTTAAGTTTTGGGGCTGATAGTCCAGCGCAATTGCAAATTGTCTACTAGACCTGACCACACGCTTCTGCTTAAGTCGGTCGTGACATGCTATAAACCTTTTGGTTATGATGCTCGACATTGGATTTTAGGAATAACCCAATCAAATATAATATATTTTTGTAATATGTCTTTGCAGTTTTAATCTCAGTGAAAACAAATTCACATGGTCACGGAGTGACCTCACTCTACAAATTTGGGCTGGCCAGTGGCTGATCATCTTGTCGTAAGTAGTTTTTCGTGCCGTCAGGTACGGCATGTGGAAAAGGCGATGCCAGGTGCTAAAAAATACCAACAGTTTCAGCGATCGGACGGGACCTTTGGAACGATCACTATCCTCAACGTGGAGTTGCCAAGTTTGATCCTAAGGGATCTGACAAAATAAATCCTCATGAGGTCCTTTCTTTTAAGCCCGGATTATGGCGGCAAAATCCGCGGCATTGAGTGATGCCCCTCCGACTAAACCACCATCTACATCCTCTTGATTGAACAAACCCGAAGCATTCCCGGGTTTCACACTACCACCATACAATATCGGCAAGGCATTTGCAACCTCATCGCCATATCTTTCCGCGCAAAGCGTCCTGATCTCTCGATGCATTTCCTGAGCCTGATCTTCCGAAGCGGTTACCCCCGTCCCTATGGCCCAAATGGGTTCATATGCAAGGATGATGTTCTTTATTTGATCTCCATCGAGATGAAAAAGGCCATTTTGCAATTGCCGGGACACAAACGAAATATGTTCACCGGCCTCACGGATGTCGAGGGATTCTCCGCAGCAAAATATGACTTTTAATTCCTGAGACAGGGCCGCATTGACTTTCTGTGCCAGAATCGGATCCGTTTCTCTAAAATAAGAACGTCGCTCTGAGTGCCCCACGATCACATAGTCTATTCCAAGAGATGCGAGCATCGCCGCTGATACCTCACCGGTATAGGCACCGGATTTCTCCTGATGACAATTCTGGGCAGCCACTTTGATCGCCGAATCGCCCGTAATCTGCACCACGTCCCTCAAAAACACGAACGGCACACCCAATATCACCTCCGTGTTATCAGGGATGTTTATCCCAGTCAATTCACTAGTAAGTGCCTGAGCTTCAGACAGTGTTTTATTCATCTTCCAATTTCCAGCAGCAATTTTCGCTCTCATTTCCTTGATTTTTTTTCTAGTATTTACAAATCCCCGGGCACGAATGATCTCTTGGCGGAATCATAAATATGGGACATTGTTCGTTTTCTCCTTGTTTCTTTTTGTGAGCGCAATTTTAGGTACAAATTTTGGATTTGAAAAACGAATAGATTATAATTGGTCTGTACATGCGTTCTGGGGAAGTTTAATCCCAATCCCCACAATGATTTGTATTGGCGCTCACTCTATTTCAAATTTCTTGATGTCTAACCCATTGTAGATGAAAAATGACCTTGATTACAACCCGGCAGTTCTAGCAAAACGAGGGAGACTCAATACAGGTGTCGAACCTCATACGGGACCCTGGACTGATCGAGAAAAACGACACCTGCTTCGAAGGACCATGTTTGGGATAAGCAAAGATGCATGGTCACTATTTAAGGACCTGTCATTGGAAGAGTCTTTGCAAAAGCTACTGCAAGAAAATGAAGCACCTCCCCCACCAGTCAACGATTATAATGGGGATGAGTTGATAGATCCCAATGTGCCACTTGGTGAAACGTGGATAAACGACCGGAAGCGAGGTGAGTCTGAGATCACAAGTGCACGGGTGGTATCTCTCAAGTGCTGGTGGATAAATAGCATGCTTGATCACGCTCCCACTTTACACGAAAAGATGATCTTTTTCTGGCATAATCACCTGGCCACCCAATCATGGGAGGTCTTTTGGCCCAGTATGACCTATGATCATTTTAATCTTCTGCGTGAGTATGCTTTTGGCAGTTTTAAGACTATGGTCAAAAAAGTGACAGTTGATCCGCATATGTTGCTTTATCTCAATGGTGCTCACAATCGAAAGGAAGCTCCAGATGAGAATTATGCCCGTGAATTGCAGGAGCTGTTTTGTGTCGGCAAAGGACCTGAGGCAAAGTTTACAGAGTCTGATGTGCAGGCCGCAGCCAAGGTTTTAACTGGGCATTCGATTAAATGGGATGAGAATGGTAGATATTTGTACAAACCCTATTGGCACGACATTACCGATAAACAATTCTCCTCATTTTATGGGAATGCTGTGATTCGCGGCAGAGCGGGGATGGAAGGAGCACAAGAATTGGATGACCTTATGGATTTGATTTTTGCGCAAAATGAGGTTGCCAATTTCATCGTACGTAAGCTCTATCGCTTTTTTGTTTTTTCAGATATCGATGAGGTGACGGAAGAAGAAGTGATTAAACCCCTCGCACAAATCTTTAGAGATTCTGACTATCAGATAATGCCGGTCCTACATACATTATTTTCCAGTGCCCACTTCTTTGATCCCGGAAACCACGGAGCCATGATCAAGACACCACTCGATTTTCTCGTGGGATTCTGGCGTACGGGGGATGTGCGGATGCCTGAAGGATCCGGTTTAGTCCAGCAGAAATTGATCCGGCAAAGTATGTTGTGGAGCATGAACAATCTTGGACTAGAAGTACTGGACCCCCCGAATGTAGCTGGTTTTCCAGCTTTTTATCAATATCCACAATACGACAAGAGCTGGATCACGACCAATACAATCCTCCGCCGAGCATCTATGACAGATGCATTTATATTCTGGGGATTTTGGTCAAGGGATCTACGCACAAACATTGATCTGATCAGTCATGTTGAATCGCTGGAAAAACCCGGTGATCCACAAGAACTGATTGACGAACTGATTGACCTGCACCTCGGTCATCCCATCAGCGACACCGTAAAGAAGAGATTCATGGATATCCTGTTATCCGGGCAGCAGAATCCTTCATATTGGACCACCAGTTGGCAGGAATATCAGAATGACCAGGGCAATGAAATGAAAAAAATGACTGTCGAGGTTCGCCTTAAAGTGCTTTTTCAACATATGATGCAATTATCAGAATATCACCTTTTCTAAAAACGGAGCGTAATGAGACGTCGAAAATTTTTAAAACACGCTACGCGAACGGCAATCATACCAGCTATGATGAATGGTTCTGGAATGACGGCCTTTGCTCGCTCTCCTCTGATGAGGGCGCTCTATGAAGATCTGGAAGAAACTGATCGTGTTCTGGTGCTGATTTATCTTGGTGGCGGAAACGACGGATTAAACACGGTGGTACCACTCGATCAGTTTGATCGGCTTTCCAATGTGAGACCAGATGTGATATTACCGGAAAACAGCCTACTAGGTCTCGATGGGCTGAGCAGTGTCAAGCTTCATCCAGCTCTCGATGGATTTAGATCCCTGTACAACGACGGTAATCTGGGAATCATACAAAATGTTGGGTATCCCAACCAAAACTATTCACACTTTCGTTCCACCGATATTTGGATGACTGCAGCCGGACATGATGAGGTGCTACCGACGGGTTGGCTCGGTAGATATCTCAACGACGAATATCCCAACTATCCGGTTGACTACCCCAATGCCGATGCACCAGACCCGCTAGCGATTGAAATTGGTTATAGTCTTTCCGTTGCATTTCAGGGGCCCGTAACAGGCATGGGGATGGTAGTCGCAGATCCAGAGTGGTTTTATAAGCTGGTAAACGACGTGGATGAACCCACACCGGATACAAAAGCGGGGGATAAACTAAAATTTGTCCGGTTGGTGTCAAAACAATCGCAAGTTTACGGAGAGGTGATTAAAAATGCAGCCACAAGAGTCACCCAGCAGCGCGAATACCCCGATACAAAGTTGGGAGAGCAGCTCAAGATCGTAGCCCGCCTCATTGCAGGCGGACTTCAGACCCGACTCTATATGGTGAGTATCCATGGATTTGATACCCATGATTCGCAAGTAGTAGCCGGTGATCATACTAAGGGAGAGCATGCCAATCTACTCAAAGAGTTGGGCGATGCCGTTTTGGCCTTCACTAAAGACTTGAAAGACCTCCAAATCGAAGATCGTGTGATGGGGGCAACGTTTTCGGAGTTCGGTCGGAGGATTATCTCGAATGCCAGCTTGGGAACAGACCACGGGGCAGCCGCGCCGATGTTTGTATTTGGCAAACACGTCAACGGAGGTCTTTACGGTGATAACCCGGTGATTCCCGAACAAGCAGATGCCAGCAACAATTTAGAAATGCAATATGATTTCCGGAGCATTTACGGAACGTTGCTGAAAAATTGGTTTTGCATAGATGAAAATGCCTTGCATTCTACCCTCACCGTCACAGGTGATTTGCCACCCATCATTGATGATGTGGCTTGCCTCAGCACCTCCCTACATGAAGGAAATCTTAGCGCGGGTCTCAGTTTTATCGAGGCATACCCGAATCCATTTACAGAACAGGTCACTGTCGATTTTCGATCGGATTCCAATCACCTTCGCATAGAGGTGCATGACCAACATGGAAGAGTTGTGGAGCTTTTGGCAAACGGTGTATTTCCAAAGGGACAGCAAAAAGTCACATGGAATGCAGCCAGATACAGCCCGGGTGTTTACTACATACAGTACCGGGATCGCAATATCAATCAGGCTCGAAGTCTTGTCAAGTTGCACTGACCATTCCATGATCGAATTCTAGTCAGAAAAGTATCTTTGCCCATTTCTGATTTTAAATATCAGTCTGACATATGCAATTGGTCGATGGCAAATATTTTATCCAGGGCATTTCCATGCTCGAGTTGGGAGAGAAATATGGTCTTCCATTGTATCTGTATGATACGTCGATCATCCAACGGCAGTATCATAAACTGGTTGACTCCTTCGATGTAAAAAATCTGTCAATAAATTATGCCTGCAAGGCATTGAGCAACATTTCGATTTTACGTTTTATCCGGTCCCTGGGATCTAATATCGATACTGTTTCGAAGGGAGAAATCAGACTTGCTCTTCTAGCAGGATTTTCTCCAGATCAGATTATTTTTACTCCAAGTGCAGTGGCATACTCCGAGTACAAGGAGGCGATGGATTTAGGTGTTAAAATAAATATTGACAACCTGGAGACCCTCATTCACTTTGGAGAAGATCAGCTAGACACACCCATTTGCATCCGCATTAATCCGCACATCATGGCAGGTGGGAATAAAAAAATCTCAACAGGTCATATTGATTCGAAGTTTGGAATTTCCATTCACCAGTTGCCCCGGATTTTAAAAATTATCGAAAAATACAAGTTGTATGTCGAGGGCATCCATATGCATACAGGCTCCGACATTTTGGATATAAACGTTTTCCTGCAGGCAACCGACATATTATTTAATGTCGCACAGCACTTTAATGATCTTAAATATATAGATTTTGGGAGTGGTTTCAAAGTAAAATATAAGGAAGGCGATGTCGAAACAAATACCAAACTATTCGGTCGGGAAATGAGTCGCAAATTTAATTCCTTTTGTAAATCAAGGGGATCCGACCTGCAGCTTATTTTTGAACCCGGAAAGTTTCTTGTCTCCGAATGTGGTTTTTTTATGGCAGAAACGAATGTAATCAAACAAACTCCTTCCAATTTATTTGCAGGCTTAAATACCGGATTTAATCACCTGATTCGTCCTATGTTTTACGATGCTTATCACGACATTGTAAATCTCAGCAATACGGAGGGCGAAAAAAAGTACTATGCAGTCGTAGGATATATCTGCGAAACCGATACTTTCGCATGGAACCGTCTTCTCCACCAGGTATCCGTTGGTGATGTTATTGCCTTTAAGAATGCGGGTGCATATAGTTTTCAAATGTCATCAAATTACAATTCCAGGTGCCGGACTGCTGAGGTAATGATACACGAAGGGAAAGATTATTTAATCAGAGAACGGGAATCCTTTGACGATCTCTTGAGGCATCAGACAGACCCTCCGATTTTTTCTGGCTCAACTTGATTCATTTGAATTCGTTTCTTTGTCAACAAATCTTACTATATAAGGAGTTACTCCCTCCACCTCTTTCCTTTAAGGAATTTCAAAAAAATACTCATATCCCTTACTTACAAGAAAACCAATGAGGGCACCCAAAGAAAGACCAACTATGACATCAACCGGGTAATGTACACCGACATAGATCTGAGCAACACCGATACTAACCGCCCATATGACAAATGACAGCCTCCATCGCGATGCATATCTCTTAAATAGAAAAAAAATGAAAAAAGCAAGTGCTGAATGATTGGTGGCATGCGAGGATGTGAAGCTATACCCTCCGCCACATCGCACTCTGTTTACCACTTGATTCATGATTCGGATCTCATTGCAAGGTCTTGGTCTTTTTACTGTTTTTTTGATGAGATGTGAACTAAGCGAATCTGATATAGCTAGCGTAAGTAGAATAAATCCAATGATTTGGTAATTGTTCTTGGGAAAATTTATGATGATAAAAGACAGAAGAAAAACATACAATGGAGCCCAAAACAACTTGTGTCTGTAGTATGGTAAAAAACTATCCAACCAGCTGGAATCCATGTGATTAATCACAAAAAACAGCGACTGATCCCATTCTAGAATTTGCTCAAGCATACGACCAAAGGTAGAAGTATCGGGGCTAAATCTTTACCTTTGGTGTCCATGATTTTGCAATAGTAGTGCAGATATGACTTTAATAAAATCTATATCGGGAATAAGGGGAACAATTGGTGGGGAAACAGGACAAAACCTGACTCCGATTGATATCGTCCAGTGCTGTGCCGGATTTGGTAAATGGATCTTATCTCAAGCAAAAGGAAAACCAACGGTAGTGATAGGCAGGGATGCCAGAATCTCCGGACCAATGGTCTACGAATTGGCAGTCCAGACATTGTTGGGATGCGGCATCGATGTCATCGACCTTCATCTTTCAACCACCCCAACAGTGGAAATGGCAGTAATTCTGGAAAAGGCCTCAGGAGGGATTATTATTACAGCGAGTCATAATCCCAGGCAATGGAACGCACTTAAGTTTTTGAATCACAAAGGAGAGTGCATTTCAAAGGCGGCAGGTGCAGAAATCCTGGATAATCTCGATACATCGAATTTTGAATTCGTCGATGTAGATAAGCTTGGTTGCCGAAAGAGCATTCCGGACTCTATAAGTAGACATATTGACAAGATTCTCGCCCTGGACCTGGTGGATGGCGGAGAAGTTCGGAAAAAAGGATACCACATTGCTGTTGATTGCGTAAATAGTACAGGAAGCATTTCCGTGGCTCCTTTGCTCGAGGCCCTTGGCTGCACTTACCAATTGATCAATGATGATCTCTCCGGCAATTTTTCGCACAATCCGGAACCCCTGCCCGCTCATCTCAGTGAGCTGTCATCTTTGGTTGGAAGTGGAAACTTTGACTTGGGGATTGCGGTAGATCCGGATGTAGACCGACTTGTTTTTGTTTGCGAAGATGGTTCCATGTTTGGTGAAGAGTATACGATTGTAGCTTTAGCCGATTATGTACTCCGGCACATAGGAGGTCCTACTGTCTCCAACCTCAGCTCGACCCAGGCTCTTAAGATAATCACCGAATCTCAGGGTTATTCCTATCATCCCTCCGCTGTAGGGGAAGTAAACGTAGTGGAAAAAATGAAAGAGGTCGCTGCCGTGTTTGGAGGAGAAGGCAATGGGGGTGTGATCTACCCCAAATTGCATTATGGTAGGGATGCATTGGTAGGTATTGCCTTGATGCTCAGCATGATGGCTTCAAGAAGTCAAACCATTTCCGAGATAAAAAATGGACTACCCCGTTTTGTAATATCGAAAAAGAAAGTTGCTCTCCCCATCCAATTAAATCCGGATCATATCATTTCGAAATTGATAGAAAAGTATGGTGATCAGGAAAAGAATCTCGAAGATGGATTAAAACTGCTTTTTGAAAATGAGTGGGTTCACATGAGAAAGAGCAATACAGAACCCATCATCCGGATCTATGCAGAAAGCCAGGACGAACATAAAGCAGATTTACTGGGAGATCGCTTTGCCACAGAAATACAAGCGCTATGTCGTTAAAAGATCTCGAAATTTATTTCAAACCTATCCGCGATCAGGTAATTGGGATAGATCAGAATTTCATCAGTCCTTATGGAGAAAAGCGAATCGTTTACGCCGATTGGACAGCCTCTGGGAGGCTGTACAAACCAATCGAGGATCTGCTTTCAAAGGATATTGGATCTTTTGTTGCAAATACGCATACGACAACATCTTTTACTGGATCGGTGATGACTAGATCATATGCAGTGGCACGAAAGATCATTAAGGATCATGTGGGTGCAAACCAGGACGATGTTTTGATAGCCTCCCATTCCGGAATGACTGGAGTGGTTAATAAGTTTCAACGCATTTTGGGTTTGCGACTACACGAGAAATTTATCGACCAGCTTTCGGATAGTTCTCAAAAAAGGCCCGTAATATTTGTGAGCCATATGGAGCATCACTCCAATCAGACGTCATGGTTGGAAACATTGGCCGATGTGAAAATCATTCCACCGGATGAAAATGGATTGATGGACGTAGAGTCGCTTCTTGCGATGCTCGATGAATATCGAGATTGTCCGATGAAAATAGCTGCCATCACATCGTGCAGCAATGTCACTGGCATCTTTACACCCTATTATCGCGTCGCAAAGATCATGCATGAACATGGAGGTCTATGCTTTGTTGATTTTGCATGCTCAGCGCCCTATATCGAAATCGATATGCATCCCGAAGATGAGATGTCTAGACTTGATGCAATCTACTTTTCTCCCCATAAATTCTTGGGTGGTCCCGGAAGCAGCGGCATCCTGGTCTTTAACCGGGCTCTGTACAAGAATCGTATTCCCGATGATCCGGGAGGCGGCACTGTTGACTGGACTAATCCTTGGGGAGACCACAAATATGTCGATTCCATAGAAGCACGGGAAGACGGTGGAACCCCCGGATTTTTGCAGACCATGAAGGCTGCGCTCTGCATTCAGCTTAAAGAGCAGATGTCTGTTTCGCAGATGCTCGCCCGGGAGAAACAACAACTAGACCTCCTCTGGCCTGCTCTGGAGACAATTCCAAACCTTCACATACTGGCAGCTAAACACCGTGACCGCTTGGGTGTGGTATCTTTTTACATCGATGATTTGCACTACGATCTCTGTGTAAGATTACTCAATGATCATTATGGCATTCAGGCGAGAGGAGGATGCTCTTGTGCCGGCACATACGGTCATTACTTACTCAATGTCTCCCAGGATCAAAGTAAGCATATTACAAGTAAAATTTCTTTGGGAGATCCCTCGGCAAAGCCGGGTTGGGTGCGACTTTCCATCCATCCCATTATGACCAATCAGGAGCTCGAGTTTATTGTATCCAGTATCCGGGATATTGCCGAAAAATGGAGGACCATGGCTGTCGATTACAGATATCACTCAAAAACAAACTCATACGAGCATAAGTCAGTGGACAACTATGAAGATAATATGGTAGACCGCTGGTATA
Organism: Saprospiraceae bacterium; assembly: GCA_965222645.1. Taxonomy (GTDB): domain Bacteria; phylum Bacteroidota; class Bacteroidia; order Chitinophagales; family Saprospiraceae; genus JABDMH01. The sequence goes on along the minus strand of OZ244968.1, from coordinate 127,433 downwards.
ATGCCCTGAAAAGTACATCAGATGCGTCTGTATTTTGACAGTGCAGCCACATCACTCATGTTGCCGGAAGTGGTCGAGACTCTGCTGAAGTCCCTGACAGAATATCCAGGTAATCCATCTTCCCTCCATTTGCACGGACGAAATGCCAAGGCAGCTGTGGAGCGAGCAAGAAAGGAAATTGCTCAGTTCTTGGGTGCATCTCCCTCGGAGATTTTTTTTACCAGTGGGGGTACCGAGGCCAATAATACGGCTTTGAGTGGAATCTTGACATCCCAGAAGATAGAGCGGGTGATTTCAACGCCTATTGAGCATCCATGTGTCCTGCGTACCATTGAAAAGCAAGAAAAGAAAGGTGATTTCAAGATCATCATGCTCACACTCGACGAGAAAGGGCGGGTAGATCCGGAGGAACTCCGACAGATCCTGGGTGCGGAGGGGCGAGAGACATTGGTGTCCATAATGCATGCAAACAACGAAATAGGGACAATGAATGATCTGGAGTCCTTAGCAAGGATATGCAAGACACAGGGTGCGGTTTTCCATAGTGACACCGTGCAGACCATAGCTCATTATCCGATTGACTTTACCCAGCTCGGTTTGGATATGGCCGCAGCCTCGGCACACAAGTTTCACGGTCCCAAGGGAGTAGGATTTCTCTATGTCAGGGGTGGGGTCAGGATTCCACCGTTATTGCGTGGTGGTGGACAAGAGCGCGGCATGCGGTCAAGTACAGAAAACGTTGCGGGCATCGTAGCCATGGCTAAAGCAATCCAGCTTTGTCATGACCATATGGAAGAGATGGCGGAGAAGACGAAATCGGTGAGGGACTATGCCATGTCCCAGATTCGAAAAAGCTTTCCGAAGTGCCATTTCAATGGTGATCCTGAAGGTCCGTCATTATATACGGTGCTCAGTGTTACTTTTCCATATGCTCCCGAATTGCTAATCCATCAGCTTGACATCGAGGGAATAAGTGCAAGTGGCGGAAGTGCCTGCGCCTCCGGGGCACACACAGGATCTCATGTTTTGACGGCAATCAATGCAGATACAAGGGGTTCCGTAGCACGGTTTTCCTTTGGACCGACAAATCACAAAAGTGAGGTCGATCAACTGATCAGGGTCCTTCTAAAAATACTTCGTAACTAGTGAGGTTACGCCAGAAAGTGTCAACTTCACAAAATGAGTCAATTTTGGACCTGCTCAGTGAGATTTTCACTTTTTTGAGATCGGCTGATGCCTGTGTATCAGGCGATTGAAGAAAATGAAAATATCGGCAAAAGAGCCATTTTTGATTTAGCAACCTTTCGGAGTAGACTCACTATTTACCCTTGGGTAAGATAAAGGCCTGTTCAAAAACTAGGACAGAACTTTTTCCCTTTTTTTCCGCCGAATCTTGTTGAGTCGCGCATCATCGCCGTAAATCTCTTTGGCTTTTTTGTTGTAGGCACGCGCAGCCTCTTCGGCAGTTTTAAACATGCCGATGTGTACTGCCTTGCCATCTATCGTGATGATTGCACGGTACTTCTTATTCTCGATATATACACCGGTATATCCAGTCTTGCTCGTGGTTTTCCGGTTTCTGCTTGAAATAGATCGAGTTCTCCATTCCAAATTCTCCAGGCGGCAATCCAACTTATTGCCATTCTTAGCCCCAACTAATTTCATCTTCGGTGATTTTGGAGCCTCTAAGAATTTTTCGGCGATGTACCTGTGCAAATAAATAGTCTCAATCTTGTACAATCCATCTGCGCGCCTCCAGGATTTTTGGAAAACTGCACAACCTGAAGAGTGTTTTCTGAGATTTTTGACAAAATCTATTTTCACTAGGTAGGGATCTGTTGTAAGGTGATGATACACTTGATCATCCAGAGTAACCGACTCTGTAGCGTTCTTCAATTTGACTTTGTAAAGCAATTTGTGAGTGTTTAAGGTTACGGATTCTATTTCACTCGCAGGCCTTCAAATTCTGCAACTGTCCTATGACGGCCCACCAGGCGAATATGACGAAATTTTTGAGGAATTTCAAATTGAGGGTCACTTTTGTAGGCTTACATTTCCTAATCCTCAATAATATGGAAGAGCGAAGGCAACCCAAAATGAACGACTAGCTCCAAACTTCGCTTATCTTCGCCCGCAAAATTACATGTCAAGCTAGTTTGGATGAAATCCTTTGGTAACATTACTCCTTATAAAGATGGTCAGCGAAAGAAGAGACAGGTGCAATCCATGTTTGACAATATCGCTCCGAAATACGACCTGCTCAATCGGGTCCTTTCTGTGGGGATCGATCAAAGATGGCGGAAAAGGTTGGTTCGTAAAACACTGGAGAGTAAACCCGGCAATATTCTCGATCTCGCAACAGGTACGGGAGACGTATCTATATTGTTGGCAAAGACAGTGAGGACACCGATCACTGCGCTGGATCTCTCAGACGAGATGCTAGCTATTGCTAAAAGGAAGACTGCGAAACTCGGATTGGATCACCAGATTCGATTTATCCAGGGTGACTCGGAGAATCTGCCCTTTGACGACAATAGTTTTGAAGCCATTACCGTTGCTTTTGGGGTGAGAAATTTTGAAAATACACAAGTGGGGCTGGCTGAATGCTACCGCATACTCACTGCGGGGGGTGTCTTGTCTATTTTGGAATTTAGCCGTCCCACAATAGCGCCCTTTAAGCAATTGTACTTTTTCTATTTCAAGTACGTTTTACCTTGGATAGGCAAAATAACTTCTGGGGACAAGATGGCATATACCTACCTATACGAGTCTTCAAGAGCTTTTGCAGCTGGTACAGAGTTTGCGAGCCTGTTAGCAGCAGTGGGTTTTAAACACGTATCATTTAAACCTCTTACGTTCGGAGTATGCACGTTATATTCAGCGGAAAAGTAGTTCTTGTTCTTATTCTCCTGGTGGGATTTAGCAGTTTGGGATATGCTCAACCAAAACCTGGACGCGGCAACTACAATTTTATGAACAAGCAGGGTAAGCCCTACTATTTTGGTCTTACGCTGGCTTTTCATTCCAGCAACTACAGCATTTTTAAGAGTAAGAATTTCAATCGACAGGAGCAAATACTGTCAGTGGAGTCTGTGACCGGCCCCGGATACAATGTCAATGTGGTCTCAAATCTAAAAATTGGGCGCTATTTCGATTTCAGACTTTTACCGGGATTTTCCTTCACCGAGCGAAACATCCGTTATAAAGATCTGCAGCAACAGAACCAGGTCAGCACAATCAAGGTCGAATCAGTTTTTACAGAAGTTCCTTTCCATGTTAGATTTAAATCAGAGCCATACAATGACATGCGATTGTACGTGCTCGGTGGAATCAAGTACAGCTTTGATATTGCCAGCAAAGCCCGAAGAGCAGAACAAGACCGAATCTTAAAAATCTCACCAACTGATTTTTCTGTGGAGGCCGGATTTGGAATGCAGTTTTTCTTTCCTTATTTCATCCTGTCTCCGGAGATCAAATTTACCCAGGGCATAAACAATATTCTGATCTACAACGACCGAATTATTCAGTCCAACATTCTCGAAAATGTACTATCCCGGACACTCACGCTGTCCTTTCACTTCGAGGGATAAAATTCAGTGTCGCAGAGACCTCATCCCGTGCATCCTAAGTATTATACCAAACCCATTTCTGTCTGGACAAAATCGACCAACTCTGGAAAAAACTCATCGAAAATTTGTCTGAGTTTATACTCCTTCTTCTTCAAAAAATGCGGTACCGTTGTAAGATCTCCAGCGTATTTGGCCCTTCTATCCAAAAAGTTAAAAACACGCTGTAATCCCGCATAGGTTTTGTAGTTTTCCAACCATCGATCAGCCACCATCTTTTTCATACGGGAGGCAATGGGAACGGGCATAACTCCCTGATAGGCGATCAAGGCATCATAGGCTTCCCTGCAAAAATCAGGTAGATCTTTATCGGAATACTCATCCCACCGATTGGACAGTAAAAAATCAAAATAAATGTCAAGTACCACCGGTGCGTATTTACCGACACGCTTGTGCAAATGCTTTGTACCCGCTTTTACCACGGGATGCTGGTCTGTGAAGTGATCTATTTTCCGGTGGAGAAAAATCCCATGTTTTACATCTGAAGGCAGTCGTTCTATTTCCTTTTTCTTGACAAAATCACCTAGGTAGTTCCCCACGATGATCGCTGGCTGCTCAAATGATAAATATGTATGTGCTAAGAAATTCACAAAAGGGGCATTGACCATGTACAATTCAAAACCATCTCATCCCTGGATTATCCTGCATGAAAACTTAATTAAGGGTAATTATATATTTGCAACCTAGATACAAAAATATGGCACTAAAATGTGGTATCGTAGGTCTGCCGAATGTAGGTAAATCCACTCTTTTTAACGCTTTAACTACTGGTAAAGCCCTGGCTGCCAATTACCCATTTGCCACTAAGGAGCCCAATATTGGAATCGTAACAGTACCTGATCACCGGTTGGACAGACTGGCCGAGATGATCAATCCCAAATCGGTGGTACCAACTACAATGGAAATCGTGGACATCGCCGGACTAATCAAAGGGGCCAGCAAAGGCGAAGGACTGGGAAATCAGTTCCTCGCCAATATCCGGGAAGTAGATGCCATAATCCATGTTGTGCGTTGCTTTGATGATGGACAGATTGTACATGTGCATGGTTCGATAGATCCTATTCGCGATCGGGAAATTGTGGAAGCCGAACTCCTCCTCAAAGACCTGGAGACCATGGAAAAAAAGCTGGAGAAACTCGAAAAGCAAGCCAAAGATGCGACTAAGGAAGCCAAGGCGGCAGTGGCAGCGGCAAGGCAAATAATTCAGTTTTTGGAAACAGGAGATCCAATGGAGTACAGTGCTTTGGACGATAGTGTCAGGGATCTTCTCAAAGAGGTTATGCTCCTTTCGGCCAAACCCGTTCTGTATGTATGCAATGTAGATGAACAATCTGTCCTGTCGGGGAATGACTATACTAAAGACTTCGGTCAGACTGTTGAAAACCCGGAAGGAGATATGATTATCATTTCTGCTGGTATCGAAGCCGATATTGCAGAGCTTGAGACGGCTGATGACCAGCAATTATTCTTGCAGGATCTAGGACTGAAAGAACCGGGACTTAATATCGTCATAAAAAGTGCCTACTCCCTCCTTAATCTCATTACTTATTTTACAGCTGGAGAGAAGGAAGTGCGGGCATGGACGGTAGTTCGTGGCACAAAAGCTCCCCAGGCAGCCGGAGTAATACACAGCGATTTTGAAAAGGGATTTATCAGGGCCGAAGTGATAAAGTACGATGATTTAGTGAGCTATGGCTCAGAGCAAGCCGTGAAGGATCATGGAAAAATGACAGTCGAGGGAAAAGACTACGTTGTCCAGGATGGAGATGTGATGCACTTCCGTTTTAATGTATGATCAGTTGCCAGATCCCGGCTAGTGTTATTTCTTGCTGTCGGTGACTCTCTTTAGAAAAACCTATTCTTGGATGATATTCATACAGGAAGTTCCTGCCAGACCTACGATAAAATGAGCATCAAATAATTCATATCAAACGCAAGCAGCGCGTGTTTATTTTATTTAATAACACAGGAACAAAATCGAAGAAAATTCTTTTGGCATTCCCCGTTATTTTTTTTAATCATCTATTAATTTCAATCGTGCCAACAAATCAGTCCAGCACTTTAACCGGTTACTTCAGATTCCAGAGAAAAATCGAAATCAAATATTTGAGAATAGTGCAGCAGTAATTTTTGTCTCACTTCTTCAACGTCGACTTTTTCTCCTAATTCTTTTTCCATGGACGTAACGGTCATATCCGGAGTAGAAATACCACAAGGAATTATTTTACTGAAATAACTTAGTTCAGTATTCACATTTAAGGCAAACCCATGTGTAGATATCCACCGGCTCAGATGTACGCCAATAGCACAGATCTTTTTTCTTTCGGACTTCTTCTTCGAAGCCATCCATACTCCCGTATGATCCTTAATACGTATGCCTTCCAAGCCATAATCACCCAATAATTTTATTATTCCCTCCTCTACGAACCTTATAAATTTATGGACATCTCTAAAAAAATACTCCAAATCAAAAATCGGGTATCCTACCAGTTGACCCGGTCCATGAAAAGTAATATCCCCTCCCCTATTGGTCTTAAAATACGAGATGTTTTCCCTCTTCAATTCATCAGAATTAACCAATAAATGCTTTTCACTTCCAGTCCTGCCAAGAGTAAACACAGGGTTGTGCTCACAAAAAACAAAATAGTGATCCGGAATAAGTCTATCCTTCTCAGCAAGATTTTTATTTTTTTGTTTGATAGTCAACAGTTCTGCTGCCAATTTTTTTTGCGCTTCGAGGCCACCCTCATAGGAAATTGTCCCTAGATTTTTAATAATTACTTTTTGACTCATCTTCAAAAGGCAACGAACTGTTGAGCTTGCAATTGCAGCACCTTGAGTGTCTCGATATCCACAATTCTATTATCAGAATCCTTCAGCGTGGAAATTGAAGAAACAGGTAGGAGATTCGGCATGACAATGAGCTTCAAATAGTTGAAAATCGATGACAGTTGATCGATTCCCCGAAGATTTCCTGCCCTACCGGACGAAACACCCGTAAGACAGACCTTTTTCCCCATGAAGCTCCTGTCTCTCTCGCGTACAGACAGGGCATCAATAAATACTTTTACGATACCCGGATAACTCCCATTGTATTCGGGAACAACAAACCAAAATTTCTTTGCGGGAAAAATAAATTCGTCTTGAATTTTTCTGATCTGCGGATGCAGACCATCGCGGCTATACATATCACAGTGAACAAAATCAATGGGAAGATCAATGAGCTTTAACATCTTTAGATCAATCGATGGATTCATTCTATCAATCAAAGAAAAAATCGTGTCAGCCAGCTGTTCTGTTTCACTGCCCTTCCTGTTCGTCCCTGCTATTATTGTAATCATTCCACGTTAGAATAAAGATAGGACTTATAACGTCAGAGATGAATTATTTGTTGAAGGAATATTTTACTTTTGCCTCTTTCTTCTCATCTGGGATAGCTCTCAATAAAACTAACAATGGGGATAACAGAAATTACGTATTATGGTCACAGTTGCTTTGGTATAACGCTGGGAAACACAAGAGTCCTTATCGATCCGTTTATCTCTGGCAATCCTTTGGCCAGCACTATTGATGTGAGCGGCATTCAGGCTGATTACATTTTTGTGACGCATGCCCATGGTGATCACATTGGTGACCTGGAAAGCATTGCCAAAAACGGAGGTGAGGTCATCTCGACGTACGAGATAGCTAATTGGGCAGCTGAGAAAGGAATAAAAGGGACTGGACTTAACATAGGGGGTGTGTGGTCAGGGCCTTTTGGTCAGGTCAGACTGGTCAACGCCATTCATTCGAGTGAATTTCCCGATGGCCGTTATGGCGGACAACCCTGTGGATTCGTTTTTATGACAACGGAATCAACCTTTTATGTCTCCGGAGACACCGCATTGACTCTTGATATGAAGTTGATACCCGAGCTATGCAACGATATTGACTTCTGCATTTTGTGTCTTGGGGGTCACTTTACGATGGATCCATCTGATGCCCTTAAGGCAGCGGAGATGATCCACTGTTCTACGGTGGTGGGTTGCCACTTTGATTCCTTCCCACCTATCGAAATTGATCATCAGGAAGCTCTTGATCTTTTTGCTGATAAGGGTATGACACTAAAACTCCCTGCCGTAGGAGAGCATTTCACAATTTAAACCTAGAATAGTGGATAATGGGTAAAATCATCACAATTGCCAACCAAAAGGGAGGTGTCGGAAAGACGACCACCGCAATTAATCTGGGAGCCAGTTTGGCCATACTCGAATTTAAAGTGCTGGTCGTGGACGCCGACCCCCAGGCCAACGCCACTTCAGGACTGGGAATTGATCCCACTGCTCTGGATAAAAGCATTTACGACTGCATTATTAACGATGTTCCAGCTAAGGAGGTCGTGATGAAAACAGAAACTCCAAACCTCTGGATTCTTCCCGCGACAATCGATCTGGTAGGTGCCGAGCTCGAGCTCGTGAGTAGGATCAGGAGAGAATACAGTCTGAAGGACAGTCTTCTTCCCATAAAAGACGACTACGATTTTATTTTCATTGATTGTCTGCCCAGTCTGGGAATCATCACATTAAATGGATTGACAGCTGCTGACTCTGTGCTGATCCCGATACAATGTGAGGTCTTCGCACTGGAGGGCTTACAAAAATTAAAAAATACAATTGGCCTTGTAAAGAAATTACTTAACCCGGACCTGACTGTGGAAGGCATTGTCTTAAGCATGTACGATAGGCGTCTTCGCCTAGCCAATATTGTGGTGGAGGAGGTCAGGGGATTTGCTGAAGACGTGGTCTTCGATACGATAATACATCGAAATTCGAAGATCAGCGAATCTCCCAGTATGCACCAGCCGGTCTTGTTGTACGATGCCAACAGTAAAGGCACGACGAACTTCTTAAATCTTGCCAAGGAATTTCTGGTGCGAAATGAGATTTCGCTCTAGGTATTGGCACTAAAACAGTACAAGCATCAAAAAAGGATGGCTAAAGTAAATAAGAAAGAACTTGGTAAGGGTATTCGCGCACTTTTGGGTGAACCCCAGGATCATGGAGAAAACATCGATGAGCCAGCTGTTGACAAATCAGTTCCTCTCCATCGGGTACCTATCGATCAAATCGAAATCAACCCCTTTCAACCACGCAACCAGTTTGACCAGTCGGCACTGCAGGAATTGGCAGAATCCATTTCTACATTTGGTCTCATCCAACCCATCACCCTACGCCGGTTGAATGACAAGAAGTTCCAACTCATCGCAGGAGAGCGAAGACTGCGAGCAGCCAAAATAGCCGGCTTGACAGATGTGCCTTCTTTTATCCGGGAGGCCAACGACCAGGAAATGCTCGAAATGGCATTGGTGGAGAATATCCAGAGAGAGGAGCTCAATGCTATGGAAGTCGCTATCTCCTACCAGCGTCTTATAGAAGAATGCAAACTCACTCATGAAGTTTTGGCCGATCGAATTGGAAAGAATCGCAGTACGATCACAAACTACGTCAGACTACTCAAGCTCCCACCTGCGTTGCAAAAAGCCTTGAAAACAAATCACATTTCGATGGGCCATGCCAGGTCACTTCTCGGTCTGCCTGATGTGAGCGCGCAGCTCACAGTGCTCAAGTTGATTTTGGAGAAGGGCCTTTCAGTAAGAGCTACCGAAAAGTTGGTTCAGGAATACAGCCGGGAAAAGTCAGTAAGAAAACAATCGGCCACCGGTCTGCTCCCTCTTTACCAGCAGACGGTGGATCATTTGATCAAGCAGCTCGGCACCAAGGTCGAAATGAAGCGAAATAGGCGGGGAGCAGGACGACTTGTGATCTACTTCGATTCAGATACAGACTTGAATGAAATCCTGGATTATTTCGATTGCAACTAATCTCTTCAGTCCGGCGTTTGATTTAGCAGTGTACCTCAAGTGCTACATAGCGTCTGCTTTCCTATTCTTGACTTGCCACCATGTTTTTGGCCAAAATACGGCTGCAATCGAGCACACCGACACCATTGTTGTGGAAAAGAAAGTACGTCAAAAAGGACAGTTTAAAGCGAAGTGGAAATTACCATACCCCAATCCATACCGGGCTGGAATCTACTCGCTTGCATTCCCCGGTGCTGGCCAGATATACAACAAGCGATACTGGAAAGCACCAATCGTCTGGGGAGGATTTGCGGCTTTGGTATATGTGGCTGATTACAATAGGGACTTGCGAGATCGTTTTAAAACGGCATTTGGTCAACGTCAGGCGGGTGAGGAGGACGAATTTGTCAACGTCATTAGAGATGCCGAGACTTTAAGAAGGTTGAGAAACAGCGCTGAAAAGAACCTGCAAACCACGTACATTGGATTCGTTGCGCTCTACGCTCTGAATGCTCTGGATGCCTATGTAGATGCCCATCTAAAAAACTTTGATATCGGAGACGATCTCACGTTGACTGTTGGACCGAGTAAAAACTCCATTGGATTAGCCATTGCCCTCAGGCCTGGTGACTAATGCATTGCTGTCAAAAAAAACTTCCATACCGGAGACGATCTCACGCTGACTGTTGGACCGAGTAAAAACTCCATTGGATTAGCCATTGCCCGCAGGCCCCGGTGACTATTGCATTGCTGTCACATCAACCCAAAAATCTTGGCGTACTTTATCATTTCACTTTGATTGCTAATCTTAAGCTTTCCGGTCAGAATGGCCATCAGGGGATTTATTTTGCCTTTCAAAACATTCATTAAATTCTGATCCTTGGCTGTTACCGTACACTTTGCATCTCCGTGAAGACCTTCTGAGGCTACACATACGCCGTCCTTGACCTCAACCGTAATTTGACCACCACCTTCACCATCTATATCAAAGTGAAAGGTAGTATCCAGGCCCTCGAGTGCTTCCTTTGCCACTTTATCCGGAATAGACATTAAAAATTCTTTGGATGTCATAGCCGCTCTCCGTTTAGGTATTCAATAATTTTTGCTTCAGAGTACACAGACTCCACGTGCTGATCAAAAAATTCTAACGCTGAAGAAATCTCGTCAAAATTACCTACCAAGAATACAAGTTGGCCATGCCTGTTTTTCTCGCTCCATACGGGTCCCAATTCATCCGAAATTTCCCTCAGATACTCAGACACCTTAGTATCATCCTCCAGGATAGTGAGTTGGATTTTGAATCCCGTAAAATCACTCGGCATTGGCTTCAAACGCTCGGAAACAGCCGGGTTTTTATCGAGTTTTCTCAGCAGTTTTTCTTCCATTTGAGTTTTTCGATCGTGTTCTGTCGTGCGGTTTACATCCTTGATAGTTCTCTCGACCTTGTGATCTTCAGGGAGCAGATTCTTATCGGGTTTTGCAGCTTCCTCTTCCAAAGAGATCTCCAATTTCTCATCATCATTTTCAAGAGAATCACTCACCTGTCTTTTGATTTCGTCCGGAAGCTCTTCTCCCGGGGCAATCTCCACTACCTCTGAATCCAGGGTTCCCAGCATCTGTTCGAAACGTTCCTCTCTCTTAATATCGACAAGCGACCGGCTCTGCACTTCATCATCAGATACGATTCCGGTCACTTTAATTTCCGTACGTCTATTCTCCCTGTGATCTGCTTCACTGCACTTTACCCCATCTTTACATCTATTGATCAGTTGGGTTTCACCGTATCCTTTGGCTGCAATCTTGTCATTGGATACTCCCTCGTTGACTAAATATTCGACGGCAGCCCTAGCTCGTTTTTCTGACAACTCGAAGTTATAATCTCCACCTCCCCTGCTATCTGTATGGCTTCCCAACTCCACACTTATCTGAGGATTGTCGAGAAGAACCTGGACCAGTTTATCCAATTCAGCAGCAGCGCTTGTTGTAATATGATGATCGTCCAGATCATACAAGATATTCTCCACCTTAAATGTAGTCCCAACATCCGCCCGCTTAAGCTCAATATTTGCCAACATGGTCCCCATTTGATGACCAACAGTCAGATTGTCCGTGACGGTTTCGATGGATTGGATGCCCTCGAAACAAAGGATGCAGCCTTCTACATCCACCATCGCTTCCAGTCTCTTTGCAAAGTAACCCGGTTTGCGGATCAATATGGTGTAGTGATTTCCTTTTTGAAAGGTAAAGGAGAAATTAGGATGTGGATAGTCCCTCAGCACGAGTTCCTCTTCTGCTGTTGTATTGTTGTAAATCTCGATTAGTGCCCCACTGATTGCCGCAACAGCGGAATCCGGGTTGGTTCTCTCTTCGGCAAGTGTGACATCAAACAAGTAGCCGGGTTTTCGGTTGAGCGTAATCTTTGCAAAAACCTTGTCTCCCTCTCCCTTGTCAAAAGTGGAAATCTCTTCTGTACCGATATGGAACAACGGCTTTTCTGCTGTGAGGACAAATGTCTGATTCAAAGGAATGGTCGCCGAGAAGAAACCTTCATCATCTGAGTAGACCTCCATCGTATCATTGAGATTCTCTTTTGAGGCAATCATCACTTTTACCTCATTTAGATATCCCCTATTATCATTTTCAAAGACATAACCTTCCAAGATTACATGCTGGCCGGTTAAGTCAACTGACCAGAGGCAAAAAGCACACACTGAGTAGATGATCCAAGACCTCATCATTTGTTGAAATTTTTAATATCAAAACCCATTAAACAATCACTGCGGTCGGAGGGGTTATCTGCACAGGAAAAGTTGTAATCTAAACCATTCCCAAAGTAGTGAAAGTTCCCTTACATTGTAACTTCGGGTCATGATTAATAACATGTGGTGTCGATGAAGAAAAGAATAGTGTTTATGGGCACACCGGAATTTGCGGTGAATAGTCTCGCAGCCCTTAATGAGCACCGGGATTGGGAGCTGGTGGCTGTGATCACCTCGACTGATAAGATCGGTGGCCGGGGAAAAAGGAAATTAATCCAATCTGCTGTGAAACAGTTTGCCCTGGCACATCAACTCACGGTACTGCAGCCAAAAAATTTGAAATCCAAAACCTTTGTAGAGAAGTTTCGCACACTCAAACCCGATCTGGCCGTGGTGGTAGCTTTCCGGATGCTGCCAGAAGTCATTTGGTCTATGCCTAAATATGGCACAATAAATCTGCATGCCTCTCTTCTTCCAGCCTATCGGGGTGCCGCTCCCATAAATTGGGCGATCATCAATGGGGAAAAGATGACGGGACTCACAACTTTCTTTATTGATAAGCAGATTGACACGGGACAGATATTGCTGCAGCATAAGATCAACATAGAGAAAAATGACACAGCGGGCACATTACATGACCGGATGAAAGAGCTGGGGGCATCGCTTGTTGTCCGCACAGCAACCGCAATATTCTCCGGATCAGTCATTCCGAAAGATCAACCCATATTGAGCACCAGTAAAGCACCCAAGATCTATCATGGTGACTGTGAAATAAATGTTGGATCTGCGGAGACCCTGTATAATTTTGTGAGGGGACTCAGCCCTTACCCTGGTGCATGGATCATGATCGACGAAAAAGAGTGCAAAATCTATAGCGTAGATTACCACATCATCGATCATATCTATGCGCCTGGCACCTTCGTAACTGACGGTAAGAAATTCTTGAAGTTAGCTACTCCAGATGGATGGATTGAAATCCTGGAATTGAAAATGTCGGGTCGCAAAACAATGTTTACAACCACCTTTCTAAATGGATATGACCTGAAAAATTCTCAATCTATTGTGCGGCTAACGCCATGACACACTCTGTTGCCTACATAAAGATGACCCGTTTGAGCATCTCGGTCACAAACTTGGATATACGGACATCAGTGAGTTCTGAAGTGTCCATTCCAAAATCTGCAAGGGACGAATCCAGTCCGCTGGAAGAATTCAAATATAGGAAGCATGCCATCGAAACTAAAACAAGCGCAATCAGAAGGATTTTTTTATATGTCTTCATTATTCAGTGGCTCTCGTAAAGCTGTTTAAAAATTGGTTCTTACAGGGATTAAACACATATGGCTTAAAAAAATTATGTTATTTGTCTTAAGGTTTTCATAAATAATAGACGTATCGGCCTGCAAAAAGGTTGCAAACCCCGCTGAAATTCGTCATGAACAATAAGCCAATCCGTGGTAAAGAGGGCAGGGATTGCCCAGTCATGCGATCCTAACCGGCATTCCACTTCCATCGAGGGTCAAAATCACATCTGCGTATTTCTTCAGGAGTACATCATCATGGGTTACTAAAACCAGGGCAAGTTTTTGACTCGAAACCCGGTCTAACAGAAGATCCAGAACGTCGACCTGGGTTTGCCTGTCAAGTGCACTGAGAGATTCATCCAGGATTAGAAGTCTGGGTCTGTTGATCAGAGCCCGGGCTAAGGCCACTCGCTGCTTTTCACCGCCCGACAGCTGATAACCCCATTTTTTTTGGTATTCGTGCGGCAGCCCAAGATCATTTAATATGTCTATAATACGTGCCTGTATATCTGATCGCTCAAGATAACCATCGGCAAATGCCAGTATTGCATCTTTGAGCATCTCCCTGACGCTCACAAGTGGGGGCAACGAGGATGCCGAATCCTGCATGATATACTGCACCGCACTAAAATAGGACCGACGATCATCTCCGTGAAGTACCCGCTGACCCTCAAAGTCGTTGAGGACTCCTCCCAGTATAAGGGCAAGTGTTGACTTGCCACACCCCGAGGGTCCGGAGAGTCCTACAATCTGTGCTTCACAAATTGAAAAATCAACTCCTCGAATCGCCGGTTTGGCTCCCCGTTTAAAGAACCAAAAATCTCTACGGGACCGGTAGGTATAGCACAACTTTTGACATGACAAGACGACGGCACCTTTTGATTGTTGTGCAGTTCTTCTTTCCTTCAACACTTGCTCAGCCATCATCAGATCGTTGACAATTCTATGCCGTTCAGTACTGTCCCTCAAAGGCGTGATATCCCCATCAATCTGTTTACCAGTGTGGAGGTAAATCCACCGATCGGCAAGCTTATTTACAAGACTGACATCGTGGGTAATGAGCAACACTGCAATTTGTCGATCATGTACAAAACGTTTCATCAGAACCGTGAGGACCTCACGGTTTTCGCGGTCAAGTGAGGAAAAAGGTTCGTCTGCAATGATGAGGTCAGCTTTAATAGCAAGAGTAATAGCAAGGCATACGCGTTGGACCTGACCCAACGACAATTGATGTGGAAAGGCATCATAGACCTCCTGGGCGGGCAAACGACATTCTTCGAGCAAATCCAGGACCCTGTCCCTGCGTTCCTTCCTTGTCCCTGCACAAACTTCCTCGATTTGCTTCCCACATGACATCGTGGGATTAAGTGCTAGCATTGGATATTGTGGCAAAGAGGCTGCATTTCTAACCGCGTGAGAACCCTCTGAAGATTTGCGGAAAAAAGTAATAGTGCTGCCATTTTCCAATTTGGCATTTGTGCTCAGTGTGCCTAGAATCGCTCTACTGATCGTGCTTTTTCCCGACCCCGTCTCACCCATAAGTGCCAGGACCTCACCCCTGTTTATCTCAAAGCTAACATCTCTCACAGCAGTTGGTGAAGAATTACCGCTTTTATAGCTAACCGAAAGATGATCTACCTTTAGTAATGGGTCCTTCACAAAATTATCTCAGCTAGGGAGATTTAACCCTGCCAGCTCCTTGAATATTGTTATCCAAATTGAAATCAGCTAGACGCAGTGTAGGATCAATTCTCACTGTTTTTATTTGCGCTAAGGGCACATCGAGTTTAAGTTCGTATTCACTATTTACCCACGGCCAGTCCGGTTCTACCTTCACCTTCATACCTCCATCATTCGTCTTTGCTCCTCTCATAATCACCAACGGAATCGTGTGCCAGCTCGTACTTCCATCCGAGTACTCGACCTGAACATCAACGGGCATTGGCATTGACCCCAGCCTTCTCAAGACCACCGCACTTGAGTTGCCGTAATCCACGAGGTCACCGACTTCGTATTCAATAATATTTGTGCTATTGATAAATTGTTCTCTGTACCAATCCAATTCCATATCTGCCTCTTTCTCAAACACCCGAATCAAGTCATTGGCATTTGGGTGTCTGAATTTCCACTCATTGTAATACCGGAGTATCGCACGGCTAAATGTCTCGACCCCAACAATATACTCGAGTTGTTTTAGAAAAACTGATCCTTTCGTATAAGATCCTGCTCCGTATGCAAAATTCGTTTTGAAGTGATCAGCGTGTGTCGACAGGGGCTCTTCTTTACCGGATTTGATCAGGTTGCGATAACCGTTATATGTATTTACAAAGGGTTTGTCCTGATATTTTCCAGGAATGATATTTGCCTGACGCAATCCATTCATGATGATGGTCGACGCAAAAGACGTAAATCCCTCGTCCATCCATGCATAAAGACTTTCATTGGTGCCGAGAGCCATCTGAAACCAACTGTGCATAAGCTCGTGCACGGAGACTCCCACCAGACTTCCTACCGAGCGCTCACCGGTGATCAGCGTAGCCATGGGATATTCCATGCCGCCATCACCGCCCTGGATAAAAGAGTAACATGGATAAGGATATTCTCCAAAGCGCTTCTCTATTCTTGACCACGCCTCGGTCATCGCTCTTGGCAGCACTTCCCAGGCGTCTTTATTATTCTTTGTCTCCTGATAAAAGAAGTGCAATTCAGTTCCATCATCTGTGAGAACCCTGGTATGGGTGTAATCGGGATCTGCAGCCCATACAAAGTCATGGACGTTTTCAGCTTTAAAATGCCACGTAATAGATTTGTTCCTCTTGTGTTTTATTTGTTCGTCTACATACCCGTGGCCGATCACATCAGCGTTTTGCAAAACACCAGTTGCCCCAACTGTGTATCTGGGATCAATCGAAATTTTTACATCAAAGTTGGACCACACACCGTAGAACTCTCGGCCAACATAGGGATTAGCATGCCATCCCTGCTCATCGTATTCGCACATTTTGGGATACCACTGTGCCATTGAATACGATATCCCCTCTTTGTTGTCACGTCCGGAACGCCTGATCTGTAGAGGCACCTGACCGCTAAACTTCATCTCGAAGACAGTGCTGGAATTGGGTGGAATGGGATTAGCCAGCTCGACCTCCAGTACAGTGCCTTGAGTCACAGGATCCAGCACCTCGCCATTGTGCTTCAATTCTTCCACCTTGATGAATCCGATCTCATCGTCTTTTAGCTGCCCTATACGATCGCGTACTCGTTGATCTGGATCCGGTAAGCTTCTGGATCTAATATCCATCATGCTACCCGGCTGAAAAGCATTAAAATACAGATGGTAGAACACCCGGTACAGAGTATCCGGAGATTGGTTAAAGTAAAACAGCAGCTGATCTCCTTTAAATCGATCATTTTCAACATCAAAATCAATGTTCATCCTGTAGTCCGCCTTCTGCTGCCATCGATAGTTTTGACCGAAAACCTCAGGTACATTAAAAATAAGCACAAAGGTGCATGCTGATATCAGGAGCTTCATATTTGTATTTATCTCCCTCATGAAGTTCGAGAAAGCCAGTGAACTTCGTAAGGATTTACCTCCAAAAGTAATGTTTTCAACTTGTCCTATCATTTGCCTGGATTAAAAAAGATCCCACAGTTTTGACCACTATGAGATCTCAAGGCATGGTTTGGTTAATAGGCCTATGGTCTCACAGCTGCAAAAACCATGACAAAAATTCATAATACATAAAATCATGCTGATGAAAGAGGATGTATCTCAGCTATGGGTCATTTTGAGGATAAGACGAAATGCTGTAATTTTGAAATTCTCAATTTTTTACTATGAAAATCAATGATCGTGCAATAGTGGTAGGAAGCATAATGATCCTGATAGCTTCTGCTTCAAGATTGCTTCCCCACTGGCACAATTTTACGGCTGTTGGAGCGGTAGGACTCTTTGCAGGATTTTATTTTAGAAAGCAGGTATGGGCATATTTAATCCCGCTTATTTCTTTGTGGATCACCGATCTCGTCCTCAATAATTTTGTCTATTCCGCATTTCAGGAGGCGGAGTTTGTCTGGTTTAGCAAGTGGATGATTTGGGTCTATCTCGGTTTTGTGATGATGGTATGGGTGGGCAAAAGGATCATCGTCAAAGTCAGACCTGGTCAGGTGCTCGCAGGTACCGTCGTTGCTTCATTGGCCTTTTTTATCATTTCTAACTTTGGATCGTTTCTTATGGATCCTATGTATCCCAAATCAGGAGTGGGATTGGTCAGTGCGTACGTAGCTGCTCTTCCATTTTTCCTTAACACGATTCTGGCCAATATTTTCTACAGTGCCCTGTTCTTCGGCTTCTATGCCTCGATCCCCAATTTTTTCCCAAAATATCAAGCAAAAAACATTTCCTAACACACCTAGGAGATGGACTATCCGCATGCGTCGGTGTGAAAATTACTCCCATTTTATCTCTGTAGCACCGTGCTGATGGGCAATAAATCGAGCCAAGACAAATAAGAAATCCGATAGCCTATTCAACAATGGAACAATCGTGGGATCAATTTCTGACACATCTGCCAGCGACACCACTCTTCGCTCGCATCTTCTGCACACTGTTCTGCAAATGTGGCAAAATGATACAACGGGATGCCCTCCCGGTATAATAAAATGCTTGAGTCTGGGCAAATCTTCTTCCATTTTGTCAATCGCATTTTCCAGGACTGCGACGGGCTCCGTCCCCAACCCGTTGAAATCTTTGCTACTGGTTTCCGAAGTCGCAATACTCGAGCCTACCTCAAAAAGTACATTCTGAATCTTTAACAAGATCTCGCGTTGATGTGACCAGGCAATAGAGTCTCGCAAAAATCCGATTGAAGAATTTAACTCGTCCACAGTACCATAGGCTTCCACTCTAATATGATCTTTACGTACTCTCTGACCGCCGAGAAGCCCCGTATCTCCATCATCACCTCTTTTCGTGTAGACTTTCATCTTACATCATGCAAATTCTCAAACTGCCTTCTTCACATCACTTTCGATGGCACCGTCACGCAACCTAACTATACGTAAGGCGTGTTCCGCAATCTCGGGTTCGTGGGTCACCAAGATAATTGTATTTCCAGCTTCGTGAAGACTCTCAAACATGACCATGATCTCCTCCGAAGTCTTTGAATCAAGATTACCCGTAGGCTCATCAGCCAGAATTATCGTTGGATCGTTGACAAGTGCCCGGGCAACAGCTACCCGTTGTCTTTGTCCCCCCGATAGCTCATTAGGTTTGTGATCGACACGATCACCAAGGCCTACCGTCTCGAGAACTTCTCTTGATCTTTTCAACCTTGCATCTTTGGAAATCCCGGCATAAACCAGCGGTAGTGCAACATTCTCCAACGCCGAAAGCCTGGGCAGAAGATTGAAGGTCTGAAAAACAAAACCAATCCTCCTATTTCGAATAGTTGCCAAATCATTGTCATCCATCTCACTCACCCGTTCGCCACCCAGCAAATAGTCTCCCTCAGAGGGAGTATCCAAACATCCCAATAAATTCATGAGTGTGGACTTGCCCGACCCCGAGGGACCCATGAGAGCCACAAACTCGTTTGTGTAGATATCCAGATCTAATCCACTTAAAGCATGGACGGTCGTGGTACCCATTTGATATAACTTCTTGAGATTTCGAACTGAAATTACGGGTTTATCATTCATAGGTCTTGATTTATTTGATCAGCTGCGGTTTATCACCTTTGGCACTGAGAACAACGGAGGCTTGGCCTCCGGTGCGTTTGACAGTGCTTGATCGTTGGTTAATTCTCCAGTTACTTCATCCTTCCTGGTGGAGTTTCCCTCTTGCAGAATGTGGACCAGGGGCTCTATTCCTTTTGTTTGGACCTCATCCATTCTTTCGATCATTTCAAGTATCGACTCCAGATCCTTCTGAATAGCGTTTCTCTCCTCCTCAGATAGCTCAAGCCGGGCCAAAGACTCGAGTTTCAAAATAAGTTCTCTATTTACATCTACCATAATTTATAGACTAACTGGGATTATATGACGTCCAAGTTGGATGATTTCTTGCGGTCAATCCACTTAATTGATGTCATTGGCCCAGATTTCGGTGTACAGGTCCTGATCCTCTATATCACAAAATCCACAAATAATGATGAACTGGCAAAAATCACCCAACTCTTTTTTCTAAAAGGGAAGAATTTATAATCGTTTTATCTTCGTCACAAAATCTGATCATTGTCCACTGACCACCGCAAAGCAAAATACATAGCTGTCGCAGGTAACATCGGCGCCGGAAAGACGAGTCTCAGTACACAGCTCGCCAAATACTTTGATTGGGATGTGCATTACGAAGATGCAGATGACAATCCCTACCTCGCTGACTTTTACAACGATATGCAGCGATGGGCTTTCAATCTCCAGATCTATTTTCTCAATAGTCGATACCAGCAAGTCTTAAAGATCTTAAACGGAGACAGGACGGTCATTCAGGACCGGACCATATTTGAGGATGCCCACATTTTTGCACCCAATCTGCACGATATGGGATTGTTGTCGAGCCGAGATTTTGATAATTATATCGACCTGTTTCAAACAATGTCTTCGCACATTTCTCCTCCGGATTTGCTGATATACCTGCGGGCCAATATTCAGACTTTAGTAAGTCATATTTACGAACGAGGACGCGAGTATGAAGGGAATATGAGTCTGGACTACCTGAAGAAACTCAATAACCGTTATGAAGATTGGATCACCAACTACGACCGTGGCAAGTTACTCATTATCAATGTAGATGAGATCGATTTTATGAATAATCCTGAGGATATGGGTTTTGTGATTGACAGCGTATCGAGCCAACTGCATGGACTATTCTAAAATTTCGGCTATTGCCACCGTCTCCGCACTCGCCGGTTGATCTGTTTGGTCAAATCCCCCCATCAAATAAATGACTAATCCCAAATGGATTGCCAGGGAAATGACAATTGCGGTAAATCTGTAGAGACGGGCTCTCTTTAACTCCTTTGCACTTTCCATAATAAAGCATTCTTTGATAATTGACGATCTGGCAACTGCCTGGATCATTAAGAATCTCTTAAAAGACTATGGAAAGTGTCTGGATGAATGAAAATTATGACTTTTTCTTGCGGGTAGCCCTCTTTTTGGGAGCCGCCTTTTTCTTTGGTTTTGGCTTTTCCTCTGCTGCCACAAAACTCGACTTTCTTACTTTTGGTCTGCTATTTCCGTAGGATCCCCGTACTATCTTCCCCCTTTTGGTGCGTTTATCTCCTTTACCCATAAATTATTTTTTGTGGATGTAAAGATAAAGGTCATTTATAGATGGCCAAATCTCACACGTGATCGTATATCCTTCTACAGACACTCCAATACCTCGTCAAGATCATGTCGAGATAATTTGCAATCTAGGCTGACCATCACAAATTCATCATCTCCTTTTATCATTAGCAACAGATTGCGTACAAGGTTGCGGTCTTCCCGCAGATATAGAGTCACCTTATCTCCGTCGTCTCTTACGTATACAAGAGGTTCGTAGTCATCATCTTCCAGATCGCGGATCAGGCGATTGATCTCCCGGGTAGAAATGCGATTGCCATCCTCTGTGACGAGTACCCGTGCCCGCTTCGATCTGCGGATGAGGCGTTTTGCAGCAGGATCTTCCACAAACCAACTACCCGCATTTAAAAAGAAATTGCCGATCCTAATAGAGACTGTATTTTCGGCAAATTTATGTCGCCGATAAAAATCATCCAGTGCCTCTGTCTGTGCAAGTCCAAATACAGGCACCAAAGTTAGCAGTATAAAACAACAGGTTTTCATCATTCAATGTTTTAATAGGTTTAAAGTCAAAGGTTCTCATTAGGCTGGGGAGACTTTCATCAGCACTCAATAATTGTGGACGTCCCGACGTCTCAGTGTTTTTCAAGTTCCTTTAAATGCTCCACTCCGGGAACATCTATACTACGACCAAGTTTTCCCACTGTCTTGAGATCAATATTTCCGGTGAGATCCATCATTACAAAATCGTCTTGACCTCCCACGAGAAGGACCAATTGTTTTATTACATCTTCGGTGACACCTTCCCTCACCATAAACCGGACATTTTCTCCCTTATCTCTTACGGTCAGCAATTCTTCAAATCCATTTTTAGAAATTTTTGAGAATGCTTCATCATAAAGGGCTCTTCCATCACCCTCATCTTTAATCAAAATCCGAAGACCATTTATACCTTTCACTAATTCCATGATTTCATCAGCTTCCGGATCGTCAGTATCTACCCGGGCCAACATTTGGAACATTTTTGGACTTACAAAAATCACGGAAAATTCGGGGTCGTCTTGATATCGCTCAAAAAATTGATCCAGAGCACTTTGCTGCGCAAAACCCGAAATAAATCCCAGCATGAGGATAAAAACAATATAAATCTTTGCCGTTTTCATAATTCTAACATTTCAAATATTAATTTTTTTATTTCACAATTTCTTCAAGAGGCCTTATTTTTTCCAATGATGTAGATGCCGTATTCATGCCTTTATTCATCTTTCCGGATAAAAACAGTAACGCTTCTTTTACCTGCGCATATGCCTGCTCCGGGTCTTCATATGTGTCTTCATAAACAAACTGCTGACTATCATAGTCATCCTTTTTATTGACAAAAAACAAGGCAAAAAAGATTGCTAACGAAGCGGCAACATTAATGATCCATCTCAGATTGACGACTTTTCTTTTCGGAAAATCTTTTTCAAGTAATTTGACATCACCCTGCATCTTCATCTCTCCAGCTTCACTAAAAAAGGCAAACAAAGGCTGTATCGATCTAAATTCATCTTTTACTTCCGCACTCTGAAAATAGGAATGCAATTCCTTTTCCTCCTCCAGAGATGTCTCCCCTTCCCAGTATTTATTCAAAAGTGATTTAACCCTATTTTCTTCCATATTCTGATGATTTTAAGATTTCCTTCTTAAGAAATATTCTTGCCCGATGTACATTTACTTTTACCTGACTCAATGGGATTTCTAACATTTCAGCAATTTCCTTGTACGTATATCCTTCGATCTCCCGCAGTTGGATCACCATTTTTTGTTTTTCGGGTAGGCGATCGATCAAGTCCTGAATTTTTTGCATCAGATCCCTGCTGCTTGCGGTTTGATCTGGTGTGGCATCGGAAGAAGGAGTATCAAAGCCTTCCGGAATCTCGACAAGCTTTCGATGCTTGCCCCGAGTCCGGTCTATCGAAAGATTCCTGGTCATTCTCATACACATTGCTTCCATACTGGCCCACTCTGCCCAACTTTCCCTTTTGTTCCACACCTTGATCATGATGTCCTGCACTATATCTTCTGCTTCTTGGCCGTCCCTCACTATTCTCAAGGCAAATCGATAGAGCTTGTCTTTGAGAGGTAAAACCTCTTCATTGAACTTTTTCAAACTCATTTCAGGTGATAGACGTTTATACTCCATAGATTGTTACATTCGTTTGTTTCGAATGTAGATCCTGCTAATATGTGGATTAAAAATTGGCATATTAAGAAAATTGACAAATTAATTCTCGGGGAGTTTATTCCTCCCTTCATTATGGCATTTTTGATCGCCATGTTTGTCCTCATGATGCAGTTCCTCTGGCTCTATATTGACGATATTGCAGGAAAGGGAGTAGGTCTATTTGTGCTTGCCGAGATGATCTATTACATGGCCCTATCACTCATTCCAATGGCTTTACCGATTGCCATACTTCTCTCAAGCGTCATGGTGTTTGGAACCCTTGCAGAGAAGTATGAACTTCCCAGTCTCAAGACCGCCGGTATTCCCCTTATGCGGGTGATGAGGGCCCCCATGGTGTTTGCGGCATTAGTGGCTGTTTCGTCATTCTTATGTTCTAACTATGTGATCCCTTATGCCAATCTCAAGTCCCGATCAAGACTCTACGATATCAAAAAACAAAAGCCGGCACTCTATCTCGAGAGTGGCGTCTTTAATGATGATTTTCAGGACTACTCCATCAGAATAGGTCGCAAACACGCTGATAATAAAACCATCGAGGATGTCATGATTGATGAAGACCGGAGCACAAGACCCAATGAATTTAGTTTTATCCGAGCAAAGCGAGGTGAGATGTTTGTAACAGACAACGGCCGTTACTTCATCATGAATCTCGAAGATGGGCACCAGTACCAGAAATCATCGCCGACCAATATGAGGAGTAAATTCCCATTCATTAGAACCAAATTCAACAGTTGGTCAAAGACCTTCGACCTCGGTGAGTTTGACCTCAACAGGACCGACGAAAATCTCTTTAAAACCTATCATGCCATGCTCAGCACCAATCAACTGGCACGCGGGATCGATTCGATCAATCTCGCGATGTCAAAAATACAAAGTGAGGTGTACGATGAAACCTGGAACAAAATGAAATTTATCGATTACCAGGCTGAGCTCGATACGGTAAATATGAAACGGATCGAAAGAGCAGCCGTAGATGAAATACGCCAGGATACCTCCCCTATCCCTTTTAATAGTGAGTCTACCTCGACGGGATCAACCCAAGATGACAAAAAGGCGCTTCTGCTAAAACAGGATAAACAGAGAAATCCACGCAATGCAGTCAAAGATGTCGTCGTCGACCAGCCGCATCTCGATTCATTAGAGCAAAAAGAAAGTGTAATCTATACTTTTGCTCCGGACCGAAGGATCTTATTTTTGGAGAATTCCCGCAATGCGGTAAGAAGCAGTAAGAATTTCAATTATGAGTATCGTCAGAAAATGGCAAACGAGATCAAGCGCAAGCAAAGTTACACTTACCAAATGCATTCGAAATATGGATTTGCCCTTGTCTGTTTTATCTTTCTCTTTGTCGGTGCACCAATGGGAGCTATTGTGCGAAAAGGCGGTTTTGGATACCCATTGTTGGTTGCGATTTTTTTCTTTATGTTTTTCGTCGTATTAACAAAACTCTTCGACAAGCTATCACGGAGCAATACTGTTGATGCCATCCTTGCTGCCTGGCTTCCATGCGCTATCTTATTTCCCCTTGGTCTCTTTCTCACGGTCAAAGCAATGAATGATTCCAAACTGCTAAATACGGACCGCTGGTTAGCATCAATCCAGAAATTCCTGAGAAAAAAGAAATCTACTGAAGCAGGTCTCAAGACCTCCTCATGAGCAGATAATTCAGAAACCGTTAAATGTATATCTTTCGTCCATGAATGACATTGATATCGCTAGAAGTATTGAGCTTAAACCTATTGTAGAGATCGCCTCCCAGTTGGGGGTTCAGCCGGAAGACTTGGAGCTCTACGGAAAATTTAAAGCCAAACTACCCCTGTCGTATACGAAACAAACCGGTCTGGATAAAAAGAATCTGATTTTGGTCTCAGCGGTTTCTCCAACGCCAGCGGGTGAGGGAAAGACCACGACATCGATCGGAATCAACGATGCGATAAATCTGCTCGGCAAGCAATCGATAGCTGTATTGAGAGAACCCAGTCTTGGGCCGGTGTTTGGGATGAAAGGGGGTGCAACGGGGGGAGGATATGCACAAGTCCTTCCGATGGAGGACATCAATCTGCACTTCACGGGAGATTTTGCTGCTATCGAAAAAGCCAATAATCTCCTTGCAGCACTGATAGACAATAATGTACAAAGTAAACGGTCCCTGGGAATTGACCCACGCACTGTACTATGGAAGCGAGTAGTGGATATGAACGACCGTGCGCTTCGAAACATTATTGTGGGTTTAGGGGGTCGCACAGGGGGTATTCCCAGGGAAACAGGGTTTGACATTACTGCGGCATCAGAAATCATGGCAATCCTGTGTCTTTCAGAGGATTTTATCGATCTGAAAAAACGCCTTGGCCGCATTTTTATCGGCTATACATTTGATCGGAAGCCGGTCTATGCTGCTGATCTTGGAGCACCTGGCGCCATGGCTGCATTGCTTAAGGATGCCATCAAGCCCAATCTGGTGCAGACCGCTGGTGGTTTTCCCGCAATCATCCACGGTGGGCCTTTTGCGAATATCGCCCAGGGTACGAACAGCGTAATTGCTACCAAAACTGGACTTGGTCTCAGTACCTTTGTCGTTACAGAAGCAGGCTTTGGCTTTGATCTTGGTGCTGAAAAATTTCTGGATATCAAATGCGTATCCAGTGGTCTCAGCCCTTCGGCCGCCGTACTTGTAGCTACTGTAAGAGCACTCAAGTATCACGGTGAAGTCGATGTAAAAAAGCTCAGCACTCCAAATACTCAAGGTTTAATTAAAGGGCTTCCCAATTTGGAAAAGCACGTAGAAAACATGCTCAAATTTGGATTAAAACCAATTGTGGCCGTAAATCATTTTGTGTCGGACAGCGATGCGGAGATTAAGGTGATTACGGATCATTGCAAGGAAATGGGAATCACATGTGGAGTCTCGAAAGTTTGGGAAAAAGGAGGTGAGGGTGCTTTGGACCTCGCAGAGAAAATCACCGGCATTGCGGAGAGTAACACGGAATCATTCAGACCCCTATACGAATGGAAAGCCCCTGTAAAGACCAAAATATCTAAAGTTGCCAAGGAGATTTATGGTGCAGAAGCCATAGACTACACCAGCCAAGCCCGGGCTGATTTAAGAAAGATCAAATCTCTGGGATTGGATGATCTTCCGGTTTGTATTGCGAAAACTCAGAAGTCACTTTCTGACAATCCCAAGTTGCTCGGACGTCCCGAAAACTTTGTCGTGACTGTGAGGAGGATCGAGATCGCTGCCGGGGCGGGATTCTTAATCCCAATAACCGGTGATATTATGCGGATGCCCGGACTTCCACAGACTCCTGCTGCCGAGGGGATTGACATTGATGATCAAGGAATGATTAGTGGCTTATTTTAGATGCCGATATACCGCCTGATGGCACGTGCTTTTTTAAGTAGGCCGTCATCTTAGTAAATAAATGCCTGCTTGTATTCTCGCCCTCATGAATACCGTGAGATCGATTGGGATAAATCATCAAGTCAAACAATTTATTCTCACGTATTAATGCGTTAATTAAATATTCGGCATTTTGATAATGTACATTATCATCCCCTGTGCCATGGATGTACAAAAGATTTCCTTCCAGCCCACTTACATGCGTCGCGGGCGAACCCTGTATAAAATCCTTCAAATTCTCACTGGGCAATCCCATATACCGTTCTTGGTAAATGTTATCGTAAAAAAGCTGGTTGGATACGGCAGCAATTGAGATGCCCGTCTTATACAAATGCGGATATTTAAACATCAGATTTAATGTCATGGATCCTCCACCACTCCATCCCCACACAGCGATGCGTTCGGGATCAACAAAATCCCATTCCAGGATTTTCTGTGCAGCCATTGCCTGATCATGTGGATTGAGCACACCGATTTTCCGATAAATGCTTTTTCTCCATGTGGTTCCCTTCAGGGAGGGTGTACCCCGATTGTCCATCGTAATTATGAGGTATCCATCTTGAGCCAGCATAAGATGCCACATCCTATCCAATCGATCTGTAGCTGTTTGCCCGGCCGGCTCCCCGTAGACAAAGAAGAGTACCGGATATCTTTTTTCCGGATCGAAATCGGTTGGCTTTAACATTTTTCCATCCATATCAATTCCATCATCTGTCGTGATCTTAAAAAACTCGCAATCCGGAAGTTGTAGGCTTTCCAATGCAGCCTTTAGCTTTTTGTTGTCGTATAGATTCTGTCTTGTATGATGATCCGGCAGTGTTATTATTTCTCCACTCGGCGCTTTATTCGCTTCTTCATGCCGGAATAATGCATATTTGCCGGATGGGGATATAGTATAGGAGTTCACTCCTCCCAGATTACCCGGTGTAAGGCGTTTCGGTTCTTGATTTCCTTTTATGTCTATGGCATAAAGGAATCTCTGCGTTGGATTTTCCGGTGATGCAATGACATAGATGAAGTCCTCATTCTCGTTCACACCCTTAATGCTGGCGATGTCATAGTTACCGCTGGTCAGTGGGGTCACCACATTGTCATCGACATCGATTCTATACAGATGACGCCAACCAGCTTTTTCGCTAACCCAGACAACCGATTTTCCCTCATTGAGTACAGGCCTGTCATGCATGTCCCAGGTGCTGCTGATATCAATATTTTCAATATCGATCCAGGAGTCAGATTTTTCCTCATATACTTTAGTGAGCTCCTTCTGTTCGTCATCGTAGACCCAAAGTTTCAGATGATTTTGCTTACGGGATAATTGAGTGATCAGCAATTTCTTCTGAGGTGTCAACCATTGGATCCTGGGAATATAATTCTGCACCTGATCACCTGGAATGTCGATCCACTCCGTGTCACCACTCTCTATTCCCACAATGCCAATTTTTGCTGAAGAGGGGTTTTCACCAACTTTTGGATATTGGAATTTAATAAGCTCGGGATAAATATCATTGGTGTAGTTAATCATCGTGAAGTCCTTTATCTCGGAAGCATCAACTTGCCAATATGCTATCGCACTCCCATCGGGACTCCACCGGAAGCCGTCCTTACAGAAGAACTCTTCTTCATAGGCCCAATCGAAAGTCCCATTTATAATATCTTCATTTCCGTCTCGAGTCAGCTGGCGTCTTTCCGCCTCATCCAGGCTTTCAACGTATATGTTATTTCCCGAAACATAGGCTACTGCATCACTGCCAGGACTGAATTTTGCAAACATCAGTGAGGCCTCAGAAAGACCTTTTCCCAACTGTCTGAGCTCTTTAGTTTGGAGGTCATAATAATAATAATCCCCCCTGGTATTAGTGCGCCATACTCTCTTAGAGTTTGTAAAAATTAAAAGGGATTTCTCATCCTTAGACCAGGAATAATTTTCAATAGGGATCTCGCTCTCTCCATACATCAAAGGTCCATCAATTAAAATACTTTTCTCGCCGGTTTGGCTATCGAATAGGAGCAAATCCGTGGCTCCCTGTTCATCCCTCTCTATTACAGTATAAAACTCACCTCCAGCCAGCCATTTAAGCGGACCAAAATTTTCCTGACTGAAATCTCCATTGTAGATCCGGTCTAAGGTGATCCGATTTTTAGAATCTATTTCTTGAGCAAAATTAAATAGAGACAAGTTTGTCATAAGAACCAGGCCTCCAAGGATACTTTTGATAGACATGACTTTGCGCTTAAAAATGATTTATTGTTGCGTAAAATAAAAAAGAGACCGCACTTTACGTGGACGGCCTCTTAATGATTCATCACTTGAATGTCAATTGCTAGGTTTAGAACAAGGAATGACTTTCAAAAGATCTCAGAAGTGTAAACTGAAATCTAGATCAGAAATATCAATCGACTAGTGATGAACGAACGACATTTTCTCGTTACAAAGATCTGGCATCAGGCTATGATGATTTTTAGCTGGACAGTGTTCAAAAATCAATTGAGTAAGTGAGCAGAAAATTAAAATCACACTATCCAAGATGTACTTCGATCTATGAATAAGAAAATGAACGTCAGTTAACGGGTTTACCTTAAATGGTTTTTGAAGGTTCTTTTTTACGGGTGCGATCTCAGCCAGATGCTGGTGAGCAGTGTAGCATAAAATTCTTAAGGAGCACGATGCACTCATTGGATTCGGATTTAAAAAATGCGTTATGAATTTCAGATAAGATTCTCTGAATTTCCCGGTGGAGCTCCTCTGGTGTGAGGACGAAACTGTGCTACAGTTTCTAGATCAAATATTTTTGTAAAAGTATAACTATAATATGAAAACCACAAGATTTTTTTCGGAAAAAACCCAATTCTCTTGCTTAGCGTCGTAGAAATTTCAAGGTCATCGAGCGTTTGCCAATCTGCATGATTAGAAAATAAAGTCCAGCAGGCAGATCACCAAGCTCTAAGACAGTCAAATCTGACAGGGTCATACTATCCGCGTAGCGTTCCATACCATATACATCGAGAATGCTGATGTTAGCATGCGTGTTTTCAAAAAATCGATTTACACTCAGATTTATGAATGATTCACAGGGATTTGGAAATAAGCCAATCACTGCATTGCGTTCATTTTTGAAAACAGCAGTCGAAGGATCAACTATTGCTCTGACCTCCAGAGGCCCCACCTCACAGGTGTCCGGCATAAGCTGAACCTCCCAGTCGTAGAAATAAAAGTAGAAGGATTCACCCAAATTACTTTTTCGAATGGAGAGGATGTCATGCAGATTGAGCGGATAAGAATCCAGGGAACTGGTAGACCAAAATCCTGGAGATGTGGATCCAAAATTGACCAGATTTTGACCTTCATTGGTTCCGATTTGGTAACCCGAACCTTCAGGAATCACCCAGTCAAGCGTCACTTGGTTCCAGCCCGTATCCAGGCTGATCTCCTTTCGTTCTCTTATTACATCGAGATTATTCCGGAGCAAGATTTCTCTTGTTCCAGAAGTATCGCTACCGATCCAAACCGACTGAAGGACGATGGGCTTATAAACATCGAAAATCTGCCTTCCGGCAAAATTCCTGTTGTCATTGCGTCTAGATGTGTCAACTGCACTTTTATCCAAACCAGCGGAAAAACCACGAATGCCTATAGCCGACTTGATTTTTACGTAAAAGGATCTTGATTCTTCCAGCGGACCCGTTTCAAAAATCGAACCTGTGGCAATCAGCTCATTGGCCTGGTGATCTGCAAACCAACAAACCGAATCACCTTCAGCTTCTAGGCTTGCAACACTTCCTTTGGTAATAGTGTCATTTTTGATGCCAGGTGAAAGGTCCACAAAATTGAAGGTCAACGGGTCTGAGGTAAATGTTCGACAGGGCGCCTGTGCCATCACCCAATAGGTACCACTCGAGTCTATCGCAATCGTCTCACTAGTTTCTCCTGTAGACCAGATCAAGGAAGGAGAATCGAGATTTGTAGTAAGTACGACTTCTTCTCCCCAGCAGAGTATGGTGTCCGGATTATCCAGTGGATTGATTCTCAAGACTAGCTCGGGATCAATGTCTACAGAAACGTAGTACGAATTTGATTGGCATCCCTGATCATCCAGACTCATGAGCTGAATACTGGCATCCGTTTTGATCACGACTGAATCCCGTGATGTTCCATCCGACCAATGATAAGAAAGTTGATTCTCTATTCCGGTCAAAACCACACTGTCGCCCGGACATAATATCTCGCTTGAGCTTTTATTCAATGTGTATAGTGGACTAAGGCATTTTCCCTCCTGTGCCAGGAAATGTTGGTCTGATGTCAGATTAAAATATTTATCAATTTTTCCCGAGGGCCAGTAGATTATCAGGCTGTCGACCACAAGATCTGATCCCAGCCCAAAATGTTGTTGCAACGAATTATTGATCCCGTAGCTTACTCCTGATCTCACTTCCCTGGTCTGCGTACCCAACTGAGAGTGCACAACCACACGAGCACCGATTCCCGAAAAATTCGAATCACTACCTCTTAGCGCCACATTTACAAAATGGTTTGATCCTCCCCTGGACAGGAATACCTGGTCCGGTATCGAGCTTGGCTCATTGACCAATCTTGAATACGAAGCCAAGAGATCTATATAGCCGTCTGTGTTTAGATCTCCACAGGCTGCAGATGTGATTTCCCTTTCCCCTATTTCATTTCCGACAATCTGAAAAGTACCATCCCTGTTGTTGTGAAAATAAGAGTGTATACTGCCTGCAACAAACAGGTCGAGGTACCCGTCATTGTCAAAGTCACAAAAGAAGCCTTGCAAAGGTACACCGTCCACCCGGATGCCACTTTCTTCAGTCACATCCAGAAATACGCCATGACCATCATTCTGTAACAACTGGGAAGGGACATCGTGATGAGTTACAAAGCAGTCCTCATCCCCGTCATTGTCATAGTCTCCGAAATCAATCGACCACGACTGACCTCCCAGGTTAAGGCCTGTGCTTTCATCAGCTAATCGAAACGAGGTCGAATCACCTCTACTTTGGAAAAACAGCATATTGATTCTTCTGGGATCTGTCGGATCGTCCACTCCCTCACGGCATTTCACAACATAGAGATCCTGCAAATAATCATTGTTGATATCAACCCAAATGGCGGCATAGTTGCCGGAATTATCGGAATCTAGAGGTGTGTGAAAATCTATCCAGTTTACGGACAGGAAACCTGTTTTTATATTTTGCCAAAGTAGGTTAGGTCCGTCATCATTTAAAACCAAGAGATCAAGTAAACCATCATTATCAATATCAGACATGTTGGATCCCTGGCACAAAAAATCCACTCCATCGAGTGATTCTGGTAAATAGTCCTTTTTGGCTGTTGACCTGAACACTTTTGCTTCCGAAAAACCACAGACCAAAATATCATTGATCGCGTCATTATTTATGTCGCCAGTACAAATACTCCATTGTCGATCCTTGCCCACTGGACCAAGGTCGAGACCGGTGAATGGCTGGTTTGCCACATTCTGATAAAATACATGAAGATTTTTTGCCGAATCGAGAACAACGATATCATCCATCCCATCGGCATCCATGTCTGTTACAGCCATGGCCGTACCACTACGGGTGATCGTGGGCAAGAGATGGTCTGATTTCAGAAATGTAACTTGAGCTGATACAGAACCAGGTCTGCAAATCAAGCAGAGAGAGAGGTATAGCAAAAACTGAGGCCTCAGAACCTGTTGTAAACGGTCAGCACCAACAGAGCCAAAAGATGGAAAAAGAAATGGTGAAAAGCATTGACGATAAAGATAAGTGCACATCCCCAGGATCAATAAGTTTATCACTACAGTGAGGATACCTCAATTACTGTACCACGACGGCCACAAGGCTATTTGATTGCCAGAGCTATCGAAGCCAGGAGTCGTGTAGGAGCTTTTGAGAAATTCCAGTCGCGATCTGCAAACACGATATGATCTCCAAATTTGTTGAAATTCCCTTCGTACCGCACATCTATCATCACATTGAGAAAGTCGATCCCGATACCGGCCTGATATCCGTAGGTGAGGTTTTCGAAGTTTTGCCTGTAATTTTCGATGGTCTCAGCCAGCTCCGAAGAGCTGCTCAAAAAATAGTGACCTACAGGACCTGCCATCAATCGCATAGGGCCGGCGCTTAAGCCGAGTAAGACCGGTATATCGAGATTTTGATATTTTTCTGAAAAAACATTTGACACCTGACCCAATTCTCCAAAGGAAAAATCGACTGAATTGCTATTAAATACGCACTCAGGTTGTAGTATGAAAGAGGCCAGTTTCAACTGAAGCACGAGCCCGAGGTGATAGCCATATTTGGCATCTTCTACCTTCAGTTGGTAATCCCTGATTCCATCGTTTATTTCAATTGCATCTTCTGTACCCAAATCATGGGTGCTGATGCCACCCTTCAGACCCAGGCGAAGTTGTTGTCCTATCGCTGTGGCTGCCAGAGAGGCAAAGAGCAGGCTAAAAAGCAATCGATTTAAATTTGTCATATGTTTGAGCTGATGCCCGGCATCAGTTGTCCGGGTACAGAATGAATATGATCTACTGCATAAATTCTACCAAACTCTTGATATAACATTTCTTTTATTTGAAGTTGCAAAAATCGCACTTTTTTTAAGAATTTATTAAAATGATACACGAGGTGAGATTTGAGGGTAGCTACCCATCTGTAAGTCATTTGCCTCGAAATGGCTGGCCAGAATTTGCGTTTGTGGGAAGATCTAATGTGGGCAAATCATCTTTGATCAATCTCCTAACGGACCGGAAGCAGATTGCCAGGGTGTCAAAACAGCCGGGTAAAACTCAATCTATAAACCTTTACATTGTCGATGAGCAGTGGGCACTGGTTGATCTCCCGGGATATGGATATGCACGAGAATCCAAGAAAAAGAGGGCCATTTGGCAAAAGATGGTTGAAAACTACCTTGTTTCTTCTCAAAATCTTCAGGTTGCGTTTGTACTCGTCGATATAAACATACCACCTCAGAAGCGTGATATTGACTTCATCAATTGGATTGGCAAAAATCATGTGCCATTCTGCATCATATATACCAAGACCGACAAACTCAAATCACGGCAACTCAAGACCAACAGGAAAGTCTTCTGCGAAGCTATGCTTGAGTATTGGGAGTGGCTTCCTGAGCAGTTTGCAGTTTCAGCTGTTGATCGATCTGGTAAGAAGGAGGTCTTGCAATATATAGAAAAACTGGCCGGTCCGGCGTCAGCCCACCCGTCCACCAAGGGTCCCGCCTGAGGGATGGACTAAAAACAGCTGCGGGGACAAAATCGTACCTTGCACAGCAGGAGTACATGGTTGAAACGCCGTTATGGAAGATTCTTTACAATTATATCCACACATTTTACCGGACCTCGAGGAATGGCCAATTTACAAACTAAGTCTGGATCGAAAGCACTTTATCGAGGAAGTTAACACGCACACCATCAACCGGTTTGCTGAGAAATATGCAGGTGATTTTTCAGACCTGCTTGCTAAAACGGTCTACCAGGAGCGGATCCGTATGAAGGAAAAACCCTGGAGAGTGGATCCACCAAATGAAGTCATTTTCTGGAAAAAGCTCAGGAAGCGACTCGAAGAAGTGGAGAAGACTCAGGATCAGAAAATGATTCGTGCAGAGCAGAAATCAGCTTTGCAGCAGATTGTAAATCGGTATTCGGAGGAAATTGTTGGCTCCTTTGTCCCAAAAACTTTTCTGCAAGCAAGGAAAATCCTGACCGCACTTTTTAAAAGGTTGCTCAGTAAGCGGACGAGTAAATCACAAAGCTGGGGTGGAAAAGATCAACTCTATCACCGGATCAAGACCTATGGCGATCTCGATCTCATCCGGAGTTTGGCGTCTAAAGGGACCGTGGTCATAGTCCCCACCCACTTTAGTAATTTAGATAGCCTTTTGATCGGCTATGCCATTGATCTGAAAGTGGGGTTGCCATCGTTTTCTTACGGTGCAGGCTTAAATCTGTACAACTTTGGTCCTGCTGCGTACTTTATGAATCGCCTTGGGGCATATCGCGTAGACCGGCGTAAAAAAAATGCTGTCTATCTCGAGACGCTGAAGTCAATGTCCACCCTATCCCTCGAGAAAGGGACTCATAGTCTGTTTTTTCCCGGTGGCACGAGGTCCCGCTCAGGACAAGTCGAAGATCATTTGAAACTTGGATTGCTCAGTACGGTGATCGAAGCCCAGCGATCGATCTGCGAGAAAAACATCGACAATAAGATCTTCGTCGTACCCCTCATTTTGGATTATCATTTTGTCCTGGAGGCGCGATATCTCATCGAGCAGCACTTGCGAGAATCAGGACGTGAAAAGTACATGGAGATTCGCGACGAATCCAAAAGTAAGAGAAGGTTACTGCGATTCTTGATTCAGTACTACAACGAGAGCTCGGAGATTGTTTTATCTTTTGGTAAGGCTTTCGATGCACTTGGAAATTTTGTGGATGCAGGGGGCAATAGTTATGATTCCTTTGGCAGGCCGGTGGAAATCAGCGATTACTTTAAGTGGAACAATGATGTGTCAAAAAATCTACAAAGGGAATCCGTATATACAAAGCTGCTGAGTGACCGTATTCTGGAACGTTTCAAGAAGGATAACATCGTCCTGACATCACACCTAGTCGCCTTTACAGCATTTGAGATTTTCTTAAAAGACTACGCCCATTTAGATGTGTTCACACTACTTAAATACCCCGCAGAAGACTGTCAAATCCCCTGGGAGGATTTCTGCCACTACATAACGAAGGTGCGGCGTCGTATTTGGAAGCTGGAATCTATGGGAGAGCTGGTCACATCTGAACCCCTTCAGTGGGATCTTGATGAGTTGGTCCTCGACGGGATAAACAAATTGGGTATCTACCACGATCAGAAACCGATTAAACTCGATAATGGGATGGTCCGATCTGAAAATCTCAAATTATTATTTTACTATCACAATCGCCTCTCGAGTTACGGACTGGAGAAGGTGATCAGAAAGAGTAGTATGGAGATTGCCATGTGACCAAATCAAAAAGTATGGTGGCATGGCACAACTATTTATTTTGGATACTGTTTCAGGCATTGATATCTATACCTGGATAAACAATAGAGAAAATTGAATTTCATTATTTACGATTTGGAAGCCACTTGCTGGCTGGGTGCTCCCCCAAATGATGTCAATGAAATCATTGAGATTGGCGCTATCAGACTCAACGGCTATGGTGAGCAGCTTGGAAGTTTCAAACGATTTGTACAGCCATTTGTAAATAAGAAGTTATCGCCTTTTTGTAAGGAGCTCACAGGGATTCAGCAAACCCAGGTATCGTCTGCTAAGTTGTTTCCGCAAGTGATCGAGGACTTCTGGGATTGGGGAGAGATGGATACTGAAGACTACACGCTGATTTCCTGGGGAAACCAAGACCAAGTTTTGTTGCGTAATGATTGCACACTTCACCAGATGGATACCACATGGCTTGATCCCCATCTCAATCTAAAAAAGGCTTACAAAGAGTTGAAAAATCTAAAGAAGTCTCCTGGCTTGGTCAATACACTGGATTCTGAGGAAATCGATTTTGAAGGTAGGCAGCACCGGGCATTCGATGACGCTTTCAATACTGCAAAAATCTATGTGAGATACCTTGATGAGTGGCCCCACTAGAAAACAAACTTCCGATATCCATTTTAATCGATCCCTGCATTTTTCTCGCCCTGTTGATACTGTGTGGCATCACATATCGCGGAAAGTCCTGCTAGCAATTATTATGGCCTTTTATAGAATTATCCTTGCCTGAAGTTCGTTTAGGCTTTGGTAAGAATCTTTTTTTCATATGATATCGAATTGTAATAACATGAGACTCAGGAAGCCGCTACTCGCTGTCTTGATCAGCTTTTTTATCCCCCTTCTGTTAAATGGCCAGGTGCTGCAGAAGGGTACAATCAAAATGGAGATTTCTGACGTAAAAACAGACAATACTGACCTGCAGCAGATGGTTTCAGCTATGAAGGGGACTATGATTCACATTCAGTTTGCAGATAAAAAGCAACAGGTAAGTCTTGAAATGATGGGCGGGTTGATGAAGACCAATACCTATGTAGATCTCCATACGAAGTCATCAGAGAGTTACATGGATATGATGGGTCAGAAGATAAAAATGGTGATAGGTGCTGAAGACATGGAGACTCAGGCTGACGCAACCAAACAGATGCTTGGCGAAGAGGGAATCACCTACGATCGCACTCAAACCAAAGAGATACTCGGGTATCCCTGCTATAAGGCATCAGGAGAAATCAAGACCAACGGCCAGACCATAAAGCTCGTGTTTTGGATTACGGATATGATTAAGGTGCCTCAGACCTATGTGCAGAACTTGCAGGCCTTAGAACTCAAGGGCACACCACTGGAGACTCACGCCGATATGGGAATGATGGAAATGACATACGTCGCTACCGAGGTGGAGAAAACCTTAAAAGATGATTTTTTCAAAAGGCCTGACGGCGACTATAAGGAGATGACCCTTGAGGAATTGAAACAGATGGGTATGTCAGGCCAGATGGGATTCTGACTGTTGCATTAATTCTTGAAGGAATTTTCTGTTGGTCTGTTAGATCAGAATTTGGTACCCAGATAGTGAGGAAGCATCGCCCTCCAGGTTGGCCAATCGTGGCGCATGTCACCTCCCCAAATATCCAGCTCATGAGGAATGGATTTTTGACCCAGTAATGCTGAGAGAGCTCTGCTTGCATCGGGGTCTTCATACTCTCCCGAACCGGACAGCAAATGAATGTGCGGACTAGCCCTCATTTGTTGCAGGATATCATGGTTATCAAGATTTCCCAAATAGTGAATCGGTGAATTGAAATATACATCTTCGTTCCAAAATCCTTTCGTGTAAGTCGATAGGTCATATACGCCACTCATAGCGATAACTCCGTTAATCAGGTCAGGACGATGAAAAAACAGATTTGCGGCATGCAGGGCACCGAGAGAAGCACCTGCGACAATGATCGGTGTCTCATGACTTGTGTGAAAGCGGATATATGGAATTACTTCAGTGAAGACATAATGATTAAACTGCTGATGGCGAATAGCTTTATGATGGGGCATCATCGTGGGATGCAGCCAACTCTCAGCATTGATACTGTTTATGCTGAATACCTTGACCTTGCCTCGGTTTATAAAGTCGCTGATCGAATCAATGAGTTGGAATCGTTCGTACTCCAAAAAATCAGCCGCAGCCGTTGGCAGTAGTAGCAAGGCAAATCCGTAGTGTCCGTAGATAACTACATCCATATGCTTATCCAGTGAAGGGCTATGCCAACCATCAATATTTCTGTGCATTCGAGATCAATCTATTTAAATAGCTAAATTACGACTCTCCAGAGATCCACTGACGAATTCCAGATTATATAGGTATTCTATGAAAAAGCTATACCAACTTAACACCCCTTAATCGTTTTATACGTGTTGCGATTAGAATTTGGAAAAATTAATCATAGATCCAGGCACAATTTGTAGTTATCTGACCCGGTCAAGGCACATTTTTTGAACTATTTTTATCCCTGCAGAATTTAAAAACGTATGACACGTCTGAGCTTACTAGCATTATCGCTTTTGATTCCCTTGTTCTCATTGGCACAGGATTCAGGTGGCAGCTTCTGTCTCGAATATTATCCGCAACCGATGGTTGAGACCTATGTCGATTCCCTTGTCAGTTATTTGTCTAAGGAACTTGCTGATGAAGACAACCTGCTGGACAGTACCACCCAGGACTACATCGAACATTTTTCTTCCCTTGCCACGCGAAAATCCAAATGCGTTTATTTTGCACCGGACACGATCCTGATCCACGAAAAGATAGAAGATGAGTTAACAAACGCCTATATGATTTTACCTGGAGAGAATCAGTTGATTTCACGAGACCAGGGAGGGTTGATTAGTCAAAACTATTTCCTGGAATCGAGTGATGATTTGGGTCGCTATGAGTACACGGTATTTGAAGACCAAAATGACACTAAGTTAATTGAAGGATTCCTGTGTCACAGAGTCGATCTTTCGGAGTTGTTTTATGTCCCAGGAGAAGAAACACCCCGGGAGAAAGATTTTATCCTTTATGTCACGGATGAAATTGGAATTGCAGGCGGATATGTACTCGGCAACAACATGAGTAGAATTATCGGTTGTCCTTTGGAAATCCAGGAACCACTCAACTCTAAAGTCAAGATCGCCTATCGGGCTTCCGGGCTTCAGTTATCTTTGCCCAATGGTGTATTTGGATCCCTATAAGAAGCTTCGACTCTATTCAGTTTTTCTATTGATCCTGGCTTTGAGTGTCACCGGCAAGGCCCAGAACAATCACGATGTAGATATTACCCGGTCTTACTTTGACGAGGCTCTAACCAAGCGGCAGAGCTACCGATGGCTGAAAGACCTTTGCTACCTGGGACCAAGGTTAAGTGGTTCGAAAAATTCCGTGGACGCGATTGAATGGGTTCGAGATGTGATGGACACCTGTGGGTTTGATCGGGTGACCCTGCAACCGGTGATGGTACCCCATTGGTCCAGGGGATTGCCCGAGAGTGCAGTGTTATGGGACACCAAAGGTGGAAAGCATGACCTGGAGGTATTAGCCATTGGTGGATCCGTTAAGACCCCTGACGGGGGATTGCGATCTGAAGTGGTGGAGGTGGGATCCCTTCTTGAGCTGGAACGATTGTCGAGAAAGGACGTTGAAGGTAAAATTGTATTCTACAATGCACTGTTTGATCAAACCAATATTTCTACTGGAGCTTCGTACGGAGCCAATGTGCCAACCCGGAGTCAGGGAGCCATAAAAGCGGCCGAAAAGGGCGCCGTTGCAAGTGTAATCAGGAGCGTGAGCTCATCATATGATGATGTACCACACACCGGAGTGGGACAATACAGGGAAGGACTCGATTCTATCCCGGCAGCAGCTTTAGGAGTTGCATCTGCAGACCGGCTACACGATTTGCTTACGCTTGATCCCCGTGCTCAACTCGAGTTGGAAATTCACAGCAAATGGCATCCGGATGCTCAGTCCTATAACGTCATTGCGGAAATCACCGGATCCGAACACCCCGACGAGATTATTGTTGTAGGCGGCCATCTGGATTCATGGGATGTAGGACATGGTGCTCATGACGATGGTGCGGGGTGTATGCATGCTCTGGGAGCCCTGAAACTAATCCAGGACTCGGGTATCAGACCCAAACGTACCATTAGAGCTGTGATGTTTATCAATGAAGAAAATGGCACAAGAGGAGGAATAAAATATGCTGAGGAAGCTATATCCAGCGAGGAGAATCACATTGTGGCAATCGAAAGTGATGCAGGTGGATTTACTCCGCGGGGATTCGGGTTTACAGGCAGTGAGGCACAGCTTGAGAAGATGAGGGGATGGCTGGGGGTGTTCCCAAAAAATACCATTTCGTACATGAGTAAAGGTGGTGGCGGTGTCGATATCGGTCCACTGCACAGGGCAGATAATACACCTATGATTGGACTTAGCGTTGACGGTCAGAAAATGTTTGATTTGCACCATTCGGCAAATGATGTCTTTGAGACGGTTCATCCCAGAGAACTGGAACTTGGTACAGCTTCCATTGCAACGATCATATATCTCATATCACAGTATGGTCTCTAGGATCCTTGTCCTGACGTATGTGGTGATATGTCTCTTAACAGATATCAATAGACATGAATTTTATGTCAGCATAAGCCATGTCATTCAAAAAGAGAATGCCATTGAACTGGATTGCCGTGTCTTTGCAGACGACATTCTTCTCGCAATCGGAGATCAAATAGATGGTAGTACCAATGATTCGTTGGTGTGCAACACCACGTTGGAATATTTACAGAGGCACATGCAAATCAATCTTAATGGCCAGAAATTGTTGATGGAGAGGCAACGATGTTTTATGGAAGGTGATGGTCGGCTGAAGACAATAAGATGTCTA
This sequence comes from Saprospiraceae bacterium, assembly GCA_965222645.1. GTDB lineage: Bacteria > Bacteroidota > Bacteroidia > Chitinophagales > Saprospiraceae > JABDMH01. Next base: position 87,002 of record OZ244968.1, on the reverse strand, counting down.
CTGCGATGTGAGATCCCCCCAATAGAAATCATAAGTGTCCAAATTACCAGCACTGTTCTAATCGAACAATTGGAAGATCAGATAAACATGATTCATCTGGAGTTTGCTCAAAAGAGAAAGTCAAAAAATCTAGATAAGGATAGAAGGTCTTTTACTGTGACGATCTAGTAGCAAGTCCAAACAATCTACCAGCCAGGCTATGAGCGGATGTGTCCACTTCCAAATACCTTCCACTTGTAGCTGGTAAGCTCGTTGAGACCCATAGGTCCCCTGGCATGCAATTTTTGTGTACTGATCCCAATTTCCGCCCCAAGCCCAAATTCTGCGCCATCAGTGAATGACGTGGATGCATTGTGATATACGGCGGCGGCATCCACTCCCTGCATAAAGGAGTCGGCGACCTCAGCATCATCTGTGACCACAGCTTCAGTATGTCTCGAGCTGTAACGGTCGATGTGGCTCATCGCTTCATTTATTCCATCGACGGTCTTTATTGCCATTTGCATCGACAAAAACTCCGTTCCAAAGTGATCCTCCGTAGCCCGAAATAACAGGTCGGAATCGTAGCTCCCCTGTAAACCCTCGTAAGCGAGGTTGTCTGCATAGATTTTCAGCTTAAATTGTTGATCAGCACCGGCCAAAATTTTCGCGAGGTCGTGCAACCGTGCTTTGTGAATCAACAAACAATCTAAAGCGTTGCAAACGCTAACTCTCCGGGTTTTAGAATTGAGAATGATACTTCTGCCCTTATCAAGGTCAGCCCCTTTGTCATAATAGATATGAACTATTCCGGCGCCGGTCTCTATCACAGGAACTGTGGCATGAGCCCGTACGTGATCAATCAAACCCTGGGACCCCCTGGGGATAATTACGTCAATCAGATCAGAGGCTTCTAAAATCGAAGAGAGATAAGTGCGTTCTGAAGGCGCCAGGAAAACAGCGTCACGTAAATCATGATCTGCCAGGGTATCCTTGATTATCTCGACAATTTTGACATTGGAATAATGAGCATCTTTACTCCCCTTTAGTACAACAGCGTTTCCCGCTTTGATACACAATGCGAAAACATCAAATGTCACATTGGGCCTTGATTCGTAAATCACACCGATCACTCCTATCGGTACACTTACCTTTTGCAGCTTCAAGCCACTGGGAACAACCCGCTGCTCCAATTCCCGATGGAGAGGAGTCGGCATGCTTACAACAGATCTGAGATCTCGAACAATCATTGCCAGCCTGTCTTCAGTCAGTTCCAGACGATCATATTTGGGATCACTTCGATCCATCCTCACCAGATCTTTCCTGTTCTCAGCCAGGATCTCATAGACTTGTGACTCCGTCCTATCCGCCAGCTTCAATAGTATTTCATCGATCTCTCCTGGATGCATAGAAGCCAGTTTACGTTTGACTTTATTACAGGCACCCAGGGCATCCAAAATTTCAGATCTTCTTCTATCGCTCATGATTCAGCACAAGGTAGTCATAATGAATCAGAGGCCTTTGTCCTTGTCTCCCGAGATACTTCTTTAGGGTTTTAGCAGAATACTGAGCAATCCCAATTCCGATCTGGCGTTGATCAGAATCACATATTGTGACCAGATCACCCTTGTCGAACGGTTCATTGATGTGCACAATGCCTATCGGTAGTAATGAGGCTGCCTTTTTCTCATCGGTGAGTGCTTCCACTGCTCCCTGATTTACTTCGACTCGTCCTTTACTAGCACTGCCCTGGTAGGTTATCCATTTCTTGACAGAGGAAAGTTTTTGACTTTTTAGAAAGTGCGTGCCTATACGCTTCCCAGCATATAAATTGATCAGTGTATTTCTTTTCTTGCCATTGGCGATGTAGACATCTATACCGGAATGTGCAAGCCGGCGACTTATCCGGTACTTGGTCATCATGCCTCCCCGACCAAAACTCGACTTCTTCGATGCATCCAGATGCGAGTGAAACGGATCTTCGGGATCGATTTCTTCAATCACTTCAGGACCCTCCCCAACGACCACCTCATCCTGATATACTCCATCGACATTAGTCAGGACGTACAGTGAGGAAGCATTGAGCATAGCAGCAATCAAAGCAGCTAGTTCATCATTGTCTGTAAACATCAACTCCTCTACAGCAATCACATCGTTTTCATTCACAATCGGTATGACCCTCTCCCTGAGAATTGCTTCGAAGCAATCCCGCATATGCAAATAGTGTTTTCTGTCACGAAAATCGTCCTTTGAGGCAAGAATTTGAGCAACATGAATACCTCTCTTTGCAAACAACCGATAGTAGAGCTGCAGCAAATGTGGTTGCCCCACCGCGGCAAGAAGCTGCTTGCGCTCCACAAGGCTCAGGTCACTGGATAGATCACCGAGGACTTTCCTCCCGGCTCCGACTGCTCCGGAACTCACTAAAATGACTCTCTCCCCTCGATGTAATAACGAGGAAATCTGTTCAACAAGGTGCTCAATCGCGGGAACATCAAGTGACCCATCGGCTACCGATAAGACATTGGTTCCCACTTTTACAACGATCATAGCAAAGGATCATTTTGGGCCCCAAAGATATGACTCCTGGCAAATTGATGTTTTTGGAGGAGATGTTTGCAGCAGGTATTTTACTGGGAGGATCTCACATCTCCGGATCCCACAATTTTAGATGATATCTTATCCACAGATCCCTGGTATCTGACATCGCCACTCCCCGCAATCTGGACATCCAATGATTTGTCAACGTGTACATTTACATCACCGGATCCGGAAATGGATACATTACAATGTGTCACCTGCAAATCGTCTGCGCGGACATTTCCGGAGCCACTCACCCGGACCTCCAGATCCTGAGATCTTCCGGAGACTGAGACATTGCCTGAGCCACTTATCTGAGCATCTACTTTCCGGGCATTTACTGCCACGAGTATATCGCCAGAACCTGAAATGGCAAGTGTTAGATCTTTGAGATCAGCAAAATGATCTTGAGACCTGATATGACCCGATCCGCTCACACTCAGATTATCAATCGATGGCATAGTGATATAAATCTCCACTTTACCCGACCGGCGTACGTTCTTCTTGTTCTTAATGTGTAAATGACCATTTTTTACACTCAGTTCGATATTGTCCAAAATGTTTGCCTGTCCCTTCATCAAAATGTCTTTCTGAGCACCTCGACTTAAATGCACTGAGGCACTAAGAGAATTCCTAATCCCTGAAAACGGACTCACGGAGACAGATTTCTCTACGACAGGGCCTTCACCCTGTATCCCTTTCTGCGCACATGTATAGAAATTCAAGACGAGACAAAAAATAAATGTTGAAATAGTGGCTTTGACCATAATGATTTTTTATCCAATGATTTCTAATAAAGACCAAAATAATGCATTATGGTTGCATAAACGAGAAAATGCACCTGAAGTATCTAATTTCAGAACCTGGCCGTCAAGCCACCTAGTACATTGAGCCCGTATCCGGGATAACCATACCATCTGCGATACTTATTGGCAGAGAGATTATTTAGGTGCAGGAATAAACCGAAATGATCCGTAAGATAAAAATCGGCACCAAGACTTATGTCGAGAAGGGTATTGGGCTCATCGGGAAAATCCAGGGGTTGATATTCCACCGGATCAGTAAAATAAATATCACCTTTCAGTCTCAAACGCCTATCCATTGCAAGGTAACTTATTCCAGCGGTGGCCTGGAGTTTTGGCAAATACCAAGGCTCCTCTTCAAGAGTGAGATCATAAATATTCTTGATTATTGATGCCGAAATATCAATATTTGTAAATAGATTTCCTTTTAAACTAGCTTGTACGTAGATGATATTAGCCGTGTCATAGAGTACATCAAAACGGTTCCAATACTTATCCTGATTCACCTGAAAAAGCACTAGATCGTCGGTAGGCTTGAAACCTATCTGGCCGCTGTACTCAATGCCTGAAAATGCGCCTTTCACTCCGCCATAAAAGTCATAAAAAACACTATTTTTTGTATCGCTTAACTCAGGTACTAAAAACGGATTATATTCCGAAAGTATTTTGAAGCTATTTTTTCTGAGGCCACCATCAGCACCGGCAAAAAGTGATAGTCCGTTTCCAGCTAAGTTTAATACAAGCTCAACATCAGGGAATACATAGTACTCTTCATTAGATGTTGCTAATTTCCCTCCCATTCTAAATCTCAAACTTTGTGTGCCGAAACTGAACGTAGGGTTAATAAAGAAATTATTTATTTTTCTTATTTGCGTGTCCTTTAGACGAGATAGATCTGTACCCAGTGTCAAACTAAGCGGATTATTTCCAAACCATTTTGTGAGACCCAAATCAATATTTAGACCCGTCTCGCGAGTGGCAAAATTATTTCCAAATCGATATGCATTAAATCCAGCCCAGTAGTTAAATTTGCTTTCACTTTCCGCACTATTGTAAAGTTTTATCCCCAGATCAAAAAGGTTTAGTTTATTTCTTACATCGTCATCTATAAATGAGCGCTCATCTCTTTTATAACCATAAAAATAGTGATTGTCAAGGCCTGCATGACCTGTCCCCTCTACCGCAAAGCCATAGGGTGTATGAGCCACTCCCTTTAGCAAAAAATCAGAATCACTAAACCTCTGATTTTCCACATTATCATCGTTGGCAGAATGATGAGATATTCGAGCAAATAAATTATTGGCCTCAGGATCTCCCATCAAATATCCGGCATCCAGATATGGCGACAAGGGATATCCAAAACCCGCTTTCACAAATCCTCGATATCCCACATCGACTGGATCTGTAGGCAACGAAAGAGCCTTTATGGCAGCCGGTAAATATTCGATCGGAATTATTTTTTGATCCAGTATGTAGTCAAAACGTTTGTCACTCACTGCTTTGACCTCGGGAGCAGGCATTAATTTAATTTTATGAGCATCTGCCAGTCTGGCTTCAAAATCCTTGACCACCTCCACTGTCTCAGTTTCGAGATCCTGACCAACCAAAAAGGTATTACAAACAATCAATAAAAGTACTATCGTAAAATATTGTCGAATATTCATTGTGATCCTTCTTTTCAAAAACTTCTAATTAGAATTGTCCCCGCTCTGAATTCTATTTCTCCGGTCTTCCTCCTGAGTAATTTTCTTGAGTTTATCGTTTGCAATCTCTACCAACTCTTCATCATCCGTAAAATTTTCAATTACAGCTTCAAGTGCAGCACGTGCATTAAAGAGATCATCCTTTGCGACTAGTATGTCACTGAGAAGAATTAGACTCTTTGCAACCCAGAACGGATATGCACTACTTTCGCTATAAGATCTCCTGCACGCCACTTCTGCCCCATCGAAGTCACCAGTGACATAAAATATATCTGCTACGGAATATCGGGCTTCTGCAGTATACTCATTATCGGAATTGTCTATCACTCCTTCGAATAATTCCAAAGCCCTATTGTAATTCCGTGCCTCGTACAGTATTTTTCCCCTAAAAAAGGAAGCAACAACAAGGTCATCTGAACTCGCCAGGGGATTTGCCGAGACCTTATCTGCATAAGTTCCAACGGCCTTCATATCACCCACCCGGTGAGCTGCTCTCATCGCACCAAGCTGAGCATCAAATTTTACCTGAGGATCACGAGTGAGTTTCTCTAATTTTGCATAGTACTCATGTGCTTTCTCAAACTCTTGTGCATGATTATAACTGATCAGCGCCGCCTTCTCCAATGCTGGTAGGTAGTACTGTGACTGTCCTTTTTGCAATGTGCTTTCATAATCCAACAAAGCACGGTCAAATTGCCTTAAGAGGCTATATGATTCCCCACGATTATAAAGGGCATCCAGGACATAGAAACCACGTGGGTATTTATCCAGATAATCCCCAAACGCACTGACTGCTTGGTCGTATTCTGCATTTTCGTAGTATCGCTGTGCTACCAAGTAATGCAGAGAATCTCTCTCACTTCCGCTAACTTCATATCCCGGGAGCGACTCGACAAAGGCAACATAATCGTCCGGCCGGCCCAGGTCTTCCACATAAATCTCTTCGATGGCAGCCAGGGCATCCTTAGCTTCTTTCGAAGTTGGGTTGTTTTGAAATATTATCTTGTAAAAATCCAGCGCTCTCTCAACATCACCCTGGTTATATGTGATTAGTCCCAGCCTCAAATATCCCGCAGTGACCAGATCTGATCTTCCCTTGTAGCTCTCTACAAAGTACTCCAGAATCCGGATGGCTTCACCAGGTTGATTAATGTCCTGATATGTAATGGCCTGTTCGAGCAAAGCATCATCTGCATAGGACGAGTTAGGATGGGACTCGATCAGTTCCTTCAAAACATCGAGCTTGTCAGATGGCCTTCCTCGCAGCCCCTGTATTATCCCCTTCTGAAAAAGAGCGTACTCGTACCCGGTGGCCTCATGAGCGATGGCTTTGTTGTACTGATCCAGAGCCAATTCGTATTTATTCCGTTTGAAATGACAATCACCAGCTCTCAGGAAGGCATCAGGAAGAATCTTGGAAGTAAGTACTTCATCCCGATCCCGGCCTGATTCTATTTTGTCAATGCAAATAGTAAAGTGTTTTAGAGCCCCATTGTAATCATTTGTCTTGATGTAGTTGTAGCCCTGACTGTAGTGAGCTGATGCCATAGATGAGACCGCAGGAAGATCTCTAATTCCGGAAGACATCGTGATAAAGCGATCAAAATCGATCTTACTTTGCGCATACTTTTTTTCGGCATGATGTATTTCTCCTATCCAAAATGTACTCATGGCCTTAATTCTTGTATCTACTGGCACGCTTAGAGATTTCTGAAAATAGCTGAGTGCCTGACCGTATTTTCCCTTGCTGTAATCATCAATTCCCTGGTAATAAGTGACCTTCTGATAGGCCTCCTTCATCTGTGGAGATTGATCTTTGATGGACTCGATGAGACGGATTGCCCCTTTGTAATCTTTAGTACTGACCAGGGTCTCACTCAGCAATGCCTGGGCTTCTGAGTAATATCGTGACTCCGGTGCAAAACGACGAAGAGCATTTACCGCATCGCGGTCAAAATGAAGCTCTACAGACAATTTTGCATACTGGAACAAGGCATCTTCCTGCATGATTTTATCGAAGTCTGATTTCGACACCCTGACAAAGGCATTTCTCGCTGATGCCAAATCCCCTGTCTTTATATAGCAGTCGGCCAGATAATACATCGCAGACTGGCCCAGTGCGGTTTTAGTCTTATCCAATTGTCTAAACTGTGGAATGGCCTCCTCATATTGACCGGTCTGATATTGTACAAAGCCCAGTTGGTAGAAGTCTTCGACCCGCATGCGACGAGAGTGCTCCTCTGCATATACCAGATGAGGTAAAGCACGCTTGTAATCCCCTTTTTCGAAATAAGCCTGGCCCACCAGTTGATGCATTTCCGCCTCATTTTTCAACCGTGACCCAGATGACAATCTCGGTTCAGCATAGGCAATTACCTGGTCATAATCCTGCTCCGCTGCATAAATCTGAGTAATGAAATAGGGAATCTGATTCCGGTAGGCAGGTGTCTTCTCCACGTGTTTCCAGGCTTCGATGGCTTCGGGATAATTGCCGCCGTAGTATGATGAAAGTCCGTAATAGTAAGATGCCTTTTGCTGGAACGGACCATCACCACTCGCGACCGAAGCAAACTTTGCCCCAGCCTCGTCATAACGTTTCCTCATATACAGGCAATACGCATGTTTGAAGACCACCTCATCCCGTTGCTGTGCGGTAAGCCCCACCTGGTCCATTTCGGCGTAGAAATCAATCGCTTCTTCATATTTCTTGGCGTTGAAGTAGTAATCTGCCAACTCCAGAAGGGCTTCGTTAGCCGTGGGATCGGGCTTGTGTTTTCGCGCAAAATCCAACATTAGTTTTTGACCATCTGGTTGCTCCAACCGCACTGCGCTTCTGGCGTAGTACAGTTCTGCCTTGGTCTTAATCAACCTGTACTCGGGCTCATTGACAGGACGGAGTTTGTCCAGCACTTTTGCAAACTCATCCTGAGCCATGGCATAGACGCCCATATCGAAAAATTCCAGACCCCTCTTGAAATCTGCATTTGCCTCCGTATATACAGCTGTACGCTGACCAAAGACACTCCATCCAATGGATAGAAAAATGAAACAACTCAGGGCTATCCTAATGCTCATAACTCGTGATTTAACGCTTTCAAAAATCAAAACTCGATGAGAGTATGATTACATTGTCCATTCCAAATCAATTTGGACAAATTTAACACTTTACGGGGCAAAAGGTAAAGATTATTAGGATAATATAAATTACTCTTTTATTTAATAGGAAGTGAGATGACAACTGGAGAGGTAGGTGGATAAAACCACGTTATCGGAATAAAAACGCCCGGGAATCAGAAATTATTGAACGCCTCCGCAATAATATCACAACATTTCAGCATCTGTGCTTCGGTGATTATCAAAGGTGGTGCGAAGCGAATGATATTACCATGGGTCGGTTTGGCCAGTAGGCCAAGGTCTCTCATCTTCAGGCAAATATCCCATGCCGTTGAAGACTCTGAAGTGTCATTAATGACAATGGCATTGAGTAGTCCCTTTCCGCGCACCTTCGATATCCATTTGCTCGTATTGCCAATTTCCTCCATCCTCTCCCTAAATATCCTGCCCATCACTTCAGCATTTTCTACAAGATTTTCATCCTTCACCACTTGTAAAGCTTCCATAGCTACAACACAACCCAGAGGATTGCCTCCAAATGTTGATCCGTGCTCTCCCGGCCGTATCGACAGCATGATTTCGTCGTCTGCAAGGACAGCGGACACGGGAAAAACACCACCAGATAATGCCTTACCAAGGATCAAAATATCCGGTCTCACGTTTTCGTGTTCGCAACATATCATCCTTCCGGTCCGTGCAATACCAGTCTGGACTTCATCGGCGATAAAGAGGACATTTTTCTCTTTGCACATTTGGTATGCAGATGACAGATAACCTTTATCGGGTACGACGACTCCAGCCTCACCCTGAATCGGCTCCACGATAAAACCCGCAACATCCGAATCCTCCAGAACCTTGGACAATGATTTCAAATTGTTGTACTCAATAATCTCATATCCAGGCATGTATGGCCCAAACCCTCCAGTGCTACTTGGATCTGTCGAGGCTGAGATAACCCCTAGGGTTCTGCCATGAAAGTTACCTGATGCAAAAACGATCTTCGCCTTGTTTGTTGAAATTCCCTTCTTTTCATGCCCCCATTTCCTGCAGAGTTTCAAAGCCGTCTCCACCGCCTCGACACCCGTATTTATTGGCAACACCCTGTCATAACCAAAGTACCGGGACAAGTAGTGCTCATACTCACCGAGTTTGTCATTGTAAAAAGCACGAGAAGTGAGTGTAAGTTTCCTGCCTTGATTCACCAGTGCATTTACGATTCTTGGATGGCAGTGTCCCTGGTTTACTGCGGAATAAGCCGACAAAAAATCGTAGTACCTCTTCCCTTCAACGTCCCAAACATTCACTCCTTCACCACGGCTTAGTACAACGGGAAGGGGGTGATAGTTATGAGCACCGTATCGATCTTCCAGATCCATCAAGGCCTTCGAAGATCTCTGAGATATTGTCTTTTGCATAGTGACAAGGATTTAGATCAGCACAAATTTAGTTTATTACATAGAATGCCGCTTAGATGTCCTCGCATTGCAGCAGCTTGTGAATACCAAGCACCTGCCGTATCAGTGACCTTGATCCGTCATTTACAATAACGTGGTCAGCCAACATGAGCCGACGGTCTTCTGGCCATTGCTTGCTCAATCTCTTTCTGATTTGACTATCAGACAAACCATCTCTTTTTTTTATGCGCAAAATCCTCACCGACTTAGGCGCTTTTACTACAATGACTACATCCAGATCCAAATAGCTTCCCGATTCATAGATCAAAGCGGCTTCTTTGCATACATATCTCTTCCCTGCAAATCCCTCACACCAATTTTTGAAATCTCTATCCACCGCAGGATGCACAATATGATTTACCTTGCTTAGTTTCCATTGATCTCCAAATATCTCGGCAGCGATCCATGGCCGGTTTAGGTTTCCCTGGGTGTAGGCATCTTCTCCCAGCAACTCCGTAATTTTATATCGTACTTCCGAATCATTCAACATCACATGCTTTGCGCGATCATCGGCAAAATACACCGGAATTTGCAAGGTGTCAAAAATCATTGCGACAGTGCTTTTTCCAGCTCCCATCCCCCCAGTAATCCCCACTTTGATCATCTGATTTGTATTCGAAAAAAATATATGATTGAAAATGACATTACAAAATAAACGTTGAAGAAAGTATAAAGGTCGGAATTTGTCTACTTTCGATATCTTGAACAACACCGCGAGATGAAAAAAATAGACGAGCCCAATGCGCTTAATGATGTGGCAGAATTCCATGACACATTTGAATTACCTGTTCTGGACACTCCAGTCATCCCACCTGCTGATCGATGTAGATTGCGGCTTAACCTTCTGGAGGAAGAGCTGAGGGAACTGAGAACTGCAATCGAGGATCAAAATCTCATCGAGGTGGCCGATGCACTGTGCGACCTCCAGTACGTGCTTTCCGGGGCCATTCTGGAATTCGGACTCGCATCGCGATTTAAAAGGCTTTTCGAGGAAGTACATCGCTCAAACATGAGCAAAGTCTGTGAGACAATGGACCTTGCCAGATCCACGTTGAAACATTATCAAGATCAGCAAGGTACAGAGGGGCGTATTGTTGAGAAAAACGGACAATATCTCGTCTATCGCGAAGGGGATAACAAGGTGCTGAAGTCCGTCAATTATTCTATCGCCAGGTTAGACGAAATTATTGATAATCAATAATTTATACAGTAGTATTGGCCCAATCAAATCCCGATTTGCCTTCTGAGAAATGAATGATTTTGGTCAGATTTTCTATTAGAATTAGTAGAAAAAGTAGACCTTGCCAATCGAAATGAATGTTGAGTTATCCCCCGACCGAATACGATAACCACAAACTTATGTACCTAGATAGTGTTCTCGAGACGATAGGTAATACTCCTCTTGTCAAACTCCAGCAATTAGAAGGTATCCCAGCAACAGTCTTAGCAAAAGTGGAAGCATACAATCCCGGTCTATCGGCAAAGGATCGCATTGTACGTTATATGGTGGCAAAGGCTGAACAAGAGGGAAAAATCAAGCCGGGCTGTACCATAATTGAGGCGACATCGGGCAATACCGGTTTTAGTCTCGCTTTGACTTGTGCTATCAAAGGGTACAAGTGTATTCTGACCATCACTTCCAAGGCGAGTAGTGAGAAGTTGCAAGCCTTAAAAGCCTTGGGTGCAGAAGTGATTGTTTGTCCGGCCGATGTGGCTCCAGAAGATCCACGGTCCTACTACAGCCAGGCTAAGTCATTGCGTGACAGGATCCCGAACTCGTACTATCTCAATCAGAATTTTAATACGGACAACATGGAGGCCCATTACCTCACTACGGGGCCAGAGATATGGATGCAGTGCAACCGAAAGATAACGCATTTTGTGTGTTGTTCAGGGACAGGAGGAACGATCTCCGGCACAGGGAGATTCTTAAAAGAACAGGATCCGGACATTCAAGTGATCGCTGTTGACGGCTATGGATCGGTATTGAAAAAATTTCATGAGACCGGAGTATATGATCGCAGCGTCATCAAACCCATCCGGATAGAAGGGTTGGGTAAGACCATTATTCCTGACAATGTAGATTTTTCTGTGATTGATCGTTTTGTAAGAGTCAGTGATAAATCCGCTGCTTTAAAGGTCCGCGAACTGGCCAAGGAAGAAGGATTGTTTGTCGGATATTCGAGTGGTGCTGCGCTTCAAGCAGTCTATCAACTTAAAAAAGAGCTAAAAGAGAGTGATGTTATTGTCATTCTGCTTGCAGATCACGGCAGCCGTTACTTAAGTAAGATTTTCAATGACCTATGGATGAAGGAGCAGGGATTTCTTCCCGGTCAGGACGTGCGTGATGATGTCCTATCAAAGCAACAAGGAGTGTCAAATAGTGCCAGCTATTACCGTGATTATTATAAGCGATACCGGCGGTTCGTCAGAAAGAGCTACAAGATTCTCAAGGATAATTGGCAGTGACCGAGTCTTTATTCTAGGACAGTCTTAAACTTGTTTTCTTGTCACTTTCAGCATGGGAACTTCGGGACCAACTTAAAAAACACAATGCCGAGCTGGTTGCAGTCTCAAAGACTCAGTCTGTAGATCGAATCCTTCAGCTTTATCAGGAGGGACAAAGGCACTTTGGAGAAAACCGCGTCCAGGAACTTGTGCAAAAACACGAGCACTTACCGTCCAATATCCATTGGCATCTCATCGGCCATCTTCAGAAAAACAAGGTCAAATATATTGTTCCATTTGTCTCGCTCATTCATTCAATAGATTCTATAGATTTAATAAAGGAAATAGAAAAACAAGCCGCTAAAAATCAACGAAAAATATCCATTTTATTACAATTTAAAATAGCTCAGGAAGCAAGCAAATTTGGAATAAATCTTGATGCAGCAGACGACTTTATCCATGCATTTAATTCACTAAAATTCACACACATCATTGTCAGAGGAGTGATGGGAATGGCTAGTTTCGTGGAAGAACAAGAACAGGTCAGGGATGAATTTAGAAAATTAAATAGTTGTTTTAATTTTTTAAAGAAAAAATATTTTACATCGAATGACGAATTTTCGATTATTTCCATGGGCATGTCCGGTGACTACAAGATTGCCCTGGAAGAGGGCAGCAATATGGTCCGGATAGGTAGCCTGATCTTTGGAAAACGGACATAGTTCCCATTCAAGATAAATTAACCTTATCCCTTTTCTCATCGATAAATTCGGGCAATTAAATCACACTTTATCTCAATAATACTTTATACTCAGTCACCTTTTAAGAGACTCAAAACTTTACCCAAGATTTTACGGTCATTGATTTTTTTCCGGTGCAAATGATCGAATAAAAGCCCGGCTGTAGATTTCTAACGTCAATTCTGACTACCTTACCACTACCCTTCCACTCCTCCACTACAGCACCGTTTAAATCTATGATAGAAATTACCTCTAAAATAACATCGTCAGTTTCAACGAAAAGAAAGTCCTTTGCCGGGTTGGGAAATAATTTGATTTGCTTTGGAAAGATATCTCTTGTACTCACAAATTGATCCGTATGGAATCCCGTCTTATATAAGCTGAGACCACCCCGGGATGTGCCAAGCACCATTTCGAATTTACCATTGCCATCAATGTCAGCCATTGATATCCTTGATCGCTGCCCATCCCTCTTGTCTGATATTCCAATTATATCGAGGGGTTGTAAAACTTCGTCACCGGAAAAATCGGAAATATCATAAGCCAGTACATTGCCAAACGCAGTGCCCACAAAAAGGAAAGTTGTATCCCGGCCCTGCACTATGGAGGGCGCGGCTCTACCAAAGGTCGCATTGTCCTGACGGGCATCGATGCCACCAAAATTCTCACTATTATCTCCCATGGTCGGGTCTGACAAAAACTGCGGCTCTTCAATCGAACCCACATTTCTTAAAAAATTTATATTGCCTTTTTCTTCACCCACCAGTAAATCTAACAAGCCGTCTCCGTCAATGTCACCCACTGTGGGATAGCTGCTAAATCCTACGTCAATATCAAACCATGGGTAAGTGATTTCTCCGGCAAGGAAGGGACCGTTCGGAATTCCCACATTTTCAATATAGATTAACTTTCCTCGCTTATTTCCAATAATTAAATCCAAATCAAGATCCGCGTCGAAATCGGCAACCGTTGGCGCAAGAGCATCTACCTCATCAACTACTTCACTCAACCGCAGCCAATTGTCTTCGACCATTCTGTAGGATGGATTGCTGCCATTGCCGGAATTTTGGAGCACGAATAACTGAGATGGAAACTCAATATCAAAATCACTGTGAAAACGACTGCCAATAATAATATCCACTAATCCATCGGCATTATAATCGAAAAATAATGGTGAAGCATCTAAGCCAAAATCCAGCATGCCCTCATTTAAAAAACGAGTACTATGCAAATCATAAGTGGAAGCACCGTTACTATCCTCTGTACCTAAATAATACCAACTTAAATCCACATTCTCTCTCGCGTCTGTTTGATTGGGAGCCGCGATAATATCATTGATCCCATCTCTATTTACATCCAATAAAAATGTAATCGGAAAATATGGGACTGCAATGCGATCCAGTACATTGGGAAAATTCGGAGTCTGACTCACAATCCAGGCATTCTCTGCAGTACCCCCATTTTCCAGGAATAAAACAGTCTCATAACTAAAATCACCCAGGATCAGATCCTTATCTCCATCGTGATCCGGGTCGAAAGTCATCACAGTAGATCCACTGTGTACCCGGGCATTGTGATTTAGACTCGGACAGATGTCAGCATCGGATGACAGAACGACTTCATTGGTGTTAAAACTCTCCACAATCTTACCCCAGCATTTATCGTCAAGTACAAAATCAAGGGTGTCTGCTCCCAGGTCATTGTCTACAGCCAGATTCTTGTATAGGTAGATTTTACTCCCATCGGATTGAAAAGTAAGTATATCGAGGTCTCCATCCCCATCCATATCGTCTATTGCAGGGATATCTGCCGATGAAACGTAGATATTGGTGATTGCGCCGCTGCTGGTCGGATATCCCAGGACTCCCACGGGATTGTCAAATTTCAAACGGTCGAATTGCAACATTCCTCCGTCCTGTCGCGACCCCTTGTAGACATCGATACCGGGTACACCAGTATCGGAAGAAGAAAATATGTCGGGAATAGAGTCACTATTGAAATCACGGATCAATGCCCACTCGATCAAAGTTGGAAAAACAACCTCGTGCTCAGGAGCATATCGATAACCATTGCTCATTGTTTCATCAGCCATAAACGTCAAAACCCTTGATCCACTCCGGTCAAACACAAGTAGATCCTGCACGCCATCCCCATTTAAATCGACGGGAGAGAATTGAGGCGCATTAAAACCTCCGGTCCATGGATGAGTCATTCTTTGGCCGGTGGAATCCAAAACCTCGATATCCAACCTTTCTACTGATTGAGAAACTAGCGGAGAGATTTTTAAAATGGTACATACCACAATAAGTGAAATGATCGGTACAACGGTGTTCATCCTGCTCATTTATTATATTTCAAGATATTTGCGGTGTCGTAAAAAAAACGAAAAAATACAGGTCTTTATGATCTCTCGATGGTGCTTAGTTCTCACGGCATTTTTTATTCTGTTTGATCTTGCAGGTCAAACAAAGGGAAAGTCCGGGTTGAGTTACTCCTATGATCAAGAAACAAAGTCTGTAATCGTTATGGTTCCGGACGGACCTGATTCTTTGGGTCTTGGGATCGATAGCGGAAACACCAAAATACCCCTTAAAAATGGGATCTCCCATTTCCCGCTGGAGTTGAGCCGGAAAGGACAGCTCATAACTTTGGAGTCGGAAGGAAAAGAAATTCCACTGAAATTGATTCATGTGTCCAAAACAAGATCTGGGGACGCACGGATTAAGACAATCCCCTTATGGCTTTCGATTATTCCACCACTCGTGGCTATTGCATTAGCACTTATTTTCAAAGAAGTAATCATTTCCTTATTTGTAGGTATCTGGTCAGGAGCATTTATTGCCGGTGGTCTTCGCGTGGAGTCTCCTTTTCTCTTTCTGCTGTCATTTTTCGAAGTGATCGAGAAATACGTCATCGTAGCGTTGACTGATTCATCGCATTTGTCGGTGATTGTATTTTCCCTTCTGATCGGAGGTATGGTCGCGGTCATCAGCCGAAATGGAGGAATGGCGGGAGTCGTAAAATCTCTGAGTGGCTATGCGACTTCACCATTGCGTGCGCAGTTTATCACCTGGCTTCTCGGTGTTGCGATATTTTTTGACGACTATGCCAATACCTTAGTGGTGGGAAACACTATGCGATCTGTGACGGATCGATTTAAGGTTTCGCGTGAGAAACTTGCATATATCGTGGATAGCACTGCTGCTCCGGTTGCAGCAGTCGCATTTATAACGACCTGGATCGGTGCAGAACTCGGATATATAGACGGTGGAATCAGGGAGATATCGGAGTATGATTTCCAAATGACTCCGTATGCATTTTTTGTTAGCTCACTCAAATATTCATTTTATCCGTTGCTAACCCTCTGTTTTATACTCTTGATGATTTTTAATAAAAGGGATTTTGGCCCAATGTACAAGGCCGAATTCCGGGCTCGTACGATAGGACAGGTCTCAAGTGCAGCAACACCTGAGGAAGATGAGCCCAATATGGAAGATCTGTCACCGGTCAAGGGTGCCCCGCGCAAATGGCAGCATGCATTTTTTCCTGTTTTGACCGTAATTCTTGTCACTATTATGGGCTTAGTCAGCACAGGGATGGATGCCTTATACAGCCAGCTAGTCAGCTCTGGGATTCTTGTGGAAGAAAGTTGGGGTGATATTTGGCAAGCCAGTTCGCAACTGAGTGGTGAACAAAACATTGGATTCCTGCGCAAGGTTGGACTGCTTGTAGGAAGTGCTGACTCATTTGCTGCTCTGCTGTGGGCATCCTTGAGCGGTGCCACTCTTGCCGTTGTTATTACACTTCTTAAGAAGATCATGAATGTGATTGAGACCATGCACTCGCTTGTAACTGGAATCAAGACCATGATGCCCGCAATCATCATTCTCACGCTTGCCTGGGCCTTGGCGTTGACAACACAGGAACTTCATACGGCAGATTTCCTCAGTGCAGCCGTAGCTAATAGCATTCATCCCACCGTCCTGCCAATGCTCGTTTTTGTGCTGTCCGCATTAATCGCATTTTCTACCGGATCAAGTTGGAGTACAATGGCGATTCTCTATCCCATTGCGATCCCCACCGGCTGGGCAGTCTGTATGGCTGCTGGTTATGATCCGTCATACAGCTTAGAAATTCTACTCAATATCATTGCAACCGTGTTGGGAGCTTCCGTGCTCGGCGATCATTGCAGTCCGATCTCAGATACGACTATCCTGTCGTCATTGGCTTCGGATTGCAATCACATTGACCACGTGCGTACCCAGATGCCTTATGCACTTACCGTCGGAACAGTGAGTTTAGCCTGTTGCGGTTTGAGTACTGCACTGGGTGGCGGATGGATGATCAGCCTCATGCTCATTATTGCTGCCATCGGCACCTTACTCGTCATTGTTCGGAAAGTCGGCAAGCCAATTCCAGACGAAGGAGTGAACTCCTGATGATTTTCTCATCTGATGTCTTATGGCTGAGAGGCCTAAAATTTAAATACCTTCTCGTGGTTTGGTCCCAATAATTCTCATTGTAACACTGCATATTCTTGTATTCTGAGGTGCAACTTCGGGCAAAACTACGTCACAATAAAATCGAGCGAGAATGCCGCATCCTCCTAGGTGTTGAAATTGCTATATTTGAAGATTATATTATAAAAGTAACAGCAAAAACGTCAAAACGCACTGTGGACATCTTTGGAGGACTAGACCAATTAGATAAAAAATCTGTCTCATTCTTGCTTAAAGCCATCCAGGAAAATAACCTTCCCGGATTTGATTACCTGGAATTTAAGCAGGCACTGAAAGGGCTGAGGGACATGAATATGGATGACAATACGGCCATTAAATCTGCTTTCACCACAGGAAAAACAGTGGGTCTCTCCAAAGCCAAATTGATATCCAGTGCTGAACATTACCGGCAGGTGCTCATCAAAGAAAAGCAGCAATTTGACACCGCTCTTCAAAAGCAACTTGATCAGCGCGTACATGGACGGAAAAAGGAGAAAGGGACACTGACTCAGAAGATTGCCGGCTATGAGAAGAAGATTAAGGAATTGGAAACAGAAATTTTAAAAATAAAAGATCGTTTGGGGAGAGCGGATGCGGAGATCGAAGATGCGAAATCAAAAATCAATGGAACGAAAGATAAATTCGAAACTACCTATCAAAGTTTTATAGGGGAAATTGACCGAGATCTCGATCTACTCAAATCTGTTCTCTGACAATAAAAAATCGTGTATTATGACAAATTTTAACGCAGTACCGCCAAGCAAACCCAAATCATTTTGGAAGCGCCCTGAAGGTATAACTGGTCTACTTTTCCTCCTGGCAGCAGGTGCCGGTCTGGTTTATCTTGCTCCCACCCTCCTCGCTCTGGCTAAATCAACTCTGTATTTGGCCATGATGCTTCTCGTGCTTGGTGCAATAATATACATGGTACTCGATCCGAGAATGAGAAATCTGGTTTGGTACATGTACAAAAGTGTGATGCGCTGGGTCACCGGTATTTTTGTAACAATAGACCCAATCGGAATTCTAAAAAACTACGTGGGGGATCTGGAAGATAGCCTGGGCAAGATGAGTAAACAGATTGGAAATCTGCGGGGCCAGATGCGCAAGATAAAGACCCTTATGGAAGACAATTCCAAGGAGATCAATCAAAATATGCTTATTGCAAAAAAAGCAAAAGAACAGGGGAATGAAAAGCATATGTTGCTGTCATCGAGAAAAGCGGCCAGACTGAAGGAATCAAATGAAAAGTACAGTAAGCTCCATAACAAAATGACAGTGCTCTACAGGGTACTGGACAAGATGTATAAGAATTCTGAAATCCTTCTGGAAGACACTAAAGATCAGGTAAAACTAAAAGAGCAGGAAAGAAAGGCTATAAGAGCCTCTCATAGTGCGATGAAAAACGCGATGGACATTATATCGGGCAATGGCAGCAAGAGAGAAATGTTTGATGCAGCCCTTGAAAATATCGCCGATGATCTCGCCAACAAGGTGGGTGAGATGGAGCGATTTATGGAAATGTCAAGCACTTTTATGGACTCCGTGGATCTACAAAATGGAGTGTTTGAGGAAGAGGGATTGAAGATGTTGGAACAATGGGAAAAAGAAAGCACGCTGATGCTCCTGGGTGATGGTCAAACCACCAGTGATGATCTTTTGGATCTAAATGAACCCCGTAGGGAACGAGAGCAGATAGAGAGGTCCCGTGATCGGTCCGGCGGGTATGAGGGTCTTTTTGACTGAAGTAAATTATGGAGAGATCAAGACCCTGTTTTTCCATAATCGGTTTTGTATTCTGTCTATCACTCCTACTTTTTATTTCTTGCCAGTCGAACAATTCACCGATCGAATCTCTCAGGAAAAAGATCGAAAATGAATTTGCCAGTTGCGAGGGTACTTTTGCTATGGCCTGGAAAGATCTTCAAACCGGAGAGGAAATCCGGATAAATGGCGACACCATTTTTCATGCTGCCAGTACCATGAAAACCCCGGTAATGATCGAGGTTTACAAACAAGCAGCAGCAGGTCGCTTTAGCCTTGGGGATTCGCTATTAATAAAAAATGAATTTTACAGCATCGTAGACAGTAGTGTTTTTCAATTGTCTGCAGAAGATGATAGTGAAAACAAACTCTATAGCCAGATTGGAATGAAGCGATCTATTGGGGATCTGGTTTATGATATGATTATCTCGAGTAGCAATTTAGCGACAAACATAATTATTGGTCTGGTCGATGCTAGGGAAGTTACACTCACTATGACCTCATTAGGTGCTGAGAATCTTAAAGTGTTGCGAGGCGTGGAAGATCTGATGGCATTCAGAAGGGGCTTAAGCAATGTCACAACCGCCAATGATCTTCTTCTGATATACGAACTCCTGGCCAATGGTCAACTTGTAGATGGCCAATCCAATCAGGAGATGATCAGTATTTTACTGGATCAAAGTTTTAATGACGTCATCCCAGCTCTTCTTCCCGAAGACGTGAGAGTGGCCCATAAAACTGGCAGTATCACCGGAGTTCACCATGACTCCGGAATTGTTTTTCTTTCGGATGGCCGGAAATATGTACTTGTCTTGCTATCTAAGGATCTGAAAGACTTTACAAAAGGAACCGCCACCTTGAGTAAGGTATCAAAAATCTTATACGACTACGTGGTTACAAAATAATCCAACCTTCATTTTGGATCATCGGAAGTTAAGCCTATTTCTTTCCCCTTTTGAAGTAAGAATTTGTACGCTTCATCATAGGAGTTAGAAATCTCCCCTTCGAGTATGGCTTCTCTAACTGCTGTTTTCAAAATGCCAACTTCCCGTGATGGCGGAATATTGAAGGTTTTCATTATAACCTCACCCGTGATGGGAGGTTGCCAATTGCGCAACCGGTCTTTTTCTTCAATGGTTTTTAGCGTTTCTCTTACCGATCGATAATTTTCCAGATATCTTTTTACCCTTTGCGGATTTTTTGAGGTTATGTCTGCCTCACACAGCAACATCAGATCATCGATGTCATCACCAGCTTCGTAGAGCAACCGTCTTACAGCCGAATCTGTAATCGAATCCTGTGTAAGGCTGATCGGCCTGAGGTGAAGCCTAACCATTTTCTGAACGTACTTCATTTTATGGTCAAGAGGCAGGCGTAATTTTCTAAAGATCTTTGGCACCATCACTGCACCTAATGCCTCATGACCATGGAAGGTCCACCCTGATTTATCGTCAAATCTTTTTGTGGCGGGCTTTGCAATGTCATGTAAAAGAGCCGCCCAGCGAAGCCAGATATTGTCCGATTTTTGTGACAAATTATCAAGTACCTGAAGAGTGTGGTAAAAGTTGTCCTTATGGCCGATGTTATTCCTTATTTCTACTCCTTCAAGCGCAGCCACTTCTGGAAAAATCAAATGCAAAAGTCCAGTCTGAAACAAGAGACGAAAGCCTGTTGACGGTTTCGGGCAAGCAATAATTTTTTCAAGTTCGATAGTAATGCGCTCCTGCGATACAATCTTAATTCGATTTCTATACTTTGAAATGGCCCTTAGAGTCTCCCGACTGATATCAAAACCCAATTGGGTCGAAAATCGTATGGCTCTCATCATCCTGAGGGGATCGTCAGAAAAGGTCTTTCCCGGTTCCAGAGGTGTTTTTATAATTTTTTCTTCCAGGTGATGCAGCCCTCCAAAGGGGTCAGAAATTTGTCCGAAATCCTCAGGATTCAAGCTCACCGCCAGGGCATTAATGGTGAAGTCCCTGCGCAATTGGTCGTCCAATAGAGATCCCCTTTCCACAGAAGGCCTTCGACTATCTGACCTGTAAGATTCTTTCCTCGCACCCACAAATTCGATTTCATGGCGTTTATGTCTCAGCATGGCAGTACCAAACCTTTTGTAGACTGTGACTCGGGCCTTCGGGCGCAGCAAATTGGCAACAGTTTGGGCCAATACGATTCCATCACCCACGCACACGATGTCAATGTCCTTTGTTGCATTCGCCAATAGCTGGTCGCGCACGAAGCCACCGACGACATAGGTAGGGACAGATAATTCTACAGCCGCTTGCTGGATCGTATCAAAGATCTCCTGCTCTTCTGGATTGATGGTGAAAAACATCAGCACATGCGTTTAGACCAGAATTTGATCATAATGTTGTACAATCTCATCCAATATCAAATGCAATCTCTGAGGATTGAGCTCTGTCACCAGTTTGTGCCTAAAAACCTTAACATTTGGGAGTCCTCTAAAGTAATTCGTGTAATGCCTTCTGGTTTCCAGTACACCTAATTTTTCTCCTTTCCATTTTATGGCATAGTCCAGGTGGCGTCTCACTGTTTCTACTTTTTCGCGAATTGATGGTTCGGGCAGATGAATGTGATACTGAGCATAATGCTTAATTTGTTTAAAAATCCATGGATTGCCAATACTCGCACGACCAATCATCAGAGCATCCACACCGTATCTATTTCTGTATTCCACAGCCCTTTCGGGAGAGTCGATATCTCCGTTGCCGATGATGGGAATCCTGATCCGGGGATTGTTCTTGACCTTCCCAATCAAAGTCCAATCTGCCTCCCCTTTGTACATTTGCTTCCTCGTCCGTCCATGAATGGCCAGGGCCTGGATCCCGACATCCTGTAAGCGTTCGGCGACCTCCTCGATGCATATACTGTCATCATCCCAACCAAGTCGGGTCTTTACTGTCACAGGCAGGGAAGTGCTCCGGACCACAGCTTCGGTAAGTCGCACCATTTTGTCTACGTCCCTTAGTATTCCGGCTCCTGCCATTTTACAGACCACTTTCTTCACAGGACATCCAAAATTTATATCTAATATGTCGGGCTGGGCCTCTTCAACAATCCTCGTAGCCTGAATCATAGAATTTAATTCTGCCCCAAAAATCTGAACACCAATGGGTCTCTCCTGGGGATAAATGTCCAGTTTCTGGATGCTCTTTGTTGCATCTCTGATCAAGCCCTCTACAGATATAAACTCCGTATACATGAGGTCACAACCCTGCTCCTTACAAAGGATGCGAAAAGGGGGGTCACTCACATCTTCCATCGGTGCAAGCAACAGAGGAAATCTCCCCAATTCTACATTTCCAATCCTGATCATTTATCTTCA
Organism: Saprospiraceae bacterium; assembly: GCA_965222645.1. Classification (GTDB taxonomy): domain Bacteria; phylum Bacteroidota; class Bacteroidia; order Chitinophagales; family Saprospiraceae; genus JABDMH01. Next base: position 64,569 of record OZ244968.1, on the reverse strand, counting down.
TTTAGCATCATGTAAAGTTAAGTAATTAAACCATGTACGCACTGCGGCGATTGACCTGAGACCTGAGAAATAAAAATGAAATGGTGTCGACTCTCCAAGTAATTTTTATCTTGGTGCGCTTACAAATTCGATCAACAAACCAACCTTCGCTAAATGCTGACCTTTGTAATAATTGTCTTCATACTTGGATATGCAACCATAGTTTTTGAACATCCTTTAAAACTGGACAAAACGGTACCCGCCTTGATTATGGGTGCTTTATGCTGGGCTTTAATGTCGCTGGGTCACCTTGACCTGGTTGGGGCAGACCACCAGATTGGACATACAGAGGAAGTCCTGTTGCATCATATAGGCAAAGTTGCGGAGATACTGTTTTTCCTGATTGGAGCGATGACCATTGTTGAGTTGATTGATCTTCACCGGGGATTTGCGGTCATCACCAATCGAATCGAGACTACAAGTAAGCGAAAGCTTCTGTGGTTGATTGCCATTCTCGCATTCTTCCTCTCCGCAACCCTGGATAATTTAGCTTCTACCATTGTGCTGGTGTCATTATTGCGGAGGTTGATCCCGGATAAAATGGAGCGCTTGTGGTTTGTATGCGTGGCCGTAGTAGCAGCAAATGCAGGAGGCGCCTGGTCTCCCATCGGTGACGTAACTACTACAATGCTCTGGATCGGTAAGAAGGTCTCTACTGTGGGTTTGATAAAAAACCTGGTCATTCCCTCCGTTGTCTGCATTGTCGTGCCTCTACTTGTCTTGTCCTTTGGGAAGACATTTTCCGGCAATATTAAAACCCCGGCTGGTTCAGAGCGGAGAGAAAAGGAAAACAGTCTCCTCAGCAGTCGCATGATGCTTTACGTAGGAGTGGGAGGATTGATCTTTGTCCCGATTTTTAAGGCGATTACTCATCTGCCCCCTTACGTAGGGATGATGCTGGCCCTAGGAGTTGTTTGGTTGGTGTCAGAATACATACATCCCGAGGAGGATTTTACTGAAGAAAGAAAACATCTATACAGTGCACATACAGCCTTGTCCCGGATTGAGCTCAGCAGTATTCTGTTTTTCCTTGGTATTCTGGTTGCTGTAGCTGCATTGGAATCAGTTGCTGTCATGGGCCATGATGGCCACCAGGTAGGTTTGCTGAGGTACCTTGCCGAGGGATTGGATCGACTGGTTCCAAATCAGAATATTGTCATCATATTAATTGGATTTCTCTCCGCAATCATCGACAATGTTCCCCTTGTCGCAGCTTCAATGGGTATGTACAGTGCGCCAATGGATTCATCACTTTGGCATTTTATTGCATTCTCTGCAGGTACGGGAGGAAGTATGCTCATCATAGGCAGTGCTGCAGGAGTTGCTGCAATGGGTATGGAACGTATCGATTTTATCTGGTATTTCAAGAATGTGGCCTGGTTGGCATTTCTCGGTTTCATATCCGGGTGCTTGACTTTTATTGCTCTTTCTCCCCTACTGCATGGTTAGGTGCATTATTCTCCTTGCGTTGCTATGGGCTTGTTTGGGAAGCTGTCGCACAATCGATTCACAGGATCTGATAGGTGTTTGGGAAATAAGTCATGTGATGGATAATGAAGATACCGTCCATTTAGACCACTCATCAGTACGGTTGTTTTTTCAGGAGAATGGCCGATTCTTATACCAATACAATTACAAAGATTCCCTCAAGGGAATTTATCGAACAAACCGCAAAATCATTGACCTGATGATCGATTATCCCTCTGCCGATACCTTACGCATTCAGATTAGCGAATTTGAGGACCCAAAAATGGCTCTGGTCATGAACCATAATGGATCTTCTCGTGTGGTACAATTGGAAAGGGTTCTCACTCAAACTGGTTCTGCGAATGCAGAATAGCTTACATTTTTTTAGTACCTTGGGGCTTTAGCAATAGACCATAAAAGAAACCCAAGCTTTGAAGACGCTCCTAGGATTGCTCGCAGCTTTTGCTGCCGCATGGATCCTCTATCATGTTGGTAATTTTCAAAAAACAAGCGATTACGATCAGAATGATCTTGCGCTATTTAATGGTACAGCACCATGTCCCAATCAGGATTACGATGCACTCGTTGCTCTTTACAACGCTACAGATGGGCCAAATTGGTCGTCGAATAATTGGCTCGACACCTGCGATGTCTGTCAATGGACGGGCGTAACCTGCAATTCCCAAGGTCGAGTTGTTAAACTATATTTATGGAACAGGAATTTATCTGGCAGCATTCCAGGAGCTCTTGGTGACCTGGAAGCACTTACCGAGTTAAACTTGGGTGCCAATAACCTGTTTGGCAACATCCCTGACGAAATAATGGATTTACCCCTGACAGAGCTGGCACTTAGTGCAAATATGCTCTCCGGACCCATACCTTCTTCGATCGGAAATCTAGCAAACACTCTAGAGGGTTTGTTTCTTGATAACAACATCCTCACCAGTATTCCTGCTGAGATTGGACAGCTTTCCAAATTGATCTTCCTGGAGCTTACTGCAAATGCACTGTCGGGCGCCCTTCCTCCTGAGATGGAAAACATGACTGACCTACAATTCCTTTATTGCAGCTACAACAATCTTACTTCCTTTCCGAAAGAAATGGCAAATATGCCATCATTGGTGGAGGCAACGCTGCAGTTCAGCAACTACTCCGTTCCCATACCGCCAGAATTTGGGAATTTTCAAAGCCTCGAATACATATACTTTGAAGGAAACCAAATACCTGGAACCATACCGCCCGAACTGGGGAACATCACCACCTTGAGAGATCTTGATATTAGCGATAATAATTTAACGGGGAACATACCGAAGGAGTTAGGGAACTTGCCGAACCTGGAATCACTTTACCTGTACCAAAACAATCTGGAAGGTCTGATTCCGGAAGAACTCGGGAACATCTCTACGCTAAGTAGACTGGAACTTCATGAAAATAATCTACAAGGTTGCCTCCCAAGTTCGTTTCAAAACTTTTGCAGCTGGTCCTTTGGACCCACTTATCACGACAATCCTTGTCTCTGGCAAGGCTCATTTGAAGATTTCTGCAATGGAGTAGCATGCACCTTTGATGACTATACTTTGACAAGCTCCGACGCAGTCATCTGTGCAGGGAGTTCTATTACACTTCAGGCTACCGGAGGTGCCTATTTATGGAGTACGGGTGAGACAACTGAGAGCATTTCTATCAGTCCCCTTGCCGACGAATACTTTTACCTTACTGTAACAACTCCTGCTGGATGCATCCGAAATGACTCAATCTTGATTCTGGTATATGCATCACCTGTCGTCACCATTTCCGGAATCGATGTAACCGTCCCAGGAGGTAGTGATGGATCAGCTACTGCAACAGCAACCGGAGGAGTGCTCCCCTATTCGTATGTATGGAGCACGGGAGGGACAAGTCCGACAATAACCAATCTTACCGCTGGTCTTTATTCCTTGACAGTGACGGATTTTAACGGATGCTCAGACACCGGATCAATTGTTATCTCAGAGCCCGCTTGCGTTCCAGCTGGTACTTCTTGCGATGATGGAGATCCCAATACATATAATGACATGGAGGACGGAAATTGCTTCTGTGCTGGCACACCCTGTCCCGCAATAGATCCGGGTCTGGGTATCTCCGGAAGCACCTGTTTCGGATACGACAATGGGACGGCAGCAGTCTCGCCATCCGGCGGCTCGGAGCCCTATTCGATCCTGTGGTCGACTGGTGAAACTGATCAGCTCATATTTCCGTTGACTCCGGGGGACTACTTCGTCACTATCACTGATGCAAATGACTGTGTGGTAACTCAGGATTTCACCATTTCGGAACCCGAAGAATTAGTCGCAATGATAACCGGAACGGATGAGTCAGCACCAAACGCCAACGACGGTAGTGCAGATCTTACCGTATCAGGTGGTACCTCTCCCTATTCCTATCTCTGGTCTACAGGTGAGGTCACGGAAGACATTATTGGTCTGGCAGGCGAGGGTGCTGTATATTCGGTAACTGTGACTGATGCCAATGGATGTGATATAACCGCTCAGGTGACAATTCAAACCGGTTGTCCTTCCGCTGGAACACCGTGTGACGATGGTGACCCAGACACCCACGGTGATATAGAGGATGGCAACTGCAATTGTGTGGGAATTCCATGCCCAACGCTGGATCCAGGGCTTAGTTTCGAACATATCTCTTGTCATGGAGATTCGGATGGTCGTGCATCAGTTGATCAACATTGGGGGTCGGCTAACAACGAAATCCTGTGGTCTACAGGGGAGACAACAACATCCATCTCCAACCTGGATGTCGGCTCATATTCTGTCACAGTTACTGACAAAGACGGATGTGTAGCTATCCAGGATTTTGAAATACAGGAACCCGCTGAGCTCTTGGCAAGCATCAGTGGTTCTGACGAGTCAGCACCGGGTGCTAATGACGGAAGCGCGGATCTCAAGGTGTCCGGAGGTACCATTCCTTACTCATACCTGTGGTCAACAGGTGAGACTACGGAAGATATTTCGGGACTTGTTGGAGGTGGCAATGTTTACACAGTGACAGTGACCGATGCAAACTCGTGTCACACTATTGAAAACGTCGTGATTGAGACAGGATGTACTGCGGCAGGTACACCTTGTGACGATGGTGATCCTAATACATACAATGATATCCAAGACGGTAATTGCAATTGTCAGGGAACTCCATGTGGCACAATAAGTGCCGGCCTTAACCCGACCGATGTTACCTGCGCTGGAGCAAACAATGGTTTCGCAAGTGTTTCACCAAGCGGAGGTGTTGATCCCTATACTGTGGAGTGGTCGACTGGAGAAACTTCAATGGCAGTCTCCGACTTAGATCCTTCCGATTACTCTGTTACAGTGACAGATGCCAACGGGTGTTTGGTTTCCGAAAACTTTACAATCTCAGAACCCGAGGCTTTAGACCTTGTGCTTACCGGAATGGATGAATCAGGCCCCGGAGCTAACGACGGAAGTGCAGATCTGGATGTCGAAGGTGGAACCCCACCCTATGAGTATCTCTGGTCTACGGGAGCGACCACGGAAGACATCGACAACCTCTCCGGAAATGGCACTGTCTATTCCGTCACTGTGACGGATTTCCAAAATTGTCAGATGACGAACCAAATCACTATTAATACAGGTTGTAGCCCCGCAGGAACGCCATGCGATGATGGGGACTCCACCACGTTCAATGACCAGGAAGATGGAAGTTGCGGATGCTCAGGAACCCCATGTCCCACAATTGATCCCGGCCTTGTCTTCGAAGGTAACACGTGTTTTCAAACCGACGACGGCTTTGCCATTGTTTCACCATCTGGAGGAGTACCGCCATATACGATAAACTGGTCTACCGGGGCTTTCTCCCCTACGATCCTTGGCCTTATCCCGGGTGATTACTCTGTGACAGTGACGGATGCAAACGGATGTGCGGCAAGACAAGACTTTACTATTGATGAGCCCGCTCAGTTAATGTCAACTATTGTAGGAGTAAACGAGTCTTCACCGGGTGCTTCAGATGGAAGTGCGGATCTTATGGTTCAGGGTGGATCGCCACCTTATCATTATTCATGGTCTAATGGAGAGACAACGGAAGACATCACCGGGCTCCAGGAAGATATATACCAAGTGACAATTACAGACGCACATGGCTGCCAAACATTTGACCAAATCGAAATCCTTTCGAGCTGTGCGGCATCCGGGTCACCTTGTGATGATGGTGATCCGGCAACCTTTGATGATGTAGAAGACGGCGATTGCAATTGCCTGGGAATACCCTGCCCAGTTATCACAATTGCTCTTGAAGTTTCGGGTAGCACTTGTAATGGATACAACAACGGTTCTGCTGTGGCGATACCAAGTGGCGGAGTACCTCCATACTCAGTCAGTTGGTCTACCGGTGCTTCGGGTAATGGTATATTTGGACTTGCTCCGGGTGATTACACCGTAACAGTGACCGACCTCAACGGATGCTCTAAAAGCCAGCCTTTTAGTATTACGGAACCCCCACTGATGCAATCCAGTATAATCGGCACAAATGAATCATCCCCTGGTGCCGGTGACGGGATTGCCGATCTCAGTGTCTCAGGTGGCACTTTGCCCTACTTGTTAAGCTGGTCCAATGGTATGACATCAGAAGATATAAGCAATCTTTCGGGTAATGGTGCCATTTATTCGGTTACTATTATCGATGCAAATGATTGCGTAATTAGCGACGAGGTAGTCATTTTCACCGGTTGTCTGGCCGCAGGGACACCATGTGATGATGGGGATCCCAGCACTCTTGATGACGTAGAAGATGGCAATTGCAATTGTCGGGGTATTCCCTGTGAAATCCAATCCGGCTTGCAATTCTTCGATGTATCATGCCTCGACGCAAAAGACGGGAGCGCAAGAGTAAATCCGCAGGGTGGATCGGGTAATTACACAGTCAGCTGGTCTAACGGTGATCAGGGTCTGCAGACCAATGGCTTGGGAAGTGGAGTTTATTCAGTTACGGTGACGGATGATGCCGGTTGTTCTGACATCAATTCTTTCACTCTTCAAGAACCCGACATTCTTGAAGTGTCTTCCAGAGTAAGAAACGAAAGTCTTCCGGGATTGAATGACGGAAAGATCAACCTATTCGTTTCAGGAGGTACTTATCCATATCGTTTCAATTGGTCTACTGGTGAAAACACTCAAGACATCGACAATCTCAGTGGGGGAAGTTATACAGTAACTGTTTCTGATTCAAGAGGATGTATCAACATACTTACAGCATTAGTTCAGACTGGTTGCCAACCAGCAGGTACCCCATGTGATGATGGCAACATCAATACCTTCGGAGATGTTGAAGATGGACAATGTGGATGTGCTGGTGCACCTTGTGTTGCATCGACCATTGTAGAAAGTGCCATCGAAAATGTCAGCTGCAATGGAGAAGCAGACGGTTTGATCAGAATCCGGGTGACCGGTGGACAAGGACCTTACGAGTACTCCTGGTCTAATGACGGAACAGATCCCGAGATCAATAACTTAACAGCAGGACAATACAACGTGACTGTCCATGACAGGAATGGATGCCCAACAACAGCGACCTTCTCTATCCGGGAGCCATCCCAACTATCAGTAGAGGCGGAAATTACCCAGCTCTCTTCGGTCGGCTCAGCAGATGGATCAATTGAGCTAACTGTGAGTGGAGGAATTCCACCCTACACTACAATCTGGCATGATGGAGCTGAAACGAGCGATCGTTCCAATTTGTCGCCGGGGACTTTTGAGGTGAAAGTCACTGATTCAACCAACTGCGTCTTTGCAGGCTCTTATGTTATCTTAGATAACTGTGACTCTCGAGGCAATCCCTGTGATGATTTAAACAGCGCCACTTTCGGCGATACCATTGGATCAGACTGCGACTGCTCAGGAATCCCATGCAATCTCCCTGGTTTTCAAATCATTACTGATGATGTCAGTTGCGCAGGAGCCTCAAACGGACGAGCATTAATTCAAACTGTAGAGCAAGGGGCATTTCATTATTATTGGAGCAACGGAGTCGATGGCACAGATGTCATCGAATCTTTACCCGGTGGCGAGTACTCTGTGACCGTTTTGGATACCACCGGTTGTACAACTGATCTCAATTTTGAGATTAGTGAACCTGAGATGATTCGAATAAATACCAGCATTACTCACGAAACACAGGAGGGGAACAATGATGGATCGATACAGTTAAATGTAGACGGAGGACTCACACCGTATCGTTTTCGATGGTCAAATTCTGACACAGTCAAAAATCTGTTTAATTTGGGTACGGGTGTATACAGTGTCACCGTGACGGATCAAAATGGATGTGAGGTAGTGAGACAAGATACGATATATGCGGGTTGTCCTCCCGTGGGAAGTCCTTGTGATGATCTCAACGAAAATACCTCCCAGGATATGATTGACGAAGAGTGTAACTGTGTTGGTATACCTTGTGCTCCACCTGAGGTCCCGTATGTGATCGAACCAATCTCTTGTTTTCAGGGTTCAGATGGGTCGATTATCCTTGACACTACTGGTCTGGACCTCACAGCGGTAATTTGGTCAAATGGGACCAGCGGAGTTGTGGTGACTGAGCTTACCCCTGGATCTTATTTCGCCGATTTGACATGGGGTGATGGATGCAAGAGCTCTGCCTCATTTTTTCTCGCCTCTCCAGACCCACTTGTTATTGATCTTATTGCCACCGATGAAATCGGAGATGCAGCCAATGGACGTGTAGTGGCTCTTGTGAATGGTGGGGCTTTCCCATATCATATTAGCTGGTCGAATGGTATCATCGGAGATGAAATTTCAAATCTTGACGGAGGTAGAACCTACTATGTAAGTGTCACAGATGACCTCGGTTGTGTAGTAACTGACTCAGTTTTTGTTGGAACACAATTATGTGGTGCATTACAAGCAAGTGCTTTTACAATCGGCATGGGAGTTTCAGGCGATGGGTGTCCACAAATGGGAAATGTCGATATCCTTAATCAATCCGGGTATCAAGGTCGACTTCGGTTTAGTCTAAATGGTGAGACTTTTCAAACCAGTTCTCGATTTGATAACGTGGCAAATGGCGTCTACGAGCCGGTTGTGGTCGACACAGATTTGGGCTGCATCATCAACCTACCCTCAATCACGGTTGGTGAGGTGCCGCAACTAAACATTGTCACAATACCTCCGACGTCCTGCAATATTCCCGATGGCTCTTTTTCTCTTGCTGAAGAATTATATGAGATTAGCCTTAGTAGGAATGGACCGTGGCAAAGGGGTTCCATCGAATCCCTTTATGCTGGAAGATACACCCTGTATGCGAGAGATTCCATTTCCCCGGAATGTATATTTAATGTGGGAAGTTACATCCTTGGCAATATTGATCCCGGCAATACTTCATCCCTCCAGATCGTAAAGTTTGACGCCGGCTGCAATAGCGAAGCGGGCATTATTGAAATTACTCCGAAAAGTCAGCAAAGCAGGTACCAGATCGATAATGGGCCAGGGTGGTACGTGGGTAAACAAAGTTTGGTATTACCGATTGGTAGTCATCAAATAAAGGTGGATGAGAATGGCTGCATAAGACATTTTGGCATCGTGACGATTGAAAAAGTCGAGGCACTGCAATTTAGTTCGCTAGACCTGGTATCACCAACTTCCTGCGTGAGTACCGACGGCAGCATTTCCCTAAGCCCTGTGGGCAGAAACGATTTGGAGTACAGTCTGGACAGAATTGAGTGGCAAAGGAATGGCTTCTTTGACCAACTCACAGCCGGAGAGTACAGGATTTTTATAAGGGAGGGAACCCAGTGCAGTGATACAGTGTCGACGGTTCTTAAATCCGAAAATGGAAACCTAAACATCGAGATCCCCAATCAAATGGATCCGTCTTGTTTCGCGGGATCAGATGGCTTTATCGAGATCACATCCCCCCTGGACACGGGACAGTATACGTATAGCTGGTCAACTGGGGATGCGGTAAACTCACTTGGGAGATTAAGTGCAGGGTTATATCAAGTGACGATCTCCAATTCACCTTATTGTCAGCAGAGCATGGATTTTATCCTAAGACAACCCGACCACATTCGCCTGGAGTTGCCCCCATTGGATTCTGTACTGTACTGTCAAGGGCAAACCCTGACATTAGATCCTCTGGATTCCTCCCTGACCTATAGTCTCGCACGAAATGGAAAAGTCATAGTTGAGGCGACGAATCAGATCAATATTACCCAGGGGGGGGATTACCTCCTGACAGGTCGAGACAGTCTGGGGTGTGCTGGAGATGCGAATTTTTCGGTTCATTATAGCGAGGATGTATTCCAGGCAAACTTTTTACTTGCGGATCAAGCAATCATGGGAAAACCTACCGTCGCAATTGAGGTCTCTTGGCCAGTGCCCGAAAGTGTGCAATGGGAGGTGAATGGTGGCAGGATTCAGGAGACATTTCTCAATCAATCTGTGCTTCTGTTTGACGAACCTGGGACCTATCTTGTGAAGCTGAAAGCTATGAAGGGTGGATGCATGTCTGTTGTTGAGAAGATGATTACAATTGTCGAAAATGCCGATCAACTTACAGAACCATCATCGACAATCCGCGAATCAATAGACCTAACTCTCTATCCAAATCCCAATCACGGCAACTTTAATATCGTAGTAAATCTCAAAGAAGAATCGGATATACAGCTGCGCATATACAACGAAGATGCACTCTTGGTGTACAGCAATCAGCATTCGAACAGCTCCACAATCTCGGAAAATATTGATCTAAGGACAGCAACTCCCGGGATTTATACCCTGTTTGTACAAACTAGTTCGGCCTGGAAAACTGCTAGTTTTGTCATAGAATAGGACCCAGGAAGATGAATCCACTTAGGTCTTGGTGATCTCTTCGATGATTTTTCCCTTCGTTGAGGATATCTCGACAAGGTAAGTGTCCGCCTTCAGGTGTCCCAAGTTTACCTGATTTTCACCAAAGATCTGAAAGTGTGAAAAAAGTACCTTTCCCTTCTGGTCGACAAGCCTCAAGGTGAAATTATCTGTGAGGGGAAGAATGACCTGAAGATTATTATCCACCTGTGAAGGATAGATCTCATATTGAAAGGGCTTGATGACCTTCAGTGGCACTTGTCTATCGATCACTTTATCGATTTCAGTCTGAGGATAATCGATTTCAATGCTTCGCAGGATGGATTCTTCCTGTGCTCCAACAATCGAACAAAGGCACGATAGAAAAAACATGAACAAAAATGACTTTTGCATCAACTTGAATTTTGAGTCTTCGTGTGCGCGATAAACTATGGAACATTTTCTGGGCAGTGATCCCGAACGGATTCAGCTCACATCATTTCCTACAGCAATAATGACACCAAAACTAAATAATAAGTTTCACGTAATGAAAAATAGTCATAAGAAGGTGGCATAATGCCTGGGAACCTGTGTGGAGTCCTTGATTTCGTCTAAAACTTCACCTTTGGAAAATTTGGTGAATGGATTTCCGGTTTTTAGATCTATTTTTAACAATTGGAATCTTCTACTGCGAATGCGTACTCTTGTATATTTCGTGTTTCTCCTGTTGGTACTGACTGCGTACAGCATAAGCGAACCGATGATTTTAATGGAGAACTGCAAAAACGCCTTGGACGATGACGGAGATGGTTTGGTGGATCTCAATGATCCCGATTGTACTTGTGCAATTGCAGAGCCCACCTCACTCATTCCCAATCCTTCGTTTGAGGATCAAGAATGCTGTCCTGAGAATAGAAGTAGTCTCCATTGCGCTACCACCTGGATCCAAGCAAGCGAAGCTACTACAGATTACCTGCATACCTGCGGATGGTTTGGATGGGAAAATCTTCCAGTGCCAACACCAATTCCGGATGGAGATGCATGTATCGGATTCAGAAATGGACGATTTGGAAATGAAACCAATGCGAATTGGAAGGAATACACAGGGGCATGTTTGACAGAACCCTTGCGAGCAGGAAATACATACCGGTTTGAATTCTACCTGGGTTTTACCCAGCCTGCAAATTCTCCACCGATTAACGTGGTATTCTTCGGTAGCGCAAACTGTGAGAATCTGCCCTTTGGTATAGGCGATGATCGTCATGGATGTCCACTAAACGGAGAGGGTTGGATGGAATTAGACCGAACCTCAGGCTCCGGTTCCAACTCATGGGTCAAAAAACATTTTACCGTGACACCTGATCAAGATATCTATGCCATTGCGATTGGTCCCGATTGTTTTGAGCAATCTTACGAAAACAATCCATACTACTTCCTCGATGACCTCGTCCTGGCCGATATTAAGGAATTTGAATTTGTAATAAGTGCCAATACTCATCCCTGTGCTTCTGACTTCTCTATGTCCCTGCCAAGACATGACTCGACTATCTATCAGTGGTTTCGAGATGGGATTGCACTGCCAGGCGAAACTGATACGATACTTCATACGGACGAGGGAGGCTTGTACCAGGTGTTAGTGGAAAAAACATCCGGTGCTGAACCCTGCAAGATTACCAAAGGTTACTTTCATTCCATACCGGTACCTGCCACTCCCATAACTCAGTATGTCTGCGACGGAGAATCCTACAATTTTAATGGACGCCAAATTTCAGAACAAGGTGTGTATATCGACACATTTAAAACTAAGGATAATTGTGACAGCCTGGTTATTCTGACGGCCCAAATGGTATATGACCCCGGCAAAGATCTCGAAATAAAAATATTTGATGGCGAATCATATTCAATTGGAGGCCGGAATTTTTCAGAGCCCGGCAGAGAACAAGTAATTCTCACTTCATCTACCGGCTGCGATAGCACGGTCAACCTGGAAATTAGCTTTTATGAGGTATTTATTCCCAATGCTATAAGTCCCAATGGAGATGGAATAAATGATCAATTTATGATTTTTGGGAGCCAGGAATTAATCTCTATTAAGTCATTGGATATTTTCGATAGATGGGGAAGTAAAATTTATAGCGTCAGCGATCAGCCGCCAAATCAGGATATTCCTTTTACTCCCTCTCAATATGCCAATGCACCCTTTGTATATTTTGCCAAACTGATCATGGATGACGATCAGGCACATATTGTAAGTGGCAACCTCACCATTATTCGGTAATTTAACTTTGAGAAGATGACAATCCATCATTTCGTGAAATTGCTATTTCACAATTCACTTCTAAATAGACTTGTTTTTCCATAAATTGAATATCCTCGATTTGAGAAATTTTAAAATCGAAAGGCAAATCACTACCCGCTACCACACCGCTAGCCGTATCGTTTAGGTATGCCATCATTTCTTCCTCCTTAACAGGGAAGTAGTTCTCCACGGCTTGCTCAATCTTCCCCGAAAACAAACCCAACAGAGATCTGAATATTACACTGGTGTCTCGCTCAGATGCTACCTCCACATCACTTAGGATCAATTTTCTTTTTTCTTTTTTGTACTCCAGGGACAAATGTGCGGTCACAGGCAATTTTAGATCCGTTTCAGGCAATACGGAAACAAAAACGGACTCCGGAAAAAAGCCAATGTTCAACTCTTGCACCTTGAATAAATCCGTGGGCACCTTTTCATTGATAAGATTTATATGTTTCGATAGTACGTTATTAAAGTCGGCTTCTGACAAATACATTAATGTAGACTTGTGATCAGAAGCCATCACACTGAAGTCAATTTTTGAACTGTGGTTTTTCGAATGCTCGTCAACCCAGCAATGTCCACTAATCACAAAGTCCAGCTCTATTCTGTCATTGACGAGCAATAACCTGCCCAAATAGATTTTAGCATTTGCAATTTCCAGAGAAGAGGAATTTATTTGCTCCCAGATTGACATGGGAATAGTCAACGATAAATCCTTCTGCTGAATTTTCCTGTCGATTTCATTCTCCAGGCTTTGCTCTATTTTATTTATATTCTTCACAATCCTTCTCAAAATCCGCTTGGCAAAAGGAATTCTTTTACTGGTATTTAATTTCAAAGGATAATTTTGCCATTGCACATTTGCTAACCGGATATTTTTACGGATCAGTTGTCCCCTATTGATCAATAAATCGATAACCCAATCAATATTTAATTCTCCCTTGAATGAAGGCAGGTAAAACGCGTTTGACTCGACCACAAATTCAATCGATGAGCTGGCAACTATTTCTGTTTTGTCAAATTCTACACTGTCAAACTCAATCGATCGAACACTAACCAGAGCTCTGCGTCCAAGTGGCAAGGCCACATCAATCCTCACTACTCCCATGTGCTCCACACCCGAGCTAAGCAAGATGCGGACATCACTGGATGTGAGCAAGATGCGGATCGGACAGTTCTCAAGGACCATTCGGAAGATTTATTAGTCGGAAATTAAAATATTTTCGTACTTCCTCCGTTTTCTTTTAATAATTCCATTCGTTTTGGGAATTATGTACACGGGATTACAATTTTGGGAGTGAGTCGAGAAGCTTTTTTTCGACTCACTTTTTTTTATCTTCCTTTCCTATTACTTTGCTTGTAAATTGGATTTATGAAAAAGCTTCTTTCACACCTGCTCTTGCCTCTACTTTCTGGCTTCATGTTCATGCCGACGAGTGAGGCTCAGATCCTTGACACCGCACTGATCAGCGCCATGGAATATCGATCGATAGGTCCTTATCGCGGTGGCCGGTCCGCCGCCGTAACGGGTGTTTCGGGCAAACCCAATCTGTATTATTTCGGAGCCACGGGAGGAGGTGTTTGGCGTACCACAGATGGTGGAAACATCTGGGAAAATATCTCAGATGGATACTTTGGGGGATCAATTGGAGCTGTAGCCGTCGCAGAAAGTGATCCCAATGTCATCTATGTGGGCGGTGGCGAAGAAACGGTACGTGGAAATGTCTCCTCAGGATATGGTATGTATAAAAGTGTAGATGCAGGAACGACCTGGGAGGAGATTGGTCTTGAGGATTCGAGGCACATCAGCAGGATAAGAATTCATCCGGCAGATCCTGATATTGTCTACGTTGCAGCTATGGGCAACCTCTACAGGCCCAATGAGCAAAGAGGCATATTCAAGAGTACAGATGGGGGAAAGACCTGGCGCAAGACTCTTTTTGTCAATGATGAAGTAGGGGCAGTTGATCTTGTCCTTGACCCCAATAACGCGAGAATAATGTATGCCACGACCTGGAGGGTAAAGCGCACTCCATACAGTCTCTCAAGTGGGGGTGAAGGCTCCGGGATTTGGAAAAGTACCGATAGTGGAGAAACCTGGATCGAAATTTCTGGGAATAAAGGACTCCCCAAAGACACCCTGGGAATCATAGGTGTAGCTGTATCACCCCAGAACTCAGACAGAGTCTGGGCTATAATAGAATCAAAATCTGGTGGGGTATTCCGCACTGATGACGCGGGAAAGACATGGATCAAACTCAATGAGAGCAGGTCTCTCAGGCAACGGGCGTGGTACTATACAAGAATCTATGCGGATCCGGGAGACGTAAATACGGTCTATGTACTCAACGTCCGATATCATAAATCTACCGATGGGGGTAAGACATTTGAGGCACATAATGCACCCCATGGAGATCACCACGATCTGTGGATAGCTCCAGAAGACAATCAACGAATGGTAATGGCTGATGACGGCGGTGCCCAGGTATCATTTGATGGCGGGGCTAATTGGAGTACATATTTGAATCAACCGACTGCTCAGTTTTATCGTGTTACCGTCGATAATAGCTTTCCATATCGTATCTACGTGGCCCAACAGGACAACTCAACTTTGAGAGTAAAGCACCGGTCAGATGGAAACTCAATCAGTGAGAATGATTGGGAAAGCAGTGCTGGTTGCGAATGCGGTCATATTGCCGTTGATCCTACAGACAATGATATTGTATATGGAGGATGTTATGATGGAGTCATCCAGCGCCTCAACCACTCGATCAATCAGTCGAGAGTCGTGAGCGTGTGGCCTGACAACCCGATGGGACATGGGGCAGAAGGAATGCGGTATCGATTTCAGTGGAACTTTCCCATTTTTTTCTCACCTCACGATACGAAAAAATTGTATACAGCCTCCAATCATCTGCACGTCTCCCGTGACGAAGGACATAGCTGGGAAATCATAAGCCCTGACTTAACGCGTAATGACAGCAGCAAACTCGTGTCATCCGGCGGACCAATTACTCAGGACAACACCAGTGTGGAATACTACTGCACCATCTTCGCTGCTGCCGAATCCCCAAGAGTAAAGGACTTGCTCTGGGTAGGATCAGATGATGGCCTGGTCCATATCAGTCGCGATGGTGGTCAAAATTGGCAAGATATTACGCCGGATGGAATGCCCGAGTGGATTATGATCAATAGTATTGAGCCAGATCCCCACCTGGACGGAGGATGTTACGTAGCTGCAACGATGTACAAATCCGGGGACTTCAGACCATATCTGTACCGTACGACTGATTATGGACAAACGTGGACCAAAATCACCAAAGGAATCGATGACGAGCACTTTACAAGAGTGGTCAGGGCAGACTTGTATCGGGATGGCATTCTCTATGCAGGTACAGAAACTGGAATGTATATATCCTTTGACCACGGCAGTCAATGGACTCCCTTCCAGCTCAATCTACCTATTGTGCCTATCACCGATTTGATCCTCAAGGATGAAAATCTGGTCGTGGCTACTCAGGGCCGTAGTGTCTGGCTTATCGACGATCTGACTCCACTTTATCAGTTGGAAGAGGCCCGGGGACGATCTTCATTCCTTTTTGCCCCCAAACCGGCATATCGGATGAGGGGATCTCAAGCCAAAGACCTAAAAAAGGAGGGCACCAATCACCCAGCGGGTTTGATGACCTATTTCTATTTGCAGGAAAAGGATGATTCCACAGAGATCTCACTGACTTTCGCTGAACAAAGTGGACAAGTCATAAAATCATACTCAACAGCAAATGAAAAACTGGATAAACTTGAAGTGAAAAAGGGGTCAAATCTCTTTGTTTGGAATATGCGGTATCCCGACGCTGAAAAGTTTGATGGGATGATCTTTTGGGCTGGTTCCTTGACCGGTCCCCTGGCCTTGCCGGGAATGTATGAGGTGACGCTGAAAATTGGCGAAGACGAACAAACACAGTCTTTCGAGATTAAGAAGGATCCGAGATCGGAATGTACGGAAGAAGACCTTGCAATACAGTTTGACTTCATACAGGATGTAAACGCCAAAGTCACCGAGGCCCATAAGGCGATAAAGGAGATCAGAAAGGTGAGGGAACAAATAAACCAGCTGAAACCATCTTTTCCAGATAGCGAGGATGGAAATCAATTGAAAAATAAGGCCGATCAGATTGACAAGAAAATGAGGGCGGTGGAAGAAAAGCTCTATCAGACGAAAAACCAAAGCCGGCAGGATCCACTGAACTTTCCCATCAGATTGACTAATAAGCTGGCCTATCTCAATACCATTTCCCGGGGAGGAGACTACCAACCTCCCACCCAGGCCCACAGTGTCAAAAGGGAGCTGAGTGATGCTATCGATAAGGAATTAGGAACTTTAAATCGGATCTTTAGCGAAGATCTACCCGCATTTAATGATGCCTACCGGTCCTTGGATTTAGATCCTCTTCGACTACAGAACAGCGATGAAGATGGAGTCCAGTGAGGTCAAAATAGGCATTATTAACGTGTCTGATCGCGCTAGTAAGGGCATCTACGAAGACACTCCCGGTAAGGCGATAAGATCGACGTTGGAGGAGTTTCTTATTACACCCTTCTCGGTCGAATATGAAGTGATTCCGGACGAACAAGCTCTGATTGAAGAGACACTCATTCAATTCTCCGAGCACGGATGTTGTCTTATTATCACATCAGGAGGTACGGGTCCATCTCCTCGCGATGTGACGACCGAGGCCACTGAGGCTGTGTGCCAGAAGATTTTACCCGGATTTGGAGAATTGATGAGGAGGGAAAGTCTTAAGTATGTTCCGACAGCGATATTGTCCCGTCAGACTGCCGGGATAAGAAATAAGACGTTAATCGTAAACCTTCCGGGCAAACCCAAGGCAATCAGAGAGTGCCTGGACGTTGTATTCCCGGCCATACCATATTGCATTGACCTGATTGGTGGTCCATATCTAGAAACTGATGATGATGTGATATCCTCTTTCAGACCCGGGAAGAAATAAACTATTTAGTCCCGTCTTCAATGATCCTGAAACTGTCCATAAAATGATCCACTTCTTTAGATAAAGAATAGGAATCATCGACGGCAACTTGAACTGAATAATACCGATCTTCCACGAGATACACTTTGCTTCTCATTACAGCTTTGCCACCATTATAATGTATTCTCCAGAATTTCCCCGGATATTTATTCTTGTAAACTATGTCATCGAGAATCAAAACCTCTCCGCCTAATCTTTGCCTTGCCTGATCAACGGTGGTTTGAAAAAAGTCTTGCATGAGATCCGTGGAATCGGCCATGATTCTTAAGGAGGGAGATACATAGTAACTGACCACAAAGACGAAGTTGCCGCCTGCAGCCCCCTCCCATTTCAGATAATGGGCATGGTAGTCCACCTCTCCAATCGGAGTGGATATCTTTTCGATGTGATGGATCATTGGAGCTGGCACATCAACCGAAAATTGGCCCTCGATACTCACGAAGGGTTGCCAGCTATCCTGAAAAAAAAACAAGGTGAGAAGAATTTGGAATATCATCCTCAACTAAACGTTTTCTAGAATAAAAAGGTGCCTAGCGTCATAGTGATTGGTCTGTCTGCGATAAGTTTATCTTTGCGCCAGAAATTTTAAAAAGGAAGTGATGAAGTACGATATTGCAATAATCGGTAGTGGCCCAGGTGGGTATGTCGCGGCAATCCGAGCATCCCAACTCGGTAAAAAAGTAGCCATAATAGAGCGCGAGTCTCTGGGAGGAATTTGCCTCAATTGGGGCTGCATCCCAACCAAAGCATTGCTTAAGAGCGCCCAGGTTTTTAATTACATCAAAAGTGCAGGGAATTACGGCATAAAAGTAGAAAAGAGTGAACCTGACTTTGGTGCCATTGTGAAGAGGAGCCGGGATGTGGCAGGTGGCATGAGTAAAGGTGTACAGTTCTTAATGAAAAAGAACAAGATCGATGTAATCGAAGGATTTGGAAAGATCACTGTGCCGGGCAAGGTAGATGTGCACTCAAGGACAGAGAAAATGACCACAGTCGAAGCAGATCATATTATTATTGCCACGGGTGGTCGGTCAAAAGAACTCCCAAATTTGCCAATAGATGGAAAGAAGGTAATTGGTTACAGAGAGGCATTGACGTTGAAAAAAGTACCAAAGAGAATGGTGGTGGTCGGTGCAGGAGCCATTGGGGTTGAGTTTGCCTACTTTTATGCGACAATGGGTTCGGAGGTTACTGTAGTTGAATTTCTTTCACAGGGGCTTTTGCCAAGAGAAGATCCGGATATTTCGAAGGAACTCACACGGTCATTTAAGAAGATGGGCATAAACGTTCTTGCCAATACGAGCGTGATGAAGGTGGAAAATAAAGCTAAAGATCAGATCGTTTCCGTGCGATCGAATGACAATGAGGGAGTCAGCACTATCAGTTGTGATATTGTCTTGAGCGCCGTAGGCGTGAGCAGCAATATTGAGGGAATTGGAATCGAATCCCTGGGCATAAGATCATCAAAGGGACAAATCGAAGTGGATCCTTACTACCGGACGAACATCCCCGGTATTTACGCAATCGGCGATGTGGTACCGGGTCCTGCATTGGCGCATGTCGCCAGTGCCGAGGGCATTATCTGTGTCGAAAAAATCTGTGAAAAAGAACCCCAACCACTTAACTATGGCAATATACCTTCATGTACGTATTGTCATCCCGAAATTGCTAGCGTTGGGTACTCGGAAAATGCTGCTCGGGAAGCAGGTTACGATGTATTGGTGGGCAAGTTTCCATTTTCAGCCTCGGGCAAGGCCAGCGCTTCAGGCCATAAATCGGGGTTTGTCAAAGTCATCTTTGATGCCAAATACGGAGAGTGGTTGGGAGCGCACCTTATCGGTGAAAATGTCACGGAAATGATTGCCGAAGTAGTTGCAGCACGAACGCTGGAGACCACCGGACATGAGATAATCAGGTCTGTGCACCCCCATCCCACCATGAGCGAGGCCATAATGGAGGCAGCTGCTGCTGCATATGGTGAGGTCATTCATATCTAACACCCCACTTTCGAGTCTATGCAATAAGACTGGAAGAAATATTGGGTACAGTATTTGATTAGCTCTAAAAAGGACAATAAATAGGGCTAGGAACTGCCAATCTTTAAGGATTTTCTCATGTAAGTCACATATTATGAAATTCATATATATGAAAAAAAATCTTATACATTATTATTGCTAATCATTCAAAAAATGGATTACTTTTGTAATGGTCGTGAGAAGATTCAGGCTGGAGTTAAGTTCGAATAACCTAGCCAAGTTTAATCTCAATCGCCTATGAACATAAACCGATACTCTTTTATATGGTCTCTATTGTTGATCGGGGGTCTTTCCACGGACGTCTCTAGTCAAACTCGTTCATACGATGGTTTTGGAAACAATGAGTCCAATCCCGAATGGGGTGCGGCAGGTACCGAATTGAGATCAGTGGTATCCAAGGCTTTCAGTGATGGTATTGCTGTCCCCAATGGTATGGAGAGACCCAATCCAAGAAAAATCAGCAACGACCTTTTTGACCAGATCAGTCCAATTTACGATCTGCACAACCTCACAGATTATGTTTGGGTCTTTGGACAGTTTATTGATCACGATATCGGACTTGTGGGAGACAGCCCAACGGAAGCTAACTTTGTGGTAGTTCCTCCATGTGATCCGATCTTTGATCCTGCTTGCATCGGAGCCACAATGATACCCATGATGAGATCGAAAGCCTTGCCTGGCACTGGTGTCACTAAAGAAAATCCAAGATCGTACGCCAATGAAATTTCTGCATTCCTTGACGGTTCGGCAGTCTACGGATCTGATGAAGCTCGAGCAAACTGGTTGAGAAGTAAAGAAGATGGAAAACTTAAAATGTCTGAGGGCGGACTCCTCCCATTTAACACATTGACGGGAGAACTAAATGGACCAACAGATCCCCTGGCTCCCGAGATGATGACTGGAAATGAATCTCAGAACCGATACTTCGTAGCAGGCGATGTTAGGGCCAATGAAAATGTCATGCTCACATCTATGCATACATTGTTTGTAAGAGAACACAATCGGATCTGCGACCGGATAAAGAAACAAAATCCAGCAGCTCAGGATGAGGAAATATTTCAGAGAGCACGAAAAATTGTAGGTGGAATCCTGCAAAATGTAACCTATTCCGAATGGTTACCCAGCATGGGTGTCATCCTGGATGAGTATGCCGGATATCGACCTGACATCAATCCAAATGTAAGTAACGTATTTACTGCTGCAGCTTTTAGGTATGGTCATACACTATTAAGCAGCAATTTGTTGAGAATGACTGACGACTGCAAGGATGCCGCGCAAGGTAATTTACAGTTGCGTGGAGCTTTTTTCAATCCAGAGCTGGTTTTGGCCAGCGGGATTGATCCTCTGGTGAAGGGTATGAGTGCTCAAATCCAGCAAGATCTTGATTGTAAGGTAATTGATGCGGTTCGGAATTTTCTCTTTGGTCCCCCCGGAATGGGATTTGGAATGGACCTGGCCGCCATCAATATCAACCGCGGAAGGGAGCGGGGTCTGCCAGACTACAACACAATAAGGGATGAACTCGGCCTGGGAAGAGTGCGTACTTTCGAAGAAATCTGTATTGATCCGGTAGAAGCACAAATCCTTCGAGACCTTTATGGTACGGTAGATCAGGTTGATCCTTGGGTCGGTATGTTGGCTGAAGAGCACATGCCGGGTGCAATGTTTGGCGAGACCATCATGACGATCATGAAGGATCAGTTTAAGGCTCTGCGAGACGGTGACCGTTTTTACTTTGAAAACGATCCGGAACTTACGTCTGAAGATATCAATATGATAAGACAAACTGGACTGGCCGATCTTGTCAAGAGAAATACCAGCCTTCAGGCAATGCAAGAAAACGTATTTGTCATGGAGAGAAAATGTCACTCGGTCGATATCGAAAAACGGCACCTTGCACTTTCAGTGTATCCCAATCCCGTCGAGAATACACTAAATGCACATATCTATTCCTTTGCAACTGATGATGCAGATCTGATTCTCTACGATCATATTGGCCGAGAAGTTTATCGGCTCGTTCTGCCTCTTGATGAGGGAGTTAACTCCATTTCAATAAACCTGTCAAGTAACGTACCGACCGGGATCTATAACCTGCACATCCGGCATGGAGAACGGATAAACACCACAAAAATCCTGAAAATAGATTAGTGAGATTCTGCGGTGAAAATCTGGGTCACACAACCTAACTTTCTTCCGGTTTTTCGGTATTTAGGATGGATAAAATGATTAGCGAGCTGAGTACCATACCAATTTTAAGTACGAGCGGCCAGGGTGTTGAAAATCGATCCATCCAGGCGAGAAAACTCCATCTCACACCGACGAGGGTCATTGTAATTGCAGTAAATCCCATAATAAAAAGAGCGAATGCAATGATCATTAAGAATTCTTTCCTATTCACCGTGCAAAAGTAAGTGTTGCCGGAGGAGGAACACAATTATAGTTGATATAAATACTGGTATCTTTATTCTGCAAAAGATAATAGTGAGGTGCAGTTGAAAGTGATTGAATGCCCGAGGGATGCAATGCAGGGGATACGTCGGTTTATACCCACCGAGCGCAAAGCTGCCTACATCAACAAACTATTGAGGGTAGGGTTTGATACTATTGATTTTGGAAGCTTCGTTTCACCCAGGGCCATACCTCAAATGCGTGATTCATCAGCAGTCCTTTCGGCACTGGATCTCTCCGGCACCACAAGCAAACTGCTGGCAATCGTAGCCAATGAAAGGGGGGCCAGAGATGCATGCGATCACCCTGAAATCTCATATCTGGGATATCCTTTTTCGGTATCCCAAACTTTTCAATTGAGAAACACTAACGCTACAATCGAGGAATCACTCGGGAGAGTCCAGGCCATTCAAAGCGAATGTCTCGGCTCTGGCAAAACACTCGTCGTTTATCTCTCCATGGGATTTGGTAATCCCTATGGAGACCCATGGAATGTGGAAATCGTCCAACACTGGGTTGACACACTGGCTGACCAGGATATAAAAATCATCGCCCTCTCTGATACTATCGGAGTATCGACACCCGAAAGCATCTCCTATCTGTTTTCCAATTTGATCCCTCCTTACCCCGATGTTGAGTTCGGTGCACACCTACATACTACACCAGCAACCTGGAAAGAAAAAGTAGAAGCAGCGTTCAGCAGCGGCTGTCGCCGTTTTGATAGCACAATCCAAGGTTTTGGAGGCTGTCCAATGGCTAAGGACGAGCTTGTGGGGAATATGCCCACTGAAAATCTCCTAACATTTTTTACGGACCACCAGATCGATCACGATTATGATCTCAAGGCTTTTGATGAGGCCATGGTCGAATCTCATAAAGTCTTCATTAAAGATGGATAGGTGCAGGAAGGCAAGGTGCTGGCAACATCTCCATCCCAACTCATCCTTTGGTATTGTGAGGTCTGCACCAGGTGCAACCCCATAGGATGGACTTGGATTTTAGACCTTGACTCCCAGGCGCTTGAGGTGCTTCATTCTGACTATCTCTTCAACAGTCTTGTTTTGCATTTTGCTCTCCAGCCACGACATGATATCGAGGTAGTAGAAAGCCCTCCTTTCATATGGCGAATCAGATAATTTGATCAACTTGCTGTGTAGGTGTCTGAAGTGATCCTTCAGTTCTGACCGGATCATCCGGGGAGTTTTTCTCAGAAATCGGAAGATCTCCAACTGAACATCTTGCAGCTCACTCATTTTGCCTAAATATCGATACACCGATTTGACCTGGTATTCCAACAGAGCTTGATTGCCTAGTTCATAATGAGCAATTAAATTCAAAATACGGGCAAACGAAAGTATGTCACCTCTAAAATCAGGGTGTCTCGAATTGATGATTCGATTTAGGTAAGTGATAGCTGTATCCCAATCTCCACTGCCGAAATACATGCATGCCATTTTGTAATAAAAAACCAAGATGCGATGTTTGTCCCACTGATAGGGATTCTCCAGAATCAGTGTATCCAGCTCGGACAAAAACCGGATCCCATCGCTATATGTTCCCTGCAGAAAATGAGAATTAATCAGGTGGATATAGTGATAAAGTTGATACAGGCCCTGATGATTAAACGTTCGGAGTAATCCTGTTTGGGGAAAATCATTGAGAACCTTGATCATCGACAAGAATCTTTCGTCACTCAAGGAAAAAAACAGGGAAGAAAGCACGTTGTGGATAGATTTAAGGTACAGGCTTGTCTCTTCTCGCTTCATCAACGGATACTCCTCAAAGAGGTCGTACCACCTTCTGGTATATCGATAGAAGTTGGCAAAATCCTGATTCATGTAGTGATACCAACCATAGGCTTGAAAAAGGTACAATTTGGAATAAAAATCCAGGTCTTCAAGGTGATAAGAAGGCAGGTTTGACTCAAAGAAATCGTGCAAGTATTGGTGATCATGTCTGTTTCTCACATGACCCACCTTTAAATAGAGCCCGTAGAGCTGAAGGGACAAGTTGCTGAAAGCCTGTGTACCCGATACTTTCTTAGATAGGGTCACAGCTTCTCGCTTGAGTTCTTCGGCTCGATTCTCGATTGACCTTGTGATGTATTGCGACTCAATAAACTTCTCAAATTCCAATGCATTAAGAGCGACAATATCCAAGTTGTATTTCAACGCCTGGCTCTTTGCTCGATTCAATATTTCCAGACTCTGGCGATATAGTCCCTTGTCATAGAGTACCCTTGCGTAATCGATTTTTTCTCTGATATCAATTTCTGTCACATTCTGCCGGCTGAGTAAGCGCAGGCAGATCAGCAGTTGTTTGTACAGGTGTGCTTTGAGATTTGATAATTGCCGTTTCTTAATCGAGGGAATACGCTCCAGGACCTGATGCTCATCGTATTTTCCCGACCGGCTTATCTCTTCAAAAAGCTTCAAAAAGAGTATATCATCAGAACTCTGATTGCGTGTAACAAAAAGTCGAAAACTCCTTTTCTCCGCCTTTGTAAGCGACTTCACAAGTTGAACTAAATAATCTGTCTTCGGTGTGGGCATTGTAATTATTAAGTTATCAACTAATTGGTTATCAAATGCTTATCAAAAATTGTCAAGCGTATTACCTTGTAATGGCAAGTTATATTTGCTTCCTCTGCCCTTGTGTGCGTCCTATTTTTACTCAGCAATATTTTGCTATAAACTTAATAGAATTATGGACAAGAAGCGCATCCAGGTCTTCGACACCACTTTGAGGGACGGGGAACAGGTGCCCGGATGTAAGCTCAACATGCCACAGAAACTGAAATTGGCCAAGTGCCTTGAAGAATTGGGTGTAGATGTCATCGAAGCGGGATTTCCGATCAGTAGTCCCGGTGACTTTGAGGCAGTACGAGCAATAAGTGCGCAGGCAGGTGATCATGTGACGATCTGCGGCCTTTCGAGAGCCATCAAGAAGGATATAGAGGTGGCCGTCAAAGCCATTGAAAAGGCCAAGAGACCGAGAATACATACGGGAATAGGGACTTCCGACTCACATATAAAATTCAAATTTAACAGCACTCGGGAAGCGGTACTTGAAAAGGCGATTTTTGCAGTGAGCCATGCCAAAAAGTTTGTGGATGATGTGGAATTTTACGCAGAGGATGCGGGTAGAACAGATAATAAATTTCTTGCTCAGGTGTGCACAGAAGTCATAAAGGCTGGTGCTACCGTACTCAATATACCTGATACTACAGGCTATTGCTTGCCCAATGAGTATGGGGATAAGATCGCCTACCTGGCAGCAAATGTGGAGGGTGTAGGCCAGGTCACGATTTCCACTCACTGTCACAATGACCTTGGCCTGGCAACTGCTAATTCTATAGAGGGCGTCATACGGGGTGCAAGGCAGATCGAATGCACGATAAACGGTTTGGGTGAACGGGCTGGCAACACCTCGCTTGAAGAGTGTGTGATGATACTAAAGCAGCACCCCTACCTCGGATTTGAAACGGGTATCGATACCACCATGCTCAATCCTATTAGCCGATTGGTGTCAGAAGAAATGGGGATGCCCGTGCAGCCCAATAAGGCTATCGTTGGTTCTAATGCTTTTGCCCATTCTTCGGGAATCCATCAGGATGGAGTGATTAAGAAAAGGGAAACATACGAGATAATCGATCCGCGCGAAGTTGGGATAGATAAGTCATCTATTGTTCTCACCGCACGATCGGGAAGGGCAGCTCTTGCTTACCGACTGAAGGAGCTGGGTCACGAGGTGACAAAAATAGAATTGGATGCGCTATATATTCGTTTTCTGGAGATAGCTGATTCTCAAAAAGAGGTAAAAGACAATGACCTGCAGCTCATGATGGATCTAAAGGAACAATTGATACACGCCGTAAAACAAAAATCATAGTTATTCCGAGCACATTACAGAAACAATGGGAAAAACACTTTTCGAAAAGGTCTGGGATGCACATGTCGTAGACCAAGTGGAGGGAGGTAGAGAGGTCCTGTACATCGACCAGCACCTAATTCATGAGGTCACAAGCCCTCAAGCTTTCCAGGGTCTTCGGAATCGAAATATTTCGGTAGCCAGACCAGAACGGACACTTGCAACGGCAGATCACAATGTACCGACCAAGGATCAACATTTACCAATCAGGGAAGAGCTATCGAGGGTACAAGTGGAGACCCTGAGTCACAACTGCAATGAGTTTGGCGTGGAGCTCTATGGATTGGGGCATCCCTTTCAAGGCATTGTCCATGTGATTGGTCCAGAACTGGGTATCACTAAACCCGGCATGACCATTGTGTGTGGTGACAGTCATACCTCCACTCATGGCGCTTTCGGAACCATTGCTTTTGGGATCGGAACCAGTCAGGTGGAGCAGGTTCTTGCGACACAGTGTCTCCTCCTCGACCGTCCCAAGACGATGAGGATCAACGTGAATGGCAAACTGGCCCCCGGTGTACTGGCAAAAGATGTAATCCTGTTTATTATCTCCAAACTTACAGCCGCTGGAGGAACAGGTCATTTTATAGAGTATAATGGATCTGTCTTTAGAGAACTGAGCATGGAAGGCCGCATGACCGTATGTAACATGAGTATCGAAATGGGTGCCCGAGGAGGGATGATTGCACCAGATGAGACTACATTCGATTATGTAAGGGGCCGAAGATTTGCACCTGAAGGGAAGGAATTTGATGATTTGATGACATACTGGCGCACATTGAAATCGGATCAAGATGCTGTTTTTGATCAAGAATATACGTTTGATGCCGCTGACATCGAACCCATGCTGACCTATGGAACAAATCCCGGTATGGGTATAGGGGTGACAGGAAATATTCCATCTGATGGAGGGCAACAGGGTAAAAAATCCTTTACCAAGGCCCTTGATTATATGGGTTTAAAACCCGGAGAAAAATTGCTGGGGCGTAGTATCAATCATGTCTTCATCGGCAGCTGCACAAATTCGAGGATTGAGGATCTCAGGTTGGTGGCAGAGTTCGTAAAAGGTAAACAAGTGGCCTCTAATGTGACAAGCATGATTGTACCCGGATCTCAACTCGTGCGAAAGCAGGCAGTTTCCGAGGGACTTGATGAAATCTTTGTTGATGCCGGATTTGATTTTCGAGAAGCTGGATGCTCAGCCTGCCTTGGGATGAACGAGGACAAAATTCCCTCGGGAGAGTATTGTGTATCGACAAGCAATAGAAACTTTGAAGGCCGTCAAGGTCCTGGTGCCCGAACCATTCTGGCCAGTCCGTTGATGGCTGCAGCCAGTGCACTTCATGGCAAAATTGTAGACGTAAGAGAGCTAATCCATGGTTAAATTAGAAGTGTTAGAATCCACATGTGTCCCACTACCCATTGAGGATGTCGACACGGATCAGATCATCCCCGCCAGATTTCTCAAAGCGACCACAAGAGAGGGTTTCGGAGATAATTTGTTTTGTGACTGGAGATACAACCATGATGGATCCCCAAAGCGTGACTTTGTCCTTAATACCGGCATTTACTCGGGAAAGATCTTGGTGGCGGGCAAGAATTTTGGCTGTGGTTCCAGTCGGGAACATGCTGCCTGGGCTTTGGATGGTTACGGATTCCGGGTTATTGTATCGAGTTTTTTTGCTGATATTTTTAAGGGCAATGCTTTGAATAACGGTATTCTACCCGTGACCGTAACTGACCAGTTTCTGGCACACCTCTTTGTCGAGATCGAACGTGATCCCGGTGTCATAGTGAAGGTTTCAGTCCCTGATCAGTGTATAGAAGTTACCACTACGGGACAAAAACATAACTTTGAGCTTGATCCCTACAAAAAGATGTGTCTGATGAAGGGATATGACGACATTGATTACCTCCTGAGCATCAAGGACAAGATTAAGGCTTTTGAGTTGGCACACGACCAAAAATCATGAGAAAAAAAATTGCTGTATTACCTGGTGATGGCATTGGGCCAGAAGTTACCTCGCAAGCTGTAAAGGTTTTAGATGCGATCGCAGATCGCTTTGAACATGAATTTGTTTATTGCTCCAGTGATGTTGGGGGAATTGCCATCGACAATACCGGAGATCCTCTTCCCAAAGAAACACTGGATACATGTAAGCGTAGCGATGCGATACTCTTTGGTGCCATAGGTGACCCCAAATATGACCATGATCCGAATGCCAAAGTACGGCCGGAGCAAGGTCTGTTGCGAATGAGGAAAGAACTGGGATTGTTTTGCAACATCAGACCAGTGACGATCTTCCCCAATCTCAAGCATCTCTCCCCCATCAAGGAGTCTTACCTGGAGGGAGTGGACATGGTTATTTATCGAGAGCTTACCGGAGGTATTTACTTTGGCGAAAAAGGAAGAAGCAGTGACAAGAAAGATGCATGGGATACTAAATATTACAGCTCGAGCGAGATTGAAAGAATTGCCCATCTCGCCTTTAAAGAAGCCCAGCGACGTCGTTCTAAAGTTACGTTGATTGACAAAGCTAATGTCCTGGAATCATCCCGTTTGTGGAGGGAAGTGGTACAACGGATTGCCAGTCATTACGGAGATGTGGAAACAGACTATATGTTTGTTGACAATGGTGCAATGCAAATCATAATTAATCCCGCGCAATTTGATGTCATTCTGACAAGCAACATGTTTGGGGATATCATTTCAGATGAATCAAGTGTACTCGCCGGCTCTCTCGGGTTACTCCCCTCGGCATCTATCGGGGAGAAGACAAGTGTGTTCGAACCCATCCATGGGTCCTATCCACAGGCTGCAGGTAAGGATATAGCCAATCCGATTGCTGCAGTGCTATCATCTGCAATGTTGCTGGATCATTTAAAATTGCATGAAGAAAGCAAGACTGTGCGAAACGCTGTTGCACGACTTCTGCATGCTGGATTGGGCACTCCTGATCTCAGGGGGATGTCGGAAATCTCCTGTTCGATTGCTGGAGACTTATTGGAAGCCCTGGTACTAGATGATGATCTTCAGCTCGACCAAAGCAAATTCGTGGGTGGTCGCTCTACCATTATTTGAGAGAAATCTAAATCCCTCTTTTCAGCTTAATTATGTCTTCGATGGTTTTTCCTTCGAGCTTACTGTCTACCCAATCCAGGGCGTTCAAATAGAGGAACGATCTCATCTCATAGCGATCCACGATCAATTTTTCGAGATTCTTTTTAGTCTTTTTCAACAAACTCATATCGGGTACATTTGAACTCCGGAGTTGTTTTCGGATGAAAGAGAGGAGCTCGAGCTGGACTTTATTGCGATCTTCCATCTTATCAAAAAAGCGACTCACCGATTTTTCCAAATGCTCGAGCAGGGCGAAATTTCGCAATTCGAAGTGTGCAAGTAGATGAAGAAGTCTTGCATAGCCCTGAATGTCTTCTCTCAAATGACCAGCTTTAAGATTAATAATTTCGTTTAGGTAATCAATTGACTGATCAAAATTTCCACATCCAAAGTTCAGCCAGGCTATGCGGTAATAAAAAACAAGTATGCGATGTACATCAAGATTTCTTTCATAAATCTTCATTCTTTTCAATAATTCCGGTACAATCGCTAGTCCTTCCCGAAAAGTACCAAGCATATAGTGCTTGTAAATTAATGCAGAATAATAGTACAAGAAGAAGATAATCTTGGTGGTTTGATTAAAACTCTTGCCATAATGTGCATGGAAGTCTTCAAATTTTTTAACGCCACTCACAAAAGGCTGGAGTTTACCCTGATTAAAGTAACTCGTCAAGAGGTAATGTAGACCTCTTAAATAAATATCTGGATCATCTGCCATCATTTGAGGAAACTCCTCAAGCAGTGCAACCCACCGCTCTGCGTGTTCCTCACATTTCTCAAAATCTAAAAGAATATAATAATACCACACATAGCTTTGGTGCAGATAAACCTTCTCAAAAAAAGTAAGTGTCGAATACTGAAGAACCGGCAAATTCGATTTAAAATAATGCTGGACTACATAGGCACCTTTCTCATTTTTTATGTGCCCTACCTGAATATACAGACCATGAATTTTAATTTTTAAATTCGTGAGTTTATTAGAATTACTTATTACCCTTATCCGCTGTTCAGATTCTTCCAAAAGGTCCTCCATTTTATTTTTCACGGTACGGCTCCGGGTGATGTGCTTTTCTTCAATGAGTTTTTGGAATTCAAGGATTTCGTAAAGCAGAACCTCCTGATGACTGTTTTGGGCCAGGACCTTGACTCTGTCGAGCAGCTTCAAACTCTGCATGTAAAGACCCTTGCCATATAGTATTCTGGCAAAATCAATTTGTTCCCTGATTTGGATGTCTGTGTTCTTAGAAATATAAACCAATCTCAGGCTGGCGAGAATTTGCGAATATAGATGACGTTTAAGATTTGAAAGCTGACTTTTCGAGAGCCCCTTAAACTTCTTAAACACAAGGGCCTCATCATAGCTTTGCATGGAGTCAATGGTGTCAAATAGACGAATAAATTTGGCCTCTCCAACCTGTTGCGTACGCTTCGCATACAACTTAAAATTTCTTTTCTCAGATTTTGAAAGGCTCTTGAGAAGATTAAAAAGTTGGTCTGTTGTAGATATAGGCATAACAATTAAAGATCTCTCATCATATTGTAAATCAATTATTTACGGCCTAAAGTCGCATGTGATAGGCGTAACAATTCGATAGAAATAACATCTCCTGGCTCTCATGGCAATGTCTAGTTTTGTGCGAGACAAAGGAAAAAAACATTTTTCTTAACGCACATGAAAGTGTAAAAAAAATACAATGAAAAAAGTAGAAGCAATCATTCGCACTTCAAAATTTGATGCGGTTAGAGATGCCCTGGCGTCAATTGGTGTCAAATTTTTTTCACTTAAAGATGTAAAAGGGTATGGTTTACAAAAAGGAGAAGTACATACCTACAGAGGTGCGGATCTTGGTGCAGAGTATATCGCCAGGATACAAATGGATTTAGTCGTGTCTAATGACCGACTTGAAGAAGTTGTAAAAACAATTCAGGAAAGCGGAAGAACCGGCGAAATAGGTGATGGAAAAATTTTTGTTTTTGACGTCCTGGAGACGATTAGAATCAGAAATGGGGAAAAGAACGAATTAGCCATATAAATAATACTATAAACTTGAAAACAGCAAGAAATGAACGAAGCAACATTTACAACAAACAATCTGTGGATTTTAATCGCCACAGTATTGGTATTTATCATGCACCTCGGATTTGCCGCCTTAGAATCCGGGTTTGTGAGAAAGAAGAATACGGTAAATATTCTTTTCAAAAACTCTATGATTATTTCCATTGGCATTTTGTCCTACTATCTTGTGGGATTCAATCTGATGTATCCCGAAGTATCCTTAAATGGATTAATAGGATTTGATGGATTTGGTCTACAACTGCCGGCAGGTGATGAAGGCGGCATTTCCTGGGCAGACGGACAGTACACCTATTTTACTGATTTTATTTTCCAGGCTATGTTTGCAGCCACAGGTGCAACAATTGTCAGTGGAGCTGTTGCAGAACGAATGAAGCTATCGAGTTTTCTGGTCTTCAGTCTGGTTTTTGTGGCACTTTGCTACCCTCTGGTGGGCATGTGGAAATGGGGAGGAGGCTGGTTAGATCAGTTGGGTTTTTATGATTTCGCTGGATCGACTCTGGTACATTCTGTTGGCGGCTGGGCTGCACTCGCATGTATCATCGTTCTGGGTGCGAGAAAGGGAAAATACACTCGTGACGGTGTCAAAGCCATCCCAGGCCACAATTTACCGCTGGCTACCCTGGGAGTCTTCATGCTCTGGTTTGGATGGTTTGGATTTAATGGAGGTAGTGTACTCTCCGCCGACCCTCTCAGCGTCTCACTCGTATTTGTCACGACGGCCGTAGCCGCTGCTGCAGGTGCTGTAGGAGCCTTTGTGGTCTCATTTTATATGTTTAAGACTCACGATCTTTCCATGGTCCTCAACGGAATCCTGGGTGGACTAGTTGGTATTACAGCTGGTGCCGATGTCATGTCACCTGGTGAAGCCATTGTTATTGGATTCATCGCCGGATGCATAATTCCACTTTCCGTGGTGTTTTTTGATAGAAAACTCAAACTAGATGATCCTGTGGGTGCGACCTCAGTTCACCTTGTTTGTGGAATCTGGGGCACGCTAGCTGTGGGAATATTTGGTACCCAGGCAAGCCTTAATCAATTATATCTGCAATCGATCGGTGTGCTCGCCATTGGCGCGGTAGTCTTTGTGTTCTCATTCTTTGTCATCTTCCTCCTAAAACAAACAATGGGAATCCGAGTGCAAGCCAAAGAGGAGGAAAGTGGCCTTGATTTGGCAGAGCATGATATGGAAGCTTATACCGATCTGGAACGCGGATTTGTATTTGCTGTCAAATAATCTCATTTACTTAAATTCTAATAATAAAATCATGAAAAAATATATATCCAATATAACTTTTACGGTCCTCTTATTGGGAAGCTTTTTGGTCTCAGCACAGGACACACTTTCCACGATCAACAAAAAAGATATGTTCAGTTTAAGTGGCAGTGTAGATATTTACTACAAATATGACCTCGCGGGAAGTGCCGCTCGCAGTGGAAATATTAGTGGGGGAGAAAATCTAACCTTTTTTGCTCCTGATCATAACTCTTTTTCTATTGGGATGGCAAATATTATAGCAGAAAAGGCTTTTGGTAAATCATCGGTAGTCGCAGATTTTTCATTTGGTCCCAGAGGTGCTCATTCATCCATACTTACTCAGGACGAAAATGACGGATCCTTCCACATCCAAAATCTCTACATCAAGCACCAGATATCAGACAGATTTTCTGTTACAGCAGGATTTATGGGTACATTTTTGGGATATGAGGTCATTTCTCCAAGTTCGAATTTCAACTACAGTACCTCATATCTTTTTTCCTGGGGACCTTTTCAAAATGCAGGTGTGCGATTTGACTTTCAATTAT
The DNA here is from genome assembly GCA_965222645.1 of Saprospiraceae bacterium. Classification (GTDB taxonomy): domain Bacteria; phylum Bacteroidota; class Bacteroidia; order Chitinophagales; family Saprospiraceae; genus JABDMH01. Next base: position 31,446 of record OZ244968.1, on the reverse strand, counting down.
CTGACAAAATTGGCCTCATGGCAGGTATCTTTAATGACTGGAATTCATACTCTGACTTGACAGGATCAAAAGATTTTGGATTGCAATTGGCCTACCATCCATCTGAAGGAAAGGACATTTTTCTAAATATGATTACAGGAAAGAACAGTGGTACCGAACTAGATGTCACAGCCACATTCAATATTTCCGAACGATTATTTTTGGGTCTAAATGCCGCCACTTATTATAGCAGTGACTCGGATTTATTCGAGAGTGAAAGCGATGGATTTTCAGGTGTAGCCATCTATCCACAATTTGCAATTTCAAGCAATGTGGTTCTGGGATGGAGGTCGGAAATTTTTTCAGAAAGACAACCACATAACATTTTTAGCGGAGAATTTTCTGGCAATGCATCCGTATTTTCAAATACATTGAGTGCAAATATTGCGGTAGGCAAAATCACAATTATTCCGGAATTTAGGATAGATCGTGGGAATCAGGAGATCTTTATTGATTCCGGCAGCTTACCCACTGACCATGCCAGTCAGGTACTGTTGGCCTTAGTTTACAATCTCTGATGAAGACACTTGAATAGAAATCATTTGAATCGTAGAAAGAACATAATATATCTGCTCAAACATCAGACAACCAAAGATTTAGATAAAATATCAATTGCTTTGAGCATAGCATTTTCGATGATTGTTGATAAGATTTCAGTACAGGGACATCCTATCTTTGGCGTTGACAAAATGTACCCTTTGTTACAAATGATCACGGACTGGTTACGTACATGTGTGGCTTCTTTTTGAGGCGGTTTTAAATTATTTAACGGTATTACAAACTCTATTTTTATTATGACAAAAAGTAAACTCGAATACATTTGGCTCGATGGCTCAGAACCTGTTCAGGTGTTGAGGAGTAAGACTAAGATTATCAAGAATTTTAGTGGGCATCTGGAAGATGTTCCCATGTGGTCCTTTGATGGAAGTTCTACTAATCAGGCAAAAGGAAATAGTTCCGATTGTCTATTACGACCGGTGGCTATTTTTCCGGATCCAGATCGCAAACAAGCTTTTCTGGTCATGACCGAAGTATTAAATGCGGATGGCAAGGCCCATGATACGAATGGAAGAGCTACTATTGATGATGACGATGATGACTTTTGGTTTGGATTTGAACAGGAGTATTTCTTGTGGGATCCTGAGACAGATCTGCCTTTGGGTTTCCCTGCCGGTGGTTATGCCCGGCCCCAGGGTCCATACTATTGTTCAGTGGGAGCGACGAATGCCTTTGGTCGTCAAATTGTAGAAGAGCATCTCGATTTATGCCTGGAGGCCGGATTAAATGTCGAGGGTATAAATGCAGAAGTTGCGACCGGGCAGTGGGAGTTTCAGACTTTTGCAAAGGGCGCAAAGAGAGCTGGAGACGAAACCTGGTTATGCAGATATTTGCTGGAAAGGACAGCCGAAAAGTATGGCGTGAAAATAAACTGGCATCCAAAACCACTCAAAGGGGACTGGAATGGATCTGGAATGCACGCGAATTTTTCTAATACTGCATTGCGCACAGCAGCATCTAAGGACGTATTTTATAAAATCTGCCATTCTTTCGAGCCCTACGTCAATGAACATATAGCGGTATACGGCGCTGACAATGATCAGCGGCTCACTGGCGCACATGAAACGCAGTCGATCGATAAATTTAGTTTTGGAGTATCTGATCGCGGAGCTTCGATAAGAATTCCAATTGCCGTGGTTGAAAACGGTTGGAATGGTTGGCTCGAGGATAGAAGACCTGCCGCAAATGGCGATCCATATAAAATTGCTGCCAGAATAATCAAGACAGTACATTCAGTACCCATGGAAGCAGTTGTATAATGGCCGGGTGTTGGTGGCTTGTGAATTTTGATTGTAGAATTTTATGCGATGGGAATTTATAAGCCATCATACCTGCCTTTTATCTTTTCTGTCCGGTAATTTCGAACCAACTTTTCTGAGTTATTTTGTTCATCTTTATATCCTCACCTTAAAGATGGATTCATATGTGCCCTCCCCGCTCGTTCTGGCATTTCAGCCCAAAAGTTAAATCGAGGAGGGTGGTCTTGTCGGGGACCGGGCTTTCATCACATTTACTTTTTATTTTCCTTTTTACACTCTCCTTGATAACAGTCAATGCTCAGCAGGATACAATAAATGATGTGCCGGATTTCATACATGATCAATTGGAATCCACCCTGGAGAATCTGGGAGGAGACAATGCGTTTGATTTCGATGATCTCGGAGATAACCTGCAATTCCTTCTCACCCATCCTCTGTCGCTTAATCATGCTGACGAGTCCGATTTGCTTGCTTTAGGTCTCCTCAGTGACCGACAAGTCATCGAAATTCTGAACTACCGCAAAAGACTGGGTCCCTTTACCAGTATTTACGAACTTCAAGCGGTCCCTGCACTCGATCCAATTACCATTGCAAGGATTTTACCCTTTGTCACCATCATCGATATAGAAAGACACAATGTCAGAAATCTCTTGCATATGATAGCTAGGGGAAAAAACGAATTATATCTGAGGACGTCTAGAGTACTGGAGGACCAGAAGGGGTTTATCAAGAAAAGTGATCAGGGATCATCACCATTTCTGGGATCACCATATCAGTACTACGTTAGATTTAAGCACAAATTCGAGCAAAAGATCGACTACGGTTTCACACTTGAAAATGATGCAGGAGAGCCCTTTTTTAATCGCAATAGCAACGCGACATTTGATTATAAGAGCTATCACTTTTTCGCTCGAAAATACAATCGTACCATCAAAGCTCTTGCACTTGGAGATTATAATGTGTCTCTCGGTGAAGGCTTGATCATGTATTCTGGGTATCGCGGCGGTAAGGGATCACAAGTGACAAATATAAAAAAGAGCGTAAGGACATTGAGACCCTATACCTCTGTCAACGAATATGCAGCTCTCCGTGGCATTGCGACGACCCTGGCTTTCCCTCCCTTCGAATGTTCATTTTTTATTTCCCGAAGGAAGAGAGATGGGAATTTGCAACAAGACACTTTGGAAAGTAACCAACCATTCAGCTCATTTACATCGCTTCAGACCTCGGGGTTGCATCGTACAGTGGGAGAGTTAGAGGACAAGGATGTGGTACAGCATCGGGTCGTGGGTGGCCGGCTAAAAATGGCGACCGAAACATTGAGGTTGGGTCTAAATCTTGTGCACAACCATTTTAGGGAACCCCTCTTACAAAATCCGCGGCCCTACAATCACTTCTATTTTAGAGGTACAGACCTCAGCAACGCAAGCCTCGATTACAGCTTCATTTATAAGAATTTTAATTTTTTTGGAGAAACAGCCCTGTCTGGATGGGAAAATCTTGCTACATTAAATGGCCTCCTTATTGGATTGGGAAAATTTGTTGACCTTTCCATATTATATCGAAACATCTCACCGGAATATCAGGCACTACAAGCATCAGCATTTACGGAAACTTCCCAAGTTGCTAATGAAGAGGGCGTATACATTGGGTCTCGAGTGAAGTTTAGCGATAATATGTGGTTCAGTTTTTATGGGGATTATTGGAGGCATCCCTGGCTAAGGTTTGGCGCTGATGCTCCATCGAATGGCAGCGAACATTTCTTTAGATTCACTTACTTTAAAAAAAGAAAACTTGAAGCATATCTTCAATATAAAAACGAGAATAAAGCAATTAATTCGCAATCAGCTGAAAATGAAAAAATAAACCAACTCTTTTACCGGTCCAGGAAGAATCTAAGATGTCATATCAGCCACAAAATCCATCCTAATCTTGAATTGAGAAACAGACTGGAATTTTCCATTGTAGGAGTAGATCCTAATAGTAAAAGTAAGGGCATCCTAATCTATCAAGATGTCCTCTACCGATCAATAAGGAAACCTTTTTCTTTCAAAGGCCGGATAAGTTACTTTGACACCGATGATTTCCAATCAAGAATATATGCCTATGAAAATGACATCTTGTACAGTTTTTCGATTCCGGCATATTTCAACCAAGGAATAAGATACTATATCAATTTCAGATATCGACTGAGAAATGTCACGCTGGAGTCAAGGTTCGAACAAACACAATACTGGAACCTGGATCTAATAGGTTCGGGAAATTCATTAATCCGGGACAATAAAAAAACACGTATTAAACTTCAGTGCAGAATTACCTTCTAAATATCTGCCTCTTATGGATTCAAAAAAAGTGATGAGCTGAGAACAAATCGGCTTATAATGAAGAATCACTAAAAACTTTTTTCCAGGCCACAAGACCACCGTCTAGATTTACCAGATTCTTAAAATTCCAATTTTTCATTAAGATCGCAGTCCGGACACTTCGTCTCCCGGTACGACAAAAAATAAAGTAGCTCTTGTTTCTATCAAGTACTTCCAATCGATCTAAAAATCCATCATCGAGATAATCGAGGTGAATTGCTCCACTCAATGTACCTGTCATCCATTCTTCCATTGTACGAACATCAATCAATATGGCATCAATTTCTCTATCAATGGATCGTTTAAATTCCGATGGATTTAAATTAATCAACTGGGATTTTAATAATTGCCACCTCGGTATCTCGCAAAGGTCTGCCATGATTTCGCTGATATTACTATCACAAGTTTATAATGATCTACTAGCAATAGAGATCGTCACATATTGCACTGACAATTCTCAAGACATTCGATAATAAGGGATACGTCCCGTTCCTTCAGTGAGTACAACATACTTCTTCCATCCCGCTTGACACTCAGAATGCCTTTAAGGCGCATATTCTGAAGGTGATGGGATGTCAGTGATTGCTCTGATCCCAGTCTTTCGCAAATATCAGAAACTGACAATCGTGGGTGTTGTTCTAATAAGTGTACGATCCCCAGCCTTAAAGGATGGGCGACCGTCTTGAGGATATATGCAATACGCTCCAATTTCTCAGCTTCTCCAACCGATATTGCAGCACTTTCTTTCTCTTCCATCGTATAAATATACGACTTTGAGGTTTGATATTCGTTAGACAGATTAAATATTTTCATAATACAACTGAATTCGTTTAAGGACATTTCCAACAATACCAAATTGGAGACTTTTGTAATCTTCAGTTATATTCAACATCATGTTTACATATTCGATCTCGATAATCACTAATGAGTACGGGATCAGATAGATACAAATTGAGGAATCGACAAATATAGATTTTATGCTATTTGTTAGATTATGGAGAAAAAAAATTTACGGATATACACTTGTAATATTCATGTTTTTTTCCCGATCTTCACTTTGTAAATATGCGATTGTTAACCTGATTGAAACCGTAAAACCCATAATGTCAAGTAAAAACCCGTTTCCTAATTACTCCATTCATTTCAATTCTTAGATCACTCAGATCCGCTAATATCCTGCGGGCCAAAATTTGATTCTATTTTAAGATCTAAGATATTTTCGAGGGATAGCTCTAACGGGCTATTCCTCGATTTTGAAAAGGGTTTCCAGGCGTTTTTTTTCGGTCCAAATCTACACCCGTTATGCACCAAAACGCGAATAAATGTCTTCCCTTGCATTGGCATTTCTCCAAGGCCCTCCCCTGCCTCCTTCTTTTATTCCTGTTCCAGTTGGAGATTGACGGAAGTGTTCCTTGTGTACCCGGGCACAATTTCGAACACGCCTCTTTAGGAAGCACATTTGTTGATTTTGAAATTGCCTTTCCTGCAGTTGATGGTTGTTTTGACCAAGTTCCCGAACTAGATCAGGTTGCTCCGCCATACCGCAGCATGACCGATTTGCTGTCCTTTATCATTTCAGCCTCTCCAGTCGATCCTGCTCAATATTCTGTTTCATGGATCAATTCCGACCCTTATATCGACGTGAATGAATTGAGGTTTGTACGGTCATATTCAATTGTTCACCAAAGTGGTGCAACAAAGGCCGCGGTTCATCACTTTTCTTTTGGCTACTATCCCGAATCCCTAAAATTGCAGGGAGTTCCTGATGATCTCCTTCTAAAATGCGGTGACCCTGTTCCTGATTGGCCGATGGTCAGGGTGGAAGGTTGGAATTATCCGGTGGAAACTATCGAACAACGCAGATCTAACAGCTGTGGGGGAATCTACTACTTGCGCACCTGGATCGCAAAGAATCCTTGCGGAAAGTCATGGTCAGCCACTCAAAAGATCTCATTTGAAGATGATTATCCTCCGTTCCTGTCGATCCCGGGAGACACTGTGATTGACATCGGAGCGCAGGTTCCCGATCCCGTCTATGAAGCCGGAGACGGTGGTTGCTCAAGTTTTCGTGTGGAGTTGGATGAACAAAAAATTGTCAGATCCGCCTGTGAGTTTGATCTCATCCGAACATGGACAGCAATTGACGGATGCCATAATAAAACCGTAAAAACTCAAACCATCTCCATTGTCGATAAAAAAGCTCCACAGATCAAGCCGGTAAATCCCGTCCTGAGACATCTTCAGCATGGAGGGGAGATCATAAGTTATGACTGTAATAATCCGAGAGTGGGCATGCAAGATGTGGAAGTAAGTGACGACTGCGAGACAGATCTGAATATTTCGACCAGTGATGCACTTGTTGTGGACAATGGTTGTGACCTGTATGGCTATTACAGAAAATGGAAATGCTCAGTTGTAGCGCAAGATGCCGCAGGAAATTCAGGAGTCTTCGAATTTTACATTCTACAATACGATACAACAAGACCTAAACTAGAAAACGTACCTCTGTCTTTTGACCTGGAATGCGGAGCTCCCCTCCCCCCAATTCCCACAAATGTAGTGGCATCCGACAATTGTCATCTGGATGCAATTCCCAGTTTCTCACAGGCAGAAAATACCGATTCCGTCACTGGCGATCTAAAGGAAATTGTCCGCACATGGACATTTGAAGATGCCTGTGGCAACAAGAATGAAAAAAAACAAGTAATCACAATTTGCAACTTTGTCAATGCCGATCTCCGAGAGGACAAAAATCAGGGGGTAGAATTTTTTCGAGTGACTTCTCGTGGATGCACAAATTTCTTGCAATGGAAAGTGGAAGATCACAGTGCTATCGATCATTTCAAATTGAGTAAATCGGAGGGAGGTCAAGACTTCGAACCATTCGGCATCATAACTGAAAAACATCTAAACTACACCATAAGGGATATCGTAGCGTTTAAGGACACCCATTATAAGTTGGAAGTGTTTAACCAAAAAGGAGAAAATACATACTCTGATATTTTGATGGCAAGCAATTCTTCCTGCATTAAATCCAAATTAATATTTAGTGTCTTTCCCAATCCGGCAGATTCCAAAATTCGATTAAAATTAGACAATAAGCAGGACACCAGAGGAATGCTCATGATTAGAAATGTAATGGGGGAAAGTATATCAAAATCAGAAATAGACCTTGAAAAAGGAAAGCAATATAAGGATATTGATTGCTCACCTTTTTCTCCAGGACTTTACATCATTTCTGTAGAAACTAAAAATGAAATTAACAGCAAAACATTCATTAAAAACCAATAGGGATCCCGATCAACTTCCTATTGTAGTGGCAGACGACTTGCGTGTAGGGCGTGAGGAGTCTGCCTATCTTAAGAAAAATAACGAGGTCTATTTGACCAGTTTAGAATGGTCAAAATGTCCAAATAATAATCAATAAATGAGGTCAAAAATATTTATAGTCATATACTTACAAATAATAAATATTGTTAATAAAAAATATGAACACAACTGACAATCAAAATATTATGACGAAATTTATATGTTAAAATATTTGTCAGCTAGAAAAAAAGTCGTAACTATACGGCGCTTTGAAGTGAAATCGAATTACTGTATTTATTGAAAACCGTTACAAGACTAAGAAGCTAAAAAACTATTTTTTAACACTTCAAGAAAAGATTACCCGTTATGAACCCAAGTACTACTACGTACAAGAATTTCCAATAATAATATTGTAAGACTTTATCCTGACTGACCGTCTGGATCAGCTATAATTTCTTTTCTCTTATTTGGAGAAGGGAGGCTTGTCATGTACATGTACATGGTTCAAACAAGATTGTTAACCTATTTATTTAATTCAAACAAAACCCGTTATGATGAATTTTTCCCTCAATTGTGACGATGGAAAATCTGATCTGGAATTCATTAATTGGTTTCACCTTTTCGAAAATTTAATTTTTCGGAAGAAAAGATCTTCCAAACTTTTTGCCATTTTTCTGTTGGCACTATTTGGCTTTATGCCATTTGAGACGCATGCTCAATTTGGAGAGTGCGCACACAACAATGACGATGCACCACCCTACTCGGTGGCGCAATCCTATGATCCCACATTTCTGTCTACCCTGGAAATTGCAACAGCTGCTGTGGGACCCGGCGATGATTTCTGTATAGGAAATGATCCGGGAAAGGACACCCAGGAAGGTACAGGTTCTTTCCTCTTTACCGGACTGGATAGTGGCGTGGATGGTTGTGGAATCGAATTTTGTTTTTCACCTCGACAAGGTTGTGGTGTAGCACTGGGGAATGTCTGCCTCTGGCAGGAAGATCCCAACAATCCAGGCACGTGGCTTCATTTGGGGGCCCCAAGTTCCGCCGACGGATATGTCTGCGTTGTCGCCCCACCCGGAGTAGACCAATTTTCGATTACGATCAGCAGGCCCGGACAAGGACCTGTTTCGATCAATGACCTGGAAATCAATTATCCTCCCACGATCGAGATGGTACCCGATCAGGTAGTTTGTACAGAAGAACTGCCAGCAATAATGAATCTTACGGACTACGAGCCCGAGGGTCAAACAGGTGGAACCTGGTCCGATCATAACGGGGTAATCTCCGATCCTACAGCTTATTTGATCGATGGTGACATTGGTGATGTCTTTGATTGCCACTATACCTTCGATGCCAGTGCAAGTCAGGGTTATGATTGTATGATATCGGCCGATTTGCGCTTTACGATCGTAAGTATCTGCTGCCAACCCACTGCCACTTGCAATATCAGTGACATCAATGAGGTTGGATGTGAAATCCCAGCGCCATTTACAAACCCTATGGCAGTTTTTGCAGGAATCACCGCCTGTGGAAAATCAATCACAATGGATCACGTCGACACGGAGGATCCACTTTGCGATGACGGTTATAATATTGTGAGAACCTACAGACTCTATTTTGATGGAGTACTCACAGAAATTTGTGAACAAAATATCTCGATCAGTCCACCTGCGTTAACAATACAATGTCCGGAAAACATGGTTCTGAAACCATGCTGTACGGAACAACAGATTATAGACAAATATGAACTTTGGAAAAACTCCTTTGATTTTTCCGGAGGATGCATACCTGCATCGAATATTAATGAAATTCCACCGCTGCCTGCATACGAGTGTGGAGCAGGTTTTACACTGGAATTTACTTATCAGATAGCAGATCTCTGCTTTCAAACAGAAACTTGCACCCGACAGTTTGTGGTTGAGCCAGCAGTGGAAACATCCTACTATTGTCCGGATCCTGTGGTCATGACCATATGTGAGGATCAAGCAGTAACTGATCAGGAGTTCCAAAACTGGGTATCCCAGTTTACAGCAAGAGATGGATGTAACCTTGTAGTAACATACACAGATGGTGATGGGAATGTCCTCGGAACGATCATTGACTCAGATGAAAATCACAAAATCAATTCGGCATCATTAGTTGCTCCAGATGTCTGTGATGGAGGAACAATTACAATAAATCTTGATTATACTGAAGATTGTGGAACGGGCGGATGTTCCAGTACATTTACGGTACCTCCTGCCCCTCAGGTAAACTCCTCCATTCCGCTCCCAATTGTTGCCTCGAAATGCACCGATCAAAATACCTTAAATACCCAGTTTGCAGATTGGATAAGCGGATTTGAGGTCACGGGTGGATGTGATCCCCAGATAACCTATACGGATGCCTTTGGTCAGACCATTGATATTAGTTCCATCCAACCTCCTGATGTTTGTGTGGGAGGAAGTGTAATAATCAACTGTGCATATACTGATCTCTGTAGCCAGGGGAATGGGTCCTCATCTTTTACGGTCCCATCTACAACAGCTGTGACTGCAATCTGCCCGGATCCAATTTCATTATCTGAATGCACAGATCAATCTGATATAGATCAATCGTTCGAGAATTGGATAAACGGATTTATCTTTTCGGGTGGCTGTGATCTCACAGTGTCCTTCACAGATCAGGATGGAAACATCATTTCCAATATTTATGATTTAGAAGCTCCCGATGGATGTACTGGTGGTTCAGTCACCATTGTTGCTGAGTATTCTGATCTCTGTGATGAAGGATCATGCTCCAGCACCTTTACCGTCGAAGCAGCTCCACTGTTGGTGGTAAGGTGTCCAGATGATGAAATCCTAAAGCCATGCTGCACAAGGCAACAGATACAAGACAAATATGATACATGGGTAGACGCCTTTTCTTATACCGGTGGCTGCGATGTCACAACAAATAAAAGTGAGATTCCTTCGCTCCCACCTTACATATGTGGTGCTGGTTTCACCCTCGAGTTTGCCTTCATCGTATCTGACGAATGCGGTCAGCAACAATCCTGCTCAAGCTCGTTTATTGTTGAGCCATCGGATCCGGTATCTAACCATTGTCCACAGCCAGTTGTTACTTCTTCTTGTTTGGATCAGACAGAAGCGGATATTTTATTTGATGCTTGGGTTAACGAGTTCATAGCCTACGGAGGATGTGACCTGGAGGTGGTATATACAGATGGTAATGGGAATATTATTGGAACTGTAATAAATGCAGATGATCATCATCTCGTTGATGGCAGCTCACTTAGTGCTCCGGATGTCTGCGAAGGTGGATCATTCGAAATCATTTTAAGCTATACGGACCTTTGTGGTCAGGGAAGTTGCTCTAGTACGTTTACCGTGCCCGCAGCTCCTGCCGTGGTTTATTCTTGTCCTGCAATAGTAACTACTAATGGATGTGAAGACCAGGCCACCGTCAATGATCTATTTGACACCTGGATCAATGGTTTCTCCGTTTCCGGAGGATGTGATCCTAAGGTAACTTATACGGATGGTGATGGAACAATTATAGACGACATCTATGCTTTAGTTGCTCCTGATGCCTGTCTCGGTGGTGCGATTACTGTCGAACTCAGCTATACGGACTTGTGCAGCGAGGGTAGATGTGCTTCTACATTTACTGTACCCGCTGCTCCTGGTGTGGTATTCAGCTGTCCTGATCCTGTCACAACTCCGGGTTGTGAAGATCAGACCTCTGTCAACAATCAATTTAACACATGGATCGCTGGGTTCTCCGTATCCGGAGGATGTGATCCAAAAGTAACTTATACAGATGCTGATGGCAACAATATCGATGACATCTATGCTTTAGTTGCTCCTGATGCTTGCCTCGGTGGTTCGGTGACTATCCGACTCAACTATACGGACTTGTGCAGCGAGGGTACATGTGCTTCTACATTTACCGTGCCCGCAGCTCCTCCGGTGGTTTACTCTTGTCCCTCATTAGTAGCCACTGATGGTTGTGAAGACCAGGCCACCGTCAATGATCTATTTGACACCTGGATCAATGGTTTCTCCGTTTCCGGAGGATGTGATCCTAAAGTCACTTATACGGATGCTGATGGCAACAATATCGACAACATCTATGCTTTAGTTGCTCCTGATGCTTGCCTTGGTGGTTCGGTGACTATCCGACTCAACTATACGGACTTGTGCAGCGAGGGTACATGTGCTTCTACATTTACCGTACCCTCAGCTCCTCCGGTGGTTTACTCTTGTCCTGCTTTAGTAACTACTAATGGATGTGAAGACCAGGCCACCGTCAATGATCTATTTGACACCTGGATCAATGGTTTCTCCGTTTCCGGAGGATGTGATCCTAAGGTAACTTATACGGATGGTGATGGAACAATTATAGACGACATCTATGCTTTAGTTGCTCCTGATGCCTGTCTCGGTGGTTCGATTACTGTCGAACTCAGTTATACGGACTTGTGCAGCGAGGGTAGATGTGCTTCCACATTTACCGTACCCGCTGCTCCTGGTGTGGTATTCAGCTGTCCTGATCCTGTCATAACTCCGGGTTGTGAAGATCAGACCTCTGTCAACACTCAATTTAACACATGGATTAGTGGGTTTGTGATCAGTGGAGGATGTGATCCTGTGGTTATCTATACCGATGCCGATGGTCGTCAGATCAATCTGGCTGATTTAGTAGCCCCTGACGCTTGTCTTGGTGGCTCGGTTACTGTAAATGCCAGCTACTCTGACCTCTGCGGTCAAAGCAGTTGTGCCAGTACATTTGCAGTGCCTGCCGCTCCTGCCATTTCTTTCACATGCCCGGATCCTGTTAGGACGGACGGTTGTGAAGACCAGGACGTGGTCGATGCTCAATTTGATCTCTGGATCAGTGGGTTTTCACTCACTGGTGGTTGTGCCCCTAATCTCGTTTACCTCGATGATGAAGGCAAACCCGTAAATCTGGAAGATCTTCAAGCACCTGACTATTGCAGAGGCGGTACCATCAGTGTATTTGCCAGTTATGATGATTTATGCAGTGAGGGAAGTTGCTCCAGTACGTTTACCGTACCCGCAGCTCCTCCCGTGGTTTATTCTTGTCCCGCATCAGTAACCACTGATGGATGTGAAAACCAGGCCACCGTCAATGATCTATTTGACACCTGGATCAATGGTTTCTCCGTTTCCGGAGGATGTGATCCTAAGGTAACTTATACGGATGGTGATGGAACAATTATAGACGACATCTATGCTTTAGTTGCTCCCGATGCCTGTCTCGGTGGTTCGATTACTGTCGAACTCAGCTATACGGACTTGTGCAGCGAGGGTAGATGTGCTTCCACATTTACGGTACCCGCTGCTCCTGGTGTGGTATTCAGCTGTCCTGATCCTGTCACAACTCCGGGTTGTGAAGATCAGACCTCTGTCAACACTCAATTTAACACATGGATCAGTGGGTTTGTGATCAGTGGGGGATGCGATCCTGTGGTTATCTATACCGATGCCGATGGTCGTCAGATCAATCTGGCTGATTTAGTAGCCCCTGACGCTTGTCTTGGTGGCTCGGTTACTGTAAATGCCAGCTACTCTGACCTCTGCGGCCAAAGCAGTTGTGCCAGTACATTTACAGTGCCTGCTGCTCCTGCCATTTCTTTCACATGCCCGGATCCTGTTAGGACGGACGGTTGTGAAGACCAGGACGCGGTCGATGCTCAATTTGATCTCTGGATCAGTGGGTTTTCACTCACTGGTGGTTGTGCCCCTAATCTCGTTTACCTCGATGATGAAGGCAAACCCGTAAATCTGGAAGATCTTCAAGCACCTGACTATTGCAGAGGCGGTACCATCAGTGTATTTGCCAGTTATGATGATTTATGCAGTGAGGGAAGTTGCTCCAGTACTTTTACCGTACCCGCAGCTCCTCCCGTGGTTTATTCTTGTCCCGCATCAGTAACCACTGATGGATGTCAAGACCAGGCCACCGTCAATGATCTATTTGACACCTGGATCAATGGTTTCTCCGTTTCCGGAGGATGTGATCCTAAGGTAACTTATACGGATGGTGATGGAACAATTATAGACGACATCTATGCTTTAGTTGCTCCTGATGCCTGTCTCGGTGGTTCGATTACTGTCGAACTCAGCTATACGGACTTGTGCAGCGAGGGTAGATGTGCTTCCACATTTACCGTACCCGCTGCTCCTGGTGTGGTATTCAGCTGTCCTGATCCTGTCACAACTCCGGGTTGTGAAGATCAGACCTCTGTCAACACTCAATTTAACACATGGATTAGTGGGTTTGCGATCAGTGGGGGATGTGATCCTGTAGTTATCTATACCGACGCCGATGGTCGTCAGATCAATCTGGCTGATTTAGTAGCCCCTGACGCTTGTATTGGTGGCTCGGTTACTGTAAATGCCAGCTACTCTGACCTCTGCGGTCAAAGCAGTTGTGCCAGTACATTTACAGTGCCTGCCGCTCCTGCCATTGCTGTTTCATGCCCCGCTCCTATTGAGCTTCTGGCGTGTAGCACTGCCGATGAAATTGAGAATGCATACAACAATTGGGTCAATGGTTTCAGCGTGAGTGGTGGATGTCACGTGATCGACAACCTTGGTGCTATTCCAGATTTACCATTGTTCGAATGCGGTAAGGAGATTAATCTTTCATTCGACCTCATTGCAAAAGGACTTTGCGATGTTAAGACATGTGGTAGTACTTTCAAGGTGCTGGGGTCAAAGCCTCTGGAAATCAGGTGTCCCAGCCAGGTCAACTTACCTGCCTGTAGCACTCAAGAAGAGATAGAAAACGCCTATGCGGTTTGGATTTCCGGATTTGGATTTGACTTTGGCTGCAATCCGGTACCTAATATTGATGAGTTTCCTCCAGTGCCTGAATTCAGATGTGGTGAGGAAATGAACATCACTATTCAATATGCGGTATCTGATGACTGCACCGAACTAAGCTGTGTTTCGACGTTTAAAGTCGATGCAGCAGATCCGGTCAATTATCGATGTCCATCGTCAGTGAGTCTTCCTGCTTGTTCAACAGAACAAGAAATTGCAAATGCTTTTGCGATGTGGAGGGCGGGATTTGCATTGTCGGGTGGTTGCAACACAAATTCCAATATTGGTGATTTACCGGATTTGCCAGATTTTGAATGTGGTAAAGAAGTAGATCTCCATTTCAAATTGGTAATCAGTGATGACTGTGGAGATTACGAATGCGAGAGCACATTTTATGTAGCTCCAATCGAGGATTTGTTAATCAATTGCCCAGCCGACGAATTGCACAATCCAGGAAATCAAGCACTTATCGATGCCAATTTTGATATCTGGAAAAACCAGTTCAATTACAGCGGTGGCTGTAACACATTTGTACAATTCTTCGTCGATGAGATCGAAATCGATTTGGACGATTTGGAAGCGCCACATTTCTGTGGAGGAAAGGTCACTGTGAAAATGGTGGTCCTTTCTGATTGCGAGATCGATTTCTGCGAGAGCACATTCGAAGTGAAGGAAGATGTGCTTCCTCCGGTGCTGTATGGAGTTCCGGCTGATTCAGAATTGAATTGTAACGCCGACTTACCAAAAGCCCCTGTTGTGACCGCCATTGATCCCGAAACAGGTGAAGTTCCAGTGATCGCCACTGTGGAATATGACGAAGAGATTTATTGTAATCGCAGAGTCATTCGCACGTGGACTGCGATGGATGCATGTGGTCATGTGACTAAGCAGAGTCAGACGATCACATTTGTGGATGGGCAATCACCAACATTGACTGTTCCTGATGACATTACGATCTCATGCGATGACCCACTGCCGGCTCCAACTTATGAAGCAGATGATAACTGCTCTGACGTAAAAGTGGAACTCGCAGAATCGATCGTGTGGCATAACGAGTGCGAATATACTCTCACACGAACGTGGACTGCCAAAGATCGCTGTTGGAATTGGGTCAAGAAGTCACAGGTAATCAATGTCGTTGATGAAGAAGGACCTCAGATCAAATTGATCAATATGTTGGCTGATATGCCACTTGGTGGATCGATGGAAATGTTTGGCTGCGACAATGTTCAAATGAATATTGCTGATGCCGAGGTTACAGATAATTGCTGTAGTGTGGAAACAGATGTTAAAGATGAGCTCATTGCCTCAGGAGTATGCGACATATTCGGATACTACCGTAAGTGGAAGTGTTCGGTAACAGCCACAGATGCTGCTGGCAATGTTTCTGAATATTACTTCTATGTTCTTCAGTATGACAATGAGGCTCCGGCAATTATCGGGGTACCGGAAGACATCACACTAGAGTGTGGTGCTGAGATACCAGCTGCCGACACTACTGTTTATGCAGACGATGATTGCTCGCAGGTGAAGAAGACCAATTTTGATGAGAAGATAAATATCGATCCTGAGGATTCGACAAAAATGGAGATCGTACGGACCTGGTGGGCTGTAGATGAGTGTGGCAATCGAGGAGAAGGTACTCAGGTAATCACCGTTTGTGGATTTGATTCTTCAGATGCTTCTGCAGCTATCGGTAATACCGTTTGGGCAGACATAAATCAGAATGGTCTGCAAGACGAAGGCGAATTTGGATTAAACGAAGTAACTGTAAATCTCTATGAATACAATCCGGAAGACCCGGATGAATTACTAATGATATCAAGTACGAAGACAAGTACCATTGATGGGAAAGGAGGTCAATTTACTTTTGATCGTTTACAGAGCCGGATCTACAAATTGCAATTTATGGTTCCGGAAAACATGGAGATTACATTATCCAATCAAGGCGACGATGACCTTGACAGCGATGCGAATCCGACGGATGGAATGACTGATGCGATTTATTTGGAAAAAGATCAGATTCTAAGCAATGTCGATGCTGGATTTTATTTTGCAAGAAGTCAATCTTTTGTAGACTTAGCAAATTTTGAGGCCAATTCAAAAAATTGCGTCAACACAATTTCCTGGACCACAAATAGTGAATTTGATCTTGCGAGATTTGAAGTTGAATTTTCAAAGAATGGAAATAATTATTCAACTCTAAAAGATGTAGAATCCAAAGGTGGCATTTCTTCCCGGACTGTTTATTCTTTTAATGACCCGGTCAAACGTGCGAGAGGATATTATCGTCTAAAGATGATTGCATTAAATGGTGAAATTCTTTATTCCGAAGCAGTCCGATTTTCATCTAGATGTGCAGACGACAGAAATATCAGAGTATTTCCCAATCCTTTCAGTAAAGTTGTAAAGCTTGATTTTACTTCTTTCCGTACGGGAGTGGCTGAAATATTCGTCACAGACAGACTTGGGAAAATCGTAAAAACAAGTCAAATAAAAGTAGACCAAGGACAAAATCAAGAACCAATTGATCTTGATGATTTGCCATCAGGCACGTATATTATCAATATTCGAATGGATGATTGGACCGATCACAAGATGGTCATTAAGAGCCAATAAAAAATCTTGATTTAGTTTTCGAGAGAAACATACAGACTGCGATTAATTCGCAGTTTGTATGGTCTCTCCACTTTAAGAATAAATGATGAAATATTAAAATAGCAAAATGATTTGACCCTCTATTTTTTTTAAAATTAGAAAATCAAAATTGCTTTGAAAATCATGATTTTCTATCACGGTAAATAGAGCCAAATCTTTTTACCCAACTAACTAAAAAAATACAAACAAACCCGTTATGAGACACGCTAGAACGCTCTTGAATTATATAGAGCAAAACTTCCGTTTACAAAAACTTTTCACGACTACTGCTCTGATCCTAGCATCGTCCATCTTGTCAATTGGTGAAATGAATGGCCAGGCGACAGGATGTTCATTTCAATGCAGTACAGGGAATGTCACAGTGTCAAATTCTTTTATCGCTGACCCTGCCACCTGCACACCCATTGAAAATTGTGAAATGGGAAATGATGTCGATGCCATTATTGGTTTTAATCTCGATTGGAACACTTCTGCAGATCGCTACTGTGTACGCCTATTTGCCCGAATCGTGATCGAATATCCGGCCGGATCTGGTAATGTTACAAACATTGACCTGGACGGAGAGCTACTGGCAACGCAAATTACTCCTTCACCTACCGCTCCCTTTAGGACGACTGTCTGCGCCTATAGTTTCGTATTCCCGTGCGGTGCAGATGTCAGTGTAACTGCACATCCGGACTATACATCTACATCCAGTGGGCCCATCTTCAGCTGGTCTACGAATAACGACAACAATTGTAGCGATCCAGATCCAATGGAGCATAAGTGCAATCCTCCCGGTCAATCTGCTTGCCCCCCACCCATGATCGTGACTGCACCAATCACCTGTATGCTCGATCACACCGATGTGACCTGCATAGGTGCTGACGATGGGACAATTACTCCCATGATTATGGGCGGCACCCAACCTTATATATATGACTGGGCAGATATAGCCGGAACTAATGATCCAGCAAACCGAACAGGTCTTGCCCCCGGTACATATTACCTGACTGTGACGGATTCTGATCCGGACAATGTCAAATCAACTGACTGTGAAGTGACGATTTTAGATGGAGGAGGCGCTTGTTGCGAATTCTCCCTGACCTGTCCGGCAAACCTTGACTTAGGGTCTTTCACCTGCAACGATATAATTCCTGTATGCCCGGAAGTGAAAATCGACCCGGTCACCGGAGATATTACTGTCGATAATGACAATGGCGATTATGGAATCGATGTGGGAGATGAGCCCTGTGGAGACATAGTTGTCGTTTGTGAAGACAATCCTCCAGTCGACATTTGTCAGTCTTTAAATATAGCACGCACGATCACGGTATTTGATGATCTAAACGCTAATCAAACATTGGATCTGGGTGAGGACTTTGACGTTTGTATATTTTCACTCAATTTATCTTATTCAGCTCCTGCACTCTCCAGCTGTCCACTTAGTGAAAACTTTTCTGATTGTGCAGATCAACTGCAAGTCACAACAGCGTTCAACAATTGGATTACAGCTCTTAATAACATAACCGCTTCTGGTGGTTGTTCCACAGGTGCCATCTCTTTTGATCCTGATCCCAATACGCTCACTGCCCCTGATGTGTGCAGCACCACAGCTACGGATTATTCCGTCACCGTGTCTGTCTCAGACGGTTGTGGACAAACAGATCAGTGTGTCACCTCTTTCCATGTCGATGCTTATGCAGATGATCTCGATCTCAGTGATTGTCCTGGCAATGAGTCTTTCGACAACTGCGCCGATCAAATCGCTGTTACTGATGCTTTCAATGCATGGGTTGCTGCGCTTAATAACATGACGGTCTCTGGTGGTTGTTCCGCCGGTGCCATCTCTTTTGATCCTGATCCCAATACGCTCACTGCCCCTGATGTGTGCAGCACCACAGCTACGGATTATTCCGTCACCGTGTCTGTCTCAGATGGTTGTGGACAAACAGATCAGTGTGTCACCTCTTTCCATGTCGATGCTTATGCAGATGATCTCGATCTCAGTGATTGTCCTGGCAATGAGTCTTTCGACAACTGCGCCGATCAAATCGCTGTTACTGATGCTTTCAATGCATGGGTTGCTGCGCTTAATAACATGACGGTCTCTGGTGGTTGTTCCGCCGGTGCCATCTCTTTTGATCCTGATCCCAATACGCTCACTGCCCCTGATGTGTGCAGCACCACAGCTACGGATTATTCCGTCACCGTGTCTGTCTCAGATGGTTGTGGACAAACAGATCAGTGTGTCACCTCTTTCCATGTCGATGCTTATGCCGATGATCTCGATCTCAGTGATTGTCCTGGCAATGAGTCTTTCGACAACTGCGCCGATCAAATCGCTGTTACTGATGCTTTCAATGCATGGGTTGCTGCGCTTAATAACATGACGGTCTCTGGTGGTTGTTCCGCCGGTGCCATCTCTTTCGACCCTGATCCCAATACGCTCACTGCCCCTGATGTGTGCAGCACCACAGCTACGGATTATTCCGTCACCGTGTCTGTCTCAGATGGTTGTGGACAAACAGATCAGTGTGTCACCTCTTTCCATGTCGATGCTTATGCAGATGATCTCGATCTCAGTGATTGTCCTGGCAATGAGTCTTTCGACAACTGCGCCGATCAAATCGTTGTTACTGATGCTTTCAATGCATGGGTTGCTGCGCTTAATAACATGACGGTCTCTGGTGGTTGTTCCGCCGGTGCCATCTCTTTCGACCCTGATCCCAATACGCTCACTGCCCCTGATGTGTGCAGCACCACAGCTACGGATTATTCCGTCACCGTGTCTGTCTCAGATGGTTGTGGACAAACAGATCAGTGTGTCACCTCTTTCCATGTCGATGCTTATGCAGATGATCTCGATCTCAGTGATTGTCCTGGCAATGAGTCTTTCGACAACTGCGCCGATCAAATCGTTGTTACTGATGCTTTCAATGCATGGGTTGCTGCGCTTAATAACATGACGGTCTCTGGTGGTTGTTCCGCCGGTGCCATCTCTTTTGATCCTGATCCCAATACGCTCACTGCCCCTGATGTGTGCAGCACCACAGCTACGGATTATTCCGTCACCGTGTCTGTCTCAGATGGTTGTGGACAAACAGATCAGTGTGTCACCTCTTTCCATGTCGATGCTTATGCAGATGATCTCGATCTCAGTGATTGTCCTGGCAATGAGTCTTTCGACAACTGCGCCGATCAGATCGCTGTTACTGATGCTTTCAATGCATGGGTTGCTGCACTTAATAACATGACGGTCTCTGGCGGTTGTTCCACCGGTGCCATCTCTTTTGATCCTGATCCCAATACGCTCACTGCCCCTGACGTGTGCAGCACCACAGCTACGGATTATTCCGTCACCGTGTCTGTCTCAGACGGTTGTGGACAAACAGATCAGTGTGTCACCTCTTTCCATGTCGATGCTTATGCCGATGATCTCGATCTCAGTGATTGTCCTGGCAATGAGTCTTTCGATAACTGCGCCGATCAAATCGCTGTTACTGATGCTTTCAATGCATGGGTTGCTGCGCTTAATAACATGACGGTCTCTGGTGGTTGTTCCGCCGGTGCCATCTCTTTCGACCCTGATCCCAATACGCTCACTGCCCCTGATGTGTGCAGCACCACAGCTACGGATTATTCCGTCACCGTGTCTGTCTCAGATGGTTGTGGACAAACAGATCAGTGTGTCACCTCTTTCCATGTCGATGCTTATGCAGATGATCTCGATCTCAGTGATTGTCCTGGCAATGAGTCTTTCGACAACTGCGCCGATCAAATCGCTGTTACTGATGCTTTCAATGCATGGGTTGCTGCGCTTAATAACATGACGGTCTCTGGTGGTTGTTCCGCCGGTGCCATCTCTTTTGATCCTGATCCCAATACGCTCACTGCCCCTGATGTGTGCAGCACCACAGCTACGGATTATTCCGTCACCGTGTCTGTCTCAGATGGTTGTGGACAAACAGATCAGTGTGTCACCTCTTTCCATGTCGATGCTTATGCAGATGATCTCGATCTCAGTGATTGTCCTGGCAATGAGTCTTTCGACAACTGCGCCGATCAAATCGCTGTTACTGATGCTTTCAATGCATGGGTTGCTGCGCTTAATAACATGACGGTCTCTGGTGGTTGTTCCGCCGGTGCCATCTCTTTTGATCCTGATCCCAATACGCTCACTGCCCCTGATGTGTGCAGCACCACAGCTACGGATTATTCCGTCACCGTGTCTGTCTCAGATGGTTGTGGACAAACAGATCAGTGTGTCACCTCTTTCCATGTCGATGCTTATGCCGATGATCTGATTGCAATTTGTCCTGAAGATATGAGCCTGAAACCTTGCTGTACAGAGCAGCAGATTTCAGACAAATATGACGAATGGAAAAACGGATTTTCTTTCAGTGGGGGCTGCAACGCCACTTCCAATATTGGATCCATTCCGGCTTTACCCGACTACATCTGTGGTGGAGGCTTCACCTTAAACTTCACCTACGAAGTAATAGACGACTGTACTACAGAGATTTGTACAAGTAAGTTCATAGTGGAACCTTACACTCCGGTGGAGTATTTCTGTCCAGCCGATGTACCTGTAACAGCATGTACGGACCAATCCT
Source organism: Saprospiraceae bacterium (assembly GCA_965222645.1). GTDB lineage: Bacteria > Bacteroidota > Bacteroidia > Chitinophagales > Saprospiraceae > JABDMH01. The sequence goes on along the minus strand of OZ244968.1, from coordinate 9,826 downwards.
CGATCGATCTCCAATTTAGAAATTGGGTCGAGGCCTTCTATGCATTCGGCGGCTGCTATCCGACCGTCACTTACACAGATGGTAACGGACAAAGTCTTGCGAAGATAATCGATCTTAGTGGTGTCCATAGAGTTGATCCGGACGCACTGACCGCACCCTTAAAATGTGAGGGCGGATCATTTACAATCAATCTTCAAATTTCAGATGAGTGCGGCACAACCAGAACTTGCTCCAGCACTTTCTCAGTCGAAGCACCTCCATCCATTACCACAGTATGTCCAGCTAGCCATACTACATCGGAGTGTGATGATCAGGCCTCTGTCGATGCTCAATTCAGTAGTTGGATTTCAGGATTCATATTCACTGGTGGATGTGGCCTATCCGTCACGTACACTGATGGAAATAACAATGCAGTAGATCTTTCCTCATTAGCTGCACCCAACTATTGCACAGGTGGGACGATTACTGTCCAAGCGGATTACAGCCACGATTGTGGAGAAGGAAGTTGTAGCAGTACGTTTATCGTTCCTGCAGCTCCCGAACTTGTGGCCACTTGTCCAATTTCAGTCGAGTTACCAGCATGTAGTACTGAAGACGAAATCATACAGGCATACAATGATTGGAGTGCTGCATTTTCCGTTACAGGTGGTTGCAACACCACCAGCAATATCAGCGAGATTCCTGCACTACCAAGCTTTGATTGCGGGAATGCAATTAACCTTAATTTTACTTTAAATGCAGAGGATAACTGTAGTAGCAAAGATTGCTCAAGTTCCTTCACGGTAATCGCTGAAGATGACCTGGAGATTTCCTGTGCCATCGCAGTCGAACTCCCAGCTTGTAGTACTGAAGAAGAAATTGTACAAGCTTACAATACATGGAAAGCGGGATTTTCAGTGACAGGAGGGTGTAATACCACCAGCAATATCAATGAGATCCCGGCACTACCTGCCTTCGATTGTGGCAATGCTGTAAATCTCAGTTTCACCTTGCAGGCACAAGATGATTGTGGGAATGATCAATGCGCAAGCACTTTCGTCGTCCTTGCGGAAGAAGATCTGATGTTGGGATGCCCCGTCCCGGTAAATTTACCGGCTTGCAGTAGTGAGGCAGAGATCTTAGCCGCTTACAATCAGTGGGTAAGTGAAATTACTGTGGACGGTGGATGTAATGCGGAATCCAACATTGACGAGATTCCACCTCTACCTGCCTATGTATGTGGACGGGCTGTCAACCTAAGTTTCACTTTGATTGCAGAAGATGATTGTGGCACTGACCAGTGTAGCAGTTCCTTTTCAGTTGCCCAGACACCTTTACAGACGATCATCTGTCCAGTCTTGGAGGCTATCAACTGTGAAGATGTTTCTAGCTACGTGCCTCCAGCCGCCACATATTCTGGGGGGTGCCTCCCGGACGGTGAGGTAAACGGAGAGATCATAGCCTATAACTTGAGTGGGTGCGTGGGATCGTTAACCATACGCTATCAGGGTCAAGATGGCTGTGGCCGGGATCTGGCACCAATCGAATGTCAGGTGACCGTAAACAGTGAATCACCCATATTTGTTGACTATCCAGCAGATGTAGAAATCGAGTGCGGTGATGCACTCCCAGCAATTGCCACAGTCACAGCTGTAGATGGATCGACAGGATTACCAGTTGTAGTGACATATCTGGGGCAGAGTACTCTTACTTCCAGATGTGGAGAACGCTTGCAACGAAGATGGAGAGCCATCAATGATTGTGGTTGCAGCAGTGTATACCGACAAATAATAACGGTGGTCGACAATTTACCACCCGAATTGACCGTACCGGAAGACATCGTGGTAGAATGTGGTGAAGAAATACCTGAACCGACCTATGAAGTTTATGATAATTGTTCTGAAGTCACGGTTGAACTGGAAGAGACAACACAATCGATCAATGATTGTGAGTACACAATTACAAGGACCTGGACTGCGAGAGATGCGTGTGGTCGAACTTCTTCGGCAAGTCAAGTAATAAGTGTCGAAGACACACAAGCACCAACAATTGGTTTTGAAGATCCCATGATGGCCAACCTTCCTAACGGTGGTGAAATGGTACTTTATGGTTGTGATATTCCCTCTCTTGCAAACGCATTACCTTTTGCAAATGACAACTGCTGTGCTGCGGATCTTACAGTAGGTGACGAAATCGTTGCCTTTAACACATGTGACATTTTCGGGTACTACCGAAAGTGGAGATGTTTCGCAACTGCGGTAGACGCCGCGGGAAATGTGACCGAATATGAAATGTTTGTTGTCCAGTATGACACCACACCACCCGTAATCGAAAATGTACCTCCGGATATGGAAATGCTTTGTGGAGAAGAAGTACCTGATATTGGTGACTTAATGTATGCGAATATTTCTGCAGAGGATGAATGCAATCCCCTCGGGGGAGATATTCAATTTGCGGAAAGCCTTGTTGTCAATCCATCAGATGCCCAACAGCAAGCATATATCCGGACATGGTCTGTCACGGATGCCTGTGGTAACCTTGCAGAGGCTACTCAAATGATCACAATGTGCGGATTTGATCCCTCAATGGTTCAAGCTTCCATAGGCAACACCGTATGGGATGACTTGAATAAAAATGGATTGCAGGATGAAGGAGAGCCCGGCATAAATGGAGTCAAAGTGCGCCTCTATAAGGTCAATGACAATGCCAGGGGAGCATTTACTTTGATAGACTCAACCATCACCAATTCTATGGCAGGCAAGCCAGGGCAGTTCCACTTTAAGAATCTCCTTGCAGCCGATTACAGATTAGGTTTTGTTATCCCCGAGGGGATGGAGTTTACATCGGCAGATCAGGGTGATGACGAAATGGACAGTGATGCAAATCCCCTAGATGGGATGACGGATGTAGTGGTACTTTTGGATCAACAGGATATCACCAATGTAGATGCTGGGTTTATCGCCTTGGCTTCATTTCCCGTTGAACTGCTAGACTTCAGTGTTACCACGGACAACTGCAATAACACGATCTCATGGGCAACCGCCTCAGAGATTAATGTTGAGTCGTTCGAAGTGGAATTCTCAGAGGACGGAACTGAATTTAATCTGGTAAAACAGGTAGCACCGAGAGGTGGTCCTGCCTCCAATACGCTATACAGCACGGTGGATCCTACGAATCGAGCCCGTGGATTGTACCGACTCAAGATGATCGACCTTGACGGCTCTTTCCAATACTCTGATATCGTAAGTGTCAACTCTCGCTGTGCTAAAGATCTGGGACTGACGGCATTTCCAAATCCATTCAATAGCAAGATCAATCTCGAATTTGCTGTTCCGGACAAAGGTGATGCCAGAATTCAGATCCTGGACCAGTTGGGTAAAGAGCTTAAAACCCAAAAGTTACAGGCTTTTAGAGGTGTGAACAGGACACAACTTGATCTTGATGACTTACCTGTTGGAACCTATTTTATAAAAATTCAAATACAAGATTGGACCGAACATAAAATGGTCATAAAGACGCAATAGATTTCCCGATCAACACTATTGTATTGGGCGGACTGTACTCAGATTCAGTCTGCCCTCTTTGGAAAGCCCTAAACTGTTAAGACTAACGGTTTTGAGGGTAACAATCCCGACGGTGTGCCTGTGTGCAGGTGCACCGTCATTTTTATATGATGGCACCCAGCTAGCCCCCGCAAATCATGACCATGTCTTTCAAGTATCCAAGTCTTTCGTTTTCAATATATTAAGATTTCAATTTGACAGAAAATTGATTTGAAACGTGAATGAAATTCATGATATAACTGCAAAAAATATATATGTTTTATTTTGTTTTGATTAAAACAATTACTATTTATACCTCTGATTTCTCAGATAACACACATACATCGATTAAACTCAATTTTCAAGAAACTAGTCAAGAACACATTACAGATTGAATCCGCTTAGAGCTTGAAACTATTTTTTTTAACCTAAAACGACCATATTCCTATGATAGTCCTTCTCCAGTTCTACTAATATCTACGCGGATTAGTCATTACTAAAAAGACTATCGGCGTAGCCCGTCATCCAACTGATATTTTTCAGAAATAAGTTTGCCTCAGGTTTTATGCTTTGAAACCTGGCCTGTACCTACTAAACAAACCCGTTATGCAAAGATTACTATACTTTCTATTTATAGTTTTCCTTACCTCATTATGGAACCCCACTCTTTTAACAAGCCAAGAAAATGATGCTGAACATCCTTGTTACTCCAGTCCATCATGTACTGCCAGTGATGTTGAGATCGTGGGAATCTATCTTGCACGAAATGAAGCCGGGGACAGCCTAACTACCGAAGATTGTGAAAATGCCAGTACAGTGACAACATACCTTTGTGTGAGTTTTTGGAATAAAAACAATAGCACGCGAGACGGTATTTATCTCACTGGTGAAGTCTCTGCTGGAGCTGATCCCCTCTTTCTCGATCATTGCTTCAACCAGGTCCTAGATCCTGAAGACACAACGACATTATGCATTCCAGCACCCTCAACTTTTGAATGGAGTTGCGATGCTCCTGTTACATTGTGTAACGGACTAACTGCTTGGGGAGCTGCGAGTGGTGAAGTATGCAATGGTGGTCCACCAGACACTCTAGATTGCTCCAATGGAAGTCCCGTAACACCGTCAAAGTGTCGCAGATATGAATGCATTGACATCGCTGTACCTCTAATTATTGACTTTAGTTTCATGCAGGAATGTGTTCCGGGTGAACCGTTTGAGGAATTCACCTTTACCAGCAATATCTTTGGCGGAAGCGAGCCATATATTATATCCTGGTCATTTGGTAGTGATGCAACACCCCAGAACGGCTCAATGATGGATCAAATAGTCAATTATTCTGCGGCCGGCATAAAAACAGTACTCCTGGAAGTGACAGATTCCCGGGGTCAAGTTGAATCAGTTTCTAAAGATATCATCGTTGGTTCCTGCTGCGAGTTTGCACTCACTTGCCCCACCTTCTCACCATCACCGGAAATCGTGGAATGTTATTCCGAAATACCAATGGAAACGACTTTGACCGAAGCAGAATTTGAAGCCCTCGGTAACGGCGATGGTAATATCGGAGATGAGCCCTGTGGCACCATTGAAATAACTGCTTTTAATTCTCCCGATCCCGGTTGCGGAATTGCAGGAGATGTGGTCAGGACATATCTGATCAGAGAATTTGATGATACGGACTTAGACGGGATATGGGACGAGGGAGAAGTTATCTTCAATGTAGTTTCATGTGACCAGGATTATGCAATAGTACCCATATACCCTGATCTTCCTGAATGCATCACTTTTAATCCGGTAAACTGTTCTGATGCTTTTAGCTTGACAACTGATAATTACGACGATATAATTACCATTGCCGGGACAGGTGAATGTGCGATCACTATCACCGCCACTCCCACTAATGTAAATACTCTTGGTGTATCTTGTGATGGTGAAGGAGTTGTATTAATTACATATGCAGTCTCTGATAACTGTGGGAATGATTCGTATGAAGACCTCATTTGTGAACAACCCGTCCTGCCGGCACCAACAGAAGATGATTTTGATTGTGAACCCTTTTCCGAAATCACCTGTGAAGCGGCTTATGCACTAACACTGGATGGCATCGCCGACATCACTTTCACTAATCAAGAGTCAGCAGCTTGTCTTATCAATTACACGGCTGAAGCCACCGAAATTGATTTAACTGCAATTTCATGCGATGGTTCAGGTCAGGTCGCCGTCACATACACTGTCAGCAATGATTGTGATGCTTCGACTTTTCTGAAGGTTTGTACTATTCCTGTCTCCCCTGCTCCAACACTGACATCATTTCCGTGTCCGAACTACGAAACCTTAAGTTGTGGTCAAGCTCTGAACTTGACCCTTGACGATATCGATGACATTATCTTTAATAACGGAGGGACGGATGCCTGCCTGATAATCTATACGGCAGAAGCAACGGAACTCAGTGTCGATAATGTGGCGTGCGGTGGTGCAGGAAGTGTCGAGGTTACATTTACCGTTTCCAATAATTGTGACGCTACTACCTTTACCCAAACATGCGATATTCCGGTCTCAGGTGCACCTACTGTAAATGATTTTGATTGCCCCGTGTTTGCAGAGATTACCTGTGCCGAAGCATTGGCGCTCACTGTCAATGATTTTGATGATATCGTTTTTAACAATGGAGGATCGGGATCGTGTCTCATCAATTATTCAGCAGTGGTGACTGGCGTAGACCTGACAAGCGTTTCCTGTGATGGCTCGGGTGATGTGATTGTCACTTACACCGTAAGCAATGACTGTGACGTTTCCTCTTTCCAAAAGACATGTGCAGTACCGGTCTCTTCAGCTCCGGTATTGACATCATTTCCGTGCCCGGATTACGAAACCTTAAGTTGTGGTCAAGCTCTGAATTTGACGCTCGACGATATCGATGACATTATATTTAATAACGGAGGGACAGAGGCCTGCCTGATAATCTATACGGCAGAAGCAACCGACCTCAGTGTCGATAATGTGGCGTGCGGTGGTGCAGGAAGTGTCGAGGTCACATTTACCGTTTCTAATGACTGTGACGCCACTACCTTTACCCAAATATGCGATATTCCAGTCTCAGGTGCACCCACTGTAAATGATTTTGATTGCCCCGTGTTTGCTGAGATTACCTGTGCCGAAGCATTGGCTCTCACTGTCAATGATTTTGATGATATCAATTTTGACAATGGAGGATCAGGATCGTGTCTCATCAATTATTCAGCTATGGTCACGGGTATCGATGCTAGCGGGGTTACATGTAGTGGGTCCGGACAGGTTTTCATTACATATACCGTAACAAATGATTGTGACGGAACCTCATTCACAAAGGAATGTGTTATACCTGTAAGTGGAGCACCTGGCGTTTCATCATTTCCATGTCCTGACTTTGATGAGATTTCTTGTTCTGCTGCCTTAGCTCTGACAGCGGGTGATCTAGCAGTCATACAATTTACAAACAATGAAAATGCAACGTGTCTGATAAACTATGTTGCCACAGTGACCTCTGTGGACAAATCCGCCGTCTCTTGCGATGGTACAGGGGCAGTTCTAGTGACTTATTCGGTAACTAACGATTGCGATCTTTCAAGCTTTCTTCAGGTTTGCCAAATCCCTGTAGCTCCTGCAGCAACGCCAGTCATTTTGTGTCCAGTTCTTCCCGATCTTACATGCGATGATATACCGAATTATGTTCCACCTCTTGCAGAGTACTCGAACGGTCTGAGTGGTGCTTGTCTGGTGGAAGGTTCGATAGCGGGCGTTGTTACAGCGAATAACACAGGTGAGTGCGGTGGGACCTTGACTATCACCTATGGGGGTACAGATGTGTGTGGTAACACTTTGGAATCGATTACTTGCATCGTTAATGTCGACTGTGACGACATTGTCGTAGACCTGATTCTCCCGCCATTCGCCAGCTGCTTTAAAAATGAAACAGCTCCGACCAGCGCTGATCTTCCCGAACCTTATAGCCTGCAACAAGTACTGGCTGCTACCATCGTTCCCGATTGTGTGGATCCTGCGACGTTGGATCTTACAACTGCTGTTTCTGCACCTGTCGTAAGTGGATTTGAATACAGGTTTACCCGCACATACACACTTGATGGACCGAATATCTCTCCGGCAACCGCTGAAGAAGTGATCGACCTGTTCTGGGACAGCCATACTCCGGTGTTCACGGTTTTTCCGGAAGACGAGCAAATCATGTGCGGCGATGAGTTGCCTCCGGTAGCTCAGGGACTGGTAGCTGTGGACGTTGAATGGGGTGATAACCTAACCGGTCAAACCACAGTGACCTATCTTGGTGAAGAAGAAATCGGCAGCAGTTGTGGCGATAAATATAGAAGACAATGGAGAGCGACCGATGGCTGCGGATGTAGTACAATTTTTACCCAGTACATATCAGCTGTGGATGAGAATGCACCCGAGCTTGTGGTACCACCAGATACTGTCATCGAGTGTGGGCAAAGTATTCCTGAACCATCCTATGAGGTAAGTGACGATTGCTCTGATGTAAATGTGCTTCTCGAGGAGTCGACCGAAACTCTGAACGATTGCGAATATCGACTTATTCGTACCTGGACAGCGACAGATGCCTGCAGAAGGCAGACTACAAGGACTCAGATAATAGATGTGGTCGATACCCAGGCACCTGTAATTTCTTTTGGTGATCCGGATATGGCGGCACTGCCGAACGGGGGCACAATGGTCATGTATGGATGTGAGGCACCATCACTTGAAACTGCTCAGCCACTGGTTTCTGATAATTGTTGTGCGGCCGACCTTGTCGTGGGAGATCTTGTCGTGGCTCTAAACACATGTGATGTATTTGGTTATTATCGCAAATGGCGTTGCTTTGCAACCGCTACAGATGCCGCAGGTAATACGACCGAATATGAAATGTTTGTTGTGCAGTATGATACTACGGCACCGGTGATTCATAACGTACCCGGAGATTTGGTTGTAGACTGTGGAGATGATGTGCCTGATGTGGGAGATGCCGTATACGAGGGTGTGACGGCTACTGATGATTGTCACGATGATGGCACAGAATTACAGTTTGCAGAGAGTCTGGTATCTGATCCTTTCGATTCCGGAAAATTGATACATTTTCGAACATGGTCCGCTACAGATGCTTGTGGTAATGTTGCCGAAGTCACCCAGAAAATCACAGTTTGTGGATTTAATGCCAGTGACGCTTCAGCCTCGATTGGAAATACAGTTTGGGAAGACGTCAACCAAAACGGAATTCAGGATATCGGCGAGCCAGGTATTAACGGAGTCACTGTCAATTTATACGAGGTTGAAGATGTCGATAAAATGTCCACGAAAATGATGACATCTACGACGACACAGACGAAATCCGGTAAACCCGGTTATTTTCATTTTAATAATCTGGCGGCTAAAGCATACCAACTGGAATTTGTAGTACCACTGGGTATGGATATTACGGCCAGGGATCAAGGAGACGAGAGTATGGATAGTGATATCGATCCGAATAATGGAATGACAGAAGTAATATTTTTGGAAGCGCAACAAGCATTGGAAAACGTGGCTGCTGGGTTTTTCACGATCAAGTCTTCCATCGCTGCAGTCGAAGTTGCTGATTTTAATGTCACCGCTCGCAATTGCGTAAATACAGTTTCATGGATAAGCAATTTTGAAAATGATTTGGATTCTTATCAAATCGAGTTCTCTACTGATGGTGCTGTCTTTACCAGTGTAAAGGATGTCATACCTACGGGTGCTCCGGATTCTAAAACTCAGTATTCTACACGTGATCCGCATAAGCGGGGAAGGGGGTTTTACCGGTTAAAGATGACTTCAAGCGACGGGTCTGTGATTTACTCAAAGACTCAATTAGTACAATCGAGATGTATCGATGATCGGAATCTAAGGGTCTACCCCAATCCATTTAAGCAATCATTCCAGCTCGAGTTTACATCTCTCGAATACGGTGATGCCAATGTGCAGATAACGGACCGTTTAGGTAAAACGATACTTATAAAGAGACTAAATGCATTTAAAGGCACGAATCGGACAGCCCTGGATCTCAAGGAGCTCCCGATCGGCACCTATTTTATGACGATAATAATGAAGGATTGGACGGATCACAGGATAGTTGTAAAAGCAAGATAAATGAGACAGATTTTTAGGACGACTCAAACCGTTTAAGCTTAACGGTTTTGAGGGTAACAATCCGACGGCATGGCCTTTTTTGGCCATGTCGTCATTTTTTTTTCAGATACGTCCAATGGCAATAACGCTGATAATCATAATCCCGATAAAGA